>NZ_CP186499.1:4160000-6628587 GCF_054790505.1 Pseudomonas sp. Tul2A7 | reverse complement strand
AGCCAGAAGACGATCGGGTTGAAACATGGGCAGGCACTCGCGCACATGAAGAAAGAGGTGCGCGGACTTTGCGGGGGATCAATCAGGAAAGAAGTCGGGCGAGTAGGCGATGTCTGTAGGATGTTTCGCTAAATACTTGCGAGTCGTTCATCGCTGCAACGGACATTGCCCGTTGCTCAATGTCCGTCGTGCTCGTTATGCTGCTGAACCCTTTAATCAGATCCGAGCAGCGGCGCCACCTGCCGCCTGGGATGTCTTTGTTAACGGATCCGATGATGAATGCACCGCTGAAGGCGTTCGGCCCGATCAAGGCCGTGATTTTCGATATGGACGGTTTGCTGCTGGACACCGAGGGCATTTATACCGAGGTCACCTCGCTGATTGCCCAGCGTTACGGGCGCACCTTCGACTGGAGCGTCAAGCAGAACATCATTGGTCGCGGGGCCAACGATCTGGCCAATTACGTGGTGCAGGCGCTGGATCTGCCGATCACCGCCGAAGAGTTTCTGGTGATCCGCGAGCCGCTAATGCGCGAGCGTTTCCCCACAGCGCAAGCGATGCCCGGTGCCGAGGAACTGATTCGCCATCTCAAGGCGCACAACATCCCGATTGCCGTGGGTACCAGCTCGTCGCGTCAATCTTTCGGCCAGAAAACCACGCTGCACCGCGACTGGTTTGCGTTGTTCGACTTCATCGTCACTGCAGATGATCCGGAAGTCGGCGCGGCCAAACCGGCGCCGGATATCTTCCTCACCGCCGCCCGGCGTCTGGGCGTCGCGCCTGAAGATTGCCTGGTGTTCGAGGATTCGCCGTTTGGCGTGACTGCCGCGAAAGCCGCGGGCATGACGGCCATCGCCATCCCCGATGCCGCCATGGCCGATGAAAAGTACGCACACGCTGACGGGATTCTTCGTACGCTGAAAGCGTTCACGCCAAGTGCCTGTGGCTTGCCGGCGCTGGAATGGGCGTAAACATCTGACACAAAAAAACGCCGCCCCTCGGTAACAAGAGGGGCGGCGTTTTTCGTTCAGTCGGCTCAGATAAATCAGGCGCCGAAACCACCGTCGATGGTCAGGCTGGCACCGGTGATGTAACCGGCTTCCGGGCCTGCCAGGTAGGCGACGAAACTGGCGATTTCTTCGGCTTTACCGTAACGCCCGACGGCCATCAGCGGAATCAGGCTTTCAGCGAAGTCACCGTGCGCCGGGTTCATGTCGGTGTCAACCGGGCCGGGCTGGACGTTGTTGACGGTGATACCGCGTGGGCCGAGGTCGCGGGCCAGACCTTTGGTCAAGCCGACCAGCGCCGATTTGCTCATCGCATACACGCCGCCACCGGCAAAGGGCATGCGGTCGGCGTTGGTGCTGCCGATGTTGATGATTCGCGAACCTTCGCCCATGTGTTTGGCGGCTTCCTGCGAGGCGATGAATACGCTGCGAATGTTGATCGCTACGGTCTGGTCGAAGTCTTCGAGTTTGAATTCTTCCAGTGGAGCAACGGCCAGCACGCCAGCGTTGTTGACCAGAATGTCGAGGCGGCCAAAGGCTTCAACCGTGGCGCCGACCGCGTGGCGGATGGCAGCGGCATCGGCGCTGTCGGCCTTGATCGCCAGGGCTTTGCCGCCGGTGGCGGTGATGCTGTTCTGCAACTCTTCGGCTTTCGCGGTGGAGCTGACGTAAGTGAAGGCTACGGCAGCGCCTTCAGCGGCCAGACGTTTGACGATGGCTGCGCCGATACCACGGGAACCGCCTTGAATCAGAGCGACTTTACCGCTGAGGTGTTGAGTGGTCATGTTCGATCTCCAGAGTGTTCAAGGCGGGAATGCCTTGGTATTGGTGGCGAGTATCGGCGTGGTATCGACAACTGTGTAGACCATGATTGTTATAGTCTGTGTAAACCATAAGTTTATAGTGACGATCATGGAATCCTTCAGCAGCATTGAATGCTTCGTGCGCAGCGCCGAAGTCGGCAGCTTTGCCGAGGCCGCGCGACGCTTGAGTCTGACCCCGGCGGCAGTCGGCAAAAGCGTGGCCAAACTCGAGGTGCGGCTCGGCGTGCGGCTGTTCCAGCGTAGTACACGCAGCCTGACGCTGACCGAGGCCGGGCAACTTTTCCTCGATCAGGTGAGTGGCAGTTTGACGACCATTCAAAATGCCGTGGCCAATCTGTCCAGTGTCGAAGGGCTGCCGGCGGGAACGCTGAAAGTCAGCATGGGCGCAGCATTTGGCTGTCTGCATATCGTGCCGATGCTCGGTGAGTTTCTACGACGATATCCGGCGATCAATCCAGACTGGCACTTCGATAATCGACAGGTCGATCTGATCGCCCAGGGCTTTGATGCGGCCATCGGTGGCGGTTTCGAATTGCCGCAAGGCGTGATCGCACGCAAGTTGAGCCCGGCGCATCGGATATTGGTCGCGTCCACCGACTATTTACTGGCCAATCCCGAGATCATCGAACCGGACGACCTCAGCCATCACGACGGCATTCTGATCCGCTCGCCGCAAACCGGACGCGTGCGTTCCTGGCAATTGACCGGACGTAATCCACAGAATTGTCGGCCGCTGATGCTCAAGGCGCGAATGACCATGAGTGATTCCGAGGCCGCTTGCAGGACGGCGGCACAAGGCTTGGGAATCGCGCTGGTGAGCATGCCGTTTGCGGTGGGCTATCTGGAGGCGGGGACGTTGCAGCGAGTGCTGCCGGACTGGTTTGTTGATGATGGCAATATTTCGATTTACTACGCCGAGCATAAATTGTTGCCGGGCAAGACTCGGGCGTTTGTCGATTATGTGATTGAGCAGTTTGCCGAGAGAGGGTTGGCGCGGTGGTTCAGTGCGATTTGAACAAGGCTTTAGACCGAGTCGCTGCCTTCGCGAGCAGGCTCGCTCCCACATTTGGAATGCATTTCTCCTGTGGGAGCGAGCCTGCTCGCCAATGGAGCGACTCGGTCTCCGATGATGAATTCAGCGGGCAAACCGCCCCGGCCAGCCAGTGATGTTCTTCGGCCGTGGCGTCGCGTAAGTCCGCACTTTCGAGGTTGATAACTTCAGTCGAACCAGCGATTCCGCAATCGTCACCGCCGCCGTCACCCCGTCCACCACCGGCACGCCAGTGCGTCGACGAATCTGCTCATCCAGCCCGGCCATGCCGCCGCAACCCAGGCAGATGACCTCGGCTTTGTCCTGCGTCACCGCCAGTTCAGCCTGATGCACGATGGCTTCCAGTGCGCGCTGCGGTTCGTGCTCCAGCTCCAGAACGGCCAGCCCACTGGCCCGTACCGAGGCACAACGATCCCACAAACCTGACAGTTTCAGCCGATCCTCGATCAGCGGTACGGTGCGATCCAGCGTGGTTACCACTGAGTAGGCATGGCCAAGAAACATCGCCGTACTCGCTGCCGCATCGGTGATGTCCACTACGGGCACATTGAGCAATTCCTGCAAACCTTCACGGCCATGTTCGCCATAACCGGCCTGAATCACCGCATCGAACGGCTGATCGTAGGACATCACCCGATCCATTACCGCAATGGCCGCCAGATAGCTTTCGAAGTTGCCTTCAATCGAATCGGCGCCGAAGTACGGCGTCAAACCGACGATTTCGGTTCCGGGTGAAGCAACAGCCTGCGCCGAACGGGCGATGGCCTCGGTGATGGATTCGGTGGTGTTGACGTTGACCACGAGAATACGCATGGAGAAATCCTTATAGCGGGCAGTTCTGCGGCCCGAAGTCCGGGCCGCGAGGGAGTTAATGGCAGACGTTGTCGACAGCGATCGATTCGCCGCTGACGTCGGCGTAGTGCGGCTGGCGTTTGGCGATGATCAGATAGAGCATTCCGGCGATGCCGGCACCGATCAGCCAGGAGAACGGCGAGACGCTGTGGAAACCGGGAACCAGTGCCAGGACGATGGCGATCAGCGCCGCAGGAATAAACGCCGCCACAGCACGGAAATTGACCCCGTGGCTGTAGTAATAAGCGCCGTTGGGATCTTCGCTGTAGAGCTGCGGTACGTTGATCCGACCTTTGCGGATCAGCCAGTAGTCGACCATGATCACGCCGTACAACGGGCCGAGCAGGGCGCCGAGGCCGGACAGGAAGTACACGATCACCAGCGGGCTGTTGTAGAGATTCCACGGCAGGATCAGCACGGCGATGGTCGCGCTGATCAGCCCGGCGCGGCGGAACGTCAGGTACTTCGGCGCCAGGTTGCTCAGCACGAAGGCCGGGGCGACGAAGTTGGCCATGATGTTCACCGCGACGGTGACAATCAGGAATGCCAGGCAGCCGAGCACCAGGAAGAACGTGTTGGGAATCGAGGCGATGATCTCGGTCGGGCTTTCGATGATCCGTCCATTGATCTGAAATTGCGCACCGCACAGCAGCACGGTAATCGCGGCGAACACCAGAATATTCACCGGCAAACCCCAGAAGTTTCCTACCTTGATGGTCTTGCGGCACGGCGAAGAGCGGGCGAAGTCGCAGAAATTCAGAATCAGCGTGCCGTAGATCGCCAACCACAACGCGCCGCCGGCAAAGATGTTGCGCCACATCTCGCCACCGGTCAGTGGTTCGCGAGTCGACCAGGCGATGGTCGCGTTGGCCTGGAAGTACATCCACGCGGCCAGCGCGGCGACCGTCAGCAAAATCACCGGCCCGGCAAAGGCTTCGTAACGGCGAACCATCTCCATGCCGTAGGCGAGAATCGCCAACTGCACGAACCAGATTGCCACGAAGCACACCCAGCCCAAGGTCGATAGCCCGAGAATCGAATCGTGGTCATATTCGGCGAAGCCGGGATGCACTGCGGTGAGCAGTACACGGAAAACCACCGACGCCAGATACGTCTGAATGCCGAACCAGGCGATGGCGATAACCGCCCGTATCAGTGCAGGAATTTGCGCGCCGTGGATGCCGAAACTGATC
Organism: Pseudomonas sp. Tul2A7; assembly: GCF_054790505.1. Lineage (NCBI taxonomy): Bacteria > Pseudomonadati > Pseudomonadota > Gammaproteobacteria > Pseudomonadales > Pseudomonadaceae > Pseudomonas > Pseudomonas sp. Tul2A7. The sequence continues at coordinate 6,623,660 of NZ_CP186499.1, read as the reverse complement.
CGGCTGATCACCGGAAACGGCACTCCGGTTTTCTGCCCCATGTAACCGGACAGGTTCATGAAGAAATACACCAGCGCCGCGCCGATCCCCAGCGACAGCAGAATCTGCCAGCCACCCAGGCCAAGGGCGTAAAGGCCGATGGCGAACGAGTAGTTAGCAATGTTGTGCACATCGTTGGTCCACAGGGCGAAGATGCTGTATTTGCCCCAGCGCCGACCTTCGGCCTTGGTTGGCGCCAGGTCGCTGTTGTGCAGGCGGGGGCTCAGTTGTAACGGCTCGGTCAGGCCGTCATCGGGTAACGGCTGGTCGAGGGCAGAGGCGGGCAGATTCAGCGCGATGTTGTTGGAGAGACTTGTACGCATTCCGGCAGGCTCCTGATGTGCAGGGCCGCGATGACTGTGCATGAGCCTCAGGCTCGACAAATCTTCGTCGCGGCCAGCAAACATCACTGGTTACGGGGCATCTGCAGCCTGTACGGGATAGGGCGCTTCAGGCTTGCGGATCGAAAGTGTTCATGTTTTGCAGTTTTGTATACAAAACATGTATGCACTAAAGCCAGATTTGTGCCAGTTGCTGATCTATACGCAGCGCTACTCATTTCGAAAAGTTATCGGAGCGTGTTAAGTCTTTGAAAATAAGTGCTTAAAAATTGACCGGTCGAGCAGGTATTTATTTTTGGTGGGGGATTTTGATGGCGGGCGGAGGCGAGGGGTTTTTGGCGGCGATGTAACTTTTCAGGGCGCTGAAAGTAAAAAGTGCACACATAAATGGCACTGATGGTGACATTCGTGTGTACACATTTATTGAGTCGCTAGTGACCTTTGTAGGAGTGAGCCTGCTCGCGATAGCGGTGTATCAGCCAAAAAATTCATCGACTGAGACACCGCTATCGCGAGCAGGCTCACTCCTACAGGGGAAATCAGCGCGGCAGGGAGTTACGCTTTGCTAATGATATTCCCGGCATGCAGCCCGCACTCTTTCTGCGTCGCCTCTTCCCACCACCAGCGACCTTCGCGCTCGTGCTGATTCGGCAGGACAGGGCGGGTGCACGGTTCGCAGCCGATGCTGATAAAGCCGCGTTCATGAAGGCTGTTGTACGGCAGCTCAAGCATGCGGATGTAGCCCCAGATTTCTTCGCTGGTCATCTGCGCCAACGGGTTGAACTTGTATAACGTACGCTCCGGCGTGGAGAACGCGGTGTCGATTTCCATCACCGCCACAGCGCTACGCGTGCCCGGGCTCTGGTCACGGCGCTGGCCGGTGGCCCAGGCTTTGACGCTGGACAGTTTGCGGCGCAGCGGTTCGATCTTGCGGATGCCACAGCATTCGCCGTGGCCGTCCTTGTAGAAACTGAACAGGCCTTTTTCCTTCACGAACGGTTCGAGTTTCGTGTAGTCCGGCGACACCAGCTCGATGTCGATCTTGTAGTGCTCGCGCACCTGATCGATGAAGCGATAGGTCTCCGGGTGCAGGCGGCCGGTGTCGAGGCTGAACACCTTGACGTTCTTGTTGAGCTTCCAGGCCATGTCCACCAGCACCACATCCTCGGCGCCGCTGAAAGATATCCACAAGTCATCGCCGAACTCGGCAAACGCGAGTTTGAGGATGTCTTGCGCGGATTTGTTGGCATAGGTCGTGGCGAGTTCCACGACGTCGAACGTTGCACTCATCAGGGCGGCTTCCTACAGGTCGGTGGCGCTGGGCGCTCTATATGGGGCCGATGGTAACAAAAAGCTGCGAGGCTCGGGGCGCGCTGTGCGTTGCGCGCCTGCTTTTGAGTCGCTAGAGTTCGGCCTCGCTCGACTCAAATAATCAATACAAACGGGAGTGTCTTGTGGAAATTGCTTGCCTGGATCTTGAAGGGGTACTGGTGCCGGAAATCTGGATCGCCTTCGCCGAAAAAACCGGAATCGAATCCCTCAAGGCCACCACCCGGGACATTCCCGATTACGACGTGCTGATGAAACAACGTCTGCGCATCCTCGATGAGCACGGTTTGAAGCTGTCGGACATTCAGGAAGTGATCGCCACGTTGAAGCCGCTGGATGGCGCGGTGGAGTTCGTCAACTGGTTGCGCGAACGCTTTCAGGTGGTGATTCTGTCGGATACGTTCTATGAATTCTCCCAGCCGCTGATGCGCCAGTTGGGCTTCCCGACCTTGCTTTGTCATCGGCTGATCACTGACGAAACCGGGCGGGTGACCAGCTATCAGTTACGTCAGAAAGATCCCAAGCGCCAGTCGGTGCTGGCATTCAAGAGCCTGTATTACCGGGTGATTGCGGCGGGGGATTCGTATAACGACACGACGATGCTGGGCGAGGCGGATGCGGGGATTCTGTTCCATGCACCGGAGAATGTGATTCGCGAGTTTCCGCAGTTTCCCGCGGTGCACACCTTTGCCGAGTTGAAGCAGGAGTTCTTGAAGGCCTCAAACCGCGACCTCAGCCTGTAAACCCAACCACCTGACGATCGTTCCCATGCTCTGCGTGGGAATGCCTCAATGGACGCTCCGCGTCCGCTTGGGACGCGGAGCGTCCCGGGCTGCATTCCCACGCGGAGCGTGGGAACGATCATTACTCAGAGGTTCTGCAGGGTTTCGAGGAGGATTCTGACTTTGGTAATCGACTCCTGATACTCCGCCTGCCAGTCCGAATCCGCGACAATCCCGCCACCGCCCCAGCAGCACACCTGCCCATCCTTGACCAACAGACTGCGAATCGCGATGGAGCTGTCCATCTCGCCACGCACGTCCAGATACAGCAACGAGCCGCAATAAAGGCCGCGCCGGGTCGGTTCCAGCTCATCAATGATCTGCATCGCGCGAATCTTCGGCGCGCCGGTGATCGAGCCGCCGGGGAAACTACCGGCGATCAGATTCAGTGCATCTTGATCCTTGGCCAGTTCACCGGTGACGCTGCTGACCAGGTGATGCACGTTCGGATAGCTTTCCAGGCTGAACAGCTCCGGCACCCGCACCGAACCGATGCGGCAAGTGCGCCCGAGGTCGTTGCGCAGCAGGTCGACGATCATCAGGTTTTCTGCGCGATCCTTGGGGCTGGCCAGCAGTTCGGCGGCGTTGGCGGCATCTTCGGCGGGTGTCAGACCACGCGGGCGGGTGCCTTTGATCGGGCGGGTTTCCACCTGACGCTGGCTGACTTTGACGAAGCGCTCCGGCGACAGGCTCAGCACTGCGCCGCCGTCGGGCAGGCTCTGGAAACCGGAGAACGGTGTCGGGCAGGCTTCGCGCAATTTGCAGTAAGCCAGCCATGGGTCGCCCTGGCACGAAGCGCGGAAGCGTTGGGCGAAGTTGACCTGATAGCAGTCGCCGGCCTGGATGTAATGCTGAATGCGTTCGAAGGCTTGGCGGTAATCGTCGGCCGAGAGGTCGGCGGTCATCGGGGCGTTCAGTTTGAACGGGGTCAGCGCATCAGCATGTGGCTGAGTGAATAACGCAATCAGGCGTTGTTTCTCGCCGTCGATCACGGACGGGTGGAAGACCAATTGGCTGGTGGCCATCTGGTGATCGCTGATCAGTGCCCAGGCGTACAGGCCAAAACGCGCATCCGGCAATTGCAGATCATCGCGCGCCTGACTCGGCAGGTTTTCGAGATGTCGGCCGAAGTCGTAGCTCAGATAGCCGATCAAGCCGCCAGCGAATGGCAGCTCGAAACCCATTGGCAATTCAGCCTCGCCCAAGCGACTGAGATTATCGCGCAGACGTTGCAGGAAAAAACTGCCGCTCTCATCCGGCAACACCGCCAGTTGTTCCAGCGGCCAGGCGCTGAGCAGGTCATATCGGCCACGGTCGGCACTCGGCCGGCCGCTGTCGAGCAGCACGGCGCCGGGGGCGTTGCGGATGGCCGCGAAGTAGTCGGCGGGATTGGCGCGGTAGGGCAGCGGGTGTACGGAGCAGGTCAACATGGGCGGGGCAGATCGGCCGTTGAGGCGGGGAGGGGATTGTAGTCCTCTCTCGGCTGTCAGATCAAAATCAAAAGCCTACCCCCTCACCCCAGCCCTCTCCCCCAAGGGGGCGAGGGGGAAAGGGAGCAGATCGGGGGCTTTTCAAAACTTGGGTTCGGCTCGATATCTTGGGGATGGAGCCGATCTGCATGCTTTTCAAGGCCAGGTTTCGGCTCGATATCTTGGGGAAAGGGCGCCGATCGTCATGCTTTTCAAGGCCTGAGTTCGACTCAAGACTTTCAAGTCGGCGTAGCTCTAATATCCACCTCGGTCAGTCCACTCTCCCTCTGGGAGAGGGCTAGGGTGAGGGGCTTTTAGCTTTTCAGCTCTTAGCCCTCGACAGCAGGAATATGCCCAAACATTTCCTGAGTAAACGCCACGCGCTCTTCAACCGTCTCCGTCACCCCACGCGCCTTCAGCTCTTCCAGCCGCGCTTCAACCGCGTGCGTGCGCAACGTCAGCCCACAATCGTTGGCGATCTGAATATTCAGCCCCGGCCGAGCATTCAGCTCCAGAATCAGCGGGCCTTTCTCCTGATCCAGCACCATATCAACGCCGATATAGCCCAACCCGCACAGCTCATAGCAGCCAGCGGCAAGTTTCATGAAACCGTCCCAGTAGGGCAGTTGCACGCCGTCCACCGCGTTGGTGGTGTCGGGGTGTTTGGTGATGATGTTGTTCAGCCAGGTGCCGCGCAACGTCAAACCGGTGGCCAGATCGACACCGACGCCAATCGCGCCCTGGTGCAGGTTGGCCTTGCCGCCGGACTGCCGGGTTGGCAGGCGTAGCATCGCCATCACCGGATAACCCATCAGCACAATGATGCGGATGTCCGGTACGCCTTCGTAGCTGATGCTCTTGAAGATCTGATCCGGGGTCACCCGGTATTCGATCAGCGCGCGGTCACGGTGGCCGCCCAGCGAATACAGGCCAGTGAGGATGCTCGAGATGTGATGCTCCAGCTCTTCATGGGCAAGGATTTTGCCCGACACCGTGCGATAGCGACCCTCGAAACGGTCGGCGATGACGATGATGCCGTCACCGCCAGCACCCTGCGCCGGTTTGATCACAAAGTCGCTGCGCCCGCCGATGATCTCGCCGAGTTTGTCGATTTCCTTCTCGGTGGAGATCACGCCATACAGTTCGGGCACGTGAATGCCGGCCTCGATCGCGCGTTCCTTAGTGATGATCTTGTCATCGACGATCGGGTACAGGCTGCGCTTGTTGTACTTGAGCACGTAGTCGGCGTTGCGTCGATTGATGCCCATGATGCCCCGCGCCTCGAGGGCCTTCCAGGTCTTCCAGAAACCGAACATCAGGCGTCAGCCTTCTTCAGGAAAGCCTTGAAACGCACCAGTTCAGTCAGGCGGTAGCCGCGATAACGACCCATCGCCAACATGAAGCCGACCAGAATCAGCAGGATCGCCGGGAAGGTAAACACGAAGTAAACCAGCTCAGGCACGGTCATGATCAGGTGCGCCAGGGAAGCGGCGAACAGCGTACCAATCGCGACTTTCATCGCATGGCTGGCGCCGCGCTCTTCCCAAGTGATCGACAGGCGTTCGATGGTCATGGTCAGAATCACCATCGGGAACAGCGCCACCGACAAGCCGCGCTCCAGGCCGAGCTTATGACTGAACAGGCTGATCGCCGCGATCAACACCACGACAAAGGTCAATACCACCGAGAGTCGCGGCAGCATTTGCAGCTTCAGGTGTTCCAGATACGAACGTAATGACAGGCCCAGCGCGGTGATCACGGTAAACAGCAGAATGCCGAAGCCCAGCTGCGTTTCGCGGAAGGCGAGGGCGATCAACACCGGGGTGAACGTGCCGAGCGTCTGCAGGCCGATCAGGTTGCGCAGGATCAGAATCACCAGCACGCCAATCGGGATCATCACCATGATCATGAACGTTTGCTGAGTCTGCAGCGGCAGGCCGTACAGCGAGTATTCGAGGAAGTTGGCGTCGGTGTTCTCGTCGGTCAGCTTGGCCAGACGAATCGCGTTCATCTCGCTGTTGTTCAGGCTGAAGGTCACGTTGGCTTTTTTGCCGCCGTCGACGGTGATCAGGTTTTCATCGCCGGTCCACCACAGCAGGCGGTCGGTCGGCAGGCCTTGCTCGCCGGTTTCCGGGTTGAAATACAGCCAGTCGTTGCCGTTGAAGCTGCGCAGCCACAGTTCAGGCGTTTGTGGCTGATCGGCGACGAGGCGGATGGTGTGGACTTTTTCCACCGGCACGTGGGCGATGGACAGCAGCAGCTCGACGATTTTGGCTTTGTGCGGTGTCGACGGATCGCCGGCCAGCAGCAGTTTCACGTTGTCATCGTTGACGTTGTTGACGCGTTTGATCGCCTCGCCAATAAACGTTTCGACGTCGGCGGAATGCTGGCGGATCGGCGCGAGCAGTGCTTCGGCGGCGATTTTCTCCGGGCCTTCGATGACCATGCTGTCGCGGAAGGTCGGGCCTTTGATCTTGGACTTTTCCGCGGTGTAACGCTTGGTCAGCACCAGACGGTAATAAAGCGTCTGATTCCCTTTGGCCCGGCGCGCCGACCAGGTGACCTTGCGGTTGCCGTCGACGCGGTTCACGGCCACGCCGTAATTATTGGAGATAAAGCTCTCGTTGAGGCTGACGTAATCGCGGCTCAACGGTGGCACGAACATCTGGATCTTCACCGGATCCTTGGTGCTGGCGACGAATTCGACCTTGGCGTCGATGTTCCACAAGTCGTCGGTCGCATCTTCGGTCACCGGGATGCCGAGCACGAAAATCTGATAGGCCGTAACCGAAACGCCCAGGAGCACCAGAATGGTGATCAGGATTTTCAGGTGGAAGGTTAGAGAACGCATGGAAATTACTCGGCGGTATGAGCGGCGATGGTGCAGGCGGGTTTGCCGGCAGCGTATTTAAGACTGGGGTCGACCAGCGCGTCGAAGCGTTTCAGCGCCTCGGAGCCAATCAAAAGCGGATATTGGAACGCACTTCGGTCGGTCAGGTTCACTTCGATGCTGCGCATCGCTGATCCCATGCAGATATCCAGCTCGATCACCGGACGGGCGGTGTACTTCTTGCCTTCTTCCGGGTCGTAGTCGCCGGCGCGGCGCTTGATCTTGCTGACCCGCGCCAGCGGCCGTTCGATCGGGTGCGAATGCGCGGCGTCGATGGCCAGGTAGAAACGCACCCAGGACTCACCGTTGCGTTTGAAGCGTTTGATGTCGCGGGCACTCAGCGAGGCGGTTTTCGCGCCGGTGTCGAGTTTCGCCGCGACTTCGAGATTGATGCCGTCAAGCGAAGCGTATTCGTTGAGGCCGTACACGGTTTTTTCCCCCGCGGCGGCGAGGCCGGGCAGGCAAAACAGGGCAAAGAATGTGGGAAAAGGCTTGAGTCTCATAAATCCTGGTGCGCAGCGTTCCGTTTTCGGTTCAGGTCCTTGGCAAAACTTGCGCAAGGCCCTTCGTGTGCCTGGCAGCTTTATATGACAAGCCGTACAAATGGCCAGCAAATGCGGGCGGCATTCTAGCACGGTGGGTTTATGGCGCCAGCGCCGGGGCCGGTCTATAACCCTTGGGATTCCCTGTGGGAGCGAGCCTGCTCGCGAAGGCGGTGCGTCATCCCAAGCAGATGCTGACTGACACTACGCTTTCGCGAGCAGACTCGCTCCCACAGGGATTAATCGACCAATGGAAGATTGCCTACGGTTATTAGACGATTGTCGACAATACCTATTTATCCTTTGACTGATGCGGGCGAATTGGCTAGTTTTTGCCGCATTGGATTTAAAGGTGTCGACAATCATGCTGGATCAACTCGATCCCCCGGTCATCAGCGGCGACGATTCCGAGACACTTTCGGAAAACGTCTTCCGGCGCATTCAGGCGGCCATCGTCAAAGGCGAGATCGCCCCGGGCAGCAAAATCTCCGAGCCGGAGCTGGCGCGCACTTACGGCATCAGCCGTGGGCCGTTGCGTGAGGCCATCCATCGGCTCGAAGGCCAGCGTCTGCTGGTGCGTGTACCGCACGTCGGTGCACGGGTGGTCTCGCTCAGCCATGCCGAATTGCTCGAACTCTACGAAATCCGCGAATCCCTCGAAGGCATGGCCTGCCGTTTGGCGGCCGAACGCATGAGCGTCGAAGAAATCGACGAACTGCGCCGGGTGCTGGAAACCCACGAGCGCGACGCGGCGTTTCAGGCCGGCGTCGGCTACTACCAGCAAGAAGGCGATTTCGACTTTCACTACCGGATCATCCAGGGCAGCGGCAACCGTACGCTGACGCAGATGCTCTGCGGCGAGCTGTATCAACTGGTGCGCATGTACCGCATCCAGTTTTCCACCACGCCGAACCGCCCGCGCCAGGCCTTTGCCGAACACCACCGGATTCTCGATGCCATCGCCGACCGTGACGGCGAACTCGCGGAATTGTTGATGCGCCGTCACATCGGCGCCTCGAAACGCAACATCGCCCGTCATTACCAGGACGGCGCCCACAATAAGACAGCCACTGAACGAGGTGAGTCATGAGTTCCAAGCACAGCACTCCAGGCCAGCGTTTCCGCGATGCGGTCGTCAGCGAGCACCCCTTGCAAGTGGTCGGCGCGATCAACGCCAACCACGCGCTGCTGGCCAAGCGCGCCGGTTTCAAGGCGATCTACCTGTCCGGTGGCGGGGTGGCCGCAGGCTCGCTCGGGGTGCCGGATCTGGGCATCACCGGTCTGGATGACGTGCTGACCGACGTGCGCCGCATCACCGACGTTTGCGATCTGCCGCTGCTGGTCGACGTCGACACCGGTTTTGGTTCGTCGGCGTTCAACGTCGCGCGCACGGTCAAGTCGATGATCAAGTTCGGCGCGGCGGCGATTCACATTGAGGATCAGGTCGGCGCCAAGCGCTGCGGCCACCGTCCGAATAAAGAGATCGTCAGCCAGCAGGAAATGATCGACCGCATCAAAGCCGCCGTCGATGCCCGCACCGATGACAGCTTCGTGATCATGGCGCGTACCGATGCGCTGGCGGTGGAAGGTCTGGAATCGGCACTCGATCGCGCGGCGGCGTGCATCGAGGCCGGTGCCGACATGATTTTCCCGGAAGCGATCACTGAGCTGGAAATGTACAAGCTGTTCGCCAACCGCGTGAAAGCGCCGATTCTGGCCAACATCACCGAGTTCGGTGCGACGCCGCTGTACACCACCGAGCAACTGGCCGGCGCTGACGTGTCGCTGGTGCTGTATCCGCTGTCGGCGTTCCGTGCGATGAACAAAGCTGCGGAAAACGTCTACACGGCGATCCGCCGTGACGGCACGCAACAGAATGTCATCGACACCATGCAGACTCGCATGGAGCTTTACGATCGCATCGATTACCACACCTTCGAGCAGAAGCTCGATGCGTTGTTTGCACAAAAGAAAGGCTGAACAAGACCCCTGTGGGAGCGAGCCTGCTCGCGAAAGCGGTGGATCAGGCTATATCAAAGTGACTGACACGACGCTTTCGCGAGCAGGCTCGCTCCCACAAGTTTTCCCCATACAAATTCAAGAAGATTGGAGAACACAATGGCCGAAGCAAAAGTACTCAGTGGCGCCGGGCTCCGTGGCCAGGTTGCCGGGCAAACCGCACTGTCCACCGTGGGCCAGGCCGGTGCCGGGCTGACCTATCGCGGCTACGACGTGCGCGAACTGGCAGCCGATGCACAATTTGAAGAAGTCGCGTATCTGCTGCTGTACGGCGAGCTGCCGACTCAAGCGCAACTCGACGAATACCAAGGCAAACTGAGCAAGCTGCGCGACCTGCCGCAAGCGCTGAAAGAGGTGCTCGAACGCATCCCCGCCGACGCCCACCCGATGGACGTGATGCGCACCGGTTGCTCGTTCCTTGGCAACCTCGAACCGGAGAAAGACTTCTCCGAGCAGCGCGACAAGACCGACCGCCTGCTCGCCGCGTTCCCGGCGATCATGTGCTACTGGTATCGCTTCAGCCACGACGGCAAACGCATCAATTGCGTCAGCGACGAGCCGACCATCGGCGGCCACTTCCTGCACCTGCTGCACGACAAGAAGCCAAGCGAACTGCACGTCAAAGTGATGAACGTTTCGCTGATCCTTTACGCCGAGCACGAATTCAACGCCTCGACCTTCACCGCACGGGTTTGCGCATCGACCCTGTCCGATCTGTATTCCTGCGTAACAGCCGCTATTGGTTCGCTGCGCGGCCCGTTGCACGGCGGCGCCAACGAAGCGGCGATGGAAATGATCGAGCGCTTCTCGTCGCCGGAAGAGGCGATCAAAGGCACCCTCGGCATGCTCGAGCGCAAGGACAAGATCATGGGCTTCGGCCACGCGATCTATAAGGACAGCGATCCGCGCAATGAGGTGATCAAGGGCTGGTCGAAAAAACTCGCGGATGAAGTCGGCGACAAGGTGCTGTTCCCGGTTTCCGAAGCCATCGACAAGACCATGTGGGAGCAGAAAAAACTCTTCCCTAACGCCGATTTCTACCATGCCTCGGCGTACCACTTCATGGGCATCCCGACCAAGCTGTTCACACCGATCTTCGTCTGCTCGCGCCTGACTGGCTGGGCTGCGCATGTGTTCGAGCAGCGCGCCAACAACCGCATCATCCGTCCAAGCGCCGAATACGTCGGCGTCGAACAGCGCAAGTTCGTGCCAATCGAACGTCGCTGAAATGGTGGGCTGACCCGATCCCGAAAGCCACCGCAAAACCCTGTAGGAGTGAGCCTGCTCGCGATGATGGACTGACATTCAACATTGATGTCGACTGATCTACCGCTATCGCGAGCAGGCTCACTCCTACAAGGGGCGGTGTGAATTTCGAGGTTGGTGCCAGGCCCACCCTTTGAAACCACCGTGACCCGAGTCCTGACCCGATGAACACAGAATTCCGCAAAACCCTGCCCGGCAGCCCTCTGGATTATTTCGACGCCCGCGCGGCTGTCGAAGCGATTCAGCCCGGCAGTTACGACACCCTGCCGTACACCTCCCGCGTGCTGGCGGAAAACCTCGTGCGTCGCTGCGACCCGGCCACGCTCACCGACTCCCTGAAGCAAATGATCGAACGCAAACGCGACCTCGACTTCCCGTGGTTCCCGGCGCGCGTGGTGTGTCACGACATTCTCGGTCAGACCGCACTGGTCGACCTCGCCGGCCTGCGCGACGCGATCGCCTTGCAGGGCGGTGACCCGGCGCAAGTCAACCCGGTGGTGCCGACGCAATTGATCGTCGACCACTCGCTGGCGGTGGAGGCGGGCGGTTTCGACAAGCAGGCGTTCGAGAAGAACCGCGCCATCGAGGACCGCCGCAATGAAGACCGTTTCCACTTCATCAACTGGACCAAAAAGGCCTTCAAGAACGTCGATGTGATCCCGCCGGGCAACGGCATCATGCACCAGATCAACCTGGAGAAAATGTCTCCGGTGATCCAGGTGCGCGAAGGCGTGGCATTCCCCGACACTTGCGTTGGCACCGACAGCCACACCCCGCACGTCGATGCCTTGGGCGTGATCGCCATCGGTGTCGGCGGCCTCGAAGCCGAGAGCGTGATGCTCGGTCGCGCGTCGTGGATGCGTCTGCCGGAAAGCGTCGGTGTTGAACTGACCGGCAAGCTGCAACCGGGCATCACCGCCACCGACATGGTGCTGGCGCTGACCGAATACCTGCGCAAACAGAAAGTCGTCGGCGCATGGCTGGAGTTCTTCGGCGAAGGCGCGGCGGCGCTGACCCTCGGCGACCGCGCGACCATCTCCAACATGGCCCCGGAATACGGCGCCACGGCGGCGATGTTCTACATCGACCAGCAAACCATCGATTACCTGAAACTCACTGGCCGCGAAGACCAGCAAGTGCAGTTGGTCGAGCAATACGCCAAGCTGACCGGCCTGTGGGCCGACAGCCTGAAAGGCGCGCAATACGAGCGCGGCCTGACCTTCGACCTGTCGTCGGTCGTGCGCAACATGGCCGGCCCGAGCAACCCGCACGCCCGCGTCGCGGTGGCGGATCTGGCAGCCAAAGGCATTTCCGGCCAGTGGGATGACGTGCCGGGACAAATGCCCGACGGCGCGGTGATCATCGCCGCCATCACCAGTTGCACCAACACCAGCAACCCGCGCAACGTGATTGCTGCCGGCCTGCTGGCGCGCAACGCCAACAAACTCGGCCTGACCCGCAAGCCGTGGGTGAAATCCTCGCTGGCACCGGGTTCGAAAACCGTCGCGCTGTACCTCGACGAAGCGGGACTAACCACGGAACTGGAACAGCTCGGTTTCGGCGTCGTCGCCTTCGCCTGCACCACCTGCAACGGCATGTCCGGTGCCCTTGATCCGGTGATCCAGCAAGAGATCATCGACCGCGATCTGTATGCCACCGCCGTGCTTTCCGGTAACCGCAACTTCGACGGACGCATCCACCCGTACGCCAAGCAAGCGTTCCTCGCATCGCCGCCACTGGTGGTCGCGTACGCCATCGCCGGGACCATCCGTTTCGATATCGAGAAAGATGTCTTGGGCGTGGTCGACGGCAAGGAAATTCGCCTGAAAGACATCTGGCCGAGCGACGAAGAAATCGACGCCGTGGTGAAATCTTCGGTCAAGCCTGAGCAGTTCCGTCAGGTCTACATTCCGATGTTTGCCGTTCACGAGGACACCGGGCCGAAAGTCACGCCGCTGTACGACTGGCGCGAGATGAGCACCTACATCCGCCGTCCGCCGTACTGGGAAGGCGCGCTGGCCGGCGCCCGTCCGCTTAAGGGCATGCGCCCGCTGGCGGTGCTGCCGGACAACATCACCACCGATCACCTGTCGCCATCCAACGCGATCATGCTCGACAGCGCCGCCGGCGAATACCTGGCGAAAATGGGCCTGCCGGAAGAGGACTTCAACTCGTACGCCACGCACCGTGGCGACCACTTGACCGCGCAGCGTGCAACGTTTGCCAACCCGAAACTGTTCAATGAAATGGTCGTGGAAAACGGCAAGGTCAAACAGGGTTCGCTGGCCCGTGTCGAGCCGGAAGGCAAAGTCATGCGTATGTGGGAAGCCATCGAAACCTACATGGAACGCAAGCAGCCGCTGATCATCATTGCCGGCGCCGATTACGGTCAGGGTTCGTCCCGTGACTGGGCGGCGAAAGGCGTGCGCCTGGCCGGTGTCGAAGCGATTGCCGCTGAAGGTTTCGAGCGCATTCACCGCACCAACCTGGTGGGCATGGGCGTGTTGCCGCTGGAGTTCAAGCCAGGCACCGACCGTCACACCCTGGCCATCGACGGCAGCGAAACCTACGACGTGATCGGCGAGCGCAAACCGCGTGCGGATCTGACGCTGGTGATTCACCGCAAGAACGGCGAGCGCGTTGACGTGCCGGTGACTTGCCGTCTGGATACCGCTGAAGAAGTGTCGATCTACGAGGCCGGCGGTGTGTTGCAACGCTTCGCTCAGGACTTCCTTGAAGAGTCGGCGGTTGCCGTTTAAATCAACTCATGTGGGCAGGGGATTTTAAGTCCCGTGCCCTCGGTAAGGAGCATCATGGCTCACGCACCACAAATAAAGATCCCCGCCACCTACATGCGCGGCGGCACCAGCAAAGGCGTGTTTTTCAGCCTCAAGGACCTGCCCGAAGCGGCGCAGATTCCCGGCCCGGTTCGCGACGCTTTATTGCTGCGCGTGATCGGCAGTCCTGACCCCTACGACAAACAAATCGACGGCATGGGCGGCGCGACATCGAGCACCAGCAAAACCGTGATCCTGTCGAAAAGCATCAAGGCTGATCACGACGTCGATTACCTTTTCGGCCAGGTCTCCATCGACAAGCCGTTCGTGGACTGGAGCGGCAACTGCGGCAACCTCTCGGCAGCGGTCGGTTCGTTTGCCATCAGCAACGGTCTGGTCGAGGCCAGCCGCATTCCGCACAACGGTGTCGCGGTGGTGCGCGTGTGGCAGGCCAACATCGGCAAAACGATTATTGCCCACGTGCCAATCACCAACGGTGAAGTGCAGGAAACCGGTGATTTCGAACTCGACGGCGTGACCTTTCCGGCGGCTGAAGTGCAGGTTGAATTCATGGATCCGGCGGCGGAAGAAGAGGGCGGCGGTGGTTCGATGTTTCCCACTGGCAACCTGATCGATGAGCTGGAAGTGCCGGGTGTTGGTACGTTCAAGGCGACCATGATCAATGCCGGAATCCCAACGATTTTCGTCAATGCCGAAGACATCGGTTACACCGGCACCGAGCTGCAAAGTGCGATCAACAGCGACCCGAAAGCGTTGCAGATGTTCGAGACGATTCGGGCTTATGGCGCGTTGCGCATGGGGCTGATATCGAATCTGGATGAAGCGGCCAAGCGGCAGCACACGCCGAAAGTTGCGTTCGTTGCCAAGCCTGCGGATTACGTGGCCTCCAGTGGCAAAACGGTTGGCGCTGGTGACATCGATTTGCTGGTGCGGGCGTTGTCGATGGGCAAGTTGCACCACGCGATGATGGGCACGGCGGCGGTGGCGATTGGTACTGCGGCGGCTATTTCCGGCACGTTGGTAAACCTTGCGGCCGGTGGCGTTGAACGGAATGCTGTGCGTTTCGGGCATCCGTCCGGGACGTTGCGCGTTGGCGCTGAAGCCAGTCTGGAAAACGGCGAGTGGGTGGTGAAGAAAGCCATCATGAGCCGTAGCGCGCGTGTCCTGATGGAAGGTTACGTGCGCATTCCCGGAGATTCCTTCTGATCCGAGAGCTTTTACCCTCACCCCAGCCCTCTCCCAAAGGGAGAGGGGGCCGACCGAGGTGTCTGGGGTTGTACATCGACCTGAGAGATTGAGTCGATTATGGATTTTGAGCGCCGACCGAGGTGTCGGGGATGTTCATCGATCTAATCGATTATGGATTCCGTGGAGATCGTTCACGTCGGTGCACCTCTACAGCATCCCCCAATCGGTTCCCTCTCCCTCGGGAGAGGGCTAGGGTGAGGGGCCTCCCACTGAAGAAACACAAAATGAGCAGGCACCCCAGACCTGCAATCAACCGGACCAAACCCGCCAAGCCCTGAGGAAGACCGCACCCACTCATCATTCCCGCACAGGAGAACCGCAATGAGCGCCAACGTCGACCTGAACAACCGACCCGACTATGATCGTGTCCTGCAGGACATCGCCGATTACGTCCTCACCTTCAAAGTCACCTCCGCCGAAGCCCTCGACACCGCCCGTAACTGCCTGATGGACACGCTGGGCTGCGGTCTGCTGGCGTTGCGCTTTCCCGAATGCACCAAGCATCTGGGCCCGATCGTCGAAGGGACAGTGGTTCCTTACGGTGCGCGGGTCCCCGGCACCAGCTATCGCCTCGACCCGGTGAAAGCCGCGTGGGACATCGGCTGCATCGTCCGCTGGCTCGACTACAACGACACCTGGCTCGCCGCCGAGTGGGGGCATCCGTCTGACAACCTCGGCGGAATTCTTGCGGTGGCTGATCACCTCTCGCAAAAACGTCTGGCCAACGGTGAGTCACCGCTGACGATTCGCGATGTGCTCGAAGCAATGATCATCGCCCACGAGATTCAAGGCGTGATTGCCCTGGAAAACTCCTTCAATCGCGTAGGGCTTGATCACGTCATCCTGGTGAAAGTCGCCTCGACCGCCGTTACCGCCAAACTGATGGGCGCCAATCGCGAGCAATTGTTGTCGGCGCTTTCCCATGCGTTCGCCGATGGTCAGGCGCTGCGTACCTATCGTCATGCGCCGAATGCCGGCTCTAGAAAGTCCTGGGCGGCGGGGGATGCGACGAGTCGTGGCGTGCGTCTGGCCGACATCGCCATGCGCGGCGAAATGGGTATTCCCGGCGTGCTGACTGCGAAACAGTGGGGCTTCTATGACGTGCTGTTCAGCCACACCAATAGCGATCTGGCGTTGAAACCGGATGATAAACGCGCTTTCAGTTTTTCGCGGCCGTTCGGCAGTTACGTGATGGAAAACGTCCTGTTCAAGATCAGCTTCCCCGCCGAATTCCATGCGCAAACCGCCTGTGAAACGGCGGTAACCTTGCACCCGCAGGTGCGCAATCGTCTGCATGAAATCGACCGGATCGTCATCACCACTCACGAATCGGCGATCCGCATCATTTCCAAAATCGGGCCGCTAGCCAATGCCGCCGACCGCGACCACTGCATCCAGTACATGACCGCCGTGCCGCTGGCGTTCGGCAATCTGGTCGCCGAGCAATACGAAGACGATTTCCACCGGGCGCATCCGGTCATCGATGTACTGCGCGAGAAAATGGTTATCGTCGAAGATCCGCGTTTCACTCGCGAATATCTGGAGGCCGACAAACGCTCGATCGCCAATGCCGTGCAGGTGTTTTTCAAGGACGGCAGCAGCACCGAAAACGTCGTTGTGGAATACCCGATCGGTCATCGTCGCCGCCGTGTCGAGGGCATTCCATTGCTGGAGGACAAGTTCAAGGCCAACCTGGCGACGCGTTTCACAGGTCAGCGCTGCGCCGAAATCTTCACGTTGTGCAAGGATCAGGCGCAGCTGGAGTCCACCCCGGTGAACCGTTTCGTCGACCTATTTGTGATCTGACGAAAAACCTGTAGGAGCTGCCGCAGACTGCGATCTTTTGACTTTGATTGTAAAAAACAGGATCAAAAGATCGCAGCCTGCGGCAGCTCCTACACGGACGATTTGCGCCATTTTTCGATGGGCAATTTGGTGATCGCAAAACCGCTCAACAAAATCGCCGAATAGATCATCAGCTCCCGGGACAGGGTTTGCCCCTCGTACCAGGCGCCGATGATCACGGCGAACACCGGGAAAATGATAAACACGAACGACAGAATGATCGGGCTCAAGCGTTTAAGCAGTAAAAAGTAAACGATGAATCCGCCGACCGAGGCCACCAGTCCCAGATACAGCAGGGCGCCCCACGAGCGGGCGCTGACGTCACTGAACACCGGTGTCTCAACGCGCAGTCCGACAATAAATAACATCACCCCGGCGATTCCGATCGGTAGCGTGTTGTAGGTGATCACGCTGATGGCGCTGCCATGTTTTTTCGTCACCACGTAACACAGCGCATGCATCACCGCTGCACACAGGATCGCCAGCACCCCCAGCCATTCCGCCTGATCGAGATGCAGACCCTGACTGCGAATAATCATGAACAGACTGCCAAAGCCGATAGCGATGCCGAGCATCTGCGACGGGTAGATTCTCTCGCGCAGAAACAGCGCGGAAAACAACAGGATAAACACCGGCATGCAACTGAACAGCAGTGCGGTCAGGCCGGACGATACGTGCATCTCACCGTAGTTGAGCAGGTAGTAAGGCAGGCTGAAATACGACAGCGTGACGAACACAAAAAACCAGCGACGTTGCCGGGGAAACAACAGCGGTTCCTTGCGCAACAGCGCGAAGCTGAGGAACAGCGGGAAGGCAATCAGAAAACGCAGCCCGGCGGCCGTCAGTGGCGGCACAGTTTCCACCGCAATCTTGATTCCCAGCCATGTCGTGCCCCAGCTCAGACAGACAATCAGAAACAGCGTGCCGGTGATCAATCCGGCGAGCCAGGGTTTGCTGATATTCATCGGTGTGCTGATAGCGGTCGACATGTGACGTGCTCCTCGCGGTGGAATTGACCTGATCGCGTAAACGGTCTATTTCTGATTGAACCTGTTTTCAGCACGCTATTCGGGGCGAGAATGACTGTCAAAGTAAGTATTGCCATGGTGTCAATCCTCCGCGACGGCCTCGCCAGTGGCGTCGGCGTGAAGTACAAACGCTTGGCCGATGCGGTCGCACAGGCCATCGACGAAGGTGTGATCGATGCGGGATGCAAGTTGCCGCCGCACCGATTGCTGGCCGACAGCCTGGGCGTGACCATCGGCACCATCAGCCGTGCCTACGGTGAACTGGAGCGTGTCGGATTGGTGGTTGCTCGCGTAGGAGATGGCACCTACGTCTGTCAGCGCGGGATGGAGCGGCCGCAGGACAAAGGCTTTCGCAATGTCAGCGATGAGCAGTCAGCCTGTTTCGACATGAGCCGCAATCAGCCGATTCCCGCACAGGAAGCGGCGTTCATGAGCCAGAGTCTGCAGGAACTGGCCAGCGATCCGCGGGTGCTACAGCAGTTGACCGGGTATACCGCTGAAGCCGGGTTGGCGCGGCATCGTGTGGCGGGGGCGGTGTGGTTGCAGCACGAAGCGTTCGTGCCGCACGCCGATCAGGTGTTGTGCGTCAACGGCGGTCAGCATGGTTTGTTGTGCGCGCTGATGGGCTTGCTCAAGGCCGGCGACACGGTGGTGACTGAGCAGTTGTCCTACCCCGGATTGATTGGAGTCGCACGTCAGCTCGGGATAAAACTCATTGGCGCGGCGATGGATGACGAAGGACTTGTGCCGTCGGCACTGGAGGAAATCTGCCGTCAGCATCGTGTTTCGGCGCTGTATTGCACCCCAACGATCCAGAATCCTACGGCCGCCGTGATGTCGATCCCACGGCGCGAGGCGATTGCCGATATCTGCCGCCGGCACAATTTGCTGATTATCGAAGACGAAGCCCACGCCGTGCTGGACCGTCAGCGTCCGTTGCCGCTGAGTTACTTTGCGCCTGAGCGCTCGGTGTTGATCGGCAGTCTGAGCAAGGCTGTTTCCGCCGGATTGCGCGTCGGTTATCTGCACGCGCCGCAAGCGTTGATCGGGCGTTTGAGTGCCGCCATTCGTGCAACGTCCTGGATGGCCAATCCGTTATCGATGGAAGTGGCCAGTCTGTGGATTGAAAGCGGTATGGCCGAGCGTTTGCTGGACGAGCAGATCAGCGAGATCGCTCGGCGCAAGGCGTTGGTGGCGCCTGTTCTGCAGGGTTTGAATTACAAGACTCACCCTTACAGCCCGCATTTCTGGGTGGAAGTGCCTGAGCTGTGGCGGGCGTCGCAGATTGCGGCGGAGTTGAAGGAGAACAACTATCTGGTGGCCACCGCTGAGGCGTTTGCGGTGGGGCACTCAGCGGTGCCGCAGTTTGTTCGGGTGAGTGTGTGTAATGCGGTGGGGGATGATCGGTTGTTGCTGGCAGGTTTTGAAGCTCTGGCCAAGGCATTAACAGACACCGTGTAATCGTTCTTCGCGAGCAGGCCCGCTCCCACATTTGAAACGCATTCCATTGTGGGAGCGAGCCTGCTCGCGAAAGCGTCAGCCCAGACACCACAAATCTACTTGAACCGCCGCTCCACACCTTTCTCGACCAGAATCTTCGCCGAAATCTCTTCCACCGAAAAATGCGTGGAGTTGATGTGCGGGATGTTCTCGCGGCGGAACAGATTCTCTACTTCACGCACTTCGAATTCGCACTGGGCGTAGCTCGAATAACGGCTGTTGGGCTTGCGCTCGTTGCGAATCGCGGTGAGGCGGTCGGGGTCGATGGTCAGACCGAACAGCTTGTGCTGATGAGCGCGCAGGGCCGTCGGCAGGGTCAGGCGTTCCATGTCGTCTTCGGTCAGCGGATAGTTGGCCGCGCGAATGCCGAACTGCATGGCCATGTACAGACACGTCGGCGTTTTGCCGCATCGCGACACGCCCACTAGTATCAAATCGGCTTTATCGTAATAGTGCGTGCGTGCGCCGTCGTCGTTGTCGAGGGCGAAATTCACCGCCTCGATGCGCTCCATGTAATTGGAGTTGTGCCCGATCGAATGAGACTTGCCGACGGTGTAGGAAGAATGCTCAGTCAGTTCCTGCTCCAGCGGGGCGAGGAAGGTCGAGAAAATGTCGATCATGAAACCATTGGACGTTGCGAGAATCTCACGGATGTCCTGATTGACGATGGTGTCGAAGATTATCGGGCGAAAGCCGTCGGTTTCGGCGGCTTTGTTGATTTGTTGTACCATGGCCCGCGCTTTTTCAACGCTGTCGATGTACGGTCGCGTGAATTTGCTGAAGGTAATGTTTTCGAACTGCGCCAGAAGGCTTTGACCCAGGGTTTCGGCTGTGATGCCGGTGCCATCGGAGATGAAGAAAGCAGATCGTTTCATTTGCACCTTGGGCCTTAAGCTAATGAGCATTTCTGGATATGATAGGCGCGATTTGCCGGCCGCCAATGGCCAGCATTCTCACTTATTTTCCAGGTCCAGGCCATACAACCGGCCAAGGCTCCCCCGGGCCGCCGGTTTCTGAGCTTTTCCAACACAGTTAGTGGAGAGATCACCTTGGTAGAGTACGTAGTTTCCCTCGATAAGCTCGGCAAACACGATGTTGAGCATGTGGGGGGCAAGAACGCATCCCTGGGCGAGATGATCAGTAACCTGGCAGGCGCCGGTGTTTCGGTCCCCGGCGGCTTCGCCACGACGGCTCAGGCTTATCGTGATTTCCTCGAACTGAGCGGCCTCAACGACCAGATCCACGCGGCCCTCGACGCGCTCGACGTCGACGACGTCAACGCCCTGGCCAAGACCGGCGCACAGATCCGTCAATGGATCATGGAAGCCGAATTCCCCGAAAAACTGAATGCCGAGATCCGCACCGCGTTCGCCGCACTGTCGGCCGGCAACCCTGACGTGGCCGTGGCCGTGCGTTCTTCCGCCACCGCTGAAGACTTGCCGGACGCTTCGTTCGCCGGTCAGCAGGAAACCTTCCTGAACATCCGTGGTGTGGAAAACGTAATCCGCGCCGCCAAAGAGGTGTTCGCTTCGCTGTTCAACGACCGTGCCATTTCCTACCGCGTGCATCAGGGCTTCGACCATAAACTGGTCGCTCTGTCGGCTGGCGTGCAGCGCATGGTGCGTTCGGAAACCGGCACTGCCGGCGTGATGTTCACCCTCGATACCGAATCCGGTTTCCGTGACGTGGTATTCATCACCGGCGCCTACGGCCTGGGCGAAACCGTCGTACAAGGCGCGGTCAACCCGGACGAATTCTATGTCCACAAGGGCACGCTGGAGGCCGGTCGTCCGGCGATTCTGCGTCGTAACCTGGGCAGCAAAGCCATCAAGATGATCTACGGCGACGAGGCCAAGGCCGGTCGTTCGGTCAAGACCATCGATGTCGACAAGGCTGATCGTGCGCGTTTCTGCCTGTCCGACGCTGAAGTCAGCGAGCTGGCCAAGCAAGCGATGATCATCGAAAAGCACTACGGCTGCCCGATGGACATCGAGTGGGCCAAGGACGGTGACGACGGCCAGCTGTACATCGTGCAGGCGCGTCCGGAAACCGTGAAAAGCCGCACCCAGGCCAACGTCATGGAACGTTACCTGCTGAAAGAAACTGGCACCGTGCTGGTGGAAGGTCGTGCGATTGGCCAGCGCATCGGCGCCGGTAAAGTGCGCATCATCAAGGACGTCTCCGAGATGGACAAAGTCCAGCCGGGCGACGTGCTGGTTTCTGACATGACCGACCCGGACTGGGAACCGGTGATGAAGCGCGCCAGCGCCATCGTCACCAACCGTGGCGGCCGTACCTGCCACGCGGCGATCATCGCTCGCGAGCTGGGCATCCCGGCAGTGGTCGGTTGCGGTAACGCCACCCAACTGCTGAAGGATGGTCAGGGCGTGACCGTGTCCTGCGCTGAAGGCGACACCGGTTACATCTTCGAAGGCGAGCTGGGCTTCGACATCAAGAAGAACTCCGTCGACGCCATGCCGGAGCTGCCGTTCAAGATCATGATGAACGTCGGCAACCCGGACCGCGCGTTTGACTTCGCGCAACTGCCGAACGCCGGTGTCGGCCTGGCCCGCCTGGAATTCATCATCAACCGCATGATCGGCGTACACCCGAAAGCGCTGTTGAACTACGACGGTCTGCCACAGGAAATCAAAGACAGCGTCGACAAGCGCATTGCCGGTTACAACGACCCGGTCGATTTCTACGTCGACAAACTGGTGGAAGGCATCAGCACTCTGGCTGCCGCGTTCACGCCGAAAAAAGTCATCGTGCGCCTGTCGGACTTCAAGTCCAACGAATACGCCAACCTGATCGGCGGCAAGCTGTACGAGCCGGAAGAAGAAAACCCGATGCTGGGTTTCCGTGGCGCTTCGCGTTACATCAGCGAATCGTTCCGTGACTGCTTCGAACTCGAATGCCGCGCGCTGAAACGTGTGCGCAACGAGATGGGCCTGACCAACGTTGAAATCATGGTGCCGTTCGTCCGTACCCTCGGCGAAGCCAGCCAGGTCGTCGATCTGCTCGCCGAAAACGGCTTGAAGCGCGGCGAGAACGGTCTGCGCGTGATCATGATGTGCGAGCTGCCATCCAACGCGATCCTTGCTGAAGAATTCCTCGAATTCTTCGACGGCTTCTCGATCGGTTCCAACGACCTGACGCAGCTGACCCTGGGTCTGGACCGCGATTCCGGTATCATTGCGCACCTGTTTGACGAACGTAATCCGGCGGTCAAGAAGCTCTTGGCCAACGCGATTGCCGCGTGCAACAAGGCCGGCAAGTACATCGGCATCTGCGGTCAGGGTCCATCCGACCACCCGGATCTGGCCAAGTGGCTGATGGAACAGGGCATCGAAAGCGTGTCGCTGAACCCGGATACCGTGCTGGAAACCTGGTTCTTCCTCGCCGAAGGCCAGGCACCGGCTTGATCAACATGTGAACGGGCCGCGTCTCCCTGTAGGAGTGAGCCTGCTCGCGATTGCGTCATGACAGTCAGCATTGATTCGAATGACACACCGCCATCGCGAGCAGGCTCACTCCTACACGATTCGGCTCCTTATGATTCAAACAGGGCGGGGTCTCCGGATGCCGCCCTTTTTTGTGCAAGAGCATTATGCAAAGCAGCAGTGACCTATTTCCTGTCGCCCTGATCAGCGCCGAACGGCGTGGCGATCTGAGCGAAGACGTGTATCGCCTGAAACCCGGCAACAGCCCCGACTGGTCTGTGGAAATCGCTGTGACCCGTTTGGGCATGGCTGATGACTCGCAGCCACGCGGCGTGCCGGTGATTCTGCTACACGGCAGTTTTTCCAATCGGCGCTTCTGGTTTTCACCGAAAGGTCTGGGCCTGGGCGCCTATTTGACGCGTCTGGGTTTCGACGTGTGGATTCCGGAGATGCGCGGCCACGGTTTGTCGCAGCGCAACGAGGAATACCGGCGCAACCGTGTCGCCGACTACGCCCGTTACGACTTGCCGGCGATTGCCGCGTTCGTGCGTGAGCAGAGCGGGCAGATTCCGCACTGGATCGGCCATTCGTTGGGCGGCATCACCTTGGCGGCGGCGCTCGGTGGCGAATACCTTGGCGAACCGGCAGTGGCTTCGGCGGCGTTTTTCGGCACCCAGGTCAGCCGTACTTACTGGCCGCTGAAAATTCCGCCGGTGGAGTGGAGCGGGCGCTTCATTCTCAAGCGCTTCGCACAGCTGTCGGGTTCGCGCCTCAAGCGTGGCCCGGAAGATGAGCCGATCGGTCTGGCACTGGAAAGCATGCGCTGGTACGGCTTGTTCGGCCGTTTTGGCGACAAGGACAAGGATTGGTGGGCGGGTCTGGCCGATGTTCAGGTGCCGGTGCTGGCAGTGAGCGCAGCGGGCGATCATCAGGATCCGGCCTGGGCCTGTCGCAAGTTGTTCGAACAGATCGGCTCGGCGCACAAGCAATTCATCAATCTGGGCCGCGAGCAGGGCTTCAACGATAATTTCGGTCATGTCGAGATGTTGGTGAGCAAAGCGGCGCAAACTGAGGTATGGCCATTGGTGGCGCGCTGGTTGAACGATCAGCAGACGCCGTTGCTGGGCGAGAAGCCGGACCTGGCCGCTGCGGTCTGAGAGGGAGGCCCTGAAAAGGGCATTTCGTTCGGGTTGGCTTGCGGCTAAGATATGACGAATTTTGCGGTTCTGGTCATATTCGGTGGCAGTTTAGCGATTACGTTTCAGCGTTTGTTCAGGTTCATTCAGCCAACATTCAATGAGCTAAGGTAAACAGCGACCACCGGAGATCGTCTCAAAAGAATGCGTCATCCTTGATCGTCTTCCTTGTTACAGGAGTTTTTCGATGAACCATTACCTTACGCCTGACCTGTGCGACGCCTATCCGGAGCTGGTGCAGGTGCTGGAACCGATGTTCAGCAATTTCGGCGGCCGTGATTCGTTCGGCGGTGAAATCGTGACCATCAAATGCTTCGAAGACAACTCGCTGGTCAAGGAACAGGCTGAACTCAAGGGCAACGGCAAGGTGCTGGTGGTCGATGGCGGTGGTTCGCTGCGACGTGCATTGCTGGGCGACATGATCGCCGAGAAAGCCGCTAAAAACGGTTGGGAAGGGCTGGTGATCTACGGCTGCATCCGTGACGTCGATGTGATTGCCCAGACCGATCTGGGCGTGCAGGCGTTGGCCAGCCACCCGATGAAAACCGAAAAACGCGGCATTGGTGACCTCAACGTCCCGGTGACTTTCGCCGGTGTGACGTTCCACCCGGGCCAATACATTTATGCGGACAACAACGGCGTGATCATCTCGCCGAGTCCGTTGAAAATGCCTGAATAAGCTTTTCGACAAAGGGATGCGGATGTTCGAGGAAGAAAACGCGCAATGGGGGCTGGTGCATGCCCTGGTGCTGGATGGAAAAGGCGGTGCGCGTTCGATAGCCCGGACTGAGCTCGACGATTTGCAGTTGCAGGCCCATGAAAGCCTGTGGCTGCATTGGGATCGCAGCCATCCGCAAACCCAGACCTGGCTGCGCAAATCCAGCGGTCTCAACGAATTCACCTGCGACTTGTTGCTGGAAGAGAACACCCGGCCGCGCCTGTTGCCGCTGCCGGATGCCGAGCTGTTGCTGTTTTTACGCGGGGTCAATCTCAATCCAGGCGCCGAGCCGGAAGACATGGTCTCGGTGCGGATTTTCGCTTCGGCCCAACGGGTGATTTCCCTGCGTTTGCGCCCATTGCGCGCCACCGATGAACTGTTGGTGCAATTGGCGGACGGCAAGGGCCCGAAAACCTCTTCTGAGCTCATCCTTTATCTGGCGCAGTTCCTCACCAACAAGGTGCAGGATCTGGTCACTTGCCTCTCGGAAATCGCCGACGAGGAAGAAGAAAAGATGGATGCCGACGAACGGTATACCCCCGAGCATGGCGCCATTTTGCACATCCGTCGCAGGGCTGCCGGGCTGAAGCGTTTTCTTGCGCCGCAGCGGGATATTTTCGGACAACTCACGCGGATAAAACTGCCGTGGTTTGTCGATGACGATGCCGATTACTGGAACGAATTGAACAACAGCCTGACCCGCTATCTCGAAGAGCTCGAATTGACCCGAGAGCGCGTGGGGCTTGTGCTGGAGGCCGAAGACCGGCGTTTGAGCGAGCGCATGAATCGCACGATGTACCGCTTCGGCATCATCACCTGCATCTTTTTGCCGATGAGTTTTATCACCGGTCTGCTGGGCATCAACGTCGGTGGAATTCCATTTGCCAGCAGCCCTTATGGTTTCCTGATCGCCTGCTTGACGGTGCTCGCCCTGGCCTTCGGTCAGTGGTGGTTATTCCGTCGTTTGCGCTGGGTCTGAAGATGGCGCATGTGACCCGACCAAATCTGCCCGCGTCTTTCACAGACATCACGAGAGGTGCGTATGCACGATCCGTTTGAACAGTCTTTGCGCGATATGCTCAACGCTTCGCCGTCCAGCCGCGACGACGATGCCTGTCTGGACCGCGTACTCAAAACCGCCAACCGCCAGGTTGGCGCCGGTGATCTGTTCAGCCTGCTGGGCCGCTGGCTGCCCGCGCTGATGATCGCCCTGAATAACGGATCGGCCCACGTCTCGCCGGTTTCCCGTCTTCGTAAACCTACCGCTCGCACTGCTGATAAGGCTGATTGAATATGGAACTCGACCTCTGGACTCAGAGCCTCGTCACTGCAATGACTGCGTTGTGGACCAAAGTAGCCAACTTCATCCCGAACCTGTTCGGCGCACTGGTCGTGCTGCTGTTGGGTTTCGTCGTGGCCAAGCTACTCGATACATTACTGTCCAAACTGCTCGCCAAACTCGGCCTCGATCGCCTGATGGGCGGTACCGGCCTGACTAAATTAATGTCGCGTGCGGGGCTGCAAGTTCCGATCTCGACCCTGATCGGCAAAATCGTCTACTGGTTTGTTCTGCTGATTTTTCTGGTTTCGGCAGCAGAATCCCTTGGCCTTGAGCGAGTTTCAGCTACGCTGGATATGTTGGCGCTCTATTTGCCGAAAGTATTCGGCGCGGCGCTGGTGTTGCTGGTAGGTGTTTTGCTCGCGCAATTGGCCAACGGGCTGGTGCGCGGGGCGGCAGAAGGCGTTGGCCTGGACTACGCTTCGGGGCTTGGGCGAATTGCTCAGGGGCTGGTTATCATCATCAGCATCTCGGTCGCGATCAGTCAGCTTGAAGTCAAGACTGACCTGCTGAACCATGTGATCGTCATCGTTTTGATTACCGTTGGTCTGGCCGTTGCGCTGGCCATGGGTTTGGGAAGCCGGGAAATTGCCGGTCAGATTCTTGCGGGAATCTATGTGCGTGAGTTGTATCAGGTTGGGCAACAAGTGCGTGTTGGCGAGGTCGAAGGGCAGATCGAGGAGATCGGCACGGTGAAAACCACATTGCTGACCGATGAGGGTGAGCTAGTCTCTCTTTCCAATCGGATCCTGCTGGAACAGCATGTGAGTAGCCGCTAATCCGGCAAACCCTGCTAATGTATGCCGCCGCGAAATGCCAGCTGATGCTGGTTGCGGTGGACATTGACCTGACTGTCGGCACGACTTGTTTTGAATAAAGCCCAAACGCTATCCACGCGCTACGACCCCCGCGAGCTCTCTGATGAGGAGTTGGTCGCGCGCTCGCATACCGAGCTTTTTCACGTAACGCGCGCCTATGAAGAACTGATGCGGCGTTACCAGCGAACATTATTTAACGTTTGTGCGAGATATCTTGGGAACGATCGCGACGCAGACGATGTCTGTCAGGAAGTCATGTTGAAGGTGCTGTATGGCCTGAAGAACTTCGAGGGGAAATCGAAGTTCAAAACGTGGCTCTACAGCATCACGTACAACGAATGTATTACGCAGTATCGGAAGGAACGGCGAAAGCGTCGCTTGATGGACGCATTGAGTCTTGACCCCCTCGAGGAAGCGTCCGAAGAAAAGGCGCCGAAACCCGAGGAGAAGGGCGGACTTGATCGCTGGCTGGTGTATGTGAACCCGATCGACCGCGAAATTCTGGTGCTACGATTTGTCGCAGAGCTGGAGTTTCAGGAGATCGCAGACATCATGCACATGGGTTTGAGTGCGACAAAAATGCGTTACAAACGTGCTCTAGATAAATTGCGTGAGAAATTTGCAGGCATTGCTGAAACTTAGTTCAGCGCAAATATCTCTTACGTGTAGGCAAGTTCTGATAGACTTGCCGCCGAGTTGTCCCCCGGTTTGCGGGACTGCTTCACAATCACCAGATGGGGATTTAACGGATGAAACTGAAAAACACCTTGGGCTTGGCCATTGGTTCTCTGATTGCCGCCACTTCGTTCGGCGCTCTGGCACAAGGCCAAGGCGCAGTTGAAATCGAAGGCTTCGCAAAGAAAGAACAATTCGACAGCGCTCGTAACTTCAAGAACAACGGCAACCTGTTCGGCGGTTCGATCGGTTACTTCCTGACCGACGACGTTGAACTGCGTCTGGGCTACGACGAAGTGCACAACGTACGTTCCGACGACGGTCGTAACATCAAGGGCGCGAACACCGCTCTGGACGCTCTGTACCACTTCAACAACCCAGGCGACATGCTGCGTCCATACGTATCGGCTGGTTTCTCCGATCAGAGCATCGGTCAGAACGGTTCCGGCGGTCGTGACCGCTCCACCTTCGCCAACCTGGGCGCTGGTGCCAAGCTGTACTTCACCGAGAACTTCTACGCCCGTGCCGGCGTTGAAGCTCAGTACAACATCGACCAGGGCGACACCGAGTGGGCTCCTAGCGTTGGTATCGGTGTGAACTTCGGTGGCGGCTCCAAGCCTGCTGCTGCTCCAGTTCCAGCACCAGCTGAAGTCTGCTCCGACAGCGACAACGATGGCGTTTGCGACAACGTTGACAAGTGCCCGGACACCCCAGCCAACGTAACTGTTGACGCTGACGGCTGCCCAGCAGTTGCTGAAGTTGTTCGTGTTGAGCTGGACGTTAAGTTCGACTTCGACAAGTCGGTTGTGAAGCCAAACAGCTACGGCGACATCAAAAACCTGGCTGACTTCATGAAGCAGTACCCATCCACCACCACTACTGTTGAAGGTCACACTGACTCCGTCGGTCCTGACGCTTACAACCAGAAACTGTCCGAGCGTCGTGCAAACGCCGTTAAGCAAGTTCTGACCAACCAGTACGGTGTTGAATCGTCCCGCGTTCAGTCTGTTGGCTACGGCGAATCCCGCCCAGTTGCTGACAACAAAACTGAAGCTGGCCGCGCTGTTAACCGTCGCGTAGAAGCGCAGGTTGAAGCTCAAGCTAAGTAATTAGCTGCCGCTCCGAGAAAAGCCCGGCTTAGGCCGGGCTTTTCTTTGTCTGCGATTTGAGTCTCAAGCGTTGAAAAAGTCAGGTTGTTCCTACATCGAGGCCACACGCGTCTCGCTGGCTTGCTCCGCATTACCAGCCACCGCGCCGATCACCAGTATCGCAGGGCTCTTCAATTTGAATCTGTAGGCCGCTTCGTTCATTGCCGTCAGATCACTCCGGCATTCGCGCTGCTCCGGCAACGATGCATTTTCGATCATTGCCACCGGCGTATCCGCCGCCATCCCGCCTGCCAATAACTGATCGCGAATCTCGCCCAGCTTGGCCACACCCATATAAATCACCAGCGTTGTGCCACTTTGCGCCAGTGCCTGCCAGTTCAACTGGCTGTCGTCCTGAGTATGCGCCGTCACCAGCGTCACACCTCGCGCCACACCCCGTAACGTCAGCGGAATATCGCACTGCGTCGCCCCAGCGAGCCCGGCGGTGATGCCATTGACCAGTTCCACCTCGACCCCACGCTCACGCAGCCACTGCGCCTCTTCGCCCCCTCGGCCGAAAATGCACGGATCGCCACCCTTGAGCCGCACCACACATTTGCCGTGGCGGGCATAGCGCAGCATCAGCCGATGGATAAACGCCTGCGGTGTCGAACGGCAGCCACCACGTTTACCTACCGCAATAATGCGTGCGGCAGGGCAGTGCTCCAGCACCGCGTCGTTGACCAGATCATCGATCAGCACCACATCGGCTTCGCGCAGGGCGCGCACTGCTTTGAGGGTCAATAATTCGGGATCACCAGGACCTGCACCCACCAGCCAGACTTTTGCGTTCACGGTGTTTTCCTCATCAGATGACGGCGACTGGCTGCACATCGGCAGCCAGCAAGCGTTTTATTTCCGGGACACAGGAGCCGCATTGCGTGCCGCAGCCCAAATTGTTTTTCAAACCTTGCAGATCCAGCCCTTGGCGAATGCCGGCGCAGACTGCGTTGAGACTGACGTTCTTGCAGTTGCACAGGGTTTTATCCGCGCTGGCCTGTACACCGTCGCTACCCGGTGGTGCGCTCATCGGCGCCAGTAACCAGCGCCGCAGTTGTTCGTCGGCGCGGCCCTCCAGCCACAACCCTTGCAACCAATGCTGCGCGAGGGTTTCGCCGGCCAGGCGAATCGCGGTGATACGACCGTTTTCAATACGCACGCGCTTGCCAATGGCCCGGCGAGGATCGTCATAGGCCAAAACCGGGCCGTCGATCAGTGACAGGCATCGGTCGATTTCACTGAGCAATTGCGCATCCGGCGCCTCACTGCTCGCAGCGCGTATCAGCAGCGCCGATCGCTCACGTCCGACAAGGCTGATACTCACGTAGGAAAATGCCTCACAGAGCGGTCGTAGCGTCTCGAAATGCCGTTGAACATCGCCCTCGATCAAGGCGAATAATTGCCAGGGCAGATTGACCGGTTCCACACGGACGCCGCTGTGCTTGAGTTCCGGTTGTTTCGACAGCGGATCAGAGGCCGGCAGGGTCAGGCTGTTCACGCCGCCCTTGAGAAAGCGGTCGCCCCAGTGCATCGGCAGAAATGCTTGCCCCGGACGTACGCTGTCATCACTACCGACCGCAACAATTACCGCGCCGCGACGACTCTTCAGATTGACCAGATCGCCCGGCTGCAAACGATGCCGGCGCATTTCGTCTGGATGCAGACTCAACACCGCTTCGCTGACATGCCCGAACAATTGCGCCGCCGTGCCGGTGCGGCTCATACCGTGCCATTGATCACGCAGGCGGCCAGTGATCAACGTCAGTGGAAAGCGAGCATCGCGCTGTTCTTTGGCGGCGCGGTAAGGGTCGGCAATGAAATGAGCGCGGCCAGTGGACGTAGGAAAAATACCGTCCCCGTAGAGTCGGAGTGTTCCTTCTCGGGCGCCGACAGGGAAGGGCCATTGCTGCGGTCCGATCTCGTCGATCAGCGCGTGACTGATCCCGGACATATCAAGATCCCGCCCACGCGTCAGCCCTTTGAATTCATCGAACAGTTGCGCAGGTTGGGTGAAAGTAAACAGGCTCGATGCAGAGGGACGCAGACGTTTCTCCAGACGCTGCGCGAAATCTACCGTAATCGCCCAATCCGGCCGCGTCTCACCCGGTGGGAGGATGGCTTTGCGCACGTGGGAAATGCGCCGCTCGGAATTGGTTACCGAGCCTTCCTTCTCGCCCCAACTGGCAGCGGGCAGTAGCAAGTCGGCGAATGCCGCAGTTTCAGTCGTGCGAAAAGCCTCCTGCAGCACTACAAACGGGCAAGCTTCCAGCGCCGCGCGCACCGCACTCTGATCCGGCATCGATTGCGCAGGGTTGGTGCAGGCGATCCACAACGCCTTGATCTTGCCGCTGCGCACTTGCTCGAACAGTTCGATGGCGCTGAGACCAGTGCTTTCCGGCAGTTGATCCACACCCCAATAAGCCGCCACTTCGGCGCGATGTTCAGGGTTGGCCGCGTCACGATGACCCGGCAACAGATTCGACAAACTACCGGTTTCGCGTCCGCCCATGGCATTCGGCTGACCGGTGAGAGAGAAAGGTCCTGCACCCGGACGACCGATTTGCCCGGTGGCCAAGTGCAGATTGATCAGCGCACTGTTTTTCGCGCTGCCAGCCGTGGACTGGTTCAAGCCCATGCACCACAGCGACAGAAAACTCGGCGAAGTGCCGACCCATTCGGCGCACTGCTGCAATTGCTCGACGCTGATGCCGCATAACTGCGAAACCATTTGTGGGGTGTAATCACGAACCAGACTTTTCAGTTCGGCGAGGCCATCGGTGTGCGCCTTGACGAAGTCGCGGTCGATCCAGTCTTCCCACAACAACAAATGCAAAATCCCATGAAACAAAGCGACATCTGTGCCCGGCAGAATCGCCAAGTGCAGGTCGGCGAGGTCGCAGGTGTCGGTGCGCCGAGGATCAATGACGATGACTTTCATCTGTGGGCGTCGGGATTTTGCCTCTTCCAGCCGGCGAAAAAGTACCGGATGGGCGTAGGCCATGTTACTGCCGACAATCATTACGCAATCGCTGAGTTCCAGATCCTCATAGCTGCACGGCGGGGCGTCGGCGCCGAGGCTGCGCTTGTAGCCGACCACCGCTGACGACATGCACAGGCGTGAATTGCTGTCGATGTTGTTGGTGCCGACCAGCGCCCGCGCGAGTTTGTTGAAGGCGTAATAATCCTCGGTCAGCAACTGTCCGGAGATATAGAACGCCACGCTGTCCGGGCCGTGTTCGGCGATGGTTTCGGCGAACACGTTGGCGGCATGTTCCAGCGCGGTGTCCCAATCCGTGCGGCTGCGGGCCAGGCCTTTGCCCAGACGCAGTTCCGGGTACAGCGCGCGGGCCGCGAGGTCGCCGGTCAGGTGCAGGGTCGAGCCCTTGCTGCACAGTTTGCCGAAGTTGGCCGGATGCGCCGGATCGCCGCTGACGCCGAGGATGCGCTCGCCGTCATGCTCGATCAGCACGCCGCAGCCGACCCCGCAATAACAGCAGGTCGAGGCGGTCGTCTGGCGGTTCATCAGACCGCGTCCCGCAGAGCCAACTGCACCCGACCGTTTTCGACCCGCGCCGGGTGATGGTGCGCGCAACCGATGTCAGGCGCCTGCGCTTCGCCAGACTCGAGATCGATTTGCCAGTTGTGCAGCGGACAGGCCACGCGTTTGCCGTAGATCAAACCTTGTGACAACGGCCCACCCTTGTGTGGGCAGCGGTCGTCGAGGGCGAAAACCTCATCGTCGCTTGTACGAAAAATCGCGATGTCACCTTTCGGTCCGGCAATGATCCGCGAACCGAGGGCGTTGATCTCGTCGAGGGCACAGATATCCAGCCAGTTCATGCTGGCACCTCCAGATTTTTCACGGGGATTACGTCGAATTCTTTCTTCAGTTGCGGCTGCGCCAGGCGTTCTTTCCACGGATCCTGTTCGAACGACAGGGAGAATTGCAGGCGCTCGTTCAGGGCTTTGCGGCGCTCCGGGTCTTCCAGCACGGCTTTCTTGATGTGCTCCATGCCGACCCGTTGCAGGTAGTGCACGGTGCGTTCGAGGTAGAAGGCTTCTTCGCGATACAGCTGCAGGAACGCGCCGTTGTATTCGCGTACTTCTTCGGCGGTTTTCAGCTTGACGAAGAACTCGGCGACTTCGGTTTTGATCCCGCCGTTGCCGCCGATGTACATCTCCCAACCGGAGTCGACGCCGATGATTCCTACGTCTTTGATTCCCGCTTCCGAGCAGTTGCGTGGGCATCCGGAGACGGCGAGTTTCACTTTGTGCGGCGACCACATGTTGAACAGGTCGTGCTCAAGCTCAATGCCCAGTTGCGTCGAGTTCTGCGTGCCGAAGCGGCAGAACTCGCTGCCGACGCAGGTTTTCACCGTGCGGATGGATTTGCCGTAAGCGTGGCCGGACGGCATGTCGAGATCCTTCCAGACACCCGGCAAATCCTGCTTCTTGATGCCAAGCAAGTCGATGCGCTGCCCGCCGGTGACCTTGACCATCGGCACGTTGTACTTGTCGGCCACGTCGGCAATCCGTCGCAGTTCCGAAGGATTGGTCACGCCGCCCCACATCCGTGGCACCACCGAATACGTGCCGTCCTTCTGGATGTTGGCGTGCGCACGCTCGTTGATCAGGCGTGACTGCGGATCGTCCTTGGCTTCGCCGGGCCAAGTGGAAATCAGGTAATAGTTGAGGGCCGGGCGGCACGTTGCGCAGCCGTTCGGCGTGCGCCAGTTGAGGTAGCTCATGGTGCCGGCGATGGTCAGCAGATGCTGTTCGCGAATGGCTTGGCGGATCTGGCCGTGATTGAGGTCGCTGCAACCGCAGATGGCTTTTTCGCTTTTCGGTTTGACGTCGGCCGCGCCACCCACGGTGTTGATCAGGATCTGCTCGACCAGCCCGGCGCAGGAGCCGCAGGAGCTGGCCGCTTTGGTGTGTTTCTTCACCTCATCGACGCTGAACAGGCCGTGTTCCTGAATGGCTTTGACGATGGTGCCTTTGCACACGCCGTTGCAACCGCAGACTTCGGCGGTGTCGGCCATGACCATGGCTTTGTCCTGGCCCTGATGTCCTACGTCGCCGAGGGCGTTTTCGCCGAACATCAAGTGATCGCGGATCTCGCCGATGGCGTGATTCTCACGAATCTGCCGGAAATACCAACCGCCATCTGCCGTATCGCCGTACAGACAGGCGCCGACCAGTACGTCATCCTTGATCACCAGTTTTTTGTACACGCCGCCGATCGGGTCGGAGAGGGTGATGGTCTCGGTGCCTTCGCCGCCCATGAAGTCGCCAGCGGAAAACAGGTCGATGCCAGTGACTTTCAATTTGGTCGAGGTCACCGAACCTTGATAACGGGCGAAGCCCAGTTGTGCGAGGTGGTTGGCGCACACCTTGGCCTGTTCGAACAATGGCGCGACCAGACCGTAGGCAATGCCGCGATGGCTGGCGCATTCGCCGATCGCGTAGATGCGCGGATCGTAGGTTTGCAGGGTGTCGTTGACCAGAATCCCGCGATTGCACGGGATGCCGGCTTTTTCCGCCAGTTCGGTGTTGGGGCGAATGCCGGCGGCCATCACCACCAGATCAGCGGGAATGATGTCGCCGTTCTTGAACTGCACCGAGCCGACCCGGCCATTGCCGGCGTCGTGCAAGGCCTGGGTCTGTTCGCACAGACGGAAGTGCAAGCCTCGGGATTCGAGGGCGCTTTGCAGCAGTTGGCCGCTGGTTTTATCCAGTTGCCGTTCCAGCAGCCATTCGCCGATGTGCACCACAGTGACGTGCATGCCGCGCAGCATCAGGCCATTGGCGGCTTCAAGGCCGAGCAGGCCACCGCCGATGACCACCGCGTGTTTGTGGGTTTTCGCGGTGTCGATCATCGCTTGGGTGTCGGCGATGTCGCGATAACCGATCACGCCCTGCAGGGTGTTGCCGGGGATCGGCAGAATGAAAGGCGTCGAGCCGGTGGCGATCAGCAGGCGGTCGTATTCGGCTTCGGTGCCGTCCTCGGCGATCACCCGGCGTTTGACCCGGTCGATCTCCACCACTTTGCGGTTGAGCAGCAACTTGATGTTGTTTTCCAGGTACCAGTCGAGGTCGTTGAGCACGATCTCCTCGAAGGTCTGCTCACCGGCCAGCACTGGTGAGAGCAGAATGCGGTTGTAGTTGGTGTGCGGTTCGGCGCCGAAGACGGTGATGTCGTACAGCTCGTTGCTCAGCTTGAGCAGTTCTTCGAGGGTGCGGACCCCGGCCATGCCATTGCCGATCATCACCAGTTTGAGTTTTTTCATCAGGTTCTCCGGGGAGCTGCGGCTGGCCTCTTGTGGGCAGTCAGGCCTTGCTCGAGAAATTTTGCGCAAACAAAAAAAGGCGTCCCGCTAGTTGCCTAGCGAGGACGCCTTTGTCCTGGTCCCGTTCTCTCGGGAAGCGCAGCCTTCGTCGTTGAAGGTTGGGCTTTATGTGTGTGTTGGTTGGGACAATGCAGTGGTTGTGCCAAGTGTGACGGTGGCGGGTTTATTGGGGTTTGGCAGTTTTTGAGGGTGATTTTTGCACTGAATCGAGGCGGGTTGCTCGTTCGTGGGGCGCTCAGGTAGATGGACTTGTGGTGATTGGGCTGACGTCATCGCGAGCAGGCTCACTCCTACAGGGGAACGCATTTCAAATTGTAGGAGTGAGCCTGCTCGCGATGGCCGCGACGCGGTGTCAGTGATGAAACAACAAAACGAGCAGCACCAGATTCCCGAGCAACGCCAACAACGCCATCGTCCGCCAGACCTTCAATGGCTCACGCTCCAGCAACGGTCGAGGCCGCACGCTCAAACTGCGCCTCTCGCCCTGTTCCAGCACCAACAACCACTCTTCAGCCGTTTCAAACCGTTGCTGCGGATCAGCCGCAACGCCGCGCTCCAGACTCTGCGCCAGCCATTCCGGCAGGTCCGGCCGATAACGGCTGGCACTTACCGGCAGACCAAAGCGCGGCCGTTGAAACGCTTCGATCTCGCCATAGGGAAAATGCCCAGTGAGCAAGAAATACAGGGTCACACCGACCGCATACAAGTCCTGCTGCACACTTGGCGGATCCCCACGAAACGCTTCCGGGGCGATATAACTGGGCGTTCCCGGTAGCGTCGACGGCGCGTCCTCGGACAAGCCTGGGCAGTACGCCAGGCCAAAATCCAGCAGGCGTAATTCACCGTCGTCGCCCGCGTGCAGGTTTTCCGGTTTGATGTCGCGGTGCAGAATCTGCCGCCGATGCAGCAGCCCGACCGCGCGCAACAGGCGCTCGGCGATGTCCTGCCACTGTGCCAACGGCGATGGGCCTGACTGTTGAAACAGCTGTGCCAGCGTCGCTCCGGAATATTCCCGCATCACGTAGTACAAATGCTGACGCTGCTGGCAGGCATGGACTTCAGGAAAGTGGCGACCGGCTACGCGTTTCAGAAACCATTCCTCGGACAACAGTGCTTGCCCGGCGTAGGAATCATCGGCGGAACGCGTAGGCAGGGTTTTCATAAGCCACGTCTGACCTTGTCCATCAAGCACCCGATACAGCAGCGATTGCTGGCTCTGAGCGACAACGTCCAGCACTTGCCAGCCTTCGAACGACTGACCGGGTTTCAGCGGTGGCGGCAGGGGCCATTGCTGCAGATGAATCAGCGCATCGCCGATACTGGCCTCACCCAAAGCATCCACCCGCACCAGCAAAGCACTGGCATTGTCCTGACTCCCGGCCAGATGCGCGGCATTGACCAGTGTTTGCGCGGCGCTGTGCAGATCCGGCTGATCACGCAGAATCGCCGCAATGGCGGTATCGCCGAGCGTCGACCAGACACCGTCACTGAGCAAAACAAAGTACTCGCCGTCGCGCAGTTCACCGTCAAGGAAGTCCAGCACCAGATGCTGATCCAGCCCCAATGCACGCTTGAGCACATGCTGCATGCCCGGCTGATCCCAGACATGATCTTCAGAGATCCGCTGCAAATTATCGCCGTGCCAGCGATACACCCGGCAATCGCCGACGTGGGCGAGGGTAAAACGCCGACCGCGCATGACCAAAGCACTGACCGTGGTGAGCAACGGTTGCCCACCACCGTTGGCCTGCAACCAGCGGTTTTGCGCGAGCAGCAGGCGATCCAGTGCCTGCGCCACGCTCCAGGTTTCCGGCGTGGCGTAGTAGTCGAGCGCCAGGGCCTGCACGGTCGAACGCGCAGCGAGGCCGCCATCGGCGCATTGGCTGACGCCGTCGGCGATGGCGAACAGATAACCTTTGCTCGCCGCCAGCGCCGGAGCGGGCGTGACCAGGCGCAAGGCGTCCTGATTCTCCGCGCGCGGGCCGGTGGCGCTGGCTTCGGCAAAACTCAGTTGCAGGGCCATTGACGCTTCAGACCCGCGCCGCCGTCACCGCCGCCGAACCCCAGGTGGTTCTCCAGCGACGCTTGACGCCGTGCAGGCCAAACCATGCCAACACGCCGAGGCTGGCGAACAACCACAGGGCCAGTTGATAGCTGCCGGTGCTCTGCTTGATCGCGCCCATGCCGGCGGCCAAGGCAAAACCGCCGATGCCGCCGGCCATGCCGATCAACCCGGTCATCACGCCGATTTCCAGACGAAAACGCTGCGGCACCAGTTGGAACACCGCACCGTTGCCCGCGCCCAATCCGAGCATGGTGCAGACGAAAAGTGCCAGCGCCGCGTAGGAACTCGGCAAGTTGAAACCAACCGCGGCGATGCACACGGCGGCGACGGTATACATCGCCAGCAATGTGCGAATGCCACCGAAGCGATCCGCCAGCGCGCCACCCAGCGGTCGCATCAAACTGCCGCCGAACACGCAGGCTGCGGTGTAGTAACCGGCCGTCACCGGGCTCAAGCCGTACTGATCGTTGAAGTAGCCGGGCAGGGCGCTGGCCAGACCGATGAAGCCGCCGAAGGTGACGCTGTAGAAAAACATGAACCACCAGCTGTCGCGGTCGCCCAAGGCTTTGAAGTAGTCGGTCATGGCTTTGGCTTTCGGCCGCTCAGGCGCGTTTTTCGCCAGCCAGGCGAACAGCACCAGGGTCAGGATCAGCGGGATCAGGGCGAAACCGAAGACATTGCTCCAGCCAAATGCGGCGGCGAGCACTGGCGCGAGCAGCGCGGCGAACACGGTGCCGGAGTTGCCCGCACCGGCAATGCCCATGGCTTTGCCCTGATGCTGTGGCGGATACCATTGCGAGGCCAGCGGCAGGGCGACGGCGAACGAGGCGCCGGCCATGCCGAGAAACAGGCCGAGGATCAGCGCCTGCTCGTAGCTATGAATGCCGATTTTCCAGGCACCGAACAGTGCGCAGATGACAATGACCTGGCCGATCAGCCCGGCGGTTTTCGGCGACAGTCGATCGGCGAGCATGCCCATCACAAAACGCAGCACCGCGCCCGCGAGGATCGGCGTGGCGACGACGAGGCCGCGTTGTTGCGTGGTTAGCTGCAGGTCGGCGGCGATTTGCACCGCCAACGGGCCGAGCAGGTACCAGACCATGAAGCTCAGGTCGAAATAGAGGAAGGCCGCGAACAGGGTCGGGGTGTGGCCGGATTTCCAGAAGCTTGAATTCATCGCGCACCTCAGCTGAAAAGAGTCTCGAAAGGAGTCATGCAACAGCAGGTGGGGCGCCGCCACGGCCGCACCACCGGCCCCGAGCTGTGGGGCCAAAACGCAAAAACGCCGCTACCTGATGCGCCGGTTGGGCGAACGGGTGAGCGACGTCTTTGTCGTGGGTGGGGCAACCGCCGTTGGTTACCTGTGCGTTTTACTTAGCGAGATTTGTGCCAACAGCCGGAAAATCAAAAGCCCCTCACCCTAGCCCTCTCCCAGAGGGAGAGGGGACTGATTGGGGGATGCTCGCGAAGTACGCCGACCTGTGATTTCTGCTGTGAATCCATAATCGACCGGGTCTTTCAGGTCGATGTTTGACGTCGGACAGCTCGGTCGGTCCCCTCTCCCAGAGGGAGAGGGGACTGATTGGGGGATGCGCGCGTAGTACGCCGACCTGTGATTTCTGCTGTGAATCCATAATCGACCGGGTCTTTCAGGTCGATGTGTGACGCCAGACACCTCGGTCAGTCCCCTCTCCCTCCGGGAGAGGGCTAGGGTGAGGGGCTCTCAGCGGTGAGAACGCCTCAGCCCAGCAACTCACTCATGGCAATAATCTGCTCCGCCACCTGAATCAGCTTCTGCTGGCGGCTCATCGCCTGGCGTCGCATCAAGGTGTAAGCCTCTTCCTCGTTGCAATCCTTCATCTTCATCAATAACCCCTTGGCCAGCTCAATGCGTTTGCGCTCAGCCAATTGCAGATCACGCGCCTGCAACTGCGCCCGCAACGCCTGATCACTCTCGAAGCGCGCCATTGCTACATCGAGAATCGGCTGCAAACGCTGGGCGTGAATGCCTTCGACGATGTAGGCACTGACCCCGGACTTGATCGCCTGGCGCATCACGCCGGGGTCATGTTCATCGGTAAACATCACGATTGGCCGTGGCTGGTCGCGGCTGACCAGCACGACTTGCTCCATGACATCGCGGCTCGGTGACTCGGTATCGATCAGGATCACGTCCGGTCGCACCGTTTCGACGCGCGCGGGCAGGTCGATGGTCAGACCGGATTCATCGATGACTTCGAAACCGGCTTCAGTCAGCGCGGCTTTCAGGCGCCCGACTTTTTTCGCTGTGTCGTTGATCAACAGAATGCGCAACATGTTTGCGGTCTCCTGTCAGCGGCGGGCGAGAAGGGGAACGTCGTCGTTCATCGCGTGCAGCTTGAAGCTGCGCGCATAACCGGCCGGGTCGCTGCCGTCCCAGATTTTGCCGTCGAGCAACTGGCTGCTGCGCATGTCGGTGCTCCACGCGGCAACACCGAGCTCAGTAGCGGCGTCGCGATACAGATCGAGTTGCTGAACCTTACGGGCGACAGCGAGGTAATCCGGGTCTTCGCGCAGCAAACCCCAGCGGCGGAACTGGGTCATGAACCACATGCCGTCCGACAGATAGGGCAGATTCACCTCGCCGTTGCCGTGGAAGCGCAGCGCATGAGGATCCTGCCAACGATTGCCCAGCCCATCGGCATAGTCACCGAGAAAACGCGGCTCAATACACGAAAGCGGCGCGTCCAGATACTCCGGCGCGCTGAGCAATTGCGCGGTGCTACGGCGATTCTCCGGGCTTTCTTCGATGAAGCGGCTGGCTTCAAGGATCGCCATCACCAGCGCGCGCGCCGTGTTCGGGTATTGCTCGACAAATTCGCGAGTGCAGCCGAGGACTTTTTCCGGGTGATCGGGCCAGATGGTCTGGCTGGTCGCCAGGGTGAAACCGAGATCCTGCTGCACCGCACTGGCGGCCCACGGTTCGCCAACGCAAAAACCGTCGATACGTCCGGCTTGCAGGTGCGCAACCATTTGCGGCGGCGGCACCACCACGCTGTCGACATCCTGCAACGGATGAATGCCCTGACTCGCCAGCCAGTAATACAGCCACATCGCATGAGTGCCAGTGGGAAAAGTCTGGGCGAAGGTGAGTTTTGCGCGGCTTTGGTGCACGTGGCGGTCCAGCGCTTCAGGACTGCTCACGCCAAGGTTCTGCAGACCGTGAGAGAGATTGAGGCTCTGACCGTTCTGATTCAGCCCCATCAGCACCGCCATGTCGGTCGACGCCACGCCGCCAATGCCCAGGTGCACGGCGTAGATCAGACCGTACAGACTGTGGGCGGCATCCAGTTCGCCGCTGACCAGTTTGTCGCGAAGGTTGGCCCAAGAGCTTTGGCGCTTGAGATTCAGGGTCAGCCCGTAAGGCTGGGCAAAGCCCTGTGTGGCAGCAACGACAACCGATGCGCAGTCGCTCAACGCCATGAAACCGAGGTTGATTGCAGTCTTTTCCGGGGCATCGCTGCCATTGACCCAGGCCAGTGGCCCTACCGAAGGTTCATTCATACACCGCCACCTCGAAAAAAAGCGCCGCCGCGGACTTTGCGCAGGCAAAACCCGGGACGACGCCATTGTCCTTGCCCGCGTGCCGTCATTGGCCTGCGCGCTGATATTCAAGGAGGGTGCAAGGCATATGCCAGTGCCAGTGATTTGCGCGTGCGCCTCGCGCCGCAGGTCGATGCCCGGCTATAATCGCCGCCTCTTTTCGCCGCCCGAGTCATCGCCGCCCATGTATTCCCTGGCCCGTCAGCTGTTGTTCAAACTTTCCCCGGAAACCTCCCACGATCTGTCGCTGGATCTGATCGGCGCGGGTGGGCGTTTGGGCCTCAACGGCTTGCTGTGCAAGGCGCCGGCGAAGAAGCCGGTGACGGTCATGGGCCTCGAATTCCCGAACCCGGTGGGTCTGGCGGCCGGTCTGGACAAGAATGGCGCGGCCATCGATGGCTTCGCACAACTGGGTTTCGGTTTTGTCGAAATCGGCACCGTGACCCCGCGCCCGCAGCCGGGCAACCCGAAACCACGGATCTTCCGCTTGCCGGAAGCCGAGGCGATCATCAACCGTATGGGTTTCAACAACCTCGGTGTGGATAACCTGCTGGCGCGCGTGGCAGCGGCGAAATACAAAGGCGTGCTGGGCATCAATATCGGCAAGAACTTCGATACGCCGGTCGAGCGTGCGGTCGATGATTATCTGATCTGCCTGGACAAGGTTTACGCCCACGCCAGCTATGTGACGGTCAATGTCAGTTCGCCAAACACCCCGGGCCTGCGCAGCCTGCAGTTCGGCGATTCGCTCAAGCAATTGCTCGCGGATCTGGCCACGCGCCGCGCTGAACTGGCGTTGCGTCATGGCAAACATGTGCCGTTGGCGATCAAGATCGCGCCGGACATGACCGACGAAGAGACCGCGCAGGTGGCTCAGGCGCTGATCGAAACGGGCATGGACGCGGTGATCGCGACCAACACCACGCTGAGCCGTGTCGGCGTCGAAGGTATGGAGCATGGCGACGAGGCGGGTGGTTTGTCCGGCGCGCCGGTGCGGGAGAAGAGCACGAATACGGTGAAGGTGCTGGCGGGTGAGTTGGCTGGGCGGTTGCCGATCATTGCGGCCGGTGGCATCACCGAAGGCAAGCATGCTGCCGAGAAGATCACTGCCGGTGCGAGCCTGGTGCAGATCTACTCCGGCTTCATCTATAAGGGCCCGGCACTGATCCGTGAGTCGGTAGACGCGATCGCCGCCCTGCGCTGATCCCTTGTGGGAGCGAGCCTGCTCGCGAAGGCGCCAGTTCAGTCAATATTTCTGTGACTGACACACCGCTTTCGCGAGCAGGCTCGCTCCCACAGGTTTTTTGTTTGGGCAAAGATAATGTGACAGGCATAAAAAAGGGCTCCTCGAAGGAGCCCCTGGGCCGCAGCCCGCCGTCCGGGAAGGACGTGCATGGTAAGTCGTTACAAATTCAGATTGTCGTGTCGGAATTAATGCCCTGTGTCAGCCGACGGCGTGAAGTTCGTTGAGTCTGTGGATTCCCGCAGTGCCGGTCATACCGTCCCAGTTGTCGCCGCGTCCTTCTCGCCAGCCGTTAATCCAGGCTTGGCGTACCGACGGTAGAGTAAATGGGCAAAGCTCACGGGATTTGCCACCAACGCCATATTGATATCCGCGCAAAAATGCTCTTTCCAACGGATCACGCTTAAGTCTTCTCATAGGGTGTTTCCCTCACTTGTTGACTGTTTTGTATCGCGTTGACCTCAACTGAGGTCTGGCAGAAGAAACCTGCCATGGTGCGGCTCGCTGCCGGCGTGGCGAGCCAAGGTGTTGACGCCGTTGCGACGTCAACCTGTGTTCAGTTCTAACCAATGAGTCACAACGATGGAATGACCGTTTTGTCATAAGGACGTAACGAAAAGAGTGCTATAGCGATAAGTAACCGCTTATTTATTGAACGTTTATTGAGCAAACCCCGGTATGATCGGCCCCGCGCTGGATGATGGGGTTAATTCTTTAGTGAGAATGACCCACGTTTGCGCTGGGGTATAAAGCGACGAAGGGTCGCTTTAAGACTTTTTGTTGCATCAACTTTTTTATCTGTCCCGGCATCTAAGCTCTTTTAACCCGAGCAGCGGGGATGGAACGGCACACCTTCGTGCCACGCGGGCGTTCTTTTAGAAAAGCGCCTGATTGAAAACCGGATCGGCAATGCGTTGCCGATTCACTAGCCAAAGGCTCTGGAAATACCATGTCCGACCGTTTCGAACTCTTCCTCACTTGCCCTAAAGGCCTTGAAGGCCTGCTCATCGAGGAAGCCGTCGGGCTTGGCCTTGAAGAAGCGCGCGAGCACACTTCCGCTGTGCGTGGCATGGCGACCATGGAAACCGCTTATCGCCTGTGCCTCTGGTCGCGCCTGGCCAACCGCGTGTTGCTGGTGCTCAAGCGCTTCCCGATGAAGGACGCTGAAGACCTGTACCACGGCGTGCTCGACATCGACTGGCAGGATCACATGCTCAGCGACGGCACCCTGGCCGTTGAATTCAGCGGCCACGGTTCCGGCATCGACAACACTCACTTCGGCGCCTTGAAAGTCAAAGACGCCATCGTCGACAAACTGCGCACGCCGCAGGGCGACCGTCCGTCGATCGACAAGCTCAACCCGGATCTGCGCATTCACCTGCGTCTGGATCGCGGCGAAGCGATTCTCTCCCTCGACCTCTCCGGCCACAGCCTGCACCAGCGCGGCTATCGCTTGCAGCAGGGCGCTGCACCGCTGAAGGAAAACCTCGCGGCGGCGATCCTGATCCGTTCCGGCTGGCCACGCATTGCTGCCGAAGGCGGCGCGCTGGCTGACCCGATGTGCGGTGTCGGTACGTTCCTCGTCGAAGCCGGCATGATTGCCGCCGACATGGCGCCGAACCTGCGCCGTGAGCAGTGGGGCTTTACCGCATGGCTCGGTCACGTGCCGGCACTGTGGAAAAAACTCCATGAAGAAGCCGTCGAGCGTGCCGCTGCCGGTCTGGCCAAGCCACCGTTGTGGATTCGCGGTTACGAAGCCGACCCTCGTCTGATTCAACCGGGCCGCAACAACGTTGAGCGTGCGGGCCTGAGCGAGTGGATCAAGATCTACCAGGGCGAAGTCGCGACCTTCGAGCCGCGTCCGGACCAGAACCAGAAAGGTCTGGTGATCTGCAACCCGCCGTACGGCGAGCGTCTCGGTGACGAAGCCAGTCTGCTGTATCTCTACCAGAACCTCGGCGAGCGTCTGCGTCAGGCCTGCCTGAACTGGGAAGCAGCGGTATTCACCGGCGCCCCGGATCTGGGCAAGCGCATGGGTATTCGCAGCCACAAACAGTATTCGTTCTGGAACGGCGCGCTGCCGTGCAAACTGTTGTTGATCAAAGTGCTGCCGGATCAGTTCGTCACTGGCGAGCGTCGCACCCCGGAACAGCGTCAGGCCGAGCGCGAGCAAGCGGCTTACGATCAGACCCCGGACGAGCCGCAAGAACGCAAGTTCAACAAGAACGGCAACCCGATCAAACCGACGCCAGCCCCGGCACCGGTGATTGAGCAGCCGCGCTTGAGCGAAGGCGGGCAGATGTTTGCCAACCGTCTGCAAAAGAACCTCAAGGCCATGGGCAAGTGGGTCAAGCGCGAAGGCATTGATTGCTACCGCGTCTACGATGCCGACATGCCTGAGTACGCGATGGCCATCGATCTGTACCACGATTGGGTGCACGTCCAGGAATACGCCGCGCCGAAATCCATTGATCCGGAAAAAGCCTCGGCGCGTATGTTCGACGCCTTGGCCGCCATTCCGCAGGCACTGAACGTCGAC
Source organism: Pseudomonas sp. Tul2A7 (assembly GCF_054790505.1). Taxonomy (NCBI): domain Bacteria; kingdom Pseudomonadati; phylum Pseudomonadota; class Gammaproteobacteria; order Pseudomonadales; family Pseudomonadaceae; genus Pseudomonas; species Pseudomonas sp. Tul2A7. Next base: position 6,579,448 of record NZ_CP186499.1, on the reverse strand, counting down.
AAGAGCCGCGTGGTGGTCAAACGCCGCGAGCGCCAGAGCGGCACCAAGCAGTACGAGCGTCAGGCTGCGCAAGGCAAGTTCAATGAAGTCAGCGAGGGCGGCGTGAAGTTGCTGGTCAACCTCACCGACTACCTCGACACCGGCCTGTTCCTCGATCACCGTCCGATGCGCATGCGCATTCAGAAAGAGGCCGCCGGCAAGCGCTTCCTCAATCTGTTCTGCTACACCGCGACGGCCAGCGTCCATGCGGCCAAGGGCGGCGCGCGCAGCACCACCAGCGTCGATCTGTCGAAGACTTACCTCGATTGGGCGCGTCGCAACCTGTCGCTGAACGGCTATTCGGACAAGAACCGTCTGGAGCAGGGCGATGTGATGGCGTGGCTGGAAAGCAGCCGCGACGAGTACGACCTGATCTTTATCGATCCACCGACGTTCTCCAACTCCAAGCGCATGGAAGGTATCTTCGACGTGCAGCGTGATCAGGTGCAGTTGATTGACCTGGCCATGGCGCGTCTGGCGCCGGGCGGTGTGCTGTATTTCTCCAACAACTTCCGCAAATTCCAGTTGGAAGAAAACCTCGCCGAGCGTTACGCGGTCGAGGAAATCAGCGCGCAGACCATTGATCCGGATTTCGCCCGTAACACCAAGATCCACCGCGCCTGGAAAATCACGGCTCGTTGACGCTTTACCGGGTTGGATCCACAGAGCCTTGATTTTTAAAGGCTCCGTGGATCTGCCCGCGCTGGCTAAATTAGTGGCTAATAGCTATAACTCACACACGGTCAATGGGGTTTTCCCGTAAATGCTGGCGTAGTGAGTTGTCTTTATGTCGTTGCACCCCGTGCGCCCAAAGATTCTGGGTTTTATCAGCGAAGACGTCTCGGCCTGGCTGGTCGCGCTGCTGGTATTGCTCGCCGGTGGAATTCTCACGGGGCTGCTTGCCTGGGCCACCCTCAATCAGTTCCAGCAACAAACCCGTCAGCGTTTCCAACTGCTGGCCAACGAACGCTACACCCGCATCGAAGAACGCTTTCAGGATCAGGAACAACGCCTCGACGGCCTGCGCCGCTTCTTCGCCAACTCTGAATCGGTGTCCCGCGCCGAATTCGATGGTTACACCCAACCCTTATTAATGCGTACCCAGGCCTATTCGTTTGCCCTCAAGATCAAGGGTGGCGCGCGCGCGGCATTCGAGCAGCGCGTGCGTGACGAAGGCCTGACCAACTTCACCCTGCGTGAACTGAATGCCCAAGGCGAGCTGCAACTGGCTGGCGTGCGCGATGAATACGTACCGGTGCTCTACAGCCAGACGCAAAGTCGGCTCGGCTCACCGTTGGGTTATGACCTGCTCGCGCAACCTTTGCGGCGCGACACGTTGCAACGCGCCGACAGGCTCGGCGGGCTGGCGGTGTCGCAACCGATGCACCTGGTCAGTATCGAGCCATCCTATGCACGCGGTGTCCTGCTGGTGGCGCCAGTGAGTCGCAACGGCGAGCGCCAATCGTTCGGCTACGTGATGGCGGTGATCAGCATGCGTCAATTGCTGGCCGACGGTTTGCCGGATGCCTTCCATGACTACCTGTCAGTGCGCATTCTCGACATGTCGACCAATGATCAGCACGAGGTGTTGTTCGAATCGACCAACGATCCGGCACCGAGCGACCTGTCGGCCACGCGGTTACTGCGCATGGCCGATCACGACTATCAGGTCGATATTCTGCCGAGCGACGCCTTCGCGCAGGCCAATCATTCATCGGTCGGCAGCGTGCTCATTCTGGGTGGCTTGCTCAGTCTGCTGCTCAGCGCCTTGCTCTACGTGTTGGTCAGTCAGCGCCAGCGCGCCTTGCGCATGGTCGAGTTGCGCACGCAGGAGTTGCATGCCAGCGAACAGGAGCTGCGTGGCACTCACGGGCAGTTGCGCGGCGTGCTGAATGCCGCGACGCAGGTGGCGATCATTGCCACCGACTTGCGCGGGGTGATCAACACCTTCAATCCCGGCGCCGAACAAATGCTCGGTTACAGCAGCGCCGATGTCGTCGGCCACATGACTCTGGAAAACCTGCACCTGCCCCGCGAGCTGACGGCCCGTGCTGCCGAATTGAGTGCGCGCTACGGTAAAAGCATCCCGACCTGCCACGCGATGCTGGTCGAGGGCGGCGAAGTCGGCGGTCACGAGGCCCGCGAATGGACGCTGGTGCGCAGCGATGGCAGTCATCTGCCGGTGAACATGCTTGCCACGCCGGTACTGGATGAGCAGGGTTTGTGGGTCGGGCATCTGGCGATCTGCATCGACATCACCGAGCGCAAGCGCGTGCACGAGGTGCTGGCGGCGCGGGATGTGTTGCTGAAGAAGCTCAGCGCGCACGTGCCCGGCGGCATTTATCAATTCAAGATGGAATTCGACGGGCGCTTCAGTGTGATCTACGCCAGCGACGGCATCCGCGAGATCTACGAGCTGGAGCCGGACGTGCTGTTGTTCAACGCCGAGGCGATCTTCACGCGCATTCATCCACAGGACGTTACCCGCGTGCGCTCTTCGATTCGCGCCTCGGCCGACAGCCTCAGCCCGTGGCGCGAGGAATACCGTGTGCAGTTGCCCGAGCGCGGTCTGCGCTGGGTACGCGGCGAGGCGACGCCGGAAGAACTGCCGGGCGGCGGTGTGCTGTGGCACGGCTATATCTCGGACATTTCCGATTTGAAACGCGTGGAAGAAGAACTGCGCGCGCTGTCGGTGACCGACTCGCTGACCGGCATCCATAACCGCCGCTACTTCCAGGAACGCCTGACCACGGAAATGGCCCGGGTCGAGCGCGGCGGCGGTGAGTTGTCGGTGATCATGCTCGACATCGACCACTTCAAACGCATCAATGATCAGTATGGCCACGCCGTCGGTGACCGCGTGCTGCAAGCGGTGTGCGAACGCATCGGCCATCGTTTGCGGCGCACCGATGTGTTCTGTCGCTTGGGTGGCGAGGAATTCATGGTGCTGTGCCCGGACATCGACGGCGAACACGCCTACATGCTGGCGGTTGAACTGTGGCAGGGCTTGCGCAGTGCGCCGGTGGATGTGGTCGGTGTGGTCACGGCGAGTTTCGGGATCGCCAGTTGGCGACCGGGAGAGGGCGCGGATGCGCTGCTGTTGCGGGCGGATTCGGGGGTGTATATGGCAAAGCAGCGCGGGCGTGATCGTGTCGAGCAGATGAGCTAGGCCGCGACGCGATTCTCTTGTAGGAGTGAGCCTGCTCGCGATTGCGGTATGTCAGTCACACATGATGTATCTGGACTGACGCTATCGCGAGCAGGCTCACTCCTACAGGAGTCGCGGTGATCAGAGTACCGAAGCGGTCTGCGCCAGTTTCGGCTGCTTGTACAGATCCAGTAGCACCTGATCCAGCACCGACGATGCACCAAACGGCGCCTTGTCATTGAGGATCGCCACGACCGCCCAGGTATTGCCATTCACATCACGGCTGAAACCGGCAATCGCGCGCACGGTGTTCAGGGTGCCGGTCTTGACGTGCGCCTCACCGCGCATCGCCGTGGTCTTCAGACGCTTGCGCATGGTGCCGTCGGTACCGGCAATCGGCAGCGAGCTGATGTACTCGGCGGCATACGGGCTGTGCCAGGCGGCTTGCAGCATGCTCGCCATCTCACGGGCGCTGACCCGTTCGGCACGCGACAAACCAGAGCCGTTCTCCATCACCAGATGCGGCGCGGTGATGCCTTTCTTCGCCAGCCACTGACGCACTACGCGCTGGGCAGCTTTGGCGTCATCACCGTCGGCGTCGTTGCGAAAGCGTTGGCCGAGGCTGAGGAACAACTGCTGAGCCATGGTGTTGTTACTGTATTTGTTGATGTCGCGAATGATTTCCGCCAGATCCGGCGAGTAGGCACGCGCGAGCAGTTTGGCGTTGCTCGGGGTCGAGGCCAGACGATCCTTGCCCTGAATGCTGCCACCGAGTTCTTTCCAGATCGCCCGCACGGCGCCGGCCGTATAGGTCGCATGATCAAGCAGCGACAGGTAAGTCTGCGAGCTGCAACCTTCACCCAACTGGCCGGCAACGGTCACGGTCATGCTGCCATCGGGTTGCGCCACCGGGTTGTAGCGCACGCCGCCGGTGCATTGCTTGGAGGGCAGCGCTTTGACGGTGTTTTCAATGTGGATGCTGGCAATCGGCGGTTCTACCGAGATCAGCACGCGACCGCCGTCATTGCGGGCGACAAAGCGCAGAGCCTTGAGGTTGACCAGCAGCGAATCCGGTTTGACCAGAAACGGCTTGTTCTCGTCATTGCCGTCATCGTTGAATTCCGGCAGCACCGGTTGCACAAAGAAGTTGCGGTCGAGGATCAGGTCGCCGGTGATCTGCGTCACGCCGTTGGCGCGCAGGTCGCGCATCAGCAGCCAGAGTTTTTCCATGTTCAGCTTCGGATCGCCGCCACCCTTGAGGTAGAGGTTGCCGTTGAGGATGCCGCCGCTGAGGTCGCCGTCGGTGTAGAACTCGGTTTTCCACTGATGATTCGGGCCGAGCATTTCCAGCGCCGCGTAGGTGGTGACCAGTTTCATCGTCGAGGCCGGGTTGACCGACACGTCGGCGTTGAACACGGTCGGCGTGCCCGGGCCGTCGAGCGGCACCATCACCAGCGACAGGGCGCTGGGCTGCAGTTTACTGGCCTTGAGGGCTTTTTCGACGTTGGGGGTGAGGGCGGTGTTGATGGTGGCAGCAGAAACAGGCAGGGCCAGCGGCAGAAGAAGGCCGGCGAGAAGCAGAGGACGCAACGATTTGATCATATGAAATAAAACCCTACAGTCGAGGGGAAAATAACGAGGACATGGATGAAAAAGCCCTCAGCGGTCATGAAAGTGTCGGCATTATGCCCCAAGGTGTTACCGCTTGTGCCTTGTCCGGGTGGACCAATACGTTATTTTTTTACAGGCGGTCGGCTACAGGGGCCAGAGAGTCGGGCAATCGGCGGCTTAAACTGGTAAAGTGCCCGCCGTTAATACTTAAGAGGATTGTTCCAATGGCGACTAACCGTTCCCAGCGTCTGCGCAAAAAACTGTGCGTTGATGAATTTCAAGAGCTGGGTTTCGAACTGAACCTGGACTTCAAAGAAGACTTGTCCGAAGAAGCCATTGACGCTTTCCTCGAAGCCTTCATCAAAGAAGCCATGGAAGCCAACGGTCTGGGTTATGTTGGCGGCGACGACTTCGGTCTGGTTTGCCTGCAGAAGCGTGGCTCGGTCAACGAAGAGCAGCGTGCTGCCGTTGAAGCCTGGCTGAAAACCCGCTCTGAGCTGACCAAGTATGAAGTCAGCCCGTTGCTGGACGTTTGGTATCCGGAAAAGCCGATCAACGCGGCTAAGTGATACTGAAAAAAACGGCGACCTGAGGGTCGCCGTTTTTTTTCGTCTGGGGTTTGGGTGTTTGGTTTGGGATTTGTGGTGAGTCTGCCCCTCATCGGAACGCCGCCCGCCCAGCCCTCTCCCCCTGGAGAGGGAGACTACTTGTGGGCTTTTCAAAGCCTGAGTTCAACTCGGTATCCCACGTCGGCGTATGTCTTCCAAACACCTCGGTCAGTCCCCTCTCCCTCGGGGAGAGGGCTAGGGTGAGGGGCTTTTGACCTTAAGCTTTACGCCAATTCAAAATCACCAACGTCAAAACCCCCGCAACAATCCCCCAAAACGCCGAGCCAATGGAAAACAACGTCAGCCCCGACGCCGTGACCATAAAGGTAATCAACGCCGCCTCCCGTTCCTTCACCTCAGTCATGGCAATACTCAAACCATTGATGATCGAACCAAACAGCGCCAGCGCGGCAATCGACAGCACCAGTTCCTTCGGCAGCGCGGCAAACAACGCCGCCAACGTGGCGCCGAACACCCCGGCAATCCCGTAGAAAATTCCGCACCAAACCGCGGCGGTGTAGCGCTTGTTGCGATCTTCATGGGCGTGCGGCCCGGTGCAGATCGCCGCGCTGATCGCCGCCAGGTTGATGCCGTGCGAACCAAACGGTGCCAGCAACAGCGAGGCAATGCCTGTGGTGGTGATCAGCGGCGAGGCCGGGACGTTGTAGCCATCCGCGCGCAATACGGCGATACCGGGCATGTTCTGCGAGGTCATCGCGACCACGAACAAAGGAATGCCGATGCTGATGGTCGCCGCCAGCGAGAAGTGCGGCGTGGTCCACACCGGCGTCGCCACTTCCAGATGAAAACCGCTGAAATCCAGCAAACCCATGAACCCCGACAGCGCGGTGCCGATCAGCAGCGCGGCGAGCACGGCGTAACGCGGTGACAGGCGCTTGACTACTAAATAGGTGAAGAACATGCCCAACACCAGCCCGGTACGGTGCTGCGCGGCGACAAAGATTTCGCTGCCGATCTTGAACAGAATGCCCGCCAGCAATGCTGCCGCCAAGGAGGCCGGGATCTTTTTCACCAGGCGTTCGAAGCTGCCGGTCAGCCCGCAGATCGTCACCAGCACTGCGCAGGTGATGTAGGCGCCGATGGCCTCGCCATAACTGACGCCGCCCAGACTGGTGATCAGCAACGCCGCGCCGGGCGTCGACCAGGCGATGGTGATCGGCGTTCGATAACGCAGCGACAGGCCGATCGAACACACCGCCATGCCGATCGAGATCGCCCAGATCCACGAAGAAATCTGCCCGCTGGTCAGGCCCGCCGCTTGCCCGGCTTGAAACATCAGCACCAGTGAACTGGTGTAGCCGGTCATCATCGCGATGAAACCGGCGACGATGGCTGAAGGCGAAGTGTCGGCCAAGGGGCGCAGTTGAGTGTGGGTGGCGTCGTTCATGACAACGGTGTTCCTTATACCAATGAAGATGTCCCCTGTACGCCAAACCCCTGTGGGAGCGAGCCTGCTCGCGAAAGCGGTGTGTCAGTCAACATTCATTTTGAATTTGAAACGGCTTTCGCGAGCAGGCTCGCTCCCACAGGGGATTGTGGTCGACCAGCGGATTCTGCGATCAAGCCTAAACTCAATCGTAACGGATCGTTGCAATACAGCCGAAGTCACAAACAGCCGTACAGTCGTGTTGCCACCTTCCATTGTGTACAATCGCGCTGTTTTTTACGCGATACTTGCCAGCGACCTACTGTGCCGTATTACAGTCACGGTCTATTCGCCGCAGTTCTCCCGACTCGAGTGCCCATGAACGAACAGTTGCAACCCCTCAAGAAACAACCGCGAGCAGGCAAAGCCGGCCGCAGCGGAACCCAGGACGATATTGTCTACGCGCATATCTTCGAGGCCATCCTCGAACAGCGTCTGGCGCCCGGCACAAAATTGAGCGAAGAAGCGCTGGGGGAAATCTTCGGGGTCAGCCGCACCATCATTCGCCGTGCGCTGTCGCGTCTGGCCCATGAAGGCGTGGTGCTGTTGCGGCCGAACCGTGGCGCCGTGGTTGCCAGTCCGAGTGTGGAAGAGGCGCGTCAGGTGTTTCTCGCCCGCCGTCTGGTCGAGCGCGCGATCACTGAGCTGGCGGTGCAACACGCCACTGCCGAGCAGATTGCCGAATTGCGCCAGATGGTCAACGACGAGCGCGACAGCTTCTCCCGTGGCGATCGCGGCGCCGGCATTCGTCTGTCGGGCGAATTCCACCTGAAACTGGCGGAAGCGGCGATGAACGCACCGTTGATCAGCTTCCAGCGCAGCCTGGTTTCGCAGACGTCGCTTATCATTGCCCAGTATGAAAGCGGCAACCGCTCGCACTGCTCGTACGACGAACACACCCAATTGATCGACGCGATCGAGAAGCGCGACGGTGAGTTGGCGGTGAATCTGATGATGCATCACATGGATCACATCGACAGCAAGCTCAACCTCGACGAGGAAGGCGCGTCGGATGATCTGCATGCGGTGTTCTCGCATTTGTTGCAGACCAAGAAGCCTGGGCGTCCAGCGGCCAAGCTCTGAGCTGATACCGAGTCGACCCCTTCGCGAGCAGGCTCGCTCCCACAGGGGAATGCATTTCAAATGTGGGAGCGAGCCTGCTCGCGAAGGCGATCTGACAGGCAACAAAAAATCCCCCGGGGCTGAACACCTCCGGGGGATTTTTTGTGCCTGCCTGATCGTTCCCACGCTCTGCGTGGGAACGCCTCTGGGGACGCTCCGCGTCCAGTGACGCGGAGCGTCACGGGCTGCATTCCCATGCAGAGCGTGGGAACGATCATGGGGCGGGGGGAAACTCAGCGCTGATGCACCAAAGCACCCGCCGCATACGTCTGCTGCACCGTGCGGTCATCGCCCAGCGTCATCAACACAAACAACGTCTCGGCAATGTTGTTGGCCTGCTTCAAGCGATAGCTGAGCAGCGGCGTAGCGTTGTAATCCAGCACCAGGAAGTCAGCGTCGCTACCCGGTTGCAGGTTGCCGATCTTGTCTTCCAGACGCAGCGCGCGTGCGCCACCTAGAGTCGCCAGATACAGCGACTTGAACGGGCTCAGGCGCGCACCTTGCAACTGCATCACTTTGTACGCTTCGTTCAGCGTCTGCAGTAGCGAGAAACTGGTACCGCCGCCGACGTCAGTGCCCAGGCCGACATTGAGTTTGTGCTTCTCGGCCATCGGCAGGTTGAACAGGCCGCTGCCGAGGAACAGGTTCGAGGTCGGGCAGAACGAGATCGCCGAGCCGGTTTCCGCCAGTCGCGCGCATTCGTCGTCGCACAGGTGCACACCGTGGGCGAATACCGAGCGCTCGCCGAGCAGTTGGTAGTGATCGTAAACGTCGAGGTAGCCCTTGCGCTCCGGGAACAGCTCCTTGACCCACTCGATTTCCTTGAGGTTCTCGCTGATGTGGGTCTGCATATACAGATCCGGGTATTCGGTCAGCAGTTGCCCGGCAAGGGTCAGTTGTTCCGGAGTGCTGGTCGGCGCGAAGCGCGGGGTGACCGCATAGTGCAGACGACCCTTGCCATGCCAGCGCTCGATCAGCGCTTTGCTCTCGACGTAGCTCGATTCAGCAGTATCGGTCAGATAATCCGGCGCGTTGCGGTCCATCATCACCTTGCCGGCGATCATCCGCAGGTCGAGCTTCTCGGCCGCTTCGAAGAACGAGTTCACCGACTGCGGGTGCACGCTGCCGAAGACCAGCGCGGTGGTGGTGCCGTTGCGCAGCAGTTCCTTGACGAAAATGTCAGCGACTTCATCGGCGTGGGCCTTGTCGCCGAACTGGCTTTCGCAGGGGAAGGTATAGGTGTTCAGCCAGTCGAGCAGTTGCTCGCCGTAGGCACCGACCATGCCGGTTTGCGGAAAGTGAATGTGGGTGTCGATGAAGCCTGGGGTGATCAACGCGTCCTGGTAGTGCTCGATTTCGATGTCCGCCGCCAGGGTCGGCAGCAGCTCACTGGCGTGGCCGAGGGCGCTGATCTTGCCGCCATCGACCACCAGCAGGCCATCCTCGAAATATTCGTAGGAGGCTTCGATCCCGACTTCGGCGGGGTCGGCGATGCTGTGCAGGATGGCGGCGCGGTAGGCTTTGCGAGTCAGAGGCATGAGGGTTCTCTAATCAGTTTGAGGCTTTGAGTTTGGTCGCCTGACTGCGCCGCGAAACCGGCAGCAGTCTGGCAATCGGTTCGGCGCTGGCAGTCTGCTGGCCGAAGTTGGCGTTGTAGGTGGCAATGATTTCGCCGGCGATGGAGATGGCGATTTCCACAGGCAGTTTGCCTTTGACTTCGCCGATGCCCATCGGGCAGCGCATGCGTTGCACGACGCCGCTGTCGAAACCGCGATCGCGCAAACGGTGTTCGAACTTCACGCGTTTGGTCTTCGAACCGATCAGGCCGAAGTAGGCGAAGTCGTTGCGCTTGAGGATCGCAGCAGTGAGTTCAAGGTCGAGCTGATGGTTGTGGGTCATGACGATGCAGTAACTGCCGGCGGGCAGGTCATCGATTTCATCCACAGGCTCTTCGGCGACGATTTTACGCACGCCGTGAGGGATCTGTTCGGGGAATTCGGCAACACGCGAATCGATCCAGCGCACCCGGCAGGGCAGGCTGGCGAGCAGCGGCACCAAGGCGCGGCCAACGTGGCCGGCACCGAACACGGCGATTTGCGCCTGCACCTGGCCCATCGGTTCGAACAGCAACACGGTGGCGCCGCCGCAGCACTGGCCCAGGCTGGCGCCAAGGCTGAAGCGCTCCAGATGAGTGTCCTGCTTACCGCTGGCGAGCATCTCGCGGGCGATCTGCATGGCTTTGTATTCCAGATGCCCGCCACCAATGGTGTCGAAGCTCCGGTTAGCGCTGATGACCATTTTCGAACCGGCGTTACGTGGCGTCGAGCCGAGTTCTTCGATGATCGTCACCAGCACACAGGGTTCGCCCTGGTTCTGCAGGTCGGCGAGGGCGTCGATCCAGTTGTACATACACACCTCTCAGATCGTTCCCACGCTCTGCGTGGGAATGCATCACTGGACGCTCCGCGTCCGCTGTTCAGGATGCGACGCAGAGCGTCGCGGGCTGCATTCCCACGCAGAGCGTGGGAACGATCATCAAACAACCTCGGTTTCAGCTTCGACGGCTTTCACCGCTTTCAGCTGACGCATCTGCTCGCAGCCCCACAACACCCGCTCCGGCGTCGCTGGCGCATCGATCTGCGGCTGATGCTTGTAATCACCGAGGCTCGCCACCGCATCCTTGATCGCACACCACGAAGCAATCCCGAGCATGAACGGTGGTTCGCCGACAGCCTTGGAGTGGAACACCGTGTCTTCCGGGTTCTTGCGGTTTTCCACCAGCTTCACCCGTAGATCCAGCGGCATGTCCGCCACGGCCGGGATCTTGTAGCTGGCCGGGCCGTTGGTCATCAGCTTGCCTTTGTTGTTCCAGACCAGCTCTTCCATGGTCAGCCAGCCCATGCCCTGAATGAAACCTCCCTCGACCTGACCGATGTCGATGGACGGGTTCAGCGAGGCGCCGACGTCGTGAAGAATGTCGGTGCGCAGCATCTTGTACTCGCCGGTCAGGGTGTCGACGATCACTTCGCAGCACGCCGCGCCGAAGGCGAAGTAGTAGAACGGACGGCCACGGGCCTGGCTGCGGTCGTAGTAGATTTTCGGGGTCTTGTAGAACCCGGTGCTCGATAGCGACACCTGATTGAAATACGCCTGCTGGATCAGCGCTTCAAAGGTCAGGATATGGTCGCGAACGCGCACGTGGCCGTTGTGGAATTCAACGTCTTCTTCTGTGACTTTGAAGTGACGCGCAGCGAATTCGACCAGACGTTTCTTGATGATTTCCGCCGCGTTCTGCGCCGCTTTACCGTTCAGGTCAGCGCCGCTGGACGCCGCCGTCGGTGAGGTGTTCGGCACTTTGTCGGTGTTGGTCGCGGTGATCTGCACGCGGTCGATTTCCACCTGGAACACTTCGGCCACGACCTGCGCGACTTTGGTGTTCAGGCCCTGGCCCATTTCCGTGCCGCCGTGGTTCAGGTGGATGCTGCCGTCGGTGTAGATGTGGATCAGCGCACCGGCCTGGTTCAAGAAACTCGCGGTGAAGGAAATGCCGAATTTCACCGGGGTCAGCGCCAGACCTTTTTTCAGGATCGGGCTGTTGGCGTTGTAGCGACGGATCGCTTCGCGGCGTTCGTGATACTGGCTGCTTTCTTCCAGTTCGGCGGTCATCTCTTCGAGCATGTTGTGCTCGACAGTCTGGTAGTAGTGGGTGACGTTACGCTCGGTCTTGCCGTAGTAGTTGGCCTTGCGCACAGCCAGCGGATCGAGTTGCAGGTGACGGGCAATCGCGTCCATCACCTCTTCGATTGCGACCATGCCTTGCGGGCCACCGAAACCACGGTAAGCGGTGTTCGACGCGGTGTTGGTCTTGCAGCGGTGACCGTTAATGGTCGCATCGCCCAAGTAGTACGAGTTGTCCGAGTGGAACATCGCCCGGTCAACGATCGACGCGGACAGGTCCGGCGAACAGCCGCAGTTGCCGGCCAGGTCCATGTTGATCCCGTGCAGGCGCCCGGTGCTGTCGAAGCCGACGTCGTATTCGACGTAAAACGGGTGACGCTTGCCGGTCATCAGCATGTCTTCGACGCGCGGCAGGCGCATCTTCGTTGGCTGACCGGTGAGGTGCGCAACCACGGCGCACAGGCACGCCGGGCTGGCCGCTTGAGTTTCCTTGCCACCGAAACCACCGCCCATGCGGCGCATGTCGACGACGATTTTGTTCATCGACACGTCGAGTACTTCGGCGACCAGTTTTTGCACTTCGGTGGGGTTCTGCGTCGAGCAGTAAACGATCATACCGCCGTCTTCGGTTGGCATCACCGAGGAGATTTGTGTCTCTAGATAAAAGTGTTCCTGACCGCCAATGTGCAGCGTGCCTTGAATGCGGTGTTCAGCCGTGGCCAATGCACCGGCCGAATCACCACGTTGATGGGTGTGGCTGTCGAGCACGAAGTGGCGTTTGCGCAGCGCTTCAACCACGTCGAGCACAGGTTCGAGATCTTCGTATTCGATGATCGCCGCCATCGCGGCTTTGCGCGCAGTTTCCAGATCTTTTGCGGCAACGGCGAGCACTGGTTGTCCGACGAATTGCACGTCATCGATGGCCAGCAGCGGGTCGCCCGGCATCAACGGGCCGATGTCTTTCAGGCCCGGCACGTCTTCGTGGGTGATGGCGATGCGCACGCCTTCGAAGGCGTAGCACGGCGAGGTGTCGATGCTGATGATCTTCGCGTGGGCGCGGTCCGACAGGCGTGCGTACAGGTGCAGCTGGTTCGGAAATTCCAGACGGTCATCGATGTACTGCGCTTCACCGGACACGTGCTTGGCGGCGCTGTCGTGCTTGACGCTGCGGCCGACACCTGTGGTCAGGTCCTTGGCGAACAGTTCAGCCAGTTCAGCTTGGGTTTTCTCTACGCCGTGATGGTTAGACATAAGCGGTCACCCGAGTCTCGATGTGCGGTGTTTGCAGTTCGATGAAGTATTTACGCAGCAGGTTCTGCGCGCTGAGCAGGCGGTATTCCTTGCTGGCGCGGAAGTCAGAGAGTGGGGTGAAATCTTCCGCCAGCGCGGCGCAGGCACGCTCTACCACGGCGTTGTTGAACGGCGCACCGATCAGCGCGGCTTCACAATGGGCGGCGCGTTTCGGGATCGCAGCCATGCCGCCAAAGGCCATGCGCGCATCGGTAATCACGCCGTTTTCGACGCGCAGGTTGAACGCGGCGCAGACGGCGGAAATGTCATCGTCCAGACGCTTGGAGACTTTGTAGGCGCGGAACAACTGCTCGGCGCTGGCGCGCGGCACGATGATCTTCTCGATGAACTCACTTTCCTGACGGGCTGTAACCTTGTAGTCGATGAAGTAGTCGTCGAGGTCCAGGGTGCGGCGGGTTTCACCTTTGCACAGCACCACCTGCGCGCCGAGGGCGATCAGCAGTGGTGGCGAGTCACCGATCGGCGAGGCGTTGCCGATGTTGCCGCCGAGGGTGCCCTGGTTGCGGATTTGCAGCGAGGCGAAGCGGTGCAGCAGTTCGCCGAAGTCCGGGTACTCGGCGTTCAACGCTTCGTAGCAGTCGGAGAGGGCGGTGGCGGCGCCGATTTCGATGCGGTCGTCGAAGGTTTCGATGCGCTTCATTTCGGCGACGTTGCCGACGTAGATCATCACCGGCAGGGTGCGGTGGAACTGGGTGACTTCCAGTGCCAAGTCGGTGCCGCCGGCGAGCAGACGCGCTTGTGGATAAGCGTCGTAGAGATCGGCCAGGTCAGCGACAGTCAGCGGCACCAGGCAGCGCTTGTCGCCGCTGTTGAGTTCGCCGATATCGGTCGGGGCAATCGCTTTGAGGCGCGCGATGGTCTCCGCTTCGCGGGCATCGAACTGATCCGCTTGCTTGCCGCAGCAGGATTGCTCGGCAGCCGCCAGAATCGGCCGGTAGCCGGTGCAACGGCAGAGGTTGCCGGCCAGCGCTTCGTGGGCCTTGGCCTGATCCGGTGCATCGCTGTTCTTTTGCAGGGCGAACAGCGACATGACGAAGCCGGGGGTGCAGAAGCCGCACTGCGAGCCATGGCACTCGACCATGGCTTTCTGCACGCTGTGCAGTTCGCCTTTATGTTTGAGGTCTTCGACGCTGATCAATTGTTTGCCGTGCAGCGACGAAACAAAGGTCAGGCACGAGTTGAGGCTGCGATAGCGAATGTGTTCGCGGCCAGCCTCATCCGTTTGCAACTCGCCGACCACCACGGTGCAGGCGCCGCAGTCACCGCTAGCGCAACCTTCTTTGGTGCCGGATTTACCAACGTGTTCACGCAGGTAATTGAGCACAGTCAGATTCGGGTCCAGGGCGTGCTCGCTACGGAGTTCCTGGTTAAGTAAAAACTGGATCACGGAAGGCCTCGCAGACTCATTATTGTTGTTAACCGACGTGAACCGAATTTAGCAGGTCTGACTTTTCGGTCAATGGTTTTCTGACTTAAGGGTCAGGAAAAAGCATTTCGTCGATCAACAACGTGTCTATTCAGTATTGACCCTCATTGGATCCCCTGCTTTTTTGCGGGAATCGTGCCAAAAACCGCTGAGTGGGCACTCCGCCATGAGCCCGCATTTGCGCTACACTGCGCCGCTTGTGCAGATCGATAGAGTTTGAAGGACAACCATGACGTTCAAGGCGCCGGACAGCCTCGCCGAGCAAATCGCTCACCACCTCGCCGAACGCATCATTCGTGGCGAAATGAAGCCGGGAGAGCGCATCCAGGAACAGAAGGTCACGCTGGCGCTGAACGTCAGCCGCGGTTCGGTCCGCGAAGCCTTGCTGATCCTCGAACGCCGCCACCTGATCGCGATCCTGCCGCGCCGTGGCGCGCACGTCACCGAGCTGACGCCGCACAAGGTGCAGAGCCTGTGCACGCTGATGAGCGAGCTGTACATCCTGCTCGGCAACTCGGTGGCCAATGGCTGGCAAGTGCAGTCGGACATGGCGCCGTTCGTGCAGATTCAGCAGCGCCTGACCGCCAGCTACGAGCGTCAGGACATCCGCAGCTTTGTCGACGACAGCTTCAGCGTGATGCGTGCCGCCTATCCGTTCGCCAACAACCCGTACCTGCAAGAGACCGTCGAGAACCTCCAGCCGGCGATGAGCCGCGCGTACTTCCTCGCCCTCGAACAGCGCAAGGCCTCAATGAGCGAGTTCCTCGAACTGTTCGAACGCCTGCTCGCCGCCGTGCTCGCCCGTGATTTGCCGCAGATCCGCATCGTGCTGACGGCGTACGCCCAGCGCAGCTGCGATCTGGTGGTTTCCGCGCTGACGGTTGCCTAAGCGTGCGGCTCAAGTGCATCAAGCTGGCGGGATTCAAATCCTTCGTCGACCCGACCACGGTGAACTTCCCCAGTAACATGGCGGCGGTTGTCGGGCCGAACGGTTGCGGCAAGTCGAACATCATCGACGCCGTACGCTGGGTGATGGGCGAAAGTTCGGCGAAGAACCTGCGTGGCGAGTCGATGACCGACGTCATCTTCAATGGCTCGACCAGCCGCAAACCGGTGAGTCAGGCCAGCATCGAGCTGGTCTTCGATAACTCCGACGGCACCCTGCTGGGCGAGTACGCGGCCTACGCCGAGATTTCGATTCGCCGCAAAGTCACCCGCGACAGCCAGACCACGTATTACCTCAACGGCACCAAATGCCGTCGTCGCGACATCACCGATATCTTCCTCGGCACCGGCCTCGGCCCGCGCAGCTACTCGATCATCGAGCAGGGGATGATCTCCAAGCTGATCGAATCCAAACCCGAAGACCTGCGTAACTTCATCGAAGAAGCAGCCGGCATCTCGAAATATAAAGAGCGCCGCCGCGAGACCGAAAACCGTATCCGCCGCACCCACGAAAACCTTGCCCGTCTGACTGACCTGCGCGATGAGCTGGAGCGTCAGCTCGAACGCCTGCACCGCCAGGCCGAGGCCGCCAAGAAGTATCAGGAATTCAAAGCCGAAGAGCGTCAGCTCAAGGCGCAACTGTCGGCCCTGCGCTGGCAGGATCTCAACGATCAGGTCGGCCAGCGCGAGTCGATCATCGGCACCCAGGAAGTCAGTTTCGAAGCGCTGGTCGCCGAACAGCGCAATGCCGACGCGTCTATCGAGCGCCTGCGCGACGGTCACCATGACCTGTCCGAACGCTTCAATCTGGTGCAAGGGCGCTTCTATTCGGTCGGCGGCGACATTGCCCGGGTCGAGC
Organism: Pseudomonas sp. Tul2A7; assembly: GCF_054790505.1. NCBI lineage: Bacteria > Pseudomonadati > Pseudomonadota > Gammaproteobacteria > Pseudomonadales > Pseudomonadaceae > Pseudomonas > Pseudomonas sp. Tul2A7. Next base: position 6,563,254 of record NZ_CP186499.1, on the reverse strand, counting down.
AGAGCATCCAGCACGGTCAGCAACGTCTGCGGCAGTTGCAGGACGACTTGAAAGAAGCCGAGCGCGCCCGCCTGGAAACCGAGTCGCACCTGGGCCACGACCGCACCTTGCTGCTGACCCTCGGCGAAGAGCTGGACATGCTCACCCCTGAGCAGGAAGTCACCAGTGCTGCCGCCGAAGAAGCCGCCGCTGCGCTGGAAGATTCCGAATCGGTCATGCACGGCTGGCAGGAGCAGTGGGACGCCTTCAACCTGACCGCCGCCGAACCACGCCGTCAGGCCGAAGTGCAGCAGTCGCGCATCCAGCAGCTGGAAACCAGCATGGAGCGTCTTGCTGACCGGCAAAAGCGTCTTGGCGAAGAGCGCGCGTTGCTCTCGGCCGACCCGGAAGATGCAGCGATCATGGAGCTCAACGAGCAGCTCGCCGAGTCTGAAGCGACCCTCGAAGATTTGCAGACCAGTGAAGAAGCGCAGGTCGAAAAACTCGAACAACTGCGCCAGGAATTGCAGCAAGCGCTGACCGCGCAGCAGCAGGCGCAGGGCGATTTGCAGCGGCTCAATGGTCGCCTGGCTTCCCTTGAAGCCTTGCAGCAAGCCGCGCTCGACCCGGGCACCGGCACCGCCGAATGGTTGAAGGAACACAACCTCGCCGAGCGTCCGCGTCTGGCCGAAGGCCTGAAGGTCGAGGCCGGTTGGGAACTGGCGGTGGAAACCGTGCTCGGCGCCGATCTGCAAGCGGTGCTGGTCGACGACTTCAGCGGCTTCGATTTGTCCGGATTCACCCAAGGCGACTTGCGCCTGCTCAGCCCGGCCAGCGATGGCGTGCGCGTGGCGGGCAGCTTGCTCGATAAGGTCGATGCGCAGATTGATCTGTCGCCGTGGCTGGGCCAAGTCAAACCGGTCGACAGCCTTGAACAGGCTTTGGCCTTGCGCGGGCAGTTGAGCGCTGGCGAGAGTTTGATCAGCCGCGACGGTTACTGGGTCGGTCGGCACTTTTTACGCGTGCGTCGAGCCAGCGAAGCGGAAAGCGGCATGCTCGCCCGTGGCCAGGAAATCGAAGCGCTGCACCTCGAGCGGGAAGAAAAAGAAGCCACGGTCGAGGCCATGGAAACTCGTCTGCAAACGCTGCGCGCGCAACAGCGTCAGCAGGAAAACGGCCGCGAACATTTGCGTCGTTTGCTGCAAGACGAAGCGCGTCAGCAGGGCGAATTGAAAGCACAGCTGTCCGCCGGCAAAGCCAAGGCCGAACAGCTGACCTTGCGCCGCACGCGTCTTGATGAAGAGCTGGTCGAACTCGGCGAACAACGCGAACTCGAGCACGAACAGATCGGCGAAGCGCGCATGCAATTGCAGGAAGCGCTGGATGCCATGGCGCTCGACACCGAGCAGCGTGAATTACTGCTGGCCCAGCGCGACAGCCTGCGCGAACGCCTTGACCGGGTGCGCCAGGAGGCGCGGCAGCACAAGGATCACGCCCATCAATTGGCCGTGCGTCTCGGCTCGTTGCGCGCGCAGCATGACTCCACGCGTCAGGCGCTGGAGCGTCTGGAAATGCAGGCCGAGCGTCTCACTGAAAAGCGCGAACAGTTGAGTCTGAACCTGGAGGAGGGCGAGGCACCGCTGGAAGAGCTGCGCCTGAAACTCGAAGAGCTGCTCGACAAGCGCATGACCGTCGACGAAGAACTGAAAACCGCGCAGATCGCTTTGGAAGATGCCGACCGCGAATTGCGCGACGCGGAAAAGCGCCGGACGCAGGCCGAGCAGCAATCGCAGCTGATTCGCGGCCAGCTCGAGCAGCAGCGCATGGAATGGCAAGCCCTGACCGTGCGCCGCAAGGCTCTACAGGATCAATTGCTCGAAGACGGCTACGATCTCAACGGCGTGCTCGCGACATTGACCGCGCAAGCCAGTGAACGCGAAGCCGAAGAAGAACTCGAACGCATCAATGCGCGGATTCAGCGCCTGGGTGCGATCAACCTCGCGGCCATCGACGAATACACGCAACAATCCGAGCGTAAACGTTATCTGGATGCGCAGGACGCCGATCTGGTCGAAGCGCTGGAGACGCTGGAAAACGTCATTCGCAAGATCGACAAGGAAACCCGTAACCGCTTCAAAGATACCTTTGATCAGATCAATGGCGGTTTACAGGCACTTTTTCCAAAAGTTTTCGGTGGTGGACGGGCGTATTTGGAACTGACGGGCGAAGATCTACTCGATACAGGGGTAACGATCATGGCGCAGCCGCCCGGGAAGAAGAACAGCACCATCCATTTGCTCTCTGGCGGGGAAAAAGCCCTGACCGCGCTGGCACTGGTTTTTGCCATCTTCAAATTGAACCCGGCGCCGTTCTGCATGCTTGATGAGGTTGACGCGCCACTGGATGACGCTAACGTTGGACGCTACGCACGCTTGGTCAAAGAGATGTCGCAGACCGTGCAGTTCATCTATATCACCCACAACAAGATCGCCATGGAAATGGCCGAGCAGTTGATGGGCGTGACGATGCATGAGCCGGGTTGTTCGCGACTGGTAGCCGTGGATGTCGAGGAGGCGATGGCGATGGTGGACGCCTGAGCCAGCGTGGTGTCGGAAAGGTAATCGAGGGTTGTAGGACTTTTTTACCGGGTTCGACTTGCTGGCCAATCGACATATTCGCGCAAGCCAATGAGACAGACGGTGTAAAGTTGTCTTTGGTCGTGCTAGTTTAATGTCAATTTTTCGTATACGTGGGCAAAACGCCTGTCAGAACATAGAGTTGGCGCCACGTTTTAAAGCGGTTTGCACAATGTAAACCCCTTATTTTTCAGCATTTTTTATAGAGGCACGGGATTACATGGAAATCGGTCTGCGCGAGTGGCTGATCGTCATCGGCATCATTGTGATAGCCGGTATTCTTTTCGATGGCTGGCGCCGTATGCGCGGCGGCAAGGGAAAACTGAAATTCCGTCTTGACCGAAGTCTGTCCAACCTGCCGGACGAGGACACCAGCGCTGAGCTGTTGGGCCCGGCTCGCGTGCTGGATACACATAAAGAGCCGCAACTGGACGAACACGATCTGCCATCGGTAAGCATGCCGGCCCGCGAAGCACGCGAGCCTCGCGAATCCGGTTCGAAACGTGGCAAGCGTGGCAGCAATGGCCCGGCCCAGGGCGACCTGAACCTCGACCTGGATCTGGACGGCGGCCCGAGCTTCAGCAGTCGTGACGACGATTTCGCCGAAGACAGCAAGCCTTCGCCGGCGGTGGTCGACAAAGACCAGCCGCAAGCTGAAGAAGTCTTGGTGATCAGCGTGATCTGCCGTGACGCTGCCGGCTTCAAAGGCCCGGCGTTGTTGCAGAACATTCTCGAAAGCGGTCTGCGTTTCGGCGAGATGGATATTTTCCACCGCCACGAAAGCATGGCCGGCAACGGTGAAGTGCTGTTCTCCATGGCCAATGCGGTCAAGCCGGGTATCTTCGATCTGGACGACATCGACCATTTCAGCACCCCGGCGGTGAGCTTCTTCCTCGGCCTGCCAGGCCCGCGCCATCCGAAGCAAGCCTTCGACGTGATGGTGGCTGCAGCCCGCAAGCTGTCGCAGGAACTGAACGGCGAACTGAAAGATGACCAGCGCAGCGTTCTGACCGCACAGACCATCGAGCACTACCGTCAGCGCATCGTCGAATTCGAACGTCGCGCCCTGACCCAGAAGCGCTAAGGCCAAGATCAAAAGATCGCAGCCTCGTTACACTCTGCAGCTCCTACAGGATTGCGATGTCTGTAGGAGCTGCCGAAGGCTGCGATCTTTCGCTTCTGCTGCCAGAGATAGATGAATTAGAGCAGCCTCGGCTGCTCTTTTGCTTTATGAGAGAACACCCCATGACCGCCGCCAAAAACCGCATTCTCGAGCTACGCGCTGAACTCGATCAACACAACTACCGTTATCACGTCCTCGACGAGCCGAGCATTCCGGACGCCGAGTACGACCGGTTGTTCCACGAGCTCAAGGCGCTGGAAGCGGCCAACCCGGAACTGATCACCAGCGACTCGCCGACCCAGCGCGTTGGCAGCGTGGCGCTCACCGCGTTCACTCAGGTGCGTCACGAAGTGCCGATGCTCAGCCTCGGCAACGCCTTCGAAGAAAGTGACATGCGCGAGTTCGATCGCCGCGTGACCGAAGGTCTGGACTTGCCGGCCGGCGATTTGTTCGGTGGCGGCGGGGCGGTGGAGTACAGCTGCGAACCGAAACTCGATGGCCTGGCGGTCAGCCTGCTTTATCAGGACGGCGTGCTGGTGCGCGGTGCCACACGCGGCGACGGCACCACCGGTGAAGACATCAGCGTCAATGTGCGCACCGTGCGTAACATTCCGCTGAAGCTGCACGGCGAAGGCTGGCCGGCGACGCTGGAAGTGCGCGGTGAAGTGTTCATGTCCAAGGCCGGTTTCGAGCGCCTCAACGCCTCGCAACTGGAAGTCGGCGGCAAGACTTTCGCCAACCCGCGCAACGCTGCCGCCGGCAGTTTGCGTCAGCTCGATTCGAAGATCACCGCCAACCGTCCGCTGGAGTTCTGCTGCTACGGCATCGGCCAGGTTTCCCACGATATTTCAGATACGCACATCGGCAACCTCAAGCAGTTGCAGAAGTGGGGCATGCCGATCAGTCACGAACTGAAACTGGCCAAGGGTATCGGCGAATGCCTGGATTACTACCGCGACATCGGCGAGCGCCGTAACTCGCTGGCTTACGAAATCGACGGCGTGGTGTTCAAGGTCAACAGCATTGCCGATCAGCGCGAACTGGGCTTCCGCGCTCGCGAACCGCGTTGGGCGATCGCGCATAAATTCCCGGCGATGGAAGAGCTCACCGAACTGCTCGATGTGGAATTCCAGGTCGGCCGCACCGGCGCCGTTACGCCGGTGGCGCGTCTCAAGCCAGTGAAGGTTGCCGGCGTCACCGTGGCCAACGCCACGTTGCACAACATGGACGAAGTTGCGCGTCTGGGCCTGATGATCGGCGATACCGTGATCATTCGCCGTGCCGGTGATGTGATTCCGCAAGTCGTACAAGTGGTCATGGATCGCCGCCCTGAAAACGCGCGCGCGGTGCAGATTCCCGAGAGTTGCCCGGTGTGCGGTTCTCACGTCGAGCGTACGCAACTGATCAAACGCAGCAAAGGCAAGGAAACCGTCAGCGAAGGCGCGGTGTATCGCTGTGTCGGCCGTCTGGCCTGTGGCGCGCAACTGAAACAGGCGATCATCCACTTCGTCTCGCGTCGCGCGATGGACATCGAAGGCCTGGGCGACAAGAGTGTCGAGCAACTGGTCGATGAAGGTTTAGTCAATTCGCCGGCCGATCTTTACGCACTGAAGTTTGACGACATCGTCGATCTGGAAGGCTTTGCCGAAGTCTCCAGCAACAAGTTGCTGGCGGCGATCGAAGACAGCAAGAAGCCGGGGCTGGCGCGCTTCATCTATGCGCTGGGCATTCCCGATGTCGGCGAAGAGACGGCCAAGGTGCTGGCGCGCTCGCTGGGTTCGCTGGAGCGCGTGCAGCAGGCGCTGCCGCAAGTGCTGACCTACCTGCCGGACGTGGGTCTGGAAGTGGCGCACGAGATTCACAGCTTCTTTGAAGATGCGCATAACCAGCAGGTGATTACCGAGTTGCTCGGCCATGGTTTGCAGATTCAGGATCAGGGTGAGCTGGGCGCCGAGTTTGCCGCCAGCACCACGCTGGGTGGCTTCCTCGACAAGCTGCACATTCCTTCGGTTGGCCCCGGTGGCGCGCAGAAACTGGCGGACAAGTTCGGCTCGCTGGAAGCGGTGATGGATGCGGACTGGCTGGACATGCGTCAGGCTTTGCCGGAGAAACAGGCGAATTCGGTTCGCGAGTTTTTTGCTGTTCCGGAGCATCGTCAGTTAGCCGAGGACTCCGAAAAGCAACTGCGCGATTTCGGCATGCACTGGCAGAGCGAGAAGAAAGTCGTAGAAGGTTTGCCGTTGTCAGGCGAGACCTGGGTGCTGACCGGCAAGGTCGAGTTGATGAGCCGCGATGTCGCCAAGGAGCACTTGGAAAGCCTTGGCGCCAAGGTCGCCGGTTCGGTGTCGGCGAAGACTCATTGCGTGGTCGCGGGGCCGGGTGCCGGTTCCAAATTGACCAAGGCCAATGAGCTGGGCGTGAAAGTGATGGACGAAGAAACCTTCATCGCCTTCCTCAAAACCCACGGCGTCGCCGTTTAAGATTGATCGTTCCCACGCTCACGCGTGGGAATGCCGCCCCGGACGCTCCGCGTCCGCTGTGACGCAGAGCGTCACTGGATGCATTCCCGCGCAGAGCGTTGGAACGATCAGCCCGCCAGAATGATCTAGTCTTGGCAAGCCCCAGGGAGAGATCGCCATGCACCGCTTTTTCGAGCAGCTCAGTTCCCGCATCATCGCGCCGTTCATGGGCGAATCCTCACGCAACAGCAAAGTCTGGCCGTGCCGCTGCGGCCAGTCGCTGTTCTTTCGCAACAGCCAGTGCCTGGCCTGTAACGCCTTGCTCGGTTATCAACCCGAAGAAAGCCGCCTGACGTCGCTGCAGCCGGGGCCGTACGAGGGCACCTGGACGCTCGACGCCGATCCTGAGGCCGGGTTGTTCCGCCGCTGCGCCAACCTCGACACAGCCGCCGCATGCAACTGGCTGCTGCCGGCCAACGATCACGACAGCCTGTGCATCGCTTGCAGCCTCAACCGCACCATCCCTGACTTGTCTGATCCAGACAACCCTGAGCGCTGGCGCAAAGTCGAAATCGCCAAGCGTCGCCTCGTCGCGCAGTTGATCACCCTCGGCTTGCAGGTCATCCCGAAAACCGTCGATGAAGACACCGGTCTGGCGTTCGATTTCATCGGTGTCGACCTCGAAGGCAATGCGCCAATGACCGGCCACGCCAACGGCCTGATCACCCTCGACATCAAGGAAGCCGACGATGCTCACCGTGAGCAGGTGAGGGCGGCGATGCACGAACCCTATCGCACGCTGCTCGGGCATTTCCGTCATGAGGTCGGCCATTATTACTGGGATCGCCTGATCGCCAACGGTCCATGGCTCGGCTCATTCCGCAACCTGTTCGGCGACGAACGCGCCAGTTACGCCGAGGCGCTTGATCGCCACTATCAGCAAGGCGCGCCACTCGACTGGCCGCAGCACTACGTCAGCGCCTACGCAACCATGCACCCGTGGGAAGACTGGGCGGAAACCTGGGCGCATTACCTGCACATGATGGACGCCGTGGACACAGCGCTGGGTTTTGGCATGAGCGCGCGGGAAATGGATTTCGATTACCAGCCGTTTCCGCCCAGCACGCTCTATGACCCGGAGCATCCCGGTGGCGAGGCGTTTCTGTCGTTCGTCAACGCGTGGATCGAGTTGGCGGGGATGCTCAACGAATTGTCCCGCAGCATGGGCCAGCCGGATTTCTATCCGTTCGTGCTCCCGGCGCCGGCGATTGCCAAGCTGCACTTCATTCATCTGGTGATCCAGCAAGCAGGCGGCAGGGCGGATGAGGTGTTGGCCCTGTAGTAGCTGCCATCGGCTGCGATCTTTATGTCGTTGAAGCGATTCATGTTTTTAATCTGCAACCAACGGTTGTAACTTCGTCTCAGATAGGTACAATGGCGCGGCTCGCCGACAGGCAAGCGTCGTTATGGTGACCCCATCGGTCCCCCCGCAACGATTACCCGTGAACCTGGTCAGAGCCGGAAGGCAGCAGCCACAGCGGGAACATTGTGTGCCGGGGTGTGGCTGGTGGGGTTACCACCTTAACGAACAATCGAACGCTTCAACCAGAACTGCATGGGTTTCGCCCACTGCGGTTTTTTTGTGCCTGCGATTTACCAAGCCGACACGAATCCCCTGTAGGAGTGAGCCTGCTCGCGATGGCGGTGGGTCAGTCAGCTCATGTTTGGGAGACAGGACGCCATCGCGAGCAGGCTCACTCCTACAAGGGTTATGGGGAATTTTCAGAGCTGCCGGTATAGAGCCGGATAATCTGATCAATCTCCCCCGACATTTTCATCCGCAGCAACGTGCGCAATATCCGTTGCACCGGCACCTTCGGATCATTCCTCACATAGCAACCCACCTTCTGCTCCTGCAGCACGGCGACATCTTGCAGTTGCTGCTCAGGCATCAATCGCTGGTTGAACCAGTCCAGCGTCCACTGATTACTCACTGCATAGCGATAACGTCCGGCCAGCAGCTTCTCCAACACCTGCTCCTGATTGCGCGCATCTTCGCGTTGCAGGCGATCAGCATCAAACAGCGGTTGCAGGGTAGGGTAGGTGTAGCCCAGAACGGTGCCGATGGATTGGCGGGGCAGGTGTGCGGGGTCTGTGCTGGCCGGTTGATCCTTGCGGCTGATCAATAGATCGCGCTGAAAGAACAGCGGAAGGCTCCAGATGTAATCCCCTGACTGATTCGGCAGCCATGACTGTGCGGCATAGCAGCGCACGTCGATCTCGCCGTGTTCCATCGCGCTCTGCACGCGTGCGCGGGGCAGGACGTGAAACTCGGCCGGTACGCCGACCTGCGTGGCCAGGCTGAGCATCAGGTCGTAAAGAATGCCCTGGGTCGGACGGCCGCGTTCGTATTGCACCATCGGCATCGCCCAGCTGTCGGGCATGGCGAAGCGCAACGGGGTTTCCGCTGCCGTCACATTCAGGCTGATTCCCAGCAACGCCCCCACGGCCCACCGCATAAACGCTCCGGTAATTCCCGATCCCGAGCCGATAAAAGCCTCTGCTGATGCAGCTTAGCCATATTAGACGAGGACACCGGATGCAATTTTGCCCTTGCTCCGCTAGCATTAGCCGCTTCAGCTTCCTTCGTTGCGACGGTTTTCGATGAGTTATCAGGTTCTTGCACGTAAATGGCGTCCGCGCTCGTTCCGCGAAATGGTCGGCCAGACCCATGTGCTCAAGGCTCTGATCAATGCCTTGGACAGCCAACGGCTGCACCATGCGTACCTGTTCACCGGTACGCGTGGGGTGGGTAAGACCACGATTGCGCGGATCATTGCCAAATGCCTGAACTGTGAGACAGGTATCACTTCCAGCCCGTGCGGCGAGTGCTCGGTGTGCCGGGAAATCGACGAGGGCCGTTTCGTCGACCTGATCGAGATCGACGCCGCGAGCCGCACCAAGGTCGAAGACACCCGCGAGCTGCTCGACAACGTGCAGTACGCGCCGAGCCGTGGGCGCTTCAAGGTCTACCTGATCGACGAAGTGCACATGCTTTCCAGCCATTCCTTCAATGCGCTGCTGAAAACCCTCGAAGAGCCACCGCCGTACGTCAAGTTCATCCTCGCGACCACCGATCCGCAGAAACTTCCGGCAACGATTTTGTCGCGCTGTCTGCAGTTCTCGCTGAAGAACATGACGCCCGAGCGTGTGGTCGAGCATTTGACCCACGTCCTGACCGCCGAAAACGTACCCTTCGAAGACGATGCGCTGTGGTTGCTCGGCCGCGCCGCTGACGGTTCGATGCGGGACGCCATGAGCCTGACCGATCAGGCGATTGCCTTCGGTGAAGGCAAGGTGCTCGCCACCGACGTGCGGGCAATGCTCGGCACGCTGGATCACGGTCAGGTCTATGACGTGTTGCATTCGTTGATCGAGGGCGATGCCAAGGCGTTGCTCGAAGCTGTGCGTCACCTGGCTGAGCAAGGCCCGGACTGGAACGGCGTGCTCTCGGAAATTCTCAACGTGCTGCACCGCGTGGCCATCGCTCAGGCGTTGCCGGAAGGTGTCGACAACGGCCATGGCGACCGCGATCGCGTGCTGGCACTGGCACAGGCCTTGCCCGCCGAAGATGTGCAGTTCTATTACCAGATGGGTCTGATCGGTCGCCGCGATTTACCGCTGGCGCCGGATCCGCGCGGTGGTTTTGAAATGGTCCTGCTGCGGATGCTCGCCTTCCGGCCCGCCGACACCGCGGACGCCCCGAGGCAACCGCTAAAGCCAGTGGGGATCAGCCAGGCCACAGTTGATTCCGCAAACTCCGTGGCTGCCGCGCCTAAACCTGCGCCGGTAGTCGCTACGGCTGTTGTGCCGACGCCTGCTGCAGCGCCTGCGCCAGTGGCTGCACCTGCACCGGCTCCCGAGCCGGCGCCGGTTGCTCCTGTTGCCGCGCCAGAACCTGAGCCAGCGCCTGTCGTCGCTGAAGAAGTCGTCGACCTGCCGTGGAATGACCCGGTAGAGCCCGAGGCCGAGCCCGAACCTGCACAGCAACCCGCCGTCGAGCCGGTGCTGGAAACCACCGCCGAGCAACCCGAGTTGCCGCCGATGCCGCTGCCGACCCCGGACAGCGTCGTCCCGGAGGCGCCTGAGTGGGCTGCCGCGCCGATTCCCGAGCCGTCGGTCGCCGACGTTGATGCCGCTACCCCGGGCATGGACATGGACGATGAGCCGCCGTTGGACGAGGACTACATCGAGCCGGACATGGATTCGGCGTACAGCTATCTCGACGAACTGGCCAGCGAACACGCCGCCGAGCCTGCCCCGGAACCCGAGCCAGAGCCTGCTGCCGCGCCGGCCACCGGTCTGGCGTTGCAATGGCTGGAGCTGTTCCCGAAACTGCCGATCTCCGGCATGACCGGCAGCATCGCCGCCAACTGCACATTGATCGCCGTCGATGGCGACCATTGGCTGATGCACCTCGATCCGGCGCACAGCGCGCTGTTCAACGCCACGCAGCAGCGCCGTCTGAACGATGCGTTGAACCAGTTCCACGGTCGCACGCTGAGCCTGACCATCGAGCTGATCAAGCCCGAGCAGGAAACCCCAGCACAAGCCGCATCCCGTCGCCGCGCCAACCGTCAGCGCGAAGCGGAGGAATCGATCCACGGTGATCCGTTCATCCAGCAGATGGTTCAGCAGTTCGGCGCGGTGGTGCGACACGATACTATTGAACCTGTCGAGGCCCTGGTCACTCAGGGCTAGTAACTGAAGGCGTTCGGCTCCGTTGGCCGGGCGCTGTTTTGATCCAAGTACTTTTGAGGTGATTCCCATGATGAAAGGTGGCATGGCCGGCCTGATGAAGCAGGCGCAGCAGATGCAGGAAAAAATGGCCAAGATGCAGGAAGAGCTGGCCAACGCCGAAGTCACCGGTAAGGCCGGCGGCGATATGGTCACCGTGGTGATGACCGGTCGTCACGACGTCAAAAGCGTGAGCATCGACCCAAGCCTGGTCGAAGGCATGAGCGAAGACGACAAAGAGATGCTGGAAGCGGTTATCGCCTCTGCCGTCAACGATGCTGTGCGCAAGATCGAAAAGAACAGCCAGGACAAAATGGGCAACATGACCGCCGGCATGAACCTGCCAGCGGGTATGAAACTGCCATTCTGATTCGCCATTCGGCGGCAGATGAGCTACACAAAATGCCAGGCATCGCGCCTGGCATTTTTGTTTCTGACTGATCGTTCCCACGCTCTGCGTGGGAATGCAGCCCGGGACGCTCCGCGTCCCAAGTACAGAGCCGAACGCGGAGCGTCCGTTGCGGCATTCCCACGCGGAGCATGGGAACGATCAGCCCCGGCACCTGAATAAACATCGAACGCGCAAAAGCCTCAACGGTCTGCTCCCTATACCCGCTGAATTCACACTTCACAGGAGACGCTGACATGTCCGATCCTCTCACCCTCAATCAACGTTTCGTCCTCGCCTCACGCCCGGTCGGTGCACCAACCCCGGAAAACTTCCGCCTCGAACGTGAAGCGCTGCCGGATCTGCAGGACGGCGAGGTACTGCTGAAAACCCTGTACCTGTCTCTCGATCCCTACATGCGCGGACGCATGAGTGACGCGCCGTCCTACGCTGCCCCGGTACAAATCGGCGAAGTGATGACCGGCGGCGCTGTCAGCCGTGTCGAAGATTCGCGCCATCCAAAATTCCATAAAGGTGATCTGGTGGTCGGCGCCACCGGTTGGCAGAGCCACAGCATCAGCGACGGGCGCAACATCATTCCGATCCCGGCCGGGCTGCCGAGCCCGTCGATGGCCCTGGGTGTGTTGGGCATGCCGGGCATGACCGCGTACATGGGCTTGATGGACATCGGTCAGCCTAAAGAAGGCGAAACGCTAGTCGTCGCTGCGGCATCCGGCGCGGTGGGCTCGGTGGTCGGCCAGGTGGCGAAGATCAAAGGCCTGCGCGCGGTCGGCGTGGCCGGCGGTGCCGACAAATGCAAGTACGTGGTCGAAGAGCTGGGTTTCGATGCCTGCATCGATCACAAGGCGGCGGATTTTGCCGAACAACTGGCCAAAGCCTGTCCCGATGGCATCGACATCTATTACGAGAACGTCGGTGGTCATGTGTTCGATGCGGTGGTGCCGCTGCTCAATCCCAAGGCGCGCATTCCTTTGTGCGGTCTGATCGCTGGTTACAACGCCTCCGAAGCGCCGCAAGGCCCGGATCGTCTGCCGATGCTGCAACGCACACTGCTGACCAAGCGCGTGCGTATTCAGGGCTTCATCGTGTTCGACGATTACGGCGACCGTCAGCCGGAATTCATCAGCCACATGGTGCCGTGGGTGCGCGACGGCAAGGTGAAATTCCGCGAGGACGTGGTCGATGGACTGGAGCAGGCGCCTGAGGCGTTTATCGGTCTGCTCGAGGGGCGCAACTTCGGCAAACTGGTGGTGAAGGTCGCGCAGGACTGAGTATTTGACGCTGGCCGGAGGCGCGGGTATAAACCGCGTCTCGTTGTTTTGTCGGACTTTTTACCCATGAGCTTCAGCCCTTTGATTCGCCAACTGATCGACGCTCTGCGCACTCTGCCGGGCGTGGGTCAGAAAACCGCCCAGCGCATGGCGTTGCAGATGCTCGAGCGTGACCGTAGCGGCGGCTTGCGCTTGGCCCAGGCCCTCAGCCAGGCCATGGAAGGGGTCGGTCACTGCCGCCAGTGCCGCACGCTGACCGAAGACGATCTGTGCCCGCAATGCGCCGACACCCGCCGCGACGACACGTTGTTGTGTGTGGTGGAAGGACCTATGGATGTGTATGCCGTCGAGCAGACCGGCTTCCGTGGGCGCTACTTTGTGCTCAAGGGGCATTTGTCGCCGCTTGATGGCCTCGGGCCGGAGGCGATCGGCATTCCGCAGTTGATGACGCGAATCGAAGAAGCGGGGACGTTTACCGAAGTCATCCTCGCAACTAACCCGACCGTGGAAGGTGAGGCGACGGCGCATTACATCGCTCAGCTGCTGAGCAACAAAGGCCTGATCGCTTCGCGGATCGCTCACGGCGTACCGTTGGGTGGTGAGCTGGAACTGGTCGATGGCGGCACACTGGCGCATTCGTTTGCCGGGCGTAAACCGATTTCCCTCTGAATTTGTGGTGTCTGAACTGACGCCTTCGCGAGCAGGCTCGCTCCCACATTGGTTTTGTGTCGTTCACAAATCCCCTGTGGGAGCGAGCCTGCTCGCGAATGGCGCACCTCGGTCAATCTGATTCACACAATTGAGTTGAAAACCAAGCAAGCGCTCGGTTAAGTTCGGCGAACCCTTCCGTGGAGCTCGCCCATGCCTGCCTTTCAGGAATACTTCGACCCTAGCCACCAATTGGTCCGCGACAGCGTCAGACGTTTCGTCGAACGCGAGATCCTGCCGGACATCGACGAATGGGAAGAGGCGGAAAGCTTCCCCCGCGAGCTGTACCTGAAGGCTGGCGCGGCGGGCATCCTTGGCATCGGTTACCCGGAAGCGCTGGGAGGCAGCCATGCAGGCGATCTGTTCGCCAAGGTCGCCGCCAGTGAGGAATTGATGCGCTGCGGCTCTGGCGGCCTGGTAGCGGGGCTGGGATCGCTGGATATCGGCCTGCCACCGATCGTCAAATGGGCGCGTCCCGAAGTTCGCGAGCGCGTCGTGCCGCAAGTGCTCAGCGGCGAAAAGATCAGCGCACTGGCGATCACCGAACCCGGCGGCGGCTCCGACGTCGCCAACCTGCAAACCCGCGCCGTGCGCGACGGCGATTTCTATCGGGTAAGCGGCAGCAAAACCTTTATTACCAGTGGCGTGCGCGCCGATTTCTACACCGTTGCGGTACGCACCGGTGCGCCGGGTTTCGGCGGTATCAGCCTGTTGTTGATCGAAAAGGGCACGCCGGGCTTCACCGTTGGCCGTCAGTTGAAAAAAATGGGTTGGTGGGCGTCGGACACGGCTGAGTTGTTCTTCGACGACTGCCGGGTGCCTGTGGGCAATCTGATCGGTGCCGAAAACATGGGCTTCGCCTGCATTATGGGTAACTTTCAAAGCGAACGTCTGGCGCTGGCATTGATGGCCAACATGACTTCACAGCTAGCGTTGGAAGAAAGTCTGAAATGGGCGCGCGAGCGTGAGGCGTTCGGCAAGCCGATCGGCAAGTTTCAGGTAATCAAACATCGATTGGCGGAGATGGCCACGGCGCTGGAGGTGTCGCGGGAATTCACCTATCGGCAAGCGGCGAAAATGGCGGCGGGGCAGAGCGTGATCAAAGAGATTTCGATGGCAAAGAATTTTGCCACGGATACCTCGGACCGAATCACTACCGAGGCGGTGCAGATTCTTGGCGGGTTGGGCTATATGCGCGAGAGTCTGGTGGAGCGGCTGTATCGGGATAGCCGCATTCTGTCGATTGGCGGCGGGACGCGGGAGGTGATGAACGAGATCATCAGCAAGCAGATGGGGCTTTGATTTGTTGGTGAGGCGACCGGCCTCATCGCGAGCAGGCTCACTCCTACAGTGGAACGCATTCCAAATTGTAGGAGTGAGCCTGCTCGCGATGGCGGCCTGAAGGGCGCCGCTTATTTATCGGTCAACGCAAACTGCGTCAGGCAGAAGGTAGGAATGCCCATGTCCTCAAGCCGCTGCGACCCGTTCAACTCAGGCAAATCAATGATCGCCGCCGCCTCATGCACCCGCGCGCCCATGCGGCGAATCAGGTTGGCTGCTGCAATCAACGTCCCGCCAGTGGCGATCAAGTCATCGAACATCACCACCGAATCGCCTTCACAGAGGCTGTCGGCGTGCACTTCCAGAAACGCTTCGCCGTACTCGGTCGCGTAACCTTCCGCCAGCACGTCCGCCGGCAGTTTGCCTTGTTTGCGGAACAGCACCAGCGGCTTGTTCAACTGGTAAGCCAGCACCGAGCCGATCAGGAAGCCACGGGCATCCATCGCACCGATGTGGGTGAAATCGGCTTCAACGTAGCGGTGGGCGAAGCTGTCCATCACCAGGCGCAGGGCCGTCGGCGACTGGAACAGCGGGGTGATGTCGCGAAAGATCACGCCCGGTTTCGGGAAGTCGATCACAGGGCGGATAAGCGATTTGATGTCGAAGGAGTCGAAGACCATCGTCGAGGTGTCCTGGCAGGGCTGCAAACGGCGCAGTATACCCGCGGCTGAAACGATTCGCTCGGCCGCGGGTCGAGATCAGCCTTCGAGCGAGCCACCGGCCAGCGCGCAGAGCTGGATCGGGTCGAGGATGTGAATCTCCTTGCCCTCGGCGGCGATCAGCTCGTTTTGCTGGAAGCGCGTGAACACGCGAGACACGGTTTCCACCGCCAGGCCGAGGTAGTTACCGATTTCATTGCGCGACATGCTCAGGCGGAACTGATTGGCCGAGAAGCCGCGAGCGCGGAAGCGCGCGGACAGATTGACCAGGAACGTCGCGATGCGCTCGTCAGCGGTTTTCTTCGACAGCAGCAACATCATTTGCTGGTCGTCGCGGATTTCGCGGCTCATGACGCGCATCAACTGGCGGCGCAGCTGCGGCAGTTGCAGGGCCAGTTCATCAAGACGTTCAAAAGGGATTTCGCAGACCGAGGTGGTTTCCAGTGCCTGGGCGGAAACCGGGTGTTTCTCGGTGTCCATGCCGGACAGGCCGACCAGTTCGCTCGGCAGGTGGAACCCGGTGAGCTGTTCTTCGCCGCTGTCGCTGAGGCTGAAGGTCTTCAGGGCGCCGGAGCGTACTGCATAAACGGAATCGAACGTGTCGCCCTGGCGGAACAGGAACTCGCCTTTTTTCAACGGGCGGCCACGTTTGACGATTTCGTCCAGCGCATCCATGTCTTCCAGATTCAGAGAAAGTGGCAGACAGAGAGGGGCCAGGCTGCAATCCTTGCAATGGGCCTGGTTGTGAGCGCGCAGTTTAACTGGCTCGGACATTTCTTTAATCCTTGTGGGAAAACACACATAAGCCGTAAGGGTAACCTACGGGAGGACATTCAGGCCAGTCTGGGGCGACTTTGCCCTACAGGTGTAAAGCCGCAGGGCCAGCCGCCGATAAACAGGTATCAGAACGCATACAAGGAACGCTTCGATGGCCGCCATTGGCACGCTGGGCCCCGGTAGCAGCGACGTTGCGGCAATGCCGGAAACGTTTAAAACCTCTTTAGACAATGCACGGGAAGCAGGCTCGACCGAAGAGGCAACCCCGACCTTGGTCGAGGGCGTCAAAGTGTCGCTGTCCGGTGCCTCGATTGAAAAAGCCGCCAGTGTCGGTGGCGAAAACAGCGACATTGACGACAGCGGGCTGCCTGAGAACATCCAGCAATTGCTGAAGATGATCCGCAAGTTGCAAAAACAGATCGCCGAGAAAAAGGCACTCATCGAAGCGGTCATGACCGACAAACGCCTTTCCAACGAAGAAAAGATCAACAAACTCGCGGCTCTGCGCGGCGCCATTGCTGCGTTGAACACGGGGCTGATCACCGCCAATCTGGCCTTGTCCAAAGTGGTCGGGCAGTCGGGCCTGACGTCGGATCAGAATCTTAAAGTCGGTTCGCTGCTGACGAAAAACTAAATCACCCGCGAGAAACGCTGGCGGTTTTGCTGCTCAAGGTAGGCATCAAACACCATGCACACCGAGCGCACCAACAGGCGTCCCGCCGGCAACACCTCGATTCGTTCGCGATCCAGCTCGATCAGACCATCGCTGGCCATGCCTTGCAGTTGCGGCCATAGCGCGCCGAAATAGCCCTGAAAATCGATATTGAACTGCTGCTCGATCTCGGCGAATTCCAGACTGAAATTGCAGATCAGTTGCTGGATCACCGCGCGGCGCAAGCGATCATCGGCGTTGCACACCAGGCCACGGCTGGTCGCCAGTTGTGCGGCGGCGAGGGTGTTCTGGTACTCGTTGAGATCGCTGCTGTTCTGGCAGTACAGGTCGCCGATCTGGCTGATCGCTGACACCCCCAGACCAATCAGATCGCAATGACCGTGGGTGGTGTAACCCTGGAAGTTGCGTTGCAGGGTTTCCTCTTCTTGGGCAATGGCCAGTTCATCGTCGGGCAGGGCAAAGTGGTCCATGCCGATGTAGCGATAGCCAGCGGCGGTAAGCTGTTCGATAGTGCGCTCGAGCATTTCCAGTTTCTGCGCTGGCGCAGGCAATTCATTGCCGTTGATCCGCCGCTGCGGCATGAAACGCTCCGGCAGGTGCGCGTAGTTGAACACCGAGAGTCGATCCGGTTGCAGGCTGATCACTTCCTCGACGGTGCGGGCGAAGTTTTCCGGGGTCTGCTTGGGCAAGCCGTAGATCAGATCGATATTGATCGAGCGAAACTGCAGGGTGCGCGCGGCGTCGATCACCGCACGGGTTTCTTCCAGACTTTGCAGGCGATTGACTGCACGCTGCACCGCCGGATCAAGGTCTTGCAGGCCGATGCTGACCCGGTTGAAACCCAGTTCGCGCAGCAGGCCCATGGTCGACCAGTCGGCTTCACGCGGGTCGATCTCGATGCCGTAATCGCCAGAGTCGTCATCCAGCAGATTGAAATGCTTGCGCAGGTGCGCCATCAACTGCCGCAGTTCGTCATGGCTGAGAAAGGTCGGCGTGCCGCCGCCAAAGTGCAGTTGCTCGACCTTCTGCGCCGGGTCGAGGTGGCAGGCGATCAACTGGATTTCCTGTTCCAGCCGCTGCAAGTACGGCAACGCACGACCGCGATCCTTGGTGATGACCTTATTGCAGGCGCAGTAGTAGCAAATGTTCGCGCAGAACGGCACATGCACGTACAGCGACAAGGGGCGCAGGGCTTTGCGGCTGTCGCGCAGGGCATGGAACAGGTCGAAGGTGCCAACTTGACTGTGAAATTGCACAGCCGTCGGATAAGAGGTGTAGCGCGGCCCCGCCAGGTCATAGCGGCGGATCAGATCAGAGTCCCAACGAATGGCGTCGAGCATGCGGGCATTCCCCCGGATAGGCTGGCAGTGTGAGCGAGTCTAGGGGGACGCGTGCGGGGGCATCTTGATTTGCATCAACAGCAAGGAGATGTGTTGATCGTGCGGGCCTCTTCGCGAGCAGGCTCGCTCCCACATTGGATCGGTGGCGCAACACAAATCCCCTGTGGGAGCGAGCCTGCTCGCGAAGGCCGCGCCGCCGATCTAATGGCCCATAAGCCAATGCTGATGCGGGCCGGGAAGGGTCCAGATGCCGAACAGGATCACCAGCAAACCACCGGCCATGCGCACACTTCGTTTGCGCAAAATGGCGGTGACGCGTTCTGCCGCGAGGCCCGTGGCGAGCAGCACCGGCCAGGTGCCGAGGCCAAACGCAAGCATCAACAATGCACTGTCCAGCGCATTGCCCTGACTCGCCGACCACAACAACGTGCTGTAAACCAGTCCGCACGGCAGCCAGCCCCACAGCGCGCCAAGCAGTAGCGCACGAGGCAAACTCGACACCGGAAGCAAGCGGTTGGCGACGGGTTGGATGTAGCGCCACAAACCGCGTCCGAGACTTTCTATGCGCGTCAGTCCGCTCCACCAACCGGCCAGATACAAACCCATGGCGATCAGCAGTAGTCCGGCCAGCACGCGCATGAACAATGCGGCTGGACTGTTCGCGACCGCCCAGCCTGCAAGGCCAATCAGCAATCCGGCGGTGGCATAACTGAGGATCCGCCCCAGGTTGTACGCCAGCAGCAGACGAAAGCGCCGGCTGCGCTGTTCCTTGGGAATCGCCAGGGTCAGAGCGCCCATCAAACCGCCGCACATGCCCAGACAATGCCCGCCACCGAGCAAGCCAAGAATCAGTGCAGACACCAACAGCGGCGCCAGTTCAAGCATGGGGTGGGGCCTTGTCGTCCGGTTTGCTGGTGTTGGCTTCGTCCACCGCCGCGGTGTGGTTCGGATCCTGATCATCGAAGAGGATGCTGTGCGCCGGACCGTCGAGGTCGTCGTACTGACCGCTGTCCACTGCCCAGAAGAAGATGTAAACGGCGATGGCCACGATCAGCAGGGCGGCCGGGATCATCACGTAGAGAGCTGGCATCTGTACTCCAGACGCCCGCGCGGCTCAGGCCGGCAGCGGACGGGTTTCTGACCGGGTGCTGACGGGCGGCGAACTCGGCAGGCGAGTCAGGCGCAGCGCGTTGAGCACCACGGTCAACGAACTGATCGACATGCCGACGGCGGCCCACACCGGAGTGATCCAGCCGAGGGCGGCGAACGGCAACATGAGGCCATTGTACAGCGCCGCCCACAGCAGGTTCTCGATGATTACCCGGCGCGTGCGCCGCGCGAGCGAGAAGGCTTGGACCAGGGCGTCGAGGCGATTGGACAGCAGCACTGCATCGGCGCTGGTTTTCGCCAGATCGGTGGCTGAACCCATGGCCACGCTGATATCAGCGGCAGCCAGCACCGGCACGTCGTTGACGCCGTCACCGAGCATCAGCACCTTGCGACCTTCCTTGTGCAGTTGTTGCAGCACTTGCAGTTTGTCGTCCGGACGCAGACCGCCGCGAGCCTCATCAATGCCCAGTTCCGCTGCCACACTGGCGACCATCGGCGAGCTGTCACCGGACAAGAGCAGCGTCCGCCAGCCACGCGCCTTGCACGCGGCGAGCAGCGCCGGGGCGTCATCACGCAAGCGATCGTCGAGGACGAACCATGCCAGTGGTCCTTGAGTGTCGCCGAGCAGCAACCATTGGCCGGCCTCGTCCGGCATCGACGGTGTCGCGGTGCCGCTGAGGGCGCAGACAAATTCCGCCTGACCGATGCGCAAACGCTGCCCACCCACCAAGCCTTCAAGGCCAAGCCCCGGCGTGCTGTGGACTTCTTCAGCGGCCAGCGGGGCACGGCCGAAAGCGCGGGCAATCGGGTGTTCCGAACGGTTTTCCAGCGCGGCGGCGAGGCTTAGGCATTGATCGCTGTCGAGCGCGCCGAGTGGGCGAATCGAACGCAGCACCAGTCGGCCTTCGGTGAGGGTGCCGGTCTTGTCGAAGATCACTGTGTCGATCTGATTCAAACCTTCCAGCACATGGCCGCGCGTCAGCAGCAAACCGAGTTTGTGCAGGGTGCCGGTGGCGGCGGTGAGCGCGGTCGGCGTTGCCAGCGACAGTGCGCAAGGGCAGGTCGCAACCAGCATGGCGAGGACAATCCAGAATGCTCGCGACGAATCCAGTTCCCACCACAACAGGCCAATGGCGGCCGCCGCGATCAGCGATAACAGCAAAAACCATTGCGCGGCGCGATCGGCGATTTCCGCCAGTCGCGGTTTTTCCGCCTGGGCGCGATCGAGCAGGCGGACGATGGCTGACAGGCGCGTATCTTGACCCAGTGCCTGAACTTCCACGGTTAGCGCGCCTTCAACGTTGAGCGTGCCGGCGGTGACCGCGTCGCCCGGCATGCGCGGTTGCGGCAGGTATTCGCCGGTCAGCAGTGATTCGTCGATGCTCGACTGGCCGTCGATGATCTTGCCATCCGCCGGCAGAATCGAGCCGGCCTGTACCAGAATCCGCTCGCCGAGGCGTAGCTCGCTGAGCAGGATGCGTTCGCTCTGGCCGCTGTCGTCGAGGCGCAGACACGAGGCCGGCAATAGATTCACAAGCTGCGCCGTCGCCGCGGCGGTACGCTCGCGAGCGCGGCGTTCGAGATAACGCCCGGCAAGCAGAAACAGCGCAAACATTCCGACCGCATCGAAATACAACTCGCCAACGCCGGTGATCGAGGTCCAGATCCCGGCGATGTAGGCGCTGCCGATCGCCAGCGACACTGAAACATCCATGGTCAGGTGACGCGTGCGCAAATCGCGCATCGCCCCTTTGAAGAACGGCGCGCAGCTATAGAACACGATCGGCGTGGTCAGGAACAGCGCGACCCAGCGCAGAATCGTGTGCAGCTCGGGGCTGAGGTCGATGTTGAATTCCGGCCAGGTGGCCATGGTCGCCATCATTGCCTGGAACCACAGCAGACCGGCGACGCCGAGCTGGCGCAGGGCGAGGCGGTTTTCGCTGGCCAGTTGTTCGCTGGCGCGGTCGGCCTGATACGGGTGGGCGGCGTAACCGATGTGGCGCAGCTCGGCGAGGATCTGGCTCAGCGGTAATTGCGCGTCGGCCCAGCGTACGTGCAAACGATGGTTGGACAGGTTCAGCCGCGCCTCGGCCACGGCGGGCAACGTGCGCAGGTGTTTTTCGATCAGCCAGCCGCAGGCGGCGCAACTGATGCCTTCCATCAACAGCGTGGTTTCGGCCAGTTCGCCTTCGTGGCGGACGAAGGGTTGCTGGACATCGGCGCGGTCGTACAGGGCCAGTTCGTCGGTCAGTTGCACCGGCAGCGCTTCGGGGTTGGCTGAGGCTTCACTGCGATGTTGGTAATAGCTTTCCAGGCCACCAGCGACGATGGCTTCGGCCACGGCCTGACAGCCCGGGCAGCAGAACTCACGGGATTGCCCGAGTACGACAGCGGTAAAGCGGCTGCCGGTCGGGACGGGCAGGGCGCAGTGGTAGCAGGGGAGTGGGCTGGTCATGGCATCGTTGAGGGGGTAAGCCCTTGCATTGGAGTTGTCCGCTTGCCCTCACCCCAGCCCTCTCCCGGAGGGAGAGGGAGCCGATCGTGTGAGCCGGAAAAACAGGTTCAGTCGCCTGGATTTTCACTGTCATACACAAACCGTGCAAACGCTCGAGATCAGTTCCCTCTCCTGGGGGAGAGGGCTAGGGTGAGGGGGCTTTTGAAGTTGTTTACTTCTTCAAGTCTTCGGCACCTTGCAACGGTTCATCACCCAACAACAGATCCTTGTCATGGCTGACCAGTTCTTCTTCGAACATGCGCCACACATGGTCATCCTGACTGCCGAGCAACTCAACAAACCGGCGACCTTCAACCTTGTCGCCCAATTGCCCAATGTAGCGGCCCGTTTCAGTCTCGCTGCGAGTCAGGACAATCTTGCGATCCTTCTCGGGCTGCGTCGGCGAAATCAGGTTCAATTCCAGCGTCTTCGGTTGGCTGTCACCGCTCAGGCGCAAATCAACTTCACCGGTCACGTCATCCAGATGCATAGCCGCACGCATCTTCAGATTTTGCGCCAACAGTTCACGATCCAGCGAACGGTTGATGCCTTTGCCAGCCTCGTAGTAGTTGTCGTTGACCAGATTGTCCGGGTTGTTCACCGCAATAGTCACCATGGACAGAGTCAGGGTCACCGAACAGGCCAGAATCCCGATGATGATCCATGGCCAAAGGTGCTTGTACCAGGGACTTGCGGCGTTTGCTGCGGGCATGTTCAGTTCTCTCAACGGATTTGTGGGCCGATGAATCGGCTCTTGGCTTCAACGTGGACGCTGTCGTCATCGGCATCCTTGAGGAGGAATTTCACCTCGTTGGTGCTCGATGGCAGTTGTTCCGGTGCGCTCGACAACTCGACCGGCATGCTGACGATATCGCCGGCCGCGACCTTGATCTCGCGTTTGCCTTGCAGGCGCAGATCCGGCAAACCGCTGGCTTCGAGCACGTAGGTGTGGTCGCGCTGATCCTTGTTCATGATCTTCAGGCTGTAGACGTTTTCGATCCGGCCTTCGGCGTTTTCGCGGTACAGCACGCGGTCCTTGCTGACGTCGAAACCGACCAGCGAGCGCATGAAGAACGCAGTGACCAACAGGCTGATCATCGCCAGCAACACCACGGCGTAGCCGATCAGGCGTGGCCGCAGTTTATGGGTTTTCTGCCCGGACAGGTTGTGTTCGGTGGTGTAGCTGATCAGTCCGCGCGGGTAATCCATCTTGTCCATGATGCTGTCGCAGGCGTCGATGCACGCGGCGCAGCCGATGCACTCGATTTGCAGGCCATCGCGGATGTCGATGCCGGTCGGGCAGACCTGCACGCACATCGTGCAATCGATGCAATCACCGAGGCCCTGCGCTTTGTAATCGATACCTTTCTTGCGTGGGCCACGGCTTTCACCGCGACGCGGGTCGTAGGAAACGATCAGCGTGTCCTTGTCGAACATCACGCTCTGGAAGCGCGCATACGGGCACATGTAGATGCACACCTGCTCGCGCAACCAACCGGCGTTGCCGTAGGTGGCGAGGGTAAAGAAGCCGACCCAGAAATACGACCAGCCATCGGCTTGGCCGGTGAAGAACTCGAAGACCAGTTCGCGGATCGGCGAGAAGTAGCCGACGAAGGTCATGCCGGTGACAAAACCGATCAGCAACCACATCGAGTGTTTGGCGGCTTTGCGCAGCAACTTGTTGGCGCTCATCGGCGCCTTGTCGAGCTTGATGCGCTGGTTGCGGTCGCCTTCGGTGACCTTCTCGCACCACATGAAAATCCACGTCCACACACTTTGCGGGCAGGTGTAGCCGCACCAGACACGCCCGGCATACACGGTGATGAAGAACAGGCCGAACGCAGCAATGATCAACAGGCCCGAGAGCAGAATGAAGTCCTGTGGCCAGAAGGTCGCGCCGAAGATGAAGAACTTGCGTTCCGGCAGATTCCACCACACGGCCTGATGGCCGCCCCAGTTCAGCCACACCGTACCGAAATACAGCAGGAACAATGCGGCACCGCCCATCATCCGCAGATTGCGGAACAGGCCAGTGAAAGCGCGGGTGTAGATTTTTTCTCGAGAGGCGTAAAGATCAACGCTGTTGTTCGCGTTTTTGCTCGGTGGTGTGACGTCGTGTACCGGAATCTGGTTGCTCATCATTGCATCCCACGGCAGTGGAAAAATGCCTCGGTCGATACGTGCCGACCGGGGTCAGAAAGGGCGTTGCAGTGGCGTGATGATACGCCTGTCACGCCGACGAACGGGTGCGACCTTTGGTCGCGTTGGGGAAAAAACCTGAATGGTGTATCGAATGCAGCAAAGCATGATGCAGGTCAATTGACTATAGACGATGGGTGTTGCTGGAATCGGCTTCTGGCGGAAAGGGGCAACGCGAGCGCTGCCCCGCTTTCACTCATTGATCAGAGCAGTCGACCACCGCCAAGGCTGTCGAGCCCACCGCTGCCGCTTTTTCTGTCGACAGTGCTTTCGTCATTGACGGAGCGCTTTTGCCTGTTCGGATTTTCGGTGTCAGCCCGTGGCACGATGGCGTCGTCCGGGCTCGAGGTTTCGGTGTTCAGGGTTTCGTTTTGTTGGGTCACGGCTCAGCATCCTTGCTTGATAATATTCAGGGTATTCAATTGCGCGCTGCAGGCGAGTCCAGACGTTATCGCTTATCGTCGGACGTGCCCAGTGAAGTTCATTTGCCAGATATGACCGCGGGTCTTCACTCCCAGGGGTTGATCAACGCGACGCCGCTGGATTTGAATTCGCCGGTGTTGCGCGTCACCGGCGACGCCCGTTTCCAGTTCCTTCAGGGTGATGGCCGAGATGAACAGGCCATTCTGGCGTCCTCCCTGAGGAAGATTTGTAGCGGCGTTACTACCTATCTCGAAAGGTGACAACTGCTGAGTATCACCGCCGGTCGCGCAATCAATGACTGCAAACAAAACGGCCCCGCCAATTCTCATTGGCGGGGCCGTTTGTTGTTTCAGGCGTCGGCCTTACTCGGCGTTCGCTTCCGGTGCTTTTTCACCGTGGGACAGGCTGTAAACATACGCCGCCAGCAGGTGAACCTTGTCGTTGCCTTGCAGCTGTTCCTGCGCCGGCATCTGGCCCTGACGGCCGTAACGGATGGTCTGCTGCAGTTGCGCGAAGCTCGAACCGTAGATGAAGGCACCCGGGTGGGTCAGATCAGGCGCGCCCATGGCGGGTGTGCCCTTGCCGGCCGGTCCGTGGCAGGCCACGCAGTTGGCGGCGAACAGTTTGCCACCGTTGGCCGGATCAGCCTTGGTGCCTTCCGGCAGTTTGCGCCCATCCAGGTTGGTCACGACAAACGCTGCCACGTCGGCAACGCCTTGCTCACCAATCACTTCAGCCCAGGCCGGCATCACCGCGTGACGACCGCCCATGATGGTGGTCTTGATGGTTTCCGGTTCGCCGCCCCAGCGCCAGTCGGCGTCGGTCAGGTTAGGGAAGCCGTAAGCACCCTTGGCGTCGGAACCGTGGCACACCGAGCAGTTGGAGGCGAACAGACGGCCACCCATCTTCAGTGCTTGCGGGTCCTTGGCCACTTCTTCAATCGGCATGGCGGCGAACTTGGCGAAGATCGGACCGAACTTCGCGTCCGAGCGGGCCATTTCCTTTTCCCACTCGTGCACGCCGGTCCAGCCGGTCTGGCCGTTGGCGAACGCGGTCTGCTTGTCGTTATCGAGGTAGTTGTAACCCGGCAGCAGGCCTTTCCAGTTGCCCAGGCCCGGGTACAGCACCAGGTAACCCAAGGCAAAAATGATCGTGCCGACAAACAGCATGAACCACCATTTAGGCAGCGGGTTGTCGTACTCCTCGATCCCGTCGAAGGAGTGCCCGACCGTCTCGTCCGTCTGTTCGCTGCGCTGGCCCTTGCGGGTCGACAGCAGCAGCCAGGTCAGGGCGAAGATCGTACCGAGACTGAGGACTGTGACGTACAGACTCCAGAATGTAGTCATTCTTTGTTACTCCTAGAAGCTTGCTCGACGTGCTTGATGGCTTCGGGATCATCCGCAAAAGGCAACAAGGTCGCGTCTTCAAACTCCGACTTGCGCTTGGGGCTGAACACCCACAGCGCCAGACCGATGAAGGCCACCATCACGACAACGGTGCCCAGGCCACGAATCATCCCGATATCCATCTGATTCACCGTTTGCTTTTGATGATGGTGCCCAGGCCTTGCAGATAGGCCACCAGCGCGTCCATTTCGGTTTTGCCCTTCACGGCATCCTGTGCACCGGCGATGTCTTCGTCGGTGTAAGGGACGCCGAGGGTGCGCAAAACCTCCATTTTCTTGGCGGTTTCCTTGCCGTCGAGCTTGTTTTCCACGAGGAACGGGTAAGCCGGCATTTTCGACTCAGGCACCACGTTGCGCGGGTTGTACAAGTGCGCACGTTGCCAGTCATCGGAGTAACGACCGCCGACACGGGCCAGGTCCGGACCGGTACGTTTGGAACCCCACAGGAACGGGTGATCCCAGACGCTTTCACCGGCGACCGAGTAGTGGCCATAGCGTTCGGTTTCAGCACGGAACGGACGGATCATCTGCGAGTGGCAGCCGACACAGCCGTTGGCGATGTAAACGTCGCGGCCTTCCAGTTCCAGTGCCGAACGCGGCTTCATGCCTTCGACCGGCTTGTTGGTGACGTCCTGGAAAAACAGCGGAACGATTTGGGTCAGGCCGCCAATGCTGACGGCGATGACCATGAAGAAGGCCAGCAGGCCAATATTCTTCTCGACAGCTTCATGCTTCATCAGTGAGCTCCAACGACAGCGATCTGGGCAGCGGCTTCAGCTTCAACCGGGTTCGAGGCGCGCACCGTGCGCCAGACGTTGTAAGCCATCAGGAACATGCCGCTGGCGAAGAAAGCGCCGCCCAGGGCACGAACGATGTAACCCGGGTGGCTGGCTTGCAGCGCTTCAACGAACGAGTAGGTGAGGGTGCCGTCGTCGTTGATGGCACGCCACATCAGGCCCTGAGTGATGCCGTTGACCCACATCGAAGCGATGTACAGCACGGTGCCGATGGTCGCGAGCCAGAAGTGCGCGTTGATCAGGCCGACACTGTGCATCTGCGCACGGCCGAACAGCCGCGGGATCATGTGGTAGATCGCGCCGATCGAGATCATCGCTACCCAGCCGAGAGCGCCGGCGTGTACGTGGCCGATGGTCCAGTCGGTGTAGTGCGAGAGCGAGTTGACGGTCTTGATCGCCATCATCGGCCCTTCGAAGGTCGACATGCCGTAGAACGCCAGCGAGACCACGAGGAAGCGCAGGATCGGGTCGGTGCGCAACTTATGCCAGGCGCCCGACAGGGTCATCATGCCGTTGATCATGCCGCCCCAGCTTGGCGCCAGAAGAATGATCGACATTGCCATGCCCAGCGATTGTGCCCAATCCGGCAGTGCGGTGTAGTGCAGGTGGTGCGGGCCGGCCCAGATGTACAGGGTGATCAGTGCCCAGAAGTGCACGATCGACAGGCGATAAGAGTAAATCGGACGTTCGGCCTGTTTCGGCACGAAGTAATACATCATCCCCAGGAAGCCGGTGGTCAGGAAGAAACCCACGGCGTTGTGGCCGTACCACCACTGGATCATCGCGTCGGTCGCGCCCGAGTAGGCGGAGTAGGACTTGAACAGATTCACCGGCAGGGAAGCGTGGTTGACGATGTGCAGCATTGCGGTCACGACGATGAAAGCACCGTAGAACCAGTTACCGACATAGATGTGTTTGGTTTTGCGCTTGGTGATGGTGCCGAAGAACACCAGACCGTAGGTGACCCAGACAATGGCCAGCAAAATGGCGATCGGCCATTCCAGTTCCGCGTATTCCTTGGTGGTGGTGTAACCCAGTGGCAAGGTAATGATCGCGCCGACGATTACCGCTTGCCAGCCCCAGAAGGTGAAGGCCGCGAGGCTGTCGGAGATCAGTCGCGTCTGGCAGGTTCGCTGCACGACATAGTAGGAAGTGGCAAATAGTGCACAACCACCGAAGGCGAAAATCACCAGGTTTGTGTGCAACGGGCGCAGGCGTCCAAAGCTCGTCCACGGCAGACCGAAGTTCAATTCCGGCCAGACCAGTTGCGAGGCGATGAAAACACCGAGCCCCATGCCAAGGATCCCCCAGACCACCGTCATGATGGCGAACTGGCGGACTACCTTATAGTTATAAGCAGTCGGACTGATTGCTGTGCTCATTCTAAGGTTCCACGGTTTGGGTATTTTATTAGGATGTAATTCGGCCGCAAGTATGGGCAAAGCAGGGGGTCATTGCAACGCGCCATGACCTGGGTCAATGCTTTCCAACGCTGATTCTGCGGCCTTTCCATGCGCCGCGTAAGGACAAAATCGGCCTCGGACAAAATGTCGCAGCGGACGAAAAAAGCGAGGGGTTCAGGTCGCTTGTAACGGGGTGTGTTCAAACGCTCGGTTCGGGTGACGGACGGTGAATGGCACGACAGCCGGTATCTACCGGCGTTTGCGGCCACATCAGTCAGCCGGTTCGCGGAACACAGCAGTCAGCGTTGACCTGGAACCGGCACAAGCCAGTCCGCATCGAGCAAGCGTAGACCTGAATCAGAGGAACCGAAAGGAGAGGGTGTGAAGGGGTGCGACAATGCGTCGCAAAGGGGCAGGATGCTGCCGCACCGAGAAAGGTGCGGCAGAGGTGTACGCAATGATTACTTCTTGTTGTCTTCAGTAATCAGTTTTTCTGTATTCAATCCGTGCGACAGGCTGTACACATAAGCGGCCAGCAATTGCACTTTATCATTGCCCAATAGCTCGTTCTGCGCCGGCATATGACCCTGACGACCATGGCGAATGGTCTGCTCGAGTTGGGTCAGGCTGGTGCCGTAGATAAACCCGGCCGGGTGCGTCAGATTCGGCGCACCCATGGCTTCAGTGCCGTGGCCGGTTGCCCCATGACAGGCTACGCACGTGGTGCTGAACGCCTGCTGTCCGGCTTGCAGGTCTGCCTTGCTGTCGGCGGGCAATGGCAGACCGGCCAGTTCGTGACGCACATACGCGGCAACGTTCTTCACCCCGGCCTCGCCGAGCACTTCGCCCCAGGCCGGCATCGCCGCCATCCGGCCACCCATGATGGTGGTCTTGATGGTTTCGGCGTCGCCGCCCCAGCGCCAGTCGCTGTCAGCGAGGTTAGGGAAGCCGAACGCACCTTTCGCGTCGGAGCCGTGGCACACCGAGCAGTTGGAGGCGAACAGGCGGCCACCCATCTTCAGCGCCTGCGGATCCTTCGCCACTTCTTCCAGCGGCATGGCGGCGAACTTGGCGAAGATCGGCCCGAATCTGGCGTCGGCCTTGTTCATTTCCTTTTCCCACTCGTGCACGCCGGTCCAGCCATCCTCGTAACCCGGCAGGATGCCTTTCCAGTTGCCCAGGCCCGGATAGAGGATCAGATAGCCCACGGAAAACACCAGCGTGCCGGCGAACAGCATGAACCACCACTGCGGCAGCGGGTTGTCGTACTCCTCGATGCCGTCGAAGCTGTGGCCCATGGTCTGGTCGACGCTGCCCTTGGTTTCGCCCCGGCGGGTGCCGATCAGCAGCCACGTCAGGCCGATCAGGCTGCCGATGGTCAGTACGCAGATCCACGTACTCCAGAAGGTGGTCATGGCCGGGTACTCCTTGTCTCATTTGCTTGGGTTGTTTCGGCTTGCGGTTCGTCGGCGAACGGCAGCAGACGTGCTTCAGCGAATTCCGGGGTGCGCTTGCGGTTGAACACCCAAAGCGTTAAACCAACGAAGGCGACGAACACCACTACCGTGCCGAGGCCGCGAATCAGGCCTGCACTCATTTCAATGACCATGGTTCACCTCTTGCTCTTGATCGCAGTGCCGAGCACTTGCAGGTAGGAGACGAGGGCGTCCATTTCGGTCTTGCCCTTGAGGCTGGCCACCGCGCCGCTGATGTCGTCGTCGGTGTACGGCACGCCGAGGGTGCGCATGGTCTTGAGCTTGGTTTCGGTGTGGCTGCTGTCGACCGCTTGCGTAACCAGCCACGGATAGGCCGGCATCTTCGATTCCGGTACGACGTTGCGCGGGTTGTACAAGTGCGCGCGGTGCCAGTCATCCGAGTAACGCGCGCCGACCCGGGCCAGATCCGGCCCGGTACGTTTCGAGCCCCACAGGAATGGGTGATCCCAAACGCTTTCGCCGGCTACCGAGTAGTGCCCGTAACGCTCGGTTTCGGCGCGGAACGGGCGGATCATCTGCGAGTGGCAACCGACGCAGCCTTCGCGGATATAGATGTCGCGGCCTTCCAGTTGCAGCGCGGTGTAGGGCTTCATGCCTTCCACCGGTTTGTTGGTGACGTCCTGGAAGAACAGCGGGACGATCTGGGTCAGGCCGCCGATGCTCACGGCGAACACCATGAGCAACATCAACAGGCCGACGTTCTTTTCAATCGTTTCGTGTTTCATGGCGGACTCCTCAGGCCATCTGCGCGGCAGCGACGACATCAGCAGGCTGCGAGGCCCGCACGGTGCGCCAGGTGTTGTAAGCCATCAGGAACATGCCGCTGAGGAAGATCGCCCCACCGATCAGCCGCACGACGAAGCCTGGGTGGCTGGCCACCAGGGTTTCGACGAAGGAATAGGTCAGCGTGCCGTCCTCGTTCACCGCGCGCCACATCAGGCCCTGGGCGATGCCGTTGACCCACATCGATGCGATGTAGAGCACGGTGCCGATGGTCGCGAGCCAGAAGTGCGCGTTGATCAGGCCGACGCTGTGCATCTGCGCTTTGCCGAAGATTTTCGGGATCATGTGGTACAGCGCGCCGATCGAGATCATCGCCACCCAACCGAGCGCGCCGGCGTGTACGTGGCCGATGGTCCAGTCGGTGTAGTGGGAGAGGGCGTTGACGGTTTTGATCGCCATCATCGGACCTTCGAAGGTCGACATGCCGTAGAACGCCAGCGAGACCACGAGGAAGCGCAGGATCGGGTCGCTGCGCAACTTATGCCAGGCGCCCGAGAGGGTCATCATGCCGTTGATCATGCCGCCCCAGCTCGGTGCCAGCAGTATCAGCGACATCACCATGCCCAGCGACTGCGCCCAGTCCGGCAGCGCGGTGTAGTGCAAGTGGTGCGGGCCGGCCCAGATGTACAGGGTGATCAACGCCCAGAAGTGCACGATCGACAGGCGATACGAATACACCGGGCGCTCGGCCTGTTTCGGCACGAAGTAGTACATCATCCCGAGGAAACCGGCGGTGAGGAAAAAGCCTACGGCGTTGTGGCCGTACCACCATTGCACCATCGCGTCGGTTGCACCGGCGTACACCGAGTACGACTTGGTGAAACTCACCGGCAACTCAAGGTTGTTGACGATGTGCAGAATCGCCACGGTGATGATGAACGCGCCGAAGAACCAGTTGCCCACATAAATGTGCTTGGTCTTGCGCTGCATGATCGTGCCGAAGAACACGACGGCGTAGGCGACCCAGACGATGGTGATCAGGATGTCGATCGGCCATTCCAGCTCGGCGTATTCCTTGGAACTGGTGTAACCCAGCGGCAGGCTGATCGCCGCCAGCAGGATCACCAGTTGCC
Source organism: Pseudomonas sp. Tul2A7 (assembly GCF_054790505.1). Lineage (NCBI taxonomy): Bacteria > Pseudomonadati > Pseudomonadota > Gammaproteobacteria > Pseudomonadales > Pseudomonadaceae > Pseudomonas > Pseudomonas sp. Tul2A7. The sequence goes on along the minus strand of NZ_CP186499.1, from coordinate 6,531,899 downwards.
AGCCCCAGAAGCAGAACGCGGCGATTTTCGGCGCAAACAGCTGAGTCTGGCAGGTGCGTTGCACCGAGTAGAACGAACTGGCGAACAGCGCACAGCCACCGAACGCGAAGATCACCGCGTTGGTGTGCAGTGGGCGCAGGCGGCCGAAACTGGTCCAGGGCAAATTGAAGTTGAGTTCGGGCCAGACCAATTGGGCCGCGAGAAAAACCCCGAGCCCCATGCCGACGATGCCCCACACCACCGTCATAATGGCGAATTGGCGGACCACCTTGTAGTTGTAGGCGGTACTGATAGAAGTGTTCATGGTTCCCCATCCACGGTTCAGCCGAAGTGAGCGCGCGCAAGACACGCGGCGAATCCTTCGTCTGGAGTTATAGGCAGACTAAAAGCGAGGCAAGCATGGACAAACAGCACAAGGCCAGTATTGACGGGGATCAATGGGCGCAGTGCGTGCGGGATCATGGGTGGCTTTGGGACGCCGCCAGTGGTGAGGCTTCGGCGACGTTGATCCTTGCTCACGGTGCTGGTGCGCCGATGGATAGCGAGTGGATGACGGATATGGCTGGGCGCCTTGCCGGGCTTGGGGTGAATGTGTTGCGGTTTGAGTTTCCTTATATGGCGCAGCGGCGCGTTGATGGGGTGAAGCGGCCGCCGAATCCTGCGGGGAAATTGCAGGAATGCTGGCGTGCGGTGTATGCCGAGGTGCGGCGTCATGTCGCTGGGGGTTTGGCCATTGGCGGGAAGTCTATGGGTGGGCGGATGGCGAGTCTTTTGGCTGACGAATTGGGTGCCGATGCGTTGGTGTGTCTGGGGTATCCGTTTTATGCGGTGGGGAAGCCGGAGAAGCCTCGGGTTGAGCATTTGGCTTCCTTGCAGACTCGGACGTTGATTGTGCAAGGGGAGCGGGATGCGCTGGGCAATCGAGAGGCGGTTGAGGCGTATACGTTATCGCCGAGTATCAAGGTTTTTTGGCTGGTGGCCGGGGATCATGATTTGAAACCGCTCAAGGCTTCAGGTTTTACCCATGAACAGCATTTGGCCAGCGCCGCGCAGAAAGTAGCCGAGTTTCTCAGCAACTGACCGAGCTGGGCTGAAATTTTGAACTGCATGAAGATCTGCTCCCTTTCCCCTCGCCCCCTTGGGGGAGAGGGCTGGGGTGAGGGGGATCGATTTCAGCAACGACATATTTTTTGGGTACATATCCATTCCTGCGGCAACGGCCACTTAGGGTTCCGCCCTTACGGCGGGTCACTTTTTCCAAACGCCGAAAAAGTAACCAAAAAGGCTTGCTCCTACGTACGGCCCGCTCGCTAAAGCTCGGGGTTCCTTCGCTCCGGGATCGATCCGGGCGCAGCGCCTACGGTTTGCTTCGCTGCACCTCCTCTCGCTGTGTTTGGCTGCGCCAAACGGTCGCTGCGCTCCCACGCCCGGATCAATCCCTCCACTCAGCCTTCCGACGTCGCCCGTGGATCAAGATCAAAAGCAGGCGAGCTGACACTCGGCCTATTGAGTGGTGAAGAGCGGGGCGTAGTCGGCTTTGGATTTGTGGTGGATTTTTTCCTCACCCCAGCCCTCTCCCGGAGGGAGATAGAGCTGATTTGTGGGCCTTTCAGAATCTGAGTTCGACTCGGTATCGCACGTCGGCGTATCTCTTCCATTCCACGCGGTCAGTCCCCTCTCCCTCTGGGAGAGGGTTAGGGTGAGGGGCTATTTCGCTGACACGATAAAAAACTTGAAGCGCTCACTGTCCACCATTTCCCGTGCGTAAACATGATTTTGTGAGCACGTTTAAATTACACAACCCGTTACGCCACGGGGCCTACAACACCTTGCGCCGTTACCTACGCGTACGCCAGAATCCGCCGGCTTACACGACCATGGCTCGGGCTATATCGTTTCCCTGCCACTGCCCATCAGTGGTCGGGTTTAGTAGCCCGTATGGTTTTAGTAAGTGCATAGGTCCCATTAAGTCAGGCGCATCTGCCTGTACTCAATGGTGGCTGTGCTCAGGGCGCTTTCGAGCGCGCCGGTCTTGCTAATTCCTCCGGTCTACTAACCTGCGCACAGCCGCCACCCTTCTTTTAGTAGAGAACGGTCGCGGCCCTTGTTCAGGAATTAGATATTTATGTTCAAAGCCACGCCAAACCCTCCGGGCACAGACCCAACCCCTCACGACCCAGCGCTTGAGTCTCAAAAGACAAAAGAAGCAACCGATCGCGCCCTCGACTACTACCTCAGACCCGAAGCACTGGGTGCTCCACCAAGCTCGCCAAAATTTCGCCCCGTCTATCTCGTCGACCCCACGCTGGATGACGAAACCCTACTGGTCGAGGCGAGCGAGTCGCTTTCATACGCCCATGCCATGGCCGGCAACATCGCCAACTCAATAGGCGGCCCGGAGCGCAAACCGTTGCTGGCGCTGCAACAGGTGATCATGCTCAACGAACTGTTGGTCAATCGATTGCTGGATAAGCTGAAGTTGCCTCAGTAATTTCTCTGGCTGTTATGGCCTCTTCGCGAGCAGGCTCGCTCCCACATTGGAACTGCTCGGGACCACAGTTTTTTGTCCGACGACAATCCCCTGTGGGAGCGAGCCTGCTCGCGAAAGCGGCCTGCCCAACAACGTCCATTTCATACAGGCAACAAAAAACCCGGAAGCTCTCGCCATCCGGGTTTTTTGTTATCGCCAGTTCAATCAGCGGTTAAACCGCTCCACCAACGAGTACTGCGTATTCGCCGTCTTGGTCAGCTCTTCACTCAGCAACGCCGAGTTATGCGCCTGTTCCGACGTCTGATCCGCCAACTCCGAAATATTGCTGATGTTGCGGCTGATCTCTTCAGCCACCGCACTTTGCTCTTCCGTCGCCGCAGCAATCTGCGTGGTCATGTCGGTGATGTTGGCCACCGCTTCACTGATGCCGACTAACGCCTGATCCGCTTCGAGCACTCGCGCTACACCTTCTTCGGCCTGACGATGCCCGGCTTCCATGGTCTGTACGGCACTCGAAGCCGTCTGCTGCAACTTGGCGATCAGGGCGTGAATCTGCCCGGTCGATTCACTGGTGCGTTGCGCCAGTTGGCGAACTTCATCGGCCACTACCGCGAAACCACGGCCCATCTCACCGGCACGCGCGGCTTCAATCGCTGCGTTCAGCGCCAGCAGGTTGGTCTGGTCGGCGATGCCTTTGATCACGTCGACCACGCCGCCGATTTCGTCGCTGTCCTTGGCCAGTTGGGTCACGGTCAGACCGGTTTCCCCAACCACCACGGACAAACGCTGAATGGCTTCGCGGGTTTCCCCGGCGATGTCACGGCCGCGACCGGTCAGGCGATTGGCTTCCTGAGTGGCGTCAGCAGTGCGCTGCACGTGGCTGGCCACTTCCTGAGTAGTCGCGGCCATCTGGTTGACGGCGGTGGCGACCTGTTCGGTTTCCACCCGCTGACGTTCCAGGCCGGTCGAGCTGCTGTGTGCCAGTCGGTCGGATTGCTTGGCCTGATCGGTCAAGTGTTCGGCGGTGTCCTGCAGGCGGGTCAGGCAGGTTTTCAGGCGTGCTTCCTGGCTGAGGATCGACATTTCCAGACGCGCTTGGGCGCCACGGCTGTCGGTGTACATCTGCGCGATCAGCGGGTCGGAGGTGGTCTGCTCGGCCAGGCGCAGCAGGCGTTTAAGCCCGCGTTGTTGCCATTGCAGACCCATCAGGCCCAGCGGTACCGACAAACCGGCAGCCAGAGCAAAGCCCCACTGCGAGTTCAGCGTCGCGCCGATCACGAAGCTCAGTTGGCTGACCAGAATGAACGGCAGCCAGTCTTGCAGAACCGGCAGCCATTTATCGCTGGAAGGGATCGCCGACTTGCCTTGGTTGATGCGTTGGTAGAGCGCTTCGGCACGGCGGATCTGCTCGGCGGTGGGTTTGATCCGCACCGACTCGTAACCGACCACCTGATTGCCGTCGAACACCGGTGTTACATAGGCGTTAACCCAGTAATGGTCACCGGTCTTGCAGCGATTCTTGACAATGCCCATCCATGGCAAGCCTTGTTTCAATGTGCCCCACATGTGCGAAAACACCGCCGCCGGGACGTCTGGGTGACGGACCAGGTTGTGCGGTGCACGGATCAGCTCTTCACGCGAAAACCCGCTGATCTCGACGAAAGCGTCGTTGCAGTAGGTGATCACGCCCTTGGCATCAGTTGTGGAGATCAACCGCTGCTGAGCCGGGAAAGTCCGTTCGCGTTGTGTAATGGGCTGGTTGTTACGCATGGTTTTTCAATCCGCAAGGCTTTGAAAGGTTGTCGGCGGTGACAGCTTTTTATTGAAATTTTTTTTCAATAATCAGCACGGCGTCGCAAAACGGCGCTTGCTTCAGCCGGCGAGCATCGGATAGGTGAACAGGCCGAAGTGCAGCAGGTTCAGGCCGAAATGCGTGGCGATCGCCGCGCCGAGTCCGCCGAAACGGTAGGCCAGACCATAGCCGACACCCGCCAGGCCTGCCAGCAACACCCAAGTCCAGCCCGCGCCGGCATGCACCAGACCAAACAGCAACGAGGCCAGCAGCAGGGCGAGGTTTTCACCGTAAGGCAGGTGTTTGAAGCGGTGGCTGAGGCCGCCCTGTATATAGCCGCGAAACAGCGCTTCCTCGACCAGTGTCACCAGCAGCAGGTTATTCAGCACCCACAACCATGCCTGATCCGGCCACTTCGGCGCCCAGGCGATTACGCCAAGCAACAGCGCACCGCCAAGGGCCAGCATCGCGCTCAGCGTCAGGGCGAGGGCGGTGGCGTAGACGCTCAGACGCAATGAACGGCGCCCGACAATCCACGGGCAGACCAGTAGCAACCAGAAGCCAATCAGCGGTTTATCGAGATTCAGATACATCGAGAACGGCACGGCATTGTCGGTGAAGCGCTGCAGATCGATGGCGCGCCCGTTGGCAAACCCCGGCAACCAGTGCAACGCCAGCGCCAAGGCCAGCACGATGAACAGGCCATGGCCGAGAAACCGTGCGACCGGCACCTGTTGTTGGCGCACGGCAAAACCGGCGAACACCAGTAATCCAACGGAGATCAACGCCAGCCAACCGAGGTGGCCGTAGCTCAGCGCCCATCCGTAACCGAGGCTGAGAAGCGCCAGATAGAGCCATGGCAAAGCCTTCATCGAAAGTCCCTGTGCAGAATGTGTGGAGGGGCTTTCTACACGGGTGGGGGCGTGGGGACAAGTGAAGGTGTGGCGGGAAGTGGGGACGGCAAACAAACCCGAGGCCGCACACAAAACCCATTGTGGGAGCGAGCCTGCTCGCGAAAGCGGTGGGTCAGACAACATCAATGTCGACTGATCCGCCGTCTTCGCGAGCAGGCTCGCTCCCACAGGGGATTTATGTAGGGATTGGATCTAGTGCAGGTTAAGTTTCGCGGCAGCACGCTCGGTAATTTCCGTACGCAGCTTCAGCGATGGCGCTGCACGTAAACGTGCTTCATCGACAATCGCACCCGGCGCAGTCTCCGGGCTGCCTGCGTTGAACGGTGGCGCCGGAGCATATTCCAATTGCAACTGGATCAGTTGCGCCGCGTCAGCACCCACCAACTCTTCCGCCAGCACCAAGGCAAAATCGATCCCCGCCGTAATCCCGCCACCGGTAAACAGATTGCCGTCACGCACCACCCGATCCTTCACCGCAATCGCGCCCAGTGTCGGCAGCAGATCGTGATACGCCCAGTGCGTGGTCGCGCGTTTGCCTTGCAGCAGGCCCGCCGCGCCAAGGACCAGCGAACCGGTGCACACCGAGGTCACATACTTCGCTTGAAGAGCCTGGCGTTTGATGAAGTCCAGCGTCTGCGCGTCTTCCATCAACGGCCCGACACCGCCGCCACCGGGAATGCAGATCACGTCCAGGCACGGGCAATCCTCGAACGTGGTGGTCGGTTTCAGCAGCAGACCGGTGCTGGCGGTGACCGGCATCAAATCCTTCCAGATCAGATGTACTTGCACGCCCGGCAGCGAGGCGAGCACGTCATAGGGACCCGTCAGGTCGAGTTGCTGAACCTGTGGAAACAACAAAAAACCGATCTGCAGCGTCATTGTTCTTGCTCCATGAAAAAGGGTGGACGGCTTCACTGTAGGCGCGTAGGTTCTGGCGCATACGCCAATAACCCCACGAATTACGCCAAATGCCCAAAGCCATCCACGTACTCGCGTTTGCCAATATGCAGATACTCGATGTCACCGGACCGTTGCAGGTGTTCGCCTCGGCCAATGACCTCTGTCGTCAACGCGGTTTGTCCGTGCCCTATGCGCCGTCGGTGATTGCCAGCGAGGGCGGGGCGGTGATGTCCTCGGCGGGGCTGGCGGTATTGGCCGAACCGCTACCGCTGGAGCCCAGCGACACGCTGATCATCGCCGGTGGCTGGGGCATTTATCCTGCCGCCGAAGATGTGGCGTTGGTGGATTGGGTGCGCGAACATGCGGCGAAATGTCGGCGCGTAGCGTCAGTGTGCACCGGGGCATTTTTGCTCGCGGCCAGTGGCTGGCTCGACGGTCGTCGCGTCGTCACCCACTGGACCCGTTGCGAACAATTGGCGCAGCAACATCCGAAACTGCAGGTCGAGGCCAATCCGATTTTCATCACCGACGGCCCGGTATGGACCTCGGCGGGTGTCACCGCTGGCATCGATCTGGCACTGGCGATGGTTGAAGAGGATCTGGGCAGCGACATCGCCTTGGACGTCGCCCGCCATCTGGTGGTGTTCCTCAAACGCCCGGGCGGGCAATCGCAATTCAGCGTGACCTTGTCGTTGCAGAATCAGGGCAATCGTTTTGATGAGTTACATGCGTGGATCGCCGAGAACCTCACCTGCGACCTCGGCGTCCCGACCCTGGCCGAGCAGGCGGGCATGAGCGAACGCAGCTTCGTCCGCCACTACCGCGCCGACACCGGTCAAACTCCGGCGCGGGCCATCGAACTGATCCGCGTCGAAACCGCCCGGCGATTGCTCAGCGACACTGGTTTACCGGTCAAACGCATTGCGGCCAATTGCGGGTTTGGCAGTGAAGAAACCTTGCGCCGCAGTTTCCTGCGGGCGATTGGCGTGACGCCGCAAGCCTATCGCGAGCGGTTTTCGGTCAGCGCTGCAACCGATCCGGTCATGCCTTGAGGGTTTCCAGCGGGGCTTCTTCGGGTTCAGATAAACTGCGCAGCTAATTCTGCCGACCGACTTCAAGGACGATGCATGTCACTCAAACCGCTGCTTGCTCTGCTGGTACTCGTCGGAATGCTGGCCGGTTGTGCCTCGCCGCCCCCGTCACTGCCGGATACCCCGCAACGCCGTGAACTGATGGAGCGCATGTTTGCCAAGTCGACGATCATGCTGTCGTTCAAGGAACTCGAAGCACGAGCTGCCGCCGAGCCGGGCGAACCAAAGCGCCAAGTCTCAGCAGACGAAGCTTTGGCCAAACATAAGCAACAAATGAATGTCGACCTGCCAGCCGCGTACTGGCAGCAGCGCCGCGCAAACCTCGCGCAACTGATCGATGCCAGGGCCAAGGGCGAAGCCGTCGGTCTGGCGGCGTACAAAGAGAAGTACTTCGAGCAGTTGTCCCAGGCTCCGACGCCCATGCTAGCGGCTCTGGCCCATGCACCGCGGATGGACGCGCTTCCAGAGTTTCCATTAGTGCTGCCGAACGATCATCAACTCAGTTACTTCTACCTGATGACCGTCGCGGAAGAGACGTTCTGGGAGATTGAGCAGTTTTACCAGCACATGGCCGATCTGGATGCCCAGTACGGCGTGTGCGCGCTGTACCCGGGTTGCTACCGACCGGACTTCCGCACGGCTAAGCCTCGGCTTCCGCCACCTGATTGAAATACTTGCTCCGATCCGGGGTAAACGTCACCAGCATCTTCGTCCGCGAACAGGTCAGCGAACGTTCGCTGCTCAAGTCGATATCCAGATCCTCCCCACGTAACCCCTGCCATTGCGCCAGATATTTCAGCGAGCCATATTTTTCGTTTTTTTTCAGGCTGCGGCTCACACCACCTTTCCAGCCAAGCACGGGCAGTTCGCCGGCCAGACATTTTTGCGCGAGGTCGGGGAAGCGGGTGGCGCGCTGGCGGCCGATTTCCCAGCATTTGATCAGGCCTTTGTCCGCGGCTTCCCAGAGTTGGGTGCGGGTCAGGCCGCTGCGAAGGGGCGTGTCGATGGTGCGCTGGACGTGCTGGCTCATTCTGGTTCCTTGAATTCGGGTTTTATTGGACAGCTCCGCTGTGCCCGTTGCGGTGGATGGTAGGGGCGGATGTAACAGCTGGCAACAGGGTATTTCCGGGTGTGACTGCGAGTTGCGGGGTAGGGATGACAGGGGGGATGTTGAACCGCTGTAGTCCGCAGGTGTGTCCAACTGTGGTGAGGGGATTTATCCCCGTTGGCCTGCGCAGCGGCCCCAAAGTCAGAAGCCCCGGTACTTCTGGATGAATGAGTTGGATGGTTTGGGGGCTAATGCACAGCCGAGCAGGGATAAATACCCTCGCCACAGGGATCCTACAAAGTCATCGTTTTATGGGCTATTTCCTACAGCCTCTAGCGAACATTACGGCTGCCACTCACTCTTTTCCCCGCTCAAGCGCCGATCCAGAAAACTCGCCGCACTGATCAACGCCAGATGTGTCAGCGCTTGCGGTGTATTGCCCAAGTGTCGACCATGGCTGTCGAATTCCTCTGCATAGAGGCCCAGCGGGTTGGCATAACGCAGCAATTGCTCAAACTCCAGATGGGCTTTTTCAACCTGCCCCGCGCGAGCCAGGCATTCGACGTACCAGAATGAACACGCGGCAAACGCGCCCTCGGTGCCGGCCAGGCCATCGATATTGCTGTCGTCATTGCGATAGCGATAAACCATGCCGTCGCGCACCAAGGTCTTTTCGATGGCTTCAAGGGTCGACAGCCAGCGTGGATCCTTGGCGCTGACGAAACGCACCAGTGGCATCAACAGCATCGAACCGTCGAGTGCGGTGCCGCCCTTGTACTGGACGAAATGCCCGCGCTCTTCATCCCAGAAATTGTCCCAGATGTCGGCGTAAATCGCCTGTCGGGTCTGGTCCCACTGGGCGAACGGTGCCGGCAGCGAGCGCTTCGAGGCCAGTCGAATCGCCCGGTCAAGCGCCACCCAGCACATCAGTCGAGAATGCAGAAAGTGGTGCTGTTCACCGCGCATTTCCCAAATGCCTACATCCTTGGTCTGCCAGGTCTCACAGACTTGATCGACCACTTCGCGCACGTGTTTCCAGCCTTCGTGGGAAATCGCGTCGCCATATTTGTTGACCAGATACACCGCGTCCATCAGCTCGCCGAAGATGTCGAGCTGGATCTGCTCGTACGCGCCGTTGCCGATGCGCACCGGTTTTGCGCCGCCGTGTCCGGACAGATGATCCAGTTCGGTTTCCGGCAATTCCTGGCGACCGTCGATGGCGTAGAGAATATTCAGTTTCATCGGCTGGCCACAGCAGTCGCTGACCCGCCCGCGCAACCAGCCCATGTAGGCGTTGGCCTCGCCGACAAAGCCCAGGCGCATGAACGCGTACACCGTGAACGAGGCATCGCGGATCCATGTGTAGCGATAATCCCAGTTGCGCTCGCCACCCGGTGTTTCCGGAAGACCGAAGGTGGCGGCGGCGAGAATCGCGCCGTGTTTTCGCGATGTCAGCAGTTTCAACGCGAGGGCCGAGCGGTTGACCATTTCCCGCCAGCGGCCGCGGTAAATCGATTGACCGATCCAGTCGCGCCAGAACTTCAGCGTGCGTTCCATGCACAAGTGTCCGGCGCCTTCGGCGAATCGAGGATCATCGGTGGCACCGAGCATGAACGCCGCCGTTTCATTTTGCTTGAGCGTGAATTGCGCCACCGCCGCTTGCGCGTCGATCTGCATCGGCTGGTCCGAGGCCAGGCGCAGTGACGGTTGGCCGGCAGCGCTGAACGTCACGTCTTGTTGATCCATCTCTGCTCGGGTGTCGGCTCGGGCGTAATCGTGGCGCACGGCGCAGCGCATCGTGAAAGTCGCCGACCCGCTCACTACGCGAACCCGCCGCATCAGTAGCGGCAGGGCATCGTCACTGTCTCCGATAGGCAGCAGATCGGTGACTTCCACCACCGCCCGCTCGCTCAGCCAGCGGGTTTGCAGAACATTGGTGTCGGGCAGATAGATCTGCTCGCGGCGCGCGTCGGGCAAGTCCGGCGCCAACTGGAAAATCCCCGCGTCGGGGGTATCCAGCAACGAACAGAAAATCGACGGGCTGTCGAACTCCGGCCAGCAGAAAAAATCGACACTGCCGCGATCATTGACCAGCGCTGCACTGCGCATGTCGCCGATAATGCCGTGGGCGTCGATCGGGCTTTGTCGTTCCAGGTGATGCTCAGCCATTGCCGCGAAACTCCGGATAGAGGCTCATGCCGCCGTCGATGAACAGGGTGGTGCCAACGATGTAGTCGGCAGCATCCGAGGCGAGAAAGACCACGGCGTTGGCGACGTCTTCCGCGTCGCCGATACGCCCGTAGGGAATCAGATCAAGCAGCTTTTCGCCGGCAGCGCCTTCGGTGGCGTCTTTATTGATCGCCGTGCGAATCGCCCCCGGCGCGATGCCATTGATGCGGATGCGTTGATGGCTGACTTCCTGCGCGAGGGTCTGCATCAACTGATCGACGCCACCCTTGGACGCTGCATAGTTGACGTGCCCGGCCCAGGGAATGCGCTGGTGCACTGAACTCATGTGGATGATCTTGCCGGCCGCGCGGGACACGCCTTCACGAACGCCTTGGCGATTGAAGATCCGCAGGGCGGCGCGGGCGCAGAGGAATTGGCCGGTGAGGTTGACGCCGATCACCGCGTTCCAGTCGTCCAGCGACATATCCACAGCGGGCGCGTCTTTTTGCATACCCGAGTTGGCCACCAGAATATCCAGTGAGCCGAAGGCATCGAGGGTTTCGGCGAACAGCCGTTCAACCTCGTCTTCCTTTGATACGTCGGCGCGGATGGCGATGGCCTGGCCACCGTCGGCGACGATCTGCCGGGCAAGTGCTTCGGCAGGTTCGGCCTGTCGGTTGTAGTTGATGACCACTGCAGCGCCGGCAGCCGCAAGGGCCTTGGCGGCGGCGTGACCGATGCCAGAACTGGCGCCGGTGATCAGGGCTACCTGGCGGGTAAGGGAGATCTGCATGAGTGTCTGGGCCTGAAGCTTTGTCTTCAATAGCTGACTGGCCAGCGCAGGCGAGAGTTCAGTGAAAATTCTCTACACCCTCCTGGCCCAAATGCGCTGTGAGGCAGTTGAGCGTTTTATAGCGACCATTCAGATGTGGTAGCGCGCACTGTGTTTATGCCATTCCAGATTACCCGCCACCCAAGTGGTCAAGCCCTTCAAATAGCGTTTGGTCAAAGGTGCGGCATTGTTCAGCAGTTGCTTTTCGAGCGTTGAGTATTCCTGCATGACGGCATCATGAATATCCGCCGCCTTATCGATGGCCTCTTGCAGCGAGCAGTGATGTCTGGACGCCAGAAGGTAGGGAAGCTTGAAGTCTCCCGTTTCCTTGAGGTGCTCCTTGTACGCGGAATACAAGTCATTGACCAAAGTCGTGGCCAGTGCCGCCAAGGCGCTGATGCGATGAATCTGTGGGTGGGAATACAGGTTGGCGGGTACTTCGTAGCCACCAATAACATCAATCAGAACCTGACAAGGCCAGAAACTGTTGACCTGTCGGCTGGCCAGATATTCGGCGATGGTGGGTTGGGTACCGTAGATACGCCACGGGGCTTCGGCAGCCATGGTGACAAACATGGCAATGGTGATTTGCCGTACTCGAGCCACTTGTGATGGGGTGGAGAATTGCCCCACGCGTTTCATGTAAGACAGCAAGCCCCTGATTACCGGGTCGCACGTTTGTTGTTGCGAAAGTTCTTCATCGAAAGGCGCAGGCAAATACACCGGATCGATTGCCGTAATGGCGAACGACAGCATTTCGGCCACTTTCTCGGGGCGGCCACCGAGCGATAGGTCGTCACAATAATGGTCATCCACGGCGAACAGTGCCGCGAAACATTGCGCAGCGAGCAGTAACCTGTCCGGATCGTCCGTGTCGGCGTGGCACAACATCGCGTAGCGACCGAAGTCACTGGCGCGCAGTTTTTCGTGTTTACCGGCAAAGATACCCACGCTCGGTATCCACGTCATAAGACGCTCGTTGACTTCCTGGCCCAGCGCCTCATCAATGCGTGTCGGGGAAGGACAGAAAAGGCTGCGCACGACAAAGGGCGAAACGGCGCTGCGTGGTTGTGCCGTGAAGGTGGGGCGATTCATGGTCTGCTCCTTTTACGCCGCTTGCCTCGGGACACTGGATGCAGTCGTCGGGTCTGAGCAATGTTCTCAACCTGCGAGTTCCTGCATGGGTAACGTTGGGTATATGAATGCGCTTTGTTGGGGAACGATGCACCTGTCAGGTCTGACAGGTACGCATGATTTGCGACGAATGGTTGCGTTGCCAACAGCAGGCGGCTGAAGCTTCAAGTGTGAAAAAACGGTACTGGCTTCATTTGCATTTCAGGCCTTCACATTCCACCAACAATTGCGCGCTTCCACGCCCCCCGAGCCTATGGCAACTTGGCGGCCCTTGATGAGGCTGCAGTCCATGGCAAACCCCTACCGCGAACTGTTCTCCGCCCCCGGCGCAGGCAATTTTGTGCTGGCCGGGATGATCGCGCGCATGCCGATCTCCATGACCGGTATCGGTGTGATCACCATGCTTTCTCAGTTGAAGGGTGGCTACGCTTTGGCTGGTGGCGTGGCGGCGACGTTTGCGCTCGCCACGGCGTTTTGTGCGCCGCAGGTTTCAAGGCTGGTGGACCGCTTCGGTCAGGGGCGGATTCTGCCGGTATCGGCGTTGATCGGCGGCGGGGCACTGTTGATGTTGCTGCTCTGCACCCGCTTGCAGGCACCAACCTGGACGCTGTTCATTTTCGCCGCATTGGCCGGTTGCATGCCGAGCATGTCGGCGATGGTGCGCGCACGCTGGACCGAGATCTATCGTGGCCAGCCGCAATTACAGACCGCGTATGCGCTGGAATCGGTGCTTGATGAGGTCTGTTTTATTGTCGGTCCGCCGCTGTCGGTGGGGTTGTGCGTGGCGGTGTTTCCTGAGGCCGGGCCGTTGGCGGCGTTGTTGGCGCTCGCGATTGGTGTCACGGCGTTCGTCGCCCAGCGCAGCACCGAGCCGGCAGTGCATCCGCAGGAGTCGCATCATCAGGGTTCGATCATTGCATCGACGGACATTCAGCTACTGCTGGCGTTGATGATTGCCATGGGCATCATCGTCGGTGTGATTGATGTGGTCAGCGTCGCGTTTGCCCAGCAGCAAGGGCAACCGGCGGCAGCGAGCATTGTGTTGTCCGTGTACGCCATCGGTTCGTGCCTGGCCGGCATAGCCTTCGGTGCGATGCGCTCGAAATTGCCATTGCCGCAGTTGTTCCTGTACGGCGGCGTGGCGACGGCGGTGACGACGTTACCGCTGTTGCTGGCGAGCAATATTTTTGGCTTGTCGCTGGCCGTGTTCATTGCCGGACTGTTCTTCTCGCCGACGCTGATTGTGGCGATGGCGTTGATCGAGCGCATCGTGCCACCAGCCAAACTGACTGAAGGCCTGACCTGGCTGGTCACCGGTTTGAGTATCGGCGTGGCGATGGGGGCTGCGGGTTCCGGCTGGCTGGTGGATGCCTTCGGCGCCCGTAGCGGGTTCTGGCTGGCGATTGCGGCCGGGGCGGTGGTGCTGGGTTCGGCGGTACAGAGTTACCGCCATCTGAAATGAAATTTCCATTGTGGGAGCGAGCCTGCTCGCGAAAGCGGTGTGTCAGGCAACATTCAGATTGAATGTGAAATGGCTTTCGCGAGCAGGCTCGCTCCCACAGGATTTGCAGTGTTACCAGCCCCGTCCCGAATTCACCCAGAAATTCACTGACAGTGATGTCGACACCGACTCCACCTGATGGAACCAGCCCTCCGGCAGGAACAGCAAATCCCCGGCCTCCAGCGTTACGCGCAAGAAGGTCACGTCCCGAGCGGCGGGGAAGCGCTCGTAGTCCGGCGCATCGGGGTTGAAATCGCAGCCATCCAGACCGCCCTTGGGCGCCGTCGACCAGGTGCCCAAGGCTTCACGATGATGCGGCGCGGCGAGGGTGAATTTCTTCTGCCCCCAGACCTGCGCGAAGAGGTTGTCGGTGTCGTCACGATGCAACGGCGTCAACGTGCCTTTCGGCCCGATCCAGATACGCGGCGGGATGAATAACGAGGCGTCGAAGTAGGCCGGGTATTTGATCTGTTGCATCAGCTGCGCCGGCAGGATGTTGTTGCCCATATACGCTGGCGGCTCGCCATCGGCGCCCTTGACCGCCGGTTGGTCCAGCGAGGCGATGAAGTCGGCCATCGAGGTAGAGCGAAAATCACGTTCGGTGGAGAAGGTTTTCTTCACGTAGTCGCCATGGCGGGTAATGCCTTGCAGTTCGGCGAAATGCACCAGCGATTGTTCACGGCTGAGCTTGAACAGTGGCCAGTCCTGCAACGCATTGCTGATCACCACGGGAATGCCATTGGGCAGATAGCGGCTTTTGAACTCGGTGACCGACAGTTCGCTGCGCGCAAGACGTTCGATGCTGCTTTGGGTTGGCAGGCCGGCAGTGAGTTTTTCACTGAAGCGCGGCGGGGTCGGGTAGCGCTTGTTCATGTCGACTTTTTCCGCCACGGCGCGGCCGTGCATCGCATGCTCGATGATCTGCGGCAGCATCGTTGCCAGGCCCATGTTGCCGCCGATCTTCAGGCGCCCGCTGGCGAACAGCTCTTCGACGTTGGCCATGCCGCTCATGATCCCGAGGAAATCGCGCTCGGCGACTTCAATGGTCACGTCCGGGCTGGCGTGGCGTCCGGGCACGGTGCGGCTGCTGGCCTTGACCTCGGACCAGTAGGCCTGCTGCGGACCAAACACGAATTGAAAAACGCCTTCGATGCCGACGGCGCCGGCATTGGCGAACAGTTTGCCCAGGATGCTCTGCAGGTCCACGGTGATCCCTCATTATTGGTTTTGGCCTGAACAGTTAACGAGCACCTGTTGGGGGAATTTACCGGTCGATGACTAATTTGCCTGGCGCGGGATCCGTCTCTCTCTACAGATGAATTTTTCGAGGAAAGCGTGGTGACCAAGCTGACCCTGCTGTGCCTGCCGTACTCCGGCGCCAGTGCCATGGTCTATAGTCGCTGGCGGTCGAAACTGCCGCAGTGGCTACACTTGCAACCGGTTGAGCTGCCGGGACGTGGCGCACGTTTTGGTGAGCCGCTGCACACCGACATGCGTGGGCTGGCGATGCAACTGGCCAAGGAATTGCGTCCGACACTCAACGCACCTTATGCGCTGTTCGGCCACAGCCTTGGCGCGTTGCTGGCCTGCGAAATTGCTCATGCCTTGCGTGCGCTGGGTTGTCCGGAGCCGGTGGCGATGTTCGCTTCCGGCACGGCGGCGCCAACCCTGCGTGCCGATTACGATCGCGGCTTTGCCGACCCCAAGACCGACGCCGAGCTGATCGAACAACTGCGCACGCTCAATGGCACCAGCGAAGAAGTGCTGGCCAACGAAGAGCTGATGAGCCTGACCCTGCCGATCCTGCGCGCGGATTTTCAACTGTGCGGCAAGTTCGAACCGCTGGCGCGACCGCTGCTCAACTGCCCGGTGCATGTGCTCGGCGGCAAGGCTGATCGTGCCACCACCGAGCAATTGATCGGCTGGAGCAAGGAGACCCGCGGCAGTTTCTCGGTGGATATGCTCGCGGGCGGGCACTTCTTTATTCATGAGCATGAAGCGAAGGTGCTGAAGGTGATCAAGGATCAGCTCGATGTGCATCATCGCCGGCATGCCATGGCCGCAACCGCCTGAACACCGAAAACCCCTGTGGGAGCGAGCCTGCTCGCGAATGCGCCGTGTCAGCCAATATAGATGGCGCCTGACACACCGCGTTCGCGAGCAGGCTCGCTCCCACAATGATTTGCACATGTCTCAAACCCCGCATAGCCCCACCTGACAGTTGTTCTCATTCGCTAATTTTTCCGGTCTGCATTCGTTTTATAGGGATGACGTGCCTTTGTGCTTCCTGCCTACTGATCCGGATGCTGAGAAATGAATGCTGAAGACTCCTTGAAACTTGCTCGCCGGTTTATCGGGTTGCCCCTGGAAAAGCGCCAGATGTTCCTCGCGGCGCTGCAAAAGGAGGGCGTGGATTTTGCCCGGTTTCCGATTCCGGCCGGGATCGAGGCGGAGGATCGCCAAGCGCTGTCCTACGCGCAGCGACGCATGTGGTTTCTCTGGCAACTCGATCCGCACAGCGGCGCCTATAACCTGCCGGGCGCTGTGCGCCTGAGCGGTCGCCTAAACCTCGGCGCGCTGGAGCAAGCTTTCGCCAGCCTGGTCGAGCGGCACGAAACCCTGCGCACAGTCTTCCAGCGCCAGGCTGACGACAGCCTGTTGCAGGTGCCGGCCACGGCGCCACTGATGATCAGCCATGAAGATTTCAGCGCGCTGCCAGCCAGTGAGCGTGAACAGGCCGTGGTGCAGGCCGCCGAACAGCAATCGGTATTGCCGTTCGATCTGGCCGTCGGCCCGTTGCTGCGGGTGACCTTGCTCAAGCTCGCCGAGCAGGAACATGTTCTGCTGCTGACCCTGCACCACATCGTCTCCGATGGCTGGTCGATGAACGTGCTGATAGACGAATTCATTCGTTGCTACGACGCGTTCGATGCCGGCCAGCAGCCGCAACTGGCCGCGTTGCCGATCCAGTACAGCGACTACGCCTTGTGGCAGCGCCGCTGGCTCGAAGCGGGCGAACAGGCGCGCCAGCTCGATTACTGGCAAGCACAACTGGGCGACGAACACCCGGTGCTGGAGCTGCCGCTGGATCATGCCCGCCCGGCGATGCCGAGCTATCGCGGCACCCGTTACGAATTCGCCATTGATGGGCAACTGGCCGAACAGCTGCGCAACACCGCGCAGCAGCACCAGGTCACTTTATTCATGTTGTTGCTCGGTGCCTTCAACGCGCTGCTGCATCGCTACACCGGCCAGAGCGACATCCGTGTCGGCGTGCCGATTGCCAACCGTAACCGTGGCGAAATCGAAGGGCTGATCGGCTTCTTCGTCAACACCCAGGTGCTGCGCACCCGACTGGACGGGCAGACGCGGGTCGATGACCTGCTGCGCGCGATCAAGGAAACCGCGCTTGGCGCTCAGGCGCATCAGGATTTGCCGTTCGAGCAACTGGTCGAAGCGCTGAAACTGGAGCGCAGCCTCAGTCACACGCCGTTGTTCCAGGTGATGTACAACCACCAGCCGCAAGTGGCCGATATTGCCAGCCTCAGCACGGCGTCCGGCCTGGTGCTCGACAGCCTCGACTGGCAGAGCCGCACCACCCAGTTCGACCTGACCCTCGATACCTATGAGAAGGGCGGCAAGTTGCACGCGGCGCTGACGTACGCCAGCGACTTGTTCGAGGCTTCAACCATCGAACGCATGGCCCGCCATTGGTTGCGCTTGCTCTCGGCCATGGTCGCCGATCCGGCGCAACGCGTCGGCGAATTGCCGCTGCTGGAAGCGGATGAACAACACACGCTGGTGCATGACTGGAACAACGTCCACGCGGTCTATCCGACCGAAACACCCATCCACCAACTGATTGAGGCGCAAGTTACGCGCACGCCGAATGCGCCTGCGCTGGTCTTTGGCGAGCAGAACCTGAGCTACGCCGAACTGGATGCCCGGGCCAACCGCCTCGCGCATCTGTTGCGTGAGCAAGGCGTGCGGGCCGACAGTCTGGTCGGTGTTTGCGCGCTGCGCTCGGTAGAAATGGTCGTCGCGCTGCTGGCGATTCTCAAGGCCGGTGGTGCCTACGTACCACTCGATCCGGAGTACCCGCAGGAACGTCTGGCCTACATGATCGAGGACAGCGGCATCACCTTGCTGCTGACCCAGGATGCTTTGCTGGCATCGCTGCCGACTGACGGCGTGCAGGTCATCACGCTGGATCAACCGGGCCTGCTCGACCGCTACAGCGACAGCCGCCCGAACGTCAGTGTCGATCCGCTGAACCTGGCCTATGTGATTTACACCTCAGGCTCTACGGGTAAACCGAAAGGCGCCGGCAACAGCCACGCCGCGCTGGTCAACCGTTTGTACTGGATGCAAGAAGCCTACGGCCTCGACGCCAGTGATTCGGTGTTGCAGAAAACCCCGTTCAGTTTCGACGTGTCGGTCTGGGAGTTCTTCTGGCCGCTGCTGACCGGCGCGCGTCTGGTGGTTGCTGCGCCAGGTGCACACCGCGATCCACTGCAACTGATCGACATCATCAACCGCCACGGCATCAGCACGCTGCACTTTGTGCCGTCGATGTTGCAGGCGTTCATTCACGAGGCGGGCGTTGAAAGCTGCACCGGCCTCAAACGCATCGTGTGCAGCGGTGAAGCACTGCCGCTGGACGCGCAACAGCAAGTCTTCGCCAAACTGCCGAACGCCGGCCTCTACAACCTCTACGGCCCGACCGAAGCGGCCATCGACGTGACCCACTGGACGTGCGTTGACGAAGGCGCCGACAGCGTGCCGATCGGCCGGCCGATCGCCAACCTGCGCACCCATGTGCTTGATGCCGAGCTGCTGCCGGTACCGAGCGGCGTGGCCGGCGAACTGTACCTCGGCGGCGCCGGGCTGGCGCGCAGTTATCACCAGCGTCCGGCGCTGACCGCCGAGCGTTTTGTGCCGTGCCCGTTCCACGACGGCGCGCGGCTGTACCGCACCGGTGACCGGGTGCGCCAGCGTGCCGACGGTGTGATCGAATACCTCGGTCGTCTCGACCATCAAGTGAAACTGCGCGGTCTGCGCATCGAGCTGGGCGAAATCGAAACCCGCCTGATGCAGCATCCGCTGGTGCGCGAAGCGGTGGTGCTGGTGCAGGGCGGCAAGCACTTGGTGGCTTACCTTGTGCTGGAGAATGCTCAGGCGGACGAACAGTGGCAGCAGGACGTCAAAGCGTGGTTGCTCGGCAGCCTGCCGGAATTCATGGTGCCGACCTACCTGGTTACGCTGGCCAAACTGCCGGTCACCGCCAACGGCAAGCTCGACCGTAAAGCCTTGCCGCAACCGGACGCCGCGCCGCAACAAGCGTTCGTCGCGCCGCAGGATGCGCTGCAAAAAGCCTTGGCGGCGATCTGGGAAGATGTGCTCGGCCTTGAGCGCGTTGGTCTGGAAGACAACTTCTTCGAACTGGGCGGCGACTCGATCATCTCGATTCAAGTGGTCAGCCGTGCGCGGCAGGCCGGGATTCGTCTCAGCCCGCGCGACCTGTTCCAGTACCAGACCGTGCGCAGCCTCGCGCTGGTTGCCACGCTGGATAATCAGACCTCGGTAGATCAAGGGCCGGTGACCGGCGCCGCTGTGCTCGGGCCGATCCAGCAGCATTTCTTCAGTCGCGTGATGCCGCTGCGTGAACACTGGAACCAGTCGCTGCTGCTGACCCCGCGCGACACCCTGAATGCACAGTGGCTTGATGCCGCGCTGACGCAGGTGATCAATCACCATGACGCCTTGCGCCTGCGCTTTGTCGAAAGCGCCGACGGCTGGCAGCAAAGCCATGGCCCGTTGATTGAAGGGGCCGACCTGTGGTTGCGAGATGCCGAGTCCGCTGAACAGTTGCAGGCGCTGTGCAACGAAGCCCAACGCAGCCTCGATCTGCGAAACGGTCCGCTGCTGCGTGCACTGCTGGTGACGCTGGCCGATGGCACGCAGCGTCTCGCGTTGATCATTCACCATTTGGCGGTGGACGGCGTTTCCTGGCGGGTGTTGCTGGAAGATCTGCAGCAGGCTTACGAGCAATTGGCGGCGGGCGGCGGCATTCAGTTGCCGGCCAAGACCACTGCCTTCCAGAACTGGACCGCGCGCCTCGAAAGCGCCGCTGCATGCTTCGATGAACAACTGGATTACTGGAAAACCCAGCATCAAGCTGCGCAGGATCTGCCGTGCGAACGTCCCGATGGCAGCCTGCAAAACCTGCACGGCGAGAAAATCGAATGGCGCCTCGACGCCGAGCGCACGCGCCAGTTGCTGCAACAGGCACCGGCGGCGTATCGCACGCAGGTCAACGATCTGTTGCTGACCGCATTGGCCCGCACCATCAGCCGCTGGAGCCAGCAGCCCGGCACGTTGATCGAACTGGAAGGGCATGGCCGCGAAGACCTGTTCGACGACATCGACCTGACCCGCACTGTGGGCTGGTTCACCAGTCTGTTCGCGGTCAATCTGACGGCCGCCGACGATCTCGACGGGTCGATCAAGTCGATCAAGGAGCAGCTGCGCGCCGTGCCGGACAAAGGTCTGGGCTACGGCGTGCTGCGTTATCTGGCTGCGCCATCGGTGCGCGCCGAACTGGCAACGTTGGCGCCGCCACGGATTACCTTCAACTACCTCGGTCAGTTCGATCGTCAGTTCGACGAAGCGGCGCTGTTCGTACCTTCTGCCGAAACCAGCGGTGTCGCGCAGGATCCGGCCGCGCCTCTGGCCAACTGGCTGACCGTGGAAGGTCAGGTGTATGGCGGCGAGTTGTCGATGAGCTGGGGTTTCAGCCGCGAAATGTTCGACGGTGCGACCGTGCAGAAACTGGTGGATCAGTACGCCATCGAATTGCACGCGCTGATCGAGCATTGCTGCACGCTGCAAGCCGCACAGGCGACGCCATCGGACTTCCCACTGGCCCGCGTGACGCAAGCGCAACTGGATACGCTGCCGGTGCCGGCAGGTCAGCTCGACGATGTTTATCCTCTGTCGCCGATGCAGCAGGGCTTGCTGTTCCATACCCTCTACGAACAAGCGGCGGGTGAGTACATCAACCAGTTGCGCGTCGATGTGCAGGGTATCGACCCTGAGCGGTTCCGCGCCGCGTGGCAGGCCACCGTCGATGCACAGGAAATTCTGCGCAGCGGTTTCGTCTGGCAGGGCGAGTTGGCGCAGCCGCTGCAGATCGTTCACAAGCAGGTGCAGTTGCCGTTCCGCACGCTGGACTGGCGCGACCGCGACGATCAGCCCGCAGCGCTCGCGGCGTTGGCCGATGCCGAACGTCAGCAAGGCTTCGATCTGAGCTGTGCGCCACTGCTGCGACTGGTTCTAGTGCAGACCGGTGCCGAGCAATGGCATTTGATTTACACCCATCACCACATCCTGATGGACGGCTGGAGCAACTCGCAGTTGCTCGGCGAAGTCTTGCAGCGCTATAGCGGGCGCACGCCGGCGAGTGGCGGCGGGCGCTATCGTGATTACATTGCCTGGCTGCAACGCCAGGATGGCCAACTGAGTGAGGATTTCTGGAACGGTCAATTGGCCGCCCTGCAAGAGCCGACGCGACTGGCGCGCGCAGCCACCGGCGGCGAGAACCTCAGCGGTCACGGCGATTACTACCTGACCCTGGACGCGCAGCGCACGCAAGCGCTGGAGGCCTTCGCCCGCCAGCAAAAAGTCACCGTCAACACCTTGGTGCAAGCGGCGTGGCTGCTGTTGCTGCAACGCTATACCGGTCACGAAGCCGTGGCGTTCGGTGCGACCGTGGCTGGGCGTCCGGCGGATCTGCCGGGCATCGAGCAACAGGTCGGCCTGTTCATCAACACCTTGCCGGTGATCGGCGCGCCGCGTCCGGATCAAAGCGTTGGCAGCTGGTTGCAAGCGGTACAGGCGCAAAACCTCAGCTTGCGTGACTTCGAACACACGCCGCTGGCAGACATCCAGCGTTGGGCCGGGCAGGGCGGTGAAGCGCTGTTCGACAACATTCTGGTGTTCGAAAACTACCCGATTGCCCAGGCGCTGAGTCAGGCCGGGCAAGGGCTGACATTCGGTGAGGTCGGCAACCTCGAACAGACCCATTACGCGCTGAGTGTGGCGGTCACGCTTGGCCAGCAACTGGCGTTGCACTACAGCTTTGATCGCGGCCAGTTTGCCGACGATGTCATCGCCGACATCAGTGCGCACCTGCTGCAATTGCTTGAGCAGTTCACCGTGTCGGCCGAGCGCAATCTCGGTGAAATCGCTCTGGCAGATGCTCAAGAGCAGGCGCGCCAGCAAGGCGAAAACCAGCCGCAGCCGTACCCGGTGGACATCGGCGTGCATCAGCGCATTGCCGCGCTGGCCGCGGAAAATCCGCAGCGCACGGCGGTGATCTTCAACGGTCAGCGTTTCAGCTACGGTGAGATCGATCAGCGCGCCAATCAACTGGCGCACGCGCTGATCGCCCGTGGCGTCGGTGCGGAAACCCGCGTTGGCGTAGCGCTGCCGCGCAGTGAGTCGGTGATCGTCGCGCTGCTGGCGGTGCTCAAGGCGGGCGGCGCTTATGTGCCGCTGGACACCAGCTACCCGAGCGAACGTCTGGCCTATCTGATCGAAGATTCCGGGCTGGCGTTGTTGATCAGCGACTCGTCGGTGTCGGCGCAATTGCCGGTCGATGAATCGGTGCCGCTGCTGGAACTGGATCGTCTCGAGTTGCGCGAGTTGCCGATCAAGGCGCCGCACGTGCAACTCGATCCGCACAACCTCGCCTACGTGATCTACACCTCCGGTTCCACCGGCAATCCGAAAGGCGTCAGCGTCGCCCACGGCCCGCTGGCCATGCACTGCCAGGCCATCGGTCAACGTTATGAAATGCGTGACAGCGACTGTGAATTCCACTTCATGTCGTTCGCTTTCGACGGTGCCCACGAACGCTGGCTGACCAGCCTGACCCACGGCGCGTCGCTGTTGATTCGCGACGACAGCTTGTGGACGCCGGAGCAGACCTACAACGCGATGATCGAACACGGCGTGACCGTGGTCGCGTTCCCGCCGGTGTACTTGCAACAACTGGCCGAACACGCCGAGCGCGTCGGCAATCCGCCGAAGGTGCGTATCTATTGCTTCGGCGGTGATGCGGTGCCCAACGCCAGTTTCGAGCGGGTCAAACGCGCGCTCGATCCGGACTACATCATCAACGGTTACGGCCCGACCGAAACCGTGGTCACGCCGCTGATCTGGAAGGCCAGTCGCGAGGTGCCATGCGGCGCTGCGTATGCGCCAATCGGCAGCCGCATCGGTGACCGCAGCGCCTACGTGCTCGACGCCGATCTGAACCTGCTGCCGCAAGGCATGGCCGGTGAGTTGTACCTTGGAGGTACAGGGCTGGCGCGGGGTTATCTGAACCGTCCGGGGCTGACCGCCGAGCGCTTTGTGGCTGACCCGTTCAGCACCACCGGCGGTTTGCTTTATCGCACTGGCGACCTGGTGCGTCAGCGTGTCGATGGCACGTTCGACTATCTGGATCGCATCGACAATCAGGTGAAAATTCGCGGTTTCCGTATCGAGTTGGGCGAAGTCGAAGCGGCACTGCAAGCGCTCGACGGCGTGCGTGAAGCGGTGGTCGTGGCGCAGGAAGGCAGCGCCGGCAGTGGCAAGCGTCTGGTGGCGTATGTGGTGGGCGATGCAAGCCGTGCCGACTTCACCGACGATCTGCGTGCGCAACTGAAAGCCACGTTGCCGGCGCACATGGTGCCGGCGTACGTCTTGCGTCTGGAGCGCATGCCGCTGACGCCGAACGGCAAACTCGATCGCAAGAACCTGCCGAAACCGGACGTCAGCCAACTGCAACAAACCTACGTCGCACCGCAAACCGCGCTGGAACAGCAACTGGCTGCGATATGGCAGGACGTGCTCAAGCTTGAACAAGTCGGCAGCAGCGACAACTTCTTCGAACTGGGCGGCGATTCGATCATCTCGATTCAAGTGGTCAGCCGTGCGCGGCAGGCCGGGATTCGCTTTACACCGAAAGACCTGTTCCAGCACCAGACTATTGCCGCGTTGGCAGCAGTGGCGCAGACCGGTGAAGCGCTGCAACTGATCGATCAGCAACCGGTCACCGGCAGCACAGCACTGCTGCCAATTCATCAGGAGTTCTTCGCGCAGGCGATTCCCGATCGTCATCACTGGAACCAGTCAGTGATGCTCAAACCCAATCAACCCCTGAATGCTCACGTGCTCGAGCAGGCGCTGGATGCCTTGGTGCTGCATCACGACAGCTTGCGTCTGGATTTTGCCGAGCAGGCTGAGCGTTGGGTCGCGCAATACCGCGATGCTGCAACGCAAGCGGGCGAGACCATCCTCTGGCAAGTCGAGGTGGCAGACCTTACGGCGCTGGAGGCTCTGGGTGAAAAGGCCCAGCGCAGCCTGCAATTGAGCGGCGGCTCGCTGATTCGCGCGGTGTTGGCGAACCTGGCTGACGGCACGCAACGGCTGTTGCTGATCGTCCATCACCTGGTGGTCGACGGCGTGTCGTGGCGGATCCTGTTCGAAGACCTGCAAAACGCTTATCGGCAGATCCTCGCGGGTAATCCCGTGCAATTGCCGGCCAAGACCAGCGCAGTCAAAGTCTGGGCGGCAGCGTTGCAGGACTACGCGGCAACCCCTGCGTTGCAGACTGAATTGAGCTTCTGGCAGCAACAGTTGCAGGGCGCTTCGGCTGCTTTGCCTTACGACCATCCACACGGCGGGCAGCAACACGATCAGGCGCTGACGATCCGCAGCAAACTGGACAAAGCCCTGACCCGTCAACTCTTGCAGGATGCGCCACAGGCCTATCGCACGCAGGTCAACGATCTGCTGCTGACGGCATTGGCGCGAGTGATGGTGCGCTGGACCGGTGCTGACAACGCGTTGGTCTTGCTTGAGGGCCACGGTCGCGAAGACCTCTTCGACAGCATTGACCTGACCCGCACCGTTGGCTGGTTCACCAGTGTGTTCCCGGCGCGACTGTCGCCGGTGGCTGAACTCGGCGCATCGCTCAAGCAAGTCAAGGAGCAACTGCGGGCGATTCCGCACAAGGGCATCGGCTTCGGTGCTCTGGCACATCTGGGCGATGAGCAGTCTCGCAAGGCATTGCAAGGCTTGCCGGCACCGCGCCTGACGTTCAACTATCTGGGCCAGTTCGACGGCAGCTTCGATGCGGCCGACCAAGCCTTGTTCGCACCGACCAGCGAAGCCGGCGGTGCCGAAGTCAATATGCAAGGGCCACTGGGCAATCCGCTGGCGCTGAACGGCAAAGTCTTCGGCGGAGAACTGGACCTGAGCTGGACCTACAGCGGCGCCATGTTCGACGCGGCGACCATTCAGCGTCTAGCCGATGACTACGTGCAGGAGCTGACCGCGCTGATCGGCCATTGCTGCGACACCGGCAACCGTGGCGTGACGCCGTCGGACTTCCCGCTGGCGCACCTGTCGCAAGCACAACTGGATGCGCTGGTGCTGGAGCCGCAAGGCATCGATGACATCTATCCGCTGTCGCCGATGCAGCAGGGCATGCTGTTCCACACTTTGCTCGAACATGGCAATGGCGACTACATCAACCAGATGCGCCTCGACGTCGATGGTGTCGATCCGCAGCGTTTCCGCGCGGCCTGGCAAGCGGTGGTGGATGCCCACGACATTCTGCGCAGCGGGTTCTTCTGGCAGGGCGACTTGCCGCAACCGGTGCAAGTGGTGCAGCGCCAGGTCGAGGTGCCGTTCAGCGTGCTCGACTGGAACGGCAAGGCTAATCTGGATTCGGCGTTGCAAACCCTGGCTGATGAGGAGCGCGCACTGGGCCTGGATCTGAACAGTGCGCCGTTGTTGCGCCTGGTGCTGGTGCGCACCGCGACTGATCGTCATCACCTGATCTACACCAACCACCACATCCTGATGGATGGCTGGAGCAGCGCGCAGTTGCTCGGCGAAGTGTTGCAGCATTATCGCGGCGAAGCGGTGCCGCGTCCGGCGGGTCGCTATCGCGATTACATCGGTTGGCTGCAACGTCAGGATGCAACGGCGGCTGAAGCCTACTGGCTGGCGACGCTGGGCAATCTGCAAGAGCCGACGCGTCTGGCCAATGCCATTGCACGGCCAGTCGACGCTTTGCCGAGTGTCGGTTATGGCGACCATTACCAAGTGCTGGACGCCGACCTGAGCGTGCGTCTGGGTGAATTTGCCCGCGCTTCGAAAGTCACCGTCAACACGCTGGTGCAAGCCGCTTGGCTGTTGCTGTTGCAGCGTTACACCGGCAAGGACTGTGTGGCGTTCGGCGCGACCGTGGCCGGGCGTCCGGCGGATCTGCCGGGAGCCGAAGAACAGATCGGTCTGTTCATCAACACCTTGCCAGTGGTGGCCGCGCCGCAAGCGCAGCAGAGTCTGGCCAGTTGGCTGCAAGCCGTGCAGGCGCAGAACCTCGCTTCACGCGAGTTCGAACACACGCCGCTGGCGGATATTCAGCGCTGGGCCGGGCAGGGCGGTGACGCG
Source organism: Pseudomonas sp. Tul2A7 (assembly GCF_054790505.1). Lineage (NCBI taxonomy): Bacteria > Pseudomonadati > Pseudomonadota > Gammaproteobacteria > Pseudomonadales > Pseudomonadaceae > Pseudomonas > Pseudomonas sp. Tul2A7. Next base: position 6,505,517 of record NZ_CP186499.1, on the reverse strand, counting down.
TTGTTCGACAGCCTGATGGTGTTCGAGAACTACCCGATTGGCGAAGCGCTGGAGCGCGGTGCGCCGCAGGGGTTGCGTTTCGGTGCGGTGGTCAATCAGGAGCAGACCAACTATCCGTTGACCCTGCTGGTGAGCATGGGCGCGCAACTGTCGGTGCATTTCAGCTATCAGCGCGACAGCTTCGCCCCGGCCAGCGTGGCGCAGTTGGGTGCGCATTTGCACCGCTTGCTCAGCCAGATGACCGGCGCGGGCGAAGGCTTGCTCAGCGAGTTGAACCTGATCGACAACGGCCCAAGTGTCGACACTGATTTCGTCACCGAGCTGTGCATTCATCAAGGCATTGCCCGCCAAGTGGCAGCAACTCCGGATGCGCTGGCGGTGACCTTCGCCGATACGCGACTGACCTACGCCGAACTGGACGCGCAGGCCAATCGTCTGGCGCACAAGCTGATCGAGCTCGGTGTCGGTCCTGAAGTGCGCGTGGGTGTGGCGATACCGCGTTCCGAGCAGTTGCTGATTGCCTTGCTGGCGGTGCTCAAATCCGGTGGCGCGTATGTGCCGCTGGACCCGGATTACCCGGCTGATCGCGTTGCCTACATGCTCGAAGACAGCCGTGCGCGGGTGCTGCTCACTGAGCAGGCCGTTGCCGCAACCCTGAGCGTGCCGGGCGATACGCAAGTGCTGCTGATGGATCAGGTGTCATTGAGCGGATATTCAATGGTTGCACCTCAAACCACGGTGCAGCCGGACAACCTCGCCTATGTGATCTATACATCGGGTTCCACCGGCAAACCGAAAGGCGTGGCGATTGCCCATCGCAACGTCATGGCGCTGATCGACTGGTCGGCCAAGGTCTACAGCCGCGACGACATCCAAGGCGTGCTGGCGTCGACTTCGGTGTGCTTCGACCTGTCGGTGTGGGAGCTGTTTGTCACATTGGCCAACGGCGGTTCGCTGATCATTGCGCGTAACGCTTTGGAGCTGCCGAGCCTGCCGGCGCGTGATCAGGTACGCCTGATCAACACCGTGCCGTCGGCCATCGCTGCACTGCAACGCGCCGGGCAGATTCCTGCGAGCGTGCGCATCATCAATCTGGCTGGCGAACCGCTCAAGCAAGGCCTGGTCGACGCGCTGTATCAACAGTCGACGGTCGAGCACGTCTATGACCTTTACGGCCCGTCGGAAGACACCACCTATTCGACCTGGACCCGCCGCGCCGCCGGTGGCCAACCGCGCATCGGTCGTGCCCTCGATCACAGCGTCAGCCATTTGCTCGACGCCGATCTGCAAGCGGTGCCGCAAGGGGTTTCCGCCGAGCTGTACCTGTCCGGCGCCGGCATCACCCGTGGTTATCTGGGGCGTGCGGCGATGACCGCCGAGCGCTTCGTGCCAAACCCGTTCGTCGGCAATGGCGAGCGCATGTACCGCACCGGCGACCTGATTCGTGAACGCGAAGAGGGCGCGCTGGAGTACATGGGCCGGATCGACCATCAGGTGAAAATTCGTGGATTCCGCATCGAACTGGGCGAGATCGAGGCGCGATTGCTCGCTCAACCGGCGGTCACCGAAGCGGCGGTGCTGGCCGTTGAAGGCGAGGGCGGTGCGCAACTGGTGGCCTATGTGGTCGCCCCGCAGCTGGATCTGTACGACGGCGAAGCGCAGCGGCAACTGCGCGACGGACTAAAGACTGGCCTTAAGTCTTCGTTACCTGACTACATGATTCCCGCGCACCTGCTGTTCCTTGAGCAGTTGCCACTGACGCCCAACGGCAAACTCGACCGCAAGGCCCTGCCAGCGGTGGATGCCAGCCAGATGCAGGCCGCGTATGTCGCGCCGCAGAGTGAGCTTGAGCAGCAGGTCGCGGCGATCTGGCAGCAAGTGCTCGAGGTTGAACGCATTGGTCTGAACGATCACTTCTTCGAACTGGGCGGGCACTCGCTGCTGGCGGTCAACGTGGTGTCGCGCATGGCCCTCGAACTGGGCCTGACGCTGACCCCGCAACTGTTATTCCAGCACCCCGTCCTGAGTGACTTTGTCGCTCGACTCGATACAGGAGGCGGGGCAATCAACGAACAGAAACTGAGCAAGCTGGAAGCCCTGCTTGACGATATGGAGGAAGTCTGATGGACAAGAGTGTTGCTTTGAGGGTAGCCAAGCGCTTTATCACTCTGCCGCTGGACAAACGTAAGCTGTACCTGGAAAAGATGCTCGAAGAGGGCGTCTCTCCGGCCAACCTGCCGATCCCGGAAACACGTTCCGGGTTTGCAGCGATTCCTCTGTCGTACGCTCAGGAACGTCAACTGTTCCTCTGGCAAATGGACCCGCACAGCACCGCGTATCACATTCCCAGCGCCTTGCGCCTCAAGGGGCAACTGGATGTGGCGGCGCTGGAGCGCAGCTTCAATGCCGTGGCCGCGCGCCACGAAAGTTTGCGCACCACGTTTGCCGAGCACGGTGAAACCTTCTGCCAGGTGATTCACCCGCAGTTGCCGCTGAGCATCACCTTGACACCGTTGCCGGCCGGCCTCGACGCCGCTGGCGAAGAGGCGGCGATCAAGGCGTTCGTCGAAAGCGAAACCGCGCGCCCGTTCAATCTGCAACAGGGCCCGCTGCTGCGCGTGGCACTGCTGCAAGTGGCGCCAGACGATCATGTGCTGGTGTTGATCCAGCACCACATCATCTCTGATGGCTGGTCGATCAAAGTGCTGGTCAACGAGCTGATCCAGCATTACGCCGCCGACACCGCCGGGCAGCCACTGGCATTGCCGGAACTGGAGGTGCAATACGCCGACTACGCGATCTGGCAGCGTCACTGGCTGGAAGCGGGTGAGCGCGAGCGGCAACTGGCTTACTGGATCAAGACGCTGGACGGCGAGCAGCCAGTACTGGAGTTGCCGATCGATTTTCCGCGTCCGGCGGTGCAAAGCCTGCGCGGTGCACGTCTGCAACTGGACCTGCCAGCCGCCCTCGGCGATGCGCTCAAGCAACTGGCCCAGCGCGAAGGCGCCAGCCTGTTCATGGTGTTGCTGGCGTCGTTCCAGGCCTTGCTGCATCGCTACAGCGGTCAGGCGCAGATTCGCGTCGGCGTGCCGACCGCCAACCGCAATCGGGTCGAAACTGAAGGCCTGATCGGCTTCTTCGTCAACACCCAGGTACTCAATGCCGAGGTCAACGGCCAGTTGCCGTTCAACCAACTGCTGGCCCAGGTCAAGCAAGCGGCGATGGCCGCGCAGGCGCATCAGGATCTGCCGTTCGAGCAGTTGATCGAAGCACTGCAACCGGAACGCAGCCTGAGCCACAGCCCGGTGTTCCAGGTGATGTTCAACCACCAGACCAGCCGTGATCAGGGGCGTGGCGCGGTGCAACTGCCGCAGCTGAGCGTCGAGGATGTGCAGTGGGAAGGGCGCACCGCGCAGTTCGACCTGACCCTCAATACCTATGAATCGAATGACGGTTTCGCCGCCGAACTGACCTACGCCAGCGATCTGTTCAAGCCGCAAACGGTCGAGCGTCTGGCGCGTCACTGGCAGAACCTGTTGCAGGGCATCATTGCCGCGCCAACCCAGCGTGTCGGCGAACTGCCGCTGCTGGACAGCGCTGAACACGGGGTGTTGTTGCAGGACTGGTTGCGCGTGGCGGATCACAGTGCGCAGGCCGAGTGCGTGCAGCTGGACTTTGCCTTGCAGGCGCAGCGCAACCCGCAGGCGACGGCGCTGATCATCGGCGACGACGTACTGACGTTTGGCGAACTGGATGCCCGGGCCAACCAACTGGCGCACAAACTGATCGAGGCCGGCGTCGGCCCCGATCAATTGGTCGGCATCGCGGTGGAGCGCAGCGTTGAGATGATCGTCGGCCTGTTGGCGATCCTCAAGGCCGGCGGCGCCTATGTGCCGCTGGACCCAGCCTATCCAGAAGATCGTCTGGCCTACATGATCGAGGACAGCGGCCTGCAATTGCTGCTGACCCAAATGCATTTGCAAGCGCAGTTGCCGATCCCGGCGGGTGTGCACACCCTGTTGCTTGATCAGTCAGGTGACTGGCTAGCGACTTATCCACACACCGCGCCGGACGTTGCCGTCAACGGTGAGCATCTGGCGTACACGATCTACACATCCGGCTCTACCGGCAAACCGAAAGGCGTGATGGTGCGCCACGCGGCGCTGCGCAACTTTGTCGCGAGCATGATCAAGCAGCCGGGAATTGCCGCTGCTGATCGCATGCTGTCGCTGACCACGTTCTCGTTCGATATTTTTGGCCTGGAAATCTATGGCCCATTGCTCGCCGGCGCCTGTGTGGTGCTGACCGGCAAGGATGTGCATCAGGATCCGCAAGCGGTGCTCGAACTGATCGAGCGTCATGCCGTCAGCGTGCTGCAAGCCACGCCATCGACCTGGCGCATGCTGCTCGACAACGAACACGCAGCAATTCTCAAGGGCCGCACGTTCCTCTGTGGCGGTGAAGCGCTGCCGCAGGAGCTGGCCAATCGCATGCTGGCGCTGACGCCGAGCGTATGGAACCTCTATGGCCCGACCGAAACCACGATCTGGTCGGCGCAACATGCACTGAACGCGGACCACAGCCGTCCGTTCCTTGGCACGCCGATCGACAACACCGCGCTGTACATTCTCGGCAGCGACCTTGAGCTCAATCCGCTCGGCGCACCCGGTGAATTGCTGATCGGCGGTGACGGTCTGGCCCGTGGTTACTTCCAGCGTCCGAGCCTGACCGCTGAACGTTTTGTGCCGGATCCGTTCTCGGCAAACGGTGCGCGTCTGTACCGCACGGGCGACCTGACCCGTTATCGCGCAGAAGGCGTGATCGAGTACATCGGGCGCATCGACCATCAAGTGAAAATCCGTGGTTTCCGTATCGAACTCGGCGAGATCGAAGCGCGTTTGCTTGCATTGGGCTGCGTGCGAGAAACCGTGGTGGTCGCTCAGGACGGCCCGACCGGTCCGCAACTGGTCGGCTATGTGGTGCCGTCCGCCAGTGCTGTTGACGAAGTCGAACTGCGCGCTGAATTGAAAGCCAGTCTGAAGGCTGAGCTGCCGGAATACATGGTGCCGGCGCACCTGTTGTTCCTCGCGCAATTGCCGCTGACCCCGAATGGCAAAGTCGACCGCAAGGCCTTGCCGGCACCTGACGCCAGCCAGTTGCAGTCAACCTACATCGCGCCGCAAACCCCGACTCAACACGCCGTCGCCGAGATATGGCAAGCGGTGCTCAAGCTTGAGCGTGTCGGCCTGAGTGACAACTTCTTCGACCTTGGCGGCCACTCCTTGCTGGTGACCCAAGTAGTCTCGAGAGTGCGTCAGGCGCTGAACGTTCAGGTGCCGCTGCGCACGCTGTTCGAGCACAGCACGCTGGAAGATTTCGTTGCTGCTTTGGGTGTCGATCAGGCCACTCAGGAACCGGCGATTGTCGCGCTGCCGCGTACGCAACCGATGGCGCTTTCCTATGCGCAGGAGCGTCAGTGGTTCCTCTGGCAACTGGAACCGACCAGCAGCGCTTATCACGTTCCGGCCGCACTGCGTCTGCGCGGCGAACTGGATCTGGCGGCGTTGCAGCAAAGCTTCAATGCGCTGATCGCGCGCCACGAATCCCTGCGCACCTGCTTTGTCGAAGAGCAGGGCCAGACCCTGCAAGTGATCCAGGCCCAAGGCACGCTGGATCTGCAAGTGCAGGACGTGGCGGGGCTCGACGACGCGGCGCTGCAAGCGCTGGTCGCCGCAGAAACCCTGCACCTGTTCAACCTGCAGCAAGGCCCGTTGCTGCGAGTGAAGCTGCTGCGTCTGGCCGCCGATGATCACGCGCTGGTCATCACCTTGCACCACATCGTCTCCGATGGCTGGTCGATGAACATCATGGTCGATGAGCTCGTGGCGTTGTATGCCGCGTACAGTCAGGGTCAGACCGCACATTTGCCAACGCTGCCGGTGCAATACGCCGACTACGCCGTGTGGCAGAAACAGTGGATGGACGCCGGCGAGCGCGAGCGTCAATTGAGCTACTGGACCGCGCAACTCGGCGATGGCGATCAACCGTTGCTGGAGCTGCCGACCGACCGTCCGCGTCCGCCCGAGCAAAGCTATCGCGGCGCCCGTCGCGACATCCCGCTGAGCCGCGAACTGGCTACAGCGCTCAAGCAAGTCGCGCAACGTGAAAACGTCACCCTGTTCGCGCTGCTGCTAGCCTCGTTCCAGACCTTGCTGCACCGCTACAGCGGTCAGGCCGACATCCGTGTCGGCGTGCCGGTGGCTAACCGTAACCGGGTCGAGACCGAGGGCCTGATCGGCTTCTTCGTCAACACTCAGGTACTCAAGGCTGAGTTCGACAGCCAACAGACCTTCCGCGGCCTGTTGCAGCAAGTGAAGAACACCGTGCTCGGCGCTCAGGCGCATCAGGATCTGCCGTTCGAGCAACTGGTCGATGCGCTGCAACCGGAACGCAGCCTCAGCCACAGCCCGCTGTTCCAGGTGATGCACAACCACCAGAGCCAGGCGCGTCAGGCACAGGGCGCGACACGCCTGCCGCAACTGCACATCGAAGTCTTGCCTTGGGCGTCGAATACCGCGCAGTTCGACCTGACCCTGAACACCTTCGAATCGACCGACAACGTCTGGGCCGAGCTGACCTACGCCACTGACCTGTTCGACGTCGAGACCATCGAGCGCCTGTCGCAACACTGGACGAATCTGCTGCACGGCATCGTCGCCGACAGCGGCCAGCGCATTGCCGAACTGCCGCTGCACGACGCCGCCGAACGCGCGGCGACGCTGCTGCAATGGAACCCGGCCGTGGCCGATTTCCCTAACGAGCAGTGCCTGCATCACTTGATCGAAGCCCAGGCCGCCCGCGCACCGCAAGCCGTTGCCGTGACGTATGCCGAGCAATCCTTGAGCTACGGTGAACTCAACAGCCGTGCCAACCAGTTGGCCCACAAGCTGATCGCCAGCGGCGTCGGCCCGGACGTACGCGTCGGCCTCGCGGTAGAGCGCAGCCTCGACATGCTGGTCGGCCTGCTCGCCATTCTCAAGGCTGGCGGTGCTTACGTGCCGCTGGATCCGAGCTACCCGGAAGAACGCCTGAGCTACATGATTGGCGACAGCGGCATCGGCCTGCTGTTGACCCAGAGCCATTTGCTCGCACGTCTGCCAGTGCCGGACTCCGTACGCAGTCTGATGCTCGACCAGGATCGTGAAGATCTCGAAGGCTACAGTGACTGCAACCCGCACGTGCGCATGAGCGCCGACAACCTGGCGTACGTGATCTACACCTCGGGCTCGACCGGCCAGCCCAAGGGCACCTTGCTCGCCCATCGCAACGTGCTGCGCCTGTTCGAAGCCACTGCGGCGTGGTTCGATTTCGGCGCGCAGGATGTCTGGAGCCTGTTCCATTCCTACGCCTTCGACTTCTCCGTCTGGGAGATTTTCGGTGCGCTGCTGTACGGCGGCAAATTGGTGGTGGTGCCTTACGAGGTCAGCCGTGCGCCGGAAGATTTCTTCGCTTTACTGTGCCGCGAAGGCATCACCGTGCTCAACCAGACGCCCTCGGCGTTCAAGCAACTGATGCAAGTGGCCTGCGCCCCGGAACATGCCGCGCAACAGCTGGCGTTGCGTTATGTGGTGTTTGGCGGTGAAGCACTGGAAGTGAAGAGCCTGCGCCCGTGGTTCGAGCGTTTCGGCGATCAGGCACCACAACTGATCAACATGTACGGCATCACTGAAACCACCGTGCACGTGACTTACCGGCCGTTGTCGCTGGCCGATTTGCAGCGCGACGCGAGCAGCCCGATCGGCGAGCCGATTCCGGACCTGTCGTGGTATTTGCTCGACGGCGATCTCAACCCGGTGGCCAAGGGCTGCATCGGTGAGCTGTACGTCGGTCGCGCCGGTCTGGCTCGTGGATATCTGAACCGTGCCGACCTGACCACGCTGCGTTTCATTCCCGATCCGTTTGCCGCTGACGGCGGTCGTCTGTATCGCACCGGTGATCTGGCGCGCTATCGCGCCGACGGCGTGATCGAATACATCGGGCGGATCGACCATCAGGTGAAGATTCGCGGTTTCCGAATTGAGCTGGGCGAAATCGAAGCGCAACTGCTCGAACAGGCTGCCGTACGCCAAGCCGTGGTGCTGGCGCAACCGGGTCTCAGCGGTCAGCAACTGGTCGCCTGGCTGGTGCCGAGTGATGCCACGCTGCACGACGCCAGCCCAGCGGAACAGGCGCAGTGGCGTGACCGCGTGCGTGCCGAGCTCAAGGAAAACCTGCCGGATCACATGATCCCGGCGCACCTGTTGCTGCTCGCGCAATTGCCGCTGACCGCCAACGGCAAACTCAACCGCAGCGCGTTGCCGTCGCCGGATGCCAGTCAGGCTCAGCAGGCCTATCAGGCACCGCAAAGCGAGCTGGAACAGCGTTTGGCGGCAATCTGGCAAGACGTGCTGAAGCTGCCGCAAGTCGGCCTCAACGACAACTTCTTCGAACTGGGTGGCGACTCGATCATTTCGATTCAAGTGGTCAGCCGTGCACGGCAGGCCGGCATTCGCCTCAATCCCAAGGACTTGTTCCAGCACCAGACCATTCAGCGTCTGGCGCTGGTCGCGCAGTTGGGCGACGACGAAACGAGCATCGACCAACAAGCGGTGACCGGCGCGGCTTTGCTGCTGCCGATCCAGCAGCAGTTCTTCGACGACGAAATCCCTGAGCGTTATCACTGGAACCAGTCGGTGCTGCTCCAACCGCGCGAGCCGCTGGACGCGGAGAAAATCGAGCAAGTATTGCGCGCGCTGGTCGCGCATCACGATGCCTTGCGCCTGAGCTTCACTCAGCACGACGGCGTGTGGCAGGCCCAGCACCGCGCTGTTGAAGATCAGCCGCACAACCTGCTGTGGCAGGAAGACGTCGCCGATGCGGCTGCGCTGGAAGCCTTGGGCAACCGCGCGCAGCGCAGCCTCGATTTGCAGAACGGGCCGCTGTTGCGCGCCGCGCTGGCGAATCTGGCCGATGGCACGCAGCGCTTGCAGCTGGTGATCCATCACCTGGCTGTCGACGGTGTGTCGTGGCGGATTCTGCTGGAAGACCTGCAAAACGCTTATCAGCAATTGCTCGACGGTCAGCCACTGAAGCTGCCGGCGAAAACCAGCGCCTTCAAGGACTGGAGCGAGCACTTGCAGCGCTACGCCAACAGCGCAGCGTTGCAACAGGAACTGGCTTACTGGCAGGCGTGCCTGAGTGATGTCGGCAGCGATCTGCCGTGCAAGCGCATCGACGCCGGTCAGCAGAACAGACTGGCGCAGACGGTACAGACCAAACTGGGCGCGGAGCTGACCCGACAACTGTTGCAAGAAGCGCCGGCGGCGTATCGCACTCAGGTCAACGACCTGTTGCTGACCGCATTGGCGCGGGTGATCGGGCGCTGGAGCGGGCAGACGTCGACGCTGATTCAGCTCGAAGGCCATGGTCGTGAAGAGCTGTTCGACGGTGTCGATCTGACCCGCACCGTGGGCTGGTTCACCAGCCTGTTCCCGGTGCGTCTGACCCCCGCGGCTACGCCGGGCGAGTCGATCAAGCAGATCAAGGAACAACTGCGCTCGATCCCCAATAAGGGCATCGGTTTCGGCGCACTGCGTCACCTTGGCGATGCTCAGGCACAACAGAGCCTGCGCGCGTTGCCGACGCCGCGCATCACCTTCAACTACCTCGGCCAGTTCGACGGCAGTTTCGAGGGCGATGACGGCGCGCTGTTCGCTCCGGCGCCGGACAATGCCGGCCTCGATCAGAGCGCGGACGCGCCGCTGGGCAACTGGCTGACCCTCAATGGTCAGGTGTATGGCGGCGAATTGCGCGTGGGCTGGACCTTCAGCAGCGAGCGTTTCGACAACGCCGTGATCGAAGCACTGGCGGCGGATTACGCCGAAGAACTGGCCGCTTTGATCGAGCATTGCCTGACCCCGGGAGTCGAAGGCCTGACGCCGTCGGACTTCCCGCTGGCCGGCCTGACCCAGGCGCAGCTCGACGGCTTGCCAACCCGCCCACAGCAGATTGCAGACATTTATCCGTTGTCGCCGATGCAGCAGGGCATGTTGTTCCACACCCTCTACGCCCAACAGTCCGGTGATTACATCAACCAGATGTGTGTGGCCGTCGATGGCTTGCAGGTCGAGCGTTTCCGCGATGCCTGGCAAGCGGCGATGGACAGCCACGAAGTGCTGCGCAGCGGTTTTGTCTGGGAAGGCGATCTGCCCAACGCCCTGCAAGTGGTGCACAAAGGCTTGCAAGTGCCGTTCAGCGTGCTCGACTGGCGTGATCGCGGCGACCTGGCGCCAGCCCTGAAAGCCCTGGAGCTTGAGCAACGCCTGCAAGGTTTTGATTTGCACGCGGCGCCGTTGCTGCGCCTGGTCGTGGTGCAGGTGGCGGCTGAGCGCTTCCATCTGATTTACACCTCGCACCACATTCTGATGGACGGCTGGAGCAACTCGCAGTTGCTCGGCGATGTATTGCAGCGCTATCACGGCCACGCGCCGGCGATGGGGGCGGGGCGTTATCGCGATTACATCGAGTGGTTGGCGCAGCAGGATGCGCAAGTCACGGAAAACTTCTGGAAGGGCCAACTGGCCGACTTCGAGACACCGACGTATCTGGCCGATGCCGTGCCGCACCTCGTTGATGCAACCGCCACTGGTCAGGGTGAATACCTGCTGACCCTCGACACTCACGCGACCGCCGAACTCAACAGTTTTGCCCGGGCGCAAAAGGTCACGGTCAACACGCTGGTGCAAGCCGCGTGGCTGTTGCTGTTGCAACGCTATACCGGGCAGGACACTGTCACGTTCGGCGCCACGGTATCGGGGCGACCGGCGCAGTTGAATGGCGTCGAAGGCCAGATCGGGCTGTTCATCAACACCTTGCCGATCATTGCCAGCCCACGTGCCGAACAGTCGTTGCCGCAATGGCTGCAACAGGTGCAGGCACAGAACCTGTTGCTGCGCGAGCAAGAGCACACACCGCTGTTCGATATTCAGCGTTGGGCAGGGCAGAGCGGTGAGGCGTTGTTCGATAACATTCTGGTGTTCGAGAACTACCCGATTGCCGAAGCCTTGCAGCAAGCCGAATCGGCGGATCTGCGCTTTGGCGAGGTTGACCGGTATGAGCAGACCAACTATCCGCTGACGTTGATGGTCAACCTCGATCAGCAACTGACCGTGCATTTCAGCTATCAGCACACAAGCTTTGCCGCCAGTACCGTGATCAAACTGGCGACACAGTTGCAGCAACTGTTGAGCGGCATGCACGCCAGCGTCGATGCCTGCCTGGGCGAGTGGAACTTGCTGGAGGCAGGCGACGAGCAACGTATTCTGCGTGACTGGAATCCGCAGACAACCGCTGACCTTGAGCCGATTTGCATCCACCAGGCCATCGAGCGTCAGGTCGCTGCCCAGCCGGACGCGCGCGCCGTGACGTTCGGCCAGCAGTCCTTCACTTATGGCGATATCGATGCCCGGGCCAATCGCCTGGCGCACCGTTTGATCAGCACCGGCGTCGCCGCCGAAGTGCGCGTCGGTGTGGCGATGCAGCGCTCCGACAATCTGCTGGTGGCATTGCTCGCGGTCCTCAAGGCTGGTGGTACCTACGTGCCGCTGGATCCGGATTACCCGGCGGATCGGGTCGCCTACATGCTTGAAGACAGCCGCGCCCGCGTGCTGCTGACCGAGACCGATGTGGCGGCCACCCTGTCGCTCGCCAGCGACATGCAAGTGTTGCTGCTGGATCAACTGGATCTCTCGGCCTACAGCACGGTCGCGCCTGTCACCGACGTGAATGTGAACAATCTTGCTTACGTGATTTACACCTCTGGTTCCACCGGCAAGCCCAAAGGCGTATCGATCAGCCATGCCAACATCATGGCGCTCAGCGACTGGTCGAAGCACCTCTACAGCCGCGAGGACATTCAAGGTGTGCTCGCTTCGACGTCGGTGTGTTTCGACCTGTCGGTGTGGGAGCTGTTTGTCACCCTGGCCAATGGCGGTTCGTTGATCATTGCGCGCAACGCACTGGAGTTGCCGCACTTGCCGGCGCGCGATCAGGTGCGTCTGATCAATACCGTGCCGTCAGCAATCAATGCCTTGCAGGACTCTGGCGATATTCCTGCCAGCGTACGCATCATCAACCTGTGCGGCGAAGCGCTGAAGCAGAACCTGGTGGACACCCTGTATCAACAGGCGACCATCGCCGATATCTTCGACTTGTACGGCCCGTCGGAAGATACCGTTTACTCCACCTGGACCCGTCGAGAGGCAGGCGGCACGGCGAACATCGGTCGACCGATGATCCGCACCGCCAGTTATGTGCTGGGCGGCGATCTGCAACCGGCACCGCAGGGTGTGTCGGCGGAGTTGTACCTGGCCGGTGCCGGTCTGAGCCGTGGCTATCTGGGCCGGGCGGCGATGACCGCAGAGAAATTCGTGCCCAATCCGTTCGCCGGCAATGGCGAGCGTATGTACCGCACCGGCGACCTGACCCGTTATCTGGGCGACGGCACGTTGCAATACGTCGGGCGTATCGATCACCAGGTCAAGGTGCGCGGTTTCCGTATCGAGCTGGGCGAAATCGAAGCGCGTCTGTTGCAGATCGACAACGTCAGCCAGGCACTGGTGGTGGCGCAACCGATCGCCTCCAGCCATCAACTGGTGGCGTATGTGGTGGTCGATGACGCGACCGTGGCCAGCGCCGATGCGGCCGCGCAAGCGCTGCTGCGCGAAGCGCTGAAGACGCGACTCAAGGCGCACCTGCCGGACTACATGATTCCGGCGCACGTGCTGTTCCTCGCCAGCCTGCCGCTGACGCCGAACGGCAAGGTCGACCGCAAGGCCTTGCCGAGCGTCGACGCGTTTGTCGCGGCGGGTGACTTCGTTGCCCCGGTCGGTGAACTGGAACAGCAGATCGCAGCCATCTGGCAGAACGTCCTGGAACTCGATCAGGTCAGCCGCGAAGATCATTTCTTCGAACTGGGCGGGCACTCGCTGCTGGCCACTCAGGCCGTCTCGCGTTTGCGCCATTTGACCGGCGGCGCGTTGAGCCTGCGCGACCTGTTCAATTATCCGCGCCTCAAGGATCTGGCCACCTGGATGGCCGAGGAGCAGACACCGACCCTCGGCGGGACGGCCAGTCAGGCCGTTCCACTGAAGGCCTGGGGCGCCAAGTCGACGGCACCGCTGTCGTTGGTGCAACGTCGTTTGTGGGTCGCCGAACAATTGTCCGGCGGCAGCTCGGCCTACGGCATGCCGCTGGCCCTGCGCTTGCGCGGTGAGCTGTCGGTCGAGCGCTTCATGAGCAGTTTTGCCGAAGTGGTGCGCCGTCATGAAGTGTTGCGCACCGCGTACTCGCAGGATGACGAAGGTGATCCGATTGCGCTGATTGCCGAGCAGGTCGACGTCGACTTCCCGTTGCTCGATTTGTCCGGTCTGTCGCGCAGTGCCCAGGAAGAACAGGTCGCGCAGGCCGCGCTGGATAACGCACGGACACCGATCGATCTGGAGCAGGCGCCATTGTGGCGCGGGCGCATCCTGCATCTGTCACCGACCGAGCATGTGCTGCTGTTCTCCATGCATCACATCATTTCCGACGGTTGGTCGATGGGCGTATTGGTCAACGAACTGGTGCAGATCCATGAGTTGAGCAAGGCCGGTGACACCACGCCGTTGCCGGCGCTGGAAGTGCAATATTCCGACTTTGCCCTGTGGCAGCAGGAACTGGAACGCCAAGGCATTCTCGGCCAGCAGGCGGATTACTGGAGAGATGTACTAAGTGGCTACAGCGGGCAGCTCAACCTGCCGCTGGACACCCCGCGCGGGCCGGTGGCGTCGTACGACGGTGATGCTGTGCAGTTCCATCTGCCGAAGGATTTGAGCCAGGCCTTGCGCAAGGTTGCCAGTGATGCGGGCGTGACCCTTTACAGCACGCTGCTGGCGTCGTTCCAGGTGCTGTTGCATCAATTCAGCGGCGGCGACGATGTGTTGGTCGGCGCCGACGTCGCCGGGCGCGAGCAGGCGCAGCTGGAGCAACTGATCGGCTTCTTCGTCAACGTCTTGCCGTTGCGTTCACGCTTCTCGGCCGACACGGCGTTCTCGACTTTCCTGGCGGGCACTCAGGACACCTTGCTCGGCGCACTGGAGCATCAGGACCTGCCGCTGGACATGATCGTCGAATCCTGTGGCGTGCCGCGCCACAAGGGCATGAACCCGTTGGTGCAAGTGTTGTTCGTGATGAACAACCTGCCGGGCCGTACCCAATCCATGGGCGGTTTGAGCGTCGAGCCGCTGGCGGCGCTGCAGAGCCATTCTAAATTCGACATGGCATTGTTCGTTGACGAAGAAGAAGGGCAATTGCTGGGTAATTGGCAATTCGCCACAACCTTGTTCGGACACGAGCGCATTCAGTACCTGGTGCAGGCCTGGATAGCCCTGTTGGAACAGATCGTCGCTGATCAGGACATTCAATTGGGAGCTATCAGCATGCCAGTCGACAATTTAGCAGTGGCGGCCAAACCCGCTGCCCCCGGACCCAAGGCCGACAAACTGGGCAAGTTCCTCAAGCGTGGCGCCGCCCCGGTGGCCAAGGTTCGCCCGGCGCCGATCCGCGAATCGCTGATCGCTGCGCCGCAGCCGTTCCCGCTGTTGATGGAACCGAACGAGCCGCAGCTGGATTTGATCGAGTGGATCAAGCACAACCGGCCGCTGATCGAAGAAAAACTGGCGACCCACGCCGGCATTCTCTTCCGCGGTTTCGAGCTCGACGGCATTCAGGGTTTTGAAGCGTTCGCCGAAGCGATCCAGCCAGGCCTGTACGGTCAATACGGCGATCTGCCGAAGAAGGAGGGCGGCAAGAATACCTACCGCTCCACGCCGTACCCGGAACGCAAGATGATCCTGTTCCACAACGAGAGCTCGCACCAGGATCGCTGGCCGCGCAAGCAGATGTTCTATTGCGAGCAAGCAGCGCCGGTCGGCGGTGCAACGCCGGTAGTGGACTGCCGCTTGATGTACGAAAAACTGCCGGCAGAGCTGCGTGACAAGTTCGAGTCCAAAGGCTTGCTGTATGTGCGCACCTTCACCGACAACCTCGACGTGTCGTGGCAGCACTTCTTCAAGACCGAAGACCGTGCCGAAGTCGAAGCCCGCTGCCGCGCGGGCGGTATCGAGTGGCGCTGGCTCGACAACAACGAATTGCAAACCCGCACACCGGGGCCGGCGATCATTCGTCACCCGATCACCGGCGCCAAGTCATTTTTCAATCAGGTGCAGTTGCACCACATCTATTGGCTGGAGCCGGATGTGCGTGAAGACCTGCTATCGATGTTCGGCGCCGAGCGCATGCCGCGTCACGTGTATTACGGCGACGGCACACCGATCGAAGACGACGTGATGCAGCGCATTGGCGAGCTGTACGAAGAGTGCGCCGTGCGATTCGACTGGCAGAAAGGCGATGCCATTCTGCTCGACAACATGCTGGTGGCGCATGCCCGCGATCCGTTCGAGGGGCCGCGCAAGATTGTCGTCGCCATGGGTGACATGTACGACCACAGCAGCCTGGAGCGCCCGGCCAGCAACGCCCGGGCGGCATTGAATACCGAGGAAAGCGGCGCATGAGCGAAGTCATGAAGGACGAGCAGGATCCGGGTTTCGCCCTGACGCCTGAGCAACAGGCGCTGCTTGAGCGCCTGTCGAACACCGCCACCTGTGGCGAGGCCTTGCGCTGGCTCAGCGTTGTCATTGACGGAGATCTTGACCCGCAACGTTTGCAGGCCGCGTTCGATACCGTACTGGCACAACAGCCGATGCTGTTGGCGCGGCTGGACAAGGTCAGCGGTTTTCACGGTTTGCGTCAGGCTGCGGCCGACGCCGGACGCTTCCCGCTGACGATCCATGCCGGCGAGCAGCGCGCCGAGGACGTTCAGGCGCAAATCAGCGAATCGCTGGAGCGCGCCTTTGTCATCGGCGAATCAGCCAGTGTCCAGGCCGTGCTTTATCGCCTGGCGCCCCAGCAATGGCAGCTGCTGCTGGGCATTGCTCGCTACAGTGCCGACGCGCCATCGTTGAGCCTTGTGCTGCAACAAGTGCAGCAAGCGTACGCCGGGGTTCAGCCAACCGAAGACGAGGAGTCGGGGGAATTCGCCCAGTATCTGGAATGGCGCAGTGAGGTGGTGCTCGATGAAGACGCTGCCAGCGCGCGTACCTACTGGCAGCAGCACCTGCAAGGTGTGCAGACGGACATCGCAACGCCATGGCTGGCCGCTCGCAGCGCCAGCATTGAAACAAGTGCCGCCGATTCGCGCCTATCGCTGAATCTGCAGTCGGCGCAGCGTGATGCTCTGCAAGCGCTGGCCGAGCAGCTCGGTCAGCCAGTCGCCACGTTGCTGCAAGGCGCGTGGTGGGTGTTGCTGGGGCGTTTGAGCGGGCTCGATCACGCACTGGTCGGTCTGCGGCATGACAGCCGTGCCGACTATGAGTATTTCGCCAACGCCGTTGGCGTGTTCGAGAAAAGCTTGCCGCTCTCGCTGGATCTGCCTGGCAGCGCGCGCTTCAGTGACTGGCTGGGGCAACTGGCGGCGCGTGTCGAAGAACATCGCACCTGGCAGGAATACTGGACGCCGGAACTGGCGCTTGAAGCCGCGCGCCCGGCTTACGGCTTCAGCCTTGGCCAGATCGGCGTTGCCGCGAGCAGCGGCGGTCTGCGTTGGAGCGTGGCTGACGCCGTGCAGGTGCAGGCCGACGCTTTCGAGTTGTTGTTGCAAGTGCAACTGGACGAAAACCAGCGTCTTGCCGGTGTTGGTCTGCAGTACGCCGCTTCGCGCTATTCGCCAGCGGCAGCCAACGCCGTACTGGAACAGTTCGATGTGCTGTTGAGCGCGATTGTCGATGCGCCGCACACCGCACTGGCGCAACTCAACCTGCTCAGCCGCGCCGCCGAACAGCGCTTGCTGGCAATCAATCCGGCGATACAGGCGCTGGCTGATCAGCGTTATCTGCCTCAGCGCATCGCTGATCTGGCGCTGCGTACGCCGCACGCTATCGCCTTGACCGACGCTGAGCAGTCATTGAGCTACGGTCAGTTGCAGGCCCGCGTCGAAAGCGCCGCTCAGGGTTTGAACCATCAAGGTGTCAGCGCAGGCTCGATCATTGCGCTGGCGTTGCCACGCTCGGCGGATCTGGTGATCGCGATGTTGGCGAGCTGGCGCCTCGGGTGCGCGTATCTGCCGCTGGATGTGCAGTGGCCACAGGCGCGTCAGGCATTGATGCTGGAACAGGCCGGCGCCGCACTGTTGTTGACCGATACGGCGCACGTCACGGCTTGGCAGGATCAGCCGTACAAAGCTCACACGCTGGCAGAACTCGGCGCATCGGGCGCGCCGTTGCCCGCGCTTGCGACGCAAGGCACCGACATCGCTTATGTGCTGTTCACCTCCGGCTCTACCGGCATGCCTAAAGGTGTGGTGATCGAGCATCGGCAATTGCTCAATTACGTCGCTCAGGCCAGTCAGGCACTGGGTCTGGAACAGTGCAAAAACATCGGCTTCAGCTCCACTGTCGCGGCAGATCTGGGCAACACGGCGTTGTTCGGGGCGTTGTTCAACGGGGCGACCCTGCATGTTGCCAGCGATGCGCAGATGCAGGACGGCGCCTTGTTCGCCGAGTACCTGCAGCAGCATCAGGTCGACTGCCTGAAAATCGTCCCGTCGCACCTTGCGGCGCTGCTCGACAATGAGCAGGCAACCTTGCCGCACACGCTGGTGCTGGGCGGCGAACCGATTGCGCCGACGCTGATCGAGCGCATTGCGCGGCTGCGCAGTGATTGCCGGGTGTTCAACCACTATGGCCCGACCGAAGCCACCGTCGGCGTGATGATTCATCCACTGCCACTGCCACTGCCACTGGACGGCACGGCCAGCGATTGCTCGGCGCTGAGCCATGTGCTGGGCAACAATCAGGTGTATGTGCTGGACGCTGATTTGCGTTTGGCCCCCGTCGGTGTGCTGGGCGAGTTGTACCTGGGCGGTGCGCAATTGTGCCGTGGTTATTTGAATGCCGAGGCCGATGCTCAGACGTTCATCCAGAGTCCGTTCGATGCGGCGCAGCATTTGTATCGCACGGGTGATCTGGCGCGTTACCGCACGGACGGAGCGATCCAGTTGCACGGTCGGCGCGATCAGCAGGTCAAGGTGCGCGGGTTCCGTATCGAACTCGCGGAAATCGAAGCCGAGTTGCTGCGCCTGCCGGCGGTTGCCGAAGCGCTGGTGTTGCCTGCCGCGTCGACCGAGCAAGGTCTGCTGGCGTTTATCGTGCCGCAGCAGGGCGCCACAGCGAGTCTGCTCGACACCGCACGTGCCGAACTGAGTGCACGTCTGCCCGCCGTGATGGTGCCGCAGCATCTGCAACTGATCGAGCGTTTTCCACGGCTGGCCAACGGCAAGATCGATCGCAAGGCGCTGCAACAATTGGCCGCTACGGCAGCGGATGACGAAGGCGTTGCGCCGCGTGATGCACTGGAGCAATTGCTCGCCGTGCGCATGGCGCAACTGCTGGGGCTTGAACGCTTGAGCATCGAGCGCGACTTTTTCGCGGCCGGAGGCCATTCGCTGTTGGTGATCAAACTGGTCGCCGGTATTCGCAAGTTGCTGCAATGCGAAATTCATCCGGGACTGGTTTTCGATCATCCGACCGTGGCGTCGCTGGCGCTGGCGTTACGTGCGGTGGAAAGCAGCCCGGGGCAGTTGGAGAAAATGGCTCAGGTGCGCCTGCGCATGGAGGCGATGAGTCCTGAGGAAAAGGCCCGTCTGGCTGAGCAGGCGCGACAGTTGCAGGCCGCCAAGGCTGCGCAAACAAGCTGACACAGAAAGAAACAAAAGGCCGTCGCCCAACAGCGTCGGCCTTTTTTTTAACTTTTTGAGTTAATGATAAATAAACTCATTCCGGTTTTTTGGAGGTGCTGCGTCTTAATAAGGTATGTGGGCAAATCCGGTCAGGCAGGGCAGCCAAGGCAGCGGATTGTTCAGTAGAAAAATTTCGCCGTCGTCCAGCAGGATGACCGCGCCCGGGGAGGGGCCGGTCAACCGCGCACTGCCATGTCGCCCACGGGGCCAACGACAGTGGGCGGTTCCCATGTGCTGGCCGTGGCGGGCCCTTTGGCCCAATGGACTTTCACTTCTACCAATAATAGAGAGCACGATGTCAGCAATTCATGAGTTGAAACCTCTGTTCAAGGCACTCGTCATGTCCCGCGGCCTGCGTTCACGTCGCGTGTTGACCGGTCTGGGGCTGGTCTGTGTATTGCCTTTGAGCGCTCAGGTGATGGCTGAAAGCGTCAGCATCAATATCCCGGCGCAATCGTTGCCACAAGCGCTGCAGGCGTTCGGTCAGCAGACCAACCAGCAAGTGATCTACAACGCTGACGACATGGCCGGGCTCAAGAGCCACGCGGTCAGCGGCAAGATGAGCCCGCAGGCGGCCATCGCCGAATTGCTCAGGGGCACCGACGTGCGCTACAGCGTCGAGGGCAACACCCTGATGCTGGTGCGTGGCAGCAGCACTCAGGGTCTGGAGCTGGGTGCGACCAACATCAGCGCACGTCAGGTCGGCGCAACGACCGAAGGCAGCAACTCCTACACCTCCAACGCAGTGACGATTGGCAAGGGCACCCACACCCTCAAGGAAATCCCCCAGTCGGTCACCGTGATGACCCGCAAGCAGATGGACGACCAGGATCTGGTCGACCTCAAGGATGCGCTGAACCAGACCACCGGCGTCGTAGGTCTGCAGGGCGTCGGCAAGGGTTTGATCATCTCCTCGCGCGGTTTCCAGATCGATGACTGGCAGTACGACGGCGTGCCGATTCCACGTAACACCTATTCGCTGGGTAACTGGGCGACTCAGGATCTGGTGTTTTTCGATCGCCTGGAAATCCTGCGCGGTGCCTCCGGGTTGCTGCAAGGCACTGGCAGCCCTGGTGGCGCCATCAACCTGGTGCGCAAGCGCGGCCAGGCTGCACCGACTGTGTCCGTGACCGCCAAGGCTGGCTCCTGGGACCATTACGGTCTGCAGGTAGACGCGGGCGGCCCGCTGAACCAGGCCGGCACCATCCGCGGTCGCCTGGTGGCCGATCAGGATCAAAGCAACTCGTTCATTGATCACGACTGGAGCCGGACGTTGTCGCTGTACGGCTCGCTGGACTTCGACCTGAGCGAAGACACCACTCTGGGCCTGGCCGTCAGCCGTTCCGACGGTGATTCGCGTCCGATGATTCGTGGCCTGCCACGTTACGCTGACGGCAAGATGCCGGATGTCTCGCGCTCCACCTACACCGGTGCACGCTGGAACAGTTCCGACATCGACGTCACCACGCTTTACGCCGACCTCGAACATCGCTTCAACGAAGACTGGGCACTCAAGGTCGGTGCGGTGCGCATGACCGAGAGCAACAAGGCGAAAAACCAGCGCGTGCAAAGTGCCGGCGACGGTCTGGAACCGGATGGCAGCGGCGTGCAGTACGCCAACTTCGTGACGGATTTCGACTCGACAAAAGTCGGTATCGACATGAACCTGAATGGCAAGTTCGAAGCCTTGTCGATGCAGCAGGAAGTGATGTTGGGCGGTAACTTTTCCCAGCTCGAAACGGACGATCAGCTCGCCCGTACCTTCAGCAACAGTAGCGACACGATTTTCGGCGTCAACAATGACCGTCCCGATATCAACTACGACAGCCTGATCGCTTCCGGTGGTCGCGGCACGCTGAGTAAATACGACGTACGCCAGAAAGGCCTGTATGGCACCTGGCGCGTCAAGCCGATCGACGATCTGACTTTGGTGCTCGGCTCCCGTGTCAGCTGGTATGACTTCAGCTACAAATCCAAGGCGCAATCCTCGTTCGGCGGCATCACCAAGAACGACCCAAGCACCGCGACCGAAACCGGGGAAGTCACGCCTTACGCAGGTATCGTCTATGACCTGAGCCGCGAGTGGGCGGTTTACGCCAGTTACACCGACGTGTTCCAGCCGCAGACCAACCGCGATGCCGGTGGCACCGTGCTCAAACCGGTGGTCGGCAGCAACTACGAAATCGGTCTCAAGGGTGAGCTGATGGACGGCCGGGTCAACACCTCGTTGGCACTCTTCCGCTACGACCAGGAAAACCGTGCGGTCAACGACATTGCCGGTGGCTTCGAGTGCGACGGTTCGTATTGCTCGACGGCCTCGGGCAAAGTGCGCAGCCAGGGTATCGACGCCGAGATCAGCGGCGAAGTGGTGGAAGACCTGCAACTGTTCGCCGGTTATACCTACAACACCACCAAGTATCTCAAAGACCCGAACAACGAAGGCCGCGTGTTCAGCACCTGGACGCCAAAACACATGCTGCGCATGTGGGCCAACTACCAGTTGCCGGGTGAATGGGATCGTGTCAGCACCGGTCTGGGCTTCACCACTCAGAGCCATACGCTGGGCTATGAAGGGACCTACGATGTCGCGGGTTACACCGTATGGAACGCCCGTGTCGGTTACCAGCTGACTCCGGAAGTCGGTCTGGCGGTGAATGCCAACAACCTGTTCGACAAGAAGTACATTGCGGCCGGTTACAACCAGCTCGACGGCAACAACAACTTCGGTGATCCACGCAACCTGATGTTCTCCGTGAAGTGGACCCCAAAGTTCTGATGCACTGAAGGGCCTTCACCGAAGCGGCCCACGCTCCTCGAAAGAGGGCGTGGGCCGTTTTTTTGCATGCCGTCGGCAGGTGAATCGCGGTGGACGCAGCGCCCACAGGTTATGTGGCAAATCATGCAAAAAAAAACGCAGAAGCCAGCGCTTCTGCGTTTTTGTTTGCCCGTATGAAAGTCAGTTGTTCAGTGCCGCCTCACACGTCAGGAACACCGCTTCAAAGGACTCGAGCAACGACTCACCGTAAATCATGCTGCGGTGGGGCAGGTTGGAATGCACTGAGCCTTGCAGTCGTCCGCTGACGGTGTGTTCACGCAGCACCTGTTCCGAGTGCAACACCTGCTCCAGGGTCTTGTGCGACAGCGACCACCAGCAACTCGCCTCGACCTTGAGCGTTGGCAGCGTGAAGGCGTCGTAGGATTTCACCAGTCGGTCATGAATTTCGAACGCCTGGGCGTTCATGATTTCCTGTTTGATGGCGTCCAGTGTCGCCACCATTTCCTGTTCGCTGGTGGCGGCCTGTTGGCTGGCCCACTGGTAGAAAGCCTTGAGATCGGTTTGCGGGTTTTCGGCGAGGAAGCGTGCCGCCGGCTCGTGCAGATGAGCGAACATCAGGCTGAACATTTCCACGGCTGTCGCCAATTCATTTTGGGCACTGAAGTACTCGGGATTTTCTTCTTCCAGCGGTTTGCGCGGCAGATCGGCCGGCAACAGGCTGTCCGGCAAGGTGGTATCGACCAGGCCGAGAAAGCTCACTTCACGTCCCTGACGCTCCAGTTCGGCGGCGATGTCCATGGCGATGGAGCCGCCGAGCGACCAGCCCATCAGGCGATACGGGCCGTCAGCCTGTTTATCGATAATCTGTCGGGTGTAATCGGCGATCATTTGCGCCCATGTCTGGGCGTGGGCGTGTTTGTCGGCGAAGCCTGTGTGCATCACGCCGAAGGTGCGCGCGTGTTTGCTCAGGCGTTTGGCCAACGGTTGGTAGCAGAACACGATGCCGCCGCTGGGATGCAGGCAGAACAGCGGCGGGGCACTGGCGGCCGAGGCCGAGAGTTCCACCACGCATTGGGCTTGCTGCTGGTGTTGCGAAGCAATGAATTGCGCCAGGGCTTCGACGGTGGCGTGGGCGAGCATTTGCTGCAAGGCGAGTTTGATCCCCAGGCGCGCATTGAGCGCGGCAATAAACTGGATGGCCAGAATCGAATGCCCGCCCAGTTCGAAGAAGTTGTCGTCGAGGCCGACCCGGTCGACGTGCAGGGTTTCCTGCCAGAGCTCGGCCAGCGCTTGCTCCAATGCAGTTTCCGGGGCCTTGAAGCGGGTCTCCGATTGACTGAAATCAGGCAGCGGCAACGCCTTGCGATCAAGTTTGCCTGTCGGGCTGACGGGCATGGCTTCCAGCATCAGCAGATGGCTCGGCACCATGTAAGCGGGCAGACGGCTTTTCAGTTCAGCCTTGAGCGCTGCGCGCAGTTGATCGTGCTGTTCGCTCGACAAATCACTGTCGCTCGGCACGATATAACCGATCAACTGCATCCCGGCCAATCCTTCGCGGGCAAGGACCAGGGCTTCGCGAACGGCCGGGATTTGCAGCAGGCAGGATTCGATTTCACCGAGTTCGATACGGAAGCCGCGAATCTTCACTTGATGATCGAGTCGGCCGACGTATTCGATGACGCCATCGGCGCGATAGCGTGCCAGATCGCCGGTTCGGTACAGACGCCCGCCCTGCGTGCTGAACGGGTCAGGCATGAAGCGTTCGGCGGTCAGATCCGGGCGCTGGAAATAGCCCCGGGCCAATAGATCGCCGGCAATCACCAATTCACCGACGACGCCCACCGGGACCGGTTGGCCACCGCTGTCCAGCAGGTAAATGGCGCGTCCAGCCAAGGGGCGGCCGATCGGCATGGTTTTCGGCAGCGGCGCATGCCCGGTGACGTAGTCCGTGCAATCGAGCACCGTGGCACTGACCGTGGTTTCCGTCGGGCCATAGGTGTTGAGCAGGCGCACATGGCCAAGTCCCGCCTTGCCCCACGCCGCCACGCCTTCTGGTGGCATGGCTTCGCCGCCCACGATCACCTGGCGCAACGGGCCATAGTCACGGACACCGGCAGCGGCAAAATCCCTCGCCAGCATGTTCCAGTACGTGGTGGTCAGGTCGCTCACCGTGAATTGCTTGTCGAGCAACTGCTGATACCAGGTTTCGCTGTCCCAGATGTCCGGCCCGCGCAGTACCACCGACGCGCCGCAGATCAGCGCCGGGTAGAGCTGTTCGACAAAGGCATCGAAGTTGAACGTGGCAAATTGCAGCGAACGATCAGCGGCTGTAAGGCCGAGGAATTGCAGGGCGACTTGCGCGTGTCGGGTCAAAGCCGCCTGAGTAATCCCCACACCCTTTGGTCGACCGGTGGAACCTGAGGTGAACATCACATACGCCAGGTTATGGCCATGGGTACGGCAGGTCGGATTGTCGCTGTGCGCGCTGTCGGCGAGGTCGAGTTCATCGACGCACAGCACGCTTACCGCGGCTACCGAGGGCAGGCGCTGGCGCAAAGAGCGCTGGCTGAGCAGCACGCTCAAGCCGCTGTCTTCGATCATCCAGGTCAGGCGTTCCTGCGGGTATTCGGGATCGAGAGGCACGTACACACCGCCGGCCTTGAGCACCGCCAGCAGGCTGACGATCATCCGCGCCGAGCGCTCGACCGCGATGCCTACCCGCACTTCCGGGCCCACGCCGTAGCCGAGCAGGGTCTGTGCCAGGCCATTGGCTGCCGAGTTGAGTTGGGCATAGCTCATGCGCACGTCATCGCAAATCAGCGCGAGGGCCTGCGGCGTGGCCAGTGCCTGGCGTTCGAAGAGTTGATGCACGCCTTCGCTCGGCAATGGCGCAACGGCTGGGTTCCATTGTTCGCGTTGCTGGCGGCACTCGGTGTCGCTCAGCAGCGACAATTCGCTCAGGGCAACCTCGGGATTTGCAGTGATGGCGTGCAACAGGTTCTGCCAATGCCCGGCCAACCGCTCGATGGTGGCAGGGCTGTACAGGTCGCGGCTGAATTCGATGTTGGCGTCGATGCGGTTCAGGGAATAACTGACGTCCAGCGACAGGTCGAATTTCGCCTGCCCGCTGCCGGCATCGACAAAGTCCAGGGTCAATTCGCCCAGGTTCAGCGGCACCGAGGTGCCGGCGTCCGTGCGCCAGTTGAACAACACCTGGAACAACGGATTGATCTGCTGACTGCTTTGCAGTTGCAGGTCGTCGAAGCTCAATTCCAGCGGATAGTCGGCATGGTCGAGCGCGGCCAGCGATTCGCGGCGCAGACGCAGCAGAAAGTCCTTGCAAGGCTGCTGCGGGTCAATCCGCACGCGATAGACCTGAGTGCTGACAAAGAACCCGACCAGGTCCTGAATTTCACTGCGGTTACGTGTGGCGTTGGGCACGCCGACAGTGAAATCGTCCTGGCCACTGTAGCGGCTCAGGAGCAATTGCCAAGCACCCAGGGCGACCACAAAGGGAGTCAAACCGTGCTGCTGGCAGAAGCGATTGAGTGCTTGCGCCAAGGTGGCGGGCAGGCTGAAGTCGTGTTTGCCGGCCGCATGGCTATGCTGGTCGTTGCGCGCAAAGTCCACCGGCAGATCCAGCGGCGGCAACGTCTGGCCCAGATAATTCTGCCAGTATTCGGCGCTGGTCTTGCAGGCCGGGCTGTGCAGATAGTCGCCACGTTGCCAGTCGGCATAGTCGGCGTACTGGATGGCCGGGCGCGGCAGTGGCGCGCTCATGCCCATTGCCGCTTGCGCGTAGGCGCGGGTGAGGTCCTGCATCAGGATCGCGTTGGACCAGGCGTCCGAGGCGATATGGTGCATGTTGAGCAACAGCAAGTGCTCCGTGTCGGCGACTTGCAGCAGAGTCGCGCGCATCAGTGGTGCTTGCTTCAGGTCGAAGGGCTTGGCGGCCTCTTCGGCAATGCGCTGGGCAATCTGCTGTTCGCGTGCTTCAGCGCTCAGTCCGCGCAGATCATCGAACCCCAACGGCAGCGTTGCGTGTGCATCGACCACCTGCATGGCTACCCCGTCGATCTCGACGATCGCACTGCGCAGGACATCGTGGCGTTCGATGACTTTATTCAGCGCCATTTCCAGATGCTGTGCTTGCAGGGCACCGCTGAGGCGCACGGCGCGTGGCAGGTTATAGGCGGCACTGTCAGGTGTCAGCTGTTGCACGAACCACAGTCGCTGTTGCGCGAAGGAGAGGGGGGCCGGAGCCGGGTGGGGACGGGCAATGATGCCTTGGGATTGCTCGCCGGCATCTGCCATCAGCAGCGCCAGTACCTCATCATCGAGTAAGTCGTTCATCGGGCTCTCGTGGTTGGCAGCACCGTGAGCGCTGACGGCGTTGCCGACAGTCGGGTCCACGGCGATAAACATTCGGATTGAAGGCCGGCAGGACGGGTGTCCGGCCGGCTGCAAAGGTGCAATCGATCAAGCAGTCTCGAGGGGCTTCTTGTGGGTGACCACTCGGCCTCCCTCCATCCTCACCAACTGATCGGCGACGTCGAAGTAGCGGTCATCGTGGGAGATCACGATGATGGTCTTGCCCATCTGTTTCAGCTCCGGCAGCAGCTCGGTGTAGAAGATGCGCCGGAAGGCCGGGTCCTGATCGGCAGCCCATTCGTCGAACACCAGCACCGGACGCTCTTCCAGCCAGGCGTTGATCAGCGCCAGGCGTTTGCGCTGGCCGGTGGACAGATCGGTGGTACTGAAAACACCGTCGTTAATGCTCACCTTGTGCGCAATCTCCAGGCGTTCCAGATAGCGGCTGGTGTCGGCCGGCACTTGTTTATCGCCCTGTACCAGTTCATCGAACAGGTAGTAGTCGGCGAAAATCGTGGTGAACAGTTGGCGATAGTCATCGCGCGCCTGGGCATCGACCACCTGGCCATTGAGCAGGACTTCCCCGCGTTGTGGCGCATACAGGCCCAGCAACAATTTGATCAGGGTGGTTTTACCGCCGCCGTTCTCGCCGACGATAAACACGATGTCACCCTGCGCGATGTCCAGATTGACCGGCCCCAGTTCAAACGCTGCACTGCCCTGAACCGGCGGGAAGGCGTAGTGCACGTTGTGCATTTGCAACTGTTGCACCGCCGTTTTGCTCGCCGCAGCGGAGTCGCGCAGGAGCAAGTGCGGTTCCGGCGAGGAAAACTGTTCGGCCAGTTCGGCAATGCGTTTGAAGGCAATGTTCGCGCGACTGACCACCGGCAACGTGGTGACCAGATATTCCAGTGGGCCTTTCATGTACAGCAGCACCAGCACGAAGCCGCTGAGCACC
Organism: Pseudomonas sp. Tul2A7; assembly: GCF_054790505.1. NCBI lineage: Bacteria > Pseudomonadati > Pseudomonadota > Gammaproteobacteria > Pseudomonadales > Pseudomonadaceae > Pseudomonas > Pseudomonas sp. Tul2A7. The sequence goes on along the minus strand of NZ_CP186499.1, from coordinate 6,478,481 downwards.
GCTTTGTCGGTACCGAGCCAGAACGATTGCAGGGCCAGGGCCAGACCGATCACCACGAAAAACAGCATCGAGCCAAAGGTTTTTGCCACCACGAACGTGTTGATCGAACGGATGTGCGTGTTGCAGATGTAATCCGCCGTGCCCTCGATGCGCTGGCTGAACATGCGTTGGCGGCGCGGGCGATGAATACGCAGCTCCTTGGCGCCCGCGGCGATCGCGCTGTAGTGCTTCTGCAGTTCGTCTTCGGCTTCGCGCGCCGCTTCGAAACCTTTGATGCCTTTGGACCGGGCAATGTATTGCACGACGGTGCCGATCACGATCGCGATCAACAGCAGGGCAAACATCGGCAGGGACAGGTAGGCCAGGTAACCCAGGCAACCGAGGGTGACGGTGAACGCGATCGCCAGCGGCGCGAAGGAAAACGCGAAATCACTGACGGTGTCGACATCATGGGTCAGCACCGGAATCAGGCGATGGCTGCGAAACCGTTCGATCTGCTCGATGGGCGCCAGCAGGACTTTTTCGCCGAGTGATTTACGCAGGCCGGCGATGATGTGCTGGCCGACATGGTTGGTGCCGATGTCCGACAGAATCGAGGTCAACAGGGCGAACGCGCAGAGGCCGGCAAACGTCAGGAGTACGGTGGCTGACGGAACGCCGCTGCCGTTCAGGGCTTTGTTGATGGTCGCGAGCAGGGCAGTGACGCTGACGCCACCGAGCATGCCGAGCAGGATCGACAGCGCCACAACGACCCGGTAAGGCTTGAGCAGGCCGAGGACTTCACTGATGGCTCCGCGCGATTTTGTGGTCATGGAGGTTTCCGCTTCTAGTGCCGCTAACGGCATCGTTTCAAGGATTGGGCTGGTTAAAAGACGAAACCCGTGGGCGGCGATTTAGCCGACCACGGGTTTATCGAGGCTGAGGCGACGAGCGAGCGCCCAGCGCCGCCATGGCGGCTGCCGTTACCGCGTCCTTACAGATCGCGCGCGACGCGAAAACCAATCCAGTCGCCGCGGGTGTCGCTGTAGGTGGCGTTGCGGTTGCCCGAGCGCGAGAACACTGGTGCTTCACCCCAGTCGTTGCCGCGAATGCGGCGAATCTTGCAATCACCGGTCAGCCAGGCGCTGCCATCACTCGGCGCGCCGACATAGTTTTCGTTGTAGCAGTCGGCGGTCCATTCGTAGATGTTGCCGTGCATGTCGTAGACGCCGAAGGCATTGGCCGGGAACTTGCCTGCCGGAGCGGTGAAGTTGTAGCCGTCGGCGGCGCCATAGGTGTTGGCGTGTTTAGCGATGCTGTATTCCTTGCCTTCATCGAAGGGGAACGGGAAAGGCCCGGTGCTACCGGCACGGGCGGCGTATTCACGCAGCGATTCGCTGACCAGTCGATACGATTTACCGGTTTTCTTCGACAGCCAGGCTACATAGGCCTCGGCCTCGGGAAAGTCCATGCACACCGCCGGATGCTTGTCGGTGTACTGCTTTTTCGGATCGCTGCCCGCGTAGTCGGGAATACCGGCCTTGCACGCGCGGCCCGGGCGTTTGTCGCCGTCGGGCATCTGATAGCCGGTGTCGGCGAGGTAGGCGTCCCATTGCCCTTTGAGCACCTGGAAACGACTGATGGCCAGCGGTTTGGCAAAGGTCACCGGGTGCATCGGACCTTCGTCCGGCTCACGGCCGACTTCGTCATCCGGGGTGCCCATGGTGAAGGTGCCGGTGGGCAGCACGACCATTTCCGGGCAGTCCTTGCAGTCCTTGAAGACTTTGCCCGGTTTGAGCGGTTCGGCCGCTTGCGCCAGCCCCGGCAAGGCACAACCGAGCAATGCGGCCAGACCGAGCGCGGGCAACGCTTTCAAGGAAAAATTACGCAGTTCACTACTGTTCATCATGGTTCTCGATAACAGGTTGAAAGGAAGCGTGGGAGCGGGGCGCCTACAGCTGTTTGGCCAATAGCGCCATCAAACGATCGATTTGCGCTTCGTCGTTGAGCAGGCCCGGTGCGGTACGAATCACCGGACCCACGTCGCGGTTCACGGCGTCGGCAACCACCCGGTTCTGCATCAGGTACGCGGCGACTTTGTCGCTGTCCTGGCCCTTGACTCGAAAGAAGGTAAAACCGGCCGACAGTTGCGGACTCAGCGGGGTGACGAGTTCGATTTGCGGGTGTTCCAGCAGGCGCTTCTTCAGGTAGCTGTTGAGCGCGTGGATGCGCGCTTCGACCTCGGCCTTGCCCAGTTGCAGATGCAGCTTGAAGGCTTCGTCCAGCGCCCAGCGATATTCGAAGGAGTGATAGCCACCAGGCGTCATGGTGGTGGAAAACGCTGTGGCCTCGGAGAAGGTCGGGGTGATCGGCGTCACGTATTTGACCTCCTCGAAACGGCTGCAGACGATGCCGGTGCCGCGCGGGCCAAACATCCACTTGTGGGTGCCGGCGATGAAGAAGTCACAGTTCATCTGCGCGAAGCTCAGGTTGTCGACGCCGAAACCGTGCACGCCGTCGACCACATAAATGATCCGGTCGGCATCGCTGCGGCCACGGTTGTGCTTGTCGACGATGGCGCCGATGTCACCGATCGGCAGCTTCACGCCGCTGCCCGAATGCACCCAGCACATGCCCAGCACGCGGGTTTCAGGGCGGATGGCAGTGTCGATGGCGGCGAGGATTTCGGCTTTGGTCGCGGTCTGCGGATCCTTGAACAGACGGATCTTGCGCACCTGCGTGCCTTCACGTTCCTTGCGCAAGGCGAGGATGGTGTGGGTGGCGTAGTGTTCGTGGGCGGTGGTGAGAATTTCCTGATCGGGGCGCACATGCACACCGCCGTAAATCATCGTCAGACCTTCAGTGGTGCTGCCGGTCAGGGCGATCTGTTTGGCGTTGGCTTGCAGGTATTGGCCGGCCCAGACGCGCACGTTTTCCTCGCGCTGCTCGATCACGCCGAGGTCCCAATCCATGGCCAGGCCGGGATTTTTGTCGAGGGCGGCGCGATGCCGTTCAATCGCTTCGCGCACGGGTTTCGGGTGCGAGGTGATCAGGAAGTTGGAAAAGTGCAGGTAGTCCGGATCCTGATTGAACAGTTGCTGCAACTGCGTCCACTTGCTGCGCGGCATTGGCGCAGCGGGCGCAGCCGTGGCGGCAGCGCTGGCGATGTTCGGCAGGCTTGCGCCCAGTGGCAGCGCAGCGGCGAGCAGTCCGGCCTGTTTCAGAAAATCACGACGATTACTCATGGCTGCGTCGTTCCCTGCGCGTTGGCCAGCGCCGGTTTCGCGGCTTTTTCGACCTGATCCCAGACGCGCAGGAAGTTGCCACCCCAGAGTTTGCCGATGTCGGCTTCGGAGTAACCGCGCGACAGCAGTTCAGCGGTGACATTGCGGATCTCGCCGACGTTCTCGAAACCTTTGACGCCGCCGCCCTCATTGAAGTCGGAGCTGATACCGACATGGTCGATGCCGATCTTGCGCACGGCGTATTCGATGGCGTCGCCGAAATCCTTGAGGCTGGCCTTCGGTTCGTCTTCGAGGATCGCGTAGAGGCGGCTGGCGTACAGGCCGAATTTCGTTTCGGACCAGGCCGCAATGATCGGGTCGCCCGGCATCAGCGCCATCGCCAGGTTCGGCAATGGCGGCAAGTCGAATTCCTTGCGCAGCTCGTTGAGGCGATCCTGGGTCTTCTGGGTCAGCGGCCGCAGGTACTGCGAGAACGCGACGATTTGCACCACGCCGCCGCTGTTCTTGATCAGTTGCATCTCTTTGTCGCTGAGGTTGCGTGGGATGTCGACCATCGCGCGCGGCGCCGAGTGCGAGGCAACCAGCGGCGTACGGCTCAGCTGTGCGACTTGTTCGAGGGCCTTGGTCGACATCTGTGATACGTCGATGATCACGCCCAGATCATTGAGGCGCTTGACCGCCTGCTTGCCCAGATCGGAGAGGCCGTCGAGGGCGTCCGGTGAGTCATTGAGAAATGGCAGTGGGCGAGACGAATCCGCCCAGTCGTTGTTGCCGATGTAGCTGAAGCCGAACATGCGCATGCCACGCGCCGTCCACAGGTCCAGCAGATTCAGATCATGGCCCAGCGGATAGGCGTTGAGCATGCTGATGAAAATCGCGAACTTGCCTTCGCCGTGCAGGCGGCGCATATCGTCCGGGGTGTAGGCGATCGCGACCTGATTGGGGAAGTCGCGCACCATGCCGGAAATGATCCGGTAACGGATCTCTTGCTGGTTGCGCGCTTCGTCGATGAAGCCGGCAGTCGGTTTGTGGGGGGCATCGGGGCCGTTCCACATTTCCGGCCAGCCGAAAATGGTCAGCGCCGCGCCAGACAAACGACCGCGACTGGTTTTGGCCAGGTCGAACTGGCCGGAGCCATCCTTGTCGGCTTCGTGACCGTCGGTGCCGAAGTTCTGCATCAGGCTGACATGGCTGTCGAAAGAGAGCATGCGTTCGTGCAGTTCATCTGCCTGCTTCACAATCTTGGCGTCATAGCCAAGGTCGTCCTTGAACCAGTGATGCCAAGCGGCAAAGCCTGCACCGGCGCTGATCGCCAGGGCTAAGGGCAGGCCGATGAATAGAGCCTTTTTCGAACGTGGTTTTGTCATTGCCATCTCAGTCGGGTTCGCCATCGAGGTGCAGGCGCAAAGCCTTTGCTATCTGGGAGGAACGAGCGATCGAGCGGGAAATTTAGGGCGAGCGCCCCCCGGCGAAAATGACGGCTTAAATTTGCCCGGGCAGCAAACGTTCTAGCTTGGATAAAGCCTGCTTCATGGCTGACACAGGTAGGGCAATGAAGATTTCTCGACGATGGTTCATGGCGGGCCTGGCGCTGACCGGCGCAGCCGTGCCAGCGGCTTATTTTGGGCATCGTGAATGGACGAAGCCGGATCCGACGATCACTCCGGGTGAAGCGTCTTTCGACGTCGCCGACCTCGCCGGACAACGTTTGGCCAGTGCCTTGCGGGGCGTCTGGGATATTCGCTTCGAAGGCCGTGACGCGGGCCTTGAAGGCCTGCCGGTCAGGGGGCTGCAAGTGTTCCTCGACATCGGCCAGAAAGGTCGTGGCGTCTGTGGTTTTCTTGATACGCCGGAGCGTTTGCGTTCCGGCGAAACACCTCGTTACCGAATTCTTGGCGATCTGGCCGGTGCCGATGCGGCGAAACTGAGTTGGCGGCTGATCGGTGCGCAAGGCCAGATCAGCTATGAGCTGGAGATGATCCTTGATGAGGTCTGGGCCGATTTCGGCAACGCCGGCAAAGGCACCCTCAGCGGTAAAGTCTTGCGTCTGGATCGCCCCTTGGCCTTGCCGGTACAGGACAATGGTTTCGTCGCAGTCAAGCGACTGTTTCCCGAGGCGCGTGAACGTACGCCGTTGAATCCGACGTTGCTGGCCTGGTTGATTTCCCCCGAGCACCGACTGTTCCACCAGTTGTGGCATGCCACGCGGGACAAGTGGCACACCTTGCCGGAAGACAAGCGCGAAGCCCTGCGCGGCATCGGCTGGCAGCCCGGACCGCGTGACAAGGAGCGCGATGCCCGAGGGCCGCGCAAGGATCGCAACGGCTCCGGGGTGGATTTCTTCTTCATGCACCGGCACATGCTCGGCACGGCGCGTTCAATGCAGGACCTGCCATCGTGGGAATACTTTCCGCTGCCACAACCGGAATTGATCCGTGATCGCCCGGGCTTCGCCCGTTACTTCGACAATCATGACGGCACGGCGCTGCCGCCTGCATGGCTGGCTGATGGTGATGACGAGTACAGCAAGTGGGTCAGCGACATCAAGACGGCCGAGACCTACGAAAGCAACTTCCAGGTCTGGGAGTCGCAATACCGTGATCCGGTGTACCTGGCCAGACTCACGCTCGGACAGTTCGGTTCCGAGGTTGAATTGGGCCTGCACGACTGGCTGCACATGCGCTGGGCGTCTGTACCGCGCGACCCGTCGAACGGTCAGCCGGTGCCTTTCGCGCGTGATCCTGCCGACTTCGCTGCGCGTTGGTACGGCCCGGAAAATGACTTCCTTGGCGACCCGTTTTCATCCCACGTCAATCCGTCGTTCTGGCATTTTCATGGCTGGATCGACGACCGTATCGAAGACTGGTTTCGCGCGCACGAGCGCTTCCATCCGGGTGAAGTCACTCGCAAGGTGGTCAATGGTGTGCAGTGGTTTGCACCAGGGCGCTGGAACGAAGTCGATGATCCGTGGCTGGGGCCGGTCACGCATGGCTGCAGCACTACGCCGGGGTTGCAGGCGGGCAAGACGGTGGAGATGGACCCGGAAACCATGAAGCTGGCACTGCGCATCACCTTCCTCAATGACGAGAAAAAACTCGCCGGGCTGTTCCGCCGCGTGCCGCAACGGCCCTGGTATGCGCGCAATCTGAAGGCTAAAACCAGCCCGGCTTGAGGGTTGGGTCATCGTTCATTCGCGAGCAGGCTCGCTCCCACAGGTTCATGTATCAGACCGCAATGTCTGAGCTAACCACGAATTCCCTGTGGGAGCGAGCCTGCTCGCGAAAGCGGTCTGCCAGGCAACGCAATTATTGCGTCTGCCATCCACCACCCAGCGCCTTGTACAAGGCAATACTCGCCTGCATTCGCGACAGCCGCAGTTGCACGTTCTGATCCTGCGCCGCATACAGCGTGCGCTGGGTTTCCAGTACGGTCAGCAAGTCCTCGGCGCCGGCCTGATAACGGCTCTGGGCGATGTTGAAGGCGGTTTGCGCCTGGTTCAGTTCTTCGCTCTGCCACTGCCGTTGTTGATCAAGACCGCGGATGCTGTTGAGGGCTTTTTCGACGTCAGCGAAACCGTTGATGATGGCGCCTCGATAAGTTTCCAGCAGCTCCTCCTGACGAGCCGTCGCTTTGTCGCGTTCGGCCCCTAGACGACCATTGTTGAAGATCGGTGCGATCAGCCCGGCGGTGAGGTTGTAGAACGGACTGCGCCACACATCGTCAGCCTGGTTGGCGCCGGAGCCGATGCTCGCGCCCAGCGTGATTTTCGGCAGCATCGCCGCTCGTGCCACTGTGACGTTCGCCTGAGCTGCCGCCAATTGCGCCTCGGCGCGGGCAATATCCGGGCGCCGCGTCAGCAGTTCGCTGGGCACGCCGGCGGATATCGGCGGCCACTGCAACTGGTCAAAGGACTCGTGGCTGGCCGGCAGGTCTTGCACCGGGCGGCCGAGCAGGGCCGCCAGGGCGATCTGCGCGTCTCGAGCCTGTTGCTGGACGGTCGGCAGTTGGCGTTGCTGCGCGGCCACCAGGCTTTTTTGTTGCGCCAGTTCAAGCGCCGTGGCGGAGCCTGCGTTGTAGCGCGTCTGCACCAGTTGCAGGACGTTTTGCGCGTTGGCCAGATTAAGCTCGGCAATGCGGCTCTGTTCCTGTAGCGACAGGACCTGCGTGTAGCTGTTGGCGACGCCGCTGAGCAGGGTCAACTCGACGGTGGCGCGATCAAACTCGCTGGCTTGAAGGCTGAACTGTGCGCTGTCGCGCGATGCGCGCTTGCCGCCCCAGAAGTCGATTTCGTAACTGGCGCTGAGGCCGACGTCGAAGTAGTCCACCGCCCTGTTACTGCTGTCGGCATCCAGTTGACGATAGCCATCGCCACGCAACAGCTTTTGCCGATTGGCGTTGCCGGTACCTTGTATTTCCGGCAGCAACGAGCCGCCGGCAATCACGGTGTCGGCACGCGCCTGGCGCACGCGAGCGATGGCTGCGGCCAGGTCATAACTGCCGACCTGGGCCTGCTCGATCAATTGATCGAGTTGCGGGCTGGCGAAGCGCGTCCACCAGCGCAGGGCGTCGCGTTCGGCGCTGGTGTTGTGCGGTGATTGCCAGGCGGCAGGCGGCACGATGCCGCTGTCCGGGGGTTGTGGGGTACTGCCGCAAGCGCTGAGTATCAGGCAGACGGTCAACAGACTGAGGCGCGGTTTCATAGAGCGATCATTCACTGGTAAGGGCCGTGACCGGGTCGAGTCGGGCAGCTTTGCGGGCCGGCATGAAGCCGAAGACAACACCGGTGACCAAGGCGCAACCAAATGCGCCGAGTACCGCCATCAATGAGAACGCTACCGCGACTTCACTGAGAATCAGCACGCCGCCAATGATCAGCGCCAGGGCGATGCCGGCGATGCCGCCGACCACCGAGAGCATCACCGCTTCAGTGAGAAACTGGCGCAGGATGTCGCGCTGGCGGGCGCCGGTGGCCATGCGGATGCCGATCTCGCGAGTGCGTTCGCGAACGGTCATGAGCATGATGTTCATCACGCCGATGCCGCCGACCAGCAGCGAGATCGCCGCAATCGAGCCGAGCATCAGCGACAGGGTGTTTTGCGTGCGCGCTTCGGCCTGGATCATCGCGGCGTTGTTGGTCAGTTCGAAATCCTTCTTGCCGTTGTGCAGGTTCAGCATCAATTGTTTGATGGCGTGTTCGGTGTCCTTGACCTTGCGCGCGTCGGCGGCAGCGATGGCCACGTACTCCGGATTACGCGTGCCGAACAACCTCACGCTGGCGGCGGAGTAGGGCACGGCGATGCGGTTGTCACTGTCGGAATCGCCGGAGCTGGCACCTTTTTCCGCCAGTACCCCGACCACCTGAAACGGCACGTTCTCGATCAGAATGTACTGGCCGATCGGGTTGGCAACGTCTTTGAGGAGTTTGCTCCGCACCTTGTGGCCAATCACCGCAACGGCTGCTGCGTTCTGTTCGTCGGCCTCTGTGAAGTAACTGCCCTGAACCACCGGCCAGTTGAAGATTGCCGGGAAGTTGGTGTCATTGCCGCCAACGTAACTGAGGTGGTCGGCATTGCCGAAGCGCACACCGGCCTCGGCGCCGTTGACCGGCATGATCCGCTGTACTTGTGGCAGGCTCGCCAGGGCATGCACATCGTCGAGGGTGATGATGCCCGGTGGCGTTCGCGGGTTGGGCGCCGAGCCGCTGAGATAAATGATGTTCGAGCCGAACGCGCCCATTTGTGCCATGACCTGGCGCTTGCTGCCTTCGCCGACGGCGAGCATCACCACCACCGAGGCTACGCCGATGATGATGCCGAGCAGGGTCAGCGCGGTGCGGAAGCGGTTGATCCACATCACTCGCCAGGCGGCGTGCAGGGCGTCCACCAGTTCGCCTTTCCAGGCCCCGGTGGCTTCGGCACCTTCGCTCAAGCGCTTGCGCAGATCCACCGCTTGCAGGGCGCCGGGATTGGCACTGTGCTGGGCGTCAGGGTTGTTTCTGGCGCTATCGCTGATGATCAAGCCATCGCTGATTTCGATAATGCGTTTGGCCCGCGCCGCCACTTCGCGGTCGTGGGTGATGAGAATGACCACATGGCCCTGGCTCGCCAGTTCATCGAGCAGCGCCATGACTTCCTTGCCGCTGTGGCTGTCGAGGGCGCCGGTCGGTTCGTCGGCCAGGATGATATGGCCTCCATTCATCAGTGCGCGAGCAATCGACACGCGTTGTTGCTGGCCTCCGGAAAGCTGATGGGGGCGGTTGCCGGTGCGCGAGGCGAGGCCGAGACGGTCGAGCAGGGCGGCGGCGCGCGCGTGACGCTCGGCGGCAGGGGTGCCGGCGTAGATCGCCGGCATCTCGACGTTTTCCTGGGCCGAGCCGGACGGAATCAGGTGATAGCCCTGAAACACGAAACCGAAGGCTTCTCGGCGTAGCCAGGCGAGTTCATCGCTGTCGAGGCCGGCGACGTTTTCCCCGGCGAAGCGGTATTCGCCGGACGTCGGCCGGTCGAGGCAGCCGAGAATGTTCATCAGCGTCGATTTGCCGGAACCGGACGCGCCGACAATCGCCACGAACTCGCCGGCGTGAATCGACAGGTCGATGCCGCGCAACACGTGAACTTCGGGAGCGTCACCGCCGCCGTAGGATTTGCGGATGTCCTGCAGGTCGATCAGAGGCGTTTGCATTTAACCTCCGCTGCCGTCGGCCGGGCCGATCAGCAAATGATCGCCTTCGTTCAAGCCCTCGATAATCTGCACTTTGAGACGGTCGCTGATGCCGGTGCGTACTTCGCGGGACTGAATCTCGCCATTGGCGGCGATGACCTGCGCGGTCTGCCGATTGGCCGCCGCGCTGCCTTGCAGGGCGGCGACCGGTGCGGTGAGCACGTTTTTCGCCTGGTCAGCGACGAAGAACACTTGCGTGGTCATCTCTGCCATCAAGGCGTTGTCGGCGTTATCGACGTCCAGCAGCACGGTGTACAGCACCACGCGCGCGCTGCCGCTTTTACTCGAACTGGCCGGGCTGCCACCGCCCTGGCTGGTCTGGTCCAGCGGTTTGGGTGGCACCGGCAGAATTTGCCGAACGGTGCTGCTCCAGCGCCGATTGCCACCGCTGAGTGTGGTGAAGTAAGCAGTCATGCCCGGTTTGACATGGCCGATATCGGCCTCGGAGACCTCGGCCCAGACCGTCATCGGCGACAGTTTGGCGATGCGCAGAATCAGTGGCGTCTGTTGCTGGGCATTGAGTGTCTGGCCTTCGCGGGCATCGAGTGCGACCACGGTGCCTTCCATCGGCGCATAAATGCGCGTGTAACCGAGTTCGGCCTGATCACTGCGCAGGCTGGCCTCGGCCTGACGGATCTGGGCGCGGAACATGTCGATACGTGCCTGGGTGGCCTTGAGTTCGGCGCGGGCGGTCTGCACGTCTTCTTCACGGGTGGCGCCGCCGGCTGCGAGGTTCTGCTGGCGCTGGTACTTCTGCCGCGCCAGTTCGTGCTGCGCCTGTTGCTCTTGCAACTGCGCCTTGAGGTTTTCGATGGAGAACTGGCTGGCGTCGAGCTTGGCCTTTTGCGTCGACGGGTCGATTTCCACGAGCAATTGGCCTTGCTTGACCACGTCGCCGACTTCCACATGGATTTTGCGGATTTGCCCGGAGGCCTGGGCGCCGACATCCACGTAGCGCCGTGGCTGCAATGTGCCAAGGGCAGTGACGCTGCTTTCGATGTCGCCGCGACTGACTTGCACGGTGGCGAACTTGTCCCGGCCGGGCGGCAATATCTGCCAGGCGGCTACGGCGACAACGGGAATCAGACAAAGGGCTACGAGCAGGGCGCGTCGGGCGGGGCGGGGACGTTTCATGCAGGGTTCCGGCCAGTGGAAATCGACCCGTCATCCAGCCGGCACCGCACAGGGGCCAAGACCGAACGCTGGCGCAGGAGGCGACAGATACGGGGAACTGTTTTTTAAACGAGGGACGCGTTGGGTAATTTAAGCGCTGAAAAACGCGGTAACAGGTATAGAAGCTAACAATTTGTCGGGCAAATCGAAACAGCGCTTTAAATCTATATGAGAATTACTATAAATTACGCATCTGAAATTGCCAGCATCGTGCCACTGTCGTTTTGACGGTGGCGGGTGTGGCTCAAGGATCGAAACCGCACTGCTGCGGCCGGGAGTCATGTTGGAAAACTACTATCGCGAGCTGGTGTGTTTCCTGAACGCCAAGCTGGGCAACCGCCAGGTTGCCGAGGATGTGGTGCATGACGCCTATTTACGCGTACTCGAGCGCTCCAGCGACACGCCGATCGAGCAGCCCCGGGCGTTTCTTTATCGAACGGCATTGAATCTGGTCATCGACGACCATCGTCGCAATGCCTCGCGCCAGGTCGAATCGCTGGAAGTGCTCGACAACGAAGAGCGCTATTTCACCCCGTCGCCCCATGGCACCCTCGATCACGGTCAACGCCTGGAGATGCTCCAGCGCGCGCTGGCCGAATTATCGCCGCTGTGCCGCGAAAGCTTTCTGCTGCGCAAGATCGAAGGCCTGTCCCACAACGAAATCGCCGCAAGCTTGGGCATTTCCAAAGCGCTGGTGGAAAAACACATCGTCAATGCCATGAAGCATTGCCGGTTACGCATCAAACAATGGGACGCCCATTGATCCTTCCTCAGTAAATTTTTTTTCACCGTCCTCGTTCCTACTCAACAGACGATCTGCTGTCCTGCTTCGGGCCGGTCAGGTCACCCAGGCTTTATCCCCACGGTTGAGGGGTTCATCCAGAGGACACTGGAAATGACACAGGCAATTGCATCGCCCATCGTTCACGACCTGATCGGCGTCGGTTTCGGCCCTTCGAACCTGGCGCTGGCCATCGCTCTGCAAGAGCGCGGGCCGACCCACGGCGAGCTGGATGTGCTGTTCCTCGACAAGCAGGCCAATTACAGCTGGCATGGCAATACCCTGTCGACCCAGAGCGAGCTGCAGATTTCCTTCCTCAAGGATCTGGTGACCCTGCGCAATCCGACCAGCCCGTACTCGTTCGTCAATTACCTGAAGTACCACGGTCGCCTGGTCGACTTCATCAACCTCGGCACCTTCTATCCGTGCCGCATGGAATACAACGACTACCTGCGCTGGGTCGCCGGGCAGTTCACCGAACAAAGCCGTTACGGCGAAGAAGTGTTGACCATCGAGCCGGTGCTGCACAACCATCAGGTTGAAGCGCTGCGCGTCATCTCCCGTGGCACCGATGGCCAGCAATTCGTGCGCACCACCCGATCGGTTGTCGTCAGCGCCGGCGGCACCCCGCGAATCCCCGAGGCGTTCAAGGCGCTGAAGGGTGACACCCGTGTGTTCCACCATTCGCAATACCTGTCGCAAATGGCCAAACAACCTTGCGTGAACAATCAGCCGATGAGCATTGCGATCATCGGCGGCGGGCAGAGCGCGGCGGAAGCCTTTATCGATCTGAACGATTCGTTCCCGTCGGTGCAGGTCGACATGATCCTGCGCGGCTCGGCCCTGAAGCCTGCGGACGACAGCCCGTTCGTCAACGAAGTGTTCTCGCCGGAGTTCACCGATCTGGTGTTCCAGCAGAACAGTGCCGAGCGCGAACGTCTGGTCAACGAGTACCACAACACCAACTACTCGGTGGTCGACATCGACCTGATCGAGCGCATCTACGGCATCTTCTATCGTCAGAAGGTCTCGGGGATTGCCCGTCACGCGTTCCGCACCCTGACCACCGTCGAAAGCGCGACCGCCACCGACAACGGTATCGAACTGGCCGTGCGCAACAACGCCACCGGCGAAGTCACCGTGCGCAATTACGATGCGGTGGTCCTGGCCACCGGTTACGAGCGGCAGATGCACCGCAAACTGCTGGCGCCGCTGGAAGAGTATCTGGGTGACTTCGAAGTCGATCGCAACTACAAACTGATCACCGACGAGCGCTGCAAGGCTGGCCTCTACATGCAGGGCTTCTGCCAGGCCAGCCATGGTCTGAGTGACACGTTGCTGTCGGTGTTGCCGATCCGTGCGGACGAGATTGCCGGCTCACTGTATGAGCATGGCAAGAACCGTGGGCATCGTTCGATGGCGGATCTGCTGCTGGCGACTGCCAGCTAAACCTGCTTTGCCTGAACCAGATCGTTCCCACGCTCTGCGTGGGAATGCCTCAACGGACGCTCCGCGTTCGGCTTCTGGAAGGGACGCGGAGCGTCCCAGGCTGCATTCCCACGCAGAGCGTGGGAACGATCATCCTGAACCCTTCCTGAACATCCCCCACATTCCCCGAAACACCTCCTTTTGCCGGTTTACTCTCCAATCATCGGGGCGTAAGCTTCGCGCGTTTTCATCAATAGCGGAGACCCACAGTGGGTACTTGTTCGAGTGACAGTTGTCGGCCGGTCTCGGTAACCGGCAGATTCTCGGCAAGATAACGCGCAGACTTTCTCTGTCGTTGTCTCGCCGTAAAAGCGAGCAGCGGCATCCCGTGCATGACCCGTCCTGGGCCATGTCTCGACGTCCTTCTCATCGACGCTGAACAGAGCGTGATTGCGACTTTATTGTTGTGATCGCAGCCCTATCGACACGCCTGTCTTTTCTGACCGGCGCGCCAGGCCTTGCCGTGCCGGTTTTTCCGGCGGACGAGGTGCGGCCGTACCTGCTTGACGGTTTCCCGGCTGACCATAGGGGCAACAGCCATGAAACTTACGCTCAAGGAATTTTTCGCAGGCTTCCTGCGCACCCGCCACATCGCCCGGCACTTCCGTCGCCTGGCGCTGCTGGAATCGATCAACGACACCACGGTCAGCCGTGAAGTCCCGCCCACGCTGGCCAACACCCTGGTCGATGCCGCGCATTGCGACACCGCTGGTTTACTGTCGTCACTCGGCACGCATTCCGATGGCCTGACCGATTTCGAAGTCGATGCGCTGCGTGCGCAATACGGCCTCAACGAAGTCGAACACGAGCAGCCGCTGCCATGGTGGATTCACCTGTGGCACTGCTACAAAAACCCGTTCAACCTGCTGCTGACCCTGTTGGCGGTGATCTCGTGGCTGACCGAAGACCTCAAGGCTGCCGTGGTGATTTTCTCCATGGTGGTGCTGTCGACGCTGCTGCGCTTCTGGCAGGAAAGCAAATCCAACCAGGCCGCCGATGCGCTGAAAGCCATGGTCAGCAACACCGCCACGGTGATGCGCCGTGACGCGCCGCGCAGCGAATTGCCGATCAAGCAACTGGTGCCGGGCGATCTGATCGTGCTATCGGCTGGCGACATGATTCCTGCCGATTGCCGCGTGCTCAGCGCCAAGGATCTGTTCGTCAGTCAAGCGGCGATGACTGGTGAATCGATGCCGGTGGAGAAGTTTCCACATCAGCAGGATCGCGATACGCGCAATCCACTGGAGCTGGACAACATCCTGTTCATGGGCACCAACGTCGTGTCGGGTACGGCGGTGGCGGTGATTCTCACCACCGGCAACAGCACTTATTTCGGTGCGCTGGCCCAGCGTGTTGGCGCAACTGATCGTGCGGTAACTTCGTTCCAGCAAGGCGTGAATAAAGTCAGCTGGTTGTTGATCCGTTTCATGTTCGTGATGGCGCCGCTGGTGCTGTTCATCAACGGTTTCACCAAGGGTGACTGGACCGAAGCGCTGCTGTTCGCGCTATCGATTGCCGTCGGCCTGACCCCGGAAATGCTGCCGATGATCGTCACCTCGACGCTGGCCAAAGGCGCGGTGTTTCTGTCACGGAAAAAAGTCATCGTCAAACGTCTCGATGCGATCCAGAACTTCGGCGCCATGGATGTGCTGTGCACCGACAAGACCGGCACGCTGACTCAGGACAAGATCTTCCTCGCACGCAATGTCGATGTCTGGGGTAAAGACTCCGACGATGTGCTGGAAATGGCTTACCTCAACAGCTACTACCAGACCGGTCTGAAAAACCTGCTGGATGTCGCGGTGCTGGAACACGTGGAAATCCACCGTGAACTGAAAGTCGGCACGGCGTTTCGCAAGGTCGATGAGATCCCGTTCGACTTCAACCGTCGGCGCATGTCGGTGGTGGTCGAAGGGCGTAGCCAGCCACATCAACTGATCTGCAAAGGCGCCGTGGAAGAAGTATTGGCGGTGTGCAGCCGCGTGCGTCACGGCGAAGTCGATGAAGCCTTGAGCGATGAATTGCTGACCCGGATTCGTCAGGTCACCGCAGCATTCAACGCTGAAGGCTTGCGCGTGGTGGCCGTGGCCGCCCGCTCGATGCCGGAAGGTCGCGACACTTACAGCCTGGCCGATGAACAGGAACTGACGCTGATCGGTTACGTGGCGTTCCTCGATCCACCGAAGGAAAGCACCGCGCCAGCGCTCGAGGCCTTGGCCGAACATGGTGTGGCGGTAAAAGTGCTCACCGGCGATAACGAGCTGGTGACTGCGAAGATCTGCCGCGAAGTCGGTCTCGCGCAACAGGGATTACTGCTGGGCAATGACGTTGAGCGCATGAGCGATGCCGAACTGGCGGTGGCCGTGGAAACCACCAACGTCTTCGCCAAACTGACGCCGTCGCACAAGGAGCGCATCGTGCGCATCCTAAAGGGCAACGGTCATGTGGTCGGCTTCATGGGCGACGGCATCAACGATGCACCCGCGCTGCGAACTGCCGACATCGGAATTTCCGTGGACAGCGCGGTGGACATCGCCAAGGAAGCGGCGGACATCATCCTCCTCGAAAAGAGTCTGATGGTTTTGGAGGAGGGCGTGCTCGAAGGGCGGCGCACCTTCGCCAACATGCTCAAGTACATCAAGATGACCGCCAGCTCCAACTTCGGCAACGTGTTCTCGGTGCTGGTCGCCAGTGCGTTCATTCCGTTCCTGCCAATGCTGCCGATGCATCTACTGGTGCAGAACCTGCTCTACGACATTTCGCAGATTGCCATTCCATTCGATAACGTCGATGAGGAAATGCTGAAGAAACCACAACGCTGGCAGCCGGGCGACGTTGGGCGCTTCATGCTGTTCTTCGGCCCGATCAGTTCGATCTTTGACATCACCACGTTCGCCTTGATGTGGTACGTGTTTGACGCCAACACCCCGGATCACCAGACGCTGTTCCAGTCCGGCTGGTTCGTGGTCGGCTTGCTGACCCAGACGCTGATCGTGCACATGATTCGCACGCCGAAGATTCCGTTTCTGCAAAGCCGTGCAGCCATGCCGCTGCTGGTGATGACCGGAATCATCATGGCGGTCGGCATCTTCCTGCCGATGGGCCCGCTGGCGCACTACTTCAAATTGCAGGCGCTGCCGTCGCTGTACTTTGTGTTCCTGCCGGTGATTCTGCTGGCGTACATGGCGCTGACCCAGGCAGTGAAAGGTTTCTATATCCGCCGGTTCGGCTGGCAATAACAGCAGAACAACGCTGTTCCCAATGTGGGAGCGAGCCTGCTCGCGAAGGCGTCGTGTCAGTGCCATGGATGTTTGCTGACACACCGCCTTCGCGAGCAGGCTCGCTCCCACAGGGGGACTTTGTGTTTTCAAGGATTTCATCATGCAAGCCATCAACAACCTCAACCTCGATTCGCTGCTCGACACCCTCGTCAGCCTCAGCGCTGCTTTCATCCTCGGTGGTCTGATCGGTTTCGAGCGCCAGTACCGGCAACGCACTGCCGGCCTGCGCACCAACGTGCTGGTCGCCGTCGGCGCGGCGATTTTTGTCGACATGGCCAACCGCCTCGCCGGCGCTGAAGGCGCGGTGCGTGTGGTCGCCTACGTGGTGTCCGGCATCGGTTTTCTCGGCGCCGGGGTGATCATGCGCGAAGAGGGCAACGTGCGCGGCCTCAACACCGCCGCAACCCTGTGGACCTCCGCAGCGGTGGGCGCCTGTGCCGGGGCCGATCTGCTCGCCGAAGCCGTGCTTGGCACATTGTTCATTCTGGCTGCCAACACCTTGCTGCGGCCGATCGTCAACAATATCAACCGCCAGCCACTGGACGTGGTCTCGGCGGAAGTCACCAACATTGTCTACGTCATCGCTCGACGCTCACAGCAAACCGCCGTGTTCGCCTTGCTCGAAGCCGAGCTTGAGCGCAGCAATTACCCGGCCAGTGATGTCGACGTCCATGCCTTCGGTGCCGATGAAATCGAGATCGAAGCCACCCTGGCGACCACTTCGGTGGATGGTGATGAACTGGATGCTCTGGTGGCACGGATCTCGACGTCGGCCCTGGTGGTACAGGCGTTCTGGAGTCCGAGTACCACCGAGTGAGTGGCAACCGTGCTGGCTCTCAGGCGAACGGCCAATTTTTTCGGAAAAGTCCTACAGAAGCTGCCGATCAGGTTGCGTAGTCTTGCCGCACCCGAAAACCTGACTGCCAGGAGATTGAGCATGATCAATAAGGCCCTGCGTATCCTCATCGCCGACACGCAACATTTTTACCGGATGAAAATCGAGCGGTTGTTCAATGAGCTCGATTACTACCGTGTTGCACCGGTGCAGAGCCTCGCCGAGCTGTTGACACTGGTGGACTACGGTTGCGAACCGTTCGATGTGGTAGTCATCAACGCCGAACTGGCGGGCGGTGCGCTGGATCTGCCGGGATTCTTGCTCGATAACCCGCAGGTGCGTCATGCGATGGTCTACAAAGTGCCGTCGACAACGATGCAGATGGCCGAGGACTTTGCCTTGGGCAACCTGCAGATCAGTCATGCGGCATTGCCCAATGCACAGGCGATCACGCACTTGATGACGTGGGTCGACAGACCTCGGTCGGAGCAGGATGAGGCGTTGCGGCGTTTGGCTTATGCATAGAAAGACACTGGGCGCAACTGTCAGGTCTGACAGGTGATTCACTTGCCGTTACGTGTAACAGTCCCAGCGCAGCCACTGAGTCCGCGTGAGCCTGTGCCAGCGGTCCGTCGTCAGATTTTGCACCGGGAGTGGACATGAGGTCAGCGCTGATCGTCGACGATCATCCGGTGGTGCGCGCCGCCGTTAAAATCGTATTGCAGGCCGAAAGCTTTAAACAGATTCATGAGGTTGCCAATGGCGAGCAAGTGATGGAGATGATTCGTGAGCATTCGCCACAGTTGGTGGTGCTTGATCTCAATTTACCGGGGCTCAGTGGCCTGGACGTGATCGTGCGCATCAAGGCCAACTACCCGGCCTGCCGAATACTGGTGTTCTCCCTGCATGCGCCGGAGATCTATCAGGAACGCTGCCTGCGCGCCGGAGCCATGGCTTATGTGACCAAAAGCAATCAATTGCAGCAGTTGCACAAGGCGATCCAGGCGCTGATGGCGGGCTACAGCTATTTCAGCGCGCTGACTGACAGCACCAGTACTTTGAACGCTATCCAGCTATCGGAAAAGCAGATGATCGATCAGCTTTCCGACCGTGAGCTGGCCATTTTGCTGCAACTGGCACAAGGCAAAGCCAACAAGATCATTGCCCAGGACATGCATCTGAGCCACAAAACCGTCAGCACCTACAAGACCCGCCTGATGATCAAGCTGGGAATATTGTCACTGGTGATGCTACGCGAATTTGCCCAGCGTAACGGTTTGATTTGAGGATCGGCCATGGAGCTGCGTCGGGTCGTTTTCGCGCTGTTGATGACCCTCGGCGCATCGGCAGGAGCAAACGATGCGCCAGTGATGCTGGAAGTGCTGAGCCGGACCCGCCCGGAAAATATCCAGATACGACTGGACGGACAGGATCGTCAATGGCTGCAGGAGCATCCACTCTTGCGCGTCGGTATTTCAGGGCCCGACTATCCGCCGTTCGAGGTGACGCGCAATCGGCATGAGCTGGAAGGGCTGACGGCTGACTACGCGGATCTGATCGCGCAATTGCTCAACGTGCGGATACAGGTACAGCGCTACGCCAACCGGGATGCGGCCATGGCCGCGCTTAAACACGGTGAAGTGGAGCTGCTGGGCACTTCGAACAGTTTCGAGCTTGCTGATCCTGCGTTCATTTTGTCCCGGGCCTACGCCGAAGATCAGCCGATGCTGGTGACCCGGCTCGAAGAAACCTTGCCGGTGGATCTTGCGGGCAAGCGCGTGGCCATGGTCGAGGATTATCTGCCGTTGGCGAGTGTGCAGGCGTTCTATCCCGAAGCGAACGTGCAGCGCTACCCGTCGGCGATGGATGCACTCGGCGCCGTGGCGTTTGGCACAGATGACGTTTACCTGGGCGACTTCATCAGTGCCAACTACTTGATCAACACCAATTATCGTAACGATCTGCAGTTGACCGGGCCCGCCGGGCTCGACGCCAATCCGTTCGGCTTTGCGCTGCTGCGTAGCCAGGTGCGCCTCAAGCGTATCGTCGACCAGGCGTTGGCAGCCATCCCCATGGAACATCGGCAGCGCATCGAGCAGCGCTGGAGTGCCGGCCTTGCCGAGATGGCGGAACAATCACGGGTGCAACTCAGTGCCGTCGAGCGGCAATGGCGAGATCTGCACCCAGTGGTACGGGTCGGCGGCATTGAAGACTTCGCTCCCCTGACGTTCTTTGACGCGGATGGCCGTTTCAGCGGGCTTTCAGCGCAACTGCTGGCCTTGATCAGCCAGCGCAGCGGATTGAATTTCGAGATTGTCCGAGGGAGCTCGCTGGATCGTCAGATCGAGCAATTGAAAACCGGGGAACTGGATCTGTTGCCCGTGGTAACGCCCAGCAGTGAGCGCGAAAACGAACTGCAATTTACCCGTGCCTATCTGAATAATCCGTTTGTGCTGGTCAGTGCGGCAACGACGCAGGGTGTGCGCAGTTTCGACAATCTGCAGGGCAAGCGCTTGGCGATTTATCGCGGCCATCCATTGCGTGGTTATCTGCAGGAGCGCGTCCCGCACTTACGCATTGTCGACGTCAGAAGCCCCGCCGAGGGCATGGAAATGATTGCCAAGGGGCAGGTCGACGCCACGGTCAGCTCTTTGCTGGTCGCGCGCTTTCTGATCTCGCGTCATTACCGCGATCGTCTGCGCATCGCCAGTACCATCGGCGACCAACCGGCCCGGATCGCACTGGCCACTGCGCCGCAAGCGTCGGCGCTGCATTCGATCCTGAACAAGGCGCTGCTGAGCATCGCCCCGCAACAGATGGACGAACTGGTCGAACGCTGGAGCCATGACGTGGTGGTGGATGACAGCTATTGGTTGCGGCATCGCCGTGAGATTGTCTTTGCTTTCGCCGGTGCGGCAGGCTTGCTGATACTGGCGCTGGCGTGGATCGG
Organism: Pseudomonas sp. Tul2A7; assembly: GCF_054790505.1. Classification (NCBI taxonomy): domain Bacteria; kingdom Pseudomonadati; phylum Pseudomonadota; class Gammaproteobacteria; order Pseudomonadales; family Pseudomonadaceae; genus Pseudomonas; species Pseudomonas sp. Tul2A7. The sequence continues at coordinate 6,458,029 of NZ_CP186499.1, read as the reverse complement.
TTTTCAGCGCTGGCAGATCCGCCAGCGTCAGCAGTGGTTACGGCAATTGCAGCAAGCCAAGGACGCGGCGGACGATGCCAACCGGGCCAAGACCACGTTTCTGGCAACCATGAGCCATGAAATTCGTACACCGATGAACGCCCTGATCGGCATGCTCGAGCTGGCTTTGAAACGGGCGGAGGAAGGCGTGACCGATCGATTGGCGATTCAGGTGGCCTCCAACGCCGGTCAACAGTTGTTGGCACTGATCGGTGACATTCTCGACATCGCGCGTATCGAGACTGGCCATTTGTCCCTGGTTCCCGAACGGGCCAATCTGCGTGAACTGGTGGTGTCGGTGTGTCGGGTGTTCGAAGGGCTGGCACGGCAGAAACGCTTGCTGTGGCACATCGAACTGGATGCCCATAGCGACGTCGATGTGTTGATTGATCCGACGCGCTTCAAGCAGGTGCTGTCAAACCTGCTGAGCAACGCGATCAAGTTCACCGAAGATGGCGAAGTGAGTCTGTGGCTGGTTGTGACGCCAACGTCAGCCGAGCGACTGGCGGTGAAGGTGCTCATCGAAGACAGCGGGATCGGGATCAGCAATGAGGACCGGCAACGGCTGTTCAGTCCGTTCGTGCAGGCGAGCAATAACGTTCAATCGGCGCGCAGCGGTTCCGGTCTGGGCCTGGTGATCAGTCGCAGCCTGTGCGAAATGATGGGCGGCGAATTGCGGCTCGACAGTGAACCGGGTCTCGGGACCCGGGTTGAAATCAGACTCCAGATGCCACTGCTGCAGGCGTTGTCACACGTTCCGGCCCACGCGCAAGTATTGGAGGCGGTAGGGCATTCACTCAGCGTTCTGGTGGTGGACGATCATCCGGTCAATCGTTTGTTGTTGTGCTGGCAGTTGAGTGAACTGGGGCATCGCACGGTTGACACCGAGGACGGTCATGCCGGGCTGGAGCGTTGGCGGGCACAGGCGTTCGATGTGGTGATCACCGACTGCAACATGCCACGGCGTAACGGCTACGCGCTCGCGCGGGCCATTCGTGATGAGGAAACGCAGAGCGCTCGGGCACCTTGCCTGATCCTCGGGTTTACCGCCAACGCGCAGGTGGAGGAGAAGCTTCGCTGCCTCGATGCCGGTATGGATGAGTGCCTGTTCAAACCGATTCGCTTGCACGATCTGCAGCAGGCCTTGAAGGGGGCCAGCCATTGTGAAAGTGAAGTTCAGTCGGTCGGGGAGGTCGCTCTGAAGGAACTCGATCTGAGTACGCTGGAGCAGATGGCCGGCAATGACCATTCGATGATCCGACGCCTGCGTGAAGAAGTATTGAGCAGCCTGCACAACGATCTGCAACAGCTCGACCAGATGAACCATGAACATGACCGCGGCGGACTGCGCGAGTTGGCCCATCACATCAAGGGGGGCGCGCAAATGGTCGGCGCGGCGCGGCTGGTGTCAGCGTGCACTGATCTGGAAGAGGCCTGCCGTGCGGCCGAAGCCGAGGCGGTCGTCATGGCGATCAAGACGTTGCGTGATGCCTTGCACGGCCTCGCGCAACGTCTTGAGGCTTAACGGTTCAATCCCACTGTGGCGCAATGCCTGTTGGACTGGTCAGGCGATAGCCACGATCGAGCGTGGCGATGTGCATCATGTCGGCATCGCTCAACGTGAGTGCGGTGGCGCCGAGGTTACTGAGCAGATTTGCGCGCTTGGTCGATGACGGAATCACCGCATAACCCGATTGCATCGCCCAGGCAAGAGTGACTTGCGCCGGGGTGGCCTGCAGGCGCTCGGCGATCTGCTGGATCAGCGGATCCTTGAGTACTTCGCCGTAAGCGAGGGTCATGTACGAGGTGACGTGAATGCCCTGGCTGTGGGCGAACTCGACCACTTGGCGGTTTTGCAGATACGGATGCAACTCGATCTGGTGGGTCGCGATGTTTTCGGCGCCGACGGCCGCAATGGCCTGTTTCATCAGGTCGATGGTGAAGTTCGAAATGCCGATCTGCCGGGTCAGGCCCAGACGCTTGGCTTCCAGCAATGCGCCCATGAATTCTTCGACCGGCACTTGGTTGTCCGGCGATGGCCAGTGGATGAGCGTCAGGTCGAGGTAGTCGGTCTGCAGCTTCTCCAGGCTCTCTTTGAGACTGGCAATCAGGCGCTCTCTGGCGAAGTTGGCAATCCAGATCTTGCTTGTGATGAACAGCTCTTCGCGGGGGATACCGCTGGCGGCGATGGCCACACCGACATCGGCTTCGTTTTCGTAGATCTGCGCGGTGTCGATGACCCGGTAGCCGAGTTCCAGGGCGGTACTGACCGAATCGATGACCACCTGGCCTTGCAGACGAAATGTACCAAGACCGAAAGCGGGAACAGACATGAAGGACTCCAGGGGTTGCAGTGGGAATGGTCAGGAGTATCCGCATCAGGATGGTTGAGAAAAACCGCTGACGGGACAAAGCACTGTTGATCAGAAGTCATGAATCATTTCCAGGATTTGTGTTGTCCGGGCTGGCCTCTTCGCGAGCAGGCTCGCTCCCACAGGAGATCTGCGGTGTTCACAAATCCCCTGTGGGAGCGAGCCTGCTCGCGAAGGGCGCACCACCAATTCAGGCAATATCGCTGTGCGCGAACTCCTCCCCGAGAAAATCAATCAATGTGCGTACCGACGGCAACAATCCGCGCCGCGACGGGAAAATCGCATGCACCACGCCGCACTTGGGCGCCCAACCCGGAATCAGCTCGACGACGCGTCCGGCGGCAATATCCTCACGCACCACCACACTCGGCAAGTGCGCCACGCCAACGCCGGCAATCACCGCCTGGCGCAAGGCAATCAAGTCATCGGTGACCATGCGCGGTGTGTGCCGAATCAGCGCCGTGTTGCCATTCGGCCCGAGCAACTCCCACTGATATTCGCGCTGCGCCGCCCCCCAATGCAGGCTCGGCAGGCCATTGAGGTCGGCGGGCGAGGGCGGTGATGACAGGTGTTCGACAAACTGCGGGCTGCCGACCACCGATTGCGTGCTGTTGCCCAGCACTTTCATGACCATGTCGGTGTTCTCCAGTGGTGGAAAACGCACCCGCAGCGCAATGTCGAATCCTTCGTGAATCAAATCGACCCGGCGGTTGGTGCTCTCGATGAACAACTCCACCAGCGGGTACTTGAGCATGTAGCGCGTGAGCATCGGCCCGACCCACGAATTGAGCAGCGCCGTCGGGCAACTCAGACGCACCAGACCTTGCGGTTCGGAACGATTGCGTTCGATCAGCTCGGCGGCGCTCTCGGCTTCGATGCGCATCGCTAGGCAGCGTTGGTAATAGGCCTGGCCGATTTCGGTCAGCGAACAATGGCGGCTGGTGCGATGCAGCAGGCGTACGCCGAGGCGTTCTTCCAGTTCGGCAATGCGTCGGCTGAGTTTTGATTTGGGCATGTCCAGTGCGCGCCCGGCGGCAGCGAAACCATGATGTTCGACCACTTGGGTGAAGTAGTAGAGGGTGTTGAGGTCTTCCACTATCGTTCTCCAGATAGAACGCTAAGGCTGATTTTTGCAGTCTAGTGCATTAATGGTCATGGATTTAAGCTTGATCCATCGCATCACTTACCCAAATTGGAGACAACCATGAAAAACATCATCGGTATCTACACCAGCCCGCGCGGCCATTGGGTCGGCGATGGTTTCCCGGTTCGCACACTGTTTTCCTACGACAACCTGGGCAAACACATCAGCCCGTTCCTGCTGCTCGATCACGCCGGCCCGGCCGATTTCACCCCGACCACCGAACGGCGTGGCGTTGGTCAGCATCCGCACCGTGGTTTCGAAACCGTGACTATCGTTTATGAAGGCGAGGTTCAGCACCGCGACTCGACCGGCAGTGGCGGTGTGATCGGCCCGGGCGATGTGCAATGGATGACTGCGGCTTCCGGGATCCTCCACGAGGAATTCCATTCGGAAAACTTCGCCAAAACCGGCGGCAAACTGGAAATGGTCCAGCTGTGGGTCAACCTGCCGGCCAAGGACAAAATGGCCGCGCCGGGCTACCAGACCATTCTCGACAGCGACATCCCGAGCATCGTGCTCAAGGACAACGCCGGCAGCCTGCGCCTGATCGCCGGTGAGTTCGATGGCCACACCGGCCCGTCGCGTACTTTCACACCGATTGATGTGTGGGATCTGCGCCTGAACGCCGGCAGGTTGCTGACGCTCGATCTGCACGAAGGCCGCAACACCGCGCTGGTGGTGCTCAAAGGCTCGGTGCAGGTCAACGGTGTGGAGTCGGTGCGCGAAGGGCAGTTGGCGCTGTTCGAACGCAACGGTCATCAACTGAGCCTCGAAGCCAGTCAGGATGCGGTGGTGCTGCTGCTCAGTGGCGAACCGATCGACGAACCGATCGTTGGCCACGGCCCGTTCGTGATGAACACCGAGCAGGAAATCCACCAGGCGTTCGCCGACTTCCAGTCCGGCTGTTTCGGCCAGATGCACGCTTAACGCATAACCACTCCGCTCTACACAGGACGCGTAGGCCGGTTCGCAGGCCAGGGATGGCTGTCGCCTATAGAAAAGAGGAAACGCACATGACCACTCAATACAAACGTCTGGACAAGAACAACGCTGCGGTGCTGCTGGTCGACCATCAGGCCGGGCTGCTGTCGCTGGTGCGCGACATCGATCCGGACAAATTCAAGAACAACGTGCTGGCCCTGGCCGATCTGGCCAAGTACTTCAAGCTGCCAACGATCCTCACCACCAGTTTCGAAACCGGCCCCAACGGCCCACTGGTGCCGGAGCTGAAAGCGCTGTTTCCGGATGCGCCGTACATCGCCCGTCCGGGGCAGATCAACGCTTGGGACAACGAAGATTTCGTCAAGGCGATCAAGGCGACGGGCAAGAAGCAACTGATCATTGCTGGCGTGGTGACTGAGGTCTGCGTGGCATTCCCGGCACTGTCGGCGATAGAGGAAGGTTTTGATGTGTTCGTGGTGACCGATGCCTCGGGCACGTTCAACGAACTGACCCGCGAATCGGCGTGGAATCGCATGTCCAGCGCCGGTGCGCAATTGATGACCTGGTTCGGTCTGGCCTGTGAGCTGCACCGCGACTGGCGCAACGACATCGAAGGGCTGGGCACGCTGTTCTCCAATCACATCCCGGATTACCGCAACCTGATGACCAGCTACAGCACCCTGACCAACGGCAAATAACCCAGGCCTTACGCAATACCTGTAGGAGTGAGCCTGCTCGCGATAGCGGTGGGTCAGTCAAAGAGATTTCGACTGATACCCCGCCATCGCGAGCAGGCTCACTCCTACATGGGTTTTGTGGTGTTTTTGCGCGGGTGTTCATCCTCTGAAATCAATTGCTCCTACACTTGCTCAATCTGTGCGATCTTCTCGCGATTGGCCCCCGTCGGAGTTGTTTGATGCTGTCTCTGCTCACCGAACACCCGTTGTTCTGCGCGTTGATCCTGATCCTCCTCGATCTGGGCCTGTGGCGTCTGATCAGTTCCCATGGCAGCGAGTGGAAACTGCTGGTGCGGGTGCTGATTTTCACTTTGTTCAGCGTGCTGCTGTTCAACGAAGGTCTCAACCCGATGGAGCCCGCACCGTGGGCCGACAACGTGCCGCTGCATCTGGCGGCGACCGGGTTGCAGATTGGCTGGTGGCTGTTCGGTGCGCGCACCCTGACGGTGCTGATCGGCGCGGTGATGATGCAGCGGGTCGGCCACACCGGGCGGCTGTTGCAGGACTTGCTCGGCGCGGTGATTTTCCTCATCGCGATCATTGCCGCGCTGGCCTATGTGCTGGATCTGCCGGTCAAAGGTGTGCTGGCGACGTCCGGTGCGCTGGCGATCATCGTCGGTCTGGCCTTGCAGAGTACGTTGAGCGATGTGTTCTCCGGCATCGTCCTCAACACCACCAAGCCGTATCAACTGGATGACTGGATCTCCATCGACGGCACCGAAGGCCGGGTCACCGATATCGACTGGCGCGCTACGCGCCTGCAAACCAGTCAGGGCAGCATGGCGGTGATTCCCAACTCGCTGGCGGCCAAGGCCAAGATCATCAACTTCAGTCGACCGAGCAACATGTTCGGCGTCGCGGTCAGCGTGCAGGTCAGCCCGCATGCCCGGCCCAGTTCGGTGATCGATGCGCTGGAGCGGGCGATGCAGGGCTGCCGGCAACTGCTCGACACGCCGGCGCCGAGCGTCTCCCTGAAAAGCTCCGGCAGCAGCGGGGCGGAATACGAGATCAGCGGGTTCGTTGCGTCGATGGGCGAGAAACGCGTGGTGCGCAATCAACTGTTTGACCTGGCGTATCGGCACTTGCAGGCGTCCGGGGTCAACCTGCTGTCGAGTGATGAAAGCACTGTGCCGACCAATTTGTCGCGACCACGGGCGCTGCTCGACAGTTCGCCGATCTTCTCGACCCTGCGCCAAGAAGAAAAAGACACCTTCAGCCAGAACATGAGCCTGCAAACCTTCCGCGCCGGCGAAGTCATTCTGGCGGGCGGCGAGGTCAGCGATCACCTGTTCATTATCGAGTCCGGCGTGGTTTCGGTGACCCTGAAGCGCCACGGCACAACATTCGAGTCCGGGCGCATGGGGCCGGGCGAGGTGATTGGCGAGGCTGGGATCTTGTCCGATACCGCGTTGCCGGCGGACTTTTCGGCGAAGACCTTTTGCGCGTTGTATCGCATCGAGAAGTCGTACCTCAAGCCGTGTCTCGATGCCCGTCATGACATTCATGACGCGATGCAGACACTGCTCGATTACCGCCTGCACAAGGCGCAATCGCTGACCGAGGAAGCGCCTGCGGTGGTACCGAAAAGAGGCTTTCTGCAGTGGCTGCGCAATCGCGCCTGAAGGGTCAGGCGCCGAGTTTCTGCTCCAGGTGCAAGCGCACCTGCGGCCACTCGTCGTCGATGATGCTGAACCGCACCGAGTTGCGCTTGCGTCCGTCCGGCATGATCCGCTCATGGCGGACGATGCCTTCCTGTTGTGCGCCAAGACGCAGGATGGCCTTGCGTGACTTCTGATTGTTCTCGTCGGTGGTGAACTGCACGCGCACGCAACCGAGCACGTCGAAGGCGTGGCGCAGCATCAGATACTTGGCTTCGGTGTTGACGAAGGATTTCTGCCAGCTCGCCGCGATCCAGCTGCTGCCGATTTCCAGCTTGCGATTGAGCGGGTCGATCTTCCAGAAGCGCGTTGAGCCGATCACTTCCCCGGTGTCTTTCAAAACAATGACAAACGGCATCACGGTACCGGCATCACGTCCATCGAGCGCTTTTTTCAGGTAGCTGTCGACGGTGCTTGCTGAAGGCACAACCGTGACGGTGAGATTCCACAATTCGCCATCGGCGGCAGCGTGGAGCAGGGCAGCGGCATCTGAATACTGAAGCGGGCGCAAAAGGATGCGCTGACCTTGTAGCGTGGTGGGCATGGGATTCAGGTCTCGGCTTTGCGGGCGAAAGGCGAGGGCCCATTACGCCGCACGAGACCGATCTGATGCAACCGGCGCGATGATCACGGGGTCACAATTTTTACAGCCCTTGGGCAGGAGCCTCAGCCGATGAAAAACCTGCGGATCGCCACCTACAACGTCAACGGTTTACGCGCACGTTTGCCGAACCTGCTGGATTGGCTCAAACGCGAGCAGCCGGACATCGCCTGCCTGCAAGAACTCAAATCCGTCGACACGGCATTCCCCGTCGCTGAACTGGAAGCCGCCGGTTACGGCGCAATCTGGCAGGGCCAGGCCTCGTGGAACGGCGTGGCGATTCTCGCCCGCGATGCGCAGCCGCTGGAGAGCCGGCGCGGTCTGCCGGGCGATCCGGATGACAAGCACAGTCGTTATCTGGAGGCAGCGGTGCACGGCGTGCTGGTCGGCTGCCTGTATCTGCCCAACGGCAATCCGCAGCCTGGGCCAAAATTTGATTACAAACTGGCCTGGTTTGAACGATTGATCAGCTATGCGAAAGACCTGCAAAGCAGCGATCACCCGGTGGTGCTGGCCGGTGACTACAACGTCGTACCCACCGACATGGACATTTACAACACCCGTTCCTGGCTCAAGGATGCGTTATTGCAACCCGAGAGCCGCGAGTGTTATCAACGCTTGCTCGATCAAGGCTGGACCGATTCGCTGCGCCATCTGTATCCCGAGGATCGCCTCTATACGTTTTGGGATTATTTCCGCCAGCACTGGCAAACCAACTCCGGTCTGCGCATCGATCATCTCCTGCTCAATCCGGCGCTGAGTCCGTATTTGCACGAGGCCGGGGTAGACGCCTGGGTACGCAATGAACCCCACGCCAGTGACCATGCGCCGACGTGGATTCGGATCGGCTCGCGCAAGCGGTCTTAGTAGAGATTCTTACTTGAGAATATTTATCAGGATAGTTTGTCAGTAATGGTCTGAAACCTATAGTGGCTTTTTGGTTGCGGATGTCGTAATTTTGAAAAATGGAAGTACAAAAAAATACGACGGAGCGGAGCGAATGGCCAGTTATTTTAAAGACGCGATTTCAAAAATTTATGGCGATGATGACGACTTCATTATTATTGGGCTAACCGGTCGCACCGGAAGTGGATGCTCGACAGTTGCTAAAATACTTTCTAAACCTCAAGCAGAAATAAAGCACTCACTTTATTCCGGTAATAATCCTGATTCAAATCCTCAAAGAAAACAGAAGATCGTTCTTAAGAATTTCGAAAAGACTTGGGAACCGTTTGTGACTATTCAAGCAAGTTCGGTTCTAACGCTTATGTTGTCGGAGTTGGATGTCGCTGAGTCATCTGTTTTTTTGGGTGGAGTGGATGGTATAAGTGAACAGGTTAAGCGGGAAATTATAGATGTTTTACAAGAAATAAAAAACGAACCTGTGGTTGAGGAGGATGTAAGAAGTTTGCGCCGTTACTACGCAGAATTTTTACCTGGGCAAAATGAAAAGCTTAAGCGAATTATTGGTGGGTCAGGATATGTCAAGCTGTTTCAGCAGGTTGGAAATAATTTAAGAAATTCAGGAAGTCCTACTTCCGAAGAGCGTAAAAGCGGTAGCTTTTATTCCTTGGCGGACAAAATAAATATAATCATAAAATTAATCCGTGCTGCGAGAGGCAAAGGGAAGAAAACTTTCATTGTTATCGATGCTATTCGAAATCCTTTTGAGGCGACATATTTTCAAGATCGTTACTCATCATTTTATCTTATGGCTGTCTCATGTGAAGATGAACAGCGTAAGAGACGATTGAGGCTATTAGGATATACTGATGAACAAGTCGGTAAGATTGACGGGGAAGAATATAGTTCTCGAAGCCTAGCTCAACAGTCAACGTATATAAAGCAAGATATACAAGCTTGTTTAGAGCGTTCGGAGCTCTATATAAGTAATCCAGACTCGGAAAATGCTGTCTCGGATTTCTCCAGTTTGGCAAATCAACTGATTACTTTCGTGTCGTTAATGACAAGGCCTGGGCTTGTAACACCCACACCTTTAGAACGCTGTATGCAAATGGCCTATACCGCAAAATTAAATTCTGGCTGTATTTCCAGGCAGGTGGGGGCAGTCGTTACGGATCTAAATTTTTCAGTTCAATCTGTAGGTTGGAATGATACACCGTATGGGCAAGTGCCTTGTAGTTTGCGTAACAGGTTTGATTTGGTTAGCGGTTATGATCAAGATGCTTATTCAGAGTATGAGAAAACTGATGTTGGTTATATCGAGAGATTCAGTGGGGAGAATTCTAAGTATCTTAAGATTGCGAGTACGGGAAGAAATATTTCCTATTGCTTTAAGAGTGAATACAATAGCCTGAAGAAAGAGAAGAATCAGGTGCATACTAGATCTCTGCATGCAGAAGAGAATGCTTTTTTGCAAATATCTAAGTATGGTGGAAGACCTATTGAGGGTGGTAAACTTTTTACAACGGCTAGTCCTTGTGAGTTGTGTTCAAAAAAAGCATATCAACTAGGTATTAAGGAGATTTATTACATTGATCCGTATCCAGGGATAGCTGTAACTCATATTTTGATGGGTGGAACTAATAACCCGCAGCTTATAATATTTTCTGGTGCTGTTGGGCGCGCTTTTCATAATTTATACTCTCCTCGGCTTCCCTATAAAGATGAGCTGAATGCGTTGGCGCTTGATGACTGATTTACTTGGGCCTCTGATTGCTTGCATGGAGGCCAACCCCCCTCATGCAACTGCAATCGTATCGCATCGGTTTGTGCGGGCGGCGATTGATTCGATTGGCGAAATCAATTGTCGAAAACAGTGCCTGATCCCGTATACATGGCGACCATCAACGCAGTGAACTGCGGCCCCATGCAAAAGGACTGAGCAATGAGTGAGCCACGCCTGACGAATCTGAAGCTGTACCTGCAACGTCTGGGTTTCGATGCGCCGCCGGCACCAACGCTGGCAACGCTGCGCCAATTGCAGTGGCGCCACACCGGCGTGTTTCCTTTCGAGAATCTGGCGACGATTACCGGCGCGGCGGTGTTGATCGATCTGCCGTCCATTGAAGAAAAAGTCTTGCTCGGTCGTCGCGGCGGTTACTGCTATGAGCTGAATAACCTGTTCTTTGCCTTGTTGCTGGAACTGGGCTTCGACGCTAGGGCCATCAGTGGGCGCGTGGTGATGAATCAGCCAGAAGGTAGCTGGACAGCGCGTACGCACCGTTTGAGTCTGGTGACTATCGACGACGTGCGTTACATCAGCGATGTCGGCTTCGGTGGCATGGTGCCAACGGCACCACTGCTCCTCGACACCGAAGCGGAGCAACCAACGCCACACGAACCTTATCGCATTGAAAAACAGGCCGACGGCTACATGCTGCGTGCCAACGTGGCGGGTGAATGGCGGCCGATGTACCTGTTCGACCTGCAACGCCAGGAAGACATCGATTACACCGTCGGCAACTGGTACGTCTCGACGCATCCGGAGTCACCGTTTACCCAACGTCTGATGGTCGCGCGCACCGGCGATGGTTGGCGCAAGACGCTGAACAACGGCAGCTTCGCTGTCCACCGCATGGGCGGCGAAAGCGAGCGGCGTGATGTCGCGGACGTCGAGGATCTACTCGATCTGCTTGAGGTTGAGTTCGGGATTCGGGTCGCGAGCCTGGAGTTGTTGAGGCCGGTGCTCGGACGCCTTATCCAGCCTGGTCAGGGATCTTCAGCGTAAGCATCGACCTGAATCGTAAAGAGATTGATCTTGGCCCACGACTCCCGTTGCCTGACCTCTGTTTCCTCTGAGCCAATGCTGATGAGGTAGTTGATGCCTGTTGCCGGGTCTCTGAAACCATTTTGGGTCGAGTCCCAGACACAACAGGCGCGCGTCATCGGCGAAATCCCGAAGTGCTGTTCAAAGTACTGTTCGGCTTTCGAAGCATTGGCCCCGGATACTTCATAGCTGGCGGAAAATGGCTGGCCCATGCGGTCAAGCGCCTGTTTGCAGCCTTTGAATTCAACAAACGATGGCTTGTCTGCGAGCTTCGACAGAAAGTCATCACAGCCAAAGTCGGCACTGGCACTGGCACTGCTGGCAATGACCAGCAACAGCGCGGGTATCCATCGGATAAGTAGCAACCGTTTCAATTATTTCTCCACCAGCAATTCACCGACATATTTCCCGCCTTCACCTTTGACTCGCTGGCAGATCAGGTAGTCTTAGATGTCGTTCCATTTGATCAACTCATAAAAGGTGACACAGCCGTCGGACAAATGACCGACATGGATGTAACGGCTGCTGTTGCCTTTTGTGCCTTGCAGTTCGATTGGAAACCAGACGTCGGTGCAATGCAGATTACCTTGTGCCTTGTAGCCATCCGTGGAGATATTTCCGTGGGAGCGGTCCGGGGCCATGATCCGGTGGCGTCCGGGTGGGATCGGGGTAAATTCGCCGCCCCACTGGCTGTTCAGCGTCACCTTCGCCGTTTTGCCATTGAAGCTGACCTGTGCCCATTGCTGCAGCAGTTTGCCTTTGAACTCCGAGACCGCATGGGCCGGTGCACCGGTGTACTTGACCTTGACGGTGGCCGGCGCCGTTGGCGGGGTATCCATCAGGTACTTCAAGGCATTTTCGGTTTTCAGGCTGGTCGTCTGTCCGACGAACTCCGAATTGCCATTTGCAATCCTGAAATAGGTTCGACCACCGGACTCCTTGGTGAAGGTCACTTTGGTGTATTCGCAGAGGGCGACGAGCGTGCCTTTTGGTTCGAGTTTTACACTCAGCCAACCGTTTTCGTCGGCTCGTTTGGTGTATTTGGTGACAACGACTGCGGGATGCGTACTGCCACTCTGCCGGTTCGAGGGAGCCCGGTTATTGTTGAGGATTGCCTGCGCCATGCTGGTTACAACTCCTTTCAGGTGAATTCAGCCACTGGTTTTTCCTGCTTAGGCAAGGTCGTCAGGCTCCAGATGCAGCAGTTCGCTCGCTCGGGTCGAGACTCTCTGGGTCAGTCCGCGCTCATTGGTAACGCCACGGATTACCTTGCCGGACGCGGTGGTGATTTTGTAAGCGAAGTCGGGCACGGGCTCGCCGTCGGCGTCCAGCAACGTGAACTGTTCGTCGAAACCGAGGTTGATCGGCGGAACCGGACTGATCGGCGCGCCACCACCACTCTGGCCAATGATGACGGTGCCGGAACCGCCAACGATAACGTCACCGTGGCTGCCCTGAATGCCTTGGGTGGCGGCGTTTTTACCGTTGATGAAGACGGTTGCGGAAATGTTACCGCTGATGGAACTGCCACAAGAGGCTGGATCGCCAAGGCGCGCGGCAGGCAAACCATCGAAGAATACGTCGGGAGAGCCGGCAACTATTTTCTGCGCGGCATGGGCAGGGCAGGTTGTGGCGTCTGTGACGCGTGCAGCGGGTTTTCCACTTATGGTGACTTCCTTTTCTTGCCCGGCGGGGGGCATCCGTTGATCCGTACGGCATGGCTTCTGATCGTGCCACGTGATGAGGGGGTACTCAAGTCATCAGGCCGTTTGAGTGACGGGTAACCCGCCCCTGATTTTTTGTATACAAAACCATGGACACTTGTCGCGAGTTTTGAATACAGTGTGCGCATAACAAAAAACAGGGAACCCCCCACCATGAAAACGCCCCATGTTTCACACCAACGGCCCGAGGACGAAAATCTCGGGGTCGGCGCGAATATGGCTTACGGCCTGCAACATGTTCTGACCATGTACGGCGGTATCGTTGCGGTGCCACTGATCATCGGCCAGGCGGCCGGCCTGTCGCCGGCGGATATTGGTTTGCTGATTGCTGCTTCATTGTTTGCGGGGGGGCTGGCGACGCTGCTGCAAACCCTGGGTCTACCGTTTTTTGGTTGTCAGTTGCCGCTGGTACAGGGTGTGTCGTTCTCCGGCGTGGCGACCATGGTCGCGATCGTCAGCAGTGGCGGGGAGGGCGGCTTTCAGTCGGTGCTTGGCGCGGTGATTGCCGCGTCCTTGATCGGGTTGCTGATCACGCCGGTATTCTCACGCATCACCAAGTTCTTCCCGCCACTGGTTACCGGTATCGTGATCACCACCATCGGCCTGACGCTGATGCCGGTGGCCGCACGCTGGGCCATGGGCGGTAACAGCCACGCGCCGGACTTCGGCAGCATGCAGAACATCGGTCTGGCGGCGGTCACGCTGGTGCTGGTGTTGCTGCTGAGCAAGGTCGGCAGCTCGACCATCTCGCGTCTGTCGATTCTGTTGGCCATGGTGATCGGCACCGTGCTGGCGGTATTCCTCGGTATGGCTGACTTCTCCAACGTCACCACCGGGCCGATGTTCGGCTTCCCGACGCCGTTTCACTTCGGCATGCCAACCTTCCACTTCGCCGCGATCCTGTCGATGTGCATCGTGGTCATGGTGACTCTGGTAGAGACTTCAGCGGACATTCTGGCGGTCGGTGAAATCATCGGCACCAAGGTCGATTCCAAGCGTCTGGGCAATGGCCTGCGCGCGGACATGCTGTCGAGCATGTTTGCGCCGATTTTCGGTTCGTTCACCCAGAGCGCCTTCGCCCAGAACGTCGGGCTGGTGGCGGTGACCGGGATCAAGAGCCGTTACGTGGTCGCTACTGGCGGCATCTTCCTGGTGATCCTTGGCCTGCTGCCATTCATGGGCCGGGTCATTGCGGCTGTGCCGACTTCGGTGCTCGGCGGCGCCGGTATCGTACTGTTCGGTACCGTGGCGGCAAGCGGCATCCGTACGCTGTCGAAAGTTGATTACCGCAACAACGTCAACCTCATCATCGTTGCTACTTCGATCGGTTTCGGCATGATCCCGATTGCCGCACCGAACTTCTACGATCACTTCCCAAGCTGGTTTGCGACCATTTTCCACTCGGGCATCAGCTCGTCGGCGATCATGGCGATCCTGCTCAACCTGGCGTTCAACCACTTCACCGCCGGTAACTCGGATCAGCAGTCGGTGTTTGCCGCGGCGGAAGAGCGGACCTTGCGTTACCGCGATCTGGCAGCGCTGCGCGAAGGCGACTACTTCAGCGATGGCAAGCTGCATGACTGCGATGGCAAGGAAGTGCCAGTCATCGAGCCGGATGATCACGACCATGGGCATGGTGCGCCGAAGGTGCAGGTCAAGAGCAGCGAGCACGTCTGACGGCTGTCTCTGAATAGAAAAGGGCCGATCTGTTAACCGCAGATCGGCCCTTTTTCATTTCAAGATCAAAAGATCGCAGCCTTCGGCAGCTCCTGCACAGATCTCATACTCCGCTGATTCTGCGGATGAACGCTGAATCTGTAGGAGCCGCCGAAGGCTGCGATCTTCTGATCTTTTCGAGCGGCCACAAAAAAGCCCCTGAATCTTTCGATTCAGGGGCTTTGCTATTTGGCTCCACAACCTGGACTCGAACCAGGGACCCAATGATTAACAGTCATTTGCTCTACCAACTGAGCTATTGCGGAATTGGTGCGTATGTTACTGATTCAAAAAGAGAAGTCAAGCATCGGTTGCAAAAATGAGTGAATCTTCGGGACGGACGGTGGTTTGTCAGCGATTGGCGGTTACCAGAACCGTAGCAGAGGTCTACCATGGCCGCCCGGAAGTGGTCACACGCGCTGCCGGCCATTCGCCGAAAAGGTACGTGACATGAAGCAGTCAATCCGCAACAACGAGGTGTTCGCATGAGCATCGCGCAAATCAGCCTGCCCAAGGGCGTCGGCCCACACGCCGAAAAACTCTTCGACGCGATCACTCAGGCCAGCACCGCTGAAGAGCTGAACCGCGCTGGCGGCAAGGCCGAAGGGTTCGTCCTCGGTCTGGAAAGCACCAAGGCGATCAAAAGCCAGATCGCCGAATCGCTGTACGTCGTCTATGACGATGCCGCGACTCAGCGCGCGAGCGAACTGGCTTAACTGCCGAAGGTGATAGTGCCCAGCATCAGTTTGGCGTAGGCCGCAGTGGCGGCCAGTTGCACCAGCCACAGCACAAGGCCACCCAGAAACACCCCGGCGGCGACTTGCAGCACCAGGCTTTTTTCGCGTTTGGCCGAGGCGCGGGGGATGAAATCATCCAGGTCGTCACGGTCGGCGCGCAGGTTGTCGTTTTTCATGTGGTTTCTCTCAAAAAACTCGGGTGTACACAAAACCTGTAGGAGTGAGCCTGCTCGCGATAGCGTTGTGTCAGGCAGTGAGGCGTCAACTGAGCCGACGCTATCGCGAGCAGGCTCACTCCTACATTTTGATTTGTGTGCAGTCTAGAGGGTATGGGGCGTTATTCGGGACAAATAAAAAACGGGAAGCCCCAAGGCTTCCCGTTTTTCATCACGCAGCGAAATCAGATGACCTGAACAATCGCATCCGTCACAGCCTTGATGTTGCTCTGGTTCAGCGCAGCCACGCAGATTCGGCCGGTGTCCAAAGCGTAGATGCCGAACTCGTTACGCAGGCGATGCACTTGCTCGGTGGTCAGACCGGAGTAAGAGAACATGCCGCGCTGACGACCAACGAAGCTGAAGTCGCGGTCCGGGGCTTTCTCTGCCAGCAGATCAACCATCTGCGTACGCATGCCGCGAATGCGCAAACGCATCTCTGCCAGCTCGGCTTCCCACTGCGCGCGCAGTTCCGGGCTGTTCAACACCGCAGCGACGATGCTAGCACCGTGAGTCGGCGGGTTGGAGTAGTTGGTGCGGATCACGCGTTTGACTTGCGACAGCACGCGCGCGCTTTCTTCTTTCGATTCGCTGATGATCGACAGGGCGCCAACGCGCTCGCCGTACAGCGAGAACGATTTGGAGAACGAGCTCGAGACGAAGAAGGTCAGGCCGGACTCAGCGAACAGGCGCACGGCAGCGGCGTCTTCATTGATGCCGTCGCCAAAACCCTGGTAAGCCATGTCGAGGAACGGCACGTGACCTTTGGCCTTGACCACGTCCAGCACGTTGTTCCAGTCCGCCGGGGTCAGGTCGACGCCGGTCGGGTTGTGGCAGCAAGCGTGGAGGATAACGATCGAGCCGTTTGGCAAGGCGTTGAGGTCTTCGAGCATGCCGGCACGGTTTACGTCATGGGTGGCAGCGTCGTAGTAACGGTAGTTCTGCACCGGAAAACCGGCGGTTTCGAACAGCGCGCGGTGGTTTTCCCAGCTCGGGTCGCTGATCGCCACGACGGCGTTCGGCAGCAGTTGCTTGAGGAAGTCGGCACCGATTTTCAGTGCGCCGGTCCCGCCGACAGCCTGAGTGGTGATGACGCGACCGGCGCTGATCAGCGGCGAGTCGTTGCCGAACAGCAGCTTTTGCACGGCCTGGTCGTAGGCAGCGATGCCATCGATCGGCAGGTAACCGCGCGAAGCGTGTTGAGCGACGCGAATCGTCTCGGCTTCGATCACGGCGCGCAGAAGTGGAATTCGCCCCTCTTCGTTGCAGTAAACACCCACGCCCAGGTTGACCTTGGTGGTCCGGGTATCGGCGTTGAATGCTTCGTTGAGGCCCAGGATTGGATCGCGGGGTGCCATTTCGACAGCGGAGAACAGGCTCATTATTGCGGCGGCTCTGAATGGAGAATGGAGGGACGTGTCGCGCTCCAGCCGGATGCACTAGAGCGGTGCACAAACGGGGAGCTAGTATAGAGGCCATTACTGAACAATGGCGACAGGCGATTCGGCTTTTCGGGTAAGTTTTTCCGATTATTTCTTGACCGTTAGTCGACTGCCCGTGTCAGAGTCTTTACCGGATGTAGGACGTTTGCCTTGAAAGGTGAGGCAATCGCCACCACATTCAGCACAATCCAGGTTTTTTCTTGCGCGACACCGGTCGTTTGCGGTCGTCCCCGTGGTGCTCCGCTTTGCTCGGAATGCCGCGATTCCAGAGGTGTTTATGTCCGAATTCCAGCTCGTCACCCGCTTCGAGCCCGCCGGCGACCAGCCAGAAGCCATCCGCCAATTGGTCGAAGGCATCGAGGCCGGGCTGGCGCACCAGACGCTGCTCGGTGTGACCGGCTCGGGCAAGACCTTCAGCATCGCCAATGTCATCTCGCAGATTCAGCGCCCGACGCTGGTGCTGGCGCCAAACAAGACCCTCGCCGCGCAGCTGTATGGTGAATTCAAGGCGTTCTTCCCGAATAATGCCGTCGAATACTTCGTTTCCTACTACGACTACTATCAGCCGGAAGCCTATGTGCCGTCGTCCGACACCTTCATCGAGAAGGATGCGTCGATCAACGACCACATCGAGCAGATGCGTCTGTCAGCGACCAAAGCGCTGCTGGAGCGCAAGGATGCGATCATCGTCACCACGGTGTCGTGCATCTACGGTCTCGGTAGCCCGGAAACCTATCTGAAAATGGTCTTGCACGTTGATCGCGGCGACAAGCTCGATCAGCGTGCATTACTGCGGCGTCTGGCCGATCTGCAATACACCCGCAACGACATGGATTTTGCCCGCGCAACCTTCCGGGTGCGCGGCGATGTGATCGATATCTACCCGGCGGAATCCGACCTGGAGGCGATCCGCATCGAGCTGTTCGACGACGAAGTCGAAAGTATTTCGGCGTTCGACCCGCTGACCGGTGAAGTCATCCGCAAGATGCCGCGCTTTACCTTTTACCCGAAGAGCCACTATGTGACGCCACGGGAAACCCTGCTCGACGCCATCGAACACATCAAAGTCGAATTGCAGGAACGCCTCGAATACCTGCGCAGCAACAACAAGCTGGTCGAAGCCCAGCGGCTGGAGCAGCGCACCCGTTTCGACCTGGAAATGATCCTCGAGTTGGGCTACTGCAACGGCATCGAAAACTACTCGCGCTACCTGTCCGGGCGTCCGGCCGGTGCCGCGCCGCCGACCCTTTACGATTACCTGCCGGCCGATGCCTTGCTGGTGATCGACGAGTCCCACGTCAGCGTGCCGCAAGTCGGCGCGATGTATAAGGGCGACCGTTCGCGTAAGGAAACCCTGGTCGAATACGGTTTCCGTCTGCCTTCCGCGCTGGATAACCGGCCAATGCGTTTTGACGAGTGGGAAGGGGTCAGTCCGCAGACCATTTTTGTTTCGGCAACCCCGGGCAACTACGAAGCCGAGCACGCCGGGCGGGTGGTCGAGCAAGTGGTACGGCCGACCGGTCTGGTCGACCCGCAGGTTGAAGTGCGTCCGGCGCTGACTCAGGTCGACGATCTGCTCTCGGAAATCAGCAAACGCGTGGCGGTCGAGGAGCGGGTGCTGGTCACCACGCTGACCAAACGCATGGCCGAAGACCTCACCGATTACCTCGCCGATCACGGCGTGCGCGTGCGTTATCTGCACTCGGACATCGACACCGTCGAGCGCGTGGAAATCATCCGTGATCTGCGCCTCGGCACCTTTGATGTGTTGGTCGGGATCAACTTGCTGCGTGAAGGTCTGGACATGCCGGAAGTGTCGCTGGTGGCGATTCTTGATGCCGACAAGGAAGGCTTCCTGCGTTCCGAGCGCTCGCTGATCCAGACCATTGGCCGCGCGGCGCGTAACCTCAATGGCCGGGCGATTCTGTATGCCGATCGCATGACCGGTTCGATGGAGCGCGCGATTGGCGAGACCGAGCGGCGTCGTGACAAGCAGATCGCCTTCAACCTGGAAAACGGCATCACCCCGCGCGGTGTGATCAAGGACGTCGCCGACATCATGGAAGGCGCCACTGTGCCGGGTTCGCGCAGCAAGAAGCGCAAAGGCATGGCCAAGGCTGCCGAAGAGAACGCCAAGTACGAAGCCGAACTGCGCTCGCCGAGCGAAATCACCAAACGCATTCGTGCGCTGGAAGAGAAGATGTATCAGTTGGCGCGGGATCTGGAATTTGAAGCGGCGGCGCAGATGCGCGATGAGATTGCCAAACTGCGCGAGCGGCTTTTGGCTGTGTAAGGAGGATCGTTCCCACGCTCTGCGTGGGAATGCAGCCCCGGACGCTCCGCGTCCGCTGTGACGCAGAGCGTCACCGGAGTCATTCCCACGCGGAGCACGGGAACGATCAGTTGCAGTTAGTGGGACTCCCCAGCCTTCAGCCCTTGCGGCAATTTCTTGGTCAACAAAATCGCCAACATGCTGATCCCCAGCGCAATCCCGACAAAGTGAAACGCATCGTTGTAAGCCATGATCGCCGCCTGCTGATGGACGATCTCACTCAACTTGCCCAACGCCGCCGTGTCACTGCCAAACCGATCGGTCATCGACGCCAGTCGCTCAGCCACCTGCGGGTTGGTCGGCACCACCGCCTCACGCAAATAATCGAAGTAAGTCTTGGTGCGCGCATCCAGCAGCGTTGCCAGCAAAGCAATCCCGATCGCACCACCGAGGTTACGCAGAATATTGAACAGACTCGACGCCGACCCCGCGTCCTGCGGCAGGATGTACGCCGTGGCGATCAGCGAAATGGTCACCATGATCAACGGCTGCCCCAGTGCCCGAATGATCTGGATCTGATTGAACTGCGGCCCGGCGAAATCCGGATTGAGCACGCCGGAAGAAAAACTCGCCAGTCCGAACAACCCGAAGCCGATCGTGCACAGCCATTTCGGCGAAACGAACTTCATCAGCTTCGGCACCAGCGGAATCAGAAACAGCTGCGGCACGCCCATCCACATGATCACTTCGCCGATCTGCAGGGCGTTGTAGTTCTGAATCTGCGCCAGGTACAGCGGCAGAAGATAGATCGAGCCGTACAGTCCGACCCCCATGCCCAGGCTGGAAATACTTGATAAGCCGAAGTTGCGATTGCGCAGAATGCCAAGGTTGATCAGCGGATTCGGTTTGGAGATCTGCACGATCACAAAGGTGATCAGGCTCACCAGCGCAATGCTGCCCAGCATCACGATCAGGCTCGATTCCAGCCAGTCCTTGCGATGGCCTTCCTCAAGAAAAACCTGCAAGCAACCGAGGCCAATCCCCAGCGTGAGGATGCCGGTGTAGTCGGTGCTTTTCAGCAGTTCCCAGTGCGCTTCTTTCTTCTCCAGCCCGTACATCAGGCCGGCGATCATGATCAGGCCCGGCGGAATGTTGATATAGAAGATGTATTCCCAACCCCAGTTTTCCGTGAGCCAGCCGCCCAGCGTCGGGCCGATGGACGGCGCGAACGTGGCGGTCATGGCGAACATCGCCATGCCTTTGGCGCGGTGGTGTTCGGGGAGCTTGATCAAGGTCAGGGTGAACGCCAGCGGAATCAACGCGCCGCCGGTGAAACCCTGCATGGCGCGGAAGACGATCATGCTCTCCAGGCTCCAGGCCATTGAGCACAGCAACGACGAAACCAGAAATCCCAGCGACACCCACACCGCCAGACGCCGCGCCGACAGCAACTGCACCAGCCACGCGGTCAGCGGGATCATGATGATTTCCGCGACCAGATACGAGGTGGAAATCCACGAGCCTTCTTCCAGCGTCGCCGACAACGCGCCCTGAATATCCTTCAGCGACGAGTTGGTGATCTGGATGTCGAGCACGGCCATAAAGGCGCCGAGCATCACGCTCATCACCGCAATCCAGTCGCGCCGGGTCGGTTCGCCGACCGGGCGCATCAGCGCATCACCGGCCATTGTCCGGGGCGTCTTTGATGTTCACTTTGGCGGTGACGGACATGCCCGGGCGGATCTTGCCGTGCAGCGGGTTGTCGGCCTTGAAGGTCAGTTTCACCGGAATCCGTTGCACGACTTTGGTGAAGTTGCCGGTGGCGTTGTCCGGCGGCAGCAGGCTGAACTGCGCGCCGGAGGCGGCGAACAGGCTATCGACCCGCGCTTCGATTGGCGTATCCCCATAGGCATCGAAGGTCAGCTCGGCTTTTTGGCCGGGTTGCATATGGCCGATCTGGGTTTCCTTGAAGTTGGCCTGCACCCAGATGTCTTCGTCCGGGACGATCGACAGCAGATAGGCACCGGCCTGCACCACTTGGCCGTTACGGGCGGCGCGTTGGCCAACGAGGCCGCTGATCGGCGCGTGGATTTCGCTGCGGGTCAGGTTGAGTTCGGCTTGCGCGAGGTCGGCGCGGGCGTTGGCAATCTGTGCGTCGAGGCGTTTGATTTCCGCGTTCAGGGCGTTGACCTGTTGGCGCTGGCCCTGTGCGTCGGCTTGCGCCTTGGCCACTTGCGAGCGGGCGATATGGGCGTCAGCGGAGAGGGTGGTTACGCGTTCCTCGGAAACGTAACCGGGTTTGCGCAGGGTTTCGGCGCGCGACAAATCCATCTGCGAGCGGCCAAGCGTGGCTTGGGTGGTCGCCACTTGCGCATCGCTGGCAGCGATCAGGCTCGACTGCTGAGTCAGTTTGCTTTGCGCCTGCAGGCGTTCGGCTTCACGGGTGGCGAGGGCGGCGTTGGCGCGGTCGATGGCCAGGCGGAAATCATTCGGTTCCAGGCGTACCAGCAACTGGTCTTTTTCCACGTGCTGATTGTCCTGCACCAGTACTTCATCGATGCGCGCGCTCAGTTGGCTCGAGACACGGGTGATTTCGCCCTGGACATAAGCGTTGTCGGTGCTTTCATAGAAGCGTCCCTTGAAAAACCAATGGGCAAAAAAGCCCCCGGCAATCAGCAGGACGAGCAGCAGAAATATCAACAGGCGACGCTTGAGTTGGGCAGGCATGGGCAAACTGTAGTCGAGGAATTGTAAGGAAAGTTATCAGCAGGCGAATCTGGCATACAGCCGATAAACGGTAAATGCCATCCGCTGATATTTGCCCATTCACCACGGCTTACGGGCGTTCCAGAGGCAAACTTGGCTTAAATGCCCTGCCTGCTGGAGCGGGGCGGGTGTCGCCTGTTACCATTCGCCGCTTGATTGTTTTGCTTTTCATTCTTTTCGAGACATGCCATGACCACCGTCCGCACTCGCATCGCGCCATCGCCTACCGGGGACCCCCACGTAGGTACCGCTTACATCGCATTGTTCAACTACTGCTTTGCCAAGCAGCATGGCGGTGAGTTCATCCTGCGCATCGAAGACACTGACCAGTTGCGTTCGACCCGCGAGTCTGAACAGCAGATCTTTGATGCCCTGCGCTGGTTGGGTATCGACTGGAGCGAAGGCCCGGACGTCGGCGGCCCGCACGGCCCGTACCGGCAGAGCGAGCGCGGTGACATCTACCAGAAGTACTGCCAGCAACTGGTCGACATGGGTCACGCGTTCCCGTGCTTCTGCACCGCTGAAGAACTCGATCAGATGCGCGCCGAGCAAATGGCTCGCGGCGAAACTCCGCGTTACGACGGCCGCGCGCTGCTGCTGTCGAAAGAAGAAGTCGCCGCCCGTCTGGCTGCCGGCGAACCGCACGTAATCCGCATGAAAGTGCCGAGCGAAGGCGTTTGCGTGGTGCCGGACATGCTCCGTGGTGATGTCGAGATCCCATGGGATCGCATGGACATGCAAGTACTGATGAAGACTGACGGTCTGCCGACGTACTTCCTCGCCAACGTCGTCGACGATCACCTGATGGGCATCACCCACGTGCTGCGCGGCGAAGAATGGCTGCCATCGGCGCCAAAACTGATTCTGCTCTACGAATACTTCGGCTGGGAACAACCCGAGCTGTGCTACATGCCGCTGCTGCGTAACCCGGACAAGAGCAAGCTGTCCAAGCGCAAGAACCCGACCTCGGTGACGTTCTACGAGCGCATGGGCTTCATGCCGGAAGCGATGCTCAACTACCTCGGCCGCATGGGCTGGTCGATGCCGGACGAGCGCGAGAAGTTCTCGCTGCAGGAAATGGTCGACAATTTCGACCTCAAGCGTGTTTCCCTCGGCGGGCCGATCTTCGACATCGAGAAGCTGTCCTGGCTAAACGGCCAGTGGCTGCGTGATCTGCCGGTGGAAGAGTTCGCCGCACGCGTGCAGAAGTGGGCGTTCAATTCCGAATACATGATGAAGATCGCGCCGCACGTTCAGGGTCGCGTCGAAACCTTCAGCCAGGTTGCACCGCTGGGCGGGTTCTTCTTCGCTGGTGGCGTCAATCCGGATGCCAAGCTGTTCGAATCGAAGAAACTCTCCGGCGATCAGGTTCGCCAGTTGATGCAGTTGATCCTGTGGAAGCTGGAAAGCCTGCGTCAGTGGGAGAAGGACAACATCACCGCGACGATTCAGGCAGTGGTCGAATCCCTCGAGCTGAAACTGCGTGATGCGATGCCGCTGATGTTTGCTGCGATCACCGGTCAGGCGAGTTCGGTCTCGGTGCTCGATGCCATGGAAATCCTCGGCCCGGATCTGACCCGGTATCGTCTGCGCCAGGCAATCGACCTGCTGGGCGGCGTGTCGAAGAAAGAAAACAAAGAGTGGGAAAAGCTGCTGGGCGCTATCGCTTAAGCACGCCTGACTCTGCAGGAACCACCGAAGGCCGGGATCTTTTGATTCCGGCCTTCGGCGTTTTTACCCCCGAATTTACGGGGGAGGGCGGTAAGTGATTGTTATGCCGACGAAAAACTTTGAAATTTTTCAAAAATAAGTTTGACAGGCTTTCGATACGCCCTTAAGATTCGCCCCGTCCTCAGCGATGACATCAACGATGAGGGGCTATAGCTCAGCTGGGAGAGCGCCTGCATGGCATGCAGGAGGTCAACGGTTCGATCCCGTTTAGCTCCACCAATTTACACTTCGAAGCCTGGCCACACCGGCTCCGAAGCGATCAACACTCAGCGTTGATCAGTTGTATAGAAGGGTTTGCGTCCCCTTCGTCTAGTGGCCTAGGACACCGCCCTTTCACGGCGGTAACAGGGGTTCGAGTCCCCTAGGGGACGCCAGTTTTACAGAAGCGATGTTACAAAATGTCGCTCCGCCGCGAGGCGAAAAATCCGGGGCTTTAGCTCAGCTGGGAGAGCGCCTGCATGGCATGCAGGAGGTCAGCGGTTCGATCCCGCTAAGCTCCACCAATTTACAAGTTCAAGGTCTGGCCACACCGGCCTTGAATCGATCAGATCTCAGCACTGATCAGTTGTATAGAAGGTTTGTGTCCCCTTCGTCTAGTGGCCTAGGACACCGCCCTTTCACGGCGGTAACAGGGGTTCGAGTCCCCTAGGGGACGCCACGATTACCCGCTCTGCGGGATTTTATAAGGGTCATTCAATTATTGAATGGCCCTTTTGTTTGTCTGGCGTTTGGCCAATTCTCCTTTTTCCTTACACTGTGCTTCAGACCAGCGGTCATATCCTTGACTTGCAGAATATTATTATGCGAATAATATTCTAGTCGTAATATTCGGAGGCAACGATGAACGATAAAAAAGCTCAAACCCGCGAACGCATCCTAAAGGCTGCCAGCGCCGCACTGATTCAGCGCGGCCCGGCTGACCCGAGCGTGGGCGAAGTGATGGGCGCAGCCGGCCTCACCGTCGGTGGCTTCTATGCGCACTTCGAAAGCAAGGACGCGATGATGCTCGAAGCGTTCAAGCAATTGCTCGGTCGCCGCCGCGACCTGATTGCCGACATGGATGCCGAATTGACCGGCGAAGAGCGCCGCGCTCTGGTCGCTGCGTTTTACCTGTCGCGCAAGCATCGTGATTCCAGCGACGCGGCGTGTCCGATTCCAGCTTCGATTGGCGAATTGGGTCGTCTGCCGGAATCGTTCCGCATCGCGCTGAACGAACACCTGGAGTTGATGATTGCGCAGTTGGCGTCCAGCCCTGAGGACACCGACAAAGCCCTGGCCGACGTGGCCTTGATGGTGGGTGGTCTGGCGCTCGCAAGGGCGTTGGGCCCGGGAGATTTATCCGATCGATTGCTGCGCGCTGCCAAGTCGGCGGTGCGTTGACCTGAAGGCAACACGCCTGAGGAGAGAGCGATGAACACGTTGAAGTGGGTTCGTGGCGTTAATGGCACCTTGGGCTGGATTGCACCGCAACGGGTAGCGAGCAAAATGCGTCTGGCGTTCATGACGCCGCGGTCGTTGCCGCTGCGCGATTGGGAGCTGCCGCTGCTGGCCAGCTCCGAACGCATCACTTTGCGCTTTGGCCTTTCGGCGCTGCGCTGGGGCCAAGGCCCGACCGTGCTGCTGATGCACGGCTGGGAAGGGCGGCCAACCCAGTTCGCTGCCCTGATCACCGCGCTAGTCGAGGCCGGTTATACCGTTGTTGCCCTGGATGGCCCGGCCCACGGGCGTTCGCCGGGGCGTGAAGCCAATGTCGTGCTGTTCGCTCGGGCGATGCTCGAAGCGGCTGCCGAGTTGCCGCCATTGCAAGCGGTCATCGGTCATTCCATGGGTGGCGCCAGCGCGATGCTCGCCGTACAACTGGGCCTGCGCACCGAAACCCTCGTCAGCATTGCCGCGCCGGCTCGAATCCTCGGCGTACTGCGCGGTTTTGCCCGCTACGTCGGTATGCCGCCGCGAGCGCGTTCCGCCTTTATTCGTCAGGTCGAACAAGATGTCGGGATGCGCGCCGCGACTCTCGACGTTGCCCACTATCAACTGGATATGCCTGGCCTGATCGTGCATGCCGAGGACGACAACTTCGTCTCGGTCAAGGAGTCGCAACTGATCCACGAATCCTGGTTCGACAGCCGCCTGTTGCGCCTTGAAGGCGGCGGGCATCAGCGTGTGCTGGCCGACCCGCGAGTGGTTGATGGCGTGTTATCACTGCTGGCCGGCCGCAGCCTTCAGGCGCGCCAATCGGCGTGAGCTCCGTTACACTGCCCCGGTTGAATACATTGATCGGGAGTGGGGCATGGGCTGGGATCGGGCAACGCCGTTTACCATTGATCTGCAAGTAGGCGCCGAGGACATTGACGGGCTGGGCCACGCGAACAACGCGGTGTACGTGACTTGGCTCGAGCGTTGCGCCTGGCGTCATTCGCAGCGTCTGGGCCTGGATCTGGTCGAGTATCGGCGACTGGATCGGGCGATGGCCGTGGTCCGTCACGAGATCGATTATCTGGCTGCGGCCTATGAAGGCGACGAACTGCAATTGGCGACCTGGATCGTCGATTGGGATCAGCGCCTGAAAATGACCCGGCAGTTCCAGCTCAAGCGCCCGAGCGACAACACCACGCTGCTGCGTGCGCAAACCACGTTTGTCTGCATCGAACTGTCCACGGGCAAGCCAAAGCGCATGCCGGCCGAGTTCGTCGAGGGCTATGGTCCGGCTATCCTGCTCTCAGAATCTGCGCAAATCTAAATTGTAGGAGTGAGCCTGCTCGCGATAGCGATGTACCAGTCGATGCAGAGGTGACTGACACACCGCGATCGCGAGCAGGCTCACTCCTACAAGGTTTCTGCGATTTCTTGCGATATCCAGTAAACTGCCGCACGTTTTTCTTCAAGTAGTGTTTTCCCATGCAAATTGCTCTGGCGCCCATGGAGGGGTTGGTCGACGACATTCTCCGCGACGTGCTGACCCGCGTTGGCGGCATCGACTGGTGCGTGACCGAATTCATTCGGGTCAACGATCAGTTGCTCACGCCGGCCTATTTCCACAAGTTCGGCCCGGAGTTGCTCAACGGTGCACGCACCGCGTCCGGTGTGCCATTGCGCGTGCAATTGCTCGGTTCCGATCCGGTGTGTCTGGCGGAAAACGCTGCACTGGCCTGCGAACTCGGCTCCGAAGTGATCGACCTCAACTTCGGCTGCCCGGCCAAGACCGTGAACAAATCCCGTGGCGGCGCCGTGCTGCTGAAAGAGCCTGAACTGCTCAATCAGATCGTCGAACACGTGCGCCGCGCCGTACCCGCGCATATTCCTGTGACCGCGAAAATGCGCCTGGGCTTCGATAGCCCCGACGGTTCGCTGGTCTGCGCCACGGCGCTGGCTGAGGGCGGCGCCGAGCACATCGTGGTTCACGCCCGTACGAAAATGGACGGCTACAAACCACCAGCACACTGGGAGTGGATTCCGCGCGTGCAGGACGTGGTCAAAGTCCCGGTGTTCGCCAACGGTGATATCTGGAGCGTCGAAGACTGGCGGCGTTGCCGCGAAATCAGTGGTGTGGAAGACATCATGCTCGGTCGCGGTCTGGTGTCGCGCCCGGATCTGGCCAAGCAGATCGCCGCCGCTCGTGCTGGTGAGGAAGTCGTCGAGATGACCTGGGCCGAGCTGATGCCGCTGATCCAGGACTTCTGGTTGCAAGCCAAAGCGAAGATGACTGCACGCCAATCGCCGGGCCGTTTGAAGCAATGGCTGGCCATGCTGACGCGCAATTATCCCGAGGCTACCGAGCTGTTCACCGTGCTGCGCCGTGAGACCGAGCCGGATCACGTCTCGCGTCTGCTCGGTTTGCCGGTCGCCGAAGCGGCCTGAAAAAAATCTGCAAATAATCTCTTGAAATCATTTCAGCGGTCCCTATCTAAGGGTTACGCGATGCCGAATTCGGGTCGCGGAGTCAAAAAACCTTGCTGATTGTTTTCAGGAGATTTGAACCATGAGTACTGCATTTTCCCTCGCGCCACTGTTCCGTTCCTCGGTAGGTTTCGACCGTTTCAACGACCTGTTCGAAACCGCCCTGCGTAACGAGCCAGGCAGCAGCTACCCACCTTACAACGTCGAAAAGCACGGTGATGATCAATACCGCATCGTCGTAGCGGCAGCCGGTTTCCAGGAAGAAGACCTGGAACTGCAAGTCGAGAAAGGTGTGCTGACCATCAGTGGTGGCAAGCGTGATGCCAACGAAGGCGTGACCTTCCTGCACCAGGGCATCGCCCAGCGTGCGTTCAAGCTGTCCTTCCGCCTGGCCGATCACATCGAGATCAAGGCTGCCGATCTGAGCAACGGTCTGCTGAGCATCGACCTGTTGCGGGTGATCCCGGAAGAAGCGAAAGCCAAACGCATCCCGATCAACGGGACGCAGAAGCCGGCGTTGCAGCACTGAGTCATGCGCCGCAACACAATCGTCTGAACCGGCGATGAGCCGCTGAATGAAGGCCCCGATACGTCGGGGCCTTTTTTGTGCGCGCAAGAAAACCGTTGTGCGACTTTGCCGCTGGCGGCGGTTTCTCTACAATCCACGGCAGTTTTGCCGACCCCATTCCTCACCGGTCGGCCTGGAGCCTTTTTTCATGGACGAGATTCAACAGCGCTGGCTGTGCGCCCTGTCTGCACCCATGGCGGCGATCAATACCGGCGCCAGCTACGACGACCCCGCGTTCTGCAATGATCGCTACATTGATCTGCAGGACAGTTGGGGGATCGATGACCGTGGCCAGCTGTTCGACATGCTCGTACGGATGACCGACGACGGCCATGCCAAGCACCTCAGCGCGGCCTACTTGGCGTGGCAGCGTTGTCTGCCGAGTGAATGGCAGGCCTTGCTGGACGATCTCTCCCCCCGTGAACGCATCCTGCACGAGTTTGCCAGTCGCACCTTCGGCAGTTGTGGGCCGGGCGGGATACTGTCCTGGGACTATGGCCGCATGGGCTTTCTCTTGCGCTGTGCGGTGCGCAATCAGTGGGTCGACCTGGACGAAAGCAATTGGCTGCACAGTCGTTTGGCCCTCAGAGCGCAATTTCACTACGGTAGCTGGATGGCTTACTTCGATGGCTTTGTCGTGGGCCGGACGTTTTGGTCCTGCCTGAGTGCCAGCGACGATGAGCTGGCGCGCGAACTCGATCGACAAGGCGCCAACGCCCTTAACCTGCGGATTGCCCGCGGCCTTGCCGAAAACATCCCTCGGTTCCTTGCTGATTTGCCGTGGCATATGGAAATCGATTTGCCGCCACGCCCGGCATCGCTCAAGGAGTTCGACTGGTCATGAGTTGCTGGATCCGCTTGGGCATCGAGCCTACCACCGACGAAAACCTGATCCGCAATGCCTACCGCGCACGTTTGCCAGCGCATCATCCGGAGACCGATCCGCAAGGGTTTCAGGCGCTGCGCATGGCCTACGAAAACGCCCTGCGTCTGGCGCGTGAAGACGAGGAAGAAGAGCCCGAGGACGAGGACGAGGACGAGTCCCAGGCCTCAGAACAGACTGTCGTTGAGGTTCCTCCGGCGTTCGGGGCGTTCTGCGAGCTGCTGGATGATCCCGCGCGCCGGTTCAATTTCTCCGCGTGGCAGGCCTTTGTCCGAGGGCTGGATGAGCTGTCGCTGGACGTGCTCGATGAACTCAACTGGGCGCTGTACCACCGGATGGCCGACGCCGGTCCGTTGTCGTACCGTTGCGCGAATCTGTTGGCCAAACGTATGGCCTGGGATCAACAGTTGCTGGATCTGGGTTTCGACGACGCACATCGGGTGGAATCCTTTCTCCAGCGAATCGAAACGCCGGACCCGTTCGATACGGATCTGATGAGCACATGGTCAGAGGCTGCGCAGACCGAATCACTGTGGTACGCCCGCAGCCTCGACTTCATCTTCAACCAGCGTCCACTGCCTGAGTTCGCCGACTTCGCCACTCAGCACACCTGCCTGCCGTTGCCGGAGGATGCCGCGTTCCTCAAGCGTCTGTTGGTGCAGTTCACTCAAGCGGGAATCGGCGGGCCGACGTTTTTGCAGTGCTGTATCGAGCAGCAGCTTGCTGCACCGGACGATGTCGACTGGCTTTACCTGCTGGCGTGTCAGAACAGTCTGCTGGGGCGGGACGATCAGGCATTGCCGTGCTGGATCCGGCTGTGGAACGAACATCGCCATCCGATGGCGGAAAGTCGTCTGCTGGAGTTGTGTGCCAAGCGTCAGCCGACTTTTCTGCCGCTGCTGATTCAGGCATTCGATCGCCTGCAGGGTATTTCTGCCTGGCCAGAGGATCTTGGCGATGACGCCCAGGTGTATGGCTGTCCGTCACAACATCCCGAGACGCTGAACCGCTGGCTGGGTGTCGGGCGGTTAAAGCTTGAGAGCCTTGCGCACAGTTTTGTCGATTGGCGCATGAGCGGTGATGAGCTGCCATTGCTCGCGCGATTGCTGGGCGAAAATGCCGACAGCCGATTGCTGCATCTGTACCGGCATGCCTGGGCGCTGCATCGCGGTGATACGGCGTTGTTGCAGCAGATTGTGGATGCACCGTTGCCGATCGATGCCCTCGAAAGCCTGGTGATGAGTGGGTTCAAATATCAGGCCGAGCAACACCTGCGCTGGTTGCGCAGGGCACCGATTGCGTTGGCCATGAGCGCGTTCAGCGACACGGACTCAGGTTCGCGGCCATTGCCGCAGGTGCTGACCGACGGCGAGCCGCACAAGGTCTGTCGGCTGTGGTTGCGGCGCTTGCGGCCTTACAACGACGCTGCGCTGGAACGACTGGCAGACGCGTTCACGCTGGCCGCGGTCAAAGATGATTGCGACTTGTCCGAACTCGACTTGATTCTGCAGTTGAGCCGGCGCGGGATTCAGTTGCCACCGGTCGGGCTGGGTGAGGCCACTTGGGAGTGGCATGCGCAGACTTTGTTTTTGCTGGCGTTGCTGGAACAACCCGAACGCTGGTTGCAGTTGATTGACGCGCAGTGCCTTGAGCGCCTGCCATTCAATCCGGCTCATCCTTTGAGTCGCCTGCAACCACTGCTGCGGCGCTTGCTGCGCGAGCAAGGCAATTGCAACGGTTTGCTCGGATGGCTGCAAGGCAATGATCCGGTGCACGGTTTGCTGGTGCAGCAATTGTTCAGCGTAGAGCAGGCACTCGACAGCGTGCGGTTGCCTGCCAATACCCTGCTTTACACCTGCCTCGAAAGTGATCGTGCGGCATGCGGCGACGATTTGCTGGGTTTGATGATGTTCTGGGGCGTGCTCTATCACGACCCGAGCCTGAGTGCCGAGCAGCATCGCGCATTGTTGCAATCGATTGCGGCAATCAGTTGTGAGGATGAATGGTTCGAAGGCTTCCGCGACGGTTTGATCAAGGGCGAACCGGTGTGGCCGCCGCGCAAAGTGCTGACGGATTTTGGTGTCGACAAACTGCTGGCGTACGAGGCGCTGGACGCGCTCAAGGGCTTGATTCGTTATGGCGCTGCCGGGGTGCCGAAAACGCGCGTCCTGCGCCAACTGCAACAGGGCAAGGACGATGTGCAGAACAGTGTCGGGTTGCGCCTGGCCCTTTGCGCGATATTGTCCTGGTCGGAACGATTACTGCTGGCGAAAAGCGATGTGCAGCCGGTACCGGCGACCGCGATCTGGCGTCTCGGCTCGCGGTTGGGGCGCAAGGCTTTTATCGCTCAGGTCTTGGGGTGTGTGGTAATTGCGCCGGTGGCAGGGCTGATCAGTGGCACCACGGGCGCTGGCATCCTTATCCTGTTATTGGCCGTGCTGCTGGTGTTCGGCGCCATTCTGCGTCGCTTGCACGACATGGGCCGGGGCATTCCGACGTTGCTGATCTTCATGGCGCTGACGCCGGTTCTGCCATTTTTGCCGTTGGTGTTGTTCGGGCTTGCCGGTGACAAGTTGCCCAACCGCTATGGTGTGCCGCCGGACAGCGGCGATACCGAGATGCTGTCCGGCGGCCTGCAGGCCGCGTTGCGGCGGCTCAACGGTTAGAGACGCAGTTGATCCAGCGCCTTGTTCAGCTCTGAGCGATGGCTGGCGATCTCCGCGGGTTGCTGGCCGCCGAGCACGCTGGTGAAGTTGTGCAACCATTCGGCAATGTGCTCGCGTTGCTCGCCCAGACTCTGCATCCATGCCCGCTCCAGACGAGCCAGCAATGTGCGGTTGGGCAGCGCATCGCGCGGATGGACTTTCAGAGTGGACAGCCGGTTATGGCTGTCGCGGCGCGCTTGCTCGTCCAGACCGGTGGGGCTACGGTCGATGCTGTGACTGTGGCGCTCTCCGGTTTCGAGCAGGGTGACGTCGACTTCGAGCAAACCGTTGATGTCATAACTGAAGCGCACGTCCAGTTCCTGGATGTGTTGAGTAGGCGTCAACGTGACATCGAAAGCATCAATCAGAATGTTGTCGCAAACCCACGGCCGTTCACCCTGATAGACGGCGATGCGCAGCAGCGATTGCTTAGGCTGGGTGGTGTAATAGCGCTCCACCCTTGACGTCGGAATGATGGTGTTACGTTCGATGATGGGCGAGAAGGCTCCTTTGATGTCTTCGCCACGCATGGTCGCAATCCCCAGCGTATACGGGCAGACATCCGTCAGAATCAACTCTTCGACCGCACCGTCGCGCGCCTTGCACGCCGCTTGCGTCGCCGCCCCCAACGCAACAATGGTATCCGGATCAAGATGCCGGTAAGGCAGGCGCCCGAACAGCGTGGCGACCATTTGCTGCACGGCCGGCATGCGCGTGGCGCCGCCGACCAGTACCAGGCTGTCGAGGTCGCGAGGTTTGAGGCGGGCATCGCGCAGGGCTTGCTCGATCGGCGCGCGCAAACGGGCCAGCAACGGTTCCCAGATTTTTACCGCCGCCGCTTCGTCCAGTGACCATTCGAAGGTCTTGTCGGCGTAGCGCCAGCTCAGGTGTTGAGTGCCTTCGCCGAGTTTGCATTTGAGCTGCTCAAGGGCATCACCGAGGCTGGCCATGCTTTGCGCATCGACCATTGCCGGGGTCAGTTGCCAGTGTTTCAGGCAGGCCTGCAACAGCGCGGCCGTGAAGTCTTCGCCGCCGAGAAAGTTGTCGCCGGTGGAGGCGTGCACTTCGATCAGCGGCAAAGCGTATTCCAGCACCGTGACGTCGAAGGTGCCGCCGCCGAGATCGAAGATCAGCGTGCGTTCGAATTTCTGCTCATGCAGTCCGTAAGCCATGGCGGCGGCCGTCGGTTCGTTGATCAGGCGCGTCACCGAGAGCCCGGCCAGTTCGGCGGCGAACAGCGTGCGTTTGCGTTGTTCATCGCTGAAATACGCCGGCACGGAAATCACCGCTTCCGACACCGGGTGGCCGAGAAAGGCTTCGGCGTCCTGCTTGAGTGAGCCGAGCACCAGCGCGGACAACTCTTCGGGGCTGAACTGACGTGTGCCGAGCTGGACTTGTTTATCGCTGCCCATGAAACGCTTGAATGCTGCAGCGCTGCGCTCGGGGTGCGTAGTCAGGCGGGCGCGGGCGGCTTTGCCGACCAGAATCGTGTCGTCTTCATCGAGGCTGATCACCGAGGGCGTCAGCACATCGCCCAGAGCGTTGGGAATCAGTCGGGCCTGACCGTCCTGCCAGACGGCGATCAGGCTGTTGGTGGTGCCAAGGTCGATGCCCAGCAAAGCCGGGCGGGGGAGGGTTGCATCCTGCATGACAGATCTCGAAACGGCGCAAAAAACGCGACCCTACAGGTTGCCGCAAATCGTGGCAATTGCGCGTCTGTTGCAACGTGCAGCGGTTATGGCAGGAGCTTTTTCAGATCCTCCAGCGCAACCGGTCGACTGTGCAGATAACCCTGATACAGATGGCAGCCCAGACCTTGCAGGAACGCCAGTTGTTCCGGGGTCTCCACACCTTCGGCAATCACCTCCAGCTCAAGGCTGCGCGCCATGGCGACAATCGCGCGAATGATCTCGGCATCGTTGGGGTCAGTGGTCGCATCTCGAATAAACGACTGATCGATTTTCAGCGTGTCCACCGGCAGCCGCTTGAGGTAAGTCAGCGACGAATAACCGGTGCCGAAGTCGTCCATGGCGAAACTTACGCCGAGCTTTTTCAGCCGGCGCATTTTGCTGATGGTGTCTTCCAGGTTCTGGATGACGATGCCTTCGGTGATTTCCAGTTTCAGCAGCGAGCAGGGCAGGCCATGGCTGCTCATGCTGTGTTCGATGCGCTCGACAAAATCGTTCTGGCGGAACTGTCGCGGGCTGATGTTGACGCACAGGCTGAAGTTCAGCGGGTCGACCAGTTTCAGCGCAATCAGTTGTTTGAAGGCATTGCAGGCTTCGTCGAGGATCCACGTGCCGACTTCGAGAATCAGGCCGCTGTCTTCCAGCACCTTGATGAACTCGGTAGGCGACTGCGCGCCCAGTTCCGGGTGATTCCAGCGCACCAGGGCTTCGGCGCCGATGATGCGGTTGTCGCGGGCATCGACCTGCGGCTGAAAGTGCACGTTGAATTCACCGCGCGACAGCGCCAGACGCAGGTCGGTCTCCATGCGCAGCCGCTCGCTGGCGGCTTTCTGCATGGTGTTGTGGTACATCTGCGTGGTGTTGCGCCCGGAATCCTTGGCCCGGTACAGCGCAATGTCGGCGCGTTTGAGCAGGTCGGTCGGCGTCGAGCCGTGATCGGGGATCAGCGCCACGCCGATGCTCGGCGTCACTTGCAGGCGCTGGCCGTCGAGGAACATCGGTTCCGAGAGCAATTCGCGCAGGGTGTCGGCCAGATTGCGCACTTGCGTGCTGACTTCATTGCGCGAGCCTTCGAGACCGCTGAGCAATACCACGAACTCATCGCCACCGAGGCGCGCGACCGTGTCTTCCATGCGCACGCTGGCTTCGAGCCGCGCGGTGATGATCTTCAGCACCGTATCCCCGACCGGATGGCCGAGGGAGTCGTTGATGTGCTTGAAGTGATCGAGATCGAGAAACAATAAGGCACCGCGCAGGTTGTGGCGCTTGAGCAGGGCGATCTGCTGGCTCAGGCGATCCATCAGCAGGGCGCGGTTGGGCAGGTTGGTCAGCGGGTCGTGATAGGCCAGATGGCGAATCTGCGCTTCGGCGTTTTTCAGCAGGCTGACGTCCCGCGCGGTCAGCAGCAGGCACGCGGTTTCATTTAGCGTGATCGGTTCGACCGAGACCTCCACCGTCAGCATTTCCCCGCGTTTGTTGCGCCCGAGCATTTCCTGATGATGCACGCGACCTTTGATTTGTAACTCGGCGAGTAAGGCCGAGCGCTGTTTTTCCTCTGCCCAGATACCGACCTGATACACGGTTTTGCCCACGACCTCTTCAGCACGATAGCCAGTGAGACGGCAGAAGCCGTCGTTGACCTCCAGATAACGTCCGGTGTCGCGTTCGGTGATGGTGATTGCGTCCGGGCTGGAGTGGAACGCCTTGGCGAATTTCTCTTCACTGGCTTTCAGCGCTGCTTCCGAGCGCTGCTGCTGGGTAATGTCGCGCAGGGTGGTGACGATGCAGGGCTGATCGCCGACGCTGATCTGCCGGCTGGAAATCACGCAGGTCAGCGACTGGCCGTCCTTGTGCTGGACGATGATCGCGACGTTGCTCAGGCCTTGTTCGCGGATAACCCTTTCGATGCGTTGCAGGCTTTTTGCCGATGCGTCCCACAGGCCGATTTCTTCGGCGGTGTGGCCGATCACGTCGGCGGCGCTCCAGCCGAAGGTCTGGGTAAAGCTGTTATTGATTTCGATGAACTCGCCACTGTCCTGGCGGGTGACGCAGATCGGGTCCGGGCTGACCTGGAACAGCGTGGCGAATTTCTCTTCCGAGGCCACCAGCCGCTGCTCGCGCTCGACCTGATCAGTGATGTCGAGCAAGGTGCCGGCCATGCGCAGCGGCGCGCCATTGTCGTCACGGTAGAGGCGGGCGCGGCTTTCCAGATAGCGCGAACTGCCGTCCGGCAATTGCACGCGATAGGTCAGCTGATAATTGCCCGCCGGGCCTTCGCGCAGGCTGCGGTAGGCGTCGCGCATGCTGTCGCGTTCCTCACCGGGCACGCCTTCGAAAAACTCTTCGAACGACTCATGAAACGGTTTCGGTTCCAGCCCGTGCAGTTGCGCGGCCCGCGCTGAACCGTAGAGCATGCCGCTGGGGATGTGCCAGTCCCAGGTGCCGAGCTGTGCCGAGTCCAGCGCCAGATCGAGGCGTTCCTGGCTGTCCTTCAAGGCGTGTTCGGCGGCTTTGCGTTCGGTGGTGTCGAGGAAGGTGCTGAGCAGATATGGCTGGCCTTCGAGCTCGACTTTCTGCGCGCTGAGAATGCCGTCGTGAATCTGCCCGTTGCTGGCGCGAAACTGCACCTCCATGCTGATCAATTCGCCCTTGGTGTTGGTCTTCTTCACCAGTTCGCCGCGTTGCTCCGGATGCACCCACAAACCCAGCTCAAGGGTGGTGCGGCCGATGGCGCTCTGCACCGGCCAGCCGAACAGGCTTTCGAAATACTGATTGGCTTCGCTGATCAGGCCGTCTTCCTGGCGGGTCAGCAAGACCATGTTCGGGCACAGGTGAAAAAGTGTCGCGAAACGTTTCTCCGAGCTGCTCAGGGCCTGTTCGCGTTGGCGCTGGTGGGTGATTTCACGAATCACCCCGATCATTCGGGGGCGGCCGTTTTTGTCCGGCAGCAGGCTACCGTTGATCTCCAGCCAATGCAGACTGCCGTCGGGCCAGCGGATGCGGTGGTGCATCGCTTGTTCCAGCGGCGCACCGGCAATCACGGCGTGGAAGGCGCGAACGGTTTTGGCGCGGTCTTCCGGCGGCAGCAAATCAAGGTATTCGAGATCTGCTGGCAGCGGTTGCCGCGGATCGAAGCCGAACAATGCCTGGGTGCCACGCGACCAACTGATCTGCCCGCGCTCGATGTCCCAATACCAGGCGCCGAGCCGCGCACCGTTGAGCGCCGCCAGCAATTGCGGCGCACTCTCCCAGCTCTGCTCGGAATGACGCGGGTCAATCGCCTGAATACGCGGCATCGGCGGAGTTCGGTCAACAGATTTCGGCATTGTGGACAGGCCTTGAGCTGATGGTGGCATTAGGCACAGGGGCAGCGGCTCTATAGGAGTAGCACAAGTTGGCCTCAAGTCCCTGGCAGATCGATTTGTGCATCCAGCAACGCCATAAAGGCTCTTGCCGCGTTCGAGAGCGTCCGTTCAGTGTGCAGGATATAGCCTAGCTGGCGACTGAGCTGTATGCCCGGCAATACGATGCTCGCCACCTGCTCATCGAGCATGGTGCGCGGCAAAACGCTCCAGGCCAGGCCGATCGAGACCATCATCTTGATGGTTTCCAGATAGTTGGTACTCATGGCGATGTTCGGCGTCAGCCCTTGGGCCTCGAACAAGCGCTGGACAATATGGTGGGTGAAGGTGTTGCCACCGGGGAAAACCGCCGGATGACCGGCGATGTCGGCCAGATTGACCGGGCCATTGCTGATCAGCGAATGCTCCGGGGCGACCACGAAATCCAGCGGGTCATCCCACACCGGTGTGGCTTTGACCAGTGTGTGTGGCTCAGGCGCGAGGGTGATGACCGCCAGTTCGGCACGGCCGTGGAGAATTTCCTCGTAGGCCACTTCCGAGTCGAGGAACTGAATATCCAGCGCCACCTGTGGGTAGCGACGGGTGAATTCCCTTAATAGCGGCGGCAAACGGTGCAGGCCAATGTGGTGACTGGTGGCCAGGGTCAGGCGCCCGCTGACTTCGCCGGTCAGATTGGTCAGCGCGCGGCGAGTATCATCGAGCACGTTGAGAATCTGATAAGCCCGCGGCAGCAGGGCACGCCCGGCCTCGGTCAGGCCGACTTCACGGCCCAGCCGATCAAACAACCGCACCTTCAATTGCTGCTCCAGCCCGGCGATGCGTTTGCTGATCGCTGGCTGTGTCAGGTGCAAGCGTTCGCCGGCGCCGGAGAAGCTGCCGGTCTCGGCAATCGCGATAAAAGCGTTGAGGTTGGCCAGATCCATGTTCGTATTCCAGTTGGTTATCCAAAGCATAAAAAATATGAATTTGAGTTATTTAATCTAACCCCATAGGATCGGCCTCACAAGCCAAAGGGTTATTGATAAGCCCAGGGCATAGAAACAAGCTGATGAGGAACCGTCTGATGGCCGGCAAAACGCTCTACGACAAGCTCTGGGATTCGCATTTGGTCAAGCAGCGCGACGATGGCTCGGCGCTGATCTACATCGATCGTCACATCATCCACGAAGTGACCTCGCCGCAAGCCTTTGAAGGCCTGCGTCTGGCCGGGCGCAAGCCTTGGCGCATCGATGCCAACATCGCGACCCCGGACCACAACGTACCGACCACCCCGGAGCGCAAGGGCGGCATCGAAGCCATTGCCGACCAGGTCTCGCGTTTGCAGGTTCAGACCCTCGATGACAA
Source organism: Pseudomonas sp. Tul2A7 (assembly GCF_054790505.1). NCBI lineage: Bacteria > Pseudomonadati > Pseudomonadota > Gammaproteobacteria > Pseudomonadales > Pseudomonadaceae > Pseudomonas > Pseudomonas sp. Tul2A7. Next base: position 6,419,756 of record NZ_CP186499.1, on the reverse strand, counting down.
CTGCGATGAATACGGCATTGTCGAGTTCAAGATGAATGACGTGCGCCAAGGCATCGTTCACGTGATCAGCCCGGAGCAGGGCGCGACCTTGCCGGGCATGACCGTGGTCTGCGGCGACTCGCACACCTCGACCCACGGCGCGTTCGGCGCTTTGGCTCACGGTATCGGCACTTCCGAGGTCGAGCACGTGCTCGCCACCCAGTGCCTGGTCGCGAAGAAAATGAAGAACATGCTGGTTCGCGTTGAAGGGCAATTGCCGTTCGGCGTGACCGCCAAGGACATCGTCCTCGCAGTGATCGGCAAGATCGGCACCGCCGGCGGTAACGGCCATGCCATCGAATTCGCTGGCAGCGCAATCCGCGACTTGTCCGTCGAAGGCCGCATGACCATCTGCAACATGTCCATCGAAGCTGGCGCTCGCGTCGGTCTGGTGGCCGCGGATCAGAAGACTGTCGATTACGTGAAGGGCCGTCCATTCGCCCCGAAAGGCGCGGAATGGGACATGGCTGTCGAAGCCTGGAAAAACCTGGTCTCCGACGCCGATGCCAAATTCGATACCGTGGTTGAACTCGACGCTGCGCAGATCAAGCCGCAAGTCAGCTGGGGTACCTCCCCGGAAATGGTTTTGGCCGTTGATCAGAACGTGCCGGACCCGGCCAAAGAGATGGATCTGGTCAAACGCGACTCGATCGTCCGCGCCTTGAAATACATGGGTTTGACTGCCAATCAGGCGATCACCGACATTCTGCTGGATCGTGTATTCATCGGTTCCTGCACCAACTCGCGCATCGAAGACTTGCGCGCTGCGGCGGTGATCGCCAAGGGCCGCAAAGTCGCGTCGACCATCAAGCAAGCGATCGTGGTGCCGGGCTCGGGTCTGGTCAAGGCGCAAGCCGAAGCCGAAGGTCTCGACAAAATTTTCCTCGAAGCCGGTTTCGAATGGCGTGAGCCGGGTTGCTCGATGTGCCTGGCGATGAACCCGGACCGTTTGGAGTCCGGCGAGCATTGCGCCTCGACGTCCAACCGTAACTTCGAAGGCCGTCAGGGCGCCGGTGGCCGTACCCACCTCGTCAGCCCGGCCATGGCGGCGGCGGCAGCGGTGAACGGTCGTTTCATCGACGTTCGTGAATTGATTTAAAGGAGCACAGCATGAAAGCTTTTACTCAGCACACTGGTCTTGTCGCGCCTTTGGATCGTGCCAACGTCGACACTGACCAAATCATTCCGAAACAGTTTTTGAAGTCGATCAAACGCACCGGTTTCGGCCCGAACCTGTTCGATGAATGGCGTTACCTCGATGTGGGGCAGCCGTATCAAGACAACTCCAAGCGTCCGCTGAACAAGGACTTCGTCCTCAACGCCGAGCGTTATCAAGGCGCCAGTGTGTTGCTGGCCCGTGAGAACTTCGGTTGCGGCTCCAGCCGTGAACACGCGCCGTGGGCCCTGGAAGAATACGGTTTCCGCAGCATCATCGCGCCGAGCTACGCCGACATTTTCTTCAACAACAGCTTCAAGAACGGCTTGTTGCCGATCATCTTGAGCGACGCTGAGGTTGATGAGTTATTCAAGCAGGTTGAGGCCGAGCCGGGTTATCAATTGCAGGTCGATCTGCAAGCGCAGACCGTGACCCGTCCGGATGGCAAGGTGTACAGCTTCGAGATCGATGCGTTTCGCAAGCACTGCCTGTTGAATGGTCTGGACGATATTGGCCTGACCTTGCAGGACGGTGATGCGATTGCGACGTTTGAGGCCAAGCACCGTGTGAGCCAGCCTTGGTTGTTCCGCGACGCATAATTTGCGTATGGCGAATGGCGCCATCGCGAGCAGGCTCACTCCTACAGGGGAACGCATTCCAAATGTAGGAGTGAGCCTGCTCGCGATGAGGTCCGCAAAGGCAATACAAGACTCCAACCCAAAAGGAAGTCCCCATGACCAGCACCGCCCAGCACACCCAGGTCGTACAAAAGCAATTCGGTGAACAGGCCGCCGCCTACCTGAGCAGCGCCGTTCACGCGCAGGGCACCGAATTCGCACTGCTACAAGCTGAGCTGGCCGGGCAGGGCAACGCACGGGTGCTGGACTTGGGTTGCGGCGCCGGTCATGTCAGTTTCCACGTCGCACCGCTGGTCAGGGAAGTGGTCGCCTACGACCTGTCGCAGCAAATGCTCGACGTGGTCGCCGCCGCTGCCGTTGATCGCGGTTTCACCAACATTGCCACGGTCGATGGCGCCGCCGAGCGCCTGCCGTTTGCCGATGGCGAGTTCGACTTCGTGTTCAGCCGTTATTCGGCGCATCACTGGAGCGATCTCGGCGTGGCCCTCCGCGAGGTGCGTCGGGTGCTGAAACCGGGCGGTGTGGCGGCGTTCGTTGATGTGTTGTCACCGGGCAGTCCGTTGTTCGACACTTACCTGCAAAGCGTTGAAGTGCTGCGTGACACCAGTCATGTGCGCGATTATTCCGCCGCTGAGTGGCTGCGGCAGGTCAGCGAGGCCGGTTTGCACGTGCGCAGTACCACGCGTCAGCGCCTGCGTCTGGAGTACACCAGTTGGGTTGAACGCATGCGCACGCCTGAAGTGATGCGCGCGGCGATCCGCCAGTTGCAGCAGTCGATGGGCAATGAAGTGCGCGAATATTTTGAGATTGATGCTGATGGTTCGTTCAGTACAGATGTCATCGTGCTGATGGCCGAGCGATAAGAATTTTTCCGGGCGCGCCTAAGGTGGCGCACCGACTGAAGACACGAGGAAAGCATGAGCAAGCAGATTCTGATTCTCCCAGGTGATGGTATTGGTCCGGAAATCATGGCCGAAGCGGTCAAGGTGCTGGAGTTGGCCAACGACAAGTACAGCCTGGGTTTCGAGCTGAGCCATGACCTGATCGGTGGCGCGGCCATCGACAAGCACGGCGTGCCGCTGGCCGACGAAACCCTCGACCGTGCCCGCGCCGCCGATGCTGTGCTGTTGGGCGCCGTCGGCGGCCCGAAATGGGACACCATCGAGCGTGATATCCGCCCTGAGCGTGGTCTGCTGAAAATCCGTGCGCAACTGGGCCTGTTCGGCAACCTGCGTCCGGCGATCCTGTACCCGCAACTGGCCGACGCTTCGAGCCTGAAGCCGGAAATCGTTGCCGGTCTGGACATCCTCATCGTTCGCGAGCTGACCGGCGGTATCTACTTCGGCGCGCCACGCGGCACCCGCACCCTGGAAAACGGCGAGCGTCAGTCCTACGACACGCTGCCGTACAGCGAAAGCGAAATCCGTCGCATCGCCCGCGTCGGTTTCGACATGGCCATGGTTCGCGGCAAGAAACTCTGCTCGGTGGACAAGGCCAACGTGCTGGCCTCCAGCCAACTGTGGCGTGAAGTGGTCGAGCAAGTGGCCAAGGATTACCCGCAAGTCGAACTGAGCCACATGTACGTCGACAACGCCGCCATGCAACTGGTGCGCGCACCGAAGCAGTTCGACGTGATCGTCACCGACAATATGTTCGGCGACATCCTGTCCGACGAAGCGTCGATGCTCACCGGCTCCATCGGCATGCTGCCGTCGGCCTCGCTGGACTCCAATAACAAGGGCATGTACGAGCCTTGCCACGGTTCCGCTCCGGACATCGCCGGCAAAGGCATTGCCAACCCGTTGGCGACCATTCTGTCGGTGTCGATGATGCTGCGTTACAGCTTCAATCTGCACGACGCGGCCGATGCCATCGAAAAAGCCGTCAGCGTTGTCCTCGATCAAGGGCTGCGCACCGGCGACATCTATTCGGCCGGTTGTAGCAAAGTCGGTACGCAGGAAATGGGCGACGCAGTAGTCGCCGCGCTGCGGAATCTGTAATCTCTCGGGCCCGCTGCGAAATTCAATACAAAGCAGCGGCCCACTTTTCAAGAAGGTGTAGTTGCGATGAAACGTGTAGGTCTGATCGGTTGGCGCGGGATGGTCGGTTCCGTGCTCATGCAGCGGATGCTGGAAGAGCAGGATTTCGATCTAATCGAGCCGGTGTTTTTCACCACTTCCAACGTCGGTGGCCAAGGCCCGTCCGTGGGCAAGGACATTGCTCCGCTCAAGGATGCTTACAGCATTGATGAGCTGAAGACCCTCGACGTGATTCTGACCTGCCAGGGCGGCGACTACACCAGCGAAGTGTTCCCCAAGCTGCGCGAAGCCGGCTGGCAGGGTTACTGGATCGACGCGGCCTCGAGCCTGCGCATGAACGATGACGCGGTGATCATTCTCGATCCGGTCAACCGCAAGGTCATCGACCAGCAGCTCGACGCGGGCACCAAGAACTACATCGGCGGCAACTGCACCGTCAGCCTGATGCTGATGGGCCTGGGCGGTCTGTTCGAAGCCGGTCTGGTCGAGTGGATGAGCGCCATGACCTATCAGGCGGCCTCCGGTGCCGGCGCGCAGAACATGCGTGAACTGATCAAGCAAATGGGCGCGACCCACGCCGCTGTCGCTGATCAACTGGCCGATCCGGCCAGCGCGATCCTCGACATCGACCGTCGCGTGGCCGATGCCATGCGCAGCGAAGCCTACCCGACGGAAAACTTCGGCGTACCTTTGGCCGGCAGCCTGATCCCGTGGATCGACAAGGAACTGCCGAACGGCCAAAGCCGTGAAGAGTGGAAAGCTCAAGCCGAGACCAACAAGATCCTCGGTCGCTTCAAGAGCCCGATCCCGGTCGACGGCATCTGCGTGCGCATCGGTGCCATGCGCTGCCACAGCCAGGCGTTGACCATCAAGCTGAACAAAGACGTGCCGATCGCCGATATCGAAGGGCTGATCAGCCAGCACAACCCTTGGGTCAAGCTGGTGCCGAACAACCGCGATATCAGCATGCAGGAGCTGAGCCCGACCAAGGTCACCGGCACCCTGAATGTGCCGGTTGGCCGTCTGCGCAAGCTGAACATGGGCTCGCAGTTCCTCGGCGCGTTCACCGTCGGCGACCAACTGCTGTGGGGCGCGGCCGAACCGCTGCGTCGCATGTTGCGGATTTTGCTTGAGCGTTGATCGCTTGAAGTAATGAAAGAACCCGTGCCTTGTGAGAGGTGCGGGTTTTTTTATGCCGATCGTTCCCACGCTCTGCGTGGGAATGCATCCCGGGACGCTCCGCGTCCCTTTACAAGCCGAACGCAGAGCGTCCGATGTGGCATTCCCACGCAGAGCGTGGGAACGATCTGGGTGGGCAGAAATTGCCTGTGCGCCAGTCACCCGGTAAAGTGCCGCTCCCCCCGTTTCGCCAGAGGCTCGCACCATGACCCAGACCCTAGATATTGCCGTGATCGGCGCCACCGGTACTGTCGGCGAAACCCTCGTACAGATTCTCGAAGAACGCAGCTTCCCGGTTGCTAACCTGCACCTGTTGGCGAGCAGCGAATCCGCCGGCAGTTCGGTGCTGTTCCGCAACAAGAACGTACGCGTTCGCGAAGTCGACGAGTTCGACTTCAGCAAAGTCAAACTGGTGTTTTTCGCCGCAGGCCCGGCGATTACCCTGAGCTACGCCGCCCGTGCCCACGCCGCCGGTTGCTCGCTGATCGACTTGTCCGGCGCCTTGCCGGCCGATCAGGCGCCGCAAATCGTGCCGGAAGCCAACGCCGAAGTGCTCGCCGGTCTGAAGGCGCCGTTCCAGGTCAGCAGTCCAAGCCCGTCGGCCACTTCGCTGGCCGTGGTGCTGGCGCCGCTGCTCGATCTGATCGATCTGCAATATGTGAATGTCACCGCCAATCTGGCCGTTTCCGCCCAAGGTCGTGAAGCCGTGACTGAGCTGGCGCGACAGACCGCCGAGCTGCTGAACATGCGCCCATTGGAACCGACTTTCTTCGATCGGCAGATGGCCTTCAACCTGCTGGCTCAGGTCGGCACACCTGACGCCCAGGGCCATACGCTGCTGGAAAAACGTCTGGTGCGCGAGCTGCGTCAGGTGCTGGCTTTGCCTTTATTAAAGATTTCCGCAACTTGCGTTCAAGCCCCGGTGTTTTTTGGCGATAGCTTTAGCGTGACCTTGCAGTCAACGTCGGCTGTCGACCTGGCAAAAGTCAACGCTGCACTCGAAGATGCGCCGGGTATCGAGCTGGTCGAGGCCGGCGATTATCCGACCGCAGTCGGTGACGCGGTGGGGCAGGATGTTATTTATGTCGGTCGCGTGCGCAGTGGTGTCGACGACCCGGCGGAACTAAATCTGTGGCTGACGTCAGATAACGTACGCAAAGGCGCGGCCCTTAACGCTGTGCAGGTAGCTGAGTTGTTGATAAAAGACCTGCTGTAAAAGATACTTGGCAACAATTTGTCGACTGATTCTAGGTGAGCGCTATGCTTGCCCAGATCGCTTGATAACGTGTCACCCTCCGGGACATTCCGGGGCATCAAAGAAATGATCGCGCGCGACATCTGTCGTCGTCGCGCGCAATGCCTTACGGCAGCGGTATTCAACATCTTCTCGCTGGCCGAGGAACGTTCAAACAAAGGATGAGGCTATGGTTCAAGTTCGCAAACTGGTGTTAGCAATAGCGGCCGCCTCGGCGCTGTCCTCCGGTATGGCGCATGCCCTCGGGCTCGGGGAGCTGACCCTGAAGTCGACCCTGAACCAGCCGCTGGTGGCCGAGATCGAGCTGCTCGACGTCAAGGATCTCACCGCTGCCGAAGTGGTGCCGAGCCTGGCTTCCCCTGAAGATTTCGCTAAAGCCGGCGTTGATCGCCAGGCCTTCCTCAACGATCTGACCTTCACTCCGGTGCTCAACGCCAGCGGCAAAAGCGTGCTGCGCGTCACCTCGAGCAAGCCGTTGTCGGAACCAATGGTCAAATTCCTCGTGCAGGTGATGTGGCCGAATGGCCGTCTGCTGCGCGACTACAGCGTGCTGCTCGATCCGTCGAAGTTCTCGCCACAGACCGCTGATGCCGCCGCACAACCGGCGCCGTCGCAGACCATCACCGCACCGACCACTGGCGCCACGCACCCGACGCAATACACCACTACGCCGCGCGATACCCTCTGGGAAATCGCCGCGAAGGCGCGCAACGGTGGTTCGGTGCAGCAGACCATGCTGGCCATTCAAGCGCTGAACCCGGATGCGTTCATTGGCGGCAACATCAACCGTCTGAAAACCGGTCAGGTGCTGCGTCTGCCGGATTCGGTGCAAAGCACTGCATTGCCGCAATCGAAAGCGATTGCTGAAGTGGCGGCGCAGAACGAAGCCTGGCGTCAGGGCCGTCGTTATGTGGCCAAGCCCGGCGCCGGTCAGCAGCAGCTCGATGCGACCAACCGTGGTCGCGGCAATACTGCTGGTGCCCAGAACGCCCAGGACAATCTGAGCCTGGTCTCCGCCGAAAGTGCCAAGGCGCGCGGCAAAGGTCCGGCAGGTGACGCCCAAGCCTTGAGCAACAAGCTTGCGGTCACTCAGGAAAACCTCGACACGACCCGTCGTGACAACGAGGAACTGAAAAGCCGTATGTCCGATCTGCAAAGTCAGATGGACAAGCTGCAAAAACTGATCGAGCTGAAGAACAATCAACTGGCGAAACTGCAGGCTGAAGGGGCGGGCGCTGCGCCGGCCGCGAATGGCGCAGTCGCACCAGTTCCGGCGATCACTGCTGAACTGGCAGCCACACCGCCGGCTACTCCTGCAGAAGCAGCGCCGACGCCAGAATCCGCCATTGCGCCACCTGCCGAGACGCCGGTTGAGCCTGTGGTCGAACCGGTTGTCGAAACCAAGCCTGCCGCCGATGATGAAAAGACCTTCAACGAGCTGCTGACCAATCCGATCCTGCTGGGTCTGGTCGGTGGTGGTGCCGTCGTTCTGCTGCTTCTGCTGTTGCTGCTGGCGCGTCGCCGCAAAGCCCAGCAGGAAGCCGAAAAACACATGCGCATGGCCCGTGCTCTGTCGGAAGAGCAAGAGTTCTCCGCCGAACAGGATCTGCCGGAAAGCAGCTTCGAAGGCCTGGAAACTCCGGCGGCAAGCGTCAAACTCAACACCCCGGCGCCTGCTCCTGCTCCCGTCGTGGCTCCGGTAGTGGCGCCGATCGTAATGGCTGAGCCAATCGCTGCGCCGCTGGTGGCACCGGCCGCCGAGCGTTCCGATGACGTGCTCGACAAGGCGCAATCGCACATCAACGCCGGTCGCCTGAATCAGGCCGCCGCGCTGCTCGAAGAGGGCGTCAGCCTGGAGCCGCAGCGCAGTGATCTGCGTCTGAAGCTGATGGAAGTCTACGGTCAGCAGGGCGATCGCGATGCGTTCGTCGGTCAGGAGCGTCAGCTGGTGGCCAATGGTGACAACTTCGCCAAGGTCGAGGAGCTGAAAAGCCGCTTTCCGGCCATGGCCGTCGTGGCTGCTACGGGTCTGGCCGCTGCTGCCGTGGCTGCTGAGCTGGACGCGCAATACGTCAAGGAGCTGCTGCTGGATGAGCCAGAAGCACCTGCGCCGACGCCAGTGGAAGATGATCTGGACAGCGCGTTTGATCTGAGTCTGGACGATCTCGACAACATCACCCCGGTCGAGCCTGCGCCAGTGGTTGAGCCTGAAGCCCCGGTCGAGCTGGACGAATTCCCGTCTGACGACGACCTGAGCTTTGAATCGGTGCTGCAACAGCAGACCGAGATCAAGGAGAACTTGGACGACCTGTCGGACTTCGACCTGGATATGGACCTGGGGGTCGAGCCGGCGCCTGCGGTTGATCTGGCGGACGATGACTTCCTGCTGGATCTGGACGAAGGCGTGAAGGATCTGCCTCCGGTCGAGGCGCCAGTGGTGGCTGACGTGCCACAGGATGATCTGGAGCTGCCGGCCGATTTCGATCTGTCGCTGGCCGACGAAATGGACAGCAATCCTGCGGCCGAACCCGATGCGTTCGCGGCCGAGCTGGATGACGTCAACGCCGAGCTGGATCGCCTGTCGCAGAGCATTGCCGAGCCGACCTTCACCGAAGCCGATGCGGCAATCGGTGGTGATCTGGGCGAAGACGATTTCGACTTCCTCGCCGGCACCGACGAAGCTGCAACCAAGCTTGATCTGGCCCAGGCCTACATCGACATGGGTGACAGCGATGGTGCGCGCGACATCCTCAACGAAGTGTTGACCGAGGGTGACGAGAAACAGCGTGGCGAGGCCAAGGACATGCTTTCGAGCCTGTAGTAAATCTGCGGTAAACAAAACGGCAGCCCATTGAGGCTGCCGTTTTTGTTTGGGCGGGATTCAGTGGTGTCTGAAGGATTGCTATCGCGAGCAGGCTCACTCCTACATTTGGAATGCGTTCCCCTGTAGGAGTGAGCCTGCTCGCGATAGGGCCAGAACTGCCAATAGAGAGTTCTGGCATCCCTGAACCACAGCCTTATAATGCCCGCCTTTGCACAAACAGCAGGCTGTCCCACCTTGGCAAACATAGATAACCCGGTCGCCGAAATGGCTCCCGACGGCTTTTACCGCGTCGCGCTGGGCGTTGAGTACAAAGGCTCGCGCTACAGCGGCTGGCAGCGTCAGTTGACGGGTGTAGCGACGGTGCAGGAAGAGCTCGAAAAAGCCTTGTCGAAAGTCGCCAACTCGCCGGTTTCCCTGCAGTGCGCCGGGCGCACCGACGCTGGCGTGCATGCCTGCGGGCAAGTGGTGCATTTCGATACAACCGTCGATCGTTCGCTGAGAGCCTGGGTCATGGGCGCCAATATCAATCTGCCCCATGACATCAGCGTCAGTTGGGCGCGGGTGATGCCGGCGCATTTTCACGCGCGCTTCAAAGCCATCGCGCGGCGCTATCGCTACGTGATCTACAACGATCAGATTCGCCCGGCGCATCTCAACGAAGAGATTACCTGGAACCACCGTCCGCTGGACGTCGAGCGTATGGCCGAGGCCGCGCAATACCTGATTGGCACCCACGATTTCAGCGCGTTCCGCGCCGGCCAGTGCCAGGCCAAGTCGCCGATCAAGAAGATGCATCACCTGCGCGTGACCCGTCACGGCAAGATGATCGTGCTCGACATCCGCGCCAATGCGTTCCTGCATCACATGGTGCGCAATATCGCCGGTGTGCTGATGACCATTGGTGCTGGCGAGCGTCCGGTGGAGTGGATGAAGGAAGTGCTGGAAAGTCGCGAGCGTCGTTCTGGCGGCGTCACGGCGCATCCGTACGGCTTGTATCTGGTGCAGGTCGAGTACCACGACGAATTCCCGTTGCCCGAGCGTTTTATCGGGCCACATTTCCTTACGGGTTTCTCCGAACTTGACGGCTGACGCCCTCGAACGCTTTTGTTACCATCCGGGACTTTCCCGGTTTCTGCCTCGGAGTTTTTCTCGATATGTCAGCCGTTCGCAGCAAGATCTGCGGGATTACCCGCATAGAAGATGCGCTGGCCGCCGTTGAGGCCGGGGCGGATGCGATCGGGTTCGTGTTCTACGCCAAGAGCCCGCGGGCGGTGACCGTGCAGCAGGCGCGGGCGATCATCAAGGCGTTGCCGCCATTTGTCACCACTGTGGGTCTGTTCGTTAACGCCAGCCGCTGCGAGTTGGGGGAAATCCTCGATGCCGTGCCGCTGGATCTGCTGCAGTTCCATGGCGATGAAGTCGCTGAAGACTGCGAAGGCTGGCATCGTCCGTATATCAAGGCGCTGCGGGTCAAGGCTGGCGACGATATTGCGGCAGCGGTTAATGCCTATCCAGGCGCCAGTGGCGTGCTGCTCGACACTTATGTCGAGGGCGTGCCCGGCGGAACCGGTGAGGCCTTCGACTGGTCATTGATTCCGCAGGGTCTGAGCAAGCCGTTGATTCTCGCGGGTGGTTTGACCCCAGAGAACGTCGCAGGCGCCGTGGCTCGAGTAAAACCCTACGCGGTAGACGTCAGCGGTGGGGTAGAGGCGAGCAAGGGCATCAAGGATCACTCAAAGATTCACGCGTTCATCAAAGCGGTACGCAAAGCGGTACGCAAAGCGCCATATTGATGTGACGGCTGGCAGTCTGCCGCCGTCCATCAATGCACTTGCACAAAGCAGGCGCGGCTGAGGGTTTCTGGATCGCACGCAGGTCATGTTTCGCGCTGACCGTGGCGTTCCACCAATCATCGCCACACACATGAATTTAGCTCAAGGGCATACGCGGGGCTGCGAACCAGAGCGTTCGGGCCGCCGGTACTGGAGAAAGAAAGCATGAGCAACTGGTTAGTAGACAAACTGATCCCTTCGATCATGCGTTCCGAGGTCAAGAAGAGCTCGGTGCCTGAAGGTCTGTGGCACAAATGCCCGTCTTGCGAGGCGGTGCTGTATCGTCCAGAGCTGGAAAAGACCCTGGACGTTTGCCCCAAGTGCAACCATCACATGCGCATCGGCGCACGTGCGCGCATCGACATCTTCCTCGATGCCGAAGGTCGCAACGAACTGGGCGCCGATCTGGAGCCGGTTGACCGTCTGAAATTCCGCGACGGCAAGAAATACAAGGATCGCCTGACCGCTGCCCAGAAGCAGACTGGCGAAAAAGACGCGCTGATCTCCGTCAGCGGCACTTTGCTGGGCATGCCGGTGGTGGTTTCGGCGTTCGAATTCAGCTTCATGGGCGGTTCGATGGGCGCCATCGTTGGTGAACGCTTCGTGCGCGCCGCCAACTTTGCGCTGGAAAACCGCTGCCCGATGATCTGCTTCGCCGCCTCCGGTGGTGCGCGCATGCAGGAAGCGCTGATCTCGCTGATGCAGATGGCCAAGACCTCGGCTGTGCTGGCGCGTCTGCGTGAAGAAGGCATCCCGTTCATCTCCGTACTGACCGACCCGGTCTACGGTGGTGTTTCCGCGAGTCTGGCGATGCTTGGCGACGTCATTGTCGGTGAGCCGAAAGCCCTGATCGGCTTCGCCGGTCCGCGCGTTATCGAGCAAACCGTGCGTGAAAAACTGCCGGAAGGTTTCCAGCGCAGCGAATTCCTGCTGGAGCACGGCGCGATCGACATGATCATCCATCGTCAGGAACTGCGCCCGCGTCTGGGTAACCTGCTGGCACAGATGACTGGCAAGCCGACGCCGAAATTCGTCGCCGCGCCAATCGAGCCGATCGTGGTTCCACCGGTCCCTGCTGGCCTATGACCGAGCGCACCCTTGGCGAATGGCTCGCCTACCTTGAGCAGTTGCATCCGTCGGCCATCGACATGGGCCTGGAGCGTTCGCAACAGGTAGCGTCCCGCATGGGGCTGGGCCAGCCGGCGCCTCGGGTGATCACGGTCACCGGCACCAACGGCAAGGGTTCGACGTGCGCATTCGTGGCTTCATTGCTGCGGGCGCAGGGCTTGAGCGTTGGTGTCTACAATTCTCCGCACCTGCTGCGTTACAACGAGCGGGTGCAGCTCAATGGCGTCGAAGCCACTGACGCGCAGCTGTGTGAAGCCTTCGCAGCGGTCGAGTCCGGACGCGGCGACACTTCCCTGACCTACTTCGAAATGGGCACCCTCGCGGCGTTCTGGCTGTTTCAACAGGCCGGGCTTGATGCGGTGGTGCTGGAAGTCGGGCTGGGCGGGCGTCTGGACACGGTTAACGTGGTTGATGCCGATATCGCGCTGGTCACCAGCATCGGTGTCGATCATGCCGATTATCTCGGTGATACCCGTGAATCCGTGGCTTTCGAGAAGGCCGGAATTTTCCGCCAGGGCAAGCCTGCCTTGTGCGGCGATCTGAATCCTCCGCAACCGCTGCTCGACAAGGCGCGTGAACTGGCCTGTCCGTTCTTCCTGCGTGGGCGTGACTTCGATCTCGGCATCACTGATCAGCACTGGCAGTGGCGCGGTACCGATGCGCAAGGGCAGGCTGTCGAATTGCGTGATTTGCCGCTGCTCGATCTGCCAATGGAAAACGCCGCGCTGGCGTTGCAGGCGTATCTGCTGGTCGGTTTGCCGTGGAATGCGCAGCAGATCGTCGCGGCGTTGCAGGCCACTCGCGTGGTCGGACGGCTGGATCGCCGCTCGTTCGAGTGGGGCGGCAAACGTCTGAATCTGTTGCTGGATGTTGGTCACAACCCGCATGCTGCCGAGTATCTGGCCCGACGTCTGGCCTCGCGGCCACCGGTCGGCAAGCGACTGGCGGTGTTTGGTCTGCTGGCGGACAAGGATCTGGATGGTGTTGTCAGCGAATTGAATGCTAGTGTCGAGCATTGGGCCGTTGCACCGCTGGATTCGCCGCGCGCACGTCCAGTGGCTGAATTAAACGCTGCATTGCAGAACCTTGGCGCTGCGGTCTCGTCTTACGACAGTGTCGCCGCCGCTCTGGAAGGGCAGTGCGCAGTGGCTACAAGCGACGACGAGATTCTGTTGTTCGGATCATTTTATTGTGTCGCCGAGGCCCTTGAATGGCTGGCCCGGCGCTCCACGGAGGACGCGGCAAATGGCTTTGCTGGATAAAGCGTACAAGCAGCGCATGGTTGGCGCTCTGGTGCTGGTTGCGCTGGCGGTGATCTTCCTGCCGATGCTGTTTTCCCGTCAGGATGAGCAGCGTCAGGTGACCGTTGAGGCGCCGGCGTCTCCGCAGGCGCCTGCCATGCCGCAGATTCAGATGGAAACGGTTGCAGTGCCTGAACCGCAAGCCTTGCCGCAAGAGCCTGTGCCGACTGACGAAGAAGTCGCTGAAGACGCTGCGCCTGCTGCGCCCGTTGCAGTGACACCGGCGGCCCCCATTATGATCACCAAGCCTGCTGCGCCGCCCGCGGTGGCCAAGCCGATTCCTGCGCCTGCCCAGCCGATTACCTCGGCATCGAGCAAGCCTGACACCACGCAAAGCCGTGTCGATGCCAATGGTCTGTCGGTGAGCTGGTCGGTGCAACTGGCCAGTCTGTCGAGCCGCGCCAGTGCCGAAAGCCTGCAGAAAACCCTGCGCAGTCAGGGCTATAACGCTTACATCCGCTCCGCCGATGGCAAGAATCGGGTGTTTGTCGGCCCGTTGATCGAGCGTGCGGAGGCTGATCGTCTGCGTGATCTGTTGGGGCGTCAGCAGAACCTCAAGGGTTTTGTTGTGCGCTTCCAGCCTGAGCGCGGCTAAAAACTATCGCGCCGATTGAAATGCACTGACAATCGCAGCTTACCGAGAGGCATGCGCTCTGCTAAAATGCGCCGCCTTATCCGTCTGTAGGCTGCACTGTGCCATTTACCTGGGTTGACTGGGCGATCGTTGCAATCATCGCCATCTCCGCTTTGATCAGTTTGAGCCGCGGCTTCGTCAAGGAAGCATTATCGCTGGTGACCTGGATCATCGCAGGAGTCGTCGCCTGGATGTTCGGTGGTTCACTGTCCGAGTACCTCGCCGGATACATCGAAACCCCATCGGCTCGCGTGATCGCGGGCTGTGCCATCATGTTTGTCGCCACACTGATCGTGGGCGCAATGATCAATTACCTTATCGGCGAGTTGGTTCGCGTCACCGGGTTGTCCGGGACCGATCGATTCCTCGGCATGGCCTTCGGCGCCGCGCGTGGCGTGTTGCTGGTGGTCGTGGCGGTCGGGCTGTTGAGCCTGGGGCCGGTACAGCAGGACGGGTGGTGGAAAGAATCACAGCTCGTACCAAAATTTCTATTGGTCGCTGATTGGTCCAAAAACCTGATTCTCGGGTGGAGCAGTCAGTGGCTTGCCAGCGGAATCAGCGTACCCGCTGATATTCCGTTCAAGGAGCAACTCTTGCCGTCGGCGAAAACGCCTCAGTGAGTGTTGTTCAGTTCAGATCCATTAAGTAGGGGTTGCGTCGCATGTGTGGCATCGTCGGTATCGTCGGTAAGTCGAACGTCAATCAGGCGCTGTATGACGCGCTAACCGTGCTCCAGCACCGCGGCCAGGACGCTGCCGGTATCGTGACCAGCCATGATGGCCGGTTGTTCTTGCGCAAGGACAATGGCCTGGTGCGTGACGTGTTTCAACAGCGTCACATGCAGCGTCTGGTCGGTCACATGGGTATCGGCCACGTCCGTTACCCGACCGCGGGCAGCTCGACGTCGGCCGAAGCTCAGCCGTTCTACGTCAACTCGCCTTACGGCATCACCCTGGCGCATAACGGTAACCTGACCAACGTTGAGCAGTTGGCCAAAGAGATCTACGAATCCGATCTGCGTCACGTCAACACCAGTTCCGACTCGGAAGTGCTGCTCAACGTGTTCGCGCATGAGCTGGCCCAGCGCGGCAAGCTGCAACCGACCGAAGAAGACGTGTTTGCCGCCGTGACCGACGTGCACAACCGTTGCGTCGGCGGTTACGCCGTCGTGGCGATGGTGACCGGTTACGGCATCGTCGGTTTCCGTGACCCGCACGGTATTCGTCCGATCGTGTTCGGTCAGCGTCACACCGACGAAGGTGTCGAGTACATGATCGCCTCGGAAAGCGTTTCGCTGGACGTGCTCGGTTTCACCCTGATTCGCGACCTGGCACCGGGCGAAGCGGTCTACATCACTGAAGACGGCAAGCTGCACACCCGTCAGTGCGCGACCAACCCGTCCCTGACTCCATGCATTTTCGAACACGTCTACCTGGCGCGTCCGGATTCGATCATCGACGGCGTGTCGGTCTACAAGGCCCGTCTGCGCATGGGCGAGAAGCTCGCCGAGAAGATCCTGCGCGAGCGTCCAGAGCACGACATCGACGTGGTGATCCCGATTCCGGATACCAGCCGCACCGCGGCGCTGGAACTGGCCAACCACCTGGGCGTGAAATTCCGCGAAGGTTTCGTCAAGAACCGTTACATCGGTCGTACCTTCATCATGCCGGGCCAGGCCGCGCGCAAGAAGTCGGTACGCCAGAAGCTCAACGCCATCGAGCTGGAATTCCGCGGCAAGAACGTGATGCTGGTCGACGACTCGATCGTGCGCGGCACCACGTGCAAGCAGATCATCCAGATGGCCCGCGAAGCCGGCGCGAAAAACGTCTACTTCTGCTCGGCAGCCCCGGCGGTACGCTTCCCGAACGTGTATGGCATCGACATGCCAAGCGCCCACGAACTGATCGCACACAACCGTTCGACTCAGGACGTGGCGGATCTGATCGGTGCCGACTGGCTGATCTATCAGGACCTGCCTGACTTGATCGAAGCGGTCGGTGGCGGCAAGATCAAGATCGAGAACTTCGATTGCGCGGTGTTCGACGGCAAGTACGTCACCGGCGACGTCGATGAGGCTTACCTGGACAAGATCGAACAGGCACGCAACGATGCCTCGAAGGTCAAGACCCAAGCGGTCAGTGCGATCATCGATCTGTACAACAACTGAGTTTCTACCGGCCCTGAGGGGCCGGTTTTGTATCTGACTTTCAATTTTCGAGAACAGGGCAAGGAGTGACAGCATGAGTCAGGAATGGGATGCCGGTCGGCTGGACAGCGACCTCGAAGGCGTAGCGTTCGATACCCTGGCCGTACGTGCCGGTCAGCACCGTACGCCGGAAGGCGAGCACGGTGATCCGATGTTCTTCACCTCCAGCTACGTGTTCCGCACGGCTGCCGACGCGGCCGCGCGGTTTGCCGGGGAAGTGCCGGGCAACGTTTACTCGCGTTACACCAACCCGACCGTGCGCGCGTTCGAAGAGCGCATCGCCGCGCTGGAAGGCGCCGAGCAAGCCGTGGCGACCGCCACCGGCATGGCCGCGATCATGGCGGTGGTGATGAGCCTGTGCAGCGCCGGCGATCATGTGCTGGTTTCGCGCAGTGTGTTCGGTTCGACCATCAGCCTGTTCGAGAAGTACTTCAAGCGTTTCGGCGTGGAAGTCGATTACGTTCCGTTGGCCGATCTGTCGGCCTGGGATGCGGCGATCAAGCCCAACACCAAGCTGCTCTTTGTCGAGTCGCCTTCCAATCCATTGGCTGAGCTGGTCGATATCACCGCACTGGCGGAAATCGCGCACGCCAAAGGCGCGATGCTGGTAGTCGACAACTGCTTCTGCACACCAGCGTTGCAACAGCCGCTGAAAATGGGCGCAGACATTGTCGTGCACTCGGCGACCAAGTTCATCGACGGCCAGGGTCGTTGCATGGGCGGCGTGGTAGCCGGTCGCAGTGAGCAGATGAAAGAAATCGTCGGCTTCCTGCGCACCGCCGGCCCAACCTTGAGCCCGTTCAACGCGTGGATCTTCCTCAAAGGTCTGGAAACCCTGAACCTGCGGATGAAGGCGCACTGCGCCAACGCCCAAGAGCTGGCCGAATGGCTGGAGCAGCAGGATGGCATCGAGAAAGTCCATTACGCCGGTCTCAAGAGTCATCCGCAGCATGAACTGGCCCAGCGTCAGCAGAAGGGCTTCGGTGCCGTTGTGAGCTTTGAGGTCAAGGGCGGGAAAGAGGGCGCCTGGCGCTTCATCGACGCGACTCGACTGATTTCGATCACCGCCAACCTCGGCGACAGCAAGACCACGATCACGCACCCGAGCACCACCTCCCACGGCCGTCTGGCGCCGCAGGAGCGTGAAGCAGCAGGCATTCGCGACAGTCTGATCCGCATTGCGGTCGGTCTGGAAGACGTCGCAGACCTGCAAGCCGACCTGGCGCGCGGTCTGGCAGCGCTGTGATCGAGTTGTCCACTCCGAAAGCCGGTACCCATGGCCGTGTTGCATTGGTCACGGGGGCCGCGCGTGGTATCGGTCTGGGGATTGCGGCCTGGCTGATCAGCGAAGGCTGGCAAGTGGTGCTGACCGATCTGGATCGTGTGCGCGGTTCGAAAGTGGCGAAAGTCCTGGGCGAAAACGCCTGGTTTATCGCCATGGACGTCGCCGATGAGGGCCAGGTTGCGCTCGGTGTTGCTGAAGTGCTGGGGCAGTTTGGTCGTCTCGATGCGCTGGTGTGCAACGCGGCGGTCGCTGATCCGCACAACATCACGCTCGAAAGTCTCGACCTGGCTTATTGGAATCGCGTGCTGGCGGTGAATCTCAGCGGGCCGATGTTGTTGGCCAAGCACTGTGCGCCGTACCTGCGTGCGCACAACGGTTCGATCGTCAATCTGGCCTCGACCCGAGCGCGGCAGTCGGAGGCGGACTCCGAGGCGTACGCGGCGAGCAAGGGTGGCTTGCTTGCGCTGACGCATGCGCTGGCGATCAGTCTGGGTCCGGAGATTCGTGTCAACGCGGTCAGTCCGGGCTGGATTGATGCGCGGGATCCTTCTGCGCGTCGCGCCGAGCCGTTGGCTGATGCCGATCATGCTCAGCATCCGGCGGGCAGGGTAGGGACGGTCGAGGATGTCGCGGCCATGGTTGCGTGGTTGCTGTCGAGGAATGCCGGGTTTGTCACCGGGCAGGAATTCGTGGTCGATGGCGGCATGACGAAAAAGATGATCTACAGCGAGTAGATCGCCTTTTTCTCTGAGTTTGCGTTGAATCAACTGACGCCTTCGCGAGCAGGCTCGCTCCCACATTTGGGATGCATACCCCTGTGGGAGCGGGTTTGCCCGCGAAAGCGGTTTTGCAGGATTGAAGCAATTTTGTCTTTTTTAGAAAAACTTCAATCCTGCTATTGACTTAGGTTCGCTACCTGCGTAAATTTCGCGGCCTCGGAGATGCAAACGGGTGATTAGCTCAGCTGGGAGAGCGTCTGCCTTACAAGCAGAATGTCGGCGGTTCGATCCCGTCATCACCCACCACTCCCCGAGAGACTTGCGTAAGCAAGAACGTAGGCTGAAAGTGCCTGCACCGACGCGCAGCGGTAGTTCAGTCGGTTAGAATACCGGCCTGTCACGCCGGGGGTCGCGGGTTCGAGTCCCGTCCGCTGCGCCATATTTTACGAATCAGGCTTGTCTGGTTCGCGATTGCAAAGCACCGAAGCTTGCAGTCAAAACGAGTTACTTGAGCGCAAGCTCAAAGCGATACGCAGCGGTAGTTCAGTCGGTTAGAATACCGGCCTGTCACGCCGGGGGTCGCGGGTTCGAGTCCCGTCCGCTGCGCCATATCTGCTCCAAGGACCACTGAACGCCTTGAAGCACCGAAAGCAGTCATTGACTGGTTCGGAATCGATAGCAAAGACCCTGGTCGAAAGACCGGGGTTTTTTGTGTCTGAAATTTGACTATTCCCCCTCTTTTTCCCTCTGCTCCAACCCTGAAGCCATTCAAGTTCCTGTAGGAGTGAGCCTGCTCGCGATGGCGGAGTGTCAGTCACCAAAATTAACCGCTTAACTGACGCCATCGCGAGCAGGCTCACTCCTACAAGTGTCTACCCGCTTGCTGCGGTCTCACGTCGCATTGATTTTTTGATTCTTTAGTCAAATTTTTGTAACTGGTTGTTTGCTGCGAGCGCAGAAACCTTTAAAGTTAACCTTTCGGTCAGCTTTGCACTGTCAACACGCCCTTTGTTTCGCCAAAGAGGGCTTCTGCAAGACTCGAGATTCCCCAGTAGATAACCAGAAGGGCGGACACATAACCGCCCAGAGGATGATCCATGTCCAACCGTGATATATCCCGGCGCTCGTTCCTCCAGGGCGGGCTGGTGGCGGGTGTGAGCGTCACGCTCACGCCGCTCAGCAGTCAGGCGCTGGCTGCCTTGATGGAAAACAGCGTCACCGTGCCGTCCGAGAAATGGCTCGGCAATAACGGCAAGGCGCGTCAGCGTAACGACGCACTGTCCAAGGTCTGCGGTAGCAAAGTCTTTGCCCGCGACATCCGCTCCAAGGACATGCCGGGCTGGCCTGAACAGCAAGGCCACGCCATGCTGCTGAAAACCATCAAGGCTGACCGCATCTACGCCGGTTACGACCTGTCGTGGCTCGGCGCCGATTTGCAGCCGGACCGCATCGTCACCGCCGCGGATCTGGACAAGGACGGCATCGTCTTCCCGGAAGAACACGCGCCGGATCCACTGCTGCCAGAAGGCAAAGTGCCGATGTTCATCGGTCACCCGGTGGCGATCCTGATCTGGAATGACTTCGAGCGTTTCCGTCAGGCCAAGAACAAACTCAAATTCAATGACAAAGCGATTCGTTACGGTGCCCAAGTGCCGTTCTACGAAGGCGACCCCTACGGCAGCTTCCGCTATGTGCGCGTTGGCGGCGCGACCTCGGCTGATGAAGATGAGTTCGCCAGCCTGAAGGACTCGATCCTGTTCCCGATGCTGAAGAACCGTCGCCCGGTATGGAATTCCCAGCCGAACCTGCACGGCAACTTGACCGAGCGCGGCCTGTTCTACGCCGACCGCATGAAGAAAGAGATCGATACGCCGCCGGACAACTGGCTGGTGTTCGACGAGCGTTACAAGACCCCGTCGATCGAGCCGGCCGCCATGGAGCCGGACAACGGCAATGGCTGGTATGACCCGAAGACCAAGACCCTGCATTTCGTGGTGGCGACCCAGTGTCCGCTGGAGGCGGCGACCGAAACCGCAAAGATGATCGCGCCGTCGCGTTTCGGCCTCGACAACCTCAACATGCACCCGGGTTACACCGTCGGTTACGGTTCCAAAGATCACAACATCTTCGTCTACTACGCAGCTCTTGCCGCGTTGTACGGCGCCGGTGTGCCAGTGCGCTTGGCCAACGACCGCTATGAACAGTTTCAGAGCGGCATCAAGCGTCACCCGTTCGACATCCGCTACCAGTTGGCCGTGGACAAGAACGACTACACCTTCAAGATTTTCCGCGCCGAAATGAGCGTCGACGGTGGTGGCCGAATCAACTACAGCCCATCCGTAGCGGCAGTGGGCGCCACGGCGGCGCAGTCGATCTACTACATGCCGCAGAACGACCTGCAAGTCACCGCCTACCATTCGCGTGGCGTTGAGGCCGGTTCGATGCGCGGCTACGGCACGCTGCAAAGCATGGCGGCGACCGAAATGATGGTCGACGAAATCGCCAATCGCCTTGGTGTCGATGCCATCGACCTGCGTCGCAAGAACGCCCTGCGCTCGGGCATGAAAAACACCCAAGGCGCGATCCCGGCCGGTGCCTTGCGCCTGCACGAGATCCTCGACAAGGCGTCGGTGCACGAAGTCTGGAAAAACCGCGACGCGATCAAGAAACAGCGCGAAGCCGCAGACCCGGATAACTGGTACGGCGTCGGTTTCGCCATCTGCCAGAAAGACTTCGGCACCGGTTCCGAAGCGCCGATGGCCAGTATTGAATTCACTGCTGACGGTCGCATCACCCTGCGCCATATCGGCATTGAAATCGGCACCGGCATGTCCACCTCGCAAGCCCTGGTCGTGGCCGATTTCCTCGGCAGCCCGGCGCACGAAGTGAAGACCGGCGAAACCGAATGGAAGGAAATGCAGCTGATCACCAGCGGCAACCCTTACATCATGAGCCAGGCCGAGCAGGACAACCTGCTGCGCAATCCGCGTTGGGTCGGCAAGTTGGCTTCGGCCTCGTCGGCGACCAACTCGGCGTACTACTTCAGCCACGCCACCCGTGAAGCGGCGCGCGTGCTGTTCAACAACGGTTTGTGGCCAGCGGCCATGGAAATCTGGCGTCAGGGTCCTTACGGCGGTCAAGCCAACCCTTACGTCGTGCGTCGCGAAGATGCGCACTGGGTCGACGGCAAGCTCACCGCCAACGGCATGCAGCCGTTGACCTTCGAAGAGCTGGCCAAACACGCTCACGAGCGTGGCCTGGTGACCGGCGCCACCGTCCACGCATTCAACCGCTGGAGCTGGGCTGAAGCCGAATACAGCATCGACGGTGTGCGCGAGCGTCTGCCGCTCGATGGTCTCGCCGTGAAATACGGTGACGGCGCGCCGAAAGCGAAGAAAGCGTTGATGAGCGCGTCTGGTTTCCACCTGCTGGATCGCCAGAACATCAATTACCCGGTTGTCCAGTTGAACAACGCTGCCGTGACTTACTACAGCCCGGTCGCGACGCTGGTCGAACTGAAGGTCAACAAGGGTTCTGCTGAAGTCGAAGTGCTTAACCACCATTCGTGGGTCGAGTGCGGTCGTGTGTTGGTCGAAGAACTGGTCAAGGGCCAGCTCGAAGGCGGTATCGCCATGGGCATCGGTCACGCCTTGATGGAAGAGATGCCGCTGTATGAAGGCGGGCCGGGGGAGGGTGACTGGAACTTCAACCGTTACCGTCTGCCGATGGCGCGTCACGTTGCCGTGTGGAAGCAGACGTCGGAGATTCTCCCGGCGCTGTCGCCAAGTGATCCGTCGAAAGGCATCGCCGAAGTGGTGATGATCCCGATTGTCGGTGCCATCGGTAACGCCGTGGCGCACGCCATCGGTAAACGTGTTCGCGATCTGCCAATCACTGCTGCGCGCATCAAGGAGGCCCTCAATGGCTAACCGTCCGCTTCAACTGACCCTCAATGGTCAATCCGTCGGCCCGGTGGACATCCCTGATGACCTGCCGATGATCGATTACCTGCACGAATACAAAAACCTCACCGGTTCGCGTCTGGGCTGCGGCCAGGGCATCTGCCACGCCTGCGTGGTGATCGTCGATAACCCGGACGGCACCAGCGAAGAAGTGCGCACCTGCATCACCGGCGCGCATTACTTCGAAGGCAAGAAAGTCCGCACCATCGAAGCTCACGCCAAGCGTGATGAGGCGGGCCAGGTCACTGAGCTGAACCCGATCCAGCAGCGCTTCGTCGACGAGTTCGCCTTCCAGTGCAGCTACTGCGCACCGGGCTTCGTCAACGCCGCGACCGTGCTGGTCGAGAAGCTGCAGCGCCAACCGATAGTGCAGAGCAAGCTCGAACAAGTCATCGAGGACAGCCTCGGCCACCACGTCTGCCGTTGCACCGGGTACGTGCGTTATTACAACGCCACCCGCAACGTCCTGACCGATCTCGGCCTGGTCAAGGAGGGTTAAGCATGAAGCTTTTTCTGACCCGCCTGACCCTGGCGGTCGGCCTCGCTGCGCCGGTGTTGTTTGCCCACGCCGATGATCAGGTCAAGCGCGGCGAATACCTCGCCCGCGCCGCCGACTGCATGGCTTGCCACACCGCAGCGGGCGGCGCGCCGTTTGCCGGCGGTCTGCCGATCGTCTCGCCATTCGGCACGATCTATGGCACCAACATCACCCCGAGCAAGGATCACGGCATCGGTTTGTACAACGATGACGAGTTCTTTGCTGCGCTGACCGAAGGCAAGCGTCGCGATGGCGCGAACCTGTATCCGGCGATGCCGTACACCTCGTATCACTTGATGCCGCGTGAAGATTCGGATGCGATTCATGCGTACCTGAAAACCATCGAGCCGATCGAGCGCGCAGCTCCGGTCACCAGCCTGAGCTTTCCGTTCAACGTACGTCCGGGCCTGATTGGCTGGAACATGATGTATGGCAAAGCGCTGAAGCTGGAGTCGGCCGAAGGCAAAAGTGAAGCCTGGAAGCGCGGCCAGTACATGGTCGAGGTGCTCGGTCACTGCGGCGAATGCCACACGCCACGCGGCCTGCCGGGCGCGATGCAGTTGGATAAACGCCTCACCGGCGGCATCCTCAATGGTTATCTGGCGCCGAGCCTGCTGGCCACCGATCTGGCCGCTCGCGGCTGGAACGAGCAGGACCTGAGCACGTTCCTCAAGCACGGCATGAGTGCGCAGGGGACGATGTTCAACGAGATGTTCCCGGTGTTCCACAACAGCACGCAAGGCCTGAGCGATACGGATCTGGCGGCGATGGCAACGTTCCTGCTCGGCGACAAACCGCCGGCTGCCAAAGCACTTGTTGAAGTGCCGGTAGAACAGCTCAGCGCCAGTGCCCAGCGCGGCCGTCAGGAATATCTGAACGTCTGCGCCGGTTGCCATGCGGTCGGTGGCGAAGGCAAACCGCACATCGCGGTGGCCATGCGCGGCAACACCACGCTGCGCCTGGAAGATCCGCGCAATCTTTTGCGGGTGATTGAGGACGGTATCGGTGAGCAGAAGTTCTCCGGCTTCGAGCACATGCAACCGATGCCGGATTTCGCCGACAAGCTCAGTCCTGAACAGCTGACCGATCTGCTCAACTACCTGCGTCAAGGTTGGGGTGGTCAATCCGCCGAGCTGGCAGTGAGCGAAGTGCAAAAGCTGAAAGACGACGCACCGTCCATCGAGCACAAGGCGCACTGACATGCAGCATCTCGATCTACAAGTGCTGCGCCGCGCGCTGGAGTGGTCGGTGGCGGGGCAGCGCATCTGGCTTTGCACCGTGCTGACCACCTACGGTTCGGCACCGCGTGCGCCGGGTTCGCTGCTGGCGGTGAATGACGGCGGACAGTGGATCGGCTCGCTGTCCGGCGGTTGCGTCGAGGAAGATTTCCTAGAGCGCGTCGCCGAAGGTGCGTTTCTCGATGCGGTCAATGTCGTGCGTTACGGCGAAGGCGACGATCCGCGCTCGCGGGTCAGCCTGCCTTGTGGCGGCATTCTCGATGTGCTGGTAGAGAAATTTGACGCTGACTGCGAGATGCAGGCGCATCTGCGTGAATTGGAGTCGGCGCTGCTCGGTCAGCGCCGCTTGATTCGCGAGGTCGATCTGGCTAGCGGTGCGCGCAGTCTGTTCGCTGATCGCGAGCAGGGTGCGCGGATCGAGCGCGAGATTGATCGGGTGCGGATTCGCGTTGGTGCGGCGCAGCGTTTATTGCTCGCTGGGTATTCCAGTGTGGCGCAGGCGTGTGCCGAGTTTGCTGTCGGCCTCGGGTTTGAGGTGATTCTCTGTGATCCGCGCGATGAGGTGCTTGAAGGCGTGGTGCTGGATGGTGTGGAGATTCGCCGGCAATTGCCGTCGGTGTTTATTGCTGACGGTGGCTGTCATCGTGATACGGCGGTCGTAGCGCTCACTCACGATCCGCGCATCGACGACCTGGCGATGATGGAAGCGGTGCGCACTGAGGCGTTCTACATTGGCGTGATGGGGTCGCAGCAGACGTCGCAGAAGCGCTTTGAGCGGTTACGTCGGATTGGCGGGCTGGGGGAGAACGAGTTGGCGCGGATTCATGCGCCGATCGGGCTTAACCTCGGCAGCAAGACGCCAGCGGAAATTGCCTTGGCGGTGCTGGCTGATATCCTGCGGATCCGTAGCGGGATTGCCCGAAACCAACTCTGAAACCGTTCAGTGTTGAATAAAAAGGGCCGCTGTTCAGCGGCCCTTTTTTACATCCCGAATTTGTCGCGCAAGCCGTAATACCAGGCGCCTAACGCAGCAAATGGCGTGCGCAGCAACTGCCCGCCGGGGAACGGGTAGTGCGGCAAATCGGCAAACGCATCAAAACGCTCGGCCTGCCCGCGCAACGCTTCGGCCAACACCTTGCCGGCCAGGTGGGTGTAGGTCACGCCATGGCCGCTGCAACCCTGCGAGTAATAGATGTTGTCGCCCAGGCGCCCAACCTGTGGCAAGCGCGACAAGGTCAGCAGGAAATTTCCGGTCCAGGCGTAATCAATCTTCACATCTTTGAGCTGCGGAAACGCCTTGAGCATTTTCGGACGGATGATCGCCTCAATGTTTGCCGGATCGCGCGCGCCATACACCACGCCACCGCCGAAAATCAGACGCTTGTCGCCTGTCAGGCGGTAGTAGTCGAGCAGGTAGTTACAGTCTTCAACACAGTAGTCCTGCGGCAGCAGCGCTTTCGCCAACTCATCCCCCAGTGGCTCGGTGGTGATCACCTGGGTGCCGCAAGGCATCGATTTCGCCGCCAGCTCCGGCACCAGGTTGCCGAGGTAGGCATTGCCCGCGACGATGATGAACTTGGCCCTGACCTTGCCTTGCGGAGTATGCACCACCGGGCTGGCGCCGCGCTCGATACGTACGGCGGGTGATTGTTCATAGATAGTGCCGCCGAGGGACTCGACCGCTGCTGCTTCGCCGAGCGCGAGGTTCAGCGGATGAATGTGCCCGCCGCTCATGTCGAGCATGCCGCCGACGTACTGATCGCAGGCAACCACTTCGCGGATACGGCGTTGATCGAGCAGTTCGAGTTGCGTATGGCCAAAGCGCTCCCAGAGGCGCTTCTGCGATTCCAGATGGCCCATCTGCTTGGCCGTCAGCGCGGCGAACACGCCGCCGTCCTTCAGGTCGCACTGGATGTTGTACTTGGCCACCCGCTCGCGAATGATCCGACCGCCCTCGAACGCCATCTGCCCGAGCAGTTGCGCCTGCTTCGGCCCAACGCTGCGCTCGATCACGTCGATGTCTCGGCTATAACTGTTGACGATCTGCCCGCCATTGCGCCCCGAAGCGCCGAAACCGACCTTGGCCGCTTCCAATACGGTGACGCGAAAACCGTTTTCCAGCAAAAACAGGGCAGAGGACAATCCGGTATACCCGGCGCCGATCACACAGACGTCCGTCTCCACATCATCCTGCAAGGCAGGGCGCGGCGGTACGGCATTGGCCGACGCGGCGTAATAAGACTCTGGGTAAAGGGTGTTCGCCATCCTGCAGCCTCTGTTTAATATATTTTACGAGTGCGTCGATCCTACCCGAGTTGAAAAACCTCCGCCAGCCACCGGAAAATCTTCGTCGGCGAGCCGAAATTAAATATTTTGCATATTCATAGGGTTAGGTGAAAAAAAGGTGTTGACACCCCTCCGGAATTCCGTAGAATGCCGCCTCACAGCAGGCACGTAGCTCAGTTGGTTAGAGCACCACCTTGACATGGTGGGGGTCGTTGGTTCGAGTCCAATCGCGCCTACCAAACAAAATCCGCTCTGCTGGGCGGTCTAGAAGGGCTCACCGAAAGGTGGGCCCTTTTTTGTTGTCTGCGATTTGCAAAACTTTTGCAAAACCCCCACCTCAGAACGCCAGTCCGGCGCTCACCTCAACATAGTCTATTGTCTTATCGCCGTGTCCCTCCTGATAGTGCTTCGTCATCTTCTCGTCCGCGTGGCCCAGCAGTGCCTGGATGTATTCCTGCGGGAAGTTCTGCTGCTCGTACAGCCATGCACCTAAAGCGCGGATCTCGTGAAAAGTGGGGCGCTCACCGGCCAACACATTGTCGTACGCGTGCGCGGCGTCGCGGGCCTTACTGAACTCCTTGGTCAGATAGTCCGGCGTCACCGACGTCCAGTGATCCTTCGCGTCGATCTGTTCCCGGCGCCGCGCCTTCGGTTTGTAGTGGATCAGGTAGGGCGACACCAGCGGCGACCGCAGGCATTCACCGACGACTTCACGCAGCGCGGCCCCCATGGTGATCTTCAGGTGAACCGGATTGTCGTAGCCCTGAGTCTTGCCCGGCGACACGGTCAGCGTGTTCTTGTCCATGTCGACCGCCGACTTCAGCCAGGTCACGATATCCTCGCGGCGCTGAAGGCAGGCCAGTGCCAGGCGGATTGCTCACTTGAGCCAGGGCGGTGTGGTCACCGCATCGATGATCGTCTTCAGTCCTTCCAGCGTATGCCTCTGGCGCTTATTCTCGGCTTCCTTCTTGACCAGCGTCAGCTCGGCGCAGTTGCGCTCGGCCAATCCCTTGGCCACGGCGAAGGCGAATAATCACGCAGGCTGTCTTCGTCGAAGAAATACTGGTCGCCATCGAAGATAACCAACGGCTCACCGGCCCAGTCCTTGATCGGCATCGCTGCAAACTTCGCCAGCCGACTTTCCTCGTAGCACTGGCGGCAGTAGCTCCGGATCTCGTGGATTGGATGTTCTGGATTTTTCTCGCAGCGACGGTGGGTGGCGCCGCACCAGCGGGCCATGTGCTCATCGTTGCCCCAGAAGCGGCCATCAGCGGCGACCCAGCCAGTTAGGGTCTGAATGCTGGCGGCGTCCGGGGATTCGTACATCACAACTTTTTCTTCAGGCATGACTTCGTCCTTGCCGCTATAGCGGCTGACTTTGAAGGGGGAG
Source organism: Pseudomonas sp. Tul2A7 (assembly GCF_054790505.1). NCBI lineage: Bacteria > Pseudomonadati > Pseudomonadota > Gammaproteobacteria > Pseudomonadales > Pseudomonadaceae > Pseudomonas > Pseudomonas sp. Tul2A7. The sequence continues at coordinate 6,392,107 of NZ_CP186499.1, read as the reverse complement.
GGAGTAGAGGTTTTTGGTGCTACGGCTACTATCGATATGAATCGGTTATAGCGGTGGCTCAGATGCTCAATGAAACGGATACGGTCGGGCAGACGTTCAAGCGGGCGTTTCGCCGGGTCGACGGCGTAACGATGTATGTCTTTTGGGCAATTTGGCTAGGGCTCACAACTTGGGCGCTGTTTGACCCTGTTCCCTTAAGAATGCCCGCCTGGATACCTTTCCTGATCGGCCTGGTAAGTCCATTTCTCTACATCTTTTTTGGTGTAATGCGCTCACCTGGCTTGTTGACCGCGCTGATCATCGTTTTCTTCAATGTTAAATTCCTCTCGGTCTTCATCTGACTTTGAAGGGGGACGGGAATACGAGATGCTTGGATTTGTGTCGGGCGCACATCGGCCGATACTTGAAGTCTCAACAGTGCAATCAGATTGTTTTTCTTGAAGGGATGACAGGGCAAATATGGAACAGGAAAACCGCGCTCTGAGTGTTCTCAAACGTTATCGTTACTTGATCTTGGGCCTCATGGTCATCGCATCACTAATAAGCGCTTTTTGGCGCTTTGCAGGCGAGTGGAGTCAGTTTTGGATGTCTGTAGGCGCGCAAGCATGGTTTACACAAGCCGTCTTTGCTTACCTTAGGGGGGGCTGGGTAGCTATCGGGCCCGGTGGTTTATCGAAGGATGCGAATCCTTTCGGCAGGGCACTATTGGCCGCAGTGGCGCTGGGATTTTACTTATTGATGTTTGGCTACGAAGGCCATAAGCCCGACTCGATTTATGAAAGGCGTCCCTCGGATTGGACCATGCCTACTCGGGAGGAGATGCGGCGTTCTGCAGAGTGATGGCTGGCTCTCAACAGAAAACACGACTGTCTAGCTCATCCTGCAATCTCCATCGATACCAGATCATGGGTATTCACAACCTTCATGCCGAACTCCTTGCTGATATGAACCTCAAGGCTGGCGCCGCGGGAATCCTACCAGCCGGGCAGGGTGGACACGGTGTCGCATTCCATCAGGGCCGCGATGTCGCGGCGCATGCATTCGTCCAGGTGCCTGGGTCTGGGTTGAGCTCGGCGGGGCTGATGACGCTGTGTCCGGCGGCGCGCAGGGTGGCTGCCGTGGAATGGAACAGCGGGAAGTTCAGGTCCAGCATGTTGGTCATGGGGCCTCTGAGGTAGATGCGCTTCATGCTTCCTCCTTCGGCGTGTAAGTCAGCGTGCCGTCGAGGATCGCTTTCTTGACTGCTTCGAATTCCCAGGCGTAGTACTGCGATTCGACGTAGACGCGCATCCCGTCGCGGTAGTCGTGCTTCTTGCGCTTGATGAAGGCTTCGGCGGCAGCTTGGGTGAAGTGGGCGCTGATGTATTCCCATCGCTCGTCCCAGCCTGTGACGGTGTGTTCTGGAAGCTCGCCCAGCACGTGCCACTGATCGGGCTCGTCGGCCTTCATGAACTGACATTCAGACCAATCCTGCGTTTTTTATTGAGCTCGCGCTTCTGGTAGATGGACAGGCCGTCCCAGTACTCCTTGGCCGAATACGCCACCGACTCGCCGCCGACCCAATACACCAGGCGCCGTTCGGTGTAATCCATGTCCAATCCACAAACGATCTGTCGGGCTTCAACAATGAAGATCGCTGCGCAGGTGCAGTGGTCGTTGACCCGCTCACCTTTGCAGTCATAACGCAGGCGCTGGACGAAGTCGGTCCAGGTTGAAGTATCAAGCGCGGCGCCTGTCGCCAATGTTGGTAGCGGCTCGGCCTTTTTGTTTTCTGTGGGCATGGGGCGTCCTATGCCGGGGGATGCCCGGGCGGTGGAAGGGGGGGATAAATCAATTGGGCACCTATAGATACAAAACCATTTATAGGAGCCCGTAACATGAAAAAAATGATCACCGAAGTGATGTACCAAGTACTTGTCGAACTGCTCAGCCAGGTACTGATGCGTCTGGCCGATTGGCTGTCGGCTTTGCCGTGGCTGTGACTACGCCGCGGCTGCCTGCTGCTCGACTACGCGCCAAGGGTCGTTCGCTCGTGCCAGTGCTGCCATCGGCGGCGGGCTGACGCTATTGCCGCACATGTGAACCTGCTGGGTCTTGGTGAATGGCTTGCCGTCGGCGCCGTGACTGATGATGTAGTCGGCCGGGAAGCCCTGAGCCTTGTACGGCTCGGCCGGTTGCAGCATCTGCAGGCAGATGTCGACGATTACGTACGGCGTGTCCTTGATGGTCACGGTGACCAGGCCCAGCCGATCTTTGGTGGTGATGGTTGGCGCTGGCGCGTCTACGGCGCCGGGCGACATGTGGAACCAGCCAACTGCCTTGCCGCCGCATTCGGTGTCGGGGTCACCGTCGAACACGTCGGTGGTGTAGTGCACGGCGCCCGGGTGATTCATGGTGTGCATGCTGATCGCTTGCGGGCTGTGGTTCTTGGCTACGTTCACAGCACGGCCCAGCCCCATCTCCAGCCCGGTACCGGCACCGCCGCCACCGCCACCGCCACCACCGCCACCACCGCCACCGCCACCGCAGAAGAAGTCGACAACGATCTCATCGTCCTGAGTGCTGAAGCCGAGTCCGTATTGAGTTTTGAAATCGAAGGGGTGTTTCTTCTATTGTGCGGACATAGGGGATCCTCGCCGGCTGGTGTGATTAGTAGAAGTGGGCTCTAGTGGTCAAGCACCAGACAGCCGCGTAATAATGGTTTCTGTTTCCGTTTTTCTCTAATAGAGGCGTGGACATGGCAACTGGTCTTTTTCATTACACCGATGCGCACGCATTGAAGTCTATTTTAATCGGCGAGAAACTTTGGTTGACCGATATGCGTTTCTTAAATGATGCAGCCGAGTATGCTGATGGGCTTGAATATTTAAAGTTTGCATGGGGGGTAATGCAGGCATATAGAGGTCACCCCAAACACGAGGATCTTTTCCATAAAATGGAAACCGCGATGACTTATGCTATAGGTAAGCAATCTGATGGCTTCCCTAAGTTTGTTTGCTCTTTTAGTCGGGCTGGAGATTTATTAAGTCAATGGCGTTCATATGGGCTGTATGCGATAGAATTCGATGAACAAAAGCTTAGTGAGCATCTCGAGCTGACAGATTGTGTTTACGATATCGGTCAAAAACATGGAAAAGCAATGACCGCGGTCCGGAGGTGGTTTTCTGAAATGTTGGAGATTTATGAGAGGATGGATGAAAATTATGGCATTGATTTTATAAGCTCTCAGAAGAATGTGGATATAAGCTGTGCATTTTTCAAGCATCAAAGCTTTTTTGAGGAGCGTGAGGTGAGGTGCATGGTCGCTCACCCGTCTAACTCTGAAAATATAGAATATCGAGTAAGGGCCGGAATCTTGGTTCCGTATTGTGAGCGGTATGTACCTTTAGAATGTATTGCTGCGATTCATATAGGGCCAATGCAGCATCAGGAGTCATCGTTAATTTCAGTAGAAATGATGCTTCAAGCAATATCAAAAAAGCATAAGAAAGCTTTCGATATTAAGGTGGTAAAATCTGCGATTCCCTATCGAAATTATTAGTTTTATAGTCTGCTTCTACTTGATAAAAATATTGTGTTCTTGTTTAGTGGCTTTTTCAATTTGTCGCAACCACTTAGCCTTTAAGACTATTTCAGGTCGCGACATGTTGGCGAAACGTGCGGATTCCTCAGCCGGCGCTGCAGCCAGATTCAGGATGAGCGTCGACACCGTCTCCTGCCATTCCTCAAAGCCGTAGCGCTCGCCGAGAACCTGAAGCGCATCATCGAGCGCTTTCGAAACAATCAACGATCGCTTCTCGGCGCCGATCCGTTCGAGCAGTGCCTTCTCCTTGGCTCGCTTGTCCTTCTGCAATTCTGCATTGCTCTTGGCCATGGCCTACCTCTTCAATTCCGCTGGCCGGCAAGTCCAGGCAGGTCTGTCGTTTGCGTTTTTGGGGTCTGGAGCGTCTCACGCAGCTACCTTCACCTGATGCCAGGCGCCGGCGGCGTAGAACAACTTCGCGGCTTGGGCTTCTTCCATCGAGATCTCGTCTGGAATGGCGATCCAGCCTGACGCCACCATATGGGTCGGGTTCGCGCTGTCACGACCCACTGCACAAGGTCGTCGAAGCCGACGGCAATCGCCTTGGCCGCGTTGAAAGCCGATTGAAGTGAGGCCATGTCCTTGGCTGAAGCGATATCGGCCAGCGCGTCCACCAGTAGCTCCTTGGCGCGCTCCTCAGGACTTACGCCCGAGTTGAGCCAAGCCAGTAGCCGTCGGCCAGTCTCTTCAGAGATCAACCCGGGAAACGGTCCTCAAGCGGCGCCCGAAGCCGATATCGGCAGCAGACCGCAGGGCTCTGCGCAAAATGGCGGACTCGCTATGAAGTTGAAGCGCAAACCCAACAACGGCTTCGCCCGGGCTGAACGCAGTTGCCGGGCGCTGCTGCGCACCAACCACGTTGCGGTCGTGAACATCGACCCCAGCGGCAGCCAGATCATGGCGAACTGGAAGAGCTGTAAGCAGATCCGCAGTCTGGCGATCGTCAACGCGATCTTCGATTTCTCCTACCGCTGGACGATCTACATCGGTGCCAGTGTCGAGACGAGCGCGGCGCCGAGTACATCAAGTCGGTCGAGATATCGCCCGAGGGCATCTACAAGGTCGATCACCTGACCGATGCCATCGAGCATCCCTACCTGGAGCTGCGCAACTCCGGCATAAAGATGCACAACCAACCACCTGATGCGGCACGTCCGCGGGAGCAGGAAATGGAAGTCACTCAGAACTACGTATTGAATATTCGAGATTTATTTACTGCGTCCTGCGGGGCGCTGCGGGGTGCAGAAGTTGTGATCTCTGTCCTCGATGACAATATTGAAATCGACCGTTTGAACTTCAAGGGCACAGTCGGCCCCGGCGGTGATGGCCATAGTCGCGGCTACATTGGAAAGCCTGGGCTAAGAGCCGAAATCACCTCCGGCCCCGGGACCGTTACGCTCACGAATCTGGCTTAGGAAGTCCAGACGAAATCATCTGTTCCTGGCTTGTGCGATCCGTGATGTACCAAGTAGCCCTCTCCAGCATTATTCGCTGCGGATTTTGCCTCGTCTTCGCTTTGATAAATGCCAATGAAGCTCCAAGGCGCATTGCGGACAACACCCCAGCCGAGTACCCAGCCTTCATTTTCCGGATCTTTTGGCAGCTCTTTGCTCATTTCACTTTCCTTGCGTTATCCGCGCCGAGATTGGCGCAATCCCAGTCCTTGGGCTTGCAGGCAAAGGACTGGGGAATCCGTTGCACGTGGGCAGGAGGCTACTATCGGAGGTCGGTGGGGCGTTACTGGCTTTCCATCCATGCTGGATGCCTTAGCAGGAAAACGCCCTGGGTTAGCGTCTAAAAAATGCTCTGCTAGTCTTTGTCTGCTGCTAACCACAAGGCAGTTGCCCACTAAGGAAGGGGAAGTGTTATGTCTAGTTCAGATGATGAGTTGCGTTATGCTCGTGCAATGGTATGGATCAACAATGTTTTTGGCGGTGGAACAATTCCTCGTAGAGAGTTTGCGCCTGAAGAATTGATATCTGAGGAGTTGACTTCGTCAGCGCTGGAGTCATTTAACTCGATTAGTAACAGTGTCGATTCAGGAAACGTTGGTTTTGATGATAAATCCGCGAGCATCGTCGATTTCAAATCTAGCGCTTTTAGGGCCGTAAAAATAACGCTAGTTAATAACAGTCCATTCAGTTTGGTAAGATTCAAATACAGCAAGGAACATAGTAATTGGATGGGTGATGTGCAGCCGCCAGAGTCTATTGCTCCAGGCCACGTCGTTGTCTGGGGGGTAGAGTCAAACGGCGTAGCGGCTGGCACTGAAGGGTGGGTTGAGTATCTAGTATGTGGTGATTATAAGGATGCGGGACCCCAGAACCTGAAAATGTCGTTCAAGGTCTATTGGGATAACCCAGCAATTGGTTCCAACTCTCGCCATCATTCATGGCCGTTAGGAGATGAAAGTAACCCTATCTGGAATAAAGTCACATTGAAGGACCCGGATGAAGAAAGCATTGGCGGGGATCATTGCAGAATGAAATGGGTATTTCAGTACCTAGGCTAAGCGTGCAGCACGAAGCCCGGCCCAGCGCCGGGCTTTTCATTTCCGCCTGCGCCAGTGATATCGTGCACCTTTCCCACAGGAGTGACCTGCATGAAACTGATCGTAGGAGCGTTGGCGGTAGCGCTGTTGGCTGGTTGTGCCTCAATGAGCGAGCGTCGTGCTGACGGGCCATGGAAAACATTTAATAGTAAAAAAGATGCTACTACTGTGGCCGAATGTGTTCTCTATGGCTGGCAGAATCAGTCCATAGCTGGGGCGCATTACGACGTTTTTGTGCAACCGCTTCCTGATAGTGGTAAGACAGTCGTAAGCGCAGGCCAGATTGAGTTTGCGGATTTTAAGAACTCTCCAAATGGAAGCCGCGTTGAATTGTATTTCACGTCTGGCCTGATGGATTGGCGTAAAAACCGACGAGCCGAAGTTGTGAATAAATGTCTTTGACAAAGCCGACTTCGGGCGGTTTTTTGTGTTTGGAGCATGCCGCAGCGTTCGGTTTTTGCCCGTTCCTTACACCATATGTACGGACTAGCACCTGATGTCATTGTTTTCGGCGGGCCGTGGCTCAACCGCACACGGTTGGTGCTGCGCCACAAGGACGCGCAGTGATATCGTGGGCCATTTTCCACAGGCGTGACCTGCATGAAATTGATCGCAGGAGCGCTGGCGGTAACGCTGTTGGCGGGATGTGCGACTTCGCCAACGCCTTCCAATGAAGCCAAGCAGCCGCCGGCCAGTCAGCTGTCGGCCTACCAGGCCAAGCCCTCAGGGGCATACGGGACACTGCAAGTGATCCGCGACTCTGGGCAGACTGGAAGCCTTTGTTCAATGGCGGTTTTTATCGATGGCAAACAAGCCGCCAAGCTCGACCCAGGCCAAAAGGCGTCGTTCCATCTGCCGCCTGATTCGGTCTCAGTCGGGGCGGCGTACACCGGCTCTGGCATCTGCTCCATGGGCGCGGCCCGAGTGGAGCGGGAAGCGATCGTGAAAGACGGCGCGGTCAAGAAATACCGAGTTTTCACCGGGGGCGATGGGCGGATTGACATACTGCCCACGACTCTCTGAACAGACCGCCTCCGGGCGGTTTTTTATTGCCCGGAGAATGGCATGTGCTCAGCAATTACCTACACGCCGATGACCAAAGTGATGTTGTCCGGTTCGCTCGCTAAGAAGTTCTTTCGAGGCAAGCAATTCCTTCTCGACGGCGGGATCGGCCGTGGAGGTGTTCCGTGCACTCAATGCGACCATTGATGGTTTCGCGGAAGAAATTAAACGACTGGAGCGCCTCGGGCTCAAGTTTGCGATCTTCCGGAATCGCGCAAACGTTGGGATGGACGGATTCGATCTCGGCGGTACGCGTGAAATTCGCATTGTTCCGGTGATTTCTGGGAGCAAGCGCGCCGGCGGGCTGCAGACCATCATCGGCACAGTGATGATCGCCGCAGGCTACGTACTGTCATTCACTCCGTTTGCAGCCGCATCGCCGTTTTTGTATGCGGCCGGCGCGTCGATGGCGATGGCGGCGTCATTCAAATGCTCAGCCCTCAAGCCTCAGGCCTGAAGCAAAGCGCATCCCCCGAGAACTCCCCGTCCTACGCCTTCGGCAGCGCCAAAAACACCACCGCCAACCCGGTACCGATCTGCATCGGCGAGCGCCGTGGGGTGGCATGATCATCTCGGCCTCGATCCTGGCTGAAGATAAGACCTGACAGCAAAACCCCTCACCTAAACATGGAGGGATTGGCCCTCCAAGTTGGAGGAGGGCTTTTGATGGGAAAATGGTTTCCACTGATTCGCGCAATTACTTGGAATTTAATCCGCGTTGCTATCTGTGCGATGAAACTTTACCTGAGCCTTCATGGCTTGTGACCAAACCGCCCTCGAGGCGGTTTTTTTATGCCTGGAGGGAAGCATGGGCGCAATAGCACAGATCGATATCCGCGGCGAGAAGGGCGGCAGCAGCAAGCCGAAGTCGCCGACCGAAGCCAGCGACAGCCTGCGCTCGACCAACCTGGCAAAGCTGCTCATTGCTGTGGGCGAGGGTGAGTTCGACAGCGTCCCGACCGATTACGACATCTACCTGGACAACACACCGATCCGCGATGCCAGCGGCAACTACAACTTCCCGAACGTGAAGTGGGACTGACGCCCAGGTTCGGTGGATCAGACCTACATCCCGGGCATTCCGTCCGTGGAGAATGATACCTCGCTGAACATCGAGCTGCGCAGTGATGCGCCGTGGGTGCGCTAGATCAGCAATACCCAGTTGTCGGCGGTGCGCATGCGCCTGGCTTGGCCGGCTCTGCAACGGTCGGACGATGAAGGCAATGTCGGCGGCTACCGCATCGAGTATGCGATCGACGTGGTCACTGACGGCGGCGCCTACGAGCAGGTGCTGGTGGACGCCGTCGACGGCAAGACGACGACCCGCTACGAGCGCTCGCGCCGCATCGATTTGCCGGATGCAACCACTGGCTGGCAGATCCGCGTTCGTCGTCTGACGCCGAACCAGAGCATCAACAAGATCGCCGACACCATGCTGGTGGCCGGCTACACCGAAGTAATCGACGCCAAGCTGCGCTATCCGAACACTGCGCTGCTTTACATCGAATTTGACGCCGAGCAGTTCACCAACATCCCGGCCGCCACAGTGAAGTGCAAGGCTCGGCGCTGGATGGTGCCGAGCAACTACGACCCGATCCTGCGCACCTATACCGGGACTTGGGACGGCTCGATGAAATCGGCATGGACGAACAACGCTGCGTGGATCACCTACGGGGTGTGCACCGAAGACCGTTTCGGGCTGGGTAAGCGAATCAAGCCTTTCATGGTGGACAAGTGGGAGCTGTACCGAATCGCGCAATACTGCGATCAGATGGTGCCGAACGGGCTGGGCGGCCAATTCACTGAACGTCTCGGTCTACGACGCTAACAACGTGCTGCGTGTTCGTCTCTGCTACCTGGGGTAATCAATGGCGCTATTTGGACTGCGTGTCTTTAACGAGAGCGGCCAGCTCGCTATGGACACCAACAGCTTCACGTATCAGGTGATCTGGCAGGGCGTGATTGATTTTAGCGGTACCGTGCCAAGCTACACGCTGAATATTCCAGGGTTCAATCCAGCGAACTGCGTCTTCATGATCATCCCGACGAGGGCACAGGACGTGCAGTCGTCAGAGGCTGATGGCAATGGAAATCAAAAGTCTTACCCCTTTGTTACAACCTCGTCGGGTCAAGTGGTAGTGCTGAAGAAAAATCCTTCCGCGAGTGCTACGACCATAGGCTCCACTGGTGTAGCAAAGGGATACGCAATCAGGTACTCGACATGACCTACGGATTTCAAAGCATCAATGACAGTTCGTTTGTTCAGATCGACGCGGAAGCTCCACGGTTATGCGTTTTGACCAGAGGATCCTATTCCGGGGTTAGCAATGCGTCAGGCGTTTTCGCTAGAGCGGTCACTAGTCAGGACCCACCGATTGTATTCATAAGGCCCGATCAAGGCGGGCCTGTACAGGTGCCGATTTCGGTATGCGCCTTTGGGATGGAAGCGCCGCACTTATTTACGACAGCGGGGCGCCCGCGGTGGTGGTTACTTTCGCTGCCGGTAACTGGACCTACCTCGGCAGCGAGGTATTCCAAGCGTCGACTCTCATGTCTTTTACCTTCCCACCTATCGTGCTGACGACCAGGCATGCATCGTTTTTCTTATGGTTGAACTCGCAGTATTGAACGCCTTCCGTGCATCGCTCTACTTCAAGAAGGCCTATGTTTCTAAGCGTTTTCATGGCGCCGTCGGGGGCTGTTTCATCCGTTGGGTCCGGAATCCAGCCCTGCTTGATCAACGCCTTTCGCGCGCCCAGAAATGGCATCCCCTTCGTTATGGGGAGCTCAGTGGCACTGGCAAAGAAGCTGATGCAGGCGAGAAGAACGCAGGTGATCGAATAAGGTTGCATTTTTCGGAGTCCGTTAAGGTTCGCCTTATGCGCGCATCAAAAATCTGAAAGGGTCATTGGCACTTAAAATCCCAGGCATCAATAACAAGTTCCTCAACCTCTTCGCCAGTTGTGGTGACGCCCAGACATTGCTTGTTTTTCTTGTAGTGGAACACGCAATACTGCACGCCTTGAGTGCATCGTTCGATTTCGATGATTCCCCTGTTTTTAAGTTCTACAGCCGTTCCAACAGGCTGCATCTCTTTAGAGATACTTGGTTTCCAGCCTTTTTTAAGGAGTTCTTTCCTCGCTGACAAAAAAGGCATGCCTTCTTTTATCGGGATTTCTGTTGCGCTGGCAAAGGTGCAGCTGAAGCAAAGCAATAAAGATACGAACAGATGTGTGAGTCTGGGCGACATTTTTTTGCCATTGGGACTGATCACGTCTGTCACGTTGATGCTCGCTCAAAAATAGTTGATTCGCGGGTTCGGCGATGACTCAGTCTTCTAAAAAGAGAGTGATGGTTTCCGCCAGGTGCGAGCTGACAACGTGTGTGTAGCCATTTTTGTCGCTGACGCCATGTTCGATACTGCCATCGGCGCGCTGGAAGGCGTAAACATGATCAGGCAGGGGGGCGCCAGAGTCCTCATCGATCAGTTGAAACTTGTCGCTGAACTGCACGGGCATTGGCATCAAGCCACTAAACGGTGCTTTGACCACGGTGTCGCCAATAATCACTGTGCCGGATCCGCCAATCACCACATTGCCGTGGGCACCAGTGCTGTCTTTAGTTGCCGCATTCAGTCCGTTGATGAACACCGTCGCGCTTACACCGCCGGTAATGGGGCTGCCGCACGCTGATTTGTCGGTCATTCGAGCAGCAGCCAAGCCATCGAAGTTTACATTGGGTGAACCACTGGCAATCGGATTCGTGCCATGTCCCGGCATAGGGCAGTTGTTGGGATCTGTTACGCGAGCTGCGGGTTTGCCACTCATGGGAAATTCCTTTTCAACGTTTCAGGCGGCTGCTGGCAGGCTGTCGCTGAATCGACGATGCGAGCTATCCATGGAGTCTTTATGAAATGTTTGGGCGGTGCAGGAAGCGGCGGGGAGTGGGGCGGCGCCGGCAGAGGAACCTGTCCATAGGATTAAAGTGCATCAAATTGAACCGTCCATGTAAGTTCGTACGCAGATGACCTACTATTACGAATCATGGTTAACAAATGTTACATCTTTTTTGTTGACTGAATCTGGATGGTGTTTTCGAGGCGCTCTGATTGATTTGCGATAGTTGCTGATTTGCGCACGAATCTTCAGGCCGGGCGGAAGCGGTTGTTGCCAATTCTGATGCTTTGTGGCGGCCGATGAGTAACCGTTTGTCGCCATCGTCCTTTGAAATAGTGTGGATATTTAATGACTTACGACGATTTTTAACCGACCGGTTATCAAAAATAAGTTGTTACGTGCAGGATGATTCAGTAAGATCCGCCCCGCGTTCACCACCACGGTTTATGCATTTTTAAATCCCAAGCTTCCATCAGCTGCTTGGGATTTTTTTTGCCTGCGATTTGCCTCAACTGGCTGAAATCTCTCCTTTCGCTCTCTCCTGAAAGCCTGGCGACACCCCGCAGGCAAATCCTTGTTTTTTCAACTACTACTGACTGGCCGATTTTCAACTCTTTCTGATGGGGTGTATCGATGCTGGTTCACTGGTTTCTAGCAGCTATTCATCTACTGGCTTTTGCCTTGGGCATTTGGGCGGTTCTGACGCGAGGAACGGCATTCAGTCGTCTCGCTGTCGGCGCAGGTGAGGTCAAGCGCGTTTTGCTGGCCGATAACCTATGGGGCATTTCTGCGCTGATTCTGCTGGTGACAGGCGGGATGCGGGCTTTTGGCGGCTTTGAAAAAGGCACTGACTATTATCTTCATCAGCCGCTGTTTCATCTGAAGATGACGCTGTTTGTGCTGATCCTGATTGTAGAGCTCGCCCCGATGATCACGTTGATCAAGTGGCGGATCGCGTCCGCACGCGGCGCAGCAATCGATACCGGACGCGCAAAGCTGTACGCGCGAATCAGTCATGTCGAGGCGTTGTTGCTGGTACTGATGATGGTGGCGGCCACGGGCATGGCGCGTGGCGTGACATTCAGTTAGAGGGCGAATTCTCTGCGCTCTATCGGAAACGTCCGACAGCCAGTCTGGGGGATGGCAGGTAGTATCCGGCAGCAAGAGGGGATGCGTGAAAGGGGGGGGGAGTGTGTCAGGCGCCGTGCCCAGCGGAGTGGGGAGCGGATAGCAAAACGGCGCGTAAATCTCTAGCCAGTCATTCCACAAGGTAAACGGACTGGCTACTGACTGCGATTTGGCTCAGGGAGTTTGTGGCTTGTCCGGGGCGGTCAGGCCAGCCTGAATGCGCTGGTAAATCTCTTCACGGTGCACTGCAACGTTTTTCGGAGCGTTGATGCCAATGCGGACCTGTTGGCCGCTTACGCCCAGAATGGTGATAGTGATGTCATCACCGATGTTTATGCTTTCACCGACTTTGCGGGTGAGTATCAGCATGGTCTTCTCCTTGATTGCTTTGTAGGGCACCTGATTCAGACAGTGCAGAGGTCGGTGGTACGTATAGATTAGTGCGAAGTCTCACGGTTTGGGTGCCTCTTTCTGACGCGCAGAAGCGGCATTAATTCCCAGGGCGTAACTATACAGAGGCTGCAACCATCAATCTCGTTGTTTTGTGCCCATTTTGCGGGCCTCGCGAAGTATTTATGAATGATAAGATCGCGGCTTTGAGAATTTCGAGGAAAGCGTTGTGCGCAAATTGGTTTGGTTGGTCGCGGCACTGGTATTGACTGGGTGTGGTGAAGGCAAGAATGCAGACCCAGCAAAACCACAATCGGCTGTAGTGACGGCGCCGGCTGCGGCCGCTGCACCACAATGGGATCTCGAAGTGCGCGGCGAAACCCCGCAGGCTGTCAGCGACCTTAGCGGCTGGTTGATCGAGCACGCTTTCGTACCTACGGTGATCAAGGACAGCAGTGGCAAAGCACGAATTCTGATTGGTCCTTTCAACTCGCAAGCCGAAGCTGTAGCCCGAAAAGTACAAGTGGATGCTGCTCTGGTGAAAGCCAAGAAGCAGAATATTGAATCGGTGGTGATCGAGCACCCGCTCACGCCGTAAGCGCTGCGTTTCAGCGGAGCAACCTAAAGGACCTCGGATGTGGCTCGTCTTATACGAGTCAGTCACGATTTTCCGAAGGAGCTCCGCATGGCCTCCGCCAATCCTTACAAGCTGTTCGACGTCATCCTGCATCGCAAAACCTTACTCAGCCCGCACATGATGCGGATCACGCTGGCCAGTCCTGCTGTTAAAGAAATGGCCACCTGGGCGCCGGATCAAAGGGTGAAACTGTTTTTTCCTGCGGCTGATGGTTCGCCTGCCAGGCTTGCTCAGGGCGAGGGTTGGTACGCCCGCTTCAAGGCAATGATTGCCGACCGGCGTCCGGCGATGCGCACTTACACCATTCGCCATTTGCGGGCCGAACAAGGCGAAGTGGATATCGATTTCGTCCTGCACGGTGAAACCGGACCGGCTTCGCGTTGGGCGCTTCGGGCGCAGCCCGGTGATTCGATGCAGATTCTCGCTCCGGATTGCCGCTTCTCAGCACAGGACGCCGGAGGATTCGAATGGAAGCCGCCGCAGTCCCTCAAACAGCTTCTGCTGGTCGCCGACGGCACGGCGTTACCTGCGGCCATGGGCATTCTCGATGAGTTGGCCGCTATGGCCGAGCCACCCCTGACGCAGGCGTTTTTCGAAGTCGACAGTGTTGAGGATATGCTGGCAGTTCCCGATTGGGCCGGGCTGACGGTGCAGTGGCTGATCCGGGACCAGGCCAGCGCCGGTACGTTGATGGTGGCGGCGGTACAGAAAGCCGTTCCACCCCTTCATGTCTCATCCATCGGCCAGGCTGTCGAGTTGGCCGAGGTCGATATAGATAAAGAGATTCTTTGGGAAATAGCCGAGACAGCCAGTGAAGGTTTCTATGGCTGGATCGCTGGAGAAAGCGCCGCAGTGATGAGCTTGCGCAGGTACCTGATCAAAGAATGCGGAATCGCACGGGAGTCGCTCAACCTGATGGGCTATTGGCGTTACAACAAGGCGGGCAGCTAGCCACAAAAAAGGCCTCGGACATGACGTTCGAGGCCTTTTTTCCAATGGTTGATCAGCCGCAGGCTTTCATGTTCACCGGGCCGACAAATTCATTGCCGCGCCCCATCACGCACGCCACGCTCTGATTGCGCTGGCGCTCCCAGTCCTGCACCGGGTAAGTCTTGTCCCAGGCCTCGTACAATTGTCGATCCTGCTTCGACAGGCGCAAGCCGTATTGCTTGCTCATGTAGAAGTAAGTCCGGGCGATCATGCCGCGAATCGACGGGCGAGGCATGACCTTCTTCGCCTTGAAGTCAACCTGGGTCAGGCACGAACCGTACTGCCCGGATTGCACCGGCAGCCAACCGTAGCTGAAGTTGCTGCGGTCTCCGTTGACCTCGCCAATACTTGGCACCAGGTTATGCAGATCGGCTTCAGCTTTCTGATAGCTTGGGTCGTAACGCGTGCAGTTCTTGCGTCCACCGTCCTGCCAGCACTGACGCTGATGGCCGAACTGCCAGGCCGGCACGATGTGTTCCCATTCAATGCGTGATGCACGCTTGGCATTCTTGCGCGGTACGTAACCGCACGCCTTCAGATCTACTTTGTTGCCGGTGTATTTGCACCCGCAATAAAACTCTGTGGACTGCGGCGCATAAAGCTTCCAGGCGACCTTCTTGGCTTCGGTAAAGGTGCGGGGGGCGCCAGCCTGGGCACCTATGGCGATGAACAAAAGCAGCAAAGCAAAACAGCGGACACTCATTGAATCAATCTTCCTTCGGTACAACCCAAAAAATCTGCACGCCACCGTCGTCGCGATAGGCGAGGGTAACGTTGTCGTTCTCGTCGATTTCCTCGAGCAGGCGCTCCCATTCGTCCATCGGCTCGTCCGGCAGACGGAAGATCAGTGCGGCTTTGGCTTTTTGGGCAGTGGGGGAATTGATGATTTTCTGAACGCGCATGCCCATGCGTTCGTAAGCGTCAGGAGCATCAGGGGAGGTGGCCACGAGGTTATCCTTATTAAGCTGTACGTGCATACAGTATTTAACTGTAAGCATTTTCGCAACTGCTTAAAATTCAAGAAAATCCTCTGACAGCGGTTTTCCGATTTTGGTGTAGGTCGTGTCGAATTTTTTGTGGGAAAAGTGCGAGAGCGTTGTGAGCGATGCACCACCCGCCCGACAGGCGAATGGCGCAGGGTGCCCAATCAAGAATTGATTGGGCGAAGGTCAATCAATATTCCCAGAACATCCGTTGCAGTTCTTTGCTGTCATTGGTTTTGGTCAGTGCGACCATCGCCAGGATGCGGGCTTTTTGCGGGTTCAGGTCGTGAGCGACAACCCAGTCGTATTTGTCGTCAGGCTGCTCGGCGTTACGCAGAACGAAGCCGCCAGCGTTGACGTGGGACGAACGAATGATTTGCACGCCATCCTTGCGCAGTGCTTGCAGAGCTGGCACCACGCGGGAGGATACCGAGCCGTTGCCAGTACCGGCATGGATGATGGCCTTGGCACCGGATTGGGCGAGAGCCTTGTAGGCAGTATCGCTGACGTTGCCGTAGGAATAAGCGATTTCTACGTCAGGAAGGCTCTTGATATTTTTGATGTCGAATTCCGAATCCATGGTGTGACGCTTGGCTGGCAAGCGGAACCAGTAGGATTTGCCTTCAACCACCATGCCCAGTGGGCCCCAGGCACTTTTGAACGCTTCGGTCTTGATGTTGATCATTTTGCTGACGTCGCGACCGGACTGGATTTCATCGTTCATGGTCACCAGTACGCCTTTGCCGTGTGCTTCTTTGCTGCTGGCCACGGCCACTGCGTTGTACAGGTTGAGCATGCCATCGGCGGACATGGCAGTGCCCGGACGCATCGAGCCGACCACGATGATTGGCTTGTCGGTTTTTTCCACCAGGTTGAGGAAGTAGGCGGTTTCTTCCAGGGTGTCGGTGCCGTGGGTGATGACGATGCCGTCGACGTCTTTGCTGTCGGCCAGTTCGGCTACGCGACGACCCAGTTGCAGCAGGTTTTCGTTGGTGATGCTTTCCGATGCAATCTGCATGACTTGTTCGCCACGCACGTTCGCCAGTTTGCTCAGTTCGGGAATGCCGGCGATCAATTGTTCGACGCCGACCTTGGCCGCCTGATAGGTGGCGCTGTTGGCGGCGCTCGCGCCAGCACCGGCAATGGTGCCGCCCGTAGCAAGTACCACGACGTTAGCGAGCTTGGTCTGGGTTTCGACTTCTTTCGCCTGAAGGGCGGTGGGCAGGAGCAGGAGAAGGGCCAAAGCGCCCGGAACCAAAGTGTTGAAAGCAGATTTCATTATTTTTCTCTCTAGTAGTGAGACGGTGCTGATGCAGGTTCATCTAGATGCACCCCAAGTCGATCTGGATGCCCGGGGTGCGGTGAAGGGAGCAGGATCTGTACCAGCCGTACTTTGCGTCAGAGAAATGTTTAACCTGATGATTTACATCAAGATTTTATGATTTGGCGAATCGCGGCGGGAATCATTTATCCGGGTTTCCGAACAATGGACGCTTTCGCGTTCGGCTCTCCGAAAAGGACTACTGCTTTTGTCGAGTGATTCGAGTGGCCGGTTTCGGCTTTTGTGCTAAAGAAACCTTCGCGCGGGCCGATGGGTGTTCAAGGAAACTAAAACGTAGGGAGTTCACATGTCACTGACGGTTGGTTTTTCAAATCCCGGGGCAGTCACCATCGGCGGCAAAACGGCGGCGACGATCAATGCCTTGAGCGAGGCGGAAGCGGATGCTTCAACCGAGGCGCTGGGCACTGAGAAAGAATCGAACAATCAGGTCAGGACCGGTGGTGCTGCCGCGCCAGAAGACAGCAAGGCTGAAAGCGGCGACAACCTGAGTGTCACGGTCAAGATGTTGCTCAAGCGAATGCAGGAACTGCAGAAGCAACTTCAGGAACAGCAACAACAACTGGCGGCCGCCCAAGCGAAAACCTATCCGACGCCTGAGGCGAAATCGCAAGCGGTGATGTCCATTCAGGGGCAAATCGCGCAAACCAGCGCTGCGATGGCAGAAGTGGCCGGTGCACTGGTCAAGGAAATGACGAAGAGTTCCACCAGCGGTAACCTGGTCAGCACCACGGCATAAGCAGCGAAGGGGCGAGTCGGACGATTCGCCCTACAACCAATGACGATTTCTGATTGTTGACAAATGTCGGCGGGATTCGCATAGTTCGGTCTACGCAAACGTTTGCGCGACTCTCCCGGCATTGTATGGCCCGGAAGAGAGCGATGTAGCTTACGCCAGCGCAAACGTTGCTCACAATAATCATAAGATCGGAGTGAACCCATGAAGCTGCCATTCGCTGGACGTCTTCTTGCTGTCGCTATGCTGGCTGCCACAGCCGCCGCACTACCTGTCTCTTCGGCGTTCGCCGAATCCGCCGAAAAACCTAAAGTCGCGCTGGTCATGAAGTCTCTGGCCAACGAATTCTTCCTGACCATGGAAGATGGCGCCAAGGCCTACCAGAAAGAACACTCCGCCGATTTCGACCTGATCTCCAACGGCATCAAGGATGAAACCGATACGGCCGGCCAGACCCGCATCGTCGAGCAAATGATCCTGGCCAAGGTCAATGCGCTGGTGATCGCGCCTTCCGATTCCAAGGCCATGGTGCCGGTGATCAAGAAAGCCGTCGATGCCGGCATCACCGTGATCAACATCGACAACCAACTCGATCCGGCCATCGTCAAAAGCAAAAACATCAGCGTGCCCTTCGTAGGTCCGGACAACCGCAAGGGTGCGCGTCTGGTCGGTGAATATCTGGCCAAGCAGCTCAAGGCCGGTGACGAAGTCGGCATCATTGAAGGCGTGTCCACGACCACCAATGCCCAGCAGCGCACCGCTGGCTTCAAGGATGCGATGGACGCTGCGCAGATCAAGATCGTTTCCCTGCAATCCGGTGATTGGGAAATCGACAAGGGCAACAAGGTTGCTGCGTCGATCCTCAGCGAGTACCCGGATGTCAAAGCGCTGCTGGCCGGCAACGACAGCATGGCTGTAGGTGCGGTTTCCGCAGTGCGTGCCGCTGGCAAGGCCGGTCAGGTTCAGGTCGTCGGTTACGACAACATCAATGCCATCAAGCCCATGTTGAAGGACGGTCGCGTGTTGGCCACGGCCGACCAGTTCGCTGCGAAGCAAGCTGTGTTCGGCATCGAAACCGCGCTGAAAATCATCAAGGGCGAGAAAGTCGACAGCGGCGCCAACGGCGTGATCGAAACACCGGTCGAGCTGGTCACCAAGTAAGTCTTCTGGCGACACAACGGCGCTCGTCCGTACGGGCGAGCGCATGGAGAGTTTTTATGTCAGTTTCCGCCCCGAACGCTGTCCTCTCGGTCAGCGGTATCGGTAAGACCTATGCGCAACCGGTGCTCACCGGCATCGATCTGACGCTGATGCGCGGTGAAGTACTGGCGCTGACCGGCGAGAATGGTGCCGGCAAAAGTACCCTGTCGAAGATCATTGGCGGACTGGTCACCCCGACCACCGGCCAGATGCAATTCCACGGCAAGGACTATCGACCGGGCAGTCGCACCCAGGCTGAAGAGCTGGGCGTGCGCATGGTCATGCAAGAACTCAATCTGTTGCCGACATTGTCGGTCGCGGAAAACCTGTTTCTCGACAATCTGCCAAGCAACGGCGGTTGGATCAGCCGCAAGCAACTGCGCAAAGCGGCGATCGAAGCCATGGCGCAAGTCGGCCTCGACGCAATTGATCCGGATACGCTGGTCGGCGAGTTGGGTATCGGGCATCAGCAGATGGTCGAAATCGCCCGTAACCTGATCGGCGACTGCCATGTGCTGATCCTCGACGAACCGACCGCGATGCTCACTGCGCGTGAAGTCGAAATGCTCTTTGAGCAGATCACCCGATTGCAGGCGCGCGGCGTTTCGATCATCTACATTTCCCACCGTCTCGAAGAGCTGGCCCGTGTGGCACAGCGCATTGCCGTGCTGCGTGACGGCAATCTGGTCTGCGTCGAGCCGATGGCCAATTACAACAGCGAGCAACTGGTTACGCTGATGGTTGGTCGTGAACTGGGCGAACATATCGACATGGGCCCGCGCAAGATCGGTGCTCCGGCGCTGACTGTCACGGGTTTGACTCGCTCCGACAAAGTGCGCGATGTCTCGTTCGAAGTGCGTGCCGGCGAGATCTTCGGAATTTCCGGGCTGATCGGGGCAGGGCGCACGGAGCTGTTGCGACTGATCTTCGGCGCAGACGTTGCCGACAGCGGCAGCATTGCCCTCGGCTCGCCAGCGAAAGTCGTCAGTGTGCGCTCGCCAGTCGATGCCGTGCGCAACGGTATCGCGTTGATCACCGAGGACCGCAAGGGTGAAGGCCTGCTGCTCAGTCAGTCGATCAGCGCCAACATCGCGCTCGGCAACATGCCGGAAATTTCCAGTGGCGGAGTCGTCAACAACGGCGACGAAATCGCTCTGGCGCAGCGTCAGATCGACGCCATGCGCATCCGCAGTTCGAGCCCGACACAATTGGTTTCGGAATTGTCCGGCGGCAACCAGCAGAAGGTCGTGATCGGCCGCTGGCTGGAGCGCGACTGTTCGGTGCTGCTGTTCGACGAACCGACCCGCGGCATCGACGTCGGTGCCAAGTTCGACATTTATGCCCTGCTCGGTGAACTGACGCGCCAGGGCAAAGCGCTGGTGGTGGTGTCCAGTGACCTGCGTGAGCTGATGCTGATCTGCGACCGCATAGGCGTGCTGTCGGCAGGGCGCTTGATCGACACCTTCGAGCGCGATAGCTGGACCCAGGATGATTTGCTTGCCGCCGCGTTCGCCGGCTACCAAAAACGTGATGCGTTGCTCAACGAAGCGGCGCCTAGGGATCTCCGATGAAAACTGCATCTCCTGCCGGCAAACGTAGTGGCAACTTCTATGGTCTGGGCACTTATCTGGGCCTGGCCGGTGCCTTGCTGGCGATGATTGCGCTGTTCTCGGTCTTGAGCAGCCACTTTCTGTCCTACAACACCTTCAGCACCCTGGCCAATCAGATTCCTGACCTGATGGTGCTGGCGGTCGGCATGACCTTCGTGTTGATCATCGGCGGCATCGACTTGTCCGTGGGTTCGGTGCTGGCGCTGGCGGCATCGACGGTCAGCGTCGCCATTCTCGGTTGGGGCTGGGGCGTGTTGCCGTCAGCGTTGCTCGGTATGGCCGTGGCGGCGCTGGCCGGTACCGTCACTGGTTCGATTACTGTTGCGTGGCGTATTCCATCGTTCATCGTCTCCCTGGGCGTGCTGGAAATGGCTCGGGGTCTGGCGTATCAGATGACCGGATCGCGCACTGCGTACATCGGTGATTCGTTTGCCTGGCTGTCGAACCCGATCGCGTTCGGCATCTCGCCGTCGTTCATCATTGCCTTGCTGGTGATCATCATTGCTCAAGCGGTTTTGACCCGCACCGTATTCGGTCGCTACCTGATCGGCATCGGCACCAACGAAGAGGCGGTGCGACTGGCAGGGATCAATCCGAAACCCTACAAGATTCTGGTGTTCAGCCTGATGGGCTTGCTGGCCGGTATCGCCGCGCTGTTTCAGATTTCCCGTCTGGAAGCCGCTGACCCTAACGCCGGTTCCGGTCTGGAGCTGCAAGTGATCGCCGCGGTGGTGATTGGCGGTACCAGCCTGATGGGCGGACGCGGTTCGGTGATCAGCACGTTCTTTGGTGTATTGATCATCTCGGTACTGGCGGCGGGGCTCGCGCAGATCGGCGCGACCGAGCCGACCAAACGTATCATCACGGGCGCGGTCATCGTGATCGCGGTGGTGCTCGACACTTATCGCAGTCAGCGCGCCAGTCGCCGGGGCTAAGAGATGGCAACGATCAAGGATGTGGCAGCCCTCGCGGGGATTTCCTACACGACGGTGTCGCATGTGGTGAACAACACCCGGCCGGTCAGTCAGGAAGTGCGGTTGAAAGTCGAGGCGGCGATCAAGAGCCTCGACTATGTGCCGAGCGCGGTGGCGCGCTCGCTCAAAGCCAAGACCACTGCAACCATCGGCCTGCTGGTGCCGAACAGTCTCAACCCGTACTTCGCGGAACTGGCGCGAGGTATCGAGGATTACTGCGAGCGTAACGGCTACTGCGTGATCCTCTGCAACTCCGACGACAACCCCGACAAGCAACGCAGCTATTTGCGCGTATTGCTGGAGAAGCGCATCGACGGTCTGATCGTTGCTTCCGCAGGTGGTGACAGCGGTCTGGCGCAAGGGCTGGCTGGCGTAAAAACGCCGATGGTCATCGTCGACCGTGGTCTGGACGGTGTCGATGCCGATCTGGTGCGCATCGACCACGAGTATGGCGCTTACCTGGCAACCCGGCACTTGCTGGAATTGGGTCACCGCGACATTGCCACTATTGGCGGTCCGGCCAGTACCAGCGTGGCGCAGATGCGTCTGGCCGGATATTGCCGAGCGCTGAAAGAGGCGGGCGTCGAGGTCCGCCAGGAGCGCATGCTAGAAAGTGATTTCACCAGTACTGGCGGGTACAACGCGGCGGCGACGCTGCTTGGAAGCAATCCGCCGAGCGCGATCTTTGCCGGTAACGACATGATCGGCATCGGCGTGCTGCGCGCCGCAGCGGAGCGCAATGTTCGCGTGCCGAGCGAGCTGTCGGTGATCGGTTTCGACGATATCCAGATGAGCCGTTACGTGTATCCGGCACTCACCACTGTGGGGCAATCGATCCTGCAGTTGGGCGAGATGGCGGCCGAAGTGCTGTTGCGAAGGATTGCTACGCCGACTCTGGGTACCGATCAGCGAATCGTGACCCCGAGTATTGTCTTGCGCGAATCGACCGCACCGTTGTCCGGCGTGTTCACCGAATACCGCTGAAACCGAATTGACGAGTAATGATGTATGCCAGCAAATGTAGTGGTAATAGGCAGCCTGAACATGGATCTGGTGACCCGGGCGCCGCGGCTGCCGGTAGGCGGTGAAACGCTGATCGGTCATTCCTTTGCCACGGTTTCCGGTGGCAAGGGCGCCAATCAGGCGGTGGCCGCCGCGCGTTTGGGCGCACAGGTGGCGATGGTCGGCTGCGTTGGCAATGACGACTATGGCGTGCAATTGCGTGATGCCTTGTTGGCCGAGCAGATCGATTGTCAGGCAGTGAGCACAGTCAATGACTCCAGCGGCGTGGCGCTGATCGTGGTCGATGACAACAGTCAGAACGCCATTGTCATCGTCGCCGGCGCCAACGGCGCAATGACGCCCGCGGTGATCGACCGGTTTGATGCAGTGTTGCAAGCCGCCGACGTGATTATCTGCCAGCTCGAAATTCCGGATGCCACGGTGGGACATGCGCTCAAGCGTGCGCGTGCACTGGGCAAAATCGTCATCCTCAATCCGGCACCGGCCAGTCGTGCACTGCCGGCAGACTGGTTTGCCGCGATCGATTACCTGATACCCAACGAGAGCGAAGCAACCGTGTTGAGCGGATTGCCGGTGGACTCGCTGGAAAGCGCAGAAAGTGCCGCCAGCCAACTGATCGCCATGGGGGCGGGCAAAGTCATCATTACCCTCGGTGCACAAGGTTCGCTGTTCGCCAATGGCCAGAGCTTTGAGCATTTCCCGGCGCCGAAAGTGAAGGCCGTCGACACCACCGCCGCCGGAGACACCTTTGTCGGTGGCTTTGCGGCGGCGCTGGCCAATGGCAAATCCGAGGCCGAGGCGATTCGCTACGGACAGATTGCCGCCGCGCTGTCGGTAACCCGCGCCGGTGCGCAACCGTCCATTCCAACCCAATCCGACGTACAGGCCTTTAAACCCGCATGAAAAAGACTCCTCTGCTCAACGTCGCCTTGTCGCGGCTGATCGCATCCCTGGGCCATGGCGACATGGTGGTGATTGGTGATGCCGGGCTGCCAGTGCCGCCGGGCGTCGAGTTGATTGATCTGGCTCTGACCCACGGCGTCCCGGACTTCGTCAGCACCCTGAAGGTAGTGCTCAGCGAGATGCAGGTGGAAAGCCATGTGTTGGCCAAAGAAATCTTCGACAAGCAACCGACCGCACTGACTGCGCTGGACGCGTTGAATGAAGAGGGCGCTCTGGGGCGTCGCGATCTGCTCAGTCATGAGCAATTCAAGGTGCTCAGCCGACAGGCGCGGGCGATTGTTCGTACAGGCGAATGCCAGCCGTACTGCAACATCGTGCTGGTCGCTGGAGTCACCTTTTAACTTTTGATTTCACAAGCACAAGGAATGCGCCATGCAACGCTATGCTCAGAAACTGCACCAACTGCTCCGGAGCCTGCTGCTTTTGTCCGTTATCTCTGCCACCGGCGCTCACGCGGCGGAAAAAATCGACCTGATCATTGACACTGACCCGGGTGCCGACGATGTGGTTGCCTTGCTGTTCGCACTGGCCTCGCCGGACGAACTGAACATTCGCGCGCTGACTACCGTGGCCGGCAACGTGCGCCTCGACAAGACGTCGCGTAATGCGCGACTGGCTCGCGAGTGGGCAGGGCGCGAAGACGTACCGGTTTACGCCGGCGCGCCGAAGCCGCTGATGCGCACGCCGATCTATGCCGAGAACATCCATGGCAAGGAAGGCCTGTCGGGTGTCACGGTGCACGAGCCGAAAAAGGGCCTGGCTGAAGGCAATGCGGTCAACTATCTGATCGATACCTTGAAAAAAGCCAAGCCGCACAGCATCACCATCGCCATGCTCGGCCCACAGACCAATCTGGCGCTGGCGCTGATCCAGGAGCCTGAAATCGTTCAGGGCATCAAGGAAGTGGTGATCATGGGCGGTGCGCACTTCAATGGCGGCAACATCACTCCGGTGGCCGAATTCAACCTGTTTGCTGACCCGCAAGCGGCTGAAGTCGTGCTGAAAAGCGGCGTGAAACTGACTTACCTGCCGCTGGACGTGACGCACAAGATCCTCACCAGTGACGCGCGCCTGAAACAGATCGCTGCGCTGAACAACAACGCCAGCAAGATTGTCGGCGATATCCTCAATGAGTACATCAAGGGCGACATGGAGCACTACGGTATTCCGGGTGGTCCTGTGCATGACGCGACCGTCGTGGCTTACTTGCTCAAGCCGGAGCTGTTCACCGGCCGTTCGGTGAATGTCGTTGTTGATAGCCGCGAAGGGCCGACTTTCGGCCAGACCATTGTCGATTGGTACGACGGCCTGAAGGCACCCAAGAACGCCTTCTGGGTTGAAAATGGCGATGCTCAGGGTTTCTTTGACTTGCTGACCGAGCGTCTGAAACGTCTGAAGTAATCATTCGCCCGCAGGTGCCAGCCTGCGGGTTTTATCCCTTCTCTGCGTGTTCATGCGCGACCTGTTCGGTCGCGTAGCGCTCGAAAATCTGCTTGATGAATTGCTTGGCCGCATCAGTGCCCAGCTCCTTGACCAATAGATCGATACCAATCAGCGCAAGCTCCTCGGTGGTTCCCGGGCTGTAAGAGCTGTGTCCGTCTGCCCATTTGGCATTAATGGCGGCGTCGATGCTGATGGTGGTCATGGGAGCGCTCGAGTAGTCGGAAGATCTTGGGTTTGAGTTAACCATTTTGTCGGGCCTTTGGCACTGCGACTTAGGCATGAGCGGAGCGCTATGCGACACTTGGTCTTTTAAGGCTTTTCAAGGACCGTGCTGTGCAGATCGATTTGAATACCCCTGACGGCCTCACGCTCGACGCTGTGCGCCAGTTGCTTGCCTCGGCCAGTGATGACGAACACACGCAGCTGCGCGTGACCAAGGGCGGTATCGCTTACATTTCCTCCGGCGTTACCGGTGGGCAGGATATCGACGGCTTGCTATTTCGCCTGGAAACCTGGGCCAAGGGCTCGGGCTACGTGGGCAATGTCGCGGCCAGTGACGAGGTGTGGGTGATGCAGATTTTCAACGCGCTGAAGGATAACTGGCCGAATCCGCCGTACGACTACATCGACGTCTACTGAGCGCCGTTAATATTCAGTCACGATTGATTGATGAAGTGACGCATGCCGCTCAGGCACACTCGGCGTTTTTCCAATCGTGGGGCAGGGTGATGGCCTTGGCTGTGAAACCAAAAGCCGGAATGGCGGTCGCACGATCTCAGCTTAACCATTTTGAAAACAAGGAGGCTTCATGCCTTTGAAGTTCGCGACACTGGGTGCACTTATGGCTGCTGCCATGTTGGCAGGCTGCAGTACGACCTCCAGCGAGTCGGCAAAGGATCCTGTGGCACCCGAAGCCGGTAGCCGCTGTGAAGCCACGGCGGCGGAATTCGCCATTGGCAAGAAAGCTTCGCCCGCATTGCTGGAGCAGGCGCGTGCCAAAGCCGGCGCGCAAAATGCCCGTTTCCTCAAGCCCGATGACATGATCACTCTGGAATACCGCTCTGATCGCCTGAATCTGAACACCGACAACAATCTGGTGATCACTCGCGTCAACTGCGGCTGATCACATAGCGCTTTTGTTGCAGGCATAAAAAACCCCGTCACATGGACGGGGTTTTTTTAGTGCGCCGAGAAATTACTCTGGGCGAACCTGTGCAGCTTGCATACCCTTTTGGCCTTTCTCAGCCACGAAAGAGACGGTCTGGCCTTCTTTCAGGCTTTTGAAACCGTCGGATTCGATAGCTTTGAAGTGTACGAACAGGTCGTCACCGCCACCTTGAGGAGTGATGAAGCCGAAGCCTTTTTCATCGTTGAACCACTTAACGGTGCCGGTTTGGCGATTAGACATGGTGTATCTCCAAGAAACATATATTTTTCAGTACTGTGCTGCTCAGGCCAACTGGGCACACCCGGGTATCATAGTCGAAATGTTCGCTTTGGTAGCCCCCCGGACGTGCTGTTTGCCAATCAGTCGTGTTTTCTTTACTGCCTGTTTCTGCTGAAAGCCCCGGTTTACAAGGCTTTGCGCGGAACGTAAAGACAATAAAAAAACCTGTAAAACCTGCATAAATCGTCCAAAAAGGCTCAAATTCAGCCCTTTTTAGCGGCGCTGAGCCAACTCAGAAGACTTTTTTGATCACTTTTTCGCCGGGGTATTTGCTTTGCATTTGGCGATTTGGCCCAGTGCTTTCTGCTGCAGCTCAGGGCTAGCCTTATTGTCCATCAGGGACTGAATGTCGGCTGCAGGATAAGACTTGATGGCATCAGCGCCACAAGCGCAGTGCGATTTGGCCGCGGCGGCACCGATTTGCGGAGTAGCCGCCTGGGTGCACTGCGCCATGTACTTCTCGCGCTCGCCCTTAGGCCAGTCGGCGTGGGCACTCAGCGGCAGCAACATAACGATAGGGGCGACGACGGCGAACAGGGTATTCAGACGCATGCGAGGATGCTCCTTGTGGGTCAATGTCTTGTTATCTGAGGGCTGAAGGGGCCATCAAGTTCAGCACTCTGGCATAAAAACAGACGATTTGCCTTGTGATCAAACAGAGGCATAAGTGACCGCTCATCTGTGCTAGCATGCCGGGCTCAAGCGTTCTCAGGCTCCGGAAGACCTTCAGTCCCGGTAGCGGTCGACGTGCGAATATTTCGATTTGAATCCCAGTCACTCTGGTTCGGTTTTCCGGTTGGCCGCAAGGCTCCTGCCGCTGTAAGGCAGGCGTTCGTCATTGAATGGCCTGGATCGGATCTTGTACTGGCTCATCCCAACCCACGTGACCTTTGGTAGGGGTCACCACTAGGAGAGGAGGCGCCATGCCAACTATTACTCTTCCCGACGGCAGTCAACGTTCATTCGATCACCCGGTTTCCGTAGCCGAGGTCGCCGCATCCATTGGTGCCGGTCTGGCCAAAGCTACTCTGGCCGGCAAGGTCAATGGTCAACTGGTCGACGCCAGCGACATCATCAGCAGCGACGCGACCCTGCAAATCATCACGCCAAAGGATGAAGAGGGGCTGGAGATCATTCGCCACTCTTGCGCTCACCTGGTTGGCCACGCGGTCAAGCAGCTGTACCCGACTGCGAAAATGGTCATCGGGCCGGTCATCGACGAAGGCTTCTATTACGACATCGCCTTCGAGCGTCCTTTCACTCCAGACGACATGGCTGCCATCGAACAGCGCATGCAGCAGCTGATCGAGAAAGATTACGACGTGATCAAGAAAGTCACTCCGCGCGCCGAAGTGATCGAAGTGTTCAAGGCCCGTGGCGAAGACTACAAACTGCGCCTGGTCGAGGACATGCCGAACGAACAGGCCATGGGTCTGTACTATCACGAAGAATACGTCGACATGTGCCGCGGTCCGCACGTGCCGAACACGCGTTTCCTGAAATCCTTCAAGCTGACCAAGCTGTCCGGTGCCTACTGGCGCGGCGACGCCAAGAACGAGCAATTGCAGCGCGTTTACGGCACCGCTTGGGCAGACAAGAAGCAGCTGGCGGCTTATATCCAGCGCATCGAAGAAGCTGAAAAGCGCGATCACCGCAAGATCGGCAAGCGTCTGGGCCTGTTCCACACCCAGGAAGAATCCCCGGGCATGGTGTTCTGGCACCCGAACGGCTGGACTCTGTACCAGGTGCTCGAGCAGTACATGCGCAAGATCCAGCGCGACAACGGCTACCTTGAGATCAAAACCCCTCAAGTCGTTGACCGCAGCCTGTGGGAGAAATCCGGGCACTGGGCCAACTACGCTGACAACATGTTCACCACGCAGTCGGAAAACCGCGACTACGCGATCAAACCGATGAACTGCCCGTGCCACGTACAGGTGTTCAACCAAGGCCTGAAGAGCTACCGCGAACTGCCGATGCGTCTGGCTGAGTTCGGTGCCTGCCACCGTAACGAGCCGTCGGGTGCGCTGCACGGCATCATGCGCGTACGTGCGTTCACTCAGGACGACGCCCACATCTTCTGCACAGAAGAACAGATGCAGGCTGAATCCGCTGCATTCATCAAGCTGACCATGGACGTATACCGCGACTTCGGCTTTACCGATGTCGAGATGAAACTGTCCACTCGTCCGGAAAAACGCGTCGGTTCCGATGAACTGTGGGATCGCGCTGAAGCTGCATTGGCTGCAGCCCTTGATTCTGCGGGCCTGCCGTACGATCTGCAGCCGGGTGAGGGTGCGTTCTATGGTCCGAAGATCGAATTCTCGCTGAAAGACTGCCTCGGCCGCGTCTGGCAATGTGGTACTCTGCAGCTCGATTTTAACCTGCCTGTCCGTTTGGGCGCTGAATACGTCTCTGAAGACAACAGCCGCAAACACCCAGTGATGCTGCACCGTGCGATCCTCGGTTCCTTCGAGCGTTTCGTCGGGATTCTGATCGAGCACTACGAAGGTGCGTTCCCTGCCTGGCTCGCGCCAACGCAGGCGGTGATCATGAATATCACTGATAAACAGGCAGATTTTGTTGCAGAAGTTGAAAAAACTCTCAACGAAAGCGGATTTCGTGCCAAGTCCGACTTGAGAAATGAAAAGATCGGCTTTAAAATCCGCGAGCATACTTTGCTCAAGGTTCCCTATCTTTTGGTTATCGGAGATAAGGAAGTCGAGATGCAGACTGTCGCTGTGCGTACTCGTGAAGGTGCTGACCTGGGCTCGATGCCCGTCGCCCAGTTCGCTGAGTTTCTCGCGCAAGCGGTTTCCCGGCGTGGTCGCCCAGATTCGGAGTAATTATTATTAAGCGTGAAATGAGACAAGATAAACGAGCTGCACCGAAAGCCCCGATCAACGAGAATATCTCGGCACGCGAGGTTCGGTTAATTGGCGCTGATGGCGAGCAGATTGGCATCGTCTCGATTGATGAAGCGCTTCGTATTGCTGAAGAAGCAAAGCTTGATCTGGTAGAAATCTCCGCAGACGCAATCCCACCGGTTTGCCGGGTGATGGATTACGGCAAATCGATCTTCGAAAAGAAGAAACAGGTTGCTGCGGCGAAGAAGAACCAGAAGCAGATTCAGGTAAAAGAAATCAAGTTTCGTCCAGGGACGGAGGAAGGGGATTACCAGGTAAAACTGCGCAACCTGGTACGTTTCCTGAGTGATGGGGACAGGGCCAAGGTATCCTTGCGATTCCGCGGCCGTGAGATGGCCCACCAGGAGCTGGGGATGGAACTCCTCAAGCGGGTTGAAGCTGACCTGCTCGAGTACGGTTCGGTCGAACAGCATCCTAAGATGGAAGGACGCCAGCTGATCATGGTCATCGCCCCGAAAAAGAAGAAGTAATCAACAGGGCACGGCAGGCCTTCTGATTATGTTTATCAACTGAATGCGGAGTATCCGAACATGCCAAAAATGAAAACCAAAAGTGGTGCTGCTAAGCGGTTTCTGAAAACTGCTAACGGTATCAAGCACAAGCACGCTTTCAAGAGCCACATCCTGACTAAAATGTCGACCAAGCGTAAGCGTCAACTGCGCGGTAGCAGCTTGCTGCATCCGTCTGACGTGGCAAAAGTCGAGCGCATGCTGCGCCTTCGTTAATTTTAGTCAAGAATAGAGGAAGTAACTCATGGCTCGTGTAAAGCGTGGCGTCATTGCCCGTAAGCGTCACAAAAAAATTCTGAAACTTGCTAAAGGCTACTACGGCGCACGCTCCCGCGTATTCCGTGTTGCCAAGCAAGCGGTAATCAAGGCAGGCCAATACGCCTACCGTGACCGTCGTCAGAAAAAACGTCAGTTCCGCGCTCTGTGGATCGCTCGTATCAACGCTGGTGCTCGTGTTAACGGTCTGTCCTACAGCCGTTTCATCGCTGGCCTGAAAAAAGCGTCCATCGAGATCGACCGTAAGGTTCTGGCTGATCTGGCAGTGAACGAAAAAGCGGTGTTTGCTGCGATTGTCGAGAAAGCTAAAGCCACCTTGGCTTAAGTACCCCCGACAATCACCCGGCCTCACTTCCGTGGGGCCAGGTGGTAAACGTCTTAAATAGGGGAAGAGCCTTCAAGCTCTTCCCCTATTTTGTATCTGGAGTCTGTACATGGAAAACCTGGATGCGCTGGTCTCTCAAGCACTAGAGGCTGTGCAAAGCGCTGAAGATATCAATGCCCTGGAGCAAATCCGGGTTCAATACCTTGGCAAAAAAGGTGAATTGACTCAGGTGATGAAGACCCTGGGGAATTTGCCGGCAGAAGAGCGTCCGCAAGTCGGCGCCCTGATCAACGTTGCCAAGGAACGTGTTACAGGCGTTCTCAATGCGCGCATGGCCCTGTTTGAAGAAGCCGAACTGGCTGCCAAACTGTCCGCCGAATCCATTGACGTGACATTGCCGGGCCGTGGCCAGACCTCCGGTGGTCTGCATCCGGTAACCCGCACTCTGGAACGTGTTGAACAGTTCTTCACCCGCATCGGCTACGGCATTGCCGAAGGCCCTGAGGTCGAAGACGACTATCACAACTTTGAAGCGCTCAACATCCCAGGCCATCACCCGGCCCGGTCGATGCATGACACCTTCTATTTCAACGCCAACATGCTGCTGCGCACCCATACCTCGCCGGTACAGGTCCGCACCATGGAATCGAAGCAGCCGCCGATCCGCATCGTCTGCCCAGGCCGCGTGTATCGCAGCGACTCCGATATCACCCACTCACCGATGTTCCACCAGGTCGAAGGCCTGCTGGTTGATCGCGACATCAATTTTGCCGACCTCAAAGGCACCATCGAAGAATTCTTGCGAGTGTTCTTCGAAAAAGAGCTGGCCGTACGTTTCCGTCCTTCGTACTTCCCGTTCACCGAGCCATCCGCTGAAGTCGATATGGAATGCGTGATGTGCAGCGGTAAAGGCTGCCGCGTGTGCAAGCAGACCGGCTGGCTGGAAGTGATGGGCTGCGGCATGGTTCACCCGAACGTGCTGCGCATGTCCGGCATCGATCCGGAAGAGTTCTCCGGTTTTGCTTTCGGTATGGGCGTCGAGCGTCTGGCCATGCTCCGTTACGGCGTGAACGACTTGCGTCTGTTCTTCGACAACGACTTGCGGTTCCTCGCGCAATTTCGCTAGTCGTAACGAATTCTTAGGAGAGCAGGATGAAATTCAGTGAACAATGGCTGCGTGGCTGGGTTAGCCCGCAGGTAAATCGCGACGAGCTGGTTGCTCGTCTGTCGATGGCCGGCCTTGAGGTCGATAGCGTGACCCCGGCCGCCGGTGTATTCAGCGGCGTGGTCGTGGGCGAGGTGCTGAGCACCGAGCAACACCCTGATGCCGACAAGTTGCGCGTTTGCCAGGTCAGCAATGGCGCGGAAACCTTCCAGGTCGTGTGCGGAGCGCCAAACGTGCGTCCGGGCCTGAAGATTCCGTTCGCCATGATCGGTGCCGAGCTGCCGGGCGACTTCAAGATCAAGAAAGCCAAACTGCGCGGCGTTGAGTCCAACGGCATGCTCTGCTCGCAATCCGAGCTGCAGGTCGGTGAAGGCGATGACGGTCTGATGGAACTGCCGGCCGATGCGCCGGTGGGCGAAGATTTCCGCGTGTATCTGGATCTGGAAGACGCCAGCATCGAGGTCGACCTGACCCCGAACCGCGGCGACTGCCTGTCCCTGGCCGGTCTGGCCCGTGAAGTTGGCGCGCTGTACGACGCGCCGGTTACCCGTCCAGTGGTCATGACCATTCCTGCCGTGCACGATGAAGTGCGTTCGGTAGAAGTGCTGGCGCCAGCAGCATGCCCGCGTTACCTGGGTCGCGTTATCCGTAACGTTGACTTGTCCAAGCCGACACCACTGTGGATGGTTGAACGTCTGCGCCGCGCCGACGTGCGCAGCATCGACGCTGCCGTCGACATCACCAACTACGTGATGCTCGAACTGGGCCAGCCGCTGCACGCCTTCGATCTCGCCGAAATCAATGGCGGCATTCGTGTGCGCATGGCGGAAGAGGGCGAGAAGCTGGTGCTGCTCGACGGTCAGGAAGTCAGCCTGCGTAGCGATACGCTGGTCATCGCCGACCACACCCGCGCACTGGCGATTGCCGGTGTCATGGGTGGTGAGCACAGTGGTGTTTCCGCGACCACTCGCGATGTATTCCTGGAAAGTGCGTTCTTCGACCAGATCGCTGTCGCTGGCAAGGCTCGTTCTTATGGCCTGCACACCGATGCTTCGCACCGCTACGAGCGTGGCGTTGACTGGCAACTGGCCCGTGAAGCCATGGAGCGCGCCACTGGCCTGCTGCTGGAAATCACTGGCGGCGAAGCCGGCCCGATCATCGAGACCGTCAGCGAGCAGCATCTGCCGTCGATCGCGCCGATCACCCTGCGTTCCCAGCGCATCACTCAAATGCTCGGTATGGAAATGGATTCCGCTCAGGTTGAGCGTTTGCTCGGCGGCCTGGGTCTCGGTATTTCCGCCGACGGTGAAGGCCAGTGGCGCGTAGAAGTGCCAAGCCATCGCTTCGACATCAGCCTGGAAGTCGATCTGATCGAAGAGCTGGCCCGTCTGTACGGCTACAACCGTCTGCCGGTTCGTTACCCGCAAGCGCGTCTGGCGCCGCAAGCCAAAGCCGAAGCGCGTAGCGATCTGCCGGAACTGCGCCGTCTGCTGGTAGCGCGTGGTTATCAGGAAGCGATCACTTACAGCTTCATCGATCCGCGTCAGTTCGAACTGTTCAACCCCGGCGTTGAGCCGCTGTTGCTGGCCAATCCGATTTCCAATGACATGGCGGCCATGCGTTCGTCGCTGTGGCCGGGTCTGGTCAAAGCGCTGCAGCACAACCTCAACCGTCAGCAGGATCGCGTGCGTCTGTTCGAAAGCGGTCTGCGCTTCGTTGGTCAGCTTGAAGGCCTCAAGCAAGAGCCGATGCTGTCCGGTGTGGTCTGCGGTAGCCGTCTGCCGGAAGGCTGGGCGCAAGGTCGCGACACCGTCGACTTCTTCGACGTCAAAGCTGACGTGGAAGCGGTGCTGGGCTTTGCCGGTGCACTGGGTTCGTTCACCTTCGCACCGGGCAAACACCCGGCGTTGCACCCGGGTCAAACCGCGCGCATCGAGCGCGAAGGGCGTGAAGTCGGTTTCATCGGCGCCATCCACCCGGAATTGTCGAAAGCCTTGGGTCTGGATCGTCCGGTCTTCGTTTTCGAGCTGGTTCTGGCTGAAGTGGCACTCGGTAAAATGCCGAAATTCCACGAGTTGTCGCGCTTTCCTGAAGTGCGTCGTGACCTTGCACTGATTGCGCACAAAGATGTCGCGTCCGCAGCCGTACTGGACGTAATCCGTGAAAATGCAGGCGAATGGCTCACAGATCTCAGGCTGTTTGACGTGTATCAGGGTAAAGGTATTGATCCTGATAGAAAAAGCCTTGCAGTTGGCTTGACCTGGCAGCATCCATCGCGCACTCTTAATGACGATGAGGTGAATTCGACGACGCAAAATATCCTCACCTCGCTCGAACAAAGGTTGAACGCCACGTTAAGGAAGTGACGTATGGGGGCTTTGACGAAAGCTGAGATGGCGGAACGTCTGTATGAAGAGCTGGGCCTGAACAAGCGGGAAGCCAAGGAATTGGTCGAACTGTTTTTCGAGGAAATCAGGCACGCTCTTGAAGACAACGAGCAGGTCAAATTGTCGGGTTTCGGCAATTTTGACCTTCGGGACAAACGCCAGCGGCCTGGCCGCAACCCGAAAACGGGGGAAGAAATCCCGATCACGGCTCGCCGTGTGGTCACCTTTCGTCCAGGGCAGAAGTTGAAGGCCCGAGTTGAGGCTTATGCTGGAACCAAGTCATAACGACGAACTACCCGTCATCCCGGGCAAACGCTACTTCACCATCGGTGAAGTCAGCGAGCTGTGTGCCGTAAAGCCACACGTGCTGCGCTACTGGGAGCAGGAGTTTCCTCAGCTCAACCCCGTCAAACGCCGCGGAAACCGCCGGTATTATCAGCGCCAGGACGTGCTGATGATCCGGCAGATCCGCGCGCTCCTTTACGATCAAGGTTTCACCATCGGCGGCGCACGCCTGCGTTTGTCCGGCGATGAAGCCAAAGACGACACGACCCAATACAAGCAGATGATTCGGCAGATGATTGCCGAATTGGAAGATGTGCTGGTGGTTCTCAAGAAATAAAAAGCAGCGTTTGAATACTTCCAGTTTTCAAACGCTTGCGCTATATTCTTGAGCGTTCTTCGAGATGAAGAACGAGTTGCAAGACCAGTCGGGGCGTAGCGCAGTCCGGTAGCGCACTAGCATGGGGTGCTAGGGGTCGAGTGTTCGAATCACTCCGTCCCGACCATTATTCCTGAGTAAATTCAGACACTTAAGCCGATCAGATGGATCGGCTTTTTTGTGCCTGCGCGAAACTACAAGGTGATTCCTTTAATAAGATCTGGATTCGCTCCGGCCTGGCGATCTTTGCTGAATCCTTCCAGTTCAATCCCGTCTACGCGTAGTAGAGGTTCAGCGCAATCAGCTCAAACACAGCCACAAATAAGCAGAACGCAACGAATCTTCGGGTAAACACCCGGCGAGGTTTCTCATAGCCTTGATAGTTACTGAATGCGCTGCAAAGGTTTCCCAGAAAATCAATAAAGTCCATCAGATCTGCATCCTCGCCTGCATGTTTCACGCATCTTGCTGATTCCAATCTGGTTGAGACTTCTCATTGTCCTTACGATCGGCCTCGGTAGTCGGCGGAGGGCTCTACTCCCCCCACGCGGGTGGCCAGTTGTAGAGGGAAAGTCATCTGCAACCCCGTCTATGCAGCTCAGCATCAACAACCAATAAGGACGTTAAGTGTTTCGCAAACTGATGTTACTGGTGTTGATCGCCAGCTCAAGCGGCTGTGCAGCAACGGCCATGCGGATGGATTATGACAAGCACCGATGTCCTTACATCGGTGTTCGGCTCGACTGGTGGTTGGTCGGTACATCCAAAGGCAAGTTGATTCCCTTTTTAATGATCGATGCGCCATTTTCATTGGTGGTCGATACCGTATTCTTCCCCTTCGAATATCAATACACCTGCAATTTATGACTTGCGGGTAGTGCAACCTAAAGCGCTGTAAAACTCTCTTATAAAAGCCTTGGCATGTGCCAAGGCTTTTTCGTTGCTGACGCCACCGCTGATAAAAACTCAGGACGATCCGACCCTGCCGTCCCGCACCTGCATCAGTGCAAACCCCAAAAGATTCAGGCCTTTCCACAGATTCGGATCGTTCACATCCGCGTGATCTTGCGCGAGCCCAATTCCCCAAATGTCATCAACCGGGCTCGCTTCGACAATGACCCGAGATCCCGTGCGCATCAGGTATTCGTCCAGCTCCGGGTTTTGGGAAAATTTGGCTTGGTTTGCCCGGACGACGATGTCGTATCGGTGTTGCAGCCAGCGTTGGTCGTTGAATCCGCGCACCTTGCGGCCGAGGGCTTTGGCGGCGTTCGGGGTCGGGGCCTGCAGCACTTGTGCACGAATTTCCTGATCGTCGAACAACGCTGCCTTCTCGGCCATCATGAAGTGTTCGGCTGTCGGGTAGCGTTGCCCCTCGACAACGAATTCGGCTTCGTACCACTGGCTGAAGCATGAAGCCGTGACGGCGTCTTTGCTTCGCTGGTGTCCCCAGAAAAAGGTGAAATCCAGAGGCTCTCCAGCGTTGAAGCGAGCGCGTAGATCTTCGAGAAGTTTAGAGTCGTGCAATGAGGTTTCCTCGGTAACTGACTTTCGACGTTACAGTCGCTGTGCGTGTCAGGGTAATACGCAATATTACCCAGAGACTAATCCAGTGGGCCCAATACCTGGCGGTAGTGTTCTTCGCCTTGAGGCGTCTGCCGGGTCAGGCGGATTTCCAGGCCTTGGGGATTTTCTTTGCGGTTGCCGCTGAGCTGGCGCCACCCCATCTGCGGTTCCCAGACGCGCACTTGCAGGTCGCTGATGCTGTCGAGCACCGCCACTGCCTGTTTCGGCGCAGGCAGCGGGTAGCGATCACGTGGCGTGGCGGCGGCGCGGTACAGGGTTTGATCTTTCAACCACCAGCGCACGCGCTGCAAGCCGTTCTGCGAGGTGGCTGCACTGCGGATCACGTCAAGACGAAAGCGCTGGTCGTCGGCGCTGCGCACGCTGATTGCCGCTGGCTGCTCGGATCGTTCGTCATCGTTGTCGTTCAACTGTGGTTCGCGCAGTTCGATGCTGGCGCGCAAGGCGATATCTCGTTCCAGTTGATGCAGCGTGCGCAGCAGTGCTTCGGTGTGTTCGGTGCTCGCCTGCAGGTGCGTGTCGGCGCGGCTCACGCTGTCCAGACCGCGCCAGGCAATCAGGCTGACGATCGCCATGAGCAGGATCGCGACCATCACTTCGATCAGGGTAAAACCCTCTTGCCGGTTATTCATGGCTGGTTGGCCAAGGTCAATTTGCCCGTGGCTGTGCGTTGCACGGTGAGCGTGTTCTGGCCGTCCGAGAGTTGCAGTTGCACGGGTGAATCGAACCACTCGGCGTTCAGTATCAGCAGCTGCCTGGGTGTCACTCGCACCTTCAGCGATGGTGTTTCCCAGTGACGAGGGCGCAGTTGCGGATCGGCGAGGAAGTGATCGAAGCCGGGGCCTTGTTCATTGCGACGGCTGAAACGAAAGCCGTTTTTCTCCGCCAGCCAAGTGATCGGGCGTCCATCGGCCAGGGCTTCGGCATGGGCGATTTGCAGCAACTGGATCAAGCGATTGGCGTCCTTGCGTAGCAGTTGCGCCGGGTCAGGCTTGATACTCAGGCTGACGGCGGCGCTGGCAATGCCGATGATGATCAACACCACCATCAATTCGATGAGGGTGAAGCCTGTTTGTCTGTCCTTGGTCATACCGCAACGTTCCTTCGTTGTGAATCCATCATGGCGGATTCGAACCATCAATCCGGATAGAAAAGCGAATGTTGTCCTGTAGACTGCGACGCAGGACAACAGGGAGGTGTGGTCTTGGCATTTACTTTTCGCTTATCCGCAACGCAGCTTGTGCAATCGGCGGCGCTGATCGCGGCGCTGACAGGGGGGCTGTTCTGGTCTGCGCTGTTGCTGACGCCGGCCGAATCCCACGTTCCGGCGGTGGCACCCCAAGTGTTGCCGACGCGCGCCGACACAGCGGCTTTGCAGTGGTTTTCCAACCAGCCGGCACCGTTGGATATCAAGGTGTCCGGAGTGCTGGCAGGGGCGCACGCTGCGGTGGCAATTCTAAGTCTCAACGATGGTCCGCCGCGCAGTTTTCTGGTGGGTGATCGCCTGACCCAGGGGGTGCGCGTGATCGCCATTGAACAGGATGCGGTGGTCATCGAGCGTGGCGCAGAACAGAGCCGATTAAAAGTCAGCACGCTGCCAGACTCCCCATCGCTGCCACGACTGACTCGACCCTGAGCAGCGTCATTGGCGCTTTTCCTGCGGCCGGCCGAGTAAGGTTTCGAGTTGCGCCAGGGGCGGCGCCTGACGTTCGCGATCGGAAACCAGCAGCGTCACGCGCAGCAGTCGTCCATCGGCGCTCGGGGTCACGCGTTGGTCACAGCGCAGTTGCAGGCGACCTTGATCACACTCGAAGGTTTTCAGCCCCGGGGCAAAATCTTCCTCCAGGCGCAGTTCGGCGAGCCGGGTCTGCGCCGCCAGCAAAGCGATCGAGCGATCGCGCAACAGGCCATTGCTCTGGGTCATCAGGCCCGCAACGCGAACGGCCGCAGACATGGCCACGGCGATGATCGCCAAGGCCACCAGAACCTCGATGAGGGTGAAACCTCGCTCCTTGCGCAATGCTTCCATGCTTGTCTCTGCGGTTGAAACCGGCCCGCAGAATAACACCCGTCTTTTGGCGAATGTGCAGAAAAACAGTGCGTTAATGATTGTTGTACGATGACTGGCTTTTGTTACACTGCGCGCCGAATGTAATCATGCCAAGGAAGGTTGAAATGGATTTCGCGCGCGTCAAATCTCAGTCCGCAGGCCGTCGAGGTCAGCAGGGTTTCACCCTCATCGAGATCATGGTGGTGGTGGTCATCCTCGGCATTCTGGCGGCGATGGTCGTGCCCAAGGTGCTCGACCGACCTGATCAGGCCCGAGCCACTGCGGCAAAACAAGACATCGCCGGCCTGATGCAGGCACTCAAACTCTATCGCCTCGACCACGGCACTTACCCGACGTTGAATCAGGGGCTCAAGGTGTTGGTGGAGCGTCCGGCGGATGCGAAAAACAGCAACTGGCGCTCTTATCTGGAACGCTTGCCCAACGACCCGTGGGGTCGTCCTTACAACTATCTGAATCCTGGCGCGAACGGTGAGATCGATATCTTCTCCCTCGGCGCAGACGGCCAACCCGACGGCGACGGCGTCAATGCCGATATTGGTTCCTGGCAGCTCTGAGAGCGGCCATGAAATCATCCTCGCCACATGCACAGAAACAGCGCGGCATGGCCATTATCAGCGCCTTGCTGATTGCCGCCGTGGTTGCGGTGATCGCCGCTGGCATGCTCACCCGGCAGAGCGTCTTTACCCGTTCTCTTGAAGCGGAACAGTCTCGCGTGCAGGGCGCTGCGGCACTGTTGGCGGGGCTGGAGCTCAGTCGGCAACTGCTCAGGGACACGCGTCAACAGGACGCGCTGACCCGGCTCGATCAACCTTGGGCGCAGCCTGTCAAAAGCCATTTGTTGAATTCGCCGGGGAGCGGTTTCGAGGGGCGCATCGAGGATCAGCAGGGCAAGTTCAATTTGCGCAATGTACTCAGCAATGAGCGCGTCGATGGCGGACAGTTGCGCAGCTTCGAACGCCTCTGCGAAATGATAGGAATCGATGCTGCCCTCAGCCAGCGCATCAGCCAGCGAGTCATTGCCTCCTACCCGAGAATGCCCGACCTGCAAGCCGCTGGGCAGAGTATGGCGCAGACGGGTTTCGACGGCGTCCGTGCGACGTCGCCAAGTGCGCGCCAAAGGCCCTTGCCGGCCACTCAGCCGATGTTGCGCAGCCTTGATGATTTACGTGGCCTCGAAGGCATGAACGAGGAGCTGCTTGGGCGCTTGAATCAGTATGTCAGCCTGATTCCGGCCAAGACCTGGGTCAACGGTAATACTGCCAGCGCCGAGGTATTGGTGGCGGTGGTACCGGGTTTATCGCTCGCGCAGGCCAGGGCCGTGGTGGGAGAGCGCGATCGTGGCCAGTGGTTCATCAATCGCGGGGACTTCGTCAACCGTCTGCACTTGCCGCATCTGACCGTCGACGGACTGAACGTCGGCATCAGCAGCGATTGGTTTCTGCTGCGCGGACACGCGCGTCGTGACCAGCGCCGCGTCAGTCTGGATGCGCTGCTGTATCGACCTGCCGACGACCTGCCGAAAGTGGTCTGGTCGAGGTTCGGCGTATGACGCGCCTGCGAGTCGCCTTGCCGCCGCTGGCGGGTTTGACCTCAGACTCTGAGGTTGAATTTGCGCGCCTGGATCGGCACGACCAGGTCAGTCAGACCGGTATCAGTACGCTGTTGCTGATTGAACAGGAGTGGCCGTTACAGCCCGTCGAGTTTTTTCTGCATCCGGCGGACAGCGTACTGACCAGTTTGCAGTTGCCACCGCTGGCGCCGGTGAAGATCGAGGCGGCGGTGAAGTGTGCCGCGCAGGCGCTGATTCTGGGTGGCACTGAACAGATGTACGTTGCACACAGTGCTCGTGAGGTCTCAGGACAAGTGGCGCTGGCCTGGCTCGCGCAGGCATCTCTGGATCGTTTCGGGCTGTTATTGGCTCAGCACCGATTGAAGCTGCGAGGCCTTTACCCGGCGCCTTATGCGTTGCCGGTGCCAGCGCAGGGGCAGGTCAGCGCGAGTGTATTGGACGGGCAATTGCTGCTGCGCTTCAGCCGTGCGCAGGCTTCGGTAGAACCCTTGGCGCAGGAGCGTCTGGATGAATTTGTCGCCAGTGGTCGCGACTTGCAGTGGATCGGCGCGGGTGCTCCTGCAACAGTCGTCGAACCACGACCTGCGGAGCAGCGCTGGTGTGGCGTTGCGCCGGGATGGGGGTTGCATGCAGGCATCGGCAAGGCTGCCGGCCCCGCTCGAGGTTGGGGCAAGGCCGTCTTCTGTTGCGCCTTGGCGATCGCGATCTGGGTGTCGGGGCTGAACCTTTACGCGGCCCGTGAAGTGACCCAGGGCGAGCAGCTCAAGGTGCAAATGAGCCAGCGGGTAAAGCAGGCTTTTCCAGAGTTACCGGTGATCCTCAATCCGTTGCAGCAGGCTCGCCAGCAATTGGCAGCCCGGCACAGTGGTGTGACGGCCGACGCGAATCACGGGTTTGCCTACCTGGTGCAACACGCCGCGAGCGCGCTGCCGTTTATGGCAGGCAGCGTCCAGCGCATGACCTATGAGCAGGGACGTTTGCAGCTGGAGTTGGCTGCCGATACTGCGCAGGCACCCGCCGACGGCGCTTTGCCGGGAGCGCTGACGCAGGCAGGGTTGGTCGCCAGACGCGAAGACAACGTGTGGATTTTCAGCCCGCAGGTTGAGGCTGCAGCGGTTGAGGACGATGCCGTCATGGACAGCGACGATGAATAACCTACTGGCGATCTATCGGGCTCGCTGGCTGCTGTTGTGTGCACAGATTCATCGGCATTGGACGCCGCTGAGCTTGCGCGAAAAACGCCTGGTTGCGGGCACCGCATTGATGATTGGGGGCGTGCTGATCTGGCTGCTGCTCGTCCAGCCACCGCTGAAAAAGATTGAGCATTGGCAGACCGAAACGCCGAAGTTGCGTGGCCAGGCCGAAGCGCTGGATCTGTTGTTGCGCGAGGTGGCAACAGCGCCCATTGGGCAAAACGTCGAGCGGTCATTGCAGCAATCTCTCGATGGCAGCGGGCTGCTTGGTCACTACCAACTGCAGGCAATTGGCACCGCTTGGCAGTTGACGTTCGAGGATGCGCCCGCTGATGCCGTCATCAGCTGGCTGTTAATCCACCCCGTGCAGTTTTCACTTGAAGTGGTCGAGGCTCGTTTGCAGCGTGCAAGTGAGGTCAAGGTCGATGATACGGCAGGCAATCTGTCGGGAACCGTTCGCATGGATCAGGCGCAGGGCGCTAAGGAAGCTTCATGAAGTGGTCAGGTTCCAATTATGTACGTACGGCCGCGCCGTTTCTGTTGTTGGCACTGAGCGCGTGCAGCAACACCACCACGCCGCAGAACCAGCCGCCGTTGCTGGTCGACAGTGAACTCGGTCGACCTCTGGCCAACACCCAGCGCAGCGGCGACGCGGTGCTCGACCGCGAGCGCGCACAGGCGCAGGCGCGACCGGCGCCGAAGCAATTGCACAACATCAGCAAGAGTGCGCGCAGTGGGGCCGCCTCGTCGGGCATTGCGTTGCCGAGCAATCCTTTGGGCGATCAACCGGTGACGCTGAATTTTGTCGACGCGGATATTCAAGCGGTGGTGCGCGCGTTAGCGCGTTCGACCGGGCAGCAGTTTCTGGTCGACCCTCGGGTAAAGGGTACGTTGACGCTGGTCTCGGAAGGTCAGGTGCCGGCGCGGCAGGCTTACGACATGTTGTTGGCGGCGTTGCGCATGCAGGGTTTCAGTGTGGTTGATGTGGGCGGTGTGGCGCAGGTGGTGCCGGAGGCGGATGCGAAGTTGCTCGGCGGGCCGATTTACAGTGCCGACAAACCGGCCGGCAACGGCATGCTCACGCGCACGTTTCGCCTGCAATACGAAAACGCGGTGAACCTGATTCCGGTGCTGCGGCCGATCGTTTCGCCGAACAATCCGATCAATGCCTATCCGGGCAATAACACCATTGTCATCACCGATTACGCGGAGAACCTGACCCGTGTTGCGCAGTTGATTGCGAGCATTGATTCGCCGAGTGCGATCGATACGGATGTGGTGCAGATTCAGAACGGCATCGCCGCT
Organism: Pseudomonas sp. Tul2A7; assembly: GCF_054790505.1. Taxonomy (NCBI): domain Bacteria; kingdom Pseudomonadati; phylum Pseudomonadota; class Gammaproteobacteria; order Pseudomonadales; family Pseudomonadaceae; genus Pseudomonas; species Pseudomonas sp. Tul2A7. The sequence continues at coordinate 6,350,182 of NZ_CP186499.1, read as the reverse complement.
GACATCGCGCCGATGGTCGCGGATTTGCTCGATGCTCCGGGCAATGATCCGACGCAGAAAATTGCGGTGATTGGTGATCCGCGTTCCAACACCATCATCATTCGCGCCGGTAGCCCGGAGCGCACGGAACTGGCGCGCAACCTGATCTACAAACTGGATAACGCGCAGAGCAATCCGAGCAATCTGCACGTGGTTTATCTGCGTAATGCGCAGGCAGCGAAACTGGCGCAGGCCTTGCGCGGTTTGCTCACGGGCGAGAGTGACAGCGGCACCAGTGACAGTGCGCGTTCGGTGCTCAGTGCCATGGGCGCAAGTACCGGTGGCAACGCTGGGCAGAATGGCCAGAGCGGTACGCAAAGCAGCGGCACTACATCGACTAACAGCAGCGGCAGCACGGGCGGCAGTTACGCCCAGGGCAGCAGTGGTAGCACAAGCGGCAGCGGCGGTGCGCAGAGCAGCGAACAGAACGTCGCCTTCAGTGCCGGCGGTGTGACCATTCAGGCTGACGCCACCACCAATACCTTGCTGATTTCTGCGCCGGAGCCGTTGTATCGCAACCTGCGCGAGGTGATCGATCTGCTCGACCAGCGCCGCGCGCAAGTGGTGATCGAAAGCCTGATCGTCGAAGTCGGCGAGGACGATGCCAGCGAGTTCGGTGTGCAGTGGCAGACCGGTAACCTCGGCGGCAATGGCGTGATCGGCGGGGCGAATCTGGGTGGTTCGGGGATCAACACCAACGGCAAGACCAGCATTGACGTACTGCCGCAGGGTTTGAATCTGGGCTACGTCAACGGCACCGTCGACATCCCCGGCATCGGCAAAATACTCGACCTGAAAGTGCTGGCCCGGGCGTTGAAGAGCAAGGGCGGCACCAACGTGCTGTCGACGCCGAACCTGCTGACCCTCGACAACGAAGCGGCGAGTATTTTTGTTGGCCAGACCATTCCGTTTGTCAGCGGCAGTTATGTCACGGGCGGTGGCGGCACCAGCAACAACCCGTTCCAGACCGTGACCCGTGAAGAGGTTGGCCTGAAGCTCAATGTGCGCCCGCAGATTTCCGAGGGCGGCACGGTGAAGCTCGATATCTATCAGGAAGTCAGCAGCATTGATGAGCGCGCTTCGGCCAGTGCCAATTCTGCGGGCATCGTCACCAACAAACGGGCGATCGACACCAGCATTTTGCTCGACGACGGCCAGATCATGGTCCTTGGCGGCTTGCTGCAGGACGGTTACAGCCAGAGCAATGACGCGGTGCCGTGGCTCGGCAGCCTGCCGGGGATTGGCGCGCTGTTTCGCAACGAACGCCGGGCGATTACCAAGACCAACCTGATGGTATTCCTGCGGCCTTACATCATCCGCGACAGCGAGGCGGGGCGCAGCATTACCCTCAACCGCTACGACTTCATGCGCCGTGCGCAGGGCGGTTTGCAGCCTGAACGCAGCTGGGCGATGCCGGACATGCAGGCGCCGCAGTTGCCGACGGCGGCGCAAGGTGTGCCGGCGGTTTTACCTGGGGCGGGTCCGCGCGCAACCATCAAAGCGGTGCCGATCCAATGAGTGCATTGCCCTACGCCTGGGCCAAGGCACAGCGCATTCTGTTGTGCGATGGCGTGCTGACGGTGTGCCCGTCGACGCCGGGCTGGTCGATCAGCGAGGCGCGGCGGCAGTTTGGTGCGACCACGATTCAGCGGGTGCGCGACGATGAACTGGATGGCTTGCTTGCCAGCGCTTATGCCGACACTGGTAGTGCAGCGGCGGTGGTTGGGGCTGCGGAAAACGAAGTTGATCTCGATCGGCTGATGCAGGACATGCCGGAAATCACCGACCTGCTCGACACCCAGGACGGCGCGCCGGTGATTCGCATGATCAACGCCTTGCTCACCCAAGCGGCGCGCGACGAGGCCAGCGACATTCACATCGAACCGTTCGAAACCCATTCGGTGGTGCGCTATCGCGTCGACGGCACCCTGCGTGACGTGGTCTCGCCGCGCAAGGCGTTGCACGGTGCGCTGGTGTCGCGGATCAAGATCATGGCGCAGCTCGACATCGCCGAGAAACGCCTGCCGCAGGACGGCCGCATCGCCTTGCGCGTGGCCGGGCGGCCGATCGATATTCGTGTCTCCACGGTGCCCACCGGTCATGGCGAAAGGGTGGTGATGCGTCTGCTCGACAAGCAGGCCGGGCGTCTGCATCTGGAAACCCTCGGCATGGACGCGCAGGTGTTGGCCAAACTCGATCACCTGATCCGCCAGCCCCACGGCATCGTGCTGGTCACCGGGCCCACCGGCAGCGGCAAAACCACCAGCCTCTACGCGGCATTGGCGCGGCTCGACGCGAGTACCAGCAACATTCTCACCGTGGAAGACCCGGTGGAATACGACTTGCCGGGGATCAGCCAGATTCAGGTCAACGCCAAGATCGACATGACCTTCGCCCTGGCGCTGCGGGCGATTCTGCGGCAAGACCCGGACATCATCATGATCGGCGAGATCCGTGATCTGGAAACAGCACAAATCGCCGTGCAGGCGTCGCTGACCGGGCATTTGGTGTTGGCAACCTTGCACACCAATGACGCAGTGTCGGCGGTCAACCGCTTGATCGACATGGGCGTCGAGCCGTTTCTGCTGGCGTCTTCAATGCTCGGGGTTTTGGCGCAGCGACTGGTGAGGCGGCTGTGCAATCAATGCAAGGAAGAAGACCCCACCGCGCCCGGCACCTGGCGCCCGGTCGGTTGTGCAGCGTGCAATCAAACCGGCTACAGCGGCCGCACCGGCATTCACGAATTATTCTGCATCGACGACGACATCCGCACGCTGATTCACCAAGGGGCAGGGGAGCAGGCCTTGCGCGCATCAGCCGCCAAGGCCGGGATGTTCAGCCTTCGCGAGGACGGCGAACGCTGGATCCGCAGCGGCGCCACCGCGCCTGAAGAAATCCTCCGTGTGACACGGGACGCCTGATGAATCGCTATCGTTTTGAAGCTGCCGATGCGACCGGCAAGATAGAATCCGGGCATCTTGAGGCGGACAGCCAAAGCGCCGCTTTCACAACATTACGCGGGCGTGGATTGACCGCGTTGTCGGTGCACAAGGAAAGCAACGTCGCCAGTCACGGTGGTGGCGGACTGTTCAGCGCCAAGCTCTCAGACAACGACCTTGCGTGGGCTACGCGGCAATTGGCGAGTCTGTTGGGCGCGAGTCTGCCGTTGGAAGCGGCGCTCAGTGCCACGGTCGAGCAGGCCGAGAAAAAGCACATCGCCCACACCCTTAGCGCCGTGCGTGCGGATGTGCGCAGCGGCATGCGTCTGGCCGAGTCGTTGGCGGCGCGACCACGGGACTTTCCGGAGATCTACCGTGCATTGATCGCCGCAGGGGAAGAGTCCGGCGATCTGGCGCAGGTGATGGAACGGCTGGCGGATTACATCGAGGAACGCAACAACCTGCGCGGCAAGATTCTCACGGCGTTTATCTATCCGGGCGTGGTTGGTCTGGTGTCGATCGGTATCGTGATTTTCCTGCTCAGTTACGTGGTGCCGCAGGTGGTCAGCGCGTTTTCTCAGGCGCGGCAGGACTTGCCGGGGTTGACGTTGGCGATGCTCAACGCCAGTGATTTCATAAGGGCGTGGGGCTGGTTGTGTGCGGCGATTATCGCAGGGGCGTTCTGGAGCTGGCGCCTGTACCTGCGCAATCCGGCGGCACGTTTGAGTTGGCATCATCGCGTGCTGAAGTTGCCGCTGTTCGGGCGTTTCATTCTGGGCCTGAACACCGCACGTTTTGCCTCGACGTTGGCGATTCTTGGCGGCGCCGGGGTGCCGTTGTTGCGTGCGCTGGAGGCGGCGCGGCAGACCTTGTCCAACGACCGCTTGAGTTTGAGTGTCACTGAAGCCACGGCCAAGGTGCGTGAAGGCGTGAACCTTGCCGCTGCATTACGCGTGGAGAACGTGTTTCCGCCGGTGCTGATTCACCTGATCGCCAGCGGCGAAAAAACCGGATCGCTACCACCGATGCTTGAGCGCGCAGCGCAAACCCTGTCGCGAGATATCGAACGCCGGGCGATGGGCATGACGGCATTGCTGGAGCCGCTGATGATTGTGGTGATGGGCGGGGTGGTGCTGGTGATTGTGATGGCGGTGTTGTTGCCGATCATTGAGATCAATCAATTGGTCCAGTAGCCGGTTTTTATGGTGTCTGATCGGGCCCCTTCGCGAGCAGGCTCGCTCCCACAGTGTTCTGTGGTGTGAGGTCAATTGTATTAACAACATCAAACCCTGTGGGAGCGAGCCTGCTCGCGAAGGAGCCAGTCCGGGCAATGAATAATCAAAATTTTCTCTGAACTCCAACTCCACCCCCGCACCAGCTTCAAGCAGACATGAAAAAGCCCTCGTCACCGAGGGCTTTTCATTGACACGGTTACATCGACCAATCAGATCTTGCCAGCGCCAGCCTTGGCCTTAACGTCGGCCGCGACTTTGTCTGCGTTCAGCGGGGTGTAGCTGTAAGGCGGGGTCCAGCCGATGTTGGTGCCCCACTTGCAGGTCAGCAAGGTGCCATTGAGCGTAGAACCCTGATCAAGGTAAGCGCTGCCACCGTAGTCGCCGGCGATTTTGTCGCAGCCGCTGATGCCGGAGATTTCGAAGGCGTTTTTCTCGGAGAAAATCTTCGAGCTCTTGCCCACACCGTGCGCGTAGCTGAACGGGTAGACCTTATGGCTGGTGCTGCCCACGTGATAGTTGTTGTACAGATGCACCTGGCCGAAGCGAACGCGTGGCGCGCGGGCGGAGATGTTTTCGAACAGGGTATTGTGGATCGTGACCTTGAGCTTGCCATCATCGGTGGTGCGGCTGTCGCTGGAACCGATCAGGTTGTTCTTCTCGTGCGATTTGAACGCCGAGTAGGAAATGGTCACGTAGTTGGCACCGTTTTTCACGTCCAGTGCGCCGTCGTGATGTTGCTTTGGACGACCGTTGGCAGTGCCGTTCTGGTCATCGGTGCGGCGGCCATCGGTGAAGGTGACATGGTCGACCCACACATTGTTGGCGCCTTCGATGGTCAGCCCGTCGTACTCGGAGTTCCAGTTGCCGGCGCTGCCGTCATTGGCGTCCCAGATCGGCTCGGGATCCCACGGGTTTTCGATGGTGATGTTGCGGATGATCACATCGTTTTCCTTGGCATAGAAGAAACCCTCGCGGATCTCCGCCGTGCTGCTCGTACCGACGATGGTAGTCTTGCCCGGGATATCCAGACGGCCGCGCTTTTTCATATCGGCGGTCGTCGTATAAGCTTTGCCTTCGCTGATGTCGATAGGCCCGGTAATCTTGATGATGCGACCGTTGGTGCCGACCGAAGCGCTGAGTGCGGCTTTCAGTTCGGCGGCGTTCTTCACGGTGTAGATGTTGTTGGCTGCCGCTCTGGAGCCACCCTTGGTGCCACCGTTTTGCGTGGCCCAGCCAGTCGTTGCAACATCCAGCCAGATATCGGCCGCTTGTGCGGGCAGGCTGGAAAACAGCAGGCTGCCGACGATGGCGCTGGCCAGCTTGCAGGCCGTGAAGGTTGTTGGTTTTGTCATGAGTAATCAGATCCTTGATTAACTTGAGTGTTTTACACGCGAAATTTCGACGTGTTTCTCGAGCGGACGTCCTTATCGCCATTGCAGCGAATCGAACGTCCGCTGCATGAGAAATCCTATCATTGAACTGGTGCGTTGTCGTACAACTGAATGGGCTATGATGCGTAATTATTCGAAAATTCGAGATTTTTGTTGCTGATGGACAGACCCAACGCCACACCCAATGTTCGTCGTCGGCATCGCAGCCTGGCGGAGGACCTGGTCACCGAGCTGTCCCGACGCATTTGCAGCGGCGAACTCGCGCGCGCGACGAAGCTGCCGACTGAATCTCAGGTCATGGCCGAGCACGGCGTCAGTCGCACGGTCGTGCGCGAGGCGATATCGCGTCTGCAGGCAGCGGGCCTGGTGGAGACCCGTCACGGTATCGGCACCTTTGTTCAGGACATACCCAGCCCAAGCGGTTTTCGCATTGATCCGGACAGCATCGTCACGCTTCAGGATGTCTTGGCGGTGCTTGAATTGCGCATCACTTTGGAGGTCGAGGCCGCTGGCCTGGCATGTGCGCGGCGTACCGATGAGCAGTTGCAACTGATGCGTGATTCGCTGGACGCCATCAATTCCCGCGCCGTCAGTGTCGACTACGCCGTGTCGGCGGATTTCCAGTTCCACCAGCAAATTGCGCTGGCCACCGGCAACCGCTATTTCACCGACATCATGCTGCACCTGGGCGCCAACATTCTGCCGCGCACACGCCTGCATTCCAAACGTTTGGAGAATGACCGCAAGGAGCCCTATCTGGAGCGCCTCAGTCGCGAGCATGAAGACATTTACATTGCGATTGTCCGGCGTGATTCCGACGCCGCACGCGCAGCCATGCGTTTGCATCTGTCCAACAGCCGCGAGCGTCTGCGCCGGGCCTACGAAGCTGCAGACGCGGCGGCGTTGAACGTCTGAAGCCTCAGGCGCGGGCCTTGGGTTCGGGCAGGCCTTGAACGCCCGGGTTGAGGGCAAAGACTCCGCCCGCCAGTGGCTGATCGGCGAGGTCGATGCCTTGCGGGCGAATCGAGGTGACAAACAGGGTGTCGAGCCGAGGGCCGCCAAAGGCACACATCGTCGGTTTCTTTACCGGTACCGGCAGCGCGCGATCCAGTTTCCCCTGCGGGGTAAAGCGCAACACCAGGCCGGCATCAATCGCGCAGATCCAGTAGCAGCCGTGTGAATCCACGGCAGCTCCGTCCGGTCGCCCGGGGTGATCGTTCATGTCGACGAACAAGCGGCGGTTGTGCGGCGTGCCGTTATCGATGTCGTAATCGAAGGCCCAGATCAGTTGCCGACTCGGGTGCGAATCGGACAGATACAGGATGCTCCCGTCGGGACTGAACGCCAGGCCGTTGGGCACCACGAGTTCCTCCAGTTGCGGCGCCAGCACCGATGCATCATTCGGGTTTTGCGCGTCATATCGATACAGCGCGCCGACCGCCTCGGCACCCATCGCGGTTGGCATCGAGCTGGCCCAGAAGCGTCCCTGACGATCGCAGCGACCATCATTGAAGCGCATGCGCGGGCGGGCGTGCTCGACGCCGATGAGCTTTTCCGCAGCCAGACGTCCGTCAGCCTGCGGGCGCAGTTTGAACAGGCCACTTTCCTGCGCGCCCAGCCAATGTCCTGCTTCGCTGCGGGCGATACAGGCGAGCATTTCGTCCGCCTGCCAGCAGTCGGTCTGGCCATCGAGCTGCCAGCGATGCAAACGGCCGGCCGGAATATCCACCCAATACAAGGCGTTCTCGTCGGCTTGCCAGACCGGGCTTTCACCGGTGGCGTTGCGCGCATCGACAATCAGTTCGGCACTCATGAGCGCGTCTGCGCCGGCGTTTCAAACGGACCTGCAGCGGTAAAGGCGCCGCCCTGGTACAAGCGGTCCGGGTGGTCGGCAGCGAGTGCCGGTTGTTGTTCGACCTTTGTGCGAAAGGCTTCGGAGCTGTCCTGCGGCGCAAAGCCCAGGTGCGCGGCGTGCCGGTTGTTCCACCACTGATCACGGTTGGCGGACACCCCGTACACCACGCTGTGCCCGACATCGCTGGCCAGCAGTGCGCGGGCGATCAGGTGCTGCAGATCGGTATAGCTCAACCAGGTCGCCAGCATGCGCACGTTGCGCGGTTCGGGGAATGAGGAACCGATGCGCAGGCTCACTGTTTCGATGCCATAGCGGTGGAAATAGAACGTTGCCAGGTCCTCGCCGTAAGCCTTCGACAAACCGTAATAACCGTCCGGGCGACGCGGCGAATGGGCGTCGATCTGTTCGTCCTGCGAGTAGAAGCCGGTGACGTGGTTGGAGCTGGCGAACACGATGCGCTTGACCCCGTGCAGGCGCGCGGCCTCATAGATATGAAAGGTGCCGCGAATATTCGCCTCGAGAATTTCTTCGAAGGATCGCTCCACCGAGATCCCGCCCAAATGCACGATGGCATCGACGCCCTCGACCAGCGCGGCGACAGCGGCCTTGTCGCTCAGATTGCAGTTGATCACTTCGTCATGTGCGCCGCGGCTTGGCGCCATCGCACTGATGTCCGAAGAACGGACGGTGTCGGCGTGAACCTGCAAGGTTTCGCGCAGAATCTGGCCGAGCCCACCGGCGGCGCCGGTCAGCAGAATACGGTTGAAGGGTTTGGCCTGCGTGGTTTGTGTGGTCATGGTCGGGTCTTCCATTACGCGGTGGTGAAGAGGGTGGGCGGCGGGGTGCCTGCCTGACAAGCGATGCGCGCTCGCCAGGCAAAAGCGGCGTGCTGTTTACATGAAGTTGTATTGCACGCCCAGACGCCAGCGAGCCTGGCGGTCGGGTGAGGTGGACTCGACTTTGATGTCGCCGATTTCCATGAAGGGCGCCCATTGTTTGGTGAGCTTGTATTTGACGATCAGGTTCTGTTCGTAGTCGCTCTTCTTGTTGTCGTAGCGGATGTAGTCGGTCTTGAAATAGATGAACTGATATTCGTAAGCCCACTTGTTGGCTGGCGTGTAGCCGAGCCAGCCTTCGAAGCGGTGGGTGGTCTGGTCATCCTTGTAGTGATCGGGCATGTCTTTGTTGACCTGATCGCGATCGAGTTTGCGCAGGTCCAGGCGATAGCGCGTCGCTACGTAAAAGGCGTCGTCGATTTTGTAGTTGTACTTGAGGCCGAACTTGTAGGCGGTCGCATCCTTGGAGCTGTCCATCTGAAACGCCGGGGTCAGCGTCGACTGCGCGCTGAGCTTGTAGTTGTAGCTCACCGTGAACTCATGGCCGTTGTTGACCATGTTGTCGTAGGCGACATCTTTGCGGTCACCGGCCGTGCGGTATTTCATCTCCGCCTCAAACCCCAGTCCACTGTCCAGGCGGTAATTGAGCTTGATTCGGTCGGCGTGGGCGCTGTCCTCCTCGGTGTACTGGTGGCGGTAGTTGAGGCTGGCAGAGTCAGCGTTGACAGCGAAGGGCAGGCCGAGGGCCGCGACAGTGACGAGCGTGCGAAGGGTGGTGTTCATACGGTCTTCTTTTTTGTTTTTGTTAGGGTCGTTTGACGAGTACTACAGGCACCGCGATGTTGCGTATGGCTCTCATTTGAGGCGCAGATATAAGTTATCGTACGACAAGATGACTCGTCTACGTGATTATGCTGGTTTAGAAACATGTTGATACATAAATGCCCTGTGAATAGTGGTCTAAAGCAAGTCATGTTATTCCGCAGTCATCTTTAAATATGGCGCTTTGCTGGACGTTTAGCCGGAAAGGCTTCGATTCGAAGAAGAGTTATTGGGTCTTTTCAAGTGTTGTACGATGACCTATGATCGATCGCAACCGACGACACTCCTGTCACAAATCCAATAAGAAGGCTCAAGACGTCCATGAGAATCACAGCAGTCAACGTCCAGGTTTTTTCCTATCCCACCCGCCGCGCAGTCGACAGCGCCGGTCATGCTCATCCCGGTGATGTCAGTCAGGCGCAAATGGCGTTGCTGCGCATCCAGACCGAAGACGGCAAGGAGGGTTACGCCCTCGGTGCGCCGGAGCTGATCCGTCCTTATGTGCTGGATGGTTTTGTGCGCAAGGTGCTGGTCGGGCAGAACGCCTTTGATCGCGAAAAGATCTGGCATGACCTGGCGCACTGGCAGCGTGGCAGCGCCAGCCAGTTGACTGATCGCGCGCTGGCCTTGGTCGAGCAGGCGTTGTGGGATTGGGCGGGGCGCAAGCTCGGCGTGCCGGTGCATAAATTGATTGGCGGTTTTCGCGACAAGGTGCCGGCATACGGCTCAACCATGTGCGGCGATGAATTGCCTGAGGGCCTGGCGACGCCGGAGGACTACGGACGCTTTGCCGAAACGCTGGTCAAGCGCGGCTACAAGGCGATCAAGTTGCACACCTGGATGCCGCCGGTCTCGTTCGCACCGAGCCCGCGCATTGACGTCAAAGCTTGTGCGGCAGTGCGCGAAGCGGTGGGCCCGGACATCGCCTTGATGCTCGACGGTTATCACTGGTACAGCCGCACCGAAGCGCTGTACATCGGACGCGAACTGGAAAAACTCGACTTCGCCTGGTTCGAAGAGCCGATGATGGAAGAGTCCGCCGAATCCTATGCCTGGCTGGCGGGGCAACTGGACATTCCGGTACTTGGCCCGGAAACCTTGTCCGGCAAACACCTGAGTCGGGCAAGTTGGGTCAAGCACGACGTTTGCGACATCCTGCGTGCCGGCGTCGCCGGGGTCGGCGGGATCGGGCCTTGCCTGAAAGTCGCGCACATGGCCGAGTCGTTTGGCATGGACTGCGAAATCCATGGCAACGGCGCAGCCAACCTGACGGTGGTCGGCGCGATCAAGAACTGCACCTGGTACGAGCGCGGCTTGTTGCACCCGTACCTGGATTACGACGAGGTGCCGGCGTACCTCAAACGCTTGGTCGACCCGATGGACAGCGACGGTTTTGTGCATTTGTCCGACCTGCCAGGTCTGGGCGAAGACATCGACTTCAACTTCATCGAGATGAACACGCTTAAAAGCTTCTGACGTGTACGCGGGCTGCCCGGTGCATGCCGGGCTGTCCGAGAGCCCTATAAATATAAGAAAGGCACTCTCGCTATGAACATTCTTCCTTCGCTGTGGGCGCGGGTTCTGGCGGCTACCCTGACGGTGACCGCGCTACCTGTCGTCCATGCCAAAACCCCGGCCGATCAATTGATCGTCGGCATGAGCATGATCAATCTGCTGTCCCTCGACCCGGCGGCGGCCACCGGTCTGGACGTGTCGGAGATCAATGCCAATCTCTATGACATGTTGCTGGTGCAAGACGTCGCTGCGCCGGATCAGCTGTTGCCGGCACTGGCCGAGCGCTGGCAAGTCAGCGACGACCGCAAGACCCTGACCTTTAATCTGCGTCAGGGCGTGCAATTTCAATCGGGTAACCCGTTGAGCGCCGAAGACGTCGCCTGGTCGTTGCAGCGCGTGCTCAAACTCAATCTCGCACTGGCGTCGACCTGGAAGGCTTACGGTTTTACTGCCGACAATGTCGAGCGTTCGATGCGCGCGACCGATGCCAATACCTTCGTCATTGAATTGCCGCGCCCCACCGATCCGCAGTTGGTGCTCAACACGCTGGCGACCTCGCCAAGCGCCTTCATTCTCGACCGCAAAAAAGTCCTCGAGCATCAGAAGAACAATGACCTGGGCGCCGCCTGGCTGGTGACGCACGCCGCCGGCAGTGGTGCCTTTGTGCTCAATGACTGGCGCGCCAACGACGTGATTCTGATGAGCCGTTTCGACGGTTACTGGGGCGGCCCGGCCAAGCTCAAGCGCATCGTCATGCGCAACATGACCGAGTCGCAGTCGTTGCGTCTGATGATTGAGCGCGGTGACCTTGACATCGCCAAAGGCATGTCGGCGCCGGACATCCAGGCCTTGCAGAAAAGCGACAAAGTCCGCACGCAAACCCTGCAACGCGGCACGCTGTATTACGTCGCACTGAGTGTGAAGCAGCCGATGTTCGCCGACGCGCGCGTGCGCAAAGCCGTGCGCTCGTTGATCGACTACCAGGGCATCAACCAGACCGTCATGCCGCACTACGGCGTGATCAATCAACGGCCGATGCCGTTGGGACTGGTCGCGCGCCTGCCGGATCCCGGTTATCGACTGAATGTCGATGAGGCAAAAAAACTTCTCGCTCACGCCGGTTACCCGAACGGGTTCAAGACCAGCATCCGCGTGCTGGCCGAACCGCCGTTCATCAACATCGCCTCCAACCTGCAATCGACGCTGGCGCAGGCCGGGATCGAAGCCAGCATCATCACCGGCACCGGTAACCAGATATACGGCGCCATGCGTGAGCGCAGTTTCGACATCATCGTCGGCCGTGGCGGTGGCGGCGCCGAACGTCATCCCCATTCGAGCCTGCGCACGCTGGTGTACAACCCGGATAACCGTGACGAAGCCAAACTGAGCAACTTTCAGGGCTGGCGCACTTCGTTCTACAGTCCCGAGTTGAATCAGTTGATCGAGAGTGCCGAAGTCGAGCCCGATGCGCAGAAACAGCAGGCGCAGTATCAGGACATCCAGCAGCAACTCGATCAGCAAGTGGGCGCGATTCTGCCGGTCTCGCAGATGACCGATACGGTGCTGGTCTACGCCGATGTTGCCGATTTCCAAGGGCACACGGCCGCGACCACGCGCTACAAAGACGTCTACAAAAAACGCTGAAATGCACGGATGAACTTCGCGTGCCGGGTGCACCGGTGACCGTTTTATCAGGAGCTGACTATGTTTGTTATGACTGCCTCTGCCATGGGAGCCCGCGCCTCCAATACTGCGCGGCGTGCCAGCACGGTGCTGGTGACGTTACTGGGCCTGTTGGCGCTGACGTTTATCATCGGTCGGGTGATGCCGCTCGATCCGGTGCTGGCGGTGGTCGGGCCGGACGCCGACAGTTCGACCTACGATCAGGTGTACCGGGCGATGGGGCTGGACAAGCCGATCTGGACCCAGTTCGGCCTGTACCTCAATGACTTGCTGCACGGCAATTTCGGCAACGCGCTGCTGACCGGGCACCCGGTGCTCGATGACATCCGCCGGGTGTTTCCGGCCACCATCGAACTGGCGACCCTGGCCATCCTCTTCGGTGTGCTGATCGGTTTGCCGCTGGGCGTTTGCGCGGCGAGTAATCAAGGGCGACTGGGCGATCATGTCGCGCGAGTGATTACCCTGTTCGGCTATTCCACACCGATTTTCTGGCTGGGCATGATGGGCTTGCTGGTGTTTTACGCCTGGCTCGGCTGGGCTGGGGGCGCCGGTCGCATCGACCTGGCGTACGACGGCATGGTGCCCGAAGTCACCGGGCTGTTGCTGATCGATTCGAGCCTGGCCGGTGATTGGGAAGCCTTCGCCAGCGCCTTGCGCCACATCGTTTTGCCGGCGCTGATCCTCGGGCTGAACTCGGTGGCTTACATCAGTCGGATGACGCGCAGCTTCATGCTCGAGCAACTGTCTCAGGAATACATCATCACCGCTCGGGTCAAGGGGTTGTCGCGCCGCCAGGTGGTCTGGGGTCACGCCTTTCGCAACATCCTCGTGCAACTGCTGACGGTGGTGGCGCTGGCTTACGGCTCGCTGCTCGAAGGCGCGGTGCTGATCGAAACGGTCTTTGCCTGGCCGGGTTTCGGCCAGTACCTGACCAGCAGCCTGATGCTCGGCGACATGAACGCGGTGATGGGCTGTGTGCTGGTGATCGGTTTGATTTTTGTCGCGCTCAACCTGATCAGCGATGCCTTGTACAAGGTCTTCGATCCGCGCACCCGTTAACACGCTTGGCAGCAGCACTAAAAATTATAAAAAGAAGGATTTTTCAATGACGACTGCATTTACCAAACTGCACGCTGGCCTGTTGGCAGCGGTCCTGGCGCTGGTGCCGATGACCCAGGCCAGCGCCAAGACGCCGGCCGATCAACTGATCGTCGGCATGAGCATGGTCAACCTGTTTTCCATCGATCCAGCCAACGCGCCGGGCCTCGACGCTTCCGGCGTCAATGCCAATCTTTACGACACCTTGGTCAAGCGAGATCAGGGCAATCCGGAAAAGCATTTGCCGCAACTGGCCGAGCGCTGGACGATCAGCGACGACGGCAAGCAGGTAACCTTTCATTTGCGCCAGGACGTGAAGTTTCACTCCGGCAATCCGCTGACCGCTGAAGACGTGGCCTGGTCGCTGTACCGGGTGATGAAACTCAATTTCGGCCTGGCCACGACCTGGAAAGCCTACGGTTATAACGTCGACAACATTCAGTCACTGATCCGCGCCAGCGATGCCCACACGCTGGTTATCGACTTGCCGCAAACCATGGATCCACTGCTATTGATCGACTCGCTGGCGATCTCGCCGAGCGCGGTGGTGATTGACCGCAAAACAGCGTTGGCGCATGAGAAAAACGCTGACCTCGGTGCTAACTGGCTGGTGACCAACGAGGCCGGCAGCGGCCCCTTTGTGCTGAGCAAATGGACCGCGAACGACTCGCTGTTGCTGACCCGGTTCGACGGTTATTGGGGCGGTGCCGCCAAGCTCAAACGGGTGGTGGTGCGGCACATGACCGAATCACAGTCGCTGCGTCTGATGCTGGAACGCGGAGACCTCGATCTGGCGTATGGCATGGCCGCACCGGATATCCGCGCCATCGACGGTTCGGACAAAATCCACGTGCAGTCACTGCCGCGCGGCACCCTGTACTACGTCGCGCTGAGCATGAAGCAGCCTGAATTTGCCAACCCCAAAGTGCGCGAAGCGGTGCGCAACCTGATCGACTACAAGGGCCTCGACGAACAGGTGATGCCGTATTACGGCCAGCTGAATCAGCAGCCGATGCAACTCGGTCTGGCGGCGCGCCTGCCGGATCCGGGTTATCACATGGACGTCGCCAAGGCGAAAAAACTCCTCGCCGAAGCGGGTTATCCGGACGGCTTCAGCACGACCATTCGCACATTGTCAGAGCCGCCCTTCATCGACATCGCCGCGCGCCTGCAAGCGACGCTGGCCGAGGGCGGGATCAAGGCCAGTATCGTCAACGGCACTGGCAACCAGGTGTACGGCGCCATGCGCGCGCGCAACTTCGACATCATCGTTGCGCGCGGGGCCGAGCGCTATCCGCATCCGTATTTCAGCCTGCGCACGTTTGCCTACAACCCCAACAACAGCGATGACGCCGGCCTGCCGAATTTCCAGGGCTGGCGCGCGTCGTTTTTCAGCCCGCAGCTCAATAGCCTGATTGATCAGGCTGGGGTCGAACGCGATGCCGGCCAGCGCCTGAACCTGTATCACCAGGCACAGAAAATCTACGACGAGCAGGTCGGCCCGATCATGATGATTTCGCAGATGACCGACACCGTGGTCAGCGCCGCCGACGTCAAGGGCTTCGCCGGTGATGATGCCGAGGCGACGCGGTATCTGGGTGTCTACAAACAACGCTGAACGCTGCCCGGTGCGTCGGCGTACGCGCCGGGTGATCCTGAATTCAATCCGAGAACATGCCCATGATTGCCAACATGTCTTCTACTGATTCGAGCGCCAAGCGGCGGTCGGATCGTACCCCCGGATCCAGCTTCGACGCCTTCTGCAAAAGTGCCCTGAAAGTCTTGCGGCACTTGTTGCGCAACCCGATGACCCTGGCCGGATTGCTGGTCGCGCTGGTGCTGGTGGTGGTGGCGCTGTTTGCGCCATGGATCGCCACCCATGATCCGGTCGCGCAGAACCTCGCCAATGCCCTGCAGGCGCCGGGCGCCGCCCACTGGTTCGGTACCGATGAATACGGCCGGGATATCTTCAGTCGGCTGGTCTACGGCTCGCGCATCACGCTGTACATCATCACCCTGGTGACCGTGATCGTCGGCCCGATCGGCCTGTTTATCGGCACCGTTTCCGGCTACTACGGTGGTGTGGTCGACACGGTGTTCATGCGCCTGACCGACATCTTCATTTCCTTCCCCAGCCTGGTGCTGGCGCTGGCGTTTATCGCTGCGCTTGGTCCGGGCCTGGAACACGCGGTGGTAGCGATTGCGCTGACGTCGTGGCCGCCGATTGCGCGACTGGCGCGGGCGGAAACCCTGTCGTTGCGCAAGGCTGACTTCGTTGTGGCGGTCGAGCTGCAAGGGGCTTCGTCCACGCGAATCATTCTGCGGCACATTGTGCCGATGTGCATGTCGTCGGTAATCATCCGCCTGACCATGAACATGGCCGGGATCATCCTCACCGCAGCGGCTTTGGGCTTTCTCGGCCTCGGTGCGCAGGCGCCGTCGCCGGAGTGGGGCGCGATGATTTCCACCGGGCGCCGCTACATGCTCGAGTGCTGGTGGCTGGTGGCTGTTCCGGGGGCCGCGATCATGTTGGTCAGCCTGGCTTTCAACCTGTTGGGCGACGGCCTGCGGGACATTCTTGATCCGCGCAGCGAGTAATCGGAGGCTGTATGTCTGCAATCAAATTGAACGTCGAAGGGCTCAATGTGCGCTTCGTCAATGCTCAGAAAGAAACCCATGCCGTGCGCGACGTGTCCTTCACCCTCGGGCGGGAAAAACTCGCCATTGTCGGTGAGTCGGGCTCGGGCAAATCGACGGTCGGTCGCAGCCTGCTGAAGCTGCACCCGGCCAGTGCGCGGATCACCGCCAAGGCCATGCAGTTCGGTGAAGTCGATCTGCTGTCAGCCGGCGAAAAGGTCATGCAGAAGATTCGTGGTCAGCGCATTTCGATGATCATGCAGGACCCGAAATACTCGCTGAACCCGGTGGTCAAGGTCGGCGATCAGATTGCCGAGGCGTATCTGGCGCACCACAAGGCCAGCCGCAGCGAGGCCCGCGAGCGGGTGCTGGAAATGCTCGAAAAAGTGCATATCCGTGATCCGCAACGGGTCTACAACCTGTACCCGCATGAGGTCTCGGGTGGTATGGGTCAGCGCATCATGATCGCGATGATGGTCATCACCCGACCACAGGTGAT
Organism: Pseudomonas sp. Tul2A7; assembly: GCF_054790505.1. Classification (NCBI taxonomy): domain Bacteria; kingdom Pseudomonadati; phylum Pseudomonadota; class Gammaproteobacteria; order Pseudomonadales; family Pseudomonadaceae; genus Pseudomonas; species Pseudomonas sp. Tul2A7. The sequence continues at coordinate 6,333,633 of NZ_CP186499.1, read as the reverse complement.
CATTGCCGATGAGCCGACCTCGGCCCTTGATGTGTCGGTGCGTCAGCAAGTGCTCAACGTGCTGGAGGAGCTGGTCGAGCAGCAGGAAATGGGTCTGATTTTCGTCAGTCACGACCTCAACCTCGTGCGCAATTACTGCGACCGCGTGTTGGTGATGTACGCCGGCAGGGTGGTCGAATCGCTCGCCGCCGGTGACCTGCAACATGCACAACATCCCTATACCCGCGGCCTGATGGCGGCGTTGCCGAGCATGGACAATCGTCGCGAACGGTTGCCGGTGTTGCAACGCGATCCACTGTGGCTGACTTGCTGAGGAATCGACCATGTCCATGATCCAAGCACACGCGCTGAACCTGAGTTTCGGCGCCGGCCCGGCCCTCAATCAGGTGCTGCACGACGTCAACCTCAGTGTCGCCGATGGCGAATCCTTCGGCCTGGTGGGGGAGTCCGGCTCCGGCAAGACCACCGTTTTGCGCTGCCTGGCCGGGCAGTACCGGCACTGGACGGGCGAGTTGAGCATTGCCGGCGCGCCGCTGCAGCACAAGATTCCCAAGGAACATTTCCGTCAGGTGCAGATGGTGTTTCAGGATCCTTACGGTTCGCTGCATCCGCGCCACACCGTCGACACGGCCCTGCGTGAGCCGCTGATTATTCACGGCGTGCGCGACAAGGACGACCGGATCAACGAGATCTTGCTCAAGGTCGGTCTGAACGACAGTTACCGTTTTCGCTATCCGCACCAGTTGTCCGGTGGCCAGCGCCAGCGCGTGGCGATTGCCCGTGCGCTGATTCTCGAGCCGCGCGTGTTGCTGCTCGATGAGCCAACCTCGGCGCTGGATGTCTCGGTGCAGGCGGAGATTCTCAATTTGCTGGCGGATTTGCGCCGGCGCGAGAAACTCACCTACCTGATGGTCACTCACGATCTCGGTGTGGTCACGCACCTGTGTGATCGGGTAGCGGTAATGCAGCAGGGCAAGATCGTCGAGTTGCTCGACAGTCAGGCGCTCAGCCAGGATCTGGCAAGCCACGCCTACACGCGGATGCTGGTGCAGGCCAGTCGCGATTTCAGCCAGGAGTCGGTGCGCCAGCTCGCTGGTTGAACCGATCCATCAAGGAGCGCGACATGCCGCATTGCCTTATCGATTGCCCGCAACCCCTGGCCCAGCGTGTCGGCGAGCAAACCCTGCTCGCTGCCGTGCATGACGCCCTCGATGCCTTCGGCCTGTTCAAGGTCGGCGACATCAAGGTGCGCCTCAATACCTTCGAGCATTACCGCTGCGGTGCGGGGCAGGACGATTTTGTCCATGTCGTGCTGTCGGTGTTGTCCGGGCGCAGTGCTGAACAGCGCCGGCGTCTGGCCTCGGCGACCGTGGCGGCGCTGGTCGCTTTACTGCCGGACGTCGAGTCGCTGTCGATGGAGGTTGTGGAAATGCCCCGCGAGACGTTCGTCAACCGCAGCCAATATCTGCAAGAAGCCGGATTGTCGGCCTGAACAAGGAGTGCTCATGCCTTATCGAAATGTTGTTCCGACGCCGCGCAAACAGCCTTTGGCCTTGTCGTTGGCAGCCACGTTGACGCTGGTTTGCAGTGTGCCGTCGTGGGCGCTGGAGGCGCCGGCAAAATTGCAGGTGCCGACCCTGGCCTACGATGATCAGCAGATCATCCTGGTCTGGGAGAAGCCCGCCGATCACGCCGATATCAGCGACTACCGGGTCTACGCCAACGGTGTGTTGCTGGGCGGCAGCAACGCCAACAATGACCGCGTCTCGCCGGCCAAACCTTACATCGACCGCTTCTACGAACAGGATGTTGCCGGTTTTCATCATCGCATCGGCATTCACAGTTACACCGCGCAAGGCTTGAAAGCGGATACGGCCTATCGGTTCACCGTGCGTTCGGTGGGCACCGATGGCAAGGAGTCGGCAGACAGTCCGGCCGTTGTGCAACGGACGAGCAAGGTCGCCGCCGTGTTCGATGTCAGGAAGTACGGCGCCAAGGGTGATGGCAAAAGCCTCGATACCCTGGCGATCCAGAACGCCATCGACGCCTGCACCCCCGGCTGCAAAGTGTTGTTGCCCAGGGGCACCTACAAAAGCGGGGCGCTCTACCTGAAGAGCAACATCACCGTGGAAATCGCCGAGGGTGCAACGCTGTTGGGTTCCGAGCGTGCCGAAGACTATCCGCTGGCCGGCTACATCCAGTATCCCTATTCGAGCACCGTGCGTCCGGCGTCGCTGATCAATGCCTTGCCGCGCGATCCGCGTCAGCATCAGTCGTTCGAAAACATCCGCATCGTCGGCAAAGGCACGATTGACGGCAACGGCTGGAAGCGCCGCGCCGATGTCGTCGACGAGCGCGGTCAGCCATTGCCGTTCTACCTGCCCAGCGACAACACCCGCTACCAGCAGGACGGCATTCTGGCCAAGGCGCAAGTCGAGCAAGCGGTCGCGCGCGGTATGAACGTCAAGGACGCCTACGGGCAGATGCGCTCGTCGCTGATCACCCTGCGCAACGTGAAAAACGTGTTCTACGGCGGTTTTACCGTGGTGAACCCGGCCTTCCACGGGATCATGAACCTGGAAACTGAAAACGTAGTGCTGGCCAACACCACGCATAAAACCTACGACGCCAATAACGGCGATGGCATCGAATTCGCCAACAGCAAGGGCGCGATGGTCTTCAACAACTTCTTTGATACCGGAGATGACTGCGTCAATTTTGCTGCGGGTACCGGGGCGGATGCCGTGCAGCAAAAGCCGCAGGAAGATGCCTGGATCTTCAATAACTACTTCCGCAAGGGGCACGGCATGGTGGTTGCCGGCAGCCATACCGGTGCGTGGATTCAAAATATCCTCGCCGAAGACAACGTTTCCGATGGCACCGATGCCGGCCTGCGCATGAAGAGCACCAACTTCATGGGTGGCGGCGCGCGTAACGTGATCTTCCGCGATTCGGCAATCCGCAATACGCTCAAGCAGGCGTTCATTTTCACCCTCGACTACAACGATCCGAACGCCAAGCTGGATTACCAGCGCTCAACCATTCCCGGGCAGTTCCGCGATATCCGCGTCGCCGACGTGAGCGTCGAAAATGCTCAAGGCAAGGCGATCGAGGTCAAGGGCGACAGTCAGCACAATGCCTGGCATCAGGGGTTGGTGTTCGAGCGCGTGCGCTTCAGTGGTCCGGCCAAGGCACAGATCGACGGATTGAAGGATTCGCTGTTCGACCGTGTGTCGTTCAGTGAGCACGGCGCTGCCAACCCGTGGCAAATCACCGGGAGTGTCGGGCTGACGTTCACGGATGTGCAGCCCCCACCTCCGTAGAACCCTGATCAAGGTTTCGGCGATTTACCGAGGTCTTCCGAGTCGCTCGAAGTAGCAGCATCTTTTGCTGTTTCATGCGACTCGGCGCCAGAGTTTGAACCCGACGCCTCTTCACCTTTCTTGTCGGCCTTGTCTGCGTTGGATTGAGCTTTACCGGCCTGATTCACGCCGGGAAGCGCGGTGGGCGGCGCGGCAGACTCGTCAGCAGTCTTCGCGGCTGCCGAAGCGAAAAGCGGGCAGGCCGCGAGCAGGCCGGCCAGGGTGATCGCTGCAATTTTGCTGTTCATGATGGTCGTCTTCCGATCGAAGCGAATGGTGATTCATTGGAAGCGTCCTGCGGGCGAAGGTGCCCGCGGTTGGACGGGCGGTCAATCGCTGCTGTTCTCATCACGTGAGGTCGATGATCTGACTCCACTCAAGCCCGAACCGGCCGAGGTATTTCCTCAGTCGATCGGCATCGTTGGCTTGTGCCTTGGCCTGGCGCGATATTCCGAACAGCCGGCGGCCGGCATCGGACAAGCTGTCCGCCTGCCGACATACCTCGATCACTGCCTTCAATTGCAAGCGGTCAAACAGATCCATGCTTTCGGCGTTCCCCGGCAACTCTGCTGAAATCGCCTGCGGTTGCGCCAATCCCCACGCGTAGCGCAGCCGATCAATTTCTTCCTGCACCTGCGCTTCATCAATCCGTCCGCTGTCGGCGAGGGTCGCCATGCGCGTAATCGACGCCGACAATTCGCGGAAGTTGCCCAACCACGCCGCCTCGCGAGAGCTGGCGAACGCCAGATAACTGCGCCGGGCTTCCAGGTTGAAGCGCACCAGTTGCCCGTGTTCACGGGCGTGACGATCCAGCTCGAAATCAATGTTCGGTTCGATGTCCTCGCGGCGGCCGGCGAGGCCGGGCAGGTCGAACGTCCACAGGTTGATGCGCGCGTACAAGTCTTCGCGGAACAAACCATCAGCGACCCGGCTGCGCAGGTCGCGGTGGGTGCCGGCGATGATCAGGAAATCGCTTTCGACCTCTTTGTCCGAGCCCAGCGGAAAGAAGCGTTTTTCTTCAATCGCCTTGAGCAGCATCGCCTGTTCGTCTGCGCCCAGCTCGCCGATCTCATCGAGAAACAGCATGCCGCCATCGGCGGCGCGCAACAGGCCATCGCGAGCGTTCTGTGCGCCGGTGAAGGCGCCTTTGACATGGCCGAACAGCGCCGACATCGCGCCATCGCCACGCAGGGTGGCGCAGTTCACTTCGACAAAACGTCCCTGCATTTGGTGGCGACTGCGTTTCAGTTCGTAGATGCGTCGGGCGAGGAAGGATTTGCCGGCGCCGGTCGGGCCGATCAGCAGCATCGGCGCCTTCGAGCGCACGGCCACGCGTTCGATCTGTTCGATCGAGCGGTTGAAGGCGGCGTTGCGTGTGGCGATGCCGGACTTCAAGAACTCCAGGCCTTCGAGGCGCTTGTTGGCGAAGCGCGAAGCGATGCGATCGTAGCGCGACAGGTCGAGATCGATCAGGGCATGCGTGCCGATGGCGTGATCGCCTTCGTTGCGCTTGGCCGGGGAGGTCTGGATCAGCCGCGCCGGCAGATAACGCGCCTCGGTCAGCAGGAACCAGCAAATCTGCGCGACGTGGGTGCCGGTGGTGATGTGGACGAGGTAGTCCTCGCGCTCGGTGTCGAAATCGTAGGCGGTGGTGAAGTCGTGCAACGCACCGTAGACCTCTTCGAAATCCCATGGGTTGCGCAGCGACATCGGGTGCAAGCGCACCTCGGTCTCTGGCGAAACCTGCTGGATGTCGGCGCGCACCCGCTCGGCGAGGCTGACGTCGCGGGCGTCGACGCCGTGAATCAGTTCGAGCCGGTTGATCAGCACGTCCTGCTGTTGGCATAGGCCAACGCTGGGGCGCCAATGGCTCCAGCGATTGGCACCCTTGCCGACGCGATCAAGGGTGGCGCCGATAAAACCGATGGCGACGGTTTGCTTGTTTGGCATGTTTATCTCAAAAGATAAAAGACGATATCCAATGATAAATATTCGGCGAGGGGTTTGTCGTCAGTTCATTCGATAAAACACCACATAAAAAATAAAAACGTTGTAAATCAATAAGATATAAATGTTTTTCGTTGAAAGTAAAAAGCTGGCACAGCCGCTGCAATGCATATCGCAACGAACAGGACAACACAGCGAGACGCCAAGATGGCCAACTCAAATCTCTTCAACACGCAATCGAATCACTTGCCGGCCTGCGACACCTTGAATGCTTCCGGTGCCAGCGCTTATGCCTACAGCCCGAAGCACCAACTGGCGCAGTTGGCAGTGACCGGTTGCCTGAACCAGACCTTTTACGCCTCCGCAGAAAGTCAGCTGGATCAAGTGCTGAAGCTGGTGGCCGAACTGGACAGTCGCTTCGTGGCGAAAGCCGCCATCTACGCTCGCAAGAAAGGTCACATGAAAGACATGCCAGCATTGTTGCTGGCGGCATTGACCGCGCAGCGTTCAAGTCTGGTGCCAGAGGTTTTCGAGCAAGTGATCGACAGCGGCAAGATGTTGCGCAACTTTGTACAGATCCTCCGTAGTGGTGCCACTGGGCGTAAATCCCTTGGCTCGCAACCCAAGCGTCTGGTGCAGAACTGGCTGAACAGCGCGACCGAGCGGCAACTGCTGCAAGCGTCGATCGGCAATCAACCGTCGTTGGCGGACGTGGTGAAGATGGTTCACCCGAAACCTGCCGAAGCGTGGCGCGAAGCGTTTTTCGCCTGGTTGATCGGTAAACCGGTGGAGGCAAAGGCCTTGCCGGAGTTGACCCGAGATTTACTGGCGTTTCGCAGCGGCGCGAGCGATGAAGTGCCGGCGGTGCCGTTTCAGTTGCTCGGCAACGAAACACTGAGCAAGGAACAATGGGCCAATCAAGCCCGCAACATGGGCTGGCAGGGATTGCGCATCAACCTCAACAGCCTGGCGCGCCACGGCGCGTTTGAAGTACCGGGTTGCATCGAATACGTCGCGGCGCGGTTGGCCGATCCACAGGAAGTGGCGAAGGCGCGGGTGTATCCGTACCAGTTGTTGGCGGCTTATCGGATGATGGGCGAAAACACCCCGGCGGCGATCCGCGAAGCCTTGCAGGAGGCGCTGGAGTTGTCGCTGGCCAACGTGCCCACGCTTGAGGGCGCGGTGGTGGTTTGCCCGGATGTGTCGGGTTCGATGGGCAGCCCGGTGACCGGTTATCGCCCTGGTGCGACCTCGCAGGTGCGCTGCATCGACGTGGCGGCGTTGGTCGCCGCAGCGGTATTGCGCAAGCAGCCGGCTGCCCGGGTGATGCCGTTCGAGATCAACGTGGTGGGTATCCAGCTCAACCCGCGTGACAGTGTGATCAGCAACGCCGAGAAGCTCGCCGGCATTTTTGGCGGCGGCACCAACTGCTCGGCACCGCTGAAGAGGTTGGCGGACAGCGAGGCCAGGGTCGATACGTTGATCATGGTCTCGGACAACGAATCGTGGATCGATTCGCAGCGTCGCGGCGCCAGCGAGACGATGCGGCAATGGGAGCGGATCAAGAAGCTCAACCCACAGGCCCGGCTGGTGTGCATCGACATCCAGCCAGGCCCTGCAACACAGGCGGCGGATCGTGATGACATCTTGAATGTCGGCGGTTTCAGCGACGCGGTGTTCGACGTGATCGAGCAGTTCACCAGCGGCCAATACAGTGCGCAGCACTGGGTCGAGGCGATCGAAAGCGCGTCATGAATTGATTGATCACCGGCGCTGAATGCCGATGGGACTACATCCAAAACGTCTCATCAAGCCCTTGTCAGCGCCAGTGACGGCACGAATGCCTGATGGCTGTACATCTTAGGCCGGTTAAGTCCGGAGCGCGGCAACGCGCAACAGTCATCAACTTTTGTCGTGCCACCTTTTTTTGCGGTAATTGGCAGCGAATGCGACAGGCACTACATCGGAACGCGGGTTCGACTCCCGCCCCGGCAACGGGGGCTCAACTGGCAGAGCCACAGTGCCTGTGTTTTTGTCGCTGCGACTTATAGAACAACGCCGAATCATCGGCCCATGAATAAAGAATGAAGACATGAAAGAACACACTTACCAACTGCTCGAAGTCGCCAACGGCAAACCGATCAAACTCTGGACCGAAGGCGTCCCGGTGGAAAACGAGGCCCGCGAGCAGTTGATGAACACCGCGAAAATGCCGTTCATCTTCAAACATCTGGCGGTCATGCCGGACGTGCACCTGGGCAAGGGCTCGACCATCGGCAGCGTGATCCCGACCGTCGGCGCGATCATTCCGGCAGCGGTTGGCGTCGACATCGGCTGCGGCATGATCGCCGCGCGCACGTCGCTGACCGCTGCTGATTTGCCGGACAACCTGCTCGGTTTGCGCAGCGCCATCGAGCAAGCGGTGCCGCATGGCCGCAGTTCAAACCGTTCGCGACGCGACAAGGGCGCCTGGGATGAAATCCCGCAGCAAGCCGATCAGGCCTGGGCGGGGCTGCAGCCACGGTTCAAATTGATCACCGACAAGTACCCGAAACTGGCCAACACCAACAACCGTGGGCACCTCGGCACGCTCGGCAGCGGCAACCACTTCATCGAAGTGTGCCTGGACGAAGCCAACCGGGTCTGGTTCATGTTGCACAGTGGCTCGCGCGGTGTCGGCAACGCCATCGGCAACCTGTTCATCCAGATGGCTCAGGCGGATATGCGTCAGCACATCGCCAACCTGCCGGACCGTGACCTGGCCTACTTCGAAGAAGGCAGCCAGCACTTTGATGATTATGTGGAGGCGGTGGGTTGGGCGCAGGACTTCGCCAAACAGAACCGCGAACTGATGATGCGCGCGGTGATTCAGGCGACGCGACAGATTATTCGCAAGCCGTTTGAAGTGGCGCTGGAAGCGGTCAACTGCCATCACAACTACGTGCAGAAAGAGCGGCATTTTGGTGAAGAGGTGCTGGTCACCCGCAAAGGTGCGGTGTCGGCGAAGAAGGGCGAGTTGGGGATTATTCCGGGCTCGATGGGCGCCAAGAGTTTCATCGTTCGCGGTCTGGGCAACGAAGAGTCGTTCAGCTCCTGCAGCCACGGCGCCGGTCGCACCATGAGCCGCACCAAGGCCAAGAACACTTTTACCGTCGAGGATCAGATTCGCGCCACTGCCCATGTGGAGTGCCGCAAGGACGAAGCGGTGATCGACGAAATTCCGATGGCCTACAAGGACATCGACAAAGTCATGCACGCCCAGCGTGAGCTGGTGGAAGTTTTGCACACCTTGCGTCAGGTGGTGTGCGTCAAAGGATAAAAGGAAAAGCAGGTCATGGAACTGGAAGAGCGTCATCCGCTGTGCGCCACGATGCGTGCGCGGGTACTGGAAGAGCTGGCGCGCATAGAGCGTGAACGCAATGTCACGGTGTTATACGCCTGTGAGTCAGGCAGCCGGGCCTGGGGTTTTGCCTCGACCGACAGCGATTACGACGTGCGGTTTGTCTATGTGGAGAAGCCCGAGTGGTTCGTCCAGGTCGATGCGCCGCGTGATGTGATCGAACGTCCGCTGGACGATGAACTCGACGTCAGTGGCTGGGAACTGCGCAAGACCCTCGGGTTGTTGCGCAAATCCAATCCGACCTTGCTGGAGTGGCTCGACTCGCCGCTGGTTTATCGCAGTGAAACCGCGCAGGTGGCCCAACTGCGCGAACTCGCCGAAGCGTTCTACAGCCCGCCAGCGGCGCGCAATCACTATTTGTCGATGGCGAAGAAGAACTTTCGCGGTTACCTGCAAGGTGAAACCGTACGGTTCAAGAAGTACTTCTACGTGCTACGACCACTGCTGGCGGTGCGCTGGATCGACCAGGGCCGCGGTCGGCCGCCGATGACGTTCGCCGACCTGCTGACCACCGTCGACGACCGCGCGCTGCTCGCTGAAGTCGACGAACTGCTGGCCCTTAAACGCAATGCCGACGAAAGCGCCTACGGGCCGCGTCGTCCGGCGCTGCACGGGTTCATCGCCGCCGAGCTTGAGCGCGAAGTGCCCACCTTACTCAGAACTCAGGAAGATTCGCGACGTCTGGATCGGTACCTCAGGGATACCGTCGGGCGATACGCGTAAGGAATGCAATGAAACAGGAAGTGATAGAACTGGACGGCGCCATCGGTGGCGGCCAGGTACTGCGCAGTGCCTTGAGCCTGTCGATGGTGACAGGCCGGGCGTTTCGCATTAAACAGATCCGCGCCAAACGCAGCCGTCCGGGACTGCTGAGGCAACATTTGACGGCCGTCATGGCGGCGGCTGAGGTCTGCGGCGCGGCGGTTTCCGGTGCGCAATTGGGCTCGCAAGCGTTGAGTTTTGAACCCGGCGCGATTCGCTCTGGCGATTACCAGTTCGCCATCGGCACGGCCGGCAGTTGCACGCTGGTGTTGCAGACCTTGTTGCCGGCACTGTTGCGGGCAGGGCAGGCGAGTCGGGTGCGCATCTCGGGTGGTACGCATAATCCGCTGGCGCCGCCGACCGATTTCCTCACGCGCAGTTGGCTGCCGTTGCTGCGGCGTATGGGCGCAAACGTTGAGCTGGACTTGTTGAAACATGGATTTGTCCCGGCAGGCGGTGGCGAGATTGAAGTGAACGTGCAGCCGTCGAGCCTGACGCGGCTGGATCTGTGTGAACGCGGCGAGGCGATTTCGCAATACGCATCGGCGCTGACCGCCGGGCTGGCACCGACGGTGGCCGAACGTGAGTTGAGCCAAGTGGCCAAGCGCTTGAGTCTGCCGCCTGCGGCGCTGCAACATGTCACGCTCGATCCGGCGCGGGGGCCGGGCAATGTGTTGTTGCTGGAGTATGCATTCGAGCACGTCACCGAGGTGTTCAGCGCGTTTGGCCAAGTGTCGCTACGGGCTGAAAAGGTCGCCGACGCCGCGATCAATCAGGCCGCCGACTGGTTGCGCAGTGGTGCTGCGGTGGCCGAGCACCTTGCCGATCAGTTGCTGTTGCCAATGGCGCTGGCCGGTGGCGGCTCGTTCACCACGCCGCGTATGACCGAGCATCTGCACAGCAATATCGCGGTGATCGAGTTGTTTTTGCCGGTTCGCATCGATTGTCGGGAGGAGGGCGCGGATCGATTGCGCGTTGAGGTCAGCGCCAATTGATAGTCAGCCTAGGGGCGGTGGGATTTCATCAGGAAATCCCACCGCCCTTTTTTACGTCCGCAAAAAAACTCGCGAAAGGCGGCAAATTGCTGGCCCCCGGACTTTCGCTTCCCCGGCAAAATCGCCTTTTTTCAAAAGGTTAGGTGGGCTATATGCGGACGATTGTCATCACCGTTGCAACGCTTTCCCTGGCTGTTTTCGCGGTGGGAGTGCAGGCAAAAGAACTGAGCAAAAGCCATCGCTTTGCCTGCACCTGGGGCTCGGACATTGCTGCCGGTGCCCAGCAATCGAAGTTGTCGGGCGTCTCGTTGTACGGCGCACGCAAACAATTGCAGGTGCGCCGCTTCCAGCAGCCGTGGATGCGCATGACCGCGATGGGGATTACCGAGCAAACCTACAACAGCACGTCGAAGCTCAAGCCGGCGGCGGTCAAACAGACGTATTACGAACAATGCGTACGCCACGAACTGGCCCAGCGATAACGCAAAAAGCCCAATCTTTTCAGGTTGGGCTTTTTCATGCCTGAGCAAATCTCAGGGTTGCTTTTCGCTCTCGCAATTGACCATCCACGATACGCCAAAACGATCGACCAGCATGCCGAAGCGTGCGGCCCAGAATGTCGCTTCCAGCGGCATGTCGACGCGACCCTCCGTGGCCAGAGCGTTAAACACGCGCTCGGCTTCAGCAATGCTGTCGACGTTCAGCGAAATCGAGCAGCCGCTCATGCCTTGAGTCGGGCGGTCGGGTGTGGTGTCCGAGGCCATGATCATCTGATCACCCACTTTCAGGCAGGTGTGGATGATCAGGTTGTGGTGTTCTTTGGGCACGTGCTCGGCGGCGGGTGTCTCGCCAAACGTCATCATCGCCTCAAGCTTTCCTTGCAAGGCTTGTTCGTAAAAGGTGAAGGCTTCGCGGCAGTCACCGTTGAAGATCAGGTACGGGTCGATTCTCATGTCTCTGCTCCCGGCAGTCAGGCGCGGAGCGTGGCGGGGGTTCGCCGGGTTCCGCGTAGGGCGGTTAAAACATAGCAGAGCGTTGGACGCCGGAAAGGCCTGAGTCTTCCAGATGTTTTTGTTCTGAAAAGCGCGTCGACAATAACGCGCTCGTCGTGTGAAATTCAGTCGTAGCGCTGGAGTACCATAACGCACCGCCATCGCCCGCAGAGTCCAACGCCCCATGCCTGATCTATCGCGTTTCACCTCCTTGTTCGATCAGGCGCAGCGCGCCTTGCGTTTGGTTTGGGGGACATCGCGTGGCTTGTTTCTGGGGCTGGTGCTGGCAACGTTGGTGGCCGGCTTGCTGCCGGCACTGGCGGCATGGTTGGGGCAACGAATTGTCGATGCTGTGGTTGCGGCGATGCAGTTGCACGCGCAACACGGCAGTGCGCCACTGTGGCCCGTGTTGCGTTACGTTTTGTTGGAGGCTGGGGTGTTGGCGCTGTTGTCCGGCACACAACGGGCACTGTCGGTGCAGCAGTCGCTGTTGCGGGTGCAGCTAGGGCAGAAGGTCAATACGCTGATCCTGGAGAAAGCACAGACCCTGTCACTGGTGCAGTTCGAAAACTCCGAGTTCTACGACAAACTGGTGCGCGTGCGTCGCGAGGCGTCGACCCGGCCACTGGCGCTGGTCATGAAGTCGTTGGGCTTGATTCAGAACCTGATCATGCTGATCAGTTTTGGTGTGCTGCTGGTGCACTTTTCCCCCTGGGCGCTGGTGCTGCTGGTGGTCGGTGCGTTGCCGGTGTTCTTTGCCGAGGCGCATTTTTCCGGGGATGCCTTCCGTCTGTTCACCCGCCGGGCGCCGGAGAGTCGCCAGCAGAGCTACATCGAAACCTTGCTGTCCCACGAAACCTATATCAAAGAGGTCAAGCTGTTCGGCTTTGCCCCACTGTTGCTGCAACGCTACCGTGACACGTTCGCCAGGTTGTATGCCGAAGACCGACGCCTGACGTTGCGGCGCGACGGCTGGGGTTTCGGCCTCGGCCTGCTCGGTACTGCGGCGTTCTACGTGGCCTATGCGTGGGTGGTGATCGATGCCGTGCATGGCCAGATCAGCCTCGGCCAGATGACCATGTATCTGGTGCTGTTCAAACAAGGCCAAAGCGCCGTGAGCAGCAGCCTGAGTGCGATCAGCGGCCTGTACGAAGACGGACTCTACCTGACGAGTCTCTATGAATATCTGGCCGAACCGGTGCAGTTGGATACCGGCCACCTGACCGTTGGCGTGTGCCCGGGCGATGGTTTGCGCTTCGAAAACGTCGGCTTCCGTTATCCCGGTGCCAGTCGGCCAGCACTGGAAAACATTGACCTGCAACTGGTGCCAGGCCAAAGCATGGCGCTGGTCGGAGAGAACGGTTCTGGCAAGACCACGCTGATCAAGTTACTGACGCGGCTCTACCGCCCCGATCAAGGGCGCATCCTGCTCGATGGCAGTGATTTGCAGGATTGGCAGGAGACCGCGTTACGTCGACGTATTGGCGTGATTTTTCAGGACTACATTCGCTACCAGTTCAGCGTCGGCGAAAACATTGGCGTCGGCGATACCTTGGCGTTCAACGATTCGCAACGATGGAAAGAGGCGGCTGCCCAAGGGATGGCGGCGCCCTTTATCGAAGGACTGGACAAGGGTTATGCCACGCAGTTGGGACGCTGGTTTGCCGGTGGCCAGGAGTTATCGGGCGGCCAGTGGCAGAAGATTGCCTTGTCCCGCGCGTACATGCGCCGTGAGGCCGACATTCTGATCCTCGATGAGCCGACTTCCGCCCTTGATCCGGCGGCCGAAGCGGCGGTGTTCGAGCATTTCAGCCAGCACAGTGAAGGTCGCATGACGTTGCTGATTTCCCATCGTTTTTCCAGCGTGCGCAATGCCGACCACATCATCGTGCTGCAACAAGGCCGGATTCTCGAACAGGGCGGCCACGATCAACTAATCACCGCGGCCGGGCACTACGCGCAATTGTTCGATTTACAGGCTCGCGGCTACCGTTAAGTGTCCCGCCCGCTGCGCACGGTTGCCGGCCCGGCCATCCGCGGGGCGGGCTTGCTTTGCATCAGGCTGTCGAGCGCCTTGCGATAATTCTGCCCGCCGAGCGCCATGCTGTTGTTGTGCGTTGCGCCCGGCACCAGCAACAGGCGTTTAGGTTGTTGCGCGGCATTGAACAGTTGCTCGCTGAAACGTGGCGGCACGAAAGCGTCGGCCAGACCGTGCACCACCAGCAGTGGCATGTGAATGTCGGCGATCTTGTCGATCGAATCGAATTTCTGCGACAGCAGCCAGCGCACCGGCAGTGACGTGTTGGCCACGGACGCGGCGACATCCGCCAGCGTGGTGAAGGTGGACTCGATCACCAGTCCGCGCACCGGTAACGCGGAATGATCGCGGGCGGCGGTTTGCCCGAGTTCTGCGGCCAGATCGATGGCCACAGCGCCACCGAGGGAGTGCCCATAGATCAGACGTTTGGCCGGATCCGGTTGCAGCAGCTTAAAGCGCTCCCATGCCACCCGCGCGTCCTCGTAAACACTGCTTTCCGACGGCAGATCACCGTGACTTTTGCCGAAACCTCGGTAGTCGATGGCCAGCACTGAATAACCCGCTGCGCGCAGTTGCTCGATACGGAACAACTGCCCGGTGAGGTTCCAGCGCACGCCATGCAGATAGAGAATGGCCGGCGCATTGGCTTTTTCCGCCGGCCACCACCAGGCATGAATGTTTTCCCCGGCCTTGAAACTCTTCGGTTGCAGGTCGAGTTCCTGCACGCTCCCGGGCAAGCCGCGATACCAACCGGCGGTGCCCGGTTCGATGCGAAACAGCAGTTTGCGTTCGGTGTGTTCGAGCACGGCACAACTGGTCGGCACGCCGATAATCAGCGCGGCCATGCAGGCAAACGCCAAACGGCGGCGTCGCAGACGCGTCATGAAGGACAGGAACATTAAACGTTTCACCTAGGCGCAGATAAAGAAGGCTTTTTACCAGATGCCTCGGTCTGCGCGTGAGTTTTTCGACCACCGCCCCGGCGCAACGATTACCAAATGCTGCAAAGACTCACACGACCTGCAGCACGATCTTGCCGATATGGTCGCCAGCCTCCATGTGCGCGTGAGCCTGAGCGGCGTCGTTGAGCGAATAAACCTTGTCGATCATCGGCAGGCAGCGCCCGGCACCCAGCGCCGGCCACACGTGCTCGCGCAGTTGATCGGCAATCGCGGCTTTTTCAGCAGCGGAACGGGCGCGCAAGAGGGAACCGGTGATGACCGCACGTTTGGCCATCATTGCTAGCAGATCAAAGTCATTGGCCCGTGCGCCACCAAGAAAACCGAGCATGACCAGACGGCCATCCATCGCCAGGGCGCTGACGTTATCGTTGAGATACGAGCCGCCCATGATGTCGAGGATCACATTCACACCTTGGCCGGCGGTTTTCTCGGCGATGACCTGTGCGAATTTCTCATCGCGGTAATTGATCGCTTCGCCACCCAGATCGCGAATTGCCGCGCATTTGTCCGGGCTGCCGGCGGTGGCGAACGCTTCTATACCAAATTCGCGGCACAGCATCAGTGCGGTTGTGCCGATGCCGCTGGTGCCACCGTGAATCAGCGCGCGTTGACCACGGCTGGCGCCACCGAGGCCGAACAGGTTGGCCCATACGGTAAAGAACGTTTCCGGGATCGCAGCAGCGTGTACCCAGTCCAGGCCTTGGGGAATCGGCAGGGTCTGGCCAACCGGGACGGCGCAGTATTCGGCATAGCCGCCGCCATTGGTCAGCGCGCAGACTTTGTCGCCCACGGCGAACTGACTGACACCCGCCCCGAGTGCCACGACTTCGCCGGCCACTTCCAGGCCCGGGATCGGGTTCATGCCGGGTTTCATCGGGTATTTGCCGGCCCGTTGCAAGGCGTCCGGCCGGTTGATCCCGGCGGCGTGTACGCGGATCAGCACTTCGCCTTCTGCCGCGACCGGCAGCGGCACGCGTCGAGGTTGCAAGACTTCGGGGCCTCCGGGCTCTGTAATTTCGATTCGGGTCATTTCATTGGGCAGGGACATATCGTTTCTCTTGGCTTGAGTTGTGTAAGTGGGAGCCTGCCGAGCCGGCAATGATTCCCTTCAATTTGCGCAGCAGCGCGGCTCAACCGGGGCAGGCAGCCATTTCATGGCTTGCTCCAACAGCAGTGCCACGACGATCGCGCCAGCGGCAATCACGAACAGCAACGCGTGATGACCGCCACTGGCATTGAACAGTGCCGAATAGGCAAACCCGGCCAGCGCCTGAAACGTGGCGAATGACACCGTGGCGCGGCTCCAGGCGATTTGCTGGCGATGATGCTCCGGCACCAGTTCATGCACCCGCGCCAGCGCCAGCGGCACAATGCCGGGCGGAAATGAACCGAGAATCACCGCCAGCAACGCCAACGCCAGAAACGAGTGGGAGATCGCCAGCAGTCCGAGGGCAATCGCTTGCACCACCAGCACCAGACGAATGCCGGACCTTGCGCCAAGCTGATCGGCAAGAAAGCCATAACTCACCGGGCCGACAATCGCGCCCAAGCCATACATCACCCACACTAACGCGCCGACATGCGCTCCGGCACCGAGGCCACGCGCCACGTAATCCACCAGAAACACCATGGCCGGCACCAGGCCTGCGGCCATAAAGGCGTATTGAGCGAACAGCAAATACACACCGCGTGGTGTCGGTTCTGCAGACACCGTTTCTTGTGCAACGACCGGGTGCAGGAAATCAGACGGCCAGGCAAACCAGCTCAGCGCCGTCAGCAACAAGGCCAAAGCCCCCAGGCCCAGCCATGTCGCCTGCAAACCCAGACTCAACAGCGGCGGCACAAGCGTCCCGGAGCCGGCAATGCCGAGACCGATGCCGAGAAAGATCGCGCCACTGGCCAGCCCTTTACGCGCCGCCGGAACATGCGGCAATACAGTCGCGGCCACCAGCACCATGATCGCGCCGCCGGCAATCCCTGACAGCAGTCGCCAGCCGAAGAACCAGCTCACCGACAATGGAAACGCGCAGGCAAAAAACGCCGCCGTGACCACCAGCATCATCAGCCGCAAGGCATTTTTGTTGCCGAGCTGGCGTGCTGTCGGCCGGCCGAGCAGCGCGCCGATCAGATAGCCGACGAGATTGGCCGCACCTAGGTAGACCACATCATTGGCGCTGAACCACTGCGCTTCAATCAGCGAAGGAATCAACGGCGTGTAAGCGAAACGCGCCAGTCCGATGCTGACCAGGCTGGCGCAGAGGCCGGCGAAGATCGGCAGCCAGATACCGGTGGAGGTTGAAGTGCGCATGGAAGCGATCTCGAGGAAGGTTTATGGCGTTCAGCATATCGGCTATCGTTGCTGCGTTAATGCAGCGAATTGGCGGCACGATGATGCGAATTTGCATCGCTGGGAGGCAGCATGAATTGGGATGATGCACGGGTATTTCTGGCTGTTTGCCGCGAGTCGACGCTGCGCGGCGCAGCACGGGTTTTGGGGGTGGATCAGGCGACCGTCGGGCGGCGCATCACGGCACTGGAAAAGTCCCTGAGCGCGACGTTGTTCCTGCGTACCTCTGACGGGTATGCGTTGACGGCGGTCGGCGAAGCAGCGCTTAAAAGCGTGGAGAAAATGGAGCATTCGGCGCTGGAGCTGGAGCGGCAGATTCAAGGCCTGGACGATCGCCTGACCGGCACGGTACGCGTCAGTACCACCGATTCGCTGGCGATCGACTTTCTGATCCCGGCCATTGCCCGCTTGCACGAGCAGCACCCGGACGTGCGCGTGCAACTGGACGCGTCCACACAGATTCTCAGCCTGGCCAAGCGTGAGGCGGATATCGCCGTGCGCAACACCCGGCCGGACAACCCTGACCTGATCGCCCGGCGAATTGCCCGATGGCCGGTGGGGCTGTTTGCTTCCCAAGCGTATATAGACGCCAATGGCGTGCCGCAGCCGGGCACGGCATTTGAAGGGCATGATCTGGTGGTTTATCAACCGTATCTGCAAGGCAAAAAGGACCTGACGTTGGTATCGGAGCCAATGAGTCGCGGTCGTATCGTCGCCAGCCTCAGTTCCAGTTTGCTCGTTCGTCGTTCGATTGCAGCAGGGTTGGGTGTAGGAGAAATCCCGGTGTACATGGGCGAGCGCGATGGCCTGATCAGGCTCTGGCCGGAGCGCACTACGCCGCTCCCGTATGAGGTATGGCTAGTAACCCATGCGGACCTGCGCCATACCGCGCGGGTGAGGGCGGTGATCGAGCAGATTGTCGACGTGTTCGCGTCGGAGAATGAGTAGTAGACGCTGTTTTGGCAAGGCTACAACCTCTGACGAAACGGCCTACACCAGAGGCAGAATCTCCCGGCTTGTGAGCATTCTGGATAGGGCCTACCTTTTCATCAGTTCGGTGAGGGGCGTTGGAAATTCACCGATTTAATACCAGGGACGGTATGTAGACCCAGGAAGGTGTCGAATTGAAAACCTCGGAATTCAGTCAAAATCCAATCAGTGATCTATCGAGTAAAAGCCGGAATACTAAAGCCATGAACGCTATAAGTCGTGAAGAGTTCAATGCCAGGATCGAAACCATCGAGACCAGGATGGACGCTCGGGTCGAGGGTGTGTCGGCGAGAATCGATGCTTACCTGTTGACTCAGGCTGAGCGAGACAAGGCTCAAATGGAGAGGGACAAACGATACGATTTGATGTGGGACGGCGTACAACAAATCGCCGAAGACTCAAAAGAAGCCATCAAACAAGCCTCGACAGTGAAGGCGCATTACTGGGCGACGACAGCCGTCCATTTCCTCGGAATGATCACCGTCGTCGTGGGGGCGCACTTTGCCAATCAGGCAGCGGTGTTAACCACCTTGCAGACGACACTCGCGGCGATCCAGGTAGGTAAAGATATAGGCGCACCAAGACCTGTTTCGCAACAAGCACCCGAATCATCACAATAGAAAACGGCCTTCAAAGAAGGCCGTTTTTGTGGGTATTGAGACATCGCGTCATGGCATCTCTGGCAATTCCTGCGGCCGCAAGTCGAACACCAACACCTCGGCATCGACACCGTTGCTCAACGTCAGCAACTGTTCTTCGCGAACCCGCACGCCATCGCCTTCACGCAGTTGCTGGCCATTGAGTTCGACACTGCCGCGCGCTACATGCACATACGCATAGCGGTTGGTCGGCAGTTCGAGCGTGGCGCTTTCCTTGCCGTCGAACAGCCCGGCGAAGACCCTTGCATCCTGGCGCACTTTCAGTGAACCGTCGTGGCCGTCCGGCGAAATGATCAATTGCAGACGACCGCGTTTTTTCCCGGCGCTGAAATGTTCCTGTTGATAGCGCGGTTTGGCGCCGCTTACATCCGGCACGATCCAGATCTGCAGGAAGTGCACCGGTTTGGTCGCCGAATGATTGAACTCGCTGTGCGCCACACCGCTGCCTGCGCTCATCAGTTGCACGTCACCCGGGCGGATAACCGAGCCGGTGCCCAGCGTGTCCTTGTGTTCCAGTGCGCCTTCCAGCACGTAGGAAAAAATCTCCATGTCGCGGTGCGGGTGCTGGCCGAAACCTTTACCGGCGGCAACGCGGTCATCGTTGATCACCAGCAGGTCGGAAAAACCCTGTTCGCGAGGGTTGCGATAGCTGGCAAAGGAAAAGGTGTGAAAGGACTTCAACCAGCCATGATTGGCGAGGCCACGATCGGAGGCTTTGCGAAGGGTCAGCATGATGAAATCTCCTTGCGGGACGTGAATTCGTCCGAGTGAGGAGAAGGTTACTGGTTACTGTGCGGTGCAATAAGTACATGGAAATTGAAAGACTGTCCTTATCAGGTTGACAGTTGTGCGACGCGCTTCGCATAAACTTTTGCGCCCCGAATGTCGTAGTTGTCCATAATGTCTGGCCTGTCTCATGTCTCCTTGATTTAAGTGATGTCTTCCCATGAAAACCGTGGCAATGGTGCTGTTTCCCGACTTTCTTCTGCTCGACATGGCCGGGCCATTGGAGGTTTTTTCGGTTGCCAACCGCTATCTGAAAGCCGAAGCGCATTATCAATTGATCACGCTTGGCACTGAACGTGGCCCGCTGCGGGCATCCAATGGCGTGTTGGTACATGCTGATCGGGCCATTGATGATGCCGATACCGAGCGTTATGACTTGCTGCTGGTGCCGGGAGGCCCCGGTGCCTACAACCAGCAGTTTCCGGCGTTGTTTGCCTGGCTCAAGGGCGCGGTCCAGCGCGTCGATCATTACGGTTCGATCTGCACCGGCGCCTTTGTCCTGGGCCATGCCGGGTTGCTGGACGGTTACCGGGTGACCACCCACTGGAACTACACCGAACGGCTGATCAAGGGCTTTCCGAAAGCCCAAGTCACGACCGATCAGATCTATGTCGAAGATCGCAACCTGATCACCTCCGGCGGTGTCACGGCCGGGATCGATATGGCGCTCGCCGTCATCGCCCGCGATCACGGCAAAAAACTTGCCCAGGATGTGGCCAAAGTCCTGCTGGTGGTGATGAAGCGGCAGGGCGGGCAGGCGCAGTTCAGTCCGCTGATGGCCGCTGTGGCACCGCAAGAAACACCGATCACCCGCGCGCAAAGCTATGTGCTGGAGCATCTCGACGAAGCGTTCACGGTCGAGCGCATGGCCGCCATCGCCAATATGAGTGCGCGGCACTTTGCACGGGTGTTCACCCGTGACATCAACATGACGCCGATGGAGTTTTTGCAAAGTGCACGCATCGACTGCGCGCGCAATCTGCTGGAAACCAGCGATCTGCCGCTTAAGACCGTGGCCTACAAAAGCGGTTTCGGCAGTGTGCGGCACATGCGTTCGCTGTTCGCTGAAAAGCTCGGCCTGACCCCTGCGCAGTACCGCGAACAGTTCAGCTAGAGCGCTTGTGTCCGTCTGGCGCACCCGGATGTCCGTGCTGCGCCCCGTGTAGCGGTTGTCGCGTCATCTGAGCCTGCCAAGATAGTTGCATGGATAGCCTCATCGATTTGAATACGGCGTCAGTGCTGCATTTCGGCCCTTACGCCTTCCACCTGCGCCAACGGCTGATACTCGACGGAGATCGGCCTTTGCGCATGGGCGGGCGCGCGCTGGACATTCTGCAAGTGCTGGTCGAGCGTGCCGGTCGAGTGGTCAGAAAGGAGCAATTGATCGCTCTGGTATGGCCAACGTCGGTGGTCGAGGAGATCAACCTGCGCGTGCACATCGCTGCGCTCCGGCGGGCCTTGGGTGATGGCGAAAACGGTCAGCGCTACATCGTCAACGTGCCGCAATGCGGTTACAGCTTTATTGCCCCGGTGCGTTGCAACAATGCCGCGCAAGTGGTCTTCGAGGGCTTGCAGACACCCCTGCACAATTTGCCAGCTCGACTGACCTCGGTCACCGGTCGTGACTCGCTGGTTGGCGGGTTGGTGCGACAAATGCCGCTGTGTCGGCTGATGACCATCACCGGAGCGCCGGGCGTAGGCAAGTCCACCGTGGCGCTGCGGGTCGCGGAACTGCTTTTGCAGTACTACAGAGACGGTGTGTGGCAAGTAGATCTGAGCCTGATCGACGACGACACGCCGCTACTCGACCAAGTGCTGCGCACCCTCGAAAGCGATCTGACCGGGCTGTCGACCCGCCATGCGTTGCTGCTACTGGATAACTGTGACCACCGGCGCGACGCTTGCAGAACAGCGGTTGCAACGTTGCTCGAAGCCGCGCCTCGTCTGTCGATAGTCGCCACCAGTCGTGAGGCCTTGCAGGTCAGTCTGGAAACCCTGCAGCGTGTGCCACCGCTGGCCATTCCGAAACGCTCGGCGACCGATTGCATCACTGAAGCCATGGGCCATTCTTCGGTGCAGTTGTTCGTCAGCCGTGCCCGGGCGCGACAGCATGATTTCAGCCTGCGTGAGCAGGACGTCAAAGTCGTGGTCGAGATCTGTCGGCAACTCGACGGTTTACCGCTGGCAATTGAACTGGCCGCGGCGCAGATCGATGCGCTGGCGCTGGTCGGCCTGCAGGCGCAAATGGCCAATGGTCTGCAAGTGCTCCGCCATGGCCGGCGCACCGCTGTACCCCGGCACCAATCGATGCAAGCGGCATTCGACTGGAGCTATCAGCGCTTGAGTGAGCAGGAACAACGCGTGCTGCGGCGCTTATCGGTGTTCAAACTGACATTTACGCTAGAGGCGGCGTTGGCGGTGATCAGTTGCCCGCAACTGGCCGTGTCGGAGCTTGCCGCGATCATCGAAGGCCTGGCGCAGAAGTCTTGGTTGTCACTGGAACGCGGCGTCAGTGCAGGCCGGTACCGGATGCTCAATACCACCCGATGCTATGCCCGCAAGCAACTTGAGCGCAGCGGTGAGGGAATTGATCTTGAACGCCGGCATGCACGTTACATCAAGCGGATTTGTCTGGCCTCAGGCGTGCACGCCCTCGCGTAACTCGTCGATCAGCAAGTGCACCTTGCGCAGGTCCGGGGTCGCGTAGCCCTCGGTGAAGCGTTGATAGATCGGACTGAGCAAATCCAGCGCCTCACGACAGCGCGACTGGCGCTGCCAGAGTTGCGCCAATGAAGTGGCACTGCGCAGTTCCCAGGCAAGCGCGCCTTGGGTTCGAGCGATGGTCAGGGATTGTTGCAGGAGTGCTTCGGCTTCCTGAATGGCCCCTTCGCGAGCAGGCTCGCTCCCACCTGGGGTCTGAGTACATCCAGAATCCCTGTGGGAGCGAGCTTGCTCGCGAAGAGGCCCGCCCAGACAAACCAACTCTTCCTTCAATAACGTATCCGCCTGAGCCCGCAGAATCTCCGCCGTGCTCCACCCCGCATCACCACTCAACGCCCGCACAAGCAGCGTGTCATCCATAAAACGGCCATCCAGCGTCACCATGATTTCCCGGATCAGCCCGCTGCTGTCCGTCGGCACCGGGGCCTTGGCTTGCGCGTCAATCACCTGTGCGTAGTGCCGCGCCCAAGTGTTGAACAGCAGTACCGAATGTTTCTGCGACTGCTCGAGCAGCAACTGCAACAGCGCCCGGGCGTTCTGCTGATCCCCGTTGTAATGAGCGATCAGGCAACTCGCCAGCGCCAGGGTGTAGCAAATTGAAGTGCCATGGTCGATCTGCACGGCAATATCCAGGGCCTGCCGCGCCGTGCGCCAGGCTTGTTCCGGCAGACCTTGCATCCATAAAACCCGTGCCAGCACCGTCAGCGACGCGACGCTCTGGTCGTACTGCACGCCAAAGCCATGAGTGAAACGGTTGACATGGCCGCTGTGCGCCATGCGCTGGAGCACCTGTTCGGCGTGAATGCGCGCCTGCAATTGGTCGCCGGCATAATGCAGGGCCAATACGCGCAAGCGGTGGGTACTCAGTGACAACTGCGGGTCGCCGTGCAGGCCGAGGCGGTCGAAGTGCTCGCTCTGTGCCAGCGCCATGCGGTAGTGCCCGCAACTGAGGTTGACCGCCATGTGCCCGGAAACTGCGCGCAATTGTCCGGCGACGTCGTCGTGCTTGTGGGCCAACTGACGAGCTTCGGCGAAGGCTTGGATGGTTTCCGCCGTGCCGCCCCAGGTGTGGTAGCAGGCACTGCCAAGGGCCAGTTTGAGGGCGACTTTCAGGCGCGGGCAGGGTTCGCCGAGTTCATCAAACAGGCTCAGCGCCCGGCGCACATAGACGCCGTACTCCTTGAGCAACGACAACTCCTGCCACAAGGGCGCCGACGCCGCCGTCAGCCGAATTCCCAAACCACCAGTGCCGACACCGTTAAGGCTCCAGTCCAGCGCTGCGCGCAAATCTTCCAGCCCTCGGGCGTAGCGATCGATCCATAACAATGTCGGCGTGTTTTCCCAATCGTTCTGCGCCTGCTGCATCAACGCCAGACAGCGTTCGGCATGCCGCTCACGGGTTTCTTCGCATTCGGCAGCGTGATCGAGTTTTTCCAGCGCGTAGCGCCGGGTAGTGTCGAGCAAGCGGTAGAACACGTCCTCGTCACCGACCTCGACGGCGAGCAGGGATTTGGCCACCAGTTGCGTGATCGACACAAACACCACACCGGGGTCGATCTGTTGGCCAACGATAACGGCCGCCGCCGACTCCAGGGTGAAACCACCTCGAAACACGCTCAGACGACGCAGGCAGGTTTGTTCGCAGTGGTCGAGCAGATTGAAACTCCAGTCCAGCGTTGCGCGCAGGGTGAGATGGCGCTCCAGACTGCTTTGATTACCCGCTGCCAGCGGCGGCAAACGGCCTTGCAATTGCCTCAGTAGACCATCCAGTCCGAGTTCGGCGACCTGCGCTGCCGCCAGTTCCAATGCCAGTGGAATGCCGTCGAGCCGATGGCAGATCTCGATTGCCTGCGGCAGCTGGATATCGCTCAGTTCGAAGCTTTCCTGCGCGGCCGTCGCTCGTTCGACGAACAGCTGCAGCGCCGAAAAATTCAGCGTTTGCTCACGATCCAGCGTCGTCGTCATCGGCGGGTATTCGAGGGAGTCCAGACGCTGTACGTATTCGCCTTCGGCCCGCAGACTTTCGCGGCTGGTGGCGAGGATATGCACGTGCGGCGCCCCGCGCAGAATGCTTTCACTGAGCGCCGCAACGGCATCAATCAAATGCTCGCAGTTGTCGAGCAGCAATAGCATCTGCCGCTGTTGCAGGCCCTTGACCAGCGCTGTCTGCGGGTCGCCTTCGAGAAGTGTCAGATCAAGCAGGGCGGCCAAGTGTGAACAGATCAGCCGGGGATCGCTCAGAGGTGCCAGATCCACCAGACGAATGCCGTCGCGATAGTGCCCGATCAACTGCTCGGCTACCCGCAGGGCCACGGTGGTCTTGCCGATCCCGCCGGGGCCGACCAAGGTGATGCAGCGTTGGCGTGGCAACTGCGTCATCAAGCTGTCGACCAGCGGCTGGCGGCCGATCATGCGCGTGCGCCGCAAGGGCAAATTGTGCCGACCGCCAGCATCGCCCACAGGACGCTCCTCCATGGATTCCAGTAAAACCGGTGCGACAAAACTGTAACCGCGTTGCGCCACGGTGATGATGTAACGCTGCCCGGCCTGACCATCACCGAGAGCCTTGCGTAACGCCGCCATGTGTACACGCAAGTTGATGTCTTCGACGACACTGTCCGGCCAGACCCCGGCCATCAATTGCTGTTTGCTCACTACTTCGCCGGCGTGGGCCAGCAGAATCAGGAGGATGTCCATCGCCCGTCGGCCCAGACGTAACGGCTGCTCGCCTTCGAGCACCCGTCGTTGTCCGGGATGAATCCGATAGGGGCCAAACCCGAGGGCCTGATTCGGGGAAAGACTCAACAGCTCACTCCTGCGGTGCAGCAACGGACAGAACGGAGTAGTGCCAGGCGTTAGCGCAGGCCTTCTAATCCGGGGTGTCCCGGCATAATCCTCAGGTTTGAGCGTCAGTGCAACGGGTGTCGCGATCAAAACACGGCGGGTTGTGAACGGTGGACTTTGGGCTCGCGCATGATCTGGCAGCGCCAGGCAAACGGATTGATGCCTTCGCTGCGAGTGAACATATGGCAGAAATGCGCCTGATCGCAGAAACCGCATTCCAGGCTGATTTGCGTCAGGCTCAGGTCGGTGTGCTGGATCAACAGCTTGGCTCGCGCGAGGCGCTGGGTGCGGATCCAGTCCTGCGGCGACAACCCGGTGCTGCATTTGAAGGCCCTGGAAAAATGGCTACGCGACAACGAACAGGCGCGGGCCAGTTCGGTGACCTCAAGGCTTTCGCCCAGGCGTTCGAGGATCAGTTGTTTGACCTGTCGTTCGCGCTGCGGACTGAGTCCGCCGACCCCGGTCTTGCGCGGTTCGTTGGCAGGGGCGAGGGCGACGCTGTGCTGTAAGTGAGCCATGGCCAAAGTCCGTGTCGATGGGGAATGCACGGTCGGCGCATCCCCTCAGGTCAAAAAAACAAAGCTGCGCAGAGGGTTTCATTGTTGGCCGAGGGCGGGAGGCTGACGAGTTAATCGTTGTTAATTCCAGCGCATTGACCTGAACTCAGCACATCCCTGCAAGTCTGCGCCCCGCGGTTTGCGGCACGATGACAGCAAGCGTGGCGAGCCGATGGGGGCGCCGCAATCGGCAGGTCCAAGGGGAATCAGATGAAAGGCATTTTCAACGCAGCGGCGGCGCTGACGTTCGCGCTGGTCACTTCCAGCGCCATGGCACAGGCACCCCAGCAGGGCACTCAGGCGCCGGGCTATTTCCGCCTGGCCTTGGGCGATTACGAGGTCACCGCATTGTTCGATGGGTATAACGACCTGTCGCCGAAGCTGTTGCAGGGCATGAGTCAGGGCCAGATTCGTGCGCTGCTGGCACGCCGTTCGATTGAAACCCCGGGTGTTCAGACGGCGTTCAATGCGTTTCTGGTCAATACCGGCAAGCAACTGATTCTGGTCGACAGCGGCGCCGGACAATGCATTGGCGCCACCGCCGGGCAGCTCCTGGCGAATATGCGGGCGGCCGGCTACCAGCCAGAGCAGGTCGATACGATCTTGCTGACGCACCTGCACCTTGATCATGTCTGTGGTCTGGTCGATGCACAGAAACAAGCGTTGTTCACGAATGCCACGGTGTACGCGGCCAAGGCTGAAGCGGATTACTGGCTCGATCCGGCCGCGCTGGCCAAAGCGCCGGCCGGCGCCAAAGAGTTTTTCAAGATCGCCCAGGACTCCACCGCGGCCTACGTCGCCGCCGGGCGCTTCAAGACTTTTGCCGCTGGCCAGTCGCCGTTGCCGGGATTAGTCGAAGCGACACTCGAAGCCGGTCATACGCCGGGCAGCACTACCTACCGTTTCACCTCGCAGAATCAGAGCATCGTTTTCATGGGGGATCTGGTGCATAACCTGGCTGTGCAGTTTGAGCATCCGGAAGTGTCAATCGGCTTTGATGTCAACAGTGCGCAAGCGATCAACGCGCGTCAGACTGTCTTCAGTGCGGCGGTGGCCAGCAAGACGTGGGTGACGGCGGCGCACCTGCCGTTCCCGGGCATCGGTCACATCACCGCGCAAGGCAAACATTTTCAGTGGGTGCCCGTGGAATACGGTCCGTACAAGCGCGCGGCCAAGGTGCCGTTAATCGAGTAAAGTGCGCAGCGCCCACCCGCAAAAACAGCTGACACCGAAAAGGAAAACATGCCAATGAACCGTAACGATCTGCGTCGCGTCGACATGAACCTGCTGGTGATTTTCGAAGCGCTGATGTTCGAAAAGAACCTGACCCGCGTCGCCGAAAAACTGTTCATGGGGCAACCGGCCGTCAGCGCTGCGTTGGGCCGTTTGCGCGATCTGTTCGACGATCCGCTACTGCTGCGCAATGGTCGCGGCATGGAGCCGACCGCGCGGGCGCTGGCGATTCTCAAAGAGCTGCAACCGGCGATGGACGTCATCTCTGGCGCGGTCAGCCGGGCCAAGGAGTTCGAACCGGCGAGCAGTTGCGATGTTTTTCGCATCGGTTTGTCAGACGACGCCGAGTTTGGTCTGTTCCCGCCGCTTTTACGCCAGCTTCAGCAGGAAGCACCGGGGATTGTCGTGGTCGTGCGGCGCGCCAACTATTTGTTGATGCCGGCGCTGTTGGCATCGGGGGAAATCTCCGTCGGCGTCAGTTACACCACTGAATTGCCGGCCAACGCCAAGCGCAAAAAACTGCGCGACATTCCCTGCAAGGTCCTGCGCGGCGACGACCGTCCGGGGCCGCTGACCCTCGACGAATACTGCGAACGCCCGCACGCGATGGTGTCGTTCTCCGGCGACTTGAGCGGCAACATCGACATGGACCTGGCCAAGGTCGGCCGTTCGCGCCGCGTGGTGTTGGGCGTGCCGCAGTTCAGCGGTTTGCGCGCGTTGCTCGCCGGCACAGAGATGATCGCCACCGTGCCGGATTACGCGGCCTGCGCGCTGGTTGAAGGGTGTGCCTTGCGCGCCGAAGATCCACCGTTCCCGATTGATGCGGCGCAATTGTCGATGGCGTGGAGCGGGGTGCATGACAACGATCCGGCGGAGAAATGGTTGCGCGCGCGGATCAGCCAGTTCATGGCGGCGCCGTTGGATATACCGCCACGTTGACCCCTCCGCTCGTCGGAAACTGCTCTGTACCTGTCAGATCTGACAGGTGACGATTTTCTGTTTCTGGCTGTTAATCACTCCGTCGCCCGATCCCTCGGCAGGAGTGTTTTGTCATGCTTTTAAAACTCAAAAAACAGATCGCAACTCTGGCACTTGCTGAGCCGGATATTACCGGTCGTACGCTTCCCATTCTTCCCTCGGGGGAGTGGGGGATCAATCGCGCTGCGGCGCAAGGGATCTATCCGGACGATGGATTGCAGGTCTACCTCAGCCCATGGACGACGAAGAATAAAGGCGACCTGGTGGTGCTCAGGAAAAACTCCGTCGAGGTGGATCGGTACACCATTCGTGATCAATCAGAATCTGATCAGCGTGCGACCCTGTTCGTTGCTCCGCGGCATCTTGCTTCGGGCTCCCATGAAATCGACTATTGGGTAAAACGATTAGGCCTGGATCCCGCCGAGACGTACACGCCGCCATTGAAAATTTTCGTCAAGCTGGAAATTCCCGGCGGACAGGATACGGAGGAGGGGCCGGGGCATTCCAATCTGTTCATGTTCATCCCGCCGGAATTTGTCTCTGGTGGGGTGCACAGCGACAACATTCCGGATGATCCGGATGATCCGGATAATCCGGAGGCGCCGAAAGCGGGTGTGCCTATCGTCATTCGACACGCATCCGGTAGCGGCGAACCTTACCCCGATATTGCCGTGGGCGATCAAGTTCAGCTCAGTTGGGGGGGCATTCTGATCTGGTCCGACCCGGTGACGGCAGAGCAAATCAATGACCCGTTGAAGAATCCCATCACGATTTACGTCAAGCGGGCGATTATAGAGAAAGCAGGTGATACCGATGCGGTGGGCCTGGCCGTGAGCTTTCGCGTGCGCGATATCGTCCACAACTATTCGGAGGACTGGTGTAGAGAAACCCGGATCAGGGTTTCGCTCAACACCAATCGGCTGATTGCCCCTATTGTCAAGGATGCGCTCAACAATGTTCTCGACCTTGACCGGTTGGGTGATAAAAACGTCGTCGTTCAGGTCTGGGCAACCTCGAGCGAATTCAAACATCAGGACTGGATTGAAGTAAAAGTCAGCGGTACCACCGCCGATGGCGAAGCCGTCACATTCACTGCGCCGAAGCAGGCGGTCGACAATCTCCCCCACACCTATGAGTTCGAGTTTGAGAATGCGGATCTGCGCAGGCTTGTCGCAACCCAGGTGACTTTTTCTTATGAGGTCGAGCGCGAGGGAATTGCCGATCCGCTGCAATCCAAAGGTCAGTTCGTGCAAGTCAGCGGTGAGGCCACGCGCCTGGATGCCCCTGTTGCTGAAGATGAAAACCAGGGCGCCATTGATCCTGACCTGGCACGTACCCGGATTCTGATTCGCTCTGATTCGGTGTTCAACTATGGCGATGCGTTTGAACTGGTGTGGTTCGGTAAACGTCCGGATGGCAGTGCCTATATCCCGGAATTCGAAAGGTATACACCGAGCCGGGAGGAAATCGCCGACCCGGTCGGTTTTTTCCTCACTGTCGAAGGCTTGCACTTGAAGACCATTGAGGGCGGAACACTGGTGCTGTCATATGTCCATTTGAGTGTGGATGGGAGCGACGACATTGTCAGGCGTGTGTCGCGTCCCGCAGCATCGCTGAGCGTGGGCGAGCCAAAATTCGAGTTGGATAAACCGATCGTGCTCGGAGAAAGCAATGGCTCACTGGAGCCCGATGAATTACCCAACGGCGTTGGTCGGCTGACCGTTCCCAAACCCATCGTCACGCCGACGAAACGCGGCGATAAGGTGACTTACAAATGGGAAGGGGAACGATCAGGCAAGACCAGCGACTTCATCGACATTACTGCGCTCAACGAGAACAGCGACGTGCCATTCCGACTCAGCGAGAAGTTTGTTGCCGAGCATATCGAGCCAAATCGCGGTGCCACGATCACGGCCAATTACGAAATCTGGCGCAAAGAAACCGACACGATCAGTTATTCCAACCCTCTCGTGTTCTCCGTCGGCGAGTCCACGCAATTGCTGGATCCGGCCCGCGTAGTGCAGGCGCTCGATGATATTCTCGACCCGGCCAATGCTCCAGACGGAGCGACCGTCGAGATACCGGCCAATGACCCCGACAATGCCGGCGATCACTTCTATATGACCTGGGCTTCGTCAGATGGAGTGGTCAAGCACACCGATGACAAAGCGGTCAGTGGCAATAACAAGGGCAAGCCGATCGAGTTCACTGTGGGTCTGCCAATTGTGCAGGCCAGCTTGAACAAAAAAGTGACTGTCGATTATCGGGTCGAGTTGTTTGACGGCGGCGAGGCAGACGGCGAACCTTATGACTTTGACGTGCAAGCGCAAGAGTTCCGTCTACCGGTAGCCACCTTCAGGGAGGCCACGGGTTCGCAGAAAGATCAGTTGAACCCGGACGATGTGTACCCCAACGGCGCCACGGTGGTGATCCCGGCGACGGCTCAACTGAAGACCGACGATGAAATCACCGTGACCGTGGTCGGCAAAACCACCACCCCTTACACCCACACGGTTCTGGCAGCAGAGGCCGACAAAGAACTCAGCGTGATCAAGGCGGCCCACGCGGTGATCAGCGCTAACCTCGATGACAGCATCGCGTTGAGTTATGAGGTCAAGCGCAAGGCGGGAGGGACCGATGGCCCGTCGGTGCCGACGGTTTACGATGTTCGCCGGGTCATTGGCAGCGGTACCCTGAAGATTATGGGCGCCCGTTATAACCGCAGTACTTATCGCGCATCCAGTGCCACTCGTGTACTGAGCGCATTCAACGCCACCACGGGGCAGCCGCTGCAAGCGCAGTGGAAGTACGCTTCGGACACAGAGTGGATGACCGCTGCCACCTGGCGCGACACCTCACCGCAGCAGCCGCTGCAAGTGCGCACTGCCGATGATCTGGTCACGCTCAACTCGGCGAATATCATTGGCAACGGGATCGATACCACGGTCACAGGTTTCGCGGCTTTCGTCGCTCACCGAGATGTCGGGGATGTCGCTGGTTGGGGCAACGCTGCGTACGGCGCCAATATTCCTCCGACCATCATCACCATGGATGACATCGTTGAGGTGAGCTGCACGCGCAGTGCTTATGCGGCTCGCCGCGCCAATAGCGCAGTTGTCGCCTGGGGAACCGCCGCCGAGGGCGGAAGCATGAGCGGTATAGATCCGCTGGGTTTTGTCGAAGTTATCGGTAATGCGACCGCGTTCACCGGGTTGAAGACTACCGGGCAGGTGTTTGCCTGGGGCACAGCAGCCGATGGAGGTAGTGTTCCAGCAGAAATCAGCGCACTGACGGATATTGTTCGAGTGGTGGCGGCGGGTCAGGCTTTTTCAGCAAAACGAGCCGCCGGTAATGTTGTGGCCTGGGGCCTGGCGGCAAACGGTGGGGTAGTTCCGGTTGAGATTGCAGGCTTGACCGATATCGACAATCTGATCGGCAGCTTTGGTGCCTTTGCCGCGCATCGTGGCAATGGACGGATTGTCGGCTGGGGCCACGCCACCTATGGCGGCGTTGTGCCGGCTGAAATTGCGTCCCTGACCGACATCATCGAATTGAGCTGCGCCAATGCGCAAGCCTTCACCGCAAGGCGCGCGACCGGGCAGGTGGTGGCGTGGGGGACGGCCGCGTACGGCGGGACGATTGACGCGCTGATTGGCGGGCTCACGGACATTGTCGAGGTCAGTTCCACCTGGCGCGCGTTCGCAGCGCGCCGAGGCAACGGTCATGTCGTGGCGTGGGGCACTCCCGCGGAGGGTGGTCTGGTGCCTGCCGAAATCGCGGCGCTCGATGACATTGTTCAGGTGTGTGGTTCCTCCATGGCTTTTGCCGCGTTGCGCAAGAACGGCACAGTGGTCGCCTGGGGGAATGCGACCGTAGGTGGCGATACCTCGACGGTCGTCACTGAGCTGACTCAGGTACAAGCGCTTTACGACAACACTCACGGGTTTACCGCGCTCACCGCTGATGGTCGAGTCGTGACCTGGGGGCATCCTGCTGGCGGCGGGGACAGCAGCGCCGTACAGGAGCGGCTGAGGGGCAAGGTGTCTTATCACGCTACCCCGACCTCCAGAGGCCGGGCACTTCTGGCCAGTCGCTGGGCCGAGCTGAATATCGGGCGTTGAACGCCTGCCATTGAGCCTTCCTTCAACCCCGAAATACGGTGCTCGACAGAGCGCCGTGTGAGGTGTCGCCATGCACAAAACAACAAACACCCCGCTCAAACCGTCTGTAGACGAAGCGCCCGGCGATGTACTTGATCCTGCAGACATTCCGGCCAAAGGCGTGACAGTCAGAATCAAACCCTATGACGGCATGGCCTATCGCGATCATGTCTATCTGTTTGTCGGTGAGGATTACACCGATGACATCCCGATTGGTTCCACGGCTGTTGGCAAAGACGTCACCTTTACCGTGCTCGGCAGTGATCTGGTCGTTGACGCGAATGACATCGTCCCCATTCACTACGAAGTACAGTTCCATGACGGCGATCGTGTGCCGTCGCAAACGCTGAATCTTTTATTGCAGTCAGGTTTTGACGCAAAAGCGACCCTCGATCTGAGCGCACATAATCACGTGGTGTCAGTAGACAAAACGCCGGTCAAGTTACCCGCCGCCGCCCGAATGACGCGACTGGCGCAGTGGGGGAGTGGCCCCTATCAATACACCAGCAGCGATCCGGCCATTGCCAGTGTCGATGAGCAGACGGGCGAAGTCAGCGCCCGACGCAATGGCGACTGTGCGATCAGCGCCACCGACAGCCAGAGCCAGACCCGAACCTACCCGTTGACGGTCAAGGGGATTGTTGAAGTGCATTTCCTCACCGACAGCGCGGATTGGCAAGGGATGCTCAGACTCTGTGAAACAGCAAAATTGCAGCCGGTCACGCTGTCCCGGATCAAACGCATGTGGACGCTGTACTTTCCCGACGCCGGCCCTGTGGCCGAATACCTTGAGTGGCTGAATTATCCCGTGTGGACCGGCGATGAATTGGGAGCCGGCACCGCTTGGACCTATGACCTGAACGGCGATTCGGTCAATGACAATGCCAGTGCGCACAACAAGGACACGTATTGGCAAGTCCTTGGGGTTAGCGCGACCCAAGCGAAGCGTCAAAAGGGCAGGGGGTAGAAACCATGCAAAGCGCACGGACGCAGATAACCCGATACCTATTGGCATTGCTGTTGCTCAGCGGTCCGGTTCTCGCCGCCACCGGCCCGGAAACCGCGCAGTTGCTTAACAGGCGCTATCAGAACACCACGGCAGAATGCGCAGGCGCCAACCCGGCGTATTTTTGCAGTGGGGTGCTGGTGCGCGGCAGTGATCCGGCTCTTGAGTTCTGGAAGCACGGGGAGGTTGCCCGAAAATTGGGAGCGGAAGGTTTTGTTTATCTGCGGGGCGACCTTGATACGCAGAGGTTGGCTTTGGCGAATGGGATGGTGTTCAGCGATTCATTCACAGCCATCGGGAATGGTCTTTCGCTGGAGGTGTTGTGTGCCTACCCATTCGCTTTCCCATCGACGGCTACCCGCGCAAACTTCGGTTGCGCTGCCCTGTCAGCCTCACAGCACCTGCAAGACGTCAGTTCTTGTGCCGACGTTGGCGTCAGCGATGCGCCAGCCTGGTTGGCGCACTTTCAACAACAAGGGCAGTTACCCGAAAAGCAATGCTCGTTGAGCAGCCTTGACCCGGCACAATTCAAGGCTAGCCTGCTGGCGCACCAAGGCATCGACGATAGCTGGTCGGCCAGACCGAACAAAGTGCAGATCAAAAACTGGGATCCCGATGCACCCGGACTGTTGCCGGTTCAAGGCCTGTATTACGACGTGACGCAACCCGGGGCGTTACTCGGCGCGCAGAAAGATCAGCGTGATTACTTCATTGCCACGGGTGAGTGGCTGCCGATCCTGCGCGTGAACCTGAGCGAACCACCGGATGCCGTATTCGGTTTCAATCTGCAGGATCAGTTGTATATCGGTTATCGGATTGCCGCCAACATGAATGCACGCTTCGCCGATACGGCTTCGGGTTGCCTGCGCGAAAAGCCCGGATTTCACTGCAATGGCGTGTTGGTTCGAGGTGCAGATGCGTCAGCGGGTTTCCACGCCTGGAATCCCAGCCCCAATTCGATAGGCCGCAATGGTGTCTCATTCAGTTATGTGCGAAAGGATGTGGGTACCACAAAACTCGCTGGTACTCAGGGCTTCACGTTCAAGGAAGCGTTTGCCCCGACAGGTCATGCGGTGACATGGCGTTGCGCTTATCCGGCCAATGCCGGGACGAATTCCATACCCGACAGTTGTCGCGCCAGTTGCCAATCTCAGGGCATTACCACCGTTGCTGCCTGGCAAGCCCGCTACGCTTCCAACCCCAGTGCAAGTTGTGCTTTTGACATGTCATTGGCCTCGTTTCAGCTCAGCATCGACGTGCGTGCCGGCCTCAGCGCGGCAGCCAGACTCAACTGGAACGAAGTCATCATTGCCGTGTGGCCTCAGAACATACCGGCGCTAGTGCCCCTTGAAGCCTTTTTCTATGTGTCGGGAAGCAGTCCGGGATTGGCCAATGCGCAATTCATCCAGCGTGACTATTTCAAGCAAACCCATGCGTTTTTACCCGTTATACGATTGAATTTGGCCAGTGCAGATGGCCGACCTTTTGTATTTGAAGTGGGGGATCAGACGGTTCAGGACACCTCAACTCAAACCCTGATCCGAGGCATAACGCCGCGACCGCCAGTCTCGTCGCAAAAGGACTCGGGCCCTGATGAAAATTAATAGCCTGCTCGTTTTTCTGGTAGCGCTCGCGCACTTTGATATTTCCCTCGCCGCAACCGGCCCGGAAACCGCGCAGTTGCTCAACAGGCGCTATCAGAACACCACGGCAGAATGCGCAGGCGCCAACCCGGCGTATTTTTGCAGTGGGGTGTTGATACGCGGTACTCAAGGTACACAGGAGTTCTGGAAACACAGCGAAGCATCCGTTCAACTGGGGGCGCAGGCTTTCAACTATCTGCGGGCCGATCTCGACACGCGCACGCTCGGACAGCCCAATGGGTTGATCTTCAGTGATGCCTTCACTGCCATTGGTCAAGGCAAGCCGCTTGATGTGCTGTGTGCCTACCCCTTCGAATTTCCAGTGCAAAGCACGCGACCTGACTCGGGATGTGGCTGGGTTGCTGCGGTACAGCACTTGCAGGACGTCAGTTCGTGCAGCGGTCTGGGTGTCACCGACGTACAAGGATGGCTCGCGCATTTTCAACAGGAAGGCCAGCAAGCCGCCGGGCAATGTTCGCTAAGTAGCCGTGATCCTGCCCAGTTCATGGCCAGTCTGCTCGCACACCAGCAGATTGATGCGCAATGGGCCGCTCAACCGACGCTGCTGCTAGTCGGGAACTGGAACGAACAAACCCCTAAGCAACTGCCATTACTCGGCCTGTTCTACGACGTCAACCAGAGTCAGTCGCTGCTCGGCGCGCAGAAAGATCAGCGCGATTATTTCGTTGCCACCGGTGAATGGCTACCGATCCTGCGCATGGATCTGAACCAGCCGCCGCAGGCAGTGTTCGGGTTCAATCAGGACGATCAGTTGTATATCGGTTATCAGGTGGCAGCCAGGTTGAATGCGCGTTCGATCGAGAAACTACGCGAATGCCGTGGCAGTACCGCGGCGTTCAATTGCACCGGCGTGTTGATCCGCTCAACGGATGTTTCAACGGCATTTCATTCCTGGAACCCCAGTCCGTCGTCGGTTAACGGCAATGGTGTTTCCTTCACTTACATTACCGACGGCGCGTTGATCGCCAAGACTTACAAACCTCAGGGTTTCATCATCCGCGAGTCTTTTGCGCCCACCGGTAAACCGCTGACGGTTCGCTGCCTCTATCCCTTTGATGCTGGCACCGGCGGCTCTGCCGACATCTGTCGAACCCATGGCGGTCAGTGTGAAGAGTTGGGTATCGACACCCGCGAGGGATGGATTGAACGCTATGCAAATACCCCGTTGAGAAGCTGCGCGTTCAATACCGAGGCCAGGATGTTCGAACTGGCGACCACGGTTCGTGCTGACGCCAGAGACCCGTACGGCTGGAACGAGCTGATTGTCGCGGCCTGGTCGGAAGACGATCCGCAAAAGCTCCCTTTGGAAGCTTTCACCATCATTACGCCTTCGCATATTGCCGGTGATGGCCTAGCCGGCGCTCGATTCATACAACGTGATTACTTCGAGGTGACCGGTCGCTTCATTCCCATCGTGCGTGTGCTTTTTACCGCCGCACCCGGCTCGGTATTTTCCTATGACCCACAAGATCAGGCGCTGTCGGACACCAGCATGCGGATGTTGAGCAACAAGATTCCGTTTTTGCCGAGTTCCATGCGTGATGATTGATTCCCGCTCGACGTCAGGCAGGCCCGTATGAGCCCAATAATTCCAAGGCTCACAGCTTTTTTGTTGGCTCTTGTGCTCGCAGTCAGTTCAAGTCAGGCCGCGACCAGCCCGCAAACCGCGCAGTTGCTCAACAGTCGTTATCAGAACACCACGGCAGAATGCGTGGGCGCTAACCCGGCGTATTTTTGCAGTGGGGGTGCTGGTGCGCGGCAGTGATCCGGCTCTTGAGTTCTGTAAACACGGTGAAGTCGCCACGCAGTTGGGGGCAGAGGCTTTTCTGTATCTGCGTACCGATCTTGGGACTCGCACGTTGTCATCAGCCAACGGCGTTATCTTCAGTGATCATTTATTGCCATAGGTCTGGGTAAATTCAAAACATCTGTTGGCTGACCCGACGCCTTCGCGAGCAGGCTCGCTCCCACATTGGCTCGGTGTGATCGATGTTTTAAACATCGCTGTTTAAGCAACACCCACAGACACTCTTTCAGGCTACGCAACCTTGCGCCTTTGCCTACAGCTACGCCAGAATCCGCCGGCTTGTGCGCTTGTGGCCCCGTCTCTATCGTTTGGTGGTCGCTGAAAACTCAGCGATCGGGTTTAGCGACTCGGACCAAAAAAGTGCATCAGCGCTCCATGCTTCGTTGCAGGCTATCGTCTGCACTTCGCTATGGCGGCTGTATGCGGGAGACCTTCGGGTCTACCGGGTTGCCTTTTTACCGGTTCGCTAACCTGCATACGGTCGCCACCCATCCTGTTTAGCGACAGGACGTGGTGATCCCGGCTCTAAAAAGGAGATTCACCATGTTCAAAGTCACACCCAACCCACCAGACATCGATCCCACATCCCCCTACGAATCCATCGATTCCCGAAAACTCCACGAAGCCGCCGACCGCGCCCTCGACCACTACCTCCTTCCACCCGGCTCCACACCACCCCCACGCAGAACCCGTGGCATGTACGCCGTAACTGCCGACACCAAAAATGAAGAACTGCTGACCGACGCCAGCGAAACACTCGCCTCGGCCAAGACCATCGCCCAGGATGTCGCCCACCTGTTGCCCGCACCGCAGCGCCGGGCGTTGTTGGGGATTGCGCAGTTGATCATGCTCGGTGAGTTGGCAGTGAATCGGGTGTTGGATAACCTCGAGCCACCGGCCTAAGCACACCCCCTGTGGGAGCGAGCCTGCTCGCGAAAGCGGTGTGTCATTCAAAAATTTGTTGACTGCCCCGACGCCTTCGCGAGCAGGCTCGCTCCCACATTGGCTCGCTGTGATCCATAGATTTTCGATGTTTTAAACATCGCCGTTTAAGCAACACCCTCAGACACTCTTTCAGGCTACGCAACCTTGCGCCGTTGCCTACAGCTACGCCAGAATCCGCCGGCTTGTGCGCTTGTGGTCAGGTCTCTATCGTTTGCTGGTCGCTGAATAGTTCAGCGATCGGGTTTAGCGATCCGGCTCCGACTACAGACGCAACAAACGCTTCCTTCTCGATTGTGGGGTTCCCTTTCTGCAATCGCGTCATGGTGGCTGTGCGTGGGAGGCCGAAAGGTCTACCCGGGGTTCCTGTGACCCGGATCGCTAACCTGCGTACAGCCGCCACCCTCAACTTGTTTAGCGATAAGTCGTGGCGGCTCAGTCCTTCACGGAGATTCACCATGTTCAAAGTCACACCCAACCCACCAGACATCGACCCCACATCCCCCTACGAATCCATCGATTCCCGAAAACTCCACGAAGCCGCCGACCGCGCCCTCGACCACTACCTCCTTCCACCCGGCTCCACGCCATCCCCACGCAGAACCCGTGGCATGTATGCCGTAACCGCCGACACCAAAAACGAAGAACTGCTGACCGATGCCAGCGAAACACTCGCCTCGGCCAAAACCATCGCCCAGGACGTCGCCCACCTGTTGCCCGCACCGCAGCGCCGGGCGTTGTTGGGGATTGCGCAGTTGATCATGCTCGGTGAGCTGGCGGTGAATCGGGTGCTGGATAACCTGGAGTTGCCAGGCTAACCCTGACCACTGATCGTTCCCACGCGCAGCAAAGGAACGGCTCAACGGACGCTCCGCGTTTGGCTTTGGAAGGGACGCGGAGCGTCCCGGGCTGCATTCCCACGCAGAGCGTGGGAACGATCAATGCCGCAGAACTGAGCACATCTATCCAATTTCCTCCCGACCTTCATTGGCATGATTCCAGCCAATGACATTTCAAGGGTCGGGTCATGAATGCCTCAACAGATGAACAGGCACGCGACATCGGTTTGCTGTTCCTGCGGGTCAGCGGCGGGTTGTTTCTGCTGTGGGTCCACGGCTTGCCCAAGCTGCTGGATTTCACCGCGCAACTGCAATTGATTGAAGACCCGTTCCACCTCGGTTCTCACCTCACCTTGATCCTGGCGATCTTCGCCGAAGTCCTCTGTCCGCTACTGATCGTCGCCGGGTTACTGGCGCGATTGGCCTGCGTGCCTATTCTCTTTGTGCTGCTGGTGGCGTTGCTGGTCGTGCATCCGCAATGGAGTGTGGCCGAGGGGCAGTTCGGCTGGTTGCTGTTGATCGTGTTTACCACTGTGTTGATCGCCGGGCCGGGACGGCTGGCGATTTCTGTTCGTTTGCCCGGAGTGTTGCGTCATGCCTGAAGTCCTCAATCCAAAAACACCGGGGGCCGATGAGACGGTCACGTTGATCATCAAACACCGGGTCAAGGCCGGTTTCGAGTCGGCGTACGAGGCCTGGCTGCGCAATATCGTCCGCGTGGCGGGGCAGCGTGAAGGCCATCTGGGTGTGGACGTGGTGCGTGGCAAGCGCGGCCGTCTCGACTTCTACACCTGCGTACTGCGCTTCAGCTCCACTGAAGCGATGCAAGGCTGGCTGGAGTCGCCGCAGCGTCAGGCGCTGGTCGCCGAAGCTGCGCCGATGCTGGCTGATGGCGATCAGACCGAAGTCGCGCCGATCAATGAATTCTGGTTCTCGCCACTGGCCGATGCCGCTTCACCGCCGCCGCGCTGGAAGCAGGCTGTGGTTTCGCTGCTGGTGATTCTGCCGCACACCTTGCTCGTGCCGCTGATCTGGGGGCCGCTGCTGGCGCTGCATCCGCTGCTTTCCAACTACGTGGTCGCCACGTTCCTGATCACCCTGACCATCGTTCTGTCGGTGGTGTACGTGGTGATGCCACCGGTCACCCGTTTGTTTACGCCGTGGCTCGAAGCCAGCCAAGCCCATGAACACCTCGATTCCCAAGAAACCTCGCCGCGTTGAGCGCGTGAGGTTCGCTCCTTTTCACTTTGCTTGAGGAACTGCGATGAGCGCCGATCTGATTCTGTTCAATGGCCAATTTCACACCGTCGACCGCACCAAACCACTGGCCAGTGCCGTGGCCATCACCGACGGCCGCTTCGT
The DNA here is from genome assembly GCF_054790505.1 of Pseudomonas sp. Tul2A7. Taxonomy (NCBI): domain Bacteria; kingdom Pseudomonadati; phylum Pseudomonadota; class Gammaproteobacteria; order Pseudomonadales; family Pseudomonadaceae; genus Pseudomonas; species Pseudomonas sp. Tul2A7. The sequence continues at coordinate 6,294,280 of NZ_CP186499.1, read as the reverse complement.
CGTCGTTGGCAACGACAACCAGGCCATGGCCCTGCGCGGGCCGAATACGCAAGTGGTCGATATGCACGGCCGCTGCGTCATCCCGGGTCTCAACGACTCGCACTTGCACCTGATTCGTGGCGGTTTGAACTACAACCTCGAACTGCGCTGGGAAGGCGTTCCGTCGCTGGCCGACGCGCTGCGCATGCTCAAGGATCAGGCCGACCGCACGCCGACCCCGCAATGGGTACGCGTGGTCGGGGGCTGGAACGAATTCCAGTTCGCCGAAAAACGCATGCCGACCCTCGAAGAAATCAACCAGGCTGCACCGGACACACCAGTGTTCATCCTGCACCTGTATGACCGCGCGCTGCTCAACCGTGCCGCGCTGCGCGTCGCCGGCTACACCCGCGACACGCCGAACCCGCCGGGTGGCGAGATCGTCCGCGATAGCAATGGCAACCCGACCGGCATGCTCGTTGCGCGGCCGAACGCGATGATTCTCTACTCGACGCTGGCCAAAGGGCCGAAGCTGCCACTGGAATATCAGGTCAACTCGACCCGCCAGTTCATGCGCGAACTCAATCGCCTCGGCCTGACCAGCGCGATTGATGCCGGCGGTGGTTTCCAGAACTATCCGGACGATTATCAGGTGATCGAGCAACTGGCCAAAGACGACCAGTTGACCGTGCGCATCGCCTACAACCTGTTCACCCAGAAGCCGAAAGAAGAGCTGAGCGACTTCCAGAACTGGACCGGCAGCGTCAAGTTGCATCAGGGCGACGACTTCCTGCGTCACAACGGCGCCGGCGAAATGCTGGTGTTTTCGGCAGCCGATTTCGAAGACTTCCTCGAACCGCGCCCGGATCTGCCGCAAACCATGGAAGAAGAGCTGGAGCCAGTGGTGCGCCACTTGGTCGAGCAACGCTGGCCGTTCCGTTTGCACGCGACTTACAACGAATCCATCAGCCGTATGCTCGACGTGTTCGAGAAGGTCAACCGTGACATTCCGTTCAACGGTCTGCCGTGGTTCTTCGACCATGCCGAAACCATCACTCCGCAAAACATCGAGCGGGTGAAAGCGCTGGGCGGCGGCATCGCGATTCAGGATCGCATGGCGTTCCAGGGTGAGTACTTCGTCGACCGCTACGGCAAACAAGCCGCCGAGGCGACGCCACCGATCAAACGCATGCTCGCCGAAGGCGTACCGGTCGGCGCCGGCACCGATGCGACGCGGGTGTCCAGCTACAACCCGTGGACCTCGTTGTACTGGATGGTCAGCGGTCGCACCGTCGGCGGCCTGGCCTTGTACGAAGAGGGTTTGCCGCGCGCCACCGCGCTGGAATTGTTCACCCACGGCAGCGCCTGGTTCTCCTCGGAACAGGGCAAGAAAGGCCAGATCAAGGTCGGGCAACTGGCGGATCTGGCGGCGCTGAGCGCGGACTTCTTCCATGTCGAGGAAGAAGCGATCAAGTGGATCGAATCGGTCATGACCGTGGTCGGCGGCAAGATTGTTTACGCGGCCGGCGACTTTGAAGACCTCGGCCCGCGCTCGATTCCAGTGCTGCCGGATTGGTCGCCGGTGGTGAAAGTCCCGGGCCACTGGCGGCCGAATTCGCCGTTGCAGGCGCAGGTTCACCAATGCAGCGGCCCGTGCGCGGTGCACACCCACAGCCATGAAAAGGCGCGGATGTCGAACGCGCCGGTCAGCGACTTCGCCGGTTTCTGGGGCGCGTTCGGCTGTTCCTGCTTCGCTTTCTGATTCCCCCTGAAGCGCCGGCCATCCGGTCGGCGCTTCACGCTTCATCCATCCGTCCATCAGGAGTTTCCCCATGAGCGTTCCTTACACACGTCTGAACAAAGATGATGCGGTTGTACTGCTGGTCGATCACCAGACCGGCCTGATCTCGCTGGTCCAGGATTTCACCCCGAACGAATTCAAGAACAACGTGCTGGCGCTGGGCGACATCGCCAAGTTCTTCAAGCTGCCGACCATTCTGACCACCAGTTTTGACGCAGGTCCCAACGGCCCGATCGTGCCTGAGCTGCGTGAGCAGTTCCCGGATGCACCGTTCATTCAACGCCCGGGTCAGATCAATGCCTGGGACAACGAAGATTTCGTTAAAGCGATCAAGGCGACGGGTCGCAAGCAACTGATCATCGCCGGCGTGGTGACTGATGTTTGCGTGGCGTTCCCGACCCTGTCGGCCATTGCTGAAGGTTACGAAGTGTTTGTGGTAACCGACTCGTCCGGCACCTTCAACACCACCGTGCAACAAGCGGCGTGGGCGCGGATGTCGGCAGCGGGTGCACACCTGTTGAACTGGTTCTCGGTGGCGTGCGAGCTGCAGGGTGACTGGCGCAACGATATGGAAGGTCTGGCGCATCTGCTGTCGGAGCGTCTGCCTAACTACCGCAACCTGATCAACAGCTATACCAAGTTCACTGCCAAGTAATCGGCTGATCCTGAAAAGCCCCTCACCCTAACCCTCTCCCGGAGGGAGAGGGGACTGACCGAGGGGCTCTTTCGAGGTACACCGACGTGCGATACCGAGTCGAACTTCAGTTTTGAACAGCTTGAAGATCGGCTCCCTTTTCCTTCGAGGTTTTGGGGAGAGGGGACTGACCGAGGGGTTCTTTCGAGGTACGCCGACGTGCAATACCGAGCCGAACTCTGGTTCTGAATTGCATGCGGTCTGCTCCCTTTCCCTTTGATGTCTAGGGGAGAGGGGACTGACCGAGGTATTTTTCTAGATACGCCGACCTGAAACTTCGAGCCGAACTTCAGTTTTGAACCGCATGAAGATCGGCTCCCTTTCCCCTCGCCCCCTTGGGGGAGAGGGCTGGGGTGAGGGGGAGGCTCTTGATCTTGATCTTGCCGCTTCAACGCTTCTGCAACCACCCCAAAAACCCACCTTTCCTCACCGCCACCGGTTTGCCCATCAACGCGAGGCGACTGTTCTGCTGACGCACTGCCTGCAACTTATTCAACGCCCGTCCAACCTCTGTGCGCTGTTCCATGCACTGACGAGTCAGGTTCTTGTCGAGACGATAAATGATGCTCGACGTCAACGCCGTGAACGTCGCCTGCGACGGTGTATCCGCGAGAATGCTCTGTTCACCCATGACCTCACTCGGCCCCATCCGCCCGGCCTCGACCTTGCTGTCGCCATCCGCCACAGTCGCACTGACGACGCCGGTGGCAATCACGAACAGACTGTCCGGCACTTCATCCAGATCCAGCACCACCTGGCCTGCGGTGTATTGCTGCGCAACCATCGATTCGGCGAGGCGATCACGTTCCTCACTGCTCAGCGAGCGGAAGATTTTCACCTCATCGAGCAACGCACGAGCACGGGTCGAGGGTTCGATCACGCCATCCGGGTGCCGCGAGATACCCGCAGCTTCGAGATGCCGGTGGGCAAGGTCGAACAGTTGATTGCGCACTTCGCTTTTTTTGCCCAGCTCGGCGATGAAGCCGCTGGCGACGTATTCCGACATGGTTTCGCCGGCCTCTTTCAACACGGCTTTCGGCGCTGGCGTCAGCAACAGAGAGCTGCTGCCCTGCAAGGTGCGATCAAGCGCATCGAGTACCCGACGCGGGCGGATGTGATTCGGCACCTGAATGCTGATCGACACGCCATGCATGTTGTTCGGGCGGCTGAGGTTGACGATCTTCGCCTTGGCCGCCACCGAGTTCGGCACCACGGCCATGGTCCCGGCGCTGGTCAGCAGGTGGGTGGCGCGCCAGTCGATATCGAAGACTTTGCCTTCGACGCCGTCGATCACCACGAAATCATCCACCTGATACGGTTTGGTGGTGTTGAGCACGATCCCGGAAAACACATCGGCCAGGGTGCTTTGCAGCGCCAGACCGACAACGATTGCCACCACACCCGAGGTTGCCAGCAGGCCTTTTACTGGCAGCTCCAGCACGTAACCGGCTGCGGCGACGGTGGCGACCAGAAACACCAGCGCACCGATCACGTCCTGCAGCAAACGACCGCTGTGGCCGATGCGGCGCATCAGTGCCAAACCGATGACTTCGGTCAGCACCCGCGCGGCGTACAGCCACCAGAGAATCCCCAACGCCGTCGCACCCAACTGCGCCACGCGGTCATCGGTAAATTGTGGTGCTTGCAACGGACTGACGCCGGCGTTGATCACCAGCGCCGTGAACGCCAGAAACAGCACCAGCCGCACAGCGACTCTCGGAGCGCGATGGGTGAAGGGCGAGAAGTGCCAGAGCACGGCGTCGAGCAGCAGCAGGGCGGCGCTCCAGGACAGCAGGTGGGTGTAGAAAAGGGTCATGACCTTGGCTCCGTGGTGTCTGCAAGTGAAAAGATCGCAGCCTGCGGCAGCTCCTACAGGAGAACGTATTCCAATGTAGGAGCTGCCGAAGGCTGCGATCTTTTGCCGTTATGGATTCAGATGGGTTTTCAGCTCAGCCGCTGCCTGACGCACTGCCGCTTTCACTTCCGGAATCTGACTCAGCGGATTAAGCAAACCGAAGTCATGAATCATCCCGTTGTAACGCACCGAGGTCACCGCCACACCGGCCGCATCCAGGTTCCGCGCATAGCCTTCACCTTCATCACGCAGCACGTCGAACTCGGCGGTCTGCACCAGCGCGGCAGGCAAGCCCTTGAGCTGTTCGGCGCTGGCGTTGAGCGGCGAGGCGTGGATCTGCGCACGTTCGGCCGGGTTGGTTGTGTAGTTGTCCCAGAACCACTGCATCATGCCTTTGGTGAGGAAGTGGCCCTCGGCAAATTGCTGATACGAACCGTCGTCGAACTGCGCGTTGGTCACCGGCCACATCAGCAACTGGAAGCGCAGCGCCGGGGCTTTCTGTTCCTTGGCCATCAACGCCACGACCGCCGCCATGTTGCCGCCGACGCTGTTGCCCGCTACCGCCAGACGCTTGCCGTCGACACCGATGTCCTTGCCGTGCTCGGCTACCCATTTGGTCGCGGCGTAGGCCTGGTTGATTGCGGTCGGGTACTGCGCTTCCGGCGAAGGCGTGTAATCGACGTACACCGCGACGGCACCGGAACCCACCACCAGATCACGAATCAAGCGCTGATGCGTCGGGTAATCACCGAGCACCCAGCCGCCACCGTGGAAGAACATGAACACCGGCAACTCGCCTTTGACCTTGGCCGGCCGCACCACTTTCAGGTTGATGGTCTGGCCATCGACCTTGATCGCTTTGTCGCTGACTTCAACGCCGGACAAGTCCACCTTCACCGAAGCCTGCGCGCCGGTCAGCACTGCACGGGCGTCTTTCGGGCTCAGTTGCTCCAGCGGGCGACCACCGCCAGCGGCGAGCGCATCGAGGAATGCCTGGGTGTTGTGTTCCACGCCAGGGCTGCCGGCGGCAAAAGCGCTGCTGACGGAAAGGGCGAGGAGGGACGCGGCGAGGGTTTTCTTGACGATGTTCATGGGTGGAAATCCTTTTGAATAATTTTGATTTTTTGCCTGAGTTGCGGGCTGCTGTGGCGCTGGGTTTCAGGCCTCAGCAACACCGTGAGCACAGATTAATGAGCTGCTTGAAAGTGAAAAAGCGGCTATAAAGCGTTTAACTGTCCACCAGAGAGTGACAATGAACCCGTTCGAAGACATGCGTATTTTTTGCCAGGTCATGGACTCCGGCAGCTTCACCTCAGCGGCCGATCAATTGGGCCTGTCCAAGCAGTTCGTCAGTCGGCGCTTGATGCAACTGGAAGAGCGCCTCGGCGTGCGCTTGTTGAACCGCTCGACCCGGCGTCTGGACGTGACGCCGCTGGGGCAGAGTTACTACGAATCGGCATTGCGCCTGCTCGGCGAAGTCGAACAGGTCGAGCAGGGCATCGCCGGGCAGACCGCCGAGCCGCGCGGGACGATTCGCCTTAGTGCGCCGTTGTCGTTTGCCGTGGCGCATCTGGGCTGTCTGCTGCCGATGTTTTTGCAGCGCTATCGCGAGGTCACGGTTGAGGTGGACTTGAGTGACCGCCCGGTGGATTTGCTCGGTGAGGGCTACGATCTGGCGCTGCGCATTGGCGTACTGGAAGACTCGACCCTGATTGCCCGGCGTATCGCGTCGATCGAGCGGGTGTACTGCGCCAGCCCGGCGTACCTCGCCGAGCGCGGCACGCCGCAGCAACCCGAAGACCTGCACAGCCATGACTGTTTGCCGTACGGGCATAGTCGTTCGGTGCAGTGGCGCTTCAACGCGGGGCAGGGCAAGCCTGTGTTGGTCAATGTCACCGGGCGCATGCGGGTGAACAACGGCGAGTTGCTCAGGGACGCGGCGGTGCAGGGGATGGGGATTACCTATTTGCCGACGTTCATTGTCGGCGCGGCGCTGAAGGATGGCCGCTTGGTGCCGGTGCTGGATAATTTGCGACCGGAACCGCTGACACTTTCAGCCGTTTACCCACAGCATCGCCAGGCCTCGAGACCGGTGCAGGCGTTGGTCGAGTTTTTGCGTGAACGCCTGAACGAGAGTCACGTCGCCCTCTGAGCCGTACGCAAATCAAACTGTAGGAGTGAGCCTGCTCGCGATAGCATTCTGTCCGTCACAGCGTCAGTGTCAGAATGACCGCTATCGCGAGCAGGCTCACTCCCACATTGGGATTATGGTTGTCTGCGGAATATGTAAACGCCACAAAACCCTGTGGGAGCTGGTGTTTTCAGGATGGATCAGTTGGCGCGCTTGTCATCGCCCGGCTCGCCGCCGACATGTACGCCACGATCATCGCCGACTTCGCCTGCAGCATGCACGCCACGATCATCACCGACTTCGCCCGCGCGGTGGACCCCGTGGTCATCACCGACTTCACCAGCGCGGTGGACGCCATGGTCATCTCCCGCTTCGGCGTGCGTGCCGCTGCGACCGGATGAGCCGCTGTCGCCCGAGTGTCCCGAGCCGTGGTCGCTGCCGCTGTGGCCACTGTTGCCACCGCCACTACCACTGTTGCCGCCACCGCCGTGACTGCCTCCGCCCCCACCATTTCCACCGCTGCCACCACCGCTGCCACCGCTGCCACCGTGACCGCCGCCGCCCCCGCCACTTCCTCCGCCTCCACTTCCGCCGCCGCCCCCTCCGCTACCGCCCCCACTGCCTCCACCACCACTCCCACCATCCTTGGCATAAGCACTGGACACCCCGGACACACTGTCCGGAATGAGTACCGTAGACGCTGACAGAACTGCGCCGATGGCCATTGCGAGTACAAGCTTTTTAATGTGCATATCGTTCTCCGTCTTTGTGGTTTTGTTGGGAACGTAAAAGTGCGTTGTTGCCGGGACCGGACCCGTTCCCGGGGGTCAATGAATACTCGAAGCCAGTTCGAAAATCGGGATGTACATCAGGATCACGATGACCCCGATCAACAGGCCGATAAATGTCATCAGCAGCGGTTCGAACAACTTCACGAACCACTCCAGCCAGCGGCTGATTTCCTCGTCGTAGAAGTCGGCGCTGCGTTCCATCATCTGCCCGAGGTTGCCGGACTGTTCGCCGGCCCGCAGCAGTCGTAGCGACACCGGCGTCACCAGGTGATTGAGTTCCAGCGCGGTGGACAATGATTGCCCCTCGCGCACTCGCTCGCAGGCCTGGTCCAGCCGCACCCGTGAAGCCACGGTGAGCAAACCGCGCACCATGCCCATGGCGGTCACCAGCGGAATCCCGCCCTGCAGCAAGATTCCCAATGAGCGGTAAAACCGCGCCAGTTCATACATGAAAATCCGTTGATGCACGGCCGGCAGTTTCTCCACCAATCGATCCAGCCCACGGCGAAACGCTGGTTGCTTTTGCAGCACGGCGAGGGCGATGACGATCGCGGCCAGCGCACCGAAGAATTCTGCCTGATGCGCATGCAGAAACATGCCGCTGCTCATCAATACCTGCGACAGCCACGGCAGGTTATTCCCCAGCCCTTCAAACACCAGGCTGAAGCGCGGCACCACATAACCCATCAGGAACAGCACCACGCCACCGCCGACTACCAGCAACAGCATCGGGTAGATCGAGGCGCTGATGATCTTCTGCCGCACCTCGTCCATGCGCTGGCGATAACTGACGTAGCGCCCCAGCGCATCGCCGACCGCGCCGGTCTTTTCGCTGGACTGCACCAACGCCACGTACAACGGTGGGAACACCGCCGACAACTGGCCTAACGCTTGCGAGAAGGATTTGCCCTCGTACAGCAGGCGTACCAGCTCACTCAAGGTTTTGCGGGCAGCGGGCGCGGATTCTTTTTCGGCGAGGCTTTCCAGCGCATCGATCAGCGGCAGGCCGGCATTGAGCAGCGTGGTCAGTTCCTGGCTGAACAACACCAGATTGAAGGTCTCGCGCTGGCGCAGTTTCAGCGAACGCCAATGCTTGTCGGCGTGCGAACTGAGCACACGCAGACCCTGATCCTCGGCGATGCGCCGCGCCTCGCTGTCACCCGGCGCCTCCACACTCAAGGACACCACGCCCGCCTTGCCGACCGCTTTCACATGAAATCGCATGGGCCGCGCTCCGCTCACTGCCAATTGGTTACTTCAGCGTTTTCGCCTTCGCCACCGGGCTGGCCGTCCTTGCCCATCGACAGCAAGTCGTACTCGCTGTTTTCGCCGGGATAGCGGTAAGCGTAATTACGCCCCCACGGATCCTGCGGCAGTTTTTTCTGCAAGTACGGGCCGGTCCATTTCGCCTCGTCACTCGGCGCGATCACCAAGGCTTGCAAGCCCTGTTCGGTGGAGGGGTAGTGGCCAACTTCCAGTCGATAGATATCCAGCGCTTTGCTCAGCCCTTCGATCTGCGCCTTGGCCACTTTCACTTCGGAGCGACCGAGTTGGGCGAAGTATTTCGGCGCGACGATCCCGGCCAACAGACCGAGCACCACCAGCACCACGAGCAATTCGAGCAGGGTAAAACCGCGTTGGCCACGCGGACGAAATTGCAGCTTCATGATGACCTCCCGTGAGTGGCAGCCGTGTCGCCAGAAGGGCTTATGCAATTGCCATGCTCAGCCCCACTGAAAATCGGATGATTGGCTGAAGCCCTTGTAAATCGGGCATTTCAAGAGTCGGCACAGTGCTTGCGTATGGCTCAAACGTGATCGGCCATTGGGGCATTTCCCCCAATTTATCGGGGTCGATCCGGGGAGGCCCGACATGAAATTCCTTGCCAGCGGACTGCTCGGTTGTGTGCTGCTCAGCGGCGCCGCGCAGGCCGATGTGTTCATCTCGGTAGACGCCAAGGGCAGCTATGTACTGTCCAACGTTCACCGGCCCGGACGCACCTACGAACGGGTGATCCACGAGGCTGAATTGCCTGTGGCCAGCCTCGATCAACAGCCACAAATGATCGCCAATCAGCCCTACGCAGAACTGGTTTCGGCAGCCGCCAAAGTCAACCAGTTACCCGAAGCGCTGCTGCACGCAGTGATCAACGCCGAATCCCGTTACAACCCCGGCGCCACCTCGCCCAAAGGCGCCGGCGGGCTGATGCAGTTGATGCCCGACACCGCGCGCGAGCTGGGTGTGACCGATGTCTACGACCCCAAGGCCAACATCCAGGGTGGGGCCAAATACCTCAAGCGCCTGATGACCCTGTTCGACAACGACATTGCCCTCGCCGTAGCGGCTTACAACGCCGGGCCCGACGCGGTGCTCAGCCGTGGCCGGGTGATTCCGCCGTTCGCCGAAACCCAGCGTTACGTGCCGAACGTGTTGCGTCAGTACCGGCGTCTGCAGGGTCTGGCGATGGATGCGCCGTTGTGACCCCCAACCCGGTTTTCCCCACTTTCGGGGTAAACCGTGGAGGCCCGAAAACTGGGGAAAACGGGTGGGGAATATCCCCCGGATTCTCAAGTGGCCGCAGTAACTGATTGAACGCTAATGCAATTTTTTGTGGCACGCGGATTGCTCCGAGGCATTTGTCGAGAAGTGTTCCCACGAGCACCCACTACGAGGTTCCTGATCATGGCTGGCTTTCCTCACGCTCCGTCCCTGATTAACTGGCTGCTGATTCTGGCCTCGATGCTCAGCGTCGAGCTGGCCGGCGCGGCCGTACGTTGCGAGCGCAACCTGGTGGCCAACGTCGTCGCCTTCGATCAACCGCTGATGTTCAATCGCCTCGGCGCGCAGAACATCAACGGCATGATGTTCGCCCTGCGCCGCGATGTGGTCGATGAACATGAGCAGTCACTGGCTTACGGTGGCGCCGCGGTGCCGGGCAAAGTCTCGCTGCGACCCGACAAGCGTCCACGGCCGTTGGTGCTGCGCGTGGCGGCGGGTGATTGCCTGACGATCAATCTGCAGAACCTGCTCGACTATCAGGCCAACCCGAACAAGCACTTTGAAAACGAGGGCGAAGAGGAGGGCATCGAAAACGCCAACGGCGCCGAAGACTTCAAGGTCGATGAGCAGGTGGCGGATCGTCACGTCGGTTTCCAGGTCAACGGCCTGCAAGCGGTGAACAGCATTGATGACATTTCTTCGTTCACCGGGCGTAACGCCAACACCCTGGTGCCACCCGGCGCGAGCCGTTCCTATACCTTGTTCGCCGAACGTGAAGGCGCGTTTGCCGTGAGCAGCCGTGGCGCGACGTTTGGCGGCGAAGGCGCGGCGGGCAACGTCGCCAATGGTTTGTTCGGCCAGGTCGTCGTCCTGCCCAAGGGTGGCCGCACTTATCGCAACACCCTCACCGAAGAAGAAATGCGCCTGGCCACCACCGGTCGCGCACCCACCGGTCAACCGATCGTCGACTACCAGGCGCGCTACCCACAGCGCGAACCGTGGTTGCGTGAAGGCAAGGCCGGCACGCCGATCATCGGCATGGTCGATGGCAATGAAATCATTTCCAGCGAAAGCGATGCGATTGTCATGGGCAGCAACGCCGATGGCAGTTTCCCGTCCAGCACCTATCCGCTGGAGTCGATGGGCAAACGCAACCCGGCAATCCCCAACCGCCTCGAAGCGTTCCGTGATTTCGCCTCGCAATTCCAGGACGAAACTGCCGCCACCCAAGCGTTCCCTGCGTATTGGGCCGACCCGGTGATGGCCCATGTGCTGGAGCCGACCCGCGACTCGTTCATGATCAACTACGGCTCCGGCGGCATGGGCGCCGAAGTGGTCGCCAACCGCTTGGGCGTGGGGCCGATGCACGACTGCCTGTCGTGTGCCTATGAAGAGTTTTTCCTCAGTTCCCACACCGTTGGCGATGTAGCGATGCTGGTGGATGTGCCGGCCAACACCGGGCTTGAGAACATCGCCCCCGGCCAGATACCGCGCGCCGATCAGATCGGCGTGAAAGCCACCATGGCCCTGTATCCGTCGGAGCCGTCGAACGTCAACCACAGCTACATCGGTGACTTCGTCAAATTCCGCAATACCCACAATGGCCACGAGCAGCACATCTTCCACTTGCACGGCCATCAGTGGCTGTTCAACCCCAACGACGACAATTCCGATTACGTCGACGCCCAGGGCATCGGCCCGGGCGCCGGTTATACCTATGAAATCGCCAACGGTGGTTCGGGCAACCGCAACCGCGTGGCCGGCGATGCGATCTATCACTGCCATTTCTATCCGCACTTTGCCCAAGGCATGTGGGCGATGTGGCGGGTCCACGATGTGTTCGAAGAAGGTACTCGACTCGATGTTTCGCAGCAGGGCGCCGATGGCTATCACAGCGAACCGTTTGCCTTGCGCAGTGGCAAACCGGCGGCCGGCGCGCGGGCCTTGCCTGACGGCGAGATCGTAGCCGGCACACCAATTCCGGCGATTGTGCCGCTGCCGGGCAAAGCCATGGCGCCAATGCCGGGCAAAGTCGTGGTGGTGCCGAAAATCGGTGAAACCCTGATCGCCGGCAATGATGACGACGATGACGAAGAAGAGGGCGATGACGACGGCGAGCACCATGGTGGCAACGCCGGCGGTCAAGCCATCGGCTCATTGGCGCTGGTCGATCGCAGCGAAGCCAACCGCAATGCCGACGGCAGCCTGAAAAACCCTGGGTATCCGTTCTGGATCGGCGGCATGGAAAGTTCGGTCGGCCAACGTCCGCCCACCCCGCCGCTGGACATGCTCGACGCCGCCACCGCGCAATCGCTCAAGGCCAGCGGCAAAGCGCTGTGGGCCAACCTCGACCCGGCGCAGTCCGGTGGTTGGGATGGCGGTTTGCAACGGCACGCACTTGACGGCGTCGCGGCCGGTGGCGAGGCGCACACCGTGACCACTTCGCTGGACTTCTCCAAGGAAGTCACTCGCGCCAAACCGATTTACCTGCCGGAAGAAGGCACCGAAGTCGAACAGTCTGCGATGGCCTTCCACGCGAAAAAAGATCACCCAAGCTACGCCTTGCTGCCCGGCAATCAAGTGGTGGCCAAGGCGTTCCGCACCAACGGCGCCTTGCCGATGGCCGGCGCGCCGTACTACGAGCCGTGCATGGACGATCGGCAAAAACGCCTGACCGCCAGCGCCGGTAGCGGTGAATTCGCCAGCGGTGAGCGCATCGACGGCATGTCCTTCGTCGGCGCCTCGACCTTCACTGCCGACCGCCCACGGATCTATAAAGCCGCGAACATCCAGTTCGACGCGGTGTACAACAAGGTCGGTTATCACTTTCCGCAGGCGCGCATTCTCGCGCTGTGGGAAGACGCCTGGCCGGTGATCACCAAGCAACGTCCGCCAGAGCCGCTGGTGATGCGCATGAACACTTTCGATTGCGTGCAATACCAGCAAACCAACCTGGTGCCGGCCACCTACGAGATGGATGACTATCAGGTACGCACGCCGACTGACGTGATCGGTCAGCACATCCACTTGCCGAAGTGGGATCTGACCTCGGCGGACGGCTCGTCCAACGGCTGGAACTATGAAGACGGCGTGCTCTCGCCCGGCGCCGTGCAGGAGCGCATTCATGCGATCCGCGAGTTCAACCAGTGCGCCGGCACCGATCCACGTGACGGCACTCAGGCCTGCCCGAAAGCCAAGAACCATCCGTTCTTCGGCCAATACGGGCGCGCCGATTGGGTCGGTGCGCGCACGGCGATGCAGCGCTGGTTCGTCGATCCGGTGGTCAATGCAAAAGGCGTCGATCGCGGCCTCGGCACGATCTTCACCCACGACCACTTAGGCCCATCGACGCACCAACAGATCGGTCTGTACGCGACTGTGCTCGCCGAGCCGGCCGGTTCCACTTGGTTCCACGCCGAAACCGGCGAGCCTCTCTATAGCGGCGCGCGTCAGGACGGCGGCCCGACCTCGTGGCAAGCGGTGATCAACACCGGTGACCTCGATGGCGACGGCAAGAACGACAGCTTCCGCGAGTTCTTCCTCGAATACAGCGACTTCCAGCACGCCTATGAAGCCGGCGTCTACGTCGGTGCCGGCCCTAACGGTGTGCCGAATGCGCAGGCGTTCCCGGCCACCGCCGACAGCTTCCGCTACGCGATCAATCCGCCAGTGCGTAACAACGCCAGCAACCTGCTTGAAGGCGTGCTGGAAGTGCAGGGCGGTCAGGTCCCGGGCTGCCCGAGCCGGCCATGTCCGCAGGCGATTTCGGTGGATGACCCGGGCATGTTCGTCGTCAACTATCGCAACGAACCGCTGGCCCTGCGCGTGTACGACCCGAACAAGGTCGGCCCGGACGGCAAGCGTGGCATGCAGGCCGATGGCCTCGGTGGCGATCTGTCGTTCGCCATGCAAAGCCGCACCGATCGCGCAATTCCGGCGATGAACCTGGCGCCGAATCTGCTCACCTCGGCGACCGGACCCACCGGCGGCACCACGCTGTTCCCGCCGCACATCAACAAGGGCGGCGCCGAACCCGGTGACCCGTTCACGCCGATGCTGCGCACCTATACCGGCGACAACGTGCGGCTGCGGGTGCATGCCGGCGGCCATGAAGAAGAGCACAACGTCACCCTGCACGGCGTGAAATGGCTGCAGAGCGGTTCCGGTTTCGGCAACAGCTCCAACTCTGGCTGGCGTGCGTCACAGATGATCGGCATCTCCGAGCAGATGGGCTTTATTGCGCCGGTGTCGATGCTCTCCAGTTCGGCGGCGACCACGGGTGATTATCTGTACTCGATGGACGCTTCGATCGAAGGTTACTGGAGCGGTATCTGGGGCGTGATGCGCAACTACACCGCCAAACGCGCCGACCTGTTCGCCATCCCGAACAACCCGAGTCCGGCGGGCATGCGCAACACTGTGGCGTTCGAGGGCAGTTGCCCGCGCTATGGCGCCAACCCTAACGGCATTGGCACCCGGCCAACCGTGCAGCGCAACTATGAAGTGGTCGCGGCGCTGGCCAACGACATTCTCGGCAATACGCTGGGCCTGACCATCGGCGATCCCGAAGGGCTTGGCCAGCATGTCGGCGGGCCGCTCAATCCAGCGGGCGGCACCCTGGTGCTGAACTCGCGCACGGTGAGCATTCCACAAGTCACCGTGACCGATCCGGAGGATGGCGAAACCATCACCATCGGCGGGCAGAGCGGGCCGCTGCATGATCCGACCGCGATCCTCTATGTGCGTAAATCCGATCTCGATCCGGTCAGTGGCAAGCTCAAACCCGGCATCCCGGTCGAACCATTGGTGCTGCGTGCAGCGGCAGGGGACTGCATCAACATCACTCTGGAAAACCGTCTGCCGAGCGTGATGCCCGACCTGACGCAAACCGCGGTGATGCAAGGCATGGTCAAGCGTGATCGCAACAGCGGTCTGGGCTCGACCACCTTCAGCAACAACCTGATGCGGCCGTCCAGCCACGTCGGTCTGCACGCGCAATTGTTGGCGTATGACATCACCAAATCCGACGGCGCCAACGTCGGCGCCAACCCGATCCAGACCGTGCCACCGCGCGTCGGCAGCAGCGGCGCGTACCCGACCCGTACTTATCAGTACTACGCCGGGCACCTGGAGCGTGAAGGCAAACCGGTGACTCAACTGGGGCGCAGCGTCGACAACATCAACGCCACGGCGGTGGAGTTCGGCGGCTTGAACATCACCCCGGCGGACGTGATCAAGCAGCCGCAAAAAGGCCTTGGCGGGGCGATGAGCATCCTGCCGATCGGCGCGACCTGGGTTGACGATGCACGCAAGGTCAACGCCACGGTCACCGCGCCTGGGCAGACCAGCTACCGCGACTTTGCGATGGTCTGGCACAAGGCGTTGAACACCCGTTGGGCCAATGGCCGGCCGGTGGAAGGGATTGCCGCTGAGGGCTTCGGCGTGCCGACTGATCCGCAGGACAACTCGAGCATGGCGATCAACTACAAGACCGAACCGCTGTGGTACCGCTTCGGCCTCGCCCCGGACGCACCGTTTGGTCATGCCGATGGCGCGGGTTATGGCGACATGACCAATGCGCACATGGCTTACAGCAATGCGCTGGTCGGCGGTGATCCGCAGACGCCGGTGTTGTATGCCAAACCGGGGCAACCGTTGCGCACGCACATCCTGATGCCAAGCGGTGGCAGTCGCGGCACCACGTTCCAGCTTGACGGGCATGTCTGGTCGGTGAATCCGTTCCAGGCCGAGAAGAGCGATGTCGGTGGTTATCCGATGGGTTCGCCGGGCGTGGGCTCGGTGCGCTTCGGCTACAACCCGATGTCGATGTACATCGGCGCCCACGAAAGCATCCTGCCGGCCGCGCACTTCAGCTTCATGATCCCGAGCGCCGGCGGCAGCAATGCGATCCCGGGGGATTACCTGTTCCGCGACTACGGTGCTTACGGCAACACCTCTGGATTGTGGGGATTGCTGCGGGTGACCAACGAACCGGAACCGGCGCCGCAGGGGCAGTAGCAGAACGGCAATGTCCCGGTGGATGCAAATCCCCTGTAGGAGTGAGCCTGCTCGCGATTGGGGCTACTCGGTTTCGGATGGTGAGGCAGATGACGCCATCGCGAGCAGGCTCACTCCTACAGGGGGCGGTGGTGGACAGTGAGGATGCGGTAGGAATGTAAATCCCTTGTGGGAGCGAGCCTGCTCGCGAATGGGCGCAACCCGGTTTCGAAGGTGCAGCGCAAGACGCCTTCGCGAGCAGGCTCGCTCCCACAGGGTCGGTGTTTTGTCAGGTAGCGTTTGGGGAGTGATAGATGAACAGGATCATCAACATCATCGGTATTTGCACCCTGGCCATGGCCGGGGCGTTGCTGACGCTGAGCGAGGTTGCGCTGGCACAAACCGGCAGCGAGCAGACGCTGAACCGTGACGGCGTGGCGGTGGATTTCGATCTCAAGCCACTCGCCGCCGACGGCAAACTGCGCGAAGGCGAATTCGCCGATGTGCAGTTCCGCGTCACTGACAGCGCCTCCGGCCAGCCGTTGTCCGGGGTAGCACCGGGCGCCTGGGTCGATCCGCAAACCCTCGCCGCCGATCAAGCCCAGGGCCGCGACAAAAGCTGCAAAGCCCGGGTCGGGGTGTTCCTCAAGTCCAACATCGGCGCGCGGCCATTGTTGGATCTGAACAGCTATTTCCTGCTGGTGATGAACCGCGACGCCAGCATCGCCGTGGTCGATCCGTCGGTATCGGTGGGCGGCATCACCAGCACCCTCGCGCGGATCGAACTCAAACAACCACCGATGGATTGGGTCACCCCGAAAGACAACAAACGCGTGTTCGTCTCGATGCCGACAGCGGGTGAAGTGGCCGTCATCGACAGCGAACAATTCAAGGTTCTCGATTCGATCAAGGCCGGCAGCCAACCGGTGCGCGTGGCGTTGCAACCCGATGAACGTCTGCTGTGGGTCGGCAATAACGCGAGCAAAGCCGAAGACTCCGGCGTGACGGTGATCGACACGCAAAGCCTCAAATCCCTCAAACATCTGCAGACCGGTCGCGGCCACCACGAAATCAGCTTCAGCAAGGACAGCCGTTTTGCCTTCGTCAGCAACCGCGACGACGGCACTGTCAGCGTGATCGACATCGCCAGCCTGAACATCGTCCAGCAGATCAAGACCGGCTCGCATCCGCTGTCAGTCGCCTATTCGCCACTGTCCGGCGCGGTCTACGTGGCCGACGGCAAGGACGGCACCGTCACCGTGATCGACGCCAGCACGCACGCCAACCGCCGGGTGATCAAACTGCAACAAGGCCTCGGCCCCATGGGCTTCAGCGCCGACGGCCGCTTCGGCGTGGTGCTCAACACCGTGGAAAACCGCGCCAGCGTCATCGATGCCGCGACCAACAGCGCGATCCACGACCTCGACGTCAGCGCCGAGCCGTACCAAGTGGTGTTTACCCAGGCCTACGCCTACATCCGCGGACTCGCGTCACCGAAAGTCACCATGATCAACCTGTCCTCCCTCGGCGAAGGCCGTCAGCCGATCAGCCAGGGGTTCGAAGCCGGCCCGCAGGCGCCGCGTCTGGCCGGGGATTTGCCGCTGGCCTCAAGCCTGGCGGTGTCGCGTGACGACAACGCGGTGTTCGTGGTCAATCCGGTCGACAACACCACCTATTTCTACGCCGAAGGCATGAACGCGCCGATGTCCGGTTACCCCAACCGTGGCCAGATCGCCCGCGCTGCCATGGTCATCGACCGCAGCCTGCGCGAAGTCTCGCCGGGCTTGTACAGCGCGCGGGTGAAGCTGCCGGCAGCGGGGCGTTTCGACGTGGCGTTCCTGCTCAACCAACCGAACATCATTCACTGCTTCACTGCGCAGATTGAGCCTGACGGCAAACCGCAAAAACACCTCGGCCAGCCGAAAGTCGAGTTCCTCCTCGACAAGACTGCCGTGGCACTCAACGACCCGTACGTCGTGCGTTTCCGCATCGTGCAAGGCAAAGACAAAAGCCAGCGCAGCGGCGTGAAAGACGTGCAACTGCGCTACTACCTCGCGCCCACCTCGCACCCCCGCGAAGTGGCGGCGCTGGAAGTCGCCGATGGCGTGTACGAGGCGCCAATCACCCTCGACCGCAGCGGCGCCTGGTATCTGCATGTGCGCGCGGCGTCGCTGGGTGCCAGTTTCGATGACAAGACCTTTGCCAGTGTTCGGGTAGCCCCCGGCCAGGCCCGTTGAAGAGGAGTTTCGACATGAACCGATTTGCATCCAGTGGCCTGCTGACCCTGTGCCTGTTGAGCCTTGGCATTCAACAAGTCCACGCTCATTCGGCCGACGAACACGCCGGACACAAAGCCCCGGCCAGCAGCACTCAGGAACACGCCCAGGTGAAATTCGCCAACGTGCCGCTGCTCGACCAGAACGGCAAAACAGTGCGCCTGGAGCAGGATCTGGTGCAGGGCAAAATCGTCGTTATGAGCTTTATCTACACCAGTTGCACCACGGTGTGCCCGGTGGTTTCGTCGATCATGGGCAAGGTGCAGAAACAACTCGGTGCGCGGGTCGGCGAGGAAGTGCAACTGGTTTCGATCAGCATCGACCCACAGCGCGACGACCCGAAACGCCTGCAGGATTATGCCCGTACCTTCCAGCGCGGGCCGGGCTGGAGCTGGCTGACCGGTTCGCCACAGTCGATCAATGAAACCCTCAAGGGCCTCGGCAGTTTCAGCGGCGACCTGAAGAGTCATCAACCGCTGATCCTCGTCGGCGACGGCGACAGCCGTCACTGGATGCGCTACTACGGCTTCACTGATCCGGCGCTGCTGGCCAAGGAAGTGGAAAAGCTCAGCGGCCTGCGCACCCACGCCAAACATACCGCCATCGCCATGGAGCAGCAGCCATGAGAACGCTCGACTGGATCTCCCTGACCGTGTGTTTCTGGATTCTTGGTAACGTCGCGTTCGCTCACGAAGGCCACGTCTCTGAGCCGCCAGCCGCTGTGGCTGCCGCGCCGGCTAAAGGCACCCACGATGCGAAAACCTGGTTCACCGACACGCCGTTGCAGGATCAGAACGGCGACACCTTGCGCTTCTACAGCGACGCGCTGCAAAACCGCATCGTGCTGCTCAACGTGATCTTCACCAGTTGCAACGACGCCTGTCCGCTGATCACCCAAAAGCTCAAAGAAGTCCGAGAATTGCTTGGCGACAAGGCGCCAGACATCACCTTCATTTCCCTTACCAGTGACCCGCTGCGCGACACGCCGGCGGTGCTCAAGGCTTACACCTTGAAGCAGGGTTCCGATGACCCTCATTGGCTTTTTCTTACTGGCGACAAAGCGCAGATGGACCTGGTATTGAGCCGCATCGGCCAGATCGTGCCGACGCCCGAGCAGCATTCCACGCAGTTGATCGTCGGCGATGTCGCCAATAAACGCTGGAGCAAGATCCGTCCAGACGCCCCGGCTGCCGCCATTGCCCAGCGCTTGCAGTTGCTGACAATGCCCGTGGCCGGCCGCTGAGTTCGCGCCATGAACCTGAGCGGTGTACTCGCCCTGATCCTGCTCGCTGGCGTCAGCCTTGGCGCGAGTGCTGCGCCGCTGACACCCGAAGAGGCGGCGGGCAAACGCTTGTACCGCCAAGGCCTTTCCGCCAGCGGCGAAGCGATCATGGCGCGGGTCGGCGCGGCGGATGTGTTACTGCCGGCGACCAGTCTGCCGTGCGCCAATTGCCATGGCGCCGATGGCCTCGGTCGACCCGAAGGCGGGGTGCGTCCGCCGCCGCTGAACTGGGCGCGACTGACCAGCACCTACGGCCAGCAACAGGTCAACGGGCGCAGCTATCCGGCCTATAGCGAAAGCACTCTGGCCATTGCCATCAAGCAGGGCCGCGACCCCGGCCACAATCGCCTCGACCCGAGCATGCCGCGCTTTCTGCTGTCGATGAAGGATCAGCACAACCTCACCGCCTATCTCAAACGCCTCGCCGATGAACGTGACCCCGGCCTCGATGCCGAGACTTTGCACCTGGGCACCTTGCTGCCCAGCCAAGGGCCGCTAGCGGAGGAGGGCATGACCGTCGCCGCTGTGCTCAAGGGTAGCGTCGCGCGGATCAATCAGGCCGGTGGCATTCACGGCCGACAGTTGCGGTTGACGGTGATCGATCCCGGCCCGGATCGCGCCAGTGCCGCGCAAGCCTTGCAGCGCTTGATCGAACAGGAGCAGGTTTTCGCCCTGATCGCACCGCTGGCGCCGGCCCTCGACAGTGAACTGGCGAGTCGACTGGAGCAGTCTGGCGTACCGCTGATTGGCGCCTTGTCATTGCTCGGATCGATGCAGGCCAGTCCGCAGATTTTCGAGCCGCTGCCGGGCTTGCGCGAACAACTGATCGCCTTGGCCGACTACGCCACGGCAAGTTTGCGCGTGCTGCAAGGGCCGACGTTGATTGCCTATCCCGATGACCCTTTGCAAGCGCAAGCGGCAACCACCCTCGCTCAATACTTACAGGATCACGGCTGGCAGAAAGTCCTTCTGCAAGCCTACGACCCGACAGCAGAGGCTTTGCCGCTGGGTTCGCGATCGGTGTTCTATCTGGGCAATGGCGGCGGCTTCAGTCGTCTGGCGACGCGCCTGCAAAGCGCCGGGCAAGTGCCTTACCTGTTTGCCGCCTCCAGCCAGGTGGCCGGTGATCTGCTGCAAGTGCCCGACGGCTTCACCCGGCGGGTGTTTCTCGCCTATCCGTTCGTGCCCAGCGACTGGACCCAGACCGGGCGCATGGCCCTGACGCTGCTGCGCGAAGGCCAGGGCCTCGGCGCCCAGCATGCGGTGCTGCAAGTCGGCGCCTACGCCTCGATGCTGCTGCTCAGCGAAGGCATGAAACAGGCCGGCCGTGACGCCAGCCGCGAAAAACTGGTTACGGCGCTGGAAGGCCTGCACGACTTCGACACCGGCCTGACTCCGCGCTTGAGTTTCGGCCCCGGACGCCGCCTGGGTCTGAGCGGCGCCCATGTGGTCACTGTGGACTTGCCGGATCAGCGCTTCTATCTGGTCGCCCCCTATAAACCGATTGTTGCCAGCCCCTGAACGGAGGGCCCGATCATGAAGCTCACAACGCTGATAATGCTGCTGACCTGCTGGTTGCCGCTGGCGTGGGCCAATAACGAGCCGGCCGTGGCGCGAGTCAATGGCGAGGAGATTTCCGGGTTTCGCTTTGAGCGTTTCTTCGCCGAATATCTGGAAGATCAGGGCCGCGCGGTCGCGAGTATTCGCAGCCCCAAGGCCTACAAGGAACTGCGGCAGGCGGCGTTGCAAGTGTTGATCGACAAAGAATTGCTGTGGCAGGAATCGCAGAAACGTGGCCGACAGATCGACGACCAGGTAGTGCGTCAGCAAGTCGAGCAAACCCGCAGTGCCATCGGCGGCGCGGATAAATTCGTCCGGCGCTTGCAGGACGCTGGTTTCGACGAAGCGTCCTTCACCGAGTACACCCGCCGCGAACTGGCGGCGCAGCAGATGTTTGCCGAGCTGGTCCGGGCCAATACCTTGCAGCCCCGGCACTTGCTGATCCGCGTGCCTGCACAAGCGGATGCAGCCACAGTCACCGAAGCACGTCTACGCTTGATGCAAATGCGCGCCTCGATTGTCAGCGGCGCGAGTTTTGCCAGCGATCCGGTGCGTTCACCGTTTGGCTGGCATGTGATTTATTTGCCGAACCACCTGGAGGCCGCCGATGTCCCAGATTTGCAGGGGCTGGATACAGTCAGGGCACAGCTCGCCCGACAGCAACAGACCCAGGCTCGTCGTCAGGTGCTCGCGCAATTACGAGTGCAGAACAGGATCGAACGAATTGACGACGACTGAAGGTTCCCCCCCAATAGTGGGGAATGGCTTCGATGCCCATTCAGGTGCTTCCCCGTTTCTGGGGAACGGGGTACCGGGACGAGCGGGCATTGTCATTAAATTCAAGGACATGAAGACGTAAAATCACCGGCACTCAGCCTGGCATGAAGTGTGCGTTACCCCTGGTAAGGCGCACTCTCAGGGCGGGGTCATCGGACCTGCTGTTTCAAGGAGTCGACCTTGGTTAACAAAGTACTGGTTGTCGAAGACGAACAGCTGCTTGCACAGAACCTTCAGGATTATCTGTCGGCGCAAGGGCTGGACGTCCGGATTGCACATGACGGAGCGACGGGTATCGGTTTGGCCGAAACGTTTGCCCCCGACGTGCTGGTGTTCGATTACCGCTTGCCCGATATGGAAGGCTTTGAGGTGCTCGACGCGGTCCGCCAGAACAGGACGTGTAATTTTGTGCTGATAACAGGTCACCCCACCGCTGAAGTCTGTGAGCGGGCGCGGCAACTGCAAGTCAGCCACATCCTGTTCAAACCGTTTCCATTGGCGGAACTGGCCCGAGCTGTCTGCGACCTTCTGGGCATCAAGCGCGAAGCGAAACCCGGTGCGAGCCCTTCCGAGGGCTTCGTCGAACGACGCCAGAGCAGGACCGAGAGCTTCCCGTTGCAGTTGTACGATGGCAGTTGGGTGTTGGCGGATCGGCGACGGCAGTCGCAATCCATGGCGCCGGACGACGATCAAATGCTCACCGGGGAGTAATGGCGCGATCAGACGTTCCGGCACTTGCCGCCAAGGTTTGCCGCGCCGACAGGGCTCTAAGCCCCGGTTGGAGAGCAAGCCATGGAACGTCTGTCCGTTGTCGTCGAACCGCTGCTGGCCGAATGCGCCCCCGCGCGCTTTTCCAGTGAACAGCTTGCCCAGGCCCGGGCGCGGGCCGCCACCTCTGGCGAACGCGTCCTCGAAGCCCTTTGCGTACTCTGTGAACTGGCGCCGATGCCGTTCATTCACACGCTCGGCGCCACCCTGCATTACCCGGTGCTCGACACCGACAGCCTGTTTCAAGCGACGCCGGTGTTCGACCGCGTCACCCTCGCACAATGCCTGAAACGCGAATTCATCCTGCTGCGCCACAACGATGAAGTCATCGGCGTATTTGCCGACCCCTTCGACCCGGCGCGGCTGGCCTGGATCGACGATTGCCTGCATGGCGCGCCGCTGTATCTGGTGCACGCCGATGACCTCAAAGCCTACCTGGCGCGCCACGAAGAAAGCTTTCACGCCGTCGAATCGCTGAATGCCCAGGGCGACACCCACAGCGAAATCGACACCCTGCAAAGCCTCTCGCTGACCAGCATCAGCGAAGACGCCAGCAGCGTGGTGAAACTGGTCAACTCGACCCTCTACGACGCGCTGAAAATGCACGCCAGCGACATTCACCTCGGCACTACCGGCCACGGTCTGGTGATCAAGTACCGCATCGACGGTGTGCTCAATAACATCAGCAAAGTCCAGGGCAACGAGTTCGCCGAGCAGGTGATCTCGCGGGTCAAGGTCATGGCTGAACTGGACATCGGCGAAAAACGCGTGCCGCAGGACGGTCGCTTCAAGATCGGTATCAGCGGCCGCCAGATCGATTTTCGCGTGTCGATCATGCCGAGCATCTTCGGCGAAGACGCGGTGCTGCGGGTGCTCGACAAACAGGATCTGGCCGACAAGGTCTGCGGCGTGCAATTGCAGGCGCTGGGTTTTGAAGATGAAACCCTGCGCCAGTTGCGCCGCCTCGCCGCCGAACCTTATGGAATGGTCCTGGTCACCGGCCCGACCGGCAGCGGCAAGACCACCACGCTGTACGCGATGATCACCGAGATCAACCACGGCGTGGACAAGATCATCACCATCGAAGACCCGGTCGAGTATCAATTGCCGGGCGTGCTGCAAATCCCGGTCAACGAGAAAAAAGGTCTGACCTTCGCCCGGGGCTTGCGCTCGATCCTGCGCCACGACCCGGACAAGATCATGGTCGGCGAAATCCGTGACCCGGACACCGCGCAGATCGCCGTGCAATCGGCGCTCACCGGCCACCTGGTGTTCACCACCATCCACGCCAACAACGTTTTCGACGTGATTGGCCGCTTCACCCAAATGGAAATCGACCCGTACAGCCTGGTCTCGGCGCTCAACGCGATTCTCGCCCAGCGCCTGATTCGGCTGGTGTGCGCCAGTTGCAGCGCGCCGGTCAATCCGAGCGATGAAGAGCTGCGCGCCTCGGGCCTCGATCCGCAGAAAGTCGATCACTACCACTTCGTCCACGGCAAGGGCTGTGGCCATTGCCGGGGCAGCGGCTATCGCGGGCGCACGGCGATTGCCGAGCTGCTGCACCTCGACGACGAACTGCGCCAGATGATCGTCGAGCGCCAACCGATCAAACACATCAAAGCCCTGGCCTGTGCCCGTGGTTTGCGCCTGCTGCGCGAATCGGCGCTGGAGCTGGTGGAACAAGGTCGCACCACGCTGGAGGAGATCAATCGTGTCACTTTTATCGCGTGAGCGTTTTGTCGCCGTGCTCGGCGCCAGCGGTGTTGGCCTCGGTCAGCGGCGCGGCAGCGACACCCTGTGGCTGGGCAGCGTCGGTTACATCGACGAAGGCTTCCAGAGCTACGCGGTGGCGCTGGATACCCTCGATCGCCTGCTCGGTGAACACGCCCGCGCCGGTGCCGAATTGAGCGTGGTCATCTCCGGGCACTTCAGCCGCTTCTGCCTGGTGCCATGGAGCGCGCAGATCAGCAGCCCGGAAGAACTGCGTGGTTTCGCCCAACTGTGTTTCGAAGACCTGTTCGGTGCGCCGACCCAGCCGTGGAGTCTGGTGCTGTCTGCGGAGCCGGCCGGTTACGACCGCATCGCCAGTGCCTTGCCGCAAGACTTGCTCGAACGTCTGCGCACGCTGGTCAGCGCTCGCGGTTTGCGCCTGCGCTCGGTGCAGCCGTACCTGATGGCGGCGTTCAACCGCTTCGACAAAAGCCTCGATGCCGGTGACTTCCTCTTTATCGTCGCCGAGCCGCAACGCAGTGTGTTGTTGCTGGCAAGGGAAGGGCGCTGGGCCGGTGTGCGCTCAGTGGGCGGCAGCGACAGCGATGCCGCGTTGAATGCGCTGATCGGTCGCGAACGGCAGTTGCAAGCCTCGACCAGCGAACGCGCGTTCAACGTTTATCTGCATGCGCCGGCGCGCCTCGATGCGCATCCGGACGTGGCGGGTGTGCAACTGCGCACCCTTGAAGACGCCTCGATGAACGTGCGTGACGGCTTGTACGTCATGTCCCGGGCGGTGGCCTGACATGCGCGCGCTCAATCTCGACTTTCAGCCACGGCCACGTTCCGGCCCGTTGGGTTGGAGCCTGCTCGGCGGCGGCGTGCTGCTGGCGCTGCTGTGCTTCGGCGTGCAACAGCACCTCGACGCGCACACCGAACAGCAACAAGGCCACCTGCAAACCACCCAGCGTCAGCTCACCGGCGACAGCGCTGCCAAATCCACCCTGAGCCCGGCGGAAACCCGCGAGCAAGCGGCAAACCTCGCCGAGATGCGCAAGGTCTCGCAGCAACTGCGCCGGCCATGGGAACGCCTGTTCGCCATGCTCGAAGCGATGCCGCGCGATGACGTCGCGCTGCTGACCCTGACCCCGGATGCGCGCAAAGGCCAGGTACGGATCAGCGCCGAAGCACGGGATCTGCAAGCGATGCTCGACTTCCACAAACGGCTGGAGGCCAGCGACGAGCTGTCCGACGTGTCGCTGCTCAGCCACGAAATCGTCGTCAAATCGCCGGAACAACCGGTGCAATTCAACCTGTCGGCGACTTGGGAGATTGGCGATGCGAATCCCTAGACTGATCGTCCACGAATACCTGCAAGGCCTCGGCGTTCCGGGCCTCGCCGGACTGGCGCTGCTGCTGGTCGCCGTGGCTTGGGCACTCGGCGGTTTGTTGCCGGGCTGGCAATCGTTGCAGCACCTCAGCCAGCAGACTCAGGAAGCCAGCGAGTACCTGGCCAAGGTTGAAGACGGCAGCATCGCGCCGCCGGTGGTGCCGCAACGTCAACTCGACGACTTCCGCAACAAACTGCCGGCGCAGCCGCAAGCCACCGTCGCTATCGACCGCATCTACGCCCTCGCAGCGCAAGAGCACATAACCCTGGCGCGCGGCGAATACGCCCTCGGCGTCGACCCGAAAACCCATCTGGCGCGCTATCAGATCCTCTTGCCAGTGCGCGGCAGCTACCCGCAACTGCGCCGCTTCCTGCACGCCTTGCTCGGGCAGTTGCCGGCGGTGGTGGTGGAAGACCTCGAGTTGCAACGCAAGAAGATTGGCGACACCGACCTCAACGGCCGGATCCGTATGACCCTTTACCTGTCGAGGTCGTGATGAATACCAAGCGCGTGACAGGTTGGTTGGCGTTCTTCGGCGTAGCGGCCGCGCTGGCGTGGTTGCCGGAATATTTCTCGCCGAGCGCAGACGCCGATTCGAACGAAGTGGCTGTCGCTACGCCGGGGAAAACCCGGGGCGCGCTGCCGGCCAGCACCGCCAAGGCCAAGGATGCGTCGATCAAGGACCTGAGCCCGGCCGGCGACCTGTTCGCCGCGAAATCCTGGAAGGCCGCGCCGACCCTGGCCACGGTCACCGAAATTGCCATCAATCCAGCAACTGTGGTGCAAGCCCCGAGCCTGCCACCGGTGCCGTTTCAATTCGTCGGCAGGCTGCATGACCGCAGCGACCTGCAAGTGTTTTTGCAGAACGGCGAAAAGATCTACGTCGTGCGCAACGGGGATGTGATCGACGACACCTGGAAGATCACCGGCATTTCCGATGTGGAATTGAGCCTGGTCTACCTGCCTTTGCATTTGTCGCAGACCCTGTCTGTGGGGAGTACGCAATGAACCGTTCCCGTCTGCTGATGAGCCTGGGCCTGTGTGCCGGGCTGGCCGCGTGCAGTTCCGCACAAGTGGCCAACAAGGAAGCCGCCGACCTGATTGAACAGGGTCAGTACGAGGCGGGGCTGGCCCGAATCGAAGAAGGCCTGCGCGAAAACCCACGGGACACCGAGCTGCACTTGCTGCTCAACAGCGGTCGGGCCAAGGCCATCACGGCGTTGCTGACGACCGGCGACACTGACCGTTCGCGCCGCGACTTCGCCTCGGCGCGGGTGGCCTACAACCGCGTGCTGACCATCGAACCGAACAACCGCCGCGCTCAGGATGCCCTGAAGCAGATGGACTACCTGCGCAGCATGGACGAGAAACTCGAACTGGCCCGTGGCGACCTGCGCCGGGGCGACATCTACGGTGCTGATCGGCAGGTGAAACAGATCCTCGAACTCGACCCCAACAACGAGGGTGCGCTGGAGCTGCAAGGCAATATTCGTCTGGTGCAGAGCCGCAACGTGATTGCCTATCCGCAACTGCGCACCAAGCTCGATCGACCGGTGACTCTGGAATTTCGCGACGCCAATCTCAAGACCATTTTCGAAGTGCTGTCGCAGGTCGCCGGGCTGAATTTCATCTTCGACAAAGACCTGCGCCCGGACATGAAAGCGACCATCTTCGTGCGTGACGTGCGCATCGAAGACGCGGTGACTTTGCTGCTGCAACAGAACCAGTTGCACCAGAAAGTGGTGAACGAAAACACCTTGCTGATCTACCCGGATTCGCCACAGAAAGTGAAGGATTACCAGGAACTGGTGATGCGCACCTTCTACCTGACCAGCATCGACGCCAATACCGCGCTGAACATGGTCAAAACCATGCTCAAGACCCGCGACGTGTTCGTCGACGAACGCCTCAACACCCTGACCATGCGCGACACCGAAGACGCCGTGCGCATGGCCGAAAAACTCCTGCAGTCGCAAGACCAGTCCAACCCGGAAGTGGTGCTCGAAGTGGAAGTGATGGAAGTCGCCACCCAGCGCATTCTTGACCTAGGGCTGCAATGGCCGAACACCTTCGGCGTGGTCAACAGCGACGGTTCGGCGGTGACCCTGCTTGATCAACTGAAAGGGATCAACTCCAGCCGGATTTCGATCTCGCCGTCGCCGCAAGCCAAGATCAACGCGCAGGACAACGACATCAACACCCTCGCCAGCCCGGTGATTCGTGTCAGCAACCGTGAGCAGGCACGGATCCACATCGGTCAGCGCGTGCCGATCATCAGCGCGACTTCGGTGCCGTCGACGCAAGGCCCGGTGATCACTGAAAGCGTCACTTACCTCGACGTCGGTCTGAAACTCGAAGTGCAACCGACCGTGCACCTGAACAACGAAGTGGCGATCAAGATCGCCCTCGAAGTCAGTAATGCGACGCCGCTGGAACCGACCCGTCAGGGCACGATCCCGGTGCAGGTCGACACCCGTAACGCGCAAACCTCGCTGCGCCTGCATGACGGCGAAACGCAGATCCTCGCCGGCCTGATGCGCAACGACCACGGCGCCACCGGCAACAAGATTCCGGGCCTTGGCGATATTCCAGGCCTTGGCCGGCTGTTCGGCAGCAACAAGGACACCGTCGGCAAATCCGAACTGGTGCTGTCGATCACCCCACGGATCGTGCGCAACCTGCCGTACCAGAGCCCGTCGGACATGGAGTTCTCCACCGGCACTGAAACCAGCATGCACATTCAGGCCCCGGATCGTTCGCAGAGCTATGTGATGCCGTCGTCTGCCGCGCAGCCGCGTGCCGTCGGTGAGTCGGCCGTGGCCACCACCCGTGTCACCGTCGAGAAGCCTTGATCATGAACGCCTCCCAACGCGGTTTCACCCTGATCGAAGTCGTGGTGACGCTGGCCCTGATCGGCCTGTTGGCGAGCATGGCCGCGCCGCTGACCGAGACCCTGGTGCGGCGTGGCAAGGAGCAGGAATTGCGCAACGCGCTGTACCAGATTCGCGATGGCATTGACGCCTACAAACGCGCGTTCGATGCCGGCTACATCGAGAAGTCGCTGAACAGCAGCGGCTATCCGCCGAACCTGCAAGTACTGGTCGAAGGCGTGCGCGATGTGCGCAGCGCCAAGGGCGCCAAGTTCTACTTTTTACGCCGCATCCCGCGCGATCCGCTGGTGCCGGCCAAACGTGATGACGAAGGGGGTTGGGGCGTACGCGCCTACAACAGTTCGGCTCAAAACCCGCGCGATGGCGAGGACGTGTTCGACGTCTACTCCCACGCCCGGGGCAAGGGCCTCAACGGCATCGCCTACCGCGAGTGGTGAACCTCATGCGCCGGGAAAAAGGTTTTACCTTGCTGGAGCTGATGGTGGTGATGGCGATCATCGCCACGCTGATGACCATCGCGCTGCCGCGCTACTTCAACAGCCTCGAAGCGTCGAAGGAAACCACCCTGCGCCAGAGCCTGTCGGCGATGCGCGAGGCGCTGGATCACTTCTACGGCGACACGGGCCGCTATCCGGATTCCATCGAGCAACTGATCGAACAACGTTACCTGCGCAACGCGCCACTCGATCCGATCACCGAACGCAAAGACCAGTGGGTGCTGATCGCGCCACCGGACGGTGTGGCGGGTGGCGTAGCTGATATCAAAAGCGGTGCTACCGGGAGGGCGCGTGATGGCAGCCAGTTTTCCGAGTGGTAACCGCGCGCAGCAGGGTGGTTTCACCTATCTGGGCGTGCTGTTCCTGATTGTGGTGATGGGCATGGGCCTGGCCAGTGCTGGCGAGTTGTGGTCGACCGCTTCGCGTCGTGACCGTGAACGCCAGTTGCTCTGGGTTGGCACTCAGTACGCACAGGCGCTGCGCAGTTATTACCGCAGTTCGCCGGGGCTGGCGCAGTACCCGAAAGAACTGGTGGATCTGCTCGACGATCAGCGTTTTCCCGAGGCGAAGCATCACCTGCGTCAGCTTTATCCCGATCCGATCGGTCAGGGTGAATGGGCGCTGCAACGCGGTTTTGACGGACGCATCACCGGCCTCAACAGCCCGTCGACCGAGCTGCCGTTGAAGCAGGCGGACTTCCCGACGCAGTGGTCGGATTTCGACGGCATGCAGCGTTATTCGGACTGGCAGTTCGTCGCCGAAAAAGCCTTCCTCGACGGCACCAATGGCCCGGCCAAAGGCCAGTCGAATCTGCCGCAGGCGTTGCAGCCATGACTCGTCAGTGGTGGTGCGCGCTGATTCTCACCGTGGCGGCGTGCTGCGCCCAGGCCGGTGAAGAAGACGAAATGATGGGCTTTATCGTCGACGACACGATCTCGCACATCGGCCACGACTTTTACTACTCGTTCAGTGAACGCCTGCGCGACACCAGCCCGATGGATTTCAATCTGGTGGTGCGCGAGCGGCCCGACGCGCGCTGGGGCAGCCTGGTGACCGTGGAATATCAGCAACGCCTGGTTTATCGGCGCTTCCTGCCGCCGAACACCGTGGAACTGAAGGACGAGGCCTACGCGGCCGCCGACTGGGTTCGACGCCAGGTTGTCCAGCGCAAGCTGGAGGCTCTGTTGCAGGACACCACCGACCTTGAGAAGGACGAACTATGAACAGCACAACGTTCTCACGGCGCAGCGGATTCTGGATCTCGGGGTTGTTGATCGGGCTCGCCAGCGCTACCGCTGTCCAGGCCACTGAACTGGTCTACACGCCGGTCAACCCGTCGTTCGGCGGCAACCCGTTGAACGGCACCTGGTTGCTCAACAACGCCCAGGCGCAAAACGATCACGACGATCCGGACCTGAAAAGCCGTTCGAGCGTGGCCGGCACCTCGGCGCTGGAGCGCTTCACCAGTCAATTGCAATCGCGGCTGCTAGGGCAGTTGCTGGACAACATCTCCACTGGCAACACGGGGAGCCTGTCCACCGACTCTTTTATCGTCAACGTCATCGACGACTCCGGGGCACTGAGCATTGAAGTGACCGATCGAGCGACCGGTGAGGTTTCGGAAATTCAGGTGAACGGCCTCAACCCATGACGGGCTGACGGTTCCGGGGAGAACGGACATGAAAAAGATCATCGCGTTAGGGCTGCTGTTGGCGACATTACAAGGGTGCAGTCTGCGGGAGCCGATGTCGGCCGAGCAGGACACCGAAACCCCGACCCTGACTCCCAGGGCCTCGACTTATTACGACTTGCTGAAGATGCCGCGACCCAAGGGGCGGTTGATGGCGGTGGTGTACGGCTTCCGTGACCAGACCGGGCAGTACAAGCCGACGCCGGCGAGTTCGTTTTCCACCAGCGTGACCCAGGGCGCGGCGTCGATGTTGATGGACGCGATGCAGGCCAGTGGCTGGTTTGTCGTGCTGGAGCGGGAAGGGCTGCAGAACCTGTTGACTGAACGCAAGATTATTCGCGCGTCGCAGAAGAAGCCGAATACGCCGGTGAATATTCAGGGTGAGCTGCCGCCGTTGCAGGCGGCGAACATGATGCTCGAGGGCGGGATCATCGCGTATGACACCAATGTGCGTAGCGGTGGGGAAGGGGCGCGGTATCTGGGGATTGATTTGCAGCGTGAGTATCGGGTGGATCAGGTGACTGTGAATTTGCGTGCGGTGGATGTGCGCAGCGGGCAGGTGTTGGCGAATGTGATGACCAGCAAGACGATTTATTCGGTGGCGCGCAGTGCCGGGATTTTCAAGTTTATCGAGTTCAAGAAGTTGCTTGAGGCTGAGGTTGGGTATACGACGAATGAGCCGGCGCAGCTTTGTGTGTTGTCGGCGATTGAGGCGGCGGTTGGGCATATGGTGGCGCAGGGGATTGAGCGGCGGTTGTGGCAGGTGGCGGGGGACGCTTCTGTGCCGGGGCAGGATGATGTGTTGAATCGGTATTTGAGTCAGAACAAGATTGATCCTGAGGCGGAGTGAACGTGGCGGCCTTCGGGCCGACCAGGTTCTTGCCGATGTACCCAGTTCCCACTGTGGGAGCGAGCCTGCTCGCGAAGGCTTTTTGTCAGGCGGCGGGGTTCTTTTTGACTGAGTACATATCCATTCCTGCGGCAACGGCCACCTAGGGTTTCGCTCTGACGGCGACTCACTTTTTTTACAAACGCCTAAAAAAAGTAAGCAAAAAAACGCTTGCTCCTACGTACGGCCCGCTCGCTAAAGCTCGGGGTTCCTTCGCTACGGGACCGATCCGGGCGCAGCGCCTACGGTTTGCTTCGCTGCACCTCCTCTCGCTGTGTTTGGCTGCGCCAAACGGTCGCTGCGCTCCCACGCCCGGATCAATCCCTCCACTCAGCCTTCCGACGTCGCCCGTGGGTCAAGATCAAGAGCAGGCGAGCTGACACTCGGCCTATTGAGTGGTGAAGAGCGCGGGTGTTCGGCTTTTGATTTGCGTTGTTGCTGCCCCTCACCCCAGCCCTCTCCCGAGGGAGAGGGAGCCGATTTTTGTGCTTTTCAAAGCCTGAGTTCAGCTCGGTATTTCACGTCGGCGTACCTCTGCCAAACACCACGGTCAGTTCCCTCTCCCTCCGGGAGAGGGCTAGGGTGAGGGGCTCTTGCTTCAACGCTTCAAAACCTGAATTCCGCTCGGTATTTCACGTCGGCGTACCTCTACCAAACACCTCGGTCAGTCCCCTCTCCCTCCGGGAGAGGGCTAGGGTGAGGGGCTCTTGCTTCAACGCTTCAAAACCTGAATTCAGCTCGGTATTTCACGTCGGCGTACCTCTACCAAACACCTCGGTCAGTCCCCTCTCCCTCCGGGAGAGGGCTAGGGTGAGGGGCTCTTGCTTCAACGCTTCAAAACCTGAATTCCGCTCGGTATTTCACGTCGGCGTACCTCACCCAAACACCTCGGTCAGTTCCCTCTCCCTCCGGGAGAGGGCTAGGGTGAGGGGCTCTTGCTTCAACGCTTCAAAATCTGAGTTCAGCTCGGTATTGCACGTCGGCGTATATCTACCAAACACCACGGTCAGTTCCCTCTCCCTCCGGGAGTGGTCTAGGGTGAGGGGCTCTTGCTTCAACGCTTCAAAACCTGAGTTCAGCTCGGTATTGCACGTCGGCGTATATCTACCAAACACCACGGTCAGTCCCCTCTCCCTCCGGGAGAGGGCTAGGGTGAGGGCTGCGATCTGAAGTGTGTTTAAAGAAGTGTCTGAATCAGAGGAACCTTCCCACAAGGTTTTCAGGTTGTCCGTCGGACGTCCGGTCTCTAGCCTGTGTTCGTCGCTGCCAATTCAGCGACCGGGCATGGAAACCCGAAGACACGAGAGAGCAGATACGCCTTTCATAACGTATGCTTGCGCACTTTCATTGTGTGCACTCTGTTATGGCGGTTGTGCGCGGGAGACATTCGTGTCTGCCGGGTTGCTCTCTCCCGGATTTCCAGCCTGCGTACAGCTGCCACCCATTTTTCCTGGAAGTCGAATGGGCCAGCTGAAACTATCAATGAGAGAGAATTACCATGAAAAAACCAACACCCAACCCCCCAGAACCAGACACCAACACCACATCCCCCTACGCCTCAGTCGACAGCAAAAAACTCCACGAAGCCGCCGACCGCGCCCTCGATTTCTACCTCAACCCCACCGCCCACATCATGTCCAGCGCCAACGAGCCGGAACCCATGTACCTCGCCAACCCCAGGTACAACACCGAATCCCTGCTAGCCAACGCCAGCGAAACCCTCGGCTCGGCCAGCGAAATGCTCATCAACTTCGCCGCCTCGCTGGAAACTTCACACCGCAAGACTGCACTGGGTATCGCTCAAGTCGTCATGCTGGGCGAACTGGCCGTCAATCAAGCGCTGGATCATGTCGAGTTGAAGGATGGCTGATTGATCGTTCCCACGCGCAGCAAAGGAATGCAGCCCTGGACGCTCTGCGTAAAATTCGCAAGTTGGAACGCGGAGCGTCCCGAGAGGCATTCCCACGCAGAGCGTGGGAACGATCAAATGGTATTTTCATGCCTGCGGATTTTCAGGCAATGCTTGAAGGAAACACGGAAGCGCACTATGACAAGAAAAACGTATATGAAAAGTAAGTTGGTTGCCGTTTTGTTGGTTGTTTCAGTGTTTGTGAATATCGCAGTGCTGATGTCTGTCATGTTTAATGGTTTTTCGAGAACCCAAGGCATGAAAATGATTAAGACTAGAGAACCTATGTTGATTGGTGGGCAGAACGGTGATGAAAATTACTATGTGCTGCCTATGGGGGCTACTGTTTACTATGACAAAAGCTTCTCGGAAGGATTTAGTCGGTACATGGTTTATTTTAATCACCATGGTCCCATTGTTGGTGATGAGGTTCCAATGGAGCCAAAATATCAAGGTTCGCTTGTTGATCCCCTTTGGTTGTCTGATGTTGATGCAGATACGTTGAAAGAAATTTTCAAGCGTTTCCCCCTTTCCAAAAAAGACATTGCCGCCGCTATTAAGTCTAATGAAATAACCAATGATGATCTGGCCGACATTATTCGCCCAATGCCAGATTGACCAGTTCTATAGGCGCTGCCGAAGTCTGCGATAGTTTGGCTTTGATTTTTAGAATCAAGATCAAAAGATTGCAGCTTTCGGCAGTTCCATAGGGCCAAAAAAAACCGCGACCCCCCTCACCAGAGAATCGCGGCTCATCAACACCCAATCCCTACTGCTGCAACACCGTCGCCTGGTTAGCCGACCCGAACTGCTGAATATTCGCGGTCTGCGTAACCCCGCTCTGATCGACATTGGCAATGTTCCCCGTGCCGCCCTGGGTCACATACGCCACGTTCATCGTATCCGCCTGTTTAACAGTGATCATGTTGTCGCTGCCATACAACTGCGCGGTATACGCCTGGTTCCCCGACCCGGACTGATCAAACTCAGCACTGTTCCCCGTGCCATTCGAAGAACCCTGCACCAGGTTGCCAGTGCCGCGCTGATCCGAGATCAGAATGTTGTCGCTACCATTCTGATCAAAGTACAGCTCGTTGTAGGAATCAGCCTGACTGACCGTGGTCTTGTTGCCCGTCCCGGTCTGATGCGTGGTCATGACTTGCCCAACGCCATCCTGCGTGAAGCTGGCGATGTTGCCGTTGCCCGCTTGAGTGACGGTCGCGCGTTGGCCACTGCCGAACTGGCCGCCGGCTTGCGGGCCTTTCCAGTTGCTGGCGTAGACCTTGTTGTCGTTGCCCACGGACGTGGCGTTGAGCACGTGGCTGTCGCCGTTCTGGTAGGTGAAGTGCACGTTGCCGTTACCGACCTGATACAGCGCCAGTGTCGAGTTGACCGATTCGAACTGGTCGGCGTAGATCGCGTTGCTGTTGCCGACCTGGGTGACGGCGGCGGTGTTGTTTTCGCCGAAGCTTTGGTCGACCACGGTTTCGTTGCTGTCGCCGTACTGGTTGACGGTGGCTTGGCTGGCCAGTTGCGCGTCCTGCCAGATTTCAGTGCCGTTGAGGTTACCGAACTGGTTGATGGTGATGTTGCCGCCAGTGCCGTTGCGCTGGTCGCCGTAGGCGTAGTTGCCTTCGCCGGCCTGGTTGATGCCGATCTGGCCGCCGTTGTGCAGCACTTGTTCGGCGGTGCCGTAGTTGGCGGTGCCGTACTGGGTGATCACCGCGCTGTTGCCCGTGCCTTCATAGAGTTGTTCGATGTTGGCTTCGTTACTGTCGCCGAACTGGAAGGTTTTGCCTTCGCTGCCGTTCTGCGAATCCTGATAGATGAACGAGAAGTTGCCGGTGCCTTGCTGCTGTTGCAGCGCGCTGTTCGGTGAGCCGAAGCCCAGCGACTGACTGGCGTGAGCGGTGTTGAAGGCGCCGACCTGTTGTTGGGTGATGGTGGCGTTGTCTTCGTAAAGCTGTTCGGCGTAAGCGGCGTTGTAGTCGCCGACCGCGTCCTGGGTGATCACGCTGGTGGCGTGATCTTGCACGGCGGCGGCGTCGTTGCCTTGGCCCAGTTGGGTCTGGGTGGTGGTGCTGAATGGGGCCTGGGTCTGTTTCACGTCGGCGATGTTGGCGGTACCGACCTGGCTTTGGTTGGACAGGCTGTCGTCGGCCATCGCCTGGGCACTGATCATGACCAGGATGGCGGCGGTGAGGGGCGTCAGTTTGAACATGATGAACTCTCCGATGATTGGCAGTGCTTAGCGATATTGCTTGACCGAAACGCTCATGCCGTTGCCCGACTGGGTCACGGCGCTTTGCAGCCCCGCGCCGGCCTGCTCGATGCTGGCGTCGTTGTTGTTGCCGTTTTGCGAAATCTGCGCGCGGTTATGGCTGCCGTTCTGGGTGATTGAGGCGGCGTTGCCGGAACCGTTCTGGTTGATCAGCGCCATCAGGTCGCTGCCCTGTTGCAGGATGTACGCTTCCTGATTGCTGCCCGACTGCACGATCTGCCCGAGCAGCGACTGACCGTTCTGTTGCAGCAGCGCGACGTTGGCCTGGCCGAGTTGGTCGATCAGTGCTTGCTGGCCCACCGGTGGGGGCAGTTCGCCGAGGTCGCTGCTGGTCGGGGCCAGGTCGTCGTTTTCCATCAGGTCGTCGGCACGCACGCCTGCACTGCTGCACAGCAGGAGCAGGCAAAGCAGGGCGGCGGTCGGCGTGTTCATGGCGAAAATCCTGTGTGGCGTTATCCGGTTGCGAAGCACGCCCCAGCCACCCGAAAGTGGCTGGGGATCAGGCTTACAGCGTGTTTACCGAGACCGTGCGCACGGTGCCTTGGGACGAGCGGATCGTCGCGGTCGGGTTGGCCGATGGCACCACCAGCGTGTTGTTCAGCGTCAGCCGCCAGCGCCCGGTCAACGGCACCGTGGTGGTGCCAAGGGTGACCAGCCCGGAAGGGGTGGTGACCTGCACGGTGATGGTGTTGCCGGTGGTCACTGACGAGGTGCCGGTGAAGTCCCAGTTGAAGCGCCCGCCGGAGCGTGCCTGCACCGTCGATGCGGTGACGGCGAACGTTTCCGCTGCTGGCCGTGGCGAGACTTGCACCGTGACCGTGGCCGGCGTCGACAGGGCACCGAAGGCGTCCCGGGCGATGTAGGTGAAGGTCGTGGTGAATGCCGTGGTCACGGTGGCCGGTGGGGTGTAGGTGATCACCGTGCCGTCAGTGCTGACCGTGCCGCGTCCGGCGGCGGGTTGGGTCAGACTGTTGACGGCCAGCGGCACGTTGCCTTCCGGATCGGTGTCGTTGGCCAGCACGTTGATCGGGATCGCAACACCAAGCGTGGCGACGCTGTCGGCGACGGCGGTCGGTGCCTGGTTGGGCGCGACGGTGATGGTTACGGTCGCCGGGTTGGCCGAGGCCAGGCCTTTGGCGTCCTGCGCTTTGTAGGTGAAGGTCGTGGTCAGTGGCGCGTTGACTACCGCTGGCGGGGTGTAGACCACTGAAGTGGTGCCGTTGAGCGCGACGGTGCCTTGGCCGGCGGCCGGTTGAGTCAACGCGGTGATGCCCAGTGGGTTGTTGCCATCGGGATCGCTGTCGTTGGTCAACAGACTGAGGGTGATCGGCACGCCGAAGCTGGTGCTGCCGCTGTCGGCGTTGGTGATCGGCGCTTGGTTTTCACCCGTGTCCGGCGCGCTGCCGACCACGACGACCGCTTCGGTGTCACCACCGCCAGCGGCAGATTTCACCGTCACGGTAGCGGGTGGCTGAGTCAGGTCGGCGATGGTGATGCGCTGCAGCGTGCCGGTTTTCGACAGGCGTCCGTAGCCTTGCGCAACCATGTCCGGGATCGCCACTTCATCGCTCGAAGTGGCCTCGATCAGCAAGCTATGGTTGGCCCAGTTGTAACGGGCAGTCTGCACTTTCACCACGTCGGTGAGCTTGGCCGACACGGCCGTCGGACGCGTAGTGCCGGCGGGGTTGGTGGCGGTCACGACGACTACCGGAGGTACCGCGCCAGTGCCCAAGCGGTGGCCGAAGAACAGGCCGTTGTTGTCACCCAACAGACTGGTCTGGCACGGCGTTGGCGGTGGGCCGGGCAGCAACGCCACGGTTTCGCGGAAGCACAGGGTCGAGCTGTTACTGGCCTTGGCAAACACTTCGGCACGCACGCCAGCGGCGGTGCGGCGATAGGTGGCGCGGTCGATTTCAACCTGGGTCTGCTGACGGTTGTCGAGCACTTTGCCGGACAGGCTGAACACGTTCGACTGGATCGTCCCGGCCGGCCCGGTGATGCGCAGGAAGTTGGTGTTGAACGGGCTGCCGGTCACCGCTTCGTTGAGGTTCGGGTCACCGACGAAAGTTTCCGTGGCGCCGGTGTCCGGGTTCACTTCGGTGTACGGACCGTTAACGCTGCGCAGAAACGGTCCGATGGCGCCATTGACGGCACCGGTGAAATTGCCCGGCGCGCCGATGCCGATGTCGCGGGTGATATTGATCGCGCGGCGCCCGGGTGCGGTGACATTGACCGTCTCGACACCGTACGGGTGAGTGATGGTGTAGGTGCCGGCAACGGGTACGTTCACCCGGATGCGAATCCGCGCAAAGCTTTGCTGATCACCATCGGCCGGATTTTCCGAGGCGAATGCCGCTTCGATCGCGGCGACATAGGCGTCCACACCATAACCGGCAGCGTTGTCGGCAATCGTGGTTTCGGCCAGAAACCAGAAGGCTTCCGGCGGCCAGTTGTCCGGGAAAATCATCGGCTGGGCATCGTCGTAGATGCCTGGCTCGGCCAAGAGAATGCACATGTAGGCCGGCGGCGTGGTCGCGGCAACGCGCGAACTGGCAGCACGCGACTGGCACAGTTCCATCGACAGCAAATTGTTGTCCTGATACCACATCGGGAATTTCCCGGTGGCGAAGGTGTAAGGGCCGGGGTCGACGGCGGCGAGTTGCGCATAGGCACTGCCGGTCAGCGAGAGAGCGAGCCCGAGCGCGTTGAGCGCAAAGCGTGGCCACTTGTTCATGATGCCTCCTGATGCGGATCTGGGCATGTGAGCGTTCATTGCACGATGACCACTTCTTCGGTATCGCTGCCGCCGTT
Organism: Pseudomonas sp. Tul2A7; assembly: GCF_054790505.1. NCBI lineage: Bacteria > Pseudomonadati > Pseudomonadota > Gammaproteobacteria > Pseudomonadales > Pseudomonadaceae > Pseudomonas > Pseudomonas sp. Tul2A7. Next base: position 6,255,801 of record NZ_CP186499.1, on the reverse strand, counting down.
GGACGACGTCACCCGAACCTTGGCCGGTGGGATCGGCGAGATCCCGGTGGCCAGGGTTTTCACTGCGCCGTCGCCGCCCAGCGCACCGATGGCGGCGCCGCTGCCGGAGGTGGCGGTGAGTACTGGCGGTGAGGTTTCGTCACTGGTCGAGGCGACCACGGTGAGTTGTCCGGAGCTCAGGCTGTATTGCGCGCTCTGGATCACCACCAGGTCGGTGAGGGTCATGGGCAGGGTGGTCGGCGTGCTGCTGGCGATGGCCAGGTGGTTGTCGGCAGTCACTTGCAGGGTGGTCGGCAAGGTCGGGTTGGCCGACGATTGCGCGTACCAACTGCCGGTGGAGTTGGCCTCGGTCATGTTCAGCACCGGGGTGCTGCTGGTCACGGCGACAGTGCCCGGCGCAGGTGGCGCGAGAACGAACACGTCTTGTTGGGCGACCGGCGCACTGGTTCCCGCTTTACGCGAGTAAGTGCTGCGCTGGGTGATCATTGGCGTTGGCCGGACCACCGTCGACAACTTGCCCGAAACGGCGAACACGTTCGTCCGCAGATCGAGGCCGTTAGGGCCTTCGATGCGTACGTAGTTGGTGTTGAACGGGCTGCCGGTGACTGCCTCGTTGAGGTTCGGGTCGCCGACGAATTGTTCGGCGGCACCGGTCAGCGGATTGGTCTCGGTGTAGGGACCGTTGACACTGCGCAGGAACGGTCCGATGTCACCCTTGAGCGCGCCGTCATAGGTTTTCGGCGTGCCGATACCAATGTCGCGAGTCATGTTGATTGCGCGGCGACCGGGGGTGTCGATGTTGAACACGTCGACGCCATACGGGTGGGTGATGACATAGGTGCCGGCGGTCGGTACATCGACGCGAATACGGATTCGGGCGAAGCTGACTTGATCGCCCTCGACCGGTTCTTCAGCGGCGAATGCGGCTTCGATGGCGCTGACGTAGCCCAAATCAATCCCCCGTGCGGCGTCGACGAGGGCCGTTTCGCCGGTGAACCAGAACGCTTCGTCGGGAAAGTTTGTCGGGAAGACAATCGGTTGCGCGTCATCGAACACGCCGGGGGTCGGCAGCAGCGAGCACATGTACGACGGCGCGCCGGGGGCACTGGGTACTCGGGAGCTGAGCGCTTTGGACAGGCACAGGTCCAGGGTGCGACCGTGTGAGTCCTGATACCAACTGGCGAAACCACCGTTGGCCGGCGTGTACGGACCCGGATCAACAGCAAACAAAGCAGCCTGAGCGATGCCCTGGGCCAATGCGCTCACGACCAGGACAGTCGCGGTTTTGGACAGTAAAGGGTGCATGAGTTAATCCCTCTATCAAAGTACCTGCCCCTTGGGGATGGGTCAGTTGCACAGGGCCTGTACACCTTCCATGCCAAAGTGCGATGGATGGGCGTGAGAGGGCCGGGATAGAGGGGTTTCAGGTATGAAGTTGGGTTTTTTGGCCAACGGGGAAAGGGCGTCATTCCCCAGAATCGGGGACGGTGGGGATGACCATCATGGCCCGCCGTACACAAAACCCCTGTAGGAGTGAGCCTGCTCGCGATAGCGGTGCGTCTGTAATGAAAATGTCGACTGGCCCATCGCGATCGCGAGCAGGCTCACTCCTACAAGGGATTAGCGGTGTCTGTGGGATCAACTCAACCGGGGCGATATCCCCGTATCCGGGCAAACCCCCACCCGTGGGCTATAACCCTATAGGGATGTATCGGGAAGTCGCCGCCATGAACATGCAGTCGAAATCGCTACCGGTCGAGGAGGGCAGTCTGCGCTTGAGCTCGCGCAAGCAGTCGTTCAACCTGCTGCGCTGGTTTTCGCTGATCAGCATGGCGGTGATTGGGACGGTGGCTGTGGCCCTCGGCGCGGTGTCGACGCGTTTTGTCATTGATGAAAGCGTGCAGCGCGATGCCTTGCTCACCGCGCAGTTCATTCAGGCGATCGCCTCGGCCGAGGTGCGCCATGTGTCGATTCCCAATGTGCGGACCATGGGCGAATTGCTCGATCCGCGTCAGGACATGCACTTTCCCGACGTCAGTCCGCAAGCCCGGGCCGATGCACGGGGTGAGTTTCTCGATCACATCGAACACTTGCCGGACGTGATCCTCGCCAACATTTATGCGCCCGACCGCCAGGTGATCTGGTCGACCAACCCGGTGCTGATCGGCACCAGCATTCATGCCGACGAAGACCTCGATCGTGCCTTCATCGAAAAGATTCCCGTATCCGCCAGCTACCACGACGTCGACAAGGCCCGTGAAGAACAGAAGTTCATCACGCCACCGGACTACATCTTTATCGAAAACTACATTCCGCTGTTCGACGCCGAGGGCAAGAACGTCACGGCGATGGTCGAGATCTACAAGGAGCCCAAGGATCTGATCGCGCGCATGGAGCGCGGATTGGTTCTGATCTGGCTGGCCACCGCGCTCGGTGGCGGGCTGATTTATCTGGGGCTCTACTGGATCGTGCGACGCGCGGCGATTCTGCTCGCGGCCCAGCAAAAACAACTGATCGCCAACGAAACCTTTGTCGCGTTGGGCGAGATGTCTTCCGCCGTGGCCCACAGTTTGCGCAATCCGTTGGCGACCATTCGTTCCAGCGCTGAACTGGCGCTGGAGTTTGATGCCGGCCCGGCAGAAAAGAACATCAACGACATCATCGGCCAGGTCGATCGCATGTCGAAGTGGGTGCGCGAGCTGCTGCAGTCACTGCGTCCGCTCAACGATGATCCGGAACCGGTGAATCTGGTGGCAGCGCTGCACGAAAGCCTTGTCGCGTTTGAACAGCAGATCGCCAGGGCGGGCGTGCAGGTGGTTTTTCATCCGCAGCACACGCCGATGGTGCTCAGCCAACCGGTGCAACTGACACAGATCCTCAACAGCCTGCTGGCCAATGCGCTGGAGGCGATGGACAAGGGCGGAACGCTGACCGTCAGCCTGGAACCGAGCGAAGACCGTGGCGTGTGCGTGGTGCTCAGCGATACCGGTAAAGGCATGAACGAAGAGCAACGGACCATGGCGTTCCGGCCGTTTTTCACCACCAAGTCTGGCGGTCTCGGGGTCGGTCTGGTCCTGGTCAAGCGCATCATGGAGCGCTTCGGCGGCGGCGTGACCCTCGACAGCCGCGAAGGCGAGGGCACCTCGGTTCGATTGGCATTCCAATTAGTCCAATGACGGGCCTATTCCATTTCGCGGACTGCCGAAGACTGCGATCTATCGACTGATCGTTCCCACGCAGAGCGTGGGAACGATCAACACTTCCACCGCTGCAGAATTTCACGGGCCAAAATTTTATGAACTTCCCCCATCAGTGGGTGTCAAGCCCCGGTCACCGGGGAGTGGGGAAACCCATAGCCTCCTCAAGTCCCTGTAACAACTGGAAATAATTTATTGGCGCACTAGTTGCAAAACACCATCACCCCTTCCTTGATGAGGCGGCTGGTGATGGACACAACAACGCGTGACCCAAACAACACCTTTTTGCTGACGCCCTTGAGCGTCTTGCTGATGTTGACCCTCGGCACCATGGGCGGCGTTAGCGCCAGCCCGATCGATGACGAACGACAGCCAGAAACCTCCGACCCGTCCGCGTACTACGACGAACCGGCCGACCGCGCCGGTGCGCTGAATGAGATCCTGACCCTGCCCGAGGCCAACGAAGATTCCTTCGATTTGCCCGACGGCGTCAAAGGCACCCGCGCCTCGACCCGCACGGAAAACATCCTGCCGCCGACTGTGCAGACCAGTTTCAATTACCCCACCAACGGCAAGCCGAGCCCACTGTATGGCGCGCAGCCGTTTACCCAGCAGCTGACCCTGTTCGAAGAGTTCGGCCCGGAAAAACTCGACCCGACCACGCCCGCCGCGCCGCTGCCATTTCCGCCGGCTGCGATTGGCCCGGCACCGGCTCAGGACCCGAACAACGTCGCCCGCAGCGCGCCACCCGGCACCGCCCTCGATGCGTTCCTGCGCCAACCCGGCCTGACGCCATTCCCGAGCCAGTTCTCCAATATCGTCGACCGTAACCCGTGGCAGGCGCAGATCGAAGTGTTCCTCAACCGCCACATCGGCTCCTCCGCCGAAGGGCGGCCGCCAGGAAAAGGCTGGGCGCATCAACGCTGGAACGAGTTCTACCCGCAAGCCGCTTACAAAACCGTGCAGACCGGCGCGCGCCTCAACGGTGGCCTGCGTGACAGTGTGCAAATGCACCATTACGCGGTCGGCGAGTTCGGCCCCGGCGGCCTGTATCACAACGTCGCTGGCGTGCCGCTGACCGATGGCACTTCCAAGGGCGTCGACCCGCGTTTCCACCCGGCCATGCCGGCGCAAAACCACAATTCGGTGTGGACCTTCGACGGCACGTTGCCGCCGAAACTGTTGATGGTGCGCTACGGCCAACCGGTGATGATGCGCCACTACAACGGCTTGCCGATCGATCCGTCGGCCAACCGTGGTTTTGGTCTGCATACCATCAGCACCCACGAGCACAACGGTCACGCGCCAGCAGAAAGCGACGGCTATGCCAACGCGTTCTTCTTCCCGGGGCAGTTCTATGACTATCGCTGGCCGATCCAGCTCGCCGGTTACGACAGCATCAACACCAAGGCTGAAGACCCACGTGCGGCGTTCCCCTGCGCACCGGGTGAAACCTTGTGGGTCAACGACCTGGCCCCCGCGAAGAAAACCTGCGACCACGGCACCATCAAAATCCGTGGCGACTGGCGCGAGACCATGAGCACCCACTGGTTCCACGACCACATGCTCGATTTCACCGCGCAGAACGTCTACAAGGGCAACGCGGCGATGATGAACTACTACAGCGCGCTGGATCGCGGCAACGAGTCGGTGGACGACGGCGTCAACCTGCGTCTGCCCAGCGGCAGTGCCTTGCCTTGGGGCAACCGCGACTATGACGTCAATCTGGTGTTCGCCGACAAGGCCTGGGATCAGGAAGGCCAATTGTGGTTCAACCCGTTCAACACCGACGGCTTTCTCGGTGACCAGTTGCTGGTCAACTGGCAGTGGAAACCGACCCTCGACGTGCGCGCACGCAGCTATCGCTTCCGCATCCTCAACGGCTCGGTGTCGCGCTACTTCAAACTGGCGCTGGTGCGGGAAATCAAAGGTAGCGGCGGTGAGTTCCAAGGGCCGAAAAATTCCGGCCTGACGTACAGCCGCGTGCCGTTCCACATGATCGCCAACGACGGCAACATCATGGAACACAGCGTACCGTTCGACGGCAGCATGGATCTGGACGCCGATGGCGATAAACAGAACCACAACGCGATCCTGCCGACTCAGGGCATCGCCGAGCGCTTCGACATCATCGTCAACTTCTCGAAAAACGGCATCAAGCCAGGGGACAAGCTGTTCTTCGTCAACCTGCAGGCTCACGACGACGGCAAGGGACCCAAAGATGTCATCTCGCTGGGTGACATCCTCTCGGAGAAATACCTGGCGGTGATCAAGCAGACCAGCAAGGGCCCGCAGTGGGACAGAGGCGATCCGGCGGTGGGCAAGGTCTTGCAACTCAACGTCAAGGCCTACACCGGTCAGGATCTGGCGATGAACCCGGCAGCCTACGAACCGGCCAAACCCGGCAAGGCCGAAGGGTTGGTGATGATCCCGCTGAAAATTCACCGTGACAACGCTGCCGATAAAGCTGTGCTGGCCAAGGCTCGCCACCGCACCTTCACCTTTGGCCGTTCCGACGGCACCGATGAGGCGCCGTGGACGGTCAAGACCGATGGCGGTTTCGGCTTCCACATGGACCCGCGTCGCTTGAATGCTTCGACTCAGCTGTCCAGCGGTCCGACCGATGCCGGTATCACCGGGTTCGGCACCCTCGAAGTGTGGAACATCAAGGCCGGCGGCAAGGGCTGGAGCCATCCGGTGCATGTGCACTTCGAAGAGGGGATCATCCTCAGTCGCGGCGGCAAGACCCCACCGGAATGGGAAAAATGGGCGCGCAAAGACGTCTATCGCATCGGTTCGGAAAACGATGGCCTGGACAGCGTCGAAATGGCGATCAACTTCCGCGAGTTTGCCGGGACCTACATGGAGCACTGTCACAACACTCAGCATGAGGACAACTCGATGTTGCTGCGTTGGGACCTGGAGAAGCCCGGCCAACTGCAACTGATGCCAACCCCTCTGCCGAGCTGGGACGGTGTGCGCTACGTCAACTCCGCCGCGCTGCCAACTTTCCGCAACGGCGACGGTATGGGCCCACAAGTGGTGGTCAAGCCATGAACCGCCGCCACGGTGACAGCCAACCTGTGCATACCCCCCGCTCCCGGGCGCTGGGCATGCACCTGGTGCTGCTGCTGGTGGCCTGTGTGCTCGGCAGCCGTGTGCTGCTGGCGCACCAGGCCAGTGTCGGCGAGCCGTCAGCGGCGAGCGAATCCGCCACCCCGTGGGGTGGCGACTATTTCCCCAACACCCTGCTGACCGATCAGGACGGTCGGCAGGTGCATTTCTTCGATGACCTGATCAAAGACAAAGTGGTGGTGATCAACTTCATCTTCACCTCGTGCAGCGACTCCTGCCCACTGGAAACCGCACGCCTGCGCCAGGTGCAGAAACTGCTCGGTGATCGGGTCGGGCAGGACATTTTCTTCTACTCGATCAGCATCGATCCGCTCAGCGATACGCCCGAAGTGCTCAAGGCCTATTCACAACGTTTCAAGGTTGGCCCCGGCTGGAAGTTTCTCACCGGCGAATTCGAAGACGTCACCGACCTGCGCAAGAAGCTCGGGCTGTTTATCGACGGCGTCGACAACGGCCGCAACAAGGATCACAACCTCAGCCTGATCGTCGGTAACCAGACCACCGGGCGCTGGATGAAGGCCTCGCCGTTCGAGAATCCGTGGATCCTCGCCGATCAACTGGCCAATACCTTGCAGAACTGGAAGCAGCCGAGCATCGAAGAAAGCTACGCCAACGCTCCGGACATTCGCCCGCCGAGCAACGGCGAAGAACTGTTCCGCACCCGTTGCGCCTCGTGCCACAGTCTCGGCCCGCAGGATGGCCAGGGCATTGGCATGCGCAGCATTGGCCCGGACTTGATTGGCGTAACCCGCCACCGCGATCCGAAGTGGCTGAATCGCTGGATCCGCGAACCGGATCGCCTGCTCGCGGAAAAAGACCCGATTGCCCTGCAACTGTATGAGCAATTCGAGCGAATCCCGATGCCCAACCTGCGCCTTGACGAGCAATCCGCGCAGTCGATCATCGACTTTCTCAGCGATGAAACAGAGCGTCAGCAACCGTCCACTGCGGCCATGACCGACGGTGCTTTGACGCCAGTAAAACCGGGCGATCCAGCCGCGACGGTGAGTCAGATGCGGTAGCGGCGAAATAGCATCATTGAACCGTGTGTCGCGGTCAGAGCCGCCTACACTGATGGCTGTAACTGGCCCGATACAAAATCTCCAGGGCACTCCCATGCAGAGACTGGAAACACAAAAATCACCTGCGCCAACCTTGGCGGCTGCTGCCGGCAAGGGCTGGCGCGAGCAGTTCAATCTGCTGCGCTGGTTCTCGCTCGCGAGTTTTTTCATCATCGCCGCCGTGGCGGTAGGCCTCGGTTATATCTCCACGCGCTTCGTGGTCACCGAAAGCGTCGAGCGCGACGCGCTGCTGACTGCGCAATTCGTTCAGGCCATCGGTGCGGCGGAAATGCGTCACGCCAAAATCAATCCGAACCGGACGATGGGCGAAATGCTCGACCCGCGCCAGGACAACCACTATCCCGATGTTGACCCGGCGTTACAGGCTTCGGCACGCACCGAGTTTCTCGATCACGTCGAACACTTGCCGGACATTTTGCTCGCGACCGTTTATGCGCTGGATCGCACGGTGATCTGGTCAACCAACGCTGAGCTTATCGGCGTGCACATCAAGGATGACGATGAGCTCGACGAGTCATTCGAGATGAAAGTGCCGGTGTCCTCCAGCTACCACAAGATCGACGATGAGAAACCCGAACAGCAAATGTTGCGCGAACCGAAATACCTGTTCATCGAGAACTACATCCCGATGTTCAACGCCGACAAAAGCAAAGTCGTCGCCATGGTCGAGGTCTACAAGGAGCCGGCGGATCTGGTCGATCGTATAGACCGTGGATTTGCCTCGATCTGGGCGGCGACTTGCTTCGGCGGTGCGGCGATCTTTCTCGCGTTGTTCTGGATCGTCCGGCGCGCGGCGAAACTGCTGCAGAGCCAGCAACAACAATTGATCAGCAACGAAACCTTCGTCGCCCTCGGCGAAATGTCCTCGGCGGTGGCGCATAGCCTGCGTAATCCGCTGGCGACCATTCGCTCCAGCGCCGAACTGGCCCAGGAAGTCGCCAGCCCCGGTGCGCAGCGCAACATCGGCGACATCATCAGCCAGGTCGATCGAATGTCGCGTTGGGTGCGCGAATTGCTCGTTTCACTGCGGCCGATGAATGACGACGGCGAGGCGGTGGATCTGGTGTTGGCGGTTGAAGATACCTTTGGCGCATTTGATGCATTGATCAAACGCAGTGGAGTCGAAGTGCGATTCAGTCCGCAAAACTGCGCGCCAGTCGTCAGTCAAAGGGTGTTGCTCACGCAAATACTCAATAGCCTGTTTGCCAACGCTCTGGAAGCCATGCCCAAGGGCGGTGTGCTCAGCGTCGAATTCGAATCACCGCAGCCCGACAGCGTGCGTCTGACCGTGAGCGACACCGGCAAGGGCATGAGCGCGCAGCAGCAACTGTTGGTGTTCAAACCGTTTTTTACCACCAAGCAGGGCGGCCTCGGGGTTGGCCTGGCGTTGGTCAAAAGAATCATGGAGCGTTTTCAGGGCTCGGTCGTTTTGACCAGTAAAGAGCAGGAGGGAACCCGCGTCAGTCTCAACTTCAAAGTGGCATCGGGAGGGGAATATGGAACACAGCATTCTGCTGGTCGAGGATGACGAACTGTTGGCCGAAAATATTCAGACCTACCTGGAGCGCAAAGACTTCGAGGTGACCGTCTGCCATTCGGCCGAAGACGCGCTGGGGCAACTGGAAACCTTCATGCCCGACATCGTGCTGACCGATAACTCGCTGCCGGGCATGAGTGGCCACGACCTGATCCAGAAGCTGCGCGTCAGCGCGCCGGATCTGAAAGTGATCATGATGACCGGTTACGGCAATGTTGAAGATGCCGTGGTGGCGATGAAAGAGGGCGCCTTTCATTACGTCACCAAACCGGTTGCATTGCCGGAACTCAAATTGCTGCTCGACAAGGCTCTGGCCACCGAACGGATGGAGCGCACGTTGTCGTTCTATCAGGAGCGCGAGGCGCAGAAATCCGGGGTGCAGGGGCTGATTGGCGACTCGGCACCGATGCAGTATTTGAAGAACACTATCGGCCAGTTGCTCGATGCCGAGCGACGCATGGCTAACACCGATCTGCCGCCGGTTCTGGTCGAAGGCGAGACCGGCACCGGCAAGGAATTGGTGGCGCGGGCGCTGCACTTCGACGGGCCGCGCAGCAAAGGTCCGTTTATTGAATTCAACTGTGCGTCGATCCCGTCGAATCTGGTGGAATCTGAGCTGTTCGGGCATGAGAAGGGTGCGTTCACCGATGCCAAGGACCGTCGCGTCGGGCTGGTGGAAGCCGCGGATGGCGGCACGCTGTTTCTTGATGAGATTGGCGAGATGGACCTGCTGTTGCAGGCGAAGATTTTGAAGTTGCTGGAGGACCGCACCATTCGCCGCGTCGGCTCGGTGAAGGAGCGCAAGGTCAATCTGCGGGTGATCAGTGCGACCAACTGCAACCTTGAACAGATGGTCCAGCAGGGCAAATTCCGTCGTGATCTGTTTTTCCGTTTGCGGATCATTTCCATCAAGGTGCCGCGGTTGTATGCGCGGGGCGACGATATTCTGCTGCTGGCCCGGCACTTCCTTGCCAGTCATGGCAAACGTTATGGCAAGCCGAATCTGCATTTCAGCCAGCAGGCCGAAGAGCTGCTGCTCAGTTACACCTGGCCGGGCAATGTGCGCGAGCTGCGCAACATGCTCGAGCAGACCGTGCTGCTGGCGCCGAGCGACACGATTGCCGCGCATCAGTTGAACGTGTGCATGAGCCTGTGTGACGAGTTGCCGCCGCAGCATCAGCATCAGCATCAACACCACGAACCTGTGTCGCCCTACGAACCGCGTCCGGCGAGCAATATGGAGTCGATGAACCTGCCGGAAGTCGAACGCGACATGGTGCGCAAGATGCTCGACAAGACCGACTGGAACGTCACCAAGTCCGCGCGCCTGCTGGGCCTGAGCCGCGACATGCTGCGCTATCGCATCGAAAAACTCGGCCTCGCCCGCCCCGACAAACGGCAGTGGTAGCCCGCCACCGATCCCCTGTAGGAGTGAGCCTGCTCGCGATAGCGGTGTGTCAGTCGACTTTTTATGGCTGACACACCGCTATCGCGAGCAGGCTCACTCCTACAAGGGATCGGTGGTGCCGCAGATGTTGTGAGCAACCCGGATCAATGCTGCTGCCGACTCAAACACTCCAGCACACAACCCGGATCCAGCACCTCGTCATTCACATAAATCCCACGCTCGGCATCGTAGGTGCGGATAAACACCCGTACCGTCGCATCCGCCACGGTCGGCAACTGCGAATCGGAGAATTCATGGTCACCCGGAAGCACCACAAAATCCTGCGGCGCCGTATCGTCGTAAGGCTTGGGCGGTGTGGAGCTCAGTGAATACGGAGCAGGGTGGGCGAAGGGCTGGTTCGGCCCGTAATAATTGAAATTGCTGTCCAGCGCTTGCGCCTGAGTGGCAGCGAGCAGACAGCCGGTCAACAACAGCCGATCGAGCATATGCATGGCGGCACCTGCGAGTGCGGTTTTCCCCAAGGCTATTAACTATAGCTGCCCGACATTCAAACAACCGGGTGATTGATCACATGCCCCGGCTGTGCGTAAAGATCGATGCCGAGGGCATGCATAACTTTCAAAACCGTTTCGAAGCGCGGCTTTGCGCCGGGCGCGAACGCCTTGTACAGACTTTCGCGACCCATGCCAGAAGTTTTGGCTATCTGCGTCATCCCGCGCGCCTTGAGCACATAGCCGATTGCGCGAAGAAACTCTTCGTTATCCCCATCTGCAAGAACCTGGGACAGGTATTCGCTGATGGCTTCGTCACTGTCCAGCAATGCTGCCACGTCGAAATTCGTTAACGTCTGGCTCATGGTTAAACCTCCTTAGCCATTTTTTGTGCGCGTCGGATGTCTGCGCTTTGTGAAGACTTGTCGCCTCCAGCCAATAGAACGATGACTGCACCGTTACGCATCGTGAAATACACCCGATAGCCTGCACCCACATCTACACGCATTTCAGATACGCCATCACCCACCGATTTAACATCGCCGAGATTTCCTGTTGAGGCCCGATCAATGCGACGTGCGATGGCTACTTTTGCCCGCAGGTCTCGAACAGAACGGTGCCAAACCTGGAAGGCTGCTGTTTGTTGAATAAGATAATTCATTGCTTGACTGTATCCAAGTGGATACTTTTGCGCAGTCAGCCAAGTCGTCCATCAAGCCTTGAAATATCGTTGATATTTGTAGGCAAGAACTTCCTCATTTGTAGGAGTTGCCACGAGGGTTGGCTTACAAGTTTGCAACAACCGCAATTGAAGAGCTGATCTAGACTCGGATCCGCTCAATCACGAGCATCGTCCGGAGTGCGCCATGGAAGTGCCCAACAATAAAACCGCCATCGACAGCAATCGACAGGCGTGGAACGACTCCGCCCGCCATCACCAGGATTCGCCTGACTGGCAGGCCTTGCTCGGCGAAGTCGCACAGGCGGATTTCTCCTGCCTTGATGAGACGTTGAGCGGGTTGCTGGAGGTCGATGGCAAGGATGTCATTCAACTGGGCTGCAACAATGGCCGCGAGAGTCTTTCGCTGTTTGCCCTCGGTGCCAGAAGCGTGGTCGGTGTCGATCAATCAGCGGCGTTTCTCGAGCAGGCCCGCGAGCTGAACAAGCGTTCACCGCACAACGCCGAGTTCATCGAAAGCGATATTCATCATTTGCCAGTGTCATTGCAGAACCGCTTCGACGTGGCGCTGATCACCATCGGTGTTCTCAACTGGATGCCGGACATCGGCGAGTTCTTCCGCCACGTCGCCTCGACGCTGAAACCGGGTGGGAAACTGGTGATCTACGAAACCCATCCGTTTCTGGAAATGGTCGATCCGGATGCGGAAGATCCGTACCGCCTCGCCAGTTCGTACTTTCGCGCCGAGCCGTTTGTGCAGGAAGAGCCGATTGTGTATGTCGGCAAGGTTGAACAGCAGTCGGCAAAGTCGTATTGGTTTGTGCATACGCTGGGGGCGATTTTCAGTGGTGCCATCGGGGCAGGGCTGAACATTGCGCACTTCAGGGAGTATGCGCATTCGAATCGGGAAGAGGTGTATGACCAGTATCTGAATCGAGAGGCGCAGATGCCGATGTGCTTTACCCTGGTTGCCACCAAGGCGTGATTGATCGGTGCGGCAACCGGCCTCATCGCGAGCAGGCTCACTCCTACATTTGAAATGCATACCCCCTGTAGGAGTGAGCCTGCTCGCGATGGCGGCATCAAAGCCGCCACAAATATCCAGACTGAATCAAGCCTGCGCCGCCACCGTCACTGCCGGTCTTTCCGGCTTGCGCAGCGCCTCCAGCCTTGAATCGCTGTAGTTCGATTCGCGGAAGAAACGCCAGTGCCCGAACAGGTCGTAAACATGGGTGATGTGCCCTTGTTCCTGATAGCCCAGGCGAATATGCATCTTCAGCGCCTGTACATTGGCGTTGTCGCAGATATCCACGACTTTTTTAAAGCCTCGGGCAGCCATGACTTGCCAGAGTGCGGTCTGTGCATCGACGGTCAAGGTACTGCCGAAATAGTGCCGGGTAATTTCCGCGCCGAACTGAAAGTATTCACCGGGCTTGACCGGGAACGTGCAGCGGTAGAAGTGGCGGTCGTAATAGTCGCGCGTGCTGGCCCAGACGAACCCGACGGTGTGACCGTCCTGGTCCAGGTACATGTGCCCTGTATGCCCTTCTGCGGCCAACTCGGCCATGGTCTCCACGCGGTCACCAAAGTACTTGCCGAATGCCTTGGCGTTGTCCTCGGTGATGTCGACTCTGCGCAAGCCTTCACAGGGGCGCAGTTTGTTCGGGGCAATCGGCGTGACCAGATCGCGCTCCATCCACAGCAGTTCACGATGAGCGAACACGTAACGTTTCCACAGCGCGCCAAGGGTGCGGCGCAGGCCTTTTTGTTTGATGCGCAGAAGCAGATTTTCGATGACGCTCATGATGCCCTCCGAGGCGATAGCCCAGGTGTGTTGGATGGTGTTGCCGGTTGAATTTCGGATGTGTTCGCCGCCGTCGAGTTGCCGGCACGCGGTGCGCGCCATTTTTGCAGGGCCGGTTTGACGTGGTGCCAAAGGCGTAACCCCAGGCCCAGCAGCAGACCGCTCGGGCGCCATGAAAAGAAACTCCAGCGCCAGTGTTCCAGTTGCCCGGTCATGCGTTCGTGCAGTTGATGGCTGGAGTTTTCCAGGCTGACCCGCGACGCATCGATCCAGCGCCAGTGCTCATCCAGCCCCCAACGAATCCATTCATCCAGCAATACCCGGCCACTACCGAGGTCGGCGTACTGCGGCAAAAACGCCAGGTTGTAATCGTAGAGCCGGCCCTGTTCGAGCAGGCCGAGGCGATAGCTGATGCAGCGGTCGTTCAGCTCCAGCGTCACGACCCGCACCAGGCCGTGAGCGGCGAGGGCGGTAAAAGCGCTTTGCATCCACTGACGACTGCGTTCGGTGGCGAAAATCCCGACCCCCTCGTCACCTTTCCAACTGACCGACTCGACTTCCTGCAGCGCTTCCAAAATCGTAGGCATCGACAGCGCATCGGGGATGATTCGCCGCACTTGCGCACCGCATGCGGCAATCCGTTTGCGTGCCCGACGCAGCTTGTAGCGCGGGTCACCGGAGATCTCCTGATGATCGGCGTCGCTGATCAGATGCACCGGCACCCGGCAACTCAGGCGTCGTTCAGCCGTGGAACTGCGCGCCATCCATTCGGTGAGCGCACTTTCTTCACCGGCAGGTTCCGACAGTTCATTGAGTTGCAGCAGCGCGTGGGGCAGATGCTTACGGATCAGCACCAGCGCCTTGTGCATGTCTTCGCGGCCGAGCAACGACAGCAGGGCCAGGCGATCGGCCATTGGATAACCCAAGTGATGCAGAACGCGAAACGGTACGCCAGCGAAGCGTTCGCGGCTGGCCACCAGTGGCAGGCACAGCAGCAATTGCTCGGCTTCCCAGCCGAGCAGAATGTGCAGGCGCTGATCCTCGTCCAGGGCCTGCTCTGCCGCGCACAACCAGCCAAGGTTGTTGAACGGCGTGTGGTCGGCCACGCGCAGGCGCAGTGCTTCGTAGGCTGTTGCCGGGAAGTCGGCAGCGCACAGCGAGGTGCGCCATTCGAATCGCATCACCATGGGTTCAGGCCGCCGTTGCTGTGACAGGTGGACGGGAAGTTTTACCCAGCGCCGCCAGACGCGAGCCGCTGTAGCGGGTTTCGCGATAGAAGCGCCAGCGGCCGAACAGCGTGTAGATATTCATGATCCGCTGTTGTTCGGTATAGCCCATGCGCAGGTGCAGCTTGAGCGCCGGGACGTTGCTTGAGTCACAGACATCGACCACTGTGTGGCAGCCTTGGGCGGCCATGGCTTTCCACAGGCGCAGTTGCAGATCTACCGACAATTCGGTGCCCCAGTAGGCACGGGTCAGTTCGCCGCCGAACTCGAAAAATTCGCCGGGTTTAACCGGGAACCGGCAACGGTAGTAATGCCGATCGAAATAGTCGCGCGGTGTGCCCCAGATAAACGCCACGGCATCGCCGTTGTCGTCGACATGCATATGCCCGGTGTGACCGTCACTGGCCAGCTCGGCCATGACGCCGACGCGGTTGCCGAAGTAGCGGGTAAAGGCGCTGGCGTTGCTTTCGGTGATCTTCAGCATGCGCAGTGGCGGGTAGGGTTTGAGGCTGTGTGGCGGCACTGGGCTGACCAGATCGCGCTCCATCCACAGCAGTTCCTGATGGGCAAAAATGTACATTTTGCGGATCTTCGCCAAGGTCGCTCGCAGGCCTTTACGACGGATATGTCCGCAGAGTCTTCGCAATACATCCATGGTCTCTTCTCCTGTTAAGGGTCCCACGCACAGCAAGAGGCTCGCGGGGCAGAACATCGAAGGGCGGTTCATGAAGCGCTCCAGGTCAGGGCAAACACGGTTTGCCCCGGTAATTCGAAACGTACGCGCCCGTTTTCGCAGGCAAACGGTATGTCGCGGCTGCGATTGTCAGCGCCGAAGAAACGCAGGGCGCTTTGCTTCAGCGGGCACCGGGCACCGCTCAGATCAACGCGTTGCAGGCGCGTGCCCTTGTTCACCCCGAGCAGTGCGCGTTGCTCGTCGCCGGCCATCGCCAGGACATCCACCTCAAAAGCGTCGTTATCCAGTTGCAGCACTTGCGGCAGCCAATGCCGGGCGATGAATTGCTGGGCAAGGCCCACCGGTTTCAACTCGAAGCGACCATCGTCATGTATGCGCACCATGCCCTTGCCGTAGGGCGGTTCGTCGGCGGCCTGAAACCAGTTGAGCATGCTCAGCAGGCCGTCCTGAGAAGCGTTGATGACCACCGAGGCCCACCACAGCGAGGCGTAATGGGTTTCCTGATCGTAGGGGCTCAGAGCCGAGCCACTGGACAGATTGGTCTGATCGAGCAGCAACGCTTTGCGGGGCTGACCTTTAGCGTCAAGCCCCACCAGCTCTGCTGCGCGGCGCACGCTGTCGCGGTAGACCCGGGTCGCCAGCAAGTCGCGGATCATCCATTCATGCCAGGCCAATGCATCGACTTGATCGGCTGATTCACTGAGTAAACGCCGCGCCCAATCGATGCCGCGCTTGTCCGCTGCGTTTTCGGTGAACGGCCCATTGACCAGCCGCGAGCTGGCCGGCATTGCGATGCGCACCCCGGCCTTGGCGTTGGCCGGGTCGCTGCGCACCTGCCGCGCCATGCTGCTGAAGATCGCCCGGTATTGTTCGTAGCTTGAATAGTTGAGATTAGGCTCGTCGGCGAAACCGATGTAATGCGTGCCTTTGCCACCCAAGGCGCGGGTGCCGGCGAGCCACGCGTCGAGGCCGCTGTTGCTTTGTACATCAGCGCGCAGATCGGCCTGACGCCCGGTGCCGGCGAGCAGGGTGATGTCCTGGCGAATGCCGAAGCGATTTTGATAAAGCTGACGGAACGCGTCTTCGAAATGTGGATTCTTCGAGGTGACGTCAACGAAGCTGTAGTACCCCGCAGCGGTGGGTTTCAAGGCATCGAGTACGGCGTGACTGGCCGGCGGCGGTACGAGGTAAGGCAGTGCGATTCCCAGATCCGGCGTGCGTCCGAGGACTTTGTCGTGCAGGGTCAGACGCGTCTGCCCCGGTTCTGACTGCAAGGGTTTGAGCTGCTGCGGATTCTGCGCAAACAGATTCGCCGTGCCATCGAGCCAGAATGCGGTTTTGCCCCTACCTTGCAGACGCAGGCGCCAGACCTGCGGTTGTTCGCTGACGGGCAGCGCGACTTGATCGAACTGCCAATAGGCACGATAGGGTTTCAGTGCCAATGACAGTTGCTGTCCATCGCCAACCCGCTGTGCCTGCAAACCGCTGACGCCGCCATGGAACTTGCCGGCCAGCACTGCGTGTTCGCCGGGTGCGACTCTGAAATACAGCTCAGTGGCGTTACGTACTTCCGCGCTGAAATGCACCTTGGCCGGGGCAAACAGCGCCACGGTTTTTTCGTCATGTTCGATCCGGTAACCGCGGAAACTGTAGCCGGGAATCTCCAGTTGATAACTCGCAGCGCCAGGTGCCAGCGGCCAGCTCTGGCTGCCACGGGTTTCATTGGCCTTGATCAACCGTTCGCCCTGCAACTTGCCCTGACCATCGAGCAGGTAAAGATGCTCTTCGTTAGCCTCTGCCTGCCACGCCGGCACCCAGCTGACGGTTAAGGTGTCCGCGCGATCGGCCTGCAGATACAAACTGCCATCGCGGATATCGCCCCAGCGCATCGACGCCGCGTAGGCGTCCAGCGTCAGGCCAAGTCCGAACAGCAGGGCCAGGCGTTTCATGCTGTCTTCCGACGTTGCAGCATCAACCACATCGGGGTGATGTCGCTGGGCAGGATGATCAAGGTTTGCCAGAACGGCACGTTGCTCAAGCGGCAATAAAGCACCAGCATCGCCACCGTCACCGCCAGATAGGCGATCGATGAAGCCGCCGCTGCACCGACAATGCCGTAGGCAGGAATCAATAGCAGATTCAGCGCCAGGTTGAGCAGCGCGCCGATGCCCATCAGTAACGACACCGTGCCGGGGCGATCCTTGCCAATCAGATCCAGGCGCAGAATGCTCGCATAGCACAGGCCCAGCAGGCCGGGCAGCAACGCGAGCAGCGCCGGGTACGCCGGTTGATACGCCACGCCGAACAGCGTGACGATCAACCATTCGCCGATCACTGCCATGGTCAGGCAGGCGCCGAGCATCACCGTGGCGGTCAGGCGTAGGGCCAGCGGAGTTACCTTGTCCATGCCTTTGTCCTGTTGCAGCAGTCGCTTCATCAGCGGGGTGGTCACCGCTTCGGGAACGATCAGCAACAGTTCGGCGGCGGCGCTGGCCATGGCGTAGTGGCCGAGCGCGGTACTGCCCAGCAGGGCGCCGATAAACAAGTAGTCGGAGCGCAGAATGATCTGTTGAAACAGCAGGTCCGGATGGCTGCGCGCACTGAAGCGCAGCAGCTCGTTCTGGCTCGCACGGTCCCATTGCAGTTGCAGCGGTTGTGCGCGCTTGAGCCACATCCAGCCGACCAGCACCACCAGGCTGATGCCGGCCAGCCAACTGATCAGCGCGGCTTCGAGTGCTGCTTCTTTCCACATCCAGAACAGCGCAACAAACAACAGCAGCGGTGCCAGGGATTCGATCAGCCGCAGAACATTGAAGGCGACCACGCCGCCCGATGCGTTGTGCAAGGTCAGCAGACCGCTTTTGAGCACGGTCAACGGCACCGCCAGCAGCAACAGCCACGCCAGCAGACCGAGCTGCATCGTCACATCGAGTTCGCTGCCGAACTCACGGGCCAACGCGACCACCAGCAAGGTCAGCAGCCCGGCCAGAAGGCAACCGAACACCAACACCTGAGCGAGCAACAGGCCCATCGGCCGTTGATTGGCCGCTTGATAACCGACTGCCGAATTCAAGCCGCCGCTGGTCGCCGCGCTGATCAGATCCGGCAGGGTGCTGAGCAGGGCGAACAAACCGCGCTCACTTGGGCCGAGAATCCGCGCCAGCAACACATTGCGCAGCAGGCGCAAGGCGATCATTGCCAGTTTGGTGCCCATGCTCAGGGCCAGATGCTTGAGGTAGCTGCCGCGACTCATGGCCGTGCCCCGCGATAAATGCGCCACGACAACAACGCCGGATTGCACGCGATGCGCTGACTGACGCCGAAGCGCGGCAGGTTCAGCGGGTCGCCTTCGCCGCGATAAATGCCGGTGCCGGTGCCGAGGGCGAACGGATAATCGTGATTGGCGATCTGCTCGCGCACGCGTTCATCGTTGTCGCCGTTGGGGTAGCAATACACCGGCAGTGGGCGGTTGCAGCCGTTGTACAAGGCATCGCGGCTGCGGCTGATTTCTTCGTTCAGGCGCTGATCATCCAGGCCGGTGAGGATGGCGTGGCTGGCACCGTGCGGGCCAAAGCGCACCAGACCGGAAGCCTCCAGCGCGCGCACTTGATGCCAGTCCAGCGCTTGCGGCTGTGATTCGGCTGGGCACTCATCGGTGAGTTTTTCCAGTTCCTGCGGGTCAAGCGTCTTCAACCCTTGGAGGAAATGCAGCAGCGCCAGGCTGCGGCGGTCGACATCGATGTCATCGAGCAGTACCGGCAATGGGTGATGCATGAACTGCAGGCACTCGATCAAGTGCATCCGCGCTTTTTCACCGTGGCTGCCCCACAGGGTTTCGCCAAGGCTTTCCCACCAGAAACGCTGACGGCTGCCGATGAAATCGGTGGAGAGGAAAATGCTCGCCGGCACCTGATGTTTCTGCAGCAGCGGGAAGGCGTTGACGGCGTTGTCGCGCCAGCCGTCATCAAAGGTCAGCGCCACCCGTGGGCGCTCGCTGCGCAGCGAATTGGGCTGGAGGATTTCCATCAGCGGCACGCAATCGAAATGCCGACGCAGCCACAGCAGTAAATGCTCGAAGGCCTTGGGCCCGACGCACAGTTCATTGCGGTGCGGCAGGTTGGCGGCACGGTCGTTGGCCAGTACCCGGTGCAGCATCAGAATGACCCCGGCGCCGTGCAACTGGTTGCGCCCCACTGACGAGTTGAGATAGAGCCAGCCGCTGGTGCGTTTTAGCAGTTGTTTGATCGCCATGGCATGAGTCCTCTCAACGATTCTGGTCAGGATTCCACTGTGCGTAGCGTTGCCCGCGCAGGAACTGCCACAGACCGACGCTCATGCCGGCCAGCGTCACCAGCAGGAACGCCGCGAGGCGGAACGGTTTCGGCAAACGGTGTTGCGAATCCAGCAGGCCGGCGATGGCCACCGCGTAGCCGAGCAATTGCGCAATCAGGCTCAGGCGATAGAAACCGTGCTCGTTCCACAGCCAGAAATTGCTCAGCAGCAGCGGCAGCAAGAGAATCGGCGCGAGGCGGCGGATCAGTTTGTGGCTGATCAAGGCAATGGAATAAAGGCCGTACTTGAACGGATTCAGCAGTGCGCTGCGTTGCGCCAGGCTTTGCAGGCCGCCGACGGTGACCCGCTGGCGGCGGCGCCACTGCTTGCCCGCTTCGTCGACACCCTGGTCGATCACCTGCGCCTGGGGGACGTAAACGATGCGTTTGTGCGCCACCGGCGCGCAGGTACTGATGAAGAAGTCGTCGTTGACCTCGGCCGGTACGTTCTGGAACAGCTCGCGGCGCAAGGCGAGCAGGGCGCCGTCGGCGGAGACCATGCAGCCGGTGCGATTCTCGACCCGGCGCAACCAGCCTTCGTAATGCCGATAGAGGCTGTCGCCAATACTCAGGCCACCACCGGTGACCGGGATCACCATGTGCCCGGCGCAGGCACCGACCTGCGGATCGCTCAACGGTGCGAGCAAATGGCCGAGGGTGTCGCGCGACCATTGGTTGTCGGCGTCGGTGAACACCAGAATGTCGCCGCTGCTCACGGCAACGCCGGCATTCAGTGTGGCGGCTTTGCCCTGGCGCGGCAGGTCGAGGACGGTGATGCGCGGATCGATCACTTTGTGCGCGCAGGCGACGGTGTCATCGCTTGAGCCGTCGCTGGCGAGAATGATCTGCAGCGTGGCGGGCTGATAATCCTGGGCCAGCAGGGTGCGCAACTTGTGCTCGATGTGTCGCGCCTCGTTGTGCGCGGCGATGACGATGCTGACGTTCAGCGGCGGTGCCGGCGCGTGCCGCCAGGCCGGGAACAGCGGCGCCAGCAAGGTCAGCAGCAGCGGATAGCCGATGTAGGCGTACGCCGGCAGCACAAGGCACAGGCAAAAAATGAATTCAGCCACGGGCGGGCCTCCTGGCGTTCCAATGACACAGACTGAGAACAAGTGCCGCGCTGGGCAGGTGCAGGCGTAACCAGTGCAGACCCCACAGCTGCAAGGTGAGGCGAGCATTGTGGTGCTTGATACTCTGCCGCACGCTGAGCATCAGACTCGGCAGCAGGGTCAGCACCAGCAGGATCACCGCGAGCTGCGCGAGGCCGGCGAGCAAGGCAACGATCAGTAGAAAATCCGTCATCCAGACCAGCAACGACAGCAGCGGAAAACGCAGCAGGCGCAGGCTCATGCCATGGGTGCGCAGCAACTGCAGATGGCTGCCCTGGCGCCACAGCTCCTTGCCCATCCACTCGCGCCAGTTCATTTCGTAGCCCCAATGCAGGGCGATGCTGTTACTGGTCGACAGCAGCCGTGCGCCCTGTGTGCTCAGACGCAAGGTGTATTCCTTGTCTTCGCCGGTGCGCAGGGTTTCGTTGAATCCGCCGACGACGTCAAACCAGCGTTTGCGCATCAACAGGTTGGCGCTGGGCAGCCAGTCCACGGTGCGACTGGCGTGCGCTGATGGACGCAACATGCGCCGTTGCCAGGCGGTCGCGTACCACGGCGCGGCGGCGGGGGTGTGCAGATCCAGGCCAAAAATGTCGCCCTGATTCTGCGCTTCGAGAGCGAACAATTCGTTCAGCCAGTCTTCGGGCATTTCGATATCGGCATCAATGAACGCCAGCCATTCACCGCTGGCAACCGTTGCGCCACGATTGCGCAAAGCGCCGATCAGCAGGCCGGGCAGCACCAGCACCTGTGCGCCGAAGGCGCGGGCGATCTGTGGCCCGTCATCAGTGGAACCGTTGTCGACGACGATCAGTTCACAGTCGATGTCGGCGGCGTTCGCGGCTTTGCGGGCGGCCAGGAGGGTGCGGCCGATGTGCCGTGCCTCGTTGTACATCGGAATGACGATGCTGATCCGGCTCATGCTCTGGCCTCCGTCAGCGGTGCTTGCTCGGCTTTCAGGCGCAGCACCCAGGTCAGTGCAAGCATGATCCACAGGTATTTCAGGTTCGGCGCGCTGAGAAACATCAGAAACAACGTCAACGACAGAAAACTCATTCCCAGATGGGTCATCAGGTCGGCGTGCTGCCATTCACGCCGTTGCAGCCATTCGCGTCGTGCGCGGATCAGGTTGTAGAAACCCTGCACGAGCATGCCGACAAACAGCAGGCCGGCGGGAATCCCCAATTCGCTGAAAATCTCCAGATAAGTGTTGTGCGCCCGGCGATACAGATCGCCGATCTTGCGGTTGGCCGAGAATGCCTTGGCATAACCGGTAGTCGCATAGTGCAACGGGAATGTCCCGGGGCCCGAGCCGAGCAGCGGATGCTCGCGGATGATCTGGCTGCCGACGACAATGTACGAGGCGCGACGGCCGAGGGATTCATCCTGAGCCTTGGCCCCGGCGCTCAAGATACTCAGCGACTGGATGCGCGCCAGGTAACCGGCAGGCATCGCATAAATCGCCAATGGCAGCACGATGGCCGCGCCGAGCATGGCAAAGCCGAAATGCCGCGGACGGATACGGTTGAGGTGCTGGCGGTAATGCCAGACCCCGATCGCCAGACTCAAGGCCAGTACCACCAAACCTGAGCGCGACTCCGTTTTGGTCATGCCGCCGAGCAGCAAAAGACAGCAGCCCGCCCAGAACAGACGGTGCAGCAGGTTCGGGCTGCGAATCACCAGCAGCAGGCCCAGCGGCACGGCGAAGGCGATCAGCAGAGCAAAGGCATTCGGGTCTTCGAGCAGGCCGGCGGCGCGGCCCTTGTCCTGGAATCGGCTGGAAAACATCGCCATCGCGCAGGTCGTGCTGACGCTGAGCGTGACCAGTCGGGCGAACAGATCGAGGTTCAGCTCGCGGCCGACCAACAAGGTAATCACGAACAGAATCAGGCCCACGCTCAGTTCACGCAGATGACTCTGTGACATGCCCATGTTGTCGGTGGCGAGCAGGCTCAGCAGGTACAGCGCCATGAAACCGATCAGGTAGCGCCACAGATTGCTGCGCAGGCGCTGCGATGGAATCTGATGCAATGCCAGTTGCAACGCCAGGATCAGCGCCAGCGAAGCACCGATCAATTTGCTCCCGGATAACGCGCTGTCCTTGAAGAACCCTTCAAACGGCACCAGCGCGGCAATGCCCAGCAGGCCCCAGGACGGTTTGCGGTACAGCACCGTGAAACCCAGCAGCCCCAGCACTGCCCCCGGCGCCAGAAACGGATAAGGACTGACCAGCAAAGCCATGCAGACCAGTGCCAGCAGACTGACGATCGAGAGCGGGAAAATCATGCGCGTGCCTCCCGTGCCGTGTAGATGTACAGCTGCGACCAGCGTTCAGCCAAAGCCTTGAGGTCGTAGCGTTCCTGTTGTGTGCGTCTGGCGTTGTCGCGTAGGTGTGCGGCCAGCTGCGGTTCGGCCAGCAACGTGTCGAGCTGACGGGCGAGGGCGGCGGTATCGGTCGGTGCGGCGAGCAGGCCGTTGTGACGGTCCTGCAAGACATCGGGAATGCCACCGACCGCGAACGCCACCACCGGCACACCGGCCTGCATCGCTTCGAGCAGAATCATCGGCGTACCCTCGGTGCGCGAGCTGATCACCAGCGCATCGAGTTGCTGCCACCAGCCTTGCATTGCCGTCTGATAGCCCGGCAAGCGAATCCGCTGTGGTAAACCGGCAGCGTCGATACGCGCCTGCAAGGCCTCACGTTCCGGACCGTCACCGAGCATCACGGCGTCCAGTTGCGGATGCTGGTGACACAACGCAATCAGCGCATCGAGAAACAGATCCGGGCCTTTCTCGCTGCTCAACCGGCCGACGTAGCCGACCAGCCAGCGTTGTCGTTCCAGCGCCGCCGGCAGCGCTGGCGCCGCTGGCAAACCGTTGGCAATCACCTGCAACTTCTCGGCACGGACGCCAGCCTGACGGTGCAACACAGCGATGCTTTGCGCGACGCAGACCACCCGTTTCACCGAGGCCGTGCGGCACAGTTGCAGGCTTAGCCAGGTGTAGAACTTCTGCTTGCGACTGCGCGGGGTGAATCCGTGCTGAGTGATCACCAGCGGCAGGCGCAACACAGTGGCGCCGACCCAGCCGAACACCAGCCCTTTGAAGTTGTGCGTGTTGAGCAACGGCTTGTCACCACGGCGCTGATGCAAGTGCCGCAGCAGTCCGCCGAGCCCGGCACAGCTGCGAGCGTCCACCCCGGCCTGGCGAAAGCGCTCGATCAGCTCTGGTGGCGCGTCAAGGAACAGCACTTGATGCTGTCCCGGCGTCGCCAGGCAATGATCCAGCAACATTCGCTCGGCGCCGTAGAAGCCGCCGCTGCTGAGCAAATGAATGATCGGCAGGGCGACGCACGGGGTGGACGCCGCGTTCAATTGCGCACCCAGTGAACCAGGCTCGGCACGGTCCAGTTCTTGTGCGGATTACCCGGCTGCGACGTTTCTTCGTTGAGCACCAACAGCACCGGCAGGCCCAGTTCATGGCTGATTTGCGCCGGATGCTTGAAGCGGTGATCGAAGAACTCACGTACGTAGACGAAGGCAATGGCTAGCAGCAGTCCGGTGAGCAGGCCGAACGGAATGATCAACATCGGCTTGGGAAACGCCGCCTCGGTCGGTTCATACGGCGGGCTCAAGACACGGGCGTTGGACAAGTCGTTATCCAGCGCGCGCGTCGTGCTGCTTTCGGCAAAGCGTTGCGCATAGGTTGAGAACGCTGCGTGCAATGCGCCGATCTCGGTGTCCATCTGGCGCAGCTTGCTTTGGGTTTGCTGCAATTGATGGATGCGATTCTTGAACTCGGCAATGCGCGCGGTTTTCTGCTCGATGACCTGGCTGACCACCGACAGGTCGATCGTGCGTTCCTGGATGCGGTTGTTGACCACTTTGAGGAACTGCTGGCGTGTGCGGGCAATTTGCTCGCGGGCCAGCAACATCGGTTCGCTGCTGGGCTGAAATATCGCGAGGTCGTTCATATAGCGGCTGACCTGAGTGGTCAGCGCCTCGCCCATCTGCCGGATCTCGCGATCCTCGAACGCGATGTTGTCCACCGTAGTGGTGAAGGTGAACGGGAAGGTGTAGTCGTTAAGTTTGTTGGTGTTGGCGGTGGCCAGGCTGGTTTTCAGGTAATCGAGCCAGCGCTGGCTTTGCAGCAAGCGATCGCGATACAGGTTGAGTGCCTGCTCTTCGGTGTTGATCGCGTTGAGGCGAAAGGTGATTTCCTCTTTCGGATCGGACGAACCGACGCTTTCCAGCAGGCTCAACCGTGCGCCTTCCAGACCGTCGAGGCGGACTTGATACTGATGCTTCTTGGTCTCGTAGAACGATTGCGGCAGCTCGATCGATTGCAAGGCCTGACGATCGACCAGATAGTTGCGCAGCAGCGTGGCAACGAACGTCGTGCCCTGGGCGGGATCAGGGAAGCTGTAGACGATCGAGATGACATTGGAACCCGGCAGGGTTTCGATCTTCAGATTGTCGATGGCTTCCTGGGTCAAGCCATCCAGCACCGTGTCGCGCACCGGATCGGTTTCCATGCCCAGTGCATCACGCAGCGGATTGATCACGTATTCGCGCAGCGGCGTGCTGACGTAACGCTTGAACGGTTCGGCCAGTTTGCTGAGCATCCCCGGCGGCGGGTTGTACTGACCCTGATCGCGCAGTTCGCTGATGGTCTGACGAATCAGCGCCGGCGAACGGAGGATATTGCTTTCGGTCTCCATGTCCGCCAGCGATGGCGGAATGAAGGTGGCGTTGTCCTGGGTCAGCGAGGTGGTCGCATCGCCCTGGGAGAGTTTTTTCGACTGCACGATCACCTGCGCGGTGATATCGAAGCTCTGTTTGAGCAACAGCGGCAGCAACAGCGCGATCACTGCAAAGATCAGGAAGATGCGCTTCACCAGTTGCTTGTTGGCGAAGAAAATCCTGAAGAACTCGTGCAGGTAATTTTCTTTTGGGTTCATGTCGTTCACCTGAGAGTCAGTTGTCACTGCCTTTGTTGTCGACGCGGTAGCCGAAGCTGAACCCCACGCCCTGGAACAGCACCACATCGGCCAGTTGGCGGGCGAGCTCGCCGGCGCTGGCCAGTTTGGTTTTCGGTACGTAGAGCATGTCGTCCGGTTGCAGGTAAGCGATCTGCGGGGCATCGCCCGACAGTGCTTTCTCGACGTCGTAGTTCATGGCCTGTACCTGATTGCCGTTGCGCCGCATGATCACCACCGAATCGAGACGCGCCTTGACGTTGGTACCGCGCGCCAGGGTCAGCGCCTCAAGCACCGACACCGGCCGGCGGATCGGGTACGAGCCCGGTTGAGCGACTTCGCCGAGCACGTAGATCTCGTTGCCGGCGGTGGATTTCAGCAGCACATCCACAGTCATCCGTCCTGGCAGTTGCGCGTACTTGCTGTTGAGGAAGGTTTCCAGTTGATTGACCGTCATGCCTTGCAGCGGCACAGCGCCGATTTCCGGAAAACTCGCATAGCCATCGGTGCCGACGGTGATTTCGCGGCTCATGCCGGTGGCCGGGTGGTTCAGCGCGCTTTTAAGGTTTTGCTCGTTGCTCAGCGGGCTGAGAATCTGCACCGAGAGCTGATTGCGGTTGGGCTGGAACAGCTGCTTGCGTTGATAGGCGCGCTGGATTTCCTGCCGCGCCTCGTCGCTGGTCAGTCCGGCAATTTTCACCGAGGTGTTGGCGCCCGGCAGTTCGATGGTGCCGTCAGGCAGCACCAGTTGCGTGCCGTTGAGTTGACTGGCGGCGGTGAAGTTCAGGCCGATCTGGTCACCCGACTGCACGCGGTAAGCGTCCGAGCCGCTGGTACTGATGTGGAAAATCACATCCAGCACGTCTTTCGGGCGCAGGGTCTGCTCGACCCTCGGCATGTCGGTGGCTTGCGCATTGGCCGGTGTGGCGGTGAGGATATTCACCGGCATGTTGCGGGTGTCGGAATTGCTGGAGCAGCCTGCAAGCGGCAGCAACAGCAGGACAAGCATTTTGGCGTTCATGGCGTCATCCTTTGCGTTCGCTTACAGGTTTTTGTAAAGCCATTTGGGCATGTAGTACTTGCGCCGGTTGAACACGCTACCGACCACTTTTGCCCCGGCCTGAGTCAGGCGTTGCACGGCGGCCTGGGCGACTTCCCAGCGGGTGTCTTCGGCGCGTACGACAAGCACCACGCCATCGACTTGCGTGCTGATGACTAGCGTGTCGGCGTCGGAGTACACCGCGTCGCCATCGATCACCACAAAGCGGTACTGGCTGCCCAATTGATCAAGCAACGGGCTCAGACGCTCGGCGGTCAGGTGTTCCAGGGTGCGGATCGGCCGGCCGTTGGGCAGCACGTGGAATGGCAGGCTCGAGACCTGCACCACGCAGTCCTGCAACAGCGGCGGTTTGTCGGGGTTGAACAGCAAGTCGCGCAGGCCGCGCTCCTTGCTCAGGTTCAACTGCTGGGTGAGATTGCTCGCCGACTGACTGGCATCGACCAGCAGCACTTGGCCGCTGCTCATTTGCGCCAGTTGGCTGGCGAGCGCCAGCGCACTGGTGGTGGTGCCTGAGCCGGGGTTGGCGGCGGTCAGGAACAGGATCCGCAGATCGAGATCCAGCACGGTCGAGGTCAGGTTCGATTCGCTGGGGGTGGCGATGCTCAGGCTTTTGTTGGTTGAACCGTCCATTAGCTTGCTCCGTGGCCGCTGAATACTTTGAAGGGGGTTTTCAACAGAATCTTCAGATCAAGCAGAAGGCTCTGCTCGGCGATGTAGCTGAGGTCCAACTCAACGCGCTGGTCGAAGTCGATATTGCTGCGTCCGGAGATCTGCCACAGGCCGGTCATGCCGGGGTAGATCGCCAGACGCGCGAGGTGATTGTCCTTGTAGCGATAGGCGTTGAACGAGGTCGGACGCGGGCCGACCAGGCGCATGTCGCCGGTCACTACATTGATCAGGTTGGGCAGTTCATCAAGGCTGGTGCGCCGCAGGAAACCGCCGATGCGGGTGATGCGCGGGTCGTGGTCGATCTTGAAATCGATCGCGTCGGCACCGTGCTTGTTGAGGTGGCGCAGCGATTCTTTCAAGTCTTCGGCGTTGGCCACCATGGTGCGAAATTTGTACATGCCGAACTTGCGGCCGCGGTAGCCAGTGCGTTTCTGCACGAACATCACTGGACCTGGGCTGCTGAACTTGATGACCAGCGCCAGACCCAGCAACAGCGGGGAAATCAGCACCAGGATCAGCAGCGCCCCAAGGCAGGCGACCACGCGATTGGTGCGTGACAGTTGCCATGGGCGACCGCCGTCGCGGCCGGTGAACCAGCCGCGACCCTGGCGATGAATCGCCGCGTCGAGACGCATTCGGTGCTCGGGATCCACGCGCTTGTCGCGGCGCATTTCTAGGATCGGTACACCTTTCTCATGTCCAGTCATGGAGTCCTCCACATTAATTCAGCCGCGTACGGCGCGTGGGCGATAGGCAGTGGGGTAGTAGTCGCGGAACCAGGCGATAAAGCGCCCGAGTCCCTCATCCAGCTCTATCCGGGGCTGAAATCCGGTGGCCTGGGCCAGATCGCTGGCCTCGGCGCAAGTGTTGAGCACGTCGCCTGGTTGCAGCGGCAGCAACTCGACAATGGCGGTCTGACCGAGGTGCTTTTCCATCAGCGCCAGGTAGGTTTTCAGCTCGACCGGGTGTTGCCCGCCGATGTTGAACAGGCGCCATGGCGCCATGCTGCTGGCCGGGTCGGGCTGCTCGCGATCCCACTGCGGATTGACCTGCGGTGGCTGCTCGATGAGGCGGGCGATGCTTTCGATGATGTCGTCGATGTAGGTGAAATCGCGCTGGTGCTCGCCGTAGTTGAACAGCTTCAGCGGTGTGCCTTCGCTGATCGCCCGGGCGAACTGGATCGGCGACATGTCCGGCCGGCCCCACGGCCCGTACACGGTGAAAAAGCGCAGGCCGGTGCAGGGAATGCCGAACAGATGGCTGTAGCTGTGCGCCATCAGCTCGTTGGCTTTTTTAGTGGCGGCGTACAGCGACAGCGGGTGGTTGACGCCGTCCTGCACCGAATACGGCGTGCGCTGATTGGCGCCATACACCGAGCTGGAGGAGGCGTAGATCAGGTGCTTGACCGGGTGATGCCGGCAGCTCTCGAGAATGTTGAGGAAACCGTTGAGGTTGCTGTCCAGATAGGCCCGTGGATTTTCCAGCGAGTAACGCACCCCGGCTTGCGCGGCGAGGTGGATCACCACTTGCGGGCGTTCGCGGACAAACAGTTCTTCGATGGCCGAGGCATTGGCCAGGTCAACCGTAGCGAGCTGGAAATCGCCGGCCTGCTCACGCACCCACTGCACGCGGTCGTGCTTGAGTTGCGGGTCGTAGTAGGCGTTGAAATTGTCCAGACCGACCACCGAGTACCCGTCGCGCAGCAACCGCAGCACGCAATGGGCACCAATAAAGCCGGCCGCACCGGTGACGAGCACCTTCATGGCCGCAGCCCTTCAGGGGCAATGTGGCGCAGACCGATGCCGCTGTAATGCAGGCCGGCGGCCGCCACTTGTTCCGGGTTGTACAGATTGCGACCGTCGATGATCACCTTTGAGCGCAGTTTTTCGGCGAGCAGCTCGAAATCGACCACGCGGAAGTTTTTCCACTCGGTGCAGATGACCAGGGCGTCGGCGTCTTCCAGGGTGTCGTCGCGGGTGGCGCACAGGTGCAGGTCGTTGCGATAACCGTAAAGGCGCCGGCATTCGGACATGGCTTCCGGGTCGTAAGCCTGCACGCTGGCACCCTCGGCCCACAGCGCATCCATCAGATAACGGCTCGGGGCTTCGCGCATGTCATCGGTGTTCGGTTTGAACGCCAGGCCCCAGATCGCGATGGACTTGCCGGCCAGCCCTTGCGGGAACAGTGCTTTGAGTTTGCTGAACAGGATGTGCCGCTGCAGGTCGTTGACGTCGGTGACGCTGCGCAGCAGTTTCAGCGGCATGCCGTTGTGTTCGGCGGTGTGCAGCAGGGCGCGCAGGTCTTTGGGAAAGCACGAGCCACCGAAGCCGCAGCCCGGATAGATGAAGTGGTAGCCGATGCGCGGGTCGGAGCCGATGCCTTTGCGCACCGCTTCGATGTCGGCGCCAAGCAGTTCGGTGAGGTTGGCCAACTCGTTCATAAAGCTGATGCGCGTCGCGAGCATGGCGTTGGCCGCGTACTTGGTCAGCTCGGCGCTGCGGTTGTCCATGAACATCAGTTTTTCGCGGTTGCGGCAGAACGGTGCGTACAACTCGCTCATCTGCTCGCGGGCGACATCGTCACGGGTGCCAACGATGATCCGGTCCGGGCGCATGCAGTCGGCGAGGGCGCTGCCTTCCTTGAGGAATTCCGGGTTGGACACCACGCGCACCGTCAGGCTGCTCTTGTCGCGGCGTTGCAGTTCGCTATTGGCGGCGGCGAGCACCTGATCGGCGGTGCCCACCGGCACCGTGGATTTGATGATCAGCGTGCGGTCAGCTTCCATGTACGAAGCAATTTGCCGGGCGACGTTGAGCACGTGGCTGAGGTCGGCAGAGCCATCCTCATCGGCCGGGGTGCCGACG
This sequence comes from Pseudomonas sp. Tul2A7, assembly GCF_054790505.1. Classification (NCBI taxonomy): domain Bacteria; kingdom Pseudomonadati; phylum Pseudomonadota; class Gammaproteobacteria; order Pseudomonadales; family Pseudomonadaceae; genus Pseudomonas; species Pseudomonas sp. Tul2A7. The sequence continues at coordinate 6,225,537 of NZ_CP186499.1, read as the reverse complement.
GCGATGAAGATCAGCTCGGCATGTTCGACCGCGTCACTGGCCTGGGTGCTGAACAACAGGCGGCCGGCCTTGATGTTTTCCTCAAGCGTGCTCGATAAACCTGGCTCGCTAATGGGCGGCACTGCTTGTTGCAGTTGTTTAATTTTGTTTGGGTCAATGTCCACGCATAAAACGCGATGACCGACATCTGCAAGTGCGGCGGCTTGTATAAGTCCGACATAGCCAGTGCCAAATACGCTCACGTCCATCTGCGCACCTCAATAACACCAAAAAGTTAACTGCGGAATGAGATAGTTAAAGGGGTATAGCGCAGCGTTTGAAAAGCGTGTCAGCAAAATGACATGTTGCATCGGTATAACACTTGAGCATTTTTTGGCGATTGGCCATCAAGTCATTGCTGCGATTGAATTTGTTGCTTTTGTGCAGATTTGTTCAGATTTTAAATAAGCGATAAACGGTCGTAAGCCGCTAATTTAAAGGCTTGTAGCGTCTTGGCTGTGTCAGATTTGAGTCACCGTTTTTTTGACGCTTTCTACAAAAAACAGTCAATTCTTGCGCTTTGATGGTCGGGTGCTAGTGTCAGGTTCTGACTGACAAACCTTTGACTCCTGCCGTTTTGCCCGATCGGTATCGCCATGTTCAGATATGCCAAAGAATTGTTCTTAATTGTTTATTTGTTGATGTATTCCGAATATTACATTGATCGGTTAAATGCTATCGGCCTCGGTTTTGCTGTACTTCTTTTTGGCGCGATGTTTTTGGCGCTTACTTTTGCGTTATATCTAATGGCGTATATAAGGCAGACTCTCATTCGCCACGTGTTCGCATTGGCAATGTTTGTCTCGGCAGTGTTTTTCGATGTCTATACCCGGGTCACGGCGGATTACCTGACCTACAGCGGTTTCGTCTCATTGGTTTACTCCGGCGGTTTCATCCAGGAAGCGGCGTACCAGTACCGGGACGCGCTCCTGCGTGGCGTGCTCAGCGGTTTGCTGTTGCTGTTCGGCATCGGCCTGAAGCCCCGTCATGGGTTGGCGATTCCCAACGCGTTACGTGTGGCGGCGCCGTTGTGCGGCGTGTTGCTGCTCAGTGCGGTGCTGTTCTTGCGTGCGGGTGAGGGCGCGCGGGGCCTGCCGATCATGTACACGCCGCTGGCCTATCTGAATCTGTTTGCCTACGAAGCGCTGCATAACACGGTCGGCCCGCGCGAACCGGTGACGCTGGCGCGCAACTCGCAAGCCGTCGGCCATGACATCGTGCTGATCATCGACGAAAGCATCTCCGGCAATTATCTGGATATCAACGCACCGTTCGGCGTGCACAGCAACCTCAAACAAGCGCGTCCCGGCGTCGACATCTTCAATTACGGCTACGCCGCGTCCATTGCCAATTGCAGCGCCGACACCAACGTGACCCTGCGCTACGGCGGTACCCGCGCCGATTACATGCGCATCAACACAACGTTGCCATCGATCTGGCAGTACGCGAAAAAGGCCGGGCTGCGCACCGTCTACATCGACGCCCAGCGCACCGGGGGCAATCTGCAGAATCTGATGACCGATACCGAAAAGAAGGACATCGACCAGTTCGTGCAATTCGACCAGACCAGCGTGCGCGATCGCGACATGGCGGCAGCGGCGAAGCTCATCGAATTGCTCAACGACGACAAGCCGGAGCTGGTGGTGATCAACAAGGTCGGCGCGCACTTCCCGGTGCATGACAAATACCCGGATGCGTTCATGGCCTACCGTCCGACCTTACCGCGCGGGCAGTTCACCGAGGTGGCCGATACCGGTGAACGCAACGGTTTCAATGGTCAGCCTGATGATTGGATGCTGTACCGCAATGCCTACAAGAACACCGTGTTGTGGAACGTCGGCGAGTTCTTTGCGCGGGTGTTTGCCCAGGCCAATCTGAACAATGCGTTGCTGATCTATACGTCTGATCATGGCCAGGATCTGCATGAGCGCGGTAATCCGGGTTTGAACACCCATTGCGGCGGCGATCCGGTGGAGGAGGAAGGCTTGGTGCCTTTGGTGGTGATTCAGGGCAGCGCTCTGAAGACGCTGGACTGGTCGGCGCAATTGGCGGCGAACAAGGATCGTTCCAGCCACTACAACATCTTCCCGACCCTGCTGCAGTTGATGGGCTATGACCTGGCGGGGATCGAGGCGGTTTATGGCAAGCCGCTGAGTGTCGCGACGGCGGATGAATTCACCTTCAACTACCGCTTCAATGCGCGGTTGGGGGCCAAGCCTGAGTGGAAGCACATTGATCTGGGCAGTATTGTCACGCCGACGCAGGCGCCGGCGAGTGTCGCGGCGGGGCAGTAAGTTTTGAATTGGCTGGGCCGACGCTTTCGCGAGCAGGCTCGCTCCCACATTTGGAACGCGATCTACCTGTGGGAGCGAGCCTGCTCGCGAAGGGGCCGGCCAATTCAACGCTGAGTTCAAGTCTGTCACCGCCATCCGCTATCCTTGCCCCACACTGACCGATCAGGTGGCGGCATGCTTCGTGTTGAAAACGTCTTCAAAAGCTATCTCACCCCGCAAGGCCCATTGCCGGTGCTGCAAGGTGTCGACCTGTCGCTGGAATCCGGCAGCAGCCTGGCACTGATGGGCGAATCCGGCAGTGGCAAAAGCACGTTGCTGCACCTGGTGGCCGGCCTCGACAAAGTCGACAGCGGCAGCATTCGCAGTGGCGAGCATCGGCTGGAGGCGATGAGCGAGGCGCAACTGGCGAATTGGCGGCGCACAGAAATCGGTCTGGTGTTCCAGCAGTTCAACCTGATCGGCAGTCTGCGCGTCGAAGATAATCTGGCGTTTCAGGCGCGTCTTGCCGGGCGGCATGAGCCGCGTTGGCAGGCGCATCTGGTGCAACGCTTAGGGCTGGGCGATTTGCTCAAGCGTTATCCCGAGCAACTTTCCGGTGGTCAGCAGCAGCGCGTTGCGTTGGGCCGGGCATTGGCGTCGCAGCCGAAATTGCTGCTGGCCGATGAACCCACCGGCAGCCTCGATGAAGCGACCAGTGACGAAGTGCTGCGCTTGTTGCTGGAACTGCTCGACGACACGCCCACCACGTTGTTGATGGTCACTCACAGTCAGCGGGTTGCGGCGCGATTGGCCCAGCGGGTGGTGTTGTCCAACGGGCGGCTGACGTGATCGTCTTTGCGCAAACGCTACGTGCGCTGCTCAGTCATTGGCGGCGCCATCCGGTGCAGTTTTTCAGTGTGCTGACCGGGTTGTGGCTGGCGACCAGTCTGCTCACCGGCGTCGAAGCACTGAACAGTCAGGCGCGTGACAGCTACGCGCGGGCCAGCCAATTGATCGGCGGCGAACCGCAGGCCAGTCTCAGCACGTCAAACGGTGCGACTTTTGCGCAGCAATGGTTCGTTGATCTGCGTCGACAGGGCTGGCCGGTGTCGCCGCTGTTGCAGGGCCGGTTGCAGCTCAAGGGCATTGAGAATCAGCGGCTGCAATTGATGGGTATCGAACCGGTGTCGTTGCCGGCCGATTCGGCGGTGGCCGGGCAGGCGTTGCCGATTGAGCGTGTTGTCGAGTTTTTCACGCCGCCGGGCAGTACGTGGATTTCACCGGAAACCTTGCAGGCGCTGGATCTGCGTGAAGGCGACACACCGCAAACGGCTAATGGTCTGCGATTGCCGCCGTTGCTCGCGCAAAAGGACATGGCGCCCGGCCTATTGCTGGTGGACATCGGCGTCGCGCAAACACTGCTGGAACAACCCGGACAATTGTCGCGCCTGTTGCTGCCCAAGGATTTTCACGCCGAGTTGCCGGCCACCTTCAAAGGTCTGTTGCAAATCAAAAGCAGCGGCGAGGAAAACAATCTGGCGCGACTCACCGAGAGTTTTCACCTCAATCTCGATGCCTTGGGTTTTTTGTCATTCGTGGTTGGCTTGTTCATCGTCCACGCCGCTATCGGGCTGGCGCTTGAGCAACGGCGCGGTCTGCTGCGTACGCTGCGCGCCTGCGGGGTCAGCGCGCAAATGTTGATTTTCTGCTTGATCGTTGAGCTGGGTGTACTGGCACTGATCGGCGGACTATTCGGCGTGATCAGCGGCTATTGGTTGGCCAGTGTCTTGCTGCCGGATGTCGCTGCCAGCCTGCGCGGATTGTATGGCGCCGAAGTGGCGGGGCAGTTGCGCCTGAGCACCTGGTGGTGGTTCAGTGGCATCGGCTTGAGCGTGCTTGGCGCCTTGCTCGCCGGGACTAACAGTCTGCTGCGCGCCGCCCGTTTGCCGTTGTTGGCCGTGGCGGATCCGCAAGCCTGGCATCAGCAATATGCGCGCTGGTTGCGCCGACAAGGTTGGCTGGCGGCGGTATTGGGCTTGATCGCATTGGCGGCGTTGATCTGGGGCGACAGTCTGGCCAGCGGTTTTGTCCTGATGGCCGGATTGCTGATCGGCGCCGCATTGGCGCTGCCGGTGTTGCTCAGCGCGCTGTTGAATCAGTTGCTCGGACGCAGTCGCTCAGTGCTCGGTCAATGGTTTCTCGCCGATTGCCGCCAGCAACTGCCGGCACTGAGTCTGGCGTTGATGGCATTGCTTTTGGCGCTCGCCGCCAACATCGGTGCGGGCAGCATGACGGCCGGTTTTCGCCAGACCTTCAACGACTGGCTAGAACAACGCCTGAGTGCCGAGTTGTATATCAACCCGAGCAATCCGGCACAGTCGCGGGAAATGTACAGCTGGCTCAAGCAGCAGCCTAACGTCGCCGCGATTCTGCCAAACTGGCAGGTCGCGGTGACGTTGCAGGGCTGGCCGGCGGAGGTGTTCGGCATCATCGATCACGCGCATTATCGCCAGCACTGGCCGTTGCTCGATGTCAGTGGCAGCGACCCGTGGGCGCATCTGGCTACCGACGATGCGGTGATGCTCAGCGAACAGCTGGCGCGTCGGCTGAAGGTGCGGGCGGGTGATCGACTGACGATTCCTGCGCCGAATGGTGCGTGGTCGCCGCGCATCGTCGGCATCTACGCCGACTACGGCAATCCCAAAGGGCACTTGCTGGTCAATATCAATCACTTGCTGCGCGGCTGGCCGCAACTGACGCCGAACCGTTTCAATCTGCGCATCGAGCCGCAGAACATCCCGGCGTTGTTGAATAGCCTGCAGGCGCACTTTCAACTGGATGACAGCCGCATCGTCGATCAGGCACGGCTCAAGGGTTGGTCGGTGCAAGTCTTCGAACGGACCTTTGCGGCCACGGCGGCGTTGAACAGCCTGACCCTGGCGGTGGCGGGTGTGGCACTGTTCATCAGCCTGCTGACCCAGAGTCAAAGTCGCCTCGGCCAACTCGCACCGCTGTGGGTGCTGGGCGTAACGCGGCGGCAATTGATGCTGCTCAATCTGGGACAGACGTGGTTGCTGGCGGTGCTGACGCTGGTGTTGGCGTTGCCACTGGGCATCGCGCTGGCGTGGTGCCTGGATGCGGTGATCAACGTGCAAGCGTTTGGCTGGCGGCTACCGTTGCGGGTGTTTCCGTGGCAATTGCTGCAGTTGATGGGGTTGGCGTTGCTGGCGACGTTGCTGGCGTCGGCATGGCCGTTGTACTCGCTGTACCGCACGCAACCGGCGGACCTGTTGAGGACGTTTGCCCATGAGGATTAACTTCGTTGTGCTGATGGTTTTGTTGCTGCTCGGTGGTTGCGATCAATCGGTGCCGGAGCAGAAAGGTTTCGCCGGGATGGGCGATCAGGCGTTGGCGTTTACGCCGGTGGTGCCGGGTCGGGTGTTCAGTTTTCCGGCGGATCACGCTGCGCATGAGGGGTTTCGCATCGAGTGGTGGTACGTCACCGCCAATCTCAAGGATCAGCAGGGCAATCAATTCGGCGTGCAGTGGACGCTGTTTCGCAGTGCGCTGAAACCGCTGGCGGAGCAGGCCGGGTGGGCTGATCAGACGATCTGGCTGGGGCATGCGGCGGTGACTTCGAGCACGGTGCATCACGCCGCCGAACGTTACGCCCGAGGTGGAGTAGGGCAGGCGGGTGTGCAACTGGCGCCGTTCGAGGCGTGGATCGATGATTGGCGGTTTGCCAGTCAAGCGCAGGATCCGTTGAGCGACTTGCAACTCAGCGCTCGCGACAAGGCTTTCGCCTATCAACTGCACCTCACCTCAAGTCGTCCGTTGGTGTTGCAGGGCGACAAGGGTTTCAGTCAGAAATCCGAAGAAGGTCAGGCTTCGTATTACTACAGTCAGCCGTTTTTCCAGGCCAGCGGCACCTTGCAGATCGACGGTCAGAGCTACACCGTCAGCGGCCCGGCATGGCTCGATCGCGAATGGAGCAGCCAGCCGCTGACCGCCAATCAAACCGGTTGGGACTGGTTCTCCCTGCACCTGGACAGCGGCGAACACGTGATGCTGTACCGCATGCGTCAGAAGGACGGCGCGCCGTATCTCACCGGCACGTGGATAGCCGCCGATGGCCAGACGCAAACCCTGAGTAGCTCGCAGATTCAGCTCACCCCGCAAGACACCGCCAAAATCGCTGGCCGGACGATGCCGGTGAAATGGTCGATCAACATCCCCGACAAACACCTCGACATCACCCTCGACGCGCTTAACCCCAACGCCTGGATGAACCTGCGCATCCCCTATTGGGAAGGCCCGGTGCGCATCCGCGGCAGCCATCCCGGCCGGGGCTATCTGGAAATGACCGGGTACTGACAGCGCCTCGTAAAAACTGCGAGTTGGAACGGGCGCAGAATCCGGATCTGACCGAGATCAAAATGTGGGAGCGAGCCTGCTCGCGAAAGCGCCCGCCCAGACTCCACAGAGAAATTGGCCGGAACTCTGCTACTTCTCAACCCCTCTACCAAATATCCCTCACACCTTTGCGAAACGCCGTCGAGGACTCCCCCATGAGCGACGACCTGCAACCCCCAGACATGACCACCTGGCAACGCCTGTTCGACGACGAAACCTACTGGCAGCAATCCCCCGACGCGCATTATTTCGATCTGCAACGCATCGCCGACGACATGCTCGGCCAAGGCGCCATCGACCTTGAACAATGGCAGCTCCTGCGCGCCAAGGCCGACGACCTGCACAAGGATTCCCCCGCCATCAACGTCACCCGTGAACTCGACGACCCCGAAGCCTGAGGACTACCCCATGAAGCCGATCACCCAAGGCGAACACCCTGACGAACCCCGTCCACCGGGCGAAACCGAACGCGACAACGACGCCCTGCGGCCCACCGACCCGAAACAGCGTGAAAACACTGGAAAAGGCACGCCCAGCGGCGAATCCACCGCGCAGGACACCGCCAAGCAACAAACACCAGCCAAGCCCTGAACAGCGTCTATGCTCAGTGGCACGCCTGGCGTCGAAGCCGCTTCAACGTCGGGCGCTGCCATTCATCACAGGGAAAGTATTGCTTATGAAGCTCGACGCATTGGCCAAGGCCATCACCCTCGCAACCGTACTGTCCGCCACCAGTTTCGGCGCCATGGCTGCCGATATTCCGCTGTCTGCCACTGTTGAAGCCGATCAGGTCATCACTAAAGTGATCTCCGTCGATGCCGCCAACCATCAGGTTGTGCTCGAAGGTGCCGAAGGCAAGCCGGTTCACGTTCAGCTCACTGATAAGGCGAAAAACCTCGCCAATCTCAAGCCCGGCGATCAGGTCAACATCCAGGTACAGCGTTCTGTCGCCGCTTACCTCGACACCGATGTGGATAAAGGTCTGCCTGGCACTACCGAACGTACCGGTGAGTTGCGTAAGGCCCCGGGCAGCGATAACCCCGGTGGCGAGGCGTATCGTCAGGTTCAGGTGCAATTGAAAATCACCAAAATTGATTTGAAGACAAATCAGGTGACCCTGCAAAACCCGGCGGGCGTGTCGAAAGTTCTCGACGTGAAAAAGCCTGAAATCCAAGCCAAACTGAAAGATCTGAAAGAAGGGCAGAGCGTCATCGTCACTTACACCGATATCTTAAAAGTGACCAGCCAACACGAAAGTTGAGCATTAACTCTACAGAATGATTGTTCTTGTACAGCTTTAAGTATGAGAGCAATCATATAAAAGAATCTGTAAGAAGTTTCCCGGCAAATATCGGTGGGCAACACTTTTTAACGTTCTAGTACATAAATTTCATGTTTAAGCATGAGGACATATCTGCCAACTTCAATTAAAATCCCACCCGTTCGCCCAGTGTCAGGGCTCTTTACCGGTGCATGGATTGCCAGGCCATTACACTGGGCGAACACCTCTTCGGAGTAGTTGTATACAATTTCTGCAAACAAAAAGGGCGACTTTAAAAGTCGCCCTTTTTGTTTGCGGTGGATTAAACCGAGATTTGCACGTCAGGCTTGCTGCTCTTGAAAGCGCTTCAGCGTGGCCTGATACATTTTTGTCCTGCGGTGATTTTTCCCGTAGGTGCCCGCCGCCGCGACGGTGCCTGCCTGGATGTGATCCAGATAGCTGAAAATCTTGCGCGGTGACAGGAACTTGATGCCATAGCCCAGGCTGCTCATTCGATCTTGCAACGTGTAGCCGGGCACGAGGTCATCCATGCAGAAGTGCAGGCCTTGGGACTTCATCAAGCGCGCATTCCACAATGTGCAGAAACTTTTCAGATGCGTTTCTTTGTACGGCCTTGGCATTTTCGAACGCATACCCAGACGCACTTTCGCTTTACGAACATAGTGCTTGCAGAAGCGCGAAGTTAGACGCCAAGTGTCACGAACAATCCCGCGATTGAGTTGTTCGACACAACCGACTGCAGCCATGTCCGGCGTTTTCGTGCACTCGCGCATCATCATGGCAAACACTTCCTTGTCATAGACAAAGGTGTCGGTGTGCAACAGAAACAGATAATCGGTGTCGACTTTTTCCAGTGCCAGATCCAGTGCTTTACCGTGCGCAATATGCCCGGCTTCCTTGCCCGGTGAAGGCCGTTCGATCAAGTTGATCCAGTCGAGCGAACGCAAGTAATCGAGACTGGCATCCGCCGAATCGTTATCCACCACCCACACTGGAATGCGCTGCTCCTGGACGTGCTCGCGCAAAAGTTCGAGGCACATTCGGGTGATGTCCGGGGTTTTGTAATTTACCAAGACAAGGCTGAAATTCGACGATGGCTGGGTTGGTAAATCAAACGCTTTCATGTCGGAAGGACTCATCTGCGATTCAAGGGCGACTGGGTTTCGTGGCTGCAATCGTAGCGAGGCAACCTTAGGCGAACCTTAATTTGCGGATGTGACGGTAAATGTATGCCGAAGAGAGACGACTGATCTATGAAATGCATGGGGTGCTGCCGGTCATTCCCGGATAAAATGCGCGCCCCCTCACGGTTCAAGGAAGAAACGGCGCACGCCGTTGTGTCACGGATGAAACCACTTTCCCTCTACCACCCGGCCTTGTACTGGCTGCGCGTGTGGCAAAAAAGACTGTTCCGCCAGATTGCCTGGCGCTGTTCCAGCAAACGCTACGCACGCCCCGTCGCCGCAGCCGAGCGCCTGCCATTTCGCTACCTCAAACACACCTCAAAACTCATCCGCAAACTCGGCGACTCCGACCTCGCCCTGCAACACAACAAAGTCATCAACCTGAAACTCGCCGTCGCTGCCATCGACAGCGTCATCATCGCCCCCGGCGAACACTTCTCCTTCTGCCGCCTCGTCGGCCGCCCGACTGTGAAGCGCGGCTACGTTGAAGGCATGGAACTGTCTTTCGGGGAGGCACGACACGGTGTCGGCGGCGGCATCTGCCAACTGAGCAACCTGATCCACTGGATGGCCATTCATTCACCGCTGGTAGTGGTAGAGCGCTCCAACCACAGCTTCGACCCGTTTCCAGATGAAGGGCGGGTACTGCCGTTCGGGTCCGGGGCGGCAATTTTCTATAACTACGTTGATCTGGTGCTGCATAACCCGACGGATCGGAGCTTTCAGTTGAAGTTGAACGTCGGCGAGACACAACTCGAAGGGGAGTTGTTGTGTGATCGGGTGAGGGAATATCGCTATCACGTGTTTCAAGAGGCGCATCGGTTTGTGCGGGAGGGTGCGCGGGTGTATCGGGAGAATGAGATTTGGCGGGAGGTGCGGGAGAAGGGGCAGGTTGGGGAATTGGTGGAGAGGGTGAGGTTGTATCGGAATCGGGTGGTGGTTAAGTACGACGTGGACGAGCGGATGTTCGAAGCGAGCTAGTATTTTGCGCAAGATTTTCGTTGGAATTTTTAAGCCACAAGGAAGCAACAAATGATCAAGCGTTTCAAAACTGTCGGTACGGCGGGCACGGCACTTTTTTCACTGTTCATCACCTGTAATACGTGGGCACAAGCGCCGCGTGATTACTACGACGGCATGAAGGCAGGGAAGTGCGCGCCAAATTCTGAGCGGCTGCATGAACAAGCGGTCGCAGGTGATCTCGACGCGCAGACGCAGTTTGGCAAAGCCATTCAGGAGAACCTCTGCGGGGTGGTTGAGCAGTGGTCACCGGGCATGCCGGAAGTGTGGTTTCGCAAAGCTGCAGAGCAAGGTAATGCTGAAGCGCAAGTCGGATTGGCTGAGGAACTTCGTTGGGATCGAAGCGTTGAGGGTGAAGACGCAAGTGTTTACTGGGATTTGAAAGCTGCGGAGCAGGGGAACGCCAAAGCGCAGTTCAGTTTGGCGCAGATCTACCATCGCGGTGGCCGATCGATCAAAAATCTCAAGGACATGGACAAAGCATTAGCGTACTACCACCAATCCGCCGAAGGTGGATATCCCTCAGCCTACATGCTGCTGGCAAGCCTTTATGAGAAAGGGGACGGAGTTACACAGGATGATGTTGTTGCCGCTCAGTGGTATCGCAAACTGGCTGAAACCGGTGACGATTACGGACAGCTGAACCTCGCGGAGATGATTGCCGCAGGACGTGGTGTGGACAAGGATGAAGCTCTGGCATTTTCCTGGTTTGGCAAGTCGGCTGCGCTCGGCAATAAGTACGCGCAGTATGAAATGGCGCAAATGCTTGAACAGGGGCGAGGCACCGTAAAAAACCAACGTGAAGCGGCCAAGCTTTACCGCAAGTCTGCGGATGCAGATTTTGGCAACGCGCAGTTAGCGCTTGGGAAAATGTACGCACAAGGACGTGGCGGCTTGCCAAAAAGCAAATCCAAGGCCGAGTACTGGATGCTCAAAGCAATTGATCGCGGTGCTCCGGGAGCTAAAGAAGAGCTGCAAAAGCTTTAATGTGCAAAGGAAGGGTATCTTGATTTGAAAGAGGGCGATCATGGGATCGCCCTTTTTTTATTTGGATAAATCAGACTTCTTGTCGCCAAGCAGACAGCGTGATCACTGTGCCTTCGTCTTTTCTATTACTGATTTCAATCTTGTAGGTGCCGCCACCAATATAGCCTTCAACGAGTGCCTTTCTCTGGTTGCCGCTGATTTCGGCATCCTTCGCATGCTGCTGATAGAAGTCGATGACGTCCGCGTACTCTGTAAAAGTCCGGAGAATGACTTCGAACTCATGTTGTGGACGGCCGGCTATTTTGTCCCAGTCACCTTCAATCGGCGTGCCCTCCATCCCCGGTGTCGTGAAAACACCGTGTGCGCCAGCACCGATCAGGTGAGCCCGCTGCGGAAGCATCGCCAGCATGGCTTTGGGAAAGTCGGAAGGTAACTGTGCCGCTGTCCACGCTCCCTGTTCCGGTTTGGTTGCAGCGTATTCAACGCTGGCAATTTTCTGCGCGGCGGCTCGGCGTTCCGGATCATCACTTTCCGCCCATATCGCCATCATGGGAGGCAGTTGCTTGCTCCAGCCAATCAAAGATTCGGCATCAGCTTGTTTAGCGCCTTGCGGTTGGAAAATGGTCAGCACGGTTTGCGGGGCATCGTTACAGGTCAAAGCCTCCTCACGCGACTTGACCGTGCAGTGGCCATTGACCAGCCCGACAGCGACCAACTGGCCCTTGTCGTTAAGCAACAATGCGCCGCGCTCAAACCCATTGTTGCCATCATCCATGGCAGTAATCATTTTGCTGCCGGCAGGCACACCGTCCGCAAACATCGACATTTCCGAATCAAGCGCTTCCAGAACTTGCTGCACAATCATTGTGTTGTCGTTGGTGTAGCTACCGGTTTGATAACCAAAAAAATCGACCAGTGCTGAGCGCACCGCTGGATCCTGGTTGAGCTTTGGCGCGCGTTCTGCGGCGGGTTCGTTTGAAAGTAACAGGGCAGTGGTGCCGTCGGGGCGTTGTTCGGAGCGAAGGGACAGTGCAGTCGCATTAAGGGAGAAGGTGAGGGCGAGGAGGATGGAAAATGGGCGATTCAGGAGTTTCAAGGGTACAGTCCTTTGATTGTTCAGTCCGGGGGAGTAGAGGTTAAACAACGAGATTTCTCAGGGGCTGCCTGCGGTTCTCTCGTTTTTTCTAAAGCAAATACCAGGCTTGTCGGGATTAAAGTTTTTAGTCCTCGTTGAGCCACTCGGCATTTTGCACCATGGCTTCTTCTAGCCACTTATCGAAGCTAGCGTAGGTGGCGTGAAGTTCCCAGCCCTCTGACGCATAAGCATGAATTATCAACACATGGGGCTGCCCAGAAAGATCCTCTCCATCAAAACAGACGATGTCATCATTCGCGTTGAATTTGGCGAAGGGGATCAATGTGCGTTTTGGATAAAGCTGTTTGAGTGTTTTGTACCAGTTGTTGATTTTACCTTCGTTGTATACCAGCAGCCACCAAGGTTCGATGTCTGTTTCTGGGTCAGTGGATGCAAAATGGAGGAAGTTTGTAGGGTATGGGTAGGCGGGCAGGTCATCGATGTTGAGATGGATTTTCATAAGTGATTAATCAGCGTCATTCAGAAAAGGGGGCAGATTTATTTTAACTTTAGAAAATAAATCTGTCCTCCTTTTGGTCCTTTTTGGTCACCTTTTTACAGTGGGTTCCGTCTAAAGAATTAGAGGCTCTCTATATTGGTTGGGCCGCCGTCATCAATGAGTTTTCTCATGCGGCGATTATAGAGTTCAAGGTGTTGAACATCATTGTTGGCTTCGATTGTTTTTCTCAGAAAGGTCATGGTATGTGAAATTTTCTGTTTCTCACTATCAGCAGCATCGCGTACAAGATCAAATCCATATTTTGACAAGAAAGGATGTTTATTTCTTAGGTAATAATAGCAGCCAATGTTTTCAAGCAGGTCGCTGGCGTCATTTTTTGTAAACTCAACCGAGTTTAAGTATACGCTAAATGAATTTCTCAATATTTCGATCGAGCTTTCTAGCGATTTTAAATAGCCGCATAGTCCTTGCCAATTTATGATATGCAACTGGGTTCCCCAGTCGGGGTCTCTTGTGAAATATTGGCCATTACCTCTGAAATAGTCAGGGAGTTCATTCTTTTTCAAAGCTATTTCAAAGTTGGTTGACATGGAAGTTTTTCGCAGTCGTAAAATTTGCTTAGAGGTATGTTCACAGAGAAAAGGGGACAGATTTATTTTCATTTTTTAGAAAATAAATCTGTCCCCTTTTTGGTCCTTTTTGGTCAGAAGCTCATAAAGTGCAGATTACCTTCAGAAAAAGAAAACGTGGTCTGTCCCTCGTTTACGCTGCGAACAGCAGCATCGTTTAGTAGCTGTAAGAAAGAAACTTTGCTATTTCTAAATAAGGTTAAATGCACTGTGTCTCTCCAAACTACCTAGCATGATGTACGCAAAGTCGGAGCGCGGATGCGTACGGTTATTTCCGTCCCTTTTTCTACTCACTCCATAAATCAATAAAATCATCAAAGTTATTAGAAATTAAGTGGGTTTTACTTGAATTTTGGTCAAAAATTTCAACCGTAATTGAGGGCGTACTGAAATTCAGGCAAACAAGGTAACCGCCCGCATCCCGTGCGATAGGGACCAATCCATTCGGAAGCCCTGGGGGTTTTCCTGCCCCTGAGTACCATGAGATGGTATACGGGGTTGCGTCGGGCGAAAATGAAAAGAACTCGCTTATGCAAGTTCCTTCGTCGTCATATGAAAATGAAGACACCTCAGGAGAGGCTTCGTCAGAATATGTAACTAAGTCCAAGTAGGACTCTGGGAAAATTACACTAAGTAGTTTTTCTACTTGGGAAATCGTATTGGCATCCACTGAGGATCCCTGTTCAATCCCAAAAGAACTCCAGTCGAACTTCATGTCAGCCCTCCGTAATTATTTCTTTCCATCTGCAAAGCCCCCTTTGTTTCCGGGGTGGAACATCTTCTGCCAAAGAGCATTCCATTGAGGGCCTTTCAATTGTTCATGTTATTCAGGGACAGACCACCTTCAGACAAAATAAAACGTGGTCTGCTTCCCGTTTACAGCTTTACTATTTCAGTTGGTAACTAAAATTCTCATCCGGTCCAAAGTCTTCATCTTGAGTTTTGACTCGATCAAGAATAATTAATATTTCTCTATATGAGTCGTCCATTAGTTCTTCTGAATGTTTTGAGTTTGTCCAAATTAATTCAATTGGGCGCTCTACATCGGTGCTGAGTAGATCCCAGAGCGCATTAAGATTGTTTCCATAGTATTGAGTAACAGAAAAAGCAGACGCTATCCGCTTATGGAATTCTTGCTCAGATGAGATGGAGAATCCATCAAGCTCAACTATCATTTTAATTTACTTCCTCTTTCCAATACCAGGCGTTACAGGGACAGACCACGTTAAATAGCGAGAAAGAGGAGAGTTTCCAAAGGGCAGATTATAGATACAAAAAAAGAAACCGTGGTCTGTCCCGTTTTCTACTCATGATTCGCTGAATTTTATTAGAGTATTTTTCCTCAATAACTGCTTCAGTTCAATCAGGTTGGGAAGCTGCGGCGATTGCCACCTCGGAGAACGTAGAGTCAAGAAGTTTTTTTAAAAGCTCTATCGCTTCGGGCGATCGCAACTCTCCGAGAGCAGCAGCGCTTCTTTCTTGCCAGTATTCCTCTTTTAAAAGAATTGATTTATTAAGTTGTTGCCAGTCCATGGCGTTAATTTCCTTAAACTCCATGAGCTACCTGTTCAGTAATGTACTCATTCCAATTTGAGTCTTCATTTGCTCCAAGCCAGTAGTTATATTCTTCGTAAACCTTGCTGTTCATGTTGTTCAGGGACGGATCACGCTAAATAGCGAGAAAGAGGTGAGTTCCCCGACGGCAGATTATGGATGTAAAAACTGTGATCTGCCCCGTTTAAAATAAGGAGTCGTGGTCTGTCCTTGCTTTATTTCTTTCGGTTGCCTAGAGTCGATTTGTTTTTATTGAGTGCTATCGCTGGTATGAACGCAATCATGATCATCCATATAGATTAGCACTTTGAAGTTATCGTCGACTATCCAGAATGGGAATCCAGTCGTTTCGGAAAATAGCGTTTTAAGATCTGCAGAGGTTGCTAGTTTCCAAGCGTGAATCTTACTGTCCTGAACTATTAGTAAGGGGTTTTCAAAATTTTCGAGAATGTCTACTTTTTTCCAGAAGTCTGGATCGTGTTTTTTTTGGGGGCTCCTCAAGAAAAAAGGGTCGAGGCCCTTTGTTTCAGGAGAAAAAAATGATGCCGTTAGCTTCATGATCAATTTAGATAGTTCGTTCTCGCGTACTTTCTCATGCGCTAAGTTCTGCTCTGATAATGCCGAATCGATTTCTTTTTCTAGGTAGTTCATTGAGGATCTCCAATTCTCGCGCGTGATACAGGCACAGATTCTAACAATATGTGTCCTCTAACAGCCCCACCTGTTCCACGCTTACCTGGCGTTTGGTAACCGACATGAGGATCTGCCGGACCATCACCAGAAGGAACGAGGCGAGGATCATCTATGTTTACTTCTGCACCCTTATTTCTGCCCTCTAATACGCGCCATTCTGTTGGGTAAGATTTTCCATATTGGTCTTTGCCCCATTTGGTAACTGAAAATTCGTTTTTAGGCACGCCTGTTCGAGTAAATGCCTCGTCCAATCCTTTGTGCATTTGCTGGTATGACGTCCCAGGTGTACCCCTCCAGTCTAAATCAACCTCAGAATTGAATTTCCATGTTCCGCCTGGGACAGGCTGTGGACAATTTGTCGGGCCGCTAGCTAGACCTAAAGGGTCTACCCACCCCGTAGGGTTAGGCACGTACTGGTAGCTATTCAACCCACCCGCAAGCTTGATCGGATCCGGCGTCAAAAACCGTCCAGCCCCCGGATTGTAGTAGCGGTGCCGGTTGTAATGTAACCCTGTCTCGGCATCGAAATACTGACCCTGGAACCGCAACGGGTTATCGATCTCACTGACGTCCAGCACGGCGAGATTACCGTAGGCTCGGTACTTCGCCGACCACATGATTTCACCGCTGTAGTCGGTGAGCTCCTGCGGTGTGCCGAGGTGGTCAAGTTGGTAATAGAACGGCGTGGCTTTACGTGGGCCTTCGCCATCGAGCATCGCCAACGGCCGGAAGCTGCCCGGCTCGTAGATGTAGCTGCGGTAGCGGTTTTCGGCGCTTTCGGCAATCAGGCGTTCGCCTTGCCACAGGAATTCGGTGATGTGGCCGTCGACGGTTTTTTCTATACGTCGACCGAAGGCATCGTACTTGTAGGTTGCTGTGCTGCCACCCGGCAGGCTAACGCCGATCAAGCGGTGCTGGCAGTCGTAACGATACTCGGTGACGAGTTTCTTTCCTGTGCCACGGCGTTCGCGACTCAGGTTGCCGTACGCGTCGTACT
Source organism: Pseudomonas sp. Tul2A7 (assembly GCF_054790505.1). Taxonomy (NCBI): domain Bacteria; kingdom Pseudomonadati; phylum Pseudomonadota; class Gammaproteobacteria; order Pseudomonadales; family Pseudomonadaceae; genus Pseudomonas; species Pseudomonas sp. Tul2A7. Next base: position 6,208,871 of record NZ_CP186499.1, on the reverse strand, counting down.
CGTAGTGACGATCACCCTGCATCAGCAGGCGGTTGCCTTTGACGTTGGCGAGGTTTGCTGTGCCTTCATTGCTTTGGCCCAACAGGTTGCCCGCCGGGTCATGGGCGAAGCTTTCCGGAGTAGCACCGCGCACGCTGATCAGTCGGTCGAGCGGGTCGTAGTGATAGCTGCGGTTGCCTTTGCGGCTGTCATCGATACCAGCGAGATTGCCATTGGCGTCGTAGTTATAACGACGCTGGAACAGGCTCTTGTCTCGCTGGCCGGCGGTGTGTGCTTGCAGGCGGCCTTGTTCGTCGTACTGGTATTGGCTGAGCAGCAAACCTTGGTGACGTTTTTGTTCGCGCCCAGCACTGAACTGGTGAGAGGTCAGGCGCGAGCCATTGAGGTCGATGTTGCTCAGTTGCCCGCCCGGTTGGTGACGGTAATCGAGTTTGCTGCCGTCAGGGAGGCGGCAGTGTCTGAGCTGACCAACGCTATCGTACTCGTAGCGCAGGGTGCCCCAACCTTGGTGTTCTTCGATGAGGCGGTCTTGCAGGTCGTATTTGTAGGCGAGCGGCCAGTGGCCGTCGTCGACGTTTACGAGGCGACCGAGAGCGTCGTAGCTGTAGTGGATTTCTTCGCCATCGGCCAGGGTTTTCACCAGCAGCCGACCAGCAGCATCGCGCTGATACTCAGTGACCAGTTCGCTGCCATCGTCGCCGAATTCGGTTTTCTTCAGCAGTTGACCGTTGAGGTCATACTCGTAAGCCGTGCGACGACCGTCGAAGCCTGTTTCCTGCTGGATCAGGCCGTTGGCGTAGTAGTCGAGGTGGTATTGCTCGCCGCGCTCGTTTTCGATTTCAGTCAGCAGCCGACGCGAGTTGTCATAGCGATAGCGCACTTGGCTGCCGTCCGGATTGATGCGGCGGCTGACCAGATGCAGATTTTCCGCATATTCGTACCGAGTGATGCGGCCGAGTTCATCGCGTTCAGCGGTGACATTACCGTAAGCGTTATAGGTAAACGCACGGGTTGCACCGCCCGGCAGTGTGACTTGGGCGAGGCGATTGGCTGCATCCCACTGGTATTGGGTAATGGCGCCGGATTCTTCCTGGCGGGTGATCTGCCGACCCAGCGCGTCGTAACGATACTTGCGCTGGCCGCCATCGGGCAGGCGTTCTTCCAGCAACTGGCCGAGGTTGTTCCAGCCGAGTTGATGGCGACTGCCGTCCGGGTGGCGAATCTCCAGCAGGCGCCCCTGAGGATCGTAGCTGTAGAGCGTGGCATTGCCGTCCGGGTCGATTTGCTGGGTGATATCGCCCTGACGGTTGCGTTGGTACTTCCAACTGGCTTTGCCGCGATGAACATCACTGACGAAGCCGTTGATGTATTCGTACGTTGTGGCTTCGCCTTCCGGCGGGATAACGGCAGTCATCAAGCCGTTGTCGTTGTAGCGGTACTCGGTGACGGCACCCAACGGATCCTTTTCCGCGATCAATTGACCTTTGTCGTTGTAGGCCTTGAGATGCTCGGCACCGTCCGGGTCGACCTTGCTGATCAGTCGCGCCTGATCATCGTGGGTGTACACCTCTTCGCTGCCGTCGGCGTTGGTGACAGTCACGCTGCCTTTGTCATCCCAGGCGTAGTGCGCTTCCATCTGCGAGAAGTTGGCCCAGTGACGGGTACACCGAGACAGTTTGCCTTCGTTCTCCCACTCCCAGTAAAAGGCCGCGCCGCCTGCGAGTTGCCGCTCGAGAATGACGTGCTGTTCGTTGTAGCGATAGCGCTCGGCTTCGCCGGCTGCGTTCTTTGCTTCGATCAGACGATGCTGGGCGTCATAGCTGTAGGTGACCAGCGTCTGCACTGTATTCCAGGCGTCCTCCAGATTGTCCGCGGGCAGGAACTGCTGATAGTCAACCGCGACAATGTGTTTTCGGTCGTAACGTAGAAGCAGGGCGCGACCGGCGCCGTTGTCGAGGCGTTTGATGCGACCGTGGATGTCGCGTGTAACGTGCAGGCGATTGCCATAGCTGTCGCTGATGGCGATCAGGGTGGCGCCTTTGCTGTTAAAGCGGAAGTGGTAGAACGATGGTCGCTTGCCGGCTTGCGCTAGAACTAGTTCCGATGGGTCGTCACCGAGAAAAATGGCAGCGCGGGAAAGGCTGTTGGTGATGGCCGGGCGTTGTTCGGTTGGAAGCGGGAAGGGGGTTGAGCGGTTTTCGTGGTCGGTCCAGATGACTTCATCGCCATTGATTTCGATGCGATGAGCCAAGGCATGGCTCCAGCCATAACCCAAGCCGCAATCAATTTCCACTGCGCTGGTTCGATAGAGGCGTGTCCATTCAAACGGCATCAGACCATCGAGTTGACCATCGGTCAGCGTCAACAGTTCTTCACCGGTCACCATCGAAACCGGGCACTTGTCGACGCGCGTGCAGGACACAGGCTCCGCGCTTTTATTAGCGGGAGTCGTGGCTTGCTTCGAGGCATCGTCAGCTATTTTGCCTTCGGCAAGTTTCGCGTTTTTCTTCCCATCAAAACGCAATTCAGAAATACCGTTTCTAACCTTGGCCGTGACTCCCCGCGCGGCAACAGCGGTGTATTTCGCGACGTATTCCATAAAACCATTGATGATCTTGAACAGCGACTTAACGAAACCGACCACGGCGTTGATGACAAGCTCACCGTATTTCTTCAGTCGGGCAGCGAGGTAGATAACCCCGGTACCTTCAGCCGCAATGGTCAATACCACGCCAATGACGATGTCGATGGCGATACCGACGACCATTGCCGTGGTCATCTTCGCGATGTCGCCCGCCATCTTCATTGGCGGCAACCCTGCGAGCCAGATCACGGCGCTGCGTACCAGCAGGAACAATGCTGCTTCATCGCTGGCCAGTAACATGGCCTTTTTCATGACGTCCGGTGTGCTTTGGGCAATATCGATTAGCTTTTGTGCGCCAGCACCGAGATCATCTTTGAATTTCCCCGGGTCCTGCAGGATGTCGAGCACCTGATTGATGCCATCCCACACACCCTTGATGGCCTCCCAGCCACCTTCAAGAATGCCGGTACCAATCGCCATTGCAGTGCCCGAGGTGGAAACGTTCGACCATTGCGGTTTGAAACCTGCCCATTCCTTACGCAGAAAACCTTCCAGGTCAGCGGTCACGCCGCTGTAGGAGCTGAACAGCGCATCGATCTGCGCCGGCGTCACTTCGTTATGAACGCGAATCTCGTAGAACTTGCCGGGAATACCACCGGTCCAGGCGGCTTTGCCTTGCGCGTCGAGTTTGACCTTGCTGACTGCACCACCTTCCACGGCGACAATTTCGACTTCGATATCGCCTACCGGAATGTCATAAACCGACTCGAATTTACTTTCGATCAGCAACGGTCCCTTGAGCGGGCACTGAGCCACGTTCGAAGTGAAATTACCGTCAGTCATGCTCACCGCTTTGCTGGTGTCACCAACCTTGATCACTCGCTCCATACCCAGCAAGGAGGGCAAGTCAGCGGCTCGACTGGCCTTGTCGGCAGCCCGCGCATACCAGGTTTTGGTTTGTTCCTGATACAGCTTCAGACTGTCCTTGAAGGTGTTCAGTTGGTTGTCAACAAAGGCAACGCGATCCATCAGCCTTGCTCCAGAATCAGGTGATTTAACAGTGCTTCTTTAAGGTTTTTCGGTGCGTCCGGACGGCGCACGAAACGGCTGATTTTCAGCTTCAGGTTGTTCTCGGGCCAGGCGGTAAAAATGTCTGGTCGGTCTTCTTCCAGCCACTGCATCAAGTTGCTGATCAGCGTCGTCGGATTTTCCTTGGCCAAGCCGTCCAGTAACGCCTTCGGCACCTCCCACCACGGCCAATCTTTCACCTTCGGCACAACCCGCGTCCCAACCTCCAGCGACTGCCCATTAATCAAATACCGCTCAAACATTGGCAGCACTTCCCCAGCCTTCTCCCCCAGCCCATACAGAATCGGATAGATATGCCGCCCATCCCAAAACCGGAAAAACACCTCGGTCCCGTCTGGCATCTTCACCTGTGTCAGGCTGCGAAGATGCTCGAAAACGTCGTTCGGCTCGGAACGCGACACCGCCAGCCAGCCCCAATCGAGGGCATCGGTTTCAGCGATCCACGGCAGGAACGCGGAATTGGCTTTGAGTTCGGTGACATACGGCATCACCGGTTGCCAGGTGGAGTAGGGCGTGCCGCCCCAGATCGGTAGGAGCTGGGCGGTGGGTTCGGTCAGGTAGAGATTTTTCAGCGCGTCGGAATCACTCGCCGCACTAATAACCAGATACAAACGCTCACCAGTCTGCAACGGCTGTTGCGCCAGCCAATCCTTGGGCGTAATTCGATCAGATGGCACAGGCACCTGCCTTGCATTTTTCGCATTCTTCGCAGAATGGCGCGTTACGTTTGAGGGTGTTGATCTGGGCCGGGGTCAGGACCTGGCCGGCCTTGTCGGCATCGGCCTGTTTCAGCACGCCGGGCATCAGCGGGGCGGCGCCGGTGCCGCTGCCGGGGCTGCCGCCGGAGTTCATGTTGATCACCGGGCCGCTCATGGTCACGCCGCCGGCGTCGATCTTGATGAAGCTGCCGCCGCCGATCAGGGTCAGCTCTGCGCCGGCTTCCATCACCACTTTCATGCCGCTGCTGAGGTGGATTTCCTGGCCGGCGTCGATGAACTGGCCGGTGCCGATCTTGATGTGCTGATTGACGCCGACAGTCAGGTGGTCGTTGGCGCGGGTTTCGACTTTGCGGTCGGCGTAGACGGTGTGGTGTTCTTCGGCCTTGAATTCGCTGTAGCTGTTCTGTTCGACGGTGTCGTGGCGTTCGTTGCCGACGCGGATTTTCTGGTCGTGCTCGACGTTTTCGTCCCAGTCGCGCTGGGCGTGAAGGTAGATCTGCTCCTGACCCTTTTTGTCTTCGATGCGCAGTTCGTTGTAGCCGCCACCGCCCATCGAGCTGAGGGTCTTGAAGGTGCTGCGGGTCTTGTTCGCCGGCAGCTCATACGGGACGGTGTTTTCCTTGTGGTACAGGCAACCGCTGATCAACGGTTGATCGGGGTCGCCTTCAAGGAAGGTGACCAGCACTTCCATGCCGATGCGCGGGATGGCGATGCCGCCGTACTGGGCGCCGGCCCAGGCGCTGGAGACGCGCAGCCAGCAGCTGGTTTTGTCGTCGGCCTGGCCTTCGCGGTCCCAGTGGAACTGGACTTTGACGCGGCCGTACTCGTCGCAGTGGATCTCTTCGCCTTTCGGGCCGGTGACCACGGCGCTCTGGCTGCCGAGGATGCGCGGTTTCGGGTGGCGCAGGGGCGGGCGGTTCGGCACGTCCCACGGCGTGGCCTGGAAGCGGTTGCGGTAGCCCTGGTGGAAATCGTCTTTGAGTGCGGTGGTGTCGCTGGTCACCGACTCTTCGAGCACTTGCGGCTGCTTGCCTTCGTGGTGGACTTCGGTCAGTAACCAGAGGTCGTTCCATTTGGCTTTCGGGTGCGCGGTGAGGGCGAGGAAGTGGCCGCTGACCAGCAGTGGCTGATCGCTCTTGCCTTCAGCGAGCTGGAAGTCGCTGCGATGGCGTTCGAGGGCGCGTTTGGCCAAGTGTTTGCCGCGCTCGCGGTCGATGAAACGACCCGGGTAATCGTAGTCTTCGAGGTCGGGCAGGGCGTCACCACGGTTTTCGCTTTCGAGAGTGATGCGTGGTTTTTCGAAGTCGTAATCGCGGCGGGTGGTGCGGCTGGTGCGGGTTTCCAGGCGCAGGTCGAAACGCTTGATCACCGGGTCGCTGGCGACCATACCGGAATCTTGCTGATAGGCCACCGGCTTGAGTTTCGGGAACACTGTCTGGTCATCGCCGAATACCAGTTTGTGCGCCGTCGCCGTGTGCTCGAAGTGGTAGTGGATACCTTCTTCTTCGCACAGGCGCTGGATGAAATGCAGGTCCGATTCATCGTATTGCACGCAGTAGACGCGTTCGGGATAAATCGAACCGGTCTTGAATTCGTAGGCGTTGCTTTGGATGCCGTGCTCTTCGAGGACCTTGCCGATGATTTTCGGCACGCTGAGGTTCTGGAAGATGCGCTGATTGACGCGATGCGCCAGGTAAGACAATTGCGGGCGCAGGGTCACTGAATAACGGGTCAGGCGTTTGCCGGAATCGCCTTGCGCGGCGCGGTAGATCTGGCCGTGGATGCCGCTGCCGTCGGGCGACAGTTGCAGGAAGGCCGGTTTGTGCAGCAGGGTTTCGAGGTCCAGCGACGGCTGCTCACTGACCAGCTCCACCTCAAAGACAAAAGGCTGGCTGATGGCTTCGCGACCTTGCAGGGTGAATACCTGAAAGTCAGCAGAAAGACCTTCGATGGTCAGGGCAAAATGGGTTTCATTGGCCGGCGCGAACATCCCTTGTTCCTCGTGCTGTACAGCGGCGTGAGTTGACGACCGCAAAGCGGCTCAACTTACGCGAAATTCTGGAGGGCGAAAACAACATCGACCAGCAGAGCTGGCCGATGCTTGTAACGATCAGCCGTAATTAAACGACTGGAGCACGCCAGTCATCGGAACCCGAAGTACCGGATACTTCGTGGGTCCAGGTGATTTTGCGGTAGGTGAACTGCACTTCTTCCAGGTGGGTGAAGTGCGAGTTGCCTGGATCCTGGCAGTTGTGCATTTTGTTGTTGATGGCGACGATGATCGCGTCTTCCAGTTTGGTGGTGTAGTAGTGCTCTTGGGTGCCTTGAGCAGAAGTACGGAACCACTGGATAACGATTTCGCTCATGCGCTCGCCGGAGGTCAGAGCAGCTTGCAGCAGAGGCGAAGCCTTGTCGTAGACCTTGGTGATCACAACTGGCTTGTGAACGCGCTGACCGGTTGGCTGACCGGATTGTGGGTCACGCGGGATGATCACGTCGTGGCTGAAAGCCTGAACCATAACCTGGTCTTCGTGGCCTTCCTGGTAGGTGTTGCCTACGGAGTCAGCGGTGAAAGCGCCTGCAGTGATCAGGCCTTGTTTTTCGCCGGTAACTGACATGTACGCTGGTGTTGCCATGGGGTGCTCTCCTTGCGGAATAATTTAAGGTGCCCGGGAGGCGAAATCGCCCGGTGGGTGCCTGACTGTTATCAAGGAGCGTGCCAACAATTGTGCGGGCCATGCGGGCCGGGGTGTTTGTCTGATTTTTCAGGCGCTTGTGCGAAAAAAAGCGTTCGCCCAATGCAAAAGTGCGCAAGAAGTTGCGCAGTACTGCGCAACTTCTTGCGCACTTGGCTGCAGGCCTTGTGCGACGTGGCTCTCAGCGGTTTTATCAGGCTTTTTTGCAAAACAAGTGCGCAACTTCTTGCGCACAATGGCCAGATGCCTTCATTTGGCTGAGGCGGCTGCCTCAAGGCTTTTAGATCAAAAGATCGCAGCCTGCGGCAGCTCCTACATTTGGAATGCATTTCCACTGAAGGAGCTGCCGAAGGCTGCGATCTTTTGATTTTTCAACGCGCAAATTGGGTCAGACACTCATCGATCGAACGCTGCTGCGTCGCGGCATATAACCCCAACTCATCAATGGTCGCGCGCTCCAGCGCCTGCTCGAAAGCCTGCCGATTGGAATGCTCGCCGTAATGCGCCTGCGCCGCATCGCCAAGGTTCGACTGAAAAATCCCCGCCGCACTCACCGGCAGGAAATCTTCGTACACCAACGGTTCCGCTTTCACATAACCATCGCGTAACAAGTCCTCCAGCGACGACTGCCCAAGCCCTACAGCAGCGAGACCTTTTTCTGTGGCGAAATAGCGAAAGTACGCCAACCCTTGTTCTCGCATACCCTCGACACTGTCAGGGAATTCGCCAAAGTGCTGAGCCATCAGCGCGTTGTAACGTACGGCGTTGGCTTCGTTGGGGAAGTCGCCGAGTTCATCGCGTGCGGCATTCAGCAAGCGGTCATACAGCGCCCGGCCTTTGGGCGTGAGTGCCGCGCCGCGCTGTTCGATTTCGCCGAAACGCGCGCTGTGACTGCCACGGGTTTGGTTCTGATCGGTGAAGGCGATCGGCTCGTCCAGCGCCTTGAAACTGGTCTGGCGCAAGAGGATCGGGCATTGCCGGCGCGGCGGGCCTTCGATGACCGCTTTCGGGGTGATGCCATGGGCTGGCATTTGCTCCTGGACGCGGTCGATGTCCAGCGTGCGCGGCGTCAGGTGATTGATGTGCGGGCCTTTGAACGCCACGACGTCGGCGATCAAGCGATGTTGCGCGCTCAACGTCTGATATTGCGCAGCGGTCACCGTGGCGCTGTGATGCCAGCGAAAAGTTTCCAGTGCCTGTAAGACGAATGCATCGGCCTCACTTTCACTCAGTCCACCCGCGTTTTCAGCTTGCGCGATCAGGCGCAACGCCTCCGGTGTAAAGATCGAACGCTTGGCCAGCACTGATTCGGCAAAGGCGCGTAGCTGCGGATCCTCAATCAACTCCAGGCGCAACAGCGACGTAAACACCCGAAACGGGCTGACTTGCAGCGCCTCTTCATGCACCGCGCGAAACGCTGTGGAGTGCACGGGCACGCCCGCCGGAGTCAGGTCGTAATAACCCACCGGCTGCATGCCCATCACCGCAAACAGACGGGCGAGGGTGGCCAGTTCCGTCGCGGTACCGACGCGAATGGCGCCATGGCGCTCCATGTCCAGTCGTTCGATTTCACCGGTGCTATCGAGCTGCCGGGCGATGTCCGGCTGACGTGCGAGCACTTCGCGGTTGGTCTGTTCCACCAACTGCATCAGCGCGCCGTACAGCGGCACTTCTTCGCGGTACATGTCGGACATCGCTTTGGAGAAGCGTTGACGGATCAGGTCGGGGCTGACGAACGGCTGCACGGTCATGAAAAAAATTCCTGCCACGGTCACGGAATGGATGAGGGAAAAGATCGCAGCCTTCTCGCACGCGGGCAAACGAAGAATCCTACGAACTTCATTCTGCCAACGACTGATCCACCAGTTCGATCCAGTGCATCACCCGCGTGCGTCCGGCACTGGCCAGATGGCTCTGGCAGCCGACGTTGGAAGTGACGATCAGCTCAGGGCGGCCACTCTCCAGCGCATTGAGGCGGTTGTCGCGCAGTTGCCGGGCCAGCACTGGTTGCGTCAACGAATACGTACCCGCCGAGCCGCAGCACAAATGGCCGTCGGGCACGGCGGTGAGATTGAAACCGAGGCGTGTCAGCACATCTTCCACCGCGCCGCCCAGTTTGAACGCGTGCTGCAACGTGCACGGGCAGTGCACGGCAATCCGCCGTTCAGTGGCGGCGCAGATCTGTTCCAGCGGCTCCTGCGCGAGTACCTGCACCAGATCCAGCGTGCGCTCGCTGATTTCCCGGGCCTTGGCCGCATACACCGGATCGTCTGCCAGCAAATGCCCGTAATCCTTGATGAATGCGCCGCAACCGCTGGCGGTCTGCACAATCGCTTCGGCACCGTTTTGCAGGTGCGGCCACCAGGCATCGATGTTCTGCCGGGCGCGGTCGAGGCCTTTGGCCTGAGCGTCGAGGTGATAGTCCAGCGCGCCGCAACACCCGGCCTCGGCCACCGGGGTGACACTGATGCCCAAGCGATCCAGCACCCGCGCCGTGGCGTCATTGGTGTTTGGCGATAACCCCGGTTGCACACAGCCCTCCAGCAACAACACGCGACGAGCATGCCGAGGGGCAGGGCGCGAGCCGTTAACCGGCAAGTGCTGCGGAAGTTTGCTTTCAAGCAAACGCGGCAACAGCGGGCGAAACGTCGTGCCCACCCGCAACAGGCCTTTGAACAACCCGGGATTTGGCGCCAATGCGCGCAAGCCCTCACGCAACAGGCGCTGCGCCGCCGGTCGCGGCACCGCGTGATCGACCACCGCGCGGCCAATGTCGAGCAGGTTGTGATAGTCGACGCCGGACGGGCAGGTGGTTTCGCAGTTGCGGCACGACAGGCAGCGGTCCAGATGCAGTTGCGTCTGCGCCGTCGCGGGTGCGCCTTCGAGCACTTGCTTGATCAGGTAGATGCGCCCGCGCGGGCCATCGAGTTCATCGCCGAGCAACTGATAGGTCGGGCAGGTCGCGTTGCAAAAGCCGCAGTGCACGCAGGTGCGCAGAATCTTTTCCGCCTCGGCGGCGCGGGGCAGTTGTCGCGATTGTTCGCTGAGGGTGGTTTGCATGGCTAGAACTCCGCGTACATCCGCCCGGGGTTGAACAGCCCTTGCGGGTCGAGTTGCGCCTTGAGTTGTCGGTGATAGCGCAGCAGTGTCCAGGCCAGCGGCTGGAACGGCGAAGAGCTGGCGCCGTGGGTGAAGCAGGTGGCATGGCCGCCGAGTTCCTGAGCGAGGATATGAATGTGCGCCGCGTCGGATTTCAGCCAGCGTTGTGCACCGGCCCAGTCGATCAGTTGCTCGCCGGGCAGATCCAGTGGCCCGAGATTGTTCGGCAACGACAAGCGCCACAGCGGCAGACCTTCGTTGAAAAAGGCTAGACGTTGCTCATTCAGATCGCGCCAGAACCCTGAATCCAGCGGCTCGCCCCCGAGGCGTTGATGCGCCGCCGTCACCGAGCCTTCGCCGCCCTCGAGCCGCAGATACAGGCTCTGACCATCGTGACACGCGGCACTGATCGGCAGCGGTTGCTGGCCCCACTCGGCAAGCTTGGCCAGTGCCCGCGCGCAGTCCATGTCGAGGCGAATGCTCAGGCATTGCCGCGGTTTCGGCAGGACTTTCAGCGACACTTCGGTGAGCACGCCGAGGCAGCCGTAACTGCCGGCCATCAGCCGCGACAGGTCATAACCGGCGACGTTTTTCATCACTTCGCCGCCGAAACGCAGGTGCTGACCGAGGCCGGTGATCACCCGCGTGCCGAGGACAAAGTCGCGCACCGAGCCAGACCACGGCCGTCGTGGCCCGGACAACCCCGTGGCGATCATGCCGCCAACCGTTGCGCCGTCGCCGAACGCTGGCGGCTCGCAGGGCAGCATTTGTCCGGCAACATCCAGCGCCGTCAGCAGCTCGGACAGCGGCGTGCCGGCGCGCGCCGTGATCACCAGTTCAGTCGGCTCGTAACGGACGATGCCACAGTGGGCGCGGGTGTCGAGCACTTCACCGGCTACCTCGCGGCCGAGAAACGCTTTGCTGTTGCCACCCTGAATTTTCAGCGGCGTGGCATTGGCCCGCGCCTCGTTGACCTGATCGAGCAGGGCGCTGGCGGCGTCGACATCGGCCATCAGAAGCGCTCCAGTTCGGGGAATGGCAATTGCCCGGCGTGAATGTGCATCGCGCCAAATTCGGCGCAGCGGTGCAGGGTTGGAATGTTCTTGCCGGGATTGAGCAAGCCTTGCGGGTCGAACGCGGCTTTTACTGCGTGAAACAGACTCAACTCATCGCTGTTGAACTGCGCGCACATTTGATTGATTTTCTCGCGACCGACGCCGTGTTCGCCGGTGATGCTGCCGCCGACCTGCACGCACAGTTCAAGGATCTTGCCGCCCAAGGCTTCGGCGCGGTGCAATTCGCCGGGTTGATTGGCGTCGAACAGAATCAGCGGGTGCATATTGCCGTCGCCGGCATGGAACACGTTGGCCACGCGCAAGCCATATTCTTCGCCGAGGCGGGCGATGCCTTGCAAGACGCCGGGCAATTCGCGGCGCGGGATGGTGCCGTCCATGCAGTAATAGTCCGGTGACAAACGGCCAATGGCCGGGAAAGCATTTTTGCGCCCGGCCCAGAAGCGCACGCGCTCGGCTTCGTCACGGGCCTGACGCACTTCGGTGGCGCCGGCCGCGGTCATGACGTCGCGCACCCGTTGGCAATCGTCGTGGACATCGGCTTCGACGCCATCGAGTTCGCATAGCAGAATCGCCTCGGCATCGACCGGGTAACCGGCGTGGATAAAGTCTTCAGCGGCGCGAATGGCGAGGTTGTCCATCATCTCCAGGCCGCCGGGAATGATCCCCGCCGCGATGATTTCGGCGACCGCGCGACCAGCCTTTTCCACGGAATCGAAACTGGCCAGCAGGACTTTCGCGACCTGCGGTTTGGGCAGCAGTTTGACCGTGACTTCGGTGATGATCCCCAGCAAACCTTCGGAACCGGTGAACAATGCGAGCAAATCGAAACCTGCTGAGTCGAGGGCATCCGAACCGAGGGTCAGGCGTTCGCCTTCGATGGTCAGCACTTCGATTTTCAGCAGGTTGTGCACGGTCAGACCGTACTTGAGGCAATGCACGCCGCCAGCGTTTTCGGCGACGTTGCCGCCGATCGAGCAGGCGATCTGCGAGGATGGATCCGGCGCGTAATACAGGCCGAAGGGCGCCGCTGCCTGGGAGATCGCCAGATTGCGCACCCCCGGCTGAACCCGCGCGGTGCGCGCGGCGGGGTCGATGTGCAGAATATTATTGAAGCGCGCCATTACCAGCAGCAGGCCCTGTTCTAGCGGTAAGGCGCCGCCGGACAAGCCGGTGCCGGCGCCACGGGCAACCACCGGGACGTTCTTCTGATGGCAGAGTTTGAGCAGGCTTTGCACTTGCTCGAGTCGACGCGGCAGGGCGACCAGCATCGGCGTGGTGCGGTAGGCGGAGAGGCCGTCGCATTCGTAGGGTTTGAGTTCGTCCTCGCGCCATAAAATGTCGAGATCAGGCAGCGCTTGCTGCAATGCCTTGAGGAATTCGGTCTTGTTCACCTGCGGTAGCGGGCCGTCGAGGCGTTCGTCATAAAGAATGTTCATCTCAGGCTTACCCCTTGCTGATCGTTCCCACGCTCTGCGTGGGAATGCAGCCCGTGACGCTCCGCGTCACTGGACGCGGAGCGTCCCCAGAGGCATTACCACGCAGAGCGTGGGAACGATCAGGAGCTGGGTGCATTGTCATCTTTGGCTCCCCAAAAACTCGCGATACAGCCGCGCAGTATTCCCCGGCTGTTCAACCATCGGCATATGCCCGACGTGATCCCAGACATCCACACGCAAATTGGCGATGCCCTTGCTCCACACCGGCACGCTGCTGACATCGATGAGCCGATCCTTGCGCCCCCAGAGCAACAGCGCCGGGCATTTGATGTCGGCGAGTTTCGGCTCCATCGGCGGGCTGGCGCGAAAATCGCGGAAGATCTCTTCCAGTTCATCGCGTTGTTGTTCGTAGCGCTGGGCGATCGCGTCCAGCACCAGGTTCGGCACCCACGGCGGCGATTCCATGGTCATTGCATAAAACTGGCGAAACTCTTCCCGGGAGTTGATCAGAAACGGGTTATGCCCGCGCGCCAGATGCCGCTCCATGTCGCTGACCTCGGGTGCGGTGACGCCCGCCGGGTCGATCAATGCCACCGAAGCGATGCGGTCCGGATAAGTCGCCGCCAGCCACGCCGCAATGTAGCCGCCCATCGAGTTGCCGATCACATGGACTTTCTCCACGCCGCAGACGTCGAGCAACTGGATCATGCGCTTGGCCTGCAACGGAATATCGTAGCCGCCGCCAGCCTTGAAGCCGGTTTCACCATGGCCGGCGAGGTCCGGGATGATCACCCGATACTCGCGCACGAAGTGCCGGGAGAAGCGCAGCCACAGGTTCTTGTCGCCGCTGTAGCCATGCAGCATCAGAATTGCGCTGGCCGCTTCATACGGCCCGCCCTGCCAGGTCGAGACGGTCATCTCGGCGATCGGCACTTCGATCTTGTGCAATTTGTACAACTTGGCCTCGATGGCCATGTTCAGGTCATACAGCCAATGGCCGACCGCCGGATAACTCAACCAGCTCCAGGCCACGAAAACCGCGAGGGCGACAAACAGCAAAAGCATCGACGTCTTCCTTTTACGTGTTCAGGACAGAATGTGATCGGCCGGTTTCAGCGCCCGGGTCAAGCGGTGATAGCTGAAACTGAAGCCGGGAAACATCGCGATCACATGACCGCTCTTGCTTTGATACCAACTGTGGCAGCCGCCGGACTTCCAGACCGTGCGCTCCATCTCCCGATGAATCATCTCAGTGTAGGTACGTTCCGCTTCGGGGCGCACTTCAATGCTGCGCAGGCCTTTGGCCTGCACGGTGCGAATGCAGTCGAGGATGTAGTTCATCTGCGATTCGATGATGAACAGCGCCGAGGTGTGGCCGATGCCGGTGTTGGGGCCGGTGACGATAAACAGGTTGGGAAAGTCCGGCAGGCTGGTGCCCAGATAAGCGCGCGGGTATTGCGCCCAGACCTCTCTGAGTTGCACGGCGTTTTTTCCGCTGACCGGGTAGGAAATTACCCCGTCGGTGGCGTCATAACCGGTCGACCAGACGATCAGATCAACATCGATGTGCTGGCCGTCCTGAGTGTTGATGCCGGTTTCGTCGATGGAAGCGATGCCTTGCTCGCGGGTATGCAAGGTGACATTGGGACGGTTCAGCGCCGGGTAATAGGTGCTGGACACCAGCACCCGTTTGCAGCCAATGGTGAAGTCCGGAGTGAGTTTTTCTTGCAGCACCGGGTCCGGCACCTGGCGTTTGAGAAAACGCAGGGCGTGCTGCTGGACCATGTGAATCGCTGCTTTCGAATATTTGAAGGCGATGACCCGGGTTTCGAATTGCCAGTAAATCAGCCAGCGCAACAATTTGTAGGCGGGTTTGCGGCCAAGCAGCCAGCGTTGCAACGGCCCGAACTGACGATCGGCGCGGGGCAGCACCCAATGGGGCGTGCGTTGAAACACGTGCAGTTGCTCGACCTGCGGCGCAATCGCCGGAATCACCTGCACCGCACTGGCGCCGCTGCCGACGATGGCCACACGTTTACCGCGGTAGTCGTAGCTGTGATCCCAATTGTTTGTATGAAACGTCTTGCCTTGAAAGCGCTCCTGGCCGGGAAAGTGCGGAATGACCGGTTGGCTCAGCGGCCCGGTGGCATTGATCAGGAACTGCGCATAAAGGGTGCCTTTGGAGGTATGCACGGCCCAGCGTTTTTCCGTGTCGTCCCATTCGACGCGCTCGACATTGGCTTGCAACTCCACGCGTTCGCGCAAACCGAACTGCTCGATCACATGCTCGGTGTAGCGCTGCAGTTCGGCCTGCCCGGCGAACATCTGCGACCAGCGGTACGGCGCGAACGACAGCGAATACAGCGGCGACGGCACGTCAACCGCCGCGCCGGGGTAGGTGTTCTGGCACCAGGTGCCGCCGAAGAAGTCCCGTCGCTCCAGCAGGCGAAAATCGTCGATCCCGGCCTTGAGCAGGTTGACCGCAGCACATTGACCGCCAAAACCGCTGCCGATGATCAACACTTTATAGGTGTGCATGGGCCTCCTTCTTATAGTTGTTTTTCCATTTTGCTCCTTTCATGTATAGCCAAATATTTGCTCTGTGTGCGGCCCTGATGTCGCTCTATTCAGCCCGCTGGCCGGTGATGGCTATTTAACGTCTCCCTGTTAGACTTCCAGCACATCCGTCCTGCGGTGTGCGTGATCGAGGTCCTTATGGGAAATACCGGAGGAAAGGGACTTTCATTGGCCAGGAGGCTTTATATATCGCGCATCCTCGGGTTGATTCTGGGGCTCGTGTGCGTGAGCGTGGCGATGTACTCGCTCGATCCGCCGCTGTGGGTCTGGGCGCTGATGTTCTTCAACGGCCTGGTCTGGCCGCATCTGGCGTTTCAATGGGCGCGCCGCGCCCGGGTTCCTTACCACGCTGAACACCGCAATCTGTTGATCGACGCCTTTTTCGGCGGCTTTTGGCTTGCCGCCATGCATTTCAATCCGCTGCCTACGGCGACGACTATTTCAATGATGGCGATGAATAACGTCGCTATCGGTGGTTCACGTTTTCTGTTGGCAGGCTCTGCGGCGCAGTTGCTCGGGGTCGGCGTCGGGCTGGTGGTGTTTGCTCCGGCATTCGTTCCGCAGACCACGCCTGCGCAAATGTACGCCTGTTTCCCGTTACTGCTGCTGTACCCGCTGGCGCTGGGCTGGATCTGCTTTCGCCAGGCCTACACCCTCGGTCGACATAAACGCGAATTGCTTGCCCTGAGCCGCACCGACAGCCTGACCGGGTTGCTCAATCACGGCGCCTGGAAGGATCAACTGGAGATTGCTTTTCAGCGCTGCAAGCGGCAGAAGCAGGGCGCGGCGATTGCGTTGATCGACATCGATCACTTCAAGGCAATCAACGACACTTATGGCCATGTCGCGGGCGACATCGTGTTGCGCCAGTTGAGCAAGTTGCTCAAGCAGAACCTGCGAGCGACAGACGTTGCCGGGCGCTACGGTGGTGATGAGTTCTGCGTGATTCTTCCGGAACTGCCGTTATTCAACGCCGCGCAGGCGATGGAAGCGTTGCGTGAACGTTTTGCGATTCTGGGGTACGAGCAGAATCCGGCATTGAAGGTCAGTTTGAGTATTGGCTTGGCGGCTTACGACCCGGCGCATGCTGACGCGACGCGCTGGCTTAACGATGCCGATCAGGCGTTGTACGAGGCCAAGGCGAGCGGTCGCAATCGGGTGATCTGCAATTGCGATGACAAGCCCCGGCGGACGTTGCTGGATTCGGTTTGATCCGCATCACCACAAATCAATTGTGGGAGCGAGCCTGCTCGCGAAAGCGCTGGGTCAGTCAATATTGATATCGCCTGACACGACGCCTTCGCGAGCAGGCTCGCTCCCACAGGGTTGTGTGTTGTCGGTTAGATCAGTGTCGCATTCGGTGTAGAGCCTCGCGCCGATGTCGGGTACGGTTAAATCCCCCCCGACGCGAAACAAGGATCGCTTCATGACGTTCTCATTTTCTCGCTCCCTGCTGGCCGCCAGCCTCGGCCTGTCTCTCGCTTTCTCCGCAGCCCACGCCTTCGCCGAACCGCACAAACAAGTGCTCGCCGATGCCGAGCAATACCAGCCAGAAGCGCTGAAATTGCTCGAGCGGCTGGTCAATATCGACTCCGGTTCCGGCTATGAACCGGGCCTCAAGCAAGTCAGCGACATCGCCATCGATGAGCTGAAAAAGCTCGGCGCCACCATCGAACTGGTGCCCAACACGCCGGAAAAATCCAACCATGTACTGGCGACGCTGAAAGGCACCGGCAAGGCGAAAATCCTGCTGATGGCGCACATGGACACGGTGTTCAAGGAAGGTTCGGCGGCCGAACGGCCGTTCCACATCAAGGATGGCCGCGCCTACGGGCCGGGGGTGATGGATGACAAGGGCGGCATCGTCGCGGGGATCTATGCGCTGAAAGTCCTGAAAAACCTCGACTTCAAAGACTATGCGCAAATCACCTTCCTGCTCGACGCCAGCGAAGAAACCGGTTCGGACGTCGCCACCGACCTGATCAAGAAAACCGCCAAACAGCACGACGTGACTCTCAATCTGGAGCCGGGCCGCCCGGCCGATGGTCTGGTGGTGTGGCGCAAGGGCAGCGCGACGGCGCTGGTCGAGGTCAAGGGCAAAGCCGCGCACGCCGGTGTCGCCCCGGAGCTGGGGCGCAACGCCGCGATGGAGGCCGCGCACCAGATTCTGCAACTGGGCAAACTTGGCGATGAGGCGAAGAACACCACCATCAACTTCACCGTGCTCAAGGCCGGCGACCGCACCAACGTGATTCCCGATCAAGCCACGGC
This sequence comes from Pseudomonas sp. Tul2A7, assembly GCF_054790505.1. NCBI lineage: Bacteria > Pseudomonadati > Pseudomonadota > Gammaproteobacteria > Pseudomonadales > Pseudomonadaceae > Pseudomonas > Pseudomonas sp. Tul2A7. Next base: position 6,191,324 of record NZ_CP186499.1, on the reverse strand, counting down.
CAAGGCTGACGTGCGCGCGGCGGTGCCGGAGGAGTTCGACCGGATCGAGAAGGATCTGGCGCGGGTGTCGCAGGACAAGCTGATTGCTGAGACGGAAGTGAAGACCACTCTGCAGCGCGGCTTGCCACCGATGCCGCAGACGCCCGAGTCGGATCGTCTGATGGCCATGGCCCAGGGGATTTACGGCGAGATTGGCCGCAAGTTGACGGAGGAGGGCAGTGGCGGTGCGGCGGATGCGAGTTTGTCGGCCGGGGTTGGCACGCCGACGCTGGATGGTTTCGGGATTGTTGGCGGCAATATTCACACGCCGGAGGAATACGCCGAAGTGGCGAGTGTGGCGCCGCGGATTTATTTGTTGTCGCGGATGATTATGGAGTTGGCCAAGCCGCGGTGAGGTAGTGATCGTTCCCACGCTCTGCGTGGGAATGCCTCAACGGACGCTCCGCGTTCGGCTTTGTGTGGGACGCAGAGCGTCCCGGGCTGCATTCCCACGCGGAGCGTGGGAACGATCATTAAGCCGCGGTGAGGTGGTTTGCGGTGTGATGAAGTCGGCGGGGTGCCAGATAAATCGGCCCCTCACCCTAACCCTCTCCCAGAGGGAGAGGGGACTGACCGTGTTGTTTGTGGTCCATGTGGCAACCGGCAGATCAAGTTGAATGCAAATTCGCATTCAACGCGGTCTCTCACGTCGGCGTAGATCCAGAGCATCCCCCAATCAGTCCCCTTTCCCCCGGGAGAGGACTGACCGTGTTGTTTGTGATTAACACGGTGACCTGAAAGATCCATTTGAATTCAAAATCGGATTCAACGCGGTCTCTCACGTCGGCGTAGCTCCCGAGCATCCCCCAATCGGTTCCCTCTCCCTCTGGGAGGGGACTGACCGCGTTGTTTGTGATTAACACGGTGACCTGAAAGATCCATTTGAATTCAAAATCGGATTCAACGCGGTCTCTCACGTCGGCGTAGCTCCCGAGCATCCCCCAATCGGTTCCCTCTCCCTCTGGGAGAGGGCTAGGGTGAGGGGCTTTTGTGGGAAAAGTGGAAGTCGAGGACAGCGTACAAAAAATACCGAAAAGTCTGACAGAAGCTCTCGTTGCGGCCGCTGAGCGCGGCTCTTATAGTCTCGGTTCGCAGAAAACTCTGCGACGATCTTGGCCGGTCGAATACAGCACCTGACCCCTATTTGGAGTGAACTCTATGACCGACCAAGTAATGCCCCGCTTCCTCCCCATCGACACCTACGACGCCGAATCCCCGGTGCTCTTCCTCAATACCCACTCAGAACTCAGCGACATGGCCGCCTGTGCGATGCACCGGTTTGTGGTTGTGCGCGATCTGGCCGACACCTTCGCCAGCCTCAACCTCAAGGGCATTTCCGATTGTGATCTGACGCGGGTGACCAGCGCGGTGCATCTGTTGATGCGCGAGGGCTGTGCGATTCTGAATGTGATTCAGGTGCGGGCGTTGCAGCGGGAAGAGGCTTACAAGACGCCGGTTTAGCGGTGTGGCGGCTGTTGCTATCGCGAGCAGGCTCACTCCTACAGTAGATCTTTAGTGCACACAGTATTTGTGTTCAACACTGATCAATTGTAGGAGTGAGCCTGCTCGCGATGGCGTCAGCCCGGCCAACCCATCACTCCTTGACGCTCATGTATTCCTTGGCCCAGAGAATGTATTCCTCCGGCTGGGTATAGGTGTGCGTCAACTCGGTAGCGCTCAGATCGGACGCCTGGGTAAAGATCTGCCGCTGTTCGCGCAGGCTGTCATACGTCGCTTTGATCGCCGCAAAGTAAGCGCCATGGCCATCAATGGTCACGCGCACACCGAGTTCGGCCAGACGCTTGTCGTCGCGCAGTGCAGGGTTGCCGTAGGTGACCAGCATCAACGGTACGGTCAGGTGTTCGGCGATTTGTTCCAGCTGATCAAAATCCTGAATCCCGACCATGCAAATACCGTCAGCCCCGGCCGCCTGATACTGGCGAGTACGGCTGATGATTTCCTGATTCGGCAGAATGCCGGCGTTGGTACGGGCGATGATCGCCATTTCCGTATCAACCCGGGCTTCCAGCGCCGCGCGGATCTTGCCGACGCCTTCGGCCACGGTGATCAGGTCGGTGGATTTGCGGCCGAATTGTGCCGGCAGCAAGGTGTCTTCGATGGTCAGGGCGGCGACGCCGGCGCGTTCCAGCTCGACGATGGTACGCATCACGTTGAGGGCGTTGCCGTAGCCGTGGTCGGCGTCGGCGATCACCGGCAATTGGGCGACGCGGCCGATGCGGGTGGCCTGTTCGGCGAACTCGCTGAGGGTGATCAGGGCAAAGTCCGGGGCACCGAGCACCTGCAGCGAGGCCACGGACCCGCCGAGGATGCCCACTTCAAAACCCAGGTCAGCGGCAATGCGCGCGGACATCGGATCAAACACCGAAGCCGTGTGATAGCAGGTGTCGGAAGCCAGCAGTTGACGGAAGTTACGGCGCAAATCTTGATGGGAAAGCCTGGTCATACGAGTTCCACCAATACAAAGGAATGGAAAGGCTTGAACAAAGGTGTCAACGCCGAAGAATGAAAAGGCTATCACGCGAATGGGTCAATGATCATGACGAATTTGCAAGGGACAGGTTGTCGCGGACGCTTTTGCTGAAAGGATTTACCTTTTTGCGGTGGTGACCGTCAGGCCGCCACCGCCTGTTGCTGTTGATTGGGCAGCATCGCCGCACGCACCGAATTGCCCGGTTGCAGTTGCAGGCGCTTAGCGGTGAGGCGGTCGATGACCAGGCTGCTGCCGACCCGACGGGCGCGGGCGACGGTGATGCGGCAGTTTTCCAGACGGCGGTTGTGAATCAGCCACAGCGGTGCCTGTTCATCCGGGCTGCCGAGGCTCAGGGTCAACTCGACGCTCTCGCGCACAGTGCGGATCGAGCGCACCGGCGCTTCGATCACCGGGCCGCCGTCAAAGATGTCGATGTAGCCTTTGTGGGTAAAACCTTCGGCCTGAAGGATTTTCAGCGCCGGCTCGGTATTCGGGTGTGCCTGGCCGATCGCCGCCTGGGCCTGTTCGGTGAGCATGCAGGTGTACAACGGCTGGCGCGGCATCAGTTCGGCGATGAACGATTTATTGCCCAGCCCGGACAAGTGATCGGCATGGCTGAAGTCCATTTGAAAGAAATGCCGGCCCAGACTGTCCCAGAACGGCGAGCAACCGTGTTCATCGGCACTGCCGCGCAGTTCGGCAATCATCTTCTCGCCGAACAGATGCGGGAACTCGGCAACGAACAGCAAACGCCCCAGTGACAGCAGGCGGCCATTGCTGCCGTGACGCTGATCATGGCCAAGAAACAGCGAGCACAGCTCGGATTGGCCGGTCAGTTCGTTGTTGAGAAACAGCGTCGGGATCTGCCGTTGAATACCCAGATCCGGCGCCGAACTCACGGTTAACCCGAGCCGATAGTTGTACCAGGGCTCGCGCAGGCCGACCGCCCCGGCCAGTGCGCTGACGCCGACCACGCGCATGTCGTCGTCTTCGAGCACAAACAGATAGTCCGCGTCGGCCCGTTCCACCTGTTCGGCGAACGCCCGTTGCGCCCAGCGGACCCGGTGGGACAGGCGATCTTCGTTGGCCGGCAGGGTGGTGAACCCCGGGCCGGCCTGTTGCACCAGTGCCATCAAGGCTGGCAGGTCGCTGACTTTGACCGGGCGGACAATCATGCTGTAACTCCTTCGCGCCTGTTCGGGCACTGTCGTTGGCTGCGCAACCGCGCGGGTTTCACAGGGCAATCAGCCGGATCGGGCTGCCATCGGTCACGTTCAGCGCCGCACACATTGCAGGGGTGAGGGGCAGCGGTTGATCAGGTTGGAAATCGAGTTCGGCCATGATCGCGCGAAAGCCGTGCAGCGCGTCATTGCTCAGCAGGTAACGGCCACGGGCATCGATCTGTGGCCGTTGCTGCACCGTTGCGGTGTGGCTGCGGGCAATCGAACGGATATTCGAGGTACGCGCATACAGGGTCGGGCCAGCGTCGAACAGGTCGATGTAGCTGTTGGTTTCGAAGCCTTCACGCTCAAGGATGTCGAACGCTTCCTGACCGTCCGGGTGGATACGACCGATACAGTCTTGCGCCGCTTGCGGCAGCATCGGCACGTAAATCGGGTATTGCGGCATCAGTTCGGCGAGAAAGGTGCGGCTCTGCAACCCGCACAGCCGTTCGGCCTCCGCGTAGGGCAGGTCGAAGAAATGTTTGCCCAGCGCATCCCAAAACGGTGAGTTGCCGGCCTCGTCGCTGTAGCCGACGATTTCGGTAATCACCGCCTCGGCAAAGCGCGGCGCATGGGCGGCGATGAACAACAGGCGCGCGCGTGACAGCAACTCGGAAAACGGCGTGCGCACCAGATTGGCGTCGATGTGAAAGCCGCGCAGCAGCGTGTGGTCGTTGAGGTCGTGGCACAGCGACAGCGCCGGCACGCCGTGTTCGATGTTCAGCTCGCGGGACGCACTGGTGAAATGGCGATTGCGCAGGCTGTAGAACGGCTCTTCGAAACCCGCCGTCGCGAGAATCTCCGAGCAGCCGCGCAGGCTATGATCATCCAGATCTTCCAGCACAAAGAAGTAATTCTCCGGGCCGTTAGCCTCTGCCGCGCTGGCGAACGAGGCGCAGGAACCGGCGATTTTCTCGCGCAGGCGTTCGCTGTCGTCCGGCAGGGAGGTCACGCCCACCAGACTGTCGCGGGCCAATTGTTGGAGCTGGGGCAGATCAGTCTGTTCGACTGGGCGTAAGACCAGCATGGATGTACTCCTGTATCAAAAGGTTCGGCAAAGTCGCCGAACCTGACTATCACTGTCGGTTTCCACGCGATAAATCGGCGGTCGCCTGATTTGTTGTCAGACGCCGCTCTTTTTCTTGTCAGCCGTTGCTCGGGTCGGGCAGCGCGGTGCTGGCGCCGAGTTTGTTGAGGAAGAACAGGTACACCAGACCCAGTGCGATCCAGATCAGCCCGAGTTTCTGCGCATCGACGCCCATGTTGTACATGATGGCCGCGACGATGATGAAGCCGATCACCGGGCAGATCAGGTGACGCACGACCTGACCGGACTTTTGCCGACGCCAGTAGTAGTTGATCACTGTCAGGTGCAGCAGCATGAAGCCGCTGAGCGCGCCGAAGTTGACCAGCGAGGTCAGGGTGTCGACCGAGTTGATGAACAGGTAGCAGATCACCAGCGACAGCACCGCCACCAGATAAATGCTCAGGAACGGCGTGTTGTGTTTCGGGTGCACCTTGGCCAGCACTTTCGGCAGTTTGCCGTCGCGGGCCATGCCGAACAGCAGACGCGAGACGGCGGCTTGCGAGGTGATGGCCACGGCCACGCCCCAGGCCAATGCCGTGGCGACAGCGGTCAGGGTCGCCAGCCAGCTGCCGGCGGCGATTTCGGCGATTTCATAGAACGCGGTGTCGGCGGATTTGAAGCCCATACCTGCCGCCAGATCGGTGGCGATCCAGGTTTGCGCGACGAAAATCACGCCCATCACTACCAGAGTGATCAGCGCCGCTTTGCCGACGCTCTTGCCCGGATCCCCTTTGATTTCTTCGGCGAGGGTGGAGATCGCATCAAAACCGAGGAACGACAGCACCGCAATCGACACCGCTTGCATCAGCATGGCGAAGTTGAAGGTTTCCGGGTGATACAGCGGCGCCAGGGTCAGTTCGCCGTTACCGCCACCGTCGTGCAGGGCATTCCACGCGTAGAACAGGAAGATGCCGAGTACCACCAGTTGCGCCAGCAGGAAGATGATGTTCATCCGAGCGGTAAAGGTGATGCCGCGCAGGTTGACGAAGGTCGCGCTGACCAGGAACGCCAGAATGAAGCCGACTTTCGGAATGTCCGGGTACAAGTGGTTCAGCGCCATCGCCGCGTAGACGTAAAGCAGCGGCGGGATCAGCAGATAGTCCAGCAGCATCAGCCAGCCGGCAATGAAGCCGACGTGCTGATTGAGGCCGCGTTGCGCGTAGGAATACACCGAACCTGCGATCGGAAAGGCCTTGGCCATGCTGCCGTAACTCAGCGCGGTGAACAGCATCGCCACCATGCCGATGATGTACGCCAGCGGCACCATCCCCGGGGCCTCGGCGTTGACGTAGCCATACACCCCGAACGGGGCGATGGGGATCATGAAGATCATCCCGTACACCACCAGGTCGGTCAGCGTAAGGCTACGTTTCAACTCTTGCTTGTAGCCGAATTCTTCAATTTCCATGAAGCGCAACTCCTTGTCAGCCAGTCGGTCGTTTTAGTTGTTATCGGTCCATCGTTTACAGCGTCAGCAGTCTTTCATTACAGCAATGGCGCGAGGTATCCGGCCCAGCGCGATACGGCTTCGGGGCTGCGCAGCAAGTCGTTGCGCACCTCGATCAACACTGAGTCGAGGCCACGGGCATCGCCGTGTACCGGCACGGTCATGTCGCCCAGCGGATCAATCCTGTACGGCTGATTACCGGCCACTTTCAGCGGGTGTTCGCCGAGTCCATCGAGCAAACGTTGCGCGTAGGCCTTGGCCTGACCGAACAGCACGCCGGCTTCCAGCGGTCGCGGCTGGCCGTAATACACCGGAGTGAAACTGTGAATCCCCACCACACGCACTGCCTGGCCCTGAGCAACACGCTCGTCGATCAAGGTTTGCAAGCGCGCGTGAAACGGCTTGAACAGGGTCTGACGGCGGTATTCGCGGGTGGCTTCGTCCAGCTCGCGGTTGCCCGGCACCTGATAAATCTCGCTCTGCGCCGGAATGCTGTCCGGGGCGTGGCGGGGCCGGTTCAGATCGATCAGCAGGCGCGAATAATTGGCGCTCAACAGGGTGGCGCCGAGCCTCTCCGATAGCTGTTCAGCCAGTTGCAGTGCACCAATGTCCCAAGCGATGTGTTCAGCAGCGGCGGCAGCGTCCAGGCCCAGATTGTTCAGGGCCTCGGGGATGTAGCGGCTGGCGTGTTCGCACACCAGAATCACCGGGTGCGTCGAGTCGACGCGGCTCAGGTTGTAGGCCGGTCGGGTGTACAACCCCAACTCGGTGGATTCAGTACAGGCGTGCATAGTGCTCACACAAGTCAGCGGGCGAGAGCTGTTCCGTCAGCGCCAGTTCCTCGGTTTTCAGGGCGTAATAGGTGTCGAGCAACGGCTTGGGCAGCCATGCAGTGAAGGCGCCACTGTTGCGCAGGCAATCCAGCGCCTGGGCCAGCGAGGCGGGCAGGGCAACGATGCCCCGCGCCTGGCGTTGCTCGTCGTTGAGTGAATCGGGAATTTCATCGGTGATCGCATTCAGCGCCAGACGCTGTTCGATGCCCAGCCGTCCGGCGATCAACAGGGCGGCCATGGCCAGATGCGGCGAGGCGGTGGCGTCCATGGCGCGGAATTCGAGGTTGAACTGCTGGGCCACGGATTTGCCGCCGAGGGTCACGGTCGGGCAGATGCGCAGCGCCGCCTCGCGGTTCTGTTGACCCAGACAAGCGTAAGACGCGCTCCAGTGATGCGGCTGCAAGCGCTCGTACGACACCGGCGTCGGTGCGGTGAAAGCACAGAGTGCCGGCAGGTAATGCAGGATCCCCGCTGCCCAATGCTGGCCGAGACTCGACAGACCGTTGCTGGTGCCAGCGTCGTAAAGCATCGGCTGACCGCCAAGATCGAGCAGGCTGACGTGCAGGTGCACGCCGTTGCACACCGCGTCGGCGGCGGTCTTCGGCGCGAAGCTCAGATCCAGACCCATTTGCCGAGCGATCTCACGGGTGATCTCGCGCACATTGACGGCGCGATCCGCCGCCGCCACGCCGAGCGTCGGGCGGCAGGTGATTTCGTATTGGTGCTTGCCGTATTCGGGCAGAAACATTTCCGGCTCGACACCGCCGGCGCGCAAGGCGCTGAGCAGCCAGCCGCCGAACTCGGCGCCCTGACGCTGGGCTTCGAGGGAAAACGCCAAGTGCTCGGCAAAACCGGCGTGCAGGTTGAATTCATGTTCGAACGCGGCGTTGACCTGCAAGCCCAGCTCATCGCGATAACGCTCGATTTCATCGCGCAGCAGCGTGCGCGGGCAGGCGCCCCATGGGCGGCCATCGGTTTCGCGAATATCGCCGTGGATGAAATCCAGTGCCGGGGCGTTGGCGTCCGGGCCGTTGCCGACGCTGACGCGGCTGCTCAGATCGGGAATCAACCGCAGGTCGCCATAAGCGCCCCACGGATTGGTCGAAGCAATGATGTCCTGCGGCGTCAACGCACTGTTGGCCGGCACCCAGCCGCAACCGGCAGCCTGGTAATGCTCAAGCTCATCGGTGGGAAACGAGCGACCACGGGTGATGCCGATCAGGTCGGTGGTGACCAGCGTGGTCATCGGCAGCGGCGTCAGGCGCGTGCTCATGGCCGCATCTCCTGCAGGCGGGCGAGCACGGTGTCGGTGTCGGTGATCCAGCAGTAACCCTTGATTGCATTTAGGCAGGCGTGATGGCGTTCGGCACTGTAAGTGGCGCAAGCGTCCTCGACCAGCGTGACCAGATAGCCACGGTCGGCGGCGTCGCGCACAGCCATGTCGACGCATTGGTCGGTGACGATACCGGCGATGATCAGGTGACGGGTTTGCAGATTGCGCAGCACGTAATCGATGTTGGTCGAGTTGAACACCCCGGACGAGGTCTTCGGCAGGACGATTTCGTTTTCCACCGGGCTCAGGTCTTCAATGATCCGCGCCTGCACGCTGCCTTTGGGCAGGTGCATGTCCGAGAGCTTGTGATCGAGCGAGCGGTCGCGGCCATCGGCGGTAAGGCTTTCGATAATGGTGTGCAGTACATTCTGCCGCGCCTCGCGAAAAGCACTGAGCAAGCGACGTTGGTTGGGCACCACCTGCATGTGCGCGCGGGTCAGGAAGTACTCGGCGTCAGGCCCATTGAGGTGCGCGTCGAACTGCGGTTCGAGCCAGGCACGCTGCATGTCCACCAGCAACAGTGCGGTGTGATCGGTAACAAACGGCAAGTCCCGCGGCGAGCGGTGGGGAAGGCTGAACATCCTTATTTATCCTCCAGCAGGTGGGTGTTGAAGTCATTGCGCAGGGCATCGATGCCTTCCAGGCGATCGGCGAGGTTTTCGGTGCGCAGGGTCAGGCAGGCAATCAGTGCTTCGACCTGAGCCAGCGCCGGGACCATGGTGTCGAACGGCGAGGCCGATTCGACCGGAGCGCTGATGATCAGGTCGGCCAGTTCGCGCAGCGGCGAGGCATAGATATCGGTGAACAGCACCACTCGCGCATTGTTGTTTTTCGCCGCACTGGCGACCCGCAAGGCCTGGGTTTGATAACGGCGATAATCGAACACCAGCACGACGTCCTGACGTTGCAGATCGAACAGGCGATCGGGCAGTTGCGCGTTGTCTTCCAAAGCGAAGCAACCGGGGCGCAGCAGGCGCAGGTGGTTGAGTAGATAAGTGGCCATCAGACTGCTGAAGCGCCCGCCGAAGCAGTACACCTGATGCCGGGCATCAAGCAGCCAGTCGGTGAGAATGCGCACGTCTTCGGGTTGGGTCAGGGATTGGGTTTCGACCAGCAGGCGATGACTGTCGCCCAGATAGTGGCTCCAGGCATCGTCCTTGTGCTGATGGGCACGCGGTTGCAACAGCGTGCGCGGCGAGCGCAGACGATGATCCATGTCGCTGAGCAGGGCATCCTGGAATTCGGCATAACCACCGAAACCAAGTTTTTTCACCAGCCGCACAATGGTCGGATCGCTGACGCCGGCATGTTCGGCCAGACGCGCCATCGGCCCCAGACCGTTGCGTGGGTACTGATCCAGCAAGGCGCGAACGACTTTGCGCTCCGACGGCGTAAGATCCAGGCCGGGATCGGTGATCAGGTCTCTGAGAGGGGGCATCCGGGCTCCTGCTGGATGGAGGGTGTTGAATTCGCTTCATAATCCGTTAAAACAGTATTTATGTAACTGACGTTACATGTCTAGTGAATTTTTCAGCGTGTTGAAACAGCGCCAAAATGGAGCGAGGTGCCCGTGTAACAAGGGCTACACGGAATTCGACAGGGCTTGTAGTCCATTGCCCACAACGCTGTCAGATATTGCCGTATTCCTGCCGTCGTCAGTTTTTGCCGGTGGCTATCCTGCCGCCCCGCAACCCTCGGTTTACGGCACAATTGCCCACAGAACGGCTTCGCGTCGTTGATTTTCATGAAGGCCTACCGGAGCGTTCCCTGTGCAGACCACTCGTTTGACATTGATTTGCCATGCGCGAACCGTCGCACAGAAATTGGCGTGTTTTCCTACGAATGAGCCTGTTGAAAATAGTGGATTGGCGTCGGGTGCATTGGCCGACTGTTTCGATGCCTCGCGGCGCTTGATTTGCGCGCCGGAACTGCGCACGCAACAGACGGCGGCATGCTTTGGTGCGGATGCGCAAGTGGATGACGCGCTGCGCGATTGTGACTGGGGCCGTTGGCACGGGATGTCGATCAAGGATCTGCAGCGCTCGGAAGACGCCGCGCTGCAGGCCTGGCTGGAAGATCTCCACGCCACGCCCCATGGTGGTGAGTCGGTGGCGCAGTTGTGTGAACGCGTGGCGCAGTGGCTGACTGGCCTGCAAGCCACGTCGGGGCATGTGGTGGCGGTGACGCATCCGTTTGTTATCCGCGCCGCGCTGATCCACGTGATGCGCGGTTCGGCATTTCATGACATTGATGTCGAACCGCTGTCGATGCTCGAACTACGCTTCACCGGGCGCTGGCGCCTGTGTCTTAAAGGAGCTTTGTGATGAAACAACTGCTGGTGATCGGCATTGGTGCCGGCAATCCCGACTACATCACGATGCAGGCCGTAAAGGCGCTGAACCGGGTCGATGTGTTCTTTCTGATGGATAAAGGCCAGAGCAAGGGCAAGCTGATCGACCTGCGCCGCGAGATCTGTGAGCGCTACATCGACGAGCCCGACTATCGCTTCGTCGAAGCCCACAGCCCGGAACGCGAACGCGGCGATGTCGACTATACGGCCAGTGTCGATGAGTTGAACCGTGCCAAGCAGCAGACCTTCGAGCGGCTGATCAATGACCAATTGTCTGACGGCCAGTGCGGCGGGTTCCTGGTGTGGGGCGACCCGGCGTTGTACGACAGCACCGTGCGCATCCTCCAGGCGATTCTGGCGTCGGGCGCGTGCGCCTTCGAGTTTGAGGTGATTCCCGGGATCACCAGTGTTCAGGCGCTGGCGGCGCAACACAAGGTGCCGCTGAACACGATCGGCCATTCCATTGAAATCACCACCGGGCGGCGTTTGGCAGCGGGGCAGGTGAGTGATGCGGACAGTCTGGTGGTGATGCTCGATGCTGAAGATTCGTATCAGCGGGTCGCCGATCTGCAGACTCAGATTTATTGGGGCGCTTACCTGGGCACGCCGGACGAGATTCTGATCAGTGGCAGGCTGGCGGATGTCGCCGATGAGATCGAGCGGGTGCGCAAAAAGGCGCGGGCCGAGCATGGGTGGATCATGGATACCTATTTGCTGCGCAAACCTTAGATTTTCGCTGGCCGGGCTGGCCTCTTCGCGAGCAGGCTCGCTCCCACATTTTGAAATGCATTCCCTGTGGGAGCGAGCCTGCTCGCGAAGGCGCCGGAACATTCAAAGCACATTTCGAACAGGCAAAAAAACACCCGGTGCAACGCAAGTCGCACCGGGTTTTTGTTGCCAGCAAGCGGCGGATGTCGTGGATCCGCCATTCACTGTTGAACTCTGGTTATGCGCGTTCCAGCGCCAGCGCCACACCCTGACCGCCGCCAATGCACAGGGTCGCCAGACCCTTTTTCGCATCACGCTTGATCATTTCATGCAGCAGGGTCACCAACACGCGGCAACCCGAGGCACCGATCGGATGGCCCAGCGCAATGGCGCCGCCGTTGACGTTGACCTTGTCCAGATCCCATTGCAGATCCTTGGCCACGGCCAGCGATTGCGCGGCGAAGGCTTCGTTGGCTTCGATCAGGTCGAGCTGGTCGATGTTCCAGCCAGCCTTGTCGAGGCAGCGGCGGGTGGCCGACACCGGGCCGATGCCCATGATTGCCGGATCAACGCCGGCGTTGGCGTAGGCGGCGATTTTTGCCAGAACCGGCAGGCCGAGGGATTTGGCTTTTTCGGCACTCATCAGGATTACAGCCGCGGCGCCGTCGTTCAACGACGAAGCATTACCGGCGGTAACGCTGCCGTCCTTTTTGAACGCCGGGCGCAGTTTCGCCAGGGAATCGGCGGTGGTATCACCACGTGGTTGTTCGTCGACCTTGAACGCAACCGGATCGCCTTTGCGCTGCGGGATCAGGATCGGGGTGATCTCATCGACAAAGCGACCGGCCTCAATCGCTGCAGCGGCTTTCTGCTGCGACGCGGCAGCGAAGGCGTCCTGCTGCTCACGGCTGATCTCATATTTGTCGACCAGATTCTCGGCAGTGATGCCCATGTGGTAATCGTTGAACGCATCCCACAGACCGTCACTGATCATGGTGTCGACGATTTGCGCGTGGCCCATGCGCAGACCGGTGCGTGCGCCCGGCATCACGTAGTTGGACAGGCTCATGTTTTCCTGGCCGCCGGCGATGATCACATCAGCGTCGCCGCAACGGATCGCCTGTGCGCCGAGGTGCAGGGCCTTGAGGCCCGAACCGCACACTTTGTTCAGGGTCAGCGCCGGTACGGCGTGGGGCAAGCCAGCCTTGATCGCCGACTGGCGCGCCGGGTTCTGGCCAGCGCCGGCGGTCAACACCTGGCCCATGATCACTTCATCGACCTGCGCACCGTCCAGACCGGTTTGTTCGAGCAACTGACGGATCACCGCCGCGCCCAGATCAACGGCGGACACGCTGGCCAGCGAACCCTGGAAACTGCCGATCGCGGTACGCGTGGCGGCAACAATTACGACGTCTTGCATTTTCGAATTCCTCACTGGGCAGCGAACTGCATTTCCGGTACGTGATCCGGGACGATCAGTTTACCAGCGGTTTTGGCGACGATTTCCTCGACGCTGACGCCAGGTGCGCGTTCCTTGAGGACAAAAGCGCCATTTTCGATTTCCAGGTAGGCGAGGTCGGTCAGCACGCGCTTGATGCAGCCCGCGCCAGTCAGCGGCAGGCTGCATTTGGCCAACAGTTTCGACTCACCATCCTTCGATGCGTGGGTCATGATCACGATGATGTTGTCGGCGCCGGCAACCAGGTCCATCGCGCCGCCCATGCCCTTGACCAGTTTGCCGGGGATCATCCACGAGGCGATGTTGCCTTCGACGTCGACTTCGAACGCGCCGAGCACGGTCAGGTCGACATGGCCGCCGCGAATCATCGCAAAGGACTCGGCGGAGTTGAAAATCGACGCGCCGATGCGCGCGGTCACCGTTTGTTTGCCGGCGTTGATCATGTCGGCATCAATGGTGTCTTCAGTCGGAAACGGGCCCATGCCGAGCAGGCCGTTTTCCGATTGCAGCATGACCTCCATGCCTTCGGGAATGTAGTTGGCGACCAGGGTCGGAATGCCGATGCCGAGGTTCACATAAAAGCCGTCCTGCATTTCGCGGGCGACGCGCTGAGCCATTTGTTCGCGGGTAAGTGCCATGTTTTTATTCTCCGTCAGCCTGAATTATTTGCGGATGGTGCGCTGTTCGATGCGTTTTTCGAACGTGCCGCAAATGACCCGATCGACGTAGATGCCCGGGGTGTGGATCTGCGATGGATCGAGTTCGCCGGGTTCGACGATTTCTTCGACTTCAACCACGGTGATCTTGCCGGCGGTGGCGGCCAGCGGGTTGAAGTTCTGCGCGGTGTGACGGTAGACGACGTTGCCGAAGTGGTCGGCTTTCCAGCCTTTGACGATGGCGAAGTCGCCGGTGATGGATTCTTCCATCAGGTACTTGCGACCCTTGAACTCACGCACTTCCTTGCCCTCTGCAACCGGGGTGCCGACGCCGGTGGCGGTGAAGAAGGCCGGAATGCCGGCGCCGCCCGCGCGCATTTTCTCGGCGAGGGTGCCTTGCGGGGTCAGGATGACTTCGATGTCGCCCTTGAGCAGTTGCTCTTCGAACAGTTTGTTCTCGCCGACATAAGAGGCGATGACTTTGCTGATCTGACGGTCGGTGAGCAGCACGCCGAGGCCGAAACCGTCGACGCCGCAGTTGTTGGAGACGACGGTGAGGTCGCGGGTGCCTTTGCGTTTGATCTCGGCGATCAGGTTTTCCGGAATGCCGCACAGACCGAAGCCGCCGGCGATGACGGTCATGCCGTCCTCAAGCCCGGCCAGGGCTTCCTCGTAGGAACTCACGCGCTTGTCGAAACCTGCCATATGCACCTCTTTTATTATTTGCGGGCGGCTGGCTAGCCGAATGGTTGGAGTGTCGCGCTGGTGGATATATTTGTTAAGTTGATTTTTAATGTCGATTGATTGATAAAGCTCAATAGTCGCGTTATGGCGTGCTGCTTTGATCGTTCCCACGCAGGAGCGTGGGAACGATCATCATGGCTTGTCGCTTAACGCTTGTAGCTTACAACTGGAGCGAAGCGAGTATGACCATCAAACAGATCCGCGCCTTCCTCGCCGTGGCCCAGAGCCTGAGCTTCGCCGTGGCTTGCGAGCGCCTGCACCTGTCGCAATCGGCATTGAGCCTGACCATCAAAGCGCTGGAGGAGGGCCTGGGCGGTCGCCTGTTCAGCCGCAATACACGCAACGTCGCGCTGACGGCCGAAGGCGAATCCTTGCTGCCACTGGCGCGACGGCTGATTGCCGACTGGGATAACGCCGAAGACGAAATGCGTCAGCGCTTCAGCTTGCAGCGCGGGCGGGTGACGCTGGCGGCGATGCCGTCGTTTGCCGGCAATCTGCTGCCGCCGATCCTCAAGACCTTTCGCGCGCGCTATCCGAACGTCAACGTCACGGTCAATGACGTGATCAACGAGCAAGTGCTGGAAATGGTCCGGGATCGCCAGGTTGAACTGGGCGTGGCGTTCGAGCCGATGCAGAACACCTCAATGACGTTTACGCCGTTATACATGGATCGCTTCGTCGCAGTGGTGTCGAAGGATTCGCCACTGGCGCAGCGCGGCGAGATCGATTGGCAAACGTTGCTGCAGGAACCGTTTATCACCTTGCAGCGGCCGTCGACAGTGCGGGTGATGCTCGAAGAGCACTTGCAGGCTCGCGGCATGAAGTTGCCGGTGGAATTTGAAAGCCATCAATTGGCGACGGTCGGGCGCATGGTTGCCAGTGGGCTGGGTGTCAGTGCCGTCCCGGCATTGTGCGCCGAGCAGATGCAGGAGCTGGGCGCCCACTGTCTGACGCTGGATGATTCGGTGGAGCGGGCCATCGGCGTGCTGACTGAACCGGGAAATGAGCTTTCAGCGGCGGCGCAGGCGTTGTTCGATATTCTCAAGGCTGAAGATCTCGGGCGACTGTGAGATCTACCCCCTCACCCCAACCCTCTCCCCCAGGGGGGCGAGGGGGAAGGGAGCTGATCGGGGCATTTCAAAAGATGGGTTCGACTCGAAATTTACAGGTCGATGTATTGCTTGAGAACAACTCGGTCAGTTCCCTTTCCCTTGGGCGAGGGCGAGGCCTAGTGTTAGGGGGAAGGGAGCTGATCGTGGTTATTCAGATTGTGAGCTCGACTCAGCATTTTCAGGTCGCAGTATTCAGCCCAGACAACTCGGTCAGCTCCCTCTCCTTTGGGAGAGGGCTGGGGTGAGGGGCCTGGGTCCTGAGTCGAGCGCAGAATGCAGCAACTCAACGATCCAGCCCCCTGACCAACAGGGGTAAAAGCTGTTCACACGACGCTTCAATCTTCAAATCCAGCAAATCATCCGCGCGGGTCTTGCCCAGATTGATCGCAATCAGCGGCTTACCGCGATCGGCAATCACCCGGCACAAACGAAACGCCGAATACGCCATCAACGACGACCCCACCACCAACATCCCCCCTGCATTTTCTGCCGCCGCCATCGCCCGAGCCGCCGTGGGCTGCGCGACGTTTTCACCGAAAAACACCACGTCCGGTTTCATCCGCTCGCCAGCGCAATGCGGGCAGTGCGGCACCTGAAAACGCGCCTCGAACGCCGGATCGAGCAGGGTGTCGCCGTCCGGTGCCTGCACGGCATCGACCCCGGCCAGATACGGATTTTGCCGTTCCATCAATTGTTGAATCGAATCGCGCTCGCTGCGCTGACCGCAATCCAGACACAGAACGCGATGCAGGCTGCCATGCAGCTCAATGACATCCTGACTGCCGGCCTGATCGTGCAGGGTGTCGACGTTCTGGGTGATCAAGTTGCTGATCAGGCCATGGCGCTGCAAACCGGCCAATGCCTCATGAGCCGCATTCGGCTGCGCCTGACGCACCCTCGGCCAACCGAGCATGGCCCGCGCCCAATAGCGGCGGCGCGATTCAGGGGCGGCAAGGAATTCCTGGTACATCATCGGTTGCCGGCCACGACGCACACCGTCGCTGTCGCGGTAATCCGGAATGCCCGACGGCGTGCTGATACCGGCTCCGGTCAATACGAGGAAATCGCCGTCCGCCATTACTTGCTGGAGCGTGTCGAGGTGTTCGCGGGTCGGGCTGTCGAGCATGGTCAGCGCTCCGGAGAAGGACGATGCCAGCAGGTTAGCACGCGACCCGCGCGGGTTACTTGCGGGCCTCCAGAATCAGGTTGAACGGTGTTTGCGTAGCCCGACGAAAGTGCTTGAACCCGGCCTCGACAAACACTTTGCGCAAACGCATTTCCCCCGCCTGCGCGCCCAGGCCGAGGCCGACTTCCTGCGACAGCGAGTTCGGGGTGCAGATAAACGTCGAGGCCGCATAGAACAGCCGCCCGACCGGGTTGATGTTGTCGTCCAGCGTGTCGTTGGCGAACGGCTCGACCAGCAATACCGTGCCGTCGTCTTTCAGCGAGTCATAGGCGTGACGGGCGGCGCCGACCGGGTCGCCCATGTCGTGCAGGCAGTCGAAATAGCAGATCAGGTCGTAGTCGTTGCCGGGGTAGCTCTTCGCCGAGCCCTGGAAGAACTTCGCCCGGCTGCTGACCCCGCCTTCCTCGGCGCGCTGGGTGGCGACAGTGATCGAGGGTGCGTGGTAGTCGTAGCCGACGAAACGCGAGTTGGGGAAGGCCTGAGCCATGATCACCGTTGAGGCGCCATGGCCGCAGCCGATGTCGGCGACTTTCGCGCCTTCCTCGAGTTTCGCCACCACACCCTCCAGCGCCGGCAGCCATTCGGCGATCAGGTGACCTTTGTAGCCGGGCCGGAAGAATCGCTCGGTGCCGGTGAACATGCACGGGTGGTGGTCGCCCCAAGGCAGGGCGCCGTTGCCGCGCATGGCTTTGACCAGTTTGTCCTTGTCATGGAAAAACGATGCCACCACGCCGAGACCGCCAGCGACGTACACCGGCGAGTCCTCGACGGCCAAGGCCAGCGCCTGTTCTTCCGGCAAACGGAACTGGCCGTCGTGATGCTCCATATAGCCGGACGCCGCGTGAGCGCTAAGCCATTCGCGCACCAGACGCGGGTTGCAGGTGGTTTTGGCGGCGAGGGCATCAGCGCTGATCGGCTGACTGTCGGCCATGGCCCGGTACAAGCCGAGTTCTTCGCCGACGATGACATTGGCCAGCATCGCCGCGCCGCCCATGTCGTTGACCAGTTTGCCCATGAATTGGTTGAGCTTCGCCTCGTCCATCATGTGTGCTCCTGAAACAGGATCACGGTCCGGCGGCGTCGAGGGTCGAGGCGTGCGCCACCGGGCGGTGGTCACGGAGTTGGGCAGGGCACGGCTGACGTCCTGCGGCCCCCTCGACTGGGTCATAAAAGAGTCTAGCCCCGGTCCGGGACTGGCGCTGTATTTGTGAACAACGAAAACCTGTGGGAGCGAGCCTGCTCGCGAAGGTGGCATTTC
This sequence comes from Pseudomonas sp. Tul2A7, assembly GCF_054790505.1. Lineage (NCBI taxonomy): Bacteria > Pseudomonadati > Pseudomonadota > Gammaproteobacteria > Pseudomonadales > Pseudomonadaceae > Pseudomonas > Pseudomonas sp. Tul2A7. The sequence goes on along the minus strand of NZ_CP186499.1, from coordinate 6,173,398 downwards.
AGGCAATTCTTATATTGGCAGTGCCGACGCTTTCGCGAGCAGGCTCGCTCCCACAATATTGATCGGCAGTGAGTCTGTATCACCGTGTATCGCCGTCATCGCGGGATACACAGTGCTGCAAATGTCCAGTCATTTGCACACAGCGGTGATACAGCCGGCAGTTCAACTCGGCAAAACCACTGCTGAGGTACATCCCATGGAAACGCTTCCCTTATTACCGCAACCCAGCGTCGGCCTCGGTTTGCGCCGTGGCCTGCTGAAAGACCTGCAAGCTGCCCGCACCGGCGATTTCGACTTTCTCGAAGTCGCTCCGGAAAACTGGATCGGCGTCGGCGGTGCCCATGGCGCGGCGTTGCGTGAACTGGCTGAACGCTACCCGTTGTCCTGTCACGGCTTGTCGCTGTCACTTGGCGGATCCGCGCCGCTGGATGTCGAATTCCTGCAGGAAGTGCGGGTGTTTCTCGACCATTACAACGTGCCGCTGTACAGCGAACACCTGAGTTATTGCAGTGATGACGGGCATCTTTACGACTTGCTGCCGTTGCCGTTCACCGAAGAGGCAGTGCGCCACGTCGCCGCGCGAATCCGTCAGGCTCAGGACATTCTTGGTCGGCGTCTGGCCGTGGAAAACGTCTCCTACTACGCCGCCCCCCGTCAGGATATGGATGAAGTGACTTTTACCAACGCCGTGCTGCGTGAGGCCGATTGTGACCTGCTGCTGGACGTCAACAATGTGTACGTCAACGCGATCAACCACGGCTTCGATCCGCAATCGTTTTTCGCCGCTATCGAGCCGGGCCGGGTGGTCGGCATGCATGTGGCCGGGCATTTCGATGAGTCTGATACGTTGAAAATCGACACCCACGGTGCCTCGGTAAAACCGGCAGTGTGGTCACTGCTGGCCGAGGCCTATGCGCGGTTTGGCGCGCAGCCGACCTTGCTCGAGCGGGATTTCAACTTTCCGGCGTTTTCCGAATTGGTCGTCGAGTTGCAGACCATTCGCCACTTGCAGTCGGGGGGCAACCATCGTGGATAACCTGATACTGCAACAACAGGCGCTTACCCGATATTTGCGTGATCCCGAACATCAATCGCCACCGGCCGAAATGAATGCGGCGCGGGTTAACGTCTATCGCGATCTGGTGTTCAACAACGTATCGCAACTGTTGAGCGGCACGTTTCCGGTGTTGATCCGCATCATCGGTGAGCAACGCTGGAGTTTGCTGGTGCGCGGCTTTTTGCGCGACTGGCGGGCGCAGACGCCGAAGTTTGGCGAGATTGCCGAAACCTTTCTCGACTACCTGGCCACGCAACCGCAGGTGTTGCGCGAAGGTCAGTGGCCGGGGTTTCTGCTAGAGCTGGCGCATTACGAATGGGTCGAGATGATTTTGCAGCAATCTGATGCCCAAGCGCTGCCGCCGACCGATCCGGCGTTATTGCTGGAACGCCCGTTGCTGATCTCGGCACTGGCCTGGCCGTTGGCGTATGTCTGGCCGGTGCATGAACTTGATCCAAACCATCAACCCGCCACACCACCGGCGCAACCGACGCTGTTGCTGGTACGGCGTGCGACGGACTGGAGTGTGAAGTTTTCCGAACTGAGTCCGTTGGCTTGGCGGTTGTTGCAGCGCATCAGCGAGTTTGCGCCATTGACCGGGCGCGAGCAGTTGCAAGCTCTGGCGCAGGAGGCCGGGCAGCCCGCCAGCAAGTCGTTCGTGGACAACGGTCTGGTGTTGTTGCGGCAGATGCATGAGGACCAGGTGATCGGCATAGCTTGAATGGATAGCAAGCCATTGTAGGGGTGAGCCTGCTCGCGATTGCGTCCTTCAATTCAATGCGGGTTGACTGGAAGGACGCAATCGCGAGCAGGCTCACTCCTACAGGGGTTATGTAGCGTTCAAAGATTGAGAGGGAGTTTCAGTTCCGCGCACAACCCGCCGCCCTCGCGGTTGCTCAAGGTCAACGAGCCGCCCAACGCCATGGCCAGTTGCTGGGCGATGGCCAAGCCCAGTCCGGTGCCGCCGGTATCGCGATTGCGTGAGTTTTCCACGCGGTAGAACGGTTGCAGCACCTGCGCCAGTTCGGCATCGGCGATGCCCGGGCCACGGTCCATGACGGTGATCGCTAGGCTGCCCTTGTTGGCTTCGACCCAGACTTCGGCGGCGCCGGCGAACTTCAGTGCGTTGTCGGTGAGGTTCACCAGCACTCGGCGCAATGCATGAGGACGGGTGTCGATGACCGCCGCACTCTTGCCGACCAGTTGCACCTGCTTGCCCATGTCCTGATAGTCGAACACCAGGCTTTCGAGGAAGGAATCCATGTTGGTGCGGCGGCTTTCCTCGGTCGAGCCATGGATGCTGCGCGCATAGGCCACGCCTTCGCGCACCAGATGTTCCATCTCGCTGAGGTCATTCCACAGCTTGTCTTTCTCGACGCAATCGTCCATCAGTTCGGCGCGCAGTTTCATCCGCGTGATCGGCGTTTGCAGGTCATGGGAAATTGCCGCCAGCAGTTGCATGCGTTCCTTGAGGTAGGCGGCGATGCGCGCCTGCATCGTGTTGAACGCCCGCGCCGCGTAGACCACTTCGTTCGGGCCGCTTTCGTCGAGGTTGATCGGGTGGGCGTTGGGGTCGAGGGTTTCCACGGCGTTGGCCAGACGGGTCAGGGGGCGAACCGCAATGCGCACCGCCAGCCAGGTGCAGACGAGCATCAACGCCAGTTGACCGAGCAAGACCGCCGGCAACCACGGTGACAACGGGACCATGGCGGGGCGCACGTCGATGGTCACCGGGCTGCCGTCGCTCAGGCGCAGATGGCCCTGGAAGTGTTTCTTCGGCCCGGGGATATCAGTGAAAGTCAGCGGATAGCGTTCACCAATGGCTTCGGTGATCGAGGTGACAGCCACCGGCACATCACCGGCCTCGATTGGTGTGCCCGGTTCACCTTCGCTCAACAGGTAGCCATAATTTCTTCGCGCCAGACGCTCGAGCCAGTCAGGACGCTCTTCGGCAGGCAAGCGATCGAGGATCGCAATCGAGGTCGACACGTCGGTTTCCAGATTGCCGAGCATGGTGTTTTTCGCACTCTGGTAACGCTCGTAATACTGCGCGCCGAACGAGAGCGCCTGAGCGAGCAGCAGGCCGATCAGGAAAATCAGCGACAGGCGCGAGGCGAGGGTGCGCGGCCAGTGCAGGTTGACGCTCATGCCGGGGCACCGAGAATTTCGACCGGCAACGAGAACACGTAACCCTCGCTGCGCACGGTCTTGATGTACGCCGGCTCGCGCGCATCATCCAGCAGACGCTGGCGCAAACGGCTGACCAGCAAATCGATCGAGCGGTCGAACAGATCAGCGTCACGGCCCTGGGTCAGATTGAGCAGTTGATCGCGGCTGAGTACCCGTTGCGGGTGATCGAGGAACACTCGCAATAAACGGTATTCGGCGCCGCTGAGGGCGACCATGGTGCCGTCCTTGTCCAGCAAGTGACGGGCCGAGGTGTCCAGTTGCCAACGACCGAAGGCCAGCAAGCGCCCGGCCTCGGTGACCACCAGATTCGGTGGCAGCATCCGCGTGCGGCGCAGCACGGCGTTGATCCGCGCGAGCAATTCGCGGGCGGCGAACGGTTTGGTCAGGTAATCGTCGGCGCCCATTTCCAGGCCGATGATGCGGTCGGTTTCATCGTTGCGCGCGGTCAGCATCAGCACCGGCGTGGCCTTGTGTTTGCCCACCCGTAATTCGCGGCACAACTGCAGGCCGTCGTCGCCGGGCATCATGATATCGAGCACGATCAGGTCGACAGTGTTGGCTTCGAGAAAGCTGCGCATCTGCCGGCCATCGGCGACCACCGTGGTGCGCAGACCGTTTTTCTTCAGGTAGTTGCCTACCAGTTCACGGATCTCGCGGTCGTCGTCGACGATGAGAATGTGATCGACATGATCCATCGGTTCAAGCCTCAGTAGAAGGGGAATGCCGTGCAGTCTATAGAGCCTTCAATGGCTCGCGTGCCTGCCTTTGTATTGCAGTGTATCTGCCGTGTTCACGGATACACGGGAACGCAAAAACGCGATTTTTACAGGGTTTTGTATCGCTGTGTATCCCCCGATGGCAGGGATACACAGCGATTGAAACACGCCTGTTCCTGACACAGACGCGATACCTCGCGGGCCTCAAATAGGCTCCATCGAGGCCCACACAGATCGCCTCGGCTCAAACCCACTGAAGCCTTGAGGAAAACGCCATGAACAACAAATCCGTAATCGCCGCCTGCCTGTTCGCCGCGCTGAACATCTGCACGCTGTCGGCCCGCGCCGAAGCCGCTGTCACCCCGCAAACCTACACCTACGGCACCCACCTGGATATCCAGAAAGTGCTCTCGCTGAAAGAGGACAACTCGGTGTCTTGCGGGATTGTCGAGGCGCGCATGACCTACCTCGACTCGGCCGGTCAGACCCGCGTTCTCGATTACAGCAAATTCGCTGACGGCTGCAACAACGACAACTAAGCCATCACTCTTTATAGAAGGAAACAGCCATGAACAACGTATCGCGCTTTTTGACCGCCATCGCCTTCTCCCTGGCTGGCGTCGCCGCCCACGCCAACGCTGCGGTTGAACAGCATAGCTGCCACAGCAGCACCTGCTTCCAGCTGACGCCGGTGGCCAAGCAGGGCAGCGACGGCCTGATCGCAGCGGACGGCTCCAGCCGCACACCGCAGGGCCAGATGTTTGCCGCAGACGGTTCCAGCCGCACACCGCAGGGCCAGATGTTTGCCGAGAACGGCGCCAGCCGTACGCCGCAGAGCCATTGGCTGGACAGCCAGAGCGTTTGAAGGCTCGTCACATTCATTGATCAAGGGTGACTCACTATGTACCTCATCGCATTCCTCGGCGGTCTGCTGACCGTGCTCAGCCCCTGCATCCTGCCGGTGGTACCGTTTCTGTTTGCCGGCGCCCAACGCAGTCGCGCTTCGATACTGTTGACCCTCGTCGGCATGGCCCTGACCTTTGCGCTGATCTCCAGCCTCGCCGTGGTCAGTAGCGAATGGGTGATCCAGGCCAGCAACAGCAGCCGTTACATTGCGCTGATCGTGATGAGTGTGTTCGCCCTGTCGCTGATATCGGCGCGCATCGGTGACTGGCTGACACGTCCCTTCGTGATGCTGGGTAATCGCCTCGACCCGGATACTCGGAAAAAGGCCGGGCCGATGGGTTCGATCATGCTCGGCGTGGCCACGGGACTATTGTGGGCACCGTGTGCCGGACCGATCCTCGGCGTGATTCTCACCGGTGCCATGCTGCAAGGTGCCAATGCGCAGACCAGCCTGTTGCTGCTGGCCTACGGCGCCGGCAGTGCGCTGTCGCTGGGTACGTTGATCTTCACCGGACGCGGTTTGGTCAATCGCCTGAAACCGTCGATCCCGTTCACCGGTTGGTTGCGTCGTGGTGCCGGTGTTGCGGTACTGGCGACGGCAGCGGTGATTGCTACCGGCTTCGACAAAACCTTGTTGGCGAAGACCTCCTCTGAAAGCGTCGCCGGCGTCGAGAAAAGCGTGTTGGAGAACGTGCCGAAAGTGGTCGACTACTTCATCAGCAAAGTCCGCGCGGACTCGCCGATGGAACAGGGCAAAGGCGCGATGCCGTCACTGTCCGGCGCGGTGCAATGGCTGAACTCACCAGAACTGAGCGCTGAAGCCCTGCGCGGCAAAGTCGTGCTGGTGGACTTCTGGACCTACGACTGCATCAACTGCCAGCACACCCTGCCGTACGTCAAAGACTGGGCGAAGAAATACGAGAAGGACGGGCTCGTGGTGATCGGCGTACACACCCCGGAATACGGCTACGAGCGGATCATCGACAACGTCAAGGATCAGGTGAAAAAGCTCGGCATCACTTACCCGGTGGCCATCGATAACAACTATGCAATCTGGCGCAACTTCGACAATCAATACTGGCCGGCGCATTACCTGATCGACGCCAAGGGCCAGGTGCGTTATAGCCACTTCGGCGAAGGTCGCTATGAAGCGCAAGAGCAGATGATCCAGCAGTTGTTGCAGGAGGCGAAGGCGCCGGCGGCCTGATCAGCAACACCAATGGCTCAGAGGTCACGGACCATGAGCCATTGTTCGTTGTCCCAGGCGCGAAAACGCTCCAGGACCTGCCAGCCGCGTTTGGCGTAGTAGTCCTGCTTGTTCTGTGTGTGCAGATACAGGCGTGCAAAGCCGCAGCCTTTCGCCTCCTGACAAATCCCTGCAATCAAACGTTCCGCCAGCCCTTGCCCGCGTGCTTCAGGGCTGACGAACACACAGGCCAGCCAAGGTCCGAGATCAGGGCGCAGGTCGAGGTCATCGCGTGCCAGCGCGGCGCCGCCGAGCAGATGTTCACCGTCCATGGCGATCAGGCAGGACCAGTCGCCATTGCCTTGGCCCTCGGCAAATTCACGCTGCCATTCGGCCAGCGGATGGTCGACGTATTCGTAGGGGAATTGTTGGTGGATCCATTGAGCATAACGGTCGCTGTAATGCATGTGATGCGCGAGCCAATCGAGTTTCAGTGACATCAGTCGAGTCCGTTGCAGAAGCGAGCGAGCATCAGAAACCAATCCCCCAACCTTGGCAATCCTCAAGGTGTTCCAGACGCTTTACAGATTTCCACCGCTCATCGGCAAACCCCCGGTTTTACAGGGTTGCCAGACGATTGGCAGGGACGCCGAGCGGTCTCGGCGCGATAGTGCGTGAGCAGGGTCACTGCCGGCCTTGCCCCATAACAAGAACGCGAGGTTGCCATGCCGAAATTCGTGATTGAACGCGAGATTCCAGGGGCCGGGAAGCTGTCGGAAGCAGAACTCAAAGCCGTGTCGCACAAGTCCTGTGACGTGTTGCGCGAACTCGGCCCGCAGGTGCAATGGCTGCAGAGCTATGTCACCGCAGACAAAATCTATTGCGTGTACATCGCGCCGGATGAAGAGCAGGTGCGTGAACATGCAAGGCTTGGTGGCTTTCCTGCCAACAGTGTGGCGCGTGTGATGACGGTCATTGACCCGACTACGGCCGAATAATCACTGATCCAATTTGTAGCGGAGCTCACTGTCATGAGTACCCCGATTGATCTGACTGCCTTGAAGGAACGCCAGAAAGTCGCCTGGGCCAGTGGCGACTACGCCGTGATCGGCACCACCCTGCAAATTGTCGGCGAAAACCTCGCCGAAGCCTGCGACCTGCGTTGCGACGAGCAGGTGCTGGATGTCGCTGCCGGCAACGGTAATGCAACGCTGGCGGCGGCGCGGCGCGGTTGCCTGGTCACCTCGACCGATTACGTCGCGGCACTGCTGGAACGCGGACAGGACCGTGCCCGCGCGGAGCATCTGGACGTGACGTTTCAGGTGGCCGATGCCGAAGCGTTGCCGTTCGCCGACGAGAGCTATGACGCCGTGCTGTCGACCTTTGGCGTGATGTTCGCACCGGATCAGGACAAGGCCGCTGCCGAGCTCGGCCGGGTTTGTCGCCGTGGCGGGCGGATCGGTCTGGCCAACTGGACGCCGGAAGGTTTCGTTGGCCAGATGTTCAAGACCCTCGGCCGGCATCTGCCACCGCCTGCCGGTGCTCAGCCGCCGTCGAATTGGGGCTCTGATGCCTGGCTGCACAAACATTTCGATGACCGCGATTTTCTGCTGCGCGTGACACGGCGCGAGTTCAACTTTCGCTATCGCTCGGCCGCGCACTTCATCGACATCTTCCGCCATTGGTACGGGCCGGTGCACAAGGCTTTCGCGGCGTTGCCGCCGGAGAGCGGGCAGGCGCTGGAAAGTGATCTGGCGGATTTGCTCAACCGTTTGAACCGGGCGGGGGAGGCGTCGCTGGTGGTGCCGAGTGAGTATCTGGAGGTGGTGATCACTAAACGCTGAATGAAGATCCCTGTAGGAGTGAGCCTACTCGCGATAGCGGTCTTTCAGTCAAAAATATTCAGCTGACAGACCGCTATCGCGAGCAGGCTCACTCCTACATTGGATTTTTGTTGGTCTCTGGAGACCTATTTCACCTGCGGCCGATCAAACCACTCCAGCGCCGTGCGCCAGATACAAATCCCCAGAAAGTACGCCGACATCAGTAACCACAAGCCCATCACCAATGGGTTGATCACCGGATGGTTGAGTACCAGCGACAAGCTGCACAGCAGCCAGATCGCCGTCACCGCAATGTTGATCGGCATGAACCGGCGTACCCGGAACGGGTGCAGAAACTTCATCCGGGTCACGGTCAGCAACGCCAGACCAATCACCGTCAGAAAAGTGATCCACGGCCCCGGCCCGATGATGTACAGGCACAGCGCTACCACATTCCACGCCGCCGGAAACCCGACAAAGTAGTTGTCCTTGCTCTTCATATTGACGTTGCAGAAACAGAACAGCGACGACACCAGAATCAGCGACACGGTCAGCAGCAGGGTGTAATCGGGCAACGGAATGTAGCGATAGATGAACAGTGCCGGAATGAATACATACGTCAGGTAATCGATCACCAGATCAAGGATCGAACCGTCGAAGCTCGGCAGCACCGATTGCACGTTGACCTTGCGCGCCAGCGCGCCGTCGAGGCCGTCGACAATCAGCGCCACGCCCAGCCACATCAGGCAGTGGGTGGGCTGGTTTTCCAACAGGGCGAGGGTGGCCAGAAAAGCGGTGACCACGCCAGTCGCGGTAAAACCATGGGCGCCCCATGCTTTGAGCCTGGCGATGTGTACGGTCGATATCACGGGGGCGTTCTCCAGAAAGTGAAGCAAGCCGGGTATCACCCTTGGGTAGCAGGGCGCCGGCAAACCGGGTCGGGGTTGCAGCTATCGACCGGTCTGGCCGGGATAAGGTTCACCATTGATCAATCTTAGCTGGCCGGCGAAAAAATACGCGGGCGAAATCCGTCAGGGCTTCAAGCGTCAGCCAAACGGTGCTGGCGCTAAGGCCGCACGGGTCTATCGTTGCCAGATGCAGTTACTGCCAATGCTTGAGGATGACGTCATGAACACCAGCGATTTGCTCGAACAACTGCTGCGAGGCCAGGCCTCGGCGGGACAACAATCTGCAAACCCGGCTGGCGGGTCAGGCGGTTTAGGCGGGTTGCTGGGCGGCCTGCTCGGTGGCGGCTCAGGCGCGGCCAGCGGCGGCGGATCGGCCGGTGGACTTGGCGGTTTGGGCGGTTTGGGCGGCTTGCTCGGTGGCTTGCTCGGCGGCGGTGCCGGTGGTGGTCTTGGCGGCGTATTGGGTGGGGCGCTGGGCGGGGGAGGTGGTGCGCGAAACCGTTCCGGCGGCACAAATTATGCGGCGCTGGCCTCGCTGGGAATGATGGCCTTTCAGGCGTATCAGGCCTGGCAACGCAGCCAGGCCAGTTCGGCACCGCAACAAACGCCGCAAACGGCTAACCTTCTTGCCGGCCCGGAAATAGAAGAGCACAGCCACGCGGTGCTGCGCGCCTTGATCGCTGCGGCCAAGGCTGACGGTCGTATCGATGAATCCGAGAAACACCTGATCAGCAGCGAAATCGGCAAACACACCGATGATCCACAGTTGCAGCAATGGCTCGACGCCGAAGTCGCCAAGCCGCTGGATCCCGCCGAAGTGGCACAGTCGGCTAATGGAGATCCGGCTGTCGCCGCCGAAATGTACCTGGCCAGCGTGATGCTGGTGGATGACCAGCAGGACGCCGAGCGCAGTTATCTGGATGAGCTGGCGGCCGCGTTGAATATCGACCCTGAGTTGCAGGTGCATCTGGAACAGCAGGCTAAAGGTCAGGCCTGAAGTTACGTCAAAAAAATCATAGCTACCCGCAGCTCCGCCAAAGAGCTGCGTCGCCGTCCGTCCGGGCAATTTTCACGTCGATTGAATTTTTCGCAGGCGCCGCCTCTCTGCTGCTGTAGAGGCGTGTGGAACAGCGTCCTGCCAATCGACCGAGAACTTTGCCATGACTGTCCTGACACACCTGCAGGCTGCGCCTGCCCAACCGCATCTTATGAATGCCCCCGGGAACATCCGCCAGGTCTATGAAGCGTTGTTGCGCGACGACAATTCCAAGGACCTTGCGCAGGCGTTTTTGCAGGAACAACTGCAACACGCTGCGCAACTCATCGATGCTCTGCCCGAAGATCCGACAACGTGGCACGCCTGGGTGGCCGAGCATTGCGCCGATGTCGCCCGGCAATATGCCGACTATCTCCAGCAGCGCAAGGCCGGCGGGCCTCGGCAATTTTTCCGTGACAAGGCGCAGGCGCTGTATTTCCTGCAAGCGGTGGCACCGACCAAACTGGTCGACGGCGCGTGGCTCTATGGTCTGTTGCCACGCTGGCAGGACCCGCGTTTCCAGGGCCTGCTGCGAACATTTCTGGAAGAACTGGGCGAAGGCAATCCAGCGCAAAACCACGTGGTCATCTACCGCAAACTCCTCGCCGAGCACGACTTGCAGGACAGCAGCTCGATCGCTGATGAACGCTACCTGCAAGGTGCGATACAACTGGCCCTCGGTGTCTGTGGTGCTGACTATCTGCCCGAGGTGATCGGCTACAACCTCGGCTATGAACAACTGCCCTTGCACCTGTTGATCAGCAGTTATGAACTCAGTGAACTGGGTATCGATCCGTACTATTTCACCCTGCATGTGACCATCGACAATGCCAGCACCGGCCATGCGCAAAAAGCCGTGCAGGCCGCGCTCGATCTGCTGCCGCTTGAGGCTGATCGCAGCGAATTTCTGCGCCGGGTCGCGCTGGGTTATCGGCTCAACGATCTGGGGCAGGGTAGTCGCGCGATCATCGAAGGTTTCGACCTTGAGCACGAGTTGCTGGCGATGCTTGAGCGCAAGTGCCCATTCGCGCAACACATGCACTCCGATTACTGCCGCTTCGAAGGGCAGACCGTCAATCAGTGGCTGGCTGCACCGGAGCAATTGCCCGGTTTTCTTCAAGCCTTGCAGAACAAGGGCTGGATCAAACGCCACGAGGACCCGCAAGCCAGTCGCTTTTGGCAACTGATCGCGGGCGACGGTGCGGCGATGTTCGGCGTGTTCAATGCCTACGAAAAACAACTGGTGCATGACTGGATCGCTGGCGACTGGACGCCGTCGGATAAAGCAAAACCTGTTCGGCGGCACAGTCACCCCGCAGCGCCCATCGAAGGGCTTGAACAGGATCCCGACGTTCAGGCGCTCAACGCCGCGCTGCAAGGTCAGGATGCCTCGGCGCAAATGGCGATTCTGATCCCCTGGCTCGCCCCGGCCCGCCATGCACATCCGGCCGGGCTGCTCGCCACCCGGCGTTTTATCGAACTCAAATCCCGTTTGCCTTAAGGACCTTGCCGATGAATCAGGAAGAACAACTCTGCCCCAACGACCTCGTGCTGCTGCACCTCGGCCGGCGCTTGTTGGCAGACGGATATCGGTTCGTCACCCCGACGCCGTTGACCCATCAACGGGTCAACCAGCGTGACGAGGGCCAGATGGCCGACTCTTTGCGCGACGTGTTCGGCTGGTCGCGGCCATTCGCGCCGGGGTTGTTGTCGGCCGATGAACAGCGGCAACTGCAAGACGCGCAGGTCATTGATACCTACGAAGGTCAGTTGAAAAGTCGCGTGCGCTGGTCAAGCCTGGATGATTTGCTGTTCGTGCATTCGGCATTCCCCACCGAGGCGGCGGATGCGGTGTTTTTCGGCCCCGACACCTACCGTTTTGCGCAACTGATCCACGCCCACCTGCAGCAAAACTTCGCGCCGATCCATCGCGCGGTAGATATCGGCTGTGGGGCTGGCGTCGGTGCAATCGTGATCGGCCGTGCCCGTCGTGAAGCACAAGTGCTGGCGCTGGACATCAACCCTGCAGCGCTGCGTCTGACCGCGATCAATGCGGCACTGGCGGAAGTCGCCAATGTTGAAGTGCGCGCCAGTGATCTGTTGCAAGGCGTCGACGGCGAGTTTGACCTGATCGTCGCTAACCCGCCGTACATGGCCGATCCGGCAGAGCGTGCCTATCGCCATGGTGGTGGCACGCTGGGGGCAGGGCTATCGCTGCGCATCGTTGAACAGGCACTGAATCGGCTGGCACCCGGCGGCTCGTTGTTGCTCTACACCGGCGTGGCGATGGTCGACGGTCGCGATCCGTTTCTCGATACCGTGTTACCGCGACTCGATGAAAAACGCTTCGGCTGGACGTACCGCGAACTCGATCCGGATGTCTTCGGCGAAGAACTGCTCAACCCCGGTTATCAACGGGTCGACCGGATCGCCGTGGTGGCGTTGACCGTGACCCGGATTGGCTGAAGCAAGGCAGGTGCGCAATGAGCAGAAACCTTGACGACTACAACCGCATGCGCGACTTCTCGGCGACGTCCGAGCCGGCCGCCGTCAAGCGCTCCGGGCGTAAAACCGCCACGGATCACGCGTTGCAGTTCTGCATTCAGAAGCACGACGCATCGCACCTGCACTATGACTTTCGTCTGGAACTCGATGGCGCCTTGAAGAGCTGGGCGGTGCCGAAAGGGCCGTCGCTCGACCCCAAGGTCAAACGTCTGGCGGTGCATGTCGAGGATCATCCGCTGGATTACGCGACGTTCGAGGGCAGCATCCCCGAAGGACATTACGGTGCTGGCGATGTGATCGTCTGGGATCGCGGTGTGTGGATTCCGCTGGAAGATCCGCACAAGGCCTACGCCAAGGGCAAGCTCAAGTTCGAGCTTCAAGGCGAAAAGCTCGGCGGCATCTGGAATCTGGTGCGCACGCACATGCCGGGCAAGAAGGAGAACTGGTTTCTGATCAAACATCAGGACAGCGCCGCTCGCCCGCAAGATGATTACGATGTGTTGGTCGCCGAGCCGGATAGCGTGCTGAGCGAGCGAACCCTTGTAACCAAGCCCAAGTTGGCCGCTGAGCAAAGCAAACCGCCGAAAAAGGCCCCGGCCAAGGCGCGCAAGCAAGCGACCGGCAAGCTAACCGGCGCGCACAAGGCCAAACTGCCAACGCAACTCAAGCCGGAGCTGGCCACGCTGGTCGATAGCGCACCCGAAGGGCAGTGGAGCTACGAGATCAAGTTCGACGGTTACCGGATCATGGCGCGGATTGATCACGATCAGGTGCAACTGTTCACCCGCAACGGTCACGACTGGACGCACAAGTTGCCGCAACAGGTCGCAGCCCTGGCGGCGCTGGGATTGGAATCGGCGTGGCTGGACGGGGAAATGGTCGTCGCCAACGAGCACGGCGTGCCGGACTTTCAGGCCCTGCAAAATGCCTTTGAAGCCGGGCGCAGCGGCAACATTCTCTACTACTTGTTTGATCTGCCTTATCTCAACGGCGTCGACTTGCGCGAAGTGCCGGTCGAGGAACGTCGCGCGGCGCTGGCCACGGTGCTCGGCAGCCATGAACAACCGTTGCTGCGCTTCTCCGAAGCCTTCGACGAAACCCCGGATGCACTGCTCAACAGCGCCTGCCAGATGCAGATGGAAGGCCTTATCGGCAAACGCCTTGGCTCGCCGTATGTATCGCGGCGCAGCGGCGACTGGATCAAGCTCAAGTGCAAACACCGTCAGGAGTTTGTGATTGTCGGTTACACCGATCCGAAAGGTTCACGCAGTGCCTTCGGCGCATTGCTGTTGGGGCTGCACGATCGCGACAGCGGCGAATTGCGCTACGCCGGCAAGGTCGGCACCGGTTTCAACGAGTCGACGTTGAAAAGCATCCTGGCCCAACTCAAACCCTTGCAGGTGAAGAAGCCGGCGGTGGTCAATCCACCCAGCGGGTTCGAAGTCAAAGGTGTGCACTGGCTCAAGCCGAAACTGCTGGCAGAAGTCGCATTTGCCGAAATGACCAAGGACGGTTCGGTGCGCCACGCCGTGTTCCATGGCTTGCGCGACGACAAACCGGCCAAGGGCATCACAGAGGAGCGAGCGAAACCGGTGAAGACTGCAGAGAAGAAAACGCCTGCGAAGAAACCGCCTAAAAAGGCCCAGTCAAGCAACGCCGAAACCGCGCCGTCTCAACTCGGACTGGCCAACGGCAAGGTGCGCATCACGCACCCGGATCGGGTCATCGATGCGGTCAGCGGTACCACCAAGATGCAACTGGCCGAGTACTACGCCAGCGTCGCCGAGTGGATTCTGCCGCAACTCAAGGAGCGGCCGGTGGCGCTGGTACGCGCCCCGGACGGCATCGCCGGCGAGTTGTTCTTCCAAAAGAACGCCGAACGTCTGGCGATCCCCGGCATCACCACACTGGACAAAGACGTCACCGGGCAACCGGTGATGCTGATCAACAACGCCGAAGCGTTGATTGGCGCGGTGCAGATGAGCACCGTCGAACTGCACACCTGGAACGCCACCACGGTCGATCTGGACAAGCCCGATCGCTTTGTCCTCGACCTTGACCCGGATCCGGCATTGCCGTGGAAAAGCATGGTCGAAGCGACGGCGCTGACCCTGACCGTGCTCGATGAGCTGGGCCTCAAAGCGTTTCTCAAAACCAGTGGCGGCAAGGGCATCCACCTGGTGGTGCCGTTGACCCGCAAACTCGGTTGGGACGAGGTCAAGGACTTCAGCCACGCCATCGTCAGTCATGTCGCCAAGCTGTTGCCGGACCGCTTTTCGGCGGTGTCCGGGCCGAAGAATCGCGTCGGACGGATCTTCATCGACTATCTGCGCAATGGCCTGGGCGCCACCACCATTTGCGCCTATGCGGCGCGCACCCGCGAAGGGCTGCCGGTGTCGGTGCCGCTGTTCCGTGAAGAGGTCGCCGAAATCAAGGGCGGCAATCAGTGGAATGTGCACAACGTGCATGAGCGGTTGGCGGAGGTTGGCGACGAGCCATGGGCCGATATGAAGAAAACCCGCCAGAGCATCACGGCCGAGATGCGCAAGCGGGTTGGTTTGAAAAAATGATCAGGTATCGCGCAGCAAGTCGTGGGTGTTGAGCAATTCGAAGGCGATTTCCGGATGGTTTTCCAGTCCGCGGCGAATGGCGGCCGGGATTGCTGCGCGGGTCTTGCGGCACAGGCCCGGCAACTCGTCGATCTGAATGGCAATGCCGCGCATGGTGCGCACTTCGTTGAAACCGGGGGCGACTTCCACACGAATGCCCAACTGTTCGTACATGCGCTTCTGCAAGTGTTCGAGGTCGGCGAGGTCTTTGAGTTTTTCCAGCCGCGCGAGCAGGATTTTTTCTTCTTCGCGAGTCAGACGGAGGATGCGCAAATCCGCGCCGGGCGTCTCCAGCAACGGATCGCGCCCGCAAATGCAGGCGCCGGGCGGGCAGGGGGAGCGCAAGGGCGCAGAAGTCGTCATGGCCTCCATCATAGAGGCCGTCGGACAGTTTTGCCTATGCGCCTTCAGCGGCCATCCATCGGCTGCCTTGTCAGTGATGGCTACTGATTCAGGCCTTCGTAATGCACCAGAATCGCATTGGCGAGGTCTTCATCACTGGCGTTGAGGCCAGGGTTGTTCTGGCGCACCTGTTGCAGTACCGATTCAAGATAAACCCCACGAATGGCCCCGCCACTGGCGACAAATGCAGACAAGTCGTCACGGGCCGGAATCACCATTTTGTGATCCTTGAAGGTCGAGTACAGCGACGCGGAGACACCGGCCGAGGTGGCGACGTCACCCGCATCAACACGGGCCAACGCCGAGCCGACCGGCAGGCATAAGAGTAAATAAGAAACGAGCACTAACTTGCGCATGACGGTGTTCCTCCACAAGCGCGAAGCAAAAAGGGAAGGATTACATAATGTGAGAGGGGCGCACGCGGCGGGAGTTCCGTGGCGCAGCAAAGTCTGCGTTATTGCAAAACAGACGCGGGCAACGCCATGGCGGGTTGCCCGTCTTTCACGCTGGAATGAGTCAGATCACCCCGCAGGCCATACGATCACCGCCACCGCCCAGTGGTTTGGGCATGTCGGCGTGGTTGTCGCCGCCGGCGTGAATCATCAGCGCGTGGCCCTTCACCTCGGAGATCTTTTTCAGGCGCGGCGCCAGTACCGGGTAGTTGGCGACGCCGTCAGCCGTCACGTAGACCGCCGGCAGGTCACCCAAATGACCGTCAGCGTAAGGGCCGAGGTGTTTGCCGGTTTTCTGCGGATCGAAATGCCCGCCCGCGGCCAGTGCGGCGCCTTTCACGCCATCCTTCATGCCGGCCTCGCAGCTGCCGTTTTCATGCACGTGGAAGCCATGCACGCCGGCCGGCAAGGATTTCAGTTCGGGCGTGAACAACAGACCATAAGCGGTTTCACTGATAGTGACCGAGCCGATCGCCTGCGGCGCGCCGTCAGCGCTGACCAGATTGATGGCGACTTTTTCCGTCGCCGCGTGTGCGGTACCGATGGCGAAGGTGCCAAGCAAACCCAACCACAATGCGCGTTTCATAGCGTTTCCTTTTGCTGCATGAGAATTCAGAACGACGGACTCAATAGCCTGCCGGCGTTAACCGGCGATGAAAGCGTTGGCCGTGCGCGTTGAAAAGTGAGACTTGCCGCGCAATCCGAAAGTTTTGCTGCCTTTGGCCCGCACGCCGACACCTGCTGACACGCTCTGGCGCGGCAGACCCGTGTAAATAGGCTTAACTGAAGGCTGACAAGCGCTTACGGGCGTAACGAGAGGGGAAAATCCGGTGTCGATCAAACTGCGTTTAGTGTTGCTGATTGTGACAAGTCTGCTGACGGCGTTGATTGTGAGTCTGGTCAGTTACGTCGGCAACCAGCGGATGGCCTCGGCGGTCAGCGATAACGCGGTCAGCATGAGCGCGCTGCGCAACCATATGGAAGCCGACATGATGCACGACGCCCTGCGTGCCGATGTCTACTCGGCGATGCTGGTCGGGCTAGGCAAAAGCACCAGTACGGCGGGCGAGGTGCGTGATTCGATCAACGAACATGCCGGGCATTTTCGCGAGGTGCTTGAAGACAACCTCAAGTTGCCGATCAACCCGGCATTGCGCACCGCGCTGGAGCAGATCAAGCCGAGCCTCGATACCTACATCAACACCGGCGAGCGGATCGTCGAGTTGGCGCTGGATAATCCTGATGCTGCTCAGCAGGAACTGGGCACCTTCAACACGGCGTTTGGTCAGCTTGAAGAGCAGATGGCCGCTTTGAGCGAACTGATCGAGTCCAATACCCGGCAGACCAGCGCAGGCACTGAAGCGGCGATCAGCAATGCCAACGTCGCGCTCGGCGTGGTGTTGCTCGCCAGTCTGGTGCTGCTTTTGGCACAGGGTCGCTGGGTCATTCTGAGCATCATGGGACCATTGAAAACCGCCAGTCGCATCGCCGAAAGCATCGCCCATGGCAATCTCAGCGAGCCAATCGCCGAGCCGTCCGGCAAGGATGAAGCCAGTGTCCTGATCCGCACACTGGCGACCATGCAGCGCGACTTGCGCAATATGATCGATGTGGTGCGGCGCAACGCGCACGGCGTCAGTGGCATGAGCGAGCAACTCAGCCACGGCTGCCATCAGGTTGCCGACAGCAGCCAGCAACAAAGCGTGGCTGCCGGCACCATGGCCGCTGCCGCCAGCCAGATGACCGCGAGCATCGAGGAAATCACCCGCCACGCCGAACGGGCCCTGAGCATGGCCAGTCAAGCCGAATCCCTGGCCAAGGAGGGCGGCGGGGTCATTCATCAAGTGGTCAGCGATATGGACGATATCGCCCGATCAGCACAACAGTCGGCCCAGGTGATCCGCACGCTGGATCAGGAATCTGAAGCCATTTTCAACATCATTCAGGTGATCAAGAGCATTGCCGACCAGACCAATCTGCTGGCGCTCAATGCTGCCATTGAAGCGGCCCGGGCCGGGGAACAGGGCAGGGGGTTTGCAGTGGTGGCTGACGAAGTGCGCAGTCTGGCGGCGCGCACCAGCGCCTCGACCCAGGAAATCGCCGCGATGGTCGCGCGCATTCAGCACAGTACCCGCGAGGCGGTCAGCAGCATGGAGGCTGGGGTGGCGCAGGTCGACAAGGGCATGGCGGTGACGGCGGATGTCGAGCGGGCTATCCGCGAAATCCTCGAGGCGACGTTGAGCACGACACAACTGGTCAACGACATCACCCGCACGATTGGCGAGCAGAGTCAGGCCAGTAACGAAATTGCCCATCAGGTGGAAATGATTGCCGGGATGTCCGAGGGCAACAGCCGGGTGATCGGGCAAACGGCCAATACGACCGATGAGTTGTCGAGCCTGGCGGGGCAGTTGGCGCAGTCGGTGGATCGGTTTCGGTTGTGATCGGTAGGGCAGTCAGGCGCATTTTTGTTAGCCGGACTGCCGCCTTCGCGAGCAGGCTCGCTCCCACCTTTGGAATGCGTTCCCTTGTGGGAGCGAGCCTGCTCGCGAAGACGGCAGCCCAGTCAACATCTATTCAGAGTCAGTTAACCCCGATCAGAACTTGAACGCCTGCCGCCCCACCAACAACCACTTGCCATCCTGCTTCTGCCAGATCTGAAAGTTCTCGATCTCGGTCGGTATCACCTCGGTCCCCTTCAACGCCTGCGCGGAAAAGTGGTGGCGCACCAGCGCGGTATCGCCGGACAGGGTGATGGTCTGGTTGTGCATTTCCAGGGTCTTGAACGCGCTCTTGCCGGTTTCGATATCGGCGATGAATTCCTTCTTGTCCTGAATCTTGCCGCTGGAGTGGCCGTAAGTCAGGTTGGGCGCGGTGAGGGCGTTCAGTTCGGCGATGTCCTTGTGCAGCATCGCCTGGGTCAGATGGTCCACCGCTTGGGCGACATCTTTTTCCGCCGGGGCAGAGGCGGCCATGGCGTAACCGTTGAAGGCACAGAGAAAGCCGATCAGTAGTCGGGTCTTGGTCATTGAGGTTGTTTCCTTGTTGTTATGGGGTTGACGACTTGTTTGTCAGTCGTCGTACAACCTAGCAGAAAATGCGTGAGTAAGGCACTGCCGAAAATCGCTTGATCGCTGGCCAACTACACTTGAATGCAGGATGGTTTGAGTCGGCGCACTCATCAGAGGGTCATGTTCGGCGACTGGCGGCCGATAAGTCCCTGAGCGGAAAAAGACTCTCAAGTCGGGAACAGACGCGCGGGTTTGCCCTGACGTGATATTCTTCGCGCCAACTTGGTTTGACCTTATTCAGTTTGCTTGCCTCTGGGCGGGCCGACGGAATCCCTGTCGCTCAAGTAGCTGAGCCAATAATGATAAGAAGTCAGTTCAGAAGGGACATTAACTGAGGTCGATGCAGCATGTCGGCCTTGTGTGCCCACCCGTCAAAATTGAAGTGTGCCGGAATCTGCGACGCTAGCCTGAGCGTCATCAAAGCGGATCGCATACAGATAACAGCGGCGGGCGGAAGGCGTTTTATCATAGGTGCAACAGATGTTTAAAAAAGTGAACACAGCCCTGCTGGGTCTGGCTTTGGCGATGGGGATGACATCCGCCAATGCTGACGAAGCAAAGAAAGTCGACGTCCTGCTGATCGGCGGCGGCATCATGAGCACCACCTTGGGTGTGTGGATCAATGAGCTGGAGCCAAGCTGGTCGATGGAAATGGTCGAGCGCCTCGACGGCGTCGCCCTGGAAAGCTCCAACGGCTGGAACAACGCCGGTACCGGTCACTCGGCGCTCGCTGAGCTGAACTACACCCCGGAAGACGACAAAGGCAACGTAACGATCCCGAAAGCCGTCGAGATCAACGAAGCGTTCCAGGTCTCCCGTCAGTTCTGGGCCTGGCAGGTTCAGCAAGGCGTTCTGAAGAACCCTCGCTCGTTCATCAACACCACTCCGCACATGAGCTTCGTGTGGGGCGATGACAACATCAAGTTCCTGAAAAAGCGCTACGAAGCCCTGCAAGCGAGCCCGCTGTTCGCCGGCATGCAGTACTCCGAAGACCCGGCTGTGATCAAGAAGTGGGTCCCGCTGATGATGGAAGGGCGTGACCCGAACCAGAAAATCGCGGCCACCTGGAGCCCGCTGGGTACCGACATGAACTTCGGCGAAATCACCCGCCAGTTCGCCACGTACCTGCAGACCAAGCCTAACTTCGATCTGAAACTGTCGAGCGAAGTGCAGGACATCACCAAGAATGCCGATGGCACTTGGCGCGTCAGCTACAAAAACCTGAAAGACGGCACTAAAACCGAAACCGACGCCAAGTTCGTCTTCATCGGCGCGGGCGGCGGTGCACTGCACTTGCTGCAGAAATCGGGCATTCCTGAAGCCAAGGAATACGCTGGCTTCCCGGTAGGCGGCTCGTTCCTGGTGACCGATAACCAGGCCATCGCTGAGCAGCACCTGGCCAAGGCCTACGGTAAAGCGTCGGTTGGCGCACCACCGATGTCCGTTCCGCATTTGGACACCCGTGTTCTGGACGGCAAGCGCGTCATTCTGTTTGGCCCATTCGCGACCTTCAGCACCAAGTTCCTGAAAGAAGGTTCGTACCTCGACCTGCTGACCAGCACCACCACCCACAACATCTGGCCTATGACCAAGGTCGGCATCAAGGAATACCCGCTGGTCGAGTACCTGGCTGGCCAACTGATGCTGTCGGATGAAGACCGTCTGAACGCGCTGAAGGAATACTTCCCGAACGCCAAAGCCGAAGACTGGCGCCTGTGGCAAGCCGGCCAACGCGTGCAAATCATCAAGCGTGATGAAGCCGCTGGCGGCGTGCTGAAACTGGGCACCGAGATCGTTGCTGCACAAGACGGCTCCATCGCCGGCCTGCTGGGCGCCTCGCCAGGCGCGTCGACCGCTGCACCGATCATGCTGAGCGTGCTGCAGAAAGTCTTCAAAGACAAAGTCGCAACGCCTGAGTGGCAATCCAAGCTGCACCAGATCGTGCCAAGCTACGGCACTCAGCTGAACAGCGATCCGGCCAAAGTGGCTGCAGAGTGGGCTTACACCGCCAAAATCCTCGAACTGCCGACGCCTCCAGTGATCGGTCAGGTGGCTGCTCCGGCCGCACCTGCAGCTGAAAAAGCTGAAGCTCCGAAGGAAAACGCTGCACGTGACATGGCGCTGTAACCAGACGCCTGACACACAAAGCCCACTGAACCGGCGACGGTCAGTGGGCTTTTTTGTGGCAAAGAGTTATGTAGGAGCTGTCGAGTGAAACGAGGCTGCGATCTGTTGATCTTGATCTTGCTTTTGAAAGATCGAGATCAAAAGATCGCAGCCTGCGGCAGCTCCTACATGGCTTTGGCGGACGCCAGATAAGCGCCCAGTCGCCGCCCCATCTCTTCGCCCAAGGCTTGCAGACCGCTGAGCGGCCGCACCATCACCTCGAACTCGACGATCTTGCCGCGCTCATCGAAGCGAATCATGTCGATACCTTTCAGCTCCTTCGAACCCACCTTGGCGCTGAACTCCAGAATCACATTCAACCCGTCAGCAGTCGCCAGTTCACGGTGGTAGGTGAAGTCTTCAAACACCTCAAACACGGTATTGAGGATCATCGACACTACCGGCGCACCCGGGTAAGGCGTGTGCGCCATCGGCGAGCGGAACACGGCTTGCGGATCAAGTAATGAGGGCAGCCCGCTCAAGTTGCCCGTGCGGATCATTTCGTGCCATTGCTTCAGGGATTCGGCGACGTTGGCTTGCAGATTCAGATCAGTCATGTTCTCTCCGCGATGTTGTTGGTCTTCTGGCGTCGGCAATGACTCTAGATCAATCTCGGCGGAAGGTAACCATTGTGCGTCGACCTGAATATCGGCCCATGGCCGGTGCAGATCAGATGCGCATCTGATCTGTATTTTTTCGTCTTATCTGACGCTGTTACCGGCGCAGCCAAACGCTCAATATGCCCCGGCAGTGCGGTCACTCTCGACAGTTCTTCATTCCGAAGCGTTCAGTGCACCGCAAACCCGGCATTGAGGAGAGCAACATGAACAAGATGGCGATTTTCCTGGGTGGCTTTCTGACACTGACCATTCTGATTGGCTTGCTCGCGACGATTTCTCCAGTCTGAGATTCGGGCGCAAGGTGATGTCGGGGAGTAGTGCACGAAGTGCAGGAGGAGTTGGACCTGTCCATGAATGACGTGCGCCTGCTCGGCACACTCGAAAGCCTTTTCGTCTACGACGGCAAACCGGGTCATGAAATTGTTCAGGTGTATGACGCCAGGTTTGTCGACGCGGGCGTATACGCCCATGCGCAGATTCACGGACATGAAAGCGGCGGCGCGCCGTTCACCGTGCGTTGGCATGACAATTCAAGCTTCAGCGAGCAGGCGCCGCTGGTGCCGAAAGGTTTGCTCGATCTACTGAAGAATGCCGGATTGCTGGATTGAGAACCGGCGAAGGACCAGTTCATCGGGCCGCCGGAGCGAAGTTGGCAATGGCGGCCCAAGTGATGACGGTGTTTGTACTGGCCTCTTCGCGAGCAGGCTCGCTCCCACAGTGATTGTGGGTGAACACACTTTGTGATCGGCCGCAAACCCTGTGGGAGCGAACCTGCTAGCGATAGCGGAATGTCAGTCGCCGGTGTTTCGACGGCGTTCGACGCCATCCGGAATGCCGATGTCCAGCAACCTTCTTTCCACCAAAACATTTTCCAGCGCCTGGCGCTCGATCGGCTTCATTTGGTGTTCGCGCTTTTTCAGCTCCAGCAGAATCGGGCTGGACCAGGTGCGGTAGGTCTGTTCGATGTTGCGACGCGACGTCATCAGTCTCTCCTTGATCAAGAGCCCGATATTGCGGGCAGGGGCTCAATCCGATGAGGTATTAACGTTAGACGACAAAGCTTGAAATCGCGAATGCACCGCGATCCCTGTAGGCCTTCGCCTGCTCGCGATAGCGGTGTGTCATTCAACGGATCTGCTGACTGACACACCGCTATCGCGAGCAGGCTCACTCCTGCAAAGGGATTTGTGCAGTTGCGAACATTTATGCTCGGCACGATCAGAAGTGGCCGCGGTCGTACTCTTCACATGGGCGTATCACTTGTGGAGATCCAATGAGCCAGGAAGTCCTGACCACCGAAACCAACCGACGCCAGTTGCAGCAGATCATCGCCGGGCTGTCCGACGGGGTGATTCTGCTGGAGCTGGATCAGAGCATTCTCTGGGCCAACGAAGCCGCGCTGGCCATGCACGGTGTCAAACGGATCACCGATCTGGGCCACAATGCCGACGAGTACGCCAAAAAGTTCCACCTGCGCTATCGCAACAATCACTCGATCACTGCCGAAAACTATCCGATCAGCCGGGTGGCGCGCTGTGAGAGTTTCAATGACGTGCTGATTGAAGTGTCACCGGCCGACGACCCGGAGCGCATTTGGGTGCACAGCGTGCGCAGCATGATTCTCACGGATCGCGAGGGGCAGCCCGAGTCGTTGGTGTTGATCATGAGTGACGTCACTGACTGGGCCAACGCCGAGCAGCGCTTCGAAAAGACCTTCAACGCCAATCCTGCGCCGGCGGTGATCTGTCGCCTCAGCGATTTGCGGTATATCAAGGTCAATCCGGGGTTTCTCGAAATGACTGGCTACACCCGTGAGCAGGTGATCGGCACTTCGGCTTATGAAATCGACATCTTCGAGCAGGCCGAGAAAAAGGATCTGGCGATCCAGCGTCTGCGCGACGTCGCGACCATTCCGCAGATGCAGGCCGAATTGCGCCTGCCCGATGGCGGCAGCAAGCAAGTGATCGTCGCCGGCCAGCCGCTGACGCTCAACGATGAGGATTGCATGCTGTTTTCCTTCGTCGACATGGAGCTGCGGCACAAGGCCGAGGTGGCGTTGCGTCAGAGTGAGGAGCGTTTTGCCAAGGCATTTCGCCTGACACCGGTGCCGATCCTGATTTGCAGTGCCGATGAACAGCAGGTGATCGACGTCAATCAGGCGTTCCTCGAAACCCTCGCCTATGACAGCGAGGACGTGCTCGGCCAAACCGTGACGCAACTGGATTTTATCGATGACAGCGGCGCACGTACGCGGTTGCTGGCCGCGCTTGAGAAAAACGGTCGGGTCGATCGGGTGGATGTGCGGGTGCGCAAGAAGGATGCGGATCTGCTCGAATGTGCGCTCTCGGCCGACACCGTGAATATTCAAGACACGGCCTGTTATTTGTTGGTGTTGATGGACATTACCGAGCGTAAACGTACCGAGCTTGAGCTGGTGGCGGCGATTGAGGAGGTGATGAAAGATGCTTCGTGGTTCAGTCGGACGCTTATCGAGAAACTGGCCAATGTGAAGAAGGTCAATTCGCCGCAACTGCCCAGCGTGTCGTTCACCGATCTGACGGCGCGCGAGCGTGATGTGCTCGGGTTGATCTGCGAAGGGCTGGCGGACAAGGAGATCGCGGCGCGCCTGAAGCTGGCGCCGAACACCGTGCGTAATCATGTGGCGACGGTGTATTCCAAGCTGGATGTGCACAGTCGCAGTGAGGCGATTGTCTGGGCGCGTGAGCGTGGGCTGTTTGCCGGGGATTCGAGCGCCAAGGGTCAGCGATAGGGTGCAAATGCACTAGTGGGTCTGGTGCAATTTGAGGTGTTGGCGGGCGGCGGCTGTTCTTAGTCTGGTGGCGTGCGATGCAAGCCTTTTGGGTTTGTGGTCGCGTCCCTTCGAAGTAGCTAAAGGAACAACCGCAATGATGAATCTTGCGCAGTTGCGCGCGCAGCTTGAGCGCAGTTTTTCGCCGCTGGCGTGTGAGTGTCTGGTGGACGGTGATCATTCGCTGACTGTGAAGCTGTATCACCCGGTATCGGGGCAGGTGGATCTGGTGATCAGTGGGTTGAAGCTTGATGCGTTGCGTACGCCTGGGTCGGTTGAGGCTTTGATTGAAGAATTGCGGTATGAGTTGGAGAGCAATTCTTTGCGTTCTTTTCGGGATCCGGATTTGGCTTAGGGCTTTTGGGCTTGGCGGCCTTTGGGCCGACCATGCTCTTGGGGTTTGGGGTGTATATCCGTTTTTTCGGGTGCTGCGGCTGGCGGTTCCGCTCTTACAGCGGGTCACTTTTGCAGACGCCCAAAAGTAACCAAAAGGCTGGGCCCCGGCGTTCGGCCCACTCGCTAAGGCTCGGGGTTCCTTCGTTCCGGGATCGATCCGGGGGCAGCGCCTACGGTTTGCTTCGCTGCACCTCCTCTCGCTGTGTTTGGCTTCGCCAAACGGTCGCTGCGCTCCCACCCCCGGATCAATCCCTCCACTCAGCCTGCCGAAGGGGCCAGCACGGCAAGATCAAGAGCTGCAGCCGAGCTAACGCTCATCCTGTTGAGTGGTGAAAAGCGGATGTGGTTTGCTTTTGCTTTTCTGTAGGAGTGAGCCTGCTCGCGATGGCGGCCTGACAGCCGACCAATATCTTCCAGATGTACATGATCCCTGTGGGAGCGAGCCTGCTCGCGAAGAGGCCCTGTCCGGCAATGCACATTCCAGTCTGCCAACTTTCTCAATCCCCCCAACGCAAAACCGACAGCCACAACAACCCCACATGGCGGTTTTACTGGCGCATGCAGGGCACTCGGCTATAAAGAATGAGTGCTCAGGTCTTCCGTGATCGGTTGGTTCGCGGGAGTTGCTCTTCCATTCATCGCGGGTCGTCCTATGAACAATCTTGGGAAACGCGTGTTGCCGTTGGCTTTTTTTGCTGTGTTGTTGGCTGGTTGCGCCAGTCCTCCACCCCCTCCGCCAGTGACGCCACCGCCACCGCCGGAACGCACGTGTCAGGTACTCGAAAACACTGAAGTCGCCGGTGACATGTACGTCGACGGGCAGGTCACTCGACACATCACCACCACCCGTTGCGTCACGCAGTAGTGCCGGCGGGGGCGGCGTGTCTGGCCTTGCGCTTGCTCTCGGTGCATTTCGGCTGGCAACTACCTAAAGTCGTTGCCTGATTGAAACTGTAGGAGTGAGCCTGCTCGCGATAGTGCTGTGTCAGTCAACATTTAAGTATTTGACACACCGCCATCGCGAGCAGGCTCACTCCTACAGGGGGTTATGTGCTTGCAATGGGAATCAGGACAGGAAGCCACCGTCGACATTCAGCGCAACCCCGGTGGTGTAGCTCGACGCATCACTCGCCAGGTACAACACCGCACCGGCCATTTCACTCGGATCGGCCACACGCTTGAGCGGAATCTGCGTCAGCGCCTGCTTGAGGATCGCATCGTTCTTCACCAGTGCCGAGGCGAATTTGGTGTCGGTCAGGCCCGGTAGCAAGGCGTTGCAGCGGATGCCGAATTGCGCGCATTCCTTGGCGAAGACTTTGGTCATGTTGATCACCGCCGCTTTGGTTACCGAGTAGATGCCCTGGAAGATCCCCGGCGAAATGCCGTTGATCGACGCGACGTTGATGATGCTGCCGCCACCGTTTTCACGCATCAGCTTGCCGGCCTCAACCGACATGAAGAAGTAGCCGCGAATGTTCACGTCGACGGTCTTCTGGAACGCGCCGAGATCGGTGTCCAGCACGTTGCAGAACTGCGGGTTGGTCGCGGCGTTGTTGACCAGAATGTCGAGGCGGCCGAACTGTTCCTTGATCCCGGCGAAGACTTGGCTGATCTGCTCCATTTCACCGATGTGGCAGGCCACGGCTGTAGCTTTGCCGCCAGCAGCAATGATCGCGTCGGCAACGTGCTGGCAGCCGTCGAGTTTGCGGCTCGAAACGATGACGTGGGCGCCTTGCTGGGCGAGCAGTTTGGCGATGGCTTCACCGATGCCACGGCTGGCGCCGGAGACGAAAGCGATCTTGCCGTCGAGGTCGAACAACTGAGTCTTGGACATAAGGGTTCCTGGGTGTGGGCCGTCAGAGGCTCGATTTCGCAATGACCTGCAAGCTCATCTGCTCCAGCAGTTTGTTCATGTGAATGAACTGCGCGAAGCGTTTGTCCTGGGTCTGGCCGTGGTAGAAGCGGTAGTAGATCTGCTGCACGATGCCGGCCAGACGGAACAGGCCGTAGGTGTAGTAGAAGTCGAAATTGTCGATCTGGATGCCCGAACGTTCGGCGTAGTAATCGACGAACTCGCGGCGCGTGAGCATGCCCGGCGCGTGGCTCGGCTGGCGGCGCATCAGTTGCACTGGTGCCGGGTCGTCCGCCTGAATCCAATAGGCGAGGGTGTTGCCCAGGTCCATCAACGGGTCGCCGAGGGTGGTCAGTTCCCAGTCGAGCACGCCGATGATCTGCATCGGGTTGTGCGGGTCGAGGATGACGTTGTCGAAGCGATAGTCGTTGTGGACGATGCTCGAGGTCGGATGGTCGGCCGGCATCTTGTCGTTGAGCCAGGCTTTGACCTGTTCCCAATGTGGCGCGTCGGAGGTCAGGGCTTTTTCGTAGCGTTCGCTCCAGCCTTTGATCTGGCGGGCGACGTAGCCTTGCGGTTTGCCCAGATCGCCGAGACCGCAGGCGGTGTAGTCGACCCGGTGCAGTTCGACGAAACGGTCGATGAAGCTTTTGCACAAGGCTTCGGTTTTTGCCGAATCGAGGCCCAGTTCCGGTGGCAGTTCCGAGCGCAGGATGATCCCTTTGACCCGTTCCATCACGTAGAACTCGGCGCCGATCACCGATTCGTCGGTGCAGTGCACGTAGGCCTTCGGGCAATACGGGAAACCGTCACGCAATTGATTGAGAATGCGGAATTCGCGGCCCATGTCGTGGGCGGATTTGGCCTTGTGGCCGAACGGCGGACGGCGCAGGACGAACTCCTGTTCCGGGTATTCCAGCAGGTAGGTCAGGTTCGACGCGCCGCCGGGAAACTGGCTGATCGCAGGTGTGCCACTCAGGCCCGGAATGTGCGCCTTGAGGTACGGATCGATCAGGCTGGCATCAAGTTCTTCGCCGGAGCGGATACGGGTGGACTGGTCAGTAAGCGCCATGCTTATCCCTTCTGCTTATTTTGGAGGCCAGACATCATTGGCTAATCTAATGGTGCGCTCAGGTCGCCACAAGCGCGGGTCGGTCTTATAGGTTAGCGTGTTGCCGGATAATCACCTTTGGGAATGTGCGCGACGAGCCGCAGCAGACTAAGGTTTAGCGGGTATGCCATGGACAAAAAAGGAGCTTTGAAATGGGCTGTCCGCAAGTCTGTGCCACGGCCACGCTGCAATGCAGCTTCGGCGCTGCGCCGTCGATGCTCAACGTGTTGCCAGTGAACCGCACGCTGACCGGCGGGATGCCGGCGGCGAACATCATGGATCACATCCCGTTGGTGAATATCCTGCCGTTTGGCGTGTGCATGAGCCTGGCCAACCCGATGGTCGCCGCTGCAACCGCCGCCGCGCTGGGGGTGTTGACGCCGATGCCGTGTATACCCGCGACGGCCACACCGTGGATTCCCGGCGGGGCGCCGACTTTGTTGCTGGGCGGGATGCCGGCGATCGATGCCAACTCGACGTTGATGTGCAACTGGGCGGGGGTGATCAAGATTGTGGTGCCGGGGCAGATGCAGATGCTGATTCCGTGAGCCGCTGAACCGCTGAACCCTCACCCCAGCCCTCTCCCTGAGGGATGGGGAGCCGACCGAGGTGTTCCGAAAAAAATGTCGACCTGAACGACCGAGTCGATTATTAGCCCTGCGCATCGAATCCAGTCGATTATGGATTCACGGCATATCCTTCACGTCGGCGTACCTCTTCAATCTCCCCCAATCGGTCCCCTCTCCCTCTGGGAGAGGGCTAGGGTGAGGGGCTCTTCTGGGCTTTCAGGCCTGCTGCGGATCCGTCCACTGCCGATACCACCAGCGCACCCGCGAAATCGGCTTGCCGTCCGCGCCCAGCGGCCGCCCATCCTCGGCAAAGCCTTGCTCCGGCTCCAGCAATTGTCCGTTCACATAGCGCGCCTCCAACGCCGGTTTGCCATTCGGATGAAAGCGCTGATAACGCCCCTCACGCACGCCATCGCGATAAACCTCGGCTTCCGCCACTTGCCCATCCGGGAAGTAATTGAACGCCTCGCCATGCAACAACCCGCGCCGATAGGTTGCCTTGCGCTGTAGAAATCCCTCCGGCGCGTAAAAACTGGCCACGCCCTGCAACTTGTCACGCACAAACGGCATCTGCGCCGAGACCTTGCCGTTGGGGTGATAGAGCAGCGATGTACCTTGCAGTTCACCCTGGCTGTAATTCAGATCCGCCTGTTTGCGCCCGTCATCCTTGATGTTCAACGGCCCCTCTAGCTGACCGTCCTGCAAGCGCCCCTTGAGTTGCTTGTCGTCCTGCTGCAGATCCAGCGGTGTAATCGCCATGGCTGCTCCTTGTCAGTTGACCTGCACCAGACCGCCCTTGATGGTCAGCATGCCGCCACCATCGACGGTCTGCGAGGCGGCTCCCTTGTTGGTCAGGCTGATCCCCGCATCGTTGGTCAATGTGGTACCGGCCTTGTTGTCCAGAGAAGTGCCGGCCTGATTGGTCAGCGCGGTGCCAGCTTTGTGCGTGATCGAGGTGCTGGCCGAGGTCGCCAGATCGGCGCCGCTCTTGATCGTGAAACTGCCGCCACTTTGCAGGGTGAGGGTGCCGCTGACCTTGATTGTCAGGTTGCCGTCCACCGTCAGGCTGTAATCGCCGGTGACCTTGTCGGTGTAGTTGCCGCCGGTGCTGTGGTTCTGGTCGGCGCCCACCGTTACCGTGCGGCTATCTTTCACATCGAGGCTGTCGCTGCCGGTCTGAATGGTCACGCTGCGCTTGCCTTTTTCCAGGGTCACAGTCTCGTCGCCGTCCTTGACCGTGCGGGTGCGGGCGTTCTGCACGGTGAGGGTTTCATCGTGACCGACGGTGGCCGTGGTGTCGTTGAGCACGTTGATATTCAGATCCTTCTGCGCCTGCAAAAACACTTCTTCGGCGTCTTTCTTGTCTTCGAAGCGCAACTCGTTGAAGCCACCGCCACCCTTGGAAGACTGCGTCTTGATTCCGGACTGGGTCTGATTGGCCGGCAGCGCATAGGGCAGGGCGTTGTCACCGTTGTAGACGCAACCGGTCACCAGCGGCCGATCCGGATCACCGTCGATAAACGTGACGATGACTTCCTGACCGATGCGCGGAATGAACTGCATGCCAAAGCCCTTGCCGCTCCAGGGCAACACCACGCGCACCCAGCAGGAGCTGGTTTCGTCATTCTTGCCGTCGCGATCCCAAGGGAACTGCAACTTGATCCGCCCGTACTCGTCGGTCCAGATTTCCTCGCCGGACTTGCCCACCACGATCGCGGTCTGCGGGTGCATGCGCGGTTTTGGCGTGACCCGTTGCGGGCGATACGGTGTGGCCTTCGGGATCGCTTCGAAACGGTTGCGATAGCGCTCGTGGCTGACGTCGTGGGTGACCCGCGTCACTACCCAATCGATATTCAGACTGGCATCGTCGTGGCCTTCGAGGGTGAACCAGTGCCCCGGCACCAGCCACCGACAGTCGCTTTCGCCGAGAAAGCGTTTTTCCTCACTGCGCAAGCCGTCAACGCGTTGCTTGGTCAGTGTATCGCCGCGTGCCTTGGCGGTATAACCGCCCGGATGTTCGTACATCGACAGCGGCCCGGCCACCGCTTCAGCCTGCCCGTACAGTGAGGTGGTCGGTGTGGTGAATTCAAAATCCGTCGCCCGATAGACCCCGGCCACTGCTTGCAGACAGACCTGCCCGGAGCGGATGCCATGCAGTTCACGCTCGCCAAGGCCCTGGCCCAGGTACTTGACCGTCGGCCCGTTGGGAATCGGTACGAAAGCGTCGTTGCTATCGCCCAGCACCAAGGTGTGCTTGCCTGCATCGTGGGTGTAAAACCAGAAAATCCCTTCCTCCTCCAATAAACGCGAGACGAAGGCAAAATCGGTTTCAGCGTATTGCACGCAATATTCGCGTGGCGTGTAGCTACCGGTCAGCAATAACTGAAAGTCGCTGAAACCGTGGGCCTTGAAAATCGTCGTGACAATGTCCGAGGTGGCGAGGTTCTGGAACACGCGGTTGTTGCTGGCCAGGGTCAGCCACCACAGCCACGGGCGCAGCACCAGTTGATAGCGCTCGGCGGTCGCATCGGCGGGGAGTTGACGAATTTCGGCGACGAGGGCATCGAACGGGCGCAGTTGCGCGTCATTGTGCAGGGTGGTGGTGACGTGGGTGGCGACGGCGCTGGTCAGGGTGAGTGAGGTGCCGTCATTGAGGCCGTTGAGGATTTGTGCGCCGAGGATGTTCAGGGCTTCGTCGCCGGAAAATGACTCAGGATAGAGCGCCGACAGCGAAGTGGCGGTGAGGGAAAGGCTGGTGTTGCTGTCGGTGGCGCGGGGCATTAATCACCCTCTGTTCTGCTGACAGATTCACACGCGGGCGGCTGCGCCACCAGACGTGAATCCATGGTTAGTTTTTGGGGAAAAGCTCTTCTTCAAATGTCGCGCAATGAGGCGCATGAAAGGTCGGCACATTGACGGCACCACCGGCGTCGAAAATCATTTTTTTCACTGCTTCACCATGGCTGAGAAGCTTTATCTCGCTGTGAAAACAAACGCTGCTGATCGCCGACAAAGGCAGAGTAAGCAACAGCAGTTCGCGGTTTTTCTGCGTGCTGCCATCGGTGTGTGCCTTGCTTTCCTCGGCGGTGGCCTTTGCTTTCGCACCTTTGCGCACGACACCCCCTCCTTTGGCCCTGAGGTTGTAAGTGATCAGGCCTAACGTCGGGTTTTCTGCCGTGACGCGCTGGGCATCGAAGCAGTACAGATTAAGCAGCAGGAAATCCTCATGCTCCGGTATTCTGGCCAGATCCACTTGCAATAACACGCCGTCGAATCTGCCGAAACGGTACCCCTCGTTGCCATGCAATGCCTTCGGCGTCGACCCGAGCGGAAGGCCTCGCTGTACGGTGCTGCCGTCCTCCTGATTGACGAACGCCAGTTCACGAATGGACATGCGCGCATGGTCATGCACTGACTCGGCGAAATCGTACTTCTGCGCAACGCTTGCACTTTTTCTTCGCGGGTCGCCTTCCAGATCTGGCACATGCTTGCCCTTGAGGACCTGGTTTGTCAGGAGTATGTCGAAAACGTCCCAAGGTTTTTCCACATAGGCATAGCGCCGGGTAAAACGCAGGAAGTGGTCTTTTACATAGTGTTTTTCTTTCTCGGAGAGAATGCCGTGCTTCTTTACATAAACGGGTCGGAGCAGGCCTTCCTCGCCGACGATTTTTTCAAACGCGTCGTCCCCGGTCAGGATATGGAACATCTTTTCCTTGCTGCCGCCGAGACTGACATAGATGCCGTTCTCCTCGACAATCGCGATGTTGTGCATGCGTGCCCGCAACGTGGTGATCGTCACCCCGATCGTTTTGAGCTCCTGGGGATAGATATCGCGCAGATAGGTCTGGCGGGCCTTCTTGTTGTCCTCCATCACCAGGTGCTGGTAGACAAGCAGATTTTTTCTGGCTTCCAGTGCTGCCTTACGTGCTTTTTCAGTCGCCCTGATACTTATGATCAGGCGGCCGATGCTGGCTTGCAGGGGCTCTAATGAAGTTTTGACTTCGCAAGGCTGTATGGACAGCTGTTCGCCGTATGGCATGGCGTACTCCTTTACTTGGCTCAAACGTTTTCGGTTGCCAGTTTCGGTTGATGTCAGTGCGGCGAGGCTGGCGGCTGTTTATTCCAGGACCCACTCCGCCAACTTCCCCGTCACCTGGGTCATCAAGACGTTTTCAACATCCCGCGCACCCGCCGCGCTGCACTTGGCGAGTACTGCTTTGACAATTCCCGCATCAAACTCGAACTGCTTGCCCGTCGCCGCCTTGTAGCGGCCACGCAGTTTTTCCAGTTTGGCCAACACAATCGCTTCCAGCGTCGCCTCATCCAGCGGTCGATAGGCAACCACGGTCATGCGCGCCAGAAACGCCGGGCGAAAGGCCTGCAACAAGACTTTGTGCAGTGCCTCGTTAAAGGCTTCAGAGCCGAGTTGTGCGACGGGTGTGTCGAGTAGCAATTCGGCGCCGACGTTGCTGGTCGCCAGCATCACGGTGTTCTTGAAGTCCACCACCAAGCCGGTGCCGTCCTCCATCAAGCCTTTATCGAACACGTTGTAAAACGCCTCGAGCACATCTGGATGGGCCTTTTCGATCTCATCGAGCAGCACCACCGAATACGGTTTGCGTCGCACCGCTTCAGTCAGCACGCCACCACTGCCATACCCGACATAACCGGGCGGGGCACCTTTGAGTTGGCTGACGGTGTGAGCTTCCTGATACTCGGAAAGATTGATGCTGATCAGATTGCGTTCGCCGCCATACAACGCGTCGGCCAGGGCATAAGCGGTTTCGGTTTTACCGACGCCTGTAGGGCCAACCAGCAGGAACACACCCACCGGTTTCTGCGGATCGGTCAGCCCGGCGCGATAGGCCTGCAAGCGTTGGGCAATCGTGTTCAGCGCCGTACTCTGGCCCATCACCCGCTGGCCCATACGCTGACCAAGGGTGCGCACGGCGTGGGCTTCGTCGGCGAGCATTTTGCCGACCGGGATGCCGGTCCAGCCGGCAATCACGGCGGCGACGGTTTTCGCGTCGACCTGTTCGGGCACCAACGGATCGTCCTGGCGGATCGCATCCAGCCCGGCCTCAAGGCGCAACAACTCGGCGGCCAGATGATCGATGCGGCTGTCGGTGGCTTCATCGGGCTTGTCGCTGTCGGCGCGCTCGCTCAGGTCGAGCAGTTCGCGGCGCGTGTCGAGCAGCTCGCGCACGGCCACACGCTCTTCGCCCCAGCGGGTTTCCAGTTCGCGGATGGCCTGCACGTTACCGGTCGATTCGCTTTCCAGCAGGGTGATGCGCTCGCGATGATCCAGGCCTGTCGCCTGTTCGCGGCGCAAGCGTTCGACTTCATCCTTGAGGCTGTTCTGTCGGTGGCGCAGGCTTTCCAGAGGCGGCGGGGTATCGTGCTGGCCGAGGGCGACCCGGGCGCATGCGGTATCGAGCACGCTGATGGCTTTATCCGGCAACTGGCGACCAGAGATGTAGCGGTGCGAGAGCTTCACCGCTTCATGGATTGCCGCGTCGAGCACCTGCACGCCGTGGTGCTGTTCGAGTTTGGCGGCGACGCCACGGAGCATTTCCACGGCAGTGGTTTCGTCCGGTTCCTCAACCTGCACGAGCTGGAAGCGGCGGGCGAGGGCCGGGTCTTTCTCGAAGTATTTCTTGTATTCCATCCAGGTGGTCGCGGCGAGGGTGCGCAACTCACCACGGGCCAGTGCCGGTTTCAGCAGGTTGGCCGCATCGCTGCCACCCTCGGCACCACCCGCGCCGATCAACGTATGCGCTTCGTCAATAAACAGGATGATCGGTTTGTCGGCGCTGCGTACCGCATCGATCACGCCTTTCAAACGCTGTTCGAATTCACCTTTGACCCCCGCACCGGCCTGCAACAGACCCAGATCCAGCACGCGCAAACTGACTTCCTGCAACGATGGCGGCACGTCGCCGGCGGCGATGCGCAGGGCCAGGCCTTCGACCACGGCGGTTTTGCCAACACCCGGCGCGCCGACCAGAATTGGGTTGTTCTGTCGACGCCGCAGCAGAATGTCGATGCATTGGCGAATCTCGCCGTCGCGGCCAACGATCGGATCAATGCGCCCGGCATGGGCGTCGGCGGTCAGGTCCTGGGTGTATTGATCGAGCACTGAGTCCTGGCGTGGTGCCGGGTTTGCAGAAGACACCGCGCGCGGGCCGACATGCTCGCGAGAGTTTTCCGTCCATTCCAGCAGGTTTGCGCGCAGTGCTTCTTTGGGAATCCGCAGTAACGACGAGGCACTGTTGAGCAACAAACTGCGGCGCTCATCGCGATCAACCAGCGCCAGCAACAGCAACCCGGAACGAATGCTGTCGAGCCCCAAGACACTGGCCTGGACCACCGCGTCTTCGAGCAAACCCAAGGTGTGTGACGACAGTGCTGGCGTGCGCGTGCTGCCGGCCTTGAACAGATCCAGTGCCTTGTTGATTTCGGCTGTCAGGGCGTCACGTTCGAGGCCGAAGCGCGGCAACAGAAAAGCCAGATCGCCGCCCTCGATGTCGAGCAGTTCCAGCAACAGATGTTCGATCTCGACAAAGTGATGGCCACGCTGCAAGCACCGTTGCGCGGCGCGTTCAAGGGCGCGGCGGTTGACCGGGTTGAGGCGTCCGATCAGGCTGGCCAGTTCCATTTCAGGTGATCTCCAGCTGGCGAAGACGGGTTTCGATGCGCTGTACAGCGAGGCTGGCCTGCCGCTGCAGACCGCCGTTCCAGGTGACCTGCGTCGGCGTCTGACGATTGAGTTTCAGCGGTCCGGCTCCGCGTATCAGCAGCACCAGCGTCACGTCCAGATCCGGGCCGAAGTACAGCGCGGCGAGGCTGGCCAGCGCCGGATGCGCTTCGCCGTCCGGCAGGAACCGCCCGGCCTGCGTCGAGGGCAACGGTCCGAGCGTCAGACGAATACCTGCATGTTCATCCCAGACCCGCGTGCCGGCGACGGCGTTGCGCCCCAGTTGCAGATTGCGCCCTCCCGGTTTGATGACGCTGCGACTCGCCGGCGGAATCTCGCGCCACGCACCTTGGTATGCGCTCAACTCGACCGGCACGGCAAACTGCTCGCGCACAATCGCGGCGAACCCGGCCAATGAGCGGCGGCCATCGGCAAACAACGCGGTGCAGGCCAGCACCGCACAATCAGGAACCGCTTGGCGTTCCTGCAAAGACTTTGGCAACAACCCGGTCAGCGCGCGCAGTTGCGCCTGTACCGGTGACGCGCCGGGCGTGACAAAACCGATGGCGATGCGGTGTTTGCGCATGACCTTGTAGAGCAAACTGAGCAGGCGATGCTGGAACAGATCGAGAAATTCGGCAGGCGCATGATCCTTGGCTCGCGCCCGTTGTTGCAGCCATTCCTGCCAAGCATAGGGCAGGGGGCCGTCGGGGCCGCCAAGGCCGAAGATCGGCGTGTCGAGGGTCAGCGATTCACCCGGCACCTCGCGCAGGCTTTCGATCTGGCTGGCGGCGAACATCGGCGTCAGAGGCCCGCGCAGTTTCAATGCTTCCGCTTGCGGCGAGGTGCCGCTGCCGAGTGATTGCGCCTGCGGCTGCTCGCGCTCAAGCAACAACAACGCCTGCAACCACTCGAACGCCTGCGGATCACGGCGCAGGCGCTGGCTCAGGGTCAGAGGGACAGGGGCATGCCGGCTTGGGGTTGCCATGCCTTGACCTCCTTGTCTTCCTGCATCAACACCGTGCGCACAAAGCGATTGGCCGTGGCGTACACCGAAAAGAACTGCGCCAGCACCGCCGAAAACAGCACCGCGCTGCTGCCGACAAAATGCTGTGGATCAAGGTGCAACTGCACTTCAAGACCATTGCGCCAACCGCGCCACGCATCGCCGCCGACATGGCCGATCACCCGTTCGCAACTGAGGCTCAGCAGGCCTTCGATCTGCCGTACCGCACTGGTTTCATCGCGCAGGTTATGCAGCTGCAGGATCTCTTTAAGAGCATCGAGCGCCTGCGGACCTTCGACCAGTGACAGATGGTTGAGAGTCAATTGCGACACCAGCCGCCAGCGTGAATCGCCATCCAGACGCGGCAGACTTTGCGGGCTCGGTGGGTTGCGCAGGCGAGCCCAAGCCACCGGGCCAGGGCGTTCGAAACCCAGCGGTGTCCCGGCGGGCAGGCTTTGGGCCAAGTGCCGGTTGGTGCACAGCAACTCGGCCGTCAGGCTGTAGTCGGGCAGATCGGTTTGCGGTTCGAACCGGGTGTCGACCACGCTCACCAACAGGTCGC
Source organism: Pseudomonas sp. Tul2A7 (assembly GCF_054790505.1). NCBI lineage: Bacteria > Pseudomonadati > Pseudomonadota > Gammaproteobacteria > Pseudomonadales > Pseudomonadaceae > Pseudomonas > Pseudomonas sp. Tul2A7. Next base: position 6,136,749 of record NZ_CP186499.1, on the reverse strand, counting down.
TGCCGAGCCGGTTCGCGGTCATGCCGCTGACCCGGCGCGCATGCCAGTAGCGTTGTTGATCGCCGCTGCTGTGCTGACTCCCGTAATAGGCTGGCAGCCGTTGTACGCCGGTGCTGGAGCTGGCGCGCATGCCTCGGATGCTGTGAATCTCGACGCTGTTTTCGCGGTGGCTGTCGGCAATCAAACGGTACTCGCTGCGGGTGCCGTCCGGGCGTAGCGGCTCGGAGGTGCGCGGGAACAGGTTGATCACTGGCGCGCAGCCCAGAGCGATGTCGCTGGCCTGCAAGTGCAGGCGGCAGCCCGGCGCCCGGTCGAACACGATGTACAGATAAAGCGTCTGACAGTCACTGGCGACACCGCTCAGCGGCAGATCGAAAAAGTGAAATTTTTCCGGGAAGGCGAAGTACTCGGCCAGCAAACGCATGCCCGGATGCACACCGTCTTCATCCGGCAACATGACTTCGTCATCACTGAAACCGACGGTTTTCGGCAGGCCTTTGAGTACGATCGGCACGCTGCCCGGCGACCCGGCCAGCACTTGCACCGCATGGGCGCCGAGCAAGTCATAGAGGGCGGCATTCACCACTGGCGACGCGGCCAGATGGATGCGCAATTGCTCGATGCCAAGTTCCGCCCATTGGCTTTCGCCAAGGCAGCGCAAGCTCAGGCGCAGTGCCGAGCGCGATTGCGCGACACCGGTCAGCGCTTGCGCTTCATCACCGCCAAGCAACAGCACCTCGCTGACTTCGAGCGGCCACAGACACACAGCGGCCGAGGTGCGAAAGTGAATGCTTTCACCTTTGCCGGTGGTCACGAAGAGGGGGGTGTCGCGGGGCAGGGGATAGCCCTCGTCGAGGTTGCCTTTGCCTGGATCAGGTTCGAACTGAACGATGGCGCAGGACGGCAACGGGCGCATGGCCAACGGGTAAAGCTGTTCAAGCAACGCATCGCTGAATTCGGCGTAATCGTCATCGAGCCGTCGTTGCAGACGTGCGGCCAGCAGGGCAAAACCTTCGAGCAACCGCTCGACATGTGGATCGGGGCATTCGCCGGGGGACAATTGCAGGCGCCGGGCGACTTTCGGATAGCGTTCGGCAAACTGGCCGCCGGCATGCCGCAGCCAGGTCAGCTCTCGCTGGTAGTAATCGAGCAGTTGCGGGTCAATCGAGTCGCTCATGGCGCACCTCCAGCCCTTGCCCGCCGGGCTCGATGACAAATGCCACCGGCCAGTGTTGCTCGCCGCTGCGCAATTCGCCGATCAGGCGAATGCTCATTCGCTGCGGTTGTTCGGGCACGGGATTGACCTGAACTTCGCCGAGAATCAGGCGCGGTTCGAAATGAGTAATGGCTTCGCGGATGTCCCGTGCCAGCCGCCGACGGTCATCGCTGCGTTGCTGTTGCAGTGCACTCCAGTCGGCGATGCCGTAATCGATCACGCTGGGCGGCTGGGTCAGCGTGCGCGGGCCACGGCGGGTGTTGAACAGGCGCCCGAGCTCGGCGTGCACCGAGTCGAGCAAATCCTGCCGATCGAACTCCCGCGTGCTGTCGGCCTCGCTGGAGGCGAGGCGTTCGAGCAGCGGAGGTAGGATGCCGGTGCCAGCCATGACCGGGGCGTCCGGTTAGCTGACAAGCTTGTTAGCGGCCATGTCCCAGGTCGACGCGGCGGTGCCTTCCTTGGTGCCATCGTCTTTTTGTGCGGTGAGTTCCCATTTGATCTTGGTGAAGTTCAGCGACAGGGTTTCCACCGGTTTGCCACCGGTGCCGCCGCTGACGCTGACGTTGGAAATCACCACGTTGGTCAGGGTGTAGACGATGAAGGGCATCAACTGTCCGCTGCCCTCGGCGGCGTTGCGACCGATAGTGATGATGGCTTCGGGGATCGGTTTGCCGGCGCAGCAGTATTCATTGAGTGACGGGGTCGAGCTGTCGATAAACTTGGTCACGGTGAACTCGCCGACATGGGGTTTGCCGGAGGTGCGTTCCGAGTTGCTGACGTCGTTGGTGACTTGCATCGCTACGTTGTGGCTATAGGACATGACTTCGATCTTGTCCGCAAAACCTTCGAGCAGGCTGTCGCCTTTGATGTCGCCGCCGAGGTCGAGAATGATTGCATCCATCGCTTGAAACTCCTGAAGGGTGTCGCGCTAGATAGAGAAAGCCCCCACCGCAGCTGCGGCGAGGGCAAAGCAGGTCAGGCAGCAACCGGTGGCGGCAAAGTCGCCACCAGGCGGATCGACGCGGTGAGCTCTTCGAGCTGGAAGTGCGGCCGCAGGAACACCGTCGCGCGGTAGGCGCCGGGCTTGCCGGCGACTTCGGTGACGTCCACCCGCGCTTCACGCAACGGGTACTGCGCCTTGATTTCCTGTGACGCGTTGTCGTTGATCAGCACGTAGTCGGCGATCCAGTTGTTGAGGTAGCTCTGCACGTTGTCGCGGGTCATGAAGCTGCCGACCTTGTCGCGCATGATCACCTTCAGGTAATGGGCGAAACGCGAGGCGGCAAGCACGTACGGCAGCATCGCCGAGATCCGCGCATTGGCGTTGGCCTCGTTGGTGTTGTAGACCTTGGACTTGTTGGTGGTCTGGCCGCCGAAGAACACCGCAACGTCGCTGTTTTTCTTGTGGCACAGGGCAATGAAGCCGAGATCGTTGAGCTCTTTTTCGCGGCGATCGGTGATCGCCACTTCGGTCGGGCATTTCAGCGACAAATCGCCGGAGCTGGTGCGGAACGTATGCGCTGGCAGACCTTCCACCGCACCGCCGCCTTCAGCGCCACGAATCGCCGCGCACCAGCCGTACTTGGCAAAGGCTTCGGTGATGCGTTGCGACAGCGCCCACGCGGCATTGCCCCACAGGTATTTGCTGTGGTCGGTGCCGTTGACGTCTTCGACGTAGTTGATGCCTTCCACCGGCGAGGTGTCGGGGCCGTAGGGCAGACGCAGGAGGAAATGCGGCAGCACCAGAGACACGTAGCGCGAATCTTCGCTCTCGCGGAACGAGCGCCACTTGATCAGCTCCTGGCTCTCGAACACCTTGGACAGATCACGCGGCACGGCCAGTTCGGTGAAGCTGTTCATGTCGAACAGGCGCGGGCTGGCGGCGGCAATGAACGGTGCATGGGCAGCGGCGGCGACGTTCGACAGTTTCTCCAGCAGGCCGATGTCCTGCGGGTGACGGCCAAAGGTGTAGTCACCGACCAGCAGGCTGAACGGATGGCCACCGAAGGTGCCGTACTCTTCCTCGTAGATTTTTTTGAACAGCGCGCTCTGGTCGAATTCGACAGCTTTTTCCAGGTCGTTCTGCAGCTCTTTCTGCGTCACGTTGAGCAGGCGCAGTTTCAGCCGGGTGCTGGTTTCGGTGTTCTGCACCAGCATGTGCAGACCGCGCCACGAGGCTTCAAGTTTCTGCAGATCGGGGTGGTGCAACACCTCGTTGAGCTGGGCGCTGATCAACTCGTCGATCTGGCTGATACGGTCGTTGATCATCGCCACGGTGTCCTTGTCGATGGCCATGCCTTCGTCGAGGACCTGGGTGGCGAACTCCGCGAGCATGTCGCGGGCGTAATCCTGCTGACTGTCATCGTGGGCCATGCGGCCGTCGAGAATGATCTGGTCGAGCAGGGAAAGTGTCTCGGTCGTACTGTCGCTGGCTTGTTTCTGAGCTGAAGCGGGCATGGCGAATTCTCCCCTCGATTAAGTGGACGATCAGGCTTGCGGTTCGGCCGGCGCTTCGGCATCTGCTGCCGGGGTAGCGGTGTCCGGGCGGGCCGATTTGATTTCCTGCAGGCCTTCGGTGTTGGCGATCACGTCGCGCAACAGCTTGTCCAGGTCATCATTGCCGTCGAGTTTGGTCAGCAGATCGCGCAGGCGCTGGCGGGCCTCGAACAGGCGGCGCAGCGGGGTGACTTGCTCCACCACTTTGACCGGATCGAAGTCGTCGATGTGTTTGAAATTGAGCTCGATGTTGAGCTTGCTGTCGTCGCCGCTCAGGGTGTTGTTGACCTGCAGCGTGGCGCGCGGGCCGATCGAGGCGAGCACTTCGTTGAAGTTGTCGCGGTCGATTTCGGTAAAACGCCGGTCAGTCAGTTTTGCCAATGGTTCGAGCGGCTTGCCCGAGAGGTCAGCGAGGATCCCGACCACCAGTGGCAGTTCCTTTTTCTCGATGGCATTGCCGATTTCGACGTCGTAAGTGATTTGCACTCGGGGCGGGCGCACCCGGTCGAGCTTGTGCTGAGTACTTTCTGCCATGACGGCGGACTCCGATGCGATGAGCGGGCGCAATGCATCGGGGAGGCCCGTTCATCGCTTTCCCTTGCTGGACCGTAGGTTAGAAAGGGAGGCAGATGACCTGTCGTTCCTTTGACAAACCTTCTTGATTCGGCTGTAGGAACCGAACTACCCAAGACGCTAGAACAGGTCTATAAAAAAGCAAGCAAAAACATTTTTGGACAGGCTTGTGAAAAGGAAAATTCATTTTGCGTAGACGACTTTTTCTAACACTGCTGTTTGCGTCCCTGGCCGGTTGCTCCCTCTTCGGGCCGAGGGTGGACCTCGACAGCCTGACCCTCGACGTCGCGCCCAAAGCCAACGACGACACGCCGATTGCCGTGGATTTCATCGCGGTCGCCGACCCTGATCTGCTCAAGCAATTGTCCGGTATCAGCGCCAGTCAGTGGTTCGCCGGGCGCGAGCAGTACCAGCGCGACTATCGTCAGTTGATGAGCGTGTGGGGACTGGAGCTGGTGCCGGGGCAATTCATCGACCGCCAACCCTTCCCGTTGGGGGGCAAGAAGGCTGCTGGACTTTTGGTCTTCGCCAGCTATAACACACCCGGAGCGCACCGATTACGCCTCGATGATCAGCGCGAGGCATGGCTGAAATTCGACAGTCGCGAGATGAATCTGGTCAGCCGGGAAAATTGAAAACACCGCTCGCCGCCGGCTTGCGGCAGGGTCGAAAGGAGTCGTATGAGTCTGCTACCTGACGCGGTTTGCTGGCATGAAGGCATGCAATTGTTGCCGCAGCATTTTCAGTTGCAGGGGCTGCGGGCCGAAGCGCTCGGTGCGCACCTGGCGCAGGCGTGCAACCCGTGGTTCTGGGGCGTCAGCCACATGGAGTTCGATCCTTCGGCGCTGAGCGCCGGCATGGTGCGTGTGCTGTCGCTGCAAGGAACGATGCCCGATGGTCTGCCGGTGGACTTGCAGGCCGGCACCGGGCCAACCCTGGAACTGGACGTCAGCGCGGCGATCGATGCCGCCGACGATGCCACCGTCACGGTGTTTCTGGCAATCAGCCCGATGTGGCGCGCCGGGCAATTGCTGCCGCTCAAGGGCCGGATGCAGTCGGTAGTGGGGGAGGCGTTGCCGGATCTCACCAGCGGTGAATTTCCCGAATCAATTACCGTGTGGCGACCCAATCCGCGTTTGTGCACGCAATTGAACAAAGCCGATTCAATCTGCCTGCCGCTGCTGAAAATCCGCAAGGAGGGTGGTGGGTTTCTGCCGTTGTCCTACACCCCGCCGACGCCGATCCTGTTACCGGAATCCGCACTTGGCCGACGCATCGCCGGGCTCTGCGCGAGGGCACGGGAGAAATGCCTGTTTCTCGGCGGCCGCTTGCGTCAGGCGCAGCAGGCCGGCAATCAGGACGACGCCCTGGAAATTCGCCGTCAGTTGACCGCGTTATGGGCGCGCCTGCCGGAAGTCGAAGGCACGCTGAACAGCCGCATCGCCCATCCGCAAACCCTTTATGTGCATCTGCTCGGACTGGCGGGCGCGTGGTCGGCGCTCGATCCGCTGGCCGGCGTGCCGGCGTTTGCCCCGCTGGATTTTGTCGAATTGCAGCGCGGTTACGACGCGGTGCTGCAATGGCTGGAAACCACCCTGGAAATGATTCGGGCCGGTTATCGCAGCCTGCCGTTCGAACGCAGTGAGCAGAGCTTCTCGATTCAGTTGCCGGACGAGCAGCCGAGTCAGCGTCTGGTCATCGGTCTGCGCATGCCCAACGGTGCCAGTGAGCAAGCCGCGATCGACTGGTTGCGCGGCGCGATCATCGCCTCGGCGCCGCACATTGCGCTGCTCAGCCGTCAGCGCATGAGCGGGTTATCCCATCAGGCCATGAGCCGCAGTGAGCAGGTTGCCTACAGCGTCGGCGAAGACACGCGCCTGTTTGTGATCACTGCCGCAGGCGCGTGGTTCGATGCGCAACTGCCGCTGATGATTGCTGCACCGGCGGCGAAGCTGACCAGCAGTCCATGGCAAGTGGTGCTGTTTATCGCCCAGAACAATGAAAGTGCCTGATCACACAAGGAACGCCGTATGTCGCAGGGAAGTGCCGCAAGCCTTGGGTTGCAGGACGCACCGTTGAGCAGCGCGTTCCGCCAGACCTGGCAGCAATGGCAACAGGATTGGGTGCAATTGCCCAAGGACAGCGAGGACGAAGCGGCGCTGGTCGAGACCGTCGTCGAACTCTCGACGCAGGCTTCACAGCGATTGTGGCGCACGGCCTATTCGCGGGTCGGCGATTCGGCGACCGAACAGGTCAAGGCATTGGTATATGCATTTGTCGCGCTGGTCGACGAAACCCTGCTGTTCACGCCATGGCCCGGCCAAGCGGCGTGGCAGGAAAAACCCTTGGAGTCGCGGCTGTATTCCAGCCGTCAGGCGGGCGAACAAGTACCTGCAGCGATTCAAACCTTGCTCGAAGAACAGCAGCCGACCACTCGCGATCTGGCCAACGTGTACCTGCAGTGTCTGATCCTCGGTTTCCATGGCCGTCTGCGCGGTGAACACAGTCAGGCGCAATTGGAGAAATGGCGGTTGGCGCTGTACAACCTGGCCTGGCAAGACGAAGCCAGTTACGCCGATGTCAGTCAGCGCCTGGTGCAGCCCTCACAAACACCGGCGCTGCAACTGCCGGTGCGCACGGCGCTGCCGGATGGCTTTCGTCTGGCACTGGGTATTCTGGCGATGGTGCTGTTGTTGACCGCGCTGGGGCATTGGTTGTGGCGGGACATCGGCCAGGAGTTGGCGCCGGCACTGCAAAGCGGCGATAGGGTGAGTGCGCCGGAGCAAGCCTCATGAGCCCGCTGACGATCGTTGCGTGGTGCATCGCGCTGCTGTTGTTGCTGGTGATCATCGTGGTGGCGGTGTGGTGGTTACGCACGCAGAGTGGCGCAGCGATCCGCAGTTTCTATGCCTCCGTGCGCCATATGGAACGCGACCAGGGCAATCTTGACCGCTATCAGATGCCATGGTTGCTGATGCTCGGCGACGAAGTCCAAGGCACGCAACTGGTCACAGAATGGCGCCTGCAACCGACCGATAAACCGGCGTGGTTCGGCCGCTGGTGGTCGGACCCCGAAGGGGCTGTGCTGGTGGTGCCGCAAGCATTGTTTCTGCCGGACGACGGCATGCACTTGCAACGCGGCAGTTGGTGGCGGCTGCTCGGCCTGATCCTGCGGCTGCGCAGTAAACGGCCGCTGGACGCAGTGGTCTGGACGGTGCCAGTCAGTCGGCTAAGTAATCTTGAGCAAGCAACTCAGTTGGGTCTGGCCGCGCGTCGGCGCTTTATCGACCTGCTGCAACGCTTCGGGCTCAGTGTCCCGGTGTATGTGATTGTCACCGGGCTTGAGGAATTGCCGGGGGTTCAGGATCTGATCAGCGCCTTGCCGCAAGAGGCGCGCGAAGCCACGTTGGGCTGGTCGTCACCCTATGCGCGCGATGCCGTCTGGCAAGGCCAGTGGAGCGATCAGGCGCTGGATCGTCTGCACCGCGCGGTGGCCGAAGCGGTGATTGAAATTGGCACCTTGTCCGGGCAGTTGAGTGCGGATCTGTATGCCTTGCCGGATCGTCTGGAAACCTTGCGACGCGGTTTGCAGAACGTGTTGGAGCCGGTGTTTCAGGGCAATGCGCAAGGTGAGGCACCGTGTTTTCGTGGTGTGTATTTCACCGCCAATGTGGCCGGGGAGGATGCGCAGGACGGGTTTTCCGTGGATGACAGCGGCTTGCAGCGCAGCGCGTTTGCCCGACAGTTGTGGCGCCAGCGATTGGTCGGCGAGCGTGGTCTGGCGCACGGCGTACCGCGCCTGTTGCGTCTGCGCCAGCGTTGGCAGCGGCTGACTGCCGGGATCGCGCTGGTCGTCGGGGTGGTCTGGGCGGTGGCGATGTTGTGGGTCTGGCATGCGTCGGTCAAGGATGCTCACGAACTGGCGCGGCAGATGCAGGGCGCGCAAAAGGGCTACGTGGCGATCAGCGATGAAGCGCAGCGGGTCGACTCGACCCGGCGCAATGTGCAGACCTTCTGGCGCGTCCTGGAACGCGCGCCGCACTGGAACTATGTCTCGTTGGTGTTCCCGACGTCGTGGTTTTCTTCGCTCGACAACCAGCTCGAGCAGGAAGTCTTGCAATCCACCCAGCGTCATGTGGTGGTGCCGCTGCATGACCTGTTGAGCGCGCAACTGGCACAGATCAAAGCGATCCGCAGCACCGATCGGCGCAGCAGTGTCGAAAGCGACGACCCGGCGCAGTGGCAGAACTATCTGAAGGCGAACGATCTGGTGGATCGGGCACTGCGATTGGAGCAGCAGAATCAGCTGTTCAATCAGCTGCAAAACAATCAACGCGCACCACTGGACGACTTGGTGCAACTGAGCAACGCCGCGCTGTCGCTGAACCTCAACACCGGCACCTTGCCCTACGCGAATTTCTACAATCGGTTGCTGGTGGCCGGCGAAGACGGCAGCTTGCAGGCACTCGACCTGAGCGTCGACCGGCCGCTGATCGTCAGCAACTTTTCCGGATTGATGCAGCGCTGGCTGGATCAATATTTCCTCGCCGACAACTTTGTCAGCAAGGCCGGTTACCTCAAATTGCACCTCGATCAACTGGAGGCCGGCAGTGGCAACAGCCTGGGCGAGCTCGAAGAGCTGACCGCGCTGGTCGACGATCTGCAAGCGGCGATTGCCCTGACCAATGCAACGTGGAGCCGTGGCAAAGGCCAGGAATTGGTGCCCGGTTATGGTGACTTCCTCGCCAAAGTGGGCAAGAGCACATTGTTGGGCGCGCAAGTCCAACAAGACCTCGACACGCAAGCGTCACGCTTGCAGCAGAGCTTCCGCGATCAATGGATCGCCCAGGTCGGCTCGCGGGACAATTTGCTGGTACAGCAAGTCAGCGGGCAATTGGCCTTGCAAGAGCAAGTGGTGAAACTCGATAACGCGATCCAGGCGCTGTTCAAGCGTGACTTCGTTTCGGTCGCCCTGCGTGCCAGCGAAGACAACGTCAATATGCAAGGTCAGACCGTGGACGGCGATGACCTCAATGAATCGCTGAAATATTTCGCCGACTACAACAGTTACATCGCCGAAGAACTGCCCCGCATTCCACCGGACTATCGCGTTGCGGTGCTCAAAGCCGCCGAGCGTGCCGCCGCCCAGGCGATGTGGTTGAGCCTCAAGGATCACAACGATCAGGCGCATCCTTACGCTGTGTTCAATGTGCAGGCCGAGCAAGCCATGGCCCTGCAAAAGGCTTTCGTCGAGGTGCATCGCGCGGATCTCGCCACGCGTCTGCAAACGGCGCTCAACCGCCGCGCCATGGCGCAGCTTATTGGTGGTCTGGATGAAATCACCGCGCAACCGCTGTTCGGCGGACGGGCCGAAATCAGCCAGTGGGACGGCTCGAAAAATCTCGGTCTGGAACTGTTCGGCGCCAGCGACGTGCAGGATCTGAAACTGAGCCTAAAGCAGCAGTTCAACACCATGCTCGGCATCACTGAGCGGCGGACGTCATCGTTGCAGTGGCTGACAACGCAGCAAGCCAATCTGTCGGCACTGGATTACGAACGCGTGACGCAGTTCAGTGCGCTCAACGACGAACTGCGCAAATACAAAGAGGCCAACCCGGCCAGTTCGCCGGCACAGATCGAGCAACTGGTCAGCCGCGATTTCGTCGAGATGGACGTCAATTCCTGCCTGCAAATGTTGCAGACCGCCAACGTCGCCGGCGGACGCGGCACGTTGGCGATGCGCGCGGTTGAGTTGCAACAGGAGGCCATGCAACGTTGCCAGATGCTGCAAGTGCAACAGGCCGCTGCGGCGTGGAATGAGCTGGCCAACTACTTCAATCAATATCTGGCGGATCGTTTTCCGTTCGCCAACGGCGTGCAGATGCAGGATGCCGATCCGGCGCGGGTTGAATATTTTCTGCAACTGATCGACAAAAAATTGCCGGTTGCGCAGGCCGGCCTTGCCACCAACCAGACCCCGGAGCGCCTGGCCGCGGCGGACTTTCTCAACCGCTTGAAGCAGGCCAGCACTTGGCTGACGCCGCTGTTCGTGCGTGACAAGAGCGGCATCCTTGGCGTCGAGCTGGACGTGCGCTGGCGCACCGATCGCGATGATGAGCTGGGCGCCGATCAGGTGATTGCCTGGGGCTTGCTCGCCGGCAATCAGCAAATCAACTATCCGGCAGCCGAGCAGCCGAACCTGCGCTGGATGGTCGGCCAGCCTGTCCGCCTGACCCTGCGCTGGGCGCGTAACGGCAAGGAACGGCCGGTCAATGATCCACTGCAACCGAATCTGGTGGTGCGTGATCTGGAGGCCGGTTGGGAGTACGGCGGGCCATGGTCATTGCTGCGCCTGATGCGCGCGCATTTCTCGGTGCAGCGTCAGCCAAACGTGGATTACACCGATTTTCCGCTGACGTTGCGTTTACCCGTGACCGGGGCGCCGGACAGCGTCACCAGCGACTTCACGCGAATGTTCGTGCGCCTGTCGCTGATGAGCCAGGGCTCGAAACTGCCGCTGTCGATCGCGCCGTTGCCAACCCGCGCGCCGCGTTCGCCGTTTCAGGTGACCGGCAGCACCGCCGCCCTTGAATCGCAGAAGGAAGACTTGTGAGCCTGCCATCGACGACGTTGCCGGACTTGATTGACCAACTGCTCACACCGCTCAGCGCGGATGCGCCGTGCGGCGTCGATCTGCGCTATGAACGTGAGTTCGACCAGTTGCGCGACCTGCGTCGCGAAGACGACGCCAGTCTGCCGACCGGGGTCTGGCAATCGACGCTCAAGCGCGCGAACTGGCCGGACGTCGAAAAACTCACGACGACGTTATTGCTGGAACGCAGCAAGGACCTGATGCTCAGCGCCTGGCTCGGCGAGGCGTGGCTGCACTTGCAAGCGCTGGACGGCTTGCCTGGGAGTCTGGCGCTGGTCGCCGGGTTGTGTGAGCGCTTTCCCGAGCATCTGCACCCGCAGGCCGAGGACGGCGACCAGTCGTGGCGGGTGATTCCGCTGGAATGGCTGGTGCGCCGGTACAGTGAAATATTGCTCACGCGGGTGCCGTTGTTCGGTAGCCGCAACAGCGATTTCGAGGCTTACACCCTGGAAGTCTGGCGGCGCTTGCAGGTGCAGCAAGTGCAGACCAACGACAGCAAGAACGCCAAGACCTCGGCGGAAACCGCACGCAATGAACAGAAGAAGCTCAACGAACAAATCCGCGCCACGCCGCTGGCATTCTGGCTGCGCACTCAGGGCAATCTGCTCCTGAGCCTGCAACACTTGCAACGGATCAACACCTGGAGTGATGGCTATCTGGGGGATCAGGCGCCGGGATTGCGCCCCTTGCAGGACACTATCCAGGCGCTGCTGAAACTGGTTCAGGAGTTTATCGCCATGCACCCACAACAACCGGCACCGCCACCGCCGCCAGTCGAAGCCCCCGTCGCCGTTGCGCAGCCGGAAGAACCCGCACCGGTAGCCTTGGCCTTTCGTGAGCCGGCCAATCGCGAAGAGGCGTATCGCCAATTGCTGCTGATCGCCGAATACCTCGCCCGTACCGAACCCCACAGCCCGGTGCCATACCTGATCCGGCGCGGGGTCGAGTGGGGCAACAAGCCGCTGAGCGAATTGCTCGGTGAATTGATCAGCGCCGACGCTGAATCGCGGCGTTTGTGGACGTTGCTAGGCGTGCTTTAGTGCACGCGCTGGTTGTTGAGTGTTGGTGGCAGTGCGATGGGCGTCAGCACCGGTTCGCCGGAGAAGAACGCGACGAGGTTTTTGCCCACCAACTCCACCGTGCCTTGCGTCGCTTCCGGTGACAGGCCGGCGACATGTGGTGTCAGCAACACGTTGCTCAGGGTTTTCAACGCATCCGGCACTTGCGGCTCGTGGTCGAACACATCCAGTGCGGCTCCGGCGATCCTGCGTTGTTCAAGCGCGGTGATCAGATCCGACGTGGCGATCACACTGGCGCGGGCAATATTAACGATAAACCCTTTCGGACCGAGCGCATCGAGCACCGCGCGGGTGACCAGATGCTGTGTGCCGATGCCGCCGGGCGTGGCGACAATCAGGAAGTCCGACGCTCGCGCCAGTTCGGTCGGCGTCGAGCAGAACGCATACGGCACCTCGTTGCGCACCTGACGGCTGTGATAGCTGATCTGCATGTCGAAGCCGAGGTTCGCGCGTTTGGCGATCGCCATGCCCACTGCGCCGAGCCCGAGAATCCCCAGGCGTTTGTCGGCCAGTGACGGGCGCATGATTTTCGGCCACTCCCCACGGCGTACGGCAGCGTCGCAACGCGGGATGTCACGGACCAGCGCCAGCAGCATCGCCATCGCATGGTCGGCCACCGATGAGGCATTGACCCCGGCGCCGTTGGTGACGGTGATGCCGCGGTTGCTCGCGGCTTGCAGGTCGACATGCTCGTACCCGGCACCGATCACCGTGATGATTTTCAGCGCGGGCAGGGCGCCGATTTCATCGGCGCTGAGGCCCAATGGGCCGCGGGTCAGCACTGCGTCGATGCGGCTACCGTGGGTGGCGATGGCTTGCGCACGTTCGGCGGGTGTGGGGGCGAGAATCAGGTGGAAGCCCTGATGTTCGAGGATCGGCAAATAGTCATTGATGGTTTCAACCAGTACCAGAACGGTTGCGGGCATTGCGCGGCTCCTGTGAACGTCTGCGGGGTGGTCGCGAAAGTTGTTTCAGAGTGCTGAATCCGCAGCGACTTGGCAATCGTTGTCATTCGCGCAGTGGTGCTTTGATTCTGGACGGCTTCGGACAAGAAGCAAGGCTGGCAGCACACCGGTGATCCGGTGTGCTGTCGGTATCATTGGGCCGCTTGGGCTTTGGCTTGTTCAGCCATCGCGAGTGGCTTGATATCGTAGGTCGGATAGAACTCGGTGCGGTAACTGCCCCATGCGGTGTTTTCCAGCGCAAGGTTCACTTCCGCCAGACGCGAGACAGGAAAGCGCACGGTTACGACCTGGCCGATACCCATCATGATGTTCCAGCTCACCACTTCGACTCCGGCCGGTGGAAACGTTTTATGGAAACCCTGTTGCGCGAGCTGGGCCTTGAGTTCGCTTAAAGGGCGGGTTTGATCATGTTTCAGAAACACGGTCAGCATCATCGCGTTGTCGGCAGTGGCGACGGCATTTTTTGCGGGCTGGGTGGCAGCTTGTGCGCTGACCCCGGCGCAATAGACAGAAGAAATCAGTAACGTCGACATCAGCAGGGTTTTAAGTGACTTTTGCATATCGAACTCCCGGTTTTATTGTTTGATGGCGGACTTGGTTTCTAGTGTTCCGGTATAGGGCGCGTGAACGACATGAATGCGCACGAGAGGATTGTTGTCGACCATGTCGCGGGGGACTTCACGAGAATAAGTGAACTCACGGTCGTTCAATGTTTCAAGGCGCCTGACAACTGTTTTGCTCGGGCCGATATCCGGCACAAGAATGTGCTGTTGCTGATCGCCGGTGACAAAGAAATAACCGCCACCACCGTTGTTGTACTTTGATTCGCCGGTATCGGCGTAAAAGAACTCGTATCGATTACGCTCGGGATCCCACGTCGATATACCAACGACGCCGGGGTACTTCGCTTTGACGTCGGTTTCCGGGGCACCGTCGATGTAGACCTTGGTGGTCAGCCATCGCGGCGAAGAAGCCAGCTCGCGGACGTCGGCATTGGCGCTGGCGAGCGGGGCAAGCAGTGCGGCCAACAGCAGGCCGGTCATCATGTTCTTTTGCATGCTGTGTCCTCTTGATCACACTTCAATTATTAGTCTTCGAATTCAGGGCGATAAAAATATAGACCTGCCGTGGAACATTGTTCAATGGCTGGGTAGTTGTTTGTAACAAATGGCTGATATCGGGTTTTTAGTAATGTTTTGTTGTGAATGTTTTTGGCTGTTTAAGTTGTAGGAATATTCTGAAAGGTTGTTGGTTGATTCACTTGTTTGTTGGTGTTTTCTGTAGTTGCCGTCGCTGTTGTCAGTGACTAATTACACGATGCTGTAGGACAAGGGATGCCGTAACAAATATCTGGGTTGACGCAACCGCAGCAAGTCAGGTTGCGTCAATTGCAGGGGAGGCTTCCTTAGAACGTCACTTCAGCGCTGTCGACTAATCGTGCGAAGGCGGCACCGAGGGTGGCGTTGTGATGTTTGATGATCGCTTCGGCAGATAGCTCGGCGGTGTCCATGCAAGTGTGGGCATCGGCGACCAGCAAGGGGGTGAAGCCCAGATCGGCAGCGCTGCGACAGGTGCTGTCGATGCAGAACTGACTTTTCATGCCGACCACATAGAGCTCTTCTACCTGTGCGGCCTGGAGTTGCCGCGCAAGGTCAGTGCCATGGAAAGCATTGGGTCGGAATTTATCGAAGAGGGTGTCGATTTCAGCGTCCAGTTCAAGCGCTGGCAGCAGTTGCCAGAATGGACTGCCGGCGGCAATCGGTGAGCCCTGCGGGCCAGTGTGGCGCACGGCGAAGATCGGTACTTGATTCGCGCGAGCCTGAGCGACCAGGCGCTGGATGTTGGCCAGTACCCGTGCGCCGTGGTAGGGCTTTTCCGGTCCGTGGAACAGACCGACCTGCATATCGATGATCAACAGTGCTGCGGGCATGGTGTTTCTCCTTGGGTGCTGCAGATGCCGCACGGACGGGAGAAACAACAAGGCCCCGTCCATTGCTGGCGGGGCCTTGGGTTTGCTGCGCTGGGTTTACCTCAGACAGAAACACCACGACCCGCCGGTGGCGGTCGTGGTGGTACGGGTGAGTTGCAGCGCGCGAATGTTCATGGGCCGATCATGCTGGCCCCGGTATCGGGCTGTCAACGAGCGGATCAAGTGACGTACTGCGCGAAGCCATTGCCGAATGACCAGTTCTCTTTCTTGACCTCGACCAGATTGATGAACACGTCTTCCAGGCGCACCGCCAACTGTGTGTGCAGGCTTTCGGCGATGGTTTTGAACAGCAACTGCTTTTTCTCCACCGTGCGTCCTTCGCTGATGGTGATCTGAATGAACACCACGCCATCGCTGCGCTGGATCCCCAGATACTGCGGGTCGTAGACGAAGTGCTGGCTGTCGTGCTCGGTGAGGATCTGGAAGTTGTCGTGCTCGGGCACATCGATACAACTGCGCAGGGCAGCGTAGATGTGCTCGCCGATGCGTTTGGCGAAATCGGGATCGGGGTTTTGTTTGATGTCGATGCGAACGAGGGGCATGGGCAGAGACTCCGGGGGGGAGGGGACTCATTCACGCTAGAACATATCAACCAAATTGAAAGTGTGGGGTGATGACCTCGTTGCTGTTTTTGTATGAGGCTACCTACGAAACTCACGGATTTTACCTACGCATTTGGCAGAGCCATCTGCTATCGGGCAGACGGTTAACGCGAAATCATGGGGCAGCAATGGGAGGTGGTCCAGGATGGAAAAACTTCCCGAGCGTTAACTGTCAGCAGCCAAGGAAGGTTCATGCATCTGGATGACCACAAAAATGTGGAACTCGAAAGGCTACAAACGGAAACCCAAAAGCTCGGCGCGGAGAGGCGCAAGCTTTTGGCGGAGGAAGCAAAACTGAAACTTGAGACTTTCTTGTATCCCCTTGTGGTGGGGGCTGGGGCATTAACTGCAATTGCCACCGCCGTTGGGCTTTATTTGAAGCTGTAAGAGAGCGCAGCAGGTTGCAGTTGCGCATGCGTGTTGATTCAGAGCACCAAAAAAAGGGAAGCGGGCAGTATGAGCACAGAGGAAAGCAGAGCCAGGATAGACCGACTGTATCAAGAGGAGTTTGAGTTCAGAGAAGCCATGAAGCCCTTTCGCAAAGCCGAAAGGCGTGAAACGGTTTTGCTGTTTAGCCTTGGAATGTTGATGGGCGCGGTGGGGATCGCTTTCGTGATGGTGTTGGCTCGAACCATCTGAATACCCTTGCATGTGCCTATTAACGACATCACGAATACCTGTTTACGACAGATAATTTCCCGAAAACGACACCCCGGCTGATCTGCTCCGCACAACCATTCCTCAGCTAAGTCTTTGCTTATGCTCATTTATCACGGAGAATCGCGCCCCTGTTTCGGCCGGAGCATGTCTGTCGGTTTTTTCCGACGCGTCCTGACCGAGTGGCAAGTGACCGGAATGCGGAGATCCGACCGGATGAATGATCAGGCCAAAAGCGTTGATCAACGCTTTGATGCGGTAGCACCCGCTGAACTTTCGAGCTGGAATCGCCAGGACACCACCTGGATGTTGGGACTGTTTGGGACGGCCATCGGCGCCGGTACCCTGTTTTTGCCGATCAACGCAGGTCTGGGTGGCTTCTGGCCGCTGGTGATCCTTGCGCTGCTGGCCTTCCCGATGACGTTCTACGCGCACCGTGGCCTGACCCGCTTCGTGCTGTCCGGTCGCGAGGGTGCCGACATCACGGAAGTGGTCGAGCAACATTTCGGCATCAAGGCCGGCGCGCTGATCACGCTGCTGTACTTCTTCGCGATCTTTCCGATTCTGCTGATCTACAGCGTCGGCCTGACCAACACGGTCGCCAGTTTCCTCGAACATCAACTGCACATCACGCCGCCACCGCGCGCGCTGCTGTCGTTCGTGCTGATTCTCGGTTTGCTGGCGGTGGTGCGTTGTGGCGAGCAGGCGATCGTCAAGGCCATGAGCCTGATGGTCTATCCATTTATTGTCGCGCTGTTGTTCCTCGCCGTTTACCTCATTCCGCACTGGAACGGCGGCATCCTGACCACGGCATCGCAGGTGCCGGCGCCGTCCGCACTGCTGCATACGCTGTGGCTGGCGATTCCGGTGATGGTCTTCTCGTTCAACCACTCGCCGATCATCTCGGCATTTGCGGTTGATCAGAAACGTCGTTATGGCGTCCACGCTGAAGAGCGCAGCTCGCAGATCCTGTCCCGCGCACACGCGTTGATGGTGCTGATGGTGCTGTTCTTCGTGTTCAGTTGCGTATTGACGTTGTCGCCAGGGCAATTGGCGGAAGCCAAAGAGCAGAATCTGTCGATCCTGTCTTATCTGGCCAACCACTTCAGCAATCCGACCATCGCCTTTGCGGCACCGTTGATTGCGTTTGTGGCGATCTCCAAGTCGTTCCTCGGCCACTACATCGGTGCCAGCGAAGGCCTGAAAGGACTGATCGTCAAGAGCGGTAAGCGCCCAAGTGCCAAAGCGCTTGATCGCATCGTGGCGGCGTTCATGCTGGTGATCTGCTGGATCGTGGCGACCCTGAACCCGAGCATTCTGGGCATGATCGAAACCGTCGGCGGCCCAGTCATCGCGGCGATTCTGTTCCTGATGCCGATGTATGCCATTCGCAAGGTTCCGGCGATGGCGCGCTATCGTGGCCAGGCGTCTAACGTGTTTGTTACGGCGGTAGGTCTGGTAGCGATTTCGGCACTGGTTTACAAGCTGACGATGTAACACGGCTTCAATCGATAAAAACCGCTGTGCCTGCCCGGGCACAGCGGTTTTTTTTGGCTCGGGAGTTGAGCTTGCTCGCGAAAGGGGTGAGTCATTGGCAACGATGTCGACTGACACTCCGCCATCGCTGGCTTGCCAGCGATGAGGCCCGAACAGGCAACCACCTCCATCAGGCATAAAAAAACGCCGCTCATCTCACGATGGGCGGCGTTTTTCATTGCGTCGTTACGTTAGGCTTGAACGACCGGGATGTTGGCGTTCGCAGCAGCTTCACGGAACTCGGCGATCTGGTCGAAGGACAGGTAGCGGTAGATATCGGCCGCCATGCTGTCGATCTTGCCAGCGTATTCCATGTACTCCTCGACGGTCGGCAGGCGACCCAGGATCGAAGCCACGGACGCCAGCTCGGCCGAAGCCAGGTAGACGTTCGCGCCGTCGCCCAGACGGTTCGGGAAGTTACGGGTCGAAGTCGACACCACGGTGCTGTTCGGCTCAACGCGTGCCTGGTTACCCATGCACAGCGAGCAGCCTGGCATTTCCATGCGTGCGCCAGCCTTGCCGTAGATGCCGTAGTAGCCTTCTTCGGTCAGTTGGTGAGCGTCCATTTTGGTCGGCGGCGACAGCCACAGACGGGTTGGCAGCTGACCCTTGACCTGATCCAGCAGTTTACCGGCAGCGCGGAAGTGACCGATGTTGGTCATGCACGAACCGATGAACACTTCGTCGATCTTCTCGCCAGCAACGCTGGACAGCAGACGGGCATCGTCCGGATCGTTCGGCGCGCACAGTACAGGCTCGCTGATGTCGGCCAGATCGATTTCGATGACTTCGGCGTATTCGGCGTCGGCATCGGCTTCCATCAGTTCCGGGTTGGCAACCCAGGCTTCCATCGCTTGAGCACGACGTTCCAGGGTACGAGCATCACCGTAGCCTTCGCCGATCATCCAGCGCAGTAGGGTGATGTTGGAGTTCAGGTACTCGGTGATCGATTCTTTCGACAGCTTGATGGTGCAACCGGCAGCTGAACGTTCTGCCGAGGCGTCGGACAGCTCGAACGCCTGCTCCAGGGTCAGACCTTCCAGACCTTCGATTTCCAGGATGCGGCCGGAGAAGGCGTTTTTCTTGCCTTTCTTCTCAACGGTCAGCAGACCGTTCTGGATGGCGAAGTAAGGAATGGCATGAACCAGGTCACGCAGGGTGATGCCAGGTTTCATTTTGCCTTTGAAGCGCACCAGGATCGATTCCGGCATGTCCAGCGGCATAACGCCGGTGGCAGCGGCAAACGCAACCAGACCGGAACCGGCCGGGAACGAAATGCCCATCGGGAAACGGGTGTGCGAGTCACCACCGGTACCCACGGTGTCTGGCAGCAGCATGCGGTTCAGCCACGAGTGGATGATGCCGTCGCCCGGACGCAGGGAAACGCCGCCGCGGGTCATGATGAAGTCAGGCAGGGTGTGGTGAGTGGTCACGTCGATCGGCTTCGGATACGCCGCGGTGTGGCAGAACGACTGCATTACCAGATCAGCGGAGAAGCCCAGGCACGCCAGGTCTTTCAGTTCGTCACGGGTCATTGGACCGGTGGTGTCCTGAGAACCTACAGTGGTCATCTTCGGTTCGCAGTAGGTGCCAGGACGAACGCCTTGGCCTTCTGCCAGACCGCAAGCCTTGCCGACCATTTTCTGCGCCAGGGTGAAACCCTTTGTGCTTTCAGCTGGGGCTTCTGGCTTTTTGAACAGGTCGAACGGTGGCAGACCCAGTTCGGCGCGAGCCTTCTCGGTCAGGCCACGGCCGATGATCAGCGGAATACGGCCGCCGGCGCGAACTTCGTCCAGCAGAACCGGGGTCTTCATTTCGAAGGTGGTCAGGACTTCGTCGGTGCCGTGTTTGCAGACTTTGCCAGCATGCGGGTACAGGTCGATCACGTCGCCCATGTTCATGTTGGAAACGTCGAACTCGATTGGCAGTGCGCCGGCATCTTCCATGGTGTTGTAGAAGATCGGAGCGATTTTGCTGCCGAAGCAGAAACCGCCAGCGCGCTTGTTCGGCACGTAAGGAACGTCGTCGCCGAAGAACCACAGCACCGAGTTGGTCGCCGATTTACGCGACGAACCGGTACCGACCACGTCACCGACGTAGGCGATCGGGAAGCCTTGACCGCGCATTTCTTCGATCTGCTTCATCGGGCCGATGGCGCCCTGCTGATCAGGAACGATGCCGTCACGCGCCATTTTCAGCATGGCCAGGGCGTGCAGCGGGATGTCTGGACGCGACCAGGCATCTGGAGCAGGGGAGAGGTCGTCGGTGTTGGTTTCGCCGGTGACCTTGAACACGCGCAGGCTGATCTTGTCGGCCAGGGTCGGACGGTTTTTGAACCACTCGCCGTCAGCCCAGGATTGCAGTACGCCTTTGGCGTGAACGTTGCCGTTCTTGGCTTTTTCCGCGACGTCGTGGAACGCATCGAACATCAGCAGAGTGTGCTTGAGTTGTGCGGCAGCGACTGGCGCCAGTTCGGCGTCGTCCAGCAGGTCAACCAGAGTGACGATGTTGTAGCCGCCCTGCATGGTGCCAAGCAGTTCTACAGCGCGCTTTTTGTCCAGCAGAGGGGAGGAAACTTCGCCCTTGGCCAGTGCAGAGAGGAAGCCGGCTTTGACATAGGCCGCTTCGTCCACGCCTGGTGGAATGCGATTGGTGATCAGGTCAACGAGAAATTCTTCTTCGCCAGCCGGAGGGTTTTTCAGCAGCTCGACCAGGCCTGCTGTTTGTTCGGCGTTAAGCGGCTGGGGAACGATACCCAGGGCTGCACGCTCTTCGATATGTTTGCGGTAGGCTTCAAGCACAGTTATTACCCTCATCAGTGGTCCCAAATGGGTGTCCGGGACGCTCATCCCGAAATTGCCGTACTCATGCTCCTCACGACGTTGTGGGTCGTTCGGCCAGAATTACCGGCAATTCCTTACAGAAGCTGCTTTCAAAGTTTTACGCCTGCAGAACGGGGAGCTGATGAGGGTTGGCGCTGGATTTTTCCCCGCTGGAAAAATCCCTCGCCAACACCGCTCTGAAGGAACGACTGTGCTCGTGACGCTTTGAAAACAGCTTCTAACGGACATTGGCGCCTTAAAAGGCTGGCTGATTCTACGGCAAAAAAAATTTAAAGGTAAGTCGCGCTCTATTGGACTTTCGTGGCAATGCGCGTGGCCGGGGCAAACGCGCGGTTCGGTTGAGACCCTGATGTTTGAGGGGTGATCAATGCCCGACAAAGGGCTAACATGCCGACCTGTTCCGCGTTTCAGTGTTTTGCCTATCTTATGCCCAATCAGACCATCAAGACCCCCTGCGTCGGCCTCTGCTCCACTGTTTACGGTGATCTGGTGTGCCGTGGCTGCAAGCGTTTCCATCACGAAGTGATCCACTGGAATGGCTACAACGAGGAGGAAAAGCGTGCAGTGTGGTTGCGTCTGGAGCAATTGCTGTCACAAGTGATGGCGGCCAAGGTCGAGATTTTCGATTCGGCGCGCCTGCGCGAGCAGCTGGAACAGCGCAAGATCCGCTTCGTGCCGCATCAGTCGGAGTATTGCTGGGCGTATCAGCTGATCGCCCGTGGCGCGCGGGTGATCATTAATCTGGAAGCGTACGGGATGGTGTTGCTGCCGGAGTTTCGCGACTGGAACCTGCCGGAACTGCGCGATGCCATTGATCGGGAATTCTTCCTGCTGTCGGAAGCGCACTACCAGCGCTACATCGCCCCCGGATTCCTCAAAGACGCCTTCGGCGCCTGAAGATCAAAAGCTTCGCGAGCAGGCTCGCTCCCACATTTGGAATGCGTACCCCTGTAGGAGTGAGCCTGCTCGCGATGAGGCCGGTACATTCAACATAGTCTTCGGCCGATACACCGCCATCGTGAGCAGGCTCACTCCTACATTTGAAATGCGTACCCCTGTGGGAGCGAGCCTGCTCGCGAAGGGGCCGTTTCAGGCACCTTAATTCTCAGTGCTTCACCGCCAACTCCACCAGATGATCCTCAACCTCCTGCGGTTTGAGCACCAGTACATCGCTCTCCAGCGCATCCAGTACCACTTCCGCGGTATTGCCGATCAACGCCCCGGACAACCCGGTACGCGCCACGGTGCCAATGACCGTCACCGCTGCCTGCAGCTTGTGCGCCATGAACGGAATCAACACGTCCGCCGGGCCTTCCTCGATGTGCAGGTGCTCATCATCGACATCGAATTCCGCCTGAAACGCCCGACATTGCTCGCGATAACGCGCCTCGATGGTTTCGCTCAGTTGCAGCGTAGGGTCTGCAGCCGACAACATCGGTGATGGATGCGCAGCGATCACGTGCAGATGCGCCTTGGCCAGACTGGCAATGTCATAGCCATGATCAATGATCGTCGTGTGCAAATGCCGGTGCTCGCCATCGGCATTGCCCACATCAACCGCCGCCAGAATCACTTTGTCCTTCCACGAACCTGCGGTTTTCACCAGCAGCACTGGAGTAGGGCAGTGGCGCAGGAGTTTCCAGTCCGCCGGGGTCAGCAGGGCTTTTTTCAGGGAACTGTCCGGGAAGTGCTGCTTGATCACCAGCCCGCAACCCTCGGCCTGCTGCACATCGATGATGGTTTCATGCAGGCTCTCGTTCCACGCCTGCTCGGTGGTCACACTGTAGCCATCGGCCACCAGCGCAGCCTTGAGTACGCCAAGCATGCCGGCGTGATCGTGTTTCTTGTCGCACACCAGCAGGTGCAGATGGGCCTGGGTCACGCCGGCGATCAACTTGGCGCGCTTGAGCGCCAGGCTTTCCGAATGTTCGGGTTCAACGACCACCAGAATGCTGCGAATGGCTTGCATGAGCGGAGTCTCCAGCAAAGAAAAGGCACGGCGTTGCACAACTATAGTTGCTGCTCGATCGTGCGCGACTTGATGCATATCAACGGTGGTGGCTGGTGGTCTGCGGACAGGCCGGTATAATCGGCGCCCTTCGCTCGAACACCTTTTACCGTGAGCCCCATGATCCTTCCCGAAATCCACGAATTCCTTGGCTGCCGCACCCCCGACGCCTGGGTTCAGGCCGCACTGGCCGATCAGGAAACCTTGCTGATCGACCACAAGAACTGCGAGTTCAAGGCTGCCAGCACCGCCCTGAGCCTGATTGCCAAGTACCATTCCCACGTCGACCTGATCAACATGATGTCGCGTCTGGCCCGGGAAGAACTGGTGCACCACGAGCAGGTCATGCGCATCATGAAACGGCGCAAGATCGAACTGCGCCAGCTGCATGCCGGTCGTTACGCCTCGGGCTTGCGCAAGGTCGTGCGCAGCCATGAGCCGGTGAAACTGGTCGATACGCTGGTGGTCGGCGCGTTTATCGAAGCGCGCAGTTGCGAGCGGTTCGAAGCCCTGGTGCCGCATCTGGACGAAGAACTCGGCAAGTTCTACTTTGGCCTGCTGAAAAGCGAGGCGCGGCATTTTCAGGGTTATCTGAAACTGGCCTATCAGTACGGTGATGCAAAAGACATTGCTCAGGTCATCGACAAGGTCCGTGCCGCCGAGCAGGAACTGATCGAGTCGCCGGACGAAGAGTTCCGCTTCCACAGCGGTGTGCCTGCCAACGCATGACTCCGTGTAGGAGCTGCCGAAGGCTGCGATCTTTTGCTTTTGAAGAAGCCGGATCAAAAGATCGCAGCCTTCGGCAGCTCCTACAGATGTAGCGATCAGTGCATGAATGTTAAAAACTCTTAAGAGTATGAAACATCACCGAAAACCGGCCCCAGCGGCCGGTTTTTGCTGCCTGGAACAAACGCCTGCGCCACGAAAGCCGCCATAATGCCGACCACTTCACACATGGGTGGCAGACGGGCGTTATGGATAACCTGGGTTTTGGCAAAGTCCTGTTGGTGGAAGATGATGAGCGCCTCGCGGCTCTGATCGCCCACTTCCTCGAACAACACGGCTACGAGGTGCGCACCGTGCTGCGCGGTGACCTGGCCGTGGCTGCCTTTCTGGAGTTCAAGCCTAAAGTCGTGGTGCTCGACCTGATGCTGCCGGGGCAGAGCGGTCTGCACGTGTGTCGGGAGATTCGCAGCGTGTCGGACACGCCGATCGTGATTCTGACCGCCAAGGAAGATGACCTCGACCATATCCTCGGTCTGGAGTCCGGCGCCGATGACTACGTGATCAAACCGATCAAGCCGCCGGTGCTGCTGGCCCGGCTGCGGGCCTTGCAACGGCGACAGGTGCCGATCAGCAACGTGGTGAGTTTTTTGGAGTTCGGCCAGCTGAGCGTCGACCGCAGTTGCCGTGAAGTACGGCTGGCGGGCGAGGTCATCGAAATGACCACCATGGAATTCGAGCTGCTGTGGTTGCTGGCCAGCGCGGCCGGCAAAGTGCTGTCGCGCGACGATATCCTCAATCGCATGCGCGGGATCGCCTTCGACGGGCTCAACCGCAGTGTCGACGTGTACATCAGCAAGCTGCGCAACAAGCTCAAGGACAACCCCCGTGAGCCGGTGTGTATCAAGACCGTGTGGGGCAAGGGATATTTGTTCAATCCGTTCGCGTGGGAGCTGTAGATGCTGCGGTTATTTCTCGGGCTGTTTCTGGTCATGACGATGGGTCTGGTGCTGGCGTTGCAGACGGTCGAACGCACTTTTGATGCCTTGCTCGATTATCAGATGCAGGACTACAACCGCGAGGCTGTGCGGGGGCAAGCGTGGACGTTGGCTCAGCAGTTGCGTGACCTCGATGGCCCGGCCCGGGAAAGGCAGCTGGAAACGATTCGCCCGCATTACGGTTTGGGGCTGACGCTGGTCGATACCTCTGAACTGGCCCTCAGCGACGAGGAAAAAGCCGAGCTGGTCAAAGGGCTGCTGGTGATCCGCGACAAGTACAGCCAGTACATTTCCGCCATTGACGATGGCCCGCAACTGCTCAGCATCCGTTTGCCGGCCGAACCGAGCCTGATGCCGTTCTACATCGCCGCTGCCTACCTGATGATTGCTGTGCTGATCGGCTTCGTCCTGTTTTTCTGGGTGCGTCCGCACTGGCGTGATCTGGAGAAACTGCGCCTGGCCGCCGAACGTTTCGGCGATAACGATCTGTCGGTGCGCATTCAATTGTCGAAACGCTCGAACATCCGCGATCTGGCCGAGCACTTCAACCTGATGGCGGCGCGCATCGAAGGCCTGATCGCCAATCAGCGTGAGCTGACCAATGCCGTGTCCCACGAGTTGCGCACGCCGATTGCGCGGCTGTCTTTTGAGCTTGATCAGCTCAAGCAGCAGTCGGATCCCAGCCAGAACCGCGAGCTGATTGCCGATATGTATGCCGACCTCGGCGAGCTGGAGGAAATGGTTTCGGAACTGCTGACCTACGCCAGCCTTGAGCGCGGCGCGACGGTGATCAAGCGTGAAAACATCCAGGCTGCCAATTGGCTCGACAGTGTGGTCGGCAGCGTGGCGCTGGAGGCCGAAGCGGCGGGGGTGCAGTTGTTGATCGGTGATTGCCGGCTCGACACCGTGCGTATCGAACCGCGATTCATGGCGCGAGCGGTGATTAATCTGCTGCGCAATGCGATTCGCTATGCCGACCAGCGCGTTGAAGTGACGCTGGTGCGCACGGGTGATTATTACGAAGTGCGGGTCAACGATGATGGACCGGGGGTGCCGGTGCACGGGCGGGAGAAAATCTTTGAGCCGTTTTCGCGGCTGGATGCCAGTCGCGATCGGCGTACGGGTGGGTTTGGCTTGGGTTTGGCGTTGGTGCGCCGGGTATCGCAGTCCCATGGCGGGCAGGTTGAGGTGGGCGATTCGGCTTGGGGTGGGGCGTCGTTCCGGATGACCTGGTCGCATCTGGATTGAATGCGTTGCCCTGTGCCGGCCCCTTCGCGAGCAGGCTCGCTCCCACAAATGGAATGCGTTCTCCTGTGGGAGCGAGCATGCTCGCGAAAGCGTCGGGTCAGTCAGCATGGGTGTGCCTGATCCACCGCTATCGCGAGCAGACTCACTCCTATAGGGGCACTGTTCAGCGGGTCAAGCCGAGGCGTTCATGCCATTGGGCGATGGATTCTTCGGGGTAGACGTCGAACTGTTGGTCTTTCGATTTGGCCTCGACTTCGACCCAGGTTGCTTTCGAACCGAGCATCAGATGCGTGTGCTCCGGCGGCACCGGCAAAGGCGTGTCGATGGCCGAGGCGAACGGGTGGATCAGCTCCGGCCATTCCGGGCTGAACAACCACAAGCCGCTGCCGCACAGTGAACAGAAATGCCGTTCGGCGGTGCTGCGATGGGCGCGTTTGTCGCCCTCGTCTTTCATCTTCGCGTGGTAAACGCTGATGTGTTTGCGCCCGCGCATCTTGAGACTGGTCGCGTCGCCGCCGAGGTTGATCGCATATCCGCCGCCGCCCTGAGTCTTGCGGCAGATCGAGCAGTAGCAGCGTTGATAAGGGTAGGGATGGGCGCTGGTGAGGCTGAACGTGACCTCGCCGCAATGGCAGGAGCCTTCGAGCTGCATGGGTGCTCTCCCGTTTTTGAATGTGCGCTTGAGCCTAGAACACTCCGCGCGATTGCGGCCGGTGTGATTCGACGGGCGGGCGCAGCGTCTAGCCCCAGTGTCCCCGCAATCCCATGGGGCGAGACTTCGGAACCCGGCATGCAAGCGCTGTTGAACGAGATTCTTGACGCTGTCCGCCCGTTGATCGGGCAGGGCAAAGTGGCTGACTACATTCCCGCCCTCGGCACCGTGCCGGCCAATCAGCTGGGCATCGCCGTGTACGGCAACGACGGCGAGATGTACTGCGCCGGTGACGCCGAGACGCCGTTCTCGGTGCAGAGTATTTCCAAGGTGTTCAGCCTGGTGCAGGCGATCGATCATTCCGGCGAAGCGATCTGGGAGCGCCTCGGTCACGAGCCGTCCGGGCAGCCGTTCAACTCGCTGGTGCAGCTGGAATTCGAGCGCGGTCGGCCACGCAATCCGTTCATCAACGCGGGCGCGCTGGTGATCTGCGACATCAACCAGTCGCGCTTCGCCGCACCGACCCTGTCGATGCGCGATTTCGTCCGGCGCCTGTCCGGCAATCCGCAGATCATGATCGACGGCAAAGTCGCCGACTCCGAATACCAGCACCGCGCGCGCAATGCGGCGATGGCGTATCTGATGCAATCGTTCGGCAACTTTCACAACGATGTCGAAGCGGTGCTGCGCAGCTACTTCAGCCATTGCGCGTTGCGCATGAACTGCATTGATCTGGCGCGGGCGTTCTGCTTTCTGGCCAACGACGGCTTTTGCAAACACAGCGGTGAACAGATCCTGACGCCTCGGCAGACCCAACAGGTCAACTCGATCATGGCCACTAGCGGACTGTATGACGAAGCGGGCAACTTCGCCTATCGCGTCGGCTTGCCGGGCAAGAGCGGCGTCGGCGGCGGGATTGTTGCGGTGGTGCCGGGGCAGTTCACGGTGTGCGTGTGGTCGCCGGAGTTGAATGCGGCGGGGAATTCGCTGGCGGGGATGGCGGCGCTGGAGATGCTCAGTTCGCGGATTGGCTGGTCGGTGTTCTGATCCGATCCGCCAAACACCGCAAAACCCTGTGGGAGCGAGCCTGCTCGCGAAGGCGTCAGGTCAGCCAACATTGATGTATCAGATCCAGCGCTTTCGCGAGCAGGCTCGCTCCCACAGGGTTAGCGGTTGCTTTGGAGGATTGTGTTCCTATACATTTTCCGGCCGCTCCCTGCATGGTGAATCCGCTTCATGTCTCTTGCGCTCGAACGTCTAGTCGCTGGCACGCCGATCCCTTTCGCTGGTAACCGCGTCACCGTGGTCAGCCCCGAACTGGCCGCGCGCTTTCAGCCCGGTGATCACCTGCTGGTGGAGCAGGTCAGTGGCGAGTTGCTGTTGATTCCCGTGGCGGATCAGCAAGCGGCGTCCGTGGCGATCGAACGCGCGGCAGCGGCGTTCATCGCGTTGTCGGCGGTGTCCGATGAGGCGATCAGCCAGTTCTTCGACTTGTTCGCGCAACGTCTGGAGACCCCGCACTGCTGGGCGCACATCGAAACCGCCAACCTTGCCGACATCGAGCGGGCCAAGGCGCGCGGTCGCTCCACCACCCGTTTGCTCGCCGATGAGCGCATGCGCGGCGACATGATCGCTGGCCTGCGCGCCTGGCGTGATGCCGCCGCCACACGCGGTAAAGTCATCAGCAGCGTCGAGCACGACGGCTGGAAGGTCGAGCAAGTGGTTTCGCCGCTGGGCATCGTCGCGTTTGTCTTTGAAGGCCGGCCGAACGTGTTCGCCGACGCGGCCGGTGTCTTGCGCACCGGCAACACCGCCGTGTTGCGCATCGGCAGCGATGCGTTGGGCACCGCGCAAGCCATCGTCACTCACGCGTTGAACCCGGCGCTGGCCGATGCCGGTCTGCCCGCCGGTGCGGTGTCGCTCGTGGAAAGCGTCAATCATGCCGCCGGTTGGGCGATGTTCGCTGACCGACGTTTGTCGCTGGCCGTGGCGCGCGGTTCGGGTCGTGCGGTCAGTCAGTTGGGCAGCATTGCCCAGCAGGCCGGCACCGCCGTCAGCCTGCACGGCACGGGTGGCGCATGGTTGATCGCGGATCGTGCGGCCGATGCCAAACGCTTCGCCGCCGTGGTGCGCAACTCGCTGGACCGCAAAGTCTGCAACACCCTCAACGTGTGCCTGATCCAGCGTGATCGCGCGGCGGAATTGGTGCCGTTGTTTTTCGACGCGCTGCAACAGGCCGGTACTGCGCGTGGCCAGGGCTGCAAATTGCACATCGTCGAAGGCAGCGAAGGCTGCTTGCCGAGTGAGTGGCAGAACGCGACGGTCGAGGTCTACCGCGCCGAGGGCTATCAGACCGAGGCACTGGCAGAACCCTTGGCAGAGTCCGAGTTGGGCCGCGAGTGGGAATGGGAAGAAACCCCGGAAGTCAGCCTGATGATCGTCGATGATCTGGAACAGGCGATTGCGTTGTTCAACCGCTACAGCCCGCAATTTACCGTGTCGTTGATCAGTGAAGATGCGCAGGTTCAGGAACGCTTTTACAACGCGGTGAATGCGCCGTTCGTGGGTAATGGCATTACCCGTTGGGTCGATGGGCAGTATGCGTTGAACAAGCCGGAGCTGGGCCTTTCGAACTGGGAGAGTGGGCGCTTGTTTGCGCGCAGTGCGATTCTTTCGGGGGACGGCGTATTTACTGTTCGTAGCCGCATGACCCAGATCGATCTCACAGTAAAACGCTGATCTCGTGGTCTGTGATCGTTCCCATGCTCCTGCGTGGTAACGCAGCCCGTGACGCTCCGCGAGCGTCCCCGGAGGCATTTCCACGCAGAGCGTGGGAACGATCAATGCTCAGGCAGCGTGGGTGGTTTGTGCATGGATCGCGCAAGTCGCCGGTTGCTCGGCCAGCGGCACAAACGTGCGGCGGTCCGAGGCCAGAGCATCGATCGAACCGGTCTCGATGTCATACACCCAACCATGCATATTCAGCAGGCCTTTCTCCTGAGCCAGACGCACGCTCGGGTGGGTCTGGATATTCGCCAGTTGTGCGATCACGTTCTCGCGCACCATCGAACTCAATTTCGCCGCGTCATTGGCATGCGGCCGCGCTTCATTCACCACTTTTGCCGACTCGGCATGCTGCAGCCAGCCACTGACGGCGGGCAGGTGATCCATGCATTTGCACTGCGCAATCGCGGTCATCGCGCCGCAGTCAGAATGCCCGCAGATGACAATGTCGGTCACCCCGAGCACCGCCACCGCATACTCCACCGTCGCCGAAACCCCGCCCGGATGCGGGCTGTAGGACGGCACGATATTGCCCGCGTTGCGGATCACAAACAGTTCGCCGGGTTCTTGCTGGGTCAGCAGTTCCGGCACGACACGGCTGTCGGAACAGGTGATGAACAAGGTGCCGGGCTGTTGCGTGGTTGCCAGGTGTTTGAACAGTTCGGTGCGTTGCGGAAACGCTTCGTTCTGGAATTTCAGGAAGCCATCAATCAGGTTTTTCATGGTGTTGTCCTCTCAGTTCGAGCAACCGCTGCCGAATTCGCTGTATTGAAGAATGTGTTTGCCGCCGTGGCTGTCCAGATACGTCATCTCCACCGGCACCACGCCACACACATCGGCAACCGGGGTAATGCTCAGCACGTGGGCGATGTCCAGCTGCATGCCGTAGCGGTAGGCGACGGCCTCATCGGCGGCATATGCCTGAACGCAAAAGCCGCCGAGCAGGGCCAGAATCAACAGAATTTTTTGCATGGGGCAGCCTCCAGATGTGTTGGTGACGGGTAGCCATTTGAGGTGTGTTGGCCCGCACGCAGGGTGCGGGCCAGTGCGGATCAGAACGGACGCAGGGGCAGGAACTTGCCGTCGAGGGTGACCACGGCGCGGGAGCCGCCTTCCGGGTCTTCGACTTTCTTGATGTCGAGTTTGAAGTTGATCGCGCTGATGATGCCGTCGCCGAACTGCTCGTGAACCAGGGCTTTGAGGGTAGTGCCGTAGATCTGGATCATCTCGTGGAAGCGGTAGATGGTCGGGTCGGTCGGTACGCCGCTGAGGCTGCCACGCAGCGGGATGATCTGCATCGCCGCGACGTCTTCAGCGCTCAGCTCCAGCTTGTCACCGACCACTTGCGCGGCGTTCTCCGGCAGCGGGTGCTGGCCGAGCAGGGCGGCGGTGACGTAAGCCAGGCTGAGGCCGGTGTCGTCAGCCAGATCCTGCCACGACAGATCTTTGCGTGCCTTGGCATCGAGAATGCGGGTGGTCAGGGCCAGGCTGGTGTCGTTGTAGGCGTGGGACTGTTGCATGGTGTCACTCCTTTCAGGGGTTGGCTTGCTGTGTGGGATTGATCTTCTGCTGATTGATCCATAGCGTCCAAGACCGATATACAATGCTTTGCATAAGCCCTGCCTATAGATGGTGTTTCCCATGCTGCTGCGACATTTGCGTTATCTGCTGGCCGTTGCCGATCAAGGCGGCTTCACCCGTGCCGCCGAGGCATTGCATGTTTCACAGCCGACCCTGTCGCAGCAGATTCGCCAACTGGAGGAAACCCTTGGGGTGAGCTTGTTTGATCGCACTTCGCGTACGGTCAAACCGACGGATGCTGGCGAGGCTTACATCGAGTGCGCGCGGCGGGTGCTGGTGGAGTTGGAGGCGGGTAAACGCGCGTTGCATGACGTGAAGGATTTGTCTCGCGGGACGTTGCGTCTGGCGATGACGCCGACGTTCATGGCGTATCTGGTCGGGCCGTTGGTGCGCGATTTTGCGGCGCGGTATCCGGGGATTCATCTGCAGATTTTTGAGCTGTCGATGGACGACATCGAGGCGGGGCTGGCGGATGACTCGCTGGATATTGCGATTGCGTTTACGCCGGTGCGCAGTCCTGAGATCGAGTGCATTCCGGCGTTTACCGAAACGCTGGGGATCATGGTCGGGCGTGAGCATCCGCTGTATGACAGTGTGGCGGTGCTGACACCGGAGGATATCGCTTCGCTGGATTTCGCTTTGTTGGCGCCGGACTTCATTACGCGGTTATCGGTGGATGAGTATTTTCGCCAACACGGGATTACGCCGCAGGTGCGGATCGAGGTGAATTCGGTGAGCACCTTGCTGGAAGTGGTGCGTTGTTCGCCGATGGCGACGATGTTGCCGCAGGCGATTGCGACTGAGGATCGGGCGTTGCGCCGGTTGCGCGTGGAGAGTGAAGCGCCGCAGCGTGGGGCGGCGGTGTTGCGGCGGCGCAATAATTATCACAGTGCGGCGGCGGTGGCGTTTATGGAATTGGTGTTGGGCATGGGAAGCCCCTCACCCTAACCCTCTCCCAGTGGGAGAGGGGACTGACCGAGGGATGTTGGAGGAATACGCCGACCTGACAGTGCTCTGCTGAATCCAAAATCAACTCGGTGTGTCCGGTTGACGGATGACTTTATACAACTCGGTCGGCTCCCTCTCCCTCGGGAGAGGGCTGGGGTGAGGGGCTACAATTCCAGTCACGCCAAATCAATGCAAGCGAACAAAAAAAGGCCTGCTTCCGTTAAGGAAGCAGGCCTTTCAATTATTTAATGACTAACTCAGCAGAACCGATCAATCACCCGAACTTCATTCTTGTTCTGCATCGAATCCCACGCCTGTTTCAGCGTCTGCAGAACATTCCCGATGAAGTCCTTGTCGGCCGCGGCCTTCTTGCCAACATAACCGTGGCCGCGACGGTACATCTTCAAGCGGGCCAGCAGGTTCTGATGGTTGCGGTCGAACTCGTCTTCGTCAGCATGGGTCGCCAGGCAGTCGATATGTACCTGACCCGACTTGCTGATCCACAGAATATGGCTGTCGTGGCTGTCTTTCTGCGCAGCGAACATACGAGCCAGTTCTTCGATAGTTGGTTGATTGTTCAGATTCATGATTTTGCCCCTTGACCAGTCTGGTGATCTTTCAAAGTTGATTCGCTAATACAGGTAGCCCATCGGTTAGTTGATCCCTGGCACCGAAACCAGGACGTCAGCGCTCGCCCGTGTGAAGTACGGGGTCGTGCATCTGTTGCATGTAGTCGTGTTGAATAACTGCTACGCAATAGCGTCACAACGAGGAGAAGCAGCGAAAACCGGGAGGCTCCTTGACGACATTTACCGTGTCGACCACAAGCGTCTTGAGAATTTTCGCCAGCGCTTCTCGTCCTTGTACTGGACGTTCAGGCCAGGTCAGCTTCTTCAATCTGCCTTGTGGGCAGCGTGTATCCGGAAAAAACAACTCGGCGGTCAGACGAGTTTGCTCAAGCGTGTTACCGATGTTCCCGATCGGGGAACGTCTTCATCATGCAAAAGCAAAACGATGCCGTCAACGGTTTTGTAGTGATTATTTTTGCTCACTACATATTGTCGGACAAAGCTGTTTTGGAATGAGAAAGAATCCGTTCAGGCAACGGAAAAAGGCGTGCGCAGCCCGTAGAAGGTGCACGGATAACCGTCTACTTCGCGCTGCTGCAGGGTGAAGTGGCCGTCGCTCAGTAACGGAATCAGCCTGGCCCAGAAGCGCTGGGCCGGCAGGTTGGCGTCGATGTGGAAAATCTGCCATTGACCGGGGATCTGGCTCAAGAGGGCAGAGACGACAAACTGCGCGACGCCTTGGCCACGGAAGCGGCGCGCAATGAAAAAGTAGCCGATGTTGTGTTCGGCGCCGGGAATGTGGATTTCGTTATCGACGGTCACGAAACCGGCCAGTTCGCCGTCGACCTGAATCAAAAATGGTTGGGTAGCCGGGTGGCGCCAGTAGTCGATTTTCGGCTGGATGGAGAAGAAGCCGTGTTCGGCGAGCTTCAGCGGCAGCCATTCGCTGAAGTCGTGCATGTAGAACTGCATGAGGTTTTCGATGACTTCCAGCTCATCGCGCTGAGCGGGGTGCAGTTCGATATTGGCCATGCGCCGGGTTCCTGAAAGTGCTGAGCCTTGCAGAAACACTAGCGGGTTTTATTTGCCTGCTGCTTTCGGCGCGCGTTTGGTTGTACCTGTGGTTTTGCTGCGGGTCGATGATTTGCGTTTCTTCTTCCACGGGGCCGCGGCTTTGCCGGCCGGCGGCGGGCCGCTGATGGTCAGGCTGAGGCTGGAGCAGCGCGTCACCTGTTTGCTCATCCATGCCGCTTGTTTGGTGACGAATTCTTCCAGGCTCATTTCGCCGCTTTGCACCATGTCCAGCGCCTGCTCCCAGATCGCTGTGGTGCCGGGGTCGGCAATTGCGCGGGGCACCGCGTCGATCAGGCTGAACGCCGCCGGGGTAGCGGCGAGGGCCTTGCCGTTTTTCACCAGATAGCCACGGTCAAGCAAGCCCTGAATGATCGAGGCGCGGGTGGCTTCGGTGCCGATACCGGTGGTGTCCTTGAGTTTCTGTTTTAGCAGCGGATCCTCGACCAGTTTGGCGACGTTTTTCATCGCCTTGATCAGATCACCTTCGGTGTAGGGCTTGGGCGGTTGCGTCCATAGATCCTTGAGCTTCACAGAGGCGATGGCGCATTCGATACCCTGGCTCAGGGCCGGCAAGGTTTGCGGTGCAGGTGCCTCGCGGCCCTTGGCCGGCGCCAGAGCCTCGGGCAGCGCGCGTTTCCAGCCCGGTTCTATGATTTGCTTGCCGACCGCGCGCAACGCTTCACCGGCGCAATCAAAGTCGGCCTGGGTGCGATCGTATTCGTGATTTGGCAGGAACTGCGCCAGATAGCGCGCGCGGATCAGCGTGTACACCGAGCGGTGCTTGCCGCTCAGACGATCAAGGTTCTTCGCGGCGGCGGTAGGAATAATGCCGTGGTGAGCACTGACCTTGGCGTCATTCCAGGCTCGTGAGCGGCGCTGGGGGTCGAGATGGCCTTGCAGTGCGTCAAGGCTCGAGTCGGCCTGACGCAACGCCGCGAGAATCCCCGGCGCCTCACTGTGCTGGCTTAGCGGCAGGTAACCGCAATCACTGCGCGGGTAAGTGATGACCTTGTAGGTTTCGTAGAGCGCCTGGGCAATGTCGAGGGTTTCCTGCGCGCCGAGTCCGAGTTTCTTCGAGCAGACTTCTTGCAGGGTGCCGAGATCGAAGGGCAGCGGCGCCACTTCACGCATGCGCTCGGTTTTCAGCTTGATCACTCGAGCACTGGCAGCGCTGCTGATCGCCGCAGCTGCTTGCTGGGCCAGCGCCTGATTCAGGCAGCGCTCCTGGTCGTCACAGACATCCGACGGCGCCCGCCACTGTGCGGTAAACGGAATGCCGTTGTGCAGCAGATCGACATCGATCGCCCAGAATGGCACCGGCACGAAATCGGCGATGCTGCGGTCGCGATCGACCACCAGGCGCAAGGTCGGTGTCTGTACGCGGCCAACCGGCAACACCCCTTGATAACCCGATTGACGACCCAGCAGTGTGAACAGCCGACTCATGTTCATGCCGATCAGCCAGTCCGCCCGCGAGCGTCCCAGCGCCGAGTGATACAGGCTGAAGGTTTCGGCCCCCGGTTTCAGCGCGGCCAAGGCTTTGCGGATCGAGGCTTCGTCCAGCGCCGACAGCCACAAGCGGCGGATCGGCCCGCGATAACGGCAATGCTCGACCAGTTCCCTGGCGATCATCTCGCCCTCACGGTCGGCGTCGGTGGCGATGATCAGTTCGCTGGCCTCGCCGAGCAGGCGCTTGACCGCTTTGTACTGGCTGGCGGTGCGCGGCTTGACGGTCATTTTCCACTTGTCCGGAATGATCGGCAGATCGGCCAGCACCCAGCGCTTGTAGCGCGCGTCATAGGCATCCGGCGGCGCGGTTTCGAGCAAATGGCCAATGCACCAGGTCACCGTGACGTCCGTTCCCAGCCAGCAGCCGTCGCCCCGACGCTTGGCGCCGAGCACGGCCGCAATGTCTTTGGCCTGGGAGGGTTTTTCACAGAGGTACAGCCGCATAACCACCATCGTCGATCAAGGTCGGAACAGGTGCACAGAATGGCTGGACTTGGCCTCAGGGGCAACTTTTATCTGTATGGATATACAGATAAAAAGCGTTGCAGCAGGTGACGGGTAATACAGGGACGCGGCCCGGGCTATCGAGAAATTGATTAGCGCCCGGTTTGCGCCTGTGTCAGGTTTTTCGCCGATTCACACACGCGAGTGACAGGACGATCTCGCCAGAAGATCGCCGTGGTCTGTCGACACTGACTACTCAGAAACAAGGAAGTCCATCATGGCTCACGCCAAATCCAACACCAGCAGCGCCTTCGACGAAATCGATACCTTCAGCCACCTGTATGACCGTGGCAATGGTCTGGTCAACGGCAAGCCGTCGTTCACCGCTGACCAGGCAGCCGATGAAATCCTGCGCAAAAACCTGTCGTGGGGCGACAAGAACGCGGATGGCAAAATCGACCTCAGCTATACCTTCCTGACCGAGAAACCGGCGAACTACAACGTCAAACTGGGCAACTTCAGCGAATTCAGCGCCCAGCAAAAGGCCCAGGCCGTGCTGGCCATGCAATCCTGGGCCGACGTCGCCAACGTTACCTTCACTGAAGGCAAGGGCGGCGATGGCCACATGACCTTCGGTAACTACGATGTCAGCACCGGTGGCGCAGCGTTCGCTTACCTGCCGAGCGGCGGCAGCTATGACGGTCAGTCGTGGTACTTGATCAACGATCAATATCAAGTCAACAAAACCCCGGACACCAACAACTACGGGCGCCAGACCCTGACCCACGAGATTGGTCATACCTTGGGCCTGTCGCACCCGGGCGCCTACAACGCCGGCAACGGCAACCCGACCTACAACGACGCCAAGTACGCCGAAGACACCCGCGGCTACAGCCTGATGAGCTACTGGAGCGAAGCCAATACCGACCAGAACTTCAGCAAGGACGGCAGCGGTGCCTACGCCTCGGCACCGTTGCTGGACGATATTGTTGCCGTGCAAAAACTCTATGGCGCCAACTACGCGACCCGTGCCGATGACACCACCTACGGTTTCAACTCCAACGCCGAGCGCGATTTCTACAGCGCCACTTCGGCGTCCTCCAAAGTGGTTTTCTCGGTGTGGGATGGCGGCGGTAATGACACGCTGGACTTCTCCGGCTTCAGCCAGAACCAGAAGATCAACCTTAATGAAGGCTCGTTCTCCGATGTTGGCGGTCTGGTGGGCAACGTTTCCATTGCTTACGGTGTAACCGTGGAAAATGCCCTCGGCGGTTCAGGCAATGACCTGCTGATCGGCAACGCCGTTGCCAACGAACTGGTCGGCGGTGCCGGCAATGACATCATTTACGGTGCTGGCGGTGGCGATACTTTGTGGGGCGGTGCAGGTGCAGATACCTTCGTGTTCGGTGCCGCCAGCGATTCGACCATGACCGCGCCGGACTGGATCATGGATTTCACCAGCGGCCTGGACAAGATCGACTTGTCGGGGATCGCCGGTTTTGCCACGGGCGCGGCGTCGCTGAACTTTGTCAGCGGATTTACCGGGCATGCGGGAGACGCGATCCTGACTTACTACGCGCAGACCAATCAGACCAGCCTGATGGTTGACCTGACGGGGCAGGGTTCGGTGGACTTTGCCGTGGGTGTGGTGGGGCAAGCGGTGGCGACTGATATTGTTGCGTGATGCCTGAAAAGCGGCCCTCACCCTAACCCTCTCCCAGAGGTAGAGGGGACCGATTGGGGGATATTGGCGAAATTCACCGACTTGAACGATTGGCTTTGAATCCATAATCGACTCGATTTTTCAGGTCGATGGATTTCGCCAGACAACTCGGTCAGTTCCCTCTCCCTCCGGGAGAGGGCTAGGGTGAGGGGCTTTTGATGTTGAAGGGCCGTTCGGCTGCAAACCCAACCCAACCCGCACCAATGGGCTATACCTGAACCGGTCTCTTCGCCGTATCCAGGAGAACCCCCCATGAAAACCTCCGGCCCCAGTCCCGTCATTGCCCTCGAACAACTTCCCGGCTGCCTGATAGTGAAATTCCACGGCATCCAGGTTGCCGCTTCTTCCCACGTCATGATTCTCAACGAAGCCAACTACCCGCCGGTCTATTACGTCCCCCGCGAAGACATCGACGAAAAGTATTTCGCCCGCACCGACCACACCAGTTATTGCCCGTACAAGGGCGATGCCAATTACTTCAGCCTGCAAGTGCCGGGGCATGAAGGGGCGAACGCGGTGTGGACTTACGAAAATCCGAAAGTGTCAGTAGCGCCGATCCGCGACTACGTGGCGTTTTATCCGGATCAGGTGAAGTTCGAAGTGATCAAGGCTGATGCCTGAGCAAAAAAAACGGCGAGGGTAAAAGCCCTCGCCGATATTGTCTGGTTGAGTTTCAGTTCTTGTCGAGATCGATATTCTTCGTCTCACGCAAACAGATCATCCCCACCACCAGGCTCACCCCGGTAATCAGCACCGGATACCAAAGCCCGTAGAAAATGTCCCCGGTGTACACCACCAGCGCAAACGACACCGTCGGCAGAAACCCGCCAAACCAGCCGTTGCCGATGTGGTATGGCAGCGACATCGAGGTGTAGCGAATGCGTGTCGGGAACAGTTCGACCATCAGCGCCGCGAGCGGGCCGTAGCACATGGCCGAGATGATGATCAGCGCCACGATCAGGGCAACGATCATTGGCTTGTTGATCTGCTGCAAATCGGCCTGTTGCGGGTAGCCGGCCAGGGTGATCGCGCCGCGCAGTGCGGCCTCGTCGAAGCCATCGAGTTTGACGTCGCCGACGCTCACTTGCACGGCGCTGCCAGCCGGGGCGGCGGCGCTGGAGTAGGGCAGGCCTTGCTTGACCAGGAAGGTTTTGACCTTGTCGCACGGGCTGTCGAATTTGGCTTTGCCCACCGGGTCGAACTGGAAGGTGCAGGTCGCCGGATCCGCCAGCACGGTGATCGGCGCCTGACGGCTGGCCTGATCGATCGCCGGGTTGGCGTAATGCGCGAGGGATTTGAAGATCGGGAAGTACAGCGCCGTGGCCAGCAGCAAGCCGAGCATCAACACCGGTTTACGCCCGACCTTGTCCGACAGCCAGCCGAAGAAGATAAAGAATGGCGCGCCGATGACCACGCTGATGATTAGCAAAGTGTTGGCCACCGCCGGGTCCATTTTCAGGAACTGGGTGAGGAAGAACAGCACATAGAACTGCGCCGCGTAAAAAGTCACCGCTTGCCCGGCGTTGATGCTGAACAGGGCGATCAGCACGACTTTGAGGTTTTCCCATTTGCCGAAGGATTCGCGGATCGGCGCTTTCGAGGTTTTACCTTCCTCTTTCATTTTCAGGTACGCCGGCGACTCGTGCAGGCTCAGGCGGATCCAGGTGGAAATGCCCAGCAGCACGATCGACAGCAGAAACGGAATACGCCAGCCCCACACTTCAAACTGATCGCCGGTGAAATAGCGGCAACCGAGCACCACCAGCAGCGACAGCAACAGACCGAGGGTGGCGGTGGACTGAATCCAGCTGGTGTGGAAGCCGCGTTTGCCGATTGGCGCATGCTCGGCCACATAGGTAGCTGCGCCGCCGTATTCACCGCCGAGCGCCAGGCCCTGCAGCATGCGCAGCACCACCAGAATGATCGGCGCGGCGATGCCGATGCTGGCGTAGGTCGGCAGCAGTCCGACGCAGAACGTCGCCACACCCATCAGAATGATCGTCGCGAGAAAGGTGTATTTGCGCCCGATCATGTCGCCCAACCGACCGAACACCAGAGCCCCGAACGGCCGCACGATAAAGCCTGCGGCGAAGGCCATCAGCGCAAAGATGAACGCGGTGGTGTCGTTGACCCCGGCGAAAAACTGCTTGCTGATCACCGCCGCGAGGGCGCCGTAGAGGAAGAAGTCATACCACTCGAACACCGTCCCCAGTGATGAAGCGAAGATGACTTTGCGTGTATCCGGGCTGGTCTCCGCGCTGCGCACGGCGTCCAGCGGCTGAACGTGTTCTGACATATCGGTATCCCTCACAGTGATTGTTTTTGTTGTTCCACTGGTGTTGCGTGTCCGGGTGATGCGCGATGTTTTGAATCTGTTGATGATTCCTGTGGGAGCGAGCCTGCTCGCGAAGGCGTCGTGTCAGTCAACGTTTATGTTGAATGTGCTACCGCATTCGCGAGCAGGCTCGCTCCCACATTTGGACTGTGTACAGGTCCAGCCAGGATCAGCTGTGCCGCCTTCTCGGCAATCATCAGCGTAGGCGAACAGGTGTTGCCCGAGGTAATGCGCGGCATGATCGACGCATCGGCAATGCGCAAACCGGGCACGCCGTGGACGCGCAGGTGCGCATCGACCACCGCATCGCCGTCATTGCCCATGCGGCAAGTCCCGACCGGATGGAAAATCGTCGTGCCGATCTTCGCTGCTGCTTGCTGCAACTCTGCTTCACTTTGCAGGCTGGCGCCGGGCAGATATTCCACCGGTTTGAAGCCTTGCAGGGCAGGCGCGCTGACGATGCGGCGGGTCAGGCGAATCGCATCTGCCGCGACGCGCAAATCCTCTGGATGACTGAGGTAGTTGGGTTGAATCAACGGCGCTTCCTGTGGATCCGCCGACCGAATGTCGATGCGTCCACGACTCTGCGGACGCAGATCGCAAACTGAGGCGGTGAAGGCAGGGAAGCTGTGCAACGGTTCGCCAAAACGCTCCAGGGACAATGGCTGCACGTGGTACTCAAGATTCGCCGAGGTCTGCTCCGGCCCCGAGCGCGCAAATGCGCCCAACTGACTCGGCGCCATCGACAACGGACCGCTGCGGTCATAAAGGTAACGCAGGCCCATGCCCATCTTGCCCCACACGCTTCCAGCGATCTGGTTCAACGTGCGCGCGTTTTCCAGTTTGTAGATCAGGCGCAATTGCAGGTGATCCTGCAGATTGCCGCCAACGCCGGGCAGCTCATGAATCACGCCGATGCCCAAGCGTTCGAGTAGCGGCCGAGGACCAATCCCGGAACGCTGCAAAATGCTTGGTGATCCGACCGCGCCGGCGCACAGGACGATCTCCTTGCGCGCCTTGAACTGTTTGGTCTGACCTTCATGACGCGCGCTGACTTTCGAGGCGCGACCGTTCTCCAGCAACACGCGATCCACCTCAACCCCGGTCAGCACCGTCAGGTTCGTCCGATCACGTACAGGCTTGAGAAAAGCCTTCGCCGCGTTCCAGCGCACCCCGGATTTCTGGTTGACCTGGAAGTAGCCGCAACCCTCGTTGTCGCCCTGATTGAAGTCATCGATGCTGGCGATGCCGCTCTGCTCGGCGGCACTGCGAAACGCATCCAGAATCGGCCACGACAGTCGTTGTTGTTCAACCCGCCACTCACCATTGGCGCCGTGAAATTCAGCCGCGCCGGCAAAATGGTTTTCGCTCTGTTTGAACAGCG
Organism: Pseudomonas sp. Tul2A7; assembly: GCF_054790505.1. Classification (NCBI taxonomy): domain Bacteria; kingdom Pseudomonadati; phylum Pseudomonadota; class Gammaproteobacteria; order Pseudomonadales; family Pseudomonadaceae; genus Pseudomonas; species Pseudomonas sp. Tul2A7. The sequence goes on along the minus strand of NZ_CP186499.1, from coordinate 6,096,160 downwards.
GCAGCACATCATTCCAGGCCCAACCCGGATTGCCCTCGGCCGCCCAGCCATCGTAATCATTGGCCTGGCCACGCATGTAGATCATGCCGTTGATGGACGAACAGCCACCGAGCACTTTGCCGCGCGGATAGCTCAGGGCGCGGCCGTTGAGGCCCGTTTGTTCTTCGGTCTTGAAGCACCAGTCGGTGCGCGGGTTACCGATGCAGAACAGGTAACCGACAGGAATGTGAATCCACGCATAGTTGTCGCGCCCGCCGGCTTCGAGCAACAGCACGCGATGCTGCCGGTCCGCCGACAGCCGATTGGCCAGCAAGCACCCGGCAGGGCCGGCGCCGACCACGATGTAGTCGTATTCATCGAGGGAAGTCTGCATTCCCTGACCTCGCTTTTTGTTTTTATTGTCGGACACTCTAGTTGTTAGCTTTCGTTAAAAGAATGTTAGTTTTTGCGCAGCCGCTGTGCGTTTTCAAACAGCCTGCATAGACCATAGCCGACAAGGACACGCCATGTTCGACTGGAACGACCTGCGGTTTTTTCTCGAGCTGCAACGCAGCGGCCGCCTGCTCACCGCCGCCCGCCGCCTCAACACCACCCACGCCACCGTCGCCCGCCACATCGAAGCCATCGAAAAAAGCCTCGGCACCGCGCTCTTCGTCCAGCACGCGCAAGGCTACGAAATGACCCCGGCGGGGGAGGCGCTGCTTAAACATGCTGAGGCGATGGAAAACGTTGCGTTGCTGGCGCAGGAAGAGATCACCCAATCCACCGCGCCACTGGGCAAGATTCGTGTTGGCGTCACCGAAGGGCTGGGCATCAAGTTTCTCGCCAGCCGCATGATCGGCTTGTTCGAACGCTATCCGGGATTGGAAGTGGAACTGGTCGCCGTACCGCGCTTTGTCAGCATTCTCAACCGCGAGGCGGAAATCAGCATTCATCTCGAGCGCCCGGCGGCGGACATGCTGGTGACGCGCAAACTCACGGACTATCGACTCGCGTTGTACGCCAGCCAACGCTATCTCGATAAGGCGCCGCCGCTGCACAGCCGCGAAGACCTTGGGCGGCATGCGTGGATCGGTTACGTCGATGATTTGCTGTTCAGCCAGGAATTGATGTTTCTCAACAGCTTCTGCCGCAGTCCGCGCGTTGTATTTCATAGCACTAGCGTCATCGCCCAACAGGAAGCGGCGCGGTCGGGATTGGGCATTGCAGTGTTGCCTTGCTACATGGCCGAGTCGGATCCCGATCTGGTGCCGTTGCTGCCGGATGAAGGCATCGAGCGCAGTTACTGGATCAGCACGCGGCGCGAGTTGCACAAGTCGGTGCGGCTGCGGGTGGTCTGGGATTATGTGGTGGGGTTGTGTGAGGCGGAGCAGGGGCTTTTACTCGGTTAAACCAGCCGCATCCAAATCCCCCTGTGGGAGCGAGCCTGCTCGCGAAAGCGGTGTATCTGATACGCAAATCTCGCCTGACCCAACGCCTTCGCGAGCAGGCTCGCTCCCACAGGGGGTATGCGCATATCACCCGAGATGTGCGTCATCTCCGGGTTGATTTACATATGGATATCCGTATATTCGAATTTCCGTATGTATTGAGTCCGCTCCATGATCACCCCCACCGAAGTCTTCAAGAGCCTCGCCGACGAAACCCGCGTCCGCGCCATGCTGCTCATCGCCGATCAAGGTGAACTCTGCGTCTGCGAGCTGATGTGCGCACTCGACGACAGCCAACCGAAAATCAGCCGCCACCTCGCGCAACTGCGCAGCAATGGTTTGCTGCTCGATCGCCGTCAGGGCCAGTGGGTCTATTACCGGCTCAATCCAGAGCTGCCGGCGTGGGTGCGCGAAATCCTGCAAGTGACGTCCAAAGCCAATGCCGATTGGCTCAAAGACAATGCCGCCCGCCTGCAGAACATGGACGGTCGTCCGGTTCGCGAAGCCGCCTGCTGCTGAGGGAGCAAGAAAACCATGCGAATTCTGTTTATGTGCACGGCCAACAGCTGCCGCAGCATCCTTTCTGAAGCCATGTTCAATCATCTGGCGCGCCCCGGATTCGAGGCCGTGAGTTCCGGAAGTTTCCCCAAGGGCCAAGTGTTGCCGCGCAGCCTGTCGACGCTGCAGCAGGCTGGCATTGCCATCGATGGCTTATCCAGCAAAGGCAATGACGCGTTCGAAGACAATCCGCCAGATATTGTCATCACCGTCTGCGACAAGGCCGCCGGTGAGAGTTGCCCGGTGTACTTCGGCCCGGCGCTCAAAGCCCATTGGGGCCTGGCAGATCCCTCGGATGTGATCGGCGACGATGCCGCCGTGGACGCGGCATTTGTTGCCACGCTGGCGATCATCGAGCGGCGCTGCGCGACCTTCCTCGGCCTGCCATTTAAAGCGCTCAGCCGCGCTGATCTCCAGCGTGAGCTGGATCGTATCGGCTCTCTCTGAGCTGGAGGACACATGTCAGAACACCTGCCCCATCTTGATCATTCGCTGTTCGAAGGAGCGTCCCCTTTGGGCGAGCACAAACCGCGCATCCTGCTGCTCTACGGCTCGACCCGCGAACGCTCCTTCAGCCGTTTGCTGGTAGAGGAGGCTGCGCGCCTGCTTGAACACTTCGGCGCCGAAACACGGATCTTCAACCCGTCCGGTCTGCCACTGCCCGACGACGTTCCGGTCGACCATCCCAAAGTGCAGGAACTGCGTGATCTGGTGCTGTGGTCGGAAGGCCAGGTCTGGTGCTCACCCGAACGTCACGGCGCGATGTCGGCCGTGTTCAAGGCGCAGATCGACTGGATCCCGCTGGAACTCGGCGCCGTGCGCCCGACTCAGGGCAAAACCCTGGCGGTTATGCAGGTCTGCGGCGGTTCGCAGTCGTTCAACGTGGTCAACCAGTTGCGCGTGTTGGGCCGCTGGATGCGCATGTTCACCATCCCCAACCAATCCTCGGTGCCGAAGGCCTACATGGAGTTCGACGACACTGGGCGTATGAAAGCGTCGCCGTTCTACGATCGTGTGGTTGATGTGATGGAAGAACTGGTGAAGTTCACCGTGCTGCTGCGCGATCAACAGGCGCATCTGGTCGACCGCTACTCCGAGCGCAAGGAAAGCGCCGAGCAACTGATGGCGCGGGTCAACCAGCGTTCGATCTGAGGCCGTCCCTCGGCGAGGGACGGCTGCGTTCACGGGCGGCAACGGCGGGCGCAATCCTGCATTGATTGATCGTTATCAACCTTGTGTCGGTCAGTTCGGCGCAGCCTTGGAAAGGTGCTGAACTCACTGCAAACACCTGCACAGGAGTCTTGACCATGGCCATGATGAAAGCGGCGATATTCGTCGAAAAGAATCGCATCGTGCTGGATGACAAACCGATCCCCGCGGTTGGCCCGCTGGACGCGCTGGTGCGTATCACCACCACGACGATCTGCGGCACCGACGTGCATATCCTGCGTGGCGAGTATCCGGTGGCCAAAGGCTTGACCGTCGGTCACGAACCGGTGGGCGTGATCGAGAAGCTCGGCTCACAAGTCCGCGGATTTTTCGAAGGCCAACGGGTGATCGCCAGCGCGATTACCCCCAGCGGCCAAAGCTACGCCTGTCTGTGCGGCTGCGGCTCCCAGGACGGGCCGGACACCCGCCACGGCTTTCGCGCCACCGGCGGCTGGAAATTCGGCAACATCATCGATGGCTGCCAGGCGGAGTACGTCTTGGTGCCCGATGCCTTGGCCAACCTGTGTCCGATCCCCGACGGGCTGAGTGACGAACAAGTGCTGATGTGCCCGGACATCATGTCCACCGGGTTCTCCGGCGCCGAACGTGGTGAAGTCAGTATCGGCGACAGCGTTGCGGTATTCGCGCTGGGGCCGATCGGACTGTGCGCGGTGGCCGGGGCGCGGCTCAAGGGCGCGAGCGTGATCATTGGCGTCGACGCGGTGGCCGAGCGCATGAGCGTCGCGCGGCAGTTGGGCGCGACCCATGTAGTCAATTTCAAGGACGGCGACGTGGTCGAGCAAATCATGGCGTTGACCGACGGGCGCGGCGTGGATGTGTCCATCGAAGCCTTGGGTACCCAAGGCACGTTCGAGTCTGCGTTGCGGGTGTTACGCCCGGGCGGACGCCTGTCGAGTCTGGGTGTCTACGCGTTGGACCTGCGCATTCCCTACGATGCCTTCGCGGCAGGGCTGGGCGATTACAGCATCGTCAGCACCCTGTGCCCCGGCGGCAAGGAACGCATGCGCCGGTTGATGGCGGTGGTGCAAAGCGGTGGTGTCGATCTGTCGCCGCTGGTGACCCACCACTTCAAACTGGACGATATCGAAGCCGCCTATGAACTGTTCGCGCATCAGCGCGATGGGGTGATGAAGGTAGCAATCACGCCGTGATCGGTAACGCGCCCCGCACCGTTGGCGGGTACGGGGCGCAGGGATGGCGTTACAGACTCAGGCGATGAATGACCTGGTGGGCATCATCAGGATCGCTGTGGGTTGCAAAACCCATGGACTTGGCGAGGTCGCGCATGGCCGTGTTGCTGGCCGAATCCACCGAATACAGATGCTTGAAACCGTTTTGCCGGGCAGCCTTGATCAAATGTTCCATCAGCAACGTGGCCAGGCCCAGGTGCATCCACTCATCGGCGACCGTGACGGCGCATTCACAGTCCTGTTCGCCCGTGGCGGCGTAGCGGCTGATGCCGATCTCGATCAATTCGCCATTTTCGTGAACCAGTGCGATGAAGGCCGCGCGTTGTTTGTAATCGACGTCCATCAACTGATCGAGCAACGCGGTGCCCGGCTCACTGATCTGCGCGAGAAAACGCAGGTGTCGGGACTCGGGCGACAAGCGCTTGATAAACGCGTATTCGCGTTCGCGATCCTCGGCGGCCAGGGCGCGGATCAAAACGTGGCGGCCATCCCTGAGCGACTCGATCCAGTATTCACCTAGGTGCGCGGCATAGGCCGGCGCCGCGCGGTCATTGTGGTCTTTGACAGTGAGCATGAGATGAGCCTCCATCGGGGCTGAACGAGCAACGCGCAGGAGAGTGCGCTGAGTCTGTTCTACACCGATGTAAGTCCCGGAAGCTGATCTGGATCAGATTCCGACGCGCGGCCACTGTTTTAACGGGCAATGGCGCTCCTGGCTCCGCAACAGACTCAACTCTGCGGCGGTTCGCGAGTGCTGCGTTGCGATGCGGGGAGCGGTTGCCCGTCAGGGATCGACAAGGTCGCGCGCAGGCCGCCCTCAGCGCGGTTGACCAAAGTGATCCGTCCGCCCAACTGTGTGGCGATGGTGTTGACGATGGTCAGTCCCAGCCCCGCACCGTGGGCATTGCCGCGACTGTAGAAGCGTTCGAACAAGCGCGCCCGGTCCGTTTCATCAATGCCCGGCCCCTGATCTTCGACGCTCAAGTGATAAAACCCCTCGGACTGGCTGAGCAGCACGGTGATCACGCCGTGTTCGGGGGAGAAGTTCGCAGCATTGGTGATCAGGTTGTTCAGGGCAATGTCGATCGTGCCGGGGCTGGCCATGATGTTGAACGGCTGGGCGCTGTCTTCGAAGGCCAATTCCAGGTGTTTGCTCAGCAACCATGGCGTCAGTTGCACCAGGCTGTTGCGCACGGTTTCGCTGAGGTCGATGGGTTGCAACGGCGGGGGATTGGGTTTCGGCTCCAGGCGTGCCATGGTCAGCAACTGGTTGACCAGGCGACTGGTGCGGTCGACCCCGGCGATCAGAAACGCCAGCGATTCGCGGCGCTCCTGTTCGGTGCCGGCCTCCTGCAGGTTCTGCGCATGCACGCGCAGCACCGCCAGCGGCGTGCGCATTTCGTGAGCGGCATCGGCGATAAAGCGCCGTTCACGGCCAAGCACTTCCTGAATCTGCGCGAGCATGCGGTTCAGCGCCGCCTGCATCGGTTCCAGCTCACTGGGCAGCGGCGCCAGTTGCAACGGCTCCAGCGAACCGCTGTGGCGGGCGCGCAAGGTCTCGGCCATGTTCGCCAAGGGCTTGAGGCCCCAGCCGATGGCCAGCCAGACCATCGCCGCGAGCAGCAGGCTGCCGACCACATTCGGCCACAGGGTGTGGCGGACGATGCGGTCGACCAGATCGGCGCGCACATCGTCGCGCTCACCGACCCAGATGCGCAGGCCGTTCTGTTTGTCTTCAAGGAGAAAGGCGCGCCAGTGCCGATTGTTCAGATCCACCACATCGCTGAAACCGGGCTGAGTCGGCGGCGCCCTGAAGGACGGTGCGCTGGCGGTGTGCACCAGCACATCACCGGCAGGATTCCACACCTGAAAAGCGATTTTGCGTTCGTAAGGATGACCTTCGCCGCGCGGCACCGCTTCGCCCAGCGCCGAGTTGAACGCCTGGTAGAGTTCGGCGTGCTGTTTGCTGGCCAGTGGCATACGCATCACGCCTTGCAGCAGGCGCGCGTTCTGCGCCAATTGCGCGTCGTAGACTTCGGCGATTTCGTGGTTGCTGTCGTGCAGGTTGAAGGTGCTGAGCACCGCGAGACCGGCCAGCAACAGGCCGATGATCAGGGTCAGCGTGCGGCGGCGGATCGAGGTCATCGACGCTCCTCCACCAGATAACCGACACCGCGAATGGTGCGGATCAGGTCGGTGGAAAACTTCTTGCGCAGGTGATGGATGTGCACTTCGAGGGTGTTGCTTTCGGCCTCTTCGTTCCAGCCGTAAAGCAGCTGCATCAGTTGATCGCGGGTCATGACCCGGCCCGGTGGCGACAGCAGTTCGTGCAGCAACTGATATTCCTTGGGCGTCAGGGCCACGGGCTGGCCCTGATAGCTGACTTGCTGGGTGCCCGGGTTGAGGCTGATGCCGGCATGTTCGATCAACGCCTGGGCGCGCCCGGCACTGCGGCGCAACAAGGCGCGCAAGCGTGCCTTGAGTTCGTCCAGGTCGAACGGTTTGATCAGGTAGTCGTCGGCCCCGGCGTCGAGCCCGGCGATGCGATCTTCGGTAGCGTCGCGCGCGGTCAGAATCAGCACCGGCAGATTCGAACCGCTGTCGCGCAGGCGGCGCAGCACCTGCAGGCCGTCCATGCGCGGCAGACCGAGGTCGAGCACGGCGACATCGAAGGTTTCACTGAGCAGCGCATGCAACGCACTGCTGCCGTCCTTGAGCCAGTCGACGGTGTAACCCTCGCGGCCCAGCGCCTGATGAATGCCTTCACCCAGCGCGACGTCATCCTCAACCAGTAATAAACGCACGCGGACTCCTGTCAGTCGAGTTTCTTGTTCACGTCCACCAGCAGGGCGGCGATCTCTTTGCGGCGCCCGGCATCGGCACTTTCGCGGCCCGGGCGCGGCGCGGCTTGCTGAGCTTTGATCAGCGCAACTTTGGCTTCAGCGTAGCGCTTCTGACGGTAGAGGTGATCGCCCCAGAAGTACAGGCTGTCGATGCCGTTGGGGTTGAGTTGCAAGGCTTGCTTGAGCAGTTGCTCGGCCTTGTCGCTGTCGCCAAAACCGATGGGCCAGCCCGGCACGCGGTCATACAGTGCGGCGAGGCTGGTGTAGGCCGAGCCTTGCAGGGCTTTGGGGTCGAGGGTCAGGGATTTTTCCAGATCGGCCTTGGCGTCCTTGGCCTTGCCCAAGGCACCGAGGCCGCCCTCGGCACCGGCCCAACTGCTGGTGACGATGCCTTTCCAGATCCACGCTTCGGCCACCGCCGGGCGCTGGGTGGTGAACGTGTTGGCCTCGCTGGCCAATTGCTCGAACGCGGCGGCGCGCTGTTTTTCCGCCACTTCATATTGGATGTGCGCCCAGCTCTGCTGGATGCCCTCGAGACGTTGCTGGTCGGCCGGTTCCAGCGCCCAGACGCTTTGACTGAGGGCGGCGAGCAACAGGCATGCGGATAGTTTTTTCATGGTTTTGGCGACTCGTGGTCAGGTTTTTCACTGAGGCGGCGGATCAGCGGCAACTGCTTGCGCAGGCCTCGATCGACCAGATGCGGGAGCAGATTGTTCAGGCGAACGAAGAAGCGTTCCGGCCAGCCCAGATAGAGGTCGCGACGATCACCGGCAATCGCATGGATCACCGCCGAGGCCACGGTTTGCGGATCGTCGACGTTGGCCTTGAGTGCGTCGTTCAACGCTTGCGCGGCGGCGCTGTTCATCGAGGTGCGCGTGGCGCGGGGAGCGACGTACAGCACGCTGACGCGGGTGTCGGCGAGCTCCCGGCGCAGCGCCTCGGAAAACCCGCGCAAAGCGAATTTGCTCGCGCAGTAACTGGCGTAACCGGGGTAGCCGATCGAGCCGTAGGTCGAACCGACGTTGACCACCATCGCGCTGTCGGCCTGCTTGAGCAGCGGCAACAGCAGTTTGGTCAGGCACATCGGCGCGCTGATATTCACCGCCAGCATCGCGTTGATATCGCTGTCATCGAGCTGTTCGAGCATGGCGAAGTGATTGACCCCGGCGGCGTTGATCAGCAGGTTGATGCCGCCGATGGCTTCGGCGGCGACCAGCACTTTGCGCCGATCGCTGAGGAAGGTCAGGTCAGCCGCGACCCAGCACAACGACTCGGGGTAGCGCTTGAGCAACGGCAGCAGAGCCTCCTGATGCCGCGCCACGGCCAGCACGCGGGCGCCGGCAGCGCACAAGGTTTCGGCGATGGCCAGACCGATGCCGCCACTGGCACCGGTCAGCACCACCCGCGCGTCACGCAGCTGCATATTGGGCCTCCGTGTCACGCGGCAAGCCACGGAACATGTCGGTGTACAGGCGATAAACGACTTTCGAGGCATGGATCACGGCGGCTTGGTCTGCAGGATCTTCCAGCTGATTCATCAGGCGCCGATAGGTTTGCATGTGCTCGATATCGAGCGAACCGTGGGAACTCAGGTAACTGAACGCCGTTTCCGGCAACGCCAGACGCTCGCGAATGCTGCCCGCCGCGTGGGTAGCCAAAGCGATGCTGGTGCCTTCGAGCACGTTGACCATGCCGAACAGACCTACCGGATTGCCCCGGGCGATCAGGTCGTAAAGGAAGCTGACCATCAGTTCGATCGACAACGACGGCTGACCGTCGCGCACCGCATCACGGTCACCGCCACACGCGGCGATGTCGTTGAGCACCCAGTGCTCGTGGCCGTATTCGTCTTCGATGTACTCGGCCACCGCTTTGCGCAGCCATTCCAGACGCGTCGGCAGGCGCGCGCCGCAAGCCATCATCAGCGGTACGGTGTGGCGCACGTGGTAATACGCCTGCGCGAGAAACGCCCGATAGCTGTCGAGGCTGACCTTGCCTTGCAGAGCATCGACGATGATCGGCAGGTTGAACAGTGCGTGGCGTTCCTGTTGCGTGGCTTCTTGCAGGGTGTCAAAAAAACTCATGATGCGGACTCCTCGGAAACAGCGGATTCGGTCAATTGGGTGTGGTACTGCGCGACGATGGCATCGCGGCGCGGGCGGCCATTGGCGGTGAGCAAGCCATTGGCGGCGGTGAAGGGTTGCGGCAAGCGCGTCCACTGATGCACCTGGGCGTAATCGGGCAAAGCCTCGTTGGCTTCGGCGACGGCAGCGGCCAGTTCGGCATCGCTGCAGTCCGGGCGATGCGGCCAGAGCAGGGCGTGGTTATGCGGCAATGCTTCGCCATAAACGAACGCCTGGGCGATGTGGCGGCGCTGGGTCAGTTCGGACTCGACCCATTCCGGGTTGACGTTGCGCCCGAAACTGGTGACGAACTGGTGCTTCTTGCGGCCCTTGAGATAGAGAAAACCTTCCGGGTCGAACTCGCCCAGATCGCCGCTCGGCCACCATTCCTCGGCGTACGGCGCGTCGCCCAGATAACCGAGCAGCGTCGAACCCTTGATCAGCACTTCGCCGTCCTCGGCCAGCCGCACTTCGACATGCGGCAACGGTCGGCCGACGCTGCCGGGGCGGCGCGCACCGGGGCGATTGAGGCACACCACCGAGGCGCATTCGGACAAGCCGTAACCCTCGTAAACCGGCAGCCCGACTCGTTGCGCACGGTGCAGCAGATCCTCTGAGACCCGCGCACCACCGACAGCGGCAAAGCGCAGGGTTTGCGGGTCGAAGGCTTTCTGCTCGGCGGCGCTGACCAGCAACAGCAGCAACTGCGGCACCAGGATCAGACTCTGCGGCGCACGGCTGGCCAGATAACCGAGCAGACGCGGAATCTCGACGCCGCTAGCGCCCTGAATGCCGAGGGTTTTCTGGCCCGGCAAACTCAACATGGCGCCGGCATACAGCGCGGCGTAACAGCCGAGGTTCTCCAGCAGGATCGCCAGCGGCAACAGCGCCAGATGATGCTGCGGGCCGGTGGCTTCGCTGGCCTGATCCAGCTCCCGTGCGACCCGCAACAGGCTGTCGGCGCTCAGGCACACACCTTTCGGCGTGCCGGTGGTGCCGGAAGTGAAGGTGAGTTTCGCGGTGCCGACCGGCATACGATTCGGGCCACTGAACGAACGGCACCAGAACTCGCCACGTTGTTCATAGCCGACCGCGAGAAGTTCGGTGCCCAGTTCCGGCTCGGCGATCACCCGTTCGGCCTGGCTTTGTTGCAGACAATGAGCACGTTGTGCCGCACTGAAAAACGGCGGCAGCGTCACGCAGGTCAGGCCCTCGAACAGCACGGCCAGATCCCACAGCATCGCGTCGACGCCGTTGTCCAACGCCAGCGCAATCACCTGCGCCTGCTCATCGCGCAAACGCTCCTGGCGATACAACACTTCGGCGTACAGCGTGGCGTAATCGAGCTTCAGCGTGTCGCCCCACAGGGCCGTCGCGTTGTCATTGCGCCGGGCATGGTCGCGCAGGGTTTCCTGGAAGCGTTGCAGTTCAAGCGACATGGCAGGCTCCTTCAATCGAAGTCGGCAAACCCAGGCGAGTAAACAGGCCGATATCGCGCAAATGGACGAACCCGGCGCGGATGTTGCCGACGTGCACCCAAGGTTTGCTTTCGTAATAACTGCCCCAGTGTTGACGCTCGTCACCCAATCGTTCCGGGTCAGCGGCGCACAATGTCACTGGCTTCAAACCCAGGCGATGGAAGCTGTTGACCAGGCCGATGTTGCCGGTGAACGTCACCCACTCCAGGCCGCCCATGGCCAGCAGATAGGTGATGGCGATGATGCTCAGGCGCGCGCTGCCGGTATCGCTGGCGGCGAGATTGCCGACTTCGACGATGGCGCTGCGCTCGACCGCACGATCTGCCGCCGCGCTGATCAAAGGCTCGATCGGCTCATCCAGATAGCGCTCAAGGAACAGTGATTCCAGATGCGCGCGACGCACCCCGGCCACGGCGCACAACTCGCCATCGCCGTTATGCATGCCGAACAGCTCGGGCATGAAATGGCGGATATCGGCGCCATGGGCCTTGCGAAAGCGTTGCTGGATAAAGGCTTCGAAAGTCTCTCGCAGGGCATCGTCGGGCAGCGCGCCGGTCAGTGTCATCTGCGGTGTTTCGGCTTGACCGAAGCGCAGGGGCAGGGCGATGTTCCAGTCAAATTCGGGCATGGGCAGAACGCCTCCCTCAATAGGTTTGAGGCGAGTATCGGAGGCATTTCTTAACGAAGTCTGAAGGTGAAAAAAGGTTAACGTGAGGGTCTGTCTTCAGACTCTCTTAAGACTGGGCGGGCAGGGTAACGCCGTCGGTTCGCCCAACAACCGGAGCGAGGCGGTCGAACGAATCGGCCGTCACTCACGACAATCACGAGGCGCAGCTTATGACCCGCGACACCGCCGTAACCCGTTATGGAAAACTCTCAATCACCCTGCACTGGCTGATGCTGGCGCTGTTTGTCGGCGTCTACGCATGCGTCGAAATCAAGGGCTACATGCCCAAGGGCAGCGAAGCGCGCGGCTTGCTGATGGGCTTCCACGGCCTGTTCGGCGCGAGCATCTTCGCCCTCGTGTGGATCCGCCTGCTCGGCCGCCTCAGCCCACGCCCACCGATCACGCCCAAACCACCCGCGTGGCAGACCGGCATCGCGCATCTGACACACCTGGCGCTGTACGGCCTGATGATCGCCACCCCAATCCTCGCCTGGCTGATGCTCGCCGCCGCTGACAAACCGTTCCCGTACTTCGGCTTCCACGTCCCCGCGCCAGTGGCCATCGACCCGGACTTCGCCAAACAACTGAAGTACTGGCATGAACTGATTGGCAGCACCGGTTACTGGCTGATCGGGCTGCACGCGCTGGCGGGATTGTTTCACCATTATTGGGTGCGGGATAACACGCTGGTGCGGATGCTGCCGGGCCGCCGCACCGAATAACGCAGATATCACTGTAGGAGTGAGCCTGCTCGCGATAGCGGTAGTCCAGTCAATGTAAGTGTTGACTGAACAAACGCCATCGCGAGCAGGCTCACTCCTACAGGGTTTTTGTGGCGTCTGGCAGAGCCGGGCAGTTGCCGGAACCGCACTTCGCGTCCACTCTATGACCTGCCGACAAGGAGCGTCCGCCGACCCTCCGTCGTGACCACAGGGAGCTTGCAGCATGAGCGAAGACAACAAGGTAAAAGGCCCGGCGTCGTACTTCCCCTCCATCGAGAAAAAATACGGCCAGCCCATCGATCACTGGCTGAACCTGCTCGCCGGCATCACCGACAAGAAGCACATGGAACTGGTGGCGTGGCTCAAGGAGGAACACGGCATGGGACACGGTCATGCCAACGCCTTGGTCGCGCATCATCTGGCGGGTAAAAAGTGAGGGCAGGGCAGCGATGAATTTCACCCACCGGCCAGTGACGGCCGACGACGTCAACACCCTCTGCAGCTTTCCGCAGGGCGAACAAGAACTGTTCTTCATGTTCCCGAAAGCCAACTTCCCGCTGACGGAAGAGCAAATGCACAGCGCAATCAGCCAACGCTTCGACTCCACGGCTTTTCTGGCCAACGGTGAGTTCGTTGGCTTCGCCAATTTCTACCGCGCTGAGCACGATGGCATCTGCTGCATCGGCAACGTCATCGTTGCGCCTTACGCCCGAGGCCAGGGTGTTGCGCGGTACATCGTCGAGACCATGACCGCTGTGGGTTTCGAAAAATACCAGGCCAAGGAAGTGCAACTGTCCTGCTTCAACGAAAACACCGCAGGCCTGCTGCTCTACCCGAAACTTGGCTTCGTGCCGTTCTCCATCGAAGAGCGCCCGGCGCCAAATGGTGGACGTTCCGCCCTGATCAACATGACACGCCACCGACCATAGCCATCCCCCAATCCCTGTGAGAGCGAGCTTGCTCGCGAAGACGTCCGCCCGGCCAAAAGCGCACCAAACCTTGGCCCGAATCCTGTGGGAGCTAGCCTGCTAGCGATGGCGTCAATTCAGTCGACGCATCAAGTATTGAGGGGTGTGCAACCCGCGCCCCGTGAATGATTCATCAACATAGCGAATAAGAATGGACACTCTGAAAGACAGACCGCGAGCAAAAGACGTACAAGCCGCATGGCAGTCACTCGCCGACCAGATGCTCAATGCACAAGCGGTACACCGTATCGAACATCTGGTTTCCAAAAAACATGCTGTCACCGTACCGCCGAATGCCGGAGTTTATTCATTCTGGTGGGTGGGATGCCGTAAGCAGCTCATGATCGCTAATCGGCATATTATTTTGAAGGGGCCTGGAGGTTCTGATGTCGATGTGCTCTACCACGATTGGTGGCCGGCAGACGCACCGTACCCGTGTTTGTACGTAGGTAAGGCGACCAATTTAAAACGTCGACTGAGGGAGCACCTTTTACCTCGCACAGCTGGTCGCGCGCACCCACCGTTAACCCGAAACAATAAGGCAAAGCCTCGAACAACCTCCTGCCAATTACGATTTGGCATCGAGCATGTATTTCCTACGGAAGCTGCACCCCTTACATTGATAAATGACAATGTCGGGTTTTCCTGGTGCGATGACTTTCCGGATAACGCAGTGGCTGAACGTTTCTTTGCCGAAGATAGACTTGTAGGGCACCTTCGGCCGTGGTTCAACATCGATTCGGAGCGCTAGTGTGCGACGAGGGGCTGGATTGCTAATTCGTGTTCCAGCCCGGTTTTGCCACATTTCAAGAGTTTCGATCATGTCAGACATACCACCGCGCCTGATCTACAGACGCCCACAACAAGCAGACCTACCAACCGTGTTCGCTATTTTCGGCGACCCGCAAACCAACCAATTCAACCCCGCCGGCCCCATGACCGACATCGCCCAAGCCGAGGCCCTGCTTGATCGCTGGCTGCAACACTGGACAACCCACGGCTACGGATGGTGGGCAATCAGCAAACCTCAGGCCCCCGAAAAAGTCCTCGGATTCGCCGGCATCGCTGCCCATGACTATCTGGGAAAACCGGTCATCAACCTCGGATACCGCTTCGCCGTCGAGGCGTGGGGCCACGGCTACGCAACAGAAGCCGCCAAAACCGCGCTGACCCACGCATTTCACCACCTAGGCTTACCCGAAGTCTTCGGACTGGTCAGACCCGACCACGCCGCCTCAATCCGCGTTCTGGAAAAGATCGGCATGCACCGCTTCGGCGATCTCGACGACGTCCCGGGCAAAGCCCCCAGTGTGGTATTTCGCATTCAACAACCTGACGTCTAGACCGCATTCCCCTGTAGGAGTGAGCCTGCTCGCGAAGACGCCCGCCCATTCACCCCATCAACCACTGACCGAAATAAACAGTAAAAACCACCACTGTTTAAACGAAGCCTCAAGTAACCACCGAAACCCTACAACGCCTTGCGCCGTTACCTACGACTAAGCCAGAATCCGCCGGCTTGTGCGTCTAGGTCGCGGGTTCTATCGTCTGTCGGTCGCTGAAAAACAGTGATCGGGTTTGGTAGCCCGGTGTTAGATGTACAGCTCCACCATCGCCGAAACTTCTTCGTTTCGAATTTATGGTGGTCATGTGCAGGGCGTCCTAGGGCGCGCCGGATCCTAACACCCGGTCTACCAACCTGCGCATGGCCGCCACCCTTCGTTTGGTAGCGAAAGGGTGAAGCCTCCTCTAAATGTGTTAGGAGCTTCATCTATGTTCAAAGTAACGCCGAACCCACCAGAAACCGACCCGACATCCCCCTACGAATCCCCCGATTCCAAGCGATTCCACGAAGCCGCCGAACGCGCCCTCGACCACTACCTCAAACCCGCGAGCCAAATCATGGCCAGCACCCAACAACCCGAACGCATGTACCTCGCCAACCCGAAGTACGACAGCGAATCCCTGCTCGCCAACGCCAGCGAAACCCTCGGCTCCGCCAGCGAAATGCTCCTCAACTTCGCCGCCATGCTCGACACCCCCCACCGCAAAACCGCACTGGGCATCGCCCAAGTCGTAATGCTCGGCGAAATCGCCGTCAACCAAGCGCTGGATAACGTCGAAATCGCCAGCTAACCCCCACCCCGACGAGGGGAAACCCTCGTCGAACCCCGCGGTCACACCCTGGCTGGCACACGGCCACGGCTTGCGCCCCCCAGCCACGGCTGTCAACCTTCGGGCCGTTCTCAAGGATCAGAACCAGGAATCACGGATGAGTGGCTACGTACCCAACCCCCCGAAAAACTACCGCTACGAAGAAGCCAAACCCGTCGATATTCACGCCCAGCGTTGGGCGGAATATGAGAAACACGGGAAAGAACCTGCGCGCGAACCTGAGAAAATCGGGATCGCGTTGAGGATTGGGGTTTTCTTTGATGGCACTGGGAATAATGCGAACAACACGGCGGCTGGATTGCTGTGTGGGGCGCAGCATCCGATTGCGCCGGAAGATATTCCTGCTAGCTGTCAGCCTTATATGGGGGATCCTGACAGCAGTTATGGCGCTGGCGCGACCAATGTAAAGAAGCTTGCCGACCTGTATTACGAAGCTCCGATTGCTGAAGGAGAGGGACCGATAAAGCAGGTATCCCGCCCTTTGTACATTGAAGGCATTGGTACTCGATCCAATGAAGAAGACAGTTTGGTCGGTCAAGGCATGGGGCGTGGAGAGACAGGAGTCGCAGGGCGTGTTCAGACTTCGTTTACCTTCATCAAACAAGTCCTTGAGGATGCCCTTCAAGAGAATCCGAACAGTGAAATTACATCGATCACCTTTGATACTTTCGGATTCAGTCGAGGCGCAGCGGCAGCTCGCCATTTCTCAAATGAAATCGTAAGAGGCAAGCAGGGGCCGCTAAGGGATCTATTGGCCACTTACGCCAATAATTTCGCCCGTACCTTTGTCGACCAGTACGGTGGCAGCATCCGAATGGGCTTTATTGGGCTGTTCGATACAGTGCCGTCAATTGCGGGCTTCACCAATCTTGGCAGGGTGAAAAGCCCCATAGCACCGGGCGTAAAACTGTACCTTGATCCGCGTTTTTTCAAGGACGTCGTCCACTTGGTTGCGCGCGACGAATGTCGGGCCAACTTCGCCCTCAGTAACGTCAAACCCGACTATCCAGAATACGCATTTCCAGGTGTTCACTCGGATATCGGAGGCAGCTACCTTGATGAAGTCGAAGAGTGTGTTTTGGTCAGTCCTATGCAAACGCTCGATGTTTGGAGCAACACTGACGTGAAAACAACCTCGATCTATCAGGATGCCGCTCGGGTAAAAAGTCAGTGGGTAGCCAAAGGCTGGCCTGCTCATCTGTTGGAAATCGTAACGCCCACTGCGCTTGCGTTGCCGGCCGATCCGCAAGATCGTTTCGGGCCTAAGCAAAAACGCGTATACGCTGGGCTACAACTCAAACGCCCGGTTAGTGGCAAACTCTCAACGGTTTACTTGAGAGTGATGTATCAGTTGGCCAAAGAAAAAGGTGTCCCGTTCACCGACATTCCTGGACGAACCGAGTATGCCGTTCCCCAGGAACTGCAATCGCTTTGTGACAGGTTCATCGCTGGCGACTACAGCACCACCGCAGAAGAAGAGCAATTGCTGAAACTGAAATACATCCATACCTCTGCCAACTGGAATCACCCGCAAGGGAGACGTGACGGCAGCGGCTTGAGAGCCGTTTACATCAATGCACCCACTGAGGATGGCATTCGCGTGCAGCATCCTCACGTAGCTGATTGGAAGCTTTGGTAATGAGAATACTCGTAGCTTTATTGGGCATTTTGGTCTTCACCGGTTGCAACGCAACAAGCTCCAACTCAGGTGAAAACGATCCCAAATACCCCTGGTGGGAGCTGGCATTTATCAAACCCAACTTCATGAACGTGTGGGTTGAGGACAGCTCTGTGGAAGACATTGACGGTAAGACCTTTCTGCGAGCCGGGGGAGGGAACGCCAGCGGTGCAGAGCCGAATGACGACAAAGAATCGGCGCGCGGTTGGATAGGTGTTGGTGGTACAGGCAAACCGGTTATTGGGGCAGGGCTACCTAAGCGGATCTTTGTCCGCTGGCAATCGATTCCAGAGCAAAAAACTTACCGGGCGTGGGTAGATATCCCTGAAGAAGCCAGGCAAGTGATGGTGACGTCTACCCATCAGCGCTGCCCGGAAACTCCCGAGAAAACAGCACGCTTCATGGCCTCCGTCTATTTGGGACTCGCCCCGGGTGGTGTAGTGCAAGTGTGGGTAAGAGATTTATGCCGGCGCCCAGTGAAAGTCGCTCGTGCTCAAGCTGAGTTGGAGCCGCTGGGGCCCGAGTTGGGTAAGAATGGTGGTCAATATGCTTATCCCGTGAGTGAGAAGGCGAAGCGGTATATCGACAGGTACGGCATTCCCTATGGGAGTTGGTAATAGTCACCCAATGAAACAACTGATAACGATGCTTGTTGCTTTGCTAATTACCGGTTGCCAGTCAAGTATTCCACTATCAGCCAAAAACGACCCAAAATCTCCGTGGTGGGAGCTTGGTTTTACCGAGCCGCATTACATGAAGGTCTGGGTTGAAGACACTGCCGTGGAAGATATAAATGGAAAAACATTTCTGTGTACCGGCGGTGGATCCGCATCGGGTGGACAGCCAGAAGATGGAACAGAGTCGGCGCGAGGTTGGCACGGTGTGGGCAGTTCCGAGAAAGCAGTAGTGGGTGCTGATCTCCCGAAACGGATTTTCGTTCGCTGGCAGTCCATCGTAGAACCTCAGACCTATCGAGCCAGGGTGGATATACCCGAAGAGGCCAGACAGCTGATGCTGAAATCGGTGAATCAACGCTGCGCGAAAACTCCAGACCAGACAGCTACCTATATATCTTCGGTCTATCTGGGTTTAGCTCCCGGCGGGGCCATCCAGGTTTGGGTAAGAGACTCATGTCACCATCCGGTCGAAGTGGCGAAAGCGCAGGCCGAAATCGAACCATTGGGGCCGAGTCAGGGGAAGACCCAAGGGCGATACGCTTATCCCATCAGTGAAAAGTCCAAGCGGTATATTGAGAAATGGGGAATCCCCTACGGAAGTTGATAAATCGCGTGCTTATATTCTTGAAGCAGTCGGTAGTGTGGCTGCCTTTTTGATAATCCTAGTCTGACCGCGGTTGTTCGATATATACCTCGCTGCACGGGGGGGCAAGTGGTGTCTTACAGGCATGGGTCAGAGATTCATGTCATCGTTTGGTGCAAGTCGCTCATGCCCAACGAACTTAAACGACTAGCTCCGTAGCAGGGGAGGCATGGCGGGTGCCATGCCTATCCAGTGAGTGAAAAGGCTAAACGCTACATCGACATTACGGTATTACGCATGGTGATTGGCAGCCGTCTGTAGTTACCCTTTGACTAAAAATGGAAAGGAAAACGATGGCAGATAAAATTTAGAATAGTCGTGATCTGTCATCGTTTTTCTTTATTGCTGATCAATAAACGCCTCAAGTGCGAGGCTAAGTTCGTCATCCTCAAGAATGCACCAAGCCATAAATGCAGAGTAAGGCTGATCTCGGCGAATCAAGATTTTTAATCTTTCTAAGGCATCATTTTTTTCTACAGCTGTCGCGATGGGGTTGTAGTAGTTATTTATTTGGGTTAGAAGTAGATTGTATTGGTCAAATATTTTTCTTCTGAGGAAGGAGCCGGATACTTTCTTGTTTACAGTATGTTCGCTGTTGTAAATTTTTTCTAAAAGATCTTTTGTGCTGTGAGCGGATTCTGAGTTTAAAGTGGATATTATTTGTACGGTCTTCGCGTATGGCGTGTTCGGCGGCAAATGCTTTATTGCTCTTAATACATTTTGCTGAGGGTCGCAACAGTCAAGCAAGTTATTGTATCTGTCACCTTTGATGTTGTTGCATCTGCTGCAAGCAAAATAAAGATTGTCCCAAGAATATTTTTTATCTTCGTCATTCAAGTGTGCGCGGAAATGCTCTACATTTATATCTTGTGGTTCTTTTGTTTCGCATAAATAACATTTGTCGTGAAAGATTGTGGAGATAGCTTCGTAAACATCCTCGCCGTCGTACTTAGTGCGCCTTGCGAGTGACGGAGGTGCCTCAGTAGGGCGGGAGACATTAAACATCTGTTACGTCTCCCTTGGGTTTCTTGCTTTTATTAACGATTACTTCTGCTTTTTTCAGGAAAAAGGAAGATTCACTATCAAGGCTATGGGTGTGCGGAGATATCTCTGAAATCAGAACTTCCATCTCGCGTATATTTGGCTTGAGCATCTCAGAGAAGCTATTTAGTTTTTTTATTTTATTTTCTAAAATTTTGGATATTGGTCTAACATCGAAAAGTCCATCAAGTATCGCTTCGTATGAGTACATGGACAAATCACTCACTTGTTCGAGGCTCGTTAGGTCGTAGATAACCGCATCGTCGACGGAAGAGACCACGAATGGCGAGTGAGTTGTAATAATGAATTGTACCTTCGGGAAGGATTTAGTCAGAAAGCGGAATATTTTTTTCTGTAAAGATACGTGGAGGTGAGCATCTACTTCGTCAATAAAAACTATTCCAGTGACTTCGGTTGGAGCTATTGATCTAAGTTCGATTTTTGTTAAAAGGTCTGCGTAGACAGATAGAATTGATGAAAATCCAGAGGATAGTTGTTGGAATCGATAGGGCTCTCGATCTTTTTGTTGGATGTAAAATGAATATGATTTTGAATCGAAAATTAGGCGTAGCGATGGGTCTTCGAATAGCTCTTGAAGGTCAGAGTCGAGCTTTATAAACCAATTGCTTATTCGTTTTTCTTCCTCTGGGTTGTTGTCAATTCTTTTGGATTCGGCGTAAGCCAGTGTTGTCATGTTGCTTACTAGGTAGGATTCAAATAAGGCAGACGAAATATTTCCGCGATTTGTGAATTCTCGTTGTTGCAGTGAAGAAATACTTGAGGCGGAGTTTGGTGCTTCGATGTTGGATTTTCTCATTGCTTCGAAGAAAGCAAAGAGGGATTTGTTTTCGTGATAAGAGATTATTAGGGATTCTATTTCATTGCATTTTACTGGTGCGTGCTCCCAGTCTCTGTATTGGTCCTTTAGAGATTTTAGATAGGTTGCATGGGAGCTGTAGTTTTGATCTGCTTTTGAAAAGCTCATCATGCTTCGTTCCGTACTTTCTATCTGCGACTTGAGAGATGATGGGTCAGGGTTTTGTTTTTCAATTATACGTCGTTTTAAGTATTCGTATAAATGCTCGATAAGCCTAGTTTTGCCGCAGCCATTCGCACCGGTGAGTATTAAATTTTTACCGCCTAGATGGATTTCTATCTCCTTGTTGGAGTTTGGGATTTTTGTACTTATGCTGATAATGTGGCCTGCCATTTTGTCTCCTTTTATGTGATTTTGGGTTTTTGAAGTTGGTGGTTTTATTGTATTTTTTAAGGTTTTATTAGTTCGTAAAGCTGTTATTTTGTCAGGGTGGGGTTCTAGCTTAGCAGGTTAAGTTTGGTTGGTTGATGCCTCATGTGGCTATTATCTGAAATTCACGGCTAACCAGTTTTTCTCCATTAAAAATAAAGTGCACTCCATGTGCTCCAATATAATGCTTCCGCGTAGTGAAATCTTTTATCAGCTGACTGCGCCGCAGTTCCTCGCTTCCAAATCCCTCCAAAACAACCGTCTTCAATTTAAAAACCTTAGCCGAAACCCCGCCATTCGCCTTCACATAGTCAATCGCATAATCAATCACCAACCGCTGCTCATGCGCCACGGTCGACTTCACCACAAACGACAACGTAATCGCTTCCCCCAACCGCACCACCGCCGGCTCAACCCGCACATCTAACAACTCAACCTCAGCCTTCGCCCCTGCACCAATCACCGTCAGCGCCCTTAAATCCCCCTGCTTGATCAAACTCCGCAACGCATGCTTCGCAATCCACGCCGTGTGCTTGTTCTCCAACGACCAACCTTCAATCGTGTCCAGCACCCACTCCGGATGCACCTTCGTCACATCATTCAAATGATTCGCCACGGACTTGCGCACGTACAAACTCTCATCCGCCTTCAACCGATCCAGTATCCCGGCCGCCAACTGCGGATCCGCCTGCACCGCTTCCAACCGAAACGACCAAGGCAGGCGAGGGCGGCTGCCTTCGCTGGCGAGGCGTCGAACGTGGTGGTTTTCGTCTCGGGTCCAGTCGTGCATCCGTTCCAGCGAGCGCTCCAGGTCGCTGCGCAGAAAGTGGCGGATGGCGAATTCGGAGGAGCCGAAGGTGGTGAAGTACTTCAGGGCGTCCATGGAGGTGTCGAACGCGTGGCCGCCATAGCTGGCGACGTAATGCGGCAGGCACATGCTGACGAATCCGCTGTTCAGTCTTGGCGCGAGTTCGAAAAGCACTTCGAGGGAGTCTTGGTAATCCAGCGGCAACACGGCATGCAGGCTTTCGCTGATACGCGCCATGCGTTGCATCACTGATAATTCAGCGAGTCCGTCCTGGGCATGTTTGAGAAACGCCTTGGCCTTGAACGCCGGGTACACGGCGCTCATTTCGTTGGCGATGTGTTGCAAGCGTTCGGCGTTAAAGATTTCCTTTAACGCCGGGGCGGCGGTGTCGGTGGTGCTCATGGTCAGGTCATCGGGGTGCTGACGAACGCTTCGAGGGTTTCGGCGTAGGCGGTGTATTGGGCGATGTGGGGGTAGCGGCGGGTGTCGATCTGGTCGGGGACGACGAGGCCGGTGAAGCTCCAGGCGACGGCGAGGCTGATGCCGGCCTGGGTGAGGGTGCCGTCGGTGGGCAGGCCGGTTTTTTCCAGTTCTTGCTCGAGGGCGGTGAACGCGGCGGCGAGTTGGCCTTCGACGCGTTCGACCCACGGCTGGTATTGAATGTCGGCCGGGCGCAGGTTGCGTTCGTAATAAAGCTGCACGGCTTTTTCGCAGGCGGCGAGGCTGAGGCCGATCAGGCGCAGGGCTTGGGCGCGTTGTTTCAGGTCGGTTGGCAGCAGGCTTTTGCCGGAACTGGCTTCGAGGTAGTCGAGGATGAGGGTCGAGTCCATCAAGACCACGCCGTCGTCGAGGATCAGCGTGGGGGCTTTGACCACCGGGTTGATCTGCTGGAATTGCTCGAAGTGGCGGAACACCGAGACCGACTCGTGTTCGAGGTCGATGCCAAGGCGTTTGGCGGAGATCGCCACGCGGCGTACGTAAGGGGAGTCCAGCATGCCGATCAGTTTCATGACGCGTTCCTTCAAGTCAAACCGGTGGGAAGGCATAACCTAGCCGACGTTGAGGCAATTGTCAGTCGTCGAAGCCGGGTTGTTCGTGAATCTCATCAACATTCAGTTCCAGCCGATAGGCCACCGCTACAAACAACGCTTGGCACAAACACAGCGTCGCACTCAGCGAACGAAAGGCGAGGGCGCTGCCTTCGTTGACCAGCAATACGCTGTGGGCGAGTTTCGCCAGTGGCGAGAGGTGGCTGTCGGTGAGGATCAGGGTGTTGGCCTGCTGCTGGCGGGCGAAGCGCAGGCAGTGTTGGGTTTCCTTGGCGTAGGGCACGAAGCTGATGGCGATGACCAGATCGTTCGCACGCACGCTGCGCATTTGTTCTCGATAGCTGCCGCCGAGCCCGGACACCAGATGAATTTTTTTCTGAGTGTGTTGCAAGTTGTAAACGAGGTAGTCGGCGACGGCGAAGGAGCGGCGCACGCCGACGACATAGATGTTGTCGGCGTTGACGATCAGGTCGACGGCTTTTTCGAACGCGGCGTCGTCGAGTTCACGGCCCAGGCGTTCGATGCCGGAGCGCGTGGCGTCGATGCATTCGCGGGCGAGGTCGCCGGCGCTGGCTTGCTGCGACTGGTTGGCGATCATGCTGCGGATGCGTTGCTGGTAGTTTTGCACCGGCGAGGCTTTGTGCGTGTAGGCGCTGCGGAACAGCGCCTGCATTTCGCTGAAGCCGCTGAAACCGAAGCGTTGCGAGAAGCGCACGATGGCGGACGGGTGGACTTCGCACTCACGGGCGATGTCGCTGATGCGGTCGACCATGATCCGGTCGCTCTGTTGGCTGATGTAGCTGGCGATGCGTTTGAGCTGGCGCGGCAGGGCGTCGTATTCGTCGGTGATCAGTTGCAGCAGGCGCTCGGCATTGATCGGGGGGCTGGCGAGTGAAACCTCGTCGGTGGCCGGCAGATCGGGGCGGGGCATAGGTCATCCTTCAGGCTGGTTGATCACACGGTGGGCCTGATAGTAGGGGGGCTTTTGCAGGTCTGCTTTGCTGAAACGATGCAGTGCGTGGTAAAAAATTGCGTCTGGGCGCTGCGTGGTTAGCCGTTTGTCTTCTATATACAGCCGCTCGACTGAATTTCTTGCTATAAACGCACTCCGATGGCCGTGTGAACCCTGTGTCAGAGCAGTTTCCGAACGTTGTCGGACAAATTCCCTGTATTTACAGTTGCTGAGGCCTCATTCGGGCCTTAGACTGCCGCCCCTCGTAAATTGAGTGCCGGGTGGCATTTGCAATAAACGATGCCTTTTCGCCGACCGCACGCGGTTCGCCGAAACGCTCCCTAATTCGCCTTAATGCACGTTTTTTTATAGAGATATCAATGACAAAGGACAAGTTGCTGGCCATGCCGGCAGATGACTACATGAATGCAGAGCAGCACGCTTTCTTCACTGAGCTGCTGCAGAACATGAAAGTCGAAACCCACGAGCGCATTGAGCAAAACCGTATCGCCATCGAAAGCCTGGACACCCCGGCTGACCCGGCGGACGCGGCTTCGGTTGAAGAAGAGCGCACTTGGCTGGTGAACGCGATCGATCGCGACCAGCGCATGCTGCCGCAACTGGAGCAGGCCCTTGAGCGCATCAAGGAAGACAGCTTTGGCTGGTGCGATGACAGCGGCGAGGCCATTGGCCTGAAGCGCCTGCTGATCAGCCCGACCACCAAGTACTGCATCGAAGCTCAAGAGCGTCACGAGCAGATCGACAAGCACCAGCGTCAGGCCTGATTCTGTGGGGTGACCCTTTCAACAGGGCACCTTGAAAAGATCGCAGCCTTCGGCAGCTCCTACACGGGCGTTGCTGAAGGCTGCGATCTTTGTTTTTGCTCGTCTGCAATAAGCCCGCGCCGTTCCATTGACCTGCCACAGACCCCACGACTAACGGACCATGGATAATGGCGTTGTAGTGGCGTTTAATGCAGTCACAACAATGAGAACAAGCGTGGGGTGTTGATATGACGAGAGATGGATCTCTGGTTGGGGCTCTGCCTGCACCAGTGCTTTTGCCGAAAAACCGCTGGATCGCACCGACCCTGCAAAGCATCGCCCTGATGTTGTTGCTGGCCGGCATGACGCTGGGTGAATGGTCGCTGTACATTGGCATGCCGCTGGCGGTGCTGATTGTCTGGCTGCCGCGCCTGCGCTCCCGCGCTATCCCTGATGTCCAGCCTGCCGACTCTGGCAGCGCCATGTCCGAACTGACCCGCGACCTTTCCTACACCACCAGCCATAACGCGTTGTCGGCGGCCGGCGTGGCGTTTTCGGTCAAGGAACTGGCGAGCAAACTCGAATCGCAGCTTGATGCGGCGGCGCGGATCGTCAGCAATGCCGAGGTGATGATCGCGACCGAACATGCGACTTCGCAGCTCAGCCGTGCCGCGCTTGAAGCAGCGAGTCAGGCCCATCACAGTAGCGCGGCGGGGCGCACGGAACTGTTGGATTCGATCGCGCGCATGCATCAGCTCAGTCAGCGCGCGAATGCCAGCCGTGAATTGATCGAAGCCTTGAGCCTGCGCAGCGACGACATTCAGCGCGTGACGTTGGTGATTCAGTCGATTGCCAGCCAGACCAATCTGCTCGCACTGAACGCGGCGATCGAGGCGGCGCGGGCCGGTGAGCATGGTCGCGGTTTTGCCGTGGTGGCGGATGAGGTTCGTGGATTGGCGGCGCGCACGGCCTCGGCGACCGGTGAAGTGGGTGAGATGGTCGCCGACATTCAACAACGCACGGCGCAGGTGGTGGAGCAGATTCGCCAGCTGTCGAGTGATCTGCAGACCGGTGTCGAGCAGGTCGAGCACACCGGCCAGCATCTGGAGAACATCGCGCGACTGGCTGCCGGGGTGGAAACTCAGGTCGGTGAAATCGCCCAAGGTGCAGAAACCAATCGCGAACAACTCGACAGCCTGTTCAAGGCGATCGAGCAGATGCGTAGCGATCTGGCGATCAGCGATCAACAGACTCGCCGCCTCGCTGAAGCCGCAGTGCAAATGGAAGGGCAGGCGGAAACCATCAGCGAGCGCCTGGCTGAAGTCGGACTGGATGACTATCACCAGCGCATCTACGATCTGGCCCGCGAAGGTGCGAGTCAGATTGCTGCGCGGTTCGAGGCGGATATCGAGCAGGGGCGAATCAGTCTTGAAGACCTGTTCGATCGCCAGTATCAGCCGATCCCGAATACGCAGCCGGCGAAATTTCAAACCCGTTTCGACCGTTACACCGATCAGGTGCTGCCGGCGATTCAGGAGCCATTATTGCCGCGTCACGAGGGGTTGGTGTTCGCCATTGCCTGTACGCAGCAGGGTTATGTGCCGACCCATAATCAGGCGTTTAGTCAGCCATTGACCGGCGACGTGCAGGTCGATGCGGTCAACAATCGCACAAAGCGCAAATTTGCTGATCGCACCGGTATTCGCTGCGGCAGCCATCAGCAACCGGTGTTGTTGCAGACCTACACCCGCGACACCGGTGAGCTGATGCATGACCTGTCGGTGCCGATCATGATCAAGGGCCGGCACTGGGGTGGTTTGCGTCTGGGCTATAAGCCGGAAAGTCCGCGCTGAGGGATTGTTACGCCCGATGCAATGAATCTGTGCAGGGAGCTTGCTGTTTCCGTTCTAAGGAAACCATTAATCTGACCACTTAGTTAGGTTGCTAATGATCTCGGGAGGGCTGCATGCAGTGCAGAGTTGATGTTGCCGTGATGATCGGCAGTGGCGTGCCGGCCGGTTTGCGCGCAATGGGTCGCAGCGTTTGCTGGGTGGTGCTGCTCAATGGCGAACGTCGCGGCACCGCTTTTGCCAGTCGCGACGAAGCGGAAGAGTGCAAGGCTGCGTGGCTAGCGCAGATGCACGCCGAGCCGACCGACAGCCTTCACTGCCCCGTGATTACTTGCCGCGATGCAAGCGTACATTCAGCTCATCGACCATGACCGCTTCTTCACCGTCGGCCCTTAGCCATTCCTTGAGTAACTGTGCTTGTTGCGGCGACCAAAAGTCGGCGTCGATAAGTTTGGTATTGGCGTCCAGTGGATGCGCCTCGATGAAATCGTCGATTGCGTTACCTTCTGAAGGCAGTCCCAGTTGATCGAACAGGGTTTTCAGATCGTATGCTGGCAGTTCCATCGTGTACTCCTTTGGTGGGCGCCGGTATGGCGCGTTCGATCGCTCTCTTTATCTGAGGTAGCCGTTCGCCAGGAGTTCGATCTTTGACTCAAGTGAGCGGGCAAGGGCGCAGGCTTCGTTGTGATCTTCGCGGAAACCTCTTACGCGTCCGGTCGATGTTTCCTTTATGTGAAAGAACGCGTTGCCGGCGGGCACGACCTGAAATCGGGGACAATGGTCGTTGATGTCAGTGGCACTCAGTATCAGTGGTGATTTGATCCGGTCGTCAGCAGTCATGGCAAAGTGAGTCAGAGTGCACATATGAAGTCCTTTTCATCAGTCGGCCGGGATTTAAAGGCCGTTGCGGGTAGTCGTAATGAGCATCGCTGCTCTAGAATCGCCAGTACCTGTTGACGACAGGGCTTATCTAAAGCAATTTTTCGCCAGCGATATGTCGGAAAAGTGCTTTTTTTCGTGAGAATTTTCCCTAAAGTTCGTAGTCAGAATGCTCTTGCCGACGCTGAGGATTTTTCCTTCAAGTTTTGGCGACATCGGGATGAGTTTCGCGAGTGACAATCCAGTAGTCTTAGCAACCTCGCGTTGAATGAGCACTCTGCTCGATTCGGGCTTTATTGATTTGTTTGCAGTGACATCGGCCTGGCCGTTTTTTTTGCCGTGCGCGTTTTCCGTGTGCGGTTTTTTCAGATGTGGGGATGTTTCTTTGGCAGTCAGTAATCTCGATATGCATGCTTTGTTCGTGTTGGGTGATTTGCGTGCAAAGCTGGTCAAGCTGTTCCAGTCGCGTTTTGTTTACATCACCGAACAGAACGCCGAAGGCATTTACGTGGCCGAGATCGACACCGAAAGCGCCTTGGTGGTCGATGACAAACCGGGGCTCAAGCTCAAGGTCGGCGATCATTTCAGTGCATCGGTCTTGCCCAGCCGCGAAGGCGGCAAGATGGATATCCGTTTTCGCGAAATCAAACTCACGGTGTATGGACTGGGCGATTACGCCTTTGTCGACACTGTCGAAGGGCACGCGATCCTGTTCAAGGAAGGCCACAGCGTGGTGACCGTGTTTGCGGCCAATCAGCAGTTGCAGGAAGGCCTGACCAAGACCCTGAAAGCTGTTACCGCCAAAGCCGCCAAGTGGCGCAAGGGTGAACTGGTGACGTTCAAGGCCAGCGAGTGAGCCGCGCGGATTTTCATGCGCAGAACCTCGACACTGCACGCGAGGAAGCTCGGCGTTTATTCGCTGCCAAGGCCGAACTGCAAGGCGCCTGGCTGAATTGGCTGGCTGCGCAGATCTACACTTTGCGTCCCGCGGAATACGCCAGCATGGTCAGACGCGAGCTGCAAAGCCTGCAGGAAAAGTCTGATTCATAACCTCGTCCGGAGCGCGGCCCGGAAAAAGCAGGAACCTCGGCTACAGTCAGTTGACTGAGTATTCAGAGGCTTGCGGTCTTCTGTCAGGCCAACCTGCCATTGCTGTGAACAGCACGAGGTGCAATGCATGAACGGATTTCGACGGTTATTGGCCGCCAGTGTGGCCACGTTTGGTTTGCTGGCTTCAGCGCCATCGGTGATGGCCGCCCAGGCGCCGATCCATTTTGCCGACCTGAACTGGGAAAGCGGCAGCCTGATCACGGATGTGCTGCGGATCATCGTTGAGAAGGGTTACGGCTTACCGACCGACACCTTGCCTGGCACCACCATCACGCTGGAAACCGCACTGGCCAACAATGACATTCAGGTCATTGGCGAAGAGTGGGCCGGGCGCAGTCCGGTATGGGTCAAGGCCGAGGCCGAAGGAAAGGTCGTCAGCCTGGGCGATACGGTCAAGGGCGCTACCGAGGGCTGGTGGGTGCCGGAGTATGTGATCAAGGGCGACCCGGCCAAAGGCATCAAGCCGCTGGCGCCGGACCTGCGCAGCGTCAGTGATCTGAAAAAATACAAGGACGTGTTCAAGGATGCAGAAAATCCGAGCAAAGGGCGGTTTCTCAACAGCCCGATTGGCTGGACCTCGGAAGTGGTCAACAAGCAGAAGTTGACGGCTTATGGTCTGCAGGACGATTACACCAATTTCCGCAGTGGCTCGGGGGCGGCACTGGATGCCGAGATCAGCTCATCGATTCGTCGCGGTAAGCCGGTGCTGTTTTACTACTGGTCGCCGACGCCGCTGCTGGGCAAGTTCAAACTGGTGCAGTTGGAAGAGCCACCGTTTGATGCCGAGGCTTGGAAGACCCTGACTGACGCCGATAATCCCAATCCGAAACCGACCCGTTCGCTGGCTTCGAAGCTGTCGATTGGCGTGTCTACGCCGTTTCAAAAGCAGTATCCGCAGATTGCCGAATTCTTCAGCAAGGTGGATTTTCCCATCGAACCGTTGAACAAGGCGTTGGCCGAGATGAGCGAGAAGCACACGGCGCCTCGTGAGGCGGCGGTGGCGTTCATGAAGGCGCACCCGGACGTGTGGCAGGCCTGGTTGCCGAAGGATGTGGCGGAGAAGGTTTCGGCTGATCTGAAATAAGTGTTGATGCGGCTGACCTCATCGCGAGCAGGCTCACTCCTACAGAGGAACGCATTCCAAATGTAGGAGTGAGCCTGCTCGCGATGCTTTTAGAATCGGGTCTGCACCGCCAACTCAAAGGTGCGCGGTGTTCCGAGGTAATACGCCGGCGACACATGCGCAAACTCGGCATACACCTCATTGGTCAGGTTACGCACGCGCCCGGTCACGGTGGTTTGCGAATCAACCTTGTAGCTGAGGAAGCTGCCGAACAAGGTGTACGACGGCACGGTCATGGTGTTGGCCGTGTCCGCATACACCGACGCCACGTACCGCGCATCCACTCCACCTTGCCATTGCGGCGAAAAATCATACGTCAGCCACAGATTGCCGACTCGATCCGGCACGTTAGTCGGCGTATTGCCCTTGCGTGAAACCACCACGCCGGCAGCATTCTTTTCGGTGAAATCATCGTACTGCGCGTCGACCCAGGCGAAGTTGCCTTCGGCCAGCAACTTGTCGGTGATCCGCAGCGAACTGGCGATTTCCACCCCTTTTGACGTCTGCTAACCGACTGGAATACTGCCGGCCGGATCCAGCGGATCAGTCACGGCGAAGTCCTTTCGCTCAATGGTGTAGGCGGCAATCGTCGCCGAGCCGCGCCCGTTCAGATAATCGAATTTGCTGCCAATCTCCCATTGCTTGCCTGTCGAGACGTCAAAGTCCTGCGTGCCATTCGGTTGCTCGGCAGCGGTGCTGTATTGCACGTAGACGTTTGCCGATGGAATGAATTGGTACGTCAGGCCAGCGCGGCCGGTGACTGGCTCCCAACTGCGCTTGAGGTGCTTGGGGTTGGCGGCGGTCACGGTGCGATGGTTGGTCACGTCGAGGTCAATGTCGTCATAGCGCAGGCCGGTGAGCAGCGACAGTTTTTCGGTCAGCGCCAGACGGTTTTCCACGAACAGTGCCTTGGTGGTGACCTCGTTGGTTTTGTCGCTGATCAGTTTTGGGTTGGTGCCGGGGATGTCGTAGAAGTGCCCCGGACGATAGTTGTTCGGATCTACCGTGCTGGCACCTTTGATGTTCAGCGGCGAGTTGGTGGTCTGGTTGACCTTGTATTCGAAGCCTCCCGACCACGTCGTGTCGAGACCGAACAGCGTGTTGTCGTGGCGCAGTTCGAACTGGTTGCCGTTCTGCTCGCCCTGATGGCGTACTTGATAGGCGGTGGAGCGGTTCACGGCGCTGTTGTCGGCGTTGTACTGGTAGGTTTCGAGATTGCGGTAATCGCGCTGGCTGTCGAGGTGATACAGCGTGTTGCGCAGGGTGGTGCTGTCGTTGATGCGGTAATCGATGATCGAGCGTACCCAGATCGTTCGCTGTTCGTAACGACCGTCCTCGACGTTGTAGTTGTTGAAGCGGTTGTGTTTATCGATCTTCAGCTCACCGGCCTTGGGGTTGAGCACGGGCGTGCCCCAGTACGGACTGTCTTCGTGTTCGTCCTGATATTCCAGTGCCAACGTGTGCGACAGATCGGGCGTGAGATCGCTGAGCAGCGAGAACGCCACGCTCCAGGCATCGCGCTCCTGGCGGTCGATGTAGCCGTTGCTGGTGTTGTGGCTGACGTCGAGTCGCGCGTAGTGCTGCACGTCGGCGCTGGGATCGGTCAGGGCATGGTTGAGGCCGAACGCGGTTTCGGTGGTGTCGTAGGTGCCGTAGCTGACCCGGCCTTCAATTGCCTGTTCATCGCGGGTGGCGAGTTTGGTCACGTAGTTCAGCGAACCGCCGACCGAGCCTGCGCCGTTGATCAGCGATGATGGGCCGCCAACCAGTTCCACGCGGTCGTAGATCCACGAATCAACTGGCCGCGCGAGGCCGCCGGAAACGTTGATGCCGTTGAACATCTGGGTAATCTGGCTGCTGGTGAAACCACGATAGGAAACGAAACCACCGAACCCCGGCGGTGCGCTGGCGTTGACCCCGGGCAAGGTGTTGGCGGCGTCCTGGAAGTTCTGTGCGCCGTGACGTTCGATGTCGTTGCGATTGGCGATGGCTACCGACGCCGGCGTGTCACGCACGCTCAAACCGAGGCGCGAGGCCATGCCGCTGGACTGGTCGAGGCTCAAGCCCGGTTCTGCGCCGGATTCGCCGTCGATGGTGATCGGCGCCAGATCCACGGTGGATTGCGCCCAGACGTTGACGGACAGGCAGCCGCACAGGCTCGCCAGCAAAGTGAGTTGTTTCATCATTGAATCCTGAATGCTTGTCTAGGAGTCAGCGCACAGGCGAACGCCGCGCGTTGGCGCAGTGGGCTGACAAATCAAAAAGGCAGAAACACTCAGGCGAGCGGTGGGGCGCGAGGGTTGGCCGAAGGCCAGGTGAAGCGGGCAGGGAGGTCGGCGCTGACGATGGGCGCCAGTGGCGGACTGTGCTGTTCCGGCAGGATCGCCAGCGTCAGGCTGGAGTTAAACGCTGGGCCCATGCCGCCGCCGACCGAGCACAGCGGGCAGCCGAACGACTTGGACAGGGTCGGCAGTTGTTCTTCGGTGGGATTGCTGGCGAGCGGCGCTTGAGTGGCCGAGTCGACTGTACAGAACTGGCCGCCGATGCCGTTGAGCTGCATGCCGACCATTTGTCCGTGACCGATGCTGCAGGCGAACACGTTGAACAGGACGCAGCAATAGAGCATCCAGGCCAGCAGTGAACGATCGGAACGGGAGAATTTCATGGGGCGGCACTTTACCGTACCGCTGATCGGTCGTGCACTTGAAAAAAATCCGACTAGGATGATTTGTTCAAATCCCTTTCCAAGGATTTCAACCATGACCTTTGTGTTGGCTCAATGGCTGGTGACAACGTTTGCGGTGATCGCCTTGATGCACGTGTATTGGGCGTTGGGTGGGCAATGGGCGGCGGCAGTCGTGGTGCCGCAGGTGCCGGTGCGCGGTTTTGTCGCAACGGTGCGGCCGGCATTCAAGCCGTCAGGCTGGCTTACATTGATCGTGGCGGCGGCTTTGCTGGTGATTGCTGCGTTGGTGTGTATGCGGGTTGGCTGGGGCATGCCGGCGGTGACACACAAGGCCTTGCAATGGGTGATCAGCGCGATTGCGCTGTTGATGTTTGCCCGGGCGATTGGTGATTCGAACCTGGTCGGGTTTTTCAAGGAAGTGAAGGATTCGCGGTTTGCGCGGCTGGATACCTGGGTGTATTCGCCGTTGTGTGCGGTGTTGGGGGCGGGGTTGTTGGCGGTGGCTTGGGTTTGAAACAGATCTGAAATCTGCGATGACTTGGCTGGCCCCTTCGCGAGCAGGCTCGCTCCCACAGTGATTTTGGGTGTTCACAGATGTGTGATTTCATCCAAAACCCTGTGGGAGCGAGCCTGCTCGCGAAAGGGCCAGTCCAGACACTGAAAACTCTGGACTAACTGCCGCTTTCAGTCCGCCGGCTACTGACCTCTGCCGGCACATCATCCCCAGCCATACGCTTGCGAAACAGCGCCGCCCGCGCCAGCAGCAAAGTAGTCACTGGTACGGTAATCGCCAGCAGAATCGGGATCAGCCAGGCATGTATGACCGGTCCGGATTTCAGCGCCGAAAAGCAGATGATCGACGCCAGTGCCACGCACCATGCGCCGAGCGTTGAAGCCAATGCCGGTGGGTGCATGCGCTGGAAGTAATCCTTCATGCGCAGTAACCCGATCGCGCCGATCAACGCAAACAGACCGCTGAGCACCAGCAGGATCGCCACCGGAATCTCGACCCACAGCGACAATTCAGCATTCATTCGATCACCTCGCCACGCAGCAGGAATTTCGCCAGGGCAAACGAGCCGACGAAGCCGAACAGCGCGATCAGCAGCGCCGCTTCGAAGTACGTGTCACTGGAATAGCGAATGCCCAGGGTCAGCATCATCAGCATGGCGACGATGTACAGGTAGTCCAGCGCCAAGACCCGATCCTGCGCCGACGGGCCTTTGAACAGGCGCACCAGGGTCAGCACCATGGCCAGCGAGAACAGGAACAGCGTCAGCAGAATCGCGTTCGACAGTAATGGGCTCATTCGAAAATCTCCATCAGCGGCCGCTCGTAGGTGCTCTTGAAGTGCTCGATGAATTGCGCTTCGTCATCCAGATCCCAGACGTGCAACAACAGAATGCTGCGATCCAGCGACAGTTCCGACCATACCGTGCCGGGCACCACCGTGCAGATCATCGCCAGAGTCGCCAGGCCGTGGGCGTCGCGCAAATCCAGCGGGACTTTGACAAAACCCGAGCGCGGAGGGCGCCGACCAGCATTGAGCACGCCCCACGCAACGATCAGGTTGGACGTCACCACATCACGGCCCACGAGCAGAAACAGGCGCAGAATCGTTCCCGGACGGCGAATGCGCACTTGTTTCGGGCGCAGTTTGCGCATCATCAACGGTGCAGCAAAACCCAGTATCGCGCCGAGCAGCAGATTGCCCGGGCTGATCGACAGGTTCAGGGTCAGCCACAGGACGCACAGTGCCAGTGACAACAACGGGGCAGGAAATACACGCTTCATGGCTGCACCTCCAGCATCGCCGATTTGGCTTCCGGGCTCGGTACGGCACGGGTGCCGAGCACCGCCATCACGTACTGCTGCGGGTTGTGCAACGCCTCGGCGGTGGCCTGGGTGTAACGCAACAGGGGTTCAGCCTTGAAGGTCAGGACGATGCTCAGTCCCAGCAACAGGAAGATCGGCGCGCATTCGAGTTTGCGCAGTAGCGGTGAAGGGCGCTCTTCGGGCGTCCAGAAGCGCTGGATGCCGAGACGCGAGAACGCCATCAGCGATGCCAGCCCGGTGAGAATCAGCAATGCCAGCAACGCCCAGGCCGCGTTGGAAATCGGCGCGCCAGTGCCCAGGCCCAGCGGATTGAGCAGCGCGCCGATCAGGCTGAGTTTGCCGATGAAGCCGGACAGCGGCGGCATGCCGATGATCAGCAGCGCGCAAGCAATGAAGCTCAGGCCGAGAAACGCCATGGTCCAAGGGATGACCTGACCGACCACGGCTTTCTGTTCGTCGTCGAGGTTGATGCCTTTGGGTGGCTGCAGGGATTCCTGTGGGCGCGGCAGCAGTTCGCTTTCATCCTCCAGCGGGATCTCGTTGGCCGAGCGCGAACGCTCGATCAACTCGGCCAGCAGGAACAGCGCACTCAACGCCAGCGTCGAGCTGACCAGATAGAACAGCGCCGCGCCGATCAGGTTCGGCTGGGCGAAACCGACGGCGGACAGCAGGATCCCGGCCGACACCAGAATGCTCAGGCTGGCCATGCGCTCCAGGCGTTGCGCGGCGAGAATCGCCAGCGCCGCGCAGGCCATGGTCGCCATGCCGCCGTAGATCAGCCAGTCGCCACCGAAGAATGCCGACGCACCGGCCTGCCCGGAAAACAACAGGGTCCACAGACGCAGCAAGGTGTAGACGCCGACCTTGGTCATGATTGCGAACATCGCCGCCACCGGCGCACTGGCCGAGGAGTAGGCCGGCACCAGCCAGAAGTTCAGCGGCCACATGCCGGCCTTGGCCAGGAACGCGACGGCGAGAATCCCGGCGCCGGCATGCAGCAAGCCACGGTCGGCTTCCGGCACCAGCGGAATCTTCAGCGCCAGATCGGCCATGTTCAGTGTGCCGGTGACCCCGTAGATCAATGCCGCACCAATCAGAAACAGCGACGAAGCGAGCAGGTTGATCGAGATGTAATGCAGCCCCGATGAGACCCGTGCCCGACCCGACCCATGCAACAACAAGCCATAAGAAGCCGCCAGCAGCACTTCGAAGAACACGAACAGGTTGAACAGGTCAGCGGTCAGGAACGCGCCGTACAGGCCCATCAACTGAATCTGGAACAGCGCGTGGAAGCTCGAACCGGCGCCGTCCCAGCGGGCCATGGCAAACAGCAGGGCGCTGACGCCGATGATCCCGGTCAGCACCAGCATCAACGCCGACAGGCGATCGACTACCAGCACAATGCCGAACGGCGCCTGCCAGTTGCCCGGCAGGTACACGCCAATGGAGCCGGGCACGCCGGTGGTCTGCGTCCATTGCAGCAGCATCACCGAAATGAACAGGCCGACGAGGCTGGAGAACAGATTGATTTTCGCCTTCAACGGTCGATGCCGCTCGCCGAGCATCAGCATGATGGCGGCGGTCAGCAGCGGCAGCAGAATCGGTGCGGCGATCAGGTGAGTCATCGCCATCATTCTTTAGGCTCCCGGCCGTCGACGTGGTCAGTACCGGTCAGGCCGCGCGAGGCGAGCAGAACGACGAGGAACAACGCGGTCATGGCGAAACTGATGACGATCGCGGTGAGTACCAGTGCCTGTGGCAGCGGGTCGGTGTAATGCAGCAAATCCTGGGTGACGCCGTCCTTGATCACCGGCTCCTTGCCGATGAACAGGCTGCCCATGCTGAAGATGAACAGGTTGACGCCGTACGACAGCAGGCACAGGCCCATGACCACCTGGAAGGTCCGTGGTCGCAGGATCAGCCAGACGCCGGACGCGGCGAGTACGCCGATGGCGATTGCGATGACTTCTTCCATCAGACGGCTCCTTTGCTGGCGACGGACTTGGGCAGCGATGCGGTCTTGTGACCCCGCACCGATTGGTGGGCGAGGGCGGTGAGGATCAACAGCGTGGAGCCGACCACCACGCCGTATACGCCAATGTCGAAGAACAACGCGCTGGCGACGTGGATGTCACCAAGCAGCGGCAAGCTGAAATGCCAGGTGTGCGTGGTGAGGAACGGATAGCCGACCAGCATTGCTCCCAGGCCGGTGGCGGTGGCGAAGAGTAATCCGGTGCCCATCCAGCGCAGCGGCCGCAGACTCATTTGCGCTTCGACCCACTGCGTACCGGCGACCATGTATTGCAGGATGAACGCCACCGACATCACCAGGCCGGCGACGAAACCGCCGCCCGGTTGATTGTGCCCGCGCATGAACAGGTAGAACGACACCACCAGCGCAATCGGCAACAACAGACGCACCAGCACCGCCGGCACCATCATGAAGCCGAGCGCGGTGTCGCTGGCCGAACGCGGGTTGACCAGATCAGTGACCACGTCTGGCGCCAGCAAGCGTTGCTGGGCTGGCAGTTGCAGGCTTTCTTTCGGCGGGCGGAAGCGCCGCAGCAGGGCGAACACGGTCAGCGCCACGGCAACCAGCACGGTGATTTCACCGAGGGTGTCGAAGCCACGGAAATCCACCAGCATCACGTTGACCACGTTGCTGCCACCGCCCTCGGGCATGGCGCGGCTGAGGTAGAACGAGGAAATGTCGTTCGGCGTCTGCCGCGTCAGCATGGCGTAGGAAAGCAGCGCCATGCCACCACCGACGGCAATCGACAGCAGCAAGTCGCGCAGACGGCGAATGCGCGCCTTGCGCAGGCTGCTTGGCAGTGGCGAGACTTCTTCGATGCGGCGTGGCAACCAGCGCAGGCCGAGCAGGATCAGCACGGTGGTCACCACTTCGACCGCCAGTTGTGTCAGGGCCAGATCGGGCGCGGAGAACCAGACGAAGGTCACGCAGGTCATCAGCCCGCAAACGCTGACCATGGTCAGAGCGGCGAGACGGTGATATTTGGCTTGCCACGCGGCGCCAAGGGCGCAGGTGATAGCCAGCAACCACAGGGTCACAAAGACGATCGAGCCGGGAATCTTCGGCCGGTCGCCCCAGCTCAGGCTGCTATGCAGCATCGGGATCAGGCCGGCGAGCACCGCCGCCAACACCATCAGGAACAATTGCATTTGCAGGCGCTTGGTGCCGAGTCGCCGCTCTGCGCGCCGGGCCATGCGCATCATCACCACCAGACTACGCTCGAACAAGCGCTTGCCATTGAAGCGCCCCACCAGTGGCGGATACTTGAAGCGCCCGCGCTTGAGCTGATTACGCAGCAACAGATAGACGACGATGCCGCCGGACATGGCGATCAGGCTCATGATCATCGGTGCGTTCAGACCGTGCCAGATCGCCAGGCTGTATTCCGGCAGTTCGCCGCCGACGACGGGCAATGCCGCTGCTGCGAGCAATGGACCGACGATTTGCGCCGGGAAAATTCCCACCAGCAAGCAAGTGAACACCAGCAGCTCGACCGGTGCACGCATCCAGCGCGGTGGCTCGTGCGGAGTGTGTGGCAGGTCAGTGGCCGGCGGGCCGAAGAACACATCGACGGTGAAACGCAGGGAATAGGCAACGCTGAATGTACCGGCGATGGTCGCGACAATGGGCAGCGCCGCTTCTACCCACGCCGTGGCATTGATGAACACGGTTTCGGCGAAGAACATTTCTTTCGACAGGAAGCCGTTAAGCAGCGGCACCCCGGCCATCGAGGCGCTGGCAACCATGGCCAGCGTCGCCGTGAACGGAATCAGTTTGATCAGACCGCTGAGTTTGCGGATATCACGGGTGCCGCTTTCGTGGTCGATGATGCCGGCGGCCATGAACAGCGAGGCTTTGAAGGTCGCGTGGTTGAGAATATGGAACACCGCTGCTACCGCCGCCAGCGGACTGTTCAGGCCCAGCAACAGGGTGATCAGACCCAGGTGGCTGATGGTCGAGTAAGCGAGCAGACCTTTGAGATCGTTCTGGAACATCGCGCAGTACGCGCCGAGTAACAGCGTACACGCGCCGGCCCCGCTGACGATGTAGAACCATTCTTCACTGCCGGACAGTGACGGCCAAAGTCGGGCGAGCAGGAACACCCCGGCCTTGACCATGGTCGCCGAGTGCAGATATGCCGAAACCGGTGTTGGCGCCGCCATTGCGTGCGGCAGCCAGAAATGGAAAGGGAACTGCGCGCTTTTGCTGAGTGCGCCGATAAGAATGAGGGGTAAAAGGATAGGGTAGAGGGCGTGTGCACGAATCATGTCGCCGGCGGCCAGGACCTTGTCGAGGTCATAGCTGCCGACGACATGGCCGAGAATCATGACCCCCGCCAGCAGGCATAACCCACCGGCACCGGTGACCATCAACGCCATGTACGCACCGCGACGGGCGTCGGCGCGGTGGTGCCAATAGCCGATCAGCAGGAACGAGAAGAGACTGGTCAGTTCCCAGAAAAACACGATCTGTATCAGATTGCCGGAGATCACCAGGCCCAGCATGGCGCCCATGAACGCCAGGAAAAACGCGAAGAAACGCGGCACCGGATCGTCCGGCGACATGTAATAACGGGCATATAAAGAGACGAGGGTGCCGATGCCCAGCACCAGCATCGAGAACAGCCAGGCGAAGCCATCCATGCGCAGAACGAAGTTCAGACCGAGGCTGGGCAGCCACATGAATTCTTCGCGGATCACGCCGCCGTGGGCAATTTGCGGGTACAACATCGCGACCTGGACGGTGCCGATCAAAGCGACCAGACCTGCCAACAGGGATTCGGTATTACGCGCGTTGTGTGGCAGCACCGCTGCCAGACAGCTGCCAATGAATGGCAGAAGCAGTAGAACTATCAGGGACATAGGCTTCTAATCTGCGGAAGTTTGTGAGGCATCATACGTGCCAGCTCCCTGATCACCAAACGCCAGGATGTCTCAGAATCCTACAAAGTAGTCTGGAATTTTCTGTTTGGCATTGTTTCAGGAAGGTCGATGTTGCTTGGAATGGCCTCATCGCGAGCAGGCTCACTCCTACATTTGGAATGCTTTCCCCTGTAGGAGTGAGCCTGCTCGCGATAGCAATAATTCAGACTGTGAAGATTTCGGAGCTTTATCCCTGTGCTTCCCGCTCCAGCTCCGCTTCGGCTTCTGCAACCTTACCCTTGGTCTTCAATTCGCTAACAATCACCGCCGCCACAATCAACCCTGCGCCCACCAGTGCAATCGCCGGCAACCGTTCCCCGGCAATCCGCCCGACAATTCCGGCCCACACCGGCTCACCGGCATATATCAGCGTCGCCCGGGTTGGCGAAACACTCTTCTGCGCCCAGTTCATCGCCACCTGAATCGCTGCACTTGCTGCGCCCAACCCCAGCGCGGTCACCAGCAGGGTCCAGGAAAAGTCCGGAATCATTTCCCCGGTCGGCACCACCAACAGGAACGACAGCACGGAAGTGGTTGCCAGTTGCACAACGGTCACCCGGCGCACATCCACCTGACCGGCATAGGTGCTGATCAGAATGATTTCGGCGGCAATGGCGATAGCGCTGATCAGCGTGGCGATTTCACCCGGACTGAAATTCAGCGCAGCCCCGGACGGCCCCGACAGCAACATCAGCCCGGTGAACGCCAGCATGATGCCAATGCTCGGCATCAACCCCGGCCGCCGCCCCAGCACCAGCCATTGCAGCAACGGCACGAACGGCACGTACAACGCGGTGATGAACGCCGATTGACTGCTCGGGATCGTTTGCAAACCGACGGTCTGCAGGCCGTAACCGAGCATGATTGCCACGCCGATGAAGGCGCCAGCCTTGAGTTCGAACAGCGTCAGTTCGCGCAGATGGCGCCATGAGAACAGTGCGACGATAGCCGCCGCAGCGGCGAAGCGCAGGCCGACAAAAAACATCGGGCCGCTGACGGTCATCGCATGCTGAACCAGCAGGAAAGTACCGCCCCAGATCATGGTGATCAGCACCAGCACGCACTCGGCTTTGCTGAAACGAGAGAAACGAAGGGGAGTGGGGGAGCTATTCTGCGACGTCATGACCTTGCGCACTATAAAAAGGAGGCCGCACAATGCGCCCAACGTTGCGCAGTATACTGCCCAACCTCACTGAGTGAGCAATATAGTGCACAAAGATTCAACGCAACGGGCGTCCGTCCTGCAACACGTCAGCCTGAATGTGCGGCGTCTACGGCATGCCGCCGACATGAGCCAGACTGCGCTGGCGGAAAAATCCGGGGTCAGCCGGCGCATGTTGGTGGCGATCGAGGCGGGTGAAAAGAACGTCAGTCTGACTACGCTTGATCGCGTCGCCGAAGCGCTTGATGTGGCGTTCAGCGATCTGATCCAGGCGCCGGATGCCCGCGATCCAAGCCGCATCAACGAGGTGGCATGGGCAGGAACCCACCCGGGCAGCAAAGCGGTGTTGCTCTCCAAAGCCACGGCGACCCGCGAAGTCGAGCAATGGGAATGGTGTCTGCAACCCGGCGAGGTCTACCCGTCGCAAGCGGATGCCGAGGGCTGGAGCGAGCAGATTTTCGTCTTTGCAGGTTGCCTGACCCTGATGCTCGGCGATCAGCCGCAACACATCGGCACAGGCGAGTTCTTCATGTTTGCCAGTAACCAACCGCATTCCTATCGCAACGATGGGGATGTGGCGGCGCGGTTTGTGCGTAATGTGGTGATTTGAATGAGTCAGAGCGCAGACATCCTGATTATCGGTGGTGGCCTCAGTGGCTCGATGCTGGCGGTGCAATTATTGCGTCTGCCTGGCCGGCGCAAGGTCCTGATCGTTGAACCGCGTGCGGAACTGGGACGGGGCGAGGCGTACAGCGCTGTCGAGTTGGGTCACACACTCAATGGCAACGCCGCACGCATGAGCGTCGATCCGGATAATCCGGATGACCTGACGCAATGGCTGACCGAGCACATTGCCGGTGGCGGCTGGCCGGAGTCTGCCGAGCAGAATGTGCCGATCAGTGAACTGTTTCCGCCGCGTGGGTTGTTCGGCGTCTATGTGCAGCAGCGCCTGGGTGAAGCGCGCAGAGTAGGGGCGCTGCATGACTCAAGTGTTGAGCACATTCGAGCGGAGGTCGTCGATCTGCAAGTTGACACCGACTCGGTGCAGCTGACGCTGAGCAATGGTCAGGCACTGCGCGGTGGCTACGCTGTCCTGGCGACTGGAATGTTCCCTGCCGCGCGAACCCCGCAGAAAACCTCCAGCGGCCTCAACGCCGCCGCGCTCGATCCTTGGGATGTCGCGGCCATGCGCCAACTCGATCGGCAATCGACGGTGCTCATCATCGGCTCCGGCCTGACCATGGTCGATGCTGTGGTGTCGCTGGAACAGGCCGGGCATCGCGGACCGATCGAGGTGTTTTCACGGCACGGGTTGCTGCCCCATGTGCGCCGACAGCCGCCGGCCTGGGTGGATTTTCTTGGCGCCGATCACAGTATTCGTACGCCACGGCAGTTATTGCGCGAATTGCGTCGGCAATGCCAGGCAGCCATCGCGCAAGGTATCGATTGGCAGGCGCCACTGGACACGGTTCGGGTGCACATCGCCCGGCTGTGGAGTCAGGCGACTGACCGGCAGCGTCGACAATTCGTACGGCATGTACGGCCGTGGTGGGAAAGTCATCA
Source organism: Pseudomonas sp. Tul2A7 (assembly GCF_054790505.1). Lineage (NCBI taxonomy): Bacteria > Pseudomonadati > Pseudomonadota > Gammaproteobacteria > Pseudomonadales > Pseudomonadaceae > Pseudomonas > Pseudomonas sp. Tul2A7. The sequence continues at coordinate 6,054,756 of NZ_CP186499.1, read as the reverse complement.
TCACCGTTCGCCGCCGATGAGTGCGGCGCTGGTTGAGCGTCTTTATAAAGAAGGGCGATTGCGTATTCAGGCAGCTTCGTTCAAAGGGCTTGAGCCAAGTCCGGACGGTGGCGTCCGTATTCGCATTCGGCGGCGCGGAGAGTCGGAAACCTGCGTGGTGCAAGGTGCCGCATTGATCAATTCCAGTGGAATTGAATACGACTGGCGCCGGGTGGCGCGACCGTTGCCGCAGCAGGTGCTGGCGCGGGGTCTGGTGCAGCCGGGACCGTTGGCGTTGGGGATTGCGGCGGCGGTGGATGGTGCGGTGCTGGATGCCGAGGGGCGCGTGGCAAGCCGATTGTTTGCGATGGGGCCACCGTTGCGCGGGATGTGGTGGGAGAGTACGGCAGTGACGGATGTGGCGTTGCAGGCCAAGGCTTTGGCGGTGCGGTTGGTGGGATAAGGTTGGTGGTGTTCTTTCGGGCCTCTTCGCGAGCAGGGGGACTGTGGTTGTAAATACCCTTTGCGCCACACACCAGAACTTGTGGGAGCGAGCCTGCTCGCGAAAGCGGTGAGTCAGTCGACATCCACAGCGACTGACGTACCGCTATCGCGAGCGGGCTCGCTCCTACATGTGTTGCGTGGTAACCGAAAGAGTTACGCCACCACTCGATAACACGGCACATACGCCGCGCCGCCCGGCAGTTTCATCCGGTGCTGGGCGACGAAAGCTTTGAGCAGTGCGTCGAGCGGTTGCATGATCGCTGCATCACCACGGATCTGGTACGGCCCGTGTTCTTCGATCAGGCGAATGCCCTTGTCCTTGACGTTGCCAGCGACGATGCCCGAGAACGCCCGGCGCAGGTTGGCCGCGAGTTCGTGCGGTGGCTGGTCGCGGTGCAGTTTGAGGTTGGCCATGTTTTCGTGGGTCGGATCGAACGGGCGCTGGAAGCCTTCGTCGATTTTCAGCAGCCAGTTGAAGTGGAACGCGTCGTTGCGCTCGCGGCGGAACTGCTTAACCGCTTTCAGGCCTTGCGTCATCTGCCGCGCCACTTCGGCCGGGTCGTCGATGATGATTTCGTAGTGCTGCTTGGCTGCTTCACCTAGGGTGGCGGTGACGAAGGCGTCGAGCTGTTCCAGATACGGCGCCGCATGTTTCGGTCCGGTGAGGACCACCGGGAACGGCAGGCCTTTATTGTCAGGGTGCATCAGGATGCCCAACAGGTAGAGGAACTCTTCCGCCGTACCGGCACCGCCCGGGAAGATGATGATGCCGTGGCCAACGCGGACGAAGGCTTCCAGACGTTTTTCGATGTCCGGCAGGATCACCAGCTCGTTGACGATCGGGTTCGGCGCTTCGGCGGCGATGATGCCCGGCTCGGTCAAACCGAGGTAGCGACCGCCGTGGATGCGCTGTTTGGCGTGGGCAATGGTTGCGCCTTTCATCGGGCCTTTCATCACGCCGGGGCCACAACCGGTGCAGATGTCGAGACTGCGCAGGCCCAGTTCGTGGCCGACTTTCTTGGTGTATTTGTATTCTTCGGTGTTGATCGAATGACCGCCCCAGCACACGACGATCTTCGGCTCGACGCCCGGGCGCAGGGTGCGCGCGTTGCGCAGCAGGTGGAAAACGTAGTCGCTGATGCCTTGCGAGGTGGTCAGGTCGATACGTTGGCTGTCGAGTTCGTTTTCGGTGTAGACGATGTCGCGCAGGGCGCTGAACAGCATTTCGCGGGTGCTGGCGATCATTTCGCCGTCGACGAAGGCGTCGGCCGGAGCGTTCAGCAGCTCCAGGCGTACGCCGCGATCCTGTTGGTGAATGCGGATTTCGAAGTCCTTGTAGGCTTCAAGGATGGTCTTGGCGTTATCGACATGGGCGCCGGTGTTGAGGATGGCCAGGGCGCACTGGCGGAAGAGGGTGTAGGTGCTGCCGGATCCGGCTTCGCTCAGTTGCTGAACTTCACGTTGAGAAAGGGTTTCCAGGCTGCCTTTCGGGCTGACCGAGGCATTGATTACGTGTCGTTGGGTCATGCAATGATCCTTAAAACGATGTCATCTCAAGACTAGGCGATGGCATCCGAATAGTGTGTATCCATGAATGAAGATGGCACGATCTGCGCTATACCGCCATGTCCCCGTTGGACGCTGAAAAGATGAAAAGGAGCCCCAGCATAGCTAAATCCGCGCTAGAGGCGATAATGCGCCGGCCGGTTTTTTCAGTTAGCCCTTTTGTCGCTCAAGGAAGTCATTTGTGATGTTCGAGATTCAGCCGATGGACGCCGCCACCTTTCGCCAGCAGACGCGACGCAGCACGATCATCATCGCCGTGCTGTTCCTGGTGCTGGCGATGCTGTTTTCCAGCGTGGCGGTGGCGCTGTTCGGCGAGCCCGGCGGCGATAACCTGCGCTTCAATGTCGGCGGGGTGTTTGTCGCATTTCTGCTGACCGCTGCGTTATTGCGCGGGCGCTTCTGGAATCAGAGCTGGATGGCGCCAGCGGTGTACAGCTGGCGACTCAAGCGCAATCTGATGAGCATCACCAATGTGATGCATCAGGTGACGGCGGCGGTGGAGCAGAACGATCCGACGGCGATGAAGGTTCTACGCTTCTACCATCTGGGATTGACGCAAATGCACGAACTGGACGGTAACTCCAGCGATCACGGGCAGTTGTGGCGCGAAGCCGAAGCGCACAAGGAACGGATGCAGGCGCAGGGACTCGATACCGAGCAGACGCGCCTGGATCGGGCCTGGCTGGAGGCGTTGAAGCCAACTTCGCGCTGAAACGTCCGCAGTACAAGTTTCAGCCAAAGATCAGTGAGCGATGAGTACCTGCACCGGCGCGGGCCCCATCGCCAACTGCCAGCGCTACTGAACCGGCGGCCAATGCCGCATCTCCGCAGGCAAATACGCCGGCGACGCTGGTTTGTTGTGTCGCGTCAGTCTGAATAAACGCTCCCATCGGGCCATCCTCGAATGTACATCCCAATTGTTCAGCCAGCGGGCTGGCCATGCGTGTGCGTGGCATGGCGAACAGGCCTGCAACAGCGATGACCTGACCATCGCTGAGTACCACGTCCGCACGCTCGCCACGGATGTGACTGACCGGCCGGGTTTCCAGGGTTACACCGCGGCGATCCAGTTCCGTCAATTGCTCGGCATCCGGCTCGAACACGCCGTTGGTGAAGAACGTGGTCGGGCCCCAATCCGGCAGTAGCAGGGCGTGATGAATCGACATCGGTGACGTCGCCAATACGCCGATCGCGTCTTGATTCAGTTCATAACCGTGGCAGTACGGGCAATGAAAAACGCTTTGCCCCCAGCGTTGCCTGAGGCCGTCGATGTCCGGCAACTCGTCGATGACGCCTGAGGCCAGGATCAGTCGCTTGGCGCTGAGCCATTGGCCGCTCTCTGTGCGCAAATCGAATCCGCTGTCAGTCCGAGTCGCTTCAACTGCTGTATCCGTTAGCCATTGCACGCTGGGGTAAGCCAGTAATTGTGCGCGTGCTTCGTCAGCAATTTGCCCCGGTGCACGTCCATCCTGGCCGAGGAAACCGTGGGATGTTTCGGCAAAACGGTTGCGTCGCAGGCCCGAATCCAGCACCAACACATTGCGTCGGGCGCGGGCCAGTTGCAGGCCGGCGGACAGCCCGGCATAGCTGCCGCCAACGATGATGACGTCGTACACCATGAGCGAAGCTCCTCTTGAATTTTCAGAGCACACCGTAAGTTACGAGAAATATTGCTGTCAATAGTCTCGTAACTTCAGACCTTGCAAGTGATACTCGGCGCATCTTCGCAACGGCTTGAAAAAAGGATCATCGATGAGAAACGACACGCGGTTATCGCGCATGCTCCATGTGTTGATTCACATGGCCCGCCATGAAAAGCGCGCGACCTCGGAAACCATCGCCGGCATGCTTGGCACCAACCCGGTGGTGGTGCGGCGCACCATGGGTTTGCTCAAGGAGCAGGGTTTTGTGACGTCAGAGAAGGGCCATCAGGGAGGCTGGGCGCTGGCCAAACCGCTGGCGCAGATCACCCTGCTGGATATCCACCAGGCGTTGGGCACGCAGTCGATTTTTTCCATCGGCCTGTCGACGGATCACCCGGAGTGTCTGGTCGAGCAAGCGGTGAACGCCGCACTGACCCGCACTTTCGATGAGGCGCAGGCACTGTTGCTGTCGCGGTTGGGCGGCATCACCCTGGCGGACCTGGCAGCGGATTTCGAGGCCCGCTTCAAGTCAGTCGGCGAGGATAATTAAAGCGGCGAGGCGGCGCGACGATGTTTCCATGAGCGAATTGCCCGCCCGTACACCAACAGGTTGACCGCCAGCACCACGCTGCCGAGCGCCAGTTGAATCTGCGGGGTGAGCCCGGCCGGATAGATGATCGGCCAGATGTAATGCTCGATGAAGCCGCCGGCATATTCGGTCTGCCCGGCGGCGTGACGCATAAGGTTTTCCCAGTACGTCAGCGGGCAGGTCAGATGCAGCACCTCGACCGCCACGCCCCAAGCCGCAGCCGGCAAATGCAGCCACATCAATCGCGGCCATTTGAGGACCAGCAGCCCGCCAAACAGCACGAACAGAATGAATGACAAATGAAACAGCACCAGCCCGTCGGCTGCGATTCGGTACAGCATGTCGTCTCCCTGACGCGGTTGTGAATGGCGCTATGTTACGCCGCTCAGGGCATTAAAGGTCAGTGCGAAAATCCGCGAATTGCGCGCGCATCCGGCCGATTTCCCACAAGTGCGCAAGATTGTTCAAGCCAGATAGGCGAAATGGCTGGCACAGTCTTCGACCGTTTTCCTGGTTGAAGAACGTTTATGTCTGATTCAGTTATGCCGCGCAGTGCGTTCCTTCGCGGCGCTGCGGCGATCATGCCGTTGTCTCTGGCCACCGCGCCTTGGGGGCTGCTGGCCGGCTCCATGGCGATCGAAGCCAACCTCACGCCGCTGCAAGGGCAGGGCTTGTCGAGCATCGTGTTTGCCGGTGCGGCGCAGTTGGTGGCGATCGGCATGCTCAAGGGCGGTGAGGGGATCTTCTCGATTCTGCTGACCACGCTGCTGCTGACCTCGCAGCACTTGCTCTATGGCATGAGCATGCGCTCAGTGATTGCGCCGCTGCCGGGGCGCTGGCGCATAGGTCTGGGCTTTTTACTCACCGATGAGTTGTTTGCACTGACCAGTCAGCATGACCGCCAGCAGTTCAACCGCTGGTATGCGCTGGGCGTCGGCCTGACGTTCTACATCGCGTGGAATCTGTTCACTCTCGCCGGTATTGTCCTCGGCAGCAGCATTCCGGGGCTTGAGCACTTGGGGCTGGATTTCTCGATTGCCGCCACGTTTATCGCGTTGATCACGCCGGTTGTGCGTAACGTACCGACGCTGGTGTGTGTGGCGGTGTCGCTGTTTTGTTCGGTGCTGTTCAGTTACTGGCAATGGGGTTCGGCGCTGGTGTTGTCCGGACTGGCCGGAATGATCGCCGGGTTTATCTGCAACAAGCTGTATCGGGAGCGCACATGATGGTTTGGGCGGTGATTTTTGGTATGGGGCTTCTGGTGTTTCTCAACCGCTACGTGTTTCTCGAACCGCGTTTGCCGGTGCGTCTGAGTAGCAATGCGCGACAGTTTCTCGGGTTTGCGGTACCGGGGATGCTCACTGCGATCTGTGGGCCGATTGTCTTCATGCCCGACAAACAGCTGAATCTGCAGTGGGACAATCCTTACCTGCTTAGTTCGCTGGTGGCGATCGCTCTGGTGATCTACACGCGCAGTACTTTGCTCAGCATGTTGTTGAGCATGGCGTTCTTCTTTTTGCTGCGCTGGTGGCTGTAAGTTGTCTGTTCTACGCTTCAGGGATGAAAGGTTACTGATCACGGGAGGTGCACATGGCGACTGAGCAAAAGCATCCAGAGACGGATGACGAAGACACGGATGAACCGACGCAAGAAGAAATAGAGCGGGAGAAGCACAAGGAGCAGACCTGGAAGCACGATGATGGCCGAGAGCTTTCCGATCCTGACCGCAAGTTTTGAGTGACTTCTACGATAAAGCCCCACAAGTGTGGGGCTTTTTTACGGTTTCAAAGTTCGTCCAACTGCGTGAAATCGGGGTGTGTGGCCCGATATCCCAAGGTTCGATCAATCCACGCATTGAGCTCGTTGACCATCACCGGCGCGTGGCCCGGATACCCTTCAAGGGTGGTGCGCAGGACGCGTTCGATATCGGGTACGGCACGCAGGTTTCGGGTCTTGATGTAGTGGCCGATAAAACAGTCGAGTTCAAAGCGTTCTGTCATGGACAGATAAATACACTCCAGGCCGCTGACCTGTTTGATTGCAAAATCGTCGCGCAACTTATTTCTCTGCAAGGCTTGTAGACGTTAGGGGGTTCCTGGTTTGTTGACTCTTTGGTCAACTGGTATACCAAATGGAAATGCGGCGCGCATGCTAGCCGTAGTGCATCTAAATGTATGTATGACGGTTGAAATGTCAGACAGGCGGTTAGTTCATTCAAACGTGTGTTTTATGTGCGCCGTCTCAAAAATGAAACAGGGGTTGTAACGGCAGTGATTCGCTCTATGAGTTGGTAAAGTTTGCAATAGTTTTATTCCTTATAAAGCTGCGTCAAAAGATCGCAGCCTTCGGCAGGTTCTACATTGATAGACGCGTGAAGTCGGTAAATGTTTAAGTCTGCTCAATAATCAAACTGGCGCCCTGATTGCGTGCGTTACCGACAGCTTTGCCGACTTTGTACCACTCGAACGCTTCGCTACCTTCGCCTTCAAACAGCAGCATTTGCTCGGCGCGTTCAACCGGCGTCGCCGGATCGAGCCATTCGCGCGCCAACTCTGAGCGGAACACCACCGGTCGGCGATCATGGATATCGAGCATGCCGCCGACGGCATCGGCGGTGATGATCACGAAACCGTCGTCATCCCGAGCCGGCGTTTCGGCTGTCAGAAATTGTCCAATGGCCGCGCAGAAAACTGCACCGTGGTCCGCGCGACGGATCAGCCAAGGTTGTCGGGTTTTATCCTCGCTATCGACCCATTCAAACCAGTTGTCCACGGGCACGATCAAGCGATGTCGCCAGATCGCCCGGAAGAACGGGCCATGCGCAACTTTCTCGACCCGGGCATTGATCGGTGGTGGGCGATCCTTGGCCCAGTGCGGGCGCCAGCCCCAGCGCAGATTGTCGGCATGCAGGTGCTGCCCTTGTTGATGCAGGACGGCCAGCGCGGTGGTCGGCGCCGCGTTATAGCGATCAAGCGGCGCATCGCCGACGTGATTGATCAACGCGTCGGGAATGCTCAGCACCGCAACGAAGTCGTGAATGCCACGGTATTGCGAGAGTCTTCCGCACATGGGCCGATCTCCGGTTGGAGAGTTCAGCTTAGTCGCTGGCGCTCTGACCGGTGAAGGTGTCGCGCCAGTTCAAGCAGCGGCGTTCGAGCATGGCGAGTAGGCCGTCGCTGAATTTGCCGAGCAAGGCGAGCACGATGATTGCAGCCAGCACGATGTCCGGCCGCGAGGTTTCGCGGCCGTCACTGAGCAGATAGCCAAGCCCTTTGGTGGCCGCGATCAATTCCGCCGCCACCAGAAACATCCACGCCAGGCTCATGCCACTGCGCAACCCGGTGAACAAGCCGGGGAGGGCGGCCGGCAGCAAGATCCGTCGCACCAACTGCAAGCGACTGAAGCCATAGATGCGGCCGACTTCCACCAGTTTGCGATCAATGTTGCGAATGGCCGCGACCACGTTGACGTACACCGGAAAAAACGCGCCGATGGCGATCAGGACGATTTTCGAGGTCTCGTCGATGCCCAGCCACAACAGCAGCAGCGGCACCCAGGCCAGGCTCGGAATGGAGCGCAAGGCAGCGAAGGCCGGTTCCAGATAAGCCTCGGCTTCGCGACTCAAGCCGACCCAGGCAGCAAATACCAGCGCCAGGCTGGCACCGATGGCAAATCCAAGCAGCACGCGGATCAGGCTGGCGCCGATGTGTTTCCACAGCGCGCCTTCGGCGAGGTCAGTGAGGGTCAGGGCGATCTCGCTCGGCGCCGGCATCTGGTAGGACGGCAGCCAGCCGATGCGTACGATAATTTCCAGCGCGACGATGATCAGCAGTGGGAAGGCCAGGCCCTTGCAGCGGCGCTGCCATGCTGGACTGAAACCCGGAGTGCGCTGGCGTGGCGCAGCGAGCGGCGCGGGCAGGTCTTTGCTGTGAGTGGTCATGGTTTGGCTCCGCTCACGACAAATCCGCGACGGGCGCGGATTTGTCGTGAGGCTGATCGGTTACTGGTGGGCGACGGCTTGCTGCACACCGCTGTCGAGCAATTGATCGATGACTTGATCGACATTCACCCCGCGGCGCACCAGTTCCTCGGAGACCAGAATCGGCGCCGCTGCCTTGGAGGCGCTGATGTCCTGCTGGGTGAGTTGCGGGCTGCTCAGGTCAGTGCGCGACAGTTGCAACTTGGCTACATCCAGCGACAATCCGGACTCCTTGGCGAGAAGGGCGGCGAACTCATCGGGATTTTTCAGCGCCCAGTCGCGGGCCTGTTCGTAGGCTTTGATGACGGTGTCGACGGTTTGCGGATGTTCTTTGGCGTATTGCTCGGTGACGCTGACCACGCCGTAACTGTTGAACGCCGGGTTGCGATACAGCAGGCGTGAACCGGCCTGGACCTGGCTGGCGGCCATGTGCGGATCGAGTCCGGCCCAAGCGTCGACATCGCCTTTTTCCAGCGCGGTGCGGCCGTCGGGATGCTGCAGGTGAACCAGTTCCACGTCGTCTTTTTTCAGCCCGGCCTGTTGCAGACTGCGCAGGGTGAACAGATACGGGTCGGTGCCCTTGGTGGCGGCGATCTTTTTGCCCTTGAGGTCGGCGACGGTCTGGTAAGGAGAATCCTTGCGCACCACCAGCGCTGTCCATTCGGCACGGCTGTAGACGTAGACCGATTTGATCGGGCTGCCGTTGGCGCGGCTTAGCACGGCGGCGAGGCTGGCGCTGGAAGCGAAATCCACGCCACCGCTGTTGAGGTATTCCAGCGAGCGGTTGCTGCCCTGGCTCAGTACCCAGCTGACCTTAGTCTGTGGCAAGGCCTTTTCGAGGAAGCCGAAGTGCTTGAGCACCAGACTGACCGGCGAGTAATAGGCATAGTCGAGATGCACTTCCGCCGGTGCGTTTTCAGCCGCGTGGGCGAGTGGTTGCAGGCTCAGTGCCACTGCGCTGGCAGCCAGCAGGGTTTTGAGTCGAGGAAAGAACGATGTCATGGGGCGCTCCGGCAAAGGCACAGGTTTCTTATGTCCAAAAAGATATTTTCATCGAATGCTTCCTGCATGAATGGAATATTGCAGGCTCTGTGCCATGTGCTTGAAAGCGCCGGTTTATAAGGGTTTTAACGCCAGGTGCAGGATTTCAGCTGTTGCGTGGGCAACAGTGTGATTCGCTACTGTTGCCAAGCAAACAGCAACTATCAGGCGTCATGAGCTTATGCATTTATCGAATTTCAAAACCTTGAATCAACAGCGTTATGGTCTATGCAATTACCTTTGCAGGACTCGCCATGAAGCTTTCTCGTTTCCTCCACAGTGCGTTAATCACTGCACTATTCACCTCGCCGCTTTCCTACGCAGCCGAGCCATTGGTCCTGCATGTCGGCGATCAGAACTACTACAACATCCGTGCCTCGGTGGAGGCATCCGGCGTGTTGAAAGACGCGCCTTATACCGTCGACTGGAAACACTTCCAGGCCGCTGCACCCTTGGCGGAAGCCTTGCAAACCGGTTCACTGGATCTGGGCTTCCTGGGCGATTCCGGTTTTCTGTTTCTGGCCGCCAAGCAGGCGCCGGTGAAACTGATCGGCGTATCGCGGCAAAATCCCGACACCATCGCGTTGCTGGTGCCCAAGGATTCGCCAGTGAAAACCATCGCCGATCTGAAGGGCAAGAAAGTCGCCTACTGGCCCGGCGCCTGGAGCCAGCAATTGACCTTGCGCGCCCTGGAGCAGGGCGGTCTGCCGGAAAACTACGTCGACTTCGTCAAGCTGATGCCGATCGATGCCGCCGCAGCCCTGCCACAGGGCAGCATTGACGCTTTCCCGGTGTGGGAACCGTACATTTCCCAGCAGATCGTGTTCTCCGGCGCGCGACCGATCCTGACCGCAAAAAACCTGATGCCGGGGCTCAGCGCAATCGCCGCGTCGACGCCGTCCATCGACAGCAAACGCGCAGCCATTGCGGATTTTCTCGGGCGTTTGAAGCAGGCGCGGGCCTGGGTCGACAGCCATACAGATGAATACGCCGATCTGTGGGCAAAGAAAGCCAATCTCGATCAGCAGGTGTCGCGCCACTGGTTGCGTCAGGCGCACATGACCGTCGGGCCGGTGGACCAGCAGGCTGCGACGGACCTGCAAAGCACCGCCGATTTTCTGTTCAAGGTGAAAGCGCTGCCGGCACCGTTGGCCACCGCCGGGATTATCGACACGTCTTTTCAGCAGGCATTGGCTCACTGAGCGAGCGCCGGAACCAAACCCTGTGTACCTTATCCAACCTCCGCTCGCGGATCGGGGCGCAAGGATGGATAAGGGCGAGGGAGTTTTGCCAATCGACAACATGACGGCAGCTGCCGTGCTCAAGGCAAAACATGAAATCCGGATTCAAGCTTCTTTGTGCTGCGCTCATTGCTCTCGGACTGGCCGGTTGTATCGCTGCACCGATAGAAATGACTGCGCAAACCGAAACGCGCCTGAAAACCCAGGCACCGGTGCGCTTTCTGTTGACGTTTGACGATGGCCCCAGCGCTTCGAGTTTGTGGAATCCGTCGGCCACGGTGCTCGACAGTCTCAAGGACAACCCGCAGCAGCCGGGTATCAAAGCGGTGTTCTTTGTGCAGACACGCGCGCCGCGAGCGGGCAACAGTGACATCGGCCGCAGCATCATGCGTCGCGAGCATGACGAGGGGCACATCCTGGCGTTTCACACGGCGACCCATTGGCACACCAATCATCGCTTGCTCGACCCACAACAGCTTGAAGAATCGCTGAGCAACGGCACGGCCGATATCGCTGCCATCACCGGCGCGCCACCGACACTGCTGCGCCCGCCGTTCTGGAATTACGACAAGCGCACCTTCGCTGCGTATCAGCAGCACGGCTTGCACGTTTTGCTCACGGATTTAAGCGCCAACGACGGCAAGATCTGGGGCTTCAATGCCAGCCCGCGACGTCGGGCCAACATGTTGCGACAGCTGTCAGAAGTCCGTGAGCGTATTGCCCTTGGTGAATTGCCGACCGTGGACGGCGTTATCCCGGTGGTGGTGACGTTTCATGATCTCAACCGCTATACCGCGCGGCACACGCGCGAATATCTGCAGATTCTGCTGGATAGCGCGTCCGCCACGGGCGTGAGGCTGGCGGACAAACCTTTTTATGATGATCACGTCGCGCTGGAGAAGGCCGCACTGGCGCGCACGGTGGAGAACAGCTCGGAGGCGGTGAATTTGCCCGGAATGTGGAACTGGATCTGGGATCATGACGCGCACTGAGGGTGAGTCGGAAGTTGTGATCCGGTTGGCATTTTTGTATCGAGCAGGACACACATTGCTCATCTATGCTCATCGGGTCGACCGACTCATCGCCTGCGAGGCGTTCAGCCATGCTTGCCATTGACGATATCTGCCGGATTGTCGAATCCGGCTTTCCTGCGTTCAAGTGTGACTGCATTGCAGGCACTCAGGGGCTGCTGCAAATCAAGGTATATGAGCCGGACAGCGGGCGTGTCGAACTGCTGCTCAATGGCGTTTCCCCGGAACACCTCGTCACGATCCGTGACATTTCCAACTTCATCGGTGAATTACGCACCGAGATCAGCGCGGGCCGCCGAGCGTTCGCTGGTTAACGCCTCATAAACGCCGCTGAAACGCTTGAACGATGCGTAACGTCGCTTCGCTAGTGTTCAGATTGCGCACCGCGTCCAGCGGATGCCAGATGCAATCGATGATCTCGTTCTGTGGACGCACTTGCTCAAAGTCCAGCACGGATGCCTCGTAGACATGATGCCGCGTGCTGCCGCTCTGCAACTCCATTAAATACAACACATCGTCGGCGTCCAGGCCGGTTTCTTCTTGCAGTTCGCGCACGGCAGCCTCCGCTCGGGTTTCCCCGTGCTCGACCTTGCCGCCGGGCAATGTCCAGCGGCAGTGGGGTTTGCGTACCAGGAGAATGTGGCGATCCTGCTCGCATATAACGGTTGCACGTACTTTCATCTGTTACCTGTTTTTACTGTTTGTCACAAAATAGAAATAAAACTGCAATATTTGAGCCGAAGCGTGCGACAAAGGTTTCATTGGAGTTTGGAGCGTTCGCTGTGTTGAAAAGTGCCAGATCCTTGACTGTTGCGGCTGGCGACATCCGGTCGGCATTTCGGGCGGGTCAGGGTGTAAGGTAAAAGCGTGAAGCTGGATCTGACCGTCAGCAAAAATGGAGGTATCCATGAGCATGCCGATGTTGAACAAGATGCACATGAACGGCTATGACGTGCTTAGCGTGAACAATGGCCCATGGCGGGTTTGCACTCAGGGCGATCGGCTGGCGTCGTTTGGCAGCCGGGAGGAAGCACTGGCCTACGCCGCCGCGCTGCCTGGCTACAAAAAACGCTCGGCGCGCGTGCAAAGTCACACAACCCACTGACAAGCGGCTGTATCGAAAGAGCCCCGGCATGTGTCGGGGCTTTTGTGTTGGGGGAGGGTGGTCTCAGTGGACCTTGGTCCGGCTGATCGCGCGGGCTTTCACTTCCCGGGCATAGAGTTGCAACCGTTCTTCATCGCTTTGCAGCACCTCACAGGATCTCAGCACGCTTTGCGCATCTGCCTCATTGCCGGATTTGCGCAGTTGTTCTGCGATACGTTTCAGGTCGACCGCCGACCATCTCAAGTCCGATGCGACGCTTTGCAGGTCGCGTTGAAGTTCGTGTTCGTATTCATTGAGCCGCATGATCACCTCCAGAACATTCTCGGTAGAAAAGAGTAGTCGCATTTTTCGTCGATGGGCAAAGCCTGTTCATCATCACGCTGAACGGTTGTGAAAAGTTGTGCAGATTGCGCCAAGGGCGCGTTGCCACGATGGATGTAGAGCCGCTTACACGCTACATTCACTTTTTTCAGATCAGGAATACACCATGCGGATATGGATCGGGAGTCTGGCGTTGGCCATGTTGGCGGGTTGCTCGTTGCCGGCCTCGTTGGTGCCGGGTGAGCCGAATATCAGCAAGACCAGCGCCAAGTCGCCCAAGGACTATGCGGCGTGTTTATTACCGTTGTGGCAGAAGGATGTGGCCAAGACTTCGCAGACATCGATTTCCAACGGCTATCGCATCACGGCGCCGAGCATCATCACTGCGGACGAGATCCTCGACATCGTCAAGTACAAGGACGGAAGCCGGGTTTCGTTGTATCAGGGGCCGCCATGGGCGAAGTCCGGTTCGTTGCGCCAATCGGTGCGTGATTGCCTGTAACGACGCCTACAGAGACAAAAAAAGCAGAAGCCGTATCGTCGGTTTCTGCTTTTTTTTGGCTGCCTGGAGGCTGAAAGGTGTGGATCTGATTCGCGAAATGAACGGTGACAGTTGCGCACGAAGGGGTTCCTCCGTGTGCACTAGGCTTTTGCGGGGCGGTCGATAGTCAGGTCGGCCGGTCTTTCAAGGAGCCTCGGATCATGGATGATCTGGTCAAAGAAGTTATTCCGTTGTTGCAGTACCTGATTCCCGGCTTTTTGTCGGCGTGGATTTTTTACTCGCTGACGGCGTTCAAACGACCGGATACGTTCGGGCAGATTGTGCAGGCGCTTATTTTTACGTTTGTGATTCAGGGCGCGGTATTGGGGATCGGGGCAATTTGTCTATGGGTGGGTTCGAAAGGCTTTTCTGTAGGGAAATGGGATGCTCGGGCGGAGGCACTGTGGGCATTTATTGTTTCAGTATGTCTCGCAGGGCTTTTCTGTTATTTGGCTTCAAACGGGGTGTTGCATGTGTGGCTACGCAAGCGAAACCTGACACGTAAAAGCTCCCATCCCAGTGAGTGGTACAGCGCTTTTGAGCGACAAGATCGCCTTGTCACTTTGCAACTGAATGACGAGAGGCGACTGTTTGGCTGGCCCTTGGAGTGGCCTTCTGGCCCCTCGGAAGGGCAATTTATCTTGCTGAATCCACAATGGCTTGGCGATGGTAGCGAGGTGCTCACTTTTGGCGCCGAATTAATGGTGATAGATTCCTCAAAAGTTCAGTGGGTAGAATTCAATTCTGTCGAGGAGGTTGTTTCATGAGCGCAAAAGCACCCAATCCCATGCCGCCTCACGTGGCGCGTCTTTTCGTGGGTCCAGACGGCAAGCCGTTGGCAAAACCGCTGGTTAAAGGGCCGAGTGCGCCTCCACCGCCAAAGCGCTGATCAGCGTCGCGAGCCACTTAGCCCCAACCCTCAGCAACCGCCCGGCGAATCGCTTCCAGCAACATCGCAAACGCCGGGTTGTCGTTGTTCTCGCGCCAGATCAGGTGCAACTCACTCTGCACCCCTTCGCCCAGATCGATATCGCGAAATACCACATTCTTGAACACCACACTGGTAGCGCAACGCGGCACCAGCGCCAGGCCCATGCCGGCGTTGACCAAGGCCAGAATCGTCAGAGAAGAACCCAGCCACTGCACATAATCCGGCGCGACTCGTGCCGAGCGCAGCATGCCGGTCAGCAATTCGTTGAACGGCGGATACGCGGCGTGGGAGTACATCAGGAACGGTTGTTTATCCAGGTCACTGACCGCCACTTCAGCCGCCGTTGCCAATGGATGTCCACTCGGCACCGCCAATACAAACGGCTCGCGTACCAGGCATTCGGTGGCGTAGCCCGGCTCCAATAACGGCGCACGGGCGATGCCCAGATCGATGCGGCGGGCGCGCAGGGCTTCGTGTTGCTGGTAAGTGTTCATTTCCGACAGATCGATTTTCACCTGCGGCTGTTTCAGTCGCGCCTCGGCGATCACCTTGGGCAGAAACTCATACACCGCGCTGCCGACAAAACTGATGTTCACCGAGCCGATATCGCCCTCGGCAAACCGTCGGGCGGTGACGGCTGCCTGCTGCGCGCGCTCCAGCAGGTTCTGTGCTTCGATGAAAAATGCACGGCCGGCGGCGGTCAAGGCGACGCTACGGGTGCTGCGGGTAAACAGTTCGACACCGAGGTGATGCTCGAGCAATTGAATCTGCCGACTCAGCGGCGGCTGCGTCATGTTTAGTCGCTCGGCGGCGCGGCGAAAGTTGAGTTCGGTGGCGACGGTGGTGAAGCAGCGCAGTTGGGTCAGTTCGAACATTGATCTAATCCGGGTATCAATCGAATGCCAAGTTAGATTAGACGGGATCAATGATCGCCGTCCATGATCGGCCCATCGCTTTACGCCATCCCTAAAAAAACAAGATCGGGAGTCGCCCTTGAAAACCCTCCAGAGTCCGCTGGACGTCACGGTTCTCGCCCGTGCCGCCGCCAAGGTCAAGCGCCACGTGCTGCCGCTGTTCGTGGTGATGTTCATCGTCAACTACATCGATCGGGTCAACATCGGTTTTGTGCGCAGTCACCTGGAGACCGATCTGGGCATCGGCGCTGCGGCTTATGGCCTCGGCGCCGGTTTGTTCTTTATCGGTTATGCGCTTTTCGAAGTGCCGTCCAACATGCTCCTGCAACGTTACGGCGCGCGGGTCTGGTTGACGCGGATCATGTTCACCTGGGGCGCAGCGGCCATGGCCATGGCGTTCGTCAGAGGTGAAACCAGTTTCTATGTGCTGCGCTTTATTCTCGGCGCAGCGGAGGCGGGGTTCTTTCCGGGGATCATTTATTACTTCACCCAGTGGCTGCCGGCCTCCGAGCGCGGCAAGACCATGGCAGTGTTTCTCAGCGGTTCGGCGATTGCTTCGGTGATCTCCGGCCCGGTGTCCGGTGCGTTGCTGCATATCAGCGGTCTGGGCCTGCATGGCTGGCAGTGGATGTTCCTGATCGAAGGCGCGGCGTCGGTGGTGCTATGCGCATTCGTATGGTTCTGGCTGCAATCGCATCCGCGTCAGGCCAAGTGGTTGAGCGAAGAAGAACGCGAAGCGCTGGTGGCGGCGATTGCCGAGGAACAGCGCGCTCGTGAGGCGTCGCAGGTGGCCAAGCCGTCGATGTTCAAGCTGTTGGCGGACCGGCAGATTGCGCTGTTCTGCTTCATCTACTTCTCCATTGCCCTGACCATTTACGGCGCGACGTTCTGGCTGCCAAGCATGATCAAGAAGATGGGCAATCTCGGCGACTTCCAGGTCGGTCTGCTCAATTCGATCCCGTGGATCATTTCGATTGTCGCCATGTACGGTTTCGCGGCGATGGCTGGCAAGTGGAAATTCCAGCAAGCCTGGGTCGCGCTGACGCTGGTGATCGCGGCGATCGGCATGTTCATGTCAACCACTGGCGGGCCGATTTTCGCCTTCGTCGCCATCTGTTTCGCCGCCATCGGTTTCAAGGCTGCATCGGCACTGTTCTGGCCGATCCCGCAAAGCTATCTGGATGCGCGTATCGCCGCTGCAGTGATCGCGCTGATCAACTCCATCGGCAACCTCGGCGGTTTCGTTGCGCCGACGGCGTTCGGCATCCTCGAAGAAACCACCGGCTCCATCGAGGGCGGACTTTATGGCCTGGCGGCGACGTCACTGGTCGCTGCGGTGGTGATCTTTTTTGCCCGCACGGCGCCTGGCGCGAAAGGCAAAAACCTCGCAAAGCCGCATGAGGTCACCGCCGTTGTTGCGACGGCCAGCCCGGCCGCGAGCCACTGAATTGATTGTTGATCTGTCAGGAGCGTTATCTTGAAAATCACCCGCGTAACTGTGACCCCGATTGCCTTCCGCGATCCGCCGCTGCTCAACGCCAGCGGCATCCACGAACCCTTCGCCCTGCGCTCGATCATCGAGATCGAAAGCGACAACGGCTACATCGGCCTCGGCGAAAGCTATGGCGATGCCCCGGCGCTGGCGATTCAGCAGCAGTTGCAGGCGCAGCTGATCGGCCTCGATCCGTTCAACCTCAACCAGTTACGCGCGATCGTGCAGGCCACCGTTGCTGCGAACAAACCGGCCAGTCTTGCCGGTGCCGAACTGGCGCCCGGTTCCCACGCCAGCAAAGCGGTGAGCAATGCCTATTCGGCGTTCGAAGTGGCGTTTCTCGATTTGCAGGCGCATTACCTGAATGTGCCGCTGGTGGATCTGCTCGGTGGCGCGATTCGTGATGAAGTGCCTTTCAGCGCTTACCTGTTCTTCAAGTACGCACAACATGTCGATTCGCCGTACAAACCGGACAACTGGGGCGAAGCACTCAGCGAGCAGCAGATCGTTGCGCAGGCCGCGCGGATGATCGAGGCGTACGGTTTCAAGAGCATCAAGCTCAAGGCCGGTACGTTGCCGCCGGAGCATGAAGTGGCGTGCATCAAGGCGTTGAAAAAGGCCTTCCCGGGTTACCCGTTGCGCATCGATCCGAACGGCAACTGGTCGCTGGAAACCTCGATTCGCATGGCCGAGTTGCTTGGCGATGATCTGCAATATTACGAAGACCCGACCCCTGGCCTCGACGGCATGGCTGAGCTGCACAAGCGCACCGGTCTGCCGCTGGCGACCAATATGGTGGTCACCGATTTCGACGAGTTTCGCCGCAGCATCGCGCAAAACAGCGTGCAGATCGTCCTTGCCGACCACCATTACTGGGGCGGCCTGCGCGACACGCAGACGCTGGCGAAGATGTGCGATGTGTTCGGCGTTGGTGTGTCGATGCATTCCAATTCGCACCTGGGCATCAGCCTGATGGCGATGGCGCATGTCGCGGCGGCGGTGCCGAATCTGGATTACGCCTGCGACACCCATTACCCGTGGCAGGAGCCGGATGAAGAAGTGATCAAGGGCGGCAAACTGCCGATTGTCGATGGCTGCGTGAAGATCACCCGCGCACCGGGGCTTGGGCTGGAGCTGGACCATGAGCAGTTGGGCAAGCTGCATGATCAGTACCTGACGTGCGGGATTCGTCAGCGTGATGATGTGCGGCAGATGCAACGGTACAAGCCGGATTGGAAAGCGGTTAAACCGAGATTTTGAGGTTGCCATTGCCGGCCTCTTCGCGAGCAGGCTCGCTCCCACAGGGGAAATGCATTCCAAGGTGTGGGAGCGAGCCTGCTCGCGAATGGCGGCAACTCATTCTTTCAGAGTGTATGCACCAGCCAATCCCGAAACGCTTTCAGCGACGGCAAATTCTCATTACGCGGCGGATACACCAGGTAATAGCTGCGTCGACTGGTAATCGGCTCACCCAGTTGCAGCAGTTCACCATTCAACAACTCATCTTCGACCAGAATTCGCGGCACCAAACCCACGCCAATATTGGCCCGCACCGCTTGAATCAAGTGCGAGGTCATTTCAAAGCTCGGCCCGATGCGCATGCTGCGATGCGGCAAACCGTGATGGCTGAACCATTCCGCCCACGCCTGTGCATTGCTGCTGACGTTGAGCAGCAGTTGCCCGGCGATGTGTTGTTCGGCGTCGTCGCGCTCAGCATCGGACAGTTGCGCACTGGCGATCACCACCAGTTCCTCGGTGTGCAAGGGCAGGGCGCTCAGCCCCGGCCAGTCACCGCCGCCGACGCAGATCGCCGCATCGATTTCGCTGGTATCGAAGTCGATTGCTTCGATGCGCGAATGCAAATGCACGGTCATGCCCGGGTGCGCGGTGTAGAAATCCTTCAACCGTGGCAGCAACCATTTCGAGCCGAAGGTCGGCAGCGTCGCCAGGCGCAAGCTGTGAATACCCGAGCCGAACGCCATGGCCTGCAAGGTCGCGCTGCGAATCTGCCCAAGCGCTTCGGCGAGTTCGCGCTGATACATGCGCCCGACATCGGTCAGTACCACTTGCCGGCCTTCGCGAGTGAACAAGCGCATGCCGAGCATCTTCTCGAGAATCTGCACCTGACGGCTGACCGCACTCTGCGTCAACGACAATTCATGGGCGGCGCGGGTGTAGCTTTCATGGCGCGCGGCGGCCTCGAAAGCCAGCAATAACGACATGGAAGGGGTGAGTGTGCGCGGATTCATTCGTAAAAGTCATCAATAGCGGGTCGAATTTACGGTTGTCCCGGCGTTCGCCAGCAATGAACATGGGCACCATGAGATGGCGGAGCCTGACGCAATCATTCGTTGCGTACAACTGTTTACCGCCACGCGGCCCGATTTGACCGAGATGACCTGACCGATGATTGCCCAGCTGTCCCCCGCCAAAGCCCTGACCAGCGATTACCAACAGTTCCTCGAAGCCCTGAAAGCCAGCGGCTTTCGCGGTGAAATCAGCGCCGATTACGCCAGTCGTGTGGTATTGGCGACTGACAATTCGATCTATCAGCGCCTACCGCAAGCAGCGGTGTTTCCGCTGGACGCCGAGGACGTGGCGCGGGTGGCGCGGTTGATCGCCGAGCCGGCGTATCAGCAAGTGGTGATCACTCCGCGCGGCGGTGGCACCGGCACCAACGGCCAATCGCTGACCGACGGCATCGTCGTCGATCTGTCGCGGCACATGAACCGCATCCTCGAAATCAATGTTGAGGAACGCTGGGTACGCGTACAGGCCGGGGTGGTCAAGGATCAGCTCAATGCCGCGCTGAAATCCGCCGGGCTGTTTTTCGCCCCGGAGCTGTCGACCTCCAACCGCGCCACCGTCGGCGGCATGATCAACACCGACGCCAGTGGCCAGGGCAGTTGCACCTACGGCAAGACCCGCGACCATGTGCTCGAACTCGACATGGTGTTGCGCGGCGGTGAGCGTCTGCACGGTTTGCCCCTTGAGGAAACTGAGCTTGAAGCGTTGTGCGCCCGTGAAGATCGCGTTGGTGAGGTCTATCGCTGCGCGCGGCAGATCATTGATGAGCAGGGCGAGCTGATCAAAGAGCGTTTCCCCGATCTCAACCGCTGCCTGACCGGTTATGACCTGGCGCACTTGCGTGAGGCGGACAACCGTTTCAACCTCAACAGCGTGCTGTGCGGCGCGGAAGGTTCGCTGGGATTTGTCGTCGAGGCCCGGCTGAACGTACTGCCGATTCCCAAACACACGATGTTGGTGAACATCCGTTACGCCGGGTTCATGGACGCGTTGCGCGATGCCCGTGCCTTGATGGCGCTCAAGCCGTTGTCAATCGAAACCGTCGACTCGAAAGTCTTGCTGCTGGCAATGCAGGACATCGTCTGGCACGGCGTCGCCGAGTATTTCCCGGAAAGCGCCGAGCGCCCGACCCTGGGCATCAATCTGGTGGAGTTCTGCGGCGACGATCCGGAGGATTTGCAGCGCCGGGTCGAAGCGTTCGTCGAACACCTGAGCCGCGATCAAACCGTTGAGCGCCTGGGCCACACGCTGGCGGTCGGCCACGCAGCGGTAAACAAGGTCTACGGCATGCGCAAACGTGCGGTGGGCCTGCTCGGCAACGTCGCCGGTGAAGCGCGGCCGCAGCCGTTTGTCGAAGACACCGCGGTGCCACCGCAGCACTTGGCCGAGTACATCGCCGAGTTGCGCGATTTGCTCGACAGCCACGGTTTGCAGTACGGCATGTTCGGTCACGTCGATGCGGGCGTGCTGCACGTGCGGCCGATTCTCGACATGAAAGATCCGCAGCAAGCGGCGCTGGTGCGCCCTGTGTCCGATGGCGTCGCGGCGCTGACCCAGCGTTACGGTGGCCTGTTGTGGGGCGAACACGGCAAAGGCCTGCGCTCGGAATACGCACCGGCCTTCTTCGGTGAACTCTACCCGGCGCTGCAAGCCTTGAAGGCCGCGTTCGACCCGTTCAACCAGTTCAACCCGGGCAAGATCGCCACCCCGGCCAACACCGGCGCCGCACTGCTGAAAATCGACGAAGTGACTCTGCGCGGCGAACTCGACCGGCAGATCGACGAAAAGGTCTGGCAAAGCTACGGCGCGGCCATGCATTGCAACGGCAACGGCGCCTGCTACAACTTCGATCCCGATGACGCGATGTGCCCGTCATGGAAAGCCACCCGTGAACGCGCTCAGTCGCCCAAGGGCCGCGCCTCGTTGATCCGTGAGTGGCTGCGTTTGCAGGGCGAGGCGGGCGTTGATGTGTTGTCCGATGCGATTCGCAAGCCGGCGTTTTTCAGCACGCTGTGGCAGCGCTGGCGCAACAGCCGTACGCAGGCCGAGGACTTCTCCCATGAAGTCTACGACGCCATGGCCGGTTGCCTGGCGTGCAAATCCTGCGCAGGGCAGTGCCCGGTGAAGGTCAACGTGCCGGAGTTTCGTTCGCGCTTTCTCGAGCTGTATCACAGCCGTTATCTGCGTCCGGCGCGTGATTATCTGATCGCCTCGCTGGAGTACAGCATCCCGTACATGGCGCGGATTCCGGCGCTGTACAACGGTTTGATGGGCGCTGCATTCATTCGCAGCTTGCTGGAACGGGTCGGCGGCATGATCGACGTGCCGTTGCTCAGTCGTTTTGATTTCCATGCGGCGATGCGCCGTTGGCAGGTGCAACCGGCGAAGGTTTCGACGTTGTCGGCGCTGACCGAGGCGCAACGTGCGCGCAGTGTGGTCATCGTGCAGGACGCGTTCACCCGCTACTTCGAAGCGCCATTGTTGGCCGATATGGTCGAGTTGATTTCGCGTCTGGGTTATCAGATTTATCTCGCGCCGTTCAGCGCCAACGGCAAGCCTTTGCATGTGCAGGGCTTCCTCTCGGCATTCAACCGCGCGGCGTTGCGCAATGCGCGGCAGTTGCGTGAGTTGGCCGATGTGGGCGTGCCGTTGCTGGGCCTCGATCCGGCCATGACGCTGGTGTATCGCCAGGAATACCTGAAAGTGCCGGGCATGCAGCAATGCCCGGAGGTGGCATTGGTTCAGGAGTGGTTGCTCAAGGTGATGCCGGAGCAGGCGGCGCAGGATAAAACCGCAGCGTTCCGACTGCTCGCCCATTGCACCGAGAAAACCAACGCCCCAGCCGCGACCCGTCAGTGGGAACAGCTGTTCGAGCGAGCCGGTTTGAGGTTGGCGACGCAAGCCACCGGTTGCTGCGGCATGTCCGGCACGTATGGCCACGAAGCGCGCAATCGCCAAACCTCAGCGGTGATCTACGAGCAGTCGTGGGCACGTCAGATAGACGCGCCGACAGAGCAGGGCGAAGCACTGGCCACGGGCTATTCCTGCCGCAGTCAGGTCAAGCGCCAGTCGGATCAGGCACTGCGCCATCCGTTGCAGGTGCTGCTTGAGGTTCAGCGTCGCTGAGGGATTCGTCCGTGTCCTTGTCCCAGATCAGGCGCGGATCGAAACTCATCGCTGCGAGCATGGTGAACACCACGACCAGGCCGAAAAACAGAATGCCCGGTCGAGGCTCGATATCGCCCAGCGCCTGAAACTTCACCAATGCTGCGACCAGCGCCACCACCAACACGTCGAGCATCGACCAATAGCCGATCAGCTCGACGAAGCGGAATAGCTTCGAGCGCTCTTTACGCGCCCAGGCGCTGTCGCGCTGCACGGTCATCAGCAGCAGCGTCAGGGCGACGAACTTGACTCCCGGCACGGCGATACTGGCGATGAAAATGATCAGCGCGATGTCCCACGCGCCGTGCTCCCAGAACTCCAGCACGCCGCTCATGATCGTGCTGTCGGCGCCGCTGCCGAGCATGGTGGTGTTCATCACCGGCAGCAGATTGGCCGGCACGTAAAACGCCAGCGCCGCGAGCATGTACGCCCAAGTGCGGGCCAGCGAGTTGGTTTTGCGCCGGTGCAGTGGCGCGTCGCAACGCGGGCATTCATGCGGCTCGTCGGTCATGTCGCAGGCCAGTCCGCAGCTGTGGCACAGGCACAGATTGAGTTCGCTGGCAGTCGGTGGCCGTTTCATAGAATGTCCCAGAGGTCGCGAATGTCGCGGCCGGCAATCCTGATCATCATCAGGCTCAGCACGGCCAGCGCGAACAGGCCGATGCCGGGCAACACGTCGAGCAGTCCAGCCAGTTTGAACACCGCCACCATCGCCCCCAGCAAGCAGACTTCGAGCATGCTCCACGGCCGCAGGGTTTCCAGCCAGCGCATGCACAGCTTGAAGCCCGGCGCACGTCGTGAGGACAGCGCGAAGCTGAGCACCCAGATCAGCAGCACCAGTTGAAACGCCGGGGCAATGATGATCGAAATCGCCGCGACCATCGCCATGAACGTGATCGGCCCCTGACTCAGCGCCAGCACCGAATCCCACAGCGTCGCGCTGTTTTTCAGGCCTTTGAGACTGATGCTCATCACCGGGTAGAAGTTGGCAAACAACCACAGCATCGCCGCCGTGAACGTCAGGGCCAGACGCTGTTCGACGGTCAAACCGTTGAAGCGCTGGAGGACGCCGCCGCAGCGCACGCACGAGGTTTTCTGGTGTTTGGCCAGCACGGCTTTTTCGTACACACAATCGCAGTGCTCGCAAATGATCAGGTGTTCGGTGTTGACCATGGACAACGCTCGACAGCAAGCCGCAAGGGCAGGGGACTTGATCACTATAGAAGCCTGAGGCTATTGGGCAACTTGTGCGGCTGAGGTTTCTGAGAATCACTATCGATCGAGCTTGGGTTTTTACTGTTTATTGTTATAAGGTAACGCGAATTTTTAGCGGTGTTCCTGCTGGGCACCTGCTGTTATCCCTTCGATTGCGAAATGCTCATGACGATTGTGCTCCCTCGTTCTGCCCCGTTAGCCACTGGCCGGCTACTGTCCATTGACGCCTTAAGAGGCCTGGTCATTCTGTTCATGCTGCTCGACCACGTGCGCGAAACCTTTTTGCTGCACCGTCAGGTCAGCGACCCGATGGACATTGCCAGCACCGAGCCGGCGCTGTTTTTCAGCCGCACGTTGGCGCATTTGTGTGCGCCGGTGTTTGTGCTGCTGACCGGATTGTCGGCGTGGTTGTTCGGCGAAAAGTACGCGGGAAAGTCTGATGTCAGCGCCTTTCTGTTCAAGCGTGGTCTGTTTCTGGTGTTGCTGGAATTCACCCTGGTGAACTTTGCGTGGACCTTCCAGTTGCCACCGACTGTGATTTATCTGCAAGTGATCTGGGCGATCGGCTTGAGCATGATTGCCTTGTCGCTGCTGGTCTGGCTGCCGCGCTGGCTGCTGCTGACGTTGAGCCTGACGATCATCGCCGGACACAACCTGCTCGACGCCGTGCATTTTCCAGTGGAGTCGGCGCTGCATGTACCGTGGGCGATTTTGCATGATCGCGGCTGGATCGACGTCAGCGACACTCTGCGTTTGCGCACCTCCTATCCGTTGTTGCCGTGGATCGGTGTGATCGGTCTGGGCTATGCGCTGGGGCCGTGGTTTGCTCGCGGCGTTGAAGCGGGTTTGCGTCAGTGGCAACTGCTGATCGCGGGGAGCGCAGGGCTGCTTGGCTTTGTCGGGTTGCGGCTGATCAACGGCTATGGCGAAAAACCATGGGCCGTGGGCGACACGTCGGTGCAAACCCTGATGAGCTTTTTCAACATCACCAAGTACCCACCGTCGTTGCTGTTTATCGCGCTGACCGTGAGCGTCGGGCTGTTGCTGCTACTGGCCTTCGAGCGTGTGCAGGGCCGTCGCTGGATTCGTTGGCTGACGGTGTTCGGTTCGGCACCGATGTTTTTCTACCTGCTGCACCTGTACGCGCTGAAGGTGTTGTACCTGATCGGTGTGGCCCTGTTCGGACTGAATCAGGGCAGCTATTTTGGCTTCTCGTCAGTGGCGGCGATCTGGCTGGCGGCAGCGCTTCTGTCAATTGCGCTGTTCCCGGTCGTGCGCTGGTTCTCGGCGTTGAAGGCCCGTCGTCGCGACATCGCCTGGTTGAAGTACCTGTAAGCGCTAGTGCCGGTTGCGCACGAAGTCGATAAACGCCTTCAGCGCTGCCGGCACATAACGGCGGCTCGGGTAGTACAGGTGCAGACCTGGATAGTACGGGCACCAGTCTGCCAGCACTTGCACAAGGCGCCCGCTGGCGAGGTGTTCGCTGACCATGTCTTCGAACACATAGGCCAGGCCCAGCCCTTGCAGCGCGGGGCCGACCATCAGGCTGACGTCACCGAGGGTCAGCGGGCCGTTGACCTCGATTTCCTGGGCGATGCCGCCGCGTTCGAGTTCCCAGTGGTACATCGAGCCGCTGGGAAAGCGGTGGCGGATGCACGGGAGTCCGTGCAGGTCCTCGGGTTTTTGCGGTGCCGCGTGACGTGCAAAAAAGGCCGGCGAGCCAACCACCACCGAGCGCATTGTCGGGCCGATCGGCAGCGACACCATGTCGGCCTCAAGGCGATCACCGAAGCGCACGCCGGCATCGAAGCCGTTGGCGACGATATCCAGCAGCGCATCGCTCTCGACCACTTCCAGACGAATGTCTGGATACACCTGCAAAAACTCACTGGCAATCGGCAGTAACACCAGTTCGCAGGCTTGCCGCCCGCAGGTGATGCGCAGATTGCCCGAGGGTTTATCGCGGAAATGGTTGAGGTCTTCCAAAGCATCGTCGATGTCGCGGAATGCCGGTTTCAGTCGGGCATACAGGCGCTCGCCAGCCTCGGTCAATGCCACGCTGCGAGTGGTGCGATTGAACAGGCGTACGCCCAGGCGGTTTTCCAGGGCCTTCACCGAATGGCTCAGGGCGGAAGGCGTGAGGCCCAGCTCAATGGCCGCTTTGCTGAAATTCAGATGCTGCGCGGTACACAGGAATACGGACAGATCTGCTGCCGAAGGTGATTTCATCTGTGAATGCCTTTCACAAAGCCATGCAAAATTGTTGGGATTATCACATCAGTAGCACGGCCTTAAAGTCGCATCAACTCATCAAGAAGACCTGGCACCCTCGCCAAAGGTCGCAGACAGGAGGAGTTGAAATGCGTACCTGGTTTATTACTGGCGCTTCACGTGGTTTTGGCACCCTCATCGCAGAACGCGCCTTGAGTGCCGGCGACGCGGTGATCGCCACCGCACGTAATCCGCAAGACATTATCGAGCGCCTCGGCGAGCAACCGAACCTGCTGGCGGTGCGTCTCGACGTCACCCGCGAGGACGAAGCGCATCAAGCGGTCGCTGAAGGGATCAAGCGTTTTGGCCGCATCGATGTGCTGATCAACAACGCCGGTTTTGGTGTGCTCGGCGCCGTCGAAGAAACCAGCGCCAGCGAGACCGAGCGCCTGTTCGCGACCAATGTGTTCGGCCTGCTCAACGTCACCCGCGCCGTGCTGCCACACATGCGTGCACAACGCAGTGGCCGGGTGATCAACATCTCGTCGATCGGCGGCTACCAGGCTTACATGGGCTGGGGTGTTTACGGCTCGACCAAATTTGCCGTCGAAGGCATCACCGAAGCGTTGCATCAGGAACTGGCGCCGCTGGGCATTCAAGCCACGGTGGTCGAGCCGGGTTTCTTTCGCACCGATTTCCTTGATGAGCAGTCGTTGATCAAAACCGCGTTGTTGCTGCCGGACTACGCCGAAACCGTGGGCAAGATGCGTGCATTCGCCGAAGCGGCCAATCATGCACAACCGGGTGATCCGCAGAAGTTTGCCGAGGCGATGCTGGCGCTGGTCAATGCACCGAATCCGCCGCAGCGCCTGGCGCTGGGAAGTGACACGGTGGCGCGCATCGAGGCGAAGAATCGGCTGGTGGCGCAAGAACTGGCCGAGTGGAATGAGCTGGCGCTGTCCACCGATTTCGCCCACTGAACGCCGGAGCTGTGAGAGCGAGGCTGCTCGCTCTCATCTTTTTCGTGCGCAAACTTCGGTGGATTTTTCTGTGTATTTCGCGCCTTGTTCGCTGCACAACGCAGCTTTGTGATTTCTCAAAGGATGGAACGGATGATTTCTGTAACTCAGCTGCACGGAGGGCGCGACAAGTTGCTCATACTCGCGGCGGTTTGCCTTTCGGCACTGGTCCTGCCGTTAAGTTTTACTGGCGGCGCGGTAGCGACACCGGCCATCGGCCGGGACTTGGGCGGCAGTCCGGTGGCGCTGACCTGGATCACCAATGCGTTCATGCTGTCGTTCGGCAGTTTGCTGATGGCCGCCGGCGCATTGGCTGACGTGTACGGACGCAAACGCCTGTTCACCTTCGGTATGTTGCTGTTCACCGCCGCGTCGTTTGCGCAGAGTCTGGCGCCTTCGGTGTTCTGGCTGGATGTGTTGCGCGCCATACAAGGTGTGGCGGGGGCGGCGGCGCTGGCCAGTGGTTCGGCGGCGCTGGCGCAGGAGTTCGAAGGGCATGCCCGGACCCGGGCTTACAGCGTGCTCGGTACGACGTTCGGTATTGGTCTGGCATTCGGGCCGTTGGTGGCGGGTGCGCTGATCGAGGCCTTCAACTGGCGGGCAATTTTTGTCTTTACCGCGTTGATCGGCATGATCGCGATGGTCTTCGCTGTGCCGCGTATGCGCGAAACCCGCGATCCCGATGCCAAAGGTCTGGATTGGCCAGGCACGCTGCTGTTCAGCGCCATGCTGGCGCTGTTCACGTTTGGCCTGATCCAGGCGCCGGACAGTGGTTGGGACAGCCCGCTGGTGATCGGTTTGCTGGGCGCTTCGGCGGTGTTGCTGGCGGCGTTCGTACTCGTCGAAATGCGTGTCGAGCGGCCGATGCTCGATCTGACCCTGTTCCGTTATCCGCGATTCATTGGCGTGCAGATGCTGCCGATCGGCACGTGTTTCTGCTACATCGTGCTGGTGGTGATGTTGCCGCTGCGCTTCATCGGCGTTGAGGGCTTGAGCGAGATCGATGCCGGTCTGCTGTTGCTGGCGTTGTCCGCACCGATGCTGGTGGTGCCGATGCTGGCGGCCTCGCTGGCGCGTTTTGTTTCCGCTGGCATCTTGTCTGGCGCGGGGTTCCTGATTGCTGCCGTGGGCCTGCATTGGCTGAGTCTGTACAACGTCGGTGACGCGAAATTTGCGCTGGTGGTGCCGATGCTGCTGATCGGCATTGGCGCCGGTTTGCCGTGGGGGCTGATGGATGGTTTGTCGGTCAGTGTCGTGCCGAAAGAACGCGCCGGCATGGCAGCGGGCATCTTCAGTACCGTGCGCGTGGCGGGTGAGGGCATTGCCCTGGCGATTGTCGCGGCGGTGCTGGCGTCACTGCTCCACGCTGATCTGTCGAGTGCCGTGCACGTGGTGGCGGGTAGCGCCGAGGCGTCGCTGATTGGCGAGACCGCGCACCGGGTGACCACGGGTGATATGGCCCATGCGATCAACACCGTTCCGGGGCTGGCCAACGAACGTTTGGTGCAAGGTTATGCGGCGGCGTTTCAGTATCTGCTGCACATCCTGACGGTGATCACCCTCGCATCGGCGGCGGTGGTGCTGGGATTGTTGAGCAAGGATCGCAGCGTTGCAGAGCCACAACAGGCTGCCGCATAAACCCAATGTAGGAGTGAGCCTGCTCGCGATGTCGGTGGTTCAGACAATGGAGATGTTGACTGGGCCGGCCTCATCGCGAGCAGGCTCACTCCTACAGGGTTTTCCGGTGTCTGGGTTATTTGCGATCCAGCCAAACGGTCTGGGCGTTGCAGAATTCGCGCACGCCGAAGTGCGACAGCTCACGGCCGAAACCGCTCTTCTTCACGCCGCCAAAGGTCACGCGCGGGTCGCTGGCGGAGTAGCCGTTGATGAACACGCCGCCGGTGTCCAGTTCGCTGGTCAGTTGCTGGGCCAGTGCCACGTTGGCGGTGTAAATGGTCGCGGTCAGGCCGAACTCGCTGTCGTTGGCCAAGGCCACGGCATGCGCGCAATCGCGGGCGGTGATGATCGACGCGACCGGGCCAAACAGTTCCTGTTTGAACGAGGTCATGCGGTCGGTGACATCGGCCAGTACGGTCGGCTCGTAGTAGTTGCCCGGGCCTTCGGACTTGCCGCCGCCAAGCAACAGCGTTGCGCCTTCTTCCAGGGTGTCGCGCACTTGCTGATCGAGTTCATCACGCAGGTCGAAACGCGCCATCGGACCGATGTAGGTTTCGGCAGACAACGGATCGCCGACCTTCAACTTGCGCGTGGCCTCAACGAATTTACGGGTGAATTCTTCGACCACGCCTTCTTCGATGATCAGGCGCTTCGCAGCGGCGCAAACCTGACCGGAGTTCTGGTAGCGACCGATGACGGCGGCTTGTACCGCTTCGTCCAGATCGGCGTCGTTGAGTACGATGAATGGATCGGAACCACCCAGTTCCAGCACGCATTTCTTCAGCGCGGCACCGGCCTGAGCACCGATCGCCATACCGGCACGCACGCTGCCGGTCAGCGTTACAGCGGCGATGCGCGGGTCGGCAATCGCAGTGGAAACGCCTTCCGGGGTGACGTTGATCACCTCAAAAACACCCTCGGCGAAACCGGCGCGAGTAAACGCGTCGCGCAACAGATAGGCGCTGCCCATCACGTTCGGCGCATGTTTGAGCACGTACGTGTTGCCGGCGATCAGCGCCGGTACGGCACCGCGCAGCACTTGCCAGATCGGGAAGTTCCACGGCATCACCGCGAGAATCGGGCCGAGCGGACGGTACTCGATGCGTGCCTTGCCACCTTCAACCTGCGTCGGCTCAGCGTCGAGCATGGCCGGGCCGTGTTCGGCGTACCACTCGCAGAGCTTGGCGCATTTCTCGATTTCACCGCGGGCCTGAGCGATCGGCTTGCCCATTTCCTGGGTGATCATCGTGGCCATGGCTTCGCTGGTTTCACGCAACGCCCCGGCGAGGGCGGTCAATAAGCGCGAGCGATCTTGCAGCGGCTTGCGCTTCCATTTGCCGAAACCATAAGCGGCGCGGGTCAGTGCGGCGTCGAGCGCGGCGGCGGATTCAAACGCGTAAAGACCGATCTGTTCGCCGTTGGCGGGGTTGATCGAGATGGCGTGGGTCTGGCTGGAAATCTGGCTCATGGCGTCGTCCTGCATGTTCGTCGGATGAGCCTAGAGTAGGGTGGTGTTTGTTTTCTGGAAACTGAATAATAAAGATCGTTTCTTTCACGATTGGAGAATGACTGTGGATCTGGTGCAGCTGGAAATCTTCAAAGCCGTTGCCGAACACGGCAGCATCAGCGCCGCCGCCGCGCAGATCCATCGCGTGCCGTCGAACCTGACCACTCGGATCAAGCAGCTTGAGCAGGATCTGGGCGTTGATCTGTTTATCCGCGAGAAAAGCCGCTTGCGTTTGTCACCGGCGGGGTGGAGTTTTCTCGAATACGCGCGGCGCATTCTCGATCTGGTGCAGGAGGCACGTGCGACGGTGGCGGGGGAAGAACCGCAGGGCGCGTTTCCGTTAGGTTCGCTGGAAAGCACCGCGGCGGTGCGCATTCCCGAATTGCTCGCGGCATACAACCAGTTGCACCCGAAAGTCGACCTCGACCTCTCGACGGGGCCATCGGGGACGATGATCGACGGCGTGCTGTCCGGGCGCCTGGCCGCAGCGTTTGTCGACGGCCCGGTGCTGCATCCGACGCTCGAAGGCGTGCCGGCATTCGAGGAAGAAATGGTCATTATCGCCCCGATCAATCACGCGCCCGTCAAGCGCGCAGCGGACGTAAATGGCGAGAACATTTATGCCTTCCGTTCCAACTGCTCCTACCGTCACCACTTCGAAAAATGGTTCAGCACCGACGCCGCCGTACCGGGCAAGATCTTTGAAATGGAGTCCTATCACGGCATGCTCGCCTGCGTCAGCGCCGGTGCTGGCCTGGCACTGATGCCGCGCAAAATGCTGCAGAGCATGCCCGGCAGTGCCACGGTCAGCGTCTGGCCATTGGCGGCGGACTTTCGTTATCTGACCACTTGGCTGGTGTGGCGGCGGGGCACGGTGTCGCGCAGTCTGAGCATGTTTGTGCGTTTGCTGGAAGAGCGCGGTGTGGTGCGGGCAGATGCATGATCGCGTCTGCCGCGCACTTGATCGCCGTTATCGCCCGTCGACGCTGCGCGGCAGTTTCAGCGGATTACTCTCGCGCAATACCTCTGGCAACAACTCATCCGGAAACCCCTGATAAGCCACGGGCCGCAAGAAGCGCTCGATCGAGGTCATGCCGACCGACGTGAAGCGGCTGTCCGATGTGGCCGGAAAAGGGCCACCGTGCACCGTAGCAAAGGTCACTTCCTGTGGGTGGGCGAAGGCGTTGACCACGATGCGTCCGGTGCGCCGTTCGAGGATCGGCAGCAGGCGCCGCGCCAATTCCAGATCGACATTTTCAAGGTGAATCGCCGCGCTGAGCTGCCCCTTGAACGAACGGGCGACGGCCAGCAACTCGACTTCATCGTTGACAGCAACCAATAGCGCCGACGGGCCGAACACTTCGTGGGCCAACCCCGGTTCGCTGAGCAATTGGTGTCCCTCGACTTCCAGCAACGCAGCACGCCCGGCGAGCGGGGCATCGCCCGATGTGCTTGCCGCGATCACCTGCGCGCCGGCACTTTCCATTGCCACCAGACCCTCAACGTAGGCGCCATGAATACCCGGCGTCAGCATTGTCCGTGCCGGTGCCTCGCTGACCCGTTTACGCATGGCGTTGCGCAGTTCATCAAACCCCGCACCGCGGATGGCAATCAGGATCGACGGACACAAACAGGCCTGCCCGACGTTGACCAGCATCCGTTCGATGAAGCCGTCGCCGATTTCGGCGCCGCGAGCCGCCAGCGCCTCGGGCAGGATGAAGGTCGGGTTGACGCTGGTCATTTCGGTGAACACCGGGATTGGCTCGGGGCGCAATTGCGTGCGGCGATAGAGTGCCATGCCGCCCGGTTCGGAGCCGGTGAAGGTCACGGCTTTGATCAACGGATGATCGACCAGCGCTTCGCCAATGGCATTGCCGCCGCCACGCACCATTGAAAAAACGCCTTCGGGCAAACCATGCGCCTGCACGGCTTTGCGAATGGCCCGCGCCTGGATTTCTGAAGCGCCGGGATGCGCGTTGTGTGCCTTGAGAATCACGGTGGCGCCGGCCGCCAATGCTGACGCGGTGTCGCCACCCGCCACCGAGTAGGAAATCGGAAAGTTGCTCGCGCCGAAAATCGCCACCGGGCCGATGGCGATTTTTTGCAGGCGATGATCCATCCGTGGGCGCGGCTGACGCTGGGGTTGCGCCGGGTCGATGGCCAGTTGCAGAAAGCGGCCCCGGCGCACCACGTCGGCGAACTGGCGGAACTGGGTCGCTGCTCGCAAAGCTTCGCCCTCAAGCTGAGCTTCGGGCAGTCCGGTTTCCAGTGCCGCGCGTGCCGCCAGTTCGCTGCGTACTGCGTCGAGGTTGTCAGCGATGCTCTCGAGGAAAGCCGCGCGTTCGGCCAGCGAGGTGTGGCTGTAGCGGTCAAATGCCGCATCGGCGAGTGTCGCTGCCTGATCAACCTGCGCGGCACCGCCGAAGGCGAAGTCCGGTTCAATCAACTGATTGCTGGCCGGGTTCAGCGCTTTCATCGTGCCTTCGGTGGCGACAACATCCGCCGCGCCGATCAGCAAATGGCCGGTCAGACTCATTTCGATTCACCCTGGGCTTTGAGGCGGGCAATCAGTTCGTCAGTGCTGGCAATGACGTGAGCGAATGTCGGGCCGTTGAGTTCGTGGGCGGCGTGCATCATTTCCGCTTTGAAGGCCGCCGTTGCATCGCGGACCAGGGTGACGTGGTAGCCCAGTTCCGCGGCATAGCGCGCGGTGGCTTCGATGCAGGTGTTGGCCAACAGGCCGACGATGATCACGTGGGTGACGTCTTGCTGTTTCAGGCGAAAATCCAGGTCGGTGTTGGCGAAACCACTGGAGCCCCAGTGCTCCTGAACCACAATGTCGCCCTCTTGCGGGGCGAAATCCGGGTGCCATTCGCCGCCCCATTCGCCACGGGCAAAATGATGTATGTGCATGATCTTGCATTGGGTCGGGGTCGGGTGATCCCAGCTTTCGTAGTCGCCTTTTTCCCAGCGGTGATGGGGTACGATGACCACCGGAATTTTCAGCTCGCGCACGGTGCGGTCGAGTTTGCGCAGGTTGTCGAGCAGGCCGTTCTGTTCAGCCATCGGTTTGATCAGCGGGAATATCTTGCCGCCGTCCGAAAGAAAATCGTTGTATGGATCGACCAACAGATAGGCGGTTCTGTCCAGCGGATAGGGGGTATTCGACATGGCGGCTTGCTCCGGCAATGGGATTATCGGTGCACAGGGCTTGTCCCGGCATCGTGTAGATATGATAATCATAGTAACTGTAAAAGAGGCAAGCCCTGATGGCAGTAAACGATAGTCTTCCTGACACGCTGTGCCCGATCTCCCGGGCCGAGACGATTGTCGGCGACCGCTGGACGGTGCTGGTTTTGCGCGAGTTGTTCATGGCCAATCATCGCTATGACGAGATCCAGGCGCAGACCGGCGGTACGCCGCAAATGGTCGCCGCGCGTCTGAAATGCCTGGAAGCGGAGGGGCTGGTTGAGCGCCGGTTGTACAACGAACGGCCGAAACGCTACGAGTACCACCTCACGGCGAAAGGCGAGGCGTTCTACCCGGTGATCATTGCACTGCGGGCGTGGGGAGAGACCTGGTGCAAGGCACCGGAGGAGGGGGTGGCGGTGAACATGACCCACAAAAACTGCAACCACGACGCCGGCCTCGGGCCGCTGTGCGAGCACTGCGGCGAACCCTTGCGTCGGGAAGATCTGATCAGCCAGCCACAAGCAGCCTACGCCGCCGAACGGCAGGCGCGGCGTGAGGCGTTCAAAGGCAAATAACCTCGATCACGGCGTACCGTTTCGACCGTGCAGCACGTAGCCGGGACGTAGGCTCAAACGCTCGTAATAGGCTTTCACTGCGGCAAAATCCGGGTGAGCCAGTGGCGTTTCGAACCAGCGGTTCACCGACAGTCCGATGGGAATGTCCGCCAGGGAAAACTGTTCGCCGCTGACGTAGGCGCCGGTTTTTTCCAGTTGTCGGTCGAGGATGGCCATGGTCTTCGACCACTGCTCAATGCCGTTCGCCAGCGCGGCGTTGTCCTGATAGTCGGGCGACTGGCGCACCAGCGACATGAAGGCGTACGACCACGAGCGATTCAGCTCCGACGCTTGCCAGTCGATCCACTGATCCACCCGCGCTCGGGTTTGCGCGTCAGTCGGATAAAGATGCGAACCGTCATAACGTGCGGCCAGATAACGAATGATCGTGTTCGATTCCCACAGTGTGAAATCACCGTCCTGAATCACCGGCACCATGGCACAGGGATTGAGCGCGAGAAACTCCGAATCGTTGGTCGATCTGAAGCCCGATCCCCAGTCTTCACGCTCGAAAGGAATGTGCAATTCAGCGCAAGTCCACAGCACTTTGCGCACGTTGATCGATGAGGCTTTACCGAGTATTCGCAGCATTGGATGTCCCTTACCCAATCGTCGTCAGGCGTAAACAAATACCACACCGCAACGCAGAAGGCCCGCACAGTGCGGGCCTTCTTTTTCAGCGCATCAATCTCACAGACTGCCCGCCAGTTTGCCGCCCATCATCCGTCGACGGTAAGACGTATCGCGATTGGCCAGCCAGAAATACAGCGGCGAGGTCACCAGCAGTCCCACCAGCCACGACAGATCCGCACCGTTGATGTGCGCCGACACCGGGCCGACGTACAGCGGCGTGTTCATGAACGGGATCTGCACGGCGATGCCGATCGCGTAGGCCAGCAACGCCTGCGGGTTGTAGCGGCCGTAGATGCCGCCGTCGACCTGGAAGATTGACTGGATGTCGTACTGACCTTTGTGGATCGCATAGAAGTCGATCAGGTTGATCGCCGTCCATGGCACCAACACCACCAGCAACACCAGCACCATGTCGACGAAGTGGCCGATAAAGTCTTTCGAGGCACCGACGGCGGCAAAGCAGCAAGCCAGCAACACGATGATCGAGATCACTGCGCGGCTCTTGGCGGTGGGGATCCAGCGGTAGGCGAAGGTCTGCACCAGAGTGATCAGCGACAGCACCGCGCCGTACAGGTTGAGGGCGTTGTGGCTGATCACGCTGAGCAGAAACAGCACCAGCATCAGCGGGCCAATGGAACCGGTGGCGAGTTTTACTGCATCCATGGTGTCCATGCCAACGGGCGTCGCCAGCACCGCGACGGCGCCGAAAATAAACGCCAGACTCGAACCGAGCGCCGACCCCAAGTACGTGGTCCAGAACGTCGACGAGACTTTGACGTCGGCCGGCAAGTAGCGCGAATAGTCGGACACGTAAGGTGCAAACGCGATCTGCCACAGCGCGGCCAGCGACACGGTGGCCAACCAACCGGACAGGTTGAAGCTGCCCCGGGTGAGGAAGTCATCGGTTTGAATATGAGTGAAGATGTAGCCGAAACCCACAACGATGCCGATCCCCAGCACCCAGGTGCCGATGCGGTTGAGCACGTGGATAAAGCGATAACCAATGATACCGATGATCCCCGAACCGACTGCGCCAATGACGATACCGACCGGCACCGGAACGCTGTCGACCACGCCATGCAACGACTTGCCGGCCAGGACGATGTTGGAAGCGAAGAAACCGATGTACATCACGCCAGCAATCAACACCACCAGCAACGCGCCGAGGGAGCCGAACTGCGCGCGACTCTGGATCATCTGCGGAATGCCCATCTGCGGGCCTTGCGCCGAGTGCAGCGCCATCAGCACGCCACCGACCAGATGGCCGACCAGAATGGCGACGATGCCCCAGAGCAGATTCAAGTGAAACAACTGCACGCCCAGCGCACCGGTAACGATGGGCAACGGCGCGATGTTGCCGCCGAACCAGAGCGTGAACAGATCCCTGACCTTTCCGTGGCGATCTTCGGGGGGCACGTATCCTATCGTGTGTTTTTCAATCAGCGGAGCGGAGGTTGCTGCAGGGGTAGCCATGACGAACTCCAAGGCAAGGATGAGTACGTGGACGTACTTCGGCAAGCGCCGGCACGGGCGGCGCATTTCTTGTTGAAGCGATCATGTGCAAAGCACCGCGAGAGATAAATTAGTAAGTTTGTTGCTACAGACCTTAAAAAAAATATGCTCCGGGTGAGGCCTGGCTCCGGTATGTTCAGGCTCCTCTCTTATCTGGATTCACAGCGCTTTGTGCAGGAGTTGCCGAAGGCTGCGACCCTTTGATTTTCTGGAGATTCCCATGGCCGCCTACAACCTGCGCCAGCTCAAATACTTCGTCACCACCGCTGACTGCGGCAGCGTCGCCGAAGCGTCGCGCAAGCTCTACATCGCGCAGCCGTCGGTCTCCACGGCGATCAAGCACCTGGAAGAAAGTTTCGGCGTGCAGCTGTTCATCCGGCATCACGCCCAGGGTGTATCGCTGACGCCCAGCGGCTCACGCTTCTACCGCAAGGCGCTGGAGCTGTTACGCGTTGCCCACGAATTCGAACAGAACGCTCTGGCCGATAACGATGTGGTAGCCGGGCAAATCGATATCGGCTGTTTTGAAACTGTCGCGCCGCTGTACCTGCCGCGCCTGATCGCCGGTTTCAAGGAACGCTGGCCGGGGGTGGAAATCCGCATTCGCGACGGTGAGCAGCAAGAGCTGGTGCAGGCGCTGACCGCCGGCAGCATCGACCTGGCGATGCTGTTCGAGCACGATCTCGATAGCACGATTGAAACCACGCCGCTGATGCCCGCGCAGCAGCCTTACGCCTTGCTCCCGGCGGATCACCGCTTTGCGCAACAGGCGAAAGTCTCGCTGCATGATCTGGTGCTGGAACCCATGATTCTGCTCGACGTGGTGCCGAGCCGAACCTACTTCGTGAGCATTTTCGAGGAGCGCGGGTTGACCCCGCACATTGTGTTCAGCTCCCCATCAATCGAGATGGTGCGCGGCATGGTCGGGCGCGGTTTCGGCTTTTCGATTCTGGTCACCAAACCGTTCAGCGACTACACCTACGACGGCCAGAAAGTCGTCTGCGTGCCGCTGGCGGAAACCGTGACCGGGTCGGGATTGTCGGCAGCCTGGCTGCGGCGGGTGCAACTGACCAAACCGGTGCAGTTGTTTGTCGACCATTGTCGTGAGGAACTGGCCCGACTGTACGCTTGAGAGCAGTCGAGCCACGGTTCAATCGCTGATGAATGTCAGCACTCGTTGGAGCATTTCGTCGCAGGCCTTCAGTTGATCGAGGCTGACAAACTCATCGGGTTTGTGGCCCTGATCCATGCTGCCGGGCCCGCAGACCACGGTCGGGATACCCGCCGCATCAAACAGTCCGCCTTCCGTGCCGAACGCCACCGTGGCGAAATCCGTTGAACCGCAGAACGCCGCAATCAGCTCGGCGGCCTGGCTCTGCGCATCGGTGACCAACCCCGGATAGGCTGATAATTCGCTGAAGCGGATTTCGCTTTGCGCATTGACCGCACGCATGCGCGGCAGCACTTCATGTTCGGCGTAGGCTTTCAGTGCTTGGGCGACGAGGGCCGGATCCTGCGAGGGCAGGGCGCGGATTTCGAAATCGAAACGACAGTCGGCAGGCACGATGTTCAACGCCTTGCCGCCGCTGATCACACCGGTTTGCACCGTGCTGTAGGGCGGGTCGAAGCGCGCATCGTGATGCTCCGGCGCTTTCAGTTGCTGCCCGAGGCGACCAAGCTCAGCGATCAGTTCGGCGGCGTATTCAATCGCATTGACGCCGAGCGGCGCATAGGCCGAATGACACGGATGGCCGTGCACATCGCAGCGCATCGCCAGTTTGCCCTTGTGACCAAGCACCGGTTTCAGTTCGGTCGGCTCGCCGATGATGCACAGCAGCGGTTTGACTGGACGCTGCTGCAAGACCTCGAGCAGCGAACGCACGCCGAGGCAGCCGACCTCTTCGTCGTAAGACAGGGCAATGTGCACCGGCAGGCGCAACGACGCCTGCACCAGCGCCGGCACCAACGCCAGCACGCAGGCAATATAGCCTTTCATGTCCGCCGTACCGCGGCCGAACAGTTTGCCGTCGCGCTCGCTCAGTGCGAACGGCGGCAGCGTCCACGGCTGGCCATCGACCGGCACTACATCGGTGTGCCCGGACAGCACAATGCCCGGTTGATCCACCGGGCCGATCGTGGCGAACAGGTTGGCTTTGCTGCGCTCATCGTTGTAGATCAGCGCGCACGGTACGTCGAAACCGGCAAGATAATCGCGAACGAATTCGATCAGTTGCAGGTTGGATTCGCGGCTGGTGGTATCGAACGCCACCAGCGCCTTGAGCAACTCGACGCTGTTCATCGGTCATCCCCGGCCACCCCATAGCCCGGCGCTTTGGCCGGGTCGAGGGCGCGGTCGATGTAGTCCTGAAGCTGCGGCTGGTAGGCGTCCCAGAGTTGTTGCAACTGGCCGATCGGGTTTTCGTCGGCCCAGTCGACGCGCAGGTTGACGATCGGCCAGGTCTGCTCGCCGACCACCACGACGGCGGCCGAATGCACCGGGCCGGCTTCGCCACCGAGCGCTTGCGCGGCGTGCAGGGCTTTGAGCAGGCGATCAGCGAGTTGACCTTCGCCGTCCTCGAAGGCGCTGACCATGGCTTCGATCACCGAACGCCCGGCGAGCATGTTGCCGGCGGCGACGCACTGCTCGCCGCTGACGGCGTTGTGCACACCGAGGGTTTGCGCACCGCTGAAATGTGCGGTCTGGCCGAGGTGGTTGATCGCGGTGATCTGGCGGTACTGGCTGTAGCCGTTG
This sequence comes from Pseudomonas sp. Tul2A7, assembly GCF_054790505.1. Lineage (NCBI taxonomy): Bacteria > Pseudomonadati > Pseudomonadota > Gammaproteobacteria > Pseudomonadales > Pseudomonadaceae > Pseudomonas > Pseudomonas sp. Tul2A7. The sequence continues at coordinate 6,016,075 of NZ_CP186499.1, read as the reverse complement.
CGGGTGAGGACTTTGTCCAGCGCATCGTCGGGTGCCAGGCCTTGTTCCATCAAAGCGAGGACTTCCGGGCCGAGGGACGGCAGGGTGATGTTCTGGCTCGACACCGCGCCAACGCCGGGCAGCAGCCACGGGCAGCGCGCACCGACGGCGATGCTGGAGGAACTGATGGCGACACCGAACTGGCCGGTTTCGGCGCAGCGGGCTGTGATTGAAAATGTCATCTAATGAACTCCTTGTGTGTCTGGGCTGGCCTCATCGCGAGCAGGCTCACTCCTACAGGGGAACGCATTTCAAATGTAGGCCTTCGCCTGCTCGCGATGGCCGCGACTCGGTGTGATGCCTTACTCAGGAATCACCGCAATCACATCAATCTCCATCAGCCACTGCGGCTGCCCCAGCGCCGACACCACCAGCCCGGTGGAAATCGGGAAAACACCCTTGAGCCACTTGCCGACTTCGCCATACACCGCTTCGCGATAACGCGGGTCGATCAAATAAGTCGTGGTCTTGACGATGTGGCTCATGTCGCTGCCGGCTTCTTCGAGCAGTTGCTTGACGTTGCGCATGGCCTGTTCGGCCTGCGCGCGCGGGTCACCCAGACCGACCAGATTGCCGTCGAAATCCGTGCCGACCTGTCCACGGACATATACGGTGTTACCGGCGCGCACGGCCTGGCACAGGTCATTGTCCAGGGTCTGGTTCGGGTAGGTGTCTTTGGTGTTGAACATGCGGATGCGAGTGTGGGTGGGCTGACTCATGTGAAACTCCTGAAGATGGTGCGCCCCGGCGCAATCGGCGCCGGCGCGAAAAGAGACATCAAGCGTCGACGGTATCGGCGGCTTTGTTGTGGCTGCTCGAATGCAGTGCGGCTTCACGTTGTTCGGCATCGCGGTAGTCGAGGTACTTGCGCTGGGTGGCGATGTGATCGGCGACGTGTTTGGCGTCGTGCCACACGCCCCAGATAAACGACGAACCCCGGCGCGACTGCCACGGCAGACCGAGGAAATACACACCCGGTTCGCTCGACACGCCGCGCTGATGCACAGGCTTGCCCTTGTCATCGAACGTCGCGACTTGCAGCCAGGAATAATCCACGGCGAACCCGGTGGCCCAGATGATCGACGTGATACCGGCCTTGGCCAGATCCAGATCGGCCAGCGGATTTTTCACGCACTCGGGGTCCGGATAGGTTTCGCGCGCTTCAGGTTCTTCCGGCAGATCGAGGCCGTTGCGCTCGATATAGGCATCGGCGGCATCGAGCAACGCCAGATAATTCTCGTCGCCGCGAGTGAGGTTGCCGACCAGGTCCTGCTTGAAGGTCACCACGCCGTTATTGAACGATTCGGTGACGCCAACCAGGGTCATGCCGCGATGGGCCAGACCACGGAAATCGATGGTGCGCCCGCCATGGGCGCCGCTAACTGCGATGGTCACATGCTCACGACCGGGTTTCATCGCTGCTTGATCCCACTCGCCGAGCACGCCCAGCCACCAGCAGAAATCCCGGTTGCGATAGGCGCGAGGCGGGCGGTCATGGGCGCCGACCGACAGGTAAACCTGCTTGCCGGAACGTTGCAGCTCATCGGCAATCTGCACGCCGGAAGAACCGGCACCGACCACCAGCACTGCGCCTGCCGGCAGTTGCTGCGGGTTGCGGTAATCAGCGGAGTGGATCTGCAACAGACGTTCGTCTTGCGGGGCAATCGCCGGAATCACCGGTTTCTGAAACGGCCCGGTCGCAGCGACCACACGACTGGCTTCGATCACGCCTTCGGAGGTCTCGACGGTGAAACCCGGGCGCCCGACATTGCGCACCACGCTGTTCACTTCAACGCCGGTGCGGATCGGCGCATTGAATTTCTTTGCATAGGCTTCGAAGTAATCCGCCACGCGCTCTTTCGGGGCGAAGCCGTCGGGATCGACGTCATCGAATTCCAGGCCGGGGAAGCGGTCGTGCCACGCCGGGCCGTTGGCAACCAGCGAGTCCCAGCGCCCGGTGCGCCAGCGTTCGGCAATGCGATTGCGCTCCAGCACGAGGTGCGGCACACCGAGTTTGCTCAGGTGTTCGCTCATGGCGACGCCTGCCTGGCCAGCACCCACGATCAGCGTGTCTGTTTTTATTATTGCAGTGGTCATCTCTACATCCTTCCTAGCAAGGCAGTGGGATTCGGGCCGCTGTTGGCTTGTCCGTTTGGCTTGCGGTCAGACTAGGGAGGAGGGGGATTTCGGTAAAATATTATTAAGCTGGGATGTGAAGATAAAAATCTGATGCAGCGCTTGGAAACCCTTGAAACACAGGGGTTGCAGAGAATCGGCTGTGGGGTTGGGAGATAAAAAAACCGTTGGCGTAACGTGCAGTGGTGAGCAGAATCTTCCCCTCACCACTGCGCCGGTTTCAACGATTCAGAAACGCCAGCAAGTCCTCATTCAAGGCCTGCGCGTGCGTCACCACAAAGCCATGTGGCGCACCTGCATAAACCTTCAGTTCGGCGCCCTTGATCTGCGCCGCCGCCTGCTTGCCGGTGGTTTCAAACGGCACGATCTGGTCGCCGTCGCCATGGATCACCAGTGTCGGTACATCGATCTTGGCCATGTCCGGGCGGAAGTCGGTTTCCGAGAACGCGGTCACGCAATCCACGGTGCCCTTGAGCGAGGCCAGCAGCGCAATGTTGAGTGTTTGCGCGAGCACGCCGTCAGAGACTTTCTGGCCTTGATTGGTGCCATAGAACGGCGCGGCGAAATCGGCGATGAACTGCGCACGATCCTTCAACAAGCCAGCCTTGATGCCGTCGAACACCGAGGTGTCGACACCTTGCGGGAAATCGGCTTTCTTGCCGAACAACGGCGTCACCGCGCCCAGCAATACCACACCGGCAACGCGTTCGCTGCCATGACGAGCGATGTAACGGCTGACATCGCCGCCACCCATGGAAAAGCCCACCAGCGTCACCTCGCGCAGGTCCAGATGGTTGATCAGTTGCGCGATGTCATCGGCGAAAGTGTCGTAGTCATACCCGGTCCACGGCTGATCGGAACGGCCGAAACCACGGCGATCAAAGGCAATGGTGCGATAGCCACGGCTGCTCAGGTATTCCATCTGGTATTCCCACATGTCGGCATCCAGCGGCCAGCCATGGCTGAACAGCACGGGTTTACCGCTGCCCCAATCCTTGTAGTAGATCTCGGTACCGTCTTGCGTGGTGAAGGTGCTCATGGAAACTCCTGCGTCAGGGATCGCGCGTGATGCCGAAATGGCGACATTCACTATCAGCGCAAAGCGCTCCGGCTACTTGTATGCAGGTGCTGGTTTTGCGTCGGTCCAGTCGTGAACGTGTTTGGAGTTGTATGATGCAACTGTGAGCCGCGAGGCCAATCGACGAATGCATGGAGTACTCCTACGTGAAACGCAAAAGCTTGCAGGGCAATGCCTGCCCGGTGGCCCGGACGCTGGACCTGATCGGCGACTGGTGGTCGCTGCTGATCATTCGTGACGCGCTAGACGGGATTAGCCGCTTCAATGATTTTCAGAAGAGTCTGGATATCGCGAAGAACATGCTCAGCGCGCGCCTCAAAGGCCTGGTGGAGCAGGGAATCCTGCAAACGCTGCCTGCGGCCGATGGCGGCGCGTATAAGGAATACGTGCTGACTGAGCGCGGCAAAGCCTTGCAGACGGTGATCGTCGCGCTGTCGCAGTGGGGCGGTGAATTCATGTATGCGCCGGGTGAGCCGGGTTCGGTGATGGTCGATGCGAAGAACCGTCAGCCGATTCGCACGCTGGAACTGCGGTCTGCAGACGGTCGCCTGCTGGTGCCTGGCGAGGTGGCGACTCGAATGGGCGTAGCGCACTGAGACTAACTCGCAAATAACCCCGACGAACGGTAGAAACTTAGGTTTGACGTCAAAATGATGGCCATCTAGTATCGCGCCACTATTTTGATATCAAACTCCGTCTCGAGGGATCGAACATGTCCTCACCCGCCCTTGCGGCGCGGTTGTGCATGGCTTTACTGTGCCTGTCTGCGTTTCAAGCTGCCTACGCTGCACCTACTCCCGGTGAAACCGACCTGATCCGCGAACGCCAGAATCGCCTGCTCGAAGAGCAGCAGCGGCGCCTTGAGGAGCTTAAGGATTTACCTGGGAAAAAAGCCGCGCCTGCGCAACCGGTCGCTCCCACGGACACCCGTTGTTTTCCGATCAAGGACATTGAGCTCAAAGGCGCTGAAAGTCTCTCCGAGCGCGACAAGAACACTCTGCTCAAACCCTACATCGGGGAGTGCCTTGGTGTACCGCAGCTCAATGAGTTGCTCAAAGTCATCACCGATTACTACATCGAAAAGGGCCTGGTCACCAGTCGCGCCTACTTGCCACAACAGGACCTGTCTGGCGGCCACCTGAAAGTATTGGTGGTCGAAGGCAAGCTCGAAGGTATGAAGGGTGCCGAGAACAGCAAGCTTTCGGAACGCGAACTGGCCATGGCCTTTCCCGGCAAAACCGGTGATTTGGTCAACCTGCGCGAGATCGAGCAAATGGTCGATCAGCTCAACCGCCTGCCATCGAATCAGGCAAAAATGGAGCTAGCGCCCGGCCAGAACGTCGGTGGCAGCGAGGTGCTGGTCACCAACACGCCGCAAAAACCATGGCGTGCCGGCCTGTCACGCAGTAACGACGGCCAGCGCAGCACCGGCGAGCAGCAGTGGGGCACCACGTTTGATTGGGACAGCCCGCTCGGCCTGGCCGATCAGTTGAGCCTGCGCGGCGGTCACGATGCAATGACCGACCACCAGCACACCTCCAACAACGCCATGCTCAATTACAACCTGCCGTGGGGCTGGTGGAATTTCACCTACACCTACAGCCAGAGCGAGTACCGCTCGCAAATCGCCGCCAATGGCTACAACTTCAAACAGACCGGCGACAGCGAAAACCATCAGTTGCGCGCCGAGCGGGTGATCCACCGCGATGCCGTCAGCAAGACGTCCCTCAGCGCCGGCCTGTCGTACCTGCGCACCAATAACTTCATCGAAGACAGCAAGCTCAAGCTGAGCAGCAACCGCATCAGCGAAGCGCAGTTCGGCATCAACCATGGTCGTCGAATCGGCAGCGCCTTCGTCAACTTCGATGCCGGCATGCAGGAAGGCATCGGTGCGTTCGACGCGCAGGGTAGCCACGACCCTGGTCCGGGTGAACCGGATGCCCGCTACCGCAAATACACCGCGACCTTGAGCTACCTGCAACCGTTCAAGGTGTGGGGCGAATCGTTCAGTTTCAGCAGCCTGATGACCGGTCAGCGCAGTGAAGATGTGCTGTTTAGCCCGCAGCGCACCAGCCTCGGCGGATCGTCGTCGATTCGTGGTTACAAGGATCAGTCGCTATCCGGCGACAGCGGTGGCTACTGGCGCAACGATCTGCGCTGGGCGCGCCCGGTGACCGCCGAATGGCTGCAACCGGTGTTCGCCGAATACGGCACCAGCCTGGGCTACGACCAGGGCGTGATCCGTGGTGATCGCTACAACGGCAATCAGCATGGGCGCATGTCGAGCAACTCGCTGGAGCTGTTCGCCCGTGGTCAGCACGTGGCTGCCAGCGTGACCTTTGCCCATTCCCTGGAACGGCCGGACGCGCTGACCGAGCGCGAAGCACCGATCTACTTCCGCATTGATTTCTTCATCTAAAAACAACTTTTCGAGATCATCGACATGGACGTTCGTCAGTTCGCCTTTCTTGCGCTCCAACCTTCGGCGGCCGTGAAAGAGCACGAGCGCTTTCTGGGCATGCCCAAGCGCGGGCTGGCGTTTCTGCTGGCGAACGTCATGTTCTGGCAACCGATGTGGGCGCAGGCCGACGGCATCGTCGTGGCCAACCCCAATACCTCGCTGGACCGCGCCGGCAACGGCGTGCCGATCATCAACATTGCCACGCCCAATGCCAGCGGCCTGTCGCACAACCAGTTCCACGACTACAACGTTGGTGCGCAGGGCGTCATCCTCAACAACGGTGCGACCCAGACGTCGAGTACCCAGTTGGGCGGCCACATCATCGGTAACCCGAACCTGAAAAACAGCGGGTCGGCGCAGGCGATTCTCAACGAAGTCGTCAGTGGTAACCCAAGCCAGTTGCGCGGTTATACCGAAGTGGCGGGGCAGTCGGCGCGGGTCATCGTCGCCAACCCCTACGGCATCACCTGTAATGGCTGCGGTTTCATCAACTCGCCACGCGTGACCTTGACCACCGGTAAACCGGTGCTCGACAACGGTCGGCTCGATCGCTTCCAGGTCGATCAGGGCAGCGTCGCCATCGAAGGCGCGGGGCTCAACGCGAACAATGTCGATCGCTTCGAAATCATCACTCGCAGCGCGAAGATCAATGCCGAGATTCAGGCACAGAACCTGACCATCGTTGCCGGGCGCAATGACGTCAACGCACAAACCCTCAACGCTACGGCGCGCGCCGATGACGGCAGCGCCAAACCGCAATTGGCCATCGACTCCTCGGCGCTCGGCGGCATGTACGCTGGCGCGATCAAACTGGTCGGCACCGAGGCCGGGGTCGGGGTGAAACTGGCCGGCAATCTGGCCGCCAGTGGTGGTGATATCCAGATTGATGCCAACGGCCAATTGACCCTGGCGCAGACCTCTGCGGCCATGGCCGTCAACATCAAAGCCACGAGCCTTCAGGCGCAAGGTCCGGTTTACGCCGGCAGCGCGTTGAATGTGCAAACTCAAGGTGATCTGACCAGCCTGCAAAACCTCGCCGCGCGCGACAGCATCAACCTCAGCGCCGGCGGCACACTGACCAACAACAGCATCATCGAAGCCGGGGTCAACGCGGACAACAGCCGCAATGGCACAGGCGACGTGATCCTGCGTGCGCAGAACCTCAACAACAGCGGCAAAAGCGTGATCGCCAGTCGTAACGTGACGGCGAACGTAACGCAAACCCTGAACAACCAGGGTGGCTCTTTGACCGCCGGGCAATCCGTCGACATCGTTGCCGGCACGCTGGACAACCAGAACAAGGGCCGCGTGCTCGCTAACACCGCCGTGCAACTGAGCGCCGGTAAAGTTCTCAATACGCAGGGCGTGATTACCAGCAGTGGCAATCTGAAGGCCGATATCGGCGAGCTGAACAACCACGATGGCGAGATTTCCACTGCGGGTAGCCTCGCTATCAACGCGGTCACCCTCGACAACAGCGACGGCCAGGTCACCGGTGACGTTGCGCTGAACATCGGTTTGATCGGTGCGCTGAACAACCGCAACGGTGTGTTGGGCTCTGGTGTGAACGTCAGCATTACCGCCGCCAGCCTGGACAATAGCCACGAAGGCAGCCTCGTCAGTGACGGCAGCCTGACCGCGCGCATCAGCGGTCTGTTCGACAACCAGAACGGTGATGTCAGCGGCAAAGGCATGGTGGACTTGCAGAGCGCCAGTCTCGACAACCGCAGCGGCAGCGTGGTGAGCAAAGACCGTTTGACCCTGCGCAGCGACTCGCTGGACAACCGTGGTGGCAAAGTTCGCGCGACCAAGGATCTGCAACTGACGGTCGGCACACTCGACAACCGGCAGAAAGGCCTGCTCGATGGTCAGGCTGCCGTCAACCTCAGCGGCAGCCAACTGGATAACCGCGGCGGCTTGCTCAGTGCGGCCGGACCGATGATTCTCGGTGTCACGCGTATCGATAACAGCACCGGGCGCATTGCCAGCAAAACCGATCTGACGGCCAACGTCGCGCAGTTCGTCAACCAGGGTGGTGAACTGGTCGCTCAAGGGACTTTGCTGCTCACAGGGCAGGCGCTCGATAACCGTAACGCCGGTCTGGTAGGCGCCACAAAAGCGCTGCAACTGAAGGTCGACGATATCGACAACCGCGGTGGCGAAATCTCCAGCGCGGTCGATGTCACGGTTGCAGGGCAAAGCCTGAACAACAGTGACAGCGGCAAGATTCTCGCCGGAACCACCTTGGGCCTGACCGTGGCCCGCATCATCAACCAGGCCAAGGGACAGTTGTTCAGCCAGGACGCCACAACGCTGCTCGGGCAGACGCTGGACAACAGCGGTGGCAGCTTCGTCAGCCAGCAAGGTGTGGATATTCGCCTCGACAATGCCCTGAGCAACATCGAAGGCCTGATCAGCAGTGAAGGCAAACTGACCGTCAATTCGGCCAGTCTCGACAACACTCGCGGTCATGTGTCGAGTGCCAGTGCCCTCACGTTGACCACGACGGGCAGCCTGAACAATCAGGCCGGCTCGATCGCCACCGACAAAGGCCTGGTCCTCAACACGCAACGTCTTGATAACCGCCAGAAGGGCTTGATCAGTGGCAAAAATGCCACCGCTGTCACCACTGGTGTCTTCGACAATACCGCGGGCGGCAGCTTGATCAGCGGCGACACCCTGAACCTCAACGCCACGCAGGTGAGCAACGGTGTCGGCAGCCGGATCGCCAGCGAAAAGGCGCTGACCGCTACGGTCACCGGGTTCGATCAGCAGGGCGGCCAGTTGTTCAGCAAAACCGCCCTGAGTCTCGACCTCAATCACGGCCAGTTGAACAACCAGAACGGTCTGATCAACGCCCCCGTGCTGGTGCTGAAAAACCTCAAGGACATCAACAACCAGGGCGGTGAGATCTCCAGCGGCCAGGCGTTCACACTGATCGCGCAAAACCTTGATAACAGCAACAACGGCAAGCTCATCAGCAATCAGGGCCTGACCCTGCGCATCGAGCAACTGCTGGCCAGTGTCAAAGGCATGATCTCCGCACAAACCGTCGATATCAGCAGCGTCCGCCTGGATAACAGCGGTGGCATGATCTCCAGCCGTGGCACCCTCGGGGTGACAGTGGACGGTCAACTGCTCAACCAGAGCGGCACATTGATCGCTGATGGTGAGCTGAATCTGAGCGCTGACAGCGTGGACAACAGCGACGGCCAGATCGCCGGTAAAACCGATGTCATCGCCAATGTCGCCAACCTCAACAACCAGCACGGTGAGTTGGTCGCCAGCAGCAGTCTGACGCTGACCGGCGCCAGCCTCGACAACCGCAACGGCGGCCTCGTCGGCGCCAACGACGCGTTGCAACTGAAGGTCGATGCCGTCGACAACCGTGGCGGCGAGCTGTCCAGCCAGGGCGACGTGACGCTGGTGGGCAGCCGTCTGGACAACAGTGACGGCGGCAAACTGGTTGCACAGGGCGCATTGAGCCTGACCGTCGATGAAGTGCTCAACCGGGCCAAAGGCCTGTTGTCGGGCAAGACCGGCCTGAGGTTGACCGGGCACAGCCTCGACAGCAGCACGGGTACGCTGTTGAGCCAGCACGATCTGCAACTCGACCTCACCGGTGATCTGAACAACAGCCAGGGCCTGATCAGCGCTGAAGGCACGCTTGTCGTCAACGCCGCCAGCCTGATCAACAACCTCGGCAGCCTGTCCGTGGGCGGGCCGCTGACGTTGACCACCGCCGGCGTGGTGCTCAACCGGGAAGGGCTGATCGTTACCGACGCCAGCCTGACCCTCAACAGTGCCAGCCTCGATAACAGCAAAAACGGCGTCATCAGCGGCAAAGGCCCGGTGCGAGTGCAGACCGGTGCGCTGGATAACAGCCACAACGGCAAGTTGAACAGCGGCGACACGCTTGACCTGAAAGCCACCCAATTGACCAACCAGGACGGCGGCCGGATTGCCAGCGCCGCTGCCCTGACCGCCAACGTCACCGGTCTGGATCAGCAGGGCGGTCAGCTGTTCAGCAATACGTCGCTGGAACTGGACCTCAATCACGGTCAATTGAATAACCAGAACGGCCTGATCGGCGCACCGTTGCTGATGCTGAAACACCTTGAGGACGTCAATAACGCCGGTGGCGAAATCTCCAGTGCCCAAGCGTTCACCGTGACCGCACGCAGTCTCGATAACAGCAACGGCCAATTGCTCAGCAATCAGGCGGTGACGCTGCGCATCGACCAGGCGCTGAGCAACCTCAAAGGCATGATTGCCGCCGCCGCGCTGGACATCAAAGCCGCCAGCCTGGACAACAGCGGCGGTACCGTGACCAGCCGCGCAAACCTTGATCTGAATCTCGATGGTTTGCTCACTAATCAGAACCTGGGATTGATCAACGCCACTAGTGGCCTGACCATCAACAGTAACGGCTTGAACAACCAGAACGGTTCTCTGCTGGGCAGCGCTATCGCCATCGATTTTGGTGCAGCGAGCGCTGACCTGAACAACGACGGCGGCCTGATCACCACCGAAGGCCAACTGAGCCTCCAGCACCTGCGCGACCTGAGCAACCGCAACGGCAAGATCTCCAGCAGCCAAAGCATCGACCTGAATACTCGCAGCTTCGATAACAGCGGCGGCAAGCTGATCAGCAATAATGTGCTGAACGTCAACGCTGGCGCCGTGATCAACCAGAACGGTCTGATCTCCGGCTTGCAAGGCCTGACCGTCAACGCGGCCAGCCTCGACAACCGCAACATCGGCACACTTTCAAGCGCTGACGGCAACCTCAACGTGACCTTGAGCGGGGACTTGCTCAATAGCGGCAAGGGCGCACTGGTCACCCAGAAAAACCTTAGCGTCAATGCCGCGAATCTGGACAACAGCAACGGCGGCGTACTCTCCAGCGGCGGTGCGCAAACCCTTACCGTCAGTGGTCTGCTGAACAACGCTGCGGGTGGTTTGATTGCCACCGATGCGACCCTGGCAATGCAAGCCATTACCCTGGGCAACGCTGGCGGCACCGTCAATGCCAAACAGGACCTGAGCTTCACCGGGACCACGCTGGATAACACCAGTGGCAGTCTTGTCGGTAGCGCCGCAGTGACCCTTGATCTGCTCGGTGCCCTGACCAACGCCAACGGCAAACTGGCCAGTGGTGGCGCGCTGTTGCTGCAGCGCTCGACCCAGATCAACAACCAGGGCGGGCAATTGGTCAGTCAGGGCCTGATGACCCTGCTGAGCGGTGGCCTCGACAACCGTAATCGCGGCACTGTTGCCGCCAACGGTCTGCTGACGATCACTACACCGGGCGCCATCCAGAACAGCACCGATGGCTTGATTTACAGTCAGACGGGCGACGTACAACTGCAGGCCGCCAGCCTCGCCAATGGCAAAGGCACCGTGCAAAGCCAGGGCGCACTGAGCGTTGTCACTGCTGGCGACATCGATAACCAGAGTGGTCGGATCATCGCCACCAACGGCGACCTGACCATTGACGCCGGGGACCTCGACAGCCGTGGCGGTGTACTCGCCAGCTTGCAAGCTGCGTTTACTGCACGTCTGAGCGGTGTGCTGAAAAATGGCTACGACCTGAACAATAATCGTCAGGGCGGCGTGATCCAGGCCCAGCGCCTGAACCTCAATGCGTTGATGTCGATTGACAACTACGGTGGACGAATCTCCGCGCAAAGCGGCGACGCCATCGTCGTCACCGGCAACTTCGATAACCGCAATGGCGGGCTCTACGCCAAAGGCAAAATCAACGTCACCGGCAACAACTTCGACAACAGCGGCGACAACGACGGTCAGATTGCCGGTCAGCAGATCGATCTTAATCTGAGCGGTGCACTGAACAACCGTCTGGGCATCATCGAGAGCGACAGCACCCTGGCGATCAAGGCGGCGAGCCTCGACAACCAGACGGGTCAGTTGCGTGCGCTGGGCACCAGCGGCAAAACCGCTTTTCAGATTGGTGGTCTGTTCGACAACCGCAACGGTACGCTGGAAACCGCCAACACCGACCTCACGCTCGGCGCCGCTGGTTTCCTCAATGCCGGTGGCAGTCTGTTGCATGTCGGCACGGGCACCTTCGACATCTCCACCAACAACGTGATCAACGCTGGCGGCACGCTGGTGACCCGTGGCGGTTTGACCATCAGCACTGACACCTGGACCAACAGCAGCTCGATTCAGGCCGGACGCCTGACCGTCAACGTCAACAACCTGACCCAGACCGCCAGCGGGCAGTTGCTGGCCTCCAACAGCTTCACCGGTAACGGCGTCAACTGGAACAACGAAGGGTTGCTGGCCAGTGATGGCAGCATGAATGTCGGCTTGAGCTCGGCTTATTGGGGCACCGGTCGTCTCACCAGCCAGGGCGACTTCGGTCTGAGTGCTGCGCAAGTCAGCCTGACTACCGCCACCTCCAGCATCGCCGGTGGGGGGCAGACCACGATCAATGTCGGTGGCCAACTGGATAACGCCGGTCGACTGACCTCCGGCGCGGGCCTGACCATCAATGCCAGCGGCGTGCGCAACTACGGCACCACCGCTGCTGCCGGTGACCTGACCCTCACCACCGGTAGCCTGGTCAACGCCAGCGGGCTGATCTTCAGCGGCAAGAACATGTCGCTGCGGGTCGCCGATCTGAACAACAGCTATGGCAACGTCTACAGCCTCGGCAATCTGACGATTGATCGCGATGGCAGGGGCGGGTGGGCGAACTCCATCGTCAACCGTTCGGCGTCGATGCAAAGCGACGGCAGCATGACCCTCGCGGCGAGTTCGATCCAGAACATCCGTGACGTACTCACGGTCAACAACGCGGGCATCTACACCGCGCGCATCGGTGAAGTCACCTGTATCGAAGAGGTCAACGCCGGCGACTGCAGCGGCAAGCAGAACCATGCGTGGGAGATCGTGCAACGCGAAAAGCTCGAGGTCACTGCGGCGAGCGCTGCGTCGAGTATTACCGCCGGTCGTGACCTGACCATCAATGGCGGCGATCTGCTTAACCAGAGCAGCACCATCGCCACCGCCGGCAACTTCACTGCCAACGTCGCCAACCTTACCAACAGCGGCGTGGAAACCGGTGAAACCGAAACCACCCGCATCTACATGTCCGAGCGCACCCGCGGCGCCGGTGCCTGGTACAACGCGGCAAGCGCCTTCACCAACCAGTACTGGTATGAAAGCAGCGGCTACGACGCCAATAATCTGGGTGGTCTGCAGGGCGGTATCGCCAACTTCATCGGTATGACCGAACGGGAATTCCCGGGACTGGGCAGCACCCGCAAAATTGCCGGCAGCGACCAGAGCTATGCAGCGGTGATCCAGGCCGCAGGCGCGGTCAACATCACCGCGCAAAACAACATTGATAACAGCGTGGTGCGCCCGGGCTACACCTATATTGGCAGTGGTCCGCGCACCGGCACCGGGGCGGGTGGCAGCCAGTTCTCCACGCGTGTGACGGTTAATCAGCAACTGCCACCGAACCTGGCGCAGCAGCAGGTCAACCCGGTAGTGTTGCCTGGCTTCGCGCTGCCAACCGGGCAGAATGGTTTGTTCCGCCTCAGCGGCCAGGAAAACACCGCTCCAGTCGCGACCGGCCCGCAGAGCTGGACCATGGGCGGTGCAGCCGTCAATCCGAGCCAGCGTGATCAAGCGTTGCCGAATGTGCAGACGCGCAACATTCTGCTGACCAATAATGCGTCGGCCTCAGCCAGCAACGTCAACCTCAGCCCGGCCGATCGTCAGGCCCAGCAGCAGAGCGGTGGCGCCAGCGCAATCGACGTCAGCGCCCCGGCGACGGACGCCAGCGGCGCGACGCTGCCGGGTCGTTCCACAGCGTTCACGATCAATCGCGTGCAGGGCGTGCCGGTCAGCAGTGGCCAGTCCAAGCCGCAAAAATACCTGGTTGAGACCAACCCGGTACTGACCGACCTCAAGCAGTTCATGAGCTCGGACTACCTGCTTTCCAACCTCGGTTACGACCCCGATCAAAGCGCCAAGCGTCTGGGCGACGGCTTTTACGAACAGACCTTGATCCAGCAAGCCGTGGTTGCCCGTACGGGGCAGCGTTTTATCGATGGTAAAACGTCTGACAGCGAGCTGTTCAAGTACCTGATGGACAACGCGCTCGCCAGCAAAAACGAGCTCAATCTGGCGGTGGGCGTCAGCCTGACATCCGAACAAGTGGCGGCGCTGACCCACGACATCGTCTGGATGGAAACCGCCGAAGTCAACGGCGAACAAGTACTGGTGCCGGTGCTGTATCTGGCCAACGCCAACAATCGCCTGGCCCCGAACGGCGCCCTGATCCAGGGCAGCGACGTGACCCTGATTGCTGGTCAGGACCTGAACAACGTCGGTACCCTGAAGGCCAACAACAACCTTTCGGCCACCGCCACCAATGATCTGGTCAACAGCGGCCTGATCGAGGCCGGCAATCGCCTTGATCTGCTGGCCGGCAATAACCTGGTCAATAAATCCGGCGGCGTCATTGCCGGTAAAGAAGTGTCGTTGACGGCCACTCGTGGCGACATCATCAACGAACGCACCGTCACCACCCACGAGAGCGACAGCGGCTACCGCAGTGAGCGTAGCGACTTTGTCGACAGTGCTGCGCGTATCGAGGCCGCCAACAATCTGACCATCAAGGCCGGACAGGACTTCAACAACACCGGTGGCGTGCTGAAAAGCGGCCTAGACACCACGATCAGTGCCGGGCGCGACGTCAACCTCGTGTCGGCGGAGCAAGTCTCCGGCGGCCAACGTGGTTTGCACACGGAACAGACCATTACGCAATATGGTTCGGCCATTGATGCCGGTCAGAGTCTGATCGTTAATGCCGGTCGCGACATCACCGCCATTGCCAGCCAGATCGACGCCAAACGCGATGTCGACATGAGCGCCGTGGGCGACTTGACCCTGGCCTCGGCGGCGGATGAAGAGCACTCGTATACCAAGACCAAAAAGGTCACGAGTCAAGAGGACCATGTCAGCCAGGTCTCGACGACACTGACGGCGGGCGGGACGGTCATGCTCAATGCCGGTAAAGACTTGGACCTGATTGCCAGTCGGGTCAGCGCCGGGAATGAGGCTTACCTGACCGCGGGTGCCAATCTTACGCTGCAATCGGCGCAAGACACCGATTACAGCTTCTACAGCAAGACCAAGAAAACCTCCTCCGGGAAGAAAAGCCGTCTTGATGAAGAATCCAGCACCACCAATATCGCCAGCTCAGTAACGTCGGGGGGCAATACAACGCTGGTTGCCAACAACGACATGCTCATCAAGGGCAGCGAAGTGGCCTCTGATAAAGGTGCCGTGAAACTGGTTGCAGGCAACGACATGCAAATCGTTGCTGTCACTGACTCGCAAAGCGTCCGGCATGAAAGCAGCTCCAGCAAAAGTAGTTGGGGCGGCTTGAAGTCGAGCAAGGTCAAGGATCAAGTGTCCGAGACGCAAACGACAGCGGTCGGCAGCATGATTTCGGGTAACACCGTCGATGTGGTGGCCAGTCGAGACGTCACGATTACCGGCTCAGCGCTGGTCAGCACTCAGGATCTGAAGGTGCAGGCCGGTCGCGACTTGACCATCAACGCCGCAGAAAACACTTTTACCCGCAATGAATTGCATAAGGAAAAGAACCGCGA
Organism: Pseudomonas sp. Tul2A7; assembly: GCF_054790505.1. Lineage (NCBI taxonomy): Bacteria > Pseudomonadati > Pseudomonadota > Gammaproteobacteria > Pseudomonadales > Pseudomonadaceae > Pseudomonas > Pseudomonas sp. Tul2A7. The sequence continues at coordinate 6,000,702 of NZ_CP186499.1, read as the reverse complement.
CCTGACGGGGGTATTGACCGCCAACAACCTTGGTGTCGATGACATCACAGGCAACCAACATCTGTCGGTCAGCAGTCAGAACCATACCGGGCAGTCGTCCCAGACCACTTTGACCGGTAGCACCATCGGCTCCAGTGCTGGCAACGTCACTCTTTCCAGTGGTCGTGAACTGAGCGTGATCGCCAGTGATCTGGTCAGCACCAAGAACATGAGCCTGATCGGCTCCAAGGTGACCATTGCTGCGGGCATGGAAAGCTCGAGTCAAAGCAGTACTGACAAATCCAGTAGCCTGGGAGTAGGGCGGGTCATTGGTGGCATGATCGTTGACACGGTCAATACCATTCACAACTCGGTCGAAGCGGCGAAAAACGCCGACGACCCGCGCCTTAAAGCGGTCAAATACGCTCAAGCCGCCATGGCGTTGAACGATCTCGGCGGTATGGGGGGAAGCGCCGAAGGTGCAGGTTCCGACTATGGCAAGAAACAGGGTTCCGCCAGCAATGGTTCGTTGATAAAGATCGGTACTGAACTGGCGAACACCCACAGCAAGAGCACCAGCGAGTACAACAGTCAGACAGCGAAACAAAGCACGATCAATGCTGGCCAGAACCTGTTGATCATCGCTGATGGCGGTGCGCCGGGGACCGCCGGTGATATTCATATTGTCGGCAGCAGCGTGAAAGCCGCAGACACCACTTTGATCGCCAAGAACGACATCATTCTGGAAAGCGCGCAGAACACGGCTGACTGGGCCAACAACGGCAGTAATAACAAAACCGCCATTGGCGCTAGCTTCAACCTGGGCGAGCAGAACGGGTTTACCCTTGATCTCGGAGCGTCTGTAGCCAAAAACAAAGGCACCGGCAGCTCGGTCACCCAGGTCAATACGACCCTGGATACCGGCTCTCTCTCCTTGCACAGCGGCAATGACACCACGCTGGCAGGTGCACAAGTCCGAGCCGACAGTATCAAGGCTGTGATCGACGGCAACCTCAACATCACCTCGCGTCAGGACACCGAGACCCAGAGCAGCAAGCAGGGCAGTGCCGGTATCGGCGCGAGCATCTGTATCCCGCCATTCTGCTATGGCGCAACGGTGACCGGGTCTGCAAGCCTTGCCGCCGGCAACATGAACAGCGACTACAAGGCCGTGACCGATCAGAGCGGTCTGTTCGCCGGCCAAGGTGGTTACGACATCACCGTTGGCAAAAATACGACCCTGCAAGGCGCGGTCATTGCCAGTGAAGCGACACCGGACAAGAACCTGCTCAGCACTGATCGCCTGTTCGTCAGTGACATCAAAAACACGAGCGATATCAGTGCCCAGTCGGCCGGCATTTCGCTGTCTTATGGCGGCAAGTCCGGCACCAGTGTCGGCGGCAGCATTCCGCTGGCGCTTGAAGACTCGGATCAGAGCAAGACCCGCAGTGCCGTCAGCGAAGGCACCATCATCGTGCGCAACGCTGCAGGCGTGAATGATCTGGTGGGTCTGAATCGTGATACGGCGCATGCGAATGAGGCACTGGACAAACCTGATCAAAAAGCCATTCAAGAGCGGATTGATCTGATCCAGAGCACGGTCTCGCTGTCGAGAAACATCATCGGCAAAGTGGCCAACGCCCAGCAGCAAGCGGCTGCTGACAAAATGAAGTCAGCCACCACCGACGAAGAGCGCAAGGCTGCGTTCGATGAGTACACGAGTTGGGCGGTGGGCGGTGACAAACGCATCATGGCGGATGTCGCGGCAGGTTTGATTGCTGTGGGCCTGGGAGGCGTGGGCGGTACGACTGCCATCGGGGTCGTCGCTAACACCACGGCTAACGATGCGTTCAAAAAAATCGGCGATTACGCCACGCAGCAAGAACACAATGCCACCGACGCCGTGACTCGAGCGGCATGGGCCGAAGGTGGGGCGGCACGCGTCATGTTGCACGCGCTGGTTGGCGCGGTGATGGGGTTGTCGGGCAGCAGCGTCGCAGCCGGCGCTTTGGGTGCGGGGGTCTCTGCGGCTCTGATGCCAATGATTGCCAAGGCGCTGAAAGAGAGTGGGCTGAACGATAAACAGCAGGATTCGTTAGCCACCTTGATTGCTTCCGGTCTTGGTGCGGCAGCAGGATCTGGCGGAGGAGCAACGGGCTCGATCACTGCAGTTAATAGTGCATCCGGCGTCGATATGTTCAACCGCCAACTGCACAAGCAGCAAGAAATCCCGTTGCTGAAGAAGAAAGCCGACGAGTTGCAAGCACAAAGGGCATCGCGGTCGGGTGCTCGCTGGGAAGATTTGCTGCTGCTCGCCGCGGGTGCTGAAGTAGATGCGGCCGGTCTGGAACATCTGAAAAGCGTCATGCAGAACGCTGTCGGCAATGATCCGGAGTCGAGGAATTTCGCCGAAGATATGGGCGATGCGTATGCAGCAATCACCCAGCTGTCCAATCAGAAAATCCCGCTGACCTGGAGTGATGGTCGACCGATCATTGCCAACGGTGCACCGGTCTATGCGTTCAATGCGACAGATGCACAATTCAACGACTCTACCTTGTTCAACGCTGTAGGGATTTATGGCCCGGGAGCGGTCTACCAGCACTGGAGCCAGTTTGGTAAAGATCAGACTGCGCAGTATGAAAATGAGCTGACCAAGATATCCTCCTACGCATCTGACGTGGCGGATGCTGCAGAGCGCTTGTCGGCAATCGCAGGTAAAGGAATCCTGTCGGTCAGCGCGATCGATGATGCGATCCTCTCAATGACCGGGCTTCGAGGTGGCAAGGTTGTTATTGATGCGGTTCTAGAGGTGTTGGCGAAGAAAGAGGCCGCGAAAAAGTCGATTGCCGAAGCTGTTGTAAAGGACAAGCCGAAAGAATTTAGCGGCGGCAAACCAACAGTCGAAGGTGACCCTTATCATCCAGCAACTGTCGATCAAAGAGTTGAGATCAATAGAATTTTGTACGGGGCCGAAAACCTGGGACCTACTAATCCTAAATGGTTGGAAGTAAAACAGGATCAAGTTGCAGATCTAAGGGCTCTGCTACCTAATGATCTCAAACGCGAAGGTAACGTGGCCGTTGCAGACGTGCATATTGATGGCCTGCCTGGAAAGATGGCTGCTCACAGTGGGGTTGATGATGCCATGAGCGGTTTCGTAGGTAGAGGTAGCGGAAACCTGGACTCCAAGGTAATTAGCAATTCAAGCGGTCACCCTATCGATAGAGAAACGGATGCTGAATACAAAATACTTGACAATATTTCTGACATGCTGGGAGGCTATAAAAACGCCAGCGGGACGATAGATATTTTTAGTGAGCTAAAGGTTTGCGCTAGCTGCAGCAATGCTATTGCACAATTCATGGATCGCTTTCCCAATATCAATGTGAATGTGATCGCGAACCCTAATGGTCATAGAATTTTGAGAGACTGATCATGTCAGCGATTTTAAGTTATAAAGAAATAATGCAGCGAATGTTTTACTACTATCCCATTTACTGCAGGACTAAGATCAGGAAGAACAAAAAATCAGGTTTTTCCTGGGTTGAAGGGGAACTTGAAGTCGGCTATGCATTAAATGAGATGGAAGAAAGTTTTGTTACTCCAGTTGAAAAGCTAATGCTCCAGACTGCCGGGCTTGTGTTGTCGGCGGGAAGAGAGCCCAAGGTCGCTTTTGATTTTTCGGTTGACCATATAAAAGGGATTATTGAGGTGCATGGGTTAGCGTCTCTTATGTCACAGTTGTCTGAGCAAGATGCTGTGCAGGTCGAGTCGGACTTAAAGCTTTTAGACATTATTTAACGATTGCTGCAGGGCAGGTTTATTGAACTCGATAAGTCGGCCCGCTAAGTCTTTACGGGGTAATAAAAAGTGATTAGAGCGGGAATTTTGCTTTCACTGGTTTTCCTGATTGCAGGCTGCCACTCCAACGTCAGAGACTCTTCTCCCAGTCTTTTAAAGGATGGTGTACAACTTCAGCAAAAAACGGCTATGGCAGATGCACAACACGCCAAAGTCATCATGAAAGCGACAGGTTACACGTACCCTGTCGAGTTCTCGGTCCGCCGTGCTGCAGATCCCGATCGGCGAATGGAAGTGCTGGGTACTGTGGTGGATTCCGGGCGGGGCAAGGTGTTCGGCTGGATCGCCAAAGTTAGCGAAGCGGCCAATAGCGCCACGTTCAAACACTTCCCTCAGTTGGAAACGCAAGCCAATGCCGACGAACCCTTCGAGGTGTCGGGGCGTTCCAACGGCATGGGCACCGGCAATACTTATAGCTGCGGGCCGCTGAACAGTAGTTTTACGCCGGAACGAAGCAAGGTCTACCTGGTGGAGTTCCAGTTTGTCGGGCAGGGTTGCGAGCAGCATGTTTACGATGTCAGCCGGCCGGATCAACGAATTGCTGTGACGTCCAAAAACTAAAAATCCCCCGCACGTAGCGACAAGCGGTCGAAACGTAAGATTGACGTCAAAATGATGGCCATCTAATATCGCGCCACTATTTTGATGTCACTTTCGTTTCAAGGGATCGAACATGTCCTCACCCGCCCTCGCGACGAGGTTGTGCGCAGCTTTGCTGTGCAAGTCTCCATTTCATTTCGCTGCCGCAGCATCGACTCCCGGCGGCGCCACTGATACCCGCTGTTCCCCATCCAGAGCCTCGAACACAGGGGCGTCGCCAGTGTGACGTTGCTCATTCCCCGGGACGGCTGGACGCGCTGACCGAGCGCGAAGCACCGATCTATTTCTGCATCGACTTCTTCATCTAAAGCAACTTCTCGAGATCATTGACATGGACGTTCGTCAGTTCGCCTTTCTTGCGTGCCAACCTTCTGCGGCCGTAAAAGACCGTGAGCGCTTTTTGGGCATGCCCAAGCGCGGGCTGGCATTTCTGCTGGCGAACGTCATGTTCTGGCAACCGATGTGGGCGCAGGCCGACGGCATCGTCGTGGCCAACCCGAATACCTCGCTGGATCGTGCCGGCAATGGCGTGCCGATCATCAACATCGCCACGCCCAATGCCAGCGGTCTGTCGCATAACCAGTTCCACGACTACAACGTCGGCGCGCAGGGGCTGATCCTCAACAACGGCTCGACGCAGAATACGGTTACGCAACTGGGTGGGCACATCGTCGACAACCCGAACCTGAAAAACAGCGGTTCGGCACAGGCGATTCTCAACGAAGTCGTCAGCGGCAACCCGAGCCAGTTGCGCGGTTACACCGAAGTGGCGGGGCAGTCGGCGCGGGTGATCGTCGCCAACCCTTACGGTATTACTTGCAATGGCTGTGGTTTTATCAACTCGCCGCGCGTCACGCTGACTACCGGCAAACCCGTGCTCGATAACGGCCGGCTGGAGCGTTATCAGGTTGATCAGGGTTCTGTGGCCATCGAGGGCGCGGGCCTCAACGCGACCAACGTCGACCGTTTTGAAATCATCACCCGCAGCGCAAAGATCAATGCGCAACTTCAGGCGCAGAACCTGACGATTGTCGCCGGTCGCAACGACGTCAACGCACAAACCCTGAATGCCACAGCGCGCGCTGAGGACGGCAGCAGCAAACCGCAACTGGCCATCGACTCCTCGGCACTCGGCGGCATGTACGCCGGGGCGATCAAACTGGTCGGCACTGAGGCCGGGGTCGGGGTGAAGCTCGACGGCAAGCTGATTGCCAGCGGCGGTGATATTCAACTCGATGCCAACGGCCAGTTGAGTCTGGCTGATACCTCGGCCACTGGCGCGGTCAACGTCAAGTCTGCCAGCCTCGACGCACGCGGCCCGGTTTACGCCGGCACCAGCGCTAACGTGCAAACCCAGGGCAACCTCACCAACCGCCAGACTCTCGCAGCCCGCAACAGCATCACTCTCAGCGCCGGCGGCCAACTGACCAACGCCGGGACCATCGAAGCCGGCGTCAACGCCGACGGCAGCCGCAACGCCAGCGGCGACCTGAACCTCACCGCGCAGCACCTCGACAACACCGGCAAAAGCCTTGCCGCCAGCCGCAACCTGACGGTCAGCACCGCGCAAATCCTGAACAATCAGGGCGGCACGCTCAGCGGTCAGAACATCGCCATAACCGGCGGCAAGCTCGATAACCGCAGCGGGCAGATTCTCGGTGACCTGGGCCTGAATATCGATCTCGGCGGTGCGCTGGATAACCGCGACGGCGTGCTCGGTTCGGCACGCACCGTGTTTTTGAAGGCAGCCAGTCTGGATAACCGCGAGGCCGGGGCGCTGGTCAGCGATGGCGGCCTGACTGCACGCATCAGTGCCACGCTCGACAACCGCAACAAGGGTGACATCTCGGCCAAAGGCGCCATCGATCTGCTGGCCGGCACGCTGCTCAACAGCGACGGTAAAGTCATTGGCAAAAGCACCCTGACCCTACGCGGCGACTTGGCTGACAACCGGGGCGGAGTGATTCAGGCCGACCAGCAGTTGACCCTGAATGTCGCGCAACTGGATAACCGCGAAAAAGGCGTGATCAGCGGTAAGCAAGGCCTGACCTATGTTGGCACTCGTCTGGATAACAGCGGTGGACTGGTCAGTGCGGTCGGCCCCGTCAACCTTACGGCTGCGGAAATTCAAAACGCGGCCGGACGGATTTCCAGTCAGGGCGACCTGCTGGCAACCATCGGCCTGCTGCAACAACAGGGTGGTGCGCTGGTTGCCCAAGGCAATCTGAGCCTGACTGGCAAGACACTCGATAACCGCAATGGCGGGTTGGTCGGCACGACAAAAGCGCTGACACTCTCGGTCGACGATGTCGACAACCGCAGTGGCGAAATCTCCAGCAGCTTGCTGATGAACGTCAAAGGCCTGCGTCTGGATAACGGCGACGGCGGCAAAATTCTCTCCGGCAGTAACATTGGGCTGAGCGTCACCAAGCTGATCAACCAGAGCAAAGGCTTGATCGCCGCCACCAAGGGCGCGGTAACCGTTACCGGCACCACGCTGGACAACAGCGGCGGCAATCTCACCAGCCTCAACGGTCTGGTGATTACCCTTGATGACGCGCTGACCAATTCGCTCGGCGCGATCAGCAGCGACGGCACGCTTACCGTCAATGCTGCGCGCATCGACAACAGCAACGGCAGCCTCGGCAGTGCCGGCCACCTGAAACTGACCAGCACTGGCGTTTTGCTTAATCAGGTCGGTTCGATCAACAGCGACAGCCTGCTGACCGTCAACAGCGGCAGTCTTGATAACAGCCGCAAAGGCGTGATCTACGGCCAAGGCAACAGCCGGGTCGAGACCGGCGGATTTGACAACAGCCAGGGTGGCAAACTCACCAGCGGTGCGGCGCTGACGCTCAAGGCAGGGCAGGTCAACAACGCCACTGGCCGCATCGCCAGCCAGCAAGCACTGGATGTCTCGCTTACCGGGCTGGATCAACAGGGCGGTGAACTGTTCAGCAAGACTGATCTGACCCTCGATCTGAATCACGGCCAGTTGAACAACCAGAACGGTTTGATCAATGCGCCCGGCACGCTGCTGTTGAAAAACCTCAACGGCGTAAGCAACCAGGGCGGGGAAATCTCCAGCCAGCAAGCCTTCACGCTCGCCGCGCATGACCTCGACAACAGCAACGGCAAACTGCTCAGTCAGCAGAGCCTGACGTTGCGCATTGCCGCAGCATTGAACAACCTCAAAGGCGTCATCTCCGCCGCCTCGCTGGACAGCCGCAGCGCCAGTTTCGACAACCACGAAGGCCTTGTCAGCAGTCGCGGCGAGTTGTTGCTTACTGTCGACAAGACCCTGAATAACCAACTAGGCACGGTCATCGCTGACGGCCAACTGACCGTCACCGCTGACGATCTGGATAACCGTGAAGGCAATATCGCCGGCAAGGCCGATGCCAATGTGCAGGCGAAAACCGTCAACAACCAGAAAGGTCAGTTGATCGCCACCGGCAACCTCCAACTGGAGGCCGAGCAACTCGATAACCGGCAGAACGGTCTGCTGGGGTCGAGCCAAGGCATGAGCCTGATCGTCGCTGAGCTGAACAATCGCGGCGGCGAGATCAGCAGTAACGGCGATTTGCGGGTTACCGGTAAAAAACTCGATAACAGCGACGGCGGCAAAATCTTCGCCGGCAAGGCCCTGAACCTGACCGTCGACGAAGTGCTCAACCGCACCAAAGGTCTGATCGATGCCGGCTCGCAGTTCAACCTGCAGGGGCGCTCGCTGGTGAACAACGGCGGCGAATTGCTCAGTCAGCAAGGCATGTTGTTAAACCTCACCGGCACCTTTGATAACACCTCGGGCAAGGTCAGCAGTGAAGGCACGCTGACGGTCAACACGACGCAAGTGACCAATGCCGGTGGCAGCCTGTCCAGCGCGGCGGATTTGAAGCTGGACAGCAGCGGCAGTGTCGACAACCAAGGCGGGCAAGTGGTTACCGATGGCGCGCTCGTCCTCGACAGTGCCAGCCTCGACAACCGTCAAAAGGGCACGCTCAGCGGTAAAGGCGCGGTCACCGTGACCACCGGCGCCTTCGATAACAGCAACGGTCAATTGAGCAGCGCCGACACCCTGAATCTCACTGCCGGCCAGGTCACCAACGGTGGCGACGGCAGTATCGGCAGTCAGAACGCGCTGACGGCTTCGGTCAGCGGTTTTGATCAACAGGGCGGCAAGCTGTTCAGCAACACGCAACTGAGCCTGGACCTGAATCACGGCCAGTTGAACAACATCGGTGGTTTGATCAACGCCCCGGGCACGCTGCTGCTCAAGCAACTCAACGGCGTCAACAACCAGGGCGGCACAATTTCCAGCGCCGAAGCGTTCACCCTGACCGCGCAAAACCTCGACAACAGCAACGGCAAGCTCCTGAGCAATCAGGGCCTGACCCTACGCATCGCGGCCGCACTGGACAACGTCAAAGGCATGATCGGCGCAGCCGCCATCGACGCGCGCGCCGCGAGCCTGAACAACAGCGGCGGCAACCTGGTTAGCCGTAGCGACCTCGACCTGACCGTGGACGGTCTGCTGCGTAACGACGGCCATGGGCTGATCAGTGCGGTGCAAACCCTTGATATCACCAGTGCCGATCTGAACAACCGCGACAGTGGTTTGATCAACAGCCAGGGCAACCTGACGCTGAACGCCAGCGGGCTGGATTCCAGCGATGGCGGCGAAGTATCCGCCAGCGGTGACATCGACCTGAAGCTGACGTCCTTGACCCAGAACGGCGGACGTCTGGTGGGTGACAAAGCCGTCACTCTCGATCTGGCCAATGGCGATCTCGACAACCAGCGCGGTTTGCTCACGGCTCAAGGGCCATTGACGCTCAAACGTCTGCGTGACGTGAACAACCAGAGTGGTGAGATTTCCAGCAACCTCGGTTTCGAGCTGATTGCCCGAGCCGTGAACAACAGCGCCGGCAAAATCATCAGCGGTGAAAAACTGCTGTTGCGTGGCACCGACCTGGTCAACCAGAAGGGCCTGATCTCCGGCTGGCAGGGACTTACCGTCAACGCCGACAGCCTGGACAACCGCAGCGGCGGCACGCTCTCCAGCAAGTTCGCCGATGTCTCGGTCGACATCAAGGATGCGCTGCTCAACAGCGACGCCGGGGCCGTCGTTGCCCAAGGCAATCTGGTCGTCAAGGCAGGCAGTCTCGACAACAGCAACAAGGGCAATCTGAGCAGTGGCGCAGGGCAAGTCCTGACGCTGGGCGGCGCACTCAATAACAACCAGGGCCTGATTTTCAGTGGTGCTGCACTGGATGTCGTCAGCACGGCGTTCAGCAATGCCGGTGGCTCAATCAATGTCGAACAGGCATTCACGGCCACGGCCACAGGTCTGGACAACAACGGTGGCCAGATCGCCAGCAACGCCGCGATCACCCTCAACCTGAGCGGAGAGCTGAACAACAACGCCGGCAAACTGGCGAGCAGCGGCGCGATGTTGATCAAGGGTGTGACCGATCTGCACAACCAGAACGGCCAGATCGTCAGCCAGAAAACACTGGAAGCGCACACCGATTCTCTGGACAACAGCAACAAGGGCACCGTCGCGGCGAATGACCAATTGCTGATCACCGCAACGGGCGCCGTCAACAACAGCGCCGACGGTCTGATCTACAGCCAGAATGCCGACGTCCAACTCAATGCAGCCAGCCTGCGCAACGGCAAAGGTTCGATCCAGAGCGAAGGCGCGCTGACCCTCGAAGTCAGCGGTGACTTCGACAACCAGAGTGGCAAGGTCATCGCGCAAAGCGGAAATGTCTTGGTCACAGCGACCAATATCGATAACCGTGGTGGCACGCTGTCCAGCATCAGAGGCGCACTGGAAGCACGCACCGTGGGTGTGCTGCGCAACGGCTTCGACCTGAACAATAACCGTCAGGGCGGCATCATTCAGGCGCAGAGCCTGACGCTTACTGCATTGGCTGGCCTGAACAACAACGGCGGGCGCATTTCCGCGCAGTCGGCCGACAGCAGCATTACCACGGCGGCGCTGGATAACAGCAGTGGCGTGCTGTATTCGAAAGGACTGTTGGGCGTCACCGGCACAAGTCTGGAAAACGCTGGCGGGCAGATCGCTGCCAACCGCATCGACTTCGGTCTCAGCGGCGCGTTGCGTAACGGCACGGGTGTCATCGAAAGCGATACCCAACTGAGCGTAAAGGCTGCCAGCGTCGACAACCAGAACGGTCGTCTGCGTTCGCTGGGCAACACCGGCAAAACCCTGTTCCAGATCGGCGGTTTGCTCGACAACCGCAATGGCGTGCTGGAAACCGCCAACACCGACATGACCCTGGCAGTGGGAGCCCTCTTCAATGCCGGCGGGCAACTCAACCACGTCGGGCGCGGCAAGTTCGACATCTCCACCGCCAATGTCATCGGCGCCGGCGGCAGCATCGTCACCGGCGGGCTGCTGGAACTCAACGCCGACAGCTGGAGCAACTCCAACGTCATTCAGGCCGGTCGCCTGAACGTCAATGTCGGCCAATTCAGCCAGACCGCCAGCGGCAAATTGCTGGCTTCCGATTCCCTGCAGATCCGGGGCGGTAACTGGAGCAACGATGGCTTGATCGCCAGTGATGGCATCCTCGATATGCAAATCGGCGGAACCTACGCCGGCAGCGGCCGCTTGACCAGTCAGCGCGGCGCTTACCTTTCCGTCGCGCAGATGAACGTTGCGGCGGGCGGCAGCTTCGCGGTGGGTGCCACGTCGACCGTCAATATCGGCGGGCAGCTCAGCAACGCCGGGCGCATGACCTCCAGTGAAGACCTGACGATCAACGCGGGCAGTGTTGCCAACTACGGCACCCTGGGTGCGGCGCAGAACCTCATCATCAACACGCCCTCGTTGCTCAACGATCGCGGGCTGATTTTCAGCGGCAACAACATGACCCTCGGCGTCAGCACGCTGACCAACCAGCACGGTGATTTCTACGGTCTGGGCGATGTGGTGATGGGCGGGTATGGCGGCGCGGCGCGGGCAGCGGGGGTGTACAACATTTCCGGCTCGATGGAGAGCGGACGCGGGTTCACGCTGAGCGCCGACGTGTTTGAAAACCGCACAGAAGGGCCGACGGCGTCGGTTGAACGCAAGCTCATTTCCGGGTTCATTGCAGCAACGTGCGGTGACTGCGTTGGCGGCACTTTCAATAACTTCCTTGCCAGCCGCGAGACCTACCAGTTCTTCGACACCGATACCAGCGCCTCGGCGATGTTCAACGTCGGCAAGGATTTTACGTTTACGGGTGGCACGTTCCTCAACAGCAAAAGCACGGTCGCGGCGGGCGGCAACATCACCATCACCGCCGACAGCCTGAAGAACATCGGCGCCAAGAGCGGGACTGTCGAAGTCACGCGCCAGTACAACTTCGAGATGGGCACAGGCACCACGGCGCAATTCATGGCCAACGTGATCATGCCGTACAACCAGCGCAACAACCCTGATTTCCCGTTTGTGTACTACGTCATCGCACCGGAAGGTCTGATCCGTAAAGCGATCGCCACAACCGTGGGCAATGGCATTGTCATCGTCGACGCCGAGACGGGCGAAAACGTCGGCAGTCGCAAATACGGCCGGGCCATGTCTGGATTCAGCGCCGGCTTTGAGACGTCAACGCCATCGATGTATGACCCGAATAATCTGCTGGCATTACCGAGCGAACTGGCGCCTTACGAAAGCCGTCTTGCGGTTGAAACCCCGGTGAACAGCACCGGTGCTGCTGATGCCAATAACTCGCGTAATGCAGTGATTCAGGCCGGCGGCAATGTCTCGATTACCGCGACCCGGGAAGTTGAAAACAGCGTTATCCATCAGGACTACAGCGCCACCGGGGGCACCAACAAGGTCGCCGATACCTCGGTCGGCAACAGCGGCACTGTCGTTGTGCGCATCAACAGCCAACTGCCGCCGGATCTTGCGCAACAGCAAGTCAATCCGCTGAGCTTGCCTGGCTTCTCGCTGCCGACAGGCGAGAACGGTTTGTTCCGTCTGAGCGGGCAGGGCACCAGTGGCGCCACAGCCGGCAACACCGGGCCAGCGCCAACGTGGACAGTCGCCAGTGAGTCGGTGAATGCCCAGGACCACACGGTCGCCGGCAGCAGCGGCGGCCCCCGCAACCTGTTTATCGATGCGCCGGCGCCGGTGTCCGACAGCACACGCGCCGTGGATACATTCCACCGTACGCCAAGCATGGTGCAGACAGTCGCCAGTACGGTCGACGTGAAAGTGCCGGAGAGTTCTGCAGGCACGGGCAACCCGGGCCGCGGTAACGACATGAAAGAGTCGATCGACACTCGTCCGGTCACGCGTGTCACTGGCCTGCCGGACACCACGGCGCCCTCGAACCCGCACAAATACCTGATCGAAACCAACCCGGTGCTGACCGACCTCAAGTCGTTCATGAGCTCGGATTATCTGCTGGAGAAGCTCGGCTACAACCCCGACCAGAGCGCCAAACGTCTGGGCGACGGCCTCTACGAACAACGCCTGATCCAGCAAGCCGTCACCGCCCGCACCGGCCAGGCTTTCCTTGATGGCCAGACCTCCAACGAGGGCATGTTCAAGTACCTGATGAACAACGCCATCGCCAGCAAAGACGCACTCAACCTGTCGGTCGGCGTCGGTCTCACCTCGCAGCAAGTCGCGGCACTGACCCACGACATCGTCTGGCTCGAAGAGCACGAAGTGAATGGCGAAAAGGTGCTGGTGCCGGTGGTTTATCTGGCCCAGGCCAATGGCCGTTTGGGCCCGACCGGGGCATTGATTGCCGGTAATGATGTGACGCTGATTGCGGGGGAAAACCTCGACAACGTCGGCACGCTCAAAGCCACCAACAACCTCTCCGCCACGGCGGGCAAGGACTTGGTCAACAGTGGTTCGATCGAGGCGGGCAATCGTCTGGATCTGCTGGCCACCAACAGCATCGTCAACAAAGCCGGCGGCATCATTGCCGGCAAGGACGTCAGCCTGACCACCCGCACCGGCGACGTGATCAACGAACGGACCATCACTTCGATGGACAACCAATACGGCTCCGTCACCCGGCATCAGGACTTTGCCGATAACGCAGCGCGTATCGAAGCCGCCAACGACCTGACCGTCAAAGCGGCCAAGGACATCAACGTCATCGGCGGCGTGATGAAAAGCGGTCAGGACATGGCGTTGAATGCCGGGCGTGATGTCAATGTGGTCTCCGTGCAGGTCAATGACAGCGTTTCGTTGGGTTCAAGGGCAAGTAGCAGCGATATCACTCAACTGGCCGCCGATATCGATGCCGGGCGTGACTTCAAGGCCGAAGCCAAGCGCGACATCAATGTGATTGCCAGTGAGATCGATGCCAAGCGTGATGTGTCGATGAAGGCTACCGAGAATCTGGTGATTACCTCGGCGGCGGATGAAGAGCACTCGCTCTCAAAAAACAAGCACATGACCCGTCAGGAAGACCATGTCACTCAGGTCATGTCCGGCATCACGGCGGGCGGCGACGTCAAACTGGATGCGGGTGAAGACCTCAGTTTGATTTCCAGTCGCGTAACGGCGGGTGATGAAGCCTATCTGGTCGCGGGCGACCGCCTCGAACTCCTGGCAGCGCAAGATACGGACTACTCGCTCTATGACATGAAGAAAAAAGGCAGCTTCGGCAAGCTGAAGATGCAGCACGATGAGGTGACCGACACCAAGTATGTCGGCTCCGAGATCAAGACCGGTGGCAATCTGACGCTGTCGAGCAAGGGTGATCAGCTGTATCAGGTCGCCAAACTGGAAAGTGGCAACAACATCACGCTGGACAGTGGCGGGGCGATCACTTTTCAGGGGGTCAAGGACCTCCATGACGAAAACCATACCAAGACCAACAACAGTGCTGGCTGGGTGTCCTCCAAAGGTCGCGGCAATACCGACGAGACCTTGCGCCAAACCCAGATGATTGCCAAGGGCAACATCGTGATCAAGGCCGTTGACGGTCTGAAAATCGACATCAAGGATGTGAATCAGCAATCCGTCAGCCAGACCATCGACGCTATGGTCAAGGCGGATCCGCAGCTGGCCTGGTTGAAAGATGCCGAGACCCGGGGGGACGTGGATTGGCAGCGGGTGAAGGAGATTCACGAGTCTTTCAAATACGAAAACTCGGGACTGGGTCCGGCAGCACAAATCGCAATCGCCATCATGATGTCCTTCGTGATGGGACCGGCAGGGCTGGGCCTGGTCGGCGGTGGCTTCGGTGGGGCAGTCGCCACAAGTCTGGCAACCACGGGCGTTACCAGCACCATTAATAACAAGGGTGATCTCGGGGCCGCATTCAAGGAGACTTTCAGTGCCGGAAGCTTGAAAAATGCGGCTATTGCCGGGTTTACGGCGGGCATGCTCGACTATGCAGACACCAACTGGTTTGCGGCTGGGGGCAGTAAAACTGCAAATATCCTGACCAGCAGCAACATTACTGATGTCGCTATCCGCACAACGGGGCGCGCGATTATCTCCAGCGGTATTTCGACCACTATTGGTGGAGGTAGCTTTGGTGACAACTTCGGAGCGGCGTTGCTGGGTGAGGCGAGCAGTGTCGCCATGGCGACCGGGTTCAACTGGGTTGGTGACAACACGATCAAGTTTCCGGATGGCAGTGTTGAAAAAGTTGTAGCTCATGCGCTGATGGGCGGTCTGATTTCTCAAGTGATGGGAGGGGATTTTGCGACGGGCGCGGCGGCGGCGGGGCTGAACGAAGCAGCGATGAATGTGCTTGTTGATTTCGTAGGCGATAACAAAGAACTGCATCAAATGCTTTCGCAGCTTACGGGTCTCGTTGGGGCGGCAGCTGTTGGAGGGGACTTCCAACTGGGTGCCGATATCGCGGGAAGTGCAACGCGGTACAACCACGATTTGCACGAAGGAGCAGCGCGGGATCTCGCGAAACAGGCATTGGGTTTCTGCAATTCAAATCCAGGTAGCTGTGATGTGGGTGTTGATGTTTCAGGACTGACAGTCGAAGACGTTGTTAAAGCGATGCGCGTCGAGGGCTTGCACGGTGCTGGCATTGATGGTGTGAAGCCAGAGGCGATTGCATTCCTGGATGATTTCATATTTTCCAGAATTCCCGGGTATAGAGACACTCTTTACAGTCCAACAGAGTCGGAGGCATCGAGACTCGATACCGAACAGAAATTTACACTGGCTTTTTCGATATTCAACCTCGGTCAGGCGGTCAGAAACTTTGGTAACACTTTGCAAGGTCTGGTGGGACTTGAAGCGGGTGGTGCACTTCTCGTTAAGAATGTGGACGAGGCGACCGCGGGTGGCTTGCCAGAAAAGGCGGTCGAAACGATTAAAGCCCTGCCAGGTCCTCGTCAAATTGATGCGGCTTGGGGAGCCCTCGACTATAAAAAAGGTGGACTTATGATGGGGATTGAACACGTAATGTACCGCCATGGGCCTGATTCAGGATTTCCCGTTAGCAAATTTTCCAAAGGAACTTCGATGAAGGATATTTCTGCTTATGTTGACAATGCGCTGAGATACGGGAAAGTCTCTCAAAATGGGCCAACGGGCTACGTTGTTGAATACAATGTCGGAAAAATAATTGGTACTAATACATTAGGTAATCCGACTAATATTTTGAAGGTTAATGTTCGCGATGGTGTGATTCATACCGCGTTTCCACTGTGAGGTTGTGATCATGAATGAGTTGTTTCAGCGTTTTTTAAGTGAGGAGCTTAATGAAGGTGCTCGTGAGTTATTACGCACTGGGGTTTTAAGTGCGCAAGAGCCCGGTGCTGTTACGTGCATCCGTGAGTTCAACTTCAATTTGTTTGATGTTTTGATTGATTTTGAGGCGCGGGTTGTAGTTGTTCAAGATGTACTGCTACCAGAAACTGACCCGGGTTCAGTAATGTCACTGGATGAGTTCAGAAGTTTGTGTGGGATTTGAAGAAGGGGGAACAAATGGGGTAAATGGGGACAGACCACGTTTAGAAAGTACTCCGAAAACATGGTCTGTCCCCGTTTTCCCGCGGAACGGTACGTGCTGTGATTGGACAGAATTTGCGTCCAGGAAACGTCTGGGAAACCGCAGAGTTGCCCGCACTTCTGAAAAATCCTAAAGTGGATAAAATAGTTACTATTGATCCAGTAACCAGACTCGAGAAAACTATATTTGTAAGAGGTGATTTGTGATTCTTGAAATATCTCGAGGATATCTGAAAATACAGGTGGCTAATAAAGTAGCGACCATTCAAGGCGAAATGTTCTTTCCGGGAGGGGATAAGCTTGGTTTCGTGTTGTATAGGAACTCGTTAAAGCACTGGGATTCACCCCATGAAAATCAAGTTTTAACTGAAGAGGAAGTTCAGATGGTTATTGACGAAATTGAGGCGGAATTCTCGAGAAAGGGACACATGCTTGACGTCGAGAAGTGACTGGGCGGAGCTAACTACCCTTGAAGCGCGTCTGTTGCGGGATAAATGGGGACAGACCACGTTTAGATAAGGGGCGGACCACGGCTTTGCAATTTATTCAAAAAACGTGGTATGTCCCCGTTTTCTCTAAAATTCACTCCCTCGATCCGCCCAAGGACGGGCAGGTAGTTCCTAGGTGTGATAACTGCACTAATATTTCCGGAGTCGAATAATGGAAATGCACGACGAATTTCTGGAAATCAATGATCTTGATTGGTTTGCCTCATGTCGAGGTGGGGTCATCGCTCATTTCGCTACAGGTGGAGATGGGGTTGTGCCTGACGATGTCCGTCAGTCAATTTCCAGATATGAGGAAATTTATGACTACTTCTATTCAAGGCCTGGAGGCGTGGACGTTGAGATAGTAGAAGCCAATTTGGTTGAGTTTGCCGATGAAGCTCAGCGTGCGCGCTATTTAAAATCTTTTGTTGAAATGGCCGGCAGAGGGTTGTTCAGTCATGACGCTTCCGAGCAGGGTGGTTATAAATTAATTGCCAAACCAAAATCGGCGCTAAAGTTAGTGGATCTCCCGAAGTTGATGCAGTCTTCTATTTGTAAGCTACCATTGGAGCTCACTGACTGGATACTTTGCGACGACTTCACTAAAGATTAAATGTAGAAGGATAAATGGGGGCAGACGACGTTTAGAAAGTACTCCGAAAACATGGTCTGTCCCCGTTTTCCCACTAACTGGACCCAACGATGAATACTGGTACCGAATTGAAGGACTGGAATTTTCAGGTGTTGATGCTTATGCAGTCGATGCTGGGCGCTATCACTCCAAATTTCAGAATGGTCGTGCTGTCTAGAGATGAAGACGGCTGGCTAATAAAGTTTTATCTCCAAGATGATGTGGGCGAGGATGTTGAGGAGGTCGATGATATTATCTGCCAGTATTCCGCCTATCAGGACTCTGGCTTTAAGTGTAAGTGGACAATTGTGATAGGTGGTGATGAACTGCCTCTTGTCGCGCAAGCTGATAGGGTTGCATATCGCCGCAAAGAAATTTTTGACTAGAGTAAAATGGGGGCAGACCACGTTTAGAAAGCACTCTGAAAATGAAAGGTAAATGGGACGGAGGTAAATGGGGACAGACCACGTTTAAAAAGTACTCCGAATACGTGGTCTGTCCCCGTTTTCCCCTTACCGATTATGGGAAAAGTAAATGAATCCCATGAAGGCCACGTTTCGTTTATATCTAGCTGTGGTGCTGAGGGCGGTGGTGTTTTTTTACCTCCTCGGATTGGTAGGGAATTTGATAGGCGCGCTTATTATCTTTGGCAAAGATGGGGTTTGGTACTTCCAAAGTGACGCTCTGTTTGTTGCGTTGAGGTTTTCACTCATCTATGGCTTCTTTACCGGAAGCGGTCTATGGATCTTCGCAAAAATGGAGGAGATCAAAAGACGAAAGAAGAAATAGATTTGAGCCCTGATCCGCGGCGCAAGCTGCGTTTCAATCTGAAGCAATCGCGCCGGAGTCGGAAAGCCGCCGTTCAGGGGTAACGTTCACTCGCCGACAAACGCAAAAAAGGGGCGAATTCAAATCGATGAATTCGCCCCTTTTTATTGCCGCTCAATTACGCGGTTCTCAGCGAAACGCCGGCACCACATGCTTGATAAACAGCTCCAACGACTTCTTCTTCTCCTCATGCGGCAAGCTGTTGTCACACCAGAAACTGAACTCATCCACCCCCAGTTCCTGGTAGTACTTGATCCGCGGAATGATCTCCTCCGGCGTCCCGATCATCGCCGTTTTGTGCAAACTCTCCAGCTCAAACTCCGGACGCCCGGCAAACTTCTCTTCCGGGCTCGGCGCGAGGAAACCGTTGACCGGCGTTTCCTTGTTGCCAAACCACGCATCGAAGGTGCGGTAGAAACGCGAAATGGCTTTCGCACCGACTTTCCAGCCATCCGGATTATCAGCGGTGTGCACGTGAGTGTGGCGCAGCACCATCAATTGCGGACGAGGCACATCCGGGTTGTTATCCAGCGCAGTCTGGAACTTGTTCTTCAGGTCGAGGACTTCTTCGTCGCCCTTCATCAACGGCGTGACCATCACGTTGCAGCCGTTGGCCACGGCGAAGTTATGCGAATCCGGGTCGCGGGCGGCGATCCACATTGGCGGGTTCGGCTGCTGGATCGGTTTTGGCACGCTGGTGGAGGTGGGGAATTTCCAGATGTCGCCGTCGTGGGCGTAGTCGCCTTGCCACAGGGCGCGGACCACCGGGACCATTTCGCGCAATGCCTGGCCGCCGCTGGAGGCAGGCATGCCGCCGGCCATGCGATCGAATTCAACCTGATAGGCGCCACGGGCCAGGCCGACTTCCATGCGGCCGTTGCTGATGACGTCGAGCAACGCGCATTCACCGGCGACCCGCAGCGGGTGCCAGAACGGCGCGATGATGGTGCCGGCGCCGAGGTGGATGGTGGTGGTTTTGGCAGCGAGGTAGGCGAGCAATGGCATCGGGCTTGGCGAGATGGTGTATTCCATGGCGTGGTGTTCGCCGATCCACACGGTGCTGAAACCACCGGCCTCGGCCATCAGGGTCAGTTCGGTGAGGTCTTCGAACAGTTGGCGGTGGCTGATGCTTTCGTCCCAGCGTTCCATGTGGATGAACAGGGAAAATTTCATGACGCTTCCTCGGATCTTTTGTTGTTGAGGCTACAAAAATCAGCGGGAGTGAGCGGTTCGCGATCGCGCTGTGTCAGTCGCTTGCTGCGTCGCTTGTAACACTGCTTTCGCGAGCAGGCTCGCTCCCACATTTGATTTGCATAGGGCTGGAGGTTTTGATCAGGCCAGGACGGGCAGGGCGCCCATCTTGCCGTGGCAGTACACCAGCGGTCCGCTGTGCTGTTCGGGGACGATCAGGTTCTTCACCGCGCCGACCATGATGGCGTGGTCGCCGCCTTCGTATTCGCGCCACAGCTCACACTCGATGATAGCTGTCGCGTTGGCGAGGATCGGGTTACCCAGTTCGCTCAAGGTCCACTCGATGCCCTGCGCCTTGTCTTTGCCTTTGCGGGCGAAGGCGTAGGCTTCGCTTTGCTGGCCGCCGGACAGAACGTGGATGGCAAAGCGTTTGTTTTTGATCAGTACCGGGTAGGAGTCAGAGCTGTAGTTGGGGCAGAACAGCACCAGCGCCGGATCCATCGACAGCGAGCTGAATGCACTGGCAGTCAGGCCGACGATCTGACCGTCATCGTCCAGGGTGGTGATAACGGTTACGCCGGACGGGAACGAGCCCATGACTTGTTTGTAGATGGCGGCATCGATCATTGGTCGGTCCTCGGGTGTGGTGCTGCTGTTTTTATGTGTTTGTTGGTCTGATGGTATACCAGTATTCGATCTTTGCAAGGCCTTTTAAGCTGAACCGATAAACGTGCCGCGTTCGTCGGATACTCAGTATTTACGGGGCTTTCGGCTGGTCTGCAGGCCACGGTTTCAGCGAGGATGGCGTATCAGTTGGCGCCGCAAACTACGGATCAGTCTTGTGAATTGTTTGGAATACCATAATATGGTCTGCATCTGAGGGGCGACCAGAGAGTCCCCCCGGTTTGGCTTCATACAACGATAAGAACAGACAAACTCGAGTTCATGCATATGTCCCAGATGTCCCGGCAAGATCCGTTGATCGAGAACCATACGGTCGACTACGTCCCACTCGCGGAACGCCACGGGAAGGCCCGCGACCTATTCACCCTTTGGTTCAGCACCAACATTGCGCCACTGCCCATCGTCACCGGCGCCATGGTGGTTCAAGTGTTCCATCTCGATTTGCTCTGGGGGCTGCTGGCGATTGCGCTCGGGCACATGATCGGCGGTGTGGTGATCGCGCTGGCGTCGGCGCAAGGTCCGCGCATGGGTATTCCGCAAATGGTCCAGAGTCGCGGCCAGTTCGGGCGTTACGGCGCGCTGCTGATCGTGTTCTTCGCCGCGCTCATCTACATCGGTTTCTTTATTTCCAACATCGTGCTCGCCGGCAAATCCATCGTCGGCATCGCGCCGTCGGTGCCGGCGCCGTTGAGCATTCTGATCGGTGCACTCGCGGCCACGGCGATTGGCGTGATCGGCTACAACTTCATCCACACGCTGAACCGCATTGGCACCTGGGTGATGGGCAGCGCCTTGCTCGCCGGTTTCATCTATATCTTTGCCCATGACTTGCCGGCGGACTTTCTCACTCGCGGCAGTTTCAACCTGTCCGGCTGGCTGGCGACGGTGTCGCTGGGGATCATCTGGCAGATCAGCTTTTCGCCGTACGTGTCCGATTATTCGCGCTACTTGCCGGCCGACATCGGCATAGCCAAGCCATTCTGGGCGACTTATCTGGGCGCAACGCTGGGCACGATTCTGTCGTTCAGCTTTGGCGCCGTGGCGGTGCTGGCGACCCCGGAAGGCACCGAGGCGATGGTCGCGGTCAAGCAGTCGACCGGGTGGCTGGGGCCGATTCTGATGGTGCTGTTTCTGCTCAACATCATCAGCCACAACGCGCTGAATCTGTATGGTGCGGTGCTGTCGATAATCACCTCGATCCAGACCTTTGCCAGCCAATGGACGCCGAGCATCAAGGTACGCGTAGTGTTGTCGAGCGTGGTGCTCGCGGGTTGCTGCGTGGTCGCACTCGGTGCTTCGGCGGATTTCATTTCCGAGTTCATCGGTTTGATTCTGGCGTTGTTACTGGTGCTGGTGCCGTGGGCGTCGATCAACCTGATCGACTTCTACCTGATCAAGCGCGGCTGCTACGACATCACCTCGATCTTCCGTGCCGATGGCGGGGTTTACGGGCGCTTCAACCTGCACGCGATCATCGCTTACTTCATCGGCATCCTCGTGCAGTTGCCGTTTGCCAATACCTCGCTGTATGTCGGGCCTTACGCCAATCTGGTCGAGGGCGCGGATTTGTCCTGGCTGGTCGGCCTGGTGGTCACCGTGCCGTTGTATTACTGCCTGGCGACACGCGGCCAGACTGAGCAGAGCAGGGCGGCCAGGTTGGGTTATACCGACTGAGCTGATCCGCTTCACGACAATGCCCGGCCATTCGCCGGGCATTGTTGTTTACGCATCCCGGCGGTCAATCAAATTGGCCACATCGATCCCCTTTTGGCCCATCCCCCACTGTGATCCGTCTACGCTGTCAGCAAGAATCAAAACCATAACCAGACGCTGAACCTTTTTTACCCTTGGCTACCTTTACAGCCGCTGCCGTGTACAGAACATAAAAACCATCGAACTCACGCTGCCTTTTGGGGAACAACCATGGTCACGATGAAACGCATTCTGGGTGCCACTGTGTGTGGGCTGACGCTGTTGGCCAGCGCCGTCCAGGCTGAGCAACGCGAACTGCGCGTGTACAACTGGGCGGATTACATCCTGCCGTCCGTGCCCAAGGATTTCGCCGCAAAAAGCGGCATCAAAGTGACCTGGGACACCTTCGACACCAACGAATCCCTGGAAGCCAAACTGTTGACCGGCAACTCCGGTTACGACCTGGTGGTGCCGTCGAACCAGTTCCTCGAAACGCAGATCAAGGCTGGCGTGTTTCAGAAACTGGATAAATCGAAACTGCCGAACTGGAGCCACCAGGATCCGGAACTTTTGAAACTGCTGGGCAAGAACGATCCGGGCAACCAGTACGGCGTGCCCTACATGGTCGGCACCGTGCTGATCGGCTTCAACCCGGCCAAGGTCAAGGCGGCACTGGGCGACAACGCGCCGGTGGACAGCTGGGATCTGGTGTTCAAACCGGAGAACATGGAAAAACTCAAATCCTGTGGCGTGGCGATGCTTGATTCGCCGACGGAAATCCTGCCGCTGGCCCTGCATTATCTGGGCCTCGACCCGAACAGCCAGAACCCCGCCGACTATGAAAAAGCCAAAGAGCTGATGCTCAAGGTTCGTCCGTACGTGACGTATTTCAACTCGGCCAAGTACATGACCGACATCGCCAACGGTGACATCTGCGTGGCCATCGGTTACTCCGGCAGCTTCTACCAGTTCGGCAACCGCGCCAAAGAAGCCGGCAACGGTGTGGTGGTTGACTGGCGCTTGCCGAAGGAGGGCGCGCCGATCTGGTTCGACACCTTCGCCATTCCGAAGAGCGCGAAGAATGTCGCCGAGGCGCATGAGTTCCTTAACAACCTGCTCGATCCGAAAGTGATCGCACCGATCAGCGACTTCCTCGGTTACCCGAATGCGAACAAGGATTCGATACCGCTGATCAACAAGGAAATCACCGACAACCCGAACCTGACGCCGACCCCGGAAGCGCTGAAAAATCTCTACGTCGTGCAGCCATTACCGCAGAAACTTGAGCGCGTGCGTACACGGGTGTGGACCAACATCAAGTCCGATAAGTAACACCGATCCCCTGTAGGAGTGAGCCTGCTCGCGATAGCGGTCTGTCGGACAACGCGGTGTTGACTGGCAGACCGCTATCGCGAGCAGGCTCACTCCTACAGGGTCTTGTGGTGTGTCATTCCGTGCGGCGTTCGGCATCTCTGGTCATGACCAAGCTGAGCAGGACTGAGCCAAGGATCACCCCACCCACCACCGCCAACGACCACTCCACCGGCATGTGCAACCACGGCATCAACACCATCTTGCCGCCGATAAACACCAGCACAATCGCCAGTCCATACTTGAGCAAGTGAAAGCGGTCCGCCATGTCCGCCAGCAGGAAATACAACGCTCGCAAACCCATGATCGCGAAGATGTTCGAAGTGAACACAATGAACGGATCAGTCGTCACGGCGAAGATTGCCGGGATGCTGTCGACCGCGAACATCAAGTCACTGGCCTCGATCAACACCAGCACCAGAAACATCGGCGTGGCCCAGCGCACGCCGTTCTGCAGGACGAAAAACCGTTCGCCATGAAAGCTACTGGTGATGCGCATATGCCCGCGCACCCAGCGCAGCAGCGGATTCTTGTCCAGATCCGGCTGGTGGTCGGCAAACACCAGCATCTTGATCCCGGTGAAGATCAGGAACACGCCGAACGCATACAGCAGCCATTCGAACTGCGACACCAACCACACCCCGGCGAAGATCATCACCGCGCGCATCACGATCGCCCCGAGCACGCCGTACAACAACACTCGCCGCTGCAGCTCTGGCGGTACGGCGAAGTAGCTGAAGATCATCACGAAGACGAACATGTTGTCGATCGACAGCGATTGCTCGATCAAATAACCGGTGAGGAATTCGAGGGTTTTTTCCCGGGCGATCTCGGCGCCGAACGCACCGTGCAAATACCACCAGAGCAATGCCGCGAAACTCAGTGCCAGCAGGCACCAGGCGATGACCCAGGACAAGGCTTCGCGCACTGACACCCGATGCGCCTTGCGCCCACCGAAGACAAACAGGTCCAATGCCAGCATGGCAAGCACGAAGACGATGAAGGCGCCCCACATCCAAGGTTCGCCGATATTGATGTTTGTGGCTGGCATGTCACGCTCCCTGTCTATTCTTGGATTGGGGTCAGACGGGGCCATGCTAGCGACGACTTTGCGGTAAAGAAAAATCGTTTATTTCTGCGCAACAGTTCGATAAAAACGAACTATCCGCCCTCGTTGACAGCTCGGGCACTTTTTACGGAGCAATGTTTTCAGCGATGAATACCGACATTCTCGAACCTCAAGCGGTATGCAGTCCGATCACCAGCAGCGCGATTTTCATCGTCGCAACGCTGAATGCGGGGACTGAAGCCGCGCAAACCGTGAAAGACTGGTGCGGCGATGTCGCCGGGTTGGTGCGCTCGGTTGGCAAGCGCGTCCCGACAGGCAATCTGACCTGTATCTGCGGTTTTTCCTCGAACGCTTGGGATCGCCTGTTTGGCCATCCGCGCCCGGCGTCGCTGCACGGTTTTCGCGAGTTTGGCGGGGAAGGGCGTCACGCTCCGGCAACCCCGGGTGACCTTTTGCTGCACATTCGCGCCGATCAAATGGACCTGTGTTTTGAGCTGGCCACACAAATCATGGCGGCCCTCGGCGATGCGGTGACCGTGGTCGACGAGGTTCAGGGTTTCCGCTATTTCGACATGCGCAGCATCATCGGTTTTGTCGACGGCACGGAAAACCCGGTCGGGCGCAAGGCTGTCAACTTCACCATCGTCGGTGACGAAGACCCCGACTTCAGCGGCGGCAGTTACGTGCTGGTGCAGAAGTACCTGCACAACATGACAGCGTGGAACGGTTTGAGCGTTGAAGCTCAGGAGCGCGTGATCGGTCGCACGAAACTCTCCGACATCGAACTGGATGACGCGGTCAAACCGAGCAACTCGCACAGCGCGCTGACCACCATCACCAACGCTGACGGCGAGGAAGTGAAGATCCTGCGTGACAACATGCCGTTCGGCCGACCGGGAGCAGGGGAGTTCGGCACCTTCTTCATCGGCTACGCGCGCTCGCCGGAGCCGATGGAGCAAATGCTGGAAAACATGTTTGTCGGCAAACCACCGGGCAACTATGACAAGTTGCTGGATTTCAGCACGGCCGTGACTGGCAGCCTGTATTTCGTGCCGTCAGCGGACTTGCTGGAAGAACTGGCGGATCGCTGATCAGCGAAAAAACTCACCGGGCGTTTCCCCGAACTGCTGACGAAACGCCGCGATAAACGCCGAGGTCGAGTCGTAACCGCAGGCCAGCGCGACGTCGGTGACGCGTTCGCCTTTCTCCAGCGGTGTCAGCGCGCCGAGCAAACGCAAGCGCTGACGCCAAGCACGGAAGGTCAGGCCGGTGTCGCGCAGAAACAGACGCGTGAGGGTTTTTTCGGTGACGCCGAACTTCTCACTCCAGTGGCTCAGTGTGGTCTGCTGTTCCGGGTGTTGTTCAAGGCTCTGGTAGATCTGCTTCAAGCGGGCGTCTTGCGGCAACGGCAACATCAGGTCGATCTGCGGCGCTTCGGCCAGTTGATCGAGGATCACTTGGGCGAGGCGTCCATGCGGGCCGCTCTGGTCGTATTCCACCGGGACCTGACTGAAGGCGCGGATCAGCTCTCTGAGCAGATCGCTGACGCCGAGCACATGACAGCGCTCGAGCGCCCACTCGGCGACGCTGCAATCAATGTAGAGGCTGCGCATTTCCGTGTGCGGCGAGCTGAATACCCGATGCGGCACACCGGCCGGGATCCACACGGCGCGCTCCGGCGGGGCGACAAAGCGGCCGGCGCTGGTCTGGATTTCCAGCACACCTTGAATCGCGTAGGACAACTGCACCCAAGGGTGGCTGTGGCGTCGGGTCAGGGCGCGATTGGGCAGCGATTCGGTGCGTCCGTAGAGTGGGCGCGGCAGGCTGGGCAGCCCGGGAATGCTGCGACGGACGCTCTTGTCATGTCCTTTAGGCGGCATCTTGTGGCCCTTCGGCGTTAGTCGGTAATTGGCAGTCACGTTAGAGTCGTCGGCACGCACTGGCAACCCCCGGATGAACCGACCATGACTCGCCCACGCTTTTTGCCCGACAACTTCACCCTGACGCTGATCGGCGTCGTGCTGCTGGCCAGTTTTCTACCAGCCAGCGGCCAGGTCGCCGTCGGCTTCGGCTGGCTGACCAACATCGCCATCGCCCTGCTGTTTTTCCTGCATGGCGCCAAGCTGTCCCGCGAATCGATCATTGCCGGTGCCGGCCACTGGCGCCTGCATCTGCTGGTGTTCGGCCTGACGTTTGTCCTTTTCCCGTTACTGGGCCTGGCGCTCAAACCACTGCTGTCACCGCTGATCGGCGACAAGCTGTACATGGGCATGCTTTATCTGTGCGCCTTGCCGGCCACGGTGCAGTCGGCGATCGCATTCACCTCGCTGGCGCGGGGCAATATTCCGGCGGCGATCTGCAGCGCGGCGGCATCGAGCCTGTTCGGGATTTTCCTCACGCCGCTGTTGGTCACGTTGCTGCTCGACGTCCACGGTGATGGCGGTTCGACGCTGGATGCGATCCTGAAAATCAGCGTGCAATTGCTGCTGCCATTCATTGCCGGGCAGATCGCCCGGCGCTGGATCGGCGCGTGGGTCGGGCGCAACAAGAACTGGCTGAAGTTCGTTGATCAAGGGTCGATTCTGTTGGTGGTTTACGGCGCGTTCAGCGAGGCGGTCAACGAAGGTATCTGGCATCAGATTCCGCTGTTCGAATTGCTCGGGCTGGTGGTGGTCTGCTGCATCCTGCTGGCGCTGGTGCTGCTGGCATCGACGCTGCTCGGCAAGGCCTTCGGCTTCAGTCAGGAAGACCGCATCACCATCCTGTTCTGCGGCTCGAAAAAGAGCCTGGCCACCGGCGTGCCGATGGCGCAGGTGTTGTTTGCCGGCAGCACGATTGGCGTGTTGATTCTGCCGCTGATGCTGTTCCATCAGATTCAATTGATGGTCTGCGCGGTGCTCGCTCAGCGCTATGCGAAACGGCCGGAATCGGTGCCGGAGCTGATGGCGCAAGTCGATCCATAACACGGCCCACCGGCAGCTCTTACAGAGTCCCCGTGTATTTCACGGCGGCAGCCGCCCGAGAGGGTACGTTGAGCGTGCGCAACAGCGATGACACATGAATACGCACCGTGAACGGGGATATATCCAGTTCGCGGGCAATTTCCTTGTTGGTCTTGCCTTGGGCGATCAAGCGCAGCACGTCCTGCTGACGAGGTGTGAGGTCAGCGCCGGTTTCCAGAGGCAGCAGGCCCGACGGCGCGAACTTCACCAGCACTTCACCTTCGCGAATCGCCAGAATCGCCTGACCGATTTCATCGGGGGCGATGTTTTTGCCGATAAAGCCGTCGATACCGGCGGCCATCACTTCATTGATCAATGCTGGGTCATCGACCATCGACACCACGATCAATGTCGTGCGCGGCAAGCGGCGACGCAGCTCGGCGAGCTGGCTGACGCAGGTCAGGCCGGGGAATCTGAGATCGAGAATCAGCGTGTCCGGCTCGTCACCCAAAGGCAAAAGGGCCAGTACGGCGTCGAGGTCACCGGCTTCCTCAAGGACGGCGTCAGGCAGCAAACGCTCAACCGTGCGCAGCATCGCTTCGCGAAACAGTGGGTGATCGTCGGCTATGATAATTCGGCATGTCATGGCATGACCCTCCCTGGGTCAGGCGTTGCTCAAGGTCTGCACATTAGCACCGAGAGCAAGGGTTGCCTGTAGGCTGCTTCTGAATCTGACGATTGCCGCACAAGGATGTTTCCCGTGAAGTTCGAGAAAAACACCGAACTCGACCAGGCCAATCTGCGCATTATCATCGCCGCTATTGCCGTGGTTTACATACTCGTCCTCGGTTTTTTGCCGGGGCAGCGCTTCGATACGTATTTGCCGGTGGTCACGTATATCTGCCTGTTTTTACTGGCCTCGATAGTGCTGCGCCAAGCGATTGTGCGCTGGCCCGGGCATTACCCGGCGCGGCGGATCTTCGCCATGATCCACGATTACACCGGCACCTGCTTTGGCCTGGTGGTCGGTGGTGAGGCGGCATTGCCGCTGTACGCGGTGATTATCTGGGTCAACCTCGGCAACGGTATGCGCTATGGCTCGCGCTATCTGGCGATCGCCACGGCGCTGGCGTTGCTGTCGTTGCTGTGTGTCTATCGGCTGACACCGGTGTGGCAGGCTCAGCCGTTCATGGTGTTGATGCTGATGATTACCAGCACGGTGATCCCGTTTTACGCGCATTTGTTGCTGGAGCGTACGCGCAAGGCCTCCCAAGAAGCGGTGGCGGCGAATCTGGAAAAGTCGCGGTTTCTCGCCCAGGCCAGTCATGATCTGCGCCAGCCGATCCATTCGATTGGTCTGTTTACTGCGTGCCTGCGTGAATCGCGATTGGGCGATGAGGAGCGACGTCTGGTCGACAACATCGACCGTTCGTTGCTCAACGTCTCGCAGTTGTTCCGCTCGATTCTCGATCTGTACACCCTCGACAACGGCCGGGTTCTGCCCAAACTGCAAACTTTCAATTTAGGTGAATGGCTCGCGGATCTGATTCGTCAGAACGCCGAGGCGGCACGTTGGGCCGGCGTGGAGCTGCGGTTTCGCCCCTGCGAATACTGGGTGTGCAGCGATCCGGCGTTGCTGGCGACCATGGTGCAGAACGTGCTTTCCAACTGCTTCAAATACGGTGCGCATCGGCCGGTTTTGATCGGCGTGCGTCGGCGCGGGGCAGGGCTGGCCATTGTGATTTATGACCAAGGCAACGGAATTGCCGAAGAGCATCTGGCCAAGGTGTTCGAAGAGTTTTATCGGGTGCGGCAAGTGCGTGACAAAGACGTCGAAGGCGTGGGGTTGGGGCTGTCGATCGTCAAGCGCCTGGGGGAGTTGATTGGTGTGGGCGTTACTCTGCGCTCGCGGCTCGGGCGGGGAACAGCGGTGACTTTGTACGGCTTGCCGATCACCGCGTCGCCGCAGGTAACGGTCAATCGGGATGAAGCACGTCAGGTCGGTTTACTGACCGGGTTGAAGGTGTGTCTGGTGGAGGATGATCGCAACGTATTGCTCGCGACTTCGGCGCTATTGGAGCGTTGGGGCTGTGTGGTTCAAGCTGAACTGAGCGGGCGGGATTTGATGACCGACTGCGACATCATCGTCGCCGATTATGACCTCGGCACCCACGCCACTGGCATCGAATGCATCGACGATGTGCGTAAACAACGGGGCTGGGCAGTGCCGGCAATGATCATCACCGGACACGACGTCGAAAAAATCCAGGCCGCGCTACATGACCGCCAGATTGCCATTCTGTCCAAACCGGTGCGTCCGGCCGAACTGCGCGCAACTTTGCGAGCCTTGCGCGATCACCAACCGCGAACCCAACCACTGTAGGAACTGCGGCACGCTGCGATCTTTTGATCTTGATTTTCAGGATCAGGATCAAAAGATCGCAGCCTCGTTGCACTCGACAGCTCCTACAGCGTCAAGCGTCTAGCGCTTGCACAGGTAATCCTGGGTGATGGTGGTCTGCAGGCAGTTGTACTGGCCCATGGTGCGGCAGATGTTTTTCTCGGAGCCGGTGACCTCGGCGTTTTTGTAGCCCCAGGTCTTGCAGCGTTGGGCGGCGACGGTCAGGCCTTGTTCGGCGCTGGTCTGGCCGCTTTCGAACTGGCCCAGTTCATAGGAGACCTGGACGACGCCATCGTTTTTGCTGCCGCCAGTGGCTTCCCATTGTTTCGGCGTGGCGCAGCCAGTCAGGAACAGGGCGCTAAGGGTGAGTGTTGCGATCAGGGTTTTCATGGGCAAACGGTATCCTTTACCGGGCGGGGAAGTTATTGCATAGGAATCGGCGAGGCGCCTTTCGGCAGGCATGACAGCGGCGGCGTCATGATGCCCATGCTAGCCACGGCGATGATTGCGCCACTGGGCAACTCGCAGTTGTATTCGCCGGCCGGGGTGTAGGCGGTGTAGTAGGTGAGGGTGCTGTCGCTGCGGATGTTGTCGATTTTCGACACCGGTTTACCGATCACCGTTTGCGCGCGTTCTTTCATGCTCGCTTCAGTGGGTTTGGCGGTCTGGCAGCCGGCAACGCCGAGTAGCATGGCGCCGACCACGGCGATCTTGCAGAGGTTTGTATGGAGTTTCATGGTGGTTCTTCCTTGGTGTTGTTCTGATTTCCAGGCACAACGATCCCGCACGCTGCGAGCAGGCAACGTTGAGGAACATCGGGGGTTGCTGGGGAATATAACGCCAGCTGGCAGGGCGGTCGATTAGCACAAATGTGCTAGTGCAGTGGGGGATCGACGGCCGTTAGGCGCTTCTCTTCCTGCCCGATTCGGGCAAAGCTCGAATCAGTCTAAAAACACTGAGTCATGCTGACGAGCCTTTGCTAGGCTCAAAGATGTAGGCGAAGACGCAGACTGATGCGCAATCGGATAGCAAGGGGGCGTGGGGCGCGCTCCGAAAGGTACACGGTTAGAAAGATCTCCGCGCTGAGATCCAGCCCTTATGCCGTGTGAAGCAGTCGAGGCCGTACCCTTTCAATTTGGCCCGGTACTGTGGGAAGCCCGATAAACCTTGTAAGCCAGAGACCAGCACTGGCCGCCTACTCGAACACCAAAGCCCGCTTCGTGCGGGCTTTGTCGTTCCTGCAAGGTCAGATCGCTTGCAGCGCCTGCGCCAGGTCAGCGCGCAGGTCTTCGACGTCTTCAACGCCCACCGACAGCCGCACTAGACCATCGCCGATGCCCAGTTTCGCTCGGGTATCAGGCGGAATCGTCGCGTGGGTCATGATCGCCGGGTGCTCGATCAGGCTTTCCACGCCGCCGAGACTTTCCGCCAATGCGAAGATCTTCACGTTTTCAAGAAAACGCCGCGCACCGTCCAGATCACTGTTCAGGTCCACGGAAATCATCCCGCCGAAACCGCGCATCTGGCGCTTGGCCAATTCATGCTGCGGATGCGAGGCCAGCCCCGGGTAGTAGACGCGTTTGACCTGCGGCTGCTGTTCGAGCCACTGCGCCAGATCCAGTGCATTGCTGCAATGACGTTCCATGCGCAGCGCCAAAGTCTTCACCCCGCGCAGGGTCAGAAACGCATCGAACGGCCCGGCAATCGCGCCGACCGCGTTCTGCAGGAAGCCCAGTTTCTCGGCCAGTGCTTCGTTTTGGCCGACCACGGCAATACCGCCGATCACGTCGGAGTGACCGTTGAGATATTTGGTGGTCGAGTGCAACACGATGTCGAAACCCAACTCCAGCGGACGCTGGATGTACGGGCTGGCGAAGGTGTTGTCGGCCACGCAGATGATCCCGCGAGCCCGGCAGATACGGGCGATGGCGGCCAGATCCGACAGGCTCAGCAGTGGATTGGTCGGCGTCTCGACCATGACCATGCGCGTGTCGTCCTGCAACGACGCTTCGAACGCCGACAGATCGGCCAGATCAACGAAGCTGAAGCGGTGCCCGGCACTGCGCTGACGCACCTTGTCGAACAAGCGGAAAGTGCCGCCGTACAAGTCGTTGCCAGAGACAATGTGCGAGCCGGCATCGAGCAATTCCAGCACTGTGGAAATCGCCGCCAGCCCGGAAGCGAACGCAAATGCACGGGTGCCACCCTCAAGATCCGCCACGCAGCGTTCCAAGGCAAAACGCGTCGGGTTGTGCGAGCGCCCGTAGTCGAAACCCTTGTGCACACCGGGGCTGTCTTGCAGGTACGTGGAGTTGGCGTAAATCGGCGGCATCAGCGCGCCGGTGGTCGGGTCAGGCGTCTGCCCGGCGTGGATCACCCGGGTCGCGAAGCCTTGGGATTTATCGTCGTGCTGACTCATGCAAGGGATCTCCGTAATTGGTTGAGCATGTCGGTGCGGGTGATCAGGCCATGGAAACCCGATGCATCGGCAATGATGGCGACGAGACCACGGCTGAGCACCGCTTCCAGCTCGGAAAGGCTGGCACCGGGGGCAAGGGTTTGCAGCTTGTCGGTCATCACGCTGGACACCGATTGGCTGAAGCGCGCGGCGTCTTCGTGCACCGGCAGCAGGATGTCGGATTCGTCGATCACGCCGACCAGTTGCTTGCCTTCCACCAGCACCGGCAACTGCGAAACATCCGCCAGGCGCATGCGCTGGAACGCAGTCAGCAGGGTGTCGCCGGGGCCGACACTGATCACGCGGCCATCCTCGAAGCGCCGGGCGATCAGATCACGCAGGTCACCGTAACCCTTGCGCTGCAACAGGCCTTGATCGGTCATCCACTGGTCGTTGTAGACCTTCGACAGATAGCGCGTACCGGTGTCGCAGACAAAACTCACCACGCGTTTCGGCTCGGTCTGTTCACGGCAATAACGCAGCGCCGCGGCGAGCAGGGTGCCGGTCGACGAGCCGCCGAGAATACCCTCGGCTTTGAGCAACTGGCGGGCGTGATCGAAGCTTTCTTCATCGCTGATCGAGTAGGCGTGACGCACGCTGGAGAGGTCGGTGATCGATGGAATAAAGTCCTCACCGATGCCTTCCACCGCCCATGAACCGGGCGTCGGCATCGTACCGTCGCGGCTGTATTGCGCCATCACCGAGCCGACCGGATCGGCCAAAACCATTTCCAGATCCGGTTGCACGCGTTTGAAGAAGCGGCTCAGGCCCGTCAGCGTACCGGCCGAGCCGACACCGACGACGATGGCGTCCAGGTCATGTTCGGTCTGCGCCCAGATTTCCGGCGCGGTGCTGCATTCATGGGCCAGCGGGTTGGCCGGGTTGTTGAATTGATCGGCGAAGAATGCGCCGGGAATGTCCTTCGCCAAACGGGCGGCGACGTCCTGGTAATACTCGGGATGGCCCTTGCCGACATCGGAGCGGGTGATGTGCACTTCGGCACCCATGGCCTTCAAGTGCAGGACTTTCTCGGTGGACATTTTGTCCGGCACCACCAGCACCACGCGATAGCCTTTGGCGCGGCCAACCAATGCCAGGCCCAGACCGGTGTTACCGGCGGTGGCTTCGACGATGGTGCCACCGGGTTGCAGGCGACCATCACGTTCAGCCGCATCGATCATCGCCAGACCGATGCGGTCCTTGATCGAACCACCGGGGTTCTGCGATTCGAGTTTGAGAAACAGCGTGCAAGGCCCAGTGTCGAAGCGGGTGACTTGCACCAGCGGAGTGTTGCCTATCAGCCCAAGTACGGCAGGGCGTGATTCCTTTGACATTTCTTCACCTCTTAATGGTGTTGATCGCGTTCCAATCGCGGGGAAAAGACTCGCGTGCAACATAGGCTCAGACATCGGCTGTCGCAACCTTTAGTCGGTCGCAAATACAGCCATTTCGATCTAACGATAGATCGAAATCACAGACCTGTTGGGGTGCTTTCGGGTGCGTTTATACGGAGGCGTCATCGAGTTTTCAAAGGGCGTCTACATGGCGACGAACAGCTTGAATTACCGAGAAATTTGCTGCCGCGAAAACCGCTCAGCCTTCTCGCGCGCTCTCAGCTCTGAAGTGTTTACAGGTGACAGGCTGTGATCATTTGATCATGAGGGAAACTTGTGTTGATCAAGATTAAATTGAGTTTGTCTCATTAGTGATCGATGCCGACAATGGCCGCCATCAACAGGACATTGGAGTTGTTTGTTATGGCACTGGCCCATTCCCTTGGATTTCCGCGCATCGGTCGCGACCGCGAACTGAAGAAAGCGCAAGAGGCGTTCTGGAAAGGAGAACTGAACGAGGCAGGCCTGCGTGACGTCGGTCGCGAGCTGCGCAAGGCCCATTGGGACTTGCAGAAAAACGCCGGCATCGAACTGCTGCCGGTCGGCGATTTCGCCTGGTACGACCAGGTTCTGACCCACTCGCTGATGTTCGGTGTGATCCCGGAACGCTTCCGTCCACACGACGGCAAAGCCACTCTGCAGACCCTGTTCGCCATGGCCCGTGGCGTCAGCGACAGTTGTTGCGGCGGTGCGCACGCCCAAGAGATGACCAAGTGGTTCGACACCAACTACCACTACCTCGTCCCGGAATTCAGTGCGGATCAACAGTTCCAGCTGGGTTGGGAGCAGTTGTTCGAAGAAGTCGAAGAAGCGCGCGCACTGGGCCATAACGTCAAACCGGTGATCATCGGCCCGCTGACGTATCTGTGGCTGGGCAAGGCCAAAGGTGCCGAGTTCGACAAGCTGGAATTGCTTGATCGTTTGCTGCCGCTGTACGGCCAGATCTTCGCGCGTCTCGCTGCTCAAGGCGTCGAGTGGGTGCAGATCGACGAACCGATTCTGGTGCTCGACCTGCCGCAGGAATGGAAGAACGCTTTCGAGCGTGCCTATAACCAGATCCAGCGTGATCCGTTGAAGAAACTGTTGGCTACTTACTTCGGTGGCCTGGAAGAAAACCTCGGTCTGGCGGCGAACCTGCCGGTCGACGGTTTGCACATCGATCTGGTGCGCGCACCGGAACAGTACCCGACCATTCTCGATCGTCTGCCGGCCTACAAAGTGTTGTCCCTGGGCGTGGTCAATGGGCGTAACGTCTGGCGCTGCGATCTGGAAAACGCGCTGGCGACGTTGCAGCATGCCCATGAGCGTCTGGGTGAGCGCCTGTGGGTCGCGCCGTCCTGCTCGTTGCTGCACAGCCCGGTGGATCTGGCTCGTGAAGACAAACTGGATGCCGAGTTGAAAAGCTGGCTGGCTTTCGCTGTGCAGAAGTGCAAAGAAGTCGCGGTGCTGGCGCAAGCGGTCAATGAACCTGAAGCGCCGAAAGTGCTGCGCGCGCTGACCGAAAGCCGTTCGGTGCAGGCTGCCCGCGCGGCGTCGCCGCGCATTCACAAACCGGCCGTTCAGGCCCGTGTCGCCGCGATTACGGCCAAGGACAGCCAGCGTCAATCGCTGTTCGCCCAGCGTATTGCCAAGCAACGCGCCGGACTCGATCTGCCGCTGTTCCCGACCACGACAATCGGTTCGTTTCCGCAAACCGCGTCGATCCGTCTCGCTCGCCAGTCGTTCAAACAAGGCAAGCTGACCGAAGCCGAGTACACCGAAGCCATGCACAGCGAAATCCGCCACGCGGTGGAAATCCAGGAGCGTCTGGGCCTCGATGTGCTGGTGCACGGTGAAGCTGAGCGCAACGACATGGTCGAGTACTTCGCCGAGCAACTCGATGGCTACGTGTTCAGCCGTTTTGGCTGGGTGCAAAGCTACGGTTCGCGCTGCGTGAAACCGGCGGTGATCTTCGGCGACCTCAGCCGTCCGAAAGCCATGACCGTCGAGTGGATTCGCTACGCCCAAGGGCTGACCGATAAGGTCATGAAAGGCATGCTGACCGGCCCGGTGACCATGCTGATGTGGTCGTTCCCCCGTGAGGACGTGAGCCGTGAAGTGCAGGCGCGGCAACTGGCGCTGGCGATTCGCGACGAAGTGGTGGATCTGGAAGCCGCTGGCATCAAGATCGTGCAGATCGACGAAGCCGCGTTCCGTGAAGGTCTGCCGTTGCGCCAGGCGCAGTGGCAGCATTATCTGGACTGGGCGACGGAAGTATTCCGCTTGTGCGCCTCGGGTGTGAGCGACGAAACGCAGATCCACACGCACATGTGCTACAGCGAGTTCAATGATGTGATCGAGTCCATCGCGGCGATGGATGCCGACGTGATCACCATCGAAACCTCGCGTTCGGACATGGAGCTGCTGGATGCCTTCGAAGCCTTCGCCTATCCGAACGAAATTGGCCCGGGCGTCTACGACATCCACTCGCCACGCATCCCGGATGCTTCGGAAATGGCGAATCTGCTGCGCAAGGCGGCCAAGCGGATTCCGGCCGAGCGGCTGTGGGTCAACCCGGACTGCGGCTTGAAAACCCGTGGCTGGCCGGAGACCGAAGCGGCGCTGGTGCATATGGTCACCGCCGCACGGCAGCTGCGCAAAGAATTGGCGTAACGCTCTGGCTGCATGAAACACAAAACCTGTGGGAGCGAGCCTGCTCGCGAAAGCGTCTTGTCAGTCAACATCAATGTTGGATGATCTGCCGCCTTCGCGAGCAGGCTCGCTCCCACAGGGTTTTGCGTAAGTCAGGCGATTTTGGATGGCCTCGAGTGACCCGCAATTGTTAATGTGTCCAGCCGCATCCCAGGTGTTTGCCGCTACATGAGTGATCAACCCGTTATCCAGGCAGTGTCTGACGCAGACATTCCTGAAGTTCTCGATTTTGTCTTAAAGGCCCGTGCCGAGCTTTTCCCCAAGCTCAGCGCGACCGGTATGCCTGATGATCTGGCGCGGTTCACCGAGGTTTATTTGCGTGGGGCAGGGCGCTTTCTGATTGCTCGCCACGAAGGGCAGATTGTTGCCTCCATCGGCTATCTCCCTTACGACGGGCGCTTCCCGAACTTGCCCTATCCGAACCTTAAAGTGGTGGAAATCGTCCGTCTGTTTGTCCTGCCATCGCAGCGGCGTTCCGGGTTGGCCGGTGCGATTTATCGATCACTCAAAGACCTGGCACTCGCCGACGGAGTAGAGGTGATCTACCTGCACACCCATCCGTTTCTGCCGGGGGCCATCGAGTTCTGGCAGCGGCAGGGTTTCGAGATCATCGATGTCGACGCTGACCCGGTATGGCAGACAACACACATGCACAACGTCATGAGTGAAATCGAAGAATCTGCGCCCCATCAAACGGGTCCGTCAGGTAATGCGCCCTGACCCCGAAAGTGTCCTGTAACCGCTGCGGTGTCAGCACCTCCAGCGGCGCGCCCAACGCCACCAATCGCCCGCGCTCCAGCACCGCCAGACGATCGCATTTCAACGCCTGATTAAGATCATGCAGCGCGATCAGCGTGGTTACCGTCAGCGCCTGCACCACATTGAGAATGGTCAGTTGATGCTGAATATCGAGGTGGTTGGCCGGCTCGTCGAGCAACAGAATCTGCGGTCGCTGCGCCAAGGCCCGAGCGATGTGAACCCGCTGTTGCTCACCACCCGACAGGCTGCGCCACAGGCGTGTACGCAGGTGCATCGCATCAACGTCGGTGAGCGCCTGCTGGACAATGGCGTCGTCCGCTGCCGACCACGGTTGCAGCGCCGACAGCCAAGGTGTGCGCCCCAGCGCCACAGCGTCGAACACGCGAATGCCGTCATCGGTGTCGGCCTGTTGTTCAACGACCGCGAGTTTTTGCGCAATGCTGCGCCGGGCCATTTTGCTCAAGCGCTGACCTTCAAGCAGGACCTCGCCAGCGCTCGGTTCACGCAGCCCGGCCAGCAACTTCAACAGGGTGGATTTACCCGAGCCATTCGGCCCGACGATGCCCAGTGTCTCGCCGCGCTGAACCTCAAGGCTGACACCATTGAGCAACTCGGCGCCGCGCACCTTGAACGTCAACCTGGAACAACTCAGAACACTGTTCATCGTGCGGACCTGCGGCCAACCAGAATCAAGGCAAACACCGGCGCACCGACCAGCGCGGTAATCACCCCGACCGGAATCACCTGACCCTTGATCAGCGTGCGCGACAGCACGTCAGCAGCAATCAAAAACACCGCGCCGCCCAACGCACTGGCCGGCAGCAGTCGTGCATGCCCGGTGCCAAGCAACAGGCGCGCAGCGTGGGGAATCACCAGGCCGACAAAACCGATCGAACCGACAATCGACACCATCACCGCCGTCACCAGCGCCGCGCAGCCAATCAATAGAATCTGCACACGTCGCACCGGAATGCCGAGGGATGCCGCCGAATCCGCGCCAAAGGTAAACGCATCCAACGCCCGCCGATGCCACAGGCACACGACCAACCCCAACACGGCCACCGGCACCGCCAGCCACACCGACGGCCAGCGCACGCCACCGAGATTGCCCAACAGCCAGAACATGATCCCGCGTGCCTGCTCGGAGCTGGCCGAACGGGTAATCAGAAACGCCGTCAGCGCATTGAATAACTGCGAACCGGCGATCCCCGCAAGAATGATCTGCCCGGTGCCGCTGGCCGAACCGCTGACCCGCGCCAGTACAATCACCAGCACGAACGCCGTGACTGCGCCGGCGAAAGCTCCGACTGACAGCGAGATGAGCCCGGCGCCAACACCGAGCAACGCCACCATCACCGCACCGGTCGAAGCCCCGGCAGAAATCCCCAGCAGATACGGATCGGCCAAAGGGTTACGCAGCAGCGACTGCAAAATCACTCCGCACGTGGCCAACCCGGCACCGCACGCCGCCGCGACCAGTGCGCGGGTCAGGCGATAGTTCCAGACGATGCCTTCATCGATAGGGTCGAGCACATGCCCGGCGCCCCACAGCTTGTTGGCCAGCACTTGCACCACCACGCCCGGTTCAATCGAGGTTTCACCAATGGCCACGCCGGCAATCACTGCAATCAACAGTGTCGCCAGGGCCAGCAACGTACGGATCAGGCTGGCACTCATTGCGACAGGTCATAGCCGTTGATGGCTGTGGCCAGTTGCTCGATGCCGTCGAACATGCGCAGGCTCGCCTGCATGGCCATGGCGTCAAGAATGATGATGCGGTTGTGTTTCACCGCGTCCATGTTGCGTGTCACCGGGTCGCTGCGCAGAAAGGCGAGTTTCTTTTCATAGTCGTCAGCGGGGAAGCGTCGGCGATCCATACGCGCGATGACGAGGAAGGTCGGATTGGCTTTGGCGATGGTTTCCCAACCGACTGTTGGCCACTCTTCATCGGACTGCACGACGTTGCGCACGCCGAGGGTGTCGAGCATGAAATCGGGAATGCCTTTGTGCCCGGCCACGAATGGCTCGATATCCATTTCGGCGCTGGAGAACCACACCAGCGCGCTGGCGTCCTTCAGTTGTTTACCTTGGGCGGTGGCAACCGACTTGGCGAGGCTGGCCTTGAGTTGATCATTGAGTTGCTGACCACGCTCCTGAACATCGAAGATCTGCGCCAGTTGGCTCACGCTCTTGTAAATAGAATCGATGCGAAACGGTGCCAGCCGCGTGCCATCGGCGCCGACGAGGTTGTCCTTGGCCTCGCAATCGGAGGGCAGCAGGTAGGTCGGGATCTTCAGCTCATGAAACTGCTCACGGGTGCCGACCGCGCCTTGCGGGCCGACCATCCATTCCAGCTCCACGGCGACCAGTTCCGGGCGCTTGCCGATCACCGATTCGAAACTTGGCTCGTTGTCGGCCAGGCGCTGGATCTTGTCGTCCTGCGCTTTGTACTTCGTCAGCACATTGTTGAACCACAGTGACGTGCCGACGACTTTATCGCTCAGGCCCATGGCGTAGAGCATTTCCGTGCCGGCCTGGCCGATGGTCACGGTGCGCGTCGGTGCGTGCTGGAAGGTCAGGGTGCTGCCGCAGTTTTCGATCGTCAGCGGATAGAACGTCGGTGCCGCCTGCGCCATGGCGCCAAGGGTCAGGCCGGTGATGAGGGTGGCGATGCGGGGCAGCAGCATGGGGCAGTCTCCAAGGGAACCGTACGGGGAGCGAGGCGGGTACGGATCGGAAACACACCATCGAACGCGGTCAGGGAAACTGCGCAAGGCCGGTCATCAAAAGAAGAAGTACACGGCACGATGTCCTTCCCGGACACCCCGCCGGTTAGTAATCACTGTGCCGGCAGGTCTCCTGACTGATGCGTCATCGCCTG
This sequence comes from Pseudomonas sp. Tul2A7, assembly GCF_054790505.1. Lineage (NCBI taxonomy): Bacteria > Pseudomonadati > Pseudomonadota > Gammaproteobacteria > Pseudomonadales > Pseudomonadaceae > Pseudomonas > Pseudomonas sp. Tul2A7. The sequence continues at coordinate 5,960,805 of NZ_CP186499.1, read as the reverse complement.
GCTCCGGCCTTCCCGGGGTTCACCCAGTGGCAGTCGTGGAGCAGGCTCGGCACCTACAGTTGCGGGGGCAGTTCCGATCAATGCTGTGCAAGCACCTCGGATTCCCTATTAGTCCCCTTCGGGAACCGACGGCGGCATGGTAGTCGATCGAGCCGCTGAAGGGGAGACGAATCTGCCGTGGCGAGGATCAGTGCTGGCTCATCAAACCGTGCAACACGCCTAAACGCAGGCCCGGTTCGGAGGGCAGCATTTGCGCAATGCCGAACACTTTGAACGCCGCCAGCATCAACACCAGACCGCCGGGTAGAATGCTCTGGCGGTGTGGTTGCAGGCCGGCAAGCTTGAGCTGTTGCACGTTGTTCACCTTCAACAGCAGCAGCGACAGGCGCAGCAGGCCACCGTAGGTGATGCCGTCCTGGCCGAAGTCGTTGAGGCGATTGGCCTTGAGCACTTTGGCCAGCATGCGTGCGGTGCCGGAAGAGCCGATGGTCTGCTGCCAGCCCTGCGCACGATAGCGCCGGGCAACCTTTTCAAACTGCAGGATGGCGAAGCGTTCGGCCTCCTGTAGCGCGCCGGCAGACACGTCACCGCCGCGAAAGAAGCGCGTGCTCAAGGTGCCGCTGCCGATGGCGATGCTTTCGGTGAGTAACGGTTGTGAGCCTTGGCCGAGGATCAGCTCGGTTGAGCCGCCGCCGATGTCGACCACCAGGCGCAGGTCTTCAGCGCTTGGCAAGGCGTGGGTCACGCCGGCATAGACCAGACGCGCTTCTTCATGGCCGCAAATGACGTCGATGGGAAAGCCCAGATGCCGCTCGGCACTGGCCAGAAACAGTTGCGCGTTGTTCGCCTCACGCACCGCACTGGTCGCCACCGCACGGACTCGGCCGGCCTCGAAGCCGCGCAGCTTCTTGCCGAACCGCGCCAATGCCTGCCAGCCGCGATCCAGTGCCAACGCATCCAGCGCACCACCGTCAAAACCTTCGGCAAGGCGCACCGGTTCACGCAGGGTTTTCACTTCCTGGATCTGCAAGCCCTTTCGACTGCGCACCGACTGGCCGATCATCAGGCGAAAGGCATTCGAGCCCAGGTCGATGGCGGCAAACAGCGAGGCGTCGTCTTTCATGGGAATCCTTGCAGAGCATCCGTCGCGAGGCTCAAGACGGTTTGCGAGGATTCTGCCGTGATCTTGATGACATCCTGATGACGGGGCAGGGGCGGTTCAGTGAATGTGTGGCTGTCATGACACTGTCATTATCCGGCGTCTATGCTGAGGCCAATACATCGCGTGTTCTTAAAGTTTTTGCTGCCAGTTTTGGCAGCTTTTTTTTGCCCGCGATTTGGCTGTTGATCGTTCCGACGCTCCGCGTAGGAATGCCTCTAGGGACGCTCCGCGTCCAGTGACGCGGAGCGTCACGGGCTGCCTTCCTACGCGGAGCGTGGGAACGATCAGCCTGTGTGTTTGCAATTTTGGTGGGGGCTTGGCTAATATACGATCCATATACACATCGTATCGGATTCATATATGGGCATCGTAAAGATTTCAGAGGACATGCACGAGAACCTGCGTATCTCCAGCAACGCCCTCAGCCGCTCGATCAACGCGCAGGCCGAGCACTGGATGCGTATCGGCATGCTCGCCGAACTGCACCCCAACCTCGACCACAGCGCCATTTGCCGCTTGCTGATCCGCGCCGAACAGAACGGCGGGCTGGATCTGCAACAACTGACTCAGGAAGCCGTCAGCGCATGAGAAACCAGATCAAGATCAACACCCCGGCCGACATCGCCCAATCACGCGCTGCCGGCAAACTCGCCGCTGAAGTACTGGCGATGCTGGTGCCGCACGTTAAGGCCGGCGTCACCACTGATCAGCTCGATCAACTGTGTAACGACTACATCGTCAACGTGCAGAAAGCCGTGCCGGCCAACGTCGGTTATCACGGCTTTCCGAAAACCGTCTGCGCTTCGGTCAACGATGTGGTCTGCCACGGCATTCCGTCGGGCACGCCGTTGAAGGATGGCGACATCGTCAACCTCGACATCGCGGTGATCAAGGACGGCTGGTTCGGTGATACCAGCCGCATGTACGTGGTCGGTGAGGCGACGCCTGAAGCGCAGCATCTGATCAAGACCACTTACGAGGCGATGTGCGCGGGTATTCGTGTGGTGAAACCGGGCGCAACGCTAGGCGATATCGGCCATGCGATCCAGACGCTGGCGGAGAAAGAAGGCTTCAGCGTAGTGCGCGAGTACTGCGGGCACGGGATCGGCAAGGTCTATCACGATGAGCCGCAGATTCTGCATTACGGCTTTCCCGATCAGGGGATGAAGCTTAAGGCCGGGATGATTTTTACTGTGGAGCCGATGCTTAATGCCGGTAAGCGTCATGTGAAAAACATGCCGGATGGCTGGACGGTGCTGACCAAGGATGGCTCGTTGTCGGCGCAATGGGAGCATATGGTGGCGGTGACGGACACCGGGTTTGAAATTCTCACGGCGTGGCCAGATGAGATTGAAGGCTACCGCGCTATTGTCTGATACCGCGTCGACTGGTTCCCTCACCCTAGCCCTCTCCCAGAGGGAGAGGGGACTGACCGGGTTGTTTTGGCGTTATACATCGACTTGAAAGTCCTGAGTCGAACTCAGGTCCTGAAAAGCCCCCGATCTGCTCCCTTTCCCCCTCGCCCCCCTTGGGGGAGAGGGCTGGGGTGAGGGGGTAGATCCCACAGACAACACGCTATCAGTGAGCGCCGGCAGCCTTGTTCAGATCGCTCTCGGTCCATTCGGTATACACGCAAGCATCAGCGGTAGCCCAGCGCACTTGCACTGGGTCCCCGGCCTTGAGCGGCATGCCGGCGGCGGACAAAGCCTTCACCGTCATCGAAGTGCCGCCCGAGGTGACCACACTGCACGTCTGGCTCTCACCGAGAAACAGCACTTCTACAACCTTCGCTGAAACCTCATTCCACCCCGAAGGCAACGGCTCACTGATCGCCTGCGCCACGCTCAACGCCAGTGCCTTTTCCGGCCGCACCATCAGCAGCACATCCTGATCCGTGTGCAACCCCGCCGTCAGCCGAATCGACAACGACTGCCCCTCAAAACTCGCTGCCGCATTACCCTGAGCCTTGAGTTTGAGGAAGTTCGAATTCCCCAAAAACGACGCCACAAACGCATTCGGCGGATTCTGATAAAGGTCATAACCGCTGCCCAATCCCACAATCTTGCCGTGACTGAAAATCGCGATGCGCTGCGACAAACGCATGGCTTCTTCCTGGTCGTGGGTTACGTAAACAATGGTGATGCCCAGACGACGATGCAATTGGCGCAATTCATCCTGCAGATCTTCACGCAGCTTTTTATCCAACGCACCGAGCGGTTCGTCCATCAACAGAATGCGCGGTTCATAAACCAGCGCCCGGGCGATGGCGACACGTTGCTGCTGGCCGCCAGACAGTTGCGAAGGGCGGCGATGGGCGAACTGCTCAAGCTGAACCAGTTTCAACATCGCATCGACACGCTTGTCGCGCTCAGCCGCCGCCAGTTTGCGAATCGCCAACGGAAAGGCGATGTTGTCGCGCACCGACAGATGCGGGAACAGCGAATAGCGCTGGAACACCATGCCGATGTCGCGTTTGTGCGGCGGCACATTCACCAGCGATTGACCGTTGACGAGGATCTCGCCGCTGCTTGGCGTTTCAAAGCCGGCGAGCATCGACAGCGTGGTGCTTTTGCCCGAGCCACTGGAGCCGAGGAAGGTCAGGAATTCACCGTCCTTGATGTCCAGCGAGATGTTGTCGACGGCAGCAAAATCGCCGTAGTGCTTGTTCAGGTTGCGCAGGCTGACCAGGGGTTTGTCATTCTGCTGGGAAGCGTCTTTGATCACGGCACTCATGTCGTACTCCTGGCGCTCAGGCGCTGATTTCGTTGCGCCGGCGCAGCGCGGCGGCGATGACCATGACCAAGACCGACAAGCCGATCAGCAGCGTCGAAGCGACGGCGATCACTGGCGTCAGGTCCTGGCGCAAGGTGGTCCACATTTTCACGGGAAGGGTTTGCAGGGTCGGGCTGGCCATCATCACGCTGAGCACCACCTCGTCCCACGAAACGAGGAAGGCGAAGAGGGCGCCGGCGACCATGCCCGGACGAATCGCCGGAAAGGTCACCTTGAACACCGCTTGCAGGCGTGAGGCACCGCAGATCACCGCCGCGTCTTCAATCGACTGATCGAACAGCTTCAGCGAGTTGATGATCGAGATGATGGTGAACGGCAGCGCGACGATCACATGGCTGACGACGAAGGCGAACATCGTCCCGGTGTAACCGAGCTTGAGGAACAGCGCGTACACCGCCACGGCGATGATCACCAGCGGCACTATCATCGGCAGGGTGAACAGACCGTAGAGCATTTCCCGGCCGGGAAAGCGCCCGCGCACCAGCGCAAACGCAGTCGGCAAACCAAGGGCCACAGCGCAGATCGTGGTCAGTACAGCAACCTTGAGGCTGGCCGCGGCGGCGTTCATCCAGTCGGGGTTGGAGAAGAACTGGCCGTACCATTTCAGCGTCCAGCCCGGCGGCGGGAACACCAGCCACTGCGACGAACCGAATGACAGCAGCACGATAAACACGATCGGCAACAGCAGGAACAGACCGATCAGCCCGGTGGTTGCATACAAGCCGAAGCGCATGCGCCGGCTCATCGCATTGGGAGTCAGGAGCATGTCGGCTTACCTCGCGTTACTGGCGCCAACCGGGGATTCCGGCTGAAGCTTCAGGTAAAAGTAGAACAGCACCAAAGTGATAGCGATCAGCAACGCAGCGCCGGCACTGGCCAGGCCCCAGTTGAGGAACGATTGCACCTGCTGAATGATGAACTCCGGCAGCATCATGTTCTGCGCCCCGCCGAGCAGTGCCGGGGTCACGTAGTAACCGAGCGACATGACGAACACCATCAAGCCACCGGAGGCCAGACCCGGCCGGCACAGCGGCAGGAACACCCGGAAGAAGTTGGTCCACGGGCTGGCGCCGCAAATCGAGCCGGCCTGCAGGATCATCGGGTCGATGGCCTGCATGGTCGCCTGCAATGGCAGCACGATGAAGGGGATCATGATGTAGCTCATGCCGATCACCACGCCGGTGAGGTTGTGCACCATCTCCAGCGGCTGATCGATGATGCCCATCGCCATCAAGGCCTTGTTGATCACGCCCGAAGCTTGCAGCAACACCAGCCACGAATAGGTGCGGGCGAGCAGGCTGGTCCACATCGACAGCAGCACGATGTTGAGAATCCAGCGTCCCCAGCCGCGCGGCACCAGGGTGATCGCCCAAGCCAGCGGAAAGCCCAGCAGCAGGCTGAACAGCGTTACCAGCCCGGCCACCGAAAAGGTGTTGAGCAGCACCCGGGCATAGGCCGAGTTGGCGAACAATTGTTCATAGTTGCCAAGGCCAGGCGTCGGTTCGAGCACGCCGCGCAACAGCAGGCCAATCAACGGCGCGAGAAAGAACAGGCCGATGAACAGCAGCGCCGGGGCGAGGTTGCCGGCGCCGCGCCAGCGTTGTCTGAGGGACGGGGCTTGCTGCATCGCAACCGCCTGTGTTCCGTGGGCCGAGCCGGCAGCGCCGTTGGCGCTCCCGGTGGCAGTGGAGGGACGGGACGCGGTGGCCGCCATTTTCATTTGACCAGCCATTCGTTCCACCGTGTCGCGATGGCCTGGCCGTTTTTGGCCCAGTACGCGAAATCAAGAGTGATCTGATCCTTAGCGTAGGCAGTCGGCAGGTTGGGGGCCAGCGTCGAATCCAGACGCTCCACACTGTCGAGGTTGACCGGGGCGTAGGCGGTCAGGTTGGAGAAGTCGGCCTGGCCTTTGGCGCTGCTGGCGGCGGCGAGGAACTTCATCGCTGCCTCTTTGTTTTTCGAGCCTTTCGGGATCACCAGAATGTCGGCCATGACCAGGTTCTGTTTCCAGCTCACGCCGACCGGTGCGCCGTCTTCTTGCAGGGCGTGAATACGCCCGTTCCAGAACTGGCCCATGCTCGCTTCACCGGACGCCAGCAGTTGCTGCGACTGCGCGCCGCCGCCCCACCAGACGATGTCTTTCTTGATGGTGTCGAGTTTCTTGAAGGCGCGGTCCAGATCCAGCGGGTAGAGCTTGTCTGCCGCTACGCCGTCGGCCAGCAGCGCCAGTTCGAGCACGCCGGGGCTTGGCCATTTGTACAGGGCGCGTTTGCCGGGGTAAGTCTTGGTGTCGAACAGGGCGCTCCAGTCCTGCGGCTTGTTGCCGCCGAGTTTGCCCTCGTTGTAGCCGAGGACGAAGGAGAAGAAGAACGAGCCGACGCCGTGATCGCTGACGAATCGCGGGTCGATCTTGTCGCGCTGAATCACTTTGAAGTCGAGAGGCTCGAGCAGGCCTTCAGCCGCGGCGCGCAGGGCGAAGTCGGCTTCGACATCGACCACGTCCCACTGCACGTTGCCGCTCTCGACCATGGCTTTGAGTTTGCCGTAGTCGGTCGGGCCATCCTGCACGACGGTGATGCCGCTGGCCTTGCTGAACGGATCGGCCCAGGCCTGTTTCTGCGCATCCTGGGTGCTTCCGCCCCAACTGACGAAGTTCACGCTTTCGGCAGCCATTGCAGCCTGGCCGGTGACGCTGAGCAGTCCCGCAAAAAAGATCGCGGTTGCAGCTTTGTTCAACACCATTTTCACGCCCTCATTGTTGTGTTTTTGAGCGGGCTTGCGTTGTTGCCCGCCTATCGGGAGCAGTAGCCGGACGTTCGTTGGAGTGTCCGGTCTATGGAATATCATATTATGGTATTCCAAACTTTGTGCAAGCACTTTGCCTTACCGGTTATCTGGCGGTTGATGGTTTTTCACTTGAGAGATGTGTAGAAATTTTAGATCCAGCCCCTCACCCCAGCCCTCTCCCAATGGGAGAGGGGGAAAGGGAGCCGATCTTCATGCCGTTCAAGGCCTGAGTTCGACTCGGAATCTCAGGTCGGCGTATAGCGACTAAACAACTCGGTAGGCTCCCTCTCCCTCCGGGAGAGGGCTGGGGTGAGGGCAGCTTCATTCAGTGAACGGAATACTCTCGACCACTTCCAGGTCATACCCTGTCAGGCCAGCGTACTTCAGCGGCGGCCCAAGATGCCGCAGCTTACCCACCCCCAGATTTTGCAGAATCTGCGCCCCAGTCCCCACCTCGGAATAAATCCGCGACTGCGAGCGGCTGAACTGCCGCGGCGGCTGGGTCAATTGCGGCACGCGCTCGAGCAACGCCTGCGACGATTCATGATTGGCCAACACCACAACAACCCCATGCCCCTCAGCCGCGACCCGTTGCAACGCCGCCCACAGCGTCCAGTTGGTCGGCCCGCTGTACTCGGCGCCAACCAGATCCCGCAGCGGATCGATCACGTGCACGCGCACCAGCGTCGACTCTTCACGTCGCAAATCACCCATGACCATTGCCATGTGCACGCCGCCCTCGATGCGATCTTCAAAGGTGATCAGGCGGAACGTGCCATGCACCGTCGGCAACTCACGTTCGCCAATCCGCTCGATGGTGTGTTCGGTGCTCAGGCGATAGTGGATCAGGTCGGCGATGGTGCCGATCTTGATCCCGTGCTTGCGCGCGAACACTTCCAGATCCGGGCGCCGGGCCATGGTGCCGTCGTCGTTCATCACCTCGACAATCACCGAGGCCGGGGTGAAACCGGCCAAACGGGCCAGATCGCAACCCGCTTCGGTATGCCCAGCACGCGTCAGCACGCCACCTTCCTTGGCGCGTAGCGGGAAGATGTGGCCGGGCTGCACCAGGTCTTCAGCGCGGGCATTCGGCGCAACGGCAGCGGCAACGGTGCAGGCGCGATCTGCTGCGGAGATGCCGGTGGTCACGCCAACCGCCGCTTCGATCGACACGGTAAACGCGGTGCTGAACACGCTGCCATTGGCCGGTACCATTTGCTCCAGGCCCAAACGTTGGCAATGTTCGTCAGTCAACGTCAGGCAGATTAACCCGCGCGCTTCACGGGCCATGAAGCTGATCGCCTCGGGCGTGCAGCGGTCGGCGGCCAGCAGCAGGTCACCCTCGTTTTCGCGGTCTTCGTCATCGACCAGCAGGACCATTTTGCCGAGGCGATAATCTTCGATGATTTCTTCGATGCTGTTGAAGGCCATGCTGGACTCTCAGGGTTCGTTGGAAATATATTGGTATACCATAATACAAAATTAATAAAGAGGTCACTATGAAGGCGTACTGGATAGCTCATGTGGATATAGCCGATGCCGATCACTACAGCCAATACACCCAGCGCGCGCCGGCAGCCTTCGCTGAGTTTGGCGCGAAGTTTCTGGCCCGAGGCGGGCGCAGCGAGGCGATGGAAGGACGCGAGACGCCGCAGCGCAGCGTGGTGATCGAGTTTGAAAGCTATGAGAAGGCCGTGGCGTGCTACCACTCGGCGGCGTACCAGGAGGCGAAAAGTTATCGCGAAGAATGGGCGAAGGCAGACATCATCATCGTCGAAGGCATCGGCCCACTCTGAAGCCTAGGGTATTGATCGTTCCCACGCTCCGCGTGGGAATGCCTCTTCGGACGCTCCGCGTTCGGCTTTGAAAGGGACGCGGAGCGTCCCGGGCTGCATTCCCACGCGGAGCGTGGGAACGATCAGACGATCAGATCGTGATCAGCGGATAAAGTGGATCTTGCCGCTATCGTCATTGCCCATGTAAATCCCATACACCCCAGCCTGGCGCTCTTCGATATAGCGCTCGAGAATCTGCCGGATCGCCGGGTAATAGATCTGCTCCCACGGGATGTCTTCCGGCGCGAAGAATTTGTAATCCATGGTTTCGGGCCCGTACTGCCCGGTGATCTCCAGCGCGATCGCGCGAAAGATGATGTACACCTCGCTGATCTTCGGCACGCTGAAAATCGAGTACGGTGAGACGATTTCCGCGCGTACGCCGCTTTCTTCCCAGACTTCACGGAGGGCCGCTTGCTCGGTGGTTTCGCCGCTCTCCATGAAACCGGCCGGCAGCGTCCAGGTGCCCGGGCGCGGTGGGATCGCCCGTTGGCACAACAGATACTTGCCGTCCTGCTCGATGATGCAGCCGGCAATGATCTTCGGATTGACGTAATGGATGTAGCCGCAGCCACGGCACATCAGGCGCTCGTGCGTATCGCCCGCCGGTATCTGCTGACCGAGGTCAGGGCCACCGCATTTCGGGCAATAGCTCGGGCTGAACATATCAGTGACCTATACGGGGTTCTTTCAGCGCGATCGGCAGGGTCATGGCCGGGGTTGCGCCGGTCTCTTCCTGCTTGCGCTTGAGATAGTCGAGCGCTACCGCAGCGGCAGCGCGAACGTGATCGACACAGGCCTGATGCGCCACCAGCGGATCACCGCTCTTGATCGCTTCGACCATTTTTTCCATTTCCTGATTACTCGCGCCGCGACGGTTCTCTTGGGAAACCGAGGTCGCGCGCAGGTAGCTGATGCGCGCCTGCAACTGACGCAGCTGAGTCGCCGCGACATGGTTGCCCGAGCCTTCGAGCAGCACATCGTAGAAGCCTTGCACCGAGTCGATTACTTGCTGCAATTCGCCGTCCTTCAACGCCTTGCGGTTGTCGTCGAGGGCCTTTTCCAGGGCTTTGATGTCCTTGGCCTTGGCGCGCAGGGTGAACAGCTGAACAATCAAACCTTCCAGCACGCAGCGCAATTCGTAGATGTCGACGGCGTCGGCCAACGTGATGATGGCGACACGCGGGCCTTTGGCATCGGCGAACTCGACCAGGCCTTCGGATTCGAGGTGACGCAAGGCTTCACGCACGGAGGTGCGGCTGACGCCCAGGCGATCGCACAGATCGCGCTCGACCAGACGATCACCGGGCATGAGCTGGAAATTCATGATCGCGCTACGCAGTTTATCCAGCACGATTTCGCGCAGGGTAACGGGGTTGCGATTGACCTTGAAGCTGTCGTCGAGGGGCTGGCGTTTCATGGGGTCCGCTCTTTCGGTTGGCTGTCCATGCCAGACGGGCATCTAAACAGCCGAGGGGTTAACTGAGGCTTCGGCGTCGGCTTCGGCAAAGGCTTCGCGGGCCAGCCGGAAACTGTCCACGGCTGCCGGAACGCCGCAATAAATGCCGACCTGAAGCAGAATTTCGCGTATTTGCTCACGACTCAGGCCGTTACGCAAGGCGCCACGCACATGCAGCTTGAGTTCGTGCGGACGGTTGAGCGCCGAGATCATCGCCAGGTTGATCATGCTGCGCTCTTTGAGCGACAACCCCTCGCGCCCCCAGACATGGCCCCAGCAGTATTCGGTGACCATTTCCTGGAGTGGGCGGGTGAAGTCGTCGGCGTTGTCGATTGAACGCTGCACGTAGGCTTCGCCCAATACCTGAGTGCGGATTTTCAGGCCTTTTTCGTACTTTTCGTTATTCATCATTCCTCCAATCCACAGGTGTCCCCTGTGGGAGCGAGCCTGCTCGCGAAAGCGGTCGATCATTCAACATTTACATCGACTGACACTACGCTTTCGCGAGCAGGCTCGCTCCCACATGGGATCTACGTGGCAGTCAGGCCAGTGTTGGCAACGGCCCGAGCTTGCCTTTGTGGTAGATCATCGGCGTCACCGGTTGCTCTGGCAGGATCAGGTTCTTCACCGCGCCAACAATGATCGCGTGATCACCACCGTCATATTCACGCCACAACTCACACTCGATGATCGCCGTGGCTTTGGCGAGGATCGGATTACCGAGTTCGCTCAAATGCCACTCGATGTCTTTGGCCTTGTCCTTGCCCTTACCGGCGAAGGCGTAGGCCTCGGCGGTCTGGTCGGCGGACAGCAAATGGATCGCGAATTTCTTGCTGTCACGCAACACCGGATAAGTGTCGGAAGCATAGTTGGGGCAGAACAGCACCAGCGCCGGGTCAATCGATAGTGCACTGAAGGCGCTGGCGGTGATGCCGACGATGCCGCCATCCGGGTCAACGGTGGTGACCACCGTAACGCCGGACGGGAACGAGCTCATGACGTCTTTGTAAATGCCGGGTTCGATCATTTCGCAGGACTCCTAGCGCATCACAAACGGATCAGGCATTGGCGCCTGGGAAAGGTTGATCCACACCGTTTTCAGTTCGGTGTAGGCCAGCACCGAATCGATGCCGCTTTCGCGTCCATAGCCACTGTTCTTGAAACCGCCGATCGGCGCCATCGCCGACACCGCGCGGTAAGTGTTGACCCAAATGATCCCCGAGCGAACATCACGCGCCAGGCGATGAGCCCGGCCCAGATCGCGGGTCCAGATGCCAGCGGCGAGGCCGAATTGCGAGTCGTTGGCGATGGCCAGCGCTTCGGCTTCGTCTTTGAAGCGAATCACCGACGCCACCGGGCCGAAGACTTCTTCCTGCATGATCTTCATCGAGTTGCGGTCGCACTCGAACAACGTCGGCTCGTAAAACCAGCCTTCGCCGAGATCCGTTGGGCGCTTGCCGCCGGTACGCAAACGCGCGCCTTCAGCGATGGCATCAGCCACCAGACCTTCGACCACCGCCAGTTGCTGTGCGGTGGCCATCGGGCCCATTTCGCTGTTGTCTTCTTGCGGGTTACCGATGCGAATGCGCTGTGCGCGTTCGACCAGTCGATTGACGAACTCGTCGTAGATCTCGTCCTGCACCAACAGCCGTGAACCCGATACACAGCTCTGCCCGGACGCGGCATAGATCCCGGCAATCGCGCCGTTGATCGCGCTGTCCAGATCGGCGTCGGCGAAGATGATGTTCGGCGACTTGCCGCCCAGTTCCAGCGACAGCTTGGCGAAGTTCTCGGCGCTGCTGCGCACCACATGCCGTGCCGTCGCCGCGCCGCCAGTAAAGGCGATCTTGCGGATCAGCGGATGGCGGGTGAGAGCTGCGCCAGTGCTCGGGCCGTAGCCGGTGACGACGTTGACCACGCCCGGCGGAATCCCCGCTTCGAGGGCCAGACGCGCCAGCTCAAGAATGGTCGCCGAAGCGTGCTCGGACGGCTTGATCACAATGGTGTTGCCAGCGGCGAGGGCCGGGGCGAGTTTGATTGCGGTCAGATAGAGCGGGCTGTTCCACGGAATGATCGCCGCGACCACGCCCATGGCTTCGTGCACCGTGTAGGCGAACAGGTCCGGCTTATCCAGCGGCAGCGTGCCGCCTTCGAGCTTGTCGGCGAGGCCTGCGGTGTAGTGGAAGAACTCCGGCAGATAACTGACCTGGCCACGGGTTTCGCGGATCAGTTTGCCGTTGTCGCGGCTTTCCAGCTGTGCCAGTTGTTCTTTGTTTTCCGCGATCAAGTCACCGAGGCGACGCAGCAACTTGCCGCGTGCGGTGGCGGTCAGACCACGCCACGCCGGGCTGTCGAAAGCCGTCTGTGCCGATTGCACGGCGCGTTCGACATCCGCTTCATCAGCGTCAGGCAATTCGGCCCAGGCTTGTGCCGTGGCCGGATTCAGGCTTTCGAAAGTCTTGCCGGAGAGGGCATCGACCCATTCTCCGCCGATGCACATCTGGAAGCGTGCGAGTGTCATGCAACGATCCCCTTTATATGGTTTTGTCGGGAGTGTGCGAATTGGAGAAATTCCAGCAGCGTCTGATTGACCAGACGCGGCGACTCTACGGGCATCATATGCCGTTGCTCGGGCAGCACGGCAACCTTCGCACCGGGGATGCGCCGGGCCAGTTGCTCGGCCATTTCCGGGGTCGAACCCGGATCGAGTTCGCCGGTGGCGATCAGCGTCGGCGCCTGAATACTGCCCAGGTCGTCGGCGCGATACATGTCTTGGGTGGCAAACAATTCGTAGGTGGTCAGGTAACCCTGCGGATCATTATTGGCGAGAGTCTGGCGCAATGCGGCGATCTGCGCCGGATTGGCCGCCTGATACTCGCGGCTGAACCAGCGTGACAACGCCGCTTCGGCATTGGCGTCCGGGCCATGTTCCGCCGCTTGTGCGGTACGGGCGATGACGCCGGCACGCTGTTCTTCGCTGCGGTTGAACACGCTGTTCAAGACCACCAGGCTTTGCAGGCGCTCCGGGTAATGCAGGGCAAAGGCCCGCGCGACCAGACCGCCCATGGAGAAACCGATCACCGCTGCCTGCGGCAGATTGAGGTGATCGAGCAGCTCGAGCAACTGATCGGCATAACCGAGCAGGGCGGTGCCGCTGGCCGGTCGCGGGCTGGCGCCATGGCCGAGCATGTCGTAGGCGATCACCTGGTACTGGCTGGACAGGCCGACAATCTGGCCGCCCCACATTTCTTTGTTCAGGCCCACGCCGTGGATCAAAACCACGGGCTGGCCTTGGCCGGTCGCCAGGTAACTGGTGCCAGCCGGGGTGAGTTCAGCTGTGAGCCGAATCATGGAGCGCTCCTGCAATGCCTTTTTATTGTGATTACTGGGCTTTTTCGGCGGCCAGTTCTTCCAGATCGATGTAGCGGTTACCGATGCGCGGGTGCAGGCGACCACCGTCGGCGCAACCCAGCACGACGACGATTTCGTCGGCGCGCGGCGCGTCTTCGATCTGCATTTCCAGGGTGATGTAGTGCGAACGCTGACCTTCGTCGTCCTTGTGCATCATCGGGATCTGAATCGAGGTGCCCGGGCCGCCGCGCTTGTTGGTGAAGCTCAGGTAGCTCTTGGCGTTGACGGCTTCGCGGTAGTGGTTGCCGAAGCGCAGGGTGTGGATTACGGCGGAGGCGTGTTCGATCTCGCCATCGGCACCGACCACGGCCGCTTTACCGTAGGCCTCGATTTTTTCCGCTCCGCCGATGATGCCGACCAGACGCTCGACCATCAGTGCACCGAGGTCGGAGCAGTTGGCGCGGATCTGCGGCTTGAGGTCTTCAACGAAACCGTTGCCCACCCAAGGATTTTTCATCACCACGGCGAGGCCGACCATGGTCACTGGCTTGTCGGTGGCCTTGCCGCCTTCGATGAAGGTTTCTTCGACATAGCTGACGATCTTGCGAATTTCGAAACTCATGAGCTGCTCCGTTGGGGGATTGAGAGTGTCTGTGCGTCTGATGGTATACCATAATACCGATCGTGCAAGTCCCCTCGACGACTTTTGCCGCATCCATCCGGCGAATGGCGCCGCATTCACTGATAACCGCAAATCCCAAGACCACCTCTAACCCCTGTGGGAGCGAGCCTGCTCGCGAAAGCGGTGGGTCAGCCAATAAACTGGGTGACTGGTGCACCGCATTCGCGAGCAGGCTCGCTCCCACAAGGGAATTCATCTGTTACAGGGAGCTGCTTTCGGTTAACAAAAGATAACGTGGCGCCGATTGTCAGACGTTTCGAAAGCCCGATAGGATGAGCCAGCTTCCGAAGTGGCTCTGGATTGCGGGTTTCAGGACTATGCTCCTGAGCAGCCATCAGCGGAGCACACTTGCGGCGCCCTTGAAGGCCAGATGGCCTAACAATAATAAAGAGGGGAAGGTCTATGAGTCGTTGCCGCCCGCCGGCGTTACGCAACACCGCGTTGCTGGCCACAGCACTCTCGCTGCTGGGCTTTGCCACGTTATCGGCACCGGTGATTGCCGCCGAGGCCCCGGCTGACGTGGTCTATGCCACCGAATCTACTAAAGCCGCGAAAAGCCTGATTCTCGATGTCGTCCACGCTGGTGCGCGCCTGGTCGCGGTCGGCGATCGCGGGCACATTCTTTATTCCGATGACCAGGGCAAAACCTGGACGCAAGCCAAAGTGCCGACCCGGCAACTGCTGACGGCGGTGTACTTTGTCGACGATAAGCACGGCTGGGCGGTCGGTCACGACGCACAAATCCTCGCCAGCGCAGACGGCGGTCTGACCTGGACCAAGCAATTCGAAGACCTCAAACGTGAATCGCCGCTGCTCGACGTCTGGTTCAAGGACGTCAACAGCGGCCTTGCCGTGGGCGCGTACGGCGCGCTGCTGGAAACCACTGACGGCGGCAAGAACTGGGAAGACGTCAGCGACCGCCTCGACAACGAAGATCAATTCCACCTTAACGCCATCGCGGCGGTGAAAGACGCCGGGCTGTTCATCGTTGGCGAGTCGGGCAGCATGTTCCGCTCCGCCGACGACGGCCAGACCTGGGAAAAACTCGAAGGCCCGTATGAAGGTTCGCTGTTCGGCGTGATCGGCACGGCACAACCGCAAACCCTGCTGGCTTACGGCTTGCGCGGCAATCTCTACCGCTCAACGGATTTCGGCAGCACCTGGGAACAGGTCGAATTGAAAGCCGCGCGCGGTGCGCTGGAGTTCGGCCTGTCCGGTGCGACCCTGCTCGAGGACGGCTCGATCGTCATCGTCGGCAACGGCGGTTCGGTGATCAGCAGCAGCGACAACGGCGAGACCTTCAGCGTGTTTAACCGTCCGGACCGCATCTCGCTGTCATCGGTCACCGCTGCCGGCGACGGCAACCTGATTCTGAGCGGGCAGGGTGGTCTTCACACCACACTGCCGAACGGTGCCGAGATCAATAACAAGAAGGCGGGGCTATGACTTCCTTGATCACTCCTCAGCAGGACAAGGCGACATTTCTTGAACGCCTGATTTTCAACAACCGCCCGGCAGTGATCCTGATCTGTCTGGTGGTGAGTATTTTCCTGTTCTGGCAGGCGACGCTGATCCGGCCGTCGACCAGTTTCGAAAAAATGATCCCGCTCAAGCATCCGTTCATCGAGAAGATGATGGAGCACCGCAACGATCTGGCCAACCTGGGCAACACCGTGCGCATTTCGGTGGAAGCCAAGGACGGCGACATCTTCTCCAAGGAGTACATGGAGACCCTGCGCCAGATCAACGACGAGGTGTTCTACATCTCCGGCGTCGACCGTTCCGGCCTGAAGTCGCTGTGGAGTCCGAGCGTACGCTGGACCGAAGTGACCGAAGAGGGTTTTGCCGGCGGTGAAGTGATCCCGCAGAGCTACAACGGCTCGCAGGACAGCCTCGATCTGCTGCGCAACAACGTGCTCAAGTCCGGCCAGGTCGGGCGTCTGGTGGCCAACGACTTCAAGTCGAGCATCGTCGACATCCCGCTGCTGGAGTCCTACCCGGACCCGGAAGACCAGGGCAAGTTGCTCGCGCTGGACTACCGCAAGTTCTCCCATGAACTCGAAGACAAGATCCGCAACAAGTTCGAAGCTCAGAACCCCAACGTCAAGATCCACATTGTCGGTTTCGCCAAGAAGGTCGGCGACCTGATCGACGGTCTGGTGATGGTCGTGTTGTTCTTCGGCATCGCCTTCGTCATCACCCTGATCCTGCTGCTGTGGTTCACCAACTGCGTGCGCAGCACCATTGCGGTGTTGAGCACGACGCTGGTGGCGGTGGTCTGGCAACTCGGTTTGATGCACTTTTTCGGATTCGGACTTGATCCGTATTCGATGCTGGTGCCGTTCCTGATTTTCGCCATCGGTATTTCCCACGGCGTGCAGAAGATCAACGGTATCGCCCTGCAATCCAGCGAGGCCGACAACGCCCTGACCGCAGCGCGGCGTACCTTCCGGCAACTGTTTCTGCCGGGGATGATCGCGATTCTTGCGGATGCGGTCGGCTTCATCACGCTGCTGATCATCGATATCGGCGTGATCCGTGAACTGGCGATTGGCGCGTCGATCGGCGTGGCGGTGATCGTGTTCACCAACCTGATTTTGCTGCCGGTCGCCATCTCCTATGTCGGCATCAGCAAGCGCGCGATCGCCAAGAGCAAGAAAGACGCGAACCGCGAACATCCGTTCTGGCGCCTGCTGTCGAACTTCGCCAACCCGAAAGTCGCACGCATCTCGGTACTGCTGGCGCTGATCGCCTTCGGCGGCGGCCTCTGGTACAGCCAGAACCTGAAAATCGGCGACCTCGATCAAGGTGCGCCGGAGCTGCGTCCGGACTCGCGCTACAACAAGGACAACAACTTCATCATCAGCAATTACTCCACCAGCTCTGACGTACTGGTGGTGATGGTCAAGACCAAAGCCGAAGGCTGCTCGCGTTATGAAGCCATGGCGCCGATCGATCAGTTGATGTGGAAGATGCAGAACACCGAGGGCGTGCAGTCGGCGATCTCGCTGGTGACCGTGTCCAAGCAGATGATCAAGGGCATGAACGAAGGCAACCTGAAATGGGAAACCCTGTCGCGCAACCCGGACGTGCTGAACAACTCGATTGCCCGCGCCGACGGTCTGTACAACAACAGTTGCTCGCTGGCGCCGGTGCTGGTGTTCCTCAACGATCACAAGGCCGAAACCCTGGATCGGGCGGTGCATGCGGTGCAGGAATTTGCCCAGGAGAATAACAAGGACGGTCTGGAATTCATCCTCGCCGCCGGTAACGCCGGGATCGAAGCGGCCACCAACGAAGTCATCAAACAGGCTGAACTGACCATCCTGATTCTGGTGTACATCTGCGTGGCGGTGATGTGCATGATCACCTTCCGTTCGTGGGCGGCGACCCTGTGCATCGTCCTGCCGCTGGTACTGACCTCGGTACTCGGCAACGCGCTGATGGCGTTCATGGGCATCGGCGTGAAGGTTGCGACCTTGCCGGTGGTGGCGTTGGGTGTGGGCATCGGTGTCGACTACGGCATCTACATCTACAGCCGTCTGGAGAGTTTCCTGCGTGCCGGGTTGCCGTTGCAGGAAGCCTATTACCAGACGCTGAAATCTACCGGTAAGGCCGTGCTGTTCACCGGCCTGTGCCTGGCGATTGGTGTGTGCACCTGGATCTTCTCGGCGATCAAGTTCCAGGCCGACATGGGCCTGATGCTGACCTTTATGCTGCTGTGGAACATGTTCGGTGCGCTTTGGCTGCTGCCGGCACTGGCGAAGTTCCTGATCAAACCGGAGAAACTGGCGGGGCAGAAGGGCAATTCGCTGTTTGCGCATTGATCTGAGGGCCTGAAACGACAAAGCCGCAACCTTAGGGTTGCGGCTTTTTTTGTGGCTCAAGATTAAGAGCCCCTCACCCTAGCCCTCTCCCGGAGGGAGAGGGGACTGACCGAGGTGTGCGGCTTGATACATCGACCTGAAACACCGAGTTGATTATGGATTTAAAGCAAATCTCTCGATCGAGATAACAAGTCGATTATGGCTTCACGAGCAAATCGTTCGACTGGAGATGTCGAGTCGGTTATGGATTCACAGCAGATCGTTCAAGTCGGCGTAAATCCCAAATATCCCCCAATCGGTCCCCTCTACCTCTGGGCGGTCCGACGTTTCGGGAGGGCTAGGGTGAGGGCAAGCAGTCTCAAGCCTTAAGTAAGTTCAGCGCCAAGCACAACACTCAAAGCACTACGCGCATCATCCAGCTGCACCAACGTCGCATGCCGAGCCCCCAGCGCATCCCGATTCTCGATCGCCGTCAAAATCGCTTTATGCCGAGGCAACGCCAGCTCATGCAGATTCGGCCGCTGATTCGAATGCTTCAACGCCTCGGCAATCGCCACCGACAACATGTTGCACAGGTTCGCCAGCAAATCATTGTGCGTCGCATCGGCAATCCGGCTGTGGAAATCCAGATCGGGCTGCAACAACGCTTCCGGCGTCGGCGCCGCTTCCATGCGCTGGTACGCCTCACCAATTGCGGCGATGTCCGCCTCTGTCGCATGTTGAGCGGCGAGGGCGGCAGCGGCCGGCTCGATGATGCTGCGAACACTGGTCAGCACATTGAAAAACTCATTTTGCGGGCTGCTTTGCATCAGCCAGTGCAGCACGTCCGGGTCGAGCATGTGCCATTCGCGGCGGGCCTTGACCACAGTTCCCACACGCGGCTTGGAATACACCAGACCTTTGGCCACCAACACCCGCGTCGCTTCGCGCAGCACCGGCCGGCTGACCGCGTATTCCTCGCAGAGCAGGGCTTCGGCGGGCAGTTTGTCGTCGGGCTTGAAGCGTCCGGAGACGATCTGCATGCCCAGTTCCTGGACGATGCGCGAGTGCATGCTTTTGCGGTCGGAGGGTTTGCGGTAATCCATGGGGAACGGCGCGATCCTGAGCGATGGAGATGCCGCGCATCATAGCAGGCACCAGACAATCTTGAGGCGGGTAATGATCGTTCCCACGCTCTGCGTGGGAATGCTGCCCGGGACGCTCTGCGTCCCATTTCAGAGCTGGAACGCGGAGCGTCCCTTGAGGCATTCCCACGCGGAGCATGGGAACGATCGGTGGAGAAGGTCAGTGAGAGTGGCGTGGGACTTCCGCGCCGCGACAGCCGACCAAGAAGTCAAAGTCACAACCCTGATCCGCCTGCAGCACATGGTCGATGTACAGCTGACGGTAGCCACCGACCAACAACTGCTGCGGTGGCTGCAGATCTGCCATGCGCGCCGCCAGTTCGGCATCCGGAATATCCAGGTGCAGACGCCCGGTAGCGCAATCCAGTTCGATCCAGTCGCCTTCCTTCACCGTCGCCAAAGGCCCGCCGGCCGCCGCTTCCGGCGCCACGTGCAAAACCACCGTGCCGTACGCGGTGCCGCTCATCCGTGCATCGGAAATGCGCACCATATCGGTCACACCCTGCGCCAGCAACTTGGCCGGCAAACCCATGTTTCCGACTTCAGCCATGCCCGGATAACCCTTCGGCCCGCAGTTCTTCATCACCAGAATCGAATCCTTGTCTACATCCAGCTCCGGATCGTTGATCCGCGCCTTGTACATGTCGAAGTTCTCGAACACCACCGCACGACCACGATGCTGCATCAATTCCGGCGTGGCGGCAGAAGGCTTGAGCACCGCACCGAGCGGCGCCAGGTTGCCACGGAGCACACAGATGCCACCGTCAGCACGAATCGGATTGTCGAGGGTGCGGATCACCTCGTCTTCGCCATAGATCGGCGCGTCCTTGGTGTTCTCACCGATCGACTTGCCGTTGACGGTCAGTGCATTCGGATTGGGAATCAGATTGGCTTCACCAAGACGCCGCAGCACCGCTGGCAGGCCGCCAGCGTAATAGAACTCTTCCATCAGGAAACGCCCCGACGGTTGCAGGTCGACAATGGTCGGCATGCCGCGACCGATACGCGTCCAGTCATCCAGATCCAGCTCGACACCGATGCGCCCGGCGATGGCTTTCAAGTGAATCACCGCGTTGGTCGAGCCGCCGATGGCAGCGTTCACGCGGATAGCGTTCTCGAAGGCTTCCTTGGTCAGAATCTTCGACAGTTTCAGATCTTCGCGAACCATCTCCACCGCCCGCATGCCGGACATGTGCGCCAACACATAACGTCGCGCATCCACCGCCGGAATCGCAGCGTTGTGCGGCAGGGAAGTGCCGAGTGCTTCAGCCATGCAGGCCATCGTCGACGCGGTGCCCATGGTGTTGCAGGTGCCTGCCGAACGCGACATGCCGCCCTCGGCCGCGAGGAAATCGTCGATGGTAATAGTGCCAGCCTTGACCTGTTCGCTGAGCTGCCAGACCACGGTGCCGGAACCGATGTCCTTGCCCTTGTGCTTGCCGTTCAACATCGGTCCGCCGGTGACAACAATCGCTGGCACGTCGCAACTGGCCGCACCCATCAACAGCGCCGGGGTGGTTTTGTCGCAGCCAGTCAGCAGCACCACGCCGTCAATCGGGTTGCCGCGAATCGCTTCTTCAACGTCCATGCTCGCCAGGTTGCGGGTGAGCATGGCGGTCGGGCGCAGGTTCGATTCGCCGTTGGAGAACACCGGAAACTCCACCGGAAAGCCACCCGCCTCGATCACCCCGCGTTTGACGTGCTCCGCGATCTGGCGGAAGTGCGCGTTGCACGGGGTCAGTTCCGACCAGGTGTTGCAGATGCCGATGATCGGCTTGCCGTGGAACTGGTGGTCGGCGATGCCCTGATTCTTCATCCAGCTGCGGTACATGAAGCCGTTCTTGTCGGCCGTGCCAAACCATTGGGCGGAGCGCAGGGTGGGTTTCTTATCAGACATGATCGATTCTCTTATTGTATGACTATAGTGTTCCAGCTATGGCTTAATCTAAGCGCAAAATCCTAGGTTTGGAAGTGTTGTTGGTGAATTAGTATTACTATATAGTCGTTTTCGACGGAGGGACGGCCCTGACGGTTTGCCGTGAGAGGCGTCCCCCGAGGTTCTATAAAAACAACAATCGGAGACCGATCTCATGAGCCAGGAACTGCGGCTAATCCGGCGCATAACGCTGAAACTGATTCCCTTCCTGATCCTGCTGTACCTGATCGCCTATGTGGATCGCTCCGCTGTTGGCTTCGCCAAGCTGCACATGGGCGCCGACATCGGCATCGGCGATGCGGCTTACGGCCTCGGCGCCGGGCTGTTCTTCATTGGTTACTTCCTCCTCGAAATCCCCAGCAACCTGATGCTCGAACGCTTCGGCGCACGACGCTGGTTCGCACGGATCATGATCACCTGGGGTGCGATCACCATCGGCATGGCCTTCGTCCAGGGCCCGCACAGTTTCTACGTGATGCGCTTTCTGCTCGGCGCGGCCGAGGCGGGCTTCTTCCCCGGCGTTCTCTACTACATCACCCAATGGTTCCCGGTGCGCCATCGCGGCAAGATCCTCGGGCTGTTCATCCTTTCCCAGCCGATCGCAATGATGATCACCGGCCCCGTGTCCGGCGGCTTGCTTGGCATGGACGGCGTCCTTGGCCTGCATGGCTGGCAGTGGTTGTTCATCGTCATCGGTACGCCGGCGATCCTGCTGACCTGGCCGGTGTTGCGCTGGTTGCCGGACGGCCCGCAGCAAGTGAAATGGATGGATCAGGCGGAAAAAGACTGGCTGACCGGCGAGCTGAAAAAGGATCTGCAGGAATACGGCCAGACTCGCCACGGCAACCCGTTGCATGCGCTGAAAGACAAACGCGTTTTGCTGCTGGCGCTGTTCTATCTGCCGGTGACGTTGAGCATTTATGGCCTCGGTCTATGGTTGCCGACGCTGATCAAACAGTTTGGCGGCAGCGATCTGGTCACCGGTTTCGTGTCGTCGGTGCCGTACATCTTCGGGATCATCGGTTTGCTGATCGTGCCGCGCAGTTCCGACCGGTTGAATGATCGTTACGGGCATCTGGCGGTGCTGTATGTGCTGGGCGCGATTGGCTTGTTCCTCAGTGCGTGGCTGTCGTTGCCGGTGGCGCAACTGGCGGCGCTGTGTCTGGTGGCGTTTGCGCTGTTTTCCTGCACGGCGGTGTTCTGGACCTTGCCGGGGCGGTTCTTTGCTGGTGCGAGTGCGGCGGCGGGGATTGCCTTGATCAACTCGGTGGGGAATCTGGGTGGGTATATCGGGCCGTTTGTGATTGGGGCGTTGAAGGAGTACACCGGCAATTTGGCTTCGGGATTGTATTTCCTCTCTGGAGTGATGGTGTTTGGCTTGATCCTGACGGGCGTTGTCTACCGTGTGCTGGAACGCAAACACGTCCTGCCGGTCGACCAATTCGCCGCCAGTGCCCGTGGCGCCACCCGCACCTGACAGACCCACACCGACCCCCTGTAGGAGTGAGCCTGCTCGCGATAGCGGTGTATCAGTAAAAAAGTTGTCAACTGACACACCGCTATCGCGAGCAGGCTCACTCCTACAAGGGGGCGGCGGTGTTTCGAATAACACAGGAGAAAATCATGCATCTGGTTCAATTCGAATTAAGCAACGGCGAGCGCCGCGTCGGCGTGGTCGACAACGGTCTGGTGCGCGAAGTGCAGGACGCGCGCAGCGTGCGCGATCTGGCGCTGGCCGCCATCGAGGCCGGCCACTCCCTTGAGCAGCAAGTGCAGAACCTCGGTCTCGGCATCAGCCACGACTACGCCGAACTGCTCGCGCAACTGCGCATCCTGCCGCCACTCGACCACCCGGATCCGGCACACATGCTGGTCAGCGGCACCGGTCTGACCCACTTGGGCAGCGCCTCGGCGCGCGACAAAATGCACCAGCAGGCCGGCGACGAAGCGACGATGACCGACACCATGCGCATCTTCAAATGGGGCGTGGAGGGCGGCAAACCGGCGGCGGGGCAGGCCGGTGTGCAGCCGGAATGGTTCTACAAGGGGGACGGCAGCATCGTCGTGCGTCCGGGGCAACCTTTCCCGGTGCCACCGTTTGCCGAAGATGCCGGCGAAGAACCGGAGATGGCCGGCCTCTACGTGATCGGCCACGACGGCAAGCCTTATCGCCTCGGGTTCGCGGTGGGCAACGAGTTCTCCGACCACGTCATGGAGCGCAAGAATTACCTGTACCTCGCGCACTCGAAACTGCGCAGTTGCAGTTATGGCCCGGAACTTCGCACCGGTGAATTGCCTCAACACCTTGCCGGCACCAGTCGAATTCTGCGTGACGGCGAAGTGCTCTGGCAGAACGAGTTTCTCAGCGGTGAGGCGAACATGTGCCACAGCCTCGCCAACCTCGAATATCACCACTTCAAATACCGCCAGTTCCTGCGTCCGGGCGACGTGCACATTCACTTCTTCGGCACAGCGACCCTGTCGTTCGCCGATGGCATTCGCACGCAACCGGGCGACCTGTTCGAAATCAGCCAGGCCGAATTCGGCGCACCGCTGGTCAACGGCATCGTGCCGATCGCGGCCGCTTTTGAGCCGGACAGCATCGGCACCCTTTAAGGAGATCCCATGACTCAGATTCTCGGTCACAACTACGTTGGCGGTCAGCGTAGCGCTGCTGGCGACGTCAAACTGCAATCTGTTGATGCCACGACGGGCGAGCAACTGCCGCACGATTTCATTCAGGCCACGGTTGAAGAAGTCGACGCCGCCGCCAAAGCCGCCGCTGCCGCGTACCCGGCGTATCGCAGCCTCAGCGCCGAACGCCGCGCGCAATTTCTCGATGCGATAGCCGATGAACTGGATGCGCTCGGTGATGATTTCGTCGCCGTGGTCTGCCGCGAGACCGCGTTGCCGGCAGGTCGTATTCAGGGCGAACGGGGACGCACCAGTGGGCAGATGCGTCTGTTCGCCAAAGTGTTGCGCCGTGGTGATTTCTATGGCGCGCGCATTGATCTGCCACTGCCGGATCGCCAGCCACTGCCACGTCCGGATCTACGCCAATACCGCATTGGTCTCGGCCCCGTAGCCGTGTTCGGCGCAAGCAACTTTCCGCTGGCATTTTCCACCGCTGGCGGCGACACCGCGTCGGCGCTGGCCGCCGGTTGCCCGGTGGTGTTCAAGGCCCACAGCGGCCATATGGCGACAGCAGAACTGGTCGCCGATGCGCTGATTCGCGCCGCAGAAAAAACCGCGATGCCGGCCGGTGTGTTCAACATGATCTACGGTGGTGGCGTCGGCGAATGGCTGGTCAAGCATCCGGCGATCCAGGCAGTCGGTTTCACCGGTTCGCTCAGGGGCGGACGTGCACTGTGCGACATGGCCGCGGCACGCCCGCAACCGATTCCGGTGTTCGCCGAGATGTCGAGCATCAACCCGGTGATCGTCCTGCCGCAGGCCCTTGCCGAGCGTTCGGAAACGGTTGCCCGCGACCTGACGGCTTCGGTGGTGCAGGGCTGCGGTCAGTTCTGTACCAATCCGGGTCTGGTCATCGGCATCCGCTCGCCAGAGTTCAGCGCGTTCGTCCAGCAAGTCGCCGGTCTGATCGGTGATCAGCCAGCGCAAACCATGCTCAATGCCGGCACCCTCGGCAGCTACGGCAAAGGCTTGCAGAAGCTGTTGGCGCATCCCGGCGTCGAGCATCTGGCCGGTAATCCGCAGCAGGGTAATCAGGCGCAGCCGCAGTTGTTCAAGGCCGATGCCAGTCTGTTGATCAATGGCGATGAAGTGCTGCAGGAAGAAGTGTTCGGCCCGACCACGGTGATTGTCGAAGTGGCGGACAAGGCGCAACTCAGCGCTGCGCTGCATGGCCTGCACGGGCAACTCACTGCGACGATCATTGGTGAGCTGACGGACTTCGAACAGTTTGCTGAACTGACACCGCTGCTGGAACAGAAGGTCGGGCGGATTCTGCTTAACGGCTATCCGACCGGTGTCGAGGTGTGCGATTCGATGGTGCACGGCGGGCCATACCCGGCGACGTCCGATGCCCGTGGCACGTCGGTGGGCACGCTGGCCATCGACCGCTTCCTGCGCCCGGTGTGCTTCCAGAACTACCCGGACAGCTTGCTGCCCGAGCCGCTGAAAAACGCCAACCCTTTGCGCATCCAGCGCCTCGTTGATGGCAAGCCCTCGCGCGACGCGCTGTAACTGCCAGCCAATATCCCTGTGGGAGCGAGCCTGCTCGCGAATGCATTCTTTCAGTCAGTCTTTCATGGCCTGACACACCGCATTCGCGAGCAGGCTCGCTCCCACAAGGGTTCCCATAAGGCCTCTGGATCACATTGAGCTATCATTGGCCCTTTCCCCCCTAGAAAGACTGTTTGCCATGACTGCCCAAACCCTTCTCAACGCCCTCGAACACTGCGGCATGGTCGAAATCGATGGCCTGCACGCCTTCGAATTCGCCCTCGACGAAGACGATAACCTGCACATCGAATGCATCGATGGCCGCGCGGCCAAGCATTGGGAATTCACTCCGGCGCAGGTTGCAGCGGCAACGTTTGATGACTCACTGCAAAGCTGGCTGATCGTCGGTTATTTCAATGAAACCAGAGCGATCGGCGAACACCGCCTGGTCTGCCATGGTGACGTAGTCAGCAGCAGCGATGATGAGGACGAAACTGATGAAAATGCGTAAATTCTGGCCGCTGCTGATGGCCGGCAGCGTCGGTGCCATGGGGCTTTCCAGCGCATCCGCCGAGAACTTCCAGCTGCTGGTCGGTTCCTACACCGCCAACACCAGCCAGGGCCTCTATCGAATGAACTTCGACAGCGCCACTGGCCAGATCGCCGCCAAACCGCTGCAGGTGGTCAAGAGCGAAAACCCGTCATGGCTGACCCTGTCCAAAGACCAGCGTCGCCTGTTTGTTGTCAACGAAAACGGCCCGGGCCAGAAAGACCCGGTCGGTCGCGTCAGCAGCTATTCGATCGATCCGAAAACCCACACGCTGACCCTGATCAATCAAGTGCAGAGTCTGGGCAACGAGCCGACCCATTCGAGCCTCAGTGGTGATGCCAGCCACTTGTTCGTCAGCAACTATTCGGTGATGGAAGATCCGGGTGGAACGCTGGCGGTATTGCCGGTCGGTGCCGACGGCAAACTCAAACCTGTCGTGCAGATGAGCGCGCATCCGGCGAGCCGGATCAATCCTGAGCGCCAGGCCTCCAACCACGTGCACTCGACGGTTTCTTCGCCTGACGGCCGCTACGTCTTCTCCAACGATCTGGGCGCGGACAAAGTCTTCGTTTACCTGTTCGATCCGAAGGCCAACCCGGACTTGCCGCTGACGCCGGCGATGACCGCCGCAGTGCCCTTGCCGGCCGGCAGCGGTCCGCGTCATCTGCTGTTCAGCGCTGACGGCAAACACGCCTGGCTGACCATGGAAATGAGCGCGCAAGTCGCGGTGTTCGATTACCACGATGGCGTGCTGACCCAGACGCAACTGGTCGATCTGGCCGCCGGCCAGCCGACCTCGGACAAGGCCGGCGCGGCGCTGCATGCCTCGGCGGATGGCAAGTTCCTCTACGTCAGCAACCGTGGTACCGCCAATCAACTGGTGGTGTTCGCGATCGATCCGGCCACCGGTCAGCTCAAAGAGCTGCAAAAACGTTCGGTGGACGGTGATCACCCGCGCGAGTTCAGCCTCGACCCGAGTGGCAAATTCCTGCTGATCGCCAACCAGAAGAGCAACGAAATTGTCGTCGTCGAGCGCGATGGCAAGACCGGTCTGCTTGGCAAAACCGTGCAGAAACTGCCGATGGACGCGCCCAGCGACCTCAAATTCATAGTGCGACAATAAGCCACAGGCCCCGGTTTACGGGGCCTGTCTCTTTGTATTAATCGCGCTGATATCCGGTAATGCTACAAAGCATTTCAAGCGATCAACCCTCGAGCGTTAAGTTTGCTTCACAGCCCAACCGGGCAAGCAAGCCAACCGAACACGAGGGTTACCGCCATGAACTTCAATCTCTTCTCCGTTATCGCCGCTTCCGCCATCTCCGCCACTGTCGTGCTGCCAGCCAGCGCCAACGTCGAAATCAACAGCAAAAAATCCCACACCCAGAGCTACACCCAGAAATACCTGCAACAGAGCGCCAACTTCTACGCCGCCTTGGATCACAAAGCCCAACACTGAAAGTCTGCACACAACTCCCCTGTAGGAGCTGCCGAAGGCTGCAGTCTTGATCTTGCCCTTGGGATCGTTCCCACGCTCCGCGTGGGAACGCAGCCCGTGACGCTCCGCGTCACTGGACGCAGAGCGTCCCGAGAGGCATTCCCACGCTGAGCATGGGAACGATCAGATCGCAGCCTTCGGCAGCTCCTGCACGTGTGTTTTTCGCGGCATGATAGGTTTCTTCAAGCACGCAAATAGACTGGCTAAATAATCAACGAAGCTGATGTTTACTATGGCAAACCCTGAGTGGTTAGCGCGGCTTTTTTGATTGATTCTGTGGACATCGAAACATGCCCACGGGAGAACACCATGGCCAGCGCAATCCTTCACTCAGCCAAACGCGGCGCCTACCTGGCCATTGGTCTGTACCTGGCCGTGGTGCTGGTCGTCAGCATCGCCTCGCAGATGGAACACACCTTCGACGCCCCGATTGAAGTTGCCCATCCCGGCATCCAGTTTGAAGTCCGCTCGCAAAGCGTGATGGTCGACCGGGCCGAACTCGCGGGAGTCGGCGGAGCATGAAAGGCTACAGACTTTGGGTTATCGCCGGTTTAGCGTTCTTTACCAACGGCGCGTCATTACTGGGAATCGGCCAAGGCTCGGTGGGTGCATTGGCCCGTGCCATAGAGGCCAATCACACCATCGCGCACAACATCGAACGGGCGAATACCCTGGGGCTGATGGCCGGCAATCCACCGGTCAAAGTCTCGGCGGATTTTCTCGGGCCATTCGAGATAGATTGCATGGCCCTCGGCATGTGCAACGCGCTGGCTTAGACGACGCGAGTGATCGTTCCCACGCTCCGCGTGGGAATGCAGCCCCGGACGCTCCGCGTCCGATTGGAACGCAGAGCGTCCCTTGAGGCATTCCCACGCAGAGCGTGGGAACGATCATCAATCAGGAAGGTGAGGGTTATTTCTTCATGATCGAGGTGAAGAGTTCGGATTCGAGGAAACGCTGCAACCAGGCCTGTAAGCGAACATAAGGTGTCTGCGCAAACCACTCGCGATCGACATGGGCAAACTGCCGAACGAACGGCAGCAGGGCGATATCCGCCAGGCTCGGATGATCGGCCAGCAGGTAATCGTGTTCGTTGAGCAACGCTTCCAGCCTCTGCAAATGCACGGCGCCCTCAGCCCGATAAACCTCCATCGGCTGCTCGGGATAACGCTCGGCGTATTTGTAGCGATTCAAATGCACCTTGAACACCTGATCATTCGCTTCGATCAGTTCGGCAATCCGCGCGTCATCCTCAAGCAACCAGTCACCCGGATCATTCTGCGCCAACGCCCAGCGCATGATCTCCAGGCTCTCATCAATCACTCGACCATCCGCATCCAGCACCGGCACCGTGCCCTTGGGCGAGATCGCCAGCATCGCGGCAGGCTTGGCCTTGAGGCTGACCTCAACGATGTCCACCGGTACACCCGAGTAACGCAGCGCCATCCGCGCCCGCATCGCGTACGGGCAGCGGCGGAAGGAGTACAGCGTGTTCATTTCACCTCCAGTGTGCTCAAGCCATTGCCCTGACGCTGCACCTGAATCTGCACCGGGATCCGCTCGTGCATTTCCTGCACGTGGGAAATCACCGCGACCTTGCGCCCCTGCGCCTGCAAACCGTCCAGCGCATCCATGGCCAGTTGCAGCGACTCCGGGTCGAGGCTGCCAAAGCCTTCGTCGATAAACAGCGATTCGATCTTCAGCGTGCTCGACGCCATCGATGCCAGGCCCAATGCCAGTGCCAGCGACACCAGGAACGTCTCGCCGCCCGATAACGAGTGCACCGAACGCAGTTCATCACCCATTTCGGTGTCCATCACCAGCAGCCCGAGCATGCTGCCACCGCGCTTGAGGCGATAGCGTTTGACCAGTTGGCGCAGTTGCACGTTGGCGTGATGCACCAACAAGTCGAGGTTGTAAGCCTGGGCAATCTTGCGGAAGGTGTCGCCAGTGGCCGAGCCGATCAAGGCACTCAGTCGCGCCCAGCGTTGATACTCGGCATACGCCGAGGCGATCTGCTGCGCCAGTGCCTGATTGGCGTTCTGTCGGCGCTGGTCTTCGACCTGTTCGGCACGCAGTTCGGCGCACTGCTGTTCGCTGACGGTGAACTGGTTCTGCACATCTGTGAGGGCGCTGGCCAGTTGTTCGGCATCAAGATTGCCGTTGTGCTGCGCCTGATGATCGAGCAGACGCTGGTCACGCTCCTGCAACAACACCTTGGCCTGTTCGATGGCTTTTTCGTTGTGCTGCAAGCGCTGGCGCAGCTCGGCGACTTGCGCGTCGTCGACCCGCAACAGGTCTTCGAGGCCACCGTCATCCAGCTCAGGATGGCGGGCGCGCCAGTCAGCAATCTTGCCAGCCAGATCCTGATCTTCGCTTTGCAGTGCCTGCAAACGCTCCTGCTGCGCATTGAGTTCTGCAGCGATTTGCACGAGTTGCGTGCGCAGGTTTTGCAGTTCCTGTGCGGTGCCGGTTTCGGCGCTTCGTGCCTGTTCAACAGCGTGCTCGAGCTGCTGCTGCCAGTGCTCGGCGCTGCTGTGTTCGCCGAGCAGTTGCGCCAGTTTCTGCTGGCAGGCGTGCTGCTGTTCGGTCAGCGCTGTGAATTGCTGTTCGGCGCTGAGCAATTGCTGTGCACGGGTCTGCTGGCGATCCTGTTCTTTCTCCAGCGTCTGTTGGCGTTGTTGCTGCTCGGCCTGTTCTTCTTTCTGCTGATCGACCTGCGCCAGGCGTTCGGCGATCTGCCGGTCGAGCTGCATGAATGTCGCTGCGGGCTCCTGGCGCAAGGCTTCAAGGGTGTCCGCTGGCAGCAGATTGCCGAACGCGCTGAGTTCTTCGTCGAGTCGTTGACGGTCGCTGCTCAATTGGTGCTGTTGATTGCTCAGGTGTTGGGCGGCTTGCTGGTGGGCCGTTTCCGTCTGGCGCAATTGCTGGGTCAGGCGCGCGGCATCCTGTTGCAAAGTGAGCAGGGCGCTCTGGCGCTGTTCGTCCTGAGTGATGCTCTGGGTCAACTGATCGTTTTGTCGGGCGAGCCAGGCATCGCGTTTGTCAGCGTCCTGATTGAGCAACTGCACAGCCAGTGGATGCGCGTTGAGACTTGGCGCTAACACTTGCTGCTGGGTCGCCAGTTGTTCTTGCTGTTGCAGTAATTCTTTCTGCTGAGCAATCACGCCACCGACTTCGGCACGCAACTCGATAAGCTTTTCCTTGAACTGATCGACGACTTTCTGGGCGTTAGCCTGCTCGCTTTCGTCGTGGCGACCGAGGCTTTGCAGCAGCGCTTCAGGCTGATGATACGGATGCTCGTTGCTGCCACAGACCGGGCACGGCTGATCGTCCTGCAACTGCGCGCGCAACTCTTCGACACTGGCACTGCGCGCTAACCGCTGGCGCTCAAGCAGCTCGCGGGTGACGTTGAGGGTTTGCTCGGCGACGGTCAGATCGGTTTTGGTTTTTACCCCGTCCTGAGTCAGGCGCTCGCGCTCCTGCTGGGCGCTGAGCTGACGCTGTTGCAGCTCGCTGCTGCGCTTGTCGAGATCCTGTTGCGTGGCCCACAGACGCGACAGGTCTTCGAAGGCGCGCAGTTGTTTGCGGTTGTCCTGCAGCAGCGTGCCGAGGATGCCGATCTGCTCGGCGACGGCGTCGGGTTCGGCACCGGCCTCTTTGAACAGCACTTCAAGTTGCTGTTTCTGCGAGGTCAGCTCTGCGGCGCTGCGCGTGGCGTTTTCTTCGAGGCTCGCCAGTTCCGCCTGTCCCTTGTTCAAGCGGTTACCGATCAGCATCAGCTGTTGCAGGCGATCGCGGTAGGCATTCCATGCATCGCTCAGCGGCGCCAGATGGGCGCTTTGCTCAAGTTCGGTGGCGATGCGTTGCAGGCGCTCGGCGACCTGAGTCTGTTTTTCCAGCAGGGCTTGAATGGCGTTCTGGCCCTCGGTGCAAGCCTGCTGCGCAGTGAGGCTGGCTTCGGCACTTTGCGCGACATCCTTGGCCAGACGGGCGAGGGTGCTTTGCTCTTCAAAGGCCTGCCGCAACAGCGGCGCGTTTTCACTTTGCCGTTGCTGCGCTTCGCTCAGGGCGACTTTCGCCGCTTCCAGAGTTTGCTCCAGTTGCGTTTGGCGCTCAGTCAGCTCGGCGTGTTGTTGGGTGTGCGCGGCTATTTGCGCGGCCAGTGGCATCAGTAGGGCATCGAGTTCGGTTTTGCGCGCGAACTGGTGCCGCTGCGGGCCGAGCTGCTCCAGGCGCGTCAGTTTCACCCGCTCGCCGGCCAGACTTTCCGATTGCTGCTGCGCACTGTGCAGTTGCTCGGCGGCCGCTTGCTGCGCGTCCTGCAAAACCCGCAAATCCTTGAGCCAGCCGTGCTGCTGCTCAAGCTGTTTGAGCTGTGCCTGCTGCAGTTTCAATTGCTGTTGTGCGGCATTGAAGCGTTCATCCAGCTCTTCCCGGGCCTCGGGTGCCAGTGGCGTGACGCCGGTGGCCTGATCCTGCAACAGCTTGTGCGCTTCGCGGGCCTCTTTGGTCTTGTCGAAGGCGCGGCGGCCGAGGCGGGTGTACAGCGCGGTGTCGGTGAGCTTTTCCAGCAGTTCGCTGCGGTCGTTGTCATCGGCTTTAAGGAACGCACTGAACTCGCTTTGTGCCAGCAGCACGGCGCGGGTGAACTGTTCGAAGTTCAGGCCGAGCGCAGCTTCCAGTTGAGTTTTGTATTCGCCTTTCTGGCTGGCGAGCAGTTGATCCTGATCGATATCGCGCAGGCTTTGACGACTGGCTTGCAGCTTGCCGCCGGCCTTCTCGCGGGCGCGGTTGGCTTCCCAGCGCGCCCGGTAGCGCCGGCCATCGACACCGACGAAATCCACTTCGGCATAACCTTCGCCGGTGCCCCGACGCAGCAGAGTACGCGGGTCGCCAGTGGCGATTTCACCGTCGGCATCCGGGACTTTGGCGTCACGGCCAGTGTTGTTCAGGCGCGGCACGGCGCCGAACAGCGCCAGGCACAAGGCGTCGAGCAGGGTACTTTTACCGGCGCCGGTCGGACCGGTAATCGCGAACAAACCGGCACTGGCCAGCGGTTCAGCGGTGAAATCAATCTCGAACGGCCCGGCCAGCGAGGCGAGGTTCTTCAAACGAATGGCGAGAATCTTCATGGCTGCTCGCCCTCCAGTTGCACGTCCTGCAGCAGTTCGGCGAAGTCTTTCAGCGTTTGCTCATCGACCTCGTTGCCGTAGTTGTCGAGCCAGGCGCGGCTGAACAGTTCTTGCGGGGTGAGTTGGTCGAGTTCGATCAGTGCGGCGCCGTCTTCGACACCGTCAGCACCACGACTGCCAGCGTATTCGGCGGCGATGCGCACCAGGCGTACGGCTTTGCCCTGCAGGGCGCTTTCTACCTGATGGCGCAGGTCCGGCTGCGGCTCGTCGAGGGTTACGCGCACTTCGAGCCATGGTTGACGCTGGGTTTCGGCGAGCAGGTCGATGTTCGGCAGGTCCGCCAGTTGCAGCAGAATCTCGGCCAGCGGTGCCGGCCCGATGCGTTGCAGATTGACCGAGCGCGGGATCAGTTTCGGCTCGACGCTGATCAGGGTTTCGCCGTCGAGGGTGACGTCGAGGATCTGGTGCTGATAGCCGATCTCCGAGAACGACAACGGGATCGGCGAACCGCTGTAGCGAATGCGCTCCTCACCATTGACCTTCTGCGGCTTGTGCAGGTGGCCGAGGGCAACGTAGCTGATGCTCGGCCCGAACAGGCTGGCAGGCAGGGCTTCGGCGTTACCGATGATCAGGCTGCGCTCGGAATCCTCTGAAACCGAGCCGCCAGCCATGTGCGCGTGGCTGATGGCGATCAGCGCCTGACCGGGTTTGCGCTTGGCGTTGGCCGCTTCGATCAGCCATTCGTGCACCTGACCGATGCCGCGCAAATAGTTGTCGCCCAGATGCGCGCCAGTTACCTCCGCCGGGCGCAGGAACGGCAGCGCCAGACACCACGCGGCGATCTCGC
Organism: Pseudomonas sp. Tul2A7; assembly: GCF_054790505.1. NCBI lineage: Bacteria > Pseudomonadati > Pseudomonadota > Gammaproteobacteria > Pseudomonadales > Pseudomonadaceae > Pseudomonas > Pseudomonas sp. Tul2A7. The sequence continues at coordinate 5,927,634 of NZ_CP186499.1, read as the reverse complement.
CTTGGGCATTGGGCAGCGGCAGCAGCAGGCGTTCGGCATCCAATTGCCCGTCGTCCAGCCACAACACCCGACCCAACGCGTGCGTGCGCAAACGGCGCATCAACGGCGCGGGCAGTTCGATCCGCGACCCGGAATCGTGGTTGCCGGCGATCATCACAATGGTCAGTAACGGTTGTTGTTCATGGGCGCTGACGATGAAGTCGTAGAGGCGTTCCTGGGCTTTGACCGGAGGATTGACGGTGTCGAAGATGTCCCCGGCAATCAGCAGCACATCCGGCTGCGCCAGTTGCAGTTGGCGCAGCAGCCACTCGAGGAAGCACGCATGCTCGAAATCGCGCTCCTGGCCGTGCAGGTTTTGCCCAAGGTGCCAGTCGGAGGTGTGGAACAGACGCAAGGTGGACTCCGCATTTTGATCAAAGGGCCGCAAGGACGAATATGGCGGCGAAAAGAAGGGGAGTTTACTGGCAAATCACGCCCCTTGCTTTGTCGCGTGACCAGTCGCGCCCACCTCGGCGAATATTTCCGTGATCGGGCGGTGCGGCTGACGTTTTTGCATTTGCCGCACTTGCTCACTCAACCGCAGAAGTTCTTCGCTCGGTTTGGCCCATTGGTCTTGCGGCAGTGGTTCTGACCATTCGCGCATGACGTCGGGCAGTGCTTGCTTGCCGATTCTTTCGAGGCGGCGCACTTCCCATTCGACGAGGTGGTTGGGGATCGTCCACAGGGTCATGACGTGGTACAGGTACCAAAAGAACCCCGACAGCCTTGTTCGGGTGCCTTCGCGGATCTGCTGATGCATGCGCGCCCGGGCGTTGCGGAAAGTGTGCAGGCCTTCGTGGGGGGGATCGTCGGGGCCTTGCAGGTCTTGCAAGTCCTGAATCGATTTGAGGTCGTTGACTTCGTATTCCATGTAACCGCGAATGGCCTCCCAGTGGCTGATCGCGAGCGGCAGGCCGGCGCATTGGAACTCGAGGCTGGTGAGGGTTTCGCCTTGGTAGAAACCGATGCCCATGCCGTATTGGCGGTGGATGCCGTATTGGGTCGCGCCTTGGGCTTCGATGATCCAGGCGGAGAGTGATTCCCAGGGGACGAAGACGGGCTCGGTGGCGTCTTTGGGCATGAAGCAGACTTCGCGGCGTTGGCGGTTGAAGCGGGTTGGGATGATTGAGGCGCGTTTTTTGTGGTTGTGGTGCCAGACGCCGAGGCCGATAAGGAGCATTAAACATCCCACAAAGAATGAAACCCCTTTGCCTTCATTGAAAAGCCCTTCTATGGCATGAGAAACGTCGTCCCAACCCATCCCGAACAAAAAGAACATGAAGCCGCCTATTAGCGGGAAAAGGAACGCCGCCGAGAACGCAACGCTGAATGGTCCCCCCAACGTCATTTGCCACATAAAAACCTGCGGAGATCCCAATCCGAAGTCCATGAACACGTCATTCAGATCCCCAATATGTGGTCCATAAGCCGGCATTGGAGTTGGTAAGGGGAGCGGAGCGAGATAGGTAATTTTTCCGCTCGGAAACGGTTCAATGTCTCCAGCCTTTCGTGGCTGTCCGAACTGCGGCGTATCTGATAGTTGATCGTGCTTATTCGGCATGTTCGGCCTGCTCCAGATGTTGGGTTTCGACGAGCAGCATGGGTGGGTTCCCCTTGACCAGCTGGGGATCAACCACTGCAAAGTGGCCCTCACCGCGAGGATCTATATGGAGTATGCGAGTACGCGACACCCATTCACCTTTAGCATTCAGGGCCTGAATACAAACCGCCAATTCAAGCGTTTCTTTCGCTGAAGAGAACGTAGAGTCGGAATCCACTGGATACTGAAGGCAGAGCACCAATCCCTCCTGAGTGGACTCAACGACTCGCAGGCTACTGACGACGTCATCGCTGATCACATCTTTGCGTTCTCGTAGCACTCCTCGGCTTTGTATCGGTATGGAAATACGGTGAGCGCCAATACCTAGACGGTGCGTCGATTTACCGCCAAAGGGAGGTAAGAGGTCACTCAATGTCAATCTAGGTAGCACCAGATGGATATCGCTGGGCTTGGCTTTGAACAGCAAGTTTTTCAGCCAGGAGTCGTGTGGATTTGGCCCAAGTTGTGCGTAAGGCGCGTGGATCAGGAATGCCAGATAGCTTTGATAGTCCTTTAGGGAGTGGTCGCCGCGCATTTCCGTGTCCCGGCTCCAAGGCGTGATTTTTAGCCATTTGTCGTGGGCACTGATGTTGTAACGGTTGAACAACCAAGTACCACTGAACTCCAGAACAGTGAACAGCGCTCCCGCCAGATTGAAGCGGAAAAAAACTTTTGAAAGTCGTGTACCCGCAGCGGCCCAGGCTGCTGTTCGTGCGGCACTGTTTGGCGCGGAAATTACGGTATAGCCGGCGTACAACGTCTGCCCAAGACCATACGCATTGGCTGACATCATTCCTCCCGCACCCAGTGTGGCGAGCGCGGCCGCACTTTGTGCCGCATGATTACCACTGCGAATGGCCTGCTGCAGATTTAGATATTGATTCTTAAGACTCATAGTTGATGAAATCAGGCCCAAGCCATAGGTGAACAGGCCCAACCCAATATGCAACTTGCCCATTTGCACATCCACGTGCTGTAAGGCATCGGGTTGACGCGCAGCAATAAGCGCAGTGCCACGAGCTTCCATTGCTGTGTAAGCGAGACTTTGAGCCGCCGTGAACCCCGCCGCCCCAGTACTCGCCAATGCACCGTATAGTGGAGCCCACACCCGTTTGTTTTTAGCCTGTTTGGTCAGTTCTTTAATAGCCCCAACCAAATTCACCACCTGCACCAAAAGCACCACCAATCCCATCCCCTCCGTCTTCACCAAGCTCCCCGTGGATACCCGGCTCACGCCCAACCGAATATTCCCCAACAAACTCCCTAATTCCCGCTGTTGCGCCGGCGGAAACACCACCGTCACCCCCGCTCTTGCAGGCGTTGCGCCGTACAAGCGCGCCGAGCGATCCGGTAGTTCTTCGATCGGGCTCAACGCCGCAGCCAACCGTCCTTCGAACAGCGTCAATTGCGCCCGAACCCGCACAATCTCTTCCTGCAACTCCACCGCCCGTGCCGCTTTGTGGCCCTGACGATTCTTGTTGTGGGTGAGCTGGTTGCGTTCGCGGTTGAGGGTCTTCAGGTATTCGCGTTCTCTCAGCAATTCCTTGATCGCGCCTTGCAACGCGGTCTGTTCCGCCGGGCTGGCGACGGTGAAGGTCACGCCGCTGGTTTTTGCCGCGTCGAACAGGCGTAATTTCAGGCCTTTGGGCAGGCTCTGGAACAGTTCATCGAGCTCGGGGATTTTCTCGCCCGACAGGTCGAAGCCTTCCAGTACGCGGTTGAGGCCCAGGTTCAGTGCGGGGCTGTAGGTGTCCTGCACGGCTGCCGCGACGATGCGGGTGTGTTCGGGCAATTCGTCGAGGGCCGGCAGTTGCGGTTGTTCGATCTTCTTCAGTTTGGCCAGCCAGTCCGGCAGGTTGTTGAACATCGCCATGCCGGCGTTGAACAGCGTTGAGTATTGCCCGCTCTGCTCCAATTGCAGGCGCAGTGGCAAGGTGTAGAACAGGGTTCGGGTCAGTTCCGGGTGCTGTTCCAGGTAGCCGAGCATCTGTTCGCTGGCCGTGTCGCTGCGGCACAGGTCCTTGAGGCAGGCGTATTCGGTGCTGAGCGCTTGATGGAGTTGGGCCGAAACTTGCGCGTCGTAGTACCACGCCGCGCGGTGAAAGCACCCAGCGATCAGCAGTTGCGTACGATCGACGGTGATGCGTTCGAGCAGGCGGTTCCAACGGCCGAGGTTATCGCGGTGACGGTTGAGGACTTCGTCCATCGCCGGACGGTCGATCAGGTCGTTGACCCCGCGTTTACCGCTGAGGAACGGGCCGTCGAGCACGTCGCGCATGCGTCGGTCCTGATCCTTGCCGAGGTCGACCAGTGTCGAAAGGTGCTGCTCGACAAAGTCTCGCGGGGCGACTTCAGCAAAATACTCACGCGTATAAAAACGTCGATCCGCCTCGGCGGTGACGCGACCATGCGCGGTGAAATCCGGGGCGACGCCGTCAAACCGGTTCAGCGCCAGCGAATCGTCGAGGGCCTTTTCGCGAAGTTGCGAAAGCTCTGGCGTTGCTTCCGCAGAAGCGGGCTCAACCCTGCCGCCCTTGTTCAAATACTCAAGCAACGCCTTGCGGGTATTCTCCCGATCCGGCTCGGGCAGTTGCTCCAGTTCGGCATAAAAAGCCTTGGCCCGCGGATCGTCACTGGCCTTGGCCAGACTGTCGAAATCTGCGCTGCCGAGCTGGCTCAGGGACTCGATGTAACTGGCCAGCAGATAATCGCGCTCGTTGTTGCCGCTGTTGCTCCACTCTTCGACCCAGCCGACCACGGTGTCCTGATACTCGGCCAGATCACGCATCACGCCCAAGTCATCATTGACCAGCAGAAACAGCGTGTCGTCCTGATAAGGCCCGCGCACCCGACCGAGAAATTCACCGATGTGCGCCTCGCGAAAGCGTCGTGGCTGCTCCCACAAATAAGGCTCGCGCTCGTGCTCCGGCGCATCGCTGACCTGCACCGCCGGCATTCGCGTCGCATCGGTTTCGGTAATGGGTTCAGCGCCAGTCGCCACTTCTGCGAGCCACTGCTTTGCCTGCGCCACGGTCAACAAATGCTCGCCGCCAACCAGGCAATTGACCGGCCCCAGATCGACTGCCTGCATGAAGTGTTCGCGCTCCTCCGTGCTATCCAGCACCTGACGGCACTTGGCGGCGCTTAGCTGCACCTCGGCAAAAGTCACGTACAGCGTGCTCTTGCGCGAAAAGATCAACGCCGGACGCTCTTCGATCGCTGCACGCTGATCTTCCGTGACGGTTTTACCTTGGTGCAGCAACGCGGTGACGATGCCGTCGAGCACGCGGTATTCGTACAACTCGCCACCGAGGCTGTCGATGATGTACAGCCAGCCATCACGCAACCGGCGAATGCCCATTGGCCGCGCGGTCAAGGCATAGGGCAGCGTCAATTCAGCGGCCGGGTCGTGCGGTCGTTCCACCAGGCCATAAGCCAAGGGCAACAGTTGCACATGGGTTTGCCGCAATGGGCAGGCGCCGGGAGAACCGATGGGGGTTTTGGACGCGGCGGCAGCAGCGAGGTTGGCGGGATGGATCTTGGACATTTGCATATCCCGTGTCTGTTTGAGACAGGGAACTGTGAATGTATCCAAAATCTACAGCAGTCAGACGTTTCTAAATTTTGCGTAGGATGCGATCAGTCAAGAAGAGGCGTACACCCTAAAATCCCAAGTCCTACAGAGATTACTTAGGGTACAAGGGCGGCAATCCGCTTTCGCCCACCGGATCCTGCACCCGTTCCGCCGCTGGAATAGTCCGGATCGCCCGCCACAAATCCTCACCCTGCCAATGCTGACCGGTTTCGCTGTAGAGCGCGCCGTTGAGGCCGTCGAGGGCATCCGACAACGGCACAAACCGCGCCGCCATGTCCGCCAGCGTTTCCGGCTGCTGCCGCGCCCACGCATCCAGCGCCTGACGCGTTGCTTGCGGATCATTCGCCTGACTCGCACGCTTGATGTCGTCCATCAACGTGCGTGGGCTCGGGCCGGTTTGGGCGGCGCGATGCACCGCCGGTTGCCAGCGTGCGCGCCACCACAGGCCGAAGCCGAGGAGGGTGGTGCAGGCGAGGATCAGCGTGCTGAGCTTCCACCACCACAACACATCGTTATCGACGACGCTCGGTTGCAAATTGCCGGTCGGGGTGTCGACTTGCAGGCTTGGGTTATTGGCCACTTGCAGGGTGCGCGCCGGCAGGCTGCTGTGTTCCAGATGGTCTTCGAAGGTGTTCCACCAAACCACGTCCACCGTCGGCAAATCGATGGCGCCGCTGCGGCTCGGCACCAGGGCTTCACGTTCTTCGCGGCTGCCGACAATACCGCGGTCGGTGCTCTGGTTGCTCAGCACCGGTTGGTCGGGGTAGCGGCGCAGGCCGTTGAGGTCGGTGGCGGGCAGCACTGGCAGTTGCGAGCTGGCAAGGCCTTCGACTTTCAGGGTCAGGCTGCGCGTCATGGAGTCGCCGACCTGGATATGTTCCGGCTCCGGGTTCCAGCTTTCGCTGAGGCTCAGGCTGCGCGCGGGCAGCCATGGCGCGTCGACCGGATAAGTCAGGGGTTTGGGTTTGACGGTCAGGGGGATTTCCGCAGAACTGACGCGCATCAGTTTGCCCGGCTTCGGCCCCTGTGCATTGGCGTCCTGAGACGGCTGCGTGTCGACCAGTGTGGCGCTAAAGGTCTGCGGCGCAATGGTCAGCAAACCGCTGTGTTGCGGGTAGATTGCATAGCGCATTTCGATCACGCCATGGCGCACACCGTTGAGGTCTTTTTCGTAGGTGCGCGTGTCGCCCAGTTGTTCGATGCGCGCATCGGCGATTTGCAGCGGCGTCAGGCTGCTGTCGTCGTACAGCGACACCGAATGGTAGATGCGCAACGTCAGGATCGCCTGCGCCTGCACATAGACGCTGGACTGATCGAGGCTGGCTTCGATGAACACCGGATCAAGGCTGTTCTTGTTCTCGCGGGTGTCGCTTTCGACCACTTGCACGGTGATCGGCTGGCTCTGCGCGTCGCCCAGTTGCAGTGGCGGGATCACCACGCTGCCGTTCTCTTTGGGCAGCAGGGTGATGATCCAGCGCGTGGTCGCGCGGTTGTCGCCATTGAGGGTGTTGAGCTGGTTGACCTGCCGCGTGCCGCGCACTTCGAACAACGCTTCCAGCGCGGTCAGGTCGGGTTTGCCGAACTGCGTGACATCGCTGGTTTCAAGGGTGAGTTCGACCGTCTCGCCGGAGTTCAGGCGACTGCGATCCACACTGGCGGTCAGCTCGGCCGCCTGGGCGGTGGCCGTGCAGAGCAGCAGGGGCAGCAAGAGAGCGGTGAAGCGGGTCATCGAGTGTTTTCCTGATCCTGATGTTGTTGCTGTTCGTACCAGAATTTGCGTCGCAGCAGTTCGCCCGGATCATCCGGGATCTTGCCCAGCCATTGCTCCAGTGCCTGACGTTGCTCGCCTTCGAGGTTGTCTTCACTCGGGCGCAGCGTTGGCACGGTGTCCGTTTGTTCTTCCTCGGCGCTGCCTGGCACTTCGTTTGGACCTGGCTGCGGCGGCGTGGTCGGTGGCGGTTCGCTGGCCGATTCGCTCGGTTGCGCGTCGCTCTGGGTTTCACTTTTTACCGCCGGTGGCGGCGTGGTCGCGGGCGTTGGTTCGTCGCCCGGCAGACTTTGCTGCTCGCTTGGCTTGGTGTCCGGCTCGGCGGGCGGAGGGGCGTTTTTCTGCTTGAGCAGATTTTCCACCAGCGTCTTGTTGGTCTGCGCCGGACGTAAATCCGGTTGCTGTTCCAGTGCCTGCTCATAGGCGTCGATCGCCGCTTCCAGCTCACCGCTTTTCGCCAGCGCGTTGCCACGATTGTAGTGGGCGCGGGCGTCGCTGCCTTCGGCAAAGCGCTGGGCGGCGCCACTGTAGTCGCCGGCTTCGTACAACGCCACCCCTTGCCATTGGTGATCGTCAAAATGTTGCGCGGCTTCGGCCGGGCGCTTCTGTTTGAGCAGGTGCAGGCCCTGTTGGTCGGGGCGCAGCCACAAATCCTCGAAGTCAAAAGCGTAGCTCGGTTGCGGCAGGCACAGCAGCAACGGCAGGCAGAACAACCAGCCGCGACGCCCGGCACACGCGGCGAGCAACAACAGCGGCAACAGCAGCCAGTAACCTTGATCGGCCCAGGTATCGAGGCGCACGGTCTGGCCGTCGTCGCGCAGGCTGCGTGGACCGTTGAGCAGGCCGAGCGCGCCAAGATCCGCTTCGTCGAGGCGGGCCGGGTGGTATTCGCCGCCGACGCTGTTGAGGAATGCGCTCAGGCCCGGACTGTCGAGTTGCGGCACGCGGATTGCGCCTTGTTCGTCCTTGAGGAAACTGCCGTCCTCTTGGGCGATTGGCGCACCTTCGGCGGTGCCGACGCCGAGCATCAACAGTTGCGCCGACTGCCCGCTAAGTGCGCGGCGAATGCCTTGGCGTTCTGCTTCATCGAGCGACGAGCCGATTAACAGAATCCGCCCCTGACCGAGCGCGCCCTGTTTCAGCAGGGCCAGCGCTTTGCTCACGGCCAGATCGGCACGATGGCCGCTTTCCGGCATCAGTGACGGTTTGAGCGCGTCGAGCAGATTGCGGCTGGTCGCCAGGTCATCTGACAGCGGCACCAGCGTGTGCGCGCTGCCGGCGTAGACGACGATGGCGGTCTGCGCATCGCTGCGCGCCTGCAACAGATCGAAGAGCTTGCGTCGTGCCTGTTCCAGTCGCGTCGGCGGCGAGTCGGTGGCGAGCATTTCCGGGGTCAGTTCCAGCACCACCACCAGCGGATCGGCGGGCTTCTGGCTGGTCTGTTCGACGCGCTCCCAACTCGGCCCGAGCAGCGCCAGAATGGTCAGCAACCACGCCACGCCGAGGGCGACCCACGGCAGTTTGCTGTCGCGACCGTTACCGCCGCTGAGCAGAGTGGCGTGAAACGCCGGCGGCAGAATCATCTGCCAGCGCCCGGCGCGTTTCTGTCGGTGCCAGAGTTGCCAGATCAGCCAGCCCAGCAGCGGCAGTAACAGCAACCACCAAGGACGGAACCAGTGCGGCCAGAGCGCGATCATCGGCGCCTCCGCAGACGCAGGCGCTTGAGACGCTCGCGCCAGTCAGGCAACGGACTTTGCAGATAAAGCTCCTTGGTGAACAGGCGTTGCAGCGGGTTGTCCGGCCACAATTCACGGGCGACCAACAACAGACTCAACCACAGCGCCAGCGCCAAAGGCCAGTGATACAAAGCCTGAGCCGGGCGCGCCTGAGTCGGTTGCTGGGTGACCGGTTCGAGCTGATCGAGAGTGTCCTTGATCGCTTGCAGTTCCTTGCCATCGTGGGCACGGAAATACTGGCCGCCGGTGACCTCGGCGATGGCTTTGAGCGCTGGTTCGTCGAGGTCCAGACTTGGATTGACGCCGAGCAGGCCGGTTGAACCGCCGTCCTCAGGATTGGCGCCGATGCCGATCGGATAGATTTTTACGTCTTCGCTAGCAGCGAGTTTTGCTGCCGTCAGCGGATCGATTTCGCCACCGTTGTTGGCGCCGTCGGTGACCAGAATCAGCACGCGGCTTTGCGCCGGGCGCATGCGCAGGCGTTTCAGCGCCAGACCGATGGCGTCGCCGATGGCGGTGTTCTTGCCGGCAATACCGATGCGCGCCTCGTCGAGCCAGACGCGCACGGTGTGGCGATCAAAGGTCAGCGGCGCTTGCAGATACGCTTGGCTGCCGAAGAGGATCAGGCCGACACGGTCGCCATCGCGACTTTCGAGGAAATCACCGAGCAGATGTTGCACCAGCGTCAGCCGACTGACTTCTTCGTCCTGCCACTGCATATCCGGGAAGTCCATCGAGCCGGACACATCCACCGCGACCAGCAAATCCCGCCCGCTCGCGGCAATCGGCAGTGGTTCGCCGAGCCATTGCGGGCGCGCGGCGGCGGTCAACAGCAACAACCACAGGAGCATGAACGGCGCTTGTTGACGCCACGCGGGCAGGTTGGCGCGAGCGCGACGGCGGGCGAGGCCTTCGAGATCGGCGAGAAAACTCACTTTCAGCGCTGGCTCGCCACTGTCGGCGACCGGCAGCACCAGACGCATCAGCCACGGCAGCGGCACCAGCACAAAGATCCACGGCCAGGCGAACTCAAACATGTTTGCGAATCCACGTGTCGACCGCTTGGGTCAGGCCGGCGATGGCTTTGTCGTCGAGTTTGCATTCCGGTTTGTACGCGCCTTCGACCAGCACCATCCAGCGCGTCAGGCCGGCCGCCGGGCAGCGGTTATCGAGGAACGCCAGCCATTTACGCCCGTTGAGGGTGTGGCTCTGGCTGTAGGGGTAGTGGTTGCGGCACAGGCGTTTGAGCAGGCCGTTGAGTTGCTGCAGCCAGGCACCGGCCGGGGCGCCGTCGTAGGGTTTGGGCATTTGTGCGAGTTCAGCGAGGGCGGCGATGCGCACCGGGTCGAGCGGCTGTTCGGCACGGACGATCGGGCGTTTCTTCATCGGGATGAAACGGCGCAGTTTCCATACGGCGAAACCCAGTAGCGGCAGCAATAGAAGCAGCAGCCACCAACCCGGTGCCGGCGGCCAGAAAGCAATCGGTGGCGGCGAGATCAGCGGTTGCAGTTGTTCGAGGCCGTTCATCGACCTTTCCCCGGACGCTGCGGATTAAGGAATTCGCGCATCTGCTCGACCATTTCACTTTGCGTGCTCAGCGGCATCAGCAACACACGCAGCTTCTGCGCGAGCAGTTCCCAGCGCGCGATGCGTGCTTCGGCCTGGGCGCGATAGGTTTGGCGCAGGTCGAAGTTCAGCGTGTCGAGTTCGAGTTGCGCGCCACGCTCGGCGAACCTGAGCAGGCCGGCAGCGGGGAGGGCGTGATCCAGCGGATCGGAAATCGGCAACATCAATAAGTCGCAATGACGCGATAAGAGGCTGAGCTGTTGTTCGGCGCTGTCGGACAACGCACGCTCGTCGCAGATGACAATCACCAGGCTGCCCGGGCGCAAGACTTCGCGGGCACGGCGCAGGGCCACGCCAAACGCATCACGATCCGGCTCTCGCTCGCTGTGCAGCGACTGATTGACCTTGACCAGGCGGTTGAGCAATTGCAGCAGGCTCTGTTTGCTGCGCCGTGGTTTGATTTCGTAGTGCTCGTTGTCGCCGAACACCAGCCCGCCAACCCGGTCGTTATGACCCAGCGCGGCCCAACCGATCAGCGCCGCTACTTGCGCAGCCAGCACCGATTTGAACATTAGCCCGGAACCGAAAAACAGCCGCGTGCTTTGCTCGACCATGATGAAAATCGGCCGCTCGCGTTCTTCATGGAACAGCTTGGTGTGCGGCTCTTGCGTTCGTGCAGTGACGCGCCAGTCGATGGTGCGCACGTCGTCGCCGGCCTGATAGACCCGCACCTGATCGAAATCGACGCCACGACCACGAAATTTCGAGTGATGCAGGCCGATCAGCGGGCTGCGCTGGCTCGGCGTGGAAAACAGCTGCACCTCGCGCACACGGTGACGCATCTCGATCAGCTCGGCGAGGCTGACGCGGATGCCCGGTTCGGACGGCAGGGGGGCGTTCATGGGGGTCAAGCGACGGCTACGACGTCGAGAATCCGCTGCACCACCCGATCCTGATCGATGCCGGCGGCTTCGGCTTCAAACGACAGAATGATGCGGTGACGCAACACATCGAACAGCACCGCTTGAATGTCTTCCGGGCTGACGAAGTCGCGACCGGCCAGCCAGGCGTGGGCGCGGGCGCAGCGGTCGAGGGCGATCGAGCCGCGCGGGCTGGCGCCGTAGGCGATCCACTCGGCCATTTCCGGGTCGAACTTGGCCGGGTTGCGCGTGGCCATGACCAGTTGCACGAGGTATTCCTCCACGGCGTCGGCCATGTACAGACCGAGGATTTCCTTGCGCGCGGCGAAGATCGCCTGCTGGCTGACCCGGCGCTCGGGTTTGGTCTCGCCGTTCAGCGCTTCGCCACGGGCCTGCTGCAGGATGCGGCGTTCGACGGCGGCGTCCGGGAAACCGATTTTCACGTGCATCAGGAAACGGTCGAGCTGCGCTTCCGGCAGCGGGTAAGTGCCTTCCTGCTCGATCGGGTTCTGCGTGGCCATCACCAGAAACAGCGGCGACAACTCATAGGTGCTACGACCGACACTGACCTGACGCTCGGCCATGGCTTCGAGCAGCGCCGATTGCACTTTGGCCGGGGCGCGGTTGATTTCGTCCGCCAGCACCAGGTTGTGGAAGATCGGCCCTTGCTGGAACACGAAACTGCCGGTTTCCGGGCGGTAGATCTCGGTGCCGGTGATGTCGGCCGGCAGCAGGTCCGGGGTGAACTGAATGCGATGGAACTGGGCTTCGATGCCCTCGGCGAGCTCTTTGATCGCTTTGGTCTTGGCCAGACCTGGCGCGCCCTCGACCAGCATGTGGCCGTCGGCGAGCAGGGCGATGAGCAAACGCTCGATAAGTTTTTCCTGGCCGAGAATCTGCGTTGAAAGAAAGGTTCGCAGCGCCAGCAGCGCTTCACGATGTTCCATCGGTGACTGTTCCTGGAAAGGGGTGGCCACAGGCGTTCGGATAACGCCGGGGCTGGGGGCGTTACTTTAATCCATCGCGGGGGGTGGCGACTAACGGCATTTTGCGCAAAGTGCGGGAAATGACTGGGGGAATTGTTGGATTTTTGTAGCGGGGGAGTGATTGGTTGCCTGTGCTGGCCCTATCGCGAGCAGGCTCACTCCTACAATGGATCGTCGTACACCGACCTGTAGGAGTGAGCCTGCTCGCGATGGGGCCAGTCCGGACACCATCAAGCTTCGTTAATGAAGGTACCCGTCCCGTCAAGGATATTCGTCAAGGTCTCGACAACCTCATCCAGATCAACCATATCCGGGTTGAAGCTGATCTCCAGCACATCATCCCCGTTCAACGCATCGGCATCCGCCGCCGCAATCTCGATCTTCAGCAGGTTCGAAGTCAGCGTGACTTTTACTCCGTTGAGGGTCGAAGGCTCGCCATCCAGCGTGATCTCCAACTCGTCCTCGTCCGGATAGCGGCTCATCAGGAACATGTCGCCCTTGTCGCTGTGGCAGCAGAGCATGGCCATGTTGTCTTCTTCGTCATCGCACGGGTTGACGATCAGTAGGGCGGTGGTCATTTGCATGGTCAATTCCTGCCTCAAAGGGCGTGTCGGTCGCTAATGGGCGGGATTCTGCCAGTCCTCGGGATTTTCTGCATGTGAGAGTGTCAGAGGATGTGTCGTGAACGCGACGTGGGTCAATGGTCATTTCTGGCACGCATGTACCGTAAAAACGGGCATTCAGACCAGCGTTTTCCGCCACGACTGCTAGTGTTTACCGGTGCCAAACCCTCGGTTTACGTGCCAATGACCGAATATGTCGCAGCACCGCAAGCAGACACATTGTCGCACCCTTTAAGCTGCGCAACGGATGAGCACCCGTAAAGGCATTGTCGGCAGCACCGGCAGTCGCTTTTGCAGATGCTCATTCAATGGAAGGTGAATGTGACCTGAGTGTCCCGTCCAGCTTCACCCACCTGTCCCCCTGTTTCCTCTGCCCGAGAATCAGGAACAGGGCGACACAAGCCCCGAAAGGGGTGTTGCACGCGACGCTTTCCATCAATAACAAGCTTAAGCGGAGTACCACAGATGGCGTTCTTCACCGCAGCCAGCAAAGCCGACTTCCAGCATCAACTGCAAGCGGCACTGGCGCAGCACATCAGTGAACAGGCACTGCCACAAGTGGCGCTGTTCGCTGAACAATTCTTCGGCATCATTTCCCTGGACGAGCTGACTCAGCGTCGCCTCTCCGACCTCGCTGGCTGTACTCTTTCCGCGTGGCGCCTGCTTGAGCGCTTCGATCACGCGCAACCGCAAGTGCGCGTCTACAACCCTGATTACGAGCGTCATGGCTGGCAGTCGACCCACACCGCGGTCGAAGTGCTGCACCACGACCTGCCATTTCTGGTCGACTCGGTCCGCACCGAGCTGAACCGCCGCGGCTACAGCATCCACACCCTGCAAACCACCGTGCTCAGCGTGCGTCGTGGCAGCAAGGGCGAGTTGCTGGAAATCCTGCCGAAGGGCAGCACCGGCGAAGGCGTGCTGCACGAATCGCTGATGTACCTGGAAATCGACCGCTGCGCCAACGCAGCCGAACTGAATGTGCTGAGCAAAGAGCTGGAACAGGTTCTCGGTGAAGTCCGCGTCGCGGTCGCCGATTTCGAGCCAATGAAAGCCAAGGTGCAGGAAATCCTCACCAAGCTCGACAACAGCGCCTTCGCCATCGATGCCGACGAGAAGAACGAAGTCAAAAGCTTCCTGGAATGGCTGGTGGGCAACCACTTCACCTTCCTCGGCTACGAAGAATTCGTGGTCACCGATCAGGCCGATGGCGGCCATATCGAGTACGACCAGAACTCCTTCCTTGGCCTGACCAAACTGCTGCGCACCGGCCTGACCTACGAAGACCTGCGCATCGAAGACTACGCCGTTGCCTACCTGCGCGAACCGACCCTGCTGTCGTTCGCCAAGGCTGCGCACCCGAGCCGTGTACACCGTCCGGCTTACCCGGACTACGTGTCGATCCGTGAAATCGATGCTGACGGCAAAGTCATCAAGGAACACCGTTTCATGGGCCTGTACACCTCTTCGGTGTATGGCGAGAGCGTGCGGGTCATCCCGTTCATCCGCCGCAAGGTCGAAGAAATCGAAACGCGCTCCGGCTTCCAGTCCAAGGCTCACCTGGGCAAGGAACTGGCGCAGGTGCTCGAAGTACTGCCGCGTGATGACCTGTTCCAGACCCCGGTCGACGAACTGTTCACCACGGTGATGTCGATCGTGCAGATTCAGGAGCGCAACAAGATCCGCGTGTTCCTGCGCAAAGACCCGTACGGTCGTTTCTGCTACTGCCTGGCCTACGTGCCGCGCGACATCTACTCCACCGAGGTTCGTCAGAAGATCCAGCAAGTATTGATGGAGCGTCTGAAGGCGTCCGATTGCGAATTCTGGACGTTCTTCTCTGAGTCGGTACTGGCGCGCGTGCAGTTGATTCTGCGTGTCGACCCGAAAAACCGTCTCGACATCGACCCGGTGCTGCTGGAAAAAGAAGTCGTGCAAGCGTGCCGCAGCTGGCAGGATGATTACGCCGCACTGACCGTCGAAAGCTTCGGCGAAGCCCACGGCACCAACGTGCTGGCCGACTTCCCGAAAGGCTTCCCGGCCGGCTACCGCGAGCGTTTTGCCGCGCATTCGGCCGTGGTCGACATGCAGCACCTGCTGAGCCTCAACGAAAAAAATCCGCTGGTGATGAGCTTCTATCAGCCGCTGGGCCAGGTTTCCGGCCAGCGTGAGCTGCATTGCAAGCTGTACCACGCCGACACCCCGCTGGCGTTGTCCGATGTCCTGCCGATTCTGGAAAACCTCGGCCTGCGCGTGCTGGGTGAATTCCCGTACCGTCTGCGTCACACCAATGGCCGCGAGTTCTGGATTCACGACTTCGCGTTCACTGCCGCTGAAGGCCTGGACCTCGACATCCAGCAACTCAACGACACCCTGCAGGACGCCTTCGTCCACATCGTTCGCGGCGACGCCGAAAACGATGCGTTCAACCGTCTGGTGCTGACCGCCGGCCTGCCATGGCGCGACGTGGCGTTGCTGCGTGCTTACGCGCGTTACCTGAAGCAGATTCGTCTGGGCTTCGATCTGGGTTACATCGCCAGCACCCTGAACAACCACACCGACATTGCTCGCGAGCTGACCCGGTTGTTCAAGACCCGCTTCTATCTGGCGCGCAAACTCAGCGACGACGATCTGGAAGACAAGCAACTGCGTCTGGAACAAGCGATTCTGACCGCACTGGACGACGTCCAGGTGCTCAACGAAGACCGCATTCTGCGTCGTTACCTCGACCTGATCAAAGCCACCCTGCGGACCAACTTCTATCAGACTGACGCCAACGGCCAGAACAAGTCGTACTTCAGCTTCAAGTTCAACCCGCACGCGATCCCTGAACTGCCGAAGCCAGTGCCGAAGTTCGAAATCTTCGTTTACTCGCCACGCGTTGAAGGCGTGCACCTGCGCTTCGGTAACGTCGCCCGTGGTGGTCTGCGCTGGTCCGACCGTGAAGAAGACTTCCGTACCGAAGTCCTCGGCCTGGTTAAAGCTCAACAAGTGAAGAACTCGGTCATCGTGCCAGTGGGTGCGAAGGGCGGCTTCCTGCCGCGTCGTCTGCCTCTGGGCGGCAGCCGTGACGAGATCGCGGCCGAGGGCATCGCCTGCTACCGCATCTTCATTTCCGGTCTGTTGGACATCACCGACAACCTGAAAGACGGCGCACTGGTGCCGCCATTGAACGTGGTGCGCCACGACGATGACGACCCGTACCTGGTAGTCGCGGCGGACAAGGGCACTGCAACCTTCTCCGACATCGCCAACGGCATTGCCATCGACTACGGCTTCTGGCTGGGTGACGCGTTTGCGTCCGGTGGTTCGGCCGGTTACGACCACAAGAAAATGGGCATCACCGCCAAAGGCGCGTGGGTGGGCGTACAACGTCACTTCCGCGAGCGCGGCATCAATGTTCAGGAAGACAGCATCACTGTGGTCGGCGTCGGCGACATGGCCGGTGACGTGTTCGGTAACGGCCTGTTGATGTCCGACAAGCTGCAACTGGTTGCTGCCTTCAACCACATGCACATTTTCATCGACCCGAACCCGAACCCGGCGACCAGCTTCGTCGAGCGTCAGCGCATGTTCGACCTGCCGCGTTCGGCCTGGACCGACTACGACACCAGCATCATGTCCGAAGGTGGCGGTATCTTCTCGCGCAGCGCGAAGAGCATCGCGATCTCCCCGCAGATGCAGGAACGCTTCGACATCAAGGCTGACAAGCTGACCCCGACCGAACTGCTGAACGCCTTGCTCAAGGCGCCGGTGGATCTGCTGTGGAACGGCGGTATCGGTACTTACGTCAAGGCCAGCACTGAAAGCCACGCCGATGTCGGCGACAAGGCCAACGATGCACTGCGCGTGAACGGCAACGAACTGCGCTGCAAAGTCGTGGGTGAGGGCGGTAACCTCGGCATGACCCAACTGGGTCGTGTCGAATTTGGTCTGAATGGCGGCGGTTCCAATACCGACTTCATCGACAACGCCGGTGGCGTGGACTGCTCCGACCACGAAGTGAACATCAAGATCCTGCTGAACGAAGTGGTTCAGGCCGGTGACATGACCGACAAGCAACGCAACCAGTTGCTGGCGAGCATGACCGACGAAGTCGGCAATCTGGTGCTGGGCAACAACTACAAGCAGACGCAGGCCCTGTCCCTGGCGGCGCGTCGTGCTTACGCGCGCATCGCTGAGTACAAGCGTCTGATGGGCGATCTGGAAGGCCGTGGCAAGCTGGACCGTGCCATCGAGTTCCTGCCGACCGAAGAGCAACTGGCCGAGCGTATTGCTGAAGGCCACGGTCTGACCCGTCCAGAGCTGTCGGTGCTGATTTCGTACAGCAAGATCGACCTCAAAGAGCAGCTGTTGGGTTCCTTGGTGCCGGACGATGACTACCTGACCCGCGACATGGAAACGGCGTTCCCGCCGTCTCTGGTCAGCAAGTTTTCCGAAGCCATGCGTCGTCACCGTCTGAAGCGCGAGATCGTCAGCACCCAGATCGCCAACGATCTGGTCAACCACATGGGCATCACCTTCGTTCAACGACTCAAAGAGTCGACCGGCATGAGCCCGGCGAACGTCGCTGGCGCTTATGTGATCGTGCGCGACATCTTCCACCTCCCGCACTGGTTCCGTCAGATCGAAGCGCTGGACTACCAGGTCAGCGCTGACGTGCAGCTGGAGCTGATGGACGAGCTGATGCGTCTGGGTCGCCGTGCCACGCGCTGGTTCCTGCGTGCCCGTCGCAACGAGCAGAACGCTGCCCGTGACGTCGCACACTTCGGTCCGCACCTGAAAGAGCTGGGCCTGAAACTCGACGAACTGCTGAGCGGCGAAATCCGTGAAAACTGGCAGGCGCGTTATCAGGCGTACGTCGAAGCCGGTGTGCCGGAATTGCTGGCGCGTATGGTTGCGGGCACCTCGCACCTGTACACCCTGCTGCCGATCATCGAAGCCTCCGACGTGACTGGCCAGAACCCTGCCGAAGTGGCCAAGGCTTACTTCGCTGTGGGCAGTGCGCTGGACATCACTTGGTACCTGCAACAGATCAGCGCGCTGCCGGTTGAAAACAACTGGCAGGCTCTGGCCCGTGAAGCGTTCCGTGACGATGTCGACTGGCAGCAACGTGCGATCACCATCTCCGTCCTGCAACAGGGCGACGGCACCCTGGACGTGGAAGCACGTCTGGCGCTGTGGATGGAACAGCACGAAAGCATGATCTCGCGCTGGCGCGCCATGCTGGTGGAAATCCGTGCGGCGAGCGGCACGGACTACGCCATGTATGCGGTGGCCAACCGTGAACTGCTGGATCTGGCGTTGAGCGGGCAGGCGGTAGTGCCTGCGGTTGCTGCGAATGCCGAGCTTGAATTGGCGTAAGTAGTGGTTGAATGAAAAAGCCCCGGTGTCGTGAGATGCCGGGGCTTTTTTATGTCTGAGGTTTTTTTGGTGCCTGATGCGGCGCCATCGCGAGCAGGCTCACTCCTACAGGGGGAACGCATTCCAACTGTAGGAGTGAGCCTGCTCGCGATGGCGTTCTTTATATCAATACAACTTCTGACCTTGTTTACTATCCAGCATCGACATTTTATCCGCAGGCCTCGCGACTAAATTGTTGAGCGACTGGTCAAACTTCTGCAACGCCCGAACTTGCACATCCTGCTGCTGATTAATATCGGCAACAATCTCTTCCGAGCGCTTGAAATCCGCCCACACCGGCGTTAATTCTCTCGCCTCCGAACCTTTCGCCGTACCGATGTAGTTCAACTGCGCATCATAAAAGTCGGCCCTGACATCGGCCTTGATGTCGGAACTGCGCGAAGTGATCAACTGGCTGTGTGTATCGACAATCGCCACCACATCAGGTCTGGCCGCACGCAGGCTCTGCATATCCGGATACAGCGTCACTGAGCCAAACTGACGTTGCAGCGAGGCATTGACCCATTCCACCGCCATGTCCGGTTTCGAGCTGGCGACGTAGGCGTCGTGGATCGGCTGCACCAGCAAACTCTGGCCGAAACCGGTGCCGGCGTTGGCTTGATAGTCGCGCAGGTATTCGCGGTTGGTCTGGGTGCTTGGGCTGTAGACCACGCCGAGCGACACGCCGGGACCGCTTTTCACTTGCGTGGCGCTGCTGCGGCCGGTGGGATGGGGGAGCATTGTGTCCAGTGAGGAAACTGCTTGGGGCGCGGTGGGTACCGAACAGGCTGACAGAGCTAAAACCGATATCGCCAGTACACTGGTGATCGCAAGTTTCATGGTGTTTCTCCCGTGAAACAACATCAGTCGGAAAGTTTAAAAGTCGTTTATGACGACCGTTAATTCAGACTAAACCCGCCAAGCTGACAGTTTGCTGTAATAAAAGGCGACTAATAGTTTGATTCGCTTTAACCCATAACAGCTAATTGCCCCGGGAAATAAAAAGGCGCCAATCGTCGATTTGCGCCTGTTTATTTATGGCTGGTTGAACAGCCATCAGTTTTTCAGCGGGATCAGCACTTGCTCATCCGGGGCCAGCACCATGAATACCAGCAACTTGGCAGGCTTGGACTGGCTGGCATTTTTCGACACCAGATGCTCTGAGCCGGCCGGTTCGTACCAGAACTGGCCCTTCTTGTAGGTGATCGCCTGTTCCCCTTTCACTTGGGAAATCACTTCGCCTTCCAGCACATAGGCCATCGCGGTGCCGTCGTGCTTGTGGGCGATGGAAGACTGGCCGGGTTTGTAGTCGACTTCAATCATCATGGCTTTTTTGCCGGGGGCGTTTTTCAGCATCTGGTCTTGCAGGACGGTGACTTTTTCAGATGGATCGTGAGCGAAAGTGGCCGTGGCGCAGAGGCTCAAGACGAGGGCGGCGGTGAAGAAGGGCAGGGCTTTCATGGCGGGTTACCTGTGAGGGTTGGGGTTGCTGATCACAGTAGTCCGCAGGGCTAAGCATTCAAACGGCCAATATTCGGGAAGACCAGGTGACCAATTCAAGTATCCCCAAAATCAAAAGATCGCAGCCTTCGGCAGCTCCTACACCGATCTCTGTAGGAGCTGCCGAAGGCTGCGATCTTTTGATCTTGCTTTTAAACAATAGGGAAGCTATTGAAGTCGACGCTATTGGCCAACCGACTATCGATCAGGTCAATAAACCCCTGCGCCTCGGGCCGGTTGAAATGCGCCTGCATCGCCGCTTCCGAATGCCAGCGGGCACTGACCGTCCAGCGGTGGCTGTCGTCGGGGCAGCGGTCGACCAGGTAGGAATCGCAGCCCGGCGTTTCGCGCAGGGTTTCGACGATCTTCTGCAGTTGCCTGCCCAGTTCATCCGAGCGGCCGGCGACGGCCTGCACCTGGACCGTATTGATCACTTGATTGGACATTGCTCACACTCCTGAATCAGGCCGGACGAATCCTGCTCATTGAGGGATAACGCCTGTGCAGGATAGGCCTGCACCCCCGGAACACCAATAACCAATCGGCGGTTAAATCTTCAGGCCAATCGCTCAGGCGACCTGCTGGAGAATGTCGCGCAGGCGATCCAGGGCGATATCGATGTCCAGGGTTTCGATGGCGCCGAAGCCGAAGTACAGACCGTTTTTCGCCGGTTGCTGATGATAGAAACCATTGATCGAGTACAGCCCGACTTCGACCTTTTTCGCCAGTTCGATTACCAGTGGCAGGTCGATCGGCACCTTGCAGAACACCGCCATATGAAACCCGGCGCTGGCCGGTACCGCTTCCAGCCATGGCGCCAGATCGCTGGCCATCCGCGCCAGAATCCGCTCGCGGCGTTGGGCGTAGATCGCATGACAGCGGCGGATATGCTTGAGCAGGCAGCCCTCGGCGATGAACTTGGCCAATGCCCACTGCGGCAGGGTCGAGGCGTGCAGATCGGTGAGTTGCTTGGCGCGGATCACCGCTTCGAGGATCGCCGGCGGCAGGATTGCATAGCCCAGTCGCAACTCCGGCAGCAGGGTTTTCGAAAAGGTGCCGACGTAAGCGACGATGCCGCGCTGATCAAGGTTGTACAGCGAATCCGTCGGCCGGCCTTCGTAGCGGAATTCGCTGTCATAGTCGTCCTCGATGATGATCGCGCCCAGCTCATGCGCGCGAGCCAGCAAGGCTTCGCGGCGCGCCTGACTCATCGGCATGCCCAGCGGAAACTGGTGCGACGGTGTGACATAGATGAGGCGCGTGCCATCGGGAATGTGCTCGACCTGAATGCCCTCGGCATCTACCGGAATCCCGAGCACCTCGGCGCCATGGGTGCCGAACAGCAGGCGTGCCGGCGGATAACCGGGATCTTCCATCGCCACCAGAGTGCCGGGGCGAATCAACACGCGGGTGATCAGGTCCAGCGCCTGTTGCGCGCCGTTGCACACGACGATGTCTTCGTCCTGACAGTTGATCCCCCGGGAAAACGCGATGTGCCGGGCGATCGCATTGCGCAGCGCCGGCAGGCCTTCGGCCACGCTGTAGAAACCCTTGGACTGGCCCATCTGGCGCATCGCATGGGCGACGCAGCGGCGCCAGTCATCCTGCGGAAACTGGCCCTTGCTGGTCGCGCCACCGATGAAGTCATAACGCAGCGAGCCTTCCAGCGTCGGGTGACGGAGAAACACCGGCAGATTGCGCCAACTCTCGATCACCTCGGCGCTGGCCAGTTCTGTGTGGCTTTGCTTGCGCTGGACCTGCGCCGGGCGCGCGTTGACGTAGGTGCCTTTGCCGATCACCCCGGTGAGGAAGTTTTCGTAGGTCAGTTGCGCGTAGGTGTCGGAGATGGTCTTGCGCGAGATGCCCAGTTGCTCGGCGAGCAGACGGCTGGGCGGCAATTGCGTGCCAGCGGCCAGGCGCCCGGATTCAATTGCACCGCGCAGCTGCTGATACAACTGACCGGCAAGATCCTTGCGGCCGTTGATCACGACATGAAGTTCCATACCGACGAGGCTCCCGAGGCTATTAGGCGTGCCCGCCAGATTACCGCTGTTGCGGAATCTGCAATAGTTGCCTAGCCGAAAAACCCGAAATTGGCCTAGATCACCTGTAGGAGTGAGCCTGCTCGCGATGACGGTGGCCCATCCGACATCAATGTTGCCTGACACACCGCTATCGCGAGCAGGCTCACTCCTACAGGGATTTGTGTTTGGCAGGGGGATGCAGTGGTGTAGCGGTTTTCCGTGCAATTGGGGCTGTAATGCATGGCTGTCGGCGTCTACGGTGAACTCATTATTCCGTCCACCGAGAACCGCCATGTCCCCGCGCCTGGATTACTACAACGCTTCGCCCAAGGCGATGAAAGCGATGATTGCCATGGAGGCGCTGACTGCCAACCTCAGTATCGAACAACCGATACTGCAATTGATCCGGATCCGTGCCTCGCAGCTCAACGGCTGTGCGTTCTGCACCGACATGCACTCGGTGGACGCGCGACGGGCCGGGGAGAGTGATCGGCGTTTGTATGCGATCGCGGTGTGGCGCGACAGCAACTTCTTCAACCCGCGCGAGCGTGCGGCGTTGGCTTGGGTGGAGGCGGTGACGTTGTTAGCGGAGAGTCGTGTGCCTGATGAGGTGTATCAGCAAGCGCGCGAGCAATTCAGCGAAGGCGAACTGGTTGACCTGACCATGGCCGTCACAACCATCAACAGCTGGAACCGCCTCGCGGTGAGCTTTCGCCAAACCCCAAGCGATTGAGCCCGCCATGATCGTTCCCACGCTCCGCGTGGGAATGCCTCAACGGACGCTCCGCGTTCGGCTCCGGATGGAACGCGGAGCGTCCCGGGCTGCATTCCTTTGCTGCGCGTGGGAACGATCAAGATCAAAATCATTGCGGTGGGCGTTGTGGTTTCACCGAGGTGCCGAAGGTGTTGCCCATCCGCGTACTGGTCGCGGCAGGTGTCGCCAGCCCAACCTGATTTGGCGGCCGCTTATTCACCGGTACATTCAGCGCCTCCTGATTCTTCTGCGCCGCCGCAGCGCCTTCCGGGTTGTTGCCCATCTGCTGGCTCAAACAGTCGTAATTCGGCGCCTTGTAGCCGCCGACCGTCACTTCCACGCAGCCCAACGGCTGCTCGGCATAAGCGCTCGACAGCGCCATCAACAACAGCCCGCCAAGGCTCAATCGCCA
This sequence comes from Pseudomonas sp. Tul2A7, assembly GCF_054790505.1. Taxonomy (NCBI): domain Bacteria; kingdom Pseudomonadati; phylum Pseudomonadota; class Gammaproteobacteria; order Pseudomonadales; family Pseudomonadaceae; genus Pseudomonas; species Pseudomonas sp. Tul2A7. Next base: position 5,904,711 of record NZ_CP186499.1, on the reverse strand, counting down.
CAGTGTGTTCATGCTCGCCTCCTGGCCGGCCCGACGGGGCCGCGCTTTGGCTTGAGTCTAGTGCAAGCCGTGCGCAATTCCCGTGATGGTTTTTTTGCACCGCCCGTCACACCAGATTCATAAACAGCCCTCAGGATGACGATTTGCAAGGATTCGTCAGCCGTGCAGCGAGGCAATTCCACGGACGGTTTTCAGCGTTCAACGAGGCTTGTGCGCCGGATGTGTCTGGGGTGGCTGCTCGGCTGTGCGACGGGCCACGCCGTAGCCGACGCGGTGCCGGCGGACTTGCGCATGACGCTGCACATTCCGGCACAGGATCTGGCGCACGCGCTGGATCAGTACAGCCACGCCACCGGCGTTGCGGTGCTGGTCGACAGCCAGTTGAGTCGCGGTCGTCGCTCGCTGGCGGTGGACGGTGAATACACCGCCGCCGATGCCCTGCGTCGGTTGCTCGGCGGCAGTGGTTTGATGGCGCGTTATGCCCGCGACGATGCGTTTACCTTGCAAGTGGCGCAGGTCGAAGACGTACCAGCACCATCGCAAAAACAGACGCCTGAAAGCGTCGCCGTCAACCGCAGTTACGCGACAGCGGTGCAGGCAGCGATCGAGCGCAACCTGTGTCGCTCGCCGCTGACCCGGCCGGGCAGTTATCGCGCGGTGTTGCAGGTGTGGGTCGGCCGCGACGGCTTGGTGCAACACAACCGGTTGGTCACTTCGACCGGTGATGTACGGCGCGACAACGCGCTGGTGGAAAGTTTTCGCAATCTCAAGATCGACCGGCCGACGCCCAGCGCCTTGCGTCAACCGGTCACGTTGCTGTTGTTACCGGAGTCGTCAGGGAAACGCATGGAATGCACCAAATGGGAAGGAGTTTCCGGGGGATGAAAGACACCGGACAAGGTTCGATGGTCCAACTGTTCCTGACGTCCTACGAGGACTTTCGGGTGCGCCTGCGCAGGCGTCTCGGTTCGGAAGATCTGGCCAACGACGTGCTGCACGAAACCTACCTGCGCGTCGACCGCATGGAGACGCCGCCGAATGTCTTGCGGCCGAATGCCTACCTCTATCGCATGGCCCTGAACATCGCCGCCGACCGCCGCCAGGCCGATGCGCGCCTGCTCACCGGCGAGGAAGTCGAGGAGCTGCTGCAAATCGGTGACGAAGCCCTCGACCCGGCGCGGGTGGTCGGTGGGCAAAAGGAAATCCAGTCGCTGCTCAGCGCCCTCTACGAACTGCCCGCACGCCGTCGCCGAATCTTCATCGCCGCGCGTCTGGAAGAGGCACCGCACCTGGAGATTTCCCAGCGCTTCGGCATTTCCACGCGCATGGTCGAGAAGGAAATCAAAGCCGCGTTGGGCTTCTGCGCGGCGAAACTGGAAAGAAAAGTGTTTCAGCGGTTCGGTCGCGGGGCCGGAAAACCGTCTTCTGAATAGTGCCCGATCAATTCGTTGAGAATCTGCGCGTTTGAACATCTTTCGACTGACACCTGCCGAGCCATCGGCGGCCGACAATCTGCACAGCGAAGCCCGCGACTGGCTGGTCCTGCTGACCTCCGGCCGCGCCACCGTGGCCGACGCCCGCGCCTTGCGCGAATGGTGCGCGCAGAGTGCCGAGCATGCCCGCGCGTTCGAAGAGGCCAAGCGGTTGTGGCAGCAACTGCAACCGGCCGTGGAGCAAATGCAGGCGCCGCGTGGGTTTGGTCGACGTGCTTTTCTCGGTGGGGCGATTGCTGCGTCGGCGGCGTTTTTGCTGGTGCGCGGGACGATTCCTGGTGGTTTTGAAGGGCTGGGCGCTGACTACATCACTGAAGTTGGCCAGCAGCGTCGTTTTGAACCGGCGCAGGGTGTGAGTCTGGAGCTGAATACTCAGACGCGGATCAATCAGCGTGCAGTGTCTGACGGCGTGCAGGGTTTTGAGTTGGTCAGTGGTGAAGTTGAAGTGCAGACCGCGCGGTTGCCGCTGGCGATGCAGGCTGGGGGAGGGTGGTTGCGCGCGAGTCAGGGGCGTTTCAACTTGCGTAATACCGATCAGCAAGTCTGTGTGACTTGCCTTGATGGCGCGGTTGAGGTGGATGTTGAAGGTCGTAGTTTGCGACTTGAACCGGGGCAGCAGGTGACCTATGACGCGCGGCAGGTTGGCAGTGTGCAGAGTGTCGACACGGCGGCGGTGATGAATTGGCGTCAGCAAGTGTTGGTGTTTAACGGCGCTACGCTGAGCCAGATGATTGATGAGATCAACCGGTATCGGCCGGGGATGTTGTTGCTGCTTAATCGTGAGCTTGGGCAGCGGCGGGTGCAGGCGCGCTTCAGCCTTGATCAACTTGCTGGCGTTGCATTGCTGATTCGGGATGCCTATGGCGTCAAGTGCACCGAGTTGCCGGGTGGCGTCGTTGTTTTGAGCTAGTGGGTTTGACCGTGTATATATCCGTTGCTGCGGTAACGGCGGCTTAGGGTTCCGCCCTTACGGCGGGTCACTTTTTCCAGACGCCGAAAAAGTAACCAAAAAGGCTTGCTCCTGCGTGCGGCCCGCTCGCTGAGGCTCGGGGTTCCTTCGCTCCGGGATCCATCCGGGCGCATCGCCTACGGTTTGCTTCGCTGCACCTCCTCTCGATGCATTTGGCTGCGCCAAACGGTCGCTGCGCTCCCACCCCCGGATGAATCCCTCCACTCAGCCTTCCGACGTCGCCCGTGGATCAAGATCAAAAGCTGCAGCCGAGCTAACGCTCATCCTGTTGAGTGGGGCGGCTTTGCCGCTTGGGTTGTACGCAAATTTAAAACTGTGGGAGCGAGCCTGCTCGCGAAGGCGGCCTGCCAGCCGACCAATCTCTTGTTGATGTACCCGATCCAACTGTAGGAGTGAGCCTGCTCGCGATGACGTCCTAACAGCCAACCAATCCCCAACTGACCTCACCCAATCCCAATGTAGGAGCTGCCGAAGGCTGCGATCTTTTGATCTTGGCTCTTTTCAAGGATGACCGAGTACATATCCATTCCTGTACTAAAGGCCCGTCAACTTGTTACGGCGTCTAGCCAAGCCGTCCAGATAGCAGCCGGTTGAGTCATGCAAGACGAGACGCCGTACGCTCACGTCTATCCAAAAGCCACGACATCAGCAGCCCTGGAATCAGAAAGCCCAACGAGACCAAAACCCCGTGAAGCATATGCGCCATCGGCTCTTCAAGCGTGGCAACAAGCTTCATGGGCGAAGCGACCGGCGATAGCTGCAAGAACAAAACCCCCAACACCACACAAGGCCAAATCAAATTCACACCGCGTCGCGCGCTGAGCCGCCATGCATAAGCCGCCAGCACAGCCGAGAAAACACCTTCGAGCATCCAGGAGACGGTCCCCAGCTTGCCCCAAAGGCCATAACCGTAATGCTCGATCGAGTGGGGATACAGGGCCAAATCGCTGTTGTGCATCGGCCAATCAGCGATGAAGTGAGATAAGGCCGCCAACGCTGCCACGACGGCAACGGGTCGATGCTTAATGAAAAACAGTCCCCAAATCGCTGACCAGAACACCGCAGCCAGTAATGAGTGATCCCAATCAATAAAGGTCAGATCAAAGAACAAGTACGGCCCGCTGTTCAAATTTGCGGTGACGGTATTGAAGCCAAGCATGATGAAAATCCCATCGAGCAGATCCAGAAAACCGACGCCCATCATGATCGGTATCGCGGGGATCTTGGGATAGCGGGCCTTGATTACCAGGCCGATGGCGAAGTGACCTACGTACATTCTGCGTTCCTGATCCAGACAGGCCTGTCGTCTACAGGCCAGAGGCGTCTGATACTATCCGAGCCCTCAAACCAAGATTGTCGGGTTTTGGCAATGTCCGAATTGTCTGCTGAAGTTATAGCCTCATCCTTTTCCCTGCCCCCAGAGGTAGACGCGATTTTGCTTGAGGCCTCGCGGATCAGGACATTGGTAAAAGCAGAGGAACTGTTCCCTCAAGGCTCGAAACCACTGGGCATGTTTCGTGTGATTAAAGGCACCTTGCGGGTCGATAGCCTGGGCGCGAGTGGACACCAACTCTTGCTTACGCAATTGGTCGCTGGAGACTGGTTCGGCGAAGTACCACTTCTAGATGGCTTACCGAGGAAGTACGACGTTGCAGCCGTCTCGCCAGCGCGTATTGCAGTGCTGCCTGCCAGCGCATTCTGGCAAATCATTGAACGCCGACCCGATGTTCTGCTAGCCATTACGCGTCTGGTCTGTGGCAGGTATCGAATGGCGCTCGATTGGGCAGGGAACACGATCAGCAATCCTTTGCCTGTCAGGTTGGCCAGCCGACTCGTTTCCTTGATCAAACGTCCAGGTCTCGAAGAAGCGCCATGCCTGAAGGTCAACCAGTAAAATATCGCCCAACAACTGGGTGTTTCTCGTCAGAGCGTCAACCGCCAGCTGAAAATCTGGGAAGCCGAAGGCCTGTTAGCTGTTCGATACGGCGCCGTCACCCTTCTCGATCTGCAAAAACTCAGAGAGGCAGCACAAGGGAGTTAGCCTGTCCGTTCAGTTCAGCGGGCCGATCACTTGTCGGTATTTTTCCGGGCCTTGTGGCGTCTGACGGGTCAGGCGGATCTCCAGTCCGGCCGGATCTTCACGACGATTGCCACTCAGTTGCCGCCAGCCTTTATCGATTTCCCAAACGCGTACTTGCACATCACTGACATCACTCAAAACAGCAACCCCATTCCCAGGCGCCGGCAGCGGATACCGACTCCGCGCCTCAGCCACCGCCCGATACAGCGTGTCACCCTTGACCCACCAGCGCACCCGCTGCAAAGCCCCCGGCTGATCCGCTGCCGTGCGAATGATGTCCAGCCGAAACCCCTTACTGTCGCTACTGCGCACAGTCAAAGCGGGCGGGGCGCTCGGTGGCTCATCATCCACGCCAACCTTCTTCGGCTCGGTCAGCTCAACCCCCGCCCGCATCTCCACATCCCGCTGCAACTGATTCAACGCCCGCAACAAACCGTCACTCTGCTCACTACTCGCCTGCAAATGACTGTCCGCCCGCGTCACACTGTCCAGCCCCCGCCAGGCAATCAAACTCACCACCGCCATCAACAGAATCGCGACCATCACCTCAATCAACGTAAACCCTTGCTGGCGCTTCATTGCAGGCTGATCCTTCCACTGCCATCACGCAGCACACTCAAGCGATTCAACCCATCCGACAACGTCAATTGCAGCGGCGGATTAATCCACTCAGCGTTCAGCACAACCCTCTGTTTCGGCTCCACCCGCACCTCCATCTTCGGACTCTGCCAGGCACGCGGCCGTAACTGCGGATCCTGCGCGAAATGATCAAACCCCTTGCCACTCTCACTGCGCCGACTAAACCGAAAACCCTTGGCATCACTCACCCACACAATCGGCCGGCCATCCGCGCGCGCCTCCGCCTGCGCCACCTGCAGCAACTGCGCCACACGCTCGGCATCCTTGCGCAGCAACTGCAACGGATCGGGCTTGATACTCAAGCTTATCGCCGCACTGGCGATGCCGATGATCACCAGCACCACCATCAACTCGATCAGCGTAAAACCCTGTTGCCTGTTCATCGCGCGCGCGCTCCTTTGCGTCCTGCGCCATCGTGCACGGCCAACATGTAAGGCGTGTGAAATAAAACGAAGAGAATTGCCGCGTAGGCTGACAGCAGGGATAAAAAGGAAATTCAACCCATGACCTTCACCGCACGCGTTTCCCCACCCCAAATGGTCCAGGCACTCGCGCTGCTCGCGGCGCTGACCGACCCTGAGTGATGACGACCGCTCGTCGGAAAAGGACTGCTACCTGTCAGATCTGACAGGTGTCCATTTGCGTTTTTTGGCGTTGAATTACTCCGTTCCATTTATCTCACTATCGGAGTTTTCACCATGTCGACATCCCAACCTAACGCAATTGCACCCACTATCACTTCGGTCAAAGGAGCCAACGGCGTTGAAATTGCGAATGGCGCTAAAACCACCGAGACCAGCGTGATACTTGCCGGTAACGCGCAACCAGCGCAGCAAGTTGAAGTGTTTGATGGCACGTTTGCCAAAGGTGCAGTCGTTGTTGATCCAACGGGGAAATGGACCTTTTCCTTGACTGGATTGAGCGTAGGTTTGCACAGCATTACAGCCAAGGCGTTATACGGTGCTGGAGACGTTTCCCAGCCGCGGACCTTCAATGTGGTTTCAAACAAGTAGGCTAAAAAATGGCTCCTGGACTGGTCCTTTTCTAAATATGAGGGCCAGGTTCAGGAGCTTTATGGGCTGCCCAGCAGGGTATCGAGTGTGGTCAACAGTAGTGCCTCCTGACTACGGTCGAACACCTCCACGCCAACCTTGAGCAACCGCCCATTCCCCGCCGCACCAATGACCTGTTCACTGCGCAACAACCGCATAACCCGGCCATGCAAACTTCGCAATCAGGGCCATCGAGCGCTCATTGCTCCGCGTCTCAAACCGGCCCCACGATGATCACCAGCACCACCATCAACTCGATCAGCGCAAAACCCTGTTGCCTGTTCATCGCGCGCGCTCCTTTGCGTCCTGCGCCATCGTGCACGGCCAACCTGTAAGGCGTGTGAAATAAAACGGAGAGAATTGCCGCGTAGGCTGACAGCAGGGATAAAAAGGAGATTCAACCCATGACCTTCACCGCACGCTTTTCCCCACCCCAAATGGTCCAGGCCCTCGCGCTGCTCGCAGCGCTGGTCGGCGTGGCGACATGGTCGTCGCTGCTGCTGACCTCCGCCGAATCCCACACCCCGGCAGCGGCCCCGCAATTGCTGGCGGCGCGCAGTGATAGCCCGGCGTTGCAGTGGTTTTCCAATCAAACGGCGCCGATGGATATCAAGGTGAGCGGGGTGATGGCGGGGAGTCGCGGGGCGGTGGCGATACTGAGCCTGAACGATGGGCCGCCGCGTAGTTTTTTGCAGGGGGAGAAGGTTGGGCCTGGGGTGAAGTTGGTGGCGGTGGAGGGGGATGGGGTGGTGATTGAGCAAGGTGGGGAGAGGGTAAGGTTGGGGGTGGAGAGGTTGGTGGAGGGGGTGGAGTTGCCTAGGTTGGTCAGGCCGTGATTTTCGGGGTTCTCTTCATTACGAGAGACTACTTTCAACTCTAAGCTGCCAGCTAACTAACACTCACGTTCTAACTTCCTTGAGCTACATCAGCATGTAGCTCGTATGACTCGATAGTGAGGCTCCGGCAGGCTTCCCGGCGTTGGCGCCAAAGCTCGCTTTTCCAGCGGGACTATAGTCGTGACTCCAGGGAGGCGCATGACCGAAACAAGTACTCCTTCGTGCTCAGTTATTTCAATGGCAACTTGATCTTTAACCGTCGTAACCAGTATCTCGCTAGGCTCAGTGCAGAGAATACACCACCAGTTATCGCCTCTCCCTGGTCGCCGAGCGAAAGCTCGAGCCTCTCCCACACGATCAGAGACTGCGACGTCATAAAAGTGCTTACCTAGTTGCTCAAGTCCAATTTTCAGTAGCATACGAACCATTGCCAATGGCTCCGAGACTTCAGCGATTAAATGAAACTGGCAGACCCGCCCCCGTTCGACGAGATTTCTCAATTGGTCGTTTCGCGGTTCGAGCTGAATGATTCCAGATGCTCCCGATGCCTCCACTTCGCCAAGCTCGGTATCCATCCGAACGAAGCGTCCTTTCTTCGAAGGCACTCCTTGCAGAAGGCGGTACCCGCTAAACGGGAAGCTCTGCAGCGCCTTAGACTCAACTTTTTGCCCGAAGTATTGATTGCAGCGATCACAGGTAACTCCCGGTCGGCCAATTGGGGAATATTTCCCACCTAACGACTCTGGGACAATGTGGGCTACTGACGAGCTCCCACTGCTGTGACAAAAAATGCATGAGAGGTGGGGCGGCATATTTATATGATCCGAAGAGATTTAGACGACACTCAAACTGCGGTGTCGCTCGAATGAATATGACTGAGCCGTAACAAGATAGCTAATGGACGGCAGTATTGAATACTGGTTTTGCTTATACCCTGAACACAACGTGGTTATTTAATGCACACCTGCATAGGCTGCATTGAGCTCCTCACTAAAAATCCTCAGTTGAGCCCGAAGGACATGGTCCTGTTCATCGAAGCACTGCTTCAAGATATAAAGATAGTTGTTCTGCTCCCTGTAACCATAAGGTTCTAGGAGGTGTGCTCGCATCACTCTGGTCAACGGTGCTAGGTGGGCATATTGTTCCAAGTTCTTTAGGGTGGTGAGCACCACGCAAAGCAGTTCGTCTTTGAGTCGACGGGGTACGCGCGGCGAAATAAGAATCGTTCGGATAACACGACCAGTAGCTTCTGCGGCTTGGAAGGAAATATAAACATGACTGCCTTCACGCTGTTCCCGAAGTAGCAGGTCACCAGGCTTTGTTAGAGCCTCGGCGTCCCTCACCCACACCGTAGTAGTGTCAACGACTTCGTACAGTAGATAACACAGCGGCGTTGGGAACTCGTAGTTTTCGTCTTCTGCCCGAACTTCGCGAGCGCGATCGACTAGGCGGCTGGCAAAATGAGGCATGTAGTGGAGCCACAAGTGATCGGCGACACGTTGATGCAGGCCTTCTAGAATCATGATCCTGAAGAACAAAATTCCCGCATAAACCGGGTCGTGGTGCTTTCCAACATCTTGAAAGGTCATTAACCGTCCATTGAGCTTTCTTTCAAGAACATCGTCTGTGTCAATCCGTGAGAGTACTGCCTCGCCTACCGACCGATAGACCCCGAGACGAGCAGCCACATCAACATCTACACAGTAGAACCGCAGGAGTCGATTCTCAGCAGGAAGCGCAAGGCGGTTTCCTCCCTCGCCGAAATTGTCGTTGTTATTGAGCTCGCTATAAAAGATGCTGGCCTCATTCGCCAATAGAGCGTTGAAGAAATCGTCTTGAAAGCCTCTTGCAAGACGTGTTGCGCGCTCCATGATTTCCATACAAAGGTACGGTCTCGTGATTGCGAGGTGTCCGGCCAATCGACGGGATGACAGCAACCGTTTCAAAACAATGACAGCACGGCGCTGCACCCGCTGCGAAGAACCGACGACGTCGGCAACCCATTCGCGAAAGCTGAACCATTTGCGGAATAGCCAGTTTGTCGGAGCCCCTTCACCCAACAAGAAGGAGCCGTCGTCTCTGAAGACTACTTGGAACTCGGGATGCGGTGGTCGGATGATGCTGGCTAAACGACTTCGAACGCTTGTCGACGCTGTTAGATTTAGCGCTAATGCGAGATGACGATGTAGTAATTCAGTGAGTTCCTCGAGCTTCCCTGCGTGCAGGAGCGACGTTGTCAGATCATCGAAGAGCCCAAGGTTCCAGCGAGTCAGCTTAGTTCGACGTGATCGCCAGTAGATAAAAGCAGCCAGTAGCAGGAACAAAAGGTACTGGGTAGCGCTCTTGTCGAAACCCCACAACCAAGGTCCAAGGGTTGGGAACCCAAGCGCGACAAGTACGGGCTCGAAGAAAAGCCCGTGGATGGTGAGCAGTATGGCAGAGATGACCAGCCAGTCAGCCCAGTCAAGGCTTAACCGAAAGCTGAGCTTTGCAGTGCTAGGTACGACCGACCACACTGCAGCAATCAGGCCCAGCATGGTGAGTAGTGCACTAGTGTCGATGCCTGCAGGATTCATCTGGTGATCCAAAATTTAGAAGGGGCTGATTGGGCGCAAACGCTTGGGTGAAGTGATTTCTGCATGATGAGGAGTATCACCGTCGTCACTGGCCTGCTGATGACATAACAAGGTTGGGGGAACGATCTGTTGTCTGAATAATAGATCCGTCCCTATTTTGGATCCCTATTTCGCCTATTTTGCAGTTCCTATTTTGCTACTGCAAACTTGCGCCATTGGGCAGGAAATATCAGGGAAGAGGTGTTTTATCGAGCATATGACACTAATCTGTATATCCATACAGCGTCGTATTGGTTGAGCTGAGATTGTTGCGTCTTAGCTGCCCTATCGGGAGGTTATTCATTATGATGGCCATCGAATACGGCTCGCTCGGTCAGAAATGCGCCAGTTAGGAATGCAAACGAGGGGCTAGGAAAGGATATGGCAGAGACACAGATTGAGTGGACGGACTCCACATGGAATCCAGTAGCTGGCTGCTCCATCATTAGCGCCGGGTGCAAGAATTGCTATGCCATGGAGATGGCGCGTCGACTCGAAGCCATGGGTACCCCGAAGTACGTGGGGCTGACCCGCAAAAAGAACAAGCGAATCGTCTGGAACGGCACCATAGTCGAAGACCACGACGCTTTGGCGATCCCTTACCGGTGGAGAAAACCGAGAAAGGTGTTTGTGAACTCCATGAGCGACCTTTTCCATGAGAAAGTCAGCGACGAGTTCATTGTCGCCGTCTGGAAGGTCATGCGAGAAACCCCGCATCACAACTACCAGATTTTAACCAAGCGGCCAGAACGGATGAAGCAGATCCTCAATGAAGTCATCATAGAGGTGCTACCCAATGTGTGGCTAGGCACCTCTGTTGAAGATCGTGATGCTGCCGGGCGCGTTCAGTTTCTGAAAGACACGCCTGCCCAGATCAGATTCATCTCCTTTGAGCCATTGATTGGCCCCGTAGGCAGCATTGATCTCTCACAGATTGACTGGGCTATTGTCGGCGGGGAGAGCGGGAATAAAGCGCGGCCTGTGAAAGAAGGGTGGATTGATGAGATCTACACCCAGTGCCTAGAAAGCGGCACAGCGTTTTTCTTTAAACAGTGGGGGACATGGGGTAAAGATAATGTCCGCCGTTCGAAAAAAGCTAACGGTCGTGAATACCGTGGCAAAACCTGGGATGAGATGCCTGTGAAGCTGGTGGGCATGGCCTAGTAGAAACACCGTAGCCTGACAAGGAATATCCATGGCTAAGAAGAAGTATGATTGGGAAGAAGGTGCGACTCTTGAAGAGCACTCAAGGAAGAAGCATCAAATACTTCGCGATTATTTTTATCAGTACGTAATCACACGATGCAAGCACCCGCAGGTTAGAAAGTTTCGCCTGGCTGTGGTAGATGGCTTCAGTGGCGCTGGTCGATACAAATGTGGCACTGCCGGTTCACCCATCATCTTTGTGGAGGAACTGAGTAGAGCGTTAACTGACATAAACACCTACAGGGCAGTTAACAATTTGCCCCTCGTTGATATCGAGTGCAGCCTGTTCCTGAATGACGCTGAAAGGATGGCAATTGACATTCTTGAAGGAGTCCTGAATCCGATTATTCTTCACCATAGCATCTCGAACAGCCGGCTTAAAATCCAAGCCCGTTACTCGACAGAGTTGTTCGAACAGGCCTATCCAAGAATAAGAGCCCAAATCAAATCAGAGAAATATCCGAATATCATCTTTAATCTCGATCAGTGTGGGCACAGCCATGTTGACACTGCGACCTTGGTCGACATGATGAATCTGAATGAGTCAGTGGAGGTTTTCTATACCTTCGTCATCTCTTCCCTGCTGGCCTTCCTGAAGCAGCATGATCCAAAAACGCTGTCGAGCCAATTGGCATACTTGCAGCTAAGCAGCCGGGACTTCGAGATCCTTGAAGAGAAGCAATCGAAGACAGCGTGGCTCGGCGTGGCGGAAAGCATTGTCTTCGAAAACTTCAAGAAATGTGCAAAATTTGTCAGTCCTTTTTCAATCAACAACCCTAGTGGTTGGCGATATTGGCTAATACACCTCGCCAATTCGTATCGTGCTCGCCAGGTTTACAATGACCGGCTCCATCAAAACAGCGAGACACAAGCTCATTTCGGCAGATCTGGCCTTGGCATGCTTGCGCACGACCCTAGCGAAGGAAAGACGCTTTACCTCTTCAATGAGTCGGCTAGAGATCAGGCAAAAGACCAGCTCAGGGAGGACATTCCAAAATTCCTCCACGATTCGGCACCCGCCTTATCCGTTAGGGATTTTTTCGAAAGGATCTATAACAACACTCCAGCCCATAGCGATGACATCAATGCTGCACTACTAGGCAGCAACGAGATCGAGATTCAAACTGCTACCGGTGGAACAAGACGCAAAGCCAACCAAATCCATACGACGGACATCATCGCTTTCAAAAAGCAACGAAGCTTCTTCTTCCCCAAATGAAGTGGTGTCGGCCATGGAGCGGCATGATGAGGCCGACCACCTTCCTCTTGTTTTAGGTATGCGCTTTCGACTCCCGAAGTGTATTCACTAAACCCAGAAACTCTTTTCCGTGTGCTAGCGGCTTCTGAATATCGCAAAACTCCGGATGACGTGGAAATGTGCCGGAAAAAATAGAGCTGTTCATTTGGCCTAGGTTGTCAGTTACGACTGGCAATTTGGGCAATTTTGCTCCATCTGGTGGGATAACGGGACGGCTCTGTCGAAGGATACGTGAAGGAATGGGGCCTAGATAAACGCCAACGTTTAAAAAGACATCTCCAGACACTCTCTCAGGCTACACACCCTTGCGCCTTTGCCTACAGCTACGCCAGAATCCGCCGGCTTGTGCGCTTTGTACCTGGTCTTTATCGTCTACGTGTCGCTGGCAACCCAGCGACCGGGTTTAGCGACCTGACCAGGTATAAGTACAACGACGCTCCAGTTTGTCGCAGACGTTTGCGACGACGATATGGTGGCTGTGCGTGGGAGACCTTCGGGTCTGCCGGGTCTTATACCTCTCGGTTCGCTAACCCGCGTACAGCTGCCACCCTTACTTGTTTAGCGACAGGTGCTGGTGGTTCCACTAGGTATAAATTTGGAGCTTCACCATGATCAAACCAACACCCAACCCGCCCGAAACCGCCTCGGGTTCCCCCTACGAATCCATCGATTCCAAAAAACTCCACGAAGCCGCCGACCGCGCGCTCGACCATTACCTCTGTCCACCCGGTTCCACGCCGCCCCCACGTAAAAACCGTGGGATGTATGCCGTCACCGCCGACAACAAAACCGAAGAACTGCTGGTCGATGCCAGTGCAACACTCGCTTCGGCCAAAACCATCGCCCAGAACGTCTCCAGCCTGTTGCCGGCATCGCAGCGCCATGCGCTGGCGGGGATTGCGCAGTTGATCATGCTCGGGGAGCTGGCGGTGAATCGGGCGTTGGATAATTTGCAATTGCCGGAGTGATGCGGGTGCCGGGATCACTTGGTGATTGATCGGGTGTTCATTCTGGTGCCTTCGCGAGCAGGCTCGCTCCCACAGGGTTTTATGCTGATTGCAGATGTTGTGTACGACGCTGATACCTGTGGGAGTAAACATTGGCTACGGATCTATTTTCTGCCCCACCCAGTACCGCCATAAAACATTGATGGTTTGAGCGCGGCGTCTGCAAGTCAGAAAGCCGGATTTTCCCTACAACGAACACCGATCCATCCTGCATTCAAACCTGAGTCCGTTCGCCAAAGTCCTGCGTTTTCAGAACGGGACACGGATGTGACCAGACTCATCCCGCTAAGCGAGTTCCATGGGCAGCGAGAGCAGATCCTCGATGCCTACGAAGCCATGGAACATTTCCGACAGGCATTGAATCGTCCGGACGACTTGCCCGGATTCGACGACTTGTTAAACGCCATGGGCCTGCATCGTTCCAACTACATGCAAGGCGCGAATGAGCGAAAACTCATCGATGCTGTGCTTAACGGTGATTGGGCACTGGTGAAGCCACGCATGGCTACAGACAACGGCGGCGCCTCTTGGAATGCCTTCAACCCCAAACCCGAGCCACCTCCTGCACAACACTTGGTGGAGGAACACGCCTACACCTGCATCGATGGGGCAAAGCAGGCGCACCGGCACAACTGCCCGGATATGCAACCAACATTGCGGGCGTTGCCAGAGCAGCGAAGTTCATGAAGGGAGGTGGTTACCTCGGCATAGGTCTGCAACTGGGCGCATCCAGCTCAAAAATCTACGAGGTTTGCGCGTCCGACCGCGAGGCGGAATGCAGGCAAGTGAGGTTTGTAGAGGGAGGGAAAATGGTCGGCGGTACCGCTGGAGCTCTTGCTGGTGGATATATCGGAGGGAAAGTAGGTTTGGCGGTATGCGCGAAATTGAAAGGAATGGGAAAACTTGTGTGTGCTAGTGGTCGGCGCGGCAGGGGCCGTGGAGACAGGAACTCGGATGACTGAAGGTGGTGAGTATTTAGGACAAAAAATCTACGAGTATTCCGAATGATAGACGTCGACGGCACTGTATATGCCTGGGCTTGGGGAGCGCTGATCCTATTAGGCGTGATCAACTGCGCGATGATTTTCTACGCCGTTTATACAAAACTCGATGCTCTGGAAAAACACTTTGATGAGTGGCTGTACCTATCCATGGACTGTGGTTCATCAGGTGGGAGTTTTCATTGGAGAGCTCATCGAATGGCCGCTGTCAGCAGGTTGATTACATCCAAGAGTATCCAACGGCAGGAACCGTTGCTGATCGACGCCGTTCAACGCCTTCCCAGAGGACTCAGGTTCTGGGCGACGAGTCCATTTCATATCGGCTATTTCGTGTGCGGTGCAACGTGGGTGCTTTGGCTTTATGGGAAATACAGAGGTTTTTTGTAAAGGGGCAGAGAGAAGGTCAGTCCGCGGTGAAATCGTTTACGAAGCAACCTCAAATGACTGAAATCAAACTTCTGTTCGCCGCCACTGGCATTGCGTTACTGGTGCTGATCATCTCCAACGTTCTGGTGATGATCTATGTCGGGTATTTCAAGCTTTCCGAAATTGAATTGCACCTTGAAAATTGCTATCTGCTCCACAACTGCCCGCAGAAGGGACGTTCCGGTTTTTGGGCGCGCAGGTACAGGCTCACTCTGATCACTGCTTTGCTTCGTAAACGTCCTTCGCGCCTGTTGCTGGATAATCCGAGCGCCCTCGAAGATGTCCGGAGCCTTCCGCTGAATTTGCGGCGGTGGGTCGAAATTCCATATCGATTGAATGCGTTTTCTCTGCTGGGAATTCTGGCTTTGTATGGCTGGGCGGAATATTTAGGATTGTTCGAGTAAGCACCCTGAGAAACGGTCGTCTATCAAGTGTTATCGCGAATCGCCAGGGTGCCGTGGAGACAGAAAAAAGATGTTTGATGATGATGAGTTTTCAGGACAAGAAATTCATGAGTATTCCGAGTAATGGAAATCACCAGCACAGTATTTGCCTGGGCATGTGGGGCGCAGATCGTGATGGGCGTGATCAACTGCGCAATGATTTTCTACGCCGTTTACACAAAACTCGATGCTCTGGAAAAACACTTTGATGAGTGGCTGTACCTTTCCATGGACTGTGGTTCATCAGGGGGAAGTTTTTACTCGAGAACTCAGCGGATGACCGCTGTCAGCCAGTTGATAACATCTAAGAGTATCCAACGGCAGGAACCCTTGCTGATCGACGCCGTTCAACGCCTTCCCAGAGGACTCAAGTTCTGGGCGACGTGTCCGTTTCATGTCGGCTATTTCGTGTGCGGTGCAACATGGGTGCTTTGGCTTTACGGAAAATACAGAGGTTTTTTGTAGGAGTAGATTAGTTTGATGGTTCGACGTTTCGGGAGAATCAGGGCGATTGGTTCTCCGGGCGGCTTAGCAACGTCTGATGCGATAAACACCAATGTTTAAAAACACATCTCAAGACACTCTCTCAGGCTACACATCCTTGCGCCTTTGCCTACAGCTACGCCAGAATCCGCCGGCTTGTGCGCTTTTGGGGCGGATTCTATTGTGGTCCGGTCGCTGACGAATCAGTGATCGGATTTGACCGTCCGCCCAATATCAAGGCGCGCCAGCGTTCTGCACGTGTTCAGGCATTGTCTGAAATCATGTCGCGGTGGCTGTGCGTGGGACACCTTCGGGTGTGCCGGATTCCTTGATGTCCGGTCGGTCAACCCGCGTACAGCTGCCACCCAGTTTGTTTGACCGCGAACGGTGGCGGCTCCAGTCATCAAGGAGCTTCACCATGATCAAACCAACGCCCAACCCGCCCGAATCCAACTGCACGTCCCCCTACGAATCCATCGATTCAAAAAAACTCCACGAAGCCGCCGACCGCGCGCTTGATTCATTACCTTTGTCCGCCCGGTTCCACGCCCCCGCCACGTAAAAAGCGTGGGATGTATGCCGTGACTGCGGA
The DNA here is from genome assembly GCF_054790505.1 of Pseudomonas sp. Tul2A7. NCBI lineage: Bacteria > Pseudomonadati > Pseudomonadota > Gammaproteobacteria > Pseudomonadales > Pseudomonadaceae > Pseudomonas > Pseudomonas sp. Tul2A7. The sequence continues at coordinate 5,888,610 of NZ_CP186499.1, read as the reverse complement.
CAACAAAAATGAAGAACTGCTGATCGATGCCAGTGAAACGCTAGCTTCGGCTCAAACTATTGCGCAGAACGTTGCCAGTCTGTTGCCGGCGTCGCAGCGTCGGGCGTTGTTGGGGATTGCGCAGTTGATCATGCTCGGGGAATTGGCGGTGAATCGGGCGTTGGATAATTTGCAATTGCCGGAGTGATGCGGGTGTCGGGATCACCTGGTGATTGATCGGGTGTTCATTCTGGCGTTTTCGCGAGCAGGCTCGCTCCCACAGGGTTTTATGCTGATTGCAGATGTTGTGTTTGGCGGTGAGATCTGTGAGAGCGGGGCGGTTGCTTTTCTGCGTCGTTTTCATGTGGTTTGTTGCTGCTTTCGGCATTGCGCCTGGAAAAATCAGCGGCGGATCTATTCAAGGAGAGAGGTGATCGACCACCACCCTCACGGGTGATGGTTCGATGCTTAACGCAGGTTAGATATTCGGGGTGTAAGAGAAACTCTGCGAAGCTTCGGTATCGGTGAATGGCGTAACGCGAGTTTTCTTGTTGAACAGGCCATTGACGACCGAGCCGGGGAACATCTCGATGGTGTTGTTGAACAGTTCGACGTTGCGGTTGTAGATGGTGATGGCTGCGCCGACGTTCTCTTGTTGTTCGGCAATTTCACGCATCATGTTGTTTGCCGCTTCTGATGCTTTCAGGTCAGGGTAGGCCTCGAAAGCGATGCGCAAGCCACCCATCAGCTCCCGGGTGGCGGTTTCAACGGTCGTTAGGGCATTGCCATTGGCGCCCGCAGGCAGGGCGTTGACCGCGCTGCGAAGGCCGGTGATCTTTTCCAGGAGGCTGGCCTCATAGACCATGAAATCTGCGAGCACTTTTTGAAGCTGGTCGAGAACTTTGGTCTTCTGGCGTTCGTAAACGAGGACGTCCGACCATGCACGTTGTACCCGGTTGTGTCCCCCGATGATGCCGTTGTAGATGCTGAACCCCCCGATGATCATGACGACAGCGATAACAGCGGCGAGGATGAGTGCAATGTCCATGGCTTACTTCTCTTTGCGGTTTGTAGGGGTAAGGGAGCTGAAGTTGTCATCGTGCAGCTCACTGAGTGCATGGCTCCATTGGAGCGCAGACATCAGTCGCGGCAGTTCGATACCGGCAGAAATTTCTGCGTAAAAATTTTTGGGGGAAGCCAGCGAATACTGAGCACCGTACGCGAACAGGTCGCTGCTCTCAAAGCTGAGGCAGAGCTCTCCACTGTCAGAGAACTCCAGGTTCGGACGATGGAGGATGTCGAACAGCTTCAGCAAGTGGAGCACCGTCGAAGGCTTGATGAATTTCGCACAGAGCATCTCGCTGCGACCGGTCAAACGGAATGCTTTATTGAAATCCGGAGAAGTCGTGTCCATGGGGTGCGAATAGTCGTTCTTTGACTGGTGATCCGATCTAACTGATATTCCGGTGACCCATGGAAAGTCGATGACCAAACTGTAGCGATCGTAGTGGTCATGAACCACCCGAGTCTCCGTTTTGGTATTGCCCTTTTCGTCGGTAACCGTGGTATGCACTTCTCGTTGGTTGACATAGTGCAGCTGGCGGTACGTGTAAGGGAGGTCGCGCAACGTGCCGGTAAATACGCCCTGTATCGACTCGACCAACTTGCGGCTGTAGTCGCCCCGGCGGTAATCACCAAATTCCGTGTCCAGCTCCTTGAGAGTCGCGGCCGAGTCTTCTCTCCGGAAAGTCAGTCCGTTGTGGAAGTAGGATGACAGTCGAGCAATTCTTTTACTGAGCGACGGCAACCGATCAGATTTGGATTTCATCCATGTCAGACTCCAAACGGCAATCACGATGCCAAGAAAACCAGTACCCATGCCGAACGAGTCGGGATCAATTTCCAACCGGTAAAAGAACAGAGCGACGCTAGAGATATTCCCAATCCAATAAAGGACCACAGCACTCGCAAGCAATAACAGGCCAGTGCCGAAAAACCACCATGCGCGTGTGTGATCGAATTCGAGCGGGCCACGGTACGAGGCGAACTCATGGATCACCTTCAATAAGTCGGTGTTGGACTTAGCCCTGGCAACACTGGCTTCGCTCATGGCCAGCAACTTATTTAACTTCGTGTTCTGCGATAAGTTGGGCATGTCAGGTATCCATTGATTCAGGGATGCCTGGTGTGGGAGCCACGACCCGGATTGAGGATTTGGTGCTATTCATAATCTGTCAGAAATTTGAAAAAGGAGGGGACGATACCATTGTCATGGCAGTGATGGCTTCTGGCCTGTTTCAGTCTGAAGGGCAAAAGCTACCCTCACCCCAGCCCTCTCCCGGAGGGAGAGGGGGCCGACCGAGGTGTCTTGTGGGGGACGCCGACCTGAAAGATTTTGGCGATTATGGTTTTGGTGATTCTGGAGGCTGCGCGAGTAGAAGCGGCCCTCACCCCAGCCCTCTCCCGGAGGGAGAGGGGGCCGACCGAGGTGTCTTGCGGGGTACGTCGACCTGGAAGATTTTGGTGATTATGGTTTTGGTGATTCTGGAGGCTGCGCGAGTAGAAGCGGCCCTCACCCCAGCCCTCTCCCGGAGGGAGAGGGGGCCGACCGAGGTGTCTTGCGGGGTACGTCGACCTGGAAGATTTTGGTGATTATGGTTTTGGTTATTCTGGAGGCTGCATGAGTGGAAGCGGCCCTCACCCCAGCCCTCTCCCGGAGGGAGAGGGGGCCGACCGAGGTGTCTTGTGGGGGACGCCGACCTGAAAGATTTTGGCGATTATGGTTTTGGTGATTCTGGAGGCTGCGCGAGTAGAAGCGGCCCTCACCCCAGCCCTCTCCCGGAGGGAGAGGGGGCCGACCGAGGTGTCTTGCGGGGTACATCGACCTGGAAGACCTTGGTGATTATGGGTTTGGTGATTCTGGAGGCTGCGCGAGTAGAAGCGGCCCTCACCCCAGCCCTCTCCCGGAGGGAGAGGGGGCCGACCGAGGTGTCTTGCGGGGTACGCCGACCTGAAAGATTTTGGCGATTATGGTTTTGGTGATTCTGGAGGCTGCGTGAGTGGAAGCGGCCCTCACCCCAGCCCTCTCCCGGAGGGAGAGGGGGCCGACCGAGGTGTCTTGCGGGGTACAGCGACCTGAAGGACCTTAGCGATTATGGCTTTGGTGAGCTTTGGTGATTTTGGATTCAATGAAAGACGTTCAAGTCGGTGTAGCTCTCGAATATCCCCCAATCGGTCCCCTCTACCTCTGGGAGAGGGCTAGGGTGAGGGGCTTTCCGTTCGGGACAACAAGGTCTCAAGCCTGGCCAACGGAGGCGCATCCTGGTTGCGGTCAAATACCTGAATCCCAACCTTGAGCAATCGCCCATTCTCTGCCGCTGCGATTACCTGTTCACACCGCAGCAATAACCGCCCCTGATCACATTCCTGCGCCTTCATCCCCATCGGCAACTTCCCTTCCAACCGTAACTCCGCCATCCGACTCTGCGCCGCAATCATGGCAACAGAGCGATCCCGCAAAACCCCGCTACTCTGCGTCATCAACCCCGCCACCCGCACAGCCGCCGACATCGCCACGGCAATAATCGCCAGCGCCACCAGCACCTCAATCAACGTGAAACCCTCTTCCCGCGAACGCGCACACATAAACGGCCCAAAGCCAAAGCCCAGCCCTCGACGCTAACCCGCGTCCTTGACGGCTTGACGACGAAAACACCCGAGGATTTTCAACATCACTGACATATCTTCTTGCAACACTGCGCGTCGAATCGAATCAAGCCAGGGTATGTCGAGATGGATATCGCACCTTTCAAATCGCTTCAGCAACCGTTGCTCACGCCGCGTGGTCAGCGGGGTTTTACCCTGATTGAGATCATGGTGGTCGTGGTGATTCTGGGGATTTTGGCGGCGATGGTGGTGCCGAAAGTGCTCGACCGGCCGGATCAGGCGCGGGCGACGGCGGCGAAGCAGGATATTGGTGGGTTGATGCAGGCGTTGAAGTTGTATCGCCTCGATCACGGCACTTACCCGAGCATGAATCAGGGTTTGAAAGTCCTGGTTGAGCGGCCGGCGGATGCGAAGAACAGCAATTGGCGTTCGTACCTGGAGCGCTTGCCGAACGATCCGTGGGGGCGTCCTTATCAGTACCTCAACCCCGGCGCCAATGGCGAGATCGACATCTTTTCCCTCGGTGCCGACGGTCAGCCGGACGGCGACGGCGTGAATGCCGATATCGGTTCCTGGCAGTTGTAAGGCCGGCCATGAACAGCCGCTCGCCTGAGGGGGCGAAGCAACAGGGCATGGCGATTATCAGCGCGTTGTTGATTGCGGCCGTGGTGGCGGTGATTGCGGCGGGCATGTTGACGCGCCAGAGCGTGGCGACCCGTGCGCTGGAGGCGGATCAGCAGCGGGTGCAGGGGCGTTGGCTGGTGCATGGTGGGTTGGAGATCAGTCGTCAGTTGCTCTGGGACGCACGTCAGCGCGATCCGTTGACCCGGCTCGATCAGCCGTGGGCGCAGCGTCTCTCCGCGCAAGGTTTTGAAGGGTGGCTGGAGGATGAGCAGGGCAAGTTCAACCTGCGCAATTTGGTGGCCAATGAGCGGGTGGATGAGGCGCAGGTGGCGGCGTTTCAGCGCTTGTGCGAGTTGATCGGGGTCAGCGCCGGGTTGAGTCAGCGTATCAGTCAGCGGGTGATTGCTTCGTACCCGCGACTGCTGAATGCGCAGATTGCCGAGGCGCCGAAAAGTGGTTTCGACAGTGGTCGCGCGACTTCGCCAAACGCTTCACACAAACCACAGAAGCCGACGTTGCCGATGCTGCGCAGCATCGATGATTTGCGCAGTGTCGACGGCGTGAATGAGGCGCTGATCGGCAAACTGGCGCCGTACCTGACGGTGATCCCCGCGACCACTTGGCTCAATGGCAACACCGCCACCGCGCCGGTCTTGGCTGCGTATGTGCCGGGGCTGTCGCTGGAGCGCGCCAATGCGCTGATTGCCGAGCGCGATGCCGGGCGCTGGTTTATCAACCGGGGCGATTTCGTTAACCGTTTGCGTATGCCGCAACTGGAGCTGACCAGCGTCAAGGTCGGCATCACCAGTGACTGGTTTCGCCTGCGCGGTGAGGCGCGGCGCGATCAGCGCAGGGTCAGTCTTGAGGCGTTGTTGCATCGCAGCCAGGACCGCTTGCCGCAAGTGATCTGGTCGCGGGTGGGCGTATGAGCCAGTTGAAGGTGGCGTTGCCGCCCTTGGCGGAACTGGATCTGCACAGTCAATTGCACTGCGCCTGGCTGGATCGACAGGGCCAGGTCACGCGGGAAGAACGCCACAGTCTCAGCCAGTTGAGTCAGCAGTCGAAACTGCCACCGCTGGTGTGTTTTCTGCACCCGGCTGACAGCCTGTTGGCGAGTCTCGATTTACCGCCGTTGCCTGCGAACAGGATTGTCGCGGCGGTGCAATGTGCGGCGCAGGCGTTGATGTTGGGCGACAGCAGCGAGATGCATATTGCGCACAGCTCGCGGGACGAGGCCGGGCAGGTGCAGATTGCTTGGGCGCCTCGGCAGCACTTGTTGCGGTTTGGCCAGTTGCTCAAAAGCGCCGGGCTGAACCTGCGCGGACTCTACCCGGCGCCTTACAGTTTGCCGGTGCTGCCCGGCACCGTCGCGTGCGTGCAAGACGCGCATTTATTGCTGCGCGACAGTGTGCAAGCGGCGCGGGTGCAGCCGTTGTTTGATGACGGCCTCGACGGTGTCGTGTGGGAGCCGGGCATCACTTTGCATTGGATCGGTGAGCAACCGCCGCCGGGCGCTGAGCTGCCGATGGCGGATGTGCAGCGCTGGACCGGGCCGCTACCGGGTTGGGGACTGCATGGCGCGGTCCAGCAGGAAAAAACCGAGCATCGCGGTTGGGGCCGAGCCATTGGTTTGTCTGCCTTGGCCGTGGCGGTGTGGGTGATCGGTCTGAACCTGTATGCCGCTCGCGAAGCCGGGCAGGGCCAGCAGTTGAAAACCCAGATGAACCTGCGGGTAAAGCAGGCCTTTCCCGAGTTGCCGGTGATCCTCAATCCGTTGCAACAGGCGCGTCAGCAATTGGCGGCGCGGCAGAAGGGCGCGGCGGATGATCCGGCGCAGACTTTCAATCGTCTGGTGTTGCAGGCCGGCAGCGGCATGCCGTCGATGGCCGGCAGTGTCGAGCGGCTGGCGTTTGTCGACGGCACCTTGCAACTGAGTCTGCTGAGTGAAGCCCGCCGTGGCGGCAATGATCAGGAGTGGCAAAGCACCTTGGCTCAGGCCGGTATCAGCGTGACGGCAGATGACGAGGGCTGGACCTTGCGCCCGGCCACTGAGGCCACTCCAAGCGACAGCGATGACAGCGGCGGAGCAGAAGAAGATGAATAAGGCCTCGCTCGCGGTTAACCGCGCCAAGTGGCAACGCTTTAACGCTCAGGTGCAGGCGCGTTGGCAGCCGTTGGCGTTGCGCGAAAAACGTATGGTCGGCGGCATGGCCGTTGCGCTGGTCGGCCTGTTGCTTTGGGTCGCGCTGATCCAGCCACCGCTGAAGAAAATCACTTATTGGCAAGCCGAAACGCCAAAGCTGCGTGCGCAGACCGAGGCGCTGGAAGTGCTGCTGCGCGAAGTCAGCGTGCGCCCGGACGGGCAAAACGTGGCGCAGTCGCTGGAGCAGACTCTGCAGGCCAGCGGCCTCGGCGGGCACTATCAATTGCAATCCGGGGAGGCGGGTTCTTGGCAGTTGACCTTCGACGCGGCGCCGGCCGACGCCGTGCTCGACTGGCTGTTGAGCAACCCGGCACAACTTTCTCTGCAAGTGGTCGAGGCCCGTTTGCAACGCGCGGACAACCCCTCGACCGAAGTCACTGCCGGCACTTTGTCAGGCACCGTTCGCATGGATCAGGCGCTGGGCGCTAAGGAAGCTTCATGAAGGGGTCAGGATCCAAACCGGCACGTCTGGCGTTGCCGATGCTGCTGATGGCGTTGAGCGCGTGCAGCAACACCACCACCACGCCGCAGAACCAGCCGCCATTGCTGGTCGACAGTGAGCTGGGCCGGCCGTTGGCCAACACCCAGCGCAGCGGCGACGCGGTGCTCGACCGCGAGCGCGCACAGGCCCAGGCGCGACCTGTGCCGAAGCAATTGCACAACATCAGCAAGAGTGCGCGCAGCGGCGCAGCGCCGTCGGGCATTGCCTTGCCGAGCAATCCTTTGGGTGATCAACCGGTGACGCTGAATTTTGTCGATGCGGATATTCAAGCGGTGGTGCGGGCGTTGTCGCGTTCGACCGGGCAGCAGTTTTTGGTCGATCCTCGGGTGAAGGGCACGCTGACGCTGGTCTCGGAAGGTCAGGTGCCGGCGCGGCAGGCTTACGACATGCTGTTGGCGGCGTTGCGCATGCAGGGTTTCAGTGTGGTCGATGTTGGCGGTGTGGCGCAGGTGGTGCCGGAGGCTGATGCGAAGCTGCTGGGTGGGCCGATTTACAGTGCTGACAAACCGGCCGGCAACGGCATGCTCACGCGCACGTTTCGCCTGCAATACGAAAACGCGGTGAACCTGATTCCGGTGCTGCGGCCGATCGTTTCGCCGAACAATCCGATCAATGCCTATCCGGGCAATAACACCATTGTCATCACCGATTACGCGGAGAACCTGACCCGTGTTGCGCAGTTGATCGCGAGCATTGATTCACCGAGTGCGATCGACACCGATGTGGTGCAGATCCAGAACGGCATCGCTGCGGACATCGCGCCGATGGTCGCGGATTTGCTCGATGCGCCGGGTAATGATCCGACGCAGAAAATTGCCGTGATTGGTGATCCGCGTTCCAACACCATCATCATTCGCGCTGGCAGCCCGGAGCGTACCGAGCTGGCGCGTAACCTGATCTACAAACTGGATAACGCGCAGAGCAATCCGAGCAATCTGCATGTGGTTTATCTGCGTAATGCGCAGGCAGCGAAACTGGCGCAGGCCTTGCGCGGTTTGCTCACGGGCGAGAGTGACAGCGGCAGCAGTGACAGTGCGCGTTCGGTGCTTAGTGCGATGGGTGCAAGTACTGGCGGCAGTGCTGGGCAGAACGGACAGAGCGGCACGCAAAGCAGCAGCACGACATCGACCAGCAATAGCAGCGGTAGTACCGGTGGCAGTTACGCACAAGGCAGTGGCGGCACCAGTAGCAGCGCTAATCAGGCGAGCGAACAGAACGTCGCCTTCAGTGCCGGCGGTGTGACCATTCAGGCTGACGCCACCACCAACACCTTGCTGATTTCTGCGCCGGAGCCGTTGTATCGCAACCTGCGCGAGGTGATCGATCTGCTCGACCAGCGTCGCGCGCAAGTGGTGATCGAAAGTCTTATCGTCGAAGTCGGCGAGGACGATGCCAGTGAATTCGGCGTGCAGTGGCAGACCGGTAACCTCGGGGGTAATGGCGTGATCGGTGGTGCGAATCTGGGTGGTTCGGGGCTCAACACCAACGGTAAGACCAGCATCGACGTGCTGCCGCAGGGGTTGAACCTGGGTTACGTCAACGGCACCGTCGACATTCCCGGTATCGGCAAGATTCTCGACCTGAAAGTGCTGGCCCGGGCCTTGAAGAGCAAGGGCGGCACCAACGTGCTGTCGACGCCGAACCTGCTGACCCTCGACAACGAAGCGGCGAGTATTTTTGTGGGGCAGACCATCCCGTTTGTCAGCGGCAGTTATGTGACTGGCGGTGGCGGCACCAGCAACAACCCGTTCCAGACCGTGACCCGTGAAGAGGTGGGCTTGAAGCTCAACGTACGCCCGCAGATTTCCGAGGGCGGCACGGTGAAGCTCGACATCTATCAGGAAGTCAGCAGCATTGATGAGCGGGCTTCGGCCAGTTCGACCTCGGCGGGGATCGTCACCAATAAACGCGCGATCGACACCAGCATCCTCCTTGATGACGGGCAGATCATGGTCCTCGGTGGGTTGCTGCAGGACGGCTACAGCCAAAGTAACGACGCGGTGCCGTGGCTGGGCAGCTTGCCGGGCATTGGCGCGCTGTTTCGCAACGAGCGCCGGGCGATCACCAAGACCAACCTGATGGTCTTTTTACGGCCGTACATCATTCGTGATAGCGAAGCGGGGCGCAGCATCACCCTCAATCGCTACGACTTCATGCGCCGCGCCCAAGGTGGTTTGCAGCCTGAACGCAGCTGGGCGATGCCGGACATGCAGGCGCCGCAGTTGCCGACGGCGGCGCAGGGTGTGCCGGCGGTGTTACCGAGTTCCGGCCCACGCGCAACCATCAAAGCGGTGCCCATCCAATGACGCCGACATCGCCTCCTGATCTGGAAAACCGACCTGTAGGAGCTGCCGAAGGCTGCGATCTTTTGATCTTGCTCTTCGACGGACCCAAACGTCCAAAGATCAAAAGATCGCAGCCTTCGGCAGCTCCTACAGGGATTGGGGAGGGCTTGAGATGAGTGCGCTGCCTTACGCCTGGGCCAAGGCGCAGCGGATTTTGTTGTGTGATGGGGTGTTGACGGTGTGTCCGTCAACGCCCGGCTGGTCGATCAGTGAGGCGCGGCGGCAGTTCGGTGCGACCACGATTCAGCGGGTGCGCGATGATGAGCTGGATGGCTTGCTCGCCGCCGCTTATGCCGACACTGGTAGTGCAGCGGCGGTGGTTGGGGCTGCGGAAAACGAAGTCGACCTCGACCGCCTGATGCAAGACATGCCGGAAATCACCGACCTGCTCGACACCCAGGACGGCGCGCCGGTGATTCGCATGATCAACGCCTTGCTCACCCAAGCGGCACGCGACGAGGCCAGCGACATCCACATCGAACCGTTCGAAACCCATTCGGTGGTGCGCTACCGCGTCGACGGCACGCTGCGCGATGTGGTCTCGCCGCGCAAGGCGTTGCACGGTGCGCTGGTGTCGCGGATCAAGATCATGGCGCAGCTCGACATCGCCGAAAAGCGCTTGCCACAGGATGGTCGCATCGCCTTGCGCGTGGCCGGTCGACCAATCGATATCCGTGTTTCCACCGTACCGACCGGGCATGGTGAAAGGGTGGTGATGCGTCTGCTCGACAAGCAGGCCGGGCGCCTGCATCTGGAAACCCTCGGCATGGACGCGCAGGTGCTGGCCAAACTCGACCACCTGATCCGCCAGCCCCACGGCATCGTTTTGGTCACCGGGCCCACCGGCAGCGGCAAAACCACCAGCCTCTACGCCGCACTGGCACGGCTCGATGCGAGCACCAGCAACATTCTCACCGTCGAGGATCCGGTGGAATATGACCTGCCGGGCATCAGCCAGATTCAGGTCAACGCCAAGATCGACATGACTTTTGCTTTGGCGTTGCGAGCGATCCTGCGCCAAGACCCGGACATCATCATGATCGGCGAAATCCGCGATCTCGAAACCGCACAAATCGCCGTGCAGGCCTCGCTGACCGGACATTTGGTGCTGGCGACCTTGCACACCAACGACGCAGTGTCGGCGGTCAACCGCTTGATCGACATGGGCGTCGAGCCGTTTCTGCTGGCCTCGTCGATGCTCGGGGTGCTCGCACAACGACTGGTGCGACGCCTGTGCAATCAGTGCAAGCAGGAAGACACGGCGACACCGGGCACGTGGCGACCGGTCGGCTGCCCGGCGTGCAATCAAACCGGCTACAGCGGCCGCACCGGCATTCACGAATTGTTCTGCATCGACGACGATATCCGCACACTGATCCACCAAGGGGCAGGGGAGCAGGCTCTGCGCGCATCTGCTGCCAAGGCCGGGATGTTCAGCCTGCGCGAGGACGGTGAACGCTGGATCCGCAGCGGCGCCACCGCGCCTGAAGAAATCCTCCGTGTGACACGGGACGCCTGATGAATCGCTATCGTTTTGAAGCCGCCGATGCGACCGGCAAGATCGAATCCGGGCACCTTGAGGCGGACAGCCAGGCTGCCGCGTTCACAACATTACGCGGGCGCGGTTTGACTGCGTTATCGGTGCACAAGGAAAGCAACGTCGCCCAGCATGGTGGTGGATTGTTCAGTGCCAAGCTCTCGGACAACGATTTGGCGTGGGCCACGCGGCAATTGGCGAGTCTGCTCGGGGCCAGCCTGCCGTTGGAAGCGGCGCTCAGTGCCACGGTCGAACAGGCCGAGAAAAAGCACATCGCCCATACGCTCAGTGCCGTGCGCGCGGATGTGCGCAGCGGCATGCGGCTGGCGGAATCACTGGCGGCGCGACCACGGGATTTCCCCGAGATCTATCGCGCGTTGATTGCGGCGGGGGAAGAGTCCGGCGATCTGGCGCAAGTGATGGAACGGCTGGCGGATTACATCGAGGAACGCAACAACCTGCGTGGCAAGATTCTCACCGCGTTTATCTATCCGGGTGTGGTTGGGCTGGTGTCGATCGGCATTGTGATTTTCCTGCTCAGTTACGTGGTGCCGCAGGTGGTCAGCGCGTTTTCCCAGGCGCGGCAGGATTTGCCCGGGCTGACGTTGGCGATGCTCAACGCCAGTGATTTCATCCGCAGTTGGGGCTGGCTGTGCGCGGGGATCATGGCTGGCGCGTTTTGGAGCTGGCGCCTGTACCTGCGCAATCCGGCGGCACGTTTGAGTTGGCATCATCGCGTGCTGAAGTTGCCGCTGTTCGGGCGTTTCATTCTGGGCCTGAACACCGCACGTTTTGCCTCGACCCTGGCGATTCTCGGCGGCGCCGGGGTGCCGTTATTGCGCGCGCTGGAAGCGGCGCGGCAGACCTTGTCCAATGATCGCTTGAGTTTGAGCGTCACTGAGGCCACGGCCAAGGTGCGTGAAGGCGTGAACCTTGCCGCTGCATTACGCGTGGAGAATGTGTTCCCTCCGGTGCTGATTCACCTGATCGCCAGTGGCGAAAAAACCGGATCGCTACCACCGATGCTCGAGCGCGCAGCGCAAACCCTGTCGCGGGATATCGAACGGCGGGCGATGGGCATGACGGCGTTGCTGGAGCCGCTGATGATTGTGGTAATGGGTGGGGTGGTGCTGGTGATTGTGATGGCGGTGTTGTTGCCGATCATTGAGATCAATCAGCTGGTCCAGTAGTGGTGTGTCTGAAATATTGATGGTGACTGGGCTGGCCTCTTCGCGAGCAGGCTCGCTCCCACAGGGGGAACGCATTTCAAATGTGGGAGCGAGCCTGCTCGCGAAGAGGCAAGTCCGGGCAACAAAAAATCCAGATTTTTTTCCAGGACTTCAGCATCACCCGACCCTCAAAAGAACCATCCTCGGGTTCTCCTTTCTGTCATCTGCAACCACCCGCCAACGCCTCCAGCCCGATTCAGCCAAACCCGCGATCCAGACGCTGCGCGACACCCGACAAACACCCGAGAAAATCCCTTCAGAAACACCACGCACCTCCCGAGGTTTTTTCCTTTATCTGTCACCGGAAGCTGCGAATTTCTCAGTGCGACTTAACCAAGGCCAACGCTAGCGAGGGCCCCGGTGAGTCCTCCCAGTGTCATGCAAGTCACCCGAAAACCTGTGTTCCCAAACCTAGTTGAAAAGGAGATTCTTCATGTTCAAGCGCACTCTGATCGCAGCTTCCCTGACCGTCGCCGCTCTGGCTTCCGCTCAAGCCATGGCCGTTACCGGTGGTGGTGCAACTCTGCCTGCCGCTCTGTACAAAGGTTCTGCCGACAGCATCCTGCCAGCCAACTTCTCCTACGCCGCCATCGGTAGCGGCGGTGGCAAAACTGCCTTCCTGACCAACAACCCGGCCGGCTTCAGCACCACCGGCACTGTGCACTTCGCCGGTAGCGACTCGATCCTCAGCGCTGCGGAACTCAACACCTACACCACCACTTACGGTGCTTCGTTCGGTCCGTTGATCCAGCTGCCTTCGGTAGCCACTTCGGTTGCCATCCCTTACAAAAAAGCCGGTCAGACTGCTCTGAACCTGACCAGCGCTCAGTTGTGCGATGCCTTCTCCGGCGCTAAAACCACTTGGGGCGCTTTGCTGGGCACTGCTGACACCACCCCGATTCGCGTGGTTTATCGCAACGTTTCCAGCGGCACTTCGGAAATCCTCAGCCGTCACTTGAACTCGGTCTGCCCGACCCAGTTCGCTACCAGCTCCACCTTCACCAACGCTCGTCTGCCAGCCGGTTCGGCACTGCCGTCGAACTGGGTCGGCGTCGCCAACACTTCCGATGTCGCCACTACCGTAAACGCGGTTGACGGTTCCATCGGTTATGTCGGTCCGGACGGCGTTGACGCTACCAGCAACGCTGTCGTTGCTCGCGTCAACGGTGTTCAGCCTACTTCGCTGAACGTGACTCTGGCCCTGTCGTCGGTGTCGGCTCCTTCGACTCCAGCCCAGGCTGCCAACCCTGCCAACTGGTCGCCAGTGGTGGCTAACCCGGCTTCCGGTTACAAACTGGCTGCCTACACCAACTTCATCTTCGGTCAATGCTACAAGGATGCAGCCGTGGCCGCGAGCGTCAAAGCCTTCCTGACCACTCACTACAGCAACCCGGGCAACAACACCGCGACTCAGGCTCACAAATTCGTCGCAGTGCCTAACGCCTGGAAAACCGCTGTCACCGCCAACTTCATCACCAACTCTTCGGGCAACAACCTGGACATCAACAACGCCAGCGTCTGCAACGCTATCGGTCGTCCTTTGTAAGTCGGTTGGTTCAGTCTGATGTGTAGATGGCGGCCCTTCGGGGCTGCCATTTTTTTTGGCTCCCGTTTGAGGGGGCGTTCGATAAGGAGATTGAGCATGTTCAAACGTATTGAAATGGTTTTAATGTCGGCTGCTGTGGCGCTGACATCGGCTCAGGCGATGGCCGTGACCGGTGGCGGCTCGACATTGCCTGCGGCGCTGTACACAGGTTCGGCGAACAGTATTCTGCCCACCAGCTTCAGTTACGCAGCCGTCGGTAGCGGCGCCGGCAAGACGGCGTTCCTGACCAACAATGCAGCCGGCTTCAACACCACTGGCACGGTGCACTTCGCCGCGAGCGATTCGATCCTCAGCGCTGCGGAACTCAGCACCTACAACAGCTACTTCGGTGTTTTGTTCGGCCCGCTGATCCAAGTGCCTTCGGTGGCCACTTCGGTTGCCATTCCCTACAAAAAAGCCGGTCAGACTGCACTGAACCTGACCAGTGCTCAGCTGTGCGATGTGTTCGCGGGCAACAAAACCACGTGGGGCGCTTTATTGGGCAGCGCTGACAACACACCGATCCGTGTTGTTTATCGCAACATTTCCAGTGGCACCACGGCCAGTACGAACTTCACCAATGCTCGCCTGCCATCCGGTTCGGCTCTACCTTCGAATTGGGTGGGTGTAGCCAGCAACTTTGATGTTGTCACGGCGGTGAACGCAGTTGACGGCTCCATCGGTTATTCCGGCCCTGATGGCCTCACCGTGGCGAACAATGCTGTGGTCGCCCGGGTTAACGGGGTGTTGCCGACGTTGGCCAATGTCACCCTCGCGCTGTCATCAGTAGCGTTGCCGAACACGCCTTACAACCCCGCGCAATGGGCACCGGTGGTGCCTAATCCGGCGGCGGGATACAAGCTGGCGGCCTATACCAACCTGATCTTCGGCCAGTGCTACAAGGATGCGGGTGTAGCGAGCGATGTCCGTGCCTTTTTGACCAGGCATTACAGTGTGCCCGGCAACGTCGCCGCCAGTGTGGCGCACGGTTTTGGTCCACTGCCCACGAACTGGAAAAACGCGGTAACCGCCAACTTCCTCAGCAACACCTCTGGCAACAACCTCGACATCAACAACCCTTACGTCTGCAACGGCATCGGCCGTCCGCTTTGAACACATGCACCTTTGATTCACGGCAGCCCTTTGCGGGCTGCCTTTCTTTTGAGCGCTCGGCGCTCCAGGTCCGCGAATACTCCCCCAACATGAAGTTTGTGTGACATCCGTTCGGTCGCGCCCCTCGCCAACTGCCTATGACGTAACAGCAGGTTTTTGCAGGCCTGCGGCATCTTTGGCAACCAAAGTGTGGCAATCAAAAGGATCTCGTAGTGATGCTCGCTCGCCCATCCCGTCGTCGTACCAACGTTCAGTCCTTCAAGCGTGAAGCCGTGGATCCGGCGCTGTGGCTGCTCAAGCCGCTGGCGCACGCCGTGGCGTTGTGTCTGGTGGCGGGCAGCGCGCAGGCGCAGACGGCGTTCAGTTCGAACTGGTTTGCCGCCAAGGGCGCCGCGCAGCAAGCGGCAGCAGCACGGCCGAGCGTGGGCGGGTTGCCGGGGATGACGCCGCCATTGGCCCAGCAGCAGAAGGCCAATCAACAGTTGCAGCGTTCAATCCAGACCTTGAACAACACCGTCGCGGCGATTGCCGCGCAACAAGCGGCGCAGGCGGCCGGGCGTGCTGCCGCGTTGGGCACGGTGCAGGTTGTGCCGGACGGGCTGGGTGAGGGCGGTTTGAAAGTCGATAACAGCCTGGCTCAGGGCTGGCAGAACGCCAAAGGCCCGCAACAGACCCAGGCCGACGGCAAGACCACAGTGAAGATCGAGCAAACCGCCGACAAGGCGATTCTCAACTGGGAAACCTTCAACGTCGGGCGCAACACCACCGTTGAATTCGCCCAGCAGTCGAACTGGGCGGTGCTCAACCGGGTCAATGACCCGAGCGCGCGGGCCAGCCAGATTCAGGGCCAGATCAAGGGCGCCGGCACGGTGATGCTGATCAACCGCAACGGCATCGTCTTCAGCGGCAGTAGTCAGGTCAACGTGCGCAACCTGGTGGCAGCGGCGGCCAACATCACCGACATCCAGTTCCGCGATCGTGGCCTGTATTTCGACAGCATCGGCACGCAGCCGACCTTCACCGATGCTGCCGGCAAGGTGTTGGTGGAACGCGGTGCTGCCATCGCAACCCACCAGCCGGCGTCGTCTACCGATGCTGGCGGCTATGCGTTGCTGCTCGGCAACGAAGTGCAGAACGACGGCAGCATCAGCACCGCCAAAGGCCAGACCGTGCTGGCCGCCGGTGACCGTTTCTACATTCGCAAAGGTTCGGGCACCGAGGGTAATGCGCTGTCCACCACCTTCGGCAACGAAGTCATCCCCGGCTTCAAGGCCGGCGCGGTGACGGGTAAAGTCACCAACAACGGCTTGATCCAGTCCGCCACCGGCGACATCACCCTGACCGGCCATGAGGTGGTGCAGAACGGTGTGTTGCTCGCCAGCACTTCCGTGGCTACGCGCGGCACGATTCACTTGACCAACCCCAGCACCGACAGCAACGGCAGCGTTACGCTGGGGCAGGGCAGCGCCACGGCCATCATGCTCGACAGCAGTGATCTCAGCGCCCTCGACAGTCAGCGCGACGCGAGCCTGACCAATGTCAGCGCGAACAACCGGATCCGTGGCGACCAGTCACGCATCGAGTTGCAGAGCGGCGGTACCGTCGAGTTCCAGAGCGGCTCGATCACCCTGGCCACTGGCGGCCAGGTCGCGGTCAGTGCACAACGCCGCAGCCTGGTGCGTGACGGCGCGATGATCGATGTGTCCGGTGCCCTTGGCGTCAAAGTGGCGATGGAAAACAACAGCATCAAGATCAACGTGCAAGGTAACGAGCAGCGCGATGCCTCGGTCAACCGCGAGAAAGGTGCGCTCAACAGCAATGACATCTGGGTCGATGTGCGCGAGCTGGTTTATGTGCCGGCAGGCACCAACGGTTATGCCACCGATCGCTGGTACACGGCGGGCGGTTTGCTCGAAGTCGGCGGTTATCTCGGCACGCAGGGCCACAGCGTTGGCGAGTGGATGGCCCAGGGCGGCACGGTGAGTTTTGCCGGCAACGACGTGGTCACGGAAAAAGGGTCGTTGATCAATCTGTCCGGCGGCACCCTGGATGTGCAGAGCGGCGAGATCCGCCAGAGCTGGCTGCGCGGCGCCGACGGCAAGTTGTATGAAGTGTCCCGTGCGCCGGGGGATCTGCTCTACACCGGCCTGTACAAAGGCTATGAGGACAACAGCGAACGCTGGGGCCACACCAGCTATTTCTACAATCCGCTGATCGCGCCGCGCTCACGCTTCGAATCGGGTTACACCGTCGGCCGTGACGCCGGGCAACTGGTGGTCGCCACCGCCAATGCGGTACTCGACGGGCAAATGATTGGCGAGGTGTATCAGGGCGAACGGCAGAATCAGGCAGCGAAACCGGTGCTTGATGGCTATGAACAGAGTCAGACCGCACTGGCGCGCCGCGCGCAGTTGATTGTCGGCAGTTATGACCCGACCTATGTCGCCGCCGCGAGCGGCTTGTTGTACACGCTCAATCCGACGCTCGACCAAGTGCAAATCGGCGGCGAGCGCCCGGTCGCTGGCAGTGATCTGGATCTGGGCGGTGCGGTGTCCGATGCGCGCAAGGGCAAGTTGTATCTCGATAACGATCAACTCAATGGCTTCCGGCTCGGTGCGCTCAAGGTCGCGGCCAGAGATCAGGTTGTTGTTGACGGTGCGCTGACGGTCGATAGCGGTGGCGACATCACCTTGTATTCCCCGGACGTGCAGATCGGCGCAGACCTGACCGCGCGCGGCGGTAGCCTGCGCCTGGGCAACGTGCTCAATCAGTTCCTCAGTAGCGACACTGCCGACACTCGGCTCACGGCGAAGGTCGATAAGGCGACGCAGGTAAAAGTGGCCGACGGTGTGCGACTCGATACTCGTGGCGTGTGGAGCAACCTGCGCACCAACCCGGACGATGGCGCCAGCCTCGCGTACTTGAATGGCGGTCTGCTGTCGATCCGCAGCAGTGGCGATATCGACATTGGTGCGGGCAGCTTGCTCGATGTGTCTTCCGGCGGTGCCGTATTGGCCAACGGCAAGACCCGCGGTGGCAAGGGGGGCGATTTGACGCTGGAATCCAGTGCGATTTCGGCGCCCGGTAAAACCCACCTCAACCTTGCGGGCGATTTGCGTGGCTACGGTGTCACGGGCGGCGGCACGCTGACGGTGCAGGCCAACAAAATACTCGTCGGTCAGACCGACAAGGTGCTGGCCGACAACACCCTGCAGCTGTCTGCCGATCTGTTCAGCAAGGGTTTTTCCGCTTACAACCTGATCGGCCTGAGCGGGCTGGATGTGGCCGAAGGCACAGCGATTGACATCACACTTCCGGTGTACCGATTTGGTGATGCCGCGCCGAATCAGGTCAGTGGTGTCGACCCGCAAACGGCGCTGGAGTTGTGGACGCCGTCGCTGTTCCAGGAAAACCCGACCAAGGGCCTGCTGACCCAACGCGGCGGCGCCAGCCTGACGTTGCAGGGCGGCGCCAGTCTGATCGGTTTGATCGATGCCGCCAACAGCGCGTTGACGCTGGGTCGCGGTTCGCGCATCAGCGTCGATCCGGGGCAGAGCATCAAACTGCGCGGTGCCGGGCAGATTACGGTTGAAGGTGAACTGAATGCCTGGGGCGGTACGATTGATATTCGTCAGCAGCAGTTCGGTTCGAACAAACCGGCGACCGCCATTATCGTGGCCGATCCGAACGCCCACGACCGGTCTATATGGATCGGTGAGCAGGCTGTCCTCGATGTCGCCGGGCGCGCCAACACGGCAATCGATGCGTTGGGCCGAACTTACGGTCAGGTCGGCAAGGGTGGCAGCATCATCATCGGCGGCGAAATCGATTCGAAACTGGCCACTGCCACGGCCGCCGATGCCTACGTGATCGTGCGTCAGGGCGCCCGGCTGGACGCCTCTGGCGCCGAAGCCATGCTCGATATCGCCGGCCAGGGCCTGACCCGCGTTGCGACGGATGGCGGGCGTATCAGCCTGAGTGCTTACAACGGTCTGTTCCTTGATGGCAACTTGCGTGCGGCGGCGGGCGGTGTCGGCGCTGCTGGCGGTCGTCTGGACATCGCCCTGGAAACGCCGCTGTATGCTGACTCGGCAAGCAATGCAGTACGCGCGCCGAGAGAGATGATCATTGGCCAGGGGGCGGGCGACAAGTCGCTCGCGCAGGATCTGCGGCCGGGCGAGGGCGCCGATGGCCTGCGTTATGGTCAGACGCGCTTGAGTGCAGACAGCTTGATGGCGGGCGGCTTCGATAACCTGAGCCTGTTGAGCAACGGTTTGCTGTCGTTTGACGGCGACGTCAATCTGCATATGAAACAGAGCCTGACGATGTACGCCGGGGCGTTGTCTCTGGCGCAAACCTCCGAGAGCACGAGTCGCGTCGATTTGAGCGCGCCGTACCTGCGCTTGTCCGGCGTGGGCACTTACCACGCGGGTTTCGGCCTGATACGGCCGCGATTGACCCTGAATCCGACGACTGAGCTGTCAGACGCGACCTTCAATGCGTCGGCGAACCTGCTGGACGTGGGCAATGGTCTGTCGTTCGGTACGCAGGGTTCGATCCTGCAGCTCAGCGCGCCGGCGGTTGCGTATAGCCGACGGGCATTTGGTCTGGTGAACTTCGATAGCAGCGGCGATCTGCGTTTCCTTGCGCCCAATGATGGTGCCGAAAAAACCCGGCTGTGGACGCCGGGGGACTTGAACCTGGGGGCTGCACAAATCTATCCCGCCAGTGGTGTCCAGGCTGAAGTGCGCGTCGGTTATCAGGGCGCCGTTGTGGTGTCCGACCACACGCTGCGGATCAGCGGCCGCGGCGCTGCGCCCGCTGCGGTGCCGTACTCGGTCTTCGGCAATCTGAGTTTTTCCGCTGCGTACATCGAGCAGGGCGGTGTGGTGCGGGCGCCGCTGGGCAAGATTGTCCTGGGCGACGATTTGCTGAGCACCAGTCATGAAGTGCGACTGCTGTCCGGCAGCACCACGTCGGTCAGTGGCGCCGGGCTGGTCATGCCATACGGTGGCACTACGGACGGCATCGACTATCTCTACAACGGTAAATCGGTGGTGTTGAACGGCGTCACGGGCGAAAGGAACGGCGTGGCAATCGGTGGGCAATACGTTGAGGTGCAGAACGGTGCGCTGATCGATCTGTCCGGTGGTGGCGATCTGCGCGGCGCCGGTTTCATCTCCGGGCGCGGCGGTTCTACCGATGCGCGCTTCAATCCACTGGTGCGCAATGCCACCGATGGCACCTTCAGTTTGCCGGGGCTGGCGAGCAACCCGGTCTACGCCATCGTGCCGGGCAATCAGGGCAGCTACGCGCCGATACTGGCCGAAGCCGGAGCGGTCGATCCGCGCATCGGCCAGCAGATTACTATTGGTGCCGGCGTGCCGGGGCTGGCGGCGGGTACTTACACGCTTTTGCCATCCACCTTTGCCTTGTTGCCGGGAGCGTTCCGGGTCGAGGTCAACGGTCAGGCAGCGCCGGGTGCGACGACGGCAGCGTTGCAGCTGCGCAATGGGTCGTGGACCAGCAGCGGGCAGATGTCGATTGCCAACACCGGTCTGCGCGACAGCCTGGCCAGTCAGGTGATCCTGACGTCGGCGGACGTATTGCGCCGCTACTCGCAGTACAACGAAACCGGTTTTACCTCGTTCATCCGCAGCGATGCCGCTCGGCGCGGGGTGCCTCAGGCGTTGGCGCCGATGGACGGCAAGACCCTCGATCTGCGTCTGAGCAGCGGTGGTCAGCAAGACATCGCTTTGCAGTTCAACGGGCGTGCACTGTTCAATGCCGCCGAGGGTGGTCGGGTCGGGACGGCGGTGGTGCGCGGCGGTTATGCCGGCAGCAACCTGGAAATCCTCGGTGCCGGGCAGGCGCCGACGGCGGACGCCAGAGGTGTGTCGTTGTACGCCGACACGCTCAACAATCTGAATGCCGGGCGTCTGACCCTCGGTGCCATGCCGGATGTTCTGTACGGCACGACCGGCAACATCATTGGTTTCGTCGGTTCCACCAACAATATTGTTTTGCGTGAAGGCGCGGTCCTGTCAGCGCCGGAAGTCTTGTTGCGCACCACTGCGGCCACGGGCGGCATTACGGTCGAGGCGGGGGCCGGGATCAACACGCTCGGTCGCGGCAACGTGCCTTACGATTCAACGTCAGGGTTTCTCTATGAGCCCGGCAAGGCAGGGTTGCTGGTGGTTTCGAACGGCTGGACCAATGTCCTGGCGCCCGCGCTGGGTAACAATCTCGACGGTGCGGGGGCGATCCGTATCGGCCTCTGTTCGACCGGGGATTGCAGCAGCCCATCGCAGCTCTACTCAAACGGCAGCATCACGGCGGCGACCGACAAGCAGTTTGAATTGGGCGAAGCCGTGCGCTTCGGTACTCGCCAACTGGCGCTGGCTGTCGGCGCGGTCAATGCCGGGAGTGCCGAGGCGCTGGCGGCGGCGGGCAGTCGCGTGCCGGCCGGTTTGACCTTGAACCAGAACGTGCTTGATCGACTGCTGCGCGGTGACACGCAATTCGGCGCACCCGCCCTGGAAACCCTGAGCCTGACCACTCGCGATGCCTTCAATTTCTATGGCAGTGTGATCCTCGACACGCTTGATCCACAGACCGGCCTGAGCAAACTGCAGAACCTGGTGCTGGTCACGCCGGCGATCTACGGTCTGGGCGATGCCAATGATGTGGCGACCATCCGCACCAACAACCTGATCTGGAACGGTGCCACGCAGAGCCCCGGCGGGGTGATCACCGCCGGCGCCGGCACCGGGCAGGGCACGCTGGATATCCAGGCGCGGCGCATCGAACTGGGTTACGGCCCGATGCCACAACCGAGCGGGCTGGATCAGAACAATCGTCTGGCGCTAGGCTTTGCCAACGTCAACCTGACAGCCAGCGAGCGCATTACCGCCAACCACAAGGGCAGCCTGGCGGTGTATCAGCAGCAGGGCGCTTACGACCCGCTCACGGGCTACAGCTACAGCGGTGGTGACCTGAATCTGCGTACGCCGTTGCTCACCGGTGAGGCGGCGTCGGTCAACCTGCTCAAGGCCGGCAATAACCTGACGCTCAGCGGTGGTGGCACTTCCGGGGTCGCGGAGGCATTGGGTGCAGAACTCAATCTTGAGGCGCGCAACATCGTGCTCGACAGCCGTATCGCCTTGGCCAGCGGCAAACTGACGGTGAAGTCCGAAGGCGATTTGACCCTGGGCAGCGCTGCGGTGCTGGACATGGCCGGGCGCACGCTGCCGTTCAACGATGTGAACAAATACAGCTGGGGCGGCGACGTGTCGCTGTACAGCGCCAACGGCAATATCCGTCAAGCGGCGGGCTCGCGGATCGATCTGTCGGCGAAGAACAACCAGGCCGGTAACCTCAGCGCCATTGCGTTGGCCGACGCGGCCGGGACAGTCGATTTGCAGGGTGAAATCCTCGGCGGCAGCAGCGGTTATTACGATGCCGGCGGCACGCTGGTGCCGTACAAGGCCGGGGGCGTGGACATTCGCGCGCAAAATCTGGGCGCAGATGCCAGCGCGCAGTTTGCCGCGCTCAATCAGCGCCTGAACGCCGGGCAGGTGTTTGGCAGCCGCAGCTTGCAACTCAAGCAAGGTAATCTGCTGATCGGCGATGGCCTCAAGGCCAGTGACATCAGTGTCTCGGTGGACAGCGGCAGCCTGACCGTGGCCGGTCTGATCGACGCCAGTGGCGAGCGCGTCGGCAACATTCGTCTGTCGGCGAAAAATGGTCTGGCGCTGGCTGGCAACAGCGTGCTCGACGCTCATGGTCGAGTCCTGCGCGTCGACAGCTACGGCAAGATCATCGACGCGCCGAACCGCGCCACGGTGGAACTCAATTCCGGTGAGGGTGTACTCACGCTGGCGTCCGGCGCGCGGATCGACCTGCGTCACGGCACCGATGCGGTGCCCGGTTTCCTTGCAGGACAAAACGATGGAATGCTGCGCGGCACTCTTGAACTCAACGCGCCGCGTCTGGGCAGCAATGACATCGCCATCGACGCCAGCGGTGCGTTGACCATTCAGGGTGCTCGCTCCATTGGCCTCAACGGTACACGCCGCTACACCGATGCCCGCGATGGCGTCGATCAAGCGGTCAGTGGCCGACCGTATCAAGTCATCGATCAAGCCATGCTCGAGCGCATTCACGCTGACAGCGACACCTTTATCAACGCCGCGCTGGGCAACAGCGATCTGCTGCAACGCAAACTTGCCGGGCTGAACAACGCCAATTACGCCGACGCTTTCCATCTGCGCCCGGGGGTGGAAATCGCCAGCAAGACGGCTGACGGCGACCTGGTGGTGGAGGGCGATCTGGACTTGTCCGGTTACCGTTACGCCAGCCTGAATCCACACACGCGCCTGAATCCGTCGATCTACGGGTCAGGGGAGGCTGGCAGTCTGGTGATCCGCGCCGGCGGCAACCTCGACATTTACGGCAGCATCAACGACGGCTTCGCGCCGCCGCCAGAAACCCAGGATGACGCCGGCTGGAAACTGATCGCCGGTGTGCAGCCGTTCGGTGGCGACCTGATCGTGCCGGGCACTGGTGTGTCGCTGGCCGAAGGTACGCAGTTCCCGATAGGCGCCACACTCAATTACGACGTGACCCTCCAGGGGGCGGTATTGGCCAGCGGCACGTTGTTGCCGACTCAGGCGGTGCTGGGGGAGGCGTACACCTTCAGTGCGGGCACCGTGCTGTCGGGGGCGATTCACGACCAGAACGGTAACCTGTTGTACGCCGCCGGCACGCTGCTCAGCGACAGTGTGACGCTGCTTGCCGAAACACGTCTGGGTGCCGGTATTCGCTTGAACAAGGCCACCGCCCTGCAAGCGCTGAACTGGCCCAAGGGCGTGCCGTTGCCAAGCGTTTACGATGCAGATCTGACGACCTTCTCCGGCGTGAAGTTAAAGGGCGAGCTGGCCTTGCTGCGTGGTTCGCTGATTCCGTCGATGACCGATGTAAAGCTCGCCGAAGGCACTTCGCTGATCGAATTGCGCCCGTTCAACGGCACGCAACAAGGCAAGAACTGGGCGGTGGCCAGCATGCTACCGTCGGGCAGCGCTTCCTGGTCGATGCGCGTGGTGGCCGGTGCAGATCTTGATGCTGCCGACAGCCGTGCGGTCAAACCGCTGACCCCTGAAGGCAATCTGCGCTTGGCGGATACTCACTACGGCGTCAACATCACCACGGCGGCGGGGAAGCTGGTCTGGGCTCCAGATAATCCGTTCTTTACCCCCTACGAGCCAGTGCCTGATGACATGCTCGAGTATTGCCAGCAGATTGCCGACTTGTGCGTACCCATGGCCCGTTGGGTCTGGGCGCCAGGCAGCGGAATGGGACCGGACTACGAGCCGGTTCCCGATGACGCTCAATTCATCTGTGATCTACAGCCGGAACTGTGCATCGGCAACAATCCCGGGAAAACGGCCAAAGCCCATACGCAGATGTTCAGTGTTCTGCGCACCGGCACGGGTGATCTCGACCTGATCGCTGCAGGCAATCTGAGCATGGATTCACCGTTCGGCGTGTACACCGCCGGCACACAGTCAGCGGATATCGATCCGCTCTATAACCAGCCGCGCGCGCATCTTTCGGATAACAATTCGGTGCTCGGCACGGCCGGTGCCGCTTATGAAAAATGGGTCGACGGCGGTAGCGACAGCCTTTATCAGGCCTGGTATCCGCAATTGGGCGGCAATCTGAACATCAATGCCGGTGGCTCGGTTTCCGGAGATTCCGTCGGTGCGAAAGCGCAATCGTTGAATGGCGGTTTCCGCGAGCAGATCGCCAGTGCGTCAGTGGGCAACTGGCTGTGGCGCCAAGGCACGGGAAACCCGGATGTGCCCACCGCCTGGTGGATCAACTTCGGCAGCTACGCGACGCAGTTGCTGACATCTGACGGTAATACCGAACCGTATCTGATGGGCTTCACCGGATTCGGCACCCTGGGCGGCGGTAACATCAGTCTGCGTGTCGGTGGTGACGCCGGTATGCTCAGACCGTTGGGCGATGCGGGTAATTATCCGCGCAGCCAAGGACTTATCGTTGCCGTAGGCAGCACCGGACGTGTCGCCAACGATGGCAGCGTGCAGATGACCGGCGGCGGCGACATGGACATTCGCATTGGTGGTGCACTCAACCCTTCGCTGCAGGCGCGGGCCGGAGACAACGGGACCGGGCAACCCAGACATGACCTGCAAGGTGCACTGATCAATTTGCGTGGTGCGGCGCAATTGACAGGAGGGGCACTGGGCGGCATCAACCTGCAATACGGTGCCTTTTCCCGGTCGCATGATGTCCGCGAAACTCGACCGCTGGATCCGTTCACCTCCACGACCAGCAACGCCTCCGGTGGCCTGGTGCTGATTCCCGGCGATTCGGGCATGAGCCTCAGCACCCGTGGTGACCTGGTGCTGGGCGGCGCGGGCGATCCCGGTCGCGTGGGCCTGTTCAATGCCACGCCACTGCTTGATGACAACGGCAATATCCGTACTGGCGGTATCCTGAGCGGCTTCTCGCTATGGACCGATCACACTGCAATCGATCTGTTTTCCGCCGGAGGCAATCTCACTCCCAGCACTCAATTGGCCGAGGCCGATGCGAATCTTACCCCTGTGAGTGGCGCCAATTCGTCGCCCACCGATGGACGTTTTGTGTACCCGTCGATTCTTCGGGCTGTGGCTGCTCAGGGGTCGATTTATGCCGGGCCATCGGCGGCGTACAGCGAGCGCGACTTGTCGCGGACAACCGCTTATTCATTGTTATTGGCCCCTTCGACATCCGGACAACTCGAACTGTTGGCGGGCGACTCCATCTACGCGGGCGGCTACGCAATCAATCAGTCGGGTGCCAGCCCGCTGGCCATCGCCACGCCGTTCAGGCCGTCATTTCTCGCCTTTGCCAGCAATAACCCCAACACGCCATTCGATAGCAACTACGGCAGTGACGGCGTTAAACCGGACAGTAATTTGCGTTATCCATTGTTCGCTTTTGGACCCGACAGCTTTTCCGGTTTGAATGATGTGCAGGGGCCGGCACGGTTCTATGCCCTGACAGGCGATCTGGTGGGGATACGCAGTGGTGAGACGTTGAGTTTCGATACGTCGAAACGCACCTGGTACGAAGCCGCCGGCCCTGTCTGGATGATTGCCGGACGTGACATCGTGGCATCCGGGACCAACCTGGGCCAACCGACAGCCGTGCAGCCCGATGAGATGGGCGTGGGTCGGGAGGGCATCATCTCGACCGGCAACCTGTTCGTTCATAACGATCCGCGAGATGTATCGCGGGTGTCGGCAGGACGAGACATCCTTTATAGCAGCTTCGATATTGCCGGTCCGGGTACGCTGGACATTAATGCCGGGCGCAACATCCTCATGGAAAACCGTGCCAGCATCACCAGTCTCGGCTCGATAGTTGCCGGGGATCAGCGCCCTGGTGCCAGCGTGGTATTGCAGGCGGGCGTGGGCGCGCAGGGGCCGGATTACACAAGGTTCATCGCGCGTTACCTGAACCTGCAGAACCTTGCTGATCCGAATGCCACGCTCAACGGTCAGCCGGGCAAAGTGGTCAAGACCTACCTAGACGAGCTGCAGAGCTGGCTGACCCTCGGCTACGGCTTCAGCGGCAACGCAGAGCAGGCACAGACGTTCTACGCCGCGCTGCCGAGTGCCGAGCAGGCGATCTTCGCCCGCCAGGTGTACTTCGCCGAACTGCGTGCCGGCGGCCTGGAATACAACGATGTCGACGGTCCGCGCCAAGGCAGTTATCTGCGTGGTCGCAACGCCATCGCTGCGTTGTTCCCGACCACTGATGTGGCCGGTAATCCGATCCGTTACGACGGCGACATCACGCTGTACGGCGGGGCAGGGGTCAAGACCCTGTTCGGCGGCGACATCCAGATGCTTACGCCGGGCGGCGGTCAGGTGTTCGGCATCGAAGGCGCGGCGCCACCGTCGACAGCGGGGATCATCACTCAGGGGTCGGGCAACATTCAGCTCTATTCGCAGGGCAGTATCTTGCTCGGCCAGAGCCGGATCATGACCACGTTTGGCGGCTCGATTCTCGGCTGGTCGGCCGAGGGCGACATCAACGCCGGTCGTGGCTCGAAAACCACTGTGGTCTACACCCCGCCGAAACGCGTCTACGACACCTGGGGCAACGTGACCTTGTCGCCGTCGGTGCCAAGCACCGGCGCGGGTATTGCCACGCTCAACCCGATCGCCGAAGTGGCACCGGGCGACATCGACCTGATCGCGCCGCTGGGCACCATCGATGCCGGAGAGGCGGGGATTCGCGTGTCGGGCAACGTCAACATCGCCGCGCTGACGGTGGTCAACGCCGCGAACATTTCGGTGCAGGGCAAGGCGACGGGTGTGCCGGTGGTGTCGGCGGTGAATACCGGGGCGATTACTTCGGCCAGTTCGGCAGCGTCGTCGGCCACCCAAGCGGCGGAAGACGTGGCGCGTCAGCAGCAAGCGGCAGCGCGGCAGAATCAGGCGTCGGTGTTTACCGTGCAGGTGTTGAGTTTCGGCAATGAGCAGCTCGCGCCGTCGCGCGATGGCGCCAGCCGCGCTCCGGCCCCGGGTTACAACCCGAACAGCCCGGTGCAGGTGTTGGGCGCCGGGGCGCTGGATGATCAGGCGAAACAGCAGTTGACCGAGGAGGAGCGTGGGCAACTGACGTTGTAAAAGACTCTCGTGTAGTACGTTTGGGCGGCCTGTTGGTCGCCCTTTTTTTATATTTATGAGGTTCGTGGGTATTGTTGTCGGGTGTGGACTAACGTCAGGATTTTGATGCGCCCGTTCACTCGATAGACCAGCAGATAGTTTGAATTGACCACCATTTCCCGAGTGCCTGGCACTCGGCCGGACCTGTAACCAAAGGGAATTGATGAAAGCCTTTGCGTTGCTGCACCCACCTTGCGCTGCAAAGCCGCTGAAGCGTTGGAATTGTGTTGTTCAATGTAATCGATAATGTCAGCCAGATCGTCCAGAGCCTGATCGCTCCATTCAAGCGGCAGCGAGTCGATTCTTGCGTTTCTCTTCTAATAATTGGTCGAGCCGCACCATGGCTTCCTCATGGGGAATGCCCGGGCGAGGATCATCCAGTGCAGCCTGCACCTTGGCACGAAACCAGCGATCGTAGCTCTCTGCCTCTTCTTCGGATTCGAACTCAGAATAAAACGGGGAAAGCAATATGCTCATATGACCTCCGTGATCAATTTCAAGCAGTCTAAGGCGGGAACGGCCCATTGTCGTCACTGGCTGACGATGCTTCCCATGAGCCCTTGAGGAGCCATGGGATAACGGAGCCCAGTATCTGCAAGCACACCCTTTAAATCTGCCAGACGTTTCCCTCTGTTGTCCGGTAATCTCGACCGCCGCTGTAGGCGTATTCCACCCATGCGGTTTTCAGGTTTTCAGGCTACAAATCCAGGTGCGCTTTCCTACAAATGCACTCAGAACGCATAGGGAATACTCACCTTCGCCCACAACATTTCGCCTTCCGGGCGGTTCTCCACATCAAATTCCTTGGCCCAGCGAATCTCCGCACTGGCGTACTTGAGAAAGGTGAAGTGCAGCGCCGGGCCAATCGCGAACACTTTGCCGCGCACGCCGTCATCGACGTCCTGTCCGGCAAACTGCACGGTGTGGCCGAACTGTTTGTCGTCGGTGGTTTGCTTGAGGTAGTAGCCGTTGATGCCGAGCATCAGGTCGTCGGTGATCTTGTAGCTGGCCGAATAATCGAAGTGGAAGATCTGCCCGGACTTGTAGTCGGTGTCTTTGTTTTTCTCGTTGAAGCTGTAGGTGGTCTTCATCGAGACTTCGGTGCGTTCAGTCGGCAGCCAGGTAAACGAGAACAGCGGCTTGTACGTGTAGAAATTGTTACTGGTGTTGGCCAGTCGATCGACGCTGTATTTGCCGGTGGGCACGGTGACTTCCACGGCGGCACCGAGGGTCAGGTGCTTGCCCATGTCCCACAGAATGATCGGTGCGAAGGTGGTATCGCCCATGCCTTCGCGGGTGTCGCTCAAGCCGAACACCGAGACTTCCTGCTTCAGCCAGGGCTGGGCAATGTAGCCGGCCAGGCGTCCGCCGAACACCCGCACCGGACTCAAGTAATCGATGCGCGGGATCACCGCGGTGGACTCGATTTCGACATTCGGCACCTTGCCGCCGAACGAGCTGATGTTGAGCTTTCGCGCCTTGTAGTGGTTGTAGTAGAGGTTGAACGCAACCATGTTCTCCGGAAGGCTGTCGACTTCCAGCGGCAGCATGAAGAAACCGTCGGTGCCGGTGCCGATGTTGTCGACCCCGGCTTCGGTGGCCAGCGCCGGTACGGTCACGGCGCAACCCAGCAAGGAAAAGGCCAGGCGCAGGGGCAATGTCGCGCGGTTCGGGTGCATATCCGTCCTCATTATTATTGTGTTTTGGGCGCAACGCCGGCACGCGGCACGCCCGGCACTATAGAAATAAGCGCTTGGCGCCCGGCGGGGCAGGGTATTGGCGGACAGTTAGGGGGACTTCTGCGGACAGTCGGCCAACCCTGTGCTAACTTCCTTCGACATAACCGGTTACAAAAATAACAATCAAGCGTGATCCGGAATGTCAGCCCCCATGAATGTAAAAGTCCAAGACCCGACCTTCGAATTGGCGCTGGTCTCGCCATTTCTTTTGCAAACCCTCGCCGAAGTTGCGCAGAACAAAGGCATCGATCCGCAGAGCCTGTGCCGTGGGCTGGGTTTTACCCTTGAGGATCTGCAGGATCCGGCGCAGCGGATTTCTTATCGTCAGGCGGTGGCGATGATTCAGCGCGCACTCAAAGTGTTGCCCAATCAGGGCTTGGGGCTGTGGGTCGGGGCGCAGAATGTACTCGGTACTTTGGGTCTGCTTGGGCATGTGCTGTCGCTGTGCAAGAGCTTGCGCGATGCCTTTGCGCTGGGGATTCGTCACCAACACACCTCGGGTGGAATTGTGGTGTCCAGCGTCGATGTGGTCGACGGGCAGGTGCATCTCGATGCTGAATGTCGTCTGCCATTTGCCGATGTGCAGGTGTTTGCGGTCGAGGAGTTTTTTGCCAGCCTGCTGGTGTATGGCCGCGCACTGGTCGGGGCTGAGTTCAAGGCGATTGCCGTGGAATTCGTGCATGCCGCGCCGGATTATCTGAGCGAATACCAGCGTTTGCTCGGGCCGCAGGTGCGCTTCGGCTGTCTGCACAATCGCATGCTGATCGATGCGCAGTGGCTGGACGTGAATCTGCCCAATCATCATTCGCTGGCGCTGCGTCAGGCCGTTGCGTTGCTGGAACTGGAAGCAGCGCAGGTGCATCAGAAACTTGATTTGATTCAGGCCGTGGAGCGGGCGATTGCCCGGGATCTGAGCAGCGGCAGCCATATTGAAAAGATTGCTGGTGATTTGAATATGAGCAGCCGTACCTTGCGCCGGCGGTTGACCGAGCATGCGCTGACGTTCGAGGCTTTGTTGGAACAGGTGCGCCAGGCGCGGACGCTGAGTCTGTTGGCCAATCCGGATATGCCGATCGAGCGGATTACCGAGGAAGTCGGGTACAGCGATGTGCGCAGTTTTCGCCGGGCGTTCAAGCGCTGGACGGGGTTGAGTCCGAGTGCCTGGCGTAATGACGCTAACCCTCACCCCAGCCCTCTCCCGGAGGGAGAGGGGGCCGACCGAAGTGTCTTGCGAGTTACATCGACCTGAAAGATCTGTGTCGATTTTGGATTCACAGGTGCACGCTCAATTCGGTGTCTCACCTCGATCATTCCCTCACCCCAGCCCTCTCCCGGAGGGAGAGGGAGCCGACGGGAGTGTCTTGCGTCATGCATCGACCTGAAAGATCTGTGTCGATTATGGATTCGGTACAGCACGTTCAAGTCGGTGCAGATCCTCAAGATCCCCCAATCAGTTCCCTCTCCCTCCGGGAGAGGGCTAGGGTGAGGGGCTTTTGACTCCCGCCAAACCCACACAAACCCTCCGGCCACAGGTAAACTCCCGCGCACTTTCCCAAGGAGTTCACATGAGTTACTACCAGCCGGGCATTCTCGCCACCCCAGTTCCTGCGCAAGCGCGTCACCTGTTTTTCGCCCTTGAGTCGGTGGAAGCCCTGCCGCAGGCGATCGACAACCTGATCAATCAGGTGGACGGCCAGTCGGCGGTGGTCGGTTTCGGCGAATCCCTGGCCAAAGCCCTTAACGTGCAGATCGACGGCCTGCGCAGCTTTCCGGCCATGACGGGTGTCGGCGTCGAGAACCCCTCGACCCAACACGCGCTATGGGTCTGGCTGCACGGCGTCGACCGTGGTGACCTGCTCAACCGCTGCAACGCCCTCGAAGCCGCACTGGCCCCGGCCCTGCGCCTGGTAGAAATGCAGGAAGCCTTCCGCCACAAGGACGGCCACGATCTGACTGGCTATGAAGACGGCACCGAAAACCCCCACGATGACGCCGCCATCGCCGCCGCTCTGCAAAGTGCAGGCACTGACGGCATGGTCGGCGGCAGCTTCGCCGCGATCCAGCAGTGGCAGCACGACCTCAAGGGTTTCCACAAACTCTCGTCCGAGGACAAAGACAACATCATGGGCCGTCGCCTCAGCGACAACGAAGAGATTGACGATGCGCCAATCTCCGCCCACGTCAAACGCACCGCGCAGGAAAGCTTCGCGCCGGAAGCGTTTGTCGTGCGCCGCTCGATGCCGTGGATCGAAGGTGATCGCGCCGGCCTGATGTTCCTCGCTTTCGGTTTCTCGCTGGATGCCTTCGAAGCGCAACTGCGCCGTATGAGCGGTCTGGAAGACGGCATCACCGATGGCCTGTATCGCATCAGCCGACCGATTACTGGCGGCTACTACTGGTGCCCGCCGCTGAAGGACGGTCACCTCGATTTGCGCGCTTTGCGCATTGGCTGATCTTGAAAAAAAGGGACTGAAAAATGAACGTGGTGCGCTGGGGTATGATCGGTTGCGGTGATGTCACTGAACGCAAGAGCGGGCCGGCCTTCTACAAGGTGCCCGGTTCGGCCTTGGTGGCGGTGATGGGCCGACGGCTTGAGGCGGTGACTGACTACGCCGCGCGCCATGGCATCGCCCGGGTCTACACCGATGTCGATGCGCTGATCAACGATCCCGAGGTGGACGCGGTGTACATCGCCACGCCACCCGACAGCCACCACGCCTACAGCCTGAAAGTCGCCGCGGCCGGCAAACATTGCTGTGTGGAAAAACCGATGGCGCTGAACGCCGGGCAAAGTCGCGAGATGCAACAGGCGTTTGCCGAGGCCGGTTTGCACCTGTTCGTTGCCTACTACCGTCGCTCATTGCCGCGTTTTGCGCAGGTGCGGCAATGGTTGGAGGAGGGACGCATTGGTGACGTGCGGCACTTGAGCTGGACGCTGACCAAAGCGCCATCGCCGGCAGATATGGACGGTCGCGACAACTGGCGCACCGATCCGGCGGTAGCCGGTGGCGGGTACTTCGCTGATCTGGCCAGTCATGGCTTTGACCTGTTCCAGTATTTGCTTGGCGACATTGTCGACATCGCCGGTTTCACCGCGCGTCAGGCCGGGTTGTATGCGGCAGAAGACGCGGTCAGCGCCAGTTGGCGTTTCGCCTCCGGGGCGCTGGGCATGGGCTGCTGGAGCTTTGTTGCGGATCGGCGTGAGGATCGGGTCGAGATCATCGGCAGCCTTGGGCGGATCAGTTTTTCGGTGTTTGATGAACATCCGGTGCAGTTGCAGGCCGATGAACACATCAGCCTGGAAATCCCCCATCACGAGCACATTCAGTGGCATCACGTGCTGGGCATGAATGCGCATATTCGTGGCGACTCACAACATCCCGCCGTCGCCGAACATGCGCTCAAGACCGACTGGGTCATGGACCAGATCCTCAAACGCCAGTAGCACATAACTCCCCTGTAGGCCTTCGCCTGCTCGCGATAGCGGTGTGTCAGACAACACATCAATGACTGACCGATCGCTATCGCGAGCAGGCTCACTCCTACAAAAAGCGATCGTGTGAAGCATCTAAGGTTATGCCCATTCGGTATTTCTCAACCTTGTCATAACAACTCTAAGATCACGTCATAACTCGTTATAACAAGTGATCCCGTGATGACCGATAACGTTCTCTCTTTAAGCCCGCTCTCCTTATCAAGTGTCCCGCTGCACACCCAGCTGCGCGACGTCCTCCGTGCGCGGATCCTCGACGGCGAATACCCGCAAGACAGCCAGATGCCCTCCGAGAGCGAACTCGGTGCACTGTTCAAAGTCAGCCGCATCACCGTGCGCCAGGCGCTCGGCGATCTGCAAAAGGAAGGGCTGATCTTCAAGATCCACGGCAAAGGCACCTTCGTCGCCAAGCCGAAAACCTTTCAGAACGTCAGCAGCCTGCAAGGCCTCGCCGAGTCGATGACCGGCCGTGGCTACGAGGTGATCAACCGCCTGCGCAGCTTCAAATTCATCCCGGCCGACAAGCGTGTCGCCGAGCGTTTGCAGATCGCCGAGGGCGAGACCGTCGCGCAGATCAAACGTGTACGGCTGATCAACCGTGAGCCGATCTCGCTGGAAATCACTTACCTGCCGAAAGCCGTCGGCGAGCGTCTGGAGAAGGCCGATCTGGTCACCCGCGACATCTTCCTGATCCTCGAAAACGACTGCGGCATCGCCCTCGGCCACGCCGATCTGGCCATCGACGCGGTGCTGGCCGACAGCGACCTGACCCAGGCGCTGAACGTCGAGGCCGGCTCGCCGATCATGCGCATCGAACGTCTGACCCACGACGCCCAAGGCCAGCCGCTGGACTTCGAACACCTTTACTACCGTGGCGATGCGTTCCAGTACCGCCTGCGGATCGACCGGCAAAAAGGGGAGCAGGCATGACCCGCAACGTTCTCGAACAGGAATACGACATCGTCGTCATCGGCGGTGGCACCGCTGGCCCGATGGCCGCGATCAAGGCCAAGGAAAACAACCGCGACTTGCGCGTGTTGCTGGTCGACAAGGCCAACGTCAAACGCAGCGGCGCGATCAGCATGGGCATGGACGGCCTGAACAACGCGATCATTCCCGGCCACTCGACACCGGAGCAGTACACCAAGGAAATCACCATCGCCAACGACGGCATCGTCAATCAAGCCGCCGTTTACGCCTACGCCACCCACAGCTTTGAAACCATCGAGCAGCTGGACCGTTGGGGCGTGAAGTTCGAGAAAGACGAAACCGGCGATTACGCGGTGAAAAAAGTCCACCACATGGGCGCCTACGTGCTGCCGATGCCGGAAGGGCACGACATCAAAAAAGTCCTTTATCGCCAGTTGAAACGTGCGCGAGTGAGCATCACCAATCGCCTCGTGTGCACGCGGTTACTGACTGACGCGGAGGGCACCGTCAACGGTGTGATGGGCTTCGATTGCCGCACCGCCGACTTTCATGTGATCAAGGCCAAAGCCGTGATCCTCGCCTGCGGTGCCGCCGGACGCCTCGGTCTGCCGTCGTCGGGCTACCTGATGGGCACCTACGAGAACCCGACCAATGCCGGCGACGGCTACGCGATGGCCTATCACGCCGGCGCCGAACTGGCCAACCTCGAATGCTTCCAGATCAACCCGCTGATCAAGGATTACAACGGCCCGGCCTGCGCCTACGTCACCGGCCCGTTGGGCGGCTACACCGCCAACAACAAGGGCGAACGCTTCATCGAGTGCGACTACTGGAGCGGGCAGATGATGTGGGAATTCCACCAGGAACTGGAGAGCGGCAACGGCCCGGTGTTCCTCAAGCTCGATCACTTGGCCGAGGAAACCATCCAGAACATCGAGGAGATTCTGCACAGCAACGAGCGCCCGAGCCGTGGTCAATTCCACGCCAATCGCGGCACCGATTACCGCACGCAGATGGTCGAAATGCACATTTCCGAAATCGGCTTTTGCAGCGGTCACTCGGCGTCCGGCGTGTGGGTCAACGAGCGGGCAGAAACCTCGGTGAAAGGTTTGTACTCGGCCGGTGACATGGCTGCCGTGCCGCACAATTACATGCTCGGTGCCTTCACCTACGGCTGGTTCGCCGGGCATAACGCCGCCGACTTTGTCGCCGGGCGCGAGTTTTCTGCGCTGGATGCCGAGCAGATCGAAAAGGAAAAGGCCCGGGTCTACGCACCGCTGGATCGTGAGCACGGTCTGCCGCCGGCCCAGGTCGAATACAAGCTGCGGCGCTTCGTCAACGATTACCTGCAACCGCCGAAAGTCACCAAGAAGATGCAAATCGGCCTGCAACGCTTCAGCGACATCGAACGCGATCTCGAGCAGATGAAGGCCAACAACGCCCACGAACTGATGCGCGCGATGGAAACCAGCGTGATCCGCGACTGCGCCGAAATGGCCGCGCGCGCCTCGTTGTTCCGTGCCGAAAGCCGCTGGGGCCTGTACCACTATCGCGTCGATCACCCGCAGCGCGACGACAGTGAATGGTTCTGCCATTGCCATCTGAAGAAGGGCGATGACGGCCAGATGACCAGTTTCAAGAAAGCCGTCGAGCCTTACATCATCCCGCTTGATGCCGAGGAAATGCAGGCTTACGACCGCTTGCGGGTCGGCGCTTTCGCCGCTTGATACATCAATAAATCAAAGAGTCCGAACCATGGCCTATCAAGCTCAGGAAATCTTCTTCCGCTCCAACGCCCCCGTCACCGTGGACGAGGACAAATGCATCGCCGAAAAGGGCTGCACCGTGTGTGTCGACGTTTGCCCGATGGACTTGCTGGCGATCAACCCGGCGACGCAGAAGGCCTATATGGCGTTCGATGAATGCTGGTACTGCATGCCGTGCGAGAAGGATTGCCCGACGGGTGCCGTCAAAGTCGATATCCCCTATCTCCT
The DNA here is from genome assembly GCF_054790505.1 of Pseudomonas sp. Tul2A7. NCBI lineage: Bacteria > Pseudomonadati > Pseudomonadota > Gammaproteobacteria > Pseudomonadales > Pseudomonadaceae > Pseudomonas > Pseudomonas sp. Tul2A7. The sequence goes on along the minus strand of NZ_CP186499.1, from coordinate 5,852,922 downwards.
GCGTTGAAACGTTTTCCCCTGTAGGAGTGAGCCTGCTCGCGATAGCGGTGGGTCAGATGTAGATGTGCTACCTGACACACCGCTATCGCGAGCAGGTTCACTCCTACATTGGATTTGTGGCAAGCCATTAGCCATCCGGAAATACCCGGACGCTGGATTCACCGAAAACCCCTCGTTTCCCACCGCGCCCTGATCGCGGCGGAGACGAACTCAAATAAATGATTCGAGGGGAAACAACCATGTTGCGTGCAGCAATCGCCGGTCTGGTACTGGCTTCGTTCACCGTGTCGGCCTCGGCCGAAACCATCCGTATCGCCATCGGCACCCAGGACACCACCATCAACTGCGCCGCCGGCGGCTTGTTGATTCGTGAGCTCGGTCTGCTCGACAAATATTTGCCCCACGACGGCGCCTACAAAGACGCCAAATACGACGTGCAGTGGAAGAACTTCACCAGCGGCGCGCCGCTGACCAACGAGATGGTCGCCGGCAAACTCGACTTCGGCGCCATGGCCGATTTTCCCGGTGCGTTCAACGGTGTCGCGTTTGAAACCGCCGGCAAGCACAGCCTGTTTATCAGCGTGTTGTCGGGGAGCATCAAGGGCAGCGGCAACGGCATCGTTGTGCCGAGCGCGTCCGGCGTGCAGGCGCTCAGCGAACTCAAAGGCAAGACGATTTCTGTGCCGTTCGCTTCCACCGCCCACGGCATGTTGCTGCGCGCGGTAGCGGCGCAGGGCTGGGATCCGCTCAAGGACGTCAACATCATTGCCCAGCCGCCGGAAGTCGCCGGCTCCGCGTTGCAGGCCGGCAAGATCGACGCCCACGCTGATTTTGTGCCGTTCGCCGAACTGTTCCCGAGCCGGGGTTTCGCCCGCAAGATTTATGACGGCGCTCAGGCCAATGCGCCGACGTTCCATGGTGCGCTGGTGGATCAGGCGTATGCGAAGAAGTACCCGGAAGTCGTCGTCGCGTACCTGCGCGCGAGTATCGAGGCCAATCAATTGCTCGCCGCCGAGCCTGAGAAGTACAGCGAGCTGATCGCCAAAGTCACCGGCGTCGATGCCGAGGTGAATTACCTGTTCCACGGCCCGCTCGGCGTGCAGACCCGCGACCTGAGCTGGAAGCCGGAATATCGTCAGGCGGTTGGTACGGCCATCGATACGTTGAAGCTGTTGAAGAAGGCTGATCGTGGGCTCGATCTGAATACGTTTATTGACGATCAGTACATCCGTGCGGCGTTCAAGGCGTCGAATCTGGATTACTCGGCGCAGTTGGCCAACTACGCGCAGACACCGTTGAAGGCTACCGGTAAAGCGATCACTGACTTTAGCCACGTTGCAGAAATCTGGGTGCGCGGTGAGAGCAAGGTGCGGCAGTACGCGTCTGCGGAAGAGGCGTTCGCTGCACTCGCCGCATTGAAGCAGGAAGGCAAAACCATTCGCGCGGTGTATGCGCAGGCCAGTGACAGCGGGATCAAGTTGCTCGCCGAGCAGGCGTGGTTTGCCAGTGATGCGAAGGGACGGTTAAGTGCGTTTTTGCTTAAGGGGCAGGCTCAGCAATATGCCTCGGCACAGGGTGGCAAGGTTTTTGACTTCAGCGATGCCACGACCCAAGCGGTTGCTGCTCGCTGATTGAAGATCAAAAGCCCCTCACCCTAGCCCTCTCCCAAAGGGAGAGGGGACTGACCGCGGTGTTTGGGCAAGGTACGCCGACCTGAAATACCGAGTCGAACTCAGGTTTGAAAGGCATGAAGATCGGCTCCTTCTTGAGCCGAACTCAGGTTTGAAAGGCGTGAAGATCAGCTCCCTTTCAAGCTGAGCGCAGGTTTTGAAAAGCTCGGAGATCGGCTCCCTTTCCCCCTCGCCCCCCCTTGGGGGGAGAGGGCTGGGGTGAGGGGGGTAAATCTCAACCACAACACAGATCCAGAACTGGAAACCCGCTCCATGAAAACACCCATCCGCTGGACATCAAGAGCCGCCTCACTGCTGCTCTGCCTGCTGTTCTGGCAACTCGCCGCCAGCCACCACTGGAACCTCGGCCTCGTCACCTTCGCCAACGTGCCGACACCCATCGCGGTGATCGAAGCCGCATTGGGCCTCGGCGACTCCGGCAAGCTCCTGCAACACCTCACCGCCAGCCTCAGCCGCGTCTTCGCCGGTTACCTCGCTGCACTAGTCATCGGCATCGCCCTCGGCCTGGCCATCGGCCGTTCAAAATGGGCCGAAGACCTGCTGCTGCCACCCCTCGAAGTCCTGCGCCCGATCCCCGCCGTGGCATGGATTCCATTGGCCATCCTGATGTTCCCATCGTCCGAGCTGTCGATGGTCTTCATCACCTTCACCGGCGCGCTGTTCCCGATCCTGCTCAACACCGTGCACGGCGTCGAAGGCGTCGACCCACGCCTGATCGCCTCAGCGAAAAGCCTCGGGGCAGGGCGCCGCGCAATCCTGCTCGAAGTGATCCTGCCCGGCGCCGCACCCAGCATCATCACGGGTCTTGCGATCGGCATGGGCACTTCGTGGTTCTGTCTGGTCACCGCGGAAATGATCTCCGGCCAGTTCGGCATCGGTTACTACACCTGGGAGTCCTACACCATTCAGAACTACGCCGACATCGTCGTCGGCATGCTGCTGATCGGCGTGTTGGGCATGGGCAGCAGTCTGCTGATCAAACGTCTGGGCGGGTTGTTCACGCCTTGGCATCGACCGCGAGGAAAAGCCTGATGAGCGTGATGCAAACCCCGGAAGGGCGGATCGACATTCGCCAAATGTCCATCGTTCTCGGCGCAGGGCGGGAAGCGTTCGAAGCGGTGCGCGAACTCGATTGCCAGATCGAACCGGGCCAGTTCGTCTGCATTCTTGGCCCGTCCGGTTGCGGTAAATCGACCTTGCTCGGTGCGTTGGCCGGGCATCTGCAGGCGCACGCCGGCAGCCTGAAAGTCGATGGCGCCGCGGTGTCCGGTCCTTCACCGCAGCGCGGCATGGTGTTCCAGCATCACACGCTGTTTCCGTGGCGCACGGTTCGCGACAACGTTGCCTTTGGCCTGAAGATGCGCGGCATCGGCAAGGCTGAACGGCATCGCGCTGCCGATGACATCCTCAAACTGGTCGGCCTCGAAGGTTTCGCCGAGCGCTGGCCCGATCAACTCTCCGGCGGCATGCAGCAACGCGTCGAAATCGCCCGAGTGCTGGTCAACCGTCCGCGTTTACTGCTGATGGACGAACCGTTTGGCGCGCTGGATGCGCTGACTCGTTTGAACATGCAGGAACTGTTGCTGGACATCTGGACGCGGATCCGCACCACGGTGGTGTTCGTCACTCACGACATCGACGAGGCGCTGTTCCTCGCCGACCGCTTGTTGGTGATGAGCGCACGACCGGGGCGAATCATCGAAGACTTGCGCCTGGATTTCGCCCGGCCACGCACCAGCGAACTGGTCACCAGTCCTGAATTCTCGCGCCTCAAACGCCACTGTCTCGACCTGCTGCGCCACGACGATGACCGACCGCTGCCGCGCCTCAATCCGCTCGGCCTGCCTCCCGAAAACCCTTTGCCGCGATTTGCCCTATGACCTCTATTTTTGCTGTGACCGATAACCAAGACATTCTCGATCTGCAACCGCGCCTGACCGCTGAAGACGCCGGCGTGCGGCGCATTGCGCTGATTGATCTGGCCGATCTCGAAGAGCCGGATGGCTTGCTCTGGCTGGTCGATCGCCTCGGCCAGGATTCTGCTGAAGAAGTCCGCGCTGAAGCCGCGCGTTTGCTGGAGGCCTGGGAGGATGAAGACGTTGTGCAAGCCTTGTGCGAGGCGCTGACCGACTCGTCGCCCGCCGTGCAATCCGCTGCTGCGCAGAGCTTGAGTCTGCTCAAGACTGAAGCAGCGGGGCGGGTGATTCTGCCGTGGACCGATCACGCTGACGTCAGCGTGCGTATCGCCGCGTTTCGCGCCTTGCGCGAGTTGCGTTTCGCTGAAGCGGCTCCTTCAGCCGTCGCGGCATTGAACGATGCCGACGCCAATGTCCGTCGCGAAGCCGTGGGCGTGCTCGGCTGGCTCAAGCAACTCGACGCACTGCCAGCCCTGGCGCGATTGGCCAGTGACGATCCGGACACCGAAGTGCGCCGCGCGGCCACCGGTGCCCTCGGTTTGGCCTCCAGCGCCGAAGTCCTCCCGGCCCTGCGCCAGGCCTTGCAGGACAATGCCTGGCAAGTGCGCGAAGAAGCCGCAACGACACTGGGCAAAGTCGGCCACCGCGACGCGGGCCCGGCGCTGGTCGAAGCCTTGAGCGACGATTACTGGCAAGTTCGCCTGCGCGCCACTCGCAGCCTCGGTCGGCTGCGTTTCGCTCCAGCGCTGGACGCGTTGATCGAGACCCTCGGCCATCGCATCAGCAACCTGCGCAAAGAGGCCGCGCTGGCCTTGGGTGAATTGAATGATCGTGGTGCTGTGGCGGCATTACAGGCCGCCAAGGACGACGGCGACCCGGAAGTGCGCAAAGCCGTGCGCATTGCCTTGAGTCAATTGCAATGAACCCGCTGTCGGTGGGTAATTCACAGAGTGAAGGGACGCTACGCCTGAGCTGGCCGGATGGCCGCGAACAACAGCTCAACCACGCCGAACTGCGCCGCCAATGCCCGTGCTCGCAATGCCGCGCGTTTCGCCTCAAAGGTCTGACGCCCATGGTCGATGACCGCGTACGCCTGATCGAACTCAACCCCCAGGGCTACGGCGTGCAACTGGTGTTCAGCGACGGCCATCAGCGCGGCATCTACCCGTGGCCCTATCTGGCACAACTCAATTCTTAACCCGACAAATATCCAAATGTGGGAGCGAGCCTGCTCGCGAATGCGGTGGTTCATTCAGCATTGATGGCGACTGATATACCGCCTTCGCGAGCAGGCTCGCTCCCACAGGTGGTCAGCGTTTTTTCAGAAAGATTTGCTGACGCTGGCAACGACGGTGGCGGTGCAGACGTCTTTGAAACCCCAGTTGCTCAGACATTGGGTTTGTGAGAGATCGGTGTCGATGTAGCTCAGGCCCAACACCACCCCCGCCAGATTGTGGGTGAGTTTCACCTCCCATTCGCGGTACGACTCTTCGGCGCTACCGGACGCCGAATACAAATGCGGATCCTTGAAATCCATATTGCCGTAACGCAGCTTCAAGCCTGAATCGTACGGCAATTCAGTTTCATAACTGATGTAGGTATAGAGCGAGTTCTGCTGGCTATCGATCCCCGGTGCATCGCTGGAGTAATACGCCGCCAGTTTCACCCCATAAACTCCGAGAATCCCGTAGACCTCGCTTTGGTTGAACTGGCTTTCCTTGGGGTAGGCGTACTTGATGTAGCCCAGATCGAGGCTGACCTCCTCGGTCGCCTGCCACAGCCAACCGCCGTAGTAATCGACCTCCTGCCGGGTTTTCAGACCACCGCCGAAATCAACGTTGGAACTCCACGCACCGAGGTACAGACCGCTGCTGTGAGCGAGAGTCAGACCGGCCTGCACCGCTGGGTCATTTTGCGTTTGCGAGATGCCGCGGGTGCGGTAATCGCTGGCCAGGGTCAGGTCGACCAACAGCGCAAAATCATCGTTCAAAGGGATCGCTTGGCTGCTCAAGGGCAGCACGCTCAAGAAACTCAGGGCGAACAGGGGCAAGGCTTTCATGTGAAGTCCCGATGTTGTGATTATTTTTGGGCAGTACGAAAACCTTGTAGGAGTGAGCCTGCTCGCGATAGCGGTGTGTCAGGTGTCGATGTGTTGTCTGACACACCGCTATCGCGAGCAGGCTCACTCCTACAGGGGATTTTGTTGTTATTGAGTGGCGGCGTAGACCTGACGGCCGCCGAACCAGGTCTGCAACACCCGGGTGTCATGCAGGGCCTTGTTGTCGACGCTGAACACATCGCGATCGAGCACGATGAAATCCGCCTGTTTACCCGGCGTCAGCGAGCCGATCTGTTTTTCCAGGCCAATCGTGCGCGCCGCATTAACGGTGTAGGCATAAAACATGGTGTCGCGATCCAGACGTTCCTCGGCGTTGAGCACGCCCAACGGCCCGACACGAGTAATCGCCTGGGCCATGGCATTGAACGGATTCGGCGTCGACACCGGCCAGTCACTGGCGCCGGCAATCGTCGCGCCCTGTTTCAGCAACGAGTGCGCTGGATATTGATAGCGAAAGGCGAGGGCACTGACGTAGGGTTTGATCATGTCGGTGGTGTAATCGTCGGCGCTAGCCCACAGCAGTTGCATCGAGGCGATGACATTGAGCGGTTTGAAGCGGGCGAACTCTTGCGGGTTGACCATTTGCAGGTGAGTGATCGAGTGGGTCACGCCGCTCTGGCGATCCTTGCGTGCCTGAGCGATGCCGTTCAGTGACTCACGCACCGCGCGGTCGCCGATCGCGTGGATATGCACCAGCCAGCCGCGCTGGTCGATGGCACTGACCAGTTCGCCGAAATGTTGCGGGTCGATCAGCAGTTCGCCCTGTTTGTGCGAGTTGCTGTACGGATCGATCATCGCCGCGCTCTGCGCCGGGAACTCGATCACGCCGTCGGCGAAGATCTTGATCCCGGGCAGGGTCAGGTTGGGGATGCCCTGAAATTGCTGGCGCACCTTGTCCAGCGTGTCGAGGTCGGCCGGCACGCTTTTCGGGTTGGCCACCAGCAGCGCGGCGACGTGCACGCTCATGTCGCCGCTTTCCGACAGTGCTTTATAGGCCGGTAGCACGCCGACGGTTTTCTCGGTGGGTTTGAGGGCGAACACTGCTTCGCCCGGTGCGGCGTTGGCGGCCGGATCCATCCACGCGGTGATGCCGAGGCTGTTGTTGTAGCGCACCGCTGATTTGGCGGCGTTCAACATGTCGGCGGGGCTTGGCACCGGCATTTTCGAGGCGACCCGATCCCAACCGGCGTCGACCACAAAGCCGTTTGGCTCACCGTTGGCCAGTTTGCCGATGGTGTCTTTTTCCGCGTCGGGCAGGGTTTTCAGTAGCGCCGCGTCGATGCCGGCGCGCTTGAGCATCACATTGTTGGCCCACGCCGTATGGTGGTCGCTGCCGATAAATACCACTGGCACATTGGCCCATTCGCCACTGTTGAAGGTGTTGCCCATGGTTTCGGCCTGCGCCCAATAAACCGAACTCATGCCAGCGATGCTTAACACATCACCGTGTCTGGCCTTGCCGTCTTCACGCCAGGCGCGCAGACGTTTTTGCAGTTCGTCGAGGTCGACGACTTCGTCTTCCATGTTCGCCGAGACCATTTCCAGTCCGCCGAAAATCGCGTGGGAATGGCTGTCGATCAGACCGGGCATCAGCGCTTTGCCCTTGAGATCGATGACTTTTGTGCCGGGTTCGATCAAGGCTTTGATCTGCGCATCGCTGCCGACTTTCAGCACTTTGCCGTTCTCCACGGCCAGCGCTTGTACTTTGGGTTGCGCGCGGTCGGCGGTGAAAATCTTGCCGTTGAGCAGGATCAGATCAGGTGCTGCCATGGCTTCCATCGAGGCAAAACTTACAGCGGCTACCAGCAGACTCGGGATGAATCTTTTCATTGAAGATTTCCTTGTTATTGCGTCTGATCGCGAGATTAGTGGCTGGTGGCGCCGGACAGAACGCCTCCCTCACGAAAAACGTTTTTGCCTGAATGGAAAAAGCATGGACAAGTTGGGTGCTTTGAAAATGTTCGTCGTCACTGCGCAACTCGGCAGTTTCAGCCGCGCCGCCGAGCAGTTGGGCAAGACCCCGTCGGCGCTGACCAAAGCGGTCAATCACCTGGAATCGGAGCTCGGCGCACGGCTGTTTGAGCGCAGCACGCGGCGGATTTTGCTCACTGAAATTGGCCGGGTGTACCTGGAAACCGCGCGACTGGTGCTGCAGCGGCTGGACGAGGCCAGCGAGGAAATCGAGCAGTTGCAGCACGGTTTGCGCGGCAGCCTGAAAATCACCGCGCCGCTGGCGTATGGGCGGGCGTTTCTCGATCAGGTGTGTGACGGCTTTTTGCAGCAATACCCGCAGATCAGCCTGCAAGTGGACCTGTGCGATGCCTTCGTCAATTTGCTGGAAAGTGGCTACGACCTGGCATTGCGCGAAGGCCACGATGATTTGCCGGGGCTGATTGCACGGGTGGTCGGCAGCAATCGTCTGGCCTTGTGCGGCAGCCCGGAATACCTCGCGCGCAAGGGCTTGCCAGTGAATCCGCAAACCCTTGAACAGCATGAATGGCTGCTCTATCAGCACCCGTTGCTTAGCCGCGAATTCTGGTGGGCCGAGCGCGACGGGCAGCGCTTGAGCCTGGCGCAACCGGCGAATCCGCTGTTGCGCAGTGACAATTACGATTTGTTGCTGGCCAGTGCCCTGGCCGGGCGCGGTTTGCTGCACACGCCGCTGTGGAGCGCCGCACCGTACATTGCCGACGGGCGGCTGGTGCGGGTCATGGCCGATTACGAGATCGATCCGGACACCTTTGGCCCGCACATTCTCGCGGTGTACCCGAGCCACCGCCGGGCCACGGCCAAGGTCGTTGCTTTCATCGACTACATCGCCGAATTCCTCGCCGAACGCGGCCTTAACTGACACCCCCGCACTGATCGTTCCCACGCTCTGCGTGGGAACGCCTCTGGGGACGCTCTGCGTCCAGTGACGCGGAGCGTCACGGGCTGCATTCCCACGCGGAGCGTGGGAACGATCAAATCAACGTCGGCATAGGCCGACTGGCGGCGCTTGTCAGGAAAATCCTACAGGAGTACAAATGTACTCCATGACCAATCTGACTCCCCGCCGTACCGCCATCCTGACGTTTATCCGCGATCGAATCGCCGAACACGGTCAGCCCCCAAGCCTCGCTGAAATCAGCGAGGCTTTTGGTTTTGCCTCGCGCAGCGTGGCGCGCAAGCATGTGCTCGCGCTCACCGAAGCCGGGTTTATCGAGGTCAATCCGCATCAGGCCCGCGGCATTCGCCTGCTCGGGCAACCGCCGCGCCCGGAGCTGCTCGACATCCCCGTGCTCGGCCGCGTCGCTGCCGGTGCGCCGATTGGCGCCGATGCCGACATCCATAGCCGCTTGCTGCTCGACCCGGCGCTGTTCTCGCGCACGCCCGACTACATGCTGCGGGTGCAGGGCGATTCGATGATCGAGGACGGCATTCTCGACGGTGATCTGGTCGGCGTGCGGCGCAATCCCGAAGCGCTCAACGGCCAGATCGTGGTGGCGCGGCTCGACGGTGAAGTCACCATCAAACGCTTCGAACGGCTCGGCGCTGAAGTGCGGCTGTTGCCGCGCAACCCGGCGTACCAGCCGATTGTCGTGCGTGATGATCAGGATCTGGCCATCGAAGGGGTGTTCTGTGGTCTGGTGAGGCAAGGCTGATGGGCGCCGTCGTTGCGTTGGATACGCTGTTCAATGGCGGCCAGGTCTGGAAAGGCCGGCCTGCGCCACCCGCTGCCAGCCCGCAACCGACCGGGCACGCCGCGCTGGACGCGGCATTGCCCAGCGGTGGCTGGCCGGAGGCGGCGCTGAGCGAAATCCTGTTGGCCGGCCCCGGTGTTGGTGAGCTGCAACTGGTCTGGCCGACGCTGGCGCGGTTGTCGGCGGCGGGCGAGCGCATTGTGCTGGTGGCGCCACCGTTTGTGCCGTACCCGCAGGCGTGGGAAAACGCCGGGGTCGATTTGCGCCAGTTGTCGGTGATTCAGGCCAGCGAGCGCGATGCCTTGTGGGCGGCGGAACAGTGCCTGCGTTCAGGCAGTTGTGGCGCGGTGTTGTGCTGGCCGCACAAGGCCGATGACCGCGCATTGCGCCGTTTGCAGGTGGCGGCGGAAACCGGCCAGACCTTGGCGTTTGCCTGGCGCCCGTTGAGTGAAGCAGTCAATCCGTCACCGGCGGCGTTGCGCATCGCCATCGACGCCAAACCTGCGCAGTTGCGCGTGCTCAAGTGCCGTGGCGGTTTGGCGCGTGCGGCGCCGATTGCCTTTGCCGTGGGTCATTGAGGTCGCCATGCGCTGGGTGTGTATTCTGTTCCCGCAATTGGCCCTCGACGCCGTGCTGCGTCAGCGCCCCGATCCTGATGAACCGCTGGTGCTGCTCAACGGCCCGGCCCAGCGCCGTGTATTGCAAGCGGTCAACCCGGCGGCACGCAAACTCGGTTTGCGTCCCGGCCAGTCGATGACCGCTGCGCAGGCCATGAGCAAGGGTTTTGCCACCGCCGATTACGAGGCTGCCGAGGTCGAGCACTGGCAGCAGTTTCTCGCCGCGTGGGCCTACGGTTTCAGCGCGCAGGTCAGCGTGCATTACCCGCGCACCGTAGTGTTCGAGATCGAATCCAGCCTGGGTCTGTTTGGTTCCTGGGCACAGTTCGAAGCACGGTTGCGCAAGGAACTGAGCGATCTGGGTTTCCGTCATCGCATCGTTGCCGCACCGAACCCGGTGGCGGCGCGGGTGCTGGCCAACGCCTATGACGGCTTGGTGGTGCCCGACGGCGAGGCTTTGCAGCATCACCTCGGCCAGTTACCGGTCGACCGCGTCGGCCTGGAACCAAGCGTGGCCACGGCGTTGTCGCGCATGGGCCTGCGCAATCTCAGTCAGGTGCAGAGTCTGCCGCGTCAGGCGCTGGCTCGGCGCTTCGAAGCGCAGATGCTCAAACACCTCGACACCTTGTTCGGTGCGCGACCCTTGGCGCTGGAATTTTACCTGCCACCGGATCGTTTCGACGTACGCATCGAACTGAATTTCGACGTGCAGTCGCATCAGGCCTTGCTGTTCCCATTACGCCGTTTGACCGGCGATCTGTCGGCGTTCCTCTGCGGGCGTGACAGCGGCGTACAACGTTTCGACCTGCATCTGGAGCACGCCGGGCTGCCGGACAGCGTGATCAAAGTCGGTTTGCTCAGCGCCGAACGTGATCCGGCGATGCTGTTTGAACTGGCGCGCGGGCGGCTGGAACAGGTGCAAGTCGAGGCGCCCGTGCGCGGCTTTCGTCTGCGCTCCGAGGACCTGCCTAGATTCGTGCCGCAGTTTCAGGAACTGTTCGACGATCGTCCGCAGCAGACCTTGCCGTGGGAGCAGTTGCGCGAACGCCTGCGTGCACGCTTGGGCGATGACGCCGTGCAGGGGCTGCGTTTTCAGGCTGATCATCGGCCGGAGTGCGCGTGGCAGCACGGCGTCGACAAACAACGCTGCGCAGCTTTGCCCAGCGTGCATCGCCCGGGCTGGTTGCTCGGCGAACCGCAGAGCGTGGCGCAAGGTTCGGCGCGGATTCTGATGGGGCCGGAACGTATCGAGTCCGGCTGGTGGGACGGTGACGATGTGCGCCGCGATTATTACCTGATCCAGAACCGCGCCGGCCAACAGGGCTGGGCTTATCGCGCGGTGGGCGAGGGCGGTCCGTTGTGGCTGCAGGGCTGGTTTGCATGAGCGACGGTTACGCCGAACTGCACTGCCTGTCGAACTTCAGTTTTCAGCGCGGTGCGTCCAGTGCGCTTGAACTGTTTCAACGGGCAAAAAAGCACGGCTATCAGGCGCTGGCGATCACCGATGAGTGCACGCTGGCCGGGATCGTTCGCGCCTGGCAAGCGGCGAAATCGGTTGAGCTGCCGCTGATCATCGGCAGTGAAGTGCGCATTGAAAACGGTCCGAAACTGGTGCTGCTGGTGGAGAATCTTGCGGGCTATCAGGCGCTGTGCGGCTTGATCACCCGTGCACGCCGGCGCACGCAAAAAGGCCAGTATCAGGTGTTGCGCGAGGACTTCGACGAAGCGCTGCCGGGATTGCTGGTGTTGTGGGTGCCGGACTCGCTTGATCAAGCGGAAGAGGGCCGTTGGTTGCAGCAGACCTTCGGCCAACGCCTGTGGCTGGCGGTGCAATTGCATCGTGGGCAGGATGATCAGCAGCGGCTGGCGGCGTTGTTGCGTCTGGCCGCCGAGTTGCAGATTCCGGCCGTGGCCAGTGGCGATGTGCATATGCACGCCCGTGGCCGCCGCGCCTTGCAGGACACCATGACCGCGATCCGTCATCACGTGCCGGTGGCCGAGGCCGGGCTGCGTTTGCATCCCAATGGCGAGCGGCATTTGCGCAGCGTTGAGGTGTTGCGCGAGTTGTATCCGCAGGCCTTGCTGGATGAGTCGGTGAGGCTGGCCCGGCGTTGCACATTTGATCTGGGCGAATTGCGTTATCAATACCCCAAAGAGTTGGTGCCCGAGGGGCACAGCGCCAGTTCCTGGCTGCGTCATCTGAGCGAAGAAGGCATTGCCTGGCGCTGGCCCCAAGGCCCGCAAGCCAAAGTGCTCAAACAGATCGACGATGAATTGCAGCTGATCGCCGAACTCGGCTACGAAAGCTACTTCCTCACCGTACACGACGTGGTGCGTTTTGCCCGTGAGCAAAAAATCCTCTGTCAGGGCCGTGGCTCGGCAGCCAACTCGGCGGTGTGTTTTGCCTTGGGCATCACCGAAATCGACCCGGATCGCACCACGCTGCTGTTCGAACGCTTCATGTCCAAAGAGCGTAACGAGCCGCCGGACATCGATGTCGATTTCGAACACGAGCGCCGCGAAGAAGTCCTGCAATATGTGTTTCGCCGTTACGGCCGTGGGCGCGCGGCGCTGACGGCGGTGGTCAGCACCTACCACGCTGCCGGCGCCGTACGCGATGTGGCCAAGGCCCTGGGCCTGCCGCCCGATCAGATCAATGCACTGGCCGATTGCTGCGGCCACTGGAGCGATGAAACCCCGCCACTTGAGCGCTTGCTCGAAGGCGGCTTCGACCCGGACAGTCCGGTGCTGCGCCGGGTGTTGAGCCTGACCGGGCAACTGATCGGTTTCCCCCGGCACCTGTCGCAACACCCCGGCGGTTTCGTGATTTCCGAGCAGCCGCTGGACACGCTGGTGCCGGTGGAGAACGCGGCGATGGCCGAGCGCACGATCATTCAGTGGGACAAGGACGACCTCGACGCGGTCGGCCTGCTCAAGGTGGATATCCTCGCCCTCGGCATGCTCAGTGCAATCCGCCGCTGCTTCGACTTGCTGCGACGTCACCGCAATCTGGACTTGAGTCTGGCGACGATTCCGCCTGAAGACAAACCGACCTACGAGATGATCAGCCGCGCCGACACCATTGGCGTGTTCCAGATCGAGTCCCGCGCACAGATGTCGATGCTGCCGCGCCTGAAACCGGCGAAGTTCTACGATTTGGTGATCGAGGTGGCCATCGTCCGCCCGGGGCCGATTCAGGGCGGGATGGTTCATCCGTATCTACGCCGCCGGAACAAGGAAGAGGAGGAAACCTACCCGTCGCCAGAACTCAAGGTCGTTCTGGAAAGAACCCTCGGCGTGCCGCTGTTTCAGGAACAGGTCATGCAGATCGCCATCGTCGCCGCCGACTACAGCCCCGGCGAGGCCGATCAATTACGTCGCTCGATGGCCGCGTGGAAACGCCACGGTGGCTTGGAGCCGCACAAGGAACGCCTCGCCGCCGGCATGAAGAAGAATGGCTACACACCGGAGTTCGCCGCGCAGATTTTCGAGCAGATCAAAGGCTTCGGCAGCTACGGTTTTCCCGAATCCCACGCCGCCAGTTTTGCTTTGCTGACCTACGCCAGTTGCTGGCTCAAGTGCCACGAACCGGCGGCGTTCGCCTGTGCGTTGATCAACAGTTGGCCCATGGGTTTCTACAGCCCGGACCAGATTCTCCAGGACGCACGCCGGCATCAATTGCAGATCCGCCCGGTCGACGTGCGCGCCAGTGACTGGGATTGCAGCCTGGAAACCACCACTGCGGCGCAACCGGCAATTCGCATGGGCCTGCGCATGATCAAGGGCTTTCGCGAAGACGATGCCCGGCGCATCGAGGCGGCGCGGGCGCGCGGGGCGTTTGCCGATGTTGCCGACCTGGGCGAGCGGGCGGCGCTCGACAGTCGGGCGCAGGCGTTGCTCGCCGATTCCGGGGCGTTGCGCGGTTTGGCCGGGCATCGGCATCGGGCGCGTTGGGAAGTCGCCGGGGTGCAGAAACAGCTGGGCCTGTTTGCCGGGTTGCCGAGCCAGGAGGAGGCCGAGGTGGTGCTGCCCAAACCCAGCGTTGGCGAGGATCTGCATGCCGATTACAGCACCGTCGGTACCACGTTGGGGCCGCATCCGTTGGCGCTGTTGCGCGGCCAGTTGAAGGCATTGCGCTGCCGCAGTTCGCAGGAATTGCTCGACGTCGAGCACGGTCGGCCGGTGAGCGTCGCCGGGCTGGTGACCGGACGCCAACGACCGGGCACTGCCAGCGGTGTGACGTTCGTAACGCTGGAAGACGAATTCGGCAACGTCAACGTGGTGGTGTGGCGCGATCTGGCCGAGCGTCAGCGGCAAGTGCTGGTCGGTTCGCAATTGCTCAAGGTCGATGGCCGCTGGGAGCGAGAGGGCGAAGTGCGCCATCTGATCGCTGGCCGGCTGAGCGACCTCAGCCCGTTGCTAAATGGCATCCGCGTACAGAGCCGCGATTTCCATTAGCGCACCGACCCCTTGTCTGATCGTTCCCACGCTCTGCGTGGTAACGCTTCCCGTGACGCTCCGCGTCACAGCGGACGCGGAGCGTCCGTGGCTGCATTCCCACGCAGAGCGTGGGAACGATCAGTCAGGGTTTTGCTTCTGTTCAAGGCAGCCAATTCACTGGCGTCAAAAAAACCTGTCACGAATGATGGCACTTTGTCATAATGCCGCCCCTTTTCAGCTCCCGCCGCGCATTGCCGTGCCGGGACATCCCCGTTTTTCAAAGGAATACTCAGTGAGAATGATCTCCCGGATGCTGGTCTCAGGCGTCGCAATTGCTGTGCTTGGCACGATGGCTGGCACACTCTCAGGTTGCGCGACGGAAAGCTCCCGCGCCTTGCCGGTGGCCAAGGTGGAAAGCGCCACGCAAGTCTGGACCGGCGTTCGTGTACCAATGGCTGTGGGCAAGTTCGACAACCGCTCCAGCTACATGCGCGGGATCTTCTCCGACGGCGTCGACCGTCTCGGCGGTCAGGCCAAGACCATCCTCATTACCCACCTGCAGCAGACCAACCGCTTCAGCGTGCTGGACCGCGACAACATGGGCGAGATCCAGCAGGAAGCGGCGATCAAGGGCCAGGCCCAACGCCTGAAAGGCGCTGATTACGTGGTCACCGGTGACGTCACCGAGTTCGGCCGCAAAGAGACCGGCGATCACCAGTTGTTCGGCATTCTCGGCCGTGGCAAAACCCAGGTCGCCTACGCCAAGGTCAACCTGAACATCGTCAATATCAGCACCTCCGAAGTGGTCTATTCGACCCAGGGCGCCGGTGAATACGCTCTGTCCAACCGCGAAATCATCGGTTTCGGCGGCACCGCTGCCTACGACTCCACCCTCAACGGCAAAGTACTGGATCTGGCCATGCGCGAGGCGATCAATCGTCTGGTCGATGGCATGAACGCCGGTGCCTGGAAACCGGGCAACTGATCGACGCCCATTGCAAGGAGCAACACCCATGAATCTGACTTTGTCGCGCTCGCTGATGGCGCTGACGCTGGCCGCCAGCGCCTTGCTGACCGGTTGTGCCCCCGGCCCGCAAACCCTGTACCAATGGGAAGGCTACGAACCCCAGGTCTACGAATACTTCAAAGGCGAAGAGCCGAAGGAAGCCCAGGCCGAAGCGCTGGAACGTGACCTGCAGAAAATCCGCTCCACCGGCAAGGCCGTGCCGCCGGGTTACCACGCGCACCTTGGCCTGCTCTATCTGAGCATGGGTAAGGACGACCAGATGGTGCAGCAGTTCAAAACCGAGAAAACCCTGTTCCCCGAGTCCGGCACGTACATGGATTTTCTGCTCAAGAACGCCAAGAGCGGAGACGCGAAATGATCGCGCGTACCTTGAAACTGCTGGCCGCCGGTCTGGCCCTGACCGTGCTGGGTGGCTGCGTCGCCCCGAAAACCGTGGATTACTCGGCCTACAAACAGGCGCGGCCGAAGACCATTCTGGTGCTGCCACCGCTGAACACTTCGCCGGATGTGAAGGCGTCGTACAGCCTGCTGTCGCAAGTGACGTTCCCGCTGGCCGAGGCCGGTTACTACGTGCTGCCGATCGCGCTGGTTGACGAGACATTCCGCCAGAACGGCCTGACCACCCCGGACGATATCCATCAGGCACCGCCGAGCAAACTGAAGGAAATCTTCGGTGCGGACGCGGCGCTGTACATCACCGTGACCGAATACGGTACGCGTTACATGGTGATCAGCAGCGAAACTGCGGTCACTGCGACGGCGAAACTGGTTGACCTGAAAAGCGGCACCACGCTGTGGACCGGTTCGGCGCGGGCGTCGAGCGAAGAGGGCGGCAACAACGGCGGTGGCGGTCTGATCGGCATGCTGATCACGGCGGCGGTAAAGCAAGTCATCAACAGCGCCACCGATGCCGGCTACCCGATTGCCGGTGTGGCGAGCAATCGTCTGCTCTCGGCCGGGCATAGGGCAGGCCTGCTGTACGGTCCGCGCTCGCCGAAGTACGGCACGGACTAAGAAACGACATAAATCCCTGTGGGAGCGAGCCTGCTCGCGAAGACGGTCTGTCATTCAAAGATTATTTGTCTGATATACCGCTATCGCGAGCAGGCTCACTCCTACAGGGGAATGCGTTTCCCTGCTGGGTTATTTGGCGGTGGGCCAAAACCGCTCGCCACCGCCCGCTGCTTCCGTCCACGCTTGCAACGAGCGGGTCGGCAAATCGAAGTAATCTCGGGTTCGTGCGTAACCATGGCCACCCATACGGCCGATCGCATCCAGGCCCAACTGATCGATGTACAGCGTCTTCGCATCGATCTGCTCATCGCGTACATGCGCCATCAACACCTCGCCAAAAATGATCTCCCGCGACTGACCGATGTTCAGCGCCATCGTCCGCCGGTATGCAATATATGAATGCAATTTGCAAAGGCCCGGATTAATCTGCGTTTCCATGGCCAGGCATCGCCAAGGGCTGGTTGCCTGACGCTAAAGGAGGGTTCGAATGACCGAGAAGAAACTGGAAACCACGGTCGACCGCGTCTACCAAGGGGTTTACGAGGCGATCAGCAAGCGTTCGTTGCGCCCGGGGATGAAACTGGGCGAGGCCTCGCTGGCCGAGTTATTCAATGTCAGCCGCACGTCGGTGCGCGCCGCGTTGAAGCAATTGGAGGCCGATGGGCTGGTCACCACCGAGCCCAATAAAGGGGCATCGGTGTCGCTGCCGAGCAATGAAGAGCTCCGCTCGCTGTTTGAAACCCGCCGGCTGATCGAGATCGGCATCGTCACCGAACTGTGCCGCCGCAAGGACGGCGCGGCGATGCAGGACCTGCGCGAACACCTGCTGCTGGAAGATGAAGCCCACGCGGCGGGTGATCACGAACGCTTGATTCACCTGCTCGGCGAGTTCCACATCAAATTGGCGCGCAGCCTCAATAATCCGGTGCTGCTCGACTGGTTCCAGAAGCTGATCTCCCGCGCCTCGCTATACGCCGCCGCGCTGGACGACGACAGTCATGAGGTGTGCCGCGACAACGAACACCTGCGCCTGATCGAGTACATCGAGGCCGGCAATCAGAGCGCCGCCATCGAGCTGACCTGTACGCATCTCAACGGTATCGAGAAGGCCATTCTCGACGTCGCCGCGAAAATGAAAACTGGCTACCATCCGCTCAAACACCTGATCGGAGTTTAGGCTCCAGGCGGAGATTAAATCGGCTATACCTCAAATGAAACCAATGCGACTACAGACGCTCGAAACAGACGGGCGTCGCGTCGATACGGCGTCGCGATTTATCGGGCAATCACCACAGGACACTGAGTCAGTCGATGCAGTTTTTATCCGATAGCCATGGTTGTGACGGCTGGAAAGGCGAAATGGCCGGGCGCATCAGTGCGTTCGACTGGAGCCACACCGAACTCGGCCCGCTGAACAGCTGGCCGGCAAGCCTGTGCAGCGCGGTGCAATTGATGCTGGCCTCGCCACTGCCGATGGTCATGCTCTGGGGCCGTCTCGGCTACATGATCTACAACGACGCCTATTCGATATTTGCCGGTGGCCGCCATCCGTATCTGCTCGGTTCGCCGGTGGAGTTGGGCTGGCCGGAGGTCGCCGATTTCAACCGGCATGTGGTCGACACCTGTCTGGCGGGCGGCACCTTGTCTTTCCGCAACAAAGAATTGGTGCTGTTGCGCGACGGCGTCCCCGAAGACGTCTGGATGGATCTGTATTACAGCCCGGTGGCCAATGATGACGGCAAGCCGGCCGGGGTCATGGCCATGGTGGTGGAAACCACCGAGTTCGTGCACTCCGAACGTCGGCGTCAGGCGGCGGAACAAGCCTACCGCGCCGACAATGAGCGGGTCCGTCTGGCGTTGAATGCCGGGGCTTTGCTTGGCTCGTTTGTCTGGGACGTGAAAAACAACACGCTCTCGGCAGACGAGCGTTTCGCCCGCACGTTCTCTTATCCGCCGGATCATGACCTGAGCAATCTGGCCCAGGACATTGCCGAGTCGCGCATCCATCCCGATGACCACGCCTGGGTCCAAGAGCGCGTCGCCCATTCCGTGCAGACTGGCGAGCCGTATAACGCTGAATACCGCGTCCGGCGCAGCGACGGCAGTTATCTGTGGGTGCTGGCCAGCGGCGGTTGCGAGTTCGACGAGCACGGCGAGCCGTTGCGCTTTCCCGGCGTGCTGATCGACATTCATGAGCGCAAGATTGCCGAAGAATCCCTGCTCAAATTTACCCGCAACCTCGAACAGCGCGTGGGCAAGGAAGTTGAGGCGCGGCTGGCGGCTGAAGAGCAGTTGCGCCAGTCGCAGAAACTCGAAGCGATCGGCGGTCTCACCGGCGGCGTCGCCCACGACTTCAATAATCTGCTGCAAGTCATCGCTGGCAATCTGCATTTGCTCGCCCGCCACGAACCGGACAACGCCAATGTGCAGCGCCGGGTCAGTGCCTCGCTGGCGGCGGTCGAGCGCGGTGCCAAGTTGTCCTCGCAACTGCTCGCGTTTGCCCGCCGCCAACCGTTGTCGCCGGCAGTGTGTAATCCGCGACAGATTTTCGAAGGTGTCGGTGAATTACTGCAGCGAGCGCTGGGCGAAACCATTCAGATCGACGTGCAGTTGCCGCAGCAACCGTGGCACATCAACGTCGACCGCAACCAGTTGGAAAACGCCATTCTCAACCTGGCGATCAATGCCCGTGATGCGATGAAGGGCGAGGGCACCATTGCGCTCAGCGCTGCCAACGTGCGCCTCGACCGTGAATTCTGTGCCGGCAAAGGCATCGTCCCCGGCGAGTTTGTCCGCGTCGCGGTCAGTGACTCCGGCGCCGGCATCGCGCCAGGCATTCTCGAGCAGGTGTTCGAACCGTTTTTCACCACCAAGGCTGACGGTCAGGGCACCGGTCTGGGCCTGAGCATGGTGTTCGGTTTCGTCAAACAGAGCGGTGGCCACGTCGAGATCGCCAGTACCGTCGGCGAGGGCACGCAGGTGCAGTTGTACTTCCCGCGCAGCCTGCGCCCGATACTTGATGAATCGCCCAACCTGCAACGGCAGCAGAGCGGTGGCCACGAGACGATTCTGGTGGTCGAGGACAACGACGCGGTGCGCGCTTCGGCGGTGGAATTGTTGCGCGAGGAGGGCTATCGCGTGCTGACCGCCGGTCACGGCGATGCGGCCATGCAAATGCTCCTGGAAGGCACCGAAGTCGACCTGATCTTCACCGATGTGGTCATGCCGGGGCTGATCAAAAGCTCCGACCTGTTCGCCTGGGCCAAGGTGCAGACGCCGCCGGTGGCGGTGCTGTTCACCTCCGGGCACACCCGCGACATCATCTCGCGCAATCACCAGTTAAGCCCTGACACCCATTTGCTCGGCAAACCGTACAGCCCCGAAGCCTTGTTGCAGATGATTCGGGTGGTTCTCGGCAACTGAGTGCTGAACATTCCTTTATCAAGGCAGGTCGATGACTTCCAAACGCACCTCCAAAGCACCCGCCGGCATGGTCCGAGTGCGCGGCGCCCGTGAACACAACCTGAAAAACGTCGATGTCGACATTCCCCGCGATGCGCTGGTGGTGTTCACCGGCGTGTCCGGTTCGGGCAAATCCTCCTTGGCTTTCTCGACCTTGTACGCCGAAGCCCAGCGCCGCTACTTTGAATCGGTGGCGCCCTATGCGCGACGGCTGATCGATCAGGTTGGCGTGCCGGATGTCGATTCCATCGAAGGCTTGCCACCGGCCGTGGCCCTGCAACAGCAACGCGGCACGCCGAGCACACGCTCGTCGGTGGGCAGCGTGACCACGCTGTCGAGCCTGATCCGCATGCTCTATTCGCGCGCCGGCAGTTATCCGCCGGGGCAGCCGATGTTGTATGCCGAGGACTTTTCGCCGAACACCCCGCAAGGCGCCTGCCCGGAGTGCCATGGCCTCGGCCGCGTCTATGAAGTCACCGAGGCGCTGATGGTTCCCGATCCGAACCTGACCATCCGCCAGCGCGCGGTGGCGTCCTGGCCGTTGGCGTGGCAGGGCCAGAACCTGCGCGACATCCTCGTAACCATGGGCATCGATGTCGACATCCCGTGGAAGAAATTGCCGAAAAAGCAGCGCGACTGGATTCTGTTCACCGAAGAAACCCCGACCGTGCCGGTGTACGCCGGGCTGACCCCGGAAGAAACCCGCGTCGCCCTCAAACGCAAGATGGAGCCGAGTTATCAGGGCACCTTCACCGGTGCGCGCCGCTACATCCTGCACACGTTTACCCATTCGCAAAGTGCGCTGATGAAGAAGCGCGTTTCACAGTTCATGCTCGGCAGCCCTTGCCCGTTATGCGACGGCAAACGCCTCAAGCGTGAAGCGTTGTCGGTGACGTTTGCCGGGTATGACATCGGCGAGCTGTCGCAGATGCCATTGCTGCAAGTCGCCGAAGTATTGCGGCCGGTGGCGGCGGCCAGTTATCTGGAACATGCCGAAGAAACCGGCGAGACCTTGAGCCATGCGCAAACACGCGAGGCCCGCCAGCAGCGCGTGGCTCACGGTGCCAGCGGGCATGGCAGCGCGCCCGACGTGCGCCACACGCCCAATCTGTCGCTGGAAAAACGTCTGGCGGCGCAGCGCATTGCCGAGGATCTGCTGGAGCGCGTCAGCACGCTGACCGATCTGGGCCTCGGTTATCTGGCGCTGGAGCGCAGCACGCCAACGCTGTCGTCCGGTGAGCTGCAGCGTTTGCGCCTGGCGACGCAACTGGGCTCGCAATTGTTCGGGGTGATTTACGTGCTCGACGAACCTTCCGCCGGTTTGCATCCGGCCGATGGCGAAGCGTTGTTCGAGGCGTTGCAGCGCTTGAAGGCTGATGGCAACACGCTGTTTGTGGTCGAGCATGACCTGGAAACCATGCGCCGCGCTGACTGGCTGATCGACGTCGGCCCGGCAGCCGGCGAGCAGGGTGGGCAAGTGTTGTACAGCGGCCCGCCGGCAGGTCTGGCCGCGATCGAAGCGTCGCAGACGCGGGCTTATCTGTTTGCCGAGTCGCAGCGTCAGACACGTACTGCGCGCAAACCGACGGCGTGGCTGAAGCTCGACGGCATTACCCGTAACAACCTGAATAATCTCAGTGCCGAATTCCCGCTGGGCTGCTTCACGTCAGTGACCGGCGTGTCCGGCTCCGGCAAGTCGAGTCTGGTCAGTCAGGCGTTGCTGGAACTGGTCGGCGCGCAGTTGGGGCGGCCGACAGTGGACAGCGAGCCGGAAGAACTCAGCCTCGAAGACGACGCGCCGCAGGTCAGCAGCGGCCAGGTCACGTCCGGGCTGGAGTCGATCAAACGCCTGGTGCAGGTCGACCAGAAACCCATCGGCCGCACGCCACGCTCCAATCTGGCGACCTACACCGGGTTGTTCGATAACGTCCGTAAGCTCTACGCCGCGACTGACGCTGCTCGGGCCGCAGGTTATGACGCCGGGCAGTTTTCCTTCAATGTCGCCAAGGGCCGTTGCGCCACCTGTGAAGGTGAGGGTTTTGTCAGTGTTGAATTGTTGTTCATGCCCAGTGTTTATGCGCCGTGCCCGACCTGCCATGGCGCACGCTACAACCCGCAGACCCTGGCGATTCTGTGGGAGGGCTTGAGCATTGCCCAAGTGCTGCAACTGACCGTCGATGAAGCGGTGACGGTGTTTGCCGGGCAAGCGGGGATTCGCCGTTCACTGGAAGTGTTGCGCGATATTGGTTTGGGTTATCTGCGCCTTGGGCAACCGGCCACGGAACTGTCGGGTGGCGAAGCGCAGCGGATCAAACTGGCTACCGAGTTGCAGCGCAACCAGCGCGGCGCGACCTTGTACGTGCTCGATGAGCCGACCACCGGGCTGCATCCGCGTGATGTCGATCGGTTGCTGGAGCAGTTGGATACGCTGGTGACGGCGGGGCATACGGTGATTGTGGTCGAGCACGAAATGCGCGTGGTCGCGCAGAGTGACTGGGTGATCGACATCGGACCGGGGGCGGGGGATCAGGGCGGCAGGATTGTCGTGGCGGGCACGCCGCAGAAAGTGGCGGCGAGCAAGAAGAGCCGGACGGCGCCGTTTCTGGCTCGGGCTTTGAGCCGATAGGTGGGTTGGCAGAGCTAACGTCTTCGTCGGAACGCCGCCCGGAGCAAGCTCGCCCACCCATATCCCGCGTGCACGCCGAACCCTGTAGGAGTGAGCCTGCTCGCGATAGCGGGGTGTCAGCCACAGATGAATTGGCTGACCTGACGCCATCGCGAGCAGGCTCACTCCTACAGTGGATCTGTGTTCGACATCAGTTCCTGTGGGGGCTGCAGTCAGGCGCCATCGAGCGTGCGGCGGACCTTGTCGAGCAGTTCACTGATCTGAAACGGCTTGACCAGCATGTCCATGCCGCTGCCCAGAAACACCTGACGATTGATCGCCGTTTCCGCATACCCGGTCATGAACAGAATCGGCAATCCGTCACGCCAACCCCGCGCCACATCCGCCAACTCCCGCCCGCTCATGCGCGGCAGACCAACGTCGGTCAGCAACAGGTTGATCGACGGATCATTCTGCAATCGCTCCAGCGCCGTTTCGATATCCGCCGCCTGGGTGCAGCGATAACCCGCGTCCTCCAGCACTTCAGTGACAAACATGCGCACCGATGGCATGTCCTCGACGATCAGTACATGCTCACCGCTACCTTGCGGATCAACCACTGGCGCGGGGATGTCGGCCCCTGTCGGATCGGTGGTAGCCGGCAACATGATGGTCACTTCGGTGCCGCGCCGCGCGACGCTGCGGATGTGCGCATCACCGCCCGACTGACGGGCAAAACCATAGATCGTCGACAACCCCAGCCCGGTGCCCTGGCCCAACGGTTTGGTGGTGAAAAACGGATCGAAGACTTTATCGATGACGTTGTGCTCGATCCCGGTACCGTCGTCGCGCACCGACAGCGCCACGTAAGCGCCATCGGCCAGATTCGGATCGCCGTGTGAGTACGCGGAGTAGGTGTTGACCCAGATATTGCCGCCCGTCGGCAGGGCATCGCGGGCGTTGATCACCAGGTTCAATACCGCACTTTCCAGCTGCACCGGATCGACCAGCGCGATGGCCGGTTTGTTGGTCAGTTCAAGCTTGAGGTTGATCCGTTCGCCGATGGTGCGCACCAGCAATTCTTCCAGCGAACGGACTTGCTCGTTGATGTCCACCGGCCGTGTATCCAGCGGTTGCTGACGGGCAAAGGCCAGCAAGCGGTGGGTGAGGGACGCGGCACTCATCGCTGAATTCAGCGCCGCTTCGGAATAAAACTGCACCTTGTCCAGACGCCCATCGCCCACGCGTTTCTGGATCAGCTCCAGGCTGGTGATGATTCCGGTCAGCAGGTTGTTGAAGTCGTGGGCGATACCGCCGGTGAGCTTGCCCAGTGCGTCCATCTTCTGCACTTGCAGCAACTGCGCTTCGGCGCGTACACGTTCGGCGACTTCCTTGGCCAGTTGCGTGGTGGTGTCGTCCAGGCGCGCCAGATGCGCGCGCTCGCGATGGCGGTGTTCGGTAACGTCTTCGACAAACACCAGGCTCAGCTCTGGCGTGCGGTACGGCGAAATCTGCCATTCGGTCTCGCGTATTTCACCCTGCACGCGCATGTTCAGCGTGCCTTTCCAGCGTTCGCCATCGACCAGACGCAGGCGCAGCTCATTGAGGATCGCGCTTTGATCCTCGGCGAAGCATTCACGCAGGATTTGCGGGTCCTGATTGTCGATAATCAGTTGTGCGAAGGCCTGGTTGCACTCATGCACCTTGAGGCTGGCATCGAGTACCGCGATCGGCGCGGACACATTGGCGAAAATTTCGCGGAACCGCGCTTCACTTTCGCGCAGGGCATTTTCCGTATAGCGAACCCGCAATAGCGTGCGCAGGGTCGCCAGCAGTACATCCGGGTCCACCGGGTGAATCAGGTAGGCATCGGCGCCGGCATTGAGGCCGGTGATGATATCGCCAGTCTGGATCGACGCCGCGGACACATGGATCACGGGCAGCAGGGCAGTGCGCGCATCAGCGCGCAGAATGCGCACGATATCGAAGCCACTCATGTCCGGCAGATTGACGTCGAGAATCAACGCATCGAGTGCTTCGCTGTCGATCAGCGCGAGCCCGTCGCCGCCGGTCCCGGCCTCAAGGACTTCGTAACCGTGGCGCTCCAGCCGTCGACGCAGGGCGTAGCGGGTGGCGACGTTGTCATCGACGATCAATAGGCGGATGTCACGTTTCATCGACGTTCTCCAGAGCGATCGCCAACGGGATGATCACGAAAAAGGTCGAGCCGACCCCCGGCGCACTGTCCATCCCGACTTCACCGCCGAGCAGGGCGGCGAAGCGTTTACACAGCGACAGGCCCAGCCCGGTGCCGCGCAGACGTTTCTGCAACGGCGAGTCGACCTGGGAAAAGTCCTCGAACAATGCGCCATGCAGCTCGGCAGCGATACCGATTCCGGTGTCACTGACGGCAAATCGCACCTTGTCTGCACCTTCGAGCCGCGCGGACACCCGCACTTCGCCACGGGTGGTGAACTTCAGCGAGTTGGAAATGAAGTTGCGCAGGATCTGCGCGAGTTTCTTGTCGTCGGTGTACAGGCGCGGCAAACCGACCGGCTCTTCGAAAATCAGATCGACGGCGGAGGCATCGACAATCGGCCGGAACATCCCGCGCAGGGCGGAGAACAGGTCGAACATGTCGAACCACGCCGGGGAAATGCTGATACGCCCGGCCTCGATCTTCGCCAGATCGAGCAGGTCATCGACCATATCGCTGAGTTCACGTGCGGCGGTGCTGACGAACGCTACCTGCTTGTGTTGCTCGGGACTGAGCGGGCCGTCGAGTTCATCGGCGAGCAGGCTGTTGATGCTCAGGATCGAACCCAGCGGCGTGCGGAACTCATGGCTCATGTACGACAGGAAACGGCTTTTCAAGTCCGAGGCCTGGCGCAATTCCTCAGCCTGTATGTCGAGTTCGGCGTACAGGGCCAGCACGCCTTGGTTGGTTTCATCGAGTTCTTCGCGCAGGGCTGCAGTCTCGCTCTGCAACTGCGCAATCAGTGCGGCCTGTTCGGCACTGCTCAGAATGGGCGACTCAGCCATGGGCGGCCTCCAGGGCAACGACCAGTACCGTTACATCGTCGCGCCCGCGACAGAAATCGCGGTGCAGGACGGCGGCTATCACGGCGGGATGGCGGTGCACCAGACCGGGGTAGTCTTGAAGATTCCAACGGGACTGCAAGCCGTCGCTGTACATGATCAATAGATGTCCGTTCACGTGAGCATAGTCAAAGGGTCTGGCTTTCCGATACTGCACGCCGACAATGCCTGGGTGCGAGGCCAGTCCACGGGACTTGTCGGCGTTGATCAGGCTGGCGCCGATGTTGCCGACGCCGGCAAAGGTCAAGTGGTCGCGCCGCGCATCGAACTGGGCGAACGCGACAGCGCCGCCGCGAGTGCCGATCATGTCGCGGTGCATGTCCTCCATCAGCATCACCGGCTCGGCGAAGGGCGTCAGGGCGAACGTTTGCGCTCCGGCGCGGCCGGCGCGTTCGGCTTCTTCACCATGACCGAGGCCGTCGATGATCAGCGCGCTGATGCTGCCGTTGTCATACGCCAGGTGCCAGACATCGCCGCAGGCCGGATCGTTGTGCAACGAATGCTGGCTGACCCCAAAGAGCATGTCAGGCTCGTGATCCGTGCGTGGATAAAATCGGGCCAATAACACCGCACCACGGGCATCGGCGTACACATCAAACACTTCGGTCTGACGCGATATCGAGCCGAGGCCGATGCCTTGGGTGCCGCCGGTAGAAAACCCGTCGGCCATGCAGGCCTCCAGATCAAACCCCTGCGCACGGTCGATGGCGAGCAGTTCAATGCCAAAACCATTGGCGCGCGGCAACACCCGCAGGTGCATTTCACCGTGGCTCGCGTGCTTGAGCACGTTACTCGCCAACTCCGTAGCCACCAGAGCCACGCGTCCGGCATCGCGCTCGTCAAAGCCATGTTGTTCGGACAGTTGTTGCGCCGTGCGCCGTGCGTGGCCGATCTGGCTGCTGTCTTCGATCAGTAAAACCTGGGTCATCGACCCGCTGATATTCATGTCCATCGGGTAATCGTTATTCGGGTGCCCTTGCCGGGCTCGGTTTCCAGTTCGAACTCTTCGACCAGACGTTTTGCCCCGGTCAGGCCCAGGCCCATGCCGCTGCCGGAGGTCCAGCCGTCGGTCATCGCCAGTTTCAGGTCGGGAATGCCCGGGCCTTCGTCGCGAAAAGTCAGGCGCAGACCGACCTTGTGATCCTCATCGAGGATCTGCCAGTCCATGTCGCCGCCGCCACCGTAAACCATGGTGTTACGCGCCAGTTCGCTGACCGCCGTGACCATTTTCGTCAGGTCGATCAGACGCATGCCGCATTCGGTGGCCAGTTTGCGTGCGGTCTGGCGCGCGAGCACGACATCCTGCTCGATGTGAATCGGTTGAGTACCGCTGCTGCGTACTGTCATTGCCGGTCTACTCGTTCCTGCAGCAGTTTCATCCCGCGCTCGACGTTCAATGCCGTGCTGACACCGGGCAGGGTCAGGCCGAGCTCGACCAGGGTGATCGCCACGGCCGGCTGCATGCCGACCAGCATGGTTTCGGCGTCCATGATTTTCGACAGGCCGGAGATCGTGCTGATCATCCGGCCAATGAACGAGTCGACCATGTCCAGCGCCGAGATGTCGATCAGCACCCCGCGCGCCGAGGTCTTGCTGATGCGCTCGGACAAGTCGTCCTGCAAGGTGAGGGCGAGTTGGTCATGCATGTCGACCTGAATGGTCACCAGCAGGAACTTGCCCATTTGAAGAATCGGAATTCTTTCCATGGGTTCAGACCGCTTTGCCGATGCTGATGCCCAGACGGGTCAGGGCCAGTTTCAGCGCATCGGCCAGGTTGGCCTTGGTCACCACGCCTTGCAGGTCGAGACCGAGGTGGACGATGGTTTGCGCGATTTGCGGACGTACGCCGCTGATGATGCAATCGGCGCCCATCAGGCGGATCGCGGTGACGGTTTTCAGCAGGTGTTGCGCGACCAGGGTGTCGACGGTCGGCACACCGGTGATGTCGATGATGGCGATTTCCGAACCGGTGTCGACGATGCGTTGCAGCAGCGATTCCATCACCACTTGCGTGCGTTGCGAGTCGAGGGTGCCGATCATCGGCAGCGCGAGCACGCCGTCCCACAGCTTGACCACCGGGGTCGACAGCTCCAGCAGTTCTTCCTGTTGACGCTTGATCACCGCTTCGCGGGATTTCTGGAAGGTGCGGATGGTGTGCATGCCGAATGCATCAAGCAGCTCGGAGACTTCCCAGAGTTGTTCTGCGAGCAGCGCCGGCTGGTCTTTGTAATGGCTCTGCAGCAGGTTAAACAACGGGCCTTTTAGGGCGAAGATGAAACTGGCGGTCTGCTGCGAATCCTGGCCGAGCAGGGCGCGGCTGTGGGAGAGCTTTTCGAGGAACTGGCGGGTGGCTTCCCAGCCCGGTGCGGCAATGTTGGTGCCGTTGTCGTTCTCGATGCCACTGACCACCAGTTGCAGGAATTCTGTGGTCTGTTGCTGCAGATCGTGGTCTTTCAGGTTGCGGGTGGCGCCGCTGGCTTGCAGGCCGTTGATCCATTCGCCCAGCAGTTGTGCTTGTTTGTTTTTCATCGCATCGAGTGTGCTGTTCTGCAGTGCTGCCATGTGCCTGTTGCTCCGTAGCGAATTGGGGGGCGATCGTGAAAATGATCGCCGCGAAGTGATCGACATTTGCCGTTCGAAATAGTTGTTCGTTCGCGCACGTATATTTTTGATCTGGCGCAAGGAACGTCCCGGTAACTCTAGTCGGCGTGGCCGGGCGCGGCGAAGTTTTGAACGTTGGCGTGGGGCAGGCTTCGAATCTTTAACACCCGGCGGATGTGCGCCGGGGGTGTTTGACCAACGAGGTGGCCATGAACGAGCAAACGAAGCAGAGCCAATCTGGCGAACCGATCAATCGAAATGATCCGGCGATTGACCCGCAGGTGCCGGGGCAGCCGGCGCCGACGCAGCAGCAGGGCGATGGCGGGCAGGCGCAGAGTGCTGATCCGGCGGTGGATCAGAAAAACCAGCATACGGACAATGACAATGAGTTCAGCCCGGGCTTCGAACCGCAGCCGGATCGGGCGAAGCCGGGGGAGGAGACGGATGCCGATATTGATACGGATGGCGGTTGATGTTCGGTGAAGATGACAAGGCCGCATCTTATGGATGCGGCCTTTTTTTGCTTTGGATTTGTGGTGTTGCTGAGATCGATCCCCCTCACCCCAGCCCTCTCCCCCAAGGGGGCGAGGGGGAAAGGGAGCCGATTGGGGGATGTTCAAATCCTGCGTTCAACCCAAGACTTTCAGGTCGGCGTAACTCGAACATTCACCTCGGTCGGCTCCCTCTCGCTTGCTCAAAGGGAAAGGGGGCCGATCGGGGGCTGTTCAGAGCCTGAGTTCGAAGCAAGACTTTCAGGTCGATGTAACTCGAACATCCACCTCGGTCGGCTCCCTCTCCCTCCGGGAGAGGGCTGGGGTGAGGGTAAGGCTTTTTACTTGCTCGGATGTTTGGCCTGCAGTTCTTTAGCGGCGGCGAGGTGTTTTTCCAGCCCCGGCAGCATTTTCTGCGCAAACGCTTTCAGTTCAGTCGCGCCTTTGACCTTGTCATCGGTCACGGTATTGGCTTGCTTCTTGAACAGCTCAATAGTCTCTTCGTGCGCCTTCACCTGATTGTTGGCGTACGCCGCATCGAAAGACTCATCACGCACTTCGAGGATTTTTTCCTTGGCCTGTTTGACCAGTGTCGTGGTGTCCGGAACCTCGATGTCGTTAGCCTTGGCAATGGTCGCCAGCTCATCGTTGGCCTTGCCATGGTCGGTAATCATCATATTGGCGAAGGCCTTGATGTCCGCCGATTGGCTTTTTTCCAGCGCCAGTCGGCTGGTTTCGATTTCAGCGATCCCGCCGGCCGCGGCGTTATCGACAAAGTCATTGTCGGTGGCGGCAAACGCGCTGCCCATGCCGCTGCTCAAAGCGACAGCCAAAACCAGATGACGCAGGTTGAATCCGTCCATTGGTGTATCTCCACGCAGTTATTGTTGGTGTTAACCAATGGAGACGATGCGGTGAATAAAGGTTTGATCGCATTTGCGACAGGGCGACGAACGGGCACCGCTGGTCTGACAGGTGGTCGACAGAACCGTGCAACCGAGGCCATTCTGATAACTGGCCAGCGCAATCGGTCGCGTCGGCCAGCCGATCAACTGACGGAGGTGTTCCATGCCGGTGACCCATGATCTGTTACAGGACTTGAAGCTTACAAAGGAAGAGATCCAGCAAAAACGCACCGCGGATCCACATCTGGACGCACTGATCAACAAGTACTCCCAGGCGGACGCCGAAGTAGTCAAGGCCGAGACTGCCACCTCGGATGCTCCCAGCGACGACACGCTGAAAAAACTCAAAGAAAAGCGCTTGCAGGTCAAAGACAAGATCGTCGAACAATTACAGGCGCGAACCTGAGGCCCTGTTGATCCGCCGACCTGCGGTCGCGGATTGACGGGAACGACAGCCACGACCGGCACCTCGAATGTACAGAGTCTTCCATCCGACTCATTGCGAGGTGCCTTATGAACGATCCCAAATTCCCCAGTGAAGAGCAGGGCGCATTCGACCCGGTTCCCACGCATCCCGAACCCAATAGCCCGGCGCATACCACGGCCAACCCCGAAGAGCCGGATGAGGATCTGCCGGAAGACGAAGATCCGGACAAGTTCGATAAATCCAGTAACTGACAGACCGCTTTCGCGAGCAGGCTCGCTCCCACATTAGATATCTGTTGGCCACAAATGCTGTGACCAGCAAATAACCCTGTGGGAGCGAGCTTGCTCGCGAAGGCGCTCCCACATTTGAAATGCGGTCCCCTGTGGGAGCGAGCCTGCTCGCGAAGGCGTCAGCCCATTCACCACAAAACTGCCAGGTTCACTTCAGGGCCGCATCCAACGGCATCCGTGCCATATGCGTCGCCTTCAACGAGCCAAAATACAACCACGACCCATACTCGCGCACCGTGGTGATCGGCGAGTAATTGCCACTGCTCGCATCCTGCAAATTGGCAATCACCTTGCCGTCCAGATCCAGCCCCAGGACAAACCCGCGCTTCTCCACCGGCTTAGGCAAAACCGCCAACGCCCGCACGATCATCTTGCGCACGAACGGATGTTCTGCTGTGGCATCCAGCAGTTTGTTGCGCGGCGCATACAACGCTACCCAGAACCGGTTACTGCCATTGAACGCAAGGTTGTCCGGCAACCCCGGCAAGTTATCGATAAACAGGTCATGAGTGCCGGCTTTCGGCCCGGTCAGCCAGTAACGGCTGATGCGATAGGCGCCGGTTTCGTTGACCAGCACATAGGCGTCGTCCGGGCCGAGGGTCACGCCGTTGGCGAACTCAAGCTTATCGAGCAGGACACTGGTTTTACCGCTCTGAAAGTCATAGCGCAGCAGGCGTCCGTCGCCGCCGTGCTCGATGATTGCCTCGCCGTCGTGGCCGTAGCCCCAGCGGCTGGAGGCATCGCTGAAATAGGCGTAATGCCCGGACTTGTCGATGGCCACGTCATCGGTGAAACCGAAGGCCAGACCGTTGGCCTCCGTGGTCAAAGGAATCAACTGACCTTGCGCATCAAGGGACAGCAAACCCTTGACCCCGTCGGCAATCACCAGCAAACCGTTCGGGTGCCGGGCCAATCCCAGCGGGCGGCCACCGGTGTCGGCGAGTACCTTGCGTTGCTGGCCGTCGAGGCTGGTACGGATCAGTCGACCGTCGTGCAGCCCGGTGATCAAAAAGTCACTTTCCAGCAGCAAGGCTTCCGGCCCTTCGATGTCGCTCGGCCCGATCTGCGCTATGCCTTTGAGTTTCTGGTTCTCGGCATACATACCTTCTGTCAGCGAAGGTGCCGGCGGCGGCGTCCAGGCCACCGGTTCGACTTTGGTCGGCATCAACAATAAGAACGCGATGACGATGAGGATCAGCAGCAACAACAGATGCCGTAGCTTCACGCGCTGGCCCTCGCCGAAGCCAGGTAGCGGGCAGCCATGTCACGCAACGCCAGCATCGACGCGGCGGATTCGCGCTCGATGCGACGTTTGAGCAGCAGGTGATTGGCGATGCGCATGGCCAAACCATTGAAGCGATAATCCAGCGTGCGCACGAACCGCGTGCCGCTGCCCTCGGCGGTACATTCATACGTCAACAGCAGCGACAGTCCATGATCGCCTTGCGCTCGCGCGCACCAGCGCCGGCCGGGCAAGTACTCGGTGACTTCCCAGCTTAAATGGCCTTCACGTCCGCCGGCATGAATGTCCTCTTCAAAGCGCGAGCCGGCATGTAGCGGGCCGTGGGCGCCATCGATCTTCAGCGACGAGGGGTGCCACTCCGGCCAGCAACCGACATTGGCGGCGTAGGCCAGTACGGCAATCGGGTCGCCAGCGATATCGACGGTGTGCTGCATGCGGGTCATGGGCATTCTCGCGTAGCTCAAAGGGGCGGTTTCCGGCTCCCAGTAAAGGGTGCCGAACAGATAGTCCATCAGTGGCAGGACGATGTTGAAGTTGCGCTCCTGCATGCGCTCGCGGCGGTGATGCAGCTCGTGCAAGCGGCGCATCTGGCGGATCCATGGCAGGCGGGTGAGCGGGTTGTGCGGCGGCAGGTGTTCGCAGGCATGGAATATTTCGTAAGTCAGATAACCGAGCACCATGCAGCCGCCGAACAGTCCGGCGACGTTGGCGTTTACCTGTGCCAACAGCCACCACAGCGGCAGGGTAATCAGCAGTGTGTGCAGCACGATCAGCCAGGCGGGGAACAGGATCACCCGCCAGTCGCGGGCACTGTCGTAGGTCATGTGGCCGGGGGTGAAGAAACTGTGATGATCGCCGGCATGCCGGGCGTAGAACATTTTCGCGAAGGTTTTTTTGTGGTGGCCGAGATGGCGATGGACCATGTACACGCCGAAATTGAACAGCAGCAGGGTCAACGGCACCGTCAGCCATTCCAGCAGGGCGACCTGCTGCACGCTGCTCCAGAACCCGCCGATGGCCAGCACGCCGAACAGCAGCACGAAGGCGCCGTGCAGCCACGGGTTGTACAGCGGATGAATGGCCGCACGGTAGCGACTGCGGAATATTTCGGTGGTCTGCCTCACTGCTTCACCTGCGGGTATTGTTGTTATACCCGGCAGATTAGCCGATCCGGCCGTTTGTGCAGGCCGGACCTCGATGGCACATGCGCCATGCTCCGGTACGAAGCCGCCGCTTTAGCTCAGCGGGTTCCAGCGTTGTGACCAGTCGTCATCGGTGCGGATCACTTCGCGCAGCAGATGGAAGGCTTGTTGCAGCGTTGCCGAATCGCGATCGCGAGAGTAAACGAGGTAGGTCGGATAGCCGAATTCCGGGGCTTTGGTCACCGCTTCGAGGGCGCCGCTTTCCAGATAGGTGCGCACCACACGAGTGCGGAAGTAGCCGCTGCCGCCGTGTTCGAGGATGTATTGCAGGGCCAGCGGGCCGAGGTTGAAACTCAGCGCCGCTTTGGCTTTTTCCGGCAGGGCGGCGTCATGCTGGCGGCGGAAGTCCGGGCCCCAGTCGATGTAGACGTAGGGATCGGGACGATCGGGCGCACGCACCAGAATCAGTTTTTCTTCCAGCACTTGCTCGACCTGCAATCCGGGCCAGTATTCCGGTTGGTAGACCAAAGCGGCGTCGAGCACACCGAGTTCCAGTTGGCGCAGCAGGTTTTCGCCGTCGCGGATTTCCATGCGCAGGGCATGTCCCGGAATTTTCTCACGCAGCTCCGCCGCCCAACTGAGCATCAACGGATTGCACAGGCTGACTTCGCCGCCGATGTGCAGCACGTTGTGATAACCCTCGGGCAACGGCAGGTCGCGGCGTGCGGCTTCCCAGGTCTGCACCAGTTGATTGGCGTAGACCACAAAGGCCTCGCCATTGGGCGTCAGTTTCGCCCCGGCGCGGTTGCGCACGAACAGCGTGCTGCCCAGCTGACTTTCGAGTTTCTGCACCCGGGCGGTGATCGCCGTTTGCGTGACGAACAGCTTCTGCGCGGCCGCGGCGAGGCTGCCGTGACGGACGATTTCCAGAAAGGTGCGAGCGAGGTCGATGTCCATGGGCGGGCCGGTGTTTGAAGTGTCGGGCATTGTAAAGGCAAAAGCCCCTCACCCTAACCCTCTCCCGGAGGGAGAGGGGACTGACCGAGGTGTCTGGCGTCATACATCGACCTGAAAGATCGGGTCGATTATGGATTCAGAACATGAATCTCACGTCGGTGTAGATCTCCAATATCCCCGGCTCGGTTCCCTCTCCTTGGGGAGAGGGCTAGGGTGAGGGGCAATGCAGTCACCGCCAAAATCAACTGGCCAACTCGGTCAAACGCACCCGCGCCCACTCTTCAATCAACCGCGCCGGCGTGCCACACACCTTGCGCTTGTAGACAAAATTTCGGCACTTCTCGGCAAACTGATTGCGGTTGTAGAGCATGTCTTCCTGCATCTCCTGCAACTCGGTTTCGCGACACTTCTGGATCAATACCTGATCAACCCGCGCCTTGCGCTCACGCACCGCGGCATAGGTCGGATCGCTCAATACGCCGTTGGCCCGTTGCAGCAACCACAGAGAAAACTCGTCCGGGCAACGCGGGCCGATTTCCTGAACCATGCCCAGTTGCCACGCCTGCACCGCGCTCACCGGCAGGCACGCCTGAGTCAGTTGTTCGGCCATCGCCGGGCCGACGGCGCGGGGCAGGCTGTAGGTCCAGTATTCGGAACCATACAAACCCATGCTCTTGTAATGCGGGTTGAGCACGATATCGGCGCGGGCAAAGACAATGTCGGCCGCCAGTGCGAGCATCACACCACCGGCGCCCGCGTTGCCGGTAACGCCGCTGACCACCAGTTGCCGGGCCGTCAGCAGTTCTGCGCAGACATCATCGATCGCCTGAATATTCGCCCAGGCTTCGGCGCCCGGATCCTGCGCGGCTTGAATCACGTTCAAATGCACGCCGTTGGAAAAACTGCCGCGTCCGCCCTTGATCAGCAACACCTGCGTATCACGGGATTTGGCCCAGCGCAGCGCGGCGACCATGCGCTGGCATTGCTCGGTGCTCATGGCGCCGTTGTAGAACTCGAATGTCAGCTCACCGACGATGCCGGATTCGCGATACCGCAGCGGTTGATAGGCTTCGTCACTGAACGGCTGTGTAGCAATCGACCAGTCCAGCACCGGCACGTCGGCCAATTGCTCAGCCAACAGGTGCCGCGCCGGTTGCTTGAAGGTTTCTTCGCCAGGTTGCGGTTTACGGCGTAGCGAACCAATCCACAAACTTTGATCACCCGCCGCAACCAGCACGGCATCGTCATGCACCGCGAGTATTTCGCCGGGCACGCCGCTGCGCGAATCGAGGTGTGCGTCGTAAACGTAATACTGACCGCCGGCCAGGCTGGCCAGCACGCCGGGTTGGCCGTCAGCGGCATCGATGCAGCGTTTGATGAAGCGCGCGCAGTCGTGCCAGCTGAAACTGCGGTCGACCTGTTTCATGTTCGGCTGCAAGCGCCCGCGTACTTTTGTATCGGCATAGTCGAGGGCAACCGGTTCAAACCCTTCGACGAACTTCTCCACCACTTCGCGTATGCAACGAATCGCCGCATCACTGACCCGGCCGTTGTACAACTCGGATTTGCGCAGGCCCGCCGGCAGGTTGAATTCGCAGGTGGCCCACACCGGGCCGGCGTCCATTTCTTCGACCGCTTGCAACGCGGTAACGCCCCAGCTCGACAATTCATTGGTAATCGCCCAGTCGAGGGCACTGGCGCCGCGATCGCCGACGATGCCGGGATGAATGATCACCACCGGACGCTGTGCATTGCTCCACAGTGCCTCGGGCACACGGTCCTTGAGGAACGGGCAGATCACCAGATCCGCGCCGCTGTGTTCGATCTGTTCGCATACAGCGTTTTCATCGGTAAACAGCACCACGCTCGGCGAGTGCCCGGCCTCGCGCAGCTCCAGCCAGGCACGTTGGGTCAGGCCGTTGAACGCTGACGACAGCAGAATGATGTTGAGTGGTCGCATGCTTGCTCTTCCTTGAGTGGGTTCAGCCGCGGGCTCTCGCTGAGCCGTCCCTGGCTTTCGATGGAGCCGCGAGATTA
The DNA here is from genome assembly GCF_054790505.1 of Pseudomonas sp. Tul2A7. Lineage (NCBI taxonomy): Bacteria > Pseudomonadati > Pseudomonadota > Gammaproteobacteria > Pseudomonadales > Pseudomonadaceae > Pseudomonas > Pseudomonas sp. Tul2A7. Next base: position 5,817,156 of record NZ_CP186499.1, on the reverse strand, counting down.
ATCAGTGGCCGGCCACGCGCCAGTGACCGAGGTCAACGTTGTGTCAGCCAATGTTTCTGCGGCGACGAAGCGGCTTATGCTCAATGGTTTGCTTATGCTGATTTTTTATTACTTCAAATGTCTTCGAGGCTATTGCACAGTCGCGCCTGATCAGAGCCGGACGATCCCGGCAGAACGATGGTTTTTCGCAGCGGGTGGGACCCGTTTCAGGGAGCAAGGCATGGGTGGGTACAACCCGCATTACCAGATCATCGGGCAGATGTTCCAAAAGGATTATCGCTGGCTGTGCGCTGCCGTTGGCCGCACGCTGGGTTGCCCGCACAGTGCGCAGGACATCGCTTCGGAAACCTTTCTGCGGGTGCTGGCACTGCCGGACCCCACGGCCATTCGCGAGCCACGCGCGCTGCTCACTACCATCGCTCGCCGACTGGTGTACGAAGGCTGGCGTCGTCAGGACCTTGAGCGCGCCTATCTGGAAAGCCTGGCGCTGGCACCCGAACCGGTGCATCCGTCTCCGGAAGAACGGGCGCTGGTGATCGAAGCGCTGCTGGCGGTCGATCGATTGCTCAACGGGTTGTCGGCCAAGGCCAAAGCGGCGTTTCTCTACCATCAACTCGACGGCTTGACCTACAGCGAGATCGGCGAACGCCTCGGGGTGTCCACCAGTCGCGTGCAGCAATACATGGTCGAAGCGTTCAAGCGCTGCTATCAGGCGATGCAGGCATGAGGCCGGACGACGCGGTGATCGACGAGGCGGCGCAATGGCTGGCGTTGCTGCAATCGGGCGAGGCGGGCATGGCCGAGCGGGCAGCGTTTGAGGCCTGGCGGCTTGCCGATCCACGGCATCAGCAGGTCATCGAACAAATGGGCGGCGGCCTCAATCTGCTGCGTAATCCAACCTTGCGCAGCGTGCCGCGTAGCAGTTTGTTGCACAGCCTCAATGCACCGTCGAGTCGTCGACGCTTTATCAGCGGCAGTTTGAGTGTGCTGGGTATTGCGCTGTTGGCCGGGTTGCTCGGGCGACGCTACGGCTGGCTGCCGGAGGCGGGGGAGTTGTCGACCGGCACCGGTGAACGACGTGACTTCACCTTGGCCGACGGCAGTGCGCTGACCCTCAACGCGCGCAGTCGTGTGGTGCCTTTGTTCGATAGCCAACAGCGCCTGCTCGCTTTGCGCAGCGGCGAGTTGTTGGTCGATGTGGCGAAAGAGTCGGCGCGACCCTTCGTGGTCGAGATCGAGCACGGGCGCATGCGTGCGCTGGGGACGAAATTTCTCGTGCAGCACAGCGAAGAGGCGACGCGATTGGTGCTGCTCCATTCGCAGGTTGAAGTGGTCACCACCAGTGGCGCACGGCAAGTGGTGCAGGCCGGCGAGAGTCTGCTGTTCAACGGCGCCGGACTGCTGGCGCTGGAGCGCAGCAGTGGCCAGGAAAGCGCTTGGGTGCAAGGACGACTGGAGGTGCGCGACCGCCCTCTGCGCGAGGTCATCGACAGCCTGCGCCGCTACCGTCGCGGCATCTTGCATCTGAGTCCGGAAGTCGCCGACCTGCGCCTCAGCGGCCTCTATCCGCTCGACGACAGCGATCGTACGTTGCAGTTGCTGGAGCGCTCGCTGCCGATCCGCGTGACCTGGCATAACCCGTACTGGGTCAGCATTGACGCGCGGTTATAAACCCATAACTTCTTGGCCTAATCGCCGCCCTATAAAAAGCGCTGGCCCGCTGCTCATTCCCTGCAGATGCCTTCAACAGGGAAACCCTTCGATGTTCTCATTCAAACAACAATTACCTCGACTGACCCTCGCCGCTGCCTTGGCGCTGGGCGTCAGTCCATTGGCGGCGGTGGCCCAGGAATCGGCAGCGGCGGTGTTTACCTTCGACATCGCTACCGGGCCGCTAGACGAAGTGCTGCTGGACATCTCGCGGCAGAGCGGTGTGCCGATTTCCTTCAGCCAAGAACTGGTGCAGGGCAAACGCAGCGCGGCGGTGCGCGGCGCGTTGGGTGGCCGGCAGGCAGTCGAAAAAGCCTTGCTCGGCAGCGACCTGCAAGTCGAGCAAAGCGCTCAGGGCCTGACCGTTCGCGCAGCCGATGCGCCGGCGAAAGTCACTGCCGTGGCACCGGTCACCAGCGCCGATTACCGCATGGAAAAAGTCACCGTGACTGGTTCGCGCATTGCTCGCGCGCAGAGCGATGGCGCCACACCGGTCAACGTCATTACCCACGAAGAAATGGAAGCGCGCGGCTACAAAAACGTCTACGACGCCCTCGCGACGCAGACGCAAAACACCGGCATGACCCAAGGCGAAGATTACGGCAACACCTGGCAACCGGCGGCCAGCGCGCTGAACCTGCGCGGCCTCGGCCCGAACCATACGCTGGTGCTGATCAATGGCCGTCGCGTCGCCGACTACCCGACGCCGTACGACGGCAAGGTCAACTTCACCAACCTGGCGAACATTCCGTCGGCGGTTATCGAACGCATCGAAATCCTCAGCAGCGGCGCCTCGGCGATTTACGGCTCGGACGCGATTGCCGGGGTGGTCAACATCATCCTCAAGGACAAGATCAACGGCGTCGACGTCAATCTCAAGGGCGGCACCAGCGAGCGCGGCGGCGGTGACAACCAGCGCTTGCAGATCAGCGGCGGCGGCAGTTGGGGGGATTTTGACGGCTTGTTCGGTCTGGAACTGACTAACCGCGATCCGATCTGGGCCGATGACCGTGGCTTTATGCAAAACGGCCCGCTGGCGGACGTCGGTTACCGCCGCGACCTGAGCAACAGTCGTTATCTGGGACCGGGTTGCGGTGCTTATCAGGGCACCTTCGACAACAAACTGGTCAACAGCGGCGGGCGCTGCCGCACCGACCAGATGTACAACGATTACTGGACCGTGCAGACCCAGAAGGAAAACTACGACGGCTACACCCGTGGCACCTGGCATTTCAGCGACAGCGGTCAGGTCTTCGCCGATTTGATGTACGGCCTCGACCATATCCAGAACAACACGCGCGGGCCGACCTTCACCTCGCCGGACTTCATCAACCAGAACAGCGGCAATCTGGAGCGCTGGTATCGACGCTTCGGCGAAGAGGAAATCGGTGGTCGCACCAGCAACAACAGCAAGTGGCGCGACACCTCGTGGACCGGCACCCTCGGTCTCTCGGACAAGATCGCCGACACTGGCTGGAGTTACGATCTGGCGGCCAACCGCTCGGAATATCGCAGCGTCAGGACCACGCGCTACACGCCACTGTCTTCGATTCAGGACTTTTACCTCGGCCCGCAACTCGGTGTCAGCGGCGGTTATCCGGTGTTCGCCCCGGATGCTTCACGGCTCGACCGGCCGCTGACGCCGCAGGAGTGGCAGCAGTTTCGCGGCAACCTCACCCAGAGCAGCAAATCGGTGTCGACCAGTTACAACGCTTCGGTCAACGGTGATCTGTTCGACTTGCCGGCCGGCCCCGTCGGTTTCGCCGGGGTACTGGAGGCGGGTAAACAGGAGTATCGCGTTGACCCGGACGATGGCCTCAACGACGGCACGTTTTACGGGGTAAGCCCACAGCAAAGTTCCGGTGGCTCGCGCAAGCGTTATGCAGCGGGCGGCGAGTTCAGCATTCCGGTGACTGACACGATTCTGGCGACCGCCGCCGGGCGCTGGGACCAATACAAATTCAGCGGCCGCACCGAGCAGCAGAAAACCTACAACCTGGGACTGGAATGGCGCCCGGTCACCAGCCTGTTGCTGCGCGGCAGTTACGGCACCAGTTTCCGTGCGCCGGACCTGAACTACATCTATCAGTCCGACAGCAATGGCTACTACCCGGCGCAGATCGATTACTACGGTTGCAGCCAGGGTGTGGAAGGCGCGTGTGATCGTGGGCGGGTCGATTACACCCAGAGCGGTACGGCGAATCTGGAGTCTGAACGCGGCAAATCGTGGACCTACGGCTTTGTCTGGTCGCCGTCGCGCAACTTCGATTTCTCCACGGATTTCTGGCGTGTCGAGATCGATGATCTGCTGACCACCGTCGATGAAAACCGCTTGCTGCAACAGGAAAACGAATGCCGCAACGGTACGCAGGACATCAATTCGGCCAATTGCCAGTCGACCCTGGCGCGCATCGATCGCAACGCTGGCAATGCTGCGGTCGATCCCAACCAGTTGCAGCGCGTGCGGGTCAATGCGATCAACGCCGCCAGCGAGCGGGTCAGTGGTCTGGACTTCAAGAGCAACATTCGCTGGGGCGCTGGGCAGTACGGCGCATTCAGTTCGGCGCTGGGTTACACCCTGGTGCTTTCGCATTACTACAAGGAATCGGAAGAAGCACCGACGCAAGACTGGCGCACTTCACGCACCAACTACGACTGGCGCAGCAAGGTCAACGCCAGCCTGACCTGGGATTATCAGAAAGCCACGGCGACGCTGATGGGCATTCGTTACGGTTCAGTCACCAACGGCGCAGGAGACGGGCGTCTGTCGCCGTGGACAGTGTTCAACGCCAGTGCGCGTTACAAACTCAATGACCGGGCAAGTGTCGGTCTGACCGTGAACAACGTGCTCAATCAGGTCAAACACGATGATTCAGCGGGGTGGCCGTATTACCCGACCGGCAACTATGACCCGTACGGGCGGCAATGGTGGCTGGACGTGAGTTATCACTTCGGCGGCTGAGGGCAGGAATCTCGCGTTGACGTCCTACGGAAAATGGCGGGTTTTGCGGAAAGCAGGGGATATTTCCGACGACTTTTTCAGGTTGGTCGTCGGAAGCGCGATCTATAGCATCGGACCTGACATTGAAGTCGCTGAGCGGCTTGAACGCTCAGGCTCCCAGATCAAGGATCAATTATGCGTACACCACACATTCAGCATGAAACCTCTGTTTATTCCCTGCGCAATTTCTGGATCGACGATCGCGCCAGATGCCCCATGGAGGATGTCGCGATGCCCACAGCAAAAGTGCCTCGGCTGACGGGGCTGAAGAAGGTCGCGGGCAAGCCTGTCGATTTGCTCGTGCATGGCCAGGACCTCGGTGACGACGCCATGCTGATTGTCCGCCTTACCGAGGAGGGCTTTGAGCTGAGCGACGTCGTCAACATGCTTTCAACTTCCGAAATGTACCTGCGCGAAGACATGGTCAAACGCATCACCGGCCGGTCTGTCAGAACCGTGCAGCGGCTGTTGAAGGAAGGCAAGTCGATACGGCTTGACTCGCAGCAGAGTGTTGTCGCCTACCAATATGCGCTGGTGCTGGAGATGGCTACTCGTGCGTTCGGGGGGCTGCCACAGGCGGAGGTATGGATGCAGAAATCCACCCCTTATCTTAACGGCTACGTGCCGTTGGAACTGACCCACCATCCGCTCGGTTTCCAGATGGTCGAGCAATACTTGTGTCGGCTCCTGTACGGGGGTTACCCATGAATCCCTTGCCTTGGGAAGGGCACTGGTATGGCTGGCGCCTGGATCAGGAGGCCTACGGAGAGACGTGGGACAGCGGGATGGGTTCAAAACTGAAGGGCGGTCGATGGAATGCGCCTGGCCGGCGAGTCGTCTATGCATCTGTAGATCCGTCGTCGGCCATTCTGGAGGTGGCAGCCAATAACAGTTTTGATGCGCTGGACAGGGAGCCTTATGTGCTGACGTGCTTTGAAGTCATTCGCGATGCTCGGGTCAAAGTCGTTCAGCCTGAAGAGGTACCGAATCCTTACTGGTTGAGTCCCGCGTGGCCGTCGCCCAATCAACAGCGGTTTGCCGACGCTTTACTGGATGAGCATCCGTTTGTCCTGATTCCCTCTGCGGCAACCCGTCACTCGTGGAATCTGCTGGTGAGCTGCGACCTGGCAGAGGGGCAGTTCAAGATGGTCTCCCAGGAGCGATTTGGCCTGGATACCCGGTTGTTGAGGGAGGTGACATTGGCTTGATGCGGACGCACGGCATTTTGTGCATAACCTCATCACCCAACGGTCTAAACCGCCCTCTATAAATCCTTATTCGTCATTGCACATCCCTGCATAAACCAAAACGCAGGGATGGCTGTTCATGATTCAGTTTTCACCCGTCAAATCACCTTTGAGCCTGGCCTTGCTGCTGGCAATCAACACGCTGCCGGCCATCGCCGCCGACAGCACGGCAACCGAACCGACCACTCAACTGCAGCGTGTCGAAGTCACGGGGACGGCAATCCGCCGGGTCGATGCAGAAACGGCGGTGCCGGTGACCATCCTGCGCGTCGAAGAGTTGCGCGAGCAGGGCGTCACCACCACCGAGGAACTGGTCAGCCGGATATCCGCCAACCAGTCTTCGGTCGGCTCCGGGCGTTCGGTGGGGTCGAGCAGTGGTGGGGCGTCTTATGCGGATCTGCGCGGCATCGGCGCCAACAAAACCTTGGTGCTGCTCAATGGCCGGCGTCTGAGCAACAATGCCACCAATGCGATCAACGGCTCGGGTGTCGACCTCAACACCATTCCGTTCGCCGCCATTGACCGCGTGGAAGTGCTGCGTGATGGCGCCTCGGCGCTGTACGGCACTGATGCGATTGGCGGGGTGATCAACTTCATCACCAAGACTAGCCTGACCGAAGGGCAAATCAGCACCAACTACGACACGCCAACGCATTCGGGTGGCGGTGAAAGTCGAAACTTCAGCGGCAGTTGGGGCTTCGGTGATTTGCAGGATGATCGCTTCAACGTGTTTGGTGTGGTCAGTTACGACAAGCAGCAACGCCTGGCCGCTGAGGATCGCGGCTACACCTACAACTATCAGCCCAACCGCGGACTCGATTACACCTCCGGCACCGCCTCGCCGGCCAACTGGAGTCAGGGCAGTAACGCCACCAACCCTTTGGCCGGTTCTGGCTGCAACGCACCGGGTTTGCTGGCGCGCAACGGCATCTGCCGGCAGAGCCTGTGGAATTACCTCGATCTGGTGCCGGAAACGGAGAAGACCTCGGCCTTCGCCAAAGCCACCGGCAAGCTGTCGGACGACCACAACGTCAGCCTCGAATACTTCTGGGCGCAAAACGAAAACCGCACGCAAATCGGCCCCGGCACTTTGATGGGTAATCAGGTCAACCCCGGCACGGCGTTCTATCCGGGCAACGGCATCACCCCAGGACCGAACGGTTTTGCCCTCGACCCGACGCAACCGGTCGACGTGAACTGGCGCGAAACTGCCGTCGGCGCGCGTCAACACGAAGACGACAACACCAGTCAGCGTTTGCTGCTGAGTTTCGACGGCACGCTGGTCGGCTGGGATTACAACCTCGGCGCCTCGTATAACCAGAACAAAGTGGTCAACAGCATTCAGGACGGCTACGTCAATGACCGTGCCGTCAGCGCCGGTATTGCCAATGGCGTGATCAACCCGTTCGGTCCGCAGACGGCTGCCGGTTCGGCGCTGTTGGCAGCCAACGCAGTGGACGGCGATTACGCCACGGCGGTAGGGCGGGTGAAGGCCATCGACGGGCGCATCAGTCGTGAAATCGGCGACTGGTTCGGAGCCGGTCCTTCGGCATTGGCGCTGGGCGGCGAGTATCGCAAGGAAAACTTTCACCAGGATTTCGCGCAGTTTGCCGGCGACGTGCAAAGCCTCGGCGTTGATCCGAATGGCAGCGTCGCCGGGGATCGCAGCGTCTCGGCCGAGTACGCCGAGGTCAACGTACCTGTGCTCGACAGCCTGGAACTGTCCGCCGCCGTGCGTCACGACAAGTACAGCGACTTCGGCAGCACCACCAACCCGAAATACTCGTTCCGCTTCCAGCCGTTCAAGGAACTGGTGGTACGTGGTGCCTACAGCGAAGGGTTCCGTGCGCCGTCGTTGTATGAGCTGTACAACCCGACCTTTACCAGTTTCACCAATGCCAACTACAACGATCCACGTTTGTGCGCTGGCGGCAATCCGAGCAATGGCGGCATCGCCAACCGTGATTGCGCGCAGCAGTTCAATCGCACCAGCGGCGGCAATACCGACCTGAGCCCGGAAACCGCGCGCAACGTTACCCTCGGGTTTGTCTATCAACCGTTTGAGCGCCTGAGCGCCGGGCTGGATTTCTGGTGGATCGACATCGCCAACCAGATTGCCGAGTTCCCGGAATCGGCGGTGTTCGAGAATCCTGAGCTGTACCCGGATCGGCTGGTGCGCAAGCCGGATGGCTCCATCGATCACATCGTCACCGGCCTGGCCAACCTCGGCAAGATCAAGACCAACGGCGTCGACGTCAGCTTCGATTACCGTTTGCCGAGCACGCCGTACGGCAATTTCGGCATCGGCCTGCAAGGCACTTACGTCACCCGTTATGACTATCAGCAACAACTCAAGGGCGACTACATCGACAAGCTGGGCGATTTCCGTGGCGGTGACTTTGCCTCGGCGGGTGCCGTGGCGCGCTGGCGCCACAGCCTGACCGGCAGCTGGAATTACGGCCCGTTCGGCGCCGCGCTCACCAACCGCTACACCAGCGGTTACCACGACTCCGATCGCGACACTCACGATTACGTCGGCTCTTACAACGTCTGGGATCTGGCCGGCACCTACACCTGGCGCAAGTCCCTGAGCGTGACCCTCGGCGCGAAAAACCTGTTCGACCGCGAGCCACCGTTCAGCAACCAGACCTACACGTTCCAGAGCGGCTACGACCCGAAATATGGCGACCCATTTGGCCGAACGCTGTACACGCGGGTCAGTTACAAGTTTTGAAAATGCTCAGAGATGGCGGGTTTTAGTCACCTATTGATCTAAAGCCTGCCCTATAAAAATCGCCGGCCTGTTGCACATCACAGGTAGGCAGGATGTGTGGTGACTGTTCCGGCGTTATCGCGAGCAGGCTCACTCCTACATTGGCTTTGTGTTCACCGCAGACCCTTGTAGGAGTGAGCCTGCTCGCGATGAAGCCAGTAGCAGCACCGTGTAAAAGGATCTGCCCATGTTCTCCAGGCTCATTTTATTCAGCGCTTTCGCGCTTTTAACCCCGTTCAGTTGGGCCGCCCCGCAACCGGCGTTAACCGTGTACGGCGAACCTCCCAAATACGCCCCCGACTTCCAGCACCTGGCCTACGCCAACCCCGATGCACCGAAGGGCGGCAGCCTGCGCCGTTCTTCGCTGGAAAGCGGCCCGTTCGATCACCTGATTCCTTACACCGACAAAGGCACCGGCGTGGCGGATATCGATGGCTGGCTGTACGCACCGCTGGCCTATCGCAGCAAGGACGAACCCTACAGCGTCTACGGTCTGGTGGCGCAGCAGATGGAGCTGGACCCGGATCGCCGCTGGATACGCTTCTACCTGAACCCGAAGGCACACTTCGACGACGGCACGCCGATCACTGCCGAAGACGTGCGCTACACCTTCAACATGTTCACCACCCAGGGCAGCCTCAAATACCGTCAGCAGTTTCGCGATGTCGCTGAAGTCGTTGTGGAGTCACCGACGCAAGTGCGCTTCCTCTTCAAGAACAACGACAGTCGCACATTGCCGCTGGACCTGGCGACACTGCCGGTGCTGCCCGAACATTGGTGGCGTAGCCGCGACTTTGCCGAGGGCGGTGGTTTCGAGATCCCGCCGGGCAGTGGCCCGTATCGTATCAGTGCGGTGGATGCCGGGCGCAGCGTGAAATTCCAGCGGGTGCGGGACTGGTGGGCCAAGGATCTGCCGATCACCCGTGGGCTGTACAACTTCGATCAGTTAAGCGTGGAGTTTTTCGCCGACACCGACGTGTCACGGCAGGTGCTCAAGGCCGGCGGCTTCGATTACAACCGCGAGTTCTCCGCCACCAGTTTCACCATCGGTTACGCGGGCGCTGCACTTGAGCAAGGCAAATTGCTTCGTGAACATCTCGCACCCGGTGCTGCGCAAGGCGCGCAGGGCTTTGTGTTCAACCTGCAAAAACCGCTGTTTCAGGATCGCCGGGTGCGTCAGGCCATCGCCATGCTTTGGGATTTCGAATGGAGCAACCGGCAAATGATGCGCAGCATGTACCTGCGTCAGCGCAGCTTCTTCTCCCACAGCGCACTGGCGGCCACTGCATTGCCGGATGCCGAAGAGCTGAAGATTCTTGAGCCGTTGCGCGGAAAGATTCCCGATGAAGTGTTCACCACGGTGTTTGAAGCACCGAAAACCGACGGCAGTGGCAACATCCGCGCGGAACAATTGCAGGCGCTGAAACTGCTGGAGGCCGCTGGCTGGAAACCTCAGGGCGATCAGTTGGTGAACGCCAATGGCGAGCCGCTGCACTTCACGTTTCTCAATGGCCAGAAAGGTTTCGAACGACTGTTGTTACCGTTCAAACGCAACCTGGCGCAGATCGGCATCGGCTTCGATATCCGCCAGGTCGACACCGCGCAATACACCAACCGCGTGCGCAATCGCGATTACGACATGATCGTCGCCGGTTACCCGGTGAGTCAGGCGCCGGGGCGCGAGATGTTCAATTACTTTGGCTCCGACGGTGCCGCTGATCCCGGCTCGAACAATTACATGGTGCTGCGTGATCCGGCCGTCGATGTCCTGCTCGAAGGGTTGGTGCAGGCCGACAATCGCGAGAGTCTGTTGCGCCATGCTCATGCACTGGATCGGGTGTTGCAGTGGGGCTATTACTGGGTGCCCAACTATTACCCGCCAGGCATTTCCACGGTGTGGTGGAACCGCTTCGGCCGACCGGCGATTGCCCCGCTGTACGACGCCGGTCTCGACACCTGGTGGGAAATCAGCCCGACTGCACTGACGTCAACGCAGATGCACAAGGAGTACAGCCATGTGGGGTTATAGCCTGCGCCGTTTGCTGCTGATCGTGCCGACCTTGCTCGCGATCCTGTTGGTCAATTTCGTTATCGTGCAAGCCGCGCCCGGTGGCCCGGTCGAGCAGGCCATTGCGCGTTTGCAGGGGATTGGCGTGGGTGCAGCGGTGGGTTCAAGCCATGTCGAAACCGTCGGTGGCGAATCCCGCGCCACCCGCGGACTCGACCCGAAACTGGTGGCTGATATCGAGCGTCAATACGGCTTCGATAAACCGCCCAGCGAGCGCTTGTGGCTGATGCTCAAAAGCTATGCGCAACTGGATTTCGGTCAGAGTTTCTTTCGCGGTGCCAGCGTCACTGAGCTGATCTGGCAGAAGCTGCCGGTGACCTTGTCGCTGGGCCTGTGGGCGACGTTGATCACCTATCTGGTGTCGATTCCGCTGGGTATTCGCAAAGCCGTGCACAACGGCTCGGCGTTCGATGTCTGGAGCAGCGTGGCGATCATCATCGGTTATGCGTTGCCGGGATTTCTCTTTGCGCTGCTGCTGATCGTGGTGTTTGCCGGTGGCACGGCGCTGGACTGGTTTCCGGTGCGCGGGCTGGTCTCGGACAACTTCGCCGAGCTGTCGCCGTGGGCCAAGGTGGCTGACTATTTCTGGCACTTGGTGCTGCCGGTGATTGCCCTGGTTATCGGCGGTTTTGCCACGTTGACGATCCTCACCAAGAACAGCTTTCTCAACGAGATCTCGCGCCTTTATGTGGTGACCGCGCGCGCCAAAGGGCTGAGTGAACGGCAGGTGTTGTACGGCCATGTGTTTCGCAATGCGATGCTGCTGGTCGTCGCCGGTTTGCCGCAAGCCTTGGTGACGGTGTTCTTCGGCGGTTCGCTGCTGATCGAAGTGATCTTCTCCCTCGACGGCCTCGGTCGCCTCAGTTACGAAGCGGCGGTCGCCCGCGATTACCCTGTGGTGTTCGGTTCGCTGTTCATCTTCACCTTGTTCGGCCTGCTGATAAAACTGCTCGGCGACCTCTGTTACACGCTGGTCGACCCGCGCATCGACTTCACCGCGAGGGCTGCCTGATGCTGACGTTATCTCCAATCGGCCAGCGCCGCTGGGCGCGCTTCAAGGCGCATCGCCGTGGCTGGTGGTCGCTGTGGCTGTTTCTTGCGCTGTTCGGCCTGAGCCTTGGCGGTGAACTGGTGGCCAACGATAAACCGCTACTGGTGACGTATCAGGGCGACTGGTATTTCCCGGCGTTCAAGCGCTACACCGAGCAGGATTTCGGCGGTGAGTTGCCGTTTCAACCAGACTATCGCAGCGCGCAGGTGCGGCAATTGATCGAGGGGCAGGGCGGGCGGCTGTGGTTTGCGCCGATTCCGTTCGCGTTCGACACGGTCAATTACGACCTCACGGAGCCGGCGCCGAGTCCGCCCAGCGGCGAGAATTGGCTGGGCACCGATGATCAGGCGCGCGACGTGCTGGCGCGGGTGATATTCGGCACGCGTATATCGCTGCTGTTTGCCCTGGCGCTGACCGCAGCGAGTGCGCTGATCGGCATCGCTGCCGGCGCGTTGCAGGGTTACTACGGCGGTTGGGTCGACTTGATCGGTCAGCGCGTGCTGGAGGTGTGGTCGGGGCTGCCGGTGTTGTACCTGCTGATCATTCTGTCCGGATTTGTCGAGCCGAATTTCTGGTGGTTGCTGGGGATCATGGCGCTGTTTTCCTGGTTGAGTCTGGTCGATGTGGTGCGTGCCGAGTTCCTGCGCAGTCGCGGTCTGGAGTATGTGAAAGCGGCGCGGGCACTGGGTGTGGGCGATGCGCAGGTAATCGTTCGGCACATCCTGCCCAATGCCATGAGCGCGACGCTGACCTACCTGCCGTTTATTCTTACCGGGGCGATCGCGACGTTATCGGCACTGGATTTTCTCGGTTTCGGCATGCCGGCCGGCAGCGCTTCTCTCGGCGAGTTGATCGGTCAGGGCAAGAGCAATCTGCAAGCGCCGTGGCTGGGTTTGACCGCGTTCTTTGCCTTGGCGCTGATCCTTTCATTGCTGGTTTTTATCGGTGAGGCCTGCCGCGATGCGTTTGATCCGAGGACTTGATATGCCGGAACATCTGATCGAAATACGCGACCTGCGCGTCGCGTTCAATGGCGAGGCCGTGGTGCATGGCATCGACCTTGATATCCGTCCCGGCGAATGTCTGGCGCTGGTCGGCGAATCCGGCTCCGGTAAATCGGTGACGGCGCACAGCATTCTGCAATTGCTCGACCCGGCCATCACCCGGATCGACGGCAGCATCCGTTATGCCGGCGAGGAGCTACTTGGTGTGCATGAGCGCTACTTGCGGCAATTGCGTGGCAACCGCATCGCGATGATTTTTCAGGAGCCGATGAGTTCACTGAACCCTTTGCACACGATTGAGCGGCAACTGGGCGAAAGCCTTGCGCTGCACAAGGGGCTGGCCGGGGCGGCGGCGCGGTTACGGATTTTGGAACTGCTGGAATTGGTCGGTATTCAACATCCGCGCGAACGGCTCAAGGCTTATCCGCATCAACTGTCGGGCGGTCAGCGACAACGGGTGATGATTGCCATGGCGCTGGCCTGCGAGCCACAGTTGCTGATCGCCGACGAGCCGACTACGGCGCTGGACGTGACCGTGCAACGCAAGATTTTGTTGCTGCTCAAAGAACTGCAGGAGCGGCTGGGCATGGCGTTGTTGATCATCAGTCATGATCTGAATCTGGTGCGCAATATCGCTCAGCGAGTGGCGGTCATGCGTGGCGGTCTGATCGTCGAACGGGCGTCGTGTGAACAGTTGTTCAGCGCGCCGCAACATCCCTACAGTATCGAGTTGCTCAACGCCGAGCCGGGTGGCGAGGCGTTGTGTCGGGAACCCGCCGAGGATTTGCTGGAGGTGCGGGACCTCAATGTGCGCTTCCGTTTGGGCGGTGGATGGCTGCGCGCGAAGTCGTACTTGCACGCGGTCAACGGCATTGACTTGAATCTTCAGCGTGGCAAAACCTTGGGGATTGTCGGCGAATCCGGTTCCGGCAAGTCGACGCTGGGCCAGGCGATTCTGCGTTTGCTCGATGCGCAAGGCAGTATTCGCTTTCAAGGCGAGGCGCTGGAGCACTTGAGCGGCAAACAACTCCGGCCACTGCGCAAACGCCTGCAAGTGGTGTTTCAGGATCCGTTTGGCAGCCTCAGTCCACGCCTGTGCGTGGAGCAGATCATCGCTGAAGGTTTACAGGTGCACAGCGATTTGACCGCCAGCGAGCGCGAGAGCGCAGTGATTGAGGTGCTGCGTGAAGTCGGCCTCGATCCGGCTACTCGCCATCGCTATCCCCACGAGTTTTCCGGTGGGCAGCGGCAACGCATCGCGATTGCCCGGGCGCTGGTGCTCAAGCCCGACTTGATTCTGCTGGATGAACCGACGTCGGCACTGGATCGCACGGTGCAAAAACAGATTGTCGCGTTATTGCGGCGTTTGCAGGCGGAACACGGCTTGACCTATCTGTTCATCAGCCACGATCTGGCGGTGGTGCGCGCGTTGGCCCATGACTTGATTGTGATGAAGGACGGTGAAGTGGTGGAGCGTGGCGAGACGAATGCGCTGTTTCATGCCGCGCAGCATCCGTATACCCGAGAGTTGCTGGCCGCTTCGTTCACTGACGACCCCATATCAAATGTGGGAGCGAGCCTGCTCGCGAATGCGATGTGACAGGTAACGGTGATGTCGACTGAGTTGACGCCTTCGCGAGCAAGCTCGCTCCCACAGGTCTTGGGTGCGAGCAGTAATCCTCAGCGCTCGAATGTAAAAATCCCGCCATGAAGGCGGGATTTTTGTGTCACTGAACGTCGCTATTACGACGGGAACAGCTCGGACAGTTTCATCGACAGCATCATGTCGCCTTCAACGCGCAGCTTGCCGCCCATGAAAGCCTGCATGCCGTCGGTTTCGCCGCTGACGATACCTTTCAGGGTTTCGCTGTCCAGCACCAGCGTGCAGTTGGCGTCCGGGTTTTCGCCTTCCTGGATGTCGCAGGTGCCGTCTTTGACGATCAGCGAGTACTGCTTGTTTTCGTCAGTGATGTTGAAACCGAAGACCAGATCCAGACCGGCAGCAGCGGCTGGGTTGAACTTGGCTTGCATTGCTTTTACGGCATCGGCTACGGAGGTCATGGTTCGATCCTTTCTTGGTAATAGGAGCTGGTTGATTACAGCAAGGTTCACAGTTAACCGGACTCAACGGAAAGTGATGAGTTCCGGAGCCTTCAACAGCTGCAGATGTACATGACTGTTAAAGGAGGCCAAAGCCACCTCGCGACCGCGGAACTTCAGCTGGTTGAGCGAGGTGTTGACGATTTGCCAGTTCAATTCAAAGGCCTGTTTCGCAGGCATTTGCGTAATGAGGTGGAGCAGGGCAGTGATGGTGCCGCCGGAGGTGAACACGGCGATTTTCTGATTTTTATCGGCCAGATCGAGTATCCGCTGCAGCCCGGCCTGAACCCTTTCGACGAAACCCAGCCAGCTTTCGAGCCCCGGCGTGTCGTAAGTGCCGGCCAGCCAGCGCTCGATGATCAGGGCGAAAATGCGTTGGAATTCACCACGGTTCTGCGCGGCGTTGCGCAGGATGTCGAGAGCTTCCGGCTCGTCTGCCAGCATGTCCGGGAGCAGGGCACGGATCACCGCGTCGGCATCGAACTCGTTGAAAGCGGAATCGGTTTCCAGCGTCGGTACCGGCAGCCCTTTGGCGGCGAATTGCGCCAGCGCGCTGGTGGCCGTGTGCTGCTGGCGACGCAGGTCTCCGGCGAGGCAGCGATCGAAGCTGATACCCAGTTCAGCGAGGTGCTGACCGAGGATTTCTGCCTGGCGCACACCGGTCGGCGACAGGACGTCATAGTCGTCTGCACCAAAGGAGGCCTGGCCATGTCGAATCAAATAGATGCTGCCCACGTCCGCGTCATCCCGGTACGTTGAAGGTTGTGGCGAGGTTATGAGGATGACGGTTAGCTGTCAATGAAAAAACATACGCTTGTTTGAAATGCCCGTTACAGGGGTGTTGCCAGAGGTTTCACGGCTGGCCGATGAGCCGGCGCATGGGTATGCTGGAGCCATCCCGCGTGTGTTTCACATCCACGCACTGTTCTAAGGAGTCTCTGTGGAGTTTTTCACCGAATACGCCAGCTTCCTGGCCAAGACCGTCACCCTGGTGATCGCCATTCTGGTGGTGCTTGCCAGTTTTGCTGCATTGCGCAGCAAGGGCCGACGCAAATCCGCCGGTCAGTTGCAGGTCAGCAAACTCAATGATTTCTACAAGGGCCTGCGTGAGCGCCTGGAGCAGACCTTGCTCGACAAGGATCAGCTCAAAGCTTTGCGCAAGGGCGAGGCCAAGTCCGAAAAAAGCGCGAAGAAGCAGAAGAAACAACCCGAAGCCAAGTCCCGCGTATTCGTCCTCGATTTCGACGGCGACATCAAAGCCTCGGCCACCGAGAGCCTGCGCCATGAAATCACCGCGCTGCTGACCTTGGCCACGCCAAAAGACGAAGTGGTCCTGCGTCTGGAAAGCGGAGGCGGCATGGTCCACAGCTACGGTCTGGCATCCTCGCAATTGGCGCGTATCCGTGAAGCCGGCGTGCCGTTGACCGTGTGCATCGACAAGGTTGCGGCCAGCGGCGGCTACATGATGGCGTGCATCGGCGAGAAGATCATCAGCGCACCGTTTGCGATTCTTGGTTCGATCGGCGTGGTTGCGCAGTTGCCCAACGTCAACCGCTTGCTGAAGAAGCACGACATCGACTTTGAAGTCCTCACCGCCGGCGAGTACAAGCGCACTCTGACCGTATTTGGTGAAAACACCGAGAAGGGCCGCGAGAAGTTCCAGGAGGACCTGGACATCACCCATCAACTGTTCAAGAACTTCGTCGCCCGCTACCGCCCGCAACTGGCGATTGACGATGTCGCCACTGGTGAAGTCTGGCTCGGCGTCGCGGCGCTGGATAAGCAACTGGTCGATGAGCTCAAGACCAGTGATGAATACCTGGCAGACCGGGCCAAAAAGGCTGAGGTCTATCACCTGCACTACGCCGAGCGCAAAAGCTTGCAGGAGCGTATCGGCATGGCCGCCAGCGGCTCGGTCGACCGCGTGCTGTTGAGCTGGTGGAGTCGCTTGACCCAGCAGCGCTTCTGGTAACTCGAACAGGCATAAAAAAACGCCGGTCACATGACCGGCGTTTTTTTGTCCGCGCTAAACCTGAAGACTTAGCGGCGACGGAACAGCGGCAGTGGTTCGTCAGTGGCAGCCTGATAGGTCACCGAGAAGTCCTTGAGGCCTTCAAGCGCTTCGTACGGGTCTTTGTCCGCGCGAATGGCAAAGGCATCAAAACCGCAGCGATGCATGTAGAACAGCTGATCGCGCAGCACATCACCAATCGCCCGCAGTTCGCCTTTGAAACCGTAACGGTCACGCAGCAGACGGGCGTTGGAGTAGTTGCGGCCGTCGGTGAACGCCGGGAAGTTCAGGGCAATCACCTGAAACTCGGCGACGTCTTCACCGATTTCTTCGGCTTCTTCGTCGGCGTCCAGCCAGACACCCAGGCCACCGTCGCGGGCCTTGAGCATGCGGCTGTGTTCGCGCCACAGTTGCAGCGGCACGATCAGATCGTCGCAGTTACTGATCTCGTCGATGTTGAAATCCTTGGGCAGCAAGTGCCAGGTTTCGTCGACGACCTCGTTGTTCTTAATGATTCGCTGCATAGACGCGTTCCTTGAAGAGGTCGATGCCAATACGCTGGTAGGTGTCGATGAAGCGCTCGTCTTCGGTACGTTGTTCCACGTACACGTCGATCAGCTTCGAGATCACGTCAGGCATGGCTTCCTGAGCGAAGGACGGGCCGAGGATCTTGCCCAGGCTCGCATCCCGGCTGGCGCTGCCGCCGAGGGAGACCTGATAGAACTCTTCGCCTTTCTTGTCGACGCCGAGGATGCCGATGTGGCCGACGTGGTGGTGACCACAGGCGTTCATGCAACCGGAGATGTTCAGGTCCAGCTCACCGATGTCGAACAGGTAGTCGAGGTCGTCGAAGCGGCGCTGGATCGATTCGGCAATCGGGATCGACTTGGCGTTGGCCAGCGAGCAGAAATCACCGCCAGGGCAGCAGATGATGTCGGTCAGCAAACCGATGTTCGGCGTGGCGAAACCGCCTTCGCGCAGTTCGCCCCACAGGGTGAACAGCTGGCTTTGCTCGACGTCGGCGAGAATGATGTTCTGCTCGTGCGAGGTGCGCAGTTGACCGAAGCTGTAGCGGTCGGCCAGATCGGCGACGGCGTCGAGCTGCTTGTCAGTGATATCGCCCGGGGCAACGCCGGTCGGTTTCAGCGACAGGGTTACGGCGACATAGCCCGGCTTCTTGTGCGCCAGGGTATTGCGGGTGCGCCAGCGGGCGAAACCCGGATGCTCTTTGTCGAGCTCGGCCAGTTGCGCGGTCTGGTTGTCCAGCGCCTTGTAATCCGGGTCGACGAAGTGCTTGGCGACACGCTGCAGTTCGGCGTCGGTCAGAGTGGTCTGGCCACCGCGCAGGTGTTCCATTTCCGCATCGACTTTCTGTGCGAACACTTCCGGCGTGAGGGCTTTGACGAGGATCTTGATCCGCGCCTTGTATTTGTTGTCGCGACGGCCGTAGCGGTTGTACACGCGCAGGATGGCGTCGAGGTAGCTCAACAGGTCCTGCCACGGCAGGAATTCGTTGATGAACGCACCGACCACCGGAGTACGGCCAAGGCCACCGCCGACCAACACGCGGAAACCCAGTTCGCCAGCGGCGTTGTGTACCGGCTCAAGGCCGATGTCGTGGACTTCAATGGCGGCACGGTCAGCGGTCGAACCGTTGACGGCGATCTTGAACTTACGTGGCAGGTAGGCGAATTCCGGGTGGAATGTAGTCCACTGACGGACGATTTCGCACCATGGGCGCGGGTCGATCACTTCGTCGGCAGCGACACCGGCGAACTGGTCGGTAGTGACGTTGCGCAGGCAGTTGCCGCTGGTCTGGATCGCGTGCATCTGCACGGTGGCCAGTTCAGCGAGGATGTCCGGGATGTCTTCCACCGCCGGCCAGTTGAACTGCACGTTCTGCCGCGTACTGATGTGGGCGTAGCCCTTGTCGTAGTCGCGGGCAATCTTCGCCATCATGCGCGTCTGACGCGAAGTCAGCTGGCCGTAAGGCACCGCCACACGCAACATCGGCGCGAAACGCTGGATGTACAGGCCATTTTGCAGGCGCAGGGGGCGGAATTCTTCTTCGCTCAGCTCACCTGCCAGATAGCGTCGGGTCTGATCACGGAACTGCTTGACGCGGTCCTCGATGATCCGCTGATCGTACTCGTCGTATACGTACATATAAGTCCTGTTCTCAGGCTTGGGCCATTCGGAGTAGCACTGCGTTTTCGCTTGCTGGAGTCCGATTGTGCCTCTGCAATTCTGCGCGCACGGCCGCGCACTCCCTAACGGAGCCGGGGCAATATACCCGTTTGCAGTTATGCGCAAAAGTGATGTTTGAGTATATGTAAAGAACCAAATCGCCTAACGAGAACGACTGTCAAGTAATCCACATTTGTCGTGCGGACAATCATCGTCTTAACTGTGGTCGAGTCTTTCTGCAATCACCGATAAAACCGACAAGAGGCGATGCAATGAGCAACCCGACCAAGGCAAGAAAAAGCGACAGCAGTGTCGATGCGTGGGCCATCCTGTTCCTGATCATTCTCGTGGTAGGAACTGCGGTATTTTGGGTCAGTCATCAGTAAACGACCGATCCGGGCCTCGCTTGCGACAGATTGTCGGACAAAAAGCGGGATCAGGCATCAATAGCCGATGAAACGAGGGCTATAATGCGCGGCCATTTTTCGTTGGGCCCGGATGCTTCATGTTCAAGTTTTTCCATATCAGTCTTCTGTTGTTCGGCGCGTTGTTCCAGAGCAGCGCGCGGGCAGAGTCTGTGCTGTTTTTGAATCCGGGTTCGACGCAGGAAGCGTTCTGGGTGAGCTATTCGCAATTCATGCAGGCGGCCGCCCATGATCTGGGAATCGACCTGCAGATTCTCTATTCCCAACGCCAGCCCGAACTGACCCTCGCTCAGGCGCGCCTCGCATTACAGGGGCCGAATCGTCCCGAGTACCTGATTTTCGTCAACGAACAATACGTCGCCCCGCAAATCCTGCGTCTGGCGCAGAACAGCGGTGTGAAGCTGTTTATGGTCAACGCCGCACTGACGGCTGACCAGCAGGCCATGGTCGGCGAGCGTGACGACCGCATTGGCAGCCTGGTGCCGAACGACGAGGAGGGCGGTTACTTGATGATGAAGGAGCTGATTCGCCTGCACCCGTCGACGCCAGGCACTGAGCCGATTGAAGTGTTGGCGTTCTCCGGGCTGAAGGTCACGCCCTCGGCGCAATTACGCGAGCGCGGCATGCAACGGGCGCTGGCCGAACATCCACAGATTCGCCTGCGGCAATTGGTCTACAGCGGCTGGACCCAAGAGCGCGCCTATGAACAGGCCAAACAGCTGTTCGCCCGTTACCCGAAGGTGTCGCTGGTGTGGTCGGCCAATGATGAAATGGCCTTCGGGGCGATGCGCGCCTACGCCGAGACAGGCAAAGTCCCCGGCAAAGATGCCTTGTTCAGTGCGGTCAACACCTCCCCGGCGGCTTTGCAGGCACTGGTTGACGGGCGCCTGAGCGCGTTGGTCGGCGGACACTTTACCCTGGGCGGCTGGGCGTTGGTCGAGTTGCATGACGTGGAGCAGGGCGTCGATTTGAATCGCTACGGCGGCCGTGATCGGCAGATTCCGTTGCTGCAACTGATCGACAAACGTCACGCCCGGCAAATGCTGGCCATGGGCAAGTCGCCGAACTACGGCGTGAATTTCCGCAAGCTCTCAGCCAAAGGGCAACCGGCGTCGTATCGCTACCCGTTCACCTTGCAGACTCTGATGCGCTGAACGCGTCAGACCCCGGCGAAGTGCAGCACCAGTTTGACGATGGCAAACAGCGTCAACGCGAAGATGGCGGTGAACACAATCCCCAGCATCACGAAATGGCTGGGCTTGCCATGGGTGAAGTCCCTTGCCCGATTCTTGCCGCTCTGCACCCCGAAGGCTGCCGCCATCACGCTGTGCAGCATCTGCCAGAAGGTCGGCGGTTTGTTGTCGACTGGATCGTCCATAAACCCCTCGTCTGCCGTGTGTGTCAGACAAGCATAGCCAACCCTTTCAAGGCCACCGCAAAAACAACTGTGGGAGCGAGCCTGCTCGCGAAGGCGTCGTGTCAGTCAGCATCAATGCTGAATAGTCGACCGCATTCGCGAGCAGGCTCGCTCCCACAGGGGTGATGCGTTGAAGCTGGATTAGTTGTCGTAACCCAGGTTTGGCGCCAGCCAGCGCTCGGTCACGCTCAACTCCTGGCCTTTGCGCGAGGTGTAGCTGGCGACCTGATCCTTGTCGATCTTGCCCACGGCAAAGTACTGCGCCTGCGGATGGGCGAAGTACCAGCCGCTGACCGCTGCCGCCGGGAACATCGCGTAGTGCTCGGTGAGGAACACGCCGCTGCGACCAGCGCGCATCTCTTCAGCTTCCGGATCGAGCAAGGCGAACAGCGCCGCCTTTTCCGTGTGATCCGGGCACGCCGGGTAACCCGGGGCAGGGCGGATGCCGCTGTATTGCTCTTTGATCAGCGCATCGTTGTCGAGGGTTTCGTCCTTGGCATAACCCCAGTGCTCTTTACGCACCTGCTGGTGCAGCCATTCGGCACAAGCCTCGGCCAAACGGTCGGCCAGCGCCTTGACCATGATCGAGTTGTAATCGTCGCCAGCGTCCTGATAAGCCTTGGCCACTTCCTCAGCGCCGATGCCGGCGGTGGTGATGAAACCGCCGACGTAATCGGTCACTTCGCTGTCCTTCGGTGCCACGAAGTCGGCCAGCGAGAAGTTTGGCTTGCCGTCGGTCTTGATGATCTGCTGGCGCAAGTGATGCAGTTTGGCCAATGGCTGGCCGTCATCGCCGTACAGCTCGATGTCATCGTCATGCACCTGATTGGCCGGCCAGAAACCGAACACCGCACGGGCGCTGATCAGCTTCTCGTCGATCAGCTTGGCGAGCATTTCCTGCGCGTCCTTGTACAGCGCGGTGGCGGCTTCACCGACCACTTCGTCTTCGAGAATGCGCGGGAACTTGCCGGCCAGATCCCAAGAGATAAAGAACGGTGTCCAGTCGATGTACTCGGCCAAGACTTTGAGGTCGATGTTGTCCAGCACCTTGCTGCCGGTGAAGGTCGGTTTGACCGGTTCATAAGTTGCCCAGTCGAACTGGGGTTTCTTGGCGATGGCCGCTGCGTAGCTCAAGCGCTCGGTACGGGCGCTGCGGTTGGCGGTGCGTTCACGCACTTCAACGTATTCGGCACGGGTTCTCTCAACAAAACCGGCCTTCAATTCTTTCGACAGCAACTGCGTTGCCACGCCCACCGCGCGGGAAGCGTCGGTCACGTAAACCACGGCATCGTTGCTGTACTTCGGTTCGATCTTCACCGCGGTGTGCGCTTTGGAGGTAGTCGCGCCACCGATCATCAGCGGCAGATGGAAGTCCTGACGCTGCATCTCGCGAGCGACGTGAACCATTTCATCCAGCGACGGTGTGATAAGACCGGACAGGCCGATGATGTCGCACTTCTGCTCTTTGGCCACCTGCAGGATCTTCTCCGCCGGGACCATCACGCCGAGGTCGACGATGTCGTAGCCGTTGCATCCGAGCACCACGCCGACAATGTTCTTGCCGATGTCGTGCACGTCGCCTTTCACGGTCGCCATGAGGATCTTGCCCTTGGCTTCCGGCTTGTCGCCCTTTTCCAGTTCGATGAACGGGATCAAGTGCGCCACGGCCTGCTTCATCACGCGGGCGGATTTCACCACTTGCGGGAGGAACATTTTGCCGGCGCCGAACAGGTCGCCGACGATGTTCATGCCGGACATCAGCGGGCCTTCGATCACTTCGATCGGGCGCGCGAACGACTGGCGCGATTCTTCGGTGTCTTCAACGATATGCGTGGTGATGCCTTTGACCAGCGCATGTTCCAGACGCTTGTTGACCTCCCAGCTGCGCCACTCTTCGGTCTCGGCTTCCTTGACGCTGCCGTCGCCCTTGTACTTGTCGGCGATGGCGAGGAGGGCGTCGGTGCCTTCCGGGGTGCGGTTGAGGATCACGTCTTCAACGGCGTCGCGCAGCTCGACCGGGATCTGGTCGTAGATCTCCAGTTGACCGGCGTTGACGATGCCCATGGTCAGGCCTGCGCGGATCGCGTAGAGCAGGAACACCGAGTGGATCGCCTCACGCACCGGGTTGTTGCCACGGAACGAGAACGACACGTTGGACACGCCGCCCGAGGTCAGCGCATACGGCAGCTCGTCGCGAATGTAGGCGCAGGCATTGATGAAGTCCACTGCGTAGTTGTTGTGTTCTTCAATACCGGTGGCGACGGCGAAGATGTTCGGGTCGAAGATGATGTCTTCCGGCGGGAAGCCGACTTCGTTGACCAGAATGTCGTAGGAGCGTTTGCAGATTTCTTTCTTGCGCGCTTCGGTGTCGGCCTGGCCGGCTTCGTCGAACGCCATCACCACCACCGCCGCGCCGTAGCGCTTGCACAGTTTGGCGTGATGGATGAACTGCTCGACGCCTTCTTTCATGCTGATCGAGTTGACGATGCCCTTGCCTTGAATGCACTTGAGGCCGGCTTCGATCACTTCCCATTTCGACGAGTCGATCATGATCGGTACGCGCGAGATGTCCGGTTCACCGGCGATCAGATTGAGGAAGGTCACCATGGCCTTCTTCGAATCGAGCATCCCTTCGTCCATGTTGATGTCGATCACCTGCGCGCCGGCTTCGACCTGTTGCAGGGCGACTTCCAGCGCTTCGGTGTAGTTGTCTTCACGGATCAGGCGGGCGAACTTGGCCGAGCCGGTGATGTTGGTGCGCTCGCCGACGTTGACGAACAGCGAGCTGCGATCGATGGTGAACGGTTCCAGACCCGAGAGGCGGCAAGCCTTCGGGATATCCGGAATCTGCCGCGGCGCGTAACCGGCGACGGCTTTGGCGATGGCTTCGATGTGCCCCGGCGTGGTGCCGCAGCAGCCGCCGACGATGTTGAGGAAACCGCTCTGGGCGAATTCTTCGATGACTTTGGCGGTTTCCGACGGCAGTTCGTCGTACTCGCCGAATTCGTTCGGCAGGCCGGCGTTCGGGTGCGCGGATACGTGGGTGCTGGCCTTGTTCGACAGCTCTTCCAGGTACGGACGCAACTCACTGGCGCCGAGCGCGCAGTTCAAACCGACCGAAATCGGCTTGGCGTGCGCCACCGAGTTCCAGAACGCTTCGGTGGTCTGGCCCGAGAGGGTACGGCCGGAGGCATCGGTGATGGTCCCGGAAATCATGATCGGCAGTTCGAGGTGCAGCTCTTCGAACACGCCTTGCACAGCGAAAATCGCCGCTTTGGCGTTGAGGGTGTCGAAAATGGTTTCGATCAGGATCAGGTCGGCGCCGCCCTCGATCAGGCCTTTGGTGGCTTCGGTGTAGTTCTCCACCAGCTCATCAAAGGTGACGTTGCGGTAGCCCGGGTTGTTGACGTCCGGCGACAGCGAACAGGTGCGGCTGGTCGGACCGAGCACGCCGGCGACGAAACGCGGCTTGGCCGGGTTCTCGGCGGTCTTGGCGTCGGCGACCTTGCGGGCCAGACGTGCGCCTTCTACGTTTAACTCGTAGGCCAGCTCTTCCATACCGTAGTCGGCCATGGAAATGCGCGTAGCGTTGAAGGTGTTGGTTTCGAGGATGTCGGCGCCGGCATCCAGGTAGGCTTTCTCGATGCCGCCGATCACGTCCGGACGGGTGATCACCAGCAGGTCGTTGTTGCCCTTGACGTCACTCGGCCAGTCCGCGAAGCGTTTGCCGCGATAATCCTGCTCTTCGAGCTTGTAGCTCTGGATCATCGTGCCCATACCGCCGTCGAGTATCAGGATGCGCTCTTTGAGAGCTTGCTTGAGAGCTTGAAGGCGGACGCTGCGATCGGACATTTGGACTACTCGGAAAGACCATTACGAAGGAGCGGGATCATAGCAAACCTGTGCGCTTTTAGAGCATGTGAGGCTTTTGCATGAATATCGCTCATGTTGGTACGAGCGTCATACTGTAGACTCGCGGCGTTTTTTTCACGATCGGGATCAAGGGCATGTCGTACCGCGTCATCAGCATTGTTTTGCTGTTTTTAAGCTGGGGCGCCGTGGCGCAAGAGCCCACGATCTCATACAGCCGTGACATTCAGCCGATCTTCACCGAGAAGTGCGTGGCCTGCCATGCCTGCTACGATTCGGCCTGCCAGTTGAACCTTGGCAGCGGTGAGGGCGCGGCCCGTGGTGCGAGCAAGATGCCGGTCTACGATGGCGAACGTACACAAGCGGCACCGACCACCCGACTGTTTTACGACGCCTTCGGTAAACGCGCCTGGCAGCAGAAAGACTTTTATTCGGTGCTCGACGCCCAAGGCAGCCAAGCGGCATTGATGGCGCGCATGCTCGAATTGGGGCACAAGACGCCGCTGACACCGAACGCCAAACTTCCGGAAGACATCGTGTTGGGCCTGAATCGCGAGAACATGTGCGCGCTGCCCGCCGAGTTCGAGGGCTACGCCGGCGCTCATCCGAAAGAAGGCATGCCGCTGGCGGTGACCGGGTTGACCGACCAGCAATATCAGACATTGCAGCGCTGGCTGGCGTCTGGCGCGCCGATTGACGAGCAAGGCCTGGCACCGAGCGCCAAAGAGGCGCTGCAAATCGTCCAGTGGGAAAACCTGCTGAACATGCCTGGCGCGCGGCAGAGTCTGGTCGGCCGCTGGTTGTACGAGCACTGGTACCTCGCGCACATCTACTTCAAGGATGGCGAGCCGGGGCATTACTTCCAGTGGGTACGTTCGCGCACGCCCACCGGTCAGCCGATCGACCTGATCGCCACCCGTCGCCCCAACGACGATCCGGGCACTCAGGTGTATTACCGCTTGTGGCCGGTGCAGGGTGTGATCGTGCACAAAACCCACATCACCTATTCGCTGAGCGCGGCGAAGATGGCGCGGGTGAAAAGCCTGTTTTACAGCGGCAACTGGCAGGTCAATGCCTTGCCGGGTTACGGCCCGCAGAGCCGTGCCAATCCCTTCGCGACGTTCGAAGCGATTCCGGCGCAGGCGCGTTATCAGTTCATGCTCGACAACGCCGAATACTTCGTCCGCACGTTTATTCGCGGCCCGGTGTGCCGTGGACAGATTGCGACCGACGTGATCCGCGACAACTTCTGGGCACTGTTCCAGGCACCGGAACACGACCTCTATATCACCGACCCGAACTATCGCGGCCAGGCTACGCCGCTATTGGCCATGCCCGGGCAGAACGACGATGTCGGCAGTGTGTTGAGTCTGTGGCACAACTATCGCAACAAACGTAACGAGTACGAGGCCTTGCGCCGCGACAGCTACGCCGATGTGCCCGCGCCGAGCTGGTCGACCTTGTGGGCCGGCAACGATAACGCCTTGCTGAGCATTTTCCGCCACTTCGACAGCGCTTCGGTGACCAAAGGCCTGATCGGCGAGGTGCCGCAGACAATGTGGCTGTTCGATTATCCGCTGCTGGAGCGCACCTATTACCAGTTGGCGGTCAACTTCGATGTGTTCGGCAACGTCTCCCATCAGGCGCAAACCCGCCTGTATTTCGATCTGATCCGTAACGGCGCCGAGCAAAACTTCCTGCGCCTGATGCCCGCCGATTCCCGCGAGGACTACCTCGACGATTGGTACCAGAGCAGCGGCCAGTTCAAGATGTGGCTCGATTACGAGGCGATTGACGACGACAAACCGACTGCGCTGAAACTCGACGAGAAAGACCCGAAACACGACTTCGCCATGCAATTACTGGCGCGTTACGGCGATCTCAATGCGCGGCCGGACCCGATCAATCGCTGCGATGGCGCTTACTGCTCACGGCCGAATATTGACCCGGCGCTGCAAAATGCCGAACAGGCATTGAGCCGCCTGACTTCGCGTCCGGCGGCCGGTTTGAAGGTGATTGATCAGCTCCCGGAAGCGACCCTGCTGCGTGTTGAAACCGCCAGTGGCAAACGCGAGGTGTACAGCCTGTTGCGCAACCGCGCGCACAGCAACGTGGCGTTCCTGCTGGGCGAGTCGCTGCGCTATCAACCGGGGCTGGACACGCTGACCATTTACCCGGGCGTGCTCAGCAGTTATCCGAACTTCATCTTTAATGTCCCGGCCGATCAGGTGCCGGCGTTTGTCGATGCAATGGAAAACGCCAAGGATGCCAATCGCTTCGAGAAAATCGTCGAACGTTGGGGGATCCGTCGCAGCCATCCGCAATTCTGGTTCTATTTCCACGATTTGAGTCAGTACATCCACGAAACCGACCCGGTGGAAGAGGGTGTGCTGGACATGAACCGCTACGAGAATCTTTGATCGTTTCAGGCGAGGCTGCTGTCCCAACTTCAAGTGACACCGCAAAACCCCTGTAGGAGTGAGCCTGCTCGCGATAGCGGAAAATCAGGCACTGGAGATGTTGAATGTGCCGCCGCCATCGCGAGCAGGCTCACTCCTACAAGGGATCTGCGGTGGTTTCAGGAATTGTGGACGGGAGCGGCAGATGTTGATTTCAGTGCAAGCCCTGCGTGCGCTTGCCGCGTGGACGGTGGTCTGCCATCACTTCATGCAGATTTTCTTCGACTTCAAGGCACACGGGCCGATCGGGCAATTGTTCATCGACAAAGGCGCAGTGGGCGTGGATATATTCTTCGTCATCAGCGGCCTGGTGATTTTCCTCTCGACCGAAAACAAACCACTGCCGCCCGCGCGGTTTCTGCTTTATCGGCTGTTTCGCATCGTCCCGGCGTATTGGCTGTACACACTGCTGATGGCGCTACTCGTGGTGTTCGCCCAGCCGTTGCTGCCGGATCAGTCTGTGGACTGGGGGCATCTGCTGCTGTCGTTGCTGTTCATTCCGACTGAGAACCCCGGCGGCTACGGTATCTATCCGACGCTGAATGTTGGCTGGACGCTAAATTACGAAATCCTGTTTTACGTGCTGTTTGCCTGGGCGTTGCTGTTCCGCCTGCAGGTGCGCCTGCTGGTAGTCGCGGCGTTGCTGTTTGCAGTGAGTCAGGCGTGGACCGGGTTTGGCTGGATCAGCGAGTTTTACCGTTCGGACATCGTCTATGAGTTTCTGCTGGGGATCGGCATCGGCATGCTCTATCGCCGGGGCTGGATCGGTGCGGGACTGTGGCTGCCACTGGCCACCATCGTCGTGGCGTTGCTGGCGATTTATCATTTGGCACCGGCGCCGAGGTTGCTCAACTGGGGCGTACCGAGTGCGGTGCTGGTGATGGCGTGTATCTCACTTGAGCGTTATGTCGAGCGCAGTCGCGTCCTCAAGCTCCTCGGCGATTGCTCGTATTCGGTGTATCTGATGCACGTTCTGGTGCTGTCGGCAGGCGGTTATCTGGCCCGGCGCTACGGCATCAATCCGTATTTGATGTTTGTCGTGTGTGCGCTGGCCATCGGCGTCGGCTCCTGGTTGAGCTACGAATGGGTGGAAAAACGCAGCTATCGCTGGCTCAAGGCGCGAATCGACGACGAGCCCGACGAGAATCTTTCCCGACAAAAATACTAGGACTTTGTCCGGCGCAACGATTGGCGTAAACTGCGCCCAAGCCTGCGAGGAGTTTCCATGACCGCTATTACCATTACCGACGCCGCCCACGATTACCTGGCTGATCTGCTCTCCAAGCAGAACACCCCGGGCATTGGCATCCGCGTCTTCATCACCCAGCCTGGCACCCAGTACGCCGAAACCTGCATTGCCTACTGCAAGCCGGGCGAAGAAAAACCTGAAGACACCGCGCTGGGGCTGAAAAGCTTCACCGCGTATATCGATCACTTCAGCGAAGCGTTTCTCGATGACGCCGTGGTCGACTACGCCACCGACCGCATGGGCGGCCAGCTGACCATCAAGGCGCCAAACGCCAAAGTGCCGATGGTCAACGCCGAAAGCCCGGTCAACGAGCGCATCAACTACTACCTGCAAACCGAAATCAACCCGGGGCTGGCCAGCCACGGCGGTCAGGTCAGCCTGATCGATGTGGTTGAAGACGGCATCGCCGTTCTGCAGTTCGGAGGCGGTTGCCAGGGCTGCGGCCAGGCGGACGTAACCCTGAAGGAAGGCATTGAGCGCACCTTGCTCGAGCGCATCCCTGAACTGAAGGGCGTTCGCGACGTGACCGACCACACGCAGAAAGAAAACGCCTACTACTAAGGTGTTCGCTGCGGACATGAAAAACGGCGCCCCGTGAGCGCCGTTTTTTTATGGGTGACATTCAGGAATGCATTCGCGAGCAGGCTCGCTCCCACATTTGATCGCATTCCAAATGTGGGAGCGAGCCTGCTCGCGAAGGGGCCTTCATGGGCGATAGAGGTGAGCATGCCCGGCGCGATACAACGATGATTCGCTAAACACCTCACTGCCCAAAACGCGACCCACCAGAATCAACGCCGTACGCCGAAACCCCTTGGCCTCAACCTTTTCAGCAATATCTGCCAGCGTCCCGACCACCCAGTCCTGATCCGGCCACGTCGCCCGGTGAATCACCGCAATCGGGCAGTCGGCGCCGTAATGCGGCAGCAGTTCCGCCAGAATCTTCTCCAGATGATTGACCCCCAGATGAATCGCCATGGTCGCGCCGTGCTGCGCCAGACTGCCGAGTTCTTCGCCTGCCGGCATGGCGGTTTTATCGGCATAGCGGGTCAGAATCACACTTTGTGAAACATCCGGCAGGGTCAGTTCCGCTCCGAGCAACGCGGCACAGGCTGCCGTTGCCGTCACTCCCGGGATGATTTCGAACGGGATATTCAACTCACGCAGATAACGAATCTGCTCACCAATCGCGCCATACAGGCTCGGATCACCGGAATGCACCCGCGCCACATCGTGGCCCTTGGCATGCGCGGTTTTGATCAGTTCGATGATCTGTTCCAGATGCAATTCAGCGCTGTTGACCACCGTTTCGGCTTGATGGCCGTCGAGCACTGCCGCCGGCACCAACGAGCCTGCGTAGATAATCACCGGGCAACTGCGGATCAGCCGCTGGCCTTTGACAGTGATCAATTCCGGGTCGCCGGGGCCGGCGCCGATGAAGTAGACGGTCATCGTTGAATCCTGAGTAAAAAAGGGCACGACCGCGTTGCAGATGAACAACGCTCATGATCAATGGCGGGGATTATCGGGATTTTACGCCGCGCCGGCCAATGCCAACGTTGCCTGAGCGTATTTTTGCCGGGAAATCAGCAGTTTTGCCGGAGCCTGAATCAACTGTTCGGCGAGGGCCAGCGCAGCGCTTTCGGCAACGCCATAGCAGCCGGTTCGTTCGTAGGCGATTTGCGAATGGTGGCTGAGTCGTTGCTGATAACTGGCCAGTTCCTCACTGCTGAAGTACAGCAAGGGCAAAGCCAACTGAGCGGCAAGTTCTTGCAGGCCTGGCTCGTCGCGCTTCAGGTCGATGCTGGCCAATGCCTTGACCGTTTGAAGTTCAATGCGATGTGCCTGTAGGGCTTGGTCGAGTAACGCGCGCAGCGTGCTGGCAGGGCAGCCGCGCTGGCAGCCCAGACCGACCACGAAGGTCGGCGCTGCGCGGTCATGGGTCATGCGTGGTATTGGCCAGCGCTTTTGCGGCGGAACAACCAGGCGCTGATCAGGCCCAGGGCCAGCCAGAACGCTACGTTGGTCAACTGCGAAGCGATTTTGAACTGGGCTTCCAATGCCTCGGGAGCGAGCATCGAATGCACTTGCGGCTGCGGTGCGCCGATCACGTGCGGTACGGCAAGAATCGCCACGCCGAGGATCTTCATCAGCCAGTGACGGCTGAACGCGATCAACGACAGCCCGACCGCAGTCGAAGCGGCCGTGCCGATCCACCACATCTGACGCGAGGCCAGATCCGCAGCGGCTGTGCCCGGCAACTCAGGCGGCAGGCCCAGGGTCGGCGCGAGGACGAAAGTGGCGTAACCGGCCAGGCCCCAGAGCAGGCCTTGCGAGGTTTTGGTCGGTGCGCGCAGGGTGTAGAGGCCGGCGAGCATCAGGGCGAAACCGACGGCTACGACCAGATTACCGCCAGTGGTCGAGACTACGCGCTGCCAGCCGTTTTCCGGCTCCCAGGCCTCGGCATCGTGGGTGTGCGCAGCGGCGCCGGCGGCGTGTTCGTGAACTTCAGCCACGGGTTCGGCTTTTTCGAAGGTCTCTGCCTGAAGAATCAGCGGCGAGACCCAGAAGCTTTGCAGCAGGGTGAGGAGCAGGGCGGCCAGCAGACCGGTGAAACCTGCGGTTTGCGCAATACGCTTGATCATGTCGGCAGGTCTCAGTGGCACGGGAACGCGGCGCTGTGGCGGGTATCGTGGGCGGCGTTGTGCACCGCTTCGATGTGCGAGAAACCGGCGAAGTAGACCAGGCTGGCGCCGAGGATCGACGCAAAGATCGCGGCGCTCAGGCGTTGACTCAGGGTGGCGGTGCTGGAAATTTTGTCCGTGTTGCTGCCGGTGCTGCTGATGATCGACATGGCGCTTCCCTCTGGAATGTCAGTGGGTGAATCGAGCGCATGAAAACCCCTGCGGGTCGGGCTCGCAGAGGTTCGAACAGCGCCCGCCCACCGCGGGTTTGTTATGTTCAGCGACGCACAAGGTGCGGGCTGTGTGTTGCGGGCCGGTCTCCGGGCTCACGAGGGGTTGGCGTCAGGCCGACCTGCAAGCGTCACCTTCCCATGCCTTGCTGACACAGTGGTTTTGACGCTTCGCTCGCTTACCGTTGCGGGGGCAGCACCGGACTGACATGGGCTTGAGTAAAGCACATGATTCACCGGTTTCCCGTTTCACCCTGTGAAGGGCACCCGTAACAAGTTGTGTAGGAGAGCATGGGTTGGGGATTTTAGTCAATTTTGTGGGTGTATATCCGTTGCTGCGGGTGTGGCTGATTACGGTTCCGCCCTTACGGCGGGTCACTTTTGGCAAACGCCCCAAAAGTAACCAAAAGGTCTTCGCCCTGACGTTCGGCCCGCTCGCTAAAGCTCGGGGTTCCTTCGCTCCGGGATCGATCCGGGCGCAGCGTCTCCGGTTTGCTTCGCTGCACCTCCTCTCGCTGTGTTTGGCTGCGCCAAACGGTCGCTGCGCTCCCACCCCCGGATCAATCCCTCCACTCAGCCTGCCGATGGGCTCCAAGATCAAAAGCAGGCGAGCTGCCACTCGGCCTATTGAGTGGTGAAGAGCGCGGGTGTTCGGCTGTTGATTTGCGTTGTTGCTGCCCCTCACCCCAGCCCTCTCCCGAGGGAGAGGGAGCCGATTTTTGGGCTTTTCAAAATGCGCGTTCGACGCGGTATCGCACGTCGGCGTACATCTCCCAAACCACTCGGTCAGTCCCCTCTCCCTCCGGGAGAGGGCTAGGGTGAGGGGCTCTTGATCTGGCTTTGGCTCTTGATCTGGCTTTTGATCTGGCTTTTTTGCCCCTTCGGCAGGCCGAGCGAAGGTGTTCATCCGGGGGTAGGCGCGCAGCGCCGTGCGGCGTAGCCGCATACATCGAGAGGAGGTGCAGCGAAGCAAACCGTAGGCGATGCCCCCGGATGGACACCGTAGCGAGGGAACACTGAGCCTCAGCGAAGTGCCGTACGCCGGGGCAAAGCCTTTTGGGTTACCTTTTCGGCGTTTGGAAAAGGTGACTCGCTGTAAGAGCGAAACCGTCAGCGGCCGCACCCGCAGCAACGGATATACCCCCAATCCAAACATTGACCCAAAACCACACCATGCGTAGCCTTGCGCCTTCGAGGTTCTTCGGCCCACGCCGAAGCTAAGAAGGGAACGCGGTCAATGCCGCGGCTGCCCCCGCAACTGTGAACGGTGATGTTCGCTGCCACGCCACTGCCAGCTCAATCGATGAGCCAGCGGGAAGGCGCAGCCAACGCCAGGCCCAGCGCCTGAACACCGTCAGCCAGGAGACCTGCCTCGTCACAGTTTCTCACTACAACCGGGCGGGGTGATCCGGTGGCGAACGCTTCCGGCGCGCACGCGCGTTGCCGGTTCTCGTCCCGTATGCCCGCCGCTTGCCAAAGGGCATACCGATGAAAACACTGGCCAAACTCCCCGTCACCATCGTCACCGGCTTCCTCGGCTCGGGCAAAACCACATTGCTGCGGCACATGCTCGACAACGCGCAGGGCCGGCGCATCGCGGTGATTGTCAACGAGTTCGGCGAGTTGGGCATCGACGGTGAAATCCTCAAGCAATGCACCATCGGCTGCACCGAAGAAGAAGCCACCGGCCGCGTTTACGAACTGGCCAACGGCTGCCTGTGCTGCACCGTTCAGGAAGAATTCTTCCCGGTGATGCGCGAACTGGTCGCCCGTCGCGGCGATCTCGACCACATCCTCATCGAAACCTCGGGCCTGGCCCTGCCAAAACCGCTGGTGCAAGCCTTCCAGTGGCCGGAAATCCGCAGCGCCTGCACCGTTGACGCAGTGATCACCGTGGTCGACAGCCCGGCCGTGGCCGCTGGCACCTTCGCCGCATTCCCGGATCAAGTCGATGCGCAGCGCAAACTCGACCCGAACCTCGATCACGAATCGCCGCTGCACGAACTGTTCGCCGACCAACTGGCCAGCGCCGACCTCGTCATCCTCAACAAGGCCGACCAGACCAGCCCGGAAGATCTCGCTCGCGTGCGCGCTGAAGTCGCCGAAGAGCTGCCACCGGCGGTGAAAATCATCGAAGCCAGCAACGGCCGTCTGCCGCTGGATGTGCTGATCGGCCTCGGCGCCGGTTCCGAAGAACACATCGACAGCCGTCACAGTCATCACGATCACCACCATGGTGAAGGCGATGACGATCACGATGACCACGATCACGACGCTTTCGATTCAATCTCCATCGAACTGCCGCAAGCCGACGAAAGCCTGCTGCTCGACGCGCTGACGCAACTGGTGGTCAAGCACGGCATCCTCCGTGTCAAAGGTTTCGCCGCCATTCCAAACAAGCCGATGCGCCTGTTGATCCAGGGCGTGGGCACGCGTTTCGACAAGCATTTCGACCGTCAGTGGGGCGCCGATGAAGCGCGCGTTACCCGTCTGGTATTGATCGGCCAGCAACTCGACGCCGCCCAACTCGAAGCGCAACTGCGCGCTGCGCTCAGCGTTTAAGCCATGCACCTGCTCAGGACACAGCCCGGCGGTTTCGTCTCGGATGACAACATTGCCGACCTTGGCCAAACCCCCGCCGAGCTGGTGATCCTGTGCAGCGGCGACTCCAGCCTGGCGCTGCTCGCCGAAGCGGCGCAGCAGTTGCCGGAAGATTACCCGAGCCTGCGTCTGGCCAATCCGATGCAGGTGCAGAATCACGCTTCGGTCGATCTGTACGTCGACGAAGTGCTGCGCCACGCCAAGGTGATCCTGATCTCGCTGCACGGCGGCATCGCCTATTGGCGTTACGGTGTCGAGCGTCTGATCGAGTTGTCCGAGCGTGGTGTGCAGGTGATTCTGGTACCGGGCGATGACCGTCCCGATCCGGAGCTCAGCGACTTGAGCACCGTCAACGCCGAGGATCGCGACCGGCTCTGGCAGTTCTTGCGTCAGGGCGGTCTTGGCAATGCGCTGGATTTCTTCCGCTGCCTGGCCAACCGTTGGCTCGCCCGTGATTACGCTTGGGACGAACCGCAAACCCTGCCGCGCACGGCGATTTACCATCCACAAAAAACCACCGCCGCATTGAGTGACTGGCAAGCCGAATGGCTGCCCGAGAACCCGGTCGCGGCGGTGTTGTTTTACCGCTCGCATTTGCAAGCGGCGAACACCGCGTTCATCGATGTTTTCTGCCAGCGCTTGCAGGCGGCAGGGCTGAATCCGCTGCCGATCGCCGTGGCCAGTCTGAAAGAGCCCGGCTGCCTGACGGTGGTCGAGGATTGGCTGGACGAAGTGGAGGCGGGGGTGATTCTTAACACCACCGGGTTCGCCCAGTCCAGCCCGGAAGCGCCGCACTTGCGGCCGTTTCGCCGCAATATTCCGGTGATTCAAGCGATTTGCGCGCAAGACAACGAGCCCGGTTGGCGCGACAGCGAGCAGGGCCTCGGCCCACGTGATCTGGCCATGCACATTGCCTTGCCGGAACTCGACGGGCGCATCATCAGCCGACCGATCAGCTTCAAGGATCTGGCCTGGCGCAGCGAGCGCAGTCAGTCCGATGTGGTCTGCTATCGCGCGCAACCCGAGCGCATGGATTTTGTCGCTGAACTGGCAAGGCGCTGGATCGATCTGGCGCGGGTGTCGAATGGCGAAAAACGCATCGCGTTGATTCTCGCCAACTACCCGACTCGCGATGGGCGCATTGGTAACGGCGTCGGTCTCGACACCCCGGCGGCGGCGCTGAACATCCTGCGGGCATTGCAAGCCGAGGGCTATCCGATCACGGCCGAACTGCCGTTCAGCGGCACCGAGTTGATCCAGCAATTGCTCGGTGGCGTCAGCAACGATCTCGACACGATTGATCTGCGCCCGTGCCAGCAAAGCCTGGCGATGGACGCTTACCTGACGATGTTCAACGCGCTGCCTGAGGCCAATCGCAGCGCCGTGATAGAACGCTGGGGTACGCCAGAAAACGATCCGATGTGCCGCGACGGGCGCATGATGATCGCCGGCATTCGCTTCGGCCTGACCTTCGTCGGCATCCAGCCTGCACGCGGTTATCTGGTCGATCCGAGTGCGGTCTATCACGACCCGGATCTGGTCCCGCCGCACGCTTATCTGGCGTTCTATTTCTGGTTGCGCAACACCTACGGCGCGCACGGCGTGATTCACGTCGGCAAGCACGGCAACCTCGAATGGCTGCCGGGCAAAGGCGTCGGGCTTTCGGAGAACTGCTGGCCGGATGCACTGCTCGGGCCGCTGCCGAATATCTACCCGTTTATCGTCAACGACCCGGGTGAGGGCGCGCAGGCCAAACGACGCACCCAAGCGGTAATCATCGACCACCTGATGCCACCGCTGACCCGTGCCGAAACCTACGGCCCGCTGCGCAATCTGGAGCTGCTGGCCGACGAGTATTACGAAGCGCAACTGCTCGATCCACGCCGCGCCCGTGAGTTGCAGCGCGACATTCTGCAACTGGTGCGCGAAACGCAGATCGACCGCGAACTGCAACTCGATGCCGCTCTGGACAGTGATTCCGATGCGGCGATCTGGTTGCCGCGTCTCGATACGTATTTGTGTGATTTGAAGGAATCGCAGATTCGCGACGGGCTGCACATTTTTGGCGAGTCGCCGACCGGTCGTTTGCGTATTGACACGTTGTTGGCGCTTCTGCGTATTCCACGAGGCGACGGCAAAGGCGCGCAATCAAGCCTATTGCGAGCACTCGCCAAAGCGTTCGAACTCGGTTTCGATCCACTCGACTGCGCGTTGGCCGACCCATGGACAGGCCCACGCCCGACAGAGCTGCAATCGCAAAGCGACGAAGTCTGGCGCACTGCCGGCGACACCCGCGAACGCCTCGAACTGTTCGCCACTGAACTGATTTTCCAGACGCTGCAATCCCCTTGTAGGAGTGAGCCTGCTCGCGATAGCGGAGTGTCATTCGATACAGATTTGCCTGATACACCGCCATCGCGAGCAGGCTCACTCCTACAAGGACCGCGTTGGGCTGAAGTCGGCGCAATCATCGAGAATCTGCGCGAAGTCGTCGCCCCACGCCTGGACGCTTGCGGCCCCGCCGAAATGCGCGGCCTGCTCGACGCCCTCAGTGGTCGCTTCGTCCCCGCCGGCCCGAGCGGCGCGCCCAGCCGTGGTCGCCTCGACGTGTTACCGACCGGCCGCAATTTCTACTCGGTCGACGTACGCAACCTGCCGACCACCACCGCGTGGCGCATCGGTTTCCAGTCAGCGACGTTGATTCTTGAGCGACACCTGCAAGACCACGGCGATCACCTGCGCCAGCTCGGTTTATCGGTCTGGGGCACCGCAACCATGCGCACCGGCGGTGACGACATCGCTCAGGCGATGGCGTTGATGGGCGTGCGGCCGGTGTGGGCCACTGGCAGTCAGCGTGTCGATGATTTCGAGATTCTGCCGCTGAGCCTGCTCGACCGCCCGCGCGTCGATGTCACGCTGCGAGTTTCCGGATTTTTCCGCGATGCGTTTGCCAATTTGATCCGCCTGTTCGACGCGGCGGTGCAAGCAGTGGCAGCGCTGGACGAGCCGGATGATCTCAATCCGCTGGCGGCGAAAGTTCGGGCCGAACGCGAGGCGTTGTTGCAGTCGGGTCTGGATGAGGACAGCGCGCGGCGCCAGGCCGGTTGGCGCATTTTCGGTGCCAAACCCGGCGCTTACGGCGCAGGTGTGCAAGGGGCGATCGATGGGCGTTTGTGGCAAAGCCGCGAAGACCTTGCCGAGGTCTATCTGAACTGGGGCGCCTACGCCTATGGCGGCTCCGATGAGGGCACTGCCGCGCGCGAACAGTTCGTCCAGCGCCTGAGTCAGGTGCAAGCGGTGCTGCAGAATCAGGACAATCGCGAGCACGACTTGCTTGATTCCAACGACTACTACCAATTCCAGGGCGGCATGCTTGCTGCTGTGGAAACCCTGCGTGGCGAGGCGGCGGCCAGTTATCACGGCGATCACAGCCAACCGGATCTGCCGAAGATTCGCACGCTGAAAGAAGAGCTGAACCGGGTGATCCGCTCGCGGGCGGCCAATCCAAAGTGGATCGACGGGGTCAAGCGCCACGGCTATAAAGGCGCGTTCGAAATGGCGGCGACGGTTGATAACCTGTTTGCGTTTGATGCCACCACGCAGTTGATTGATGACCACCAGTACGCTTTGTTGGCAGAGGCTTATTTGCTCGATCCGGCAACCCGGGAGTTTGTTCGTGAGCATAATCCGCACGCGCTACGGGATATGACCGAGCGGATGCTGGAGGCGCAGCAGCGGGGGATGTGGCAGGAGCCGGGGGCTTATAAAGAGGCGTTGGAGAATCTGCTGCTGGATATTGAGGAAGATATGTAGCGTCCTCAGGAAAGTCACCCCCTCACCCCAGCCCTCTCCCCCAAGGGGGCGAGGGGGAAAGGGAGCCGATTTGTGTGCTGCTCAGAATGGAAGTCAACTCGATAATTCAGGTCGGCGTACCTTGAAATAACGCCTCACCCCAGCCCTCTCCCCCGGGGGCGAGGGGGAAAGGGAGCCGATTTGTGTGCTGTTCAGAATGGAAGTCAACTCGATAATTCAGGTCGGCGTATCTCGAAACAACACCTCGGTCAGTTCCCTCTCCCTCTGGGAGAGGGCTAGGGTGAGGGCCATCCCAACTGACACACCACAACGCCAAGAACACCAATGACCACGACAGAGAAAACCCAAATGACCGACATCCCACATTTCCCGCTCTCCGCCGTGGTCGGCGCCGATGACCTGAAACTCGCCCTGTGCCTCACCGCCATCGACCCGAAAATCGGTGGCGTGCTGATCGAAGGCCCGCGCGGCATGGCCAAATCCACCCTGGCCCGTGGCCTGGCGGATCTGCTCGCCAGCGGCCAGTTCGTCACCTTGCCACTGGGCGCTACCGAAGAACGTCTGGTCGGCACCCTCGACCTCGACGCCGCCCTCAGCGAGGGCCGCGCGCAGTTTTCGCCAGGCGTACTGGCCAAGGCTGACGGCGGCGTGCTCTACGTCGATGAAGTCAACCTGCTGCCCGATCATTTGGTGGATCTGCTGCTCGACGTTGCCGCCAGCGGCACCAACCTGATCGAGCGTGACGGTATCTCCCATCGGCATTCGGCGAAGTTCGTGTTGATCGGCACCATGAACCCGGAAGAGGGCGAGTTGCGTCCGCAGTTGCTCGACCGCTTTGGCTTGAACGTCGCCCTCAGTGGTCACACCGCACCGACCGAGCGCGGGCAGATCATCCGTCGGCGTCTGGATTTCGACAGCGACCCGCAAGCGTTCTGCGCGCAGTGGGAAACCGAACAACAAAACCTGCGCGCGCGTTGCGAACACGCTCGCGGCGGCTTGGCCAATATTGCGCTGGACGATGCCGCACTCGCGCAGATCACTGAGCGTTGTTTCGCCGCCGGAGTCGATGGTTTGCGTGCCGACCTGGTCTGGTTGCGCGCGGCGCGTGCCCACGCGGCATGGCGCGGGGCTGAGGAGATTGGCGAAGAGGACATCGACGCCGTCGCCGAGTTTGCCCTGCGCCATCGTCGCCGTGAGCAAGCGCCGTCGAGTCCGCAACAACCGGCTCAGGCGCCGGCCGAGACTCAAGCCTCGTCGAGTGAAGGGCAGGGCCAGTGGGGCGATATGCCGGCGCCCGCGCTGGCCACCGGCGCTCGCCGCGAAGTGCCGAGCTGGCCAAAAAAGCCTTAGGCATTCGCCCCCGATCCGATGCGGGGGCGAATGCCAGACCCCGCGCCGGACGGCTGGACAACGGACGCCAGGGCAAGCGCCATACCGCGCGCAGCGGCACGGTGAACTGGCCGGGCACGTTGCTCAACGGGCGTCCTCGGACCCGTGAAGATCTGGTCTTTCAACTGCGCACGCGTTCGCCGCATGAACTGTGGCTGGTCATCGTCGATGCCTCAGCTTCGACGCGGCGTCATCATGCTTTGAGCGATGCCAAAGGTCTGCTCGCGCAACTGTTCGATGACGCCTATCGCCAGCGCGCGCGCCTCGCATTATTGACGGCCAGTGGTTCGGCGCCGAAATGGCAGGTGCAGGGATTGAAGGCATCGAGCGGCTTGCGCGTCTGGCTGGAGGCCTTGGGTGCCGGTGGCGGCACCCCGTTGCTGGCGGCGCTGGGGCAGGCAGAGCAATGGTTGGCGGTGCGGCGCAAGCGCTTTCCCGCTGAACAGCAACGCTTGCTGGTGGTGACCGATGGGCGTTTGAAACAGTGGTCGGGGTTACCGGCGCTAGCGTGTCCAGGGTTGTTGATCGATATCGAGCGCGGGCCGATCCGGTTGGGGCGGGCACGGGATCTGGCTTCAGCATTGAGTGCAGAGTATCGACATATCGATGAGCTGATTTCTCTCTGAGTTTTTT
The DNA here is from genome assembly GCF_054790505.1 of Pseudomonas sp. Tul2A7. Taxonomy (NCBI): domain Bacteria; kingdom Pseudomonadati; phylum Pseudomonadota; class Gammaproteobacteria; order Pseudomonadales; family Pseudomonadaceae; genus Pseudomonas; species Pseudomonas sp. Tul2A7. Next base: position 5,777,234 of record NZ_CP186499.1, on the reverse strand, counting down.
TGCGACTGGTCGGGCCTCATCGCGAGCAGGCTCACTCCTACAGGGGAACGCATTCCAAATGTAGGAGTGAGCCTGCTCGCGATTGCATCGACCCGGTCTAGAGCCGATCAGCCAGAAACCGCATCACTGCTCTATGCTGCACCCAGCCCCAATCACAAGGAGTGAGCGATGCGCGTACTGGTCAAAAATCCCGCGGACGATTTCCGCGTCAAAGCCTACGCCGGCACCAACGGCGTGCTGCTGGCCATGGATCTGGCCGAACCGCGGCGCAAGGGCCTGCTAGGGTTTTCCATCGAAAAGCAGCAGGGCAGCAAACCCTGGTTGTTCCTGTTCAACAGCCTGACCTTCCCGAACAAGGCTCAAACCTTCCCCCGGTTCCACGCCACACCGAGCGATATCGCACCACTGCAGAAATTTCGCTGGGCCGATTACGCGGTCAATCCGGGCATGACCCTTCATTATCGCGTGCATCTGGCCTACGGCACTGCGGACGCCGTGCAGTTGGGCGAGTCGCTGCAACTGACGATCACTTCCGATGACGGGCAGCCGAGCAATCAAAGCGTGATGTTCAATCGTGCTGTCGCCGCCAGTCAGGCCTTCCAGCGCAAGTTTCCCGAACTGGACGCACTGATCAGCGCCAACAAGCACATGCCCATCGAAGCCTGGCCCGACGCGCCACGGCAATGGCTGGAAAACGGCTTGCTCGCACGCTTGCTCGGGTTTATCGAGCGTGCGGTCGATGACCAGTGGGCGCTTGATATCGCGATTTACGAGTATCAGTTACAGGCGATCATCGATGCGGTGAACGCGGCGTTCGCGCGGGGTGTGCAGGTTCGGGTGCTGTATCACGCCCGGCCGGATGATGAAGACACCACGATCAACGAAGTGAGCCTGGCGGCACTGCCTTCCGCGAGCAAGCGCGGGCGAGTGACCCACAATATCTTTCACAACAAATTCATGGTCCTCAGCCGCGTCGGCGTCAGTGGGGAGCAGCAGCCTGAAGCGGTTCTGTGTGGCAGCACCAATTTCACCGCCAACGGGGTTTATCGTCAGGCCAACGTGGTGCATGTGCTGGACGACGAATCGGTTGCTGCCAGTTATCTGCAGACGTTCGAGCAGATCTGGGTGCAGCCGGATGATCTCGGCGCCACCCGTGACTGGGTGTCCGAACACAACCCGATGAATCCGCAGCAACCGTTGTTCGCCGGGTTCTCACCGCGTACCGGTGGGGCTGATCTGCAGGAGTTTGTGCGGATCATCGGTGCGGCGAAAAAGGACGTGCTGTTCGTCACCGCGTTCTCGCTGCCTGACGCGGTCCTCAATGCCTTGCTGGGTCAGCCCCACGACGACATTTTGCGCTATGGCCTGCAAAACACTGCCAGTCGCATCACCGGCTTCCATGCCGACCGCAGCGCCGAATTCGCCGCCACTGCGTTGCTCAACACCGGGCTCGAAGGCTGGTTGCGCGAGAACATGAAAGGTCAGAAAGGCAACCTGCTGGTGCACACCAAAGCGGTGGTCACCGATTTCACCAGCGACTCGCCGACGATCATCAGCGGCAGCCACAACCTCAGTGCTTCGGCCAGCAATGGCAACGATGAAAATTACCTGATCATTCGCGGCGACACCGATCTGGCCGATCGCTATGGTCTGGAACTGCTGCGGTTCTACGAGCATTACCGTTTTCGTTATTTCGCGAAGAAACTGGCGTTGAAACAGGTGAGTCCATTGGCGCCGGACGATAGTTGGACCAATGATTACTACCTCGAAGGGGATTTGCGCCAGCTCTCGCGATTGCGCTTCGCCGGCCGTTGACACGAAGTTGCAATACGCCCCTGTAGGAGTGAGCCTGCTCGCGATGAGGCCAGCACAATCAACACATCTCTCCAGACTGTACAGATTTTGAAATGATTTGCCGCTGTAGGAAATGTTCCCAAAGCCTGTACGCTCCAAGGCCATTTTTCATTCAGGATTCGCATGAACACCCTCTCGGAGCCTCCCAGTTACCGCTTCCCCTCGCGCCATGGCGCGGTCTTGACGCACTCGCAGCATCCGGTTTTCCGACACCCGACTATCGTAGATAACGCGGCCCCAGAGCCTTCGCGTTGCGCTTTGCCGTGTCCGGCAGCCTGAATTCACCGAGAGAGATAGAGACGTTTTATGGAATGGTTAGCGGATCCCACGGCCTGGTTAGGCTTGTTGACTTTGATCGTGCTGGAACTGGTGCTGGGTATCGACAACCTGGTGTTCATCGCAATTCTGGCGGACAAACTGCCACCGCATCAGCGTGACCGTGCGCGGATTATCGGCCTGTCGCTGGCGCTGATCATGCGCCTTGGTCTGTTGGCGAGTATTTCCTGGCTGGTGACCCTCACGCAGCCGTTGTTCGAGGTGTTCGACAAGAGCTTCTCCGGCCGTGACCTGATCATGCTGTTTGGTGGTGTGTTCCTGCTGTTCAAGGCGACGATGGAATTGCACGAGCGCCTTGAAGGCCACATCGGTGAACGCACGACCAACGCCGCTTATGCCTTGTTCTGGCCGATCGTCGCGCAGATTGTGGTGCTCGACGCAGTGTTCTCGCTGGACGCGGTGATTACCGCCGTGGGCATGGTCGATGAACTGGCGGTGATGATGATCGCGGTGATCATCTCGATTGGCTTGATGATTGTCGCCAGCAAACCGCTGACGCGCTTCGTCAACGCGCACCCGACGGTGATCATGCTGTGTCTGGGCTTCTTGATGATGATCGGTTTTGCCCTGACGGCCGAAGGTCTGGGCTTCCACATTCCGAAAGGTTATCTGTACGCCGCCATCGGTTTCTCGATTCTGATCGAAGTGTTCAACCAGATCGCCCGGGCTCGCCGCAAACGTTCGATGCAAGGCCTGCGACCGATACGCGAACGTACTGCTCACGCGGTCATGCGCTTGCTGGGCGGGCGCAAACTGGCGGCGGAAGAAGTCGGCGAGGAAATCTCCGACCTGCTCGACGACGGTGACGCGCCAAGTGCCGAACTGTTCGACCGTCGCGAGCGGGTGATGATCAGCGGCGTGCTGCAACTGGCCGAGCGGCCGATTCGCGGGCTGATGACCGTGCGCGCCGATGTCGACACGATTGATCTGGCCGATGACCGCGAGGCGATTCGTACCCGCTTGATGCACTCGTCCTATTCGCGTCTGCCGTTGATTCGCAACGGTGCGGTGGATGAGCCCTTGGGCTTCGTGCACAAGAAGGAACTGCTCAAGGAGTATCTGGCCGGCACCGAGCCGAATCTGGAACATCTGGCGCGCAAGACCATCAATTTGCTCGACAGCTATTCGATCCTCAATGCGCTGGAGCAGATGCGCGCCGCTTCGACGCATATTGCCTTCGTGGTCAATGAATTCGGTGATTTCGTCGGGGTGTTGACCATGACTGACATTCTCGAGTCGATTGCCGGGGAATTGCCGGACGCCAGCGAAATCGAAGGCCCGGATGTGGTTGAGGAGCAGGGCGGGTTTATCGTCAGTGGTGCGTTGAACCTTGCGCGTGTGCGTCAACGCACCGGGTTTGGTGCGCAGCCGACCGAGGACTATCAGACCATGGCCGGGTTGGTGATGAGCTTGCTGGATCGATTGCCGGTGATCGGTGATCGTCTGGAACTTGAAGGCTGGCACATGACGGTCAAAGCCGTTGAGGAACGGCGGGTGACGCGGGTGTTGTTGGTGCGCGCCGCCGCGTAATACTTGAGTTCTCTGGCGACTGTACTGTCCTCTTCGCGAGCAGGCTCGCTCCTACATTGGAATGCGTTGCAAATGTGGGAGCGAGCCTGCTCGCGAATGCTTGGATTCAGGCACCGCAGTATTCACTGATGAAAAGTGTAGCGATCCTTCCTGTTCCCACCCGAGTGCGAGAAATATCTGACGGACAACGCAGAAACGTCGTTGGAAATCACGTGGTATCGTCAAATGGATCGAAGTTAAGAACTTCAGGGGTGACTCCGCAGGCGCGCACGTGCAACGGTGCACAAAGTGCGAAGTGTCTGACGCAGCCAAAGCAGATCATGTGTTCGTTTGCGGGGCGCAGTGGGCACTTTGACTTTGGTCTTGCCGACATGCTCGGCGAAATCCCGCGCGAGGCTTTCTTCAGTGCCGATGCCTTTGAGTTTTTTCACCAGCCTGCCGTTCTTGTAAAACAGCACGGTGGGCGTCCCCGTGACCAGCGGATGGCGCGGAGATTCGCTGGTATTGAGCATGTAGATATTGGCGCGATGCCGGTATGGCTCGGCAGTCTGGCGAAAAATCGGACCGGCCCACTCGCAGGCGGGGCAGTGCTCGTTGGCGAAATACAGGATCACCGGACGCCAGGTTTTCAGGGCTTTGCGGTAGGTGGGGGGCAACGTGGCGAGAGGGATATTCGCGCTCATGAGAATCTCCTTTTCAGTTGTCGCTGTTTCGCTAAACGGTAATCCAGCGCGCTCCGCAGGCCTACTGTCAGAGTTGACAGGTGTCACGCGCATTGTTTTGTGTCATGCGCCCCGCAATGTGGCGCGAATACCCGGCGTGTGTAGCCAACGGTAGCGAGTCTGCATGGTGTCTTTGGTAACAGCGCCATTGTCTTTTTCTGCATCTCTTTGATTTCGAAAACTTTTAGTTCCACTACAGATTCCCCAACAATCCTGTGGCACACTTTCTGCTGTCTATTCCGTAGTAACAAACCGTGTTCCGGTATAGCGGAATAAACACCATTCTGGAGTGCTTGCCATGCATCGCCGTCCTTCGTTGTTCAAAGCGTGTGTTTTTGTTCTTGCGGCTTCGTCCGTTGTCATGGGTATGGCCCAGGCAGCCGACAGCAAGCTCGACAGTGTTCTGGCCCGTGGCAAGTTGATCGTGGGGACTGGCAGCACCAATGCGCCGTGGCACTTCCAGGGCGCGGACGGCAAGTTGCAGGGTTTTGATATCGATATCGCGCGGATCGTCGCCAAGGGTCTGTTCAACGACCCGAGCAAAGTCGAGTTCGTGGTGCAGTCGTCCGATGCGCGGATTCCCAATCTGCTCACCGACAAGGTCGACATGAGCTGCCAGTTCATCACCGTCACCGCCAGCCGTGCGCAGCAAGTCGCGTTCACCTTGCCGTACTACCGCGAGGGCGTCGGCCTGCTGCTGCCGAACAACAGCAAGTACAAGGAAATCGAAGACCTGCAAGCTGCCGGCGACAGCGTCACCGTGGCCGTGCTGCAAAACGTCTATGCCGAAGAGCTGGTGCATCAGGCCTTGCCCAAAGCCAAGGTCGATCAGTACGACAGTGTCGATCTGATGTATCAGGCCGTTAACTCCGGTCGCGCCGACGCCGCCGCCACCGACCAGTCTTCGGTCAAATACCTGATGGTGCAGAACCCTGGCCGCTACCGTAGCCCAAGCTATGCGTGGAGCCCACAAACCTACGCCTGCGCAGTCAAGCGTGGCGATCAGGACTGGCTGAACTTCGTCAACACGGCGTTGCATGAAGCCATGACCGGCGTTGAATTCCCGACATACGCCGCTTCGTTCAAACAATGGTTCGGTGTAGATCTGCCTTCCCCAGCCATCGGTTTCCCAGTCGAATTCAAATGATCCCGTGAGAGTGGGGCGATTCCCGTCGCCCCGCTCAAGGTACTGCTGACCATGAACTATCAGTTGAACTTTGCCGCCGTGTGGCGCGATTTCGACACTTTGCTGGCGGGGCTCGGTCTGGGTCTTGAGCTGGCTTTGGTGTCGATCGCCATCGGCTGCGTGATCGGCCTGCTGATGGCGTTTGCCTTGCTCTCCAAGCATCGCGCCTTGCGGGTGCTGGCCTCGGTGTATGTCACGGTGGTGCGTAACACGCCGATTCTGGTGTTGATTCTGTTGATCTACTTTGCCCTGCCGAGTCTCGGGATTCGTCTGGACAAGATCCCCTCGTTCATTATCACGCTGTCGTTGTATGCCGGGGCCTATCTGACAGAGGTGTTCCGTGGTGGCTTGCTGAGCATCCCCAAAGGGCAGCGCGAAGCCGGGCTGGCGATTGGTCTCGGTGAGTGGCAGGTCAAGGCTTACGTCACCGTGCCGGTGATGTTGCGCAACGTGTTGCCGGCGCTGTCGAACAACTTCATTTCACTGTTCAAGGACACCTCGCTGGCCGCCGCGATTGCGGTGCCGGAGCTGACCTATTACGCGCGCAAGATCAACGTCGAGAGCTACCGGGTGATTGAAACCTGGCTGGTGACCACGGCGTTGTATGTCGCGGCCTGTTACCTCATTGCCATGCTGCTGCGTTACCTCGAGCAGCGTCTGGCGATCCGCCGATAGGAGGCTGCGATGTACGAATCTCCGAGTTGGTTACATGAATTGTGGGTCGCGCGTGAGCCGCTGTGGCAGGGCTTTTTGACCAGTGTGCAAGTGTCGGCGCTGGCGATTCTGCTCGGCACTGTGCTCGGCGTGGTCACCGGTCTGGTGCTGACCTACGGCAAGTTCTGGATGCGCGCGCCGTTCCGTTTTTACGTCGACCTGATTCGCGGTACACCGGTGTTTGTATTGGTGTTGGCCTGCTTCTATATGGCGCCGGCACTTGGTTGGCAGATCAGCGCATTTCAGGCCGGGGCCTTGGGGCTGACGCTGTTTTGCGGCTCCCATGTCGCTGAGATTGTCCGTGGTGCGCTGCAAGCCTTGCCGCGCGGGCAAATGGAGGCGAGCAAAGCCATCGGTCTGACGTTCTACCAATCCCTCGGCTACGTGCTGTTGCCTCAGGCCTTGCGGCAGATCCTGCCGACCTGGGTCAACTCGTCCACCGAAATCGTCAAGGCTTCGACCTTGCTGTCAGTGATCGGCGTCGCCGAATTGTTGCTCAGCACGCAACAGGTCATCGCCCGGAACTTCATGACCCTGGAGTTCTACCTGTTCGCCGGTTTTCTGTTCTTCGTCATCAACTACGGCATCGAATTACTCGGCCGGCACATTGAAAAGCGGGTGGCCCTGCCATGACTCAAGCTCAAGTTTCCTCACAGCCTCAAGCGTTGCTGGACATCCGTGGCCTGCACAAACAGTACGGTGCGGTCGAAGTACTCAAGGGTGTCGATCTGAGCATGCAGCGCGGCAACGTGGTGACGCTGATCGGCTCCAGCGGCTCGGGTAAAACCACGCTGCTGCGTTGCGTGAACATGCTCGAGGAATTCCAGGGCGGGCAGATCCTGCTCGACGGTGAATCCATCGGCTATGACGAGGTCAATGGCAAGCGTGTGCGCCACGCGGAAAAAGTCATCGCCCGCCATCGCGCGATGACAGGCATGGCGTTCCAGCAGTTCAACCTGTTCCCGCATCTGACCGCGTTGCAGAACGTTACCCTGGGCCTGCTCAAGGTGAAGAAGATGCACAAGGACGAAGCCGTCGTCCTCGCGGAAAAATGGCTGGAACGCGTCGGCCTGCTGGAGCGGCGCAATCACTTTCCCGGTCAGTTGTCCGGCGGTCAGCAACAGCGCGTGGCTATTGCCCGGGCGATTGCGATGAACCCGAGCCTGATGCTGTTCGACGAAGTCACTTCGGCCCTCGATCCGGAACTGGTCGGCGAAGTGCTCAACGTGATCAAGGGCCTGGCCGAGGACGGCATGACCATGTTGCTGGTGACCCACGAAATGCGTTTCGCCTTCGAGGTCTCGGACAAGATCGTTTTCATGAATCAGGGGCGAATCGAAGAGCAGGGACCTCCCAAGGAACTGTTCGAACGCCCGCAATCGCCGCGTCTGGCCGAGTTTCTCAAGAGCACGCGGTTTTAACTTTCGATTTGTAATCAGGAGAAGTACCCATGAGCATTACGCGTTACGGCACCGGCAGCACCGCCGCTGGCGGCCAGCCACGTCCCTTCGCTCGCGCTGTTGAAGCGGATGGCTGGCTGCATGTGTCCGGCCAGGTGCCGGCGGTGGATGGCGAGATCATTGTCGGCGGCATCGTCGAGCAGACCCACCAAACCATGAAGAACCTGATCGCGATTCTCGAAGAGGCCGGGTATGGCCTCGAAGACGTGGTGCGTGCCGGGGTGTGGCTGGATGATCCGCGGGATTTCAGCAGTTTCAACAAGGTCTTCGGCGAATACTTCAAACCTGAACACGCACCGGCGCGGGCCTGTGTGCAGGCGAGCATGATGGTTGATTGCAAGGTCGAGATCGATTGCATCGCCTACAAGAAAAAGGCTTGAAAATTGCTGCGTTGCTTAGGCCGCAGCCCCTCACCCTAACCCTCTCCCAAGGGAGAGGGGACTGATCTGTATCGATGCGGATTTTGCGTATGACGCTTACATTTACATCGATACGGTCAGGCTCTTTCTCTCTGGGAGAGGGGACTGATCTCTGTCGATGCAGATTTTGGCAAATGACCACAACATGTGCATCGATACGGTCAGGCTCCCTCTCCCTCTGGGAGAGGGCGGGGGGTGAGGGCAGCAATCCAACTGACACAACACCAAGGGCCAGTTACCATCCGGCGACTTTGAATGGGGACCCACTGAAATGACCGAAGACACCATCAAGCGCCGGGCACGCGGTCTGGACCGGGCGTTCGATATCCTCGATTTCCTCAAGGAGATCGGCCAGCCGCTACGTCCGAACGACATCGCCAACGGCATCGGCAGCCCGAAATCCACCGTCTACGAACTCGTCGCTTCGCTGCTGGAACGACGGATTCTGGAACCGGTGGGCAAGGACGGTCACGTCTATCTGGGCCGGCAGTTGTACTTCCTCGGTCAGGCGCATTTGCGTCACTTCGACCTCAGCCGCGAGGCCGATCACGCCTTGCAGGAGATCGTCAGCCAGACCCGTGAAACCGCGCAGATGTGCCTGCTCAACGGACGCAAATACACGGTGGCGTTGATGAAGGAGGGCGAGCGGCATTTCCGCATTTCCTCCGACATCGGCGAAAACGCGCCCATCCCGTGGACGGCTTCCGGGCGCCTGCTGCTCGCGCACTTGAGCGATCAACAGATCATTGACCTGATCGACGAAGACGACTTCATCCTGCCCGATGGCGAGCGTTTGCCTCTAGAACGTTTTCTCGCGGAAATCCGTCAGGCCGGCATCGATGGATTTTTCTCCTTCGACAGCGTCGCCGACACCTTTACCCATTGCTTTGCCGCCCCGGTCAAAGATCCTCAGGGCGTAGCGATTTGTACTTTGTGCATCGTCGCTCCACGGGCCGATGCGAAGAACAATTACAACGACTATCGCCGGGTGCTGATCGAGAGCGCCAACAGCCTCGCCCGGCGGATCAACGAATAACCGCGGCTGCCTGCGGCCGCGAAAGTGAGGAGTTCGACCATGACGACTGCCAACAAAAACGCTGCGGAAAAGGGCAACGCTGCGATCGGCGCGCACCTGACGCGTGACGTCAGCCTGCCGGCGCTGGTACTGCACCGCGAAGCGCTGGAGCACAACATCCACTGGATGCAGAAGTTTGTCAGCGACAGCGGCGCGGAACTCGCGCCCCACGGCAAAACCAGCATGACCCCGGCACTGTTCAAACGTCAGCTCGACGCCGGCGCGTGGGGCATCACCCTCGCCAGCGCGACCCAGACCCGCGCTGCCTACGCCCACGGCGTGCGCCGCGTGTTGATGGCCAACCAACTGGTCGGCACGCCGAACATGGCGCTGATTGCCGATCTGCTCGCCGACCCGACGTTTGATTTCTACTGCATGGTCGATCACCCGGACAACGTCGCCGATCTTGGCGCTTACTACGCCTCGCGCGGCGTGAAGCTCAACGTGATGATCGAGTACGGCGTAGTCGGCGGCCGTTGCGGCTGCCGCAGTGAGCAGGAGGTCATCGAACTGGCTAAAGCGATCAACGCGCAACCGGCGTTGGCCCTGACCGGTATCGAAGGTTATGAAGGCGTGATTCATGGTGATCACGCGGTCAGCGGTATCCGCGAATTCGCCGCGTCACTGGTGCGTCTGGCCGTGCAGTTGCAGAACAGCGGCGCGTTCGCCATCGCCAAGCCGATCATCACCGCCTCGGGCTCGGCGTGGTACGACCTGATCGCCGAATCGTTCGAAGCGCAGAACGCCGCCGGCCGCTTCCTCAGTGTGTTGCGTCCAGGCAGTTATGTGGCGCACGACCATGGCATCTACAAAGAGGCGCAATGCTGCGTGCTCGACCGTCGCAGCGATCTGCACGAAGGCTTGCGCCCGGCGCTGGAAGTCTGGGCCCACGTGCAATCGCTTCCGGAGCCGGGTTTTGCGGTAATTGCACTGGGCAAGCGCGATGTCGCGTTCGATGCCGGTTTGCCGGTGCCGTTGTTGCGTTACAAGGCCGGAGTGGTACCAGCGGTGGGCGAGGATGTCGGTGCGTGCAAGGTCACGGCGGTGATGGATCAGCACGCGTTCATGACTGTGGCGCCAGGGATTGAGTTGCGGGTCGGGGACATCATTTCCTTTGGTACGTCGCACCCGTGCCTGACGTTCGACAAGTGGCGCGTGGGGTTGTTGGTGGATGAGCAGTTGTCGGTGATCGAAAGCATGGAGACCTGTTTCTAACGCTTGAGACCGAGTCGCGGCCATTCGCGAGCAGGCTCGCTCCCACAGGGGAATGCATTCCAGATTGTGGGAGCGAGCCTGCTCGCGAAGGCGCCAGTCCAGACACCCGCGCATCAACAGAGACAGCACAAGATGAACACCCTCAGCCCCCTCGGCCCGAACACCCCGCGCATCGCCCTGATCGGCGAATGCATGATCGAACTGCAGCACCGCGCTGACGGCAGCCTGCAGCAAAGCTTCGGCGGCGACACCCTGAACACCGCGGTGTACCTGTCCCGCGCCATGGGCGACAAGGCGCAGGTCGATTACGTCACCGCGCTGGGCGATGACAGCTTCAGCGACGCCATGTGCCAGATCTGGACCAGCGAAGGCATCGGCCTCGATCTCGTCCAGCGTCTGCCCGGGCGTTTGCCGGGCCTGTATTGCATTCAGACCGACGCCAACGGTGAGCGGCGTTTCCTCTATTGGCGCAACGAAGCGGCGGTTCGCGACTGTTTCACCACCCCGGCCGCCGAGCCGATTCTGGCCGCGTTGCCGGATTACGATGTGCTGTATTTCAGTGGCATTACTCTGGCGGTGCTCGGTGCGCTGGGGCGTGAACGCTTGATCCAGACCCTGGTCGAAGCGCGCCAGCGTGATGCGCGGATCGTTTTCGACAACAACTATCGGCCACGCTTGTGGTCCTCGGTGGAAGCCGCGCGGGACGCTTATCGCAGCGTTCTGCCGTACGTTGATCTGGCGTTGCTGACGGTGGATGACGAACAGGCGCTGTTCGGTTTCGCCGATTGCGAAGCGGTGTTTGCCGCTTGCGCGCAGTTCGGCACGCCGGAAGTGGTGCTAAAGCGTGGGGCCGAGGCGTGTCTGATTCGTTGTGATGACGAGACATTTGAAGTGCCGGCGCAGAAGGTCGAGAAGGTGGTGGACACCACGGCGGCGGGGGATTCGTTCAGTGCGGCGTATCTGGCCAGTCGATTGCTGGGCGGCAGTCCGGCGGAGGCTGCCGAGGCCGGGCACTTGCTGGCCAGCCAAGTGATTCAGGTGCCGGGTGCATTGATTCCGAAAAAGGCTTGAATGGCCGATTGCTGCGCAATCGGTTCGCGAGCAGGCTCGCTCCCACAGGAGAATGCATTCCAAATGTGGGAGCAAGCCTGCTCGCGAAAGGGCCCTGAAGCCAACCCGTCAATCGCGGTAAAACACCTGCACCAGGTGATACCCGAACTTGCTCTTGATCGGCCCATGCACCGTGCGCAGCGGCTTTTTGAAAATCACCGCGTCGATCGCACCAACCATCTGCCCCGGCCGCACTTCACCCAGATCGCCGCCGCGCTTGCCGGACGGGCAGGTCGAAAATTTCTTGGCCAACACGTCAAACGCTTCACCTTTGGCAATGCGTTGTTTGAGCTGTTCGGCCTCTTCGGCGGTTTTCACCAGAATGTGGCGGGCTTGGGCTTTCATCGTGCGGTACCTGATAACGGGGTGACGGCGGGGCGCGGATTATGCCTCAAGTCACGGGGTTTGGCTGATCATCGTGCGGATCTTGCTGGCCAGAAGCTCAATCGAAAACGGTTTGGCCACCATGTCCATGCCATCCTCCAGGAAGCCCTGACGCTCGGCGGCGTTCTGCGCATAACCGGTCATGAACAGCACTTTGAGGGTCGGCCGATGCTGGCGGGCGATCTCTGCCAGTTGCCGACCATTCATGCCCGGCAGGCCAACGTCGGTGACCAGCAGATCCACGCGCAAATCCGACTCCAGCAGCGGTAGGGCGGTCTTGGCGTCTTCCGCTTCATGAGCCAGGTAACCCAGGCTCTTCAACAGATCGGTGACCAGCATGCGCACCGCCGGGTCATCCTCGACCACCACCACGGTTTCACCTGTTGCAGTGGGCGACGTCTGCTCGATCGGCTCGACATACGGGCATTCAGGCTCGATGCCATGCAAACGCGGCAAGTACAGGCGCACGCAAGTGCCCTGGCCCGGCAAACTGTCGAGGCTGACATGGCCGCCGGATTGCTGGGCAAAACCATAAATCATCGACAACCCGAGACCTGTGCCCTGGCCGATGGGTTTGGTGGTGAAAAACGGATCGAAGGCCTTGGAGCGCACCGAAGGCGTCATGCCAGTGCCGTTGTCGCTGACCGCCAACATCAAGTAGTCGCCAGCCTTGACCGGTTCAAGCGTCGTAAGGTCACTGCCATCGAGATAGACATTGGCCGTTTCGATCAGCAGCTCACCGCCCTCGGGCATGGCGTCGCGGGCGTTGATCACCAGATTGAGCAGGGCATTTTCCAGTTGGCTGACATCGGTGCTGACCGGCCACACGTCTTCGGCCAGACGCAAGGTGAGTTCGATCGGATCGCCCTTGGTGCGACGGATCAGATCCTCCAACGAATGGATCAGCTCGTTGACGTTCAGGGTCTTGCGATCCAGCGACTGGCGCCGCGAAAACGCCAGTAAACGGTGGGTGAGGGCTGCTGCACGGTTGGCCGAGGACACCGCTGCTTCGGTGAAACGGCCGATCTCGTCGGCCCGACCATTTGCGATATAGCGCTGCATCAGGTCGAGGCTTCCGATGATCCCAGTGAGCATGTTGTTGAAGTCATGGGCGATGCCGCCAGTGAGCTGGCCGACCGCTTCCATCTTCTGCGCATGGCGCAACGCATCTTCGGCGCGCTCACGCTCGAACATCTCGTTCTGCAAACGTTGATTGGCCTGCGCCAGTTGATCCGTGCGAGCGCTGACCCGCTCCTCAAGGGTTTCGTTGAGATTGCGCAGTGCTTCTTCGGTCTTTTTGCGTTCGGTTTCGTCGATCACGAAAATGTAGAAACCGTTGACCGCCCCATCGGGGCCGTGACGCGGCAAGTAGTTCATCAGCGCATGCCGGGCGCTGCCGTCACGGTGATGGGTATAGAGGCTGAACGAACAGGGGCGGCCGGCCAGCGCTTCGGCGATATACGCTGCGCGCAGAAAATAGGCCTCTTCGCCGATCACTTCGCGAATTGTGCGGCCGTACAACTCCTGCGGAGTCAGCCCGTACCAGTCGAGATACGCCGCGTTGTTCAGGCGAAAACGTTCCTCGTGGTCGACGTAACTGATCAGGATCGGCATGGCGTTGATGATCAACTGCAGCTCGGTCTGGCTTTGGCGCAATGCCTGTTCGGTGTGTTTGCGTTCGGTCAGATCCAGTGCAGCACCGAGGAAACGCACCGGGCGGCCATGGTGATCCTTGTAGCAGCGCCCGCGGGCAAACACCCAGCGCTGTTCGCCACCGGGCAGCAACAAGCGGTATTCCTCCGCATATTCAGTGCCGTGAGTGATGCAATGCTTGATGCTGCGGGCGACCAGCGCGCGGTCTTCGGGATGCACGCCTTGCAGGTAATCACTGATGGGCAATTGCGCGGCGCGCGCCGGATCAATGCCGTGCAACTGGGCGAAATGGGCGTCGGCAATGAAGCGATCTTCGCCGATGTCCCAGTCCCAAGTGCCGACGGCATCAGTTGCGGCAAGCGCCAGTTGCAGGCGCTCTTCGGTTTCGCGCTGGGCCTTGAGGCTGTCATCGGAGCGTTGTTGCAGTTCCAGCGCGATGCGCCGGCGCTCGTTGGTTTCGATGGCGGTCACCAGAATCCCGGCCACTTGCGCGCTCTCATCGCGGATCGGACTGTAAGTCAGATCAAGCCAGAAATCCGATTCCTTGCCCTCACGCTGCAAGGTGAAACGCCGCTCACTGTAGGTGCGCACCTGGCCTTGTAGGACGGCGCTGTAAATTGGGTCAGTGAAGTCTCGAAGTTCTGGCCATATCTGGTGCGCAGGTTGTCCGAAAGCGTGCGGATGCTTGCTCCCGGCGAGCAGGGCAAAGCCGTTGTTGTAGATCTGCGTCAGCTCCGCGCCCCACAGCAGCAGCATCGGCATCGGCGAGTGAATCACGATGTCCACCGCGGTTCGCAAGCTCTGCGGCCAAGTGCCAGACGCGCCCAACGGAGTACGACTCCAATCCGTTCGGGCGATCATTACTTGGGCATCGTCAGTGGTCGGTACAGCATTCATTACATCAGTCCTGAGCGTCAGTCGGTGAGACGGCGTCTACTATCCTAGTTCGGTAGACGCGGTTTGGCCCCGTGCGTCACGGCGCGGCCCCTCTCTGTTCATTGCAAGCTTCACGGGTGCTTTTTGTCATGGAAATCGACGCACTGCTTAAACAACTGGCAAGCCGGCACGGCTCGGATCTGTTTCTGTCCACGGGCGCGCCACCCAGTGCAAGGTTCGATGGTGTGCTTGCGCCGCTAAGCGGGCAACCCTTCAAACCCGGCGAGGTGGCGAATGTCGCCGCCTCACTGATGGACGCCGAGCAGCGCCGGGAGTTCGACCGGGATCTGGAAATGAACCTGGCGATCTCGCGTACCGGGATTGGCCGCTTCCGGGTCAACATTTTCAAACAGCGCAACGATGTGTCGATCGTGATCCGTAACGTCAAACTCGACATCCCGCGCTTCGAAGACCTGAAACTGCCGCCGGTGTTGCTTGAAACCGTGATGCTCAAACAGGGCCTGATCCTGTTTGTCGGTGCCACCGATTCGGGCAAATCGACCTCGCTGGCGGCATTGATCGACCACCGCAACCGCCATAGTAGCGGGCACATCGTCACCATTGAAGACCCGATCGAGTACATCCACCGGCATCAGCGCTCAATCATCAACCAGCGAGAAGTCGGCGTCGACACCCGCAGTTTTCACGCCGCATTGAAGAACACCCTGCGTCAGGCGCCGGACGTGGTGCTGATCGGCGAAATTCGTGACCGCGAAACCATGGAACATGCGCTGGCGTTTGCCGAGACCGGGCATCTGGTGCTTTCAACGCTGCATGCAAACAATGCCAACCAAGCGCTGGACCGGATCACCAACATGTTCACCGAAGAGCGTCGCCCGCAGTTGTTGCACGCGCTGGGCAATAACCTGAGAGCCTTTGTCTCACAACGGTTGGTGCGCACGCTGGACGGACAGCGCAGAGCCGCGGTCGAGGTCATGCTGGGTACACCGACAGTGACGGATCTGATTTGTCGAAACGAATTCACCGAGTTGAAGGGCATCATGGAGAAGTCTGCCGAGCTCGGCATGCAGACGTTTGATGCCGCACTGTTTGCGTTGGTGGTGGAGAAAGTGATCAGTGAGGAAGAGGCGCTCAAACATGCGGACTCGGTAAACAACCTGCGGTTGCGTTTGAAATTGCATGACGATGCCGGCCCCGGGTTGCCGCCATCCTCCTCGGGTGAGTGGGGATTGATGGACTAGAGGATCAACAGCTCAATTCGTTTCTGTTGCGAAATTGTTCTAACGCTTGCGGGTTGGCCAGTGCATCGGTGTTCTTCACCGGTTCCCCGTGCACCACGTTTCTCACGGCAAGTTCCACGACCTTGCCGCTGATGGTGCGCGGGATATCCGTAACCGCGACGATCTTCGCCGGCACATGACGTGGCGTGGTGTTGGCGCGGATCACTTGGCGAATCTGCTCCTGCAGGGGGGCATCCAGTTCAACGCCATCCTGCAAGCGCACAAACAACACCACTCGCACGTCATCCTGCCATTGCTGCCCGATGGCCACGCTGTCGAGCACCTGCGGGACTTTCTCTACCTGCCGATAAATCTCCGCCGTGCCGATGCGCACGCCTCCCGGGTTGAGCACTGCATCGGAGCGACCGTGGATCAGCATTGCGCCATGTGGCGACTGTTCAGCGTAATCGCCCTGCGCCCAGACACCGGGGAACAGGCTGAAATAGGATTTTCGCAGCTTTTCGCCATCAGCATCGTTCCATAGCCCGATCGGCATCGCCGGAAAATGCCGGGTGCAGACCAGTTCGCCTTTTTCGCCGACCACCGCCTGGCCGGCGTCATTCCACACTTCAACGGCCATGCCCAGACTCTTGCCCATGATTTCACCGCGACGTACCGCCGACAGCGGATTGCTGTTGACGAAGCACGAGACGATATCGGTGCCACCGGACATCGAGGCCAGGCAGACATCGGACTTGATGTCGCGGTAGACGAAATCGTAACTCTGCGGCGACAGGGCAGAGCCGGTGCACAGCAGGGTTTTCAAACTGCCCAGATCATGAGTTTCGCGGGGGTTGCTGCCACTGCTTTCCAGGGTGGCAAGGAACTTGGGACTGGTACCAAACACGTTGATGCGCTCGTCGTCGATCAAATCCAGCAAGCGATCATTGGCGGGATGAAACGGTGAACCGTCGTACAGCACCACGGCGCTGCCGACCGCGAGTGCCGAAACCAGCCAGTTCCACATCATCCAGCCGCAGGTGGTGTAGTAAAACAGGCGATCAGCGGGGCCGAGGTCAACGTGCAGCCCGTGTTCCTTGACGTGCTGCAGTAGCACGCCGCCGCTGCTGTGGACGATGCATTTCGGAACGCCTGTGGTGCCGCTGGAATACAGCACGTACAGCGGATGATTGAATGGCACCGGTACGAAACGCGGTGCTTCGCCGGGTTGGTAGAAATCATCCCAGAGCGTGACGTTGGCCTGCGTCCGGTAATCCTCGCAGCGGGCTTGTGCACGGGCATACGGCACGATGATCAGCTGTTGCAGCGACGGCAGTTGCGCAAGGATTTCGTTGAGCTTGGTGGTTTGATCGATTTCTTTGCCGGCATAGCGGTAACCGGCGCATGTGATCAACACCTTCGGTTCGATCTGGCCGAAGCGGTCGATGACGCCGTGGGTGCCGAAGTCCGGTGAAGAGCACGACCAGATTGCGCCGAGGCTGGTGGTTGCGAGCATCGCCACCAGCGTTTGCCAGGTGTTGGGCATGCACGCAGCCACCCGGTCACCGAGGCCAACGCCGGCGGCTTGCAGGCTGGCTTGAAAACCGCCGACGTGCTCTGCGAGTTCGGCCCAGGTCAGTTGCTCACGCTGGCCATTTTCGGCCACGGCCACTACCGCTACGGCGTCATCGCGACGGCGCAACAGATGCTCGGCGAAATTCACGGTTGCGCCGGGAAACCATTCGGCGCCGGGCATTGAAGGGCCTTCGCGCAGCACGGCATCTGGCGGGTTATGGAAACGAATATCGAAGAAATCGACGATGGCCTGCCAGAACGCTGCGCGCTGATCGATACTCCATTGGTGCAGGGCAGGGTAGTCATCAAGGTCCAGCGAATGGCGCTGATTGACGAAGCGTCGGAACGCGTCCATGCGCGATCGGGCGATACGATTGGCGTCGGGTTGCCAGAGGATGTCGGACATTGCGTGCCTCTTGTTATCTGATTCATGCACACAGTCTGTGTGCCAAAGACCCATCTGTGCCGAGGGCGAATTATTGCGCCAGCCAGCCACCATCGATATTCCACGCCGCCCCACGAACCTGACTGCCGGCCTCGCTGCACAAAAATAATACCAACTCGCCCAGATGCTGCGGTGTGACGAACTCCAGTGAAGGTTGTTTCTCGGCCAGCAGATCATGCTGCGCCTGCTGTGGATCGACACCCTTGGCGGCGCGATCATCGATTTGTTTCTGTACCAGTGGCGTCAGCACCCAGCCCGGGCAGATCGCGTTGCAGGTGACGTTGCTGGTCGCGGTTTCCAGACCGACCACTTTGGTCAGACCGATTACGCCGTGCTTGGCGGCCACATAAGCTGCCTTACCCGTCGAGCCAACCTGACCATGCACCGAGGCGATATTGATGATCCTCCCCCAGCCTTTGGCGCGCATGCCCGGCACGCTCAGGCGCGTGCTGTGAAACACCGAGGACAGATTGATGGCGATGATCGAATCCCAGCGCTCGACAGGGAACTCTTCTACGGCGGCGACATGCTGGATGCCGGCGTTGTTGACCAGAATGTCGACACCGCCGAACTCGCGCTCGGCGTAATTGATCATGTCGGCGATCTGCGCCGGGTCACTGACATCGGCCGGATGATGGCCGACCTTGCCGCCGAACCGGGCGACTTCGGCGATGACTTTCGAGGCATCACCGAAGCCGTTGAGAATCAGATTCGCGCCAGCCTTGGCCAGGCTCAATGCAATGCCCAGACCGATGCCGCTGGTGGAACCGGTAACCAATGCGGTCTTGCCGGAAAGAGTGGTCATGAATACCTCACACAATGCCAGTGGCGTAGAAAGTGCCGATCACTACGAAAACCGCCAGGGTCTTGATCAGCGTAATACAGAAAATGTCTTTATAGGCTTCACGGTGGGTCAGGCCGGTGACGGCTAGCAGGGTGATGACGGCGCCGTTGTGCGGCAGGGTGTCCATGCCGCCGCTGGCCATCGCGGCCACGCGGTGCAGCACTTCCAGCGGAATGTTCGCCGCGTGGGCCGCACTGATGAACTGCTCGGACATCGCCGCCAGCGCAATGCTCATGCCGCCGGATGCGGACCCGGTGATGCCAGCGAGCAGGGTCACGGTGATGGCTTCGTTGACCAGCGGATTGGGGATTTGCTTGAGCCAGTCGGCCAGCACCAGAAAGCCTGGCAGTGAGGCGATCACTGCGCCGAAGCCGTATTCCGATGCAGTGTTCATCGCCGCCAGCAATGCACCGCTGACCGCGCTTTTGCTGCCTTCGGCGAGCTTGCTGCGAATCGCCTGAAAGCCGAACGCCAGCACCATCAGAATGCCCACCAGCAAAGCCGCTTGCACCGCCCAGATCGCCGTCAGTTTGGCGATTTCAGTGGTGACTGGCGTGGTCATGCCCGGCAAAGCCAGGCTGTGGGTCTTGCCGTACCACTGCGGGATCCACTGGGTGAACAGCAGGTTCATGATGCCCACCGCCAGTAGCGGTGACAGGGCAATCCACGGGTTTGGCAGCTTCAGGTCCTCAGCGGTTTCCGGCTCGTTGCGCAACTCGCTGCCATAACCCTCACCCGCGCGCATCGCCTTGTTGCGCTGACGCTGCAAAAACAGCATGCCGGCGCAGAACACGAAGATCGTACCGATCACACCGAGCCACGGCGCCGCCCATGCGGTGGTGTTGAAGAAGGTGCTGGGAATGATGTTCTGGATCTGCGGCGTGCCGGGCAGGGCGTCCATGGTGAACGAAAACGCGCCAAGCGCGATGGTGGCCGGGATCAGACGCTTGGGAATATTGCTCTGACGGAACATCTCGGCAGCAAACGGATAGACCGCAAACACAACGACGAACAGTGATACGCCGCCGTAGGTGAGCAGGGCGCAGACCAGCACGATCACCAGCATTGCCTGTTTGGTGCCAAGCAATCGGATGGCGGCGGCAACGATCGAGCGGGAGAAACCCGACAGTTCGATCAACTTGCCGAATACCGCACCGAGCAGGAATACAGGGAAATACAGTTTGATGAAGCCGACCATTTTCTCCATGAACACCCCGGTGAACGCAGGGGCGACGGCGGAAGGGTCGGTGAGCAGGACTGCGCCGAGGGCGGCAATCGGTGCGAAGAGGATAACGCTGTAGCCACGGTAGGCAGCCAGCATCAGCAGCGTAAGGGCTGCCAAGGCAATGATCACACTCATGGTGTGTCTCTCCAGAATTGTTATTTTTGTGGGTGGAACGGGTGTGGGAGAGGCGTTAGCGAAATCTGTGCCAGTTATCTAACACGTTGAAATATAAAGGTATTGTGGTGCAAGTAGGGCAGGCTTCAGAGTTTTTGTCTCACTATAGAGACGGCATTAAGCCGAAAAGATCGCAGCCTTCGGCAGCTCCTACAGTGCGGACCCGATATTCTCTTGTAGGAGCTGCCGAAGGCTGCGATCTTTTGATCTTGACGAATTTTCTAATTAATGAGATTCGCGTCTTTTTATAGAGACTCAAGCAATCCCCAGCGCCACCATTTTCTTGTACAGCGTCGACCGACCAAGCCCCAGCCGAGCAGCTGCTTGCGGTACATTTCCGTTGCATTGCTCGAGGGCAGACTGAATCAACTGCCGATCAAACCGCTCGCGTGCCTGGGCGAATGTTTCCTCTGGCACCACCTCAGCCAGTGGGCCAGAACCACGCTCGACCGGCGTCAAGGTACCAATCGCCGCACGAATATCCTGTTCAGACAGCATCAAGTCATCACTGAGCAACGCCGCCCGTTCCAGCACATTGCGCAACTCGCGAATATTCCCCGGCCACGCATGCTGACCCAGCAACGCCAGCGCATCGCGGTGCAACTCGTGCTGACTGCGCAGCTCTTCAAGGATCGCTTCGCTCAGCGCCGGCAGGTCATCAAGTCGTTCACGCAACGGCGGTACCTGGATCGGTAACACATTGAGGCGATAGTACAAATCAGCGCGAAACTCACCGCGCTTGATGGCTGCTTGCAGATCGGTCGAGGTGGCGGCAATCACGCGAACGTCGCTCTGAATGACGTCATTGGAGCCCACGGGTTCGAACTCCTTTTCCTGCAACACACGCAGCAGTTTGCTTTGCAGTGGCAGCGGCATATCGCCAATCTCGTCGAGAAACAACGTCCCGCCCTGAGCGATTTGCAGCTTGCCGGTACGACCCTTGCGATCGGCACCGGTGAAGGCGCCCGGCGCGGTGCCGAAAAACTCGGCTTCCAGCAATGCCTCGGGAATCGCTGCGCTATTGATACTGACGAAAGCTTTGTGTGCCCGTGGCGACGCACTGTGGATGGCCTGGGCCAGCAGCTCCTTGCCGGTGCCGGTTTCACCGAGCAGCAACACCGGTGATTCAGCGCTGGCGCTGCGCCGGGCGCGGCGTTTGACCTCGAGGCTGGCGGCACTGGTGCCGATGAAGTGGGCGAAGTTGTATTTGGTCTGCCGTGCCCGCAGCAGAGAGCGGGTCGAGGCCAGCTCCTCTTGCATGCTCAAGTAACGTTTGAGCATTGGCGACAAGGTGCGCAGTTCGTCGAACAGGGCAAAGCCGATCGCACCGATCACCGTGCCGGCATCGTCGTGGATCGGCAGGCGCATCACCACCAATGGCTCTTTGGGTGTGTCTTGCATGTCCAGAAGAATGGGGCGGCCGGTGCGCACGACTTCGCGCAGCAAACTGCCGGGAATCACGCTCTCGCAGGGTTTGCCGATTGCGCCGGCAGCCGATTCGAGACCGAAACGCCGGGCGTAACGTTCGTTCATCCAGACGATGTTGGCATCGCGATCGACAATCACCGTGCCTTCGCTGGATTGCTCGATGATCTCGAACAGCGAGCGGATTGCCAGGGTGCGCACCCGTTGGTAGTCCTTGAGGCTTTCGGTGGTGTTCATGGAGGCTGATCCTGATTGTTTGTTGCCTGCGCCGGCCCTTTCGCGAGCAGGCTCGCTCCCACAGTGAATCGGGGGTGTTCACAAATTTTGTAAACGACCGTGAACCTTGTGGGAGCGAGCCTGCTCGCGGAAGCTGCGACTCGATTTCAAATCGATCGGCAATTATGCCTACCCCGGATGCGCCGCCGCCAACAGCTCTTTGGTATACGGATGCTGCGGCGCGTCAAACACATCATGACTGGCACCACGCTCGACCACTTTGCCGTCCTTGATCACGATCATGTCGTGGGCCAGCGCGCGCACCACCGCCAGGTCATGGCTGATGAACAGATAGGTCAAACCGTGTTTTTCCTGAAGCTGACGGAGCAGGGCGACCACTTGTTTCTGCACTGTACGATCAAGTGCCGAGGTCGGTTCATCGAGCAGGATCAGCGCCGGTTTCAGCACCAGCGCCCGCGCGATGGCAATGCGCTGGCGCTGACCACCGGAGAACTCGTGGGGATAGCGATGGCGACTTTGCGGGTCGAGGCCAACCTCTTTGAGTACGCGGATGACTTGCTCATCGCATTCATCAGCCGTCGACTCGCAGTGCACTTCGAGGCCTTCGCTGATGATCTGCGCGACCGACATGCGCGGGCTGAGGCTGCCGAACGGATCCTGAAACACTACCTGCATCTGTCGGCGCCACGGGCGCATCTGTTTCTGATTGAGACCGTCGAGCGCCTGGCCCTGAAAGCGGATACCGCCTTCGGAGTCGAGCAAGCGCAGGATCGCCTGGCCCAATGTCGACTTGCCGGAACCGGATTCGCCAACGATGCCGAGGGTCTTGCCACGCTGGATGCTCAGGCTGATGCCGTCCACCGCCCGCAGGTATTGCTTGCGCTGGAACAGACCGCCGCCGACGACAAACTCAACCTTAAGGTCGTCGACTTCCAGTACGTTCTCGCGCTCATCTCGAGGCAGCGCTTCGCCTTCGGGTTCGGCGTTGAGCAACACGCAGCTGTAAGGATGCTTCGGCTCGGTAAACAGGGTTTCGCAGGGTGCCTGTTCGACGATTTCCCCGGCTTTCATCACGCACACGCGCTGGGCAATACTGCGCACCAGATTGAGGTCGTGGCTGATCAGCAGCAGCGACATGCCCAGGCGTTGTTGCAGGGATTTGAGCAGCAGGAGGATCTTGCGCTGCACCGTCACGTCGAGCGCCGTGGTCGGTTCGTCGGCGATCAACAGCTCCGGTTCGCAGGCCAGGGCCATGGCGATCATCACCCGTTGCCGTTGCCCGCCAGAGAGTTGATGTGGATAGGCCTTGAGGCGTTCCTTGGGTTTCTGGATGCCCACCAGACCGAGCAGTTCGAGGATCCGTGCCTGCGCCGCTTTGCCGCCGAGGCCACGGTGCAACAGTAGCGTTTCGCCGATCTGTTTTTCGATGGTGTGCAGCGGATTGAGCGAGGTCATCGGCTCCTGAAAGATCATGGCGATGCGGTTGCCGCGCAACTCGCGCAAAACCTTGGGATCGGCGCCGATCAGTTCCTGTCCGCGATAGCGAATGCTGCCGGTGGTTTGCGCTTCGCTTTCGGGCAGCAATTGCAGAATCGAATGGGCAGTCACCGATTTGCCCGAGCCCGATTCGCCGACGAGCGCAAGGCACTCGCCGGGGCGAATGTCCAGGCACAGATCACGCACCACGCTCTGGCCGTGGAAGGCAACGTTGAGGTTACGGATTTCAATCAGGTTGTCAGTCATGGCCACGCTTCAGGATCGAGGGTCGAACGCGTCACGTAACGCTTCGCCGATGAACACCAATAAGGAAAGGATCAGCGCCAGGGTGAAAAACGCCGTCAACCCGAGCCACGGAGCTTGCAGGTTCTGTTTGCCCTGACCGATCAACTCACCCAGCGAGGCGCTGCCGGCGGGCATGCCGAAGCCGAGAAAATCCAGCGCGGTAAGAGTGGAAATCGCCCCGGTCAGAATGAACGGCAAGTAGCTCAGTGTCGCGTTCATGGCGTTGGGCAGAATGTGCCGGAAGATCACTTTGCGATCACTCAAACCCAGCGCGCGGGCGGCTTTGACGTACTCCAGATTGCGTCCGCGCAGGAACTCGGCGCGCACTACATCCACCAGTGCCAGCCATGAAAACAGCGCCATGATCCCCAGCAGCCACCAGAAGTTCGGCTCGACGAAACCGGAGAGGATGATCAGCAGATACAACACCGGCAGCCCCGACCAGACTTCCAGCACGCGTTGCCCGAGCAGATCGACCCAGCCACCGTAGTAGCCCTGCAATGCACCGGCGGCGATGCCGATCAGCGCGCTGACAAAGGTCAGCATCAAGGCAAACAGAATCGATACCCGTGCGCCGAAAATCACCCGTGCCAGCACATCCCGCGATTGATCGTCTGTGCCCAGCCAGTTGACTGACGTCGGCGGGCTCGGCGCCGGTTTGGTGAGGTCGTAGTTCGGCGTGTCGTCACTGAACGGAATCGGCGGGAACAGCAGCCAGCCACCGTCCTTGCGAATCAGGTTCTGCACGTAATCGCTGCGATAATCGGCCTGAAACGGCAGTTGTCCGCCGAACTCCTGCTCGGTGTGGCGCTTGAATACCGGGAAGTACCATTGGTCCTGATAGCTGACGACCAGCGGCTTGTCGTTGGCGATCAACTCACCGCCCAGTGTCAGCACAAACAGGCCGATAAACAGCCACAGCGACCACCAGCCACGGCGGTTTTTCTTGAAGCGCTCGAAGCGCCGACGCCCAAGAGGCGAGAGCTTGAACATCAGGCGTTCCTCGCGGCGAAGTCGATACGCGGATCGACCAGCGTGTAACACAGATCACCCACCAGTTTTATCAGCAGGCCGAAGAGGGTAAAGATGAACAGCGAACCGAACACCACCGGGTAGTCCCGCGAAACTGCGGCTTCGTAGCTCATGCGCCCGAGACCGTCGAGAGAGAAGATCACTTCGATCAGCAAGGAGCCTGCAAAGAACACACTGATAAACGCCTGCGGGATGCCGGATACCACCAGCAGCATCGCATTGCGGAACACATGGCCGTACAACACACGGCGTTCGCTCAGGCCTTTGGCGCGGGCGGTTACCACGTACTGGCGAGTGATTTCATTGAGAAACGAGTTTTTCGTCAGGATCGTCAGCGTGGCGAAACCACCAATCACCAGCGCTGTCACCGGCAGCACCAGGTGCCAGAAATAGTCGGCGATTTTGCCGATAGTCGACAGGGATTCGAAGTTGTCCGAGACCAGCCCGCGCACCGGAAACCAGTTCAGCGAGGTACCGCCGGCAAACACCACGATCAGGAACATCGCAAACAGAAACGCCGGCATCGCGTAGCCAATGATGATCGCCGTGCTGCTCCAGATATCGAAATGACTGCCATGATGCACGGCCTTGCGGATCCCCAGCGGGATCGACACCAGATAGGTGATCAGCGTCGCCCACAACCCGAGGGAAATGGTCACCGGCATTTTTTCCAGGATCAGATCGGTGACCGTCGCGCCACGGAAAAAGCTTTTGCCGAAATCCAGTTGCGCGTAGTTCTTCAGCATCAGCCACAAGCGCTCATGGGCCGGCTTGTCGAAACCGTACTGTTTTTCGATGTCCTTGATCAATTGCGGATCGAGGCCGCGACTGGCGCGTGAGGTGCTGCTCATTGTTTCGCTGGCGCCCCCACCGACACTGGCGCCGCCGATCCCTTGCAGGTGGGCGATGGCCTGTTCTACCGGGCCGCCGGGCGCGGCCTGAATGATCACGAAATTGACCAGCAGAATGATCACCAGCGTCGGAATGATCAGCAGCAGACGCCGCAGTATGTAACCCCACATCAGTGCGGCCCCCCGGGTCTGCCACGGGCAATTTTTTCCGCGGTCATCTGCTGATTGGTCAGCGGTGTGCTGCTGATTTCCCACCAGCTCTCGATGGCTTCGTCATTGCTGGCTTGCACCGACGGTATGCCGAAGCGGTTCCACCACACGGTCGAGGTGCCCGGTGGATAGTAGTTGGGAATCCAGTAGTAATTCCATTGCAGCACCCGATCCAGAGCATGGGCGTAATGCAGCATGTCGGACTGGGTTGAGGCGCGAATCAGGCCGTTGATCAGCGTATCCACCGCTGGGTTTTTCAACACCATGTAGTTGTTCGCGCCCGGGTCGTTGGCCGACGCGGAAGCAAAGTAATTGAGCAACTCGCCTCCCGGTGAAGTACTGACCGGGTAGCCCGTGACGATCATGTCGTAGTCGCGGCTCATCAGGCGATTGACGTATTGCGAGGAGTCGATGCGGCGAATGTTCAGGTCGATGCCGATCTGTTTCAGCGTGCGCTTGTACGGTAGCAGCAGGCGATCCATACCGTTCTGGCTGACCAGGAAGGTAAAGCTCAGTGGCTCGCCTTGGGCATTGACCAGTTGATCGCCATCCGGTTTCCAGCCAGCCTGTTCGAGCAATTCGAGGGCTTGCAATTGTTTGTCGCGGATCAGGCCGCTGCCGTCGGTTTTCGGCGCTTCAAAGACTTTGCTGAAGACTTCGTCGGGAACCTGGCCGCGCAGCGGTTCGAGGATTTTCAGCTCTTGCGCATCGGGCAGTTCGCTTGCCGCCAGTTGCGTGTTGGAAAAGTAGCTCTGCTGGCGGATATACATACCGCGCATCATTTGCCGGTTGCTCCACTCGAAGTCCCAGAGCATTGCCAGGGCCTGGCGCACACGGCGATCGGCGAACATCGGTTTCTGCAGGTTGAATACAAAACCCTGAGCCGACTGTGGCGCCTCCGTGGCCAAGTGTGCTTTTTGCAGACGCCCGTCGTTCAGCGCGGGGCTGTCATAGCCGATCGAGTAGCCAGTGGCCGAGAACTCGCGGTTGTAGTCATAGGCACCGCCGCGCAGCACTTGCCGGGCGACGTCGGTATCACCGAAGTACTCGATGCTGAAATGATCGAAATTGTAGAGGCCGCGACTGACCGGCAAGTCTTTGCCCCACCAGTCGGCGTTGCGTTCAAAGGTGATGCTGCGCCCGGAATCGACTTTGCCGACTCGATAGGGGCCGCTACCCAGTGGCGCTTCATAACCACCGCCATTGGCGAAATCGCGGCTCTTCCACCAATGCTCGGGGAATACCGGCAGGGTGGCGACGTCCAGTGGCAGGGTGCGGTTTTCATTGCTCTTGAAGTCGAAACGCACGATCAGCGGTGCTTCCACTTCGACGCCTTTGACATCGGCAAACTGCGTGCGATAACGCAGGCTGCCCTGGGTCATCAATAAATCGTAGGAGTAGCGCACGTCTTCAGCGGTGATTGCTTTGCCGTCGGCGAAACGGGCCTTGGGATTGATGAAGAACCGCAGCGACAGACCATCGTCCGAGCGCTCCATCTTTTGCGCGACCAGGCCGTAGACCGTGTAAGGCTCGTCCAGCGAGCGCTGGGCCAAGGGCGAGTACAGCATGCCGTCAATCTGGGTGACGCCGATGCCTTTGTCTATATAAGGAAGGACGTGGTCGAAGTGACCGATTTCAATCGCCGAGCGGCGCATCGTCCCACCCTTGGGAGCCTGCAGGTTGGTGTAGTCGAAATGACTGAAACCGGCAGGGTATTTGGCGGGTTCGCCATAAACGGTCAACGCATGTTGCGGGGCCGCGTTCACACCGGCGGCGCCTGAAAGAAGGGCTAGGGCGGTGAGCATCAATGAGGGGAAAACCAGTCGCATTGTCAGCCTTGGAACCGGGAAATCGATAAGCGCAAGTTTTACGCGAGAGGCACGCCAGTCGCCAGCCGTATGTGTAACTGAAACACAACGGCCCACCAGAAGGCGGGCCGTTGGCTAGCAATCAGGTGACGGATCAGTCCTGACGGCTGGTGACTTCCAGCAGGTGATAACCGAACTGGGTTTTCACCGGGCCTTGCACGACGTTGATTGGCGCGCTGAAGACCACGGTGTCGAATTCCTTGACCATCTGGCCAGGACCGAACGAACCCAGATCACCGCCCTGACGGCTGGACGGGCAGGTGGAGTTGGCCTTGGCGACTTCGGCGAAATCGGCGCCGCCTTCGATCTGGGCCTTCAGTTCGTTGCACTTGTCTTCGCTGGCAACAAGGATGTGGCGGGCAGTGGCTTTAGCCATGGGGAAACTCTCCAGTCTATTTCAGTAAAGTGTGGAGCCTACCGGATTCAGTGGGCGAATTCTCGGCAAAGTTCCGTTCGCAGGGTTGCGGGCTGATCAGAGATTCGCAGCTCGCAGGCGCGCGGCGTGTTCAACGTAAAGATCAATCGGATCGAGTTCGCGGATGGCTGCGCCAGCACTGCGGCGCAGACTGCTCAGGTGATCCAGCGGATAGTCGGAACGGATCACGTGCCCCAGATGAGAGCTGAAACGCCCGACGAAACCGTCATTCTGTTCTCCTTCAGTCATGAAATATTGTGACAGCGCCAGGCAAACGCTGCGTACCGGGTCGCCAATCGGCAGCTCGTTTGTCTCGTTTGTCGGCAGCACCCCGCTCCACGAGTAATAGTGCACGCCATTGACCTTTGCTGCGCCATGCCCGCCCCAGGTGCCGGGCAGCCCTTGGGGGAACCTGTCGTTGAAAGTGCCCACGCCCTCGGTTGTCAGTCCATTGAGCGCTGCCAGTGCATTTTGCGGCAGCGTGACGCTACCGCTGAGCAGTGACAGAAAATCGGCAAACAGTGTCGCCACGTTTTGCGCGACGATTTCCGGCAGCCGGCCTGGCACCAGCGCCTTGCGCAGGAAGTCCGCCAGTTCCGAACCGTGGTTCGGGCCGCTGACCGAAGTCACCGAGGCGATGGCGTCTGGCGCAAGCGCCGCAGCGTATCGTGCAGCCAAAGCACCCTGGCTGTGCCCGATGAGATTGACCTTCCTGGCACGCGTGCCGCGCAGGACACTATCGATCTGCTTCAACAGTTGCTCACCCCTGACTTCATTGTCGTGGGTTGCGCTGAGGTGGGGAACGAACACTCGGTTGCCAGCCGCTTTCAGGGCGCTCTTGACGTCATGGAACAGCTCGAAATGGCCGATGCGTTCGAATCCGAACAGGCCGTGTACCAGAAGGATGGGATAACGAGTTGTAGCATTCCGTTGCATGTTCTTACCTTTTTCTCAGAAGTTCATCGGGAAATCTGTGGGCCACTCTAAAACACACAACTCGTTTAAGAAGTAAGAAGAGGCTTCACTTGCCCGTTGAATCTGGACTATGGGCTGTATGATTTTTCGGATACTTGGGAAGTCCAAATCGGAAGATCTGGCGGTCTCGCGCCTGGCCGAAGTCGATTTAGCGTCGGTTGCCTACTGGGCTCGTAGCTTTTACTTCGTGTCTGCGGCGTATTGGGCTGATATCCAGAGCAGGAACAATCGCGTTGAATGTTGACTGTCGACGTCGTCAATGAAGACAGCGTTAGTCCAAGGCATGGAGCCAACAATGAACACGCATGAAATCGAGTTTTGCTACCGGATGCGCCACCCCGCCAGCCCTCTCACCGCCAAAGAGTTGCTGCCGGCAGCGACGCTCGAATCGCTGGAAGGGCGCGTACTTGATCCTTCGCTGGGCAAAGTCGCCGTCCGTATTGCCCCTTATCCGAACATGGCGTCTGGCGATCAATTGCTTTTGCGCTGGGAAGGGCTTGATATAGAGGGCTTCGCCTATCACCACGAAATGACGCGGCATGTCAGTGAGGCCCAGGTTGGCAAAGACATCATTTTCGTGATCAAGGGGCTGCATATCACCGCACTGGATGGCGGTTCACTGGAGGTCTACTGGACACTTTTCAGCGCCGGCCTGACCGAGCCCGCATCGTCTGCGCGCGTGCAATTGTCGGTAGGCGATACACGGCCTCAACTGCTGGCTCCACATATTGTGGACGCAGTCGCCGGGACACTGGATCCGGCACGGGTCACGGAAGGTGCACTCGTCACTCTCCAGCCTTATGCCCGCATGGCGGCAGGTGACCACGTTGCGTTGATGTGGTCTGGAGACACCTCGCCTCTATCATTCAGTGATCGATTGAAGGTCGAAGTCTTCGCTGTTGCCGACACCCTGTCTTTCTGGATCCCGCATGAGTACATAGCTGCACATCTTGGAGGCGAGGTGACGGTACGCTATCGAGTCGAGCGAGAGGGTGGAGCGGTGCTCGAATCCGATCCCGCGAGAGTTCTCATCAGCGCCTTGCTGCATGGTCAATTGGACGCACCCGATGTGCTTGAAGCTGAGGATGGCGTGTTATTGGTGCAGGATTGCATTGATGGCGTCACCGTTGTGATCGGCAATGCCCGGACGCAAGAAGGCGAGCTGGTCTATCTCAAGTGTGATGGCGATTTTTTCAATCACCGCGATGACCGCGAAATCACCCGGGAAACCGCCGGCAAGCCGCTTATCTTTATCGTGCCACAACGCTTCTGGCGCGAGCATCACGGGTCGATCGTGCGTGTTGCCTACACGGTTGAGCGTTTGGATGACGTCAGTCAGGAGTCTGCGGTGACGCAGGTCCGGCTGGAGGCGTAGCTGGAGCGGACCACCCTCCGGTTCTTTGACCGGAGGGTAGCGCCGTCAACTTCAGTGGTGCGCGCCAATGCGCTGAGCTGCATCAAGCAGCAATTGTTGCGTTGCGTCAAAGCCGAGACAGCCATCGGTGATCGATACACCGTACCGTAGCGAGGCACTCAGCGGCTGACAACCTTCGAACAGGTGAGACTCCAGCATCATGCCGATCAAAGAGCTATCGCCCTGCAAGCGTTGTTCAAGCACTTCATTGAAAATGCCTGGCTGGCGTAATGGATCCTTGCCGCTGTTGGCGTGACTGCAATCAACCATGATCCGGTTCGGGACCTTCAGTCGGTTCAGGTCAGCGTGGATTCTGGCAATGCTCTCGCGATCATGATTGGGGCCGTGATGACCGCCGCGCAGGACCAAATGAGTATCAGGGTTGCCTGGTGTCTGAATGATCGCCGGGTGACCCTGGCTGTCTACTCCGAAATGCCGATGAGGATGGGCTGCCGAACGCATGGCATCGACAGCTACTGCTGCGCCGCCGTCGGTGCCGTTTTTGAAGCCTACGGGCATGCTCAAACCACTGGCCATTTCGCGATGAATTTGAGATTCGGTGGTGCGTGCGCCAATGGCAACCCAACTGAGCAGGTCGTCAAGGTAGCCGGCCGCCAGGGGTTGCAGCAGCTCGGTCGCCACGGGCAGACCGAGGCGGATCATTTCCAGCATCAGCTCACGGGACAGTGCCAGGCCAGCGGCCATGTCATCACTGCCATCCAGGTGCGGATCGTAAGCCAGGCCTTTCCAGCCAACGGTAGTGCGCGGCTTCTCGACGTAGGCTCGCATCACCAGGAGCATTCTGTCGCTGACCTGTTCGGCCAGTCGTGACAGTTTGCCGGCATATTCGAGTGCAGACTGGGGATCGTGGATAGAGCAGGGGCCGACGATTATCAGCAGACGCTGATCATCACCGTTGAGGATCGCTCGAACCGCCTCGCGATGGGCAGCGACTTGTTGGCTCAAGGCATTGCTCAAGGGCAATTGCTGTTTGAGTTGCAACGAACTGGGCAGACGCACGGTCAGCGCTTCGTTGGCGCAATCGAGGGTGGACAATGGCAGAGCAGAAACGGACGAGTTCATATTCGGTCTTCCTGGGCTGGCGGCGGGTTCTTCCCGCGCGCTCGGCCCTACTGGGGTGTTCGACAATTGGCCGTATTGGCAATGTGGGCGTGTTTGCCACCTGTAGGTGACCGATCGGAGGCGGCAGGCTGTCCCGAGCGGAGGCTGGTAAATCGCCAGGCGCTAAAGCTGTCGTAACGGTAATAAGTGGCGTAGTTCATTTCGTGAATCCTCAAAGTATCTGGTGTGTTGCTGAAAAAGTTCGGGGCTGAAAAAACAAAACCCCCGGTCGGGAGGCCGACCGGGGGTTGAGAAATCTCTGGTAGGCGACCCGTTATCATGGGCGCCGTTTGGGTATCAGGCGCGCCAGTGGCTAAACCAATACCCAAAATAAAAGCTGACCGGAGCGCAAACGTCATTCACCCGGGCAGCCGCAACCGAGCGCAGGGCGCTGGCGGTACGAAGCTGTGAGAGGGTGTTGAACATGGTTTGTCTCCGATGAGTGGGCCGAGCTTACTAGAGGCCGATGTGGCTCAGCAATCAGAAATTGCTATCGCGTTATCAACAAAATGCCTATTGCCTGATTTGGGCAAGAGTGGTGACACTCAGCGTTTTGCTTGATTGCCAAGGATGAACCGTGTCGACACTGACCATTGCCGCTGCCCAAAGCCTCTCCCTTGCCGGGGACCTCCCCGGGAACATTGCCCGACATTGCCGCTTCATCGAGACAGCAGCGGAGCAGGGTGTTGAGTTACTGGTTTTTCCCGAGTTGTCGCTGACTGGCTATGAAGGAGAAACGGCCGCAGCGTTGGCGATCGAACCGCAAGATGCCGTGTTGCAACCTCTTAGGAATTTGGCCCGAAAGCTTGGGGTAACTGCCGTTGTCGGTATGCCCATCCGGTTGGAGGGCAGTGTTTCGGCGCTGATCGGCGCTCTGGTTCTGGGCGCGGATGGTTCTCTCGGCGTGTACAGCAAGCAGCATTTGCACACGGGCGAGGAACTTGTTTTTGCACCCGGTTTCGGTGGCCCGACGCTGAATATCGACGGGGACGTCGTCGCGTTGGCGGTGTGCGCCGATTTCACGCATGCCAGCCATGCCGCGGCGGCCGCCGATAAGGGCGCTGACCTGTACGCAGCCGGTGTATTGATCAGCGAGAAAGGTTACGCAGTTGATACGGCAATACTTCAGGGCTACGCCCGGCAACACTCGATGGCTGTGCTAATGGCCAATCACGGTGGGCTGACCGGCGGTTGGCAATCCGCCGGGCGCAGTTGCATCTGGTCTGAAGACGGTTCGCTGATTGTTGCCGCTCCGGGGACGGGCGATCTTCTGGTCGTCGCTCAGCGTAATGAAGGTGTATGGCAGGGACGGGTTGTTCCTGTTACGCAAGCCCGATGACATTCCACTTGCGTCTTGCCGCTTCAGAAGACCTGGGATTTGCCCGCGATCTCACCTGTCAGAACATGCTGCGTTACTACATTCACCATGACCTGTTATGGCAGGATGAAGCGTTTGAAGTAGCGTGGCCGGGGCGGCAGAACTGGCTGATAGTGCGGGGTGAACTGGCGCTGGGGTTTCTCAGTCTCAGCCGGGATCTGCGTGCACTCTACATTCGGGAATTGCAGATTGCTGAAGCGTTTCAGGGGCAGGGCGCTGGTTCCTGGGCGATTGATCAGGTTATCGACATGGCCATTAAAGAAAGGCGCCGGACTCTGCGGCTTACCGTGTTCGAAAATAATCCGGCAAGAAACTTGTACGAAAGAAAAGGACTACAGGTTCAGGGTGCGGACGAGTGTTTTCTGCGAATGCAGCTTGATATAAGTACACCTGTGCTCTGAAACCCGCAGCCGGCAAGCCTTCAATGATGAATTGAAACTTTTTAAATGAAGCTTTCCGCTAGGTCTGTGTGGCACTTTTTGCTAAGGTGTCCGGCATCCCAATATGACCATATCGCGAGGTGTCTGCTTGATAAGGGTGCTAGTGGTCGATGACCATGATCTCGTTCGTACAGGCATTACACGTATGCTGGCCGATATCGATGGCTTGCAAGTGGTTGGCCAGGCCGAATCCGGGGAAGAGTCCCTGATCAAGGCCCGAGAGTTGAAGCCCGATGTGGTGCTGATGGACGTCAAGATGCCTGGCATCGGCGGCCTCGAAGCCACGCGCAAACTGTTGCGCAGTCATCCGGATATCAAAGTGGTCGCGGTTACGGTGTGTGAGGAGGATCCTTTTCCGACACGCTTGCTGCAGGCTGGCGCTGCGGGGTATCTGACCAAGGGTGCGGGTTTGCCGGAAATGGTTCAGGCGATTCGCCTGGTGTTTGCCGGACAACGCTATATCAGTCCGCAAATCGCCCAGCAATTGGCGATCAAATCCTTTCAACCGTCCAACGATTCTCCTTTCGATGCCTTGTCCGAGCGCGAAATTCAAATCGCGTTGATGATCGTCGGCTGTCAGAAGGTGCAAATCATCTCCGACAAGTTGTGCCTGTCGCCGAAAACCGTGAACACCTATCGCTACCGTATTTTCGAGAAGCTTTCGATCAGCAGCGACGTCGAGTTGACACTGTTGGCGGTTCGTCACGGCATGGTTGATGCCAGCCTCTGACCATGACTGACACATTCGATTCCGGCGCGTTTCTGTCGACAGTCAGCGGCCGCCCGGGCGTCTATCGCATGTTCGACAGCGATGCACGCCTGTTGTACGTGGGCAAGGCCAAAAATCTGAAAAAACGCCTGGCCAGCTACTTTCGCAAAACCGGTCTGGCGCCTAAAACCGCAGCGTTGGTGGGTCGCATTGCGCAGGTCGAAACGACCATCACCGCCAACGAAACCGAAGCGCTGCTGCTTGAACAAACGCTGATCAAAGAGTGGCGGCCGCCGTACAACATCCTGTTGCGCGACGACAAATCCTATCCCTACGTGTTTCTTTCCGACGGGCAGTTTCCGCGCCTGAGCATTCATCGCGGGGCCAAAAAAGCCAAGGGCAAGTATTTCGGTCCTTATCCGAGCGCCGGCGCCATACGCGAAAGCCTGAGTCTGCTGCAAAAGACCTTCTTCGTTCGCCAGTGTGAAGACAGCTACTACAAGAACCGTACCCGGCCATGTCTGCAGTATCAGATCAAACGCTGCAAAGCGCCTTGCGTCGGGCTGGTCGAGCCTGAGGTCTATGCTGAAGACGTGCGTCACTCGGTCATGTTTCTTGAGGGGCGCAGTCACGCGCTGACCAACGAATTGTCGACGGCGATGGAAGAGGCGGCGATCAACCTGGAGTTCGAGCGAGCTGCCGAGTTGCGCGATCAGATCGCGCTGTTGCGCAGGGTCCAGGATCAACAAAGCATGGAAGGCGGCACGGGAGATATCGACGTCATCGCGGCTTTCGTCAACCCGGGTGGTGCCTGCGTGCATTTGATCAGCGTCCGCGGCGGGCGCGT
This sequence comes from Pseudomonas sp. Tul2A7, assembly GCF_054790505.1. Lineage (NCBI taxonomy): Bacteria > Pseudomonadati > Pseudomonadota > Gammaproteobacteria > Pseudomonadales > Pseudomonadaceae > Pseudomonas > Pseudomonas sp. Tul2A7. The sequence continues at coordinate 5,742,491 of NZ_CP186499.1, read as the reverse complement.
GCTGGGCAGCAAGAATTTCTTTCCGCAAGTCGGTATCGAAGAGGATGTGTCGGAGGTCATGGCCGCGTTTCTCGGCCAGTACTTCATCAGCAGCCCCGAGCGGGACTTGCCGAGCGAACTGATCGTCAATGTGGTTCACGAAGATTTTCCGACGTTGATCGAGGCGATCCATGAGTTGCGTGGCCGAGAGCTGGCCATCAGTCATCGGGTGCGTGGTACACGTGCGCGCTGGCAGCAACTGGCCGTGACCAACGCAGAGCAGGCATTGGGCGCACGCCTGGCCAACCGTCAACACACGGCAGCGCGGTTTGAGGCATTGGCCGAAGTGTTGAATCTGGATGAGCCGCCGCAGCGTCTGGAGTGCTACGACATCAGTCATTCCAGTGGTGAGGCAACGGTTGCTTCCTGCGTGGTGTTTGGCCCGGAAGGCGCAATCAAGTCGGACTACCGGCGCTACAACATCGAAGGAGTCACGGCGGGTGACGACTATGCCGCCATGCATCAGGCCCTTACAAGACGCTTCAGCAAACTCAAGGAGGGCGAGGGCAAGCTGCCGGACATCTTGCTGGTCGACGGTGGCAAGGGTCAGCTGTCGATGGCTCGTGATGTTCTCAATGAACTCGCCGTGCCGGATCTGATCTTGCTGGGTGTCGCCAAGGGGGCCACGCGCAAGGCAGGCTTCGAAACGTTGTATCTAAATGATGCGGCGCATGAGTTCACCTTGCGTGGCGATTCGCCGGCGCTGCACCTGATTCAACAAATCCGCGATGAAGCCCACCGTTTTGCAATTACCGGACACCGCGCCCGCCGCGGCAAAACCCGCCGTACGTCAACGCTGGAAGGCGTTGCGGGCGTTGGCCCGACCCGGCGTCGCGACTTGTTGAAACATTTTGGTGGATTGCAGGAGCTGACTCGTGCAAGCATCGAAGAGATCGCCAAAGCCCCGGGAATCAGTAAAAAGCTCGCAGAGTCGATTTATGCAAACCTGCATAGCGAGTAGAATGCCCCTTCACCTCGTAGCCAGTTGTGCCGATGAATATCCCTAATCTGATTACCGTTCTACGCGTTCTGCTCATTCCGATCTTCATTTTGCTGTTCTATCTGCCTTATCAGTGGAGTTACATGGCCTCCGCCTCGGTGTTTGCCTTTGCGGCAGCGACTGATTGGCTGGACGGCTACCTGGCGCGCCGCCTCGAACAAAGCACTCCGTTCGGTGCGTTTCTAGATCCGGTGGCCGACAAACTCATGGTTGCCGTGGCACTGGTGCTGCTGGTGCAGGAGCACGGCAATCTGTGGCTGACATTGCCTGCGGCCGTCATCATCGGTCGTGAGATCGTCGTTTCGGCACTGCGTGAATGGATGGCCGAACTCGGCGCCCGTGCTCACGTCGCAGTCTCGAACCTGGGCAAATGGAAAACCGCTGCGCAAATGCTGGCACTGGTAATCCTGTTGGCCAATCCAAAGGACTTCAGCTTCTGGGTGATATTGGGTTACGCGTTGTTGATGGTGTCCGCAGGCCTGACTTTATGGTCGATGGTTCAATACCTTCGTGCGGCCTGGCCACATCTGAAAACCGATGTAGAAAAGAAATAAAACTTTTTTGAATCAAAGGGTTGACGGGGCTTCTGAAATCTATAGAATGCGCCACACCAAGCGGGAATAGCTCAGTTGGTAGAGCACGACCTTGCCAAGGTCGGGGTCGCGAGTTCGAGTCTCGTTTCCCGCTCCAGTTTGTACGTGTTTGTTGTTGTGCTACTGACAGCAAATGCTTTGAGGCCGAGTAGCAAAATGGTTATGCAGTGGATTGCAAATCCACCTACGCCGGTTCGATTCCGACCTCGGCCTCCACTATAAACAAGCTCCGTAGATCCATGATTTACGGAGCTTTTTTATTTGCACTGCGCTGCAAGATTTAGTCTTGAAATACGGCCATTGCAAACTTGCTTCGCCGGGAAGTGATGTATATATTTCCCGCTCTGCTGTTCTAGGTTGGATCCTGTCAGGGTCGCGACTGTGCAGCAGGAAGCAGCAACACCGCGCTACCGCCCGAATGGCGAAACTGGTAGACGCATGGGACTTAAAATCCCCCGCTCGTAAGGGCGTGCCGGTTCGATTCCGGCTTCGGGCACCATGAATATCAAAGGCCTGCATGAGTTTTCTCATGCAGGCCTTTTTTTGTGCCTTTTTTATGCAGGGCTAAACGAAAGTCTGCCCGCTAAAACCCCGAGGCAAGCGCTGAAGTCCGGCCATTGCTGTCAGCCGCTCGACCCATTCTGTGCGCCAGCTTGCTTCGCCATGCGTGGCTTTGGCCTGGCGGGCCATTCTGCGGGCGGCATTGCGCTGATCTTTTCGTGCCTGTTTGTAGGCATCGGTATTGCGGCAGCTGCGGCATTTCACACGATTGAGCTCTCGACTTGCCGACAGTTGTTGGCCTTTGTGGCCACAGGCCAGATGCCCGTCAACGTTGAAATGGATAACCATGAACTGTCTCCTTTGCGACGTGTATTGCTTTTGACAACTCACCTCCTGTGCCGTTCGGCAATGGGGCGCAGGCAAAAAAACACCCGCATGCGGGCGGGTGAGAGGGGTGTTTTGCAAAGGAGTGGTTTCACTGTAGACGCGCAGATGTGATCGTTATGTGAAAACGCATTCGCGGGGGGGAGAATAAACATTTCGGACAGACAAATACGCGGTGACCTGTGTGTCACCGCTTGTGAGGCAAGTTCCTGAGACCTTGGCGAAGTCGCTGTCATCTGAACCGAGGCAGTGGCCGATCGACAGGCTTGAGCGCCGACAGCGTATTGCGAATCAGCGGAGCATCCTTCTCTATATCGTTCAGCCGGTCACGGATGCGCAGGGCGGTCGGATGCCCGCCTTGGTGGTCGACCCAGTCGGCGATCTCTTTGCAAGCGGCCGCGAGGCGTGCCTGACGGGCGTCGAGCAGGGTGAGGAGGGTGGTGATGGACTCTTTTTCGGACATGAAACACCTCCGTTCTATGAAACCTGAGCTGCAGCAAAAAGCCCGCGTGTTGCGAGCCTTCTACCGTGGGGCGCTGCTCCTTCAGCTGGTTTCAGTATAGACCCGCTTATGATCGGCATCAGCCGGACGATTCGCGGACCGCTTTTGGGGAACTGGCTGCGTTGAGGCGTTTGCATTCACGTCGTGCGTCCTCTTCAACGTCGTAGCCATCGCCGATGAAGCCGTTGGTGCGGGTATCGCAGATGCGAAACCAACTCAGGGCTTCGGCGGGATCATGCTGACTGTCTCCGGCGCGTCGACCATGAATAATGATCTTGTTGCAACGCTTCACAACGAAAATGTCTTCCATGGCGTCACCGCAGCTGATTCGTGTCAGATCAACTATAGAAGCCCCCGGCAATCGTGCAAAAAATAGACAGGTCAACTCGTCGGTTGCCGACGCTATTCTCAGCGCACCGATCAATCCAGACGTTGGTCAACGGAAACGAATCTTCGACGCTGGTGAGCTGCCGGTCCTGGGCTGTTGCTGGGTGATAAATTGTCGATCAAGGCGCGGTGGTGATGTCGCTCATGCGTTCAAGAAACATTGCCAAAGCCACTTCTTCGGCGCGCAGGCCTTTGCGCACGCGGGGGCGCGGTAATTCGGCGAGGGTGCCGAGCATGAAATTCTCCACCACCGCCGGGTGGATATAGCACTTGCGACACACCGCCGGGGTGTTACCCAACTGCCTGGAGACATTTTTCACCATCTCCACCACATGCCGTTTGGCCTCGGTCTCGGATTCATGCTTGAGTTCGCGCAATACCGCCAACGCCAGGGCGCTGCCAGCCCAGGTGCGATAGTCCTTGGCGGTGAAGTCGGCGCCGGTCAGGGTTTGCAGGTACGCATTGACGTCGGAAGAACTGACGGTGTGCCGCTCACCGTTTTCATCCAGATACTGAAACAGGTTCTGCCCGGGAATCTCCAGACAACGCTTGATGATGCGCGCCAAACGTCGATCCTTGACGGTGATCTGATGTTCGATGCCGCTCTTGCCGCGAAACTGAAACAGGATCGCACTGCCGTTGACTTCGACATGCCGGCTGCGCAGGGTGGTCAGGCCGTAGGAGCGGTTGTCGCGGGCGTATTGCGTGTTGCCGACCCGAATCAACGTGGCGTCGAGCAGGGTGATTACGGTGGCCATGACCTTGTCGCGACTGAAGCCGGGCGCGGCCAACAACGCTTCCAGTTGCTTGCGCAGTTTTGGCAAGGCCAGACCGAACTCGCGCAGCCGCGAATATTTATCGGCATCGCGCACTTCGCGCCAGCGAGCGTGATAACGATATTGCTTGCGGCCACGGGCATCACGGCCGGTGGCTTGCAAATGACCTTGCGGATCGGGGCAGATCCACACATCGATGTAGGCCGGCGGTACCGCGAGAGCATTGATGCGTTTGATTTCGTCGGTGTCGGTGATGCGCTGGCCTGACGGCTCGAAGTAGCAGAACTTGCCGCGCAGTTTCTTGCGGGTGATACCGGGCTGGGTGTCGTCGACGTAATGCAGGTCGGATGGCAGGTCGGCAGTCAGCACGGTGTCGGGCATGGCAGTTTCCTTTAATGGCGCGGCGGTCTGTAAAACGATTGACCGCACGCCGTTGCCGTGGTGCCGAATGATTTAGGCGAGGACCGCGACCGCTTTGATCTGCGCCCATAAATGCTGGCCCGGATGCACGCCCAATTGGTCTCTGGAGTAGCGCGTGATGCGTGCGACCAATGGAGTACCGCCGGCGTCGAGACGAATCAGCACGTGGGCGGCATTGTCTGCTGATTGCTCGCTGACCACGGTGACCGGCAGTCGATTGAGAATGCTGCTGAACTCGCTGTTCTGCAGGCTCAGGCTGATGTCCCGGGCGTGCACTTTGCAGCGTAGGGGCTGACCCAATGCAATTGGCGCGTGGGTGACGCGAATGCTCATCTCGGTGGCCGGCAATTGCAGGCTCAGTAATTGGTAGTCCGCGTCGTAAGCGCTGACCTGGCCTTCAATGATCACGCCAGCGTCATCGCCCATCGCCATCGGCAGGTCGAGACGCGCGAGAGTTTCACCGATCGGGCCGCTGGCCAGCGCCTTACCTTCGCTGAGCAACACCAGATGGTCGGCCAGCCGCGCGACTTCGTCCTGCGCATGACTGACGTACAAGACTGGAATGTCCAACTCGTCATGCAACCGTTGCAGGTACGGCAGGATTTCGCTTTTGCGCTGGCCGTCGAGAGCAGCCAGTGGCTCGTCCATCAACAGTAGTTTCGGGCTGGTCAGCAGCGCGCGGGCGATGCCGACGCGCTGGCGTTCGCCACCTGACAAGTGCTGTGGATGGCGTTCGAGCAAATGACCGATGCCCAAGAGTTCGGTGGCCTGCGCCATGTCTACCCGACGTTGGGAGCGGACGATACGCTTGAGGCCGAATTGCAGATTGGCCAGCACTGACAGGTGGGGGAACAGGCTGGCTTCTTGAAACACATAGCCGAGCGCACGTTTGTGTGGCGGGACGAAAATGCCGTTGTCGCTGTCCTGCCAGACTTCGTCGTTGATCTGCACGAAGCCATGTTCAGCGCGTTCAAGGCCGGCGATACAGCGCAGACAGGTGGTTTTGCCCGAGCCGGAATGCCCGTAAAGCGCGGTCACGCCACGGCCGGGCAAGTTCAGGTCGACATCGAGGCCGAAGTCCGCATAGACCCGTTTCAGACGTACATCAATCATCGGTCAACTCCAACCTGCGCGGGTCTTGCGGCTGGAGTACAGCGCCAGCAACACCAGAAACGAAAACACTAGCATCGCCCCGGCCAGCCAATGAGCCTGTGCGTATTCCATTGCTTCGACGTGATCGTAGATTTGCACGGAAACCACGCGGGTCTTGTCGGGAATGTTGCCGCCGATCATCAGCACCACGCCGAATTCACCGACGGTATGCGCGAAACCGAGAATCGCCGCAGTGATAAAGCCGGGGCGCGCCAGCGGCACGATCACGCTGAAAAAAGTGTCCCACGGATTGGCGCGCAAGGTCGCGGCGACTTCCAATGGGCGGGTGCCGATCGCCGAGAACGCGTTTTGCAACGGTTGCACCACGAACGGCATGGAATAGATTACCGAACCGATCACCAGGCCCGTGAAACTGAAGGTCAGGGTGCCCAGACCCAGCCATTGGGTGAATTGGCCGAGAAACCCGTGCGGCCCCATCACCAACAATAGATAGAAACCGATCACGGTCGGTGGCAGCACGAGGGGCAGGGCAACGATCGCCCCGATCGGGCCGCGCAACCACGAGCGGGTACGCGACAACCACAGGGCAATCGGCGTGCCGACAACCAGCAGAATCACGGTGGTCAGGGACGCCAGTTTCAGGGTCAGCCAGATCGCCGCGAAATCGGCACTCGTCAGCGACATTTACAGCTGGTATCCATAGGACTTGATCACCGCAGCGGCTTTCGGGCCTTTGAGGTATTCAACCAGCGCCTTGGCGGCGGCGTTGTCTTTGCCCTTGTTGAGAATGACGGCGTCTTGTTTGATCGGGTCGTGCATGCTGGCAGGGACGATCCAGGCCGAACCGCTGCTGACTTTGCCGTCCTTGTAGATCTGCGACAGGGCCACGAAGCCCAGTTCGGCGTTACCGGTCGAGACAAATTGGTAAGCCTGGGTGATGTTCTGACCTTCAACGATCTTGGCTTTGGTCGCCTCGGTCAGTTGGAGTTTTTCCAGCACTTGCGTGGCGGCCAGGCCATAAGGTGCGGCTTTCGGATTGGCGATGGACAGGTGCTGGTACTCGTTCTTTTTCAGCACCTCGCCTTTGTCATCCACATAACCCTCTTTCGCCGACCACAACGCCAGTGTGCCGACGGCGTACGTGAAGCGCGAGCCCTTGACGGTGTCGCCTTCTTTCTCGAGCTTTTCCGGGGTGGTGTCGTCAGCGGAGAGGAACATTTCGAACGGCGCGCCGTTCTTGATCTGGGTGTAGAACTGGCCGGTGGCGCCGTAGGCTGCAACCAGTTTGTGCCCGGTGTCTTTTTCGAAATCGGCGGCGATGGCCTGGATCGGCGCGGTGAAGTTGGCCGCAACCGCTACCTGAACTTCATCAGCCTGAACAGCGCCGACGGCGAAGACCGCGAGCAAGGAGGCCACGCAGGCAGGGGCAAAACGTGAGGCACAAATGGTCATGTAACAGCTCCGTATTGGCGAGTGCAGAGCGCAGCTATTGTTGGAAGTGGACTGCGCCCATGCAAGGTGTGAATTCGCTATATAGCGGAATATATAGCGAAATGCCGCCAAACAGGAAGTGTTGGTTGAAACCCGTGTGAGGACGCCTGAATCCTCACACTGCGCAGCTCAATGACCAGTGAGTTTTGCCAGTGCACCTTCAGCTAATTGTCGGGTCAGTTCAGCGCTGCCCATGTCTTTGCCCAGGGTAAATGCCTGACCCGCCCAGAGGTTGGCAAATTCTGCCTCGTTGATTGCCCGCAATGGCATCAGCGCCCCACCGGCCAAGGGAAACGCCGGTGCTTTCGAAGACATCGGCCCCAGCTCACGCATGACGCGGTTGAGAATGCCCCGCGCCGGCCGCCCGGTGAAAATATTGGTGACCGCCGTTTCGCTTTCCTTGGCGGTGCGCAGTGCCTTGTGGTGAGAAGCGCTGACTTTCGCTTCTGGCGTGAACAGGTAGGCAGTGCCAACCTGTGCGGCTGAGGCCCCCAAGAGGAACGCTGCTGCCACGCCGCGTGCATCGGCAATAGCCCCGGCGGCAATCACCGGCACTGTCACCGCATCGACTATCTGAGGCACCAAGGCAAACGTGCCGACCTGACTGCTCAGGTCATCACTGAGAAACATGCCGCGATGGCCGCCGGCCTCGTAACCCATGGCGATAATCGCGTCGCAGCCGTGCTGTTCCAGCCAGATCGCTTCATCGACAGTGGTGGCCGAGGAGAGAATTTTTGCTCCGGTTGCCTTGACCCGATCGAGCAGGGATTTCTCTGGCAGCCCGAAATGGAAACTCACCACCTGCGGCCGAAATTCTTCCAGCACCTCACAGGCTGCCGCATCGAACGGCGCGCGGTTCGACACCGGCGTCGGCGCAGCGAAATCGACACCCAGTTCACGGTAATAAGGCTCCAGCAGATGCTTCCAGTCATGTGCACGTTGCTCATCGGCTGTCGGTGGCTGATGGCAGAAGAAGTTCACGTTGAAGGGCTTGTTGGTGTGCTGGCGAATGGTTTTCAGCTCTTCGCGCAATTGCTCGATGCTCAGCATCGCCGCCGGCATCGACCCCAGACCACCGGCATTGCACACGGCGATGACCATGGACGAATTCGTCGCACCGGCCATCGGGCCCTGGATGATTGGCAGTTCTATGCCGAGCAGATCAAGTATGCGGGTGTCTGGCCATTGGCTCATGAAAGCTGTTCTCCGAACGAGGTAGCGGGCAGGGACGGCAGAACCGGTTTTTAACAGCAAAAGCGGATCCGCAGCCAGTTCGAAATTCAGAACAACCCGTGCAGTTTTTCAGCGTCGATGAAGTCCGCCACCACCACCGCCAAACGAGCGATTCATCAATTGTGAGGAGTTGTGAAAGTTGTTGGTGCGCTGGTTGCCGAAGTTGCGTGCGGCAGATTCACGGTTGAGATTCTGCAACTGGGCATTGTTATTGACCGGTGCAGTCCGGGTCGCGCCACCCTTGACCATTGGTTGCCAGCCGTTATCGGTTTTTTTGTACACGTTGCCATCGTGACCCGCGTAAACGTTGTCACCCACGCGTGCAGCGCCGCCATTGCGCCCGCGAACGCCACCATATTGTGTGGTGTTGCCAGTGTTGGGGTTGTACACGGCGCCACGATTGGCGGTGACCTGCGTACCGCTGCGCGCATTGCCGGCGGTGACGCGCTCACCGGCAATGGCGCCACCGTTCGGTCCGACGGCCACGCCGCTGCGCCCAGCCGCGTAATTTCCGGTGTAGACGTTGTGCACGGCCCCGCGTTGACCGGCAGCCGCGACGCCAGTGCGTGAGTTATAGGAAGAACCCACCTGACCGGCCCAGCGATTGCCGGTCCAGGCGTTGTAGCCAGCGCCATAGCGGCTGACCGTGGCCCGTTCACCCCATTGGTGATAGATGTTGCCGGTAGTGCCCGCCCAGCCACCGGGACCCCAGGCCACCGCGCCACCGCGGTAACCGTAAGCGGCGCCGCTCCAGGCCAACGGCGCTGGGTACAAGTGCGGACCCCAGGCGTAACCCCAGCCGTAATTGCCCCACCACGGGTAGGCGCCCCAGCCCCAACCCATGGCGACAGTGCTGCCGCCCCAGCTCCAGCCAAAACCGAAACCGAAGGTCCAGCCCGTCCACGGTGTATAGCGAATGGCGACGCCAAACCCATAAGTCACCGGCGGGCCATACCAGACGCTGCCCACCCAGGGTGTGTAGGGATAACCGGTGCCATAGACCACGACGCCCGTGGCCGGATCAAGATTCGAACCCTGATAACCGGGCGTGTAGCCGACTACCACGGTATCACCGCTGGACTCGTAGACTTTGACGTAGGTGAGGTAGTGCATGGGCGAGCTCGGCGGGATCGAATAGATCACCGCCGGCACGGAACTGGCGACAAGCCAAGGGCCGCTCACGCTGGTGGCGGTGAACCAGATACCGTTTTCCACGGCGTACCAACTGTTGTTGTCGACGCGGATGATGGGCGTTGCGCTGTTGACCACGTATTGCAACGTCGTGCTGTTGATGGCTTTGAGTTGCGGCTCGCCATCGAACTGTGGCGCGGTCATTTTTACCGCGCTTTTCTTGATCGCCGAAGTCTGTGGAATGGTCGCGGCGATGGCCGCTTCTTTGGCTTGCGGCGTGCCGGCTACCGACGCCTTGATGTTTTCTTTCGGGCTGTCGTCGGGGATGTTGGCGAAATCTGCCGGCAGTTTGTCTGCCGGGGTAAACGTCCACGGGCCATTCATGTCAGTGGCGCGGAACCAGCGGCCGGAGATCAGCACATAGCTGTTCTGGTCACCGATCTCCTTGAAGATGTGCCCGGTGGTATTGGTGACATACAGCAAGCCTGTGCCTTGAATCGGTGACCACTGCGCTGCGCCATCGGTGACCAGCAATTCGGTGGGAGTGGTGGCGATGAAAATTTTCGGTTGTGGCGGTTTGGCCAGACTGGGGACCTTGTCTTTCGGGTCGCTTTGCCCGGTCAGCAGATCCACTTGCCGGCTCTGAATGGCAGCCTGTTTGGCTTTCGCCAGATCCGCCGGCGGTGTGGCCAGACGCGTATAGGCGCCATTGAGCTGATCGGCGACCATCCAGCCATCGAAGACGTGCAGGTAATGTTTGCCCTGCGCGTCTTTCAACAACAGCGGGCGAGTGTTGATCACCCGTTGCAGCGCCGTGCCGTCTACCGGCCGGTAGGCCGCGTCGCCATCGATATAGACGAGCAGGGCGGGGACGTCGGAGCTGATGATCGTCGGTGGTGTGTTCTCCAGCGGCGCGCTGTCAGCTTTCTGCTCGGCTGAAAGTACGCCGACGGCCGCTTCGAGTTGATCCAGCGAGATGGTTTTCTTGCGGTTTTCGGCGTCTTTCTGCAAAGCCGCGAGCCACGTGGTGGCTTGACTGGCATCAGCCGGGAAATCGGCCTTGATGATTTTGTACTGATCCAGCGCGACCCAGCGCGTGGCCTTGTCGACCAGCGTATGCGCACTGAATTGCACAATGCCAAAGGTGGATTTGCCATCCGCGCCGGTGGCTTCAACGGCTGCGCGGGCATTGAGGGTGTAGCCGTCCCAACTGTCGAGTTGCGGCTGATATACGGTCAGTTTCGCTTTGCCGCTGCTGATGACTTGTGGCCAGGTCGGCTCGATCGGGGCCTCGGTGGCCGGTGCCGCCGAGGCGCTGCTGAACGCCAGCAGAAAGAGCATCAACAGCACGAAGCACGAGCGCGGGTAAGACATTGTCAGCTCCATCGACAGGCCTATTTCTAAAGGAATAACGGCAAAAGCACGACCGTCGAAAAAGCATAGCCGCCCGCCATGGAAATACCCGGCGGATTCGCCGATTGGCGCAAAGTCGAATGTGGCAGGGTGTTGCGATGTGGTATTTCAAGGCACGACATTCTGAAAACAGTCATGCGAGGCAGTCATGTTCAACGCCATTGTGATCGACAAAGACGACAACGGTTATCGCGCCAACTTGCAGCAGGTCAACGAAGAGCAATTGCCCGAGGGCGACGTTACCGTGGCCGTCGCGTACAGCACCCTGAACTTCAAGGACGGTCTGGCGATTACCGGCAGCAGCCCGGTGGTGCGCAAATTTCCGATGGTGCCGGGGATCGACCTGGCGGGCACCGTGGAAGCCAGTTCGCACCCCGACTATAAGGTGGGTGATCAGGTGGTGCTGAATGGCTGGGGCGTTGGCGAAAATCATTGGGGAGGTCTGGCGCAGAAGGCGCGGCTCAATGGCGACTGGTTGATTCCCTTACCCAAGGCCTTTACCGCGGCGCAAGCCATGGCCATCGGTACGGCCGGTTACACGGCGATGCTGTGCATTCTGGCGCTCGAGCGCAATGGCGTGACGCCAGAGCAGGGTGAAGTGCTGGTCACGGGAGCCAATGGCGGCGTCGGCAGTTTTGCCATCGCCCTGCTGAGCAAGCTTGGTTATCGCGTGGTCGCGTCCACCGGCCGGGTTTCCGAGCATGAATATCTGCAGCAATTGGGCGCCAGTGAAATCATCGACCGCGCCACGTTGTCAGCGCCCGGCAAGCCGCTGGCCAAAGAGCGTTGGGCAGCGGTAATCGATTCGGTCGGCAGTCACACGCTGGCGAATGCCTGCGCAAGTACTCGCTCCGAAGGCACCGTCGCTGCCTGTGGTCTGGCGCAAGGCATGGATTTCCCGGCTTCAGTGGCGCCGTTCATTTTGCGCGGCGTGACCCTGGCTGGCATCAACAGCGTGACCCAGCCCAAGGCCCGCCGCCTGCAAGCGTGGGATCGTCTGGCCAAGGATCTGGATTTCTCCTTGCTGGCATTGATCAGCCATGAAATCGGCTTGAGTGAAGCCATCGATGCGGCGCCGAAATTGCTCGCCGGGCAACTTCGCGGACGGGTTGTGGTGGACGTCAATCGCTGACAGTCGCCGACGGCGCGGGACAGCCTCTCAGGACGTTGTCTCACGCTCCAGCAACTGACGCTTGCGCTCGACACCCCAGCGATAACCGGAAAGATTGCCATCGCTGCGCACCACGCGGTGGCAAGGGATCGCCACCGCCAGGCGGTTGGCTCCGCAAGCCTGGGCCACCGCGCGCATGGACGTCGGTGCGCCGATGCGCTGGGCAATTTCGGCGTAGCTGGCGGTGCTGCCCAACGGAATCTCCCGCAGCGCTTGCCAGACACGTTCCTGAAACGCTGTCCCACGCACGTCCAGTGGCAGGTCCAGGCCAATGGCCGGCGCTTCGATAAAGCCCACGACTTTGGCGATCAACTGTTCAAACCCGCTGTCTGCGCCAATCAGGTTGGCTTTACGAAACTGATCCTGCAGGTCGCACACCAGTTGATGCGGGTCGTCACCCAACAGAATTGCGCACACCCCACGTTCGCTTTGCGCCACCAGAATCGCGCCGAGCGAGCATTGGCCGACGGCAAAATGAATGTCGTTGTTCTTTCCGGCAGCGCGATAGTCACCGGGTTTCATCCCCAGCAAGTGGTTGGCTGATTCATAGAAACGACTGTTGGAGTTGAAACCTGCTTCATACAGGGCGTCCGTCACCGAACTGCCGTCCGCGAGATGCTCGCGCACTCTGCGCGAACGATGGGCCGCCGCGTAGGCTCTGGGTGTGAGGCCGGTGGCGGCTTTGAACACCCGATGAAAGTGAAACGGGCTCAAACCGGCCGTCTCTGCCAGCTCGCTCAGGGCGGGCGGATTCTCGGCCGTTTCGATTTGCCGGCAAGCTGTGGCGACGGTCGCGGCATGCTGCGCGGCGACATCACTTTGATCCTTGCTTGCACGTTTGCTAGGCCGGTACCCCGCTGCTTCGGCTTGTTGGGCGGTGTCGAAAAACTCGACATTCTGCGGTTTCGGCAGGCGTGCCAGACTGCTCGGGCGGCAGTAGATGCCAGTGGTTTTCACCGCGTAGACAAACTGCCCGTCCGCCTGCGGATCGCGCGCAAGCACGGCGGCCCAGCGAGGATCATGTTCGGTGTTGAGCGGGGTCGAAAGCGTTTTCATGATGAGTGATCCGTTGACCTGTTTGATTCAGGTTAACCAGCCTCGCCTGGCACAACACTCCGGGCCTTGCGGTCAAACTTTTCGAGCTCAGCGAGCAACCCGAAACGTCAGGTTGATCCGTTGTTCACCCAAGCGTGGATGCTGACCTTGCTTGATCGGCAATACGCCGTGGTAGCGCAATCGGTCAACGCCGCCCCAGACCACCAAGTCACCGTGCAGCAGAGGGATTCGCCGGGTCTTGTCGCTGCGCGCAAAACCACCGAACAGAAACATGGCCGGCAATCCGAGTGACAGGGAAACGATCGGCGCGGCGTAGTCCTTTTCGTCTTTATCCTGATGCAATGACATTTTTGCGCCAGGGACATAGCGATTGATCAGACAGGAATCTGCAGTGAAGTCAGAAAAACCAGCTCGCTCGGCTGCCGAATGCGCCAGAGCAGCGAACGATGTTGGCATCTGCGGCCAAGGCTGCCCGTTGAGCGGATCGACAGCCGAATAACGATAGCCGCTGCGATCGGTGATCCAGCCCCAGTCACCGCAACTGCTGGTGCCGACTGACATGCTGAAGCCGCCAGGTGTCACCATGTGACGCAAGGGCGACGCGGCGAGAACGACGTCCAGTGCCGGCAGCAACTGATCGACAATCGGCAGGGCGAAGCCGCGCAATAACCAGGATTGCTCGCCAATCTGTTCGGCTCGGGCTTGTTGTTCGGGTTCGTGGTCAGCGAACAGGTCGAATGTTGTTGAAAACATAGCCATCAGGTTGCGTCGTGAAAGATGATGCCTAGGGTATGCCTTTTTCCACTGTGCAGGCGACTGACGCCATGACGCATGGTCACTCGATAGTCGCCGCGCCCGCCTTTGACCGGGCGTTGATTCACGGCAAAAATCAGTGCGTCGCCTTGTTTCAGGTCTTGCACCAATGGGCGCGATTGCATGTGCGGGCGTTGTTCGGTGAGCACGAATTCGCCGCCGGTAAAATCCTTGCCCGGTTCTGACAGAAGAATCGCCACTTGCAAGGGAAATACCAAGTCGCCGTACAAGTCCTGGTGCAGACAGTTGTAATCCTGCGGGCCGTACTGCAATAGAAGCGGAGTAGGGCGCGTCTGGCCGGCGGCATGGCAGTGTTGTAGGAACTCGCTGTGGGTCTCGGGAAAGCGCTTTGCCAGGTTCATGCGTTCGAACCAGCGGTTTGCCAGCGGCACCAGATGAGGGTAAAGCGCAGTGCGCAGGCGTTCTACGGTTGAGGGAAGCGGATAGCGGAAATACTTGTACTCGCCACGACCGAAACCGTGACGCGCCATGATGACCTGCGAGCGAAACGGTTCGGCTTGCGGATAGAGCGCACTTAAACGCTCGCAGCTTTTTGACGACAGCAGTGAGCGGATAATCGCGCAACCATCGTGATCCATTTGCTGCTCCAGACTTGCCCAGTCGAGCAACTCCAGCCGGGAGGGTGACATTGACATGCTGACGCCTTGACTCATGGTCGAGGCGGTCAGTTTAGGCAGGGCCTTGCGGCAGAACACTCCGCCGCTTGCGGTCGAATTCGTGGTTGCGCCTTACAGTGCTTTGCTGACGCTGATTTCGCTGATCACGTCGTCGCTCTGACCGTGGATCGCGTCCAGGGCAACTTTGGCTTCTTCTTCGGTGCCGTTTTCGAGCTGCGCGAACTCAAAGCGGCGCTCACCGTTGAGTTTGTACTTGATGACGTATTTGGTCGTTTGGGCCACGGTCATGCTTTCCTTTCTGGTTGGATGGCGCGTCTCAGCTGAGTTTGGTGCTGGAGCGACGGATGATCTTGATCGAATGGGTCAGCGTCGGCTTGCGGGTGACGCTGATCGCACGGCGGTTGACGGTGTCGATGGTGATGTTCCAGAAACCGGTGCTCGGCGCGGTGATACGGGCCGGAAACGTGTCGAAGGCGCCGCCGTGATAGGTGTGACGGCCGCCATTCTTGAAGCTGCGGAAGTTGGCGTCGTTCATCAGACGGATGTTGCACATTTGCGAGCATTGGATGACGACGATGTCGTCTTCGTTGAGGTGCTCGCGCTGGTGAATGAATTTCATGGGCGCCTCCAGAAGGGCTTTTTCTACAAAATCAAAACGATAGCTTGTAATTGCGCGCAGTTTATCAGCCTGCACGGGTTATTATCTGGCCGTCGGGCGTTGGTTTGACAATTTTGAACAGATATTCGCGATCGGATGCGAGTTAAATGCAGAAGGCCCCGGAGAAAAACGGCATTTGTGCTGTCGGACGGTCTTTAACGGAGGAATTGTATGAAGTGGGGTGTGGTGTGTCTGCCGTTGGTTCTGGCTGTGGGTGGTTGTGCGAGTGTTTCCGAAATCAATGAAACGCTGCCGACCGTGAGCGTAATCTCCGGCAAGAAACCCCATGAATATGCTCAATGCCTGGCCGAGAAGCTGGCGGACAGCCGCGGCGCGCTGCAAATGCAGCCACACAAGGACGGTGTTCGGGTCATCGTCCCGGGGAAATTTTCCACCGGCGCGGCAGCGGTATTTGATATTGAAGATCGCTCCGGCGGCAGCAGCATCAAGCTGCATGAGCGCATGTCGAATGTGCCAGTGCGTCCGCGTGACGTGCGAAACGCTGCCAATGCATGTATTTCCGGCTGATAGACTGACAGTCATCAGCACCGATGCCGTCGCAGTCATGCTGTGACGGCATTTTCATTTATGGAGCCGCGATGAAGCGAGAGCAAGTACGGGAACGCCACGTAGAGGGGCTTATCTCTGCCACCCACGTCATCCAGAACCCGGCGAATCCGGGAGAATGGATTGTGTTTTTCAAGAAAAGCGCTGGCCGCAGTTATTTCCTGGTGGACGATAACGACGAGGTCGAGTCTTTCAATCGACTCGACGATCTGATCGAGGTGGTGCGCGGACTCGGAATCAAGTTCGCCGAAATTCATATGTAAGGTCTATTTGCAGACCACGACGACGCTGCGGTTTTTGTAGTTGCCGACATCGACGCCGAGGGTTTTGTCGCTTTCTTTGGGCGCAGGCGTGCCGTCAGTACCAACGATGCGATAGCCAGTGCCCGCGCAAGAGGCATCGGCTTTTTCATAGCAGGTCGCCCAGGAGTTGGCTTCGCCGGAGCAATCGATGGACAGCCCCTGTTCACCGTTATTCAGGTAAGTAGGTTGGGAGGTGGCGCAGCCGGCCAGAGCCAATACCGCAATCAGGGGCAGCCATTTTTTCAAGGTCATGTTCGTGGTCTTCAGCAAGGGGGACTAGACGCTGTGACAGCGCCGCTGTGAAAAGGTTATAGCGTTTGGCCACTTGTTTTTAGGTGGGCACAAAAAAGCCCTGCTCAAAGGCAGGGCTTGGGGCGTATCGCAGCAGATCAGTCCTGATCTTTGCCGCGGCGCTTGGCCGATGCCGGAGTGTCGGTGAACACTGCCGCTACATCGGTCGCCATTTGTTCGCTGTCGAAAGGCCCGGCGATGTGTTCGCCATTGGTGGTGGTCAGCGTCCACTTGCCGTCTTTCTTGTCGATCACATACCCGTTGACGATTTTTACCGCAGCCATCTATTTGTCTCGTTCGCTGGTTCAAAGGCGCCATGATACCGGCAAATGCTGGCATTGGGGTGCGATGAGCGTATGGTAATCCGGATTGTCGACAGCTTTGAGCTACGCTGATCTGGCTGCGCCAGGATGTCGATGGAACTATCGGCGAGAATATTTCTCTATGTTGGCATCGGTTAGCCAGTGCGGGGCATTGTAAGGTGCACGCCGCCTGATTAGACTGCGCCGAAACTCGTACACACAGCCCTTTCAAGGACTTATATGATCAAGAAATGCTTGTTCCCAGCAGCCGGTTACGGTACTCGCTTCCTGCCAGCGACTAAAGCCATGCCTAAAGAAATGCTGCCGGTGGTAAACAAGCCACTGATCCAGTACGGCGTTGAAGAAGCTCTGGACGCTGGCCTGACGGAAATCTCCATCGTGACCGGTCGTGGCAAGCGTGCTCTGGAAGACCACTTCGACATCAGCTACGAGCTGGAAAACCAGATCAAAGGCACCGACAAAGAGAAATACCTGGTCGGCATCCGCAAACTGCTCGACGAGTGCTCGTTCTCCTACACTCGCCAGACCGAAATGAAAGGTCTGGGCCACGCGATCCTGACCGGTCGCCCGCTGATCGGTGACGAACCGTTCGCCGTGGTCCTGGCGGACGACCTGTGCGTCAACCTCGACGGCGACGGCGTACTGACCCAGATGGTCAAACTGTACAAGCAGTTCCGCTGCTCGATCATCGCCATCCAGGAAGTCGATCCGCAGGAAACCAGCAAGTACGGCGTTATCGCTGGCGAGATGATCCGCGATGACATCTACCGCGTTCACAGCATGGTCGAGAAACCAAAACCGGAAGACGCGCCATCGAACCTGGCGATCATCGGCCGTTACATCCTGACCCCGGACATCTTCGACCTGATCGAACAGACCGAGCCAGGCAAGGGCGGCGAAATCCAGATCACCGACGCCCTGATGAAACAAGCCCAGAACGGCTGCGTCATGGCCTACAAGTTCAAAGGCAAGCGTTTCGACTGCGGTGGCGCTGAAGGCTACATCGAAGCCACCAACTTCTGCTTCGAGAACTTCTACAAGACCGGCAAGGCTTATTAAGAGCGCTTGACCGGTTTGCAAGAAAAACCCGCTTCGGCGGGTTTTTTCATTTTACGCCCCCATATGACTGGCAGTGCTTGCCCAATAGGTGTCTGCAGGTATGCTGATCCCCTGCCGAGGAGATAGAAATGGCCTACGATTTTGACCTTTATGTGATTGGTGCTGGTTCCGGCGGTGTGCGCGCTGCGCGGTTTGCGGCCGGTTTCGGCGCGAAAGTGGCGGTGGCGGAGAGCCGTTATCTGGGCGGCACCTGCGTTAACGTCGGCTGTGTACCGAAAAAGTTGCTGGTGTACGGTGCGCATTTCGCCGAAGACTTTGAGCAGGCGTCCGGTTTTGGCTGGAGCCTGGGTGAAGCGAATTTCGATTGGGCGACGCTGATCGCCAACAAGGATCGCGAGATCAATCGTCTCAACGGCATTTATCGCAATCTGCTGGTCAACAGTGGCGTGACTTTGCACGAGGCGCACGCGAAGATCGTTGGCCCGCATGAAGTTGAAGTGAATGGCGAGCGCTTTACCGCGAAGAACATTCTGATTGCTACCGGTGGCTGGCCGCAGATTCCGGAGATTCCGGGGCGCGAGCACGCGATCGGTTCCAATGAAGCGTTCTTCCTCAAGGAGCTACCAAAGCGTGTGCTGGTGGTTGGCGGCGGTTATATCGCGGTCGAGTTTGCCGGCATCTTCCACGGCCTCGGTGCGAACACCACGCTGCTGTATCGCGGCGATCTGTTCCTGCGCGGTTTCGATGGTTCGGTGCGCAAGCATTTGCAGGAAGAGCTGACCAAGCGCGGCCTGGATCTGCAGTTCAATGCCGACATCGCGCGTATCGACAAGCAGGCCGACGGCAGCTTGAAAGCCACCCTCAAGGATGGTCGTGTGCTGGAAGCTGACTGTGTGTTCTACGCCACAGGCCGGCGCCCGATGCTCGACAATCTGGGCCTGGAAAACACCGATGTGCAGCTCAACGACAAAGGCTTCATCAAAGTCGACGAGCAATACCAGACCAGCGAGCCATCGATTCTGGCGCTGGGCGATGTCATTGGTCGCGTGCAACTGACGCCGGTGGCGCTGGCTGAAGGCATGGCCGTGGCGCGCCGTCTGTTCAAGCCTGAGCAGTACCGTCCGGTGGATTACAAGATGATTCCGACGGCGGTGTTCAGTCTGCCGAACATCGGCACGGTCGGTTTGACCGAAGAAGAAGCGCGCGAAGCTGGTCACGATGTGGTGATTTTCGAAAGCCGTTTCCGGCCGATGAAGCTGACGCTGACCGAGTGTCAGGAAAAGACCCTGATGAAGCTGGTGGTCGACGGCAAAACCGATAAGGTGCTCGGTTGCCATATGGTCGGCCCGGACGCTGGCGAGATCGTGCAGGGCCTGGCGATTGCGCTGAAGGCTGGCGCGACCAAGCGTGACTTCGACGACACGATCGGGGTTCACCCAACGGCCGCCGAAGAATTCGTCACCATGCGTACGCCGGTCGGCGCTTAAGCGTCTTTCGGCTTGGCTGAGTCTGGCGCTGCCGCAACGGTAGCCGCCAGACGCTGGCTTTCTTCCAGGCTTGCGTGAGCCTTGTTCAATTCCTTTTCCAGTGACTGGTTGAGCAGCGTCTGCTCTTCGACGCTCTGTTTGAGTGTCTGGCTTTCCAGTGTCGCAACGCGCAAGCGTTCCTGGAGGAGGGTGCGCTCACTGTCGACGCGGGTCGCTTGCTCGAGCAGTTGATCCTGACGCTGATTGCTCTGCTTGAGCTGATCCTGCATCAGGCTCAGTTCGCGCTGCGTGCCACGGTTTTCCGTGAGCAGGCGTTCGTTGTCGCGGTGCAGTTGCGTGATCTCGTCCTGGCGGACCAGTGCACTTTGCTGCGCCTGACGCAACTCGGCCTGAATCTGCTGCACCTGTGCTTCGTGACGGCTCTGTTCCTGCTCGCGCTGCTCCTTGGTGGCGTTGCGATAGTGCTCTAGTGCGTCACGGGCGTGCAGGTGTTTTTCTTCCAGCGAGCGGATCTGCTCGTCCTTGTCCTGCAAACGCAATTCAAAATCGGCCAATGCCTGATTCAGCCCGGCATTGCGGGTTTGCTCGGTTTGCAGCATCGAGCGGGTGTTGCCAAGCGCTTCGGACTCGCGCTCCAGTGCGGCGCCTTGAATGTCGTGCTCGTGTTCGAGCTTTTCCAGGGCCTGGCGAGTCTGTTGCAGCTCCGATTCCAGTGCTTCGCGCTGTTCCTCGAACTGCTCGCGGGCTTGCTCGATAGGCTCTTGCGCCTGTTCTTTGAGGCGCTGGGCGAGGCGCGAGACGAGGGCAGTCAACTCATCATCGATGGGTTCTGCCGAGGCTTCAATCGGCTGCGCGCCGTCATCCAGCTCTTTCAAATAGCGATGGATCGTGGTTTTCGAGCCGGTGTTGCCCATTTCAATGCGTACTGCATCGATGCTCGGGTGTTCGCCACGGGCGAGGATCGCTGTGCGCGCGATCTGCACCAGGGCTTTGGTAATGCCGCCACGGGCCATGTCAACTCCTACGGTTACGTACTGTGGTACATGCCACTAAAGTACGCAGTGTACCATTCAGAAAATAAAGGTAAACCTTTGATAATAAAGACACGGGATATACTGGTATTACCCAGTGTCAGACGGCAAAATGCGCTTCTGCATCCCAGCCTCAGTACGCCAGCGAGAAAACAGCCCATGAGCGATCTGGATCGCTATCTGCAAGCCGCCACCCGTGACAACACTCGCCGCAGCTACCGCGCGGCCATCGAGCATTTCGAAATGAAGTGGGGCGGGTTCTTGCCGGCAACCGCAGACAGCGTTGCGCGGTATTTGGTGGCGCACGCTGAGGAGTTGTCGATCAACACGCTGAAGCTGCGTTTGTCGGCGCTGGCGCAATGGCACAACAGCCAAGGGTTTGCCGATCCGACCAAGGCGCCGGTGGTGCGCAAGGTCTTCAAAGGCATTCGCGCATTGCATCCAGCGCGAGAGAAACAGGCCGAGCCATTGCAGTTGCAGGATTTGCAACGCGTCATCGATTGGCTTGAGCATGAAGTGCAAACCGCGAGAGAGCAGCAGGACCGCCCGCTACTCCTCAAGGCTTACCGCGATCGTGCCTTGATTCTGCTGGGATTCTGGCGCGGCTTCCGCAGCGACGAGTTGTGTCGCTTGCAGATCGAGCACGTGCAGGCGCACGCCGGCAAAGGCATCACCTTGTATCTGCCACGCAGCAAGGGAGATCGAGAAAATCTAGGGCAGACTTATCAAGCCCCGGCGCTACTCAAGCTTTGCCCGGTGCAGGCCTATATCGACTGGATCACCGAAGCGGCGCTGGTGCGTGGCCCGGTTTTTCGCAGTATCGACCGCTGGGGCAATCTGAACGAGGAGGGGTTGCACGCCAACAGCATCATTCCTCTACTGCGCCAGGCCTTGCAGCGTGCGGGCATTGCCGCCGAAAACTACACCAGCCATTCCTTGCGTCGAGGCTTCGCGACTTGGGCGCACCAAAGTGGCTGGGATCTGAAATCGTTGATGAGCTACGTCGGCTGGAAGGATATGAAGTCCGCGATGCGCTATGTTGAAGCCAGCCCATTCCAAGGGATGGCTCGGATTACGGATAACCCGGCTTCGTCGTAGATATCGTTTTCTTCTATTAATACAGTCAGCTAATAGCGAAAACAAATCAGCAGCATCAGGTTTGCCAATGAGCCATCCGTCGAGTGAGTGGGTAGGATTCACCCATCAACTTCATAACCCCTGACGGAGAGTCATCAATGCCTATCATCAACAGCCAAGTAAAACCGTTCAAAGCTACCGCGTTCAAAAACGGCGACTTCGTTCAAGTCTCGGACGCTGACCTGAAAGGCAAGTGGTCGGTCGTGTTCTTCTACCCAGCCGACTTCACCTTCGTTTGCCCAACCGAGCTGGAAGACCTGGCTGACAACTACGCTGCTTTCCAGAAACTCGGCGTAGAAATCTACAGCGTTTCCACCGACACCCACTTTGCTCACGCTGCCTGGCACAACACTTCGCCAGCCATCGGCAAAATCGAATACACCATGATCGGCGACCCGACCCACGCCATCTCCCGCAACTTCGACGTGCTGATCGAAGAAGTTGGCCTGGCTGACCGTGGCACCTTCGTGATCAACCCTGAAGGCCAGATCAAAATCGTTGAACTGAACGATGGCGGCGTTGGCCGTGACGCTTCCGAGCTGCTGCGCAAGATCAAGGCTGCTCAGTACGTCGCTGCTCACCCAGGCGAAGTTTGCCCAGCCAAGTGGAAAGAAGGCGAGGCCACTCTGGCGCCGTCCCTGGACCTGGTCGGCAAGATCTAAGTCTGTGACACGCAACTCGGGGCGGATCTCCGCACCTACTTAAGTTAGCTGCACCGCCCCATAAAAATGCCCGGGCGAGATTCGCTCGGGCTTTTTTTCGCCTCAAATAAAGGAAATCGCCCGTATGTTGGACGCCAATCTTAAAGCCCAGTTGAAATCGTACCTGGAACGGGTCACCCAGCCGATCGAGATCGTTGCCTCCCTCGACGACGGTGCGAAATCCCGTGAAATGCTGGACCTGCTGAAAGACGTTGCCAGTCTTTCGAGCCAAATTACCTTGATCGACAGCGGTGATGATGCACGCAAGCCATCGTTCTCGATCAACCGCCCGGGCGCTGACATCAGTCTGCGTTTCGCCGGCATCCCGATGGGCCACGAGTTCACCTCGCTGGTGCTGGCCTTGCTGCAAGTCGGCGGCCACCCATCGAAAGCCAGTGTTGAAGTGATCGAGCAGATCCGCTCGCTCAAAGGCGAGTTCAGCTTCGAGACGTACTTCTCGCTGTCCTGCCAGAACTGCCCGGACGTGGTCCAGGCGCTGAACCTGATGGCCGTGCTTAACCCGAACATCCGCCACGTCGCTATCGACGGCGCGCTGTTCCAGGACGAAGTCAACGATCGCAAGATCATGGCCGTGCCGAGCATCTACTTGAACGGTGAAAACTTCGGTCAGGGCCGCATGGGCCTGGAAGAGATTCTCGCCAAACTCGACACCGGCGCGATCGAGCGTCAGGCCGAGAAGATCAGCGCCAAAGAGGCCTTCGATGTGCTGGTCGTCGGCGGTGGCCCGGCCGGTGCTTCGGCAGCGATTTACGCTGCACGTAAAGGCATCCGCACCGGCGTCGCGGCTGAGCGTTTCGGCGGGCAGGTGCTCGACACCATGGCCATCGAGAACTTCATTTCCGTACAGGAAACCGAAGGGCCGAAACTGGCCACCGCGCTGGAAGAACACGTCAAGCAGTACGACGTCGACATCATGAACCTGCAACGCGCCGACAAGCTGATCCCGGGCAAGAACGGCGAGTTGCACGAAGTTCACTTCGCCAGCGGCGCCACCCTTAAAGCCAAGAGCGTGATTCTGGCGACCGGTGCGCGCTGGCGTGAAATGAACGTGCCGGGCGAGCAGGAATACCGCAACAAAGGCGTGGCGTACTGCCCGCACTGCGACGGTCCGCTGTTCAAAGGCAAGCGTGTGGCGGTGATTGGCGGCGGTAACTCCGGCGTTGAAGCAGCCATCGACCTGGCCGGGATCGTGTCGCACGTAACGCTGCTGGAGTTCGACGTACAACTGCGAGCCGACGCCGTATTGCAACGCAAGCTGCACAGCCTGCCGAACGTCACCGTGATCACCAGCGCGCAAACCACTGAAGTCACCGGTAATGGCGAGAAGGTCAACGGTTTGCGTTACAAGGATCGCAATACTGATGAGTTGCGCACTGTCGAGCTGGAAGGGATCTTCGTGCAGATCGGGTTGCTGCCGAACACCGACTGGCTGAAAGGCACCATCGAGCTGTCGCCGCGTGGCGAGATCATTGTCGATAACCGTGGTGAGACGTCGATCCCGGGGATCTTCGCTGCCGGTGACGTGACGGCTGTGCCGTACAAGCAGATCGTGATTGCGGTGGGCGAGGGTGCGAAGGCTTCTCTGAGCGCTTTTGATCATTTGATCCGCACTTCGGCTCCGGCATAACTGTCAGGCCAGAAATGAAAAAACCCGTGAGCGATCATGGGTTTTTTTATTGCGCGAAAAAAGCGGCCCCTCACCCCAGCCCTCTCCCGAAGGAGAGGGGGCCGACCGAGGTGTCTGGCGTTGTCCGCCGACCTGAACGATCCAGTCGATTATGGATTCAATGCCAATCGTTCAAGTCGGCGTAATTCTCCAATATCCCCCAATCAGTTCCCTCTCCCGAAGGAGAGGGGGCCGACCGAGGTGTCTGGCGTTGTCCGCCGACCTGAACGATCCAGTCGATTATGGATTCAATACCAATCGTTCAAGTCGGCGTAATTCTCCAATATCCCCCAATCAGTTCCCTCTCCCGAGGGAGAGGGAGCCGACCGAGGTGTCTGGCGCTGTCAATCGACCTGAAAGATCCAGTCGATTATGGATTCAATGCCAATCGTTCAAGTCGGCGTAATTCTCCAATATCCCCCAATCAGTTCCCTCTCCCGAGGGAGAGGGAGCCGACCGAGGTGTCTGGCGCTGTCAATCGACCTGAAAGATCCAGTCGATTATGGATTCAATGCCAATCGTTCAAGTCGGCGTAATTCTCCAATATCCCCCAATCAGTTCCCTCTCCCGAGGGAGAGGGAGCCGGCCGAGGTGTCTGGCGCTGTCCATCGACCTGAAAGATCCAGTCGATTATGGATTCAATGCCAATCGTTCAAGTCGGCGTAATTCTCCAATATCCCCCAATCAGTTCCCTCTCCCGAGGGAGAGGGAGCCGGCCGAGGTGTCTGGCGCTGTCAATCGACCTGAAAGATCCAGTCGATTATGGATTCAATGCCAATCGTTCAAGTCGGCGTAATTCTCCAATATCCCCCAATCAGTTCCCTCTCCCGAGGGAGAGGGAGCCGACCGAGGTGTCTGGCGCTGTCTATCGACCTGAAAGATCCAGTCGATTATGGATTCAATGCCAATCGTTCAAGTCGGCGTAATTCTCCAATATCCCCCAATCAGTCCCCTCTCCCTCCGGGAGAGGGTTAGGGTGAGGGGCTTTTGCTTTTACAGCGGCGCAGGCTGAATGATCTCGACCCAGTAACCATCCGGGTCCTTGATGAAGGCCAGGCTTTTCATACGGCCATCGGTCAGGCGCTTCTGAAAGTCGCAACCCAGCTCTTCAAAGCGTGCGCACGCTGCCACGATATCCGGAACCGAAATGCAGATATGGCCAAAACCACGCGGATCGGTATTGCCATTGTGATAGGCGAAATCGGCGTCGTTCTCAGTACCGTGGTTGTGAGTCAATTCCAGAATGCCTGGAATCGACTTCATCCACTCGGTGCGCGCAGCGGCGTCGGCCGGGATCTGTGCCTTGTCGACCAGCGCGAGGAAATACAGGCTGAACTCGGCTTCCGGGAAATCACGCTTCTCAACCAACGAGAAACCCAGCACGCGGGTGTAGAAGTCCAGGGATTTGCTGATGTCTTTGACGCGCAACATGGTGTGGTTGAAGACAAAATTACGGGTGGCGCTGTCTGGCGTGGCGGTGACGCCGGGGAAAGTGTTGAGTTCGTGCAGGCTCATGGGCCCTCCAATAACTATGGGCGAGTGAATGGGCGCAATGATACGCATGCCTGTCGGCATCGCCAAATGAAAGGGCAGACTTGCCCTGCGTGCGGGCGAGCCTCAGACTTTACCGCTCAATCTGCGAGTGCGTCCGGCAATGATCCGACTGTTCAAATCCGTGTTTGTTTTTTCTTTATTGTCGCTTGCGGTGGTGTGCGCGTCAGCGGACGAACCGAGCATCACCTGGCCTGCCGGTTGGCAAGTCGAGGCGCTGCCTGAGGCGACTGCGCAGGTTTTCCGCCAGCGTGGGGTCAAAAACGACGCCGATGGCAATCAGGTGATGGTGATGGAATTGACCATGACTCAGGTTGAGAAGGGGCATCAGGTCAATCTGAAAGGCGTGCTGCTGGAAATGCGCAAGTCGATACAGAAGGACTTCTTCCAGGGTGGCTACCAAAGTGTCTGCAACAAAGTGCATCCGGCCACGCTGGGTACTTTGTCAGCACTGGAAACCACTTGCACGATCACCGAAAACGGTCGGCATGTGTTGTCGCAAACCTTGGTCGCGGCGGTCGAGGCGGACAAGGCTTATGTTCTTTCCTACGCTGGGCAGGCAGAGGTTTATAAGGCAAGCGCAGACGAGATAGTGGCGGTGAGAAACAGCTTGAAACTTTAAGTCGCTGTACTCTTCATGGCTTGATTAGATACCCGAAGGGATTAAGCACAAAGTTTAACGCAGGGCTGCGATCGCAACATTGCGCAGCAAAATGTTTAGCTGTCTGACTCAGCCACGTTACAGAAAAGTCGAAATTGTTAGATGAAATTCATTTCATTTGTTAGATATTGTCAATAAAAAAGCCCTGCATCATGCAGGGCTTTTTTGTTGGCGTCGGATTAACCGCGCAACCAGGAATCAACGGTAGCTGCACCGTATTGTTCCTTCCAGGCTTTCAGGCCGCGATGGTTGCCGCCCTTGGTTTCGATCAGTTCACCGGTGTGCGGGTTGTGATAAACCTTGACCACGCGAGCGCGGCGGGTTTTAGGTGCTGCAGAGGTCTGCAGACCGGATTTTGCCGGGTTCGGATCGAGAATGGCGATGATGTCTTTCAGGCCTTTGCCGTAGTGTTTCATCAGCCCCTGGAGCTTTTCTTCGAATTCGATTTCTTTCTTGAGCCCGGCATCGTTCTTCAGCGATTCCAGCTGCTTGAGCTGTTCCTGAAGGGCCTTTTCAGCTGCACGAAATTCAGCGAGTCTGGACAATATCTTTACTCCAATAGTGTATTTGGCTGATACCAACCGCAAACAAAGCTGTAAGCCAAGAGCCTTGAAGCGACTCGGTGATAAATGGCTCACCTGCCAATCTTGCTCAGGTTGAAAAAATTGTAGTAGTTAATGCGCCAAGAGTAAATCCTGATGTTGTCTTCATGTAACAACAGCGGTCTTTTGTATCAATTTGGTGCGTCTGGTCGGTACGCTCGTCTTAATCCGGCTTAGTTAATGGTGAGTTAATGCGCAGATGAAGTCCGCTGCCGGCATCGGTTTGCCGAACAGGTAGCCTTGCAGAAAGTTGACGTGATGTGCGGTCAGATAATCGGCCTGCGCCTGAGTTTCGACACCTTCGGCCACAATACCCAAATCAAGCTTGGCCGACAGTTCGATAATGGTGTCGAGAATGTGTCGGGACAGCGCATCGATGCCGATCATGGCGACGAAACTCTGATCAATCTTGAGGAAGTCCACATTGAATTTGCGCAAGTAGCCGAGGCTCGAGTGGCCGGTGCCGAAGTCGTCAATCGCGATCTTCACGCCCAGCGCGTGCAGTTGCTCGAACAATTGCCGGGTGATGTCGGTCGGCTCGATCAATTCGCGTTCGGTCAACTCCAGTACCAGGCTGATGCTGTCGGGCGCGAACGCGGCGAGGAACGTTCGGCAGTCGTCCACCAACTCCAGGTCTTTGCAGTGGCTCGCGGTGATATTGATGCCGATATGAAACGGCGGGGTGAGCGTCGGTGACAATGGGCCTAACAGCGCTGCGGTTTGTTGCATCAGTGCGCGAGTCATCGGCACGATCAACCCCGAATGCTCGGCGAACGGAATAAACAGATCCGGGCGCACCAAACCTTCTTTGGGATGAGTCCAGCGCATCAATACTTCGGCCCCCGACCATGCCTTGCTGTCGCCGTGCACCACGGGCTGAAAGTAAGGAATGAACTCGCCTGCCTCCAACGCGCGGAGCATCTCGTGGCTCGGTGAAGTGGAGCGCTTCTGTAAAACATGGCCGATGGCCCCCGATACCACGCCAAAAAAGATCAACAGACTGAACAGCGGCGGATACTCATCGGCCATGTAGCGCCAGGTTTCGCCCTCGGGGAAACCCGCAGAAACGCTGAACGCATAACGGGAGGAGTCCAAGCTGTTTTGCGCTATCGGCAATGCGGGCAGGGCGCCACTGTGCACTTTGCCGTCGGCCGACAGCCAGTTGTCGCCTACTTGCAACACCAGCAGCATGTGCCGGCCGATCAGACGCAACATGTTGCTTAGATGGTAACCGTCCAATGTTGTCAGGGCACCGCCGCGACCTTCGCTGAGCCGATAGACCAGCAGAGCGGTGTTGGGTGTCACCGGGTTGCCATTCATCAGCCACAACTTGCCCTGGTTGTAGTCGCCTGCGTTGACGGCCTCTTTATAGTCGCCAAACAACGAGCTGCAATAGAGGTTGTCGTCCCACACCAGATTGGTCGAGCGCACGAACGGGCGGCGGGTCACTTGCTCGCGCAAGGCGAGTTTGACGTTCTCGCAGGTCTGGCCGGCCAGTGGCAGCAATTGATGGGCGGCCTGGGCGGTGTTGTCGAGCATCAACTCGAATTGGCGCAACGCCTCTTCGGCAGTCTGTTGTGAGCCTTGCTCCAGCGTGCGTTCGGCTTGCATATAAAGAATTGCACTGCCCAGCAGCACCGGAAGCAAACCGCTGAGCAGTGTAAAAACGATGCGGGTGCTGCGCTTGCGGCGGGGTCTGACGGTCAACGGCATGGGCGCATCCTGTCGCGATGGAGTGGGGCTCTCGAATGCAGGCCGGATAACGGCGCGCCGCTGAAAAACGCATCAGCCAGAGGGGATGATAGATGGCAGAAGGCGCTCGCGCCGCTCATCAGTAGTTCATCCGCGTCGCCAATTCGATAAAAGCCAGGGTGGCAGGGGAGGCCTGGCGCTGATCGAGGACGGCAAGTCCAACCTCGCGCTGCACGGCGGGCAACAACGGCCTCTTCACGTAGCGAGGTGAGGCATCGTCCGGCAATGACCCTTCGGCGACAATCGTGATGGCATCGCCACGGCTGACCGTGTCGAGGGTGCTGAGCAGTTGCGAGCAGCGATACCGAATGTTCGGTTGCAAACGCGCGGCCGTGAACAACCGCGACACCAGTTCCGCTGAACCGGCCTCGGTCAGCACGAACGGGGTGTCGCACAAGTCCTTGAGGCTCAACGCCGACCGTGCTGCCAGCGGATGGCTGATAGGGAGAAGGGCAACCATCTGGTCTTCGATCAGGGCGAACGTGTCGAAACGCTCTTCGGGCAGCACTACGAAACCGATGTCGATCCGCCGTTCTTCCAACCATTGAGTCACTTGACGGTCCGGGCCTTCATCGATGTGCACTTCGATGCCCGGATGCGCTTCTCGATAGCGTCGCAGAATATTGGGCAACAGTTTGATCGACGAAGTTGGCCCGAACGAGCCGATGCGCAAGGTGCCGCTTTTCATCCCGCGAGCATCGGCGGCCTCCTGGCGCAGAGTGTTGGCCAGGCCGAGCATGGCGCGGGCACGCAGCAACAATTGTTCGCCGATATCGCTGAGTTCCACTGCCGACTGGTGCCGACGCAGCAGCTCGACGCCAAGTTCCTGCTCCAGCGATTTCATCGCGTGGGACACCGCCGACTGTGAAATCCCCAACCGATGAGCGGCGAGGGTAAAGCCGCGCAGTTCGGCGACCAGCGAGAAAATCTCCAGTTGCGTAAGGGTCATGAGTATTTGCTCATTTTACGATGACAGGGAATGAGGTGAATGATACGGCATTCCTCAAGTTCCCAGGTCTGGAGCGTCATGCGCAACGCCGAGCAGCTGCACACAATTTCATCCGACATACCCGTTTACCTGACGCTGGCGGCGGTCACCATGATCTGGGGCGGGACCTTTGTCGCCGGGCGTTTTCTGGCCGATAGCCTGAGCCCGGTATTCGCCGCCAGCCTGCGCTTTTTGCTGGCCAGTGCGGCGTTGCTCGGCTTTTTATGGCTGGCGCGGATCCCCTTGGCGCGGCCGACTCCACGGCAGTGGCTGCAACTGATGCTGTTGGGGTTCTTCGGGATTTTCTTCTACAACCTGTGCTTCTTTTACGGCCTGCAATACATCAACGCCTCGCGCGCCTCGTTGATCGTCGCGTTGAACCCGGCAGTGATCGGTCTCGCCTCGTGGTGGTTGTTCAAAGAGCGTCTGGGCCGGATGAAAGTCGCCGGCATCGCGACCTGTATTGTCGGCGCTGGTCTGGTGATCGTCAGTCGCAATCCGCAATTACTGGCTGCAACGCCCGATGCATGGATCGGTGATCTGTTGATTCTCGGCTGTGTCATGGGATGGGGCGTTTATTCGTTGTTTTCCCGAGAGCTGAATCAGACGCTGGGGCCAGTGCAGACCGTGACGTACTCGATCCTGATCGGCACGCTGATGTTGTGGGTTCTGGCGGCCGTACGCGGCGAGCTGAGCTGGGGTGCGCTGAATAACCTCGGCCTGCCGCAATGGCTGAGCCTGATCTACCTCGGCGTCCTCGGCTCGGCGCTGGCCTACATCGGCTACTACGATGGTATTCGTAAAATCGGCGCGACGCGCAGCGGCGTGTTTATCGCGTTGAACCCGTTGACGGCGGTCATCCTTGGCGCGCTGTTACTGGGCGAGCAACTCACGGCGGCCATGTGCATGGGCGGAGCGCTGATCCTGATCGGCATTTACCTGTGCAACAAACCCCTTGCGCGAGGCGCAAAAAAGCGGATTTTATAGAGAGAGCAGACAAGCCTATTTACGCTGTGTAGAATCGGTTTACGCATACAATAATAATCGTCTTCTGGCAGCAGAAGCCTCGCCCGCAAGAGCCTTGGGTCGACAATGAAGATATTCGGGTTTCAACTGATCTACGGTGACTTCCTCGCCCGCAGTGTGCGTGGCATCTCCTGTGCGCCACCCACCGACCTCGCAGACTGACAAATAACCCAGGTTAATTTGATAAGAATGATGAGGCGTCACCATGACAGATTTATACGAAAACCCAATGGGCCTGATGGGCTTTGAATTCATCGAGCTCGCATCGCCGGTACCGGGCACCCTGGAGCCGATCTTCGAGATCATGGGCTTCACCAAAGTCGCCACCCACCGCTCGAAGAACGTGCACCTGTACCGTCAGGGCGCGATCAACCTGATTCTCAACAACGAACCCAACAGCGTCGCTTCGTACTTCGCCGCCGAGCACGGCCCTTCGGTTTGCGGCATGGCGTTCCGCGTCAAGGATTCGCAAAAAGCCTACAACCGCGCACTGGAACTCGGCGCGCAGCCGATCCACATCGAAACCGGCCCGATGGAACTGAACCTGCCGGCGATCAAAGGCATTGGCGGCGCGCCGCTGTACCTGATCGACCGTTTCGGCGAAGGCAGCTCGATCTACGACATCGACTTCGTGTTTATCGAAGGCGTTGATCGCAACCCGGTCGGTGCCGGCCTGAAGATCATCGACCACCTGACCCACAACGTGTATCGCGGTCGCATGGCCTACTGGGCGAACTTCTACGAGAAGCTGTTCAACTTCCGCGAGATCCGTTACTTCGATATCAAGGGCGAATACACCGGCCTGACCTCGAAAGCGATGACTGCACCGGACGGCATGATCCGCATCCCGTTGAACGAAGAGTCGTCCAAAGGCGCGGGCCAGATCGAAGAGTTCCTGATGCAGTTCAACGGCGAGGGCATCCAGCACGTGGCGTTCCTCACCGACGACCTGATCAAGACCTGGGATCAGTTGAAGAAAATCGGCATGCGCTTCATGACCGCGCCGCCGGATACCTACTACGAAATGCTCGAAGGTCGTCTGCCGAATCACGGCGAGCCAGTTGATCAGCTGCAATCGCGCGGCATCCTGCTCGACGGCGCCTCGGAGCAGGGCGACAAGCGTCTGCTGCTGCAGATCTTCTCGGAAACCCTGATGGGCCCGGTGTTCTTCGAGTTCATCCAGCGCAAAGGCGATGATGGTTTCGGCGAAGGCAACTTCAAGGCGCTGTTCGAGTCGATCGAGCGTGATCAGGTGCGTCGCGGTGTACTCGCAACCGAGTAATCCGCCACTGAACTGAAAAAATCCCGGCCTGCAGAGATGCAGTGCCGGGATTTTTTTGCTTCATACAAAACCTGTGGGAGCGAGCCTGCTCGCGAATACGTCCGTTCAATCAGCAACGATGTTGAATGAAAGATCGCATTCGCGAGCAGGCTCGCTCCCACATTTTTGTAGTTGCAGTCAGGGGCGGCGTTGCCGCATCAGGTGTTTGAAGCCTTCAAAGACCAGCACCACAACCGCCAGCCAGATCGGAATGTACGTCAGCCATTCCCCGGACTTGATGCTCTCACCGAGCAACAACGCCACACCCAGCAACAGCACCGGCTCAACATAACTCAACAAGCCAAACAGACTGAACGGCAGCAAACGGCTGGCAATGATGTACACCACCAACGCCGACGCGCTGATCAACCCAAGCAATGGAATCAGCCACATCAGCCCCGGATATTGATCGAACACGGCCATGCCTTGTTCACCGCCCTGCACGAACCAGTACGCGACCGGCAACATCAGGGTCATGTCGACCCACAGTCCGCCGAGGTTGTCGGTTTTCAGGAATTTGCGCAGCACGAAATACAGCGGGTAGCCCACCACGACCACCAGCGTCGCCCAGGAAAAGCCGCCGACCTGATACAGCTCATTGAGCACGCCCAGGCTGGCGAAAAACACCGCGACTTTTTGCAGATACGACAGGCTCTCACCGTAGGCAATCCGCCCGGTCAGCACCATCGCCAGTGGCAGCAGGAAGTAGCCCAGCGAAACATCGAGGCTGTAGCCGTTGAGCGGCGCCCACATGAACAGCCACAATTGCACACCGAGCAGGGCCGCCGAAACGATCAGGCCTGCGATCAATTTCGGCTTTGCCGCCATCAGCCGAACCAGCTCCAGCACCCGCCGCCATTCCCCGGACACCAGCATGAACACGGTCATGCACGGAACGGTCAGCAGCATCCGCCAGCCGAAGATTTCCACGCCACTCAACGGCGTGAGCAACGAGGTGTAGTAATACATGACGGCAAACAGTACCGAGGCTGAAACCGATAGAGCGATACCTTTAGACAAACTGTCCTCGCGGGTTGATGGTCAAATGGGGCGCGAAGGATACGTGGTTTTTGTGCTGAATATTGGCCAAGTGGTCAATATTCCCCACATCCTGAAGATAAGCACAAAACCTGTGGGAGCGAGCCTGCTCGCGAAAGCGGTGTGCCAGACAACGCAGATGTTGAATGTGCCGGCCTCTTCGCGAGCAGGCTCGCTCCTACAATGGATTTGTATTGCGCCCCCAATCTGCTTACTTCAAGCCGAACGCGGTTTACGCCCAGACACAAAATGACTCACATCGTTGAACCCGGGTGTCGATGAGTGCCCCGGTGTTACCAGCGAATCGATAAACGCCTCATCCTCAGCCGTAATCTTCACAGTCTGCGCCAGGGTGTACGCATCCCATTGCGCTTCAGTGCGCGGCCCGACAATCGCCGATGTGACCGCGCCGTTGTTCAACACCCAGGCAATCGCAAACTCGACCATGCCGACCCCGCGTTGCTCAGTGTATTGCTGAATCTGTTGGGCAATGCGCAACGATTCCACGCGCCACTCGGTTTCCAGAATGCGCTTGTCCTGACGCCCGGCGCGGCTGTTCGCGTCCGGTGTCGCGTCCGGCGCGTACTTGCCACTGAGCACGCCACGGGCCAGCGGACTGTAAGGCACCACACCAAGGCCATAGGCGTGCGCCGCCGTGATTTGCTCGGTCTCGGCCTGACGGTTGACGATGTTGTAAAGCGGCTGACTGATCACCGGACGGTCAACGCCGAGTTTATCGGCGATTCGTATCACCTCGGCAATCCGCCAGCCGCGATAGTTCGACAAACCCCAATAGCGGATCTTGCCCTGACGAATCAGATCGCCAATCGCCGACACACTCACTTCAAGCGGCGTGTTGTGGTCTTCACGGTGCAGGTAATAGATGTCGAGATAGTCCGTGCCCAAGCGAGTCAGACTGGCCTCAAGACCATTGAAGATGTGTTTGCGGCTCAAACCGCTGCGATTCGGCACACCGTCCACGGGGCCGAAACCGACCTTGGTCGCCAGCACCCACTCATGTCGATGACGGGCAATCGCTTCACCGACGATCTCTTCGGAACGGCCGTTGGTGTAGACGTCGGCGGTGTCGATGAAATTGATTCCCTGATCCCAGGCCTTGTTGATGATGCGCAGCGAATCTTCGGCGCTGGTCTGCTCGCCAAACATCATCGTGCCGAGGGTGAGGGTGGACACCTGTAACCCTGAGTGACCGAGTGTGCGAAAGCTCATGCCGAAATCCTTTTGTCGGTGGGAAAGGGTTAATCAAATACCAGAAGCGTGCGATGCGGCAAAGTGAATTATTGGCTCAATCCTGCACAGCGCTGTTGCAGAAACCCCTGCAACACCCTGACCCGTTCCGACACCTGCACCCGATGCGGACACAGCAAATTGAATGGCACGCTTTCACCTTGCCAATCATCGAACAACGTTACCAAGCGCCCGGCGCGGACGTCTTCGGCAATGTCGAGCCAGGCTTTGTACGCGATGCCATGTCCGGCCAGCGCCCAGCGGCGGGCGACTTCGCCGTCGTCGCTGAGGTAGTCGCCATGGACTTCCACTTCCTGCGTTTCATCGCCGCGACTGAAACGCCAGCTGTTGTAGGGCCGGCCATTGCGCAGGTAGAGCAGGGCGCTGTGCCCGGACAATTCACCGGGATGTTGCGGGGTGCCATGGCGCGCCAGATAGTCAGGACTGGCACAGGCAACCCGCCGGTGTTGCGGCAGAATCGGCAACGCCACCAGCGTTGAATCGCTTGGCACGCCAAAGCGCAGCGCTACATCGACGGTCTCGCGAAACAGATCGGCGTGCCGGTCGTTGAGCAACAATTGCAGTTGAATGTTCGGATGTTCGCGCTTGAAATCGTCGAGCCACGGTAACAACACATTGCGCCCGAAGTCCGACGGCGCAGCCAGTTGCAACACGCCGCTCAGGCCTTCGCTTTGTTGTTTAAGTGCCTGTTCACCCTCGGCCAGCGCCGCCAGTGCCAAGCGCACGCTTTCAAGATAACGCCGACCTTCTTCAGTCAGACGAATGCTGCGGGTGGAGCGTGCGAACAAACGGATACCGAGGCGGGTTTCCAAGCGTTTCAACGCAATACTGGCGGCGGCTGGCGTCAGCTCCAGCGCGCGAGCAGCGGCGGAAATGCTGCCAGCATCGGCGACACGGACGAAAATTTCCAGATCGAGAATCGAGCTCATTGCTAAAAATCCTTTAAAGATCTTTGCGTTTTTGCGGGATTTTTTCGTGATTGGCAAGGTTGGATACTGCAATCAATCAACTATCGCAGGAGAGGCGTATGACCTGGACATTCGATCACCTGGCGTTCAATACCGCTGACGGGCAGACCTTGCAGGAAGATTTCGCCAAGTTGCTCGGGTTGAAGCCGGGCCGTCGGCCGCCGTTTCCGTTTCCCGGTCGCTGGCTGTATCAGGATGAGCACGCGGTGGTGCATGTGATTGAGCGGCCGTTGCCCGATGACACTGAATTGAGCCACATTGCTTTTCGAACCGATGAAGCGGCGGAAACGGTGTTGCAGCGGGTGCGTGACAGTGGATTGCCGTATCAACTGGCGCAGGTGCCGGGCGAGGGGATTGCGCAGATTTTTGTGCAGATGCCGGGTGGTCTGGTGATTGAGCTGGACGCCAAAGCACAGCCCTCACCCTAACCCTCCCGAAACGTCGGACCGCCCGAAGGGAGAGGGGACTGACCGAGGTGTTTGAACGAGGTACACCGACGTGCGATATCGAGTCGAACTCAGGTCTTGAAAAGCACCAAAATCGGCTCCCCCCTCCCGAGTCGAACTCAAGTCTTGAAGAGCACCAAAATCGGCTCCCTTTTCCCGAGTCGAACTCAAATCTTGAAAAGCACGGCAATCGGCTCCCTTTCCCCCTCGCCCCCCTGGGGGAGAGGGCTGGGGTGAGGGGGAAAAGATCTCCAGAACAGCACAAAATCCAAGTCGAAACCCCAATAAAAAACGGCCTTGAAAAAGGCCGTTCTACTCTGCATCAAAACCTCAAGCCCGCAACGTCCGCGTCATGCGCAACGCCAGCAGACTCCCGCCAACAATCACTCCCGCCAGCAAATACAACGCCGCATCGGTCGAACCGGTGCTGTCCTTGACCCAACCCACCAGGTACGGACTGAGGAACCCGGCCATCTGTCCCATCGAGTTGATCAACGCCAGCCCACCGGCCGCAGCACCGGCACTCAACATCGCCGTCGGCACCGGCCAGAACATCGGCAGGCCGGTCAACGCGCCCATGGTTGCAATGGTCAAACCGAGAATCGCAATCGCCGGGTTAGCCGCGAAGTTCACCGCAATCACCAGACCGATCGCGCCCATCAGCATCGGCACCACCAAATGCCAGCGACGTTCTTTACGAAGGTCCGCCGAACGCCCGACCACCAGCATGAACACCGCCGCCAGCAGATACGGAATCGCACTCAGCCAACCGATCACCAGGTTATCGCTGAAACCAAGGTTCTTGATGATCGACGGCAACCAGAAGTTGATCGCGTACACGCCGCTCTGAATGCAGAAGTAAATCAGGCCGAACGCCCAGATCGCCGGGTTCTTGAACACCGCCAGCAGCGAATCGGAGGTGGTTTTCGGTTTGTTCGCCAAATCTTCGGCCTGATCCGCTTCCAGCACCGCACGCTCATGCGGGCTCAGCCACTTGGCGTTGGCGAAGCTGTCGCTCAGCAGGAAATAGGCAAGGGTACCGAGGATCACCGTCGGAATGCCTTGCAGCAGAAACATCCACTGCCAGCCGGCCAAACCACCCTGGCCCGCCGCGAAGTGATTGAGAATCCAGCCAGAGAACGGGCTGCCGAGCAAACCGGACACCGGGATCGCCGACATGAACAACGCCATGATCCGCCCACGGCGGAAGGTCGGGAACCACTGCGAAAGGTACAGCACGACGCCCGGGAAGAACCCGGCTTCGGCCGCACCGGTGAACAGCCGCAGGGTGTAGAACTCGGTCGGGGTGGTGACGAATAGCAGGCAGGTCGACAGCGTGCCCCAGGTGATCATCATCACGGCGATCCAGCGCCGTGGGCCGAATTTGCTCAGCGCCAGATTGCTCGGCACGCCACACAGCACGTAGCCGATGAAGAAGATCCCGGCACCGAGGCCGTACACGGTTTCGCTGAATTTCAGTGCATCGAGCATCTGCAGTTTGGCAAATCCAACGTTGACCCGGTCGAGGTAGTTGAACAAGTAGCAGATGAAAATGAAGGGGATCAAACGCAGGGTGATGCGTTTGTAGACGGCGTTTTTATCGTCATCGATGGTCTGGGTAGCTGCGGCGCTCTGCGACATAGCGGCTCTCTCTTTATTATGATTTTTTGCGATGCAAAGGGTAACGTTGATCGCCCCGAGAGTCTCGGTCACCTTTGGCCGGATTGTCTTTGTGCCTGAGCACAGGGTTTGCCGCCAGACCCTGTGCGGGTGAACAACCGACTGCCGCGTTTTTCAAGGATCTTGCCCATCATGTTCGAACTCGATCACGACCTCGCCCAGGACATCGTCGACCGGGCCATGGCCATTTTGCCCTACAACGTCAACGTCATGGACAGCCAGGGGCTGATCCTCGGCAGCGGTGAACCGGAGCGCATCAACACCCGTCACGAGGGTGCGCAACTGGTGCTGGCCAACGGTCGAGTGGTAGAGATCGACGCGCAGACCGCCGTGCATTTGAAAGGTGTGCAGCCGGGCATCAACCTGCCGCTGTTGCTCGATCAGCGCTTGATCGGCGTGCTCGGCATCACCGGCGAACCGGAGCAGTTGCGCACTTATGCCGAACTGGTGCGCATGACCGCCGAGATGCTCGTCGGCCAGCGCAATCAGCAGGCCGAGCAGCAATGGCGGCGCCAGCGTTGCGATGATCTGCTGGCGTTGCTGTTGAGCGAGGCGGGGGACTCGCCGCGCCTGGTCGATGAGGCGCAGCAGCTTGGACTCAAACCGCAATTGACGCGGGTGCCGTATCTGTTCGAGCTGGGCCTTGAACATGGGCCGGGGCAAACCGTTGAGGCGCTGAGTGCCTGGTTGATGTCGCGTTATCCCGATAGCTGGTGCGTGAGTTCGGCGAAGTCATCGCTGCTGTGGTGTCGACCGGCAAGTCAGCACCTCGAGCATGATCGCTTGCTGGAAAAACTCGACGGCCTCGGCTGGAAGATTCTGCGTATTGCCGTGGGCGGGCAGGCGGACGGGTTGGCGGGGCTGCGCCGTTGTTATCGGCGTGTGGGCGACTTGCTCGCCTATGGCCGGGAAGTGTTGCCGCACTCGCGGCTGCTGACGCTGAACCGCTATCGCTTGCCGGTGATGCTGTGGCGGCATCGCAATGACGATGCGCTGGACGAATTGCTCAAACCGTTGCGCAAGGTGATCGCCAAGGACGGCAACGGCCAGTTGCTGGCGACGTTGCGCAGTTGGTGTGACCACGACGGGCAGAGTCAGGCCTGTGCCGATGCGTTGGGGATTCATCGCAACAGTTTGCGTTATCGGATGGAGCGGATTGCCGAGTTGAGTGGGGTTGATCCGCTCAGGCTGGACGGGATGCTGGCGCTGTATCTCGGGGTGCAGCTGCTGCCGCAGACCGACCTGTCGGCATGAGGCGTTCTTCTGGACGCCATCGCGAGCAGGCTCACTCCTACATTTGGAATGCATTCCCCTGTAGGAGTGAGCCTGCTCGCGATGGCGGCGGTACATTCACCGCAGAGCCTTTTGTGAAAATGAACAATAAACGCCCCCGCCACTTGTGCAGCGGACAGGCGTCAACGCGCAGGCCGACTGGCAGCATGAGGGGCATTGCAACCGGAGAATTCCCATGAAGATCGTCATCGCCCCCGATTCGTTCAAGGACAGCCTCAGTGCCCAAGGCGTCGCCGACGCCATTGCCCTCGGCCTGGCGCAGGTCTGGCCGCGCGCGACCTTGGTCAAATGCCCAATGGCTGATGGCGGCGAAGGAACGGTCGAATCGATTCTCGCTGCCTGCGAAGGCGAACTGCGCCGCACCCGCGTGCGCGGCCCGCTGGGCACAGCCGTCGACGCTGCATGGGGCTGGTTGCCGCACAACCACACCGCAATCATTGAAATGGCCGAGGCCAGCGGCTTGCAATTGGTGCCGTTGAGGCAACGCGATGCCTGCATCAGCAGCACCTTCGGTACCGGCGAACTGATTCGCGCAGCGCTGGATGCCGGCGCGCAACGGGTGATTCTGGCGATTGGCGGCAGTGCAACCAATGATGGCGGCGCCGGGGCGATGCAAGCGTTGGGCGTGAAGTTGCTTGATGCGCAGAGTCAATCGCTGGTACCTGGCGGTCTGGCGTTGGCGCAACTGGCACAACTGGACCTGAGCGAACTCGACCCGCGTCTGGCACAGGTGCGTTTCGACATCGCTGCTGACGTGAACAACCCGCTGTGCGGCCCGCACGGTGCCTCGGCGATTTTCGGCCCGCAGAAAGGCGCCTCGCCGGCTCAGGTGCAGCAACTCGATCAGGCGTTGGGCCACTTCGCCGAACTGTGCGCGCAGGCCCTGGGCAAAGACGTTCGTGACGAGCCGGGCAGCGGCGCGGCGGGCGGTTTGGGTTTTGCCGCCAAAGCGTTTCTCGGGGCGCAATTTCAGGCCGGGGTAGAAGTGGTTGCCGAACTGGTCGGCCTCGCCGAAGCGGTCAAAGGTGCCGATCTGGTGATCACCGGGGAAGGGCGCTTCGATGCGCAGACCTTGCGCGGCAAGACGCCGTTCGGTGTCGCACGGATTGCCAAACAGCACGCCGTGCCGGTGATCGTCATCGCCGGAACGTTGGGCGAGGGTTACCAAGAACTCTACGATCACGGCATCGACGCGGCATTCGCCGTGACCAGCGGGCCGATGACGCTGGAACAGGCCTGCGCCGAAGCACCGCGCCTGCTGCGTGAACGCGCAACGGACATTGCCCGCGTCTGGCAAATGGCCAAAAACAACGTGTGAAACAGGCTCACAGGGTGTTTCAATCTTGTAACACCCTGAAAAATAGTTGCTCTTGTCCCGCAATCTTCCTAAAGCCTGGCCGATACAGCTAACAGGCGCGCACATAACTACCTAAAACAGTGACGCCGGACTGAGCCCGCCCCCCTCGGGCCAGTGATGACGCATGGACGCTCGTAGTTTCTATCTTTCGAGAGCTCAACTATGTCCCTGCGTAACCTGAATATCGCGCCCCGTGCCTTCCTCGGTTTTGCCTTTATCGCCTTGCTGGTGATCGTGCTCGGCGTGTTCGCCGTCAACCGTATGTCGATCATCCGGCAGGCGTCCGTCGAGATGGATTCGACGCAACTTCCCAGCGTGACGCAACTTGCCGTAGTGACAGAAAACGTCCTGCGTCTGCGGATTCTGTCGTTCCGCGTGCTGGTCAATCGCGAAGCGGCCGGGTTGCAGGAAGCGCAGACCCGCATCGGCGTTCTGGTCGACAAGGTTCGCGCCGCCCAGGCCCGTTACGCCGCACTGCCGGCAAGTCCGGAAGAACGGGCGTTGTACCAGACCTTCGCGACCACGCTGGACAACTACCTGCAAGCGCAGAACCAGATGATGGAGCTGTCGCGCCAGGACAAACTCGACGAGATGCGCAGCCTGATCAACACGCGGATCAAGGACGGTACCGACCAGATGGGCGAGCAGCTCAATAAACTGATCGTCATGAATGCTTCCGACGCGAAAACCGCTTCGATTCAGGCCGGCCAATATTATGACAGCGCCATCACCGGCATCATTATCGTCGCTGTTTTCGCAGCCTTTGCCACGGTGCTACTGGCCTGGTTGCTGACCCGCAGCATCGTCACGCCGCTGAACCGTGCCGTGCAGGCAGCGCAAACCATTGCTGACGGTAACCTCACCAAAGTCATCGAAGTCGATGGCAAGGATGAAGCTACGCAGTTGCTGCAGGCGCTCGCCACCATGCAAACCAACTTGCGCAAAACCATCGAGCAGATCGCCGGTTCCGCCACGCAGCTGGGCGCTGCTGCCGAAGAACTCAGCGCGGTGACCGAAGAAGCCTCCCGTGGCTTGCAGCAGCAGAACAACGAAATCGAACAAGCCGCCACCGCCGTCAACGAGATGACCGCCGCCGTCGAGGAAGTGGCGCGCAACGCCGTGTCGACCTCGGAAGCCTCGAACCAGTCGACCCATGCCGCCCGTGAAGGTCGCGACCAAGTGGTGAAAACCGTCGACGCGATCCAGACCATGACCCACGACGTGCAGAACACCGCGCAGATGATCGAAGGCCTCGCCGCGCAGGGCCGCGACATCGGCAAGGTGCTCGACGTAATCCGTGCCATCGCCGAACAGACCAACCTGCTGGCGCTCAACGCCGCGATCGAAGCAGCGCGTGCCGGTGAGGCCGGGCGTGGTTTTGCGGTCGTGGCGGACGAAGTTCGGGCATTGGCCCATCGCACCGCGCAGTCGACTCAGGAAATCGAAAAAATGGTCGCCGGCATTCAGAACGGCACCGGCGAAGCGGTTTCGTCGATGCAGCAAAGCAACCAGCGCACCCAGTCCACCCTGGAAATGGCCCGCGCGGCCGGTGTTGCGCTGGAGCAGATCACCCAGTCGATCCACCAGATCAACGAGCGCAACCTGGTCATCGCCAGTGCTTCGGAAGAGCAGGCGCAAGTCTCGCGCGAGGTCGACCGCAACCTGGTCAATATCCGCGATCTGGCTACGCAATCGGCCGCCGGGGCCAATCAGAC
The DNA here is from genome assembly GCF_054790505.1 of Pseudomonas sp. Tul2A7. Taxonomy (NCBI): domain Bacteria; kingdom Pseudomonadati; phylum Pseudomonadota; class Gammaproteobacteria; order Pseudomonadales; family Pseudomonadaceae; genus Pseudomonas; species Pseudomonas sp. Tul2A7. The sequence goes on along the minus strand of NZ_CP186499.1, from coordinate 5,700,920 downwards.
CAGCGCCGCGACCCACGAATTGTCGCGTCTGGCGGTGGATTTGAACGCCATGGTGGCGCGTTTCGTGATTTGAGATACGGTGAAGGCTGGAGACCGCGCAATCAGGAGACGTACATGCGCTATTCAGCCTTGACCCAACGAATCGCCGGAGAAGGAGCCGCCGCCTGGCAGATTCACGACCGAGCGCTGGAGTTGCGCGCCGAGGGTGTCGATATCCTGCTGCTGAGCATCGGCGATCCGGATTTCGACACACCGCTGCCGATTGTCCACGGCGCGATCGACAGCTTGCTGGCCGGCGATACCCATTATTCCGAAGTACGTGGCCGTTTGGCGCTGCGCAAGCTGATTGCCGACCGCCATCGTCAGCGCAGCGGGCACGCGGTGGATGCTGACCACGTGATCGTCATGCCCGGCGCGCAATGCGCGGTGTATTCGGTGGCGCAATGTGTGCTGGATCCGGGTGATGAAGTGATCGTCGCCGAACCGATGTATGTCACCTACGAAGGCGTGTTTGGCGCGTGCGGCGCGACGGTGGTGCCGGTGCCGGTGCGTCCGGAAAACGGTTTTCGTGTCGACCCGGTCGATGTCGCTGCGCGCATCACGCCGAAAACCCGCGCCATGCTGTTGAACAGTCCGAACAATCCGTCTGGCGCGAGCCTGCCACTGCTGATCTGGCAGGAATTGGCGGCGCTGTGCATCCGCCATGACTTGTGGCTGATCAGTGACGAGGTTTACAGCGAGCTGCTGTATGAAGGTCAGCACGTCAGCCCGGCGAGTTTGCCGGGCATGGCCGAACGCACGGCGACCATCAACAGCCTGTCGAAATCCCACGCCATGACCGGCTGGCGCATCGGCTGGATGATCGGGCCGAAATCGTTGGCCGAGCATTTGGTCAATCTGTCGCTGAGCATGTTGTTCGGGTTGCCGGATTTTGTGCAGAAAGCCGCGGAGATTGCGTTGGAAAGCGATTTGCCGGAGGTGACGCAGATGCGCGAGGAGTATCGCCTGCGTCGCGATTTGGTCTGCGAGCGTTTGCAGGGTTGCCCGGGGCTGTATCCGATCCGCCCCGATGGCGGCATGTTCGTGATGGTCGATGTGCGCCAGACCGGGCTCGGTGCCCAGGCGTTTGCCGAGCAGCTGCTCGAGGGTTATGGCGTGTCGGTGCTGGCCGGCGAGGCGTTCGGGCCGAGTGCGGCGGGGCATATTCGCATCGGGCTGGTGCTGGATCGGGTGAAACTGGCGGATGCCTGTGCGCGGATTGCGTTGTGTGCGGCGCAGCTTTTACAGGCGCGCATTGCCTGATGGTTTTGTGTTGCCTGTCCCGGCCTCTTCGCGAGCAGGCTCGCTCCCACATTGGTTTTGTGAACACTGAAGATCCAGTGTGGGAGCGAGCCTGCTCGCGAAGGCGGCATTACAGTCACCGATTAATTCAGCCCTGCCAAACCGATGGATTCACCAGATTCGCCGGTTTCTCCCCACCCAACGCCGCCAACAGATTCTCCACCGCACACCGCGCCATCGCCTCACGCGTCTCATGCGTCGCCGAGCCCATGTGCGGTGTCGCCACCACATTGTTCAGCTGCAACAGCGGCGAATCATGATTCAACGGTTCACGCTCAAACACATCCAGCCCCGCCGCACGAATCCGCTGATGACGCAGCGCATCGATCATCGCGGCCTCATCGACCACCTTGCCCCGCGAGATATTGATGAAGATGCTTTCCGGGCGCATCAGCGCGAACTGCTCGGCGCCGATCAAGCCTTCGGTCTGCGCCGTCAGCGGCAAGGTCAGGCAAATGAAATCGGCCTGCTTGAGCAAGTCTTCAAGGCTTCGATACTGCGCATCAAAACGCGCCTCGACCGCCGGCTTACGCGACTGGCTGTGATAGATCACCGGCATTCCAAACCCGAAATGCCCGCGCTGCGCCAATGCTTCGCCGATGCGGCCCATGCCGATGATGCCCAGCGTCTTGCCATGGACATCGGTGCCGAAATGCGCGGGACCGATATTGCGGCTCCATTGCCCGCTGCGCACCATGTTCGCCAGTTCGACCACACGCCGGGCGGCGGCGAGGATCAAGGCGAAACCGGTGTCGGCGGTGGTTTCGGTGAGCACGTCCGGGGTGTTGCTGAGCAGGATCTTGCGTTGGCTCAGGTAATCGATGTCGTAGTTGTCGACACCTACCGAAACGCTAGCGATAGCTTCGAGTTGCGGCGCCAGATCAAGCAACACGGCATCGAGCTTCAGGCTAGCGCCGAGCAAACCATGGGCACGGGGCAGGGCGTCGCGCAGTTGCATAAGGCCGTCGGCGTTGAGGCTATTGATCAGCGTGACTTCGCACTGTTCCTGCAGACGCGCCATTAGCGCGGGCGACAGTTTCTTGTACAACACGACCTGTTTTTTCATGGCAAAAGTCTCTTCAGGAATGCGCTGGCACGGCACGCGTGGCAACGGCTTTGGCGACGACGCGATCACTGGCGCCGGGCTTGAGAAAAATCGTCAGCACCACCGACAGCAGCAACGCGCCGCTCATCAACAGATACGAAGCGCCGGGCGAGCCGGTGGAGCTGTTCAGGTAACCGACCAGATACGAGCCGCCGAACGAACCGAGTGCGCCCATGCTGTTGATCAGCGCCATCGCGCCACCGGCCACGTTGGCCGGGAGAATCTCCGGGACGATGGCAAAGAACGGTCCGTAAGGCGCATACATGCAGGCGCCGGCAATCACCAGCAACGTGTACGACCACCAGAAATGTTCAGCGCCCAATGCGTAGGAGCCGTAAAACGCGATGGACGCGATCAGCAGCGGCGGCCAGACAAAGCGTTTGCGCTTCTGCAACTTGTCCGAACCCCACGACACCACGAGCATGCCGATCACCGCCGCCAGATACGGCAGCGCCGACAGCCAGCCGGCTTCGATCATGTCCATTTGCGCGCCGGCCTTGAGGATCGACGGCAACCACAGCACGAAGCCGTAAACGCCGATGCTCCAGCAGAAAAACTGCAGCGCCAGAATGATCACCTTCGGCGAACGGAACGCCTCGGCGTAGTTCTTCACCGCTTTGATGCCGACCTGTTCGGCGGCGAGTGCGCTTTCCAGATCCTGCTTTTCCTGGTCGTTGAGCCACTTGGCCTCGGACGGGCGATCATCGGCCAGACGCCACCAGATAAATGCCCACAGCACCGCCGGCAGACCTTCGATGATGAACATCCAGCGCCAGCTGAAATGCTGCACCAGATAGCCCGAAACCACTGACATCCACAGCATGGTCACCGGGTTGCCGAGGATCAGAAAAGTGTTGGCCCGCGAGCGTTCGGCGCGGGTGAACCAATGACACAGATAGACCAGCATCGCCGGCATCACCGCCGCTTCGACCACGCCGAGCATGAAACGGATGACGATCAGCCAATAGGCGTTGGAGACCACACCGGTCAATGTTGCGAGGCCGCCCCAGAGAATCAGGCTGACGAAAATCAGCTTCTTCACGCTGTGTTTTTGCGCGTAGATCGCACCGGGTACCTGGAAGAAAAAGTAACCGAGGAAGAACAGTGCACCGAGCAGTGATGACAGGCCCGGGGTGATCATCAGGTCTTCGGCCATGCCCGATGCAGCGGCGAAACCGTAGTTGGCGCGATCCAGATACGCCAGGCTGTAGGTGATGAACACGATGGGCATGATGTACCACCAGCGGCGGGTGGCGAGGGTTGCGGTTTTCATGGGTCTTGCTCCTGAGCTTGTTGTTTTTGTCGCAGCAGGTTCAAACAACTTCTCGTTCCCACGCTCTGCGTGGGAACGCCTCTAAGGACGCTCCGCGTCCTCTGTGACGCGGAGCGTCACGGTATGCATTCCCACGCTGGAGCGTGGGAACGATCGATCAAGTTCTGCCCGTGTCGGCAACCCCTCCATATCCCCGCGACTCTGCACCGCGCGACTGCCAATCCAGTTCGCGCGCTGCACCGCTTCGGCAAAACTCTGCTGTTCCAGCAGGGCACTGATCATCCCCACCGCAAAACCATCACCGGCACCGACCGTGTCGACGACATTGGCCACCGGCACACCAGCGACAAACCCCTGATCCAGCTGCGTGCGGTAATACGCGCCTTCCGGCCCGAGTTTGATCGCCACCGCTTCCGCACCTTGATCGAGATAAAACGCGGCAATATCTGCCGGATCGTCAAAACCAGTCAGCAAGCGACCTTCGCTCAACCCCGGCAACACCCAATGGGCGAGGGCGGCGAGGCGATTGATCGCGCTGATCATTTCGCGCTCGCTGGCCCACAGGCTCGGGCGCAGATTGGGGTCGAAGGACACGCTGCGCCCGGCGTTGCGCATGCGTGTCATCAGTTCAAAAGACATCTCCCGCGCCGAAGCCGAGAGCGCCGGAGGAATGCCGGTGGCGTGCAGATGGCGGGCGCTCAGCAGATTGGTCGTAATCGACTGCGGCGACAAATGACTGGCCGCCGAACCGCGCCGGAAATACTCGACTTGCGGATCGCTGCCATCGTCATTGCGCGATTTGAACTGGAAACCGGTCGGGTGCTGTTTATCGACATCGACGTGGCTGCAATCCAGACCTTCCTTGATCAAGGTCTGCACCACAAAGCGCCCGAGCGAATCATTGCCGACCCGGCTCAGCCACGCGACGTTGAAACCCAGCCGCGATAGCCCGATCGCGACATTACTGTCCGCTCCGGCAATACGTTTGTGGAAGTGCTCGACCGCCGCCAGATCACCGGTCTGCTCGGCGACCAGCATCGCCATGGTTTCGCCGAACGAAAGAATATCGATCTCAGACATGAGCAGGCTCCAGGCGGGATTGGCCGAGGCGGGCGAGGGCGGCCACGTGCTCGGTGGTCAGTTGCACCAGATCTTCGCCCTGCAATGGGTATTCGGCGGCGCGCATAACGCCTTGGGCCATGTGTCGCAACAGTTGTTCCCACAGATGCAGGTCACTGACCGCCGGCGGCACCGCCACCAGTTTGCCGTCGGGGCGACGGGCCACGGCTTTGCAATGCACGTAACCGACGTGCCGGCCCAACAGGCGCGCCGCGTTGGTGGCGGACTGGTCCTGCCACTGCCAGTTACCAATGTCGAAGGTCATCTTGATCGGCAAGCTGTGCTGCTCGACGGCGGCGAAGAAGAGCTGAAACGGCTCGATGCGCCCGCCATGTAAAGTCTGGTCGTTTTCCACCAGCAACTGCACCGGGCTGAGTTTCAAGCGTTCGCCCAGGGCTTGCAGATCATTGTTATCGGTGAAGTAGCCGAGAGAAACCTTCAACCATTTCGAACCGAACGCTTCGGCCTGTTGCAGCGCGGTGATCAGCTCGGGATTGGGGCGTGACTGGCCGGCCAGCCAGAGTTCGGTGGGCGAGGAATAGATGCTTTGCAGACCCTGCGCCAGCGTGGCCTGAGCCAGTTGCGCAGGGTCTTCACGCGTCAGCAGCTCTTCGCGCCACTCAATGCGATTGGCCCCGGCCGCAGCCAGAACATCGATGAAAGCATCCTGCCCGCGCTGGCGCACAAGCTCGGCGCCGTAGCTGGACAGACTGATGGAAACGGCGGGTTTATTCATTGTTATTGACCTCTGAAACCGGTTTCATTTTTGTTCAAAAAAATATCAGGTGTTTCTGTGTTGTCCTTTAGGGCCTCATCGCTGGCAAGCCAGCTCCCACTGTGTTCGGGTCGTACACAAGGCTTGGTACACCTCTAAACCTGTGGGAGCTGGCTTGCCAGCGATAGCGTCAGCTCAAACACCGCCAACCTCACGGGTCGATCCACGCTCAACCAGCACCGGCGCAAAATCCACCACCCGCGCTACCTCATCATCCCCACGCAAGCGCTTGAGCAGACACTCAAACGCCCGCGCACCAATCTCTGCCGTCGGCTGAGCCAGCGCGGTAATCCCGCTGCCCACCAACGGATACCAATCCAGATCATCCAGGGCAATCAGCCCGACGTCCTCGAACAATCGGCAACCCATTTGGCGTAACGCAGTCGTCGCAGCCAGCGCCGCTACGCCATTGGCGCAAAACAGCGCTTTCGGACCATTACCGGGTGTGTTTAAAAAGGTTTGAAGTTGCGCGTTCAGATCGTCGCCGGTTTCCAGCACCGCCCCGGTCAACCCCGAGCGCTGCGCAATCTGCGCCTGAAAACTGCTGACCCGTTCGATTCGCGAACTGGTGCCGTCGTACGGTTCGGTCACCAACAGCAGATCACCATAACCGCGCTGCTCAAGGTGCGTAACGGCCATCTGCACCGCTTGCGGGTTATTCAACCCGACCATGTCGCTGTCCAGCCCGTCGACCTTGCGATCCACCAGCACCAGCGGCATCTCGCGGCGCAACTCATGCAGTTCATCACGGTGATGGCCCAGCGTGTTCACGATCAGCCCCTCGATGTTGTACGAGCGCAACAGCGCCAAGTGCTGGCGTTCCTGCTCGTCATCGCGGTCGGTGTTGCACACCACCAGGCTGTAGCCGTGCGCACGGCAGGCGGTTTCCACCCCGTGCATCACGGCAATCGAATAAGGGTTGCGGATATCGGCGACCAGCATACCGATCAGGCGGGTGCGCCCGCGTTTCAGGCCGCGAGCCATCTGGTTGGGGCGATAGCCGAGTTCCGCGATGGCCTGCTCGATGCGCAGGGCAATGGTATCGGAGAGCAGGGCGCGGTCATCGCCGATAAAGCGCGAAACGCTGGCCTTGGACACCCCGGCGCGTTCGGCGACATCAAGCATGGTCACGCGGCTGCGCTGGGCGGCGGAGAAGTCGTTCACGGTCTGAAACCTTGTTATTGGATTTATAGGCTCAACGTCTGAATGCAGCGCTGAAACCGGTTTCAGGAAACACCAAAAACAAATCTTCCGTCAAGTGAATGATCACCAATGATCTCTGTGCCGCCGACGGGCGGGGTCGCGTCAGCCGAACAAACCCGCGGCGATATTGATCGAAAATCCCAGAATCGCGGTGTTGAACACGAATCCGATCAACGATTGTGCCAATACGATTTTGCGGATATCGCGGGTGGCCACGCCGACATCTGCAGTCTGTACGGCCACGCCGATGGTGAAGGAGAAGTACAAGAAGTCCCAATAGTTGGGGGTCGTCAGCCCCTCCGCGAAGCGCAACGCCGGCTCTTTGCCATTCCAGGTGTAATACAACCTGGCGTAGTGCACGCAGAAAATCACCCCGATCAGCAGCCACGAGCCGATCACCGTCAGCGCGGTGAAACCGTAGTGCAGCAGTTTGCGCGTGGTTTCCAGGTCCTTGCTGCCAGCCAGCTCGAAGGTGATGGTCGCCAAACTCGCCAGCGCGGCGATGCACACCACGAACAGCACCAGCCCGGCATTTTCGTCTTCGACTTCAGCGATGCGTTTGACGTCCGGAGCCTTGGCGCGCACGGTCAGCCAGAACATCAGGATCAGGTAAGTCCAGACGCCAGCGTTCCAGCCGATGAGGATTTTGCTGACGATGGAATCGGCGGGGACCAGGAGACCGGTGGCAAGGCCGAGGAGGGCGGCGGCAGACAGGCGAGGGTGGGTGCGGGCGAGGAAGCGCATGGGGACTCACGTTGATGAACTGTCTCTGCACCATAGCGTACGCCACCGGGCTTTTGTAGGAGCTGCCGCAGGCTGCGATCTTTTGATCTTCTGAAAGCAAAGTCAAAAGATCGCAGCCTTCGGCAGCTCCTACAATTTGGATCAGTGGGGTTTGGTGAATCGTTGTACGAGCTTCATGACGACCACGAAGAAGACAGGTACGAAGATGACTGCCAGCGTTGCGGTAATCATCCCGCCGATCACGCCAGTACCGATCGCCTGCTGACTCGCCGAGCTTGCGCCAGTGGCAATCGCAAGCGGCACAACGCCAAGAATGAACGCCAGCGAGGTCATTACAATCGGCCGCAAGCGCAAACGAGCAGCCTGCAACGTTGCATCGATCAGGTCGTGACCTTCGTCATACAGGCTCTTGGCGAACTCGATGATCAGGATCGCGTTCTTCGCCGACAAACCGATGATGGTAATCAGACCAACCTTGAAGAACACATCGTTGGGCATGCCGCGCAATGTCACCGCCAACACCGCGCCGAGCACGCCCAGCGGCACCACCAGCAACACCGAGGTCGGAATCGACCAACTCTCGTACAGCGCCGCCAGACACAGGAACACCACCAATAGCGACAAACCGAGCAGGATCGGTGCCTGGTTGCCGGACAAGCGTTCCTGCAACGACAGACCGGTCCATTCCTGGCCCAGACCTTTCGGCCCCTGCGCCACCAGACGTTCGATTTCCGCCATGGCTTCACCGGTACTGTGCCCCGGTGATGGTTCGCCGGAAATCGCGATCGCCGGATAGCCGTTGTAACGGGTCAACTGCGCCGGGCCTTGAATCCAGTTGGCCTGGACGAACGCCGACAGCGGCACCATGTGCCCGGCGTTGTTGCGCACATGCATTTTCAGCAGATCGGCGACCTGGCTGCGTTGATCGCCTTCGGCTTGCACGACAACACGCTGCATGCGCCCCTGATTGGGGAAATCGTTGATGTAGCTGGAACCGACGGCAGTGGACAGCACGTTGCCAATGTCGGCAAACGACACGCCCAAGGCGTTCGCCTGTTTACGATCCACAACCAATTGCACTTGCGGCGCTTCGGCCAGCGCGCTTTCACGCACATTCATCAACACCGGACTTTTTTCCGCCGCCGCGAGCAATTCGGTGCGCGCCTGCATCAAGGTCGCATGGCCGAGGCCACCGCGATCCTGCAAACGGAACTCGAAACCGCTCGACGTGCCGAGGCCATCCACGGGCGGTGGCAGTACCGAGAACGCCATGGCGTCCTTTATCTCACTCAGGGCGATGTTGGCGCGATCGGCAATCGAGCTGGCGGAGTCATCACTGCCACGCTGCGACCAGTCCTTCAGTGTCGAGAACGTCAGCGCCGCGTTCTGGCCGCTACCGGAGAAGCTGAAACCGAGAATTACCACCGTGTCACTGATCCCCGGCTCGCCGGCGTTATGCGCCTCAAGCTGTTCAGCCACGGCCACCGTACGATTCTTGGTCGCACCGGGCGGCAGTTGAATATCCGTGATGGTGTAACCCTGATCTTCCACCGGCAGGAACGAGGAGGGCAGACGCGCGAAGCTCAGCCCCAGTCCAACCAGCAACACAGCGTAAATCAGCAGGTAACGGCCGCTACGTTTCAGCGCATAGCCGACCCAGCCCTGATAACGATCGGTCAGGTGCTCGAAGCGGCGGTTGAACCAGCCGAAGAACCCGGACTTCTCGTGATGCTCACCTTTGGCGATAGGCTTGAGCAGCGTCGCGCACAATGCCGGTGTCAGGGTCAGCGCGAGGAACGCCGAGAACAGAATCGACGTCGCCATCGACAGCGAGAACTGCTGGTAAATCACCCCGACCGAACCTTGCATGAACGCCATCGGAATAAACACGGCGACCAGCACCAGCGTGATGCCGATGATCGCGCCGGTGATCTGCGTCATGGCCTTGCGTGTGGCTTCCTTGGGCGACAGACCCTCGGTAGCCATGATCCGCTCGACGTTCTCGACCACGACAATCGCGTCGTCGACCAGAATGCCGATGGCCAGCACCATGCCGAACATGGTCAGCACGTTGATCGAGAAACCCAGCGCGAGCATGGTTGCGAATGTGCCCATCAAAGCCACCGGCACCACCAGCGTCGGGATCAGCGTGTAGCGCACGTTCTGCAGGAACAGGAACATCACCGCGAACACCAGCAACATCGCCTCGCCCAGGGTGTAAATCACTTTGGTGATCGAGACTTTGACGAACGGCGAAGTGTCGTACGGGATCTTGTATTCCACGCCCGCCGGGAAGTAGCGCGACAGCTCATCCATCTTCGCCCGCACCAGCGTCGCGGTGTTCAGCGCGTTGGCGCCCGGCGACAACTGCACGCCGACGGCGGTGGACGGCTTACCGTTTAGGCGCGTACCGAACTGGTATTCCTGACTGCCAATCTCGACCCGCGCCACATCACCGATGCGCACGGTAGATCCGTCGCGATTGGCTTTGAGGACAATGTCGGCAAACTCTTGCGGCGTCGATAACTGGCCTTTCACCAGAATGGTCGCGGTGATTTCCTGGCTCGACGGATTGGGCAGATCACCGATGCTGCCGGCAGACACCTGAGCGTTCTGCGCGATGATGGCTTCATTGACGTCAGCCGGTGTCAGGTTGAACGCGATCAGCTTCTGCGGATCGATCCAGATGCGCATGGCCCGCTCGGCGCCATACAACTGCGCCTTGCCGACACCGTCCAGACGCTTGATCTCGTTCATCACATTACGCGCCAGATAATCACTGAGCGCTACGTCATCGAGCTTGCCGTCGCTGGACGTCAGGGTGATCAGCAAGAGGAAGCCGGACGAGACTTTTTCGACCTGCAAACCTTGCTGATTGACCGCTTGCGGCAGGCGCGACTCGACCACCTTGAGGCGGTTTTGCACGTCGACCTGTGCCAGTTCCGGGTTGGTGCCCGGCTGGAACGTGGCTTTGATCGTCGCGCTGCCGAGGCTGCTCTGCGATTCGAAGTACAGCAGGTGATCGGCGCCGTTGAGCTCTTCCTCGATCAGGCTGACCACGCTTTCATCGACGGTCTGCGCCGAGGCGCCCGGGTACACAGCGTAGATTTCGATCTGCGGCGGGGCGACGTCGGGGTATTGCGCCACCGGCAACTGCGGGATGGCCAGCGCACCGGCCAACAGGATGAACAACGCGACGACCCAGGCAAACACCGGGCGATCGATAAAGAACTGCGGCATAGAAAAGCGTCCTGCTTACTGACCAGAGGTCTGGGCAAGTGGAAGAGGGGTGTCGTCGATCTGCACGGTTTCGCCGGGGCGGGCGTGTTGCAGGCCTTCGATGACGATGCGGTCGCCGGGCTTGAGGCCGCCGGTGACGATCCAGCGATTGTTCTGCACTGCGCCGAGTTGTACCGGTTGCTCGGCGACGCGCATTTGCTCATCGACGGTCAAAACCTGGGCAATGCCGGCGCTGTCACGCTGCACGGCACGTTGCGGTACGGTGATGCCGTTCTGGATGGTTGCCTGCTCCAGACGCACGCGGATGAAACTGCCTGGCAGCAAGTCGAGATCCGGGTTGGGAAATTCGCTGCGCAGGATGATCTGGCCGGTGCCCGGGTCGACGGTGATGTCGCTGAACAGCAGCTTGCCCGGCAGCGGGTACAGGCTGCCGTCATCCTGAATCAGCGTGGCTTTGACCTGATCCTGACCGACTTCCTGCAACTGCCCGGAGCGAAACGCACGGCGCAATTCGTTGAGTTCACGGGTCGACTGGGTGAGGTCGGCGTGGATCGGGTTGAGCTGCTGAATCAGTGCCAGCGGCGTGGTTTCGTTTTGCCCGACCAGGGCGCCTTCGGTCACCAGCGCGCGGCCAACACGCCCGGAAATCGGTGCAGTGACGGTGGCATAACCGAGGTTCAGTTTTGCGCGCTCGACGGCAGCCTTGTTGGCCGCAACGTCAGCGGCAGTCTGTCGGGCATTGGCGCGGGCGTTGTCGTAGTCCTGGCCGCTAATGGCCTGGTCATCGATCAACTGGGCATAGCGCTGCTCTTGCAGTTTTGCCTGGAACGCATTGGCTTCAGCCTTGCGCAGCGCGGCTTCGGCGCTGTCGAGGTCCGCCTTGAACGGCGCCGGGTCGATGCGGAACAGCACGTCGCCCTTTTTCACGTCGCTGCCTTCGCGGAAGGTGCGCTGCAAGACCACGCCGGCCACCCGTGCCCTCACTTCGGCGATGCGTGGCGCAGCGATGCGGCCGCTGAGTTCGCTGCTGATCGTCAGGGGATGCGCTTTGATCGTCTCGATGCGCACCGTGGCCGGTGGCGTCTGATCCTCTGCCTTCGAGGACGAATCACAGGCGCTCAGCGTCAGCGCCATCGCGATCAGGCCGAGCCCGGCCAGCAGTTTGTTCGACATGTACAACCCCCAATATTGATGTCCGCATCCTACGGGCAGACGCCGAGATTAGCGGTGAAGCTTTGTAGGCGCTGTGTGAAATTGTGTAAGGGTTTTGCTCAGGGATGGGCGAGGGCGTATATCCTTCAGGTCTTGAATTCTTTTGTGACGGTTAAACCGCTTTCGCGAGCAAGCTCGCTCCCACACGGGTTTTGTGAACAGTGCAAAACCACTGTGGGAGCGAGCTTGCTCGCGAAAGCGGTCTGACATCCACCACAGCAATATCTGGATCACCCCATGCCCAACATCCTCCTGGTCGAAGACGACACCGCCCTCGCCGAACTGATTTCCAGCTACCTGGAACGCAACGGTTATTCCGTCAGCGTGATCGGCCGTGGCGACCATGTGCGCGAGCGGGCGCGAGTCAACCCGCCGGATCTGGTGATTCTCGACTTGATGCTGCCAGGGCTTGATGGTCTGCAAGTCTGTCGTTTACTGCGCGCCGATTCGGCAACATTGCCAATCCTGATGCTCACCGCCCGCGACGATAGCCACGATCAAGTGCTGGGTCTGGAAATGGGCGCCGACGATTACGTCACCAAACCTTGCGAGCCTCGGGTCTTGCTCGCGCGAGTGCGCACCTTGCTGCGCCGCAGCAGCCTCGGTGAACCGTTGACCGTCAACGACCGCATCGTCATGGGTAATCTGTGCATCGACCTGTCCGAACGCACCGTCACCTGGCGCGATCAACCGGTCGAGTTGTCCAGTGGCGAATACAACTTGCTCGTGGTGCTGGCGCGACACGCCGGTGAAGTGTTGAGCCGCGACCAGATTCTGCAACGCCTGCGCGGTATCGAGTTCAACGGCACCGACCGCTCGGTGGACGTGGCGATTTCCAAGCTGCGTCGCAAGTTCGATGACCACGCTGGCGAGGCACGCAAGATCAAAACCGTGTGGGGCAAGGGCTATCTGTTCAGCCGTTCCGAGTGGGAATGCTGAGCTGATGTTTCGCATCCTGTTTCGCCTGTATCTGGTGACGATCGTCTCCTACAGTGCGGCGATCTATCTGGTGCCGGATCTGGTGGTCATGGCGTTCCGCGAGCGCTTCGTCACTTACAACCTGGACTATTCGCGCGGACTGCAATCGCTGATCACCCGGCAGTTTCACGCGGTGCCGCAAGCGCAGTGGCCGGCGCTGGCGGCGTCGATGGACAAGGATTTCCAGCCGCTGCACATCGTTCTCGCGCGGATCGACGATGCCCAGTTCACCGCGATCGAGCAGGAGCGCCTACGGCGGGGTGAAAACGTCGTGCGCATTGGCGATTGGGGCTGGCGCACGCTGGCGGTGACGCCGCTGGACGACATCTCGGCGGTGCAAATGGTCGTGCCGCCGGACCCGATGGACGTCAATCTGTTGTACTGGAGCATCAACGTATTGGTCGGCGCCACGCTGCTCGCCTGCCTGCTGATGTGGCTGCGCCCGCACTGGCGCGATCTGGAACGGCTCAAAGGTACCGCCGAACGCTTCGGCAAGGGCCATTTGAGCGAACGCACGGAAATTGCCCCGAGTTCCAACATCGGCAGCCTTGCCAACGTCTTCGACACCATGGCCGGCGATATCGAAAATCTGCTCAATCAGCAACGTGACTTGCTCAATGCGGTCTCCCACGAACTGCGCACACCGTTGACGCGGCTGGATTTCGGTCTGGCGCTGGCGCTCTCGGACGATTTGCCGGCTGCCAGTCGCGAGCGCTTGCTGGGATTGGTCGCGCATATCCGCGAACTCGATGAGTTGGTGTTGGAGCTGTTGTCATACAGTCGCTTGCAGAATCCGGCGCAAACGCCGGAGCAGGTCGAGGTGTCGCTGGATGAGTTCATCGACAGCATTCTGGGCAGTGTCGATGAAGAGCTTGAGTCGCCGGAGATCGTCATCGACGTGTTGCTGCACGGCCAGCTCGAACGCTTCTCGCTCGATCCACGCCTGACCGCGCGGGCGATTCAGAATCTGCTGCGCAACGCCATGCGCTATTGCGAGAAGCGCATTCAGATTGGCGTGCAGGTCAATGCCGAGGGCTGTGAGATCTGGGTCGATGATGACGGCATCGGGATTCCCGATGACGAGCGTGAGCGGATTTTCGAGCCTTTCTATCGACTGGATCGCAGCCGGGATCGGGCTACGGGTGGGTTTGGTCTTGGTCTGGCAATCAGCCGTCGTGCATTGGAGGCGCAGGGTGGGACGTTGACGGTTGAGTCTTCGCCGTTGGGTGGCGCGCGGTTTCGGCTGTGGTTGCCCACTAACGCCTGAACTTCATGCCCCTGAAAAGATACCTGTGGGAGCGAGCCTGCTCGCGAAGGCGGTATGTCAGCCAAATATGCGTTGACTGACCCGACGCCTTCGCGAGCAGGCTCGCTCCCAAATGGGGATTGCGTTGTTCAGACCAGCTCTGTGGATTGAATCAACCCGACCCCGGCACTTTGCATACGCTCAATCGCTGCCGTCAGTGATCCGTTCAGATCGATCGCCCGGCACGCATCCAGCACCACATAAGCATTGAATCCCGCCGCCCGTGCATCCAGCGCTGAATACATCACGCAGAAATCCAGTGCCAGCCCCACCATGTAGACCGTATCGATCCCGCGCTCTTTCAGGTAGCCGGCCAGCCCCGTGGTGGTTTGGCGATCGGCCTCCACAAAGGCCGAGTAGCTGTCGATATCAGGATTGCAGCCCTTGCGAATGATCAACTGGGCATGAGGCAAGTCGAGTTCCCGGTGAAACTCGGCCCCCGCTGTCGATTGCACACAATGGTCGGGCCAGAGTGTCTGCTCGCCGTAAGGCAATTGAATGACATCGTAGGGCTGGTGACCGGGATGACTGGAGGCGAATGAGGCATGGCCGGTTGGGTGCCAATCCTGTGCAACGACGACCTGGGTGAACTGGCGGGCGAGCCGGTTGATCAGCGGCACGATCAGGTCACCTTCCGGTACCGCTAATTGGCCGCCGGGGGTGAAGTCGTTTTGAACGTCGATCACCAGTAAGGCAGTGCGAGACGAAATCGCCATCGGGGGAGTACTCCTGGAATATGACTTTCTTCGGTGTGGAAGTAACGTTTCTCTTGGCACAAAACGACTGCTCAACGAATTCAGGCGTGGCATAAGCCGCTTTACGATTGCTGCGAATGGCGCCGGCTTTCGTTCGCCTTTTGCGATCACTCCGACCAATGGTAGCGTTTTTACCGGTTTTACAGGGTTCACCTGTCAGATCTGACAGTAGGCAACCGCGGGCGATGGGTGTTTCATGCGCAGGACAAGAACCCCTGCTTCCGATCGTATCGGACCCTGTTCCCAAAGGATGACCACTATGGACGTCAAGACCCTTGAAAAACCGCGAATTGCCGGCATGAGTCAGCCGGTCCCCGGGCCAGAAAATGCAGATGCAGGGCTGCCTCTGGCACTGACTTATCTGTACCCGGAAGGGGTGAAGGTGTTCATCGAACCCGCCACTACCGCGCAGGACAATGACGTCTATGCCGTGCGTTTGAACGGAGAACGGGTTGCGGAGAAAACCATCGCCACCGGCGAGGCGACTCAACGGGTAATCGTCTATGTGGCTGCGGACAAATGGAAGAGTCCGCTGAATGTTCTTGATTACGGGATAGAGCGAGATGGCGTGGAGCTCGAAGCTTCGGCGCCGCTGACGGTTATTTATCACGACAAGCGTCCGGGTAACGTGGACCGTTTTCCTGAGGAGGAAGGCCATTCCGAACTGGTGTTTGAAGTGGCTCCGGATGCGCTGGATGAAGGTGTAGACGCCGAGCGTGCGCGTACAGGCGTAAGCATCAGCGTTACCTACCCGATAATGAGAGCGTTCGACACCATCGTGGTGTATTGCAATGGTAAAACCTTCAGTCATGTGGTCAGTGAGGAAGCGGCGGATCAGCAGCGGCCCATCCAGATGACCATCGATGAGGCGACCTTTCGCGCGGCCGGGGACAGTGCGCACTTTGAAGTGCGTTACACGGTATTTGATCGTGTGGGTAACAGTCCGGATGTCAACAGTCCGAACTCGGCCAGCCAGTATCTGTACGTCAACCTGAATGGCACCTGGTATGACCCGCCGATCCTCAGCGAGAACCCCGATGATCCTGACGATGATGCCAGCAGCGTCGAACTGGAAAAACTGGCTGGCGAACCGGCAATTGCACAAATCTATGTATCGCGCAGTTGGCTCAGAGACGATGAAATCCGTTTGACGGGGCGCTTCTATGCTAAGGACGGAGCGTTACTGGAACATTTGACGCTGACCGAAAAAGTGAAGAATGCACCGTTTTCCTACTCGATCCCTGTGCCTTACGCTGCGTTTGCTGCCGCCGCGAAGGGACATGCAGTGTTTTCGTATCAGCGCGTCAGCCAGGGGGTCGAACTCGACCGCTCCTATGTCCTGAAAACCAGTATCACCGGCGAGCCCGCTGCGACCCTTTTACCACCTGCACTGGTGGGCTCCGGTTACCTGATCGATCCTCTGGATTTGCCCAACGGTGTGACAGCCCGAGTCGAATACCTGGAGGATCAACCCGGGGACAAAGCGCGGCTGTTGGTCCAAGGCATAACCGGGCCGGGCTCGCCAGTCTTTGTTCCAAGCGCCTTCAACAAGAACCACCGGGCCAACTTTCTGATCGAGTCTTCAGTGCTGGCGGCCAGTCATGGCAAGACAATCCAGCTGTCATGGGAGTTGCTGCGAGGTGCGGCCCCTCAACCCTCCGCGCACCGTGACGTGGTGATCAAGCGGATCGAGGATCGGGATCGACGGCTGCCCACACCCGATATCCCTCAGGCCAGCAACGGGATACTTGATCTGGGTGATTTTACCGGTGGTGCGCAGGCGCAATGTGCGGTGTGGCCATTGATGGCGGAGGGGCAATTGCGTTGGTTTCGTTTGCACGGCACAGATATCAACGGTGACAGTTACACGATTGTCCTCGCCGAGGCTGCTCCAGTGACAGCGCCGGAGAAAGACAGCGGGCTGGATAATGCGTTGCCTCGCAGCGAACTCCAGAAGCTCAAACCGGGTACGTCCGTGCGCATGGAGTTGAAAGTCGCCTATGACGGGCTCAATGACGAAACCACGGCAGTGGTGTTCAATTCGCCGACATTCACCGTGCTGAATTCTCCCGCGACGTTAATGGAAGACTTCACCGGCGTGCCGAATCAGACGGCACGACAAGGCGCAATCATGGATACGCCCACTATGCAGATCACGTTCAAATCCGGTGACGGCGAATGCGCGATCATGCCTCGTTCCGACATCGGTCAATCCTTTCCCGGTCGAATCGATGGTCAGGTACTGAGCATCGGCCGCGACGCCTTTGGCGAGGCCGCGCAGGTAGTGGAAATAAAACTGAAGAATGCCTGCTCGCGAATCAGTTTTTTTCATTTAAGCGTTAACTATGAGGACAGCACCGTGGCTTACTACACCAGCAACGGGGAGCTCTTGGGGCGTCAGGCGTTAGGTTCGTCCTACGGCACACCGGTCAATGTTGCCTTTGATGCACCGGGGATCGCACGACTTGAGTTCCATAGTCCGAGACCTGACTGGTTTTCCATTGACTCCTTTAAAGTGGATGCCTAGTGCCGTCAGACCAGTTCCGCCAACTTGAACATGCCAGTCAAGGCCCTAGCCGATGGATCGCGATTTCAACAGCGTTGCGCTCTGCTCAAGTGCAGCCGCCGGAACGTGTCCGATCAACATCCAGGCATGTTCATGCTCTGTCCAGAACACTACGTTCATCTCGTGTCGACGTTCATGCTCAAGCGCTCGGCTACCCTGGTTCGAGCGCGTGACGCATAACGCCAGAGGCCCATGCCTGGCATCGAGGTACATGATCTGTGCGATCGGCACACCGTCGTATTCGAGCACTTGTGCGCGTTTGAATTCGGCACCCGGCAGTTTCAACGTGGCGGGTGAGAGATTCAGGCCCAGACGCGCATCAACCGTGCGCAGTTGCGCGCGTTGGGAGGCTTCGTCGGTGGGCAGGTGATCAAGCGTTTGCGGCACATACAGCGCCATGTAATCGCCCACCAATGCGCGCCAGTTGTTCGATTGCGCGGCGTGCCAGCCGAGGAATAACCGGTCGGCCAACACGCCTCCGGCCAACAGCGCAGCGGCCGCGCCACCGATAAACCAGCGGCGACTCAGCCCAGGCTTTTCTGGCGAAGGAATGGCATCCAGCCGCGCTTGCAGTCGATCCAGCGGCGCCTGTTGCGCCAGCTCGTCATAGGCGTTCTTGTACGGCAGATTGCTGCGGCTGAGCCATTGCACGCGCAGACTGAGCAACGAGTCTTCGGCAATGGCATTGTCCAGTTGGTTGCGATAGTCGCCGTCCAGTTCGCCGTCGAGGTAGGCGACCAGTTGTTCATCCGAAGGTGTGTTCATGAGCGGTCTCCTTCGGTGGATTTCGGCACAGCCTGCAACGGCGGGTATTCGGCGAGTTTCAGGCGGGCGGTGGCCAGACGGCTCATCACAGTGCCGATCGGCACTTGCAGGATCTCCGCGACTTCGCGGTAGGACAAACCTTCGACGTAGGCGAGGTAGACTGTTTCCCGTTGGATTTCAGGCAGCGCATCGACGCGGCGAATCACTTGCGCCGCCATCACGTGCGTCTGCGCCGCGTATTCACCATCGAACGCCAGTTGACCATCGGCATCGACCTGTCCCGTCCCCTGACGCACGCGACGAGCGCGCACTTCATTGAGCCAGATCGAATGCAGAATGCTCAGCAACCAGCGATCCATGCGCGTACCGGCGATGTACTGACTGGCGCGCTCCAGCGCTCGCACACACGTGGCCTGTACCAGATCCTCGGCCACGTGCCGGTTGCGCGACAGCAGCAGACCGTAGCGCCACAGTCGCGCCAGGTGCTGCCCGAGTTCTGCTCTGAATGCCTGATCGTTGAAGATGATGGCGGCCCTTATAAGTGCTCAGGTTTTCGATGAGTCGTTGATGGCCTCAGCCAGGTCCTGATATTCCTCGCACGAGGTGCCGCAAATCGATCTGATCTGCTGCAACTGCTCCTGCGCCAGGTCGACGCGGCCTTTGATCACATAAGCCTCGCCGAGGTATTCACGCACTTGCGCGTACTGCGGATCGAGCTGCACCGATTGCAGGTAATAACCGATGCCCTCGTCAGTGCGTCCCAGTTTGCGCGTGGCGTAACCGCGATAGTTAAGGGCCTTGGCGGTGTTCGGTTGCTTCAGTGTGTCGAGCAGCGCCAGGGCTTCTTCGTAGCGACCGGCCTTGGCGAGGCGATAGGCGTAATCAGTACGGTCAGCGTCCGGCAGCAGACTGCTGGTTTGCAGCACGCATTTTTGCGTTTTGCTGTCCCAGACCTGGCCTTTCGGGCATTCGGGCTTCTGCACCGGTTCTTCTTCATCACCATTGGCCAAGGCCAATTGGCTGGACATCACGGCGACGAGCAGCAACGGGGCGGCGAACATAACGGAACGGATAGTCATGGGCAAGGCTCCACAGGGGCTTATGTTTCACTTTGAACACCACAGTGTGAATTTTTATTCATTGCTTTATCAGTGACTGTTCAAGTTCAGCGTAAATTCAAGCGCTATGCTCGGGAGCGTCTGCCGTCGATCCGATGTTTTGCCGTAAGGAGAGTTGCCATGACCGATCACGTCCATCATTCAGCCGCTGCGGGCTACAAAAGCGCTGCCGACACCTACGTTAAAGGGCGGCCGGACTATCCGCCGCAGGTCAGTGAGTGGTTGACTGCGACGCTAGGCCTGGATGGGCATAAAACGGTGATCGATCTGGGCGCCGGCACCGGCAAGTTCACCGGACGTCTGGTGGCGACGGGGGCGCAAGTGATCGCCGTTGAACCGGTGGCGCAGATGCTGGAAAAACTTTCTGACGCCTGGCCCGATGTGCTGGCTGTGAGCGGTACGGCGACCGACCTGCCGTTGCCGGACGCTTCAGTGGATGTGGTGATTTGCGCGCAGGCGTTTCACTGGTTCGCCAGTATCGAGGCGCTGAGCGAAATCGCTCGAGTACTCAAGCCGGGTGGCAAGTTGGGGCTGATCTGGAACTTGCGTGATACCGCAGTCAGTTGGGTGCCGAAACTGGATGCCATCGTCAATGCGCTGGAGGGTGACGCGCCACGCTATTACACCGGCGCCTGGCGCACAGCGTTTCCGCACCCGGCATTTGAGAAATTGCAGGTTGAACAGTTTCATCATGGTCATACCGGCTCACCGGAAGATGTGATCTTCAACCGCGTGCGCTCCACCAGTTTCATCGCCGCACTGCCGGAGGCGCAGCGGGCAAAGGTCGATGAGCAGATTCGTGCGTTGATTGCCGCCGAGCCTGAACTGCGCGGCAGGGATGTGGTGACGGTGCCTTACGAAACCGCCGCGTTCGTCGCCGTAAAAAAGGGCTGAATGCCACGACATTCCAGTGTAGGAGTGAGCCTGCTCGCGATAGCGGAGTGTCAGTCACCTCATCTTTGGCTGACACTCCGCTATCGCGAGCAGGCTCACTCCTACAGGGGTTTCAGGTGTTCATAGTATCTGGCTGCACTTTGCCACCGCCTTCCGACGCTCGCGAACCCCACGCACCACCAGATACAACAACGGCCCGATCGAAACGAAAACCGCCGTCAGCAACAAATACGGCACCACCGACCAAACCGACTGTCCACGCGACCGGGCATCCTTCACCATCCACACGCCCGCCAGCGTGGCCAACAGATACAGATCAATCACCACCTGCGCGGTATCGGGCCGCGACATCAGGCTGATGCCAAAGTCGATCAACGACTGTTCAGCCTGGAGCATCACCGAAATGGTGTAACCGCTAAACGCGAGCAAAGCCGTGAGGGGCAGGGCGATCGACATCATGCATTCCTTCCGTGGTGTGATGAGAGAGTCGCCAGACTAACGCCGCCGCGCAAAATTGGCCATTGACTTGCCACTGGCGCGCAGGCTAATTTCCAGCCCATGACTTCGACTGTATCGCGTTGCCAGCCAATGATTATTACCGCCATTCCTCATTTGGCGGGCTAGCTCACGACTGCAGCACCCAACCCGCCCTAAAGGCGGGTTTTTACTTTCTGTCTCCGGGGTTTAGAAAAATGTCAGGAGACGACCATGCCGCACAGCCACGATCAGCAAACCCTGCTTGAGCACTACGTGAAAAAAATCCTCGCCGCGCCGGTGTACGACCTCGCGGTGCGCACGCCTTTGCAAGCGGCGCCGGCGCTGTCGGAGGCGCTGGGCAACCGGATTCTGCTCAAGCGTGAAGACCTGCAACCGACGTTTTCCTTCAAGATCCGCGGCGCCTACAACAAACTGGTGCAACTCAGTGACGAGCAAAAGGCGCGCGGAGTAATCACCGCATCGGCCGGCAATCACGCGCAAGGCGTGGCGCTGGCAGCTCGCGAGCTAGGGATTGCGGCGACCATTGTCATGCCGGCGACAACGCCGGAACTGAAAGTGCTGGGTGTGCGCAGTCGCGGAGCTGAAGCGTTGCTGCACGGCGAGAGTTTCCCGTTTGCGCTGGCCCATGCGCTGCAATTGGCGGAACAGACCGGATGCACCTTCGTGTCTCCGTTCGATGACTCGGAAGTGATCGCCGGACAGGGCACCGTGGCGATGGAAATCCTTCGTCAGCATCAGGGCACACTGGATGCGATCTTCATCCCGGTGGGCGGCGGTGGTCTGATCGCCGGCATCGCGGCGTACGTCAAATACCTGCGCCCGGAAGTACGGATCATCGGCGTCGAATCCGAACATTCAGCGTGCCTGAAGGCTGCGCTGGAAGCCGATCAGCGTGTCGTGCTGCCCAATGTCGGCACGTTCGCCGATGGCGTGGCGGTAGCGCAGATCGGCGCGTTCGGGTTTGAGGTTTGCCGTTTTTGCGTCGACGAGGTGATCACCGTCAGCAACGACGACCTCTGCGCGGCGATCAAGAATATCTACGACGATACTCGCTCGATCACCGAACCTTCCGGCGCCTTGGCCGTGGCCGGGATCAAGCAGTACGTAGCGCGAACCGGGGTGCGCGAGCAGACATTCGTGGCGATCGACTCGGGCGCCAATATCAACTTCGACAGCCTGCGCCATGTCGCCGAGCGCGCCGCAGTCTGCAGCGTCTCGGCGTGATGAAGCTTACGGCAGCAACGGGCGCAGGAAGCTGCGCTCGTAGCTGACGATAAACTTCTTCTCGACCAGGCTGGCCACCAGTGCGGTGCTTTCCGGATCGGTCAGCGCGATGTGCCGATAGCTTTCGTAATCCGCCAGCGACGGAAAACTGAACAGGCAATAAGCGATATTGTTCGCGCCCTCGGAAGGCAGGAAGTAGCCGTGATGAGTGCCTCCCAAGCGCTCGACGATGCCGAGCCAGGCCTTGGCGTAGGCCTCGAACTCGGGTAACTGGTACGGATCGATGACATATCTGACGTGGCAAGTAATCAAGCCGCGAACTCCTTGTTCGGGTTATTCCTGCAGGGCTGTACCGACTTTGTCCGACGCCGACCAGATGCGATAGCGCACTTCGACGTCCGACGGCGCGTACACCACGACCGGCAACTTGCTGTTGTACCGCAGCATGAAGCCGTCACCGACGACCGGCACGAATGCGCGTTTCTTTTGGCTGCCGGGCGGGCAGGCCATCATCGTGCTCATCGGCCCGATGACTTTTTCCAGTCGATAGAACGGATAACCCCAACCTTCAAGATTCTTCTCATCGAGAACGCCGCCCAAACGCTGGCGATTGCAGTCCACTTCAAGGGTTTTTCCGGCGAGGATTTCTACCTGGAAGTTTTCTTCCTGCTCTTGCTTGGGCAAGTGAATGACCTGGCGGGTGAACCCGGCTTCAGCCTTCGGGTACGGCGCGACGTCTTCAAGCTTGGCGGCGTGGGCGAGGGTGGACAGGCTGGCGATGAACAGCCCGGTGGTCGCGTAAACGCGGAAAGAACCCATGGAAGCCTCCGTGCGGGTGTAGGGTGGATGACGGGCATTCTTACCGTCATGGGCCGTGATTGCAAACCAGCGTCGAGTTGCAAAATGCAGTGCCGGCAGGGGCCATTCTTGCAATTTGCAAGTAGCCAAATGCTGGCACCGCCGCCAAGTGCTTGATTTCATAAGGGTGAAAATGAACCGATGAAAGGCACGCTTTATGCGTCTTTTCAGTGCGGCGCACCGGACTTGGGCGCCTACACTCCAATGGGCATTTCGCAGTACCACCGCTTGTCGCACCAGGGAAACAGCGGGGACACACCCGTGCAGGGGCAGCAACGGTCAGCGTGAATACTTGATTGGCATCTCACAGTAAGGAGAGGGTTTCGCCATGTTTCTGTCTGCCTTGGAACTACGCAATATCATTGAAAGCAGTTTTCTGCCGAAACGCTGCCAGTGCACGCTGTCGCCGGACTTGTCGATGACCGTCAAGGTTTTCGGCGATCACCAGACCGATCAGGTCGATCTGCTGGTCAGTGGCATCGACGCTAGCCACCTCAATGGCTGTCGTGAAATCAACGAACTGATCGCCGGGCTGCGCTCGGATCTGAACCAGCAAACTGTGCAACATCACTACAGCCCACGCTCCAGAGTCGTTTAACGCACCGTTTCACCCAGTTCGACCGTCACGCGCCGGGCCTGCACAAAACCAAGGCCCAGCGCGAACTCGACCAGCACCGCGAGCAAAATCCCGGGGCCGGCATGACCGTTCAGCCATTCCGCAAAACCCAGCACCGCCAAACCAAAACAACCGACGATAAAGCCGTTGCTCAGCGCATTGCGCCCCAGCGACGGTGGTGCATTGCGCACCAGATAAAACATAACGCCCAACGCCGCAAACAGCACCGCACTGCGTCGCGCGACAAACCCCGCAGCGTCGGAATACTCAATACTCCAGATCGCCAGCAGCCTCTCCGGGAAAACGCCCCAGGCCAGCGCCAGCAAAAAACA
Source organism: Pseudomonas sp. Tul2A7 (assembly GCF_054790505.1). NCBI lineage: Bacteria > Pseudomonadati > Pseudomonadota > Gammaproteobacteria > Pseudomonadales > Pseudomonadaceae > Pseudomonas > Pseudomonas sp. Tul2A7. Next base: position 5,676,998 of record NZ_CP186499.1, on the reverse strand, counting down.
CAACGAACACGTGAAGCCCGACAACGAGCGAAACGACAACTGCATGGCGAATCCTTGCGGCAGTGAGGAGGGCTCCGAGCATAACCGCCGAAACTCCCCACGCCTACCGCAAACCCGCAAATCAGACGTTTCTGTCAGTTCTGGAAGTTGCACGCGTCAGACAATTTCCGATAGCTGATTTCCTCAGGCTTACCGGCGTTATCGATGTACTTCATGTCGGCCGTGACCACCTTGCACAGTTGCGTTGGCGGCTCGGTCAACGACACCACTTTGGCCACATGCAGCGGCATGCCGTACTCATACAGCACGGCTTTGGACGTCGCGGAGGTGTCATTGGCCTGGGCCAGCCCGGCAAACGCGGTGCAGGCGAGGGCGGCGGCGAGCAATAAAGGACGAATGTTCATAAAAGGACTCCCGTGTGGCGGTTCTAGAGTTCGGCGTGACTCACCCGAACCTGCCGCACTGGGCGACAGCCAGAATGGCTGAGGGCGTGCGGTTCAGTAGAGTTTTTGACCACGGCGTTAAGAGATGGTTAACCGGGCTGAACGCCGGCTGTCAGGGAGTGCGGCGGTTTTCTTTGGAAGGTTTGGCGAATTCCTACAAGGGCAGGTGCCTTGTCTGCTTTCGGCGGCTGGAGCGGGGCGGGTATTGTCGGTTGCCGCTGCAAAATCAGTGGTTCGGGTTTGGTCACCTGAGAAAAGTTCATTGCATATGTGCCATCATTTGCACCGCTCGGATTTCTTGATCCGTGGAGTGCATTGCTATGGCGGCTGTGTGCAGGACGCCTTCGGGCGAGCTGAGTTTTGAACTGTTCTCGGTTGACCAAGCCTGTACACGGCCGCCTCCCACCGTTTGGTCACGGCTATGGCGGTTACCTTCTAATACAGTTGAGTAATCAAAATGCCAATAATTAAACTGCTACAAAACCGCTATCTCCCCCTCAGCAGCAACGTCACCGAAACCCCGACACTGCTCATCGACACCCAAGCCAACCCGAAAGACATCCTCGAAGCCGCCGTCCAGCGCATCCGCGCCGCCGCCGACCTGCTCGAAACCCTGCATTGCCTATGCTTCAAACACGCCGACGTGCAGGACATTCCACACATCACCCATGCGCTTTACCTGCTGACGCAGGATGGCAATGATTTGCTTCAGGTGGCGCAGCAGCAGATGTTGAGTTGGAAGGCGCCGGTTTGATGAGAAATTGAAAGGACTCAGCCACGGGGCGGAGTGAGAAACGACCCGTGTTTCAGCGTGGTAAGGATTCCGTTGAGTGAGGACGCGGATCCAGCACCGTCGATGCCCACTCCAACTCGATACGATTGTTCGGCAGAAAATAGACATGCAACGTGTCATCGCCACGGTTGCGTGAAGGCAAGTGCACTTGCACTTCGTGTCTTTCGATCTTCATTCCCAGATCCTCTTGAGCTTTAGACATGCTCAGAACCCACGCAACCTTAGCGGTGTTGCCATCGATGCTCCAACAGCAGGTCACGCCTCCGTTACCGCCCCAGTGACCATTTACCCAATAGCTGCCGATGGGACGATCAATGTAGTTGTGGGATGTAAGGGCAGCACCGGGAGTACGAACACGGTCATGAATTAGAGATGTCACAAAAGCGGCCAGCAGCACTGTCGCGCAGATCAATATCTTCGAGCGACTGGACATGGGCGTCTGACTGAATCGCATATTCTTACTGCGCCTCACTGTTTTCCGAAACAGCTTTGGTTGGTCGGGGTTCAAATGGGCTAAACAAGTCAGGACTCCATTCGAGCCGTACTTTATTACCCGGATCAAAGCGCACATGCAGGTACTGATCGTGTGGGCCACGCTGGGGAAGCGAAAGCTGAACTTCATGGCGCTCTTCTACCGCGCCCTGTATTTGCTGCTGTTTGGTCATGTCCAATATCCAAGTGACTTTGGCTGTGTCTCCCTCAAATTTGGAGCAGCACATTATTCCACCGCCGCCGTTGGCCAAAAGGTTCCCACCCCAAAATCCATTGACCCAGAAACTGAAAATCGGTCGCACCATGTGGTTTTCCGAAGTCATCATTGCACCTGGCGTGCGGAACAGTGCGAGGATTTTGGGGGTGGCGTAGCTAAGCAGCAATGCCAGTACAGCTAGGGCTATTCGTCTTCGTCGCCATATTCGTTTTCGACGTGCGTCCGCAGCAATATCTATCAAATGACTAAAATTCCAAGGTAATAGGTTACATTCCGGCTTTATGCCTGGAGAGGACTTTACCGATCGCGAACCGATGAGTCACACTTCAAATTTTCCTGGATTAGAATCAAGAGGGTTGCTTTAACTTGGATATAGTAAGCTTATGAGGAGGCTGCACATGCCGCTACCAAGCTGAGGATCTCCAACATTTAATCAAACAGCGAGACCACGCTCGCGTTCCAAATCAATCAATCTTGTCGTTGGACCATCCGCTTCCAGTCGTTCAGTCACGACAGTTGGCCAACGGTTACGCGAACGACGCTTTGCTCTTTCATAAACAAAGTCTTGAATCTTGTTTGATGGATAGAAGACTATATTGTTTAGTAGCATTAAAAGATCAGTGCCAGTTAAGTAATTGCTTCCATCTCCAGCTTCTTTTTTTTTCACGAATGATTTTTCTCCATGCACCTAAGTATTCAGATTGTTTTAAGTTTAGGTCTAACTGGCTTTTTACAAAGTCATCCGATTCGCTATGAGCTCCAGTGTGATCGAACCATGGGCCGTTGTTCATATAAGAGCGAATGTATTCCCAAAATCCTTTCTGCATTTCTAAAGACTTTCCCGCCGGCGTACCAATGCTCACCATAATTTCGTTTTCAGGTTCTCCCAAGCGCTTCATTAATACTTCAACCGAGGCGTTTCTGATGCTCCCAGAATAAATGCCAGCCATGTCGAACTCGCAAGCTACAGCCTCTATTCCCTTCCAAGGAGTATGATAGAGCTCTCCTTCGTTGTCGAAATAGACTTCCTGTGTTCGTCGATTGAAAATTATGGAAAGTGGTAAAGCGCGTCTTGTTTCGATGATGATTGGAACAATGAACAACGGTATCCCGAAAAGTAACATCCAGCCCACTCCGTCCCACTTGCCCAGTAAAGCCATCCAAACGCCAATGATGAGTGCGATTAGAGCTGGAACTCCCCCGAGAAGCCCACTAAGCAAGCCGCGGTTTCGATCACTGCCAATTTTTAGTGAAAGATAGTGTTCTGTGTGTTCATCAGTTATAAAAAGCTCAAGAGGGTGCTCTCCCGTAGACTCGTCGTCACTAAGAACTGCGGTAGGAGCATCACCATATTTCGCCATGATTTTTCATTGCCGTTCTTAAAGCCATGCCATTTCCTTGACTTCGATGGGCGGTAGTGCGTGCCTTCAAGTAAGGAGTAGTAAGCTATTACCTTTCGGTTTCGTGATCATAAGTCAAACAGAAAAACCGCGCTCGCGTTCTAAGTCTATGAGTCTAAGTGTGGGGCCGTCTTGATGTAAGCGTTCTATAACTATTTCTGGCCATAAGTTTCGTGTTTTTCTCTGTACATAATTGTATGTGAAGTCTTGTATAGCATTGGTTGGAAAAAAAATTAAATGTCCAATAAACATAAAAGCGTCAGATGCAGTTAAGTAGTTAGAGTATCCGGATTTGACTTTTTTATCTGTGATCGTTTTTTTCCAGTATCCCAAAAAGTCTGACGGTCTAATATTGCTCGAAAGCGTTTTCTTTATGAATTCATCGGATTCTGCGTGGTTGCCATTTTCATCAAACCATGGGCCATTATTCATGTAGCTGCGAATGTATTCCCAAAACCCTTTTTGCATATCAAGTGTCTTGCCCATTGGGGAACCCAAACTAACCATAAGAGCATTTTCAGGGTCGCCTAGACGTTTTACTAGTATTTCGAGAGAAGCGTTATTTATACCGCCCGTATAAATGCTTGTCATTTGAAATTCACACGCGATAGCTTGAATGTTGTCCCATGGCGTATGATACAAATCACCATTTTGATCAAAATAAACTTCTTTTGTTCTGCGATTAAATAATACAGGTAAAGGCAGTGGTTTTCGCGTTTCAAAATAAAACGGAATAAGGAACATGGCCGCGGCAAGGAAAATACAAAGGCCTACAAGATCCCAACGGCCTTTTATGATCATCATAAATGCCAATGCAATACTTGCGAGAGATCCTACGCCTGCCGCTATACCTGTTATACCTCCTCTATCTGCATCTCCTGCCATCTGTAACGTTAAGTAATTCTCTGTATGTTCATCGGTGATAAATAGTTCGCATGGAGGTTGTCCGGTGCTCTCGCTGGCTTTCAATACGACATTCGATGTGTTGCCGTACTTCGATGCTGCTTGGGCGATAAGGTTTTTTAGATCCATGCTATTTCCTTGATGTCAATAGGGGGCAGGTTCAAACCCTCTAGAGGTGAATAAGTCAGTTTTCCGGATATGCTGTTCAATGCCCGACCTTCGCGATCTACGTGATATACGCGTCTATAGACTGCCGTTTCGGATTCTTTTGAAATTCGCGTGCCCGAGTGGACGTCAAAATCACCACTTGTCCAGATAACTTTTTCACGCTTTCCACCAAGACCAAATATTCCGCCCCAAATCTCCTCTCCCTCAAATTTAACCATGTTGGACGTGAGTTTTTCTTTGCCTGGTAACTTCAGTAGGAGATATGTGCTCTCAATTACGCCCTTGTATGGGTTCATTTCATTTAAACGATAAGCATCAAAACTAATCGGGAAAACAATTTTATAAAACTCGTTCATTGTTTTTTTATAGTCCCCGGACCAGTCAGCGGGGCTGATTCCAAATTTAGTTCCCTTTATCCATTTTTCCAAGGGAGTGTCTTGTGTGTATAGTCTTGCGACAATACCGCCGACAATTAATATGCTGAGCCCTAATGCTTTAAAACCGATATGAGGGACCTGTGTCACGCCTCGTCCAATCGCGGCAGCGTCTCCAGCAATAACTGCCGCCCGAGCGGCACGTACTGCACGGAATGTTTTTACATAAAGAGAGATATTTGCCGACGAGGCAGCAGTTAGTCCTGCATTGACACTTGCAGTGTCATAATCACCCGTCTGATATGCTTCAAAAGTGTCTAATCCATATGCGAGTACGTCCACGGCCGCCGTAAGAGTCTGTAGTCCTGCGGCTTTCCAGCCAAAACCTAATGCGTCAGCCAGTGCGACACGTGCGACAGAAGATTCTTTGCCTGATGCGGTTAATGCTGCCTCCCAGTTAGTTTCCGCGACTTTTTGCCAAATCGCGGCAGACGCGGCCGCCATACCAAAAGCTCCACCTATAGAGCTGAGAATTGTTTTCGCAGAAGGTGTATTCCAAGCATCATTAGCAGCTGATCTGAGATTTAGTGCTGCAAAAATTGCAACGAGGCATTTGATTGGCGCTTTATCTAGTGAGGCTTTGCTTAGGCTTAATAGGTTTGTTAAGTTTGTTTCATTTTTAACTATGTTGGAGACAGAAGGAAGCTTGACTTTTGATGCGTCAGCACTTGCAGTTGGCGCTAAAGAGTAAAATGGAAGTTCGTCTTCTAATGCCATTGAAGAGGAGGATGCACTTTTCTCTAGGGAGTGGGAGGGCGTTGTTTCGAGTAGGTCGCTAATCCACTTCCCGATTTGTCTTGAATTAACCTTTTCGATATTTAATTTTTGTTGGCTACGGCCGAGTGCAGCGCTCAGATAAATTTTTGATATTTTTTGTTCTGCTGGCGCAGGGTTTTGTAAGTTTGAACCTAGTATTGGTGAAAGTGCTAGTAGTAAAGCTTCTTGTGACTTCGCAGGGTTGTGCGTTGTTAAGTTTTTTGCGGCGTTATTGATTGCGGCTGCTAGAGCTATCGCTTTGCTTGTTTTTACTGAAGCGCTGGCAAGGCCAGGTATATTGTCTCTAGCTGCATCTGCGAGATCTACGATAGATTTAATTTCCGCAATTGTTAAGCGCTGACTCAGTCCCAGTAACGCCCACAGCAACCAAGGCTTCCCTGTCCCTTGTTTATCAGGATCAAGCGCTTCACTCAATGCTTTTGCGCTAAGACTGCAACTAGAGGGGCCAAGGCATGCAGACGCGAAATTTATCTCAAGAGTTGTTCGCGAGTCTGGAGTGGTGATGTCGAAGTGACCAGCTGCCGTGTCTAAGGTCGAAGGGCCTTTCGCCTCAAATGTTTTTAACCAGTCATTCCATAAAATAGAAAGACGGCGGCGATCATCATTGTAACGAACCTCTTCAGTATCCAGCTCTTCCCAGGCTGTTTTCAGTTCTTTGTAGCGTGTGATTGAGGGGAGTTGCTCTTTGATCTTGGCATCATTATCAGCAAGAGACTTTAGTGCTCCCGCCATAGCCCAGTCTTCTGAACGTTTTTTACGACGTTGGTCAAAGGCGTCATGCTGAGAACGCAACATAGCAGCCAAGTCAATCCAAACCCCCCATGGATCATCAGCAATAACATAAGCTTGCTGCTCGCACCGCTTCATGTCATCCAACATTGATGACCAATTAGGTTTGTTTTTGGTTTCCGGCACGCAACTCCATTTGAAGCCAATAGGCTCCATATAATCGCCGATGCGCTCATGGATGCTGGCTGCCTTGCCGCTAGCGGGTGCGGCACCGGGAGTGAAGTTTCGCATGACTCTCGTGCGGACTTTGGCTTGATCTTTCGCTGCGGAGAATTGTTTGTCGCTCCACTTGGCGGGAGACCACGAGATCATCGCGGGTGTCCCTGCGGGCAACATCAAGTAAGGTTTGGAGGATGCGTCGAGTACTTTGCCGCCGCGAGAGGTCTCCTTCAGCATCGCTGCTTCAACACTAAACTCAATCAGCTTTTCAGGAGATGATTGCCAAACGTACAACCAACCATTACGTAGTAATCGCGCTGTGTAGTTCAGTGCCTTATCGCGGGTGGAATCGTTGTCATCTCCCAACTCTGGAAACGTTCCATTTACAGGTGGCAAGTCGAACGCGCTGACATCAATGGCGTGAGAAGGTCCAATAGCATAACGCAACGGTACGACCGCGGTAATCAACGGACACGCAGCGGGTTTGATAGTCGGTTTGTCAGTCATTACACCGCCTCCTGCGGAGTGTCTGTATCTGTTGCCAGCGCTTGTAACAAAGGCCAGTCGAGCACAATCTGCGCATCAATGCCGGTATCAGCTGGAGCGCTATCTAGATCAGGGAAGTTGTTGGTCCATGCGAGCTGCACTTTTCCTTCATGACGTAACCAGACGCTTTCAACTCCGAACCAAAAACCAGCCGGCCAGCTTGCTCCTGATAGCCATGCCTGACGCAGTGGTAGACCGTCGGCCAGCCGTAACCAATATTCTTGGCGGTCAGGAGAGTAGATCCGGGTGCGGCGCTGAAGGAGCTTAAAAATTTCAACCATTGGCTTCTGAGTTTGTAGCCATACAGCGTCATTTAAGTTTGCATCGCCTTGCAACCAGTCGTTCCGAGCTGTGCTGTCGCTAAGAGCGTCGAGCAAGATGGGGCCTGCTTCAGCTATCGGGGCGTAAGGAGTGGCTTGCAGTAGTGGCATGAAGCGATGGCCAGGATAATTTTTAGGCAACCATTTCAACGCGTCATCAAACCTTGCGCCATCTATCAAAAGGAATCCTTGAGAATTCGGAAGCGTGGTCATTGCTTCGCTCCTTTGGCTGCTTTAGCTGCCTCACAAACTTCGCATACCCCGGATCGGGTGCGGCGGAACAAGATATTTTGTTTTATCAATGCCAGAAGCGGTAACCCGGGTTTGTCTGCATCAGCTATTTTTAGTATCCCCGGCAGTAACGGCGCAGCAGGCGTTCCAACCCCTGGCGCACCACCGGTATTGATCTTCACTTCAGCGCCACTGATGGTCACGCCTCCAGCATCGACCTTCACAAAACTCCCACCAGCCTTGGCCGTGAGTTCCATGCCACCCTCAACCACAACCTTGTCGCCGGCGTGGTAGTGAATCTCTGTCCCGGCCTCGACAAACTGCGCAGCCCCCACTTTTAGGTGCTGGGTGACACCGACGGTCAGGTGATCATCCGCACGCATCTCGCTAATCCGATCCAGATGCGTAATCCGGTGCTCTTCAACCTTGAACTCGCTCAGCGTGTTGGCTTCAACGGTGTCATGCCGTTCATTGCCCACCCGAATCTTCTGGTCGTGCTCGATGTTTTCGTCCCAATCGCGTTGGGCGTGGATGTAGATCTGCTCGACGCCTTTCTTGTCCTCGATGCGGAATTCGTTGTAGCCCTTGCCGCCCGGTGAACTCAGGGTTTTGAACGTGCTGCGGGTTTTGTTGGCCGGCAGGTCGTAGGGGACGACGTTTTCCTTGTGGTACAGGCAACCGGTGACCAGTGGCTGATCGGGGTCGCCTTCGAGGAAGGTGACGAGGACTTCCATGCCGATGCGCGGGATGGCGATGCCGCCGTATGCTGCGCCGGCCCAGCCGCTGGCGACGCGCATCCAGCAGGTGGTTTTGTCGTTGGACTGACCGTCGCGGTCCCAGTGGAATTGCACTTTGATGCGGCCGTATTGGTCGCAGTGGATTTCTTCGCCTGCGGGGCCGGTGACCACGGCGGTCTGGCTGCCGAGGACTTTCGGTTTCGGGTGTTCAAGGGCAGGGCGGTAGTGCGCGTCCCACGGTGTGGCGAGGAAGCTGTTGCGGTAGCCCTGGTGGAAATCGCTTTTGTTGTCGGTGACGTCGCTGGTGACGTTCTCGCCGAGTACTTGCGGTTGTTTGCCTTCGTGGAAGACTTCCAGCAGCAGCCACAGGTCGTTCCATTCGGCGCGTGGATGTTCGGCCAGCGTCAGAAAATGGCCGCTGGTGAGGGTTGGTTCGTCACCTTTGCCTTCGGCGAGTTTGTAGTCGCTGCGATGGCGTTCGAGGGCGCGGGTGGAGAGGAACTTGCCGCGCTCGCGGGTGGTGAAGCGGCCGGGGTAGTCGTAGTCCTCGAGGTCCGGGGCGAACTCGGTTTTGACCGCGCCTTCGGGGAGGATCTTTGGTTTTTCGAAGTCGTAATCGCGGCGGCTGACGCGGGTGGTGCGGGTTTCCAGACGCAGGTTGAAGCGTTTGATCACCGGTTTGTCGGCGGCCATGCCGGAGTCTTGCTGGTAGCTCACGGCTTTGAGTTTGCGGAACACGGTCTGGTCGTCGCCGAACACCAGTTTGTGGCCGCTGCTGCTGTGCTGGAAATGGAAGTGAATGCCTTCCTCTTCGCACAGGCGCTGGATGAAGTGCAGGTCGGATTCGTCGTACTGCACGCAGTACTCGCGTTCCGGGTATTCGGCGTTGAGCTGGAAGCTGTAGGCGTCGGCAAGAATGCCGCGATCTTCCAGCACCTGAGCGATGATTTTCGGCACGGTCAGTTGCTGGAAAATCTGCTGATCGTGGTTGTGCCGCAGGTAGGCCAGTTGTGGCACCAGGCTGAGGCTGTAACGGGTCAGGGTCTTGCCAGAGTCGCCTTGCTCGATGCGATAGACCAGACCGTGGATCTTGCCTTCGCCGGTGGCGCCGAAGGTCAGGACGCCGGGCTTGTGCAGCAGCTCTTCGAGTTTGAGGTCGGGGCGGGCGCTGACGAGTTCGAGGTCGAAACGGAACGGTTGGTTGAGGGCTTCGCGACCGGTGAAGCTGAGGACTTGCAGGTCGGCGTTGGCGCCTTCAAGCGTGAGGGTAATGTGGGTTGCGTTGGCGTCCAGCATGCCTTGAATTCCGTCCGTTGAATAAGCAGGGGACGGATGATGGAGGATTCGGCCGCCTCGTTCAAGGCACAAAAGCCGTAGGTCTGGCAGGTTTGCGGTATAGGGAAAACCCTTAGATGAGGTGTTTGGCCCAATGAAACCTGGCGTTTGTTGCGAGTTGACGTTGATTGCCGGCAACTTTTCCCACGACCTTGGGTTGAAGAATCCGCAGTCAGATTCAGACTAAAGTCGCCTGTAGCACGTCAAAGCCATCTGCCATCATTGCCGCTCACCCCTGCGTGTTCACTTTCTCCTGGTTCAATTCGACCCGGGACGGGAGCTATTTTTCTGGCTTGTTGCGCGCTTGCGCAAACGCTGCATTGTTGGAGTTTTTCATGCGTCCCCCATTTCCCCTCATCACCCCGCGCCAGTCGTTTGGCTTCGGAGCCTTTGTGCTGTGCGCAGGTTTTACCGCACAGGTTCAGGCCAGCGGATTTTTTGAAGACACCACGGCGAAGATCGAATCGCGCACGGTGTACTTCAACCGCGATTTCCGTGATGGGAGCACCTCGAACGCTCAGGGCGCCTCCAAGCGTGAAGAGGCGGCACAGGGCTTTATTCTCAACCTGCAATCGGGCTACACCGAAGGTACCGTGGGTTTTGGTATCGATGCGCTGGGCATGCTCGGCTTTCAACTCGACTCCAGCCCGGACCGCAGCAACAGCGGCTTGCTGCCTTCCAGCGGCAACGATCCACGCGGGTCGAAAGGCCAATACGCGAAAATGGGCCTGACCGCCAAGGTCAAGGTTTCGGACACGGTGCTGAAGTACGGCGCGCTGTTGCCGGATCTGCCGTTGCTGAAATACAACGACGGTCGATTGCTGCCGACCATGTTCAATGGCGCGATGCTCACTTCTAAAGAGGTGAAAGACCTGACCTTCATGGCCGCGCGCCTGGACAAGTACACCGCGCGCGATTCCACCGACTCGCAAGACATCCGCGTGCACTGCAAGAACAAGCGCTACGCCTGCAACACCACCGCCGACCATTTCGACATGTACGGCTTCGATTACAAGATCAACGATCGCCTGACTGCGCAGTATCACTACGCCGAACTGGAAGACATTTATCGTCAGCACTTTGTCGGGTTGCTGGGTAATCAACCGTTAGCTGGCGGTGTACTTAAAGCGGATCTGCGCGTGCTGAAAAGTGCCGACAGCGGTGATGCCAAGGCCGGTTCCATCGATAACCGTGCGTTGAGCGGCATGTTGTCCTATGCGCACAGCGGCCATACGTTCAGCGCTGGTTGGCAGCGTATGAACGGCGACAACTCGATGCCGTACCTCGATGGCAGCAATCCGTATCTGGTCAACTATGTGCAAGTCAATGACTTCGCCGCTGCGCAGGAACGCTCGTGGCAGTTGCGTTATGACTATGACTTCAAAGCCATTGGCATTAATGGTTTGAGCTTCCTGACGCGTTATGTGAACGGTGATCACATCAAGGTGTTGGGCAGTGATCAGGAAGGCAAAGAGTGGGAACGCGACAGCGAGTTGAAGTATGTGATTCAGACGGGCACGTTCAAGGATGTGAGTTTGCGATTGAGGAATGCTACGTATCGAACCAACTATGAGAAGTTTGCCCGGGATGTGGATGAGACACGGTTGATTGTGAGTTTTAGCTTCTCGGTGTTGTAGGTCTTGGATGTGTAGTGCTTGATCGGGCGCTATCGCGAGCAGGCTCACTCCTACAGGGGATCTTCAGTGGACGCGGATATCGTGTTCGACATTGATCCATTGTAGGAGTGAGCCTGCTCGCGATGAGGCCCTTGAAGTCACCGTTACAACCAATTCCAGAACCGGCTCCAGAACCCCCGATTCAAATCCTCTTTGCACCCGGCATATTGCCGCGCATACACATCCGAACGATTTTGCACTTTGCGCGCCGTCGGCATCAGCCAGGCTTTGCTCGCGTAGGTCTTGTTGCGGAATCCGCCCCAGCCTTCGTGGTAGTTGAGGTACTGGTTATAGGCGTCGTACTTGTACACGCCGTTGATCGAATAGGTCTTGTCCATGTACCAGCCGACAAAGTCGATGGCGTCGTCGAAGTCTTCGCGATCGGCGCCGCTGCGGCCGGTGCTTTTCTGGTAGTCGGCCCAGACTTCATCTTTGGCTTGCGCATAACCCGAGGCGGTTGAGACGCGGCCCCACGGGATTACCCACAGCAGGTATTTACGCGGGGTTTTGGCATCGTAGCGGTAGCCGGATTCCTGATACATGATCGCGAAGGGCACCTGAATCGGCACGCCCCAGCGTTTTTGCGTGACTTGCGCAGCGTCGTACCAGTCGCTTTTCTCGCGGAAGATTTCGCAGATGTCTTCCGGCGAACGGGGCGGCGAGGTGCCGCACCCGCTCAGTAGCGTTGCCAGTGTCAGTAGTCCAAGCGTCTGCCTGTAATTCAAAAGCCGTTATCCCGTCGTGCGCAAAAAGGCCGACAGTCTACGCGCTCAGCTCAATTGATGACGATAGGGCAGATCCGGGCCGGTCTTGCTGCAGGTCAGCGCGGCGGCTTGCACGGCGAACTTGAGCATGGCGTCGATCTGCTCGCGAGCGAGTTGCTGCACGCCTTCGACCGAATCCAGACCGTGCTCGGTCAACCAGGTGATCAACGCGGCCTGGAAGGTGTCGCCGGCGCCAACGGTGTCGGCGATTTTCACCGAGGCCGCCGGCACCGACCAGTTGCCATGCTGGCGGCTGAACACACTGGCGCCGTCGCCGCCACGGGTGAGGAAGACGATCTGGCAGCGGTGCTCGAGCCAGCCTTCGATCACCCGTTGCGGGTCTTGTTCGGGATAGAGCAGGCTCAGGTCTTCGTCGCTGACCTTAATCAGATCAGCGAGTGGCACCAGCGTCGCGATGCGCTCGCGCCACAGGTCGATGTTTGGCTCTGGGTTGAGACGCACGTTCGGGTCGAGGGTGATCAGGCGTTTGCTGCTCTCGCGCTGTACCAGTTTCAGCAAGGTGTCGCCGATCGGCTGCACCACCAGCGAGAACGAGCCAATATGCAAGCCGCGAACATCCGGCCCCAGCGCCGGCAGATGCGCAAGACTCAGTTGTCGATCGGCGCAGCCTTCACCGCGAAAGCTGTAGTGCGGCGAGCCATTGGCACCGACGGCGACCATGGCCAACGTGGTCGGCGCGGCGAAATCCACCAGATAGTCCGGGCACACACCTTCGTCCTGCAGCACTTGCTGCAAGCGGCGGCCGAGGTAGTCGGTGGACAGTCCGCCGAACAGGGCCGAGTCCACGCCCAGACGGCGCAAACCCACGGCGACGTTGAACGGCGAGCCGCCGGCAATCGCCTTGAAATTGACTTTCGAGGCCAGCCCGCTGGCGTCGTCTTCACTGAAAAAATCAAACAGGGCTTCGCCACACACCAAATACATAATTGTTTGCTCTTTATAGGGTTGCGACATGCTGTTGATAGCGTTCATAGGCCTGCTGGAACGCCGCGACGTTGGCGGCAATCGGCAGGGTTTCACTGCTTGAATCGAGTTTCACGCAGCGCTGACACAGGTCGGCGAGGGTGTTTTCGTGGCCGTTCGACCAGGATTTGCACCACGCCGCCTGAATCCCCGCGCCGAGGGCGGCGGCTTCGCTTTGTTCGGTGCAGATCACCGGGGTGTTCATGATGTCGGCAACGATCTGCCGCCACACCGCGCTTTTCGAACCGCCGCCGATCAGGCAAATGCTGCGGCTTTGTAAACCATTGTGGCGGAGCAAATCCAGTCCGTAACGTAGACCGAAGGTGGTGCCTTCGACGGCGGCGCGGCAGAGGTTGGCCTGGGTCAGGTTATCCAGCGTCAAGCCGTGCAGGCTGCCGGTGGCGTGGGGTAGGGCAGGGACGCGCTCGCCATTGAGAAACGGCAGCATGCTCACGCCGTCGGCGCCGATGGGAGCCTGGGCGACGAGGTCGTTGAACTGCTGCAGATCGAGGTCGAACAGTTCGCGAATCGCGCCGGTGGCGTTGGTCAGGTTCATGGTGCAGATCAGCGGCAACCACCCGCCGCTGGACGAGCAGAAGGTCGCGACCGAGGCGTCCGGGCTGACTTTCGGCACCTCGGAATAGGCGTACACCGTGCCGGAGGAGCCGAGGCTCATGGTGATCGCGCCGGGCTGTATATTGCCGGTGCCGATGGCGCCCATCATGTTGTCGCCACCACCGCTCGATACCAGCGCATTGGGGTTGATGCCGAGGTGTTCGGCAATCGCCGGCAAAATGGTGCCGACAGATTGATGTGCATCGATCAGCTCAGGCAATGCGGCTTGCAGGCGTCCGCTGGCGTCGATGTCGCGCAGCAGTTGCAAGTCCCATTGGCGCGTGCGCACGTTGAAATAGCCGGTGCCGGAGGCGTCGCCGTACTCACTGCAGGCGCGGCCGGTGAGCCAGAAGTTCAGGTAGTCGTGGGGCAGCAGAATGCGCGCGATGCGTGAGAACACCACAGGGTGTTGTTCTTTGGTCCAGAGTAGTTTCGACACGGTGTAGCCCGGCGCGATGACCACGCCGAGGCGTTCCAGCGAACCTTTTTCACCGCCCAGATGCACCAGCAGACGGTCATTTTCGGCGCTGGTTTCGGTGTCGCACCAGAGTTTGGCCGGGCGCAGCACTTCGCCTTGATCATCGAGCAGGACCAGACCGTGTTGCTGGCCGGAGACGCCGATGCCGAGGATTGACTGGCCGTCGACATTCGCCGCGAGCAATGCCTGGCGGGTGGCGAGGGTGAAGGCTTCCAGCCATTGCTGGGTGTCTTGCTCGCGACGGCCGTTGGCGCCGCTGATCATCGTGTGTGCGGCGGCGCCTTGGCCGAGGACTTGACCGCTGATGGCGTCGAGGATAATGGCTTTGGTGCCTTGGGTGCCGCAGTCGATGCCGAGGAACAGTTGTTGTGTTGTCATGTGTGAACCACTCGGGGTGTGGTGAAGATCAAGAGCTTACCCCCTCACCCCAGCCCTCTCCCCCAAGGGGGCGAGGGGGAAGGGAGCCGATCGGGGGCTGTTCAAAACCTGAGCTCGACTCCGGATATCTCAAACCGGGGCTGTTCAAAACCTGAGTTCGACTCCGGTTCTCTCAAACCGGGGCTGTTCAAAACCTGAGTTCGACTCCGGATATCTCAAATCGGGGCTGTTCAAAATCTGAGTTCGACTGCGGTTCTCTCAAACCGGAGCTGTTCAAAACCTGAGTTCAACTCCGGACTTTCAGGTCGATGTATTCCGAAAGAACCACTCGGTCAGTCCCCTCTCCCTTTGGGAGAGGGTTAGGGTGAGGGGCTTTTCAGGCGAGTATCCGTTCCAGAGTCCGCGTCACACCGTCTTCACGCAAGCTGTTGCAGCACCACTCAAACGCCGCCACAAACTCCGCCGAACGCGGTATCGCCGTGCCGAAAATCTCCTCGACCGCCAATAACCGCTGGGTAATTAAAGCATCGTCCGCCACCAACGCCTGACAAAACACGGCGCGCGGATCCGGGATCGAATAGGTATCACCATTCTCATCCACACCCTTCAAATACAACGCCCAAGCCGCCACTACCAACGCCGCACGTTTAGTCTCCTGCCCATCAGCAATCAACCGGTTGATCGTCGGAATGGTGAACTTGGGAAATTTCGACGAGCCGTCCGAGCACACCCGCTCAAGCTGATCGGCAATCGCCTGATTGGAAAAACGCGCCACCAGCGTGTTTTTGTAATCCGTCAGGTCAATGCCCGGCACCGGCGCCAGTTGCGGGGTCACGTCCAGATCCATGTAGGCGCGCATGTAACGCACGAACAGCGGGTCGTTCATGGTCTCGTGCACAAAGCGATAGCCCTTCAAAAAGCCCAGATACGTCAGCGCCAGATGGCTGCCGTTGAGCAGTTTGATCTTCATTTCTTCATAGGGCGAAACATCGTCGGTGAACTGCACGCCGACCTTCTCCCAAGCCGGGCGACCGTTGACGAATTTGTCCTCCAGCACCCATTGCACAAACGGTTCACAGACCACCGGCCAGGCATCGTCGACGCCGTGTTTGTCGGCCAGTTGCAAGCGATGCGCGGTGCTGGTCATTGGGGTGATGCGGTCGACCATGGCGTTGGGGAAACTGACGTTGGCGTCGATCCAGCTGCACAGATTGCTGTTGCGCAACGTGGCAAATGCCAGCAGCGCTTTGCGCGTCACGGCGCCGTTGTGCGGCAGGTTATCGCAAGACATCACGGTAAACGCCGGGATGCCCGCCGCGCGGCGTTTTTCCAGGGCTGCACACAAAAAGCCGAACACGGTTTTCGGGTCCTCTGGGTGGGCCAGATCGTGTTGGATCTGCGGCAGGTGCGCCATGAATTCGCCGTTGCTGTCGTCAATGCAATAACCACCCTCGGTGATGGTCAGCGAGACGATGCGGATCTGTGGGTCGGCGAGTTTATCGATCAGCGCCTGAGCGCCGTCCTCGGCCAGCAGCATGTCGCGAATCGCGCCAATCACGCGCACTTCGGTGTCGTCGCTGTCACCGAGTTCGAACAGGGTGAACAGGTAATCCTGCTCCTTGAGATCGTCGCGGGCCCGGCGGTCTTCGGCGCGCAGGCCGACGCCGCAAATCGCCCAGTCGAGGGCTTCGCCGGTGTTCATCAGAGCATCGGTGTAGTACGCCTGATGCGCGCGGTGGAAGCCGCCGACCCCGATGTGGGCGATGCCCTGACGGGTGTCGCTGAGGCTATAGGCCGGCAGATGCACTTCGGCGGCCAGACGTTGGAGGTTCTGTTGGTTGAGTTTCATCGGGAATTCTCGAAATCAGGCCGCGGCGCGCAGCGGACGGGTCAACGCGACACCTTCGGCATCGAATAAATGGCAGTGCGTCGGATCGAGGTGCAGGCTCAGTTGCTCGCCATAACGGCTGGCCAGATCCCCGCGCACGCGCATGGTCAGAGCTTCGCCGGCATTGGTGGTGACGTGGCAGAAAGTGTCGCTGCCCAAGCGTTCGCTGACGTCGGCGGTGACTTGCAGCGTGCAGTCGCCCGCTTGCGCCAGCTCCAGATGTTCCGGGCGAATGCCCAACGTCACGGCGCTGCCGACACTCAGATTGCCGGCGTTGAACGGCAGGGTGATGCGCGTTCCGGCGTCCAGCGAGACTTCGCAGCTCTGGCCATCGACGCGGGCAATCTTGCCTTTGAGGAAGCCCATTTTCGGCGTGCCGAGGAACCCGGCCACGAAGAGGTTCGCCGGGTTGTGATAGAGGTCCAGCGGCGAGCCGACCTGCTCGATCTTGCCGCCATTGAGCACCACGACTTTGTCGGCCATGGTCATCGCTTCGACCTGATCGTGGGTGACGTAGATCATCGTCGCTTGCAGGTCTTTGTGCAGGCGCAGCAGCTCCAGGCGCATCTGCACGCGCAGCGCGGCGTCGAGGTTGGACAGCGGTTCGTCGAACAGGAAGATTTTTGGATTACGCACGATGGCGCGACCGATCGCCACGCGCTGGCGCTGGCCGCCGGAGAGCTGTTTCGGCTTGCGCTCAAGCATTGGCCCGAGCTCGAGAATCCGCGCCGCTTCGCCGACTTTCTTCTCGACTTCGGCTTTCGGTACGCCGGCCAGATCGAGGGCAAACGACATGTTTTTCTTCACGGTCATGTGCGGATACAGCGCGTAGGTCTGAAACACCATCGCCAGATCGCGCTTGGCCGGGCTGACCTCGGTGATGTCGCGGCCATCCAGTTCAATGGTGCCGTCGCTGACTTCTTCCAGACCCGCAATCAGCCGCAGCAGGGTGGATTTCCCGCAACCGGATGGGCCGACGAAGACTACGAATTCCTTGTCGTTCACTTCCAGGTCGATGCCTTTGATGATGGAGAAGCCTTCGAAGCCTTTTTGCAGATTCTTGATTTTCAGGTTGGCCATGATGATGGGCCTCCGCAATGTTGTTATTCGTATGAGCCTTGCAGGCTTTTTTGTGGGAGCGAGCCTGCTCGCGAAGGGGTCGTGTCAGTCGCCATCAGGGTTGAATGACACTCCGCTTTCGCGAGCAGGCTCGCTCCCACAGGGGATAGGGTTGGATTCGGGATATTCATTTCACGGCGCCAAAGGAGAGGCCGCGTACCAGTTGTTTCTGGCTGATCCAGCCGAAGATCAGAATCGGCGCACACGCCAGGGTCGACACCGCCGACAACTTGGCCCAGAACAAGCCTTCCGGACTTGAATACGAGGCGATCAATGCCGTTAGTGGCGCGGCTTTCGACGAGGTCAGGTTCAGCGACCAGAACGCCTCGTTCCAGCACAGAATCAACGACAGCAGCACGGTCGAGGCGAGGCCGCCCTTGGCGATCGGCAGCAGCACGCGGACCATTTCCTGCCACAGTGTGGCGCCGTCGAGGCGGGCGGCTTCGAGGATGTCTTTGGGGATGTCCTTGAAGTAGGTGTAAACCATCCAGACCACTATCGGCAGGTTGATCAGCGTGTAGATCACGATCAGCGCGATGCGCGTGTCGAGCAGGCCAAAGCTCTTCGCCAGCAGGTAGATCGGCATCAGCACGCCCACCGGTGGCAGCATCTTGGTCGAGAGCATCCACAGCAGCGTGCCTTTGGTGCGCTGGGTTTCGTAGAACGCCATCGAGTACGCCGCCGGCACCGCGATCAACAGGCACAGGGCCGTGGCGCTGAAGGAGATCACCACCGAGTTCCAGGCGAAACTGAAGTAATCGCTGCGCTCATTAATGTGCAGGTAGTTCTCCAGTGTCGGCGTGAAAATGAACTGCGGCGGTGTGGCGAACGCGTCGATTTCGGTTTTGAAACTGGTCATCAGCATCCAGAAGATCGGGAAGAAGATCACGATCGCGATGGCCCAGGCCAGGGTGCCGAGCAGCAGGCTTTGCAGCCGGCGGGATTGTTGAAGGGTCATGGAGGCCTCAGGCTTTGTCAGTCAGGTTTTTGCCGATCATCCGCACCAGAATGATCGCGGCGATGTTGGCGATGACCACGGCAATCAAGCCGCCCGCCGACGCCATGCCGACGTCGAACTGCACCAGCGCCTGGTTGTAGATCAGGTAGGCGAGGTTGGTCGAGGCGTAGCCGGGGCCGCCGTTGGTGGTGGTGAAAATCTCAGCGAAGACCGACAGCAGGAAGATCGTTTCGATCATCACCACCACGGCAATTGGCCGCGCCAGATGCGGCAGGGTCAGGTGCCAGAAGATCGCGATCGGCCCCGCACCGTCGAGGCGCGCGGCCTCTTTCTGTTCCTGGTCGAGGGACTGCATCGCGGTCATCAGAATCAGGATGGCGAAGGGCAGCCATTGCCACGAGACAATGATGATGATCGACAGCAAGGGGTAATGGGCGAGCCAGTCCACCGGCTGCGCGCCGAACAGCTTCCAGATGTAGGCAAGGATCCCCGATACCGGATGGAAAATCAGGTTCTTCCAGATCAGCGCACCGACCGTGGGCATGATGAAAAACGGTGAAATCAGCATGACCCGGACGATGCCGCGACCAAGGAATTCACTGGCCTCGAGCAACGCGCTGATCAATACGCCCAACACCACACTGATCAGCAACACGCTACCGACCAGCAACAGCGTGTTGGTGGCGCCGGGCATGAAGCCCGAGTCGGTCAGGAAATAGCTGAAGTTCTCCAGCCCGACGAATTCGTTTTCACCTGGGTAGAGCAGGTTGTAGCGGATCATCGAGAAGTAAATGGTCATGCCCAGCGGCACGATCATCCACAGCAGCAACAGGGCCACCGAAGGGCTGACCAGAAACCAGCCGGGGTTGCGTACGCGGACCTTGCGCGCAGGTTGCGACAGGTCGAGGTGGGCTTTGGCAGTTGAAGTATTCATGGCGATCACAACCGAGTCATACAGACCTATGGAGATCCCATGTAGGAGCGAGCCTGCTCGCGAAAGCGCGGGATCAGTGCCATGTGTATTGGCTGGCATGACGCCTTCGCGAGCAGGCTCGCTCCCACAGGAGGCAGGAGCAAGTCGTTCAGCGGTTACTTGGGATAACCGGCGCGCTTCATCTCGCGTTCAGTGGTTTGCTGCGCAGCAGCCAGGGCTTGATCCACCGTGGTCTGGCCGATCAGCGCCGCCGAGAACAGCTTGCCCACCTGCGTACCCACGGCCTGGAATTCAGGAATGGTCACCAGTTGAATGCCGATGTACGGCACCGGTTTCAGCGTCGGTTTGCTCGGGTCAGCCGCTTTGAGCGATTCCAGCGTGACCTTGGCGAACGGCGCGGCGCTCATGTAGGCATCGCTGTAGGTCGAGGCGCGAGTCCCCGGCGGTACGTTGGCGATGCCGTCGGTCTTGGCCACCAGCGCACCGTACTCTTTGGAAGTAGCCCAGGCGCTGAACTCTTTCGCCGCGTCTTTGGCTTTGGAGCTGGTCGGGATCGCCAGCGCCCATGAATACAACCAGGCCGAACCCTTGTCGGTGACCTGATGCGGGGCGAAGGTGAAGCCGACGTGATCGGCAACCTTGCTCTGGGTCTTGTCGGTGACGAACGAGCCGGCAACGCTGGCATCGACCCACATTGCGCATTTGCCGCTGTTGAACAACGCGAGGTTTTCGTTGAAACCGTTGCTGGAGGCGCCCGGCGGGCCGGATTTCTTCATGGTGTCGACGTAGAAGTTCAGCGCGTTTTTCCATTCCGGCCCGCTGAATTCCGGCTTCCACTGTTCATCGAACCAGCGCGCGCCATAGGCGTTGGCAACCGTGGTGATCAGCGCCATGTTCTCGCCCCAACCGGCCTTGCCGCGCAGGCAGATGCCGTATTGCTCCTTGTCTTTGTGAGTGAGTTTTTCGGCGAAACCGGCGATCTGCTCCCAGGTCGGACGCTCGGGCATGGTCAGGCCGGCATCCTTGAACAGGTCGGTGCGGTAATAGGTGATCGAGCTTTCCGCATAAAACGGCAGGGCGTACAGCGAACCCTTGACCGACAGGCCTTCACGCACCGACGGGAACACATCGTCGAGGGCGTAACTGGCCGGCAGATCCTTCATCGGTTCCAGCCAACCCTTGGCGCCCCACAGTGCCGCTTCGTACATGCCGATGGTCAACACGTCGAACTGACCGCCCTGAGTGGCGATGTCGGTGGTCAGGCGTTGGCGCAGGACGTTTTCTTCCAGCACCACCCAATTGAGTTTGATGTCCGGATGCTCGGTCTCGAAGGTTTTCGAGAGCTTTTGCATACGGATCATGTCGCTGTTGTTGACGGTGGCGATGGTCAGCGTCTGGGCGCCAAGGCTGACGCTGCTGAGGGTCATGCAGGTGAGGGCAAGCAGAGCTTTTGCAGTGGGTTGCATCGTGCACTCCTTTTCTGCGTCCGGTGGGAGGCAGAAGGACAGTTATTGTTTTTGTGTCTTCCGACGACAGGAAGAATGTGCACTGATTACAGCCTTCAATCGCAGGGCTGACAAATCATCCCTAGCACTTTTATCGATACTTTTTTGCACTGGGCTTTTGTGGGGGCAACGCAGGGCAGGGCTTTCCAGCGGGGAGGCGCCATCGAATGAGTACAGGTTTCTGATGTCGACACAGCCCCTTGTAGGAGTGAGCCTGCTCGCGATAGCGGAATGTCAGCCAACATTTCTGCAAGCTGTCACACCGCTATCGCGAGCAGGCTCACTCCTACAGTGGAATTGTGTTGTCAGAGGCGGTTCTGTTCGGTCAGGCGCTGCACCGCGAGCCGTCGATAATGCGACGGCGTCATGCCCTTGAGCTGCTGAAAACGCCGATTGAAATTGGAAATGTTGTTGAAGCCGGATTCGAAGCACACGTCGGTCACCGGTTTGTCGCCGTCAGCCAGCAGTTCACAGGATTTGCTGATGCGCAGGCGATTGACGAACTCGATGAAGTTGCGCCCGGTGGCCTGTTTGAACACTCGGCTGAAATAAGTGGGTGTCATACCCAGATGTTCCGCGACTTCCTCCAGTGAAATATCCCGGGCGTAGTGCGCAAAGATGTAGTCCACGGCGCGGTTGGTGCGGTCGATGTTGTGTTCATCGGCCAGTTGCGTGTTAGTGGCGCCCGAGAGTAATTGATAGTCGTCACTCGCAGCGAGCAATTCCATCAGGATAAAGAAGTGGCCGAGGCGGGTAATGCCTCTGGAATCGGCAATGCGCTGCATCAGCGTCATCGCTTGGCGAATCGTGTGCTTGCAGCGGAATTCGATACCGTACTGCGCACGCTCCAGCAGCGGTGCAAGGGATTTGAGTTCGGCGAAAACCTGATGGCCGTCTTCGAACAATTCATCGGTGAAGTTGACCAGCATGTCGCGCTTTTCAACCACTTCGTCTTCAGCTACCTGGCTGATCCAGTTGTGCGGCAGATTGGGCCCGGTGAGAAACAGGGTTTCGGGGTAGAAGTTGCCGATGTAGTCGCCGATGAACACCTTTCCGGCGCTGGCGACGATCAGATGCAGTTCGTATTCCTTGTGGAAATGCCAACGTACCAGCGGGCAGGGGAAGCCGTGCTGGCGGTAGATGATGGACAACCCGTTATGGTCATCCATCAACTCGTATGAAGGGTCGGTCACGCGGGCGGTTCGGGTCATGGCGGGCAGCTTTTTTTATTATCGCCCGCCGATCATGCCTCGTTTGCCGTGGCGTGCGCCAGTTCGTTGCGAGGGCATTCCATGGAGCTGACTCAACCAGACTGCACGCGCAGCGTTACTGCGCCTTCTCGTTAGCTTTCTCAAGATTGGCCAGACAGCAATAAAACACAATTTTCGAGTCTTTAATAAAATCGAAATTGATGATGTTGCACAGCTTCGCCCAGCCTGTCCTGTCCGGGGAGAACCAGGTGTCCAGATCATTAAGAATTCGCTTTGGCCCGCCGGGAAACGTAAAACACGTAGCAGAGAGCGACCAGAGGCGTTGCCTGCTCCTGGGCTCGGCCATCACCTTTGTAATGAATTGGTGCAGGTCAGTGGTGCTGACAAGGCTTTGGCCGATCCATTTGTGGTTGATTGGTGAGTAAAACCGATTGTCGTTTGCGTTCCACGGCATCGACGCTGTAACCAGGACTCTTTGCAGAGCGCTTGATTGTTTGAGCTGGCCAAGTGAGCGGTACACGTTATGGGGGGGAATCATGCGTTCGCCTAGATGTTGCAGCATCAAATCCCTGAACTTGATGAAGTTGAACTCACTGTCACCTTTTTTCAGTTCATGAAAGTCGAGGATGATGAATTCATCCGGCCTTTCCGAGAGGAATCTGTTGACATCGCGAACAAGATCTTCAAGGGTTCGCGAAGTAAGATACCCGTCGTGCTGAAAGCGGAACTGACTGAAGCCTTTGGCTTTGTCGTGATACTCCAGGCGAACATCCAGTGCTCGCGCGCCAAGGTTGAGTTGCGCGTAGAAAGAATCATCCTGGCAGGCGATGAAGTGTTTGCCTGGAAGCAATGCGTACGAGGCTTTCCAGTCACAGCCGGCATTATGCGTTCCAGGCAGTGTCAGTTCAAAAAGGGACAAGTTATCAAGTTGCGGGATGGCGGACATCCATTGATTAAGTGGAATGTTTTCGAGTTTGGTGTTAAGCATTTCATTGTCCTGCGTAAAGTTATAGAAGTTGTGCGCGCAGGATGTTTATAGTGTCTGGGGCTTGTTTGGCCAATGCTTTGTTTAATGCAATTCGTGTATCGGTGGATGCGGGCGTGCGCTATGTAATGTCGCCAAGTGATTTTTCTTTGTTACTTGGCGAACATGATTCACTTGGTTTACTGTTTATCGCTGTTTGAATGGCGGAGGATATAGGAAGAATACCCTCGGGATTTTTCAAAGGCCTTCTTGATATTCGCCTGATAGCAGAAATAAACGAGGTTTGAGTTTTTTATGAAATCGAAGTTGATAATGCTGCATTTTTCTGCCCAGTCACTGTTGTCTGGATCGAACCACGTGTCGAGCTGATCAAGCATTCTGACAGGCCCGCCAGCGTCATAGATGGCTGCCGACAGCGACCAGGGTGCCGACTTTTCGCGAGGCTCAGCCAACACTCTGGCAATGAACGCCTGCAGGCGCGTGTGTTGGGGTTGAGCTATCTGCTCCAGGGTATCTCCGACAACTTTCAGAAAGTCACTGCCAGCCCATTGATGGGTTATTTGCGCGCCGAAGACGGTTCGGTCCAGGTGGCGGTTGGCAGGTGCGGTGACCAGCACTCGCTGAAGTCGACTGACGTCCTTTAATTGGCCAAGTGTCAGGTGTCTGTTGGCAGTAGGGATGATGTGCTCACCCAGTTGCGCCTTCATTAGCTCATTGAAGTATTTGAAATCGAAGGGTTCAGCGCCGTGTTCGATTTTGTGAAAGTCCAAAATGATGAACTCATTAAAACTTCTCTCGAGAAACGCTTTGATGTCGCGAACAAGGTCGGCCAGCGTGCGCGAAGACCAGGTCTTGTCGTGTACAAACCGGAACTTTTCAAGCCCGTTCGCATGGGGGTTGTAGACCAGGCGCACATCAAGCGCCCGGGCGCCGCGGTTGAGCTGACTGTAAAAGGATACGTCCTGGCAGGCGAACCAGTTACGCATGAATACATTGGAATAGTCGGCTTCCAGGTCGCAACCGGCGTTATGGGTGCCTGGCAATGTCAGCTCATTGAGTGAAAGTGTGTCGATTTCCGGGGCTGCTTTCATCCACTCGTAAAGAGGCAGTTTTTGTCTGTTGAATTGCGTCATGTTATCCATCCGGCACAAGTGATTAATGAAAGTCATTATTGATGCGAGAGCGGATGGTTATAGCGCTTGATATTTGTTTGGCCAATATCGGTAGTTATGCAGTGTGTGTCGTCACGACCGGTTACTGGTCGTCACGTTGGCGACGTATTGCGGTTTTTTGCTTCAATCCATTGCGCCATATATTGAGTGCTTTTGTGCGCATGATGCCGCAACATGCTGCCGATAAAGTTATTGGCTCTGAGTGTCGGCAAGTTCAGTTGGCAATCACGCAGCTTTTCGATCAGCGCCTGACCATGCACTGCCCGTTGGTAGCGCTCGCCGAGCAAGGTGTTTGCCGCCAATTGGCTCGCCTGCCACTGCGTTTCATCCTGATAGAGGCGAACGGCCTGGTTGGCCAACTCGGTCGCTGAAAGCGCGACGGCACCGGGCCACGGCTGACCGGCATGCATGCCCTCCGCTCCAATGGGGGTGGTGACACTCGGTGTGCCGCACAGCATGGCGTCAACCAGTTTGCCCTTTATACCGGCGCCGAAGCGCAGCGGGGCCAGGCAAACCCGGGCGGCGGACATGACCTGCAACGCGTCTTCGGCCCAGTTCATCATGTGAAAACCCTGCGCAGCGTTATGCAACGCCGTGGCCTTGGGCGGTGTGTACGCGCCATAGATGTGCAACTGCGCTTGCGGCAATTGCTGACGTATAAGTGGCCAGACGATGGATTTCATCCAGAGCACCGCATCCCAGTTGGGCGCGTGCCGGAAGTTGCCGATGCTTACAAAGTGCGCTCGATCGGTGAAGGCCGCAGGGGGGGCACCTGGCAGGTCAATCATCAGTGGGCACCAATGCAACAACTGACGCGGCAAGCCGAATTGCTCGACCAGCAACTCGATTTCAACTTCGGAGATCATCAGGTTCAGATCGCAGCGGTACAACGCCGCGATTTCCCGTTTGGCCAGATCAGTATCGGCCATCAACTCAAACTCTTCGCGCAATGCCGGCGCAAACAGCTCGCTGAAGTCGTCCTGATCGCTGTTGGCTTTCAGGTGGTCCTTGAGCCGCTGATGGCGGGCATGTCGCAGGCTCTGCAGGTCGGAGGTTTCCAGCACACGCAGGGCCTCGGGGCAGTGCTTTTCAACCCGCCAGCCGAACTGCTCCTCCATCATGAACTGGTCGAACAGCACAATATCCGGCGCCAGTTCACTGATGAATACGTCGAAACTGCTGTTGTTGAGTTCAATGGATACTTCGCGAATACCCAGCGTAGAGAGGTCTGCCTTATGTTCGCCGGGGCCGGCGGGACTGCTGAAGGTGATGTCCCAACCCTGTTGCAAAAACGTTTCGAGGATCTGCATGACGTGGCCACTGGCGGCGGACGAGCGCGGTTCGGGCCAGACATATCCGATGACCAGGACTTTGGTAACGGGCTGAGTCATTAGCGGTGATCCTATGCAGCAAAGCGTGGGCGAAAAAAGGGCGCAATTAAACCACAGTGGTGGTTGCCTGCGCCCTCTGTCAGTGTTGCGGCCCGGAAAATATGCGGGGTTTAAAAGTTTGGTTTGGCCAGATTGAGCAGGATCGGCCCGGAAAGAAATTCGCCGGGAGCTGTGTTATTGATCGAGTTGGTGATGATGGATAGGTTGAACATAAATGTTGCATAGTTGGCTGTATGTTGGTCGATCAACGAAACCGCCAATGAATAAGATTCGGCGTTTAACAACGCAGGGTGCTCTTGTACGATTTTTGGTCGGCTCGAAATCGTCGCTTTAAACTCCTCGTAACCCTCTAAAACACCTAAGCGGAAATGGGGGTTACTGAGATTCTGAGGATGGGCCTTGTGCGCGTCTCTGGCAAATTCCAGTAACCCGACCGCGTTGTATTCTGCCGGGGGGGCACCTCGTATTATTTCACCGTAGTACAAATCAAGCGTGTCCGGCGCACCATGAGACATCTCATGCACGAGGATGTCGCCGACCCTGGCGTCATCGAATTTCGCCACCGTGTAATATTCACGAAGTTCACCAGACGGTCGAACTCTGCCGAGTAGAAGCTCTGGTAGTACCCATTTATTGGCGACAGCGGCGCGACAGCTGACAACTCGGCAACTTTGTCGATCACCCCCGAACTTCAACAGCTCGCCAGCTTGTATCTTATTCGCGAAAATATGAGGCCGGACTGCCCCTTGAAGTTGTTTGAAAGGGGCGGTCCGTTGAGTTGTTTATTGAGTGATGCTTTTTACTTTGTCGCGCAATTGATCGATCGAAAAGGGTTTGCCGATGACCTGCATGCCTTCGGGCACTTCGATACTTTCAGCGTAACCACTGGCAAACAGGATTGGCAGGGCGGGGCGCACGATGCGTGCCTGAGTCGCCAACTCACGACCATCCATACCCGGCAAACCTACATCGGTCATCATCAAATCAATGTTCTGGTTCTCGTCATTGAGAAACTCCAGCGCCTGTTCGCTGCCGTCAGCCTCCAGCACCTTGTACTCCAACTCCTCCAGCACATCGACGATCAGCATGCGCACAATGGCATCGTCTTCTACTACAAGGATGATGGACGCTGGGGTGGACATAATAGAGGCTCTCAAAGATGGAAATTCAGGGTATCGGCCGGTCGAATCTGCCGGGCTCATGCATGAGTAAGTGGCGCATGGCCATAAGTTCCCGGTTTGATACAAAAAACATTTACTGCAAATGGCCAGGCAAGGATAACTGTTGGCGTGTCTCTAGACGCGAGCAAATGTAGGAATTTGCTGCCAAAGCTGTGAGAAAAATGGATCCATACCACCGTTTTGGGGCAAACTCTCGGGTTTTCAACAGTTCGACAAGGCTGCCCCATGTCCTCTCCGTCTACGGTTGATGAGCAACGGTTTCGCAAACTCCTGAGTCGCAACATCAGTCTGCCCTTGGGCGTCGGTGTACTCAGTGCCGTGTTCTTCGTGTCGCTGATCACTTATCTGCTGTCGGTTATCCAGTGGGTGGAGCACACCGACCGAGTGATCAATAACGCCAATGAAGCGGTGAAGCTCACTGTGGACCTGGAAACCGGCATGCGCGGTTATCTGCTCAGCGGCGACGAGCACTTCCTCGACCCTTACGAGACGGCCAAGCCGCGTATCACCGTGGCGCTCAATACCTTGCTCGAACTGACTGCCGACAATCCGGTGCAAACCGATCGTCTGCGCCGCCTCCAGGCGTTGCAGACCGAGTGGGCCAATTACGCGCAATCGATGATCGATCTGCAGCGATCCAGTGGCGATTACCGCGGCGCGGTCAAGGCAGGGCGTGGCAAGCGCCTGACGGACGAAATCCGCAAGCAATTCGAAGACGTTATCGAGACCGAACAGGTCTTGCGTACGACGCGCAATGAAGAGGTGCGCCGCACCACAATCTGGAGCATCAGCCTTTACCTCGTGTTCATCGCCGGTATCAGTGGTTTGCTGGCTTATATCGGCCGACGTGATCTGGTCAATCTGTCGACCAGCTACGGCGCCAATCTGGCCGCACAGCAAGCCAGTGCCGTGCGTCTGGAACAGCAGGCGTGGTTGCGCAATGGTCAGACCGAACTGGCCGAACAGGTGCTGGGACAACTGACGCTGAATCTGTTGGGGCGCAATATTCTGCAATTCTGTGCGCAATACCTCGGCACCGCCGTAGCCGCGCTGTATGTGCGTGAAGAGCACGGCGGCCTCAAGCGTGTGGCGACTTATGGCTTCTCCCGTGAGCAGGAAGAGCAGGAACAGTCGATCTACAGCGGCGAGGGCATCGTCGGCCAAGTGGCGCAGCAGGCGCGGCTGATTCGTCTCGATTCGGTGCCGTCCGACTACTTCAAAGTCAGCTCCGGGCTGGGTGAAGGCTTGCCGCACAGTGTGCTGGTGGTGCCCACCAGCGATGATGATCGGGTCAACGGCGTGATCGAATTGGGTTTCCTGCGGCCGCTCAATGACCGCGATATCGAACTGCTGGAGTTGATTGCCGGCAACATCGGTACCTCCATTGAAGCTGCGCGCTATCGTCAGCGCTTGCAGGAAGTGTTGGCCGAAACCCAGCAGCTCAACGAAGAGTTGCAGGTGCAGCAGGAAGAGCTGAAAACCGCCAACGAAGAGCTGGAAGAACAATCGCGGATTCTCAAGGAGTCCCAGGCGCATCTGGAGACCCAGCAAGTCGAACTGGAGCAGACCAACGAGCAGCTGGCCGAACAGGCGCAGACCCTGGCCGAGCAACGCGACGCCATGGATCTGAAAAACACCGAACTGAATCAGGCTCAGGTGCAGCTCGAAGAGCGCGCCGAAGAACTGCAGCGCTCAAGCAAGTACAAGTCCGAATTTCTCGCCAACATGTCCCACGAACTGCGCACGCCGCTGAACAGTTCGTTGATTCTGGCCAAGTTGCTGGCGGAAAACCCGCAGGACAATCTCAGCGCCGAACAGGTCAAGTTCGCCGAGTCGATCTACTCCGCCGGCAACGATCTGCTCAACTTGATCAACGACATCCTCGATATCTCCAAGGTCGAGGCCGGCAAGCTTGAAGTGATTCCGGAAACCACCAGCGTCGCGCGTCTGGCCGATGGCCTGCGCAGCGTGTTCGAACCGCTGGCGGCGGACAAACGCCTGACATTCACTGTCGCATTGCAATCGGACGCGCCAACTACGCTGTTCACCGACCGCCAGCGCCTGGAACAGGTGATCAAGAACTTGCTGTCCAACGCCCTCAAGTTCACCGAGCAAGGCGCGGTCAGCCTGACGATCAGCGGTCAGCCCAACGATCGCATCGCGTTCATCGTGCGCGATTCGGGTATCGGCATTGCCGCCGATCAACAGGAAAGCATTTTCGAAGCGTTCCGCCAGGCTGACGGCACCACCAACCGCAAGTACGGCGGCACCGGGCTTGGCCTGTCGATCTCCAGGGATCTGGCGACCTTGCTGGGCGGTTCCATCAGCGTCAGCAGTGTGCCGGGGCAGGGCAGTGTGTTCACGCTGGTGTTGCCGCAGCAGTACAACGAGCTCAGCGATGTATCGAGCGCACCGTTGACCTTCACCCCGCCAGCACCAGCGGTGACCGCGCCCGTTGCACCTGCTGTTTCGGTTTCGCCGCTTGCGCCAGTGCACATTCCGCGTTTCGCCGATGACCGTGACAAGGCTCCTTTCGCCACTCGCTGCATCCTGGTGGTGGAGGACGAGCCTAACTTTGCGCACATCCTCTACGATCTGGCGCATGAACTCGGTTATCAGTGTCTGGTTGCCCATGGTGCCGATGAAGGTTACGACCTGGCTCGCGAGTACGTGCCGGACGCGATCCTGCTCGACATGCGCCTGCCGGATCACTCCGGTCTGACCGTATTGCAACGCTTGAAGGAACACGCCGAAACCCGCCACATCCCTGTGCATGTGATTTCGGTCGAGGACCGCGTCGAAGCGGCGATGCACATGGGGGCCATTGGCTACGCGGTCAAACCGACTACCCGCGAAGAGCTCAAGGATGTGTTTGCCCGTCTGGAAGCCAAACTGACCCAGAAGGTCAAGCGAGTGTTGCTGGTCGAGGACGACGATCTGCAGCGCGAGAGCATCGCCCGGCTGATCGGTGACGAAGACATCGAGATCACCGCCGTGGGCCTGGCGCAAGACGCCCTGAATTTGCTGCGCACGACGATTTTCGACTGCATGGTCATCGACCTGAAGCTGCCGGACATGCTTGGCAATGAACTGCTCAAGCGCATGTCCACCGAAGACATCTGCTCGTTCCCGCCAGTCATCGTCTATACCGGTCGTAACCTGACGCGCGATGAAGAGGCAGACCTGCGCAAATACTCGCGTTCGATCATCATCAAGGGCGCACGGTCGCCGGAGCGTCTGCTCGATGAGGTCACACTCTTTTTGCACAAAGTCGAATCGCAGTTGTCCCATGAACGGCAGAAGATGCTCAAGACCGCGCGCAGCCGCGACAAGGTCTTCGAGGGTCGCAAAGTGCTGCTGGTCGATGACGATGTACGCAACATTTTCGCTTTGACCAGTGCCCTTGAAACCAAAGGTGCGGTCGTGGTGATCGGCCGTAACGGCCGTGAAGCGATTGAGAAGTTGAACGAAGTCGAGGACATCGATCTGGTGTTGATGGACGTGATGATGCCGGAAATGGACGGTTTCGAAGCCACCATTGAAATCCGCAAGGATCCGCGCTGGCGCAAACTGCCAATCATTGCCGTGACGGCCAAGGCTATGAAGGACGATCAGGAGCGCTGCCTGCAGGCGGGTGCCAATGATTACCTGGCCAAGCCCATCGACCTGGATCGCCTGTTCTCGCTGATTCGCGTGTGGTTACCGAAGATGGAACGCATTTAGTGGAACGTAGTCACTCCGTGGAACGAAACAGTGAAATCGAATTGCGGCTGTTGATCGAGGCAATCTACCTCAAGTACAGCTACGATTTTCGCGATTACTCAGGCGCTTCGATCAAGCGCCGGGTGCAACACGCGTTGAGCCAGTTCGAGTGCGCGACCATTTCGGCGTTGCAGGAAAAAGTCCTGCACGACCCGACCGCGTTCATGCAATTGCTGCAATTGTTGACGATTCCCGTCAGCGAGATGTTTCGCGACCCGTCGCACTTTCTGGCGATTCGCAAGGAAGTGGTGCCGCTGCTCAGGACCTATCCGTCGATCAAAATCTGGATCGCCGGATGCAGCACCGGCGAGGAGGTCTATTCGATGGCGATTCTGCTGCGCGAAGAAGGCCTGCTTGATCGCACGATCATTTACGCTACGGACATCAATCCGCGCTCGCTGGACAAGGCCAAGCAAGGGATTTTCTCGATGGAGAACGTCCGCGCCTATACCGCCAACTACCAGCAGGCCGGGGGGCAGTGTTCATTTGCCGACTACTACACCGCCGCTTATGGTTACGCGATTTTCGACAAGAGCCTGTGCGAAAACGTGACGTTCGCTGATCACAGCCTGGCCACCGACAGTGTGTTCTCGGAAACCCAATTGATTTCTTGCCGCAACGTGTTGATCTACTTCAACAAGAAACTTCAGGATCGGGCGTTCGGGTTGTTCCATGAGTCGCTTTGCCATCGCGGTTTTCTGGTGCTCGGCAGCAAAGAGACGCTGGATTTTTCCAGCTACGCCAACCAGTTCGAGCCCTTGGTGAAACAAGAACGGATCTACCGCAAATCATGAACGACACCACGGATCTGCCTCGAATCGAGGCTATTGTGGTCGGTGCTTCGGCCGGTGGTGTCGAAGCATTGATGAATCTGCTTGGCCCTTTGCGCAAGGGGTTTGTGTTGCCGATCATCATCGTGCTGCACTTGCCTGAAGAGCGCCGCAGCCAATTGGCCGAGGTGTTTGCCCGGCGTCTGCTGCTGCCGGTGGAAGAGGCGACGGACAAACAGGACATCGAGGCCGGTACGGTGTATTTCGCCACTCCCGGTTATCACCTGTCCGTGGAACAGGATCGCAGTCTGTCCTTGAGCCTTGAGGACCGCCTTCATCATTCCCGGCCATCGATCGATTACCTCTTCGAATCCGCCGCCGATGTCTACGGAACCAGGCTGGCGGCTGTGTTGCTGACGGGCGCCAATCACGATGGTGCGCGCGGTCTTGCTCAGGTCAAACGCCATGGCGGGCTGACCATCGTGCAAGACCCCGAAGACGCTCAGGTCGCCACTATGCCTCTGGCCGCGCTGAAAATTCAGCCGCCGGATCATGTCTTACCCATTCACGGCATCGGCCGTCTGCTAGTCGAGCTGGAACGAATCGCATGCTGAGTAATATCCAGGCAAAACTGCTGATCGTCGACGATCTGCCCGAGAACCTGCTGGCTCTCGAAGCCCTGATCAAACGCGAAGACCGCACTGTTTACAAAGCGCTGTCGGCGGACGAGGCACTGTCGCTGCTGCTGCAACACGAGTTCGCCATGGCCATTCTCGACGTGCAGATGCCGGGCATGAACGGCTTCGAACTGGCGGAGTTGATGCGCGGTACCGAGAAAACCAAGAACATCCCGATCATTTTCGTCAGCGCCGCCGGCCGTGAACTGAACTACGCGTTCAAAGGCTACGAAAGCGGCGCGGTGGACTTCCTGCACAAGCCGCTGGATATCCACGCGGTAAAAAGCAAGGTCAATGTGTTTGTCGACCTGTACCGCCAGAGCAAAGCCATGAAGCAACAGGTCGAAGCCCTGGAGCAGGCCCGGCGCGAGCAGGAGGCACTGCTGCAACGGTTGCAGAGCACCCAGCTTGAACTTGAGCAAGCGGTGCGGATGCGCGATGACTTCATGTCAATCGTCGCTCACGAAGTGCGCACGCCGCTCAACGGCCTGATACTTGAAACCCAATTGCGCAAGATGCACCTGGCGCGGGACAACGCCGCAGCGTTCACCCTCGACAAGATGCACGCCATGGTCGATCGCGATGAGCGACAGATCAAAAGCCTGATCCGGCTGATAGAGGACATGCTCGACGTGTCGCGGATTCGCACCGGCAAGCTGTCGATCCGTCCAAGTCGTTTTGATCTGGTGCAGTTGGTGAGCAATCTGCTGCAGAACTTCGCGCAGCAGATTGAGGCAGCGGAAACCACCGTTTCCTTCGAAGCGGAGCATCCGGTGGAGGGTTGCTGGGATGAGTTTCGCATCGAGCAGGTCATTTCCAATCTGTTGACCAATGCCTTGCGTTACGGTGGCAGAAGCCCGATTCAGGTGCGCGTTTACCGTCAGGGCAACCAGGCGCGGGTCGAGGTTCAGGACCACGGAATCGGCATCAGCGAAGAGAACCAGAAGCGCATTTTCCAACAGTTCGAACGGGTCTCCGCCAAGACGGTAGTGGCCGGCCTCGGACTGGGTCTGTTCATTTCCGAGCAGATCGTCACCGCCCATGGCGGTTCCATCGTCGTCGAGAGTCAAATCCACGAGGGCGCCCTGTTTCGCGTTTGTCTGCCGGTCGAGGAAAACGGCACATCCGACGCAACCTCTGAGTGACCACACGGTCGTATCAGCAGCTATTGACCGAACAAAGGCTTCCCATGAGTGTAGATGCGCAAGATGTAGTACTCGTCGTCGAGGACGAACCGGTTATCTTGATGGTTCTGACAGATTACCTGTCGGGCCAGGGCTATCGCGTGCTGCAGGCCGAAAACGGCGAGCAGGCCTTCGAAATTCTCGCGAGCAAGCCACATCTGGACATGTTGATCACCGACTTTCGCCTGCCTGGCGGTATTTCCGGCGTGCAGATTGCTGAACCTGCGGTAAAGCTGCGTCCTGATCTGAAGGTGATTTTCATCAGCGGTTACCCGCAGGAAATCCGCGAGACCGGCAGCCCGATTACGCGCAAGGCGCCGATTCTGGAGAAACCGTTCGATCTGGATGTGTTGCAGGAAAAGATTCAGGAGTTGCTCGCGTAAAGCCCTGTAGGAGCTGACGAAGGCTGCGATCTTTTGATGTTGATGATCAAGAACAAGATCAAAAGATCGCAGCCTTCGGCAGCTCCTACAGTTTCAGTGTTTCGGCGGTTTCAGCTTTTGATCATCTCCCGCACCTTGGCGGTCAATAGGTCAAAAGTGAATGGTTTGGTGATCATCTGCATCCCTGAGTCGAGGAATCCGCCACGCACGGCCGCATGTTCGGCGTAGCCGGTGATGAACAACACTTTCAACCCCGGCCGGTATTGCCGGCCAATCTCCGCAAGTTGCCGACCATTCATGCCCGGCAGACCGACGTCGCTGATCAGCAGATCAATGCGTTGCGCTGAATTGAGAATCGGCAAGGCGCCGTCGGCGTCTCCGGCCTCCACAAATGCATAACCCAATTCACTGAGTACCGCACTGACCAGCACGCGTACGGCCGGGTCGTCTTCGACGATCAGCACGGTCTCGCCATCTATGGCTTGGGGAGCCTGCTCGGTATCGGAAACGGGAAGTTCGAGTTCTTCGCCACGGAACCGCGGCAAGTAAAGTTTGACCGTCGTGCCCTGATCGATTTCGCTGTCGATCGAGACGTGCCCACGCGACTGCTTGCTGAAACCGTAGATCATCGACAGGCCCAGACCGGTACCCTGACCGATCGGCTTGGTGGTGAAAAATGGATCGAATGCACGGCTTACCACACTCTGCGGCATGCCGCTGCCGTTATCGGTGACGCTCAACATCACGTAATCACCAGGCTCAAGATTGGAGTAGGCCTGAGTAAAGTCACGGTGCAGTACCTGATTACTGGTCTCGACCACCAGTTTGCCGCCCTCGGGCATGGCGTCGCGGGCATTGATCACCAGGTTGAGCAGGGCGCTTTCCAGTTGATTGGGATCCGCTTCGGCGACCCACAACTTGTCGTCAAGACGCATGTCCAGCTGAATGCTTTCGTTGAGACTGCGCTGCAATAGCTCACTCATCGACAGCACCAGGGTGTTCATCTGTACGGCTTTCGAATCGAGCGATTGTCTGCGCGAAAACGCCAGAAGCCGATGGGTCAGGCCGGCGGCACGATTAGCGGAGGTCACACCCAGATCGATCAGGCTGTCGAGGTCTTCGGTGCGACCTCGCGCCAGGCGCCGACGCAGCAATTCAAGGCTGCCGATGATGCCGGTAAGCATGTTGTTGAAGTCGTGGGCGATACCGCCGGTGAGCTGGCCGACCGCTTCCATTTTCTGCGACTGGCGCAACGCTTCTTCGTTGTGCCGCAGTTGGGCGGTGCGTTCCTCGACCTGTTGCTCAAGCGTTTCCAGCGTCGATTGCAGGCGTCGTTCACTTTCACTGAGATCGATCAGACGGTCGCGGGCTTCATACTGTCGTCGTCGACCGCGCAAGGCGGCGGATACCAGGCTGACCAGGGTGGCCGGGTGAAAAGGGCGCTCAAGGAAAGTCACGTTGCCCAGCAGGCCGCGGAGGTGCGAAGACGGGCCTTGCTCCTGTCCGCCGTGATGGGTGAGCAGCACAATCGGTAGATCCGACCACGCCGGTTGTTGCTCCAGATAGTGCAACAACGCCTCCATTTCCGGACCGCGCAATGCTTCTGCCGCAATCAACAATAGCCCGGCACCGGGTTCCAGTTGCGTACACAGCGTGGCGAGATCGGGGGTGATCATGCCGCCGTAACCCGCCTCGTTGAGAATCATCAGCGC
Organism: Pseudomonas sp. Tul2A7; assembly: GCF_054790505.1. Taxonomy (NCBI): domain Bacteria; kingdom Pseudomonadati; phylum Pseudomonadota; class Gammaproteobacteria; order Pseudomonadales; family Pseudomonadaceae; genus Pseudomonas; species Pseudomonas sp. Tul2A7. Next base: position 5,641,527 of record NZ_CP186499.1, on the reverse strand, counting down.
AATCTGGCTGTCGCGGCCCATGGGCGCCAGAATCAGCGCCCGTTCGGACAGCGGAACCGCAACTGTCACGAGCCTTGTTCCTGTAACAGTGGATTACTCGCGCCGAGGTAAGTGGGCACACCGCGAAGCACGCCTTGAAAGGCTTCCAATGGTTCGCCGATGGTCATGCCCTGTGTCGAAATCCGGTATTCACGAATTGTCGATTCATGGCTGCCGGTGCGCTTCTTGATAATGGAGATCGCACGGCGGACTTTGCCGATGGCTTCGAAGTAGCGCAACAGGATCACCGTGTCAGCCAGATAAGTGATGTCGACCGGCGCCTGCATGTCGCCAACCAGACCGTGCTGGGCCACTGTCATGAATGTCGCCGCACCTTTGCGGTTCAGATACAGCAGCAGCTCGTGCATGTGCAGCACCAAAGCGTTTTCTTCCGGCATCGCCGCCTGATAGCCGTTGATGCTGTCAATGACCACCGTTTTGATCTGGCGCTCATCGACGCAACGACGCACGCGGTGGGAGAACTCACCCGGTGACAACTCGGCGGCGTCAACCTGCTCGATCAGCAGATTACCGGTGGCGCGCAGAGCCTTGAGATCGATGCCGATATTTCTCATGCGCTCGAACAGCAGTTCCAGCTCTTCGTCGAAGATGAACAGTGCGGCTTTTTCCCCGCGAGCCACAGCAGCGGCGGCGAAAATCATCGATATCAATGATTTGCCCGTACCTGCCGGGCCCAGAATCAGGGTGCTGGAGCCGGTTTCGATACCGCCGCCGAGCAAGGCATCCAACTCTTTGATGCCGCTGGTCAATTGCAGGCGCGGATAGTCACCACGGTGCTCCGCCGCTACCAGGCGCGGGAATACGTGCACGCCATCACCCATGATGGTGAAGTCGTGATAACCGCCGCGGTATTTTTGCCCACGGTATTTGATCACGCGAATACGTCGGCGCTCGGCACCGTAGTTAGGCGTCAGTTCTTCAAGACGAATCACCCCATGGGCGACACTGTGCACGGTCTTGTCGAGGGATTCGGTGGTCAGGTCGTCGAGCAGCAGCACTGTGGCGTCGTAACGCACGAAATAATGCTTGATCGCCAGAATCTGCCGGCGATAACGCAAGGAGCTTTGCGCCAGCAACCGGATCTCCGACAGGCTGTCGAGTACCACTCGCGTCGGTTTGAAGCGTTCGACCACCTCGAAAATCTGCTTGGTCGCCTCACCCAACTCCAGGTCAGAGGAATACAGCAGGCTCTGCTGATGTTCAGCGTTGAGCAGACTTTCCGGGGGTGTCAGCTCGAAAATGTGGATATTCTCGTCCAGCTCCCAACCATGGGAAAGCGCCCCTTGGCGCAGTTCACGCTCGGTTTCCGAGAGCGTGATGTACAACGAGCGCTCGCCGGCTTTGGCGCCGGCCATGAGAAAATGCAAAGCGACCGTGGTTTTGCCGGTACCGGGTTCACCCTCCAGCAAAAAGACATGCCCGCGAGACAAGCCACCGGCGAGGATGTCATCCAGGCCTACAATACCGGTGGCGGCTTTCGCACTGATCAACTCGTTAGATGTCGACAAAAAATGCCCTCTCATGACTACGGGAATCGAGACCGCTGACTGAATTGAACGGCCTGAACTACTTGACCCGTAGCAGTGATGGCAGTTCCGCTTTTTCTTCAGCGCGAAAGGATTTACCCCATTGCCGCAAGATCAGAGACCTTGCTGCAGCGCCGGATCGTCAGGGTTCAACTGCTCCAGTTGAGCCAGCAAAATCTGTACGTTCTGCAGTTGACCGCTTTCCTTCCAGTAATTGATCAGCAAGACCCGCGCCTTGCGGTCGGCAGGGTGGCGCTGGACGATTTCCTGCAACTGTTTCTGCGCCGCTTCCAGCTCCTGCGCACTGTGCAGGGTGGTTGCAAGGTCGTAGCGGTAGTCCTTGTTATCGGGTTCCAGTTCGACCGCCTTGGACAGGCCGAGCAAGGCATATTCACGCTGGCCGTGGTGCAGCAGCCACAGGCCGAGGGCATGTTGCAGATAGGCGGAGTCAGGCTGGGCTTTAAGCTGTCGGGCGAGCAGTTGGCGGGCGGCGTCACTCTGGCCCTGGCGGTCGAGCACGTCGATCTGCATCACCAATGCCGGCAGGTTGCCGGGTTCCAGCCGCAGTGTGTTGTCCAGCGCCAGCTGCGCTTCCTTGAGTTCGGCGTTATGTATATAGAGGCGCGCCAGTTGCGCATAAGACGCGGCGCTTTCCGGTTGATCCTTCAGAGCCTGTTCCCAGCCATCGATTGCCTGCTGCAACGGTGCGAAATACAGACCCAGTTCGTCCGGGGACAGGCCGAGCAGAGCATTGATTGCCGCAAAACGAACGGTTTGATCCTCGTCATCCAGCATCGGCCCCAGCAACAGGCTGCGTTGCCCGCCAGGCACCAGGCCCACGACACTTTTGATCGCCGCCAGGCGCACCGCGGGCGCTTCGTTCTGGAGATCCGCGTCGGCGAGCTTCAGGGCCTGTGGGCTTGGGTAGTTGGGCAACTCGCCATGCAGCCAGACACGCCGCTTGACCGAAAGATCCGGACGTCCCAGTTGCTGATACAACTGACGCGCCGCGCCCGGTTCACCGGTACGGGCGGCGCCCAACGCTTCGCTGTAGCCATGTTTGATTGCATCCGGAATCACCGCAGTGGTGCTGCGCACGGACAGCCAGACCACGACGGCAATGAGGACTAGGCCAAGACTGATAAGCAGGTAGCGACGAGACTGAGGCATGCAGGTTTCCGAAAACAGACGTACTTGAGCAGAGCGGCAAGCTTCGGTCAGCTCGGGCTCTGAGTCAAACACCGAGCATGCGAATCGCCCTACAAGTTCTGTCGACTTCGAAACCCGTCAGGCATGCGATGCAGTGTCTACGCTTGCAGGAGTCGCTTCGTTGAGTGTTGCCATGCAAGCTCTGTTCAATTATTTCAAGGTTGTGATCCATCCAGGTCAAGCCGTACTGCTGTTTGCCCTGCGTACCATTGCGGCGGGTCTGTTGACGTTGTATCTGGCGTTTTTGTTCGATCTCGATCAGCCCAAGTGGTCGATCATGGCGGTCGTCATTGTCAGTCAGCCGTTGGCGGGCATGGCGCTGGCGCGCAGTTTCGGCCAGGTGATCGGCACCACCCTTGGTGCGACGGTTGCAGTATTGATCATGGCAGTCTTCCCGCAGGCGCCGCTGCCGTTCATTACCACGCTGGCTCTGTGGCTGGCGCTCTGTACCGCGGGCGGCACGTTGCTGCGTTACACCAGTTCCCAGGCGTTTGTACTCAGCGGTTATACCGCTGTGGTGGTGGCGTTGCTGGCTATTCCTGATCAGGATGGCACCTTCCTCCTTGCCATTACCCGCGTCACCGAAACCTTGCTGGCTGTGGCCTGTGTCTGTGTGGTCAGCCTGCTCACGGCGCGCCCGCAAACCGTGGCCAAAGGTTACTTCGCCAAGGTTGATCAGGTGATCAAGCTGGCAGCGAGCCATGCCGCGGCAGTGTTGCGCACGGAGGAAAGCGAAGCCGATTTTCAACACCGACAAATGCGTTTGCTTGGGGAGATCAGCGCCCTGGAAGGGTTGCGTCGCCATTTGTATTTCGATGCGCCACGTTTGCGCAGCGCCAATAACCTGGTGCTATTGCTGGGCAATCAACTGATGCTGCTGACCTCGCGGTTGACCGCTTTACGGCATCAGCGCGAACTGCTGACCGAGCGCTGGGAGGGTGATCTGCCCCTCGATATCCAACGCCTTCGTGCCGATGAACTGGCACTTCTCGACCAATTGGCGGAGCAGGGGCGGTCACTGCCCCCGGATAGACGCCATCACATCGTCACATTGCAGCAACAGTTCGAGGTGTTGGCCTATAAGGCCGAGCAACTGACCGAAGACATGAGCGCTACTCTGCGTTCGCTGGCATGGGCGTTGCGTTGGGAACAGGCGCGGCTGTTACAGCAACTGGAACAGATTCTGGAGTTGAGCGATGCCATTCAGGAAGGGCGGGAGGCCAGTTGCCTTTATCGTGGTCAGGCCAGCCCCTTGCACCTGGATTTCACTCTGGCCTCGATGAACGCCGTCCGCGCCTTTACCGCATTACTGGTTGCCGGGTTGATCTGGATCGAAACCGCCTGGGATGGCGCACGAGGCGGGATGATTCTGGTGGGCATTCTTTGTTCGCTGATGGCGACGTTTCCGCGGCCGCTGCTGGCCGCACAGAGTTACGCCCGAGGCTTGGGGCTGGCGCTGGTGGTATCAGCCTTTTATCAATTCATGCTGGTACCGGCGATCAGTGATTTCGAGCTGTTGGCATTACTGCTGGTACCGCTGCTGTATGTGATCGCTGTCGGCTTGGCGAGTCCGGCAACAGCGGGGATCGGCATGGGGTTGGGATTGTCGAGTTTCCTGCTGCTCGGCCCGCAGAATGTCGGCACCGGACAGAACACCGCGATTCAATGGTTCGAATTCGCCGGCGCCTACGTCAGCGCGGCCATGCTTGCCCTGATTGTCTATGCGTGGATTTTCCCGTTTCGCCCGGCGTGGCGCCTTCGCCGTCTGTATAACGAAGCGCGCGAGCAGGTGTATGCGCTGACCAAAACCCCCGCGACCGATGAACAACAGTTTGCCTTCGAAAGCCGTATGGTCGATCGCCTGACCAGCATGCTCGGCCTGCTGCCAGCGGTGAACAGCCGGCCCATGCAGCAACTGTATGAAATCAGTCTGGCTTGCGTGGCACTCGGCGTGGCGATGCATCAGTTGCGACAGCAGGCACACAACAATGCGCTGCTGACAGATGCCTTTACTCAGCGTCTGGCATCGGCCGTGCGCAAAACCGGGCGCTTTGTCGCCGGGCGACAGGACGTGCAACTGACGCCGTTGTTGGCCACCCTGCATATATTGGGCGAAGAACTCGATGAACTGCACGTCGCCAGCCATGAGCATGTCTGGTCGCTGTTTCGTATGCGTGTGGCCCTGTTGATCGTCGTGTCATTCCTGCAGCGCCACGGTGACGACATTCAGCGTACCGTCCCGGAAGGAGAAGCAGCCCTTGCCCATTGATTTCGAAATCGGCGGTGTCTATCTGCCGCCCATTGCCCAGGCGTTACTGCTGGCCATCCCGATATTCATGATGCTGGACTGGGGATTGCGGCGTCTGGGCGTGCTGCGTCTGGTCTGGCATGAGGCGCTGTTCGAAGGTGCCTTGTATGCCTGCGTGTGTGCCACGCTGATTTTGCTGATGGGAGCCTGATGCCTTGAAAGTGCTATTCACGCGATTGATCACATTGGCGGTGGTGCTGCTGGCGATCGTACTCGGCTGGTTTGCCTGGGAGCATTACACCCGTGCGCCGTGGACCCGGGATGCACGGGTGAGGGCGGATGTCGTGACCTTGTCTGCCGACGTTTCGGGGCGGATTGTCAGGCTTGCGGTGCAGGACAACCAGCATGTTGCCAAGGGGCAACTGCTGCTGGAAATCGATCCGGCGCGCTATAGCCTGGCGGTGGAGCACGCGCGACGGTCGGTGGAGGTCGCGAAGGCAACGCTGGGCCAGTCTCAAGCCTCCATTGTTGCCAGTGAAGCCTTGCTCAAGCAGCGGCAGAGTGAAGAACGCCGACGACGTACGCTCAAGCAGGGGTTTGCGATCTCTGGCGAAGAGTGGGAAAAATCCAGTACCGATGTGGCCGTGGCCCAGGCGGACGTGTTGCGCAATCAGGCCAATCTCGGTCTTGCCGAGGCCAATGTGCAGTTGGCGATTGCCGCATTGACCCAGGCTGAACTGGACTTGCAGCGCACCCGCGTCGAGTCGCCAGTCAGCGGTTACGTGACCAACCTCCTGACCCGTGAGGGTGACTACGCGGTGAGCGGCGGTGCTTTGTTGGCGCTGGTCGACAGTGACTCGTTCTACATCAGTGGTTACTTCGAAGAAACCAAACTGCCGCGTATCGGCGAGGGCGATCGGGTGCGGGTGCAATTGATGAGCGGGGAGACTTTCGGCGGCACCGTGCAAAGCATTGCCTTCGCCATTGCCGACCGGGAGAACGCGCCGGGCAGTCGGCTACTGGCCAACATCAACCCGAGCTACACCTGGGTAAAACTCGCGCAGCGAGTGCCGGTGCGGATCGATATCGATGGCGACTACGCCGGTAAAAACCGCCTGCGAGCGGGCACCACAGCCACCGTCACAGTGCTGGAAACCACCCGATCTGAAGAACACCGTTAACCCCGTAGGAGCGAGCCTGCTCGCGAAAGCATTGGATCTGCCCCGGTGGTGTCGCCTGACACACCGCATTCGCGAGCAGGCTCGCTCCCACAAGATTTCATTGATCAAAAATCAAAAAAAAGCCCCGCGACCGAATGATACGCGGGGCAAAAAATTTGGTTGGTTGCGGCCAACCAAAGGAGCTCTTTAACAATCGATTACTTGCTGGCAACAGTCTCCGGTTGCCAGCCGCCGCCAAGGGCCTTGTAGATCGCGACAATGCCGCGATACAAGTCAACTTCGGCCTGGGCCTGACTGTCTTCGGCGTTCAACCGTTCGCGCTGCGCGTCGAGCAGCACGAGGAAGTCAGTCGTGCCTTCGCGATAGCGGATTTCGGCCAGGTCGGCAGCCTTGCGGCTCGATTCGCTCTGACGGATCAGCGAGATCAGGCGTTGCTGACGTTTGCCGTAGTCGCTGAAAGCGTTTTCCGATTCTTCCAGGGCCAGCAGCACTTGTTGCTCGTAAGTCGCCAGTGCGCCTTCGGCATCAGCATCGGCGCCACGCAAACGGGCGCGTACGCTGCCAAGGTCGAACGCCGCCCACGTAATGCTCGGGCCGAGTGCCCAGGCGTTGGCCGCCGAGGAACCGATCTGCGAACCACGCCCGGCCGTCCAGCCGAGGAAGCCGCTGAGGCTGACCCGTGGGAACAGATCGGCTTTCGCGACACCGATGCGCGCCGTGGCCGAAGCCAGATTACGTTCAGCGCTGAGAATGTCCGGACGACGTTGCAACAGTTCGCCCGGATCACCGATCGGCAAGGCTTTGGCAATCGCCGGCAAGTCTTTCGGACTCAGATCGACGGTCAGCTTGTCCGGACGCTCACCGAGCAGGGTGGCGATACGGTTTTTCTGCCGAACCTGTTCCGCCTGCAACTGCGGCACGGTGGCTTCAACGTTGGCCAGACGCGCATCGGCGCGCTCGACATCAAGCTGATCACCGACACCGGCGTCTCGCAGGCTGATGGTGATCTTGCGCGATTCCACCTGATTGTTCAGGTTGGCCACGGCGATCTTTTCGCGCAGTTGCGCGCCGCGCAATTGACCGTAAGCATCGACCAGTTCGGCAATCATGGTGACTTGCAGCTGATACAGATCGGCTTCGGCCGCTTGCTGGTCGGCGTCGCTGGCTTCCAGATTGCGCTGGATACGCCCGAACAGATCCAGTTCCCAGGCCATGTCCAGCCCCAGGTCATAGCGTTCGCTATTGACCCGGTCGGTGGTCTGGCCAGGGATTTGTCCCTTGGCCAGATCACTGCTGGCGCGGCTGGTGATGGTCGGCATCGCATCGTTGCTGGCGTCGTCGCGGATTGCCCGGGCGGCTTTCCAGCGGGCGAACGCCACGCGCAGTTCACGGTTGCCTTGCAGCGATTGGGTCACCAACTGATTGAGGGTCGGATCGTCGAATTGCTGCCACCAGATGCCTTCGAATTTCGAACGGTCGAAGTTCTTTTGCCCGGCGGCGCCGTCGGTGACGGCCGTGATATTGGCCGCCTCCGTGGCTGGGGTCTTGTAGTCGGGGCCGACAGCGCAGGCGCTGAGGGCCAGCACCAGCAGACTCGGCAGGAAGACTTTCAGACTCATTGTTGCGCCTCCAGTTTCAGAGCTTTGGCCGCTTTGCGGGCTTCGCCGCGTTCGACAAAGTTACGGATCAGTACGTAGAACACTGGCGTCAGCAACAGACCGAAGAAGGTCACCCCGAGCATCCCGGAGAACACCGCCACACCCATGGCGTGACGCATCTCGGCACCGGCACCGCTGGAGAACACCAGTGGCACCACACCCATGATGAACGCGAAGGAGGTCATCAGAATCGGCCGCAGACGCAGACGGCAGGCTTCCAGTACCGCCGCGAGCGGGTCGAGGCCTTCTTCCTGTTTGTCCTTGGCGAATTCGACGATCAGAATCGCGTTCTTACAGGCAAGTCCCACCAATACGATCAAGCCGATCTGGGTGAAGATGTTGTTGTCACCGCCCGAGATAATCACGCCGGTGATGGCCGACAGCAGGGTCATCGGTACGATCAGGATCACCGCCAGTGGCAGGCTCCAGCTTTCGTATTGAGCGGCCAGTACCAGGAACGCCAGCAATACGCAGAGCGGGAACACGAACAGCGCGGTGTTGCCGGACAGAATCTGCTGGTAGGTCAGGTCGGTCCATTCGTAGGTCATGCCGTTCGGAAGTTCTTCCTTGAGCAGTTTCTCGATGGCTTTTTCGGCCTGGCCGGAGCTGTAGCCCGGGGCAGCCGCGCCGTTGATTTCTGCAGTGATGAAGCCGTTGTAGTGCATCACGCGATCCGGGCCCGAGGTGTCGCTGACCTTGATGAAGGTCGCCAGCGGGATCATTTCGCCTTTGTTGTTGCGTACTTTCAGTTGACCGATCTGATCGGATTCGAGGCGGAACTGCTGCTCGGCCTGAACGTTGACCTGATAGGTGCGCCCGAAGCGGTTGAAGTCGTTGGCATACAGCGAACCCAGGTAGATCTGCAGGGTGTCGAAGATGTCGCTGACAGCCACGCCGTGGGTCTTGGCTTTTTCACGGTCGATGGCGGCATCGACTTGTGGCACGTTCACCGTGTAACTGGTGAACAGCCCGGCCAGTTCCGGCACGCTGTGGCTCTTGTTGATGATGTTCATGGTTTCTTTGTACAGCTCGTCGTAGCCCAGGTTGCCCCGGTCTTCGATTTGCAGGCGGAAACCACCAATGGTGCCCAGACCTTGTACCGGCGGTGGCGGGAAGATCGCCATGTACGCCTCTTGAATGTTCGCGTACTGACCGTTCAAGGCCCCGGCAATTGCACCGGCGGACATGCTCGGGTCTTTACGCTCGTCGAACGGTTTCAGCGTCACGAAGACGATGCCGGCGTTCGGGCTGTTGGTGAAGCCGTTGATCGACAGGCCCGGGAACGCTACAGCACTTTCCACGCCTGGCTGTTTCAGCGCCAGATCGGACATGCGCTTGATCACTTCTTCGGTGCGATCCAGGCTCGAGGCATCCGGCAGCTGTGCGAAGGCCACCAGGTATTGCTTGTCCTGGCCGGGTACGAAACCGGTCGGCGTGCTGGAGAAACCGAAGAAGGTCAGCACCATCAGGCCTGCGTACAACAGCAGGGCGATGCCGCTGCTACGGATAACCCGGCGCACGGTGCCGACGTAGCCATGGCTGGCACGATCGAAGAAACGGTTGAACGGACGGAACAGCCACCCACCGAAGATCTTGTCGAGCACCTTGGAGAAGCGGTCTTTCGGTGCGTCATGGCCTTTCAGCAATACCGCGGCCAATGCTGGCGACAGGGTCAGCGAGTTGAACGCCGAGATCACCGTCGAGATGGCGATGGTCAGTGCGAATTGCTTATAGAACTGCCCGGTGAGGCCGGAGATGAACGCCGCCGGAATGAACACCGCACACAGCACCAGCGCCGTGGCAACGATCGGACCGGTTACTTCACGCATGGCCCGTTTGGTTGCTTCGACCGGTGTCAGTCCGAGTTCAATGTTCCGTTCGACGTTTTCCACCACCACGATGGCGTCGTCGACCACGATACCGATGGCCAGCACCAATCCGAACAAGGACAGCGCGTTGAGCGAGAAGCCGAACAGATGCATTACCGCAAACGTACCGATCAACGATACCGGCACCGCCACCAACGGAATGATCGAGGCGCGCCAGGTTTGCAGGAACAGGATCACCACCAGTACTACGAGGATCAGTGCTTCGAAGAGGGTGTGAACCACCGCTTCGATCGAGCCGCGCACGAAGATCGTCGGGTCATAGACGATGCTGTAGTCCATGCCTTGCGGGAAGCCTTTCTTCAACTCGTCCATTTTCGCCCGAACGTCGTTCGAGATGTCGATGGCATTGGAGCCTGGACGCTGAAAGATCGGAATGGCCACTGCCGGCTGGTTGTCCAGCAACGAACGCAGCGCGTATTGGCTGGAGCCCAGTTCAACGCGAGCGATGTCCTTGAGGCGAGTGATTTCACCGTCGTCGCCTGCACGAATGATGATGTTCTCGAACTCTTCCTCGGAGACCAGACGACCCTGTGTGTTGACCGACAGTTGGAAGCTCTGGGCATTCGGGGCAGGCGGCGCACCCAATTGACCGGCCGCGACCTGACGGTTCTGCTCACGAATGGCGGTAACCACGTCGGTTGCAGTCAGATTGCGCGAAGCGGTCTTGTTCGGATCGAGCCAGACCCGCAGCGAGTAATCGCCCATACCAAACAACTGCACATCACCGACACCGTTGAGACGAGCGAGCTCATCCTTGATGTTGAGGATTGCGTAGTTGGACAGGTAGAGCATGTCGTAGCGCTTGTCCGGTGAGGTCAAGTGCACAACCATGGTCAGGTCAGGCGATGCTTTGTCGACGGTGATACCGATGCGCGTCACTTCCTCGGGAAGTTTCGGCTCGGTTCGGGTCACCCGGTTTTGCACCTGCACCTGCGCGTTGTCCAGGTCAGTGCCCAGGGCGAAGGTGATGGTCAGGGTGATCTTGCCGTCAGCGGTCGACTGCGAGGACATGTACAGCATGTTCTCGACGCCGGTGATGGCCTGCTCCAGCGGAGCGGCCACGGTTTCACCGATGACTTTAGGGTTGGCGCCCGGGAAGTTGGCACGTACCACCACGGTTGGCGGCACGACTTCCGGGTATTCGCTGATCGGTAGCTGGAACAGCGAGATCGCACCGGCGATCAGGATCAACAGCGACAGCACCGCTGCGAAGATCGGCCGTGAAATGAAGAATTGGGAAAAATTCATCGGAGTTGTCGTCCCTTAACCGCGTGGGGTCGTAGCAGCCAGCTTCACAACCGAACCGGACGCGCCTTTGGCAGGGGCGACTTTCGGCAGGTTGCTGGCTTCCAGCGCTTGACGTTGTTGAGCGAGTGCCGCGATGGTCTGTTCGCTGGCCATCGGCACCACTTCAGGCGTGACCGGCGAGCCAGGACGAACCCGTTGCAGACCCTTGACGATGATCGTGTCGTCCTTGTTCAGGCCGGTACGGACGATGCGCAGGCCTTCGATTTTCGGACCCAGTTCGACGGCGCGGTAGGCGGTTTTGTTGTCCGCATCCATCACCAGTACGAACTTCTTGCCGAGGTCGGTACCGACCGCTTCGTCGTTGATCAGCATGGCGTTGTAGGTGCCGCTGCCGACCAACTTCAAGCGTGCGTACAGGCCCGGGGTGTAGGTGCCGTCGCTGTTATCGAACACCGCGCGACCACGGATGGTGCCGGTTTTCGGGTTGACCTGGTTGTCGACGAAGTTCATCTGGCCGAGGTGCGGGTTGCCGTCTTCATTGGACAGGCCCATGTATACCGGCGTGGTGGCACCGCGCTGACCGTTACGGGCGAGCTGGGTGTATTTGAGGAAAACGCGCTCGTCGGCGTCGAAGTAGGCGTAAACGCGGTCGGTGGACACCACACTGGTCAGCGGGGTGGTGTCGGCGGTCACCAGGTTGCCGGCGGTGATCTCGGCACGGCTAACGCGGCCACTGATCGGCGCGGTCACGCGGGTGAAGCTGAGGTTCAGTTTGGCCAGGTCCAGTTGCGCTTGCAGGGCACCGACGGCGGCGCGGGCTTCTTGAGCGGCGCTGGTGCGCGAGTCGGCCAGTTCGGCGGAAATGGCGTTGCTGGCACGCAGACGTTCACCACGACCGGCTTCGTTTTCACTGCGGGTGGCGTTGGCGCGGGACTGGGCGACCAGTGCTTCGAGGCGGCGCACCTCAGCCTGGAACGGACGCGGGTCGATCTGGAACAGCAGGTCGCCTTTCTTGACCAGTGCGCCCTCAGTGAAAGCGACGTCATCAATCTGGCCGGAGACCCGAGGACGGATTTCAACGGTTTCCGGCGCTTCGAGGCGCCCGGTGAATTCGTCCCACTCGTTGACCGGTTGTTCGATCACCTTGGCCACGCTGACTTTGGCAGCAGGCGCGGTGGCGGCAGTCTCCGGAGTCTTGCCGCAGGCGCTCATCACCAGTACGGCCAACATGGCCAACGGGAAGCGCAAATGTTTGAGTGACTGTTCCATGGATGCATCCGCCAATGTATTGAAGATGGGCGGATGATGCTCGGCGGGGTGTGATGGCACGAATCGAATGAAGCAAAGGTAACTATCATTCGGAATGATATAAGAGCCGAACGAGCCCTCTAGCATGCACCTTTCGTTAGGGGGCTATCAATCTCTCTCAGGGCAATTCTGTGTTGCCCGCTGTGCAAAAGTCAGGAGCGAGGCTGCGCGGCGGGGATTATGCGGGGATTAAAAATGCCGAACCCCACATGGCGGCGGGTTCGACAATGCGATCAGAGTTTCGGCAACTGGCCGATGCGGCCGATCATTTCCGTGACGATTTGCAGATCCAGCTGGAATTGCTCCATGGTCTTGAACTCGCCATCGGTGTGACCGGTGTACTTCACATTTGGCATGGCCAGACCGAATTGCACGCCGTTAGGCAATTCATGCACCGAGGTGGCGCCAGCGGAGGTGCCGAACTCGTGTTTCATACCGAGGTTTTCCGTCGAGATAGCCCGCAGCGCCTTGACCCACTCACCCTCAGGATTGCATTCGGGCTCGGAGGAGTGCGCAGATACGCCAGTCACGGTGAGTTTGACGTCTTTGCCGTCGACTTTAGCGCTCATCTGGAAATCGCCGCCATTGCGCTTGGCAAAGTTGGCCATGACGGTGCCATCTCTCAGCAATCACCATCGGGTAACCACCGTCCAGCGCCAGGTTGTAGTTCGGCGTCGGATTGCGTTCGAAATAGTAGGGGATCGCGTCGCCCGTGGTTTCTTCGGTGGTGTCGACCAACAGCTTTAAGTTGCGCACCAGCTGCAGCTTTTCTTCCTTGATGACTTTCATGGCATACAGCGTGACCACGATGCCGTTCTTGTCATCTTCGGTGCCGCGACCATACATGCGGTCGCCGATCAGGGTGATCTTGAACGGATCGAGGCGGGTGCCATCCTTGGGTACCCAGTTTTCCGGCGTCACCGGCACCACGTCGGCATAGGCATGAATGCCGACCACTTCATCGCCGCTACCGTCGAAGGAAATCTCGTAGACGCGCTTGTCGATATTGCGGAATTTCAGATTGAAGGACTCGGCAAGGGTCTTGATCTTCGCCGCGATCTTGATGAATTCCGGGTTGTTGTGCTGTTCGACGCCGTCCTTGCGCCAGGTCGGGATCTCCACCAGTTCGCGCAGGGTTTCGGTGGCGGCAGCGCTGTATTTCGCGCGCGTGTAGATACCCAGCTGACGATAGATTTCGTTCTGCTGATCGGCGTTTAAGTCTTGTTATCAAGATAAGCACCAATGGCCGGGACAATGTCGGCGGTTTTCGCCAGATCGCTCTTGCCCAGATTGCCGAGGAACTGGCGGAAATCAGTGGCTTTATCGGCGCTGTAGGTCTGGAGGATTTCAGCGCTCTGTTGCGGGTGATATTGGCTTGCGCGGGCGCAGCATCAGTGCGCTCTGCTTTGTGGCTCCCTGAGTGAAGTTTCGAATGAGCTCGGATCTATCATGAGCTAGCGTTCATGTATGCACCTTTCTGATCATTCGCCGGATACTGCCCCATGAGAGACCTGCCGCCCACCGCGACCTTGCGCGCATTTGAAGCTGTCACCCGGCACTCGACCTTTACGTCGGCCGCACAAGAGCTGCATGTGACTCAAAGTGCGGTCAGTCATCAGCTCAAGCATCTTGAGGCCCTTTGGGGGGTGCAGTTGTTTGAACGTGGCAAGGCGTTACGCCTCACTGCAGCGGGGGCTGCGCTTGCGCCCATCGTGCGGGAGTTTTTCATCAGTCTGGAGGCGACGTTGGGTGATTTGCGCGAGCAAAAAGACAGAGTTCGACTCAGCGTCAGCACCACCTATTCCTTCGCGCTCAAATGGCTGCTGCCACGCTTGCCGCGTCTCGCTCGTCAGAATCCCGAGCTGCTGGTCTCGCTGGACACCACGGATAAAATCATCCATTTCTCTCACGGCCAGGCGGATGTTGCGATCAGGCTTGGCAGGGGTGATTACCCCGGTCTGCATTCTGAGTTCCTGTTTGGGGAGCAGGTATTTCCTGTGGCCAGCCCCGAACTGTTGCGACGCGTCGGGACTCCGCAGAGCCCCGCAGAACTGTTGCATTTCCCGCTGCTCACGCGCGATGGTGCCGAACTGGTACCAAAATGGGAGGTATGGTTTCAAACCGTCGGGCTGGCCTATTTGCCGCTCAAGGAGAGCGTCAGATTTGGCGATACCAACATGACGGTCGAGGCAGCCTTGCTCGGCCAGGGCGTTGCATTGGTGCGCAGCGGGCATGTCGAGAACGAAATCAGCGATGGCCGTTTGGTGCGGCTGTTTGATGTGCCATTCCCATCACCGCTGGCGTACTACTTCGTTTGCCCCAAGGGCATCGAAGCGCAACCCCACATCGCCAGCTTTCGCCAATGGTTAGTCAGCGAGGCACTGAAAGTCCAATGACTGGACGAATAAGTCATGAGTATTCGTTCATGCTGTGATGAGGAGGCTTCGCTTTAGTCCCGGTGCCGCATTGCCTAAAGTGGCGCATGCCTATTCATATCACCTTCCTTGTGCTTTTCGCCGCGCTCCTGCATGCCAGCTGGAATGCTTTGCTGCGTAGCGGTGCCGATCGGTTGTGGTCCATGACGGTGATGTGCATTGCCATCGCCATCACCAGTGTCGTCGCTGCAGTGTTCATGCAGACCCCCGCGATTGAGAGCTGGGGCTACGCGGTGCTTTCGGGGTTGCTGCATGTCGGCTACAACCTGTTTCTGGTGCGCAGTTACCGGGTTGGCGACCTCGGGCAGATCTATCCGGTTTCACGTGGATCATCGCCGGTGTTGATCACTCTGGGGGCCGCCGTGTTTGCCGGAGAAAGCATCACGCCTGGCGCGTTACTCGGTATAGCGCTGGTGTCAGGCGGGATTATCTCGCTGGCCTTCAGAGGGCGCAGTCTGTCGGTTCCCAGCCTGCCTTATGCGCTGGGTACGGGCGGCTTTATCGCGGCCTACAGCGTAGTCGACGGCATCGGCGCCAGGATCTCCGGCGCGCCGCTTGCCTACACGGTTTGGATGTGCGCCCTGTGGGGCGTATTGATGCCAGTGGTCTACATCGGCCTACGCGACACTCGCAGCTTGTTCTCCGTCCGGGCGGGAACAGTGACCGCGCTGGCCGGCGGACTGGTCTCTTTGCTTGCGTATGGAATGATCATCTACGCCATGAACGAAGCGCCCTTGGGCGCGGTATCCGCATTGCGCGAAACCAGCGTGCTGTTTGCGGCATTGATCGGCTATGTGTTTCTCGGCGAGACGCTCACCGCGCGCCGGATACTGGCATGCGTAGTGATCGCCAGCGGCACCCTCATCATCGGCTGATACAGCCAACGGCTCAGGAGCTCTGTTTAATGGTCAACGTCTCGCAGGCACCGCTGATTCTAATCACGGGTGGAAGTCGTGGAGTGGGGGCAGCCACCGCGCGGCTGGCCGCCGAAAGAGGATATGACGTCGCTATCAGCTACGTTGCCAACGAGTCCGCAGCGCTGGCCGTGGCTGCGGATGTAGAAGCATTGGGGCGCCGGGCGTTGGCGATGCGGGCCGACAGTGCGGACCCCCAACAGGTGGCCGATTTGTTCGCGGCCATCGACCGCACGTTCGGACGCATCGACGTACTGGTCAATAACGCCGGGATGCTGGCGCCTCAGTCTCGCTTGGAAGACCTCGCCTTCGAACGGATGCGGCGCATCTTTGCGGTCAATGCCATTGGCCCAATTCTCTGTGCCCAACAGGCGGTGAAGCGCATGTCTTACCGTCACAACGGCCCGGGCGGCGTGGTGATCAATGTCTCATCGGCGTCGGCGCGCCTCGGCAGTCCCAATGAATATGTCGACTATGCGGCGTCAAAGGGCGCGTTGGAGACGTTCACCATTGGCTTTGCCAAGGAGGTGGCTCGGGAAGGCATACGCGTCAACTGTATTCGCCCCGGACATATCTACACCGAAATGCATGCCAGTGGCGGTGAGCCGGGGCGGGTCGATCGTGTCAAGGATTCGATCCCGATGGGGCGGGGCGGGCAGCCTGAGGAAGTGGCACGTGCGATTCTATGGTTGGCGAGCGCGGAGGCTTCATTCGTTACCGGTACATTTCTCGATGTAACGGGGGGTAAATGAGTCGGTGGCAGGGATCATCGACTAGCTGCATTCGGCTTGCCTCACCTTACGACTCAAACCCGGTGTCTTGCCCGTAATACGCTTGAATGCACGACTGAAAGCGGCTTGGGAGGTATAGCCCAAGCGCTGAGCTACCTCTTCAATCGGTAGCCTTTCGAGGGTCAGCCACTGGCTTGCAAGCCGCATGCGCAGTTCGGTGACATAGCGCAGCGGGGCCATGCCAATCGTCGCCTGGAAACGGTCCGCGAAGACCGAACGTGAGGTGTTGCAGTGCTCTGCCAACTGCGCAACAGTCCAGTCGCGACCCGGCTGTTGATGGAGCGCAAGCAGTGCACCGGCCAAGCGGGGATCGCGCAAGGCGGCGACCAGGCCAGAAGCATTGCCGCAGGCGCACTCGACCCAGCCGCGAACGACCATGGCCGCCACCACATCGGCCAGCCGCGCGAGGATACCAGCGAAGCCGACACGGGCGGCGCTGACCTCACGTTCCATGGTGGTCAGGATTGGCACTAGCCCGGGGTAACGCTGGCCGCCGGCATCAATCAGCATCAGTCCCGGCATCAGCCGGCCAAGGCCATGGATACTGCCCAGTTCAAACTCCATACAACCACTGAACAGAATAGTGCTCGGAGTGGCGCTGGCATCGGTTCCGGTATTCACCGCGCTGACGGTTTCACCCAAGGGCGCACCGTCTAGATGATCGATGTCCTGAACAGGCGCGCCCTGATGGGAAAACAGTTGATGGGCTGCGCCATGGGAAATGAACACGGCGTTGCCGGCAGACAGCGCGTAGGTGCTGCCGTCCCCCATCCGCAACACCGCATTGCCTACGGCCATGAAGTGGAACCAGGCGTGCCCAGTTTTTTCCGCGAAGCCCAAACCGAAGGTTGGACCCGTTTGGATACGCCGGTATTCGACGCCACGCAGGCGCATGCCGCGTAACAGCTCGTTGATGAGATCCGAGGAAAGAGCAAACTGATCTACAGGCATCGTTCAGGTGTTTTGATCAAAAAGTGGAGACTTTGGATCATAGATCATCCGGATTTCGGCGCCTAGACTTCGGCTCTTAATGAAGATTGAGAGATCCGTGCAATGACTGACTGTGTATGTAACACCGTATCCGACCGCCATTGCGGCGTCGGCGCGGACGTAGAACCTGCAACCCCCGCGTGGATGGCAGTATTTTCGTTAGCAATGGGTGTGTTCGGGTTATTGACCGCTGAGTACCTTCCGGCCAGTTTGTTGACGCTGATGTCTACCGACCTGGGAGTGTCCGAAGCGCTGGCTGGCCAAGCGGTAACGGTAACCGCCGTGGTGGCGCTGTTCGCCGGCTTGTTGGTGCCAGGCCTGACCCGCGGCATCGACCGACGTTGGGTCTTGCTGGGGTTTTCCACGTTGATGGTCGCCTCCAATCTGTTGGTCGCCGTTTCCTCCAGCTTCGCGGTGCTGTTATTGATGCGCATCTTGCTGGGCGTTGCCCTTGGCGGGTTCTGGAGCATGGCGGCGGCGGTAGCGATGCGCTTGGTGCCGAGTGCCTTGCTGCCCCGGGCGCTGTCGATCATTTTCAGCGGCATCGCCATCGGCACGGTAGTGGCAGTACCGCTGGGCAGCTATCTGGGTGGGCTGTATGGCTGGCGCAGCGCGTTCTTTGCCGCGGCGGCGGTAGGCGTGGTGACCCTGGCTTTCCAGTCGTTCACTCTGCCGCGCCTTGCGCCGCGCCGGCCGGCACGCCTGCGCACTGTGCTTGAGGTGTTGCAGCGCCCGGGCATCGCCATGGGGATGTTCGGTTGTGTGCTGGTGCACAGTGGGCACTTCGCGATGTTTACCTATGTTCGGCCATTTCTTGAAGGGACTACCGGCATCGGCGCGCAAGGGCTGTCACTGATGCTGCTGGGGTTCGGTGTGGCGAACTTCGTCGGCACGCTGTTGGCCGGCAGGCTGCTGGAGCGTCACCCGCTGGCCACTCTGGTGTTGATGCCCGCGCTGGTCGGCGTTGCAGCATTGGCGTTGGTGCTGTTGCCGGCCTCGGTGCCGGGGCAGGCGGTACTGCTGGCGGTCTGGGGCATGGCCTTTGGTGGTGTGCCGGTGGCGTGGTCGAACTGGGTCGCCAGCGCGGTACCTGATCAGGCGGAAAGCGCTGGAGGCATGGTCGTGGCCTCTGTGCAGTCAGCCATCGCCACCGGCGCCGCCGCTGGCGGTGCAATGTTCAGCCTCGGTGGCAGCGCAGGCGTATTCGTAGCGGCAGCCGTGCTGATGCTACTGGCCGCGTTGCTGATTGCCCTGCGTGTCCGCGTCCCTTCTGTCCATGGCGTCCGCCAGTCCAGGCCCGCGTTGCACCTTTGATCCGGTTTGGCAAACCGCCTCAATCCGTCCGTAAGCGGGGACGCAGCGGTGTTATCGAGCTGCAAGCGGGGCGAACCGACCCTGTTCTGTTACTGAACTCCCACGCCGCTAATGGGCCAGTTGGATTGGGTCCAACTGGCGCAGAAGCCGGATTTCGATATCTGGCAGGGTTGGGTCAGTGAAGCGGCGGCCAGGAAAATCGATGCGACGTTCTGGAAGGTTTTCCAAGGCAGGGAAGCCTTTCTTTAATCGCAGATAGATTGCGCTGAGTTTGCCGATGTTCGCCGTTCTAAAGTGCGCACCGTCGCGGTCGATAACTCAGAGTACGCATGGGCTCTATCTCCTCATAACAACACATGCGACGTTCAGTGCTAGCGTTTCCCCTTGCCAAAACTATAAATATCCGCAGGTGAAGTCATGAATATCAAGCAGAAGCTGACCTGGGCGTTCGCAGCTATCGCGTGCGTCCCGGTCATCTTGGTCGCCGTTTTGGTAGTGCTGAATTTGCGAGAGGGGGCCCTGGCCAATTTTCTCGACAGCAGCGGTCGTGAGATCCGCCAGATCGACAATGGCATGAAGCAGTTTTTCGACGGCATAAGCCAAAACGTCGACTATATAGCCAAGGACCCGCGCGTTGTCGCGGCCAAAGACCTCAAGAGCTACGCGGGTGCCGAAGCTGCGCAAATTCCACTTACTCAGGCCAACAAAGAGCTGCTGGCGATATTTGACCAGTTCGCCAAAAGTCATCCGAGTACTGCTTACCTGTCCCTGGGTCTGAGCGACGGCGGATACGCCAGTTGGCCGGACGACACCAAGCTGAACAACTACGATCCGCGCGTCCGTCCCTGGTATAAAGCGGCCATCGCCACGCCAGGCGCCACTGTGCGCACGGGTGCCTACTATTGGGCGCCGGACGATGTGACGCTGATCGGCACCGTGCGTACTGTCGCCGACGCCGCCGGGAATATCCTGGGAGTGGTTGGCCTTGACGTATCGCTTAAACAGCTCACTGAACTGGTGCGCAACATCAAGCTGGGCGATAGCGGCTACCTGATGCTGGTGGAAGACAACGGTAACGTGCTGGTAGACGCCAGCGACGCGAAGCACAACTTCAAACCTCTGGCCGACCTGGGTCCCAACTACGCCGAACTAGCCAAGGGAGGCGACGGCGTGACCCAAATCGAGATTGATGGCGTGGCCTACATGGCCAACGTGGTCAGTTCCAAAGACCTGGGCTGGCGCTTTATCGGCCTGATCAAGCGTGATGAAGTGATGGCCGACGTCAGCCGGCTGACCTGGTTGATCGCCGCCATTGCAGCGGCATTGGCGTTGGTGTTCGCGATAGTAGGCGCCAGCTTTGCCAGCGTCATCGTGCGTCCGATTCGCGGCGTGGCCGACGGCTTGCAAGAAATCGCCGAAGGAGAAGGCGACCTGACGCGCCAACTCCAGGTGCAGGGCAAGGACGAAACCGCCAGCCTGGCGGGCTGGTTCAACCAGTTCCTGAGCATGATTGCACAATTGGTGCAACGCATCGGCAACGCCTCATCTGACCTGCAGACCGCGGCCGCCGACACTAGCGAAGTGGCCAACAACATGAACCAGGCTGCAGGGCGCCAGCGTGAGGCCGTGGAGTTGGTGAGCACCGCGTTCAACGAAATGGTCGCTACTGCCAACGAAGTTGCACGTTCGTGCAGTGCTGCCGCATCGAGTGCCGACGAAGGCTACCGCGACGTACATGACGGCCAGCAGCACATCGGCGAAGCCACCGGCAGCGTGCTCAAGCTCAGCGAAGACCTGCAAAAGTCGACCCAGACCATGCAGTTGCTGGAGCAGGACAGCCAGAACATCAACACCATTCTCGATACCATCCGCTCGATTGCCGAGCAGACCAACTTGCTAGCGCTCAATGCGGCGATTGAAGCCGCGCGCGCCGGTGACCAAGGCCGAGGCTTCGCCGTGGTCGCCGACGAAGTCCGCGCCCTGGCTCGCAGGACAGCCGACTCCACCGGCGAGATCGACAGCTTGCTGGGCAATCTGGCCCGCCGCACCCAAGAGGTCACGCAGCAGATGCAAGGCAGCCTGCAAGTGTCCCACGCCAGTGTGGAACGCATTCAGCAGGCGCGTGACAGCTTCGACAAGATCCGTGGCTCGGTAGACTCGATCCGCGACCAGAATACCCAGATCGCCACAGCCGCTGAGGAGCAGCACCAGGTGGCCGAAGAGATCAATCGCCACATCGCGCAGATCCATGCCGATGCCCAACTGGTCGAAGGCTTTGCTCAGTCATCACAGGCTGGCTCGGGTCGATTGATAGACATTTCCGGTCAGCTCAAAGGCCTGGTGGGTCGTTTCAAATATTAGTATGCCGACCCGAATGAAAACGGTGAGCACTCACCGTTTTCATTCGGCCGACATACGCAGTTTTATTGCTTCCACTGTTCCGCTGAAAGCCTTAGACCGGTCTATCGAATAGCGGAGAAGACCCCTAGAGACTATCCGGATCCCCAAAAAACATCTGAATCCGCGACCGCAACCAACGCTCACCCGGATCATTATCCTGGGACCCACGCCAAGCCATATGCAGCTCAAACGTGCGCGTCGGCAGCGGCGGATCTTCCGCACGAACACCGCCAGCCGCCGTCAGCGCTTCCGCCGTGTAATCCGGCACGGTTGCCACGATGTCAGTGCCCGCCAACAACGTACTCAAACCATTGAACTGTGGCACGGCCAGCACCACATGGCGCTTGCGCCCGAGTTTCTCCAGCTCTTCATCAATAAAGCCACTGAGGTCACCGGCAAATGACACCAGCGCATGCGGACGTGCGCAGTAGTCGTCCAGGCTCAACGGACCGGGCACGGTATCGGCGCGCAGCAGTTTTGGTGCGCTGCGACGCAGGACCTTGCGCTTGGCGTTGGCCGGCAGGTCGGTGGTGTAGCTGACGCCAATGGATATCTCGCCGGAGGCCAGCAGGCCTGGCATCAATATGTAATTGACGCGACGAATCACCAACACGATGCCCGGCGATTCGGCGCGCAGGCGTTTGAGCAGCATCGGCAGCAGGGCAAATTCGACGTCATCCGATAAACCGATACGGAATACCGAAGTGCTGGTCGCCGGGTCGAATTCGGCCGCACGGCTGACGGCGGTCGAAATCGAATCGAGGGCCGGCGAGAGCAGGGCGAAGATTTCCACCGCGCGGGCGGACGGTTCCATGCTGCGCCCGGTGCGCACGAATAACGGGTCGTCGAACAGGCTGCGCAGGCGTGAGAGCGCCGCACTGATCGCCGGTTGACCGAGGAACAGCTTTTCTGCCGCCCGGGTCACACTGCGTTCGTGCATCAATGTTTCGAATACGATCAACAGGTTCAGGTCGACACGACGCAGGTCATTACGATTCATCTGGAGTCCTGGCAGAGTCATCAAGCTTGACGAGAGCGGCCATATGAGAACAATGGCCGGCATGAATCTTACGGGGAAAGGCTGGTACTCTGCACCGGAAAATTCAGCCTGACTGAGACGGTGGCAGCAGTTTTTCACGGATTTTGCCAATGCCGCCCATACTGCGGAATCAATGACAGGCATGTCGACTATTAATAGCCACTGATAGTCTTGGGTCAAAAGCCCAGATAGAGTTCAGGGCATTAGAGGTTACTTTGACGAGGTTTGCGATGTCCCGCACGATCCGTTTTCACAAGTTTGGTCCGGCCGAGGTGCTCAAATGCGAAGAGCATGCGGCCGCTCAGCCAGGTCCTGGCGAAGTGCAGGTGCGTGTCGAGGCGATCGGCATCAGCTGGTATGACACCCTCTGGCGTCAGAATCTGGCCTCGTCTCAGGCGCGACTGCCTGCGGGTCTTGGTCACGAGATGGCCGGAGTGATCACCGCTGTCGGCGACGGTGTCGATGATCTGGCAGTGGGTGACAAGGTCGCCAGCTTTCCGGCCGAAAGTGCGAATGACTACCCGGTCTACGGCGAGTCGATCGTGCTGCCGCGTACCGCGCTGACCCGTTATCCGGATGTGCTCAGCCCGATCGAAGCCAGCGTGCATTACACGCCGCTACTGATCGCCTATTTTGCCTACGCCGATCTGGCGCGGGTCAAGCCGGGGCAGTTTGCGCTGGTCACGGACGCCAGCCATTGCGCCGGTCCTTCGTTTGTCCAGTTGGGCAAGGCAATGGGGGTGCGGGTGATTGCCGCGACCAAAGAAGCCGAGGAGCGTGAGTACCTGCTGTCGCTCGGCGCTGAGAAGGTCATCGTCACCGAAGAGGAAGATCTGTTGATGCGAATCAACAAGATCACCGACAACCGTGGTGTCGACGTGGTGTTCGACGGTCTCGGCGGGCCGCAGATGTCGCTGCTTGGCGATGTGCTGGCGCCGCGTGGCAGCCTGGTGCTGTACGGCTTGCAGGGCGGTAATCAGACGCCGTTCCCGGCCTGTGCAGCGTTCCAGAAGAACATTCAGTTCTTCGTGCATTGCATTGGCAACTTCACCGGCAAGCCGGAACTGGGCATCACTCAGGATCACGTCGCTTTGCAACGGGCCCTGCGTGACATCAACCAGTTGACCGCTGACCGCGTGCTGCTGCCCCTCAAGACCCGTGTATTTCCGTTCAACGAGTTCGTCGAAGCGCATCGCTACATGGACGAATGCCCTTGTCGCGAACGGGTTGCTCTGCAAGTCGAACCGGCGTAAGCCTTGTAATCAGAGTCCGTGGCCCCACGGACTCTTGTGCGTTTATCCTACCGTGTAAAACAGAGACCCCGAGAGTTGCACCCGACGCCGTTCAGCAACTGAACTGGTTTTTGCTCTCGATCTGTATCTTCTAATCACAACATAAGCCCTGATAATTGAATGATTACTTTCATCTCAAGGAATGAGCCATGACTGTGCATTCAATTCGTCCCTCACATTATCAAACGGCTAAAACTGTTGATCGCACCAACTTCTGTTTAATTGTTGTAGGGCTATTCCGAAACCGCTTCTCTTTTTCTTGTACTCACTTGTCGTGGGATGTTGTGGGAAGTTTCCTAGGAAGATTTAATTCTAGAAAATCCCTAGCAATTACAGAGGGTTGACACTGACTTTCGGTGACAGGCTGGCTTTCTTGAACTCAAGTGTTTCAAATAACTACAATTTTGTAAGTGTTAGCATTTGAGCGTCTATTACTTATTGATGAATTGTCGTGCGGCTAATGTTTTGTCTGCATGCCATGAAACTTTTGATACCGGGTAAATACCGATGAGCACTATCCATGATCAGGCAATGAATTACGTCTACCAGCAAGTCTTGCAGCGTCTGCTGAGTTTCTTCTCTCGCGCAGAGCGCACGGCATTGCAGTTGCTGATCCAGCGGCTGGCCGTCGCTGCGGGCGGCATGGAGAACATCGGTCATTTCAAAGTGCTGGTGAACCAGTCCGGGGCGCGTGACAGCTGTTATACGCTGGCTTTGTTGCGGGCTGCGCAGCTGACTATCGCCGGACGGGCCCCCGCAACCTTTCAATTGCGTGTAGCGACCCTGCGTTGGAATGGCAACACTCAAACGGCACTGCAGAACATGCATCGCAGCTTCAGTGCGCTGTTCCTGTATGACGATCCTCGGGTCGAGCTGATGATGGTCGATCATCGCCAGGTTTTGCCGTTCGACCATCAGGCACCACTCAGCGACGAGGGGCGTGAAGCCCATCGCGTGAACTTGCTGGTGCTTGGTCATCGCCGAACGTTCAACGAACCGCTCGAATTGTGGGATGACGCCTACCTGGCTACCGCTGAGTTCTACGGTCAGATCGCTCGCTGGAACAGTGGTGTTGATGCAATGATCGGTAGCGAGCCCCCACAGCGCCAGAAGCACTTCCTCGACGGATTGAGTCGAGCAGTACAGAAAGCGGCGATCTCCGGACCACTGCTCAATACCTCGGGCTTTGAAATGCTGTTCCCTGTGCTCGATGGCCTGGGAGGTGATTATTATCGCGAGTTCTACACCGACGAAGATCGTGTGACGTGGCGGCCTGAAGGGCAGTTCGAGGCCTGTCGGCGTACCGGTTTCATCAATATCAACGACATGATCGTCGGCAAACTGGAAGAGCGCTGGCCTTTGCTCAGCGACTTTCTGGGATTCCAGGCAAATGACCAGAGCCTTTATCAAAATGACGACGAATACGCAGAGCCCCTGGTCGCGGCGCATTTGCGTGGTTTGCAGACGCAGTTCATCGAAGGTCGCACGTATGAGGATGGAATCGGCAAATACCTGCAGAACCGGTTGATGGAGATGCGGCGCAAGCAGGTGCCCGAACCGCTGTGCGAACAGTTGCTCAGCAGTTTTGGTGACCTTGAAGATCCCAAGCACTTGCGCATGCAGGCAGAGGCCAGTTTGCTGGCCAGTTTCGATCTGAACGAAGCGCAGTTGACGTGTCTGTTGTTTGCACCGTTTATAGATAGCGGTGCCGGGCTCGAAAGGTTCCTGCGCAATTGTCATCCCGGGATGTTGGTGGCAATGCCTGATCTGCATCGGGCCATGCAGGGCCTCAATGCGCCGGAACAGGTCCTGAAGTGGATGACCGATGTCAGCGGTTTGCCGGTCGCGATGATTGTTCGTCTTTACGCAACGGGGCCCATTCGCATGCCGGCAACCAGCGAAGGCGCTGCGGATGACGCAAATCTGAACGAGGCGGGGCGCGGGGCGACAGTCGATCGGTCGGCGGAAGGCTGAACGTGAGCCATCTCCCAGTTTTTGTATCCCGGCCAATGGCTGCGGGGTCGTGAAGGCTCAGGAAACCGACTTCGTTTATCAGGCGGTTTACCGCTACCTGACGCAACTGATCGACGAAGCGGGGAGCAGTTCGGCGGTGCGCCTGCCTTCGTTGCGGCAGTTGGCTGACCGACTGAATGTGTCCATTTCGACCGTTCAGTACGCCTATGCACTGCTGGAAAAGGAAAACAGGGTTTATTCGATCGCCAAGTCCGGGTATTACGCCCAGGCGCTACCCACGATCGAGTTGCCCGGTAGTGGCAATGATTTACTTGAGACGGTCTACGTCAACGCCCGCCGCCCGGGAATGTGTGTGTTGAGCGCCGACGATCCGGCGACCTTGCAACCGCTGGACAGTCCGCTGTTGATGCTTGAGCGGGAACTGCTGCGGCAATATCCCCGACAGCCACAATTGCTGTTGCAACCTTGCGGTGATCTGGAACTGCGCACAGTGCTTGCGGCGCGCTACACCTCGTCAACGACGAATTGCTGGCATGCGGATGATGTCTATGTCGGTGCCGATCTACGCGGTGTGCTGGAGATACTCATCTCCGTGCTTGAGTTGCGCGGCGCCACGGTAGTGGTTGAATCGCCCTGTGACTGGATAATCCTGCGTCTGCTGGAAACTGCCGGGGTGCGGGTCATCGAGTTGCCGCTGCTGGAGGGGGGAGTGATCGATCCGCAACGGCTGGAGTCATTGCTTAAAAGCGAGCCGGTGCGATTGATTCTTCTGTCCTCGGTATTGAGCATGCCGCACGGTAGCCTGCTGTCTCAGGCCAATCGGCAAACGGTTGCACATTTGCTCGGGTGTCATGGCACCTGGGTGCTGGAAAACGACTGCTACAGCGAACTCGACGAAGCAGTCGGCACCGATCGCTTGCGCGACTGGCTGGACCCTGATCGTTTGTTGATATTTTCAACGTTCGAGAAATTTATCGGTGCGGAGGCTCCTTTTGGTTATGTCCTGTCACACCATTGGCGAAGTGAGCTGCAGCGCCACTTTCTGCTGCGAGCATTTCGCTTGTCGCCTATTCGCCAGAAGGCAATTGCCAGGCTGTTGGCTGGCGGTCGCCTGGATCAGCACTTGTCCGTACTCAGACGTATGCTCAGAGAGCGCCGCACGCCCCTGATTCAGCTACTGCGCGAGCGTCTGGGCGATGTATTGCAGGTTGTCGAGCCGCAGGGAGGGGCGACAATCTGGGCGCGCTCACTACGTCCGGTGGATATGGGGAACGTTTTTCATCGCCTGCTCAAGCAACAGATCATTATTGCGCCTGGTGAGTTGTTCAGTCTGCAAGGGTTGCATACGCACCATTTGCGTTTGAGCCCGCTGTTCAATGGTGACCATGACTTGGTCAGCGTCGCCGGGTTGCTGGGCGAAGCGTTGCGGCTGGCGCCGTCAGACTAACGTTAAAAAACATCGGAAGTGCCGCGGATAGATACCATCGCGCTGCGGTCAAACTGCCAGTAAACTGCGCTCTATTCCTGAACCACTCTATTTCAGAGGTTTTGCATGACACTCAGTCCTTTTGCGGGCAAACCGGCACCGGCAGAATTGTTGGTCGATATCCCGCGACTGGTAACGGCTTATTACACCGGTCAGCCTGACGCTTCCATTTCCACGCAACGTGTGGCGTTCGGTACTTCCGGGCATCGGGGCAGTTCCTTCGACTTGAGTTTCAATGAATGGCATGTTCTGGCCATCAGTCAGGCGATCTGTCTGTACCGTGAAGCCCAAGGGATCACCGGACCGCTGTTTGTCGGCATCGACACACACGCACTGTCGACCCCGGCCGGGGCCAGCGCGCTGGAAGTATTGGCGGCCAACGGTGTGACTGTAATGATCGCCGAAGGGGATGAATACACGCCAACGCCCGCTATTTCCCACGCCATTCTGTGCTACAACCGTGGCCGTACTTCGGGCCTGGCCGATGGCGTTGTCATCACGCCGTCGCACAACCCGCCGCAAAGCGGTGGCTACAAATACAACCCAACCAACGGCGGCCCGGCCGACACCCACATCACCAAGTGGATCGAAGCCAAGGCCAACGAACTGCTGGCCAATAAGCTGGCAGGGGTTAAACGCATCAGCTACGAGCAAGCCCTCAAGGCCAGCACCACCCATCGTCACGACTACGTAAACACCTACGTGGCCGACCTGATCAACGTGATCGACTTCGACGCCATTCGTGACGCCAAACTGCGTCTGGGCGTTGATCCGCTGGGTGGAGCAGGGGTGCGCTACTGGTCGGCAATTGCCGAGCATTACCGTCTGGACCTGGACGTGGTGAACAAGGAGGTCGATTCGACCTTCCGTTTCATGACCGTCGACTGGGATGGCCAGATTCGTATGGACCCATCGTCGAGCCACGCGATGCAGGGTCTGATCGGCCTGAAAGAGCGCTTCGATGTCGCTTTCGCCTGCGACCCCGATCACGACCGCCACGGCATCGTGACGCCGTCCGGTGGTTTGCTCGCGCCGAACAACTATCTGGCGGTGTCGATCGATTACCTGTTCCAGAACCGCCCGCAGTGGCGCGCGGATGCTGGCGTGGGTAAAACCGTGGTCAGCAGTGGTTTGATCGATCGCGTCGCCAAGCGTCTGGGTCGTCGTCTGTACGAAGTCCCGGTCGGTTTCAAATGGTTCGCTGACGGCCTGTTCGATGGTTCGTTGGGTTTCGGCGGTGAAGAGAGTGCTGGCGCATCCTTCCTGCGTAAGGACGGTGGCGTGTGGAGCACTGACAAGGACGGTTTGATCCCGGCCTTACTTGCCGCCGAAATGACCGCACGCACCGGTCGCGATCCGAGCCAGGCCTACAAGGCATTGACCGATGAGCTGGGCGAACCGTTCTCGGTACGCGTCGACGCCAAGGCCAATCCGGAGCAGAAAGCACTGCTGAGCAAGCTGTCGCCTGCCCAGGTCACTTCGACCGAACTGGCCGGCGAGAAAATCCAGAGCATTCTCAGCCATGCACCGGGCAATGATCAGGCGATTGGCGGTCTTAAGGTGATGACGGAAAACGGCTGGTTCGCCGCGCGTCCGTCGGGCACCGAAGACATCTACAAGATCTACGCCGAAAGCTTTATCAGTGACGACCACCTCAAGCAA
This sequence comes from Pseudomonas sp. Tul2A7, assembly GCF_054790505.1. Taxonomy (NCBI): domain Bacteria; kingdom Pseudomonadati; phylum Pseudomonadota; class Gammaproteobacteria; order Pseudomonadales; family Pseudomonadaceae; genus Pseudomonas; species Pseudomonas sp. Tul2A7. The sequence continues at coordinate 5,612,903 of NZ_CP186499.1, read as the reverse complement.
CTGGTCGTCGAAGCGCAGACGTTGGTGGATGGCGCCATCTCCAGCAAGTGATGCTCGCAAGCGCATGAAAAAAGGGGCAACCGAGATGGTTGCCCCTTTTTTTGCCTGCTATTCAAGCGATCAAGCCAGATCCACCAGGACGATTTCGCTGTCCTCGATGGCCGTAACGCTCAGTACGCGCTCATGCGCCACTGCCACACCGTCTCGAGCTTGTGCGCGCAAGCCGTTGACTTCAATCGCGCCGGTGGCCGGCACCAAGTACGCACGACGGCCTTCATCCAGATGATACTCCGCGGTTTCACCCGCCTTGAGATTGGCCGCGACCAACCTTGCATCGGCACGAATCCGCAGGCTTTGGTCATCGCCATCCTTGCCGCTGGCCAAGGTGACAAAGCCTTCACGCAGGCCTTTCGGAAATGGTTTCGCACCCCACGATGGCGGGGCGCCGGTTTCCGTCGGCAGAATCCAGATCTGGAAGATCTTGGTGTCTTTCGCTTCCAGGTTGTATTCGCTGTGAGCAATGCCGGTGCCGGCGCTCATTACCTGGACGTCGCCAGCCTCGGTGCGGCCCTTGTTGCCCAGATTGTCCTGGTGAGTAATCGCGCCTTCCCGGACATAGGTGATGATTTCCATGTCGCGGTGCGGGTGCTGCGGGAAGCCGGTGCCCGCCGCGATCACGTCGTCGTTCCACACCCGCAAGTTGCCCCAGCTCATGCGCTGCGGGTCGTAGTACTCGGCGAACGAAAAGTGGTGATGGGCATCCAACCAGCCGTGATGGGCACCGCCCAGCGAGCTGAAGGGTCTGAGTTCAAGCATGATCGTCTCCTGAAAAGGTTCGTCATTGGGCGTGATGAGTTGCACCCGACGCGATACCGGTGGTTTATGACGGCGATCATCTATCAGTCAACTATCGATAAAAAGCGTAAAAAGTGCGGCATTACCATCGAAACGACTGATAAGAAAAGGCTCGAAAGGATCTCATCCAACCTTCAGTTCATCGCCTAAACCAATGACCTGTAAGCATTTCGCTAGAACTGAGCGGCAAATACAGACACCATAGCCGCCACAGCCTCACACACTGGAGCCCGTCAGCGTGGCGCAACAAACCCCCGATCTTCCTCCCGAACTTCGCCCCTTGGCCGAGATGCCATGGTTCAAACGCCTGGCTGCACGCTTCTTTGGTCACGGTTTGACCCGGCTGCGGGCTCAACACCGAGCATCGTGGTTGCACGGTCAGGCAGACGGATTCCGCAGCGGGCATACCGCTGGTGTCGAATATGGCTTTAACGAGGGCAAACTTGAGGGGCTGGAAGAGGGCCGTCAGGTGCTGCTGATCCGTGACAGTCGCAACACCGAGCATCGCCCGCCCAGTGTCGATAATCACCTGTTTGACGATTGGCGCCTGCCGCTGACGGGCGAGCTGAAAAAGCGCATGAAGGCCGATGTCGCCCGTTTGTTGCCTGAGCACGCTCAGCCAAGCGCCGCGCAGTGGAAGATGATTTTCAGCGAAACCCCGTCAACCTCAGTGGTTGCAGGCGCAGGCGCGGGCAAATCCACCACGCTGGTACTGCGCATTCTATTGCTCCACCACTATCTGGGCTTTGAACTGGATTCGATGACCGTGGTGACGTTTACCCGCGAGTCGCGCAAGGATTTCATAAACAAGCTGATCGAACTGTTCGCACTCTGGGGCCAGACGCTGAATCTGCGCCAGGCGCGCGAACTGGTGCGTACCTTCCACTCGCGCATTCTGCCGATGGTGCGCAGCTTGCCGGGTTTCGAACGCTTGCAGGCTTTTGAAAACCTCAGCCATCGAGCACAAGGTGCTGAGGAGGAGGTCGACAGTAACCCGTTCGACCTGCGCATCAACGACGTGCAACGTCAGCAACTCAACGCCTGTTATCACCGCTTGTTCAACGAGGACGAGCGTTTCCGTCAATTGATTCAGCCACTGTCGCGCGCCGGTTTACAGCTCAAGGAGCTGGAGCGTGATCATCCGGACGTGCAAAAGCGCGTCGCGGTAACGGAGCTGGCTTCGCGGCGCGACGAAGAACTGTGCGATGCCATCGAAGACTTGTGGTTCCGCGCTGGCGCGTGGCCGATCAAGGGCATTGAGCCGAACCGGCAGAGTTTCGATATCAACGGCGCAAAATTTCATTGCCATGGCTATATTCCGAGCCTTGATGCCTGGGTGGTGCTCGGCTTCGATCCGCGGGAAAATCCGCAGCTGAGCCGGCCAAATGCCAAGCTCAGCGTGCGCGCTGAGTGGGCAGTCAAGCGCACCCTGTTTCAAGCTTTCTGTCGTAAGCCTTTGATTTGGCTGGACAGTTACGAGTCATCGAAGCGCGTTCTGGCAACATTAGCGGGTGATGCCAGCGCCGGGCCGGGCTTTGATTACAAGGTCAAAGGTGAACTGGCTTCCGCGCCGTTGCTCGACTGTTTCGTGGCGGCAGCGGGCTTCATCGAGAACCTTGGCCTGGACGTGCCTGATGCGGTCGGTCGCATGAGTTTTGCCAAAGACGATCCTGACCGTTTCTTCTTTGAGGCCCTGAGTCTGTTCTGGCGGGCATTTGAAGATCATCTGCTGGATCAGAAACCGCCGATCATGACCTACAACCGGATGTTCGCGCTGTTCAGCGAACACTCGCCGGAGAACCTCAAGCTGTTGAGCGATGAGTTGCTCCGGCCGCTGTCGCACCTGATGATCGATGAGTTTCAGGACGTATCGCCGCAGATCGTTTCGTGGATTCGTGCCAGCCTCACGGAAATTCGCAGCCGTGGCCCGGCCATGCACGTCGGGCGGGGCGCGCAGCGTTCATCGCTGCTGTGCGTCGGCGATGACTGGCAGTCGATTTACGGTTGGCGCGGCAGCTCGCCGAGCTATTTCATGGCGTTCGACAAAGAGTTCTCATCGCCGAGCACCACGCGGGTGATGCTCAGTGACAACTACCGCAGCCATCAGCACATCATCGACGCCGCTGAGCACATCGTCCGCGGCGCACCGGCGATCCCGGGCAAAAAAGCCAAAGCCAGCGGCGCAGCCCAGCCACTGCAACCGGTCAATGTAATGGAGCGCGACGATCAGGCCTTGGGGCAACGCCTCGCCGAGCACTACCGCCAAGGCCATTCAATCTTGATGCTTTATCGAAAAAGCAGCGATAAGTCGTTGATTCAAGAGCATATTCAGTCTGTAGTTAATGTGGATTCGAGCTTGCCATACGAAGCGCGGCGTCTGAAACAACTGACCTACCACAGCGCCAAAGGCTTGCAGGCGGATGCGGTGTTTTTGCTCGGTGACTGCCAGCATCTCACCAGTTCGCCCTACAAGAACCAGGTCTACCGCATGGCAGGATTGGGTAAGTCGGGCGACAGTGAGCCGTACGACAGTGCGCAAAGGGACGAGATCCTGCGCCTGGCCTATGTCGGTATCACGCGGGCTGTCAGTCATTGCTACTGGTATGTCGAACCGCAGGAGGCGCAAGCGGTGAACATGCCCCGGGCGTCCGATCGGGTGGCCAAGGGCAAGCCATTCTTCGTTGATCACCGCACCGCCAAGCAAACCGCGTGAGCACAAAAAAGCCCGCATCGATGCGGGCTTTTCGTTTTAAATCATAAGCTTATGCATAACTCTTGAGAGACTCCGGAGGAATGAACGCTTCCAGCTCATCCTCCACAGCCTCGATGATTCGCTCGACATCCGCTGCATTCATCACCGTCGCGCACGGGATCCCGGCGATGGCGATCATGGTTTCGCCGCTGGCACGATCGAACAGTCGGGCGATCATGCTGCCCGGCGCGTCCATCGTTGCTTCAAACCCCATCGGATGAAAATGCCAGCGCATCAACTGGCATGCATTGGGGAACGTGACTTTGCTTGACCCTTTATTCATATGTTGCCCGCCTTCTTCATCGAGCGCTTCCGTTTGCTCATGTTAGGTGGGAAGAGCCTTCATTGGCTCAACCGGTGACTGACATTAAAAGTAGCATCTGCATGTGAAATTCCTGTGAGATTTTTCAGTTCATTTTGCGATTGCTTCGTATTTTTTGATGTAAGTCACGGCCTACGCAATCGTCGCCAAAGTGCCACTACTGATTAGCCATTGAAGCCCGCGCCGAACTTCGGCAAGCTCGGTTCTTTTTCGCCGAGCCTCTTATGCACGCCGACGACGACGGCCCAGAACAGACCCAGGCCACGGCGGCCACGGTCATGCGCTATCACCTGAGCTGGAAGCACCGCGACCTCGACAGTGTCATGGCGCTGTACCACCCGGACATCCAGTACAACGATTTCTTCCAGAACCGCGTGCTCGGTCTCGATGAGTTGCGTGAATACGTGCGCGTGAGCATGCCGCGCGAATCCGACGAAGCGCTCGAGCATTGCGACCGCATTCGCGTCGATGGCAACACCGCGTTCATCCAATATGAAGTGACGCTGCGCGGTGGTGAAGGGTTGGTGTCGTTTCGTTCCAGCGAAGCGATCACGGTCAGGGACGGGCTGATCTGGCGCGTCAATGAATACGCTTCATTGGTGCGCGCGCAGTCCGCCAGCACAACGGTATCCAGTCAGCGTCCAGCGGCCAGCCGCCTGGGCCTGTCGCCGCGCCAGTTGAGCTTTATGGCTGAAGACCTGCAGCAGTATTTCGAAAAGCAGCAGCCGTACCTCGATCCCGAACTTGATTTGCAGCGGGTGGCGAAAGAGTGCGGGTACAGCCGCAATCAGATTTCCTATCTGCTCAATCAGGTACTCGGGCAAAGCTTCTATCGCTATGTCAATCAGGCGCGCCTGCAACATCTGCTGCGCTCGCTGGATAACGCCACGCCGCCGCTGCGCATCGATGAGCTGGCGTTCGCCGCCGGTTTCAACTCGTTGTCGGCGTTCTACAGCTGTTTCCGCCAGCACACCGGCCAGTCGCCCAAGGCCTACGCGAAACAAATTTCTTTGCGGGCACGCGCGCAAGACATCGACTGAACACAGCCACTAGGATCGACGCCATCGAAGGTTTTCAGTGGCGGAGTCTTGCATGCCGGCGTGGCGCACTATCAGTTTGTGGATGGATCAACTCGATGAGCCGCTGACCGCGCGGCCCGAGCTTGAGCGAGATCTGGACGTCGACGTAGCGATCATCGGCGCCGGTTACACCGGATTGTGGACGGCGTACTACCTGAAGAAACTCGCGCCGGGTCTCGACATCGCGATTGTCGAAGCGCAGACCGCCGGATTTGGCGCCTCTGGGCGTAATGGCGGCTGGCTGATGGGCAACCTGCTCGGCGAGGATCGTCTGCTGGCCGGGTTGTCGCCAGAGCAACGTCGCGCATCATTCGATCTGCTGCACAGCATTCCTGATGAAGTCGAAATCGTCCTCGAACGCGAAGGTATCAACTGCGATTACCGCAAGGGCGGTGTGCTGTATTGCGCGGCGCGTTACCCGGAGCAGGAAACCTCGCTGCGTGAATATCTGGCCAAACTGCACGCCCAGGGCCTCACCGACGACGACTACCGCTGGCTCAGCCCTGGACAACTGGCGCAGCAGATCCGTGTGGCCAAGCCTTATGGCGGGATTTACGCGCCACACGTGGCGACCATCCACCCGGCGAAACTGGTGCGCGGTCTGGCGCGCACCGTGCAGAACATGGGCGTGAAGATCTACGAAAACAGCCCGGTCACGCAATGGCAGTCGGGCAGCTTGCGCACCGCCAAAGCCAGCGTGCGCAGTCGCTGGATCGTGCCGGCCGTTGAAGGTTATTCGGTGACTTTGCCGCCGCTGGGCCGCTATCAATTGCCGGTGCAGAGCCTGATTGTCGCCACCGAACCCTTGTCTGCCGCGACCTGGGACGAAATCGGCCTCAGCCGGGGTCAGGCATTCAGCGAGTTCAGTCGTCAGGTCACCTACGGCCAGCGCAGCGCCGACAACCGTCTGATCTTCGGTGCACGCGGCGGTTATCAGTTTGCCGGCAAGTTGCGGCATAACTTCGATCTGACCCGCGATGAGGTCGAGCTGCGCCGCTATCTGTTCGGCGAACTGTTCCCGCAGCTGAAAAACGTGCAGATCACCCACGCCTGGGGTGGCAACCTTGGCATGTCCCGGCACTTCAAGCCGCACATGCTTTGCGATCGCGCCAACGGTATCGCGCTGTCCGGCGGTTATGGCGGGGAGGGCGTCGGCGCGAGCAATCTCGGCGGCCGCACCTTAGCGGATCTGATTCTCGAGCGCGATACGGAACTGGTTCGCCAGCCATGGGTGCTGCCGGACGGTGGCATTCATGCGCTGCGTGCGTGGGAACCGGAGCCGTGCCGCTGGCTCGGCTACAACGCGATCATCAAAAGTTTTGTCCATGAAGACCAGACCTTGGCCAATCCGGCGACTGCGCCATGGCGGCGCAAGCTCGCCAGCCAGGTCGCGGGGTTCATGGAAGGTTTCATGCACTAAAAGCCGTTAATTAAAAGACAGGTCAGACCATGAGCATTACCCAGTTCAAAAACACCGCAACCCTGCTACTCGATGAATCCAGTCCGGTAGCCGTACCCCTCGGCGAACCGGTGGCGATCGCTTCAACCACCAGCGTCGAGCGCGACGACGGCGTCGAAACCGGCGTCTGGGAATGCACTCCGGGCCGCTGGCGCCGGCAGATCACCGCGCAAGAGTTCTGCCATTTCATTTCCGGGCGTTGCACGTTCACCCCCGACGGTGGCGGCGAAACCCTGCACATACAAGGTGGCGACGCACTGATGTTGCCGGCCAACACGCTCGGTGTCTGGGATATCCAGGAAACCGTGCGCAAGAGCTACGTGCTGATTTTCTGATTGTTTTGATCCTTTGATTGCCTGCCAACAAAAAAGAAAACCCACACAGGAATCGATCCATGATCCGCAAGACCCTCGCTCTGGCACCGCTGATGCTCGCCGTTTCCCTTGCTCAGGCAGCGGAAACGGTCAAGGTTTACAACTGGTCCGACTACATCGCACCGGACACCACCAAGAATTTCCAGAAAGAGACGGGCGTGGGTGTCACCTATGACGTCTACGACAGCAATGAAACCCTCGACGGCAAGTTGATGACCGGAAAATCCGGTTACGACGTGGTGTTTCCGTCCAACCACTTCATGGCCCGGCAGATTCAGGGCGGGGCGCTGAAGAAACTCGACAAGAGTCAGCTGCCGAACTGGAAAAACCTCAATCCGGTGCTGCTCAAAGCCCTGCAGACCAACGACCCGAACAACGAGCACGGCTTCCCGTACCTGTGGGGCAGCACCGGCATCGGCTACAACATCGCCAAAGTCAAAGCCGTGCTTGGCGACAACGCGCCGGTGGATTCCTGGGACCTGATCTTCAAGCCCGAGTACATGGAAAAGCTGCAGAAGTGCGGCGTGGCGATCCTCGACAACGGCCCGGAATTGCTGCCGGCGGCGCTCAATTACCTGGGCTTGCCGCACCACAGCAAAAATCCCGAGGACTATAAAAAAGCCGAAGCGCTGTTGCTGAAGGTGCGGCCGTACGTCAGCTACTTCCACTCGTCGAAATACACCAGTGACCTGGCCAACGGCGATATCTGCGTGGCCGTCGGTTTCTCCGGCGACATCCTGCAGGCCGAGAACCGTGCCAAAGAGGCGAAGAATGGCGTCGACATCGGCTACGCGATCCCCAAGGAAGGCGCGGCGATCTGGTTCGACATGGTCGCCATGCCGGCCGATGCGCCGGACGAAAAGGCCGGTTATGCGTTCATGAACTTCCTGCTGCGCCCGGACGTGATGGCCGGCATCAGTAACTACGTGCACTACGCCAATGGTAACGAGCAGGCCGACAGCCTGATCGACCCGGCGATCAAGAACGACACCAAGGTTTATCCGAGCCCGGAGATGATGGGCAAGCTGTTTGCGCTGGAGGCGATGCCGTTGAACATTGACCGGATCCGCACGCGGGTGTGGAACAAGATTCGGACTGGTAGCTAATCACCCAGGCGTACATAAATCCTTGTGGGAGCGAGCCTGCTCGCGAAAGCGGTCGGTCATTCAACATCAATGTTGTCTGGCCCGACGCCTTCGCGAGCAGGCTCGCTCCCACAACGTTTTCAGCGTTTAACTGGTTGATATCAATACACTGGCATCGCACTAATAAAGTGCGGAAAAGTGAGACGCGCCTAACAAAAAACAACTTACTCATATTTAATATTTAAATAGAAAATCGTCAGACAATTAGGCGAAAGCCGCGCAACTAACATATTCTTTCATCCCCGCACGCTTTGTTTACGGCAGTTTCCCGAAACAGCCCGATTTGATCTCAAAAAAATCCTTTACGGCAGATTTCAAATTGTGTCAGGTTTCTTACGCCTTCATTGGGCGAGTGATAGGACGATCTCGCCAGAGAGAGTCCTATCGGACAAAAACTGTTCCATTGCTAAACAAGGAAGTGTGTTTATGTCGAAAGTTAAAACGAACGCTATTGATACCGCCGAACAGGCTTTCCAGCTGTCAGCCTTCAGCTCGGCGTACAACCAGATCAATAGCTTCAGCCATCAATACGATCGTGGTGGCAACCTCACGGTCAATGGCAAACCCTCCTTCTCCGTCGACCAGGCCGCAACCCAGTTGCTGCGCGACGGCGCTGCCTATCAGGACAAGGATGGCAGCGGCAAGATCGAACTCACCTACACGTTCCTGACTTCGGCATCGTCCAGCACGATGTACAAGCACGGGATCACCGGGTTCAGTCAGTTCAGTGCACAACAGCAAGCCCAGGCCAAGCTCGCCATGCAATCCTGGGCTGACGTGGCCAACGTGACCTTCACCGAGAAAGCCTCGGGCGGTGACGGCCATATGACCTTCGGTAACTACAGCGGCGGCCAGGATGGCGCTGCAGCGTTCGCTTATCTGCCAGGCACCGGCGCCGGTTATGACGGCACTTCGTGGTACCTGATCAACAGTGGCTACACGCAGAACAAGAATCCGGATCTGAACAACTACGGTCGTCAGACCCTGACGCACGAAATCGGCCACAGCCTCGGTCTCGCTCACCCTGGCGACTACAACGCCGGTAATGGCAACCCGACCTACAACGACGCGTCCTACGGGCAAGACACCCGCGGCTACAGCGTCATGAGCTACTGGAGCGAAAGCAACACCAATCAGAACTTCAGCAAGGGCGGCGTCGAAGCTTATTCGTCTGGCCCGCTGATGGACGATATCGCTGCTATCCAGAAGCTCTACGGTGCCAACACCACCACTCGTACCGGTGACACCACCTACGGCTTCAACTCCAACACCGGTCGCGATTTCCTCAGCGCTTCGTCGTCGAGTGACAAAGTGGTGTTCTCGGTGTGGGACGCGGGCGGCAAGGACACTCTGGACTTCTCGGGTTTCACCCAGAACCAGAAAATCAACCTCAATGACGCCTCGTTCTCCGACGTTGGCGGCCTGGTGGGCAACGTGTCCATCGCCAAGGGCGCGATCATCGAGAACGCCATTGGCGGTTCCGGCAGCGATCTGCTGATCGGCAACAGCGTGGCCAACGAACTCAAGGGCGGTGCCGGTAACGACATCCTCTGGGGTGGCGGTGGTGCTGACAAGCTGTGGGGCGGTGCCGGTTCGGACACGTTTGTGTTCGCTGCCAGCTCCGACTCCAAGCCAGGTGCCATCGATCAGATCCTCGATTTCGTCAGCGGTCTGGACAAAATCGATCTGACCGGCATCACCAACGGCGCCGGCCTGCACTTCGTCAGCAGCTTCACCGGTTCCGCCGGTGACGCGATTCTGACGTCGTCGGGCGGCAACAGCCTGCTGTCGGTGGACTTCTCCGGGCACGGCGTGGCTGATTTCCAGGTCAGCACCGTTGGCCAGGCAGCCACCAGCGACATCGTGGCGTGATGTAGCAGTGGAAAGCGGCGTGTGATGCGCCGCCTTCTTTGCTTGCATCGGGTTGGATGGTAAGCAACGCTACACGCCGGAGCGAATATTCCCATGATCAGTAAAGCTTTTACCTACAAGGTGGCGGCGTGGTTTTCGGCGGCGCTCATGATAATTTCAGGAGAAACCAGTATGGCAAGCAGCCTCAGACTCGAAGAACCCTCGATATTTGCGGGGCAATGGCAAGCGACATTATCTACCCGGGATGATGATCGGGAAGCGCAAAAGCAGCAGGACAAGCCTTCGAATACTTGCCTGATCGACCTTGAATCCAATCAGACCTTGGGCAAAGGGGCCGACTGTCTCGGTGCCTGGCTTGAGCAAGCCCCGATCGGTTGGTTTCCCGATCCGGACGGCCTGTCGATTACCGGCAAGGAAGGCTCAAGAATCCAGTTCTTCAGCCGACAACGTGATGGGCTTTATCTGACTACTTTGAAGTCAGGTCTGGTGATTACGCTTGAGCGCGCAGCGCAATAGCCTTGACTATCCAGACGGCGACAAAGTTTTAATATAAAGCGCCACGCTATGGTTATAAGTAACGCTGAGTGGCAACTGCACCGCATTTAATTGCTTGAGTTGTTATGAAAGTGTAAGCGATAGACAAAAAATCAAGTTCCGACGTTGTGCGGTTAATTAATTCGAGTCTCGCCAACGAGTGGCGGGAGATATTTTCCAGGAATAATCAATGAAGATGGCGAAGGCCCCAGCCACCGCGCCCTTATTCAAGGCATTGGGTGACTATAAAAGTATCCTGATCAGCGTCGGTTGCTTTACTGCGCTGATTAACGTGCTGATGCTGGTGCCCTCCATCTATATGCTGCAGGTCTATGACCGGGTGCTGTCCTCGCAGAACGAGACCACCCTGGCAATGCTGTCGCTGATGGTCGTCGGTTTCTTCGCCTTTATCGGCCTGCTGGAAGTGGTGCGCAGCTTTATCGTGATCCGCATCGGCAGCCAGTTGGAGCGCCGCTTCAACCTGCGCGTTTACCAAGCCGCGTTTGAGCGCAACCTGTTCCAGGGCGAGGGCAACGCCGGGCAGTCGCTGGGCGATCTGACGCACATTCGCCAATTTGTCACCGGTCCTGCGCTGTTCGCGTTTTTCGATGCGCCGTGGTTCCCGGTCTATCTGTTCGTGATTTACCTGTTCAACGTCTGGCTCGGCGTGCTCGCCACGGCGGGGGCATTGCTGCTGATCGGCCTGGCCTGCCTCAACGAATACATGACCAAAAAGCCGCTGGGCGAAGCCGCCGGTTATTCGCAAAAGTCCAGCCAATTGGCCACCAGCCATTTGCATAACGCCGAAACCATTCAGGCGATGGGCATGCTCGGTTCCCTGCGCAAGCGCTGGTTTCAGGTGCACTCGCGGTTCCTCGGTCTGCAGAATCAGGCCAGCGACACCGGTGCGGTGATCAGTTCGTTGAGCAAAACCCTGCGCCTGTGCCTGCAATCGTTAGTGCTGGGCCTAGGGGCATTGCTGGTGATCAAGGGTGATATGACCGCCGGGATGATGATCGCCGGTTCCATTCTGATGGGCCGCGTGCTCAGCCCGATCGACCAGTTGATCGCCGTGTGGAAGCAGTGGAGCGGGGCGAAGCTGGCTTACCGCCGTCTCGATGCATTGCTGCAAGCGTTCCCGCCGAGTGACGACGCTATGGCGCTGCCGGCGCCGAAAGGCCAGATCACCTTCGAACAGGTCAGCGCCGGTCCACCGGGGCAACGTGCGGCGACCCTGCAAATGGTCAACTTCAATCTGAATGCCGGCGAAGTGCTCGGCGTGCTCGGTGCATCCGGTTCCGGCAAATCGACGCTGGCCCGTGTGCTGGTCGGTGTCTGGCCAACCCTGGGCGGCACCGTGCGCCTCGATGGCGCGGATATTCATCGTTGGAACCGCGATGACCTTGGCCCGTACATCGGCTATCTGCCGCAAGACATCGAACTGTTCAGCGGCAGCATCGCTGAGAACATCGCCCGTTTCAGCGAGGCTGATCCGCAGAAAGTCGTCGCCGCCGCGCAACAGGCGGGTGTGCACGAAATGATCCTGCGTCTGCCGCAAGGCTACGACACGCAACTGGGCGAGGACGGCAGCGGTTTGTCCGGCGGCCAGAAACAGCGTGTGGCACTGGCGCGTTCAATGTATGGCACGCCAAGTCTGGTGGTGCTGGATGAACCGAACTCCAACCTCGACACCGTCGGTGAGGCGGCACTGGCCAGCGCCATCGCTGCGCTGAAAGCCCAGGGCACCACGGTGGTGCTGGTGACGCACCGTTCTTCGGTGTTGGCCCAGGCCGACAAACTGCTGGTGCTCAATGACGGTCGTTTGCAGGCATTTGGCCCAAGTCAGGACGTGCTCAAGGCACTCTCAGGCCAGCAAGAACAACAACGGGAAAAAGCTGCGCAGGCACCGGGCGGGCTCAGCATGAGCCGACAGTATCAGCCCTCGACAAGGAATTCGGGTGTATGAGCAGCGCAAGCATGAACACTGAAAACGAAGCGAGCATGGAACACGCCTACATCACCGAGCGCCCGGAACGCGATGCGAAGTTCTTCGCACGTATGGGCTGGATTCTGGCGATCGTTGGCGCCGGCAGTTTCTTCACTTGGGCGGCGTTGGCGCCGCTCGATCAAGGCATTCCGGTGCAGGGCACGGTTGTCGTGTCGGGCAAACGCAAAGCCGTGCAGTCGATGAGCGGTGGCGTGGTCAGCCGGATCCTGGTGCGCGAAGGCGAGATCGTCAAGCAGGGCCAGCCGCTGTTCCGCCTCGATCAGACGCAAGTCGCCGCCGACGTGCAGTCGCTGCAAGCGCAATACCGCATGGCTTGGGCCAGCCTCGCGCGCTGGCAGGCTGAGCGCGACAATCTCAAGCAAGTGACTTTTCCGGCCGAGCTGAGCAATGATCCGGACCCGCGTCTGGCACTGGTACTGGAAGGTCAGCGGCAATTGTTCAGCAGCCGTCGCGAGGCGTACTACCGCGAGCAGGCCGGACTGCGCGCAAGCATCGAAGGCGCCACCGCGCAACTGGCCGGCATGCGTCGCGCCCGCACCGATCTCAATGCTCAGGCCGACTCGCTGCAACAGCAGTTGAGCAATCTGCAACCGCTCGCCGACAACGGCTATATCCCGCGCAACCGCTTGATGGAGTACCAGCGGCAACTGTCGCAAGTGCAGCAGCAACTGGCGGAAAACACCGGTGAAAGCGGCCGGGTCGAGCAGGGCATCCTTGAGTCGCGGCTGAAGCTGCAACAGCACGCCGAGGAATACCAGAAGGAAGTCCGCACGCAATTGGCCGACGCGCAGCTGAAAAGCGTGACCCTGTCGGAGCAACTGACTTCGGCCGGTTTCGACCTGCAACACAGCGAAATAATCGCCACCGCCGACGGCGTCGCGGTCAACCTCGGCGTGCACACCGAGGGCGCCGTGGTGCGTCAGGGTGAAACGTTGCTGGAGATCGTTCCGCAAGGCACCACGCTGGAAGTGGAAGGGCACTTGCCGATCAACCTGATCGACAAGGTTGGCGCGCACTTGCCGGTGGACATCCTGTTTACCGCGTTCAATCAGAGCAAAACTCCGCGTGTACCGGGTGAGGTCAGCCTGATTTCCGCCGACCAGATGGTCGATGAGAAAACCGGCGTGCCTTATTACGTGTTGCGCAGCAGCGTCAGCGATCAGGCCATGGAAAAACTCAACGGTCTGGTGATCAAGCCCGGCATGCCGGCAGAAATGTTCGTGCGTACGGGTGAGCGTTCACTGCTTAACTATCTGTTCAAACCGCTGCTTGACCGGGCCGGCTCTGCGCTGACCGAAGAATAAGGATGTTCGGCTGTATGAATAAGCTTTCCACGCTCGCAGCAGCATTCTTGCTGCTCGCGAGTCACTCGGCAGTGGCGGCCATGGGGCCGTTCGAGATCTACGAACAGGCGTTGCGCAATGACCCGGTGTTCCTCGGCGCGATAAAGGAACGCGATGCCGGCCTGGAAAACCGCGCCATTGGTCGTGCCGGCCTGTTGCCGCGCATCGGCTACACCTACAACAAGGGGCGCAACTCGTCGAAAGCCACCTCCCTCGACGAGCGCGCGCGCAACCGTACTGACGACCGCAATTACAGCAGTTACGGCTCGGCGCTGACGTTGCAGCAACCGCTGCTCGACTACGAGGCCTATGCCGCCTATCGCAAAGGTGTCGCGCAGTCCTTGTTCGCTGACGAGAACTTTCGCGGCAAGAGTCAGGAGTTGTTGGTTCGCGTGCTGGACAACTACACCAAAGCGTTGTTCGCGCAGGATCAGATCGACATCGCTCAGGCGAAGAAGAAGGCGTACGAGCAGCAGTTCCAGCAGAACGAACACATGTTCAAGCAAGGCGAGGGCACGCGCACCGACATTCTCGAGGCTGAGTCGCGCTATGAACTGGCGACTGCCGAGGAGATCGAAGCGCGCAATGAACAAGACGCGGCGCTGCGGGAACTGGGTGCGCTGGTGGGCACGCCAGCGGTGGACATTGGTGATCTGGCGCCGCTGGATCAGAACTTCCAGACCTTCGCGCTGATGCCGGCCAATTACGACACCTGGCACGAAATGGCGGTGAGCAATAACCCGAATCTGGCCTCGCAGCGTCAGGCCGTGGAAGTCGCGCGTTATGAGGTGGAGCGCAATCGTGCCGGGCATCTGCCGAAAATCAATGCCTACGCCTCGATGCGCCAGAACGAATCGGAAAGCGGCAACACTTACAACCAGCGCTACGAGACCAACACCATCGGTTTTGAAGTCAGCGTGCCGTTGTATGCCGGTGGCGGGGTGTCGGCCTCGACGCGTCAGGCCAGTCGCACCATGGAACAGGCCGAGTATGAACTTGACGGCAAGACGCGTGAAACGCTGATTGAACTGCGGCGGCAGTTCAGCGCTTGCCTGTCTGGGGTGAGCAAACTGCGCGCTTATCAGAAAGCGCTGAGCTCGGCGGAAGCGCTGGTGGTGTCGACCAAGCAGAGCATTCTCGGTGGTGAGCGGACCAATCTCGACGCGTTGAACGCCGAGCAGCAACTGTTTACCACCCGCCGCGATCTGGCGCAGGCGCGGTACGACTATCTGATGGCCTGGACCAAATTGCATTACTACGCCGGGACCTTGAACGAGCAGGATCTGGCGCGGGTGGATGAGGCTTTTGTGGTCGCTCACCAGCCCTCACCCTAACCCTCTCCCAGAGGGAGAGGGGACCGATCGGGGGATATTTTAGAAGTACGCCGACCTGATCGAGCGGCACCGAATCCATAATCGACCGGGTTTTTCAGGTCGATGCATGACGCAAGACACCTCGGTCAGCTCCCTCTCCTCGGGGAGAGGGCTGGGGTGAGGGGATGTGCTTTACCTAATCCACAATCGACCCGGTTTTTCAGGTCGATGCATGACGCAAGACACCTCGGTCAGCTCCCTCTCCTGGGGGAGAGGGCTGGGGTGAGGGGATGTGCTTTTTTACCGAATCCACAATCGACCCGGGTTTTTCAGGTCGATGCATGACGCAAGACACCTCGGTCAGCTCCCTCTCCTGGGGGAGAGGGCTGGGGTGAGGGGATGTGCTTTTTTACCGAATCCACAATCGACCCGGGTTTTTCAGGTCGATGCATGACGCAAGACACCTCGGTCAGCTCCCTCTCCTCGGGGAGAGGGCTGGGGTGAGGGGAACAGGCAACACCGCAAAAGAACCTGCATAAAAAACAATAAAAGTGAGTGGTGAACATGGACGTACGCATCAAGCCGATTTCGGTCGGCACCCTGCTGCTTGTGATTTCTGCAACCCAGGCGCAGGCCCAATACCTCGAAAGCGGCCAACCCGGCGATCCCGCCAGTTGGCGCAGCGCTGAATTCCTCCGCGACTGGGGCCTGAGCCGCATGCAGGCCGAGCAAGCCTACGCCGCCGGGATCACCGGCCAAGGCGTGAAAATCGGCGCCCTAGACTCCGGTTTCGATGCCGCCCACCCGGAATTCGCTTCAGCCCGCTATCACCCGGTACTGGCCAGCGGCAGCTACATCGACGGCTCGCTGTTCAACGTCGACGGCACCCTCAACCCCAACAACGACTCCCACGGTACTCACGTGGTCGGCACCATGGGCGCCTCACGCGATGGCAGCGGCATGCACGGCGTGGCGTACAACGCGCAAATCTACGTCGGCAACACCAACAAGAACGACAGCTTCCTGTTTGGCCCCAATCCCGATCCACGCTATTTCAAAGCGGTATACGACGCCTTGGCCGATGCCGGCGTGCGCGCGATCAACAACAGCTGGGGCAGCCAGCCGCCGGACGTCAGCTACCGCACCCTCGCCGATCTGCACGCGGCGTACGCCCAGCACTGGAACAAAGGCACCTGGCTCGATGCCGCCGCCGATGTCTCCCGACGCGGTGTGATCAACGTGTTCAGCGCCGGCAACAGCGGCTACCCGAATGCCAGCGTGCGTTCGGCGCTGCCGTATTTTCAGCCGGATCTGGAAGGCCACTGGCTGGCCGTGTCGGGCCTCGATCAGAGCAATCAGCAGAAGTACAACCAGTGCGGCCTGGCCAAATACTGGTGCATCACCACGCCGGGAGCGAAGATCGACAGCACCATTCCCGGTGGCGGTTACGCGATCAAGTCCGGCACCTCGATGTCGGCGCCGCATGCGACCGGCGCGCTGGCGCTGGTGATGGAACGCTACCCGTACATGAACAATCAGCAGGCCCTCGAAGTGCTGCTGACCACCGCCACGCAACTGGATGGCTCGGTCACCGATGCGCCGACTGACCGAGTCGGCTGGGGCGTGGCCAATCTGAATCGGGCGATGCGCGGGCCGGGGCAATTGCTCGGTGCGTTTGATGCCAGCCTGGGGGCAGGGCAGCGCGATGTCTGGAGCAATGACATCTCCGACAAGGCGCTGATTCAACGCCAAAGCGAAGACCTTGCCGAGCACACAGCCTGGCAGCAAACCCTGCAGGACAAGGGCTGGCAGAACGGCGTTCCCGCAGGCGCCAGCCAACAGGATCAGACCGATTACGCGGTCGGCACTGCCCGTGATGCGGCAGCGGCGAGCCGGGTGTATCAAGGCAGCCTGATCAAGTCGGGTGGCGGGCAATTGATTCTTACCGGCGCCAACACCTATCGCGGTGCAACCACGGTCAATGGCGGCTTGCTCACGGTCAACGGTTCGCTGACTTCCGCTGTGATGGTGAACGACAGCGGCACCCTCGGCGGTTCCGGCCGAATCGGCGCGCTGCTTGCCAACAGCGGCGCTCGCGTGGCACCGGGCAACTCCATCGGTACCTTGAACGTGGCCGGTGACGTGACCTTCGCACCGGGTTCGACCTACGCGGTTGAATTGTCGCCGACCAGCAGCGACCGCATCGTTGCCGGCGGCACCGCCAACATCAGCGGCGCCACCGTCAGCCTGTCGCTGGAAAACAGCCCGACGCTGCTCAGCACCACCGAAGCGCAGAGCCTGCTCGGTCGCCAGTACGACATCCTGCAAGCGGCCGGCGGCATTCAGGGCCGGTTCGGCGCGGTGCTGCCGAATTATGTGTTTATTGGCGGTAGCCTCGACTACGCCGCCACCGGCATTCAACTCGATATCGTACGTAATGCAACTACCTTCAGCAGCGTCGGGCAAACGCCAAACCAGCGTTCGGTGGCGGCTGCCGTCGAAGGCCTGGGCGCCGGCAATTCGGTGTACGAAAGCCTGTTGCGTTCACCTGACGCGAGTTCCGCGCAACAAGCCTTCCAGCAACTGAGTGGCGAAATCTACCCGGCGCTGAGTTCGATGCTGATCAACGACAGCCGCCAGTTGCGCGACGCGGTGGGCGAGCGTCTGCACGATACCAACGCAGCGCAAAGCAACGGCTGGATCAAAGCCCTCGGGGCGTGGGGCACGACCGATTCGAGTCACGACACGGCGGGCTACAACACTTCCATTGGCGGATTGCTGGCCGGTGTCGATGGCGCGCTGGACGAGCAGACGCGCATCGGTCTGGTCACCGGTTACAGCGACAGTTCGCTGAGCATGGGTTCGGGCACGCATTCCTCGGCCAAGGTCGACAGCTATCACTTGGGCGCATACGCCGGTCGTGAAATCGGCGCCTGGCGCTTGAGCACCGGTGCGGCCTACAGCTGGCATCGCGCCGATGTGAAACGCGATCTGCAATACGGTGACGTCAGCGGCAAACAGAAAGCCAAGGTCGATGCGGCAACCACGCAAGTGTTCGGTGAGGCGGCTTACCGCTTGCACCTGCAACCACTGGCGCTGGAGCCGTTCGCCAACCTCGCCTACGTGCATCTGGACACTGAAGGTCTGACCGAGAAGGGCGACGCCGCCGCACTGAAAAGCTCGGGTGATCAACGTGACGCGGTGCTGAGCACCCTCGGCGTGCGGGCGATCAAGACCTTCAATCTTTCGCCTGCGCAATCACTCGACGTCAGCGGCCACCTCGGTTGGCAGCACAGCCTCAGCGACATCGATTCCGAGCAGCACCTGCGCTTTGCCAGCGGCGGCACGCCGTATTCGGTTGAAAGTTCAGCGCTGGTGCGTGATGCCGCATTGGTCGGCGTGCAGGCCAGCCTGGCGTTGAGCAAAGACGTACGGGTCAACCTTGATTACAACGGACAACTGGCCAATCGCGAAAAGCTGCATGGCGTTGGCTTGAGCCTGAACTGGCAGTTCTAAGCAAGATAACCCGGCTTCTGGTGATCGTTCCCACGCTCCGCGTGGGAATGCAGCCCGTGACGCTCCGCGTCACTGGACGCAGAGCGTCCCTAGAGGCATTCCCACGCGGAGCGTGGGAACGATCAACGACGATCATCGCCCTCAGTGGCAACGATCAGGATTTTTCGCAACATCACTAAGGAAGGTCGCTGGATGAATAACAACAATACCCCCGCGCAAACGGGTGGCCGTTTTGCCCTGAAAACCCTCACGCTCGCCGTGCTCTGTGCCATTGGCACAGCCCATGCCGCACCCTACGTGGAGAGCGGTCGCACGGGCGATCCGTCGAGTTGGCGCAGTGCCGAGTTCCAGGCCGATTGGGGCCTGGGCGCGATCGGTGCCGATCACGCTTACGCCGCCGGTTATACCGGCAAAGGCGTGAAACTGGGGATCTTCGACCAGCCGGTGTACGCCGCGCACCCGGAGTTTTCCGGCAGCAATAAAGTCGTCACCCTGGTCACCAGCGGGATCCGCGAATACACCGACCCGTACATCCCGGTCAAAGCCGGCGATGCGTTCCGCTATGACGGTTCGCCCTCGGTCGGTTCCGACGGCAAACTCGGCGCCCACGGCACCCACGTTGGCGGCATCGCCGCCGGTAGTCGCGACGGTGGACCGATGCACGGCGTGGCGTTCGGTGCGCAGATCATCAGCGCCGACAACGGTGACCCGGGCCCGGAAGACGGCATCGTTCGCGGTAACGACGGCGCGGTGTACAAGGCCGGTTGGGATGCACTGATCGCCAGTGGCGCGCGGATCATCAACAACAGTTGGGGCATCGGCATCACCGACCGTTTCGACCTCGGTGGCCGCGATCCGGCGTACCCGCATTTCACCGTCAATGACGCGCAGTTGCAGTTCAACGAGATCCGCACACTGCTCGGCACCAAGCCCGGCGGCGCCTACGACGGCGCGATTGCCGCCGCACGCAGCGGCATCGTAACGATCTTCGCCGCTGGCAACGACTACAACCTCAACAACCCGGACGCCATCGCCGGTCTCGGCTATTTCGTCCCGGACATCGCGCCGAACTGGATCACCGTCGCCGCGTTGCAGAAGAACCCGGACCTGGCCAGCGCCAACCCGTACATCATGAGTACGTTCTCTTCGCGCTGCGGCTACACCGCGAGTTTCTGCGTCTCGGCGCCGGGCACGAAGATCTTCAGCTCGATCATCGAAGGCACCAACGCCGACAACCTGACCACCGGCTACAAAAACTACAACGGCACCTCGATGGCCGCGCCACACGTGGCCGGTTCCATGGCGGTGCTGATGGAGCGCTTCCCGTACATGACCGGCGATCAAGTCGCCACGGTCTTGCGCACCACCGCCACCGACCTCGGCGCGCCGGGCATCGACGCCTTGTACGGCTGGGGCATGATCAACCTGCGCAAGGGCATCGACGGCCCGTCGATGTTCGTCACCGAACAGGATATCCCGGCGGAGTTCCGCATTGACGGCGCGTACGGCTCCGGCCAGTTTGTCGCGGATCTGCCGGGCATCGGCGCGATCATCGATCAGGGCAAACCGACCGAACGCGTGTGCACCGACATCACTTGTGGCCTCGACACCTGGCGCAACGACATTTCCGGTCACGGTGGTTTGACCAAACAAGGTCTCGGCACGCTGGTGCTGACCGGCAACAACACTTACAGCGGCCCGACCCTGGTCAATCAGGGCCGCCTGGCCATCAACGGCTCGCTGCAATCGGCGGTGACGGTGAATGACGGCGGTATCCTCGGCGGCAATGGCCATATCGGCGCGCTGTCGGTGAAAAGCGGCGGTTCGGTGGCGCCGGGTAACTCCATCGGCACGATGAACGTGGCCGGCGATGTGACCTTCGAGCCGGGTTCGACCTACGCCGTAGAGCTGTCGCCGACCAGCAGCGATCAGATCATCGCTACCGGCAAAGCCGTGATTGAAGGCGCCACAGTGAGCATGTCGCTGGAAAACAGCCCGACGCTGCTGAGCACCAACGAAGTGCAAAGCCTGCTCGGCACTCAGTACAACATCCTGCAAGCGGCCGGCGGTATCGAAGGGCGCTTCGGTCAGGTGCTACCGGATTACGCCTTCCTTGGCGGCACGCTGGCGTACTCGGCCACTGGCATTCAGTTGGCAGTCGGGCGTAACGATGCCTCGTTCGCCAGCGTCGGTTTGACGCCGAACCAACGCGCCGTGGGCGCTGCGGCTGAGCGTTTGGGCGCCGGCAATGCCCTGTTCGAAACCCTGTTGCTGTCGCCGAATGCGGCGTCGGCGCAGCAAGCCTTCCAGCAGTTGTCCGGCGAGATCCATCCGGCAATCGGCACCATGCTGATCAACGACAGCCGTTACCTGCGTGAAGCGGTGGGCGAGCGTCTGCGCGAACGTGATCTGTTCAACGCCGGTGCACCGACTGACGATCGCAGCAACGCCTGGGTCAAGGTCTTGGGTTCGTGGGGCAAAAGCGATGGCGGGCATGACAATGCCGACTCCAACAGCTCTATCGGTGGCTTGCTCGCCGGTGTCGACGGCTTGATCGCTGAAGATACCCGTCTGGGTTTCGTTACCGGTTATAGCGACAGCTCGTTGAGCATGGGCAGCGGCACGCATTCGTCGGCGTCGGTCGACAGTTACCACTTGGGTGCGTACTTGGGGCATCAGATCGATGCGTTGCGACTGACCTTCGGCGGCGCCTATAGCTGGCACCGTGTCGACGTCAAACGTGACCTGCAGTTCGGGGACGTCAGCGGAAAACAAAAGACCAAACACGATGCCGCTACCACTCAAGTGTTCACCGAGGCCGCTTATGATCTGGGCCTGCAACCGATGAACCTGGAGCCGTTCGCCAACCTGTCCTACGTGCACCTCAATACCGAAAGCTTCACCGAGAAGGGTGACGCCGCCGCGCTGAAGGGCGGTGAGGACAATCGCGATGTGGTGCTGTCGACCCTCGGCGTGCGCGCCAAACGCAGCTTCGCCTTGTCGGATCAGCATCAGTTGGAACTGGGCGCGAGCCTCGGTTGGCAGCACAACCTGAACAACGTCGATGCCGACAGCCATCTGGCCTTCGCCAATGGCAACAGCGCGTTCACCGTGCAGGGCGTGTCGATGGATCGCGATGCGGCGGTGGTCGGCGTGCGCGCAGGTCTAGCGCTCAATCGCGATGTGCGGGTGAACCTGGATTACAACGGCCTGATCGGCTCGAACGAGAAGGACCACGGTGTGGGCCTCACCCTCGACTGGCAGTTCTAAAGCGTACCGGCAGCTCTGCACAGAGCTGCCGGTTTTTGAAGGAAGAGAGAGCACAACATGGGACTGTTCGATTATAAAAATGCCGATGGCAAAGCCTTGTACAGCGACGCCATCGCACTGACGCTGTATGCCTACACGCCGACCGGCAAACCGTTGCCGGCCACCGCTTGGGCGCCGGTCACAGCGACGGCACTGGGTTATCAGGGCAAGGTCGGGCCGCAAGGCACGTTCTTTGGTGAGAAGGATGGCTTCACCAGTGCCGAGGCCGAAGTGCTCGGCAAATACGACGCTGCCGGCAAGTTGATCGGCATCGGCGTGGCCTTTCGTGGCACCGGTGGGCTGGGTTACAGCGATACTTTCGGCGACCTGAAAAACAACCTGCTGGCCGCCATCGGGCCTTCGGATTACGCGAGCAACTATGCGAAAAACGCCTTCGACAATCTGCTCAAGGCTGTCGCCGCGTTTGCCATTGCCAACGGCATCGCCGCCAAGGACGTGCTGCTCAGCGGCCACAGCCTCGGCGGGCTCGGCGTCAACAGCGTGGCCGAGTTGAGCGCGAGCAACTGGGGCGGCTTCTTCAAGGACGCCAACTACATCACCTTCGCCTCGCCGACCCAGAGCAGCACCGGCAATAACGTGCTGAACATCGGTTTCGAGAACGACCCGGTGTTCCGCGTGCTCGACGGCACCACGTTCAGCAGCGCGTCGATGGGCAAGCACGACAAGCCGCACGATTCGACCACCGACAACATCGTCAACTTCAACGACAACTACGCGTCCACCGCGCAGAACCTGGTGCCGTTCAGCATCGTCAACCCGCTGAACTGGTCGGCCCACAGCTCGCTGGGCTATGCCGATGGCTTGAATCGGGTGATCGATTCGACGTTCTACAACCTGACGCATAAAGACTCGACGATCATCGTCTCCAACCTGGAAGAAGCGTCCCGGGGCAAGACCTGGGTTGAAGATCTCGGCCGCAGCGGCGAGCCGCACACCGGCAGCACGTTCATCATCGGCACGCAGAGCATCGACTGGCTCAAGGGCGGCGCGGGTAACGACTTCCTTGAAGGCCTGGGCGGCGATGACCGTTTCCGTGATGACGGCGGCTACAACATCCTGCTCGGTGGCCAGGGCCACAACACCTTCGAACTGCAGAAACCGTTACAGAACTTCAGCTTCGCCAACGACGGTGACGGCACGCTTTACGTGCGCGATGCCTACGGCGGTATCAGCATGACCCGCGACATCGGCGCGCTGGTGAGCAAGGAGTCGGGTTCGTGGTGGGGCAGCAAGGAAATCACTTGGGGCGTCACGGCCAAGGGTTTGACCAATGGCAGCGAGCTGACCCAGTACAACCACTCGCTCAGCGGCGATGGCTACGGCAATGCGCTGAACGCCACGGCTGACGGTGACTGGCTGTTCGGCCTCGGTGGCGATGACAAGCTGATCAGCGACAAGGGGCATGTGACCTTCGTCGGTGGCGCCGGTAACGACGTGATGACCGCGGTGGGTGGCAACAACACCTTCCTGTTCAGCGGCGCGTTCGGTTTTGATGCCATCAACGGCTATCAGGGCAGCGACAAACTGGTGTTCATGGGCGTTGAAGGCGCGAGGCAGGGCTACGACTACAAGCAGCACGCGTCGCAGACCGGCAGCGATACCGTGCTGAAGATTGGCGACTATGCCGTGACCCTGATCGGGGTGGGAGTGGCTAACCTGTCGGACTCCAGTTTCATGTTCGCGTAGATCCAATGTGGGAGCGAGCCTGCTCGCGAATGCGTAGTGTCAGTTGAAGTACTCGTACCTGACGCACCGCTTTCGCGAGCAGGCTCGCTCCCACAGTAAAAACAGCAGTAAGTAGTACTGAAATGCTCCGGGGCGTCCCCGTGGGGCGCCCTGGCTGTGAGCTATCTCTAACAATTCCAACAAGAGAGAGGCAATAGCAATGGGTGTGTATGACTACAAGAACTTCGGCACAGCCGATTCCAAGGCGTTGTTCAGCGATGCCATGGCGATCACGCTGTATTCCTATCACAACCTCGATAACGGCTTTGCCGCCGGTTATCAGCACAACGGATTCGGCCTTGGCCTGCCCGCCACACTGGTCACGGCGCTGCTCGGCGGCACCGATTCGCAAGGGGTGATTCCCGGCATTCCGTGGAATCCCGACTCGGAAAAACTCGCCCTCGACGCCGTGAAACAGGCCGGCTGGACGCCCATCACCGCCTCGCAACTGGGCTACGACGGCAAGACCGACGCGCGGGGAACCTTCTTCGGCGAGAAGGCCGGTTACACCACTGCCCAAGTGGAAATCCTCGGCAAGTACGACACCCAAGGCCATCTCACCGAACTCGGCATTGCTTTTCGCGGCACCAGCGGCCCGCGGGAAAACCTGATTCTCGACTCCATCGGCGACGTGATCAATGACTTGCTCGCCGCCTTCGGCCCCAAGGATTACGCCAAGAACTACGTCGGCGAAGCCTTCGGCAATCTGCTCAATGATGTGGTGGCGTTTGCCAAGGCCAACGGCCTCAGCGGCAAGGACGTGCTGGTCAGCGGCCACAGCCTCGGCGGCCTGGCGGTCAACAGCATGGCCGATTTGAGCGGCGGCAAGTGGGGCGGTTTCTTCGCCGATTCCAACTACATCGCCTACGCCTCGCCAACCCAGAGCAGCACCGACAAAGTGCTCAACGTCGGCTACGAAAACGACCCGGTGTTCCGCGCCCTCGACGGCTCGACTTTCACCGCCGCGTCGGTCGGCGTGCACGATGCGCCGAAAGAGTCGGCCACCGACAACATCGTCAGTTTCAACGATCATTACGCCTCGACCGCGTGGAATCTGCTGCCGTACTCGATCCTCAACATTCCCACCTGGATCTCGCACTTGCCGACCGCGTATGGCGACGGCATGAACCGGGTGATCGACTCAAAATTCTACGACCTGACCAGCCGTGACTCGACGATCATCGTCGCCAACCTCTCGGACCCGGCGCGGGCCAACACCTGGGTGCAGGACCTCAACCGCAACGCCGAAACCCACAAGGGCAGCACGTTCATCATCGGCAGCGACGCCAATGACCTGATTCAGGGCGGCAGCGGCAACGATTATCTGGAAGGTCGCGCCGGCAACGACACCTTCCGCGACAGCGGTGGCTACAACGTCATCCTTGGCGGGCAGGGCAGCAACACCCTCGATCTGCAAAGCGCGGTGAAGAACTTCGACTTCGCCAACGACGGCGCCGGCAATCTCTACGTGCGCGACGCCAACGGCGCGATCAGCATCACTCGCGACATCGGCAGCATTGTCACCAAGGAACCGGGGTTTCTCTGGGGCCTGTTCAAGGACGATGTGACCCACAGCGTCACGGCCAGCGGTTTGAAGGTCGGCAACAACGTCACGGCGTACGAATCCAGCGTCAAAGGCACCGCTGGCGCCGACACGTTGAAGGCGCATTCGGGTGGCGATTGGTTGTTCGGGCTGGACGGTAACGATCACCTGATCGGTGGCACAGGCAATGACGTGTTTGTTGGCGGTGCCGGCAATGACCTGATGGAGTCGGGGGGCGGGTCGGATACGTTCTTGTTCAACGGTGCGTTTGGGCAGGATCGAGTAGTCGGTTACACGTCCAACGACAAACTGGTGTTTCTCGGCGTGCAGGGTGTTTTGCCGGCGGAGGACTTCCGTGCTCATGCCTCTTCAGTAGGACAGGATACGGTGCTGACGTTTGGCAACGATTCGGTGACGCTGGTCGGGGTGTCGCTCAATAGCCTGAGTGCTGACGGTGTTGTGATCGCCTGAGGTTGATGGGGTGCCGGTAAGGGCCCTTTCGCGAGCAAGCTCGCTCCCACACTGGATCTGTGTCGTTTGCAAATCCCCTGTGGGAGCGAGCCTGCTCGCGAAGAACGATAACTCGGTTTCAAAAGTGACTCGACAGCCATTCCCTGACTCAAACCCCTGCGAAAACAGGAAATGCGGCCTAAAGCCAGCACGTGCACACACGTTCTATAGCTAGCCGCCATTGAGTACAGGAGATTCAAACGTGAAAGGTTTCAAGGGGTATGTCGGGTTCGTTGCACTGGCGCTGTGTTCGGCCAATGTCCGGGCCGATCTGCCTCAAAGTTCGATTCTGAGCCGTTACGGCATCACCACCGACCAACTGCCGAGTCCGCCGAAAGCCGAGGCGGTCGAGCCGGTTGAAGAGAAAAGCCGCTTTCAGATTCAGCCCGAACAACCGTTCGTGACCCTGCGCCTGGGTGACGGCAAGCAGCCGCAAACTACCGGCAATCTGAGCATCGATCGCATGGCGCAGCAGGATCTGGACCGCTGCCGGCGTTTGCAGGGTGAAGTGGTCAAGCGCGGTGGCACGTACATGCCTTGCGACGGCAGCATTCCGGGCATGCCGACCTTCGAATAACACGTAATGATCGTTCCCACGCTCTGCGTGGGAATGCAGCCCGGGACGCTCCGCGTCCCATCCAGAGGCGAACGCGGAGCGTCCGTTGAGGCATTCCCACGCAGAGCGTGGGAACGAGCGAATCTAGTCTTCTTCGCGAACCGTGGCGACCTCGTCAGCGCGAACCTTCACCTTGGACCCGGAAATATCCTCGAACTCATAGAAGCCGTCCTTGGTTTTGGTTTTCGGCATGTCCTTGGTCAGATACTGGGTGCCGTTCTGCAGAGTGACCACCGTCGGGGTCGAGCAACCGGCCAGTGCCAGCGCGGCAACGACGGCGAAAGGGATGCCCAGTGACTTGATTTTCATACCCACCTCTAAATCCTCATTCGATGTGATGCCGAGCATTGTCGGCCTTCTAACGCGGTTGGTGCTATCTCCGTGAGAAAAGTTCGATAGCCCGGCGAAAAAATGCCATTGATCATTTTCCGTTTGCACCGGGCGGGCCGCAGCTGTTATCTGTACGCATAACCAGTACTCGCTCGCCATGGCCCAGAATTCCCGTGACTGCCAATCCCCTCGACGACCCGTTCTATTACCTTAACAACTTCCGGCAAGTCCTTGATTGGCTTGAGCTTCGCTATGCCGATGTGATGAGCGAAACGGAATACGCGTTCATCCGCGACTTCACGGCCTTGCCCCGTGCGAGTCAGGGTCTGCTGGTGCGGATGGTCATGCGCAAGGGCGTGCATTTTCGCGCTGGCAAACTCAATTACGTTGAAATCGGTGACATCGCCGAGGCCGCGCAACCTTTGCTGGAGCGTGGCTGGATCGACGAATACGCGCCGCTGGCCCTCGTCGAGTTGTTCGACGTGTTGCTCAAAGCCGAGCTTGTGCAGGCCTTCGGCGCCGCCATCGAACAGCCCAAGGGGCGCAAGGATGACTGGCTGCCGCTGTTGGCCGAGCAGTTCAGTGAATTGCGCAGCCTGCGCGACTGGGCGCCACTGCTCGATGACCGGCTGTTCAGCCTGACCATAATGGACCTGTGCGACCGCTTGCGGCTGATGTTCTTCGGCAACCTGTATCAGGACTGGTCGGAATTCGTCCTCGCCGATCTGGGCATCTTCACCTATGAAAAAGTCGAGTTCTGCGCGGACTCGCGAGGCCTGCGCCGCCGCGAAGACGTCGACGCCTGTCTGTTCCTGCACCACTGTCAATTGCGTTTCGAGGCCGGTGAGCCGCTGGAGACCATCGTCGAGCAGGTCAATGCCTTGCACTTCGACAATCCGTGGCTGCAACGCCGGCGCGGCAAGGTGTTGTTCCAGATCGGCCAGTATTGCGAGCGCATCAGCGAGTTTGCCCTGGCCCTGAGCATCTACCGCGACTGCGCCTATCCCGGCGCCCGCTTGCGCATGATTCGCGTGCTGGAACGCAGTGGCGAATACCCGTTGGCGCTGGAACTCGCCACGCTGGCAGAACAGGCGCCGGAAAGCGCCGCCGAGCAGCAAGGCCTGCAACGGATTCTGCCAAGGGTGCGGCGCAAGCTCGGCGGCCCGCCGCTCAAACGTGCAACCGCCAGGCCGGTCGAGCGTCTGGACCTGCACTTGCCGCGCAGTGATCCCGCGTTGTCCGTGGAGTATTACGTGCAGGCGCATCTGCACGATGATGACGGCCCGGTGCATTACGTGGAAAACAGCCTGATCAACTCGCTCTTCGGCCTGTTGTGCTGGCCGGCGATTTTCGCGCCATTGCCCGGCGCGTTCTTTCACCCGTTCCAGCGTGGCCCGGTGGATCTGCTCAACGAAGACTTTCAGCAACGCCGCGCCGAGCTGTTTCAAGCGTGCCTGAGCGAACTCGACGACGGTCGCTATGCGGCGACGATCCGCGAACGCTTCTTCGCCAAGTGGGGCATACAGTCGCCGTTCGTGTTCTGGGGCGCCTTGAATGAGCAACTGCTGGAACAGGCATTGGCCTGTCTGCCGGCCGAACACCTCAAACACTGGTTCAACCGTTTGCTGCTCGACATCAAGGCCAACCGCACCGGCATGCCCGACCTGATCCAGTTCTGGCCGCAGCACAAGACTTACCGAATGATTGAAGTGAAAGGCCCCGGCGATCGCTTGCAGGACAATCAATTGCGCTGGCTGGAGTTCTGCCATCAACACCAGATGCCGGTCGCCGTGTGTTACGTGCAATGGGCGGAGCAGAGCGCTTGAGCTACAGCATTGCCGTGCGCGCACTGTGCGAGTTCACCGCCAAGACCGGCGACCTCGACCTGCGCTTCACGCCATCGCCCACGGCGCTGGAAGGCATCGCCGGCCACCGCACCGTGGCTTCGCGACGCAGCGAAAAATACCAAAGCGAAGTGGCGCTGGAAGGCGAGTTCCGGCAATTGAAGGTCAAGGGCAGGGCGGACGGCTACGACCCGGCGCAAACCTGCCTGGAAGAAGTCAAAACCTACCGGGGTGACCTGAGCAAACAACCGGCCAATCATCGCCAGTTGCATTGGGCGCAGGCGAAAATCTACGGCTGGTTGATGTGCCGCAAACTCGAGCTTGAACAGATCAATCTGGCGCTGGTGTACTTCGATATCGTCAGCGAGAAAGAGACCTGTCTGGTCGAAGCGTTCAGCGCAGATGCGTTGAAAGCGTTTTTCGAGCAGCAATGCACGCTGTTCCTGCAATGGGCCGAACAGGAAATGGCCCATCGCGAGGCGCGCAATCTGGCGGCGCAACAACTGGCGTTTCCCCATGCTGACTTTCGTCCGGGTCAGCGGCATTTGGCCGAGTCGGTGTTCAAGGCTGTCAGCACCGGGCGCTGCCTGATGGCCCAGGCGCCGACCGGTATCGGCAAAACCCTCGGCACGCTGTTCCCGATGCTCAAGGCTCTGGCGCCGCAGCAACTGGACAAGGTGTTCTTCCTCACTGCCAAGACGCCGGGGCGCAAACTGGCGCTGGATGCCAGTCAGGTGTTGTTCGATCAGTCGCCAGCCTTGCCTTTGCGGGTGCTGGAAATGGTCGCCCGCGACAAGGCCTGCGAACACCCGGACAAAGCCTGCCACGGCGAATCCTGCCCGTTGGCCCAAGGTTTTTATGATCGCCTGCCGGCCGCGCGGGAAGCGGCCAGTCGAATCCGCTTGCTCGATCAAGCGGCCATGCGTGAGGTCGCCGCGCAACACGCGGTGTGCCCGTATTACCTGAGTCAGGAGATGGCCCGCTGGGTCGACGTGGTGATCGCCGACTACAACTATTACTTCGACTTCAGCGCCATGCTGTTCGGTCTCGCCCAGCTCAATCAGTGGAAAGTCGCGGTGCTGGCGGACGAGGCGCATAACCTCGTCGAACGTGGCCGACAGATGTACAGCGCCAATCTCGATCAATTCACTCTGGGCAGCGTGCGCAAAACCGCGCCCGCCGCGCTGAAAAACTCCCTGCAACGGATCAACCGTGAATGGAACGCGCTGCATGCACCGCAAGTGGCGGCGTATCAGGCTTACGACAAGGCCCCGGAAAAACTTCTGCAAGCGATCTCGCTGTGTTGCGCCGCCATTGGCGATTACCTCAATGACCATCCGCAAGGCCTCGACAGCGCCTTGCAGAATTTCTACTTCGACTTGCTGCAGTTCGCCCGGGTGGCGGAGCTGTACGACGAGCATTACCTGTTCGACATCAGCAAGCGCGACCTCGACCGTAAAAAGCCGCTGTCGCAGTTGTGCCTGCGCAACGTAGTGCCGGCCGCGTTCATTGGCCCGCGCCTGAAAGCGGCGCGTAGCAGCGTGCTGTTTTCCGCCACCCTCAGCCCGCGTCACTATTACGCCGATTTGCTCGGCACGCCCGCCGACACCGTGTGGATCGATGTCGAATCGCCGTTTTGCGCCGAGCAGTTGCAGGTGCAGATCGTCAGCCGCATTTCGACGCGCTTCAACCATCGTCAGGCTTCGCTGGAGCCGATCGTCGAATTGATCGCGCGGCAGTTCAGCGAGCGTCCGGGCAACTATCTGGCGTTTTTCAGCAGCTTCGATTACCTGCAACAAGTGGCGTCGTTACTCGCCGAGCGCCATCCGCACATCACCCTCTGGCAGCAATCGCGGGGGATGCTCGAAGGCGCACGGCAGGCTTTCCTCGATCAGTTCACCGCGCACAGCCAAGGCATCGGCTTTGCCGTGTTGGGCGGTGCGTTCGGTGAAGGCATCGATTTGCCCGGTGCGCGCTTGATCGGCGCGTTCATTGCCACGCTGGGGCTGGCGCAGTTCAATCCGGTCAACGAACAACTGAAGCTACGCATGGCGGCCATCTTCGGCGCCGGTTATGACTACACCTACCTTTACCCCGGCGTGCAGAAAGTGGTGCAAGCCGCCGGGCGGGTCATCCGTACCCGCGAGGATCGTGGCGTGGTGATGCTGATTGACGACCGCTTTGCCGAGAGCCGGATCAAACAGCTGCTGCCGCGCTGGTGGGCGATCAATCATGAGACGGCCGCTTCCCAATTCGCCGGATTGCCGCATACTTCTGCTCATGACAATGGCTGGTGAGTGTGATGAGCGAGAAAAACAAGACCGCGGCGATCGAAGAGATGCGTTTTCGTCTGCTGATCGATGCGGTGGTCGACTATGCGATCTACATGATCGATCCCAACGGCATCATCACCAGTTGGAACTCCGGCGCCAAACGCTTCAAGGGTTATGAGGAAGCGGAAATCCTCGGCGAACATTTCTCGCGTTTCTATACTGCTGACGACCGCGCCGCCGGCCTGCCGCAACGGGCGCTCGATACGGCGATCCGTGAAGGGCGCTTCGAAGGCGAAGGCTGGCGGGTGCGTAAGGACGGCACCAATTTCTGGTCGCACGTGGTGATCGATCCGATCATTGATCCCAACGGCAAATTGCTTGGTTTCGCCAAGATCACCCGCGACCTGACCGATCGCAAAATGGCCGAGGAAACCCTCAAGCAAAGCGAGCAGCAGTTCCGCTTGCTGGTGCAGGGCGTCACCGACTACGCCATCTACATGCTCAGCCCTGAAGGCCGGGTCAGCAACTGGAACCAGGGCGCCCAGCGGATCAAGGGTTATCTGCCGGAAGAAATCATCGGTCAGCATTTTTCGATCTTCTATACCCCCGAAGACCGCGAACTCGGCGAACCGCAACGGGCGCTGGAAATCGCCACCCGCGAGGGCCGCTTCGAGAACAAGAGCTGGCGCATGCGCAAGGACGGCACGCGGTTTCTCGCCCATGTGGTGGTTGATGCGATTCGTGGCGATACCGGCACTTTGCTCGGTTTTGCCAAGATCACCCGCGACATCACCGAAGCCCACCAGGCGCAGCAAGCGCTGGAGAAAACCCGGGAAGCGTTGTTCCAGGCGCAGAAGATGCAGGCCATCGGTCAGCTCAGCGGCGGCATCGCTCATGACTTCAATAACCTTTTGACGGTGATTCTCGGCAATCTGGAGATCGTGCAAAAACGCATGGGCGACGATGCGAAAATCAGCCGCCTGCTGGAAAACGCCACCCAAGGTGCATTGCGTGGTGTGTCACTGACTCAGCGTATGCTGGCATTTGCCCGCCGTCAGGAACTGAAAACAGAATCGGTGGATATTGCGCAACTGGTTCAGGGCATTACCGGGTTGCTGCGCAGTTCGCTGGGTCCGGGCATTCGCATCGATACGCGCTTTCCCGAGGATCTGGCGCCGGTGCTGGCGGACACCAATCAGCTGGAACTGGCGTTGCTCAACCTGGCAACCAACGCCCGCGACGCCATGCCCGACGGTGGCGCGGTGAGCATCACCGCTGAACCGCAAGTGGTGCTCGATCTGGGGCATTCTGATCTGCCGGCGGGGCGTTACGTCTGCCTCAGTGTGATCGATACCGGGGAGGGCATGGATGAGCACACGCTGGCGTCGGCCAGAGATCCGTTTTTCACCACCAAAGGCTTGGGCAAGGGCACCGGGCTGGGCTTGTCGATGGTCCACGGCTTCATTGAACAGCTCGGTGGCCGCTTCATTCTCAAGAGCGAAAAGGCCCAGGGCACCACGGCTGAGTTATGGATTCCGGTGGCGGTCGAGGGCACGGCCAGCAAGCCGCTGCTGCCACACGCCGAACCGGTGGTGGTGCCAAGGCTCAGCGTGCTGGTGGTGGATGACGACTCGCTGGTGTTGACCAGCACCAGCCTGTTGCTCGAAGACCTTGGCCATCGGGTGGTCAGTGCGACGTCCGGTGCGCAGGCGCTGGCGCTGTTCGATCAGGGCGAAGTCATCGACCTGATGATCACCGACATGGCCATGCCGCAGATGAGTGGCGCGCAATTGGCCCACGCAGTGCGTCTGCTCAAACCGGATCTGCCGATTATCCTGGCCACCGGTTACGCCGAACGTCTGGAGGGTTTTGCCGCGCAACTGCCACGGCTGCCCAAGCCGTTCACGCAGATGAATCTGGTGGCAATCATTGCTCAATCGATGAAATGAGGTGCCGGTCAATCCGGCTGAACTTGCGCGCCAACGGGGACTTCTAAACGTTTCCCCACTCTTGGAGCGTGCATCTTTTGTCTCGCATACTGACTGAGCCCACCGCTGAAGAAACCCTGACCGAACATGACGCCAAGATGTTCGGTTCACCCAAGGAACGGCTGGATTTCTATCGGCGGGAGATCCAGTACGAAACCAGCATCCTCGCCAACCGCACCGATGCCTATCTGGCGGCGCAGTCGTTTCTAGTGATTGCCTTTGCCTCGTGCATGGCCAATCTCAACCCGGAGTGGGGCAAGTTGTTCACGCTGGTGGTGCCGCCGTTTCTGGCGCTGCTCGGGTTGCTCAGCTCGCTGAATGCCTGGCCGGGGATTCGGGCGGCGTACGACATCATCGATCACTGGCATTTCAAGCAGAGCCACTTGCTGCACAGTGAGCCGCTGATGGGTTTGGCGTATGACGAATCGCCGCTGTTCAGTGAAATGGAGTCGAGCCACAAGGGGTATAGAAAGTCGCTGCTGTTTTCGGTACGCACGCCGTGGATCTTTGCGACGTTCTGGGTGTTGTTGGGGAGTTATGCGGTGTTTATTCAGGTGACCAATCCGGGGGGGTGATTGGTCTTCACGCAAAAGCCCGGCTCATGTAGCCGGGCTTTTTCATTCGCTTGGATTTTGTGGTGTCATTCAGATCGACCCCCCTCACCCCAACCCTCTCCCCCAATGGGGGCGAGGGGGTAGGGAGCAGATCTTCGTTGTATTCAAGATCTGCGTTCGGCTCAATATCTCAGGTCGGCGTATCCCGACCATTCAACCCGGTCAGTTCCCTCTCCCTCTGGGAGAGGGCTAGGGTGAGGGGCTGTCAGGGTTCACTCGAAAAGGAGCCGATCTCCGTTGTGTTCAGAATCTGCGTTCAACTCGGTATCTCAAGTCGGCGTACCTCAACCATTCACCGCGGTCAGTTCCCTCTCCCTTTGGGAGAGGGCTAGGGTGAGGGGGCTGTTCTGGCTCACTCCACGGTCTCAAGCTCTCGACGCAACGCCACCGAGTTTTGCGACGACATCGGGATCGGCGGGAAGTCTTCGTTCAACACGCACAGATGATCGATAGCATCTTCAAACATCGAGTCGGCTTTCTTGCGCAGCGCCCGGTAGTGCTCAAACTGTTCAATATCCATATCAGCCACGTCAAGCAGCGCATTGGCCGCTCGATTAAGCGTATGGGCGTTATCGAACAATTGACGATTGCGTTCCAGAGCCAGTGCTCTGCAAGCCTTGATTTGCGCCGGAGTCGAGCATTCTTTCATGACCGTAACCTTATTCTTCAAGGATTCCTTTAACAGGCTTAAACGCCGCAGTGGAACCGAACCTGCCGGGCCCCGCTGGACACATCCGGCGAGGGGTTATGCTTGTGACTGTGGGCAATTGACGAGGGATCCATTTTTTTAAAGAAAAAAATTCGATCAATCCTCTGAATAAATCCAAGAAACAAAAATCAGTTTTTTTGTTTTTTACGCTGTTCATAGCGAGCCAGGATCGGTTGCGTGCTGATGCCGTGAAGCAAAATGCTCAGCGCCACCACCGACAAGGTCAGGTCAGTGCACACGCTGGCCACGCTATCGGTCAGCCCATGATTCAAGGCATAAAACAGATAGAACAGGCTGCCGATCCCACGAATGCCGAACCAGCCGATCAACAGCCGTTGCCGTCCCTCCATCAGTGCACCCCACGGCATCAGTGCGACGCAGACCGGGCGGATCAGGCAGAACAACACGCCGCCCACCAGCAGCGCCCGCCAATCCCAGTGCGCCACCAGCACCACGCCGAGCAGGGTCACCAGAAACACTTCCATGGCGCGCTCGACCAGACTGCCGAACGACAACATATCGCCCATCATTATTCCTGCAGCCACCTGACTGCTTTCCAGCCGCTCGGTATCGCCGTGCACCGCGTGCTGCGGTTCGACGTTCTGATGGCCGACCACCGGTTGCACCAGATGCTCGGCAGGCGGTTGGCCGGCGCCGGTGGATTTGACTTCGACTTGCCGCAGGCCCAACCCGGCGGCGAATACCGACAGGAAGCCGTAACCGCCGATGGCTTCGGCAACGACATAGGCCAGGGCAATCAACGACAACGCCAGATAATCATTGGGGCTGAGCGTGCTGTCGTCATTGTGGATGCGCAACGAAAGGGTCACGCGCCCGATACCGCGGCCCATCCAGTAACCGGTAAGCAATCCGGCAGGCACTGCCCACAATAAGTTGCGCAACACCCAGCCTTGCCATTCGGCAGCACTGCCGTCGCCGTGCATCAACAGCAGACCGAGAATCACAAACGGAAAGGCAATCCCATCGTTCAACCCGGCCTCACCAGAGAGCCCGAAACGCACGCTGTCGACATCCCGCGCATCGTTGACCTGCACCAGCGCCGCCAGCACCGGGTCGGTCGGCGCCAGAATCGCGCCGATCAACAGCGACGGTCCCCACGGCAAGCGCAAGGCAAAATGCAGCAGCAAACAAACGCCAACGATGGTCAGCACCATCACTGGCCCGGCCAGACCAAAGGCGATCCGCCAACGCTTGTCGCGCAGGGGTAAACGCAATTTCAAACCGCAGACGAACAGGGAAAACAGCACCGCGACTTCCGTCAGGTGCTCCATCCACAGCGAGGCGTTTTCCAGTGACAGTTTCAGCAGATCAAGGCCGCTGGGGCCGATGCCGATCCCCAGCAACAAACACACGGCCGACGTCGTCACCGGCATCCAGCGCAGGTACGACGAGGTCAGTGCCAGGGTCAACAGCACGGCGCCGAGCACCGCCACCCACACGATAAAACTCATGATCTGCCGCCCTCAAGTGGTCGATGTGACGGCAATCGCACCGTGTTCAATGGGCCTTCAGTTTTACTGTAGGCGTTGGCGAAGGGGGCATCACAGCATCGGCTTACCGCCGGTCACGCCATAACGTTGGCCGGTGATGTAACTGGCTTCGTCCGAGGCCAGCAGCACGTAGATCGGTGCCACTTCCACCGGTTGGCCGGGGCGGCCGAGCGGGGTGTTGCCGCCGAAGTTCTGCACTTCTTCATCGGGCATGGTCGAGACGATCAGCGGCGTCCAGATCGGCCCAGGTGCCACGCAGTTCACGCGGATTTCCTTGGGCCCGAGCATCTGTGCCAGCCCGCCGGTGAAGTTGGCAATTGCGCCTTTGGTGGTGGCGTAGGCGAGCAGGGTCGGTTTGGGCATGTCCGAGTTGACCGAGCTGGTGTTGATGATCGACGAGCCGGCGCGCATGTGTTTGATCGCCGCCTGACACAGGCGGAAGATTGCGGTGATGTTGACGTCGAAGGTCATCACCCATTCGTCGTCGGGAATTTCTTCGAAAGTTTCGTGGGTCATCTGGAATGCGGCGTTGTTGACCAGCACGTCGATGCGGCCAAAGCGCTCGACGGTTTTGTCGACCAAGGCCTGACACTGGGCCTTTTGCGCAATATCGCCGGGCAGCAACAGGCACTGACGTCCGGCCTGTTCAACCCAGCGCGCGGTTTCCTTGGCATCTTCGTGCTCATTCAGATAGGCGACCGCAACGTCGGCGCCTTCACGGGCGAAGGCAATCGCCACGGCGCGGCCGATGCCGCTGTCGGCGCCGGTGATCAGGGCGATCTTGCCGGCCAGTCGCCCGGAGCCGACATAGCTTTGCTCGCCGCAATCGGGATAGGGCTCCATTTTGCGTTGCGAACCGGGAACGGCTTGGGCTTGTGCCGGGAAGGGTGGTTTTGGATAGTCGGTCATCGCGGGTCTCCGAGGTCTCATGGCTGGTATGGGCGGTTGACCCGGAGTGTCTGCCGTGAGTTCGATCGGATTTACGCCGCATTTCTGACTTGGAAATGCAAAACCCAATGTGGGAGCGAGCCTGCTCGCGAATGCGGTGTATCAGTCGCCATCATTCATTGAATGACAGACCGCTTTCGCGAGCAGGCTCGCTCCCACAGGGTTTAGGGGGGGGCTCAGGTGTTGCGTTGTGTCAGGGCGCGCTCCATGCGGGCGATGCCTTCTTCGAGCAACGAACGCGGACAGCCGAAGTTCAAGCGCACGAACTGCTGGTGTTGATCGCCGAAGTCGAGACCGGCGCTCAGCCCAACTTTGGCCTGCTCAAGAAAGAACTGCTGCGGATCGTCCAGATCCAGCGCCGAGCAATCCAGCCACGCCAGATAGGTGCCCTGCGGCACATTGATGGTCACGCCCGGCAAGCGGCTGCGCACCGCGTCAACCAGCCAGTCGCGGTTGGCCTGCAGGTAGGTTTTCAACTCGGTCAGCCATGGCCCGCCTTCGCTGTAGGCCACGCGGGTGGCTTCCATGCCCAGCGGGTTGACGCTGTCGACCATGCCGCACCGGGCGTGGTTGACGCGCTCACGCAGGGCCGCATCTTGAATGATCATGAACGAGGTCTTCAGGCCAGCGATGTTGTAGGCCTTGCTCGCCGACATCAGGGTGATCGTGCGCTTGGCAATTTCCGGGCTAAGGGAGGCGGTCGGAATGTGCACGCGACCGTCGAAGCACAGCTCGGCGTGGATTTCGTCGGAGATGATCCACGCGTCCTGCGCCGCACAGATGTCGGCCACGGCTTGCAGCTCGTCACGGTCGAACACTTTGCCGATCGGGTTGTGCGGGTTGCTCAGCAACAGTGCACCGCCACCGTTCAGCGACTCACGCAGTACGTCCAGCGGGGTGGCGTAGGTGCCGTCGGCTTGTGCGACGAACTCCAGCTCGACCTTGTTCAGCCCCCAATGGCCCGGCGCATGGCGCAGCGGCGGGTAGTTCGGAACTTGCACAACGACGTTCTGCTGTGGCTGTACCAGCGCTTTCAAAGCCATGTTGAAGCCTGATTCGACGCCCGGCAGGAAGATCAGCTCTTGCGGTTTGACCTTCCAGGAAAACTTGTTCCAGAGGTCGGCGACGATGGCTTCGCGCAGGTTCTCCTGAGGCACGCTGTAGCCCACCAACGGGTGCAGCAAACGTTGCTGTAAAGCCTCGATTACCACCGGTGGCGCGGCGAAATCCATATCAGCGACCCACATCGGCAACACATCGGCCGAATAGCGGCTCCACTTGGTGCTGCCGGTGTTGTGGCGGTCGAATAGCTGATCAAAATCGAAAGTCATGCGCGGTCTCGTGAAGGCGGGAATGGTCCTGCCGGCCATTCTAAGCGCAACGCGATTCCTGTGGGAGCTGGCTTGCCAGCGATAGCGGTAGATCAGCCACCAAAGATGTTGCCTGTGCCGCCGCCATCGCTGGCAAACCAGCTCCCACAAGGTTTTGTATCAAGTCGTGATATTGCCCGACAAACGGCCGACGGTCGGTTTTCACACAGATCATGTGGTCATTGTCTACAGTAAAAAAGTCGGCACACGTTTGCCGCAACCGTGATTGTCCAGATAAAACCCGGCACAAGTACCGGGTTCCACCTGATCAGGAGTGCACGATGGATCTCAGCCGTCGTCAGTTCTTCAAGGTCGCCGGTATCGGCCTTGCAGGCTCGAGCCTGGGCGCGTTGGGCATGGCCCCGACGCAGGCCTTCGCCGAGCAGGTGCGCCACTTCAAGCTTGCCCACACCCATGAAACCCGCAACACCTGCCCGTATTGCTCGGTCGGCTGCGGTTTGATCATGTACAGCCAGGGCGATACCGCGAAGAACGTAGCGCAAAGCATCATCCATATCGAGGGCGACGCCGACCACCCGGTCAACCGCGGCACCCTCTGCCCGAAAGGCGCAGGCCTGCTCGACTTCATTCACAGCCCCGGCCGTTTGCTCTACCCGCAAACCCGCAAACCGGGCAGCAGCGAATGGACGCGAATCAGTTGGGACGAAGCGCTCGACCGCATCGCCGACCTGATGAAAACCGACCGCGACGCCAACTTCATCGAAAAAAATGCCAACGGGCAAACGGTGAATCGCTGGCTGAGCACCGGTTTCCTCGCGGCATCGGCGGCGTCCAACGAAGCCGGTTACATCACCCAGAAGGTGATTCGCAGTCTCGGCATGCTGGGGTTCGATAACCAGGCGCGTGTCTGACACGGCCCGACGGTGGCAAGTCTTGCCCCGACGTACGGCCGTGGTGCCATGACCAATACCTGGACCGATATCGCCAACGCGAATCTGATCCTGGTGATGGGTGGCAACGCAGCAGAAGCGCATCCGTGCGGCTTCAAATGGGTGACCGAGGCCAAGGCGCATAACGCTGCGCGGCTGATCGTGGTTGATCCGCGTTTTACCCGGACCGCTTCGGTGGCCGACTACTATGCACCGATCCGCACCGGCACCGACATCGCCTTCATGGGCGGCTTGATCAATTACCTGCTGACCGAGGACAAGATCCAGCACGAGTACGTGCGCAACTACACCGACGTGTCGTTCATCGTCAAAGCAGGCTACGGCTTCGAAGACGGCATCTTCAGCGGCTACGACGTTGCCAAGCGCAGCTACACCGACAAGTCCGGCTGGGGTTACGAACTGGGCGAGGACGGTTTCGTCAGAGTCGATCCGACCCTGCAAGACCCGCGTTGCGTCTATCAATTGATGAAGCAGCATTACAGCCGCTACAACATCGACCTCGCCAGTCAGATCTGCGGCATGCCAGTCGACGCCATGCAGAAAATCTGGGAAGAAATCGCCACCTGCTCGATCCCGGGCAAGACCATGACGATTCTCTACGCCCTCGGCTGGACGCAGCACTCGATCGGCGCGCAGATCATCCGCAGCGCAGCGATGGTGCAATTGCTGCTGGGCAACGTCGGCATGCCCGGTGGCGGCGTCAACGCCTTGCGCGGTCACTCGAATATTCAGGGCCTGACTGATCTGGGCCTGCTTTCGAATGCGCTGCCGGGCTATCTGACCTTGGGTCAGGACAGCGAGCAGGACTACAACGCCTTCATCCACAAACGCACGCAAGTCCCGCTGCGCCCGGGGCAATTGTCCTATTGGCAGAACTACAGCAAATTCCACGTCAGCCTGATGAAGTCGTGGTACGGCGCCAACGCCACCGTCGAGAACAATTGGTGCTACGACCATTTGCCGAAACTCGACATTCCCAACTACGACGTTCTGAAAATGTTCGACCTGATGAGCCAGGGCAAGGTCAACGGCTATTTCTGCCAGGGCTTCAACCCGATCGCCGCGCTGCCGGACAAGAACCGCGTGATGGGCGCACTGGCCAAGCTGAAATGGCTGGTGGTGATGGACCCGCTCGCCACTGAAACCTCGGAGTTCTGGCACAACGTCGGGCCATACAACGATGTGAAAACCGACGAAATCCAGACCGAAGTCATTCGCCTGCCGACCACCTGTTTTGCCGAAGAGGACGGCTCGCTGGTCAACAGCAGTCGCTGGCTGCAATGGCACTGGAAGGGTGCCGACGGCCCCGGCGAAGCGCAGACCGACATCCGCATCATGAGCGAATTGTTCCTGCGCCTGCGCAGGCGCTATCAGGCCGAGGGCGGCAAATTCCCTGATCCGCTGCTGAAACTGACGTGGCCGTACAAGATCCCGGACGAGCCTTCGCCGGAAGAACTGGCCAAGGAAATCAACGGCAGCGCTGTGGCTGATTTCACCGATGCTGCAGGCGTTGCGGTCAAGGCCGGCTCGCAACTGGCCGGGTTTGGCTTGCTCAAGGATGACGGCAGCACCGCGTCTGGCTGCTGGATTTTCGCCGGCAGTTGGACCGAGGCCGGCAACCAGATGGCCCGGCGCGACAATAGCGATCCGTTCGGCATGCATCAGCATTTGGGCTGGGCATGGGCGTGGCCGGCCAACCGACGGATTCTCTACAACCGCGCTTCGGCGGACGTCGCCGGCAAACCGTGGGATCCGAAAAAACGTCTGGTGTGGTGGAACGGCAAGGCCTGGGGCGGCACCGATGTGCCGGACTACAAAGCCGATGTGCCGCCGGAAGCCGGGATGAACCCGTTCATCATGAACCCCGAAGGCGTCGCGCGATTCTTCGCCGTCGACAAGATGAACGAGGGGCCATTCCCCGAGCACTACGAGCCGTTCGAAACGCCGATCGGCATCAACCCGCTGCACCCGCAAAACAAGAAAGCCACCAGCAACCCGGCGGCGCGGATCTTCGATTCGGTCTGGGAAACCCTCGGCGAGGCCAAGGACTTCCCGTATGCCGGCACCAGTTACCGGCTCACCGAGCATTTCCACTTCTGGAGCAAGCACTGCAAGTTGAACGCGATTGCTCAACCCGAGCAGTTCGTCGAAATCGGTGAAGTGCTGGCGAAAGAGAAGGGCATTGCTGCCGGTGATCGCGTACGGGTCAGTTGCAAACGCGGCTTTATCGAAGCGGTGGCGGTGGTGACGAAAAGGATCCGGCCGTTGCAGGTCAACGGCCAGGTCGTGCATCAGATCGGCATCCCGCTGCACTGGGGATTCACCGGCCTGACGCGTCACGGTTATTTGACCAACACCCTGGTGCCGTTCCTCGGCGATGGCAATACACAGACCCCGGAATCCAAGTCATTCCTGGTCAACGTGGAGAAACTATAAATGGCCAGCCAAGACATCATTGCCCGCTCGGCCACCACCACGGTGCCGCCATCGGTGAGAAATCAGGAGGCAGTGGCCAAGCTGATCGACACCACCAAATGCATCGGCTGCAAGGCCTGCCAGGTTGCCTGCTCGGAATGGAACGAGCTGCGCGACGAGGTCGGCCACAACCACGGCACCTACGACAACCCGCAAGACCTGAGCGCCGAAACCTGGACGTTGATGCGCTTTACCGAGCACGAAACCGATGCTGGTAACCTCGAATGGCTGATCCGCAAGGACGGCTGCATGCACTGCGCCGAGCCGGGTTGTCTGGCGGCGTGCCCGAGCCCCGGCGCGATTATCAAGCACGCCAACGGCATCGTCGATTTCGATCAGGATCACTGCATCGGCTGCGGCTACTGCATCACCGGTTGCCCGTTCAACATTCCGCGCATTTCGCAAAAAGATCACAAGGCCTACAAATGCACCTTGTGCTCGGATCGCGTGGCGGTAGGGCTGGAACCGGCCTGCGTGAAAACCTGCCCGACCGGCGCCATTGTTTTCGGCACCAAGGAAGACATGAAGGAACACGCCGCCGAACGCATTGTTGACCTGAAAAGTCGTGGCTTTGAAAACGCCGGTCTGTATGACCCGGCTGGTGTTGGCGGCACGCACGTGATGTACGTGTTGCACCACGCCGACACGCCAACCATTTACGCCAACCTGCCGCAGGATCCGGCGATCAGTCCGTTAGTGGGCTTGTGGAAAGGCATCAGCAAACCGCTGGGCCTGCTGGCCATGGGCGCGGCGGTGCTGGCCGGGTTCTTCCATTACGTGCGTATTGGGCCGAACCGGGTTGAAGAGGACGAACATCCAACGCCACCCGACACCTCGGTGCACGTCGTCGATCCGGCAGTGCACACCTTCGATCCACGCGCGGAGGACCGGCCATGAGCAACAAGACGATCCTGCGTTACACCGCCAACCAGCGCACCAATCACTGGCTGGTGGCGATCCTGTTTTTCATGGCCGGACTGTCCGGGCTGGCGTTGTTTCATCCGTCGCTGTTCTGGCTGAGCAACCTGTTCGGCGGCGGGCCGTGGACGCGGATTCTGCATCCGTACATGGGCATCGCCATGTTCGTGTTGTTCCTTGGCTTGGTGTTCAGCTTCTGGCGCAGCAATTTCTTCATCGCCAATGACCGGCGGTGGCTGCGGCGGATCAACCGGGTGATGGTCAACGACGAGGAAAGCGTGCCGCCGGTAGGCAAATACAACGCCGGGCAGAAGCTGCTGTTCTGGACTTTACTCCTGTGCATGCTCGGTTTGCTGTTCACCGGGCTGGTGATCTGGCGCGCCTGGTTCAGTGCGTATTTCGGCATCACCGTGATCCGCTGGGCGATGCTCCTGCATGCGCTGGCCGGGTTTATTCTGGTGCTGAGCATCATCATTCACATCTACGCCGGGCTGTGGATCAAGGGCTCGGTGGACGCGATGATGCACGGCTGGGTCAGCCGCGCCTGGGCGAAGAAACACCATGAACTCTGGTATCGCGACATCACTTGCGATGAACGCCAACCGGACGTGCCGGAGCGACCGATCACCAAAAAGGGCTGACTTTTGCCAACCATTCTGGAACCTGGGGAAATCGAAGCGGCGGCCAGTTCGCCGCCGTTTCTGCATCTGCCGCCGCATAATCTATTTGCCCTGCGGGCCGCTCGACTGGAGCAATTGGCCGAGGGGCATGCGCTGGCAGAGTACCTGCGGCTGATTGCCGGATTGTGCCGGGTGCAGCAGCAGGTGTTTGACGATCCACCGCTGACAGCGCCGTTTGATCAGCAACGGATTGAAGCTTGTCAGCAGCATGGTTTGCCGCCGTTCGCGGCGGACACGTTGGTGCGTGAGGAGGGCTGGCAGGCTTACCTTGAAGCTTTGCTGCAACGTTATGAACCTGCTGAGCAACCTGCCGTCATTGATGCGGTGACGACGTTGCGGGTCGCCAGTTCCGGCCAGTTACGCGCGTGGGCGGTGGCGCTGGTCAGTGGCCAATACTCAATGGTGCCCGCGCAACTGGTGCCGTTTCTCGGTGCGGCGCTGCAAGTGGCGTGGAGTCATTGGTTGCTCAGCGCGCTGGATTTGAAACTTAAACCCGGCGACAGCCTCAGCCAATGTCCGGCCTGCGGTTCGCCGGCGATGGCCGGGGTCATCCGCCATCGCGGCAAGCACAACGGTTTGCGTTATCTGGTCTGCTCGCTGTGTGCCTGCGAATGGCATGTGGTGCGGGTCAAGTGCGTGTATTGCGAGTCGAGCAAGGGCCTGGATTATCTGAGCCTTGAGGATGATCGCCATGCTGCCAATCAGGCGCCGCTTAGGGCGGAGGTCTGCCCGGGCTGTAACAGTTATCTGAAACTGGTGTATCTGGAGAACGATGCCGATGCGGAGGCGTTGTCGGCGGATCTCGGCAGTTTGCTGCTCGACATGCGGCTGGCGCAGGACGGTTATCAGCGCTTGGCGCCGAATCTGTTACTGGCACCGGGAGACGAATGACAGCAGGGTCTACACTCTGGCCGAACGATCTGTTTCCAGGAGTGGCTGATGTCCCTGCGGTTACCTTCCATTGATGGTGTGTTGCGTCACCCGGCGTGTGGGCCTTTGCTTGAGCGTCACGGGCGTGAGTGTTTGCTGGCGGGTTTGCGTCATTTGCTTGATGAACTGCGCCCGAGCGTGTTGAACGGGCAATTGTCAGCCGTAGAAATCAGTCCCGAAGTGCTCGCCGGCCGCGTCGGTGAACGCCTGGCCCAGCAACAGCGCAGTAACGTGCGCCGAGTGTTCAACCTCACCGGCACGGTGCTGCACACCAACCTCGGTCGCGCCTTGTTGCCCGAAGAAGCCATCGAAGCTGTGCAGATGGCCGCGCGTTACCCACTCAATCTGGAATTCGATCTGGCCAGCGGCAAACGCGGCGATCGCGATGACCTGATCGAAGGCCTGATCCGCGAACTGACCGGTGCCGAAGCCGTCACCGTGGTCAACAACAATGCCGCCGCCGTGCTGCTGACGCTCAACAGTCTCGGCGCGCGCAAGGAAGGCATCATTTCCCGTGGCGAGCTGATCGAGATCGGCGGCGCCTTCCGCATCCCCGACATCATGGCCCGCGCCGGCGTACGTCTGCACGAAGTCGGCACGACCAATCGCACCCATGCCCGCGACTATGAAGCGGCGATCAACCCGCGCAGCGGTTTGATCATGCGCGTGCATGCGAGCAACTACAGCATCGAGGGTTTTACCGCCCGCGTGCCGACGTCTGAACTGGCCGAGTTGGCCCATCGACATGGCTTGCCGCTGCTGGAGGACCTGGGCAGTGGCAGTCTTTTGGACTTGACACGCTGGGGTTTGCCGACAGAGCCGACGGTGCGTCAGGCGCTGCTGGATGGCGCGGACATCGTCACCTTCAGCGGCGACAAATTGCTTGGCGGCCCGCAGGCGGGGTTGATCGTTGGGCGCAAAGAACTGATCGCGAAGATCAAGAAAAACCCGCTGAAACGCGCGCTGCGGGTGGACAAGTTGACCTTGGCGGCGCTGGAAGCAGTGCTGGGGTTGTATCGCGATCCGGATCGATTGGCTGAACGTTTGCCGAATCTGCGCCTGCTGACCCGCCCGCAAGCTGACATCTTCGCCCAGGCCTTACGTTTGCAGCCGTTCATGGCTGAGTTGTTGGGTGA
The DNA here is from genome assembly GCF_054790505.1 of Pseudomonas sp. Tul2A7. NCBI lineage: Bacteria > Pseudomonadati > Pseudomonadota > Gammaproteobacteria > Pseudomonadales > Pseudomonadaceae > Pseudomonas > Pseudomonas sp. Tul2A7. The sequence goes on along the minus strand of NZ_CP186499.1, from coordinate 5,567,970 downwards.
GCGCTGGCAGGTCAGTGCAGTCGAGGCCTTGGGCATGATCGGCAGTGGCAGCCAACCGGTCGCGCGTTTGCCGAGTGCGGCGCTGTGTTGTCGCCCGCAAGTCTCCAAGCGCTTGCGCGGGCGTTGTCTATTGAATCTGGAAGCGGCGTTGCGCGCGTTGCAGATCCCGGTGCTCGGGCGCATCGACGACGATGCGCTGTGGCTGGATTTGCGTCAGCTCGACGATGAACCAGGGTGGCTCGCGCAATTGCCGCGCCTGCAGGTCGAGCCGTGATTGTCGGCACGGCGGGGCACATTGACCACGGCAAGACGTCGCTGCTGCAAGCCCTGACCGGACAAACCGGCGACCGCCGCCCGCAGGAACGCGAACGCGGCATGACCATCGACCTTGGCTATCTCTATGCCGAAATGCAACCGGGCGCGGGGCTGACCGGGTTTATCGACGTGCCCGGTCACGAGAAATTCACCCACAACATGCTCGCCGGCGAGCAAGGTATCGATCTGGTGTTGCTGGTGGTCGCGGCGGACGACGGCGTGATGCCGCAGACCCGTGAACATCTGGCGATTGTTGAATTGCTCGGCATTCCCCACGCCTTGGTGGCGATCACCAAATGCGACCGGGTTCAGGCGGGCAGGGTAGAAGAGGTGCAGCGCCAGATTCTCGATCTGCTGGAACCGGGGCCGTTTGCCCAAGCACCAATCTTCACGGCGTCGAGCGTGAGCGGGCAGGGTATCGATGAGTTGCGCCTGGCGTTGCTGCAAACGCAACGAGAAGTGCAGCAACGTAGTCGCGAAGGCGGATTTCGCCTGGCCATTGACCGCGCGTTCAGTGTTGCCGGCGCGGGAATCGTGGTCACCGGGACGGCGTTGTCGGGTGCGGTCGCTGTCGGCGACAAACTCACCCTCGGGCCTTGCGGGAAAACCGTACGAGTGCGCGGCTTGCATGCGCAGAATCAACCCGCCGAACACGCCTTCGCCGGGCAACGGGTGGCGTTGAACCTGAGCGGTGAACGCCTTGAACTGGCGCAGATTCATCGCGGCCATTGGTTGCTGAGCGAGTGGCTGCATGCGCCGACGCAACGGATCGACATTGAATTTCAACTGCTGCCCGGCGAACGCACCTTCGAACACTTTCACCCGGTGCACGTGCACCTTGGCACGCAAGATGTCATCGCCCGCGTGGCCTTGCTCGAAGGTCCACGGTTGAGTCCCGGCGAGCGCATGTTTGCGCAACTGCTGGTCAATGCGCCGGTGCATGCGGTGAAAGGTGATCGACTGATCTTGCGCGACCAAAGTGCGCAACGCACCCTCGGTGGCGGTCAGGTGCTCGATCCGTTCGCCCCGGCACGGCAACGCCGCAGCCCCGAACGTCTGGCGCAACTGCGCACCTTGGCTTCTGGCGAAGAACTCGAACAAGTCTTGCCCGTGCTGCTCAACTACAGCGCCGGCGGCCTCGATCCGCAACGGCTGGAGCGCCAATTCAATCGCCCGCGCTCAACCTGGTCGTTAGCGGAAAACGTGCGCCTGATCGACACCCGCCAAGGCCCGGTGCTGTTCAACGTGCAACGCTGGTCGCAACTGAAGTTCACCCTGCTGGAACAACTCGCGCAGTTTCATGAGCAGGAGCCCGACCAGATGGGCCCCGACCGTGATCGCCTGCGCCGCTTCAGCGGTCTGGCGCTGGAGCGCTCAACGTTTGTGAGTTTGCTGGATGAATTGCTAGCGGCCGGATCGATCCAGGCGAGCGGGCCATGGCTGCATTTGCCGGATCATCAGGTGCGTCTGAATGCCGAGGACGAAAGCCTCTGGCGGCAGTTGCAACCGCTGTTCGAAAACGCCGGATTCGACCCGCCGTGGGTGCGCGACGTCGCGAAAATGCTCGGCCAGGACGACGCCGTTGTACGCCTGCTGCTGCGTAAACTGGCGCGGCTCGGTCTGATGCACCAAGTGGTGCGCGATCTGTTCTTGAGTGACGTGCGATTGCGCCAAATGGCCGATGTCCTACTGAAACTCGCCAAGGAAAATCCGCAGATCCAGGTGACAACCTTCCGCGATGCGCTAGGCTTGGGACGCAAACGCTGTATTCAGTATCTGGAATATTTCGACCGCGTCGGCCTGACCCGACGCCTCGGCGAATCCCGCCAGATCCGCCCCGACAACGCGCTGGCCAACGCCGACGCCCAATGAGTTAAAGGAAGGCAATCGCGCCCGGTGGCGCGGCCGGGCTTCAAACCCGGTTGGGGACGGCATCCGTTCCCGGGCAGGTTCGACTCCGGCTGCCTTCCGCCAGTTTGCCAATTGCAGCCTTTGGCAGTTCCGACACCGGCCTATGCAGGACTGTCGACGGCTTGATCGTTCCCACGCTCTGCGTGGGAATGCAGCCTGGGACGCTCCGCGTCCCTTTCAAAGCCGAACGCGGAGCGTCCGTTGAGGCATTCCCACGCAGAGCGTGGGAACGATCTGTATCCCTGCTACTGCGGCAATTCCAGATTATCCATCACCCGATTCACCGCCAGTTCGCCGAGCATGATCAGCTGTGCAATCCCCAACAAAGTACGACGCTGCGACGCCGGTATGAGATGGGCGAGGTCATGGGCGATGGTTCTGGCTGAGGCAAGTGTTTCGCTGGCATCGGCCAGCAGTTCCTCGTTTTTGAATTCCGCGGTCACGGCGTACATCCGGCGGGTTTTGCGTGGCGGTGGGGTCGAGCCGGGTGGGCAGAGGTAGTGATCGAGGGCGCGGTCGGCGGCTTCGTGGAGTTTTTTTGAATCGAGGGATTCGTAGGGGGCGGTGAGGTCGATTTCGGGCGGGTTTGGCGTTGGTTTGATCATGGTGAAGCTCCTTGAGATGTGGAGCCGTCATTCCATCGCTGCTAAACGGATAGGGTGGCGGCTGTACGCGGGTTAGCAGACCAGGCTCAAGGATCCCGGCGCACCGAAGTGCCCCACGCAAAGCCGCCATAACGTAATGGCGATACTCGCGTGCCTTGAAAATTTCCGAGCTGCTAAACCCGATCGCTGATTCGTCAGCGACCGCACCACAATAGAACCCGACCCCAAGGCGCACAAGCCGGCGGATTCTGGCGTAGCTGTAGGCAATGGCGCAAGAATTTGTAGCCTTGAAGGCGTGTCTGAAGGTGTCCTTTAAACGCCCCTGTTTAGCGGAGGACGGGGGCAGGCCCGATAATTAAATCCGCCCCCCTTTTGATCGTCACTTTTTCAATAAATATTCCTTTTTAGTATTCCATTTTTATATTGTCAAAATACATGTTGCCGCTTCCCTGTATGATTATTTCTAATCGTTTTATGTTTGAGCCAGAGAAGATCGTATTCGTTTCGGTGTTTAGAGTTAGATCTTTAAAGTCTAGAAAATTATCTGCGGTATTGTAATAACTAATTCGAGCGGTTGCAGTGGTTGATACGACTAAGTCGTAAGTTATGCTTAGGCGCGAGCAAGGAGTACCAAGTGTTACCTGAACTTTTAATGTCGGTTCTGGGCCGGGAGATACTCCGCCGGCAAAAAAATATAATTGTTTGCTTGAACGTTCTATAATTTTTCCAATTGTCGATCCTTGAGGGTTCGTTATTTGCCACTTCAGCGTTGTTAATGTGGTTGGGTAGTTGGAGTTTTGAGGGATGTCTCCTAATGCGCATTTCTCAAAATCTTCAATGTCATAATTAATAACGTTAACTTTATATTGCTGCGAAGAGTCCCCGGCACCATACAGTGCTTTGGCTGTGAAGCTATGCGCGTCAATACTCAAGCCTGAAACCAGTCGTTCCCATTTGCCTGTAGTCGGATCGGCAGTCGCGTCACCCTTGGAGGTTCCACCGTCGAACACCCGGACACTCTGGCCCTTTGCGGCGCTGCCGCCCAGGGTGACGGCCGTTTCCAACGTGACCCCGCCGTCGGGGATTTCGACACCGCTGGGAGAGCCTTTGACCGACGTCAAAGTCGGAGCAGTGGCGGCGGTGACGGTCAGTGTTCTGGCGGCAGACACGGCGCCAGAGCCGTACAACGCCTTGGCGGTAAAGCTGTGTCCTGCCACAGTCAGGGCACTGACGAGCAACGTCCACACACCGGTTGTGGGATCTGCAGTTGCCGGACCCTTGGAGACAGCGCCGTCAAAGATTTCGACTTTCTGGCCTTTGGAGGCGACACCACTCAGGGTCACGGCGGTTTCTACGATGAAGCCGTTGTCGGGAATTTCGACGCCGCTTGGCGAGCCTTTGATTGAGTTCAGCGTCGGCACTACCACGGCGACGATGGTGTGTGGTCGAGCGGTGGAGGTTTGCTCCGAACCATACTTCGCCTTGGCGGTAAAGCTGTGCGTGGCGACGCTCAAGCCTGTAATGGTGTGTGTCCAGATGCCCGTTGACGTATCGGCAGTGGGTTGACCTTTGGGCGTTGTGTCGTCGAATACCTCGACTTCTTGACCCTTGGCGGCGGTGCCGGTCAGGATCACTCCCGTTTCCACAGAGGTCTCGTCGGGAGGAACTTCAACGCCACTCGGCGAGCCGTTGACCTTGGTAATTGCAGGCTTCACATCCTCCAGAGCCTTGACCTTGTATATCTTCACCGGCCCGACAATCGCATCCGCTTCGACCTGGCTCAAGGTCAGTGCCAGTTTGTAATGCAACTCCAGATCCGTGTCGTGCCCCAGATCCTTCAAATAACTGTAGGGGATGACCTGCTCGTATTTTCCCGCATTGATCCAGGTCTGATTGACCGAGGCACCGGGCACTCGCCATAACACTCGATTGTGCTCCGCCCCCTGAGAGGTTTTACCTTTAAGCTCCGCCCACACCGGCTGGCCATTTTTCATGAACGCCCATACCCCGGCGCGGAATGTGCCGCCCGCCGCGAGTTGGGTGACATCCAGTTCATTGCCTTGCGCCTGCACGATGCTGAGCTTGTCCAGCTCCGCAGCGGGCAACGGTGTAACCGTCACCGTGAGCGCTAGTGATGGGAATTTGTTGGTTCCCTGCGTCACTTCGTATTGAAGGGTGAAGGTTTTCGCCGTGTTGCCGATGTTGGCGGCAATCGCTTCCGGCGGGATCAGAAATTCAACGCTGCCACTGGCGACCCCCGGTTTGGGCGCGATGGTCGGAGAACCGGCGCCGGGCGTACCGGTCATGGTCAGTTGAATGCTGTGTTTGTCGCTCATGCCGGTGTAGGCCACGATTACCCGGCCGCCGGTTTGGGCATTGAGCGGTGCCAGAGTCGCAGTGGCGCCGCTGCCTATGGCTTGCGGCATCTGCGGGAGCGGCAAGGGGTTTTCCAGCGCCACCCCGACACTGAACTCCAGCGGATTGGCATAGCTGGGTTCACCCCCCGCCGCGCGTTTGATGAAATACGACGCCGTGACCGTGCCGCCTTCATTGCCCTTGATCAGCTCGGCCCCGATGGGGAAGGGCACCGGTTGGCCGGCGGTGAACTCGCTCAGCTTGATCGAGTCGCTGTCGGTGCCGGTTTTCGAGCCGACCCACTGTCTGAAGACCTCATCGCCCTTGACCGTGTTCAGATAAATCACGGTCAGGGTGGTGCCGTCGGTGTCGGCGGGCAGGACGCCGTTCACCACGCCGGCCACTTCCGGTTGCGGCAGTTCCAGGCGGGGTTCGCCGACTTGCAGGATGTCGGCGTGGATCGATTCGCGGATGGCGTGGGTGGCGTTGACCCGGTTCATCGTGCCGAGCAGCGAGTCTTCGATCAGCAGTTGGTAGTACAGCTCCAGTTTGCCGCCGTTGATGGGCGTCAGGTGCGCCGCACCGGGGACGTTGATGCGCAGCGGCTCTTTGGCCTCGATGTCGCCGTTGGTGATCGGGCGCAGCGGCAGGTCGGGCAGGTACGGGGTCAGTTCCGGGCGGGTGCCGAGCCAGAACAGCCTGATCGCCTGGCCGGCGGCGAAAGAGCTGTCGAAGGGGATTTCGATGCGCACCTGGCTCAGCGTCGGGTCGAGCGCACCTGACACGGCGTCCAGTGCCTTCGGGGCTTTGAGCCGTTGTACCTCGCCGATGGCGCTGATGAACTGGGTCCTGGCGCGCAGGTCGTCGGAAGCGTCGTGCTTTTTCAGGCGATAGGACAGCGCAATCTGGGTCTGGGCCAGTTGGCGCAGCACGGCGTTGGGCACAGTAATTTCGGGGATGCTGGGCACGCTGAGGAGGACTTTTGCCGGTAACTCAAGATTGATCGGTGCCCCTTCTTTCGGGGTGCCTTTGATCCGTACAAAAAGGGTGTCGCCGACCTCGAAGTCTTTTGGGGCTGGATGGGGGCGGTTCATGGCCACAACCTGCGCCGTGCCATCGGCCTCGCCGAGTTTGTCGACGTCCAGTTTGTTGTTCAGCGCCTCCTTGAGCAGCGGTGCGCCCAACAGGGTCGTGTCGAGCGCCACCACTACGCGTTGTTCGGCACTCCAGTCCTCGGAGCGGTTATCGACCACATCGTAAACTTCGAAGGCCACGGCCAGACCGGCGTCGCCGGAATCGCCGCCCTCCTTGATCGTGTCTTCGTCGATGTGCACGATGATCGGTGTCTGCCCCGTTGCCTGTTCCTCGGTCAGCGGATCACTGAGGACAAACATGCCGCCCCAGGTCACCTGAATCACGTCGCCGACGGCGGCATTTGGATAAGGCGCCGCGCCAGCGGTGCCGATGGTGATCGGCACGCCAGCGGCGACGTTGTCCTGATCGATGCCGCCGTCGAGGATTTCCCGGGGGATGCTCATGACCAGCCTCGAATGGCCGGGCTCGTCATTATCGTCATCGCCACCGGGGCGGGTGAGTTTGACCCGCACGTTCATCACTTCCGAAGGCTCGGGCGTCTGGTTCAGGCGGGTGACCGCGTAGGACACCGCAAACTGACCCTCGTCAATGCGTGAGGCGGGCACAAACATCTGCAGTTGGGTACCGACTTCACTGCGGTCGATGGTCTCCTGCAGCACCTGCTGGCCGGCGCCCCAATAAATCACCAGCTTGTCGCCCACGCCCATCGGGCTCCACGGCCCGGCGCGGCACAACAGGCCCTGACGTGGAAAGTTGTCTCGCGCGGCGGCCAGGTTGATGCCCCAGACCTTGGGCGTCTCGGACACTGGCCCGGTGCGGCCGGGGATGTCGAGTTCCTTGAAGATCAGGGGGGTGTTGTCGGGCTGTCGGGTGGTTGACATGGGGACTCCAGGGCGCATGGCGGTGGAGTGATTCAACGCTGGATGGGGGATTTGCGCACCTGTCAGATCTGACAGGTGCGCAGGGGTATCCGACGAGCGGTTTGCTTTTCCTGTTTGAGCGATGTGGGGGCTGTGAAGACGCCTTCGCGAGCAGGCTCGCTCCACAGGGATCGGTGTCGATCACCAGGCTGCGTTTACACCGCCGAACCTGTGGGACGGGTTTGCCCGCGAAGGCGTTAGCCGCCCCAACTCATTACTCAAGGCGCGCTACTGCGGCAATTCCAGATTATCCATCACCCGATTCACCGCCAGTTCGCCGAGCATGATCAGCTGTGCAATCCCCAACAAAGTACGACGCTGCGACGCCGGTATGAGGTGGGCGAAGTCATGGGCGATGGTTCTGGCTGAGGCGAGTGTTTCGCTGGCATCGGCCAGCAGTTCCTCGTTTTTGAAGTCCGCGGTCACGGCGTACATCCGGCGGGTTTTGCGTGGCGGTGGGGTCGAGCCGGGTGGGCAGAGGTAGTGATCGAGGGCGCGGTCGGCGGCTTCGTGGAGTTTTTTTGAATCGAGGGATTCGTAGGGGGAGGTGAGGTCGATTTCGGGTGGGTTGGGTGTTGGTTTGATCATCGGTAAAGCCTCTAGAGTAGTGAAGCTGCCACCGTTCGCTGCTAACGAAGGAGGTGGCGGCTGTACGCGGGTTAGCAGACCAGGACTCTAGAACCCGGCGCACCGAAGTGCCCCACGCAAAGCCGCCATAACGGCTACGGACTTTGTGCGTCTAGAGATAACCCGGGCTGCTAAACCCGATCGCTGAAGTAATCAGCGACCGGACCACAATAGAACCCGCCCCCAAGGCGCACAAGCCGGCGGATTCTGGCGTAGCTGTAGGCAATGGCGCAAGGATGTGTAGCCTGTAAGACGTGTCTGGAGGTGTCTTTTAAACACTCCAGTGTAAAAGACAAAAAGTCGGGCGATTATCTGGCTGCAAGCGTGGTCCGTCCCTGAGAGATTCGCAGATCCAGGTGACAACCTTCCACGATGCGCTAGGCTTGGGACGCAAACGCTGTATTCAGTACCTCGAATATTTCGAACGCGTCGGCCTGACCCGACGCCTCGGCGAATCCCGCCAGATCCGCCCCGACAACGCGCTGGTCAACGCCGATGCCCAATGAGATAAAGGGAGGCAATCGCGCCCGGTGGCGCGGCCGGGCTTCAAACCCGGTTGGGGACGGTATCCGTTCCCGGGCAGGTTCGACTCCGGCTGTCTTCCACCATCACTCAAAAATCAAAAGATCGCAGCCTCTCGGCAGCTCCTGTACCGATCCCTGTAGGAGCTGCCATAGGCTGCGATCTTTTGATTGTGAATGCCAGAGAAACGTAGTCTGGCCCGGTTTAGTTGGCCCGGTTTAGTTGCTTCGTTACACGTTGTTTGTGCAGAATATCCAGTTAATCAGGATACTTGAGAAGTGTAGGTTTTTTGCAGGGAAAAGCCTTATTTCCACGCTGTCGAATGATAATCCGCCCAGCAGTTTAATAGTAATCTCTCGCCAAAGACCTGCATCGCCATTGATATTGTACTGATGAACAAGCTCTGTCCCGTTGAAAAAGTCAATGCGTACCAGTACTCCTGTTATAGCTGGCGGGCCTTGATTTAATCTTGGCGACCAGCACAGGCAATGAAATTTGAGAAGTTTGAAGGTTCTTCCTTTAAACCCGATCACCATTTTTACCTCACCAACATTTGGAGAGGAGTTCATTAAGTCTCTCGCCAGCATGCTTGTTGTTCCGCTAATATTCACTCTTGTAACATTGATTTTTTCAAAATGGCGTGTTTCACCATCTCTATATTCTGTATTGGGGCCGAAGTTATCAACATAAAGATCTTTAGGAACAACGTTCAGGGTGCGTATGTTTGAATGAACTGTGCCGATGTGATATCGAGATTGAGCATACAAACGCCGTGCTCCCAGCGGCACGATGATCGGGTGCTCCCAGCTACCCGCCGCATCGGCGGTCGCCGTTCCTTTGAATTCCGCACTCGGCTCACTGCCCTCGAAAATATCCACTTGCTGGCCTTTGCTGGCGGTGCCTTGAAGTTTGAGCGTGGTACTTTCGGTCGTGTAGTCGTTAGGAATGTCTGCGCCTGTATCGTCCAGCACTTTGTCGAGCGTTGGAACAATGACTGCAGTGACGGTCAACGTCCTGACCGCCGACACCGGCTCCGTGCCATACAATGCCTTGGCCGTGAAGTTGTGGACTGTCAGGCTCAGGCCTTTCACTTCCAGTTCCCACTTGCCAGTGAAGCCACTCACCTGCGCTGTGCCTTTCGACGTCGCCCCATCAAAAATCTCGACATGCAGCCGTGACGTCGCGGTGCCGGTAAGCTTGATGTTGGGGTCGAGGGTAATGGTGTTATTGGGTATTTCCGCTCCTTTGGAGTCCTGCACCGAGGTAATAACAGGGGTCAGTACACTCGAATACGTGAATGTTCTGCCGACTGATTCCTGGCCGGACCCATAATCTGCTTTGACCTTGAACGTACGAGTCCCAATGGCGCTCAGCGTGATGGTATATGTCCAGGTGCCGGTGCCGTCGACCGGGTGTTTGCCCTTTGACGCGGCGCCTTCGAATATCTCGACCTGCTGATTGCGCGCGGCGGAACCGGTCAAGGTCACGACGGGATCGACCGTACCACCGCTGTGCACAATTTCTGCGTCTTTGGAGTCCTTCACCGAGGAAATGACCGGTTTCACATCTTCCACAGCCTTGATCGTATAGATACGCAATGGTGCCACCGTCGCCTCGTCCTCCACCTGACTCAGGTCCGACCCCACCTTGAAGGTCAGGGTCAGCGTACTGCCGTCTTTGAGATTGCGGACATCGCTCAATGCCAAAGGTGGTGCCGAATAATACCGCTGACTGATCCACGTCGGATTCACCGCTGCACCTGGAACTTTCCACAATAGTTTCAGGAAGGGTGAGCCATTATTGTTTGTGCCTTGCACCGCCAGCCATACCGGTTGGCCGCTTTTGATAAACGGCCAGTCGCCCATGCGACACTCCAGGTTGGTGGTCAGCGTGCTGACGTCCAGATGGGTGTCGTTACCGGCCTGAACAATCCAGGGCTTGGTGGTGAGGGCTCGTTGCGACAGCTTGAGGATCTTGAAGGGTTGATCCGGGCCGGGAGTTGACCTGCCCTCACGAATCAGTTCACAGCCGAGCACAATGTCCCGACCCAGGTTTGCCGTAATGAAGGCGATGTTCAGTGTGAAATCGGCGACGCCGTTGGCATCGGGCGCTTTGGCGGGCAGGGTCGGCGATCCATCCCCCGCGGCGCCTTTGACGATCAAACGAACAGTGTCGCCCGCGCGATGCCCTCGCACCTCGATCCGGCCGATGGCGCCACTTACGTTATCCATCGGATCGAAAACACCTTGCGTCGACTTCAACAGTTGCGGTGGCTTCAGCTCAAACGCCACCCCGACATCGAACTTCAACGGCTCGGCATAACTCGTCCCGCCGGCGGCGCGTTTGATCTCGTACCGGGCGATCACCGATCCGCCTTCATTGCCCTTGATCAGCTCGGCACCGATGGGGAAGGGCACCGGTTGGCCGGCGGTGAACTCGTTCAGCTTGATCGAGTCGGTATATTCGCCGGTGATCGAGCCGTGCCAGAACATGAAGACTTCATCGCCTTTGACCGTTTCGGTGTACGGCACCGTCAGGGTGGTGCCGGCGGTGTCGGCGGGCAGAACGCCGTCCACCACGCCGGCCACTTTCGGTTGCGGCAGTTCCAGGCGGGCCTCGCCGACTTGCAGGATCGCAGTGTGGATCGACTCGCGAATGGCGCGGGTGGCCTCGTACGTGTCCAGCGTGGCGAGCACCGTCTCGGCGATCAATTGCTGGTAGTAAAACTCGGCCTTGCCGCCGTTGACCGGGGCCAGGTGTTTGCCGTCGATGTTGTACAGCAGCGGTTGGGCCGCGACGATGTCGTTATGGGTGATGGGACGTGAAGGCAGGTCAGGCAGGTAGGGCTTGAGGCCTGGCGTGGTGCCGAGCATGAATATCTTGAGGACCTGGCCTTCGGCAAAGGATTTGTCGAAGGGGATTTTGACACGCACCTGGGGCAGTGCGGGATCCAGTGCTCCGGAGTTCTCGTCCAGCATTTTCGGCGCGGCCAGCCGTTGGACTTCGCCGATGGCGCTGATGAACTGGCCTTTGGAACGTAGATCAGGGGATGCGTCGGCCTTTTCCAAACGGTACGACAAGGTGATCTGCGACTTGGCCAACTGGCGCAGCACGGCGTTGGGAACCTTGTCGTCAGTAACGCTCGGCACGCTTTTCAACGCCGCGCCTTCTACTTCCAGATCAATCGGTGGCCCTTCGACCGGTGTGCCCTTGATCCTGATGTAGGGAATGTCACCGACCGTGAACTTGCTGGTATCCGTGGCGATGATTTGCACGGTGCCGTCGGCGTCGCCCAGCTTGTCGACGTCTAGCACGTTGTTTACCGTTTCCTTGAGCAACGGCGCCCCCAGCCGTGTTGCATCCACCGCCACCACGATGCGTTGCTCGGCACTCCAGTCCTCGGAGCGGTTAAAGACGCAGTCGTACACCTCGAAAACCACGGCCACGCCGGACGTTTCCGCATCACCGGCCTCACGGATGATCGCTTCCGTGATGGTGATGATGATCGGCGCCTTGCCTTCGGCCTGGTCCTGAGTCAGCGCAGTACTGAACACAAAGATGCCGCCCCAGCTGAGGCGACAGACATCGCCCGCCGCCGCGAAGGGGTAGGGCGGTGTGCCGTCGGCCTTGCCAATGCTGATCGGCACGCCAGCGGCGACGTTGTCCTTGTCGATGCCGCCTTCAACGATCTCCTTGGGAATCGTCATGATCAGCTTGGAATGCCCGCCATCATCGTTGTCGTCACGGCCGCCGGGGCGCGTGAGCTTGACCAGCACCTGCATGACTTCGGACGCTTGATCCGTGCCGCCCAAGGGCTTGACCACATAGGACACCGCAAAGCGGCCATCGACCATGTGCTGGGAAGGCACGAACATGCGCAACTGCGTGTTGACCTCGGTCGCGTCGACAGTTTCCACCCAGACGTTCTGCCCGGTGCCCCAGAAGATCGTCAACCTGTCGCCTTGCGCCATGTTGCCCCACGGCCCCGCCTGGCACAGCAGGCCGTTAAGGGGAAAGTTGCCCAGCGCGGCCGCGATGTTGATGCCCCAGATGTCGGGATCCTGCGATACCGGGTCTTTGCTGCGACCGGGGATGTTGAGTTCTGTGAGGGCGAGAGGCTGATCAGGCGTCGACATGGCATCGGCTCCGTGCGGGAAGGGAACGGAGTGATTGAACGGCTAAACGGCAAATTGCGCACCTGTCAGATCTGACAGGTGCACGGGGGTATCCGACGAGCGGTTGTTTGCTTTTTCTTGCTTGAGCGATGTGGGGGCTGTGACGACGCCTTCGCGAGCAGGCTCGCTCCCACAGGGATCGGTGTCGATCATCAGGCTGCGTTTACACCGCCGAACCTGTGGGAGCGGGCTTGCCCGCGAAGGCGTCAGCCGCCCCAACTCATTACTCGAGGCGTGTCACAGAGGCGCGCTACTGCGGCAACTCCAGATTATCCATCACCCGATTCACCGCCAGCTCACCGAGCATGATCAATTGCGCGATCCCCAACAGCGTCCTGCGCTGCGACGCGGGTCGCAGACCGGGACTCTAGAACCGGCAGACCCGAAGGTCTCCCACGTACAGCCGCCATAAACAAGCGGGTGTTGTGCGTCCAGAGATCGACGGGCTGCGAGACCCGATCGCTGATTTGTCAGCGACCGATCCACGATAGAGACCCGGCCCAAGGCGCACAAGCCGGCGGATTCTGGCGTAGCTGTGGGCAAAGGCGCAAGGATATGTAGCCTTCCAAACGACACGAAACCAGCGAATTTTCCTCATCCCCTGTGGAATGAGCCTGCTCGCGATAACGGTGTGTCAGTCAGCATGAATGTTGCGGAAAAGACGCTATCGCGAGCAGGCTCACGCCTACACGGGATAGCGTTTCAAATCGGGATAGGCGGTGGGTTAGAAACCAAGTGGGTACTGGATCACCACGTAAATCCGGTCAATGTCATCGCCGGCCTGCGCTTCATTGGCTCGGTGCGATACATGTGAGACCTGCACCGACAGATCCTTGGCCGCGCCCGACTGCACGACGTATTTCAAATCGATATCCCGTTCCCAGTGCTTGCCGCCGTCACCTTGCTGCGGCTGGTAACTGCCGCTGTCCGCATCAAACGGGTTATAGGCGCCGCCCTTGGGTGCGTGGGTGCCGTCGATGTGGCTGCCGCTGACGTAGCGGGTCATGAAGCTCAGGCCAGGGATGCCCAAGGCGCCGAGGTCGAGGTCGTAGCGCGCCTGCCAGGAGCGTTCGTTGGCGCCGTTGAAGTCGGCGTATTTGATCGAGTTGGCGAGGTAGATCGAGTCGCCACCGACGAAATCGAACGGTGTGTTGCCATTGATCTTTTGCCAGCCGAGCATTACTGCGTGGGGGCCGAAGGCGTATTTGCCGGACAGGCTGAACGCGGTGTTGTCGATGGCGCCGGCCAGCGCTCGGCCGGTGTCGCGGGTGTTATAAAGGTTGGCGTCGAGTAGCACGCCGGACTGCTTGAAGTGCAGGTTGCCGTAGTACTGTTGCCAGGTGTCGCTGAGGTCTGAGGCGTACAGCGCGCCGCCGACGGGGCTGTCGGTGAACAGGTCGGCACCGAGAAAACTGATCCCGCCGGCCTCGGTATTGGCGCCATACCCGTAGAAATCGCCTTTGCCGGATGAGCTGTCCTGATTTTTGAACGCGGTGAAATGCCCGGCTACCAGATTGACGTGGTCGAACTCGGCGCTGTTGAGCAGAAAACCTGTGGCGTACTCCGGTTGCAGGCGTTTGTCGGAGGTGTCGAATACCGGAGTTTCTACGGTCATTTCACCGAAGGCGAGGGTGGTGCGCGAGGCCTTCATCTTGAGCGCACCGCCGGCGCTGGAGTAGTCGTTTTCACTGCGGCCATCGCTGTCGACCGGCAGCAGCCCCGTCCCGGAATGCCCCTTGCCGCCGTCCAGTTTCAGTCCGGCAAAGGCGTGGGCATCAATGCCGAAACCGACTTTGCCGGGGGTGAAACCGGATGAGAAGGTGCCGATAAAGCCTTGAGCCCATTCCTGTTTGTAGCTTTTTCCGGACGCTGAGGGCGAGCGATAGTCGTTGCTCAGGTAGAAGTTGCGGCTGAGAATTTCGCTTTTGGCATCGTCGAAAAAACCGCTGGCGTGGGCAGTGGTGGTCAGACCGCAGAGCAGCGCGAGCAGGGTGAAGCGCGAGGGGGCGCGGTCGATCATGGTCAGTGGCCAGCGGCAATTAAGATGGCTGGGATGATCGCGGGAATGCAGGGCAGGGGATTGAGTGGATGTGCTGAATTTACGGGGCTACACAAAACCTGTGGGAGCGAGCTCGCTCCCACAGGGATTCAGGGGGGGCTCAAGATTAATGGCTACACACAAACCCTTGTAGGAGTGAGCCTGCTCGCGATAGCGGAGTGTCAGTCTGAATAAATGTGACTGACAGACCGCTATCGCGAGCAGGCTCACTCCTACAGGGATTTGTGTTGAATGAGGATTTTGTGGCGGAGCTGAAACCTGTGGGAGCTGGCTTGCCAGCGATGGCGGCGTGTCAGTCAAGTTTATTCAGGCTGACACACCGCCATCGCGAGCAGGCTCGCTCCTACAGTTTTAAGCGCGTTATGCCAGCGGCGGCGTGCGCGGCGGGATCTGGCGCTTGCTGCCGGTCGATTCAAACGCAGCGGCGAAACGCAGCAGGTTAGAGTCGTCGTAGGCGCGGCCGGCGAAGGTCAAGCCAACCGGCATGCCGATGTCGGCCATCACGCCCATCGGCACGGTGACGGTCGGCACGCCGAGGTGGCGGATCGCGAGGTTGCCGTTGGCCACCCAGATGCCGTTGCTCCACGCGATGTCGGCCGACTCAGGGTTTACATCGGCGTCCGCCGGGCCGACGTCAGCGACCGTCGGGAACAGCACGGCGTCGAGGCCCAGTTTGTCCATCCAGTCTTCGAGGTCGATGCGCCGGGTCTGTTCGAGGCCGCGCAGGCCGTCGGGCACGGTGCTGATTTCATTCCAAGGCGTGATGCCGCGCTCGGCCATGCGCACGTATTCATCCATGCCCGCGACCAGATCACCCTCACGGTTAGGCAGCGTACCCGGTTCGTGGGGGAAGATTTTCGGCCCGTCGACGTCGACCAAACGATTGAGTTTCGGGTCGCCGTTGGCTTGCAGGAAATCGTCGAACGCCCATGCGGTCAGGTCCCACAGTTCATGGTGAAGGAACTCTTTGGAGACCAGGCCCCGGGTGAACACAGTCGGCGCGCCGGGACGATCGCCTTCGCAGTTGGAGACCAGCGGGAAGTCGGTTTCGACGACTTCGGCGCCGGCGGCTTCGAGGGCCTGACGCGCCTGCTTCCACAGGTCAATCACGGACGCGCGGGTGTTGATGCGTTGGCCGGTCGGGCCACCGATGCCCGGGGCTTCGCTGGTGCCGGCTTCAGGGTCGGCATTGATAAACATGCGCGGCACGGCGAAACGCTTGCCGGCCAGCGCTTTGGCGTCGGCGGCCAGATCGGCGTAAGCGGCGGGGCGCACTTCGCTGACGCTCGGGATCGGCACCCACGGTTGCAGGCGCCACAGATCGCCACGGGTGTCCGGGTCTTCGGCGACGACGATGTCGAGGACTTCGAGCAGATCGGCCATGGTGCGTGCGTAAGGCACGACCACGTCCATGGTCGGGGTCAACGGCCAGTTGCCGCGCACCGAGATCACCCCGCGTGACGGCGTGTAGGCGCACAAACCATTGTTCGACGCCGGGCCACGCCCGCTTGACCAGGTTTCTTCCGCCAGACCGAACGCGGCGAAACTGGCGGCAGTGGCGGTGCCGGCACCGTTCGACGAACCGGATGCGAACGGCGCGGTCAGGTAGTCGGCGTTGTAAGGACTTTCGGCGCGACCGTAGACGCCGCGTTGCATGCCGCCGTTGGCCATCGGCGGCATGTTGGTCTTGCCCAGGCAGATCGCCCCGGCGGCGCGCAGGCGTTCGATGGTGAAGGCATCGCGATAGGCGACCAGATCGGCAAAAGCCGGGCTGCCGGACGCGGCGGTCAGGCCCTTGACCAGGTAACTGTCTTTGGCGGTGTAGGGAATGCCATCGAGCGGGCCGAGGGTTTTGCCTTTGGCACGGCGGGCATCGGAGGCGCGAGCTTCGTTCAGCGCTTCAGGGTTGCGTACGACCACGGCATTCAGCGCCGTTGGCGTGTCGGCGCCGTCGTAGGCATCGATGCGTGCGAGATACGCCTGCACCAGCTCGACTGAGGTGGTCTCGCCTGATTCAAGGGCGGCACGCAGTTGGGCAATGGAAACTTCGGTGACTTCGATCATGCGCTCACCGCTGTTTGAATTTGGGTGTTTTTCCTGGAATGGGTGTTCATATCGGTTCTCGTTGCACAGCTATAAGCGACAAGGTTAAGACTGGCGCCTATTTAACACCAAGCGGCGTGCGGAGTAATCGGCGGGATTGAATCTTGCCTGTTTTCAACCCGACTGACGCCATCGCGAGCAGGCTCACTCCTACAGGGGAACGCATTCCAAATGTGGGAGCGAGCCTGCTCGCGATAGCGGTATTCCGGCCGCCATATTCCTTCAGTCGATCACAAAACCCCGTACTCCCGCGCCGTCCGATCCACCGCAATCCGCGTCTTGTCGATCAGCTCATCCAGCTCCGTACGCGTAGCAGTCAACGCCGGCGCCATGATCATCCGCCCCAATGTCGAACGAATGATCAGCCCTTCCTCAAAACCAATCGTGCGGCAACGCCAGGCGATATCGTTTTCATTGGCAAAGCGCTTGCGCGTGGCCTTGTCTTCAGCGAACTGCAGCGCAGCCACCAGGCCAACCCCCTGAATCTCACCCACCAACGGGTGATTGCCGAACACTTCGCGCAAGCAATTCTGCAGATACGGGCCGGTGTCGGTTTTCACCTGAGTGACCACGCCTTCATCGCGCAAGGCTTTGAGGTTGGCGATCGCCACAGCGGCCGCGACCGGGTGGCCGGAGTAGGTCAGGCCGTGGGCAAACACGCCGCCTTTTTCTACCAACGCCTCGGCCATGCGCCGCGACAGAATCAAACCGCCCATGGGGATGTAACCCGAGGTCAGGCCCTTGGCGATCGACAGGGTATCGGGTTCAAAACCGAACGCCTGATGGGCGAACCATTCGCCGGTGCGGCCGAAACCGCCAATCACCTCGTCAGCACACAGCAACACATCGTATTGGCGGCAGATGCGCTGAATTTCCGGCCAATAAGTGGCCGGCGGAATGATCATGCCACCCGCGCCCTGGAAAGGTTCGGCGACGAACGCCGCGACCTTGTCGGCGCCCAGTTCGAGAATCTTGTCTTCCAGTTGCCGCGCGGCTTGCAGGCCGAACTCCTCCGGGCTGAGATTGCCTTCATGGGCGAACCAGTACGGCTCATCGATGTGCGCGACATCGGGGATGGTGCCGCCCATCTCGTGCATGAACTTCATCCCGCCCAGCGCCGTCGCCGCGAGGGTTGAGCCGTGATAGCCGTTCCAGCGGCCGATCATGATTTTCTTCTCGGGTTTGCCCATCACCTGCCAGAACTTGCGCACGGTGCGGATCAGCACTTCGTTGGCTTCGGAACCGGAGTTGGTGTAGATCGCGTGGCTGAAGTGCTTGGGCAACAGGCTGAAGAGCAATTCGGACAGCTCGATCACCGCCGGGTGAGTGGTGTGGAAGAACATGTTGTAGTAGGGCAGTTGTTCCAGCTGTGCGGCCGCGGCGGCGGCGAGATCCTTGCGTCCGTAGCCGAGGTTGGTGCACCACAGGCCGGACATACCGTCCAGATAACGCTTGCCGTCGTTGTCCCACAATGCCAGGCGATCGCCGCTGACCATCACTCGCGGGCCTTCCTCGTTTAGGGCCTTCTGATCAACGAATGCGTGGATGTGGTGAGCGGCGTCAGAGGCTTGGTAATCGCTGGTACTGCGGGTCGAATCGAATTCGGCGGACATGGCGGATCTCCAGAGCAAAAGGGCAAGTGAGTGCGTTCGTTGCAGCGCTGCATGGATAAAGTTTTGTCACCTAAAAATATTTTTGTAAAGAAAATATTTGTCGGTGAAAAAAGATCTCAGTACGCTGAGAGCCATTGGCAAGGATCATCAGAGGCAACATGAGCGGACTCAGAGAGCGGCAGAAGGAGCAGCGCAGGGAAGTGATCGCTACGGCGGCGCTGGAGCTGTTCAAAACCAATGGTTTCGCTGCGACAACGCTGGACCAGATCGCCGTGCAGGCCGGCGTGTCCGCGCCGACGGTAGTCAATTACTTCGGCGGCAAGCAGGAGATTCTCCTGGCGCTGCTCAAGCAACCGGACGAGCAGGCCATGCGCGAGGCGCGGGCCAATCTGGATGACGACAGCGATCCACTGGAAGCCTTGTGCGAGTTCGAAGGCCTGATGACCCATTACCAGTTGCAAGCGATGCCGGCTTCGCTGTGGCGTGAACTGGCGCCGTTTCTGTTCACCGGTGAACTGGCTCGGGCGCTGGACCCGTGGAACGCCGCGGTGATCGAGGAAACCAAGGCCTTGCTGGAACATTTTCAGCGCGTCGGCAAGATCCGCGAATCAATCGATATCGATGTCGCGGCGACGTTGTTCAACCAGTATGCGAATGTGGCGTTCATTCGCCTGGCCACTGAAGCGATGCCGGACAGGGAAGCGCATGCGCTGCACATGCGCAGTGTGTTGAGTCTGCTGTGTCACGGCATGTTGGTGAGTTGAGAAAGGGGCAGAGGTGCTATCAATAAGCCATTGCCGTAGAATGACCGCTGATTTTTTTCTGCTTCAATTTGGATGAGTCAATGCAAGGCAATCAGCAAGACAAGGATGTACTTCGCGGTTGGTGTGCTTTTGTCGAGGCGACCGGGCTCGCTAAAAGCCGGATTCAGGATGTGGAGCATGAGCAGGAGATCAGACTCCAAGGCAAAGACATCGAGGAAGATGCCAGCGGGTTCTTCATCTCGCTGTCCAGTGTGCAATCGGAGGCCTTGAGGGTTCGGTTTGCAAAAAGGGACGAAGAGGGACGATTGCAGACTGAACCGCTGCAGATCGGCTTTCCGCTGTTGCGAGTGATCGAAGGTTCCAAATCATTCTTCGTGCCGCTGTTTCGCTACTCAGTCCCGGACCATTGCCTGTCGACAACGGCGTTGCATCTGTGTGTACCGGTGAAGAAAGGCGCTGAAGTCGTTCCCAATATTGCAGCGTTCCGCCAGTACCTCGACATCGACATCGAGGAACTGGGAGCCGAGCGCCACATGATGAGCCTCGCCGCCGCCTGTTCCGGCAAACAGGGCGAGGACTTTGTCAGTGTGTTTCGAACCTTTCTGGCTTGGGTCAATCATCGACTTGCCGGTTTGAAACCTGATCGCGCCGATCTTTCCGACATTTTTCTGGAAAAGCACATTACTGCGCTGGTCTGTCCTGAGGTGAATACCGACTTCAACTCCAGGGAGCAACTCAAGGATTACAAGATCCTGCTTGAGCGGCCGGACGTCCGAACACCCTCGCTGCTCCAGCAATATATTCTGCAGCGCACGCTCACCACTGCAGCGACGCTTGAATTCACGCGTTTCCCCTACGGCCTGTTCGAACGCAAATATCCGTTGGGGCGAGGCCAGATGGCCACGCTGACACAGGTCTCCAGCGGTGCGCCGCTGGTGGCGGTGCAAGGCGCACCGGGCACTGGTAAAACCACCCTGTTCAAATCGCTGATCGCCAGCCAGCTTGTAGAGCGGGCGCTGGCCTGTATCGGTGGGGCAGACCGCAACCTGGGATTGGTGGTGACCTCCACTGCCAAGAAAGCCGTCGAGAATGTCATCGATGATTTTCGCGATGACCCGTCTCTCAAAGACCTCAAATGGTTGTATTTCCTCGGCGGTGACAAGAATCAAATCACTGACGAAGTCGAGCGCGTCAATGCACTGCTGGTGCAATTGAATGAGCAGACGTACGACAAAACCCGGCAGGGTTCGCTTGCCTCCCGGATAACAGCAATCCGACAGCTGATCGACGGGGTTTTCGCTCGTTTCCTCGTTCTGACTCGAACCCTTGATCAGGCGACAGCGGCATTGGCCGCCCCTTCACCCGAAGTGTTCCAGGCGCGCCTGGAAACACTCAAGCGTGAGGTGGTCGAGAAGGGCATCGCGCTGAAAATGCTCGCCGCGCGCGAGCAACCTGCGGAGTTAAGCGTCCTCTCGGCGCAGTGCAAACATGCCCTCGGCGAGGTCGCGGCACATAAAAACCGGCATGCTCAGGCGATGGAATGCTTGTCTCGACACTACAGCAGGCTGATTGATGCTCCGTTCGCCGAAACTGCCTATGAGGAATGGCTCGCCAGTACGCTCAGCGAGACGCTTGAACATCACTACGCCGACTATCCGACAGGATTGTTTGCGCCCTTGCTGGCCTGGATACAACGAAGCAAATACACGCGTGCGCGCAGTCATCTGCAAAGGTCATTTTCGGATGAGTTCTCTCGCTACCAGTTAGCGAGCCTGAGCGATGTCCAGTTCGCCGAGTTGGCGCGCAATCGCAGGGCGCTGTATCAACTCGGTACGACGCAAGAAACCCTGGAGATTTTGCGGTTGGGGCTGCCCGATACCGCGCACGAAGAGCAAATCAAAGCGCTGGCCATGGCCATCGAGCAACTTGTTCAGCGAACCCGCGATTGGGCCAGCTACAAAAAGGCTCATCATGATTTGCACAGTGAGTTCCCTGAAGGGGATTGGGTGGAAGTGCTGCGCAAACGCTTTATTGCGCAACAGCGGGAAATATTCGAATCCGCCGTCGACTACCTATGGCAAGAACTGCTTCGGCAAAAAGCCGCTCTCGCCCAGGTATTGCCCTTGTGGTGCAACCTGTTGAACGGGCAACTCGACAGCGGTTTCTACAAATGGAAGGACAAACTCGACGAGTTCTATCGACTGGTCAGTCTTGCCTATCCGGTGATGGCCTCGACATTGGCCTCGGTGCAGAAACTGGCCGGATACAAACTGGGCGATCTGAACGGTTTTGCTCCGTACGCGCTCAGTCTGGTAGATGAGGCCGGGATGATTTCGGCGGAATCGCTGGTGCCGCTATTGGCCCGCAGCCAACGGGCGATCGTGGTCGGTGACCCGATGCAAATCGAGCCGATTCGCGGATTGGGTAAAGCCACGGCGGACAAACTCAAGGCGCACTATTTCGCCGATAACACCCTGTACGAGGCGGTCTCACCGATGCTGGTCACCGCTTATCATCGCGCCGCTGGCACATTGAGTGGCTCTGTAACCGATATGGGCAACGGTATCGTTCTGGATGAACACAGACGGTGTCAGCCCGCCATTGCCGAGCTGTTCATGCAGATCGCCGGCTATCGGGGTGTACAGGTTTGCACCAGCGCCTCTGAAGCGCGTATTGGCGCCGCTTGTGACAGCATGGGCGGCTTCAACCTCATGTTTTATGGTGTACAGGGCCGCAGAGGCGCCATGCCCAACACCAATCAGGATGAAGTCGAGGCCATCGGGCTGTTATTGGACAAACTGGAAGCGGCCGGCTACGACCTGACTAAAGATGTCGGGATCATCACGCCGTATTCCAACCAGAAAAACCTGCTGATCAAAGCCTACGGTCAGCGAATGAAACAAAGTCAGGCGCTCAAGATCGGATCTGTCCATCAGTTCCAGGGCGTAGGTTTTGAAGTCATCATTTACTCGCCGGTTATTTTTCAGCGCACTGACCGGGACAACTTTCAAAACGGCAAACCCAATCTGCTGAATGTCGCGGTATCGAGGGCAAAACAGCAATTTATCGTGGTCGGTAACCAGCAGCGTCTGCTGGCTGCCGGGAAGTCGCTGAAAAAAATGGCAGAAGTGTGCTCGGCCTCCTTCTTTGTCAGCATGGAACACCAGAGCCCAACCTATGCGAGCGTTAATGCCAACGGCGTGAAGCATTATTTCGACTGTGATCACATCAGCGCATTCGACACATTGCTATCGGCGTCTCAGCGCTCCTTCACGGTGGTGGTGCCCTGGATTCGCCAGGGCATCAACCGCAATCACCCGCCGCTCAAACTGCTGCGCACCGCCCAGGAACGCGGGATCAAGGTCACTGTTTATTACGGCTATGACGGGCTGGGACAGAAAAATGCCGATGATGGCGACGCCGGTCTGATCATTGCGTATCAGCGTGAACTGGGCGCCGAATCTGTCGTGCGTTTACCGGAGGGAACCCACGAGAAAATCCTGCTGGTGGATGATCAGGTGGCAACGGTGGGGAGCTGGAACTGGCTGTCGCACAGCTACTATCAATACTGCGCGACGACCACCCACCGATCATTGGCGTTGCGTCGTGAAACCAGCGTCGAGTTGCGTGATCCAGCGCTGATAAGTGCTTTGAAACAAAGGCTGGGTCAGGCCTGAAATACAGGCTTGCCCCAGCATTGCCGTCGTTGTCCGGCAGGAGCTCCAGTGGTGGTTGTCGCGCCTGCCAAGACCGCAGCCGAACCTTGCGTGTGGGCGCAGGCATGACCGCTGTTCAGGCGGACAACGTCACTCTTTGATCCGCGGATGCTGCTGCACCAGCAACTTGCGCTTCTCCTCCAGTTCGGCAATTTCAGCATCGATGTCTTCGATCTTCTGCTCGATGTTGTCGTGATGCTCTTGCAGCAATTCTTTCGCCTCTTCCAGGTCAGACGCCGCCGGCGCGGCGCCACGCAATGGCTTGTTGGCGGTTTCCTTCATGGTCACACCGGTGACCAGACCGACCACGGCAATCACCATCAGGTAATACGCCGGCATGTACAGATCGTTGGTGCTCTCGACCAGCCACGCGACCACGGTCGGCGTCAGACCGGCAATCAGCACTGAAACGTTGAACGCTGCCGCCAGCGCGCTGTAGCGAATGTGCGTGGGGAACATCGCCGGCAGGGTGGAGGCCATGACGCCGATAAAGAAGTTCAGCAACACCGCCAGCATCAGCAGGCCGGCGAAGATCAAACCGATCTTGCCGCTGTTGATCAGCATGAACGCTGGAATCGCCAGAATGAACAAACCGATGCTGCCGACCACGATAAAAGGTTTGCGGCCAATCTTGTCGCTGACAAAGCCGATCAATGGCTGCACGAACAACATGCCGACCATGATCGCGATGATGATCAGCACGCCACGGTTTTCGCTGTAGTGCAGGTTGTGCGACAGGTAACTCGGCATGTAGGTGAGCAGCATGTAATAGGTGACGTTGGTCACTGCCACCACGCCGATGCAGGTCATCAGGCTGCGCCAGTGTTTGGTCGCGACCTCTTTGAACGAGACTTTCGGGCCA
This sequence comes from Pseudomonas sp. Tul2A7, assembly GCF_054790505.1. Classification (NCBI taxonomy): domain Bacteria; kingdom Pseudomonadati; phylum Pseudomonadota; class Gammaproteobacteria; order Pseudomonadales; family Pseudomonadaceae; genus Pseudomonas; species Pseudomonas sp. Tul2A7. Next base: position 5,544,328 of record NZ_CP186499.1, on the reverse strand, counting down.
CCGGCGAGGCCTTCGCGATCGCCTTGCTCAAGCTTTTCAACGTGCTGCTGGAACGCCGGGGTTTCTTCCAGCGCGTGACGCAAGTAGAGACCGATCATGCCCAGTGGCAAGGCGAGGAAGAACGGCAGGCGCCAGCCCCATTCCTCAAACTTCGCTTCGCCGAGCGTCGTCGAGATCAACACCACCACACCGGCACCGAGGACGAAACCGGCAATCGAGCCGAAATCCAGCCAACTGCCGAGGAAGCCGCGCTTGCGGTCCGGCGCATATTCAGCGACGAAGATTGACGCACCAGTGTATTCGCCACCGACCGAGAAACCCTGGGCCATTTTTGCCAGCAACAGCAGGATCGGCGCCCAGATGCCGATCGAGGCATAGGACGGAATCAGGCCGATGGCGAAGGTGCTGAGCGACATGATCACGATGGTCGCGGCGAGGACTTTCTGTCGTCCGTACTTGTCGCCCAAGGCGCCGAAGAACAAGCCGCCCAGCGGCCGGATCAGGAAGGGCACCGAGAACGTCGCCAGCGCGGCGATCATCTGTGTGCCGGGGTCGGCGCCGGGGAAAAACACTTTGCCGAGTACATAGGCGACGAAGCCGTAGACACCAAAGTCGAACCATTCCATGGCATTGCCCAGTGCGGCGGCGGTGATCGCCTTGCGCATCTTGGCGTCGTCGACAATGGTGATGTCGTTCAGGCCGATCGGCTTGACGGTTTTCTTGCGTGATTTCATCCGGGTCTTCTCTTTGCTGATCCATCGTACCGCGTAGATGCCATCTATTTGATGGCGCGTACTCTTTGGCTCAGATACATGAGGACACGAAATAATTCACTGCCCGGCGCTTTTTTTCCTGACACACCGGTGTAGGAACTGCCGAAGGCTGCGATTGATCGTTCCCACGCTGATCGTTCCCACGCTCTGCGTGGGAATGCAGCCGGGGACGCTCCGCGTCCCAAGATCAAAAGATCGCAGCCTTCGGCAGCTCATATGTGTTTACCGGCGAATGGCCGTATACGATTGCCGCAGGTCGCTAGCCCAGCCATCCAGCACGACTTTGACGTCATCGGCGGTCAGCACCTGCCTGTCGTTCTCCAGTGGCACCCCGGTGCCTTTGCGCACCACTTCGGCAATCACTTCACCGGTCGATCCGTCCTCGAACGACACTTCGGTGGCAACCTCGCTGTCCTGATCACGGATGCCGGTCGCCGTACTGACACCGGCAGCGACGAGGGTGACCGGCAGCCACTCATAAAAGCGCAAACCCTGAGTGCTGGTGGCCACTTGAGTGATAGCAGGGCGCACTATCAGGGTGTTCGGCCCGGGTTGATTGACCAGATGCATCACTTTGCTCAATTCCAGCCGCAGCGCCGCGTCGTAGTAGTCAGTCACGCCGGAAAGGGTGCTCAGCGGAATCCGTTGCGTCGGCTCGGCACTTGGGTAGAACTGACTCGGCGCCAGATAAACCTGCGTGTATCGACCCCGGGCGAGGGCCGGGCTGACCCACGCCAACACGGACTGACCGGACGGCGACTGGCGCTCGGTCAACACGCTGTAGTCATGCAGAAAGCCGCTGTGTTCCGGCGTTTTGTTGGTGCAGGCCGACAGGCTCAACGTGGTGACAATGGACAGCGACAGTGAACGAATACGCGACATCAAACGGCTTCCTTGTTTTGCGCCAGGTTGTCCGAGCATTCGATGTGCAATCGACCATGGGCCATGATCCAGTTCATGAGGTCAGCGGTGTTGACGCTGTGCACGTATTCCACCCAGTGCGCGTTGGTCGGGCTGAAATGCTCGAAGTAACGGCGCAGCACGACTGTGCTTTGATCAGGGGAAACCCCCATGCACGATTCCTGAAACACCACCGGTGTGTCCGGGCCGAGCGCTGCGGTGCGCTGGCTTAGAATCAACGGCCGATTACCGTTGTGCTGCGTGATGCCCGGTTTGCTGTTCAATACCTTCATGCCAATCCCCCCGTTGGAAATAGCTGCAGAGTGCCCGCGCGGTTTTGCCAGAGAATGTCCGCTTGATGTCTGGCACGTAGAAATGTTGCTCGATTGAAATAAATGACCCGGGCGGCAAAATGGCTTTAGATTGGCTTTTTTTGGTGCATGGATCCTGTGACTGTGAGCAGACTGCTGTTCGTCGACGACGACGTGGAAATCCTCGCGCTGCTGAAGAAGTTCTTCGTGCAGCACGCCTATGAAGTCGACGTGGCGCCGCACGGCGAAGCCATGTGGGCGGCGATCGCGCAGAACCGTCCGGACACGATCATTCTTGATCTGATGATGCCCGGCGAAAGCGGCCTGAGCCTGTGCCAGAAGGTGCGCGCGCAGTTGGGCATTCCGATCATCATGCTCACCGCCATGGCCGAGCTCAGTGATCGCATTGTCGGGCTGGAACTGGGCGCGGACGATTACCTGACCAAGCCTTTTGCCCCGCAGGAACTGCTCGCACGGGTGCGTGCCTTGCAGCGTCGCGCCGGTGAACAGCGCAGTCCGGTCGAGCCTTCACGCCCGGTGATCGGCTTCGCCGGTTGGCATCTGGACATCACCTGTCGCGAATTGCGCTCACCGGAAAACGTGATGATTCCGCTGTCCGGCGGCGAGTTCGATTTGCTCGTGGTGTTCCTCGATCACCCGCAGCGCATCCTTACTCGCGAGCAATTGATCGACCTGACCCACGGCCATGGCCATGACGCCTTCGATCGCAGCATCGATGTGCAGGTCAGTCGCCTGCGGCGCAAGATCGAACCCGACAGCAAGCGCCCGGACCTGATTCGTACGGTGCGCAACGGCGGCTATCTGTTCACCGCCAAGGTCACTCGCTCGTGATCCGCCGACTGTGGCGCGGCGACACGCTGCGCCGGCACATCGCCCTGACCATCGTGGCAGCGATGGTCGCTTCGCTGGCGTTGAATGCGCTGTTCGTGCAAGTCGCCGGCATCTGGGCGCGACCACCGATTGAACGCACCGGCCTGCTCGAGCAGATTGCCGCGACATCCCGGGTGATCGAGGCAGCCCCGGCCAACCTGCGCCCGCAACTGGCCGCCGCCGCAAGTAGCGCTATGCTGCAGGTGTCGTGGCAAGCGCAGCGCGCGGATTTCGATCTGCCCAATGACGGGCTTCGCCTGCCAGCCAGCAGGGTGCCGGTGCTGCAGCAACTGCTGGGCATTGATCGAAAAATCGAGGTGTTCAGCCCGGGCGACTGGCCGAACGGCAGTCCCCTGGCGCATTACGCCGCCGTCGTGCAATTGGTCGATGGCAGCTGGTTGTCATTTATCCCGCCGGAGCGCAGTTGGGGTCTGGAATTTGGCGTGCGTATCGCGATCGTCATCGCCTTGGGACTGATTGCCACATTGCTGGTTGCCTGGGTCGCCACCCGGCAACTGGCCAACCCGTTGCAGCGTTTCACGCGGGCCGCCAGACGTTTCGGCACGGATCTGCGCGCGCCGCCGATCAAGCTCGAAGGCCCTGACGAAATTCGCCAGGCGATCATCGCCTTCAACACCATGCAGGCGCAGATTCAGCATTTCATCGCCGAGCGCACGCACATGCTCGCGTCAATTTCCCACGACCTGCGTGCACCGCTGACACGCATGCGCTTGCGCAGCGAATTCATGGAAGACCTCGATCATCAGGGCAAACTGATTCGCGACGTTGAAGAGATGCAGTCGATGATCAACGCTGCGTTGGCGTTCTTCCGCGAAGACACCCACCGCGAGCAGACCACCGCGTTCGATCTGTCGGAGCTGTTGCAGACCATCGTTGACGATTACCGTGATCAACACCTGCACGTCGACTTCGAAGGCCCGGCGCACCTGGTGTACGAAGGTCGACCACTGGGGATCAAACGGGTGATCGTCAATTTGCTGGAGAATGCGCTGAAGTATGCGCAGCATCCGGGCATTACATTGAAGTGTGATGAGTATTCGATCTGCATCGAGATCCGCGACGACGGCCCGGGTATTCCCGAGGCGGCGCTTGAGCAGGTTTTCGATCCGTTCTTTCGCCTCGAAGCTTCGCGCAATCGCGATACCGGGGGCGTTGGTCTGGGGCTTTCAGCGGCGCGGGCGATTGTGCGAGAGCAGGGCGGAGAACTGACGTTGAGCAATCGTAGCGGCCAAGGGCTGCTGGCGCGGGTCGAATTGCCGCGTAACGGATAGTTGCTGGCGTGAAATTTATTCTGTAGATTTTCATGAAATTATAAAAAGATAATTTCATTAGGTCGCGAATGTTCCTGCAATCCAGCCAGCACGTCGACAGCTATTACGCCCAAAGTTGCGCCGATATTCTGAGCCATCGGCCGGCGCTGGAAGGCGAACATGATGCCGACGTGGTGATCATCGGCGCCGGTTTCAGTGGTCTGCACACGGCGTTGCGTCTGGCCTTGGCGGGTAAACGCGTGGTGGTGCTGGAAGCCAGTCGCGTGGCGTGGGCCGCGTCGGGGCGTAACGGCGGACAGGCGATTCTCGGCTGGTCGTGCGACATGCCGCCGCTGGAAGCTGCGTTGGGTCAGGAGCGGGCGAAACGCTTGTGGGACGGCATGCGGTGGGCCGCTGGGGAATTGCGTGAATTGCCGGGTCGTCACGGTTTCGATATCGATTATCGCCCTGGGCACCTGTGGACCTCGGTGATGCCACGGCGCGTCAGCCTGCTCAGGGAATGGCAACACGAGGCCAGCCACAAGTGGGGCCACGATGTGTTGCAGTTCATTCCTTGTGAACAACTGCCGGAATGGGTGGCCACTGACCGCTATCAGGCCGGGCTTTACGACCCTGAGGGCGCGCACCTCAATCCACTGAAACTGGCGCTGGGCCTGGCGGATGCCATCGAGCGAGCCGGCGGGCGTATCCATGAGCAAAGCAAAGCGTTGAGTTATCAGGAGGAGGGTGACGGTTTCCGCGTCAACACCGAGCGCGGCTCGGTGCGCGCCGATGTGTTGGTGCTGGCGTGCAACGCTTATCTCGATGAACTCGACCCGCAACTGTCCAGCTGCATTCTGCCGGTGGGCACGCACCAGGTGGCGACCGCTCCGCTCACGCCTGAGTTGGCCACTGCGCTGTTGCCGCGCAATGTCTGCGTGACCGACAACCAGTTCGTCCTCGATTACTTCCGTCGCACGCCGGATAACCGTTTGTTGTTCGGCGGCGGCTGCACCTATCTCGGTGGCATGCCCAAGGACATCGCGGCGGCAACACGGCCGTTTCTCGAGCGGGTGTTCCCGCAGCTCAAAGGCGTCGGCATCGAGTTTGCCTGGGGCGGGCATATAGACCTGACGATGAACCGCACACCCGATGTCGGCGGCGCGGACAACCGTTATTGGCTGCAAGGCTATTCGGGCCACGGCGTTCTGCCGACATTGGCCGCCGCGCGTGCGGTGTCCGATGCGATTCTCGGCGACGCGGATGAACTGGCGTTGTATCAGGGCCTGAGCAATGGCCGTTTCCCCGGTGGCAAGCATTTTGCGGCACCGCTGGAAGCCATCGGCAAGGCCTGGTACCGACTGCGCGACAGCATTTGATGAGATTTATTTCGGAATCGCGACCATGAACAAGCAAGAAGAAATCGCCGCGCTGGCGATCCTTATCCACGACCTGCGCAAGCACAAGAAGTGGACCCTGAAGGAACTGGCCGACAAGATCGGCCGTTCAGTCGGCTTCCTGTCGCAGGTCGAGCGCGGCTTGTCGCGGCCCACCGTGGCGGACCTGACCGCAATCAGCGAAACCTTCGGCGTGCCGACCACTTATTTCTACAGCCTGCCCAAGCCTAAAGAGCTGCCGTGGGTCACGCGCCCGGACGAGCGCCGCACGTTGTACTACGCCAACGGCATCACCGACATTCTGGTGTCGCCGCAGATCCGCACCTCGTTCTCCATGCTCGAAAGTCATCTCGAAGCCGGTGCTAGCAGCGGCGATCGCCATCTGACCGACAGCTCGGAGCAGGGCGGTTACGTCCTCGAAGGCGAGCTGACCTTATGGCTGGGCGACGACGAAGAACCGACCACGCTGAAGGCTGGCGACAGCTTCCAGTTCGACAGTCACACCCGCTGCCGTTACGGCAACCTCACCGAGCAGCTGACCCGCGTGCTCTGGGTCTACACCTGATTACAACAAGGATAAATATGATGGACGCTGTCTGCGCTGACCTGCTCGCCGAAGTGCGTGCCTTTCGCCAACGCTACCCCGAGGTGCGTTATGTCGACCTGATTTGCCTGGACATTCCCGGGCACTTCTATGGCAAGCGTTATCCAATCGACATGCTCGAAAAAGTCGCCGCAGGCAGCGTCCTGAAGTTGCCGCAGAACTGCGTACTGCTGGGCGTGCAGGGTGGTTTGTTTCCTATCGGCGATTACTGCTTCAACGACGGCGATCCGGATGCCGTGCGCCGACTCGTGCCGGGCACACTGAAGCCGGTGACCTGGGAAGCGCAGCCGCTGGGGCAGATGCTGATCACGTCGGACGGCACCGAAAAACCGATCGAATTCGAACCTCGTGAAGTCCTCGCACAGGTGCTCAAACGCCTGTCGCGCAAAGGCATTCATCCGGTGGTGGCGTTCGAGCTGGAGTTCTACCTGTTCGACAAAAAGCTGCGCGACGGTCTGCCGCAATTCCCCCGCGACGACCTGACTGACGACGCCGATGATCAACCGAACCTGCACATCGAACGCCTCTCACGCTTTGCGCCGGTGCTGGATGACATGGTTGAAGCGACGCGGGCGCAAGGTATCGACGCCACAGTGATCACCGCTGAACTCGGCCCCGGCCAGTTTGAAATCAACTTTGGCCATCTCGACGATGGTCTACGTGCGGCGGATTGGGCGGCGTTGTTCTGCCGCAGCACGCGCGGGGTGGCGCTTAAACACGGCTATCGCGCGAGTTTCATGGCCAAGCCGTACTTGCAGCATCCGGGCAGTGGCATGCACGTGCACGTGAGCCTGTATGACGCTGAAGGCAATAATCTGTTCGCCGCGAATGAGCAGCAGCCGCTACGCCATGCGGTCGCCGGGTGCCTGGAACTGCTGCCGCACAGCATGCCGATCTTTGCGCCGAACCAGAATGCGATGCGCCGTTTGGGCGGCACGGTGAACACCGCAACCAAGGCGAGTTGGGGTTTTGAAGACCGCGATGCGTGCTTGCGGATTCCGGAGTCGGATGTGAAGAACCTGCGGGTCGAATATCGCTTGGCGGGGGCGGATGCCAATCCGTATCTGGTACTGGCGGCGATTCTGGTGGGGTTGGAGCATGGGTTGGAGTCGGGCAAAGAGCCGATCGCACCGCTGAACGAAGACCGCAGCAGCGGGATTGATTTTCCAAAAGAAATGTTCGAGGCCGTGCGCGCGATGCAGCATCAGCCGCAGTTGCGTGAGGGGCTGGGCGCGGAGTTTGTCGATGTGTATTGCGAGAATAAACGCCAGGATCATTTGGCGTTTATGCAGGAGATCAGTGCGCGGGAGTATCGCTGGTATTTGTGAAGGGCGCCGGCTCACGCAGGGCGCCGAATCCGGCTGGCGTCTCTGGAGGGCGGACACCCGAACTGGCGGCTGTACTCTCGGCTGAATTGCGATGGGCTTTCGTAGCCCACTCGATAACAGGCACTCGCCACATCCAGGCCTTCACCCAGCATCAGGCGGCGGGCCTCCTGCAGGCGAAGTTGCTTTTGATATTGCAGCGGACTCATCGCGGTGACGGCCTTGAAGCGATGATGCAGTGTCGAGCTGCCCAGATTGGCGACCCTGGCAAGCTCTTCGATGCGCAAGGGTTGGGTGTAATGGTTATTCAACCAGTCGATTGCCCGCGTGACGCGTCGTGTTTGCGAATCACTCAGGGCCAGCTCATACAACCGCCGTCCGTGCACGCCTCGCAGGAGGCGGTAGTACAACTCTCGTAAAGCGAGCGGCGCAAGCATGCCGATGTCTTTCGGTGTTTCCAGCAGCCGTACCAGCCGCAGCATTGTTTCGAGCAGGGGCACGTCGATTTTCTCGAGGAAAAGACCCAGCTCAGGTTCGTCGGGGACACCCGTTACCGGCGCATCGGCGATGACCTGGGCGATATCCGTGGCCTCGAAATCAAACCGGATACACAGGTAGGGCGCCTCCGGGCTGGCCAGCAGCACGCGCCCGGCAACCGGGAGCGTCACCGAGACCACCAGGTAACTCAGCGGGTCGTACAGGTATTGGTCGTCGCCCAGGCCGATTTCCTTTTGTCCTTGCACAATCAGGCAAAGTGCCGGCTTGTGCACGGTATGGATAAGCTCCGAAGGCGTGTCAAAACGGATGACATGCAGGGGCGCTATGGCGGTCTCGTAGATCCCTGGCGCGGTAAAGCGTTGCGTCAGCAGGCGAACCAGTTCGTCGCGATAGATGGCCGTGTTTTGCAGGATGAAAGCATCGCTCTGTTCCATTTCAAGGCTCTCACAAGTGTTCATGAGCGTCTGCCCGGAACTGTCCAGGCAGACGATATTCATCCGACATCATCAAAGTGCTCATTGCCGATAGAGGATCATGCCGGCGTGATACAGCACGTCGTCATGAAAATGCCCGTCGGCAGTGAAGCCGGTGTCGTCCCAGTACTGGATGTAGTCACCGACCATTTCGTAGCGGCCTTGATAAGCGCTGTTGTTTTTACCACGGGCCTCGTCGTAACGCCCAGAGGCCAGAAGTTCGTGACGGATGAATCCATCCGCGGTGACCCACATGCCTGCGTAACGATGCTCAGGCGCGTTTTGTTTGGCGTTTTTCATTGTTCAGTCCTCATTGACGTTGTTCACCTGAGCGGCCTGCCGTGGCCTGTGTCTGCATCCGTTGCGTGCTTGCAGATTACGTAGCCGAGCGCAGCGGTGTCAGGACGAAACTGCCGCAGATTTGCCTGATCCTCTCGTGCTTGCCGAGCATGCGGCGGCTTTTTCCTGCAGTGGCTCACCCGGCTGTGACAGTCATACCGCCGTCGGCCATGACCACCGAACCGACCATGAAGCTGGCACGGTCGGAGGCGATGAACGCGACCACTTCGGCGATTTCTTCCGGTTGTGCGGCGCGGCCGATCGGTGCGGCTTCGCCATGCTGGGCAAGAAAAGCAGGGCCATCGTCGACCACATGGTTGAGGATGTTGGTTACCACATCCCCGACGCCAACCGCGTTAACGCGGATGCCGTGGCCAATGACCTCAAGCGCCAGGGTGCGCGTCAGTTGCGCCAGTGCGCCTTTGGAGGCGGTGTAGGCGGCAATGGTGGGAAAGGCGAAGTAGGAGGCGTAGGACGCGATGTTGACGATCGAGCCGGATTTATTGGGCATCATCGCTTTGACCGCTTCACGGCTATGCAGGAAGGCCGCCGTGGCATTGACCGCCTGAATGCGTTCCCAGTCCTCGCGAGTCATGTCGATGACCAGCTTGTTGATGATGATGCCGGCGTTATTGACCAGGATGTCCAGCCGGCCAAATTGCTCGACGGCCAACGCGACCGCGCGCTCGGCGGCGCCGTCCTGAGTGATGTCGGCCACCAGTGGTACCAGACCAGGGCGGGCCAGCGCTGCCACCTCAGGGTTTATGTCTTCAGCAATCACTTTGGCGCCGCGGTCATGCAGCAGCAGTGCGATGGCTTTGCCAATACCGCTGGCCGCGCCAGTGACCAAGGCGACTTTACCTGCCACTTCGTTCGGGGTGCAGTTGTTGATAGCGGTCATGATGTTCTCCAGCGTTGTGATCCAGTAGGGGGGATAAGCCGTGTCTTTCAACGGCGACGGGCCTACTGTCTCGCAGCGCGGCGAAGTCGGCTTTCGCGGGATTGCCCACGCTGTCGGGGTTTTGCGCCGAATGTAAATGAAGGTGGTTCGGTGCTCGGTTCAGCCAGCGGAAAAAGCCCGATATCATCGATACGGCCTCCCTTATCAAAAGGACCTGTTCATGGCAACTAACGGGCGAACGTCCCAGGCGCCACTGTCGACATCCCGCCAGGACTTGCGCATCACTGGGGAGTCCATGCGTGAATATCTGCCAGGCGATGCGCAGACGTTTCCACCGCGCCTGGAAATCAAGGACGTTGTGATTCAGCTGTTCACCCATCGCAGCGTCATCGAGCCCATTCTCGTGCCTGCGGTGGTGGAACCGCTGCTCGTGTTGGTACTAGCGGGGGCGGCGAGGGTGGAGGAACGTATGCCGGGTGGGGAGTGGGAGGCGATAGAGGTCAGTACCGGCGATTTTTTCCTGACCAGTTCTGAAGAACCCTATGAAATGCGCTGGCAGACGCACGGCGGCGATACTTTCGAAGTCATGCATCTTTATCTGGGGTTGCCGCTGATCGAGCAAGCGTCACGGGAGTTGTTGGGGAAGCATGCCGGGGATGTTCGATTTCGCGATGTTTCCGGCGCACGGGATGGGCGCGTCGCGTATGTCATGGAGCAGCTGCGCACCGAACTGGTCGGGGAGCGCTTGCCCAGTGCTCTGTTCGTCCGGTCTCTGGCTCAGGCGCTGGCCGTACATCTTGTGCGCAGCTATCGCGCCGAGACCCGACCCGGACGTCGAGTCAGCGCCTTGCAAGCCTACAAGCTGCGCAAAGTCACTGATGCCATGAGTGCGGATCTGGCCGCTGAGTTCAGCCTGGCAAAATTGGCCAGACTGGCCGAACTGAGCGAGTACCACTTCAGCCGCCTGTTCAAGCGTGCGACGGGACTGTCGCCTTCGCAGTACTTCATTCGCTTGCGCATGGTTCGTGCAAGGCACTTGTTGCTGGAGACCCGGCTTAGTGTCATCGAGATCGGGCTGGAGGTCGGCTACTCCAGCCCCAGTCACTTTTCCCAGGTATTTCGTCGCGAAGTGGGCGTAACGCCCAGCGAATTCCGTGGTGCTTGAGTGCCGGTTCGCCACAAAATTTGCGGGTGATGCACACAGACACGAATAGGCAAAAGTTGCGCAGGTTTCGGCACGCGCCGGGCTGTCCAGTGCCTTTAATCTTTTCGACGTACCCCGCAGCAACGCCCGCGTCTTCAGCGGTCGGTGCTGAACTTCAATGCAGACAGCAGGAGCTACGGATATGTCGAACATTCAAAACAAAGTCGTGCTGATTACCGGTGCAAGCAGTGGTATTGGCGAAGCGGCGGCCAGATTGATCGCCGCCAAAGGTGCCCATGTGGTACTCGGCGCCCGCCGCACCGAGCGTCTGGACAAACTGGTCAGCGAAATCCACGCCGAAGGTGGCTCGGCAAGCGCCTGCGCACTGGACGTGACGGATCTGCAATCCATGCACGCCTTCGTGACATTCGCCAAGGCGCAGCATGGCAAGGTGGATGTGATCATCAACAACGCCGGCGTGATGCCGCTGTCGCCTTTGACTTCGTTGAAGGTCGATGAGTGGAACCAGATGCTCGATGTCAACGTCCGCGGCGTGCTGCACGGTATTGCCGCCGTCTTGCCAGACATGGAGGCGCAAGGCTTCGGCCAGGTCATCAATATCTCGTCAATCGGCGGTCTCGCGGTTTCTCCGACAGCCGCGGTGTACTGCGCGACCAAATTTGCGGTCAGGGCGATCTCGGATGGCCTGCGTCAGGAAACGGACAAGATCCGCGTCACGGTGGTGTGCCCTGGGGTCGTCGAGTCCGAACTGGCCGATACGATTTCCGATGAAGTGGCCCGCGAGGAAATGAAAGCCTTTCGGCGTGTAGCGCTCAACGCCGACGCCATTGCGCGAGCACTCGCCTATGCCATCGACCAGCCCGACGATGTCGATGTGAGTGAGATCGTGGTTCGTCCGACGGCCAGCCCACACTGAGTAATCCGTACAGCAAGGTGCGCATGGGTTCGGCGGCGGTGGTTGATTAACGGTTGCTTCCGGACCCTTTGCTGCGGGTGCGATGGGTCGCCAAATCGTAGCGGTTACGGAAATGAGTTGCGGTGTCATTTTGATCAGCTTTGCCTGTTGTGTTTTTTCTTCTGGGCGCTGGCTGCCGACACGCTCTTTTACACCTTGGTCAGCGCCCGCAATTGTCAGCGGGGACTACGCTCCAGAAACAACCCCGCAGATCGAAGAAACAGTGCGCAAGGTCGAGACGACCAGAGTGATGGAGGGAACCAACAGGCCGTTCTTCGGGATCCGGCATCCCTGATCGTCACCATCGGAGTACGCTCCGTGAAAATCCGACAGCCGCTGTTTATGCTCGCTTTGCTCGTTGCCGGTTGTACGACCGTCAATGTTCCTCACGAACCCAGTCAGGCCTTGCCAGCGAACGGTTCAGCGTTCGGCCGTTCTATCCAGGCCCAGGCCGCTCCTCATCAGGGCCGATCGGGCTTTCGTTTGTTATCCGAGAGTGCCGAGGCGTTCTCGGCCCGCGCCGAGCTGATTCGCAACGCGCAAAGCAGCCTCGACTTGCAGTACTACATCGTCCACGACGGCATCAGCACACGAATACTGGTGAGCGAACTGCTGAACGCCGCCGACCGTGGCGTGCGCGTGAGGATTTTGCTGGATGACACCACCAGCGATGACCTCGACCGGATTATCGCGACGCTGGCTGCGCATCCGTTGATTCAAGTTCGCGTATTCAACCCGCTGCACCTGGGCCGCAGCACCGTCGTGACGCGGACGATGGGCCGGCTGTTCGACCTGTCGCAGCAACATCGACGCATGCACAACAAACTGTGGGTGGTGGACAACTGCGTGGCCATTGTCGGTGGGCGCAATTTGGGCGACGAGTATTTTGATGCGCAGCCCGACAAGAACTTCAGAGACATCGACATGCTCAGCGTCGGCCCGGTTGCCGAGCATCTGGGGCATAGTTTTGACCAGTATTGGAACAGTGCGCTGAGCAAGCCCATCGAGCAGTTTCTCTCGATCAGACCGTCGCTCAGGGACCTGAAAAACAGCCGCACCCGGCTGGATGAATCCCTGGAGGAAACGCGCAAGCAGAATCATGCGCTTTACCAGCAACTGATGACCTACACCACGCATCCACGCCTGCAGGTCTGGCGTCAGGAGCTGATCTGGGCCTGGAACACAGCGATGTGGGATGCACCGAGCAAGGTCTTGGCGAAGGGCGAACCCGCCCCGCACTTGCTGTTGGCCACTCAGTTGGCGCCTGAACTCAACGGGGTCAGCAAGGAGCTGATCATGGTGTCAGCCTACATGGTGCCCGGTCAGCCGGGAGTGGTGTACTTGACCGACCGTGCCGACGCTGGCGTGTCGATCAGCTTGCTGACCAACTCACTGGAGGCCACCGATGTGCCCGCCGCACACGGTGCGTACGCCCCGTATCGGCAAACCTTGCTGGAGCATGGCGTGCAGTTGTTCGAGTTACGGCGGCAATCCGGCGCCAATGGTGACAGCGACGACAGAGGCGGCGGGCCGCGCCTGTTTCACAGCGGATCCTCCAACAGTTCCGACTCCAGCCTGCATACCAAGGCGATGATTTTCGACCAGCAGAAAGCATTCCTCGGTTCGTTCAATTTCGACTCGCGCTCACTCTTGTGGAACACCGAAGTCGGGGTGTTGGTCGATAATCCGCAACTCGCCGGACGGGTGCGTGAACTGGCCCTGGAAGGTATGGCCCCGGCGCTCAGTTACCACACCGTGCTGGAAAACCATCAGATGGTCTGGGTCACTGAGGATGACGGCAAACGGCATACGTTGACCAAGGAACCGGGGAGTTGGTGGCGGCACTTCAATGCGTGGCTTAGCAGCACGATCGGGTTGGAGAAGATGTTATAGAGGCTATATCCGGCTTGGGTCATCGATGAACGATGACGGCGTGGTCTCTGTTGACGGCCACAGCGTTGCTTTCACGGTCAGAAAGAGGGTGTGGCGATGAGGGGCACGGCGCGGCTTTTCAGCCTGTTGCTAGTGGTTGCGGGCAGCGGCCTTATCGCCATCGTCCCGCAGGCGCTGAGTCAAACCACCCCTCAAGCTACCCAAGAGATAACGGCCTTGCTGGACTTTGTCGAACACAGCCCGTGTCAGTTTGTGCGCAACGGACTTGAATACCCGGGACCTCGCGCTCGGGCGCATCTGGAGCAAAAGCTGGCTTATCTGGAAGGTAGAAACAGGGTGAACAGCGCAGAAGATTTCATCGACCTTGCAGCCACTGAAAGCAGCATCAGTGGCCGCGCCTATGAAGTGCGCTGCCAGCAAAGCGCAGAACCGGCAAGCACTTGGTTGAAGAGGGAACTGCAGAGGCAGCGGCAACCGCATTGATCTTGGCTCCAGGCTAATTACTCTGGCTTGGTCCATAAGTTACGGGTCAATAGCGACTTCGAGCGTCTGAAACGCGAGACAGGCGCCGCCGAAACGTGATTGCCGACACAAGGGTCGAGAGGGGCTGCTATCGGCTGTGGATTCAACCAATCTCCACCTAGCGATTGCAGCTTTTCTAGCTACGCTTGCCAGCAAGAGATTGGTGCAAGCACGCCGACTCCTTAATTGTCTGGCAAGGGAGCCTACAACCATGGATAGCACTCACGGCGTTTATCCATCAGCGACCGTTCTGGTAGTCGACGATACCCCCGATAACCTGATGCTCATCGCCGAGTTGCTCAAGGACAAATATCGGGTCAAAGCCGCCAACAGCGGCGAAAAGGCCCTGCGCCTTCTACAGGCAGACCCGCTTCCCGACCTGATCCTGCTGGACATCATGATGCCCGGCCTGTCCGGTTATGACGTTGCCGAGCAGCTCAAGCTTGATGCCCGCATTCGCCATATTCCGATCATTTTCCTCACCTCGATGACCGCTACGGAGGACGAGATTCGCGGCTTGAGCCTCGGTGCTGCGGATTACATCACCAAGCCGATCATCCCTCCGGTGCTCATGGCCAGGGTCGAGACTCAGATCAAGCTCAAGGCCGTTGCCGATTTCCTGCGCAATCAGAACGATTTTCTGGAGCAGGAAGTGCAACGGCGTACCCGCGAGGTGATCGCCATCCAGGATGTCACGATCCACGCCATGGCCTCGCTGGCCGAAACCCGTGACAACGAAACCGGCAACCACATTCGCCGCACCCAGCACTACATCAAACGCCTCGCTGAGCTGCTGCGCAATCACCCGCGCTTCCGCGACTTCCTCGACGAGGACACGATCAAGCTGCTCTTCAAATCGGCGCCGCTGCACGATATTGGCAAGATTGGCATTCCCGATCGCATCCTGCTCAAACCGGGGCGGCTCACCGCCGAAGAGTTCGAGATCATGAAGACCCACACTACATTGGGCCGCGACGCCATCCAGCACGCCGAGGATCAATTAGGCATAAACGTCGACTTCCTTCATCTGGCCAAGGAAATTGCCTACGGCCATCAGGAAAAATGGGATGGCAGTGGCTATCCGCAAGGCGTGGCCACCGATGACATACCGATCAGCGCCCGATTGATGGCTGTGGCGGATGTCTACGATGCGCTGATCAGTCGTCGCGTGTACAAGCCCGGCATGCCCCACGAGCAAGCGGTGAAAATCATCCGCGAAGGCCGGGGTTCGCATTTTGATCCGGACATCTGTGACGCGTTTCTGGCCAATGCCGAGCAGTTCCGCGAAATTGCCGAGCGCTTCGCCGACAGCGACCAGGACATGGCCAGGCAGTTAGCTCTGCTTGAGCAGATTGCCGACCGTCCCTGAGCCCCGCGCATCCGTTTGCACATCCAGTTGAAAGAGGCTGTTTATGAACAGACTGTTCGAGATGCTCGAGCGCCTGTCTCTGCGCAATAAATTGATCATCGGCTTCGCTGCGCTGCTGATATTGATCCTGATACTGGGCGCGCAAAGCCTGCGCACCCAGTATTCGCTCAGAAATGAAATGCAGCAGTTGTACCAACAGGATCTGGTGGGCATCCAGCATGTGCAGGAGGTTCGGGTGCAGTTGCCGCATCTGTTGCTCGCCATGCAACGTGCAATCGCTACCAACAACGCGGACATCCGCATCAGCGCCAGAGCCCAGATGAATGTCGCCCAGGCGCGACTCCATGAAGCGCTGGAGCAGGTTCGTCCAACACTGCGCAGACAGAGCAGCATCAGCAGCCTGCTGGAATTCGAACGGGTATTGCAGCGTCTGCAAAAAGATGGCGATGAAGCGTTGGAGTTCGCCGGCAAGGGTTCCTTGGGTCAAGCCTTGATGTTGCTCAACAGCAAGGATTTTCTTGCGCTGGAGCAGGGCGGCGACGGGCTGCTCAACCAGATCGAGAAAAACAAGGAAACCGACATCCACGATACAGCGAAGAACCTGGCTGAATACGCAGAGCGTAGTACTGCGATCACGTACATCTTGCTGTTGGGTGGTTCGACGCTGGCCTTGCTGTTGACCTGGTTGGTCAGCTATTCCATTCGCGTGCCGTTGAATCGCGTACGCGTGGCCGTGGATGAATTGGCGTCGGGCAAGCTGGACGGTCAGATCCCGCACACCGACCTGCGCAATGAAACCGGCGACCTGGCGCGGGCCATTGCGACGCTGCAGGTGGAGGCTTGTCAACTTGAACGCCAGCGTTGGGTGAAAGCTCACGCCTCGCTCCTGCAAGTCGATTTGCAACAGGCCGAGACACCGCAACAATTGGCTCAGGCTTTTTTCAGCCGCGTCGCGCCCCGTTTGGGCATGTGCCAGGGGGCGCTTTACGTGCTCTATGAGGGCGCGTCGCGCCTGCAATTAGTCGGCGGTTATGCGCTGGACAGTGAGCACCCGTTGCCCGCCGAGCTTGAACTCGGTGAAGGGTTGCTTGGCCAGTGCGCACTGGATCGCCAACCCCGTCAGCTTGAGGATCTGCCCGAATCGTTCTGGCATGTGCGCGCGCAGTTGGGCGCAGTTGCCGCCAGCCATCTGCTGGTGCAGCCGGTGCTGCGTGGCGAGCGCCTGCTCGGGGTTGTGGAAATGGCAGGCTTTCGCTCGCTGGAGGAGAACGAGGTATTGCTCTTGCAAGAAGTCCTGCCCAGGCTGGCCGGTGCGATGGCCATTATGGAACGCAGCGAGGCAGCCCAGGCGCTGCTGCAGGAAACTCGACGTCAGGCTGACGAAATGGGCGCGCAAACCTTGCAACTGGAACACCAGGCCAGAGAGCTGGAGGCCCAGCAGGCCGCATTGCGCGCCACCGAGGCCTGGTATCGCGGCATCATCGAGGCAGCACCGGACGGCATGCTGGTGCTGGGAGCCGACGGCCGCATCCTGATGACCAACCCGCAAATGGACACCTTGTTTGGCTACGCCCCCGGCGAGCTGATCGGCGCCAGCATCGAGCGTCTGGTACCGCAGGCTGCCCGCGAGCGCCATGTCAAGTTACGCGACGGCTTCATTGCCAGCGGCGGAACCCGGCAGATGGGCGGCGATCTCGACGATCTGAGCGGGGTACGCAAAGACGGCAGCCTGTTCTCCGTGGAAATCGGCCTTTCTCATCTACCGCGTCTGGAGGGTCGTGGTGTCTGCGTGTGTGCCTCAGTGCGCGACGTGAGTGATCGCCGGGCGATGGAAGCCCGGCTGCGAACCGCCAGCGATCGCCTGAACCTGGCACAGGAGGCTGGTGACATCGGGCTGTTCGACGTCGATCTGGTCAGCGGCACAAATTATTGGACGCCCCAGCTTGAAACCTTGTTCGGACTTGAGCCTGGCGGATTCGGTGGCACGTTGGCGCACTGGCAGGCGCTGATGCATCCCGAGGATGTGGCACGCGTCAGCAGCGCCTTCGAGAGCGCCATCCAGAGTGGCAATGACCGTGTCGAGTTCGACTTCCGGATCGTCCGCAAAAACGATGGACGGGTGCGCACGCTCCGGTCGCTGAACCGCTTCTCACGCACGCCTGAAGGTAAGCCATTGCGCGCAACCGGCATCAACATTGACGTCACCGCACTGGCAGAGGCAAGGGCTGCGGCCGAAGAGGCCACGCAGGCCAAGAGCGAGTTCCTCGCCAACATGAGCCATGAAATCCGTACGCCGATGAACGCCATCATCGGTATGAGCCACCTGGCACTGCGTACCGAACTGGACAAACGCCAGCGCAACTATATTGAAAAGGTCCACCGCTCGGCGGAGAACCTGCTGGGGATCATCAACGACATCCTCGACTTCTCCAAGATCGAGGCCGGCAGGATGAACCTCGAACAGGTGCCGTTCCGTCTGGAAGACGTACTCGACAGCTTCGCTGCCATGATTGGCCTGAAGACCGAGGACAAGGGCCTCGAGTTGTTGTTCCAGATCCCGCCCGACTTGCCCACGGCGCTGCTGGGCGATCCTCTGCGGTTGGGGCAGGTGCTGATCAACCTCGGCAACAACGCGGCCAAATTCACCGAGCACGGCGAGATCGTGGTCGGTCTGGAACAAGTGGGTGCGCACACCGACAGCGTAGAGCTGCATTTCTGGGTGCGCGACACCGGCATCGGCATGACCGTCGAGCAGTGTTCACGCCTGTTTCAGTCATTCAGTCAGGCGGACACTTCGATCACCCGCAAATATGGCGGCACCGGTTTGGGATTATCTATTTCCAAGAAACTGGTGGAGCTGATGGCCGGCCGAATCTGGGTCGAGAGCGAGCCGGGAATCGGCTCCACATTCCACTTCCAGGTTCAACTCGGCGTACAGAAAAATGTTCTGCCGCGTCGCATGTTCAAGGCTGGCGAGCTGTTGGGCATGCGCGTGCTTGTCGTGGATGACAACACCAGTGCCCGTGAAATTCTCTCGGGCATGGCACGCAGCTTTGGCCTGGAAGTGGACGTCGCGCAGAGCGGTAGTCTGGCGCTGCGCATGTTGGCCGACGCCGAGCACAAGGTCCTGCCTTACGATCTGGTCTTGATGGACTGGCGGATGCCCGGCATGGATGGCATGGAAACCGTGAGCAGAATGCATTCCGCCAGTCTGCTGCGTACGCCATCGGTCATCATGGTGACGGCTTTTGGCCGCGAAGAAGCCCGCGAAGAAGCCGAACGCCAAGGCATCCAGCTGCCTGTGGTACTGACCAAACCCGTCACGCCATCCTCTTTGCTCGAAGCCATCGGTGTCGTGCTGGGCAGAGACACGCACAGCGATACTCGGGCTGGCGAACGCTCCCAACACAATGCCAGTACCGTCGCCAGTCTCAATGGCGCGCGGCTGCTTCTGGTCGAAGATAACGAGCTGAATCAGGAGCTGGCCAGCGAACTGCTGGAGAGCGTCGGAATACGCTTGCGACTCGCCACGCACGGCCAGGAGGCCTTGGATATCCTCGGCGAGGATGGTGACTTTGATGGCGTGCTGATGGATTGCCAGATGCCGGTGATGGATGGCTACACGGCTACCCGGCACATTCGCCAGCAACCGCGCTTCAGCACGCTTCCGGTGATCGCCATGACCGCCAACGCCATGGACGGTGACCGCGAGCGCGCGCTCGAATGCGGCATGAACGACCATATTTCCAAGCCACTGAATGTCGAAACCATGTTCGCGACAATGGCAAAGTGGATCAAACCACGAGCCGCTCAAGCATCGTTGAACGCAGGTTTCGCCGATGGCTTGCCAGATCATCTTGAGGGCATTGATTTGGCTGCGGGTCTCGCCACCTGCATGGGCCGGCGGGATCTCTACTTACGTCTGCTCTGCAAGTTTCGCGATACGCAGACGGACTTTGCCGAGCAATTCCAGTCCGCACGGATCGATCCGGATCCTGCTGCCGCCGGGCGGCTGGCGCACAGTTTGCGCGGCACCGCCGGCAGCCTCGGCGCCAAGGCCGTGGCGCAGGCTTGCGCTTTGTTAGAACAGGCCTGCCAGAACGGCGAACCGGCTACGGTAGTGCAAGCGCTAGCGATGCAGGTCGAGCAGTGCTTGCGCCCGACCCTGGCGGCTCTGGCCGACTTTAGGGCGGACACTACGGCCTCCACGGATGGCGACCTGCTGGACCAATCGGCAATCAGCGAGCAGATGAACAGGCTTATTGTTCTGTTGGACGAAGGTGATACGGCGGCTTTGGACGTGCTGGCGGCACTGCGCAACAGGCCACTCGATCATGCGTTGACAGCCCGTCTGACACTCGTCGCGGCGCAGGTGGAACTGTTCGACTTTGATCGCGCCTTGCAGCTTCTTCAGGATAAATGAACCGGGTGAGCAGGTAGGCCGCTCACCTTTAACGGCAGCTGGTTGGGGCCGGCATGCTGCTCTTTGTTGTATGGCGAAAAAAAGCTGAAGCCTAAGCGAAAGAAAACTCTGCTTCAGTCTATTGCTGCCAGCCAGTAGCGGACATTCGTGATGGGCAATTCCCGGTCGGAAGCAGATTCTTCAACCTAAGACTAACTTGCCTATCCCCTGCACGGTCACGTAGTAATATCGGCACTTCACTCGTGACATTGGTACGGAAATGCCAGCAGAAATAATGCAACAGGATGGGCTGAAGCTGACCATCACGCCGTGTAGCAGCCGGATTGGCTGTATCGTCGTTCGACTCGCGGGCACTGATCTACACGCGGAAATTACAACGGAATGGACCTCCTCTGCAGATCACCTGCCTCGACTCGACGGATTCTTCGCGTCGGTTGGGCAGCTTGAGGAAGGGGTTTCTAAAGAGTGGCTTTCTGAGAGCGAGGATTTTGCACTTTCGGCCTGTTTAGATCCTCATTTCCCGGGTTTGGTGTTCTTGCGCGTCTACTTGGGTTCAACGTCAGATGACGACTGTGATTGGCAAATAAATGGGTCTTTGTTGGTCCTCCCCAGCCAGGTTGAGCGCTTTGCAAAAGACTTGTCCGCAATTTAACGGCGCAGTCGGAGTCAAGTCTTTGAACCGCAAATCTGCAACCTGGCGTGTTGATCGCAAGCTTTTTTTTAGCGAGCTTTCGGCCAGAAGCAGACCCTCACCTTGAAACGAGTAGAAGCAAGAAGATTCGGAGTAGGAAAATGCAATGTACCTGCAACGCTAAGGGCGACCTGGTAGAGATTGGTCAGCGTTACACGGCGTTTGTCGCAGGAATGCGCTGCCTTGCAACGGCGGACTGGGTCAAACTATTGCAATGCCCCGGGTGTGGGCAGCTTTGGCGAACCGATGAGTGGGATAAATATCAACCGCTGTACGCGCGCAAACTGGACTCGCCCGAGGGCTGGGAATCAGCTGATATGGAGTCCTTGATCAAGCTACGCATCGTCGAGAATCATGGCGGTCTGGATACGTCTGCTTGTCTGGCGAAGGACTGCAAGCAACATGTACTCAAGGGCCGAGCCTATTGCGTTGACCATTTTTATGAAACCGGAGCGAGAGGTTGAACCGTTGAAACTGGTCAGAAGAGTGGGATTAAAGGACAGATCACGTTTTTCTGAATGTGGGCTGTCCCTGAAATCTCCCCCAGCCACTCACCCCTTCAACGACATCGGTTTTTCCCCACCCGGAGGCAAGCCAAACAGCCTCCGCACCCCGTTAAGAAACGCCCCATAAGGTCGACCGAGCACCAGCATCATCACCGCCGCACCCAGCGTGCCGCGCACCAGACCTTCTCCCGACGCACCACTGAAGGCAATGATCGCCGCATAGATCGGCACCTGAAAACTGACCAGGGCGATGCTGTCCCAGAGCAACCTCGACAGCCGACCCTGACCGGCGCGCGTCATCAGCCAATCGCGCCAGATACCGTAAGGTCGCGCGACGGGAATCATTAGCGCCGCGCCCAGCAGGCGCGCGTGCAGAACCTGATCCCACGTCATGCCGGCAATGAAGCGTTCATTGATGATCCCGGTGGTGGTGAAAAACAGGATCAGCGCCGTGGTGTCTGCGATAAATGCAGCCCGACGCGTTGGCTGATGCAGACGGTGCGGCACATTATTTCTCCTGACAGTTATAGGCCAGTGCTTCATCGTGCTGTGACAGCCACAGCACCGCGAGGTGCAGAGATTCGCCACAGTTTCGCCGTCTGAAAATAATCTGAACCGCTGTCGGACCTGCTCGCCTAATGATTAGCTTGTGGTCAATCGCACAGGCCCCGTGTCAATAACGGCACACTCCGAGAGGTGGTCAACGTGGCTAAAGACGAAAAGAACAGCAAAGACAAAAAAGGTGACGCTTCGAAAGCCAGCAAGGATTTGAAAGACAAAAAGTCATCACCTGAAAAGAAATCAGCGGCGGCTTCGGCGCTTTCAAAGTCCTCCGACAAGGACAAGAAAGACAAGAAAAAAGATGCCGAGCCGAAGAAGTCTGCCAAAAAAGCGGACAGCAAGCCTGAGAAGGCCAAGGATTCAAAGAAGGCTGATAAGCCGGCTAAAAAGAAAAAGTGATCTTGAAAACAATAAAAAACCCGGCATTCAAACCGGGTTTTTTATTGCCTGCTGTTTGGAGATCAGAGCGCCGCTTTGACCTGCAAACCAAACACCAGCGCATTGTCGATGTCCTGCCCGGAGAACGCGCCCGGCTCGATGATGTACTGCACATTCGGTCGCAGGGTCAGCCAAGGCGTGGCCTGATAACCGTAGCCGAGTTCGATCAATTGCTCGGCGCTGTCCAGGTTCGGGAACGCGGTGCCGTTGTTCAATGCGGCATCCTGCAGTACGTCACGGCTGCGCGGGTTCGGCACGGCGCGTCCGTAACCCAGGGCGACGGTGTCACGCGGGCGACCTTCGAATGGTTTGTACAAAACCACCCCGGTGCCATACCACTTGCTGAACGGCGAAGCCGCTTCGCTGGCCGCCGAGTATTGGCCGAAGGCGTGCAGGCTGCGGCCTTCGGACGTTGGCGAGTTCCAGACCGCCTGATCGATCAGCAGGTAATGACCGCCGCGACCGGACACTTCTTTATCGCTGCCAATGCGTTTTACGTCGGAGCTGTCGTAGTAGTAGCCGAGCTTGTATTCGCCGGGCAGCTCACCCGCGTGCTTGTACACCAGCTCGATCGGCACCACGGTGCCGGTGGTGTGTTTTGGCCCAAGGTGCCAGGCGCGGCTGGAGTTGCCGTTGCTTTCCGGATCGACGTTGAACGCGGCCACGCGCAGTTGCCACGAGGACGACAGGTCGTATTTCACCCGCACGCCCAAATGCGCATTGGGATAGTTGGTCCAGCCACTGCCGCCGGACATGTTCAACGGATGGCCACAGAAACCGGCGTTCATGAAGTTGCACAGAATGCCGCTGTCGAGGCCGCCGAGATCGTTGCCCATGGCCATGTAACCGAGTTTCACGTTGAGCGCCGGGGTGAACAGGCTGCGCTCGTAACTCAGTTCGGTCAGGCGCGTGTACAGGCCGCCGTAGTTTTCCTGGATCGGCAGACGGTTGCCGACCAGATCTTCCGAGGCGCTGTTGCCGCGGCGGTCATTGATAGTCAACTGGACCTTGCCGGCGTTGTCGACGCCGTACAGTTTGCTCAGGTCGAACTGCACGCCGAGCTTGATGTTCTGCGAGTAACGCGCCGAGCGATGCAAACCGCCATCGGCGTTGTAAGCCATTTCACCGCTGTAATCGCCGGTGAACTTGATGCCTTGTTCATCCATCTGGTGACGCAAGCCACCCCAGTCACCGGTGAGGGTGCTGCGGGTCAACAGATCGGAATCGTTGTCGGCCAGCGCGGGGAGGGTGGTGGTGCATGCGACGCCCAGCAACAGGCCTTTGAACAGGTCGGAACGGGAAAAACCAACAGCCGATAGCATGTAAATCTTCCTGCAGAAAACTTGAGCAATAGGGGGAAAGCAGCGCGGCACCCGAAGGTGCCGCGCTCAAAGCAAGCGTCCGCGTTTAACGTGGACGCAGTGGTTTACGGCAGTGCGTAAGCCATCACGTAGTCGCCGCGATCGGTCGACTGACGCGCGCCGCCCGCGGTGATGACGATGTACTGCTTGCCGGTTTTCGGCGAAACATAGGTCATCGGGCCGCCCTGGCTGCCGACTGGCAGACGTGCTTTCCAGACTTCTTCACCGTTGCCGCTGTTGAAGGCGCGCAGGTAGAAGTCCTGGGTGCCAGCGATGAAGATCAAACCACCTTGGGTCGACAGTGTGCCGCCGAGGGTTGGCAGACCGATCTTGATCGGCAGGTGCATGCGGATACCCAGTGGACCGGTGTCTTCAACGGTGCCGACCGGAACCTGCCAGGCGATTTTCTGGGTCTTCATGTCGATCGCCGTCAGCGTGCCGAACGGCGGTGCCTGGCACGGAATACCGGCTACCGACAGGAAGCGGTTCTTGTTCACGGCGTACGGCGTGCCTTTCAGCGGCACCGCGCCCATGCCGGTGTTCAGCGCTTCGCCACCGCCAGCGGCCTGGCCTTTGTTCTGCGACGGAATCATCTGAATCCACAGACCCAGACGCATGTCGTTGACGAAGATGAAACCGTGCACCGGATCAGTGGAAATGCTGCCCCAGTTCATGCCACCCAGCGAACCCGGGAAGCTCAGCGATTTGTCCATGCCCGGCGCGGTGTACAGGCCGTCGTAGCGCATGCCTTTGAAATCGATGCGGCAGAGCAACTGGTCGTATGGAGTAGCGCCCCACATGTCCGATTCGGTCAGGTGCTGAGCACCGATTTCTGGCATGCCCACCGATTTCGGCTGAGTAGGGGAGTACGGTTCGTTCGGGATGTTCGCCGCTTTCACCGGCACTTCTTTCACGTCGGTCAGCGGTTTGCCGGTTGCACGGTCGAGCACGTAGATCTGCCCGGCCTTGGTGCCGATGACCAGCGCCGGAATGCTTTTGCCGTCTTTGGTGAAGTCGATCAGGCTCGGCTGCATCGGCAGGTCGAAGTCCCAGAGATCGTTGTGCACGGTCTGGAACACCCAACGCTCGTCACCGCTGGTGGCGTCCAGCGCGAGAATCGAAGCGCCGTAGGTGTGATCGAGTTTGCTGCGCTCGACACCATAGATGTCGGTCGACGAACTGCCCATCGGCAGGAACACGGTGTTGGTCGCCGGGTCATAGGACATCGGCGCCCAGCTGTTCGGCGTGCTGCGCACGTAGGTGCTGCTGTCGGCCGGTGCCTTTTTATCCTGCGGGTTGCCCGGGTCGAAGGCCCAACGCATGGCGCCGGTGATCACGTCGAAACCACGGATCACGCCGCCGGGCATGTCGGTTTGCACGTTGTCAGCCACGCGACCGCCAACCACCACGGTGGTACCGGCCATCAGCGGAGCGGAGGACAACTGGTAGTAGCTGTCCGGGACATTGCCCAGATCCGCCTTCAGATCAACCTGGCCGTTGTTGCCGAAACCCTGGCAGAATTCGCCGGTGTCAGCATCGACCGCGATCAGGCGCGCATCAATGGTGTTGGTCAGCAGACGACGCTGGCAATTGGCGGCCGGCGCAGGCTTGGCTTCGATGATCGACGAGTTGCTCGGCTGAGCAATCGCTTTGGTGGCGTCGAAATAAGCCATGCCACGGCAGCGCTGCCAGACTTTCGACTGGGCGTTGATCGCGTTCTTCCACAGCTCTTTACCGGTGTCGGCATCGAGGGCGATCAGGTTGTTGTGCGGGGTGCAGATAAACACCTTGTTGCCAACCTGCAGCGGGGTGAGCTGGTCTTCAGCACCGTTGCCATCGCTCTCGGCGACGTCACCGGTGTGGTAGGTCCACGCGACTTTCAGCTTGTCGACGTTGCTGCGGTTGATCTGGTCCAGCGCAGCGAAGCGGCTGCCACCTTCGGTATTACCGTAGTGCGCCCAGTCTTTCTGCGCCTTGTCCGGCTCGACCGGAGTCAGGCCCGGGCCGGTACCGGTGGCGGCAACGGTGGGGTGGGCGACGAACATGTTGCCGGCCGCCACAACCACGCCGACCGCCAGCACCGCAGCCACGGCGTAAGCGCCGCGACCCGCAACGCCACCGTTGGCACGCTTGAGCAGCGGATAAACCAGCGCCACGACCAAACCGATCACACTGAACATGAACAGGCGCGAGAACACCGGCCAGAACACCAGGCCAGCATCGCTCACCGCCCAGATCGCGGTGCCCACCAGGAACGCGGCGAACAGCCACGCACCGGCCAGCTTGAAGCGCGCGATCAGCAGACCGGAAACGGCCATGACCAAGCCACCCACCAGGAAGTACCACGAGCCTCCCAGGCTGACCAACTTCACGCCGCCCGCAGCCAGCGCCAAGCCGAGCAGGGCGATGACGACGCCCAGCCCGATCAGAATGAATTTTGATATGCCCGAGAGGCGTTGACTCTGCTTCACGTTGAGTGTCCCGTTGAAATGAGGCGCGCATTATATAGTTAGGTAACTACCTAGTTAAATCACAAATTTCAACGTGAAGCGTAGTTCGAGCTTTCGACTCGCGCCTGCAGAGGGCTCAGATGTGGAAATGTCTGTCGAAATGCGCACTAAAATAGCTGTTCTGTCAGATTGATTGTGATTTGTGACAGACATCGTCTGCCGTGCACTCAGGCGTAAATCATTTGCGCCGGGTTGTAAATGCGACGAATAACCACCCGGTAGCCCGACCCAGAGCGGTCAATGGATGCGCTGAGGTATATGGATATGCTTTTTTAATCTTGGAATTCGCCACGGTTTGCCGCTCAACTGGCGCCTTTTTGATAGGTGGCTATTTATGTCCGAGCGATGTGAGGTGGTGGTTCTGGGCTTGGGCGCCATGGGCGCGGCGACGGTTTATCAATTGGCGAAAGCGGGCGTGAACGTTGTCGGTATTGATCGTCATCACCCGCCGCACAACCTCGGCTCCAGCCATGGCGATACTCGAATCACTCGGCTTTCAGTCGGCGAGGGTGCGCAATATGTGCCCATCGTGCGCAATTCTCATCGCATCTGGCGTGAGCTGGAGGCACTGACCGGGGAATCGCTGTTCGAGCAATCGGGGTTGCTGGTGCTGACGTCGAGCGCCGAATTCGATCCTCAAGACCCGAGCGACTTCACCTTGCGCACCATCGGCCTGGCGCGGACTTACGGCATCGAGCACGAAGTCCTGTCCGCCGAACAGATTCGCCAGCGCTTCCCGCAGTTCGCCAACGTGCACGACTCGGCCATAGGCTATTTCGAACCGGGTGGCGGTTTTGTGCGCCCGGAGCGCTGCATCGATGTACAGCTCAAACTGGCCGAGCAACACGGCGCGACGCTTTATAAAGGCGAGACCGTCACGGCGATCAGCTCGAACGAAGAGGGGGTTACGGTCACGACCAACCAGCGCACATTACGGGCCGACAAACTGGTGATCAGCGCGGGCAACTGGAACGGCGAACTGCTCGGTGCACCGTATGAGAACCTGCTGAGTGTTTACCGACAAAAGCTGTTCTGGTTCGAGCTGGAAGAGAACGCCGGACTGGTCGGCCACTCACCGACGTTCATCTTCACCCACGGGCGCGGCGACGACAAAATCAACTACGGCTTTCCCGCGCTACCCGGCGAAAGCAGCATGAAAATCGCCACCGCGCAGTACCACACCGCAACGTCCGCGCAGGCCATCGACCGTACGGTTTCAGCGGCCGAAGCGCAGGACATGTACGAGCACCAGGTGCACGAGCGCATTGCCGGCGTGACCTCGAAAGTCCTCAAGTCGGCGGTCTGTGCCTACACCGTGACCCCGGATCGCCACTTCATCATCGACGAGCATCCCTCGCTGCAACACACCTT
The DNA here is from genome assembly GCF_054790505.1 of Pseudomonas sp. Tul2A7. NCBI lineage: Bacteria > Pseudomonadati > Pseudomonadota > Gammaproteobacteria > Pseudomonadales > Pseudomonadaceae > Pseudomonas > Pseudomonas sp. Tul2A7. Next base: position 5,516,880 of record NZ_CP186499.1, on the reverse strand, counting down.
GTTCGTCTCGGCGTGCTCCGGACACGGTTTCAAGCATTCCGCCGCGCTCGGCGAAGCATTTGCGCAGTGGTGCATGCGCGGCTCGAGCGACCTGGATCTGTCCTCTTTCTCCCTGAAACGCTTCGAAGGAAAACTATCGTGAAACGCGTCGCGCTCTCCGTAGCACTGCTGGTCGCCGCCCTGGGCAATGCTTATGCCGAAACCCTGAAAATCGCCGTGGTGCCTGTGCCCCATGCCGAGATCCTCGAGTTCTTGAAGCCGGAACTGGCCAAGGAAGGGGTGACGCTGGATGTCAAAGTGTTCTCTGACTACATTCAGCCCGACCGGCAGACGGATGAAGGCTTGCTCGACGCCAATTACTTCCAGAGCAAACCGTATTACGAGGCCTACAAAAAAGACCGTCCGAGCAGCGATCAAGTGCCGATCGTCGCCGTGCACATCGAACCGTTTGGCGCCTATTCGAAGAAGATCAAAAACATCAGCGAACTCAAGGATGGCGCGACCATTGCCATTCCCAACGACCCGACCAACTCCGGTCGGGCGCTGCTGCTGATCGCCAAACAAGGCCTGATCACCCTGAAGGATCCCGACAACATCATGGCCACGCGCCTGGACATCGTCAGCAATCCCAAGCATCTGAAGTTTCAGGAACTCGAAGCGGCGATGTTGCCGCGGGTGGTGAATCAGGTCGACATGGCGTTGATCAACGCCAACTACGCGCTGGAAGCCAAACTGGTGCCGCACAAAGACGCGCTGTTTATCGAAAGTTCGGAGTCGCCGTACGCCAATTACCTGTACGTGCGTCGCGACAAGGCCAATGCTCCAGCGGTGCAGAAGCTCGGCGCGCTGCTCAATTCATCGCAAGTGAAGCAGTTCATTCTTGAGCGTTATCACGGCGACGTGGTGCCGGCGTTCTGACTCCGTCGGGAGCCGCCAGACATGCTGACGGCTCCCCACATCTTCAAGCGTTTTCTTCAATCCGACGCACGTCACCCAGAGAATCACGCTGCATCGATTGCAGGTTCTTCTCGATGGTTTCGCAAAGGGCTTCCATCTGAATCTGGTGTTCGCTGTGGCGAAACGGGCTTTGCAGATCAGTGCCGATGCGCTCGATGGCCAGCAGCATGAAGCCGACCACGGTCGAGGCCAGCGGCGTAAACCAACCCAGTGACTCGACCAGACCGACCGGCACGATCAGGCAGAACAGCGAAATAAACAGCCGTGGGAAATACACATAAGGGTAGGGCAGCGGCGTATTCGCGATCCGCTCCATGCCGCCCTGACTGTTGGACAGATCCACCAATGTCGATTCCAGCCGCGCCAGGCGAATGCTGTCCAGGCGCCCGGCCTTGTATTCTCGTGCAAGCAAAGTCGCCGATCCGGTGAGGATATCGTTGGCAAAGTTATTGGTCGTGCCACTGCGGGCGAATTCATTGGCGGGAATAAACGCGCGGACTTCCTCAGGGCAAGGCTGGCCTTGCAGGTGCGCCGCGAGGCAATTCACATAGGCGACGTGGCGGCGCAACAAGGTCGACTTGACCGGATTGACCTCGCCATCGGGATCATCCAGCAAAGTCAGCACCTGCCGGGCGAAGCTGCGCGAATTGTTGATCATCGAACCCCACAGCGTGCGTGCTTCCCACCAACGATTGTAAGCGCTGCTGTTGCGGAAACTGATCAGCACGATCAATGCCGAACCCAACAAGGTCAGGGGCATCAATGGCAGATTCAGTTTGGCGTTGAGGAACAGCATGAAGTCGACGGTGACGGCGATGTCCCAGAGCAGCAGCCAGAACAACGCCCAGCCGACATAGCCCAGAGTCTTGATGATCAAACGGTATTTTCTGACGATGGCTGCTTTCAAACGGAAACCTCGTGGTGAGCGGTAAGCGTTAACGCCTTAGCTCGGACGCTGTTTTCGGTGGAAAGGTTCGCTAAAACGCTTCAGCTTTCGTCGCCGCCGGCTAATCGGCCCGGAGACGATTGAAGGAAAATGACAGGGATCTTTTCATCAGTCTGGCCATCGGCGTTTCGATCTTTTCGTGAATGACATAGGACGCAGCGATCATCAAAGCCACGGTGCCCCACAGCAGCAGGTGCGCATTCACCGCTGGATAGGCCATGTTGAAGATGATGAAACCGATCATTTGATGTAACAGGTAAAGCGGGTACGTGAGGGCTCCCAGGTACGTCCAGTTCATTTGTCCGATGGCGGCTGTTTTGTTGGTTGCGATCAGAAGGAAGGTCATGAAGAAAACGATAATGACGCTGCCGATGATCGAGGGATCGTACTCCGTCGCATACTTGCTTTCGATCGACTCGGCCCAAGTAATGGCGGTGAAGGTGGCCAAGGCCAATGCGCCCGCCACCAGGGCAATGCGTGGTTTTGTAATACCTTTCGCCCATATCAGGTAGAACGTCGCACCGGCGATGAAATAGGCCGCGTAATCGGTGATCAATATCGAGCGCAGCTTTTCAAAAGCGAGGACTTCCGCTGTGGCCGACACCAGTAGCCAGAGCACCAGGCAGAGTTCGATTTTGTCTATTTTCTTCAAGGCCAGGAGAATCGAGATCATCAGGTAGAACTTGATCTCTACGAACAGTGACCAGTACACGCCGTCGATGGGCGGGACGCCGAGCAGGTCGCCGAGGAACGTCATGTTGATCAGGTATTGATAAAGATCAGCGCTGAATCGGGGCTGCCCGAAGGCGAGTGCGCTGGCAGACTGGATCGGGTTTTCGCCGCAGATGGAGGTTGAAGCCGGCGTGGAGCAGTTTGTACGCTGGTATCGCGAGTACTATCGGGTGTGAATAAACGGTGGCGTCCCCGCTGACTGGATGACGGGCGCCATGGGGACTGGATTACACCCTACGGTCTCGCCACTCCCGGCACATCCATATTGATCTTGCGCCAGAAAGCTTCCGCCAGACTGTAGACCGAGAACGCAATCAGCCCCAAGGCCATCACCATCAAAATCAGCCAGCCAGCGGGCAGATTCTGCAGCGCATCGAGCGCTTCCTTCATACCCGGTGGATCCATGGCTTGATAAGTGGAACCGCTGACCGCCAGAAGCAATGCAATCTCGATAAACACCACTCCGCGCGCTATCAGACCAAACCGGGAGACCGGTCGGACGTAGCGCATGACGTCCTCGTCGGCCTCGAAATACTTCTCGAACGTCGCTTTCCAGCCCTTGAAGATGTGAGCAATGCCGACCCCAAGCGGAATGAGGGCGATCAGGTACACCAGCCAGTTCGAGTGTTCCCAGGACAGCAGATGCGCCAGCCAGTCTTTGGTTTTTCCTGCGGAATCGCCCGAGCTTTTAATCCCGCTGATGAGTAGACCCAATGCAAAGAACGCCAGAGCAGCGTTGACCAAACCTCCGACAAACAGCCCTGTGCGAATCACCAGACCTTTGAGTTGTTTGCCGTGATGATCGACATCACGCGTTGCCTGCAGGACGCGCCAGGCGGCAAATGCGAGCAGTCCCGCTACGACAAGTCCAACCAGAAAATAGCCGAATGGCTGGCCCAGCAAGGCTTCCAGACTCTTGTGACTGTCCTTCGGTCTGGTCGAATCCTGGGCTGCCAGCAACGCAAAGATGCCGATGATCAGATACAGCATTCCTCGGGCGGCGTAGCCTCCCCGAGCGAGGATGACAAGGTTGCTTTGCGTGGACATGGGACGTATTCCTGAGAGGTCATACCAGAGCAGACCTTTCTCGCCGGAAGGGGTTCTATGACCTGTCGAGGAACGCAGTGTCTTCTCCAGGACATTGGCGCCGAGGCCGTTCACACCACGTCGTTTCGTTGCCGGCCGATAACGACGACGCAGAGTCGCCGCGCGGCTCATTCTGCGAGCGCTTTGGCCCTGGCAATTGAAAACGCTTTCGGCAGGCTGGCACCATTCTTCGCCGCTAGAATCTCGGCCATCACGCTAACGGCGATTTCCGCAGGGGTCTTGCTGCCGATATACAGACCGATCGGCCCGTGCAGGCGTTCAAGCGACGCTTCGGTTTCTCCAAAATGCTCGATCAGGCGTTCCCGGCGCAGTTGGCTGTTGCGCCGCGAGCCGATCGCACCGATGTAGAACGCCGGGCCGTGGAGCGCTTCGAGCAGTGCCAGATCGTCGAGTTTGGGGTCATGACTCAAAGCGACGATGCAGGTGCGCAGATCGACTGCGAAGTCGCGCACCACGTCATCCGGCATGCCGACAATCCGCTCCACACCGTCTACTGCCCACGTCTCAATGTACTCGGGACGCGGATCACATACTGCCACCTTGAAACCGTTGAACAAGGCCATGGTCGCCAGATACTCAGCCAGCGCGCCGGCCCCGATCATCAGCATCCGATAGCCCGGTCCCAAGGTGTTGAGCATCTGCGCGCCATCGAAGCTGAACTGTTCCGGCGTCGCGGTCGGTTCGAGCATCACCTGACCGGACTCCAGCGCCAGACGACGGCGAACCAGTTGCCCGGCGTCCAGTTGCAACAGCAACGCGTCAAGCGACTGCCACGCCGGGTTGAACTCAAGGATCAGTTCCAGCGTGCCACCGCAGGGCAGGCCGAAGCGATGCGCTTCATCGGCACTGACGCCATAGCGCACCACTTGCGGTGCGCTGTCGCTAAAAGCGCTGCCGCCATGGGCCGTGGTATAGCGATGGATCAGATCATCCTCAATGCAGCCGCCGGACACGCTGCCCACCACGCGGCCATCGTCACGCAAAGCCATCATCGACCCCGTCGGACGCGGTGAAGAACCCCAGGTGCGCGCCACCGTGGCGAGCAACACACGCTCGCCAGCGGCAAGCCAGTCCCGCACCGTGCGCAGGACCAGCAAGTCGATGCTTTCCATTAAAACCTCCTCTTAGCGCATCTGCAGAATGATCGGGCTGCTGCTGGCTGGATCAGTGTGTTCACGCAGTTTGCCCACCGTCTGCGCATCAACCGCTGTGCTCTGATTGCCCCAGGTGCTGCGCATGAATGTCAGCACTTCGGCGATCTGCTGATCCGACAACTGCTCACGGAAGGCAGGCATGCGATAGGCGTCCGGCACGCCAGCCGCGACCACACGCTGCGAACCATTGAGGGTGATGTTGATCGCCGAGGCGCTTTCCTTGGCGAGTGCCGCGGTGGCGCCGGCCAGCGGCGGCATCCATTCAGGTTGACCCTTGCCGTCGAGGCCGTGGCAGGAAGCACAGCGCGCCACGTAGGTATGAGCACCGGGCGAGTCCAGACGTTGCGCTGCCGATACCGCTTGATACTGCCAAGGTGCGCCATCCCGTTCGCGATCCCCGGGAAGTGACTTCAGGTAGTGGGCAATCGCGGTCAAATCATCATCGCTCATGAACTGCGTGGAGTTGTTGAACGCCTCGGTCATCGAGCCGTAGACCACTGCGTGTTGATTGCGACCGGTCTTGAGGAATTGCACGATTTCCGCCTCGCTCCAGCGGCCCAGACCGGTGTTGTGGTCATCACGCAGGCTCGGCGCGTACCAGCCATCGAGCAAGGCGCCAGCGAGGTACGGTTTACCGGATTCATCCAGTGCCTTCTCGTTGAACGCCAGGCCGCGCGGCGTGTGGCAACTGCCGCAGTGCCCCGCACCCTGAACGAGGTAAGCGCCACGGTTCCACTGTTCATCCTGCGACGGTTTGGCCGCATACGGTTCGGCATCGACAAACACACCGTTCCACAGTGCAATCGGCCAGCGCAGGTTCAGCGGAAACGGAATAGCGCTGGGGATGTTCGCCTGTTTCACCGGCGCCACGCCTTTCATGAAGAACGCATACAGCGCGCGCACATCATCGTCACTGAGCTTGGCGTAGGACGGGTAGGGCATCGCCGGATACAACCGGCGACTGTCGGGCGCCACACCGTGGCGCACCGCCCGGTCGAAGTCCGCCAGGCTGTAGTGGCCGATACCGGTTTCCGTGTCCGGGGTGATATTGGTCGCATGGATTGAGCCCAGCGGTGTGGCCATTTCCAGGCCGCCGGCGAACGGCGCACCGCCCGGCACGCTATGGCACGCCACGCAATCGCTGAGCCGCGCGACGTATTCGCCACGCGTGACCAGTGCCGGGTCGATGTCGGCCACAGCGATCTGATGGGTTTCAAGGCGCGAGACGGGCTCGCGGGTGACATACCAGGCCAGCAGGCCTGCCGCGACCAGGCACGGCACTGCCAGCCAGCCAGCGGTTCTTGCGAATCGGCGGTTATTCATGGACGCTCCGGCGCTGATCAAGTGAAGGTGTGTCGGCTCATGGGCAGGCTGCGCACCCGCTGACCGGTTAGCCTTGCCACCGCGTTAGCGACGGCGGGGGCGACCGCTGGCAACGGCGGTTCACCGATGCCGCCCATTTTTTCCCCACTCTCGACCACCCGCACATGGACCCGGGCCATCCGCGCAGGCGCCAGGATCGGGTACAAGTCGTAATTGCGCGCCCGGGGTTTGCCATCAATCCACACGGCTTCTTCCACCAGGGTTTGCGACAGCCCCAGCGCCACGGCGCCATTGACCTGAGCCTCGACAATCGCCGGGTTGACGATGCTGCCCGGGTCAATCGCTTGCCAGATGTCGTGCACCTTGACCTGGCCGTTCTCGATGGATACCTCGGCGATCACCGCCGTCTCTGTACCGAACGGCGAAGCCATGGCCACGCCGCGCGCACGTTTGCTGCCATCCTCGGCAGTAAACGGCCCGCGCTTCCAGCCACCCGACAGTTCAGCCACCGCTTGCAGCAGCGTGGTCAGGCGTTTGTTGTCACGCAGCAGATGCACGCGCAGGTCGAACGGGTCTTTGCCGCCCTTGTCGGCCAGTTCGTCGAGGAACGATTCATAGAAGAAGTCATTGAGCGAATTGCCCACCGAACGCCAGTAACCGAGCATGGCCGGGCCTTTGGCGTAAATCTGCGCGATGCGCTTGTTGGGGATCGCGTAGGACTTGCCCGACAAGCCTTCAAGCGCCGTCGGATCGAGCTTCTCGCCCTGTTTGCCGGCCAGGGCTTCGGTCGGGCCTTCGGTGGCACTGATCGCTTCGATTGCCAGCGGCCAGCCTTCGGCGTCCAGAGCGCCACGGAAATTCACCGCGGCAACCGGACGCAGCACATCACGCAGGAACTCTTCTTCGCGGCTCCAGATCAGTTTGACCGGACGGCCAACCGCTTTCGCCAGTGCGATCGCCTGAGGGTAGGGACTGGCCGAGTCGTAGAGGAAATGCCGGCCGAAAAAGCCACCCAGCAACGGCGAATGCAAGGTGATGCGCGACGTATCGAGGCCCGTGCGTTTGGCGATGTCGGCGCGGAACATGTCCGGCGCCTGATTCGGCAGCCAGACTTCGAGCGAACCGTCCGGATTGAATCGGGCCAGGGCTGACGGCGGCTCCAGTTGTCCATGGTTCAGGTATTGATTGTGGTAAGTGGCGTCGATCCGGGTCTTGGTCTCCTTGAGAATCGCCGCCACGTCGCCTTGGTTTTCATCATCTTTGGCCGGGCCTTTGTCTTCAGCGAGGCGCTTGAACCAGGCATCGCTGGAAAAGTCGGCGGGCATCGGCCGCACTTTGCTATCGGCCGTTGGCTCTTGCCAGTCGACCTGGATCGCCTCGACGGCACGTTTGGCGTGCCACCAACGCTCGGCGATCACCGCCACGGCGCCCGGCAGACGATGCACGGAATGCACGCCTTTCATGGCCTTGACCTGGTCTTCGTTGCGCAGGTTGCCCACGGTCATGCCCAGGCGCGGGGCATGTTGCACGGCCGCATGGAGCATGTTGTCGACCTTCAGGTCGATGCTGTACAGCGCCTTGCCGGTGGACTTGTCGTAGGCATCGAGGCGCTTCACCGGTTTGCCGATCCAGCGGAACTGACTCGGATCACGCAGCTTCACAGAAGCGGGATCAGGAACCGGCAGATCCATCGCGCGCTCGGCCAGTTCACCGTAAGCCAACGAGCGGCCCGACTTGGCATGCACGACTTCGCCAGGCTCGGTGCTCAACTCGCTCACCGGCACGCCAAGTTGTTGCGCGCCCGCTTGCAGCAGCATGGCGCGGGCGAGGGCGCCGAGGCGGCGCATGACCGGGTAGCTCATGCGCACCGACATGCTGCCGCCGGTGATGCGCATGCCGTTTTCCAACACCACATAGGCTTCGCCGGGCGGTGCGGCTTCGACCAGAAAGGTCGACGGATCGGCATCCAGCTCTTCACCGACAATCTGCGCCATCGCGGTGAACGTGCCTTGTCCGCCCTCCATGAACGGGCAGAGCAGACGTACGCGGTTGTCCGGACGGATCTCGAGAAACGCCGGCACCTGCGTGCCGCGTTCGGCCGTCGCCGCTGCAACGGCAGCTTGCACGCGTGTCGCACCCAGCGGCAGACCGAAACCGAGGACCAGCGCGCCGACGGCGGTACCGGTGAGAAAACGTCTGCGCGATACATTGATCGGTTCGTGTAGATCCAGTGCTGAGGCTTGCAGTGAAGGGTCGATTCGAACGTTCATCACGCTTCTCCCTTGCCGGCCAGCTCATGCATGGCGGCATGAATGGCGTTGTAGGTACCGCAGCGGCACAGATTGACCATCGCCGCCTCGATCTGCGCATCACTCGGCTTGGGGTTCTGTTTGAGCAACGCGGTGGCGGCCATTACCTGCCCGGACTGGCAGTAGCCGCACTGGGCGACCTGCAGATCGACCCAGGTCGAGACCACCCGTTTGCCGACTTCATCGCTTTCGATGGCCTCAATGGTGGTGACCTCGCGGCCGACCACACCGGCCACCGGCGTGACGCACGAGCGCACCACATTGCCGTCCACCAGCACCGAACAGGCGCCGCATTGCGCCAGGCCGCAGCCGTACTTGGTCCCGGTCATGCCCAGATCATCGCGGATCACCCACAGCAAGGGCGTATCGGCGTCGGCATCGACCTGATAGGTCTTCTGGTTGATTCGTAGTTCCATGATTCACCCGCTGATCATCGGTTGACGTGCATTGTTATGAGCGGTGATACGCGGCGAGGCGCATCAGCGTTTTTCGTTCAATTCGCTACTGTGCCGAGGGCTTCTGCCTCGAATGGCTGCCCGCGCAGAAGGGCGATGTCACGACTCGGCGCGGTGCCGAACAGGCGGCCATATTCGCGGCTGAACTGCGAGGGGCTTTCATAGCCGACCGCAAACGCCGCTCGCGAAACGTCGAGGCGCTCGACCAGCATCAGCCGCCGCGCTTCGTTGAGCCGCAGCCATTTCTGGTACTGCAGCGGGCTCATGCCGGTGAGCTGACGGAAATGATGGTGAAAGGTCGGCGCACTCATCTGCACTCTCGCCGCCAGATCGTCGATGCGCAGTGCGTCGGTGTAATTGACCTTGAGCCAGTCAATCGCCTTGGCGATGCGATAACCCTGACCATCGACGGCCGTGATCTGCCGCAGCCGTGCGCCTTGGTCGGTGTGCAGCAGCCGATAGTGGATTTCACGCAGAATCAGCGGCGCCAGCACCGGGATCGCCTCGGGCTCATCGAGCAATGCCAGCAGGCGATCGAGTGCGCCCTCCAGCGCAGACGACAGGCTGCCAATCGCGGCGCCCGTGCCCGTTGCTGGCTGCCGCTTGGCCGGCAGGCCGCTCTTGGTGATGACCTCGGCGAGCATGCTGACATCCAGTTTCAGCACGAGGCCGACACAGGGCTGCTCGGGACTGGCAAGCATCACTTCGGAGTTGGCGGGCAGGTCCAGTGAGGTCACCAGAAACCGCGAAGGGTCGTAGCTGTAACCCTCGCCACCGACCCACAAACGCTTTTCACCGCGACCGACGAGAATCAGGCTCGGTTCGATCATGCACACCACGGGCGGCGCTGGCTGGTCGCGACGAAACAGCGACAAGCCGGGTATGGCCGTGGCGAAGTCACCCGGCGCGCTCACACGCGGGTCAATGTTCAACGCCAAAGGCGATTCCTGGGGCAGAGGGGTAGGGATCATGTCGGGTCACTCCTGTTGACCGAACTCTAATCCGCGCGCGAGACGTTTCCTATCCATCACCCTGCATCGCCAGAGGATCAGGCAAGCATTCAAGAGGAATGCGCTAGGGAAGGGCCAGATTGACCGGGAGAATGTGTCTATCTGTTACAGGGGCAGCGCCCGAATGGGTTTCAAGCTGCTTGCCCCTGCGCATCACATCCACAGGTTTTTCGCACCACAGGTAGTTCCCATGACGTTTCCTTCTACAGATCCTTCTAAAACAACAGGCGGCTGGAGCGCTGTGCTGGCGATGTCGCTGGCCGCATTCGCCCTGGTCGCTTCAGAATTCATGCCGGTCAGCCTGCTGACACCGATTGCAGCCGACCTGCACATCACCGAAGGCCAGGCCGGGCAGGGGATTTCCGTGTCCGGTGCGTTTGCCTTGATCACCAGCCTGTTGATTGCCTCGGTCGCTGCTCGCGTCGAACGCAAGAAATTGTTGCTGGGCCTGACCTTACTGATGATCGTCTCCGGTACGGTCGTCGCGGTCGCGCCGGGTTACCCGTCATTCATGTTTGGACGTGCATTGATCGGGATAGCGATTGGTGGTTTCTGGTCACTGTCGGCGGCGACTGCAATGCGTCTGGTGAAGCCTGAACAGGTTTCGCGAGCGCTGGCCATCGTCAATGGCGGTAATGCGCTGGCCACGGTCATCGCCGCTCCGGCGGGCAGCTTTCTCGGCTCGCTGATCGGCTGGCGCGGCGCATTCTTCTGTGTGGTTCCGGTCGCAGTGCTTGCCGCCGTGTGGCTGCTGATCAGCCTCCCATCCTTCAAGGCTGAGCGCCAGGCCGGTAGCGGCAACGTTCTGCGACTGATGAAGCAATTGCCAGTGGCCTTGGGCATGGTCGCCGTCAGCGTGTTTTTCATGGGCCAATTCATGCTGTTCACCTACCTGCGGCCCTTTCTTGAGGGCGTGACGGGTGTCAGTGTTTCAACGTTGTCCTTGATGTTGCTGGGGCTGGGACTGGCCGGTTTTATCGGCACCTTTCTGATCGAAAGGTTTATGGGTCGCGGCCTCTACCGCACGTTGACCGTCATCCCGCTGATCATGGCGGCCATCGCGCTGGCGTTGGTCAGCTTCGGCAAATCACCGGTGCTGACTGCCATGTTGCTCGGCTTCTGGGGATTGGTAGCCACGGCCGCGCCGGTCGGCTGGTGGACATGGCTGGCGCAGACGCTGCCGGATGATGCGGAGGCTGGAGGTGGCTTGCTGGTGGCGATTGTTCAACTGGCGATCGCGGGTGGCGCGATCATTGGTGGTCTGGCTTTTGATTTGAGTGGTTATAAAGCTACGTTCGAGCTGAGTGCCGCGGTGTTGGTTGTCGCGTCTGTGCTGGCTTGGTTGGCGGGGCGTAATGCCACAGAGGTTCATTTTGCCGAACCGGCAGCTCATTCGGACGCTGTTTCCGGCGAAGCTGAGTCCCGATTTGTCTGATCGAGCAGAAGGCTGCTCAGTGCGCCAATGACGGTTGGGTCGCGACCGAGACAGTGAAGACCACGACAAACAGCACGACGACTGCCCAGAACATCACCATGACTGTCAGCATGACGACCTTAAGGCCTTGATAAAGCCTGCGCAGCCAATGGCCTTCGGGTTTTGCTTCTGCGCGGGTTCTGAGTACGCCTTTCAAATAAAAACCGAGGAGCGCCAACAGTGCGCCATCGATCGCCAGCGCAGGCAGGCCGGCTAAGGGGAAAATGCTATCCCACCGATAGAAAGAAGACCGGCTCAGGAAGACCACATAACAAGTCAGGCTGCCGTAGGGCAGTGCTCTCCACCATTTGCCGGCCAGCGCGCCGACCATCAGGCACATGATCACCATGAACGGGCTGAGGAGAATATGGAGCATCCACTCCAGTACGTTGGGCAAGTAGTCCGGGGAATGGATGCTGCGCCAGAGGTGTTCCAACATTGATCGGGTTCCTGCCTGCTATGAAGTAAGTGCTGCTGCGGTGCTTCCGTGCCACTGGACGGTATCGGCGTGTTTTCGGGTTACATAAGGGTTGTTATGTGAATCAGCGGCTGTATCCGAGTGGTGAGCAGGCAGTTTGCTTACAGTTGCAGCACTCGAACCTGTCGTCGCTCCAGAACATCATCTCTACCCAGTGGTAAATGGGGATGAACCGGAGGTGGATGAAGTGTCCCGCGTCATGACCGAAACGGCCGATAGATGCCAGTTGTAGTCGGCTGACCACTCACTGCGATTTTTTCGCCCATGCGCCGAAGATCATGTCTCCGATATAGATACCTTCAGATTGGGTACGCTCATCATCTAGCCGCGCTTGCAGGGTTTCTATTTCGATCTCTTCTGCGCTGGCCACGCCGTGCGCAAGGATTCGCGGCAGGCAGGCTCGTACGATATGTCCCAGCGCGTAGGGGCAGCCGGGCGTTTGTATAAGGCATTCTCCACGTACCGTTTCGACGGATAAACCGGCCTGGGTAAAGATGCGATGAAGGTTGAAGCCGATATGCAGATCGACCCCTTCACGCTCGATCATGCGTTGTATCCAGCCCTGGGCCCGTTTGTGTAGCGGGAATCCGTCCAGGCTCGCAGGAACCAGAGTGGTGTCATGCTCTTGAAATACGAGAATGCCTCCAGGCCGCAAGTGTCGCGCCAGTGCACGTACAGCCGCGACGGTATCAGCCTGATACATCAACACCCGCCGACCAACGATTGCGTCGAACACGCCAAGCGACTCGGCAAGTCCGAGCAGATCGCTATCGATGAATTCAGGTTGGGCATGGCCTCGTGGGGCGTTGCGTTGGCGTGCCATGGTCAGTGCATTGGCGTCGTGATCCGCCCCCAACACCGCCCCGGTGCTGCCGACCAGGCGCGCCAGCAAGTAGGTGACATCGCCAGAACCGCAGCCGACGTCCAATACGCGCATGCCTTCGCGGATTCCGGCATTGACAAGCAGGCGTTCGGTGAAGTCGGGTGAAGTGTTCGACACGGCAAAGCTCCTCAGGTGTATTGCAAATGTGCGCCACCCCATCGGTAGGTTCTGGCGGCGCCATCCATTGCGTTGCGGGCGAAGGCGCTTTTTGCGGGTGGTTGCAGCTGCATGGCGCCTTCGGGTCGTCTTCGACAGTTTCCGTTAATCAGGCCGCCGCGAGCAGCGCCTCGTCCTTTGCAACCGCACGTTTATACGCCTCTCGGCCGGTGAGTTTCTCGGCGTAGGCGAGAAATGCTGCCCGGGGCGGCAAGGTGTTCATGGCAAGTCCCCAGCCGATGTGCGAGCCGACATACACGTCCGCCGCAGTGAAGCGCTCACCGGCAATGAAAGGGCTGGCCAGCACCGCGCGCTCGAGCTGGTCCACTGTGCGTTCATAGCTTCCGTAGCCAAAGAAGAACTCTTGCTCAGGCTCAGGGTTGAAGCCCGCGCGGTGGTTGGTTACGGCCTGCTCCACGGGGCCGGCTGCAAAAAACAGCCAACGGTAATAGGCCGCCCGGTCCTCTGGCGCAGGCGCCAATCCGGCTTCGGGAAAGGCGTCAGCCAGATAGGCACAGATGGCAGCAGTTTCTGTTATGGTCTGCCCGTTGTGCACCAGCGCGGGGACTTTTCCCATCGGATTCACGTCGCGGAAAAAAATCGCGCGTGGATCATCAGGGCTGGTATGCACGGGCACTTGCAGCGCAGCACCGCCCCAGCGGTCAGCTCCACTGGCCGACTGGTAATTCAGAATGACCACGTCATAGGTGCAGCCGATTTCTTCAAGCATCCAGCGCACCATGCGGCCGCGAGAATTGGGATTGGTATAGAACGTTGTTGCCATCGTGAGCTCCTCAGCTCGTTTCATTAACGACCATGTTAAGAGCGAAGGCGCATTCCTTCGTGGGCGGTTTACGCCAGAACACTTGCGAAACGCGCCATTGATTGGCGCTGCATTACGCGTTGCCGCTTACGTGCGGCTCGGAGCCTGAAATGTCCCAACCTGAGATCCGCTCCGAGCGGTGCAAACTGCCCAAAGTATTCTGGCAGGCGATAGAGCGACTGGGTCTCAGCCCGGTGGCGGTTCAACAACATGCGCAATTGCCAACCGACCTTCACCTGAACGACGCCGTTGTCTCGATCCATCAGCTATTCGCTGTCTGGCGGGCCATTGAGGCGTTATCTGCAGACCCGGCTTTCGCCATAAAAATGGTCCGCAACACACCCAGCGGGAAACATAAACTGGCGTTTCTCGCCGCGTTATATGCCGCCGATTTTCGCGAAGGGGTGGCGAGGTATTCGCGCTTCATGCGCCTATGCAGCCCGGACCAGATTTGTGTCGAGGAGCGTAATGGCGAGGTGTCGTTCACCATTCTTTGGCCGGCTGGCAGCGGCCCGCAACCTCATCTCGCGGTGGAGGCGTGTTTTGCATTTGTGCTGGAACTCGGTCGGCGCGGCACGGGGGAGCACGTGAGGCCTTTGACAGTGAGCCTGCGACGCCCAGAACAAAACCTGGAAACCCATGCGCATTATTTTGGCTGTCCCATTCGCTATGGCGCAGCTCGTGACCAACTGACAATCAGCGCCAGCGACTTGAGCCTGCCGTTTCTTGCACATAACCCGGAAATGCTCCACGTCATGATGCCTGGCATGACTGCCGCCTTGCAGGAGATCGGCGCGCCAGCTGGATTCCGTGAGCAGGCAATCGGATTGCTGAAACGAGCGTTGGCGGACGGACGACCAACCCTGCAACACTTGGCTCAAGAGCTGCTGCAAAGTGAACGAACGCTGCAACGACGGTTGGCGGCAGAAGGGACAACGTTCAGCGAGCTGCTCAATGAGGCCCGACGCCAAGTGGGCTTTCACTTGCTTGCCGATACAAGCCTTGAACTGAAAGAGGTGGCCTATTTACTCGGGTACGAAGACGCCAATTCTTACTTTCGGGCCTTCCGGCAGTGGGAAAAGATTTCGCCTGGTGAATGGCGACGTGTTAACGCATAAAGAAGCAGGTCGGTCAGTATCTCTATACTGGCCTTCCAGGATGGTAAATAGAGCGCAAAATATGCCCGTCACAGCCAATCAAAATTCCCCAGTCACTTTTGTCATAGCTCAACAAAGCGACCTGGACAATCTTGTAGCCATTCGAATTGAGGCCATGCGCGACAGTCTGGAGCGTGTTGGGCGATTTGATCCGGTGCGTGCGCGTGAGCGGTTTCTTAGCGGTTTTGAAGCTCGCAACACACACTACATCGAGGTATCCGGGGAGAGGGTTGGTTTTGTAGTGGTCAAACATCACCACAATGAACTCTTGCTCGATCACTTGTATGTGAAACCGAGCGCGCAAGGATCTGGTATAGGCTCTGTTGTTCTCACTCAGATTTTCAAAGTGGCGGATGCGGCTGCGCTCCCTGTTAAAGTTGGAGCTCTCAAAGAAAGCGCTTCAAATCGCTTTTATATTCGCCATGGCTTCCAGTTCGTCGAAAGCAGTGAATTCGACAATTATTATGTTCGTCAGAGCGTTCCGGCGGTTGGCCCGGCTTGCTAGCAGGATGTGATGCACCTCAAGTACGTTTTTAAACACTCTGGGCCGAAATCAGCTGCTCCGTGACTAACAGCTATCGCGCCTGTAAAAACCGTTCATGAGCGATCCTTTTTGCCCGACTCAAGTCGATAAAAGAGGGCTTTCTAACGATCACTATTGCTCCAACCACTCTGAATGAATCTGTGGAAGGAGTTCCTGTAACCATTCGACAAACACTTGCACCTGTGGCGCCAAGTGCGTCCGACTGGGGTAGAGCACAGTCACAGGCCGAGGGGTGGGCCGATAGGGCCTTAGTACTTCCACTAAAGCGCCACTGCTCAAATACTCAGCCACGGTGATACCGGGTGCCTGGATTATTCCAAAGCCAGCTACGCAGCACTTAACGTATGCATTGGACTCGGTGACAGAGATGCCAGCGTTACTGGTAAATGCCTGATCGGTACCCTTTATCGAAAAGTGCCAAGGCAACGTTCTGTTGTTTTGACCGGAAAGGAAATTGACTCCCCGATGGGCGTTCAGATCAGCAATCGTCAGGGGTTCGCCGTGTTCTTGCAGGTACTTCGGCGCAGCACACGTCACCATCGTTGCCATTCCTACAGGGCGAGCGATCAATGTGGAGTCCGGTAAATCGCCGATACGCAAAGCACAGTCGATGCCTTCTCCGACCAGGTCAACGGCGCGATCGGTGACGCCCAGAACCACCTTTATACCGGGGAAGGCGTCGGTGAATCCTTTCAGACTATTGATGAACTCCAGTTGCGCGAAAGCGCTAGGGATATCGACGCGAAGTCGGCCTTCGAGCGTCGCGCCGCTGCGGTCAAACATTGAAGTCGCGGTAGAAATATCCGCGAGAATTTCCTGCACTCGCTCATAGAACAGTTTGCCTTCGGTGGTGAGTGCCACCTTTCTCGTAGTGCGCTGAAACAGACGCACACCCAAGGTTTTTTCCAGTTCTTTAATGTAGCGAGTCACCTGAGGCCGTCCGATGTCCATCGACTCGGCGGCTCTGGTGAAGCTGCCCAGCTCGGCGAGTCTGGCGAAAAGTCGCATCGATTGCAGCAGTTCCATAGATCTTCACCTGGCGATCCTCAATTGTTGCCTCAGAATAGAATAATCATGTCATTTTTTGCGCATTTATTGCGCGCGGCCAAAAGCGAAAGATGCTGCCCTGCGAATCCGTAGCGGTTTGCAGCCATCAAATCGTTTTTGGAGATCTACATGAAAGCCTGGTTATTGAAAGATTTTGGCCTCGAGAACCTGTACCTGGAAGAAACGGCAACGCCGCAACCCAAGGCCGGCGAATTGCTGATTAAGGTTGGCGCCGTATCGCTCAACTTTCGCGACAAAGCAATCGTTGACGGCATCTATGAGCCGCACCTGGTGCCCAAGCCTCTGATACCTGTAAGCGACGCAGCAGGTACAGTCGTAGCCGTCGGAGAAGGCGTCAGCCGTTTCTCCATTGGAGATCGAGTCAACTCTCACCTTTACTCACGTTGGCTGGATGGCATGCCAGGGCCCGATGAGCCGAGCTACTGCTTTGGCTCGCCATTGCCTGGCGGACTGGCGGAGTACATGATCATCCATGAAGACAGCGCGGTACGTGCTCCCGACAACATGTCGGATGAGGAAGCTGCGACCCTTCCAATTGCTGCTCTGACGGCATGGTATGCGCTCGTTGACTTCGGCCGGATCGAGGCGGGTCAAACCGTTCTGGTTCAGGGATCAGGAGGTGTTTCTGTTTTCGCAACACAAATCGCAACGGCACTTGGCGCTAAAGTTATCGTCACCTCCAGTCGAGATCACAATCTGCAAACCCTGAAAAAACTGGGTGCTGTTGCAGGTGTAAATTATCGCAACAGCCCTGAGTGGGCAGAGGAAATCCTAAAGCTCACTGACGGCAAAGGTGTCGATCTGCTGCTGGACGTGGCAGGCGGGGATGGCATCAATCAATCGATTGCGGCGACTAAGGCAGGAGGGCGCATCGCCCAGATCGGCTTCCTGAGCGGCCAGACCACTGCGTTGAACTTGATGCCTTTGATCTTCCGGCAAACCACTATTCGCGGAATCGCCGTTGCTCCTCGCTCCTCATTTGATCGCATGAATGAGTTCTTGAATGAACACAAAATCCGCCCGGTAATCGACCATGTGTATCCTTTTGATCAGGCACGCCAAGCGTATGAGCATTTAGCCAAGGGCGCCTTCGGTAAGGTCGTTATCAAGATTTCATAACTCAATAACAGATCTGGGTCATCCGGCGGTTGAGTACCAACGTCACTGCTTAACGTTGAGCGCTTAATCGGATATTCAGCGCAGAAGCACTGCAGCGTCGAACACAATGCCGACGGACGACCCAAGTCATCAAGGCGTTACATGAGTCTGAAAAATCTTGCTGATCACAGTCCACTTGCCATCAACTTTCAGCAGATGAAAAAAGTCGGTGAAGGCGATGCCGGACATATCGTTGGCGTCGATGCGAGCGCTGGCAGCAGTACCGACGATCTCTATGCGGGTGATCGCGGTCTTTGCGTCAGGGGATGGACGGAAGTCCTTATCTATCCCACTGAACAATATTGGAATCGCACCGCCCGCCAGCTTGCCGTCGCCATCGACACTGAACATGGTTGCTTGCTCACTGAAAACGGGCTCCATGATGCTGCTTTTGGCCTGCTTGCAGCCCTCAATGTACTTGTTAAGTACCTCGGTAATGGCTTGGTATTCTTCCACGTAAGTCGGTTTGCTCATGTGCTTGCTCCTGCTTCATAGGATTAGTGCAACAAAGGCATCAGGCCTTGGTATCGAGCCAGACAGATCCATAACGCGTATAGGCTTTGGGAATCTCAATGATTTCTTTGAGATCATCTGCCGCAGTGCGAACCCAGAAAGGATCTCGGAGCATTTGCCGCCCCACGAACACCAGATCAGCTCGGCCGTTCTGCAAGATTTCTTCCGCCTGACGCCCACTCTGGATCACACCCACAGCGCCTGTCGCAATATGCAACTCCTTTCGCAGTAATTCAGCGGCCGGGACCTGGTAACCCGGGTAGGTTTCGATCTTGACCATCTTGATCCCGCCGGAACTGCAGTCGATCAAGTCAACGCCCTGCGCTTTCATCCAGCGACCATATTCTAGGAACGACTCGGGCGTGTTTCCGCCTTCGGCGTAATCAGAACTGGAGATGCGAACGAATAGAGGGCGATCCCCCCAATGAGATTTAACCTCTTCCAGCACTTCGTGCAGGAAACGATAGCGACGCTTGGCATCACCGCCATATTCGTCGTCGCGGGTGTTAGCCAACGGCGAGAGAAACTCACTCAACAAGTAGCCGTGCGCGGCATGGATTTCAAGCACATCGAAGCCAGCTTCGCTGGCACGACGTGCGGCATCGCCGTACAGCTTTACCAGAGACGGAATCTCATCAGCCGCGAGTTCGCGAGGAACAGGGCTGGTTTGCGTAAATGGAATCGCCGATGGCGCGATGTGAATCAGATCGGGCAGGTCAGCATTGCGCCCCGCATGGCCGATCTGAGCGCCGGCTTTTGCACCAAAACCGTGAAGCAATTCTGTTAGCGCCTTCAAGCCGACAACGTGCTCATCGCTCCAGATGCCAAGGTCACCGGCACCAATACGACCGTCAGCCTGAATGGCCAGCGTTTCGGGAAAAATCAGTGCTGCCTGACCCAGGGCACGAGCTCCGTAATGAACGCGGTGCCATTCAGTCACGAAGCCATCATCCGCCGCCATGTGCATGCACATAGGGGACATGACGACTCGGTTTTTCAGGGTGAGGCCCTTAATTTCATAGGGTGATAGAGCTGGAGACTGACGGGGTGATTCATCGCGAAATCTATCGCGAGGTGCCACCCAAAGTGGAGTATTCGCTTACAGCGTTAGGTGACTCACTCGCGCCATTGGTGAGTGCGATGCGAGAGTGGGGAGCAGTGCATGAACGCACGATCCTGGAACTCAGGCGCTCTGCCATCTGTGACGACAAGTTGGAATCTCTGGCTTGAATCACGCCGATGTTGAGAGGTGGAGGGGGGGGCAATGCGAAGTTTGTTGCCCGCTTGGCGCAGGGTTGAAACTGCACAAGCGAAATCACTCGCGCGTGATGAGGCGAATTTTTGAGGTCGCACTGCCGTTACGAAAAATTCGGGCCGCCACCTTATTTCATGTCACGCCATCGGCTTCGGGCGTGGAGATACGCCGTCAAATCGCTGTAACCTAGTTGCGCTGCAATCTCCGTTAATGACTCTCCCTGCAATTCAAGATGCATTTCCAATTCTGCGCGAATCTGATCGAGCAATTGTCTGAAGGTTGTACCTTGCTCTTCCAGCCGTCTGCGCAACGTCCTTGGCGTCTGGTGCAGCGACTTCGCCAGATTGTCCAGATTGGGAATTTCACGTCTCGCTAGAGATCGTCGCGCTCCTTCAGCAACCTTGGCTGACCAACCGCTGAAATTCCGATGCGCGGCGATCCGTCGATCCAGCTCCTGCGTTAATAATTCCAACATCCCGTGATGACGGGTTTGCATTGGCAGGCTTAAGCTTCGAGGATGAAAATAGAAGCAGTTGATCGAGCAGTCAAACTCGACTCGATCACCAAACCATTGGGTGTACTGCTTGTAATACGACGGACGCGAATGAGTGAACTTTGCCAAAATCGGCTGCACATTGTGTCCTGTACCTCGTCGTAACTGCGCTATGGACATCACCCCGTAGTGTTCGACGACATACCGCGCCAACTCTCCTGGCGCATCGACGTTCAGTTCGACTCCGACGCCGTTTTCGTCATTTACCAACCTTACATTGTCGGTGTCCGAGGCAAGAGGTGCGTACCGGGCCCAAAGGTGCATGGCTGACAAAATATCTGGACTGTACAGGCATAGATAAGCCAGGACATGCCAGTCCTGGGGTGTGAATAGCGCGAACAATTTTAATCCGATCGCCGGATCGATACGTGCCGCTTCGCGCCACAGTTGATCCAGTTCGATGAGGTTGTAATCCGTACTCTTCCGGGCAACCTGGCTATCAAGGAAGCGCTCCAATACCTGGCCCAACCTGCCGCGATGAAAGCGTTGGGGTGGGCGGTTGGCCGGTTCTAGCTCAATTTTGTCCATTCCGCGCATTGGGAGGACTTGCTCGCAGGTTTTTAATGAAAGGGCATTGCCCGGAAGGGCCTAAATCGAGAGTGCCATGAATACAACAATGCTCGTCAATCAACCCATTGTGATAGTAGCCGGGATTTTCCTCTCCTTCATTTTACTGGAACTTGCCTGCTCCTCGCTTCGTCAGCCGTCAGGTAGTAAACGTGACGTACTCATTGAAGTCATCGGCTCCGGAATATTAGTGATGGTCACATTCCCTTTAGTCATGTGGCTAAGTGGCATGATATTGAATCAGGCCATCCCGGAAATGAAGGGCGCGCTGTCCTCTATTCCATGGATCGCAGGATTTGCGTTGTTTCTACTGCTGGATGACATGACCCAATATTGGTGGCATCGCCTGACTCATCGGATTCCCGCTCTTTATGCATTGCATCGCGCACATCATTCCGCGCCCTATATGAGTATTCGCATCGTCTATCGCAACAATAGTTTCTACTATCTCTTGATGCCGGGTATCTGGCTATCTGGCGTATTGATTTATCTGGGACTTGCACCCGTTTATTACGTTTATTTGATTATAAAAATGACTGTAATCTTCGCCGCACACAGCAATGTTGCATGGGACGACAAACTTTATCGCATTCGCGCCTTACGGCCGATCATCTGGGTTCTTGAGCGAACCATCTCCACTCCATCCACTCATTCTGCGCATCACGGTTTGACTGCAGAGGATGGCGTGACTCACTACAAAGGTAATTTCGGTAACCTGTTATTTTTATGGGATGTGTTGTTCGGAACAGCCAAAATTACCCGTAGGCGTCCGCCAGCATACGGTATCGAGCACTTGTCACCGATAACCTGGAAAGAAGAATTGTTCTGGCCAATCGTTCGCTCCCATCGCACGGCACCCAAGGTAAGTGAAGCTAAGCAGAAGGTCGCACAATGAGTCGTCATATCGTTCTGCTGTCTGGATCGAATAGATCCAACAGTCAATCAATCAAAGTTGCCCATTATCTGCGCGACCGGTTAGAAGCACTTGAGCTTTGTGACTCAAGCGAACTAATAGATCTGGCGTCGAGCCCGCTACCGCTGTGGCCAGAAGAAGACACTCAGAAAGCCTGGAGTGTCCAGCAATCCACCCTCAAAAAAGCAACAGCATTGATCGTGATCAGCCCTGAGTGGAATGGCATGGCTTGCCCGGCTCTGAAGAACTTCTTTTTGTACGCAGGGCTCAGCGAACTAGGACATAAGCCCGCGCTTCTAGTTGGCGTTTCGGCTGGACTTGGGGGAGCCTACCCAATTGCAGAGTTACGTGCTTCAAGCTATAAAAATAGCCGGATCCTGTATTTGCCTGAGCAACTGATTATAAGAAACGTTGAATCAATGTTTAATAGTGAGTGCCCTTCAGATGAAAATGATATGCGCATCCGCGCACGTGCCGATTGGGTTTTGCATGTTCTTTGCCAATACAATGACGCCTTGCGTACGATACGAACTGCAATCAAACATCCACCTGAGTTCTCTACGGGGATGTGAGATTGTCGCACCTCAACAAGTTAAAAATGCAACTGTTAAAGCTAAACATTAGTAGCTGCCGGTAAAGGTCAACTATTTTCAACTCAGCCCTGATCAAACCACAGTGGGCCGCAACTCCTGCGCCAGTTCAATCAGTGCGCGCAATCGCGCCGGCACGAAGCGATGGCCCGAGTAGTAGAGCCTCAACCCGCCAAACGACGGGCACCACGGCATCAACACCGGCACCAGGACGCCGCTCGCCAGTTCTTCCTGGATGAACCACTCGGAAATGAACCCAATGCCGAGGCCCGACACCACGGCCTGTTTGATGGCCAGCAACTCGTTGGACGCGAAGCACACCGGCAGATCCATCTGCAGTTTTTGGCCATCGCACTCCAACTCCCACTGGTAGAGGCCACCATGGGCCATACGCATGCCGATGCTCCGGTGGGTGAGCAGATCTCGCGGATGCTCGGGCACGCCGTGGCGTTCGAGGTACTCGGGCGTGGCCACCACAAGCATCCGGATGTCACCTGAGAGTGCCACGGCAATCATGTCTTGCGGCACAGATTCTGCGAGGCGAATCCCGGCGTCGAAACCACCGGCGATAATGTCGACCATGCTTGATTCGCTGACGATGTCGATGCGCACTTCGGGATAGCGCTGAGCGTACTGCTTCAATAGCGGATCCACCAGCAGGCAGGCCGCGCCATGCGGTGCATTGATGCGCAATGTGCCGCTGGGTTCATCGGGGCCGACGCTGGCTTCTTCGCCGGCACTTTTGATCTGTTCCAACGCAGGGGCGATGCGGGCCACATAGCGTTGGCCGATGTCGGTGAGGGCAACGCTGCGCGTGGAGCGATTGAACAGGCGCACTTTCAGGCGTGCTTCCAGGCCGGCAACCGCGCTGCTCACGGCGGTAGTGGACATCCCCAACTCCTGTGCTGCGCCGCGGAAACTGCTGCGGCGCGCCACGGCCAGTACCACTTCCAGCTCGGTCATTGCTGTTCTGCGCATGGATTGTCCTGAATATAAGGATGCTTCATCAGCCAGAGGATGGCTTATCGGAATAATGAACTCTTCTTAGACTTCATCACAGAGGCTCGATTCAGGCGAGCCATTTTGAGCGAGGAGTCGCCATGCAACGCATTGAACACATCTACATCAACGGCGAGTTCGTCATTCCACACGGTCAGGAATGGTTCGACCTTCATAACCCGAGCACCGAGAAAGTCATTGGTCAGGTTCAATTGGGCGATGCACTGGACGCACAGCGTGCGATCGCAGCCGCCAAGGCTGCGTTCCCGGCGTGGGCTCGTACAAGCAGGGAAGAACGAATTTCGGCATTGCAACGCATGCACCAGGCCGTGGCGGCAAAGGAGGAAGAGTTGCTGGAAGCCATCCTCACGGAATACGGCGCGCCTGCGGTTCGCGGGCGCTGGATGGCGACTTATCCGGCTGACGTGATCGCGCAAGCAATCGATGCCCTGCAGGCGTTCGATTTCGAGGAGCAGGTCGGCATGGCCAGGGTCATTCTGACGCCCGTGGGCGTGACCGGTCTGATCACACCCTGGAACAGCAATGCGGGCTTCATTTGCAACAAGCTGGCCACCGCGCTTGCGACCGGCTGCACCGCCGTCATCAAGCCTAGCGAGATGAGCGCGTTGCAGACGCAGGTGGTGGTCAGGGCGTTGCACGAGGCGGGGCTGCCACCGGGTGTATTCAACATCGTCAACGGGCGAGGCGATGTGGTTGGCGAGGAGATCGCCCGTCATCCCGACGTTGCCAAGATCTCGTTCACGGGTTCGTCCGCTATCGGCCAACATCTAGTCAAAACCGGTGCTGACACGATGAAGCGCGTGACGCTTGAACTCGGCGGCAAGTCGCCCACCGTGGTGCTTGACGATGCGGATTTCCAAGCCGTCATGCCGCTGGTGCTGCAAGCCGGATTTCTCAACAGCGGCCAGGCTTGCATCGCGGGCACTCGCATCCTCGTGCCGCGCCGCCGGCTGGCAGAGTTCGAGCGCATTGCGAAGGAGGGCGTCTCACAGATCCGATCGGGCGATCCACGTAACACCGACACCGACATCGGTCCGATGGTGAGCCAGAAACAATGGGAACGGGTGCAGCGCTACATCCGTACCGGCGAGGAAGAAGGCGCGAGGTTGCTGGCGGGTGGCGAAGGTCGCCCGGAAGGCTTGCATGCCGGATGGTTTGTGAAACCCACGATCTTCACTGATGCCAACAACCGGATGCGCATCGCGCGCGAGGAAATCTTCGGCCCCGTGCTGACGATCATCCCCTACGAGGACGACGCCGATGCGATCAGCATTGCCAACGATACGGACTATGGGCTGAGCGCCCTGGTGCTGGGAAAAAGCGCTGAACGTTGTGTGAATATCGCCCGTCAGATCGACGCGGGACGCGTGCTCATCAACACTCTGGCCCACGAACCACGTGCCCCTTTCGGTGGATTCAAGCATTCAGGCCTTGGGCGCGAAATGGGCAGGTGGGGGATGAGCGCGTATCTGGAGCCGAAGACGTTGATCAGCAATGACCCGGTGAAATGACTGGGTCAGGTTCCTGTCTCGGGGCACTGCATCCGTCGTCCGGGCTATCGGGCACATACTCAGGAGACATTTCATGGAGTCATGATCGCAGCCAGTTTCGGATGGTTTTTTGCGTAATACAGCCCTGACTCAGCCTCATCTTCCAGGAAGTGCCATATCTTTTTTGATCGCATGGAATATATGACGATAATCAGAAATACCCCGAGATAAAGCCACATCAAACTGGTCGCGCCGGATCTGGACATGATGACGCCCGTCATCATGAATGAAACCGAGCTTCCTAGTTGACTGATAACTAATGTAGATGCCATCAGTCGCACGCGTACACCGGAGGGGATCGACATGAGCCTCTTGTCCATTCCGACCATCGTAATGCACGCACTCGCTGCCCCGGCGAAAAACAGGCAAGTACTCAACTGCCAGATTTCGCCGGCTTGTGTCGCTGCACAGAGTGCAAACGTTAATAGGGCCCAACATCCAAGATACTTGTCGCGCTGATTTTCCTTTTTGGTAATCAGCGGGCTTAAAAAGAACAAGCCTGCAACGGCTCCACCCGCGAACACGGCATTGAACAAGCCCACGCTACCTTCAGCCAGACCGCGCGTGTGTATGAGCGCTGGAACCAGCATCGGTACGGTCGCTGTTACGGCCAAACCAAGCAGTAGTCCGGAAAAGGTCAAAAATTGTTCTGGCGGTAGAACGCATTTGAGTTTAAGCCCCAAAAGCATGTCATTAACAAGATCTGCTGATGATTTTCCGGGTTGCAGGGCAGGGGCTGCACTCACCGGTAACACCATGCCTAAAACCACAATGAGCAATCCCACTATCGACACAAATAGCAGCGAGATTTCCAGTGAAGAAACCGTAATCACGATAGCCGCCAACAAAGGCCCAGCAACCCGGCCGACAGTAACAACGATGCGCCGGACGCGAAATGCAGCGTCCGTACGATGTTTATCAACGGTTTCCGCAGGATAGATACCCAAGAGAGGCTGGATCATTCCAAATGCTGATGCAGCGATCACATCGATCAGTATCAGGGCATCAAGCGAATACCAGTTTGCGGCAAAAAAGTAGCGCAATACGCTGGCCATCAAGATCGCAAAACAGCCCACCTTGAGTGCCGCACTGCGGCGCATTGACTCAACACGCGGCGCCAGACACAACATTGAAATGATCGCCGCGAACGCGAGCGCTGTTTCGTAGGCGGCCAGCTCCAGCAGGCTTCCTTGCTGCAGGATGATCAGCGGTAGCGTGGTATTCCAGCAACCGAGGTAGATCCAAAGTAACAAGTCCAGGCAAAGATACTTTCGAAATGTACTCAAAGGGTGACTTCCTTGTTCCGCACCTTGTGTTTGGGATGTCATTCGCACGCGCCGAATTATCCGCAATACAACTGCGCAAATATCAGCTTATACCTGCGCTGACATCCGATGATTCTCCAGCAAGAAGTCCACGAACAACCGCACCCGCGCCGGCATCGCCGCGCCACCGACGAACACCGCATGAATCGGTTCCTGGTCCCCCGGGTTCCAGTCTTGCAACAGCGCAATCAGGTCGCCGCGCTGCAGATCCTCGCTCACGCTGAACGCACCGATACGGGCAATGCCAGCGCCCACTCGGGCGAATTGTGCCAACGCTTCACCACTGCTGCATTCGATGTTGCCGCTGACCTTCAGGGAAAACTCTTTGCCATCGCGGATGAATGGCCAGTTGGGTTCGGCACGCCGGAAGTTGAAGCGCAGGCAGTTGTGCTGTAGCAGGTCTTCCGGTTCCTGCGGGACGCCGTGGCGCTGCAGATACTCGGGCGATGCCACCACGACCTGGCCGGTGGTGCCGATCCTGCGTGCGCTCAGCGGGCTGTCGGGCAGGTGGCCGAAGCGCACTGCGACGTCGGCTTGTCCGGCGAGAATATCGACCACTTCATCGCCGAGGGTGAGGTCGACGACGATGTTCGGGTAACGGGCGCTGAAGGCTGCGACCAAGGGAACGATGGCCAGACGGCCGTGGCCAAGGGCGGCACTGACCCGCAATCGTCCTTTGGGCACGCCTTGGTCGGCAATGGCTTCTTCGACCTCGTCCATGTCGGCGAGGATACGCCGGGCGCCGCGCAGGAACGCTTCGCCCTCGGCCGTGAAGGTGATCGCTCGAGTGGTGCGCAACAGCAGGCGGGTGCCAAGACGTTGCTCGGTGCGCGCGATGATCCGACTGACTGCCGAGGGTGTCAGGCCCAGCGCACGCGCGGCGGCCGACAGACTGCCTTCCTGCGCCACGGTGGTGAACACGCTCATTTCACCTGACCTGCCATTGAAATCCACTTGTGCCTCCTACGCAAAGGTGATTGCCAAAAATGCTATCTACCGCCTGAAAAGACGAGATCGTAGCATTGGCAGCATAGATGAGGAGCTTTCCATGCGTATCAATCCACCACTTGTTGCACTCGCCATCGGTGCCTTCGGCATCGGCGTAACAGAATTCGCCCCCATGGGCATGTTGCCGGGTATCGCTGCGGATCTGGGTGTTTCCATTCCCGCTGCCGGTTTGCTGGTCAGTGCCTATGCGTTGGGCGTATTGCTCGGCGCACCACTGATGACCCTGACCACCGGCAAGATTCCCCGGCGCTATCTGCTGATTGGGCTTATGGCGATTTTCACCCTGGGTAATCTGATGTCTGCCCTGGCCACCGATTACTACAGCCTCATGGTCGCCAGGGTGGTGACCTCACTGAACCACGGCGCCTTTTTTGGCGTTGGCTCCGTCGTCGCCGCCACTTTGGTCGCCCCGGAAAAACGTGCCGGGGCGGTTGCGGCGATGTTCATGGGCCTGACCCTGGCGACCATCGGCGGTGTGCCGCTGGCCGCCTGGTTTGGCGAACTGTTCGGTTGGCGCACGGCTTTCTGGGGGATTACCGGTCTGGGCGTGGCGACCATGGCCGCGTTGTGGTTCGCCTTGCCCAACGTGCGGGCGCCGCAAAGCGTCGGTGTCATGGCGGAAATTCGCGTATTGGGGCGCGGCCCGGTGCTGGCCGCGCTGGCCCTGACCGTGGTCGGCTCGAGCGCCATGTTCACCGTCTTCACCTACATCGCGCCGATCCTCAGCAGCGAGACCCATGCGTCCACCGCCTTCATCACCGCCATGCTGATGCTTTACGGTGTCGGTTTGACGCTGGGCAACATGTGGGGCGGCAAGGCCGCTGACCGCTCGATCGATCGCACCTTGATCGTCTCGCTGAGCGTACTGATTGTGGTGTTGTTGGCGTTCACCGTACTGATGCGCTGGCCACTGCCGGCCGCCGTGGCCATTCTGATTTGGGGTATCGCCAGCTTCGCCCTGGTGCCGCCGCTACAGATGCGTGTTATGGAAGCGGCCAAGGACGCGCCCAATCTGGCCTCGGCGGTGAACATCGGTGCCTTCAACTTCGGCAACGCGATTGGCGCGGCGCTGGGCGGCGCGGTGATCAGCAGCGGGCTGGGTTATCCGGCGATCTCCCTGGCCGGCGCGGCAATGGCGGGCCTGGGGTTGCTGATGGTGTTGGGGTTTGCGTGGCGTTCCAGGACGATTGAAGCGGCGGTGGCGTGACGAAAATGGGGGGGGGGATTCGTTACCCTTGATGAGTGGCGGCAGGTGGTAGGTTCCTGCCGTTGCTGACCGTGAGATATGACCGAAAGCACCTACCGCCCAATCTCCAATGCATCCTGCACATTTTGCTTGGGTGGTAGGAGGGGACGAAGCGGTGTCAGTGATCGCCTGCCTGACGCCGCAACAAGTCATCGACGGCCCTAATGGCAAGGGCATATCCGTCGGCACCCATGCCGCAAATTACCGCATTGGCCACGCCAGACATGATCGAATGGCGGTGTAGCTCGTCCCGTGCATGGATGTTCGACAGGTGCAGTTCAATCAACGGTGCGGCGAGCAACTTCAGCGCATCCAGCACCGGAATCGAGTGGAACGACAGGCCGGCCGGGTTGATGATGACGGCCGCGCCTTGCTCGAACGCCTGTTGAATCCAGTCGACCATCACGCCTTCGTGGTTGGTCTGGCGAAAGTCGCAGATCAGCTCAAGTTCCGCGGCCAGTGTTTCACTGCGTTGCCGGATCTGCTCAAGGGTGGTGTGGCCGTAAATGTGCGGTTCACGGCGACCGAGCAGGTTGAGGTTGGGACCGTTGAGGATGAAGACGGTGCGGTTCATGGTTGTCCTGCTGCGTTATTTGGAAAGAAGGGCGGTAGCGCGTGTGTCGAGGGTGTCGTCGTCGGCGACGGCGTTCAGGTCGATGCCGCGGGTTTCCGGGCCGATGACAATCATGGCCAGGGAGATCAGGTTGATCACCGCGCACAGGGTCACCAGCGGCCACGGCGAGTTGTTCGACTGGCTCATCAGCCACACGGCGATCATCGGCATCGGCCCGCCAATCACCAGGTTGGCGCCGGTGTAGGCCAGTGCCGAACCCGAATAGCGCACCTGGGTCGGGAACGCCTCAGCAAATGCCACAGGCTGGATCCCGCTCTGGAACTGGGTGAAACCCAGAAACAGCCCCATGATTGCCATGATGGCCGCAACGTTCAGCGTGTTGAGGATCGGGAAGTACACGAACAGGATCAGCAGGGTCATGCATGAACCCAGCGCCAAGGCCTTTTTCCGGCCCCAGCGATCAGACAGATAACCGCCGGCCAGCGCACCGAAAATCGCGCAGACGTTAGCCACCATCAGTGACATGAAGCCCGTCGACTGGCTGAAGCCCAGGTGCTTGGTCAGGTAGCTGAGAGAGAAAATCACGATCAGATAGAACAGCGCAGCGGGCGAGCAGAAAAACAGCATCAGGCGCAGGATGGTTTTGTAGTGGTTGCCGACAGCGGACTTGAGCGGGCTTTTTTCCTGTTTGACCGGGGTCTTTTTCAAGGCCACGAACGCCGGGGTCTCATCGACTTTCAGGCGGATGAAAATCGCCACCACGACCAGTACGAAGCTCATCAGGAAAGGAATTCGCCAGCCAAAGCTTTCGAATTGCTCGCTTGACAGGCTCGCGGCCAGGCCCATCAACACACCATTGGCCAATATCTGACTGAGCGGGGAGCACAAGCCGAGCATGCCGGAATAGCGCCCGCGGCGATCAGGGGAGGCGTGTTCCAGCGCCATCAGTTGCGCACCGGTGGACTCGCCGCCCAGCGCAAAGCCTTGAACGATCCGCAGCAACACCAGCAGGATCGGCGCCCAGATACCCACTTGAGCGTAGGTGGGCAACAAACCCATCAGCACCGAAGCCAGACCCATCATGGTCACGGTGGCCAGCATCAGGTTACGGCGGCCGAGTTTGTCACCCAGGTAGCCACAGGTAATAGCGCCCAATGGCCGCGCGGCCAGGCCGACACCGAACGTCGCCAACGACGCGAGCAGGCCGGCAGTCGGCTCCATGGCCGGGAAAAACAACTTGGGCAAAATGGTCGCGGACATCGCGCCATACAGTGTGAAGTCAAACCACTCCAGGGCCGTGCCGATGGTCGCAGCGGTCACCGCTTTGCGCGGCATGCGCGAATCATGAGTCTCGTGACTGATTGTGCTCATAAGGGTGCTCATCATTATTTTTATAGTGTCGGGATGCCCGGACGGTTCTGCGCAGTAACGACGCAATTGGCAGTCATCGTCGAGGTGGCTAGACGTTAGCGCATCTCGCTTGCAGAATAATTATCGAAATCACGATAAATAGATAAGCCAGCCTTATGGATAGCCAATATGGAACTGCGTCACCTGAAAGCCTTTGTCGTTGCCGCTGACCTGCAGCACTTCAGTCGCGCCGCTGAACAATTGGGCGTTGCGCAACCGGCACTGAGCCAGTTGATGCGAACCCTGGAGTCCGAGTTGGGGTTGGCCTTGTTCCGGCGGGAAAACCGTGGCGTCGCGTTGACCGCTGCCGGCGAGGCATTTCTGCCCCATGCGCGGCAGTCCATCGAGTCCAGTGAACTGGCGATCGCTGCCGCACGGCGGGCGCGCCGTGGTGAAGTGGGCGAGATCAACATCGGCTATCACTCGGCGCTGTTCGAGGCCAATCTGCCGCAGTTGTTGCGGCATTACTTCAGCACCTTCCCGGAAGTCAAAGTGTCGCTGGTGGACGCCGGTATTCGCGCGCAGTTCGACATGTTGCTCGAGCACAAGCTTGACCTGGCCTTCGCCCGGGTCTTCAAGGACCACCTGCCGGAGCGCCTGCGTACCCATCATTTCAGCCAGTCGAGGCTGGTCCTGCTGATGCCGGACAACCATGAAATGGCGGACAGTTTTACCGGCGAACTGGCGACGCTGCGTCATGAGAAATTCGTGTTCCTGCAGGACAGCGCCGGCATCGGCCTGACCTCACACACCCTCCAGGCGTGCCGGCAGAACCAGTTGCACCCCGAGAACATCATGCATGTTCCGTCGCTGATGAGCATCCCGGGACTGGTGGCGGCCGGCATCGGCCTGAGCATCGTCCCGGAAACGATGACGCGGTTGACCATGCCGGGCATACGCATCGTGCCGCTGGCTCAAGCGGAAATGGTCAGCGAGCTTTCATTGATTTCGCGGATTGATGAAAGGTCCAGCGCGGTGCTGCACTTCATTGAAGAGGCGCAGGGTTGGGGGTGAAATGCGCTGCTCATAGCGCATCACACATTGTCAGTCGCCGACAGGCTGAGTAAGCTGCGCCCATGAATCAGCCATCCCTAACTGCCTCCTCGCCGAGCACTCGCGGCCCCGCCGAACACGACATCCGTGACCAGATTGTCGCCGCGGCCAACGAGCATTTCAGCCAATACGGCTACGGTAAAACCACGGTTTCCGACCTGGCCAAGGCCATCGGTTTTTCCAAGGCCTACATCTATAAATTCTTCGATTCCAAGCAGGCGATTGGCGAGGCCATTTGCGCCAACTGTCTGGGCCAAATCGCTGCAGCAGTCGAACAAGCGATTAATACCGAAGAGGTTTCAGCGACCGAGCGTTTTCGCAGGTTGGTGAAAACCGTGATCGCTACGGGTGTGGATCTGTTCTTCAACGACCGCAAGCTTTACGACATCGCGGCGTTTTCCGCCTCGGAGCGCTGGAACAGTGCCCAGGTGTATGAGGCGCAGATCAAGGCCTTTATCTTCGACATCGTGCGCCATGGTCGAGAAGCGGGGGAGTTCGAGCGCAAGACGCCGCTGGACGAAACCGTCGAGGCGATCAATCTGGCGTTGCGACCTTTCGTCAACCCGCTGCTGTTGCAACACAATCTGGATCTGATCGAGCAAGCGCCCACGCTGACCACCAACCTCATCCTGCGCAGCCTCATGCCTTGACCCATCGCTGAGCAAGGTTTTCAGGCGATTCGAGTCAAACGACATCCCCTCATTACGTTTCCTGCCCACCGGCACATCAGTGCCGGGAGGGCATTGAATTTAGTCTTGCGTGACCATTGACTGAATCGGTCACATGGATAGTATGGTTTCGCTGTAGTGCTCGATGTTCTATTCCAGTGATCTCCATAGAGTCCAATAATGAAAAAAACAATGCTCAAGAGCCCCGTGGGCTTGGCCTTCGTGCTTGCGTCTTCCAATGTGTTTGCCGGTGGCTTTGCACTCAACGAACAAAGCATCAGCGGGATGGGCTCCGGTTTTGCCGGGCGCTCTTCTTCAGCCGAAGACGCCAGTACGATCTACGGCAACCCGGCGGGCATGGCGCGGCTTAAACGGGAGCAGGTGAGCGTGGGCGCGGCGACGCTATTCGCCAAGTCAGATATCAGTCGTACGCGCAGTACGTTCGGCGGCAATGAAGACGGCGACATGGTGCCGACGACCACCGTACCGATGGGGTATTACGTCAAACCCATTGATGATCACTGGGCATTCGGCGTCGGCTTTTATGTACCGTTCGGCCTGATCACCGACTATGGCAGTGGCTTTGCCGGACGCTATTACGCCAACAAGAGCGAAGTCACCACGCTGACTTTCCAACCGACCATCAGCTACGCCTTTAATGAAAAAGTCTCGATCGGCTTCGGTCCGACCATTAACCGTATCAGCGGCGAGATATCCGGCATGGTGCCCAATCCACTCAGCCCGGGGCGTAATGACGGCAAGCTGAAAAGCACCGGCGATGACACCGCGCTGGGCTTCAACGCCGGTGTGCTGGTGCAGGCGACAGACCAGACTCGTCTGGGGCTGACCTATCACTCCAAGGTCAGTTACCACCTGGATGCGAAAACCAAGGTCACCGATGGCATCTTCAGCGTGCTGGGCGTGAGCGGTCGCAGCTATGACGCGTCGCTGGACGTGGACACGCCGGAGTCGGTGGACGTTTCGGTTACGCATCAATTCAATAACGACTGGACGCTTTATGTCGGCAGTACCTGGACGCGCTGGAGCCGCTTCAAGGAGCTGACGATCGAGAACAGTGGCTTGCCGCCGTTGCTGAGTGGCCAGTTGGGGACGATCAGCGAAGAGCAGAACTGGCACGACACCTGGGCTCACGCGATCGGTGCAGCCTATCAATTGAATAACCAATGGGTGCTGCGTGCCGGTTTCTCGGTTGATCAGTCACCGGCCAACAACACCAATCGGGGGCCGCGCATTCCGACGGGCGACCGCAAGGTGCTCAGCTTCGGGGCAGGCTGGACGCCCATGGAAAATGTCACGATCGACCTGGCTTATTCCTACCTGTGGGAGGAGAGCGTCGAGATCAACGACAGCTCGGCATCGAGAGGTGCCTACAGTGCCCGATACAAGAACAGTGCGAGCGGACTCGGGACTTCGGTGAGCTACCGTTTTTAGTCGGGCATGTGAGTCGATTCGTAGTCCGATGTTGCTGATGGCCAGGATGCAGTTATTTCTCATGAAGTGACCATTGACGATATTGGTCACAAGGCTGAGAATATGATGATCATCCTATTCCTCAGTAAGGGAATCTATGCGCCGGCTCCGACCTTTCCCCATTGCCGCATGCTTGTTACCTCTTGCCCTGGCTGCCTGTGGCGAATCTTCCAGCGTCGCAGATCCTCGAACACAGGCGCCGCTGGTCAGGTCCGCTGCGGTACAAGCGTCACCTGACATCGCTCGGTCTTTCACCGGTGTCGTGGCGGCGCGCGTTCAGGGCGACCTGGGTTTTCGCGTATCGGGCAAGGTGCTCGAACGTCTGGTTGATACGGGGGAGGTCGTCAAGCGGGGTCAGCCGCTGATGCGTCTCGACCCGATCGACCTCGGGCTGCAAGCGCGGGCGCAGCAGGCGGCGGTCATAGCTGCTCGCGCCAGCGCCAAACAGACAGCCGACGATGAGGCTCGCTATCGCAAACTGGTCGGCGTTGGCGCCATTTCGGCATCAGCCTACGACCAGTACAGAGCCGCTGCGGAGACTGCAAAGGCGCAGCTCAATGCCGCGCAAGCGCAAGCCGACGTGGCCCACAATGCTTCGGGTTATGCGCTGCTGGTCGCTGATGCGGACGGCGTGGTGGTGGAAACACTCGCCGAACCGGGCCAAGTGGTCAGCCCGGGACAACCGGTGGTGCGCCTGGCCCGCGCAGGGCAACGCGAAGCCATCGTGCATCTGCCCGAAACCCTGCGCCCGGCCGCTGGCTCTACCGCGCAAGCGAGCCTCTATGGTGTGAGTTCAGCGGCGGTGACGGCAAAACTGCGGCTGCTTTCGGACTCGGCAGACCGTACGACGCGCACGTTTGAGGCGCGCTATGTGCTTGAGGGGCCGCTGGCCAACGCGCCGATCGGTGCGACCGTCACCCTCAGCATTGCCGAGGGCGCCTCCCAGACACAGGCGTTACAAGTCCCCATCGCCGCGATTTACGACCCGGGCAAAGGTCCGGGTGTGTGGGTAATCGCCGGAACACCGGCAACAGTGACCTGGCGAGCGGTGCAGGTGCTGGGGTTGAGCGATGATTCGGCGCGCATCGCCGGCGACCTCGCTGCCGGTGAGCAGGTTGTAGCGTTGGGCGCACATCTGCTGCGCGATGGCGAAGAGGTGCGATTGCCGCAACAGAGCGAAGCCAGCGTTGCCGGGAGCCGTCCATGAGCCACGGGCGATTCAACCTGTCGGCCATCGCTGTGCGCGAGCGGGCGATCACGGTGTTCCTGATTTTTCTGATTGCCGTTGCAGGGACGTTGTCGTTCTTTCAACTGGGACGTGCGGAAGATCCACCGTTTACGGTCAAGCAGTTGACCGTGATTACCGCGTGGCCCGGTGCGACGGCGCAGGAGATGCAGGATCAGGT
This sequence comes from Pseudomonas sp. Tul2A7, assembly GCF_054790505.1. Lineage (NCBI taxonomy): Bacteria > Pseudomonadati > Pseudomonadota > Gammaproteobacteria > Pseudomonadales > Pseudomonadaceae > Pseudomonas > Pseudomonas sp. Tul2A7. The sequence continues at coordinate 5,482,004 of NZ_CP186499.1, read as the reverse complement.
CGCCGAACCCCTTGAAAAGCGCCTGCAAGAACTCAAGTGGTACGACCGCTCGGAAACCTACACCCGCCCGGGACTGGCGTTCACGATGGTGTCGCTGCTCGATAGCACGCCGCCCGCGCAAGTGCAGGAAGAGTTCTATCAAGCGCGCAAGAAACTCGACGATGAAGCCATCAGGCTGCCGGCCGGTGTGATCGGGCCGATGGTCAACGATGAGTTTTCCGACGTGACCTTCGCGCTGTTCGCCTTGAAAGCCAAAGGCGAGCCGCAGCGCTTGCTGGTGCGTGATGCCGAAGCCATGCGCCAGCGTCTGCTGCACGTGCCGGGGGTGAAGAAGGTCAACATCATCGGTGAGCAAGCCGAGCGCATCTACGTTTCATTTTCCCATGACCGCTTGGCGACCCTCGGCTTGTCGCCGCAGGACATCTTCGCCGCGCTGAACAGTCAGAACGTGCTGACGCCCGCCGGGTCCATCGAAACCAATGGGCCACAGGTGTTTCTGCGTCTCGACGGTGCTTTCGACAAGGTGCAGAAAATTCGCGACACACCGGTCTCCGTGCAGGGGCGCACACTTAAGCTCTCTGATGTCGCGACGGTTGAACGCGGTTACGAAGATCCGGCGACCTTTGTCGTGCGTAATAACGGTGAAGACGCGTTGCTGCTGGGCGTGGTGATGCGCGAGGGCTGGAACGGTCTGGATCTGGGCAAAGCGCTGGATGCGGAAACCGCGCAGATCAATGCGGAAATGCCTTTGGGCATGACCCTCGCCAAAGTCACCGACCAGGCGGTTAATATCGACTCGGCGGTCGGCGAGTTCATGGTCAAGTTTTTTGTCGCGCTGCTGGTGGTCATGCTCGTGTGCTTTCTGAGTATGGGCTGGCGAGTAGGCGTGGTGGTCGCTGCGGCGGTGCCGTTGACCCTGGCGATCGTGTTCGTGGTGATGGCCGCCACCGGCAAGAATTTTGATCGCATCACCCTCGGCTCATTGATTCTCGCGCTCGGGCTGTTGGTCGATGATGCGATCATCGCCATTGAAATGATGGTGGTGAAAATGGAGGAGGGCTACGACCGTATCAAAGCGTCCGCGTATGCCTGGAGCCATACGGCGGCGCCGATGCTGTCCGGTACGCTGGTGACGGCGATCGGCTTTTTGCCCAACGGTTTTGCCCAGTCCACTGCCGGCGAATACACCAGCAACATGTTCTGGATTGTCGGCATCGCGCTGATCGCTTCCTGGGTCGTCGCGGTGGCGTTCACCCCGTATCTGGGCGTGAAGTTGTTGCCGGACATCAAGAAGGTCGAAGGCGGCCACGCGGCGATCTACAACACGCCGAATTACAACCGCTTTCGCCGGCTGCTGACCGCGGTGATCGCTCGCAAATGGCTGGTGGCAGGCACGGTGGTCACGCTGTTTTTCGTCGCCGTGCCAGGCATGGGGCTGGTGAAGAAGCAGTTCTTCCCGACCTCCGACCGCCCCGAGGTGATGATCGAAGTGCAGATGCCCTATGGGACTTCGATCGAGCAGACCAGCGCCGCGGCCGCCAAGGTTGAGGCTTGGTTGCACAAGCAGGATGAGGCAAAAATCGTCACGGCCTATATCGGCCAAGGTGCGCCGCGTTTCTTCCTGGCGATGGCGCCGGAATTACCCGATCCCTCGTTTGCCAAAATCGTCGTGCTGACAGAGAGTCAGGAAGCACGCGAAACCCTCAAGTTGCGCTTGCGCGAAGCGGTTGCTGAAGGACTGGCGCCGGAGGCCCGTGTCAGAGCCACGCAAATTGTCTTTGGTCCTTATTCGCCGTTTCCGGTTGCCTACCGGGTGATGGGGCCTGATCCGGCGAAATTGCGCGACATCGCCGAGCAGGTCCGCGGCGTGCTGCAAGACAGCCCGATGATGAGAACGGTGAACACCGATTGGGGACCGCTGACCCCGACATTGCATTTCAGTCTCGATCAGGACCGCCTGCAAGCCGTGGGGTTGACCTCGAATGCGGTTGCCCAGCAACTGCAGTTCCTGCTGAGCGGAGTGCCGATCACAGCGGTTCGCGAGGATATTCGTTCCGTCCAGGTCGTGGGGCGTGCGGCGGGCAATATCAGGCTCGACCCGGCGCAGATCAAAGGCTTCACCTTGGTCGGCGCGGCGGGACAACGCATCCCGTTGTCGCAGATCGGCGAGGTCGACGTGCGCATGGAGGATCCGATTCTGCGACGCCGTGACCGCACACCGACGATCACTGTGCGTGGCGACATTGCCGAAGGTTTGCAGCCTCCGGATGTGTCGGGTGAGATCCTCAAGCAATTGCAGCCGATCATTGAAAAACTGCCTTCGGGTTACCGAATCGAGCAGGCGGGTGCCATCGAGGAGTCCGGCAAAGCGGGCAAGGCGATCCTGCCTTTGCTGCCGATCATGATCGCCATGACGTTGCTGATCATCATGGTGCAGGTGCGCTCGATCGCGGCGATGATCATGGTCTTCCTCACCTCGCCGTTAGGCTTGATTGGCGTGGTGCCGACGCTGCTGATCTTCAATCAGCCGTTTGGCATCAATGCGCTGGTCGGGTTGATTGCGCTGTCGGGGATCCTGATGCGCAATACGTTGATTCTGATCGGGCAGATCCACCACAACACGCAGGAAGGGCTGGACCCGTTTCACGCCGTGGTCGAAGCCACGGTGCAACGTGCGCGGCCGGTGCTGCTGACGGCGCTGGCGGCCATTTTGGCGTTTATTCCCCTGACGCACTCGGTGTTCTGGGGCACGCTGGCTTACACCCTGATCGGTGGCACGTTCGTCGGCACTATCATGACGCTGGTGTTCCTGCCGGCGATGTATTCGATCTGGTTCAAGATCCGCCCGGAGCACAAGGCTCAGACTGAAACAGTCAGACTGGCCTGAAATCGAGGCCCGCTCCGGCGGGCCTTTTTGTCTCCCACGTCAAAGCGTGGTGATCTGCCCATTGCGATCCAGTTCATACACCTTGTTGCCCTGCAATTTCTCCTTCAACCAACGTTCGGCTTTACCCAGCGGCCGCTGCCGCGCCCAGAGCAAATCCACACCAATCTGCCAGTCGGTATGCGGATACGCCGAGAGCTGCAGTTCCACCAGTTCACCCTTGGCCAGTTCACGCTGAACAAGCTGGCGGGGCAGGGTGGCCCAACCGAGTCCGGCGCGGACCATTTCCAGTAACGCCAGATAGCTTTCCGCCTGCCACAACTGGGTCGAGCGCAGGTATTCACTGCTCGGCAGTTTGCTTGCGTGGGCACTGAAGGCCAGACGGCGATGGACGTGCAGGTCGTCAAAGGTGACGTTATCGAGTTGCGCCAATGGGTGCTCGGGATGGCAGACGTGCAGCATGATCAGTTTGCCCAGTTGCTGAAACGCCAGTTCCTTGGGGTAGCCGGGCTGTGAGAACGCCACGCCGAGTACCGCTTCGCCGCTGCTGACCAGTTCGCTGACGTCGCCGTAAACCGGATGGCGGATGATCAGGTCGACAAAGGGGAACGCGGCTTCGAAGGCTTTGAGCACCGGCATGATCGGCCCGTACGGCGTTTCAATGGCGAGCGTCAGGCTGGTTTCGACGTTGTCCGAAAGGCAATCGGCGTGTGCTTCGAAGGTCATGCAGCGTTCGAGCACGGCTTCGGCCTGCACCAGCAATTTGTGGCCGCTGGCGGTGAGGGCAGGGCTGCGGTTGCTGCGATCGAACAGGTCGACGCCGAGGTCGGTTTCCAGATTGGCAATCGCCGCGCTGATGGTCGATTGGGTCTTGCCCAGTTTGCGCCCGGCGGCGGAGAACGATCCGCTTTTGACCACTTGGACGAACATCAGCAGTTGATCGAGTGAGAAGCGCAAGCGGTGAACTCCCGGATCGAGGATGGGGGGTTAATGCAGATTACCAATGCCAGATTCGTGCCATCGAAAAAAGCGATGGTTGCTAATTTGTTTCATCGTAATAAACGTTCAAATATGGCCCCGCGTCAAACGATCTCCGGGGCGGATCTACCCTTCAACGCCCCTGAGCATGCCCGCGATCTCAACAGATGCCGCACCTTCAGGAGCGTGTGAAATGACCACACAACGCATTCATCCGGTGGACGAGATTTTGCCACTGCGACAGTTGTTCACGTTTGGCTTGCAGCATGTGCTGGTGATGTACGCGGGAGCGGTGGCGGTGCCGCTGATTCTTGGCAGCGCGATGGGGCTGACTTCAGCGCAGGTGGTGTTACTGATCAACGCCAACCTGCTGACCTCAGGCGTGGCGACGCTGATTCAAACCCTCGGCTTCTGGAAATTCGGTGCGCGCCTGCCGCTGATTCAGGGCTGCTCGTTCATTGCCCTGGCGCCGATGATCATGATCGGCAAGGAGTTCGGCCTCAGCCAGATTTTCGGCGCGGTGATCGCGGCGGGCGTTATCACCATTGCGTTGGCACCGGTGTTCAGTCGCTTGCTGCGGTTTTTTCCGCCGGTGGTGATTGGCAGCCTGATCACTATTATCGGCATCTCGCTGATGCCTGCGGCGGCGATCTGGCTGGGCGGCGGCAATCCCGATTCTGCGGATTTCGGCAATCCCGCCAACCTGTTGCTGGGCCTGGCCACGGTCAGCGTGACGCTGGTGATTTACGCCAAATGCAAGGGTTTCCTCGGCAACCTCAGCGTGCTCATCGGCTTGTTTGTCGGCAGTCTGATCGCAGCGGCTTGCGGCATGACTCACTTCAATCGGGTCAGCGAAGCGGCGTGGTTTGAGCTGAGTGCGCCGATGGCCTTCGGCGCCCCGGAATTCGCGCCGGTGCCGATTCTGATCATGACCCTGGCGATGCTGGTGATCATGGCCGAGACCACCGGCAACTGCCTGGCGATCGGCAAACTGACCGGCAAACCGACCACGCAGCAGACCCTCGGCAACGCATTTCGCGCCGACGGCTTGTCGACCATGCTCGGCGGCTTGTTCAACAGCTTTCCCTACAACGCCTTCACCCAGAACACCGGTTTGATTGCGCTCTCAAACGTGAAAAGCCGCTTCGTCGTGGCCGCCGCCGGGGCAATCATGGTGCTGATGGGTTTGTTCCCCAAACTCGGTGCGTTGATCGCCGCAGTGCCGACGCCGGTGCTCGGCGGCTGTGCGATCGTTATGTTCGGCATGACCACGGTGGCGGGCATTCAAGAACTGTCGCGGGTGCAATTCGAGGGCACTCGCAACGGCATCATCGTCGCCGTATCGATAAGTGTCGGCGTGCTGCCGATGTCCTTTCCGGCGCTGTTCGAACACGTTGGGCCAACGCTGAAACTGGTGCTCGACAGCGGGATTTTCCTCGGCGCGATCACCGCCATTGTTCTCAACATCCTGCTCAACAACGACAAAAAATCGACCGAAACCATCGGCGCTGAACTCGCCGACTGACTTTTGTTTTCCACTGCCCAGGAGTTACCCATGAATCAATTCACTCAGATCATCCCGGCCGGCGTCAGCGAGCTTGATCTCATCTTGCTGCGCCAGACCATCGCCTTGTCCGAGGCATCGAAGCAACGCGGTCGCCATCCATTCGCGGCATTGGTGGCCGACCGCAACGGCAAAGTGATTGTCGAAGCGGGGAACAACTCGATGCCGCCTGAAGGCGATCCGACTCAGCACGCGGAGCTGGTGGCAGCAGCGGCAGCGGCAAAACTGCTGTCACCGCAAGAGCTGGAACTGTGCACGCTGTACACCAGCGCCGAACCTTGCTGCATGTGTGCCGGCGCGGTGTATTGGACGGGGATCGGGCGGGTGGTTTATGCCTTGTCGGAGCATGCGTTGCTGGGGTTGACGGGCGACCATCCGGAGAACCCGACGTTCTCGCTGCCATGCCGCGAGGTGTTCGCCAAGGGGCAGCGCAAGGTCAGTGTGTTGGGGCCGATGTTGGAGGGCGAGGCGGCTGAGCCGCACAAGGGTTTTTGGTTGTAACCAGCTTTGCAACGAAGCTCGAATGGGGTGAGGTTGCGCTATCCAGAGACTTGAGAGCACTTGCTCGCCGAGAGGGAGAAGGTGCGAAGTTTTGGAACTGCCAGCCCTCGGCCGATGCCGAATGAGTAACCAGAACGAGGGCAAAGCAATGACTGAAGAAACAGCACAATTTCCAGAGGAAGAAGTACCGGATCAATCGACGCCGGCGCATTCCACAGAGGAAGAGCAAAAGCGCCTTAAAGATTTTAACAAGGAAGGCATCCCGCCCGGCAGCTGCTGATCGGTAGGCACTGGCTCGGGCCACGTACCTTCGGCGCGTCGCTTTGCGACGCGCCATGAGGCGTTGGCCCGTGCCTGTGCGGCCATCGGCGGGGATTTCAAGCGTGTGTGTCAACGCTGAGTGTCATTTGGATCAATGTTGCCTGCAGCGCGTGGAGGTTGCCAGCGCATACAGAAATCTGATTTTGAATCTCGATTGTTCTTTGAGCCTTCTCTTCTTCTGGCATATTCATTCTTTCGGTTTTAGCCAGCTCTGCTTTGCGAGTTGCAAGTTGTTGCTGTATCTCGGCAATTTGTTTTTTTATGAGCTCGACTGCACTAATAGGCTGTTTGACCGTATTAACTCCTTTTTCGCTGGAATCAGTCCTAATCTTGTCGTCGCTTGTGGTTTTCTTCGTAAGCGATAGATGATTTTGCGAATCTGATTTTATGTGTTGGTTGTTCTCTGGTTTTTTCTTATAGGTGGTTGCTCTAATTGCGCTGATTTTTGGCATGGTTAATTCTCTTGGCTTTCTCGCCTATAGGGCGGTGGGGCTATTGATCTCACACGGTTGCGCGTGAGTGCTCACTGCGCCTTTTATGGTAATGAGCCTTTTGCGTGTGGATATAGGAATTGTCTTGTTTTTGTGCGCCATGGCTAGACGCGCAGAAACGACAAGGCTCTGAATAAATCAGAGCCTTGATGTTGAAGATTGAAGAATTGAACGTGTTATTTCGATGTGTCTACGCTGGTAGAGCAAGAAAGCCGGTAATGCTCATAGTTCAAATCCTTCAGTCGTTCTGGAAGCTTGTAGGGGGCGGGGCAACTCTTGCCCTGCCACTTGATTGTGATGATGCCTTGATCTTTGGTAACAAGCGCTAACGCCTTGCCGGTGGGGTCGGAAAGCGCCAGTTGTTTACCTTCGGCGTCCATCAATACGGCTCCGAAGGGGAGGGGTTTGCCCTCGGCATCGTAGAGTTCGAACTGGATCCGTCTCCCTTTACTGCCTTCGAAGCGCGCGAGCACTACTGAACCTCGTCTCGGTACGAGTTGTTGAGTGGCGTTGTCCAGCTCTATGTCACCGCCGAGATTTCGTGTGTCCAGTGTCACCCAATTCACGCGATAGGGCTGTGCGTTTGGAAGGACGGCATAGCCGTTGAGGCCGGTTTTCACGCCGGAGTAGCTGCTGACTTCTACCCCAGACATGCCAGGCACTTCCACCATTGCGAATGTTTCGCCGACGGTCTGGCCCATGTTGATTCCCCCCGCGTGGGCCACGATCGATCCGGCCGCGCTCAGGTTCTGTGATTCATAACCGCTGCCTCGGCTGTAGCCCAATCCCAGATCACCCATCGCTGTACGGGTACTCAGGCTAAGCGAGCCGGAGCGATCACCTTGCACACTGCGGCCGGTCTGTACGGAATAGTAGGTGTCACTGTCTTCAGTCAGATAACCATTGATCCCGGCTTGTGTACTGGTGCCGGTATTCTGATGATTGCTGGAAATATAGGCGCGAGGCGCGCGAGGTGTCGATCCGAGCGGGAATGAGATCGAAACGCTCAATTGGGTGTCGTGAGTGGTGTCACCGCGTGCGCCGAACTCCTCGGTTTTACTCAAGCTGATGTTGTAGTTCAGGTCGCGCCAATTGTTGTTGTAACCGGCGGAGAAGCTGCGCGAGCCGCCGCGATCCCAATAGCGCTGATCACTGGCATTCAAGTACAGCGAGCCGTACTGGCGCGCTTCGCCCAGGGTCTGGTTGACCGTGAGGTCGGTACGGGTTTTGGCGTTACCTGCGCGCCGTGTAGCGCCGGTGCTGGTGTCCTGAACGTGGTCGGTCAGCGTGCGGTAACCCTCGGTCGAATAACGATAGGCGGCGAGGGTGAAGCTGGTATCGGTACCGGTGAAGGTCTTTGCATAGAGCGCGCGTACGCTGCTGCCCTGGGTCGTTTTGCCAAATGCCTTGCTGGACGATTGCGTCACGTCCAGCGACATCGCGCCAATCGAAGTGTTCTTCGCCGCACCGACGGAAAGCGCCTTGAAACCATTGCTGGCCTGAATGCCGGCAATGCCTGTCAGGTTGCTGGTCAAGCCGTAGGCGAAAGTGCCGCCGAGGAAGGCCGGCTTGTCATAGCCCTCGCTGTTGTTATTGAATTTGCCGCTCGACAGGCTGTACTTCAACTGTCCCTCACGCACCATCGTCGGCAGGGCGGAGAACGCCTGCCGGGTGACCTTGCGCCGACCATCCGCCTCTACAATGGTGATCTCCAGATCGCCATTGGAACCCGATGGATAGATATCACTGATCTCGAACGGCCCCGGCGGCACGTTGGTGGTGTAAAGAATGTAGTTATCCTGGCGGACCTCGATCTTCGCATTGGTTTCAGCCACGCCACGAATGATCGGCGCATAGCCGCGCTCGCTGTCTGCGCGCATGCCCTCATCAGAGGCCACCTTGACGCCTTGATAGCGCACGCTGTCGAACAGATCCGAATCGGAAAATATTTCACCCGCACTCAGTTGCCCCTTGATCGCCGTGAGGTCGCGCTGGATGAACGTGCGATTGCTGACAAACCGATTGGGCCGGCCGGTGGCACTGCTCAGATTGGACTCGTTGCGCAAACGCCAGGCACCGAAGTTGATGCCGTTGCGCAGACCCAGATTATTGGAGATCTGCGTCGAGTAATCGGTTTTACTGCGGGTGCTGCTCAACTGATAGTTGATGAACCCGGCGGTCACGCCATCGTCCCAAAGTTCTGGGTCAACATAGCCGCGCATGCCACGCGCCATCGCAACCTGCGGCACGCTGATATTGAGGCGCAGGCGGTTGGCGTCAAAACTGATACTGGCTTGCTCGATCATCGACGCAAGATCGTAGTGATCGGCAGGCCGTTGCTCATCAACCAGACCTTGCTCACGCAGTTTGCGCATGTCCACACCCAGCTGCTGTAACAATCCCAGGGTGATACGTGGCTCGACTTTGCCGTTGAGCGGGTTGGCCGCGAAATCAACGTCGCGACGACCGACCAGCGTGCCGTTGCTGTACACGTCAACGCGATATCGGCCTGGCAGAACGCTGTTGGCATTCAACAAGGGTTGCAGATCGACCGCCGATGAACCTTCCAGAAACAAGGTATTGAACGCTTCACCCGCTACCGCGGCCGGGGCTTCGGCACCCATGGCGAATCCACAAATGGCCATATTGATGGCAAAGCACAATGGATGCAGGCAGCCCAACGCCGTTTTGTTTTTATGGCGCGCAACGTGATGCTTTACACAACTTGAAGATGTGTGGTGTTGGGAGGAAAACATGCAATTTGCCTTATCAGTCCGTGTTGCTTCAACCGGAGTCCGGAACTCGTAAATAGCTTGTGAATTGGCGGGGCGGGGCGAGGAAGTTACTGGGCGGATGCATCTTTCACGCGCTCGGCATGACTTTCGATAGCGCTGAGTGGTGCATCGAATCGTTGTTGTGCGCCGTAATCATTAATGGCTGAAAAAGTCAGGCGTGGAGATCCAGGTGGCAACTCTTTCAAGTTGAATGAACGAACTTCGCCGGGAACGATCATCGTCGAATCAATCACCAACTCTGCTTTTTTTCCTGCAGCGACTTTCAGGTCGGCTAGCGATACGTGGTAATTGCTTTGATTTTTAACTTTCAGTACCGACTTGCCAGCTTGCGTGACCAGTTGCCATACCAGTTGCTCCGGCGCTTGCGCGGCGTCACCGGCGAGTCCGTCCGGACGGAAGAAAACCTTGATGCGCTGACGTACCGCCAGTTGCAGCGTATTGACATCGGCAGCACTGGCCTGAGGGATTTCCTGCACGTTCAGCCACACCACCGACTCTTTGTCCGCAGGCATGCCGCGGCCTTCATACAGAATCCTCAACAGTTGCTGTTGATTGGGTTCGAGTCGGGCCAGCGGTGGAGTCACCGCGAACGGCGGCGCGCTGCCAGCCGCGTCACCGGCATCCAGCCACGATTGCGCCAGGATGGTTTGCCCGCCGTTGCGCACGGTGACGTTTGCCTCTTTGTGCGCGCCATCGAAAATGATCCGGGTGGAACTCAAGGAGATGCTGGCGAATGCCGAGTGCGTCATCAACACCCCGGCAAGCCCCAGGCACAGCGGAAAATAGCGACTTAACATAGTTTTCACCGATTGATCTGGTGGGGAAGGACGAGGCACAGCGGCCCCGTCCAGGTATTGCGTGCTGCTTATTCGTATTCGAGAACGAACGGCAGAGTGGCGTTACCGGTACCTGCAGTAGCGGTGGTCTTGTCGCCGGTGGTGACGTAAGCGGCTGCGAACGACAGGGTGCCGTCGCCGCCAGTGGTGCCGTCGCCGGTCAGACTGGTCTGTACTTTGGCAGTGGCTTCAGAGCTCAGGTCGATCAACTGGCCGTTGCTGTCCAGCAGCGCGATACCTACGCCTTTGGCCGCATCAGTACCTTGCAGCTTGAGAACTTTCTTGCCATCAACCAGGCCCGAACCGCCGTTTACGGTTGGTTTGAACAGCATCGACACTTTGGTGCCGGCGTTGCAGTTCACTTTCAGGTTGAAATCGTTGGCAGCCACGCGACCAGCACCCGGGGCAGAATCGGTGCCCATGTCTTTGATCGATACGCTGCCCATGTCCACAGCGATCATCTTGTCGTTACCCGAAGCGCCATCTACCGAGCACGCGTCGTTGTTGATGACGCCGGTGAAACTGATTTGACCGCTGCCGCCCTTGACGGCTTTAGCGGCTTCTTCTTCAGCCAGTGCGCCAGTGGAGGCAGCCAGTACGGAAAGAGTGAGTACTGCGAAAGCGAACTTTTTCATGTTTATATCCGAAGTTATTGTGAAGTGCTGCATTGAAATGCCAGGCCATGTTAGGCCGGTGATAGCGATGGGTCTTTGAGATTTGTCTTAAAGCGTGGCAAGTGCGAACAAAGCGGCAATATCGGAAGTGCGTATTTATATTCTCAGTAAAGTACAGCCGACTAAATGAGACAATTCTCAAAGTCGCGCGAGCTCTATCTGATTAGTATTCGCGGACGCAGAAATTCTCAGTCAATGCAAAGTTTGTGAACGGTCTTTCTGCTTGAAAGATAATTCAGACGTTTTTGCTATTAATGGCTGATAGAAAGAGGTTCCCGGTTTGTGAACACGCTTCGTATATTGGTATTGGAAGATCACGCCTTCCAGCGCACGGCTGCGGTCAGCGCGCTTAATAGCCTGGGTTACAAAAATATCTTTCAGGCGGCTGATGGCAAAGATGCGCTGGCTGTGATCTCTCAGGCAGGGGGCGTGGACGTTGCGTTGTGTGACTTGAGCATGGCCGGGATGGATGGTTTGACCTTTTTGCGCCTGGCGAGAGAGGCCGGATTGATTCGCGCAGTGATCATCTGCAGTTCATTGCCTGAAGACTTGTTGCGCACGGTCGATCGAATTGTCACGTTGCAGGGCCTGGAATTGCTTGGCAGTGTCGCAAAGCCGTTGATGGTCGATGTACTGGCGCCATTGCTGGCGCGCTATCGGCCGCACAGCCAGGTCGATGCCAAACTGGCGGAAAGTCATCTCGATCAGCCTACGGAGAACGAAGTACTGGAAGCGATACGCCGGCAGGAATTTCGCGCGTACTTCCAGCCCAAGTTTCATCTGCGCAGTGGTGAGGTGGATGGCGCCGAGGTGCTGGTGCGCTGGCAAAGCCCCAGTCGCGGGTTGCTTTCACCGGGTATGTTTCTGCCAACGATCGAGCGTTGCGGGCTGCTCGACGAAATGTTTTTCAGCCTGCTCACGCAAGGACTGAGTCTGCAGCGTTTCGTGCAGTCCCACGGCAAGCCGTTCAAGCTCGCGTTCAATCTCGACGTGACGCAGATGGCCAACCCGAATCTCGTCGACCGGATCAAGGCGCTGTTGCGCATTCACGGCGCCTCGCCAGCCGGGCTCATATTCGAGCTGACGGAAACCGGTCTGCTGCAGATGCCCGAGATCAGCATGGAAAACATGGTGCGTCTGCGCATGCTCGGCTTCAGCCTGGCGATCGATGATTTCGGTGTCGGCTATTCTTCGCTGGAGCGACTGTGTCAGATGCCGTTCAACGAAATCAAACTCGACGCCGGTTTTGTGCAGAATTTCCAGCAGGCTCGCTACAGTGCAGTCATACACGGCGCCCTGGCCCTGGCGCGCGAGCTGGACATGCGAGTGGTCGCAGAAGGCATTGAAACCGCAGATCAGGTCCATCACCTGGCTCGACTCGGTTGCCAGTGGGGGCAGGGTTTCTTCTATGCTCGACCCATGAATTGGGCGCATCTGGTCGATTGGCGTTTTGAGGGGCAAAAATCGTCCTGGCGCCGGGCAATAGGCACGTCCGACCTTTGATCCGCACGCACGGTCTGACTTTTGGGACAAAGCCCTATTTCGTCACGTCTTCAAAACAATCATCATGTGCCGAGAAATCAATCAGATGCACCTGAATGCTTCGGTGATGCCCGGGATCTGCTGCGGTTGCCAAGTGCTGATGATCCTTCAACCCTCCTCATCATGGAGCTGCTCATGCATTGGTCAGTCGTGAATCCGTTACGCGTTGCCATCCTTGATGATCACTCGCTCATACGTCTGGCGATGAAATCGCGGCTGACGCGCGAAGCCGAGTTCAGTGTCGTGGGCGTGTACGCGAGCAGTGCGCAGTTGCTCGCTGGATTGCGCGAGGTCGAAATCGACCTGCTGATACTCGACTACAAGCTGCACGATGGCGAGTTGGACGGGCTTAATCTGATTCGTCTGCTGCGCAAGCAATATCCAGACATGCGCATCCTCGTCTCATCCTCCGAAGAGCGCCCGGCAGTAGTAAACATGGCGATCGGAGCGGGCGTCAGCGGATTCTTCGGCAAGTCCCAGCCAGTCGATGACCTGATCACGGGCATCCGCTGCGCAGCGTCCGGCCAGTTGTACCTGTCGCCGGCAATGGCCTTCGAACTTGATGTGCTGCCTGTATCGGTCGATGAGCCTGCTGGTGGCAATGATGACGGCGCGGTGCACAGCGACGATTTTCTGAGCAATCCTTTGTTGTCGCCGAAGGAGAAAGAAGTCTTGCGCTGCTGCCTCGAGGGCATGGGGGTGACGCAGATCGCTTTGAAGTTCTCGCGCAGTCGCAAAACCATCAGTGGGCAAAAACAGGCCGCTTTCAAAAAGCTTGGCATTCGTGGTGATGCAGAGCTGTTCAAGTTGCAGCACAGCCTGACAGCCGACAACCAGGGATAACTCGCTTATGTTTCATCTGTTGCGCGGTGTTTTGCTCGTCAGTGTGCTTTTCGTATTCGGTAGCGGGTCGTTGTGGGCAGCAGAGCCGCGCACTCTGCAGGTGTTCGGTCGATCGGACTGCAAGGAGGTGCAAGTCGATCTGGGCAATGAAGACTGGAGTTGGCTACGGCAGAAACGCAGCCTCGTATTGGGATCGGCGCTTCCGGATTTTCCGCCCTATGTGATGACCGCAAGCGGTACGCGTTATGAGGGGATTGCCGCCGACATTGCCTGCATTATCGGTCAGGCCCTGCATGTCGAAGTTACCGTCAAGGCATATCCCGACCGTCGCGACGCCATGGCGGCGCTTGAACGCGGCGACATCGATATGTTGGGCAGCTCCAACAGTTTCGAGTTGATCGACGGCCTCGTCACGCTCAGTAAACCTTATGTCGAAGACGTGCCGGCAATGTTCATGCGCGGCGATGATCGGCGACCGATGCCGGCCAATCTGGCCGGTTTGCGTATTGCGGTTGCCGACGATTACCTGCCATCCAGTCAGTTGCATGGGCTGTATCCCAACGCCGAATTCGTGCTTTTTCCGTCGAACGAGTTGGCACTGGCTGCGCTGGCGTTTGGCAAAGTCGATCTGTTTCTGGGCGACACGGTGTCCAGCAATTATCTGATCAACCTCAACTACTTCAACTATGTGCGCCTGCACTCTTTCGTCAAAACGCAAACCAGCGGTTTCAGCTTTGCCCTGCGCCGAGGTAATGATCAATTGTTGCGTCTGATCGACTCGGTCATCGAGTCGATGGGAGAGGGGAAGATTGCCGAAATCTCCAAGCGCTGGTCCGGTGGTGGCGGGGCACTGACACCCAAACGTATCGATCTGACACCCGGCGAAGCACGCTGGCTTGAGCAGCACCCGGTCGCGCGGTTCGTGATCAATGACGACCAGGCGCCCTTTGCGTTCTTTGATGGCGATGGCAATTTTGGCGGGATCGGCGCCGATCTGCTGGAGCTGATTCAGCGGCGCACTGGTTTGCAGATCGATGTAGAGCGCACCGACAGTTTTTCCAGCTTGAGCACGCGCCTGCTTGATGGCAGCGCCGATATCTCGTTGCTGACGCCAACCGTCTCCCGTGAAGTCGGTATGCGTTTCACCCACCCGTTCCTCGCCAGTCCCTTTGTGATCGTCACCGCCAAGGACGCAGGCGCGCCGTCAAGCCTGCAGGAGCTACGCGGCAAGCGTGTCGCCGTCCCCGAGAGTTCGGCGGAGCGTGAGCTGCTCAAGGATTATCCCGACATCGAGATTGTCGACAGTGAGACAGTGCTGGGCGCTCTGGCTGAAGTGAAGGACGGGCGAGCAGACGCGATGATTACCACGTTGCATAGTGCGCGTTACTACATCGCTCACATCTACAGCGACAGTTTGCGTATCTCCAACATCGTCGGCATGAACAAGGGTTTCCTCGCCTTCGCCGCCCGGCGTGCCGATACCGAACTGGTCAGCATTCTGAACAAGGCCCTGCTGAGCATTCCACCAGACGAGCTGGACGTGATTCTCAACCGTTGGCGCCCCATCGCTGCGTTCTCGGGCCTGTCATGGCGCGATTACAAGACGTTGATCTACCAGATCAGCGCTGGCGCATTCCTGATTATCCTCGGATCGCTGGCGTGGAATTTCTATATTCGCCGGCAGATCCGCGAACGCAGTCGGGCAGAGCGCTTGCTCGGCGATCAACTGAAGTTCATGGGGGCGCTGATCAACGGCACGCCGCATCCCATTTACGTTCGCGATCGGGAAGGTCGGCTTGTCACCTGCAATAACAATTACCTGCAGACGTTTGGCCTGTTGGAAAAGGACGTGATCGGCAAGACCGTGCTCGAAAGCGGCAAGCGCAATCGCCAGGAGGCGTTGCAATTTCACGATGACTATCTGCGCGTCATCGAGCGGGACGAACCTTACGAGGTGGATCGCACGCTGCATGTCGGTGATACGCGGCTGATCATTTATCACTGGATTCAGCCTTATCACGACACGACGGGCGAAGTCAGAGGCGTGATCTGCGGCTGGATCGACATCAGCGAACGCCGCGAACTGATCGAAGAGTTGCGTTCGGCGAAAGAGCTGGCCGATGAGTCGAGCCGCGCCAAAACCACATTCCTGGCGACCATGAGCCACGAAATCCGTACGCCGATGAGCGCCGTGATCGGCATGCTTGAACTCACACTCAAGCGCGCCGAGCAGGGCCACTTCGATCGACCGGCGATTGAAGTGGCCTACGACTCGGCCAAAGGCCTGCTGGAGCTGATCGGCGACATTCTTGATGTGGTTCGCATCGAGTCTGGGCATGTCAGTCTTTCGCCGAAACGTGCCAACCTGCGCGAACTGGTCGAATCCGTAGCGCGGGTCTTCGACGGCTTGGCCAGGCAGAAGAGTCTGGTATTGAAGCTCGATATCGACGCCACTGTCGGCTGTGACGTACTGGTTGATCCGATGCGCTTCCAGCAGGTGCTCTCGAACCTGGTGGGCAATGCCATCAAGTTTACCGATACCGGGCATGTCAGCGTCTCGATTCGCGGCCAACGCCTTGCTGACGAACGTTTGCAGGTCGACCTGAAAGTCGAGGACACCGGCATCGGCATTTCCAGTGCCGATCTGCAGAACCTGTTCCAGCCGTTTTCTCAAGCCAATCACGGCCCGTCGAACAGGGGCGGTACCGGTCTGGGATTGGCGATTTCACGTTCGCTGTGCGAGTTGATGGGCGGGCGACTGAATATAACCAGCACCTTGGGCAAGGGCACCTGCCTTGAAGTGTCGCTGTTCTTCAATATCCTCAGTCCGCTCGGCGGCAAGGTGCTGCCTGTTTCGGTTGTCCAGGACAAGCCAGTGCCGACGCTGCGGATTCTGGTAGTGGATGACCAGAGCGCCAACCGTCTGCTGCTGACGCAGCAGCTCAGCTTTCTTGGCCAGGCGGTGCGTGATGCTGCCGATGGAGCGCAGGCATTGGCGTTGTGGCGCTCGGAGCCGTTCGACATTGTGATCACGGACTGCAACATGCCGGTGATGAACGGCTATGAACTGGCCCGCACCATTCGCCAGGACGAACGCGACAGTGGTGGAGCGCCGTGTATCGTCATGGGCTTCACAGCCAACGCACAGCCGGAAGAAAAAGTGAAATGCCGAGAGGCGGGGATGGACGACTGTCTGTTCAAACCGATCAGCCTCAGCACCTTGTCGACCATGCTTGCCGGCTGGGAAAAGAATATCGAAACCGAGCCAGTTGAAAGCCCGCCTGCGGCGGGTATCAAGGAGCTGGGATCGATTCGCGAGCGTCTGACCGAGCTCACCGGAGGCGATCTCGACATGATGAAAGAACTGCTGCGCGAGGCGCTGTCGAGTTGCGAGAAGGATCTGGAGGAGCTGCATTCGCTGATACCCGAAAGCGATCCCGGTTTGTTGGCTGACCTGGCACATCGGATCAAGGGCGCAGCGCGCATCGTCGCCGAGCATCAGGTCATCGAGGCGTGTAACGACCTTGAGGCCGAGTGCGAAGCGCCGGTCATCGATCCACTGGATATCAATCGCAGCGCGTTGAAGCTTGAGCATGCACAGGCTGATCTGATCAAGAAAATCAAACGGGTCGAGCTGTAACCGTATTGGCGCAGGGCCCTGCTGACTGGCCTTGTATTGGAGGAGGACGTTAAAGATCATTTTGCAACGGGCGATACCTTGGTTAATAACCATGGAGTTTCGCGATGATCATTCGACGTCCTTTATTGATTGCCTGTCTTTGCCTGCTGGGTTTTGACACCGTCAGCGCGGCCCAGTCTGCACCGGTGAGCGGAGTGATTCGCTTCAGTGGACGGATTGTCGAGGCAAGTTGCGCGGCGAGTGGCACCCGCCATGCTTCTGTCGAGCTGCGTGATTGTCCGCAGGCGAGCACCGGTCAGATGTTCTCGGTGACCAGCGTCAGTGCGGCAGGGCGGAGTGAGCCGCCCCAGCAAGTGTTTGTGAAGATGATTGCCGATACCCACGAGCAGGAAAAATATTACGACCAGCGCCTGCTGCTCACGGACAACAAGGGCCACCCGATAATGACTGGCAATTACGTCGTGACGCTGACGCTGCCTTGATGGACTGAGAAAGAATGAGTTTGCGCCCCTTGTTTCAAGGTTACTGACAACAAGGGGCGTTAATAATGAGAATTGTCTGGTTCGTACACAACCGTCCCGCGCTTCTGGCATTGCGCCGCTCTCCACCGTTGCAAAATCCCTCCTTCCAATAACCTTGAACCAAGCCAAGCCAAGCCAAGCCAAGCCACGCCGCGCTAGCGCAGGCTTGTCGTCAAGGTGTGCTTTTCGTTCAGCGAATCCTGTGGTCATTTTGAGACAAGTCTCATATCGGACAGGTTGGCCCTTGGTTATTTTCTTGAAAGGAAGAATGGAGCTGCCAAAGGTGTCCGATGTTTCTTGAAAATAACCGAAGTCGATCCTTGCGAATACTGATCGCCGATAACGACGTGCGAAGAGGCCAGTCGATTGAACAGCAGTTCAACAAGCTGGGCTGTCTCAGCGTCGTGAACGTATGCACTTATCGTGACCTGAGAATACTGACGTATTACTGCCCCCAACGGCTCAGCCTGGTCGTCGTCAATGCCGAATTGCTCAACGAGATGGCGATGGATCCGCTCGATTTTTTTGGGGAAAACCCGCTGATTCGTCACCTGCTGATTTTCAACCCCAGTGATGATCATCAGTGGTCGAAGACCTTCTTCAACCCGCATCCGCAACGCTGGATGCGTCTGGTCTCGAAAATCAATCTGCCGCGATTGGCGGATTTTCTGATGCTGGCCGACCCGACGCTCAAGGAACTGGCGGAGCCGGCCTCATCCGATTCCACGCTTCCTTCAGGTGCAAACCGCTAGCTGTTGCGCCTTTCCGCGGTAATCCGCTTGTGCTTTGAGGTGCTATTTCCCAGCGCCTGCTGTGCTGCCCACTCGTTTGCCCCATTGTCTTGAACACACTCTAAGGTAAGGCATCATGCTGCTTCGTAAACTCAATCTCGCGCCGCGTTCGGCGCTGTGTTTTGGCTTGTTCTGTCTCATGATTATCGCGATCGGATTGATCGCCTTGCAGCAAGTCGACTTGCTCAACAAGGCAGAAACCTATGTCGAGACGACCATCGTGCCAAGCATCAAGCTGCTCGGCCAACTGGATCGCGAGTTCATCGAAATCAAGGGCAATAACGCCCGTTTGCGTAACCCTATCGAAACCCCTGAGCGCAAGGCTCAGGCCCTGGTGGACATTCAGCAATCGCGTCAGCTGATCAAAAATCATCAGCGTGCGCTCATTGATCTGCTGGCAACTGACGCTGGGCGTGAGGCCTTCGAGGCGTTCGCCAAAGCACAACAGGTCAATGATCAGGCGCAGGACCAATACCTTGAAACCGTGGCGAAAGGGCAGCTTGAAGCGGCCATTGCGCTGTCGAAGAATCAGATGCGTGCCGCCTCGGACGGCGTGCAGGTCGCGCTCAAGAAGCTGATTGCTCTCAACGAGATCGAAGCTTATGAAGCGGGCAAGCAGGCCGACAATGTCTACGAACACACGCTGTTGATCGTCAGTGTGTTCATTATCATTGCCATCGGTGCTTCCTTGGCCCTGGCAGTGTTGTACACGCGCAGCCTGACGGTGCCGATTGCAGGCTCGCTGAGGGTGGCGGAATGCATCGCCGCCAACGATTTGAGCGAAACCATCGCGCTGGATGGTTCCGATGAGGCGGCGCAGATGCTGTCGTCACTGGCGGCGATGCAAACCAGTTTGCGTGATGCGCTGATCATGATCCGTGACTCGTCCACGCAGTTGGCCGAAACCTCGGAAGCCATGCACGGCGTTACCGAAGATATTTCGCGTATCACTCAGCGTCAGAGTCATGAAATCGAAATGGCCGCCACCGCCGTGACTGAAATGAGTGCAGCGGTGGAACAGGTTGCGGACAACGCCGCATCGACCTCGCAACTGACGTCGGAATCAAGCGCCGCAGCCATTGCCGGCAAAACCCAGGTCAGCGAAACGGTCGCGGCAATCAATCTGATGGTTTCCAGCGTGCATAGCACCTCGGCAGAAGTGCAGGCGCTTTCTACGATGGCGAGCGATATCAGCAGCGTGCTGGACGTGATCCGAGAAGTCGCCGAACAAACCAATCTGCTCGCTTTGAACGCGGCCATCGAAGCAGCGCGGGCGGGGGAGGCGGGCCGTGGCTTTGCCGTGGTTGCAGATGAGGTGAGAGGGCTGGCGCAGCGTACTCAGAAATCTACCGAGGACATCGAGTCCATGGTCAGCTCCATTCAGTCGGGCACCAGCAGGGCAGTTACGTCCATGAGCCACACCCGCTCTCAGGCGGAGAGAACACTTGAGATGGCCAATATCGCCGGCGAAGTGCTGACCGACATCACTGGCTCTCTGAATCTTATCAATGAACGAAACCTGCTGATGGCGACCGCTGCCGAAGAGCAGGCTCAGGTTGCGCGTGAAGTGGATCGCAGCCTGATCAGCATTCGCGACTTGTCCTGTGAAACCGCAGAAGGTTCGAAACAGACGGCAGTTGCATCGGCGGAGCTTTCGCAATTGGCGGCCTCGCTGAATAAGTTGACCAAGGAATTCAAGCTTTAAAAAGTTAACGGGAAGCCCTGATTGCCAGGGCTTTTTCGGTCCGCGATCAATCGTATTGCGCAACGAGTGCAGGCTCATTTCTGTGTTGGCAATGCGGTTTGTGCCGTCAGCTGTTCAATGCAGTGGGCGAGTTGTTTTTCATAGCTTTCCAGCACGGCTTCAGCATCAGCTTCGCGCTCATCACGCAAGCGGAAGAAATCGTCGCGATTGAGCTGGTCCGCGACGAGCCGGATATTTTGCTCAATGATCGCGCACAGTGAGTCTTCGTCCTCTAACGCGGTGCTGGTTTGCGCCGCGCGTTGATTGTTTTCCAGTTCGGTCTTTGCCGCCTCGGCGGCCTTCGCTTGTTCCTTCGCAGTCACAAGGTCGGTTTCCAGGGCCTGCTTTTGTTCTGCCAGACGCTTGAGTTCTGCGCTCATTGACTGGATAGCATCGGCACGCTGCGTGAGCTGGACCTCCTGTTGTTGCACCACGGCCTTGAGTGGAAACAGATTGTTGAGCTCATGACCGGCGACGACAGTCATGGCGATCAGCGCCAGTGCCAGAATCGTCAGGCAGTAGATGGCGGCGTTGCTCTGGGGTCTTGCGCTATTGAGGGTATCGAGGGCTCTCACGGAATCATTTCTCCTATCAAGAGAAGTCAGTCTAATGGCAGAGTTTCGTTGTGCCTTTAAGACGAGTCTTAAATCGGTTGTTGGTTATTTGCGCTGGTAAAGGTGTTCAACTTGGCCTTTTATAGATATTCCGAATTTAGCTAGTTGGCTATAAGTCTATGAGAATTGTCTGGTTGTTGAATAAATAAACCTTTTGCTCAAGTGTTATTTATTCATTATCTTTTCGCTCCGTTTATGGTGATTTTGCTGCCGGTTAAATATTCGCGCCAACGTCGATTATTCAGTTGTTTGCATGCAACGCAGAGTCAGGGGGAGTGTTATGAAGTTATGCCATATATCAATTGTCGGGCTCTTGTACATGCTGTCGTCAAACGCAACGGCGGCGGTATGCGAATTTTATCCCGACAATTCCATGGGCAACCTCCGAGTTGTCCTTCCGGCCACGATCTCGGTGCCGCGGGACACGCCGACCGGCACGGTTATCTATGAAAGCCCAATCGTGACCCTGGGAGCCATTCCCAGTTCGTTCAGGTGCTCTGCGGTACACAATGAAGGTGTGCGCAATTCTGTGGGCACCACCCAGGCGGGCGCGCAGACTTTTCCCATTGGAAATACCGGCATCGGCTGGCAATGGGTTCGACCGCCATCGGGCAAAGCATGGAAAGGCTTTCCGGGTGACTCCGACGTCGCTGGCGGTTGGGGGTGGAATGGCACTGAGCACATCTTGCGGCTTGTAAAGACGGGTGAGATTTCCGGTAGTGCGACGATACCCTCAGGCCAATTGGGGAAATTTGTCGCTGCTGAAATCGAGCCTCTTGCATTGAATACAAGTGGCACGCGGGTGGTCTCACAGTCTTGCGAAACACCCGATGTAAAAGTTGATATGGGTAGCTATAACTTGAGCGATTTCCCGAAAAACGGTGCCTATGCCAAGGAGCAATACTTTTTTCTCAGTATGAAAAACTGTCCTGCCGGAATAAACAACTTCCGCTACTCCTTTTCGCCCACTGCGGGCAGCCCTGCGTGGGACGCTAATACTGGCATGGTAAATCTGAACAGTAGCTCCACTGCCAAAGGTTTGGCATTGCAGATGCGCTTCAGAGACGGGAAGCCACTCAAGCTGAATCAGAACTACATAACAAAAGCGCCTACATCGGAAGGCGGGAATGCATCTGTAGACTTGCAAGCGCGCTTCGTGCGCATCGAACCTTCCAATGCGCAAATGAAGGCGGGCGATGCCAATGCCGAAATTGCCTTTGTCGTTGAGTATCTATGAGGAGGCCAACAGCTTTTTCACCTCAGCCACAATCACCGCAATGTCGAAAGGC
The DNA here is from genome assembly GCF_054790505.1 of Pseudomonas sp. Tul2A7. Lineage (NCBI taxonomy): Bacteria > Pseudomonadati > Pseudomonadota > Gammaproteobacteria > Pseudomonadales > Pseudomonadaceae > Pseudomonas > Pseudomonas sp. Tul2A7. Next base: position 5,459,976 of record NZ_CP186499.1, on the reverse strand, counting down.
TTGGGCAGCACCACGTCAAACAGATCCGAGCGCTGCATGCCAATGTGCGCCTGCGCTCCACTCATGAGAATGATCGGCAGGTGTTTGACGGAAGGCTGGGCACGCACGGCTTCGGCGAATTCGAGGCCGTCCATGACCGGCATCATGAAGTCCGTGATGATCAGTGCTGGCCGTTCTCTCTCCAGCACTTCGAGGGCTTTCTTGCCATTGCTGGCCGTCACCGTCATGAAGCCTTCATCCTCCAGCGCAAAGCCAAGAATGTCAGCAATCAGATACTCGTCGTCGACTACCAGGATGGTGGTCATGTTATTTCAACCCGCTCGAAGACTTACGATATTGAACCAGGCAATGACTCAGATGAGACGGAAGGTTCATTTCTCAAAGCCTTTTCCAGGAACACATCTTGATCACGGATGACTACCTCGAACCGCGAAGGGTTATAGGAGCTATCACGTATCTTGAGAATGGAAAGCGTCCTGCGAAGTTCAGCGTGATTTTCAAAGAAACGCATGAGAATCAGGTTGTCGGCAATACTGGACAGGTCGGAATTCGGTGCGCTGACCTCGGAGCCGAACAGATCGCGCATTTCCCAGGAGGCGAAGACCGTAACGCCTCGGGATCGCAGCTCGTTCATCAGTGCACTGAAAAAGTCGGTGATGCGTTCCGGTGTGGTTGAAACCCGAGTCATGCCGCTGAGGCTGTCGATGAATAGGCGTTTGATACCTTTTTCATCGACCAGGCTCAGCAGGCGCGCACCGAGGGCGTCGAGCAAGCCCTCGGTGGTCGGCTGCCAGGCAATGCTCAGCGCACCGCTGTGTTCCATTTCTTCAATATCGATGCCCAGCGAATGGCCTTTGAGTCGCAGCCGTTGCGGGCTCTCATAGAAACCGAAATGCAGGCCCGGCGCTTCGGTCGTCGACTGCGCGAGAAACTTCAGACCCAGCGTGGTTTTGCCGATCCCGGAAGGCCCCATGACGAGCGTGACGCTGGAGCTGTGCAAGCCGCCACCGAGGATGTCGTCCAGCGAAACAATGCCGCTGGGAATGCGTGTCATGTCTGCGCTGTCGGGGGCCGAAGGGCGTTTGTACAGACTTTCCAGGCGCGGATAGACCACCAGGCCGTTTTCGGTGATCTCACACTCGTGAACACCGGTCAAGGCGCCGCTGCCGCGGGTCTTGCGCAGGTGAATGCGTCGCACCGATCGCGTGCCGAACAGCTCTTCGCCCATTTCGATGACGCCGTCGACCATCGTGTGTTCCGGGCTGCCGTCGTCCAGGCGCGAACTGGTGAGAAACAGCACGGTGCAACCGGCGAATGCCGCATGGCCTTGCAGTTCGGAGATGAATTTTTTCGTGTCGATCGGTGAGTCGGCCTTGGAGCGCGCGTTGAGCAAACCGTCGACGACCATGACCGTCGCTTTCTGCCGGCTGATTTCGCGCCGCAGCAATTTCACCACTTCATCGAGGCCTTCGTTTTCCAGCGTATCGAAAGCGCTGACAAACTGTATTTCGGCGCCCACTCGGGATGCGTCGAAAAAACTCATGGTCGACAGAAACTGAAACAGCCGGTCGTGGGACTCGGCCAGCAACGTGGCGACCAGAACGCGACCGCCATTGCGGGCATGATTGAAGCCGAGCTGATTGGCGAGGATGGTCTTGCCGGAACCGGGGCGGCCCTGAACGATGTACGAAGCACCCGCGACCAGACCACCCTGAAGCAGCGCGTCGAGCCCTTCGATTCCGCTTTGAAGGCGTTTTAGCTTTTCCACTTTGCGACCCTGATCTGAAAAAACAGGCTTGTTAAGCCGAATGGGTGAAATGCTAACGCCATTTCCATTTTTGGGCCATGCCGGTGGAGGGAAAGTAGCGTTGGAACATATCGTTTTGGCGTGTTCCATGCCCCCGTGACTTCTGCCAAGCCTTTCGAAAACGGTGCCCATCCAGGGCACCGTCATTAATCGAGAACTCAACCCGTTTCAAATCAAATCTTCTGGCTGCATCGTCAAAATGATTTTCCCGACGTTCCCGGAAGACTCCATCCGGCGATGCGCATCGGCCGCCCGCGCTAGCGCAAACGTGCTATCGACCACCGGCTCAAGGCTGCCGGCACCCTCGAAGCGATCAAGCCAGTGCTCGCGAAAGCGCTTGATCATGGCGTGCTTCTCCGGTTGCGTGCGCGACTTCATCACCGTGCCGATGATTTGCAGGTGGCGGTAAAGAATGTCCTCCAGCGCCACCGTGACGTTGCCGCCACCGCCGAGAATTCCCACCTGAACCAAGCGACCGCCGCGTGCAAGGGACGCGATGTTGCGGGCGAAGTAGGGCTCACCGATAAAATCGATGATCACATCGACGCCGCGACCCTGGGTTTTATCAGCGATCACCTCAGCGAAATCCTGGGTCTTGTAGTCGATCGCCACGTCTGCGCCCAAATGCTCGACACGCGCCAACTTGCTGCCTTCGGTGGTCGCATACACCGTGGCGCCGGTGGCGTAAGCCAACTGCACCGCAGCAGACCCGACGCCGCCGGCGGCCGCGTGAATCAACACCGAATCGCCAGCCTTGAGCCGAGCCAGGTGCATCATCGCTTCATGGGCCGTGACGAAGACCTCGGGAATGGCTGCCGCGTGTACATAGTCCAGCTTCGCGGGGATGTGCATGGCCATGCGGTAATCGATGCGTGCCAGCTCGGCGTAGGCACCGCCGCCGACCACGCCCATGACGCGATCTCCGACCTCGAACCCTGTCACCGCGTTACCTTTGCCGATCACTTCGCCGGCGATTTCCAGGCCGATGATCAGTGAGTCGCCGAAATTCGGATGGCCGTACCCACCGGTTCGATGCGTCAGATCCGCACGGTTCACCCCGGCGGCATAGACACGCACCAGCAGGTCGTCAGGCCGCACTTCAGGATTGGCGACTTCGACGAGTTCGAGGACGTCTGGCCCACCGAATTCTCTGATGTTGATGGCTTTCATTCAGTTGTTCTCCGTTTCGCTGAACGTGGCGTTGGCGATAGCAGACGCAGTGATGGCGCCAGGGAAGCCCACATAGAAAGCCAGGTGCGTGATCGCTGCCGCCAGTTCGTCGTGGGTCACACCGTTGCCAGCCGCCCGGCGCAAGTGAGCAGGCAACTCTTCCGAGTGACCAGCGGCAATCAATGCCGCCACGGTGATCAGGCTACGGTCGCGCGGGGACAGCGCGGGATCGCTCCAGATTTGCGGATAAAGCGTCGAGTCGACGAATTGCGACAGCTTTGGCGTGAACGCGCGCGCGGCTTCGCGAGGACTGCTGAAATTTAGCTTGGACATGGGCGAGTTCCTTAAACCTGGCTGATGAATTTGTGGGTCAGATAGTGCTCGATGCCTTCAATGCCACCTTCGGAGCCGTGACCGCTTTCTTTCATGCCGCCGAACGGGAGCTCGGTTGCGACGATGCGGTATTGGTTGATGCCGATCATCCCGGCCTCCAATCCGTCGGCGACATCAATGGCCGTGCGCGCGCTGGAGGTGAACGCGTAGGCCGAGAGTCCGTAGGGCAGGCGGTTGGCTTCTCGCAGTCCATCGGCCAGTTCATCGAACGGCATCAGTACGGCGATGGGGCCAAAGGGTTCTTCGTGCATGACGCGGGCGTTCATCGGCACATCTGCCAGAACCGTGGGTTGGAAGAAGTAGCCTTCGCCAGACAAGGCTTCACCACCGGCCAATACCCGAGCGCCTTTTTCAACGGCATCGGCGACCAGTTCTTCCATCTTTGCCAATTGCCTTGGGTTGGCCAAAGGTCCGACCTGAGTATCCGGATGCAGGCCGTCACCGATTCTCAGGGCTTGGGTCGCCGCGACAAAGTGATCGACAAAGGCTTGATAGGCACCACGCTGGATCAGAAAACGAGTGGATGAAATGCACACCTGCCCGGTGCCGCGAAAGCGGTTAGCGACGCCCTCAATGGCGGCTTTTTCAATGTCGGCATCTTCGAACACCAGCACCGGTCCGTGTCCACCCAGCTCAAGGGTGATGGGCTTCACGCCTTCGGCAGCGCGTGCAGACAGCAGGCGACCGATAGGCACCGAGCCGGTGAAGGTCACTTTGCGAATGATCGGCGAGGCGATCAGATGGCTGGACACTTGATCCGGTACGCCGAAGACCACTTGCAAAACCCCCTTGGGCAATCCTGCATCGTCGAGTGCACGCGCCAGGGCCAACGCTGTGGAGGGGCTTTCCTCACCCGGTTTGAGAATGACGCTGCAACCGGCGGCCAGTGCTGCCGAGAGTTTGCGTGCCGGGGTGATGGCCGGGAAATTCCACGGTGTGAATGCGGCCACTGGGCCGATGGCCTGGCGTTTGACCAGTTGCAGCACGCCTGGCCGGTTGGCCGGGACCACACGGCCATCGATACGCCGGGCGCTTTCGGCGAACCATTCAAAGTACTCCGCCGCACGGGTCACTTCATCCAGGCTTTCACCCAGCGGTTTGCCTTCCTCCAGGGTCATCTGCGCGGCGATCTGCGGCGCACGTTCGAGGATCAGGTCGGCGGCACGCTTGAGGATCTTGGCGCGTTGGTCAGGCACGGTCTGGCGCCATTGCTCGAAGCTCAGGCGAGTCACTTCCAAGGCGTGATCAAGATCGCCTGCGGTGGCAAGCGGGACGCGGCCGATTTCCCGGCCGGTCGCCGGGTTGACGACAGCAGCGGTATCGCGCCCTTCGGCACTGATCCATTCACCACCGATGAAAAGATAAAGCGGGTCGTAGGAGGTTTTCATGATGTGCCCTTCAGTTGGTTGTCAGAAATTCGTAAGAAACCCGGCGCCGGTTCAGGCAGCCTGTGCAACCAAGTCTATGGAAGGAGGGGGCATTGATTTAGACGGGCCAGAGGGAATCATTGTTGTCGCCAGAGGTAATATCGAGCCGCGGGCCGAACGTGTAGCATCCGGAAAAAGTGCGCGCTATCACGGGAGAGCGTCAGATCTACAGGAAGGTCGCGATGGATAAACTTTCGAACATGTCGGTGTACATAAAGGTTGTCGAGATGGGCAGTTTCACGGCCGTGGCCAATCATCTGGATTCCACCGTCGGTAACGTCTCGCGTGCTGTATCGGCGCTGGAAAACGTGCTCGACGCACGTCTGTTGCAACGCTCGACCCGACGCCTCTCGGTCACCGATGCGGGCCGACGCTTCTATGAGCGCTGCACGAAAATTCTCGCTGATCTGGAGAGTGCGGAAGCCGAAGCCAGCAATGCCGCGCTGGAACCACGAGGTACATTGCGGGTGCATTGCGTTCCTGGGCTGGCTCGACATCTGGTTACGGGGGCCGTGCTGGAGTACCGTCAGCAATTCCCGGAAGTGACCGTGGATTTATTGCTCTCGCAACGCATGCCAAACCTGTTGGAAGATCAACTGGACGTCTCGATTCTGATCGCCCGCGCGCTACCCGATTCGGCGTATGTCAGCCAGAAGATCGGTGTCAGCCATTGTGTGCTGGTGGCGTCGCCAGACTACCTGACTAGGCATGCGGCCCCGGAAACACCTGAAGATCTGCGCGATCACCAGTGTCTGTTGCTGGGCACCGTGGACTACGTGCGGGACGAGTGGCAGCTCAAGAGCAAGGCGGGGGACGCGACATTTGTCCCGACAGGGGCAAGTTTCAGCGTTAACGATATGGATGCGATGGCGCTGGCCATTCGAGAGGGCGCGGGGATTGGCTTGCTGGCCGGGTTCACGGCCATCGATGATTTGCGTTCCGGCAGGCTCGTGCGGGTTTTGCCTGACTACCATACCTATGAGCGCAACGTGTATGCCGTCTATACCTCTCGGCAGTTCGTCGATGCAAAAATCACCCGGTTTATTGAAACGCTGAAAGATCGGGTTGGCAGTCAGCTGGCAGCCACGGCCAAAGAACTTATCGATTGAAACGCTGCGGAGCAAAAAGGTATTTGCGCCTCGATGAGACCACTCTCCGAGGCGCAATGATCGGCGAACAGCTGACTTAACCCTGGCTGCAACGGCCCATGACGTTATAGGCCAGTACGTGGCGTTTGCCTTGCGAATCCTGGTAGGTCATGTGCGTCGGTACCACTGCGCAAACATCCGGCACCGGGTCTTCAGAGATGACCTTGGCGACGTCCAGGTGGGTGCCGTAGCGATATTGCTCGACCTGTTTAGTCGTTGCAGTCCCGTCCTGCGCTGCTCCCACAGAGCTGAAGCCCAAGAGTGCGACGATGATCATTGCCGTTTTCATGATGAGATTTCCTAAAGTAAGTGTGATGTTGCTGGCAGGACGAACTTTAGGCTTGAGGGTTTTGCGCAAACAGGCGTGAATCCGGGAAAGACTTTTATCAATTCCGAACACAATCGGGAGGTGTCTGACGTTAGGACGTGTTTATCTGTGAACGTCCGCTTTTCGGCCGAAAGCAGCAGCTCGCAGTGGATAGTTCGGCCAACTTGCTCCTTATTGACAGAGAAGACGCTCGTCTCGAGAGCCTGGCCGCGGAAATAGTGCCGAGTGCTCAATCCTCCAAAGCAGATAACTCAGCGTTAAATACGCCACTGCAAAATTCAATCTTCCCTCCGGCCCTTACATTTTTGCCATCCCGGCTTTTGATATCGACAGTTGCCCGTTCGATGAAATAAAGCAGTCCTCTTAGCTTAAAAATTGCTCCTCATACATTTGTATAGTCGAACGTTGAGTGGTGTGGAATATGACGATTTTCACCCTCGTCTAACGTGCATACCCTTTGAATAGGCAGTGTCGATTACTAAAACAAAAGGAGACGAGCAATGCCTATTCAGTCAGAACACGATCCGCGCTTGAAGCGTGCACTCAAGACGCGGCACATAAGCATGTTGGCGCTCGGTGGAGTCATTGGCGCAGGGTTATTTGTAGGCTCCAGCGCGGTAATCGCGTCAACGGGGCCGGGCGCTTTTATCACTTATGCCATCACCGGTCTGATCGTTGCCCTCGTGATGCGGATGCTCGGTGAAATGGCTGCTGCGCATCCATCGAAAGGCTCGTTCGTTGACTACGCTCGTATGGCTTTTGGCCGGTCGGCGGGCTACATGACGGGTTGGCTGTACTGGTATTTCTGGGTCATCGTCGTCGGCTTCGAGGCCGTTGTCGGCGGGCAGATCATCAATGGCTGGTTCCCTGACCTGCCGGTCTGGGTGATTGCCCTTGGTCTGATGGTTAGCATGACCTTGCTGAATCTGATGTCTGTGCACTCTTTCGGGGAAGCCGAATACTGGTTCGCCGGCATCAAGGTCGTGGCCATTGTGGTGTTCCTGGCAGTGGCGGGTGCCTATGTTTTCAATCTTTGGCCGGGCTCGACAGCTAGTTTCAGCAACCTTACGGATCATGGCGGTTTCCTCCCCCACGGCGTAGGGTCCTTGTTCACCGGGGTCGTGGTGGTCATCTTCTCGATGACCGGCGTGGAAGTGGCCACGCTCGCCGCGGCCGAGTCCGAAGACCCTTCGCGCAACATCCGCAAGGCCGTCAATACCGTGATGGTGCGAATCTTGGTGTTCTTCGTGCTGGCGACGTTCTTCATCGTCGTCGCACAGCCGTGGACCGACATCGTTCCAGGCAAATCCCCCTTCGTGACCACCCTTGAACACATCGGCATTCCAGGTGCGGGCGACATGCTCACCGTGGTGATTTTGGTGGCAGTTCTGTCGGTACTTAACGCCGGGCTGTACACCTCGTCACGCCTGCTGTTTGTGCTTGCTTCAAATGATGAGGCGCCGCGCTGGATCGCTGCCGTCAGCAAAAGGGGCGTGCCGGTACGTGGCGTGCTCGCCTCGACATTGGTGGGGTATGGCTGTGTGGTCATCGCAGCACTCTGGCCCGACACCGTCTTCCAGTTCCTCATCAACTCCTCCGGCACGGTGTTCCTGTTCGTCTACCTGGTTATCTGCCTGTCGCAAATCAAGCTTCGCCCCAAATGGGTGGCAGAGGGGACGCTGAAATTCGCCATGTGGGGCCATCCTTGGCTGCCGCTCTTGGTCACTGCCGCCATTATCGCCGTACTGGTCAGCATGGCTTTTGACCCGACGATGCGGATCAGCCTTGTGCAATGCCTGCTGGCGATTGCTGCGATAGCCGCCTCCTACGCTTTGTTGCGTATGTCTCGCGCACGTCGTAGCAACGCCACCGCCAAGGCCGGTCCGGCGAGCAATCTTTAACGCACACAGCTGTTTCAGATAGGCCCCATGTTCAGGGTAGGAAGCCAATAAATGTCAGCGAAATTTGATTTGACCCAGTTACCCAATCAGCCCCTCTGGTTCGAGGCCAGCGAGCATCGCGAGCGCTTGGAAAACGCAGAGCAGGCCGATGTCGTCATCATCGGCGCGGGGTACACCGGGCTGTGGACGGCGTATTACCTGCTCAAGAGTGATCCGTCCCTGCGCGTGGTGCTGTTGGAAAAACACCAGGTCGGCTTCGGCGCCTCCGGACGTAATGGCGGCTGGGCATCGGCGATTTTCCCGATTTCCCTCGACCGGGTGGCGCAGATGTACTCCCACCAGGCTGCGCTGAATCTGCAGTTCGCCATGAACGATACGGTCGATGAAATCGGTCGAGTGCTCAAGCTGGAAGGCGTCGAGGCGGACTATGCCAAGCAGGGCTTTCTCTCACTGGCCCGGAGTGCACCGCAGCTTGATCGGGTGCGGGCAACGGTCGACGCGTCGACGCGCTTTGGTCTGCCGGACCAGTGGCAGGCTCTGGATGCTGCGCAAGCCAGCGCCAGGCTCGGCGCCCAGGGTGTGTTGGGCGGTCTGTACACCGAACATTGCGCGCTGATTCACCCAGGCAAACTGGTGCGTGGTCTGGCGAAGCTGGTTGAGCGGATGGGGGCGAAGATCTATGAGGGCTCAGCCGTCACAGAGCATGCGCCAGGAATGGTGCACACAGCGAAGGGTTCGGTGAGGGCAGGATTTACCGTGCGCGCCACGGAAGCCTTCACCTCGCAACAACCCGGTTACTCGCGTTTCGTCATCCCGCTGTACTCACTGGTATTGGCTACAGAGCCCTTACCACGTGACCTGCTTGCCAGGTTAAACCTCGATCATCGCCAGGCTTTCAATGACATGCGCCACCTGCGCGTATACGCACAGGTGACGACAGAAGGGCGACTGGTGTTCGGTGGTCGCGGTGCTCCCTATCAATGGGGCTCACGGATCAGCGAGCAGGCTGATTTGGTGGACAACGTGCATAGCAAAATCCACGAGACGCTGATCGAGTTTTTCCCGGCGCTGGCGGACGCACGCATCACCCATCGTTGGGGTGGCGCACTCGGTGTTTCTCGTGACTGGTGTCCGACCGTGAGCATGGATCGCAAGAACCGCATTGCATGGGCCGGCAACTACGTTGGCGACGGCGTCGCCACCAGCAATCTGGCCGGGCGTGTCTTGCGCAATCTGATTCTGGAACAAGACGAAGACATTAACGCATTGCCTTTCGTCAATCATCGCTCGCCATCGTGGGAGCCTGAGCCACTGCGCTGGATCGGCATCAACGGTGGTCTCGCCGCCGCCTCACTGAGCGATTTCGAAGAACGCATCACCCACCGTCCATCCCGTACTGCGAAGTTGCTAGAAAAGCTGACCGGTGCGCATTAACAGGAGAAATGCTGTGACAACTTTCACGATTATCAAGGCTGCCGCCATCGAGTCGCTGCCGTTGAAACCGGCGGGCCAGCGTGCCGGAGCGGACAAAGGCGACCCACAGATAGCACTCCAGCAACTGGCACCCGAGGCAGTCGGAAACCTCGGTGTCTGGGAGTGCCAGCCAGGCGGTTGGCCGGTGGTCGATCGCCCTGACACCGAATTCACTTACATCATCTCTGGCCGCGCGGTGCTAACCGATGACGCTTCCGGTGAAGAGGTGCTGGTGACCAGCGGCGACCTGATCATCCTGCCACCTGGATGGACCGGGCGCTGGGATGTGATCGAGACGGTCAGGAAGGTCTACGCGATCTATTGATCTCCCGTTTCGCCGACGACACAAATCACTCTGCGCATTATCCAAGATTGAGAGAAAATCCATGACAAACACCATTACAAACTGGATCTCCGGCACGCTTACGCAAGCTACCAGCGGCCTGCAACAGCCGGTCTACAATCCCGCGACCGGTGTTGTAACCGGCACGGTGCAACTGGCCAGCCATGCCGACGTGGACTCCGCCGTCGCTAGCGCCCAGGCGGCGTTCCCGGCCTGGAGCAATCTGTCGCCTTTGCGTCGTTCACGAGTACTCAACAAATTCCTGGCGCTGCTCAACGAACACCGTGACGACCTGGCCCGGTTGATCACCGCCGAACACGGCAAGGTGTTTACCGACGCCCAAGGCGAAGTGATGCGCGGCATCGAGATCGTCGAGTTCGCCTGCGGCGCGCCACAATTGCTCAAGACCGACTTCACCGATCAGGTCAGTACCAATATCGACAACTGGACGCTGCGCCAACCGCTCGGCGTAGTGGCAGGTGTCACACCGTTCAACTTCCCGGTCATGGTGCCGATGTGGATGTTCCCGGTGGCATTGGCGACCGGTAACACCTTCGTGCTCAAGCCCAGTCCGATCGACCCGAGCCCGAGCCTGTTCATTGCCGAACTGCTCAAAAAAGCCGGCCTGCCGGACGGCGTCTTCAACGTTGTGCAAGGTGACAAGGAAGCGGTAAACGCGCTGCTCGAACACCCCGACGTGCAGGCGATTTCCTTCGTCGGTTCCACACCCATTGCCAACCACATCTATGAGGTCGGCGCCCGCCACGGCAAACGTGTTCAGGCTTTGGGCGGGGCCAAGAATCACTTGGTGGTGATGCCCGACGCGGATATCGACCAAGTCGTCGACGCGCTGATTGGCGCGGCCTACGGTTCAGCAGGCGAGCGCTGCATGGCAATCAGCGTTGCGGTGTTCGTGGGCGACGAAACAGCCGACAAGGTCATGCCCAAACTGATCGAACGCACCCGCACGCTGAAGGTGCTTGACGGTACCAATCTGGAAGCCGAGATGGGGCCGATCGTTACTCGCGCTGCCCACGAACGCATCACCGGCTATATCGAGCAGGGCATCAAGGAAGGCGCGACGCTATTGGTCGATGGCCGGGGTTTTAATGGTGAGGCTGCTGGCGAAGGCTGCGGCGACGGCTTCTGGATGGGCGGTACGTTGTTCGATGATGTCACCCCCTCCATGCGCATATACAAGGAGGAGATCTTTGGTCCGGTACTCGCGTGCATGCGGGTCAAGGATTTCGCTGAGGCGGTGCAACTGATCAACGACCACGAGTTCGGTAATGGTGTGAGCTGCTACACCCGTGACGGTCACATTGCCCGCGAGTTCGGCCGGCGGATCCAGGTGGGTATGGTCGGCATCAATGTGCCGATCCCGGTGCCTATGGCATGGCACGGTTTCGGCGGCTGGAAGAAGAGCCTGTTCGGCGATATGCATGCCTACGGAGAGGAGGGGGTACGCTTCTACACCCGCCAGAAGAGCATCATGCAACGCTGGCCACAGTCGATTGCCAAAGGCGCGGAGTTCGCAATGCCGACCAGCAACTGACGCATTGCGCTAGTTGAACGTCAACGGCCCCGCCCACGCAGCGGGGCCGTTTGCATTTCAGCGATTGTCCTCGAACAGTTCGGTGTTCTTGCCAGCCTGGATTGCAATCCAGAAGCGCGCGATGCCTTGGGTTGTGGTGGGTTTGATGCCGGTCAGTTGTTCCACCAGCTTGAGCCGGTAGACGAGCGTCTGGCGGTGCACCTCTAGGTCGATGGCGGTGGCTTTCCAGTTGCCGTCGTTTTCAAGAAAGGTGATGAGCGTCTTCAACAGCGCTGCACTCTGGATGCGGTCGTGCTCGATGAGCGGACCAAGGTAGCGACCCACCAGTGCCCGGGCTTCTTCCAGGGATTTGGGCGCCATGATCAGCCCGGTTTCGGCTTCACCATAACGCAATGTCGGTGCACCCAGCTCTTGTGCCTGAGTCAATGCCAGGCGCGCTTGACGGATGCTTTCACGAAAACCAGTGGCCATTGCAATGGCCCCGCTAATGCCGATTACAGTGTCTGTACCGAGACTCGCCCGCAGCGTATCAATAGCGTTCATATCGTCCCGGCAGAGCGCCAACAGCAGACCTTTATCCGCTAACAGCAATGGCGTCGAGTGGTGTAACGCAGGGGCATGGTGCAGTTCATCCGCAGACCAGGGACCATTGACGCCAGGTTGTATCGCGAGGCTTACCAGCGTGCCGTTAAGGCTTCGACGTTCCAGAAGTGGGCGAGCGAGGGTCAATTCGGTCTCGTTCTCCAGCAGGCTGCGCAGTAAGGCCGAGCCTTCCTCCCGTTGTTGATCGCGGTGGATCATCAGTCGCTCCAGCTCCACGCCCAGCAGGCCGACCAGCGACCGCATCAGAATGGAGTCACCCTGCGTGCGTTTGCCGGGGTGGGCCATCCTCAAGGCTGCGCGCGTGCGGCCACCGATCGGGATGCGCTCGACCTGTTCTGGCACCTGCGTTGTGGTCCATCCGGTGTCGAGAATGGTGTTGCCGCTTTGGACGTCCTCAATCGCCAGTGTCAGATTGAGTGAGTGGGCCAGGATAGACAGGCGGCCGGCCATGTCAGGCGCTTTGTGCAGCGCTTCGGCGTAAGTCTGGAACAGACGCTCACTGGCATTGAAGCGTTCGCGCTGGGCCTGGAGAACACTTTCAATCACGTAGTGGGAGAGTTTCACGAACTCGAGTTCGAAACTGGCTTGCAGCATGGGGAACAATAGACGGTCTGCGGCCTCCAGGATCTGTGGCGAGAGCTGTGGCGCATCCGCGCGGGGAGCGACAACCAATGCGCTGGCGTTGCTCTGCACCAGTTGCTCCAGCCACTTAACCTGATCCTGCGCGCCGCTGGGCATTCCCATTCCAGTGGTCATGACCAGATCGCCGGGTGAAATCCAGCGCCACGGGTCGGGCAGTTCAACGGCATGGGCCCAGGTGATGTGCCTGCCAGTGCCAGCCAGACCGGCGACGGGTACGAGTCTCAACAGTTCGATATTGATCAGATCCTGAACCGTGAGCATAGGCATACCAGTGTGTGTATTCGGATGCGGCATGTTACCGGTTGGCAACGGGTGGGGCCATGTATAGGGGGGAATTCCTCGAGACGAACCTGGCCCAGGAGGGCTGCGACTGGTTCTGATGATGCAGGGGTGAACATTTCTGGTCGCCAGCCCCCGATCACGACCACCCGTGTTACGACATTAAGCGCAAAGCGCCTGTTGATCTTGACCATGCAGAATCGACCGTTGGCGTTATAAGCCCAACGGCCTGACTTCTTGGATGAACTTAATTAACAAACGCAACCCGGTTGGCAGTTGCTACCGCCTCGAACAGTAAATTTGTTCCGATACTCACGAATCTATCGCGAGACGAACCTCGCTTTTACAACGCAAACGTAGTCCCACGGGTATTCACAAACAGCGAATAGATCGAGTGACTGCTGGCCATGAACAATCGATTCCCTTCGCGTCCCCCAAAGCACAAATTCGGGCAGCGCTCAGGCAGGGAAATGTGCCCGATGGCCTTGCCTTGCGGATTGAAAACGCGCACGCCGTCGAGTTTTTCCAGGTCGGCCTTGGGGTCACCATTGCCGCCCCAGCCGCACCACAGGTTGCCTGCTTCGTCGCATTTAATGCCGTCGATGGCGGCGTATTCCAGCCCTTCGATGTGCTTGCGGCGTTCGCCGAGTGTGCCATCGTCCTTCACCGCGATCGCCCAGATCAGGCGATTGGGCTTGGCGCGACCTTCAACGACGTACAGGGTCTTCTCATCGGGCGAAAAGCACAGGCCGTTGGGGCCGTTGAGATCATCGATGACCCGAGTGACTTTTTTGCTCTCGCCGTCGATGCGGTACACGGCGTGGGGTTGGCTCGGGGTGATTTTGTGACCTTCGTAGTTGTTGCTGGTCTGGAAGGGCGGGTCGGTGAACCAGATCGATCCGTCACTTTTGCAGACGATGTCGTTGGGCGAGTTGAAGGGCTTGCCGTCGAAACTGTCGGCCAAAACAGTGAGAGTGCCATTGGCTTCGGTGCGCGTGATGCGCCGGCCTTCGCTGGTGGTGGTGGAGCCTTCGCAAACAATCAAACGCCCTTGGCGATCCCGGCACATGCCGTTGGAGAAGTTGGAGTGTTCGCGGTAAACGGAGAAGGTATCGGTGATTTCGTCCCAGCGCATGATGCGATTATTGGGGATGTCGCTGACCAGCAAATAGCGGCCATCACCGACCCACACCGGCCCTTCAGCCCAGCGCATACCGGTGGCAAGTTTTTCAACACTGGCGTTGAAAATGCGCAGCTCAAGGAAGCTGTCGTCGAGGATGTGAATCAGCGGATCAGGGTAGCGCTGACTCAAGGGTTCGGCGGCCTCGGCGATCCGCATCAGTGCGGTGCTGCCGACGGTGGCGAGCGTGGCGGAAACAGCGAGCGATTTTTTCAGGAAGCTGCGGCGGGTATTGCCTTGCGCTCGGTCAGGGCTTTCAGGTCGAGCGGACAGGGATGAGTCCATGTAGCGATCTCCGTGGTTTTATTTTTTTTGTGGGAGACGTAGTAATACCTTGTGATAGGACATCGTACAAGTTGTTCGTTGTCCGCGAGTTGTAGGGCGCTTGTCCATAAGCGCCCTGATCGGTCAGCGGTCCAGCCAGAGCTTGATCTGCGCACAGACGGCCTGGGTAGAAATGCCGTAACGATCGTGCAATGTCGGCAGTGCCCCCGCGTCCAGAAACGCATCCGGCAATGCGATCTGCCTGAACGCTGGCGTGACTCCGTTACGCAACAGCACCCCGGCAACGGCCTCGCCGAGTCCGCCAATAATCGAGCTGTTTTCTGCGGTAACCACCAGACGACCGGATTTGCGTGCCTCGGCAAGAATGGTTTGTTCATCCAGCGGCTTTATCGTCGGTACGTGCAACACGGCGACATCCACGCCATCGGCTTGCAGTTCCTTGGCGGCTTCCAGTGCACGCATGGTCATCAGGCCGGTGGAGATGATTAGCACATCGTTACCGGTGCGCAGGGTTTTGGCTTTGCCGATCTCGAACTGATAGCCGTACTCGTCGAGCACCAGCGGTACGTTGCCGCGCAGCAAACGCATGTACACAGGCCCTTGATGCGCGGCGATCGCGGGTACGGCCTGTTCGATTTCCAGGGCATCGCAGGGGTCGACAATCATCAGGTTGGGCATGGCACGGAAGATGGCCAGGTCATCGGTGGCCTGGTGGCTGGGGCCGTATCCGGTGGTGAGACCGGGCAGGCCGCAGACGATTTTGACGTTGAGGTTTTCCTCGGCGATGGCCATGCAGATGAAGTCATAGGCACGCCGCGAAGCAAACACCGCATAGGTCGTGGCAAAGGGGACGAAGCCTTCACGGGCCATGCCCGCGGCTGCACTCATCAGCAGTTGTTCGGCCATGCCCATTTGATAGAACCGGTCCGGGTGGGCCTTGGCAAAGATGTGCAGGTCGGTGTATTTGGACAGGTCGGCGGACAGGCCGACGATGTCCTGGCGCTGATCGGCCAGCGCCGCCAGCGCATGACCGAAGGGTGCGGCTTTGGTGGCTTGGCCCTCCGAAGCAATGGACGCAATCATCGCCGATGTAGTCAGGCGTTTCTTGCCCGGTTCGGCAGTCGTCATGGGTGTTTTGACGGCGTTGTTCATTGGTTTTTTCCTTCTTCAAGATTGCGCAGCGCCAGGTCCCATTCGTGCTCTTCCACACGGATGAAGTGGGTTTTCTCGCGGGTTTCCAGGAAGGGCACGCCTTTGCCCATTTTGGTGTCGCAGATGATCACTCTTGGTTGGCTGCCAGAATGATTGCGCGCGGCATCGAATGCGCTGACCAGCGCCTCCAGATCATTGCCGTCGACGCGCTGGGTGAACCAGCCAAACGCCTGCCAGCGATCGACGATGGGTTCGAACGAAAGGATTTCACTGGAGTGACCGTCAGCTTGCTGGTTGTTGACGTCGACGATGGCGATCAGGTTGTCGAGCTGCCAGTGCGAAGCCGACATCACCGCTTCCCAGGTCGAGCCTTCGTTCAACTCGCCATCGGACAGCAGGTTGTAGACGAAGGAGGGCGAATCTTTGCGCTTGAGGCCCAGGCAGGCACCGACAGCGATGCCCAGCCCCTGACCCAACGAGCCGCCGGTGATTTCCATGCCCGGGGTGTAGGCGGCCATGCCCGACATCGGCAGGCGACTGTCGTCCGAGCCGTAGGTTTCCAGCTCTTCGAGCGGGATGATTTCGGCTTCGATCAGCGCTGCGTACAGCGCAATGGCGTAGTGACCGATGGAGAGGTAGAAGCGATCGCGCTGCTCCCATTCAGGATCTGCGGGGCGATGATTCATCGCATGAAAGTAAGACACCGCCAGCAGATCGGCAGCGCCGAGTGCCTGGCCGACGTAGCCCTGACCCTGGACCTGGCCCATGCGCAGCGCGTGGCGGCGAATGTTGTGCGCGCGCTCCGTCAGGCTCAGGGATGAAGCGTGTGAAAGATTAGTCGTCATGATGAAACTCCGTTAACTCAACGATTGACCAGGGCGGCGGGAATGCGCAGGACCAGACTGGCGCCGAGGAACAGCACGCCCGTAATCAGGTACATGCCGATGGCGCTGGAGCCGGTCAGGGTGGTGATCCAGCCGATCAGATAAGGCGAGCAGAACCCGGCGAGATTGGCGAAGCTGTTGACCGCGGCGATGCCAGCGGCGGCAGACACCCCGCCGAGCAGCGTGGTGGGCAGCATCCAGAACAGCGACGTCGCCGACAAAATGCCGGAAGCGGCCAGGCACAGATTGAGGATCGACAGCGTTGAGTTGCCGCCCATCATCGCCGCCAGGCTCAAGCCGATCGCACCGGCAATCATCGGCACGATGAGGTGCCAGCGGCGTTCGCGATGTTTGTCACCACTGCGGCCCACCAACAACATCGCGACGATGGCGCACAGGTAGGGCAGGCTGGTCATGAAACCGATGTGCAGCGGGTCGGAAACCCCTGCATTGCGCACCAGTGTGGGCAGCCAGAAGGTGATTGCGTACTGGCCCATGACCACGCAGAAGTAGATGGCCGCCAGCAGCCACAGACGGCGATCGCGAATGAATTCGCCAACCGAGGCGTGGGTGACTTTTTGCTGATCGTCTTCGGCCAGTTCGCGAGTGATCAGGGCTTTTTCTTCGTCATTCAGCCAGGTGGCCTGATGCACGCCGTCTTTCAGATAGCTCAGCACCAGCAGCCCGACGATGACGGTCGGTACCGCCTCCAGAACGAACATCCACTGCCAGCCGGCCCAACCGTGCACGCCGGCGAAGTGGTTCATGATCCAGCCGGAAAGCGGACCACCGACCATGCCTGACAGCGGAATGGCGATGAACCACAACACGGTCATGCGTGCCCGACGGTAGGACGGAAACCAGTAGGTGAGGTAGAGCAACAGGCCCGGCGCCAGACCGGCTTCGGCAATCCCCAGCAGAAAGCGCAACGCATAGAATTGCCACGCGGTTTCGACGAAGGCGAACAGCGCCGAAACGATGCCCCAGGTGATCATGATCCGCGCGATCCACACACGCGCACCGACCTTGTGCAGAATGATGTTGCTCGGCACTTCGCAGAGGAAATAGCCGATGAAGAACACGCCGGCGCCCAGTCCGTAGACCGTTTCGCTGAGGGCCAGATCGTTCATCATTTGCAGCTTGGCGAAGCCGACGTTGACCCGATCCAGATAGGCGCACAAATAGCACAGCATCAGAAAGGGCATCAGACGCCAGGCGGTTTTGCGATAGGCAGAGGAGCGCACGGTCGAAACCGCTTCGAGCGACAGGGTAGTCATGATGGTCTGATCTCTTGTTTTTATTGACCGCCAGACCATCAGGCCCGGCTGCATCATCGATCCAGAACCGCACGGGCCGCACAGGCCCGCCCAGAAGTACTCAGTGAATCAGCATGCCGCCGTTCACATCCAAAGTGATGCCAGTCAGATAAGAGGATAAGTCGCTGGCGAGAAACAGCGCAGCGTTGGCGACGTCCTGCGCCTCACCTAGGCGACCCAGCGGAATGCCTTCGATGATGGCGTGACGGCGCTCGTCCTGCATCAGGCCGCCGGTGATGTCGGTGTGAATCAGGCCCGGCGCGATGGAGTTGACGCGAATGTTGTCGGGGCCCAGCTCCCGCGCCATGGCTTTGCCCAGCCCCAGCACACCGGCCTTGGCCGCGCTGTAATGCGGGCCGCCGAAAATGCCGCCACCGCGTTGGGCAGACACGGAGGACATGCAGACGATGCTGCCGCAGGCTTGTTGACGCATGAGCGGAATCACCGCTTGGGACATGAGCAGGGTGCCGCGCAGGCTGACGTCCAGCACCTTGTCATAGTCCGAAGGACGAATGTCGAGGGTCTTGAGTGGCTGGGTGATGCCGGCGTTATTGACGAGGATATCAATGCGCCCGAAGTGCTCGATGATGGTGGCGACGGCTTGCTGAACCTGCGCCTCGTCGGCCACGTTAGCCGCCAGTCCCAGGTGACCTTCGCCCAACGACGCAGCGGCGTCGCGTGCTGCGGAGGCATCCAGATCGAGAATGACGACACGTGCGCCTTGTTGTGCGAACGTCGTCGCGGTAGCGCGACCGATGCCACGGGCAGATGCGGCACCGGTGATGATTGCGACTTTGCCTTGGAGAAGCATGGAGGTGTTCCTCTAATTGTTTTTATGGGTTCGGTCCGCAAAGAACCGATGACTCAGCTTGTCCTCCAGACCGGCCCTGAGCAATAACGCAAACTTCACTGAGTGCTGAAAAAAAATTCAGCACTCGCCAGCGCTGTCTGCCGATGCTTGAATAGCCACAAGCCCGGCCCAAGCCACTTGCAGCGGAAAAACAATCATCATGAGTTCATCTGGCGAAGCACCTGCGACCCTGCCACCCCTGAAAGCCATTCAGGCCTTTGAACAAACGGCACGCTTCGGCAACGTTGCCCGCGCCGCCGAGTTGCTGGATTTGACCCCGTCAGCGGTCAGTCACCAATTGGCCAAACTGGAGGCGATGATCGGGCGTCAGTTATTTCTCAGAACAGCCAGGGGCGTGACCTTGACGCCGGTGGGCGAGCAATACCTGACCGAAGTGTCCGGCATTCTGCACAGCCTCGCGGTGGCGACAGAGCGTGCCGCCAGCGATGTCAGCCTCGATTGCCTACGGTTGCACTCGTCGCCCAGCTTCGGGCTGCTCTGGCTGATGCCGCGGCTGGAACAGTTTCGCCAGAGTCATCCTGACATCCAGCTCAATCTGTCGTGTTCTTACGAATCACTGCATTTCAGTCGCGACAAGATCGATGTCGACATCCGTCACGGCATGCCCAATTGGCCAAGTTTCGAAGTCCGTACGGTGCGCAATGAAAAAATTGCCGTGCTGGCGTCGCCGAAATTGCTGCAGCAACGCCCGATCCGCACAGTCGCGGATTTGCTCGACTGCAATCTGATCCTGTCGGAAGCGACGCTGATCAAGTGGCCGCAACTGTTTGCTCAACATGGCCTGTCGCGTCCTGAAAAACCCTATTCACTCAGCTTTGACCGCTCCTACATGACATTGGAGGCGGCCAGTCACGGGCTTGGGTTCGCGTTGGAAAGCACGCTGCTTGCTCAGGATTATCTGGCGCGCGGCGCTTTAGTCGAAGTGACGCCAGGCTTGAGTGCGCCGATCACCGCGCACCACCTGGTGTTCCCGAGAGCGCATGCCGGCTTTCCTCGGGTCAGGAGATTTCTGGAGTGGATGCAGAGTGAGCTGGGGCACGACTTCAACTACTGACGGTTATGTCATGAAGACTGCACCCGAATGTCGGGTATCTACTGATGTATCTCGGTCACGGACATGGTGAACACCAATTTGGATCTGCCCGCGTTGGAGTAGGAGTGAGGCACATCGGTTTTCGCCACTGCCGAACTCCCGGCAGGAATGATCAGCTCTGTTTCCCCGATCATGCATTTCAACGTGCCTTTCTCTACATGGAACAGTTCAAGCGTGCCTTGAGGGTGCCCCGGTGAAGCGAACGATTCACCTGGATGCATTTCCCAGCGCCATAACTCGATCATGTTCGGGCCGGACGTTCCTGCAAGGAGTCGCGCGGTGCCTCCAAGGTCACCGGTCCAGAGCGTTGGGATATCCTGGCTGTCGATGATATGGGCAGAGGGTGCCTCGGTCACATTGACGATGTCGGCAACCGACAGGCCCAGCGCGGCGGCGATTTTGCAAAGAATGCCGATACTGGGATTCGCGGTGCATTTTTCTATTTCGACGACCATTCCTTTGCTCACGCCTGAGCGCCGAGAAAGCTCGTCCAGCGTGATTTTCTGTGCCTTGCGGGCTTGTTTGAGTGTCCGCGCAACGGCCAGGCTGACGGCTTGAGCATCAGCACCCGGGGTAGTCGACAAGCTGGCATTCATGGTCATTGATCAGGTTCATGAAAAAAAGTGCCGGAATTTTCGGCCCTTAACGATCGTGGCGTCAATCGACTCAGCCACTGAAGTGGATCATGGTGGTCATTATATTGACTAAATCGGTCATCGATAGATAGCATGAAACACCATTTGAATCCTCGAGGTTTTTTATGCAGTCCGTACTGCCGTTGATCGATCCAGCCGTTGCAGAACTGGCTCCGGAGTTCCGGGCCCTGAGCATTGTGGTGGAAGCTGCACCACTCACCCGTCCTGAAGTTGCCCGGGCCGCCCTGGATCATGCTTGCAAGGCTGTGCAGGCGGGTGGTCCAAGCTGGGGCGAAGCTCACCTTGCCGCCTGGGCTGACGCCTTCAGAAAGTTCGGGGCCAAGCCGCAGCGCACGCCTTGTTCAGCCGAAGCGTTGCGTAAAAGGGTCTTACGTGACGGGACCTTGCCGAGCCTCGATCCCATCGTCGATCTCTACAACGCCATCAGCATCGAGTACGCCATTCCGGTGGGTGGGGAAAACATAGAGGCTTATGCAGGCGCTCCGCATCTTGTCGTCGCCAAAGGCAGCGAGCCGTTTGACACGATGAAAGAGGGCGTTCCTGCTGTCGAGTATCCGGATGCCGGCGAAGTGGTCTGGCGTGATGACAAAGGCGTGACCTGCCGCCGCTGGAATTGGCGGCAAGGTGTCAGAACGCGCCTCGGTGCCGATGCGCAGAACATGTGGTTCATTCTGGAGAGTTTGCCAGCGATGCCGCTTGAAGCCTTGACTGAAGCAGGGGACAAGCTGATCGCTGGTTTGCAGCAAATGATGCCCGGCGTGCAGATTGAAAGCTCGCTGATTGGCCCTGGGGCCAACTAGCCGACAGACCACTGAAAAGAGCCTCGATGAAAGAAGGGCGCTCGCCGTGATGCCCTTCTCGAGTTCAAACGTTCGGAATCTGCTGCGGGCACCATTGGGTATCAGTCAACCATCACCTCATTTAGTGCCTGCTCAAGCAGGCTGACCGTGCGCTCGATATTCTGCAGCTTCTCCAGCCCGAACAGCCCGAGGCGAAAGGTCTGGAAGTCGGCCGGTTCGTCGCATTGCAGCGGCACGCCGGCAGCGATCTGCAGACCGTGCTGGGCAAATTTCTTGCCGTTCTTGATATTGGCATCATCGGTGTAGCTCACAACGACGCCCGGGGCCTGAAAGCCGACTGCGGCGACGCTTTTGATGCCTTTGCCGGTCAACAACGCCCGCACCCGATTACCCAGCGCCTGTTGTTCATCGCGAACCTTGTCGAACCCGTAAGCTTGCGTCTCTTTCATCACCTCGTTGAACCGCGCGAGGGAATCGCTGGGCATGGTCGCGTGATAGGCATGTCCGCCCTGTTCGTAGGCTTGCATGATCTGCAGCCACTTTTTCAGGTCGCAGGCGAAGCTGCTGCTTTGCGTTTGTTCGATGCGCGCAAGCGGCGCAGCACTGAACATCACCAGGGCGCAGCAAGGGGAGGCGCTCCAGCCTTTCTGTGGTGCGCTGATCAGCAGGTCGACGGCGCATTTCTGCATATCCACCCAAATGGTGCCGGAGGCGATGCAGTCCAGCACGAACAGACCACCCACCGCATGCACGGCGTCGCCGACTGCCCGCAGGTAGTCGTCGGGCAGGAGGATCCCGGATGAAGTTTCAACGTGGGGCGCGAAGACCACCTGCGGTTTCTGTGCGGCGATGGCGGCCAGTACTTCGTCCAGCGGCGGCGGGGCGTAGGCTGCTTGGTGACCTGCTTCGACCGGCCGGGCTTTCAGCACCGTGGTGGCCGCCGGGATGTTGCCCATGTCCAGAATCTGGCTCCAGCGGTAACTGAACCAGCCGTTGCGTATCACCAGGCACTGCTGGCCGGTGGCGAACTGTCGCGCTACCGCTTCCATGCCGAAAGTGCCGCTGCCCGGAACCACCGCCACCGCCTCGGCGTTGTAGACCTGTTTCAGGGCCGTGGAAATGTTCTTCATCACGCCTTGAAAAGACTGCGACATGTGATTGAGCGAGCGGTCGGTGTAGACCACGGAATACTCGACCAATCCCTCGGGATCGATGCTCGGATAGAGCTTGGACATGGTGACTCCTTTGGCAGAGGGGTAAACATCTTTGGCAAGCAAGTGTAGGCAAAGGGCAGGGAACAGCTCATTGATTTGCGCAAATGAGGTTAGAGTGCTCAGCAATGTCTCGATCGTTGCGTGAACCATGAAGCTGCCGCTGTTTATTTCTCTGGATGGGCCCAAGGGCACCGGCAAAACCACATTGCTGGAGGCCGTTACCGCTGCGCTGCGAGCAGACAAGCACAAAGTCATTCGGCTGTGCGAGAGAAAAAGCGATCCATACCGCGGCGAAACCATGGCCCTGGTCAACCAACTCGCCAGGCATCCCTCGCGGGATTTGGAGTGGGCGGTGTGTCAGCGCCTTGCGGATAGCCGTCGCTGGATTTCCCAAGAAGTGCTGCCCAAACAGCCATTGAACAGCATCATCCTGATCGATCGCTGGTATCCGTCGGATGCCGCATTTCGCCATAGCGTGCCGTTTGCCGAGATTCTGCAGTTGAACATCGAGCGAGGCGTGCGCGTGCCGGATCTGCATGTCGGCGTTGTCACCGCACCGGATATTTCATGGGCGCGGGCAACGGCCCGATCAAGAGGACTGGGCGGCACGGTGATTCAGAAACACGCAGAGCACGTCGTGTGTAGCGAGATGTTCGAGCAGGCGGTTGCCGATCATGGCTGGGTGCTGTGCCGTAACGAAGGAACTATCGAAGCCGCAACGACTCAGGTCGTTGCAGAGATCTATAAAGTGCTTGGCTGATTGTCGAATCAGCGCCGCCTGATCTAGTTTGAATGTCAGGTTTCTCTGACCTGAACTCACCGTACTGACGGATCACACGCCCCCCATGCTCACAAACCTCTGGTATGTCGTTCTCCCATCGTCACAGTTGACTGATGGACTGATGCCGGTTCAATTGCTCGGACAACCGTTCGTGGCGTTTCGCGATGACGCGGGTGTCGCTCATGTGCTTTCGGATATCTGCGTGCATCGCGGCGGCTCACTGTCAGCCGGCAGCAAGGTCGGTAACAGCGTGCAGTGCCCCTATCACGGCTGGCGGTTTGGCGGTGATGGCGTGTGCACGCTGATACCGGCGCAGCCCGACGTGCGGATTCCCGCCAAGGCCCGCGTCGATGCCTACCCGACGCTGGAGCGCTACGGTTGGATCTGGGCGTTTTTAGGTGATCTGCCGGAGTCTGAGCGTCCACCGTTGCCCGCGCTCGACTGGATCGACGATCCCGCCATCCGTGTGGTCTCGGGTCACTTTGACTGGCGGGCCAGTTGGGACCGGATTATCGAAAATGGCCTGGACTTCGCGCACGCACCGTTTGTCCATGGCTCAACCTTCGGCGACCCGGATCATCCCGAGATTGAATCATTCGAGGTCGACAGCGATGCGTGGAGCGGCAGCGCGCAAATGCTTATGCGCAGGCCGGCACGCAAAGGGTTGCTGAGACGCAAATCCTCCACCGAGTTTGTCAGTGTGGTGACTGTTCCGGGGTTTCATCTGTCGGGTCCGTGCACCACGCTTGAGCTTGAGTTGCCCAACGACTGGCGAATCTACATCGTCTCGGCGCATGTCCCGATTGACGCCAATCGCACGCGCACCTGGTGGATGATGGGCAGAACGTTCTTGCGCTCGCGACTGCTGGATCGCCGGTTTATTGCGAGCAACATCCGTATCTTTGAACAAGATCACGCTGTGCTGAAAAATGTGCGGCCGGAACGTGTGCCGGACTCTTTTCAGCAGGAGGTTTCGTTGAAATCCGATGCGCTGCAGATTGCTTTTCGCAAAGATGTGCAGGCACTGGAGTTGCGCGGCTGGCGCATCGATGAAGAGCGTCTTGCGCGAACCTTCACCGGACGCAAGGCCTGCGCAATACCCAGCCCCGAACGTCGTCAGATTCGCGCGTGGGCCATTGAGCCGATTCCGCTCGTGGACATCACCCACGAATCCCAATAGTGGCGCGAGCCAGCCTGCGCTTGGCGCAGACTGGCGCAACCCTTAGCGCGTCTCGCACTGCGGCGAAGGCTCGCCGCTCAATGCATCCACCATCGGCGGATGCTCCTGCACCGCCTGACGCAAGTCTTCGGTCACCCGCAGTTCCGCACCTGTCGGCGAGAACGTCGCTGCCGCTGCAAAAGGCGCGGGATTGGCCGGAACCGGGCGTTTGCCACGGCGCCACAGGAAGAAGGTGACCATGCACAGATTGACCAGCGCAAATACCCAGAACAAACCATTGGCACCGAACGAGTTCATCACCGGCGAGATCATCATCGGGCTGATCGCCGAGCCCAGCGAATTGATCAGCAGCAAGCCCTGAATCATCGGCACCAAGGCTTCGGCCGGGGCGCGGTCGGCGGCGTGGCTGACGGCAACCGGGTACAGCGCGAATACGCCGCCACCGAGCAGAAACAACATTACCGCGAGCATTGTCGCGGACAACGGCAGCAAGACGATCACCAGCGACAACACCGTGCACGCCACCGTCAGAATCGTCAGCACCTGCAAACGATCCTTGCGATCAGACCAGCGTCCCACCGGGTATTGCAGGAGCATCGCACCGAGGATCGTCCAGGCCATCATGCTGCCGACTTCACCGACATTCAGACCACTGCGCTGCAGATACAGCGGCAGCAAGGTGTAAATCGCCGCGATGGTCACACCTGAACCGAAACAGCCGACCAGCCCGGTCGGCGTCACGCCCAGCAGTTGCCGTGGTTTGAGCGGCTCGACCTGATCAAGCAGCGGCGACACGCGCGGCAGGATCACGATCGGCAACACCGACAACGAAGCGAGCATGCCGGCGACCATGAACGGTGCGCTGTCGCTGAGCCCGGTGATCTTGCCCAACGTTGCCTGCCCAAGCACACCGGCGCCGTACAAGACGATCATGTACAACGCGAGCAAGCGCCCGCGAATCTTCGCGTCGCCCGCCAGCAGCAGCCAGCTTTCGATCACCAGAAACACACCGACCGTGGCCCAGCCGTTGATCAGACGCAGGGCGAACCAGCCCCAGGTGTCATAGAACAATCCCTGCAGCAGAATGGTCACGGCGATCAGCGAGGCAAAACTGCCGTAGGCGCGGATATGGCCGATGCGCAGAATCAAGCGGTCATTGAACACGGCACCCAAAGTCAGGCCGATGAAGTAGGCCGATGAAACGATGCCGATCATCGTGGTCGAGGCACCGGCAGCGTCCAGTCGAAGGGTGGTCAGCGACGACATGAAACCGTTGCCCAGCGCAACAATGAACAGCCCGAGCAGGGGCGCCAGCGCCATGGCCAGCAAACGCGGAGACATAAAAACCTCTAAAGATCGAACAGCGCAACGTGCGCCGCTGCGCATGCGATTGCCAAGCCGAAGTGTGTTGGGGTGCAAGTGCCCGCCAGATGGGCAGGGCGGTTGGAGACGTTTCGGTCGCCAGATCCGGCGACTGCAAGAGCGCGCGGATTCTAAGGCTTGTGCGGAATTTTCCAATGGCTGTTTGCTGCGACAGTTGGACGCAGGTCAATCAAGGCTGAGTCATAACGACAGCTCATCCTTTGCAGGGCAAAAATGTTCCTTTATTGATCCTCTTGCGCTGGTTAGCCTGTGCGGTCGGTTTGCCATTTTGTGCCAGGAGTCATGATGCTGATCAAAGGTGAGCGGGCCGCCACGGCGTGTGGTTTGGTGGCGATCGTTTTGTGGAGTACCGCTGCCGGATTGATCAGGGGCGTCAGCGAGCATTTCGGCCCGTTGGGGGGCGCTGCGCTGATCTATTCGCTGGGCGCCATGCTCTTGCTGGTATTTCTCGGCCGCCCGCGGATTCGTTCGACATCCAGGCTCTATCTGCTGCTCGGCAGCGCATTGTTCGTTGCTTATGAGGTGTGCCTGTCGTTGGCATTGGGTTTCGCCAGTGATCGCCATCAAGCCATCGAACTGGGCGTGGTCAATTATCTGTGGCCGTGCCTGACCGTGGTGCTGGCGATTGTCATGAACGGGCAGAAAACCCGCTGGTTCATCATCCCAGGCTCCGCGCTGGCGATTTTCGGCATCTTGTGGGTAGTCAGTGGCGAGGGGTTATCGTTGCCGGGGATTGTGCGCAATGTTCAGTCCAACCCGTTGAGCTACAGCCTGGCATTGACCTGTGCGATCACCTTTGCGCTGTATTGCAATGTCACGCGTCGCTATGCAGGTGGGCAGAATCTGGTGGTGCTGTTTTTCGTATTGACGTCCGTCGTGCTGTGGGTGAAGTGGTACGTGAGCCAGGAACAGATTCCGCCATTCACTTGGGAAAATTCCCTGGAGCTGCTGGCAGCCGGAATCGCCATGGCCGGCGGTTACGCGCTGTGGAACATCGGCATTCTGCGCGGAAACCTGACCTTGCTGGCGACCGCGTCCTACTCCGCGCCGGTGCTGTCGTCGGCGTTCGCCGCGCTGTGGCTGGGCGTGAGTTTGCAGATGCAATTCTGGCAGGGCGCCGTGCTGGTGACGGTGGGGTCGCTACTGTGTTGGCAGGCGACCCGGCAGCACAAGGTTTCCCAAGCAACTCCGATGAAGGTCAGCGTGGGCGAAAACCCTCACTGAAAGAGGTCTTAGTGGCCTCCCTTACCGGATGCTAAATTAGCGTCGCAACGCAAGTCTCCCGCAATCACGCGGGTTTATGGAGAGCAACAGCATGGAAGCCACCCCGGTAGACCGTTCAGCCCCGAGCCGTTACTTGGCAGTGCTGGGCTTGTCACTGCTGTTCAACCCCTCAACCCCGGCCATGGCCTTTACCCCCGAGCTGCATTCGGCTTACGCGCTGAAAGCGGCGCAGGCGTTTCAGCGCTGCCCGGGAGTAAAGCTTCCTGCGCAGTTGGGCGAGGCCTTGGCTGATGGAACGGACGCAGAAGACTCAAGCCCGCTGACGATCCTTCAGCGCATCACCCACTGGCATTTCTACAACCGCAACGAAAAGCTTGAGCCATTCTGGTTCGTCGAGCGCAATCTGGACGCGATTTTCAACAAACGCATCAAGAGGCTGAACGAGCTGCTGGTGAAGCCTGACGCCGACCCGGTTGAAGTATACGAGCAGGCAGGAAGAGTCTTGCATTACATACAGGACATGAGCGTCCCCGGCCATGTAGTGCCGGCCTACCACGCCAAGTTGCCGGGCAATCATTCCGATCCATTTGATGAGTTCGAGAGCATTGAAGCGCTGCCAGTGTTCGACTTGTCTGACGCGCAGTGTCAGGCACTTCGTGATGAGGCGGATAAAGCCGATGCCAACCCTCGACGTTTTCTGGATGCCGCTGCCACAGCAACCTTGCAAGCGATAGAGCAGATAGACGCGGCCGGTAAACCTGTCGTCGACGGCGCATGGAAATCGTATTGGGTGTATCCCGCCCGAGATACCGATGAAGCCCGCAAAGGCTGGGGCCAATACGGTACCTGCGAATTTGCAAAGGGCAATGTCAATGCTGGGTGCAAGCGTGAAGAAGAGCTTGTGGCGTTGTTCGAACAACAGTCTCGGCAGGCTCAGAGAAACTCGGTGCTGATGCTTTTTTATGTGCAAAAGAAGCTGGCCGAAGCAGGCCAGAAAAACTCCAGTGCAATGGCTGATCAATAGTGGGGACTGAAATTTAGAATGCGCCGCTTAATAACTCATGGATGTGTTGTCGTCAGTGTTGCGATGCTGTGTTCAGGATGTACCTCCTATGCGACCGTGCCGACAATCAACGAACACGCTGGAACCGCAACCCAGGAAATCATCTCCAGCTTCAGCTACGAAATAGACTCTCCCTGGAAAAACAGTCGCCTTGGCAAAGACGCCTACGCGCAGACAAAAAGCATGTTTCCACATGCACAGGATCACAGCTCCAGCCCTGTAGCCTCGAGCCTCCCTGCACTGGAAATCAAAGTCTCGGAATTTTCATTGGGTGGCGCTTGCACACAAGAGTATTTGACGGGGTTGAGTTTTGGTTTGATTCCGAGCTGGTGCACAAGGCCAGACCTGTACAAGTTTGATTTCACCCTGAATAAAGATAACGGCTTTTGCAGGCAGAGAACTTACTCAGTAAGCGCCACAACGGTTTCACACCTCGTGATGATTCCGTTTGCGCTGTTTGAGCCCGAGAAACGACCACTGGCCATTTATCAGGCTTCGCTAAAAGATTTCCTTCAAGCCGATCAATGTTCCAAAGGCTTGTGAACAGCGCATCAGGCCTTGAGAAATCTCGCGGCGTAGCTGACAAACAACAACAGGAAAACCAAGCCACCCAAAGCGACCACCAGCGTACTGAGATGCGCAACCATGCCGATAAACGCCGGGCCCATGAGAATGCCGGCGTAGCCCATGGAAATGATCGCCGGAATCGCGGTGCGCTGCGGCATGCGCTGTTGTCGACCCGCCGCGGTAAACAGCACCGGGACAATGTTCGAGCAGCCGATGCCGACCAAGGCATAGCCCAGCAATGCCGCCTGCCAGCTCTCGAACACAAGCGACACCAGCATGCCAGCGGCGGCGCAGATCCCGCCTAGCGCCACCACGCGAACGCCACCCAGTCGGCTGACGATGGCATCTCCGGTCAGGCGCCCGAGCGTCATCGCCGCCGCGAAGCTGGCATAACCCAAGCCGACGTAGCTGGGTTCCATTGCGCGTTGCGAGGCGAGAAAAACCGCGCTCCAGTCAAGCATGGCGCCTTCCGTCAGGAAAACAATGAAACACAGGCTGCCCAACAGCAGCACGATCCCCCGTGGCAGCGCCAACAACGGGCCGTCTCTCTCCGTGCCATAGGGCAACAAACTTGGCGCAGCCTTGTACAGCGCGGCGAGGATAATCGCCACCAGGCAAAGCACGGACAGCAGTGGATTCAGCCCCAGGCTGAGCATCGCCGTCATGGCCCCGGCACCGGCGATACCGCCGACACTGTAGAGCCCGTGGAAACCGGACTGCAGGGTTTCGCCGCTGTTCTTTTCAACAATGATCGACTGGATATTGATCGCGCAATCGAGCATGCCCATGCTGGCGCCGAATCCCAGCACGGCAAGCGCCAGCCCCGGCAGCCATGTCAGATGGCTGAGCATCGGCAGCACCGAACACAACGCGAGAGTTGAGCAGATGATCACTGGTCGACAGCCAAACCGTGCAGTCAGGTAACCGGCAAACGGCATGGCGACGATCGAGCCGATACCAAATCCCAGCAACAACAGGCCCAGTCCGCCGTCGTCAAGTCCCGTGCGCGCTTTCACCAACGGCACGAGCGGCGCCCAGGCCGACATGACAATACCGGTGATCAAAAACACGATGCGTGTCGACACGCGTTCGCCGTAGTTTGCATAAGCTGCCAGGGATGACGTCGAAGCGTTCATTGATGCGGACATCCTTATCGGTGTCTCCCGGCTTTTTTTGGCGACGAACCGGAACAACAGCTTTTCGAGACGAAAGAGCCCCTGCCAGCATCCGTCGGGATGCTGGCAGGGAGCAGGGTTAACATGAGTGAACAGAGCGCAGATCAGCCAACAGACTTCAACGGGATAGGGCCTTTGAGCCGATCCATCATGGTCGCGCAATACCAGTCATCGAACTGACAAACGCCGGTCTCGGCGGTTTCCGAATAAGGCCCCGGCTCGTACGACGGCGAGGTCACGCCACGTTGGGTGCCCTCGACCAGCGTGCGGTCCTGATCGTTGGTGGCAATCCAGACTTTGGTCAGGCGCTCGATATCGTAATCAACGCCTTCCACTGCGCTGTCAGGTACCAGCCATTTGGTGGTGACCAAGGTTTCAGTGGCGCTGATCGGCAGCACGCGGAAGCTCAGCGCGTGGTCACCGAGGAAGTGATTCCAGGTGGAGGGATAGTGGAAGTACAGCAGCGCACCGATGTCCGTTTCAGCCGTCTTGTCCAGGCGACCGGCAACGGCCGGTTTGCCGTCCATGGTGTAGCTGACGGCACCGGATGACAGCGGAATACGGGTCATGCGGAACTGGCCGTTGATATCCATCACCAAACGGCTTGGCAATCCGGCGCTCTCACACTTGGACCAGTAAGCCGACAGCTCTGGATCATCTTCGCCACTGACGCCGCCCACCGAAAGGTTATCGACGAACGAATGCAGCAGCTCCGGATGGGAGCCGTCGCAGTGATAGCACTCGCGATTGTTTTCGAAGACCAGTTTCCAGTTGCCTTTCTCGATGATGCTCGACTCGAACGCCACTTTGCAGTTTTCAAGGTAGTGCGGCGCGATGAAAGGGCTGACGGCTTTGCGGAAACCCTCGAAATCAGGAGCCTTGGCGGCCACGCAGACGTAAATGTAGGTGTCGACGATCTCGCAGTGAACGCTTTTCAGACTGTATTGGGATTTGTCGAAATCCTGGCCCATGTTGCCGGCGAACAACAGGTTGCCATCCAGCTCGTACGTCCACTTGTGATACGGGCAAACCATCTTCGCCACTTTGCCGTGATCGGCCTCGCAGATTTTCGCGCCACGGTGACGGCAGGCGTTATGGAATGCCCGGACCTCGCCGTCTTTGCCGCGTACCACTGCGACGGGATAGTCACCGATCTGTAGAGTGAAATACTGCCCCGGCTTGGTGATTTCAAAGGTGTGGCCGGCAAAGATCCAGTCCTTGTGCCAGATCTGCTCAAGGTCCTGGCGGTAAACGCTTTCACTGCTGTAAAGAGCGCCGGGCAGCGAGTGCCAGGCTTTACGCTGTGCAATCAGGTCAAAAACGCTTTCTTTATTGTTCATTGTTATCCTCCCATAGGCGACATGGGTCTCAGCCTATATGGCCGAAGACAGACGTCACAAACGACATTTGCTGTGGGCAATTCATGCGTTGGCGTTATCGATGAGGGCCTCACTGGTGTGGCGGAACGGCGTGAAAAATCCCTTCCAGGGCAGTAATGGCACAGGGCGACTGCGCAATGTGTTGGATCGCGGCTTTCACCGCAGCGCTGCGCTCTACACCGAGACCGCTGGCGAACAGATCAAATTTCTGGCTCAGCTCTTCAGCGCTGAGGGGCGTTTCGGGGTCGCCCCGCGCGGCAGTGACCGGACTCACCAGCACCGCACCGTTCTTCAGGGTGATGGTCAGTCGGGAGAGGATTTCGTCGGGGAATCGGGCGGAAATATCGGCGGCTTCGACGATTTCGATACGGCGGCTCAACGCCAGAATATCTTCAGCAAAAATCGCCGCCCCGGTGACTTCTTCCGGACCGACCTTGCCCCGCACAATCAGTGCGGCCAACGGAAAGGCGAGGGCGTACTGCGCCTGGTCGGCGTCACTCGGCGTATGCCCCTGCAAACACATCGACTCGTAGAACGTTTCGACGCGAACGGTTTCAATCGAGTCGGCATCGAGCTGAGGGTTTTCCCGCTGCAGTTCGAGCATGGCGGTCAGCGCCGGTTGCGCCCAGCGGCAGACCGGCCAGGGTTTGAAGTACTGACTGTCGATCTCCCAGCGTGTACCAATGTCGCTCCAGTATTCGGTGACGGTGATGTCTTCAACGGTTTCTGCCGGTGCACCGGTGATGCCTTCCCGGGACATGAGCAGCGCATTCAATCCCGCAAATGCCCCTGCACCGTGGGCATCGCGCAGCATGGTCGGCGCTTGCACCACGCGCATCATCGGACAGCGTGCGCTGAAGTATTCGGCGATGCCCAAGGCGTGGCGAAAGGTCGGCTCATCGAAGCCCAGCAAGCGCGCTCCGGCACAGACCACACCCAGCGCGGAAAAACCGCCGGATGCGTGATAAGTCGGCGAGGTCGCCATCAAGGCAGAGCCGGCCCGCAGTGCCGTTTCATAACCGATGCACAAGGCGGTCAGCAGTTCATGGCCACTGATTGACTGGCCTTGATGATGCAGCGCATCGGCGAGGGCAAGCACCGCAGGAACAACCGTGGCACCGGCATGCCCCTTGGATTTGAAGTGGCCTTCGTGAGCGTCGAGGCTGTCAGCGCTGAAACCTCCGGCCCAAGCCGCACCGAGCACATTGACACGCTGCCCGGCAAAGAGCAGGCGACTGCTGTAAGCGCCCGCCGGGTAATGCTGTTCGGCAAAACGCCGCATCGCGATACTGGTGTCATTGCTGGCCGCGCCGGCCATGACGCCGACGATATCCAGCAGACTGTCCTGCACGATTGCACGGGTCTTGAACGGGGCATCGAGGAAATCAAAGTCGCGACAGAATTCGAAGAGTGACATTCAACAATCCCTTCCTGTGAGTTGAGCCGAACCGATCATGGCCGGCGCAGCTCAACAATGAGCCACGGGGAGGGTGCCGCTCTAGCAACATTTTCGGCGGGCTATTGATAACCAAATCAGCCGACGCCCGTGCGGACTGGATTAGCGGCGGGGAAACTTCGCCAGAATCCATTCGCGAAAACGCCGCAACTCGTCTTCGTTTTCGGAGCTTTCGCGACAGCTCAGGTAGTGCCAGCTGTTGCGCAATTGCACCTGCTGCTCGATCGGTCGCACCAGCAACCCTTGCTGCACCAACCCCGTGACCAAGTGATTCCAGCCCAGCGCAATGCCCTGATGCGTCAGGACCATGCTGATGAGCAGGTTGTAGTCGTTGGCATTGAAGATTTGCGGGCTGTTCGGCGGGCGGTCATCGATATCGATGGCCTGAAACGCCAGCCACACGCCCCAGTCGACATGCTCGGCGACTTGCGAACGACCGTAAGGGCTGAGGTTGAGCAGGGCCGAATCGCGCACGCCTTCGATCGTCGAAATTTCCGGGTGTTTCTCCAGATACTGCGGGGTGCACACCGGGTAAATCACGTCGTGACACAACGGGTAGCTTCTATAACCGTCGCGGATGCGCGAAATCTTAGTGATGAAGATGTCCGGCTGCACACCGGGTTCCATGGTCAGAAAGTTCTGCGTGGTGATCAGGTTGAGTTCGATATCCGGGCACTGCGCAAAGAACTCTTGCAGATGATTCGACAGCCACAGTGCGGAAAAGGCCGGCGAGCAACAGACGGTGAGGACCTTCTTGGTCGACTGGCTGCTGCGGATGCGTTCGGCGGCCTGGGCGATATTGACGAACGACAGCTGCGCGGCATCGAAGAACACCGCACCGGCGGCCGTCAGTTCCACCGCACGACCGACCCGGGTAAACAGTTGCGCGCCCAAATAGCTTTCCAGCTCACGGATCTGCCGGCTGATCGCGGCTTGAGAAACGCACAATGCCTCCGCCGCACGGGTGAAGCTTTCGTATTTGGCCGCGGCGACAAATGCCTTCACAGCCCTCAAGGACGGCATTTTCAACAGGATGGTGTCAGGGTCGACATGCTTGCTCATTCGTACACTCTCCTAACCATACAGCTCCCCAACGAAGCGCGAGGAGGGTAACGGAACCGTGCGGGGAGGGCTACGCGAGCGTCGCTGTGGGGATAGACCCGGTCGCTCATGGTGCTGACCCAGCACTTGGCAATGGCAATCGTCGCAACCGATAACCCGACGTTATCGAATTGTCCCTGTAAATGTAGTTGGATTAAGCGGGGTGATGCTAATAGATTTGAAACATCCCTTTTTCCTGGGACCTCAAAAATAATAAAAGGAAGCCCGTCGTGAAGACATTTATTCATTACCGCTGCCGCTTACAATTATTTTTGCTCGTTTGCCTGTCGCTTAATGCGAAAGATGCACGATGCGAAGGAGGCAAGGTATGACAAGTTCCGACGAGATCATCTGCGTAAAGAATGTTTTCAAAGTCTTCGGTACGCAGCCAGCACTTGCCATGAAAATGGTTAAAGAAGGCGCATCAAAAGCTGAAGTATTCAAAAAGACCGGTCAGGCGATTGGTGTTTTTGATGCCAACTTCTCTGTTCGCCGTGGTGAGATTTTCGTGATCATGGGTTTGTCCGGTTCGGGCAAATCGACCATGGTCCGATTGTTCAACCGGTTGATCGAACCAACCTCCGGGCAGATCTTTCTCAATGGCAAGGAAATCACTGGCTTAGGCGACAAGGACTTGTTGCAGGTTCGCCGCAAAGACATGGGCATGGTCTTCCAGTCGTTTGCATTAATGCCGCACATGAGCGTCATCGACAACGTCAGCTTTGGTCTGGAAATCAGCGGCGTCAGCGAAAAGGAACGCTATTGCCGCGCGATGGGCGCACTGGAGCAGGTCGGGCTTTCAGGGCAGGAACTCAGCTTTCCTCACCAACTCTCCGGCGGCATGCAACAACGTGTCGGTCTGGCCCGCGCGCTGGCCAACGATCCCGCCATTCTGCTGATGGACGAAGCGTTCTCGGCACTCGATCCGATGATTCGCAGCGAAATGCAGGGCGAGCTGATCAAGCTGCAGGCCGAGCAGGATCGCACGATCATTTTCATCTCCCACGATATAGAAGAAGCGGTTCGCATCGGTCACCGCATTGCGATCATGGAAGGCGGGCGCGTGGTGCAAATCGGCACGCCGCGTGAACTTCTGTGCAACCCGGTGAATAAATATGTTCGTGATTTCTTTAACGGCTTCGACACCAGTCGCATTCTGAAAGCGGGTGATATCGCGCAACAGGATTGCAATGTCGCTTATATACCGGGCGGGCAAACGCCGATTAAAGCGGAAGCGTCTCTTCGCGACATCTTTCATCTGGTTGCGGCCTCATCAACTCCCATGCCGGTGGTGGATGAAGTTGGGCTTTATAAAGGTTCGATTTCGCAAGGCCATCTTCTGAGCTGTCTGTGTAACAGCTGAACTGCGAATAATCAGAATTGATTTACCGCTTCTGAGGGCGAGGTAGCACCATGTCAGACTTCAACTTTCTAGATCCTTTCCAAAGTTTAAATATCCCCTTGGGCTCGTGGGTAGAGACCGCCCTTAAATATCTGGTGCATAACTTCAGGGAAGTGTTTCGCTCGATCCGCTGGCCGGTCGATCAAGTGCTCGACGGTGTGCAGTGGGGACTGCTGTCGGTTCCGCCGACGGTGTTCATCATCATCGCCGGACTGATCAGTTGGCAGATTGGCGGCAAGCGCATCGCCATTTTCAGCATCGCCACGCTCACCGGGCTTGGACTGATCGGTGTGTGGAGCGATGCGATGGTCACGCTGGCCCTGGTACTGACATCGCTGTTGTTCTGCGCAGTGATCGGCATACCGCTGGGCATCCTGTGTGCACGCAGTGATCGCACGGAAATGATCATCCGCCCGGTGCTGGATGCGATGCAAACACTGCCGGCGTTCGTCTACCTGGTACCGGTGGTGATGCTCTTTGGTATCGGCAACGTCCCCGGTGTGATCGTCACCATCATCTTTTCCGTCGCGCCGCTGGTGCGGCTGACCAACCTTGGTATTCGCCAAGTCCCTGCGGACAAGGTCGAAGCCGCCCGAGCGTTCGGTTGCACGGCTACGCAAATGCTGATGAAGGTGCAGTTGCCGTTGGCGGCGCCGACGATGATGGCCGGTCTCAACCAGACACTGATGTTGTCGCTGTCGATGGTGGTCGTCGCCTCGATGATCTCGGTGGGCGGTCTGGGGTTGATGGTGTTGAGCGGCATCGGCCGCCTCGACATGGGCCTGGCCAGCGTCGGCGGCGCCGGGCTGGTGCTGCTCGCGGTATTCCTTGACCGACTGACCCAGGCAATGGGTGAGCGCAGCAGCGACCTGGCCACCGGTCAGCGCTGGTATGAAAGCGGCCCGGTGGGGCTGGTCATGAAACTGAAGAAAAAGAAGAACGTTGCACGTCCAGTGACGAATTGAGTTGGCCTGCTCACCCCATTAAAAATTCCAAGCGTGGTGAAACATGAAACTGACAAATCTCAAGAAAAGCGTGGTTGCGAGCCTCGTGGCTTCAGTGTTTGGCACCTTGTTGTGCTCGGCGGTCTACGCGGCCGACGCCAACAAACCCGGTGCCGGTGTTTCGATTACGCCGATCTTCCCGACCATCGCCGAAGAGCGCTTTCGCGGTGAAGTAGTGATCGCAGGCCTCAAGGAGTTGGGCTACGACGTCAAACAGCCAAAAGAAGTCGACTACCCGGCGATGTTCCTCGCGCTGTCTTACGGCGATGCGGACTTCACCGTGCATGAATGGGAACACCTGCACCAAGCGTTTTATGAAAAGGCCGGCGGCGATGACGTGATGGTCAAAGTCGGGCAAATCATGAAGGGCGTGCTGCAGGGCTACATGATCGACAAGAAGACCGCCGAGGCTTATCAGATCAAGGATCTATCGGACCTGAAGAAACCCGAAATCGCCAAACTCTTCGACAGCAACGGTGACGGCAAGGCTGACCTGACCGGCTGCAACCCGGGTTGGGGCTGCGAGATCATGGTTGAACACCACATGAAAGCCTATGGCTTGGGCCCAACCGTGGTCGACAACCGCGGTTCGTACTTCGCGTTGATGGCAGACACCATTGCGCGCTTCCAGCAAGGCAAACCCGTGCTGTTTTTCACTTGGGTTCCGCAATGGATCGCCAGTGTTCTGGTGGAAGGGCGTGACGTGGTCTGGTTGCCGGTGCCGTTCACCTCGCTGCCAGATGGCCAGGAAAGCAAGGACACCTTCCATGATGGCAAGAACCTCGGCTTCCCGGTGGACACGATCAATGCCGTTATGAGCAAAGAGTTCGCCGAGAAGAACCCGGTGGCGCGCAAGTTTCTCTCTGAAGTCAGCATCCCGACCGCCGCTGAAAGTGCGCAAAACCTGCGCATGCAGAACGGTGAAAAGTCGCTGGCCGACATCAAGCGTCATGCCGCGGAATGGATCAAGGCCAACCAGCAAGCCTATGACGGTTGGTTGAGTGACGCCCGGGCGGCAGCGAAGTAATCGGTTCGACCACGGTTTGGCGGCGGGCCGTGCCAGTCGCCACACCCCAAAGTTGTCGTTTCAGTGAAGGTGAGCGGGTGACGCAAGATGGAAACGTTCCAGAGTCCGTTGAAACAACAGAACATCGGCTTTCGCCCATCCACCGTGATGTCGGGCCATGAACGTGAGGTGCGGGTGGCGTTTATCCTGCTCGATCATTTTTCGTTGACGACCCTTTCAACGGCGATGGATGCCTTGGCCACTGGAAACCTGATCAACGCTGAGACGATTTACACGGTATCGACCTACTCACTTCAGGGCGGGTTGGTTGAAAGTGATATCGGCGTGTCGCTGGCCTCGCAAAGGCTGGTGGCGGAAGGCTTCAATCATGATGCGGTGATTGTGGTCGGTGGCCAGCGCGTGCGGCTTGCCGCGCAGCCGTTGCTGCGCCGAGTGCTGAAGAAGTCTGCGAGCAAGGGGATCGTTGCCGGTTGCTGGAATGCCGCGTTTTATCTCGCCGATGCCGGTTTGCTCGAGACTGGGGACGTTGCGTGTCACAGCGACAGCTGCGGTCTGCTCCATGAATATTTTCCGCAGTTGAAGGTATCGACTCGCGAGTTTATTTGCGCACAGCGCCGGGCCACTTGCGCCAACGCTCATTCGGCGCTGGATATGACCCTGGCGATCATGCAGCAACTGGGTGCGCACAACGATGCGCCATTGGTTGATGAAATAAAAAGGGTTCACCAGTCTGGACACCTTCAACCGAAGACTGCCGACAGTCTCCGCTGTTCAGCCATTCCAAAGCCTTTGAACATCGCGCTCGACTTGATGGAACAAAACATTGAGGAGCCGTTGGAAATTGACGCAATCGCCAGTCAGGTCGGCGTGTCACGCCGGCAACTGGAAAGAAGGTTTGCCCGCTATCTGAATGCGGCACCAAATCGTTACTACCTGGAACTGCGTTTGACTCGGGCCCGACAATTGATTGTGCAAAGTGATCGTTCATTGACGGATGTGGCACTGGCCACCGGGTTTGTAAGCTATCCGCACTTCTATAAACGCTTCAAGGACCTGTTCGGCTTACCGCCCATGACCTTCAGGGATTATTACTACGCCAACGACTGTGCCAGTAGCGGACGTTACGCCGTGGCGGCCGGTTTTTAAAAAAAACAGTCAGTCGTCACTGTTTGCGCAAGTGCCAGTTTTGCAAGTTTCCGGATCAATGCCATTGCGTGCGTTTGCTTTGTGCCGCGTGCGTTTTGCAACTTCAACGATTAACGGTTTAACACTATGAAAGTCAGTTCATTACCCGCCGATGATGATAGTTGTGGCTGGTTTCATTTGAGCAAGCCACGCAGTCCGGAGCCGGCGCACCGTGGGCACCGTTCCGCCCGCTGGGTGATCATCGGTGCCGGCTTCACGGGACTGGCGTGCGCGCGACAACTGGCGTTGAATTTTCCCGACGCCGAAGTGGTGCTGATCGAAGCGCAGGAAGTCGGATTGGGGCCATCGGGGCGTAATGCCGGTTTTGCCATTGATCTTCCCCATGACATTGGCGCTGAGGATTACATCGGTGACATCGCGCTTGCCCGGACCAGTTTGAAACTCAATCTGGCCGGCCAATCGATACTTCGCGAGCTGGTTGATCAATACCGCATCGAATGCCAGATGAAAGCCTGCGGCAAATATCAGGCAGCGGTAGAGAACCGCGGTATCGCCGTACTCGATGCCTATCGCCGGGGCCTGGAAAAACTCGATCAGCCTTTTCAAATGATTGATGCCGATGAGTTGCCCGAACATTTGGGCACGCGGTTTTACCGCAAGGCGTTGTTCACCCCGGGCGCAGTGTTATTGCAACCGTCCGGACTGGTGAAAGGCCTCGCCGACAACTTGCCATCGAACGTCACGCTGTATGAGCGCACGCCGATTCTGGAAGTGGAGTACGGCGCGAAGACAATCCTCAAACACGCCCACGGCAGTATCACCGCCGACAAGCTGATTCTGGCGAACAACTCGTTCGGCATGCGTTTCGGTTTCCTGCAAGGGCGCATGTTGCCGATCTACACCTACGCGAGCATCACCCGGCCACTGACCGAAGAAGAACAGGCACGGCTGGGCGGCAAACCGTTCTGGGGCGCCATTCCGGCGGATCCGTTCGGCACCACGGTGCGGCGTACCCCGGACAACCGTCTGCTCATCCGCAACAGTTTCACCTTCAACCCGGATGGTCGCAGCAACAGCAAATACAACGAACGTTTCGTGCGCCGGCACAAGGCTTCATTCGATCAGCGTTTTCCGATGTTGCCGGACGTTACGTTCGACTACACCTGGGGCGGCGCCTTGGCCATGTCGCGCAACCACAACGGCTTCTTTGGCGAACTGGCGCCCAATGTTTACGGCGCGCTGGGCTGCAACGGTCTGGGTGTCACGCGTGGAACCGTCACCGGCAAGTTGCTTGCGGACTGGCTGGCGGGGCAGCGTGACCCGCTGATTGATTTCCTGTTGCAGGCGCCCGGGCCCAACAGCAACCCGCCAGAACCGTTCCTTTCGCTTGGGGTGAACATGAACCTCAAGTGGGGGCAGTACCGCGCTGGGAGAGAAAGTTGAGGGTCGCTGAAGCCTCGTCGTTCTGCTGCCGTCCTGAAGGCTTGCGCCGCCCATAACCACGATCAGCCCGGCATGCCGTCGGGCGCACGGATTGAACATTGAACCACTGGAGAAAACGCTATGAACTTTGACGGAATTTTTACCCCTGCCATTACCCCGTTGTCCGCTGATGGCCAGATCGACTATTCGGCGTTCTCCGACGTGCTCGAATACCTGATCGAGTCCAAGGTTCACGGCATCGTTATTGGCGGCTCCACCGGCGAGTATTACGCGCACACCGCCGAGGAGCGCGTGGCCGTCGCCGAGCGAGCCAAAGAGGTTATTCGCGGACGTTTGCCACTGGTGATCGGCACCGGCGGCATTCGTACTGAAGACTCGGTGTACTTCGCCGAAAAGGCCAAGTCACTCGAAGCAGATGCCATTCTGGTCGGTTCGCCACCGTATGCCTTGCCGACGCAAAAGGAAATTGCCGCCCATGTGCTCGCCGTGGACAAGGCCGCCGGGCTGCCGATCATGCTTTACAACTACCCGTCGCGGATGGGCGTGGCGATGGGCGACGAGTTTTTCGAAGCCATCGCTGGCTGCAAGAACATCGCCGCCATCAAGGAAAGTTCGGGCGAGATGAGTCGCCTGCACCGTCTGGCTCATGCCCATCCGTCAATTCAGCTGTCCTGTGGCTGGGATGATCAGGCGCTGGAGTTTTTCGCCTGGGGCGCGCGTAGCTGGGTATGCGCCGGCTCGAACTTCATCCCGCGTGAACACATCGCGCTTTACGAAGCCTGCGTGCTCGAAAAGAACTTCGATAAAGGCCGGCGGATCATGTCGGCGATGCTGCCACTGATGGATTTCCTCGAAAGCGGCAAGTTCGTGCAGTCGATCAAATACGGTAGCGAACTCAGTGGCCTGCGTGCCGGCGGTGTGCGGGCGCCACTGCAAGCGCTGGAGCCTTCCGAGAAGCAAGCGCTGGAAAGCGTGATCAAAACCCTGCAGAAAAACGTCGCGCGTATCGTCGAGGAGGCTTGAAATGGCAGACCTGCTGAGTAAAGAACAATACCTCGAGCTGGCTGCGAAACTCGAATTTCGCAACCAAGCGTTCATCAACGGCCAGTTTTGCGCCTCGCGCTCAGGCAAGACATTCACCACGACCAACCCGGCCACCGAACAGGTATTGACCGAGATTGCCGCGTGCAATGCCGAGGACGTCGATGCCGCCGTTGCAGCGGCCAAGGAAGCCTTTGACGACGCACGCTGGCATTCACTGGCGCCGTCCGCTCGCAAGTCCGTGTTGCTGCGCTTTGCCCAATTGCTGGAAGACAACGCCCATGAACTGGCGGTGCTGGAAAGCCTGGACAGTGGCAAGCCGATTCGTGAATGCCAGAACATCGACGTGCCGGAAACGATTCATACGTTGCGTTGGCATGCCGAGCTGATCGACAAGATCTACGACGCTACGGCGCCGGTCGGCTCTGGTGCGGTGACCATGGTCGTGCGCGAACCGATCGGGGTTGTCGGCCTGGTGTTGCCGTGGAACTTCCCGCTGCTGATGCTCGCCTGGAAAATCGGCCCATCGCTGGCCGCAGGCTGTTCGATCGTGGTCAAACCGGCCAAGGAAACTACGCTGAGCACGTTGCGCGTCGCTGAACTGGCGCATCAGGCGGGGATTCCCGCCGGCGTGTTCAACGTCGTGCCCGGGGGAGGGAAGGAGGCCGGTGAGCCGCTGGGTCGTCATCCGGATGTGGCCATGGTCAGCTTCACCGGTTCAACAGATACCGGGCGGCTGTTCCTGAAATATTCCAGCGAATCGAACCTGAAACGCATCGTGCTGGAATGTGGCGGCAAGAACCCGGCCGTGGTGATGAATGATGTCGAAGACATCGACCTCGTCGCTCAGCACGTGGTAAATGGCGCGTTCTGGAACATGGGTGAAAACTGCTCGGCCTCATCGCGGCTGATCGTGCACGCCGACGTCAAGGATGAACTGTTGCAGCGTGTGCAGGTGCATTTGGGTGACTGGAAAATGGGTGATCCACTGGATCCTGAGAACCGCCTCGGCTCGATGATCAGCAAGGCGCATTTCGACAAGGTGCGCTCCTACCTTGATGTGGCCCGCGACGAAAACCTCAGCGTGTTGGTGGGCGGAAACACCCGCGACGACATCTTCGTCGAGCCCACCATCGTTGACGGTGTGAGTCGCGATAGCCGTCTGTTCCAGGAAGAAATCTTTGGCCCGGTGCTAAGCGTCACCACCTTCCAGAGCGTTGACGAAGCCATTGAGTTGGCCAACGACACGGCCTACGGCCTGGCAGCATCGGCTTACACCGGCAACTTGCGCCATGCCCTGAAACTCTCGCGTGGCATCCGTGCCGGGATTGTCACGGTGAACTGCTTCGGAGAGGGCGACGCCTCTACGCCATTCGGCGGCTACAAGGAGTCGGGGTTCGGCGGGCGCGACAAGTCGATCTGGGCGCACGACCAATACACTGAAATCAAAACCATCTGGATTGATGCTTCCTGATAGTGCTTTGATGCAAGAAACCACATCGCCCCGACCACTGGATTGAGTGGCGGGGCGATTGCCGCATACCGTTACCCAATCCATGAAATGGATGGGTTGGTGGCCACGTCAGCAGAAAGCTTTCAGCCATCCGTTTTTCGTCAGACATTTTGAACCTAACTCGAAATCGGCCGCTCAACCG
Source organism: Pseudomonas sp. Tul2A7 (assembly GCF_054790505.1). Classification (NCBI taxonomy): domain Bacteria; kingdom Pseudomonadati; phylum Pseudomonadota; class Gammaproteobacteria; order Pseudomonadales; family Pseudomonadaceae; genus Pseudomonas; species Pseudomonas sp. Tul2A7. The sequence continues at coordinate 5,417,429 of NZ_CP186499.1, read as the reverse complement.
GGAAATATTCAGGGTGGGCGAAATGAACGCGTTCAAGAATCAACTGACATTCGCACAAGAAACCAAATTACTCGCCTTGGCGGCCTGGCGACGTGCACTGGAAAACCTTGAATTGCGAATGGACTGCCCAGACGCCTATCACGATGAACTGCTGCGCCAATCGGATGAAATGGATCGCTTGGGCATGCTCAGTTGGGACGAGTGGCGCGACCTGCGCAGAGAAGCAGACGTCGCGTACCTGCGCGCAGTCGCTGGAGACGATTACCATTGAGGTCATGTACGTTGGTTATCCGCATCCGCTGAAAAGATCGAATCAAGCAAAAAGGAGGTTTCCATGCCCGAGCCGTTGACCTCATCAGCCGCACCAGCACGCTCCTGGTTCGCTCGTTTCTCAGGGTCTGGATGGGGCGGGCGCGTCTTCTGGTCAATTCTGATCGGCGTGACAGTCTTCCTGCTGATCAGCGGGTATGGCGCCTTCGTCGGGGCCAACAAACAAAACCTGCACTTCGCCTTTCTCGGTGGCATGACCGGCTTCGCTGCCACGGCAATGGGCGCTGTCGTAGCGATCGCGTTGCGAGACATCGCCGCCCGAACCCAAGACATCATGCTCGGCTTCGCCGCCGGGATGATGCTCGCCGCCAGTTCGTTTTCGCTGATTCTGCCGGGCATAGAAGCGGCTCAGGCGCTTTGCGGTAATCAGTTGCTCGCAGCCTGCGTCGTCGTTGCAGGATTGGGACTGGGCGTTGCGCTGATGGTCGGCCTTGATCGTTTCGTGCCTCACGAACACGAGAAAAGCGGACGCCGGGGGCCGGACGCGCAGCGCATCAATCGTGTCTGGTTGTTCGTGCTGGCAATCACACTGCATAACCTGCCGGAAGGCATGGCCATTGGCGTGAGCTTCGCCAACGGCGATATGAAGGTGGGACTGCCGCTGACTACCGCCATCGCCATTCAAGATATTCCAGAAGGTCTGGCAGTCGCCCTGGCATTACGCGTGACAGGCATCTCCGCACTGCGCGCCGCGCTTATTGCAGTGGGTTCGGGGTTGATGGAACCGATTGGCGCGATTGTCGGACTGGGTATTTCCAGCAGCTTTGCCTTGGGATATCCCATTGCGCTCGGTCTGGCCGCCGGGGCGATGATTTTTGTGGTGTCCCATGAGGTCATTCCCGAAACCCATCGCAACGGTCATGAGACCCCGGCCACCTTGGGACTGATGCTCGGCTTTGGGGTGATGATGTTTCTCGACACTGCTTTGGGTTAATCACGAACCTGACCACTGGAGAGAAACCCTCACGCACTGGCTTTAACTTCAGCCTTGACCACTGATTTACGATAAGTCAGCAAAACGATGCCCATGACCACAATCACTCCCCCGAAGATCTGTCCTGTACTGAGCATCTGATCCAGCACGATCCAGCCCATCAGCAGCGTTGCCAATGGCTCGATGTTCATGACCGGCGCATTGCGCGGCATGTCGAGGCGAGGTACCGACATGAACAGGACGATAAAACCTGTGCCGTACAGCACCACCAAAGTGGCGAGGGCCAGCCATCCGGTCGAGGTGGCGGGCAGGTTCAATCCGCCGGGAAGGGCGCCCGTCAGCCCCGCCAGATTGACGCTGCTGAACACGGTGAAAATGGTCAGCAGACTGCGCACCGAGCCGCGTACCTGAGACAGTTTGTGGTCGGTGATCCACAGCGCGCAGGCGAACACGCTGGCGGCGCAGAATGCGAGCGCGACGCCGGTCAGCCATTGCGCACTGACGTCCGTCGTGGTCGAGAGACGCCCGGGGACATCCAGCACAAACACCAGGCCCAATAGAATCAAACCCATTAACGTCGCAGTGCGTGCGCTTGGTCGCGGGCCACCCAGCGCCCAGGTGAGCAATGCCAGCAGAATAGGGAATACGTTCGCCACCAGCAGGGCCAGCGCCACCGGCACCCGTGCGACAGCAGAGTAAAGGCACAGACTCTGAGCAGTGATCAGCAACCCCAGCAACAGTTGCCAGCGCCAGGCACCCGCCGGCAAGCGCAGGCTTTGTCTTTGCCACAGGACCAGGATGGCGAGCACCAGCAAAGTCCCGCCGGAACGCATCAAAATCGCCAGCAGCACTCCCGCACCATCATCAAAGGCGACTCGCGCCGCCACATGATTGCCGGCAAACGCACAGCCCATGCACAACAGAATGATCACCGCCAGATAACGGGGGTAGGGCGGCGGTACGGTTTGCGTAGCGGTAGGGCGAGGCATGGCAGATCTCAGGATTGTTAGCCGTTCGAACGACTTGGTTTTTATTTGGTTGTCGTACAACCAGATCGTTTTATCGCATTCAGCGACGTCGGGCAATAGACCTGAAAGCGCACAGCTACGCATATGTTCGGGGTTATGGTGAATTTTTACTTATTTGATTAAGCACAGAGATCGTATGACTTGATAGGGCAGGGGCGCATAGGCCCCTGCTTCCAGGGATTTACACATTCATGAGAGGCGGGTCGTCTGCCTCAGGCATGAAATGGATAATCGATGTACCCACGCTGATCCCCACCGAAAAAGCTGCTCGGATCCGGCGCGTTGAGCGCCAGGCCATCGTGCAGCCGACGCGGCAAGTCAGGGTTGGCCAGGAACGGCCGGCCAAACGCAATGATGTCGGCACGATCGGCAATCAGCGCCTGTTCGGCAGATTGCGCGTCATAGCCGCCCGCCAGGATCAGCACGCCGTTCCAGATTTTGCGCAACTGGGCAATGATCGCGTCCCAACGCGGGTCGAAGTTCTCGTCTTTGACTGTGCCGACCATCGCCGGCTCAACCAGGTGCAGGTAGGCCAGATTCCATTGGTTGAGCGCTTCGACGAGGTGGCCGAAGGTCGCCTCCGGAGTGTCGTCACCCATGCCCATGAAACGCCCCATCGGCGTCAGTCTTACGCCGACCCGCTCGGCACCGACTTCTTCAGCCACGGCCGCAACCACTTCCAGCAGAAACCGCGCGCGATTCTCCACGCTGCCGCCGTAGGCATCGTCACGCTGATTACTGTTGCTGTTAAGAAACTGATCGAGCAGGTAACCGTTACCGGCATGAATCTCTACACCGTCCATGCCCGCCTGCAGCGCGTTGCGCGCGGCCACGCGGTAGTCCTCGACGATGCCGGCGATTTCCGCGGTTTCCAGCGCACGTGGCACCGGCACATCACCCCAGACGCCGTTACCGTTTTCATCGACGATAAACGTCTTGCCAGGCACCGGCAGCGCGCTCGGCGCAACGGGCAGCCCGGCATCGGGTTGAAAGCTCGGATGGGACACCCGGCCGACGTGCCACAGTTGCATGAAGATCAACCCGCCGGCCTCATGCACCGCGGCGCTGACGTCACGCCACGCCTCAACTTGCTCAGGACTGTAGATGCCCGGCGTCCAGGCGTAACCCTGAGCCTGCCGGGAGATTTGTGTGGCCTCGGTGATGATCAGCGCGGCACTGGCCCGCTGGCGGTAGTACTCGGCGTTCATTGGCGTGGGCACATCGCCCGGTTGCCCGGCGCGTGAGCGCGTCAACGGCGCCATCGCCACGCGGTGGGCGAGGGTGTAAGGGCCGAGTGCGAGGGGTTGGAACAGACGACGAGTCATGGGTAGCTCCAGATTTCAATAAAGGAAATTCAAACGCGGCAGCGGGGCCGCGAACCAGTGCCGCTAACTTAACCGCGCTCAGCGGGGCTGATAATCGGTGACCGGCGCTACGCAGTTTTGCGCAGGGCGCAACGGCGCCCGTGCTCATCAGCGATGAACACGGGCGTGGTTCAGGCGGGTGGGTTTGAGCGCGTCAGCGGCAGGTTCAGCCAGCGCCGGCCCGTAGCGTTGGCGACGGCGTTGCCAAGGGCAGCGGCCATCGGCCCCTGGACGATTTCAGCGGCACCGAGGAACGGTTCTCCCGGCTGATCGAGCAAATGCACATCGACTTTTTTCGGTAGCTGCGTGAAACGCAAAATCGGATAACCGCTCCAGTCGTAACTGCGAACGCCCCCGGCGTCGTAGGCGACTTTTTCATACAGGGTCCAGCTCGCGGACTGCACGATGCCGCCCTCGACCTGATTGCGCAGGCCATCGGGGCTGACGATCTGGCCGACGTCCACTGCCGTCACCACGTGATCGATGCGAATCTCGCCGGTCTGCGGATGCACTCGAAGTTTCACCGCGATGGCGCAGTAACCCATGATGTTTTTGTAGCGGGCAAAGGCGAAACCGATACCGGCGCCGGGCTCGTTGCTTTTTTGCGGCCAACCGATCTCATCACGCACACGTTCTACCACCGCGCGAGCACGCGGGTCGCTGAGATGGGCTAGACGCAAGGCGACCGCGTCGATGCCGGCCCTGATCGCCAGCTCGTCGATACTCGCCTCGATGGCGAAGATATTGATGTGCGCACCCAGCGAACGCATGGCCGAGGTGCGAAAGGGCATTTCGGTGACGAAGGTCATGTTGATGCGCTTCGAATTCAACTCGTACAGCGGCACCGCGTTGCGATCACCATCGCCTTCGGGCTGGGCGATCGGCACGGATGGCGCCGAGGCGAAGGGCCGCGCGAGCAAGCGTGCCGGCAACAGGCGCCCGGCGTTGACGATGCGTTCGTTGTGCGGCGTGGTCCAGAGTTCGTAGGCCCAATCCTGCAGGCGGCCGTGGCTAAGGCCAGCGTCGACTTCGGTGACCATCGCCGAGCTATACGGCTCCCAAAGATTTTCCTGTTCGCGCATCCATTGCACGCGCACTGGCGTCCCGGGCACGCGCAGGGCAATCAATGCCGCATCGGCGGCGGCATCATCGGCGCCGTTATGTCCGTAGCACCCTGAGCCTTCGGTATGAATACAGCGCACCCGCTCAGGCGGCAGATCGAGCATTTCGGCAATGCCGGCACGCAGCGGGTAAACGCCTTGGGTGTGGGTCCAGACGGTGAGCGTGCCGTCCTTGAACCAGGCCACCGCGCAAGACGGGCCGATCGAGCCATGCATCAGATATTGCTTGGTGACCCGCGCCTGAAAACGCGTGTCGGCCGCGCCGCTCGGCGTGCCGTTGTGGCTGATCGGATAGCGCCGTGAGGGCAGGCGTTTGAGCAAGCCATGAATCTCGGCCGCCTCGGGGATCGCTTCGCCCTCGCTCCATTGCGCCACCTCGTTGGCACGGCGCATGGCTTTGATTGCTTGCCACTCATCACCGGCGACCACCGCCAGGTAGTTGCCGTCGCGGATCACCTTGACCACCCCAGCCAGCGTTTCGATGGACGCCGCGTCGAATGCTTGCAACGTGCAGCCCGGACGAGGCGGGCGGATCACCCGCGCATGCAGCATGCCCGGCAGGCGCATGTCCTGGACGAATGCTGCGCCACCGCTGACCTTCGCCGGGATGTCGAGGCGCGGCAACGAATGGCCGATGAGTTTGAAGTCAGCGGCGGCCATCGTCGGTGACTGCGCCTTGGCATATTGATGCACATCGACATGTTTGACCGCGTCGGCGTAACTCATCCGCTGAGCGGCCGGGCCTTCGATCACCCCGTCGCGGGTGCCGAGCAGCGCCGCATCGACCTGCCAACTACGCGCGGCGGCATCGACGAGCATTTCGCGCACCTGCGCGGCGGCGTTATACAACGCGGTACCGCTGTCGAAAATGCTGTGGCTGCCGGCGGTGTAGCCTTCGTTGGGCGTCAGCGCGGTGTCGGCGGTGAGCAGGTTGATGGAGGTCGCCGGCACCTGCAAACGCTCGGCGGCGATTTGCAGCAGCGCGGTTTTCACCCCGGTACCCAATTCGACCTTGCCGGTGTAGACGGTAATGCCGTCGGCGCCGATGCGGATCCAGGCGTCGAGAAACGGGTTGGTGCGCAGGCTTCCGGGGAGATCGGGCGCGAGGACCACGGTGCCGAGCGTATCGACTTCCGTATCCGCCAACACCCGTCGTGCCACCGGCATCAGGGTGAACGCCATCAGCAACGCACCGCCGCGCAGGAAGGCGCGTCGGCTCGGGTTCAATTCATTCGACTCGCTCATGTCAGGCTCCCGTTGTGCCCGGCCACCTGTTTGATCGCCTCGATGATCCGCAAATGCGTACCGCAGCGGCACAGATTACCGGCCATGTGCTCGCGAATGGTTGCCTCATCCGGGTGTCGATTACGCTCAAGCAACGCCTGCGCGCGCATCAGCATGCCGGCAATGCAGTAACCGCATTGCGCAGCCTGTTTCTCGATGAACGCAGCTTGCAGAGCGCCGGGTTGTTCCGCGCTGCCGAGGCTTTCCACGGTGCGGATTTTTTTGCCTTCGAGACCGGCGCAGGGCGTCAGGCAGGCGAACACCGGTCGATCATCGACGATCACTGTGCAGGCGCCGCACTGACCGAGACCGCAACCGTATTTGGCGCCGTTGAGGTTCAAGTGATTGCGCAGCGCATACAACAGCGGCATGTCCGGCTCCAGCTCAAGCGGTTGCGCGGCTCCGTTGACGTTGAGAGTGATCTGGCTCATTTCGTCTCCTGACGTAACGCTTCAATAGTGGAAGAGAGGTCGGCCCACGGCTGATCGGGGCGGGTTTGCTGACGCAGATACGCGGCCAGTGCGCCGAGTTGCGCGTTGTCGAGGCTGGCGGCGAACGCAGGCATCAGCGGGCCGGGCGATCCGGGTGTGGCGGGCAACCCTTCAAGCACGGTTTTGAGGAAGTTGCGCGAACTGGTCGCTTGCAGCGCCGAGGTGTTTTGCAGGCCCGGGCGACCATCAATGGTGCGCATCGGTGCCGCCGGGCCATGGCAGCCGGCGCAGGCGCTGCTGAAGAGCAGGGCGCCGGTCGAGTGGTCTGCCGATTCACTGGCAGGCGTCTTCGCCGTCGTCTCTGTCACCGAACGCGGGTTTTCCAGACTGAGCAGATACTCGGCAATCGCCTCGGCTTCACTGGCGGGCAAGCGCGCCAGACTCAAGCTGACCGGACGCATCGGCCCGGCGGGTGTGCCGTGGCCATCGACGATCTCGGCGCGCAGATAGCTCACCAGTTGCGCGCGACTCCACGGGTTGCTGCGTTGGCCCATACCGACCAGCATCGGCGCTTGCCAGCCGTCAACGCTGCCGCCCTGTAGATATTCCGAAGATTTTTCCGCGCCGATCAGGTTCAGCGGCGAATGGCAGCCGGCGCAATGGCCCGGACCGTCGACCAGATAGCGCCCGCGATTCCACGCCTCGCTGCGCCCCGCCATCGGCGTCAGTGGTTCACCGTGCAGGAACAGCAGGTTCCAGAACGACACCAACGGGCGAATGTTCATCGGGAAATTCATCTGGTTCTGCTCGGCCGGCGCGTGCACGGCGGGGCCGCTCATCAAGTAGGCGTAGGCGTCGGCGATGTCTGCTGCGCTCATGCGCCGGTAGTGCACGTAGGGGAACGCCGGATAAAGCAAGTGACCATCGCGAGCAACGCCCTGACGCATCGCCCGCTCGAAGGCCGGCAGCGACCATTGGCCGATGCCGGTTTCTACATCCGGGGTGATGTTGGTGCTGTACAGCGTGCCGAACGGCGTTACCAGCGGCAGCCCGCCGGCCAGATGTTCGCCACCGGGACGGGTATGGCACACCGCACAATCGCCGGCCTCCACCACCCGCGCCCCGCGTTGCAACTGCGCAGTCTCGAACAGCGTCGGGCGCTCGATCGGCGCAATTGCCGGGCGCCACATCAGCCAAACGGCGCCGATCAGGCCGAGCACGGCGACGACTGCCACGCTGATCCATAGCGTTCTGGACTTCAGAAATGAACTGTTCATGGGACGGAGAAAAACGCGGCAGGCAATCGCAGAATGGATGGGATACGGGTCATGACAACGCTCCTTGTAACAGCCAGGGAAGGGCGCCGCTGGGAACGACAGCGCCAGGGGCCAAAGCGTAGAGAAACCACCAGCGTCGGAGAATCAGCGGCGCACGCAACAGCGCGTTGCGCGAGAAGCAACACCTGCGCCGTTGCGCCGGACGCATCAGTGCATTGCCCGCCGCGTGGATTCTGTGGATCACCACAGGGCCGTAGCCTTGGCAGCACTTTCCTGAACTCAATGAGGTGTCATCATGCTTACGGGCAATCCGGCCGTTGCGGCGAATGCCGAACAGCCAACTTCACTTTCCGGCCTGATGGTCGCGTTCCTGGCATTCTGCTGTGGCGCGGTCGTGGCCAATCTTTATTACGCGCAGCCAATCGTCGAACTGATTGCACCGCAGATCGGTCTGTCCAGCGCCAATGCCAGCCTGATCGTTTCGCTCACGCAGTTTGGTTACGCGCTGGGCCTGTTGCTGTTGGTACCGCTGGCCGACCTGATGGAAAACCGCCGGCTGGTGGTCGGTTTCACCCTGGCGGCGAGCGTCACGCTGTTGTGCGCCGGGCTGACCCATTCACCGTCGATGTTCCTGGTGTTGTCTTTGCTCATCGGTCTGACGTCGGTGGCTGTGCAGATCCTTGTGCCGCTGGCGGCGCACCTGGCGCCCGAGGCCAGCCGTGGCCGCGTTGTCGGCAATATCATGAGCGGTCTGCTGCTGGGGATTCTGTTGTCGCGGCCACTGTCGAGCCTGTTGGTTGAAGTGTTCGGCTGGCGCGGAGTGTTTTACAGCGCATCAGCCCTGATGGCCGTCATCGCTCTGATTACCGCTGTGGCACTGCCGCGTCGACTGCCGATGCATAAGGCCTCTTACGCTGCGCTGATCGGTTCGGTGTTTGCCTTGGCCCGGCGCTATCCGCTGTTGCGTCAGCGCTCGCTGTATCAGGGTTTGCTGTTTGCCAGTTTCAGTCTGTTCTGGACCCTCGCGCCGATTGAACTGATGCGTCACCACGGCTTCACTCAGGCCCACGTGGCGATCTTCGCGCTGGTCGGTGCGGTGGGTGCCATTGCAGCGCCGATTGCCGGGCGTCTGGCGGATGCCGGGCATGGTCGTCGCGGCACGCTGGTCGCGTTGTTGCTGGCGCCGGTTTCGCTGTTGATCGCCGCACTCCCGGGCAGTGGCTATGTCTGGCTGGTGGTGTGCGCGGTGCTGCTGGATTTCGCCGTGCAATTGAACATGGTGCTCGGCCAGCGTGAGGTGTACGCCCTCGATCCCCACAGCCGTGCGCGTCTGAATGCCGTGTACATGACCAGCATTTTCGTCGGCGGCGCCGTGGGTTCGCTGGTCGCCAGTCCCCTGTACGAGCACTTCGGCTGGAACCTGTCCGCCGTCGCGGTGGCGCTGCTGCCAGCGCTGGCGCTCGGGCTGTTCCTGAGCCGCAAGGCCGATGTCTGAACATCCAGCAGGTGCGGGCGAGCACGGCGGCACAAGACGAAGGGCGAACAGTGATGCACAATCATCCGCGTTCCCTCTCGACCGGACCCCGCTTATGGACAAGTTGCTGGCACTGAAGATGTTTGTGGAAACCGTGCGCTGCGGGGGCTATTCCTCGGCAGCGCGCAAACTCGGGATATCCACGTCGTCAGTGACACGGCAAGTGGCCGGGCTGGAACACGAGCTGGGCGCGAGCCTGCTCAATCGCACCACGCGCAATACCAGCGTGACCGTTGCCGGCCAGACCTATTTCGAAAAAGCCGTGGCGATTCTCGACGCGATCGACGAAGCCGATGCCGTTGTCGCCGATCGTGGCGCCGAAGCGCAGGGCCGTCTGCGCATCAGCGTGCCGGTGGAGTTCGGCCGACGCCTGATCGCGCCGCACCTGAGCCGCTTGCTTGAGCGGCATCCGGGCCTGGAGATCAGTCTGTCGCTGAGCGATCAAGTCAGCGACCTGCTCAGCGAGCAGATCGATGTTTCCGTGCGGCTCGGATCGTCGGTGGTCAGTGAAGACATTGTCAGCAAACGCGTGGGGCAGTTTGAACGCTGGGTGGTAGCCAGTCCGGCGTATCTGGCGCGTAGCGCGGCGCTCTGTCATCCACGGGATTTGCTTGAGCATCAGTGCCTGCGTTTCGATTACGGCGGCACCCACCAGCACTGGACCTTTCAGAATGAAGACGCGCCCATTCAGCTCAATGTCCATGGGCGCCTGCAAAGCAATAACGCCGACATCCTGCGCGAAGCCGCCATCGGCGGCGGCGGGGTAACGCTGCTGGCTGACTGGCTGGTGCGCGACGACGTCGCAGCCGGCCGGTTGACCCGATTGCTTGAGCAGTACGAGGTCAATCCCGGCAGTGCCAGCACGTGCATCAACGCGTTGTATTTACCCAATCACCGTGGGTCGAGCCGGATCAATGTGTTTATCGATTTCCTGATGGAAATTCTCAGCCCGGCGCCCGCAACCACGCCCGCCGCGTGATGCCGGCAGCTCAACGGCGCCCGGTGCGCGTACTGACATCCACCCAAACCGCCAACACCAGAATGCTGCCCTTGACGATCATCTGCCAGTAACTGTCGACGTCGAGCATCGACATGCCGTTGTCCAGGCTGGTGATGACCAGCGCGCCGAGGAGGGCGCCGTACACCGTGCCGGAACCGCCGCGCATGGAGGTGCCGCCGATAAAGCACGCGGCGATGGCGTCGAGTTCACCCATGCTCCCGGCCGAAGGCGAACCGGCGGCCAGGCGCGCGGTATTGACCACGCCGGCGAGGGCGCACATCACGCCCATGATCCCGAAGATCCATAGCTTCACCGCCTGCACATTGATCCCGGACAGGCGTGTCGCTTCCATATTGCTGCCCACGGCATACACGCGGCGGCCGAACACGGTCTGACTGGTGACGTAGCTGAACACGCCCAGCAAAATCAGCAGCAACAGGACCGGCACGGGAATGCCGTCGTAGCTGTTGAGCGTCTGTACAAAACCGGCGAGCACGGCGCCGATCACCAACACGCGGATAACATCACGCACCAACGAATGCGCCGCAAGGCCGTGCAGGGCGCGATTACGCCGTTGTTTCCAGGTCAGGAATACCGTCAGCGCAAACAGCAGAACGCCAAGGCCGGTGCCAATCGCATGGGGCAAGTAACCCTGGCCAATGTAGACCAGCTCCGGCGACACCGGCGCGATGGTCGTGCCGCCGGTAATCCCCAGCAAAATCCCGCGGAACGCCAACATGCCGCCCAGACCGACGATGAACGAGGGTATGCGCAGATAAGCCGTCATGTAGCCGTTGGCGAGGCCGATCATCAGGCCGCACAGGGCGACCAGGCTCAGATTCGCCAGCAACGGAATGTGATAGACCACATCGAGAATCGCCGCGAGGCCACCGAGCAGACCGAGCAATGAGCCGACTGACAAATCGATCTCGCCGCTGATGATCACCAGCACCATGCCGCAGGCGAGAATGCCGGTAATCGACATCTGCCGTAGCAGATTGGAAAGGTTGCGCGGGGTCAGAAATCCGCCCTCGGTCTGCCAGCTGAAGAACAGCCAGATCAACACCACGGCAAACACCAGCGCGAGCATTTTGTAGCGAGTGAACAGTTGTTTGACCTGATTCATTTACGCAGATTTCCGATCATTATTGTTATGGCTGCCAGACTGGCTGAGGGCGGCGGCGAGCACCTGTTCCTGCGTCAATTCATGGTTGACGAAGTCGCCACGCAACTGACCTTCGCCGATCACTAGCACGCGGTCGGACACGCCGAGCACTTCGGCCAGTTCCGACGAGACCATGATGATCGACACGCCGGCGGCGGCCAGCGCGCCCATCAATTTATAGATTTCGTATTTGGCGCCGACGTCCACGCCTCGGGTCGGCTCATCGAGAATCAGCACTCGGGGTTTGGCCAGCAGCATCTTTGCCAGGACGGCTTTTTGTTGATTGCCACCCGACAGGCTGGTGATCGGCAGAAAAGGGCTGGCGGTCTTGAGGTGCAGGCGCGAAATTTCCTTATCGATGCTGCCCAGTTCGGCTTCGGCATCGATGCGGGTCAGTTTTGAGTAGTTGTCCAGCACGGCGAGGGTGATGTTCTGGCCGACGCCCAGATCGGGAATGATGCCTTGGCGCTTGCGGTCCTCGGGCACCAGGCACAGGCCGGCGCGGATGGACTTGAGCGGCGTGCGGGTGTCGATGGGCTGCCCGTCCAGCCAGACTTCGCCCTCATAGCGGCCGGGGTAAGCGCCGAACAGTGCGGTCACCAGTTCGGTGCGGCCAGCGCCGACCAGCCCAGCGATGCCGAGGATTTCCCCGCGTTTGAGCACGAAGGAAATGTCGTCGACCCGTTTGCGCTTGGGGTTGTCGACGTCGTAGCAGGTGATGTGCCGGGCCTCGAAAATCACCTCGCCAATATCGTGTGGCTCGCTGGGGTAGAGGTTGCTCATTTCCCGTCCGACCATCTGCGTGATGATCTGCGCAATGTCCATGTCGGCCATGGCGGTGGTGGCGATGTGTTTGCCGTCGCGGATCACCGAAATGGTGTCGCACACGGCGGCCACTTCATCGAGCTTGTGCGAGATGTAGACGCAGGCAACGCCTTTGGCTTTGAGGTCGCGGATGATATCGAGCAACACCTCGATTTCCGAACGGCTCAAGGCTGATGACGGCTCGTCGAGGATCAGCAGCCGGGCTTTTTTATTCAGAGCCTTGGCGATTTCCACCAGTTGCTGATAGCCGCCGCCGTACTGCGAAACCGGCAGCGAGACGTTCATGTCGGGGACTTTCAATTCACGCATCAGGGCTTCGGCGCGGTGGATCATCGCCGGGTAATTCATGCGTCCGCCGGGCAGCGTCAATTCATGGCCCATGAAAATGTTTTCGGCCACCGACAGATCGGGCACCAGCGTCAGCTCCTGGTGAATGATGACGATACCGGCGGCTTCCGTTTCACTGATCGATTGCGCCCTGAGCGGTTGCCCGTCCCAGAGGATTTCACCGTCCCAGGTGCCGTGGGGGTAAACCGCCGAAAGGATTTTCATCAGCGTGGATTTGCCGGCGCCATTCTCGCCGCACAGGCCAACGCACTCGCCGGGTCGGACCTTGATGTCGATGCCGTTGAGTGCTTTGACACCGCCGAAGGTTTTGACGATGCCGTTCATTTGCAGCAGATAGTCGGACATGGACAGGGCTCGTATATCAAAGACTCACACACCACTGAACCTGTGTGGCAGCGAGCCTGCTCGCGAAAGCGTCAGTTCAGACAATGCTTAGTTGACTGACACACCGCCTTCGCGAGCAAGCTCGCTCCCACAAGGGTTTTCGCATCACCGGAGATTTGTGATGTCATCACTTCCCGGCAATTTGCGCCTTGGTGTAGAAGCCGTCCTGTTCGAGCAGGTCTATGTTGTCCTTGGTCAACGGGGTTGGTGTGAGCAGGATGGTGTCGACTTTTTTGCTGCCGTTGTCGTACTGCGAACTGAAGGCGGGTTTTTCGTTGCGCGCCAGTTGCACCGAGAGCTTGGCCGCTTCGCTGGCGATCAGTTTCAGCGGTTTGTACACGGTCATGGTTTGCGTGCCGGCGATAACGCGTTTGACCGCTGCGAGGTCAGCATCCTGCCCGGAAATCGGCACTTTTCCGGCCAGTTGCTGCGCCGCCAGTGCCTGGATCGCGCCACCGGCCGTGGCGTCGTTGGAGGCGACGATGCCGTCGATTTTGTTGTCGTTGCGGGTCAGGGCGTTTTCAACAATGCTCAGCGCTTCGGTCGGGTTCCATTCCTTCACCCACTGTTGGCCGACAATCTTGATATCGCCCTTGTCGATGGCCGGTTGCAGCACTTTCATCTGGCCTTCACGCAGGATCTTGGCGTTGTTGTCGGTGGGCGCACCACCTAGCAAAAAGTAATTGCCCTTGGGCGCAGCCTTCAGTACGCCGCTGGCCTGCATCTCGCCGACCTTTTCGTTATCGAAGGAAATGTAGGCGTCGACATCGGCGTTGAGAATCAGCCGATCATAGGACACGACTTTGATCCCGGCTTTCTTCGCTTCGGCCACCGCGTTGGTCAGCACCGTGGCGTTGAACGGCACGATGACGATGACATCGACACCCCGGGAAATCAGGTTTTCGATCTGCGAAATCTGCTTCTGCTCGTTGGCATCGGCCGACTGTACGAAGACCTTGGCGTCCATTTTTTCAGCCGCCGCGACGAAGTAGTCACGGTCACGCGACCAGCGTTCCAGACGCAGGTCATCAATGGAGAAACCGATTTTCGGGTGGGCAGCGTCAGCCATCACCGGCAGTGACAGCAGCGCCAGGGCAGTGGCCAATAGCGTACGTTTTACGTTCTTCATAGTGGGGCGTCCTTTTATTGTTGTTGGAAAGACACGGCCTGACGATGAGTATCGGGCTGGTAAAACTGTAGAGAATCCGCAGACGCCGCAGGCACAGATTTGTCGTAGAAATGTCACCGCGTGGATACGCCCGCAGACTCCCTGTGTGATCAGCGGTAGATGAACCGATTGACGATGTTCTCGAGCCTTTCCTGGCGGCCGCTGACGGCTTGCGGGTTCAACTCGTTGGTGAACGCGTGCTCGGCCAGCGATTCAAGGTTGAAGTCACCGGCCATCACCGCCTGCCCGAACGGCTGCTGCCAACCGGCGTAGCGTTGATCCTTGAGCCGTTGCAGCTCGTCGTTCTGCACCATGGCCGCTGCGCGCTCCAGAGACAGGGCAAGAACGTCCATGGCACCGACGTGGCCATGGAACAGATCGATCTGATCAAGGCTTTGCCGGCGAACCTTGGAGTCGAAGTTGAAACCGCCGTTCTTGAACCCGCCAGCCTTGAGGATTTCATAGGTGGCCAGGGTCATTTCTTCGACGCTGTTGGGGAACTGATCGGTGTCCCAACCGTTTTGCGGATCACCCCGATTGGCGTCGATGCTGCCGAAAATCCCCAGCGAGACGGCCGTCGCGATCTCGTGATGGAAGCTGTGCCCGGCCAGGGTCGCGTGGTTGGCCTCGATGTTGACCTTGATTTCGTGCTCCAGTCCGAACTGCTGGAGAAAGCCGAATACGGTGGCGCTGTCGTAATCGTATTGGTGCTTGGTTGGCTCTTGGGGCTTGGGTTCGATCAACAAGTCGCCGGTGAAACCGATCTTGTGCTTGTGCTCGACCACCATGCGCATGAAGCGGCCCAGCTGTTCGCGTTCATGCTTCAAGTCCGTATTGAGCAGGGTTTCGTAGCCTTCGCGACCGCCCCATAACACGTAGTTGGCGCCTTTCAGGCGATGGGTCGCGTTCATGGCGCTGAACACCTGAGCAGCGGCGCAGGCGAATACTTCGGGGTCCGGATTGCTCGCGGCGCCGGCAGCGAAACGCGGATTGCTGAAGCAGTTGGCGGTGCCCCACAGCAGCTTGATCCCGCTTTGTTCCTGATGTCGCTCGAGGTGATCGACCATTTGCGCGAAGTGGTTGCGGTACTCCTTCAGTGACTGGCCTTCTGGGGCGACGTCCGTGTCATGGAAGCAGTAATAGTCGATACCCAGTTTGGAGAAGAATTCGAAGGCCGCTGCCGCCTTGCCGATGGCCAGTTCCATCGGGTCGCCCGCGTGTTGCCATGGGCGCTTGAACGTCCCCGCGCCGAACACATCGGAACCCGGCCAGACAAACGTGTGCCAGTAACAGGCAGCCATGCGCAGGTGTTCGCGCATGGGTTTGCCGAGGATGAGTTTGTCGGCGTCGTAGTGACGAAAGGAGAGGGGAGAATCGCTATCCGGGCCTTCGTAGCGAATCGCATCGACATCGGGGAAATACTGCATGGACCTTGTCCTTGTTGTTCTTGGCGGTGTCTCGATACTAGCAACGGCCCTGTACCCCCTGATTATGAAAAACATCAACACAGGGTGCGATTTTGCGTATTGAGCTTCTTCTGCCAGGCGCCTAGTCTGTGCCAATCGCCTCCGTGACCAGAGGCCCGGAACAAGCATAAAAACAATGAAAACCATACCGCCTGTTCACCGCATCGCCCTGTTGTTCAACGGCAGCAAGATCTACGACCGTGGCATCATCAGCGGCATCGGCAACTACCTGAGCAGCACCCGCGCCTCTTGGGACCTGTTTCTCGAGGAGGACTTTCTCTGTCGCTTGAAGGGCATCGAGCGCTGGCAAGGCGACGGGATCATCGCCGACTTCGACGATCCGCTGATTGGCGAGGCGTTAGCCGATATCCAGATGCCGGTGGTAGCGGTAGGGGGCTCGTACGAGGATAAACGCGCCTATCCAAAAGCGATTCCCTACGTCGCCACCGATAACAATGCGCTGATGACACTGGCCTATACGCATTTGATCGAGGCGGGACTGCAGCGCTTTGCCTGCTTCAGCCTACCGGAAGCGCAAGCCAATCGCTGGGCACAGGAGCGGGAAAAAGCCTTTCGCAAACTGATGAAACGCGACGGCTTGCACGCTGAAATCTATCGCGGCATGGGCACCAGCGCACCGCTGTGGGACAGCGCCGTCGAACAACTGATCGCCTGGCTGCAAAGCCTGCCCAAGCCCATCGGCATCATCGCCGTCAGCGACGCCCGGGCGCGGCAGTTGCTGCAGGCCTGCCTGACCGCCGGGATTGCCGTGCCGGAGCAGGTGGCATTGATCGGCATCGACAATGATCCGCTGACCCGCAGCCTGACCCGGGTGCCGCTGAGCTCAGTCATTCAGGGCACCGAAACCATGGGCCGTACCGCCGCGCAATTGCTCCACCAGATGCTGCACGGCATGCCATCGACCGGCACGCAGATCCTGATTCCTCCTGATGCGGTCAATGTGCAGGTGTCGAGTTTGCACCAGCCATTGGGCAATCCGTACGTCATGCAGGCGCTGCTGTTCATTCGCCAATATGCTTGCCAAGGCATTAAAACGGCGCAGGTGGCGGCTTATGTTGGTGTTTCGCGTTCGTCACTTGAAGCGCATTTTCGCAGCGAGCGTGGTTGCAGCGTGCATGACGAGATTCTGCGTTTCAAACTGGCAGCGGCCACCAGCGGATTGAAAAATACTGACTCGGTGATCGCCGACGTTGCGCGCAGTTGCGGGTTTAAATCTGCGCAGTATCTGCACACGGTGTTTCGCCGGGAGTTGGGTTGTACGCCTCGGGAGTATCAGATGGGAACGGGGAATGCGTTAAACGGTGCAGGTGGTTGTTGAGATCTATAAGGTGGTGACTGGTTGTCGAAATGGCGGCAGGCGTTGTTGCAAGGGCGCGTAGCGTAATACATGATTTAACATAATATACATTACACGTATGACGAGCATGTTCGTGAGTGTTGCGTTACACAGGAAATTACCTAGGCTCAACTGCAACGCGTCCTACCATAAGGAGCAGCTTCAGCTGTTGCGCTTATGCCCATTGTTCGTTTGAAAGACAATTCCGTGCCATCCGGGCTAATTGGTTGGTTGCTGACCGATGACCGTGGACGACCGCGCTATTGGTCGACGGTCTGGTCTTCACTGGACGGTGCCAGCTTGGCCCCGTCCACACTACGAACCCAGCTGTCCGTCATCGAACAGCTGTACCAGTCTGCCAAACGGCTGTACCAAACTGACTGCCTTGATCGCTTGATTGCGGAGCTCAAATTCGATGAGCTTGAAGCCTGTCTTGAGACGTTTTTCATCACGGCAAGGAATCATGGCGCCCAGACTGCGGCCAACTACCATCCCAACTGGCGTGTGGCCTACGTTTTCGTCAAAAGTTGTGTTCAACGCCTGGTGAAGAGTCATGCCGATCCCGACATGCTTTGGCGGCTGAGCATGCGTCTGGAGCGCCTGGAGAAGCTGTTTGACTCGCTGGGGATGGCGCCCGCACCGCCGGCTGAGATTGTCCGAGCCTTGCCAAGCCCGGTACTGGACGAGTTTTACCAGATCATTGATCCGTACTCGGCGCGTAATCCTTTTAGAAACAGCACGTTACGCTGGCGTAATTACGTATTGTGCCTACTAATGTTGCATCTTGGATTACGTCGCGGTGAAACCCTGGTGCTGCCGATGGATGCATTAAAAAGTGAAAAGCGCTTCACCCCAACTGTGGGAACCGTGAACTGGTTGAATGTCGGCGACAATCCGTATCAGCGAGATCCACGCCCGGAACAACCTAGCCTAAAAAACAACAATGCCGCCCGGCAGCTACCCGTACCGCCAGCGTTGGCCAGCCTGATCAGGACCTTTGTCGAAAGCTACCGACCCTCGACCCGACACAGTTACTTATTTTCCTCGCTGGAAGGCAATCCACTATCATTACGCCAGGTCAATGGTATTTTTGTCACGGTCACACGTCAGCTCACCGCCGAGGCACGCCAAGCACTTCAGCAGTATCGCGGGGCCGGTTGTATTACACCGCACGACATGCGGCATACGTGTGCGACCATTAGGCTTCATCAATTTGTAGAAAATGGCGATGACCTTGAGATGGCAATCCAGAGACTGCGAGCTTTTTTTGGCTGGGCCCGCACCTCGGATATGCCACGACGGTACGCACGAGCTTTTTTTGAGGATCGCTTAGCCACCGTTTGGAATCATGCATTTGACGTCCATGTCAGCCATCTGCGCTCCTAAAAAGGGCAGATGAAGGAGCAGCGCATGCAGCGGAGTCAGTCGGGCTTTCCTGGACACGCGAGACTGTTAGAGGCGTTGGCCTCCCTGCCTCCCCTGCCCTCCGTAATCCGTTATTGGGATGATTTTGCAGACTGCTGGAAAACCATCAGAAATCCCGAGGAAAACGCATGGTCCTTTGAAGTTAATGGTGAGTTCCTAGAGTTTGATTTCAATTCCTTTGACGTAGAATTGATACACCTAATGAAACTGTGGCTAGCTCGTTCCGTTTCTGAATTGGCATGCGCAACCTTTAAAATGTATTTCCAGGCACTTCAAAGGCTCGAAAAAAGCCTTATATATACGACGTTAGACCTCTCACTTACACCGTCCCTGAGTATCGATGATAAGTGGCGGTGCGAAATAATGACGGCGTGTAATAATCATCCTTTGCGCGCGCTAAAGTCGTTGCTGTTATTTTGTTGCGGTCAATCAGTGGGACTTCTAAATAATGATTCCAGACCCCGAATTGCAGCGCTCCCTCAACACTCCGTGGATAAATATGCCAGTGTTCGGAACGGTGATGTATTTCTTGATTTATATGAGGATCGGAAAATCATTGATTTTCTGGACTCGCTCAATGACGCCTCAAGCCATGATCTGACTCACGCCAAAACACCTCTTTTAATTAGTGCTTGTATCTTGTGTATTTGCTATCAGTTTGCGATGCGCCCCAAGCAGATCGCCAAACTTAAAGTGGAACATCTGAAGATATTTAATTTTGAAAAGACCGCCAGTGTGCAGTTGCGATTTTTTCGAGGGAAACAACGCAAGAGCACGGCCCCTATACCGATGTTAAGAAAGATAAAACGCGAGTGGACCAATCTCTTTGTAGAGTTGCATCGCCGGCGAACCACGGGCCAAGCGTTCCCTCAATCACCCGGTGCTCTAGCCGATTCCTTGTTTGGCCTGACGCCAGCAGGTGTCGTCACATCGCTGGCAAGACTCACCGCAGAACTGGGGTTGGATGGTCGTAGTAGCACGGATTTCAGGCACAGCGCTGCGCAGCGTATGGTGGACGCAGGTGCCACCCAGGAAGAACTCGCTGAATACATGGGGCACAGCTGGTCAATGACCGGGCTGGTTTATTTTGAATCATCACCGACGCAGGCCGAGCGGGTGAATCGCGCTCTGGCCATTTCCCCGATATATAGCAAAATTGAGCGTATTGCCAGAACCCGAACGATCAGTACGGAGGACTTATCGAACGCACTACCCGCGCACCAAATAGGCGGTATGCCACACGGAATACCCATAGCGGGAATTGGCATGTGTACCCTTGGCCAAGGGTTATGTGCAAAGAATCCGGTATTGTCATGTTATGGCTGTGATCGTTTCCTGGCGGTCCAGAATTCTAAGATTCATGAAGAGGTTCGTGACGGTTTGCGCCCTGTTGTGCTGCAATTTTACAACGCATCAAGAGGCGAGAACTACTCCCCCGCTTATTCGCAATTGCAAGATGTCCTGGAGCGGGTGGAACATGTCATTGATGAGCTAAATGGCGCCTTTGATAATGAATAATAACTTTAGAGATTTTATTGAAAAAAATAAAATGCTCGCCATCTCCAAAGGCGTCAACTGGGACATCCCCACTGCACCTGATGGAACCGTAAAAAAAGGTGAAGGATGGCCGCTGTTCCGTATGGCGGGCAATCCCCGAATCCCTTATTGGCTTGCGGACTTAGGGACCGATATAAAAACCCTGGCGTTGATCAACGCGGAGCGCAGCACACAAGGGATGCCCTCCATCACAAGGACGATGCTGTCGAACGCGTGGCAAGACTTAATCAAAGCATGCGCTATTCATTATATTTATGTGAAAGGTGCATCCGCAGCGCATGCCAGCCAGTACATCGTGCGAACCATTCGTGTCATTGCATCTTGTTGCGGTAACGCTGAGCCGTGGGAGCTGAGCGTTGATCACATTGCGTCTGCACTTAAATTCGCATCACTGTTACAGCCTTCCGGCCAACTGGCCAGAGGAATTAGCAATTCAGTACAAAATGTTTTGGACTTTAATTGTCTGACTGACCGCACTCCTTTGCTGCCTGCAGTGAGCGTTAAACACCGTAACAATCGCGACGACACGTCTAACTTTCGACAAAGCCTTTCGGAGCGCAAACGCTCTGAGCGTCTTCCCGATTACAATGCATTCTGGGAATTGATCCGGATTGTTTTTACCGAAGAGCCACAGACATTTTATGACGAGTTGAGGTTTGCGCAAGCCAAGATTCTGGTGCTCTGTGGTCTGCGGATGGGCGAAACACCACTCATGCCAGCCGATTGGTGCCAGGAGTTTTCTTATCTGAGTAAAAAGGGCATTTCCGCAGGTGAGCATGGTGGTATTTCCTCATCGATCGCTCTTAAATATTTTGTGGAAAAAAGAAGTATTTCGGATAAAGACGGCAAGCTTTTGTATCCAGATATTCAGCACATTCCCGAGATGTTCAGAGAGATTATTACTCAGTTTCTGGGGCGGGTGCTTTTGCTTACCCAACCGCTCCGCAGCACTCTTAAGAAACAGTATGAATCCAATCGGATTTTTGCTGACTTTCAACCGGACGAACTGGTGGCTGCTGCGGACCTCTATCCGTGTTTGACCGGCAACCCGTTTGTTTTTGAAGATGACCAGGAAGCTCGACTGATTGCCCAGTACAGGAAAAATTACGATATTGGTGTCCTGGATGAAATTGAAAGTCGGCAGTTGTTATTAAAAGAACAGGGTGGAAAACTGAAGAATGTTGTTCGTCAGTATTTCGCTGTGCTGCGTAAAGGCTATGAATCGCTAACCCCTTTTCGCACAGTATCCGGCGCGCCTTGTAAGGTAAACTTTAGGACTGGGTACTTTAATATTTCGGAGATGGAGCAACTGGTGAGATTAAAAATGCCGTCCAAGCTCTCCCCCCTAAAACCGTTGCGCACCACTGCAGGTTCGATACCGCCGTATGACCTGTTATTTCTTGCGCCCATACGCGCGCTATCAGAGGGGCGAAATGACGGGCTGTGCGATATTCGTAAATACTGTTTTATTGGCATTCTCGATACGGTCGATTTGCGAAACCACTATTATAAAAGTCAGAGTGCAAACACCACATTTTTTCAACGGTATGGTCGTAACGAAGAGAACCAAGGCCTTACCATCAATAGTCATTCTCTGCGACACGTTCAAAACAGTGAACTCTTTAGGATGGGGGTGGCTGACACGATCATAACTAAACGTTATGGCCGTCGTAGCGTTGAGCAGTCGTACCAGTACGATCATCGCAGTTTGCTCGAGGAACTTGCCTCGATGGATTTACCCCAGGCTGCGCAAGACTTATTGTCGGCAGGCAGCTCGCAGGTGCTAGCGATGGTTCTGAGTGGAAAGGTTTCCGGTCCAGTTGTTGATGAGTTTCGAGAGATTCAGAAAACAATGGGCGATGAGGCAGCATTTCTCTATCTGGCGGGAGAAGCTGATGGATTTCACGTTACGCCTTATGGGTTTTGCATCAACAGTTTCGTAACCAATCCGTGTCCAAAACACTTAGAGTGTTACGGCGGGTGCCGTCATCTTTGTGTTACCGACTTGCAAACACATCAGCAAAATTTGGTGGTGCTTCGTGAAAAAATTGCATTAGCCGTTAACAAAATTGAGGCTCGCGTGAGCGACAGTATTGGTAGAACAAACCAATTGAATCATGCCAAGAAAACCTTAGAGAATATTGATCGAGCATTGGCGTGCCGACCGGGTGAAAAACCTTTTCCAGATGGTCCAGATTTGTCGGTACAGGTCCATCAAGTAGACTTGTTCGAAGGCTAGTTACCTTCACGCTGCTGCCCTGTTACCTAGCTAGCGGAGAAATTATGTCAGCGCTGAGCAAACCTGTCCGCCGCACCGTCAGTGCTAGTCAGCTTGATGATAATCTCGTTCGCGTTCTCGAAGCCATGCTGGACAGCGGTGAGAAAATAACCGCCCATGCCATTGTGCGTAAAATCGAGAATCTAGGTGCCGTTTCCAGCCTCACCCGGGACACCTATCGCAGCGACTTGATTGCGCAGTACCAGCAATTGCAAGTGGTCCGAAACCAGTGGGTCGAACGAGCGAAAAAAAACTCTCAAAAACACTTGTTAACCACTCTTGCGATGAAAGACGAGCGTATAGCGGACTTAGAGCGGCAAGTCGCTTTGCTGACAGCCTCCCACAAAGCAATAATCTTGGCCGTAGGTGAATTGGGTGGCCTTCGTGCATGGCAGCTGTTTTTTCCTCGTTACGATGAACATACGCTGATGGTCCTACCGGAGCTTAGAGCGCAAGAGCCTGACTAACCCCCCTCCTCCGGTCAATTGCGCCGCGATTACGGCTAGGATTAGACAGCCTATGAAGAGTGTTTCTCAGGTCGTGAATCATTGATCATCAGATGATGTATCAGCGTGCTTCGGTCAATTGCGCTCGAATCGTCTCAAAAAGCTCGTCCAGCGTATCGCCTGACTGCACCCTAAAGCATTCTACAAGCAGGCTGAGTGGATGCACTTCCATTCTATCTGCAAGCTGAGTCACTTTTTCCAGGGTGACTCCCTTCATGCCCCGCTCCAGGCTACTGATGTAGGTTCGGCTACTGACCAGACCAAAATCCTCTTGTGTGAGCCCCTTGCGCAATCTCATATTCCGTAGGGCCTCTGCAAACGCTTCCTTCAATTCCATTTTGCTCACCATGCAAAAGGAACGATGAAGCCTTTTTGAATCCTATAGCACTACAATCTATAGGGCTCATTGAGGGTTGATTATGGTTAAGCCAACAAAAACGAAAAGCGCTTTGCCCGAGACGGCTCGTGTCTACGTGGCAGTGCTGGATGAGTTGGATCGCGAGGCCTGTGTCCAGATAAAGGGTTTTGATTGCAGCACTGAATTGGTGAGATTCTTAGACGATCGCAACTACGACGGCTCTCCGTCTTGCATTGTGGATGTTCAGATGGCGTTACCGCCTTGGCTCAATGCTACAGACCGTTGGGTCGTCCAACCTCTCATAGCCATAGCCCACGGGCGGTTCCAAGCGCCAGGTGGGCGCGTACGAACGAAATACATTTTCCAGGTCGCCTCCGGATTCATGTATACCGACGATGCGCTAGTTTTCCCCTTAAATATCCAGGAGTGCACAATCTTATACAAAATGGGCGACCCCCCTGGATTTGGTCATCAACCGCACCTTGAACCCCATCAGGTTCAGTTATCGGCACTTATCGAAAGGGTATTGAATAGTGTTACGGGTGCTCAATAGGTACCCACTGCTCTGCTGCCTCCTTCCTTGCGTAAGGTCAAGCAGATATGTCCCTGGGGTAATGTCGGCGGAGAATAGTCACTGGGGCGCGGTTGTTGGAATCCTCTCAACGGCATCGCCGATCTGTACCAGCAGATCGATCACGCGACCCTGCATCCTGGGGTCCTTTGGAGCAATGGTTAGAGCGATGCTTTTCGGATCCGCGATCAGTTGTGTCAGCGCATCAAAATCATTTTCGTTCAGATCAAGTTCCAGGATCACCTTGCGAGTCATAGGTAGCTCCAGCAAATTGCGATGGACAGGTGTTTCAGGTTAACACTCCAAGGTACTGACGCGGCATGAATAGAGGTACCTCCGCCCCTCGTCACGTTTATGGTGTTGGGCTTACGCGAACGCCTTCCAATACCGTCACATATACTGACTCACGCATGACGGCCGCAAGCGCGCTAGGTCACCGCCGTGACTCGGACGAGCATCCACTGTTACCGCATCAATTGATTGCATTCCACTTGACCACCTGTTTGCATCGAATTTGACCAGCGCAGGGGGCGCCTTGACCGGCAGAAGTAGCTATGCAGCCGGTGAGCAAAGGCAAAAACCGGTCGTAATGCAGTAAATTGTTCCCGAGCGGCGCCACGAAGGACATTGGCACATGCCACCCGATCGTTAAAGCTTTCGTGCCCGATGGCCGTTAACACCTATACCGCTTAGTTATACAGCGGAAAAATATGGCATGTTTAAAGGAGAGGGCAATGCTTCAAAGGATGACACCAAAAGACTATTCGGAGTTTTGGGAGCGTGAATCAGCTCAATTCGCCAGTGAAGATATCTACAATCACCTAAGCCAGATTGCTCCCGCTGAAGCGACCTTAGAAGTGGGATGCGGATCTGGGTGGAGCACGTTAAGCCTAGCTAAAAGCCGATCTGTCCTGGCGATTGACAACAACGTCCATTTGATCGATCTCGCTCGGTCTCGGTTGAAGGACCACGGAGTTACTGCGGAAGTCGTCAACTCTGACTTGTTCGAGCCGTCCGACGAACTGCTAAAGGCGATCAAGGCGTTCCAGCCAAAGGTCGTCGTCGGATGGTTCATCGGTTCTCATCCAGACGACAATGACAAACGCACTCCGGCCAACTTGCGCATCGATGAAAAGCCCAAAGTTTACCGAGAAAATGTTGAAGATCGATTGGTTGATCTGCCTCTCTGCCCAGCATCCGTCGAGTGGGTACACACTGTGCAACGCGGTGCAGTTCCACCCGGCGTTAGCGAGGATCAGATCAAAGCCGGATTGGCGGAGGAATACAACGAGTACATGCTCAAGAATTCAGGATTTAGCGTGACCGCAGTGCATGTGCTGGCTTGGAATCAAGGGGCAACATTTCCATATGTTCAGACGCCGAACCCGAACTTGCCCCCGGGAAAGCCCACGCCCGTGATCATCTCCATACTGGCTCGACGTACCTCAAACACGTAAATGGTTCGAGTCCGCCTTGACCACGTAAGAGAGCTTAACGGCACGCCGTGGATTTCCTCTAAGGCGAAGCCTTGACTGGGCGCTTCATGCCTGCCAGCAGCAAGCCACAGCGGACGTCTCGATGTCCGCTCTGGGTCGAATTCTACCGATCAAGGTGCACCCCGTGCGCTGGTCAAATTCGATGCAAACCAATGGTCAAGTCCAATGCAAATGGGTGGTCAAGTCCATGCAATTACGCATCATGACGCTCATTCCTATGATTGCAAGCCCGTAAATTGTGCTCTGGCGCTGCATTTGTGCTTACTACGTTGCTTCGTTATGAGCAGAGTGGCTTGAAGTACTCGCGATCGGAAAGTATCAATCGTCCGGTAGCCCCTTGAGCACAGACTGACAACTGCTTTTCAAGCTGCTCGCCGCTCCTTCCACATCGATCCTGGCAATCAGGCTTTTACTGATATTACCTTTTGGTGAGCGCGTTGCGGTGTCTGTAACGAAGTATTGGCGCATCGCACTCACGGCTTCTTTGGCCGCCTTGCGCATGGCAGCGGGATCCTTCGCGTCGGCGCAGTCCAGCAGCTTCTCGCGTGCTGTCAGATAGAAGCCTTCTCGCTTGCTATCGGACTCGTACTGCCTGGTATCTGCCGCCAGCTCATTAGCCTGCCGTATGGGAGGCACTAACTGATTGGCAAGATCCGCATTAGCTGCAGCAATCACCTTCGGATCGCTGAGCAACGCCCCCATGAATGCCAGAAATGCCTGTTCACCCTGTGTTTCGCTCATCAGTACAGACAGGGTCAGTGGCTTGTAGGCATCCTTGAGCGTCAGGGTGAACCAGGGCGACTCATAAGGGCTTGTCACTGGGCCATTAACTGAGTAGCGGCGAGTGCTCGCCGGTTGAAGCGTGCCAAGCACCAGGGTGGCCCCCGGATTGCTGTCCAGCGTCGGCTTGGTACCCGGCGAGGTGATCGCAAAGAATAGGGCGATATTGCGCTCCTTACCCAGGCGCAGGAATCGGGTGTCGATTGGTGTCAGGTAGGTGGCGATGGCAGGTCGAATGGCAAACGAAGTCAGGTCTTGCGAGGGCACAATTTGCGCTTCGAAAAGAAAGTCCGGCATACCGGTAAGGAATAGTCCACGCGCATCGAGTTCGGCCTTGGTATTGCTCGGCCAGCCGGAGTTGCCTGGCGGGCTCCATTTCGTCTGCCCCGGTCCCTCGGTGAAGAACCGACCGCGCACTACTTGTATGCATTGCGGAAATGCACTTGCGGTGGCCTGGAAGTTTCGTGCGCCCTGTGTAGTCCAAGTCTTGGCCTCCCCGGCCGCGGTCGCCGCCCGTCCTAGGTAGTTGACACCCTGACTGATTAGGGCTGAGGCCAGAGCGGTCATCAGTTCCTTGTTGCCCTCTTCTGTTGTCTTTGCTGTTGGCGCCGGTCTGACAACCATGCAATCGCCGATCGCCACCTGCAGCCCGGCTACTGGGCCGGCCGGTGTGAACTCCTGCTCCGCTTGGTGCGAGCAACCTGCCAGTAACAGCACGCCGCCGAGCAGCGTTACAGCGTTTTTTGCCTTCATTGTCCTGCTCCTTGTTGTTCTGAGAACGACACTGTTCTTTCTTCTCCTGCATGCTCGATCACGCTGAAGGTCGGTGAGGTGCAGGACGCCTTGCCTTGCTGGCAATCGGCGACCCACGCGCTGTAACGCGGGACTCTCGTGTACACACCCGGCCGCTCCTGTATCGCGCAGCCATCTCCCCAGCTGACAATGCCAGCTAGGTAGCGCTTGCCAGCCAGCCTCACGGTCAAAGGTCCCCCGCTATCACCTTGGCAAGAGTCCTTGGGTTCGAGCCTATCGGCGAAACCGGCACAAAACATGTAGTCGGTGATTCGCCCCTTGTAGGCGACACGATCATTGCAAGTACGGTTGGAGACTATCTTCAGGTCGACGAAACGTAGCTGGCGCACCCCGTATTCGTCGCCAGCGCCAAGTACCCCCCACCCCGTCACCCTTGCGGTCGCCTGACCAGCCAAGGCTTTCGCCTCGTCCTCCAGCGGAAGCGTGGCAATAGCCGCAGTGAATCTGCCTGCGGCTGACGAGGCCAGCTGCAGCAAGGCCAGGTCATGGCGCGGCGGTTTACCTGAAAGGTAGAGGGGATGCAGAATGATCCGGCTTACTTCGACGCGCTTGGCGCCGCCGTCCGGTCCGACATCTGTCGCGCCGACCAGTACACTGATCTGAGATGGCCGGGTGTTGTCGTCGACACAATGAGCAGCCGTCAGCACCCAGGTATCTGCGACCAGCACACCGCCGCAGAACGGGCGGCGATCCGGACCGAAGTTGTCGCCGCCAATCAACGCGACCTGCCACGGATCATCACCGAGCCTGGCTTTCTCGCCACCGACTATTTTCGGCTCTAGCAACTGGACCCCGTAGCGATCGAGTAGATAAAGGTTGCGTAGCGGTTCAGAGCCAGTGACCTGTGCCGGCCAGGTCCACGGATCGGCTCGCGACGCGCTGCTGGCGCACAGCAGTAGGAATGCTGCAAGCAACAATCGAGCATTCATAGCGCGCCCTCCTTCATCAGGCTGATAGTCACGGTGTCCATCGGCACATCGGGGCTGGCCAGACGCAGCGCCAGGTGCGAACGGGCCACCCCTTGCGCCTCGATCAGCGCACGAATGCGCAGCCCCTGCAGCAATGCGATCCGCGAAGCCTGGGTAGGGTTTGGGTCGGTGATCGAGCCCACCTTGATCTCGACGCTGGAACGGCCTTGTTCTAGAGACCCACGCCAGCGCTCAAGCATTGCCAGATCGCCCGAAGCCGGCAGCTCACTGGCAGCAAGACTGATGACCTCGACAGGTTTGTTCTGCGCCGAGACGCTACCGACATAGCCAATCTGGCCGTCTTCCAGCATGACCTGCGCCCAGCCGCGAGGTGTCTTGCCATGCAGGACCTCGACCTGCTGCCCCCGCTTGAGACCGCCAAGCACCCGGGAATTACCGCCTCTGGGCAGGTCCCTGACATTGACGTCGTAACTGGCGAAGGCCTTGGTGTTGAAGCGGTCTTTCACTGCGGGGGTCTTGAGAGATCCATTTAATAGTCCGACATCTCGCTCGCTACTGATCATGGAACGCGAGAACGCCTCGTGAGTGGCCTTCAACAGCGATAGGCGTTTGCGCGCAGCTGCGGTAAATGGCCCAGCCGGGTAGTAGTCGACAAATTCATTGAGGAAATAGATCAGCTCGTCGTCGGATGTACTGGCGACAGCACGAATCCAGGTTTCCAGCTCTTCCTTGGCCAGGTTCTGATTGTCCATGAACATGATTTCGCCGGCGTTGGAGCTGGCGATCAGCGGCTCCTGTCGATTCGCGGTCAAACGTATAACAACACCGCTGGTTCGATTGAACACTGAAGATGCAGGCTTGTTCTCTGTGGTAAGCACTTGCAGCAGGCTGCGTGTGAAGATACTGCCAATTTTCGGCTCATCGCCGATGAGCAAGCTGTACGATGGTCGGCCAGCCTGCGCGGCAAACACCACCAGGAACCCTTTTGGGGTCTGCTGTGGCGGCGTCTTTAGCGGCAGGTACTGATTGCTGGCAATGGCTTGCATAGGCGGCGCAGGTATTGGCTTTTTGGGATCGAGGTATTCCTCATCGGCTACCGGCGCGGAAAACGGATTGCTCCGGCAAGCATCGAGGATGATCACCGTGATGCCTGCACCCGTGCCCTGAATCTCGTTTATCAGGTAGGGCAAGCTGATATAGGTCGAGGTCTCGTCGCCCGGCCGGCTGAGCTCAGCATCTGCCGGTACCAGGTAATTGATGCCACCGAGTTCGATGCCATGACCGCTGTAGTACACAAGGGCGATGTCTCCAGGGCGCAGGCTATCCCTGAAATTTTCGAATCGCTCCAGAAGCTCATCTCGACTCAGATCGTTACCCGATAGTTGCGTCACCGCCATTTGCGGATCAAGCCGCTTCAGAGCATTGGACACGAGTTCGGCATCGTACAGCGGCGTGCTCAGCGGGTTGGCATGCTTGTAGACGCTGATGCCCACCACCAGCGCGCGCTTGACCGGCGCCACCCGCTCCTGGGCCCAGGCCGGTAGGCTTGCCAATTCCGGAGCAGCGGGGATCTGCAGATCGGCAAGCGCAGCACTCCCATACAGGGCCACGCCCACAAGCCATAGAAAAGGCCCCGCGTGTTTCCTTGCGCAATGAAAAAAGGTTGTCATTTCACCCCTCCGTCGCCCAACCCAGCTCTGACTCAAAGCAAGATTAGCCACTAAATAGCCAGCAACCAGGAATGAATAGAATATTTAGCACTTGAATCAATTGCGTACTCAGCAGCGCTCGCCCGCGAATGGCTAAACTCTCAAATGGAGGCTGAAATACCCTCGAGTAAAGCTGGTTGGCTGAAGTCGAAGCGAGGTAAGGAGCAATTCAGTCTAGGGAGGCGGCCAATACCCGAACGGCCTGAGCAATTCCAACCGGAACCGAAAAATACCACTCAGTGTGTCATTTCGCCCTCACCCTAAACCGCCTGTTGGACGGCAGAACCGACTTCCAATGTTGGACTAAAAATTCCCGTCACCTTAGAGGTTGATCGGCAGACGGTTGGGCGCTATTGCATTATTTTAGACTGCGAAAGAATGGTTTTTGTAAGCATCCAGCGTGCACAATGTCATGGTTAAAAGGCTTGAATGTGTAGGAGCTGGGGATGATGTCCAGATCATGAGCATAGCTGGGGGCGATACGAAGCCGCGCTATGCCACGCGGTTGCTGCAGCAGCGTCGTCCGCGTCTATTTCCGCGCACGGCCTGCGCCGTCGCGGGTAACGCGACACAAACGGTCAAACAACAGGTCCTCTTGGCCGGCACCATCTTCAACCAACATCTCCTGTAGCTGTGTCACCAGTCCGGCACGGGTCACCCCGCCTTCGTCCAATCCATCGATCTTTCGCGCCACCAAGTAACGATAAAAATCTGCTTCGGCGTCTTCGGTTGTGGCTCCAGTTAAGGGGTAGAGTGTTCGCCGGAGCCGACATTTCGCGGTCGCGGCCTTACTCCCCGCTTCAAAGCGCCTGGCAAAATCGGCCCGCACGGACCCGCCCGATCCCATTCAATGAGACGGCTTAGGGCCCTGAAAGGCGCCACGGCCACGTGCTCGGTGATGACCCCGTACGCATTTCTGCCTGGCTGAAATTGTGGACTCTTACGCGTGGCGACATCACTTCAAGAAAATCGGTATTGCTCGCCGCGGCACAGATACGCAATGAACGTTTAACCTGCAACGGCAGGACTCGTCGTCCCTCCACATCATTTATTTCAACTATGATGTCGTCCATCGGCTGATCCGCAGCCTGCTGCACCGCCACGGACTGAACCATGCCCGGGAGCCCAGCGGCATGCCCTTCAAGTAAAAGAGCCGTCAGGTTGTAGGCAACCACCATGTCTTCGTAACTGAAGCGCGCACCGCCGGTGAGTTCTGTTGAGGTCGCTTGACTGTCCGTGTTTGGAGTCATGAGTTCAATTGCCTGCCAAAAGGATTGTAAATGACGTTGTTGAGGCCTCTTCGTTACCTTGGTCGACGGCGTCCACTGTAAAAATGGACTAATGATCTGCGTCGAGCCTCGCCAATTTGGCAGCTCAATCGGGCATCCTTAGATTCAATCTGAACTGATGATCCGCATGTTGATGCGTCGACTACTGTTAAATTAAGGTTGGTTTTCCTTCATACCGTCACCGCTCTACCCCTCATGCAACCTGGAGGCAGCGATGTCAGCACAGTTAAAGCGCAAGGATCAGCAAGGTGTTCCCTACCAGCGTCCAGCTGAAATTGAGGTATGGATTTCAAAACTGGAAACGGTGGATGCTGGTGAACGGCTTTCGCAGTTCGCTCTACCGAAAAAAAGCTTGAGCTACGTACCTTCTGAGGTTTTGGTCTACTTCCTCCGTAGGGCCTGGGGAGCGACTGACCATGAGGTGTTCGAGAAAACCTTTCGACTGCTCTTGGCGCGAGTTGACCGGTCGCTGCGCTCAAGGCTTTGGGATTCAGATATTGGAAATGCTTCAGACATTTGCGATGAAATTATCAGCCGCTTTGTTCTGCTGATAACTAATGACTGTCACTCTCATAATGGGCTTTTAGATTTTTACGAAATCCGTTTTGACAGGGCTATTTGTACCATTCGGGCTTCTGTTCTACGCAAATTCTACACCGAGGTTGGCGACGCGATTTTGGTCCCATTTGATCACCAGGACATAGACGGAGCGCCACTCTCCGCTGAGGTAGAAGCCACTTTAGACAATTACCTCGGCGATGAATCAAGCAAAATTGATGATCCAGCTTTCCGGATCGCTTTATTTTCAGCGATTGACCAACTGCCACAGGATCAGAGGCAGGTTATTGGGCTCCGACTGAAGGGTATTCCCGTACAGTCCAATGACCCTTCCGTCATGACAATCGCACGAATGCTTCAGTGCGACGACCGTACGGTGCGAAACAGAAGCGCCCGTGCGCTTAAATCTCTCAAGGCCGCTCTTGAAGAGGAGGTTGAAAAATGAGTACTGACAAGTCAATATCTACTGAAGAGGAAGTCTTATTAGCTTTCGCAGTGGAAGAACAGCATAACCATTTAATGTTGGAGCGGTACATTAAACAGTATCCGCAATACACAACTGCACTAGTGGATTGTTCTATCGAATTTTTTCTCGACTCCGAACATTCCGAATCAGATAACAAACTTTCATCTGACACCGCAGCAGATCGAGCCTGGAAGCAATTCGAGGCCGCTATGCCTTGCGACACAAGAGAAAAATCCATTATGAATCCTTTCGTGCAGCTAAGCTCTACTGCCTTTCGAGAGGTTGCAAAAAAATTAAATGTAAATAGTTTATTTCTGGGAAGAGTAAGGGATCGCACGATTAAATCTAGTACTTATCCGATTAAATTTGTTCAGAAAATTGCGTGCGAGCTTGGAACTTCAGTTGATACTATGCTTGAGTACTTAGCGAGACCTCCGACTATAGTTTCCAGCCAAAGTTTTAGATCTAGTGTGAAGCCAACGGTAAGCGAGCAAATATCATTTGATCATGCAGTGGAAACTTCACAACTATCTGGTGCTCAAGAGGAGGCGCTAGCAGCGCTTCGTGACTAAACATGGACGCAACGGACGCGGCACGATTAGAAGCTGAAAAAATTCATCTGGCGGCAGTCGCTGAAGGCAGCGATCCATGGCGCCCCCTTGAATTTGCGATTAAAGAAGCGGATAGACGCCAACTTGATGTTTATGCTCTGCCCAAGGGTGATCCCGCGCTGAAAGGAGGCCAGGCGGTATTCGACAGCCAAGCAGGAGCAATTCTATACCAGGATCTCGGGACCGAGTTTGATCGCGCATTTCTTGTCGCCCACGAACTCGGACACTTAGTGCTGGAAAGAGGCCAAGATGATGTTGTAACGGTCGATGCGCAACCCGGACGGTCGATTGAGGATGCTCCAGTCGGTGCCGAAAGCTTGATGGATTATGGGGCCCGAGAACGCCGTGAAATTAAAATGGACTTATTTGCACGCGAGTTCCTGTTACCGCGTTCAGTAGCGCGTGCTCTTCATGTCGAAAATGGCTGTTCTTCTACAGAAATTGCTCAGCGCACAGGCGCGCCTCTCCCAATCGTTCAACAGCAACTGCTAGACGCTCTATTGCTGCCAAGTCATTCGGCGGTTGGCAACGATCGTTTTACTGAGCAGGCTGTTTTTAGCTCCGATCCTTCACAGCATGTAGCCGCATCGCATCGCGATACGCCTTTTCAGTTACAGGCCGGCCCTGGTACCGGGAAAACTAGGACCTTGGTGCAGCGCGTTGAAAGTCTCATCCAGGATGGCGTAGACCCTACCTCAATTTTAGTGTTGACGTTTTCGAACAAAGCAGCAAATGAGTTGAGTGAGCGTATCGCAGCTACTAACCCATTGGCCGCAGCAGCAATGTGGATCGGGACGTTCCATGCCTTTGGTCTCGATATTATTCGGCGTTTCCATCAAAAGCTGGAGTTACCGCCAGACCCCCGCCTCATTGACCGGGTCGAAGGCATTGAGTTACTCGAAATCGAGGTACCTCGACTTTCACTTCATCACTACCGAAACTTGTGGGACCCGACGCTCGATCTGAATGACATTCTGAACGCTATTTCGCGAGCGAAGGATGAGGCAATAGACTCAGCCGGATACCGCGCATTGGCCGAGTCAATGGTAATCAACACTTCAGGCGATACAGATGCATCACTCCGAGCCGAAAAATGCCTCGAAGTCGCGCTCGTTTATGGGACCTATGAGCGTTTGATGAGAGACGGCCAAGTCGTTGATTTTGGCGATCTTGTTTCACTTCCCGTGCGCTTGGCTGAAGCTGACTCAGAGGTTCGGGATGCCTTAAAGACGCGGCATAAGCACGTACTGGTCGACGAGTACCAGGATGTCAATCGATCGTCGGTAAGGCTCTTAAAAGCCATCGTGGGAAAAGGCGAAAATCTCTGGGTAGTTGGTGACGCTCGACAATCCATATATCGCTTCCGCGGTGCCTCGACTTCTAATATGGCACAGTTTGGTACAGATTTCCCGGGTGCAGTAGCCGAACAATTAGGCGTCAACTATCGTTCGAGGCAAGAGATAGTCGATACCTTCTCAACTTTTTCTACGACGATGAAAGCGTCGATGGGCGCGATACCTTTGGCGCTAACTGCTAACCGAGGAAGTGCCGGGGCCAAGCCTGAATATAGAGTTGTAGGATCAGCCGAGGATGAGATTGCTGCGGTCGCCGCATCAATCCGGGAGCAGCGTGAGTCAGGTACTGCGTATCGCGAGCAAGCACTTTTATGTGCGTCAAATACACGGTTGAGCGAAATTGCCGAAGGTCTGGAGGCAAGGGGGATTCCTGTGCTTCACCTTGGAAGCATCTTTGAGCGGCCTGAGATAAAAACCTTGTTGGCAATGCTTTCCGTACTCAATGACGCTTCAGCCACTGGTCTGATCCGAGTATCGGCGATGGCGGGTTATGAGATGCCGATGCCGGAAACCGTCAACCTAATCCGGCATCTTCGCGCAAGTAAATCTGCACCTTTAGATTGGCTGAGTGAGGAGAGTTGGCCTTCCCTATACTCCGAGGACAGCAAGGTAAAACTGTCATCTATCGCTCAGCTCTTTGAGGGGCTAAATCCAAGGGGGAACCCGTGGAATATCCTGGCCTCTTGGGTTATTGACCGTCTAGGCCTCGCAAAAAATCTTCATTTGGCAGCAGACGCGCAAAGCAAAATGAGAGGGCTGGCTCTTTGGCAATTCCTTAATTTTTGCCTCAAACAACCCTCTGGCTCTGGGCTACCTTGCATTCGTCTACTCGACCGGATTCGCCGATTGGTTTTGATTTCTGGTGATCGTGGCCTTCGGCATCTACCAAAGGCGGCTGGCGGAATCGATGCTGTGCGTCTGATGACCATTCACGGCAGTAAAGGGCTAGAGTTCCCGACTGTTCATCTGCCAGGGATGGTGGCCGCAAGCTTACCCCGCAACAATAGGCCACCACGATGCGTACCTCCAGACGGCCTAATCTATGGTTCTGAAGGGCTTTCAGGTCTTGAGGCAGTGAAATCCGGGCACGAGGAAGAGGAAGAGTGTCTTTTCTTCGTTGCCCTTTCCCGATCCCGTGACAAGTTGTTCCTATACGCATCGTCATTTCAAGCTGATGGTAAAAAACGTAATCAATCTAAATTTATAGACCCAATCCGCCAACATTTAACGCAACCAATCAACCCACCGCTTTTGGCGGCGGATGTTCATCCTAAACCTCGACTGGATATCTTATGGGAGGAAAAGCCCATTTGGGACGACAGTCAGATTGCGCAGTTCGAGCGTTGTCCGCGTAGATTTCTTTACTCACACGTCCTGGGGCTTGGGGGGCGCCGCACTGAAACGGCTTTCCTCAAAATGCACAATGCTGTCAGGACCGTCTCGAATTGGTTGAAAACCGACTGTGAATGTATAACTCCGAGTCAGAGCCAGATTGACGCAGCCTTCGATACAGCATGGTTGGCTGAAGGTGCAGTCGATCATGGTTACGCTGAGGACTACCGAGTCATTGCTAGGCGGCTCGTAGACTACCTCGTCAAAAGCCGAAGCGAGGGCGCGCTGATCCACGCAGTCCCGATTTCAATCGAAGGCGTGCATGGTGACATCGTCGTTAAGCCAGACAGCGTTGCGCGTAGCGATAGTGGTCAGATCATCGTAAGGCGAGTGAAAACAGGGAAGCCAAAATCCAATGAATTTGACGACATTGAGTACACCCTACTCCACATGGCCGTCACTCAAAACTATGGCAGTTCGGCCAAAGTTGAGGTCACTTACCTCACAAGCGAGACTACCGATCTGATGTCCATCACGGACCGAAAGCTAAACACTCGAAGGGAAAACACCACCCGAATGCTGAGCGAAATCAGGTCGGGAGCCTTTGCCCCAAGGCGTGAAGCGAGGGTTTGCCCCTCTTGCCCCAATTTTTTCATCTGTGGTGATTTACCAGATGGGACTGTCGTTGGAAAAAATAATTAAATCGGCTTTCCGGTTTCTTCCAATGCTGCGATTGACCTAGTGAAGGCCAAGAACACTCGCAAAATGCGGGCGGCTATCCGAGGTAATCCATATGCAATCTCAACACCCAGACAGTGAAAATCGTGTTCCCGTAGAAGACGTCGCCGCTGCAATCCGTGAGGGGCGCCCCCTCAAACCTGCCCACCTTTACAGTATTCTTGTTGCTGATGACCAGCTCAACGAGCGCTATTTGGAGCTGAGTGACCCAGTGCCAACAGGCCGCCAAATCCTCACCGCCGCAGGTATCCGTCAGGTAAACGAATACAGTATTTACGCGATTCTTCCGTCCGGTGAATTCGAGGATTTGCGGCTTGACGAAACCTATGACCTGCGCGAGCGAGGCGCTGAGAAATTCATCATTTTTCAGACAGATCGCTCGTTCAAGTTCAGCATCGACGAGAAGTCGATGGAGTGGGGCAAACCCTCAATCAGTGGAAAGGTTTTGAAGGCTTTGGCCGGCGTCCCAGCCGAAACATATGATGTTTACCTTGAGGTACGCGGCGGGCAAGATTTGCTGATTCGTGATTCTGACCTGGTTGACTTGAGTAAGCCCGGCATTGAGCGATTCATTACTCTTATCCGCGACACCACCGAGGGCCTGACTTCTCTGCCGGAAGTTGACCAACGCTATCTCCAACGCCATGGAATTTCTGCGCAAGTAGTCTGCGAGGGACCCCATACAGGAGTAGTGCTGCAACGGGTACAGCTTCCAGAGAATAAATTCGACCACCCTACTGCAGACATCCTTGTGATCTTGCCACCCGGCTACCCTGACGTTGCGCCTGACATGTTCTTCTGCGACCCGTGGTTGAAGTTGACGACAGTTGGTCGTTACGCGACGTGTGCAGATCAGCCACACGCATTCTCTGGGCGCAATTGGCAGCGGTGGTCCCGGCACAATAGTGCTTGGCGGCCTGGCGTCGATGGCCTACATACCATGATCAAACGTATCGAGCATGCGTTAATGGAGGCCAAGTGATGTCCAACATAGCGCTAGATATTACGTTGCTTACTTCTCACGAAGCGACGCTTCGCGCGCTGCTTTACCGAGAGGACGGATCAGAGGCTGCCGCCTACGTCCTTTTCGGTAAGGCAGAAATCAAGGAGGATCCTTGGTCAAAACAACCTCGCATCCGTTTGATCTCACACGAAGTAGTTCCTATCCTTCCAGACGAGGTGATTTCCTCCTCTTCTGTCCATGTGACGTGGTCCACTAAGGGATTTATGCGGCTATTAGGTATCGCACAAGAGCGTAATCTGATCCCCGCTTTGGTCCACACCCATCCTCGCGCAGGCGCCTTTTTTTCTGACCAAGATGATCGCAATGAGGCTGAGTTGGCACGCACGGCCTTTAACAAGCGGAGCGCGGGTCTCGCAAGCTTGGTGTTCGGGGAGAACGAAGCCATCGCTGGACGCCTTTGGACATCAACAACTACAACTACAGACGCGTCGTCTATCTCCATCATTGGCAGTAAAATCGAAATTCTGCAGCGTCAGGAACACGATGAAAAGTCTGAGATCCTTGATCGGCAAGCGGCACTTTTTGGTACGAGCTTCAACCCCATCGTTCGAGCACTACGTATTGGCGTAATAGGCTGCGGGGGCACAGGCAGTGCGGCGGTTTCACTTTTGGCGCGCTTGGGTGTCGGGTTTCTCGCGCTAATCGACAATGACACTATCGACACAACCAATCTCAATCGCGTTCATGGATCACGAGCAGACGACGTATCGGCGAAGTTGGCCAAGGTGGACATTCTCGCTCGTGAAATTGAAATGTGGGGGCTGGGTACGCACGTGATTACCCGGAAAGCATGGGTAGGCGATCCATCGCTGCGTGATGTATTGAGATCCTGTGACGTGCTCTTCGGATGCACAGACGACAATCAAGGCCGGCTCACAATGAACCGCATCGCTCATTTTTACGGTATTCCACTCGTTGATTTGGGGTTGCGTATGCGGTCAGCAAAAAG
Organism: Pseudomonas sp. Tul2A7; assembly: GCF_054790505.1. Lineage (NCBI taxonomy): Bacteria > Pseudomonadati > Pseudomonadota > Gammaproteobacteria > Pseudomonadales > Pseudomonadaceae > Pseudomonas > Pseudomonas sp. Tul2A7. The sequence continues at coordinate 5,379,669 of NZ_CP186499.1, read as the reverse complement.
TGGGGCCGATTATGAAATGACAGGACGGGTTACCACAGTTAGGCCTGGCGTCCCCTGCCTAATGTGTCTTGGGGTCGTGAATGTACAACGAGCAGCCGCAGAAGGGCTGCAGCGTAATGATTCTTCCGAGTATGAGCGTCGTAAGACCGAAGCATACGTTGACGGTGGGGGGGATCCAGCCCCAGCTGTTGTGACATTTACCACAAGTATCGCGTGCGCCGCTGTGGATGAACTTATCCAGGGACTTACAGGATTTCGGGGTGGTGACGGTATGGTTCACAACCGGATTCGCCGGTTTGATCGCGTGGAGGATCGCTCCATGACCTGTGAACCTATTCAAGGATGCCCGGTGTGCTCAACCAGTGCCATCTGGGGGCGCGGCGACGTCAATCCGTTTTTGGGCGTTATAGGGTGATAATATGCGGCGCTTTTTTACTACAACATTGCGTCGGCTTGGGTGGTTAAAGTCCGACTTCTTGATAAGGCTTGTTCCTCGCCATCCCGGCAAGACCGCGATCCCCGTCGGCGAGCTTTGGTTGGTGATCGATGAAGGGGTGAGGAAATGGGCTTGCTTCACATGTCCAGGAGGATGTAATTCCAGCATCTCACTCTCTTTGAGTCCTGACCGGAGACCTCGCTGGGCTGTAGAGCAGGACTTCTGGGGGCGCCCAACGATTGCACCGTCAGTTCACCAACATAATGCCTGCAAATGCCACTTTTGGATAACCAAAGGCGCCGTAATCTGGTGCAAGTCCTGAATCCGTTATCGGACACTTTCTAGCATTTTAGGAGCACGTCACAGACATGATATCGCCCATTACCTTCGACTACCTGACGGGACCTCCGAGCGATCTAGTGCTGTTAGACGAGCTCGAAAGTCACTTGGCAAAAAGCGCCGAAAAGTTCATAGACGAAGTGGTGAAGAAGGGTTTTGCCATTGAGTCGTTAGACTTCGAATGTTCATACAGCCCCATACTTGCTCGAGCAACTATCACGGGGAAGAGCACCTATAAAATCACATTCGGCCGTACTCTCACCGGGGCGATCTTCAATTTAGCCACGTCGATTGCCCCATGCCTTCAAAAAGACATGACGGATTGCAGTGAATCGGAAACGATTGGATACGCCTTCAACTACATAAGCTGGCTGATCCTGCTCCATGAGGTCGCGCATGTCACCCATGGACATCTAGAATACATCCAGAGCAATGGCAGCAATGATTATTATGAAGTGAGCAATCAACGAACGCCCTTAATCCATTTGCATACCGACCAAGAAGAGTCGAAGCGCTTTTGGAGGGCATTGGAGAGCGAAGCGGACGCCTATGCGATCAACGCTTCAGTGGTAACATTTCGCTATATCAATACCAACGCTTGGTGGAATCAACTCAAGCCCCGGGCAATCATGCACCACCATGGAGCTATGGCTTCCGCGGCTTTTCATTTGATGCACATGCTGGCGAATGGGCACGACGACTTCCGCCACCCTCCTGCCAATATTCGGCTTGGTATTTCTCTGGCAAGCGTCGAGACACTTGCCAAGAAGATGAAGTGGACGGTGGCTGGAACAGTAGAAGAAGCTGTCAAAGGCCATTATCTTATGGCGTCAGATATCTTGGGGCTTCATGCGAGTATCACCCCTAAACTGGAGGCCGCATGTTATATGCTCACACTCGACGATGTAATCAACCGAGCCGGTTTTTCCCAATTTAGAATACCCATTCAACTGAACTAGCGTCCACGCCTCTCTTCGAGATTGATCAAATACAGCGGTCATCGTTCTGGAAAAGAGGGGGCGAAAACGGTCAGTCAAAAATAAGCCGTTTCATTAGATAGCGACCCTTTAAGAGAGATATCAATCGGCCAAAAGTGGGCGTTCGATCACACCAGACCGTCATTGCCAACATTAAGCCTGCGTCGCATATCCAATCACAGAACATCTGTGCTGCCTCTCCAGTCCAGGCAGTGACTTTTGCTAGTCCACAATGAGCGGGAACCGACCTTGCAGGCAAGCCAAAAAACTCAGTCTCGAGAACGCTACATTAACCTCAATTACTCATCCGACTCTTGGGCAGGGTTAAACTGAATGTCGCGCATATATGAGTAGATTTGTGCATTAAAACCGGCATTAGACATATCGCAACACGAAAAATGAACAGCGCTCGCCGTCCGAACCATTCTATTTTCAGCGAGCCTACCTCTAGCGCGACTATTAGCGCAGTTTGACCGCATCGCTAAGCAAAATAGTCCTCTGACTTTATAACGGGTAGCTTGGTTCCAGCTAGCACACGCTTCGTGCCTTTCCTGGTGGCAATTGCCCCCTCATTGGATTGTCAGATGGAAACCTCTATTGCGGGGGAGCCGTATGGCGTTCCACCAACAATGCATCGTCGTACACCCTCGCTAACGGCAGTAATAGGTGTTTAACGGACGCTAACTGAGTCTCGGTCAGCCAATCATCTGTATCATTCAACAACTCGAGCATGGCACGTAGCGCGTAGTCAGCCTCACTAGCGCTCGACCCTACAAGGCCAGAATCCAACCGCTGATTTACCATTCCAATAAGTTGAGCATGATTTTTAGGGGTATCTTCCAAGCTGAGTGATCCGGCTATATAGCCTAAATAACCGCGGCTACCCGATGCTAACACCACGATAGCTCTGTACAAATTTTCGACATCGCCCTGCCGAAGATAGGGGGCTTGTGAGCGACTGCCTACAAAGAAAGACTGTAGATCCTTCACAGCACTTATTATGTCCTTTGAGATCAAGCCATGTTGGACTAGAGACTGCTTCCGAACATCCTTGGCGACAAAAATGTAATCAAGATAGCTGGAGAACTCATGATATTTTCTTAGGTTAAGCAATCGCTTAAAACGTCCGCCATATTCTCTCGAAAGAATGAAGCGCTTCACCTCGGGTAACAGCTCGTTGTTTAACCAGTCGAAAGCGTACTGGCAAGACCACCATCCACTTGGAGAGAGCGCTCGATTTGAAACCAGATCATCAGGCTGCCAGAGCAACGTCACTTCGTCATCAGATGAGAAACTATAACGTTTTGAAGAGCTGATCACCGCATGGTAGCCCTCCTTGAATTGATCATTGGCTTGGCCATGCCAAGGCCTCAAAAGGCTAGGATGGCCATCAAACATATTCCATTGAGAGCTACCTTTTTCGTAATCGTGCACCTCTGCAAAGGAGCAGACCTCGGCCCAGACGTCTTTGCGCAGGCACGCCAACGCGACCTTACGCGTTCCGCTCCAATCGACGAAGGGAAAATCGATGGCCGACCAATTGTTCTCTAAGGCTTTTAGTTCGTCGCGCATGACCTCAGTTAAGAGGTCTGCAACATCGGCCAGCTCCTGCACGACGTCCTCTCCGAGATTCAGGCGGCAACTTGGAAGATCAATCAGGTATTCGCTCTTTTCTCCTATCATAGAGCCGACGATGAAAGCGCGACCTGTACTCGTCAGCGGCGCTCCTATCGAAAAGAGGAAGCTCTTCAAAAGCCAGTCGTTGCCAACTGTGATCGTGACTCCTTTTAGGTCACCTTGATTGAAATCAAACGCTGCGGAGGTGCCGGTAGAATGTTGATCGGGGAGCATTACGCTGAATGAAAACCACGGACCACGGTAGAGCCAGTGCCGCCCATTATTGCTGACGCGCCGGAAAACACCGTCGATTGCGAAAGCGGAGGGATGACCTGTCCCTCCTTCCTCGACGGTACGTGGGCAGCCTTGGTTATCTGCTACGGCGACAGAAGCACCGGATTCAGCGATGAACGCCTTCGCGGCCTCGGCAACTGCTGGTCGGGGGTCGAACACCGCCTTGCTTACCGTTTCGAAGAAATTAACCCGCTGCATCCAAATGTTACCGAACGCCTCGACGTGTGCTCCAGGAAAGAATTTTGAAATGATGTCTGGATGCGCCTGAACCTGCTGCGTTAGGCGATCTGAAACCCAAAGTTCCCCTTCGATTCCTACAGCCTTGAGCCGCTGCTTTTCGCTATGCCATCGACGGGCCAAGGGAGTTCCGATCTCCTGCTGCGCCAGTATCAACGTAAACGCCCGGGTACTCTGCGCCCAATCCTTGTTGAGAAAGTTTGATACGGCCTCAGAGAGACTAGGTACGTCGAAATTTTTCCAAGCCTTGCATTCGTAGACGTTTAGCCTTCCTGGAAATTGGTCGTCATACGCAAAAAGGTCAATGCCACCCTGCCCCGAACCGCTAACGCCAAGGCGCTGACACCCGTGCAGTACTTGATCTTTGGTAAGCAACCACCAGCAAAGCTGTTCGAACGTCACCGCCGGCATCGCTGCAAAGTCCAGCAATACTTCGCCGGCCGGAGAGACTTTAGTGATAGATTCAACTACAGCTTGCTTGGAAAGGTGTCCCGGCCAATCCTGCGGCAGACCATTACTATCTACTGACGAGCCAGAGTTGCAAGTGGCGATGCTTTCATTCTGAACGTTCAAATTCAGGTCTCCAGTGACATTCCCAGCCGAACCTTAGCCCGTTGGTGATTTTGAAAAATACGCGCTAGAAGTGGAGGCGGCGATGCAAGTGTACCGCGTAGAAAAGGGAGAGGAATAAACTAAAGAAACCGTATAAGGGCCGACTGAGGAGCAGGATAAGCTTTGGACTTCAGGATTCACTCAGCGCTCTACGAAATCGTTGATTGCCGCCCATTAACAGACGGGCAATCGACCCCGGCCCACTCGAAAACGACTGCTTATTTGACGCCTTGCCCAATAAGCACGTCAATTGTTGTAAGTGAATCGTAAATCTTTTCGAAAAGTTTATCATAGATGACTTCGTGAGACGTATTTGATGTTTCGATTGAAAGCCTTTCGTTGATTGAATGGGTCTTTGTCATGACTGTTTCTAGAGACTGCAAATGACAAACATTCACCCTATAATCATACAGCACAAAGAATGGGGACATTGTAGTGTGCGCCGCCGAAGAGTCTGACAACGCTTCAATAAACTTTTCCATCAACTTTAGTCCGCGCGCTCCAGATTTAATCTCAATACCGCGCGTTTTTATAAATTCTTTTAGAATGCTTTCGTTCAATGATTCAATAAAAATTCGATTGAGCGATTCGATGACTGGCGCAACATGCCTATCCTCCCAGAAAATAGGCTTCTGCAACCCAGCGATAGTTAGCCCGATTTCGTTGGGTAGCTTGTATAGGCTATCCCCATGCAAGCTTTTTACTTTGTCAGAAATTTCGCTCCTCAGATTCAAGCATTTGTTTTCTATAGCGCCTTCTGACCACTGGTTGTCAATTTGTGCATCGTAAAAGTCAGAATGAATATCAAAAGAGGAAGGGATGTTCTCCGAGAGCAAATATTGTTGCTCTTTGAGCGGGAGATGATTGATATCCCCAAGCCACATGAATACTTGCTTTTTACTATTGACACCAAATGAGATATGCCATTCATCACCCCGGCAGATATTTCCATAAGTTCCTGAAAAGATGTCAATGGTGTATTTTGGGTTTTGGGTATATTTATTTAGAACCTCTAGATCAAAATATACAGGAACAAGAAAGCCGTCGTGACTGTAATCGCTGGTGAGCCCTGGTATCGAAAAATATTCCATACTGGAATATTCAAAATTCACGGAGGGGCAAAGGCCATCGAACCGTTTGGTCTGCATGCGCGTTGGCGGCGCTAAGCCGGCTATGGAAGTCATTCCATTCTCAGCACTCACTTGTATCACGACGTCTGTAAAAGGAGTCCTATAAAGCGTATTGTCTCGCGGATCACGCAAGTATGGCAGTCCGTTTGTTCTAATAGGAGTGCCACTTATACTGTCTTCTACTTCCTCAAACGTCAATTCCAGCTTTTGACCGTCTTCGGTCTTATAAGAGTTGATTCGATTTATCATGCTATCTTTAAATCCGGTCACTAAAACTATTTCTGGGCGGGCGTTTCGCTCATCAACCAATAAAAATACAGCGACCTCCAAGCTTGGTCAAGCAAATGGAAGCTTCTATTTTGAGTTAAGCGATTAACATTGGATGCAACACTTTTTTTGCCAAACTTCTACTTTGAAGACTTCTGGCTTCCATGTGATTACCCATGCTCATGGCGGTATATATCGGGCATGGGGGCGCACCTACATAGCCTGTTTAAGATGTGTTCTCAACATAGATGCCTCATGTGTTGCCATTCAACTTAATCTGGTCAATTTTTATTAAAAACATAACCAAATGCTTAGCTAGACGCGGACACTGAAGCCGCTGCCGGTACAGCACTAGGTTGATGTCGAGCAAAAATATCATTAAAAGTCGCAGATTTAACAACCTTTCCAGGCTTACGAGGCACTGTCTCTCTGCCAACCAAAATGAGGCGTACACCTCGTTGCTGGAAGGTAGAATGCAACCAAGCAAATGCAAACGGAATAGTTGTCTTTGGACCGAGAGCGCCAACAGTCGTAGAGTTGAGTCTATCTATCGCTAATCCCGGCTGAACAAGAATAATCTCGAACTCTATGGTTTTTGCCTTTTCAACAAGCTCGAAAAGCGACTTCTTAGCCGTTGGTATATCGTCGGCCATTTTTATGCGGCTCATATGCCTGCGACCAATATGCTTTAACACATCTGTCTTCGTTAACAACTGGCTTGTTCTGAGCGCCTGCGCCCAAAGTTCTTCCACATCTTTAGTTCTGAAGCCCGGAGAATCTGAACCTGCCGCCTTGCACAGATATAGCTCAATGATTACTAAACCATTCGATAGCTCTCTTGCGGCAATGAAGTCTGCAAGTTCACCTGCGTCATCGTCGCATAATGCAACCTTGAGAATGCCGCTTTTCACTCGAGCGATTAGCTGGGTTGCCACCAATCGGAATATGGATCTATCTTGGGAAGGCGCGTTTCCGATGTCATAGTTTACAGCTTTGAGCTGCGGGGCCGCTCCAGGTGCCCGCTTTGTTTTTTCAGGCTCAAATCCTGGCGGTTTCTCCATGCCTACATCACAATTTGACCAGTCTGTTGAAAACAAAAAATCCTGTAGATAGGATAAATCGCTTCCGCCATTAGAAAGCGATACAACCTGTTGGCCGAAGACGCATGTACCGTCTTCAAGAAAAATCAAGGGGGGATCTTTTGCTAACCACCGATCAAGAGTCATAGTCTCGCTTGACGCTTCGATCATTACGTTTGGGTCGCACTCAAAATGTACGCCATAATTTTTCACCAATACAGAAATGATGGGAAAGGAACCTTGGACTATGTCTCCTTGGGCGCCTACCTTAAAGCTAATTTGTTCCTTTTGTGGATCAGATTCTATTTCATATATTGTGAAATCTGATAAAGGAATGCTTGTTGAACCAACAATTAGCCTTACAGAGTCAGTCCATGTCTTGGCCCCCCAGAATGCTCCCACACCCTCCCCCTTCGGCAACTTTGCGAAATTGAGCTCTGTGGGGATTGGTATACTTTCTAGTGCGCTATTAGTAACCTCTGCACTTCCATTTATCTTCACGGCAGTATTATTCATCCAGCGTGCCAAGTCATTAATCGCAATAGACTTGACGCCCCAAACCGCTCCGTTTGAACTTACACCTAGCAGTTCTTGATTCAGCAGATTAGGAAGTCCACTCTCTTTCGAGTAATCATAGAGCCGTCCCATCACATGCCCTTGGCTAAAACCAAAGGACGCTGAGGCATCGAGTGTCTTTTCCACATCGGGCCCTGATGCAATCCGGTAGCGCTCGATTAATGGAGATGGAAGCCTAGAGCGTAACCCCACGTTATAATAGTTGACTCCAGGTCGTCCCGAAAAAACACTCTTGAGCCTGTTTAGTGATAGTGGTCTAAATTGCTCTGCATCCTCGTCTAGATTATCAATGAGCAGCCGAACATATCTCTTCGCTTCAGGGCTGGCGGTTACAAAGAGGAGTCTTGTTTTCTGTTTTTCGACCTTGGGCTCATAGGTAAGGATTAGCCCAGGAATGAGTGTAGGAACGGCCAATTGGTTGAGCCATGTTGCCTTCTGTTGGATCGCTAGAAACGCTACCTGAATTCGGCCTCCAAAGGCGATGTAAGTTCGATAACCAACGATGTTTGCATTTCCAATGTTATCCACCTTATCCCAATCAGTTTTTGCGCCTGCTGTGCAAGCAAAAACCTTCGCGTGCTCTCTTAACAATACGGCGTCTAACAATTCTGAAAGCGCTGCCTTTGGTATCTCGCCATCGTGGAGGTAATCGATGAATTCGGACTTCAGTTCTTCATGCTCGATCTTTTGTTGTAGTTTTTCTGCGAGGTCTTGGAGCGATTTCGGCGGTTTATCTTGGAGATGTTTAGGTAGCGCACTTTTCAGGATAATCAAATGACTATCTACATCTTCCCCATCTTGTACAAGCGTCCTGCTCACACGCCCGGCAATCTGAACGAAATGACCTAAATCAGGCAGCCGGGTGTGCACAGCTAAGACACGGAGAAAAGGAATATCGATGCCTTCAGCAAGCATGTCCACTGCCACAACAATGCGGTAGTTCCCTGACTCTAGGCATTGAAGGGCTAATTTTAGGTTCGTCGTAGTCAACTTTGAATGAAGTAGCAAAACTTCCTTGCCCTGATACACCGTTCCAGCCTTCAGGACATATAGAGCCGCCACTTCTACTGCCTGGTCGACGTCACGACACTTTGCCAGAATTTTCGCCTGCGGGAACGTCGTTACTAGATTCTCAAGTTGCTCGATAGCGGTGTCTGCAATAAGCTCGTCCGCTGTTTCCACGGGGGTAGTCTGATTCTTTTTTTCAGTGCCTTCTTCTAGTACCTTTATGCTTGCATCGGAAACCGACTTCTCACAGATTGCCTCTGCAAGGGAGTATGAGAATACGAGTTTCCCAGGAATTCCGCGAGCGTCTCCCCGAAACGGAGTCGCCGTGAAAAGGACAACCTTCGCTTCTGGATTATTGGCAACAATCTTTAACCACGTTGTGGCTGATAGATGATGTCCTTCGTCGATCAGGATTAAACCGATTAGAGGCGCACCTTTGTCTGATTCTTGGACGGGTTCTTGGTAATATTTGGGAGCATATGATTGAAGGGAGTTCGGGTGCCCAACCACGACTTCGACACCGCTGGGTATTGCGGCATCACTTGTTTGACCAACCCCCACCTTAGTTGACACCCGCTGCTTAGGACCGACTCCCAAGGCGGGTTTTAGAATTTCGCGAGCGCAGGTCGACGTATACGGAATCAAACGCCCCTCCTCTCCCGTATCGAAATAACCTGCAAAGCATCGCGCAAGTTGCTCACGCAAAACCTCAGAACCACAAACGACAAGTGTTTGCCTTCCCCTGTTGAGCAACTGGGAGGCCAACAACATTACTAAGGTCTTACCATAGCCTGTCGGCAGTTGTATCTGGGCTATATGGCCGCGACCTGCGCCTAGAAAATGTCCACGCAGCGCAAATAGAGCACCAAGTTGCCCCGGGCGCAGCATCGATTCGTTCGTTAAGAGCTCTTTCCACATAATGCCTGCTTAAAATGCGCAATCCTTCGCAAGGAGAACGTCTTCTGAATCATGAATGAATGTCTTGCATTTCTTTGACGAGGTACTGAGCAGCGGACAATTCGAACGCGACGATTCCACAGTTTGATGCGCCCCTTTACGGTCACAAACATGAAACGTATCCAGGCGAATCCCAACCACCGCGCGATGCATATAAGAAGCCCAGCACCTATGTGCGCAAAGGTAGCGCCGGAGGTAGGGATAAGCGGCGACCAAAAGGGTAGAGAGTTTTATCCGGGCTTGCTCCATGCTTATGTTTCTTATATCCGTGTGATCTCCCACACTCCGTAGCGTATGGCCAATTGCCTTCGGTGAGCAAGTGGCTTCCTTCATTTCTTACTGACATCAGCTATTTATTGAGCTGTCCCTGCCTCTAATTTAGGGACTCCTTGTATGCCACCAGGGAGGATGTGTGTACTGGCCCAATAATTTTGGACACATCAATCGGGCGCTGTGGATGACGCCGGTGCTGGACGAAGAGCCGTCTGTTCTCGAGGTCTGTTCCAGTTTGGATATTGGCCCTACAGCCTTGAGTCGTAGTATCGACCAGGTTTGTCAGGAGCGTCAGGGTTCAACACCGGCAGGTGCCAAAACGATTACCTCCGATAAGCTTGAGATCCAGGAACTCAAAGCTCTGCTCAGGTAAAAGAATCGGGATATCGAAATCCTAAAAAAAAAGCGCTCTCCTGCTTTTGGGCGCAAAAGACCACTCTCACTGATCTGTGAGGATAGGCTGCGGCAAAGCATGAGCTTTAAAGGCGAATGCTGGACAACACTCCGATGGAGCGTTTCTTGGCAGCTTGAAATCAAAGTGGGTGCCCGAAACAGGCTATGAATCGGAACGCGAGGCCCGAGCGGATGTGCAGCGCCACGCAGGTCGCTGCCGCTTTTGGAAAACTTGCAGCCGGGCGCGGGCTTGAAGGCTAACCAGTTCCTCGTCCGGCACCTGGCGCTGCCGGGCAAGCGATTGCTCTGCCACGCCCTGAGCCAAATGCGTAGTCTGCTGCCATACCGTGACAACTTCTTGGGCCACCGCTTCGAAGTCTGCCGGTAAACGCAACGGATCGAACAGCAACATTAGTCCCAATTCTTCATCCAATTGTGAGCTGAATTAAGCCAAGAATGTTGCGCATTAAAAAATTTCCGACGCAACACAACTCACTTTATGCTTACCGCAACATAGTGAATGCTTTCTTACTAAGAAAGCATAATGAATTCAATAAGTAATAAACCACCCCACCACCCTACTATGCCTATTTTCAGCGACAAGATGTTACGAGATCAGCCCGGTTGCACAGTGGATTTCAACCTACAGAATCGCCCTGAATCCGACCCACAGTTTTTCCTTGAATCCGACGGCGCTCAACCCTCATCACGCGTCAGCTTTTCAATCAGCGTTCGATGCTGTGGGAATTGCTGCGTGAGTTTCTGCCGATCACCCAGTTCCATATCGGCAAAATCAAATCCTGGAGAAACGGCTTCGCTGATCAGCCCAAATCCGTTTTCGCCTTCGAGCAACCGCGAAGCTTTCCATAGTCCACCCGGTACGTGTAATTGCAAAAGTTGTCCTGCCAGAATGTCGCTGCCCATCACCAATGTCTGCAATGAGCCGTCAGCATGAATCAGGCTGTACTCAATGGCGTCGCCCAAGTGGAAATAATGCAGGATGTCGGATCGATTGAAATGAAACTGGCCCACCGGTGATTGCTGATCCAGCAGATAGTAAATCGAGGTCATCAGATACCGTGGGCCGCTGGGGGTTTCGAGTGGGTCGCGATGATCGGCCTGATAGGTTCTACGGAAATAGCCACCTTCGAGGTGAGGCTGCAGATCCAATGTACTAATAATGTCTCCAGCTTTGGCTTCACGCATGATCATGGTCTCTTCTCCGTCAAATATGCCGCCAATTTACGTTAACTCGACTAAACGACCATTTAGTGTAGTTAAACGTGAGCCGCAAGCTTTCTGGTAAATATAGGGCCACGCTCGCGCCACTGCTTTTGAATTACGGGCCAGGTCGGGGGCTTAGCTCGATTGGCGTGGTTTCAATCAAGCGCTTTGAAACAATCATCGACTTGGTTGTGGCAGCGTACTTTTTGAAGTGCGGCGATTCGATATGGCTTCGGTATGCCGAGTCGCTGGCGTAGATTTCGAAGAAATGAAACCAGTTTGGGCGGTCGACTTCGGCGACGGCATAGATTGATATGACGCCCGGCTCTGTTCGAGTCGACTCTGAGATTTCTTCTTTGACTGCGGCTTGATAGGCCGCAACCTGTGCAGGATCGATTTCGAGTTGCGCGATGCGCACCACTAAGCCATTTTCTTCGGCGGCCAGCGCTTGTCCTGCCAGTAATCCAGCCAATGCGAGCACTCCTAACAAACGTTTCCCCATCAGGTTTCCCCCTCCTTCACTTCGGCAGCGCATAGGCCACCACGTAGTCACCCTTCCGATCGTGCCGTATTGAAGGTCTTTGTCCACTGGCCGCTCCTGGCCGCTTTTGCCTGTCGCGAAAGACAGAAACCCAACTCTCGGAGTCAGTGAACATCGGCTGAAATTGGCCCGGACGGTTTGAGAGCGCGGGCTGACAGATTAACAACGCAGGCTGGAAATCTGCTTCGTATCGCTACTTTCCACCCAGGCTCCCTCCCCCATCGACGCTGATCACTTGGCCGGTAACGAAGGATGCCCCCTCGCTGAGCAGGAAGGTAATCAGCGAGGCCACTTCTGATGGCGTGCCCAATCTTTGCATCGGAATCGTGGCCAGTATCTGACGCTCACCCTCACTTCCCACGGGTCGGCTTTTTCGGAAAAGCTCGGTGTCTATAGGGCCAGGTGCGACTGCATTGACCGTAATGCCAATGGGCGCCAACTCAAGTGCCCACGTACGAGTGACACCCACCAATGCGCTTTTTGCGGCAGCGTAAGCTGTTCTGTCACGGGCTCCAAAGATGGCACGGCTGCATACGTTCACTATGCGTCCTGCAGAAGATCGCTTGAGAGACGGCAGGCAAGCCTGGGCGATTTGTACCGAGGCCCTGACATTCAGGTCAAAAACTTTCTGGAGTGTTTCAAGTTCAAGCGTTTCCAGGCTTTGTGGGGACGCAACGCCTGCGTTATTGACGACGGCATCAATAGAGGTCCGCTCCAGGAGTTTCTCGAGCATTTCACCCGTTTGCTGAGCATCGGATAAATCACAGAGCAACAGCGTCCCGGGAAAATCATCAACCGGATGTCTGGCGATGCCGACCACATTCCAGCCTGCCTGATTCAACTGAGTACTGAGTGCAAAACCGATCCCTTTGGTTGCACCAGTGACCAGTGCAGTTCGGCTGTTGTTCATGGTTACCCCTCTCATCAACGATCACCTGCGACGCCAGAAGCAGACGTTCCAGATAACTCACTCCAAGCAATATGACCGCCCTTCAGTATCGGTGAATTTCAATCCGTATCCCCTCATTCGTATCTGGAGCACGAAAGTAGCTCGTTATCAAGTCGAACTCAGCGTCGCTTGCTGTAAACTCATGCTCGGCGCGGCCATTGCGCCGATGTAGCCTGCCCCGACAGGTCTCATCATCCACTTCGATGTAGTGGAAACAGTGGGGAATTTCGGCAGCGTCAGCCAGACCGCGTAACCACAGCCGATCCTCTGGCGTGTTGGCCGGGAAATCCAGAACCACAGTCACGCCAGCCTTCAGCACATCGATGACAAGCGGGCCCACCAGTGCCCGAATCTGACGCGCAAGCCTCACGTAATCGGCCACTGATTGGATCTGATCAGGGTAAAGCCTTGAGAGCCAATAATCCTCACTCATCAAAATAGCCGACCGTTCAAACGCCAAGGACGTGGCCAACGTCGATTTACCGGATGCAATCTTGCCTGACATCAAATGAAGCATTGGTTTGGTCATGGGGGACGTCTCCTTGTCGAGTTCTGATGATGTTCATTGAAAAGCATCGAAGCAACCGCATACCCACCACTGTCAGCTTTGGACTGGGCCCCGGTTTTTCCAGCCAGAACTTCAGCCTTTCTTGCTTTTCTCTTCATCGTATTCTTCTTGGACCGCACGTAATAAGGATCCGAAATAGCCTCACTCGGTCGAAGGGACGGAAGCTTTGCTGCCCAAGCGTACGAGTTCATTGGAGAAACACAGGCCGACTATGATCAGCACCGCTCCTGCGTAGAGGCTTTCGCGCGGTACTTCATTGAGTGCCACAAACGCCAGCAGCGCGGCAAACAGTGGCTCGGTCAATTCCAGCGCTTGTACTTGGGATGGCTTGAGATATTCGATGGCCTTGGTCGTGCAGAAGAAGCCCAGGATTGTCGGCAGCGTGGCCAACGCCAGCAGCGCGGCGATCGCCATCGGCGACAACTCGCCTATTACAAAACCATCGGCGGCAGCCGGCATCAGCAAGTACAGGCTACCAAAGAACAGCAATTGTCGGGTGAAGTGCAGTCCTCCCGACACCGCCATACGCTTCATGGCCACCGAAAAGGCTCCATAGCCGGAACCGGCCACGGCGGCGAGCGCAGCACCTTGCAGTGTAAAGCCCTGCTGCAGGTCGCCGCCGAAGATTACCGAGATTCCGCCGATAGCCAGTGTGGCGCCAACAGTAGCGTTCGCGGTGATCGCGTCCTTGAGGAAAATGCGCCCCAGAATGATCGAGGAAATTGAGGCGCTGGCCATCAGCACCACCACCACACCTGCCGCAGCGTAGTGTCGATAGGCGGACGTTTCGAAATGGAACAGCACAAAGATGCCAAGAAACGCGCAGACAGCCGCCTGCGTCCATTTGGTCGATGTCGCCGGGCGCTTGAGGAAAAACAACAGAATCGAGAGAAGCACGCAACCCAGTACGGTCTTGATGACAGCAACACTGGTAGAGGTGAAACCATTACTCATGAGTATTTTGCTGAGTACACCGATCGTTGCGTTCAGTGCCGCAGCGGAGAGTGCAAATATGACGCCTTTCCTGAAAGTCGATTGCATGGATGACGATCCCTGTCGCTGAATGGTCGTTCGATAGAAAGCCGCCCTGTATCGACGGCGCAAAGTTTGAGGACACGAACAGCCGACTAATACCGATAGAGTGCTATTCGCCGTCATGTCGCCAACGGTCAGAGGGCCTGGCCTTTGGCGATGCAATACGAGTTGACGAACATGGCAGTGTGCTGCAGAGACTGACGTATATCCGGTTTGGCTATTCCGTGCCTGTTGGCAAATTGCTCAACCGCCGCCGTATTAAAACGAGTGGTCTGGATAAAATCCAGGGCTTCGGGTTTTGAATTCAAGAACCTCGCTACGGGAGGAATACTCAGTAGCAGCTTCAGTAATCGTAGTGAAATGTGATGCTTGGGAGACTTTAATCCCAACGGTTGTGCAGCCTGTGCCAGGAGCTCTCGCAGGTTTGGCGTCTGGTCATCAAGCGCCAGCAGTTCCTGACCCGCCATGGCAGGATCAAACGCACAAACTGCCACCAGTTCAGCCAGGTAATCCACGGTCACCAGTGGCAGCCAGTGCCTGGCGGTGCCGGGCACCGCAGTCAACTTGCCCTGCACAAGGTTGCGTATCAGCTCCACCAGCGGCTGACCGTCAAGGATATGCCCCGTGCGGCTGTGGCCACAGACCGTCGCAGGGTGGACAACAGTAATCTCCCCGCCCTTGGCTGACATGACCTCCAAGGTCGCAAAATGCGCCTCCAGCTTGCTTCCCTCGTAACCACCGACACGCCGGTAGACGGCAGGCCAATTCGTCCGCTCCGGATAACGAGGGTCAATGCCGATGCGTTGTAGATGTTCATGATTTTTCAGCATGTAGCCGCCGATCATCACTAAACGGCTTTTTTGCTCAGCCGCCAACAGCGCCACGCGCTTTGCCCCTTCTACGTTTACCGCACGAGAGTGCTCCACTGAAAGCCCCCATGCGAAGTGCGCGCCCAAGTGGAACATGACGCTGGCGCGCCTCAGCACTTGTCGGTCAGCAACGCTCAGCCCGAGGTTGTCTTGCTCCAGATCGCCAGCGACGGCGAATACCCGGTTTGCGCACCCGCCCAAATGATCGACTTGCTCGCGCAAGGCAGCCAGTCGCTCCGGGCGACGCATCAACACCCGAACGGTGTGACCTTTTGCACTCAGGTTCGCCACTAAATGTTGACCGACGAAACCAGTCCCACCTGTGACAAAGCACTCCACGCTCATTTCCCTGTTCCTTGTTGAAGGTGAGAAATCAAGCGTAAAGTATCGACCCCACTCTACAGTCAAGCGGTGTTTTCATGAAAATCGGCGAACTCGAAGCGCGCAGCGGCGCCAGCCGTCATACGTTGCGCTACTACGAGCAAATCGGCCTGATCTCCCCCCTACGGCAAACCAACAACTATCGCGTTTACAACGAGCAAACTCTGCAGGATCTGGACTTTATCCAGCGCGCGCAAAGCATGGGATTTTCTCTGGGGGAAATCGGCGAGATTCTGGATGCGCAGCGGAACAAGCTGATCGATTGTGCTGAAGGCGCGAAGCTGATTGAAAAGAAGATGGCCGACATCAAACAGAAAATCGCCAACCTCCAAGGCGTTTATCGGTATCTGGATGAAGAGCGCGCCACTCTGGAAGCCAGTGCCGCCAGGCAACTTGAGCTTCAGCAACAGAGCAACGCTTCCAATCATTAAACCAGCACGTTTTCCCGGCACATCACGGTGACCTTCTCAGAGGAAGTTTGCGTTCAATCAGATTGAGCGCCTCCTTCCAAAATCTCAAACCCATCATCAATGGGAGCATATCCGACAATTTTTCTACTCTGATCAATAGAGAGGCGCTTATAGCGGTTATCTGAGACCCCATGAATAACGTGGAATCCCTTTAGCTCGGCTTCAACGCAATTGAGGATTTTTCCTGAGCTCAGTCGGCATGTCCTTACGGTAAATGTCACGCTAGCCTCCCAGCCTTTTGGGCGGTCTACAACCTCGGATCCAATGACCAAATATCAGCAGCCCGCCAACTCGCGTCGGGCAGCAGCCTTCAACGCCGATTTCACGCTAGTCTGCCGAGACTCACTCCTCACTCGGGTCATAACTGTTCACATTGGGCACTTGCAGATGCAGGCGCCCAAGCAAGTCGACCAACGTGTCGACCTCAGTCGGGGTCAGTCCGCTGAGCAGACGCGCTTCTCGCTCGAGTGCAACTTTGAGCACGCGGTCATGCAGTTCTTTACCGCTGGCCGTCAATCGCACGGTGTAACGCCGTGCATCCTTGGGATCCAGCTGACTGGTGATCCGCCCCGCTGCTTCCAGTGTCTGCAACGAACGGCTGACAGCGCTCTTGTCGAGACCGATGGCCTGACAGATTCGATTGGCGGTGATGTCGGATTCAACGGCGAGCATTGAAAGCATCCGCCATTCAACCACGCCGATGCCGAAGTGTTTGCGGTAGCACTGGGAAGCCCCGGTGGCGAGTTTGTTCGCCAGGAATGTCACCAGGCCAGGTACATAACGCGACAGGTTCAGTTGTGTATCGGTAGCCATCAAGAAACACCGTAGATCGAAGATCTTGCAATTTGGTTGACACCGCAACTAAATTATCTGAGGATTCACTCAGCCTGGCATTGCGGACAATGCGCCGCATGATACGCCGTAGCACAACCTCAAAAAAATAATTAACAGGTCTTGCTTATGAACGCTCCCCAACTGTGCCCTTCCCTGGCGCCCATGATTACCCACCCTTTCTACTTCTTCTTGCCTGGCTGATTCGTCACCCGCAAGCCCCCCTTTCGTATTTCAGCAGCCACTTCAATGTGGAGGGAGAAGTCATGCTTCAAGTCAACGTCACTCGCAAAGTCGTCGAGGCCGAGGGTATTTGCAGTTTCGAGCTGTGCGCAGCGGACGATCAGCCGTTGCCACCGTTCAATGCCGGTGCCCATATCGACATCCACATTGCCGACGGCCTCACCCGGCAATACTCGCTGTGCAATGACTCCCGAGAGCGTCATCGCTACGTAATCAGTGTGCTGAAGGATCCCGCCTCTCGGGGTGGTTCCACTGCTATGCACAACACCATCAGCCAGGGACAAATTCTCAGCATCAGCGAACCCCGCAACCTCTTCCCACTCGCCGATTCAGCGAAGCGTCACCTGCTGTTTGGCGGTGGTATTGGCATTACGCCGATGCTGGCAATGGCCCATGAACTTCATCATCAAGGTGCGGATTTCGAGCTGCATTACTGCTTTCGATCCAGCGAGCGTGCCGCGTTTATCCAATACCTGCGACAAGCGCCGTTCGCCAGCCACGTGCACTTGCATGACGACAGCGGATCGCCCGAACAGAAACTCGATGCAACCGCCCTCTTCGCCGCGCCAGATACCACGACTCACCTTTACGTATGCGGCCCGGTCGGTTTCATGAATTTCATCCTCGACACCGCGCAGGCCGCTGGCTGGCCGGAAGATCGCGTGCACAGAGAGTTCTTCGCCGCCGCACCTGTCGATGCAAGCGCTGATTCGCCTTTCGAAGTTCAGCTGGCAAGCACAGGACAGATTTTTTACATCCCCGCCGATCGCACTGTTTTCGAAGTGCTCGATGAGGCCGGGATCGCCATCGAATCATCGTGCGAGCAAGGCGTCTGCGGCACCTGTGTCACGGGCTTGCTCGAAGGCATTGGCGATCATCGTGACCAGTTCATGACGGCTGCAGAACACGCTGCCAATGACCGTTTCACGCCGTGCTGCTCACGTGCCAAATCGCCCCGCCTGGTATTGGATCTTTGACCTGAACCGAGCATCGACCGCTCGCCGGAGAACATCATGACTACCGCTGCCCAACCCCTCGCACATGAAATTGCCCCGGCCACTGTGCCGAGCTTCCCCCTCGATCAATGGTACGTCGCAGCCTTGAGCCGCGAGCTGAAAGCCCAACCCCTTGGCCGCACGTTGCTGAATAAACCGGTGGTGCTTTTTCGCACGGCGGATAACCAGGTCGCCGCGCTGGAAGACCGCTGCTGCCATCGTGCATTGCCGCTGTCCGGTGGCACGGTGGAAGCACGCGGTTTGCGCTGCGGTTACCACGGGTTGCTATTCAATGAAGGCGGGAAATGCATCGAAATTCCGGGCCAGGACAAGATCCCGAGCAAGGCCAAAGTCCCTGCTTACCCTGTCCGGGAGCAGGATCAGATCATCTGGATCTGGTTCGGCAGCGCCGAGCATCCTGAGCCGACATTCGCACCACCGGTCTACGACGTGCACAGCAGCGGCAAATACCTGTTCGACGGTGATGTCTATCACTACGACGCGCCTTATCAACTCATCCACGACAACCTTATGGATCTCAGCCACTTGGGCTACGTCCATTTGCATACCATTGGCGGCAACGCCAGCATTCACATGAACGCGCAGATGAGCGTGGACGGGGATGACTCGATGGTTCGCGTGGTTCGCCACATGCCCGATTCCGTTCCGCCGCCGACCTACACCGCGGCCTACCCGTTCAAAGGCAACATCGACCGCTGGCAGGAGATCGAATTTCACTTCAATCACCTGCGCATCTGGACCGGCGCGATCGATGCTGGCACGGACGACCTGAACAACCCGGATCGGGGTGGTTTTCATATGCGCGGCTTTCACGGCGTAACGCCGGAAACAGACACCACAAGCCACTATTTCTGGACCATGGCCACCAACCCTGAACATGATCCCGAGGCCGTCACAGCCAAAGTTCTGCATCAGACGCGATTGACCTTCGACGAAGACAAAGTGGTGATCGAAGCGCAGTACCAGAACATGTGCCGGTTCGGTACGCGCCCGATGATTGATATTCACGTCGACGTCGGAGCCAATCGTGCCCGCAGGATCATCGAGCGACTGCGCAATCCGACGGTTTGATGGCCGCAAAACAGTGGCGGCGGCAAACGCCGTCCACTGTGTGCAAAGCCTCTGCCGTGCTAGCGCGGCGGAAACGCTACGCCGACCCGCTCGGCATACTTGAGCCACGCGGCCTTGAGCCGTTCGACCGTCTGCGGCTGAGCAGCCGCGAGATCATGGGTTTCACCACGGTCCTGTGCAATATCAAACAACTGCCATTGCGGCGGCTGCGCATGGTCGCCGAACCCCGTTTGCGGGCGCATGCCCAACAATTTGAGATTGCCCTCACGATAATAAGCATTGCCGAACAACTCTCCGGCCAGACTTTCAGCGTCGTGAGGGCTGCCCTTGCCTTCGAGCATGGGCAGGATGGATCGGCCGGTGATCGGGTGTTTGTCCGCTTCGCTCGGCAAGGCGATGCCCGCCAAATCAAGGAACGTCGGCGCCAGATCATCCACTCGCGCCATGCCCCGTTCTACGCCCTGACGACGCAGTGTCTTGGGCAGTTGAATGATCGCCGGCACACTGATACCGCCTTCGGCCGTGGTGCCCTTGAACAAGTGAAAAGGCGCGGCACTGACTTCCGCCCAGCGCAAACCATAGTCGATCTGCGAGCCGCGCTGGCCCAGATTGGCCAGGCTGTTATCGGTGTTCACCCCGGGCGGATAGAACTGCGCATGATTTTCCGCCGCTGCGCCGTTGTCGGACATGAACACGATCACCGTGTTGTCGTACTGGCCGCTTTGGCGCAGGTAGTCGATAACCCGGCCAATGTTGTGATCGAGGTTGTCGACCATTGCCGCGTAGATTTCCATTTTCCGCGCTTCGACTTTCTGCTGCTCAGCCGTGAGTTGCTGCCAACCGGGCAGCCGTGGGTTCACGGGCAACGGTTGCGCTGGCTGGAAGTCCTTGTCCAGCAAGCCGAGCTTTTTCAGCCGATCAATGCGCGATGAGCGCACGCTGTCGTAGCCCTGATCGAAGCGGCCGCGGTATTTGTCCAGGTATTCCTTGGGCGCTTGCAACGGCCAGTGCGGTGACGTGTAGGCGGCATAGGCAAAAAACGGTTTGCCTTCACGTTGGCTGTTTTGCAGATAGCCAATCAGCTTGTCGGTGTAAAAGTCTGTGGAATAGAACGTCTCGGGAACCTCTACCGGCTGGCCGTTTTCACGGTAATGCACTTGCTCCAATGGCGTCGGTGCAACGCTGGCGGGTTTGAAGTGCGTCGCCCCGCCTTCCAGCAGCGCGAACGACTGTTCAAAACCGCGCCGATCCGGGCCTTGATCGGTTTCCAACCCCAAGTGCCATTTGCCGACCATCAGCGTGTTGTAGCCGCCCGTTTTGAGCAACTCGGCAACCGAGTACGCGCGCCCGTTCAGGTACCCTTCATACCCCGGTTTACCCCGTTGAAACGGTTGCATTGCTTCGGCCATGGTGCCTAGCCCGACGAGATGATTGTCAGTGCCGGACAGCAACATCGAGCGGGTGATGGAACAGGTCGGCGCCGCGTACATGCTGGTGAATTGCACGCCCTGCTGGGCCAGTTCATCCAGCCTGGGGGTGTAAATTTCGCCGCCATAGCTGCCCAGATCCGAGTACCCGAGATCGTCCGCCACAATCAGCAGAATATTCGGTTGGCTGGCCGCCATGGCCACGCCGCCGCCCATTGCCAGGGCGCAAAAAAGTGCCGTCAGCGGTAATCGCGATAGAGCCATCGTTTTTCTCTTATTGTTGTTGAAGGAGTGTCCGGAACTCACTCTTCGAAAATAGCCACCGCGCGCACGAAACCTGCAGACGCATGCCGGATCTTGTAAGGAAAGCACGACACCGTGAAGCCACTTGCTGGCAGGGATTCGAGGTTGGCCAGTTTTTCCATTTGCCCGTAGCCGATATCGCGCCCGGCCTTATGCCCTTCCCAGATGATCGAGGCATCGCCGCTGGCGGCAAAACGTTCACGGGTGTATTTGAAGGGTGCGTCCCAGCTCCAGGCATCAGTGCCGACCACGCGCACGCCGCGTTCCAGCAGATACATCGTCGCTTCGCGTCCCATGCCAATGCCGGCGTCGAGATACCCGGGCTGACCGAACAGCGCGCCGGCGCGTGTGTTGATCAGCACGATATCCAGTGGTTGCAACGTGTGCTCGATACGCGCCAGTTCCGCTTCGACTTCTTCTGCCGTGACCACGTGCCCGTCGGGCAAATGGCGGAAATCCAGTTTGACCCCCGGCTGCAAGCACCAGTCCAGCGGCAACTCGTCAATGCCAAACGCCGGCTCGCCGCCATCGGTGGTCGAGGCGTAATGCCACGGCGCGTCCATGTGGGTGCCGCTGTGGGTGGTGATCTGCAAGCGCTCGGCGGCCCACGACTCATTGCCGGGCATCTGCTCAAGCTGTAAGCCCGGAAACATCGCGGCCATCTCGGGCCAGCCTTGCTGGTGATCCATGTAATCGATCTTCGGCAACAGCGGCGGCGGGTCTGTGTACGGGTTGTTATCGAGGGTCACCGAAAGGTCGACCAGACGACGTTTACGCTGGATGGGCTGTGACATGAGGCGTATCTCCGTTCAACGGCAGAGGCCGATATGGGGCTGGGTTGAGGGCGTTGCGAATAAGCGTGACGACGTTGCCGTCATGGCTGAAGCCGGCAGCGCGGGCCTGCGGGGTTTTCAAGGGCGGCATGCGCCCGAACAGGGTTTCGAGGTCAAGGTCAGCGGCGAAACTGATCAGCGCACGGCGTTGCTCGCCATAAGTTGCCGCCAGTGCATCAATGACCTGGGCGATGGACAAATGCAGCACCGGCAGTTGCCAGACCCGCTGTTGCGCGACGGCGTCATCCAGCTCGGCGGCGTGGATCAGGTTGTTTACGCAACAGCGCGCCGACATCCACCACGCCGTTGCTTGCGGTGATACCGGGCAGCAATACTCAGCGCCCTCGGCAAAGGCACGCATCAAGTCGCTCATAAAGGCCGAGCGCAAACCGTTGGGTTCACGCGGGCGTGCGACTATGCCCGGCAGGCGCACCGCGCGGCTGTCGACTTCAGCGCGCCGACCCAGATCGATCAGCGCACGCTCGACCATCACCTTGTGTGTGCCGTACGACAGTTGCGGATGCAGTTCAGCCTGCTCGTTCATCTTTGCCGGCAGATCAGCGCCGTACACCGCAACGCTGCTGGCGTACACCAGCACCGGTGGACGTGCCTTGTTGCGCAGTTGATCAAGCAGTTCGAGGCTCGCCAGCAGGTTGACCTGATAACCCAATTCGTAATGCGCCTCCGCCGCTCCGCCGGGGACGCTGACCAAGTGGAATACCACATCGATGCCATCGGCCAGGACACGGCGCATCAACGGCGCATCCGTCACGCTGCCGCTGTGCCGACGCAGGCGGGGATCGTCTGGCAGGCCTTGGACATCGGTGTCCAGCACCAGCAACGAACGAATGACTTGCCCGCGCAAACTGCCGCGCGCGAGCAGACAACGCAGCAGTTCGCGACCGACAAAGCCATTGGCTCCGGTAATCAGTACACGCATGGGCGTTCCTTAGCCGTGGGCCTTGACGACGCGTTGATCGATCGCACCGAACAGTGACCGGCCATCGCTGCCGGTGACGTCCATGCGCACGCGATCTCCGAAACGCATGAAGCCTGTCACCGGCGCACCCTGCTCGATCATCTCAATGGCCCGACGTTCGGCGATGCACGCCGAGCCGACGTCGCGCTCGGCATTCGACACCGTGCCGGAACCGATCAGCGTGCCGGCACGCAGGCGACGGGTCAGGGCCGCGTGGGCGATCAGCTCGCCAAAGTGAAAGTTCATCTGCGCGCCGTGCGGCTGGCCAAACCATTCGCCGTTCCACTGCACTTGCAAGGGTAAATTGACGCGGCCATCGCGCCAGGCTTCGCCGAGTTCATCCGGGGTAATCGCCAGCGGGGCAAAACTGGAGGACGGTTTGGCTTGCAGGAAACCGAACCCGGTGCGCATTTCCCGCGGTGCCAGCGCACGCAGGCTGACATCGTTGATCTGCAGGATCAGTTTGATGTGCTGCAACGCGCTCTCGGCCGAACAGCCCATCGGCACATCATCGACCAGCACGACAAATTCGCCTTCGAAATCGATGCCCTGGCTTTCGCTCGGCAGTTCGATGTCATCGTGTGCGCCGATGAAGTCATCACCGGCGCCCTGGTACATCAACGGCGTACGGTCGGCGCCTTCGATCGGGTCGAGGTTGAACGCCTTCTGCATCAGTGCGCCGTGGCTGAGAAACGCCGAGCCATCGCACCATTGATAAGCACGCGGCAACGGCGCCATTGCCTGCGCGGGGTCGAAGGCAAAGGCCTCGCGGCAATCGTGGTTTTCAAGCTCAAGCGCCAAGGCTTGCAAACGCGGCTCGGCTTCAGCCCAATTTTCGATGGCGTGCTGCAAGGTCGGCGCTACCGAACGGGCGTCAAAAGCCCGGGCCATGTCGCGCGAAACCACCACCAATTGGCCGTCACGGCTGCCGTTTTTCAAGGTTGCGAGCTTCATGATTTTTCTCCCGCGCAGTTTTGCAGTTCAGCGGCAAAACGCCCGTCCAGCAGGATAAACACCATGCGCGCCATGGCTTCGGTACGGTTGCTCCACGCGTGATTGGTGCCGCGCTGAACCACCACGTCGCCGCGTTTGAGGTGGACCTCTTCATCGTCGAGCACCAGCCAGACTTCGCCTTCGGTGACGATGCCGTAATCGAGAGTTTCGGTGCGGTGCATCAGTTTGTGCCGCGAGTTCGCCTGGCCGGTGCCGGCATGCGCCTGACCAATTTCGGCAAATGCGGCCGCAGCAGCGGCAGCGCTGACCTGGTTCTGCACGCTGTCTGGCGGGATATCGACGACGCGAATCACACTGCCCAGCGGGCCGGGGCTCAGTTGTAAGGGTTTGCTGGTTGGATCATCGGCATTGTCGAGCAGTGCCGGACTGCCGCTGCTGTTCCATATTTCATGAAACAC
Organism: Pseudomonas sp. Tul2A7; assembly: GCF_054790505.1. Taxonomy (NCBI): domain Bacteria; kingdom Pseudomonadati; phylum Pseudomonadota; class Gammaproteobacteria; order Pseudomonadales; family Pseudomonadaceae; genus Pseudomonas; species Pseudomonas sp. Tul2A7. Next base: position 5,355,322 of record NZ_CP186499.1, on the reverse strand, counting down.
CGTGCCCGGCACCGCTTGCAGTGCGAAGACGTTGGCAGTAGCTCCGTGACTGGCGACGACCGCGCGGCCCTGGGCATCATGCCCGGTGACCACGCGTTTGAAAGGGGGAAGCGCTTGCATGGAAAATCCTCGTTCAGTGGCCGTTGCCGATGGAGTCGTGACCGCCGACATGGCTGCGGGTCAACAGTCCACCGAGCCTCGGCACGGACAGACAAAACAGCGCCACGACCAGTTGCAGCCAACCGATCATGGCCAACGCTTGGGGCAACGCCGTGGAAGCCCCGGCGGTGATGGCGAGCACCACCAGCGGGCTGATGAACTCGCCAGCGAAAATCGCTGCGGTGAAGCACCCCGCCGCTCGGCCACGCTGATCAAAGCCGACTTGCGCCATGATCCAGGTGATCAACGTCGGCAACATCAGGCCGATGCCCAGACCGTTGACCAGCACCGCGACCACGACTTGCGCGTGACTGCCGGCGGCGGCCATCAACAGCCCGCCGATGCCGGCCAGGCCATAGGCAATCAGCAACACATGCTGGCTGCGCAGACCGTTCAACAAACGGAAACTCAAGGCCCCGACGAGCACACCGAGTTGATTGGCACCCATGGTCATGCCGATCTGCTGCGGCGCATCCACGTGCAGCAGATTGAGCAAGTAGCCGGCCTGCACCGGCACGATGAACAGGCTCAGGCCCGCGAGCAGCGACAACGCATACAGGGGCGTCAGTGCGCGCCACGGAAACAGGCGCGGGACTGGCACCGGCAATGTTGCTGCCGGTTGCACACGGGGTTGCGGTTCCCAGAGTTTCCACGCCATCAGCGGCAGGAAAATCAGCCCGACCGCGTACAGCGCAAACGGCGTGCGCCAGTCGTCCTGACCGAGAAAACCACCCAGCGCGATAAACACCGCAGCGGACAGCGACGTCGCGACCATTTGCAGTGCAAACAGGCGTTCACGGCGAGCGCCGCTGTAGTAGTCGCCCATCAGCGTGGTGCAGCAGGTCATGATCCCCGCCTCCGCCAGACCGATCCCGGCGCGGCTGGCAACAATCGCCGGCAGCGAATCCAGCCACAGCGGCAACACACCGCAGAGCGTGTACAGCGCCATGCTCGCCAACAACAGCGGTTTGCGCCCGAGCCGGTCGGCGATGACCCCGGCAAACGGCGCCAGCAATGCAATCATCAATGCCGGCAAGGTCAGCACGATCGGCACCAGCACCGTGCTGCCCGCGACATCGGCAAAATGGGCCTGCATGCGCGGCAATACCGGTGCGAGCAATACCGCGCCGAGCACGGGCAGACAGCTGCCGAGCAGCAACAGCAACGATTGCGTCAAACCGGCGCGGCGGCCGCTGTTTTCAAATGAAGACTCAACGGCCATGACAGGTCTCCCGATGACGCGATTGAACAACATCTACCGCCACGGCTCGCGACGGCACGGCCACATCGACTGCCTCCGCCGGCGTTTCTGCGTCGGTGTTCGTGCGCCGTGCAGGCAGCAGAAAGTACGCCAGCGCTGGCAACAGCAGCAGCGCGCCGACCATGTTCCAGACGAACATGAACGCCAGCAGCACGCCCATGTCAGCCTGGAATTTGATCGGCGAGAAGATCCACGTGGCCACGCCAATGGCGAGCGTGATGCCGGTGAGCATCACCACTTTGCCGGTGGACACCAATGCGCGGTAATAGGCTTCTGACAGGCTCGCGCCCTGGCGCAGATGACCGAGCAGGATGCTCATCACATACAACGCATAGTCGACGCCAATGCCGACACCCAACGCGATCACCGGCAACGTCGCGACCTTCACGCCGATGTTCAGCCAGACCATCAACGCTTCGCAGAGGATCGAGGTGACCATCAGTGGAATCACCGCGCACAGCGTGGCGCGCCACGAGCGGAAGGTGATCAGGCACAGAACGATCACCGCCCCGTAGACCCAGAACAACATCTCGCGATTGGCCTGCTTGACCACGATATTGGTCGCCGCTTCGATGCCGGCATTGCCCGCTGCCAGCAGGAACTGCACATCATCGTTGTTATTGGCGGCGGCGAATTGCTCAACGTGCTCGACCAGTCGCGTCAGCGTTTCAGCCTTGTGGTCAGTGAGGTAGGCGTACAGCGTGAGCAGGCTGCAATCTTCGTTGTACAAACCGCGTGGCGCACTGGCGGTGATCATGTTGAGCATCGCCTGATTGTTCTGCAGCTCGTACCACTTGGCGCTGCCTTCGCTGAGGCCAACCAGCATGCGCCGGTTGAGCAAGGCCAGCGAGTTGGTCGAATCCACCCCCGGCAATGCACGCAGTTGCCAGTCCAGCGCATCGACTTTGGCAAGGATGTCGTAACGCGCACATTGCCCGGCCGGGGTCTTGACCATCACTGCGAACAAATCACTGCTGGCGCCGTAATGCCGAGTCAGAAACGCATCGTCCTGGTTGTAGCGTGAGTCGGCCCGCAGCTCCGGTGCGCCGGCATCCAGATCACCGATCTTCAATTGCAGGCTGACCACAAAGCCCAATGCCGCCAACGCCAGGCTGATGGCAATGCACAGGCTGGCCCAGCGACGTCGGGTAAACAGATCGAGAAAACGCCAGAAGCCATGACGCCGCGCGCCGGCCTGATCGTTCTGCTCGCTCTTCAGGCTCAATTGCGCCGCACGCGGCGTTACGCCGACATAGGACAGCAACACCGGCAGCAGAATCAGATTGGTGAAAATCAGCACCGCCACACCGATACTGGCGATCACCGCCAGATCCTGAATCACCTGGATCTTGATCAGCATCAGCACGGCAAAACCCACTGCGTCGCAGAGCAATGCCGTCAGCCCGGCCAGAAACAGCCGTCGAAAGGTGAAGCGCGCGGCCACCACCCGGTGCATGCCGCGACCGATGTCCTGCATGATGCCGTTCATTTTCTGCGCGCCGTGGCTCATGCCGATGGCGAACACCAGAAACGGCACCAGCACCGAATACGGATCCAGTTGATAGTCGAGCAACGGCAACAGACCCAGTTGCCAGACCACCGCCACCAGCGAACAGAACACCACGAGCAACGTGCTGCGCAGGCAGCGTGTGTACCAGAACAGCACGGCGGTGGTGATCAGAATCGCTACGGCGAAGAACAGCAGGATCTGCTTGAGCCCGGCAATCAGGTCGCCGACCTTTTTCGCGAAACCGGTGATGTGAATGTCGATCCTGTCGTTCTGGTATTCGCTGCGCAGCGCCTCCAGTTGCTCCGACAGCACCGAGTAATTCAGCGCCTGGCCGTCAGCAGTCGTGGCCAGCAACGGCACGTAAATGATGCTCGAGGTTTGATCGAACGCTACCAGTTGGCCGAGCTCGTTGGAGCGCTGCACGTTGCGGCGCAAGGCCTCGAGACTGGCCGGGGTGCCCGCGTAATCGTCCGGAATCACCGGGCCGCCATCCAGTCCGTCTTCAGTCACTGCGACCCAACGGGTTGCGGGCGTCCACAGCGACTTCATGTAGGCGCGATCGACGCCAGGCAGCAGGTACAGCTTGTCGCTCAAGGCCTGTAGGCTTTTCAGATACTCAGCGTCGTAGATATCGCCTTGGCGATTGGCGACGACAATGCGCAAGGAGTTGCCCAGACCGCTGAGCTGCTTTTGATGTTGCAGATAATTGGCGATGTAGGGTTGTTGCGTGGGAATCATTTTTTCGAAACTGGCGTTCAGCTCGACGCGCGTGGCCTGATAGCCCAAGAAAAGCGTGGTCACCAGGCACACCAGCAACACCCACAACCGGTGATTGAACAAAGTGCGTTCCACGACCGAGCCGGAGCGCGGGTCGAAACTCGCCAGGCTGGCCGTGGCGTTGTCGAATGGTTTCATAACCTCACTCCGAAGCTGTAGCAGTGGGCGACGCCATGCGCGTCAACCCGGTGAAACCGGCCAGCACCAGGCTGCCATCGGCGGCCTGCACGACACTGGAAATCGGTTTGCCCAGCGGTTTGCCGAAAGGCTGCAGGGTTAGTGCGTCGCCCGTGGTGCGAAACATTGCGCCCGCCTGATTGACCACCAACAGCTGGCCGTCAGCGCTGCGGATCGCTTCACTGAAGGACACTGGCATCGGTACGGGCGCGGGCACGAAGCTGTTGCCGTCGTCGGTGGAAATGAACGCGTTGCCTTTCAGTCCTGCCGCCAGCAGCGCGCCGTCATCGCGCACTTGCAGGGCGAAAAAGCTGCCGCTGTACGGGCTGTCGAGCGCGACGAAAGATTGTCCACCGTCCTCAGAACGGGCCACATAGCCTTGCTCGCCGGCGATGAACCACCGCTCGCCGTGTTGCGCGATGGCATACAGATGCGCCCCCATCGGATTGTCGATATGCCCCATCAGCGACTGCCAGCTCACGCCGCCATCCTCCGTGGTAAACGCGAGGCCGTAGGCGCCGACGATCAGGCCGTGACGCGCATCGGTGAACTTGAGGCTCAGAAACGGTTTGTCCGCGCCTTCGCTAACCATCCGTTCGGCGGTTTGCACGCGTGCCGCCGCTGCATCGGGGTCAGTGGCTGTCGGCAGTTGCTCGCGTGCGGCGTGCAACTCCAGTTGCGCCGCGCGGTTGCCGTCCAGCTGCAACGCCCAGTTTTCGCCACCGTCGTGGCTGACCAGCACCGCACCGGCATGGCCGACCGCCCAACCCGTGTTGGCATCGACAAATTGCACCGCCGTAAGGCTGACGGAGACCGGCACCTGCGCCTGCCGCCAATTGATCCCGTTGTCATCGGAGAGCAAGACGATGCCGCGTTCGCCGACCGCCACCAACCGCGCACCTGCCCGCGCCAGATCAAGCAAGACCGCTTGCCGGGCCTGCGGCGCGCGCATCGCCGGGGTGTGCAATACATCCCCAACGGCAGCGGCCTGAGCCTGGCTCACGGGTAATACGCAAGGCAGCGCCAGCAGCGCTAACAACCGCCCGAGCACCTGACAGATTCTGTTCATACCGACCTCGAAACCACCTGTGAAACCGGATCGCCACACCTGTCGCGATCCGGCCCGATTCAACGAACCCCGGCACCCGCCATCGCCGCCGGCGAGAATTCAGACGCCTTGTAGCGATCGACCACACCGTATTGCTCAGGCAGGCCGGTGTAGACGTTCTGGATAAACCAGGCGCCGGAGGTCAGGTCGTAGAAACCCGAAGACAGCTGCGCTTGCGCTGGCAGATCCGGCAGCACGGCGGGCAGCGACCACAAGGTTTTGGCGAGTTGACCGTTGGCGTCCCAGCGATCGCCGAGCATGGCTTGCCAGGTGTCTTCGTCGAGGTAGTAGCGGCCCTTCGGCAATTGGTGACGCTTGCCCGGCGCGAGTTCGGCGTCTACCACCCACACGCGGTGCAACTCCCAGCGCACGTAATCGGGATTCATGTGGTGAGCCAGAAACAGGTCTTCCGGTTTGCCGGCCGTCAGGACTTTGTTGGTGTTGTAGGGGATATACATTTCCTGCTTGCCGACCAGTTTCCAGTCGAAGCGATCGATGCGCCCCTGGAACACGCTCAACTCATCGAACGACATCACCCCGGCGGTGGCCGGCGTCGGTGTGTCGCAGCAGGCATTCGGCAACTTGCGCACGCGGCGCTGGCCGGTCAGATAGACGTGAGCCTGGGACTTGTCGCCGTTGATATTGGTGCGCCCCATGATTTGCTCACCCGCACGCAATGGCGGGCCGACATTAAGCAGGCGGAACAGCCAGTAATCACCGGCGAAGCTTTCCGGCGTGCCGTCCTGGTAGTAATACGGCATGTCCTGGATCGCCTGGCCGTCGGTGGTCATCACCTGCTTGCCGTCAGCGGTCATCAGGTAATGCCGAAAGTGCATGGCCAGTGACGTGCCGCGCCAATTCAGGATGTGGTTCCACATGGCTTCGGCGCCGTTATGCGGAATCGGGAATGGAATCCCGCCAAACGCACCTTCGGGCACCGGTCCGGCGCTGCTGTCGACGAGTTTGGCGCGGGTGGCATTTTTCAGGGTGTTGTCATACACCCATTGCGGCGCAGCGGCCGTGCGACGGGTCGGATAGACATCGATGCGATAGGTGTCGGGAAAACGCTTGAACATCTCCTTGGTGCCATCGCTGAGCTTGCCGGCGTATTGCGCGAGGTTTTTCGAGGTGATGCTGAACAGCGGCTTGTCGGCCGCAAACGGATCGCTGCGTTTGCCGCCCGGTTTATACGTCGGGTCAACTTTGGTGTAACCGCCCTGCCAGGCCGGAATGCTGCCGTCGGCATTGCCTGCGCGCTCGGCACCCATTGGCGTGAGACTACTCGACAGTTTGGCGGCCTCTTCTGCGGTGGCCGCAGTCGCAACCTGGCTCAGGACGGTCAGCGTTCCGAGCAAGGCAAAGCACAGGGCCGTAAGGCGCGGGACACGATTGTGGTGGTGAGAAGTCATGCGCAAGTCCTCTTAAAACGTGGTCTTGACGGAGAAGGCGAGGTAATCCCGATCCTTCAGCGATTGCTTGTAATTGAACTGGCTGAGGCCGTTGAGGTTGGTGTCCTCGGCGCCGTAGTAATGCGTGTAGGTCAGGCCGGCCGTGACGCGATCGAGGTAAGTGGCGGTGATGCCGATGTTGATGTCGCCACCGTTGTCCGGGCCGAACGAACTGACCACCGCTGATTTGCCCAGCGGGAAATAACTGACGCCGACCGGAATGCTGATATCGATGCCGGAAAAGAACTGGCGGTAGGTCGGCGTGTAGACGACTTTGAAACCGAGGCCATCATCGGTGGCGTTCGGGTCCAGCGCGGCGCGATTTTTGCTGACGCTGAGCAGGCGGTTCCACGCCACTTCGCCGACCAGTCCGGACTCGCGGGCGATGAAGTTGGGGCCAAACGAAGCCAACACGTTCAGGTTGACGTGAGCAGTGCGACCGACCGCGTAGAGCGCGTCATCATCGTTGTCGGCGATGACGCCGGGCAGCACGGTCTGACCGTTTGAAACCAGCGGCATGTTCCAGCGCATCGACGCTTCACCGGCGAAGCTGTATTCGTCCACGGTGGTGGAAAAACTCGCGCCCAGCGCGCGAATATCTTCGGGGTAAACCCAGTAGTACTCGCCGATCTGGCCGGTGCTGAAGTTCGGCGCCGCCGTCGACGGTTTCAGATACAGCTTCGGCGTCTTGTCGTGGTACTGGATGGCGTAGAGGCCGTACTCGACGGTCTCAGCGCTGTATTTCAGTTGCAGACCGCCCTGCCCCGAACTGCGCGCTTCCTTGTCATTACCGTGGAAAAACGCCGCGGGACTGGCTGGGTTACCGCCAAGGAATGCCGGAAACGGCGCACCGACGATCAGACGTTCATTGCCTTCGCCGATGGTGTCGCTGGTGGAGAAATAGCTGCCAGCGGCGGGCAGTCGGGTTTCTTCCCACTCGAGTTGGTAGTAAGCGCCGAGCGATACGTCGTCAGTCAGTTGGAACGTGCCAGACAGTTGATTGACCGGACGGGTGATTTCCTTGAACTGCGTGTTAGGCACCGACTGCGCCTTGACCACGTCAACCGGGGCCATGCCACCGGCAATACCGTTGGCGCCGAAGAACAGGCTTTCACCCCAGATCAGGCCATGACGGCCGGCGCGCACCGACGTTGCGCGGTCGGCCACTTCACCGTTCCAGTAGACGAAGGCGTCGAGGATTTCGCCATCACCACCGTGCAAATGACGGGTGTCATCGGTGAACTCGTCGTAGCCGACCGACCGTGCGTTGGCACGGGACGGATCGTTATTGTCGTTGTTGCCTTGGTACTCGCTGTCGTACCACGCTGCGCCGCTCAAACGTGCGCCGAAATCCTGAAACGACAGATCCAGCTCCGAGAGGATGTCGGTGCGATTGGAGATCAGGCCTTTCTTGAACGCACGATCACCATCGTCCTGATTGAGCGCCACCTGACCCTCGGTCAACTTGCTGCTCGGATTCTGCGTGCGCCAGGCAGCGCTGTACTTGATCGTGTTATCCCAGCGCAGCTTGAAATCCGGGTTGCCGGTATCGATGTCGAAAGCGTGAGCGGCCTGGCTGCACAGCACCAGCAGCGCAGCAACGCTCAAACCAAAGGGTGCAGACGAGCAGACCGGGCGACGCGCGAGCGCCGCAGTCGTAGAACTAACCATCGCGTTAACCTCTTGTTTTTATAGTGGTAACTGCTGTGGATGAGTCGCAGGTGGGGATTAGATTGGCTCGGCAGTGCGCGCGAGCATTTGCTTGACCAGGCCAATGCGATCGAAGGCCCGGTCGTGTTGCATTTCCTTGTCGCCGGCCAGCACCGAGCTTTCGCTGATGTACTTGCAACGTTCGAAGCGCCGCGCCATGAAGCGCTGCAGCTGCTGCTCAACGCTGGTGGCGGCGGACTGCTCGCGAGTCAGTTCTTCGCTGAGCACAATTGCGTCTTCGATGGCCATGCCGGCGCCTTGACCGAGGTGCGGCGTGGTCGCATGGGCCGCATCGCCGATCAGCAGGACGCGTCCGCGATGCCACGGCTCATCGACGAACACCACTTCCATCGGCTTGTAGACGACCTGGCTGTTGTCGGTGATTTGCTCGCGCAGTTCGCCAATCAGCCCGGTAAAACCTTGCAGGCGCTGGCGCATCTGCGCAGCCAGATCGGCAGGATCCATCCACGGATTGGACGGCTCGTGGGACGTCAGAAACAGGTACATCAAGTTACCGGCCAGCGGCACCAGGCCGGCGTTGCCGTCGGCGCTTTGATAGTTGGCCAGATGATCGATCTGGGGCGCGCGGGGAAAGTTGTAGCGCCACACCGACTGACCAGTGAAACGCGGGGTGTAGGCATCGCCGAAGACCAGGCTGCGCACTTTCGAGAACAGTCCGTCGGCACCGACCACCAGGTCGTAGTGGCCGCGATTGCCGTCGGTAAACAACACGTCGACCTCTGTGCCGTTGTCGTCCAGCGCTTCCACACTCAGGCCCAAACGCACGTTGGCACCGAGTTGCAGGGCGGTTTCGCTGAGGACTTTGTGCAGTGCCAGGCGGGAAATACCGACGTTGGCGGGATACTGCGGGCCGGCCAGTCGCTGACCCGGAATGCGCGCCAGTTGCTGTCCGCCGGGGCCGTAGATGGCGACGTCTTCGAAGGCATACGCGGCGTCCAGATAACCATCGAGAACGCCGAGCTTGGCCATTTCACGGACGACGTTGCTCTGTTGAATAATCCCGACGCCATAGACTGTCCATTCGGACTTGAGCTCGATCAGATCGACCTCGATACCTTTACGCCGCAAGGCGATGGCCGCACACAAGCCGCCGATACCACCGCCCACGATCAGAACGTTGTTCACTGCACTCATGGTGTTCTCTCTTTTTATTCTTGTGATCGATGCTGCGTCGGGCACGGCATCGTTGGGTGAAGCTTCCCGGCAAAGCAGGGATTTGACTAATCGCGAGTAAGGATGCGATGTATCGCCGTACGCGATACCTCGATTTATCCCGGCAGCGGCAACTCTTCAGGCATTTGCACCAGCAGCCAGCCATCCTTCTCGCTGAACGGCAGCGCCTCCAGTCTCTGGCCCAGGCACGGGCCGTAGATGCACTCGCCCGTCGCCGGCAGAAATTGCGCGCCGTGGGCGTAGCAGACGATCAGTTGGCCATCGGCGGACAGGAAGCGGTCCTTGCGGTACTCCAGGCGCACGTCCAGATGCGGACAACGGTTGCGATAGACCCGCACCTGATCGTCATGACGCAGGGCAAACACGCTGTCGCGCCCCTGCGCCAACGGATCGAATCCGCGCGCCCGGCCCTCCTCCAGTTCGTCCAGCCGACACAATGGCTGCGCAATAGCGCTCATGATCAGCGCGGCCCTCAACCGAGCTTCGGCGGCGGACCGCCTGGGGCCCATTTTTCTTTCGCGCTGAACAGGAACAACTGCGAGTTATCCGCCGAAAGAGGAGCGCAACGAGCCTCCCAGGCGTCATCGTGCTTGTCCATGTCAGCGTCGTATTCAATGTGGCAGCCCAGTGGACTGTTGAAGTACCAGAACCAGTTGGAGCCAAACAGGTGACGGCCCGGGCCCCAGAAACTGGTCCAGCCTTTTTGCTCGAATCGCGTCCCGGCCAGCAGCACTTCGGTGCCACTGCCCATGTGGAAGGTGAAGTGTTCGCAGCCTTTCATGTGCGGCGGGGTCTGGATCATGAACAGGCAATGGTGATCGTCAGAGCCTGCCGGGCGCATGAACGGCCCGGCGCCAATGAAGGTGTCGGTGGTGCGAAAACCCAGGCGCTCGGCGTAGAAAGCTTCTGCTTTCGCTGCGTCGGGCACGAAATACACCACGTGCGACAAAGTGCGCGGAGCAGCGCCCATATCGAGGCTAATGCCGGGCTGGTTAAGCGGCCGCTGTGGCGCATGGCCGGCGGCGTTGGTCAGGTCATCCGGCGCGCTGTAAGGCTTGCGTACGCTGACCTGAAAAGCGATGGCGAAACCCATGTCGTCAACGCTGTGCAGCACGCCGTGCTGATCACGACGGACGCTACGATCACGGGCCAGTTCATCTTCGATGGCATCCAGATCGCTGATCGCGCCGACCCCGTAGACCGTCTCGCGAATCGACGGCGCCGGGCCGATTGCCGCCGGCAAATCAGGATCGTCGGCTCGACGGATAATCACCGCGGTGCCATCCAGCGCTTCGAAACGCCCGCCGTTGCTGTCAACGCCGACCGGCGCAAGGCCGTAGTCGCGCAGGCAATCGGTGCAGGCTTGAATGTCATCGACGCCAAAGATAAGGGCATCAAGGCCAATGATGTTCATGGCTTACCACTCCATTGAAATTATGATCCGGTGACTGTCGCCATGGACGCCTTGCAGCGCGCCGGGCCTGACTGGAAACCGGTGGTGGTGTCGGCTGCAGGGCCGACTGCGGCGAAGATTGGCGTACGGGCTGAGCGCTGACTAATCGCGAGTCGGGATGCGACCTATCGGCAAACGCGATACCTGCGACGAAGGTTGACGTGCCGATGGATTCGTTCGAATGTATTGCGAAAATAAATACAAGAACGGACCTGCCCATGCGTTTCAACCATCTGGATCTGAACCTGCTGGTCGCGCTCGATGTATTGCTCGAAGAGCAGAACATCACCCGCGCTGCCGAACGCCTGCACATGACCCAATCCGCCACCAGCGGCGTGCTCGCGCGATTGCGCACCTACTTTGAGGATGAGCTGTTGGTCCAGGTCGGACGCAAGATGCAGCCCACGCCCTACGCCACGGAACTGGCCAAACCGGTGCGTGAAGTCCTGCTGACGATCCAGTCCTCGATTACCGCCAAACCGGTGTTCGACCCGGCCACCAGCAAGCGTCATTTTCGCTTGGTGACCTCGGACTATCTGATCAGCGTGCTGTTCGCCCAGGTGATCCAGAACATTCATCAGCAAGCGCCCAACATCACTTTCGAAATGCTTGGCCCCAGCGACAATTCCGGCGAGTTGCTGGTACGTGGTGAGGTCGATCTGATGATTGTTCCCGAGCGCTACATCATCGAAGGCCACCCTTCACGCCTGCTGTTCGAGGAAGAACACGTGTGCGTGGTGTGGCAAGGCAATACGCAAGTCGGCGACACCCTGACCCTTGAGCAGTACATGGAGATGGGCCATGTCTCGGTGGGCTTCGGCCGTACCCGGCACATGAGCATCGAAGAATGGTTCATGAATCAATACGGCTTCAATCGGCGCATTGAAGTGATCACCAGCGACTTCAATACCCTGCCGCAACTGATTGTCGGCACGCAGCGCATCGCCACGATGCACCAGCGTCTGGCGAACCTCTACGCGCACTATCTGCCACTGCGCATCCTGCCGCCACCGGTGAAAATCCCGGTCATGCGCGAGTACATGTTGTGGCATCGCAGCGTTGACGGCGACCCGATGCACCGCTGGCTGCGCGAACGCATCAGCGAATCCATCCAGCATCTGCAACACGTGCCCATCGTATCTCGCGATACCTCGTATCCGCCGTCACGATTGGCCAATTAGTCGGGTGATCCTTAACGTGCCTTGGGAATGCCAAGGCAACCATAAGGACAACAATAATCATGTTTCGCTATTTCCCGACCAACTACGTTTGGAATCTCTCTGTCGACCTGGCCATTGAAATGGGCGCGCGCATGGGCGAAATCGAAGAGATGTGCGCCCCGCTGCAGGAGGCGGCCAAGCAGCCGGACGCGTCCGGCACCCGCGCCTTTCGCGAAACCTGGGCGAAAATGGCTGACAAGCTCTGCGGTCTGGCCGAGGAAGACGAAGGCAATGGCCGGATGCTCTCGGCTGGCGAAAAATACAACCGCGCCGCCACCTATTATCTGACCTGCGAGCGCCTGCAAGCGCACGGTGCGCCGGGCCGTACCGAGCTCTATCAACGCTTCCTGCAAACCTTCAAGCGCGGCATCGAACTGTCGCGTGAAAACTGTGAGCGGGTAGAAATCCCCTACGAGGGCAAACATCTTTCCGGCTTGCTCGTGCGCGCCGAAGGCGTCGAAGGGCCGGCGCCGATACTGGTGCAGGTCAACGGTCTGGACTCGACCAAGGAAATGAAATACCGCGTTGGCCTGCCAGCCTGGCTGGCGAAACGCGGCATCTCTTCGCTGATCATCGACCAGCCCGGCACCGGCGAAGCGCTGCGCCTGCATGGCCTGACCGCACGATTCGACAGTGAACACTGGGCCAGTCGCGTGGTGGACTGGCTGGAAACCCGAAGCGATGTTGACGCTGCACGCATTGGACTCGAAGGCGTCTCGTTGGGCGGTTATTACTGCCCGCGCGCGGTTGCGTTCGAACCACGCTTCGCCTGCGGCGTCGTGTGGGGCGCCAACCATGACTGGCGTGATGTGCAAAAGCGTCGACTGGAAAAGGAAGGCAGCTTCCCGGTGCCGCACTACTGGGCGCATGTCTGCTGGGTATGGGGCGCCAAGGACGTCGAAGAGTTCATGACCATCGCCGAAAACGTCCACCTCGATGGCGTGCTCGATCGGATCAAGGTGCCATTCCTGGTGACCCATGGTGAGCAGGATTCGCAGATTCCGTTGAAATGGGCGCATCGCACCTACGAACAACTGGTCAACAGTCCAAAATGCGAACTGAAAATCTTCACCGAGCGTGAAGGCGGTGTGCAGCATTCGAGCTTCGACAACAGCATCAATGCAGGGCAATACATTGCTGACTGGGTTGCCGAAACCCTCGGCGGTCGCACCGCTTGATCTACTGAAAAACACGCCATAAAAAACGCCGGATAATCTTTCGATTCTCCGGCGTTTTGCATTAACGGATTCAAGCGCTGGCGCAGCTATTGATGCCGTCAATACGCAGCCATCGATGCAATCTGCTGGTCGTCCCCTCGCCTGCTCTCTAGCCTCTCTTTGCATAACAATCACATAGCGAAGACGCCATGACTGCCCTGCACCTGAAATGCCAGACCCTGTTTGACGGCACCGGACTGCAAACCCGCCAACAACAGACATTGATCGTCGAAAACGGCCTGCTCAGTTACGTCGGCGCTACCGCGTTGGCACCCGCTCCCCAGCCAGGCGATACACAGGTGGATGCGGGGGATGATTTCGTGATGCCGGGGCTGGTGGATGTGCACACGCATCTGGCCTTCGGCAACGCGCAAAGCGAAGAAGACATTGACCTGTGGACCAGTGACGAGTTTCGCGCATTGCGCGGGATGTTCTTCGCGCAACACGTACTGGCCGCCGGCGTCACCAGCATGGTCTGCCCCGGCGACAGCGGCCAGCTCAGTATCGCCGTGCGCAATGCGGTGACCGCTGGTTTATTTGAAGGTCCGAGGATCGCGGCCAGCAGCCGCGTCATCACCAATCGGCAGAGTCTGAATGACTGGTTCCCGAGTCGGGTGGGCGCCCCGGAATACTTCACCGCGCAGTTGGTCACCAGCCGTAGCGATGCGCTCTCAGAAATTCGCAAGCAGGCCAAGGATGGCGTTGATCTGATCAAGATTGCCATGGACGGCACGCACCGCCGCCCCAACGGCGAAATCATTGCGGCCTTCACTGCCGACGAAACCTTCGAAATGGTCGAGGAAGCGCATCGTCTGGGCTGCAAAGTCGCCACCCATGCCTACGGTCGCGAAGCCGTAATGTACGCGGCGCGTGCGGGCGTTGATCTGGTTTTCCATGCCTTTTACATGGACGACGCGTGCATCGAAGCGTTGCTTGAGGCCGGCAGCATCCTTGCCCCTACCATGACGTTCCCGCAGAACACCGTGGATTTCTGTCAGCCCCATGATCCGGCCATCAGCACGGGTTATGCCGGTTATTGTGCTCGCACATTGGAGGTAGGTTCGGCGGTACTCAAACGGGCCAAAGCGGCTGGCGTACCCTTTGCCTGCGGCAGTGACAGCGGCTTCGCGGTGACGCCTTACGGAGAGTGGCATGCTCGTGAGCTGGAGTTGCTGGTGACTCGGCTTGGATTCACACCGGCCGAAGCCTTATACGCCGCGACCGCTGTCGGTGCGCGCTGTATGCCGCGCGGTGAAACTCTCGGCTCGCTGCAAGTGGGCAAGCAGGCAGACTTCCTCGTGCTTGATGGCTCACCACTGGATGACATCCGCATCCTCCAGGATCGTTCGCGCCTGAAGGCCGTTTACAAGGCCGGCCAACCGGTGCGTATGGATCGCAGCCCCTACAACCCCAAGCAGGTGTCCGATTTCAACTCACTGAAATGGACCGATCTTTACACCCGCGACCGCGTTACTCAACTGGGCAAGTGGGCTGTATGAGGACTGAGATCATGCAACGACTCGACTTGCTGACCGCCACGAACATGGCGAGCGATGCCATCCGCATCGCTCGGGAAACCGGGATCAAGCCCTTGGGCGTCGCAGTACTGGATGCCGCCGCCCATCCCTTGGCGATTTTGCGCGACGAACACGCCACTTTCCTGCGCACGCAAATCGCCACCGGCAAGGCGCGTGGCTGCCTGGGCATGGGTTTTGGCGGACGTGAGCTGGCGCGGCGCGCGCAGGCCATGCCGGCGTTTTTCGATGCGATCAACAGTTTGACCGGCGGCGAGGTGATTCCAGTAGCGGGCGGCGTGCTGATTCGTAATGTCGAGGGCATGGTGCTCGGGGCCATCGGCATCAGCGGCGATACCTCGGACAACGACGAGCGTTGCGCATTGCTGGCCATCGCTAAAGCCGGATTAGTCGCCGACAGCGGCGATCAGACAGAGGGTTGATCGAGCAACGCGGCCTGTTCCAGAAGCAGGCCGCGAAACCATTGCATGGCCGGGTCATGCTCTTGATAGGGATGCCATTGCAAGACTTGAACGGCCTCTGGGAAAGCCAGCGGCGCCGGGTGGACGCGTAATGGATAACACTGGGCGAAGCGTTGCGCCTGTCGTCGAAACACCGTGGCAATGCGTGCGGTACCGACAATGAATTGCGGCATCAGCACAAAGCTTTCAACGGTCACGGCCACTTGTCGCTCAATCCCGAGTTCATGCAGGTGCATGGCATCCATCGCCAGGTTGTGCCCGTCGGCAAACTCGCGCACCACATGCGCTGCGGCGCGATAGTCGGCCATGCTCAGTTGCTCGGCAAACTGTGGCTGTTGCGCGCAGACGATGCAACACAGCTGGTCAGTCATGAGCCGCACATGGGGATAGGCCGGATTCAGCCGTCGCTGCGGCACGATCACGCAATCACTGCGCCGATAATCGAGCGCTTCGCTGACGACATCACCGTCGCGTGGCACCGGCATGTCGCGCAGGCTCAAGCGAATATTCGGAGCGACACGCGCCAAAACACGGCTGACAGCCGGAAGCAGCACGTCGGCGACGTAATCGGAGGCTACGAGGGTGATGTGCCGGTCGCAGTTCGCCGGGTCAAAATTCAGGGGTGCATCGACGATCTCCCGGGTCAGTGCCAACGCAGCACGTACCTTTGGCAGCAACTCCAGACCCAGCGCAGTGGGTTCCAGGCGGCGCCCCACTTGCACCAGTAACGGGTCGTTGAAATGTTCACGCAAGCGGCCCAGTGCCGAACTGGCAGCTGACTGCCCCAGGCACAGGCGCTCGGCCGCTCTGCTGACGCTGCATTCGCTCAACAAGGCGTCCAGCGCAACCAACAGATTAAGGTCGAGGCGTCGATATCGCATGTGGGTTTCGCTGAAGGTGATGGTGACGTTTTTGCCACTGTTTACGGGCAGGATCAAAAACGAATCATGACCTTAGCGAGCTGTGTACCCATGCGCCAATCGCATGCGTCGTTGGGAGGTATCGCTAACGAAGATACCAAGCGCCAATGCGCGTAATTAGTTACTCATGGGAAGCCACTAATAGAAGGGGCAACACACACCATCGATTATCTAGTAGGTAAGCAAAAGCGCTGCGATCACTTTTGATCGAGAGCAACTTATAGGTTGCTCGAAAATTGATGCTCGTGGATGACGGTAGTCGGTCAGAAGCAACCGCTCGGGAATGGGGTCTTTTGACCAGACGCTCACGCACCCGAACGGTTGCATGGACTGATAGAGAAAATCTGCTTTAACGCCTCCACCCTCTGCAAAGGGCCGACACTTTGATGAACTCATTCACTGAGCATGTCGCCAGTTTGACGTCTTTTTCTTACACAATTGATCGTCAAAAGCACACCGGCTGCAATGCCTTGTGTTCCGCACATAAGCCAGATTAGGCCTATGTGAAAAAGGACCCAGGCACTCAAACCTAGAATCAGTGTTAACAAAACCCCAAGTAAAAGTAGTGGCAGGTGTTGCACAGAGGGGCTGTCCTCCAGCGAGTCGGAAAAAATGCTCCAGCATGCCCATTGCGAAAACAGCGACACCAGAAGCCACAACATGATCACGCCCCAACCTGAAAAGGATTGTGAGGTGAACAGGTTGATCGTCGAGGTGATGGTGATCCAAAGAGTGAAGACGAATGTAGTGCTTGAAGGTACGGTATAGGCTGGAAGGGCAATGGCTATCTGAATCAACTTGAGTGTTTGCAATCGAGTCATTCATACGCTCCCTGCGAGTTGAATTTTACCGCGCCCTTTGGACTCTTCAGTGACTATAGATCAGGAGTTCTTTGAGGGGAGTATGCTGACGGTCAGCTCTTGGCCGATTGCTGTCTTTGGGAAGGTCCGCAGTCGACCCATAGCTGTCATTAAATTGAGGTAACGAAGCGGGTTTCGAGGCCTACACTTACTGACGGTAGCGCATTAATCAATACGACGGCATCGTCGCCCTGGTTAAGGTAGATCAACGAGTCACCGGTCTCGAACGTAACTCTGAATCCGGCCAGCCAAGGCTCTTGTCCGTTGAAAGAGTCAAGAATTCCCTCAACTGCGCAAATTTTTGTGTTCTCAAGGTGGGTTGCTGACAGATCCGCAAGCAGGTTTTCCCTCTTCCAGGAGCAGGTCACGTTTGGCTCTATCTCGAAGGGAGTCGGCGTATCAGAAGGAAACAAGTCCGCACCGACTCTCTCGCCATCACTCAAGAGATACATGGATAGAACTTCTCCTTCGCCAAAACGCCACTCTAGAGAACCTGTGTCTCCCAGATCTTTCTCGTCGTTGAAATAGTACTGGTCGTGCAGCAGCACCCTCAGCCGTTTTCCCAAAAGCGAACGTGCGTTTTGCAGGTCTAGGACAGCTCTTGTAGGGGATGGGGAGTGTCGGCTAGACATCGGCATCTCATATAGGATGGAAGAGAGGCAGATACTACACAAACGCTATTACGTCCGCTTCTGGCCGATTGCTGCTGGTCGCGACCGTAGGTGATTGGTGCTAGATACGAAGAACCGCGTGAACTTGTATTAATTTCTTAGCCAGTTCAGCCAGAGCATTTCAGGGACTTCGGATCGAATGACACATTGGCCATACTTCGAATGTCAGGTACTGGTTGCCATTCAGCAGTGGTGGAGTCGATTTCGCGCAGAGTCCATTGCTGGGGGCCGGACCAGGACAGTTCTATGTAGGGGCCTTCAAGTACTTCGTTCGCTATTAACATGTCGACTTCGTCGGCAGGTCCCGGGAGCATGCCTCCGACAGCAATGGGCACGCGCTGATGCAAAAGGCTGTTGAGCATGCACAACAACTCGGCACGTGATGTGTAATGCACTCTGTAATCCCCGACTTCTGTGTAGGCAAACACCAGGCTGCCGGAAACGGAGTCGACGGAGCTGATCCGGTGGCAGGCCTAACCCCTTTGAATACCGTAGTTTGATAACTGCGCCCCTTTATGTAGTTCGCTTTATGAGCTCGACGAGCTTCGCGGCTTCATTGCGCAATTCATCGAATCTTTCGTTTAGCACAACATGACCCAGCTTCCAGCAAAGGACGCCATTCTCATCACTTTGGCCAAGAATGAGATCATTGAATGAGCCCATTCCACCATAGGCTGACTGTAGGTACTCAATTCCGGAGTAATCAGAATCCATTAAGCGTGCTCTTGCCTTACGCATCCACAGGCTCCAGTGAGTATCTCCATCGCTCTCAAGCATTGCTGCAAGCTGATCAAGAACGCAGATCAGCTCTTCGGTTTTAGGTCCCATTTCTTGACATCGTCCAAGGTGAATCACGGTATGGGAAGGAACCCCACCGCCGAGTATTTTTCGTCAGTCTCGCTACATAAGCTACTGTTTTGCAATCAGGTTGTCCAAGGGCCGCTTTTGGCCGATTGCTGCCGGTCACCAAGGCCGCAATCGCCCATAGCTCCCGGTGAGGAACGGTAGATTTTGGCCACAACCGGACACTTGCCCCCCCCCGAAACTTTGTTGAGTCCGTCTGATCGTCTACGAAAGAAGCGCTCGCAACGGAGCTGGAATGGGTACAACTTCCTTACTTTCCGGTGAGACACAAACGTGTGTGACATTCGCGGTAAATGCCAGCACGCCTTCGCCTATAAACCCCTCAACAAAAAAAGTAAAAGAGTGCTCGCCCAACCTGGCCACGCCAACTTTAATAGTCATTTCGTCATCCCACGTCAGCGGAGCCAGCAACTCGATCGACATCGCACGCACCGGCGGCAATATATTAAAACTCATCACCGCTCTAAGCCCCGGCCCCCCTACCCATCTGTCGAGTGCTACACCAATGGCCTCTACAGCAAAATGTGAGAATCGCGGGGTGTAAACCACCCCTGCCGGATCACAATCTCCGAACAAAATAGTTCGACTTATAAAAACCGCGTCAGGCATTAACTCCCCCCTACTCGCCAGCGTCAGGCCGATATCGATGAGTTCTTTTCACTCGGCCATCAAGGGCTTCTGCCTTTGATGGCCGGCGATTGTCCCCACATCAGCGACTCAAAGATGTTCGTCTAGCACCTAAGCACTTAGCTGCTTGAACCAGTCAAGACTCGCAACGGTAGTTCCAGAAGGACGGTATTCACACCCGATCCATCCCGCGTAGCCGCGCTGCTCCAGCGCCGCGAACAACGCGGCAAAGTCGAGGCTCCCGGTTCCCGGCTCGTGACGCCCCGGGCAATCGGCGATTTGCACATGCACGGTTCTGTCATAAAACCGCGCCAGCACATCCGCTGCGTCTCCAGTCAAAAGCTGCGCATGATAAAGATCAAGAATCAGCCCGACACTCGGGAAGGTCTCCAGTACCTGTTGCGCCTTGCTGAAGTCAGACATGTAATAGCCCGGCATCGCCTCCGCGCTGATCACTTCGATAAGCGGCCGCAGCCCCTGGTCTTCCAAGTACTTGACCGCATATTCCAGGTTGCCCGCGTAGGTTCGCTCAGCGTCATTCTGCGTGGTAACGCCCGACATGATATGCACATCCGCACACGCCAAGGTCTT
This sequence comes from Pseudomonas sp. Tul2A7, assembly GCF_054790505.1. Taxonomy (NCBI): domain Bacteria; kingdom Pseudomonadati; phylum Pseudomonadota; class Gammaproteobacteria; order Pseudomonadales; family Pseudomonadaceae; genus Pseudomonas; species Pseudomonas sp. Tul2A7. Next base: position 5,335,559 of record NZ_CP186499.1, on the reverse strand, counting down.
TGCGTAGCGGGCGGCCTGGAGCAACCCGTCACGAAATTCCTCTCTCCTGCCCGGTAACGCGGCGATGCCTTTGGTCACGCCAGCCGGGGCGGCGAACTGAATCAACGGCAAACTGTGTTGGGCTAGATGGTCGGCAAGCAGACTGGCGTCGAATTCGTACGGTGACGGGAACTCTACTGCCCGGAAACCGGCGGTTGCGGCGGCTTCGATGCGTTGCAGAAAAGGCAATTCATTGAATTGGAAACCGAGATGAGCATTGAACTTGAGCATTGGGTAATCATCCATCCTGGGAATAAACGACATCATTAGCCTGGAACATCCTTAGCCGCTCCAGCACTGCACTATGGCAAGTGCGTTCAACGATTAAAACCAGGTTTCCATCTGGATGCCGTATTGCCACACGCCTCCCGCCTGGAAGTCGGACATGCCAAAGGAGTCGTTAGTACTGAACCTGTCCAGATCCGAAGACCAGTTCATGTAGCTGGCGAACACTCGCAACTCCGGACGCGTGAGTAGATCGCCAACGTCAAGCTTGAATGTCGGGGCGACCGTGAATTTCCAGAAGTTACCATCGACCGCATTACGTTGTAGATAGCCCTTGGGGTCGAGGTTCATGGTTTGCCAGCTCATTTCGTAGGCCATTTCGAAGTTGCTGTTGATTTTGTTGGCCAAGCGCACGTTGAGGGTCAGCCAGCGGTAGTCGTCACCTTTGACGTATCGATCCTTGCTCTGTTCGGCCAGCAAGCTGGGCCCGATGCGCCAGTCAGAGGTCAGCGGGGTCTCACCGTAAAGCGCCAGACGCAACGCGCGGGCGTCGTCGATCAGTTCACCGTCCGAGCCAACGTTCTTGACCTCGGCCCCCAGACCTTGCCCATAGAGCAGCGCCGTTTTGAAGAAGCCTTCCCTGCCGAAAAAGGTTTTCTGATGGTTGGCCAACATGCTGTGCAAACCGGAATCCGCAGGCGTCAAACCGGCTTTGTTGGTGTGGGTGCCGAAATCGTTTTTCTTGGCGCCGATGGCGTTGTACATCCACTGCCACTGGCCATCCTCGAAGAACTGGTTGGAGGTCAGGACGTAGCTTTCCACGTCGGCATTAATTCCACCTTGACTGAAATCCCCGTAGCTACGCCCTATCAACGAGTAATTGGAGCGCCAATGCTTGTTCATCTGCACATCGTAAATTCCACCGCCGGTGCCGGCCAGGTAAACGACGTCCGAGTCCAGCCAGTGGATATCGAAATTATCTCTATCGAAGCGCTTGCCCGCCCACAGCGTAGCGTTCTCAAAGACTGAATTGCCTTTGAACGCAGCGACATGGTCGAGCGTGGCGAACACCTGGCGTACGTTGAGGTTGCTTTCGTCGGCCGTCCAGTCATTGGAGCTTTCCACGCCGTCGGCGATGGAGACCGTGAATTTGGAACGGGTGCCGTTTTGCGCATAGATCTCTTTCGACAGGTCGATGCGCATGTAGGTGTCGTCCTCGTTACCGAGTCGCCCGACTGCCCCGCCCACCGAGCCGGCCGGCGTTGTATAAGGGCCGCCACGCCCGCCACCCAGCCCCTCGTCGACCAGCAACCCGGAGCGCGCATAGCCGTTGAAGCTGAATCCATCGGCGAGGTTCCCGGTACTGCCCTCCTTCTCCAGGCTTTGCTGACGGGCTTCGAGTTTTGCCAGTCGGGTATCCAGAGCCGGCGCCGAAATGGCTGTTGCGTTAGCCGCGACGGACTGCGAGGAAGGCGTCGCGAATTTGATCTGCTGCAATTCCCGGGCGAGTGCCTGAGTCTGCTGTTCGGCCGTGGCCGCACGCTTTTCCGCTGCGCTGGCACGCGCTTCAAGTGCGGCCATGCGCTCTTCCAGCGTCGCGCCCTGAGAAGCCGCTGCCGATGTGCCGAGCACGCCGACAAGTAGCCAGCTTGATCCTTTCTGCATGTTGATTCCCTGTTTTGTTTTTATTTTTTGGTTGCCGCGATTGCCTTTTTTGCGTGAGTCGCGAGTTGTCACAAACGACAAAAAAAGGATGCCTCCTCGCAAATACGCTGCTACATTTGGCGATGTTAACGTTAACTTTTCTAAAAACAAAAATAAAGGACGCTCGATGAAACACCTGAAATCGCTCCTGCCCGTTGCACTGATCACCCTGTCTGCCGCACTGCCATCCGTCTCGAGCGCAACCGATCTGACGATCTCCTGCGGTGCGGTGGGTGCGGAGTTGCAGCTGTGCAAAGAGGCTGTCGAAACATGGTCGAAACAGACTGGCAACAACGTCGAGGTGGTCTCCACGCCTAATTCGGCGACCGAGAGGTTGTCGTTCTACCAGCAGATCCTCAGTGCGCAGTCCACCGACATCGACATCATTCAAATCGATATGGTCTGGCCGGGGATGCTGGCCAAACACCTGATGGATCTGCGTGAAGTGCTTCCCGCCAACGCGACCCAAGGCTACTTCCAGGCGCAGATCGATAACGCCACGGTCAACGGACGGCTGGTGACGATGCCGTGGTTCACCGACTCTGGGCTGCTCTATTACCGCAAAGACCTGCTTGAGAAATACAACAAACAGGTTCCTCAGACGTGGGAGGAAATGACCGCTACCGCCAGGGATGTGCAACAGGCTGAGCGCAACGCCGGCAACGCCAATCTCTGGGGTTATATCTTTCAGGGACGTGCCTACGAGGGGCTGACGTGTAATGCGCTGGAGTGGATCAGCAGCCAGCCGCAAGGCGGCCTGATCAATCAACGCGGCGACATCGTGGTCAACAGTCAGGCCTCAAGAGCGGCGTTGACCCTGGCGAAAAGCTGGGTCGGCGACATCTCCCCGCGGGGCGTGCTCAATTACACCGAGGAAGAAGGACGTGGCGTATTCCAGTCGGGCAATGCGCTGTTCATGCGTAACTGGCCTTATGTCTGGGCCCTGGTGCAAAGCCAGGACAGCGCCGTAAAAGACCAGGTCGGCGTCGCTCCCCTGCCCCGCGGCGGCGAGACCGGCGAGCATGCCTCCACCCTCGGTGGCTGGGGCCTGGCGGTCTCGCGTTACAGCGCGCATCCCCAACTTGCCGCCGAACTGGTGAGCTACCTGAGCAATGCCCAAGAGCAAAAACGTCGAGCGCTGAAAGGCGGCTATAACCCGGTGATCGAGTCGCTGTATCAAGATCCCGAGTTGCTCGCGGCCATGCCTTATTACGCTCAGTTGCACAGCATTCTCAATGCTGGGGTCATGCGCCCCGCCGCCATCACCGCCGATCGCTATCCACGGGTCTCCAATGCCTTCTTCGATCGGGTGCATGGCGTGCTGGCGGGCGAGTTGCCCGTCGATCAGGCACTGGCCGAACTGGAAAGCGAACTCACGCGCATCAAACGCCGGAACTGGTAAGCCACAAGGAAGGAAATCACCATGTCTGTCTCTACGACCCATGCCCCTTTTGACGAGTTTCTGCTCACGAGGGAAACGCCTGTACAACGTCGCCGGGTGCGCGCTGCCTGGCTGTTTCTGACGCCCATGCTGGTCTGCCTGGCCCTGGTGGCTGCGTGGCCGCTGCTGCGCACATTCTGGTTCAGCCTGACCGACGCCAGCCTGGCGGACACCGGTGGCGCAACCTTCATTGGCCTGAGCAATTATCTGCTGTTCAGCGGTTCCGGCTGGTCGGGCATCCTCGTCGATCCACATTGGTGGAATGCGGTGCGCAACACGTTGTATTTCACGGTGGTCTCGGTGGGGCTGGAGGTCGTGCTGGGACTGTTGGTGGCGTTGCTGCTGAACATCAAGTTCACCGGCCGTTCTCTGGTGCGAGCGTTGATTCTGATTCCGTGGGCGATTCCGACGATTGTCTCGGCGAAGATCTGGTCATGGATGCTCAACGACCAGTTCGGCATCATCAATCACCTGATGCTCAGCCTCGGCCTGATTGACGCGCCTCTGGCCTGGACGGCAGATGCCGACCTGTCGATGTGGGCGGTGATCATCGTTGACGTCTGGAAGACCGTGCCCTTTGTCACGTTGCTGATGCTCGCTGCCTTGCAGATGTTGCCGAGCGATTGCTACGAAGCGGCCAGGGTCGATGGCATTCATCCACTTAACGTTTTCTGGCGTGTCACGCTGCCACTGCTGATGCCTGCACTGCTGGTGGCGGCGATCTTCCGCATCCTCGATTCGCTGCGGGTATTCGACGTCATCTATGTGCTGACCTCGAACTCGTCGAGCACCATGAGCATGTCGGTGTATGCCCGCCAGCACCTGGTGGAGTTCCAGGACGTCGGTTACGGCAGCGCGGCATCGACGCTGCTGTTTCTGGTGGTCGCGGTGATCGCCATGCTTTACCTCTACCTCGGACGCCGTCAACTGGAGGTCCGCGCATGAGCCCGCGCCTGCTGAAAAAAGCGCTGTTGCGCCTCGGATTCTGGTGCCTGATCGGGGTGTTGCTGCTGTATGCGGTTTTCCCGTTCTACTACGCCATCGTGACGTCGCTGAAGCCCTCCAGCGCCTTGTTCGAGGTGAGTTACTGGATCGAACATCCCGACTTCTCCAATTACGCGGCGATCCTCCACCAGGCTTCATTCCTGCGAGCGATCGGTAATTCGCTGGTGGTTGCGCTGTGCGTGGTCACCCTGGCGCTGTTCCTCAGCCTGACCGCTGCCTATGCCTTGGGCCGGGTGAAATTTCGCGGGCGTGGCACGGTGTTGATGATGGTCCTTGGCGTGTCGATGTTTCCCCAAGTCGCGGTGCTGTCGGGACTGTTCGAAGTGATCCGCGCCTTGGGTCTTTACAACACCTCGTGGGCGTTGATCCTCAGCTATACGATTTTCACCCTGCCCTTCACCGTCTGGGTGCTGACCACGTTCATGGGGCAACTGCCCCATGAACTGGAGGAAGCGGCAATCATGGATGGTGCGTCGCCCTGGGTGACGCTGACCCGCGTGTTGTTGCCGCTACTCTGGCCCGCCCTGGTCACCACGGGCTTGTTGGCCTTCATCGCGGCATGGAACGAGTTCCTGTTTGCCCTGACTTTTACCCTCACCGACAGCCAACGCACCGTGCCGGTTGCCATCGCCTTGATTTCCGGCGGCAGCCCCCATGAGTTGCCTTGGGGCTTGTTGATGGCCGCCTCGGTGCTGGTCACCGTCCCACTGGTGATTCTGGTGCTGATCTTCCAGCGCCGAATCGTTTCCGGTCTCACTGCCGGCGCGTTAAAGGGTTGATGCCCAACAAAGACAAGGAACAGCATCGTGATCAAATTGAAACTGGACAACGTCAACAAACAATTGGGCGGCGCGCGGATTCTTCGCGACATCAACCTGGAGATTGCGGCGGGTGAATTCGTAGTCTTCGTCGGCCCTTCGGGTTGCGGAAAGTCGACACTGCTGCGACTGATCGCCGGACTGGATTCGATCTGTGCCGGCGACCTGCTGATCGACGGGCGGCGGGTCAACGACCTGGAACCGCGCGAACGTGGCGTCGGCATGGTCTTTCAGTCCTATGCGCTGTACCCGCACATGAGCGTCTACGACAACATCAGTTTCGGTCTCAAACTGGCCAGGACGGAAAAGAGCAGCCTGCGCGAGCGGGTGCTGAAAACTGCGCAAATCCTGCAATTGGACAAACTGCTGCAACGCAAACCGAAAGAACTGTCTGGCGGGCAACGTCAGCGTGTGGCCATGGGCAGGGCCATGGCGCGGGAGCCGGACATTCTGTTGTTCGATGAGCCGCTGTCCAACCTGGATGCCTCCTTGCGGGTGCAGATGCGCAACGAAATCGCCCGACTGCATGCCCGATTGCGCTCAACCATGATCTACGTCACCCACGATCAGGTGGAAGCGATGACCCTGGCCGACAAAATTGTCGTGCTCAATGGCGGCCATATTGAGCAGGTCGGCTCACCGCGCGAACTCTATGAGCGCCCGGCCAGCCGATTTGTCGCCGGTTTTCTCGGTTCGCCGAAAATGAATTTCCTGCCTGCACGCCTGCATGCGCCGGGCGAAACCAGCCTGGTTGATGCTGCCGTTTTGGGCATGACCACCCTGCCCTTCGACAGCTCGAACCTGGCGGCAGACGCCTCGCTGAGCCTGGGCGTTCGTCCGGAACACCTGTCGCTCAAAGCGGCGCAGGGAACGGCTGGCGTCGTCGTGACCGGGGTCGAATACCTGGGCAGTGAAACCTATGTGCACCTCGATACCGGGCAGGACGAGCCATTGATCTGTCGTTGTGAAGTCAACGCCGGATGGCAGGCAGGCGATCGGGTCGAGCTGCAACTGGACATCGACAAGATCCACCTGTTCGACGCCGACGGCACGGCATTGAAGCGCCACCCGCACGCCATTGAATCCGTGGCGGATGACCTCTCTTTGCGCTCAATCCGAGCACACGCCCTATGACTTTGTCTTTGAATACCCCGAGCGATCCCATGTCTTCGACCCTTGAGCTTGCGCAGCGCGCATTGGCTGACAGCCAGTCCCGCGTCATTGAGGATTATCGACCCGGTTATCATATTGCCCCGCCGGCCGGCTGGATGAACGACCCGAACGGCGTCGTGTACTTTGGTGGCGAGTACCACGTGTTCTATCAGCATCACCCCTTCGACGCGAAATGGGGGCCGATGTATTGGGGCCATGCCAAGAGTGCCGATCTGGTGCACTGGCAACACCTGCCCATTGCGCTGGCCCCCGGCGATGACTGCGACCGCGACGGCTGTTTTTCCGGTAGCGCCGTGGTCTGTGGCGATACCCTGGCCCTGATCTACACCGGGCACACCTGGCTGGGCGAAGTGGGTGATGAACGCTTGATCCGACAGGTCCAGTGCCTGGCAACCAGCAACGACGGCATCCACTTCGTCAAACACGGCGCGGTGATCGACAGCGCGCCGCAAGACACCATCATGCACTTTCGTGACCCCAAGGTCTGGCAGGACGATGGCTATTGGTACCTGATTGCCGGCGCACGTCTGGGCGACAGGCCGCTGCTGCCGCTGTACCGCTCCACGGATCTGCACGTCTGGGAATTCCTCGACTATGTGTCCGCCGGCAGCGAGGGCGATGGCTATATGTGGGAATGCCCGGACCTGTTTCGCCTGAATGGACGCGATGTGCTGCTGTACTCTCCGCAAGGCATGCAAGCCGACGGTTATGACCGGCTCAACAAGTACCAGACCGGTTATCGAGTGGGCCAGCTCGACAACCAGTGGCGCTTCACCGGTGGGCCTTTTATCGAGTTGGATAACGGCCACGATTTCTATGCGGCGCAGACGCTGTTGGCCGCCGATGGTCGGCGCCTCGTCTGGGCATGGCTGGACATGTGGGAAAGCCCGATGCCGAGCCAGGCCCATCACTGGTGCGGCATGCTCGGATTACCACGCGAACTTGAACTGCGCGCCGAGCGCCTTTGCGTGTATCCGGCACGGGAGCTCAGCGCGCTACGTATGACGCAATTGCCGGGGACGCCGTGGTGGGAAGCGTCGGGAACCCGCCGGGTGCCGGAGGTAAACGGCGACATGCTGGAAATCCATGTGCATCTGGATCTGCTCGGCTGCACTGACGGCCACCTGGGAGTCGCTTTGCGTTGCAGCGACGATGGCCGTGAAGAAACCCTGCTCTATTACGATGCGTCACTGCAGCGCCTGGTGCTTGATCGCAGCCGCTCGGGTGCGCAAGTCACCGGCCAGCGCAGCGTCTCGATAGACCCGACACAAGAGCGACTTGAGCTGCGCGTGTTCCTCGATCGCTCATCCATCGAGGTGTTCGACGAAAACGGCCGCTTCAGCCTCAGCAGTCGCCTCTATCCGCGCTCCGACAGTCTGGGTGTGAAGCTGGTGGCAAGCGGGAGTGGCGGGCGCGTCTCGATTGCCAAGGCATGGCCGCTCGGTTCGGGATGGTCATGAGCGGCGTCATACGGGTCGCGAGAAGCCCGGGCCCTGTGTCATGATTCTGCGTCAACCTGACCGGCCGCACTTCGCATGACTTCAGTGAAAGACGTTGCACAACTGGCCGGCGTGTCCCTGATGACGGTGTCTCGAGCGCTCAATACTCCGGAAAAACTGAGCCCCGAAACCCTTCTACGGGTGCGTCGTGCCATTGATGAACTGCAATTCGTACCCAGCCTGTCAGCGCGCAAGATGCGCGGTGACAACCTGCAGTCGCGCACCATCGGTGTGTTCGCGCTGGACACTGCGACCACGCCCTTCGCGGTCGAGCTGCTGCTGTCCATTGAACAGACCGCGCAGCAGGCCGGCTGGAATGTCTTTATCCTCAACCTGCTAAGCAACCCGCCCACCGACCAGAACATCGACCTGATGCTGTCGCACCGTCCGGACGGTCTGATCTTCAGCGCCATGGGGTTTCGCCAGGTCAGCATTCCCGAGCGCTTGAAGAGCAAGCCTCTGGTGCTGGCCAATTGTCTGGCAGATGACAGCAGCCTCGTCAGTTATGTGCCCGACGACGAAATGGGCCAGTATCGCGCCGTACACCACGCGTTGAGCCTCGGCTACAAGCGTCCTCTGTGTATCAATCTGCCGAAACAGAGTCTGGCATGGGGGCTGCGACAAAAGGGTCTGCAGCGTGCCTGTCAGGCATTCGGACTGGCGCCTGAAACACTCCTGCAATACGACCTTTCCGATCATGATGCCTACAGTGAAACAGCCGCTATCCTCGACCGGCATGTCATTGATGGTCGCCCCCAATTCGATATTCTGATCTGTGGCAACGACCGCATTGCCTTTTGTGCCTATCAACTGTTGTTGGGGCGTGGCCTGAAAATTCCCGACGATGTCGCCGTGCTCGGCTACGACAACATGATCGGCATTGCCGAGTTGTTCATCCCGCCGCTGACCACCGTGCAACTGCCGTACTACGAAGTTGGGCGCCAGGCTGCACGGCATCTGATCGAGACCCTGGAGCTATCGGGAGCTCAGCGAGTTGACTGTCCATTGGTGGTCAGGACATCACTCTGAGAGTGGGTCAGCTCGCTGATAGCACTCCCGATTGCTTTGGATTTGCCGAGTGGAATCAGAAATCCACTGTCGCCGAAAGCAGATAGGTTCTCGGTGTCGACAACGTCAATCCTGGCTCACTGTCATCGGACGCCCCTGCCGAACTCCAATAACGCTTATCCAGCACGTTCTCGACATTGGCGCGCAGGGTGATGGTTTTCTCATCAACTTTGAAGGCGTACCGCGTGCCCACATCGAAGCGCTCCCAGGAATCGATTTCCTTCTCGTTGGACTGATCCAGATACTGCGAACTCGAATAGATGCCACGGCTTGTCAGCGTCAGCCCCTGCACACTCGGCACGTCCCACTCTGCGCCCAGATTGACGTTGTATTTCGGCGTCGCCGGCGCGCGATTGCCGTCGAAGGTGCCATTGGTGGTCTGGGTCAATTCGCTGTCGATGTACATCACGCCGCCAAGCAAACGGAAGCCTTTGAGCGGTTCGCCGAATACGCTCAACTCCACGCCATTGCTCTCGCGCTTGCCATTGGGCCCGAAGACTCGCGTGGTGGCGTTGGTTTCGTAGGCCGGTTGCTTGATGCGAAACACCGCAGCGGTCAACGCGTAGGCGCCGGCGTCGTATTTGGCCCCCACTTCAACCTGGCGGCTGATAAATGGCGGGAAGATTTCGTCCTCGTTGATGGAGGTCGACGGCGCGATTTTGCCTTGGCTCAAGCCTTCCATGTAGTTGGCGTACAACGACAGCTTGTCAGTTGCCTTGAACAGAATCCCACCCGAAGGCGAAACCTTTTCCTCGTCGTAAGCGGTGTCGCCTTTAACGTCATCGCTCCAGTCATCAACTTTCACCCGCTGCCAGCGCGCACCGAGGGTCAGCAGCAATCGATCGTCGAAAAAGCCCAGGGTGTCGGACAGCGCTACGCCGCTGAAGCGGTTTTCCGTGTAGACCTTGGCGTCATTACGTGTCGGCGTACCGGGTTTGGCGGTTTCCACCGGGTCATACAGGTTGCTGCGCCCTGCCGCGTAACGCGCGCCGCCGTTCTCGAAATCCATGTAGAAGTAGCTGGCCGCGAGGTTGACCTCGTGGCTCACCGGCCCGGTATGGAACCAGTTGCGCACGCCGGCGGTGGCGGTACGGACATTCTCGTCGCGGGTGAAATCACGCGGCAGTACGCTGAAATCACCGGCATCGTTGGTGACGGAAACGGCGTGGCGCAAGAAGTCATGATTACTTTTGCGCGCGCCGACGCCGCCGTACAGCATCACCGAATCATTGACGTCGAACTCGGCGTTGAACGTACCGAAGGTGTCCTCGGTTTTCGCCTGAGTCCAGGGTTGCGCGTAGTTGCGATGCACCTTGTTCGCGCTCGGAACCTTGGCATTGGCCGCGACCTGCACGCGCTCCTGCGGCGCGTCGGTGTCGCGTTCGGTGTGGCCGATATCGGTGGAAAGTCGCAAGCGCTCACCGCGAAAATCGAGGCCGAGCACGGCCATGTCACGGTCGACGCTCTGGTGATCCCATTCCGTGTCACCGGATTGCTTCACGCCGTTGAAACGCAGGCCAAACTGATTGTCTTCACCGAACCGCCGGCCGACATCCACCGCGCCGCCGACCTGATTGTTCGACGCATAATTGGCCGTCAGCGAGGTGATCGGTTTGTCGGTGGCTCGCTTGGGCACCACATTGATCCCCCCGCCTACGCTGCCCCGCGGCGAAATGCCGTTGATGAGCTGGCTCGGGCCTTTGATGATATCCACACGATCGGCCATTTCCATATCAATGGTGTACGTCGGCAGCACACCATAGAGGCCGTTATAGGCGACGTCGCTGTTGAACAGACTGAAACCACGGATGGTGAACTGCTCGTAGCGGCCACCGGCCGGGTTGGTTGCACGCACCGATGGATCGCTGGAAATCAGATCGCCCAGGGTGCGCGCCTGCTGATTCTTCACCGCCTCGCTGGTGTAGGTGGTCATGCTGAACGGGGTCTCCATGAAGTCCTTGGACCCCAGCAAACCCTGCGAACCGCGTCGCGCCACCTGCCCTCCGGCAAATACATCGGCACCTGTCGAATCACTGGCGCCGAGGATCGACGTCGGCGCCAGTTGCAGGCTGCTGCCCTCGGTGGCGGGAATCAATGTGTAAGCATGATCGCCCAGCGGTTGCGGTTGCAGTTGCAGACCGGAACCCAGCAACAAGCGAGCGAACCCCTCCTCCACAGCGAATTCGCCGGACAAACCGTTGCTGTTGCGGCCACTCACCAGTGCCGGATCGACCGACAGATTGACCCCTGCCAACCCGGCAAATCGGGTCAGTGCTGCACTCAAACTACCGGCTGGCACCTGGTAACTGCGCCGAGCGGCGTCTTCGGCCCAACTGGACTGGATCAACACAGGGCTGGCACTCAGGCTCAGCAGGAGGCTCAACTGCAACAACGGACGCAAACGACTTGGGAATACTGCGGGCATTGGAAGAAGCTCTCGATTTTGTTCACTTACCTGCAATGACCGGTGAGGCGAAAAAAAGGGACAGGCTTCAGACGATATTTTTTCGCGGCGCCAGCGTTACCCAGAAACGCGTGCGCGAATGCACCTCCAACGGCAGGCTCGCCGCCAGCAGGGCCAGCACTTTATCGGTGTCGTCGAGACGGAAACTGCCGGTGACCCGCAGACGTTCAAGTGCCGGCTCCCAGCGCAGCAGTCCCGAGCGATAACGGCTCAACTCGCGCAGGAAATCCCCCAACGGTTGGTTTTGCGCCATCAACACACCGTCACGCCAACCCGGCATTTTGGCGTCGAACAGCGCGATCGGTCCGGCGCCGGAGGCCTGCAAATTGACCTGTTGCCCGGCGCTCAACTGCAGCGCCGGCCCGTGCAACGGCTGCAATTGCACCGAGCCGCTGACCACCGACACGTTGCACTCACGCTCGTTGAGGCGCACGCAGACTTCGCTGCGGCTGACAATGATCCGACCGTACGGCGCGTTGACCGTCAATGCCGTGCCACCCGGAACGTTGAGCGCCATTTCGCCGCGCACCAACGTCAACTGACGGCTGGCCAGATCGACGTTCACCGCACTGGCGGTGTTCAGTTGCAAGGTGCTGCCGTCGGCCAGCCGTGTACGCGTGTGCTCTCCGGTGGAAGTCTGCAAATCCGCGCGCCAGACGTCGAGCGGCAACTGGCGACTGATCAGCCACGCCGCAGGCACCAAAGCCGCCAGCCCCAGCGCCCTTTTCAATGCTGCACGCCGCGCCAGATCCGGGCGATCGAGTGTGGCCATGGCCAATTCTGTCGGCAGACTGGCAAAGCGCTGACGCAACGATTGAATCTTCTGCCAGGCGTTTTCATGGCGGCTATCGCTGTCGCGCCAGTGCTTCAGTCGCATGTGATCGGCTTCACTGGCCTCGCCGGATTCGAGCAATGCCAACCACTGTGCGGCGGCTCGCGCCACTTCACGCGCTTCGGTGTTGGGTGCCACGCGCATCATAGATCCAACATCAAACAATGCTCGTAAGCCATTGCCATATAACGTTTTATGCTGCGCTCCGAAACTTGCAAACGTTCGGCGATTTCACGGTAACCGAGGCCTTCGAGCTGACTCAGGAGAAAGGCCCGACGCACCGCTCGCGGCAAACCATCGAGCAGCTCATCCAGCGCTTGCAGGGTTTCCAGCAGCAGCCAACGCTGCTCGGGCGACGGCACGCATTCTTCGGGCAACTGCGCGAGGGCTTCGAGGTAGGCTTTTTCCAGGCTGCGGCGGGTGTAGAAGTTGCTCAGCAAGCGTTTGCCCACGGTCAGCAAATACGCGCGCGGTTCACGCATGTCGGCAATCGGCTGAGCGCTGCACAGCACACGCAAGAAGGTGTCCTGGCTCAGGTCCGCCGCATCCCAGGCATTGCCCATGCGCCGCCGCAGCCAGGTTTCCAGCCAGCCCCGGTGATCGCGATACAGTTCGTGCAGGTGCTGCGGCGATGGCGTCGCTGCTTCAGTCATCTCAAGAGTCCTGCGCGAAGTCAGTTTCAAATGAGAGTGATTCTATTTAACTTGCGCGCCGACACAAAGCCTTTTTATCCTCGGCATTCATGAGCGCTTCAAGGTCTCGCTCGGCAACTCCTTGAACAACGCCCGGTAACTGCTTGAAAACCTTCCCAAATGCCAGAACGACCAGTGCATCGCCACCTCGGCAACCGTCGTTTCCGTTGGCCGGCGCTTGAGCAATTCACGGTGTGCGCTGTTCAACCGGCGCAGGCGCAGCCAGTGACTCGGCGTCATCCCGGTGTAGGCCTTGAAGGCTTGTTGCAATTGGCGCAGTGGCACCCCTGCCACGTGGGAAAGTTCGAGCAGATTGACGGTGTCTTCCGGCGAATCCGCTGCCCACTCCCCTACGCGTTTCATGATCATCCGCTCTTCGGTACGACGCTGTAAGCCGCCGCGATCGAGACTTGTGTGAGCGTTGTCGAGGATGAACAAACAGTCTTCAAGCAGCTGTTTTGTCAGCGCATCTTTATCAAGCGGATCAATAGCTTGCGACAACTTCGTGAGAGTCGAGCTTAACCAGCGACTGAACAAGGCGTTCTGCCCGCAATTGAGTTGCGTCATGAACAACCCTTCGAGTTTCGCCACATTCAGACCGTGCTGACGGACAAACTCCGGACCGAACACCACGGCGATTTCCTGGTAGTTCTCCGGGGTGATCCAGATGTTGCGGCTCTCTTCATTGAGCAGGTACAGCGCGTTGTCGCTGCGATCAAAACAGAACGCTAGAGCACCCGATGGAGCGCTGAAATTCTGCTCGACGCGGGTGTTCATCTGCTCTTCATAGACCTCGACACCTTGCAGATCCAGATAGCGGATATGCCCGGCGAAATGGCCCGGCGACATCTGTTGGTAATGCTGGACCCAGCCCGGTGTGGCGCGGACTTGCTCGGCCACATCGGCGGTGTTGAACGCTTGGACTTGTAGCGGATTGCACGTCGTCATGGGGTGACCTTGCGCACTCTTTTGGTGCGCTTTGGTGCTGCTTAAAGTGGATAGATGGAACTGCAAGGCTCGCCCAAGATAGTCGTCAACGCGCCACAGGGGAAGGGGCGGAAGATGAAACCCGCCCTCCCCGGCGTCTATAAAACCAATAACGAGGTCTTTATGAATGCCCCTTTCGATCAGCTGTTCACATGGCTGAAAGATCACAAGATTACCGAAGTCGAATGTGTGGTCAGCGACTTGACCGGCATTGCCCGCGGCAAGATCGCACCGACCAACAAGTTCCTGCATGAGCGAGGCATGCGCCTGCCGGAAAGTGTGCTGCTGCAAACGGTAACCGGGGATTTTGTCGACGACGACATCTACTACGACCTGCTCGATCCTGCCGATATCGACATGGTCTGCAAGCCTGTGGCTGACGCGGTCTACGTGATTCCGTGGGCGATCGAACCTACCGCCATCGTCATCCACGATACCTTCGACAAGTTCGGCAACCCGATCGAACTGTCGCCGCGCAACGTGCTGAAGAAAGTCTTGCAGCTGTACACCGACAAAGGCTGGAAGCCGATTGTGGCGCCGGAAATGGAGTTCTACCTGACCCAGCGCTGCGAAGACCCGGACTTGCCGCTCAAGGCACCATTGGGCCGCTCGGGCCGTGCAGAAAGCGGTCGGCAGTCGTTCTCCATCGATGCTGCCAACGAATTCGATCCGCTGTTCGAAGACGTCTACGACTGGTGCGAATTGCAAGGCCTGGACCTCGATACGCTGATCCACGAAGACGGCCCGGCGCAGATGGAAATCAACTTCCGTCATGGCGACGCACTGGATCTTGCCGACCAGATCACCGTGTTCAAACGCACCATGCGTGAGGCAGCGCTCAAGCACAACGTTGCCGCGACGTTCATGGCCAAGCCGATCGGCGACGAGCCGGGCAGCGCCATGCACATCCACCAGAGCGTGGTGGACATCGCCACCGGCAAACCGATATTCGCCAACGCTGACGGGCAGATGAGCGAACTGTTCCTGCACTACATCGGTGGTTTGCAGAAGTACATTCCGAAAGTGCTGCCGATGTTCGCGCCGAACGTCAACTCGTTCCGCCGCTTCCTGCCGGACACCTCGGCACCGGTCAACGTCGAATGGGGCGAAGAAAACCGCACCGTGGGTTTGCGTGTGCCGACTTCCAGCCCGGAAGCCATGCGCGTGGAAAACCGCCTGCCGGGTGCCGATGCCAACCCGTATCTGGCGATTGCCGCCAGTTTGCTCTGCGGTTACATCGGCATGGTCGAAGCCATCGCGCCGAGCGCCGCGGTCCAGGGCCGCGCTTACGAGCGTCGCAACCTGCGCCTGCCGATCACCATCGAGGAAGCGCTGACGCAGATGGAAGAATGCGAAACCGTGGCGCAATACCTTGGCGACAAGTTCGTCCGTGGCTATGTCGCGGTGAAGCGTGCCGAGCATGAAAACTTCAAGCGCGTGATCAGCTCGTGGGAGCGTGAGTTCCTGATGCTGAGCGTTTAACCCAACCCAAAAGTCCCCTGTGTCGATCGTTCCCACGCTCTGCGTGGGAATGCAGCCCGGGACGCTCCGCGTCCCATCCAAAGCCGAACGCGGAGCGTCCGTTGAGGCATTCCCACGCAGAGCGTGGGAACGATCATTATAAGAAGAGGTGTCGAAATGCGTCTGTTGAAATCCGTACTCCCGGTCGCCCTGAGCTTGCTGTTCAGCGCGGTAGCCCAAGCCCAACCCCAGGTCAGCGTCTACAACTGGACCGACTACATCGGCGAAACCACCCTCGCCGACTTCCAGAGTAAAACCGGGATCAAGGTGATCTACGACGTTTTCGATTCCAACGAAACCCTGGAAGGCAAGCTCCTCGCCGGGCGCACAGGTTACGACGTGGTGGTGCCGTCCAACCACTTCCTCGCGCGTCAGGTGAAGGCCGGCGCATTCCTCAAACTTGATCGCTCGCAACTGCCGAACTTCAAGAACCTCGACCCGAAACTGCTCGAACTGCTGGAGAAAAACGACCCGGGCAACGAGCACTCGGTGCCGTACCTGTGGGGCACTAACGGCATCGGTTACAACGTCGACAAGGTCAAGCAAGTGCTGGGCATCGATCACATCGATTCCTGGGCCGTGCTGTTCGAGCCTGAGAACCTGAAAAAACTCAGCCAGTGCGGCGTGTCGATGATGGACTCCGCCGACGAAGTCTTCCCCGCTGTGCTCAATTACATGGGCCTGGACCCGCGCAGCGAAAACCCGGAAGACTATAAAAAGGCTGAAGCGAAACTGCTGAGCATCCGCCCGTACATCACCTATTTCCATTCTTCGAAGTACGTGTCGGACCTGGCCAACGGCGATATCTGCGTAGCCTTCGGTTATTCCGGCGACGTGTTCCAGGCCGCCAACCGCGCCAAGGAAGCCAAGAATGGCGTGAACATCGCTTACGCCATTCCGAAGGAAGGCGCCAACCTCTGGTTCGATCTGTTGGCCATTCCGGCCGACGCCAGCAACACCAAAGAAGCCCACGCCTTCATCAATTACCTGCTCGATCCGCAAGTGATCGCCAAGGTCAGCGCCTCGGTCGGTTATGCCAACCCGAACCCGGCGGCCAAGCAATACATGGATCAGGAGCTGGTCAACAACCCTGAGGTTTACCCATCCCAGGCAGTGCTCGACAAGCTCTACATCTCCTCTACCCCGCCCCAGGCGATCATGCGTCTGATGACCCGCTCCTGGAGCAAAGTGAAGTCGAACAAATGAATCAGTACACCCAGGAACACGCCCGCTCTTACTACGCCGCGTCGGCTCGGGCGACTACACCTTATCCGCAACTGGAAGGTGATCTGAGCGCCGATGTCTGCGTGATCGGCGGCGGGTTCACCGGGGTCAACACCGCCATCGAACTGGCCCAGCGCGGGTTGTCGGTGGTGTTGATCGAAGCCCGGCGTATCGGCTGGGGCGCCAGCGGGCGCAATGGCGGTCAGTTGATTCGCGGGATCGGCCATGACGTTGAAGGCTTCGCCAAGTATGTCGGTCAGGAAGGCGTGCGTTACTTGCAGCGTGCCGGCATCGATTCGGTGGAACTGGTACGCCAGCGCATCGGCGACAACGGCATCGAGTGCGATCTGCGCTGGGGCTTCTGCGATCTAGCCAACACCACGGCGCAGTTCGCTGCCTTCAAGGATGAACTGGTCGATCTCGCCGAACTCGGCTATGCCCACGAAACCCGGCTGATCGGCCCCGAGCAGGTGCGCCAGCAGGTGGTCAACTCTGACATCTATGCCGGTGGCCTGGTGGACATGGGTTCCGGTCACCTGCACCCGCTGGACTTGGTGCAAGGCGAAGCGCGATTGGCAGCGTCGCTCGGCGTGAGGATTTTCGAGCAGAGTGAAGTGCTGGAGATCATCCACGGCCCGACCGTGCAGGTGCGCTGCGCAAGCGGCACGGTACGCGCCGGCAGTCTGGTGCTCGGCTGCAATGCGCATCTGGACGAACTCGAACAACAACTCAGTGGCAAGGTGCTGCCGGCCGGCAGTTACATCATCGCCACCGAACCGTTGTCCGAGGCGCGCGCGGCGCAACTGATTCCGCAGAATCTGGCGGTGTGCGACCAGAAAGTCGGCCTCGATTACTACCGGCTCTCCGCCGATCGGCGCTTGCTGTTCGGCGGTGCCTGCCACTATTCCGGGCGCGATCCGGCGGACATCGCCGCTTATATGCGGCCGAAGATGCTCAAGGTCTTCCCGCAACTGGCGGACGTGCGCATCGATTACCAATGGGGCGGCAAGATTGGCATCACCGCCAACCGCTTTCCGCAGGTCGGCCGCCTCAAGCAACACCCGAACGTGTTCTATGCGCAGGGCTATTCCGGCCACGGTCTGAACGTCACGCACTGGTGCGCAAAACTGCTCGGCGAGGCGATTCATGCCGGCCACAGCCAAGGCATGGACGTGTTCAGCGGCGTCCCGCACATGACCTTCCCCGGCGGCACGGCCCTGCGCTCGCCACTACTGGCACTGGGGATGTTCTGGTATCGCTTGCGGGAAATGCTCGGCTGACAGCGCAGACCGCGCTGACACGATCTGATCGTTCCCGGCTGCGCTTGATCGTTCCCACGCTCTGCGTGGGAATGCAGCCCGTGACGCTCCGCGTCACTGGACGCAGAGCGTCCCTTGAGGCATTCCCACGCAGAGCATGGGAACGATCATCAAGCACAGGTGAGCTATACACATTTGCTCTATCGCCAAGCACTTCTATATTGATGAGGTGCTTTTGCGTTCCTGACGCTCAGTGCCCAATCAATCGAGGAGGACATGGATGAAGTCGTCAGCCACCGACGAGCCGCGAGCACCAGGCCAAGCCCCAGTCAAAACCCGCCGTTTCGGCATTTCGCTCGTCTGGATTGTGCCGATCGTGGCGGTGCTCGTTGGCATTTCGCTGGTGGTGCACAACGTGATGCAGGAAGGGCCGACGATCATTGTCAACTTCAAGACAGGCAGCGGCCTGACGGCGAACAAGACCGAGGTCAAGTACCGCAACGTGGTCATCGGTCAGGTGACGGACGTCGAGTTGAGTGGCGACCAGAAAAGCGTCGACGCCACCATCAAACTGTCCAAACAAGCGGAAACCTTCACGCGCGAAGATTCACAGTTCTGGGTGGTGCGCCCGCGCATTGGCGCTGGCGGCGTTTCGGGCATCGACACCCTGCTTTCCGGTGACTACATCGGCGCCGACGTCGGCCAGTCCGATGGCCGCGCAAAGAACTTCAAGGGTCTGGAAAATCCGCCGCCGATCACCTATGGCGAACCCGGCAAGCGCTTCATGCTGCATGCGCCGGACCTAGGTTCACTGGACATTGGTTCACCGGTCTATTACCGCAAGATTCCGGTCGGCCAGGTCGTCACTTACGCCCTCAACCCCGAAGGCAAAGGGGTCGATATCGAGGTGTTCATTCACGCGCCGAACGACGC
This sequence comes from Pseudomonas sp. Tul2A7, assembly GCF_054790505.1. Lineage (NCBI taxonomy): Bacteria > Pseudomonadati > Pseudomonadota > Gammaproteobacteria > Pseudomonadales > Pseudomonadaceae > Pseudomonas > Pseudomonas sp. Tul2A7. Next base: position 5,316,675 of record NZ_CP186499.1, on the reverse strand, counting down.
GTTCGTCACCGAAAACACCCGTTTCTGGAATGCCAGCGGCATCGACATCAATGTCGGTGCCAACGGCTTTGCCGTGAAGACCGAATCGCTGTCGACCCTGCTGGTGGGCGGTATTGCGTTCCGTGCTCCGGATTACAGTCCCAACGATGTGGCCGCCGCCGACGACAAGGATTTCGAACTGTTCGCCGACCAGCAGAGCGCCCTCGCCCCACCGAATGGCAAGGCGCAATACATGGTGCTGCGTTTCGAACAGTCACTGCGCGGACTCAAGGTCGATGCGCCGGTCGAGTTCCTCGGTATGGAGATCGGCCGGGTCGTGGGCATCAACCTGGATTTCGATGCGAAAAAACGCACCTTCCCACTCAACGTCGGCATCGTCATTTACCCGCAGCGTCTCGGTCAGGCCTACAAAAAGATGCTCACCGAATTCAAGCACGACCCCAACGACGAAGCCGCTGGCATCCGCCTGCTGGGCACCTTCGTCGATAATGGCCTGCGTGCTCAGGCGCGCAGTGGCAACCTGCTGACCGGCCAGTTGTACGTGGCACTGGATTTCTTCCCGAAAGCGGAAAAAGTCGCGTTCGACCCGACTGCTCGCCCGGTCGTTCTACCGACCGTTCCCGGCAGCCTCGAACAGCTGCAGGAGAAACTCGAAGCCGTGGTCGACAAGCTCAACAAGCTGCCGGTTGATCGCATCGCCAACAACCTCGACAGCAATCTGATCGAGCTACGCAAAGGCCTGACCCAGTTCAACGCCAAGACCCTGCCGGGCGTGCAAAGCACCCTCGCTGATGTCAGCAAGACCTTGCAGTCCGCCAGTTCCACGTTGGCCGAGGATTCGCCGCAACGCGAGAAACTCACGGAAACCCTCGACGAACTCGGGCGCATGTCGCGTTCGCTGCGTGAGCTGTCGGATTACCTTGGACGGCATCCGGAATCGCTGATTCGTGGTCGCCCCGATAACGCCGCGCCTATCGACCTGAAAGGCCCGCCACGCAACTGAGCACAGGAGCTGAACCATGGCTGTACCGCTGAAAATCACCGTGCTCGCTGCGTTCATGCTGCTGGGCGCGTGCCGCAGCGACCCGATCAGCTTTCACACGCTGACGCCAGTGCAGATCGCCAACACCCGGACCGGCGCGCAGATTCCGATCGAAGCGCTGAGCGTGCCGCCGCAGGTCGACCGGGCGCAAATCGTTATCCGCCAAGGCAACAGCGGCCTGGCGATTCTGGAAACCGATTGGTGGGGGGCGACACTGGCGGATGAGTTGCGCGGTGCGTTGGCCGATCAATTGAGCAATACCAGTGGGCAAGGCAATGTTTCGGTGCGCATCGAAGTGCAACGCTTCGACTCGATCCCCGGTCAGTACGGCCTGATCGACGCCAAATGGCGCTTGCGTCCCGACGGCGCCACTGACAATGGTTTGCTGACCTGCCGTTCGACCCTGCAAACACCGTCCGGCCCGACCATCGATGATCTGGTGGGCGCCCAGCAGCACAACGTCAAACGGCTGGCCGAGCAGATCAGTCGGGCGGCCACCGGCAACGCGCGCACCTGCCCTTCCTCGTCGTGACGGGGCCTACAGATCGAAGCGATCCACCGCACGCCGCCGCTCGTTGTCATCACGCACATCGTAGTTGGCGGTGGTCTGGATGTTGCTGTGGTGCGCGAGCTTCTGCGCAATCGACAGATCATGTTCCTCGATCACCCGTGTGATAAACGAACGGCGGAAATCGTGCGGCATGATCTTCACCCCGACCTGCGTGCCACGCTGACGGGCGATGTAATAGATCGCGTGTTTGGTGATGCGCTCGCGGGTGATATGACTGCCGCGACGGATACGGTTGAACAGAAAGGCATCGTCGCTCTCACCCTCCTTCAGCTCTGAACGTCGCAGCTCCAGCCATGCATCGAGTTTGGCGAACGCCCAGGCCGGTGCGTACTTGATCAGTTGTTTATTGCCTTTGCCGGTAACGGTGAGGCTGCGCTCGGTGAAGTCGACCTGATTCAAGTCCAGGTCCACCGACTCCGATTTACGCATGCCGGTGCCGTACAACAACGCAATCACTGCCGCATCGCGCAGCCCTTGAGGGCGCGGATCAGCGGCACAGACTTCCATCAATTCGTGGATCAAGGTGCGCTTCAAGTTGCGCCCCTGAGATAACCGCGTGCCGGCAATACCTTTGACTGAACGCATCTTCAGCAGGTGATCCTGAGAGATCAGGCTCATGCGCCACGCTTCGTTCATCACCCCGCGCACGGCATTCACATACAGCGACGAGGTATTCGGCGCATAACCGTCGGCGCGCAAAGCGGCGACCAGCGCCACGACGTCTTCCGGTTGCAACCCGTGCCAGGGGATTTCTTCGATATCCACGTCTTCGAAACCGAGGCGGTCCGCAGCATCCTGCAAGACATAGCGCATGGTCAGTTGGCTGGAAGGCGCCAGGCGCGCCAGATAAAGCGTCAGCGGATTAGTGTTGGACGGGGTGGATTCAGTACTCGACAAGTCAATCAAACGAAACGGCCTTGAATAGAAAACAGTTCAACAAAACAACTTAAAAGTGCAAACAAACTTATATAAAGAGCGACTCTTTCGTAAGACTTTTCGACTAAAACAGCCGATGAACGGAAGAAGTCTGAACGGTGGCTGTATGGCTTACAGATAGACGAATCGCCGACCGTTTTTTCATGTTCCTTTGACAAAAACACGCATAACCTTAGTTACAACAGGTTGCCCCGAAAGGCCTGCAACCCTGCCGGCCGCGGACTGGAAAGTCAATCAGGTATTCCCCGACCGGTAACTCAACCCTTTGAAATTCCGTGTTTTTCAGACAATCGGCTGAAGGATGGCTGTCGCCCCGAGGTTCTTATGAGTCAAGCGTTTCTGCCGTTTTCCCGGCCGAGTATCGGCGATGAAGAAATAGCCGCGGTTGAACAAGTATTGCGTTCGGGCTGGATTACTACCGGCCCTAAAAGCCAGGTGCTGGAAGAGCAGTTCGCACACTATGTCGGTTGCAAACACGCCGTGGCACTTTCCTCGGCCACCGGTGGCATGCACATCACCTTGTTGGCTTTGGGCATCGGCCCGGGCGACGAAGTCATCACCCCGTCGCAGACCTGGGTGTCGACGGCCAACATGATCTCGCTGCTCGGCGCCAAACCTGTATTCGTCGATGTGGATCGCGACACCTTGATGACCGACGCCGCGCGCATCGAAGCGGCAATCACCCCACGCACCAAAGCAATCATCCCGGTGCATTACGCCGGCGCCGCGTTTGATCTCGATCCGCTGTACGCGCTGGCCGACCAGCACGGCATCGCCGTCATCGAAGACGCCGCCCACGCTGCTGGCTGCCGTTACAAGGGCCGCCACGTAGGCGCGCAGGGCACGGCGATTTTCTCCTTCCACGCGATCAAGAACATGACCTGTGCCGAAGGCGCGATGTTCGTCACCGACGACGAAGCCCTGGCCAGCCGTGTACGCATGCTCAAGTTCCATGGTCTGGGCGTTGACGCCTACGATCGCCTGACCGGTGGCCGCAAGCCGCAGGCACAAGTGATGGAGCCGGGGTTCAAATACAACCTCGCTGACATCAACGCCGCGATTGCCCTGGTGCAACTGCAGCGTCTGGACGCGATCAACGCCCGCCGCACGGAACTGGCCGCCGCCTACCGGCAAAAACTCGAAGGCTTGCCGGTGCAACCACTGGCCCTGCCCGCCTACGCACAAACCCACACCTGGCACCTGTTCATCCTGCGCATCGACAGCGAGCGCTGCGGCATGGACCGCGAAGCCTTCATGCAAGGTTTGCAGGACCAGGGCATCGGCACCGGCATCCATTTCATCGCCACCCACCTGCACACCTGGTATCGCCAGCGTGACCCCGACCTCTACCTGCCCGACACCGAGTGGAACTCGGCGCGGCTGTGCTCGATTCCGTTATTCCCCGACATGAGCGATCAAGACCTTGATCGCGTGGTCGCTGCCATTGCCACTCTTATGGACAAACGCCCGTGAAACCTTATCCGATCCGCTGTGTGTCGATCGTCATCCCGGTCTACAACGAACAGGACAGCCTGCCGGAACTGCTACGCCGCACCGAAGCGGCCTGCCGGATGCTGCGTCACGACTATGAAATCGTCTTGGTCGACGACGGCAGCCGTGACCAGTCCGCCCTGCTTCTTGAAGAAGCCGCGAGCCGCGAAGACAGCCCGTTCGTGGCGGTCATCCTCAACCGCAACTACGGCCAGCACGCGGCGATCATGGCCGGTTTCGAGCAATGCAAAGGCGATGTGGTCATCACCCTCGACGCCGACTTGCAGAACCCACCGGAAGAAATTCCCCGGCTCGTTGCTGAAGCGGAAAAGGGTTACGACGTCGTCGGCACCGTGCGCGGCAACCGTCAGGATTCGGCTCTGCGCCGCTATCCATCGAAACTGATCAACCTCGCCGTGCAACGCTCCACCGGTGTCGCCATGAGCGACTACGGCTGCATGCTTCGCGCCTACCGCCGGACGATCATCGACGCGATGCTCGCCTGCCGCGAACGCAGCACCTTCATTCCGATTCTGGCCAACAGCTTCGCCCGCCACACCACGGAAATCGTCGTCGCCCATGCCGAGCGCGAACACGGCGACTCGAAATACAGCCCGATGCGCTTGATCAATCTGATGTTCGACCTGATCACCTGCATGACCACCACACCGTTGCGCCTGCTGAGCATCGTCGGTTTCGCCATGGCTGGCCTCGGCGTGTTGTTTGCCGCTGCACTGATCGTGTTGCGTCTGGTGTTCGGTGCCGGCTGGGCCGGTGACGGCATGTTCGTGCTGTTCGCGGTGTTGTTCGTGTTCACCGGTGGCCAGTTCATCGGCATGGGCCTGCTCGGCGAATACCTGGGGCGCATGTACAGCGACGTGCGCGCCCGCCCGCGTTTCTTCGTGGAAAAAGTCTTGCGCGGCCAACCCGCCATGCTGCCGCGCGCCATCACCGTCGACGGTCTCTCCTCCTCCAATGATCAGGTTCTCTCATGAGCGCAAAAACGGTTGTCTTCGCTTATCACGATATCGGCTGCGCCGGCATTCAAACCCTGCTCGACAGCGGCTATGAGATTGCGGCGGTATTCACTCACGCCGATGACCCGAAAGAGAACGCGTTCTACGGATCGGTTGCGCAACTGTGCGCCGCCAAGGGCATCCCGGTGCACGCCCCGGAAGACGTCAATCACCCACTGTGGATCGAGCGGATTGCCAAGCTCAATCCGGACTACCTGTTCTCGTTCTACTACCGCCACCTGCTGAGCGAATCGTTGCTGGCCACCGCGAAAAAAGGCGCGTTCAATCTGCACGGTTCATTGCTGCCGAACTACCGTGGCCGCGCGCCGGCCAACTGGGTGCTGGTTAACGGTGAAACCGAAACCGGCGTGACCCTGCACCGCATGGTCAAACGTGCCGATGCCGGCGCCATCGTTGCCCAGCAGCGCGTGGCCATAGAGCGCAGCGACACCGCGCTGAGCCTGCACGGCAAATTGCGCGTGGCAGCCGTTGACCTGCTGCGCGACACCTTGCCAGCGATGCTGCAAGGCAAGATCAGCGAAACCGCGCAGGACGAATCGAAAGCCACTGTATTCGGTCGTCGCACCCCCGCGGACGGCAAACTGCTCTGGGCGAAACCTGCCGAGCAACTGTTCAATCTGGTGCGCGCCGTGACCCAGCCGTATCCGGGCGCTTTCTGCGCGGTTGGCGAGCACAAACTCATCGTCTGGAGCGCCGAAGTCGTTAAAGGCAACGACGGTCAGGCGCCGGGCCGGGTGATCAGCGTCGATCCGCTGCGCATTGCTTGCGGTGAAGATTCGCTGGTGATCCTCTCCGGTCAGCGCAACGACAACGGTCTGTTCCTCAGCGGCCCGCAACTGGCCAGTGAACTGGGGCTGGTCGACGGCTCGCTGTTGCGCGGGGCTGAATCCGGCCGTGCACCGCGCCGCACTCGCGTGCTGATCCTCGGTGTCAACGGTTTTATCGGCAATCACTTGTCCGAGCGTCTGCTGCGTGACGACCGCTACGAAGTCTATGGCCTGGACATCGGTTCCGACGCCATCGACCGTCTGCGCAGTCATCCGCACTTCCACTACGTCGAAGGCGATATCAGCATTCACTCCGAGTGGATCGAGTACCACATCAAGAAGTGCGACGTGGTCCTGCCGCTGGTGGCCATTGCCACACCGATCGAATACACCCGCAACCCGCTGCGCGTGTTCGAACTCGACTTCGAAGAAAACCTGAAACTGGTGCGCTACTGCGTCAAGTACAACAAGCGCGTGATCTTCCCGTCGACCTCGGAAGTCTATGGCATGTGCCAGGACAAGCACTTCGACGAAGACACCTCCAACCTGGTGGTCGGCCCGATCAACAAGCAGCGCTGGATCTACTCGGTGTCCAAGCAACTGCTGGATCGGGTGATCTGGGCGTACGGCGCCAAGGGTCTGAATTTCACCCTGTTCCGTCCTTTCAACTGGATGGGCCCGCGCCTCGACCGTCTGGATTCGGCGCGCATCGGCAGCTCCCGTGCAATCACCCAACTGATCCTCAACCTGGTCGAAGGCACGCCGATTCGCCTGTTCGACGGCGGCGAGCAAAAGCGCTGCTTCACTGACATCGCCGACGGTGTCGAGGCCCTGGCGCGGATCATCGATAACGACAACGACGTCTGCAACGGCCAGATCATCAACATCGGCAACCCGGACAACGAAGCCAGCATCCGTCAGTTGGGCGAAGAGTTGCTGCGTCAGTTCGAAGCGCATCCGCTGCGCAACAACTTCCCACCGTTCGCCGGTTTCCGCGACGTGGAAAGCAAGGCGTTCTACGGTGCCGGTTATCAGGATGTCGAGCATCGCAAGCCAAGCATCGCCAACGCCAAACGTCTGCTCGACTGGACGCCGACCGTGGAAATGCGCGAGACCATCGGCAACACGCTCGACTTCTTCTTGCGTGAAGCCATGCTCGAAATCGCGGACAAGCGTTGATGCAGGCCGGTCTACGCATCGACGTCGACACCTTTCGCGGCACCCGTGAAGGTGTGCCGCGCTTGCTGGAAATGCTCGACGAAGCGCAGATCAAGGCGACGTTCTTCTTCAGTGTCGGCCCCGACAACATGGGCCGGCATCTGTGGCGCCTGATCCGCCCGCAGTTCCTCTGGAAAATGCTCCGCTCCAATGCGGCCGGCCTGTACGGCTGGGACATTCTGCTGGCCGGCACCGCGTGGCCGGGCAAACCGATTGGCCGCGAACTCGGGCACCTGATGCGTCAGGCCCGCGATGCCGGTCATGAAGTGGGCCTGCATGCGTGGGATCACCACGGCTGGCAGGCCAATGCCGGACGCTGGAGCAACGCGCAACTGATCGAGCAGATCCGTCAGGGCGTCGACACCTTGAGCGACATTCTCGGCGAAAAAGTCGAGTGTTCCGCCGCAGCCGGTTGGCGTGCCGACGAGCGCGTGATCGAGGCCAAGCAAGCCTTCGGCTTTCGCTACAACAGCGATTGCCGAGGTACGCGGCTGTTTCGCCCGCTGCTGGCCGACGGTACGCCGGGTACGCCACAGATTCCGGTGGACCTGCCGACCTTCGACGAAATCGTTGGCCCCATCGTCGCAGCGCGGGACTTCAACGGTTTCATCCTTGACCACTTCCGCCCGCAACAGCTCAACGTCTACACCATTCATGCCGAAGTCGAAGGGATTCTGATGGCGGAGGCCTTTCGTCAATTGCTGGCCGATGCACGCCAGCGAAATATCGATTTCAAACCGCTGGGCGACTTGTTGCCCGCGTTCTTCAACACCTTGCCCGTGGGTCGCGTACAACGTGGCGCCCTCGACGGCCGTGAAGGCTGGCTGGGAGTGCAAGGCGCATGATCAAACGCTGGACGCTGCCACTGCTGTTGCTGGGCATTTGTCTGCTGGCCTATCTGCTGCCGCTGGGCACGCACGGTTTGTGGATTCCTGATGAGACCCGTTACGCGCAGATCAGTCAGGACATGCTGCTGAGTGGCAACTGGGTGTCGCCGCACTTCATGAGCCTGCGCTATTTCGAGAAGCCGATTGCCGGTTACTGGATGATCGCGCTGGGTCAGCAACTGTTCGGGCAGAACCTGTTCGGTGTGCGCTTTGTGTCGGCGCTGAGCACCGGCCTGAGCGTGCTGCTGTGCTATCTGCTCGCCCGACGTTTATGGAACGAGCCGCGCAAAAGCTTCGTCTGCGCCCTGCTCTACATGAGTTTCACGATTGTTGCCGGTCAGGCTGGGTACGCCAACCTCGATCCGCAGTTCACTTTTTGGGTCAACCTGAGTCTGCTGGCGCTGTGGTTTGCCTTCGACAGCCACACCAGCGGCAAGCGCATGGCGGCCTGGGCGTTATTGGGGCTGGCGTGTGGCATGGGCTTCATGACCAAGGGATTTCTCGCCTGGCTGCTGCCGGTGTTGATCGCCCTGCCGTGGCTGCTCTGGCAAAAACGCTGGCGTGAACTGCTGATGTTTGGCCCCGTGGCGATTGCCGTGGCGATCCTCATCAGCCTGCCGTGGGTGCTCTCGGTGCATGCGCAGGAGCCGGACTACTGGCGGTTCTTCTTCTGGCATGAGCACATTCGCCGCTTTGCCGGGGATGACGCGCAACACGATGCGCCGTGGTGGTTCTATCTGCCATTGCTGGTGGCGTTCAGTTTGCCGTGGGCGGGATTGTTGCCGACGGCGTTCAAGCAAGCCTGGCAAAGCCGCACTCAGCCCAAAATCGTGTTCCTGCTGCTGTGGCTGCTGATGCCGCTGCTGTTTTTCAGCCTGAGCAACGGCAAATTGCCGACTTACATCCTGCCGTGCCTGCTGCCGCTGGCGTTGTTGCTGGGCAATGCGCTGGCCGACCGCTTGCGTCTGGAGCAAGGTCGGGCGCTGAGCATCAATGGGTTGCTGAATCTGTTGCTGGGCGTCGTCACGCTGATCGCGCTGGTGTATCTGCAACTGACCAAACCGGTGTACGACCACGAACTGCACAGTCTGGTGCTGGTGTTTATCGCGCTGATCGGCTGGATCATCGCCAACCTGCTGCAAGCCTTGCTGCCGCTGCAATGCTGGGCAGCACCGGCACTCGGCAGCCTGTTGCTGATCGCGGTGTTGCCGGCGGCGCTGCCGAAATCGGTGGTCGCCAACAAGATGCCGGACCAGTTCATCAAGCATCACGTCACGGAGCTAGCGCAGACCGAGCATTTGCTGAGCAACGACCTGGGCGCTGCTTCAGCACTGGCCTGGCGCCTGAAAACGCCGCAAGTGGCGTTGTACAACACGATAGGCGAATTGAAATATGGCCTTGCCTATCCTGACGGCATTCAACAGCGGGTCGATCCCGATCACGTGCAACAGTGGATGCGCGAGGCACGCCGCAGCGGTGCGGTCGGCGTGGTGATGCGCGTCAAGGGGCAGGACGAACTGGACGAAATCGACAGATTGCCAAAGGACGGTGTCCGTTACGAGCAGGGCAACCTGGTGATCATGATCTTGCCCAAGGAGGCGTCATGAGCCTGTTGCTGCTGTTGGCCGCGTGCCTGCTGACCTGCCTCGGCCAGATCGCGCAGAAGTACGCCGTGGAGAGCTGGCGCGGGAGCGATTCTTCGCTGACCGGCAAACTGCGCTCGCCGTGGTTATGGCTGGCCCTGTTCGCCCTCGGTTGCGGTCTGTTGGTCTGGTTGCTGGTGCTGCAGCGGCTGGAAGTCGGCGTCGCTTATCCGATGCTCAGCCTCAACTTTGTCCTGATCACCCTGATCGCGCGCTTCGTCTTCCGCGAACCCATCGACCGCCAGCATTGGCTTGGCGTGGCGTTGGTGATCGGCGGCGTGGTTTTGTTGGGGCAACAATCATGAACCCGCGCCGTGGCATCACCTTCGCGTTGGGCAGCGTGTTTCTCGTCAGCGCTGCGCAACTGGGCATGCGCTGGAGCATGACCCGCCTGCCCGTGCCGGAACAATGGCTGCACATCGACAGCCTTGATTGGCGCGCCTTGACCGTGGTCATCGCGGCGATTTTCGCCTACGCGCTGTCGATGCTCTGCTGGCTCGCGGCTCTACGCGATCTGCCGCTGGGCCGCGCTTATTCGCTGCTGAGCATCAGCTATGCGCTGGTGTATCTGCTGGCGGCCAGTCTGCCGCTGTTCAACGAATCCTTCAGTTTCACTCAATCACTGGGCGTGGCGCTGGTCATGCTCGGGGTCATCACCATCAACACTCGTCCGGCTCGTGCGCCCGCATTCAGGAGTGCTCCATGAAAATCACAGTGTTTGGCAGCGGTTACGTCGGTCTGGTGCAAGCGGCTGTGTTGGCCGAAGTCGGCCATGATGTCGTGTGCATGGACGTCGATCAGAAGAAAGTCGAGCTGTTGCGCCAGGGTCACGTGAGCATTTTCGAACCGGGGCTGGCCAGCCTGGTGCGCGAAGGTCTGGACTCGAAACGCCTGCAATTCACCACCGATGAAAAGCTCGCCGTGCAGCACGCGCGGGTGGCGTTTATTGCCGTGGGTACGCCGTCGCGTGAGGACGGTTCGGCCGATCTGCGCTACGTGCTTTCCGTGGGCGACGCGATTGCCCGCCATCGTGAACAGCCGTTGATCATCGTCGAGAAATCCACGGTGCCGGTGGGCACGGGCGACACCCTGCGCACGCACATTGAAAAAGCCTTGATCAAGGTCGGTCGCCTGCTGCAGTTCGATATCGTCTCCAACCCGGAATTTCTTAAGGAAGGCTCGGCGGTTGCCGACTGCCGCCGTCCGGACCGTATCGTTATCGGTTGCGAAGGCGATGACGTACGCGATGTGATGCGTGATCTGTACTCGCCGTTCAACCGCAACCACGACCGCATCATGTTCATGGACCTGCGCAGCGCCGAGCTGACCAAATACGCCGCCAACTGCATGCTGGCGACCAAGATCAGCTTCATCAACCAGATCGCCGAACTCGCCGAACACCTGGGCGCCGACATCGAATCGGTACGCCAGGGCATCGGTGCCGACAGCCGCATCGGTTACCACTTCATCTACCCCGGCTGCGGCTATGGCGGGTCGTGCTTCCCGAAAGACATGCGCGCGCTGATCCACAGCGCCGAAGAAGCGCATTGCTCCAGCGACTTGCTGCAAGCGGTCGAGGCGATCAACCAACGGCAGAAACACAAGTTGTTCGAGCGTATCAACGCGTTCTACCGCGGTGATCTGCGTGGCAAGACCTTTGCTCTGTGGGGCCTGGCGTTCAAACCCAACACCGATGACATGCGCGACGCGCCGAGCCGCGTGTTGCTGGAAGAACTGTGGGCCGCCGGTGCCAGCGTGCGCGCCTTCGACCCGGAAGCCATGCAGGAAACCCAGAACCTCTACCCGGACGAGTCGAAGCTGATGCTGATGGGCACGCCGGAATCGGTCTTGCCCGGCGCCGATGCGCTGATCATCTGCACCGAATGGCAGCAATTCAAGGCACCGGATTTCGACCTGATCAAGCAGCGCCTCAACACCCCGGTGATCTTCGACGGCCGCAACCTGTACGACGCCGAGCGTCTGGCGCGCAACGGTTTCCATTACTTCCCGATGGGTCGTGGCGAGTCGCGCAAATTGCCGATCCCGCTGCAACAGTGGCCGAACGCGTCCGACGTGGCTTGATGCCGCCGTCACTCTGTACACCGCTCCCCTTGTAGGAGCTGCCGAAGGCTGCGATCGTTTGATCTTGTTTTTTACAATCCAGATCAAAAGATCGCAGCCTTCGGCAGCTCCTACATGAATATGATCCTTCGCCTCGCAAGGCCCACTGACGCAGTGGCCCTCCCTGCCATCGAACGCTCGGCTGCCGAGCTGTTTCGTCTTGACCCGCAATTGGCCTGGCTGGCGGACGCCGAGGTGGCGGATGTTGCGCAACATTTGCGGGCTACCGAGGAGGCGTATGTATGGGTCGCCGAAAGTACCGAACTGGCAGGATTTCTCCGCGCAGTCGAAATCGACCAGCACCTGCACATCGAAGAGTTGTCCGTCAGTCAGGTCTTTCAGGGCCAGGGCATCGGTCGACGGTTGGTTTCGGCGGCGATTGAACAAGCGCGCGCGTTGCGGTTGAACGCAGTGACACTGACCACGTTTCGCGACCTGCCGTGGAATGCGCCGTTCTATCAGCGCATGGGGTTTATCGAGTTGACGCCTGCACCCACAATTGGCTATTTGCACGACACACTGCTGGTTGAAATCGCCCTCGGTTTTCCAGCAGAGCGACGCTGCGCCATGGCCCTGCACCTCTCCTGAAATCACTACGAATCCCCTGTAGGAGTGAGCCTGCTCGCGATAGCGGAGTGTCAGTCAATATTTGTATATCTGACGGGACGCTATCGCGAGCAGGCTCACTCCTACAGGGGATAGTATTGTGGCAGCTTGACCGGTGCTGACTGGCCGGTGAGGATGACGCACGCCCGCCAAGCATTTGAAATAAGGACATTGCCCCTCCGTGGCCACCTACTCGCGCCTCATCCGCCGGTTGATGATCAGCTCGCTGACCGTCGTCATCAGCCGCGCCCTGATCAGCCCGCTGCTGACGCTGTTCCTCAGCAACAAGCTCGGCCTCAACCCGCAGGACGTCGGTCTGCTGCTGGGCATTGCGGTGTTCAGCGCCACGTTGTTGTCGCTGTACGGCGGCTACATCATCGATCGGCTCGACAAGCGCCGGTTGCTGATCCTGACGATGCTCTCCAGTGGTATCGGTCTGATCCTGCTGACCTTCGCGCAGAATCTGTATCTGGTCACGCTGGTGCTGATCATCAGCGAAACGGCGTCGGCGCTGTTCCTGATCTGCTCCAAAGCCATCCTCAGTGAAAACCTTCCAGTGGGTCAGCGGGTCAAGGCGTTTTCCCTTAATTACACGCTGACCAACATCGGTTACGCCGTCGGCCCGATGATCGGTGTGGTGATCGCTGGGGTTCAGCCGTCAGCGCCGTTTATCGTCGCGGGGGTGATTGCCATCGGCAGCCTCTTTCTGCTGCTCGGTGCCGGGCGCGAAGTGAATCCGGTCGCCGCGGTCGCTCAGCCACAAAGTTTTCTGAAAACCCTGATCATCCTGAAAAACGACCGCACGATGATCCTGTTTACCCTGGGCTGTCTGCTCAGCACGCTGGTGCACGGGCGTTTCACCCTGTACCTGTCGCAATACCTGCTGGTCACCCACACCCAGCAACAGACGCTGGACACCATGGCCGCCCTGCTCGCCTGCAACGCAATCACGGTGATTGTGTTGCAGTACCAGATCGGTCGTTTACTGACCCGCGAACACCTGCGCCAGTGGATTGCCGGCGGCACCGCGTTGTTCATCATTGGCCTGATCGGCTTCAGTCTGGCTGACAGCCTGGTTGGCTGGTGCGTGGCGATGTTCATCTTCACCTTGGGCGAGATGATCATCTATCCGGCAGACTTCCTGTTTGTCGACACCCTCGCGCCTGAAGAACTGCGCGGCAGCTATTACGGCGCGCAGAACCTGGCAGCGCTGGGCGGTGCGGCGAGTCCAGTCATGTGCGGGTTTCTGCTGATGCATACGTCGGCGCCGAGCATGTTCTATGCCTTGAGCGCACTGGCAGCCGTGGGTGGCTATTTGTGCTTCGTCAGTGGCCGTCGAGTCGCTTCAATTCAAAAATAATGCACTAAAGCTGCATTAATATGAATTTGTCAGCATCGAGATTGATCGGCAAACTGTGCACGTTCCTCCCCCAATGTTGGAACGCTTCGAGGGCTTTCCGGATATGCCGGACAAGTCCTTTTTTTTGCCTCGAATTTGCTGCAAGGATTGGATTCACATGCTCGCTCGCTGGTTGCCCGCCGCCATCAACACCCGCCCGACCGAATGGAGCCGCGCCGCCATCGGCATGGCCCTGGGCACTTTGTTCAGTGTGTGGTTGTGCGCGCAAGTATTTGGCCATGACGTCGCCTATCACCTGATCGGGCCGCTGGGCGCATCGGCAGTGTTGCTGTTTGCCGTGTCATCCGGCGCCCTCGCCCAACCGTGGTCGATTCTCGGTGGCTATTTGTGTGCCGGCGTCGTCGCGTTGCTGGTCGCCCATGTGCTCGGCCGAACTTTGGGCAGCGCCTGTCTGGCGGCGGGCATGGCGTTGATTCTGATGTGCTGGCTGCGTTGTCTGCATCCGCCGGCCGGGGCGTTGGCACTGACGCTGGTGCTGGCCGATCCTGCGACCATCGCGATGGACTGGAAAGCCATGGAACCGGTGATGCTCGGTGCGGCGTGCATGCTGCTCAGTGCCCTCGCCTACAACAACCTCACGCGCATTCGCTATCCAAAACGTCCCGCCGAACCGGCGCCCGTTGTTGCCCCGGTCGACAGCCAGGCGATTACTGCTGAAGACCTGAAACTGGCGCTGGCCGACATGGAGGCGTTCATCGACATTACGCCTGAAGATCTTGAGCAACTGATTCAAGCCAGTGAACTGCATGCCAAACGGCGCAGTATCGGTCAGGTTTTCCGCTAACCTCGTCATTACGCTGAACCCGCATCTGACGCCTATCCCGTGTAGGAGCTGCATTCCATCGCCTGATGTAAAAACGCAGACAGCCCCTGCACATATCCCCGTTGTACACGGCAAATTTGCACTGTTACGATCCGGTAACGCTCGCGCGCGAGCTTCTCGAATAAAGACAATAAAAGCAGGGAGTTACTGATGACAGCTCAGGCTTCATCCCCGCGGACCCAGTCCATGGATGCCACGCAAAACGAAGTGCTGGCCGAGGTACGCAATCACATCGGTCACCTGACCCTCAACCGCCCCGCCGGTCTCAACGCCATCACCGTCGACATGGTGCGTTTGCTGCAACAGCAACTCGACGCCTGGGCGACTGACGCCAATGTTCACGCCGTAGTCCTGCGCGGTGCCGGTGAAAAAGCCTTCTGTGCCGGCGGCGACATTCGTTCGCTGTACGACAGCTTCAAAAGCGGCGACACGCTGCACGAAGATTTCTTTGTCGAGGAATACGCCCTCGACCTGACGATTCATCACTACCGCAAACCCGTGCTGGCGCTGATGGACGGTTTCGTCCTCGGCGGCGGCATGGGCCTGGTGCAAGGCGCCGATCTGCGCGTGGTCACCGAGAAGAGCCGTCTGGCGATGCCGGAAGTGGCCATCGGTTATTTCCCGGATGTCGGTGGCAGTTATTTCCTGCCGCGCATTCCCGGTGAGCTGGGGATTTATCTGGGGGTCAGCGGCGTGCAGATTCGTGCGGCCGATGCGCTGTATTGCGGCCTCGCCGACTGGTACCTGGACAGCAGCAAACTGGCGCTGCTCGACGAAAAACTCGATCAGATGGAATGGCAGGACACGCCACTCAAGGCCCTGCAAAACCTGCTGGCCAAGCACGCCGTGCAAACCTTGCCCGATGCGCCGCTCGAAGCCTTGCGCCCGGCCATCGATCACTTTTTTGCTCTACCGGATGTGCCGAGCATGGTTGAGCAATTGCGCGCGGTAACCGTCGCCGACAGCCACGAATGGGCGACCACCACGGCTGATCTGCTGGAAACCCGCTCGCCGCTGGCAATGGCCGTTACCCTGGAAATGCTGCGTCGCGGCCGCCACTTGAGTCTGGAACATTGCTTTGCGCTGGAGCTGCATCTGGATCGCCAGTGGTTCGCCCGCGGCGACCTGATCGAAGGCGTACGCGCCCTGCTGATCGATAAAGACAAGACACCTCGCTGGAACCCGCCGACGCTTGCTGCACTGGACGCTGCGCATGTCGCGAGTTTCTTCCACGGATTTGCTGAGAGCGGGAGCTGAGCCATGCACGATCTCGAACTGACTGAAGAACAAGTGATGATCCGCGACATGGCCCGGGACTTTGCCCGTGGCGAAATCGCGCCGCACGCGCAGGCCTGGGAAAAGGCTGGCTGGATCGACGATGCACTCGTCGCGAAGATGGGTGAGTTGGGTTTGCTCGGCATGGTCGTTCCCGAGGAATGGGGTGGCACCTACGTCGATTACGTCGCTTATGCCCTGGCCGTGGAAGAGATTTCCGCCGGTGACGGCGCGACCGGCGCGTTCATGAGCATCCACAACTCGGTGGGCTGCGGGCCGGTGCTAAATTACGGCAGCGAAGCGCAGAAACAGACCTGGCTGGCGGATCTGGCCAGTGGGCAAACCATCGGCTGTTTCTGCCTGACCGAACCGCAGGCCGGTTCCGAAGCGCACAACCTGCGCACCCGTGCCGAACTGCGTGACGGCCAATGGGTGATCAACGGCGCCAAGCAATTTGTCAGCAACGGCAAACGGGCGAAACTGGCGATCGTGTTTGCGGTGACTGATCCGGATCTGGGCAAGAAAGGGATTTCGGCGTTTCTGGTGCCGACCGATACGCCAGGATTCATCGTTGATCGCACCGAGCACAAGATGGGCATTCGCGCCTCCGACACCTGTGCCGTGACACTAAATAACTGCAGCATTCCCGAGGCCAATCTGCTTGGCGAGCGTGGTAAAGGTCTGGCAATTGCACTGTCCAACCTTGAAGGCGGACGCATTGGCATCGCCGCTCAGGCGCTGGGTATTGCTCGGGCTGCGTTTGAAGCGGCGCTGGTGTATTCGCGTGATCGTATCCAGTTCGGCAAACCGATCAATGAACACCAGAGCATCGCCAACCTGCTGGCGGACATGCACATGCAGATCAACGCGGCGCGGCTGATGATCCTGCATGCGGCGCGTCTGCGGACGGCGGGCAAACCGTGTTTGTCCGAAGCCTCACAGGCCAAACTGTTTGCGTCAGAAATGGCCGAGAAGGTCTGCTCGTCGGCGATTCAGATTCATGGCGGGTATGGGTATCTGGAAGATTATCCGGTCGAGAAGTATTACCGCGATGCGCGGATTACCCAGATATATGAAGGCTCGAGCGAGATTCAGCGGATGGTGATTGCGCGGGAGTTGAAGAACTATCAGTTGTGATGGTGTTGGCCCCTTTCCCTCACCCCAGCCCTCTCCCAGAGGGAGAGGGAGCCGACCGAGATGTCTGGCGTCATACATCGACCTGAAAGACCGAGGCGATTATAGATTGGGTAAACCAGGTCGATCAGGGATTCAGTAAAGTTCTTTCAGGTCGGCGCAGATCATCAATATCCCCCAATCAGTCCCCTCTCCCTCCGGGAGAGGGTTAGGGTGAGGGGCTTTTGATTTTGATGTACATCAAGCCGTAAAAGCTTCGCGAGCAGGCTCGCTCCCACAGAGATCTCCAGCGAACACAGATTGGGTGAACGCCGAGAACCTCATGTGGGAGCGAGCCTGCTCGCGAAGACGCCCTTGCAGACGCTGTATTACTTGCCTTTGAAGTCGGCCTCACGCTTGGCAATAAACGCCGCCATCCCTTCCTTCTGATCCTGCGTGGCAAACGCCGCATGGAACACCCGACGCTCGAAACGCACGCCTTCCGTCAGGTTCACTTCAAAGGCACGATTGACGCTCTCTTTGATCATCATCGCAATCGGCAGCGACTTGCTGGCAATCACGGCAGCAACCTTCAACGCTTCATCGAGCAACTCATCACTCGGCACGATCCGCGCAACGATGCCGCAACGCTCGGCCTCAACCGCATCGATCAAGCGCCCGCTCAGGCACATCTCCATGGCTTTCGCTTTGCCGACGGCACGCGTCAGGCGCTGGGTGCCGCCCATGCCCGGCAACACGCCAAGGTTGATTTCCGGTTGACCGAATTTGGCGTTGTCGCCAGCCAGAATAAAGTCGCACATCAACGCCAGTTCACAACCACCGCCGAGGGCGAAACCGTTGACGGCGGCAATGATCGGTTTACGCCGGTTGGCCACGCGATCGCTGTCACTGAACAAGTCGTCCATGTAGATCTGCGGGTAGGTCAGTTCGGCCATTTCCTTGATGTCGGCGCCGGCGGCGAAGGCCTTTTTTGAACCGGTGAGGACGATGCAACCAATGTTCGCATCCGCCTCCAACGCATCGAGGGCCTGGTTCACTTCGCTGACCAGTTGCGCGTTCAGGGCATTCAGCGCCTGCGGGCGGTTGAGGGTGATCAGGCCAACGCGGCCGTGGGTTTCGAGCAGAATGGTTTCGTACGTCATGAATAAAAATTCCTTCTTAAAGATTGCGCGAAATGACCATGCGCTGAATATCGCTGGTGCCTTCGTAGATCTGGCAGACGCGCACGTCGCGGTAGATGCGCTCCAGCGGGAAGTCGTTGAGGTAACCGTAACCACCGAGCGTTTGCAATGCCATCGAACAGACCTTCTCGGCAATCTCCGAGGCGAACAGTTTGGCCATCGACGCCTCAACCAGTGCCGGTTGACCGCTGTCGCGCAGAGCAGCGGCGTAATGCACCATCTGCCGGGCGACGGCGATCTGCGTGGCCATGTCAGCCAAGCGGAAAGCCACGGCTTGATGCTCGATGATCGGTTTGCCGAAGGTGTCGCGCTCACGGGCGTAATCACGCGCCGCTTCGAATGCGGCGCGGGCCATGCCTACCGATTGCGACGCGATACCGACGCGGCCACCTTCAAGGTTGGCCAGGGCGATTTTGTAGCCTTCGCCCTCTTCACCCAAACGGTTAGCCACCGGCACTTTGACGTCTTCGAAGAGAATCTGGCAGGTGTCGGAAGCATGCTGGCCAAGCTTGTCTTCGACGCGAGCGACTTTGTAGCCCGGCGAATCGGTCGGCACGATAAACGCCGTGATGCCGCGCTTGCCAGCGCTCGGATCGGTCACCGCAAACACAATCACGATCCCGGCGTTTTGCCCGGAGGTGATGAACTGTTTGCAGCCGTTCAGCACGTAGTGATCGCCGTCCAGCCGTGCACGGGTTTTCAGGCTGCTGGCGTCGGAGCCGGCCTGCGGTTCGGTCAATGCGAAGGCGCCGAGCATGTCGCCGCTGGCCAATGGTTTGAGAAAACGTTCACGTTGATCATCGTTGCCGAACTTGAGGATCGGCACGCAGCCGACCGAGTTGTGCACGCTCATGATCGTCGAGCAGGCACCATCGCCGGCGGCGATTTCTTCCAGGGCCATGGCGTAGGCCAGATAACCGGTGTCGCAACCGCCCCACTGCTCCGGCACGAGCATGCCGAAGAAGCCCAGCTCAGCCATTTGGCCGATGGCTTCCTTGGGGAAACGGTGCTCGCGATCCCACTCGGCGGCGAACGGTTTCAAGCGTTCCTCGGCAAACTGCCGGGCCATGTCGCGGATCTGGGTTTGGTCTTCGTTGGGAATCATGGTGAATCCTTAAATCCGGGTTACCACACAGAACCCCTGTGGGAGCGAGCCTGCTCGCGAAAGCGGTGTGTCAGTTAAGCAAACATTGACTGACATGACGCCTTCGCGAGCAGGCTCGCTCCCACAGGTATTGGCGTTTGCTTCAATACACGCATTCCACGGCCATGGCCGTGGCTTCGCCGCCGCCGATGCAGATCGCCGCGATACCGCGTTTCTGCTTTCTCTGGCGCAGGGCCGAAAGCAACGTCACCAGAATCCGCGCCCCCGACGCGCCGATCGGATGGCCCAGCGCACAGGCACCGCCATGCACATTCAGCTTGTCATGCGGGATTTCCAGGTGGGTCATCGCCGCCATGCCAACCACGGCAAACGCCTCGTTGACCTCAAACAGATCGACATCACCCAGCGACCAACCGGTTTTCTTGATCAGCTTCTTGATCGCACCAATCGGCGCCACCGGGAACAGGCCCGGGGTATCGGCGAACGCGGCGTGGCCATGGATCACGGCCAGCGGTTTCAGCCCCAGTTTCTGCGCCTGCGACTGACGCATCAACACCAGCGCCGCCGCGCCGTCAGAGATCGAACTGGAGTTCGCCGCCGTCACCGTGCCGCCTTCGCGGAACGCCGGTTTCAGCGAGGCGATCTTGTCGAGTTTGGCTTTTGGCGGTTGTTCGTCGTTGCTGATCAGCACCTGTTCCTTGCCGACGGTGACGGTCAGCGGGACGATTTCGTCCTTGAAGCTGCCGTCCTTGATCGCCTGCTGCGCACGGGTGGTCGAGGCGATGGCAAAGGCGTCCTGCGCCTCACGGCTGAAGCCATTGGTTTCGGCGCAGTCTTCGGCGAAGGTGCCCATCAGGCGGCCCTTGTCGTAAGCGTCTTCGAGGCCGTCGAGGAACATCGAGTCAAGCACGCGACCATGGCCCATGCGGTAACCGGCGCGTGCACGATCCAGCAAGTACGGCGAGTTGGACATGCTCTCCATGCCGCCCGCGATGACCACATCGGCGCTGCCGGCGATCAGCATGTCGTGGGCGAGAATGGTGGTCTCCATGCCCGAACCGCACATCTTGTTGACGGTGGTGCAACGGGTCGATTTATCCAGGCCGGCGCCCAAAGCGGCCTGACGCGCAGGCGCCTGACCGAGGCCCGCAGGCAATACGCAACCAAAAAGCACTTCATCGACTGCATCGCTGGCGACACCGGCGCGTTCAACCGCAGCCTTGATCGCCGCAGCACCGAGTTGCGGCGCGGTGAGGCTTTTCAGTTCGCCCTGAAATCCACCCATTGGCGTGCGCACAGCGCTGACGATAACAATCGGATCGTTGGAAATAGTCATGACAATTCCTCCTTACTTGGCGGCCATGCGCAAGGCACCGTCGAGACGGATCACCTCGCCGTTGAGCATGCTGTTTTCGATGATATGCCGAACCAGCGCGGCGTACTCGGCAGGCTTGCCCAGACGCGGCGGGAACGGCACGCCGGCGGCCAGCGAATCGCGGACTTCCGGGGTCATGCCGGCCATCATCGGCGTTTCGAAAATGCCCGGGGCGATGGTCATCACGCGGATGCCAAAGCGTGCCAGTTCGCGGGCGGCTGGCAGCGTCAGGCTGGCGATCGCGCCTTTGGAGGCCGAGTACGCCGCTTGGCCGATCTGGCCGTCGAACGCCGCGACAGATGCAGTGTTGATGATCACACCGCGCTCGCCGTCCGCGTTGGCTTCGGATTCGGCAATCGCCGCAGCGGCCAGACGCAGCATGTTGAAACTGCCGATCAGGTTGACGTTGATCACCTGAGCAAAACTGCTCAGCGCGTGCGGGCCGTTCTTGCCGAGGATCTTCTCGCCACGGACGATACCGGCGCAGTTGACCAGACTGTTGAGGCTGCCGAAGGCTTTGACGGTGGCCTGCACGGCGGCTTCGGCAGCGGCTTCGTTGCTGATGTCGGCAACGACGCTTTGCGCGCCCAAACGCTGCGCCTGAGCGGCCACGGCTTCGGCGTTCATGTCCACCAGCATCACTTTGGCGCCGGCACTGACCAGCAATTCAGCGGTGGCAGCACCCAGGCCAGATGCGCCGCCGGTGACGATAAAAACCTTGTTCTCGATCTGCATGACTGTAATTCCTGATTCAAGCTGAAACGTTATGCGCCGCAGCCTCTTGAGCTTTGGCGATTTCCTGGTTGCGCAAGATAAAGCGCTGCAATTTGCCACTTGGGGTCTTGGGCAATTCGCTGACAAATTCGATTTCACGCGGGTACGAATGCGCGGCCAGACGTTTGCGCACATGTTGGCGCAGCTCTTCGGCCAACTCCGGAGCCGCACGGTATTGCGCACTCAGCACCACGAAAGCTTTGACCAGTTCGGTGCGCTCCGGATCGGGTTTGCCGACCACCGCCGCTTCGACCACGGCCGGGTGTTCGATCAGCGCACTTTCCACATCGAACGGGCCGACGCGGTAGCCGGACGTGGTGATCACGTCATCGCTGCGGCCGACGAAGCTGATGCTGCCGTCCGGGTTCCATTCCACGGTGTCGCCGCTCAAGTAGTAATCGCCGATGAACGCCTTGGTCGGCGCGCCTTCGTAGCCGCCGAACCAGCACATCGGCGATTGCGGGCGGTCGATGGCGAGAATGCCGGGCTGGCCGACGCCGAGTTCGTTGTACTGATCGTCGAGCACGACGATGCGATGGCCCGGCGAGGCGAAACCGGCGGCGCCGACGTGTACCGGATGGTCGAGGCCGTGGTGATTGCACAGGACCATGCCCAGTTCGGTCTGGCCGTAATGGTCGTGGATGACCACGTCGAGGTTGTCGGCGAACCAGCGGATCACTTCCGGATTCAGTGGCTCGCCAGCGCTGCTGACGATGCGCAGCTTGCCTTTGATCGACTTGGCGAACGCGTCCCCGCCGGCAATCAGCAAACGATAAGCCGTCGGTGAACCGGTGAGGTTGGTGATGCCGTACTTGTTGATCACCCGGCAGGTGCTTTCGAGGGTGAACGGGCCATCGTAGAAGGTGATCGGGTGGCCCATCGACAACGGCCCGGTGACGCCGAAATAGATGCCGTAGGCCCAGCCCGGATCGGCGACGTTCCAGAACGCATCTTCCGGGCGCAGATCGACGGCATCGCGGGTGTAGCTCTGGAACGCAACGATGGCTTTTAGCGGTACTGACAGGGCTTTCGACGGGCCGGTGGTGCCGGACGTGAACATCAACAGGAACGGATCTTCGCCGGTCAGCATGACCGGCTCGCAGACGTTGGAATAGTTGGCCAGTTCGGCCCAGAAGCTGAAATCACCTCGGACAATGCCTTGGCCTTTGGCGCCGCCGACGGTAACGAGCGTCGGGCAATCGGCGACTTCAGCGAGTTTCGGCCGATTGACCGCATCGGTGACCACGACTTTGGCCCCGGAACTGTTCAGGCGATGTTCGAGGGCTTTGGGGCCGAATGCGGTGAACAACGGCTGATACACCGCGCCGATGCGCCAAGTGGCCAATACGGTGATGAGTAATTCGATGTTGCGCGGCAGCAGGCCGGCGACTTTGTCGCCCTTTTGCACGCCTTCGGCGAGAAGGAAATTGGCGAAACGCGCGGCTTTATCCTGTAGCTCGCTGAAGGTGTACGTCGCACTGGCGCCATCACGGCCCTCCCAGAACAGCGCGATGCGCCCCGGCAAGGCGTGACGGTCGCAGCATTCGACACAGGCGTTGAGCGCCTCAAGCGTACCGCTCAGCGCGGCATCCACGGTGTGCTGATAGTTGAACTGTGCGGTGGCAGACAAGTAATCGCGCATTGCCAGAATCCCTCTGCTTTTTATTAGGTTGGGAACCGTAAACAACAGAAAGATAGTCGCGCTGTGGGGCGGCGGCGGCAATGGTCAAAGCCATCAATGTGGCTGACTGGTTTGGCCAACCCTGGCAGGCACACAACCGTTTTCTTACAAGTTGATAATTATATGTAGTGGTCGCAAAAAAGCTGGCCTGATAGCTTCAAACAACAAACACCCCCTATCTTTCTTTATCAAAAAAGGAACACACCGTGTCGCCTGAGCAAAACTTATTTAATGACAAAGATTTTATTTTCAAACAATCGGTACATGCTCAATTCAACGACCACCCTACATTACGCAGTGTTGCCAGATCGCAACTGGAAGATTATTTACATTACTGTTTGCAACCAGGCTCACTGTCCCTTGATACGTTGTTCTATCGTGATACCCGATTTGACCCGGAAGCCGAGCCCGTGCCTTATCTCGATGCATTTATTCGGGCCTTCACCGAAGGGCGCAGTATTGTTTTAACCGAAGAAAACCTGATTATTCCGGTGCAAACCGACGGCCGCGCTGGAATCGATCTTGTTGAATTCCAATCGGCTCAAAACGAAATATGCCAAACACTGGTCGCCACGTTACAGCAACAGTTGCTGGATTACTGGCAGCAACCAGCCGATAACGGCATGAGTCGTTGGCAGTGGCTGTCGGAGGTAATAAAAGATGCCTGCGCATTGAACATCAATGAATCGCTTCACCAGACAGATCCAGACTTGCATTTCGCTTTCACTGGATTGGTCGTCACATCAGAAAAACAACATCGACAACTATTTAACGAGCATTTAAGGCCGCCGGTTTATCTTTTGCAACTCACCTTGAATAACGGGACGGATAATCTCTCGCTGATCTATCCTGCCTTGCTCGTCACTGACAAGTCAGGAACAGTATTGATTCAACCCTCGGGGGCCTGGGAACGATTCAGCTCCGAAGCAGACTGCCTGCAGAATGTTGCGCGGCAATTGCAGCACCAATGGGAGTTTACCGAGCTGAGCGTCGATCGCTATGAACCTGATGCGAACATCTTTGACGAACTGGTGCGGGTCCTGATCGATCAGCAACTGGTGGAGCTTGAAAGCATCCGGATTCCGGCCGACGGCGTGTTCGAGGACGCTGAGCAGTTGTTCGATCAGATCTGCGATCCGCTTCGACTGTTGGCCGGCCAACAGCCGCATGTTTACCAAGCGGAACATGTCGACAAGCATTTGCCGCAATGGCTCAAGGACGCCGACCCTGACGATCGCCGGACTTATCGGCGTTATGTCTCGGCCATGGCCGTCACTCATTTACAGTATGACGGCGCGACGTTTTTCACCCATCTCGATTCCATTCGCGATTTTGCCTATCAAGCCCTCGTCGCTCAGATGAGCCGTGACGGACATGAGCCGGTAAATCCTGATGACATGGAACTCCACATCAAGGTTGCGCGAGGCGTACCGGGTGGATGGGGAACCGTGGAAACGACTCGCTTGGGCATCATCGATTTTGCCCTGGAAAATCTCGCCGGCCTGCCTTGGGGCACGATGACCGTCAAAGGCCTGCATCAGCGCACTGTACCCGCGTGGATGACCTCCGATTACGTCAAGGGTCTGATCCAGTCGGTGGACATTGGCCGTACCTACCCGGCGTATCTGAAACAGCATCTGCTTGAAAATCGTCCCGAGGCGTCGTCCCGACAAAATCTGTTTACGGTTCACCTGCGCAATCAATTGCCGCTCCAGGCACTAGAGGCCAAACTGACCGGCGCCCATGGTTTTGACGATGACGGTGTACGCCTGATCGTTGCGCTGGCGGATGGCAGCGAGACCTCTCAAGACATCGTCGTCAGCCCTTTGCAACTGCGGCTCGGGCCGGTTTTGAATATGTTCGTCATTGCTGCCGGCAACCGCAGTGATGCCCCCGTCGTCCTCTATCGCCCCTTCTATTCCCCTTCGTTGACCCAATACCGTTCGCGCAGCCATCTGGAACAGGCGATTCAGTCCGACGCCGCGCTGCAGAAGAGCATCCATGAATGGTACAAAACCGTGGTCAGGCACACCGGACTGCTGGGCGCTAACGAAATACGCCTGCGTTGGGAACTGAAAAACGTGTCCCCACTGCAGGGCGATGTATTTCAGCACTTGTATGAGGCGAACAGCCGGGCGCTTGTTGAGTTGGCAGACCGGCAATCAGTGTCCAACGCAGAGAGTCGCTGGGCCCATTTCAAGACGTTGAGCTGGTTGATTTTCGAGTCGTTGTTGCCGCTGGTGACCGGGCCGGCAGCCACCGCCGGATGGTTAGTGCAATTGGCGGTAAGTCTCAAAGGCGACCTGGAGGCACTGTCGCAATCGGACGGTCAGGACAAGTCATTTGCCGTGGCCGACCTGCTGCTGAATCTGGCGGCAGTCCTCATGCACGCCGGGCGCATCTCGACAGGGGCAAAAAACGCAGAAAATCTCCCGCACCTGTCGATCGAACCGGAAGTATTCGACTATTCCGTCGAAAGTCCCGCCACCGCTACGCCTGATGTGCCGGTTGTCGAAAACCGTGGTTTGCCGAGTGAGCGGCACCCGCAGGTGGACCTGTCGCTCACTGAAAACGCTTTGGCTACACCACGTTCGTCCTATTCCGGAGCGCAGAAAGCGATACTCGACAGTTTCGCGATGGAGAAGCCGGCAGATCTCGGAGAACCCGTGGCGCAAGGACGCAACAAAGGGCTATATCGATACAACGACAAATGGCACGCGCTGGTTGAAGATCAGTTTTTTCGGGTTTCGATTGAAGAAGGGCCGGTGCTTATCATTGATCCGGCGGATAACCTGCGACCCGGTCCCTTCCTGATCTCCGACGGTCAGGGGCGATGGACAGTCGATAACAAGATGTATCTCAAGGGAGGCACGCCGAACAAGCGCGGCCATGACGACTCCAACACCGAGGCGCCGGGTCCGTCACGACGGGCAGTCGCTGACAGTAGCGGTTTTCCGACGGTTGTCGAAACTGAAATCACGCCATTGCCCAAGCGCCTGTACCACTACGTGAACAGGGATAAACTGGCGACGATCAAAGCCACGAAAAGCGCGTTCATCGCCAATTCGTCCAACGATGCTTACGGCAGGCCGCAGCGCGATATCGTCGGACTGTACGTGACCGATCTCGCGCCGGACTCAATGCCGCTGCAGCAGCTTTCGGAAACCCTGTTTGGTAAAAACCGGTACAACGTCTCATCCCGTGCCAACAAGATCCACGCGGTACTGGAACTTGATCCCACGCTTTATCCAGAGGGCAGCGTAAAGCTGTTCAAGCTCGAGAGCCCGAAGCTGAAGGATCATATCTATGTCCTGCGCGGCTCGAAGAACGATTTGCAACTGCGCATCAAGGCTTCGGCGTTCGGTACCGGCACAACCACGTTGGTCAGCGTGAAGGAACTGTAACTGACGCCTCGGTCGAGCCAGCTTCGGCTGGCTGGCTGAGGATCAGGTTACGGTAGTGCCCAGGGTTGGAGCCTGCCCATTTGCGGAACGCTTTATAAAATGAGCTGACATCGGCAAACCCCAAGCGGCTGGCGATCTCGACAAAACTGATCGACGGCTCCGCCAGCCAGATAATCGCCAGCTCTTTGCGCACGCTGTCCTTGAGGCCTTGATAAGTCTGCCCTTCCTCGGCCAGGCGCCGGCGCAGCGTCGAAGCGGACATGCACAGTTGCTGGGCCAACGTCTCGGTTTCCGGCCATCGTTCGGCAGACAATTGGCGCAAGTCCTGTTTGATCCGACTGGCCAGACTTTCCGGGTCGCGGTACTTGACCAGAATGTTGGCCGGGGCGTGGGCGAGAAAGCGCTTCAGCTCTTCGGCACTGCGCTTGATCGGCAGGTCGAGGCAATCGGCGGAGAAGATCATCCGTGTCCGTGGCCGCTCGAAACGCAGGTTTTCCGAGAACATCACCCGGTAGTCATCGGTGAAGTCCGGCGCCGCACAGCGCAATTCAATCGCCAGAATCGGTATCCGCCGCCCGGCCAGCCAGCAGGCCACACCGTGGACGATCATCCAGTAGGTGAAATAGCTGAAGGCGCGGCGTGGTTCGGGATCATCTTCCATCAACACGATTTCCGCGAGACTTTGCTGGTGCAGCAGTTGCGCCGGCATGCGCTCAAGCATCAGCGACAGAAAGCTCAAACCTGTGCTCAACCCCGCTGCCAGCGTCGGTTGCGCCATCGCGCTGCGGCACAAGAACTCAAGGCTGCCGGACTTGAGCTTGCGCGGGTCCATGCCGAAAAACTCGTCATCACCGCGACGGGCCAATAACCGCCAGAGTTTCGCGTACTGCGAGGCCGGTACCCGGCCGTGCTCGGTTTGCAGCAACGCCGGATCAATCCCGACCTTGCTCAAGACTTCTGCCGTGGCCACGCCCGGGGCACAACTTTGCAGCAGCGCTTCACGCACCAGTTGAACGGCGATGGTGTCTTTTTCCGACATGGAACGCGGTGAACCTTGTTGTTTTGGGTGGCAGGCATATTACCGCAGGTGGCAAATTCAACACGAACCCCTGTAGGAGTGAGCCTGCTCGCGATGGCGTCGTGTCAGTCAGCGCTGAGTGGGCTGACCCACCGCTATCGCGAGCAGGCTCACTCCTACAGGGATCAATGCGAGGCAAAAATTGAGGTTGTTCAGCTTGCGTTCAGGTTTATGCCAATCATTGTCATGTGAGAATGCTTGTCATTATGTTACAACTTGTAACCTCTTCGAATGACTTGTTGGACACCGAATGCTCGTTCCCTTTCTGATCATGCTGCGCGAAGGCATTGAAGCCGCGCTGAT
The DNA here is from genome assembly GCF_054790505.1 of Pseudomonas sp. Tul2A7. Classification (NCBI taxonomy): domain Bacteria; kingdom Pseudomonadati; phylum Pseudomonadota; class Gammaproteobacteria; order Pseudomonadales; family Pseudomonadaceae; genus Pseudomonas; species Pseudomonas sp. Tul2A7. The sequence goes on along the minus strand of NZ_CP186499.1, from coordinate 5,288,803 downwards.
CGTTGGCATTATCGCTAGCTACCTGCAACAGACCGGCCGTGGCCAATGGATGCCTGCCGTATGGATCGGGGTTTTCCTCGCTGCGGCCCTCGCCCTGCTGGTCGGCGGTGGTCTGGAACTGGTCAGCGCCGAATTCCCGCAGAAGCAGCAAGAGCTGTTCGAAGGCATTGTCGGGCTGGTCGCCGTGGCCATTCTCAGTTCGATGGTGTTCTGGATGCGCAAAGTGGCGCGTTCGATCAAGCATTCGCTGCAAGCCTCGCTGGATGAGGCGCTGACGTCCTCGAAACACCAAGTGATCGCACTGATCGCCATGGTCTTCTTCGCCGTGGCCCGTGAGGGTCTGGAGACCGTGTTCTTCCTGCTCGCGGTGTTCCAGCAAAGCGAAGGCCCGGGCGCGCCGATCGGTGCCCTGCTCGGGTTGATTCTGGCGATCATCGTCGGGTTCCTCATCTACAGCGGCAGCATGCGCCTCAATCTTTCCGCGTTCTTCAAGTGGACCGGCCTGTTCATTCTGGTGGTCGCCGCCGGGATTCTCGCCAACTCGGTGCAGGCGCTGCATGAAGCCGGGCTGTGGAATCACCTGCAGACCGTATTGTTCGACTTCAGCGCGACGCTGCCGATGGACGGGCCGCTGGGTTCGGTGCTGGCCGGCATGTTCGGTTATCAGGATGCGCCGACTGTCAGCACCCTTGGGGCCTATCTGATCTATCTGCTGGTGGCGCTGGTGATGTTCTTTTACCCGGCGCCCCCGGCCAAGCCTTCCGCGCAATCGTCTTCCGTTTCCAGCCAATAAGGGCATTCATGTCAAAGCCTAACTCTCCTCAGGCCTCCCCTCCCCGCGCCTTGCGCTGGGCGGTGGCCGGCTCGGTGGTGGTGATGATCGCCGCCGGTGGTCTGTTTTATTACGCCTCGAAAATGGCTGCGGCCAAGCGTCAGCACAACCACGATGAAGTGGTGGTGAATATCCATCCGGGCAGTTGCGAGCCGAACGCGCTGACGGTGCCGGCCGGCCGCGCCAGTTTCCGCATCGTCAACCGCTCCGACCGTGCGGTGGAATGGGAGATTCTCGACGGCGTACTCGTCGTTGAAGAACGCGAAAACATCGCGCCGGGCCTGAGCCAAGTGATCAACGCCAACCTGCAACCGGGCGATTACGCGATCACCTGCGGCCTGCTGAGCAACCCGCGCGGCACCTTGCACGTGAAGCCAACCGCCGCCTCCGACGCTGCCGCCAAAGCCAAACCATCAATAGTCGCTTTCATCGGGCCGCTGTCGGAATTCCGCGTGTATCTGGCCAGCCAGAGCAGCGCGCTGATCAAAGCCGTCACGGCGCTTAATCAAGCCATCGAAAGCGGCGACTTGAGTCAGGCGCAGGCGCTGTACCTGCCGGCACGAGCGGCTTATCAACGTCTGGCTCCAGCCGCGCAGCGCCTGGCCGAATTGGACAACAGCATCAACGCCCGCGCCGATTACTTCGAAAAACGCGAGCAGGATCCGGCCTTCGTCGGCTTCCACCGCGTCGAATACGCGCTGTTCCAGCAACGCAAACTCGATGATCTGGCCCCCGTTGCCCAGCGTCTGCTCAGCGACGTCACCACGCTTAAACAGCAACTGCTCGCGCAGAGCCTGCCACCGGAGCAACTGGTCAACATCATCGTGCGCAACCTCAACACCCTCGCCGACGTCCGCGCCGCCAGCGGTGAAGAGGAGCGCTACAGCCACAGCGACCTCAACGGTTTCGCCGCCAATGCGCAAACCGCACACAAAGTCGTCGATCTGCTGCGGCCGATGCTGACCAAGTCCGCTGCCGACCTGTTGCCGAAAATCGACCGGGCACTGGCCGACTTCGACACAGAACTCGACACCTACAAGATCAAGGACGGCTACGCCAGCTACGACTCCGTCAGTGGCGAACAACGCAAGCAGATCGCCGACAAGGCTCAGGCTCTGGCCGACGCACTGGATGGCATCGATCCCGCCCTCGGCCTCTCCGGCCTGTAAGCAGAAGACCCATTCCCGATGAAAGATCCAGAAACGCTCAACCTGCAACGTCGCCGTGTCCTGATGGGCATGGGCGCCGCCGGTGTCGCCCTCGCCGGGTCCGCCCTGAGCTGCCCGGCCATGGCTGCCGCGCCAGCACAGGTCACTGAAGCACCGAGCAGCGACAAGACCGAAGACCGCCACGATTTCCACGGTGTGCATCAGACCGGCATCGTCACCCCGCGCCCGGCGTCGGGCATGCTGGTTTCATTCGACGTGCTGGCCGGTGATCGCGAAGACCTCGAGCGGCTGTTCCGCACGCTCAACGAGCGCATTGCCTTCCTGATGAAGGGCGGCCCGGTCGCTCAAATCGACCCAAAACTGCCGCCACCGGACTCCGGCATCCTCGGCCCGAACGTCACGCCGGACAACCTGACCATCACCGTTTCCGTCGGTGAATCGCTGTTCGACGAGCGCTTCGGTCTGGCCGAGGCCAAGCCCAAACGGTTGATCCGTATGGTCGGTTTCCCCAACGATGCGCTGGATGCCGATTGCTGTCATGGCGACCTGAGCCTGCAGTTCTGCTCGAACACCGCCGACACCAACATCCACGCCCTGCGCGATATCGTCAAAAACCTGCCCGACCTGCTGCTGGTACGCTGGAAACAGGAAGGCAGCGTGCCGCCGCAAGCCCCGGCGAAACCCGGTGTGCCAGCGCAATCGGCACGCAATTTTCTCGGGTTCCGTGATGGCTCGGCCAACCCCGACTCTAACGACAGCAAGGCCATGGATCGCCTGGTCTGGGTGCAACCGGGCAGCGACGAGCCGGCCTGGGCGGCGCACGGCAGCTATCAAGCGGTGCGGATCATCCGCAACTTCGTCGAGCGCTGGGATCGCACGCCGTTGCAGGAACAGGAAAGCATCATCGGCCGGGTCAAAACCACCGGTGCACCGATGGGCGCGCAGCATGAAAGCGAAGTCCCGGATTACAGCAAAGACCCGGCCGGCAAGCTGACCAAACTCGACGCGCACATTCGTCTGGCCAACCCGCGCACTGCCGCGACTCAGGCCAACCTGATCCTGCGCCGGCCGTTCAACTATTCCAACGGCGTGAACAAGAACGGTCAGCTCGACATGGGCCTGCTGTTCATCTGTTACCAGGCTGATCTGGAAAAAGGCTTCATCACCGTGCAGACCCGCCTCAACGGCGAGCCGCTTGAGGAATACCTCAAACCGGTCGGCGGCGGCTACTTCTTCACCCTGCCGGGTGTCACGGGCGACCAGGACTTCATCGGCCGCTCGCTGCTCAACGCCACACAACCGAAAACAGCCGCATAAAACAATCTCGACACTGGAGCCGCCCCCATGAAAAAAACGCCACTCGCGTTATTGCTGACCCTTGGTTTGCTCAACACCCCGCTGTCGGCATTCGCTGCCACAGCACCGCTGGATCTGGTGGGGCCGGTTTCGGACTACAAGATCTACGTCACCGAACAACTCGATGAACTGGGTAGCCACACCCAGCAGTTCACCGATGCCGTGAAAAAAGGCGACCTCGCCACCGCGCAAAAGCTCTATGCACCGACCCGCGTTTACTACGAGTCGATCGAGCCGATTGCCGAACTGTTCAGTGACCTCGATGCGTCCATCGACTCCCGCGTCGACGATCACGAGAAAGGCGTGAAGGCTGAAGACTTCACTGGTTTCCACCGCATCGAGTACACGCTGTTCTCGGAAAAAAGCACCCAAGGCCTGAACGAACTGGCGGACAAGCTCAACAGCGACGTCAAAGACCTGCAGACTCGCGTGGCTGGCCTGACTTTCCCGCCGGAGAAAGTCGTCGGTGGTGCCGCTGCGCTGTTGGAAGAAGTCGCCGCGACCAAGATCTCCGGCGAAGAAGATCGCTACAGCCACACGGACCTGTATGACTTCCAGGGCAACATCGACGGCGCGAAGAAAATCGTTGATCTGTTCCGTCCGCAGATCCAGCAGCAGGACAAGGCGTTTGCAGCAAAGGTCGACAAGAACTTTGCCACCGTCGACAAGATTCTGGCCAAGTACAAGACCAAGGATGGTGGTTTCGAGACGTATGACAAGGTGAAGGATAACGACCGTAAAGCGCTGGTCGGGCCGGTGAATACACTGGCGGAAGATCTGTCCACGTTGCGTGGCAAGTTGGGTCTGAATTAAGTTTTTTAGCGTCTGTTGAGGCCCTATCGCGAGCAGGCTCACTCCTACATTTGGAATGCGTTCCCCTGTAGGAGTGAGCCTGCTCGCGATAGCGGTTGTATGACCGCTACAAATTTAAAGCCTTACAAAATCCGGTAAAGCAACCGCTCAATCCGCACCCGACTCACGCGCTTGAGAAACTTGGCCACCCCGGCCGGGTATTCCGGCAACGTCTCCAGATTCTGAAAGCTGTCGATCCGCGTGGTATGGCGGAAAATCTCTTGCAGCTCCTTCGCCCGCGGCTCCAGCCATTCCCCTTTCGGATCATCGATCAACAACGCATTTTCCAGGTCGAGGCGGAACGCCCGAGGATTGAGGTTGTTGCCGGTCAGCAGCGTATAGCGCTGATCAACCCACATGCCCTTGAGGTGATAGGTGTTGTCGCCATCACGCCACAAATGCAGGTTCAACTGACCGCTGTCGATGTTGCGCTGATGCCGTTTGGCGAAGCGGCGCAGGCTGATCTCGTACAGATACGGCAGCGCTGCGATCACCTTGAACGGCTCGCTCGGTGGGATATAGAAGTCGTTGGCGGTCTTGTCGCCAACGACGATGTCGATCTTCACCCCACGGGCCAGCGCGCGGTTGATCTCGCGGATCACACCCAGCGGCAGATTGAAGTATGGCGTGCAAATGGTCAGCTGTTTTTGCGCGCTGGCGATCAACTCGAGAATCGCACGGTTCAACGGGTTGTTCTTGCCGACGCCCAGCAACGGAGTGACTGACAGGCCTTCTCTTGCCGTACTGCCGGTGGCCGTGTCGTACGTTGCATATTTGAGGCGACTACGCAGATCGCCGATATCGTTGCGCAGGCTACGCGTGGTCGGCAGGTTGGGCAGATCGAGGCGATGCACCGCTTTCGATTCGATCAGACCGTGTTTGACCAGATGATGCATCGAGTCCGCCAGTTCGTGGCTTTGCAGCACGTGATAGCGGTCGAAGCGGTACTTGTCGAATTTGTGCAGGTAAACGTTGTTCAGGCTCGCGCCGCTGTAGACCACGCAGTCGTCGATCACGAAGCCCTTCAAATGCAGCACGCCGAACAGCTCGCGAGTCTGCACCGGCACGCCGTACACAGGCACTTCGCTTTGGTGCGTGCGGGTCATTTCCTGGTACCACGCCGAGTTGCCCGGCTGCTTGCCGGCACCGATCAGTCCACGCTGGGCGCGCAACCAGTCGACCACCACGGCGATTTCCAGCTCGGGACGCTTGAGCTTGGCGGCGTGCAAGGCATCGAGGATTTCCTGACCGGCTTCGTCTTGCTGCAGATACAGCGCAACGATGTAGATGCGCTGGGTCGCTGCGGCGATTTTCTCGAGCAGGCAACGACGAAATTCAGCGGCGCCGGACAGAATGGTCACGGCCTCGGCGGTCAGCGGGAAGCTGCGCAATTTGGGCAGCAAGGAGCGTTTGAAAAGCAACGGCATAGGGCTCGCAATGGGTCGAATCCGAAGAACCCGAGAGCTTACACCATCGCATCCTTCGGGTCTGCCCGCCGAAGACTCGTTCCCACGCTCTGCGTGGGGATGCCTCAACGGACGCTCTGCGTTCGGCTTTTTAGGAACGCAGAGCGTTCTTGGCTGCATTCCCACGCGGAGCGTGGGAACGGTCAAATAAAATTACTCGCTTGACCAAGGAGAACATTCGTTCTACTGTTCATCGCATGAACGAAATCACTAGCAATGACACACGCGACATCATTCTGGATGTCACCGAAAAGTTGATCTACAAAAGTGGCATCGCTGCCACCAGCATGGATCTTCTGGTGAAAACCGCCGGCGTCTCCAGAAAAAGCATCTACCGCTACTTTGCCGACAAGGACGCCTTGACCGTCGCCGCCCTGCAACGTCGAGACGTGCGCTGGATGCACTGGTACAGAAGCGCTGTCGATCAGGCCGAAACCCCGGCCGATCGCCTGCTCAACCTGTTTACGGTGCTTAAAAGCTGGTTCGCCTCGGAAGGTTTTCGCGGCTGCGCCTTCATCAATACCAGCGGCGAAACCGGTGACCCGCAAGACCCGGTGCGGCTGGTCGCCAAAGAACACAAACAGAAGCTGCTCGACTACGTGTGCGAGCTGTGTACCGAACATGGTGCCGAGGACCCGCAACTGCTGGCCAGACAGCTGCTGATCCTGATTGACGGTGCCATTACCGTAGCGCTTGTGATGGGTGATCACAGTGCCGCCGATAATGCGCAATGCATGGCGCGAAAGTTATTGGACCTGTAACGCCTTAATAAGCCCGACAAGTTGTTTTAACCGTTAACTATTTCGGGAGACTGATATGTCTACTGCAGCCCAGGTACGTCCGCCATTACCGCCCTTCAACCGTGAATCTGCCATCGAGAAAGTTCGACTGGCCGAGGATGGCTGGAACTCTCGCGACCCGGAACGGGTTTCGCTGGCTTACACCCTTGATACCAAGTGGCGCAATCGCGCCGAATTCGCCAACAGCCGTGAAGAGGCCAAAGCGTTTTTGACCCGTAAATGGGCGAAGGAACTGGATTACCGTTTGATCAAGGAACTGTGGGCCTACTCCGATACGCGCATCGCCGTGCGTTATGCGTATGAATGGCACGATGATTCGGGCAACTGGTTCCGCTCTTATGGCAATGAAAACTGGGAATTCGATGAGCAGGGACTGATGTTCCAGCGCTATGCCTGCATCAACGACATGCCGATCAAGGAAAGCGAACGCAAGTTCCACTGGCCGCTGGGCCGTCGCCCGGATGATCACCCGAGCTTGTCTGACCTGGGTCTCTAAGCCAACACAGATCCAATTGTAGGAGTGAGCCTGCTCGCGATAGCGGTGTGTCAGTCAACATATAAGTTGAATGTTCAGACGCCATCGCGAGCAGGCTCACTCCTACAGGGGATGTGTGGGGTTCAAGCTACGGCGGCAGTCTTCTCGGCCTCCAGCTCGCGCACCAGCGGCAATACGCGCCGCCCGAAATATTCGACCTCTTCCTGAAAATGCAGAAACCCCGCCAACACCAGATCCACACCCACCGCTTTCAACGCGACAATCCGCTCGGCAATCTGCAACGGCGTGCCAATCAAATTGGTCTTGAAACCATCGTTGTACTGCACCAGATCCTCAAACGTTGATTTCGCCCAGTTGCCCTCGCCCTCCGGTGAAGCCCGGCCCGCCTGCTTCGCCGCATCGCCAAAAGCGTTTACCGCTTCCGGATCAGCCTGATCGATGATCTGCGCAAGTACCGCCCGCGCCTCCTCTTCGGTATCGCGGGCAATGACAAACGCGTTCACGCCAATCTTCACCGAATGCTTGTTGGCTGCAGCTTTCTGACGAATATCGTCGACCTGCGCCTTGATCCCTTCAACGCTGTTGCCATTGGTGAAATACCAGTCCGAAACCCGCGCCGCCATGTCACGTGCCGCACGCGAACTGCCGCCCTGGAAGATCTCAGGACGACCCAGCGGTTTCGGTTTCAGGCTGTAATTGTCGAAGCGGTAGAAGTCGCCGCGAAAGGTGAAGTTGTCCTGACTCCACACGCCGCGCAATGAACGAATGAACTCTTCGGAACGACGATAACGCTCGTCGTGCTCCAGCCAATGTTCGCCGATGGCCTGGAACTCGCCCTTGAACCAGCCACTGACGATGTTCACCGCGATGCGGCCGTTGGTGAGTTGGTCGATGGTCGCCAGCTGTTTTGCAGCCAACGCTGGTTGCCACGGGCCGGGTAGGATCGCTGCGATCACCTTGAGTTTACTGGTGGCCGCGAGTAACGCGTGGCTGAACGCGACTGACTCATGCTGGAACTCCGCACCGTAACCGGCGGTGAAGCGGATTTGCGTCAGCGCATATTCGAACCCTGCGGCTTCGGCGAGTTGCGCCAGTTTGCGGTTGTAATCGATGCCCCAATCGGTGCGCTGTTCGATCTTGCTGACCACCAGCCCACCACTGACGTTCGGCACCCAGTAGGCAAATTTTACGGCTTGCTGACTCATTGGCGTGTCCTCGGGATGTTTGCGGAGATGAGAGTGGTAGAGCAGCAAGCGTGCCAGCCTGGAAATGCCCGGTTTTGTTGGTTTTTTCGATTGTGCAGATGTTTTGCACAAGGAGATTTGTTGTCTGGGTGTCGGTTGGGCAACAGTGGGTGATGGAGTGGCCGGACTGGCGTCATCGCGAGCAGGCTCACTCCTACATTTGGAATGCGCTCCCCTGTAGGAGTGAGCCTGCTCGCGATTGGGCTTTACAGGTCGCCGCAACACTTGGAAATGAGTAACATGACCGCCCTCCCCGCAGCCAAATCTGCGCCCTGCCGAATAAGCCGATTCCATGCCCTTCGAACTCAGCGTTGACCTCACCACCCTCGCCATCCTGGCCGTTGTCGCTTTCATTGCCGGTTTCATCGATGCCATCGCCGGCGGTGGCGGTCTGTTGACCACGCCTGCACTGCTGACGGCCGGCCTGCCACCGCATCTGGTACTCGGCACCAACAAGTTGAGCTCGACCTTCGGTTCGGCCACCGCCAGTTTCACCTTCTACAAACGCAAGCTGTTCCACCCTCGACAGTGGACGCATGCGATTGTCGGCACTTTGATCGGCGCACTGACCGGCGCCATCGTCGCCCATTACCTGCCGGCCGAATGGTTGAACAAGATGCTTCCGGTAATCGTCTTCGCCTGCGGCCTGTATCTGTTGTTCGGCGGCACGCCAAAAGCACCGCTGGACAGCGATGCGCCGATCAAAAAGAAATGGCAGTCGACCCAGGGCTTCAGCCTCGGTTTCTACGACGGCGTGGCGGGTCCGGGCACAGGCGCGTTCTGGACAGTCAGCAGTCTGCTGCTTTACCCGATCGACCTGGTCAAGGCCAGCGGTGTGGCGCGCAGCATGAACTTCGTCAGCAACATTGCGGCGCTGTCGGTGTTCGTGTTTTCCGGGCAGGTGGACTGGATCATCGGCCTGAGCATGGGCCTGTCGGTGATGGTCGGCGCGTTCTTTGGCGCGCGCACCGCGATCAGCGGTGGCGCCAAGTTCATTCGCCCGGTGTTCATCACCGTAGTGCTCGGTTTGACCGTGCGCCTAGCCTGGCAGCACTGGTTCAGCGTGGCCTAAGCGCCGCGCGACGTAGACGTCGATCAGGTAACGGGCAATCGACTTGGACGCCGGCAACGGCGGCAGGTCGTGCACGTTGAACCACTGGGCATCTTCGATCTCGTCTTCCTGACAGACAATCTCGCCACCGGCGTACTCGGCATGGAAGCCGAGCATCATCGAATGCGGGAACGGCCAGCACTGGCTGCCCATGTACTGAATGTTCTGCACCTCGATCTGCACTTCTTCGCGCACTTCACGAATCAGGCAATCCTCGGCCGACTCGCCAGGTTCAGCGAACCCGGCCAGCGTGCTGTAAACCCCGGTGACGAAGCGCGGTGAACGCGCCAGCAGAATCTCGTCGCCACGGGTAATCAGCACGATCATGCTCGGCGAAATCCGCGGATAACTACGCAGATCGCACGGCTGGCAATACATCGCCCGCTCGCGCGGCACCTGCGTCATCGCCTGGCCGCAATTGCCGCAGAAGCGATGTTCGCGGGCCCACGTGCCGATCTGTGCGGCGTAACCGAGCACTTTGTAGATGGTGTGATCGCCATCAAGCATGAACGCCCGCAGGCCTTTCCAGTTACAACCCGACACTTCGCTGGCACTGCGCAGTTCCAGCAAGTACACCGGCTCGCCATCGAGATGGCCGATGCCGTGCTCGGCGAGGATCGACAAGTCCTGACGCTTGAGCCATTCACGTGGGAACAGCGCGCCGTTGTCGTCGAACAAAAAGCCTTCCGGGCTGCGCGCCACGGCCCAGCCGCCGGGTTGATCGGTGTCCAGTACTGCAGTGGTCCAGCGAGATGTCATGGTTTCTCAGTCCAGAAATTCGGGTTTCTGTTTGCTCATATGGGCGGCCATGGCCACGCGCAAGTCGGTGGATTGCAGCATGGCGGCGTTCCAGGTGGCAACGTATTCGAGGCCGTCGTCAATGCGATGGTCGCGCATGTAGCTGATCATTTCCTTGGTACCGGTGACCGCAATCGGCGACTTCGAAGCGATATCGCGGGCGATGTCCAGCACGCCTTCGAGTAGCGCGTCCTTGTCGCTGTAAACGCGGTTGACCAGGCCGATGCTGCGCGCCTCGTCAGCGCCGAAAGTGCGACCGGTGTAAGCCAGCTCACGCAGCATGCCGTCACCGATGATCCGTGGCAACCGTTGCAAAGTGCCAACATCGGCGGCCATACCGATATCGATTTCCTTGATCGAGAATTGCGCGTCCTCGGCGGCGTAACGCATATCGCACGCGGCGATCAGATCGATGGCGCCCCCCAGGCAGTAACCTTGAATGGCCGCCAGCACGGGTTTGCGGCAGCTGTCGACGGCGGTGAACGAGGCTTGCAGGGTGAGAATCTTGCGACGCAGCAGGCGCGCATTGCGACCGACGTCCTTGCCCAGTTCATTGGCGACGCCGGCGAGCATCATCAGGTCGATGCCCGAGGAAAAATGTTTACCGTTGCCGCTGAGCACCACCACGCGCACTTCGTCGGTGTCGTCGATCCACTGGAAGATCTCGACGATCTCGCTCCAGAACGCCGCGTTCATCGAGTTGATCTTTTCCGGACGATTGATCTGCACATGGGCGATGTTGTCGGCCAGTTCGACGCTGAAAGCGGAGTATTGAGTCATGGCAGTGATCCTTTACCGGGCTGAAAATGAGGCCCGAACTATAACAAGGCATCACGGTGGCGGTTCGGCCAAATGCGGGACTGTCTAGAGTTTTACTTCGCCTGTGCCGGCCTCTTCGCGAGCAGGCTCGCTCCCACCCTGTTGAAATGCATTTTCCCCTGTGGGAGCGAGCCTGCTCGCGAAAGCGTTCGATCAGTCACTACAAATCATCTGGCCAAACGCCGCAACCCAAACAACATCCCCCCCGCCCCCAGCAACATCGCCGCCAAAAACAGCGGATAGGAAATCCACCACGGTGTCCCCGCCGTCATCATGCTGAACTCCGACATGCCGCCAATACTGGCAATCAGGTTCAACGGCAGAAACACCACGTTGATCAACGTCAGTTTGCGCAGCAGGTTGTTCATGCTGTTGTTCATCAGATTGCCACGCGCATCGATCAGCCCGGAAAACACCGTTGAGTAGATCTCCGCCTGCTTGTAGCACTGGTTGTTTTCGATGATCAGGTCGTCGATCAGGCCAAGTGCTTCACTGCCGAAATGCTGCTTCTCGGCATGATTGCGCAGGCGCGTGAGGACCGCGCCGTTGCTGTGCAGCGCGTTGATGTAATAGATCAGGCTTTCGCTGAGATTGAACATCTGCACCAAGTGCTGGTTCTGCATCGAGGCGTTGAATTTCTGCTGCAACTCACGGGCGACCAGTTTGATCACCTTCAGGTGCCCGAGGTAGTGATGGATGTTGTTGAACAGCAAGTCGAGCAAGACATCCAGCGGCGTATTCAGCGGCTGGCGGGTGCTGAGGCCGTGCAGCGGCGTGTCATCGGTGGCGATCACCAGCAATTGCCCGGGCGCGAACAACAGCCCGCAGGACGACACCTCAAATGCCAGCGTGCCACCGCCGGAATAGTTTTCCGGGCGCTTCCAGATCAGGAACAGATGGTCGGGATGGAACTCAATGCGCGACACCTCGTCCGGGTCCAGCGCTGACGCCAGTGCATGCTCGTCGACTTTGAAATGACTGTGCAGCAAGTCGCGCTCGGCGGCATCGGGGTTGCTGAACAGCATCACCTCGGCGTCCAGTCGCTCGACCCGCTGCAGGGCGCCATGGCTGAGTGCAAAGCTGTTGATCATCGGCGCCTCACCACGCCTGGCCGCGACGCTTGAGTTCCAGGCGGCGCACGAACTCTTCCAGCACCAGTGAATACAGATCGTCGTGCAAATAGGCGTCTTCAATACCGGCGTCGAGGTTGGGGTTGTCGTTGACTTCGATCACCACCACTTTGTCGCCGGCCTGCTTCAGATCGACGCCGTAGAGGCCGTCGCCGATCAGATTGGCGGTCTTCACCGCCAGTTCGACCACCGCGCGCGGTGCTTCGTGGATCGCCATCGTACGGCATTCGCCATTGACGTCCTGGCCTTTGGCCTTGTGGTTGTAGATCTGCCAATGGCCTTTGGACATGAAGTACTGGCAGGCGAAGATCGGTTTGCGGTTAAGCACGCCAATGCGCCAGTCGTACTCGGTGTAGAAAAACTCCTGAGCCAGCAGCAACACCGAGTGTTCGAACAGTTCGGCGGTCGCTTCGAGCAGCGCCTGCTGGCTTTCGACCTTGATCACTCCACGGGAAAAACAGCCATCGGGAATCTTCAGCACCAGCGGAAAGCCAAGCCGCTCGCCCACGCGCTCGAAGTCTTCGGGTCGCTCCTTGTAGAGAATTTCGGTGGCGGGCATGCCCAGTTGATGGCTGTTGAGCAGATCGGTCAGGTACACCTTGTTGGTGCAGCGCAGTATCGACGTCGGGTCATCCATCACCACCAGCCCTTCGCTCTCAGCCTTCTTGGCGAATCGGTAAGTGTGATTGTCGACGCTGGTGGTTTCGCGAATCAGCAAACCGTCGTACTCGGCCAGGCGTGCGTAATCCTTACGTTCAATCAGTTCGACGTCGATGCCCATGCCTTTGCCTACCCGGACGAAATTCGCCAGTGCCTTGGCGTTGGACGGCGGCAGGGCCTCTTGCGGATCGTGCAGTATCGCCAGGTCGTAACGCGCTACTTGCGGCGAGCGCGGTACACGCCAGACTTTACGGCTGAAACCGTCCAGCGCGTTGGCAAACTGATCTTCCTGATCATCGCGCAACTTGTGCAAGGCGCCGGATTTTATACCTTCGATGTGCCAGCCGTTAGTTCGACGAAACTCAACTAACAGAATCGGACAGGGAAATACTTCAAACAACTGGCGGGCCAGATCCTGTAACGGCTCGATATGTGTCCGACCGAAATACAGGGTCAGGGTGAAACCTTCGGTATCACTGTAGAGATGATGACTAAGGGCTTTCTCGAGGGTTTTATCGAGATCATCCAGCGCCAGGCCGTACAGTGACTTCTTCGTCAGTTCGCTGATGGTGCGAACCGACGGAATCACCTTGTGTCCCCGAGCCTCAGCCAGCAGCGAGCAGTAGTAGCCATGGCCCAGGTACTTGTAGCTGCGGCACAGATTGATCACCTGTACACGTTTGCCCGGCTCGCTATCACAGCTGTGCTCGAGATATTCCTGCGCCGTCAGGATGTCCTCACTGGGGAAGTATGACGCCCAGTCTTCCTTGCGTTCGACAATAATCAACACTTGGCTGGATGCCTTAATCGCCGAACTTAAATAAGTTGCCGCCGGCAAACTTTGCTCGGATACTTCGCGCCAATGACCCTGTACCGCTGACATAGAGATTGATCCGTTGGAGAACAAGACCTTTTCTATTAAGCACGAAGTTTTTTGAAAGTCTCGTTTCGTTACGCAACTTTTACGGTGGTCATATGAAGGCTGTTTTTCGTTTGGCGGTAGTTGAAGACTTGCCGGCGCTGCTGGCACTGGAAATGCAATGTTTCACCACGGACCGGCTCACCAGCCGCAGCTTTCAATGGATGATCACCCGCGCTCACGGACAGTTGCTGGTGGCGGAGTGCGATGGCCAACTGCTGGGTTACGCACTGGTGTTGTTCCATCGCGGCACTTCACTCGCGCGGCTCTATTCCATCGCACTCGCCGTCGAGGCGCGAGGGACCGGCCTGAGCAAGCAACTGCTGCAACGTATTGAAGCGATGGCGCTGGAGCACGACTGTGCGTATCTGCGGCTGGAGGTGCGCATCGACAACCCTGCGGCGATCGCGTTGTACGAGCGCAATGGCTACCGGCGTTTTGCGCTGATTCACGATTACTACGAAGACCACGCCGATGCGCTGCGGCTGGAGAAACGCATCCTTCAGCACCGTGATTCACGCAGCATAAAAGTGCCCTACTACCGGCAAACCACCGATTTCACCTGTGGGCCGGCGTGTCTGTTGATGGCCATGGGCGCACTGCAATCTGAACGCTTGCTGGAGCGGCGCGAAGAATTGCAGATCTGGCGTGAGGCGACCACGGTGTTCATGACCTCCGGCCACGGCGGGTGCAGCCCGCAGGGATTGGCGTTGGCGGCGTGGCGTCGGGGTTACAGGGTGGGTTTGCAACTGAGCCTGGCCGGGCCATTGTTCCTCGACGGTGTGCGGGATGCGCATAAAAAAGACGTCATGCGTTTGGTGCATGATGAGTTCACCGCGCAATTGCAGGAAACCGATGTCGAGTGTGTGATCGGTGCGTCTCTGGATCTACCACGCTTGCTCGATGCCGGTGGGCAACCGCTGGTATTGATCAGCAGCTATCGACTGACGCGCTCCAAGTCGCCGCACTGGGTGGTCGTGACCGATTGCGACGAAGATTTCGTTTACCTGCATGACCCGGATGTCGATCATAGCCAGCATCGACAGCCCATGGATTGCCAGCATGTGCCGGTCAGCCATGGCGAATTCGAGAAAATGTGCCGGTTTGGCCGGGGTAAATTGCGTGCGGCGGTGGTGCTGTATTCCCGCGAAAAGTAAGCCTCCACATGTAGGAGCTGCCAAAGGCTGCGATCTTTTGATCTTGATTCTCAGAAACAGGATCAAAAGATCGCAGCCTCGTTGCACTCGACAGCTCCTACAGGGGGATACGCGTCAAGGTGTGGGCTTCAGGCCGATCTTGTACAGCGAGCCGTTCTCTTCATCCGTCAGCACGTACAAGTAACCATCCGGCCCTTGCCGCACATCGCGAATCCGCTGATTCAGTTCACCTAGCAAACGCTCCTCGTGCACAACCTTGTCGCCATCGAACTGCAAACGAATCAGTTCCTGAGTCACCAAGGCACCGACAAACGCATTGTGTTGCCACGGTTTAAAGCGATCGGCATCGTAAAACGCCATGCCGGTGACGCCCGGCGACTTCTCCCAGACATGGTGCGGCGCGACAGTACCTTCCGCCGTTTTACCCTGGGCTTCCGGGATCGGCTGCATCGAATAATTGATGCCGTGGGTCGCCAGCGGCCAGCCGTAGTTCTTGCCGCGTTCAATGATGTTCACCTCATCGCCACCGCGCGGGCCGTGTTCGTTCTCCCACAGCGTGCCGGTCCACGGATTGAGCGCTGCGCCCTGTGGATTGCGCAGGCCGTAGGCCCAGATCTCTGGCCGTACGCCAGACTGACCGACAAAGGGATTGTCATCCGGCACCTTGCCGTCCGGGTAGATGCGCACGACCTTGCCTTGCAGCTTGTCAAGATCCTGTGCGGTCGGCCGGTCGTTGTTCTCGCCCAAAGTAATGAACAAATAACCGTCGCGATCAAACACCAGCCGCGAGCCGAAATGGTTGCCAACCGAAAGCTTCGGTTCCTGACGGAAGATCACTTTGAAATCCTTCAGTGTCTTCAAGTCATCCGAGAGCCGTCCACGCCCCACAGCGGTGCCGGCCTTGTCGCCGGCACCGCCACCTTCGGCATAGGACAGATAGACCAGACGATCCTGTTTGAAGTCCGGCGACAGCACGACATCCAGCAACCCGCCCTGCCCCTTGGCCCAGACCTGCGGCACGCCGGAGATCGGCGCCGACAGTGTGCCGTCGGCCGCGACTACACGCAGATTGCCCGGACGCTCGGTGACCAGCATGCCTTGGCGGTCCGGCAGAAACGCCAGCGCCCATGGATGTTCAAGGCCTGCGGTGATGGTCGTGACTTCGAGAGTGCCCTGTTCGCTTGGCAGCTCTTTGGGCGCGGCGGCAAAGGCCGGAGCACTGAGCAGCGCACCGGCACACAGTGTGGCTAGAAGGGTTTTACGCAACATGCACGATTCCTTTTGTTCGTTTGTGGGGCCGGCAAAACTTCAGTTCTGCCGCTCAACGGTTGCTGCCTCCGCTGCGCGAAGGTGGATTGGGAATGAACGTGGGTGGTGTGCTCGGCACCGAGCGGATCGGCTGGCCATTGCCGATACCACGGTTCTCGACGGTCGGTTGACGCGGTGTCGGTACCGTGTTCGGCCCTCGAATGGGCGGAGCGCTGGGCTGAGTGCCCTGCATGCTGTTGGGGTTGGCCCGGCGGATCGGGCTGTTGTAAGGGTTGTTGCTGTTACCCGTCGGGCTTTGCGCCAACAGGACGTCGGCATGAACCAGACCGCCACTGAGGGTCAGGACGACGATGCCAAGCAGAATTCGGTTCATGACGCTGCCTCTCGATGGGGCCGGGGATAGAGCCTTCGAGTCCACGCTACGCCGAGGGTTCGGATTTGTTAACCCGCATGCCTTAAACAACATGTAACACGGCTTGACCAAGTCCCTGGAAACCCGCGCATTCCGGGGAAACTTTCAGTCACAGCCGCAGGTCATCCGATCATCACTCGGAGAACTCACCATGGCTCGGGCAATCTGGAAAGGCGCGATCAGTTTCGGACTGGTGCACATCCCTGTCGCACTGGTCTCGGCGACGTCGTCGCAGGGCGTAGATTTCGATTGGCTCGACAGCCGCAGCATGGATCCCGTCGGTTATAAACGGGTCAACAAGGTCACCGGCAAGGAAGTCACCAAGGAGCACATCGTCAAAGGCGTGGCCTATGAAAAAGGCCGCTATGTGGTGCTCAGCGAAGAGGAAATCCGTTCGGCGCACCCTGTTTCAACGCAGACCATCGACATCTTTTCCTTTGTCGACGCCGAACAGATTCCCCTGCAAAACATCGACACGCCCTACTATCTGGCACCCGACAAACGCGGTGGCAAGGTCTATGCGCTACTGCGCGAAACCCTGAGCAAAACCAATAAAGTCGCCCTCGCCCGCGTGGTGCTGCATACGCGCCAGTACCTGGCGGCGTTGATGCCGCTGGAGTCTGCGCTGGTGCTGGTGAAGCTGCGTTGGCCGCAGGAGGTGCGTGGCCTCGACGAGCTGGAACTGGGCAGCGAAGTGACCAAACCGCAGTTGGCCAAGGGTGAACTGGACATGGCCAAACGGCTTGTTCAGGACATGAGCGCGGATTGGAAGCCCGAAGACTACAAGGATGAGTTCGAAGACAAGATCATGGCCCTGGTCGAGAAAAAGGCCCATGAAGGCAAGATCGAGGATGTTGAGTCGGTGGGTGGCGAGGAAGAACGCAAGACCGCCGATGTTATCGATTTGACCGAGTTGCTGAAGCGCAGCCTGGGCGGGAAAGCTGCAGCCAAGCCGAAGGCGAAAGTAGAGAAAACGGCGAAATCTGCGCCAGCGAAAAAAACCAAGAAGGCTTCCTGATAGTGATTGGTTGTCCTTGAGATTGTCATCGCGAGCAGGCTCACTCCTACAGGGGAACGCATTTCAAATGTAGGAGTGAGCCTGCTCGCGATGGCGTCAGCAGCGTCTGCTTTGAATTCAGATCAGAATGAAGATCGCCAGCAAACCACCAAAGATCGCCCACTTTTCCATGTAGTAGCGCTTACGATTACGCTTCTTCAGCTCTTTACCACGCAGACGAATCTTGTAGATCCGGGTAAACAAGCGGTTGATCCCGCCAGTACGATCACCGGCATCATTCGGCGCACCTGCCGCCGACATCACGGTACGGCTGAACCAGCTGTTGAACGCCGCCGCCCAGCGGTACTTCATCGGTCGTTCAATGTCGCAGAACAGGATGATGCGGTTCTTGTCGGTGGTGTTTTCGGCGTAATGGATAAACGTCTCGTCGAACATCACCGCTTCGCCGTCACGCCAGTGGTAGCTCTCACCATCGACGTTGATATAGCAGCCAGCGTCGTTCGGTGTGTCCAGGCCCAGGTGATAGCGATAGGAACCGGCATACGGGTCACGGTGACGCACCAGTTTCGAACCCGGTGGCAGCTCGGCAAACATCGCGGCCTTGATCGAACCGATGCTCTGCACCAGTTCGGTGGTGCGCGGGCACAGCTTCATCGCCGACGGATGGCTCTCGCCGTACCACTTAAGGTAGAAACGCTTCCAGCCACTCTTGAAGAAGGAGTTGAAGCCTACATCGTCATACTGGTTGGAGCGCTTGATCTCGCCGGCACGCAGCAGGTTTTGCCCTTCCTCGCGGATTTCCTCCCAGTGCGCCTGTAGCGGGCTCAAGTCGGGAAAGTCAGTCGGGTCGAGGTAAGGCTTGTTCGGCTTTTTCGAGAACAGATACAAGAAGCAGTTGATCGGCGCGAGAAACGTCGAATGGTCACTCAATTGACGACCGAGTTTGTGGCGCACACGCCCACGCAAATGAACGTATGCAATGGAAATGACATAAATAGCAGCAATGATGAGTTTCACGGAAATCGTCACACGTCAGAAGTGAACAAACTGCGCGCCGGCGGCCTGAAGCCCCGCGTCTTATGCAGTGGTCTGAATACACATGGCACGTCCTTGGCCCGCGCCGTAACCGGACGCTCGGTGAAAGGTGGCATTTTAGCCACAGTTTGTAACCGATAGTGAACCTTCATCTGTGAAAAACTGTCCCGCGATCATGCCAATCGGCGATCGTGGCGTGATCGCCCTATCGTTTAAAGAGCCAGACCAGTACAATCGCCGCCAAACTTTACGCGCCCCCCTTGGTTGATGACGGGACTCTCCCGCTTCAGCGCACTTTGACTCGGGCCAAGCGCTGCAGCCGCACCCTCGCTTTTTAAGAATGCTTCGCAGGAATAACTCTTGATTTCTACAGCTAACATCACGATGCAGTTCGGCGCCAAGCCGCTCTTCGAAAACGTTTCGGTCAAATTCGGCGCGGGCAACCGCTACGGCCTGATCGGCGCCAACGGTTGCGGCAAGTCGACCTTCATGAAAATCCTCGGCGGCGACCTTGATCCGTCCGGCGGTCAGGTCATGCTCGAGCCGAACGTGCGTCTGGGTAAATTGCGCCAGGACCAGTTCGCCTACGAAGAATTCACCGTGATCGACACCGTGATCATGGGTCACGAAGAGCTGTGGAAGGTCAAGGCCGAGCGCGACCGCATCTACTCGCTGCCGGAAATGAGCGAAGAAGACGGCATGGCTGTCGCCGAGCTGGAAACCGAATTCGCCGAAATGGACGGCTACACCGCCGAATCCCGCGCCGGTGAGCTGTTGCTGGGCCTGGGTATCGGCATCGAGCAGCACTTCGGCCCGATGAGCGAAGTGTCGCCGGGCTGGAAACTGCGCGTTTTGCTGGCGCAGGCACTGTTCTCCGATCCGGAAGTGCTGTTGCTCGACGAACCGACCAACCACCTGGACATCAACACCATTCGCTGGCTGGAAAACGTGCTGACCCAGCGCAACAGCCTGATGATCATCATCTCCCACGACCGTCACTTCCTGAACAGCGTGTGCACGCACATGGCTGACCTGGATTACGGCGAGCTGCGTCTGTTCCCGGGCAACTACGACGAGTACATGACCGTGGCGACCCAGTCGCGCGAGCAACTGCTGTCGGACAACGCCAAGAAGAAAGCACAGATTTCCGAGCTGCAATCGTTCGTCAGCCGCTTCTCGGCCAACGCCTCGAAAGCCAAACAGGCTACTTCCCGTGCCAAGGCGATCGACAAGATCCAGCTGGCCGAGGTCAAGCCTTCGAGCCGCGTGAGCCCGTTCATCCGCTTCGATCAGAACAAGAAGCTGCACCGCCAGGCGGTCATCGTCGAAAAAATGGCCAAAGGCTTCGACGGCAAACCACTGTTCAAAGACTTCAGCTTCCAGGTTGAAGCCGGCGAGCGCGTGGCGATCATCGGCCCGAACGGTATCGGCAAAACCACCCTGTTGCGTACCCTGGTCAACGAACTGACCCCGGACGCCGGCGCCATCAAGTGGACCGACGCCGCGGAACTGGGCTACTACGCTCAGGACCACGCGCACGACTTCGAAGACGACGTTACCCTGTTCGACTGGATGGGTCAGTGGACTCAGGGCGAGCAGATGATTCGCGGTACTCTGGGCCGCATGCTGTTCTCCAACGACGAGATCCTCAAGTCGGTCAAAGTGATTTCCGGTGGTGAGCAAGGTCGCATGCTGTTCGGCAAGCTGATCCTGCAAAAGCCGAACGTGCTGATCATGGACGAACCGACCAACCACCTGGACATGGAATCGATCGAGGCGCTGAACCTGGCGCTGGAAAACTACCCGGGCACGCTGATCTTCGTCAGCCACGACCGTGAGTTCGTATCGTCCCTGGCCACGCGCATCATCGAGCTGAGCCCGGATGGCGTGACCGACTTCAGCGGCACTTACGATGACTACCTGCGTAGTCAGGGTGTGGTGTTCTAAACAGCTGCTGCAATCTAAAAAGCCCTGTCCATGTGACAGGGCTTTTTGCATTCAGGACGCTGATCGTTCCCACGCTCTGCGTGGGAACGCATCCCGTGACGCTCCGCGTCACACGAGCGGGACGCGGAGCGTCCGTGGCGGCGTTACCACGCAGAGCGTGGGAACGATCAGTCTGGAAAGATAGTTAGCCTGCTTTCTTTTATCTGACACCCAAGCCATGATGCGAACTCTCCCACCGCCGCCCGCGAACGAGTCCTCATGTCTGCGCAGCAACTGCCACCGCAAAGCTCCATGGCGATCACCCTGCAGATCGTTTCCATCGTGTTCTACACCTTTATTGCGTTCCTCTGCATCGGTCTGCCGATCGCCGTGTTGCCCGGCTACGTCCACGAGCAACTGGGTTTCAGCGCGTTGATTGCCGGGCTGGTGATCGGTTCACAATACTTGGCCACCCTGCTCAGCCGGCCGATGGCCGGGCGCATGTCGGATACGATCGGGACTAAACGGGCGATCATTTATGGCTTGTGGGGGATTGTCCTCAGCGGTTTGCTGACGCTGCTCTCCACGCTGTTGCAGGACTGGCCGCTGGCGAGCCTGATCATTCTGATTATCGGCCGTTTGCTGCTCGGTATCGCGCAGGGTTTGATCGGCGTCGGGACCATCAGTTGGTGCATGGGCCAGGTCGGCGTCGAACACACGGCGAAATCGATTGGCTGGAACGGCATCGCTTCCTATGGCGCGATTGCCATTGGTGCGCCGTTGGGCGTGGTGATGGTCGCCGATTACGGCTTCACCAGCCTCGGCATCGCGCTGGCCGTGCTGGCGGCCGGCGCACTACTGCTGATCCGCAATAAGCCTTCGGTGCCGGTGATACGCGGAGAACGGCTGCCGTTCTGGGCAGTGTTCGGGCGAATCGCCCCGTATGGCGCCAGCCTGACCCTGGCTTCAATAGGCTACGGCACGCTAACGACGTTCATCACCCTCTATTACCTCAACCGTGGCTGGACCGGCGCGGCGTATTGCCTGACGGTGTTTGGGGTGTGCTTCATCCTGTCACGGCTGATGTTTATCTCTGCGATCAGTCGCTTCGGCGGGTTCAGGTCCGCTATCGCCTGCATGACCATCGAAACCTTGGGGCTGGTGATGCTGTGGCTGGCGCCGTCGACCGCGTTCGCCTTGATCGGCGCGGGGCTGGCGGGGTTTGGCTTGTCGCTGGTGTATCCGGCGCTGGGCGTTGAGGCGATCAAACAAGTGCCAAGTTCCAGTCGCGGTTCAGGTCTCGGCGCCTACGCGGTGTTCTTCGATCTGGCGCTGGCGATTGCCGGACCGTTGATGGGCGCGGTGGCGTTGAATCTGGGGTATTCGTGGATATTCTTCAGTGCGGCGCTGTTGTCGGTGATCGGGCTGGGGTTGACCCTGCTGCTCCAGCGCCGGGCAACGACCTGAAGTCCGACGCGGCCCCCTGTAGGAGTGAGCCTGCTCGCGATAGCGGTGTGTCAGTCGACATAATCTTTTCTGATGAACCGCTATCGCGAGCAGGCTCACTCCTACAGGGGATTTGCGGGGTTATTGATCCGCGGTCTGCATACCGGCCCGGGTCGGTTTACCCAGCGTGTGCGAGAAGAACCGCCCCGCCTCTGAAATGAGGTTGCGATGAATATCCTCGCGATCCACCCCATCAGCATCGGTACACAACGCCGGCATCGCGCGAATCTGCTCTTCGTTGCACGGCGCCATAAAGACGAAGTGCCCTGCCCCGGCCAGTAATTTGAAATCCGGCGCCGTCGGCAGTTTGCGCGCCAGCGCCGCCGCGTTCTTGTCGAAGGCGACCAGTTTGTCGCCATCGCCGCTGTAAAGCAGCACCGGCACATGCACATCGGCCAAGGTGTGACGGCCGAACTTCAGGCTCAACGGCGCCATCAGCAGCAACGCGTGAACACGCGGATCGGCCACCGGTTGCAGATCATCCCGATCAACAATCAATTCACCCTGCGTGTTGCACGCATCACGATCATCCGGACGCTCCTGGCAATAACGCCGCAGGCGATCCAGATCCGGTTGCGCCCCGGACAGGATCAACGCCGTCTCGCCGCCCGCCGAATAACCGATCACCCCGACCTGATCGGCGTTGACGTACGGCGCGAGCATGCGGTCGCCAAGCGTCGCGGTGATCGCTTCGGAAATCTGGATCGGACGTCCGTAAAGATTGCTCAGGGTGCCCAGTCGGCTGTGGTCTTTGGAGTTGTCGCCGGGGTGAATCACCGCCACCACGACAAAGCCTTTGCGCGCCAGCGATGTCGCGAGATCGTGCAACGCCAGCGGCGTGCCGGTGTTGCCGTGGGAGAGCATCAGCATCGGAAAACGGCCGATGGCGACTTTTGTGTCTTCGCCAGCCTCGACGGAGTAACCCTCGAGCAGGCTCATGTGTTCACGGTCGCTGGAAGGATAGAAGGCAATCGCGCGCATCGGTTGCAGATCCAGCGGATCGAGGAACGTCATCTCGTGATAACCGACGCTCCACACCGGGTGTCGCCCAGGCGCAGCCTGCACTGAATTCAGGCCGCCGAGCAGGCAAATCAGTAACGCTGCACAAAGACGCATCATGGGATGCCCCACCCTGTTGTTACTCAATCGAAAGTTCCGTGGCGTTGCGGGCCAGAAACGCCGGGGATTGGGTGTTCCGGTACGACAATGCACTCAGACGCTGATTGTGTGACTGCATAACCTGGGCCAGATTATGTAACAGCCAGAAACAAAAAACTCCGTATTCGCCCCTTGCGGAACCAGAATACAGAGTTTTTTGGGGGTTACCTGAACATCAGCTGTTCTTTATGCAAGCCTTACGCGGCGGCGAACAATTGCTCGCTGATCTTCGCCTGCGCAGCAGTCATGGCGTTGTTGCGCACTTCTTCGCCATACGCCAGGCCTTCGGCACGGACGATTTCGATGTCGGTGATGCCGAGGAAGCCCAGTACCAGCTTCAGGTATTCTTCGTGAGCGATGCCGCTGGCCTGACCGGCATGGATACCGCCGGAAGTGGACACGATCACCACTTTCTTGCCACCGCACAGGCCTTCAGGGCCGGCTTCGGTGTAACGGAACGTTTGACCGGCGACGGCAACGCGGTCGATCCACGCTTTGAGCTGGGTCGGAACGGTGAAGTTGTACATCGGAGCCGCGATAACAACGGCGTCGGCGGCGATGAACTCGGCTAGGGTCGAAGCGCTCAGTTCGGCTTCGTGCTGTTGTGCGGCGTTACGCAGCTCAGCGGTGGTACCGGCGGCAACCAGGGTGGTCGACGAGAAGTGGCTGATGGCATCGGCGGCCAGGTCGCGATAGGTCACCACGGCGCTTGGCTCGGCGGCTTGCCAAGCTTTGACGACTTCGCCGCTCAACTGACGGGAAGCCGAGTTGTCGCCCAGAATGCTCGAATCGATATGCAGCAGTTTCATGTGGAATCTCCTGGAAGGAATCGCCGGTGGCGACGGAATGGAGACAATCCTACGCAAGAAACCAATGGATGATTAGCCGCCTGAAATGCGATAGTTTGTCCCACTGATAGAACAGTTGGATCTCCCTATGCAAGACCTCAACGATCTTTACTATTTCGCCAAAGTCGTCGAGGCCGGCGGTTTTGCCGCGGCCGGGCGTTTGCTGGGCATTCCCAAGTCACGGCTGTCGCGGCGCATTGCCGAACTGGAAGAACGCCTCGGCGCGCGTTTGCTGCAACGCACCACCCGGCAGTTGAACCTTACGGCGGTGGGCGAGCGTTATTTGCGTCACTGCCAGGCGATGTTGCTGGAAGCGGAGATGGCCGATGAGGCGGTGGCGAGCATGTCCAGCGAGCCGCGTGGACGTTTGCGGGTGTCATGCCCGACCGGTTTGGCGCATGAGATGCTGCCGTGGGTGATCAGCGAATTTCTCGGTAAATTCCCGCAGGTGCAACTTGAAGTCGTCTTGCTCAATCGCCGCGTCGATCTGGTCGGCGAAGGCTTTGATGTGGCGCTGCGCGTGCGTGAACACGGTGATGAGGATCCGTTGCTGGTCACCCGGCGCTTGCGTCAGGCGCAAATGGTCGTGGTGGCCAGTCCGGCGTTTTTGCAGGGCCACACGGTCAACCACCCGCAAGACCTGAAAAATCTGCCGGTGCTGGGTGCGCTGGAGGCGGATCGCATGGTGCATGTGCGTTTGCTCGATCAGCAGGGCCACAGTTTCGAACTGAACATGGAAGCCCGCCTGGGCATCGATGATTTTGTCGTACGCAAGGCCTGCGTTCTGGCCGGTCAGGGCTTTACCCTGTTGCCGATGATGTATTGCGAGGCGGAGCTGGAAAACGGCACGCTGGTGCAGATGCTGCCAGAGTGGTCATTGCCCGGCGGCTGGCTGCAAGCGGTGTATCCGCATCGACGCGGGGTGATGCCGGCGGTGCGCGCGTGGATCGATCATCTGGTCGAGTCGTTCAATGCCTGTGGGGAGCGGTTGTTATGAGCAAGGGAAAGATGAGCGAAGCCGATGTGGCAGCGTTCTGCCTGGCATTGCCGGGCGCTCGGGAAGATTACAAATGGGGTGGCGTGCGGGTGTTCTCGATTGCCGGCAACAAGATGTTTGCTTTGCAGGGGCTGCGCGGAGACTCGCTGGCGTTCAAGGTCGACAAGGATCTGTTTCTCGGCCATTGCGACCGCCCGGGGATTCATCCGGCGCCGTATCTGGCGCGGGCGCAGTGGATCATCATGCACCCGCCCTACCCGTTGGGTGCCGAGGAGTTGCAGGGGTTGTTGCAGCGTTCGCATCAACTGGTGGTGAGCAAGTTGCCGAAGAAAACCCAAATCGGTTTGTTGCTGTAACCCCAATCCCTGTAGGAGTGAGCCTGCTCGCGATAGCGGAGTGTCAGTTGGAATTTCTCTGACTGACACTCCGCTATCGCGAGCAGGCTCACTCCTACATAGGGAATTGCGGTGTATTCAGAACAGCGCCAGCAGATTCGAGCCAAGAAACAGCTGGTCGATCCAGAACACCTGATGCAACACCACAATCACCCAGAACAGAATCTGAAACGACACCTTGCGCGTCTTGTGCCGGAACACCTGCTGGGCGATCAACGCGCCCGGCCAGCCGCCGGCCAGTTCCACCGCATGCAGGATGTTCTCTGGCGTGCGCCAGGCATCCGTGCGCGCCTTGCGCTTGTCTGCCCAGTACATGAAGAACGCCAAGACGCTGACGACCCCGTAAGCCGCCAACGGCACCAGCGAAATCCCGCGCAGCCACATCGACACTGAGCCGAACAGCGGCAGCGCGCAGACGATCAGCAGAACCAGCAGTTTCAGCTTGAGGTTCTGGATGTGGTTGCCGCCCGAAGGTCGCCCTTCAGGCCGGCGTGCGCGGGAATCACTCATGGCCGGGCCGCCGCCCAGTCAACCCAGCCAAACTGCCAGGTCGCCAGAATCAGCAGACCGAAGACGATCCGATACCAGGCGAACGCCGCATAGCTGTGGCTGGCGATGAACTTGAGCAAACCGCGCACGGCGATCATGGCGAAGATGAATGCGGTGACAAACCCGATGGCGAACACCGGGAAGTCCGCCGGCACAAACAGGTGGCGATACTTGTAGCCCGAGTAGACCGCCGCACCGACCATGGTCGGCATGGCCAGAAAAAAAGAGAACTCGGTGGCGGTCTTGCGCGACAGGCCGAACAGCAAACCGCCAATGATCGTCGAGCCGGAACGCGAGGTGCCGGGGATCATCGCCAGACACTGGGCGAAGCCGACCTTCAAGGCATCTTTCCAGGTGATCTCGTCGACCGTTTCGGCGTGCACTTCATGCTGACGCTTTTCCGCCCACAACATGATGATGCCGCCCACCACCAGCGCGGCCGCGACGGTAATCGGGTTGAACAGGTATTCGTGGATCAGGTCGGCAAAGATCACGCCCAGCACCACCGCGGGCAGAAACGCGATCAGCAGGTTGGCGGTGAAACGCCGTGCACTGGGCTGCGTCGGCAAACCGATGACCACATCGAAGATCTTGCGTCGAAACTCCCAGACCACCGCGAGGATCGCGCCGAGCTGGATGATGATATTGAACGCCATGGCCCGTTCGCCGCCGAACTCGAGCAAGTCGGCAACAATGATCTGGTGTCCGGTACTGGAAATGGGCAAAAACTCCGTCAGCCCCTCTACAACTCCTAGTATCAGTGCCTGCAAGGCCGTCCAAAGATCCATCAATCCCCCAAAGAGCGATGCGCGTCGGCATGCCCCGATAGTATTTTTTTTCGTTCACTGCGATCAGCGTAGCTGGTTATGGCTGTACCGATTCCGCGCGCACAGGATCCACACGAAACGGTCAAAATTCCGTGAAATATCAATTTGGATTCAGGTTTTCACGCGCGGGGCCGAAATCCTAACAGACAAGCCTTAATAGCGCTGCCGCGTTATACGACTTGGGTCGCGTATGCCCGCTCACGAAATCGTGGTTGGATGCTGGCGGTCGTTTATTACAAGAAAAAGAATCCGGAGTGACAGCGTTATGAACAGCTTGCGCAGCGTGTCGATCAGCCGACGCTTGTGGCTCATCTTGATTGTGGCGGTGGTCATGTTGCTGACCTTGGGCGTGTTGATGCTCAAGCAGATCCACGACGATCTCTATCACGCCAAGGCCCAGAAAACCCAGCACGTGGTACAGACGGCCAGCGGCCTGCTGACCTATTACCACGACCTCGAAACCGCTGGCACCCTCAGCAAAGACGCCGCGCAGAAACAGGCCCTCACCGCCATTCGGGGTCTGCGCTACGACCAGAGCGATTATTTCTGGATCAACGACCTCACGCCCGTGATGGTCATGCACCCGACCAACCCCAAACTCGAAGGGCAGAACCTTTCGGCGATCCGCGATCCGGACGGTTTTGCGGTGTTCAACGAAATGGTTGCCATCGCCAAGGCCAAAGGCGCCGGCATGGTCGACTATCGTTGGCCAAAACCGGGCGCCAGCGAGCCGGTAGCCAAGACTTCCTACGTCAAACTGTTCGAACCGTGGGGCTGGGTGCTTGGCTCCGGGGTTTACGTCGATGACGTACAGGCGGAGTTCCAGGGTCAGGTGATCAAAGCCACGGTCATCGGCCTGGCGATTGCGCTGATCATGGCGTTGCTGGTGATCCTGATCGCGCGCAGCATCGTCCGTCCGCTACAGGAAACCGTGAACGCCATGGCCAACATTGCCAGCGGTGAAAGCGACCTGACCCGCAGCCTCGATACCCATGGCAAGGATGAAGTCACCGAGCTTGCGCATCACTTCAATGCCTTTACCGCCAAACTGCGTCGCGTGATCGGTGATCTGCAGGTGTCGGCCAGTGCGCTGGGCCAGTCGTCCAGCGAACTGGGCAACGACGCCTCGCAGGCCCAGCAACGCAGCCAGCAGCAATCGCAGCAGATGGAGCTGGTGGCCACGGCGATCAACGAAGTGACCTATGGCGTGCAAGATGTGGCGAAGAACGCCGAGCATGCCGCCGCCGAAATGCGTGACGCCGAAGCGCAGGCGCAACAGGGCCAGATCAACATCGATGGCAGCTTGCAGCAGATCGACAAACTGTCCGGCACCATTGATCAAGCCGTTGAAGTGATTCGCACCCTGGCTGCCGAAAGCACCCAGATTGGCAGCGTATTGGAAGTGATCCGCTCGATTGCCGAGCAGACCAACCTGCTCGCGCTCAACGCCGCGATCGAAGCAGCCCGGGCCGGTGAACAAGGTCGCGGCTTTGCCGTGGTGGCGGACGAAGTGCGCTTGTTGGCGCAGCGGACGCAGAAATCGACTGCGGAAATCCAGTCGATGATCGAACGCTTGCAGAACCATTCCGAAGCCGCCGTTAAGGTAATCGGCGACAGCAGCAAAGCGTCGCAATTGACCATCGAGCAAGCGGGACTGGCCGGGGCGAGTCTGAATGCCATTGGCCAGGCGTTGCGCAATCTCAACGGCCTGAATGCGTCGATTGCCAGCGCTACGTTGCAACAGGCGCATGTGGTCGAGGACATCAATCAGAACGTCACTCAAGCGGCCGGCCTCTCGCACAGTACTGCAATCGCGGCCGAGCAGTCGAGTGCGGCCAGCCTGCGCCTCGGCCAATTGAGCGAACAACTGAACGCCCTCCTGCGCCAGTTCCGCGTCTGACCCGTGTAACTCTGGTGAGCCCCCCCTCACTCCAGCCCTCTCCCCGAGGAGAGGGGGCCGACCGAGGTGTCTCAAGCTATACGTCGACCTGAAAAATCGAGTCGATTATGGATTCAACGCAGAAAGATCAGGTCGGCGTATCTCGAACATCCAACTCGGTCAGTCCCCTCTCCCCCTGGGAGAGGGTTAGGGTGAGGGGCTTGGCCCAATGCAGTACAATCCGCCCCCTCCTCAATTTCCCCCAAGGAACCGCCATGTCCGGGCTTGAACTGTTTGCCGCCGCGCTCGGTGTGATCGCCGTCTGGCTGACGGTCAAACAGAATCCGTGGTGCTGGCCGATCGGCCTGGTCATGGTCTTGCTCTATAGCTGGATCTTCTTTGAAGTGAAACTGTACTCGGACATGTTGCTGCAAGTGATCTACGCCGCGTTGCAAGTCTATGGCTGGTGGCAATGGACCCGCGCCGGGACGATGCATGACGGCCGCGAGGTCACTCGCCTCGATCAACGCTCTATCCTGATCGGCCTCGGTGCTGGCGCGGTCGGCAGCCTGCTGCTCGGCGCGGCCATGGCCCACTGGACCGACGCCGCGCAACCGTGGCTCGATGCGGCGCTCACCGGTTTCAGCCTGGTTGCGCAACTGTGGATGGCGCAAAAGCGGCTGCAATGCTGGGCGTTGTGGTTTGTGCTCGATGTGATCTTTGTCGGCTTGTTCATCTATAAGGGGCTGTACCTCACCGCCGCGCTGTACGGTCTGTTCACCTTGCTGGCGATTCAAGGCTTTCGCGAATGGCGCGCCGACCCGGCGTTGCGCCCATGAAGGTTGTGGTCCTGACCGGGCCCGAATCCACCGGCAAGAGCTGGCTGGCAGCGGGCCTGCAACAACGCTTTGGCGGCTTGCGCGTGGATGAATACGTGCGTCGGTTTATCGAACTCAATCCCCGCGATACGTGCCTTGCCGACATCCCTGATATCGCTCGGGGCCAACTGCAATGGGAAGATGAAGCGCGGGCGCAACAGCCTGCGCTGCTGATCCTCGACACCCATTTGCTGAGCAACATGCTGTGGAGCCATACCCTGTTTGCCGACTGTCCGGGCTGGCTGGAAACCGAGCTGTTGGCACGGCATTACGACCTGCACCTTCTTTTGTCCCCGGAACAGGTCGACTGGACCGATGACGGTCAGCGCTGCCAACCGGATCTGGGCGAGCGTCTGGCGTTTTACCAGTCCACGCAAAACTGGCTGGAAAACCACCATCAGCGCTTTCTGATCATTCAAGGCAATTGGGCCGAACGCCAACTGCAGGCCTTTGCCGCTGTCGAGCAATTACTGGCCGAGTGACCCGATCATTGGGTCACCTTCCCCGACACTTTCCCCTGTTTTGGGGACAAAGTGTCCGATTCTGAAACACTCGTTGACGTGCAGAGTGCCCGTTTCAACACTGTTCACGACTTTGTCATCCGAGTTGTTACGCGCTTGAAACACATCGTCGCAAACCCTTGTTCCAGAGCTTTGTTCAGCCAATAGACAGCTCAGCGCGCCGGTGGGTGTTTCAACGCTGAAACAGCTTGTGTTTCAGCTGCGCGTGTTTATTTGCCAACTCATTGAAATGCAAAAACATTTAAAAAGCGGCACAGCTTTCGCTCTCTCCTTCACAACGCTGACTCGGGCCAGCCCACTGAAGAAGGAATTGCAGCCGTGGGGAATATCCAAAAAGGTTTGACCTGCCTTCTGCTGATCGGATCAGCAGCCAGCACATTGCTCAGTTTGAACGTCCACGCAGAAGGTAATGGTGTCATCGTCCTCAACCGCGATGTTCAGCCTATTCCGATCGGTCGCAACGGTGGCAAAGACCCCTACCCGACCACTGTCAACGCCAACCCGTCCGCACGCATCAACTCCACCATGAACAGCACCGAATTGAGCGACGGCGACTTCGCCGGTGTCGCCAGCGGCAGCGCGTTCCGCACCGTCAACAATGTCCAGGCTGGCGCCAATCTGCCAGGCCTCAACACCGTCACCAATCCCAACGGCATGCCCGGTATGAGTGCAGGACACGGCGGCGGTTCCGGCGGTGCGATTTCCGGCACGATCAACCGCGCCATGAGTTCCGGCCTTGCCCCTCTGACCCGCATGGCCGGAGGCCAATGAAATGAATCGTTCACTCCTTCTGCTTGCCCTGCTCGGTTGCACCACTGCCATGGCTGCTGATCCTGGTTCAGTGAACAAGGCCAACATTCAAGATTCAGGGGTGCAGTACCGCGGCAACTTCAACGTCAACCAGGCGGCTGGCGATCAAATGCAACAAACCAACGTCAAGGCAGTGGCAATCGGCACCGAATCCCACGCCAGTACCAGCGTCATGCAGAAAATCGACACACCGGCCTCGCGCTCCATCGACGCCAGCGCATCCATTGGCGGCACCTCTTTCAGTAATGGCAACGGCATCCTCGGTGTGAACCAGGGCGCCGGGGCCAACAACCAGATGGCCAACGTCACGCGCGTCAGCATCAGTGCTGCCCCGCAGAGCGTTGACGACAGTGCCCTTTCGCAACAGAACGTGGCGCTTTTACCGAGCTCAGGAGCAACTGGTACCTCACCCGGCAGTCGCCAGGTCACGACAAGTGATCAGGCCTTCACCGGCAGCCGCGGGGTAATCCAGGTGAACCAGAGTGCCGGGGTGGGGAACCGAATGGCTAACACCCTGAGCATCCGGGTCGCTGACTGACCCAAACAACAAAAGCAGTGCAATTAGAAAGTACCAACACTTAACCAACTAATAAGCACGATGGAGAAACACCATGAAACCTACAATGGCTCTCAAACCACTGGTTTTCGCACTTGCAGCAGTGATGGCAATCGCAGCACAGGCAGGCGGTCGTGATGACGATCATGGTAATGGCCACGGCAACGGGCACGGTAACGGCCATGGTAATAACCAGCCTAAAGGCCCTTCCCTGGAACAACTTCTGCAAATCACCGCCGGCGCCGGGGCTGCAGTACTCGACGAACAAAACAGTGACGGCAACGTGGTGAAAAACCAGGGCACCCTCAACAACGCCAACGCCAGCGACTCGCTCAATGGCTCCAACGGCAACATGGGCGCCAACGTAGCAGCCGGCGACGGCAACCAACAAGACAACGCCGCCGCCCTGGCGACTGCCGACGAAAGTTTCATCTTCGGCACAGCTGTTGCTGCCTCGAGTGCAACTCAGGTCAACAACAACAACTACGTGAAAAACTCGTCCACCTTCAATAACGCTACGCTCAACAATGCAGGCAACAATGGTTCCGGCAACATCGGCATCAACGTCACTGCCGGCAACTTCAACCAGCAGAAAAACAACCTGGCGATCGCCGTATCCGGTGGCCGCGTAGCTCAGGCTGCTGCTTCTGCCAACCAGTCTTCCACTGGCCTGGTTGTAGAAAACAAAGGCGTGCAGACCTACAAAACCGACACCCTCACCGGCACCTACGCGGCCGCTGGCGTGTTCAAAGCCAAAGGCACTGCAACCATCGAAGATGATGACCACCACGGCGGTTATGGCAATCGTGGCGGCGGCCACGGTGGCAACGATGACCAGAAAGCCAAATTCGAAGCCGTCGGTACTTTTGGCCTCGCTGGCGTAACCACTCAACAAGTGATGACCAAAGATGGCTGGAAAGCCCCTGTCGTCAACAATGCCAACATGACCAACTCGATGAACAACTTCTCCGGCAACGGCGGAGCCAACGTCTCGTCTGGTGTGGGCAACCAACAAAGCAACTCGCTGTCCATCGCTGCTGGCTGCAGAGCCTGCCTGTAATCGCGATCGAAACGAAAGCCCCGGAAACGGGGCTTTTCCTCAGTCCGCAAAGGCGTATCGATCATGCGTAAGACTGCCCTCTTCACTCTGCTTTTCGTCTGTGGCCTGACTCAGGCCGGTCAGATGCCCGTCGCTGCCCTGCCGGGTGGCACGCTCGTCTACAAAAACGTGCAGAGCATCCGTGAGCGCAAGTTTGCCGACATCGTCGAACAGAAAACCGATTTCAGCTGCGGCGCCGCTGCACTGGCAACGGTATTACGCCAGGCCTATTGGCTCGACGTCGATGAGGAGCACATCATCAAAGGCATGCTGGTCAACGCTGACCAGGACCTTGTTCGTACTCAAGGTTTTTCCATGCTCGACATGAAGCGCTACATAGAAAGCATCGGCATGCGCGCCAGGGGTTACAAGATTCCACCGGAAAAGCTCGAAGCGGTAACCATCCCGGTGGTGGTACTGATGGAAATTCGCGGCTACAAGCATTTCGTCGTGTTGCAGCGTTCGGACAAGGATTGGGTTTACATCGGAGACCCGGTTCTCGGCCATAAACGCTACAAACATGATGACTTTGTCAAAGGTTGGAACGGCATTGTCTTCGCGATCGTCGGTCCCGGATATGACAAGGCCAACGCCTTGCGCAGCCCTCCGGTGCCCTTGACGGCCAAGAACACACTCGACGGTTTCAACCCGGTCAAAGATGCTGAATTGATGGATTTCGGGTTCATTCAGAGCGACTTCTTTTAATCGCCGATTATAGAAAATGGGACTGGATGTCCCGGGAGCAGCAGATGAAAACCTCATACTGGCTGGCCGCCGCCTGCCTGGCAGCGAGTGCGTCAGGCTATGCCAATGCAGGATTCAAACCCATAGAAATCAAGGACCAGGAGCTCGCCGAGCTGCGTGGTCGTTATGTCATGCCGGGGCGAATTATCAGCTTCGGCATTGTCATGAGCAGTACCTGGCGCAACGCCAGCGGAGACCTGATCGGAGCATCTGCATCCATGCAGGTGCAACAGGCCACAATCAAACCAGAATTCTACGTGTCGACCATCAAGGAGATGGGCAACGGCAATACGCCGGAACTGGGCACCGGATCGATTATCGGCGGTGCCGGCCTTAACTCATCGTCGGGCGTGACCCAGAGCGTACGCGCGGCGGGTGACGGCAACACGGCGAACAACAACGTCGCCATCAACGTCAAGGAAGCCAGTCAGGCGCCAGCACTCGCCCCCGTACAGGGCCAGGCCCTGATGGCCGGCCAGACCATTTCCGGCAGCAATGCCGCCGGCAATGTCGCGGTGTCGGCAACCGGTACGGGTGGCGTGCAAATGGCGATACAAGCCAGTGGCAATCAAGGTACGGCGCTGCAACAGGTCGCCTCCAGCGGCTTACTGCAGAACACCCGCCTGCTCGGCAGTGCCAACGTGGTCAACAACCTGACTCAACTTAACGTCGTACTCAATAACAACGGCAGAAGCGCCGGCGCACTGGATTGCAACCTGACTCAACTCGGGGCCCTACGCAGTATTGGATATTGAACTACGCTGAGTCTCGATCATTGGGCTTAAAGGGACGGCTTATTCATGTATCGATCAGTATCACTGCGTGCCGCAGTGTGTTTGAGCACTCTTCTCCCTGCGGCGATGCTGCAAGCAGCACCGGATGCAGATGTAGCGGCCCTGAAACAGGAACTTCTGGAGCTGAAACAACGATACGAAGTGCAACAAAAGGCCCTGGCGGTTCTCGAACAACGAGTCCGCCAGGTTGAAGAACAACCCGCCGCCCCACAACCAAAACGGCTGGCAAAATCGCCGTCGGACATGAAAGGCAACCGCGTCGCCACCGGCACCGGTGCGGCAGCAGCATCAGGAGGCGCCGCCGGGGGCAGTGGCGCTTCTTACGGGCAATCGCTGGCTGACGATTCACAACCGGCGCAGAGCGTTTCCAACCTGTACGACGAGGCCAGCGGCTTCTTCGGCGGCGGCAAGTTCAGCGTCGAAACCGGCATCACCTATTCGCGCTATGACACCCGTCAGCTGATTCTCAATGGCTTCCTGGCGCTCGACTCGATCTTTCTCGGCAACATCAACCTCGACCGGATCAAGGCCGACACCTGGACCCTCGACCTGACGGGCCGCTACAACTTCGACAACCGCTGGCAGTTCGACCTGAACGTGCCCGTGGTGTATCGCGAATCGACTTATCAGTCGGGCGGCGGCAATGAGGGCGCAGCGGGTGTCACTACAGAAGAAACCGTCACCAAGGATCCCACCATTGGCGACGTCAACTTCGGCATCGCTTACAAGTTCCTGGACGAGTCGGTCAATACGCCGGACGCGGTGGTCACCCTGCGGGTCAAGGCGCCAACCGGCAAGGATCCGTTCGGGATCAAACTGCGCCAGACCGATGCCAACTCCAATCTGTTTGTGCCTGACACCCTGCCCACCGGCAACGGCGTCTGGTCGATCACGCCGGGCATTTCGCTGGTCAAGACGTTCGACCCGGCGGTGCTGTTCGGCAGCTTGTCCTACACCCACAACCTGGAGGAGTCGTTCGACGACATCAGCTCGACGGTCAACCAGAAAAACCCGGGCAAGGTAAAGATCGGCGACAGCTTCCAGATCGGCGCCGGTATTGCGTTTGCGCTGAACGAGAAGATGAGTATGTCGTTCTCGGTGTCTGATCTGGTGCAACGCAAGAGCAAGTTGAAACAGGATGGCGGCGATTGGGAATCGGTAGTGTCCAGCGACGCCAACGCCGGTTACTTCAACGTCGGCATGACCATTGCGGCCACCGACAACCTGACCATCGTGCCCAACCTGTCCATCGGCATGACCGACGATGCCCCGGACTTTTCCTTCAGCCTGAAATTCCCGTACTACTTCTAAGCAAAAGCAAAAGATCGCAGCCTTCGGCAGCTCCTACAGGGATTACCCAAATCCGATGTAGGAGCTGCCGAAGGCTGCGATCTTTTGATCTTCAGGTATCTAACGAATCTGGTGTTTATGCAGCAGGCGATAAAACGTCGGCCGTGATACGCCGAGGACTTTAGCCGCCACACTGAGATTATCGCTGTGCCGATTCAACACATCGCACAACGCCTGGCGCTCGGCGCGGGTTTTGTAATCTTCCAGCGTGCCCATCGGTGTGGCGATCGAGTGCTGACTGATCAGCCCGAGATCGCGGGCCTCGATCTGCCGACCCTCGGCCAGCACCAGTCCGCGCCTTACACGGTTGGCCAGTTCCCGGACGTTGCCCGGCCAGTCATGTTTGCCCATGGCAATCAGCGCGTCCTCACTGAAGCTGCGCGGGCGGCGACCGGTTTCATGGCTGTAGAAGTGGGAAAAGTGGTTGGCCAGCATCGAGAGATCACCATGGCGTTCACGCAGCGGCGCGGTGACGACTTGCAGCACGTTGAGCCGGTAATACAGGTCTTCGCGAAAACGCTTCTTCTCGATGGCCGCCTCAAGGTCGACGTGGGTCGCCGCCAGCACACGCACATCCACCGGAATCGGCTGACTGCCGCCGACGCGCTCGATGTGTTTTTCCTGCAGAAAACGCAACAGATTGGCTTGCAGTTCCAGCGGCAGATCACCGATTTCATCGAGGAACAACGTGCCGCCATTGGCCGCCTCAATGCGCCCGACCTTGCGCTGATGCGCGCCGGTGAACGCACCCTTCTCGTGACCGAACAGCTCGGATTGAATCAAATGCTCGGGAATCGCCCCGCAGTTGATTGCCACAAACGGTTTGCTGTGGCGCTGGGATTGCCGGTGCAGCGTGCGCGCAACGAGTTCTTTACCGGTACCGCTCTCGCCGCGGATCAACACAGGCGATTCGGTCGGTGCCAGTTTGCTGAGTAGTTTGCGCAGTTCACGGATCGGTTTGCTGTCGCCGAGCAGTTCATGTTCCGGCTGATCGACGTGAATCGTGCCCTGCCCGCGCAAACGCGCCATGCCGAACGCCCGCCCGAGGGTGACCTGCACTCGCGAAACGTCGAACGGCAGGGTATGGAAATCGAAGAACCATTCGCAGACGAAATCGCCGACATTTTGTAGACGCAGGACTTCCTGATTGAGTACGGCGATCCATTCGGTGCCGCTACGGCTGATCAGTTCCTTGACGGCTTCGGGACGCTCGAGGTGAAACGGCTGCAATCGCAGCAAGCCGACATCACAACTTCGATCGGCGGCGTTTTCCAGGGTACAGCTATCAACATCCCAACCTACGGCGCGTAATCCGGGCAATAAGCGGTGGCAGTCGTCGCAAGGATCGACCACCAATAAACGTCGTAACGCAGGCGCTTCGCTCATGACTGTTCCTTGGCGCCAAATTATTAGAAATGATTGTAAAAACAGTCATTTGGCAGACCCGACTGTAACATTAGCAAGATTTTGACAGGGCCTTGTATCGATTGCTTATAGGCGTACAAGCAAACACGTTATAAGAAACCAGGTTGTTAGTTAGCTATCGACTAAATTGCTGTTTCAAGCTTTCAGTGAGCTTTCAAACCCTGCCTGCAAAACAACTTCATGAAAGAAAGTTGAAATTTCTTTGTTTCCTGTGTGACCTGCCTACGGGTTCGGTGCATCAGTACAAGTACCAGCCGAACGGTAAGCCCAACCGACGGCACATCACTTGATTGGGCACGACAGAGAGAAAACCCCATGACCGCCCCGCTCCGTATCAACGAAGCTGTTTTGATTGCCAACCATGCGTTCAAACCGTTCCAGTGCGTGGCCTGGGCGCCACAAGACGGCAATGGCGAGCTCAGCCTGACCGTGATCGACCGGACCAATTCGCACATCGGTCGCAAACAGATCCCGAGCAGCGCCTACTCCGATCCAGCGCAACTCGAGCAACTGCTGCAGCAGGCTCGCGCTGAACTCAGCGAAGAAGGCTACAGCCTGCAATCCTGGTCGATGCCACACTAACAGCCGGGCGATGCGGATGACGTTCAGGTCATCCGCCCTACTCTGTTAGTTCTAATCTTTTAACTCTCCGTACTTTTGTACAACTATTTGCAACTTGTTCAGGCTTAACTGCTTGGGCGGCTTGCTATTGGTTCAAAAAGACACTGTTCTGGCACAGTGCGACCCTCCACCTGTTAGTTCTTACAGTTGTACTTCTCCCGGTTCAGGGATTGAATGTTCCGCTCATGCAGTTACCTCCGGTTTCCGGTAAAGGTCAACTCGCAAGGAGATGCGTGCATGTCCACCCTGAACACTTTTGCGCTGCCGGCATTACCGACGACGTTGTCGAATCAGGCCGGTCAACTCGACAGAACGTTTGCCGCCACCGGCGTCGCCCAAGTGTATTTCGCGGGCAGCGTGTCCAGCCTGACGGAAGATATCGCGCTCGATGCTCAGGGGCGGATCCTCGTCGCCGCCAAAGTCGGCACCGCCGCCGGCAGCCGTTTCGGCCTGGCCCGCATGCTCGCCGATGGCTCAGCCGACCTGGCCTTTGGCGATCAAGGCAGCGTGATCGATACCTTTGCCCCGGGCTTCGAAGCCACCGCCGGCAAAGTCCAGGCACTGCCCGACGGGCGCATCCTGCTCGCCGGCCTGCATTATGAAAACACGCATCGCACCTTGCCGGCGCTGGCCTTGTTCGATGCACAGGGCAAACCGGACCAGAGCTTCGGTGACAACGGTCGTCAGGTGGTGCGCCTGCCCGGTGACCTGTCCATGGGCAGCCGTGATGCCTGGCTGCCGCCGGGCGTCCCGGGTGCTGAAGCCTGCGACTTTGTCGTCCAGGACGACGGCCATATTCTGTTGATCGCCAATCACCACTTCGAACTCGCCGACCATGCCGGCATGCTGATCCGCCTCAAGCCTGACGGCAGCCTCGATGAAACCTTCAACGGCCGCGGCTTCGTGATGATTCGCCACTTGCTGCTCAACACCTGGCTCAGCAGCCTGCTGCTGCAAAAGGATGGGCGGATTGTCGTGGCAGGCTCCATCGACTTTCCGCAGGAGGGTCTGTTAGCGCGCTACCTGCCCGACGGCCGCCTCGACGAGCGTTTTGCCGTGGACGGATTCATGGCGTTCAAGGCTCACAGCCAAAGCGCTCAGGTCAGTCAGGTCATTGAATCCACCGATGCGCTGCACTGTTTCGGCAGCAGTCGCGACCCGATTCGTTGCATGGCCTACAGCGTGCACACCAATGGCCGCCCGAACCTGCACAACCATGGCGGGCAACCACTGCTGCTGGAAATCGGCCCCAGCGGCTGTCAATGGAGCGCCGCCCAACGCATGGCGGACGGCCGCATCATCGCGGTCGGTGCAACCATTGGCGGGATCGAAGCGGATTTTATTGTTGCCCGCTACCTGAGTGACGGCAGCCTGGATCACAGCTTCGGCGATGGCAAAGGCTGGCTGCGCACGCGCCTGGGTCGCAGCCTGGATACGGCCAACTCGCTGGCCGTGCAAGCGGATGGCGCCATCCTCGTTGGCGGTTATTCGCTCGATGGCAACTACCGGGCAATGGTGGCGCGGTATTTCAATCACTAGTCAAGCGAAGGGCAGCAGCGCTGCCATTCATCGGATTTAGCCCTGCACCTGTAATTTCTGACAGTAGACACTGCCATTGATCGGCGCTCAGATAGCGACACGCGCAGATGGCTGCGCGTTGAACCTGAAAAAAGGAATTTTTGAATGACTGATCAAGAGAAACTATCTGGACAACTGACGCAAGTTGAAGCCTCGAGCACGCGTGCTAGCAAGATCGAACCGCGGATCCTCGAACTCACCGATCCAGAGGGGAATTACATCGAACCCGACAGTGTTGTCACGGTGAGCGACTTTTTTATCAAAGGCGTGGCCACTCCGGCGAGACCGGCGGATATTCTGGATAGAGGAACCCCGATTGCCCCTGTTCATGTAGACGCGACTGGCCACTTTACAACAGAACTTTTTAACCAGTCGCTGGGTACTCACGTATACACCGTGCTAGACGAGTATGGACAAGAATCATCGCCCTGGGTGGTTACCATTGCTGCACTAGATCAGCTATTAATCGAATCTATAAAAGGGCCAGACGACCAGCCCATCGGAAACGGTTCAAGTACAGTTCATACCGACCTGAGGTTTATCGGCAAGGGCGTACCTGGCCAGGTGGTGGATCTTCTGGATAACGGTATTGTGCTTCGCTTGCTCAATGTCGATAACAGCGGGCACTGGAGCGCCCACCTCACAGGCCTTAAGCCAGGCAAGCATAATTTCGTCGCTCGAGAGTTAAACGGCAAACAATCAGCCCCCTGGCATGTCGAGATCGAAAAACCGGCATTGCTGAGTATTCAATTTGGATACGGCCTGGGAAATTATCAGCCCATCAAAGATGGCGAAACCACAACGCAGACAGCAGTGGTTCTGATTGGCACGGCCAAGCCGAACGAATCTGGCCGGATCCTCAGTGATGCCCATGAAGGGGTTGTCTTCGACGCAAATGAATACGGGGTTTTCATTACCCCTATTAAGGACTTACTCCACGGCAATAGTTATACGTTCATCTGCCGATCTGAATCCGAACCGGATCGCCACTCGGAACCTTGGATGATCCATGTAGCGTCTGAGAAACTGCCGCAACGGTAGTTCTGTTTCATCGTCAACATGACCCGTCGAGCGATAACTCGGCGGGTCTTGTTGTTTGGCCCCGCGAATGGTCTAAAAAAACCTGCTTCAACGGCGACGACGGGGATTAAATCGACGAGCAGCTTGATCTTCCCCGACACATCCGGCAACTTTCGCGCTTCTTAATAAAAGGAGCTGCCGATGTCCGGTTCAATGGCCCAGGCGTTCGCGCATAATTTTCTCGGGCACTCGCCACGCTGGTACAAGGCGACCATTGTCGGTTTCCTCATCCTCAATGCGCTGGTGCTGTTCACCGTTGGCCCGGTCGCGGCCGGCTGGCTGCTGGTGATCGAATTCATCTTCACTCTGGCCATGGCGCTCAAGTGTTATCCGCTGATGCCCGGCGGCTTGCTGTTGATCGAAGCCTTGCTGTTGAAGATGACCACCCCGCAAGCACTTTACGATGAACTGGTGCACAACTTCCCGGTGATCCTGTTGCTGATGTTCATGGTGGCGGGCATCTATTTCATGAAAGACCTGCTGCTATTTCTATTCTCGCGCCTGTTGTTGGGCGTGCGCTCCAAAGCGGCGTTGGCCTTGATGTTCTGCTTCCTCTCGGCGTTTTTGTCGGCGTTTCTCGATGCATTGACAGTGACCGCTGTGATCATCAGTGCAGCGGTCGGTTTCTATTCCGTTTATCACCGCGTCGCTTCCGGCAATGATCCGCGCCAGGACAGCGAGTTTGCTGACGACGAGAACCTGCCGAAACTGCATCACGAGGACCTGGAACAATTCCGCGCTTTCCTGCGCAGCCTGTTGATGCACGGCGCTGTCGGTACGGCGTTGGGCGGCGTGTGCACACTGGTCGGTGAGCCGCAGAACCTGTTGATCGGCCACGAAATGGGCTGGCACTTCGGCGAGTTCTTCCAGAAAGTCGCTCCAGTGTCGATGCCAGTGCTGGCAGCGGGTCTGGTCACCTGCGTGCTG
The DNA here is from genome assembly GCF_054790505.1 of Pseudomonas sp. Tul2A7. Classification (NCBI taxonomy): domain Bacteria; kingdom Pseudomonadati; phylum Pseudomonadota; class Gammaproteobacteria; order Pseudomonadales; family Pseudomonadaceae; genus Pseudomonas; species Pseudomonas sp. Tul2A7. The sequence goes on along the minus strand of NZ_CP186499.1, from coordinate 5,247,792 downwards.
CTGGAGAAGCTGCGCTGGTTCGGCTACGGCACGCTGCTGCCGGACAATGTTCGCGCCGTGTTGGCTAACTACGCCGCTGAAGACAATGCTGAACGCACGGCGCGCCAACGCGCAGCACTGCTGGTGCAAGGCGCTGCGGCATTGATTCTGATTGGCTGCCTGGCTTTTCACATCGCCGAAGTCGGCCTGATCGGGTTGATGGTGATTGTGTTGATCACCGCGTTTACCGGCATCACTGACGAGCATCGTTTGGGCAGTGCATTCAAGGACGCCATGCCGTTCACGGCGTTGCTGGTGGTGTTTTTTGCCGTGGTGGCGGTGATTCACGATCAACAGCTGTTTGCGCCGTTGATTCAATGGGTGCTGGCCCTGCCGGTCGAGCAACAACCGGGCATGTTGTTTATCGCCAATGGCCTGCTGTCGGCGATCAGTGACAATGTGTTTGTCGCGACGATTTACATCACCGAAGTGAAACAGGCGTTCCTTGCCGGGCACATGAGCCGTGAGCATTTCGAGACATTGGCGATCGCGATCAATACAGGTACGAATTTGCCGAGTGTAGCGACGCCGAATGGCCAGGCCGCGTTCCTGTTCCTGTTGACCTCGGCGATCGCACCGCTGGTGCGTTTGTCGTATGGGCGAATGGTGTGGATGGCGCTGCCGTACACCTTCGTCATGGGCCTGCTGGGCTGGTACGCCGTGAGCTACTGGCTCTGACAAACACCGCGTAAAAACTGTAGGAGTGAGCCTGCTCGCGATAGCGGTGTGTCAGCCCAGGAAATGCTGACTGATACATTGCTATCGCGAGCAGGCTCACTCCTACATTTGGTCTTGGGTGGTGTCAGTGAGGAAGGATGTATTTCTCGATCGCTTGGGCCACGCCGTCTTCGGTGTTCGGCGCGGTGACCACGTCAGCCTGACGCTTTACAGCCTCCTCCGCCTGCCCCATGGCAATCGACAGCCCTGCGCAATGGAACATCGCTGGATCATTGCCGCCATCGCCGATGGCCGCTGTCTGCTCCAATGGAATACCGAGATGTTCGGCCAGAGTTGCCAGCGCCGTGCCTTTATTGGCCTCCAGCGCCGTGACGTCGAGATACACCGGTTGCGAGCGTGACACTTGTGCCATGCCATTGACCTTGGTCAACAGGCGCGCCTCAAGCTCGATCAACAGCTCAGTGTTGTTACTGGTCGCGACAATCTTGTCGATGCGCTGCAGATACGGCTCGAAACTCTCGACCACCACCGGCGGATAGCCGAGACCATGCTGCTCGCGCGGCACCATCGGTCCGTGCGGATCCTTGAGCAGCCAGTCACCGCCGCTGAACACCCAGATTTCCACATCAGGCTGATCGGCAAACGTGGCCAGCGCAATCAACGCGGTGCTCGCCGGCAGGTAATGCGCGACCAACAAACTGCCATCCGGATTGACGATGGTTCCACCGTTAAACGCCGCTGTCGGCAGATCAACGCCCAGGGCTTCGATCTGCTGCAGCATGGCCTTCGGCGGCCTGCCCGTGGCTAGGCTGAAGAGCACGCCGGCCTCACGCAGCGAACGCACCGCATCAATGGTGCGCTGACTCAGTGTGTGATCCGGCAGCAGCAACGTGCCGTCCATGTCGCTGAGCAGAAAACGTACAGGTTGTTTCGGCAAGTCACTCATCCGAGGCCATGCCAGACGCGACCATCGCGAGTGAGCAAATCTTCGGCGGCTTGTGGGCCATCTTCACCGGCAGCATAGGTCTGCACGCTCGCGTCCTGTTGCCAAGCGTCGAGGAACGGTTGCACCGCACGCCAGCCATTCTCGATATTGTCGGCGCGCTGAAACAGCGTCTGATCGCCGGTCAGGCAGTCATAGATCAGGGTTTCGTAACCGGTCGACGGCTGCATTTCGAAAAAGTCCTTGTAGGCAAAACCCAGCTCGATGTTGGCCATGTTCAACGCCGGCCCCGGCCGCTTGGCCAGCAGGTCGAACCACATGCCTTCGTTCGGCTGGATCTGGATGCGCAGATAAGTCGGCTGCAATTCATCGACTTCGGTGTCACGGAATTGCGCATACGGCGCCGGTTTGAAGCAGATAACGATCTCGGTGTCGCGCACGCTCATACGCTTGCCGGTGCGCAGATAGAACGGCACGCCGACCCAACGCCAGTTGTCGATCATTACCTTCAGCGCGACGTAGGTTTCGGTGCTGCTGTCAGGTGAAACGTTAGGCTCTTGGCGATAACCGTTCAGCGACTTGCCGTCGACTTCGCCGGCGCTGTACTGGCCGCGAACCGAGTTGGCCCGTGCCTCTTCAGTGGTCCACGGGCGGATCGCGCCGACCACCTTGGCCTTCTCGCCGCGCACCGCATCAGCGCCGAACGCCGCCGGCGGTTCCATCGCCACCATGGCGAGCAACTGGAACAGGTGATTGGGCACCATGTCACGCAGTGCGCCGGTGTGTTCGTAAAAACTGCCACGGGTTTCGACGCCGACGGTTTCGGCGGCGGTGATCTGCACGTGGTCGATGTAATGATTGTTCCAGAACGCTTCGAACAGGCTGTTGGAAAACCGGCTGACCAGAATGTTCTGCACGGTTTCCTTGCCCAGATAATGGTCGATCCGATAGATCTGCTTTTCGGACATCACCTTGAGCAGGCAGGCATTCAATGCTTCGGCGGTTTGCAGATCGGAGCCGAACGGCTTCTCGATCACCACCCTTCTGAACGCTTCCGGGGTTTCTTCAAGCAACCCGGCGCTGCCCAGTCGGCGCACCACTTCGCTGAAAAAGCGTGGCGCGGTGGCCAGGTAGAACACCGCATTGCCGGTGCCGCTGTCGGCGATTTTCGCCGCCAGCGCGGAATAAGTGCTGTCGTCCAGGAAGTCGCCCTGAACGTAGCTGATACCTTTGGCGAGCTTGGCCCACAAGGCCGGATCAAGCATCTGATCGCCCTTGCCGACCTTCGCCGCCACTTCGGTACGGATAAAGTCTTCGAGCTTCTGCGCGAAGGCTTCATCGGTAATGGCGTTGTGATCAACGCCCACGATCCGCAGATTTTCGTCAAGCAAGCCGTCGCGACTGAGGTTGTACAGCGCCGGCATCAGCAAGCGCTTGACCAGGTCGCCGTGGGCACCGAACAGAAACAGCGTGGTCGGTGGTGCGGGTTCTGCCTTGGATTTTCTGCGGATCGTATGGGTCATTTCTTCGGTGTCTCCACGTGGCCGCCGAAGCCGAAGCGCTGGGCCGAAAGAATCTTGTCGCCAAACGTGCCCTGACCGCGCGAGCGGTAACGCGAGAACAGCGAGTTCGACAGCACCGGTACCGGCACCGCTTGTTCCATGGCCGCTTCGATGGTCCATTGACCTTCGCCGCTGTCGGCAACCGAACCGGAGAAACCGTCGAGCTTCGGATCGCTGGCCAACGCGTCGGCGGTCAGGTCGAGCAACCACGACGACACCACACTGCCACGGCGCCACACTTCCGCGATGTCCGCTACGTTCAGATCAAAACGCTGATCTTCCGGCAGGCGCTCGCTGGATTTGGTCTTGAGGATGTCGAAGCCCTCGGCGAACGCGGCCATCATGCCGTACTCGATGCCGTTGTGAATCATCTTCACAAAGTGCCCGGCACCGGCAGGACCGGCGTGGATGTAGCCGTGTTCGGCGCGGTGGTCGTCGGACTTGCGATCCTTGGTGCGCGGGATGTCACCCATGCCCGGCGCCAGTGCGGCGAACAATGGGTCGAGGCGCTGCACGGTTTCAGCGTCGCCGCCGATCATCATGCAATAGCCGCGTTCCAGGCCCCAGACGCCGCCCGAGGTGCCGACGTCGATGTAGTGCAGGCCTTTTTCGGCCAGAGTCTTGGCCCGGCGAATGTCATCCTTATAGTTGGTGTTGCCGCCGTCGATGATGGTGTCGCCGGCTTCGAGCAGAGTGCTCAGGGTGTTGATGGTGTCTTCGGTGGGTGCGCCGGCCGGCAGCATGACCCAGACCGCACGCGGCTTGGCCAGGCCGGCAACCAGTGCCGGCAAATCGGCGACGCCAGTGGAGCCCTCGGCGACCAGGTTATCGATGAAAGCGGTATTGCGGTCGTAAACAACGGTGGTGTGACCGTTGAGCATCAGACGTCGCGCAATATTGCCGCCCATGCGGCCCAGTCCAATAATCCCGAGTTGCATGTGCTGATGCTCCTTACTACAAATAAATGTGTGTCATTGGTTATAGCCCAACGCGACTGATGGAGGTTAGTCCAGAGCGTTGCGATGAAGTTTCCGGGCATTGTGCCCGATCCAGACTGATAACGCCCCGAATCATGCAGAAGACACACCGACCATGAAAAATAAAAAAGTTCCATTCACAGGCAAAAGAAATCAAAATCGGCGCCGATAGTAGATCTGTACCGCAAGCCGGGACGACCTACAGTTGATGCACGCCATTTGCGAGGTGAGCAATGGGCACAGTACACACAGCAATGCCGCCACAAACCCTGTACGTGACGATTCGTCGCGATGAATTGCGTCAGTTGAAAGACGAACGCGACCAGTTGAAGCAGGAGCTGGCGCAATTGCGCCTGTTGACCCAAGGTGCGCAACCGCAGCCTTTGCCGGTCGTTCAGCGTCATCCCCACGCCTGATCCCCCGCCTGATTCGGGAACGGCAGCGGCTGTTCCCGACACGCTACCCTCTGGCCGCATGCCCCACGGCAAAAGCGCCGCTTAACAAAACTTTCACATTCTCTTCGTAATACTCCGCCCCATTCTGGCCGTACCTGCGTGTACGGCCTCCGTTCGTCGGCTTCATGGATGTTCCGGCGGTGGTTGTAACGAGTGAGCTGGAGCGCCGAATGGCATTGTTCAAACGCAGCAAAACGACTGCGACAGGTTTCGACTGGGCCGGTTTTCTCTGGCTGTTTGTATTCTTCTGGTACTTCTCGGGTATCACCCAACTGCTGATCCAGCTGACCGGTACCTCCGGATTCACCGGGTTCCGTCAGGCGTTCGTCATGAGCGCGATCTGGCTGGCGCCGATGCTGCTGTTCCCCAAACGCACCAAACTGCTCGCCGCCATCATCGGCGTGGTGTTGTGGGCCTGCTCGATGGCCAGCCTGGGTTACTTCTTCATCTATGAGCAGGAATTCTCCCAGAGCGTGATCTTCATCATGTTCGAGTCGAACGTGTCCGAAGCCGGCGAGTACATGACCCAGTACTTTGCCTGGTGGATGGTGCCGGCGTTCCTCGCGCACACCGCGTTCGCTTACTTCCTGTGGACTCGCCTGCGCCCGGTGTACATGCCCCGTGGCCGTGCATTCGTCGCAGCGATGGCCATCCTGATTGCCGTAATCGGTTATCCGCTGGTCAAACAAACCATGCGCATGGGCACCTTCGCCCAAGGCTTCGAGAAATTCGAAACCCGCATCGAGCCGGCGGTGCCATGGCAGATGGTCGTGGCCTATCACCGTTACCAGGAAACCCTCGCCGACATGCAGGGCATGCTGCACAACGTGAGCAAAATCCCGCCGCTGAAAAACCTCAAGGACGGCTCGGCCGACCAGCCGAAGACCCTGGTGCTGGTGATCGGCGAATCGACCAACCGTCAGCGCATGAGCCTTTATGGCTATCAGCGCAACACCACGCCGGAACTGGACAAGCTCAAGGATCAACTGGCGGTGTTCGACAACGTCGTCACTCCACGTCCGTACACCATCGAGGCGCTGCAGCAGGTCCTGACCTTCGCTGACGAAGAAAACCCGGATCTGTACCTGTCGACACCGTCGCTGGTCAGCATGATGAAGCAGGCCGGCTACAAGACCTTCTGGATAACCAACCAGCAGACCATGACCAAGCGCAACACCATGCTCACCACGTTCTCCGAACAGGCCGACGAGCAGGTGTACCTGAACAACAACCGTAACCAGAACGCCGCGCAGTACGATGGCGACGTGATCGAGCCGTTCAACAAGGCGTTGGCTGACGCCGCACCGCGCAAACTGATCGTTGTGCATTTGCTCGGCACGCACATGAGCTACCAGTACCGCTATCCACCGACGTTCGACAAGTTCCAGGACCGCAACGGCGTGCCGCCCGGCGTGCGTGACGACCAGGTACCGACCTACAACAGCTACGACAACGCCGTGCTGTACAACGACTTCGTCGTATCGAGCCTGATCAAGGATTACGCCAAATCCGATCCGAACGGCTTCCTGCTGTACCTTTCAGATCACGGTGAAGACGTGTTCGACTCGGTGGGCCACAAGACCCTGGGCCGCAACGAAAACAAACCGACCGCGCCGATGTACACCATTCCGTTTATGGCCTGGGCGTCGCCGAAGTGGAAGGCCAACCACGACTGGAACTTCGCCGGCGACCTCGATCGCCCGTACAGCAGCTCGCACCTGATCCACACCTGGGCCGACCTCGCCGGTTTGAGTTTCGATGAACTCGACCACAGCAAGAGCCTGGTCAGCGACAGCTTCAAGGTACGGCCACTGCTGATCGGCGACCCGTACCAGACTGAACAGCGGGCGTTGATCGACTTCAGTTTGATGAAGCCGAAGAAAATCGACAGCGCGCCGGCGGATGTCGCACAAAAGTAAAGCCGCTGTGGATTTACCGAGATGATGGCAACCGAAGAGCGCTTTGCCTGATCCATTGAAAAGCTCTGTATCGAAAGATGCAGAGCTTTTTTTTATCTTCAGAAATCCGGATCGCTCGGTGAACAATCCGTTCTGCAAACGCCTACCGCACGTCGGATTTCGGCCCTTACCTGTCAGATCTGACAGGTGCGAAATCCCACCAATGCGCTTTCAATCACTCCGTTACCTCACCGAACGGAGCTCGCCCCCATGTCCAACCCAACACCGGATGCCCTGAAGTCCCTCTACTTCCCTGCCCTGAACCCACTCGACCCAACGGAAGACTACGATGGCGGCATCCCCATTCGTGGCGTGGAAAACGGTTTGCAAGGCACTGTGCCTGCCTGGCTCTCCATGAGCATCGGCGACCGGGTCGAGGTTTTTTGGAACAACGCCACGCAGGCAGTGTGGAGCAAGACCATTCAATACGAGTCCGAACTCAATCGGGATGTGATCTTCACCCTGGCCAAGAATTTTGTGCTCGACGGTGATGCCACCAACGTTTACTACAAGATTTCCGGCAAGAACTATCCCGGCGAAGAATCCAGGCCCCGCTTGAAACTGCTGGTCAAACTCACCCGCCCCGGCGAATACGACGACATCCCCGGTGATGACGGCCACTCCGACCTCAATTTTTCCCTCGACCGCTACGAGGTCGATCAGGATTTTCCGCAAAACGGCGTGGTGACGATGCGCATCGTTCCCTACCGCAACCTGACCCGCTACGACCGCATCCACGCCCGCTGGGGCAGCCAGCAAGTGATGCATCTGGTCAGCCCGGAACAGGCGGCGGATCCGCAGAAAAACCCGATCGACATCACTTTCGATTACGACCTGATCAAAGCCGCCGGCGATGGCTCCGCGGTGGCAGTGGCGTTTCAGGTGGTCGACCGCTGCGGCAACTACCCGGACGAGCGCGCCCCGTGGTCGGCCCTACAGCGGGTGCTGGTGGACATGAACGGTGACCGCCTGGACGCACCGCTGGTGCTGGTCAAAGGCCAGCCAACTGATCGTGTGGACCTCGACACGCTGGGTGACGACGACGTCACCGTTCGCGTATACACCACTGCCAAAGACTTCGCCGTGAAAGATGAAGTGCTCCTGACCTGGACCGGCACCCCCGCGCAAGGTCCGCAAATCATCGTCGGCCCGTTATCGATGACGGTGGAATTCGTGCCCTTTCAGCTCGACTTCATCATCCCCAACGAAGCCGTACGCGCCATCGCCAAGGGCAGTGCGTCGGTGGGCTTTGTTCGGCGCCGCGAGGGTGAGACCGACCGCCCCTCGAAAAACGCCAGCGTCAGCGTCGTGGGCGATATCAGCCGATTGCTCGCACCTGGCGTCGTCGAGGCACCGGGCGGGACGTTGCCAGTCGATACGCCGTGGGCGACGGTGAGTGCGCCGTGGTACGTCGGTCGCAACGGCAGTGATCTGCTGAATGTGATCTGGGAGGCAAAGGCGCCCGGCGACAACCCTGTTTACTACGAGGACCCGCGCCAGGTCGGCAACGTAGCGGATGGCGAGCCCGTCTTGCGCGCCGTTGCCCAGAGCGATATCCAGCGTTTCGATGGCTTGAGCGTCAAGGTCTACTACGTCGTCACCAACAGAGACAATCTGCTGCTGAGCGTGCGCGAATCGCTGCCGTTCATGATGCAGGTGGGCGCGGCGAAGCCAATATTTGATCGCCCGGAAGTCGAAGAAGCAGACGATAACGACGTGCTGAATCCGGAAAACGTGCCGCCGACCGGCGCAACCTTGGTCTTGACCCACACCGATACCCAGGACAAGGACCGGTTTTACTTCAACTGGACAGGCTCGGCCAGCGGCGGCAGCTTCAGTGACCATATCGACCTGATCCCCGCCACCGCCGGCAAACCTGTGCGAACCACCGTGCCCAAACAGTACGTCACGGCCAACCTCGACGGCGCGGTGGTGGCGGATTACCGGATTGAGCGGGGGGGAGAAACGTTGGGGCATTCGCGGGAGTTGACGTTGGAAGTTGGCCAGGCAACAGCTCCATCTATCGATTCGGTGAAAGGCTCTCCTAGCGGTGTCGAAATCCCCCAAGGCGGGAGCACAGTAGAAACGGCCGTAACCCTGAGCGGCGTCGCTGCCAAAGGCCAGAAAGTCGAAATCTTTGACGGCGCTGTCTCCAAAGGTCCGGCAACTGCAGATCCCACAACCGGTGTCTGGACGCTGCTCGTCAGTGCCTTGGCTGTGGCTGCACACAGCTTTACCGCCAAGGCGTTGTACGGTTCCGGTGCCGTGTCTGCCGCCAGAACACTGACCGTCACCGCCGCCACCGCTCCGACTTTGACGTCGGTCAAAGGCTCTCTTAGCGGTGTCGAAATCCCCGAAGGCGGGGTCACGGTGGAAACGGCCGTCACCCTCAGCGGCGTCGCTGCCAAAGGCCAGAAAGTCGAAATCTTTGACGGTGCTGCCTCCAAAGGTCAGGCAACGGCGGATCCCACAACCGGTGTCTGGACGCGGCTCGCTGGTCTGGCTGTGGCTGCACACAGCTTTACCGCCAAGGCGTTGTACGGTTCCGGTGCCGTGTCTGCCGCCAGAACACTGACCGTCACCGCCGCCACCGCTCCGACTTTGACGTCGGTCAAAGGCTCTCCTAGCGGTGTCGAAATCCCCCAAGGCGGGAGCACAGTAGAAACGGCCGTAACCCTGAGCGGCGTCGCTGCCAAAGGCCAGAAAGTCGAAATCTTTGACGGCGCTGTCTCCAAAGGCCCGGCAACTGCAGATCCCACAACCGGTGTCTGGACGCTGCTCGTCAGCGCCCTGGCTGTGTCTGCACACAGCTTTACCGCCAAGGCGTTGTACGGTTCCGGTGCCGTGTCTGCCGCCAGAACACTTGCCGTCACCGCCGCCACCGCTCCGACTTTGACGTCGGTCAAAGGCTCTCCTAGCGGTGTCGAAATCCCCCAAGGCGGGAGCACAGTAGAAACGGCCGTAACCCTGAGCGGCGTCGCTGCCAAAGGCCAGAAAGTCGAAATCTTTGACGGTGCTGTCTCCAAAGGCCCGGCAACTGCAGATCCCACAACCGGTGTCTGGACGCTGCTCGTCAGCGCCCTGACTGTGGCTGCACACAGCTTTACCGCCAAGGCGTTGTACGGTTCCGGTGCCGTGTCTGCCGCCAGAACACTGACCGTCACCGCCGCCACCGCTCCGACTTTGACGTCGGTCAAAGGCTCTCCTAGCGGTGTCGAAATCCCCCAAGGCGGGAGCACAGTAGAAACGGCCGTAACCCTGAGCGGCGTCGCTGCCAAAGGCCAGAAAGTCGAAATCTTTGACGGCGCTGTCTCCAAAGGCCCGGCAACTGCAGATCCCACAACCGGTGTCTGGACGCTGCTCGTCAGCGCCCTGGCTGTGTCTGCACACAGCTTTACCGCCAAGGCGTTGTACGGTTCCGGTGCCGTGTCTGCCGCCAGAACACTTGCCGTCACCGCCGCCACCGCTCCGACTTTGACGTCGGTCAAAGGCTCTCCTAGCGGTGTCGAAATCCCCCAAGGCGGGAGCACAGTAGAAACGGCCGTAACCCTGAGCGGCGTCGCTGCCAAAGGCCAGAAAGTCGAAATCTTTGACGGTGCTGTCTCCAAAGGTCCGGCAACTGCAGATCCCACAACCGGTGTCTGGACGCTGCTCGTCAGTGCCCTGACTGTGGCTGCACACAGCTTTACCGCCAAGGCGTTGTACGGTTCCGGTGCCGTGTCTGCCGCCAGAACACTGACCGTCACCGCCGCCACCGCTCCGACGTTGACATCGGTCAAAGGCTCTCCTAGCGGTGTCGAAATCCCCCAAGGCGGGAGCACAGTAGAAACGGCCGTAACCCTGAGCGGCGTCGCTGCCAAAGGCCAGAAAGTCGAAATCTTTGACGGCGCTGTCTCCAAAGGCCCGGCAACTGCAGATCCCACAACCGGTGTCTGGACGCTGCTCGTCAGTGCCTTGGCTGTGGCTGCACACAGCTTTACCGCCAAGGCGCTGTACGGTTCCGGTGCCGTGTCTGCCGCCAGAACACTGACCGTCACCGCCGCCACCGCTCCGACTTTGACGTCGGTCAAAGGCTCTCCTAGCGGTGTCGAAATCCCCCAAGGCGGGGTCACGGTAGAAAGGGCCGTCACCCTGAGCGGCGTCGCTGCCAAAGGCCAGAAAGTCGAAATCTTTGACGGCGCTGTCTCCAAAGGCCCGGCAACTGCAGATCCCACAACCGGTGTCTGGACGCTGCTCGTCAGCGCCCTGACTGTGGCTGCACACAGCTTTACCGCCAAGGCGTTGTACGGTTCCGGTGCCGTGTCTGCCGCCAGAACACTGACCGTCACCGCCGCCACCGCTCCGACTTTGACGTCGGTCAAAGGCTCTCCTAGCGGTGTTGAAATCCCTCAAGCCGGGGTCACGGTGGAAACGGCCGTCACCCTCAGCGGCGTCGCTGCCAAAGGCCAGAAGGTCGAAATCTTTGATGGTAGCGGTGCGAGCGCAGTATCCAAGGGGGTTGCGACGGCCCATGCAACCACGGGTATCTGGGAACACTCGATCACCGTGGCACTGGGTGCTCGCCGGTTATATGCAAAAGCGCTTTATGCCGTGAGTCCGGTGTATTCGAACGTTCGCAACCTGACCGTTACAGCCGCCACCGCGCCTACGCTGACCTCCGCGAAGGGCTCGCCGAGCGGTGTTGAAATTCCCCAAGGCGGGGTCACGGTGGAAACGGCCGTCACCCTCAGCGGCGTCGCTGCCAAAGGCCAGAAGGTCGAAATCTTTGATGGCGCTGTCTCCAAAGGTCCGGCAACTGCAAATCCCACAACCGGTGTCTGGACGCTGCTTGTCAGTGCCCTGACTGTGGCTGCACACAGCTTTACCGCCAAGGCGTTGTACGGTTCCGGTGCCGTGTCTGCCGCCAGAACACTGACCGTCACCGCCGCCACCGCTCCGACTTTGACGTCGGTCAAAGGCTCTCCTAGCGGTGTCGAAATCCCCCAAGGCGGGGTCACGGTAGAAACGGCCGTCACCCTGAGCGGCGTCGCTGCCAAAGGCCAGAAAGTCGAAATCTTTGACGGCGCTGTCTCCAAAGGTCCGGCAACTGCAAATCCCACAACCGGTGTCTGGACGCTGCTGGTCAGTGCCCTGACTGTGGCTGCACACAGCTTTACCGCCAAGGCGTTGTATGGTACTGGGCAGACTTCTGCCGCGCGAACCCTTACGGTGGCCCCCGCGTTCATCATAGAAACCTCAACTTTAGTAATATCTGGTCGCAACTTTTCCATCGCGAATTCCGGTCCCAGATGGATTCGTACCGGAAAGGACCCCTTCGGCACCACAGCCGACCGAACCCCGTTAAGTGGCGTCCCCCCGTACACTTATAGGTCAGGCGACAGTGGCATCGCTTCGGTTGAGGAGACGACAGGGCGCGTGCGGAGTGAGTGGAACGGAACGACCCGTATCTATGTGACCGACAGCCTGGGACGCGACGCCAGCTACGAGGTAACCGTGAGCAATGTAATTAGGCTAATAAAGTACACGGGCGGAGGCTACACCTCGGCACAAGCACTAGCGTGGAGACAATCTCTAGGGGGCGCCCTCGTCGGGCGCGATGACATAGCATTATTAGCTAAATACACCAGGGTCGGATCCCCCGATTGGGACAGCGGGAAAGGCGTTTACATCGCACCCCTCCTCAGCCACCCAACAGTACCCCCACACCCTCGCCCAGGGCACTATATTGACTACCTGGACGGGGGCGGCAGCGAAGGGGTATGGTGGATAAGAGACGGAATAAACAATCCAACGCGCGACGACTTCATCCACACCAACTTGCTCGTATGTTTAGTACCATAATCGCCGAGCCATAACCCCATAAATAGCCAATAGGTTAATACGAAAAAACGTTAATCCACCTCATCCACGTCCGAGGACGCGGGTGAGGTTTGCTCCTAAAGCTGGCATTCTTTCGATGAACAGAAACTAACACAAGTGGCTATTGGACGGGGGTAACGCTTTCCCAGGAAAGTGAAGCCCCGTTCAATACGTCCGACATAAGTTTTGTCGAGATGCTTTTGTAGATCAAACTCTTCAAACAGGTCATTGACCACACGCACAGCCTGATATTAAACGGGGCCAGACCACGTTTTCCGATTTTTAGACTAAAAGGTCGCAGCCTTCTGCGGCTCAGATAACTGTGTAGAAGTTGCCGGAGATTGCGATTTTTTGTTTTGGGGAAAACTGGCGGAAGGCATCCGGCCGAACTTGTCCGGGATCGGATGCCGTCCCCGACCGCGTTTGAAGCTCGGCCGCGCCACCGGGTGCGATTGCCTTCCTTGAACTCATTGCGCGTCTGCATGGGCCAGGACGGCTAATAGGAATAGACCAAGTTCACCCAGACAATCTTCCGATCTTTTGCCTTTTAAACGCAGGTGTTTAAAAGACACCTCTAGACACGCCTTCAAGGCTACAAATTCTTGCGCCATTGCCTACAGCTACGCCAGAATCCGCCGGCTTGTGCGCCTTGGGGTCGGGTTCTATTGTGGTGCGGTCGCTGACGAATCAGCGATCGGGTTTAGCGACTCGAATTCAAGTTCAAAGGTGCATCAGCGTTCCAGGCTTCGTTGCGGATCTGTATTTTCGCAATTTCGTCATGGTGGCTGTATGCGGGAGACCCTCGGGTCTGCCGGGTGCCTTTGACCGGTTCGCTAACCTGCGTACAGCCGCCACCCCTCCTGTTTAGCGACAGGTTGTAGCGGCTCCACTTCAAAGGAGCTTCACCATGATCAAACCAACACCCAACCTACCCGAAACCGACGCCACCTCCCGCTACGAATCCCTCGATTCAAAAAAACTCCACGAAGCCGCCGACCGCGCCCTCGATCACTACCTCTGCCCACCCGGCTCGACCCCACCGCCACGCAAAACCCGCCGGATGTACGCCGTGACCGCGGAATTCAAAAACGAGGAACTGCTGGCCGATGCCAGCGAAACACTTGCCTCAGCCAGAACCATCGCCCATGACCTCGCCCATCTCATACCGGCGTCGCAGCGTCGTACTTTGTTGGGGATTGCACAGCTGATAATGCTGGGCGAACTGGCGGTGAATCGGGTGATGGATAATCTGGAGTTGCCGCAGTAGCAGGGATACAGATCGTTCCCACGCTCTGCGTGGGAACGATCATATCCACACCTGGGCCGACCTCGCCGGTTTGAGTTTCGATGAACTCGACCACAGCAAGAGCCTGGTCAGCGACAGCTTCAAAGTACGGCCACTGCTGATCGGCGACCCGTACCAGACCGACCTGCGTGCGTTGATCGACTTCAGTTTGATGAAGCCGAAGAAACCGATACCAACCGTCGCGGATGCGGTGGAGCAGTAAAACCGAAGGGGCCTTTATGGCCCCTTTTTCATGGCTACCGCTAGCCACGGAAGCATTGTCATGGTGAATTTGTCGGGCGTCGCCGATGCACCACGTCAACCTTCAGCAATCATCCCAAGTCCTGCTCCTCACACCGCCTTCGAAGGCAAGCAAGTGCGCCTCAAGGAAATACTGCAGCGGTTGACTGCCCTACCCTCACTCCCTATCCTCGCGCCTGTCACGACTCATTCGTGATCGGGTTTGACGGCTCGGCGGTTTTTAAGGTGTGCATTGTTCCCCAACTTTGCTAGCGCGCTCGCGTGCTCGAAACAAAGCTAAATGGTGACTGTGTGCGGGGCACTTTCGAGTGCGCCGGGTACCTTAGACCGGTCCGTCAACCTGCGCACAGTTGCCACCCATTCGTTTGACGGCGATCTGGTGGCAGCTCTTGATGACTAAGGAGTTACACCGATGACCGATCCAACCACGCTATCCACCCCCTTCGCCCCCTGCGACCACGTCGCCCACCACCTCTTCACCGTCCAACCCGACATCCCCCTCCTCGACGCTCTCGAACACGCCACCGTCTACCTCAACTGCGCCGAAGCCCTCGCCCACCAAGCCCCGACCGCCACCCGCCCGGAACACAGCGGCTCACTGCACTGGGCCAGTCAGCAAATGCTCAGCAGCGCCCGCGCACTGGTGCTGGCCTCCGTCGCCGGTTTGCATGCCGCACAGGCCGGAGGTGAAGCATGAGTTCGCACATTTCGATGACTCACAACGAGGGCAGCATTCCGGTATTGCTGGTCTCCACCGAAGCCCCGCTGGATGTCTTGCACAGCAGCGCGGCCAGTCGCTTTCTGGCGGTGACGCAGATGATGGAAAGTCTGGCCAGTCTGGATATCTCGTCTGCCAAGGGCGCCGATGTGCAGCAACTGGCCCATGCGGCGGCGATGTTGTTGCGTGATGGCTGTGATGTGATGGATGTGTTGGGTCGGCAGATTCGTTTGCGCGTCTGATACCCGCAAAGTCAAAAGATCGCAGCCTTTGCCAGCGCCTATATCGATCAATGTAGGCGCTGGCGAAGGCTGCGATCTTTTGCTTTTCAAGCGAGGTCGAGTCAAACCTCCGAAACACTTTCAAATAATAATATTTCTCGTTTGATACTAAATCCCAGCCGCACCTTTCGTCTTTGAACAAACGGAATTTTTCCCTCGAAGACAAGGAGTCGGCTGCGATGTTCGCGCCCATTACCCGTTCCATGACCCTCACCCTAGGCCTGTGCGGCGCTGCGTTCAGCGCCGATCTGCTGGCTGAAACCGAAGCCAAAAATCCGCAGCAGCCCGGTAATCCGGCGCTGGAGCTGGCCGCAACCAACGTCAGCGCGCAAGGCTTGGGCACCACCACCGAAAACACCGAGTCCTACACCACCGGAGCGATGAGCACGGCGACGCGGCTGAACCTGTCGATCAAGGAAACCCCGCAATCGGTGTCGGTGATCACGCGCCAGCAAATGGATGATTTCAAGCTCGGTACATTGTCCGAGGCCATGCGCCAGACCACCGGTGTGGTGGTGCAGCATCTGGATTCGGATCGGGTCAGTTACTCGTCGCGCGGCTATGCGATCAACAATTTCCAGATCGACGGGATGCTCAACACCTTCGATCGCATGAAGTCCGATTCCGACACGATCATTTACGACCGTATCGAGGTGGTGCGTGGTGCCACCGGGCTGACCACGGGTGCGGGTGATCCGTCGGCGACGATCAACATGGTGCGCAAGCGTCCGACCGCGCAGTGGCAGGCGCTGGCCGGGGTCAGTGGCGGCAGTTACGACAATTACTACAGCTACGTCGATGTCGGCGGGCCGCTGGCGTTCGACGGGCGCTTGCGCGGGCGCACGGTGTTGGCCTATCGCGACAACCAGTCGATCAAAGACAAATACGCGCTGCAACGGGAGGTCGGTTATGGCGTGCTTGAGGCGGATCTGAGCGATTCCACCGTGCTGGCGGTCGGTTACGACTATCAGAACAAGCATGTGCAAGGTTCATCCTGGGGCACCGTGCCCTACTGGAATGCCGATGGCAGCAAGGCCGGTCTTGGGCGCTCGACCAACATGGCGACGTCGTGGAGTTCCTGGCCGCTGCAAGACAAGACCGCATTTGCCACCCTCGATCAGCAACTGGCCGGCGGCTGGCGCCTGAAAGCCGCGTACACCCATCGCGAGAGCAACACCGATGGCAAGGTCTATTACGGTGGTGCCGGTTTTCCCGCAGCGGACCGCAGCGGCATGCTCGCCTACACCTCGCACATGATCGGCACACAGAAAATGCAGGCGTATGACTTCAATGTCTCCGGCCCCTACTCGCTGCTCGGCCGTGAGCACGAAATGATGTTCGGCTACGGTGAAGCCGAGCGCCGCTCGAATTCCCCGTACACCATTGCCGGTGCGCGTCCCAAGGACTATGGGAGCATCCGCGACTGGAAATACATGGGCGACATCGCCAAGTTCAGCGACACCGTCACCGACCTCACCGGGTCCAAGGACGATACCCGGCAGAAAGCCGGCTACATCGCCACGCGCCTGAGCCTGACTGATGATCTGCACGCCGTGCTCGGCAGCCGCTATGGCAGCTGGCAAGCGTCCAGTACCAGCAACAGTTACGACGCCAATCGGCAACTGACCGAGGTCGACTACACCAGTCAGAAACAGAACGACGTCTGGACGCCTTACGCCGGCCTGCTGTATGACCTGACCCCGGAATACACGGTGTACGTGAGTTACACCGACATTTTCAAACCCCAGGGCAACCGCGACAAGAATCGCAAATACATCGACCCGGTGGTTGGCAAAAACTATGAAGTGGGCATCAAGGGCAGTCTGCTCGAGGAGCGCCTGAACCTGTCCACCGCGGTGTTCTGGAGCAAGCAGGATAACGTCGCCGAACTCGATAACTCGGTGCCGGCGGATCCGGTTACCCGTGAGCAGTTCTACAAATCCGGCGGCAAGGGCAACAAGGTCAACGGCTTTGAAGCTGAAGTGTCCGGGGAAATCCTTCAGGGCTGGAACATGACCGCCGGTTACACCTACACCCACTCGGTCAACGGCGAAAGCGAGCGTACCAATACCAATCAGCCGATGAACCTGTTGCGCGTCTCCACCGCGTACCGCCTGCCGGGCGAATGGCAGGCGCTGACCGTGGGCGGCGCGGTGAACTGGCAAAGCGATGTGTATGGCACGTCGAGCCGACCGGTTGGCGGCGACACCGAACAAGCGCGAATCGCCCAGAGCGCCTATACCGTGGTCAATCTGATGTCGCGCTACGAGTTCGACCGGCATCTGTCGGCGTCACTGAACGTCAACAACCTGTTCGACAAGAAGTATTACGACAACGTCGGCTTCTATAACGGCGTGTACTGGGGTGACCCGCGCACCGTCACTCTGAGTCTCGACTGGAAGCTCTGACCCCCGCCTCTCGGGTGCGGCGCACCTGTGCTTGATGTGCGCCGCGTCTGTCCGATATTGCCCCGCAACATGCTGCAAAACCTACACTGAACCGGCGTTAACCCCGTGTTAATTCATGCCACCCAGACTCTCTTCCGAGATCTGCTTCATGGACGAACGGCTCCCACTTGTTCAGTAGGAGGCACCATGAAAATCACTACCGCAATCCTTGCCGGGCTGTTTGCCCTGGGTTCTGCCAGCGTCTTCGCCGAGGGCGGCGCTGAGCGCATGCGTTATTACTACGACAACTTCCCGGTTCAGCACGCCCAGAGCGAGCAGAAGAGCGACGCCAACGCGAAAGAAATTCGCGTTCCCGCCGACCAGACCGCGCAAGTGACCGAGTCCTATCGCAACTGAGATTTAGCGAGCAACCGATGGACCTCCCGTGGCTCCGCTCTGGCCTGGGAGAGGACAGTTTGGCGCCCTGATTGGGGCGCCTTTTTTTGTGGGCATTGAGCGGGGTGTTCGACCTTATGCTGTCGCGAGTTCGCAGATTGGGTTGGGTCAGCAAGAACCAACCCCCTCACCCCAGCCCTCTCCCCAAAGGGGCGAGGGGGAAAGGGAGCCGATTTTCATGCTTTTCAAAACCTACGTTCGGCTCGATGTTTCAGGTCGGCGTACCTTGCCCAAACACCTCGGTCAGTCCCCTCTCCCTCTGGGAGAGGGCTAGGGTGAGGGGCTTCTAGGCCTGCAAACTCTTGATCCAGAACTGCATGCGCCCGTGATCCGGGTCAAACATGCCCGGCGCGAAGCCGAACTTGCGGTAGGAACCCTGCGCCACAGCGTTACCTTCAAGCACTTCAAGGGTGATCTTGCAGCAACCGCGCTGACGAGAGATTTCCTCGACTTTCTGCAGCATTTTCTGGCTCAGACCGAGACCGCGAAACTTGCCCACCACCGCCACGTCGTGGACGTTGACCAACGGTTTGCAGGCAAACGTGGAAAACCCTTCAAAGCAGTTCACCAACCCCGCCGGTTCACCACCGACAAAGGCCAGCACGCTGAACGCATGCGGGCGACGGGCGAGTTCTTCGGGCAGTCGACGCAACAGGTCAGGGTCGAGCGAATGACCGCCGCCCATGGGGTCTTCGGCGTAATGATTGAGCACGAAACCGATGGCCTCGGCGTGCGTTGGATTGCTGTAGCTGGCTTGAAGTACAAGAATCTCTGCGGAATCCATTTCCATCCCCAAACACAAAAGCCCCGGCGCGCAAAGTGCGTACTGAAAGGCTGACTGACCTTAGCGCGGGGGTGATCGGGCGGGCAACCCGCAAATGCAAAAGATCAAAAGATCGCAGCCTTCGGCAGCTCCTACAGATAATCGGGTGCAGGAGCTGCCGAAGGCTCGGGCCGCGATCGGACGATCTTTGGCTTTTTCAGTGGCCCCAAATCAACTCTTCAGTCCAGCCCAGTTCGGCGAAATCCCCGGCGCGCAGGCCACTCTCGCCGATACAGAAAAACTCATCCAGTTGCGGCGGTTTCACCACGGTATCGCTGAGCATCGCATGCACCTGCCCCCGGTGATGAATCTGATGCTCGAACAGGTGCGACAGCATGCGCAAACGACTGTCGTGCTGCGGCGTATCACGGGCAATAGTGACGATCCGGGGCAGATCGGCATCGCGCAGTTGCTCGCAATAGGCAATCAGTCGCCGATCAACGTGAGCCTGCTCTTCGCGCAGTTGCGGGCCGCCGGTAAACGGCTCGTCCACGTTGAAAAACACGTAGCAATCGGGGTGAGGTTCAGCGCCGCGCAGCTCGCGCTCCAGCGCATCGACGTAGAACCAGTCGCAGGTGAGGATGTGATTGAGAGTCAGGCGAATGCTCGGAAAAAAACTCACCCGAGGCGCCGCCAGATCCGTCGCACTAAGCTGCGTCCAGGCCTTGGCCAGCCGATGATTGGCCCAGGCATTCTGATAAGCCATGGTCAGCAGATGATGGGATAACGCTTGGCTCATGTCGGCGCCCTCTTCACTCAAGCTTCGGCAAAACGTTGCAGCTGCATTTCCTGCAAGCGACTGAGGGTACGGCGGAACGGGAATTCCAGATAACCCTCGGTGTAAAGCGCGTCCATCGGCACTTGCGCCTCGATGTACAGCGGCACTTTGCGGTCATAGCACTCGTCGACCAACGCGATGAAACGCCGCACACCGTCATCGTGCACCGACAATTGCGGCAACTCGCGGTCACCGGCCACTACCCGTTGCGCGCCATCTTCAGTGCCGCGCGCGATGCGCCCTTCGCGTTTCTGTGCGCTGAGATTGGGCACCTCGCTCAACAGAATAGCCGTGTAGCGGTCGCACAGCGCGATGAAATCCATGGCGGCGAACGGTTGCTCGCACAGATCCGCGTAGCGGCACCACAACACCGTTTCACTGGCCTGCACCACGTTCAACCGGCGATGCCCGACCGACACCGGTTCGCTGCTGGCCGCTTGCCCGGCGGTCAGTGTCTGAAAGACTTCCTCTAGCGCGCTCACCGCAGACGTAGAGACAAAGTAGCGTTGCAGGCCCGCCCCCGGATGCAAACGATGATCCTCGGCGCCATTCACCGCAACCACCTGCATATGCGCCTTGATCGCGGCAATCGCCGGGACAAAACGGTCGCGGTTGAAGCCATCGGCGTACAGATCATCCGGCGGCAGATTGGACGTGCAAACGATCACCACGCCTTCGTCGAACATCACCTGAAACAGCCGACCGAGAATGATCGCGTCGCCGATGTCGTTGACGAACAGCTCATCGAAGCACAGCACCCGCACCTCGGCCGCCAGCTCCCTGGCCAACGCGCGCAATGGATCGGCAATTCCGGTCAACTGGAACGATCGCTGATGCACCCAGCCCATGAAGTGATGAAAGTGTTGACGTCGCGCCGGCACCCGCAGGCTCTGATAGAACTGATCCATCAGCCAGGTCTTGCCGCGCCCGACCGGCCCCCACAGATAAACGCCGGTGACCGAACGGGCACCGGCGTGCAGGGCTTCATGGCATTTTTGCAGCGCCCAGACCGCATGTTCCTGGGCTTCATCCTGGATGAAACCCTTGTGTTGCACGGCGTGTTGCCAGGCGCTGAGGGGGGAGTCGAAAGTCATGCGCGGCAGTATGCCACGACTGTTACTGCGCCAAAGATCAGCATTGGCAAATGCCCGTTCATCATCACGCCGCGCAGATCGAATGACCGTTGAGCAACAAGGCACTTGACGCTAAATATTACCAGCATCATATTGGCGAAAATATGTTGCTCGTAATTTTAATTCTTGCCACGTTTTCGATCTGGAGTATCGCCATGCATTACAAGGTTTTCGGCCGCAAGACCGGTCTGCGTGTTTCTGAACTGGCGTTGGGCGCCGGCAATTTTGGCACCGGTTGGGGTCACGGTGCCGAACGTGATGAAGCCAAGCGGATCTTTGATGGTTTTCTCGATGCTGGCGGCAATTTCATTGATACCGCCAATGGCTATCAGGGCGGGCAATCGGAGTCGATGCTCAGCGAATTCATTGCGCCGGAACGTGATCGGCTGGTGATCGCCACCAAGTACAGCATGGGCACAACCCCGGCCGACGGTATTTCCCACACCGGCAACAGCCGTAAAAACATGGTGCGCGCGGTTGAGGAAAGTCTCAAACGCCTGAACACCGATCACATTGATCTGTTCTGGGCCCACGTGACCGATGGCGTGACGCCCATGGAAGAAATCCTGCGCGGTTTTGATGACTTGGTGCGCGCCGGCAAGATTCACTATGCCGGCCTATCCAACTTCCCGGCATGGCGCATTTCCCGCGCCGACGTACTGGCGGAACTGCGCGGCTTCGCGCCAATTGCAGCGATTCAGGTCGAGTACAGCCTCGCCGAGCGCACTGCCGAGCGCGAATTGCTGCCGATGGCCGAAGCGCTGGGGCTGGCGGCGACGCTGTGGTCGCCACTGGCCGGTGGTTTCCTCACTGGCAAGTACCGCGGCAGCGATGACAACAACCGTGCGAGCAAACTCGGCATGCTGGTGCACGCGGAAAAAAGCGCCCGCGAAACCGCCCTGCTCGATACGTTGCTGGCCGTAGCCGCAGAAATCGACGCCAGCCCGACCCACGTCGCCATCGCCTGGCTTCGCGAAAAAGCCCGGCGCTCGACGACCGCGCTGATTCCGATCCTCGGCTCGCGTACCCGCGAACAACTGGATGCCACCCTCGGCGCGCTCGAGGTGCAACTGAGCGAACAGCAAATGGCTCGGCTGGAAGACAGCAGCAGCGTGCCGGCCGGTGTTCCGCACGAAACGATTGCCAGTGCCGCGCCGCGCTTTACCGGCCCGCAGACGTTGGACCTGCCGATCATCCCGGTGGCCTGACCCGGCTGTGGGAGCTAGCTTGCGAAAGCGGCTGGTCAGTCGACAAAGAGGTTGGCTGAGCTGACGCCTTCGCGAGCAGGCTCGCTCCCACAGGGGGGGATGCAGGCCGAGGGCTTGCTGCAGCCGGTGCGGGAAGTTGAGTTTTGACGTCGCGTTTCATCTGACCAGGCATCGGGCGCAGGTGCCGGGCAGTTGCCGCAAGCTCGGGCATTCGCCGATAGCGGCCAATAAAACCTGACCTTTCAGGCAGTTATTGCTCGTTGCCCTCGCCGCCCTCTTCCGGCATTCTGCGCCTCCATTTTCTGACCCGGCCCCGCCTCGCGGCGCAAAACACCATGACCGCCTCTGAAAAAGCCCCGCGCAACAACGACCTGATCTACGGCCTCAACGACCGCCCGCACCTGACTGCCACCGTGTTTGCCGCGCTGCAACACGTGTTGGCCAGTTTCGTCGGCATCATTACTCCCACGTTGATCATGGGCGGCGCCCTCGGTCTGCAAAGCGAAATCCCCTACCTGATCAGCATGGCGCTGTTCGTCTCCGGCCTCGGTACTTTCGTTCAGGCCAAGCGCTTTGGCCCGGTCGGTTCGGGATTGTTGTGCCTGCAAGGCACCAGTTTTTCCTTTATCAGCGTGATTCTCAGTGCCGGGTTCATGGTCAAGGCGCGCGGTGGCGGCACCGATGAAATCCTCTCGACGATCTTCGGCGTGTGTTTTTTCGCAGCCTTCATCGAAGTGGTGTTGAGTCAGTTCATCGGCAAACTGCGCATGCTGATCACCCCGGTGGTCACCGGCACCATCATCACGTTGATGGGCCTGTCGCTGATCAAAGTGGCGATGACTGACATCGCCGGCGGTTTCGGCGCGCCTGATCTGGGCGCGGCCAGCCACATTTTCCTCGCAGCGCTGGTGATCGGCACCATCGTTGTGCTGAATCGCGTCGACGTACCGTTCCTGCGCCTGGGCGCGATCGTCATCGGTCTGACCCTCGGTTACGTGGTCGCGTGGCTAATGAGCACGGTGGATTTCGCCTCGATGCCGGAGGTGCCGCTGGTCAGCGTGCCAGTGCCGTTCAAGTACGGCTTCAACTTCGACTGGGTGGCGTTCGTGCCGGTGGCGGTGATTTTCCTCGTGTCGCCGCTGGAGGCTGCCGGTGATCTGACCGCCAACTCGATGATTTCCCGGCAACCGGTCAAAGGCCCGCTGTACATCCGCCGGATCAAATCCGGCCTGCTCGCCGACGGCCTTAACTCGGCCATGGCGGCGGTGTTCAACAGCATGCCGATGGTGACCTTCGCGCAGAACAACGGCGTGATTCAGCTGACTGGCGTGGCCAGCCGTTACGTGGCTTTCTTCATTGCCGGTTTGCTGGTGCTGCTGGGGCTGTTCCCGATGATTGGCGCGGTGCTGCAACTGATGCCGAAACCGGTCCTCGGCGGTGCCGAACTGGTGATGTTCGGCACTGTGGCGGTGGCCGGGATCAAGATCCTCGCCGAGGCCGGCCTGCATCGGCGCAATATGCTGATCGTGGCGATTTCGCTGGGTATGGGCCTGGGCATCGCGGCGGTGCCGGAAGTATTGCGTGAACTGCCGCAAGCGCTGCGCAACATCTTCGAATCGCCGATCACCGTCGGCGCGTTGTGCGCTATCGTGCTGAACATCTTCCTGCCAGAAGAATTCATCGAGCTGGAAGAAGACGACTTCGACCCGGAAGCTTCTATTCTTCAGGTCATGGAAAACCCGGACATGCCGGCCAAAGGTGAACCTGCCCCAGCGGCGGCTGTCGCACAGTTGAACCGCTGACGTCTGGCCTTTAACAGAAAGGGCTGAGCCGGCAACGGTTCAGCCCTTTTTTGTTGAGAGACCGTTTATGCGCCGCGTCCAAGCCGTCATTCTGTCGTTACTGCTGCTGTCCCTCAGCGCCTGTGCGCTATTCCCCAACCGTGATCCGGTGAACATCAACGTGGTCGGCCTCGAGCCGTTGCCGAGCCAGGATCTGGAAGTGCGTTTCGCCATCAAGCTGCGTGTACAGAACCCCAATGAGACGGCCATCGACTACAACGGCATCGCCTTGGATCTGGAGGTCAACGGCCATTCACTGGCCTCCGGCGTGAGCGATCAGAGCGGCTCGATCCCACGCTTTTCCGAAAGCATCGTCACGGTCCCCGTGAGCATCTCGGCGTTCTCGGTCCTGCGCCAGACACTGGGCCTGAGCCAGACACAAACCCTCGACAACCTGCCTTACGTGCTGCGCGGCAAACTTGCCGGTGGCTTGTTCGGCACCATGCGTTTCGTCGACAGCGGCAAACTCAGCCTGCCCAAGGCCAGTGCCGCGACCTGGTAAAAATGCGCTAGCCTGCTTCGTTCCTTAAAGACACTTATGGAGGCTGCAGGTTTATGGAAGACATGCCGACGCTGTACACCGAACGACTGATCCTGCGCCCATTGCAACTGGCCGATGCCGAAGCCGTGCAACGCGAATTTCCGCGTTGGGACGTGGTGCGCTATCTGAACGCGGCCGTGCCATGGCCGTATCCGGAGGACGCTGCCCTCGCCTATCTGCGCGACATTGCCTTGCCGGCCGTCGCGGCGGGCAAGGAATGGGCTTGGACGATTCGCCTGAAATCGGCACCGGAGCAATTGATCGGCAAGATCAGCCTGATGGATCAGACGGATAACCACCGTGGATTCTGGCTGGCGCCGGCGTGGCAAGGTCAGGGATTGATGACTGAAGCCTGCGCAGTGGTGACCGATTACTGGTTCAACGTTCTGCAACGCCCGTTGATGCGCGTGCCGAAAGCGGCGCCGAACATCGGCTCGCGCAAGCTCTCGGAGCGTGCGGGGATGCGCTTGATCCGGACAGATGAAGGCGATTTCGTCGGTGGGCGTTTGCCTCGGGAGCTCTGGGAAATCACCCGCGAAGAATGGCTGGAACGCCACTGATTTCCAGACACACCACCGATCCATTGTAGGAGTGAGCCTGCTCGCGATAGCAATCTGTCAGTTAACGATTATGGTGTCTGGCAGACCGCTATCGCGAGCAGGCTCACTCCTACAGGATTCGGTGTCAGGCAGTACCCTATGTGTTGAAGCGCACGCCTGGTTTTGCCCGTTCATCCACACTCAACTCAAACACATCCGGCCGCGCATAGTGGCCGACCACATCGTAGTCATAGCGTGCACGCACCAGTTCATCGGTGTCGATTTCAGCAGTGAGCAACCCCGCCTCCCCCCGCAATGGCCCTGCCAGCACATCCCCCATCGGCCCGACAATCACGCTGCCACCGGCAATCAACGGCCGATCCGCCGGCCAATTGGCGACTTCAACGCCCAACGCCTGAGGCGAAGCCTGCACCTGACACGCACTGACCACAAAGCAACGGCCCTCATGGGCGATATGACGCATGCTGACCTGCCACATCTCGCGCTCATCGACGGTCGGCGCGCACCAGACTTCAATGCCCTTGGCATACATCGCCGTGCGCAGCAGCGGCATCATGTTTTCCCAGCACACCACCGCGCCGAGCTTGCCGACCTGGGTGTCGAACACCGGCAACGTCGAGCCATCACCCTTGCCCCAGATCAGCCGTTCGGTGCCGGTCGGCATCAGTTTGCGGTGTTTGCCGACAAGCCCGCCCTGCGGGTCGAAATACAGCGCCGTGCAATACAACGTGCTGCCTCCGCGTTCGATCACACCGATTACCAGGTTTGCCCCGGTTCGCGCCGACATTGCCGCCAGCGCTTGCGTTTCGGCGCCCGGCACATCGATCGCGTTGGCGAAGTATCGGGCATAGGCTTCGCGCCCTTCTGGCAGGCGATAACCCAGTTGCGTACCGAAACCCTCGCCTTTCGGATAACCGCCCAGCAGTGCTTCCGGCATCACCACCAGCGCCGCGCCGGATTCGATGATCGCGCCTTCCCAACTCAGAATCTGTTCAAGAGTGGCGTCTTTGCCTTCAGGCAAAGCGCCGATTTGCAGCGCAGCAACAATAGATTTGGCCATTGCGGTGATTCCATCAGGTTCGGATGTTGCTGATTCTGCGGCGCCACGCGATCATGAATAAAGCCCCATTTACTGCTGAATGATATGAGTCATATGAATATCGCAACCATCGACCTCAACCTGCTGAAAGTCTTCGAAGCCCTGCATGAAGAATCCAGCGCCAGCCGTGCAGCGCTGCGTCTGGGCGTCACGCAATCAGCGGTCAGTGCGGCGCTGCGTCGGTTGCGCGATGTCTATGGCGATCAATTGTTCGTGCGTACCGGGCGCGGGTTGGCACCGACACTCAAGGCCAATCAATTGAAACCGGTGGTCAGTGAAGCGCTGAACAAGTGTCGGCAAAGCCTGGCAATGGTCGACCCGGCAGCCAATCAATACGATGGCCGCTCGGTTACCGTAGGGCTGTCGGACGACTTCGAGATTGCCTACGGTAGCCGGCTGATCGGGGAAATCGCTCGCAGCGCACCGAAGTTGCGCCTGATCTTTCGCCAGACCCACAGCCAGATCGTTGCTCGCGCCTTGATGGATCGCAGCATCGACCTGGCGATCACCGCCGGTGGTTTTGCCGAACGGTTGCTCAGTCGTCAGGTGTTGGGCGAAGGTGGCTATGCGTGTCTGGTCGATCCGGCGAGCCTGGCGCCCGGCCAGCAGCAGATCGATCTTGAGGAGTTCGTCGCCCGCGAGCACATTCTGGTGTCGTCCGGCGGTTTTATCGGGATCACCGATGAGGGCTTGGCGGCGTTGGGCCTGAGTCGCCGGGTGTGCGCGTCGACCACGCATTTCGCCGCGCTGCCGTACCTGCTCAAGGGCAGTCGCGCGGTGGCGACAATTCCGACGCATGCTGCCGAAAGTATCGCCGCGCTCAGTGGCCTGGCACTGTTGCCCTGCCCACTGCAGCTGCCGCGTTACCCGATCGAACTGGGCTGGCGCACCAGCACGCAGATCGATCCGGTGGTGGTCAAAGTGCGCGAGGCGATCGCCGCGACGTTCACCTGAGGTGTTACTTGTTGGCGGCCATCAGGCGATTGACTTCACTGCGCACCATGTTGGCGAACTCCGGCGGCGACATGCCGTCCAGTTCGGCGCGGACCCACTCGGCCCATTTGCCTTTGCGCTTGCCGCGCTCACCGAACAAACGCGCGGCTTCGCCTTTGGCTTTGCCCAGATTGTTCTGCCAGAGTTCGAACAGACGGGATTTCTCGTCTTCCAGCGCAGCGCGCTCTGCGAGGGATTTGTCGGCCAGATTGAAACTCATGGGGAATTATCCTGCTGCGTAAAATGGCGACATCTTACACGCTCGACGGAAATCTCCCGCGCAGGTTTTTGTTTCTGTCCTAAATTCAGTGCAACTTTTTACTCAGCGCCACACTCCATTGATCACTGTCCATTCAACTGCAAGGAGTCACCCAATGGCCCGCAAATCCGCCGTGCAAGCCGCCGAAGATCAAATCAAGGATCAGGCCTTCAGCGAACTTCAGGCTCTGATCGAAGAGTCGGACAAACTGCTCAAGAGCAGCGCCTCACTGGTCGGCGAAGAAGCGGAAACGCTGCGCGGACAAATCGCCCTGAAACTGCAGCAGGCGCTGGACTCGGTCTCGAGCGTACGTGATCGCACCAAACCGGCGGTTGATGCCACCGAAAGCTACATCGGCGGTCATCCATGGCAGACCGTGGCGATCTCCGCCGGTTTCGGTCTGGTGGTCGGTTTGCTGCTCGGCCGTCGCTGAGTCAAACGCACACAAAAAAGGCGAACCCGCGGGGTTCGCCTTTTTTATGCCTGCATTTTTTGCCGGTTTTGAACCAGTTCTGGGCTTTCAAAACCCGAGTTCAGCTCGATCTCTCACGTCGGCGAATCTCGCCCATTCACCTCGGTCAGTCCCCTCTCCCTCCGGGAGAGGGCTAGGGTGAGGGCCTTTCGATCTCCCCCGCCAACTCACGCAACTGCGCCAACGTCTGCGCATCCAGCACAATACCCTCAGCCAACGATTTGCTGCGCTGCCAATGCCGACGATCGCCCGGCAATCGCTTGAGCCCAACGCCGTGCATCTGCCGCACCAGTTCGCCACTGCGTTCGGCAAAACTCTGCCCGGCAGCCTTGCTCGGGTCGATGACGATCAACAACTGTCCGGTCCATGGCGTTTTCGCCCCGGGATGATTGGACCAGTCGAACTCGAATGAAAAATTGCCCCCCGTCAGCGCTGCCGCCAACAACTCGACCATCATCGACAGCGCCGAACCTTTATGGCCACCAAACGGCAACAACGCACCGCCTTCGAGAATCGCTTGCGGATCCTGGGTCGGCTGTCCAAGGCTGTCTACGCCCATTCCGGCCGCTAGCCGTTCGCCCTTGCGCGCGGCGATCTGCACATCGCCATGGGCAATGGCGCTGGTGGCCAAATCGAAGACAATCGGCGCGGCACCGGCCCGCGGCGCAGCAAAGGCAATCGGATTGGTGCCGAACAATGGCCGGTCGGCGCCGTGCGGCACCACGCAGGTCATGCTGTTGACCACGCTGAGCGCCACCAGCCCCTCATCGGCAAACGGCTCGACATCCGGCCACAGCGCGGCGAAATGATGGGAGTTGCGAATCGCCAATACGGCGATCCCGGCGTCACGGGCCTTTTCCACCAGCAACGACCGTGCAGCCGCCAGTGCAGGCTGAGCAAACCCGTTGCCGGCGTCCACCCGCACAAATCCACTGGCGACATCTTCGACTTGCGGCACGGCGTGGCCGTTGACCCAACCACTTTTCAGAGTCGAGACGTAACCGGGGATACGGAACACTCCGTGACTGTGCGCGCCATCTCGCTCAGCTCCTGCGCAGTTGGCGGCCAACACCCGAGCGACCTCGACAGAGGTGCCGTGGCGCAAAAAAATCGTTTCAAGCAGTTGCGTCAATGCTTCAAGTGATAACACCGACGAAGCGGCGGCAGAGACATGATCGTGTGGCGCAGACATCTGAAGCTCCAGAGTAATTATTGGAGGGAACACCAGCGTACGAACAAATTGCCCAGCGATTAACCACGTCACCCCTGCTCTCTGTCAACCCTTGGCCGATTGCAAAAAACTGCGAGCGATAACTATCTACCACCTGAGCGCCATCCCTTGCGCCTAGCCTTGAGCCTCATTTCTGGCGCCCATCGCGCTATTACCGAGACTCGAAAATGCCTGAGCCCGCTGCCCCGCTCCTGTTCCCCGAAACCCTGAACTTCCCCGGTCTCTGGAAAGAACTGGGCAAAACCCACAGCCTCAACAGCAAGGACTTCGACTGGCTGGCTCATGTAAAGCTCAGCACTCACGCGCTACGCAATCAACAATCCCCACCGATGCTCGCGCAAAGCATTTACATCGAAGTCGGCGCGGCAAAGCCCATACCGCTGGCCGGCAGTTTTATCCTCAGCGAAACCCCAGACGACAAAGGTGCGATCCTGTACACGCCGTACGACGGCATCAAAAAATACGAAAGCCTTGCGATCCTGAAGACACTGCTTGAGAAACGCCTGCAGGTGGCCGAGGAAGAGGACCCGCTGCTGGCGTTTCTTTCGCTCGCTCAACGCCGCAAAGTCAGCGAGCAGACGCACCGCACGCTGACGTATGAAACGATCAGAGACGACATCTTCGAAAGCCAGAAAAACCACATTCTCGCGGCCCAGCAAGTAAACGCCGTGGCCATGCTTGATGAGTTGAAGCGGCTGCCGGCGCTCACACCCCTGGTGGAAAAAATCCTCGATGATCTGTTGCGCGTCCGTTTACCCAACATCAATCAGGCGCTGACTCGCGTCAACTTCTACACCCATGCGCCCGTTGACGGCAGCGCCCCCGTGGCGGCGGCCAGGCCGGCCAGACACTGGCACGATTCAGTAAGCCTGAGTGAAGCGGTGCTGATGTATTACCGCAACCAGGATTGGCCAGCGGGCCAGCTGCATGAATTTGCCAATTCCCAGCGTGCTCCGTTCGATAACGATCAGGGCGTTTGGGAAGATGCCGTCAAACAGGCCGCAAACAAATTGCGGGTCCTGCTGTTTCGCGAGATGGAGCGCTATTGGGACGCGCCTTCTGCCACGGGGGCGCCAAGGCGCAAATTCTTTGGTGAGGCGCTTGAGGAACAGGCCCGTGCCGAACTGATGATCAAGCGCGAAACCAACATCATCGACGCCAGCCAGTTTGCCACCCTGCATCAGATGATTCGTCCGGCAGACTATCCGACCCGGCGCCCGACCATCGAAAACGTGCGTCTGTGGGAGTACGAACCCAACTATGTCGAGCTTGCAGGTTCGTTGATGATCAGTCACGCCAACGCCTTCCTGTACACGCCGACCATGGGTCTGCAGGTACTCAAGGATTACCAGGATCTGAAGGACACCGTATTGAGCAAGTTCCATGCGGCCGGGCACGAGGACGAACTGTACGGGTTGTTGAACCTTGAGGAACGCCAACGCTTTATCGGCTTTGACCGGCCTCATGTCACTGGAGAAAGCGTCGGCGGCGAGATCTTCAACGTGTTGTTCGAGGCCATTATCACCAAGCAGCGGCAGAACATCGAATACGCTTTGCAGGTGTCCCGTCACAGCGATGGCAGCGTGGATATCCATGCCCTGTTCGACAAAGCCCTGGATATCCGCGCCATGCTTCATCAGCGCTTGCTGGAAATGGAAACCGCGGCACGCTGGTCTACGCGGCCGGTGCTGACCGGTGTTCAACAGCCATCGCAGGTTCGCGCGCAGAAAGCTGCCGCCGTGGCGAAAACCTGCCAGGACATCGAGCCCTTGATCGCCAGTTCCTTCAAAGTTCAGCCTGTTACTCACGTCGAAGAGCAACGCCACTATCTGGAAAACATGAAATCACGGTTGGCCCACTCACTCTTTCTCGGCGTGACCGCAGAAGCGGCATTGCGAGTGCTCAGTGGCTCGCTGAAATCTGCCGAGCAGATGATCGTCGACACCGTGATCAATCCCGATCACACCAGACGCGACAATCGGCACTCACTCAACGGCTTTCGACCCGATGCCTGGTCACTCACGCTGAAAACCCCTGAGGCGAAAGCGCCTTTGTCGCTGGCCCACTGCTTCTTGCTGACCGAACGCGGCGGCCTCGACGACTTGCATTCGGGCAGAGTGATGGTCTGGACTCCGGCACTGGGCCTGGAAGCCTTCGAGAGCATTCGCGCTGCCCGGTTGGCACTGGGTCAGCGGCTCGAAGACCGGATTGGACGCCTGTCATTGCTGGAAAATCTTTTGCCTCAGGAGCGCCAGTACCATCGGCAATACACGCTGGGCACCTTGCGCTTGATTGAAGACAGTGTTCTGGAGAACCGCGTGCAGTCCGGCATTGAACACTTCATCGCACGCTGTGAAGAAGTTCGTGCGCGATTCAAAGGTCGGGCCGGATTGACCTCGGCGCTTGCTTACCTGACAAAAACGGCCTTCGATACCAATTTGCTGCGCACTATTCATCTGGCCAACGCTATCGATCAACAACAGTCACTTCCTGCCTGGCTGGGCATGGCACCGGTGGAGGAGCAGCAATTGCACCTCGAACTGCTTGAGCAATGGCGTCGCAGTGTTGTCGACCATAAGGACTATCTCAGCGGTTTGCCTACGCTGGCCGACTACGTACATCAGAGGTTGAAGGCGCTGCTTGACACTCGATTTGCAGGCAGCCGGGTTGATCCGAATGACATCCAGATCATTCCTGACCTCGCCCTGGCCGGTCCTGCCCGCGGGCTGCCCGAGTTTGCGCTCAACCATATCAATATCGCTCAGGGCACCGGTTTCAAAGTCGCCTCCAGGACCACTACCCCGCTACCGGCCAATCTGGATCCGGCGACGGTCAGACAACTGCTGTTGTCACTGGAGATCCCCACGACATTTGCACAAAAAACCACCGCTGCCCTCTCTGCGGACGATGCCGAGGCCACGCAGCGCAAGCAGCGCTTCTTGCGACAGCTGCCCTGGCAATTGCTGCAGCACGCTCATGGTTTGAAACTGCAACAACAATTGTCTGCCAGCGCATTCGACTGCATATGCCAAGTGCTGGACATCCCGGATGGCATCGCACGCAAGACGGTCGAAGGCGCCCACGCCATCGTGTATCCGTTGTCGCTGATCAAAACCGCGGGCTCGACTGCGGTAGAAGCACTGGGCCTGTATATGATCGGCCCGGGCAGCGGGCATCCGGGGCCGCTGGTGCTATATGCCCCGTACGCAGAAGACGTGTTTCGCGAGTTTGCCGACGAAGCGAGTGTGATCGCGGCCATCAATACGCCAGGCAGTTTTCAGGACTTGCTGATTCGTCGATTGCCGCCGGCACAGCA
The DNA here is from genome assembly GCF_054790505.1 of Pseudomonas sp. Tul2A7. Lineage (NCBI taxonomy): Bacteria > Pseudomonadati > Pseudomonadota > Gammaproteobacteria > Pseudomonadales > Pseudomonadaceae > Pseudomonas > Pseudomonas sp. Tul2A7. Next base: position 5,215,679 of record NZ_CP186499.1, on the reverse strand, counting down.
ATCGGTATTTCGAGGGTTGTTGCAGTCGAGCGCTGGCGAGGTCAGCGAAATGACACTTGCGGGTAACACCATCACCGGCAACCTGTTGCAAAGGTTCTTCAGCGACAACCTCAAGTTGTTGCCGCAATTGCTGAACGGCCAGTCGTCAGCCAGCGCTCAAAGCGACTGGGAAGCAGCCAAAAACCTGTTCAGCCAAGGCACCAGTCTGATCTCGGGGCTGCTGCCCGGTAAACTTTCGTACGTGACCTTTCTGTGGCAGGCCTACAAAGACTTTAAGGATTCGGCAGAAAATCTGCAGGATCATCATTGGACGCAAGCACTGCAGTCATTTATCGCCGGTGCGGTGCAAATGATAAGCCTGGGGCGCCTGACGGCAGAGGCATCGGCAGCGACGCAAGCCACGCCCCCGAGAACGGCACAAACCGCGACTGAAACACCGCCAATCACTCGAGTCACTGACGAAGACGCCAGCGCGGTCGAAAGCTCGCCCGCGCTGGTCGCACCAAGCTGGTCACAGATCAGGATGACCTCACCCTCGCGCACCGAGTTGCAGCCTTTTGAAACGTCGGCCGTGGCGCTTGAAGACCTCAAGCGTGACGCGAAGAACGGCACCTACGAAAATCCGATCAATAAACGCCTTTACACGGCCATTGCCGGCAAGGTTCATCAGGTCGACCAACCGGGCGCCGTCTGGCAGATCTTCGGCGATGAGAAGCCCGGGCCGTCATTACGATTGAGTGGCTCGCGGCTCTTGCTCGCGCCAGACCGATACGCGGTTCACTACGGTAAAGCGATATCGAAACTGCATCAGCGCTACGCCGTAGAGCCCGTTCGCAGAGCCTTACTTGAAATCGAAGCAGTTGGCATGAACGAGATTCGCCGCCGCCATCCCGGTAAGGCCTTGCAAATCCAGCAAGCGGTCGACATGGCCCGTTTCTATGCCTTCAACAGCTTGCACAATCTGGCCCAGCTGAAAGCCAATGTTCCGGGCACGCGTCTGGACGGTTTTCTCCGGTTGTTTTTCGGCGTTGATCACATCGACAAAGCGTTACTGGCCAAGCTTCACAAGGCCATCGTGCCGATCTGTAATGCCCTGGTCGACCCCAGCGATGACCTGATGGATACCGAACGCTTTGTGGTGGGTTCCAATACCACCCTGTCATCCGCCATCGCGTTCGTGCTGGTCAATGACCGGCGCAAAATGGTGCACTTCACCGAGCACTTCTTCGATCAGAAACTCGGCTTCTACAAAGAAAACCTGACTGTGCCCTTCGACGTCGATGGCCACGCTCAGGCGGCAACACTGATCCACGAGTTGTCCCATCAATTCTCCGCCACCGAGGATTTCGCCTTTGTGGAAGCGCGCCGGCCGTTTTCTGATCTGATCAACACGCTCACCGCCTACGGGCGGGATATGCGGGATGCACTGGAAGAATTTCAGAGCAAGGCACTGTCGCTGAACACGCCCAAAGATCAGTTGTTCGCGCGCTGGAGCAAGAAACGCGGCTCGTACGTCGATCTGGACAAGTTTCCCGCGGCTGAGGATATGAGCAAAAAACTGCTCGCACTCACCGGCAGCCCGACCATTGATGACGCACGCAATGCGTTTTTTGATCGGCTTTCGCCCCATGCACGTATCGACGTCATCCTGCACAACGCCGACTCGATCGCGCGTCTGATCTGCGAGATGGGCCGGCAACTCGATCCGGCAGTTACGCCCTGACAAACGCAAAAAAAAGGCGCAGGTCGTGACCTGCGCCTTTTCTGCGGCCCTGGGAATCAGTCTTTCTGATCGCGCAGCACATTGCCCGATGCACCGTCGATGCGGAATTCGTAAACCACGCCGTCGGCCTTGCGCCCTTCACCTTTCCAGTAGCCGTCGTTGTCGGCTTGTATTTCGTAGACTTCGACGTACCCGGCCTTGGTTTTCACGATTTCGATGGCTTTCTCGATGGTGACCCAGCCAGCCCCGGGTTTGTCAGCCAATGCAGCACCGGCGCTTAGCAAACTGGCAGTGGCAATCAGTGCAGCAAACGTGTTTTTGATCATTTTTTCACTCCATTTATGGATAGTAGTCATTGGCGTCCTGCTTTTTGGGTGCTTGAGCGAAAAATAAGTTCCACTTTGATGGGTAAATGCCATGACTGTTGTTCTCGGCAACTTCCCGCAAAGGTTAGAATGTGCGAAATCAGGACGACTCAATGACCCAAGACACTCTCTCGGAAGCCGAATACGATGCGATCACCGATGCCGCTGCGCACTGGTGCATGCGTCTGCACGCCGCGGATTGCACGGAAGAAGAACGTCGCGCATTCACACAATGGCACGATGCTCATCCGCTGCATGCGTTCGAGTATGAAGCCATGCTGGAAATCTGGGACGTCGCCGAACATCTGCCACGCCCGGAATCCGCACCGCTTGTGCCGCTTCAGCAGCCGTCCCGTTCGTTGCGCCAGTACGCAATAGCGGCTGGTGTCTGCGCGCTCGCGTTACCGCTGGCGGCCTACACCGGATGGAGTCTGGGCTGGGTACCCGACAGTTATGAGCACTTGCGTGCCACCGACAATGTGCGTCAGGTCACGCTGAGCGATGGCAGTCAGATCGAGTTGAATCTGAACACTGATTTGACCTTCAGCAATTACAAGGACGAACGACGAGTCACGTTGAAAAAAGGCGAGGTGTTCTTCAACGTCAGTCACGACACCTCGCACCCGTTTGTCGTGCGTGCGGGCGAAGGCAACATTCGCGTGACCGGTACGCGCTTCAACGTATGGCTGTATGAAGACCAGGTACGTGTCAACCTGATCGAAGGGTCGGTGCTGGTGACGAGTAATCGCGCATTGCCAGGCGATGGCCTGCGTCTGGAGCCGTCCATGCAGGCGCGTTACAAACCGGGCGACTACATGCCGCAGATCAGCCAGACCTATCCCAACGATACCTCGCTGGCCTGGCGCAACGGCAAACTGGTGCTGGACAATCTGGCGCTCAATGAAGCCCTGCCCCTGATCAACCGCTACCTCGACAGACCGTTGATGCTCGCCGACAACAGCACAGGTTCGATCAGAGTGGGCGGCATCTACAACATCAAAGAGTTGAACAACCTGGCCAACTCCCTGCCCAAAGTCTTGCCCGTCTACCTGACGCGCAACAAGGAAGGCAACCCAGTGATCAACCCGATGCCACAACAACCGCCAAAAAGCTGAAGGCCGCGCCCCTTGCGGTATGCGGCCTTCAGCTTGTTCTCAGGTCACGCAGCAGGTCACTGCGCGGCTACTTTCCCCGCCTTGTCCAGCGTCTCGCGAATGGTCTGCACCTGATACTGCGGATCGGCCTTGATCTGCTGCTCGGTGAAGGGCAACACACTCCATTGTTTCTTCGAAAAGGCCTCGGTCTGATCCCGCGAATACTTCGATGCCGGATCGCTCGACAGCGAAAACGCCAGCAGGCCCTGCGCGTGCGGCCCTTTTTCATCGAACGTCACCACTTGCAGGTAGCTGGTACCGCTGACCACCTCAAGCTTGCCGTCCTCGCGGGGCACGCTCTGGATGGCGTTGTAGATCCCCAGCTGACCCGGCCCGCCATGAATCGGTGTCTGTTGCCCGCCACTGCTGACCACCTGGATATCGCCCCAGCGGGTTTGCGGTTTGAGGCCCATCTTGTTCGTCGCTGCGACCGAAGCCAGCATCGCCTCTCGCAGCGACTGTGCCACGGCCGGCTGCTCGACCGCGAGACCGCGCGGGGTGTGTTGCGCGTCTTTCGGATCGAAAGCGACGCGCCAGATATCCGCTGAGTTTTGCATTGCCTGCATGATGTTCTGGAAATGCACCAGACCCAGACCCGAGTCCAGATTGGCGCGACCGTCCCATTCCTTGAGGCTGGTACAGACCGGTTTCAGAGTCCTGGCATCGGCGCCAAGCTCAGCGGCGCAGAACTTCAGCAGATCCGGTACGACCTGGGCCGCCAGATACACCTTATCGTCCATGACCATCTGCTGCAGGTCCTTCACTTCCAGCGGACCTTTTTTACTCAGGTTGCCCAAGCGATCCAGCGCAAACCGCGAACGCATGCCCAACGGTTGACCGTCCTGGCTGATCAGTGGCGAGAAGCCGGTGAGCGGCTGTGCCGGGTTGACCAGCCACGCGGAATCATTGGAGTGCTGGATAAAATCCTTGCGCAACAGTTGCGGCAGTTGGCTGGACGCATAAATGCCCTTCTGTGCAGCTTGCGGGTCGACGTCCCAGGCGCAGGCGCTGTTGGAACCGTCGAGCAGAATCATCTGCGTCCCGGCACGCGGGTCGCTGCACTTGGCCAGTTTCTCGGCGTTGACGTTGGGCACCACCGACAGATTCATGTACAGCGTCTGGCCCTTGTCGTCCACAGCGAGGGTATTGACCCACGGGATGCCCTGGATCTTGTGCACCGAGTCCTGCAGTTGCTCAAGCGAGGAAGCCTGGTTCATCGCATACCACTGCGTCAGCACGCGGTCATTGTCGAGGTTGGCATCGCGCAGGCTGTAAGCGAACTGATTATTCCAGTCGAGCTTGCCGGGCCATTGCACAACCGGGCCGAACTGCGAGCTGTAAATATCGTGCGCTACGGGCACTACCTGGCCATCGGCCTGCTTGACCTGGACAGTCACCGTCTGTTTGCTCATCGGCAAGGATTTGCCGTCGAGCAGATAACGCGTCGGATCTTTCGGGTCCAGTTGCAGACGATACAGCGTGAAGTGCTTCGAGGAATCGACCGTGTGGGTCCAGGCCAGGTGCTGGTTAAAACCGATATTGATCATTGGCAGGCCCGGCAAGGCTGCGCCCATGACATCCAGCTTGCCGGGAATGGTCAGATGCATCTGATAGAAACGCATGGCGCCGACCCACGGAAAATGCGGGTTGGCCAGCAGCATGCCGCGACCGTTGAAAGAACGCTCGCTGCCCACCGCCAGGGCATTGCTGCCACGATCGAGGGCAAATCGCTGCTGACGTGTATCAGCCAGCTGAAAGGCCTGTGCATCCTGGACACGCTGCGCAGTCGCCTGCGGCGGTGTCGCGCCCGCCAAGGCTTCGGCGAACTGTCCGACACCACCTTCAACCAACAGTCGACGGGTCAACTTGACCAGGTCTGCCGAGGTGATATCGCGCACCCACTCACCCTGACATTGCTGCGGCAGGCCTTGCTGACGTCGCTCGGCGAGATAGTGGTTATAGCCGGCAGCGTAACCTTCGACCAGATCACGCACCTGGGCCGGTTGCGCCTGCCAGAAGGTGTTGACTGCTTCGGGGGGATTGAGCCAGGTGAAGAAGACATCGCTGACGCGGTTCGGGCGTGCTTCGACAGTCACCTGGTCCGGGCCGAAATAGCGCGAACGCAGGCCGTTGACCGTGACGATCTCGTTGGCCAACAGGCAGAGATTGTCCTGTGCATAGGCATACCCGATGCCAAAGCCCAGGCCTCGCTCATCCTGGGCGCGGATATGCGGTACGCCAAAACCGGTACGACGGATTTCGGTACCGGTCTCGGCCGATGAACTCGGGCTGAAGGCATAGGCCGACACGCTGAATCCAAGAAACACACCGGCGAAGGCCAGTCCGGTCAATCGTCTGGAAAGAATGGTCACTGTAACTCCTGATCGAATATCAAAACCTGAGGGCGCAACGCATCCGTGCGCAGGGAGACTCCACAGGTAACGAAGATCAGGGAAAAAGATTTACCGCGACTCACAAAGATTTGTCTCGCAATCACGCAGAGAAGACAAATCGGCGACAAATTTTCTACATTTTTTCTTTCATGATTTGTCGTGCTCAAACGTCTTGTTTAGAGAGAGCAAGAAAACCCTTTCCCGATCAGGCTCTGAAAAGGAGTAATCGCATGTACAACTCGCACCTACCAATGGACGGTAGCCAGGCCCCCCAAGGAGCTTCCATGAGCCCACACGCGAGCGATTTCGGGCAACGCGGCGAACGTCACGGTAACGAACGCATTCGCCTGTTGCTGAAGAGTTTCGGTCTGCGCACCAGCCTGATTCGCCTGAAAGTCATCGACGCGCTGCTGGTGGCGGCGCAAAGCGACCGTCGCCTGGGGGTGCGCGGCGTCCACAGCCAATTGCTGGATCTGGATATTCCGCTGTCCTTCCTCAGCGTACGCGAAGTGCTCAAGCGTTTGTGCGCCGAAGGTGTGATCACCTTCAATGCGGACAAGAGCTACAGCCTGCATCCACAGGCTGCTGCCGTCCTCAACAACGATTGAAACGTGTAACGAACGCCGTCAGGGCTTGACCTTGCGGCGCATCACGCCGTTGATCACCACAACGACCACCGCCACACCGATGGCGATGTACTGAAAGGTCTTTTCATCGATCTTCCCGGCGTTTTGCAGCCAGGACAGACCGAGCATGATCGCCAGTACGGACACGGCGATCACAATCGAATAAATCAAGCGTTGCTTCTGGGTCATTACGGTTTCCTGAAACTTTGGAATGTATCCGGTTTGTATCCGCTTGCATGCCATGCGCTTACCGTTTTACGGGGATGCGCCGTGACAAACGGGGTCTCATGTTACAGCCGATGAAGAGTTTTGGCTTCATGACGGCATCACCATGAGGACTTTTCAAATGTTGCGTCGAATCACCTGGCTGATTCCCGTTCTAGCCCTGCTGACCCTGAGTGGATGCATCATCTTCCCCCACGGCGGTTGGCATGACGACCACCACCGTTACGACCGGGGAGGCCCTGGCTACTACCAGCATCGTTAGTGGTGAATACTTCGCCCTGCCCGCTCGCCCAAGATCCACCCTGTATTCACTTCGTTAGTTCACTCAAATAAACAATGCCCGCCCCTGTGCGGGCATTTTTCATTCCACCGACCTTCGAGCGTATTTATCTTCCGCTGTTTTTGGATCCAACTAATACGCTGCAAGCATTTGAAATTTAATGTCTTAGCAAACAACTAGGTCAGCCACTTGGCTAGCTCTAGTCTCTGCATGCCTTTTTCAACACACACAGACAAGGATGTGTATGCAGAGAACACTTATAACAATCGGGCCACGCCAGGTTATCGGATTTTGTCTGGCACTGACTGCGTTTGAACTGCTGACGTATATGGCCAGTGACCTGGTCATGCCGGCCATGCTGGATGTCACGACAGAACTTCAGGCCGACATTCGACATGTTCCCAACGCCTTCAATCTCTATTTGCTGGGGGGTATCTGCCTGCAATGGCTGATGGGGCCGCTCTCTGATCGTTGGGGGCGACGACGCCTGTTATTGATCGGATGTGCAATATTCGGTGTGGCCTGTTCGGCCGCTTTTGCCGCTCCCAGCATTGAAGCTTTCAATCTGTTGCGCCTGCTACAGGGTATGGGACTGGGCTTCGTCATTTCGGTCAGTTATCCGGCACTGCAGGAGGTGTTCTGCGAGGCTGATGCCGTGCGTCTCATGGCCTTGCTCGGCAATGTCGCGCTGCTGTCACCGTTGCTGGGGCCGTTGCTGGGCAGCCTGCTTCTGCAATGGCTGAGCTGGCGCGAGTTGTTTTTGGCGTTAGGCCTTGTCGCAGCGATGGTCTGGCTGGGGCTCTACGCCTGGATGCCGGAAACCGTGGGCGTCATACGTCGTGATGGGCAACATCAGGCGCCGATACCTTTTTCCCTGAAACGCACGCGACAGCGCTACATCGCCTTGCTCGGCAATCGCCGGTTCTTCGGTGCGAGCCTTGCGTTAGGGCTGATGAGCCTCCCCCTGATCGCCTGGATCGGGCTGTCGCCGATACTGCTGATCCAGCTGCTGGGCCAGACGCCACTGGAATACGGGTTGTGGCAGATGCCGATTTTCTCCGCCGTCATCGTCGGCAACCTGATTCTCAACCGCTTACTGGTCACGCACGCCTTGCCCGAGTTGATCAGGATCGGCCTCTGGCCGCTGTGCATGGGGCTCGTGGCGTTGCTCGGTTGCGCATTATTGGCTGCCGGCCCCGTACCGGTGGTAGCCAGCCTGGCGCTCTACGGCGTCGGACTGGGCATCTGCAACGCCACTCTGTATCGACTGGCGCTGTTCTGTACCGAGGACAGCAAAGGACTGGTCTCGGCCATGATCGGCATGATCTCCATCGCCGTCATGGGCCTCGGCGCCTCACTCATTGCCGCGATCGGCGGCGGCACACGCCTTGACTTCTTTGCGCTGTTGTCCGCCCTCGGTGGCCTGACATGCCTGCCCTTGCTGCACGGGTTCTTGCACGACGCCAAAGCCGCCTCTACCAAAGCTCAATAAAGGAATATTGATGATTCACTTACCCTCAAGCGACGCGCTCTGCGCGTTGCCGCGCCCTTACTGTCAAGACTCCGTACCGCCGGGGTTGTTCGACCGGGCCATGGCCGAGATCAGCCGATTTCACTGCCAGCAAACACCCGGCTATGAAGCCTGGCTCAATGCCAACGGACTGCACCTCAATGATCTCGACAGTCTCGATGACTGGTCACGATTGCCCCCTGTCTTCGCCAACTTTTTCAAGCAGCGATTGTTGCTCAGCAGCGTTGGCGAGGACGCGCTGGAACTGACATCCTCCGGCACCAGCGGACAGAAAAGCCGTATGCGTTACGACGAACGCAGTCTGGCAGGTGCGCAATGGATGGTTGCGCAGATATTTCGGCATTACGGCTGGGACACCGCGGATACGCCCTGCAACTACTTGCTGCTGAGCTACGAGCCACAAGGCCGGATCAGCCTGGGCACCTCGTTCACCGATCAGTTCCTGTGCCGTTTCGCCCCGGTCAACCGTGTGGTCTACGCCCTGCGCAGCACTGGCGAAGGTCATCAGTTCGACGTTTTCGGCGTCATCAGTGCCTTACAGGCGTTTGCCGAAGAAGGTCTGCCGGTGCGAATCCTCGGCTTCCCGGCGTTTCTCTGGCAGGCCCTGCAACGCATGCAGGCCCTCTGCATGCCAGACCTTGAGCTGCCTGCAGAGTCGCTGGTGTTTTTCGGCGGCGGCTGGAAAACCCGGGCCGCCGATGAAATCCCCAAGCAGCAGTTGTACAGCGCCATCCATCGTCAGCTGGGCATTGAAATATCCCGATGCCGCGATGGCTACGGTGCCGTGGAGCACGCCGTGCCTTACATCGAATGTGCCCGGCATCGTTTCCATGTCCCGGTCTACTCAAAGGTGTTCATACGCAATCCGACGGACTTCTGCGTTCAGCCTTATGGCCAGCAAGGCTTGCTCGGATTCGTCTCGCCCTACATCTCGTCCAGCCCTGCACACTCGGTGGTGATGAGCGATCTGGCAACGCTGCACCCTGGCACGAGTTGCGATTGTGGACTTGCCAGCGACTGGTTCGAACTCCATGGCCGGGCAGGCACCACGGCCGGCAGAAGCTGTGCCATGGCGGCTGCGCAATTGCTGGGGAGCCATTGATATGTACTTGATCAACGGCCAACTGCACGACGCTTTCAGCTTCGACGAAGCGCTTGCCTGCCTTCACGCCGATCTGGCGCAACACCTCGCTACCCCGCTGCAAAGCAGCACGGTCATCCACGCTGCCACTCACTTCGCAGAACGACTGCGCAGCGCCGATTCCGCACTGCCACTCGATGCCGAGCAACGCCAGGCATTGATCGACTTCTGCGAGCCGCAGGCGTTACACAGCAAACTGCTGCGCGAACTCGGCGCGCAGCCCGACTCATTGCGCCGTATCGATTATCGGCAAGCACGTTTCGAACGCTGGAGCCCGCTTGGCCTAGTGGTCCACATTACGCCGGGCAACGCGCCGTTGCTGGCGTTCTGCGCGGTGCTGGAAAGCTTGCTGGCCGGCAACGTCAACTGGTTGCGCCCCAGCAGCAGCGATGAAGGGCTGACCGCCCGCCTGCTCGGCGCCTTGCTGCACTGCGATCCGAGCGGCCAACTGGCTGGTTATATCGCCGTACTGCCGGTGAGTACGGCGCAAATCGCATCACTGTGCAAACACGCCAATGGCGTCGCGGCCTGGGGGGGTGAAGCGGCCCTGCAAGCGATTCGCCAACAGATTCCGGCCGGGTGTCGCTGGATCGACTGGGGGCACCGCATCAGCTTCGTCTATCTGACGCCCGATGCAGCCACCCCGGAGAATCTGGACGCCGTGGTTGACGAAGTGTGTCGACTGGATCAGCAGGCCTGTTCCAGCCCGCAGTGGTTGCTGGTGGACAGCGACGATCCGCAGGTACTGCGCAAGATCGGGGAACGCTTGTCTGCCGCCTTCGAACGGCGCGCCGGGCATTGGCCGGCACTATTGCCGACGCTGCAGGAGGCCGCGCAAATCACCACGCACATGCAAATGGCACGGCTGGGGCACAGCTTCGCCGAGCAAACCGGGGATATCTGGCACGCACCCGGCTGGCAGGTGATCTGGACGCACGAACGTCAACTCACGCCTTCACCGCTGTTTCGCAGCGTACTGCTGCATCCGGTACCCCGGTCACTGATCACTGCCACTTTGCTGCCATGGCGCAATGTCCTGCAAAGCTGTGCGCTGGTGTGCGGCGACAGCCAAATCAGCGCACTGGCACGTACATTGATCGCTGCGGGTGTCACGCGAATCACGCAGGTCGCTGGCATCCACGAGGGCTATGACGGCGAACCCCATGACGGCGTCTATGCGTTGCAGCGGCTTAGCCGACGCGTCTCGGCCAGCTTGCCCTGCGGTGTGCTTGCCAACCACGCCACCCTCGATCAGCCATCGCAGCCGATGACGTTGCACGGCCAGCCCATCATGGACAAGGCCGCCTTCACTGCCCAGCCGCTGAACGCTTCGGCGCAATTGTATTTTCGCTCTGGAGGCAGCAGTGGCACGCCGACACTGTCGGTCTATAGCTACCAGGACTTTCACCGGCAGATGCGTGCCACGGCTGACGGTTTGTTCGCCGCCGGCCTGGATCCGACGCGTGACCGAGTGATGAACCTGTTCTTTTGTGGGGGGCTGTACGGCGGGTTTCTCAGCTTTGCCAAAGTGCTCGAGTTGCTCGACATCACGCACCTGCCGATGGCCGCACCGTCCGATGACGACTACCGGGAAATCGCCGAGCTGATCATCAGTCAGCGGGTGACGGTGTTGATCGGTATGCCCAGCACGCTGCATCGGCTGTTCCTTGACGAACGGCCACGGTTGCAAGCTTACGGCGGGGTCGAAAAGGTCTTTCTCGGTGGCGAGCATCTCAGTGAACAAAGCCGCGACTTGCTGCGCAGTTGTGGGGTTTCCAGCATCCGCTCGGCGATTTACGGCAGTGTCGACGCCGGGCCGCTCGGCCACGCCTGCCAGGCCACGGGCGATGGCGTTTTTCATTTGATGAATGACACCCAGCATCTGGAAATCGTGGCACTGGACAGCTATCAACCTGTGGCCGGCGATCAGGTCGGCCGCTTGCTCTTCACATCGACCGCACGCCAGGCCCAGAACGTTGCGCGCTATGACATAGGCGACACCGGTCGCTGGTTGTCCGGCCCCTGCCCCTGCGGGCTGACATCGCCGCGCTTCGAGCTGCTGCAGCGCCACGGCAAGCTGATCCGCATCGGCACCGACTTCATTTCATTGAGCGAATTGGCGGTGCACCTGCAGGTGCCATTTCAACTGCGGCTGGATCATGCCGCCGATGGCCTCGAACGTATGCGCGTGTGTAGCGAACTGCAAGCGGCCGACGCGCAGGAACGGCTGTGCGGTTACTTGACCTTGGCGACACTTGTCGAGACCGGTCTGTTGATCGTGGAGTTTGAAGTCTGCGCAATCGAAAACTTCATTCGAAACACACACAGCGGCAAGACGCCGATATTGATTGATTCACGGCGCTGACACTTTCTGCGTTCGATCTGACAACTATAAAAAGGTGACCTATTGAAAACTTCTGAACCGCTGAACGAGTTGATCTCTTTCGCTCGTCAGCATTCGCCGTTCTATGCGAAACATCTGGCAGATGTACCCCATCAAGTAACTTCACTGACGCAACTACCGCTGATTGAGCCTCTTGCTTATTGGCAAAACAGTCAGTCACTGGATCATTGGCCGGTACTGACCGCGACCCGCGAGCGCGCACTGGTATTCAAAACCGGCGGTTCGACCAGCGCCGGAAAACTCTCCGTGTATACCCAGCGCGAGTGGCGTCGTTTGGTAACCGAGTTCGGCACAAGCCTCAGCTCGCAGTTCAAACCGGGTGATCGGGTAGCCAATCTGTTCTTCGCCGGCGACTTGTATGCCAGCTTCCTGTTCATCCACGATTCATTGGCGCATGTCGCCGTGAATATCACCGAGTTTCCGTTCACCGGCGACGTCGACTCATGTGTTCTGGCGCAATCGATCGAGCAGCACCGGATCAATGTGCTGGCAGGCCTGCCCGCCCACCTGCTGACGTTCGCCGAATGGCTCAAACGCCGGGAGCAGACAATGCCCGGCATCGACACCCTTCTGTATGGCGGTGAAAGCCTGTTCGCGTCGCAGCGCGAACTGCTCGAACGAGCGTTCCCTGATGCGCGCATTGCGTCGATCGGTTACGCCAGCGTCGATGCGGGCTTCATCGGCAGCAGCCAGCACGACTGTGAAGAAGACGAGCATCGCATGCATGAGCACCACGCCCTGCTGGAGATCATCGATGAACACTCCGGCGAAGTCATCGAGACCTGCGATCGCACTGGTTTGTTGGTGTTGACCAATCTTGACCGGCGCTTGATGCCGCTGATTCGCTACCCCGTTGGCGACCGGGCCTGTTGGCGAGAGCCCCCCGGCGCTGCGCAACGCAAATTCGCCCTGAAGGGCCGTAGCGCCAGCAGTCAACGCGTTCGCGTGGGGATTGTGTCACTGATACCAGAAGACATCGGCCAGATGACCCGAAGCATCGCCGCCAGCGATGACTGGCAACTGGTCATTGAACAGTCCGGGCACAGGGATGTGCTGAAGCTGAGATGGGTGGCGACCGCGCAATCTCCTGCCACGACCGAAGTCGATCGGCAGCTGAGAACCGAGTTGATCGCCCATTACCCGTTGATCGCGCAACTGCAGACCGATCATCTGTTGGTCCTGCACATCGAGTGCTGTTCGCTTGAGGATCTGCCGCGCCACCCCCGCTCGGGCAAATGCCTGCGCGTGCTCGATCTGCGCTGCTATGGAACGAGGAACAAGGAGGTGCCGGATGGAACCGTTGATTCTGCGTAACTATCGCGACAGCGATGCCGAGGCCGTCAGTGTGCTGTTCCGTCAGGTGTATGGCGACCATTACGTGCAACCCCATGTCTACCTGCCGCACATGATCAGCCAGAACCATGCCGACAAACGCTGGCACTCGCTGGTCGCGGTGACCGGCGAACAGATCTGCGGGCACGCCACACTGTTTCGCGACACCCACTCACCCATCGCGGAACTGGCCCTGAGCGTGGTTCACCCTGATACCCGGGGCCAAAACATTGCCACCCGCCTGGGCCAGCAACTGCTGACTCACGCACAGGCGCTGGGCTGTCACAACGTATCGATCAAGCAAGTGACTCATCATCCGTATACGCAGCGGATGGCGATCAACCTCGGTTTTCAAAACACCGGATTGCTGCCCGATTACGTCCCATCGCCATTCGGCAGCCCGGCGCCAGAGTCGATCGTTGTGGGTTGCCGCATGATTGACGGCTATCGCCGCCCGCTGCCCCGACAGACCTGGCCAGACAGTTGCCGGGACTTCATGCAGCATTTATGTCGGGCTTTCGGTACGCAGGAGCAAACCAGTCGCTGGCATGGTGCAGCGATTCGTCTGGAACAACACGCTAATCGTTATGACATGTACCTCAAGCATCTGCGGCCCGCCCTGCTTGAACAGATACGCGAATTGCCCCGGCACTGGCTGATTTCGATCCGGCTCAGACTGTCACAGCAATTTGCCTGGGACCTGAGCAGGCTCGCAGCTGTCGGATTTGTCTTTACCGGGCTGGCACCCGCCGAAGGCAAGGAAGAGGGATGGCTGGCACTGTTTCACCGAGGTTACCGGCTGCGCGGGTTGACACTGCAATGCCCGCACATGCAGCAGTTACATGATCAGGCTCAGCAGCAACTCGCCCTGCACCTGAGCGAAACACCGCGGTGACTTGAACGCATCGTGGGTCTTGCAAAATGACCCGCGCAATATGAGCGGGTCATTTTCTGTAGCCTCAAGCCTTGGCTTTGATGCCGTCTTTAGGGGGAAGCGGCGCGTTGCCTTCACCATAAGTCTTGAGGTTTTGCAGAACGTAGATCGCTTTTTTGAATTCAGGGATCAGGTTCTTGCCGTACGCGTTGCCATTGAGACCATTATTCTGGATCGCATCGAGCTGAGTCGCGAAATACTCCAGTGCGTTGAATTTGGCATCAATGTCTTTGGTCACGCCGAAACGGTCGAACTTGTCGCCGGCATTCATCAGCGTGAAGGAGGTGATCTCCGAGATCAGCCCTCGGCTGCGCAGCATGGCGCTGAGGTTGCCCATTTGCTTGACCGAGACGCTGGTCGGATCGAAGCCCTTGATATTCTTGCGCAGGCCTTGCTTGTCCATTTCGGCGACATTCAAGGCATTTGGATCGTTACCGACCATGGTGAGCATCTGCTGCACCTTGATACTTTGAGACACCTGTTTCTTCGCGCCGGTATTGCGCACCATGACGCCAGCCTTGCTCTCCCAACCGCCGACAATGCCGATTGTCATGAGAAAACTCCCTGTGAAATAAACATGAAATGTCCTTCGTTGAACCATTCGGATGCCGGGGAGTATCTACCGGCCACGTAATGGCACCAAACCTTTTCATGCATTTTTTTACAATTCTCGTACATTCTCGATACAAACCAGCAATGCCCATGGATGCTGGCTCGCGATGCGCCCGTTACGCGGTTTCGAAAAGATTTTGCGCCCCGACAGACGCGTGAGTCAGCCTCATGTATCAACGCCGATACTGACCAGTCGTCAGCGCACGCCTTTTTAGTACGCCTGTACCTCAAGCTTCCCGATGTAGCGACGATACGTTAGGGACACCCGCACTGTTTTACCCCGCCCCTAATAAGAATCGCAGCTCAAGGACCGGTTTCCATGCCCGCATTCCGCACTATTCAGGCTCGTTACACGCTGTTTCTGGTTCTGTTCATCCTGTTGCTGTCGGTACTGACCGTGGTCGGCATCAGCCAACTGGTCGCCCCCAAACTGCGTCACACCGAAGAACAGGTAGTGCTCAACCGCATCGCTGAGGTTGCCGAGCAGATTCAGGGCGAACTCAACAAGGTTCAGGCGCAACAGCGCAGCATCACCCAGACCATCCCGTTACTCGACAGCGCAGCCATCGACTCGGTGTTGCCGGGGCTGGTGGATCAGTACGGCGAGCTGAAAGTATTCGGCGGCGGGATCTGGCCGCTGCCGGGGCAGCGTGAAGCCGGGCGTAACAAATTCAGTACGTTCTGGCACCGCGACGCGTCGGGCAAACTCGCCGTGAACACGTTCTGGAACAGCGACGCGGCGCCCAACTATTACGACCAGAGCTGGTACAAGGGTGGCATGGCCACGCCACGCGGTCAGTGCGCATGGGCAGCGGCTTACAAGGACGACGCCAGCGCCGAACCACGCACCAACTGCGCCATGGCGATCCAGAAAAACGGTAACGCCTGGGGCGTATCGACCATTGACGTGACGCTAGGCTTCTTCAACGACCTGGTGGCTCGCAAGGAAAAAGACCTCAACGCCGAAATGCTCATCGTCGAGGCTGACGGCAAGATCATCAGCAACAGCTCGCGTATCAGCGGCCCCATCGTGCTGAAAAACATCAGTGAACTGGCCGCCAGTTCGACCTTCGCCAGCCAGGTCAAGGCCGGCCTGCAAAACCGCGAACAGGCGCAACGTGTCGAATTCGACAACGACGGCCAGGACAGCACTTTTTTCATGCGCCCGATCGAGGGTACGCCGTGGTTCCTGGCGACTGCCCTGCCGACCAAAATGCTCACCGCCCAACGTGACGACGTCCTCAGCACTCTGAGCCTGTTGCAGATTCCGATGGTGATTTTGTTGGTCCTGCTGCAGGTGTATGCGATCCGTCAGTTGGTGCAGCGCATGAAAGCGTTGAAAGCCAACATTGATTTGCTGTCCAGCGGCGATGCCGATCTGACCCGACGCATCACCATCCGCGCCGAGGACGAACTCGGCGCGATCGGACACTCGGTCAATACCTTCATCGCCTACCTGCAAAACATGATCGGCGAAGTCACCCAGGCCACGGGGGCGATGGCGTCGAGCCTCGACAACCTGCAACGCACCTCGGCCCACACCAGCCAGATCCTGCTGCGTCACGCCTCGGAAACCGATCAGACCGTTACCGCCATCACCGAGATGAGTTCAACCGCCGAGAGCGTCGCGCAAAACGCCGCCGAGACCGCTGCGTTTACACAGCGCGCCAACGAAAACGCCGACCGTTCACGGGTGGTCGTGGGCGAGGCGACCAACAGTGTGGTGGCGCTGATCGACGAAGTGGCCAGCGCCACACATAAAGTTGAAAACATGCAACAGGATGCGCAGCGCATCACCGAGATCCTCGGGGTGATCGGCGCGATTGCCGGCCAGACCAACCTGCTGGCCCTCAACGCGGCCATCGAAGCGGCTCGTGCCGGTGAACAAGGTCGAGGGTTTGCCGTGGTGGCCGACGAAGTCCGCGCCCTCGCCGCCCGGACCCAGGCCAGTACATCCGAAATCAACGAAATGTTGACCCGCCTGACGCAGGGCGTGAGCTCGTCGGTCAGCGCCATGGAAAACACCCAGGCCAGCTGTCAGTCGGCTGCCGATGCCACTGCCCGGGTCAACTCGGGTCTGGATGAAATGGCCGGCTCGGTCAGCCACATCAACAGCCTCAGCACGCAGATCGCCACCGCCGCCGAGCAACAAAGCGCCGTGACCGAAGAGATCAACCGCAGCATGGTGCAGATCCGCCACATGGTCGATGAGCTGGTGCAGAGCGGCAAGGCCAGCGAGCTCAACACCCACCAACTGCTTGAGGCCAATAGCCGGGTGAGCGCGATCATGGGGCGTTTTAAAGTCCGTTGATCGAAGCTCCCACAAGGATTCTCTGCCCAACAGATAACCCTTGTGGGAGCGAGCCTGCTCGCGAAAGCAATCTTTCAGTCCCCGCTTCAGTGTTTGAGCTACCGCATTCGCGAGCTGGCTCGCTCCCACAGGTTGGTGCTGCGTTTTGCAACAACTGGAAACATTGCGTTGATGCCAGGCGGGAAAAACCGGTCAAAATGCGTTCTTTTCTGATCGTCAGCCGAGCCGAGAATCCGTTATGCGAACCCACCTGCGTCTGGTCGCCTTGAGCGCCCTGTTCATCTCCTCCCTGGCTCAGGCCGCCGATCTGATCCCCATCGAAGTGCACCGCGACGCCAATTGCGGCTGCTGCAAAAAATGGATCAGCCACCTCGAAGCCAACGGCTTCAAAGTCGAAGATCACGTCGAAAGCGACATGAGCAGCTTCAAGCAGCAACATGGCGTGCCGCCGCGTCTGGCCTCGTGCCACACCGCGATCATCAACGGTAAATTCGTCGAAGGCCACGTGCCGGCGGAGCAGGTATTGGCCCTGAGCAAGCGCGATGACCTGCTCGGCGTCGCCGCACCGGGCATGCCGATGGGCTCGCCGGGCATGGAAATGGACGGCATGAGCGATGCCTATCAGGTCATCGGCCTGAAGAAGGATGGCGCTGACGTTGTCGTGGCGGATTACCCGGCCCATTGATCGGCGCCGCTTACTTCGGGCTGTTCTTTGCCGCGTTCGGTGCAGCGACCCTGTTGCCGCTGCAGTCCGAGGCAGTGCTGGTCGGTTTGATCGTCAGCGAGCGCTACTGGCTCTGGGGCCTGCTTGCCGTGGCGACGCTGGGCAACGTACTCGGCTCGCTGGTCAACTGGTGGCTGGGCCGTGGCATCGAGCGCTTTCAGGATCGACGCTGGTTTCCGGTCAGCCCCGCGCACATGGCCAGGGCGCGCAAACACTATGAGCGCTACGGGCATTGGTCGTTGCTGCTGAGCTGGTTGCCGATCATTGGCGACCCGCTGACGCTGATTGCCGGCGTCATGCGCGAACCGCTCGGGCGCTTCCTGTTGATTGTCACTCTGGCCAAAGGTGCGCGTTATGGCGTGCTGGCCATGCTGACGCTGGGCTGGCTGGGTTGAACGTTCGGGCGCGGGCATTGCCTGTGTTTAACGTCGGCATAATCCAGCCGTTCCAGCATCGGCCAATTTCAAACGGAGTTTGACCTTATGTCTGTCACGTTTTCCCGTTGGCTTCCCTCCTTGCTCCTCTGCGCCGCCCTGCCCCTGTCGGCGCAGGCGGCCACGTCAACCGCAGCCGCGCCGGAAGGCCCGGCCTATGGCCCGGAGTTGCAAGGCTTCGAATACCCTTACACGCTTAAACACTTTGCTTTTCAGTCCCAAGGCAAATCCCTGCAGATGGGTTACATGGACGTCGCCGCCCACGGCAAGGCCAATGGCCGCACCGTGGTGCTGATGCACGGCAAAAACTTTTGCGCGGCGACCTGGGACAGTTCGATCAAGGCCTTGAGCGAGTCCGGTTACCGGGTGATCGCGCCGGATCAGATCGGTTTCTGCACCTCGAGCAAACCCGAGAACTATCAATACAGCTTCCAGCAACTGGCGACCAACACTCAGCAATTGCTCAAAGCGCTGGGCATTCAGAAAGCCACGCTGCTCGGCCACTCCACCGGCGGCATGCTCGCCACCCGCTATGCCTTATTGTTCCCTGAACAGGTCGAGCAATTGGCACTGGTCAACCCGATCGGCCTGGAGGACTGGAAAGCCCTTGGCGTGCCCTACCGCACCGTGGATCAGTGGTATCAACGTGAGCTGAAAGTCAGCGCCCAAGGCATTCGTGATTACGAACGCACCACCTATTACGACGGCCGCTGGAAACCGGAATTCGACCGTTGGGTCGACATGCTCGCCGGCCTGAGCAAAGGCCCGGGCAAAACCCAGGTCGCGTGGAACTCGGCGCTGATCTACGACATGATTTTCACCCAGCCGGTGTACTACGAGTTCAAGGACCTGAGGATGCCGACCCTGCTGCTGATCGGTACCTCCGACACCACAGCCATCGGCAAGGACCTCGCGCCGCCTGAGGTGAAAGCGAAAATCGGCCACTATGAGGTGCTCGGCAAACAAGTGGCCAAGCTCATCCCGCAGTCGACGCTGGTGGAATTCCCCGGCATGGGCCACGCGCCGCAAATGGAAGAACCGGCGCAGTTCCACAAGGCTCTGCTCGACTGGCTGAATACATCCAATCCCGTTCGTTGATGAGGTAAGGCTGATGGCGGTGCAGATTGCAGTGATCGATGACTGGCAGGACGTGGCCCGCGATGTGGTCGACTGGTCGGTGCTCGATAGCCTCGGTGAAGTGACGTTCGAGCATGATTACCCGGGCGACAACGTGACACTGGCCGAGCGCCTGGGCCGCTATCAGGTAATTTGCGTGATGCGCGAGCGCACGCGTTTCGATGAAGACCTGCTCAAGCGCCTGCCCAATCTGAAACTGCTGGTTACTGGTGGCATGCGCAATGCCGCGCTGGACATGCAAGCAGCGGCAGGACTGGGCATCAAGGTCTGCGGCACTGACAGTTACAAGCATGCGGCACCCGAGTTGACCTGGGCGCTGATCATGGCGGCGACACGCAATCTGGTGAAAGAAGCCAATGCCCTGCGCGACGGTCAGTGGCAGCAAGGACTGGGTGGCGACCTGCATGGCAAGACCCTCGGTATTCTCGGCCTGGGCAGCATCGGTCAACGCGTAGCGCAGTTCGGCCAGGTGTTCGGCATGAAGGTGATCGCCTGGAGCGAAAACCTCACCGCCGAACGGGCTGAACAGGTTGGCGTGACGTACGTGAACAAGCAGCAACTGTTCGAGCAGGCCGATGTTCTGTCGGTGCATCTGGTGCTCAGCGAGCGCAGTCGCGGGCTGGTCGATGCGCAGGCGCTGGGCTGGATGAAGCCGACGGCACTGCTGGTCAACACCGCGCGCGGGCCGATTGTCGATGAAGCGGCGCTGATCAAGGCCTTGCAGAAACAGCACATTGCCGGCGCGGCGCTGGACGTGTTCGAACAGGAGCCGCTGCCGGCCATGCACCCGTTTCGCACACTCGACAATGTGTTGGCGACGCCGCATGTGGGCTATGTCAGTCGGCAGAACTATGAACAGTTCTTTTTGCAGATGATCGAGGATATTCAGGCCTGGGCGGCTGGGGAGCCGGTTCGCCTGTTGAATTGACACCTTCATGAATACGGTGGTGTAGCGACCATTGCTTTCGCGAGCAGGCTCGCTCCCACAGGGGATCGTCAGTGGGCAGAAAATCTGTCCCCGGCGCAGATCCAATGTGGGAGCGAGCTTGCTCGCGAAGGGGCAGTCACTGCCTCCCCAGCAACAAACTGCCCGCACCACAACAGTGCAACCGCGCTGCCCGCTAGCACAAAATCGTGACCACCCAGTCACCGTTTTGGCCCTCCCTCGCAGAAAAACCTGCACTTCGTCGGTGCGTTTACTGATCCAAAGCAAGGTAATTGCCGCCGGCCAACCGATTGTCGAACAATTTACCCATTTGCTCTGGCCCGCTCTAGGATCTGGCCTAGACTGACTTTCGCGGGGTAAAACCGACCGGTCACATTGCCGAAAAAAACTCGAAACTTTTGCGCGCAGCGGCGGGTCATCTGAAAGGCGGGGCCAAAGCGACTGGTGCAATCCTTGCAACGGCCCATTCACCCATTCTGCTTGCGCGTGTTGGGTAGCGTTTGCTCACCGATGCGTGGCGCGTTTGCGCCCGGCCACAGGACTTGGCCATGGACATCGCTTGTTCAAGACAAGAATCAGATCAACGAGACGGGAGATTCATATGATCAGTGCGGCATTGGATATTCAGGGAGAGCGTGCTCAGCAGGCGGTTGGTGAATCGAGCACCATCAGTGTTCCCGGCAGCCGACAGATCAACGTCCCCGGCACCAAAACGCTGACTCCAGTAGCGAGCCAGAACCCCAACAAGAAAAAAGTGTTGTTTGTGACCTCGGAAATCGCCGATCTGGTCAAGACCGGCGGCCTGGGTGACGTGTCAGCCGCCCTGCCCCGGGCCATGGCCCACCTGCACGACGTGCGCGTGTTGATCCCCGGTTACCCGCAAGTGATGCACAGCGAAAACCCGATTCACATCATCGGCGAACTCGGTGGCCATGCCGCGCTGCCACCGTGCAAGATCGGGCGCATGGACATGCCGGACGGGCTGGTCATCTACGTGTTGATCTGCCCTGAACTTTACGAGCGTGAAGGCTCGCCTTACGGCGCCAACAACGGTCGTGACTGGCCCGACAACCACATTCGTTTCGCCCGCTTAGGTCTGGCCGCTGCCGACATCGCCGCCAACCTTGCACAAATTCACTGGTGCCCGGACCTGGTGCACGCCCATGACTGGCCGGCCGGCCTCGCGCCAGCTTACATGCACTGGCGCGGGCAGCGTACGCCGACCCTGTTCACCATTCACAACCTCGCTTATCAAGGTGTGACCAGCCTCGGCTCCTGCCCTGAGCTGGGCATTCCCAACCATGCCCTGCAACAGGAAGGCATGGAGTTTTACGGCAAGATGTCGTTCCTCAAGGCCGGGATGGCTTATTCGAGTCACATCACCACGGTCAGCGCCACTTACGCGCAGGAAATCACCACCCCGGATTTCGGCTGCGGCCTCGACGGTTTTCTCGCCGCCAAGACCCAGCAAGGCTTGCTCAGCGGCATCCCCAACGGCATCGATGAAAGTTGGGACGCTGCCACCGATCCGCACCTGTTCGCGCCATTTGCCATCGGTGACTGGGAAGGCAAAGCGGTCAACGCCGCGCATGTGCGTGAGCTGTTTGAATTGAATGACTCAGAAGGGCCGCTGTTCGCCGTGGTGTCGCGACTGGTCTATCAGAAAGGTCTCGACCTGACGATCGCGGTATCCGAGTACATCGTGCAGAACGGTGGCCAGATCGCAATCATCGGTCGTGGCGAGCCGGAAGAAGAACAAGCCATGCGTGAACTGGCGCTGCGTTTCCCAGGCCAGATCGGCGTACGCATCGGCTTCAACGAAACCGACGCCCGGCGCATGTTCGCCGGCAGCGACTTCCTGCTGATGCCATCGCGTTACGAGCCTTGCGGTTTGAGTCAGATGTACGCCCAGCGCTTTGGTTCGCTGCCAGTGGCGCGCAATACCGGCGGCTTGGCCGACACCATTGAAAACGGCGTCACCGGTTTCCTCTTCGATGAATCCACCGCAGAAAGCTATCAGGAAGCCCTGAGCCGCGCGTTCAAGGTCTTCGCGTTTCCCGAACTGCTCAATGCGATGCGCTGCCGGGCAATGGCCGCGCCATTCAACTGGTGCAAAGCGGTTGAACCGTACGCCGAACTTTACGAACAACTGGTGGCCAAGGCGCTGGGTAAAGCGCACCACAAATAATCAGGGAGTTTTCAACGATGCCGTTACGGACCCAAGAGAACTGGCCCCACGGCGCGATCAAGCTGGACGCCGAACACACACAATTTGCGCTGTGGGCACCTGACGCGTTTTACGTAAGCGTTGAATTGGAAGATGGCCAGTCGCTGCCAATGCTGCCCCAGGCAGACGGCTGGTTTGTGATCAACGCCCGCTGCCCGGCGGGTACGCGATACCGCTACAACATCGATGGTGAACTGGAGGTGCCCGACCCTGCCTCCCGAGCCCAGGATGGCGGTCTCGACCGCCACAGCGTGGTGGTCGATCCGCTGAGTTATCAATGGCGACACACCGCTTGGCACGGTCGGCCGTGGAGCGAAGCAGTGATCTACGAGTTGCACGTCGGTGCGCTCGGTGGCTTCGCTGAAGTCCAACAGCATCTGGCGCGCCTCGCGGGCCTGGGCATCACCGCCATCGAACTGATGCCGCTGGCGCAATTCCCCGGCGATCGCAACTGGGGTTACGACGGCGTCCTGCCCTACGCGCCACAAGCGTCCTACGGCACGCCGGAACAACTTAAACACCTGATCGACAGCGCCCACGGCCACGGTTTGGCGGTGATTCTCGACGTGGTCTACAACCACTTCGGCCCCGACGGCAACTACCTGCATCGTTACGCCAAAGGCTTTTTCCGCGAGGACAAACACACGCCTTGGGGTGCGGCGATCGATTTTCGCCGCAGCGAAGTACGCGAGTTCTTCATCGAAAACGCGCTGATGTGGTTGCTCGAATACCGCTTCGACGGTCTGCGCCTGGACGCGGTGCATGCCATCGAAGACCCGGATTTCCTCACGGAGTTGGCCCAGCGCATTCGCGCGCAGATCGACCCGAGCCGACACGTCTGGCTGACCGTGGAGAACGAACTCAACCAGTCCAGCCTGTTGGAATACGACTACAACGCGCAATGGAACGACGACGGCCATAACGCCTTGCACGTGTTGCTCACCGGCGAAACCGACGCCTATTACGCCGACTACGCCGCACAACCCACCGAACAATTGGTGCGCTGCCTCAGTCAGGGGTTTGTCTTCCAGGGCCATATCACCCGCCACGGCGAACCTCGCGGCGAGCCCAGCGAACACCTGCCGTCCACGGCGTTCGTGCTGTTCCTGCAGAATCACGATCAGATCGGCAACCGTGCGTTCGGTGAGCGCCTGCATCAGCTGGCCGATCCGCGCGCCGTGCAGGCAGCGACCGTGTTGTTGCTGCTGTCGCCAATGATTCCGTTGATGTTCATGGGCGATGAGTTCGCCGCCGAACAGCCGTTCCAGTTCTTCACCAGTCACCACGGCGAACTGGCGAAACTGGTGCGCGAGGGGCGACGCAATGAATTCGCCGCGTTCAGCGCCTTCACCGATCCACACAAACGCGAACAGATTCCCGACCCGAATGCCGAAAAAACCTTCCACGCTTCACAGCCAAGGCTGATCGGCAATGGCAGCGCAAATCAGCAGGAAACCCTCGCGCTGTACCAAAAACTTCTGCAATTTCGCCATCAATACATCATTCCCCATCTGTCCGGCACGCAAGCGCTCGGTGCGCATATGCTCGGTTATGGCGCGGTCAGTGCACGCTGGCGTCTGGGCAATGGCAGTGAGCTGCGAATTGACCTGAACCTCAGCGACACGCCAGTGGTCAACCCTGCACAGACCGAGACTGTATGGCTGTTTCAGCAGCCATCCAGCGCCGATCTGTCGGAATCGGGCGAACTGCCCGCGTATTGCGCGCTTGTCAGCCTCACGGCCGCAACCCCTTTGCAACCTCTGGATGGAGAGCGCCTATGAGCGATGCGCAACTGGAAATACTCGCAAGCCGCGCCGGCCTCGCCGTCGACTGGATCGACGCCAACGGCCGCCCGCAGAAAGTCGCCCCGGCGGTGCTGCGCAATGTCCTGATCGGCCTCGGCCACCCCGCCAGCACGGCGCAGGAAATCGACGCTAGCCTGCTGGAACTGCAAGCCGTGCAACAAGACCGTCACTTGCCGCCGCTGTTGACCGCCGATGTCGGTGTCGGCGTGGATCTGGCGCGTTATTTCGCTCCGCAAACGCCGTGTGAAATTCACCTTGAAGACGGCTCGCGGCTGAACCTGAAACTCGATTCCGAAGCGATATTGCCGGGGCTGATCCCGGTCGGCTATCAACAGGTACACATCAGCGATCAGTATTTCACCCTGGCCGTGGCCCCGGAGCGCTGCTTCAGCGTCGGCGATGCGGTGGACAATCCGATTCCTCGCGTCTGGGGCCTGAGTGCGCAGCTGTATTCGCTGCGCCGCCCCGGCGACGGCGGTTTCGGCGACACCCAGGCGTTGGAAGACCTGGTGCGCGTGGCGGGTGAACGCGGCGCCGATGCGCTGGCGATCAGTCCGCTGCACGCCATGTTCAGCGCCGACACCGGGCGCTACAGCCCATATTCGCCATCCAGTCGGTTGTTCCTCAATTCTCTTTACGCAGCACCCGGGGCCATTCTCGGTGAGCGCGCCTTGCGTGATGCGATCGACGCGGCCGGCCTGGCCGAGCAGTTCGCGCAACTGGAAGACCTGACGCTGATCGACTGGCCGAGCGCCGCCGACGCCAAGCAGAAACTCTTGCAAGCGTTGTACGAAGGTTTCATCGCCGGTGACCATCCGTTGCACCCGGACTTCGCCAGTTTCCGTCACGCCGGTGGCGAAGCACTGGAAAACCACTGCCGCTTCGAAGCGATTCAGGAAATGCGCGCCGCCCGAGGTGAAAACCTCGACTGGCGGCAATGGCCGGAGCACTGGCACGACCCACGCGGCGCAGCGCTGGAAGCCTTTGCCGAAGAGTACGCCGAACGCATCGGCTATTTCGCTTTTTGCCAATGGCTGATCCACCGCTGCCTGGAACGTGCGCAAACCGCCGCCCGCAGCGCTGGCATGGGCATCGGCCTGATCGCCGACCTCGCCGTTGGGGCCGATGGCGCCGGCAGTCAGGCCTGGAGCTTCCAGGATGAGTTGCTCGCCTCGCTCACCGTCGGTGCGCCGCCGGACATTCTCAATCGCTCCGGTCAGGGCTGGGGCATTTCCGCGTTCTCCCCCGAAGGCCTGATCCGCAATGGTTTCCGCGCTTTCATCGACATGCTGCGGGCCAACTTCGCCCATGCCGGCGGCCTGCGCATCGACCACGTGATGGGCCTGCAACGCTTGTGGGTGATCCCCAACGGCGCCGCCCCGGCCGATGGCGCGTACCTGTATTACCCGGTGGACGATCTGCTGCGATTGTTGACCCTTGAATCCCATCGTCATCAGGCCATCGTCCTCGGCGAAGACCTCGGCACCGTGCCCGACGGCCTGCGCGAAAAACTCAGCGCGCGGGGGATGCTCGGCATGCGCGTGCTGTTGTTTGAACAGGACAACACTTATTTCAAACCGATACTCGACTGGCCGGACAACGC
Organism: Pseudomonas sp. Tul2A7; assembly: GCF_054790505.1. Taxonomy (NCBI): domain Bacteria; kingdom Pseudomonadati; phylum Pseudomonadota; class Gammaproteobacteria; order Pseudomonadales; family Pseudomonadaceae; genus Pseudomonas; species Pseudomonas sp. Tul2A7. The sequence goes on along the minus strand of NZ_CP186499.1, from coordinate 5,189,772 downwards.
GCTGGCGACCACCAGCACCCACGACCTGCCGACACTCAACGGCTGGTGGCATGGCCGCGACATCGACTGGAATGCTCGCCTGGGTTTTGTCGATGCCAACGGTGAAATCGAATGGCGGCACCACCGGCAACGTGAGCGCGAAGGCTTGCGCAACGCCTTGAGTCAGGACCCGCAGAATTTTCGCGAGGAGTCCCACGAGGCCGATCAGGTGGTCGATGCCGCTGTGCGTTTTCTCGGCCACACCCGCGCACCACTGGTGCTGTTACCGCTGGAGGATGCGTTGGGCATCAACGAGCAAGCCAATTTTCCGGGCACCATCGACGCCCATCCGAACTGGTCGCGGCGTTTGCCCGGCACCAGTGAAGCACTGCTCGATGACGCCGACGCCGCGCGACGTCTGGAACTGCTCGCCTGTGCGCGTCTTCAGGCTGCCGAGCGTGACCAATGAATCAAACGCTCATTCAGCCCCTGCGCGCGACCTTGCGCCTGCAATTTCATAAAGGCTTCACTCTGGAACAAGCGGTGCCGCTGGTGCCGTACTTTGCCAGTCTTGGCATCAGCCACATTTATGCCTCGCCGCTGCTCGCGGCGCGGGCCGGCTCGATGCACGGCTACGACGTGGTCGACCCAACGCAAGTCAATCCCGAACTCGGTGGCGAAGCGGCGCTGCGGCGCCTGGTCAGCACCCTGCGCGAACACAACATGGGGCTGATCCTCGACATCGTCTCCAATCACATGGCCGTCGGCGGCAACGATAATCCGTGGTGGCTCGACCTGCTGGAATGGGGCCGACTCAGCCCTTACGGCGAGTTCTTCGACATTCAGTGGCATTCGCCGGACCCGTTGATGGAGGGCCAGTTGCTGTTGCCGTTTCTCGGCAGCGATTACGGCGTGGCTTTGCAGGAAGGCACGCTGAAATTGCAGTTCAACGCGCAGACCGGCAGCTTTTACGTCGAGCACTATGATCATCATTTCCCGATCTGCCCGAGTGACTACGGTGAGATCCTCAAACACCAAGAGACGCTGAAATCCCTCGCTGACCGGTTCAGCACGCTCAGTTATCAGACCGATGCACATTCGCTGGCGATGCCACTGAAGGAAGAGCTGCGCGAACTGGCGAGCGATCCGCAGACGCTTGAAGCGATTCACAGCAACCTTCAGCATTTCGACTCAACGACCGAAGCAGGCTTCCAGGCGCTGCATCAGTTGCTGGAGCGGCAAAGCTATCGCCTCGCCAGTTGGCGCACGGCGGCGGATGACATCAACTGGCGGCGCTTTTTCGATATCAACGAACTCGGCGGCCTGCGCGTCGAACGTCCGGCAGTGTTCGAAGCCACCCACGGCAAAATATTCCAGTTGATCGCCGAAGGCTTGGTCGACGGTTTGCGCATCGACCACATCGACGGCCTCGCCGACCCGCGTGGTTACTGCCGCAAACTGCGCCGCCGGGTTGATCTGCTGGCGCCGGGCAGGCACTTGCCGATCTACGTCGAGAAGATCCTCGGCGCCGGTGAAACCCCGCGCCGCGACTGGACGGTGGATGGCACCACCGGTTACGAGTTCATGAATCAACTATCGCTGCTGCAACACGACCCGGACGGCGAATACGTCCTCGGTGACCTCTGGCAACGGCGCACCGAACGCCCCGCCGCGTTCATCGAAGAAGCGCAACTGGCGCGTCAGCAGATCCTCAACGGCTCGCTGGCCAGTGATTGCGAGAGCGTCGCCCAGGCCCTGCTGCAAGTCGCCCGCGATGACCTGATGACCCGCGACCTGACACTCGGCGCGATCCGCCGGGTGTTGCAGGCGTTGATCGTGCATTTCCCGGTGTACCGCACTTACATCAGCGCCATGGGCCGCTCGGCGCAGGACGAAGCATTTTTCCAGCAGGCCATGGACGGTGCCCGGCAGACTCTGAGCGAGGCCGACTGGCCGGTGCTCGACTGCGTGGCCGGTTGGCTGGGCGGGACCCCATGGCGGCAAAAACCGCGTGGGCGCTCACGCAAGATTCTCAAGCATGCCTGCGTACGCTTTCAGCAACTGACCTCACCGGCAGCAGCCAAAGCCGTGGAAGACACCGCGCTGTATCGCTCGGCGGTGCTGCTGTCGCGCAACGATGTCGGCTACAACACCGAGCAGTTCAGTGCCCCGGTCAGCGACTTTCATGCCGTCAATCAGCAACGGCTGAACGACTTCCCCGACAACTTGCTGGCCACCGCCACCCACGATCACAAACGCGGCGAAGACACCCGCGCGCGTCTGGCCGTGCTCAGCGAGCGTAGCCATTGGTACGCCGAGCAGATCGAATTGTGGCGCGCCCTCGCCCGTCCCGTTCGGGTTGACGATCAGATGCCGTCGAGCGGCGATGAGCTGATCCTCTATCAAGCGTTGCTCGGCAGTTGGCCGCTGCAACTGCGTGATGATGATCAGGCCGGTTTCGCCGACTACGCCAAACGTATCTGGCAATGGCAGCAGAAAGCCCTGCGCGAAGCCAAGCTGCAAAGCAGTTGGAGCGCGCCGAACGAAGCCTATGAAAACGCCGCACAGGCATTCACCGAAAAACTCCTCACCGGAGAGGAAGGCGAACTGCTGCGCGCCGCGCTGAGCAAGACCGTCAACAGCATCGCCGCCGCTGGCGCCCTCAACGGTTTGGCGCAAACCTTGCTGCGCATGACCGTGCCGGGGGTGCCGGATCTGTATCAGGGTAATGAGTTCTGGGACTTCAGCCTCGTCGATCCGGACAACCGCCGGCCGGTGGATTACGCCGCTCGTGAACACGCCTTGCAGGAGCCATTGCCACCTGGGGAACTGTTGGCGAACTGGCGTGACGGGCGCATCAAGCAAGCCTTGATTGCGCAAGTGTTGAACCTGCGTGTCGAGCATGCCGAGCTGTTCCGCCGGGGCAGCTACCAAGCCCTGGAAGTGCTCGGCAGTCAGGCGCACAACGTGCTCGCGTTTGCCCGCGAACACGAGGGCAAGCAGGCCATCGTGATCGTGCCGATCCGTTGCGCAACCCTGCTGGAAAACAGTGCTGTACCTCAGGTCGATGCGCTGCGCTGGGGCGATACGCGAGTGGTTCTACCGTTCGCCGCCTCTGCGACAAACCTGAAGGGACTTTTTTCAAGCAGCGCAGTCACAAAAAACAGGGAGCTGAATATCAGCGACGCGCTGGGGGATGTCCCGGTCAATCTCTTTATCCAACACTTAACGTAAGCATGAGTTCAGTTCAGGAGCATTGCGATGAGTACCGACGATAAACGCATCCGCGAATTCGCCTATCAAATCTGGGAATCGGAAGGTCAGCCTGACGGTCAGGAGGCGCGCCATTGGGAGATGGCACGCAAGCTCGCTGAAGCGGAAGCGCTGGCACCGAAGAAGCCACCGAAAGCCGCTGGCAGCAAAGCCGCGGGCAAAACTGCCGAGGTCAAAGCGCCGGCCGCCAAACCGAAACCGGCGGCCAAGGCCAAACCGGCCGGCGCCGCCAAAGTGATTCCCCCGGGCGAAAAAGCCGCTGAGAAAAAGCCCCGAGCGCCGAAGAAGCCTTCGGCGATCTGACGCTAACCGGATTATTGAACTGAATGAATGTGTGGCGGGTTCGCTCGCCACCGAGGACGCGTTCGTCCTCAACAAACCCACCAATCCCCTGTAGGAGTGAGCCTGCTCGCGATAGTGATCTGACATTCAACATGGATGTCGCCTGATAGACCGCTATCGCGAGCAGGCTCACTCCTACAGGGGGATGTGTAAGCCCAGAAATTACCCGTTTTGCAGGAGCAATCATGACCCGTCCAAAGAATGCCGAGCCCACCGCGCACGCCGAGCCATCCAGAATCCGTGAAGGCCTGCCCTTCCCGCTCGGTGCGACCTGGGATGGGCTGGGGGTGAACTTTGCTCTGTTTTCCGCCAACGCCACCAAGGTCGAACTGTGCATATTCGACGATGCCGGCGAAGTCGAACTCGAACGCATCGAACTACCGGAATACACCGACGAGATCTACCACGGCTACCTGCCCGATGCGCATCCGGGGTTGATCTATGGCTACCGCGTCTACGGCCCGTACGACCCGGCCAACGGTCACCGTTTCAACCACAACAAATTGCTCATCGACCCGTACGCCAAGCAACTGGTCGGCGAACTGAAATGGTCGGAAGCGCTGTTCGGCTATACCATCGGCCACCCTGATGCCGACCTCAGTTTCGATGAACGCGACAGCGCACCGTTTGTGCCCAAGTGCAAAGTCATCGACCCGGCGCACACCTGGGGCAACGACCACCGTGTCAGTGTGCCGTGGGACAAAACCATCATTTATGAAACCCACGTGCGCGGCATCAGCATGCGTCACCCCTCGGTGCCGGAAAACGTGCGCGGCACCTTTGCCGGGCTGATGGTCGACGATGTCCTCGAACACATCCGCAAGCTCGGCGTGTCCACCGTCGAGTTGCTGCCGATTCACGCCTTCGTCAACGACCAGCATCTGCTGCACAAAGGCATGACCAATTACTGGGGCTATAACAGCATCGCCTTCTTCGCCCCGGACCCGCGCTATCTGGCCAGCGGCAAGATCGCCGAGTTCAAGGAGATGGTCGCGCACCTGCACGAAGCCAACCTCGAAGTGATCCTCGACGTGGTCTACAACCACACCGCCGAGGGCAACGAGCAAGGCCCGACCCTGTCGATGCGCGGCATCGATAACGCCTCGTACTACCGCTTGATGCCGGACGACAAGCGCTTCTACATCAACGATTCCGGTACCGGCAACACCCTCGACCTGAGCCACCCGTGCGTGCTGCAAATGGTCACCGACTCGTTGCGTTACTGGGCCAGTGAGATGCATGTCGACGGTTTCCGTTTCGACTTGGCAACCATTCTCGGCCGCTATCACGACGGTTTCGACGAGCGTCACAGCTTCCTCGTTGCTTGCCGTCAGGACCCGGTGCTGCGTCAGGTGAAGATGATTGCCGAGCCGTGGGACTGTGGCCCCGGCGGCTATCAGGTGGGCAACTTCCCGCCTGGCTGGGTCGAATGGAACGACAAGTTCCGCGACACCGTGCGCGCGTTCTGGAAAGGTGACGACGCTCAGGTTGCCGATTTCGCCAGCCGCATGACCGCGTCCGGCGAGATGTTCAACCAGCGCGGGCGGCGGCCGTATTCGTCGGTGAACTTCATCACCGCCCATGACGGTTTCACCCTCAACGATCTGGTCTCGTACAACGACAAGCACAACGAAGCCAACGACGAGAACAATCAGGACGGCAGCAACAACAACCTGTCGTGGAACCACGGCGTCGAAGGCCCGACCGACGATCCCGAGATCAACGCCCTGCGCCATCGGCAGATGCGCAACTTCTTCGCCACCCTGCTGCTCGCCCAAGGCACGCCGATGATCGTCGCCGGCGATGAATTCGCCCGCACGCAGGATGGCAACAACAACGCCTATTGTCAGGACAGCGACATCGGCTGGGTCAACTGGGACCTGAGCGAGGACGGCAAGGCACTGCTGAAATTCGTCAAACGCCTGATCAAGCTGCGCTTGGCCTATCCGATCCTGCGTCGCGGCCGTTTCCTGGTCGGCGAGTACAACGAAGACATCGGCGTCAAGGACGTCACCTGGCTGGCACCGGACGCCACCGAAATGACCACCGAACACTGGCACGACGCGCACAACCGCTGCCTGGGCATGTTGCTCGATGGCCGCGCGCAGGAAACCGGGATTCGCCGCAAAGGTGCGGATGCGACGCTGCTGCTGGTGGTCAACGCCCATCACGACATCGTCAATTTCACCTTGCCTGAAGTGCCGGAGGGCAGCTTCTGGACGTGCATGATCGATACCAACCAGCCATCGATCCGTGGCCAGGAACGCTTCGATTTCGGCCACGAATACTCGGTCACCGGACGCTCGCTGCTGCTGTTCGAACTGCAACGTGATGAAGAAGATTGATATGGATCTGCACAGTTATCTCGCCCGACGCCCAGCGGATTATCCGCACACCGTAGCCCTCGGCAATTGCTTGCGGGCGCTGGTCGAAGCCGGGCTGGATCGGTTGCCGTTACCGGGCAGCGGCCACACGCTGGAACGCTTTCAGCGGCTGGCCGAGGTCGGCGGGCATGATCTGGGTTTGTGCAAATTGTTCGAAGGTCATACCGACGCACTGGCGATCATCGAGCAATTGGGCGGTTCACCAACACCGGGCAGCACGTGGGGCATGTGGGCGGCAGAACCGCCGCAGGCACGGGTCAAAGTCAGTCCGGCCGGGCACATGGTCGCACTGCATGGACGCAAGGCATGGTGCTCCGGCGCCGCCGTGCTCAGCCATGCCTTGCTGACCGCGTGGGATGGCGACGATCAGCAACAACTGGTCGCCGTCGCCCTCGACCAACCGGGTGTGACCGTCACCGAGCAAGGCTGGCAAGCGGTGGGCATGGCCGCCACCGGCAGCGTTGAAGTGTTGTTTGACGGTGCCGAAGCGCAGGCCATCGGCAACCCCGGCGACTATCTGCAACGCCCGGGTTTCTGGCAGGGCGGGATCGGCATTGCTGCGTGCTGGTACGGCGCCGCGCGGAAAATCGCCGAAGCGTTGCGCAGCCAGTGTGGCCAACGCCCGGAACCCCACGCCCTCGCCCATCTCGGCGCGGTCGACAGTGCCTTGCAAGCGGCGGCGGATGTGTTGCGTTTCAGCGCGCTGCACATCGATGCACACCCCGAGGACCACGCCGAACTGCTCGCTCGTCGTGCCCGCGCGGTGGTCGAACAATCTGCCGAACAGGTGATGCGTGAGGTCGGTCGCGCCCTCGGCGCCGGGCCGTTTTGCAAGGATCGGCAGTTTGCCCGGCTCAGCGCCGATCTGCCGGTGTTCCTGCGCCAAAGCCATGCCGAACGGGATCTGGCTGCGCTCGGGCAATTGGTTGCCGGACAATCCTCGGAGGCATGGACGCTATGAAAACCAATCCGATTGTCGGCCAGGGCACCAGCCTGCATCAGTGGCAGGCTTCGCGGCATCTGGCGGAGCTGGACAGCATCGACATCCTCAGTCTGGTGCCACCGGGCGCGCGGGCGGTGATTGTTGCGCCGCACCCGGACGACGAAGTGCTCGGTTGTGGCGGCCTGCTGCAATTGCTCGCCGCTGCCGGCCGGCCTGTGCAATTGATTTCGGTGACCGACGGCAGCGCCAGTCACCCCGGTTCCAGTCGTTGGCCGGCGGAGCGACTGAGCGTGGTGCGCCCACAGGAGTCTGCTGAAGCGCTGCGCCGACTTGGTTTGCCGATGCATCGGGTGAAGTGGCTGCGCGGCGGTTTTACCGACACTCAGGTTGCGGCTCAGGAAGCCGAGCTGGTCGATTTCATCGCGCGTCATTTGCGTGCCGATGACGTGCTGTTCGCAACTTGGAGTGAGGACGGCCATTGCGACCACGAAGCGGTCGGCCGCGCCAGTGCCGAAGCTGCGCGCCGTGTCGGGGCAACCTGCCATGAACTGCCGGTGTGGACCTGGCACTGGGCAACCCCGGAAGACGCTTTCGTACCGTGGCAACGCGCACGCAAGATTCTTCTGACGCCGGCGCAAGTCGCGCGCAAGCGCCATGCGGTGCACGCCTTCGCCAGTCAACTGGAGGGCGATCCTGACGCCGGACTCGGCCCGGTGCTGGCGCCGTATGTGCTCGATCGCCTCTTACAGCCCTTCGAAGTGGTGTTTCTATGAGTGTCGAAGATCGCTATTTCGATGGCCTGTTTGCCGGCAACGACGACCCTTGGGCCTTCCGCGAGCGCTGGTACGAGCAGCGCAAACGCGCGATCACCCTCGCCGCCCTGCCGCGTCCGCACTATCGGGCAATCTTCGAACCAGGCTGCGCCAATGGTGAGTTGAGCGCCGAACTCGCCGGTCGTTGCGATCGCTTGCTGTGCTGCGACACCGCCAGTGCGGCGGTGACATTGGCGCGCACGCGTCTGAGCCTGTTCGATCACGCCGAAGTGCGGCAAAACCGTCTTCCCGGCGACTGGCCGGAGGAAAAATTCGACCTGATTGTATTTAGCGAGATCGGCTACTACCTCGACGGCCAGGATCTGACAGAAGTGATCCGCCGAGCCAGTGAATGCCTGACTGCCGACGGCCAGTTTCTCGCCTGTCACTGGCGTCCGCCCATCGACGACTGCCCGTTGAATGCGCGGCAGGTTCACGACCTGATTCACGAAAAACTGCATCTGCCGCGAGTGGTTTTGCATCAGGAAGCGGACTTCATTCTTGAAGTTTGGAGCCGCGAACCGCGCTCGGTGGCGGCATTGGAGGGCTTGCGATGATCGGCATTCTGATCCCGGCACACAACGAGGAAGACTTGCTCGACGACTGCCTGAGCGCGGCCATGCGCGCCAGCCGCCACGGTTTGCTGGCCGGTGAAAAGGTTGAAGTGTTGGTGGTGCTCGACAGTTGCACCGACCGCTCGGCGCAGATTGTCAGTCGCTATCCGGTGCTGAGCCTGCACATCGACGCGCGCAACGTCGGCCAGGCCCGGGCGGCCGGCGCACAGCTGTTGCTGGAGCGCGGCGCGCGCTGGATCTCCTGTTCGGACGCCGACAGTCGCGTCGCCGATGACTGGCTGGTGGCACAGCTGGGGTTGGGTGCCGACGCGGTATGCGGTACCGTCACGGTCGAACGCTGGCACGAGTCGTTCGATGCAGCGGCGCAAATCCGCTACCACCGGCATTACCGTGCCTGCGATGGCCATCGGCATATCCACGGCGCCAATCTGGGCATCAGTGCCGACGCCTATCGCTGGGCTGGTGGCTTCAAACCGCTGGCGTGCGACGAAGATGTGCAATTGGTGCGGGAACTGGAACTCGACGGCGCCAACATCGCCTGGAGTCATCGCCCGCAAGTGCTCACCAGCGCTCGCTTCGACAGCCGTGCGCGCGGTGGCTTTGGTGACTATCTGCGAAATCTGGCACAGATAGAGCAAAAAAAAGCGGATCAGATTGATCTGTGACGCGACGAATTTAGCTTCATGAGCAATACTCTGCTGCGCGGCAATCCAGGGTTTGGAGCGTCGCTGGGCATTCAACCAGCCTTCACGGGTCGGCGGTGACTGGCAATCATTGCCACGCACACGACTGAGGGCGAAACAACACAAGGACGTCACACATGAAACCGTTAACCCTCAGCGACAGCAGTTCGCCGGCGCAAATCTGGAACAGCGCCGCGCAACTGGACAACATTCCCGTCATCAATACCCGCAGTCTGGTGCCCGACGGTGCTCGCGCCGTGGTCATCGCGCCGCATCCGGGTGATGAAGTGGTCACCTGCGGTGGCCTGCTGCAATTACTCTCCAGCCTCGGTCATCCGCTGCAATTGCTCTCCATCACCGATGGCAGCGCCAGCCATCCGGGTTCACGGCAATGGTCGGAAAAACGCCTGAGCGTGTTCCGCCCACAGGAAAGCGTCGAAGCCCTGCGCCGCCTCGGCCTGCCGATGCACAGCCTGAAATGGGTGCGTGGCGGCTTCACCGACAACGCTCTGTGCGACCAGCAAGCGCAAGTGACCGAATTCATCAGCCGCTACCTGCGCCCCGGCGACGTGGTGTTCAGCACCTGGCGCGGCGATGGCAACGACGACCATGAAGCGGTGGGCCGGGCCAGTGCGCAAGCGGCTGAACAGGCCGGGGCGACCTTCCACGATGTACCGGTGTGGGCCTGGCACTGGCCCGAGCGCGACCAGCAACTGATCCCTTGGGAACGCGCGCGCAAACTACGCCTCGACACCTGGACCGTGGCGCGCAAGAGCCACGCGACCCACGCCTATGCCAGCCAGCTCAACGGCGAACCGGCGATCGGCATTGCGCCGATGCTGCCACCGGTGATCCTGGAGCGGATGCGTTTGCCCTACGAAATCGTGTTTGTCTGACGCCGTTCAGGGTGGGAGCGAGCCTGCTCGCGAAAGCGGTGGTTCTATCGACTGATGTATTGGATTTGCCGACGCCTTCGCGAGCAGGCTCGCTCCCACAGGAATTGGGTTGTCATCAACCATGATTTGCAAGGAACTGCCGCCCCTCCCCATCAGTCGCATGAATAAGCGGCCCGCAATCCAGAGGAGTGAACGTGTCCAGCGATCCCAAGCGTCATGTTGTCGACGCGCCCGTCATCCATCGTTTAAGGGTGCTGACGGTCAACACCCACAAGGGTTTCACCGCGCTCAACCGGCGTTTCATTCTGCCGGAACTGCGCGAAGCGGTGCGCAGCACTTCGGCCGACCTGGTGTTTCTGCAGGAAGTGGTGGGTGAACACGAGCGACATTCCAGTCGTTACAACGAATGGCCGCAAACCTCTCAATACGAGTTTCTCGCCGACAGCATGTGGAGCGATTTCGCTTACGGGCGCAACGCCGTCTATCCCGACGGCCACCACGGCAATGCGCTGCTGTCGAAATACCCGATCCGTGAATACCGCAACCTCGATGTGTCGATCACCGGCCCAGAACGCCGTGGCCTGCTGCACTGTGTGCTTGACGTGCCAGGTCACGCGGAGGTCCACGCGATCTGCGTGCATTTGAGTCTGCTCGAAAGCCATCGGCAATTGCAGTTGCAACTGCTCTGCCAGTTGCTCGAATCCCTGCCCGACGACGCCCCGGTGATCATCGCCGGCGACTTCAACGACTGGCAGTTACAGGGCAACGCCGCCCTCGCCCGTCGTGACTACCTGCACGAAGCCTTCGAGCGTCATCACGGGCGCCCGGCGAAGACCTACCCGGCGCGGTTTCCATTGCTGCGGCTGGACCGGATCTATCTGCGCAATGCCAGCAGCCATGACCCACGGATACTCGGCAACAAGCCGTGGACACATCTGTCGGATCATCTGCCCCTGGCCGTCGAAGTGCACCTGTAGCCGCAATAGTGACAGTAATGCAGGACGCGATGGATCAACTCATTCGGCGGTTCAACGCTGCCGACAGACCATCTGTCGGTAACTGAACGCCTCTGAGTCGGGGCTTTGGCTGCGTTCTTCCATACAAACAACCACTTAGTTATGTGCAGAAAAACAAACGCTTGCAAAGCCCGATTTGCCACTACCGCTCATCGTTCAATTTCTTGACGGGGGCGCGCGACTCTTCTTATCTCTACCTTACTACCCCCGGAATCACTACCCGGGACGAGCCTTCGGACACTCGCGAAATCGAGCGGCCACGGTTCGCCCCGCTCCATTCGGTCGCCCCTCGTTCGGGGTAGGAGAGACGCCACACAGAGAGAATGCATGCGCCTGCAAGGTAGACCTCCATGAAAACTTCCATCAGCCCACACGAGATCAAAATCACTTTCTGCACAGTGTCGAGTTCAATCTTGCTGTGCTCATCCATGGAGGCGCAGGCCGGTCCTGCGGCGGATGAAACGACCCCGTGGTATCGCGCGGAAGTCCCCGTGATGACCTTGCCCGCTACCGTCATCACCCCCGGGCCGCAACGCTTCAGCCCACGGCCCGATCTGCAAGGCACACGCCTGATTACCGAAGATCTCGCACCGTCGGCCTGGGATGAGCTGTACGGCAGAAGCGCCCGGCAGGCGCAAACCGATGTGCTGTCGTCAGGCTACGCGATGCCCGGCAGCGGCGACTTCAAAGGCCCCGCCGTGTTGACTCTGCAAAGTGCTAGCCATACCCAGAAAATCGGCCTGATTGGTGGTCTCAACCAGATTCAAGCCAATGGCAATGGTCCGCTTACCAGCCGCGCCCTGGCAGACCCGAACAGTGACACCCTCAATCTGCAAGGCCAAAGCCTTGGCGCTTATTACAGCCTGATCGGCGCCCAGGGCTGGCACGTGGATTTATCCGCCAGTGGCGGCCGGGTCAGCGGCTTCAGTCGCAACGGCCAAGGCGCGCGGCAAGCCACAGAAGGCAGCGCCATGACCTTCTCGGTCGAAGGCGGTTTTCCGATTGGCTTGAGTGATAACTGGGTAGTGGAACCGCAGGCGCAATTGATCAATCAACGCATCACCCTCGACACGCCGTACGCCGGCTCGGGCAATGCTTCTTCCTCCGATCTGACGGCGTGGAGCGGCCGCGTCGGCGCACGGTTGAAAGGCAGCTACGATTTGAATGGCTTGCCGGTCGAACCCTATGTGCGCACCAACCTCTGGCACACCGTTTACACCGGCAATACCGTGACGCTGGATCAGGTCGACAAGATCAGCAGCAGCCGTAAATCATCCACGGTTGAGCTGGGATTAGGGCTGGTGGCGCGGGTGACACCGGCGGTGAGTCTGTATGTCAGTGCCGATTACAGCAGTGATGTCGATGACAATGACTTGAACGGAATCATTGGCAGCCTTGGGGTGCGGATGCGTTGGTAGCGTTTGGCTTGGCGGCGACAGTGTTTGTGCTGACGCCATCGCGGGCAGGCTCACTCCTACAAGGGGAACGCATTCCAAGTGTAGGAGTGAGCCTGCTCGCGATGGCAGCAACTCGGTACTGGATCAACCCTCCGGTTTGAGGATCAACACCGCCAGCGGCGGCAGGTTCAGTTCCAGCGACAACGACTGGCCATGGCTCGGCACTTCCTCGGTAAATGCCCCGCCGCCATTGCCGTAATTGGAACCGGCATAAGTGTCGGCATCGCTGTTGAGCAGTTCACTCCAGCGCCCGGCAAACGGCACGCCCACGCGATACGCCTGACGCGGCACCGGCGTGAAGTTGGCCACCACCAGCACCGGTTTGCCGTCCTTGCTCCAGCGCAACCAGGCATAAACGCTGTTGATCGCATCGTCGCCGATCAGCCACTGGAAACCCTGCGGCGCGTCGTCCTGATCGTGCAGCGCCGGTTCTTCGCGGTACAGCCGATTGAGGTCACCGACCAGTTTCTGCACGCCTTTGTGCTCGGAGTATTGCAGCAGATACCAATCCAGCTGTTGATCGTGATTCCACTCGCGCCACTGGCCAAACTCGCAGCCCATGAACAATAGCTTCTTGCCCGGGTGGGTCCACATGAAACTCAGGTAAGCGCGCAGGTTGGCGAATTTCTGCCAGCGATCACCGGGCATCTTGTCGATCAGCGAATGCTTGCCGTGCACCACTTCATCGTGCGAGATCGGCAGGATGAAACGCTCGGACCAAGCGTAAACCAGACCAAAACTCAACTCGTTGTGATGATGGGCGCGGTACACCGGGTCCTGCTGAATGTAATGCAGCGAATCGTGCATCCAGCCCATGTTCCATTTGTAGGCGAAACCCAGACCGCCCTGCTGCGTGCTTTGGCTAACACCCGGCCAAGCGGTGGATTCTTCAGCGATCACCAGTGCGCCCGGCGCTTCCAGTTCGACCACGTCGTTCAAATGCCGGAGGAAGTCGATGGCTTCCAGATTCTCGCGGCCACCGTGGCGGTTCGGCACCCATTCGCCAGCCTTGCGCGAATAGTCGCGATAGAGCATCGAAGCCACCGCATCGACGCGCAAACCATCGACATGGAAATGCTTCAACCAGTGCAGGCCGGACGCCAACATGTAGCCATGCACCTCAGTGCGGCCAAGGTTGTAGATCAGCGTGTCCCAATCCTGGTGAAAGCCTTCCAGAGGGTTGCCGTACTCGTACAGTGCGGTGCCGTCGAATTGCGCCAGACCGTGGGTATCGGTAGGGAAATGCGCCGGTACCCAGTCGAGAATCACGCCGATCTCAGCCCGGTGGCAGGCGTCGACGAATTCGGCGAACTGCGCCGGCGAGCCATAGCGCGCGCTCGGCGCGAACTGCGAGAGCAATTGATAACCCCACGAGCCACCAAACGGGTGCTCCATGATCGGCATCAGCTCGATATGGGTAAAACCCAGCTCCTTGACGTAGGGAATCAGCCGCTCGGCGAGTTCCGGCCAAGTGTACTGGCGGGCGACTTCGCCCAGATCATCCAGCTCGCATTGCCACGAACCAGCGTGCAGTTCGTAGATCGACAGCGGTGCCGAATGCTTGTGGCGGTCACGGCGGCTGCTCATCCAGTCGTGATCCTGCCAGTCGATTTGCAGCGGCTCGGCGACTTTCGACGCAGTGTCCGGCGGCAGACTGGTGGCCAGCGCCATCGGGTCGGCCTTGAGCGGCAGAATCCCGTGGGCACCGAGAATCTCGTATTTGTACAACTCCCCCGCTTGCAGGCGCGGGATGAACAACTCCCAGACCCCGGACGGATGACGCAAGCGCATCGGATGGCGGCGACCGTCCCAGACGTTGAAATCACCCACCACCGACACGCGCCGGGCATTCGGCGCCCACACGGCAAAACGCACGCCGTCGACGCCATCCACGGTTTTCAGCTGCGCGCCGAGACAGGCGCTGAGGTCGCGATGATTACCCTCGGCGAACAGATACAAATCCATTTCACCGAGCAACTGGCCAAAGCTATACGGATCCTCGGCAACCTGCTCGCCGCCGGCCCAGCGCGTGCGCAACTGGTACGGCCGCGCTTGATCGAAATGGCCGACAAACAGCCCCGGGGTTTCGGTCTGCTCCAGCGGACCGCGTTCTTCACCGCTGTCCTTGTCCAGCACCACGACACTCAGCGCACCGGGTAGATAAGCGCGAATGAACTGCCCGCCAGCGCCATCGCCGTGCGGGCCAAGAATGGAAAAAGGGTCGTGATGTTCAGCGCGGACCAAGGCATCGATATCTTTCGCCGAGGGCAGCAATGCTTCTTTGACCACACCCTGTTCCTTGTTTGAGAAACTCATGACTACTCTCCACCAAGATCGGAAAAGGGTTTAAGCCCCGTCAATAACCCGTACAAACCGTGCAACGGCACGGGCAGCCACGTGGGGCGATTTTCGGCTTCATAGGCCACTTCATAGGCCGCCTTCTCCAGGCCGAACAGCGCCAGCGCGGCGTCGGCACCTTCAGGATCCTGCCAAGCATGATCAAGACTAGCTGCCGCGCGGCGATATGCCTGAACAAATGCCTCACGGGCCTCACGCAGATAGCGCTCGGCGACCAGACGCCGCGCGGTTTCAGACTCGGCGCTATGGTCAACGTTGTGCACGTTGATCGTCATCGCCGCTGCGTAATCGAAGGAGCGCAGCACACCGCTGACATCTTTGTAAGGACTGTGTTTGCCACGGCGCTCGCTCAATGGCCGCGCCGGTTCACCCTCGAAGTCGATCAGATAGGCATCGCCCTTGATCACCAGCACCTGGCCCAAATGCAAGTCGCCGTGGACGCGAATGCGCAAACCGCCGACGGCTTTCTTCGCCAGATCCTGCACGTGGGCGAGGATGGTTTTCTTCTCGTCGACCAGCCGCTTCACCAGTTTCTGATCCGCTGCGCTGAGTTCACCCTGATGCTGCTTGAGCAGTTTCAAGGCGTGCTCGACCTGCGCCACGACATCCTTGCCCGTCGCCTGCATGTCCTTGGCCGTCGACACCTGCGGCGCGAAGTCGGCATTGTCGGTAGGCGCGGCGAGCACCTTGTGCATCTCACCCAGACGCTGACCGAGCATGCCGGCAAAATCCCTCAGCTCACCGAGGGCGTTGTAATGCTGTTCCTGCTCGGACATGGCATCGGCCAGTTCATCGCGCAGCGCCCGTTCGAGGTTGTTCTGCGTCCATTCCCAGGCGTCGCCCTGATTGCTCAGATAGCCTTGGGCGATCATCAGCAGATTGTCCTCGCCCTTGGCATCGCGGCGGATAACCGAGCCGAGCAGCGGAGAGATATTGGCAAATCCGGCCTCGGTCAGGTAAGCGCTCATCTCCAGTTCCGGGTGTACGCCAGAAGCGACTTTACGTATCAGCTTGAGCACCAGACTGTTGCCGATCACCACCGAACTGTTCGATTGCTCGGCGGACAGATAACGCACTTCCGACTCGGCACCGAGGCCGAGTTTTTCCAGATGCGGCGTCGGTGCAAAGCGGATTTCACCCTCATTCGACTCCAATACCGTGTTGTTCTGCATGCCTTGCAGCACCGCACGAATAAACGCTTCGAGGCTGAAGGCGTCGGTGATCAGACCGACTTGTCGTACACGGCGTACACGGGACAAGGCCAATTGCTGCGGCAACGCCGGGCCAACCTGATCTTCGGCAATAAAGCCGAACGGCAGTTGATAGCGACTGGTCTGCCCGCCACTGGTGACTTCGATCTCGCTGAGCAGCACCGGATGCTGCGCATCGCCGAAACGCACGCCGTAGGCCAGATGCACTTTGTCGATGGCCGCGTCCTTGCCGGCGAACCAGCGGCGGTTCTGCAGCCAGCTCGGCAGAATGCTTTGCTCCAGCGTCGTCCGTGACGGCGCTTCCAGCAGTTCTTCCATGCGTTTTTTCAGCACCAGCGTGGTGAAATCCGGCAGGCTCTGCGCCGGTTCCACGTGCCAGCTCGGCATCTGGTTTTCCGCCGCCAAAGCGAACCAATAGAAACCGTACGGCGCCAGGGTCAGGAGGAAATTCAACTGGCCAATCGGCGGGAACGCATTACCGCCAAGCATTTCCACCGGCACCATGCCGACGTAGGCCGACAGATCCAGCTCCACCGCTTGCGCACTGCGCGAAACGTTGGCCACGCACAGGATGATTTCGTGTTTGCCGTCGACATCGGTGAATTCGCGGGTGTAAGCCAGCACGCGACGGTTGTTCGGCGAGAGCATTTTCAAGGTGCCACGGCCAAAAGCCTTGGACTGTTTGCGCACCGCCAGCAGGCGTCGGGTCCAGTTCAACAACGAATGCGGATCGCCGGACTGGGTTTCGACGTTGACCGACAGATAACCGTACTGCGGGTCCATGATCGGCGGCAGTACCAGACTCGCCGGGTCGGCGCGGGAGAAGCCACCGTTACGGTCGATCGACCATTGCATCGGCGTACGCACGCCGTCGCGGTCACCCAGATAGATGTTGTCGCCCATGCCGATTTCATCGCCGTAATACAACGTCGGCGTGCCGGGCATCGACAGCAGCAAACTGTTGAGCAGCTCGATGCGACGGCGATCGCGCTCCATCAACGGCGCCAGACGCCGACGAATACCGAGGTTGATCCGCGCGCGACGATCAGCGGCGTAGTAATTCCATAGATAGTCACGTTCTTTGTCGGTGACCATCTCCAGCGTTAGCTCATCGTGGTTGCGCAGGAAAATCGCCCATTGGCAATTGGCGGGAATTTCCGGGGTCTGGCGCAAAATGTCGGTGATCGGGAAGCGATCTTCCTGAGCCAGCGCCATGTACATGCGCGGCATCAGCGGGAAGTGGAACGCCATGTGGCATTCGTCACCGTTAAGGCCCGCGGCATCGGTATCACCGAAGTACAGCTGAGTATCTTCCGGCCATTGGTTGGCCTCGGCGAGCAGCATGCGGTCGGGGTAGTTGGCGTCGATTTCCGCGCGAATCTGCTTGAGAACGTCGTGGGTTTCCGGAAGATTTTCGTTGTTGGTGCCGTCGCGCTCGATGAGGTACGGGATGGCGTCGAGACGCAGACCATCGATACCCATGTCCAGCCAGTAACGCATCACCGACAACACGGCTTTCATCACTTGCGGGTTGTCGAAATTCAGATCCGGCTGATGCGAATAGAAACGGTGCCAGAAGTACTGGCCAGCGACCGGGTCCCAGGTCCAGTTGGACTTTTCCGTGTCGAGGAAAATGATTCGCGTGCCGTCGTATTTCTGGTCGTCATCCGACCAGACATAGAAGTCCCGCGCCGCCGAGCCGGGCTTGGCCTTGCGCGCACGCTGGAACCACGGGTGCTGGTCCGAGGTGTGGTTGATGACCAGCTCGGTAATCACCCGCAAGCCGCGTTTGTGCGCTTCGGCGATAAAGCGCTTGGCGTCGGCCATAGTCCCGTAATCGCTGTGCACGCCGCGGTATTCGGCGATGTCGTAGCCGTCATCGCGGCGTGGCGAGGGATAGAACGGCAACAGCCAGATGGTATTGACGCCGAGGTCGGCGATGTAATCGAGTTTGGCGATCAGGCCGGGAAAATCGCCGATGCCGTCGTTGTTGGAGTCGAAAAACGATTTGACGTGAACTTGATAGATCACCGCGTCCTTGTACCAGAGCGGGTCTTTGATAAAGGTGGCTGCCTTGGGTTTCTTCGCCATGTGAAACTCCTGTTCAATTCTAGAAAAGCCGTGAGCCGATCACCTGACTCCAACTCAATGAGCAACCTGTGGGAGCGAGCCTGCTCGCGAATGCGGATTAACATTCAGCAAAAATGTCGCCTGCAAAATTGCTTTCGCGAGCAGGCTCGCTCCCACAGGGGGATCTGTGTTCAGGCAGTGATTCGCCAGATGCCGAACGGCTGGTACGCCGGGTCCAGGCGCATGAACTGGTATTTGCCATGCCAGTCCCAGCGATGCCCGTTCATCAAGTCTTCGCCGTGGGTCGTCGCATCGTCGGGCAGGCCCATTTCCCACAGCGGCAATTCGAAATTCGCCTCCTGCACGTTGTGCGGATCAAGGCTGACTGCGACCAGAATGAAATTGCTGCCGTCAAAGCTGCGCTTGCCGAAATACAGGATGTTGTCGTTCCACGCGTTATAGATCTTCAGGCCCAAATGCGTGTGCAGCGCCGGGTTCTGCCGGCGAATGCGGTTGAGCTGGGCGATCTCGGCAATGATGTTGCCCGGCGCTGTGAAGTCGCGGACACGGATCTCGTATTTCTCCGAGTCGAGGTATTCCTCCTTGCCCGGCACCGGCGCCGACTCGCACAGCTCGAACCCCGAATACATACCCCACAAGCCCGAACCCATGGTTGCCAGCGCGGCGCGGATCAAAAAACCCGGACGTCCGGATTCGTGCAGGAACGCCGGGTTGATATCGGGCGTGTTGACGAAGAAATTCGGCCGGTAGCATTCGCGCCACGGCGATTCATTCAGTTCGGTGAAATAGGTCGCCAGCTCAGCCTTGCTATTGCGCCAGGTGAAATAGGTGTAGCTCTGGGTGTAACCGACCTTGCCTAGCCGCGCCATCATCGCTGGCGTGGTGAAGGCCTCCGCGAGAAAAATCACCTCCGGGTACAGCGCCCGCACATCGGCGATCAGCCACTGCCAGAACGGCAACGGTTTGGTGTGTGGATTGTCGACGCGAAAGATCTTCACGCCCTCCTCAACCCAGCCGATGACGATGTCGCGCAATTCGACCCACAGACTCGGAATGGCGTCCGGCGCATAGAAGTCGACGTTGACGATGTCCTGATATTTCTTCGGCGGGTTTTCCGCGTATTTGATCGTGCCGTCGGGGCGCCAGTTGAACCAGCCCGGATGCTGCTTGAGCCACGGGTGATCCTGGGAACACTGAATGGCGAAGTCGAGGGCGATTTCCAACCCATGATCGGCGGCAGCGGCCACCAGTCGGCGGAAGTCTTCGCGGGTGCCGAGTTGCGAGTGAATCGCCTCGTGGCCGCCCTCCTCACTGCCGATGGCATATGGACTGCCGGGATCATCGGGGCCGGCGGTCAGCGAATTGTTGCGACCCTTGCGATGGGCGCGGCCAATCGGGTGGATCGGCGTGAAGTACAGCACGTCGAAGCCCATGTCCTGAATCATCGGCAAGCGCGCGTGCACGTCATTGAAGGTGCCGTGCCGGTGCGGATCGTCGGTGATCGAGCGCGGAAACAGTTCGTACCAACTGGCAAATTCCGCCAGTTCACGCTCGACGTCCATGGGAAACTCAGGACTGACGCTCAAGTAGGCGCGATGATCGGCTTCAGCCATCAACTGCGCACTGCGCGAGTGCAGAAACAGCGCGACCTGCTCGGTTTCGAGCAGCCCGGACAATTCGTGGTGCAACGCGGCAAGCTGTTCACTGAGCTGACCTTCGCTGCGTTCGGCGGCCTGTTGCACCATGCTGCGGCCTTCCTGCAGCTCGAGCGAAACGGGCACGGCAGCGTTGTGCTTCTTCTCCAGTTCATACTGGAAACTGGCGAATTGATCGATCCACGCTTCGATGCAATACAGGAAGCGCCCTTGATGTTCCGGGCGAAACTGGCCTTGCCAGCCGTTATTGCCCTGATCGGTCATGACCTCGCTTTGCCAGGCTTCTTCGCCTTCCTCGCGCCAGCGGATGCGCACCGCGAGTTTGTCGTGACCGTCGGCAAACACCTTGCTGGTGACCACCACTTCACGGCCGGCGATCGACTTCACGGCGAACTGCCCGCCATCGAGCGTCGGCATGGTGTTTTCAATGACAATGCGCGGCAGCAGCAACGCCTGCGACAGCGGCATGTGCGGGTTGTAGCTCAGTTCAGAAGGTCTTTCAGCAGTCATTGAGCATCTCTCCTTAACGCCCCAAGGACGCTCTTGTGCCGGATCAGTGTTCACAACGAAGCACCTGCCCCGAAATGAACTCACTTAGGTTCCGAGCGACCGGCGCCGGGAAAAGTTCAGATGAAATTACCGTGTCAGAAAAGCGGATCGAATTGCGTGCAGGGTGGTCAATCCACTTAAGCACTTCTCACGCCATGTGCCACACGGAGGTCATCAGATGAACATCCCGATCCCGGCCGAAACGCCTGATCCGAACATCGACAAACCCACTTTGCCCGAGACCGAGCCGCAGCCGATTCCAGAGCAGGAACCACCTGGCACCACACCGCCGCCGAAAGAAGAACCGCCTAGCACGATGCCGCCAGTCATCGTCTAACTGATCGTTCCCACGCTCCGCGTGGGAATGCCTGATCGGACGCTCTGCGTTCGGCTCTGAAGGGACGCGGAGCGTCCCGGGCTGCATTCCTACGCAGAGCGAGGGAACGATCATCCGGCGCAGGAATGATCAGTGGTCATCAGTCTTCTCCTCTTCTTTTTCGAAGAGTTTTACGATCCGCGGCATCACGCTGAAAATCCCCAGCGCCAGAAAGGTACTGAGCAGCGCCGTCGCTTCCCTCCCCAACCCGGCCGCGACACCAATGGCCGCCGTCATCCACAACCCGGCAGCCGTGGTCAGGCCTTTGACATGGCCCTCATCGCCTTCCTTGTTTTTCAGGATAGTCCCGGCACCGAGAAAGCCGATCCCGGCGATCACCCCTTGCACCACGCGGCTCATCGCATCCGACTCTGCCCCCGACGTCTGCGGCACCAGCACAAACAGCGCGGCGCCGAGCGCCACCAACATATGCGTGCGCACCCCTGCAGCCTTGCCCTTGTGTTCACGTTCGAACCCGAGAATCCCGCCCAGCACCGCCGCCATCAGCAGGCGCACGGTAATGCGCGTCAATTGCGAAGCATCGCCAACGTCGGCGAACTCCGCCTGCAGGGTTTCCCACACTTCATGCCACCACGCGTTCATCCGGCAGTCCTTTCAAAGGGTCTATAAACGATGGACAGCGGCGACCATTAATCAGTTGCGCAGAACGATCGGCGAAACATGCGCCCTAACCGTTCAGACACCCCTGAAAAAAGGACTGCCCTCATGCCCCTTCGAGTCGATGAATCCAACCCCGAACAAAAAGTGTGTTTTTTCACCGTTGAACATGGCGAGGAAATTCGCATTTGCGACACCCTGGAAGTCATGACGGATAGCGAAAAATCCATGTCGTTCGTGGAAATAGAAGGCCGACGCGTTTACATCAGCGAAAAAGAAGCTGACGCCTTGACCGTCGCAGGTGCCAAGGACGGACGCAAACACCTGAAAGCCGACGAGAGTGATTCGGTGATTTGACTGACCCTGATCAACACCCCGCGCAAACGTCTGCGATAGACGTTTGCGCCTTTGCCTGCGGGTTGCTTCAAGTTGTCGCAGGCGTTGCGCAAAATCGCATCTGATCCGCTTTTTATTGAAATACCTGAGTCTGTTATGCAAACAGATCGACGCTCATAGTGCTCTGGCCTGATGGAGGCTGATGAGCGAATAACCATGAGCGAACAAATCCCCGTCCGAACCGTAGAAGCGACGCCAACCATTAAAAGTGTGCCCGCACGCCCAATGAAGGCGACGGCCAAGCCCAGTGACAACCAGATCCACACCCGCAGCTTCACCGGTCTGTTCCGCACCCTGCGCATGAGCGGCGCGGGATTTCTGTTCGTGCTGTTCTTCGGCACCGTGTGGCTGAACTGGGGTGGACGTCAGGCGGTGCTCTGGGATCTTTCCGAAAGCAAATTCCACATCTTCGGCGCGACGTTCTGGCCGCAGGATTTCATTCTGCTCTCGGCGCTGCTGATCATCGCTGCGTTCGGACTGTTCGCCATCACTGTGTTCGCCGGCCGGGTGTGGTGCGGTTACACCTGTCCGCAGAGTTCGTGGACGTGGATCTTCATGTGGTGCGAGAAGATCACCGAAGGCGAACGCAACCAGCGGATCAAACTGCAAGCCGCGCCGTGGAGCCTGAACAAACTGGCCCGGCGCGCGGCCAAACACACCCTGTGGCTGGCGATCAGTGTGCTCACTGGCCTGACCTTCGTCGGTTACTTCACGCCGATCCGGCCCTTGGCCGAAGAACTGCTGACCCTGCAAATCGGCGGCGTCAGCCTGTTCTGGGTGCTGTTCTTCACCGCTGCGACTTACATCAACGCCGGTTGGCTGCGCGAGGCGGTGTGCATGCACATGTGTCCGTATGCGCGGTTCCAGAGCGTGATGTTCGACAAGGACACCCTGACGATTTCCTACGACGTGGCCCGTGGCGAAAACCGTGGCCCGCGTAAACGCGACGTGAAACCGCTCGAGGCCGGCCTGGGTGATTGCATCGACTGCCAGTTATGCGTGCAGGTCTGCCCGACCGGCATCGACATCCGCGACGGCTTGCAGATGGAATGCATCGGCTGTGCGGCGTGCATCGACGCCTGCGACTCGATCATGGACAAAATGAATTACCCGCGTGGTTTGATCCGCTACAGTTCCGAGCACGAATTGCAGGGTGGCAAGACCCATCTGCTGCGGCCGCGTTTGATCGGCTACAGCGTGGTGCTGGTGGCGATGATTGGCGCATTGGCATTGGCGCTGGTTGAACGGCCGATGGTCTCGCTGGACGTGACCAAGGATCGCGGCTTGTTCCGTGAAAACGGTCAGGGCCAGATCGAAAACATCTATAGCCTTAAAGTCATCAACAAGACCCAGCAACGCCAGGACTACAACCTGACGCTGGTGGAGGGCGATGGCTTCCAGTTGCAAGGCAAGACCGAACTGAGCCTGGCCCCGGGTGAGATTGTCGACGTGCCGGTGTCGGTAGCGATGACCACGGAACGCCCGGCCAGCAGCTCGCAGACCTTGAGTTTCAAGATTGCCGACAGCGATGAGCCGGAGGTTTACAGCGTGGCGAAGAGCAGGTTTGTGGCGCCGATGAATCGTTGATCCCTTAGAATCCGCTCCCTCACCCCAGCCCTCTCCCAGGGGGAGAGGGGGCCGACCGAGGTGTCTGTCGCTATACATCGACCTGACAGACCGAGTCGATTACGGATTCAGCAAAGCACTTTCGGGCCGAATCGATTATGGATTCAGCAAAGCACTATCAAGCCCGGTCGATTACGGAGTCAGCAAAACACTTTCAGGCCGAGTCGATTACGGATTCAGCAAAGCACTTTCAGGTCGGTGTAGTTCACAAGCATCCCCCAATCGGTCCCCTCTCCCTCTGGGAGAGGGCTAGGGTGAGGGGCAGTTCCCCTGACACACCTCATCATCAACCAGCACCAAGGCTCCTCGATGAAACGCTACGAAAAATTCGCCGACGACATCGCTGAACTGATCCGCTCCGGCGTCCTCGGCCCCGGCCAGCGCGTGCCTTCGGTGCGTTACGCCAGCCAGACCTACGGCGTCAGCCCGTCCACGGTGTTCCAGGCCTATTACCTGCTCGAACGCCGCGGCCTCATCCGCGCGCGGCCGCGCTCCGGGTACTTCGTCAACACCCATGCGCCGAGCCCGTTCTCGGAGCCGGTGATCAGCAGCCACGTCAACGACTCCACCGAAGTCGACGTCAGCGAACTGGTGTTCTCGGTCCTCGATTCGATCAAAGACCCGAGCACGATCCCCTTCGGCTCGGCATTCCCCAGCCCGACCCTATTCCCGCTGCAACGCCTGTCGCGTTCGCTGGCCAGCGCCGCCCGCGAGATGGACCCGCGCATGGTCGTCACCGACATGTCGCCGGGCAATCCGCAACTGCGCCGGCAAATCGCCCTGCGCTATATGGTCGGTGGCTTGATGCTGCCGATGGAAGAATTGCTGATCACCAACGGCGCCCTCGAAGCGCTGAACCTGTGCCTGCAAGCCGTCACCGAACCCGGCGATCTGGTGGCCATCGAAGCCCCGGCGTTCTACGCCAGCCTGCAAGTACTCGAGCGGCTGAAGCTCAAAGCCGTGGAAATCCCCGTGCATCCACGCGACGGCATCGACCTCGGCGTGCTCGCGCAAACCCTGGAACGCCACCCGATCAAGGCCTGCTGGTGCATGACCAGTTTCCAGAACCCGATGGGCGCAACCATGCCCGAAGCGAAAAAACAGGAACTGGTCGAACTGCTACGGCGCCATCAGGTGCCGTTGATCGAAGACGACGTCTACGCCGAACTCTATTACGGACAACAAGCACCGAAACCGGCCAAGGCTTTCGATACTGAAGGTCTGGTGATGCACTGCGGCTCGTTCGCCAAGAGCCTGGCCCCCGGCTATCGCATCGGCTGGGTCGCCGCCGGGCGTTATGCGCAGAAAATCGAGCGGCTGAAACTGATGACCTCGCTGTGCGCCTCAATGCCCGCGCAAGCAGCGATTGCCGACTATCTGCAACACGGCGGCTACGATCGGCATCTGCGCAAACTGCGCTACGCACTGGAAGAACAGCAGAGCGCGATGCTCGCCGCGATTGCCCGTTACTTCCCGGCGCAGACGCGGGTCAGCCAACCGGCCGGCGGCTACTTTTTGTGGCTGGAACTGCCACCGCAGATGGATTCGCTGAAGTTGTTTCAGATGGCACTGGCGCAAGGTATCAGCATTGCGCCGGGGCCGATTTTCTCGCCGACGCAGCGGTTCAGGAATTGTATTCGGTTGAACTATGGCAGTCCTTGGACTGAGGATTCGGAAAAGGCCATGGAGACGTTGGGGCGGATTGTGCGGTCGTTCTGACAGTCCTGTGTTGTCTGGGCTACAGCTATCGCGAGCAGGCTCACTCCTACAGTGGAACGCACTCCAAATGTAGGAGTGAGCCTGCTCGCGAAGAGGGCCGACCTGACAGCGAAACTCTCTGGACTTAACGCCCACCCCCCAAATCAACAAATGTCCCGGTCGCATACGACGCCTTATCCGACAACAACCAGACAATCGCCTCCGCCACCTCATCCGGCCGCCCGCCACGGGCCATTGGAATTGCCGATTCCAGCTTGCTAACCCGATCCGGATCGCCACTCAAGGCATGGAAATCGGTGTAGATGTAACCCGGGCGCACCGCGTTGACCCGAATCCCTTCGCCCGCCACCTCCTTGGACAAACCGATGGTGAAAGTATCGAGCGCACCTTTGGAGGCCGCGTAATCGACGTATTCGTTGGGCGAGCCAAGACGCGAGGCCACCGACGACACGTTGACGATACTGCCGCCCTGCCCGCCGTGCTTGGGCGACATGCGCAGGATCGCGTGCTTGGCGCAGAGGATCGGCGCCAGAACATTGGTTTTCATGATTTTCAGAATGCGGAATTCGGACATTTCGTCGACCCGCGACTTTTGCCCGACGGTGCCAGCGTTGTTCACCAGTGCGGTGACCCGGCCCAACTCGGTGTCGACCCGCTGGAACAGCGCGATCACTTCGTCTTCGATGCTGACGTCGGCGCGCACGGCGATGGCCTGGGCGCCCAATGCGCGGACTTGCTCCAGCACGCTTTGCGCAGCTTGCTCATCCGACTGGTAGTTGATGCAGATCCGATAGCCTTGCTCGGCAGCCAACAACGCCGTAGCGGCGCCAATCCCGCGCCCGCCGCCGGTGATCACAATGACTTTATCCATGCTGGCCTTTCTCCCCCGATGCACACGTAACAGTCGGGGGGAAGAATAACCGCCATTGACGGGTTTTGCATGAGGTCTGTTGTGTCGGGCCGGACGCCTCCGCGAGCAAGCTCGCTCCCACAGGGGTGTGCATTCCAAATCTGCGAGCGAGCCTGCTCGCGAAGAACGATAACGCGGTCAATCAGACCGCCGCCACCTGCTTGCCGCACGCAATATCCTGCATGAATTTGTCCGCCGGCATCGGATGCCCGAGCAGATAACCCTGCAACGAATCACACCCCAGCTCAGTCAGAAACGCCTGCTGCACACCAGTTTCAACACCTTCGGCGACAATGCGCAAACCCAGCGCCTGCCCCAACGCAACGATCGCCGAAACAATCGCTGCATCATCACTGTCATGCTCCAGATCGCGCACAAAGCCACGGTCGATCTTCAGCTCATTGGCCGGCAGACGCTTGAGGTACATCAGGCTCGAATACCCGGTGCCAAAGTCATCGATCGACAGGTCGACGCCCATGTCCGACAACTCCTGCAACACCGTCATGCTCGCGTCGGCATCGCTCATCGCCGTGGTTTCGGTGATTTCCAGGGTCAGGCTGTTGGCCGGCAAGTGGTGAGTGGCCAGCGCCTTGGCCACACTGCGCACCAGCCCGGTGTGGCAGAACTGCAGCGCCGACAGGTTCACCGCGATGCGCCAATCGGTGTAACCGAGCACGAACCACTCGCGCATCTGCCGACAGGCTTCATTGAGCACCCAGTCGCCGATCGGGATGATCAGCCCGGACTTCTCGGCCAGGTCGATAAACTTGTCCGGCATCAGCATGCCGTGGATCGGGTGTTGCCAGCGCAACAGCGCCTCGGCCCCGACCGGACGGCCATTGGCGGCGTCGAACTTGGGTTGGTAATGCAGGCTGAACTGGTTATGTTCCAGCGCTGCGCGCAGGTCCTGCAACAACTGCAACTGCTTGCGCGCGTTGTTGTTCATCGACGCGTCGAAAAAGCTGTAACCGTTTTTGCCGCCACCCTTGGCGTGGTACATCGCCGCGTCGGCATTCATCAGCAGTTCCTGCGCGGTCTGGCCATTGCCCGGATACAGGGCGATGCCTACGCTGGCGGAAATCTGCAAGTCATGTTCGGCGACGCGGAATGATTGCGCGATCAGACCGACCTGACGCGCGGCCAGTCCCAGCGCATCA
Organism: Pseudomonas sp. Tul2A7; assembly: GCF_054790505.1. Classification (NCBI taxonomy): domain Bacteria; kingdom Pseudomonadati; phylum Pseudomonadota; class Gammaproteobacteria; order Pseudomonadales; family Pseudomonadaceae; genus Pseudomonas; species Pseudomonas sp. Tul2A7. Next base: position 5,162,746 of record NZ_CP186499.1, on the reverse strand, counting down.
TTGGGTTCGCTCAGACGCACCAGCAACACGAATTCATCGCCACCGATGCGCGCCAGTGTGTCCAGGCTGCGCAAGTCTTCACGCAAACGCACGCCGACTTCGCGCAACAACTGATCGCCCATGTGGTGACCGAATGCATCATTGACCGGTTTGAAGCCGTCCAGATCAATGAACATCAAGGCAAAACAACCGCCCTGCTCATGGACCTTTTTCATCGCCTGATTGATCCGGTCGTCCAGCAACATGCGGTTCGGCAGGCCGGTCAGGGTGTCGTGCAAGGCCAGTTGCGTGAGTTCGCGGTTGGCCACGGTCAACGAGTGGGCGAGATCAGCGGTACGCGCTTCGAGGCGCGCGTCGAGAATCGAGGTCAGCAAGGCAATCGACAGAACCGCCAGCGTGGTGATCAACACCAGGCTATCGAGGCCATTGCCCTTCAAGCCATTGACGGTAGCGCCACAGAAACTGCCGTCGGGGAACTGCGCGGCGGCCATGCCGGTGTAATGCATGCCGACAATGGCGATGCCCATGATGATCGCTGCGCCGCCACGAATCAGGCGCACATAAGGAGAGTGCTGACGCAGGCGAAAGGCGATCCACAGCGCCGCCGCCGACGCACCCACGGCGATCAGCAACGAGGCGCCAAACAGTGTCGGGTCGTAGTCGATTCCCGGGGTCATGCGCATCGCCGCCATGCCGGTGTAGTGCATGGCACTGATGCCGGCGCCCATGATCAGCGCGCCGAACGCCAGTTGCAGAATCGGCAGTTTCGGCTGGCTGACCAGCCACAAGGCAAACCCGCAGGACAACACCGCGATCAACAGTGACAGCGCGGTCAGAGTGATGTCGTAGCCCAGATCGATCGGCAGCTTGAAGGCGAGCATGCCAATGAAATGCATCGACCACACGCCGATGCCCATGGCAAACGCACCGCCGGCGGTCCAGAAATGCACCGCACGGCCCTTGGCCGTAGCAATGCGACCGGTGAGGTCGAGCGCGGTGTACGAAGCGAGAATCGCCACGCACAACGAAATGAAAACCAGGGTGGAGGAATAACTACCGATGAGCATGGGATTTCTCGTGACCACCCAACGCGGACTGCGTCCATTCTCGGTCGGGCAAATGCGGCGATTGTACTGATTGCGCAGAAGAACGCACTGACAAAGTAAGCAATTGGCCATCAAGCCGATGAAACGCTTGCTTGATCGTTCAGCAAGGCTCTGGCCCGGCGCTCACGGCTTTACCCGATCGTTCCCACGCTCTGCGTGGGAATGCCTCAGCGGACGCTCTGCGTTCGACTCTGGATGGGACGCGGAGCGTCCCGGGCTGCATTCCCACGCGGAGCGTGGGAATGATCAGTGAAGCCAGCCTTCAGCGGGTGTTATCGCTGACATCCAGCTGCCCATCCCAACCGCCGCCCAGCGCCGCGATCAGTTGCACGCTGGCAATCAAGCGGCTTTGCAGAATGTTCAGCACGCTGCGCTCGTTGCTCAGTGCCGTGGCTTGTACTACCACCACATCGATGTAAGCAATCAGACCGGCCTTGTACTGGTTCTCTGTCAGGCGCAGGGAATCGCGGGCGGCGTCGAGGGCCTCCTGGCGCACCGCCGCTTCGTCTTCGTAGACCTTGAGCTGCACCAGGTAGTTTTCCACCTCGCGGAAACCGTCGAGCACGGTCTGGCGGTACTTGGCCACGGTCTGGTCGTACACCGCCTCGGTGCGGTCGACTTCCGCCGAACGTATGCCACCGTCAAACAGCGGCAGTGCCAGTTTCGGCCCGACCGACCAGAAGCGGTTCGGCAGGCTGATCAGGTTCTGCGAGGTACTGCTGCTGTAACCGCCGCTCAGGCTCAGGCTCAGATCCGGGTAATACGCGGCTTTGGCCACACCGATGTTGGCGTTGGCGGCGATCACCGAGCGCTCGGCCGAAGCAATGTCCGGGCGGCGCTCCAACAGCTGCGACGGCAGACTCAACGGCACCTGCGGCAACTTCGGAATGGTCTGCACTTCGGCAATGTTGAAATCCGCCGGTGCTTGCCCGGTCAGTACGGCAATCGCATTTTCGAACTGCGCGCGTTGCCAGATCAGATCGACCAGATCGGCCTGGGTGCTTTTCAGTTGTGTCTGCGCCTGGGCCACCGCATCGCGCCCGGAGACGCCAGCGCGGTACTGGTTCTGAGTCATTTTCAGCGAGCGTTCATAGGCGGCGACCGTGGCTTCGAGCAAGCGTTTCTGCTGGTCGATCACGCGCAGTTGCAGGTAGTTCTGCACCAGCTCCGACTGCTGGCTCAGGCGCATGGCGGCCAGATCGGCAAAACTGGCCTGGGCGCTGGCCTCATCGGCTTCCAGTCCACGACGCAGCTTGCCCCACACGTCTGCTTCCCAACTGACGCCCAGTTCGGCGTTATAGGTGTCGCGGATACCGCTGGAGGAACTGCTCAAACTCGAACTGCTGCTGCCGGTGCCCTGACTGGAGCGGGTCTTGCCCAAGCTCAAGTCAACGCTGGGATAAAACGCCCCGCGCGCACTGCGCACCAACGCCTGGGCCTGACGGTACTGGGCTTCCGACTGTGCAACGGTCTGGTTGGAATTGTTCAGGCGTTCGATCAAGCCGTTGAGCTGCTGATCGCCGTACAACTCCCACCAGGCGCCACGGGCCAGCGAATCGCTCGGGTTGGCTTGGGTCCAGCCCTCGGCTTCTTTGTACTGAGCGATCTCAGCGGTTTGCGGACGCTGGTAGTCCGGGCCGACAGCGCAGGCACTAAGCATCGCCACGCACAGCGACAGGCTCAGCAGACGCGAGCCTCGAACGGTGGCCAGATTGAAAAGCGAACGGTCAGTCATAGCGGAGTTTCCAGAGCGGCGTCAGTACGCACGCCACGCCATTTGTTGAAACGATGGCGCAGCTTGTCGAGATAGAGGTAAACCACAGGCGTGGTGTAAAGCGTCAGCACCTGGCTGAAAATCAGCCCGCCGATGATGGTCAAACCGAGCGGCTGGCGCATTTCCGCGCCTTCGGCCCGGCTGAGCAGTAGCGGCAAGGCACCGAGAATCGCCGCCAGGGTGGTCATCAGAATCGGGCGCAAGCGTTGCAGACAGGCGCTGCGGATCGACTCCAGCGGCGACAGACCTTGATGCCGTTCCAATTGCAACGCGAGGTCGATCATCAGAATGGCGTTTTTCTTCACCACGCCAATCAGCAGGAACAACCCGAGCAACGAGATCAGGCTGAACTCGCCGCCCAGCGCATAGATCGACAGCAACGCGCCAACACCGGCCGACGGCAGGGTCGACAGGATCGTCAGCGGATGGATGTAGCTTTCATACAGCACGCCCAATACCAGATACACCGCCAACAGCGCCCCCAGAATCATGAACGGCTGGCTCTTCTGCGTCGCGGCAAAAGCGTCAGCGGTACCGGCCATTTTCGCGATGACATCTTCCGGCAGACCCAACTTGGCAATCGCCCGTTCGATGGCGGCACTGCCCTGCTCCACCGTCACGCCTTCGGCCATGTCGAAGGAAATGTCTTCGGAGGCGAACTGGCCTTCGTGGCTGACGCGGTCATCTTCCAGGCTGCTCTCATAATGTGCGATCGTCGACAGCGGTACCCGCGCACCATCAGCGGTGATCACCTGAACCTGCTTGAGCGTCACCGGGTCCTGGGCGTATTTCGGATTGACCTCCATCACCACCTGATACTGGTTGAGGCTGTCATAGATCGTCGAAATCTGCCGCTGGCTGTAGGCGTTGTTCAACACCGAGGTAACCATGTCCATGTCGATCCCCAGGCGCTTGGCCTGATCGCGGTCGACGATCAACGTCACTTGCTGGGCACCCTTGCCTTCGCGCGCGTCGATCGCGGTCAGCTCAGGCAACGCCCTTAACGCGGCAACCACTTTTGGATACCACTTGCGTAACTCGCCCAGATCGCCACTTTGCAGGATGTAGCTGTACTGCGACGTGGTCTGCTCGCGACCACCGCCAAATTGCAGATCCTGATCGGCCATCAGCATCAATTGCGCGCCGGGCACCTTGGGCATTTCCTTGCGCAGGCGTTCGATGACTTTCTGCGCGTTGAGCTGGCGCTCCTTGATCGGCTTCAGACGCACCAGCATAAAAGCGTTGTTGGTGCCGTTGCTGCCGCCGATGAACCCGGCGACACTTTCCACCGCTTCGTCCTTGAGCACGGCGCGGCGGAAGATTTCCATTTTCGGCTGCATCACACTGAACGACAGGCCGTCGTCACCGCGCACGAAACCGATCAACTGGCCGGTGTCCTGCTGCGGCATGAAGGTTTTCGGCACCACCACGTACAACGCAACGTTGACGCCGACGGTGATCAGCAGGCTGAGCAGCGTCAGGCGCCGGTGGCGCAATACCCAGTCGAGGCTGCTGGCGTATTTGCCGACCATCCAGTCGTTGGTGCGGCGACTCCAGCGTTGCAGACGATTTTCCTGCCCCGGTGTGTGCGGTTTCAGCCAACGGGCGCAGAGCATCGGCGTCAGCGTCAATGAAACCACCAGCGACACGACGATGGCCGCGGCCAAGGTAATGGAAAACTCGCGAAACAGGCTCTCGACAATCCCGCCCATGAACAGGATCGACAGGAACACCGCCACCAGCGAGACGTTCATCGACAGCAAGGTGAAACCGACTTCCTTGGCCCCGAGGTACGCGGCCTGCATCGGTTTGACGCCCTCGTCGATATGCCGCGAGATGTTCTCCAGTACAACAATGGCGTCGTCCACCACCAGGCCGGTGGCCAGAATCAGCGCCATCAGCGACAGGTTGTTCAGCGAGAAGCCATAGAGGTACATCACCGCAAAAGTGCCGACCAGCGACACCGGTACGGCCAATGTCGGAATCAGCGAGGCGCGGAAGTTACCGAGAAACAGGAACACCACCAGAATCACCAGCACCACGGCAATCAGCAAGGTCATCTCGGCTTCGTGCAACGTTGCCTTGATCACCGGCGAGCGGTCCATGGCCAGGTTCAGCTTCACGCTGGCCGGAAGCACCGCTTGCAGTGCCGGCAACTGTGCCTTGATCTCGTTGACCGTCTCGATGATGTTGGCGCCGGCCTGACGGTTGATCACCAGCAGCACGGCCGCGTCATCGTTGAAGAAGCCGCTGTTGTAGCGGTCTTCGACGCCGTCGCTGACCTTGGCCACGTCTTTGAGGCGCAGCGCAGCACCGTCGGCGTAGTGGATGATCAGCGACTCGTAGTCCTTGGCTTTCTCCAACTGGTCATTGGCCTGGATCTGCCACAACCGTTGACCGTCCTCAACCGAACCTTTGGGCCGGCGCACGTTGGCATCGGCGATGGTCTTGCGCACATCGTCGAGCGCCACGCCGTACTGGTTCAGCGCCTGCGGTTCGAGTTCGATACGCACCGCCGGCAGCGAACTGCCGCCGATCTGCACTTCGCCGACGCCCTGCACCTGCGACAGACTCTGGGAAAGAATGGTCGAAGCCAAATCGTAGAGCTGGCCTTTTTCCAGCACATCGGAGGTCAGCGACAGCACCATGATCGGCGCCTGCGACGGGTTGACCTTCTTGTAGGTCGGCATGCTGCGCATCCCGCTCGGCAACAGGTTGCGCGAAGCGTTGATCGCCGCCTGCACTTCCCGCGCGGCACCGTTGATATCGCGGTCGAGGTCAAACTGCAGAATGACCCGGGTCGAACCCTGACTGGAGCGGCTGCTCATGGTGTTGACGCCGGCGATCGCGCCGAATGAGCGCTCCAGCGGCGTGGCCACGGTGGACGCCATGACCTCCGGGCTGGCACCGGGCAGACTGGCCTGCACGACGATCACCGGGAAATCCATTTGTGGCAGTGGCGAAACCGGCAACAGACCGAAGCTGACCCCGCCGAGCAGCATGATCGCCAGGCTCAGCAGCATCGTCGCGACCGGACGCTTGATGAAAGGACCGGAGAGGTTCATTGACCGCGATCCCCGACTTCACACCAATCCCCTGTAGGAGTGAGCCTGCTCGCGATAGCGGTGTGTCTGTTTACATTGATGTTGCAGGTGCTGGCCTCATCGCGAGCAGGCTCACTCCTACAGGGGTTATGTGTATGGACAGTCATACCGAGACCTCTTCGGTATCCGCATTGGTCTTGCCAAAGCGTCGCCCGAGGCGGTCGAAATACAGGTAGATCACCGGCGTGGTGAACAGCGTCAGCACCTGACTCACCAGCAGACCGCCGACCATCACCAGCCCCAGTGGCTGGCGCAGTTCAGCCCCGGAACCGGTGGCGAGCATCAACGGCACCGCACCAAACAGCGCCGCCAGCGTGGTCATCAGAATTGGCCGGAAGCGCAGCAGCGCCGCCTGATAAATCGCCTGCTCCGGCGCCATGCCTTGGGTGCGTTCAGCATCGAGGGCGAAGTCGATCATCATGATCGCGTTCTTTTTCACGATACCGATCAGCAGAATGATACCGATGATCGCGATCATGCCCAGATCATTGCCGCTGAGCAGCAACGCCAGCAAGGCGCCGACTGCCGCCGATGGCAAGGTCGACAGAATGGTGATCGGGTGGATATAGCTCTCGTACAACACGCCCAGCACGATGTACATGGTCACCACCGCCGCCAGAATCAGCAGCAAGGTGCTCGACAACGACGCTTGGAAGGCTTCCGCTGCACCCTGGAACTGGGTCTGCACGCCGACCGGCATGCCGATGTCCTTTTGTACCTGTTCGATAATGTCGACTGCATGCCCCAGCGCCACGCCGGGCGCGAGGTTGAACGACATCATCACTGCCGGGAACTGGCCGATATGGGTGATCGCCAGTTGCGCCTGACGTTCTTCAACATGGGCCAGGCTCGACAGGCGTACCTGTGCGCCATCAGTGGTTTTGACGTGAATCTGGTCCAGCGCCTGCGGGCCGATCTTCTCCCCGGCCTGGGCCTGCAGCACGACGCGGTATTGGCTGGCCTGGGTGTAAATGGTCGAGATCTGCCGCTGGCCGAACGCGTCGTACAGCGCATCGGTGATGTTCGCCACCGAGACGCCGAGGCGTGACGCGGCATCGCGGTCGATCACCAGATACACCTGCAAACCCTTGTCCTGCAAATCACTGGCAACGTCGGTCAGTTCCGGACGTAGTGCCAGCGCTTCGACCAGCCGTCCGCTCCACTGGCTGAGCAGTTCGGAATCCGGCGAAGACATGCTGAACTGGTATTGCGTGCGGCTGACACGGTCTTCGATGGTAAGGTCCTGCACCGGCTGCATAAACAGGCGGATGCCGACCAGTTTGTCCAGTTGCGGTTGCAGGCGCGCAATCACTTCAGTGGCGCTCAGATCGCGATCGCCATGGGGCTTGAGGTTGATCAGCAAGCGGCCGCTGTTGAGCGTGGCGTTATCGCCGTCGACACCGATGTAGGACGACAGGCTCTGCACCGCCGGATCTTCAAGAATGATTTTCGCCAATTCCTGTTGGCGTTCACCCATTGCCGCGAAGGAAATCGACTGCGGCGCCTCGGAAATGCCCTGAATCACACCAGTGTCCTGCACCGGGAAGAAGCCCTTTGGCACGACCATATAGAGGAACACGGTCAACGCCAGTGTGCCGATAGCCACCAGCAAGGTCAGTGGCTGGTGCTTGAGCACCCAGCGCAGCATCCGACCATACTCGGCGATCATCCAGTCGATGACAGCACCGCTGGCACGGTAGAAACGGCCCTGCTCATGTGCTTCCGGCTCACGCTTGAGCAGACGCGCGCACATCATCGGCGTTAGGGTCAGCGAGACCACCAGTGAAATCAGAATCGCCACGGCCAGAGTGATGGCGAACTCGCGGAACAACCGCCCGACTACGTCCGCCATGAACAACAGCGGAATCAGTACCGCGATCAGCGACAGGGTCAAGGAGATCAGGGTGAAGCCGATCTGCTTGGCGCCCTTGAGCGCGGCTTGCATCGGGCTGTCGCCCTCTTCGATGAAGCGCGCGATGTTCTCGAGCATGACGATGGCGTCGTCGACCACAAAACCGGTGGCAATGGTCAGGGCCATCAGGGTCAGGTTGTTGACCGAGAACCCGGCCAGATACATCACGCCAAAGGTGCCGATCAGCGACAGCGGCACGGCCACCGACGGAATGATCGTCGCACTGGCGCGGCGCAGGAACAGGAAGGTCACCATCACCACCAGGGCGATGGCGATCAGCAACTCGTGTTGTACGTCGGTGACCGAAGCACGGATGGTTTGCGTGCGGTCGGTCAGCACGGTGACATCGAGACCGGCCGGCAGGTTGTCGGTGATGCTCGGCAGCAGCGCCTTGATGCGGTCGACCACCTCGATCACGTTGGCGCCCGGCTGACGCTGGATGTTCAGCAACACGGCCTGATTCAGGTTGGCCCACGCAGCGAGGCGTTCGTTCTCGGCGCCATCGACGATTTCCGCAACGTCCTTGAGCCGTAGCGGCGCGCCGTTCTTGTAGGCGAGGATCAGGTTGGCGTAGTCCTCGGGCGAGGTCAGTTGGTCGTTGGCGTCGAGCATCGACACCCGCGTCGGGCCGTCGAAGTTGCCTTTCGGCTGGTTGACGTTAGAGGCGCCGATCAAGGTGCGCACGTCCGACAGGTTCAGGCTGTTGGCGGCCAACGCTTCCGGGTTGACCTTGATGCGCACGGCCTGACGCTGACCACCGGCAATGCTGACCATGCCGACGCCGCTGATCTGGGCGATTTTCTGCGCCATGCGCGTATCGACGAGGTCATTGAGCTTGGGCAGCAACATGGTTTTCGAGGTGATCGCCAGGGTCAGCACCGGGGTGTCCGCCGGGTTAACCTTGTTGTACACCGGCGGTGCCGGCAAATCGGTCGGCAGCAAATTGGTCGCGGCGTTGATCGCGGCTTGCACCTGTTGTTCGGCGACGTCCATGTTGATGTCGAGGCTGAAGCGCAGGGTCAACACCGACGCACCGCCAGAGCTGGTCGAGGCCATTTGCGTGAGGCCCGGCATCTGCCCGAACTGGCGCTCGAGTGGCGCGGTCACGGCACTGGTCATCACGTCCGGGCTGGCGCCGGGATACAAGGTCATGACGCGGATGGTCGGGTAATCGACCTGTGGCAGCGCCGACACCGGCAGCAGGCGGTAAGCGATCAGGCCGGCCAGAACAATGGCCAGCATGCTCAGGGTGGTGGCTACCGGTCGGAGGATGAACAGCCGCGAAATGTTCATGCGCCCTTCTTGGCCTTGTCAGTGACAGCAGCGTCAGTCGGGGTGGCGGCAGATTTGCCTTGCAGGTGTTCGGTCGGCGTGGTCGGCACCTGATTGCTGTCGTTGACCACTTCCACTTCGCTGCCTTCCTTGAGGCGGTCGGTGCCTTCCAGTACCACGCGGTCGCCGGCAGTCAGACCTTCGGTAATGACGGTGTTTTCGCCGTCGCTGGCACCAATCTTCAACTGGCGAATGGTGACTTTCTTGTCGCCGTCCAGCGCATAGACGAAGGTACCGTTGGTGCCAAACTGGATGGCCGCCGACGGTGCCAGCACCACACCTTTCAGCGTGTCAGCCAGCAGGTGCACGTTGACGAACTGATTGGGGAACAGCGCCTGATCGCGGTTTTCGTAGCGGGCCTTGAACTTCAGGGTGCCGGTGGCGACGTCGATCTGGTTGTCGAGGCTTTGCAGCACGCCGGTGGCTTGCAGTTTGGTGTCGCCGCGATCCCACGCTTCGGCCGGCAGCTTGGCGCCGCTGCGATAACGTGCTAGCACGGTTTCGAGGCTGTTTTCCGGCAAGGTGAAAGCGACGCTGATCGGTTGCGTCTGGGTGATCACCGCGAGGAACGTGGTGTCGTTGGCGGTGACAAGATTGCCGACGTCAACCTGGCGCAGACCAACACGGCCGGCAATCGGCGCGCGGATCTTGGTGAATTCGAGATTGAGCTTGGCGTCGTTGACCGCGGCCTGATTGGTCTTGACCGTGCCCAGATACTGACCGACCAGCGCTTCGGCGGTGTCCAGCGTCTGTTTGGCGATGCTGTCCTCTTTGTACAGACCGCGATAACGCTCGACGTCAACCTGGGCGTTTTTCAGTTGTGCCTGATTCTGCAGCAAAGTGCCTTCAGCCTGCAGCAAGGCGTTCTGGTACGGACGTGGATCAATCTCGGCCAACAGGTCGCCGGCCTTGACCATCTGGCCTTCTTCGAAATTGATCTTGACCAGCTCGCCGCCCACCCGGCTGCGCACATTGATGGTGTTGAGCGCGGTCACCGTACCCAGCGCCTTGTAATACAGCGGGAAATCACCGGTAACCGCCGGCGCCACGCGCACCGGAATTGGCCCGGCGCCGCCACCGAAGCCCGGCCGCATCATTCCCGAACGCCCGGTGTGCCCGGCCGCAGCCTTGTCTGCGCCCTCCTTGGAACTCGAGCCGGCAGGCCAGAATTTCCAGCACAGGACAGCGATCACCAACAGGACAAGCAGGCTGATCAGCCAGCGACGGGAGTTACGGGGAGACGATTGCATGGAGTGATTAACCATTGGGCGCGTGGGCTTCTTTTACGGGAGGCTGAACGATAAGCACTGATGGGGAATTAGCAAAGCAGCTTTACCGGCAATTTACTTACACCTTACGTTTCAAGGTGTGAGGCAAAACACTGATACACAAATGAAAACGGCCTGGACAGGGCCAGGCCGTTAACAATTGTAAAAGCGCTTACTTGAGAACGGACAGGGCCGCTTCGTAGTTAGGCTCTTCGGCGATTTCCTTGACCAGTTCGCTGTGCAGGACGTTGTCGTTTTCGTCCAGAACCACAACGGCGCGAGCGGTCAGGCCTTTCAACGGGCCGTCAGCAATGGCCACGCCGTAGTTCTCGATGAACTCGGCACCGCGCAGGGTCGACAGGTTCTGTACGTTTTCCAGACCTTCGGCGCCGCAGAAGCGCGCTTGGGCGAACGGCAGGTCAGCGGAGATGCACAGCACCACAGTGTTGCTGATGTCGTTGGCCTGAGCGTTGAACTTGCGCACGGAGGTGGCGCAGGTCGGGGTGTCGACGCTTGGGAAGATGTTCAGCACTTTGCGCTTGCCGGCAAAGTCTTTCAGGGTGACGTCGGACAGATTGCCGGCAACCAGAGAAAAGGCTGGCGCCTTGGAACCGGCTTGTGGCAACTGGCCGTTGACTTGAACCGGATTGCCTTTAAGGGTGACTTGAGCCATGACTTGAGTCCTTCTGATGTTTTGATTGGAAAGCATGCAAGAGGCCGAAGTTAACCACGAAATTGTCCGACGACCTATGCCCTGTTTGGAAATTGTTGGGTGCCTGCGCAAAAAATTGTATACAAAACCACAACCATTCCCCTGTAGGAGTGAGCCTGCTCGCGATAGCGGTCTTTCATATACGCAAATGTTGACTGACACACCGCTATCGCGAGCAGGCTCACTCCTACAATGGATCTGTGGTGTGAAAAATTCTCCGCACTTTTACCTGAGGCCCTGTCGATTCACCGCTGGCTCGTTCGACTAAACAACGAATCCCCACAATCCAAGGAGTAACCGCCATGCGCTTCATGATCCTTGTAAAAGCCAGCGCCGATTCGGAAGCCGGCATCATGCCCAGCGAAGAGCTGATCACCGCCATGGGCAACTTCAACGAAGAACTGGTCAAGGCCGGCATTCTCATCGACGCCGACGGCCTCCATCCGAGCAGCAAAGGCGCTCGCGTGCATTTCTCCGGGGACAAACGCACGGTCATCGACGGGCCGTTCATCGAGACCAAAGAACTGGTGGCGGGTTACTGGATCTGGGAAGTGAAATCGAAAGAAGAAGCCATCGAATGGGTCAAGCGCTGCCCTAACCCGATGCCGGGCGAGTCCGATATTGAAATCCGCCAGATATTCTCCGCCGAAGACTTCGGCGCCGAGTTCACTCCCGAGGCACGCGCCCAAGAAGAACGCATCCGCGAACAGGCCAAGAAAAACAGCTAAACCGGACACCACATGTAGGAGCTGCCGAAGGCTGCGATCTTTTGATGTTGATCGTTCCCACGCTCTGCATGGGAATGCCTCAAGGGACGCTCCGCGTTCCAGCTTGCGAATTTGACGCAGAGCGTCAAGGGCTGCATTCCCACGCAGAGCGTGGGAACGATCATTCAACAGAGATCAGTTCTTGAGTTCGACGTGATTGAGGGCTTGATTCACCGCGAGTTCCCCCAGCATGACGATCTGTCTTAATTGATCGTTCCCACGCTCTGCATGGGAATGCCTCAAGGGACGCTCTGCGTTCCAGCTTGCGAATTTGACGCAGAGCGTCAAGGGCTGCATTCCCACGCAGAGCGTGGGAATGATCATTCAACAGAGATCAGTTCTTGAGTTCGACGTGATCCAGGGCTTGATTCACCGCGAGTTCACTCAGCATGACGATCTGTCTTAATTGATCGTTCCCACGCTCTGCGTGGGAATGCCTCAAGGGACGCTCTGCGTTCCAGCTTGCGAATTTGACGCAGAGCGTCAAGGGCTGCATTCCCACGCAGAGCGTGGGAACGATCATTCAAGAGCGATCAGTTTTTGAGTTCGACGTGATCGAGGGCTTGATTCACCGCGAATTCCCCCAGCATGACGATCTGTCTTAATTGATCGTTCCCACGCTCTGCGTGGGAATGCCTCAAGGGACGCTCCGCGTTCCAGCTTGCGAATTTGACGCAGAGCGTCAAGGGCTGCATTCCCACGCAGAGCGTGGGAACGATCATTCAAGAGCGATCAGTTTTTGAGTTCGACGTGATCGAGGGCTTGATTCACCGCGAGTTCCCCCAGCATGACGATCTGTCTTAATTGATCGTTCCCACGCTCTGCGTGGGAATGCCTCAAGGGACGCTCCGCGTTCCAGCTTGCGAATTTGACGCAGAGCGTCAAGGGCTGCATTCCCACGCAGAGCGTGGGAACGATCATTCAAGAGCGATCAGTTTTTGAGTTCGACGTGATCGAGGGCCTGGTTGACGGCCAGTTCGCCCAGCATTACGACTTGTGCGATGCCCAGTGCAGTCTTGCGCTGTGAGGTTTCCAGCGAGGCGGCGAAGTTGATCAGCATCTCGCTGGCCGAGCCGAGGGTTTCGCTGGCGTTGGCGAGCAGGGATTCGGTGTTGTACCTGGGGTTGGCGAGGTACATGGGTTCCGGCTCGTTGGCGCTGGACATGATGCGGGCGGCGGGATTGAGGTAGTAGTCGAGGGCGCGGTCGGCGGCTTCGTGGAGTTTTTTACTGTCGACTGAGGCGTAGGGGGATGTGGTGTCGGCGTCTGATTCTGGGGGATTGGGTGTTGGTTTTTTCATAGTGGAACTCCACTGGAAAATTGGAGCTGCCCCATTCGGTTTCCGGACGAAGAGGTGGCAGCTGTACGCAGGTTGGAAACCCGGGCAGCGGCGACCCGGTCGACCCGAAGGTCTCCCGCGCACAGCCGCCATAACGGAGTGCACACATTCGAAGTGCGCAAGGATACGTTATGAAAGGCGTGTACGCGCCACTAATACCCGACGGGGTTTCCAGTCCCGGTCGCTGATTTGGCAGCGACGAACACAGGCTAGAGACCCGACGTCCGACGGACAACCTGAAAACCTTGTGGGAACGTTCCGCAAAATCCAAACAACGTTTAAACATCCCGAATTGAAATACGCATATGTAAGAGCTGCCGAAGGCTCGAACCACGATCGGACGATCGAAAATCACCGAGCGCTTCCAGCAGGACATTGTGCGCAGCACCTTGCAGGACGTCGGCATTGGCTCGGCCGCTTGGGTCAACTACACGTGCCGCGTTGGGATGGAGGGAATCCTTACCTTCGCTGGTTTACCGGGCAATGATGTAGCGCCTCAGCAAATGCCATCGCGGGCAAGCCCGCTCCCACAGGGAACGATGTGAATCAAAAATCGTATTCACAACGCCGAACCCTGTGGGAGCGGGCTTGCCCGCGATGGGGCCATCAACTGCGCTGAATTATTTGGACCCGGACTTCAGCTTGAGATACGACTGACGCAAGTCCGAGGCCCAACCATCGATCACCGGTTTGACGTCATTCGCCGTCATCGCCTGGGTGTCATTTTCCAACGGCTTGCCGGTACCTTTGCGCACCACTTGCGCGACGACCTTGTTACTCGCGCCATCGAGGAACACCGCTTCGGTGGCCAGAGTGGTTTCCTGATCGCGGATACCGCTGGCGGTGCTGACCGCTGCGGCGACCAGAGCGATCGGAATCACCTCATACGCGTGCAGGCCTTCGGTCTTGCTGCTCACGGCGGTGATCGCCGCACGCACCACAATCACGCCTGGGCCCGGGCCGGTGGCCAGCGGCAAGTCTTTGCCTATCTCACGTTTGAGCGCCTGATCGTAGTAGGAGGTGATGCCATTGAGGGTTTGCTGGGAGATCTTCGCGGTCGGTTGCGGTTTCGGGTAGAGCTGGGTTGGCTCGATGTACACACTGGTGAACTTTTTGATGTCGACCTTCGGATCGATCCAGCGCATGACCTCGGCACCGGACGGAGATTTGGCTTCCTTGAGCTGGCTGTAGTCTTTGAGAAAGCCTGAGTACTCTTTCGGGTCGACGGTTTTGCTGGAACAACCTACCACTGCGAGAGTGGCAAAACACAGTGTGCCCATCATCACTGCTAGCTTCATGCTGTAACTCCTGTCAGAAGGCCGAAAACTTTGTCCGGGGGAATTACAGGTATAGCTAAAACCTCGGTAATTGCGATGGCAAAGCACAATATTCACGCAAGGCTGCGCGGCGGATCACAACGGTCATTTGACAGACGCCGGTCATCCGGCAAAGCTGCACCGGGCTTGAACGCACATCAGACGGCAAATGCACCTGGACTACGGAAGTCGCAATGCCCAAGCATAAAAATAAAACAGCACAACCTGACCCTGATTCGCCTCGATCTGCAATTTCAAAGTACCTGTTCCCGATCACCATCGGTGTGCTGCTCGCCGCCGTGGCGGGGATCGGCTGGTTTCTCTTCAGCCCTGCGCCCGCCCCCGTAAAAACTGCACCAATAAGCGTGCCGGCGACCGTAAAGCCGCAGCCCGTTGTGGCGAGTAAACCGGCAACGATGGTCGATGAACAGCAATGCCAGGGCTGCCACACCGAACAGGTCAAGGACTGGCAAGGTTCGCATCACCAATTGGCGATGCAGCCGGCGAACGCCGAGACCATGCTCGGCGATTTCGATAACGTCACTTTCAAGGCCGAAAGCGAGACCACACGCTTCTCACACAAGGGCGCTGAGTTCTGGGTCAACACGCCGGGCATCGACGGCAAGAACGCTGACTTCAAAGTCGCCTACACCTTCGGCATCGCACCGTTGCAGCAATATCTGATCGAGGTCGGCGAAGGTCGCTTGCAGGCGCTCGGCGTGGCCTGGGATACCGAGAAGCATCGCTGGTTTCACCTCTACCCCGGCCAGGGCGTCAACTTCAAGAATCCGCTGCACTTGAGCAAGCCGAGCCAGAACGCCAACTTCATGTGCGTCGAGTGCCACACCACTGGTTTCAAGCGCAATTTCGATGCGGCCAGCAACACGTTCAACAGTCACTGGAACAGCCTTGGTGTCGGTTGTCAGGCGTGTCACGGGCCGGCATCAAATCACTTGGAGTGGACGCAGAAAAAAGGCGATCTGATTCATCAGGGTTTTGATGTCGATCTCAAGGACAAGAACGCCACCGTCGAGATCGAAACCTGCGCGCGCTGCCACGCGCGCCGTGCACCGCTGGGCGATGGCTACACCGTCGGCAAGCGTTTGATGGATGATTACCTGCCGAGCACCCTCACCCGCGAGCTGTATGCGCTGGACGGCAAGATCAAGGATGAGGTGTTCGAACACGGTTCGTTCCTGCAAAGCAAGATGTTCGACAAGGGTGTGCGTTGCAGCAATTGCCACAACCCGCACAGCAGCGAACTGAAAGCACCGGGCAACGCGGTGTGCCTGCAATGTCACAACACTGCCGGCAAGACCTCGGTCGAAGGCGTTGATGGCAAGGGCTTGCAGAGGAAGAACTACGACTCCATTGAACACACCCGCCACACCATGGGTCAGCCTGGCTCGCAGTGCGTGGATTGCCACATGCCGGGCAAGTTCTACATGGGCAACGACTTCCGCCATGATCACAGCTTCAGCATCCCCAACCCGGAGCGAGCGCAGAAACTCGGCACGCCGGATGCCTGCCTGACGTGTCATCAGGGCAAGGCTGGCGACAAGGTCACCGCGCAGTTCAAGTTATGGAGCGCCTCCAGCGCAACCCAGGCTCCGCGTTATGACGAAAGTCTGTGGCTGATCCGAAATGGTCAGCCGGGGGCAGCCGATGCGCTGTATGAGCAGTTGCAACGCAGCAACCTGCCAGCGATCCAACGGGCGACGTTGCTGGCGGAGTTGCCGCTGTACCCGAGCGAACAGGCGTTGAAGCTAGCGACGCAGGATCTGAAGAACCCGGCGCCTCAGGTGCGCGAAAGTGCCGTGCGGGCGATCAGTGCATTCCTGCCGCCGCCAGAGCGCGCGCCGTTGTTGGCGCCGTTGCTGGGCGATCCGGTGAAAGCCGTGCGCATCGTTGCCGCGAGGGATCTGTTGAGTGTGGCGCGCAATAACGGACTTGGTGCGGCGCAAGCCAACTGGGATGCAGCGATTGCCGAGTACGAAACGGTACAGAAGAGTCTGCTGGAGCGTGCCGAGGCCAATCTGAATCTGGCGATGTTGTATCAGGCCAGTGGCCGAGGTTCGGAGGTCGAAGGTCTGTTGCGCTCGGCGCTTAAGCGCGACCCGGATTTCTACCCGGCGCTGGTGACTCTGGTGCAATGGCTGGAAGCCAATGGTCGCGCTGCCGAAGCGCGAACGTTGTTGGATGACAGCCTCAAGCAGCATCCTGACGCGGCGCTGTTGCAGCACACCCAAGGTCTGTCGCTGATCCGCGCCGGCAAGGCAGCCGAGGCCATGTCACCGCTGAAAAAAGCCGCACAACTGGAGCCGCAGAACGCGCAGTACGGTTATGTGCTGGCGGTAGCGCTGCATGAGCGCGGCAAGGTCGATGAGGCGTGTGCGGTGCTCGAAGGTCTGCTCAAGGTGCAACCGGCGAACCGCAATGCGCGGTTATCGCTGATTCAGTGGTATCTCGACAGTGGGCAGGAGCCTAAGGCGCAGGTGTTGTTGCAGGGGTGGAAGAAGATGAATATGGGGGATCCGGCGCTTAAGTGATTGGCTGGAGATTGTCTTCCCTCACCCTAGCCCTCTCCCAGAGGGAGAGGGAACCGATTGGGGGATGTTCAAGAGTTATGCCGACGTGAGCGATTGGCTTTGAATCCAAAATCGACTCGGTCTGTCACGTCGGTATCGCTCGCCAGACAACTCGGTCAGTCCCCCTCCCTCTGGGAAAGGGGACCGACCGGGGGATATTCGAGAGATGCACCGACATGAGC
This sequence comes from Pseudomonas sp. Tul2A7, assembly GCF_054790505.1. NCBI lineage: Bacteria > Pseudomonadati > Pseudomonadota > Gammaproteobacteria > Pseudomonadales > Pseudomonadaceae > Pseudomonas > Pseudomonas sp. Tul2A7. The sequence goes on along the minus strand of NZ_CP186499.1, from coordinate 5,145,346 downwards.
GATTGGCGTTGAATCCATAATCGACTCGGTCTTTCACGTCGGTGCAGGACGACAGACACCCCGGTCAGTCCCCTATGCCAGAGGTAGAGGGACCGATTGGGGGAGATTCAAGAGATACACCGACGTGAGCGATCGGCTTTGAATCCATAATCGACTCGGTCTGTCACGTCGGTGCAGGACGACAGACACCCCGGTCAGTCCCCTATGCCAGAGGTAGAGGGACCGATTGGGGGAGATTCAAGAGATACACCGACGTGACCGATTGGCTTTGAATCCATAATCGACTCGGTCTGTCACGTCGGTGCAGGACGACAGACACCTCGGTCAGTCCCCTCTCCCTCCGGGAGAGGGTTAGGGTGAGGGGCTTTTCAAGGTTCAACCGATTTACCAGGATGAGGTCTCACCACTACGCAAAGCCATCTCCCGCCGGCTGTTGATGTGCATCGCCTTGATCAACGACACCGTACCCACCAACAAAATCGCCGCGCCCAACAGAAAGTCGATGTTGTAGAGCTGAAAATCCTGCACCGGCCCGATCAGCAGCACCCGCACGATCGCGGCGCCCAACAGCGTGGCCAGGAAGTCGATCCCCGGTTCATTACGGTAAAACACCAGCAGCAACGGCAGACACAGCACCAACAGCAGCAGCAACACTACAACCTTGAACGAGCCTTTGCGCTCGACGCTGAAGGCACATTCGTGCGGTCCGTAAGCCTTGTAATCCTCGTCGCGGATCATCGAGGTTTTCTCGTTGATGTAGTCGACGCGGTTGTACTTCTGGATCGGCGTGAAGGTGTTGGACATCTCCATCAGCGTGGTGATGTTCTTGAAACGCAGGTCGATGCGCTCGCTGCCCTTGAGGTAATAGAGCACCGGTTTATAGCCGTACCGATAGGTGTCGAACGGGAATTCAGTGACCTGACCCTGTACGCCGATCGGGCGCGGTTCAAGTTCGGCGTAGGCGCTTTTATTAGTCGCGGACAGGTTGCGGCTCAGCGGCTGCACCTTGACCTGTTCAAGGAAGATCGGCGTGACGCCGTAGGACCATTGCAACGGCTCCAGACGCAGACGCAGTTCGTTGCGAGCGAGGTCGTAGCGGTTGAAGGTACGTTCCGAAATCACCAGGGAACCGCTGAGCATGAACTCGCCGCGCAGGTTGTTGGTGACGCGCAAGGTCAGTTGGTCCTTGCCCAGCAACGCCGCTTCCGTGGACGGTGGCGTACCGCACCACGCGGTGCTTTCGCCGACACCGCCGAGCTGCCCGCCGCTGTTTTCCTTGAATACATAAAAGTAACTGGCCCACAGCGTCACCATTAACAGCAACGCTGTGAGGCCGAGGATTTTTTTGCCCGGACTCACTGATCAGACTCCCTTCTTCGGTTCCATCGTCCAGCCGAAAACCCGCTGGCGACGGCGACTCTACCAAAAGGCCAGCATCGACCCAAGGGAAAATGCCCAACGAGTGAGGGTTGTAGGGGTTTCCCCGGTGGCAAAAGCAAGATCAAAAGATCGCAGCCTGCGGCAGCGCCTACAGTTGACCTCGTGTAGGAGCTGCCGCAGGCTGCGATCTTTCAGACCGTCAACGCCGACGGAAAAGCGGACGTGGTTCGATGACTGAGCGCCCATACAACACGCTCATGCCAGCCAACCCTTTCAGCGCATCTTCGGCAGACTTGTCCTCGCGCACCGCGAAACTGTCGAACCCGCACTGGCGCATATGGCTGAGCTGATCGCGCAACACATCGCCAATCGCGCGCAACTCCCCTGCCCAGCCGAAACGACTGCGCAGCAGATAAGCCTGGCTGTACGCCCGACCATCGCGAAAGCTCGGGAAATCCAGCGCGATCAGCGGCAACGACCCCAGCCACGGCACCAGACTTTCAACCTCATCATCCGGGCCGAGCCACACCGCGTGAGTCGACGGCGATTCAAGCCAATGCATCAGCGGTAACATCAGCAATCCGTCCGGCCTTGCCGTCGATGGCTCACGCACCAGCGTCCACGGATCGTCCGTCACAATCCGCGCTTCACCCTGCTCCAGTCGCAGCAGATTGTTCATGACGACACCTCCAGCGTCTTCGGATAGACCCGTTCCTTGAACGGCTCCAGTCCGATCCGCGTGACGGTGTCGACAAACAGTTCCTCGTGCTCGCGATAGCGCACAAACGTGCCGATGATGCGCTCGATCACCTGTGGCACCTCGGCGGCGCTGAACGATGGGCCGATGACTTTACCCAGTGCGCTGTTTTTGCCCTGGGCGCCGCCGAGGGTGATCTGATACCACTCGCTGCCGTTCTTATCGACGCCAAGGATGCCGATATTGCCGATGTGGTGATGGCCGCAGGCGTTCATGCAGCCGGAGATATTCAGGCTGATATCGCCCAGATCGTGCAGGTAATCAAGATTATCGAAACGCGCCTGAATCGCTTGGGCGATCGGGATCGATTTGGCGTTGGCCAAGGCACAGAAATCGCCACCCGGGCAGGCAATGATGTCTGTCAGCAAGCCGACGTTGGCGCCGCCCAGGTCATGTTTGCACGCCAGTTGCCATAGCGCGTAGAGGTCGGTTTTAGGTACATCGGGCAGAACGATGTTCTGCTCATGGGCAATACGAATCTCGCCAAAACCGAAACGTTGCGACCAGTCGGCCACCGCGAGCATCTGCACGCCGGTGACATCCCCCGGCGGTGAGGCCATGCCCGGTTTGGTCGACAGCACCACGCTGGTGTAACCCGGCACCTTGTGCGGTTGCACATTGCGCGCGACCCAACGGGCGAACGCCGGGCTTTCCGCCAGGCGCGTGCCGAAGTCCAGATCGGTGTCGGCCAGGGTGTGATAGACCGGCGGCACGAAGGCGCTGGCGACACGTTGGCATTCGGCCTCGGTCAACTGCGCCGGGCCGTCCTTGAGGTGTTGCCATTCCTCTTCGACTTCCTTGGCGAACGCCTCGATGCCCAGCGCCTTGACCAGAATCTTGATCCGCGCCTTGTACTTGTTGTCGCGCCGGCCGTGGCGGTTGTACACCCGCAGCACGGCTTCGACGTAAGACAGCAAATGCTGCCACGGCAAGCCTTCGCGGATCTGCAAACCGAGGATCGGCGTGCGCCCCAGACCTCCGCCGACGATCACTCGCAGGAGCATCTGCCCGTCGCGTCCGGAGTAAAGGTACAGGCCGATGTCGTGCATCATGATCGCCGCGCGATCCTGCTTCGCCGAGCAGATGGCGATCTTGAATTTGCGTGGCAGAAAGAGGAATTCCGGGTTTATCGTCGACCACTGCCGCAGGATCTCGGCCAGCGGGCGCGGGTCGATCAACTCGTCCGCCGCCACCCCGGCGAAGGCCTCGGTGGTGATGTTGCGCACGCAGTTGCCGGAGGTCTGGATCGCATGCATGTTGACCTGCGCCAGACGCTCGAGGATGTCCGGCACCTCGGCGAGTTCGATCCAGTTGAACTGCATGTTCTGCCGTGTGGTGAAGTGGCCGTAACCGCGATCGTAATCACTGGCGATGCTGGCCAGCGTGCGCATCTGCTCGGCGCTCAAGGTGCCGTAAGGAATCGCCACCCGCAGCATGTAGGCGTGCTTTTGCATGTACAAGCCGTTTTGCAGGCGCAGCGGCAGGAACTCCTCTTCGCTCAATTCCCCGGCCATGAAGCGCTCGACCTGATCGCGAAATTGCGCAACACGTTCGAACACCAGCGCCCGGTCGTAATCATCGTATTGATACATGCCACTGCCACCTCATCAGTTATTCCTGTGGGAGCGAGCCTGCTCGCGAATGCGGTGTGTCAGGCAACTGCATTGTTGGCTGACACACCGCATTCGCGAGCAGGCTCGCTCCCACAGTTTTCTTCAGAGCACTATGACGAAGCAGCGCAGCACGTTACAGATTCACCTGAAGCGATAAAAACCATATCAGGGCGCGGCAGAACGCCGCAGCCAGCCCTTCAATCTGATCCGCACAAATGAAAGATTCCTGAGCCTGTTTTGTTTCTGGCGGGGTTTCTACAGTGCAGCTCATGCCAGACCGGGTGGCCTGGCAAGACTTTGCAACCGTGGATGAACTGACCATGAGCACAGCAACAATCGGACAGGCTTATAACTACAAGGTCGTCCGCCAATTCGTTATCGCGACGATTTTCTGGGGTGTGGTGGGCATGGCGATGGGTGTTTTGATCGCCTCGCAACTGGTCTGGCCGGAGATGAATCTGGACCTGCCGTGGACCACCTTCGGCCGACTGCGCCCGCTGCACACCAGCCTGGTGATTTTCGGTTTCGCCGGCAGCGCGCAATTCGCCGCCAGTTACTACGCCGTGCAGCGTACCTGCCAGGTGCGGCTGTATTCGGACAAACTCGCGGCGTTCACCTTCTGGGGCTGGCAATCGGTGATCGTGATCATGCTGATCACCCTGCCGATGGGCTATACGACCACCAAGGAATACGCCGAGATCGAATTCTCCGGCGCGGTGTGGATGGCCGTGGTCTGGGTCGCCTACGCCGTGGTGTTTTTCACCACCGTGGTGCAGCGCAAGACCAAGCATATCTACGTCGGCAACTGGTTTTTCGGCGCGTTCATTCTGGTGATCGCCATGTTGCATGTGGTCAATCACCTGTCGATTCCGGTGGACTGGTTCAAGTCGTATCCGGTGTATTCCGGGGCTACCGATGCCATGGTGCAGTGGTGGTATGGGCACAACGCGGTGGGCTTTTTCCTCACCACCGGGTTCCTCGGGATGATGTATTACTTCGTGCCGAAACAGGTCAATCGGCCGGTGTATTCGTATCGCTTGTCGATCGTGCATTTCTGGGCGTTGATCACCCTGTACATCTGGGCCGGCCCGCACCACTTGCACTACACCGCGCTGCCGGACTGGGCGCAGTCGCTGGGCATGGCCATGTCGCTGATCCTGCTCGCGCCGAGCTGGGGCGGGATGATCAACGGCATGATGACCTTGTCCGGTGCCTGGCATAAGTTGCGCACTGACCCGATTTTGCGCTTTCTGGTGTTGTCGCTGGCGTTCTACGGCATGTCGACGTTCGAAGGGCCGATGATGGCGATCAAAACCGTTAACGCCCTCTCCCACTACACCGACTGGACCATCGGCCACGTCCACGCCGGCGCGTTGGGCTGGGTGGCGATGATCACCTTCGGTGCGACTTATCACATGGTGCCGAAAGTCTTTGGCCGCGAGCAGATGTACAGCACACCGCTGATCAACCTGCACTTCTGGCTGGCGACCATCGGCACGGTGCTCTACATCGCTTCGATGTGGGTCAACGGCATCACCCAGGGCCTGATGTGGCGGGCGATCAACGAGGACGGCACGCTGACCTATTCGTTTGTCGAGGCGCTGCAGGCCAGCCATCCCGGGTTCATCGTGCGCTTTGCTGGCGGGGTGTTCTTCCTTACCGGGATGTTGCTGATGGCCTATAACGTCTGGCGCACAGTGCGGGTGGCCGACGTCGCACTGGCGCACCGCGAAGCGCAGATCGCCTGAGGCAGGGAGCCGCTCGTGATGGAGATTTTCTTTGATGTGTTGGGCGTGGTGTTTCTGTGGCTGGCGGTGGAGTACTGCTTGCGGCGAGAGACGGCGGACAGTCTGGATGAGGCGAGTATGGTGCCGTTTGCCGATGACCCGGAGGTGGCGCGGCGGGTGGAGCTGGCTACCGGTAAAACCGTGAAAGCGGTGGCGCCGGAGGTGGCGAAGCCGGGGTGGGTCAATCTCGATATGTGAGGGGTGTCAGTCGGGTTGCCCTCACCCTAGCCCTCTCCCGGAGGGAGAGGGAACTGACCGAGTTGTGCTTTCGAATTACACCGACCGGAAATTTCGAGTCGAACTCAGGTTTTGAACAACACTCGGTCTGCTCCCTTTCCCCCTCGCCCCCCTTGGGGGAGAGGGCTGGGGTGAGGGGGTAAGCCTTTGATCTTAACCGCGCTCGCGCGGAATCAGGCTCTGCAACTGCTGGGCGAGGAAGTTGGCATCAAAGGCAAACGTATCCGGATCCTTCAGCCCATTGGTCTTGCGCCACTGCCACTCACCATTCGCCAGTCCCACCAACGAAATGCTGCCATAACGCGCCGCCGTCAGCCCCATCACCGCAAGCGAAATCTGCCCCGCACTGCCCATCACATCCGGCACGAACTCCACCGGTTTGCCGGCAATCACAATGCTCAGTTTCTCAGTCTTGAAGGTCGAGGTTTCCACCGGTGTGCTCGGCCCGAACGCGACGTACGCCTCGCGATTTACCTCCAGCAGATTCGGCGCCTGCACCGGTTCCAGCCATTGCTGAATATCGCCGAACAGCGCGGTAATCCGCGTGGCCCAGACCGCTGACTGTGTTTCGAACAGTTGCTTCTTGTGCGCTTCGCTCTCGGCGTAATGACGAAGCATCTCGCCCAATTGTTGTACGTCGTCCATAGCGGTGTACCTCGGAAAGGACCTGCAATACTCGATAGTGGCAGATACCAGCCGCTGCGTACGTTTAACCTGCACCAAGTCCGATGAAGCACCATGACACTTGGGTGAAAGATCAGCAGTACAGTCACTTGCTGCTGGCATCGAAGCATGAAGAAAAGGAAACTCCGGGCAGACCTGAACGCTCGACACTGTCATTTGCCTGAGGACATCCAATGCGCACCATCGGCCTGATCGGCGGCATGAGCTGGGAATCCAGCGCCGAATACTATCGACTCATCAATCAGCAAGTCCGTGATCGTCTCGGCCCGTTGCGCTCGGCGCAATTGCTGATGTACAGCGTCGACTTCGGCCCAGTCGAACAGGCCCAGCACGCCGGGCGCTGGGACGATGCGGCGGCGATTCTGGTCGATGCTGCGCGCAGGCTCGAAGCTGGCGGCGCCGAATGCGTGGTGCTGTGTACCAACACCATGCACAAGGTCGCCGAACAGATTCAGGCGGCGATCAGCATTCCGTTTCTACACATTGCCGAACCGGCCGCGCAGGCTGCCCTGTCGATCGACGCACGCACGGTGGGATTGCTCGGTACGGCATTCACGATGGAACAGGACTTTCTCAAACAACGCCTGGTCGCCAAGGGTTTGACCGTATTGGTGCCGGACGAAACAGAGCGCAAGGACGTGCACCGGATCATCTACGACGAACTCTGCGTCGGTGTGATCAGCGATCAGTCGCGAGAAATCTATCAGCGGGTGATCGAATCCCTCACCGCGCGCGGCGCTCAGGCAATCATCCTCGGCTGCACCGAAATCGGCATGTTGATCAAACCCGAACACAGCGCCCTGCCCCTGCTCGACACCACCGAACTGCATGCACAGTCGGCGGTGGCGTTCGCGCTGGGCGATTGAGTCAGGTTTTCGGCCGATTGCGCAGGCGGGCCATGCTCAGGGTGTCGACCCACTGCCCGTCGCGCACCGCGTAATCGCGAAACAGGCCTTCGGTTTCGAAACCGAATTTGCGGTAGAGCGCGATGGCGGCCTCATTGTCGGCGTAAACCGAGAGTTCGACGCGGTGCAGATTCATCCAGTTGTCGGCCACATCCAGCGCCGCCGCCAACAGCTTCGACCCCACGCCTTTGCCCTGCCACGCCCCGGCGACTGCCATACCGACGCTGCCGGCGTGGCTGCGACGAATCCGGGAATAGTTTTCCAGCCCCAGATGGCCGATCACCACGCCCTGATGTAGCGCGACCAGCTTCAACACCCGTTCATTTTCCGCCAGCAGCCGTTGGCGCCAGACGTCGACGGACTGAAACGGCATCTGCAACACCTGCCGGGTGACGGCTCGCTCGTTGTACAGCGCAGTGACAGCCTCGAGGTGCGACTCGCCGAAGCGTTCGATGTGAATGGCGGCGTTGTGGTCGGGCATGGCGGATCCTTCCTGGATCGATGTGTGGCTGACCACTCTAAACCGATAAACCGCTGTCTGGCGAATATCAAAATGTGGGAGCGAGCCTGCTCGCGAAAGCGGTGTATCAGGCAACAGATATGTTGAATGTCAGATTGCTTTCGCGAGCAGGCTCGCTCCCACAAGGGGAATCGAGCACAGGAGGAATGCGTCAGGGCTGGAACCATTCGTGGCGTTCGTTGAAGGTGTGGTGGATGAGGTCGGTCAGGGTTTGGACTTCGCTGATATTTTGTGAGTCCGCGTTGACCGCCAGCCACGCCTGCAATTGCATCGGTTCCTCGAACAGCCCCGGTAGCGCAATCAGGCCACGGTCGAAGCGGCTCATGTACGCCGGCAGCAAACCAATGCACGCGCTGCAGCGGATCATCTCCAGCATCAATTCATAAGACTGCATCTGCACCACCCCGGCCAGACGCTGTTCAACCAGTTCATTCCAAGGTCGAAAACTGTCGATCTGCCGATCATGTTGCCATTGCACCAGCATGAAATCGGCAAGGTCATCAGGCGTATCCGGGCGCGCGGTGACGCGGGAGTAGCGTTTGGCGATGTGCGGCAGGTAGTCGAGGCGCGCCAGTGGTTGCGGTTCGCTGGTGGCGAAGGTCGGGCCGGGGTATGGGGTTTCGCCGTGGGCGAGCCAGAGGACGACGTCGGCGCTGACGGCGCGCAGTGACAGTTCACTGTCCAGCGCGATGATTTCCAGGCGTACGCTGGCGTTGCGGCGCAGCAGTGCGATGAGGTCGCGGCCGAGAATGTCGTGCAGGATCGATTCGGCGACGGCGAGGCGAATCAGCGGTTGTTCGATCACCGGGAGTTTGCGTTCGTTGGCCAGCGCTATCAGTTTGGCCTGCAATTGCTGGCCTTCGCGGGTCAGGCTTAGGGCGCTGCCCTGGAAGCTGAACAGGGTGTGTTGCAGTTCTTGTTCGAGCTGCGCCAGTTGTTTGCGCAGCAACGTCGAGCGTACGTTGAGGCTGCGTGCGGCTTGCATGAAGCAGCCGCAGCGGGCGCTGACCAGAAAGTATTGGGCGACGTCGCTGTCGATGGTGGCGGCGTGAGCGAGCCACGGTTCGCTGTGGTCATGGGGCCAGTGGTAATCGGGGTTGCCCTGTCGTCCTGCGGGTTCGGTGAATGACATCGATGACTCCCTGTCGATCTTTGTAGTTGCCTTTACGCAATTCCTTGTAGGAGTGAGCCTGCTCGCGATAGCGGTGTGTCAGTCGACATTTCTTAACCTGACACACCGCTATCGCGAGCAGGCTCACTCCTACAGGGGTTGTGGTGTAGGTGAAATCAGTGTTTTTCCTCTAGGACTTGGTTGAGTTCGGCGCCGTCGATGCTGAGTGTCGCGGTGTTGAGCATGCCGTCCAGATACGCTTGGGCAATCTGTTCCTGCCGCTGCGCACGCAAGGCCTCGGTTAGCTGATCGCGCAGTTCATCGAAGGTTGCGGTGCGTGCAGGCTGTTGCTCGGTGAGTTTGATCACGTGGAATCCGGCAGCACTTTGCACGGGATCGGAAACCGCGCCGACCTTGAGCCGCGCCACGGCGCCTCGCACCTCCGGCACCAGTTGCTGCAACGGTTGCAGGCCACTATCGCCGCCGCGTTCAGCGGTGACGCGATCCTGCGAATACTGCGTCGCCAGTGCAGCAAATTCTGCCGGCGTCGCCTGCGCTTTCTTGCTCAGTTCAAGCGCCTGCTTGCGCACCGCTTCAAGCGTCTGCGGATCATTCACCCCAAGGAAAATCTGACTGACCCGATACAACGCCGGTGTCTGCCAATTCGCTTTGCCCGCGTCATAAGCCTGCTGCAATTCAGCCGCACTCGGATAATCCGTCGGCACCTGACTGACCGAACGCAAGTAATCGCGGAAGACAATCTGTTCAGTCGCCGCGCGAGTCTGCCGCGCAACTTCCGGACGCTGCGCCCAACCCTGCGCATCAGCCTGCTCCAGCACCGCTTTCTCGGCCAGCCGCGTGCGAATCCAGCGTTCCAGCGCTTCACGATTGCCGCGTAATTGTTCGCGGGTCTCTGGCGGGACTGTCGCCAGCAACGCCTGAAGTTCCGCAGGGGTCACCTGCTGATTACCCAAGCGCGCCACCGCCGGCCCCGCAGCAACCGCCGCCAGCGGCGACGATTGCTGGGCGGCGACCGGGTCACTGCCCGGCCGCACCACCAGCGCCACGGCCACCACCAACAGCGCCACTGCCGCAGCGCTGATCACCATGGCAGGCTTTTTCACAGCGCGACTTCCTCTTGCTCGGCGACGGCGGCTTTCGCGGTAGATGCTTGCGCGGCTTGAGTGAAATCACGCAGATAAACGATGAACTCCTGCAACAGACGATCCCACAACTCCAGGTTGCCACGCAGGTGATCGTTGCTCACGCCTGCCGCCACCACCACATCCATTTCCATCACCAGAAACTCGCCCTGCAACGACAACCGCGCAAACCGGCGGCTGGCGTTCCACTGCTCGGCCACACCCTGTGGCAACTCACCCTGCACCCGCAGCGCACAGCTGAAAGTGAAGTCGACGTAGCTGCCCTGCTCCACCGCCGGGTTGCCGAAACGCACGGCGTAGCCGATGCCCTGGCTGGCGCTGAGCAACTGGACGATGCCGTTCTGTTCGGTCTGGTTGACGCGATAACCGGCGGCTTGCAGGACGTCGGTCAGGGATTGTGGGGAAACATGGCTGATCAATTGAGTCATTACTTCTTCCTTGTTTATCAGTGCGAGAGCGCGGCTTGCGGCGCGTCGAATTGAGTCTTGTAAAGCTCGTCACCAAACCCCTGGGCCAGTTCATCGAACTTGACCCGGGCGCTGCCCGCGAAGGGCTGGCGGATCTTCATCACCTCGGCCACGTCGATGTTTTCGTAGGCAGTGAGGATCTGTTTGGCGACGCCGTACATCTGCTGATTCTTGACTGAACATTGCTGCACTTGTGTGTCACGTTCAGTCAATTGCGCTTGAAGCTTAGACCGTTCTGCCTCTTTGGCACGGGCCATGACCAGCAACTCGTCATAGGCCTTTTTGAACTTGCCGGTCTGCTCGGCGCTGGCTGCCACTTGCGCCTGCGCCTGGCTGTGCAGGCTCTGCTGCTGCCCGGCCAGTTGCTCAGCGACGCCTTTGGCCTTGGCCAGTTCGGCGCTCAATTGCTTGATTTGCGCCTGCGCAGCCTTGGCTTCGTTCTGCGCCGCGAGTTGCGCGGCGCTGGCCTGGGCTTGCTGACTTTGCAGGGCCTGCAACTGCTGCGTGGTGCTGCGCAATTGCGTGCGCAGGCGTTCTTCCATGCCTTCGGCATTCGCACCGGTAGCGCACAACAAGCCGAGGCTCAGCCACAACAAACGCGTTTTCATAACCCTCTCCCGGCGCCTTAGAAGCGCGTGTTGATCTCAAGCTGCAAGACGTCGATGTCGAACGGCGCGCCGTACACCGCTTCGGTGCTCATCCAGCGACCGGTGGCGTAAACGTTCTTCGCCAGACCGTAGTTGCCGCCGATGAAATAACCTTTGGCGTTGGTGCCGCCGAGGTGGAACGAGGAGTCGTTGAAGCCGTCCGGCAAGGCATCTGGCTGGATGTACTTGTAGCCAGCGAACATGTTCCAGTCGCCCTGCTTTTTCAGGTCCAGCGCGCTGCCGAGGGTGAACTGCACCATCCACGCATTGGCGCCGCTTTCGATATCGCCGTTGCTGTCGAGGTTGTTGACGATCTGCCCGGCCGAACGCTTGCGCATATCGCCTTCGTCGTAGGCGAGGTTGTGGATGTAGTTGCCCTGGCTGCGCAGTTTGAAATCTTCCGGCAGGTCGGCATCCCACACCATGTTCAGATCCAGCAGATTGAATTCCGAAGCAAGACCAACAAACTGCGGCTGCGGCGTGGTGGTCGGGTTAAGCGGGTTCGGCGTGATGTCGCGCAGCAGGAACACGCTGTTGCCCTTCTGCATGAACGCCGCGCGGCTGCCATCGCTGTCACAGCCCGGTGCGCCGGCCCACGGTTCGCAAGGGCTGGAGCGCTGACCTTGAATGTCATCGAAGCGGTAGTAAGCCAGCGCACCTTTCAAGCGGTTGTTGCTGTTGATCGCCCACTTGGCGCCGATCTGCGCGCCGTACAGCCACTTGTTGTCGCTCTCTTCCTTGTCGAAGCCGTTGCTGCTGGCGGTGTCGTTGGTGTAGTCCACCGGGAACGCACCGACGGTGCCGAACACGCCCCAATCGCGGTTGAGCTTGTGGTCGAAAATCGCTGCCACGCCGTCGAAGTTCAAGTCGTTGGAATAGAGCATGTCGGTGGACATGAACGGGTTGGCGAAGCGCCCGCCGGTCAGGGTCAATTCATCCGTAGGCTTCCAGTTCAGGTAGCCCTGATCGAGCCAGATGTCCTTTTTGGCGAAACCGCCGCCGAGGTTCTGCGTGGTCGACACCGGGTTGTTGTCCGAGCCGGTGCCGATGCGGATACCCGCAGTCCATTGCGGCGAGATCTCGGCTTTCATGCCCAGCCGCGCACGGATACGGAATTGATTGGTGCGGTCTTCGCGGGTGTTGAGCAGCGGCGGCAGATTGGTGCTGCTGTTGGGGTTTACGTCGTACGGGCCGTTGTTGTTGAGCTTGGCGAAGTCGACGATCTCGTTGCTGTTGCTGTCCGAGTAGTAGCGCGATTCGTTGCGCAAGCGAATGTCGCCGTCGAAACTGATGCGCGCCGCCCACTCCGGGAAGCTGTTGGGCGCGGCCCAGTTTTCCTGTTTGGCGGTGGCCATGACCTCGGCTTTGACCTGATCACGGATCTGGTCGCGCACCGCGGCCGGCACGTATTGCACACGGACGTCGCCCGGCGCCGCCACTGGCCCCGCCGCCACAGCGGTGGATGCCGCTGCTTGTTTAGCCTGCGCCGCTTCGTTCTGCGCCTGAGCGATCAGCGCATCGGCCTTGTCCTGTTTCAAAATGCCCTGCTCGACCAGCAAGCGGATCAGATTGATCGTGGCGTTCTCCGATGGCGCAGGCGCTGCCGCGGCCTGACCGACCAGGGTCGCAATGACCATGCCGACCGCCAGGGACAATCGATTCACGTTGGAAATCATCTGCACACAACTCCTTTTGCCAAAGCGTAAATAAATGAATTAACCCGGACGCCGCCCTTGCAGGGACAGGCGCACAGGCAAAGTGATGGAGGCCGGTGGCCGTTCGCTGAGGGCCGGAGCACCGCGCAGCGCCGCCAGAACTTGCGTATCGATCTCGGGGTTGCCGCTCGACTTGATCAGCTCGACGCGGGTGATCTCGCCGACGCTGCTCAGCCAGACATCGGCCTGCAACGAGAACGCGAGGTTGCGCAGCTCGGGGTTCTCGCGCAGCAAACGCTGGAAGGTGAACGCCAGGAACTGGCTGTACGTACCCGTGCCCAAACGTCCGCCGCCGGCCCCGGCCATGCCGCCGCCCTTGCCCGCGCCGATGTTGAAGGCGTCGTTGCCGGATTGCGCATCGCCGTCCATTTGCATTGGGTTGGCCAGATCGTCCGCCGGTGATGGCGGCGCTTCTTCCTCGGGCTTGACCTCTTCTGGCTCCGGCGTTGGCTCAGGCTCGACGACTTTTTCTTCCACCGGAGTTTCTGGTTCTGGCGGTTTTTCCGGCGGCGGTGGTGGCGGTGGCGGCAACGGAATGATTGTCGGCACCTTCGGCGCTTCGCGGCGGATGCCGCTCATGTCGTTGGCCCACTGCCAGAGGAACCACGCGGCGAGCGCGCCGATCAGCACGCCGGCGCCCCACTTCGCGTAACGCAGCGCTGGCTTTTTCACCAGCAGCGGCTCGATCGGGAGTTGTGCGGTCATGACTCAGCCCTGACTCGGTTTGCCGGTGACGAGACCGACCTGGGACAGTTCGAGCCGGCGCAGAAGATCCAGCACTTCGATGACTTTCTGGTATTGCACCGTCGCGTCGCCGCGCACGATCACCGGAAAATCCGGGCTCTGCGCCTTCTCGATGCGCAGGCGTTCTTCCAGCTCGGCCAGCGTCACCGGGTAAGCGTCGAGGAACACCTGGCCGCCGTCGTTGACCGAAATCGCCTTGGTCTTGGCCTCGGACAGCGACACCGAAGCGCTGGCCTTGGGCAGGTTGATCTGGATCCCGGAAACCTGCGCGGTGGCGGTGAGGATGAACATCACCAGCACCACCATCAGCACGTCGACCAGCGGGGTGATGTTGATGCTGTCCACCGCGGCATCTTCGTCATCGTCGTGGGAGGCATTTACAGACGCCATGTCAGTGCTCCTCAGGCCGGTACGGAGTGGTTGGCGTGATGGCCGCGCTGATGCGACGCCTCACTGAACTGGCTCTCGCCGTGCATCTCCGCCAGACGGGTGATGAACTCGTCGACGAACACGCGCATGTCGGCGCTGACTTCCTTGTTGCGGGTGATCAGGCGGTTGTAGCCAAACAGCGCCGGGATCGCGACGAACAGGCCCATCGCCGTGGCCAGCAAAGCGGCAGCCATGCCGGGCGCGATGGCGTTGATGTTGACGTCGCCGGCCATCGCCGTGCCGAGGAACACCACCATGATCCCCAGCACGGTGCCGAGCAGGCCGATGTACGGGCCACCGGCGATGGCGTTGGACAGGGTCGAGAGTTTCGAGCTGAGTTGCTGGTTTTCGCGGGTGCGCACGCCGTCCATGGAGCAGCGGATGGCTTCGATGGTCGCTGCGGAAACTGACGAGGTATCAGCGCCCTGCTCGCGGCGGGTGCGGATCTCTTTGACCGCCACCAGATACAGGCGCCACAGCGACGAATGCTGCAAACGCTGGGCGAGTTGCGCGTCGTCGGCAAACATCTCCAGGCGCGTGCCGACCTTGGCAAACTGCACGCGGAAATCTTCGTTGGCCGCAGACACGCGGCTGAGGCTGCGGTTCTTGCGCAGCATGATGATCCACGACTGGAACATCATCAGCACCAGCACGGCGATGATCACCCAGGCGTCGATCGGCACGGCGTTGAGCAGGAAGCCCAGGCTGCCGAAACCGAAACCGGACTGTTCTTCGTCGACACCGTAAGCGACCAGTTTTGATTCGGCGCCTTGCGAAGTCGCGTCGGCCAGCAGCAACGCGGCCGGGCGTGAAACCTTCGACAGGCGCAATTCATCGATAGCGCCCACGAACGGCTGGAACGGGCCTTCGTGCAGGTCAGCGCCAATGGCCATGACCGAGTTGAAGGCCGGCATCGCCTGAGCGAGCGTCGTGCCTTCGTGGCCATTGATGTACAGCGTGACTTTGGCGCCTTCAGCGGTCAGCGCAACGTGTTGCCATTGGCCCGGATTCAGCGCTTGTGTGGCGACGGCACGTTGGCCATCGATTTCTACAAACGGCACACCTTGGTTGGCGCCGATCAGCAAACTGTTGGCGCCTTCACGGCGAGCGAGAATCAGTTGCTCGCCATTGGCCTGATCCAGACGCAACCAGGCACTAAAGGTGAACGCACTGCCGGCGCCGTGCTGCAGCGAAGGACTGGCCGGCAGCAACAACGGCTGGCCGCTGAACTGCAAGGCGCGCCCGACGACGCCGTCAATCACCGCGCCGGTGGCGCTTTGCGCGGTGTTGCCGTAAGCGGTGGTGTCTTTGGCCGGGGTGCCGGTGGCGCCGTCGAAGTGATACAGCGCGGTGTAATTCGGATCAAACGTCAGTTGGCCGTTGCCGGTCGCCGGCGCCTTCTGATTGCCGTAGTACATCCAGATGTCCTGGCGCTGAGCGCCCTCGACATTCGGCACATCGACCCAGATCAGCGCCATGCCCATCAGTGCGTCGAAACTCTCGATCTGGTGGTTGAGCACGGTTTTGTCATCGGCAGCGACAAAGCGCAGATCCGAACCGTCCTCCTTGACCCCGTCGAAGGTGAAGTTACCGGTGTGCAGGCGCACCAACAGCGCCGTGCGACCGAGAGCCTGATTGATCGCCGCTCCTTGTGGCGTGGTGTCGACAGCGATCTGTTTGCGGTAATGCCAGTCGTCCTGCCACCAGGCCTGAGCCGTGGCCGGGAGCACGAAGCCCAGGCAGATCAACAACGAAAGAATGAGGCGCTGCATGAACGTGCTCCTTTAAAAAGTGGCTTGAAGGTTGAAGTGCAGGCGCGATTCCTGTTTCGAGGTGTTCGGCCCTTCGAGTAGCGGGTAGCCCCAGTCGAGGCTGCCGGACAGCCATTTGCTCAGGCTGGCGCGGGTGCCGAGGCCGACGCTGGCCAAGGCGTAATTGGCGTCCTGATCCGGCAGTTCGTCGCGCAGATACAGTTGCGCGCCTTCGGCGAAGGCATAGAAACGCCAGTCCTGCATCCAAGTGCCGGCGTACTTGGCCAGCGACGGCGTGCGCACTTCCTGGCTGAGCAGCAAGCCGTCATCGCCGGTGCGTTCGGCGGCCAGATAGCCGCGTACTGAAGTGGCGCCACCGGCTGAGAATTGTTCGTTGGAAACCAGTGGTCCCGAGGCCAACTGGAACGCGGCTTTGCTTGCGCTCTGCCAATCGCTGTCGAAGGTCCAGGTGTAATTGGTGTCGCCCTTGAGCACGGCGAAACTGGGTTTGGCGCGGTAGCGTTTGTAGTCGAAATCTTCGTCGGAACTACCGTAGCCGAAGATGCTGCGGGTCGCGGCCACGAGGCTCAGGCCGAGGCCGAGCTGGCTCTTCTCGGTGTAGCGGTAGCCGTTGTAGGCGAAGGTGAACGGTGCGTATTGCAACGGGACTTTGTCGCTCTCGCCGGACAGGGTCAGACGTTCGTCGAAGTCCTTGAAGTCGATGCCGGCGGATAGCGAGTTCGACCAATTACCGCTGGAGGGCAGCGTATAAATCGCCGACACACCGTAGCTGTGGCCCTTGCCGAGCACGTTGCTGCCGCCGATGGTGGCGACGTTGCTGTCGGACTGGTAACCGGAAAACTGCACGCTCCAGCGCTCGGTCAGCGGCGCAGTGTAGGAGCCGGACCAAACCTTGGCGTTATCGGTTTCCTGCGGTGCGGTGAAGAACGTCAGGTTGACGCTGTGGCCAAGTTGCCAAAGGTTGTTGTAACCAAGGCTGGTGACGGTGCGCAGCTTTTCCGTGTCGGCGCTGTAGTCGTTGTTGAGGCCGACGCTGGCGGTCCATGGGTTCTGGTCTTCGACCTGCAAATCGACGTCCATGGTGCCGGGGCGCTGGCCTTCGCGCACCAGCGGCATCACTTGCCGGCCCGGGGTCTTGTTGAGCTGTGCGAGCTCGCCCTGGACCTTGGCGAAGTCCGGCACCTCGCCTTCTTTCAATGCCGGAACGTCGTCGCGGATGTCCAGCGGCGAATAGTGTTTGGCGCCGACCACACGCACCCGGCCGACCTTGGTTTCGCTGACTTGCAGGTAGACGATGCCGTCGGCCACGGCTTGTTCCGGCAGCTCGACGAACACTGACTGATAGCCACGCTCCTGATAGGCCTTTTGCAGCGCGTCCCGAGCACCTTCGATATCCGTGAGGGCTTTTTGCGGACCAAGAAACGGGTACACCGCTTCTTCAATCGCCCGCGCATCGAGCACGGTGTTGCCGCGTACGAAGTACTCGTTGACGTCGACCAGACGTTGCGCCGCTGCGTTTTCGGCAGCCTCTTCGGCCAATGCCGGCTGCACGCCCGCCGTCACCAGCAGCCAGCCCCACAGCGCCAGCCGTGACTTGAAAATCGGTTCCACACTACCCCCTGAATTCGCGATGACCTGTTGGCGTTTCGAACGCCGCGTGTATGGCGTCAATTGCTGGCTGTCGAGGCGCAGGCGTGTTTGCCCAGCCATGTGTGCAAAAGCGCGAAGTTCAGCGAGAACTCGGGCATTTGCAGCAAGGCACCGCAGAACACTTCGCCGATGATTTTTTGAATGAGCAGCACCGCCCGTGGCTCGTTGAGCAACGTGGCGATGTCGCGACTAAGGGCGTTGAAGCTCCAGACTTTCTGGTTCAGGCCGAGGCCGACGAACCAGCGGAACAGCAGGTTGTAATTGAGCTGTTCATACAGTTGCTGCTCGCTGGGCACCGAATACAGCAGTTGCAGGAGCAGGATGTGCATCACGGTTTGCGCGGGGATCAGCATGCCGGGTTCGGCATTGAGGTCATGCAGGAGCTCGCGGTGGGCGTCGAGCAAATCGTCGATCTGCGGGCGCAGCAACACCAGCGAATGGCCCGGCGGAATGTAGCTCGACACCTCTTTCAAGGCGCCCTGCCAGTCATCCTGCGAGACAATCCAGACCCACGGCGCGCCGTAGCGATACACCGAAACCGGCTTCTTGCGCGCGGCTTCGACGATCTTCGACAGGCGTTGATCGAGTTCCTGCATGCCCACTTTCGAGTAGCGTTCCATAGTCCCCATTGCCTCACTCCCGGCGTCCCGCCTCGGCTTGTGAAAAGCGCCCCGTTGGGCCCCTCAAGCGCGTTACATAGGCATGACCGGACTGGCGATGTGCTACCGAACTTTTGTCATAAAAGCTTCATTACGTCGTATGGGTGTACACACATCCAATGTAGGAGTGAGCCTGCTCGCGATAGCGGTGTGTCAGCCAAATAAATATCAACTGACAGGACGCTATCGCGAGCAGGCTCACTCCTACAGGGGATTTGTAGTGATGCGGGTCAGGTGTAGACGGGCCAGGTGTCGACGATTTTGCCGTTGCGCACGGCGAGCAAATCGCCGAATTGCAGAAGTACGGCTTCGGTCTGGGTCGGGCGCAGGAACACCTGGTCTTCCACAGTGAGGCCGACGGCACTGGAGCCGTTGACCATTTCCTGATTGGAGCTGCGACCATACACGCCGTTGCTTTGCAAACCAGCGGGCGATTCGAACTCGGCCATCCAGTTACCGCCGTAGATGAAGAAGGTCTGGCGCTGATTCTGGTCCCACCACGAAAACAGCTTCGACTTGTCATCCAGCGCCGGAATATTCACCGCGCCAGTGCTTTTCAACACGGGCGTGGCGATATAGGTCGCGGGCACATGCTCGGTCAGCGATGGCAAATCATAGTGCGTCGGTTTGAGCATCGCCGTGCCCACCGACACTTCGCTGCTGAGCTTCTCGTTTTCGTGAATGCGATAACTCGGGCTGCCGGCGGTGTTCAGGCACAAGCCGTCATGCCACAACGCGGGAAACTGCTGCCGGGTGAAATCGACGCAGCGCTGATAAATCGCCATGACCTTGGCGAACAGTTCCTCCGGTGAGCCGAGAATCCCCGGCACGCCCATACCCACGAACGGGTCGTAACCCATGAAGCCGGCGAATTCCAGATGCTGCGGGTTGGCGCTGATCAGCGTGAGCATCTGCCCCAGTACGTTGAGGTCGCTGACCCCACCGCGATGCAGACCGACATCCAGCTCAATGTTGATGCGCATCCGCGTGCCCGCACCCTGTGCGAGTTGCAGGTATTGCTGCAATCGTTCGGCGCCGTCGAGCAGCCATTGCAGTTGCTTCGCGGGATCGAACGAGCCTTTGTGCGATTGATAGAACAGCTCCGCCGAACGCACCGGCAATGGCTTGCCCAGCAGAATGTCGGACTGCGGAAAAACCTGCGCATCGTGATTGAGAAACGGCTGATGAAACGACATCAGCTTCTGCGTTCCGGCACGTTGCGCGATGTAGCTCAACAGTCCCGGCGATGGCAGCGACTTCTCAACCAAACGCAATTGCTTGCCGCCGCGTTTGACCGATTGCATCACCACATCGATGTTGTGATCGAGCCGATCCAGGTCGATCAGCAGCACCGGGCGCATTGGCCCGTTGTCCTTCAATTCTTTGTTCAGCGCGAGGAAATAGTCGCTGTACGGCGCGCCGTGATCCCCCGGGCGCAACCACGCGCCAACACCGACCAAGAGAGCGCCGACACCCAACGTACCGAGAAGAAAATTACGTCGATTGACCGCCATCAGCTCACCCCCAGAATCGACGACAAATGCGCATTGAGCAACCGCCCGCTAGGATCCAGGGCCTGGCGCACATCGATAAATTCGCGCCATCGCGGGTACAGCGGTTGCAGGTTCTTCGCGTTGAGCGTGTGCAACTTGCCCCAGTGCGGCCGGCCGTTGTACTTCCAGAAGATCGGCTCGACCGCGGCAAAGAAGTTGTGATGATCCATCTGGTAGTGCTGATGCACCGAAATCGAACAGCTGTCGCGCCCTTCGAACATGCTCAACGGAATGTTATCCGCCTTGACGTAGCGGTACTCGATGGGAAACCAGGTGCGCAGATCCTTGTCCTGAATCAGCTTGAGAATTTCGCGCAGGCACGCTGGGCCGTATTCGGCCGGGACCGAATATTCCATTTCATTGAAACGCACGGTGCGCACGTTGGCGTAGATGTCGAACGAGTCGCCGACGCGGTCATCGAAACTGGCCAGATGACGCAAGTTGTTGAGCAGCGTGCGGCGCAGGTCGGGGAAGTCGCTGCCGTACTTGTCGATCTTTTCGATCAGAGTGACGAACTCGTTGCCGCCCTCTTCTTCCGGGCTGATCGGCGGTTTCGCCGGGTCGTCGGTTTCGTTGAGGGCAATGGACAAGGCGTAGTCAGAATGCGTGACGACAAGCATTTCCCAGTGTTGGTTTTCACGGGTGTGGTTGTCGATGTCCTCCAGCAGCTCTTCAGTCTTGGCGATCCACTGGCGTTCGCGCAGGCGATAGGCCGGGCGGTTTTGCAGGCGGATTTTCGTCGCCACGCCGAGGGCGCCGAGAGAAACCCGGGCGGCGTTGAATACTTCCGGATGCCGTTGGCTGTCGCAGTCCAACACTTCGCCATTAGCCGTCACCAGTTGCATGCCGCAGACGTGCGCCGAGTAGGACTGGAAGTTTTTGCCGGTGCCGTGAGTCGACGTCGCAATGGCTCCGGCGAGGGTCTGGTAATCGATATCGGCCATGTTTTGCAGGGCCTGACCAATGTCTTTCAGCGGCAGGCCCATGCGTGACATCGGTGTGCCGGCGGCGAATTCGGCTTGCAGGGTTTTCGCATCGTGATCGAGCAAACCATTGAAGTAACTCAGCGACAAAAGCGTGCCATCGGTGGGCACCAGTGCACTGAAGGAATGTGCCGAGCCGACCGGACGGATCTTGCCTTGTGCCTGCTTTATCGCTGCCACCAGCTCATCGAGGTTCTTCGGCGCCAGTCGCGCCGCAGGCAGGCAACTCTGCCCGCCCGACCAGTTACGCCAGGGGATCAGCCGTGGCGCGCGCAGCAATTGTCCCAATGCCGGGTTGCTGGCCAGCGCACTGAAGGCGCTGACAATGCTTGCCCGCTGCAACAACTGACGCCGAGTCAGATCCATGGTCATGCCGGGCACCTTATTCTGGGAGGGCTTGGTCGGCCATGAAGCCGATCAGTTGCAAAAACTGCTCTTCGCTGCACTCGACGCACTGGCCCATCGGCGGCATGCCGTTGTAGCCGTTGATGGCGTGGTCGAGCAGCGTGTCGCTGCCCTGCCGGATGCGCGGCTCCCAGGCTTTGCGATCACCGGTGAGCGGCGCATTGGCGGCGGGGTTGGCGTGGCAGAGCTGGCAGCTGTTGGCGTAGATCTGCGCCAGTGCCGGGTCTTTGGGGGTCGCGTTGGTCGTGGTGACCACGGGCTGGGGTTCATCGCCGCAACCGGGCAGCATCATGGCCAACGCCAGCAGTAGAGTGAGTCGGATTGCCCGCATAACGGCCTCGCTTATTGTTGTGCTCACACATTAAGGCAGCAGCTGCAGCGGGTTGAGGGCATTGCAGGCCAGAGAGGGGGGCAAACGGGGCCAGCCCTGCCCTCTCCCCCGATGATCGTTCCCACGCTCTGCGTGGGAATGCAGCCCCGGACGCTCTGCGTCCGCTTGGAACGCGGAGCGTCCCTTGAGGCATTCCCACGCGGAGCGTGGGAGCGATCAGGCCAGCGGTTTCGTGCTCTCCTTGAAGCTCTGTTTTGCGCCTCTGCGTGACATTCGGGTGACATTTGCGGGTTTAAATTCCGGCGCATTCAGGCGTATAACCTTTAGAGACTTTTTGATCTGCATGCGGACATCAACACGGGGTAGCGACATGACCACAGCAAACATCCTTGGCAATCTGTTCCCTTCTGTCAGCGACATCCCGGAAAAATACCGCCTCGACGCTCAGGTCGAGCAACGCGAATACCTGGTCGACGGCCAGTTGCGCCGCTGGGACGGCCCGCTCGCCACCGTGCGCAGTCCGGTCTACCTGAAAGGTGACAACGGCGACGAGCAAGTCATCCTCGGCAGCACGCCGCTGCTCGACGCCGACACCGCGCTCACGGCCCTCGACGCTGCCGTGCGTGCCTACGACCGCGGCCAGGGCCTGTGGCCGACCATGCGCGTGGCCGAACGCATCCAGCACGTCGAAGCCTTCCTCGGCCGCATGCGCCAGCAGCGCGAAGCCGTGGTGAAGTTGCTGATGTGGGAAATCGGCAAGAACCTCAAAGACTCGGAAAAAGAGTTCGACCGTACCTGCGACTACATCGTCGATACCATCAATGCGCTCAAGGAACTCGACCGCCGCTCCAGCCGTTTCGAGCTGGAGCAGGACACCCTCGGGCAGATCCGCCGCGTGCCGCTCGGCGTCGCCCTGTGCATGGGCCCTTACAACTATCCGCTGAACGAAACCTTCACCACGCTGATTCCGGCGCTGATCATGGGCAACACCGTGGTGTTCAAACCGGCCAAGCTCGGCGTGCTGCTGATTCGCCCGCTGCTCGAAGCCTTCCGCGACAGCTTCCCCACCGGCGTGATCAACGTCATCTACGGCAGCGGCCGTGAAACTGTCAGCGCACTGATGGCCAGCGGCAAGATCGACATCTTCGCCTTCATCGGCACCAACAAGGCCGCCAGCGATCTGAAGAAACTGCACCCGAAACCGCACCGCCTGCGTGCTGCGCTGGGTCTTGACGCGAAGAACCCGGGCATCGTCTTGCCGGAAGTCGATCTCGACAACGCTGTCAGCGAAGCAGTGACTGGCTCGCTGTCGTTCAACGGCCAGCGCTGCACCGCACTGAAAATCCTCTTCGTGCATGAAGACGTGGTCGACAGCTTCATCGAGAAATTCAACGCCAAACTGGCCACGCTGAAGCCGGGCATGCCGTGGGACAGCGGTGTGTCGCTGACGCCACTGCCGGAATCGGGCAAGGTCGATTATCTGCATGGTCTGGTGGCGGATGCGCGCAGCAAAGGCGCCGAAGTGGTCAACCCCAATGGCGGCGAATCCCGCGAGTCGTTCTTCTACCCGGCGGTGCTGTACCCGGTGAACCCGCAGATGCGTGTCTATCAGGAAGAACAGTTCGGCCCGGTGGTGCCGATCGTGCCATACCGTCATCTCGATACCGTGATCGACTATGTGCTGGAGTCGGATTTCGGCCAGCAGTTGAGCATCTTCGGCACCAACCCGGTGGCAGTCGGACGGCTGGTCGACACATTCGCCAACCAGGTCGGGCGGATCAACCTCAATGCTCAGTGCCAGCGCGGTCCGGATACCTACCCGTTCAATGGCCGCAAGAATTCCGCAGAAGGTACGCTGTCAGTACATGATGCATTGCGGGTGTTTTCGATCCGCACACTGGTGGCAACCAAGTTCCAGGACAGCAACAAGGATCTGATCAGCGAGATCATTCGCGGTCGTGATTCAAGCTTCCTGACCACCGACTACATCTTCTGACGAGGGCCTTGCACTGAGTACGTTCAGCACCTACCGACTGCCGCCACTGTTGCGTCGAATTCTGCGTCCGCTCCTGGACCCGTATCGCCGCTACCGACACGCCCGATTGATCCACGCGGTGCGGGTGGCATTGGGGTTGCTGGCGACGATTGTGCTGACCACCGGCATCAACCTGCCCCACGGTGAGTGGGCATCGGTGACCATGCTGGTGGTCATCGGCGGTTTGCAGCACCACGGCAACATCGGCAAGAAAGCCGCCGAGCGCGCGACCGGTACTTTGATTGGCGCCGGCGTCGGTTTGTTACTGGTGGCGCAGCATGCGTGGCTCGGCATGCCATGGCTGACCTACTTTGCGATGGCGGTGGTCTGTGGCTTCTTCTCCTATCACGCCATCGGCAAGGGCGGCTATACCGCCCTGCTCTCGGCAATTACCGTATTCATTGTCGCCGGGCATGGCGACAACCCGATCACCGACGGTTTGTGGCGTGGCGTCGACATTCTCATCGGTATTGCGCTGGCGCTGGCGTTCTCCTTCGCTCTGCCGCTGTACGCGGTGTACTCGTGGCGCTACAACCTGGCCGATGCCTTGCGCAATTGCGCGACGGTATACAGTCGAATCATCAACGGCCAGCCGGTCAGTGCCGACGAGCACCTGAAGCTGATGAGCCGTTTGAGCGCGGTGATGGTGCAATTGCGTTCGCTGATGCCGTCGGTGTCCAAGGAAGTAAAGATCTCCATGACCGAACTCGATGCGATCCAGCGCAACCTGCGCATGTGCATCAGCACCCTGGAAATCCTCGGCAACACCCGCCCCGATGCCAACGACCCCGAAGCCATGGCTCATCTGCAATCAGCGTTGAAGGCCGAACACCGCATGATCCGCGTGCAATTGATCGGCATGGCCCGCGCCTTGAAATCCGGTGCGATACAGCGCCTTGATCGTTCGCTGGCGTTACCGGACGCCAGCCTTGATGCGCCGGTCTACAGCGCGCTGGACGGCTATCGCCTGTTGACCCGGCAACTTGCGGCGAACATCGCCGAGATGCGCCAGCGCCTGGCCAAAACCGCACCGCGCTGGAACATCTGAGGTTTATTGCGCAGCCAGTCGACGCGCCTTGAAGCCCCAGCCCTGCTGCATGCCAGCGGCCGCGAGGAGAATCGCCGCCACACCTAGCCATTGCAAAGTCTGCAAGCGATGACCGAACGCGAACCAGTCGACAAAAATCGCTGCAATCGGGTAAATGAAGGACAGTGCGCCAGTGAGCGCCGTCGGCAATTTCTGGATGGCACCGTACAGCAACACATACATCAAACCGGTATGAACGATGCCCAGCGTCACCAGACTGGCCCACGCCCCCGGTGTTGGCGGCAGTGCGGAAAAATGCGCGAACGGTGCGAGCAGCAGCACGCCAGTGCAGACCTGGATCAATGCGATCAGATGTGGCGGTGTGCCGGTCAAACGCTTGATGATCAACGCTGCAATTGCATAGAGAAAAGCCGCACCCAACGCCAGGGCAATTCCCACCAGATAGTCGTTACCGCTGTTGCCTTGCTGACCATGGGCGCTGACAATCGCCAGCATCCCCATAAATGAAATTGCCAGCCAGAACAGCTTCTGCACGGTTATTTTTTCGCCGAGAAACAGTGCCGCCAAACCGACCAGCATGAACGGCTGCACGTTGTATACCGCAGTGCCAATGGCGATTGAAGCCCGCGAGTACGAAGCAAACAGCAGCACCCAGTTTCCGACAATCGCCATCCCGCTGAGCACCGCCAGCCAGAATGTCGTACGGGTCAGAATGCCCGGCCGCAGAAAACCGAATGCCGCGCAAATCAACAGCAAGGTAGCGGCACCGAATACGCAGCGCCAGAACACCACGTCCAGAACCGCTTGCCCGGAAACCAGCACGAACCAGCCAATCGTCCCGGATATCAGCATGGCAGCGGTCATTTCAAATGAGCCGCGACGGATCGGGTTGTCCATCTTCAATCTCCTCAGCATTTGGCGAAAGCGTGACAAAAGTATGCCAAGCGAACACGGCATCGCTCCAGAGTAAAAGGCAGGCTAAACTGCAGATCTGCCTTTTTTATCGAGGGTGATTATTAGAAATCGCCTAATCCGGGAGTTGAGTGATGACCGACGATATCGACCAGATTCTTATCAGCGCACTGATGGAGGATTCACGGCGTTCGCTCAAGGCGCTGGCGCAAATCAGTGGTTTGTCTTCGCCCAGCGTGGCCGAGCGTTTGCGCCGGCTGGAAGAGCGTGGCGTGCTCAAGGGCTACACCGTGGAAATCGACCCGAAATGCTTCGGCTATCAATTGCAGGCCATCGTCCGGGTACGGCCGCTGCCGGGGCAGTTGCAGGAGGTCGAGCGCCAGATTCTGTCGATTCCGGAATTTACCGAGTGTGACAAGGTCACCGGCGAGGACTGCTTTATCGCCCGCCTGCACGTGCGTTCGATGGAGCAGTTGGACACGCTGCTCGACCGCCTCAATACGCTGGCTGAAACCAACACGGCGATCGTCAAGAAAACCCCGGTCAAACGCCGCTTACCCCCGATGGCGTGAGTGCTTTTTCTGCATGTTTGGCTTAGATTGGGGTTTTTCCGGCGAAGGATTGGCGGTATGAAAGTTCAAGCAGTGATGCTGATGGCGTTAATGTTAGGCGGTTGCGGGACAGTGCAGACGGTGATGCGCGACGATCAGGTCGCCGTCGACGATTTGAAATCGAACAAATCCTATTGTGGGGCGGTGCCAAGGATCTACAGCGGCGTGATGTATGACTTCTGCAGCCTGCATGCGCCGATAGACCAAGGTAACAAGTACAACGCCGCCCTCCCCGGTTGGGCAATTGATGCCGTGGCTTCCGGGGTGCTCGACACCTTGTTGCTGCCTTACACGATCTACAGGCAACAGACTGACGGCAGCATCATCATCAATTGATCGACTACCTGTCCGCGCCAACCGACATTGTCACAGGCAACAAAAAACCCGCATAAGCGGGTTTTTTGTTTTTTGCACGTAACAATCAGTCGTCGCGGCTCATGATGCCAAAGATCTGCAACAAGCTGACGAACAGGTTGTAGATCGATACATACAGGCTGATGGTCGCCATGATGTAGTTACGCTCACCGCCGTGGATGATGGCGCTGGTCTGGAACAGGATGCACACGGACGAGAACAACACGAAACCTGCGCTGATCGCCAGTTGCAGACCGCTGACCTGAAAGAAGAAGCTCGCCAGCGTTGCACCCAGCAACACGAAGAAACCAGCGGTGATGAAACCACCGAGGAAGCTCATGTCCTTGCGGGTGATCAGCACGTAGGCCGACAGACCACCAAACACCAGCGCGGTCATCGCGAACGCCGAGCTGACCACTTCAGCGCCGCCCTGCATACCCAGGTAACGGTTGAGGATCGGGCCGAGCAGGAAACCCATGAAACCCGTCAGCGCAAAAGCGGACACCAGGCCCCACGCGGAATCACGGAGTTTGTTGGTGAGGAAAAACAGCCCGTAGAAGCCGATCAGCACCACGAAAATGTTCGGGTAGCCAACACGCATCTGCTGTGCGACGAAAGCCATGACGCCGCTGAATGCGAGGGTCAGAGCCAGTAGGCCGTAAGTGTTGCGCAGGACGCGGCTAACCTCTAGCTGCTCAGCCTGCACGCTGTTATTAACTGCGTAATCCTGTTCGCGCATGGCGACACTCCTGTTGGTTTGAAACGTTCAGTCGCAAAGATCATAACAGACGCTCTGTAACAAGCCATGCAGAGAGTTTGACAGTGTGTTTCATTCAGGTATTATGGCGCCCGCAACGCAACGGAGGTGTGGCCGAGTGGTTTAAGGCAACGGTCTTGAAAACCGTCGACTGTAACAGGTCCATGAGTTCGAATCCCATCGCCTCCGCCATATTTGGTACCGACAAAGCCCTGATTATTCAGGGCTTTGTCGTTTCTGGCGTCCTGAAAAATTTCCTTCGTGCCAGATGCGTTCCATACTTTTATGGATGCGTTCCATAACTCGCCTCGTTTTTCCCCCTTCTATGGCGTCCTGCCGAACGTAAAACACTCTTCATGTAACACGGTGCTACGCTGATTCTTTGGCTGCCAAGGAAACCAAAAATGCCCAACTCCGACCTGCTCCCTTCCCTTCTCCTTAAAATCAACGAAAACCAACTCGCCCTCGAAGCCGCCATCATGGAATTATCCAACTGGGTCGAGCAGCGCGGATCGGCCGATGTGGCCGAAAATGTCCGCGGTGCCCTCTGGGCAATCGACAAGAACTAAGAACTCATCAAGATGACCTTGGCAGTTTTAATGACACCAGATTAACAGCTCGTCGCCTCACCCTCGCCCACCTGCCCCGCCTAGATCACTGTACATGCACACAGCACTTGTACAGCGAATCCCGCAGCATGAATTTCGACCAAGCGAAAACACTCCGGCTCCAGCGATGGCGAACAACTCTCGATGACCAGGACTTCCACATGCAAAACCCAGAGGGACATAGGGAAACCCTCCATGAGATGGCAGCCACGCTCCTCGAAGAGGGCCTGATCAACCAGATTGAGCAGTTCGAAATGAACGAGATAGCAGACGCAGCGTATTGGCACGCCGTCGAGGAGTTGCAGAACTCTCCCGGACACTACCGCGGCGCCTCGACCTATGACGTCGTTCAAGTCGACAACGGGAATCTACTGGGCACCATCAGCCGGTCAATCTTCCACTTCGAAAGTGATGAACCGCGCGGCGCTTCCTTCGCCTACGACGGCAAGGTCTACACACTCGATCGTTTCGGCGATCGCGTCGACTGCACGAGCTGCTCCGGTAAAGGTTTTGTGACGAAATTGCCAGCTCCAACTCTGCGCTGAAACTCGGCTTGAAAAAATAGGTATGTGCGGATTTGCTGGCGTTTTTGGGTCGGGGGTTTTAAAGGGCATCAGGGTGCATTCAACCCCCTAGCCCCCTAAAAAACGCAGGAATGGTACAAAAAGTGGTACGGATGTTTGCGCCAAGGACGGCCCGCGTGTGACACCTTCCGGCCTGATCTCCCAAATTCTCAGGCCATGCGCCACAATGGATTTCCAAAATGGAATCCAGGTGACGCATGGCCGCTTACTCGGTACGACGCTTCCTTCAACCCGTGGTGATTGCTTTCTCTTTCGCTGCCGGTTTTTTCACCTGTCTTTGGGTAAAAGGGTTGCTTCAACCATCTGGCTGGGCTGATGCACTATCTGGAATTGCCACAGCAGTAGCCCTCTTGCTCGCTGTCGTAACTTATATCGGATGGCATCGGCAGAAAGTTCGTGAGGATGCATACCACACTAAGAAGCTCTATATTTCGTGCCTCGTGAGCATAGAGGCGGCTACTGTTAGAATTACGGGAACATTGTTTGGACTCGTCCCAGCAGCAGGAATGATTGTTCCAAGTGATGCGCAGGCCAAGTCCAGCCTAGAAAAAGTTTTAGATGATTACAACGACTTGAGGCATCACTCTCAATCCCTTATCGCGACCTGCAGCGAGCTCAAGTTTTGGGGGGCCACACTGAGCAAAGCCTCAACCAAAGAGCATACCGGAATAATTATTGCACTCGAAGAGTACTTGACGTCAGTGCACTACCTACATAACAGTTTAGTAAACGTTTACATCCAGAAATCAGAAGACAATACCGTTGAAGGCTGGAAAGCCAGATTTAATGACACAAGTAAGAACCTGGGTGAACTGTTCGAATCTAGAAAGTCGAAAAGCATGAATACAGTTTTTGACGACTGAATCTTTCAGAGTACTTACCAACTAGGAACACCGGGCAGCAATTACTTAGTGAGGGCGCTCACGTAGGCCTGGCACGCTTTCAGCGCGATCAGCCCCCTGTCGCCGGTGTCGGTGTCGGTGTCGGTGTCGGTGTCGGTGTCGGTGATGGCGATAATTCGTTGAGCATGCGCTGGGACAAGTTCGGCTCTTGTGGGGCCATGAACCATGCCGCCGGTGGCGGTGGTGGCTGACAGCGTTCCGTTGCCGGCGCCGGTGGTGGCGTCGAGTAGGACTGACAGGCGCAGATCAGCAGTGGCAACGCCCGCCGCCAAGCGGGCGTTTTGTCGCCCGAAACAAAAAGGCCGCGATCGTTGACCTTGACGCGCGTGAATTGGCCCGGCGTCTTGTTCTTCGGCAAAACCTCAAGAATGGCCGCGTCGACGTAAGCTCGCGAGGCCACCACAATCGCCGGGTCAATCTTGAGCTGAATGTTGCCGGTGTTGGTAACAATGAAGTTCATCCGCACGATCTGCGTGCGCCCGGAAAGCCGCGGCGAGGAGGAAGGAGCGCGGCGAAGAGGAAATCAGGTTGCACTGCCTGCCCGGTACGTGCCAAGCACTTGCGGAGCTGATGGCCTGGAGCGGCATCGAGGAAGCAGGCGAGACAATCACGCTGATGATTCACCACCTGCACAGCCGTGGCCCGGGCGGCGCCCTTCCCCTGCTTGAGCCGCCGCAACACGAATACGTGATACCTGAAAACGTGTCGCGGAAATTGAAACTCGCTTTTGACCGCGAATCCCTTCGCGTCATTCTTGACGAATAACGTGTGCCTACATGTGCCTACTGTTGCGAAATTCTAAACTCGAAGTCTATACAGGTGGCTCTCAGCTCGATACGCCTTGAGGACTAGGAAAGCACATCTATTCGCTCTCGTCATTTGAGCTTGATTCATTCTCCAAGATTTTGTACATCTCAGATCGATAATATTCACGCATCTCGGGAATTGAGCTGAACTGAGTTAGTGATAAATCTATAGAAAGGCAGGCAAGGCTATCCAGTGTTTTCTTATGTCGATCATTTTTGTTAGCAAGCATCAAAAGCTGCTCTTGTTTAACCGGCTTTCCCTCAAATGCCCAATTAGCTAGCGTCTGGACGCCTTGTGTCGTTCTATCGACGATTCCCTCGTACAGGGATACATGTCTATCAACCATGCTCAAGAGATGATCCAGCGTACGATTGTATTGATCTTTTTCTGCTGTTTCCGCTACAAGCCTTAACTGTTCTTTCTGAGATAGGAACGTATCGCGTTGAAGAAGTTGCATTTCCTGAAACTCATCACGCTGAGTCTCCAATAACTCCCTCTGCAGAAAGACTGTCCTCAAAACAGCCAACAGTGTAACAAAGGAAATAAGAGGACCAAAAACGCCGCCGATATAGCTTCCAAAATTCGACCAATCGCTAGAGTTAGCTGACAAGTCGCCGCCGAACTTATATCTATAGGCAAATATCGCAACCGCTAAAACAACAACAATTAATACACAAGAAAAAACCAAAAAAGCAGTTAAAGCATCGAAACGCTTAGTTGCTGCAGCTCTCATAAATCCTCCCGGTTATTTTCAAATGATCGCACGAAGGCATTACTCAGGGTATCCCTATGTCCGTTTAACAGGTCGACGAAAATAAGCTCGAGCGCGATCCGCAAGATCAAGCACTGCCTGGCACTGGTTCAAAGCGCCAGCGTGAACGATTTCGCGTTCAAGTCATCAGCTGTATCAGCAGGCAGGTGCAGCATAGAAATTAAGACAAGGAATTCTTAATGTCAGTAATAGCATCACTAATAATCTTTGGTAAAACACCTTTAGCTACCAGTTTCTTTCTAATATCCGAAACGCTTACACCCATAGAAAGCTCTTTCAGCACCATACTTTTGACAATCTCATACGTCTCGTCCCTAGCATACGACTCACTGACATGATCTAGAACACTGTCAGTCAAAGGCAAATCACTCGCCAAAGCGCTTCTTACTGACGTAATCACGTCACCAGCCGTATCCTCGGTATATACCGAAGTAATATATGGGAAAAAAGTCCCATCAGGTTGAGCTATGAGAATTTTAAGTTGACCATTTTCCGCTAAAACTCTAAAAGTCGAGCCCGAAAACAAATTACGACTATTAATGTAGTTAAGAATATTACGACTTACTTGCCCATCAAGGTCTTTATTACTTTTAACTGTATCCGAATCATTTAAAACACTTTCATGTTCAGAAGGTAGCGGGCTATTTTTAACCTCGTTGTAAGCAGCCAAGAAATCTGCCCCCTCATCTACCAACTCATTTTTTTTCGATGAAATAGCTTCCTCACTACCCTGCGGCGAAGAATTAACTGGCACTTTTGCGAATTCGTCGACTTTTTGTTGTAGCTCTGAGACCAGCTCTTTTAATCTTGAGTTTTCGGATATTTTTGAGTCAATTTCACTTTCATACTTAAGCTGACTTCCCAACGCCTCCCTTCTGATTTTTCTAGCTTGCTCTTTAGAAAGTGGACTATCATCATCAATAGACTGTTGAATCTCCTTCAATCGCCTCTGCTGAATTTTTACGTGCTTATAGATATATTCAGCTGGAATTGGATACAAAAATATAAGAAAAAGACACGTAATCAGCGGCAGAGCTGCTCCATGCATGACAATACTCCACACACTTGGGAATATATTCATATCTATATAAACAATTTTTTCATGACTCGACATGCCGGATAAAACAACCAATAAAAATTTGTAGTTCCACCCGCACCACGATAATGCAAAAGAGCTTAGCAGCGGAGAACTCACTCTTTCATATAACTGTGCTTTTACAGCCGTAGTGAAATCCTCAATCAAATTAGCCGCTCCCATTTTTTATCGAGTTTTTCAATATTATCCTTGTGACGCGCATTCTAGTCGGAACCATCAAATTCGAATAGAGGTTCAGAGCTCCCCACAAAAAATAACTACCATCCTAAAATTTCCCATAACAGGAAAATCCCATGCCCACCGAAATCGATTTGTTCGCCGGTCTCGGTGGATGGTCAACCGGTGCCCGCACCGCCGGCATCGACGTTATCTGGGCGGCCAACCACTGGCCGGTCGCCGTCGAGTGGCACAGCGCCAACCACTCGGGAGCGATCCACATCTGCCAAGACCTGCATCAGGCGGATTGGTCGAAGATTCCCGCTCACGACATCATGCTCGCGTCGCCCTGCTGCCAGGGTCATTCGAGGGCTCGGGGCAAGAAGTCAGGCAATGCAAAGCACGATGCATCACGCTCGACGGCATGGGCGGTTGTGTCCGCCGCCGAATACCACAAACCGGAAGTGGCCCTGATCGAGAACGTTGAAGAGTTTACAGACTGGGCTCTGTATCCAGCTTGATCGCAGGCAATGGCTGCGTTGGGATACATGATTGCCCCGCAAGTAGTCGACTGCACCGATCTCGGCGTGCCACAGCATCGAGTGCGCCTGTTCCTGGTATGTACCCGAAGCAAACTGCCGCTGATGCTCAAGCTGCACCGGCGCCAGCACGTTCCTGCCGCCAGCTTCCTCCAGTTCGACTCAGGCCGCTGGTCACCGAATCGAGAAGCCAGGACGTGCACAAGCAACGCTCGACCGGGCGCGCAACGGGCGAGAGCGCTTTGGTGATCAGTTCATCATGCCCCACTACGGCAAAGACTCCGGACTGACTGGCCGCCATATTAATCGACCGATCGGACATCACCTCGCTGGACCGCTGGGCTTTGGTTCGCGGCAACGAGATGCGCATGCTCTCGGCGAATGAGGTGCTCGCCGCCATGTCGTTCCCCGCTGACACGCTGCGACCGGACAACCATAGGCTGACTATGCACATGGCCGGAAATGCCGTCCCGCCGCTCGCAGGTCAGCGAATCATTGAGGCACTCAAGGCAGCCGCATAAGCGCCAAAAAATGCCACGCCAATGTAATCCCTTAACGATTTCGTTGCTGCTCAACTCTGGCCGATGATCTTGCCTGATCCGACTCAACGATAGACATGTACACCAACTCGTTTTCGCGATGCAGCTTTTCCAACGAGTCGGTTGTAATCGCGTTCGCTTCAATCAAGCTCAAAATAGCTTGTTGATAGTGCACATGGACTGCCAGCGGTGCGATTGCACATTGGTCTTCAATTCTGTCTGCGTACTCAAAGGCCTCACTTCTGTGGCGAATAGCGAAATCCAGCACTGCTTTGCACGCTCCCTCCTAGTGTGGTAGTGCGCCTGTATCCAAACAGCACCCAACGAGCTTATGGCGCCGATCGCCACGCCGATGAGACCTGCTACTGCAGCATCCAAAGAGTTCTCCTTGATCCGGCTATATGCCGGGCCGAACACAAATAACCCAGTTCTACGAATCACGCCAGCCGGCGAGGATCATGGTGTTAACCAGCAATGAGTTGGTATTTCGCGACTTCAGCTTTTGAGATGACGGCCTGAAGACCTGCATTCAAAAACTCAGCAATGCAGGCCCGGGTCCGATCGATGTCCAGCTTTTGATTTTTTCCGCTTATTTCGGCGAGAAGGCCCTTATTGATTAAGTATCGACCACATTCAGCGCATTCACGATCGTAGAAGTCCCCGATTACGGGATGCGATGTGGCGGTTCCGTTGCAGATAAAACACGTCATGTTTCACACCTCCTTGTAATTAACCAATCAATTGTAGCTGATCCCTCACCACCCTCCACCGCCCGGGTATAGGACAGTATGGATCCCTACCAGCGACCACACTTACCGAGAATGTGCAAGCTGCCCGCATTGGTTACTTGAATGCAGAGATCAGCCCGGCAATCGACCCGATGAGACCAACCGCTATCGCGAACCAATAGCTAACTCGTTCTCGTCGGTGTTTTTCTTCTTCCCTAATAGCCGCACGAATAGCTCGCAACCCGTCATCGGTTAAATACCTAGGCTCCAAAACATCCTTATCCCATTCAACTCGAGCATACATTTTCGGATCATCGAATGAAGGCATGGGTACTAGGAGACGGTCGGCTTTACTGCGGTAATAGTCTGTCTGAATCAGGCGCTTCCACTCGTACAAATCATCCGATTCGTTGATGTAATTTGCCATCTCTCCGGACTCATTGGCCTGAACAGAGTTTGCAGGCCGCCGCATCTCAAGATCCAGCTCGGCTTTTGCAATTTTTCGTAGCGCGATTTTGTAGTTCAGGTAACTAAGCACGAATTCAACTCCAATCCATTTCTGGCGACTATAGCCGCGAGGTATCTCCATGCCCACAGAAAACAACCTCGATCTGAAGCGCCAACGCGTCGAGCACGTCAACCACGCTATCCGGATCATAGGTACCCATGGCCGCCGCTTCTTCAACCAAGTTGCCGATCGTTACGCCAGCATAGAGGTCGATCAGACGGGCAAGGTATGGTTCATCGAAGATTACAGCGCACGGCGGATCTTCACGCAAAAAACCAATTGGGGTGGCTGATGGCGCGGCTTTGACCATGTAGGAACGCTCCGCGCAGTGGTCGAAGCCTTTCACGATTACATCTGCACCGGGGAGCGTACACTGGCTATCTCGGGCCTGAGCGGTTCAACGCCAGTAACATCTGGGGTTACGACGAAGAGGGCATGCAGGCCGTACGCGAACACGCCGGCGCCCTTCCCGTCTTCCGCTCAAAATAAAGATCCTAGATCCGAACTAACATCCGACCCTAGGAAAACTTTCACCCTGTAGTGGTTGTTTAATTACTTGCACGCTTATGCCATCTGGCGATGAGTACTTAAATAAAGTGAATCGCTGAACCCCCTCCTTTCCGCTAGTTTTTTTATAATGGATTTGAATTTCACAGTGTTCATGCATGCTGATTCTATCCACAACATTTAGGGTTTTTGATGAATCCTTATTGAAGGGTGGCAAACGATAAGTTACGGCCTCTTCTCCACCAACTAAAACCATAGCGAATACATGCTCACAATAGTTTCCACGATTGACTATCAAGAATGAGTCAACTGAAATTGGCTCCCCCTCATCAAAATGAGTAATGCTCTCTTCAAAGGATACTTCTAGCAATGGTTCAAGCAGTCTTTCTTGGTGCAAAAGGCTAGAATTCTGGGCCTTTACCATTTCAGTCTGTTGCATCACCGAGGCCCTTAGCTCATCAGCCTGCATGCGCAAAGCATCTGAACTAATCCTAAGCTCTTTTCCTTGCTGCAAATATCCGAGCACCAACCACATAAATGCGACCGGGCCAAACACTCCTGCAGCAAAATCGCCAATTTCATTCAATTTAAGAAGTATCAAATCTTCAAATTTCGCTCCCATGATGATGATTGCGCCACCAACATAAAACGCGGTGAGATGTGCAGCCCACCACTCTAGGCTACGACTGCGCCACCACTCGGCCTGACCATTCCAGTATGTTTGTAAACGACGCATCTCGATCATCCTTGCCAAATTTTTGGGCGCCACTCTACCAAAACTACGAGTAGAAATTCGTACCTCCCTCCCCCTTCAAAGTCAGCCGCTATAGCGGCAAGGACGAAGTCATGTCTGAAGAAAACGAAACTCGCCTCAACAGCGCAGCGCGGGATGTCATGGCCGAACGGCAACGCCAAATGTCCCTCGAGGCTTTTCGCTGTATCGCGATGACCAGTACGTCAATGGCGAACTTGCCGAAGCGGCGTCGACCTATGCAAGCCTCGCCGGGAAGCCGCGAGCCTGAGCACGGCCTGGCCCCGTGTAGTCGGGGAGTTCCAACCCGAGTGCAGATCGGCGCCGCGACCTTGTGAAGGCAGCAGCCCTGCTGCTAGCAGAGATTGAGCGCGTCGCTCGCGTTGGACTTATCAAACACTGGCCGGTAAAGCGGGATGAAAACGGCATGTTCTGGCACCCGGATCTGCCGTCTTTCGATGAGGGTGACGGCGACAAGTGCAAGAAATGGCTCACCGAACAGGGTTTAGTTGTGAAGATGTCCAGCATTGAGGACGCCCCGGACAAGATATCGAAGCGCTACTTTGACTCCCAAAATCCGGACTGCGGCTATTGGGAACCGGATCGTCCAGATGGCGAAGGCTGGTTCTGCCTATCGATTCACGACACTGACGATGGCCCGGTCTGTTGGTGGGCGCGACGCGAGGTGACGCCATGATCTTCGCCCCGCTCTACATGGCCTTCCTGATCTGCAGGGGGCCGTGGCGATGAAGGTTGTCCCACACACCGGCTGGCTTAGGCGTCGGTTCGAATCCGCAATCATCCTATTAGCAGCCTGGATCATCGACGGTCGCAACGTTAGGCGATCGGGCGTCGTCTCCCGCCGCGATAACAATGACATGCGGTACATGGCGGAAAAGCTCGAAGGCATCGCCGATCGCATTAAACGCCAGTACCCGTAACACATGACCCAACTCAACAACCTGCCCGTGTGCGGCCGTGCTGCGGGGAATCACTCACTCATAACCAGTTCAGCACTCGCAGCACTCTCTCGAATGTTCGCTCACTCGCCACCCACGCCAACATGACAAGGCCGCCTCCCGCGACGACGAAAATAAACCCACCAACCGCATCGATGACGACCAGAAATATTCCCAGCGTCAGGAGTGCGGCACCGAGCGCCCCCAGTACCGTCAGGCTTTGCTTTTGCTCGGGATACTTGCTGAACATCCGAATACTCCGCACCAGTTGCGCATCAATCAACTGTAGCCAAAGCGCAACCACACAATATCAACCACTTTCTGCCGCCACGCGCGGCATGGAGTAATACCTCATGGAAACCGAAATCCTCTCCGACGATGAACTAGCCGAACTCACCGGCTACAAGGCCCGGGCCTACCAGCGGCGCTAGCTGATTGACCGCCAGTGGGTGTTCGTCGAAAGCCGCGGCAAGCGCCCGCTGGTGGGTCGGATGTATGCCCGTATGAAGCTGGGGATGATCAGCCCCACGATTGCTGATCCGAACCCGCCGCCGGCCGCGCCGGCATGGACGCCAGACTATTCGCGAGTGAACTGATATGCGCCCCCGCAAGACCGAGCACCAGCATCTTCCCCCTCGTATGTACAAGCGCTCACGGAAGCGCAAAAACGGTAGTACCTGGACCGCGTATTACTACCGCGACCTGCTCGGCAACGACATTCCTCTGGGCAAGGATCTCGACAAAGCTCGGCTGAAGTGGGCCGAACTCGAAGCCAAGGAAAAACCGCTCGACCTGCGCACCATGAAGGGAATCTTCGACCGGTACATTCGTGATGTGGTGCCAAAGAAAGCACCACGCACGCAAAAGGACAATTTGGCGGAGATCAAACAACTGCGGACGATGTTCGACAGCGCCCCGATCGACTCAATCACGCCAGCAACGATTGCTGGGTACCGCGATGCGCGATCGGCGAAAGTTCGGGCTAACCGTGAGATTGCGACCCTCTCCCACATTTTCAACATTGCTCGGGAATGGGGACTGACGACGAAGGAAAACCCCTGCCAAGGCGTGCGCAAGAACAATGAGACGCCGAGGGACTATTACGCGAATGATGTGGTTTGGGAGGCGGTGTACAAGAAGGCAGCTCAGGAGCTGAAGGAAGCGATGGACCTGGCCTATCTGACCGGGCAAAGGCCGGCAGATGTGCTGGTTATGCGGAAGGATGATGTTGAAGGCGGATATCTGACTGTTCAGCAGAACAAGATGCACAAGAAGCTGCGCATTCAGATGACGACCGCCGGAAAGGCTAACAGCCTGAGCATTTTGATCGCGGCAATCACAGAGCGAAACGCTGCTCACGTTTCGAGCTACCTGATCATCAACCGGAGTGGTAAACGGATGACTGCGACGATGCTGAGGAAGCGATGGGACGCGGCGCGAGAGAAGGCAAAACTGGAAGCTCTTGAGCAGGGAGACGAGCTGCTGGCTAAGCGGATCGGTGAATTCCAGTTCCGGGATATTCGGCCGAAAGCGGCGTCGGAAATCAGCGATGTCGGTGACGCCAGCCTGTTGCTCGGGCACACAAAAGGCGACATTACTGAGCGGGTTTATCGCCGTGTCGGTGCGATCGCCAAACCCTCGAAATAGGCAAAAAATGCGTTCCATAACTCGAAACACGCCTCTTGTAGAATGCGGTCTGTAGAGGTGCTGCAAGACAAAAGTATTGGAACGAAAAAACGTCTGACGCCGCGTATTCGGCGGCTTTCCATAGCGGTCTTGAAAACCGTCGACTGTAACAGGTCCATGAGTTCGAATCCCATCGCCTCCGCCATATTTGGTACCGACAAAGCCCTGATTATTCAGGGCTTTGTCGTTTCTGGCGTTTGAGATTCTTGCGGCTTTTTGCCCGACATGCCGGAGAACAGCCCCGAACGGCTGGCGAACCTGCCAGAGCTTTTTAGATTCATATGGCGGACGAAAAAAACACCGCGAGATCCATAAGTCGCCCCCATCCCCCCACCATCTTATCTACACCCCCCAATCATCCAGAGCCTCATCGTTCCTAACGCTCGGCAACTGAACCATCACCTTACTTCGGCTTGGCCCGATAAGTCGGCCGGTACTCGGTGTAATACACGGTGTTGTCTGGAATATCCTTGTTCACGAACGCCTGGGCGCCGATCGTCACGTTGTTGCCGATATTGATTTCACCGACGATGCAGACGTTTGCGCCGATTTCGACGTTGTCACCGAGGCGCACGTGACCTTGGGTGTAGTCCTTGGAACCGATGGTGGTGTTCTGGCGTAGGCGAAGGTTTCGGCCGATGATGGCCCGATGGGTAATGACGATGCCGATGCGATGCGAGAAGCAGATACCCGGACCGATTTGTGCCGACAAACCAATATCGATGTTGTGCTCGCGGATCAGTTTTCGATTTATCCGCTTTGCCCACTTCTTGTAGTTCCAGAACCCGCGAGGCTTGTTGTGCAGGTACTGGGCAATCCTGAACCAGAAAACGTAGTGGTACCGTTCCTTGGCCAGAACCCTGTTGATCAGGGTGCTCAGTTTTACGCTGCCGTCTTCCTTGGTAGCAATTTCCTCCTTCAGGTAAGCGCACAGCTCCTTGAAATCCCTCATTTATCTTTCCGAAATATTGGCCGATTGTGACGGCGTTAATCATGAGGCGGATTATGTCAGGGCTGAAATAGTATCGATACAGATCGTTATGCCCGATCGTTATCTGGAAAAGTGGTGGGATGGAGAGAGCATTGCCTTCAGTGCAAGCAAGTCAATTCAGGGAAGTGCACCGTTTAATCCATGAGCCGCCGGCGGTAAACTCCTGGCTCAGGCCGCCGGCCCATTCGGATCGCTACGCCACCGCGCAGATCCAGCGGTGATTCTGCCGATAAGGCGCGCGAGTGAAGTGGACATCTGCAACCAGACTCAAACCGCGCTCCTTGAGCGCTTCGGTCAGTTGTACGAGTGTCTCTGCCTGGATAGTCATTGCTGTTACCTCGTCAGATTGACTGCGTTCATGATTCTTGACCGGGCAGGCAACTGACTAATTCAAACTTTCTCCGGCGAATACTTTTTGCCAGCAGGACAGCAACGAATGCCGAAAAAACCACCCGTCGCCCGAGAGGCCGCCACCGCTGCGGACATCGAGCGCGCCATCCAGGCCTTGAACAAAATGGCCGAACGTCTGTGGGGCGATGGTCGAGAAGCAGAAGCCAAAGCGCTGCTCGACGCGCTGGATGCCTTGAACCGGGCGCTCGACCGAATCCGCATCGGCGAGAGTCGCCGAGCGGTGACACTTCATTGAGTCTTACGGCTTGAGAATCAACACGGGCTCACCCTTCTTCACAATATAAGTCGCCAACTCCGAGCCCTTGTCCGAGCCAATGTTTTTGGCGATATGCGCAACCCCTTCCGGGATGAACAGCGAGTCACCCGCCTTCAGCGTCACCGGTGCCCTGCCCTCCAGTTGATATTCGAAAGTGCCGCTGATCACGTACGCCACCTCGACGCCCGGATGTGCATGCCTTGGTGAAGCCACGCCGGAATCGAAATCGACCCGCGCCTGGATCACTTCGCGATCCGCAGCGCCGAGGTCCTGGCGAACCAGATCGGTGCGGCTAAGTCCTTGCTGCCAGCTCTTGGGTTGCGTGTCAGCGGCCTGTGCGATGCCGGTCAGGGAAGCGAGAATGACGGTGGTTGCCAGAAAGAATGGACGGCGCATGATGTAGCCCTCTTGTACGTAGTGGTGGTGTGACCTCTACTGTGTGCGGGGCATGTAGCGTGGATGTGTCGTGAACCCGTTGTTTGTTATTGGCATGTGTATCCGGCCGGGATTGATACACGCTTATACAAACGTTTCGCCGCTTTGGCACTGCGCCAACAGCCATGTCCTCAAGGCGACGATTTTCTTCGAGTTGACGGTTTCATGGGGCGTCACCAGATAGAAGCCCAGATCATCCTTCAGGCGCAAAGCGAAAGGCGCCACCAATCGTCCGGCTCGCAGGTCGTCGTCGACATAGGTCGAGCGCCCGATGCACACGCCCTGCCCGTCAACGGCTGCCTGCACCGCCATCATCGCCAAGTCGAAGGTCAGCCGCGACCCTTTGGCCAGTTTCGCTGGCTGATCCGCCGCGCTCAGCCAGGTGTTCCAGTCTGCGGCGGTCATGCCACTGACTTGCAGCATCGTATGGTTGGCCAGGTCAGCCGGCGTCTGTAAGGCCTTCCCACCCTCGAGCAAGGCCGGACTGCACACCGGGAAGATCTCATCGGACATCAGCCAGTCCGCACGCAAGCCCTTCCAGTCACCGCGACCATAACGAATCGCCGCATCAATCCCGCCTTGACGAAAATCCACCAGATCGGTGGCGGCGCTGACCCGCACATCAATATCAGGGAACGCCTGCTGAAACGCCGGCAGACGCGGCAACAACCATTTGGACGCCACCGACACTAATGTGCTGATGGTCAGCACCGTGTTGTCGCGTGTCGCGAACAACTTCTCCGTCGAGTAGCGCAACTCATGAAACGCCGAGCGGATGCCCGGCAAGTAAGCCTGCCCGGCCTCAGTCAGTGCCAGGCCGTCCTTGAGCCGCAAAAACAGCGACACACCAAGCTCCGCCTCAAGCCTGCGAATCTGATGGCTGATGGCGGTTTGCGTGACGTTCAACTCTTGCGCAGCCTGGGTAAAGCTCATGTGCCGCGCGGCGGACTCGAAGGCTCTCAAGCCATTCAAGGAAGGTAGTCTGGCGACCATATGGCGTTAAACACTCATGAGATTTTGTCATACGCTATCACTTGAAATGACCTTTGCGAAACGCTCAGTGACGATGGATTCTGGCGCCTTCTTTCAAAAAGGATCTGCCATGAAACTGTATTTCGCGCCGATGACCTGCTCGCTGTCATCGCACATCGTGTTGCGGGAACTGGGCTTGCCGTTCGAGCTGATTCGCGTCAATAACCACAGCAAGCGCACTGCCGATGGCCGCGACTTTCGCGAGATCAATCCCAAGGGATACGTGGCTGCCTTGTTGCTGGATACCGGCGAGGTATTGACGGAGGGGCCGGCGATTCTTCAATACCTGGCCGATCAGGTTCCGCAGCATAAATTGGCGCCGGCCAATGGCACGTGGGAGCGCTCGCGTTTGCAGGAGCATCTGAACTTCATCAGCAGCGAAATCCACGGCGTCAGCGCGCCGCTGTTCAACAATGAGATCCCGGAGTCGATCAAAGCGATCTTCAAACAAACACTGTTCAAGCGCCTGGACTTTCTCAGCCAGACACTCGCCCCCCAGGACTATCTGATGAGCACATTCAGCGTGGCCGACGCCTATTTGTTCACCGTCCTGCAGTGGCTTCCGACGTTCAATATCGACATTGAAAACTGGCCGGTACTGGCGACCTACATAAAGCGCATAGCCGAGCGCCCAAGCGTACGCTCGGCCATCGCGGCAGAACAAGCCACGCATCCGGTCTGATCCGTGCCGATACGCAAACGGGCGATGTCGCCAATGAATCTGTAAACTGGCGCGATTTACTCGCTCAGACAAGGGATCAACATGGCCAGCCAAGACATCACCTTCACCCCGGATCCGGACGCAGACTCCATTTCTTCCGACGTAGCGACCTTCGCTGGGATCATGGTGTCCACCCAGATTCCGACCCGTGCCGATGGCAGTCTGGAACTGGGCGATATCACCCTGCAAAGCGAATGCACCCTGCAAGCGCTGAAAGTTGCGCTGGAGCGCGCCGGCAGCTCGATGGACCGGGTCATGCACCTGACCATTTACCTGACCGACATGGCTGATCGCGCGGCATTCAACGAAGTTTACAAACGCTACTTCGCCAAGCCATGGCCGGTGCGTGCAGCGGTGGGTGTGGCGTCGCTGGCGGTTGAAGGCATGCGTGTGGAAGTGACTGCGATGGCCGCCAAGGCCTGACTTCACACCGCCACCCCCTGTGGGAGCGAGCCTGCTCGCGAAAGCGTCCGTTCAGTCCCCATTGATGCTGAATGTGATGGCCCCTTCGCGAGCAGGCTCGCTCCCACCGGGGTTGCGCAGTGTCAGCTGCCATCGGGCAGCACAGGCGTGCCGGGCGCGCGTTTCACGGGTAGAATGCGCGCCTAACCGTGACAGCCTGACTAAAAAAACTATGTCCTTGCCCAAGCATCATCTGGAATTGCTCAGCCCTGCCCGCGATGTCGCCATCGCCCGTGAGGCGATCCTGCACGGCGCCGACGCCGTGTACATCGGCGGCCCGAGCTTCGGCGCACGCCACAACGCCTGCAACGAAGTCGGCGAAATCGCCGAACTGGTGGAATTTGCCCGCAAGTACCACGCGCGCATTTTCACCACCATCAACACCATCCTGCACGACAACGAACTGGAGCCGGCGCGCAAGCTGATTCATCAGTTGTACGACGCTGGGGTCGACGCGCTGATCGTTCAGGATCTGGGCGTGATGGAGCTGGACATTCCGCCGATCGAGCTGCACGCCTCGACCCAGACCGACATCCGCACCCTGGAGCGAGCGAAGTTCCTCGATCAGGCCGGTTTCTCGCAACTGGTATTGGCCCGTGAGCTGAACCTGCAGGAAATCCGTGCGATCGCCGACGAAACCGACGCTGCCATCGAATTCTTCATTCATGGCGCGTTGTGCGTGGCCTTCTCCGGCCAGTGCAATATTTCCCACGCGCAGACCGGGCGCAGCGCCAACCGTGGCGACTGCTCGCAGGCTTGCCGCTTGCCGTATACCCTCAAAGATGAAAAGGGTGGCGTGATCGCCTATGAAAAACACCTGCTGTCGATGAAAGACAACAACCAGAGCGCCAACATCCGCGCCCTGGTCGAAGCCGGTGTGCGTTCGTTCAAGATCGAAGGTCGCTACAAGGACATGGGCTATGTGAAAAACATCACCGCCTATTACCGCCAGCGCCTCGACGACGTGCTCGAAGACCGCCCGGATCTGACCCGCGCTTCCAGCGGCCGCACTGCGCACTTCTTCCTGCCCGATCCGGAAAAGACTTTCCACCGTGGCAGCACCGATTATTTCGTCACCGATCGCAAGATCGACATCGGTGCCTTCGACTCGCCAACCTTCACCGGTCTGCCAGTGGGCACAGTCGAGAAAGTCGCCAAGCGTGACATGCAGGTCGTGACCCACGAGCCGCTGTCCAATGGCGATGGCCTCAACGTGCTGGTCAAACGCGAAGTGGTCGGTTTCCGCGCCAACATCGCTGAAGCCAAAGGCGAGTTCGAAGAAGACGGCGAGAAGCG
This sequence comes from Pseudomonas sp. Tul2A7, assembly GCF_054790505.1. Lineage (NCBI taxonomy): Bacteria > Pseudomonadati > Pseudomonadota > Gammaproteobacteria > Pseudomonadales > Pseudomonadaceae > Pseudomonas > Pseudomonas sp. Tul2A7. Next base: position 5,101,371 of record NZ_CP186499.1, on the reverse strand, counting down.
CTACCGCTATCGCGTCGAGCCGAACGAAATGCCGGAAGGCTTGTACAAGCTGCGCCCGAACCACCCGTTGAATCGTAACCTCGATCACAACTGGCAACAGGCGTTGCAAAAGACCTCTTCCGAGCGTCGCGTGGCCCTGAGCTGGGTCGCGCGTTTGCGTGAAGAGCAGCTGGAAGTCACCGCCACCAGTGAAGAAGGCATCAGCGCCAGCGTCACCCTCGCCGGTCCGTTCGGCGTGGCCAACAAGCCTGAGCAAGCGCTGGAACAGCTGCGCGATCTGCTCGGTCAGCTCGGCACCACGCAGTACCACGCCACCGACATCAAACTGGATGCGCCACAGGCGTTCTTCATTCCGAACTCGCAGCTCAAGTCGCTGCGTCGTGAAGTGATCGAAGCCCTGACCGCCGCCCGTGTCGCTGCGCATCCGCGTGGCGGCCGTAAAGCCGAAACCAGCCCGCCACCGGTGTACCCGGATTCACACCTGACGTTCCTCGCCAACGTCTACAACCAGAAGGCGCGCGACTTCTACCACCGCCACGGCGTGAAGCTGATCGACGCGGCGTATGAGGCGCACGAAGAGCCGGGCGAAGTGCCGGTGATGATCACCAAGCACTGCCTGCGTTTCTCCTTCAACCTGTGCCCGAAACAGGCCAAAGGCGTGACCGGCGTGCGCACCAAGGTTGCACCGATGCAGTTGATCCACGGCGATGAAGTGCTGACGCTGAAGTTCGATTGCAAGCCGTGCGAGATGCACATCATCGGCAAGATGAAAGGCCACATCCTCAACCTGCCGCAACCGGGCAGCGTGGTCGGCCACATCAGCCCCGAAGACCTGATGAAAACCATCCCGCGCGCACCGCACTGAGTGGTTGGCGAGTACGGTGCTTCGGCGCCGTACTCGCTCGCCCTTCTGCGAATCCACCAAATCGCAGGCATAAAAAAACGCCAACTTCTTGCGAAGTTGGCGTTTTTTCGAATATGGCAGGGGCGGCTGGATTCGAACCAACGCATGGCAGGATCAAAACCTGCTGCCTTACCGCTTGGCGACGCCCCTACTGCTCTTTCCAGCTACTCCGTTAGTTTCGCTGTGAGAACGGGGCGCAATTTACCAAGGTTTTTTGGCTTTGGGAAGCGCGAAGTGAAATATTTTTTGTTTTAAAACAGCGACTTATTATTTTGGGCTGAATCAGCTCCGGGGGGAGTCGGTTTAGCCGCCGTGTATCACACTGTGTACGACCCCCACTGCGACACATCGACTTTCAACAAAGCCGTTCTTCGACACAGGCCAGATACGTCTCCGCGTTCAACTGCACTCAAGGTTTCAGGTGTTCATTCAGAACCCTTGGCCAAAGGCTCGCAAAGGAGACGTCACCATGAAGATGGCACTGCACACCCGCAAAACCGCGTTCGGTTTGTCGATTCTGGCTTTGTCGTTGTTCGGCGCTTTTGGCAGCGCTCAGGCGCAAACCGCAGAACCTTCCGCCGTCAGCTATTCCGCGCCCTCGCCGTTCGGCCCGCTCAAGCATGTGAAGGCCGGCATGCTCGACGTCGCCTACGCCGAAACCGGCCCAGCAGACGGCCCGGTGGTGATCCTGCTGCACGGCTGGCCCTACGACATTCACAGCTACGACGAAGTCGCGCCGTTGCTCGCGGCCAAGGGTTATCGGGTGTTGATGCCCTATGCGCGCGGTTATGGCGATACGCAGTTCCTTTCCAAAGACACCCTGCGCAACGGTCAACCAGCGGCGCTGGCCAGTGACGTCGTCGACTTCATGGACGCGCTGAAGATCAAGCAAGCGGTGCTCGGCGGTTATGACTGGGGCGCACGTTCGGCAGGCATCGTTTCGGCACTGTGGCCGGAACGGGTGAAAGCGCTGGTGTCTGTCAGCGGTTATCTGATCGGCAATCAGGCCGCCGGGCAGAACCCGCTGCCACCCAAGGCTGAATTGCAGTGGTGGTATCAGTTCTACTTTGCGACTGACCGTGGCCGTGCCGGTTACGAGAAGAACACCCACGACTTCGCCAAGCTGATCTGGCAAACCGCTTCGCCGCAGTGGAAGTTTGATGACGCCACGTTCGACCGCAGCGCCAAGGCACTGGAGAACCCCGATCACGTCGACATCACCGTGTTCAACTACCGCTGGCGTCTGGGCCTGGTGCAAGGCGAAGCGAAATACGCCGCGCTGGAGCAGAAACTCGCCACCGCGCCGTCGATCAGCGTGCCGACCATTACCCTCGAAGGCGATGCCAACGGCGCGCCGCACCCGGCGCCGGAGGATTACGCCAAGCGCTTTACCGGCAAGTATCAGTTCCGTTTGATCAATGGCGGTATTGGCCACAACTTGCCGCAGGAAGATCCGCAGGCGTTTGCCAAAGCCGTGATCGACGCCGATCACCTGTAGAAACAAACAAGCAGTCAGCCGCGAAGGCTGACTGCTTGATTATTTGAGGATGGGATTAAGGGATTGTCACGTTTTGCAGATGCTTTGCCTGAACGGGCGTCATCGCGAGCAGGCGAACGCCTACAGGGGGAACGCATTTCAAATGTAGGAGTGAGCCTGCTCGCGATCACGCCCGACCAGACACCCTCAACCCCGACTAACGTGCACGATCACTCGGTTGGCACAACCAGATCCAACGCTTTGTTCACCGCCAACTCCCCCAACATGACCACTTGCGCAATGCCCAGCAGCGTATGACGATCTGCGCCCTCCAGCATCCCGGCAAAATTGCCGAGCATCACCGACGCGGACGCCAACGACCCGCAAGCATTGGTCAGCAGCGACTCGGTGTCTGCTCGCGGGTTGGCCATGAACAGAGCATTCGGCGTATAGGGTTCGGCCATGACCGCGGCAGGCAAAAGGTAATGGTCAAGCGCCCGTTCTGCCGCTTCGTGAAGTTTTCTTGAATTGGGCGATGCGTACGGAGACACCAGGTCGGTGACCGGTGGTTCGGGTGGCTGAGACATCTGCTGAAACTCCAGACAAGAACCGTTTTGCGGCTCTTTGATAGAAGGCGTGAAGCGCCGCGATTGCGGACGCTTCTGTGCAATGAGGGAGCGAGCCCCCTCACCCATCTGCATCGCGACTAGTGCGGCAAGCGCTGGTTATCCAGAACTCGACCAACCACCAGCTCACTGAGCATGATCACCTGTTGCAGGATCAGCATCTTTTTGCGCTGTGAAGGGTCAATCGAATCGGCGAGTTCACGGGCCATGTCACTGGCCGAGGCCAAGGTTTCAGTCGCTTCGACGAGTAGTGTTTCGTTATCCACCGTGGGGTCGATCAGGTAGATCTTGCCGGTTTTGCGGGTGGGTATTGAAGTCTTCAGCGCGGAAGGATTGAGGTAGAAATTGATCGCGCGGTCGGTGGCCTCTTTGATGTTTTGAGGTTCGAGCGCGGCGTCGTAGGGGATTGGATCGGTTTCTGGCGGGTTTGGCGTAATTTTGAACATAGATGACACTCGCTTAGCAAAAAATAGGGAGCCATCACTCACGCTACCAAACGAGGTGGTGACCATTGCGCAGGTTGGTAGACCGGTCTAAGCGAGTAAACCCCGGCGCTCCCGAAGGAGCCCCACGCATGGCCACCATAAAAAACCGAGCCCCGAAAAGAGACTGCATATAGCGGCGCATAACGCTTAGAAAACGGGCTACCAAACCCGATCACTGTTTTGCAGTGACAGGGAAACGATACAGCCCGCCTCAAGGCGCGTAAGCCGGCGGATTCTGGCGTACGCGTAGGCAACGGCGCAAGGTGTTGTAGCCGTTATGGCGTAACAGTGCGTGTAAGTTAAACGTGCGTAGGTGATGGCGTTTAAAAGCCCCTCACCCTAGCCCTCTCCCAAAGGGAGAGGGGACCGACCGAGGTGTTTGGGAAAGGTACGCCGACGTGTGATTGCGCGGTGCACTCTGGTTGGGAAACGGCTGTCGTTATTTGACCAGCCGTTTTTCTTTGGAAGGTCTGTAGCCGAAATATGAGCTGTAGCACTTGCTGAAATGACTCGGCGAGACGAAGCCGCACGCGACCAGCACTTCCACTTGCGACAGCTCAGTGTGCTGCAACAACCGTCGCGCTTCGGTGATGCGCAGTTCCAGGTAATAGCGCTGCGGCGTGGTGCCCAGTTGCTCCTTGAACAGACGCTCCAATTGCCGGCGGGAGCGCCCGGCGTACACCGCCAGTTGCTCCAGCTCCAGCGGTTCCTCCAGATTGGCGTCCATCAGCTTCACCACTTCACGCAGCGGCGCACTGACGCAGAGGTTTTCATCCGGTTTGATCCGGCGGTAGCGCGATTCCTCGAACGCGAGGATGTCTTCGATACCCTCGACCAAGGCTTTGCCGTGCAAGCCCTTGATCCAGTCCAGTGCCATATGAAAAGCGCCGGACGGACTCGACGCTGTGAGGCGATCGCGATCAATCACATAGGGTTCGCTGCTGACATGGGTAGCTTTGGCAATCTCGGTCAGCGCCGGGCGATGCTCCGGGTGGATCGCGCAACGATAGCCATCGAGCAACCCGGCGCGGCCGAGAAACCACGAGCCATTCCATAACCCGGCGAGCGAGATGCCGCGGTCCGCTGCTGATCTGAGCAAGCCGATGAATTCATCACTCGCGCGCAGTTCGGTGCGATACCCGCCACACACCACCAGCAGATCCAGTTGCGCCAGCGCGGCCGAATCCAGACGTGCATCGGGGCGGATCACCAGGCCCAGGTCACTGATGACTTCACCGTCGCCCAAGCCAAACGTGCGCGACGAAAACAACCCCGGGCGCAGCAGATTAGTGGTGACAACCGTATCCAGCGCTTGGGTAAAGGCCGGCAGTGAAAAGTGCTCGAGCAGCAGAAAACCGGTGCGGGTCAGGCGCGTGTCATCCGCGCCTTGCTCATTCAGATAGCGGAGGTTTTTCCCCTTCATGCCTCCGCTGAATTGGCGTCGTTCGATCAAGTTATGGTCCATCGGTCATGTTGTTATGCGCCGATAGTTGGCTTGATCGGTGAAAGAGTCAATCACGCCTGTGGTGGATGGCGGGTGACGCAGTGACCTGCGCCACCACTGGGGCGATGGCAGCGATCCGAATCCAGACTCAAACAGCCGAGAAAAACCCGGCGCCTAAACGCCCCTCGAGACGCCCACACAGCACGTAGTGTTGATAGCCGCTGGAGAACGATCCCTGGGAAATCGCGATCCTGACATCGTCATTCAATCGAAGGTACTGGGCTTCATCAAAGTTTTCTGCGCTGACTTCGCCGGCACGCCCGAGCCGCTCGCTGTCCACCGTGAGACCCTGGCTGGCGAAGTGCTCGAAATCGATGATGCGATTCACCGCGTGGCGCTCCAGCACTCCCTGATTGGGATGCATCGAGTAGATATGCAGGCCTTTATTGGCGCAGCGGTCGCACATGTCGACACAGTTTTTCTGCGTGGATTTGCGCCGCGTCAGTTCTGCAAGCGGCATGTCGAGGTACTTGCCAACCTGATACTCGGTCTGATTGAAGATCGTGCAGCACAGCACCGTGTTGCCATTGCAGTCGATGACCAGCCAGTCATCCTTGAGCGTGCACGCCATCTTGGGAAAGTTCTGGATGACGTTGACGAGATCGTCGTACGGCGGCAGTGCAAGGCGTTTCAGGGTATCAAGGTCGGTAGGCGTGACAGACGGGTCACGCTCGACAATGGCCAGTGTCTTCTCCAGCGGCATCATCACCGAATACCCGGTGGTAAACATGAAGCCAAGACGTTCACTGAACTCGCGCATCAGTGATTCTTCTTCGATGTTATCCAGGTAGCGGTGATAGTAAACATCAACGCGGGTCCTCAGACCGAGGCGCTGTTTGATCTCCTGCAGGGCGATCATGTTTTGTTTTACAACTTCGATATCGCCGCCAACATGGCCCTTTTCGTAGGTCTCCTGGTAAAAACCCGAGAGCGAAATACGGAAGTAACTCGGCTCGGCCATCAAGGCCTTTTCCATATTCTTGGCGAGGTTCAGGTTGGTGCTGATGCCGCTGCCCAGGCCGGCAGCATTGATGACCTCGATAAACTCGCCAATTTTTGGATGAATCAGCGGCTCGGTCCAGTTATAGAGGTAAATCGTGTTGACGCCCTCTGTCTTGGCCTTATCGACAATCTGCTTGAACATGTCGAGCTGCATGGCTTTTTTGAAATTGAGATTTTCCGAGTTGCCCATTGGACAAGACGGGCAGCTCAGATTGCACGCACCGACGATATCGATGTACATATTCATGCGGGTGAAGCTCCTAGAATTGAAAGCCATGCATCTCATCACTACGGGCTTTCAAGTCGCCTGATTGTGTTGGTATTTTGACGGCACTGGCACAGCAGCTAGCAATAACTGCACCACAATGCTGCTACGCCATCAACTCGACGACCCAATCGATGAACACACGCAATTTCAGACTGACATGCCGGTTCGGCGGGTAAGCGATGTAGAGCGGCATCGGCGCGAGTTTCCAGTCTTCGAACAGCGGCACCAGCTCACCGCGCGCCTCGTGGGCGGCAGACATGTATTTGGGCAGCCATAACACCCCCATGCCCGCCAAACCTGCCGCGAGATAAGCGTTGCCGTCATCGACTGCCAACACGTGACGCCCCTTGACTTGCAGGTTTTCGCTGGCGTTGTGCAAGGCGTACGGTACCGGTCTGCCGGTGCGTGCCCAGAGAAAAGCGACGACCCGATGATGGCTGTCTTCCAGGTCCCGTGGGTGCGCCGGCGTACCGGCGCGGGCCAGGTATTGCGGCGCGGCAAACACGCCCAGTTCCAGATCAGCGACCTTGCGCGCCATCAGCGACAGATCCATGAGTTCGCCCCCGCGCACCACGCAGTCGACGTTCTCATCAATGATGTCGACGATGCGGTCGCTGACGCCCATGTCGATCTGAATGTCCGGATAACGTGCGTGAAACTCAGGCAGCGCCGGCACCAGAATCAACCGTGCGAACGGACTCGGAACGTCCACGCGCAATCGCCCTTTGGGCAACGCCGCCGCGCCGGGCAGGCTGGTTTCGGCGTCGTCCATATCCGCGAGTAACTTGATCACCCGTTCGTAATAAACGGCGCCATCGGCGGTGACGTTGACCTTGCGCGTGGTGCGATTGAGCAATTTCACCCGCAGCCGCGCCTCCAACTGCTGAACCAGTTGGGTCACGGTGGTCTTGCTCATGTGCAAGGTTTCCGCCGCTTTGGTGAAACTCCCCGCCTCGACCACTCGGGCAAAGGCCTGCATTGCGTCAAAACGGTCCAAGCTGCGCCCCCCCGATTGTTTGGATTTTACAAACAGTGAACGCCAAGCTTGCGCGTTTATCGGTCAGCTGCAAATACCTAAAGTGGCCCCCATCAACTCACCGATGGAGACACCCCCGATGACTCAGCGCGAAGTAGTTTTCCCACCCGCACGACGCACGCTCTATGAACGCCATCGCTACTCGCCGGCGATTCGTTCCAACGGATTCCTGTTTGTCTCAGGGCAAGTGGGCAGCACCGAGGACGGCACGCCCGAACCGGACTTGGAGAATCAGGTGCGCCAAGCCTTCAACAACCTGAATGCGATTCTCACCGAGGCCGGTTGCAGCTTTGACGACGTGGTCGATGTCACCGTATTCATCGTCGACCCGCCATCGAAGTTCGAGACGATCTGGAATGTCGTGCTGACAGAGTTCTGGGGCGAGGCGCCGCATCCGACGGTGACGGCGGTGGGCGTGACGTGGCTGTACGGGTTTGATTTCGAGATCAAGGTGATTGCGAAGCTGCCTGGATCCTGACATGCATCAAAACCTGCAGGAGCTGCGGCACGCTGCGATCTTTTGATGTTGACCTTTAAAATCAAAAATATCGCAGCGTGCCGCAGCGCCTACAGGGACAGGGCGTAAAACATCGTAAAGCTCCAATGCTGGCCTTTGCCGCCTCGAATGCGTATAACCTCGCCGTTTCGTCTACCCTGACTTTGCGCCCCGCGTTGATCCTGCAGCGGCGGCCTATCGCCTTTTGACGCTTACGAAACGGAGAATTCCATGCTCAAACGCACCCTGGCACTGACCGCCGGCCTGGCCCTGTCCTTTTCTGCATTCATGGCCCAAGCGGCCGACGTGTTGCGCGTCAGCGCGATTCCCGATGAAGCGCCGACCGAACTGCTGCGCAAGTTCGAACCGCTGGGCGCGTATCTGGAGCAACAACTGGGCATGAAAGTGCAGTTCGTGCCGGTAGCCGACTACCCGGCGGTAGTTGAAGCACTCGCGACCGATCGCCTCGACATGGCCTGGCTCGGCGGTTTCACGTTTGTGCAGGCACGCTTGAAAACTGACGCAACGACGCCAGTAATCCCGTTGGTACAACGCGAACAGGATGCGCAGTTCACCAGCAAATTCATCACCGCTGACCCGAATGTGCATAGCCTCGCCGACTTGAAGGGCAAGACCTTCGCTTTCGGTTCGGTGTCGTCGACCTCCGGCAGCCTGATGCCGCGTTATTTCATGCTGAAAAACGACAACATCAAGCCTGAGGCGTATTTCAGCCGTGTCGCCTACTCTGGCGCCCACGACGCCACCGTCGCTTGGGTGCAGGCCGGTAAGGTGGATGCCGGTGTACTGAACGCCAGCGTCTGGCAGAAACTGGTCGACGCCGGCAAGGTCGACACCAACAAGGTCAAGGTCTTCGCCACCACGCCGACCTACTTCGATTACAACTGGACCGTACGCGGCACCCTCGACCCGGCTCTGGCGGCGAAGATCAAAAAAGCGTTCCTCGATCTGGACCCGGCCAACCCGGAGCAGAAAAAGATTCTTGATCTGCAGGCCGCCAGCCGTTTTATCGAGACCAAGCCTGAGAATTACAAGGGCATCGAGGAAGCCGCCCGCGCTGCCGAACTGCTGAAATGACCCTGAGCCTCAACCAGGGCAGCCTGCGCCACGCCAATGGCGTCGACGCCCTGCGCGGTGTCGATTTGCAGATTGGCGTCGGCGAACAGGTCGCCATCATTGGCCCGTCCGGGGCCGGTAAATCGAGTTTGCTCAACCTGCTGGCCACCGCATTGCGGCCCAGCAGCGGCGAAATTGAGGTGCTCGGCGAACGTGCCTGGCACTTGTCTGCCCGCCAGCGCCAACGCTTGCGCGCACGAATCGGTCTGGTGCATCAGGCGCCGCCGCTGCCGCCGCGTCAGCGCGTTGTGACAGCCGTATTGGCCGGCAAGCTCGGCCAATGGAGTCTGGGTAAAAGTCTGTTGAACCTGTTGCATCCGCTGGATGTGGCTGGTGCACGCGCGGCGTTGGCGCGGCTGGATCTGGGCGACAAATTGTTCGCCCATTGCCAGCAATTGTCTGGCGGTCAGTTGCAACGTGTCGGCATCGCTCGCGTGCTGTATCAGGCGCCGGAAATCCTCTTGGCCGACGAACCGGTGTCAGCCATGGATCCGGTCATGGCCGGGCACACGCTGTCGATCCTTTCGCGCCACGCTCGCGAGCACAACGTCACCCTGGTGGCGAGCCTGCATGCGGTGGATCTGGCGCTGTCGCACTTCCCGCGAATCATCGGTTTGCGCGACGGGCAGATTCTGTTCGACCGCGCCTCTGATCAAGTCAGCCACGAGATGCTCGACGCGCTGTACGCCAACGAAAAACTGCAATCGCCGACCGCTGCGGTGGCGCCTTTGACTGTGCAGATTCCACGATGCTGAAAGCCGATTCACGCGATCCCGCGGCGTGGCCACGGCTGCTGCTGACGCTATTGGCGATTGCCTTGCTGTGGCCGGGCGTTCACCTCAGCGAGCTCAATCTGGGTGTGTTGCTGCCCGACAGCCAGAATGAAATGGGCCGTTTTGTCGCGCAGTTCTGGCCACCGGCGCACGACGAAGCGTTTCTCCAGTTACTGCTCAAAGCCACCCTGCAAACCCTCGCCATCGCCACCGCCGGCATGGCCTTGGCGCTGTTGTTGGCGATACCCGCAGGGCTGATTGCCAGTCGCGCGCTGTCGCTGTCCGCCGCCTCGCGCGGTGGCGTGCCAAGCCGCTTGGGGCGCCTGTTGCGCTGGCCGGTGCGCGGTTTGCTGATCTTTTTGCGCAGCGTGCCGGAAATCGTCTGGGCGCTATTGTTTGTCCGCGCTGTTGGACTTGGTCCGGCGGCGGGCGTACTGGCGATCGCCATCACGTACAGCGGCATGCTCGGCAAGGTCTACGCGGAGATTTTCGAATCGACTGACCAACGCCCGGCGCATGCATTGTTGCAGGCCGGCAGCGGCCGACTGGCGGCGTTTGCTTACGGCACGTTACCCAATGTCGCGTCGGAACTGCTTTCCTACACGGTTTATCGCTGGGAATGCGCGATCCGTGCATCGGTGGTGATGGGGTTTGTTGGCGCCGGAGGGTTGGGTCAGCAGATTGACCTGTCGATCCGCATGTTCGCCGGCGGTGAAGTCGCCAGTATTCTGCTGTGCTTCCTGATTCTGGTATTGGCCGCCGACCAACTCAGCCGCTTGCTGCGCTGGAGGCTGACATGAATCGCCTGCTCAACCTGCTGCTGATCGCGGCCATTGCGTTGGCGGTCATCGCCTCCTTCGTTTATCTGGGGCTCGATCTCGGCGAACTGGGCAGCGCCACCAGCCTCAAGCAGATGGGCGCGTATGTGCAGCGCTTTCTGAGCCCGGATCTGAGCGCCGATTACCTCAAGGCAATCTTCCACGGTTCGCTGGAAACCTTGGCCATGTCGGCACTCGGTACCCTGCTCGCCGCCGTGTTCGGCATCGTCCTGGCGCTGCCCGCCGCCGGGCGTTTTGGCTGGCCGCTGCAAAGTGCCTCGCGACTGCTGCTCAACGCCTTGCGGGCGATTCCGGAACTGGTCTGGGCGGCGCTGATGGTGCTTGCCGCCGGCCTCGGGCCGAACGCCGGCACCCTCGCCCTCGCCCTGCACACCACCGGCGTGCTCGGCCGGTTGTTTGCCGAAGCTCTGGAAAATACGCCGCCGCAACCGGCCGAAGCCATTCGTTTGCAGGGCGGCAATCCAATCCTTGCGTTCTGCTACGGCACACTGCCGAACCTGGCGCCGCAGCTGCTCGCCTACATTCTGTATCGTTGGGAAAACAATATTCGCATGGCCAGCGTGCTGGGATTTGTCGGCGCCGGCGGGCTTGGGCAGATGCTCTATGTGAGCCTCAGCCTGTTTCAGGAAGCGCAAGCGAGTACGGTGATTCTGGCAATGCTGGTGCTGGTGTTTGTGGTCGACTGGCTGAGTGCGTGGAGTCGTCAGCGCTGGGTCAAAGCCTGATGCGCGGGCCGGCGGGTGGATATCTGGCAAAAGCTGATTATGCTTCAGGAAACCTTGCAGCCATGCGAGGCAGTCAGACTGTGCAAGTTTCACGCGAGAGCAGTTGCGGCATACGCCACAAGGCCAGAGTGCGATAAGCGGTAACGGGGGACTCCGGCCTTCAACAATAAGCACGACGGAGAACACCCATGGCCACAATCGACACAGCATCCACCGGCAGTCCACCGCGCAGCGGCGGCATCACCAAGGAGGAGCGCAAGGTCATCTTCGCGTCTTCCCTGGGCACGGTTTTCGAGTGGTACGACTTCTACCTCTACGGTTCACTGGCGGCGATCATCGCCAAGCACTTCTTTGCCGGTGTCAACGAAACCACCGCGTTCATTTTTGCCTTGCTGGCGTTCGCCGCCGGGTTCGCGGTGCGGCCGTTCGGGGCGATCGTGTTCGGCCGGCTCGGTGACATGATCGGGCGCAAACACACGTTCCTCATCACCATCGTGATCATGGGTGTGTCGACCGCGATTGTCGGTCTGTTGCCCGGTTACGCGACCATTGGCGTCGCCGCGCCGGTGATCCTGATCACCCTGCGCCTGCTGCAAGGTCTGGCGCTGGGTGGCGAGTATGGCGGCGCCGCAACCTACGTGGCCGAGCACGCGCCACGCAACAGACGCGGCTTCTTCACTTCATGGATTCAAACCACCGCGACCCTCGGTCTGTTTCTGTCGCTGTTGGTGATCCTCGCCTGCCGCACCGCACTGGGTACGGAAGCCTTCGAAGCGTGGGGCTGGCGGATTCCGTTTCTGCTGTCGATCCTGCTGCTGATCGTCTCGGTGTACATCCGCCTGCAACTGAGCGAGTCGCCGGTGTTCCAGAAGATGAAGGCCGAAGGCAAGGCGTCGAAAGCGCCGCTGACCGAATCCTTTGCACGCTGGGACAACCTCAAAGTGGTGATCATGTCGCTGCTCGGCGGTACGGCCGGGCAAGCGGTGGTCTGGTACACCGGACAGTTCTATGCACTGTTTTTCCTGCTGCAAACGCTGAAGATCGACCCGCAGACCGCCAACCTGCTGATCGCCGGTTCACTGCTGATCGGCACGCCGTTCTTCGTGATTTTCGGCAGTCTTTCCGACCGGATCGGGCGCAAGCCGATCATCATGGTCGGCTGCATTCTGGCGGCGCTGACCTACTTCCCGATCTTCCATGCGCTGACCCAGTACGGTAACCCCGACGTGTTCATCGCTCAGGAGAAAAATCCGGTCAAAGTGATCGCCAACCCCGACCAGTGTTCGTTCCAGTTCGACCCGGTGGGCAAGGCCAAATTCACCAGTTCCTGCGACCTGGCCAAAACCCTGCTGGCAAAACGCGCGATACCGTATGAGAACGTGATCGCCGAACCCGGCACCGTCGCGCAAGTGCGCATCGGTGACAAAGTCGTCGAGAGCTTCGAAGGCAGTGCGCTGCCAGCCGCCGACTTCAAGACACGCAACGATGCGTTCACCGCCACCCTCGGCACCGCGCTCAAGGAGGCCGGTTATCCGGAGAAAGCCGACCCGGCGAAAACCAACTACCCGATGGTCCTGCTCTTGCTCACCGTGCTGGTGATCTACGTAACCATGGTCTACGGCCCGATCGCGGCGTGGCTGGTCGAGCTGTTCCCGACCCGCATCCGCTACACCTCGATGTCGCTGCCCTATCACATCGGCAACGGCTGGTTCGGTGGTTTCCTGCCGACGGTGGCGTTTGCCATGGTCGCCGCGACCGGGGACATCTATTACGGCTTGTGGTACCCGATCGTGATTGCGGTAATGACGGCGATACTCGGCACGTTCTTTCTGCCGGAAACCAAGGATCGTGACATTCTCAAGGACTGAAAACCGTCAGCGCGCCCTCTCCACCGAGGGAGGGCGCCATTCGGCACCACCCGGCAAAAATATCGAACGCCTGCTGCACTGCCTGCCTCCAATGTTTACACCACTGGAGGTCACTAACATGAACAGCAACGATAAAACCCCGCACGCCCCGCCCACCGACACGTCCGGCAAACCGGTGAACGTAGTCGAGCGCGATCTTCAAGACCGGGACGATGACAGCGAAGCCGTGGACAAAGTCATCACGCCCTCGTCCACCCGAGTGAAGGAGCAGGACGCCGAGACGCTGCAGCGCAAGATCGATGAGATCGAACGCAAAGTGGCCGACGGTAATTAGTGGTATTGAAGGCGATCGCGACAGTCTGCTGGCTCTACCCCCTCACCCCAGCCCTCTCCCCCAAGGGGGCGAGGGGGAAAGGGAGCCGATTTGTGCGCTTTTCAGATCTTGCGTTCAACTCGGTATCTCAAGTCGGCGTAACTTGCGCGAGCAACGCGGTCAGTCCCCTCTCCCCACAGGGCGAGGGGGAAAGGGAGCCGATTTGTGCGCTTTTCAGATCTTGCGTTCAACTCGGTATCTCAAGTCGGCGTAACTTGCGCGAGCAACGCGGTCAGTCCCCTCTCCCCACAGGGCGAGGGGGAAAGGGAGCCGATTTGTGTGCTTTTCAAATCTTGCATTCAACTCGGTATTTCCAAGTCGGCGTAACTCGCGCGAGCAACGCGGTCAGTCCCCTCTCCCCACGGGGAGAGGGGGAAAGGGAGGCGATTTGTGTGCTTTTCAAATCCTGCGCTCAACTCGGTATTTCAAGTCGGCGTTACTTGCGCGAGCAGCGCGGTCAGTCCCCTCTCCCCACGGGGAGAGGGGGAAAGGGAGGCGATTTGTGTGCTTTTCAAATCCTGCGTTCAGCTCGGTCTTTCAAGTCGGCGTAACTTGCACAAACACCTCGGTCAGTCCCCTCTCCCCCTGGGAGAGGGTTAGGGTGAGGGCTCCTTCGCCAGATTGAGTTTCACGGCCGCCTGAATCTGCGCCAGCGACAAGGCATTGCCCAGCGCTGCGCCACTGGCAGTGTTGTCGAAAATGCACCAAGTCGCCGCACCTGCTACAGCCGCTGACTGCAAGGCATGTGCGAGATTTTGCAGGTAAGGTGAATCGTAGGCGCTGTGATAAATGCGCGGTGAGCCGTGCAGGCGCCAATACCGGGTTCCCGCCCAGCCACTGGGCGCTGCATCACTGCTGATGCGCGAGGGATCGACGGCCGCTTGGGCGATCTGAAAAGTCTTCAACACTGGCTCAGCGCTGACCCACGATTCATGCCGTGGCTCAAGCACCACAGGGCCAGAGAAGCGGTGACGCAATATCACGAAGAAGGCTTCGGCGATGGCTTCGTTGTACGCCAGTGATGGCGGCAATTGCACAAGCAAGCAACCGAGGCGCTCGCCCAACCCGCCGCATTCAGTGAGAAACTTGTCCATCGCTGATTCGCAACCGGCGAGGCGCAATTCATGGGTGATGTGTTTGGGCATTTTCACCGAAAAGCGAAAGCCCTCCGGCACGCCATTCGCCCAGCGCGCATAGGTCTGCCGACGATGCGGACGGTAGAACGAGCTGTTGATTTCCACGCCATTGAGGCGCGCGGCATAGCGCTGTAAATGCGTGCCCTCTACGGGAAATGCCGGCCAGTGTTCGCGCCCCAGACTCCAGCCTGCACAGCCAATGAAAATCAAAAACACACCTCCTCACCTGTACGCGCTGATCGTTCCCACGCAGAGCGCGGGAACGATCAACCTGTGTGTTAACCGGTTATTTCTTGCCGGGCAACACCGCTCCCAGCACTTGTTTCGCGGTCTGTACGATCACCCCCGCCTCATCCGGATCGCCCTTGAGCAACGTCGTGGCGAATTTCTTCGCCTGCTCAAGCTTGATGTGCGGCGGTAACGGCGGCACGTTCGGGTCGGTCTTGAACTCGATCACCACCGGCACCTCCGAGGCCAGTGCCTTTTCCCAGGCAGCGGCGACGTCTTCTTCGCGATCGACAAAAATGCCTTTCAGGCCAATGGAAATGGCAAACAAGTGATAAGGCACGTCCGGAATACTTTGCGAAGCTTCAAACTTCGGATCGCCCTCCATCACCCGCTGTTCCCAGGTCACCTGATTAAGGTCCTCGTTGTTGAACACCGCGCAGATCCATTTCGGACTCGCCCATTGCCGCCAATACTTGGCGACGGTAATCAGTTCGGCCATGTTGTTCATCTGCATCGCACCATCTCCCACCAGCGCGATCACTGCACGCTCGGGGTAGGCAAACTTGGCGGCAATTGCGTAAGGCACAGCGGCACCCATGGACGCCAGACCACCGGACAACGAGCACTGCATGCCACGGCGGATTTTCAGATCACGGGCAAACCAGTTGGCGCACGAGCCGGAGTCGCTGGTGATGATTGCCTCATCGGGCAGGCGCGGCGACAGCTCATACACCACCCTTTGCGGGTTGACCGGGTCGGCTTTGGCCATCGCACGTCTTTCCAGGGTTTTCTCCCAGCTACCGCGCCAGCCTTCGACTTTCTTGCGCCACTTGCTGGAGGTTTTCTGTTCGAGCAGTGGTAATAACGCGGCGAGGGTTTCCGCCGAATCGCCGACCAGATTGACCTCCATCGGATAGCGCAGGCTGAGCATGTCGGGTTGCAAATCGATCTGCACGCCACGGGCCTGACCTTCCTTGGGCAGGAACTCCGAGTACGGAAAACCCGAACCGATCATCAACAAGGTGTCGCATTCGCTCATCAGTTTGTAGCTCGGCTCGGTGCCGAGCAGGCCGATGCTGCCGGTGACCCAAGGCAAATCGTCCGGCAACACGGCTTTGCCCAACAGCGCCTTGGCGACGCCGGCGCCGAGTTTTTCCGCCACCGCGATGACTTCATCAGTCGCTTGCAATGCCCCGGCGCCGACCAGAATCGCGACCTTCTCTCCTGCATTCAAAACATCGGCGGCACGCTGAAGATCCACGTCATAAGGCAGCACTTTGGGTTTCGTGTAACCAACCCCGGAATGCGCGGTGCCATGGGCGCGCGCCGGTGCTTGGTATTTCAGCTCCTGCAAATCGTTGGGCAGAATCAACGCGGTCACACGGCGTTCGCCCACGGCGGTGCGCACCGCTCGATCGAGCAAATGCCGCACCTGCGAAGGTGCCGACGCCTGCTGCACAAATGCCCCAGCGACGTCCTTGAACATCGACACCAGATCAAGCTCTTGCTGATAGTGACTGCCGAGCGCCGTGCGCGCCTGCTGGCCGACGATGGCCAACACCGGCATATGGTCCATACGTGCGTCGTAGAGGCCGGTGATCAGGTGCGAGGCACCCGGCCCGGAAGTGGCGATGCACACACCCAACTCACCGGTGAACTTGGCATGTGCCGAGGCCATGAATGCGGCCATTTCTTCATGCCGCGCCTGGACGAATTCGATTTTTCCCTTGGCCCGGCTGAGCGCGCCGAACACGCCGTTGATGCCATCCCCCGGATAGCCAAAAATCCGCGTAACGCCCCACTCGCTGAGCCGTTCAACCAGAAAATCTCCCACTGTCATCGTCATCTCGATCCTCGTCTTTCTCCGCTGTATGGAGCTGTCCCGGCAGAACATCTGCCAGGAGGTGTAAGGGTCTGGACAGTCGGGTTGTTGGCGAAGTTTCGATGGATTTCCTCAGGCCAATCCTTGTTTGTTTTTTTGATTCCCCCACAAGACCTGTCGATCGATGGTGAGGCTATTCGCGAGCAGGCTCGCTCCCACAGGGAATTGAGTTGAAATGTGGCAGCGAGTCTGCTCGCGAAGGCGCCGGAACAGTCGCTGCTGAGGCGGGGCCTTTCAACGATGCGGATGCACCGTCCACGCCACCAGTTTCACCACAATCGGCCGCACGACGAGGATGCACAAAAACGCCACGGGCATCGCCAGCTTGTAGGCGTGCAAGGCATTACTCAGGTAGTCGTTATCAATGCCCGAGTTGGCAGCGGTGATCACCAATGACATCAGAAACGCCATGATCGTCGCCATGTACAACGCGAACACATACGGCGTGGCACGTGGCGAAAGCTTGCGACGGCTGATAAGCAAGGCTTCGGAGCTTGTCGGTTGATTCATATGGCATTTCCATCCGTTGACAGGGAGACCGCACGTTAGCAAAGCCGCCCCCGTGCAACTAGACGCTCAATCGCAGGTACTTTATAAAGCAGAACTTACGAATCAACCCTGAACGGGACGATGAATGAATCTGTTAACTGCGATTGCCAGTTTTATCAAAGTGGTGGAATCGGGCTCGATTGTCGGCGCCGCCAAGACGCTGGGCGTGAGCGCGGCGGCGGTGAGCCAGACGATCAACCGGCTGGAAGCACACCTCGGCGCGCGCTTGTTGCAACGCACCACGCGCAGCATGGCACTGACCGAAAACGGCGCGGTGTATTACGAGAAAGTCCGGCGCATTGCAGCGGATCTGGAGTCCGCGCAGAGCTCGATCAATAGCGATGAAACCGAATTGCAGGGCCGTCTGAGCATCGCCTCTACATCCGCGTTCGGCCGCCATGTATTGGCGTCACTGATCGCCGGTTTCGCCGCGCAACACCCACGCCTGCTCATCGAACTCTCGACCACCAACGGCAAGATCAACCACATCCAGGACGGCTTCGATCTGAGCCTGCGGATCAAGCCGCAACTGGAGGACGGCATCGTCGCGCGCAAGATCGTTTCGCTGCCCTTCATCATGTGCGCCGCGCCGGCCTATCTGCAGCGCGCCGGGTGGCCGCAATCGCCAGATGATTTGCACAACCACGCCTGCCTGGCCTTTCGTTATCCCTTGGACGGGCGCTTTCTGCGCTGGAGTTTTATCCGTGACGGCCAGCGTTTCGACGCCAATATCAATGCCACTGCGATCAGCGATGACATCGATGCGCTGGCGCAAATGGCTGTCCACGGGGCCGGGATCACAAGGCTGGCAGAGTTCGTGGCGGCACCTTATCTGGCGAGCGGGCAACTGCTGCCGCTGCTCGAACATAGCGACGCCGTCGTCGAGCCGATGGATATCTACGCCTGCGTTCAGGAGCGCGCGGCGATGACGCCGAAGGTCAAGGCCTTCCTGGATTATCTGAGCGCAGATCTGATCGCACGCTGGCCGACAACAAATGTTTTCGTCGAAGGGTTCAAAGACACTCGCTGAAGCACACGAAATCAGTCAAAGTCCGCTTCGCACAATCGGCCCATCACGGAAGATAACAACAATGAAAAAATCTCTCGGCGCGCTGCTTCTGATCGGCTTGAGCAGCCACGCATTCGCTGACGCTCAACCCGTTGGTTTCCAGTACGCCACGCTGGCCGATCCGCGCAACGAGCGCCCGCTGGAAATGGTCGTCTGGTACCCCGGTTCGGCCACGGCCCAGACGCCACAATTATTCGGCGACAACCCGGTCTTCGTTGGCGCACCGGCGGTGCTCGACGCCCCGGTCGCCAAGGGCGAGCATCCATTGGTGGTGCTATCCCACGGCAATGGCGGAAGCTGGATCAACCAGACCTGGCTGGCCAGTGCTCTGGCGCATCAGGGTTACATCGTCGCGGCAGTCAACCATCCCGGCACCACCAGTCGCGACCGCAGTCCGCAAGCCGCGGCACAGTTGTGGCAGCGTCCGGTCGACCTCAGCCGGGCCATTGACGCGGTGACGGCGCAACCGGAAAAATTCGGCGCAGTGGCCAAGGATCGCATTGCCATTGTCGGCCATTCGCTCGGCGGCTGGACGGTACTCGAAGCCGGCGGTGCACGCTTCGACCCCGAGCGCTTTGCCGAAGACTGCAAAGTCCATCCGCAACTGGCCAGTTGCACGGCATACAACCAAATGAACACGGCAAGCACCGCGCAATCGAAAGCCCGACTGGCCGCCGATTTGCGTGACAAGCGCGTGACTGCCGTGGTTTCACTGGACCTTGGTCTGTCGCGCGGAATGACCGATGCAAGTCTGGCGGCCTACCCCGTGCCGATCCTGGTGATCGCTGCCGGCGTACCGTCGAAAGAATTGCCTGCGCAACTGGAATCCGTCGATCTCGCCAAACGCCTGCCGAAAACCTTATCGCGTTACGTCGAGATCAGCGACGCCAGCCATTTCACGTTCATGGCAATCTGCAAACCTGGCGCCGTGGCCATGCTTGAGGAAGATGTGCCAGGCGACAGCATTATCTGCACCGATGGCGAGGGTGGCCGCCCGCGTGCGGTGATTCAGCAGCAGGTGGTTTCCCTGATCACCGGGTTCCTGGCGCAGACACCTGACCATTTGAAACAAGCCATCACTTACAAGGAACCGCAATAACAATGCTGACGCCCTCCCCTCAGACCTTCCGGGGCAGTTGCCTGTGCGGAGCGGTGAAATACCAGATCCGCTCACGGCCCAAAGCGCTTTCGCACTGCCACTGCAGCCAATGCCGCAAAAGCCACGGCGCGGCGTTTGCCAGCTATGGCAGCGTGCTGCGCCAGAACCTGGAATTGCTGGAGGGCGCCGAACAGCTCAAGGCCTATCAGTCTTCGCAATCGGTACAACGCCAGTTCTGCCTGAACTGCGGCTCATCGCTGTTCTGGGCAAACAATCAGGGTGAGTACCGCGACTGGATTTCGGTAGCCCTGGGCACGCTGGACACGACGTTCACCACGGAAAAGCAGCAACACGTCGAAGTGACGTCGAAAGCACCGTGGTTTGAAATCAAGGATCAATGGCCGCAGCGCTGAGCGTGAAAGATGCAATCATCAAACGTTGCTTCACCCTTTGGAGATCAGATGAAACGCTCAAAAATAGCGGCCTTCTCTGCGCTGGTAATGGCCGCAATAAGCGTCATTGCGCTGCAGATGTTTCTGTACGACGCCGAAATAACCATGGCTCAGGCATCCATGGGCAGCGTGCCAGTTCAATTGGTCGCAGAAATCCTGATCACCATCGCCACTCATCTGTTCGTCGTCCTGATCGTGCCAATGCTCTTGATCGCTTACAGGAAATACCTCGCCGGCTATGCGCTGCTTGCCCTGTCCCTCGCGGCCTACACCCAGATGACCACAGGCCTGGGTGTGATCGGGCCGATGATTGCGGTCATCGCCGTCTCGATCCTGGGTTTTTATGGCTTCAGAAAAGCCAGCGAATGGGCACGTTATATGCGCGCGAAATGACTGATGCGACCGATCAATCGCGGGGCAAATCACCGTCGACCTGACGCAAGCAGGCGCTCATCGCTTCGCTCAGCCATGTCCTGAAGGCTGTGCTGTTGGCGCAGTTCTCGAACGGCCGCGGTGATTTGACCAGTCTCAGTGCAGCGGGCAATTGCAAGCACAGAAATCCATCGCGCTCTGGAATACGAAGCCGGTTCTGTGGTGTCCTGTCTATTCTCAGCAGGTATTTTTCCACTCGCCAACGATGAGGCCCCTTACATGAGCAAAACGTCGTACGTTCCGCCCCAGGTCTGGAAAAACGAAGCCCCGTCCGGTGGCCATTTCGCCAGCATCAATCGGCCGATTGCCGGCCCTACCCACGACAAGACGCTGCCGGTCGGCAAGCATCCGTTGCAGCTGTATTCACTGGCCACGCCCAACGGCGTCAAAGTGACGATTCTTCTGGAAGAGTTGTTGGCGTTGGGTCACAGCGCTGCCGAGTACGATGCGTGGCTGATCCGCATTAGCGAAGGCGATCAGTTCTCCAGCGGTTTTGTCGAGATCAATCCGAACTCGAAAATACCGGCGTTGCTGGATCACAGCGTTGAACCGCCGATTCGCGTGTTCGAGTCGGGTTCGATCCTGCTGTATCTGGCGGAGAAATTCGACGCCTTCCTGCCAAAAGATCCTGCTGGCCGCACCGAAACCTTGAACTGGCTGTTCTGGCAGATGGGCTCGGCGCCATATCTGGGCGGCGGTTTCGGGCATTTCTACGCCTACGCACCGGAAAAAATGGAGTACCCGATCAACCGCTTCACCATGGAAGCCAAGCGGCAACTGGATGTGCTGGATCGGCGTTTGGCGCAAAGCGCCTACCTGGCCGGTGACAGTTACACCATCGCCGACATCGCCGTCTGGCCGTGGTACGGGCAATTGGTGCGCAACAATGTCTACTCCGCCGCCGAGTTTCTCGCGGCCCACGAATACACGCATGTGCAGCGCTGGGCCGAGGACATTGCCAGGCGGCCGGCGGTTATTCGCGGCCAGCGCGTCAACCGCACGTGGGGCGATGAGGCGACTCAGGTGCCCGAACGTCATCAGGCTGATGATCTGAACTGACGCCTTTACTCCCGCACATCCGCAGGGCCGGTCGCACGCTTTTGTGATCGGTCCGCTGCGCCTCGCTTCACCCCTCGCACGCGTCTCAGAAAAACCGCAACTCTGCGCCAACCCTCGATGCAGAGCGCGTGGACGATTGTGAAAAATTCGTTAACTAACTGACTCGTACGGCTTTCTTCAGTCGGAATGATCTGACACACTAATGCGAATAATTCCTACACGCACTCGCACTGGATTCGTTTTCGTATCATTTGGGGAAGCAGATTGATGTCGTTTCGCACCATTTACCGTCGTTCAAACCGTTCACCGAACCTCCTGGCGCTGGCCATCTGCATGGCCAGCATCACCCCTGCGCTGGCAGATGAAGCATCACCCGCTACGCCTGAAAAAGCCGCGCCGGCGAGCACGCTGGAACTGGACGCCACCGAGATCGGCGCCACCCAGATGAGCAGCACCACCGAAGACACCCAGTCCTACACCACCGGCCCGATGCGGACGGCGACCAAATTGTCATTGACCATGCGCGAAACGCCTCAGGCGGTGACGGTCATCACTCGTCAGCGCATGGACGACCAGAACATGACCAGCATCAACGATGTGGTGAAAGGCACACCGGGACTGTTTCTCAGCCAGACCAGCGGGCCGGGGCGGCAGACTTACAAGGCGCGCGGCTTTGACATCGACAACATCATGTACGACGGCCTGCCCAGCGCGTACTCGCCTTACTCCATGGCAGTGCAACCAAACCTGGCGATGTTCGACCGTGTCGAAATCGTCCGCGGTGCAACCGGGCTGGTCACCGGTGCCGGCAACCCGTCGGCGGCGATCAACATGGTGCGCAAACGGCCGACCGCCGATCAACGCGTGACCCTCACCGGCGCGGCCGGCAGTTGGGACGACTACCGTGGCGAAATCGACGCCTCCAGCCCGCTGAACGAAAGCGGCACCTTGCGCGGTCGAGTGGTCAGTTCCTATCAGGGCGCCGACAGCTTTCGCGACAAGGAAGAGAACGACCATGGCTTGTTCTACGCCATCGGTGAGGCCGACCTGAGCGACAGCACCACCGCGACCCTCGGGTTCTCCCGGCAGAATGAACAGACCAACTATTTCTGGGGCGGTCTGCCGCTGGGCACCAATGGCCATCACCTCGACCTGCCCCGCTCCACCTACCCGGGCACCGACTGGGAAAACCGCAAGCTGCAAATCGACACCGTATTCGGTGAAGTGGAGCATCGTTTCGACAACGACTGGAAACTGCATGTCGCCGGTTCCTCGTCGACCCTCGACGGCGAGTTCTCCGGGACTTACCTGTCGCGTTACGCCGGTCCACTGGAAACCACGGCTTATCAATCCCATCACACCGACAAGCAGCGCGCGTTCGACGCCTTCGCCAGCGGCCCGTTCGAAGCGTTCGGCCGCACCCACGAACTGGTCGTTGGCGCGAGCAACCGTGTGTATGACGCGACCACCAAAGAGTACGACCCGTACACCACCGCCTGGCCGATCGGCGCGCCAAAGCCCGACTTCGTCCGTGATGGCAAAACCCGCAGCGTCACCACCCAGGACGCCGTGTACCTGACCACCCGCCTGAGCCTGGCCGATCCATTGACGCTGATCCTCGGTGGCCGCCTCGACTGGTACGACTACGATGACCGCACGGCCGACGGCGATTACAAGGTCACCCGCAACCTCACCCGTTACGCCGGCCTGATCTACAAGCTGGACGACCATCACTCGGTGTACGCCAGCTACACCGACATTTTCACCCCGCAAACCCAAAAGGACCTCGGCGGCAAAGTGCTTGATCCGATCGTCGGTGAAAACTACGAAGTGGGCATCAAGGGCGAGTACTTCAACGGCGCCCTCAACGCCAGCCTGGCGGTGTTCCAGATGGACCAGACCGGCCGCGCCACCTTGGCCGACAACCAGTTCGGCTGCCCGGTCATGACCTGCTACAACACATCAGGCAAAGTGCGCAGCCAAGGCGTGGACATGGAACTGCAAGGCGCCCTGACCGAAAACTGGCAGGTCGGCGCCGGCTACACCTACACCCGCGCGCATTACATCAAGGACGAAAACCCGGCCAACAACAATCAGCGTTTCGATACCGACACACCCGAGCATCTGTTCAAGGTGTCTACGGTGTACCGCTTCCAGGGCCCGCTGCAGAATCTGCGCGTGGGCGGCAACGTCTACTGGCAGAGCCGCATGTATAACGACATCACCCTGGCCAATAACGGTAGCTACCGCCTCGAACAGGGAGGTTATGCGGTCACTGACCTGATGGCCGGTTACGAAGTCAACAAACACCTGGATCTGCAAGTCAACGCGAACAATATCTTTGACCGCGTCTACTACTCCGCCATCGGCTCTGATGTCACCTGGGGTTCCACCGACAACTATGGCAACCCGCGCAGTTACATGCTGACCGCCAAGTACAAGTTCTGAGTCGATAACGTTCGATCTGTCACAACAAACAAGGGCGCCGGGGAAATCCGCGGCGCCCTTGTTTTTTCTACCCGCCGCATTAGTCATGAACGGCAATACCAGATAGTCTCTAAGCGAACTCATCTCGAAGCATCGCCCATGACCAACCCGGACTTTGCACCCGACATCGAAGCCATTCGCAGTATTGACTCGGTGCCGGTCATCCTGAGCATGGTCAAACACCTCACCGGCATGCGTTTCGCCGCGGTGGCACGGGTCACCGAAAGCAACTGGGTGGCGTGCGCCGTTGATGACTCGATTGATTTCGGGCTCAAACCCGGTGGCGAACTGGTGCTCGAATCAACCATCTGCCACGAGATCCGCCAGCATCAGCAGCCGGTGATCTTCGGTCATGCCAGCGCCCACCCGGTTTTTTCGCTGCACCACACGCCGAAAACCTATGGGCTGGAAAGCTACATTTCCATTCCCATCGTCAAAGCCAACGGCGACTTCTTCGGCACGCTGTGCGCCATCGACTCGGTCCCGGCCAATATCGACGAACCGGCCATTACCAAAACATTGACCTTGTTCGCTCAATTGATCGCCATGAACCTGGACACGCAACGCCATCTGGAAGCGACCCAGATCGAGCTGAACAACGCCAATGAACTCGGGCGCCTGCGCGAGCAATTCATCGCCGTACTCGGCCATGACCTGCGTACCCCACTGAGCGCGGTGCGCATGAGCGCCGACTTGCTGGAAAGCAAAACCGAAGACAAACGTTCGCTCAACCTGATTGCGGCAATTCGCAACAGTTCGGTGCGCATGGGCGTGTTGATCGAAAACATCCTCGACTTTGCCCGAGGACGACTGGGCGGCGGGATTCCGGTACAGCGCAAGCTGGTGGATGACTTGCAGCAGACCCTGCAATTGACGCTCGCAGAGGTTAAAGCCTCGCACCCGCAAGCGATTTTCATCGATGAGCTGGACGTGCCGGCGGGCGTCTATTGCGATGCGTTGCGCATCAGCCAGTTGCTTTCCAATCTGCTGGGCAATGCCGTCACCCACGGCTCGAACAGCGCACCGATCATCCTCAAAGCCTGTGCAGAAAACGACGAGATCGTGATTTCCCTGACCAATCAGGGCACGCCGATTTCAGCGCAGCTGATGCCACTGCTGTTCGAACCGTTTTCCCGCGCCGAAGCCGGGCAGCGTTGCGAGGGTTTGGGGTTGGGACTTTATATCGCGTCGCAGATAGCGATGGCACACAACGGCACTTTGAGCGTTACCTCGAGCGCCGAGTCGGGAACCTGCTTCGTGGCGAGATTCCCGGCCCGATTCAAATGGGTTTAAGCCGTCTGCCGACGCATCGTCAGAATCGCCGCACCAAACCCGATAAACGTAGACCCGACCACCCGGCTGACCCAACGCGACAGCGCCGGACGAGTCAACACACCCTTGGCCCGCGAAGCCAGCGCGGCATAAACGCTCAGTGACGACACCGACAACGCCATGAAGATCGAAGTCAGGATCAGAAACTGCGGCAGCAGCGCGGCGTCCTGATCAATGAACTGTGGGAACAGCGCTGTAAAAAACATCGTCGCCTTGGGGTTGGTCACCGCCGTCAGGAATGCCGATTTGTACAACTTGCCGCGGGTCGGCCGCACCTTGCTCGCCTCCCCCTCGATTCCCTCAGGCAGCATCGGGCCTTTCTTGAACAGCTGCTTGACGCCGAGATAGAACAGATAGCCGGCACCGATGATCTTCACCGCGTTGAACAGCAATTCAGAACTGGCCAACAACGCCCCCAACCCCAACATCGCCGCTGCCGACAAACAGAACAGACCGCTGGCGTTACCCAATGACGACCAGATCGTGCTGCGCTGCCCATGCGCGAGGCTATTGTTGATCGCCATCAACGTCGCCGGCCCCGGACTGGCGATGGCAATTGCGGCGACCAGAGTGAAGGTCAATATCGAGTGAGAATCCATTTCCGCTGCTCGCAAGATTGAAGTTGCCGCATGTTACAACAACCGGCTGCATAGCCCAGATCAAAAGCCCCTCACCCTAACCCTCTCCCAAAGGGAGAGGGGACTGATCGAGTAGTTTGCGAGAAGTACGCCGACGTGAAATATCGAGTCGAACCCAGATTCTGAAACAGATCAAAAGCCCCTCACCCTAACCCTCTCCCGGAGGGAGAGGGGACTGACTGTGGTGTTTGGGAGAGTTACGCCGACGTGCGATACCGCGTTGAACTCAGGCTGTGAAAAGCCCACAGATCGGCCCCCTCTCCCTCGGGAGAGGGCTGGGGTGAGGGGAAGCACCACCACAAATCCAAAGCCGACCACGCCCCGCTCTTCACCACTCAATAGGCCGAGTGTCAGCTCGCCTGCTTTTGATCTTGATCTGTAAGGCGACGTCGGAAGGCTGAGTGGAGGGATTGATCCGGGGGTGGGAGCGTAGCGACCGTTTGGCGAAGCCAAACACAGCGAGAGGAGGTGCAGCGAAGCAAACCGTAGGCGCTGCCCCCGGATCGATCCCGGAGCGAAGGAACCCCGAGCCCCAGCGAGCGGGCCGCACGTAGGAGCAAGCCTTTTTGGTTACTTTTTCGGCGTCTGGAAAAAGTGACCCGCCGTAAGGGCGGAACCGCCAGCCGCAGCACCGAAAGCAATGGATATTCACCCAAAACCCCAAGAACATGGTCGGTCCAAAGGCCGCCAAGCCCAAACAAAAAAAAACCCCGCAGCCACATAAAGGCGCGAGGCAAAAAATTGGTTGGTTGCGGCCAACCAAAGGAGCTCAGTCAAATACACACAACGGGCAAAATCAGATGCAATCCTGCGCAGCCCGCTCAAAACTCGAAGGCAAAAGATTCGAAGCCAACAAATGCCGCTCGTAGATAAACACCTTGCCGCCATTACCCGCCTTGTACGCCTCCAGCACGTTGTCAGCAGAAATCTTGCTCGGCACCACAATCCGGTAACTACGCTGAGTCTGCGACACCGTCGGCTTCAGCGCACTGCCCTGCAACTTCGGCACAACACAGTCAGCGTATTGCGCAGGCGTCTTGCTGGTCTGCAAAGTCAGGCTCGGGTTGTTCGGCGCCGAAGCGCAACCAGCGAGCAATAAAGAAGCGACAGCCATGGCAGGCACGAATAAAAGACGCATCGGTAAAATCCTGAAAATAAAGGTTCGGTTCAACCAGCAACGGTCCAGCCTCACGGAGCCGCCGTTGCCATTTATGTTTTAAGTGTTCAGCTCGACGCTACCAGCGCCTTGAGCGACACATCGAATTGCTTCAAGGCATTGAGTTGCAAGTCACGCTGCCTGTCGATCTGCGCAGCAATGGCCGGTGCCGCCTGGTTATGCACCCACACCGAAGGCAACTGTTTCTCGACGGCGCCTTCAGCCTTGCCGATGTATTGCAGGTCGGCGTCATAGAAGCGTGCGGTGAACCGCGCTTCGACCAGGCTGTTACGTTGGGTCAATAGCCGATTGAACGTGTCGAGCTTCACCACCACGTCCGGATGAGCCTGCACCAGCGCATCGAGGTTGTCGTAAACAGTCACCGACAAGAACTGCTGTTGCAGCGAACTCACCAGCCAGTCGATGGCCAGTTCCGGATCGGAACTGCCGACAAAGGCTTCGCGAATCCGCGAGTCGAGCGCATCTTTTGCGCCGTTGACCGCCATGTCGTGGTAACGCTCAAGGTATTGCAGGTTGTCCAGAGTGTTCTCGCTGAGCAACACACCGACGGTTTGCGAATGCTGCAAGGTCGTACTGCTGCCAGTAATGGTCTGCAAGTGACACGACCCGGCGTCGGCTGCGTAAGTCGGGGCTGTGAACAGTGCGCCGCCTGTCAGCAGGGCGACCAAAGCCAGTCGTATCATTGTCTTCATCGCGCAGATTCCTTGAGCGGCGTGTTCGATGGAGGCAATTTTCCGCCGATTGCCGACAAAGCAGAACTTGCGTTTCTTGATGGTCACTATTACTTCTAGCAATAGTTGCGCGACGTGCAGACTGATACACACTCAATACAACTAGAAAAAGACCAATGAGGAACCTTCCTTGAGAACGTTTGACCTGATCCGAGACGCCGTGCTGCCCGACTTCCGCGAGCGCGTGGCCGAGTACCTGGTCCAGTACGAAAGCATACTGCTGGACAAAGACCTCACCGACCCGCAGCTCATCACAGACACTGCCAATCAGTTGCGCGGTTACCTGCGCGGGCTCAACACCACCCGCGTACTGGGTATGGCTTACTGGGAAGAACTGGATCGTCGAGTTGTCGACACCTGGCTCGCGCCCGAGCGATGACCGATTGGCGCCGTGGTTGGGGGGACGGCGAACAACCGCGCTCTCCCCGCTGCCAGTGGTCTGCGCGGCAACACGCCCTCTGCGAAAAAATCCCCTGAACGCTTACAATCGCCGGTCTAACTGCCAATCAGACAGGCTCATCCAGAAATGCCGCTCGACCCACCTACGATGCTGACCATTTCCATCGCCCTCGCAGCCGCTGCCGCGCTGTATCTGGCGATCGAGTGGCGCAGCATTCGTGAGCCTTCGCTACTGTTCTGGAGCGCCGGTTTCGCCACCATCACCGTCGGTTCCACCCTGGCTCTGCTGCGCAGCAGCGGTTTTCTGCTGATCGGCATCTGGTTTGCCAACGGGCTGCTGGTGACCGCGCATTTTCTGTTCCTGCTCGGCGTGGCGCGCTTCACCCAGATACGGCTTTCGCCGGCCTGGTACCTGATCTTCGTCACCTGGCTGGTCATGCTGTTGCTGCCAGACGGGCCGCTGTGGTCGAAGGTCATGCTGGCGGCCAATTCGCTGCTGGTGGCGCTAGCGACCCTCAAGGCCAGCTCGCTGCTGCGTCCCCATGGCAAATCGTTGAGCGTCGGCGCGGTGCAGCTGCGTTATGTTCTGCTTGGTCACGGAATTTTCTACGTGGCCAAAGCCCTGACGGTGGTGATTCCCGGCACACTGATCGATCTGGCGGCGTTTCGTGGCGAAATCATTCAAATTTCCCTGGTCGAAGGCGCAATGGCGATCATGTTGATCGCCCTGTCGATGACCGGCACCGAACGTTATCGCCGGGAAAAACAGATCGCCCGCCTTGCCGAGCGTGATCCGCTGACCGCCCTGTACAACCGCCGCGCTCTGGAAAAACGCGCGCCGCGCCTGCTCGAACAGGTTTCGCCAGAGCATCCCGGCGCCCTGCTGCTGATCGACATCGACAACTTCAAACTGGTCAACGACCAGTACGGCCACACTGCCGGTGACCGCTTGTTGATCGCCTTGAGCGAGATGATCCGCTCGGTGTTGCCGCGCAATGCGTTGACGGCGCGCCTGGGCGGTGACGAGTTCGTTATCCTGCTCAGCAGCGCATCGAGTGAGCGCGTCATGGAACTGGGCAACGCACTGCGCGAGCAGTTTCTGAACACGACCTCTCAGACATTCCCCACCACCGCTGCCGTGACCCTCAGCATCGGCGCCAGCCTGTTCGACAAACCGCCTGCCAGCCTCACCGCACTGATCGAACAAGGCGACGCCGCCCTCTACGAATCGAAACGCGGCGGACGCAATCGCCTGCGCCTGACCGGGCTCACCATCCCAGGATAATAAAAACCATGTCCAGCCTCGATACTCCTCTGCAAGACCTCGCTGCCCCCGAAGGCGTCTGCTACGGCTGCGGCGGCCGCAACCCGCACGGCCTGCACGTCAAAAGCCATTGGCATGAAGACGGCGTGCACGTCATTGCCGAACACCTGCCGGAGGCCAAGTACTGCGGCTGGCCGGATCTGGTCTACGGGGGGCTGATCGCGATGCTGGTCGACTGCCATTCCAACTGGACGGCCATGGCCTACCACTACCGCGCGGAGAACCGCGAACCTGGCAGCCTGCCGCGTATCGACTGCGTCACTGGCAACCTTGGCATCAAGTTCATCAAACCGACGCCGATGGGCGTACCGCTGATTTTGCGGGCGAAAGTCGAGGGTGACGTCGGGCGCAAGACTCGGGTGATTTGTGAGGTGTTTGCCGGGGATGTGCTGACGGCAGTGGGTGATTCGGTGTTTGTGCGGGTCGATACCGGGCAACTGGCGGATGCGGCGCATGGGCGGAAAAGCCAAAGCCCCTCACCCTAGCCCTCTCCCAGAGGGAGAGGGGACTGACCGCGGTGTTTGGTTGAAATACGCCGACCTGAGATATCGAGTCGAACTCGGGTTTTGCAAAATCCTCACCTCAGCCCTCTCCTTGGGGAGAGGGGACTGACTGCGGTGTCTGGTTGAAATACGCCGACCTGAGATAGCGAGTCGAACTCGGGTTTTGCAAAATCCTCACCTCAGCCCCCTCCTTGGGGAAAGGAGACTGACCGAGGCGTCTGGTTGAAATACGCCGACCTGAGATATCGAGCCGAACTCGGGTTTTGCAAAATCCTCACCTCAGCCCTCTCCTTGGGGAAAGGAGACTGACCGAGGCGTCTGGTTGAAATACGCCGACCTGAGATAGCGAGCCGAACTAGGATTTTGAAAAGCTCACAGATCAGCTCCCTCTCCTTGGGGAGAGGGCTGGGGTGAGGGGTGAATTCACCACCGAGCCCGATGTGAAACCGGCTTAAACCTGCCTCAAATTCGCCCGCGCCGTATGCAGCTTTTTATAGCTCTCGATCAAGCGCAAATGCCGATCCAGCCCTTCCAGCTTCATGCTGGTCGGCGTCAAACCGTAGAAGCGCACGCTGCCGTTGACCGAGCCAATCGCCGCATCCATACGCTCATCGCCAAACATCCGGCGGAAGTTGGCTTCGTAGTCTTCCAGCTGCAGATCTTCGTCCAGCTCCATCTCCAGCACCACGTTGACCGCTTGATAGAACAAGCCGCGCTCAACGGTGTTGTCGTTGTACTGCAGGAAGGCTTCGACCAGATCCTTGGCTTGCTCGTACTTCTGCAGCGCGAGGCAGATCAGCAGGCGCAATTCCAGAATCGTCAGCTTGCCCCACGGCGTGTTGTCGTCGAACTCGACGCCGATCAGCGTGGTGATCTCGGTGTAATCGTCCTGCTCGCTGTTTTCCAGGCCTTGGGCGAGGTTGCGCAGGCCGACTTTGCTCAGGTTGTGCAGGTTGAGAATGTCGGCGCGGAATTGCAGGGCTTTGTTGGTGTTGTCCCAGATCAGGTCTTCGACCGGGTAGATCTCCGAGTAGTCCGGCACCAGGATGCGGCAAGCCTTGGCACCGATGTGCTCATAAACCGCCATGTAGACCTCTTTGCCCATGTCTTCAAGGATGCCGAACAGCGTCGCGGCTTCTTCGGCGTTGGAGTTTTCGCCTTGGCCTGAGAAGTCCCACTCGACGAATTCGAAGTCCGGCTTGGCGCTGAAGAAGCGCCACGACACGACACCGCTGGAATCGATGAAGTGCTCGACAAAGTTGTTCGGTTCAGTGACGGCCTGACCGGAGAACGTTGGTTGCGGCAAGTCGTTCAAACCTTCAAAACTGCGGCCCTGCAACAGCTCGGTGAGGCTGCGTTCCAGCGCCACTTCCAGGCTCGGATGCGCGCCGAACGAGGCAAACACGCCGCCGGTGCGTGGGTTCATCAGGGTCACGCACATCACCGGGAATTCACCGCCCAGCGACGCATCCTTGACCAGCACCGGGAAGCCCTGCTCTTCCAGGCCTTTGATGCCGGCGAGGATGCTCGGGTATTTCTCCAGCACTTCCTGGGGCACGTCTGGCAGGGCCATTTCGCCTTCGAGGATTTCGCGTTTCACCGCACGCTCGAAGATCTCCGACAGGCACTGCACCTGCGCTTCGGCCAAGGTATTGCCGGCGCTCATGCCGTTGCTCAGATAGAGGTTTTCGATCAGGTTGGACGGGAAGTACACCACTTCACTGTCGGACTGGCGCACGAACGGCAGCGAGCAGATGCCACGCTGAGTGTTGCCGGAGTTGGTGTCGAACAGGTTCGAGCCACGCAATTCGCCGTCACGGTTGTAAATCTTCCGGGTGTATTCGTCGAGGATCTCGCTCGGCAACTCGTCTTTCGGGCCCGGCTTGAACCATTGCTCGTCCGGATAGTGGACGAACTCGGCGTTGGCGATCTCTTCGCCCCAGAACTGGTCGTTGTAGAAGAAATTGCAGTTCAGGCGCTCGATGAACTCGCCCAATGCCGAGGCCAGTGCGCCCTCTTTGGTCGCGCCCTTGCCG
Organism: Pseudomonas sp. Tul2A7; assembly: GCF_054790505.1. Classification (NCBI taxonomy): domain Bacteria; kingdom Pseudomonadati; phylum Pseudomonadota; class Gammaproteobacteria; order Pseudomonadales; family Pseudomonadaceae; genus Pseudomonas; species Pseudomonas sp. Tul2A7. The sequence goes on along the minus strand of NZ_CP186499.1, from coordinate 5,069,328 downwards.
TTGGTGAAGCACATTGGCGAATGCGCATCACGGATGTGCAGCGACCAGACGTTAGGCACGATATTGCGCCAGGAGGCGATTTCGATCTTCATCCCGAGGTCGGCGAGGATGCCCGACATGTTGGCGATGGTCTGCTCCAGCGGCAGGTCCTTGCCAGCGATGAAAGTGCCTGCGTCCGAGCCGGCAACCGGCATCAACAAGGCCTGGGCATCGGCATCGAGGTTTTCGACTTCTTCAATGATGAATTCCGGGCCGGTCTGCACGACCTTCTTCACCGTGCAGCGATCAATGGAACGCAGGATGCCCAGGCGATCTTTCTCGGAGATGTCCGCCGGCAATTCCACCTGGATCTTGAAGATCTGGTTGTAGCGGTTTTCCGGGTCGACGATGTTGTTCTGCGACAGGCGAATGTTTTCCGTGGGGATGTTGCGCGTGTCGCAGTACAACTTCACAAAGTACGCCGCACACAACGCCGACGATGCCAGAAAGTAGTCGAACGGCCCCGGTGCCGAGCCATCGCCCTTGTAGCGTATGGGCTGATCGGCGATCACCGTGAAGTCGTCGAACTTGGCTTCAAGTCGAAGGTTGTCGAGAAAGTTGACCTTGATTTCCATGCGGGATTACCAGAATACGGCTAAACGAATGGCGGCCATTATCCGGTTTTTGCGCGGGAAGTCTTGCCCTTTCGGGATTGGCCGCTGATCGGCGTCCTGCTCTTGGGAAGACAAATCACGCGGGGTTCACTACGCTTTCAGAGCAGTCGCCGAGAACAATCTGAACATTGCGCCCGCGCCGTGGTTCTAGATTCAGAAGACAGCGGATCAAGGACGAGCACATGGACCTTTCCAGCTATGCAGCCCCGCTTCCACCGCGCCAAAGCGCCGTCACCCGCCGCTTGGCCTTCGCGGTCGGGGCGCTGTTTGTCAGCGGTGTAATTGCGGCGGCAGTCGCTTTGCTGGGTATCGCCGAGCGCCTGGACAGCGAAGAGATCAACAAGACCGGCTTTTACTCGGCTCGCGCGCTGGAAAACCGCATCACTGCCTCGAAAAACTACATCACCAGCTACGCCTACTGGACCACCGCCTACGAGCATTTGAGCGGTCAGGTCGACACCGACTGGGCTTACTCCGAGCAGAACCTCGGCAAAACCCTGTTCACCAGTGACGGCTATGACGGCGTGTTCGTCCTCAACCGCGAAGGCACCCGTTACGCGGTGGTGCGCGGGCAAATGGTCGATGCCGAGCTGTCCGCGTTCGTTCAGGTGAGCGCCACGGAATTACTGGATCAAGTGTTGGGCCAAGGTGACCTGACCAAGCCAGTCAGTCGCTATTCACTGTTCGAGGGCTGGCCGGCGCTGGTGTCGACGGCAGCGATCATTCCCAACGATGAGCGACCACTCGGCGATCCGCAGACTTCTTCGGTGCTGGTGTTCGTCGACAAACTCACGCCGACCAAATTGCGCCTGATCGGCAGCGGTTACGGCTTGAATAACCTGACCCTGGCACTGGACGATACGCTCGACCCGAACCGCCCTCGCGTGCCGCTGGACAGCACCGGTTACAGCCTGGTCGCTGATCTGGAACGGCCCGGGCAACATTTATTGTGGTCATTGCTGCCGCCACTCGGCGCGACGATTGTGGTGCTGATGCTGCTGACCGCGTACTTCTTCCGTCACGCCTTGCGTTCATCGCAGTACGTCGACCAGAGTTTTGCCGTCATGCAAACCTCAAATCAAGCACTGGAAAACGCCAACCGGGAGCTGGAAGCCAGCGAAGAACGCTTTCGCGCGGTGGCCGAAGCGGCTTCGGACTGGATCTGGGAAGTCGATCGCGACCTGGCGCTGACGTACCTGTCGGCGCGCTTCAGCGAAGTGACCGGTTACCCGCAAACCCTGTGGCTGGGGCAAGACATCGGCCAGTTGCTGTTTTGCGACACCACGCCACTGGAACTGTGGCTGAAGAAACTCACCGAGGAAAACAACGCCAGTGATTTACGCTGCACCTACCGTGACCACGCCGGCCAGCAACGCCACTGTCGGTTGTCCGCCCGGCCGATCTTCGCCAAATACGCGGTCATCGGCTATCGCGGCACCGCCAGCGACATTACCGACGAAGTCGCCGCCCATGCGCAGATCCAGCATTTGTCGATGCACGACGCCCTCACCGGCCTGCCCAATCGCAACAAACTCGCGCGTTATCTGGATGAAGCGCTGCTGCTCAAGGAGCACGCGCCGCCACTGTCGTTGCTGATGATCGACCTCGACAACTTCAAACCGATCAACGATTCACTTGGCCATCCGGCCGGTGATGCCGTATTGCAAGAAGTCGCTGTGCGCCTGCGTGAATGTACCCGCGAGCATGACATCGTCGCGCGTCTGGGCGGCGACGAATTCATCGTGGTGCTCAACGGCATGGACAGTCCGCACGAAATCGACAAATTCTGCACCCGTCTGATCGGCAGCCTGCATCAACCGGTGATCTTCGAGCATCATCCGCTGCATATCGGCGCCAGCATCGGCATCGCGCTCAGCCGACGCCACGGGTATGTGCCCAGCGATTTGATCCGTTATGCCGACATCGCTCTGTATCAGGCCAAATCCGAGGGCAAGAACACCTGGTGTTATTTCGAAGCGCACATGAGCGATCAGATCCAGACGCGCCGGCAGATGGAGGATGACTTGCGTCACGCGCTCAAACACAACGAATTCATCCTGCACTATCAGCCGCGCTACAAGGTCGATGGCAAGCACATCGTTTCGGTCGAAGCGCTGGTGCGCTGGCAACACCCGACCAAGGGCTTGCTGGGTCCGGACTTGTTCATTCCATTGGCGGAGCAGACCGACCTGATCGTCCCGCTCGGTCGCTGGGTGCTGCGCGAAGCCTGCGAAACCGCGCTGGGCTGGCCGGAGGATATTCTGCTCTCGGTCAATCTGTCGCCGGCGCAATTTGCCGTCAGCGATGTGGTCGAGGATGTTCGCGAAGTGCTGGTGCAAACCCGCTTCCCGGCCAGTCGCCTGGAGCTGGAGATTACCGAGAACGTAATGCTCAATGACACCGACGGCGCCCTGACCACCATGAATGCCCTGAAAGAACTCGGCGTGCGCCTGAACATGGACGACTTCGGCACCGGGTACTCATCGCTCGGTTACTTGCGCGCCTATCCGTTCGACGGGATCAAGATCGACAAGCGCTTCATCGCCTCGATCAGCAGCGGCACCAATGATCGTGCGGTGGTGCAGGCGATCATCGGGTTGGGCAAAGCCATGGGCCTGACCGTGACCGCCGAAGGCGTCGAGACCGAAGAGCAACTGGATATTCTCGGGGTCGATCAATGTAACGAAGTGCAGGGTTACTTCATGAGCCGGCCGATCGACAAAGCAGCATTTGCGCGGTTGCTACAAGATTCCAGAGGCGCCACCCTGAAAGCGAAGAAGGGACGCGTGACTTGAGCGATTCAACCGTTTATTCGACTCGAGTCAGCGGTAAACACGTTGCCCGCATCACGTACCAACTGCCGCCACTCGGCGCTGGTGATCAGCCCTTGCTCCTCCATTTCATCGGCAGCCTTGAGCAGTTCGTCGTACTGTTCTTCCGGGTCCAGGCGCATCTGCGCCTGCGTCGCCAGTTTTCGCCATGCTGCCAGTTTTTCTTGTTTTTCTCGTTTGCGCTGATCGAACATCGGGGGTGATCTCGTGGGGGACTTCCTTGATAGAAAGACACGAGATCACAGTGGTTCAGCGTAATCGACGGATGGACTGCTTGCTTCTAAAGGGCTTGGCCGATCAGCAATCATGGATACACCGCTGAACCTTGTAGGAGTGAGCCTGCTCGCGATAGCGGATTGCCTGTGGCGGATGTGTTGGCTGGCGCACCGCTATCGCGAGCAGGCTCACTCCCACAGGGATTGGGGCGGTTTGTCAGAACTTCTCGGCCACCCGCTGGTATGGATAATCCGGCTCCCGGTACTTGCCCGGTTTCTGCCGTTTGGGCAACTCGACCTTCTCGCGTTTCACATCCTCATAAGGAATGCTACTGAGCACATCGCTGATGATGTTCAGCCGTGCACGGCGCTTGTCGTTGGAATCGGCCACCCGCCACGGCGCATGTTCGGTGTCGGTGTACTTGAACATTTCATCCCGCGCCCGTGAGTAGTCGTACCAGCGACTGTAGGACTTGAGATCCATCGGTGTCAGTTTCCAGGTCTTGCGTCCGTCGTTGATGCGCGCCTCAAGCCGGCGGGTCTGCTCTTCGGGGCTGACTTCCAGCCAATACTTGAGCAGGATCACCCCGGACTGGACGATGGCGTGTTCGACCCACGGAACGGACTTGAGAAACTTGTCAGCCTGCTCGTCCGTACAGAAGCCCATCACCCGTTCGACGCCAGCGCGGTTGTACCAACTGCGGTCGAAAATCACCACTTCGCCGCCCGCTGGCAGATAAGGCAAATAACGCTGCACATGCATCTGGCTTTTCTCGCGATCGGTCGGCGCCGGCAGCGCCACCACGCGGAAGACACGCGGGCTGACGCGTTCGGTCAGCGCCTTGATCGTGCCACCCTTGCCGGCGCCATCACGCCCCTCGAAGACAATGCAGACCTTGACGCCCTTGGCGATCACCCACTCCTGCAACTTGACCAGTTCGACGTGCAGCTTGCGCAACTGCTCGAGGTAATCCTTGTTTTTCAACTTCGGGGTTTCAGGCGCCTTGGCGGCGTTCTTTTTGTCTTTTGCCATGACCTTGGCCCTCTCCAATAAATGCAGAAACAGACTGTTGATTGACGGGATGCACCAGACACGTGAGGTTAGTTCATGCCGTGCTGTTTGCCATTGCCGGGCAAAAAGCCAAATTGCCATGTGTTTCGTTCGTTCTTTGTTACGTCGCACTGTTCATTGCCCGTTCTTGCCTGCCTGGAGTTTTTCGATGCCGTCGTCCAAATCCCTGCCCACCGCCCTGCTCGGCCTGGCCCTAGCCTGCCCGGCGATGGCCGAGACTCAAGGTCTGGAATTGGGGCAAGTGCTGATTTCGGCCGAGGATCGCAACGGCAGTGATGTCTCTGTTGAGGAAGCCAAGGCCCGCCTCGATCAGGTGCCCGGCGGCACCAACGTGGTCGACATGCGTCAGCCATTGCAGGGCCGGGTGGCGAGCAATCAGGATGTGCTGGCGTATCAGCCGGGGGTTTATGCGCAGTCGGCGGGCAACGAAGGCGTGAAAATCTCGGTGCGTGGCTCAGGCATCAACCGCGCACCGGGCGCTCACGCGTCGGGGCTGTACACCATGCTCGACGGCCTGCCGCTGAGCGGTCCGGGCGGCACGCCCTATGAATTGCTCGAACCGCTGTGGGTCGATCACGTTGAAGTATTGCGCGGGGCCAACGGCTTTGATCGCGGTTCGCTGGCCTTGGGCGGCGCCATCGATTACGTCAGCCACACCGGCTACAACGCGCCGAAACTTCAGGTGCGCTACGCCACCGGCAGCCACGGCTATCAGCAGCGCCAGGTCAGTTCCGGGCAAGTGCTCGGCGATTTCGATTACTACGTGTCGCTGACCGACTCCAACGCCGATGGCTATCAGGATCACACCGCCAGCGAGAGCAAAGGCGTGATCGCCAACTTCGGCTATCGCTTCAACCCGAACCTGGAAACCCGCTTCTATATCCGCTACCGCGAGACCGACAACGACCTCGCCGGTCGCGTGACCAAGCACTCCATCGAGCACTCGCCTCGCGCGGCCAACCCGTCCTATGTGGCGCGCGACGATAGCCGAAAACAGCCGGGCAGCACCTTCATCGGCAACAAGACCACCTATTACATCGACGACGATTCGAGCATCCAGACCGGCCTCGTTTACCACGACTACCCGATGGACCTGCGTGAAGGCCCGAACCGCTTGAAGGTCGCTTACACCGACGTCAGCGGCACGTTTGACTACAAACGCCGCGACACGATTTTCGGCATGGAAAGCCGCAGCAATGTCGGCCTGCGCGTGACCAAACACCTGCCCAACGACGGCGCCAGCGAGTTCGTGCGCATCCCCACCGGCAACACTGCCAGCTACGTGCCGGGCACGCGCATGCGCAACTTCACCTATCAAGGGTCGGACACCGTTCTGCATTTTGGCAACGACCTGGAAATTGCCGACGACCTGTGGCTGACCACCGGCCTCGCTGCCATCTACACCCGCCGCGAAAGCGCTGTGACCTACCCGCAGAGCGGCGGCAAAACCAGCATGAACGACTGGGACTACGCACCGCGCCTTGGCCTGCGCTACCAGATCACCCCGGACCTGCAAGTGTTCGGCAACCTCAGCCGCGCGGTCGAGGCGCCGCACCCGTGGTCGCTGATCTACAGCTCCAACGTGCGCTTCCCGGCTGGCAACGGCGCGGCGACCGGCACGCAGAAAGACCCGATCGAACTGCAAAACCAGACCGCGACCACGCTGGAACTGGGCGGTCGTGGCGACAGCGCCGTCGGCGAATGGAGCCTGGCGTGGTACTACGCGCAAGTACGGCATGAATTGTTGTCGGTGTTGCCGGATCCCAACGCTGTCACACCGTATGAGCTCAACGCCAGCCCGACCGTGCACCAAGGCATCGAAGCGAGCCTCAACAGCAAACTCTGGTCGGCCGCCGATGGCCGTCAGTTGAGCTTGCGTCAGGCGTATACCTTCAGCGACTTCCACTATCGCGATGATGATCGTTTTGGTGACAACCGCTTACCCGGTCTGCCGATGCATTACTACCAGGGCGAATTGCGCTACGACTGGCCGCAGGGTTTCTTTGCGGCGGTGAATACGCAACTGGTGTCCAAAGTTGCGGTGGATTACGCCAACAGTTATTACGCTGATCCTTACGCACTGTTCGGCGCGACGCTGGGGTACAACGCGCCGAAGGGTGACTGGCAGGGTTGGGTGGATATGCGCAATTTGACCGACAAGCACTACGCGGCCACGGTTACGCCGGGGTATGACGACAAAGGCCTGGATGCCGCACGGTCTACGCCGGGTGAAGGGATGGGGGTTTATGTCGGGGTGTCGTGGAGCCTGCTCTGAAGCCTTCCCCCTGCTGGCGATGGCGGATAGGCTGTGCCGAAGAAGTTGACTGATCCACCGCCATCGCTGGCCAGCCAGCTCTCACAATGATCTGCGCTGTACCGCGACTTTGTGAGCGACCCGCAAACCTGAGGGAGCGGGCTTGCCCGCGAAGGCGTCAGTCGAACCAGCGTCGATGTAACTGATCGACGCTTTGCTCTGTTTTAGACCGAGTCACGGATGAACACCATGGATACCCAACCAGAAAACCTGCTGGAAAAAAGCCTCAAACGGGCCGCCGACGAACCGGCACATCGTCCCGAGTTTTTCAACACCCTGTTGAATTCGAACGTTTACATTCTCGGCACCGCCGGAGAAGCAGACGGCCACGTCAATCTCGAAGCCGGCAGCAACATCAGCATCGCCCATTGGCAAAAACCGGACGGCACCCCGGTCATCCCGTTTTTCTCGTCACTGCAAACACTGCAACAGTCCATCGACAGCGAGCAGTCCTACCTCGAAATACCCGCCCGATCGTTGTTCGAAATCACACTGGGCGCCCTGCTCTGTCTGAATCCGAAGTCGCCGTACGGCAAAGAGTTTTTCCCGCAAGAGGTGCACAATTTGCTCGCCGATGCCGTTGGCCAGACCGCCACGCAACGCACGGTCGAGAAAGAAACCAACGTGCTGCTCGGCCAGCCCACCGAATACCCATCCAAAATGGTCCATTCGCTCACGCAGTTGCTCGCCAAACATCCCAATGTGAAGCGCGCGTTTCTCGCATTGATGCATGACACCTCGCAGGATGAAAAACCGCACTTGATCGTGGGTATCGAGGCGGACGGCGATATTGACCGTGTTATGCGTGAGGCGGGCAATGTTGCCGGGGATACCGCACCGCAGGGCGAGCCGGTTGATTTGTGCCGGGTGTCCCAAGGTGAAGCTGGCCTGAGTGATTACTTTCTCAGGGAAACCACGCCCTTCTATGAGCGCAAGTGGGGCAATAAACTGCGTTCTTTCCTCGGGTTTGGCAAAGCGTGATTGAACATGCACCCGGACCTTGGGTACTGGGCGAGACCGCCTCAAGCAGGTCAGTCGGCATTAACGGCAACACTCTTCGATCACTTCCACATTCCCCCTAAACACTGTTTGGAGTGAGAGACAGGGACACTTGTGGCGCTCTCTGCACTTACAGATCATTCAAGGAAAAATGCTCATGAGCATGAAAAAACTTATGCTGGCTGTATTGGCCGCAGCGGCGCTGGCGGGTTGTGGGGGTAACAAGGACAAGGCGCAGGCGTTTGTCGAGTCCAGTGGCATGACCAAGCAATACGCGAGCATGGTCGAGACCGCGTCCAGCGGTTATGCCTCCCGCTACCCGATGCTCGAACGCGAACAGATTCGCAACGTTGTGCGAGAGAACATCGATCCTGACGACCTGAAGGGCATGGTCGTGGAAATCTATGCCAATCACTTCAACAACGATGAGCTTGACCTGCTGATTCGCGCCAACCAGCATCCCGAGCAGGCGATGACGATCATCCAGAGTTCGAAAAAGGGCCGCGATCTGGCCGAAAAATTCATGGCCGTCCAGAGCACCCTCGCTAAAGACATGCGAGACGCAATGGCCGACAGCGATGAGGCGATCATCGATGCGCTGGATGATTTGAAGGATCAAGCGCAGGGCTAAAACGGCGCCATGAGCCCTCGCCTCTTCGCGGGCTTGCCCGCGAAGTCGCAAACTCTTTCAGCCTCGCAACCACTGAAGTGGCGCTGAATGAGCGGCGTGCACCGCTCACGCGCGCTTCGGCAGCTTCCAGTTCGGCCGAATGAAATGGCAGGTGTAGCCATTCGGAATACGCTCGAGGTAATCCTGATGCTCCGGCTCCGCTTCCCAGAACGGCCCCGCCGGTTCGATTTCGGTGACCACGCGGCCCGGCCACAGTTTTGAGGCGTCGACATCGGCAGCCGTGTCCTCGGCGATGTCGCGCTGCGCTTCGTTGAGGTAGTAAATCGCCGAACGATAGCTGCGTCCAAGGTCGTTGCCCTGCCGGTTGGGCGTGCTCGGGTCGTGGATCTGGAAGAAAAACTCAAGGATCTGTCGATAGCTGATCACCGCCGGATCGAAGGTGATTTCGATGGCTTCGGCGTGGTCGCCATGGTTGCGATAAGTGGCATTCGGCACATCGCCGCCGGTGTAACCGACGCGGGTCTGCAACACGCCGGGATAGCGCCGCAGCAGATCCTGCATGCCCCAGAAGCAGCCGCCGGCGAGGATGGCGGTTTCGGTTTGAGTGGTCATGGCGTGTCGTTCCTCTTCGGGGTGTTGGGTATAGCGATGGTTATGAGGGCGGGTTGGCGGATTCCAAGGGGCTGTGCCAACAGAACTAGCGCGTCGAAAGCTGATTGGCTTGCTCAAGCAAAGGCCCGGTGATCCTGCGGCCGCTGTAATCACTGACAAAATAATTGATCCGGTTCGCCAGATGCTGAATCGATAGCCAGCCCAAACCGTGGTAGTCGCGCAACTCCTCTGCGTTGAGCTTGATCATGGCTTGGTAGCCCACAAAGGACGCTTCACACTCGACGAGGATATAGACAGAGCCATCTGCGACCTTGAAAAGTCGCCAGTAGCTGTCGTTGGTGTGATATTCCGCGGGAGTGAGTCGAACCAGTTCCATGATTGAATTCCGTGGGCTTTCTTTTGGTTTCGAGACCATAACATGGCTGCAAAGCCACGGTTTCAGATGAGACGTTCTGGCCGGTTGCCGACGTTGACGACATTCAGATTCAGGTCAAAAGCGCTAAGCGTGCCATGGTCGCCCTCGGGCCAACGCAATGCGCGCCCCGGGCATCAATGCCCGGCAACCGCGGCCGCTCCAGCAACACGCGGCCCCGATCTGAATCCGTGCACCCGCGCGCCGAAGGCAATAACAAACCCCACGCTCACCAGCACCACCATGGCCCAGGGAAACGAGGCGACGCCCCAGCGGTCGAGCAACACCCCGCCGACCACCCCGCTGCCGGCAATCGCGCTGTTCCAAGCCACCACATTCAACGACAGCGCGACATCAGCGCCATCACCGGCGGCATCTGCCAGTGCCGTCTGCAACAGCGTCGCCGCACCGCCAAAACTCAATCCCCACACCAACACGCCCAGGTAAATCACCTGCGGCATACGCCCGAAAAAGCCAAACACCACGCAAACCAGTGCAAACGTCGCCAGGCTCACCAACACCGTTTTGCGCAACAGCGGCTCAACCAGTTTCGCCGTCAGCCAGATCCCCGCCAACGCCGCGAGACCAAACACCAACAACACCAGATCTACACGATCCGCCAACCCCGCCGGCGCCACAAACGGGGCGATGTAGGTGTAGAGAATGTTGTGCGCCAGCATCCAGCTGATCACCACCGCCAACACCGGCCGCACACCCGGCGTGGTCAACACGCGGCGCAACGACAGACGCTGATGCGCAGGCTGCGGCGGATAATCCGGCACCTTCACCAACACCCAGACGATCAGCATCAAAGTCAGGGCCGACATCAACCCGAACGTCGTGCGCCACCCGACGAGGCCACCCAACCAAGTGCCGAGCGGCACGCCCAGTGACAAGGCAATCGGCGTACCGACCATGGCCAGTGCCAACGCCTTGCCCTGTTGCTCAGGCTCGACCATCCGCCGCGCATAACCAGCCAACAAACTCCACGCCAACCCTGCCGCCACCCCCGCAAAGAAACGCGCCACCAGCGTCACGCCATAGTGCGACGACAGCGCCGTGATCGAGTTGAACAGCAGAAAGCCGACAATGGTCAGCAGCAACACATTGCGTCGACGCCAGCCACGAGTGGCAATGGTCATCGGGATCACCGCCAGCACCGAGCCGAGCGCATACGCGGTGACCATCTGCCCGGCCATCGAAGGCGAAATCGCCAGGCCGTCGCTGATCAGCGGCAACAGCCCGGCGGGCAGGGTTTCGGTGACGATGCATATAAAACCGGTCATGGCCAGCGCCAGCAGCGCGCCGATGGGCAGGCGTTTGGGCGCCGCCGTTAGAGTCAATGAAGGTGTCACGGGAAACTCCTTATGAGCAGAATGTCAGACTTAAATACCGATCGATATAAAATACTGGCGGCAGCCGAGGCCCGTTGTCAACGACTTATGTATCGACTAGTATCCAAATCACTTTCCGAGGAGTCTTTGCTATGGCCAGAACCGGCCGCCCCCGCGCATTCGATCGCGACGACGCCGTCGACCAAGCCATGCAATTGTTCTGGCAACACGGCTACGACTCGACATCCCTTTCACTGTTGAAGGCTGAACTGGGCGGCGGCATTTCCGCACCGAGCTTCTACGCCGCGTTCGGCTCCAAAGAAGCCCTGTTCGACGAATGCGTGCAGCGCTACCTGACGACCTTCGCCCAAGTCACCGAATGCCTGTGGGACGAAACCCTGCCGCCACGCCAAGCCATCGAAACCGCACTGCGCCAGTCGGCCCGCATGCAATGCGACGACGGCCACCCCAAAGGCTGCATGGTCACCCTCGGCGTCATGAGCGCGCCCAGCCCGGAAAACGCCCACGTCGCGCAAGCCCTCACCCACTCCCGCGCCCGAACCCGCGCGGGGATTGTGGCGTGTGTCGAGCGTGGTGTGAGTGAAGGACTGTTAGCGGACGACACGAACGCCGCCGCCATGGCGACGGTGTTCGACAGTTTCCTGCAGGGGATTTCCATCCTTGCTCGGGATGACACGCCGATTGAGAGTATTGATGCGGCGATTACGCAGGTGATGCGGACGTGGGATGTAGCTGCCGTGAGTAAGACTTCATTGGATTTGCCGTAATTGAAGGGCTCGCGTACCTAAAAATCATTCGGCTACGCGACCACCTCAACATAACTCGACTCCCCGCCCCCCTCGGCCCCCGACAACCACCCCCACACAAACCGCAACGTCGTCCGCCCCGCCTCATCAACCCCCACCACGCCCCGCGACCAACCCGCGCGAATCTCGCCATCCGTGGTGATGCACTGATAAAGCAGCTCGATACTGTCAGGCCCGGTCACCCGCCCAACCTGGTTGCCCATGCGAATATGCCCACCCGCATAAGTCCCCCAAACCGCCGCGCCTTCGACGAAGTATTCAAACACCGTGCGTGCATCGGACAAGCCCTGAGCGTTATTCGCCACGGAAAACCGGCGGTTGTGCAAACGCTCGGTGACTTGCGAAAAAGCAGATTCCATAAACCATACATCCTTAGTCGAGAAGATCCATTCCAGCCTGCGGGCATCCTAATCCATTACCTCCGCGCAGCAAGAATCCGCTGCCGATTTCTGCCAACCCAACCGCACCGCCACGTTTGACGACCCTCCCGGCCCCACCTAGTCTGCCCAAAACACCCTTACAGCCAGAACCGAGTTCACGAGAGGCAAGATGAGCAACTTCCCGATCGTCGCCACCGTTCTCTCAATGATCCTCGGACTCTCCGTCACCCGCCTGCTGCTCGGCGTATTAACGGTGTTCCGCATCCGCCGAGTGGCCAAGCCAGATTGGGTGGCGCTGGTCTGGGCGGTGATGCTGTTTACCATGCAGCTGCAATTCTGGTGGGCCGTCAACGCACTGTCGGCGGTGAAACAGACCTTCTCGTTTCTCGAATTTCTACTGTTGGTGATGCTGACACTGTCGCTGTTCGTCACGGCGGCGTTGTTGCTGCCGAGCCGCAGTGAAGATGAGCAGAACGGGTTGCGCGTGTATTTCGAACAGGATGGGCGCTATGCATTGCTGTCGCTGTCCTCGTATCTGTGCCTGGGGCTTATCGTTAATGTCACGTTGTTTCAGGCCTCGCCGCTGGCGCTGTGGGGTTTGCTGGATGTGATCATGATTGCGTTGCCGATTGGTGCGTTTGTGGCTCGGTCGCGTAAAGCGTATGCGGGGATTACGCTGATTTATGTGCCGATTAATGTGATCGACACGCTGATTTCGCTGGCGAATTAAGTCCCCCTCTAGCGACGGGACTTGCTTCGATGGATCGCGAAACTGCTCTCGCTCCTCCAGTCCACAAAGACATCGCCAAAACAGCTCGAACTGCCCTGTTGAAGCAATTCCTGGACTTTGTTTAAAGACACCCCAAGTTACGTCATCCCAACCTACAACGCCTTGCGCCGTTGCCTACGACTACGCCAGAATCCGCCGGCTTGTGCGCCTTGGATGCGGGTTCTATTGTGGGTCGGTCACTGAATAGCAGTGATCGGGTTTGGTAGCCCGGCATACCTGTCGCATCGCAGATCTATTTGCACGGACGTCTTCGTCCGCTGTTTATGGTGGCCATGCGTAGGGCGTCTTCGGACGCGCCGGGTATCCAGGTGACCGGTCTACCAACCTGCGTTTGGCCACCACCCTCGTTTGGTAGCGAAAGTGATGGCTCCATTTTTCATCCTGGAGTTTCATCTATGTTCAAAATTACGCCGAATCCGCCCGAAACAGATCCGATCGCGGGCGACGAAACCCCCGACGCAAAGAAATTCAACGAAGCCGTGGATCGTGCCCTCTCCCATTACCTCGGCCCGGCCCCCGAAATCATGGCCACCCCGTACCAAACCAACACGATGTTTATCGCCAATCCGAAAACCAAGACTGAAGAACTGCTGGTGAATGCCAGCGAATCACTCGGCTCGGCTTCGGTGATGCTTGGGGATGTGATCAGTCTGGTTCACGGACCGGCACGCAAGACACTGCAAGGCATTGCGCAGGTGGTGATGCTTGGAGAGTTGGCGGTGAATCGGGCGTTGGATAACGTAGTGCCGACGGAGTAACCGGCCCCCGACTATGGCGGCGATTAGGCCGCCATACCGGAGAAAACTGAAAAAAAATGAACACAACGACCGATTTCGGCCCATTGCGGCTGGCTGTTCGGAGGCGACTGATGCAACCGAATAAATATCACCGTGATCGCATCTAACTTTCGATGTAACTAGCTAAGCGCATGACGTCGCTCATACTTTTAAGCCTGACAGTAAACTCTCCGATTGCATTCTCTTTTACGTCGGGAATTCTTCCAAAAATTTCCTCACGCGAAAATTTTTGGAGACGGAGGCACGGCTTTCTGAAGTAGAACAACATCCACTTTTGGTTCGGAATGAATGCAAAATCGCAGTCGTCATCGCGCAAGAAACGAAAATCCTTGATGTATCCGTGCGAGCCTGGAAAGCAGTCATAGTCTTTCAGCGTTGATGCCCATCCAATCATTTACAAGAGCGCGTGCTTGGCCTCTGGAGTAACCAGAATCTCGTAGTATTCCCGCAACATCTCACTGTTCTCAGCTCCACGCAGCATCTCGTGATCTCCCACTCTTTCCGATGGAGGCTGCCTTTTGCTTGAAAAAGCAGCTGCGGTGGTCGCCAGTCTTCAAGGTTCACCAAGCGGAGGCCTTGAAGCATTCTGGATCACAATCTGCTGGCGATTTCCTTCCAAATATAGGCGTAGTTGTATTTCAGCCAGCGCACCAACACCTTATCGAACTGCCGACGAAACCAATTACGTTTTCTCGCAGCCAACCTTTCCTCTATCGACTCTCTGAGTATGTCAGGATCGAAACCTGTCCATACCGGGGGTACTGCGGCCACAAGATTGGTGAAGCAAACCGGTGCGACCTCTGAATAGAGAATTTCGTAAAGAATGTCAGGGTCGACGCCTCTGACCTTTCTCGCCAGATAGTCATATTCGACCGGAAAATCGTTGAATGGCTCGGAGAGTGCCGCTCTGACCTTTGTCAGTTGTGGCTCAGTCAGAAGATGTCCCAATGCGTGAACTCCTCAAGCTCTTCATCCAATGAGGTCGCAACAGCTTCGCCTGCAACACCGCCTGCGACTGTTCCAGCAAAAACCACTGCGATTGCACAAATGGGAGCACCAGGTCCGCAAAATGCGCTGACGCCCAATCCCGCTAGAATCCCACCAAATGCCCCAGCACCGACAATGATTCCTTGGCGCGCAGCTTCCTTAGGTTTGTTTTCAGCATTCAATATCTGATATGTCGCCAGAGCCGCCGTCACAACAACACCGAGCTTGCCCATGATCAGCATTTTTTTTGTACCGGCCGAGAACTTGGCATTATCTCGGCCCGAAGATTCCAGAATGGTGTAATGGACTTTGTTCTTCTCTACTTCCGAAAGGCTGTCGTAGCTCTTTTGAAATAAGTTTTCAGAGTACATATTTAAAAGCGTTTTGAGCTCCGACCCACTTTTTTTCTTCCTCTGGGCGATTGCCAGCCCCTGCGCAGAGGTGAATTTGCGATGCTCAACCATGATTTTG
Organism: Pseudomonas sp. Tul2A7; assembly: GCF_054790505.1. Taxonomy (NCBI): domain Bacteria; kingdom Pseudomonadati; phylum Pseudomonadota; class Gammaproteobacteria; order Pseudomonadales; family Pseudomonadaceae; genus Pseudomonas; species Pseudomonas sp. Tul2A7. The sequence goes on along the minus strand of NZ_CP186499.1, from coordinate 5,054,003 downwards.
TTGCGCATCTCATGACTGAACTTCACTCCCTCTTGCGCCGTAATCTTTCCAGCTTTCACGTCATCGCGTGTTTGCTGAGACATGCGCTGGATGTTCTTGATATAGCTCGCTCGAGTTTTTTCATCAGATATCGCATCCAGTGAAAACCGCAGCGCGGAGCCCTCCATCAGCTCTAAAGCTCGATCAAGAGGCGAGTCTTGCAAGGCGTGCTCTCGCTGGACGACATAGCTGCCAGTGACGATGTACGGCTCTGTCATAGGATGGTCCTTATCCCAGAATAGAATTCAATAGACTTTCGGTGAGAGATGCCGCTTCTTCGGATGCTTGCTCTTCAAATTGGAGCATCACGCACGCCTTCCCCGATAGGTTCGAAAATTTAATGGCATTGTCTTTATCAAATACACCGGGCAACGATGAGCCGTCATCAAAATGCGCGGTGCAGGATAGGCCTTCGTAGCTCTCGTCCGCAGGTATTCTGAAGCCGATCCAACGCGCATACCCCGCTAACGGCGCAGGAGGAACAAACTCACAGGGCGAATGGGTATCACCGATTATCACCGTCCCCGACCCGCCAACAACGACGCCGCCGTGAGCGCCACCCGTATCGATGGTTGCGGCATTCTTACCATTGATGAATACAGTCGAAGACAGCCCAGATGCAAGCGCACTCCCGCATGTGCACACGTCACCTTGCCGAGCCGCAGCCAGTCCGTCGAAAAACACGTCGGGAGACCCGACCGAAATAGGGTTGGTGCCGTGCCCTGGCAATGGGCACCTGTATGGATCACTCTTACGCGCTGCTGGCTTAGTCACTATGACCTCCTGTCAAATCCTTGTGAGCGTCGTAAGCTACCAGAACAGGTCACTTGTTAAAAATCTATGGGCTGGTGGGCGTAGCCTAACGCCCTCCAATAGCCGCACGCATTGGCTGATCAGCATTTGAATCGAGACGTCACAACTCGAATGGGAAAGGCTGCCTCTGATTGCATTCACGGGCAGCAATCGGCCAAACGCAGCCGCTCAAAAGTGTCTAGGCTTTGTACGAAAAGTCTCCGGGCGGCGATCAGGCAAGGCAAAAACAAGCGAGGAAGCGGAGTTTACTGGCTGTAAATGAGCATTTTCGAGCCTGTTTTAAACGCAGCATGATCGTCGCTCAGGCACTTTTCGTACAAAAACCTGGCTACCACGGAAGCTGAAGCAGTGGCAATATAGTGGCTCTTTTCACAACTGGAAGTGAGATCTACATGAATGAGCGAGCGGCTTTAATCCAGCGTTTACTGGTCATTATTAGCGATTACAGAGCACATGATAGACTTCCACCTGATGTAGAGCACGTCGAAAAATGGTTGTCTCAATTTCCTGAGGACTCGGCTCTAAATGTCCTGAAAGAATTGGTGGGTGTTTTAGAGAAAAGTTATTTTTCTAAGGCTAAGGTCATTGCCGAGTTTGCAAATCTTGTAGAAAATCCACATTTCGTTGGAAATGATCCTGCTCAGTATTGGAAAAGTGCTTCCTTGCTAGAAATCCAAAAAGGTGGGAATAGTCAGCACGATTTAAATGAGCTGATTTCTTCTAAAATCTCTGAAAAATTCGGAGTAGCCCCCGCGGTAAATTCTGTAGGTGCGCCTGCCTACTATTACATGGATGATATGCTATGCTCAGGTAGTCGCGTTTTTTCAGATATAAGCTCTTGGATCAGAGACTCTGCTCCGACAAAATGCACCCTATGGGTCTGCATAATGGTTCTGCATGAGTATGGATATTTCATAACAAATAAAAAGCTGCTGGAGGTTATTGGGCAAAGCGGAAAGCAAATCAAGCTGAATTGGGGATATTCGGTTAAGCCTGAAGATAGAAAGTACTATAATAATGTAAGCGATGTATTGCGGCCTATTACGGGCTCTGATGATGGGTTGGTGAAAGCATATATCGAAGGCATGAAGTTCGAGCCGGTATATCGGGTGCCAGGAAGCACAGGTAAGCTTCAATATTTTTCTTCCGAAGCAGGCAGGCATCTTCTAGAGCAACAGTTTTTGATTAAAGGGGCGTACATTAGATCTATTTGTCCGAATCTAAAAACTGCACATAGGCCCTTAGGATTTAGTAACTTAGATACATTAGGTTTTGGAACGATGGTTGTGACTTACAGAAACTGCCCCAATAACGCGCCTTTGGCGTTGTGGGTCGGTGATCCATGGCACCCTCTATTCCCTCGCTCCACCAACGCGGATGCGGCACTTCGGCGTATGTTTGATGATTTCTAGAGGTTGATCTGATATGAGGAAAATTGCGATACGAACCTACGAGCGTGAAAGTAGTGTCGTTTTTTTGAAGACCAAGGATCTGTTTGGCGGTCTTTCGAATATGGCCGCCGGATATCCTATAGTAATCAATGACACTGTAGTGCTTACGTCTGAGGCATTGTATCAGTCATGCCGTTTTCCTCATTTGCCGGATGTGCAGAGATTAATCATCTCTAAAAATAGCCCGATGACTGCTAAGATGGTTAGTAAGCCATACTTAGATCAAAGCCGCGTCGACTGGCTCAGGATGCGGGTTAGAATAATGAAGTGGTGCTTAACCTGTAAAATTGTGCAGAATTGGGATAGGTTCTCAACGCTTCTTCTCGAAACACAAGACCTACCAATCGTCGAACAATCAAGGAAAGATAAGTTTTGGGGGGCAGTCCCAGAAAATAATAGTACATTGGTTGGGGCTAATGTACTTGGGCGACTGCTGATGGAGCTTAGAGAGATAGCAAGGGCCGGCGAGATTATAGATAGTGTTCCTCCTCCGGAGGTAGATAATTTTCTTTTTTTAGGTCAGGAAATATCAACCGTTAGCAGAATGGGGAAGCTAGGGTCTCTTGGTAGAGATTCACTGTTCTGAGCCCGACTTCTCAGATACGAAATTAGGCTCAACTGCTCTCGATCTACTTCGCTCATTGAAGTCAAGTCTGATTGAGCGTGGAGCTACCTTAGCAAAACTGCCGAGGGACACAGCTTGCTGAGCGAGACGCCGTTAAAAAAACAGAAGATTTAAAGCGCAAACTCTAGCCAGAGGCAATTTAAGTTACATTATCATCGTGCAAACAACTTAGGGAAAACCGAGCTTGTTTTTAAGATCCTCGAAAACCTTTAAAAACTCTCCGGTAGGGAAGCTATTATCATTACGAAGGGATCCGCCACCCGCTTTTCCTTTTTTTATACAGTAACCTTCCTTGTTTTCAGAGATTAGATAATCCAGTTTCCTCCAATTACACAACATTGGTCCGTCGACGGTGTCAATCCAATCTGGCAAACCTTTCTTAGCGCGAGCAAGAGCTGCTAAAAATTCGCTGACGCTTGGGTAGCGCTGACCGTGAGGCTTTGTAGCCTTCTTCAGAATCTTAACAAGTGAAACTGGCACATAACGAGGTAAACTATTCCAATCCAGCAAAGTATTTTTCTTAATTCGACGCTCTAAGCACTCATCGACAAAGCGGGACTCTTCGAACTGGCCGCCTGTTTTACGCACTTCAGCCAGTCCTAACAAATCTTTTTCCGTCAGGTATTCTAGAAGATCATTTGTAAGCTTACCGCCGAACAACAGATAACCGACCATACCAGCCTGATAAACGTCTGAAGATGAGTCAAAAAAAGCGTCATTTCCGAACGCCTCTGCAGGTCGATATAATATGCTGTGTCTGGAGGCAGGTGCTTTGCCATCATCACCTAGCCTTCGTACCGAGCCAAAGTCAGCGATGGATAATACGTCATCATGAATAAGAAGATTTTCTGGCTTCAAGTCACGATGAACCAAGGAAATACCAGGAGCGTGGAGCGCCGAGAGCCCTGACAACAACTGACACAGGAGCTTATGAGATAAATGCAGAGAAATGAAATACTTCCCCAGAAAACCCGCAAGATCTCCTTCATTTGCCACAGGCATCATATAGTACGAGCAGGTATCGTCTAACTTACGAGCATCGTAAACTTTTAGTACGTTATCGTGTAAAACCTTGGAAACAAGTGCTGGTTCCTGATCAATCTGCCCCTTTTCGTGATAATAAATTTTAATTGCTACATCTTTGTTTAGAACCTGATGACGACCCATCATCACAAAGCCGTTAGCGCCCGAATCATTAAAATTGCTAATTACAAATTCGGGAAATTGCCTCAGTGCCTGTTGAGCCTCTTTTGGCAGGCCAGCCAAATCGATAGTGGCCGATATCACGCCAAACCCTCGAAGGCGAGATCATAAGCCACGCCTAAATCCTTGGTACCAGGTCTCTCAACCTTAAGGTGCGCAAAATTTTTATTTGTAGCTACGATAGTTTTCAAATGACTTGGTTCGATTACAGCCTTACATACCGCAAGCAATACACCCTCTATTAAAAACGTGCCAGCGCCACCAGCACCTATGCCGGAGACATTCCTCTTATTAATTACAACTTTGTCGACACCTTCCTTCACGCAATGAGCATGAATAGCTTGCACAAAAACCTCTACGTCATCCTGAGTAGGATACTGTGGCAGTTCTAGTTTGTCGAACTTTGGAGATTTCAACACATGTGAATCTCTTGTGCCCGATAGGGTTACAATGCGGGCTTGATGTCCCTTTAAAAGCACTCCAATGACGACCATTTAAACTCCATTTCACAGTTTCTAAAATTTCTATTAATCTTCAGCGCCAGCATAAGGGGGCGCGAAGCAAAACGCCACCATCAACAACGGGGCTTCCTCCATCTCAGCGAGGCAACTCGCCCAGCGTTGAGTCGATGTATAACAAAGTCGACCGCCCGCATTTGTTCGAATAGCGAACACGGCGCATTGTGAATCTCCTCCAATTTTGTTGACCGCTATGTCCGCTTTTGGCCGAAAGCAGCCCTTCGTGAATGGCAGCGATTGACCACTCAGTCCAAAAAAACGGCTGCTTCCCTGATTACGCAGCCTCCTCACCCCTTTTTCTTAAACAATTTATTCAAGTAGTACTTCAAACTCCACCGATCCTTCGGCCGCGGCTTATAGTGCGTTTTATTCCTCTGCCCCGGCTCCCCACCCACCCCACTCGCCGTGTAGTAATAAAGCGCAATCGACCGCCGAGTAATGTGCTCCGGCGTAGTCAACGGCTCCGGATGCCCATGGTTACTGTCCTTGTCCGTATTAAAAATCACACAGCGGTTATAAACCGGCAGCACCTTCTTCAGGCATTTCTTCATCCCCACATCCCAAAGCTCCAGGTTGCCGCCGTACGCCTCCTGCCAGTCCTCGGTCAGGTAAATGATCACGTTCAGCCGTCGCTCAACGTTGAGTTTTTTGTTCAGCCGAAAATCCGAGTGCACGCCGAGGAAGCCACCGGTTTTGGTTTCGTGCAGGCCGCCACCGGCGAAATACGGATCGGGAATCAGCCCTTGAATACCGGTGAGTTTTTCGAGGAATTCCAGCATGGGGGCGGAGTTGAGGGTGTTGAAGACGTTCTTCAGGTAAGGGCTGCAGGCGTTGGGGCTGATCTGGCGTTTGAGTTGGCCTTTGTAGCCGCGCTCGTAGATTTGTTCGTTGTTGGTCGGTTCGACCGGGAAGTGTTCGCGGATGCTGGCGATGACGTCGGCTTGCAGGTAGTTGTCGATGACGATGTGCGGGAATGGCGTGGCCTGGGTGTATTCGTGGGTCAGCGATTCGCCGAAAGCGCTGGCGGCGTTTTGGTCGAAGTCGAGTTCCGGGGACAGGGTGATGGGGAGTGTTTGTGTGTTGGCTTGCATTGCCGCTCCGATGATTTTGGGCTTTCAGGGCTGGGCAAACAGGGGCTGGGGGTTTGGCGCGGTGCCTGTGTTTGCTTGCTGAGTACAGTGGCGAGCAGGTTGCCATGTCGGCGATTGGCTGCCGAGTGTCCTTTGCTTAAACGTGGCGCGGCGGTGTTACGGCATGTTTCCGGCTGTCACAGACCGGTCATATTTCCTCTGCTAACCTCCTCGGCGCCCTACCCTTCATCCCTGCTCTAGAGCCCCCAACCGAAGGTGCCGCCAAGGTGTTTCCGACTCCCGTTCGCCAGCAAATCATTCTGCGCTCCGACAACCTCCGTTCGGACGACTTCGGTGCACTGTTTTCCCGATTGTTTGGCAATCGTTATGCCGACAATCCGCCGCTGCCGTCGAACATCATTATTGGCGGGGTCTACGGTCGGCACGATGGCGTGAGTTTTCGGCGGATGCATTATCACGGTGATTTCACCGTTGCCTTCCCCGATCCACAGGATGAGATCACGTTCGTCATTCCCACTGCTGGCAAGATCGTTTTCAACCATGCCACCGAGTCTATCGGTGTGTCGCACGTTGGGCTGGCGATTGATAAGGCGGATATCCGTTCGATGCGTTTCTTTGATGATCACGCGCATCACGGCATGTCGATCAATCGTCACCAGCTCACCGAGCGGTTGTCGGCGCTGTTGGATAAACCGATTCTGCAGAAGATCGTTTTTGAGCCGAGCGTGGATCTTGAGACGGCAGAGTTTCAGGGGATCAAGGCGTTGATTGATCTGGCCACAGGCACTGAGTTTGATTTGCTGATCAACAGCGGGACGTTGATGCCGTCGCGGTTGCGCGAGATGTTAATTGATGCGGTGCTGGAGGCTTGGCCGCACAACTTTTCCGAGGCGTTGCGGCGGCCGACGGCGATGGTGGCGCCGCGGCATGTGAAGTTGGCGGTGGAGTTTATTCAGGCGCATCCGGAGCAGTTGGTCAGTGGTGTGGATCTGGCGCGGTTGAGTCATGTGAGTCAGAGGGCGTTGCAGGAAGGGTTTCGGCGGTTTGTCGGGATGTCGATTGTGGCGTATCAGCGGCAGGTGCGGCTGGAGCGGGCTTATGAGGTGTTGAAGCAGCGGGGTTCGGGGTCGGTGACGGAGGTGGCGTTGCGGTTCGGGTTTAGTAATGTGGGGCGGTTTTGTCGGTATTTTCAGGGGGCTTATGGGGTGAGTCCGGCGGAGTTGCGGGCTCGGGGGTGATTGGGTGGCAGGTTTGCAAGGTGACTTGTGGTGAGAAGATTTAGCTAAACGTCGCACCGCGCCGATGGGTCGCTAAGCGTGGGGATGGCACGCCGGCGCGGTTGATCGAGGAGTGGGCGCGGAGGCGTTTGACCGAGTTGGCCAGTTGATTTTGCGGTAACTGCTTTCCCCTCACCCTGGCCCTCTCCCCAAGGAGAGGGAACCGAGCCGGGGATATTGAAGATCTACACCGACCTGAGAGTCTTGCTTTGAATCCATAATCGCCTCGATCTTTCAGGTCGATGCATGACGCAAGACGCCTCGGTCAATCCCCTCTCCCACAACTTCATATACAAGCGCAAGGGACACTCGCAGGTTTTGTGGTGGGCTGCCCCTCATCGGAACGCCGCCCGCCCAGCCCTCTCCCGAGGGAGAGGGAGCCGATTGGTGGGCTTTTCAAAATTTGAGCTCGACTCGGTATGCCACGTCGGTGTAACTCTTCCAATCCACGCGGTCAGTCCCCTCTTCCTTCGGGAGAGGGTTAGGGTGAGGGGCTTTTGATTGGCTGCTATTGGATGGAATCAAATGTGTGGGAGCGGGCTTGCTCGCGAATGCGGTGGGTCAGTCGATTTGATGTTGACTGGTCTGGCGCTTTCGCGAGCAAGCTCGCTCCCACATTGGGTTTTGGGGTGTTTGTTGGATGGGGTCGTCCTTCCTTGACCCCGTTTTGTTTTAGAACGCGTAGCTGGCCTTGAGGCCGCCGTTGAAGCCGTGGCTGTCGCCGCCGCCATTGGCGCCGACTTCTGCGCCCAGGCTCAGGGCGCCGAGGCTGGCCATGAGGTTGACGCCGCCGCTAAATTGGTCGCGGTTGTCGAAGGCGGCGCGTTGTTCGATGTCGAGACCCAGCAGGTGGCTTTGGCTGTTGACCTGGTTGTCGCCCAGTGTGCGTTCGTAACCCACTTGTACGCCCGGCACCAGTTGCCATGCGCCCATCGTCACCGGGGCAAAACCTACGTTGAGGTTGGCGACAGCGCTGCGGCGGGTGGCGCTGTTGTCGTCGACGTCGAGCGCCAGTTCGCTGCCCTTCTCTTTGAAGCTGTTGAGGTCGAGGTGGCTGACGCGCAAGCCTAGGCTTGGTTCGAAGGTCATGCCGTTGACCGGGGCGCGGTAGCCGAGGGCGACAGTGGCGCCGGAGAGGTTGCCGTGGCTGTTGCCTTTCGCTGTGCCGAGGCCGCCGCCGAGGTCGCGTTTGCTGTCGTAGTCGATGTAGCCGGCGCTGGCGTTGGCGTCGAGGAACAGGCCTTTTTCGAGGCTGGTGAAGCCGTAGCGGGCGCCGACATTGAGGAAAGTGAAGTCGGTGTCGGCTTCGCCACCCGCGCCGCCAACAGTGCCTTTGCTGTAGCCAAAACCGCCGCGTGCGCTGAGTTGTTCGCTGAAGCGTTGGGTGACGCCGACCATCAGGCCTTGGCTGTGTTCGTTGCTGCTTTCGGCGTGGGCCGAGCCGTCGGTGCCGAGGTAGCTGGCGAGCGCGGTGGTCCAGAGGCGATATTGGCCGACCTTGAGGTCGCTGCCGCTGGCGAATGGCGCGGCGGCTTGTTCGATCATCGCGTTTTGGCGCAGCAGGTAGCTGGCGGCGTCGGCGTGTACCTGGCCGCCGACCTGGGATTCAACACCGCCGAGGGTGCCGGCGTCGATGGCCGATTGCAGGTAGTAGTTGTAGGCGCTGTAGGTGCCGGACAGGTTGGTGTTCTGCAATTCGCGAAGCAATTCGGCGCCAGCGGCGGCGTTGCCGATCAACCCGGCCTGGCCTGGGAGGCTGTTGTATTCGACCAGTTTGCCGCGCAACACGTAAATGGTTTCTTGCGACAGGCCGAGGCCTTGTTTCAGGTAGTTATCCATGCTGCCGTATTGCGCGGAGACTTCATCGAGGCCGGCCTGAAGGTAGCTGGCCTGCACACCGAGCAGCGGCTCGTAGATGGCGGCCATGCTTGGCGGTAGCGCCTTCAGCGTGGCGGCGACGCGGGCGGCGGTGTAGTCGTTGGTCGCCAGGTAGTTGGCCATGATGGTGGCGTTGTCGACGCCGGCAATGCTCTGCAACACGGCGGCGGTCCAGCCGGTGCGATCCTTGCCGGCGGTGCAGTGGAACAGTTGCGCGGCGTCAACGCTGGCGAGTTCGTTGAACAGTTTGTTGAACTGGCCGCGCATGCCGGCGTCGCTGACGAAGGCGCGGTTGGTCTGCTCCATCATGGCGATGGCGTCGGCGGCGCTTTTGAAGGAGATATTGGTGATGTTCGCGCCGGACGTGGTGCTGCCGATGATGTCGATGTTCTGGTAGGTGGCACCGCTGATCATTGTGTCTGGGGTCGCGGCGATTTCGCTGGGGGTACGCAGGTCGTAAACGGCTTTGATGCCGAGGCTGTTGAGGGTCGCCAGGTCGGAGGCTGTCGGAGTTACCGCGTTGGCGCGGTAGAACACGCCAGCGCGCATGGTGCCGTCGTGAGCGGTGGAATACGCGGTGGTGGTGCCGGCGACATCACGGAAATTGTCCATGCCTTGCAGGCGCGGCGTGTCGAGCGGCACAGGCTCGGCAGCATGGGCGGCGGCGATGGACAGGCTCAGTACGGATAGCGAACACAGAAGACGTTGAAACACAGTGCAGCCTCATTGTTTAAGCGTTGGGCTGGTCACTATGGGTAGGCAAGTGATACTGAATATGACAGTTTTGGTTTGAAGGGAAATGGCTGCGCGATTGGGCCGTGGGGTGCGTGATCTGTCCATCCGCCAGAAGGTAATGTCTCAGGGGTTAACGAAAATGGACTTTCAGATTAGAACGGCAACCCGCGACGATGCGGCGGTGATCAGTGAACTCATCGTGAGGACTTTGCATGAGTCCAATGGACGCGATTATTCAGCGCAAATCATCGAGCAAGTGCAGCGCAACTTTTCACCGCAGGCGATTCTGGCATTGATGGTCAGACGTCAGGTTTATGTGGCGACCTTCAATCAGCGCGTCGTGGCAACCGCCAGTCTTGATCAGGACGTGGTGCGCAGCGTGTTTGTCGAGCCTGCGTGGCAGGGCAAAGGGCTGGGTAAGCGGTTGATGGAAAAGCTTCAGTCTGTTGCCGTCAGCCAAGGTTTGAAAAAGCTGCACGTGCCCGCTTCGATCACGGCTGAAGGTTTTTATCAGTCGCTTGGGTTCAACAAAATTCGCGACGAATATCACGGTGCCGAACGCACGATTATCATGCAGAAGAGGTTGTGACCTGAGCGGCAGAGCCACTGTAGGAGTGAGCCTGCTCGCGATAGCGGTGTGTCAGCCAACCGATGTGCAGGATGGCACTGCGCTTTCGCGAGCAGGCTCGCTCCCACAGTGACCGGTGTCAGTTGGTTTGGCTGACTACCTTGATGTCCGTTATTCCTACCCGCTCGGCATGTTCGAGGATCTGCTCGGGCGTTGAATCTGCGGTGGGCATGAGCAGGCCGTTTTCCGCGTCGCCCAGATGTAACTCCAGCAGATGCATCGCGGCTTCGTGCTTGGCCAACTGCTGTTCCTTGAGCTCAAGCAGAAAAGTACGAGGCTCGCCGTTGAATCGATATTCGATGTGATAGGTGTACATGATGTCATCCGCGTCAGTAGGAAAAGGCAACTGTTTATCCTGACGCAGTGGTCAATTTTTAGTTCAAATTGAATCACTCCTCAGGCCAATCTGGAATTCATGGCAAACTTTTCGCGCGCCGGGGCGTCCTTTTCTTAAACCCCTTACCGGCTGATCTCAGCCAAGGACTGGCGATGACCTTCTTTATCTTTCTTCTGGCCTGCGCGGCTGCGGCAACCACTGGCGTGATGTTCAAACCGGGGCCGTGGTACGAAGCGCTGAACAAACCCCGCCTCACCCCGCCGAACTGGGCGTTCCCGCTGGCCTGGACGATTATCTATCTGCTGCTGGCCTGGGCCGGTTATCGCTTGAGCCTGATCCCCGGCAGCCAGACCGTGCTGGCCTTGTGGGCGGCGCAGATTGCGCTGAACACGTTGTGGACGCCGGTGTTCTTCGGCGCGCATCAGGTATTGGCGGCGATGGTGATTCTCACCGTGTTGTGGCTGGTGGTCGCGGCGATGGTGGTGCTGGCGATACAACTGGACCTGATCACTGGCTTGATCCTGTTTCCGTATCTGGCGTGGCTGTGTGTTGCCGCTGCGTTGAATTTTTCCATCCTGATCAAGAACCGCTGATGACCAGTGCCAATTGGGGTAGTGAAACACCGTGGCCGCAAGGTGAGCGCGAGTTGGCGCAGGTGAGGGCCTTCAACAGGAAGCTCGCCTGGCTGCCACGTTTCAAGATCCGCAATCGGATGACACCGCGCTTGATTCAGGCGCTGTTGCGCGCGAGTCAGATTGGCGGCTCAGGGGTGTTGCGCAAGTTTGGCCTGACGGCTGAGCGCAAGCTGATTGATAGCGTACCCGTGCGGATCATCCGCCCCAAGGGCCCGGCGAAAGGCGTGGTGCTGGACTTTCACGGTGGCGGCTGGGTGATCGGCAATGCGCAGATGGATGACAATTTCAACGTGGCCATCGTCGATACCTGCGAAGTGACGGTGGTTTCCGTTGATTATCGACTAGCGGTTTCGACACCGATTGAAGGTCTGCTGCAAGACTGCCTCAACGCTACTCGCGGAGTATTGAGTGATGCCGAATTTGCCGGTCTGCCTGTTGTAGTGGTCGGTGAATCGGCGGGTGGCCATCTGGCGGCGGCGACCTTGCTGGCGCTGAAAAAATGGCCCGATTTACTGCAACGCATCAGCGGCGCATTGCTGTATTACGGCGTCTACGACCTCACCGGAACATCCAGCGTACGTAACGCGCCCGCCGACACGCTGGTGCTGGACGGCCCCGGCATGGTCGAGGCGTTGCGCCTGCTCACACCCGAGTTGACTGACGAGCAGCGCCGTCAGCCACCACTGTCTCCGTTGTACGGCGACTTTAGCGGCTTCCCGCCGGCGCTGCTGTTTGCCGGCGAACTTGATCCGCTGCGCGATGACACCCTCGACATCGCCAAGCGTTGGGCGCCATCGGCGCCGGTCGAGATGTACATGCTGCCCTCCTCGCCCCATGGCTTTATCCACTTCCCCACGGCCATCGCTCAGGGCGTGCTGGCCTACAGCCGGAAATGGATTTCGGCGCGTGTCGAGGCCGTTAAGGTGCCTGACGAACTGGCGTAACCGTTGAGGCTCAGGCGAGGTAAAAGAAGTACAGCGCCAAACCCAGCAACTGCATGAGCAACAGGATGGAGAGCAAATGATTGCAGCCCTTCCACGCCTTGCTCACCGGTTGGTTTTTTGCCACTCGGTAGCGAAGATAACTGTCGAGTGAAAGTGACGCCGTAGGGATCAGCACGAACAGGAACATCAAAAAGAAATTAAACATTTCCTTTGCCCGTCGACTCCCAACATGAAACCGGATTTGTTCGCTGCATCGTGCACTGCTCAAGTCGTCTGAGCAGACAGCTTAGCTGATCGGCATGTACCCGGGATCCTTGGGGTTGTGCACCGCAGTGATCCCGGGCGATAACACTTGTTGGGGACAAGTCAGTGACACGCAGACCCGCAACACCGCCATTAAGTGGCAAAATCCCCTGACCCTGATGATTTCGGAGACCACAATGCTTCGCGTGTTTGAACAACGGCTCGACCCATTTCCTCCCGACGAAGCACCACCTCCGCCCGTTGGCCTGATGCGGTTCCTGTGGGCCTGCACACGTGGCGCACGCGGTTATATCCTCGCGCTGGCGCTGCTCAGTGCCGGTGTGTCGATCTACGAAGCCTGGCTGTTTTCCTTTCTTGGCCAGGTCGTCGATCTGCTCTCGACGTGGCAGGCCGGCGGCGGGGTCAACGCGCAAGAAAGTCGCGTGCTGTGGGGCATCGGCATCGTGTTGTTCATCAGCATCGGCCTGGTGGCGCTGCGCACCATGGTTCAGCACCAGATCCTCGCGATCAATCTGCCGTTGCGGCTGCGCTGGGACTTCCATCGGCTGATGCTGCGACAAAGCCTTTCGTTTTTCTCCGATGAGTTTTCCGGGCGGGTCACGACCAAGGTCATGCAGACCGCGCTGGCGGTGCGCGAAGTCCTGTTCACCCTGATCGAAATCGCACCGGGCATCGGCGTTTACTTCATTGCGATCATCGCCCTCGCTGGCGGTTTTGCCTTGAAACTGATGCTGCCGTTCATTGCCTGGCTCGCGTTATTCGGGCTGGCCATGGTTTATTTTGTGCCGAGTCTGGGGAAGGTCGGCCAGGAACAGGCCGATGCGCGATCATCGATGACCGGGCGCATTGCCGACGCCTACACCAACATCACCACGGTGAAACTGTTCTCACACTCCAAGCGTGAAGCGCATTTTGCGCGTGCGGCGATGGAGGATTTCAAGCTCACCGGTTTCCGCCAGATGCGTCTGGTGAGTCAGTTCGAAATCGTCAATCAGGCGCTGGTGGTCGGGCTGATTATCGGTGCCGGCGGCTATGCCCTGTGGCTCTGGCATCTGGGCCAGGTTGGTACCGGTGCGGTGGCGGCGATTACTGCCATGGCATTGCGCATCAACGGCATGTCGCACTGGATCATGTGGCAGATGACGTCGCTGTTCGAAAACATCGGCACTGTACAGGATGGCATGGCCACCCTCACCCGCGGCCCCAAGGTGCAGGATGCGCCGAACGCCAGCGTGCTGGTGCCGGCCGGCGGCGCGGTGACGTTCGACAAGGTCAATTTCAACTACAACGGCGAACGTCAGGTGCTCGACAATTTGAGCCTGAGCATCCGCGCTGGCGAGAAAATCGGCTTGGTCGGCCGCTCCGGTGCGGGCAAATCGACGCTGATCAATCTGCTGCTGCGCTTCTACGATGTCGACAGCGGTGAGATCCGCATCGACGGGCAAAACATCGCGCACGTGACGCAAGACAGTCTGCGCAGCGCGATCGGCATGGTCACCCAGGACACGTCGCTGCTGCACCGCTCGATACGCGACAACATCGCCTACGGCCGCCCGGACGCCACTGACGAAGACATCCGCCGCGCCGCCGCCAACGCACAGGCCGACGGTTTCATCAGCCAACTCAGCGACAAACAAGGTCACAGCGGCTACGACACACTGGTCGGCGAACGCGGAATCAAGCTGTCGGGCGGTCAGCGTCAACGCATCGCCATTGCCCGAGTGATGCTGAAGAACGCGCCTATTCTGTTGCTCGACGAAGCTACCAGCGCGCTCGACTCGGAAGTCGAAGTGGCCATTCAGGAAAGTCTTGATGAAATGATGCAGGGTAAGACCGTTATCGCCATCGCCCACCGACTGTCGACGATTGCGGCGATGGATCGACTGATTGTCATGGACGAGGGGAGGATTATCGAGCAAGGGACGCACGCTGAGTTGCTGAGCAGGAACGGCATTTATGCGCGGCTCTGGCAGCATCAGAGTGGTGGGTTTCTGGGTGAGGATCAGGGTGTGGCGGCGGCGATGGATCAGGCTTGAGGGTTTCGGACTGAGGGGGGAACAGTCGCTTGTGAGCGGCTGACTTTCGGCCAGAAGCAGTCGCTCACAAGAGAATGCTGCGTGCCGATTGCTACCCCGCTCATCCACATCCAGATCTCGCGGTTCGAAATTCTGTTTCGAGGGAAGAAATGATGGTCAAGACGGTCATTTCTTCCCTGGGCCCACCCGGTTCTGCTGAGCCGCTTGGGGGAGTCACTAGTAGGGTTTAAGCAGTCGGGCTGCCGTATCACCACAGATTAAAAATCAATTTGCCTGCCACCGATTTGAGCTTCCGTATCATTCTGACCGGCAACCATAGCCGAAGCGCTAATTGCATTTTGATTCGCCCAATCACGAAGTTTTGTGAACTCGTCTTTACGCATTTTGCTCATGGGTACAAAACGCGAAATAGTCGTCTCAAAATCAGCCATCGTCAGGTCGCTTTCATCTCCAGAACCATTCGCCCGCCGTGCGAACGCTTCAATCAGCGAATCCCCAACCCAAGCTTCGATTTCAGCACCAGAAAGCACAATATCTTTCCCAAAATTCGCCTCCCCTCCTAGAGCAGACAATCGATCCAAATCAAATTTTTCCGGATCACGCTTCAATCTCTTCAGGTGTATTTCAAGAATCTTCTTTCTTTCTAGTGTCGACGGGAAGTCAACGAAAAATATTTCGTCGAATCGCCCCTTTCTCAACAATTCAGGAGGTAGGCTGTGGATGTTGTTGGCGGTAGCAAACACAAAAACAGGTGCCGTTTTTTCTTGCATCCAGGTCAACAGTGTTCCAAATACGCGGGTAGCCGTGCCACCATCCGATGCTCCTCCGGAAGAGCCGGAAAGTCCTTTTTCAATTTCATCGATCCATAGGATACAGGGCGAAATAGCTTCGGCAGTACGCAGGGCGGAACGAATATTGGACTCTGACGAGCCAACCACCCCTTGAAAAATTTTGCCCATGTCCAAACGCAATAAGGGCATGTTCCATGACGACGATACGCATTTCGCCGTTAGAGACTTACCGCAACCAGGAACTCCAGTTAAGAGCAAACCCTTTGGGGTTCCGACACCAAACTCCCTAGCCGCCTGCCCAAAACACTGGCTACGCAAATGAAGCCACTTCTTAAGAGTTGCCAATCCTCCAACATCCTCAAGGCTTACCTTTGAGTCGATGTATTCCAAGATCCCTGTCTTGCGTATAATTTGTCTTTTTTCGGAAAGCAGATCCTTTACAGTACTTTCATTTATGCTGAGACTTGATACCAATGAACGAGACAAGCTGTTGTCAACTTCCAATGCCGTGAGCCCCAAAGCGGCATCAATAAGTTTATCTTTGGTTTCGCTAGAAAGATCAATCTTGACGCTGTCATTGCCCTGCCAAGAAGCAACAAAGTTATTTATCTGAGCCTTGACTTCATCCCTTGACGGTAAAGGAAAGTCAATTAATGTAATTTCCTTTTGCAGATCATTGGCAATTTCAAAACTGGGTGCCACGACAATGCAATTGCTTCGATATCCACGCGCGCGGATATTGATGGCCAGATCTCGAAGTCGACGGCGGTAGACGGGATTTGAGTTTGAGGAAAGATAGTTATGAGCATCACAAAAAACAAAAATATTTTTGCTACCCTCCTCTTTTGCCTTTTCTTCGCAAAAATCCAAAGCCACTTTCAAATCAAAGGTTTTATCCCCAGCCACGACGCCATTTATCTGAACTCCAAGTGTCGAGTTCCAAACGAATAAACGATGGCTAAGCGCTTTGGCGATTGCAGAAATCTCGCTCAGCGCACGCTCTTCTTCAAACGTTTCAATAACCAAAACCGCATAACGCGCCTTGAGGTAATCTGTTATCTGCTTGGTACGGTTCATACCTATATCCCTACATTTGAACTGAGCTATACATCCATCGGAAGACCAGTTTTGGTAACGCCAGAACTTGAAACAATAAACTCGACAACTCTTCTATTACTAAAAAAATCAATATCGACTCTGTCGCTGGTTTTGATAATCTGCTTGTGCTGATAGGGGTGTTGAGCGTTATGCCGATACCGACCGGCCAGCGTCAAGTCTACGGCTTTGACAACTCGAATCTTGGCTTCATCCTGGAATATCTCTTTTGGCGTATAGCCTGTATAGAGTATCCAGTTTTTCTCGCCATTGACGGCATGTATCAATTGCTCCACGGCCGGCGCCTGGTCGAGCGGTTCTCCCCCTGAGAGGGTAACCCCGGCGATGTCCAGTGCATTTATCTTCTGTGCCAACTCATGAACAGGCATCAGCTTACTCGCTTCGCGTGGGTGAGTGGCCTGGTTGAAGCAACCCTTGCAATTCAGCGCACAACCCTGCACCCATAATGTCAAACGCAACCCGGGGCCGTTAACGCTGCTCAACTCCATATGGTGTACATTGATGTCCATTCAGAAATTCGCGCTGAGAATTTGAAGGGTTTGCTCTTCATGGACTACGGTATATTCCGGCTTCCATTCAGTTACAAGCTCCGCCGTAGGCCTGGACAGTAGCGATTCAAGCTCTTCAGTAAGTTTTGTGCAAATGTCGCCTTTCACGCCACGCACTTCCTCCGTTACTTGATCGCCGGTAACCGTGACATGAATGCTGTATTCGTAGTTAGATCCGAATTCAACTTCGAACCCATGAAAATGTTCTTTCACTCTTGCTGGAACACCTGATGCGCCTATGCGCGTGATGGTTTCATCGATGGCGACGCTGATGTACGCTTTCTGAAAGCTTAAAGCCAACTCAGCCATTATCGACTCATCGTTAACCGAAACATTCTCCCGTTCAATGAGGAGTTTGTAAGAGCCATCCTCAATTTGGCAAACAAACAGATTGAACCCATCAGCGGTTTGGCCGCAAATAGCTCTAAATTGCTGCGTGCCCATATAGCCTATTCTGCTCAACACTTTTTTACTGAAGTCGCTGGAAAACATGGAAACCAGACCCGTCGTTGGGCTCAGTCCCATCTTGCCGAAAGCTTTGGCAATGGCCTCTTCATTAACATAAGAAAACTCAAATTTTGTACAATGCGACATTTTTAAAGCTCCAGCCTGCGACCGGGAGCAACTTCCTCGGCGGACCGGATGGCATTTAATACATCAGGGGCCACTTCAATTTTGCGTACAGGCACCATGGCTGCCCGCGTAGACTCAGGCGCAACATCTTCTGAAATCGAGATTGGCGCTGCAGAACTGACAACTACCCGGCGTCTTGGTGCTGTCTTTAGTGTCCCATTATCACTCAGGAGGCTTGCATCAATCGTTTCCAACAGCCTTCTTACTACCAAGACGGGATTTGATGTGAGCTTTTCATATAGTCCAATGCGCAGCAAAGCATCGGCTCCATCATTAAACTGCAATTTAACGTAGTAATTTTGGCTTTCATCACCAATGATACCAATGCGCGAGATCTGATTCAGGTCCCGTGACAGCTTTTCCCAAACATTCCCATCAAACGACGCTACAATTAACTTTGTCGCCGTTGCGGCAAAAGCATTGCAACCTGCTTCAACTTCGCCCGCATCAAAATTCTGGTAGCTGAGCAGAATCTTCTCACCTGCTGGAAATCCCAGAGCAGTTGCCAAATACTCATTTGTCGAAAAGTCGATATCGGCGTGAAACTTTAGGCTCTTTGAATAATAATAAATACCAACAATACCTACCACCCCATAGCCTAGGGCTTTCAGCATATCTTTCGGTACAAGCACCGCAAAAACCGAGCAAATAAAAATAATGATTGCGTAACCGTAATATACGGCTGTCCTTGTATTGAGCTTCTTATTTCTATAACCCTGAAATGTTTTGCCGGGAATATATTTTCTTGAAGGTGCAAATAGCACGCTGCCCACACCAAAGAAAAACAGACAGATAAACCCCATTATAGCTTGGCTCTTTTGCCCATTTTTCAAACCTTCAAGGAATACCCACGCACCGCCAACGACGAAAACAGGTAAGGATGCCAGGAGTGCAAGTCCCAATATCTTACCCCTGGTGGCCATCATCATTTTCCATATAGGGATAGTTTTTATCATTCACAAACCTTCTAGAGTTGGTGCAGTAGCGGGTACTGAGGGGGTGAGTTTAGAACTGCTCATTGGTCTATGCCACTGACGTTTTTGGTGTATCACGCGCCAGGGACGGTCTGAAGTAGCCATACTGTTCTGGCGAACTTCGACCCTTACCGCTTTTGTAGTGGCCGGGGCCGGGGCCGTTGCAGTTACAGGCAGCAAGGAACGATCAAACAGTAAAACTTCAAGGTCAATACCTAACGTTTTGGCATTACCAATAAAGAGCATCACAGGTAGTTGGCTTCGCTACAGATCGCAGCGGCTGTGTACCCTACACTCGAGCGACAACTCCGGCAAGGCGTAGCCCCCGTTTGCGAATGCCAAATCGGATATTAAAAAACCTCCAGTCATTCAAACTGTGCGGTGAACACGCCTCACCCCATCGGCACCGCAAACACCGCACTGGCCCGCGCAACCGTTCGCTCACCAACTTTCAAACTAACTGCAGCAAACGCCAATTGACGTCCCTTTTTCGAGTACTCCAGACGTACCTCCAGCCACTCATTCATTTTTACCGCGCCTAGATAATCCAGGGTCATGCTCGCGGTGATCAATGGCTGTGGAGGGTCGCTGGAAAAGGCCATGGCGTAACCCATCCCGACATCGGCCAATGTCGCCAATACCCCGCCATGCAAGGTGCCGCGGCCGTTGGCATGGCGTGAGTCAGTCAATAAACCCAACTCCAATTGCAGCCCGCTGCCCCTCGCGTAGATCGGGCCCAGCAAATCCAGCAACGGGCTGCTGCGGGTAAACGGGGTGAATCCTTCGGGAATTGCGCTGGCGTCCATGGTTCCTCCGTGTGCCGGTGACTCACCGATTTCATTGACCTGAACAGGAGGATTTATGGGCAATCACCTGATGGAGCAAGAACTATACGGATGCGGAATCTCCAGCGATCAACCGCAGAACAGCCCAAGCGATCAACCCGTCGACGCCAAATCCGTGCGCTCCACCATCCGAACGCTGGCAAACGTCGATTCGTTGCGTGCCTGATCCAGCGTTGTCAGCGGCTTGATCATTGACGGCTGCGTTACCGGTTTACGGCTCATATCAGAACCGGATCGCTCATCACTCGGCGGCACGCCAAAGTGCTCGCGATAGCATTTGGAGAAATGCGGGGTGGAGACGAAACCGCAAACATACGCCAGCTCAACGATCGACAAGGAGGTTTGCTTGAGCAGTTGCCGCGCTCGAATAAGTCGCAACTTCAAGTAGTAGCGCGACGGCGTGCATTGCAGGTATTTCTGAAATAGCCGCTCCAGTTGCCGACGAGACAAATCGACGTATTCGGCCAGGTTATCCAGGTCGATCGGCTCTTCGAGATTGGCCTCCATCAAAGCAACAACTTCTTGCAGCTTGGGCTGATGCGTGCCGACCACATGTTTGAGCGGCACTCGCTGATGGTCCTGCTCGGTGCGGATGCGTTCGTAGACGAACATCTCGGAGATGGCGGTGGCCAGTTCACGACCATGATCGCGCGCAATCAGGTGCAGCATCATGTCCAGCGGCGCGGTGCCGCCGGAGCTGGTGAAGCGGTTGCGGTCGAGGGTAAACAGACTGGTACTGACGCTCACGCGCGGGAAAGCTTCCTGCATGGCCGCCAGAAATTCCCAATGCACACTGCACTCGTAGCCGTCGAGCAACCCGGCTTTGGCCAGCGCCCAACTGCCGGTGCAGACCCCGCCCAAGCGTTTCGATTGACGCGCCAGGGCTTGCAGCCAGGTCGTGTGCTCGCGGGTAATTGCGCTCTGGATGCCGACACCACCGCAGACGATGACCGTGTCCGCCACAGCGGGATTGCTCCACGCTCCATCCGGGGTGATCGGCACACCGTCGCTGGCCCAGACCGCCGCGCCATCGGGGCTGAAGGTATGCCAGCGATACAGCGTTCGCCCCGTCAGTTGATTGGCCATGCGCAATGGCTCGACGGCGGACGCCAGCGACATAAGGGTGAATTTGTCCAGCAGCAGAAAACCAACGGTTTGAGTCGTACCGTCAGCTATGGAAGGGGTCGATGACATCATGTCCTCATAAGATCGGTCTGCGACGCAGGCGTCTGTCGTTCCCTCCGACATGCCTGAAGGGAGTATCAGGTTCGGCGCAACCGCCTACCCCACCGACGTAACCCTCGCCGCCGGCGCAGGATGCCGCGACGTCAACAGGCCAATAAAGGAAATCGCCAGCGCCAGGCCAATAGTCGTGGTGACTTCGGTGCGATGTTCGGGAGTGATCATCATCACTGCCAGCGCCGCGCAGATGAACACGATCACCAGCCACGTCAGCCACGGAAACAGCCACATGCGAAAGGTCAGTTCGACGTTGCGCTGTTGCAAAATCCGCCGCATGCGCAACTGCGACACGGCAATGGCGAGGTAGACCAGCAAGGCAATCGCCCCGGAGCTGGCCAGCAAGAACTGAAACAGCCCGGCAGGCATGAAATAGCTCCACACGGTGATTGACGCACCGATCACGGTGCTGGCGATGACCGCTGCGCGCGGAACACCTTCCGAGGACGTCGCCTTCAGCATCTTCGGCGCGTCGCCACGACGACCCAACGAAAACAACATGCGTGAGGCAATGTAGATCGAGGAGTTCATGCAACTGGCCACGGCAATCAGCACGACGACGTCGACCATGAACTTGGCGTGGGGGATATTCATGATTTCCAGGGCGCGCTGATAAGACCCGACCGAGGCCAGCAACGGATCATTCCAGGGCACCACGGAGATCACCACGAAGATCGACAGCAGGTAAAACACGCCGATGCGCCAGATCACCGAGCGCGTGGCCTTGGCAATGTTTCGCGACGGGTCGTTGGATTCAGCGGCGGCGATGGTCACCGCTTCGGTACCGATGAAACTGAACATGATGGTGATGAACGCGCCGACCACCGCTGACAGGCCGTTGGGCGCAAATCCGCCGTGGTCGGCCATCAAACCGCTCAAGCCGCTGACTTCCCTGTCGGGAATCCAACCCATCAACACCGCAAAACCAACACCGATAAAACCGATGATCGCCACGACCTTGGCCATGGCGAACCAGAATTCGAATTCACCATACTTGGACACGCTGAACAGGTTGGTCACCACCAGCGCAATGATCGAGCCCAGGGCGAACAACCAGGCATCGACCTGCGGAAACCATTGGTTCAACACATGCCCGGCGGCCAGCGCTTCGATAGGAATCACCAAAACCCAGAACCACCAGTACAGCCAACCGATGGTGAAACCTGCCCAGCGTCCGATGGCCTGGTCGGCATAGGTCGAGAACGAGCCGGTGTCCGGATTGGCCACCGCCATTTCGCCGAGCATGCGCATGACCAGCACGACGAGCAAACCCGAAAACAGATAAGCCAGCAGAACCGCCGGCCCCGCCGCCGCAATGGCATGTCCTGAACCTACGAACAATCCGGCGCCGATAATCCCGGCGATGGACAACATAGTGACGTGACGAGGCTTGAAGCCCTGCGCCAATTGGCTACTCGAATCCATGGAGTTCGGGCTGATCATTGGTTTTTTATTCTCTGCTTATCGACATTTAAGCGAGTTGACCGGGTAAACGAGTACGCTCGTTGCCTGCTGAACCTCCCGAAAGAAGCCCGTTCAACCGCCGCAGTTCTTATCAACCCCATGATCTGAATGGGGTTATTTTGATGTGAAGACAGGTCACCTTACCGGGATTGTCAGACAATCCAGTAGCCTGATTGCGTCACTTCTACGTCTGATATCGACATGAGACGACTCTACGCTCACGACAAAAACCAA
Source organism: Pseudomonas sp. Tul2A7 (assembly GCF_054790505.1). NCBI lineage: Bacteria > Pseudomonadati > Pseudomonadota > Gammaproteobacteria > Pseudomonadales > Pseudomonadaceae > Pseudomonas > Pseudomonas sp. Tul2A7. The sequence continues at coordinate 5,031,685 of NZ_CP186499.1, read as the reverse complement.
CGGGTCACCCTTTAACCAACGGTAATCAGTCCAGTTCGTCGAGCGGTCGTTTTATCCGGTAGCGTCGGCCTTGTGAGAGCTCTGCACATCGATGCGCCGGTCAGCAAAACTTTTTGTGCTTTCATCAGCCGTCCTGCTGTTTATGGTTGGCGCCAGTGCTGTCAGGCAAAATATTTGATTGCCCGCAAGGACAGCGCCTACCTTTCCTCCTTTACATGGAACGACGGTCGATCCTTGTTCTCTACCGCTGAACCTACAGCGGAGGGATTGACCATGATTGCCCCTGAAACCGGTATGAGAGCGGGTGAGCGATATCGCATTGAAAGCGTCGAGCGTGCGCCGCAATTTCCTGGATTTTTCCTCGACGGCAAGTATTACCTGGGTCCCGAGTTGCAGACGGCCGTGGGCTGGCTCGAAGGGCAGAATTTCTTGTATGACCAACTCGATCCCAATGGCGAACCGGTTTATCCAGACAGACTCGTCGGCGCAATCACTGCGCGAACACTGGAGTTGTCAGACGGCCTGCGTCTGAGCATCGAGGAAGTGCCCTTTCAGGCAGAAGCCGTTACGCCATTCCAGACGCTTGACGAAGTGACACTTGAAACCCGACCACGGGCGATATCGCAGCGGCATACAGCAGCAGGCTTGCGCCAACCGATACAACCTTCGGCGCTCCTGGTTGCAGGCGCCGCACTGCTGGTCGGGCTGTGCCTGTTGGCGATCAATCGTTCTGGCCGTCGAGTCAAATAGGCCCTGCACGATCTGGGCGGTGGCCGCTTTTCGCCACGGCCCACGATCAAAGGCTGATCACAGCGTTTGCCTCACGCATGAAAATTTCCACGGTTTTCGGACCGATGCCGTCGAACTCCGCCAGCCGTTTCTCAAACGCCTGGCGATCAGCGCTGGCCTCGACCATATGGCTGACCTTGCCCGCATACTCGTCGTTTAACTTGCGGGCCAAGGCGTGAAGACGTACGGCGGTGGTCTCATCGTAACGCACGTAATGCGCCTCCCCGAGCATCGCGACCAGCTCACGATGGCTGCACGCAGCGAGTTTGCGCGGTGTATCGCGCCCGTGTTTATCGACAATCACCCGATAGGCTTCGGCGGCGATTTCGGCCTGTATCCGCTTGCCCATCAGGAAACTGGCAAGCAGCCATTTGAATAGTGCAGCGTCATCGTTGTGCTTGAGCTGAATGTTCAAATCCTCGGCGCTGATCGTCTTGTTCACCGGTTATCTCCGGGGCTGAAATCGTGGGGTATTTTCGTCCGCGTGTGTGCTTGGCAGACGCTTGATCTTTAGGCCGCCGCCGGTTCCAACCGTTCAAAGCAAAGCGTTTTTCAGCAGCCTGAAACAAACCCAGAAAATCCTTTGAATTTTTTTCGTCGGCAAAACTCATTTGCGTATGAGCGTAAGGAGGAACGCATGAGCAACGTCGACATCTTCGTCATCGAATACAAACTGCACGGCCAGCCAAAATCATTCGTCATCCGCGCCAAGACCATGCGCAACGCTGACGCATGGCATTGGGCGAGTTGCGATGCCGGCATTGCGCCGATTCCCAAACCCGGCAAGCCACCGTTGAAAGTCATCTCCAAACCCCAGGCCGAGCGGTTCGGCATCACCGAGGTGAAATGGCGCGAGACGGCAACGGTGGACTGGATGGAGGCTTAGTCGTGCTCAAACAAATAGGCAACACGCTGATCCGCCGAGACCACCGCGCGAGTTGCCATTGCGGCGCCGTCATTCTAGAAATCCACCTGCCCGAAGGCCTGCCCACGCCCCACCGCTGCGACTGCTCGTTCTGCAAACGCCGAGGTGCGATTGTCGCCGCAGTGCCGGCGGCTGACCTGAAAGTGATCCGCGGTAAGTCTGCGTTGTTGAAGTACAGCTTTGGCCAGCAAGTGGCAGAGCACTTCTTCTGCGGGAATTGCGGCATTTACACCCATCACCGACGTAGTACCAATCCGCATGAGTTTGGTTTCAATGTGGGGTGTCTTGAAGGGGTCAATCCTTATGATCTGGGTGAGGTGCCGGTGGCGGATGGTGGGGTTTGGCAGTCGCCGTGAGATTACTGTGGTTAATGTGACTGAGTTAAGCTCCTTTGATCGAGGGGTGAGTTTCATCTCCTCCGAACAGAGCGAATCACCTGGCCCGTTAGTCTGACTTCAGGAAGTTTATGACCTCAAAATTGGCAATCTCGAATCTTTTAGGGCCATGGCACGGGGATGCCCATACCGGGCTGATGCAACGCTGCCAGGAGTCATGGGATACACCGCTAGTGCATTTGAGCGATCTTATGGTCGCTACTTTCTTGAACCAGGATATCGCTCCCGAACAGCTGTTGATCGAGGCAAAGGAGCGCATCGAAGTGCGCGAAAGAGATGGCTCCGAGTACTTCGACGGCCAGCTTCTCGAAGCGATAGAAAATGTGAGGTCTCGGGGGCTGGATTTTTCTGGAGTTTGATATGGGGTTCTCCTCCACGCTTTGGGCTTGGTACGGCCAGAATGAGTACAAGCAGGTTCTTGCCGCGTGCGAAGTAATCGAAGCGCTTGGGTTTCTGGCCCAACCCTCGGACATACAGCAGGCAACTATCCCGGATTGCCCCGCCTGTGAAGTCTGGTCCGAGATGATTCTTCCGATAGAGAAGGCACTTTCAATCTGCGGCAGCGGGCTACCGAAGAACGTGAAGAGCCGGCTGGAAGACATTTGGCAGCGATGCAATAGCCTCACCGAGGCCGCATTTCATTGCCATGATCGCCTGATCTTTGAGCATGAAGAATGGATGCCCATCAGGACACGCGCCACCGAGTTGATGGCTTTAATGGAGTCGACGGAAATCCATCCATTGCTGGGTGACTTGCTATTAGACTGTAAAAAGTTCCTCTCGGAATAATTCGCTGAGTCGTTCACGCTTGCCAAAACGGTTTTACGTTTCAACAGTTGAGTGAATGCGCAGCACCGCCGACCTGAAAGCAAGTCGGCGGTGCTGCGCAGAACGGTTACTGCACTCGCAGTTCCAGCAACTCACCATCCTCTTTGTTCAGACGCTGCAGATATGAACCGGCGTCGAGCAACTGATAAGGAAAGTAAAGACCTGCCGGAGTCGGCGGTTGACCATCCAGCCCAAGCAATCGCTCCAGCAGCATGGCGACGCTCAGCCCCGTAAGTGCAGCGGCGCCTGCCGGGTGAACGAGGGCATGCCGGGTGTGCAACGTTCGCCCTTGATGATCCTCGCCGACCATTTCGATGAGAATTTCGGTAGACATCGGCCGACCCGCGCGCCGCGAAGAACTGACGCCACTGGCGAGATTGAACTGAACATTCGGCGCATCGGTGGCGGCCGCCAGACCAGTGACGTCGATGGATGAAAAACCAGTGGCTTGCATTGGCGTACCGTCCAGCGCACGGAAGCTGACGTTCTTGTCCGCCCCTTCGCGCCAAATGTAATCGCCCTCGCGCCGAGTCAGGGCGACAGGCAGCATCTTGTTCAGGTGTTCGAAATCCTTGGCCACGGTCGGCCCGCCACCGTCCTCCTCGTCGACCAGCGCATCGATACGAATATCGCGCACCCGGGCAAAGGCCTCGGCAAGGTGCAGCGTCGCCACGGTCGTCGCGCCCACCATCCATTCGTAACCCAGCACGATGGGGGCCGCGTCAGGGCGATGGATGAAACTGGCAATTTGCGGAGCAATCTCGAAAATGCCGGAAGAAATGCTCAGATGCGGCACCTTGCGCTGCTGCGCGAAACGCAGCCCGGCAAGGGAATGGTCCATATAGAAAACCGCCACGGCGCTGACCGGGCGATCGCCCAACCCTAAGTCGTCGGCAGCAGGATCAATGACCACGCCCTGCGCCCCGCCCATTTCCTCGGCAGCTTGTTGCGCCCTGGCCAGGTCGCGGCCGCCGATCAACAACGGGACGTCGGGATAGGCAGCGCGCAACGCTTCGGCAGAACGGTGGCCAATCGCGCCGGAACCGCCCAGGAATAGAATTGGATGAACTGACATAGGTATCCTTCCTCGTCTTTTTGGTGTTGCAACTTAGTGTTGGTGCGTGCCCGGGCGTGAGGGTTCCCCGCCATTGCCTGAGCTGGAGGGTGGACCGACGAATGTCAGTTTGAACAGCGTGTTGATGAGGCGTGTTTAGGAGTTTTTCGTGGTTGTTTAAAAGACACGTCGCGTTACCTGCTTAAGGCTACAACGTCTTGCGCCGTTGCCTACGACTACGCCAGAATCCGCCGGCTTGTGCGTCTGGGATGCAGGTTTTATCGTTTCCGGGTCACTGAAAAACAGTGATGGGGTTTGGTAGCCCGCTTCCATATGACGCATAACGTCACCGTGCGCAGATGCTTTTTCAGCATTTGTCTTATGGTGGCCATGCGCAGGGCGTCCTCGGGCGCGCCGGATTTTCCATATGGGCCGGTCTACCAACCTTCGTATGGCCACCACCTTTCGTTTGGTAGCGAAGGTGATGGCTCCTTAAGTCCCATATGGAGCTTCATCTATGTTCAAACCAACGCCGAACCCACCAGAAACCGATCCAGTCTCACCCTACAAATTCCCAGACTCCCGAACACTCAACGAAGCCGCCGAACGCGCCCTCGATTACTACCTCACGCCAACCCAACGCATCATGGGCAGCGACCAGAAACACGCGCCAATGTTTCTGGCCAACGCCGACTACGACAGCGAGTCCCTGCTCGTCAACGCCAGCGAGTCCCTCAGCTCAGCCACCGAAATGCTCTGCAACTTCGCCGCTCTCTTGGACCCAGGCCACCGCAAAACCGCACTGGGGATTGCGCAAGTGGTGATGCTGGGGGAATTGGCGGTGAATCGAGCGCTGGATAATGTTGTGCCGGTGGATTGAGGGGTAATCCCTTTGTGGCGGTGGTGTGGCTGCTGTCACAAAGGGATCAAGATTGCATTGGGCGTCTGCTTTCGGCCAGAAGCTGCCCTTCGTAAAGTGCAGAGATCGGCGCGCAGTTGCCATTCGTGAGATGGGGGCCTGCCTCCGCGGCCAAAACAAATAGCGTAGGGAGTCGGGGTGGGGCAAGGAAGCATTCACCCATTCAGTCCCAATGCATCACGAAGCGATTCGTAGTCGGGCCACTCCCTGCCGATCAGCCAGCAGACACACGCTTGGCCGATACCTCGACTGATAGCACCGATGCCCTGAAGGTGAGTGGCACACAAAGTGCTGGCCTCAGATTTCCCGGCTGGGGTCTCATTGTGACCGTGCGTTTCAAGTGATAACAGCCGGTAGAAAACCGTGTAGAGATCCTGCACCTCTGCTTCCTTGGCCTGATCCTGAACCGACTTGCTTCGCCGACCCTGTTTGGCCTGCTCGCGCTCCAGGTACTGGGCTGTTACCTCCTCGCCAGTTTCACGATCAAAGATTTTCGCGGTGCCTTCCTTGAGGTTCATTCTCAACGCTTTCGCCAATTCGGCAGGACCTGCGGCCATTTGAGATTCCGCATTCTCGACGGACCTGATGCCCCACAGGACCGTGATAAGCTGTTCGAGCACGCTCCGGCTGAGAATTCCCAAACACGCAGCATTTTCAATTGAACCCAAAGAGACTGCGCCCTTCACAAACTCCGATGCACGTCTTAATTGCTGACGAGTGAACTCATCACGTACATCGGGACATTCTCCAGCTTCAATCTCTGATGCTTGGATTAGCACCTCTGCCTGCACCTTCAACGACTCGACAAGTTCACGGATATTAGATGATGAGCTGCTCATGCGATCCAGCACCTTCTGATCAATGTGAGTGCAGGACAATATTCAATGAAGATGGCTTTTTCCACCTTCCAGCCTGATCAACGTTGACATCTACCCATTACGTCACAGACGCCACTCTCCCCGTCGATATAATTCACCCAGCCTCCACCCCACCGCTGGCATCTTTCGGCTACGCTGGTTCGGTTGCTCATTCGCGCCGTGTCAGCTTTGGCGATGGCCTTTGGGCTCAGCGAGCGGTGATGCTGATCCTGACTCACTTGTCGGTGCTGGCATCGCGACATACCAGCTTCCGAGCCCTGAGCATCAAGCGATAGGGGCAGGGACTAACGCAATGGAAGGTAGGTCATGGCAATTCAGAGCGGCAGTGAGCGCGGAGCAGAGTGGCGGATGTGGGATCTGCATATTCACACTCCAGCGTCATTCGAGTGGAGAGGGGCAAAGTTCGACCGTAAACATCCAGACTCGGCAGCGAACAAAGCGCTGGTCGACGAGATGATCAAAGCGCTTAACAGCGCTAAGCCCGACGTGTTTGCATTGATGGATTACTTCACGTTTGATGGATGGTTTGCGCTAAAGCGCAGACTGGCTGAGGCGGACGCGCCGAAGCTCACCAAGACAGTATTCCCCGGCATTGAGTTGAGACTCGCTGCACCGATGAGGGGACGCCTAAATGCCCATGTGCTTTTTTCCAACGAGCTGGATGACCAGACGCTGAAGGACTTCCAGGCTCGACTACGTATCCCTTTGGGAGACAGACCTCTTTCTGACGCCGCCCTCATTGCCTTTGCGCGAGAAGCTCCTGAAGGTCTTCTGAAGCCGCATGGTATTAAGCCTGAACAGATTGCCGAAGATGATGATCTGGCTTACATAGCCGGTGCGAAAATCATCGAGCTGTCGTGCGAAAGCTACAAGGACGCAATTGCCAAAGTACCTGATGATCAAGCAATTGGCTTCATGCCATACGACACCAACGACGGGTTGAACGACGTGAAGTGGACTGAGCACTATTCATACTTCCTAGGGCTAGTCAGGTGTTCCCCGATTTTCGAAAGCCGAAATGCCGAGTTGCGTTCGGCATTTGTTGGTGAGAAAACGCCAGGCAATGCCGGGTTTTACGCGGGCATCAGAAAAGGTTTGAACGATGTCTCGCGGTTGGTTGTGGCTGGTAGCGATGCGCACTGTTTCGTGGGGACACCAGGCAATCCAGACAAACGTGGATACGGTGATTTTCCATCAGACAAGAAAACCTGGATCAAGGCCGATCCGACATTTCGGGGGTTACAGCAAGCAATCCGGGAACCTGCTAAGCGTTCCTTCATTGGGCTCTTGCCACTCAAGCTTGAGCATATCGCAGGGAATAAAACGGATTTCATCGACAAGATCGTGATTAGCAAAGTGCAGGGCTCAGTGCTGTCCTCACAATGGCTGGACGATGTGCAGCTTCCACTGAGCTCTGATCTGGTTGCGATCATCGGAAACAAAGGTAGCGGCAAGAGCGCTCTTGCCGATGTCTTGGCCCTGCTTGGTAATTCCCGGCAGACAAGCCACTTCTCTTTCCTCCGCAAAGAGCGCTTTCGAGGTAAGGCTGGAGAGCCCGCTCGGCAATTTGAAGGCTCTCTTGTCTGGCTGGACGGGACCGTCAGTACATTTAATCTCAACAACGACCCTCCAGCCCAGAATGTTGAGATGGTGAGATACATCCCGCAGGGGCATTTTGAAGACCTTTGCAATGCACATGTCACTGGTCAGTCAGACGCGTTTGAAAATGAGCTTAGGTCTGTCATTTTTTCTCATACCGACGAGGCGATTCGATTAGGCGCACTGGATTTTAACCAGCTTATCGACAAGCAAGAGAGCACGTTCAGGCTCCGGCTCAACGAGTTTCGTAAGGATCTTAAGCGGGTCAATCTTGAAATCACGGGCTATGAGGGCCAGCTCCATCCGTTGATCAAGAAGAGTCTGCAGGAGCAATTAGCTCTCAAGCAACGACAGCTCACGGAGCATGAGGCTGTAAGACCAGTAGAAATGGAAAAGCCATCTGCTGATCTGTCGCCTGAGCAACAAGCCACTGCTGCGACTTTGGAAAAGATCGCTGCCGAAATCAAACGCCTGGAGAACGAGCGAACCTCTGGCCACGAGACGGCCTCTCAACTCGCTGCCAAGAGCAAGGCATTAGCAGATGTGAAGGAGCAGGTTCGCCTTCTACAGCGCACATACGAGCAATTCGTCGCGGATACCAGCAAGGACCTTGCGCTGTTGGAGGTGCCAGTCACCGATCTGGTAAAGGTTGAACTTAACCTCAATCCGTTGGATCAGTTGGCAGAAGTGGTTCTGGCTGATCAAGTAGCCGTAGGTGTCAGCACGAAGGCTGCAGAGGAAGCGCGTCAAAAGTTTTTGGAGCAACAGACTGCAGCTAAAGCACAGCTCGATCAACCTCAGCTCATTTATCAAAATTATCTGCTTGCGGTGGACGAGTGGCAGCGTAAGTATCAAGATTTGGTAGGCGCGGCTGATGCTCCAGAAACGGTGAAAGGCTTGGAAACACGGATTGCGCAGATCGACGCTTTACCCGAGTTGCTGGAGATACGAAGACGTTATCGACAGGCTCTGGCAGGTGATATCTATGACATCCTTGATGCACAGCGCTGCGCTAGGGAAGCATTGTTCAAGCCGGTCGAGGAACTCATTCAGAGCAACAGCCTGATTCGTGAGGAGTACAAACTCGGGTTCAAAGCGAAGCTCGGAGGATCAATCGAACCATTTGCTTCCACCTTATTCACATTGCTGAAGCAGAACGTTGGTGAGTTTCGAGGAGAGGATGAAAGCTTCAACACCGTTCGAAGGCTCGGCGAAGCCGTGGACTTTGACAATCGCGATGATGCGGTGGCATTCGCTCAAACTCTGCACGACAAAATCGCGGTCGCCGCAGCCACCATAGGTGACAAGGTCGAATACGGCATCGACTCCATGCTGCGAAAAGACAAAACAGCGAATGAGGTTTACGACCTCCTGTTCGACTTCTCGTATCTGGAGCCCCGGTATTCACTGATGTTCCAAGACGCGGAGATTGAGCAGCTCTCGCCAGGCCAGCGAGGAGCTTTGCTCCTGATCTTCTATCTGCTGGTAGACAAAGGACGCACCCCTATCATCCTCGACCAACCGGAAGAAAATCTCGACAACGAAACCGTGGTGAGCCTTTTGGTGCCGGTGCTCACGGAGGCCAAGAAGCGCCGACAGATCATCATGGTCACTCATAACCCGAACCTTGCCGTGGTCTGTGATGCAGAGCAGATCATTTGGTCCCATTTCGACCGGGCGAATGGCCAGAAAATCTCATATACAGCTGGTGCCATTGAAAGCCCCGTCATCAACGGCCACGCGGTCAAGGTTTTGGAAGGGACGAAACCTGCATTTGATAACCGTAGGTTCAAATACCACTAATGGATGCATGACGATCCATGCGCGATTGGGACTCAATGTCTCCACCGGCATCGGTAGAGGTAGGCGAGTTAGCTGCGGTTGCGTCCCTATCACGCCAGTAGATTGAGTCTTTCTGCATCACTGCGGAGGCTCGCCATGCTCTGTTTACTCCGCGCCAACTGGCCGCTATGGCCGTATGCAGTCGCATGGGAACGTCCGCTTTTGGCCGAAAGCGGACATTCACGACGATCCGCTTCTGGCCAAAAACAGTCGAAAGCACTCATCGAATGGCACGATTGTGGCTACCTTTGACAAGATCAAATGACCAAGCGCAATGAGAAAAACCCAATGCAGCACGAAGCACAGCTAAAAACCCTGCTCACTCAGGATCCTGCAAGGATGAAAATCCTGCGCATGACTCGCGAACTGAACTTGCCGGACTGCTGGATTGGCGCCGGTTTCGTGCGCAGCCTGGTGTGGGATCATCTGCATCAGCGCCAGTCTTCAGCGCTGCGCGCAGATATCGATATCATCTGGTTCGACCCGGCACGTGCCAGTGCGCAAGTAGATTCGGCACTGGAAAGCATACTCTCTAGCCTATGTAGCGAATTGAACTGGTCTGTAAAAAATCAGGCTCGAATGCACTTGCGCAACGCCGATGCTCCCTATCGCTCCGCTGCCGATGCAATGACCTATTGGCCCGAAACCGCAACCGCCGTCGCTGTCAGACTTGATCATCACGATGAGATAGAGGTTTTGGCGCCGTTCGGGCTGGAAGATCTGTTCTCGCTGGTGGTGCGGCCAACAGAGCGATTCAGAATCGAAAAACATGCCATGTTTCTGGACCGCATTCGAGCCAAAGCGTGGCGTGAGACTTGGCCCGACTTGATATTTGTCACGGAGCGGTGAGTTCACACTCTCGCCGGTTCTTGCCAGGTACGGCCATTCGCAGACAGCAACTTCTGACGCTATGATCGCAACATTCCATCTCTCCCGAACCCAACCCAATGCCCACCTCAAAAACCCGCCCAAGCCCCGCCCCGCTCCTCACCCCCGGCGAATCCGTGGTCCTCTTCGACGGCGTATGCAAACTCTGCAACGGCTGGGCGCGCTTCCTGATCCGCCACGACCACCAACACCGCGTACGTCTGGCCGCCGTGCAATCCCCCGAGGGTCAGGAGCTTCTGGCATGGGCCGGCCTCCCCATCGATCAATTCGACACCATGGCCGTCATCCGCGACCACCACTACTGGGAACGTTCCGACGCCTTCTTCGAAGTCATCAGCCAACTCCCGACCCGCTGGCAACCGTTGCAGTTGCTGCGCGTTTTCCCCCGCAGCCTGCGCGACTGGGCCTATGACCGCATCGCGCTAAACCGCTATCGCCTGTTCGGTAAATACGACACCTGCCTGCTCCCCACCCCAGATCACGAACAGCGCTTCCTGAAAGCCACCGCACCTACACCAGAAAGCTGAACAACTGCACCGGCGTCATCTTCGTGACCATCATCAGCACGATGACAAACATTCCGGCAAAACCCATCACGCCCATCCAGAACCATTTCCGGTACACGGCTTGATATTGCTCATCCAGCGCCGCGCCCACTTCGCTCGCACTCGCCGCCATAACGCACAGGCGTTTCTGCAACAGCAACACCGGCAACCATAGCGAGCCGACGCAGAAGAAGATGATCAGCGACGTCAGCACCCACTCGGTACTCATGCTCAGCCCAGAAAGCCGCATCAGCAGATAACCGGTGATGATCTGCACGAAACCGGCCGGCGTGGTGATCCACGCGTCGAAGCCGACGACCATGCGCGCGACGTGGGCGATCACTTGCGGGTTGCGCGTGCGGCTGGCGGCGATCAGGTAGAGGTAGGAGCCCATGCCGAAACCGAACAGGAAGATCGCGGCGATGATGTGCAGGTACTTCAGGCACAGGTAGAGCATGTCAGCGCTGCCCGTCCAAGAAGTTCACGGCCAGGCTCAGGTTGGCCGGGTCGTTGATCGCGGCCATGTACTCGGCGACGCTGATTTCGCCCACACACGGTCGGGCGCCGGCGGCCGGTACGTAGCCCGAAGCCATTTTTGTCGCCAGGGCCACGGCGGCGCAGCTGGGGATTTCCGGGCCTTTGTCGTTCAGGGCGGTGAGTTGCGCGGTCATCGACAGCGGTTTGCCGTCAACGCCGAGGCCTTGAACGTCGATGTACATCGCGCTTTTGCCATCGCCGAAACGTTCGAAGCGCAGGCCCAGTCGATGCAGTCTGCCGGCCCACAGGGCATGGTCGCGCACCAGCCCCACCTTGAGAGCCTGCGCCAGCAAGCCGTTGGCGATGCCGCCGAGTTTCAGCCCGGCGCCGGCCTTGAACTTCAGGGTCTGCGCGCCATAACGGCTGGCGAAGATGTCCATGTCCGGGACATCGACGTTGGCCAGCAGCCTGGTACCCATCTGCGGCATTTTGCGCAAGGTCAGGTCGAGCCAGCCAAACACTTCATGCACCTTGCCGTTTTTGAGTTGCTTGATCGGTTTGCCGGCATAGGCGAGTACGCCTTCGATGGTCGACAGCCCCGGCATTTTCGCCGAGGAGGAAATGCCGTGTTCGATCGAGTCGATGTGGGAAAAGCGCTGGCGCTGTTCATCGATGATTGCCGACGACAGCGTTGGCACCGAACTGCAACCGCTGAGAATCGCCACGCCAGCCTGTTTCGCCCGCACATCGAGCACGTCGATGCCATTGACGAACGTGCGGCAGTCCGCCAAGTCGCAGTAGTTCACGCCGGCGTCGATGCAACTCTCGGCGACGGCATAGGATTGCCCCTGAAACGGCCCGCCGGTGTGGACGACCAACTGAATGTTCAGCGCGCTCAATGCGGAATTGAACTCGCTGCCCATGGCGTCGCCGCACCAGCCTGCGCAGATGTTGGCCGAATGACTGTTGAGCTCATCGAGTTTGCTTTGCAACTTGCGCGGATCGCGGCCCGAGAGCACCAATTCCACGTCCGGCATCTGCGCCAGATGCCGGCACACGATGCTGCCGAAATTTCCGTAACCACCGACCACCATCACCCTGAACGGCATGCAATTCATCCCTAAGTCAGTCCATCAAACAGGCAGGAAGGATATAGGGCCGAACGTCGGCTAGCCATTCAATCAGTTACTCGCCACCCATTTGCAGTACTGCCAGGTGCGCAAGATATTTCCTGGTTGTTGCACGAGCGGCGCGCGCAGCGGTCACCCTGCTCCAGTGGTGTACGGCTCCCTGCCACCCTACCATTTGGACAAACGGAACACCGTCATCGGCCATTGCACTCGCGTCGTGCCGTCATTGAACAGACCGACGCGATCCATTTGTGCAGCAGGCAGCCAGAGTGTGCCATCGCGATCAAGAAACGGCGCATCGACCCAATGCAGGCGTGGGTCGACGATCAACGTCTCGATACGCCCATCAGGCCGGCGAACCCGTATGGCATCCTGAGCCAGATCGGAGAAGTACAGATTGCCACTGGCGTCCATCACGGTGCCCCCGGTGGGTGGCAGGTCAGCAAAGGGTTCAACGCGGCTGGCGAGTTGCGCAGGCGTCAGTGCCGAAGCGGTCAGATCAGTAATGCGAACCTTGGACCATGGGCCTTGCAGCGGCCCGAAATACAGCCATTCGCCGTTCGGACTGACCTCCAGTGGATCGGCATTGACACGAAGCGCAGTACCGTCCGGGGCCTTGAGCGTTTGACCGCCGAGCACAATGTTTCGCTCATGGCCGGCCGTCACCGAATGGTGCCCGTCCAGCACCCGTCTGGCGTCGCCGCTGACGAGATCAAGGACGATAATGCCCGCGTTACCGGCGTCGGTCAGAAAGGCATGCTGGCCCGCAAAACGAACGTCATCGATGTAACTGCCAGGACGGGCGACTTCAGCAGAAAACGGATAACTTTGCAGCACACGCTTTTCAACCAGATCGATGGCGACAAGTTTGGCGCCACCGGGTACCGGACTTCCGCCAAAGTCCGCCGCCCCGGTGTCCACGACCCACAACACGGACTTTTCCAGGCGCAAGGCGTTGATATTCACAAACGCCTTGCGCGGATCCTGCCCCGGCCCCCAGGCATTCCAACTCGGGTCCGGGAAGGCCGAGCGCTGGCCCTGAGCATCGAAAACGCTGAGTTGCGAACCACTGCCGCCCGTCCAGCGAGGACCGGCAACATAGGTTTGACCGTTGAAACGAGCCACTGCGTTCCAGATCTGTTCCTTGCTTTGCAACGCAACCTCAAGCACCGGACTTTGCGGGAACTGGCTTGCGCACCCGGCCAGCACGGCTGCAAGCATCAGCCCATATAACGGGGCGCGTGCGACTTTTACAGATGTGACGCCGAATTGGAAAAAAGTACCGAATGACATGGATCTGCCTCTGATGTGGGTTGATGAAAGAAGGAACACACAACGTGAAGGCTCAGCAGTTCCAAGGAGCTTCGGCATCGGCGTCGATGGCGTATTTCACCCGAGCCTGGGCATGTGCCTGCGGATCGACCGAAGCAAGCGCCGCCAAAACGATGTGATAGCGATCCACCTCAAAGAAGCTGCGCAACTCCGCGCGTGTGTCGCTGCGTCCAAATCCGTCGGTGCCCAGGCAGATGCACGGCGCCTGTAAATACGGCACCACCAATTGTGCATAGGCGCGCACGTAATCACTGGCTGCCACGACTGGCGCGTGACCGGGCAGACAATGCAGCAGGTGACTCTGGCACTCGACATCGCCGCCGAACACTTGCTGACGCTGCACCTCGCGGGCATCACGGGCGAGTTCGGAGAAGCTGGTCACGCTCCACACTTCGCTGCTGACTTGCCACTCTTGATCCAGCATGTGCGCGGCGGCAATCACCTCGCGCAGAATCGCTCCCGAACCCAGTAAACGAACCGCCGCTACCTCCTCGCCATAGCGGGCATAGAGGCGCATCCCGCGAATCACGTCCGCGTGTTCGTCTGATTCAAGTGAGGCCTGAACGTAGTTCTCGTTGGTTACCGTCAGGTAATAGAACTCATCCTCTTGCTGCTCAAGCATGCGCCGGCTGCCATGGTCGATGATCACTGCCACCTCGCTGGCAAATGCCGGGTCGTAGGCGCGGCAGTTGGGCACAGTGGCTGCCATCAACTGACTGGAGCCGTCCTGATGCTGCAGTCCTTCACCGGCCAGCGTTGTGCGCCCCGATGTGGCGCCGATCAAAAAGCCTCTGGCGCGCTGGTCGGCAGCTGCCCAGATCAGATCGCCAATGCGCTGAAAGCCGAACATCGAGTAGTAGATGTAGAACGGCAGCATCGGCTCGCCATTGACGCTGTAGGACGTGGCCGCAGCTATCCAGGAAGAAATCGCACCGGCTTCGGTGATGCCTTCTTCGAGCAGTTGCCCGTCGGTCGACTCCTTGTAATAGAGCAGCGCGCCGGCATCTTCTGGCTCGTACAACTGGCCGACAGATGAATAAATGCCGATCTGCCGGAACAGATTCGCCATGCCGAATGTGCGCGCTTCATCGGCGACAATCGGCACAATGCGCGGCCCCAATTGTTTGTCCTTGATCAGATGGGTGAACAGTCGCACCACCGCCATGGTCGTCGAGTTTTCACGCTCATCCGCCGTCAGCGCAAATCGGCCATAGCTGTCGAGCGGTGGCACTGCTATTGGTGCAGCCACACCGTTGCGCTTGGGCAAGTAACCGCCGAGTGCCCGTCGCTGCTGATGCAGATATCGCAGCTCGGGGCTGTCGTCGGCCGGTTTATAGAAGCGCATTTGTCCCACGGCCTCATCGTCCAGCGGCAAGGCGAAACGATCACGGAAGGCCTTGAGCACCTCGATATCGAGTTTTTTCTGCTGGTGCGAGGTGTTGCGCGACTCGCCGATCTGGCCCATGCCGAAACCTTTCTTGGTTTTGGCGAGCACCACGGTCGGCCTGCCCTTGTGCTTGCGCGCGGCCTCGAACGCGGCATGCAGCTTACGAAAGTCGTGACCGCCCCGGCGCAACGCATTGATCTGCTCCGGACTCATGTCTGCAACCAACGCCTGCAACTGCGGGTCCTGGTCGAAGAAATGGCTGCGGTTATACGCGCCGTCATTGGCCCCCAGATTCTGGTACTCGCCATCCACCATCCCGGCGAAGTGGCGTAACAGTGCATGGCCGTTATCGCGGGCAAACAATGGGTCCCAGTCCGAACCCCACAACACTTTGATCACATTCCAGCCGGCGCCGCTGAACAGTGACTCCAGTTCCTGAACGATTTGCCCGTTGCCGCGTACGGGTCCGTCGAGACGCTGCAGATTGCAGTTGATCACGAAGGTGACGTTGTCGAGACTCTCCCGCGCTGCCAGCGAAAGCGCCGCGATGGACTCCGGCTCGTCCATCTCGCCATCACCAAAAACGCCCCAGACATGTCGCCCCTCTGTCGAGGCAATCCCACGATGCTGCAAATACCGCAGGAACCGTGCCTGGTAAATCGCATTGATCGGGCCAATCCCCATTGAGCCCGTGGGAAACTGCCAGAAGTCGGGCATCAGCCAGGGATGCGGATAGGAACACAATCCGCCGCCCTTCACTTCTTGCCGGTAACGCTCCAGTTGCGACGCCTGCAAACGCCCTTCAAGAAAGGCCCGCGCGTACACCCCGGGGGCAGAGTGCGCCTGGAAATAAACCAGATCACCCCGCCCGGCTTCGCTGTCCGCACGGAAAAAGTGATTGAAGCCGACCTCGAAAATTTCCGCCGCCGAGGCGTAACTGGCGATGTGACCGCCCAATTCGCCATAGGCCTTGTTCGCCTTCGCCACCATGGCCAGGGCGTTCCAGCGAATGATCGAAGTGATGCGCTCCTCCATCACCAGATCCCCGGGATAAACCGGCTGCTGTTCGAGCGCGATAGTGTTCTGGTACAGCGAATACGCACTCGCCGTCGTTTGCACGCCGAGACGGCTGGCCTGCTCGGCCAGGCGCAGCAGCAAGAACCGTACGCGCGGTCTGCCGCCGACTTTGGCGACACCTGCCAGGGCTTCCAGCCACTCATTGGTTTCAATGGCATCGATGTCTTCGTGAACCGGCGTTCCGTGGGTTGGCCGTGGCGCGGTATCTTTCATGGCAGAACACCCTGACAGGTTGAATGGACGACTGGATCAGTTCGAGACGTGCTCAAGAAATATCAGTTGCAGCGGCTCCTCCAGCAGCTCATCCGCCGCGGCGGCAAAGCGCTTGAAGTAAGGCATGGCGAAATGCGCATCCAGTGCCGCCTGATCCTTGAAGGCCTCGCGCATGTAGAACGTGCCGCGCTGGTCGCGCAGTTCAAACAACACATAGTCGAGATTGCCCGGCTCTGCGCGTGTCGGTTCCACCAGCGCCAGCAAGTCTTGTTTCAGGGCCTGTTCCTGGCCTGACCTGGCCTTGAGCACGGCAATCGAGATCAATGTTTCTGCAGACTTGCTCATCTTCAATACTCCAGGGACCGGTTGCATTCAGAGAAAGGTAAACAGCGACTGGGCCGGCAAGCGCGACTTGGGCAGGCCTGCGTTGAAGTCTTCGCTGCTGTGATAGCCGAGGCTCACCACGACCAGACTGATGAAGCCCTGTTCGCGCAGGCCCAGTTCACTGTCGAGGACTTTGCTGTCGAAACCTTCCATCGGCGTCGCGTCGATACCCAGCGAGGCGGCACCCAGCAGCAATGTGCCCAGCGCGAGGTAGGTCTGCTTTTCCATCCAGTGCTGCAGGTCTTTCTGATCGAAGCGATGCAGATCGACAAAACCGCGCCGCCCACGCTCCTGCCCTGCTCGCGCCTCGGCATTGTGAAAACGCCCGTCCATGGCTTCCTGAGCCAGCAACGCTTGCAGGTATTCCTCCGGCAGATGTGTGCGAGTGCAAAAGACGATGACGTGCGACGCGTTGAGTATTTTCGGCTGGTTGAAGCTGAACGGTCCCTGGGTACTGTGGGCGATTCGCGCCCGGCTCTGATCACTCTCGGCAACCACGAAATGCCAAGGCTGAGAGTTGACCGACGACGGGCTGTTGCGCAGTTGTTCGAGCAGCAACTCCAGTGTGTGCCTGGGGATCTTGCGGTCGGCATCGAAAACTTTTGTGGTGAATCGGCGCTTGGCCAGAGAAACGAGATCCATGATTGAACTCCTGATCTGAAAAGTGAAAACGCAGAACTCAATGCCGCTTGAAAATCAGCGTGTCGGCGCCGGCGCTGCGTCGATCTTCAGGCGCATCAGGCTGTAAGGCTTTTGCCGCTGATCCTGCCCGGAACGGAATGCCGCCTGGCGATGCAACTGGTTGGCGATGAAATACAGATAGCCATCGGGGCCAATGGACAATGTGTCTGGCCAGAGCAGACGCGGGTCGTGGACCAGCGTTTGCCATTGGCCGTCCGGCAGACGCTTGCGGATCGAGTTGTGCTCGTAATCGCCGGCATAGATGGCGCCGGCGGCGTCAGCCTCCAGACCATCGGACGCGCCCTTCTCCCCCAGATCCTGCACGGCAGCCGTCAGTTGCTGTTCACTGAAGTTGGCATCACGCAGCAACGCGGTGGCCACCGAATACAGGTGCCGACTCGACAGCGGTGTGAAATACAGCGTCTTGCCGTCCGCCGACAGCGCGATGCCGTCCGAGGCCACGCCCAGCGGTCTGCGCTTGCCGTCCGGACCTTCAACGGTGAGTGACAGGCCTTCAACCACCGGGACAAAGGTCGGGTCAACCGAGGTCGCCGGCACACCGCTCAAACGGCGCATGGCACTGCCGCTGGCGATGTCCATGACGATGATCGCACCCGGTCCGCGCAGGGACGAGTCAGTGAGATAGACCGTACCCTCTGGGCCTGTGCGGAAGTCGAAACGCATGTCGTTGACGTAGGTACTCGGCAACATGACGTTGTCCGGGAACACCAGACGCTTGACGATCTTGTTGCTGACCAGATCCACCGCGATCAGCTTCGCGCCTTTGGGTTTTGGGTCGGCGAAACCCGGCGCGGCGGTATCGAGCAACCAGACACGGCCCCGCCCGTCGGCCACCACGCTCTGTACGCTGATCAGACCATCACTGGGATCGTTGAGGTTTTCCTGGTTGATCGCCGCGTTCGGGTAAGCCACGACTTTGCCGTCGCGGATCTCGCCCACGGTGAACGGCACGTTGTCGCCCCAACGCGGGAAGTTGACGAAGATGCGCCCGGTTTCGGTGACGGTCACGCCGGTGGGCATCGCGTCGTAGAACGCATGGACCTGTTCGAGCGTGCCGAACGATCGGTCGGCGGGGGCATTGGCCGGCAACGCGACGGCGCTGATTGCATGGGCGAACGGCGCCGCCATGACCATGACCAATGCAGCAGAAAGCTTTTTCATACGCATGAGCTGCTCCTGACAGGCCCGCGTGCAGGCCCGTCTGAATGAGTGAAATCAGAAACCTTCGAGCACCAGTTTGCCTCGGGCCTTGCCGCTCTCGACCAAGGCATGGGCACGGCGCATGTTTGCCGCGTTGATCGCGCCAAAATGTTCACCGACAGTCGTTTTCAAAATGCCCTGGTCAATCAGATCGCTGACGCGATTGAGCAGGTGATGCTGCTCGATCATGTCCGGGGTTTCGTACAGCGAACGGGTGAACATCAGCTCCCAGTGCAGCGACAGCGACTTGCGCTTGAGCGGCATCACGTCGAGGCTTTCAGGATCGTCGATCACGCCCAGACGCCCTTGTGGTCGAAGCACTTCGATCAGCTGGGCAAAATGCTGCTCGGTATGGGTCAGGCTGGCGACATGGCTGACCTCGTCAATGCCCAGTGCCTGCAACTGTGCGAGCAGCGGCTGACTGTGATCGATGACGTGATGCGCGCCCAACTGCCGGACCCAGTCAGCCGTTTCCTGCCGCGAGGCGGTGCCGATGACAGTCAGCCGCGTCAACTGTCGGGCCAGTTGCACCAGCATCGAGCCGACGCCGCCCGCTGCCCCCGTGATCAACAGGCACTTGCCCTGCCCTGAACCTTCGCTGACACCGAGACGGTCGAACAACAATTCCCAGGCGGTGATCGACGTCAACGGCAATGCTGCCGCATCCGCTGCACTTAACGAACGCGGTTTGTGCCCGACGATTCGCTCGTCCACCAGGTGAAATTCGCTATAACTGCCGGTGCGGGCAAGGGAGCCTGCGTAGAACACTTCGTCGCCAGGCTGAAACAGCGTCACTTCAGCACCGACCTCACGGACGATGCCGGCGGCATCCCAGCCGAGGATTTTCGGTTCTTTGGTGAAAGTGCCGGCGCGCACTTTGGTATCGACCGGATTGACCGACACCGCACGAACTTCTACGAGCAAATCCCGTGGGCCGGGAGTCGGCACCGGCAGGTCGATGTCCTGCAACGATTGCGGATCTTCAATGGGCAAAGCGTGTTGGGTGAAGGTGATGGCTTTCATGGAAACTCGCTGTCTGAAGAGCTGATGTGCTCACTTGCCGCCATCTTCGACTTCCCAGGCACAAAGAAAAACCAGCAGAATGGGCCAACACTTTCACTGCAGGAGTGAAAATGATCCGCATTGATGATCTTGGTTTGTTCACCCGCAGCGCCGCGCTGGGCAGCTTCACCGCTGCCGCCCTTGAGGCCGATTTATTGCCCGGTCAGGTTGCCGCGGCGATCAAGCGTCTGGAGCGTGAGCTGGACGTGCGCCTGTTTGCGCGCACCACCCGCAGCCTGCGATTAACCGCCGAGGGCGAGCAATACTTGCCCACCGCCCACTCGGTGCTGGAGGCGCTCAAGCAAGGCAAGGAAAACCTGCGCGGTGAAAACGCCACGTTGCGCGGTGTGCTGCAAGTGACGGCGCCGTCCGATCTGGGGCGCAACATTTTGCTGCCGTGGCTTACGCTGTTTCGCCGCCAGCACCCGGAGCTGACCTTGCGATTTTCTCTGTCGGACCAGATCGCAGACTTGTTTCGCGACCCGGTAGACGTGGCGATTCGATACGGCTCGAATGAAGATGCCAACTACGTGGCGCTGCCGTTGGCACCGTGGAACCGGCGGGTGCTGGTCGCCGCACCGGAATACGTGGAGCGCCACGGATACCCGCAAACACCGGACGATCTGCACAACCACCCTTGCCTGCTCTACCAGCAAGGTGGCCGGGTCTACGACAAGTGGAGCCTGGGCAGTGAAACGATCCAGGTCTCGGGACCGATGTTCAGCGACGACGCCGACGTCGTGCGCCGCTGGGCGTTGAGCGGCGAAGGCATCGCCAACAAATCCTGGCTGGACGTCAGTGCAGACGTGATCGCAGGGCGACTGATCGTGCTGCTGAAGGATTTCCCCGGCAATGCCTCACCCTTGAGTCTGGTGTGCCCGCATCGCAAGCAGATCAGCCCGGCGGTGTCTCAGCTTTATACGTGGTTGAGTGGCCAGTTTGCCGCTCTGGAACGCATCCAATAGCCCCCCCGTTGCTTGCCACATTGACGAACCGCCCGTCGAATGTTCAGATGCCGCCCTGTTTCAGGTGCCCCCTGCCGCCGTGCATGGGGTGAAACGGGAAACCGGTACGTTCTTTTCGAACAAGTCCGGTGCTGCCCCCGCAACGGTATGCGCGTGATGCTTTCGACAGACCACTGTGGCCACTCGGCCATGGGAAGGTGAAAGCCTCGATACGCGCGAGCCCGGAGACCGGCCTGAAATGCTGTTTGGCAAAATCCTGCGGTGGGCGGGCATGGGCCGGTATTGGCTGTGCGCGATGCCTTCTCCTGCATGCTCTTCTGCGAAGATCCTTTTCGAGAAGACAATGATTCGACCTTTCAACACTTGTGCTCCAACCCTGTTCCTTGGCTGCCTGTTCAGCCCGCTGCTACTGGCCGACGACGCGCCGCTGGAACTCAATCAGCAAATCGTTTCTGCACCGTCAGTGGAATCGACCACTGTCGCCGACATGGCCAAGTTCGGCAGTAAAGTCGAGATCGTCAGCCGCGAACAGATCGAGCGCGCCGGCCCCAGCGCCGATGTCAGCCGTGTCATGCAGATGTTCATTCCCGGCCTGTACGTTGCGCCGAAAAACGGCCCGTTCGATTACGGCACCTATTCGCTGCTCGGCGGGCGCAACGACGACACGCTGATCCTGCTCGACGGTGTGCGCCTGAACAATCGACTGTACGGCGGCCTGTATCTGGACACCCTGCCGGCCAATGCCATCGAGCGCATCGAAGTGCTCAAGGGCGGGCAGAGCCTGTTGTTCGGCACCCAAGCGGTGTCGGGGGTGATCAACATCGTCACCCGCAGCCCGCAGAGCCGCAAAACCTCCGGCGAAGTGAATCTGGGCGTCGACAGTTTCGGCGGCACCAGCGAAGACGCTCGGGTCGAGAATATCTTCACCAACGGTTTCGGCGATCTCGGCTTGCTGGCGTACGTCAGCCACAACGTCTCCGACGGTTACCAGCCGTATCGCAACCGTGACATGAAAAACGTCAGCGAGAAGAAACGTGCCTACGAAGTCACCACCTTCGGCGGCAAGGCCATTCAGTCGTTCGGCGATGATTCGCGGCTGGAACTGTTCTACCAATATGCCGACGCCAATCTCGACTTCGCCCGCCCGGTCGACAATCACACGACCACCAACGATCGCGTGCAGCAGATCGCCACGGCGACCTTTGAGCAGAACATCAACGAGCGCCTGAGTTACTTCGTCAAAGGTCATCTCAACGACTGGGACACGCGCTACACGCGGGTCAACAACGTCGCCGGCGGCGGCACCAAAGTCATCAACCACAACGACTATTGGGGCTTCACCGACTGGGGTGTGCAGGCCGAAGGCAAGGCTGAATTGCCCGGCGGCCATGTGCTGGTGTTTGGCACCGACAATCAATGGTTCAAGGGCCAGGACGATGTACTGATCATCGATAACGACAAGGCCGAAGCGCATGCGTTCTACACGCAATTGCGCCCGCAGATCGACGCGCTGCCGAACTGGCACCCGAGCATTGGCGTTCGCCACGAAGCCATGAGCGGCGGCGACGGTGCCACGGTCGGCATGCTCACTTCGCTGTATGACCTCAACGACAACTGGTCCGTGCGTGGCCAATACGGCAGCGCCTACAAACTGCCGAACGCCGAGCAACTGTTCGTCAACGAACCGGGCGACGAGATCGGCAACCGTAATCTCAAACCGGAAAAAAGCCGCAACGCGGAACTGGGTGTCGACTACAAAGGCTTTCTGCGGGATCGCGAATTCAGCGCCAGCGTGACTCTGTTCAAACGCAAGATCGACGACTTGATCACCCTCGACGGCATTCAGTGGGTCAACGGTGAAGACCAGGTGCGGATGCGCGGTTTCGAGGCTGACGCGAAACTGGCACTCAACGATCAGTGGAGCCTGCAAGCGGACATGACCCGCAACCTCACCGAATCGCGCACGGGGGCGACCATCAATGACATCCCGAGCTTCTTCGCCCGTTCCCGCGTGGGTTATGAATCGGAAAATCGCCTGTGGGGTGCCGGCGGCGCGATCCGCTACATACGCGACATCACCAGTTCGAAACAGGTTGAATACGGCAACTATTCGGTGGTCGACGCCGACGCTTATCGCTACCTCGACCACGCCCACCAACACCGCGTGAGCCTGCTGGTGGAGAACCTGTTCGACCGTGATTATGTCACCAGCCGCTCGAGCAACGTTGACAACCTCGGCCGGCCGTTCACCTCCGAAGTGCGCTACACGTACCGTTTCTGATGAGTGAAATCAAAACCGTCGACGGCGTCGACACGCACCCGGACTGGTCGCACCTTCCCGAGCATGCGCGCCACGTGTTCATCTGCACCGGCCCGCGCTGTACTCAGCGCGGCGCCTTGCAGTTATGGAAAACCTTGCGCCGGCATTTGCTCGCGCACGATCGCATCGAGACGCCGGGCGGCGTGCTGTTGACCCGCACGCACTGCCAGTTTCCGTGCAATCTGGGGCCGATCCTGACGGTGTATCCGGAGCGCTGCTGGTATGGCGTGCACAGCAAGGCAGATGTGCAGCGATTGGTCGACGGGCATCTGGTCGGCGGTGAAGTGGTCGAGGATTTGCTGATCAAGGCGCGCACATGAGGAAGCTCTGGTGTGGGCTCGGCGCCCTGCTCTGCTCGTCAGCGCTGCTGGCTGACAGTTTCAGCAATTGCGGCGAAGACTGGCACCTTGCGCCAACACCGCCCTCGCGGATTGTTGCGCTCAACCAGCATGCGGCCGACATCGTGCTGGCCTTGGGTGCGGGGCCATTGTTGGTCGGCGTGGCCTATCTGGATGACACCTTTGCCGGACAGCGGCCCTCGGAGTATTTCGGCGTGCCGGTGATCGCGCGGCAGTACCCGTCCAGCGAGGTGTTGTACGCGCAGAAGCCGGATCTGGTGATCGGTGGTTTTGCCACCGCATTCGGCGACGGGGTGACCTCACGCTCGGGACTGGCGCGCAATGGCGTGGGTTCGTATCTGCTGGAATCCGCCTGCAACGGGCACTCGCTCGATTATTTCGCGCATGTACACAATGACTTGCTGACGCTGGGCAAGCTGCTGCACCAGCAGCAAAAAGCCCAAGCATTGATCGACTCCATGGAAAAGGACATTGCCAGCGCCAAAGCCTTGGCCGGTGCGGGTAAACCACTGTCGGTGTTCTATCTCGACAGCGAGGTCAAAGGCCTCGACAGTGAAGGTCGACGCGGCTTTGTCACTCCGCTGCTGGCGGCTGCCGGGGCACGCAATGTGTTCGCCGACATTGATCTTTATCGGGTGACCGTCAACAGCGAAACCCTGCTGGCCAGCGACCCCGACGTGATCCTGCTGGCCGACGCCGAATGGTCGCCGGCCAGTCGCAAACGCTATCTGTTGACCCGCGACCCGGTGCTCTCGCAACTGCGCGCCGTGCGCGAAAATCGCCTGATCGACATTCCCTTCACCCATCTGCTGCCAACCCTCAACAGCGGTCGAGTGGCGCGGGACCTGGCCCGCCAGATCAATGCGTTGAACAAAAAATAAATGAACCTGCCGCACCCCACGCCACCTAACGCACAGACCATCAGGAGGTAGCCAATGCAAATCGAAACCGTGTGGATCGTACTGGCGGCAGTTCTTCTGCTTATCGAACTCTGGGCCATCAATCGGGTGCGCAAGAGCGAGGGGAAATCGAGCAATAAAGGCGTGTGGATCGTGCTGATTGTGTTTGTGCCGCTGTTTGGCTTGATTGCCTGGGCGTTGGCGGGGCCCAAGCATGTCCGTCAGCATTCGGCATCGTAAGCGGATTTCTTAGCCGTCGCGCGGTGCTTGCCAGCTGAGAAAGCGGTGATCTGCAATGCTTGCAATGCCTTTTTCATGCAGGCTGCACGAAGGCTTTTTGCCTGTGACGTCGTAAGCCCTTGATCTGTAGCGGTCGATTACCAGCCATGGATTGGCACGCCAAATGCCACTGATTCAGGGCATTCACAGCACCGTGAAAAAACGGCCTGTGTTCACTCCGTGACAGCAGAGGCAACCCCCATGAACGCTATCGACCTTCTCAAAGCCGATCATGCAAAAGTCAAAGACATCCTCAGCCAACTCAGCGACTCGACGGAGCGGGCGCTGAAAAAACGTGTCGAGTTGTTGGGCAAACTGGAAATGGAAATCTCCATCCATACCCGTCTCGAAGAGGAAATCCTCTACCCCGCGTTCAAGGCCGCTGGCAGCAAGGAACAGGACGTCATGTACTTCGAAGCCAAAGAAGAACACCGCACCGTCGATTCACTGGTGCTGCCCGATCTGAAACTGACCGACCCGGGCACCCCGGAGTTTTCCGGCCGGGTTAAAGTGGTCAAGGAACTGCTCGAGCACCATATCGAAGAGGAAGAAACGGAAATGTTCCCTCAGGCGAAAAAGCTCCTGGGCAAGGAAAAACTCGAAGAGCTGGGCGCGCAGATGGAAGCCATGAAAGCCAGCTGCAAGAAGGAGATGGCGGCGGGAAATATGGCTGCCTGATCCGTTGCAAGTTGACGAGCCCGGCTTTGGCCGGGCTTTTTTCTGGTTGCTCGCATTGTCACCCTGCTGCAGGATCAACCGTCGACAACAGGGAATGTTGAAATGAACCAGACAACACATCGGCGAATTGTGGTGGTGGGGGCAGGCATCGTCGGCGCCTCTCTTGCGTATCACCTGTCCGGCAAAGGTGCGCAGGTCACCTTGATTGAGGCCGGAGAGATCGCCAGCGGCGTGACGGCAAGCTCTTTCGCCTGGATCAATACCACCTACGCCGGTGCTGATCCGATTGCGCAATTACGTGGTGCGGCCATCGAAGCCTACCACCGACTCGAAACCGAGCTCCCGGATTTGCAGATTCACTGGAGCGGAGCTTTGTCGTACAACGCATCGGCAGAACATCCGGCTTCGGCGACGCTGCTAACAGCTGCCGAAGTGCTTGCCCGCGAGCCCAACCTGAAAAGTCCCCCACCCTGCGCGTTGTATCACGCGGAAGAAGGCGCACTCGACGCCGTGCAGGCCTCCCACGCCTTGATTGCCGGTGCCCAGGCGCTCGGGGCGCAATTGCTCACGCAAACCCGAGTGACCGGTTTCAAAACCTGCAACGCAGATGTCACCGGCGTTGAAACCGCAGCGGGCACATTTGATGCCGACCTTGTTGTGCTTGCCGCGGGGACCGGCACCCAACAGTTAGCGCAGATGCTCAACGTGGCCCTGCCCATCGACGCCTCCCCCGCCATTTTCATCCGCTACAAGACCCAACCGGACCTCGTCAAAGGCATCATTTCCAGCCCCGAAATGGAAACTCGGCAAAGTGCCGACGGCACGTTGCTGGCCGCTGAAGATTATCTGGGGGAAGCGCCGGGCAACTCGCCGCCAGACATCGCCCGGCAAACCGCCGAAGCCATACGCAAAGCACTTCACGGGGTGGTGTCCATTGCGCCGCAAACCGTTGCCGTCGGATTCCGGCCCATGCCCGCTGATGGCATCCCCGTGGTCGGTTACTTGCCCGGTGTCGGCGGGGTTTACGTTTGCGCGATGCATCCCGGTGTGACGCTCGCGGCAATCGTCGGGCGCCTCGCCAGTGAAGAGCTGCTGGATCAGCAGTCATCCGCAGCTCTTGAGCCATGCCGCCCAGAGCGACTCTTTCAGACTTGATTTAGACTTGCCGACGTTTCGCAGCAAAGGACTGCACGCAACGCAGCGTCATTCCATGCACTGGCAAATCGAAGCACAACAGGAGAACAGCATTGACGGTACGCAAGGACGCTTCATTCGCCTATCAGGCGGTTTACCACTACCTCCTCGGCCTGATCGAGGCGGCCAGTGGCACGACTGAGCAGAAACTGCCGTCCCTGCGACAACTGGCCCTGCGCCTGGGCGTTTCGGTATCGACAACCAAATACGCCTACGCACTGCTCGAAGACGAGGGCCGAATTCACGCCAAAGCCAGGTTCGGCTATTTCACCCGGTCGATGCCGGCGGCGCCTGTGACGGCCAGCTCCGATGATCTTCTGGACAGCGTCTTCGCCAGTGCCCGTCAGCCTGCAATGTTGGCGTTGAGCAGCGATGCCCCGGCGATGCTGCTGTCGCTGCAGCGGCCGTTGTTGCTGATGGAGCGCGAACTGACCCGCCAATATCCGCACGCCCACACGCCGCTCTATCAGCCGCTCGGCGAGGCCGAATTGCGCGCGGCCCTGGCGCAGCGCTACACCGTTTCCGCCCACAGCCACTGGCAGGCCGAGCAGGTGTATATCGGCGCGGATCTGCGCAGCGTGCTGGAATTGTCGCTCAGCGCCTTGAACCTCGGTGGCAGCGTGGCACTGGTGGAGTCGCCCTGCTCATGGGCGATTCTGCGTCAATTGCAGGCGGCCAATATTCGCGTCATCGAAATGCCCCTCGGCGATGACGGCCGCTTCAACCTGCCCGCGCTGAACGAACTGCTCACACGCGAACCGGTACGCCTGGCGGTGCTCTCCTCCACGGTGAATATTCCCCAGGGCCAGTTGATGCCCGCGCAGGATAAACAGCAGATCTGTCGCTGGCTGGCCGAGCGCGATGTCTGGCTGTTCGAAAACGACGCTTGGGGCGAATTGTGTTTCTCCGATTCACCCGCGCGCTATCGCGATTTTGCCGACCCCGACAAGCTGCTGGTGTTCTCGACGTTCGACAAGATCATTGGCGGCGAAGCCCCGTATGGTTATGTGCTGTGCCGCCAGCATGCAACGCAATTTCATCGATTGTTTATGCAGCGTGGGTTTCGCCTCTCGCCGGTTCGGCAAAAAGCGATTGCCAGACTCTACAGCTCCAGGCGCATCGACCAGCACCTGACCATCCTGCGAGCACTATTGCTCAAGCGCATGCAACAGCTACAGATCTTGTTGGAAGAACACGGTAACGGTCAGTGGCAGGTAGTCGCCCCACAGGGCGGTGCGAGCTTCTGGCTCAAAGCTGTGCGTCCAATCGACATGCAACGGGTGTTCGAGCGCCTGCTGACCGAGCGGATCGTCATCGCCCCCGGCGAGATCTTCAGCCAGCAAGGCGCCTGGAAGCAGCACCTGCGCCTGAGCTACACCCTCGATTGGGACAAGGATATCGGCCATGCGGTGCAACGACTGGCGCAGGCGTTCATCGAAGAAAACCGCGTCTACAGTCCATAGCAATGCCGCGCCTCAGGAAACCGGCCATGGCGCACATCGTCGGCAAACTGTGCGCAAGCATCGCTTATCACCGCACCGACATCGGCGTAGCGCTTGACGAAACGTGGCAGATGCTCGCCGCCCAGGCCGAGCACATCTTCGGTGACCAGCACTTGCCCGTCGCAGGCCGGTGAGGCGCCGATGCCGATGGTGGGCATTGGCGAGTCCAGGGTAATCTGCCGCGCCACGCCCTCCGCCACTCCTTCGAGCAACAGGCTGAAGGCGCCTGCGTCTAGATTGGCCCGGGCATCCTCGGCAATCACTGCGCCGGTTTCAGCGGTCAGGCCCTGGGCCTTGAAACCGCCCATGACGTTGACGAATTGCGGCATCAAGCCGACATGCGCCATGACCGGAATCCCACGTGCCACGAGAAACTCGACAGTAGACGCCAAGGCCTTGTTGGCCTCCAGCTTGACCGCGTCGCAACCGGTGCGCGCCAATACCTGAGCGCAATTACGAAAGGCCTGCTCGTGGGATTCCTGATAACTGCCAAATGGCATATCGGCGACCACACAGGCCAGGCGCGTGCTATCGACCACCGCCCGCGTATGACCGATGATTTCTTCAAGCTGCATGCTCAGTGTCGAGGCGCGGCCATAACCGACCATGGCCGTGGAATCGCCGACCAGAATGAAGTCGACGATCGGGTCGATCAGTTTGGCGATGCTGCTGGTATACGCCGTCAGCGAGACGATTTTCTGCTGGCCTTTCATGGCAACCAACTGCGGCACGGTCAGGCGTTTGGTGCGGGCATGCAGGCTCATGGGCGAATCCTTGAGGCAGCCGCCCGTAAACGATAAATGTTGTCGAAATCAACGCAAAAATCTTCCATACAGTGCTCAATTCCAAAGGTTTCGAGCGGTCGATTATTCGCCTGACGTAAAAACATTCAATGCACAGATTTACCTGAAAAAGCGACCCAGGGGCCCCCCGCGTCAGTCTGCCCGGTTGAAATGCCGATAGGCATCGGGATGCTTTATTTCAGCGTTTAACGCAGGATGTGTTGCTCGTGCAGCGCCCGCCACGCCTTTTCATCCAGCACGTCGAATTCCTCACGTCTTAAAGGAAAGCTATTCATGGAAGAAGTCATTACCTACCGAACCGCCACCGCCGAAGATGCTCTGGCGATGTGCGAGCTGGGTCAATTGCTCAATTCGGTTCACCACGCTGCCCGCCCCGATATCTACGCCGCCGCGACAGATGATTTTGCCCGCGACTTGCCGCACTGGTCCGGTGTTTTCGAGAAGCCCGGGCAGATTGTCTTCATCGCCAGTGTTGGTGATCAACCCGCCGCCTTCATCACGGCAAATCTGTCCGCCAGTTCCGGCCCGCTGATGCAGCCGCAGAACGTGGTTCGCATTGGCTCGGTCTGTGTGGCCGAGCCGTTTTGGGGCAAAGGCATTGGCCGCGCGCTGATTCAAC
Organism: Pseudomonas sp. Tul2A7; assembly: GCF_054790505.1. NCBI lineage: Bacteria > Pseudomonadati > Pseudomonadota > Gammaproteobacteria > Pseudomonadales > Pseudomonadaceae > Pseudomonas > Pseudomonas sp. Tul2A7. Next base: position 5,002,441 of record NZ_CP186499.1, on the reverse strand, counting down.
GGGTTAAGGACTGGGCCATCGAGCAGAATGCACAGGACTTGCGCCTGATGGTCTGGCCATTCAACGAGCGCGCGGTGCGCATGTACGCCGAGTTCGGCTTCGAGACCCGCGCCCTGGAGATGGGCGTGCGTTTGTCGCAAGCGCCCAGGTCCGATCATCAATAACTCTTGCGAAATATCCGCATGAACCCTATCGAATGGTCCCATCCTGCCGACAACATCCTGTGTGGACAGCGAGAGGTTTCAACGACGCAAGTCCGTCCCGTATAAAGCTACTTTCCATTACGATTCAAGAGGCTGCACCCATGAGCAATGCCTGGAACGAAGGTTATTTCACGGACGAAGGCTACACCTACAGCTATAGCCGGGAAATCAATCCGGTTTTCCAGCGTTACTGCCTGTTGTTGCGCGGCTTTGCCGGCCTGGACAATCCCGACGGTTATCACTGCGAGCTCGGTTTTGGTCAGGGTGTATCGATCAATATCCACGCCACGGCCAACCCGGCAGGCTTCGTCGGTACCGACTTCCACCCCGGTCAGGCGGCCCATGCCATTGAGCTGGCGGAACTCAGCAACAACGGCGCAAAACTCTATGACGACAGCTTCGAGCAACTGCTTGCGCGCCATGATTTGCCGCAATTCGACAGCATCAGCCTGCATGGCATCTGGACCTGGGTCAGCCGCGACAACCAGAAGCTGATCGTCGAATTCGCCCGGCGCCACCTCAAACCGGGTGGTCACCTGTACGTCAGCTATAACGCATTCCCGGGCTGGTCGCCTTCAGCGCCGTTGCGCCAGTTGTTCAGCCTGCACGACCGCTTTGCCAGTCACTCGACGCGAGCGGATCAGCGCATCGATGCCGCGTTGCAGTTTTCCGAAGCGCTGCTGGCGGCCAACCCCAAGTACGCCATCGCCGCGCCGAGTCTGGGTGCCCGGCTGCAGACCATCAAAGGTCAGGACCGCCAATACGTCGCCCACGAATATTTCAATCGCGACTGGAACTGCATGTATTTCGCCGACATGGTGGATGCGCTGGCCCCGGCCAAGCTCGATTACGTCACGACGGCGGTGCCGCTGGATTCGGTCGACGTACTCAACCTGAGCGCCGAAGGCCTGGCCTTTCTCGACGGTATCGAACACCCGGTGATGCGCGAGCAGGCGCGTGACTACTTCGTCAACCAGGCTTTCCGTCGCGACCTGTATGTGCGCGGTGCCAACCGACTCAGCGCTGCCGAGCGCCGGTCGCGAATGCTCAATACGCGATTTGTGCTGATGCAACCGACAGAAAACGTAGCGTCCAGTGTCACCGGCCCTGCTGGCGAAGCGTCACTGCAAGCGGAAATTTACCGCCCGGTCCTCAATGCACTCGCCGGCCAGACCTACGAAGCCAAAACGATGCAGCAGTTGCTCGATGCGGTGTCACCAATGGCCTACGACGATCTGGAACAGGCCATCGCCATCCTGGTCAGCATGGGCGCGGTAGCCCCTTGCCAGAGCGAAGCCGCCGAGGCGCTGGTGTACGAACGCTGCGCCGCGTTCAACTTGCAACTGTGCAAGCGCGCGCTGTTCAACGCCGATATTCAGGTGCTGAGCAGCCCGGTTACCGGTGGTGGCGTCACGGTCAGTCGCTTCCAGCAACTGTTCCTGATCGCAATCCGCCAAGGCAAACAGCACCCGGCGGAGTGGGCGCAACTGGCGTGGAGCGTCATCGCCGAACAAAACGAAGTGTTGGTCAAGGACGGCAAAACGCTGACCACCGCCGAAGCCAACATCGCCGCACTGACCGAACAGGCCCAGGCATTTGCCGAGCAATCGCTGATCGTGCTGAGTGCTTTGAAAATCGTTTGATCGGCGTGGGTGGTGCGCAACGGGCAGGAAATCTTAATCAAACGCCCCGTTGAGCACCTCATAAATCAGCCCGGTTGCCAGCGCGACCAGTATCAGGTCCGTGCCCACCTGCTGCCATTCATAACCTTCGTAATGCGGCAAATGACCGACCAGGCGTCCATCGAGCTTTTTCGCGATCCCGGGCGGCAGCGGTTTGCCGCGTGCAAGGTTCTTTTGAATGCCCGGTGGCAGCGCAGGCCCCGGGCTCCAGTAGTCGCGGTAGCCGCCAACAATCCCGAGCACATTGCCGCGATCGATACTAGGGGCATGACTCCAGTCACCGCCAGAGTTGTTGCCCTTGTTGCCATTGCCTTTCTGGTTACCGTGACCCTGCATGTTCTGCGGATTGCCCTTGCCATTGCCATTGCCATTGCCCTGCCCCTTCCCATTGCCGGGATCGGCCAATGCCATCGCCGAGCTGAAAACCAGGGCCAGGGAAGAAATCGTTGCAATCAACCTACGTGACTTGATCATACGGCGCGCCTTCATGGTGGGATGCTCCTGTGTCATCTTGACGTTACACATCAGCTTAGTTTATTCCGGCTGACCGATCGTCGATTACAGCCCAGCCCATCGACACCGCCTGACAGGAGCTATTTCATGGAGTTGAAGTTCAGCCACATCGACGTACTGGTCAAAGACCTTGAACAAGCTTGTGCCTATTACGCGCAGATACTGCAGGCGCGGATCTCCACAACGCAGATCTGGAATCGCGGGGGTCTGCACGTACGCTATGCCGTGGCGTTGATCGGTCAGGAACGCTTCATGCTGGTCCAGCCGCTGGCGGGCAATCTCAAGGAGCTGTTGGATACGGTGGGCGAAGGCATGATTTACCGTCATTGCTACACGACCCCTGATATCGAACTGGCCTACGACGAACTGGTCGCCAGCGGGGTTCAGCCGGAGGACGAAAACGGCCAGCCGCTGATTCGCGAGAACCTGCAGTCGCCCTCCGGGACACGCATCATCTGGCTGCCGAAACGCTTCGGACATTTCTCGATCGAGATTCTTGAAGAGCGGGCGCTGGGGGCGTTTATCGAGGCGGCATTTGCCTGAGCGTTACGCGAGATCCTCGTGGGTATTTTTCAGTTTGCTGCCCCTCAATCCATTCGGTTGCGCTCAATAATAATGACCGGAAAACGCTTTTCTTTGAACAAACCAAGCAACTTGCGCCAGGCAGCCCCGACCATCGCCGCTATCTGGGGAATATAGGGAAAAGAAACAAATACGCCAGGCGGTCCCGCTGACACTTGTCGATTACTCGCAGTCAATTGAAGGAGGATCGTACAAAGCTCATCCCAATCTGTTGCATTCGACGGATTCGTAGGTGCGCCGACGCTATAAACACCCCGCCTCGGTATGCAATCCGCACCGACAAGAGTGTTATCGATCTTGGTCCTGTTAAATAAAGCCTCGATGACTTCACCCAGCGTGGTATTGCAGGGTTTTCCATGAACGGCAGGTGCGCACATCCACCTGGACCGCCAATTGCCGCTGGTGTTCCAGCCTGCACTTTTGCTTCCCGGAGCCGCGGCGTACCAACCATAAGGTGGCGGGCTGGAAAGGTGTTTCAGGGTAAAAGTACCCAACAACGGGCCACGACAGCCATTCGCCAGATGCAAGTTAAACTCCGGCCAGTTGGAGAGTAACGCGAGTTCTTTATTGGTAGACAGATTGGGACGCGATGGCGAGAGTGCTGTTACCGGAACCGATGGAAGAGATGCCTTCGGGGCAGCCTTGGCCTGAATAATCAAGCCTCTGGTGCGAGTTCTGAAGGACTGATGATCGCGCGTGAATACATCCATGACAAAAATCGCCGCGTCGCCCAATTCCACCGGACGGGTAATTTTGTGTTGATAAAAGTCTTCTGTACCTGAAACGGTCATATCCGCATAAGGTCTTTTGTCGATCCAGCCGAGTGTCACCGTTATCGCACCGTTGGTAGGGTCTGCTGCGAGCGCTTGCTGCAGATCAGACACAAATGCCGGAGCGAAAAGTCGCCTCAACTGTTCAAGCTCTCCATAGCCGCGGAACCCCCGATATTGAAGAGAAATTGCCTTATCGATATCCGTACTTAAACTCATGCCAGTCCTTGGTTGCGTCGTGGAAAATATCCCAATGTCGAGGTTCTACAGACCTTATAGAATTGTCGCAACAGTTCCAGGATAAGTAGACTGTCCTCCTGCGTCCTTTTTCAGCGTCCAACCGACGAGCCATAAAGTCTCTCGCTGGCACGCTCCCACCTATTCCCACACAGAGCCTGAAAGCTTGGCTATTGAAGGAAATAAAATGACCGCATCTATCAGGCGGGACGAAAATCTTCGACGCTTCAGAAAATATCTGCGCATTGACGCGGCTCTGTTTATCGCCAGCATGGTGGGAGCATTCACCCTCAGCGGTTTTGCACACCTGGAGAAATTCTATCTGATACTCGATGTACCGATCGAACGGGTGAACATCAGTGCACAGCAGTTTTCGGCCTACGGCGCCGCCGGATTCGGATCCTTCCTGGGTTCACTATTTTTTGCTATGTCTCTGGTTGGAACCGTCACCCTTCTCATGTTGATTTTCGAGAAACCCCGGGGCGACACAGTTGATTCCGCAGCCAGCCCCAAGTGGATTGCCATCGTACGTGAACGTGCTGCAGAAAATCGCGTTGGGTTCATTGCTGTCGGCATGCTCTGCCTGCTCACGTTTGTGCTGTTATCCACTTGGTATTTTTTGATACGCGCCCCTTCAAACACTGGCCGGGCAGCGGCGCTGAAACTTGCGTCCACATGCGATGTGCGTCATGTGGTTTACGCAAACCTCGACAAGTACGAGGGATGCCAGATCGCAGAATCCAACGACATGCTTTACTTCTTGAAGCGACACCACAACGACTCAACGGGCGTCGAGTTCCATACCTTTGAGTTACCGAAAGCAGGCATAAGAAGCATTACAGGGGAAAAGCAGAGGCTCACGTATAAACAGTGAAACGACGAAAGCCGCTTACTTGCCAGGCATAAAAAACCCGGCTGATAAGGCCGGGCTTTTGCCAGTACTACGCTCATACTCTGCATTCAGACTGCACGGCGTTCAAGCAGACGGTCTGCCCCACCTTCGGCAACCAGGTTGCCCTTCAGACGATCCGAACCATCAGCAGCGACCGCGTCGCTGAACAGTGGGTCAGTTTGAGTCGCGGCGGCAACGGCGTCGCTGAACAGTGGGTCAGTTTGGGTCGCGGCGGCAACGGCGTCACTGAACAGTGGATCAGTTTGGGTCGCAGCGGCAACGGCATCACTGAACAGTGGATCAGTTTGAGTCGCGGCGGCAAAGGCGTTCATTGCAAAGACCGAGAAAGCGATGCCGAGGATGGTTTGGCGTTTCATGTTGATGCTCCGTGTGCAGTGGGTGGGTATGGAGCTGATCTTACGCCGCGACAGCGATATGAGAACCTGATTGAGTTAATGGTTGTTATTGACGCAGTCAATGGCACAGCTGAGCATCGTGGCGATGGCGGCTCTACGGCTCGGCGAGACCACCGGCGCTACCTCGGTTCGAAATCAACGCTGGCCGCCGGTGTTGTAATCACACACCAACGTCCTGAATGTCCGTGGGATCGGTACGTACTTCAACAAAGGGTAGATCGCAGGCTCGATGTCTTCACTGGCAGTGATTTTCGGGGCGATGAGTATTTTGCTGCGACTGCTATCGAGGTAAAGCACGTCAAACTCGTCAGGATGGACTGTGCTGCAAGGCGAGTAGCTATTGAAGTCTGCCGCATGAGCAAAACGATAGAGAACTCCGCCGCGACGCTCATCCGATGCCAGCACTTCGGTCACAAATATGGCCGTCAACAGAAACACCAGACAGTTTGATAAGTGGCAGACCATATAGCCGGCAGTCCGCTCACCTTTGCGACGTGCCTCGGAATACCGTACGAACATGGCGAATGAGGCAATGAAAATCAGGTAGAAAAGTAACTTCAGTTTAGCCACGGCATGCATGAACGTCGCTGCGGCCAAGGTCATCGGCAGCAGAGACGGGTCGACGTGAAACATCTGATTTATTTCTGCTTGAGCATCGATCTTGGCGAGAACACTCAGGCCACCCAGAAAAACAGCCCAGATCAGCAAGCTCGACTTCAAATGCATCAGCTTCTGAGCGAGTTTGATTTCGATCAGGCTCATCAGAATGTAGAAACCGAGAAGCATCGACACGGCAAAAGCAAGGACGAATATCGTCGGATAAGGCGTGCTTGAACGGACCGCGAAGCCAGCAATGACGATGAGCAGGAAGGCGATGACTGCCAGCACGCATAGTGCCCTGACCGTCGCAATCGGGTTGAGTGATTTGCTCTGCGTTTCACTATGGGTAACAGCTTGAGTCGGGATGGGAATGTCCTGCATGGGCAGTCGGTCCTTGATTCGGGATTGAGGTTCTCGGCGCAGCATTCTTCTCAACGTATCGGCAATCAGTCCCGATGCTGAAGCGCCTGAAAGTGGCAACCCGGGATGTCGATCAACATTCATCAGGCACAAGCGGTTCCCGATGATTCACGACTATGCTGGGACTACGATGACATTTGCACGGCCAGGCAAACCGAACGGTTTGCAGGCCAGGGCGGTGCGGCGCCCTTCTCACCCCTGCCGACTCAGGAAAACCGCGCTGAAGGACAAGGAGATCCGTCATGCCCGATCATGCTCGCACCACCACCGCAGCCCTCCTCATCAGACACCCGACTGTCGAGATGGTCACTCCAACCTATCAAAGCGACGACGAGACCCTTGACGGCGGTGTTTGCCGCGGCATGGCCAGCCGCTGGATCGGCGCACAATTGCTTGGCGGCAAGAACGTCGCCCAATTCCGCATACTTGCGAACAACACTGACGGTAAAGTGAACATGGAGTTCGTCAGGTATCAGGCCGCATTCAACGCTGTCGGCAAAGAGTTCGATAGCGCGTGTGTCCAATACAAAACCCTCAGGGCCGAGGCCGATCGGCTGAAGGGCGTCTTCAACGGGACGCTCGAGAAGGGCTGGTTCGAATGGATGCCGACCGCGCAAAGCGTTGCAGACGCTGAGGAGGCAGCGTTGAAAGCAGAGAAAACGCTTCTGGCATCAGTCAGCATTCTGTACAGATATATGTCGGGCGGACTTCACGAGGTCAAAAAGGTAACCGATGTTGACTACACCACCTTTGAGCAAGCGCTCCACACGCACCTCACGGGGAATGGTTTCTACTACATCGGTCTCGGCAGCACACACGCAATCGCCTTCTACATCGCACAAGCGGGCGAATGCCTGTTCATCGACGCCAATACTGGCGAATGGAAGTCGCCAGATCTTGCGACCTTGTCGACTTTTTTCAGCGACTATATGTCCAGCCTTTACCTGACCGAGTACGCAGGAAAGCGAGTCGATATTTACCACCTCCCGCACGTGCTCGACGCCACCTAGCGACTTGTTGATTACGCGTGCTATTGCTGATCGATCGGGCCTGCTCACCTTCGATCCAGGGCGGTGACTCGATATGGGCATTAATGGGAGCGTACGGACGTCTTTTTCGAAATCCTGCGAAACAGCTTTTTGCCGAGACTGCCAACGGTCTGGTTGTCCTCCTTCCACAGCGCAACGAGCGTGATGTATTGCGTGTGGTTGACGATGTTAGAAATGAGGTTGCCTGGACCCAGTCCATGCGTCAGGATTCTCCCGACTTTGTCCCGCAGGGCGAGCAAACCAAGTGCCCTTCGAGCGTCGAGACTTAACTGACAAACCGAGTATCACCATGAACCGCCAGAAAAAGCTGCAGCAGTTGTTCAAAGAAAAAGCGAAAAAAGCCAGTGCAAAACTGGCTCCCAAGAAACCCAAATACATCAGCAAGGCTGATCGAGCGAAGCTCGAAGCTGAAGCGGGTTCTGACTCAGTGATGTCTTCTGAGAGCTGATCCTTGTCTGCCGATCAAAGCAAAGTCGTCGACGCCTTCAGTGCGCATTCCTGGCCGCAGTGTTGGGCGAGACCACATTGCCGCTCGACGTGGCGAGCGAATCGGTCAACGACGATCTGCCACTCCTCGCGCCGTTCTTCGTCCGGCTGCGCAGGATCGGCGTCGAACATCTGATGAACCAAGACACCTTTGAGCCTGAAACGACTTTAGGAGCACGCATGCTGGAACATGTTGATATCGAAGATCTGTATAAAATCGAAGGTTCTCTCCATAAGCATCTGCAAATTGAAGGGGCCTTGTCTTCACTCGGCGGTCCAGGCTGGGATGGCTTTGGCTTCAAGAACAGAGTTCTGAAAGAGCTGGGTTATGACGTCGATGCACAAGGCAACACCGACGCAATGAAAATCAGGGCTTACAACACGGCCGCTGACGCCATCAACAAACTCGGCGCAAAAATTACCGCCAAAAAGCTGCTGTCCGAGCTGGGCATTTCCTGACAATACGCTCAACCGCCATTTACTTCGCTCGCCGGGCAGTCAAAACCGCACTGATTGACTGTCCGTTGGCTTAATCTTCAGGCATCGCGTGACGTGCGACCCAGGAATCTTTCTCCTATGAACATGCAAGACTATCTAACCAGTACCGACGATGCTGTTTCGACAATATTCGGGGCTATTCGAGACTCATCCGACAAGCTGATTAAACTCGGTATCTCCATTCATCACTGGGTTCACTTGGAGAACTATCTCCTCGGAAAGGAGCACGGCGGTTATGGGCCGGGAAACTTCGATAAGTGGAAGCAGGATATGGGGGAAGCTCCCACAGTCGAGGCCGTGCGATATTCGAGGGGGAAACTTGAGTCAATGGCAGAGGCCAGGAGCGAATCGATTAACACGCTCTGCGCTTCGATCCTGATGATCGCCCAAGGCGGAATCAAGCGTGTACTCGGAAAACCGGGGCTTTGGAAAGCACACGAAGGCACCCTGTTGTCCTCACAGAACGAATGCCTGCTAAGCGCCATTTGGCATGGCCGTAATCTCGGCGCTCACGTGGAAGGTCTCAAACAGCAGACGCCCTCTTTTGCCTATTTCAAGGATGTCGAGGCTCGCCGAAATATCGATCTGTTGTCGCCCACAATCAAATACCCGTGCAAGTACATTGTGAAAGATCTTCTTGGATGGGTTGAGCGACACAGTTTGCCCATCCCTGACAGCGTACATCCTGAGCCCTACCCGTCTGCCTACTTTCAGGACATGACCCGAATTGGCAAACTGGCAGCACCCAGCCATTGATAATGGCGATAGAGTCTGGCGAAACCGTCTAAAGACAAACTGGCGTTTTTTTGACGCGAGATACGCCGGGGACCGGGCAGGAAAACTCCAACGACCTCAACCTGCCCTGGGCGGCCAATCTCCCGGACTATCGCTGGTACGCTCACCCCTCAGCTGGTGCACCTGCTGGATTCCCCTGCGTGATGGGGCAGCCCGCTCGGCTGAAAACGTCAGCAGACAAAATGCGGCTGGAAATCCCTGCCACGTTTAGAGGTTACACTTCAGTTAATCCACAGGTGCGAGTTTGCAGTCCACGCTATGACCGAGAGAATCGATCATGAATATGACATCCAATGTAAAACCACAAACAGCAACTCTGGCCAGCCGTTTGGCCTATGTGTTTTACAGCCTCAGCTGTTATTTCATTTTCCTGCTGACGATTTTGTACTTGATCGGTTTTGTTGGCGGGTTGGTGGTCCCCAAGAACATCAACTCAGGCGACTATCGCAATCTGCCCCTTTCAATACTGATCGACATCGCCCTCATAACGCTGTTCGGTCTTCAACACAGCGTTATGGCCAGGCGAGGCTTTAAAGCAAGGTTGGCGCAATGGTTGCCTCCCGCCATGGAGCGAGCGACTTACGTGCTGTCGAGCAGCCTGATGCTGTTGCTGCTCTTCTATCTATGGCAACCCATTCCCATGTCGATCTGGAGCATCCGATCGAGCTTTGCAGCCACGCTGGTTTCCGGGCTTTTCTGGGCCGGATGGCTACTCATAGCGTTCGCGACCTTCTTGATCAGCCATTCCGAATTATTTGGCGTAAGCCAGGCAATTCGGGCTTTTCGGCGCACTGAAGTGCAAACCTCACCCTTCATCACGCCATCGCTCTACAAAATGGTCAGGCACCCCATGTATCTGGGTTTCCTCATCGCATTCTGGGCGACACCCAACATGACAGTCGGACATCTGGTCTTCGCGTTGACGTGTACGATTTACATATTGATCGGCACTCATTTTGAAGAGCGCGATTTAGTCAGAACGTTCGGCAACAACTACCTCGACTATCAACAGCGAGTGGGCAAGCTTCTGCCCTTCTGGAAAAATTCAGACGACGTATAACCATCGAGATCCCAAGGGTAGCCAGCCTCAAAGGTGCGCCACGGAGCCGACGTTGCGCGCCATCCACCTGAAACTTTTTCTCGGCCCTCGCCCTGATCACCTAACCTCATAGACTGTGTGATCAATTCGAGCTTTCCCCTCCATGCGCAACACATTGAAGTCGCTGATTCTTGTCGCACTCATGCTGCTTGTTCCCGGCGGTTCGTCAATGTGGGCGGCGGATTTGCCAGCGCCCTCGACGAGCGCCGCCGCGCCGCTTGCGGTCATCAATCAAAGTGACTTGCAGGCCCTGCAACTGCGTCTCGACGGGCTCAAGCAACAGATCTCGTCCGCGAACAATTACAACCAGCTCGAGGGCCCGCAGGATCGCGTGCAGGCGTTCATTCTGGATGTCGACCGGTTGTCGGCGGCGTTGTTGCCGCAGCAGGCGCAGTTGGCCGTGCAGTTGGGAGTGCTGGGGGCCGCGCCGGACGCAGAGGTAGCGGCGGAACAGGCGGATATCGTCGCGCAACGGGCGTCCCTGGCGGAGCAGAAGAACAAAGTCGACGGGACGCTGAAGAGCCTGGCGGCGTTGAAGCAGAGCGCGGCGGATCTGATTACGCAGATCGCCGGCATCCGTCGCACACTGCTGGAAAGTGAGCTGACGCTGGGCACTGACAGCGTGTTGAGTCCAAGTTTCTGGTCGCCACTGGTGAGTCCGACCGAGGATGATCGTCAGCGTCTGCGTTTTTTCGTCGCGCAGGTGCGTGACACATGGGCCAACGTGTGGGCCCCGGGCCAACGCGTCTATACCAGTGTGCTGATGGCGTTGGCGCTGATCATCTGGACGTTCGGGCGCAGGCTGGCTGAACGCGGTCTGACCTGGGTGTGCATTTACCGCATGCCCGAGGGACGTCTGCGCCGCAGTGCACTGGCGTGCGCCTCGGCGCTGGCAACCATCGCCACCACCGGCATTGCCTTGCAGTTGCTGTTCTACGCCTGCACACGCCACCAGCCTTTGCCGCCGGTACTGGAAACTTTCTCCGAAGAGTTCGAGAAGGTCGTGTATGCCTGCGTGCTGCTCACTGGGTTGAGCCGCGCGTTGCTGTCAACCGAGCATCCATCGTGGCGTTTGCCGGCGATTGCCGACCCGGTCGCGCTGGCGCTCAAGCCCTACCCGCGCATTCTGTCCTGCACGTTACTGGTACTGGTGACGCTGGTGCAGGTCAGCAACGCCACCGGTATGAGCAGCCAGATCGTGATCGCCGGGCGCGGGGTCATTTCGATCGTCGTGCTGGCGATCGTGACGGTCCTGCTGTTGCGCGTCGGCAAGGTGCACAAGGCGCTGGTCGCGGCCGATGATGCGGCGGCGAACAGCACGTTTGCCGGGGTGATTTACACCATTGCCGGCATCTCGATGTTTGTCTCGGCGATCGCGCTGCTGGCTGGCTACGTGTCGCTGGCGCGGTTCATCAGTTATGAGCTGGTGTGGGCGTACATTGTCTTGTCGGGGTTCTACCTGCTGATCCAGGTGATCAAGGATGTCTGCGAGCACGTGTTTTCGCCACGGCACGCTAGCGGCAAGGCGCTCAAACAGTTATTGGGTATCGGTGATCGACGACTCGATCAGATTTCGATTCTGCTGTCCGGTTTCAGTCGGGCCGCGCTGTTGCTGCTGGCGGTCATCGCTCTGTTTGTCGGCGGCATCGGCACCACGCTCGGGCAACTGGCGAGCAATATCATGGCAATCCTTGGCGGCGCCGGGTTGCGCAAGCTGAACATCGTTCCCGGCCATCTGCTCAATGCCGTGCTGGCGCTGATGATCGGCATCTGGCTGATCCGCGCCCTGCGCCGCTGGCTCGACAATGAGTTTCTGCCCAAGACCGACATGGACCCGGGCATGTGCGCTTCGCTGAGCACGCTTTTCTCCAACATCGGTTACGCCTTCGTGATCCTGCTGACGCTGTCGTCGCTGGGCGTGCAGTGGACGAATCTGGCGTGGATCGTCAGTGCGTTGTCGGTGGGCATCGGTTTTGGTTTGCAGGAGATCGTGAAGAACTTCGTCTCCGGCCTGATTCTGCTCACCGAGCGTCCGGTGAAAGTTGGCGATTTGATCAGCATCAGTGGCGTCGAAGGCGATATTCGCCGGATCAACGTGCGCGCCACGGAAATCCAGCTCAGCGACCGCTCGATTGTGATCGTGCCCAACTCGCAACTGATCTCGCAGAACCTGCGCAACGTGACACTGGGCGGCAGCGCGCAAGGCGTCGCATCGCTGGAGTTGGTGTTCCCGCTGGACATCGATCCCGAAGCGGTCAAAGACCTGTTGCTCACAACTTATCGGGAGAACGAAACCATCCTCGAAAAACCGGCGCCGTTCGTGCGCTTCAGCAAGCTGTCGCCGGACGGAATCACCTTGACGGTGACCGGGTACGTGGGCAGCCCGAGGATTGTCGGGGTGACCAAGAGCGATCTTTTGTTCGAAGTGCTCAAGCGTCTGGGGGCGGCGGGAATTGCGCTGGCGCAGCCGGCGGCGAGTACGTGAGTAATCAATGAGGCGAACAACCGCCGATTTCCTGCACGACGCGGTCCGCCAAAGCCAGACAGCTCGTCAGCCCCGGAGACTCGATGCCAAACAGATTCACCAGCCCCGGCACGCCATGCGCCGCTGGGCCACTGATGACAAAGTCCGCCGCCGGTTGCTGTTCGCCGCTGATCTTCGGGCGGATACCGCTGTACGCCGGTTGCAGACTGCCATCGGGCAGCCCCGGCCAATAGCGGCGAATCGCCTGATAAAAGCTGTCGGCCCGCTGCGGGTCAACGCGGTAATCAACGTCCGCGACCCATTCCACATCCGGCCCGAAGCGCGCCTGCCCCGCGAGGTCGAGCGTCATGTGGACACCGAGTCCGGCGGCTTCGGGTGCGGGGTAGACCAGATGGCGAAAAGGTATCCGCCCGCTGAAGCTGAAATAGCTGCCTTTGCACAACCGCGGCACGGGGATGAACGATGAGCACAGGCCGGTGATACGACTTGCGACTTGCGGCGCCGACAAACCGGCACAATTGACCAGTTCGCGACAACCCAGGGTCATGGGCTGCGCACCGCCCATCCGCAACTCGATCCCGGCAGGGTGACAGCGGGCGGATTCAAACGGGGTATGAAAGGCAAACGAGGTGCCCATGGACTCGGCATCCGCTTGCAGGGCGAGCATCAAGGCATGGGAGTCGACAATTCCGGTGGAGGGCGACCAGAGTGCCGCGACACAGGACAGTTCCGGCTCCAGCGCCAGCGCCTGGCGCGCGTCGAGCAACTGCAAGCCCTCGACACCGTTGCGCCGCCCCTGCTCCCACAAGCGTTGCAAGGCACCGCGCTGCGCGTCATCGGTCGCAACGATCAGCTTGCCCAGACGTTGGCAAGCCACGGCGTGCGCCTCACAGAAGGCATACAGACGACGGTTGCCTTGCACACACATTTGCGCCTTCAAGCTGTTGCCGGCGTAATAGATACCGGCATGGATGACCTCTGAATTGCGCGAACTGATGCCCGTCCCGATGCCCTCGCCCGCCTCCACCACAATCACTTCACGCCCACTCGAGGCCAGTGCCCGGGCCACCGCCAGCCCGAGCACACCGGCGCCGATCACTACGCATTCGATATCGATATTCACCGCCCCTCCGTGCGTTCGAATTGCTTGATCAGCGTGGTGACCTTCTCCACCTCGCCATCCGACAAATGATGATGACAAGGAAGGGTGAGCATTTGCCGGGACAGACGTTCGGTATTGGCCAGCACGAGGCGCGGCTGACTGCTCAACCAGGCTTTTTGCCAATGGATGGGCAGCGGATAATGAATCGCCGTTTGCACATCGTACTGCGCCAGAAACGCCTGCAAGCGATCACGATTTTGCGACTGCACGACATAGTGATAATAGGAATTTCCCGGCTTGCCGCCACCCAGGTCGGTACCCGTACGAGTGGTGCCGAGGACGTCATCATAGAAAGCGGCGATTTCCACACGTCTTTTCAGCCATTGATCCAGATACTGCGCTTTGACATTGAGCGCCGCGGCCTGCAACGAGTCGAGGCGCGAATTGATCCCGAACCGCACCGATTCGTTACGGGTTTCCAGGCCATGATTGCGTGCAATACGTGCGTATTCGGCAATCTTCGGATTGCGGGTGACCAGCATCCCGCCATCCCCCAGGCCCCCAAGCGTCTTCAACGGATGCATGGAAAAGGCTGAGGCATCGCCTCGAGTGCCGACTTGCTGACCGTCGAGGGTAGTGCCGATCGCCTGTGCGCAATCCTCGATGACGGCCACTGCGCGGGCACGGCACAGGTCGAGGATGGCATCGATATTCAGCGGACGTCCGCGCAGATAGACCGGAATGACCGCTTTGGTCCGCTCATTCAAAAGGGGCGCAATCATATCGACGTTCATCAGCTCATCGTCGCCCACGTCCGCCAGGATCGGCCGGGCACCTGCCGCCACAATGGCACCGACGGTGGCAACAAAGGTATTGGCGCAGGTAATGACTTCGTCGCCAGGCCCGATATCCAGCGCACGCAATGCCAGAAACAACGCATCCGTGCCTGAATTGAGGGCCACCGCATGCGCCCCGCCACAGCGTTCCGACATCCAGGCTTCGAACGCCAGAACCTCTTCACCCAGGATGAATTCGCCTGACTGCAGGAGCGCCTGCCAGCGCTCGAAAATCTCGCTCGAAAGGTCTTGGGCCTGTTCCTGGACGTTATTGCACTTGATCATTTCGCGCACTCCTTGGCATGAACATGAGGGAAGTCAGGACAATCAGCAGGGTCCCGACCGCACTGACAACAGCGGTAAGCGTGAGGGTCTGGGAGTAGCCGACGATTCCGCCGACCACACCGCTGCCCAGATAGATGAAGGGGTGCACGCCGCTGGTCACGAAGGTATCGACCGCCACGACCTTGCCCAGATCCTTCTCCGGGGAATGTGTCTGCATGGCAGTTGCCCAGCCGGTGAGCCAGGAGGCTTCGACGATGCCGACGAACGTCGCCCCCAGAATCGCCATCCACGCCGATGTGCCCAGCCCGAGCAAGGCCATTGCCCCCGCGAGGAACAATCCGCAAGTGACGGCGAGCCCCACCAGTCGCTCATGCCCCGAGGCCAGCACCGTGATGACCGAACCGATGCAAGCGCCGAACCCCGATGCCGCCAGGCAATAACCCCACATGTCTTCACTGAAGCGCTGACTGATCGCATAAGGGGCAACGACCAGAAAGATCGGGAAACACAACACGTTCACCACCAGCGTCGCGGCAAAACCCAACAGCAGCGTGGCGTTGTTGACGACCACGGTGATGCCGTTGAGCGCTTCACGCAGCGAGAACTCTTCTTCCGATTCATGGTGGCCGACATTCGGCAGCTGCGCGGTGTAAATGGCAGCGCAGAAGAAGGTCAGCCCATCGATCAGGATCCCCCACACTGGGTCCCAAAGAATGATGAACACCCCTAGCGTCGCCGGAAACAGAATGGCGACCAGGTTATCGATGAAGTTCATCGCCCCGTTGCCCGCCACCAGGGCCTTTTTCGGCAACAGATTGACCAGCAGCACCTGTGCACAGGGTTTCGATACACCAATACCGATACCGAAGATCAGATACGCCAGCACCAAAAAGCCCCAGTGCGCCCCTGTCACCAGCAGCGCAACGGCGGCCAGTTGCGCAAGGCCTCGCGCCGTATCGGTGTAGATGAGTACCTGCCGGGGCGATTTGCGATCCGCCAGCATCCCTCCTGCCAGCGCACCGATAACGGTTCCGACACCGACGGCAGCCATGATGAAACCAAATACATCACCACCGAAACCGTCGCGAATCAGTGCGATCGGCAGCGCCGCCAGGCAGATGGCATCGCCGGCCATCGACAGGCCCTGGCCAATCAGCAACTTGCGAAACGGCAAGACACCCAAGGCTTCGTTGTAAGGTGACAAGCGTTCTTTGATAGAAATCATGGGTGCCCCTCCTTGAGGCCTATTCGTCCATCCTCGCCGCGCTGGGTCGGCAACTGGCGATCGCCGTGGCGAATCTCCAGCTCGTCGTCACCGAGTACGGAAATCCGCAGTCTTTGCCCGCGGAACTGCAGAGTGAAATGGTAAGCCTGCCAGTGTGCGGGCAACTTCGGTCGGAAGGCCAGTTGGCCCGATTCGATATCCAGCCCCGACAGCCCCTCGACCAATCCTTGCCAGGCGCCGGCATAGGCGGAAAGATGCAGCCCGTTGCTGTAGTCGTCGACCGGCGTGAAGTCGAGGTTATAGCGGCTGGCCCGGGCAATGAAATCGGCACTGGTGTGCGTCTCGCCCAGATGCGCGGCGACGACGGCATGCGGGCCGTAACTCAACGAGGACTCATGCACCGTACGCGGTTCATAGTAATTGAACGCGGCGCGCTTCACGGCCGCTGAAAAATCGTCGGGAAACATCGACATCAACAGCACGATGTCAGCCTGCTTGACCAGTTGCGAATCGAAGTTTTGCAGTTTCTCCGCGCTGTCGCGTTCGACCTCGTCGGCAAACTGCGGCCCACGCTGTTTGACCACACGCAGGCGGGTGTCCGGCAATGCCGCGTAACCTTCGAACTCCTCAGGAATGGCCACCCCGTCCACCGTGATCCACGGCAGGTAGACGTTATCGGCTATCGCTTGCCAGAGTCGGCGTTGCGCGCCAGACACCCCGGGAAAGCCCGGGCGGTCCAGCAATGAAAGCACCCGCCGGATACTCCAGCGCAGCAGGTAATTGGTAAAGAAACTGTTGTTCACGTGGTAGTGATACTCGTCCGGGCCCATGACCGAATTCACCACATAGGCCTGCTTGCTCTCTGACCACTTGAACACCGATGCCGCGAATCGAGCGCTTTCAATCAGGATTTCGAAGCCCCGAGACGCCATGAACGCGTCATCACCGGTTACCGCCCAGTACTTGTTCACGGCATAGCTGACGTCTGCCGAAATGTGCAGCACCTCATCGACACTCCACTCTCGCCTTATGTCCTGTTCAGGATAGGACAACACATAATGCGGGCCATTTTCGCCGCCCTGATCGTTGGACGCCTCCGGGAACCGTGCGCCGCAAAAGCCCGTGGAACGCGCGAACTGCAGCGCTTTTTCAATGAAGGTGTAGCGGTAGTCAATCAATGCCCTGGCAACGTCCGGCGCGTTCCAGATCCAGAACATGCACTTGTGCAGTTCGGTGTCGAAGAACGTCGCACCAGAATGGTAAGTGCTGGTCAGGCCTCGCGCCGGCGATATCGTGCCATTGACGCCATGCGCTGCGCCGAGGCCATGTTGCAGTAATTGGAATACTGCGTACTTCATACCCAGATCAGTGCACGTGTGCGGAGCCTGAATGGTGACTTCATGCTCACGCCAGAGGCTGTTCCATTGGCTCAAATGACAGCCTTGAATCCTTGCGACATCAAAGTCGCCGGCAAACGTGTCAGGGTGGGTCTGAGCGCTATCGACGCCCACCCGCCAATGCGTCACCAACCGGTGCTGGCTGACCGCTGCAAAGTCGAGGGTCACCGAAGCCACACAACCCTCTTGCCCCTGCCGCCAGGAAACGACGGAACTCGCCGTTGAATCCGCCTGTTCGACGCGCACGTCATAACGCAGCCGCTGCTCGGCCGTGTCGACGATCAGGCTGAACGACGCTTGATCGACAACGCTTTGCCCGAAATGGTAATGCCGCGCGGTCAGCCAGTCACAAGCCCCGAGGTATTCGTTCGACGCGCTGCCATCCACTCCGTAATCAAGCCTCAATCGATGGCGTGCGGTGCCCGTGCCGAGGCGTTTCAAACTGATCTGCGTCGACACCGCCGCCTGATCCGGGGCATCAATGAACTGGGTGACCGTCAGCTCATATTGCACACCGGCCAGCTGAAACTGCTCGCAACTGCTGACGGTCGCCTGATCGAGTGCCAACACCACCACGGGCTCGTTGCTTGCCGGCTCAAGCGGCAACCCCGTATCAACATCGTAAAGCCGCAGGATGGCCGGCGCGGGCAAGGCAATGATTTCCCGCGAGACGCCGACACCGGCCGCATACACCCCCGCCAACAGCAACTGCGTGCGCCGGCTGCGTGGCGATGCGTTGGGCATGTGCGCACGCACGCCGAGCAAGGGATTGGCCAGGGTCGCCACGCACGCCGCGAAGGACGACGATCTCGCGTCGATCGCGACAATGTCTTCGCGGTGCTCGCCGTAGGAAATGCTCAGCACGATGCGCCTCCTGACGCCTGGAACGACCAGTCGTTGTGCAGCATGTTGCGTACGTTGTGATAACGGATATCCGCTAACACATCGCCGCTGTCCTTGAAGTTCCCCGACTGCCACTGCTCGCAGATTTCGACGATCGCATCGCGGATCGAAAAGATGAATTCGAAACCCAGCGTCTGTTGCACCCGTCGGGAATCCAGCCGGTAGGATCGAACATCGTCACTGTGGGTCGTGGTGATCGGCACATTGGTGCGGAAGTACCGATCGACAATCTCTTTTACCTGACTGGCAATGTCGGTCACCGTGTGGTTCTCGTAGCCGACATTGATTGCCGTCCCGGACACCTCGCCCAGAGACTCCCGTTCGACCAGCATCGTATACAGCCGGGTCAGATCGCCGATATGCACGTTAGGGCGATACTGACTGCCGCCGAATACGGTGATTTCACCGCGCGCCAGCGCACTGGCGGTCAGGATGTTCACGGTCAGATCCAGACGTTGCCGGGGCGACCAGCCGCACACCGTGGCGGCGCGAACCGCGACAGTCTCGAACGATGAATCGGTCAGCTCGAAGAGTATCTTCTCGCCATCAGCCTTGAACCGGTTGTAGTCGGTGATGGGCACGCAGGGCTGGCGTTCGTCGACAAAAGGTTCTGCATTGACGCCGTAGACACTCGCTGAAGACGCGTAGATAAAACGCCGGCAACCCAGACGCTTGGCGCTGCTCATGAGATGCGGCAGGCAATCGATGTTTATCGATTGGCCCAGTTCCGGGGCCGAATTGAAACTCGGGTCGTTCGCCACTGCAGCAAGATGCACAACGGTGTCGACACCTTGCAGCGACGTTTCCACGAGCGCCGGATCGCGTATGTCGCCCTTGATGAATTCCAGGCCCGGATGGTTCAGCAAACCTTCGAGCCCGTTGCCGAAATACAGCGCATCCAGCACCCGGACGCGGTACCCGGCGGCAAGCAGTTTGGGCACCAGACGCGAGCCAATGTAGCCAGCACCGCCGGTAACAAGAACAGTTGATTCCTTTTTCATGGTTAATTCCTTCCCTGTGGTGAGTGCGCCAGCGTGAATTCATCAAGCGATGACAGTATTGAAGCGCGTGGATGGCTAGCCTTGGGTTCAAGCGGATCACGGCGAATCTGCCAGGCGCGCACGCCCAGGCCGCACGCCAGGTCAGTCGCATAGGGGCTGTCATCGATCAGGTGAACATCCTGCGGAGCGTGGTCGCCGATCAGTTGTTGAACCAGTTTGTCGCGGGTTTGATGTGGTGCTTGCCGGGTAATCGAGACCGGCGCCTGTCCCCATACGTTCGCCCGTTTCAGCGCCGCCTCGAACAATTGCGGAGCATTCAGCGACGCCGTATAGAACATCACCGGCTGCGCGGACGCTTCGATGCGCTGCAGCAATCGCAAAGAATCCTCGAACAGCTCGGTGCCCGGTGAGAGCCGCTGGAATTCCTCCTGTTTGTACGCGGCCAGCTCGTCGGCGCTGAACCTTGCGGACGTTGCACCGCCGGCCTGACGGGTGGTCAGCGCCAGCAGTCGGGAAGCGCCTTCCATGCGTGGCCGCCCGGCGATGTGCTCGATGTATTGCTGCGATGTCAGTTGCTGTCCTGAAAACTCAAGGGCCGCATTGCGCCAGGCTTCGAAATGCGGTGTGTCGAGCATTGTTCCGTCGAGATCAATCAGTAAAAGGTTCGACATGGTTGTTTACCTGTCAGCTGTTCTTGGCCATGACCAGTTGAGCGATCCTGGAAGTCGAGTCGAATATCTTGTCGTCCGTCAGCACCATCCGCCCTCCCACGCTTTCAACCAGCGCCCGCTCCGCCTGCAGTCTGGTGTCCGATCCATCGGTGTAATCCGCGCCCTTGAAATACAAATTGGGGCGCAATGTCTTGATCATGAATTCAGCGGTAGCTGTATGGTTGACGATGACGTAATCGCAATAACGGATGGAAGCGAGAAACTCCGCGCGCTTTCGATCGGGAAATACCGGCCGGTCCGCGCCTTTGTTCACGTATGGGTCTGCGGTGACGGATACGAACAGTCGATCGACCATCGTATTGGCGCGCTGCAGATGATAAATATGCCCAGGGTGAACAATGTCAAAACAACCGTGACAAAGCCCGATCACCAAACCTTTTTCGCGGCAATAAACCGCCTCGTCCTGCAATGCAGTAATGTCATTCAAAACGCCCATGATAAATTCAATCCTTTGATTTGAGAGATTTAGCCATGATGTTCAAGTGTTCAAACTCACCCCAATAATCGGGAAGTTGCCCGACGATCTGAAAGCCATTGCGTAAATGAAAGCGGTAGGCCGCCCGTTCTCTATCGATATTGCCGATATCGAGACACAGCCAGGCCTTCTTATGTTCCAGTGCAAACTTTTCAATCTCGTCATATAACAAGGACGCAACGCCATATCGACGATATTCACTGTCAACAATCAACCAGTCTGCCCATAACACATGCTTTGACGGGATAGGGCCCGGAGCGCACCCCATGGTTCCGATAACCACATCGCCAAGTGCGGCAATAAAACGATCGCCCTCATGGTTCGGGTCAGCGAGTTCCCGGGCAAATTGCTCACCGGCAGATTCAGTCAAGTCCTCGCTGGAACCAATTTGTGCGACCAGTGCCAGCACTGCCGGCATATCGGACTTTATGAATCGGCGAATGCAAATATCCTGATCAAGTTCATTTTCCATGGAATGGAATCCTCTTGAGTGCCGAATCCAGTCGCTCACAGGCATCCGCGATCATTTCCGCTGTGTGCGCCGCGCTAAGTGTTACCGGCTCAGGACAGTAACCAAGGGGCATCAGGAAGCCATACAGGTTGTATTCGCAGGACAACAGATAAAACAACTTCTGGGCAAAATCGATCGGATAAAAACCTTCTATCTCCTTCATTGTCCGAGGACGTTCGGAAGTGCCGATATGGACGCCGACTCGACCGCCATAACCATCGATATGGCAAGGAATCCGGTGTTTATCGAAGACATCCCGAAGTCCCGATTTCAACTGAGACTCCAGCGCGGCGACGTGCCGATGCACCGCACCGTCCTGCAGGTGATCGATAGCGGCAAGTGCGGCGGACACAGAAAGATAGCGCCCGGTGTTGGTGCCGCTGATTTGCACCGGACCGCGGGGCGCGATGACATCCATGTACTCGGCTTTACCGGCAATCCCGGCGATGGGCATGCCGCAACCGAACGCCTTGCCGAAGGCGGCAATGTCAGGAGTGACCGCGAAATCTTTCTGCGCACCGCCGATATTGGCGCGAAACCCGGTCAGCACTTCATCGAAAATCAACAACGCCCCGTGCCGCGTGGTCAGTGCCCGCAACTTTTGCAGAAAGCCCTCGTCCGGTTTGATGCAGCCGAGGTTCAGGGCGACAGGTTCCAGAATCACGCCCGCGACATCGTCCTTGTACTTTTCAAAGGCGTGCTCCACGGCTTGCAGATCGTTCCAAGAAACCGCCACCGTCAAACTTCCGAATTCGTTCGGAATACCCACAGTACCTGACAGACGCTCCAGTTCTCCGCCGGCCAATACCTCACCCGAGCGTGGCGAAGAATCCACGTTCCAGGTCAGCGAATCATTGAGCCCATGAAAATGGCCTTCAAACTTGATGATGATTCGTTTGCCGGTAACGGCACGGGCAATGCGCGTCGCATACATGGTGGCTTCCAGGCCGGAGTTCACCAGTCGCAACTTCTCGGCGCACGGCACCACCGCGCAAAACTTCTCGCTCAACAGGCGATGTTCATCGGTTTCGTATTGTTGGAGAAAACCTCGCTCCAGGGCTTTGCTGATCGAATGTTTGATGACCGGACTATCGTGCCCTAACAGGCATGAACCCCAGCCCATAATATAATCGTCGCACCATTCGCCAGAGGATAATTGAATACGCGCACCCGCAGTATTCTGCACATTGATCGGCCCAACTACCGACAAGTGATTCCATCCTGACAGTACATTTCCAACACGTGTTTCTCTTAAACAATCCATGACCACTGACACTCCTTTCATACCATTGAGTGTGAATAACAACCCTGCACTCACGCAGGACGCAGGCGCTATAAGGCATGCAAAAAACTCACACGAAAAATCGCGCGACATTCGAAATCAGACAAATACTTAGTCAAGTAAAGTTGTGAAGAAAGAACCTAGTCTCGCCCCCTCAGAGCGTCAATTTAAAAACTAAATCGCAAACACAACAAGCTGATTCCCATGAAGAAAAACTTTCCTTAAACACAAACAGCCAAACAACCCGTGCAGCTTATTTCAAAAAATTATAAATTAATTAAACAGCAAACTTATCAGCAGGTTATGCCACCCTTTCCGACCAACGCTTCAATATAAAAAATCTGATACGCAAATTCCTCGAGCATCTGAGATGATCAATTAATTGTCCGACTATTCAAGAAGCAAAGATCATCACTTAACAATTGGCGCACGGCAGCAGATACCCGAAACTGACGCGAACCGCTTTAAAACCCTTGGACATGAAACGATTAAATACGCCGCAACCTCTTATTCCAGAAATAGAGGCCAGGTAAGTTTTTTAATCTTTTATCGCTATTTAGCTCGCATTCTATAATTGCCCCGCCTGCACTCATATAAGAAGGAAAGCTCCATGCCAAAACGCTTGTTACTGGTTGCACTGTTCGTTGCGGTCGCCGGTTGCGCCAGCCCTCCTCCCGCCTCTGTTCACACCCACGATCCATCCAGTTCCACTCTGCAGGGCGACGCCTCGCGTCCGGCGCAGGCGCAGTGGATTCGCACCGAGCTGTATTTCTCGGTGGGTTCGATCGATGGCAAGGACGGTGCAGTCAGCCCGGCGCGCTGGCGTGAGTTTCTCGATCAGGAGGTCACGTCGCGCTTTCCGGATGGGTTCAGTGTGTTTGATGCCTATGGGCAGTGGCGGGATAAGGGAGCGAAGGAACCTGAGCGGTTGAGTACCAAGGTGATTGTGATCTTGCATGAGAACAGTGCGAAGAATGTGAGCAATATTGAAGCGATTCGGCTGGCTTACAAGCGTATTACCGGGGACTTGTCGGTGCTGCGGTTGTCGCAGCCGGCGCAGGTGTCCTTCTAGAATCAGAAGCCCCTCACCCTAGCCCTCTCCCAAAGGGAGAGGGAACCGATTCGGGGAAATTGAAGAAGTCCGCCGACCTGATACTGGCTCACTGAATCCATAATCGACCTCGACTTGTATTTGCTTCAAGCCATAATCGATTCGGTCTTTCAGGTCGATGTATCACCCAAGACACCTCGGTCGGCTCCCTCTCCCTCCGGGAGAGGGCTGGGGTGAGGGCTTGGCGTCAGTCGGCTCAATACTGCCAGTATCACCGCACCCACCAACAACACCCCAATCCCGAAAAACGCCCCAAACCCCACCACAGTCACACTGGAATACAGCATGTACAGGCACAACCCGAAAAACAGCAGCGGCAACAGCGGATACAACGGCACCTTCACCGGCCTCGGCACCTCGGGAAAACGCCGTCGCAGAATGATCAGCGCCACGCTGCTCAAACTTAGAAACAGCCAATAAACCGGGGTCAGGTACTCAACCATGGTGTTGAAACCGCTCTGGGTGAAACTACCAAACAGCACCAGCAACAACGCCACCGCACCTTCTGCCAGCAACGCTTTGCGCGGCACACCATGCCGGTCATCCCAGGCGCCGAAACTGCGCAGTTGCGGCACATCACGCGCGGCAGCGTAGGTGGTGCGCGCGCCGACAAGCAGGGTCGAGTTGATGGTCGCAATTGCGGCGATGCCGACCATCAGTAAAATCAGCATGACACCCGGGGCACCGAAAGCCCGGTTCAACAACTCAACCGCCGGTGCATTGCTGACGGCCAGTCCAGCGAATCCCAAGCCCTGAACGAACGCCCAATTGAGCGCCAGATAGATCGCCATCAACAAACTCAGCGCACCGAGCATGGCAATGAAAATCCCCCACCGGTCATCACGCACTTCGGCCGACAACGTCGCCGCATCGCTCCAGCCTCCGAACGCCAGAAACACAAAAATCATCGCCGCCGAAAACCCGGCCATACCGGTGTTTTCCGCGACGGGCGCAAGACTCGGCGCAGGCGCTTCGATGCCTTGCCAGGCCAAAAAAACGCCGGCACTGGCAATGCTCAAAAAACCTAGCGCCAACAGCCCCACCAACAAGGTCTGGGTGAGAAAGCCAATGTGCTTGCCAGTGAGATTGAGCAGCACCAGCGCCGCAATCACCACCCCGGCAAACAACCCCGAACCGTACGGCCCCAGCGGCACCACCGCATCGACGTAATCGGCAAACATGAACGCCGACAAGGCAATCCACCCGGTGTGCATTACCGAAAACCGCGACCAGGCGAACAAGAATCCGGTGCGCTCGCCGTACGCCGTGCGCAGAAAGTGATAGTCGCCGCCCGGGTGCGGAAACGCCGTGGCCATCTCGGCAAAACACAGCGCACCGATCATCGACGCGACACCGCCAAGCACCCAAACCCAATAGAAATGCGCCGGTCCGACGTTGAGCGCCACGGTCGGCGCGGTTTTCAGGATGTCGGTGGTGATCACCATGCCCAGCGTGATCAGCGACGCCTGAAAAACCGGCAGATGCCGCCCCGGCCCCGCGTCAGAAACCATAGGTGGCGCGGGCGTAGTAGTAAGCGCCGTTGGTGCCGATTGGCGAGAGCACGTCGTACGGCAGGTTGCCGCCGTAGTTGATCGCCGAACCGGAGCGTTCCGGGTAGTTGTCGGTGAGGTTGTTGCCGCCCACCGCGATGTTGAATTTCGGCGTGAATTTGTAGGCTACTTCGGCGTCCAGCTGCCACACCGCGCCGTAGGTTTGCTCCGGTTGCGAATCGCCGAAATCGAACACACGGGTGGTCTCGCCCTGGCGCGTCAATCTTCCAAGCAGGCCCCAGTGTTCGCTGGCCCAGTTAGCGGAAAAGATGAAGCGATCCTTCGGCGCAGCGTCGGTCAGGGTATTGGTTTCTTCGACGCCAACGAGCGCGTCATTGCCGATGCCCAACGCCGTGAGTTGCGACGGCGTGCCTTTGGTGCTGGTGACTTTGGTGTGGTTGTAGGTGTACGCGGTGGTCAGGCCCAGCTGCCCTTCGTAAAACGGCTGATGGTAGTTGAGCACCAGTTCGGCACCGTCGGTGCTGGTGTCCGCCGCGTTGGTGAAGAAGTTGACGTCGTGCACGCCAGCAACGCCGAAGTTGTCGTTGATGTAGTTTTCCAGAGCATCGCTGCCAATGCGTTGCGACAAAGTGATGCGATCTTTGACGTCGATGCGGAACACGTCCAGCGAGGCGTCGAAGCGTTCGTTCAACTGAAAGGTCAGGCCGAGACTGAAGTTCTTCGAGGTTTCCGGATCGAGCTTCTCGGCGCCGAGTGCACGGGCGATCGGATCGTTGACCGAGAGCACACGGATGTCGGTCAGGGTGCCGCCATCGCCGAAGTTGCTGGTGGTGTTCTGGAAGCCGCTTTGGGCCAGCGACGGCGCGCGGAAGTTGTTCGATACCGCGCCACGCAAGGCCCATTGTTCGGTGAGTTTGTAGCGACCGCTGAGTTTACCGGTGAGTTTGCTGCCGGCATCGTCGTAATGCTCCCAGCGAGTGGCGGCGTCGACGAAGAAGCGGTCGGTTAGATCGCCGGACAACTCGGCATAGGAGCCGAACACGTTGCGATCCAGATCCGACTCTTCGCTCGGGCGCAGGCCATTGGCGCCGTCCGCCCCGGAGCCGATATACGAGGCCTCGTCACCGGCATAGGTCAGGTAGTTTTCGTAGCGGTATTCGCCGCCCACCGCCAGTACGAACGAGCGTTCGCCGAGACGCAGTTCACGGCTGAAGTCGAGGTTGCTGGTGGTCTGACGCAGCTCGTAATCGCCGGTGTCGAACTTCGTCGGTGAGTCTTCGCCGAGGCTGACGTTAAGCGTGCGCCGGGTCGAGCCATCGAAGCGGTTGCGACCGTGAGTGACGCTGCTGTCGAAGTCCCAATCGTCACCGATCAGGCCTTTGAAACCGGCGGTGGCTGAGACGTCTTTGTTGTCGCCGAGCGATTGCGGCAAGTAGCCGTTGGGGTAGAACTGCGGCTGTTCGTACGGATAGCGATAGAACTCGGCGCCGGTGGTGTGGCGCTGGTTGTAAGTACCGAAACTGTAAGCCTTGCCGCCGGCCAGCGGCAGTTCGCTGTTGAACCAGAGGTTGACGTCCCGCGCGACGCCGTCGCCCATCACA
The DNA here is from genome assembly GCF_054790505.1 of Pseudomonas sp. Tul2A7. Lineage (NCBI taxonomy): Bacteria > Pseudomonadati > Pseudomonadota > Gammaproteobacteria > Pseudomonadales > Pseudomonadaceae > Pseudomonas > Pseudomonas sp. Tul2A7. Next base: position 4,975,743 of record NZ_CP186499.1, on the reverse strand, counting down.
TAGTTGCGCTGGCCAGGGCTGTCGGCAAAACCGTCGAAACCGGCGCGGTTGGTCGGGTTGCGATCATTGTATTCGGTGCCGCCACGGATAAACCCGCCCTCTTCGCCCAGGCGCGTGCCGATCTTCGCGGTGGTCACGCTGTTCTGGCCGTCGGTAGTGGTCTTGTCGATGGCGTCCTGACGGGTGTGATAGGCGCCATAACTGGTCGACACTTCGCCGCCCTCGGGCGCGTCGTCGAGGATGATGTTGATCACCCCGGCAATCGCATCGGAGCCGTACTGCGCACCGGCGCCGTCACGCAGCACTTCAATGCGTTTGATCGCGCTGAGCGGGATCGAGTTGAAATCCACCGGTGCGGTACCGCGCCCGATCTTCGACGAGTCGTTGACCACCGCTGACGTATGGCGACGCTTGCCGTTGACCAGCACCAGCACCTGATCCGGACTCATGCCGCGCAGTTGCGCCGCGCGCACGTGGTCGGCGCCGCCGGAGTTGGATTGGCGCGGCAGACTGAAGGATGGCAACAGCGTCTGCAACGCCGCGCCCAATTCACCGTCAGCAGCGCCGGCGGATTTCAGGTCTTCGGCAGTGAGCACGTCGACCGGTACCGGAGAATCGAGCACGGTGCGTGACGTACCCCGGGTGCCGGTGACCAACACGGTGCCGAGTCGGGATTCGCTGTCAGCGCTTGCCGCAGTTTCTTCGGCATTGGCCGGAAGTTGCCAGATGGCGCACGCGACGGCAGCCGCCAATAATGAACGGGAACGGTAATGCATATAACAGCTCCTTGAATCGCAGTTAATACCCGGCCGCTGCCGACAAGAGAAGTTCGGCAAGCAATGCGCGGCAATGTCTGCTGTAGTTTTGGATTTCTGGAAGGCAGTGAAGGCTTTTCAAGTTTTGATAATGGCTGTTGCGTAGTTTCCCCAGTGTGATTCGTTCCCCCTTGAAACTCGATGCTAGACGAGCGGCTGCGGGCCGTAAAAGAACCAATAACGCTTAGGTTAGATCGCTCTAAAAAGTTGTTCTTAGTTCAACAGAAGTGTTGCTGAGCCAACACCTGAACCAACTAACCTACAACTAATCAAGGTGCGGAATACATCACCCTGTGGGAGCGAGCCTGCTCGCGAAAGCGGTGGATCAGTCACCAAAAAGGCAACTGGCCCGGCCCCTTCGCGAGCAGGCTCGCTCCCACAGGTTGATCGTATTCCAATGTTTCAACAGGCTGCGTCCTGGAGACTTAATCGAAGGCTTTCTCCAGCCAGGCATCCTCGGCAATATCCAGTTCATCCCCACTGAATCGCTGCTCGGCAAACGGATCAGCGTGCAGGTGAAAGCCGTTCTGCTCCCAGAACCCCGGTTGTTCCTGCTCGACGAATTCAAGCCCGCGCAGCCACTTCGCGCTCTTCCAGAAATACCGCCCCGCCACCACCAGCCGTAGCGGCCAGCCATGTTGCGCGGTCAACGGCTGGCCGGCGTAATGGGTGGCCAACAGACTGTCGGGGTGCAACAGATCATCGAGTCGCAAGTTGGTCTGATAATCGTGGTCGGAGTGAGCCATGACGAAGTCCGACGTCGGTTGGATATCGAACGCCTGCAACAGATCCTGCAAATGCACCCCACTCCACTCAGTGTCGAACTTCGACCAGCGCGTCACGCAATGGATGTCACAACGCAGTTGCCGTTGCGGCAGTGCCAGCAGATCGGCGTAACGCAATTCGATCGGCCGTGCGAGTTTGCCGAACAGGCGCAGCGACCAGTTGGCGAGATCGTATTTCGGTACTTCGCCTTCGTGCAGGATCGGAAATCGCTCCGTCAGTACCTGGCCTGGGGGTAGTCGTTCACCGAACGCCGGATCGGCTTTCGGCGAACGGCTTTTGCGTAAGCGCTCAGCTTTGTCGTGCATGTAAGCTCCAGAACTCCCTCTGTTTGCGCAACTACGCGTTACCCCTGTGGGAGCGAGCCTGCTCGCGAAGGCGCTGGGTCAGTCAACAGAGATATCAACTGATCGGACCTCTTCGCGAGCAGGCTCGCTCCCACATGGGCGATGTCGTGGCAAATGTTCTAGTTGGCCACCGGAATCCAAGGGGCCCATGCGACATTCGCGGTATCACCGAAGCTGGGGAGCTTCTGCGCCAGATCTCGAACATTCTTCACATCCAGATCCAGCAACTGCTGACGGGTAATCAGCGTCGGCGGTACCAGCACCTGATGCCCCGGATTTTCCCCGGCAATCAACATCGCCAGACTGCGCACACTGATCGCCCCGGCCACTTGCGGATTGACCGCCGCCGTCGCCGCCCAGGCGCTGTCCGGCTCTTTCATGATCTGAATATCGGCGGTGGAAATATCGGCGCTGTAGATCTTCACCTTGCTCGTCAACCCTGCCTCATCGACGGCGATTTTCGCGCCTTTGGCAAACTCATCGAACGGCGCAAAAATCACGCTGATGCCTGGATTGGCTCGAAGCACGGCGCTGGCCTGATCTGCGACCGAGTTGGCAATCGGCGGATTCAGCGAGCCAAAGCGCGCCTTCTCGACGATCCCCGGATTGGCTTTCTTGACCTGACTCCAGATCTCGTCGCGGCGCTCCATCGGCGTAAAACCACTGATATACACGTAGCCGGCATCGAACTTGGTGCCGTTGTCCTTAACGGCCTGATCCAGCGCCAGACGCGCCAGCGCGTGGTGATCCTGCTCGACCTGGGTCACTTGCGGGGTGTTCAGATCGACATCGAAAGCGACGACCTTGATGCCTTTGGCGATGGCCCGATCGATCGGCGCTTTCAGTGTTTCGGCCAGGCCGAGCTGAACGATGATGCCGTCGACGCCGAGATCGATCGCCTGATCGATCATCTCGCCCTGACTCGCCGCTTGCTGCCGGGCATCGAATACCCGCAGGTTGGCACCGAGCGCTTCGGTCTGTTTTTCCACGCCACGCAAGTACGCCTCGGGGAAGTCCCCAGAGAACAAGTACCCCACCAGCGCGATCTGCACCTGACCTTCATCGAACGGTGCGGGCGCGCCGGGCAAGGCTTTGGCCTGCGCGCTCAGCGCCACTGCAGAAAGCAACGCGCCGGCGAGGCAATGACGGGCGAATTGTGTGATTGAACCGTGCATACAACTTCCTTGCATAAAGCGGCTCAACGCGCCCGATGCGCGAGGCCGAAGGTGAACATCAGGGCCAGCACCAGCACCAGTCCCTTGACGAAATCCTGTGCGTAATACGGCGCGTTGAGCATGGTCAGACCGTTGAGCAGCGCCGCCACCAGCAGCGCACCGACCAGCGTGCCGAATGCGTTAGGCTTCTTCGCGCCAAGCACGGCGAAACCGATCAACGCCGCGCCGAGAGCATCCAGCACCAGGCCATTGCCCGAGCTGACGTCGCCACGACCCAGGCGCGCCGCCAGCAACAATCCGCCGAGCGATGCGAGCAACGCCGAGAGCACGTACGCCAATAATTTGAAGCGCTGCACCGGCGCACCGGCCAAGCGCGCCGCTTGCTCATTGCCGCCGATGGCATAGAACAAACGACCAATCCGCGTGCGTTCGAGAAACAGCCACACCGCTAAAGCGACCACGGTGGTAATCAGCACCGGGATCGGCACCACCTCCCACAACCGCCCGCGCCCCAGCGCCAGAAACGCGGCACTGAACGTACCTTCGGTTTCCTCACCGCTGGGCAAGGTCATACCGACTGCAATCGAGCGTCCGCCGGTAGGAGTCAGCTGCACGCCGATCACCAGAAACATGCTGCCCAGCGTCGCGAGAATATCCGGCACGCGCAACTTGACGATCAGCCAACCGTTGAGCAGGCCGACCAGCGCCCCGCCCGCCAGACTGATCAACACCGCCGGCACCGCACCCCAGCCGAGCACGACCATCACGTAACTGGCGATCATCAGGCTCATCGCCGCTACCGCGCCAATCGACAGATCGAGGCCGCCGACAGCCATGGTCAGCGTCACGCCCAGCGCCAGTAGCGCGACAATCGACACCGATTGCAGGATGCTGAACAGGTTGCCGACGCGCAGGAATACCGGCTCGGCCACACTGAAAAACACCACGATCAGCGCCAGCAGCCACAGCAGGCCGTAACGAATCAATACGTGTAGCAGACGTTCGGCGCGTGCCGGCTCGGTCGATAACAGTGAACTTGAATCAGGCACTCGCTCTGCTCCTTGGCGTGGCTTGAGGGGAATGTTCGGTGACGTCGCTACCGGCCAGTGCGGCGACCAGATCAGCACGATTGAGGCCGGCGCGCGGGTACTCGGCGACCACGGCGTGATCGCGCACCAGCAGGATGCGATCGGCAATTTCCAGGGCTTCATCGACGTCGGCGCAAATCACCAGCGTCGCCCGGCCCTTGGCGCTGTCGCGCAGCAGTTGGCCGATGTCGCGGCGGGCGCGCACGTCGACGCCTTGAAAGGGTTCATCGAGGATCAACACCCGCCCTTCGCCGAGCAGCCAGCGGCCGAGCACGACTTTCTGTTGATTGCCGCCGGACAGTGCGCTCATCGGCACATCGATACCGGCAGTCTTGATTCCCAGCGCTGCGACTTGCGTTTCGACCGCTGCTGCTTCAGCGCGGTTGCGGATGAAACCGCCGCGGGTAAAGCGTTCAAGAAACGGCAAAGTCAGGGTGCGACGCAAAGAGAAATCCGGCACCAACGATTGACTGGCGCGATCTTCGGCCGCGAAGAACACCCCGCTTTGAATGGCCTGACGTGGCGAGTCCGCACGCCAGTCCGCGCCATCCAGTTGCAAGCGGCCCGAGGACGCTTTACGCAGACCGAACAGCACCTCGGCGATTTCACTTTTGCCGGCGCCCAACAACCCGGTCAGCACCACCACTTCGTTTTCGTGCAGGGTCAGATCGAACGCGGCGGAGCGCGGCAGAATTTGCATGGCGTTGAGTTTCAACACTTCGCGTCCGGCCACGCGTGGCAGGTAAACATGCTCGGCCAGCGCCTGCCCGAGCATGGCACTCACCGCTTCCGGCAATTGCTGTGCCGCGAACTCGCCCGCGAACTGGCCATCGCGCAGAACGATGGCGCGATCTGCCACGCGTTGCAGGTCGGAGAGTCGATGGGAGATGTACAGAATCGCCACGCCGCGAGTGCGCAAGGTGTCGATCAATCCAAACAGCCGCTGCGCCTCGGCATCGGAAAGCGCCGCCGTCGGCTCATCCAGAATCAGCAGGCGCGGCTGCAAAGCCAAGGCTCGAGCGAGCACCACCAATTGCCGTTCGGCCTGACCGAGATGTTCGATTGGCTGCTCCAATGGCAAGGTCAAACCCAGCCCGGCAGCAATGCTCGCGGCGCGCTCCAGCAGGCGTTTACGATTGAGCCAGAAGTCAGCGTCCGGCTTGCACAGTTCATCGAGCAAGAGGTTTTCCGCGACGCTCAGACCGGGTGCGATACCCTCGTTGATATGCTGGTGTACCGCGACAATACCGAAGCGCCGCGCCGACAGCGGCGAACTGAAATGCCGTGGCGCGCCCTCCAGCCAGATCTCGCCAGCGTCGGCAGTCTGGCTGCCCGCGAGGATCTTCACCAGGGTCGACTTGCCCGCGCCATTGGCACCGAGCAGCGCCACCACTTCGGCGGGATAGATGTCCAGGCTGACCGCGTCCAGCGCCCGGCTCGCGCCAAATATTTTGCTCAACTCACGTACACGAATCAGTGGCTCGCGAACTATAGCGACCGGCACACTCATACAATTCCTTAGCGGCGATGCGCCAGCGAACGAACCAATCGATCACCCAGGCTTTGCACGCCTTGGACGAGGATCACCAACACCACCACCGTGGCAACCATCACTTCATTGTTGAACCGCTGATAGCCGTAACGAATCGCCAGATCACCGAGCCCGCCACCGCCGATCACCCCGGCCATCGAGGAAAAACCGATCAGCATCACCAGCGTCAGCGTGATGCCTGCGAGCAACGCCGGCAGCGCTTCGGGCAACAACACCTTGAAGATCACATGACCGATGTCGCCGCCCATGGCGAGGATCGCTTCGATGCGACCCTTGTCGACTTCGTCCAGAGCGTTTTCGACGATGCGTGCGAAGAACGGAAACGCACCGATGGTGATCGGCACCACGGCGGCGGTGCTGCCCAGCGTTGTGCCGACCACCAGCCGCGTCAGCGGGATCAGGGCAATCAGCATCACCACGAATGGCAGCGAACGGCCGAGGTTGACCACGCCACCCAGCACGGCATTCAAGCGTGGCATCGGCAGCAGTCCATCGCGTCGACTGATAAACAGCAGCACGCCCAGCGGCAAGCCGATCAGCAGCGTGAACAGCCCTGCGAGCAGGACCATGTACAGGGTTTCACCGGTGGCGTTGAACACCAGTTGCAGGATTTCATCCCAATTGACCGTGCGGTTCATGAGTGCGCCGCCCGTACGCCGTATTGTTTTAGAAAACTCAGGCCCGGCTCAGCGTGGCCCAGCGGCAAGCGGCAGGTCGGTCGCAGCGAAGCGCCGAGTTGCGATTGCGCATCGGCCAGCAGCCGTGGCACCGGCCCGGCTTCGACCAGACGTCCGTTGGCCATGAACGCAGCGTGATCGCAGATCGACTTGACCACCTCCAGTTCATGGGTGATCAGCACGATGGTCACGCCCAGTTGCCGATTGATATCGCGCAGCAATTGCAGGATCGATTCGGTGGTTTCCGGGTCGAGCGCACTGGTGGCCTCGTCCGAGAGCAAATACGCCGGCTCAGCGGCCAAAGCGCGGGCAATGCCGACGCGCTGTTTCTGCCCGCCGGACAACTGCGAGGGAAAGGCCTGCGCCTTGTCACTCAAACCGACCAGTTCGAGCAGTTCGCGAACCCGCACATGGCGCCACGGCTTGCCGACCTTGGCGATCTCCAGCGGCACCGCGATGTTGTCGAACACCGTGCGCGAATGCAGCAGGTTGAAGCCCTGGAAGATCATGCCGATGCGCTGGCGCTGCTGGCGCAGTTCGCTGACCGACAGTGTCGTCAGGTCAACGCCATCCAGCACAATGCGTCCGCTGTCCGGTCGTTCGAGCAGGTTGAGGCAACGCAGCAGCGTCGACTTGCCCGCCCCGCTACGCCCGAGAATCCCGTAGACCGCGCCGTCGGGAATGCTCAGCGAGACCTGATCGAGTGCCGGTTGCGCGGCCGAAGGATAAGTCTTGCTCAACTGCTCGACGGCGATCATGGCTTGCCGCCCGCCACCGGAATCACCGAACCGGCGAAGTTGTCGGTGATGTATTTGGCGACCTCGGGCGATGTCAGGTCCTTGGCCAGTTGCGCGATACGCGGGTCGTGCTCCAGATTCGGCGTGGTCACCAGAATGTTGGCGTAGGGATTGTGTTCAGCCTTCTCCAGGCCCAAGGCATCCTTGGCCGGTACCAGGCCGGCGTCCAGAGCGTAGTTGCCGTTGATCACGGCCAGATCGACGTCGTCCAGCGAGCGCGGAATCTGCGGCGATTCGATCTCGAGAATCTTCAGTTGTTTGGGGTTTTCAGCGATGTCTTTGGGCGTTGCCTGATCGGCCGCCGGATCGTTGAAGCCGGGTTTGAGTTTGATCAGGCCATTGTCCTGCAACAGGTACAGTGCGCGGCTCAGGTTGGTGACGTTGTTGGGCACGGCGACGGTGCCTTTTACCGGTACATCGGCGAAGCTTTTATGGCGATGCGAATAGATACCCAAGGGTTCGATATGTACCGTGGCGGCCACCGCGAGTTTTTCGCCGAGGGCCTTTTCCTGGGATTTCAGGTACGGCAGGTGCTGAAAGTAATTGGCGTCGACGTCACCGTGTACCAACAGCTCGTTGGAGTTCACGCCGTTGGGGATCTCGATGACTTTGAGATTGAGTTGCGGATCGATTTTCTGGATGTACGCCAGAATCTGCGCGTGGGGCACCGGGTCGGCAGCCACGCGCAGCGGCTCCAGCGCCTGCGCACCGAACGACGTCACCAACGCGCCGAGCACGGCCAGGGTCAAACCTGCTTTGTTGATCATGTGCGGAGTCCTTGAGCGAGTGATGAGTCAGGCGGATTTTCGAACGGGCGGTGGTGGCAGCAGCGCATCGGCGTAGAAGCGCTGCGCGACATCCGGATGCGAGCGCAAACGACCCTTGAGGTAGTTCCAGCCGACATCGCGAAACAACGGATTGAGCGGATCACTGGCCGGCCCGCGCGCCTCGCGCAACAGTGCGGTGGGCAGCGGATACAGCGGCACCACGGCATCCAGTTGCGCACCGAGGAAGAACGCGACAGACAGGCGTTCGCTACCCGCCGGTGGCGAAACCACTCGATGAACCGTGGCCCGCAGATAACCGTTGCTGGCCAGTTCGAGTAGTTCGCCGATGTTCACCAACAGGGTGTTCTCGCGCGGCAACGCGTCGATCCAGCGCCCCTCTTCGATTTCGACTTGCAGACCGGCCTGCTGGTCTTGCAGGAGGAAGCTGAGGAAACCGGAATCCTTGTGCGCGCCGACGCCTTGATGGCTTGACTCGCTGGATTGACCGGGATAGCGCATCAACTTGATGTGTTCGTTGGGTTTGTCGCCGTAGAGCTGATCAAACGCATCGGCGCGCAGCGACAACGCCTGAGCGAACGCACGCAGCAGGCGCAACGACATCCGCGTCATCGCCTCCTGCCATTCGAGCAGCAAAGGTTTCAGTTCCGGCAGTGCCGCCGGCCATTGGTTGGGGCCTTGCAGCCGCGCCCAGAAAGGGCTGTCCGCCGTCAATGGCAACGCCTCGCGCTCGGCGCCCAGATCGAACTGTTCACGCTGATCAGGCTGGCCACGGGTGATCTCCGAAGCGGCACGGTTGTAACCGCGAAAGTGCGGTGAATTGATCATGCCGACGGCGGTTTTTTCGCTGTCGGGCAAGGCGAAGAATTGCCGGGCGTGGGCCTGTACCTGCTTGAGCAACGCGCTGTCGATACCGTGGCCGGTCAGGTAAAAGAAGCCGACGTCGCGGGCGGCGTGGCGCAGGTCTTCAAGAAATTCGTAACGCTGTTGCGCTGTGCCTTCGAACTGCGACAGGTCCAGCGTCGGTAATGTGGAGATATCGAGGGTATGCGGCATGATTCACTCCCGTGTGAATCAAACCTGAAGAACCTGTGATCGATTCAGCGTGTGCCGTCATGGCAATCGGGGGTCTATCGGTTTGATGCGTTTTGATTCGTCGTTGCGACAAAACTAAACGATCTTAAAAATGCAGAGCCAATATCTTTTTCGCATTACCTTAGGCCTGATTACCCCTCACCCCAGCCCTCTCCCGGAGGGAGAGGGAGCCGACCGCGTTGTCTGGCGTTATGCGCCGACCTGAAAAACCGGGTTGGATTCGGTACAAAGCGTTCAGCTCGACGTAGCGCTCAAGATCACCTCGGTCAGTCCCCTCACCCCAGCCCTCTCCCAGAGGGAGAGGGAGCCGACCGAGGTGTCTATCGCGATACATCGACCCGAACGACCGAGTCGATTATGGATTCGGCACAAACTGTTCAGGTCGGCGTGATGCTTAACAACAACGCGGTCAGTCCCCTCTCCCTCTGGGAGAGGGTTAGGGTGAGGGAACCAGTCGACGCGGTATCAAGCGTCTTGCAATGCACGCGGCCGCTGACTGCGTTGTTCCGCACTGGCGTCCGGCGCCGATTGCAACTGGAAGTCGAACTTAAGCTCGGCATAGCGCCCCGACACCGCATCTTCACGGAACACCACCTCCCCGACCAACCCTTCACGGGTCGCGTAAGCGAAGTCATCCCACAGATATTGATCACCCGACAGATTGATCTGCGTCGTCAGGTGCCGATGCCCCGGTGCGCTGATGAAAAAATGCACATGGGCCGGGCGCTGACCATGGCGGCCGAGCTGGTTCAGGCATTCCTGGGTCGGCCCTTGCGGGTCGCAGCCATAGCCGGATGGCACGATACTGCGAGCGCGGTAACGGCCATCGGCGTCGGTAATGATGCGTCGACGCAGGTTGTACTCGGACTGGCTCGAGTCGAAAAACGAGTAGGTGCCCTTGGTGTTGGCGTGCCACAGATCAACGGTGGCACCGGCCAATGGTTGGCCGTGAAGATCGAATACCTGGCCTTCAAGGTGCATGACGGTGGCGACGCCCTCTTCGCTGCCGTCATCCATTCGGCATTCACCTTCGCACAGGGGCGCGCCGGCAACGTACAGCGGACCTTCGATGGTGCGTGGCGTGCCGCCGGTCAAGCCGATCTGTGCATCCTTGGCGTCCTGCAACAGATCGAGGAAGTGCTCGATGCCAAGGCCGGCGACCAGCAGTCCGGCTTCGGAACGCGCGCCCAAACGATTGAGATAATCGACCGCTTTCCAGAACTCGTCGTCGCTGATTTCGAGGTCTTCGATGATCTTGGCGCTGTCCTGCAAGATGCGCAGAACGATGGTTTTCAGCCGGGAGTTGCCGTCGTCGTTGGTAAAACCGGCGGCTTCTTTGAAGAACGTTTGCAGCTCGGCGGTGTGGGCAATTTTCACGGTCATGGTGGTTACCTCATCTTGTTGTTGTGTCGACGCAGTTTTTGAGTTCCTGCACCGTCCCTTGTAGGAGTGAGCCTGCTCGCGATAGCGGTCTGCCAGTTGCCATCGATGCTGAATGACACACCGCTATCGCGAGCAGGCTCACTCCTACAGGGACCAGGTTGGGTCAGCGGTCGTCGCTGTGGATCGACGACGGATGCCGGCACAGGCCATCAACCTCAATGTCCATGTAGGGAAACAACGGCAAGCGCATCAGCGTGTCGTGCAGGGCCTCAACACTCGGCACATCGAATACGCTGTAATTGGCGTAGTGCCCGGCGATGCGCCACAGGTGCCGCCAGACGCCTTCGCGTTGCAGCCGTTGCGCCAGTTCCTTTTCGTCCGACTTCAGCCGGGCGGCCAGCGACGGGTCCATCTCGACAGGCAATTTCACGGTCATTTTTACGTGGAACAACATGCTGGTTCTCCTGATTCAGTGGCGGCGAAAACGCGCCAGACGCTCTTCATCCAGCGTCAGGCCAAGGCCTGGAGTTCGCGGGATGTGCAGGTGGAAATCGCGGTACTGCGGCGTTGCAGTGACGATGTCTTCGGTCAGCAACAACGGCCCAAACAGCTCGGTGTCCCAGGTCAGTTGTTTGAGCGTGAGGAAGGCGTGCGCCGAGGCCAGCGTGCCGATGGAGCCTTCGAGCATGGTGCCGCCGTACAGCGCGATGCCGGCGGCCTCGGCGATCTGCGCGGTTCTGAGCACGGCACGCGGGCCACCGTTTTTGGCGATCTTCAGGGCGAATACACTGGCGGCGCCGTCGGCGGCGAGGCTGAAAGCATCCTCGACGCTTTCGATCGACTCGTCGGCCATGATCGGCGCCGGACTGCGCTGATTCAGGCGAATCTGCCCGGAACGGTTGACCCGTGAAATCGGTTGTTCAATCAGGTCGATGCCGTTGTCACCGAGCACCTGGCAGCCGCGAATCGCCTGGGATTCGTCCCAATACTGGTTAACGTCAACCCGCACACTGGCGCGCTCGCCCAAGGCTTTTTTGATCGCCACGACATGCTTGAGATCTCGCTCCAGCGGATTGGCGCCGATCTTCAATTTGAAGATGCGATGGCGACGCGCTTCAAGCATCTGCTCGGCTTCGGCGATATCGCGGGCGGTGTCGCCGCTGGCCAGGGTCCAGGCCACTTCGAGGCTGTCACGCACGCGGCCGCCGAGCAGTTCGCTGACCGGCAGACCGAGGCGCTTGCCTTGGGCGTCGAGCAATGCGCTTTCGATGCCGGACTTGGCGAAGGTATTGCCCTTGGCGATCTTGTCGAGCCGCTGCATCGCCGCGTTGATGTTGTTGGCGTCCATGCCCACTAACGCCGGCGCCAAGTGCGCGTCGATATTGGCCTTGATGCTTTCCGGGCTTTCATAACCGTAAGCGAGGCCACCGATGGTGGTCGCTTCACCGATGCCTTCAATGCCGTCGCTGCAACGCAGACGCAGGATCACCAGAGTCTGTTTTTGCATCGTGTGCATCGCCAGTTTGTGCGGGCGAATGGTCGGCAGATCGACGATGATCGTCGATACGCTTTCAATCAGAATTCTCTGCATGTCTGTGTCCCTTGAAAACGTGATCAACCGAGGTCGCCGCCGCCGACCGGCAAAGTCACGCCGGTGATGTACGAGGCGTCGTCAGAGGCGAGAAAGAGAATCGCGCCGACCTGTTCGTCGAGGCTGCCGTAGCGCTTCATCAGGCTGCTGTCGAGGGTTTGCGCGACGATTTCCTGATACCAGGCCTGCTCCTGCGCCGACTGTTCGCCGGCATTGCGCGGGATGCGCCGGGGCGGCGCTTCGGTGCCGCCCGGTGCAGTAGCGTTGACGCGAATGCCGCGCTCGGCGTTCTCGAACGCCAGGCACGCGGTCAGCGCATTGATGCCGCCCTTGGCCGCGCCGTACGGCACGCGATTGATGCTACGGGTGGCAATCGACGAGACATTGACGATGGCGCCGCGCCCTTGCTTGACCATGTACGGCAGCGCGGCGTGGCAGCACCACAGGGTCGGGAACAGCGAGCGGCGAACTTCGGCTTCAATCTGTTCGACTTCGTAATGCTCGAACGGCTTGGCCCAGATCGTGCCGCCGACGTTGTTGATCAGGATGTCGAGTCGGCCGAAGGTGTTGATGGCTTCGGCCATGACCCGTGCACAATCGGCGTATTGCTCAAGGTCGGCGGTCAACGCGAGAACGCCCTCGCCTTGCAGTTCGTGAACCAGTTCAGAGCGATCGACGGCGACGACTTGCGCACCTTCGTTCAGCAGGCGTTCGCAGACGCGGCGGCCGATACCCTGCGCCGCGCCGCTGACCAGCGCGATCTTGTTGGAGAATCTGTTGTTCATGACAACCTCGAAAGAAGGGTTTCAGGCAGCCGCTGCGGCGAATTTTTCGTAGTAGAAATTCGCGGGAGTGATGCCCTGCTCGCGGATGTATTGGCTGACGGCTTCAACCATCGGTGGCGGGCCACATAGGTAGACGTCGACGTCGCCCTCATTGAGATGGCGCGGCTCGATGTGTTGGGTGACGTAGCCCTTGAGCGGATGCGCACTCTGCGGATTGGCCACGCAGGCGCCGAAGCTGAAATTGGCGATCCGTGCGGCAAAGGACTCGAGACGATCTAGTTCCACCAGATCGAAATCGTTGGTCACGCCGTAGATCAAATGCACGGGATGATCGCTGCCCTGCTCGGCGATCTTTTCCAGCATCGCGGTGAACGGTGCCAGGCCGGTGCCGCCCGCCAACAACAGCAGCGGCCGTTTGATCTCGCGCAGGTAGAAACTGCCCAGCGGCCCGGCCAGCGTCATGCTGTCGCCGGCCTTGGCCAACCCGGTGAGGAAGGTGCTCATCAAGCCGCCAGGCACGTTGCGGATCAGAAAGCTGACCTCACCGTTCTTCTGCAACGAGCTGAAGGAATAGGCACGGGTCTGCTCACTGCCGGGCACTTGCAAATTGACGTACTGGCCCGGCAGAAACGCCAGCTTGCTCAGCGCCTCGCCCTTGATCGACAAGGCGATGGTGCTCTCGGACAACTGCCGCACATCGCTGATCGAGGCCTGGAAGTTCGCTTGTTCGGTCTTGCACACCTGCGAGCCTGCCGGCACTCGCACGACGCAATCGCTTTCAGCGCGCATCTGGCAGGTCAGCACATAACCTTGCGCGAGTTCGTCAGCACTCAAGGCATCTTCAATGAAGTTATCGCCCATGTCGTAACGCCCGGCCTCGGCGAAACATTTGCAGGTGCCGCAGGCGCCGTCGCGGCAGTCCAGCGGGATGTTGATGCCTTGGCGATACGCCGCATCGGCCACGGTTTCATGGTCGCCAGCCTCAATGAAACGGGTGACGCCGTCTTCAAAATTAAGCGCAATCTGGAAATTCATGGTGCACCTCGTCGTGTCGACTAGATGTGATAAATGTCGATGACCTGACGGACGTAATCGTTTTTCAGCACGACCTTCTTGGCCTTGATCAGCGGTTGTTCGCCGCGCAGATCGAGGGTGTAGAAACTGCTGCCGAAGTAACTGTCAGTGACCTGGTAGCGAAAGCTCAGGGTGTGCCAGTTGAAGCGCACCTGGCACTCGTCTGCGCTCTGCACGACGATTTCGATGTTGCTCAGGTTGTGCGAGGTGCGGGTGTCGGGGATGGTCGCGCTGGAGCGCTCGGTCTTGATCCGGAAGATGCGGTCTTCGAGGCCGCCACGGTTGCCGTACCAGATCAGCGAGATTTCGCTTTGCGGGTCTTCGGTGAGCGTGTCGTTGTCGTCCCAGGCCGGCATCCAGAAGGTCGCATCGGCGGCGTACAGTTCCAGCCATTGATCCCACTGGCCGTCATCGAGATAGCGCGCTTCGCGGAAGAGAAAATCGCGCACGGTGTCGTAGAGGTTGCTCATCACACAGCCTCCACGGGGATCAGATGTGGTTCGGTGGCAGCGGCCTTGAGCATGGTTTCCTGCCAGTACTTGTGTTGCAGCACGAACAGGCCTTCGTCTTCGGTGCGCATGCCGGAGAGCAGTGGTTTGAGGTCGATTTCTTCGGCTGCGGCATCGGCGCCTTCGACCCAGTGGGTGGCGCCACGGGACATGTCATTCCAGCCACGGCCAGCGCCATAACCGGTCTGGCACGAGCGGAACTCTTCGAGGTCATCCGGTGTGGCCATGCCGCTGACGTTGAAGAAATCTTCGTACTGCCGAATGCGTTTCGCGCGCGCCTCGGCGCTCTCGCCTTTGGGGGCGATGCAGTAAATGGTGATTTCAGTCTTGTCGACCGAGATCGGCCGGGCGATGCGGATCTGTGAGCTGAACTGATCCATCAGGTACACGTTGGGGTACAGGCACAGGTTGCGCGAGTTTTCGATCATCCAGTCGGCGCGGGCCTGGCCGAAATCACGGGCCAGTTCGTCGCGGCGCTCATAGGCGGGACGATCTTCAGGATTGGCCCAACGGGTCCAGAGCAGCAGATGGCCGTGATCGAACGAGTAGAAACCGCCGCCCTTCTTCGCCCAACTGCCGGCGCTCATGGTCTTGATCGCTTCGCCCGCTTCGCGCTGTTGACGCTGGTTCTGGGTGGCGGCGTAGTTCCAGTGCACCGAGCTGACGTGGTAGCCGTCAGCACCGTTTTCGGCGGTGAGTTTCCAGTTACCTTCGTAGATATACGAACTGGAGCCGCGCAACACTTCCAGGCCTTCTGGCGACTGATCGACGATCATATCGATGATCTTGGCGGATTCACCCAGATGTTCAGCAAGGGATTTCACATCGGCATTCAGGCTGCCGAACAGGAAGCCGCGATAGGACTCGAAACGCGCGACTTTGGTCAGGTCGTGAGAGCCTTCACAGTTGAAACCTTGCGGGTATCCAGCCTCGCTCGGGTCCTTGACCTTGAGCAGTTTGCCGCTGTTGTTGAACGTCCAGCCGTGAAACGGGCACGTGTAGCTGGAGCGATTGCCGGACTTGTGCCGACAGAGCATCGCACCACGATGGCTGCAGGCATTGAGAAACGCATTGAGCACACCGTCCTTGTTACGCGCGATGAATATCGGCTGGCGCCCCATGGTGGTGGTCAAAAAATCGTTGTTGTTGGGGAGCTGGCTTTCGTGGGCAAGGTAAATCCAGTTGCCTTCGAAGATGTGCGCCATCTCCAGTTCGAACAGCCGCGGATCGGTGAACATCTCCCGCTTGCAGCGGTAGGCGCCCTTCTCTTTGTCTTCTTCGAGCATGGCATTGAGGTAGTCGATTCCCAGGGACATGGCCGGGGCCTCCATTGTTATTGTTCAGGCCAGGTCAGGTTAGGGAGGCGATGCACGGGGCAATAGCCGAATCCTGCAGATCGCTATCCGTTTTGTGCAGGATGGCGCGGCAGATGATTCGGCATGTTTCGAAGGGAGTTATCAGTGGCGGCGTTTGAAGGTTTGCGATGGCAGTTCACCGAATTGCTGGCGATAGCTTTCGGAGAAACGGCCCAGGTGCAGGAAGCCGTAGTCCAATGCCAGTTCGGTGAGGTTGCGCACCGGGCAGCTTGAATCGCTGAGGCAGGCGTGGATACGTTCAAGCTTGCGCTGGCGAATGTATTGCATCGGCGTGATGCCGAGCTGGCGCTCGAACAAAGCGTACAGCGAGCGCGGGCTCATGCTCGCCTGCGCCGCCAGATGTTCGGCGGGCAGGTCCTGTTTCAGATTGCGCTCGATGTAATCGATGATGCGCTCGAAGCTGACGTTCGGCGCGCTCAGGCACTCACGGCTGACATTGGTGTTCATCAGCGAAATCAGTTTGCTGCCGATGATCTGCGCGTAATGCTCCTGCACCCGCAGCAACGGATCGCTGGCCTCGGCTTCCTGGCAGATCATCGCGAGCAGGTTGGTGAAGCCTTCCAGCTCTTCCAGCCGATAGTGATTGCGCAGGAAACGGATACCGCTGGAGGGGTGCTGCCAGCGCTGCTCGTCGCACACCGATTCGAGCACGCTGACCGGCACCTTGAGGATGAATTTCTCGCAGTCTTCCGAGTACGTCAGATCAACCGGATCATCCGGGTTGATCAACAGCAACTCGCCGGGCACCAGATGCTGTTCGTGCTTGTGCCCGCGCCACAGGCAATTGCCTTGCAAGAGCACTTGCAGGTGGTAAACGGTCTCCAGCGCCACTGAGGTCACGCGCACGCTGCCGCCATAGCTGATGCGGGCCAGATCGAGATCGGCGAGTTTGCGATGGTTGAGGCTGGCTTGCGGGTGGGCGGTTCTGGACAGGCCGATGAAGTGCTGGCCGACGTGCTGATTGACGTAGTCGGAGACGACATAAGGGTCAGCGTGACGGAACACGCTGCTGCGATCGCTCAGCAGATGGCTGTCCATGGGGCATTGCTCGTTGTTGTCGTTATTTTGGGATCACGGGGT
This sequence comes from Pseudomonas sp. Tul2A7, assembly GCF_054790505.1. Classification (NCBI taxonomy): domain Bacteria; kingdom Pseudomonadati; phylum Pseudomonadota; class Gammaproteobacteria; order Pseudomonadales; family Pseudomonadaceae; genus Pseudomonas; species Pseudomonas sp. Tul2A7. The sequence goes on along the minus strand of NZ_CP186499.1, from coordinate 4,958,831 downwards.
TTCAGGCATCACGACTCACAGTACGCCGGAGTTTCAGGGTGGGCAATTGGACGAAGGTTTGGGTGCTCGATAATCGAACGTTTTTTTGCGGATTACAGAGTGGTTTGAACAATGCAAACATTTGCCGAAGAAAGGCCCTACACGCCAAAAAAACCGACACTGAAAAATCATACTTATGACAGCTTTAAAACCAAAAAAAGCCCGTTCCAGACGAAACTGAAACGGGCTTCTCCCACCTCAACGGCCGTTACTTCAGGTCGTCAAAGTGGTCTCGCAGGAACTCGTAAAAGCGAAAGGCTTTAAACAATCTCCATACAAGGCTCAGCGTACGCAGCAAAAGCTTCATACGTTTTGGCCTCCAGGGCTGGGGGCCAAACCTCCGGCAAGCTTACCGGATCATGCGTGCCTTCAGCCTGCACGTTAAAGCAGCTAGTGAGGCGGCCGGTTGAAATCCCTCCGAAACATCATTCCGGCACGGGTGCAAAACCGTGTCAAAGGGCATGAAACCGTTGAGTCACCAGCCTGGCCTCACCGCTGTTCGAACAAGTGAGCGCCCGCATCATAACCTTCATTCAAAGGCTTTCAGGAAAAGTAATTTTCTGTTTTGTTAAGCATTATTTCTGCCAGCTTTTTCTGGAAATGAAATAGCGCAAACAACCAGTTTCATACGAACTTTAACCTTGCAAGGGGGCACAAAGACTCCTACCATGAGCGAACGTTAAAGCAGCTAGTGAAGCAACAAACCTCAGCCGCAAACCGAGGTTTACAAAAGAACCGCCCCGCAAAGGCGGTTTTTTTTCGTCTGCCTTTTCACTTTACCCGACGATGAAAATCAGATCACAACCCCCCGCGCCCACGTCTGACTCACCAGATCCTTGCCAAAGCTGTGAATCGCTTCTTCCTCCACCAACTCAAACCCGGCCTGCTGATAAATCTTGCGTGCAGCCGTCAGGTTGCTGGTCGTCCACAGGGTCACTTTCCGGTAACCGATCTGCCGGGAAAAGCGCAGGCACTCCTCGACCAGACGGCTGCCAATGCCCAAGCCCCGCGCGCTGGCGTCGACGTAGAGCATGCGCAGTTTGGCGGTTGTTGCATCCTGGCGGACGATGAACACGGAGCCAATAACCTTGCCGTCCTTTTCCGCAATCCAGCAGCGCTCGCTTGTCGGGTCGTAATCACGCAGATATTTGGCGACCACCTCGGCCACCAGCGCCTCGAACTCCGAATTCCAACCGTATTCACGGGAATACAGGGCCGCTTGTTGTTGCATCACCGTGCCCATGTCGCCGGGCTGCGGATCGCGTAACACGTAGTTCGAATCCTTGTTGCCTTGCAGCAGTGTCTGGATCAGCGTCATGGCGCCGATCAGTTGTTTCTGCTGCGGTTCAGACAACCGCTCGAGCATGGCGACGATCTGTTCGCGGGAAGCCTTTTCCAGCGGGATCAGGATTTCACGGCCCAGGTCAGTAAGGTGTAATTGCGCAGCGCGAGCATCCGTGGGTGACGGCACTTTCTGGATCAGGCCGCGCTTCTCGAAACCGCTGATGATGCGGCTCATATAACCGGCGTCGAGGCCGAGCATCTGGCGCAGATCAGCGCTGGTCAGATCACCGCGCGAGGCCAGCTCATACAAAATGCGTAGCTCGGTCAGCGAGTAGTCGCTTTGCAGCAGATGCTCCTGCAGTACGCCGATCTGATGGGTGTAGAAGCGATTGAAGCCGCGCACGACGTCGGCTTGCTCGAGGAGATGGCTGCTGGACATGGCAAACACTCAGATAATTGCTTGAGGCAACTATATATTTGCCTAAAGCAACCATGTCAACAGAAAGCTATTTGCATTTGGCCAAGACCACCTGACAGGTGTTCGGCGTGCCCCCGGAGCGCCCGGCATAACGGATGCAGTTGTTCATCGATTTCTGCCGGGCCATGTTCAAACTGGAACCCCACGCCAGACCGCCCTCGCCGACCGACGGCAAGGCTTTGGCGTAGCAGGCGTCCCCAACGCCGGAGGGCGGATAGTGTTTGCGGCTTGAGCAGCCTGCCGTCAGCGCCAGGCTGAGGGCGATCAAGGTGAGTAAAACCCCACGCGAGCATCGGTTCATCATCGCATTCCACCTGTCGCCAAAGGGGCCGTGACCTACAGAGTCTAGCCCCCTCACCTGCACAAATCTTCTAAACGTCGACGAGCATTGCGCGGTATTTTATGGGGCCGCACCTTTCAATGGCGAACTCTGGAGCCTTCGTGGATAAACGCAACTGGATCGAGCTGTCCCAGGATGTCGACACCGGGATTGAATCGATTCGCGCTCACTTTGAGGGCCATGCCTACGATCCGCACTGGCATGACAGCTTCCTCGTCGGCGTTACCGAGCAAGGTGTGCAGCAGTTCAATTGCCGCCGCGTGCGCCATCGCAGTACGCCGGGCAACGTGTTCCTGCTGGAGCCGGGGGAAATCCACGATGGGCAAGCGCCGACCGAGGAAGGTTTTACCTATTCGATGCTCTACCTCGATCCGCACTGGCTGGAGCGTGAACTGCATGCGCTGTTCGAAGACGCACCGTCCGACAGCCAGCCCGGTTTTGCCGACACGCTGAGCCAGGATCCGCGTCTGGCCACAGCGATCAGCCACGCTTTCCAGGCGTTGCATGACGGTGATCTGCGCATCGTCCGGCAGACCGCCGTCGATGGCTTGCTGAGCTCGCTCACGCGCCATCTCGACTGGCGCAAGCGCCAGGTTTTCGATCCGCGCCTGCCGTTGGTGGCGCAACTGGCGCGGGATTATCTGCACGCGCACACCTATGAAGATATCGGTCTCGATGATCTCGCGCGGGTCTGCGGGGTCGACCGTTTTCGTCTCAGCCGCGCCTTCAAGTCTGCTTTTGGCCTGGCCCCACACGCGTACCTGATCCAGCTGCGTCTGGCCAAGGCGCGGCAGTTGCTGGCCCGGGGTGAGACGCCGGCGCAGGTCGCCAGCGTGCTCGGTTTTGCCGACCAGAGTCATCTCGGCCGCTGGTTCCGCCGCGCCTACCAACTCACCCCTGCCGACTACCGCAAGCGCTGCTCAAACCTTCCAGACTGATGCGCACCGACTGGCGATCATGGATGCCTGTGTTCACTTTCAGGAAGTTCGGATCATGGCGTCACTACTGCCCTTTTTGCTGTTTGCTTTCGTCGCCTCGATCACACCGGGGCCGACCAATATTCTGGTGTTGAGCCACAGTTCGCGCCAAGGCTTGCTTGCCACGTTGCCGATCATTTTTGGCGCCTGCGCGGCGGCGGCGTTGATCGTGCTGGTGGTTGGCCTCGGTGCCGGCGAAACGTTGCTGCGCTATCCGCGTGTGCAGCAAGCCATGGCCTGGGGCGGTGTGCTCTGGTTGAGTTGGCTGGCGTGGCAGATCTTTCGCAGCCCGCCGCCATCGCTGAATTCGGACGATGCACAGGAGGAAGGTTTCAGCGTGCTGGGCGCGGCCATGTTGCAACTGGTCAACCCCAAGGTGTGGATGATGGCCGTGGCGGTGGTCAGCGTGTTTGTCGGCGGTGGTGACAAGACCCTGCGACTGCTGGTTTTGTCACTGGCGTTTTTGCTGGTGTCGTTGCCATGCATGACGTTGTGGGCGTTGCTGGGTGTGGGCAGTGCGCGATTGATGGGATCGCCAAAGGCGTTCAAGCGGATGAATGCGGCACTGGCGCTGTTGTTACTGCTCTCGGCATGGCTGACTGTCCTGAAATAACTCCACTGTAGGAGCTGCCGAAGGCTGCGATCTGTTGATCTTGATCTTAAAAGACAGAATCAAAAGATCGCAGCCTTCGGCAGCTCCTACAAAGCGCTTCAATACCATTTCATCAGGGTGAGGTGGCCTGCCGATACTCGCGCGGAGTAAACCCGGTCGAGGCCTTGAACTGCCGAGTGAAGGCGCTGTGATCGGTGTAGCCGCATTGCAGCGCCACATCGGTAATCGGCAGGTCGGTATGCAACAACCGGTGCGCGTGTTCAAGGCGTACTTTCTGGATCATCTGCCGTGGCGTCAGGTGGAACACGCGTTTGCAGTAACGCTCCAGCTGCGCAACTGAAATACCGGCGATGCGGGTCAGTTCACCGAGGGTGACGCGGCGATTGAAATTCGCGCGGATATGCTCATCGACTGCCGCCAGCCGTTCGAATGCCGGGTGCGTTTCACTGGCCGATTGCAGGTCAACCGAGATTCCCGCCAGACCAATAATGACCCCGTCACGGTTGTACAGCGGCTGCTTGTGCGTCAGGCACCAACCCGGTTCGCGACTGCCGTACAGGTGCAGCTCAAGTTGATCCTCCAGTACAAAGCCCTCCTCCAGCACCTTGCGGTCCTGCTCGGTGTAGCCCGGCCCGAATTGCGCCGGGAACACCTGCGCACTGGTTTTGCCGAGCAACGGGCGTAAATCCTTCAAGCCACAGCGCTGCACCAGCGTGCGATTCGCGAGCACGTAACGGGCCTGCACATCCTTGATGAAAATCGCCGCGTTGGGGATCACATCGAGCATCGGCAACAACAGCGCCGCGCCGGCCAAGAGTTCCTCCAGTGTCTGCGGACGATGCCCATCAATGCCTTGAGACAGGATCGAAAACGCCTGCTGCATCAAACAACCCCCTCCTAACGTGAATGGACGAAGCGCCCGCCATGCGGCCTTCGCGTGCAGATTGCAGCATCGCTCAAGACCTGTCGAGGGCCACGTTTCGCCAGTGCGATTGTGCTGATTTCGTCATCGAAGCCACCGCAAAACATCAATCGCCACACCATCGATGAGTTCAAAGTCTGGCCGTCCCAGTGACACAACTGCCTATCCAATAACTCACAAGAAGGCGATGCCATGTCAGGCCAAGGCAAGTTCAAAAAACAGCTTTCACTGATCGACCTCACATTTATCGGGCTCGGGGCGATCTTCGGTTCCGGCTGGTTGTTCGCGGCCAGTCATGTGTCCGCCATTGCCGGGCCGGCGGGGATTTTTTCCTGGCTGCTGGGCGGCTTCGCCGTGTTGTTGCTGGGCATCGTCTACTGTGAACTCGGCGCTGCACTGCCGCGTGCCGGTGGCGTGGTGCGTTACCCGGTGTACTCCCACGGGCCGTTGCTCGGCTACTTGATGGGTTTTATCACCCTGATTGCGTTTTCCAGTCTGGTGGCGATCGAAGTGGTTGCTTCGCGCCAATACGCGGCGGCATGGTTTCCCGAGCTGACCAAGGCTGGCAGCGGCGATCCGACGATCCTCGGGTGGATGGTGCAGTTTGGTCTGCTCTGCATTTTCTTCCTGCTCAACTACCGCAGCGTGAAGACCTTCGCCAAGGCCAATAATCTGGTCAGCGTATTCAAATTCATCGTGCCACTGCTGGTGATCGGCGTGCTGTTCACCTTCTTCGAACCGGCCAACTTCCAAGTACAAGGTTTCGCCCCGTTCGGCTTGTCCGGTATCGAAATGGCGGTATCGGCGGGCGGTGTGATTTTCGCTTATCTGGGGCTGACGCCGATCATCTCGGTGGCCAGTGAAGTGAAGAATCCACAGCGCACCATTCCCATCGCACTGATCCTCTCGGTGCTGCTGTCGACGCTGATTTATGTACTGCTGCAAATGGCCTTTCTCGGCAGCATCCCGACCGAAATGCTCGCCAATGGCTGGGCCGGTATCAGCAAGGAGTTTTCCCTGCCGTACCGCGACATCGCGCTGGCACTGGGTGTGGGTTGGCTGGCCTGGCTGGTGGTCGCCGATGCGGTGATCTCGCCAAGCGGTTGCGGCAACATCTACATGAATGCAACCCCGCGCGTGATCTACGGCTGGGCGCAGACCGGCACCTTCTTCAAGGTCTTCACCCATATCGATGAGAAGTCCGGCATCCCGCGCCCGGCGCTGTGGCTGACCTTCGCCCTGTCGGTGTTCTGGACCCTGCCGTTCCCGTCTTGGGAAGCGTTGATCAACGTGGTCTCCGCCGCGCTGGTATTGAGCTACGCCGTGGCGCCAGTGTCGGTGGCAGCTCTGCGCCGCAATGCGCCAGACATGCCGCGGCCGTTCCGGGTCAAGTGCATGGGGCTGCTCGGGCCGGTGTCGTTCATCATCGCCGCGCTGATCGTCTATTGGTCGGGCTGGAACACCGTGTCGTGGCTGCTCGGCCTGCAAATCCTGATGTTCGTCGTCTATCTGCTGTGCGGCCGTTTCGTGCCGACCGCTCACCTCAATCTGGCCAGCCAAGTGCGCTCCTCGGCGTGGTTGATCGCCTTCTACGCGGTAACCATCGTGCTGTCGAAGCTCGGCACCTTTGGCGGCCTGGGCATCCTCGCTCATCCATTCGACACGATTGTCGTCGCCGCATGCGCCACCGGCATTTATTACTGGGGCGCAGCGACCGGTGTGCCGGCGCATCTGCTGCGTCTGGAAGAGGACGATGAGGAAAGCGAAGTCAACGCCCCTGCCTCGACCGTTTCTGCACGCCCTGCCGGCGCCTACTGAAATCATCCAACGGGATCTATTCATGAAAGAACTACACGTCATTGATTCCCACACCGGCGGTGAACCCACGCGTCTGGTGATGAACGGCTTCCCCGATCTGCCCGGCAACAGCATGGTGGAAAAACGCGACGCGCTGCGCACTCAGCATGATCAATGGCGCCGCGCCTGCCTGCTGGAGCCACGCGGCAATGATGTATTGGTCGGCGCGTTGTATTGCGCGCCGGTCTCGCCGGACGCCACCTGCGGGGTGATTTTCTTCAATAACGCCGGTTATCTGGGCATGTGCGGCCACGGAACGATTGGCCTGATCAACTCGTTGCAGTACCTGGGAAAAATCGAACCGGGCATCCACAAGATCGACACCCCGGTCGGCCCGGTCAGCGCCACGTTGCATGAGGACGGAACCGTCACCCTGGGCAACGTCCCCGCTTATCGCCACGGCAAACAGGTACCGGTGGATGTGCCGGGTTACGGCCGCGTATTCGGCGATATCGCTTACGGCGGCAACTGGTTTTTCCTCGTCTCCGAACACGGCCAGACATTGACGATGGACAACGTCGAACACCTCACGGCGTACACCTGGGCGATGCTCAAGGCCCTCAAAGACCAAGGCATTTACGGCGACGACGGCGCGGTAATCGATCACATCGAACTGTTCGCCGATGACGATCAGGCCGACAGCCGCAACTTCGTCATGTGCCCTGGCAAAGCCTACGACCGCTCCCCGTGCGGCACCGGCACCAGCGCCAAACTCGCCTGTCTGGCCGCCGACGACAAGCTGCAACCCGGTGCAACCTGGGTGCAGGCGAGCATCACCGGCAGCCAGTTCGAAGGCCGCTTCGAATGGGACGGCGAACGAGTGCGCCCGTTCATCACTGGCCGCGCTTACATGACCGCCGACAGCACCTTGCTGATCGACGAAGCAGACCCGTTCGCCTGGGGCATTTGAGCCACCGCGCTGACTTTTCACCTCAATTTGAATGATGTGCCAAGGAGTTAAGAACAATGAGCGACAACATCTTCACCGGTTGCATGCCGGCCCTGATGACCCCGTGTACCGCCCAGCGCAAACCGGACTTCGACGCGTTGGTGGCCAAAGGACGCGAGCTGATCGATATCGGCATGAGCGCCGTGGTTTATTGCGGTTCGATGGGCGACTGGCCGTTGCTCACCGAGGCTGAACGGCAGGAAGGCGTGGCGCGTCTGGTCGCTGCCGGGATTCCAACCATCGTCGGCACCGGCGCAGTGAACTCACGAGAAGCGGTTTCCCATGCAGCGCACGCGGCGAAAGTCGGCGCGCAGGGTCTGATGGTGATACCGCGCGTACTGTCCCGAGGTGCTTCGGCGACTGCGCAAAAAGCCCACTTTGCAGCGATTCTGCAAGCCGCGCCGAACCTGCCGGCAGTGATCTACAACAGCCCTTATTACGGCTTCGCCACCCGCGCCGACCTGTTCTTCGAACTGCGTCGCGAGTACCCGAACCTGATCGGCTTCAAGGAATTCGGCGGTGGTGCTGACCTGCGTTACGCCGCCGAAAACATCACCTCCAAGGACGATGACGTGACCTTGATGGTCGGCGTCGACACGCAGGTGGTCCACGGTTTCGTCAACTGCAACGCCACCGGCGCGATCACCGGTATCGGCAACGCCCTGCCCCGCGAAGTGCTGCAATTGGTGGCGCTGAGCAAGAAGGCCGCACAAGGAGATGCCAAGGCCCGTCGTCAGGCGCGGGAGCTGGAATCGGCACTGTCGGTGTTGTCGTCGTTCGATGAAGGCTGCGATCTGGTGCTGTATTACAAACACCTGATGGTGCTCAACGGCGACAAGGAATACACCCTGCACTTCAACGAAACGGATGCGTTGAGCGATTCGCAGCGGCGTTATGCCGAGAAGCAGTACTCGCTGTTCCGTCACTGGTACGAGAACTGGTCGGCGGAACAGAGCTTCGCCTGACACCTCAGCCTCACCTGCCGCGATGCGTAGTGCTACGCGGCAGGCATTTCCCTTTTCATCAGGAAGACACCATGACTCTGACGGGCCACATGCTGATCGGGCAGCACACGGTTGCGGGAAATCGCGCCGCCATTCGCGGGATCAATCCGTCCACGAATGAAGCGCTGGAACCGGCGTATGCCGGAGGATCGACGGAGCATGTCGAACAGGCCTGCGCGCTGGCCTGGGCAGCGTTCGATGTTTATCGCGAGACAGCACTGAATCTCCGCGCCGATTTTCTGGAAAGCATTGCCGAGGAAATCGAAGCCCTCGGCGATGAACTGATTGACCGTGCCCATGCCGAAAGCGGCCTGCCGCGTGCACGGTTACTGGGCGAACGCGGGCGTACTTGCCAACAATTGAGAATGTTCGCCCGCACCGTCCGCGGCGGTGAATGGCTGGACGTGCGCGTCGATAGCGCGCTGCCGCAACGTCAACCGCTGCCGCGCGCGGATTTGCGTCAGCGTCAGATCGCGCTGGGGCCGGTCGCGGTGTTTGGTGCGAGCAATTTTCCGCTGGCATTTTCGGTGGCGGGCGGTGACACCGCGTCAGCATTGGCCGCCGGTTGCCCGGTGATCGTCAAGGCGCACAGTGCGCATCCCGGCACCAGCGAACTGGTCGGCCGCGCGGTCGCTCGGGCGGTAAAAACCTGTGGTTTGCCGGAAGGCGTGTTCTCGTTGCTGTACGGTTCCGGCCGCGAAGTGGGCATTGCACTGGTCACTGATCCACGGATCAAAGCGGTGGGTTTCACCGGTTCGCGCAGTGGTGGCCTGGCGCTGATGCAAGCGGCGCAAGCCAGGCCCGAGCCGATTCCGGTGTACGCGGAAATGAGTTCGATCAATCCGGTGCTGCTGTTTCCGGCGGCGCTGGACAATCGCACGCAGGCGTTGGCTGAAGGGTTTGTGGCGTCGCTGACGCTGGGCGCGGGCCAGTTCTGCACCAATCCGGGTTTGGTCATTGCCTTGAAAGGACCCGCGCTGGACCGGTTCATTAGCGCCACCAGCGAGATCATTCAACGCAGTCCGGCACAAACGATGCTGACGCCGGGCATCTTCAACGCTTATGAATCTGCCGTGAATGCGCTGACCGAAAATGCCAGTGCACACATCGCCGGTATTGGTCTGAGCGGCAACGGCCCGAACCAATGTCAGGCCCGTGTATTCGTGACAGAAGCCGCTGATTTTCTCGCCGATCACCGCCTGCAAGCTGAAGCCTTCGGTGCAGCGGCGCTGATCGTGCAATGCTGCAGTGAGGCTGAAATCCACCAGGTCACCGAACATCTGGAAGGCCAGTTGACTGCCACGTTGCATCTGGATGACCAAGACCTGGAACAGGCGCGTGCATTGCTGCCGACGCTCGAGCGCAAGGCCGGCCGCTTGCTGGTGAATGGCTGGCCCACCGGGGTCGAAGTGTGTGACGCAATGGTTCACGGCGGGCCATTCCCGGCCACCTCAGACGCGCGCACGACATCCGTCGGTACAGCGGCGATCCTGCGCTTCCTCCGCCCGGTCTGCTATCAGGACTTCCCGGACAGCTTGTTGCCGACCGCACTGAAACAGACCAATCCGCTGCAATTGCGACGTCTGCTCGATGGGCAAAGGGAAGCTCTGCACCATGGCCAATAACGTCTCCCACGACATCGCTGTGGTCGGCGCCGGCATCATCGGCGTCGCCTGCGCACTGCGTCTGGCGCGCCAAGGGTTGCGCGTGGTGGTCATTGATCAGCAGCCACCCGGCCACGGCGCCTCGTTCGGCAACGCCGGGCATCTGGCGACCGAGCAGGTGTTTCCGATTGCCGACGCGTCCATCCTCAAGCGCCTGCCGGCCATGCTAATGGATCCGATGGGACCATTGCGGCTGGACTGGCAATACCTGCCGCGCGCCTTGCCATGGTTCACCCGGTTGTTGCTGAATCTGCGCCCGGCGCCGTTTCAGAACACCGTGGCAGGCTTGCGCGCGCTCAATGAAAGCAGCCTTGAGACCTGGCAGCGCTTGCTCGCCGACATCCAGCGGCCAGACTTGCTCAAGGTCGATGGCTCGCTGTTGGTGTTCGAACGGCCCGAATCGCGTCAGGCAATCCAGGCATTCCAGGCTCGACTGCATCAGCAGCAGGTGCCGGTCGATTACTGGCAGGCCGCTGCCATACGCGACACCGCGCCGCAACTCAGCGAACAAATTCAGGGCGGCTTGTTCTTCCCGCGCACCGGGCACTTCATCGACCCGTATCGCGTGGTCTGGGAATTGGTCGAAGCGGCCAAGGCCAGCGGCGTGAGCTTCGTACAGCAGCAGGTTCAGGGTGGCTATGTGCAAGAGCACGGTGTTTCGCTGATCACTGGATCGGGTGGTTTGACTGCCAGCCGGGTGCTGATCGCCTGCGGTGCGCACTCAGCGAAACTCACCGCCGCCCTCACCGGCAAAAAAGTACCGCTGGACACCGAGCGCGGATACCACCTGATGCTGCCTCAGGAACACGACCGACTGCCCTTCCCCGTGACCTCGCTGGAGCGCAAATTCATCATGACGCCAATGTCCGAAGGGTTGCGCCTGGCCGGCACGGTTGAATTCGCCGGACTGGAAAAACCACCGAGCATGGAACGCGCGTGGCAGTTGCACCGCTTGAGTCAGGGCTTGTTCCGCAAGGATCTGAATGCTGAAGCGGCGACGCCGTGGATGGGTTTTCGACCGTCGTTGCCGGATTCGCTGCCGGTGATTGATCAGGTCTGTGAGGGCAAGGTGTTGCTTGCTTTTGGGCATCAGCATCTGGGGCTGACGCAGGCGGCGGTGACGGCGGAGATGGTGGTGCGGATGGCTCGGCCGGCAACGACGAATCAGGCGACTGATTTGACGGCAGATGAACTCTTCAGACTCGATCGTTTCTGAACGGCGGGTGCTGATGCGATTGAGCGTCTGCACTCAAGTGATCGGTTGCAATGCTTCTTTCAGCGCTCCTGACGACATTGCAACTATCCGCTCCGCCGGGGACATCAGCCCCCTTTTCATACAGCGCACATATCATCGACCGGAGATTGTTCCCACGGGGGGCAAGGCGACCACGCGTCTAAGAGCTTGTCGATGAACAGGCGGATCTTGGGAGAAAGGTGTCGTTTGCTGGGATAGATGATCCGGATGGGTTCTGCTGCCTCAGCGTATTCTTCGAGCAGTTGAACAAGCTTGCCACTGCGTAGTTGGTGGCTCACTACGTACGACGGCAGTGTCGCAATACCCAAGCCCGCCATCGCGCATTCATGCAGCGCTTCCGCGCTGTCCATCTGTAGCCGCCCACCTTGAGTGAAGGCAACCGCCTGGCCGTCTACTCGAAAATTCCATGGAAGTAATCGTCCCCCGCTGACGAAATGCAGACATTCGTGCGCGGACAACTCTTCGGGAGTTTTTGGCCGTGGATGCTCCGCCAGATAGCGGGGTGAAGCACAGGTGATCATCTGCTGGTACGCCACCGTGCGCGTCAGCAATCGAGAATCCTCTTTGGGCGGGCCAATACGCATTGCCAGGTCAAACCCCTCATCAATGAGGTCTACAAGTCGGTCGGAAAACGTTACGTCGACACTTAGCGAAGGCCATTCCTTCAGACAGCATTCGATGTGAGGGAGAACGTGAAGCCTACCCAGCGCGACCGGCAGACTCATACGCAATCGCCCACTGGGTGTCGAGCGACGAAACGCCAGTGCATCCTCGACATCGTCTAGATCTTGAAGGATGCCAACACAGCGCTCGTAGAGAACCTGACCGTCGTCCGTCAGGCTCAGACTGCGGGTTGTGCGGTTGAGTAACCGCACTTGCAATCGAGCTTCCAGCCTGACAATCGATTTACCCACTGCCGAACGAGTGAGACCTAATTGCTTGGCAGCTGCGGTAAAGCTTCCGGCATTTACAGAACTCACAAAAGCCGCGATGTCGTTCAGGTTATGAATTTCCATACTTCCTCACTCGCTCAACGTTCGGGCGCCACGGCACTCGCTATGGGGAACCCTATTCCCCAATCAAGAGAATAGCATCTCGATTAGCTAATCCAATACCCTCCTTCAATCGAGATCACTATGAATACGAAAGTAAAAGCAGCCGTTCAAACTTGGGCCAACAGCCTGAGCGATTTGGTACCTGTCCTCAAAGGCATTGATACCACCACAAAAATGAGCGATATCCGCGACTCCTACGCAGGAATGCTCGCGCAAAATCCAGCGCCCACCGGCGTCAGGTTCGAAGCAGTCGACATGGGCGGTGTTCCAGGGACCCTGGTGACACCCGATGAAGTCAGGACCGACGCAGTTGTGATGTACATCCATGGCGGGGCGTACATTGTCGGCCGTCCAGATGGCTACCACGGCATTGGTGGCAACTACGCAAAAATGCTGGGTGCTCGTGTATACATGCCTGACTACCGCCTGGCCCCGGAGCACAAATTCCCCGCATCCATCGACGACACATTGCGCGCCTACGAGTGGTTGCTCGAGCAGAAAATCCCGGCTGAAAAAATCGCGTTTTCCGGCGAGTCGGCTGGCGGCGCAATGGTTGTAAGCGTGATGGTGGCTGCCAAATCCAAAGGGCTCGCGTTACCTGCGGTGGGTTCTTCGATCTCGCCTTGGGCAAACCTCGAACACACCGGCGCCTCTATGAGCAACCGCGAGGGCCTGGATCCGCTGAATTCCAAGCCTGTTCTGGATATTCTTGCCAGAACATTCCTTGGCGAGACACTCGCCAACCATCCTCTGGCATCGCCAGTTTTCGCGGACGTCACTGGACTCCCACCCATTCTGGTACAGATTGGCGAGAACGAGCTGATGCTGAGTGACGCGATGCGGCTTGCCACCCATCTGGCGGACAACCGTGTCCGAGTCAATCTCGAGGTATGGCCTGCCATGTTCCACGCCTGGCACTTCTACTCTGCCATGCTGCCAGAAGGTCAGCAGGCAATGGAGAGCTCAGTACGTTTCATTGAGGCGGGTCTGGCCGAAGCCAATCGCTGAGTAGAAATTCAGACCGCGGGAGCTTTTCAGTTCCCGCAGATCTGCTTTCAACAGAGCACCGGCAAGGAAAAACAAGTAAAGAGCGATTGACCGGATATGTTGCCTACCGCACTAATCGTAAAACGCCTCAACCAACACCCGACTGCCGACAAAGAAACTGTCCGCCACCAAGCGCAACGGCTGCACATCCAGATCACTGGCCTTGTCGCCAATCAACTGCTGAAAATGCCGATACACCGCTGCGTACTCACCCTCCTCCGACACGGCCTGGCGCACACCGTCGATGCTTAACAGCGCACCGCCGTTATCCAGGCGCAACACGCCTTCAGCGCAACGCACCTCGATACTCCACAGCTCATCATGGCCATGATCAAAATCAAACTCGGCGCGCACATCGAGATGACGCGCGTCCGACATTTGGATCGACGCGGCAATCGGCGACTGGCAGTTGCTCGGCACGCGCAGTTCAGCCGATTCGACAAACAGCGGCGACTTGAGCAAATGAGTGACGATCGATAAGGCATTGATGCCCGGGTCGAATACGCCGAGGCCGCCGGGTTGCCAGATCCAGGTCTGACCGGGGTGCCATTTGCGCACGTCTTCTTTCCAGTCGATCTCCACGCTTTGCAGGGTGCGTGAGGCAAGCCAGTCGCGGGCGGCTTCGATGCCGGGCGCGTAGCGTGAATGCCAGGCAAACAAAGCACTGACGCCCTGCTCGGCAGCCTGATCGACCAAGGCCAGCGCTTCGCCCAATGTGGCGCAGGGTGGCTTCTCAACCAGCACGTGTTTGCCGGCGGCCAGCGCTTGCTGCACGAGGGCGAAACGTCCTTGCGGCGGCGTGCAGAAGGCAATTGCGTCCACCGCCGGGCCGTTTTCCAGCAATTCACTTAAGGATTGGAAGTTTTCCACGCCTGCGCAAGGCTTGCCCTGGGTAGCGACGGAGACCAAGTGGAAGGCGGGATTGGCGAGAATTGCCGGGACGTGTTGATCCTGGGCAATCTTGCCGTAGCCCACCAGACCGAGACGGATTGGTTGCATCAATGACTCCTGTTTTGATTTTGTTGTCGTCAGTGAACCGGGAGATTACCTGCAAACAGCGCAAGCGTCTGTCCGCGCAATGTCACAACGACGCACAGGATCAGGCAAGGATTGCACAGGAATGCACTAGTGCCCGCAGCGCTGGAACAGAAACAATGCCCTACGACAAACCGATCGAGGATGTTCCCATGCTTGTACAAGCCTACGGCGCCCACGCGGGCGACAACCCCCTTGAGCCGATGCAGATCAACCGCCGCGCGCCGGCCGCCCATGATGTGCAGATCGACATTGCGTTCTGTGGCATCTGCCATTCCGACCTGCACCAGGTGCGTGCGGAATGGGCCGGTACGCAATTCCCTTGCGTACCGGGGCATGAAATCGTCGGTCGCGTGTCGGCCGTTGGCGCCCATGTTTCGGACTACAAAATCGGTGATCTGGTCGGCGTCGGTTGCATCGTCGACAGCTGCAAACATTGCGATGACTGCGAAAGCGGGCTGGAAAACTACTGCGACGGCATGATCGGCACCTACAACTTCCCGACTCCGGATGCACCGGGCTGGACGCTGGGCGGCTATTCGCAAAACATCGTCGTGCATGAACGCTACGTGCTGCGCATCCGCCATCCCGAAGCGCAACTGGCCGCCGTCGCGCCGCTGCTGTGTGCTGGCATCACCACTTACTCGCCGCTGCGCCACTGGAACGCCGGCCCGGGCAAAAAAGTCGGCGTGGTCGGCATCGGCGGCCTTGGCCACATGGGTATCAAACTGGCTCACGCTCTGGGTGCGCACGTTGTTGCATTCACCACCTCTGAATCCAAACGCGAAGCAGCGAAAACGCTGGGCGCCGATGAAGTCGTGGTGTCGCGCAATGCCGAAGAAATGGCCGCGCACGCCAAGAGTTTCGACCTGATCCTCAACACCGTCGCGGCGCCGCACGATCTCGATGCATTCCTCGTGCTGCTCAAGCGAGATGGTGCGTTGACGCTGGTCGGTGCCCCGGCCACCTCGCACCCGTCGCCGAACGTGTTCAACCTGATCATGAAGCGTCGCACAATTGCCGGCTCGATGATCGGCGGCATCGCTGAGACTCAGGAAATGCTCGATTTCTGTGCCGAGCACGGCATCGTCTCCGACATCGAACTGATCCGCGCCGACCAGATCAACGACGCCTACGAGCGCATGCTCAAGGGTGACGTGAAGTATCGCTTCGTGATCGACAACGCAACGTTGGCCGTCTAAGCCTCAGCGCCCATTTCCGTTCAGCGCGGCCAATGGGCCATTGAATTCCGTCGCCGGGATTTGACAGGCCCGGCGTTGCTCGCCAGAGTCGCACCCCTTTGCCTGCCATCAAGGGGTTGCCGTTGAACGAACAGACATTGTCCATGCGCCTCGAGCGCGTGGCTGCCCACGTACCGGTCGGAGCACGACTGGCGGATATCGGCTCGGATCACGGCTATCTGCCGGTGGCCCTGATGCGCCGTGGCCTGATCAGCACGGCCGTGGCTGGCGAAGTCGCGTTGACGCCGTTCCACGCGGCTGAACGCACCGTGCGCGAGAATGATCTGCAGCAGTGCATCAGTGTGCGCCGGGCCGATGGTCTGGCGGCGATCAAACCTGACGACGGCATCACCGCCATCAGCATCTGCGGCATGGGCGGTGAAACCATCCGCGACATCCTCGACAACGGCAAGGCTCACCTCAGCGGCCAGGAACGTCTGATCCTGCAACCCAACGGCGGTGAACAACCCTTGCGCCAGTGGCTGATGGAAAACGGCTACCGCATCCTCAGCGAAGAGCTGCTGCGGGAAAACCGCTTCGACTACGAAATCATCGTGGCCGAACGCGCCGAACCGGTGACCTATACCGACCAGGAGCTGTATTTCGGCCCCTTGCAGATGCAGGCCCGCAGCCCCGAGTTTCTGACCAAGTGGCAACGCATACTGAACGAAAAGCAAAAGACCCTCGGTCAGTTCACCCGGGCGCAGCAGGCTTTGCCCGAGGCGAAGGTACGAGAGATCACGCGACAGGCTGAATGGATCGCGCAGTTGCTGGCTTGAGAAGCCGTGGCCGGCGAGGTGCGCATGCGCCAATTCCGCGGGCAGGCTCGCTTCCAGATTCTGGTATTGACCTTACGTCAACACTTCGCCCTTTCGTCCCTGGGCTTTGCTTTTGTCACCGTCATACTTGAACGGGAGTCCAAGTGTGACGGTGACGTGATGCTGCCTCCCTTGAATTACAGTTGAGGGATAACGTTGTAAATCTCTGGCGGAGACAGTTCTGAGTTCGCTTGAAAACCCTGACTTCATTTCCTTCCTCCGCAGCCGCTACCGCCCACTACATTCAAATTACATTTCTTCACTAAGGTCAAACGCCACGCCGCTGGCTCTCCGTCAGTGGCATTACAGCACTCAGCTGACGACCGCACCTTTCGGGCCACTGGCAATCAGCGCAGCGCCACAGGCGGTTTTCATGCCATCGAGCGCGATGGGCGTGCCATCGACGGTGTAGGTGCTGCTGCCCTCGGCAATCGGGAATATCCCTTTGCACAACGGGCAACTGACGTTGTGCCCGACCCCGGCAATGGGCTTGCCGTTGAGGTCAGTCTGGGAGAAGGCTTCGAGGACCTTGCCACCGTGAGTGGTGGAGTCGCCCAAGCGGATGGCGTCCTTCATTGTTGTCACTCCTTTGACAGACGAAATTGATCCACGCGATCAATCAAGCGTGAAACCGGTGACGATCCGGTTTCAATAATGCTTACTCAGCCATCCAGACATCTTCATAGCCGGCTGTATCGATGATGAATTTTGCGCCAGTGGGTAGACAAAGATAATTCACAACCTGAGGCAACATTTCACTCAGGTGGTGAACATGGACAGGCTTGTAAAAGTCATCCGCCGCCGAGTACTCACCGCAGTGAATGAACCAGCTGATATTACCGTCCTCGGGCAATTGCACTCTTGTGCCGTAGATCGGGGACTGGCCAAGCGAATCAATAGCAACCGCGACCATCTCTTCGGGCGGTTGCACAGGCATTCCATACTTGCTACAGATTTCTGTCTGCGCCTGGTCCGGATAAACAGCTTCAGCCTTTTGCATTAATCAGATCCCCAGCTTGGTTTTCATACATTTTGAATACGATGATGCATGCCCACCCTGTTTTTTTGAGCAGACGGGGCAGTGTGACTGCACAGCCAACAACGAGGACTGATGCGTCGCATCGTTAGTGCCCGTTCGATAATACTCCACCACCAAGGCATCTTTGTGATCAGCAACCATTTTAGGCGCCACGGTTCCACACACCACACAAGGTAGGCCCTGTACCGAGGCGGTTTGCGCCGTAGTAGGCCCACACGCCGAACTTCGAGCGTAAGGCTTTGTAATGCCAGGTTTTGGATCAAATTGACTCCTGTCGGGAATACCCAGATTGTTCATCGGAACGGTTTTCCCCGTACCGTCTGGGGTATTCGTCAAGCCTAGAGGGTCAATCCAGCCTGTGGGGTTAGGCGCGTAAGCGTAGGTGTTCAAACCACCTGCATAACCCACCGGGTCCTTGCTTATGAATCGACCGACACCAGGGTCATAGTAGCGATGCCGGTTGTAATGCAGACCGGTCTCGACATCGTGGTACTGCCCCTGGAAACGTATCGGGTTGGCCAACCCCAACTGCTGTGCTCGAGCGGAACGTTGCTCACGAACCTCTCCCCATGCCTTGTAGTGAGCACTCCAGGCAATCTCACCGTGCTCATCAGTGAGTTCCAATGGTGTCCCCAGACGATCGCACTGGTACCAGGCAATCGCATCGAAACTTTGTACAGTCGGTTGGTGATTCCACAAGGGATCGTCGTCGAGCGTGTAGTCGCCAACATAATCGGGCAGTCCTGACAGTTGTATCGAGCCGTTGGAAACAGCCTGGGCTACCGGAATGTAAGTGCCTGGCTCAAAAACGTAATGAACCGTTCTCCCCGTTCCGTCATCTGCTTGAGCAGGACTGCTTTCCCACGCCAGGTTATCTCCGTCCCAGCCAAATAACGTGAAACCGCAGCCTAACTCTCTTTGTTTACGAGCATGTTCGTTGTGATTCCACTGAGACCCTGCCTCTGGACGCTCCTTGTAGTGAGCATTGGAGTTTTTGTACAGGCGCCGGCCCAACGCGTCATAAGCGAAATCGACACTCAAACGTGCATCGTCGAAATTCACCATTCGATCAAACAGATCCCAGCGCATACGGCTGTAACTTCCGTTGTGCCATCGCTGGATAAGATTGCCACGCTCGTCGTACTCATAGTGAGTACCGGCGTATTCACGCAGGAGGTTATCGAGCAACTTGCTGCGCGGCGTGTCCTGATCAAGCGGTCGTCGAACCTGCGTAAGCGCGTCATCCAACAGATTACTGGCCGGATCGAATGCAAATGTTTCGGTGCCCAGTCGGCTGACGGCACTGATGAGACGGCCAACCGGGTCGTAACGGTACGCCAATGGGCCCCGCCGAGTGTCGTTAATCGCGGTCAACTGGCCCACTGCATCGTACTTATACTCGCGCTTGAGTAGAGTCGATTTGTCGTCAGAGTGCCCCAGCAGTTGCTCCTGAAGCCGCCCAGCCGGATCCCACTTCTGGGTTTGTAGTAGCCGATTACCTTGATGGCGTGCCACTTCACGGTGCAGATCGTCGCGCTCGTATGCAATCAGATCATGATCGTCCAGTCGTAACCCCAGAAGGTGGCCACTTCCGTAGGTCAACCAGCTCACCTTGTGCCCGTCTGGGCGAACCGTCGCTATGCGTAGATTGAGAACGTCATATTCATGTTTCCAGACAGCGACAAGAGGCTTGTCGAGATCCAGATAGTGCTGGTGTTCGCGAATAAGATTGCCGGCAGGATCATGAAACCAGTTCAGGCGACTGTTGCCGTTGCTGGCCATGACCAGACGACCATTTCCGTCATAGGCATACGCTTCACTTTGAGACTCACCGCCCAGATTTGCATGACGATCAGTCAGGCGCCCCATGGAGTCGAAATTGAACTTGATGACACGCTGGCCATTGAACTTGCTATCCAGACGCCCGGTTTCAGGATTGTATTGATAGCGAGTCGTGCGTCCGTCGAACCCCCTCTCCTCCAACAATCGGCCAAGCGGATCGTAGTGAAAGTGGGCGCGTTGTTCGTTCTCGTTCTCCAAGGCAACCAGACGGCCCAAACGGTCCCAGCTGTAACGCAAGGTCTGCTCGGCGGCATCTACACGCTCACTGACGAACCCGGCCGCGGTATAACTCCAAGTCGTGCATTGCCCCAATGCATCAACGTGCGCCAGCAGTCGCCCCTCTGCGTCCCGCTCAAAACGCTCTTCCGTTTTGTCAGGATGTTTGATCAGCACCAGCTGACCATTTCTGTATTCGTATTCAGTGCTTTGTCCGGCGGCGTCAGTGAAGCAGATCATCTGGCCACGCGCATCGTACGCCCATGCGCTGGCCTTGCCAGAACAGTCAACGTACTTGGTCAGTTGGCCGGCCTCGTTGTATTCGATCGCTTTTTCATTGCCGTTGGCATCTTTGATGGCAATTGGCAGTCCGGCCTTGTTATAGGCGTACTCCGTCTTGTTGCCTAAAGGATCTATCGCCTCAACAAGGTTGCCGCGGTCGTCATACCCTCTTTGCCACTGACCACCTTCTGCGTCACTGATTTTGATCAGTTGATCATGGTCGTCAAACGCGTAGTACTCGACGCTGTCATCCGGGCGGATGTGTTCAACCATGTTCCCGCGGGCGTCGTAGCTGAAGCGATCGGTACTTCCATCTGTATGAACATGACGAACCAGATTTTTGGCGTCGTCACGAAAGAACCATTCAGAGCGCTCATCCGGATGACGGATGCGATAGGTATAGCCAAGGATGTCGTAGTAATGCCAGGTCTCGTTGCCATACGCGTCCGTCACATAGGTCAAACGAATATTGTCATCCCACTCAAGACGCGTATCGAAGCTGCCATCGTCCGCCCATTCCCGGATAGCCTTTGCGTCGGCGCCACGCCCCTGCCATTCGATGTTCATGCCCCGGGCGGTTCGATCGGTATAGCGAGTGATCAAGTGATGCTCGTACTGATACGACCAGGCGGCTCCATTTTCATCCTGGGCCAGAATCAGATTGCCGAAGGTGTCGTATTGATAACTGCACAGTTGACGCTGAGGCACGCCATCCTTGATCTCCCACAAACCGGTGAGACGTCCGTGATCATCAATTAATGTGCCCAGATGCGAAAGCACTTGAGTGACTTCGTCCTGATAAGTCATCAAGTCCGACAGGATCGATTCGTCACCGTGACGATGCTCGTAATGAAGCATGATCCCGGCACCGTTACGAAGTACGACGCCAGCCAACAGATAGCGCCGACCATGACGTACGTAGGTTTCCTTGCGCTCAAAGCCGCGGCATAACAGCAACTGATCTTCTCTGCTGCGGATCAGCGTGACGTTCTCTATAGGGTCATAGTGAAACAGTCCGACCTTGGGGAGTGGGTAGTCGTGGCTTCTGCCATCGGAGCCAAAAAAGACCAGCCCCTCTTCTCGGCAATCGAAGCGTGTGCTCAGTTCGGTTACCCAGCGTGCACCCAATGAGCCTTGGTCATAGGCATCCAGTCGAGAGTTATAGGTTCTCGACCACTCGATTGGAAAGGCACCGGGCAGACTGAAGTCGATATGACGAAGTAGCTCTGAGCCCAGCGAAAAACTAATACTGTGGCAGGTCCCCGTACAAGCGACGTTCTTGTTTGGATTGGCTGCACCTTTGGCCGGTGCTTGATGACTGGAGGCCTCTAATCGACCTTCCCCGGCCTTGCGTTGTGCCTTGCTGGTCGCATTGGGTTTGACGCTCGCGCTCTGACCATGCCCACGGCGCTTGCGCCACGTCAAAACAGCACCGCTGAGCATTTGCAATAACCAGGCGATCGAATGACGTGTACCTGGATCCCCCAACTTGCTCAGTTGGGTTTTTATCTCAGGCCCCATGGCTCGCAAGGTTCCGGTATGCGTCAAAACCAGCTTCTTGGCTTGATCCGGAAGCAGATTCCTGGCTGCACTGTTGGCGACACCCTTACCTACTGCTTTGTAAGCACTGAAGGCGGCACCAAAAATGTTTCCGATGGCCGCTTTAGGATCACTGAGCAGTTGATTGCCCGCCGTGGTGATTTTCTGACTGGCCGCGCGTGCATCGCCTTTCGCATCAAGCTTGCCGTTGACGACGGCCTCAAGCCCTTTGGCAATTTCGCTGACCGCGCTTTCGCCCAGTTTTCCAGCGTCAGCGAGTATCCCGGAAAGCTTTCCTTGGGCTTGTTTGACGAAGTCATCAATCGTGCCGACGATGGTTGCATTCAAATGACCGACCAATACTTCAATCATTGAATCGCCCAACAGCATTTTGACGCTGTTGCGCAGTTCCTGACGAACAAGAAACAGGGTCGGACGCAAGCTCATGCGCGCTGCAGCCATCGTGGGAGGCGCGGGCAAGACACCAATCAGGTTGATGCCCAGGCTCACCCAATCGAGCAGTTCGCGCTGCTTGCTTTTGGTGAGGGTCACGATATCGCCAAGCGCATCAACCAGCGCCATGATGTTGCCAACAACAGGCAGGGCTCCAGCTACACCCTTGATACGATCCAGCGTAACCACATCGCCACTGATAGATCGCAGCCAGGCATCAAATCGAGCCGCACCGCGCCCGACATCCTGCACATCCAGAGTGTTCAACGGTACAACGGCGACCTGTGGTTCACGTTTTTGCGCACCGGCTGCTTCAGTCATGACAGTACTTCTCCAGTCATGAGGCTTGGAGTTTTAA
The DNA here is from genome assembly GCF_054790505.1 of Pseudomonas sp. Tul2A7. Taxonomy (NCBI): domain Bacteria; kingdom Pseudomonadati; phylum Pseudomonadota; class Gammaproteobacteria; order Pseudomonadales; family Pseudomonadaceae; genus Pseudomonas; species Pseudomonas sp. Tul2A7. The sequence goes on along the minus strand of NZ_CP186499.1, from coordinate 4,936,524 downwards.
CAACAGATTTCGAAATCGTCGGCGCTGGCAGGCTTGGCAATTTGCCCGCCTTGCTTGCCGCCCCCAGAACCCCCGACGCACTCGGCAACGCCGCACTCGCCAGTTTCGGCAACCCGGCTACCCCGCCCTGCACCACACCTTTCACTTGCTGCGCCGTCTGCATCGCACTCATCCCTGTTTGTGCCATGTCCTTACCCTTCTCCAACATCTCCCAACTCTTGCTAGGCAAGACCTGTGCGACCATCGCCTGCACCTGGCTCGGCACGTCTTCAGCACCTGGCGGATTCAACGGCCACTCCGGCTTGCCGATGTAACTGCCATCGCTCCAGGTGTCCGCCGGATCCTTGCCGAACAACACACGCGCCGGCCCCGGCGCAGCGCCGGCGACGCTGGCAAAACCTTTGCCATCGAGCTTGCCCTTGATGCTTTTACCCAGGGCATCGATGACTTCGTAATCGCCTTCTTTGATGCCCTGACGCCCGGCGTACTGATTGAACAATTCCAGATTGCCCTTGCCCGGTTTTGGTGGTTCCGGGAATACCCCGGCCAAAGATTTCGCGCCGGTGTAGGCGAAGTTCGCCGCGTGCGCGGTGTACGGGCCGCTGGTGGCGTGGGTGATGCCGCCGGCGTTGTAGGTGGTGGCGCTGCCGCCGCCCTGGATCACCAGTTCGGTTTTTGCGGTGATGGTGATGCGGTCGGCGTTGGCGGTGATGTTGAGTTTGGCCAGCAGGTTGATGCTGTCCTTCAGTGCGCGCACGTCGATGTCGCCGGACGCCGCGACCAGCCGCCAGCCCATGCTCTGCACGAACAGGCGCATGCCGCGACTGGCGCTGGCGAGCAGGCGTTTGCCGATCGACAGGCTGGTGTGGCCGGTACTGCTCAGCGCCAGGTGTTCGCCGGTGGCAATGTGGCTGGAGCGTGGCGTGGTCAGGGCGATGCCGGCCGGGCTGGCGAGGACCAGATGCGGTTCGGTGAATTCCGGGAATTCGTTGGCGGTGAGGTTGGCGGGGCCGCTGCCGAGTACGCCTTGGTGCTGGGCGTGCAGCGCTTTGGCGACGTCGTCCTGATCGCCCGCCTCCTGAGCCTGAAGCTCTTTGGCTTGAACGGCGAATCCGTCCTGCTGATCGCTGGCGGTGGCGAGGCGTTCGGCGGTTTCCGGCAAGTCCTTATGGTGTTTGGATTCGTTCGGACGCGGCTCAGTGGTGATCAAAAGACCCGCCCCCGCACGCACTGCGCCGTGGCGGTCGGTGCGTAACTCGAACCCTTCACCGCGCGGCTGTCCACCGCTAGGACGCGGATGAGTCAGATAACCCAGGTTGATCGCACTCGCACCGTGGTCACTGCGCAGCGCGATGCTGATCTCGCTGGTGGTGTCGTCGATGCGTAATTCGTTGGCGCGGGTGCCCTTGTATTCCTTGCTCTTGACCGTCGCCAGCGTCTTGAAATCCGGCAGCTTGTACGGCGGCAGATTCGCGCCGTGGTACAGGCAACCGGTGATCAGCGGTTGATCGGGATCGCCCTCAAGGAAGGTGATCAACACCTCCATGCCGACCCGTGGAATATTGATCGAGCCAAAAGTCTCGGCTGCCCAGCTCGACGCGACGCGCATCCAGCAACTGGTCATGTCGTCGTGCTTGCCTTCGCGGTCCCAGAAGAACTGCACCTTCACCCGGCCGTATTGGTCGCAGTAAATCTCTTCGCCCTCGGGACCGCAAACCACGGCGCTTTGTGTACCGAGGACTTTCGGTTTCGGGTGATCGAGCGGCGGACGGTACGGCACGTCCCACGGAATCGCGCTGAAGCGGTTGCGGTAGCCCTGGTGGAAATCGTCCTTGTTGTCAGTGGTGTCGCTGGTCACCGATTCTTCGAGCACCTGCGGCTGCTTGCCTTCGTGGAAGATTTCGGTAAGCAGCCACAAGTCATTCCAGGTCGGGTTGGCGTGGTCGGTCAGGGCGAGGAAATGCCCGCTGACGAGGATCGGCTGATCGCTGTTGCCCTCGGCCAGACGATAGTCGCTGCGATGGCGTTCCAGCGCGCGATTGGCCAGGTGTTTACCGCGCTCGCGGTCAACGAAACGGCCCGGGTAATCGTAGTCTTCGAGGTCCGGTTGCGCGCTGCTTTTGGCGTCGCTTTCGAGCTCGATCTTCGGTTTGACGAAGTCGTAATCGCGGCGGGTGGTGCGGCTGGTGCGGGTGGCCAGACGCAGGCCGAAACGCTTGACCACCGGTTTGTCGGCAACCAGTCCGGAGTCCTGCTGATAGGCCACTGGCGCCAGTTTCGGGAACACCGTCTGGTCATCGCCGAAGGTCAGTTTGTGGCCGCTGGACGTGTGCTGGAAGTGGTAGTGAATGCCCTCTTCTTCACACAAGCGCTGGATGAAATCCAGGTCCGACTCGTCGTACTGCACGCAGTAAATGCGCTCGGGGTAAATCGCGCTGAGCTGGAAGTGGTAATCGCTGGCAAGGATGCCGTGTTCTTCCAGCACCTGGCTGATGATCTGCTGCACGGTCATCTGCTGGAAAATGCGCTGGTTGACCCGGTGCGCGAGGTACGCCAGTTGTGGGCGCAGGGAAATCTTGTAGCGGGTCAAGCGCTTGCCCGCCTCGCCCTGAGCGATGCTGTAGACCAGCCCGTGAATGCCGCTGCCGCTTGGCGACAGCTGGAGAAACGCCAGTTTGTGCAGCACGCTTTCGAGGTTGATCGAGGCCTTTTCACTGACCAGTTCCAGCTCGAATTCGAACGGCGTGTTAAGGGCCTCACGACCGGTGAACGACAGCACCTGGAAATCGCTGTCGATGCCATCGACGGTCAGATTGAAGTGAGGCTGGTTGGCCGGTGAGAACATTCCCTTGTCCCTCGCGCAGTGCTGCAATGCGCCTCGGATTGCCAGAACCCGGGGCAAAAAATCCTTGATCGAGTGATGAACTCGACCAGCAACGCTGATCGAGTCGGTATAACCATCAGCCGTAATTAAACGACCGGAGCACGCCAGTCATCGGAACCCGAAGTACCGGAGACTTCGTGGGTCCAGGTGATTTTGCGGTAGGTGAACTGCACTTCTTCCAGGTGGGTGAAATGCGCGTTGCCTGGATCCTGGCAGTTGTGCATTTTGTTGTTGATGGCGACGATGATCGCGTCTTCCAGTTTGGTGGTGTAGTAGTGCTCTTGGGTGCCTTGCGCCGAAGTGCGGTACCACTGGATAACGATTTCGCTCATGCGCTCGCCGGAAGTCAGCGCCGCTTGCAGCAGCGGCGAAGCCTTGTCGTAGACCTTGGTGATGACCACTGGCTTGTGCACGCGCTGACCGGTTGGCTGACCGGATTGCGGGTCACGCGGGATGATCACATCGTGGGTGAAAGCCTGCACCATGACCTGGTCTTCGTGGCCTTCCTGGAAGGTGTTGCCTACGGAATCAGCGGTGAAAGCGCCTGCAGTGATCAGGCCTTGTTTTTCGCCAGTAACGGACATGTACGCTGGTGTTGCCATGGGGATGCTCTCCTTGCTTAAAACACACAACCGACAGGCACCATTGCCTGTCCGGGCAGGCCTGAGCTATCAAACTTCATGCCAGCTATCACAAAGCCATTATTCTTCAACGCCTTAAACAAATAGCCCGTACGCCGACCTTTGAATAAACGAGATTAAACAAATAAAAGTGCGCAACTTTTTGCGCAGTGGTGTGCAAGAAGTTGCGCACTTAGCTGAAAGCCCCGGTTCATAAGGCCTGCACAGACTTTCCCGGATGAAAACAGGCGAGGCACTGCGCAACTTCTTGCGCACTTCACCGCACGCAGCCATTTGATACACCACATCACAAATGATGTACCTCAAAGCCTATTTATCAATCTTGCGCAGCTTCTTAAAGTTCATTCCAACAGCGGCCCATCATCCTGACGGGTTGGCCAGTGGAGCGATTCCCATGCCTTTCATCAGCGTACGTATCACCCGTGACGGCGTGACCCGGGAACAGAAAGCCCAGGTCATCAAGGAAATCACCGAAACGATGGAGCGGGTGCTGCACAAGGATCCGAAACTCACCCACATCGTGATCGAGGAAGTCGACACCGATAACTGGGGTTACGCCGGTATCACCACCACCGAATATCGCCAACAGTTGGCGGACTCGCAGTCATGAGCCGGGCCGTGAAAATCGATTTCGTCTCGGATGTCGTTTGCCCTTGGTGCGCATTGGGCGCCACCGCTCTGGAACAAGCGATCAAGAATCTGGCGGGCGAAGTCGATGTGGAACTGACCTACAAACCGTTCGAACTGAACCCCGACATGCCCGCCGAAGGTGAGCACGCCATCGAGCACATGATGCGCAAATACGGGCGCAGCGCTGAGCAAGTGGCGGATCGCAACGCGATGATCATCGAACGCGGCGAGCAGATCGGTTTTCACTTCGACCTGGAAAAGCGCAGCCACTTCCACAACACCTTCGACGCCCATCGATTGCTGTTCTGGGCCGCCACACAAGGACGTCAGCGTGAGTTGAAGCAAGCCTTACTGAAAGCCTACTTCAGCGACGGCGAAAACCCGAATGACCACGCCACGCTGGTGATGCTGGCAGGCGCAGTCGGGCTCGACAGCCAGCGTGCGCAAGAGGTGCTGGCCAACGCTGAGTTCAGCCAGGCCGTGCGCGAACTTGAACGGTTTTACCAGCAACGCGGCATCGATTCGGTTCCGGCCATGGTGATCGACGACAAACAGGTCATCCCCGGTTCCCAGTCCGTCGCTTATTACGAGCAAGCGTTACGTCAAGCCGCGCAGATTGCGGCTCACGCCTGACACCCGAACTTCGTTTTTTCAAACCATTCAGATTGCATGAGGAAACATCATGAACACGTCCAAAAAAGTTGTAGTGATCACCGGCGCCTCGCAAGGCATTGGCGCAGGTCTGGTCAAGGGTTTCCGTGAACGCGGCTATCAGGTTGTCGCGACCTCGCGCTCGATCAAACCGTCCACTGACCCGAATATTCTCGCCGTCGCTGGTGACATCGCCGACCCGCAGACCGCCGAGCGGGTGATTCGCGAAGCCGTTGCACGTTTCGGTCGTATCGACACATTGGTCAACAACGCCGGGATTTTCGTCGCCAAACCCTTCACCGAGTACAGCCAGGCAGACTACGCACAAGTGGTGGCGACCAACATGAGCGGCTTCTTCCACATCTCGCAATTGGCGATTGCCGAAATGGAGAAAAACGCCAGCGGCCACATCGTCAGCGTCACCACCAGTCTGGTCGATCATGCGATTGACGGCGTGCCGTCGGTGCTCGCTTCGCTGACCAAGGGTGGCATCAACGCGGCAACCAAGTCGCTGGCCATCGAGTACGCCAAGCGCGGAATCCGGGTCAACGCGGTTTCGCCGGGCATCATCAAAACGCCGATGCACGGCGAAGAGACGCACGCCGCCCTCGGCAGCCTGCATCCGGTGGGTCATATGGGCGAGATCGATGACATCGTGCAGGCGATCCTCTACCTGGACGGCGCGAACTTCGTGACCGGCGAAATCCTCCATGTCGACGGTGGTCAAAGCGCTGGCCATTGATACCTCCCCGCAGCACTGCCGGTGTGTACCGGCGGTGCCGCTTCATGAGATAAGCCTGAGAATGAACCGTCAGTAGATCCTCGGTGTACTCACATGAAGCGCCACTTTGAAGACTTGCAGTTAGGCAGCATCGAACTCTTTTGCCTCGCCGCTGAAGCCGGCAGTTTCACCGCCGCCGCGCAGCTCGCCGGTGTAACTCCGGCCGCCGTGAGCCGGTCGATTCTTCGCCTCGAAAAAAGATTGGGTTCACGCTTGTTTGCCCGAACCACGCGCAGTATTCGCTTGACCGAGGCCGGCAGAAACTTTTTCCTCCAGTGCAGCCAGGCCCTGACCCAACTGGTCGAAGCGCAACAAGAAGTCATGGGCGCACAGACCTCACCGTCCGGTCAGTTGCGCATCAGCCTTCCCACCACTTACGGGCATCACCGTATCCTGCCGCTGCTGCCAAAGTTTCGTGCGCTCTACCCCGACGTGACTGTCGATATCCACTTGGGCAACCGCAATATCGACTTTGTCGGCGAAGGCTACGATCTGGCGATCCGCGTCCGCGCCCAACCGGATTCGACCATGGTCGCGCGGTTGCTGGAGGATGCAGAACTGGTGGTGGTCGCCTCCCCCGACTATCTGCAAAAGGCTGGCACACCGAAGACGCTTGAGGATCTGGTGCAACACGAATGCATTCAGTTCGAACTGCCCAGCAGCGGACGGCGGATTTCCTGGCTGTTCCAGGAAGACGGCGATGATCGGGAAGTGATTTCCGAGGGGGGCTACTCCTGCTCAGACGATGTGCTTGGCGGTGTCACCCTGGCCAAACATGGTGCCGGGGTCTTCCAGACGTACAAGTTCATTGTCGAAAAAGAGCTGGCCGACGGCAGCCTGGTCGAGGTTCTTCAGCCGTACGCCGGGCGCTCGCGGCCTTACACCTTGCTCTACCCGCACGGCCGCTATGTGCCGCAACGGGTGCGGGCGTTTGTCGATTTTCTGTTGCAGTTTCGTGATGAGTGGGCCGGTTGACGCTGATTGAATCGGCGCAACCCAAAAGCCTGCTTTTCATGGCAGGCTTTCGTTTGAATCGCGTCGGCTTACTTCTGCTGAGCGGTCAGCGCCGAGTAGCTGTTCATCAGATTGCGGTAGTTGGGGATGCGCTGCGACAGCAGATTACCCAAGCCTTCAATGTCGTTGCGCCAGTCGCGGTGCAGCTCACACGCCACCGAGAACCAGTTCATCATCTGCGCACCGGCCTGAGTCATGCGGCTCCAGGCGGCTTGTTGCACGGTGGTGTTGAAGGTGCCGGACGCATCAGTCACCACAAACACCTCAAACCCTTCTGCCAGCGCCGACAAGGTCGGGAACGCTACACACACATCCGTCACCACACCGGCAATGATGATCTGCTTACGGCCGGTGGCTTTGATCGCTTTGACGAAGTCTTCGTTGTCCCACGCGTTGATCTGACCTGGGCGAGCGATGTACGGCGCGTCCGGGAACATCTCTTTCAACTCGGGTACCAGCGGGCCGTTCGGGCCTTGTTCGAAACTGGTGGTGAGGATGGTCGGCAGTTCGAAGAACTTGGCCAGATCGGCCAGAGCCAGCACGTTGTTCTTGAATTCGTTTGGCGAGAAGTCCTGCACCAGGGAAATAAGGCCGGTCTGGTGGTCGACCAGCAGCACGATGGCGTCGTCTTTGTTCAGGCGGTTGTAGGTTGGAGTGGTCATGGTCTGCTTCCCTTTTGAGTTTTAGAAGTTGTTGTTGCGTTCAAGTTGGGTACAGATTACTGACGCACAGGGACGGGATAAATCGGCTGAAAAGCGTTTCACCGTCCACTCAGGCAGGACAATTCTCGGGTAGCGTGGAGGCTAAAAACCGTCGCGGAAATTCAGAGGTTCATCTATCCGCTTGATCAACCCGCGCCGTGCTGTCGCGCTTGGTCAATGCGAACGGCAATACCACATGCCGTTGCGGCAACGGCTGTTTCTCGATCAGCGTAATCAGCATTTCCACGGCTTTCTCGCCAAACATTTCGGCGGGTTGGGAAATGGTCGTCAGCGGTGGATCGCAGTACGCGGCCATTGGGATATCGTCGAATCCGGCGAGAGAAATATCCTCCGGCACACGCAGCCCCTGCTCTTTGATTCGCTTGAGCGCGCCGATGGCCATTTCGTCATTTTCACAAAACAGCGCGCTCGGTCGGCTGTCGAGCGCGAGCAGTTTGCCGGCACCTGAATAGCCCGCGTCGAGGGTGAAATCGCCGTGACAGATGAGCGTGTTGTCCAGCGCAAGACCTGCATCGCCCAGGGCCGCCTCATACCCCGCCAGACGATCGCGCGTGAGCGGGCTGCCTTTGGGTCCTTTGATCAGTCCGATGCGCTGATGCCCCATCGCGATCAGGTGCTCGGTCATGGCTTTGGCCGCCGCAACGTTATCCAGACTGATCGTTGGATGCCGTCCGTGCCGGATGACTTCGCAGGCATTGACGATCGGGGCCGGTGCTGGCTCGGCGGCAGATTCTTCGAAGGGATCATAGGCGCGCAACTGAATGACACCATCGGCTTGATGGGCGTGCACCAGATCAGCGAATTGGCGCTCAAGTGATGCCTGGCCTTGGGTGTCGCACAACAGCAACCGGTATCCGGCGGCCTGCGCGGCTTTTTGTGCGCCGCTGATCACTCTGGCGAAAAAGGTGTTGGCAATGGTCGGGACCAGAATCACCAGGTTGCCCGTTCTGCGCGAGCGAAACTGCACCGCCATCAAATTCGGTCGATAGCCGGTTTGCTGGACGGCGGCCATGACCCGCTCGCGGGTATCGGGCAGCACCCGCTCGGGGGACTTCAATGTTCTCGACACCGTTGCCACTGAGACACCCGCCAGCCGTGCCACTTCGCGGATATTGGACAAGACTGCCTCGCTCTTTCAATCAAATCGGCCGTCGAGCTTACCGCACAGCGTCACGGGCCGAAACGTTGGCATTCGTCAGACACGGTTTGACACTCGCTGATTTCAGGCCTAGATTTCGCCGACGATGTAACCGGTTACATCATCAATGTTCCGCATGAATCCACTGAGACAATTGCCATGATTGCAGCAGGTAGAAAAATAAGAATGGGCTTCGTCGGCGGTGGTGAAGGCGCCTTCATCGCCCAGGCACACCGGCAAGCCGCCGGCCTCGATGGACGCTTCGAACTGGTCTGCGGTGCGTTCAGCCGCGACGCCCACAACAATCAACGCAGTGGTGCGGCGCTTGGGTTGCCTGCGCAACGCTGCTATGACGCCTGGCAAGACATGCTCGCCGCCGAACATGCACTGCCGGCCGATCAGCGCATGGAACTGCTGGTGATCGTCACGCCCAATCACCTGCACGCCCCTATCGCCAGTGCAGCACTGAGTGCGGGTTTCCATGTGTTCAGTGAAAAGCCTGCTGCGCTCAATCTGGCGCAAGTGCAGGACCTGGCCCGCGTGGTCAACAACAGCCAGCGAATTTACGCCCTCGCGCACACCTACCTGGGGTATGCGATGGTCTGGCAGACACGCGAGATGGTCGCCAGCGGTGAAATCGGGCGTCTGCGCAAAGTCCTCGTCGAATACCCGCAAGGCTGGCTCAGCAGCGATGTGGCTGGCGAAGGCAACAAACAGGCGGGCTGGCGCGACAATCCTGAACAATCCGGCATCGGTGGCTGCATCGGTGACATCGGCACGCACGCGTTTTCCCTCGCGGAGTTTGTCGCCGGTCAACCCATCCAGTTCATCAGCGCGATGCTCGGGTCACATTTGAGCAGTCGCCAACTGGATGACGACGCCTCGATGCTGTTCAAAATGGCCGACGGCGCCAGCGGCGTATTGATCGCCAGCCAAGTGTGCGCCGGCGAAGAGAACCCGCTGAAGATTCGTCTGTATGGCGACAAGGGCGGGCTGGAATGGCGTCAGGAAGAGCCCGCCAGTCTGATCCATCGACCCTTGAATGAGCCGATGCGCGTGCTGCGCTCGGGCCTTGGCCAACCTTGGCTGTGCGAAGCCGCCACCCGGCGCATGCGCTTGCCCGCCGGACACCCGGAAGGCTACCTCGAGGCCATGGCCAATCTCTACGGCGACCTCGCGCAGGCCATTTTCAACGGTGCGAGCGGTCCTGACGCACCGGGCGTTCCCGGCATAGCCACCGGGCTGCGCGGCATGGCCTTCATCGAGACCGCCATCGCCAATCATTGTGGCGAAGCCAAATGGACTGCAATACCTGACCTTGCCAATGGAGTAACCGCCAATGAACGTTAATCAACAACGCCCGAGCGGGATGCGCGGCCCCGGCATCTTTCTCGCCCAATTCATCGCCGACGAGGCGCCTTTCGATACCTTGGCCAACATCGCGCAATGGGCCGCTTCCCAAGGCTACAAAGCCATTCAGTTGCCGACCCTCGGCACGCGCTTCATCGACCTTGAACGCGCCGCCGACAGTCAGGATTACTGCGACGAACTCATCGCCGTATGCGCCAAGGCCGGTGTGGTGATCAGCGAGCTGTCGACACACCTGCAAGGCCAGTTGGTCGCGGTGCATCCTGCGTTCGACGCGCTTTTCGACGACTTTGCCCCAGCCGCGCTGCGTGGCAATCCGCAAGCACGCACCGAATGGGCGATCAACCAGTTGAAACTGGCGGCGCGCGCCAGTCAGCGCTTGGGGTTGACCGCCCACGCGACCTTTTCCGGCGCCCTGCTCTGGCCGTACGTCTACCCGTGGCCGCAACGCCCTGCCGGCCTGGTGGAACAGGGCTTTGCCGAATTGGCGAAACGCTGGTTGCCGATCCTCGAGTGCTTCGATGAGGCCGGTGTCGACCTCTGCTACGAGATCCACCCCGGCGAGGACCTGCACGATGGCGCCTCTTTCGAGCAATTCCTCGAAGCGGTGAATCATCATCCACGCGCGGCGATTCTGTATGACCCGAGCCATCTGTTGCTGCAGCAAATGGACTACCTGGGCTTCATCGATCGCTACCACGCGCGCATCCGCATGTTCCACGTCAAGGACGCGGAGTTTCACGCCAGCGCGCGATCCGGCGTCTACGGCGGCTATCAGGGTTGGGTTGATCGCCCTGGCCGGTTTCGCTCATTGGGCGATGGCCAGATCGACTTCAAGGCGATCTTCAGCAAACTGACTCAATACGACTTCAACGGCTGGGCCGTGCTGGAGTGGGAATGCTGCCTGAAAGACGCGGCACAAGGCGCTGCCGAAGGGGCGGCCTTCATCGAACGACACATGATCACCCGAACCCGCAAGGCATTCGACGATTTCGCCGGTGTGAGCGCTGACGAGCAATCCAACCGGCGTCTGCTGGGCCTTGGCGAACCCTGATGACAACGCTGTTACCGACATAAAAATAATACGGTGATTGAAATGAACGTAATGAATGCGCGACTCAGCGTCATGATGTTTTTGCAGTTTTTTATCTGGGGCGGCTGGTTCGTCACCCTCGGCACTTTCCTCACCACGACACTGGCAGCAAACGGCGGCCAGGTGGGAATGGCGTTCTCCACGCAGTCGTGGGGCGCGATCATTGCGCCTTTTGTCGTGGGTCTGATTGCTGATCGTTTTTTCAATGCCGAACGCATCTTGGCGGTGTTGCACCTGCTGGGTGCGGTGCTGCTCTTTCAGCTTTATCGGGCAACTGATTTCAGCGCGTTTTATCCCTATGTGCTGGCCTACATGCTGGTCTACATGCCAACCCTGGCCCTGGTCAACGCGGTAGCCTTCAGACAGATCAAAGACCCGGCCCGGGAGTTTTCCCGCATCCGCGTGTGGGGCACCGTTGGCTGGATCGTCGCCGGCATCGTGATCAGTTTCGGCTTTGCCTGGGACGCTCAACAGGCGATCGCCGCCGGCGGTTTGCGCAACACATTCCTCATGTCTGCCGTGGCCTCGCTGGTGTTGGGGCTCTACAGCTTCAGCCTGCCGAAAACCGCACCGTTGAAATCCACCGCCGATGCGCCAGGCATCAAACAGATGCTGGGGGCGGACGCGTTGGGTCTGCTCAAGGATCGCAGCTATCTGGTGTTCTTTCTCGCGTCCATCCTGATCTGCATTCCTCTGGCGTTCTATTACCAGAATGCCAATCCGTTCCTGGCCGAAATCGGTGTCACCAACCCCACCGCGAAGATGGCCCTCGGTCAGGTCTCCGAAGTGCTGTTCATGCTTCTGCTACCCCTGTTCATCCAGCGTTTCGGCATCAAGATTGCCTTACTGGTCGGCATGCTGGCCTGGGCCTTGCGCTATGTGTTGTTCGCCTACGGCAACAATGGCGACCAAGCGTTCATGCTGCTGATCGGTATTGCACTGCACGGCGTGTGTTATGACTTTTTCTTCGTCTGTGGGCAGATCTACACCGATGCCAAAGCGCCCGAGCGCTTCCGCAGCTCTGCTCAGGGCCTGATCACCTTGGCCACTTACGGTGTGGGCATGCTGATCGGATTCTGGGTGGCGGGTCAGATCACTGACCACTTCACCGCGCAAAACGGCCACGACTGGAGAAGTATATGGCTGTTCCCGGCAGGATTTTCGGTGGTGGTTCTGCTGTGTTTCGCACTGGCGTTCAAAGGCCGAGGCGGCGAAAAGGAGGGGATGCCGTCGACCGTCTAGAAACGCTGCTCTGATAGGCGCTGCGGCAGAAAAACACAAAAAGCCTGCTTTTCAGGGCAGGCTTTTCGTTTACATCGCGCTGGCTTACTTCTGCTGTGCGGTCAGCGCCGAGTAGCTGTTCATCAGATTGCGGTAGTTGGGGATTCGCTGCGACAGCAGATTGCCCAAGCCTTCGATATCGTTGCGCCAGTCGCGGTGCAGCTCACAGGCCACCGAGAACCAGTTCATCATCTGTGCACCAGCCTGAGTCATGCGGCTCCATGCAGCCTGCTGCACAGTGGTGTTGAAGGTGCCGGAGGCGTCAGTCACCACAAACACATCAAACCCTTCCGCCAGCGCCGACAAGGTCGGGAACGCTACGCACACATCCGTTACTACACCGGCAATGATGATCTGCTTGCGGCCGGTGGCCTTGATTGCCTTCACAAAATCTTCGTTGTCCCAGGCGTTGATCTGACCAGGACGAGCGATGTACGGCGCGTCCGGGAACATCTCTTTCAATTCCGGCACCAGCGGGCCGTTCGGGCCTTGTTCGAAACTGGTGGTGAGGATGGTCGGCAGTTCGAAGAACTTGGCCAGATCTGCCAGAGCGAGCACGTTGTTCTTGAATTCGTTTGGCGAGAAGTCCTGCACCAGAGAAATCAGGCCGGTCTGGTGGTCGACCAGCAGCACGATGGCGTCGTCTTTGTTCAGGCGGTTGTAGGTTGGTGTGGTCATGGTCTGCTTCCCTTTTGAGTTTTTGAAGTTGTTGTTGCGTTCAAGTTGGGTACAGATTACTGACGCACAGGGACGGGATAAATCGGCTGAAAAGCGTTTCACCGTCAACTCAAAAAGGACAATACCGATCAACCAGCCACTTCTGCACTGTCGGCAGATATCAGCAATGACGCGGTCATTTCAGCGTGGCATACCACAAGTATTTCATCGGCCAGGGCTGAATCATCCGGGCAGGCACGCGACAGAATAATCGCGCCAACCGCACGCGCCAGCATGTCGATCATTTTCACTCGCCCCTCACCAGATGCCGCGTCGGGCCCTGTCGGGTACTTGTCGCCAAGCGTCTGCAGCGTGCGCTCGATGCCGTCGGCAAACGCCGTTTTCACGTCGTCAGACTGACGCGCGGCGTCGCCGCACAAAGCGGCCATGGTGCAACCGTTGCCCCGCCCGTCCCGATGTTCTTTCGACACATAAGCGTCGATGAAGCCCTGAACATCAAGGGTTTCGGCACCGGCCAACGAGCGCGCAAGGCTGTTGGCAGAGGCTTCGGACATCAGATCGGCCTTCGAGCCGAAGTGTTTGTAGAAACCGCCGTGGGTGAATCCGGCCGCCGCCATGAGATCCGCGACGCCGACACCGTCAAAACCTCGCTCACGAAACAGCACCGAAGCGGTCTCGACGATGTGCTCGCGGTTTGCCTGCGCCTGGGCTTTGGTGACTCTCACGTGCAATACCTCCGTTGAAAAATCATGCGCAGATGATACATAGATGTCGGCCATAATCAAAACCGTTGACAGCTTAGATTTCGATCATCATCCTAATTGCAGACATTATCGCTGCTCATCCACAGGCACGGATCCAACCCCATGACCGATCAAAATCTGTTCACGCCGTACACGCTTGGCTCCCTGACGCTGGCGAATCGAATTGTTCTCGCACCGTTGACCCGCAATCGAGCGGGCGAAGGCTTTGTGCCCAGTGAGTTCGCAGCCACCTATTACAGTCAGCGCGCCTCCGCTGGCCTGCTGATCTCCGAGGCGTCGCAGATCTCCCGACAAGGCCAGGGCTATCAGGACACCCCGGGGATTTACACGCAGGCGCAGATCGATGGCTGGCGCAAGGTGACCGCTGCGGTGCACGAAAAAGGCGCGAAGATCTTTCTGCAACTGTGGCATGTCGGTCGTGTTTCTCACGTCGATCTGCAGGAAAACGCTGCTGCGCCGGTTGCCCCTTCCGCGATACGCCCGGCGACCAAAGTGTTCGTCAACAACCGCTTTGAAGACGTTTCCGCGCCGCGAGCACTGGAGATCAGCGAACTTCCGGGGATCGTCAACGATTTCCGCCAGGCAGCGGTCAACGCTATCGCCGCTGGGTTTGATGGTGTGGAAATCCACGGCGCCAACGGCTATTTGCTCGATCAATTCATCAAGGATGGCGCCAATGTGCGCACCGATGCCTACGGCGGCTCGATTGAAAATCGTGCGCGCTTGTTGCTGGAAGTGACGGCCGCGGTCGTCGCCGAGATTGGCGCAGATCGCACCGGCATTCGCCTCTCGCCGGTGTCGCCGGCCAACGGGGTGTCGAGCAGCGACCCGCAAGGGCAATTCGATTACATCGTCGAGCAACTCGACGCGCTGGGCATCGTTTATCTGCACGTGGTCGAAGGCGCAACCGGCGGGCCGCGCGATGTCGCGCCGTTCGATTTCGGCGCTCTGCGCCAGCGTTTCAAAAACACCTACATCGCCAACAACGGCTACGACCTCGACCTCGCGAACGCGCGGATTGCCGAAGACCACGCCGACCTGATCGCCTTCGGTCGCCCGTTCATTGGCAATCCCGATCTGGTCGAGCGCCTGGCGGCCGGTGCGCCGTTGGCCGCTTTCAACCCCGCCACCCTGTATGGCGGCGGCGCGGAAGGCTACATCGACTACCCGACCCTGGCTGAATGGAGCGCTGCGGCTCAGTAACCCGAGCCCCCAGCGCATTTACTGCCTCTCCTTAATCGTTTTGTTGAAAAGAGATGACCCTATGAACGCCCACCCTACTGTTCTTATCACTGGCGCCTCGACCGGCATCGGCGCGGTTTACGCCGAACGTTTCGCCCAACGCGGGCATGATCTGGTGCTGGTCGCCCGCGATCTTGACCGCCTGGAAACACTGGCCGCGAAACTGCGTAACGAACACAGCGTCGCCGTGGATGTGCTTCAGGCCGACCTGACCCAACTCAAAGACCTGACCACCGTCGAAACGCGCCTGCGCGACGATGCGCGCATTGGCATCCTCGTCAATAACGCGGGCGCCGCGCAGTCCGGCAACTTCATCGAGCAGAGCACCGATAAAGTGGCCAATCTGGTCGCCCTCAACACCACGGCACTGGTGCGGCTCGCCAGTGCCATCGCTCCCCGTCTGGCGAAGGCTGGTAACGGCGCGATTATCAACATCGGTTCGGTGGTCGGTCTGGCCCCGGAGTTCGGCATGTCGGTGTACGGCGCGACCAAGGCGTTTGTCCTGTTCCTGTCTCAGGGGCTGAGCCTGGAACTGTCGCCACTCGGCGTCTACGTGCAAGCCGTGCTGCCGGCCGCGACGCGTACCGAGATCTGGGACCGCGCGGGCATCGACATCAACACCTTGAGCGAGATCATGGAGGTCACCGATCTGGTCGATGCGGCGCTGGTCGGTTTCGATCGTCGCGAACCGGTGACTATTCCGCCGCTGCATGAAGGTGAGCGCTGGGATGCCTTGCAGACCGCGCGGCAGGGCCTGTTGGCGCAGATCCGCCAGTCCGCGGTCGCGCAGCGCTATCTGGCGTGATTGCAGTGGAACAGATGCCGTTCGTCACAGCCGCCAACCAATCGATCATGATTGGCGGCACGGCCTTCGCCTATCGAGACCTCGGCCCGAAATCGGCGGTGCCGCTGATCCTGCTCAATCATTGGGGCGCGGCACTCGACGACTTCGACCCGCGAATCGTCGATGGTCTGGCGCGAACCCGGCGCGTGCTCGCCATTGACTATCGCGGTGTCGGTGGCTCAGGCGGCACCGCGCCCCTGACCGTCGCGCAGATGGCCGACGACGTCATCAGCCTGATCTGCGCGCTGGACTTCACCAGCGTCGATCTGCTGGGTTTTTCCCTCGGCGGATTCGTTGCTCAGGACATCGCGCTCAAAGCGCCCGCCTTGGTGCGGCGCCTGATTCTGACCGGCACCGGACCTGCGGGCGGAGTCGGTATCGCCAAGGTCGGTGCGGTTTCCTGGCCATTGATGTTCAAGGGCTTGCTGACTCTGCGCGATCCCAAGTTCCATCTGTTTTTCACTACAACCGCCAACGGACGGCAGGCCGCGACAGACTTCCTGCAACGTTTGAAAGAACGCCGCAAAGATCGCGACAAGCGCCCGACACCCAGCGCTTTTCTGCGGCAGTTGAAAGCCATCAAGGCATGGGGAAAACAGATGCCGCAGAACCTTGGCGGCCTGCAAATTCCGACGCTGGTGGTCAACGGTGACAACGACATCATGGTGCCCACGGTCAACTCGATTGACCTGGCGAACCGTATTCCCTACGCGCAATTGATCATTTATGAAGACGCCGGACACGGCGCGATATTCCAGAACTACGCTGACTTTGTCAGCAAGGCGCAGGCGTTTCTCGACAGCTGAACCCATCTGCTCAGGCACCCTGCCCTCCCCCAGAACCGTGAGAGCCGTCCCCACCATGAAAGCTTATTTTATCGATCGCTACGGCAAGCAGAACGGGCGTATTGGCGATGTCTCCGAGCCTGTACCCGGCGCCCATGACGTGCTGATTGAAGTCCATGCGGCCAGCGTCAACGTGCTCGATTCAAAGATTCGCAGCGGCGAATTCAAACTGATTCTGCCGTACTCATTCCCCTTGGTGCTTGGCAACGATTGTGCCGGCGTGGTGATTGCGGTTGGCGCAGCGGTCAAGGGTTTCAAGCCCGGCGACGCGGTGTATGCGCGCGTGCCCGAACAGCGAATCGGCACGTTCGCCGAGCGAATCGCCGTCGAGCAAAACGCCGTCGCCTTGAAGCCCGCCAACCTCAATATGGAGCAAGCCGCCGGCATTCCCTTGGTTGCCCTGACAGCCTGGCAAGCGCTGGTCGACATCGCCCGTTTGCAAAAGGGGCAGAAGGTCTTGATTCACGCCGGTTCCGGCGGTGTCGGCACCATCGCCATTCAACTGGCCAAGCACCTCGGCGCTGTTGTCGCGACCACCACCAGCACCGCGAATGTCGAATGGGTTAAAGCGTTGGGCGCAGACGTGGTGATTGATTACAAACAGCAGCGCTTCGAGGAGGAACTGCGCGATTACGACGTGGTGCTGAACAGCCTCGGCACCGACGTTCTGGAAAACTCGCTCAAGGTACTCAAACCGGGTGGCCAGCTGATTTCCATATCAGGCCCGCCAACAGCCGAGTTCGCCAAGGCGCAGGGCTTGGCGTGGCCGCTGCGGCAAGTCATGCGTATGTTGAGCCTGAGTATTCGGCGCAAGGCGCGCAAGCAGAATGTCCGTTACAGCTTCCTGTTCATGCGGGCCAACGGTGCGCAACTGCAAGAAATCACCACGCTGATTGAAGCCGGCGAAATAAGTCCTGTGCTTGACCGCACCTTCGCTTTCGAGTCAGCGGGCCAAGCCCTGACTTACGTCGAACACGGCCGCGCAAAAGGCAAGGTAATCGTGCAGATCAAATAGTTGCCTGCCTGTAATCATCTGGCGAAAGACCCATGGATAACGTTGCCTGCGACACCGAAAAGCCCCCCACCGACGAACTGCAAGACACGGAGAACAAACACCCACCTGAACCCGCGAACCACGAAACGCCCGACCCTAAGCAGCACAACGCAATACTTGGTGTTGCTCCGATCGTCTGGCGGCCCTTGATGCTTGAGCCCTAGGTGTTCAACGGCGATTGCGGCGTATCAGGATTGAGTTGCCGGCGGCGAAACTGTCCCGGCGGCTGGCCGTGAATCTGCCGAAAGCGTCGGGAGAAATACGCCTCGTCAGCGAAGCCGCACAACCTTGCGACCTCGCCCACCGAGCGCGTGCTGTTGAGCAGGAAATTGCGTGCCGCGTGCATCCTGCGTTCGAGCACCAGTTCGGTGAAGGTCTTGCCGATCTCCTTGCGTAGCCAGTGCGTCAGATAGGTCGGGGACAGGTATGTCGCCGCAGCTACCTTGATCAGATTGAGGTCGGGATCGGCAATGTTTTTGCGCAAGTATTCGAACATGCGGCCCAGCGCATCCCGGCGGCTGACCTCGGCCGCATTCTCCTCGGCCAGACGCTTGAGTGGCTCGGCATAAAGGAAACACACGCTGCCAATCAGTTGCAGCAGCAAGCCTTTGAGCATCTCGCGCGTACCAAACTGACGGTTCTCGTCCAGCGTGCGCATCTGCTCGATCAAGGCACAGACCTTGGCGAAATCCTCATCCCCGAGAATGAAATCCAGATGCTCCTGAAAGCGGAATGGCGATAACTCCGGCGCTAGCAGGATCGACACTTCTTCCAGATCCATCGGGTCGCACTGCAAATGCGGCAGCAGAAAGGTCTGGGAAAAATTGATCACCATGAAATTGCTGTCCGCTGGATGCGGGATTACGTGCACCCGGTGCGGCAGGATGAATGCCAGGGTGTTGCGCGGGAACGGACGCTCGACGTTGCCGATGTGCTGCACGGTGTCGCCACCGAGGTTGATCTGAATCTGGAAATACTCGTGCCGATGGGGACTGGTCTCGGCGCGCCGGCCCTTTTTGTCGCGAATGTAGAAGTCGGTCAATTCGCTGCGCTGCTGCATGACATAGGTGGGAATACGGCTGAGTGACGACATCTGCGCAGAATCCTCGACAGGTATTGGCAGTGAGCTGACGACCGTCATCTTGCAGACATGTACGCAATACACGCAAGCAGTCATACGACGACCTGCCTTTCCAGGGAATTTTTATCCTCGATATGGCGTTTAGCCTGTCCAAAACCGCCGAGAACGTATCAAGATTTTTTATTGTTAATAATCAATGTATTAACAGACATATCTAAAAAGACACTTAGGAAATAATCCGATTTATTTTTTGGACAGGTTTAGCAACGCCGCTTCCATAGAAAAAAAACGTTCTAACCCCTCGGTTGCTTTACCAACGTTGTACGACCACTGTGAGCCAACGCAGCCCAACCTCTTCCAAAAACAATCACAGGTGCGCACGTCATGATTCTGCTATTCCCCCTCGCCACCCCTCCCGACATTGTCCCGATCACGCCGACTGGAAAACGTTTCTGAACGTCTGACGCTGGCTGTTCGCACCGTTCGTTTCAGTATCGATTGGCATGCCCCGACCATCGCGGGCAAACGCCTTCGGCTGCACGAAAACATCTCGACTCTTCTAACAATAACGAGGTCTCTTCATGTCGAATTCACATGCTTCCCAAGCCACCGTGCCGCCGGTGATAGACGGCGCCCGGGACGCCGTCGTGCCGCAGCGTCTGCCCTCGCGGCGGCGCTGGTTCATGCTCTCGTTGCTGCTGATTGCGACGATCATCAACTACATCGACCGGGTCAATATCTCGATTGCCGCGCCGTTCATGGCCAAGGATCTTGGCTTGGACAAAATCGAGATGGGCCTGATTTTCTCGGCATTTGCCTGGACTTATGCCTTGGCCCTGGTGCCGGCCGGGTTCATCGCCGACCGCTTCGGTTCGCGCTTCACTTACGGGGTTTCCCTGATCAGTTGGTCGACGGTGACCGTGTGCCAGGGCTTTGCCACGGGCTTCGCGTCCTTGTTCGGTTTGCGTCTGGCGGTCGGTGCGATGGAAGCACCGGCGTTTCCGGCCAACAGCCGTGCGGTGACGGTGTGGTTCCCGGCGCGGGAACGCGGTCTGGCCAGCAGTATTTATGTCTGCGGGCAATACCTGGGGACGGCGTTGTTTACCGGTGCCCTGCTCTGGCTGGCGACCACCTTCGACTGGCGTCATGTGTTCTACAGCACCGGCGTACTCGGCATCGTCTTCGGGGTGTTGTGGCTGTACCTGTATCGCGACCCGCTGAACTGCAAGAAAGTCAGCCAAGAAGAACTGAAGTACATCGAAGCCGGCGGCGGCCTGGTCAAAAGCAGTCAGGAACGTACGCGTTTCAACTGGCGGCAAATCGCCGAATTGTTCAGCTACCGCCAGATCTGGGCGATTTGCATTGGTAAATTCGCCAGCACCTCGGCGCTGTACTTCTTCCTGACCTGGTTCCCCACCTACCTGATCGAAGAACGCAAGCTGACCATGATCAAGGCCGGGATCTTCGCAGTTCTGCCATTTGTAGGCGCGACGGTCGGCATCCTTCTCGCGGGCATCGTGTCGGACTTGTTGATCCGCCGTGGCTACTCGATGTCGTTCGCCCGCAAGTTGCCGCTGGTGATCGGCTCGATGCTGGGCATGTCCATCGTGCTGGTGAATTTCACCGACTCGAACACGATCTGCATCGCCGTGCTGACCATTGCGTTCTTCGCCCAAGGCATCGCGTCGTCTTCGTGGGCGGCGGTATCGGAAGTTGCGCCCAAGGAGCTGATCGGCTTGACCGGCGGGATCACCAGCCTCGCCGCCAACATTGGCGGCATCGTCACGCCGATCGTGATTGGCGCGATTGTGCATGCCACCGGTTCATTCGCCTGGGCCTTCTGGTTCATTGGCGGCGTGGCGCTGATTGGCACCCTCTCCTACTCACTGCTGCTCGGCCGCTTGTACCGCATCGAATTGAAGGTGCGCTAAAGCCAACAGCACCGTTTTCTCCAACTGGAGGCGGCTTTCGTCCAACTTCACCAACGACTGCCGCCGTACGCTGAAGCTACCAACAGGACTATTACCAGGATGAACATGACTGAATACGTCTTCACGCCGGATCTGCCCGTGACCTTGCCCGTAGTCGGCAGTAAGCAGCGCTTTCCCGTTGGCCGGGTATTTTGTGTCGGGCGCAACTACCCGTGGCCAGATGCTGTCGGCCAGTCGCGCCAGCCACCGGTGTTTTTCATGAAACCGGCCAGCAATGTCGTCGACGCCATTGGTGAGGTGGCATTCCCTTCGCTGACCGATGATTTCGCCCACGAAATCGAACTGGTGGTGGCCATCGGTGAAGGTGGCGCGAATATCCCCGAAAGCGAGGCGCTGGCTTATGTCTGGGGTTACGCCGCCGGCCTCGACCTGACCCGCCGTGATGTTCAGCGCGCCGCCAAGAGCAATGGTTTGCCGTGGGAAGGCGCCAAGGTGTTTGACGGCGCCGCGCCGATGACCGCCATCGTGCCAGTGACCCGCACTGGCCATCCCGAAGGCGAATTATGGTTGAACGTCAACGGCGAGGAGCGTCAGCGCGACAGCCTCGACAGCCAGATCTGGTCGGTGGCTGAAGTGATCAGCCGGATCTCCCGGTCAGTGGCGTTGAGGGCCGGCGACCTGATCATGACCGGCAGCCCGGCCGGCGTTGACGGCCTACAACCGGGCGATGTGATCAACGCCGGAATCGACGGGATCGGCCAACTGGAAATGCGCGTCGGCCCGCGGGCCTGAACGCCGCAGTGATTCGAAGACAGGAGAACAACAAAATGTCCATCACTCAACCTTTGAAAGTCGCGCTGGTCACCGGCGCCGGTAGCGGAATCGGCCGCTCTGTGGCGCTTGGCCTGTTGGCCGACGGCTACACCCTGGTGCTTGCCGGTCGCCGGCCGGAACCGTTACAGGCGCTGGTCGAACTGGCGGCAAGCGAAGGACACGAAGCCCTGGCGGTGCCCACCGATGTGCGCGACCCGGTCAGTGTCGATGCGCTGTTCGCAACCATTGCCGAGGTCTACGGACGCCTGGATGTGGTCTTCAACAATGCCGGGGTCAACGCCCCCGCCGTGCCCTTGGATGAACTGACGTTCGAACAGTGGCGCAACGTGATCGACACCAACCTCAACGGGGTTTTCCTCTGTGCTCGTGGTGCCTTCGGACTGATGCGCCGGCAACAGCCGCAGGGCGGACGCATCATTAATAACGGTTCGATTTCGGCGCACACGCCACGCCCGTTCAGCAGCGCCTACACCGCCAGCAAACATGCGGTGCTGGGCCTGACCAAATCCCTGGCGCTGGACGGTCGCGAATTCAACATCGCCTGCAGCCAGATCGACATCGGCAACGCGCTGACCGAAATGTCGGTACGCATGACCAAAGGTGTACGTCAGGCCAACGGCAGCATCGCCGTGGAGCCAATGGTCGACGTCAAGCATGTCGCCGATGCGGTGCGCTACATCGCCGGCCTGCCGTTGTCGGCCAACGTTCTGAACATGACCGTCATGGCCACCGCCATGCCGTTTGCCGGCCGCGGTTGAGCCGGCCTTTTTATTCGGTAAGAGAGGTTTACATGAAGCCAGAAGTCTTGCAGCTGAGCCCGATCCTGATTCCTGAAATCAACACGCGGCTCGATGAATTGTTTACGGTCCGCCGCTATTTCCAGCAGGCGGACAAACAGGCGTATTTGCAGGAACACGGCGCGAATATTCGCGGAGTGATCACCGGTGGCCATACCGGCATCACCCAAGCCGTCATGGCGCAACTGCCGAAACTTGAAGTGGTGGCGGTCAATGGCGTCGGCACCGATGCGGTTGACCTGGCTTACGCTCGGGATCGCGGCATCCGCGTGACGGCGACCATTGGCGCGTTGACCGAAGACGTCGCCGACCTTGCCATCGGTTTACTGATTTCCGTGTGTCGCGGGCTGTGTACCAGTGATCGCTATGTACGCTCGGGTCAATGGCCGCACAGCGCCACACCGCTGGCGCCTCTGCCGCTGGCACGCCAAGTGTCCGGCATGCGTATCGGCATTGTCGGCATGGGCCGGGTTGGCCGCGCGGTGGCCAGCCGAGCGGCGGCCTTCGGCTGTCCGATCAGTTACACCGACCTGCAACCGATGAGCGATGTACCCCACACGTTCGTCGCCGACCTCAAGCAATTGGCCCGCGACAGCGATGCGCTGATTCTCGCCGCCGCTGCCGACAAGGCTGAAGCCATCATCGATGCTGCCGTGCTACAGGCCTTGGGCAAGGACGGTTATCTGATCAACGTGGCACGGGGCAAACTGGTCAACGAGGCTGATTTGCTGGCGGCACTGAATGCCGGCGAAATCGCCGGTGCCGGGCTGGATGTGTTTGTCGATGAACCGAATGTGCCGGAAGCCTTGTTCGGTAACGAACAGGTGGTGCTGCAACCGCACCGCGCCAGCGCCACCTTGCAGACGCGCACGCGAATGGGAGAAATGGTGGTGGCGAGCTTGCTGGACAGCTTTGCCGGGAAAACGCCGCAAGGTTGTGTCACTGGCTAAGTGGCGGGTGCCGAAACAGCTGCCCTCACCCTAGCCCTCTCCCCCAGGAGAGGGGACCGATTGGGGGATATTGGCGATGTGCGCCGACGTGCAATAGCGTCTGTGAATCCAATATTGCCGAGCATTGCGGATGAACCCGTCATCGACGCGATCTTTCAGGTCGATGGATAACCCAAGACACCTCGGTCGGCTCCCTCTCCCGCAGGGAAAGGGGCCGATTGGGGGATGTTGGCGATGAGCACCGACGTGCAATAGCGCCTGTGAATCCATCACCGTCAGGCATTACCGATGAATCCATAATCGACGCGATCTGTCAGGTCGATGCATAGCGCAAGACACCTCGGTCGGCTCCCTCTCCCTCCGGGAGAGGGCTGGGGTGAGGGGCCGCCGTTGTAGCGTCGAGCGCGGCTTACAAGGTGTAGGAAATCCCCACCTGCACCGTTCGCGGCGCACCCGGATAGGCGTAGACATTACCGAACGCGCCCTCTTCATAATCCCGGTCAAACAGGTTCTTCACGTCAAGATTGAGCCGCACCTTCTCGTTGACCTTATAGAAGCCGAGCAAGTCGACAACGGTGTAGCTGTCCATCGAGAAAGCAGTATTGGCGGTTTGCCCAGCGCGCTCGTCGACGTACTTGAGTCCGGTGCCCAGGCCGAGGCCTTTGAACGCACCGTCCTGAAACTCATAGACGTTGAGCAGGCTGAAGCTGTTCTGCGGAATGTTCATCAACCGTGTGCCCGAGCGGATCACATTGTCCTTGGTCACTTCGGCATCCACGTAGGCGTAGCCACCGATCACGCGCCATTCGGGTGTCAGGTTGCCGGCGACGTTCAGGTCGAAACCACGGCTGCGCACTTCCCCGGCCGCCACACTGAAGGTCGAGTCCACCGGGTCGGTGGTCAGCACGTTGCGTTTTTCGATCTGATAGATCGCCGCATCGACGCTCAACTGATGATCCAGCGCTTCCCACTTGACGCCCATTTCGTAGGATTTGCCTTTCTCCGGTGCAAAGCCTCCGCCCACGCGGCTCGCGCCGGTATTGGGCTTGAACGAGCGCGCAGTGTCGGCGTAGACCGCCAGCGTCTCGCTCAGGTCGTAGGTCACGCCGATGCGCGGGGTCACCGCGTTGTCGCTGGCCTGCCAGTTTTTACCGCCGGGTACGTAGGTTTCATAGTCGTGTTCGAAACGCTCAAAACGCGCCCCGGCCAGCACCTTCAGACGCTCGGTCAACGCCACCTGATCCTGCACGAATGCGGCGTAGGTCTTGAGGTTTTCCTTGTCGTGGGTCGGGGTGCGGGTCAATGCCGGGCGCGGTTGGCCGTAAACCGGATCGAAGATGTCGATCGGGTAGGCGCCGACCGCGCCGCTGGAGCGCTGAATGATCGACTTGTAGTCGTAATCTTCATACTCGATACCGGTCAGCAAGGTGTGCTGCAAGCCACCGGTGCTGAAATGACCGGTCAGATTGAGTTGAGTGTCCTTGTCGGTCCACTCCAGTTTGCGGTAGTTGAAGTTGCGCCCCAGAGTTCGACCGTCATCGGCAATGCCGTTGGCTTCGATCGCATTGCCTTCAAGCGAGCCGTCGAGCCACTGGAAGCCACCGCCCAGCGTCCAGTCATCATTGAGCAGATGTTCGAAGCGCAGTTGCGCCATGTTGTTGTCGTTGTGCAACTTGCCGGCGTCTTTCTCGCCGAAGAACGTGTCGCGCGAGGCGGTGCCGATCTGTTTGGCGTAACGCGTCACACCGCGATCCAGTGGATGATTGTTGCGCATGAAATCACCCTCGAAGATCACTCGGGTGGCATCGCTGGCCTGCCAGGTCAGCACTGGCGTGATGCCGTAGCGCTCGGTCTCGACGTGATCACGGAAGGTGTCGCCGCCCTCACCCACCACGTTCAATCGATAGGCCAAACGCCCCTCTTCATCCAGCGGGCCGGAGGCGTCCAGGGTGCCGCGCTTCATGCCTTGATCATTCAACTGACTGCCCAACGTGACCGTGCGCTCTGCCAACGGCTGCTTGGACACAACGTTGAAGGTGCCGCCCGGATCACCACGGCCATAGAGCATCGTCGCCGGCCCGCGCAGCACTTCCAGACGCTCGATGGTGTTGGCGTCGGGCATGTTCGGGTAGCCGCGATTGATCGGGAAACCGTTGCGGTAGAACTCGCCAGTGGTGAAGCCGCGCACGGTGAATGTGGTCAGGCCCTGCCCGCCGAAATTGTTCGCGCGGCCGACGCCGCCGGCGTAATCCAGCGCGTCTTGCAGACGGGTGGCGCCGAGGTCTTCGACAGCATCTTTAGTGACCACGCTGATCGATTGCGGGGTTTCATGGATCGAGGTGTCGGTACGGGTGGCACTGGCAGAACGTGTGGCGCGGTAACCCTGCACCGGGCCGTCAGCCCGTTCGTAATCCGCTGTACCGACCACATCGGTTGCGTCCAGCTCAAGCGCTGAGGTGGTTGAATCGGCCTGTTCGGCCCACGAGGAAGAAGACAACGCCTGCAGCACGCAAATGGAAAGCAGAGTACGACGCATGAAATGAAAACCTTGTGAATAGGCCAGAACGAAGGGTGAAACCGCCAGAACAGCGGCGCGGATGGTATACCAGAGATCGTGTAATTGAAACTTATTCTTATTTGTCATGTTGGTCAGGATTCGTGAGCCGGACTCATGACTCCATCCTGGCAAGGCGCATTATCAGATGCGTTTCAATGGCCTAGGCTCGTAGGCGATATGGCCTGCAACGCTGGTGCTGAGGCGCCCGGCGTTGTCCGCCAGCCCGCCTGAAGAGGAACTCCGCGATGAAATTCGACACACCGGCCGGCACTAATCCGATCGATCAATTGAACGTCATCGGCCAGCCCGCCGACCGCATCGATGGCAAGTTGAAAACCACCGGGACCGCGCCCTACGCGTACGAACAACATGCCGCAGTACCCAACCCCGCCTATGGCTATGTGGTCGGCGCCGGGATCGGCAAGGGACGAATTGCCTCGATCGACTCGACGCAGGCGAGCAACAGTTCCGGGGTGATCGCGATCGTCACCTACGAGAATGCCGGGCCTTTGGCCAAGGGCGAGTTCTATGTTGCGCGCGCCTTGGCTGGCCCGCAGGTGGACCACTATCACCAGGCTGTCGCGATCGTCGTCGCGCAGACATTTGAAGAGGCCCGCAGCGCCGCCAACCTGCTGGAAATCACCTATGTCGCCGAACCCGGCGCGTTCGATCTGGCTGCCGCCAAGGATTCGGCGACCCCGCCGCCACCCGCTGGTTTCGGCCCTCCGCCGCAGACGCAGACCGGAGATTTCGAAGGTGCCTTCAGCGCCGCGCCGGTCCAGATCGATCAGCACTACAGCACGCCGGATCAGGCGCACGCGATGATGGAACCCCACGCCACCATCGCCCAGTGGAACGGCAATTCGCTGACGTTGTGGACGTCGATTCAGCAGATCAACTGGGGCGTGCGCGATCTGGCCAAGACACTCGGCATACGCAAAGAAGATATTCGTTTGATATCGCCCTACATCGGCGGCGGTTTCGGCGGCAAAGGCACGATCCTGTGTGACGCGGTGCTGGCGTCGCTGGCGGCACGACACGCCGGGCGTCCGGTGAAAGTCGCGCTGCCACGTCCGCTGATGTTCAACAATTTGACCCATCGCCCCGCGACGCTCCAACGCATTCGCCTCGGTGCCAGCCGCGAGGGTTTGATCACTGCCATCGGCCATGAGAGTTGGTCAGGCAACCTGCCCGGGGGCCGGGCCGAAGCTGCGACGGCGTCGACACGGTTGCTCTACGCTGGCGCCAACCGTATGACACGTCTGAATCTTGCCGTGCTGGACCTGGCCGAAGGCTCGGCCATGCGCGCGCCGGGGGAAGCACCGGGGATGATGGCGCTGGAAATTGCCATGGATGAACTGGCGGAAAAACTCGGCATCGACCCACTGCAGTTGCGCCTGCTCAACGACACCCAGGTCGACCCCGAACAGCCATCGCGCCCGTTCTCCACGCGGCAACTCGTCGAGTGTTTACAAACCGGCGCCGAGCACTTCGGCTGGCACCAGCGCAACGCAAGCGCCGGGCAACGTCTGGAGAATGGCTGGCTGATCGGCATCGGTCTGGCGTCCGCCATACGTGGCGCGCCAACCACCGCATCGGCGGCCCGTGTGCGTCTTGACCGGCACGGCACGATCACTGTCGAAACCGACATGACTGATATCGGCACCGGCAGCTACACGATCATCGCGCAGACCGCCGCCGAGATGATGGGTGTGGAACTGGACCGGGTCGAAGTGCACCTTGGCGACTCGCGCTTTCCGGAGTCGTCGGGATCGGGCGGGCAATGGGGGGCGGCGTCGTCAACCGCCGGGGTCTATGCCGCTTGCGTCAAGTTGCGCGAAGCCGCTGCCCGCGCCGTCGGACTTGATCCGCAAACGGCCGAATTTGCCCACGGCGAGGTGCACGATGGCACGCGGCATTTTCCTTTGGCTCACGCGGCGGCCGCAGGCGATCTCGTTGGCGAAGACCGCATGGAATTCGGCGATCTGGCCCAGCGCTTTGCCCAGCAGACCTTTGGCGCACATTTCGCCGAAGTCGCGGTCAACGCGGCGACCGGCGAGATTCGCCTGCGCCGTCAAATGGCGGTCTGCGCAGCAGGGCGGATTCTCAATCCGAAGACCGCGCGCAGCCAGATCATCGGCGGCATGACCATGGGCGCCGGGGCCGCACTGATGGAAGAACTGCAGGTCGACAAGCGCCGTGGTTTTTTCGTCAACCATGACCTCGCCGGTTACGAAGTGCCGGTGCACGCCGACATTCCCCATCAGCAGGTGATTTTTCTCGATGAGGTCGACCCCTACGCCACGCCGCTCAAGGCCAAAGGTGTCGGCGAGTTGGGCATCAGTGGCGCGGCAGCGGCCATCGCCAATGCGATTTACAACGCCACCGGCGTGCGCGTGCGCGATTACCCGATCACGCTGGACAAACTTATCGCGCACTTGCCGGAGCAGATTTGACGCCCTGTTCAGTCAGCCCGGCGCGCGCTGGCTGAACACTTCCTTGAACACCGGCACGGCGGAAAACGCATGCGGCCATCCGGCATAGAACGCCAGTTGGGTGATCATTTCCGCCGCTTCGGTCTGGCTCAAACCGTTGTCCATCGCCCGACCCAGGTGATAGCCGACCTGCCCTGTCTGCCCGTTGGCCACCAACGAACTGACCGTGATCAGGCTGCGATCGCGAGGCGCCAGACCTGGCCGCAACCACAGATCGCGGAACAGCGCTTTGGTGGTGAACTCGACCAGCCCCGGCGCCACTGATCCCACCGCCGCATTCACGCGCTCCACGCGGTCAGCTTCGCGAGCCTGGTCCAGCGGCAGCAACGACGGCGCAACCGGTGCCAGTTGCTCAGCATCGATGTTGCGCGCGGAGAACACCTCGCCGGCGATAGGCAGAGCCGCTGACGAGGATCTTGCGACTATCTGCGCTCAGCGTCATGAAGTCATGAAGTCATGAAGTCATGAAGTCATGAAGTCATGAAGTCATGAACACCGTTCATCAATCTGCCTCCTCCATAGAAAGCGAATGGTGCCAAAAACTGGCACTGCCCCGTTATAGAGTCGGAGTCATGTCCACTCTCGGAAGGCGAACCCAACATGTCAGCAGGCTATAAACGTATTCAGTATTCGCGCTACGGCGGCCCGGAGGTGATGCGCGTCGAAGCATTCCAGTTGCCAGCACCCGGCAAGGATGAAGTGCTCGTGCAGGTCAGATTTGCAGCGATCAACCCCATTGACTGGAAGTTGCGTCAGGGCCGGATGAAGCTGATCACCGGCAGAACATTTCCGCGCGCGATGGGTATGGATTTCTCTGGCGTGGTTCTTGCGGTTGGGGCGAGTGTCAGACGCTTCCAGGTCGGCGACGCGGTTTTCGGGTTATCCCGCTTCAAAGAAAGTGGCGCATTGGGCGAAGCCGTCGTGACCAGGGAGGACTTTCTGGCGAGCAAACCGGATACTCTTTCCTTCGCCGATGCGGCGTGCCTCGGCACACCGGGCGTTACCGCGTGGAACGGGTTGATCGACAAGGCCAGACTGCAAGCCGGTCAGCGGGTTTTCATCAATGGTTGCGCGGGGGCGGTCGGCGAAGCGGCGGTGCAGATCGCCCTGATGTCGGGGGCCACCGTATCGGGCAGTTGCAGCGCGTCGGACGTTGCCCGGGCACAGGCGCTGGGGGTATCGACCGTCTACGACTACCGGTTAACGGACCTGACAAGACTGCCGGCGCGCTTCGATGTGGTGTATGACACGGCCGCGACGATGACGGTCTCGACCGGTATCGGATTGCTGCGTCCCGGCGGCTGTTTGCTTGATCTCAATCCGGGTCCGGGTAAATTCCTGCGTGGCCTGATTGATCGGCGACTGAAACTGGTCATTGGCACACCGCGACACGAAATCCTCGAAACACTGGCCAGTGCCGCCAGTGAGGCACGCTTGAAGATTCGGCTAGGAGAAGTGGTGCCGCTGGACGGCGCCATACAACTGATCCGCGAGCTCGAACAGGGCCGCAAACTCGGCGGCAAAGGTGTCGTCGCCATGGAGCGTTAATGGCCAGAAGTCATCGTCTGTTTGAGCTGATGCAAGCGCTGCGGCGTCATCGTCGTACGGTGTCCGGCAAAGCCTTGGCGGCTGAACTGGGTGTGTCGCTGCGCACGATTCGCCGCGACATCGTCACGCTGCAAGGCATGGGGGCCGAGATCGACGGCGAGCCGGGCCTTGGGTATGTGCTCAAGCCCGGTTTTGTCCTGCCGCCGTTATCGTTCAGCGCCGAGGAAATACAAGCCTTGGTCATCGGCGCGCAATGGGTCAGCCGGCAGACCGACAGCCAACTCGCGGGCGCCGTCAACAATGCCCTGGCGAAAATCAGTGCCGTGTTGCCCGCGCAGATGCGGCCGATCTTCGAAGACGAAACCTTTTACGTGGCCAAGCCGCACAAGCCCGGCACAACCATCGACCTCAGCGAGATTCGTCGGGCGCTGCGCGAGCAGAACAAGCTGCGCATCGCGCTAGCGCTCGAACATGCGGAGGCCGCCGAACACATCATCTGGCCGATCATGTTGGGCTTTATCGAAGGCAAGCGCTGCATCGCGGCGTGGTGCGAAGGCGACAGCCGGTTTCGCGTGATCGATATGGCTGACCTTGCGACGGTGCAGGTGCTCGTCGAACACTACGCGCCTGACCGCCGGCGCTTGATCAAACAATGGCGTGCCGAGGATGTGCGGCCCTGCAACAGTCAGGGCGAGGTGTGTTGAGCCATGTAACCTGGGCCACAACGGCCCCGCCGCTCACACCGCCAGCAGTTGTCGGGTCATCGCCATCGAGGTCTGCAGCGACTGCCCGGTTCGCTGCAACTTGTTCAGCAGACTGGCGCCCAACCACAGCTGATAAAGGGTTTCCGCCAGATGCCGGGCGTCGCCTGCGGGCAGGCTGTTTTCGGCCTGGCCCTGCTCGATGCACAGGGTGATGCGCGCCACCACTTGCTCGGCGCCATCGCGCAAGGTCAGGCGCATCGACTCCGACAGGTCGGCGACTTCGGCGCTGAGCTTGACCACCAGACACTCATCGCCGTGGCCTTCGAGGGTGCAGCGGTTCTGCCAGCCCTGCCAGTAATCCATCAGCCGCTCGTAAGCGCTCAGCCCCGGCAGCGTCAGGCGCCGCTCCATGTCGGCGAGATAGCCGACGAAGTAATCCGCCAGCAACGCCTGACCGTACAACTCTTTGGATTTGAAGTAGTGATAGAACGAGCCCTTGGGCACACCGGCGGTTTGCAGGATTT
Source organism: Pseudomonas sp. Tul2A7 (assembly GCF_054790505.1). Lineage (NCBI taxonomy): Bacteria > Pseudomonadati > Pseudomonadota > Gammaproteobacteria > Pseudomonadales > Pseudomonadaceae > Pseudomonas > Pseudomonas sp. Tul2A7. The sequence goes on along the minus strand of NZ_CP186499.1, from coordinate 4,905,473 downwards.
CGTTGAGGCCGACACTGGTGAAGCCCTTCTCGGCCATCATCCGGTGGCCGGTGTCGAGCAAGTGTTGGCGGGTGTCGTCGTAGGTCGCTTTCATCGGGCGCACATTACCAGGCAATAGACCAGTCGTATATTTGGAGGAACGGAAGTTTGCCATACCTGTCGATGAAAAACCGCAGGATAAAAAATTACTAGACGACTGGTCTAATTGGAATCTATGCTGCGCCCCGACAAACGTTTTCTGACCGGTGTGGCCGATGTGCGAATCCTTCGCCCAATCGAAGACACCTGATCGACTCAAGGTGCTCTATGAAAATCCTGATGGTTTTGACTTCCCACGATCAACTCGGCAACACCGGCAAGAAAACCGGCTTCTGGCTGGAAGAGTTCGCCGCGCCCTACTACGCCTTCAAGGACGCCGGCGCCGACGTCACCCTGGTCTCGCCGGCCGGTGGCCAGCCGCCGCTGGACCCGAAAAGCGATGAGCCTGATGCGCAGACTGCCGAGACTGATCGCTTCCGCAAAGACTCCGCCGCGCAGCAGGCACTGGCCAATACCGGCCGTTTGGCCGATGTCAGCGCTGAGGATTTCGATGCCGTGTTTTACCCGGGCGGCCACGGCCCACTGTGGGACCTGGCCGAAGACAAGCAGTCGATCGCGTTGATCGAAGCGTTTGACCGCGCCAACAAACCCCACGGTTTTGTCTGCCATGCGCCGGGTGTGTTGCGTCACGCCCTCACCGCTGACGGCAAACCGCTGGTCCAGCATCGCCAGGTCACCGGTTTCACCAATGCCGAAGAAGAGGCCGTTGGCCTGACAGACGTGGTGCCGTTCCTGATCGAGGACGAGTTCCAGCGCCTCGGCGGTTATTACTCGAAAGTCGCTGACTGGCAGGTTCATGTGGTCGCCGACGGACAACTGGTCACCGGCCAGAACCCGGCCAGCTCCGCCGCCGTCGCGAAAAAACTGCTGGAGATGCTGGGCTAAAACCTCGCTTCCAACCTCCTAACGCCGGGTGCGTCTTGCCCGGCGTTATTTTTTCACCCAATCAATAGTCGACTGGTCTAATAAGCACCAAGACAAGGTAATCCATGAATAGCAGCCCGTTCTTCACCCCGGCCAAACTCGGCCACCACACCCTGAAAAACCGTATCGTCCTGCCACCCCTCACCCGCCAGCGCAGCACCCAGCCGGGCAATATCGCCAATGAGCTGATGGCCGAGTATTACCAACAGCGCGCCGGCGCCGGTTTGCTGGTCACCGAAGGCACGCAGGTTGAACCGCGTGGCCAGGGTTACGCGTGGACGCCGGGCATTCATACGCCTGAACAAATCGCCGGATGGCGCAACGTCACCGACGCCGTGCATGCCGTGGACGGGGTGATTTTCGCGCAGTTGTGGCACGTCGGCCGTGTCTCCCACACCGCGCTGCAACCCGACGGCGCAGCCCCGGTTTCCGCCTCCGCCGTGGCTACAGATCGGGTCAGCGTGTTTATCGAAACCGCGCCCGGCGCCGGTGAACTGGTGCCTCCGTCGGCACCTCGCGCGCTGAGCACCGATGAAGTTCAGGAACTGGTGCAGCTATATATCCAAGCCGCACGCAACGCGATGGACGCCGGTTTCGACGGCATCGAATTGCATTGCGCCAACGGTTATCTGGTGAACCAGTTCATCTCCGCCCACAGCAATTTGCGCGACGATCAGTACGGTGGCTCGCTGCACAACCGCCTGCGCTTTCTCAAGGAAGTGGTCGCCGGCGTCGCCGAGTGCATCGGCAAGGAAAAGGTCGGCGTGCGCTTCGCCCCACTGTTTACCACCACTGATGAAGCGCGCACTTACCTAGGCATGGTCGAAGAGGATCCGCACACCACTTACATTGAAGCGATCAAAGTGCTGCAGGACGTGGGCATCGCCTATCTGTCGATCGCCGAAGCCGACTGGGACAACGCGCCGGCGATGCCACAAACGTTCCGTCAGGCGGTGCGCGACACCTTCAGCGGTGCGATCATTTATGCCGGACGTTACACCGCAGAATCCGGCGCGCAACTGCTCGATTCCGGGCTGGCAGACTTGGTCGCATTTGGCCGCCCGTTCATGGCCAACTCCGATCTGCCTGCGCGTATCGCCAATGACTGGCCGTTGAATGCGTTGAACCCGGCGACGGTGTATGGCGGCAACGCCGAAGGCTATACCGACTACCCCGTTTATCCCGGCTAAGCCTTTCCACGCGGCGTCAAGCGCTCCCACAACAGCGGGAGCGTTTATCCGAGTCGGAGTGCAAGCCCTTGTGGGAGCGAGCCTGCTCGCGAAAGCGGCGGGTCAGCCACTCACAATGTTGAATGTGACGACGCCTTCGCGAGCAGGCTCGCTCCCACTGGGGGGATGTGAATATTCACCGCACAAAAACCTATACACCAACTACAATTCTGTATAACTATCTGGACTTAACGCTAAACGTCCATCAGGCAGCCTGCTGCTCACTACGCTGAATCCGTGAAATGAACATAACCCATCGGCTGTGCCTCGTTCTGGGTGACCAGTTATCGTTTGATCTGGCTTCATTGGCAGGTCTGGATCGCGAACAGGACCGTGTGCTGCTGGTCGAGGTCATGGAAGAAGCCAGCCATGTTGCTCATCACCCACAGAAGATCGCCCTGATCTTCAGCGCCATGCGTCACTTCGCTCAGGCACTGAAAGACCAAGGCTTCCACGTGCATTACGTGACCCTCGACGACCCGCACAACAGCGGCTCGGTGCCTGGCGAATTAAAGCGCTGGCAGGCGCTGCTGCAAGCCAAGGAGGTGCACCTGACCGAATGCGGCGACTGGCGTCTGGAGCAATCACTGAAGGATTGTGGCTTGCCGATCCACTGGCATGCCGATAACCGTTTCCTGTGTAGCCGCGACGAATTCCGCGCGTGGGCCGCTGGCAAAAAGCAGTTGCGCATGGAGTTCTTCTACCGCGAGATGCGCCGCAAAAGTCGTCTGCTGCTCAACGGTGACGGCACGCCGGTCGGCGGCGCGTGGAACTTTGATGCCGACAATCGCAAAGCCCTGCCCAAAACCGTCAAGGCGCCCTACCCGACGGGCTTTACCAACGATGCAATCACCCTCGAAGTTCTCGCACTGGTCAAGGAACACTTCGCCAGTCACTACGGCAGCCTCGATGATTTCAACTATCCGGTGACGCATGCCGATGCCCAGGCATTGTGGGCGTACTTTCTCGATTACGGCCTGGCCGGCTTCGGCGATTATCAGGACGCCATGGCCAGCAACGAACCGTTTCTGTTCCATGCCCGCATCAGCGCTGCACTGAACATTGGCTTGCTCGATCTGCGCCAACTCTGCGCCGATGTGGAGTCGGCCTATTGGTCCGGCAGCATCGCGCTGAATGCCGCCGAAGGCTTCATCCGCCAACTGATCGGCTGGCGCGAATATGTGCGTGGCGTTTACTGGCTGCACATGCCCGAGTACGCCGAGGGCAATGCCTTCGGTAACACGCGGCGCTTGCCGGAGTTTTACTGGACCGGCGCAACGCAGATGAACTGCATGCGCCAGGCCATCGGCCAAAGCCTCAAACACGCCTACGCCCATCACATCCAGCGCCTGATGGTCACCGGCAATTTCGCCCTGCTCGCGGGCATCGCGCCGAAGCAGATCTGTGAATGGTATCTGGCGATTTACATGGACGCTTTCGATTGGGTCGAACTGCCCAACACCCTCGGCATGGTCATGCACGCCGACGGCGGCTACCTCGGTTCCAAGCCTTATTGCGCCAGCGGGCAGTACATCAACCGGATGTCCGACTACTGTCGCGACTGTGCGTACTCGGTGCGTGAAACCACAGCTGACAACGCTTGCCCGTTCAACGCGTTGTACTGGCATTTTCTGATGCGCCACGGTGACCTCCTGCGCGGCAATCAACGCATGGGCATGATGTACAAAAACCTTGATCGCATGCCGTTGGAAAAACAGCAGGCTTTGTGGCAACGCGGGCAGAGTCTGCTCGACAGACTGGATCGCGGCGAATCGCTATGAAAACGCGTGTGCCTTTGGCCCGTGTGCAACTTAACCATGAGGCTCTGGGTCAATGGCTCACAAAGCTGCGAACCCGATCGCTTGAAACACGCCAATCGAACGCAAGCCAACCATCAACGCATGAAGGGTGAACATCCTGAAACAGCTTACTCGCGAGGAGCTTGAGTCTGAGGTCACGCGCCTGCGTCTGGCCGTCAAGGCGACCTGCGACGCCGTCTGGGACTGGGATCTGCAAACCAATCAGGTCATCTGGAACGACTCGCTGCAACAGGCGTATGGCTACGCGTCAACAGCCATCGAGCCGACGTGTGACTGGCGATTTGCGCAGATTCACACGCAGGATCGCGCGCGCGTGACAACCTCGATTCGCTCGGCCATTGACGGCTCTGGCACGACCTGGAGCGCGGAGTACCGCTTCCTCTGCCACGATGGTTCATACGCCGAAGTCCTGGATCGCGGACATCTGATCCGCAATGCCGATGGCAAAGCCGAACGCATGATCGGGGCGATGCTCGACCTGACCCGCTCGCGCAGCGCCGAGACGGCACTGCGCCAGAGTGAAGAGCGCTTCAGCACCATTCTGGAAACCATCGAAGCGGCTTTCGCCATCGTCAAAGTCAAATTCGACGCCGACGACCACCCCATCGACTATTACTTCGTCGAGGCCAACCCGGCGTTCGAACGTCAGGCCGGGGTCAATCTGCGGGGCAAGTGGGTCACCGAGTTCGCGCCCAACCTCGAGAAATTCTGGTTCGAGACCTACGGCCATGTGGCCAAGACCGGCGAACCGGCCAACTTCGAGAACTACGCCAATACCTTCGAACGTTGGTTCGATGTGCGCGCCGTGCGTGTCGGCGACCCGGCCGATCGGCAGATTGCGATCTTCTTCAGCGATGTCACCGAGCGCCGCGACGCGCAAGAGCGTTTGCGCATCAGCGAAGCGGTCGCCCGGGAGAACGTCGAACGCGTGCAACTGGCCCTTGCCGCTGGCGCCATTATCGGTACCTGGCACTGGCACTTGCCCAGCGATCGCTTCAGCGTCGATGAAGCCTTCGCGCGGGTGTTCGACCTCGACCCGGCCTGGGGTCTCGACGGTCTGAGCCTGGAACAAGTGGTGATGACCGTGCACCCGGACGACAGGGAAGGACTCACCACCGCGATCAACGAAGTCATTGCCCGTGGAGGTGCCTATTCGCACCAATACCGAGTGCGCGGCGCGGACGGCCAATACACCTGGATTGAAGCGAACGGCCGCGTCGAGTGCGCCGAAGACGGCACGCCTGTACGCTTTCCCGGCGTGCTGATCGATGTCGAAGACCGGCGCAACGTCGAAGCCGAGCGCGACCGGGTCACCGCCGCGTTAAAGGCGCTCAACGACACATTGGAACAACGGGTCTCGGCGCGCACCGCTGACCTGATGCAGGCCGAAGAAAAGTTACGGCAATCGCAGAAAATGGAGGCGGTCGGGCAACTCACCGGTGGTCTGGCCCATGACTTCAACAACCTGCTGGCAGGCATCTGCGCCTCCCTTGAACTGATGGAAAAACGCATCGGCCAAGGCCGGCTGAACGACATCGACAAATACATGCAGATCGCCCAGGACGCCGCCAAACGCGCCACCGCCCTGACCCATCGCCTGCTCGCCTTCTCCCGGCGCCAGACCCTCGATCCACGGCCGACTGAAGTCAATGCACTGATTGCCGGCATGAGCGAACTGATCCAGCGCACCGTCGGCCCGAGCATTCGCCTGAAAACGGTCGTCGCCGCCGATCTGTGGCCGGCGCTGGTCGATGCCAGCCAACTGGAAAACGCCCTGCTCAACCTGTGCATCAACGCCCGCGACGCGATGCCCGATGGCGGCAGCATCACCGTCGAAACCGCCAACCGAACCCTGGATGCTGAATCAGCGCGCGTACGGGAAATGCCCGAAGGGCAATACCTGTGCCTGTCGGTCGCCGACACCGGTACCGGTATGAGTGCGGAAGTGATCGCCAAGGCCTTCGACCCGTTTTTCACCACCAAACCGTTGGGCCAGGGCACGGGCCTTGGGCTGTCGATGATTTACGGTTTTACCAAACAATCCGGCGGGCAGGTGCGGGTGCAATCGACCGTGGGTCAAGGCACCATCATCTGCATTTACCTGCCGCGCTACCTCGGCGAAACGCAGCGCAATCAGGATGACACGCAAAGCTCAGCGACGCCTCATGCCAAGGCCGGTGAGACCATTCTGATTGTCGACGACGAACCCACCGTCCGCACGCTGCTCAAAGACGTGCTGAACGACCTCGGCTACAACTTGCTCGAAGCGGCCGACAGCGTTGAAGGATTGGAAGTGTTGCGTTCCAGCGCGCACATTGATCTGCTCATCACCGATGTCGGCTTGCCGGGCGGCATGAACGGCCGGCAAATGGCTGATGCGGGCAGGCAAATCCGGCCGAAACTGAAGACCCTGTTCATTACCGGATACGCGGAAAACTCGGTGATCGGTAACGGTCAACTCGGCCCGGGCATGCAGGTGCTGACCAAACCCTTTGCTGTCGACACGTTGGTGTCACGCGTCAGTGGCCTGCTGTCCATCGAAGTCGAGTAAGGCTTGCGCGCGAGACGCCATGAAGCGGTTGCGCCCGGCCAACTTCGCTTGATACAGCGCCTGATCGGCTGACTCGATCAAACCGTGCACCGGGTCCAGGTGCGACCCGCGCGCGGCGGCGATGCCAATGCTCAGGCTCACGCGGGCCACCGGGCTTGTCGGGTGGGCAATGTTGGCGTGCTGCAAGCGCTCGATAATCAACTGTGCTACCACGGCGGCACCGTCGATGTCGGTGGCGGGCATGATCACCGCGAACTCTTCACCGCCGTAGCGCGCGACCAGGTCTGACGGTCGCCGCACACATTCATCCAGCACCCTGGCGACAGCTTGCAGACAAGCGTCGCCGGCAACGTGCCCGAGCGCATCATTGAACAGTTTGAAATAGTCGATATCGATCATCAGCAAGGCCAGCGATGAGCCGTCGCGCTGTGCCCGCCGCGCCTCTGTGGCCAGGGTCTGGTCGAAGCAGCGCCGATTCGCCAGACCGGTCAGCGCATCCTTCATGGCCAACAGTTCCAGCTGTCGATTGGAGCCGAGCAACTGCTGCTGAGCAATGCGCAGTTCGCCTTCCACCTGGGTCCGGCGCCGGATATCGAGGATCAAGAACCAGCCGATCAGTCCGGTAAGGCCCAACAACCCCGCCACCACCACCGCCGACAACAGCGCTTCCGTTCGCCACGCGGTGAGCGCTTCACGCTTGCCGATGGCGACCGTGGTAATCAGCGGCAACTTCTCGCTTTTGCGGAAGGCGTAGAGGCGTTCGACGCCATCCAGGCTGGAGGTATACGACGCGGTACCGACCGATTGATCGACCAGGTACTTGGCGTAGATGGGTGACTTGGAAAAGTTGCGGCCCATGTCCTGTTCGCGGAACGGATAGCGAACCAGCAATGTGCCGTCGGTGTACGACAAACCGATGGCACCTTCCTGCCCGACATCGAGTTTGCCGAACAGGCGCAGGAAGTTTTCCACGCCCAAGGTCACGGCCACCACCCCGGCAAACTCGCCACGATCATCGTTGAAACGGCGGCTGACGGTGATCACCCACTCCTGATTGGAGCGGCTACGGATGGGTGGCCCGATAAAAGGTTCGCGGCTCGGGTCGTCACGATGATGAATGAAGTAGACCCGATCACTGCTGTTGGCCCCCGCCGGGATCGGCCGGTTCGACGACATCAGCCAATGGCCCTGACGGTCATAGATGGTGATCCCGCTCATTTGTGGCATCAACGGCTGCTGGCGGTTGATCAGCGCACCCAAGCGCTGGATCTGCGCGGGGCCACTGCCTTCGGTTTCCAGGCGTTCGACCAGCCCGAGCAGCAGCAGCGAACTTTGCCGGACAATGCCCTCGGAATAGGTCTCGAGTGCCTGGGTCAGGTTCAACCCGTGCACGTTGACTTCCTCCAGCGCGCGATCGCGCGAGGACAGCACTTTCCAAATGGTCAGCGACGCCAGAGAGCAGCCGATGACCAGCAGCAAGAGGATGACGAGGTGGGTATCACGCTTCACGAAAGTACCTAATGGAAAGTCCGGTTTCCCGTTCCGGCCGTTACTGATTCAAGGCAATAACAGCGGTCGTATGTCCTCGACCGGCGCAAGGATACAAGTAGCGCGTCGAACGTGCAGCAACCGTATGACGGAACGTCGTTTTCAGCCCCTTGGCGATGTTTCGCAACGACACGGCGGCGGCCTGCAACTTATATTCACGGCCGCAGGTCATTAGGCTTGCTGAGGTTGAAACCATCCGCAAACCTCAAATATTGAAGATACCGCCGTGGCCGCTGACCTCGATCGCCGCAACAACCTGTCACTGGACAGCCTGAACTTTTTCCTCGCCGACGTGCGCGACGGCCTCGGCCCCTATCTGGCCATTTACCTGTTGGCGGTGCATCACTGGGAGCCGGCGAGCATTGGTCTGGTGATGACCATCGCCGGAGTCGCCGCGCTGATCACCCAAACACCCGCCGGCGCCTGGGTCGACAACAGCCGACGCAAACGTGCGTTGATTGCGATCGCCGCGCTGCTGGTAACCGGCAGTTGCCTGCTGCTGCCGTTCGTGACGTCGTTCACGTGGGTGGCGTTGACGCAAACCCTGAGTGCAATGGCCGCCTCGATATTCGCCCCGGCCATTTGCGCAATCACCTTGGGCATGACCGGGCCGCGAGCGTTTACGCGCCGAACCGGGCGCAATGAAACCTTCAATCATGCCGGCAATGCCTGCGCCGCCCTCCTCGCCGGCGTGTTCGCGTATCTGTTCGGACCGGTGGCGGTGTTCTATCTGATGGCGGCCATGGCCCTGGCCAGTGTCATCGCGATTGCCTGCGTGTCGCCAGACGCGATCAACCATGATCAGGCCCGCGGACTGGACCCGGCCGACGCTGGCCATCGCCAGCCTTCCGGTTTGTCGGTGCTGCTCGGCAACCGCTCGTTGTTGCTGTTCGCCATTTGCTGTGCGCTGTTCCACCTCGCCAACGCGGCGATGTTGCCGTTGGTGAGTCAAAAACTCGCGCAAGCCAATTTGCAGATGGCCACCCCGCTGACCTCGGCGTGCATCGTCGCGGCGCAACTGGTGATGGTGCCGGCGGCATTACTGGTCGGGGCGAAAGCTGATGTGTGGGGACGCAAACCGCTGCTGCTGGCCGGTTTTCTGATCCTGCCGCTGCGCGGTGTGCTCTATACGCTGTCGGACGATGCCTATTGGCTGGTCGCGGTGCAGATGCTCGACGGTGTCGGCGCCGGCCTGTTCGGCGCCTTGTTTCCGATCATGGTCAAAGACCTCACCCAGGGCACCGGCCACTTCAACGTCAGCCTCGGCGCACTGACAACCGCCTTTGGACTGGGCGCGGCACTGAGCAACGGCCTCGCCGGATTCGTCGTGCAAGAGGCTGGTTACAGCGCGGCGTTTCTGACCTTGGCCGGTATTGCGGCGGTGGCGGTTGTCCTGCTCGCGATCGGGGTTCCGGAAACCCAGCGCAACGGTCGTCAGGCTGAAACCGGAGTGGTTGAGGCCAGCGCTGAATCCTCTGCGTAATCCATATCCCTTCCCTGCCCTCTCATTGCCGCCATCTCGTGTCTGCGTGGCGTTGAAAATCCAGATTCAGTGGATCAGGCAAGCAATCCAGAGGAATGCACTACGGCGCTGAGGAGCTGATCGAGAGAATGTTCGGGCACAGGCTCAGACGAATAAACCCTCAATCGCAAGGACATTCCAGTGAAAGGTTTTTGCTTGGCCTTCGGGCTGCTCTTCAGTACTTTTTCAGCCATGGGAGCCGATATGTCGAACGGCGCAGACAACTTCTACACCAGCGATAAAGTGACCGTGGAAAAGGTCACCTTCAAGAACCAGTACGGGATGAAGGTCGCAGGCAATCTGTTCAGCCTGAAGAACCTTGATCCACAGTCAAAAAATGCCGCGATCATCGTCGGCCACCCGATGGGCGCAGTGAAGGAGCAAAGTGCCAATCTCTACGCGACCAAAATGGCCGAACAAGGCTTTGTCACGCTGTCGTTCGACTTGTCCTTCTGGGGCGAAAGCGAGGGCCTGCCACGCCAGTCGGTTGCGCCGGACATTTATGCCGAAGACTTCAGCGCGGCGGTGGACTTTCTCGGCACTCGCCCACTGGTCGATCGCGAGCGTATCGGCGTTATCGGTATTTGCGGCAGCGGCAGCTTCGCCATCAGTGCCGCCAAGATCGACCCACGTTTGAAGGCGATTGCCACCGTCAGCATGTACGACATGGGTGCTGCCAACCGTAACGGCCTCAAACATTCGCTCACGCTAGCGCAACGCCAATCCATCATTGAACAGGCGGCGCAGCAGCGTAACGCGCAGTTCTGGGGCGGCCCGATCCGCTACACCGGCGGCACACCGCTGAAACTCACCGGCAACGCGGTGGGTGACGAGTTCTACGATTTCTACCGCACACCGCGTGGTCAGGTCACGCCGACCGGCGCTTCGCCGCAGACCACCACCATGCCGACGCTGGTCAGCAATGTGAAGTTCATGAACTTCTACCCGTTCAATGACATCGAAAGCATCTCCCCGCGTCCGCTGCTGTTCATTGCCGGTGCTCAGGCGCACTCCCGCGAATTCAGTGAAGACGCGTACCAGCGCGCGGCCGAGCCCAAAGAGCTGCTGATCATTCCAGGGGCCGGCCATGTCGACCTGTACGACCGGGTCAACCTGATTCCCTTCGCCAAATTGACCGAGTTCTTCAGCCATAACCTGAAGTAACGCCATCGCAACGCTGCCAGCGCTTTAAAGCGCAGACACGACAAAAGCCTGCTTTGAGGGCAGGCTTTTGTCGGGTCGCGTTCGCTTACTTCTGCTGAGCAGTCAGCGCCGAGTAGCTGTTCATCAGATTGCGGTAGTTGGGGATACGCTGCGACAGCAAGTTACCCAAGCCTTCAATATCGTTGCGCCAGTCGCGGTGCAGCTCACACGCCACCGAGAACCAGTTCATCATCTGCGCACCGGCCTGAGTCATGCGGCTCCATGCAGCCTGTTGCACGGTGGTGTTGAAGGTGCCGGAAGCGTCGGTCACCACAAACACATCAAACCCTTCTGCCAGCGCCGACAAGGTCGGGAACGCTACGCAGACATCCGTTACTACACCGGCAATGATGATCTGCTTGCGACCGGTAGCCTTGATTGCCTTCACAAAATCTTCGTTGTCCCAAGCGTTGATCTGACCTGGGCGAGCAATGTACGGCGCATCCGGGAACATCTCTTTCAACTCGGGTACCAGCGGGCCGTTCGGGCCTTGTTCGAAACTGGTGGTGAGGATTGTCGGCAGTTCGAAGAACTTGGCCAGATCGGCCAGGGCCAGCACGTTGTTCTTGAATTCGTTGGGCGAGAAGTCCTGCACCAGAGAAATCAGACCAGTCTGGTGATCAACCAACAGCACGATGGCGTCGTCTTTGTTCAAGCGGTTGTAGGTTGGAGTAGTCATGGTGTGCGTCCCTTTTGAGTTTTTGAATTTGTTGTTGCGTTCAAGTTGGGTACAGATTACTGACGCACAGGGACGGGATAAATCGGCTGAAAAGCGTTTCACCGTCAACTTATCCAGGACAATCAGGCAATAAAGCACGCTCCGCTCCGAACTTCCTGGCGATCCTTGTCATACTGTTGCGATGCCTTACGTATGAAAAAAGGAGAGGTTCATGCTCGGACGCCGTCCGCCAGAGCCGAACACCGAAGACCCGAGCAGAGCCGCTTCTGCCCGTAACGCCGTGCGCGCCGGCTCGACATTCCGCCTTACGGTCAGCTTTATGCTGGTGGTGGTACTGGCCTTTCTGACGGTCGAGAGCTGGCGCACCTGGCGCGACTATCGCGCTGCATTCGCCTCCGCGCGCGATTCGGTGACCAACCTGGCCCGCGCCACTGCACAGCATGCCGAAGACACCATTCGCCAAATGGATGTGCTGACCGCCGCCCTGAGTGAGCGGATCGAAGGCGATGGACTGCAGAACCTCGACGTGCCCCGTATTCACAAATTGCTGGTGCAGCAATCGAAAATCATGCCGCAGCTGCATGGCTTGTTTATCTACGGGGCGGATGGGCAGTGGATCGTCACCGACAAGGAGGTCACGCCCGAGACCGCCAACAATGCCGATCGCGATTACTTTCAGTACCACCGCAGCCATGATGATCGGCAAGTGCGCATCGGTGAGGTGGTCGAAAGCCGGTCGACCCATGACTTGATCATTCCCGTCTCCCGCCGCCTGAACAATCCCGATGGCTCGTTCGCCGGGGTGCTGCTGGGCACGGTCAAGGTCAGCTACTTTGTCGACTATTACGGCGACTTCAGGATCGATGACAAAGGCGCACTGGTGCTGGCCAGACGCGACGGCACCATCCTCGTGCGCCGGCCGTTCATCGCGTCGGTGATCGGCAAAAGCCTGGCCAACAGCGAGATCTTCAAGGTCTACCTGCCCAACGCCAACGCCGGTATCGCGCAAGTCCGCGCGGTGGTCGACGACACTGAGCGGTTGTATGGCTATCGCGCGCTCACCACCTATCCGCTGGTGGTCGAGGCCGGGCTTTCACGGGATTCGATCATCGAACCGTGGCAGCAGGATTTGCTGAAAAACGGCTTCGTTCTGGTGTTTCTGATTTTGGTACTCAGCGGCTTCGGCCTGGTGGTGCTGCACCAGTTGCGCCAGCGCATGGCCATGGAGCGGGAAATTCGCTACGCGCACCAGACCATGCGCGACATGGCGCTGACTGACAGCCTCACCGGGCTGGGCAACCGCCGACGCCTGGACAACGCGCTGATGGACGAAATCCGTCTGGCGCGGCGACAGGGTTCGGCGCTGTCATTGATCATGCTCGATGTCGACCACTTCAAACGCTACAACGACCAGTATGGCCATGCGGCGGGCGATGATTGCCTGAGCGCTGTCGGGCAGGCGATCCAGCAAGCGGTCAAACGACCGAGTGACCTCGCGGTGCGCTACGGCGGCGAAGAATTCACCGTGCTGTTGCCCAACACCGACAATGCCGGCGCCATTCAGGTTACCGAAGACATACTGCAGGCTATCCGCGCACTGAAACTGGAGCACGCCGGGCATCCATTGGGCTATGTCACCGCCAGCGCCGGGATTACCACTTGGCATCCAGTCGATGACACGGTAACCCCGGCGACCCTGTTGAAAGCAGCCGATACCTGCCTGTATCAAGCCAAGCAGCAAGGCCGCAATCGCTGGTGCTCACAGGGCAAGCAACCTGACGTCGCGGTTATGAGCTAATAACACCTTCATTAAACCGTCGCTCAAACGTTGTACTAGGATAGGATCCAAGTCTGCGGTATTTCGTCGACCAAGGAGATCGTCGACAGTGCTGCAGACGTTTTTGAATTAACGCCTCTCAGGGATGACACGCATATGAACTCACACTTGTTCCCCCACATCGGCAAGGTCATTGCCAGCACCGGCAGCCGGCATTTTCCGCGCATGCTGCATGACCTGATCCTGACGCAACTGGCGGTAGACGCCACGCACATCCGGCAGATGCGTGTCGAACCGGTGGGCCGCGCGTCGAGCCGCAGCGAGCCTGAGCCGCTGAAAGAGCCAGCCCTGCTCGCCGAAACGGTGTTTTCCGAACACAGTGCGGCGGCCCACCATTTACAGAATCCGCCGACCGCGACCAGCGCGGACGCCTCGCAACTGCACCTGACCCGGCGCAAGGACGGCTACCGCTACGTGATTTCGGTGTATCGCAACGACGAGTCGCAGCGCTTTTCCGCGCAGGAACGCAGCCTGTTGCAGGACATCTCCCCGGTGCTGCTGCCGATGGTGGAAAAGCACATCAACGCCCTGCAACCGGCCAGCCCTGATCCACAAAGCCCACCCGAGTCAGCCGAAGGCAACGGCCTGGAAACCTTGCGCCTGCGCTTTGACGAGCGTCTGGAGCAACTGGGGCTGAGTCTGTCGAACCGCGAAACCGAAGTGTGTGTCGGCCTGCTCGCCGGGCGCACGGCGCCGGAACTGGCCGAGCAGTTGGCGTTGAAGGTCAACACCGTGGAGAGTTATCTGAAACGGGCGGCGATCAAGTTGGGCATCAGCGGGCGGCATTCGTTGATGCGCTGGATGTATTCGCCGTTGGAGGCGTTGGCGTCGAGTGCGGCGTGATACGCAGGGATAGTGAGCGTTTCGGTTTTTTGGGTGTGTCAGTGAGATCTCCCCCCTCACCCCAGCCCTCTCCCCCCAAGGGGGCGAGGGGGAAAGGGAGCCGACCTCGGTTGAATTCGAAACTGAGTTCGACTTTTGAACCGAACTTTGTGCTGTTCAAACCTGAGTTCGACTCGGTATCTCACGTCGGCGTAGCTCGAAAGAACATCTCGGTCAGTCCCCTCTCCCACTGGGAGAGGGTTAGGGTGAGGGCACTCCCGCGACGTGCTCCAATGCCTGATTCACCGCCAATTCCCCCAACGTCACCACTTGCGCGATGCCCAGCAAGGTCTGGCGATGCGGCCCCTCCAGCATCCCGGCAAAATCACACAACATGACCGAGGCCGAGGCCAGCGATTCACAGGCGTTTGCCAGCAGGGATTCGGTATCGGTTTGCGGGTTGACCCGGAACATAGCGTTGGGCGTATAGGGCGTGGCCATGTCACTGGCCGATGACAACGATTCGTAGGCTTCAACGATCAGGGTTTCGTCATCAACGGTGGGGTCGATCAGGTAGATCTTGCCGGTTTTGCGGGTGGGTTTTGAGGTTTTGAGCGCGGAAGGATTGAGATAGAAATTGATCGCCCGCTCTGTGGCCTCTTTGATGTTTTCAGGTTCGAGCGCGGCGTCGTAGGGGATCGGATCGGTATCTGGTGGGTTGGGTGTGGCTTTGAACATAGATAAAGTCTCGTATCGAAATTGACCGGAGCCATCACTTTAGCTACCAAACGAAGGTGGCGGCCATGCGCGGGTTGGTAGACCGGTCGATACGGAAACCCGGCGCTCATGAATGAGCCCCACGCATGTCCACCATATAAAACGCAGCCGCAAAAAGAGACCGCATAAGGTGGCGCCATACGGCGGTACCGAAGCGGGCTACCAAACCCGATCACTGATTTGCAGTGCCAGGCAAACGATATATCCCGACCCATAGCCGCGTAAGCCGGCGGATTCTGGCGTACGCGTAGGTAACGACGCAAGGTGTTGTAGGCGGTATGACGTAACGGGTCGTGTAATTTAAACGGGCAATCGGCGTTGTGTTTATTGATGGAAATTCTGGATGGCGGTGGTTTCAGGTTTTTCGGTGTGTCAGTGGGATTTTCCCCCTCACCCCAGCCCTCTCCCCCAGGGGGGCGAGGGGGAAAGGGAGCCGATCTTTGTGCTTTTCAAACCTGAGTTCGACTCGGTAGTTCACGTCGGTGCATCTTCAGCAAACACCCCGGTCAGTCCCCTCTCCCTCCGGGAGAGGGCTAGGGTGAGGGTCAGCTTTTAATCCCGCGCCAACGCCTCAATCGGATCAAGCCGCGAAGCATTCCGCGCCGGCACAAAGCCAAACACAATCCCGATCAACGTCGAGCACACCACCGCCGTCAGCACCGACGCCAGCGAAAACACCATCTCCCACTCCTTGATAAACACCGAAAACAGATGCCCGATCGCATACGACAGCGAAATCCCGATCGCCCCGCCCAACAGACACACCATCACCGCCTCCACCAGAAACTGCTGACGAATGTCCGACTGCCGCGCGCCCACCGCCATGCGAATACCGATCTCGCGGGTTCGCTCGGTCACCGACACCAGCATGATGTTCATCACGCCGATACCACCGACCACCAAAGAAATCACCGCAATCAGCGACAGCAACAACGCCAGCGAGCGGCTGGTTTTCTGCACGGTCTGCAGGACGCTGTCGAGGTTGTTGGTGAAGAAATCCTTGGTGCCGTGGCGTTGCAGCAGCAGTTGGGTGACGTGCTCTTCCACCACTTTGCTCGGCTGGCCGTCCTTCATGCGCACGCTGATGCTGTCCAGATAACGCTGACCCAACACCCGCCCGGCGGCCGTTTCGTAGGGCACCCAGACGTTGAGGGTCTTGCCCGAGGCGAACAGGCTTTTATCCTGCGCGGCCACGCCGATCACTGTGCACGGCAGGTTGCCGATCAGGATCACCTGACCCAACGGATCCACGTCTTGCCCGAACAAACGTTGGCGGGTGTTGTGATCGATGACCACCACCTGCGCCTGGCGTCGCGCATCGCTTTCGCTGAACGGGATGCCCGCGGCCATCTTGATCCCGCGCACCTTGAAGTACTGGTCGCTGACGCCGTTGACCTGCGCATCCAGATCGATATTGCGATAGCGCAGCAACAGGCTGCGGCCGATCATCGGCGTGGCGCTGTCGACGTAATACAACTGATTCAGCGCGGTGACATCGGCCGGCGTCAGGGTTTCGATGGCGGCGGCACGTTTGTCGCCATAACTGCTGCCCGGATAGACATCGATGGTATTGCTGCCAATGGCGGCGATGTCCTTGAGCACGTAGTTCTTCGCGCCCTCCCCGACCGCCGAAATCGACACCACCGAGGTGATGCCGATGACGATGCCGAGCATGGTCAGCAAGGTACGCATGCGGTGCGAGATCAATGCTACCCAGGCCATGGCGAACGCCTCTTTGAACAAACCGAGACTGGCAACAAGACGTCGAGAGGCGGTGGCTTTCGGTGTCACCGGTTCATCGCTGAGCAAGTGCGTGGTGTCGCGTTCGTTGGCGCGGTCGCTGAGGATTTCGCCGTCGCTGACTTCGATGATGCGCTCGGCATTGGCCGCGACTTTCGGGTCGTGGGTCACCAGAATCACCGTATGCCCCGCCGCGTGCAGCTCTAGGAGGATGCGCATCACCTCTTTGCCGCTGGCCGTGTCGAGTGCGCCGGTCGGCTCGTCGGCGAGGATCACTTCGCCGCCGTTCATCAAGGCGCGGGCGATACTCACCCGCTGCTGCTGACCGCCGGAGAGCTGGCTCGGCCGATGCGTCAAATGCCCTTCCAGACCCAGCCGCGCCAACAACTCACGTGCGCGGGCGTGGCGCTGAAGCTGCGGCGTGCCGGCATAAATCGCCGGCATCTCGACGTTGTGCATCGCGCTCAAATGCGGCAGCAAGTGGTAACGCTGGAAGATGAAACCGAAGTAGTCGCGGCGCAGCTCGGCCAGGGCCTGATTGTCCAGATCGCGGGTTTCCTGGCCGTTGATTTTGTAGCTGCCGGCAGTGGCGTAATCGAGGCAACCGAGGATGTTCATCAGGGTCGATTTCCCGGAGCCCGAGGCGCCGATAATCGCGACCATTTCCCCGGCATTGATAGTCAGGTTGATGTTCTTTAGCGCGAGAAATTCGCGGTCGCCAGCGGTGAAACTGCGCGTGATGCCGGTGAGCTGCAACAGTGGCTCAGTCATGCTCAGGCCCCCGCCACATTCGTCAGCGGATCACCAATGACCACGCGATCACCTTCCGCCAGACCATCATTGATCTGCACTTTGACGTTGTTGTTGATCCCGGTCTGCACATTGCGCGACTGCGCGTGGCCCTTGGCGTCGAGCACCCGTACCGGAAAACTGCCATCGGCATTGCGCGGCCCGAGCGCCGCGACCGGCACGGTCAGCACCGACTTGGCGGTGTCGAGGATAATGCGCACCTGCGCGGTCATCGAAATGCGCAAACGATGGTCGGGGTTCGGCACCTCGAACAAGGCGTTGTAGAACACCGCGCTGCTTTGTTTCGGCGTGCCGGCGGGCGGCGTTTCAAGAAAGTTCTGTGGCGCCGGATCGGTGCCGCGCAATTTCGCGTAGTAGCGTTTGTCCTCGCCAAGAATGGTGAAATACACCTCTTGCCCCGGGGCGATGTGAATCACATCCGCTTCGGAAACCTGCGCCTTGACCGTCATGGTGTCCAGATCCGCCAGCTTCAGCAGGACCGGCGCCAGTTGGCTGGCGATCACCGTCTGACCTTCCTGGGTGACGACCCCGACCACGTCGCCATCGATCGGCGCGACGATGCGCGTGTAGGCCAGATTGACCTTGGCCGTGTCGATCTGGATATGCGCACTTTTGATCTGCGCATCCAGCGACATCAGATTGGCCTGCTGCACCTGATAATCCGACTCGGCGGTTTCAAAATCCTGGCGCGAGATCGACGCGTCGTCCTGCAAGTTCTTGTAGCGCTCGTAAATCGCTTTGGTCTGCCTGAGTTGAGCCTGCGTGGCGCGTTTTTGCGCCTGCAGGTTCTCCTCATCCACCTGGGCCTGACGCAGAGTGTTCTGCAACACCAGCGGATCGATTTCCGCCAGCCATTGGCCTTTCTTCACCTTGTCGCCGACCTTGACCTTGAGCGACTTCAATTGCCCGGACACTTGCGCGCCGACGTCCACTTGTTTGATGCCTTCGAGCAACCCGGTGGCCAGCACCGCGTTTTCAATATCACTGCGTTCAACCGGGGCGGTCAGGTATTGCGGCGCCTCGGCCGGTGCCTGCACCGCGTAGAACGCCAATCCCGCCACTACCACCAACGCCAGACCCATACCGACTTTGCGCAACTTCGACTTTTCCATAAATAACCACAAGTCCGTTCAGGGGTGAGCCCGGCCAGCGACCGGGCTCTGGTAGATAAACAACAATCAGGAAACCACTTGGCCGGCCGGCACTTTCAGGCCGTCATGCCACCACGCCGCGAGACTGAAGACGTTGGGCGCCTTGAGAATCGTGAAGTGGTTGCCCGGCCCGTACCACACCGCCAGATCCGCGACCTGGCGTTGCCAGCCCTCGACCATCGCCGCTTGCTCGCGCTGATTGCCCCACGCATCCAGCGTCGGGTCATCGACCAGCGCCAGCCGCACCGGCCCGGTGTAGGCCAGTGGCGGTTGATAGACCGTGCGCAAGGCTGTAGCGAAGGTGCGGACCGGGCCATGCATCGCATCCGCCGCGGCGCGCTCCGACAGCACGCCAGCGCGCACCATCCCGGCATGCAGCAGGCGCATTTGCGTAGCGTCATCAGCGTCAGCAAACACCTGCGGATCGATCTCCAGCGACTTGCCACTGGACAGTTGCAGGGTGTCAATCAAGCGCTCCAGCGCCGCCGTGCCGGTGTACGGTTTGCCTGCCGTGCCGTTGCCGCCCGGCGCTTCGCTGTCGATCAACGTCAGCGAAGCCACCTCGCGCCCGACCGCTTGCAACTGCGCCGCCATGGCATGCGCGACCCAACCGCCAAAGGAGTGGCCGATCAAATGCACCGGGCCTTGCGGGTAAGCCTGCGCGATCGCCTGCAGATAAAAAGCGGCAGCGGCCTCGACCTGACTGTGCGGCACACTGCTGCCGTCCAGCCCGCGCGGTTGCAGGCCGATGATCGGCCACTCCGGGCCAATCGCTTCGGTCAGGTGAATGAACCCGGTGACGCTGTCACCTGCCCCCGGCACGCAGAAAATCGGCGCATGCCCGACGTGTCCGCTCTGGATCGTCAGCAGCGGCTGATACACCGCCGTGGCGGGCGCGACTACCGCCTCAAGTGCCTGAGTGATGGCCTGCGCCAACGCCTGAATATGCGGGTTTTTCATCATGCTGCGGTGATCGCCGGGGATGTCGATGCATTGCAACAGACGCCTGTCGAAGCGCTCCTCCCAACCGCGTGTCGGGCTTGGCACAGACTGCCCGTCCATCAACTCCTGGGCGCGGAACAGATGAATCGTCTGGCTCGCCGGGCTGACCCGGTAATGCGCCAAGGCCAAGCGATGCGCCGCCTCGCGATCGAAGTAATGCCAGGCATCGGCCGCGCTGACCGTGGCCAGTTCCGGATCGGTCAGTTGCTGCACCTGGCAACGCTGGAACAGCGCGTGGAAATCCAACTGCTCCATCTCGGCCTCCAGAGCCTCGACCGACACCAACGCGGCGGCGCCATCGGCACCGAGCATCAGCGCACGCCCCCGGCAATGCCCAAGCAACTGGCGCTTGTCGAGATCCTTGCCGCTCCACATCGCCTTGTCCTGGGCCAGCGAGTTGGGCGCGTAGCTATCGAGCATGCCGATGAACTCCACCGGTTGATCCTGGCCAAGCAATTGTTGAGCGACCTCATGGGCCAGCACCCCGCCGAACGACCAGCCCGCCAAACGATACGGCCCGTGTGGCTGCACCGAACGGATGATCCCGGCCATCCGCGTGGCCATGCATTCGATTGTGCGCAGCTGTGGCTGACCCAGCGGCACGCCGGGCAGGCCATAAATCGCAAACTCACCGCCAATGTGCTGCGCCAGCGTCGGGAAATACACGTCGCGGCCACTGAATTCATGCACCAGGAACAGCGGCGTGCCACGCTCCCCGGCACGCACCACGACCAGCCCCTCCGGTTGTCCGGCGATTTCGTCCTGAGCAAGCAACGCCGCAGCCGACTCGATGCTCGGGTGCTGGAACAATTCGGCCAGCGACACTTGCAATCCGCCGCGTTGCAGCAGATTGACCAGCCGCACCGCGAGCAACGAATGTCCGCCCAACTCGAAGAAGTTGTCGTGACGACCGACCTGCTCGACGCCGAGCACGTCCGCCCAGATCCGCGCCATCGCGGTTTCCACCTCGCCTTGCGGCGCCACATAAGGACGGTTGATTACCGCGTCGGCGCCCGGCTCTGGCAAGGCCTTGCGATCGACCTTGTCGTTGGGGGTCAGCGGCAATGCGTCGAGTAGCACATAGGCGCCGGGCACCATGTATTCCGGCAAACGCTCCAGCACATGAGCGCGCAAGACGTCCAGTCCTGGCGCCTGCAGCCCCGCGCGCAGTGTGTACCAAGCCACCAGACGTTCATCGCGCACCATCACCACCGCTTCGCGGATCGCTGGATGTTCGATCAGCCGCGCTTCGATTTCGCCTGGTTCCAGACGCAAGCCGCGCAGCTTGATCTGGAAGTCGTTGCGCCCGAGGAATTCCAGATCGCCGTTGTTGTTATAGCGCGCCAGATCGCCGGTGCGGTACAGCCGATCACCGGCCACGAACGGGCTGTCGATGAAACGCTCGGCCTGCATCTGCGGCAAACCGTGATAACCGCGCGCCACACCCACGCCGCCAATGTGCAACTGGCCGCTGACACCCTGCGGCACCGGTTGATCGTAAGCATCGAGGACGTACAAACGCGTGTTGCTCAGCGCCTTGCCGATCGGCACCACGCTGTGCGGTACCGGTTGATCCGGTTCAAGCGTCCAGCCGGTGCTGTCGACCGTGGTTTCGGTCGGGCCGTAAACGTTGTGCAAACGCACCCACGGCAGGCGATCGCGCACCTGACGCACCAGTGCCGCGCTGAGTTCTCCGCCACCGTTGAGCACATCGGTGAGGCTGCTGCACTGCTCGACACCTTCCTGCTCAATGAAGTCCTGCAGCAGCGCCGGCACGAACTTGACCACCGTCACTTGCTGCTCGCGAATCGCCTGCACCAGATAGGCCGAATCGCGGTTGCCATCCGGCCGCGCCAGTACCAGACGCAGGCCGGAACACAGCGGCCAGAAAATCTCCCACACCGAACTGTCGAAACTGAACGGAGCCTTTTGCAGCAGAGCGCCATGCTCGGTCGGCGCACTGATCTGCGAACCCCAATGCACCATGTTGCAGGCGCTGCGATGCTCGATCATCACGCCTTTCGGCAGGCCGGTGGAGCCGGAGGTGTAGATCATGTAGGCCAGGTTCGCGGCACTCAGGCCGTGCACCTGCGGATCATGATCAGGCAGCTGTTGCCAATGACCTTGGTCGAGGTCGATCAAGGTCGTTGCACGCGCGGCGAACAGCGAACGCGTCGCCGCTTGCACCAGCAGCGCGACCGGCGCGCTGTCCTTGAGCATGTAGGCCAGACGTTCCGCCGGATACCCCGGATCCAGCGGCACATAGGCCCCGCCCGCTTTGAGAATGCCGAGCAGACCGACCACCAGATCCAGCCCGCGCTCAACGCAAATCGCCACGTATGAATCCGGCTGCACGCCCTGTTCGCGCAAGTGATGAGCCAGTTGGTTGGCCCGCGCATTGAGTTGGCGATAGGTGAGGCACCCGGCTTCGGACTGCACGGCGATGGCCTCGGGCTTAATCCGCACCTGCGCTTCAAACAAGCAGTGCAACGGCTGTTCCAGCGGGCAGTCGACTTCGCTCGCGTTGAAGTCGTGCAACAGGCGCTGACGTTCGTCTTGCGCCAGTAGCGGCACCTGCTCCAGCAGCGTTTGCTCATCGCTCACCAGTGCAGCGAGCAAGCGCTGGAAGTAACCGACAAAACGCCGCACCGTCGATTCATCGAACAATGCCGTGGCATAACGCAGGGAGCCGCGAACGCCATCGGCGCTATCGCCGAGACTCAGCGACAGGTCGAACTTCACAAAGTGGCTTTCCCCCGCCACGCCTTCCAGCGTCAGGTCGCCAAGTTGCACGCTCGGGCCGTCGTTGTTGTCCCAGCTCAGCAGGGTCTGGAACAACGCGCTGTGGGCCAGACTGCGCAGCGGTTTGCTGATGTCCACCACGTGTTCGAACGGCAGATCCTGATGCGCCTGCGCCGCCAGGGTTTGCGCCTTGACCCGCGCCAGCAACGCTTCGCCGCTGAGTGCGCCCGAGGTGTCGATGCGCAGCGCCAGGGTGTTGACGAACATACCGATCAAGCCTTCGATCTCGGCGCGGGTGCGGTTGGCCACCGGCGAGCCGATGACCACGTCGGTCTGCCCGGACAAGCGACTGAGCAACATCGCCCAGGCGCTGAGGATCACCATGTACGGCGTCACCGCGCGACGTTGGCACAGCGCTTTCAGTCCGCGACTCAGCGGCGCGCCCAGCACCACGTCGACATGGCTGCCGGCAAAGTCCTGTTGCGCCGGACGCGGACGATCGGTCGGCAGCGTCAGCAACGCCGGAGCACCGGCCAGGGTCTGCTGCCAGTAATCGCTCTGCCGTTGCAGCACCTCGCCACTGAGCCAACGGCGTTGCCACACCGCGTAATCGCTGTACTGCAGCGCCAGCGCTGGCAACGGGTCTTGCTGGTCATGGCTGAAGGCTTGATACAACGCCGCCAACTCACGGGTCAGCACACCCATCGACCAGCCATCGGAGATGATGTGATGCAGCGTCAGCAACAGCACGTGGTGATCGTCGGCCAGACGCACCAATCGCCCGCGAATCAGCGAATCGCGAGCAAGATTGAACGGTGCGCCGGCTTGCTCTTCGATCAGCCCACGCAAGGCGTTATCGGCCTGCGGGTGCTGGCGCAAATCTTCAACTTGCAGCAACAGACCGGCATCGGCCGGCACGATCAGCACCTGCGCTAGATCGTCGATCTGGGTGAAGCGGCTGCGCAGGGTTTCGTGGCGCTCGACAATGCGCGCCAGTGCCCGTTGCAGCGCGTCTTCATCCAGCCGCCCGCGCAGACGCAGGCCCAGCGGGATGTTGTACGCCGTGTTGCCACCGTCCATTTGCGCCAGGAACCACAGGCGCTGTTGCGCAAACGACAGCGGCAGCGCTTGCTCACGCGCTGCCGGGACAATCTCCGGCAACGTGCTGCGCGCAGCCTGGCTCAACACCTGCGCCACGGCCGCCAGTTCCGGGTTGGCGAACAGTTCGGCCAGGGTCAGCTCCACGTCCAGCTGTTGGCGAACCTGCGACAGCATGCGCATCGCCAGCAACGAATGCCCGCCTAGCTCGAAGAAATTGTCGTGTCGTCCCACCTGCTCGACCTGCAATAACCCGGCCCAGATGCGCGCCAGGTTTTCCTCCAGCGCCGTGGTCGGCGCCACATAGACCCGGCTGAGCATGGCGGCCTGGGTCGGCGC
This sequence comes from Pseudomonas sp. Tul2A7, assembly GCF_054790505.1. NCBI lineage: Bacteria > Pseudomonadati > Pseudomonadota > Gammaproteobacteria > Pseudomonadales > Pseudomonadaceae > Pseudomonas > Pseudomonas sp. Tul2A7. The sequence continues at coordinate 4,881,580 of NZ_CP186499.1, read as the reverse complement.
CGGCAGCGCCTTGCGGTCGATCTTGCCGTTGTTGTTCAGTGGCAACACCTCCAGTTGCACCCAAGCCGTCGGCAGCATGTACTCCGGCAAGCGCGCCGACAGTTGGGCGTGCAGCTCAACGCTGTCGAGTTGCCCCGCGTGCGCGGTGTAATAGGCGACCAGACGCGTGGCCTCCTGAGTGTCGCGGCGCGCGAGCACCACGGCTTCCTTGATCCCCGCGCAGTTCAGCAAGCGGTTTTCGATCTCACCCAGCTCGATGCGGAAACCACGGATTTTCACCTGATCGTCGTTGCGCCCGACGCAATCGAGTTGCCCCGGCGCCAGCCAGCGCGCGAGGTCACCGGTGCGATACAGCAACGCGCCGGGTTTATCGCTGAACGGATCGCGGAGGAATTTCTCGGCGGTCAGATCCGGACGATTCAGATAACCCAGCGCCACGCCCTGCCCGCCGATATAAAGTTCGCCGGTCACGCCCATCGGCACGGGTTGCTGATGCGCATCGAGCACATAGACCTGGGTGTTGGAAATCGCTCCACCGATCGGCACGCTCTCGGCATTTTCCGCCACTTCCCGCACTTCGAACGTCGTGGCGTAAGTGGTGGTTTCGGTCGGGCCGTAGCAATGCACAACACGCAGTTGCGGCGCTTCGGCCAGCAGCGTACGGAACGCCACCGGATCACCGCGCTCGCCACCACAAAGCAGAATGCGCAGGCCTTTGAGGGCTTGCGGAATCAGTTGCACGTACTGGTTGAACAACGCCGTGGTGACGAACAGGATCGTCGCGCCACTGGCGTTCAACTCACGACCGAAGGCCTGCGGATCCAGCAGGGTCTGATGGTCGATGATCACCACGCGACCACCGTTGAGCAGCGGCCCCCAGATGTCCATGGTGCTGGCGTCGAACGCCGGGTTCGAGGCAAACACCACGCGATCCTGCGCATTGAAATCGGCGTAACCGTTATTGAGCACCAAACGGCCGATGCCACGGTGCGGCACCATCACGCCTTTCGGCGTGCCGGTGGAGCCGGAGGTGTACATGATGTACGCCAGCGCCTCGGAAGACTGCACCAGGTTAGGGTTGTGTGTCGGCTGGCCGTTGAGGGTCAGCCGGTCCAGATCGATACGCGGCGCGGCGTAATCGATGACTTCGCCGCTCAGGGTCAGCAGCGCGGCCGCCCGACAGTCCTCGACCATGAACGCCTGACGCTCGCTCGGCGCATGGATGTCCAGCGGTACATAGGCCGCCGCGCACTTGGCAATCGCCAGTTGCGCCACCAGCAGTTCCAGCGAACGTGGCAGCAGGATCGCCACGTGATCCCCCGGTTGCACGCCCTGGCCGATCAGGTGATGAGCCAGGCGGTTGGCCTGCGCGTTCAGTTCGAAATAACTCAGCGATTGCGCGCCATGCACCGCCGCCACAGCCTTCGGATGCGCCGCTGCCTGTTGCTGGAAAATCCCGTGCACGGTCAGGGTCTGGGGGTAATCGCGCGTGGTGGCGTTGAACTCGACGAGCAAGCGCTGACGTTCCTCCGCCGCCACTAATGGCAGGTGCTCGAGTACCGCGTGATCATTGCCGACCATCGCTTGCAGCAGCCGCTGGAAGTAACCGACAAAGCGGCGGATGGTCGATTCGTCGAACAGCGCCGTGGCGTAGTTCAGCGAGCCGCGAATCACGCCGTTGACCTCGCCCAATGTCAGCGTCAGGTCGAACTTGGCGACCTCGTCCGCGCCGGCCACCGCTTCCAGTGTCAGCTCGCCCAGCGCCAGTTGCGGGCCGCCGTGACTGTCCCAGCTCAGCGTGGTCTGGAACAGCGGACTGTGCGCCAGGCTGCGCGACGGTCGGGCGATTTCCACCACTTGCTCGAACGGCAGATCCTGATGCGCCTGCGCCTCCAGTGTCCGTGCCTTGACCCGTGCCAGCAACGTTTCGACACTCGGCTCGCCCGAGGTATCGATACGCAGCGCCAGGGTGTTGACGAACATGCCGATCAACCCTTCGATTTCAGCGCGGCTGCGGTTGGCCACCGGCGAACCGATCACCACATCGGCTTGCCCGGACAGACGACTCATCAGCAGTGCCCAGGCACTCGTCAGGGTCATGAACAGGGTCACGCCATGCCGCTGGCTCAGGGCTTTTAGTCCAGCGCTCAAGTGTTGGTCCAGCACCACTTCGAGGTTGCTGCCGGCATAATCCTGATGTGCCGGGCGCGGACGATCGGTGGGCAGTGTCAATAGCGCCGGCGCACCGTCGAGGGTTTGTTGCCAGTAATCACTTTGCCGTTGCAGCACTTCACCGCTGAGCCAGCGTCGTTGCCACACCGCGTAATCGCCGTATTGCAACGTCAGCGCCGGCAGCGGATCGGGCTGGTCCTGGCTGAATGCCTGATACAACGCCATCAATTCGCGAGTCAGCACGCCCATCGACCAACCGTCGGCGACGATGTGATGCACCGTCAGCAACAGCACATGCTGATCGTCGGCCAGACGCACCAGCTGTCCGCGGATCAGCGAATCGTTTTGCAGATCAAACGCCGTCGAGGCCTCCTGCTCCAACAACCTCTGCAAGGTGTCCTCGGCCTGAGGCTCTTGGCGCAAATCTTCCACACGCAACAGCAAGCCGCTGTCGACCGGCGCAATCGTCACCTGCGCAGTGTCATCGCGACTGATGAAGCGGCTGCGCAGGGTTTCGTGGCGGGCCACGATGCGCGCCAGCGCTGCTTGCAGCGCATCGATGTCGAGCCGACCGCGCAGGCGCAGGGCGATGGGGATGTTGTACGCCGAGTTGCCGCCCGCCATTTGCGCGAGGAACCACAGGCGTTGCTGGGCGAAGGACAAGGTGCCGTCACGCGTTACCGGGACAATCGACGGCTGGGTGCTGCGCTCGGCACCCGCCAGGCACTCAGCGACCGCCGCCAGTTCGGCATTGGCGAACAGATCCGCCAACGCCAGCTCCAGCCCCAACCGTTGCCGGACCTGCGCGACCATGCGCATCGCCAGCAGCGAATGCCCACCGAGTTCAAAGAAATGATCATGGCGCCCTACCCGTTCGACCTGCAGCACCTCGGCCCAGATCTGCGCCAGGATGGTTTCGGTCTCGCCCTGCGGCGCGGCGTATTCGCGGGTGAACAACGCGGCCAGATCCGGTTTCGGTAACGCCTTGCGGTCGACTTTGCCGTTGGCCGTCAGCGGTAAGGCGTCAAGCCGCACAAAAGCCGCCGGCACCATGTACTCCGGCAGTTGTCCCAGCAGGTGCGCACGCAGCTCGCCGACGTTCAGCGACTCGCCTTGCGTGGCTTCGGTGAAATACGCCACCAATCGCGGCTGGCCGGGCTGATCTTCACGGGCCAGCAGCACGACATCCTGAATCCCCGGCAACTGATTAAGGCAGGTCTCGATTTCGCCAAGTTCGATGCGCACGCCACGGATTTTCACCTGGTCGTCATTGCGCCCCAGGTAGTCGAGCGTGCCGTCCTCGCGCCAGCGCGCAAGGTCACCAGTGCGGTACATCCGCGCGTTCGGCAAGCGGCTGAACGGGTCATGCAGAAAGCGCTCGGCGGTCATTTGCGGGCGGTTCAAATAGCCACGGGCGACGCCGGCACCGCCAACGTATAACTCGCCCATCACCCCGAGTGGCACCGGACGCTGCTGCTCATCAAGCAGATAAACATTGGCATTGCTCAGCGGTTTGCCGATGTGCAGCACCTGCCCGGCCTCGATCAATCCGGACGTGGCAACCACCGTGGCCTCGGTCGGGCCGTAGTTGTTGATCACCTTGAAGGACTGGTTGCGATTGAACTGGCGCAGACGATCGCCGCCGATCAGCAAGGTTTTCAGGGTTGGATGCGCCTGCTCCTGGCTGAAGGCGTACTCGGCCACCGGAGTCGGCAGGAAGCTCACGTCCAGCGGCTGCGCTCGCCACCAGTCGAGCAGTGCATCGATGTCTTCGTTGCCATCGTGGGCCGGCGCCAGATGCAGAGTCGCGCCGACGCACAACGCCGGCCAGACTTCCCAGGCCATGGCGTCGAAACCGAACCCGGCGAGGCTTGAAGTGTGGCTGCCGGCGTGCAGATCGAACGCCGCACAATGCCAGTCGACCAGATTGCTCAGGGTGCGGTGCTCGACCATCACGCCTTTCGGCAGCCCGGTGGAACCGGAGGTGTAGATCACATAAGCCAAGTGTTGCGGCGTCAGCGCAGGCACTGATGGAGTATCGATTCTGCTGCTTGACCACTGGCGCAAATCGAGATCGATCACCGGCACTTGCAGCGCCGGCAGGCGTGCGCGCAGTGCGCTTTGGGTCAACACCGCAACCGGCGCGCTGTCCTCCAGCAGATAGTTCAGACGCTCCGTTGGATGCGCCGGGTCCACCGGCACATAACCGGCGCCCGCCTTGAGAATCGCTACCAGTCCGACCAGCGTATCGAGGCCGCGACGGGCAACGATGGCCACACGATCATCTGGCCGCACACCCGCTTCAATCAGGTGATGCGCCAAGGCGTTGGCCTGCTGGTCGAGTTCGGCATAACTCAGGCGCGCGCCAGCAAAAATCGCCGCCGGCGCGTGCGCTCGCTCAGCCACTTGCTGCTCGAAACGCTGGCCGATGGTCAGCCCCTGAGGGAAATCGGCGCGGGTGGTGTTAAAGCCGATCAACAGTTGTTCGCGCTCAGCGGCCGGCAGGATCGACAAGCGTTCGAAACCTTGATGCGGTGCCTGTTCCAGCGCTTGCACAAGGCTGTGCAAGGCACATTGCAGATAGTCGCAAGTACGCCGTGCGTCGATGCCGGCAGCGGCCAATGCGCTGAGGCTGAAGCCTTCGCCGAGATCGTCGACGCTAAGGGTCAGGCGATAATTGCTGTGTTCCTCGGCTTCCAGCAATTGCATGCCCTGCCAGGCCGCTGCGGCCTCGGTAGAACTCGCTGGCGCCGCAGCCCCGTGACGATAATTGAACAAAGTGCTGAACAGTGGCGTGGTTGGCGCCATCGCGCTGCAATGCTGGATACGCGCCAGTTGCGCGTGTTCGTGCTGGAGCAATTGGCTCAGCCGTTGATGGGTAGCCAATGCCGCGCCTTTGACACTGTGCGCGCTCAGATCGATGCGCAGCGGCAAGGTATTGATAAACACCCCGAGGGCACGCTCGGCGCCCTCGCCGCCGTGCAAGCGCCCGAGCAATACCGTGCCGAACACCACATCATCGCGGCCCGACAACTGCCCGAGCACCTGCGCCCAGGCCAGGTGCATCAGGCTCGCGGCGCTGACACCCAGACGCCGCGCCTGCTGACGGATGTCGCGGCTCAGACCGAGGTCGAGGGTCAACCGCGCCTGTTCAGCCAGTCCTTCCTGTGCCAGGGCCTGGCCGTAAGGCAAGGTAGGCTCGTCGACATCGCCGAGCATGTCGCGGAAGAAGCTTTCATGCTGCTCATCGCTCATTCCGGCCAATGTCTGCGCCACGTAATTGCGGTATGGCACCGGCTCGGCGAGACGTTGCGGCTGGCCGCTGAGGAAGGCCTGCATTTCCTGTTGCAGCACTTCCAGCGCGACGTGATCCATCACCAGATGATGGAACAGCAGCAACGCGACAACCCGCTGATTGACTGCGTCCCACGCGTGGACCACGCGCATCAGCGGCGCCTGATTGACGGCCATGCGGTAATGGCCGGCATCGAAGCGAGCGCGCAACTGCGCCAGTGCATCGCCGTTCATGTCCTCCAGCGCAATACCTTCGCAGGCCAGCGACGCCTGGCGCCAAACCACTTGCACCGGGTCTTCGAGGCCTTCCCAGAACAGCGAGGTGCGCAAAATGTCGTGGCGCTGGATGACCTTCTGCAAAGCTTCAGTGAAGGTGTTCAGGCGTTGTTCGTCGGCAAACGCAAACTGTGCCTGCAACACGTAGGGGTCGCCGTGAGCGGCCGCCAAGTGATGGAACAGAATGCCCGTCTGCAACGGCGCCAGCGGATAAATGTCCTGCACATTGGCCGTGCCGCCGGGGATGCTGGCGACGATGCGGTCAAGGCTCGCTTGATCGAGCGTCAGCAGTGGCAGCAGTGCCGGCGTGATACGCGTGCAGTCAGGTGTAATGCGATTGGCCGGGACCTCGGCTTGCGGCTGACCACCGACGGCCGCCGCCAACGCAGCGAGCGTCGGCTGGTTGAACAGCACGCGAATATCGGCGCTGAGGCCGGCACGACGCATTTTCGCCAGCAGATTCACCGCCATCAGCGAGTGCCCGCCCAGCTCAAAAAAGTGGTCGTGACGCCCTACGCGTTCGACGTTGAGCAATTGCGCCCAGAGCGCCGCGAGAAGGATTTCCACTTCGCCAACCGGCGCCTCGTATTCACGCGCGACCAATGCCGCCAGATCCGGCGCTGGCAATGCCTTGCGATCGAGTTTGCCGTTCGGGCTCAGTGGCAGCGCATCGAGGTGCACGAACACCACAGGCACCATGTAGTCCGGCAAATGTTCCAGCAGATGGCTGCGCAGCGTTTCGATGTCCAGCCGTTCCCCGGTGTAATACGCGACCAGACGCTTGTCGCCGGGCACGTCTTCGCGGGCCAGCACCACCGCTTCCTGCACCCCCTCGATCTGGGTCAGGCGTGCCTGTATTTCACCCAGTTCGATACGCAAGCCGCGGATTTTCACCTGGTCGTCGTTGCGGCCCAGGTATTCGATGTTGCCGTCGGCCAGATAGCGGGCGACGTCGCCGGTGCGGTACATGCGGCCATTGGCCTGGAACGGATCATCGAGGAAGCGCTCGGCACTCAGCTCAGGCCGATTGAGGTAACCACGGGCCACCTGCACGCCACCGATGTACAGCTCACCGACAACGCCTTGCGGGACCGGTTGTTGTTGGCCATCGAGAATGTACATGCGGGTGTTGGCAATCGGTTTGCCGATCGGCGTGTTGTCCGGGGTTTGCTCCAGCGGCCCGGCGCAATTCCACGCGGTCACGTCGACGGCGGCTTCGGTCGGGCCATAGAGGTTGTGCAACGCACTGCCCGGCAATTGCCGTTTGAAACGCCGCACCAGACTGCCCGGCAATGCTTCGCCGCTGCACATCACCTGACGCAGTTCCGAGCAGCGCTGGGTGTCGCCGTGGGCAAGGAACACGTCGAGCATCGACGGCACGAAGTGCAGCGTGGTAATCCGTTCCTGCTCGATGATTTCGCTGAGATACAGCGGATCCTTGTGGCCACCGGGCTGCGCCATGACCAGACGTGCACCGGTCATCAGCGGCCAGAAAAACTCCCACACCGACACGTCAAAACTGAACGGCGTCTTCTGCAACACCGTGTCCGCCGCTGTCAGTGGGTAGGCGTCCTGCATCCACAGCAAGCGGTTGACCACCGCGGTGTGTTCGTTGATCACGCCTTTTGGCTGGCCAGTCGAACCGGAGGTGTAGATCACGTACGCCATGTGTTGCGGGGTCAGCTCGGCGGTCGGCAGAGGGTCGCTCGACAGCGACTGCCAGTGCGCTTGATCGAGATCAATCACAGGCAGGGTGACGTCACCGAGCAGCCCGCGAGTGGAACCTTGTACCAGCACCGCCAGCGGCGCGCTGTCGTCCAGCATGTAGGCCAGACGTTCCAGCGGATACGCCGGGTCCAGCGGCACATAACCACCGCCAGCCTTGAGGATCGCCAGCAGACCGACAACCATGTCCAGACCGCGCTCGACGCAAATCGCCACCCGCGAATCCGCCTGCACGCCCAAGCCACGCAAGTGCCGCGCCAGTTGGTTGGCCTTGGCGTCCAGCTCGGCATAGCTCAGGCGCTGCTCACCGGCGACTACCGCCGGCGCCTGTGGCGTGCGCACCACTTGCGCCTCGAACAGACCGTGGAGGTTCTGCTCAAGGTTGTAATCCACTGCCGTGGCATTGAAATCATTCAGCAGCCGCTGTTGTTCGTCCTGCGCCAGCAGCGGCACGTGTTCCAGCACCGTTTGATCATTGGCGACCATCGCCTGCAACAGACGCTGGAAATATCCGGCAAAACGCAGCACCGTCGCCTCGTCGAACAGTGCCGTGGCGTACTCCAGCGAACCACGAATCGCACCGTTGGACTCGCTCAGGTTCAGCGAGACATCAAACTTGGCGAAGTGACTCGGCTCCGCCACGCCTTCCAGGGTCAAATCACCGAGGGCCAGCGCCGGGCCTTGCAGACCGTCCCAACTGAGCAACGCTTGGAACACCGGGCTGTGCGCCAGACTGCGCAGTGGCCGCGTAATTTCCACCACCTGCTCGAACGGCAGATCCTGATGCGCCTGCGCCGCCAGCGTCAGCGCCTTGACTCGGGCCAGCAGCGCTTCGACGCTGAGTTCGCCCGAGGTGTCGATGCGCAAGGCCAGGGTGTTGACGAACATGCCGATCAAGCCTTCGATCTCGGCACGGCTGCGGTTGGCCACGGGCGAGCCGATCACCACCTCAGACTGACCGGACAAACGACTGAGCAGCATGGCCCAGGCGCTCATCAGCGTCATGTACAGCGTCACGCCATGGCGCTGACACAACGCTTTGAGGCCGGCACTCAAACGTTCATCGAGCACCACGTCGACACTGCTGCCGGCATAGTCCTGCTGCGCCGGCCGCACGTGATCGGTCGGTAACAGCAACAGCGCCGGCGCGCCCGCCAGCGTCTGCTGCCAATATTCGCTCTGGCGCTGCAACACCTCACCGCTGAGCCAGCGCCGTTGCCACACGGCGTAATCGGTGTATTGCAGCGCCAGCGGCGGCAGTGGATCCGGCTGACCGTGGCTGAAGGCCTGATACAGCGCCATCAGTTCGCGGGTCAGAACACCCATCGACCAGCCATCGGAGATGATGTGGTGCAGCGTCAGCAACAGCACGTGATGATCGTCGGCCAAACGGACCAACCGACCGCGAATCAGCGCATCGTCCTGTAAATCGAACGGCCCCGAGGCTTCGCCCTGAATCAGCGCCTGCAAGGTTTGCTCGGGTTGCGGGTGTTGGCGCAGGTCCTCGACGCGCAGCAACAGGCCGCTGTCGACCGGCGCGATCAGCACCTGTGCCTGATCATTGAACTGGGCGAAACGGCTGCGCAGGGTTTCATGGCGGGCAACGATCCGCGCCAGTGCACGCTGAAGCGCAGCGTCGTCGAGGCGGCCACGCAAACGCAGGGCCACGGGAATGTTGTAAGCGGTATTGGCGCCTTCCATTTGCGCCAGAAACCACAAGCGTTGCTGGGCGAACGACAGCGGCAAGGCGCCGTCACGCGGCACCGGCACAATCTCTGGTTGCGTGCAGCGCCCCGCTTCGCTCAGTACCGCAGCGACCGCCGCCAGTTCGGCGTTGGCGAACAGCTCAGCCAGTGCCAGTTCGACGCCAAGCCGTTGGCGCACTTGCGAGACCATGCGCATCGCCAGCAGCGAATGGCCGCCGAGTTCGAAAAAGTGATCCTGACGCCCGACCCGGTCAACCTGCAGCACGTCGGCCCAGATCTGTGCCAGCGCGGTTTCCACCTCGCCTTCGGGCGCCGCGTATTCGCGAGTGAACAGCGCCGACAGCTCCGGCGCCGGCAAGGCTTTGCGGTCGACCTTGCCATTGGCGGTCAACGGCAACGCGGCAAGTTTGACGAACGCCACCGGCACCATGTACTCCGGCAAGCGGCTCAGCAGTTGCGCGCGCAACTCGCCGACCGGCAGCGCTTCAACCTGTGCTTGTTCGGTGAAATACGCCACCAGTCGTGGCTGGCCGGGCTGATCTTCGCGGGCCAGCAGCACGGCTTCCTGAATCCCCGGCAACTGATTGAGGCAGGTTTCGATTTCCCCCAGTTCAATACGCACGCCACGGATTTTCACCTGATCGTCATTGCGCCCCAGGTATTCGAGCGTGCCGTCCTCGCGCCAGCGCGCAAGGTCACCGGTGCGGTACATGCGCGCGTTCGACAAGCGGCTGAACGGGTCACGCAGAAAACGCTCGGCGGTCATTTCCGCTCGATTGAGGTAACCACGAGCGACACCCGCACCGCCGACGTACAGCTCGCCCGCCACGCCCATCGGCACCGGACGTTGCTGCTCATCAAGCAGGTACACCGTGGCGTTGCTCACTGGTTTACCGATGTGCAACGCCTCGCCGCTGTCGATCCTTCCCGATGTGGCGACCACCGTGGCCTCGGTCGGGCCATAATTGTTGATCACGTCGAAATGCTGGTTGCGATTGAACTGGCGCAAGCGGTCACCGCCGATCAGCAGCGTGCGCAGGGTCGGGTGTTCGAGGTTCTGGCTGAAGGCGTATTCGGCCACCGGCGTCGGCAGAAAGCTCACGTCCAGCGGTTGCGCCTGCCACCACGCCAATAGCGCGTCGATATCTTCATTGCCATTGTGGGTCGGCGCCAAGTGCAAGGTCGCGCCGGCGCACAGCGCCGGCCAGACTTCCCAGGCCATCGCGTCGAAACCGAAACCGGCGAGGCTCGAAGTGTGGCGACCGGCGCACAGGTCGAATGCCGTGCAGTGCCAATCGACCAGGTTGTTCAAGGTGTGATGCTCGACCATCACGCCTTTGGGCAGGCCGGTGGAACCGGAGGTGTAGATCACATACGCGAGATGTGAGGCGGTCAGGCCCGGCACCTGCGGGTCGAGCGTGCAGGTCAGTGGCCAGGTGCAGCGGTCGAGGTCGATCACCGGCACGTCCAGCGCCGGCAAGCGCTCACGCAGATCGGTTTGGGTGAGGACGACCACCGGCGTGCTGTCGCCGAGCAGATAGTTCAAGCGCTCGGTCGGATGGGCCGGATCGACCGGCACGTAACCAGCGCCGGCCTTGAGAATCGCGACCAGCCCGATCAGCGTATCGAGCCCCCGGCGGGCGACGATGGCCACGCGGTCGTCGGGTTTTACCCCGCGCTCGATCAGGTGATGCGCCAGGGCATTGGCGTGGCGGTTCAACTCGGCGTAGGTCAATTGTGCGTCGGCAAACACTGCTGCCAGCGCTTCAGGCCGCTCGGCAACCTGCGCTTCAAAGCGTTGCTGAAGGGTTTGGGCCGGCGGGAAACTCATTTGCGTAGCGTTGAAGCCGACCAGTACTTGCTCAAGCTCCGCTGCCGGCAGAACCGGCAGTAGATTGACCGGTGTTTGCGGCGCCTGCTCCAGTGCCAGCAGCAGATTTTCCAGCGCGCAATGCATGTAGGCGCAAATCCGCTGGGGGTCGATTTGCGTGCTCGCCAGCAACGTCAGACTGAACGCGTCGCCGAAGTCGTCAACGCTCAGGGTCAGCGGATAGTTGGTGCGCTCCTCGGAGTGCAGGGTAGCAATGCCCGCCCACGCCGCGAGCGTTTCAGCGCTGGCCGTGGTGACGTTGTGGCTGTGGCGGTAGTTGAGCAGCGTGCTGAACAGTGGCGTCGGTGCGACCACGTTGCTGCAGCGCTGGGCCAAGGCCAGTGGCGCGTATTCATGGCGCATCAGCGAGGTCAGCCGCGCATGGGTCGCGTTGACGGCGGCACGCACGTCAGCGCTGTCGACATTCACCCGCAACGGCAAGGTGTTGATGAAGATTCCCAGCGCGCGGTCAATGGCTTCGGCGCCCTGCATGCGCCCCATCAGCACCGTGCCGAACACCACCTGCTGCTTGCCGGTCAACGCTGCCAGCACCTGCGCCCAACCGAGGTGAAACAGGCTCGCGGCACTCACCCCGAGCTGGCGTGCCTGGGCGCGCAAGCGCTGGCCCAGCAGCGGCTCGATCGGCTGGCTCAATTCGGCAATCTCGCTGCCGTCACCCTGCACGTCTTGCAAGCCGTACGGCAACGTCGGCTCGTCGATGTCGCTGAGCATGTCGCGGAAAAACGCCTCATGCTCGGCTTCGCTGACACCCAGACGCGCCTGCGCCACGTAATTGCGAAACGGCACCGGCCGCCCCAACAATTCGCGCTGGCCGCTGAGGCAGGCGCGCATTTCACGCCGCACCACGTCGAGGGCCGAGTGGTCGAGGGCCATGTGATGAAACAGCAAGGTGGCGATCACTCGCTGTCCGGCTTCGTCCCAGGCATGGGCCAGGCGCATGAGCGGCGCGCGGCTGACGTCGAGGCGAAAGTGTCGGGCGTCGAAACGCTCGTGCAGGTACGCCAGCACATCGCTGCCAGCGTCTGGCACCACGAGTTCTTCCACGGGCAGTTCGGCGCGACGCCAAACCACCTGCGCCGGAGCATCCAGGCCTTGCCAGTGCACCGAGGTGCGCAGAATGTCATGGCGATCGATCACCGTTTGCAACGCTTGCGCGAACGCCTGAAAACGTTCGCGACTGGTGAAGGCGAAATGCGACTGCATGACATACGGATCGCCTTCACCGCCACTGACGTGGTGATAAAGAATGCCTTCCTGCAATGGCGCCAGCGGGTAGATATCCTGCACATTCGCCGCGCCGCCGGGCACTTGCGCCACGAGGTGGTCGATACAGGCCTGATCCAGCTCGACCAGGGTCAGCATCGACGGGGTGATCTGCGTGGCGTCGGCCGCGATGCCATTGGCCGGCACTTCGACCTGACCGGCCTTGGTGGCCGAGTATTGCCCGGCCTTGATCAGTTCGATCAGCGCCGGTTTGTGTTCGCGCAACAGCGCCAGCAACGCCGGATCGCTCAAGGCCTGTTTGTTGCCGTTCACCCGCAGCTGATCATCGGTGACCGCCAGTTGGATGTCTTTAGCCTTCAATGTGGCCAACAGTTCGATCACGTTCACAGGACGATCTCCATTCTTTCGGTAATTGCGGCGTAGCCGGCCAGGGTCGGATGTTCGAACAGCGACCTGACATCGGCTTCCATGCCTTCCTGACGCAACCGGCCGATCAGACTGACCGCCAGCAGCGAGTGACCACCCAACTCAAAGAAATGGTCGTGACGCCCTACTCGTTCGACGTTGAGCAGCTCGGCCCAGAGCCGTGCGAGGGTGATTTCCACTTCGCCCACCGGGGCTTCGTATTCGCGGGTTTTCAGCGCTTGCTGATCCGGCGCCGGCAGGGCCTTGCGGTCGAGCTTGCCGTTGGGGCTCAGCGGCAAAGCGTCGAGATGCACGAACACGGCGGGCACCATGTAGTCCGGCAAGTGCTCCAGCAGTTGACTGCGCAGCAGGTCGATTTCCAGGCGTTCGCCGGTGTAGTACGCGACCAGACGTTTGTCGCCCGGCACGTCTTCACGGGCCACCACCGCCGCTTCTTGCACGCCGTGGATCTGGGTCAGGCGTGCCTGAATTTCGCCCAGTTCGATGCGCAGACCGCGGATCTTCACCTGATCATCGTTACGCCCCAGATACTCGATGTTGCCGTCTGGCCGATACCGCGCGACGTCACCGGTGCGGTACATGCGCCCGCCAGGCTGGAACGGATCGTTGAGGAAGCGCTCGGCACTCAGCTCAGGTCGGTTCAGATACCCGCGCGCCACCTGCACACCAGCGATATACAGCTCGCCGACCACACCTTGCGGCACCGGCTGCTGTTGCGAATCGAGGATGTACATCCGAGTGTTGGCGATCGGTTTGCCGATGGGTGTGTTGTCCGGAACCTGCTCAATAGGCCCAGAGCAATCCCACGCGGTTACGTCAACGGCCGCTTCGGTCGGACCATACAGGTTATGCAAACCGCTACCCGGCAATTGCAGCTTGAAACGCCGCACCACACTGCCCGGCAACGCCTCGCCGCTGCACATCACCTGCCGCACGCTGTCGCAGCGTGTGGTGTCGCTGTTGGCGAGGAACACGTCGAGCATCGACGGCACAAAGTGCAGCGTGGTGATGTGTTCGCGCTCGATCACTTCGCTCAGGTACTGCGGATCCTTGTGCCCGTCGGGCCGCGCCATGACCAGTCGCGCGCCGGTCATCAACGGCCAGAAGAACTCCCACACCGACACGTCAAAGCTGAACGGAGTTTTCTGCAACACCGAATCGGCAGCGGTCAGGCGATAAGCGTCCTGCATCCACAGCAAGCGGTTGACCACACCGGCATGCTCGTTGACCACGCCTTTCGGTTGGCCGGTCGAGCCGGAGGTGTAGATCACGTAGGCGCTGTGTTGGGGCGTCAGCCCCGCGATTTGCGGATTCTCGGCAGACAGGGTTTGCCAGGTGTTCTGGTCGAGGTCGATTACAGATGCCGAGAGCTCTCCCAACAGCGCGCGGGTCGCACCGTGCACCAGCACCACGACCGGCGCGCTGTCCTCAAGCATGTAGGCCAGACGTTCCGGCGGATAGGCCGGGTCCAGCGGCACATAACCGGCGCCGGCCTTGTTGATCGCCAGCAAGCCGATGACCATTTCCAGGCTGCGTTCGACGCAGATCGCCACCCGCGAATCGACTTGCACGCCAAGGCTGATCAAATGCCCGGCCAAGCGGTTGGCGTGTTCGTTCAGCTGCGTGTAGCTCAATGCCTGTTCGCCGGCGACTACGGCGACAGCCTGTGGCGTACGTCGCACCTGCGCCTCGAACAAGCCGTGCAGCGTCTGCTGCAGGTCGTAATCGACGTCGGTGTCGTTGAGGCCGAACAGCAACGCCTGCCGCTCTTCGTCCGCCAACACCGTCAGGCGATTCAACGCTTGCTGTGGGGTGTGCTCCAAGGCTTCAACCAGCGCGGTCAGCGCGTTCTCCATGTACTGACCGATGCGCGCTGCGCCGATGCGCGACGGCGTCATCACTGTCAGTTCAAAACCGCTGCCCAGATCGTCGACGTTGAGGGTCAACGGGTAATTGGTGCGCTCCTCGCCGACCAGCGATTCGATGCCCTGCCAGGATTCACGCTTGGCCTCTTGTCGGGTTTCATTGTCGCTATGCCGGTAGTTGAGCATCGCACTGAACAGTGGCGACGGCGCCGCGATACCGCTGCAACGCTGGGCCAGCGCCAGCGAAGCATGTTCGTGGGCCAGCAGCGCACTGAGCCGCGCATGGGTCGCCTTGACCCCGGCGCGCACGTCGGACTCATCGACATCCACACGCAATGGCAAGGTGTTGATGAACATGCCCAGTCCGCGATCCGCACCCGCGCCGCCCTGCATGCGACCGAGTAACACCGTGCCAAAAACCACGCGTTCCTGAGCGGACGTTGCCGCCAGCACTTGCGCCCAGGCGAGATGGAACAGGCTGGCGACGCTGACGCCGAGCAAGCGTGCCTGACTGCGCAGCCGCTGCGCCACCGCAGCGGGTAGCGCCTGGCAGACTTCCTCGATGTCATTGCCGTCGCCGTGCACATCCTGCAAACCGAACGGCAGTGTCGGTTCGTCGATGTCGCCGAGCATTTCGCGGAAGAACACTTCGTGCTCTTGTTCGCTGACACCAAGACGAGTCTGCGCAACATAATTGCGGTACGGCACCGCAGCCACCGGCAGTTGCTCATCGCCCTGCAAAATCGCCTGCATTTCTGCGCTGACCACCGCCAGCGCGGTGTGGTCCATGGCGATGTGGTGGAACAACAACATCGCAACCACGCGCTGACTGTAGGGGTCAAGGGCATATACCAGACGCAGCAGCGGTGCCCGATCAAGTTCCAGACGCCAGTGCCGCGCATCGAAGCGCGCCCGCAACTGATCGATGGCTTCACCTTGCGCAGGCTCCAGCGCCACGGCTTGGACCGGTAGCTCCGCCTGCCGCCAGACCACTTGCACCGGCGCCGTCAGGCCTTGCCAGACTATCGAAGTACGCAGGATGTCGTGGCGCGCCATGACTTGACGCAGCGCCGCAGCGAACCCTTGAAAACGTTCAATACTGTCGAACGCCAGACACGATTGCAGCAGGTACGGATCGCCTTTCACGGCGCTGAGATGGTGATACAGAATCCCCTCCTGCAACGGCGCCAGCGGATAAATATCCTGCACGTTGGCAGCGCCACCCGGCACCGTGGCGACGATGCGCTCGATGCTGGCCTGATCCAGTTGCACCAGTGGCAGCATGCCCGGGGTGATGAGCGTGCAATCGGCGGCAATCAGATTGGCCGGCACCTCGACCTCGCGGCCACTGCCCACCGCTGCCGCCAGCGCGGCCAGGGTCGGCTGGCTGAACAGCACGCGCACATCGGTGCTCAGATCGACCTGACGCATGCGTTCGATCAGCGTCACCGCCAGCAACGAATGCCCGCCCAGTTCGAAGAAGTTGTCGTGACGGCCGACCTGTTCAACGTTCAAGACCTCCGACCAGATCTGCGCCAGCGCGATTTCCACCGAACCTTGCGGCGCGGCGTATTCGCGGCTCAGCCACGCGGTTTGATCCGGCTCCGGCAACGCCTTGCGGTCGAGCTTGCCGTTGGCGGTCAGCGGAAGGGATTGCAGGCGCACGTAAGCGGCGGGCACCAGGGCTTGCGGCAACTGCGCTTGCAGATGACTGCGCAAATCCTCGATATCGACGCTCAGGCGTTCGGTAAACCACGCCAGCAACTGGCCGTCGCGCACCAGCACCACGCAATCCTGCACGGCCGCGTGAGCGCTCAACGCCGCTTCGATTTCACCCAGTTCGATGCGCACGCCGCGCAGTTTGACTTGATCATCGTTGCGACCCAGGTATTCGATTGTGCCGTCAGCCAGCCAGCGCGCGAGGTCGCCGGTACGGTACATGCGCGCCTGAGGTTCATCGCTGAACGGGTCGTCGAGGAAGCGTTCGGCGGTCAGTTCGGGGCGCTGCAGATACCCGCGCGCCACACCGGCGCCGCCAACATACAACTCGCCGGCGACGCCAACCGGTACCGGGCGCTGCTGGTCGTCGAGCAAATAAATCTTCGCGTTGGCCATCGGCTGACCGATGTGCAGCACCTGCCCGGCCTCGACCGCGCCAGAAGTCGCAACCACCGTGGCTTCGGTCGGACCGTAGTTATTGATCACCGCGAAGGTCTGTTCACGCGGGAACTGGCGCAATTTGTCGCCACCGATCAACAGCGTGCGCAAGGTCGGGTGGCCTAGGTCGCGACTGAACGCATATTCGGCCACCGGCGTCGGCAGGAAACTCACCTGCAACGGCTGCGCGCACCACCATTCCAGCAACTCATCGAGGTGCTCGTTGTTCACCATTTGCGGCGGCAGGTGCAGGGTCGCGCCGACACACAGCGCCGGCCAGACCTCCCACGCCATGGCGTCGAAACCAAAACCGGCGACGCTCGACGTGTGGCTGCCGGCGTGCAGGTCGAAGGCCTCGCAGTGCCAGTGCACCAGGTTCTCCAGCGTCGCGTGTTCGACCATTACACCTTTCGGCTGGCCGGTAGAACCCGAGGTGTAGATCACATAGGCCAGATGCGCCGGGGTCAGCGCCGGCAGTTGCGGATTGCTGTCGGACAGTTGTAGCCAGGCGGGATTGTCCAGATCAATCAGCGGCACGGCGCCAAGCAAATCAGTCGTCGACGCCTGCGCCAGCACCGCCATCGGCGCGCTGTCCTGCAACAGATAAGCGATGCGTTCCGCCGGGTACGCCGGATCGACCGGCACATAACCGGCGCCGGCCTTGAGGATCGCCAGCAACGCGACGAGCATGTCCGGGCTGCGGCGCAGGCACACGGCGATGCGGTCATCGGGCTGCACGCCGAGGCCGAGCAAGTGATGGGCCAGGCGATTGGCACGCTGATTGAGCTGCGCGTAGGTCAGGTGCTGCGCGCCCTGCACCACGGCCAGTGCGTCCGGCTGCTGCTCGGCCTGAGCCTCGACCAAGCGCTGAATCGTCGCGCCACGCGGATAGGCTGCTGAGTGCTGGTTGAAGCCGACCAGCAAGTGTTCGTATTCCGCCACCGAGAGCACCGGCAACCGGTTGAGCGGACGTTGCGGCGCCTCTTCCAGTGCCGTTACCAGATGTTCGAGCGCGGTGTGCATGTAACTGCAGATCCGTTGCGCACCGATCTCGGCGACCGCCAGCACGTCGAGGACAAAACCTTCGCCCAGATCATCCACCGACAGGGTCAGCGGATAATTGCTGCGCTCCTCGCCGCCAAGCATGCGCACGCCCTGCCAGATACCCTGGCCGTCATGCGGCTGCTGCTCGGCGGCACTGTGCCGGTAGTTGAGCAACGCGCTGAACAGCGGCGCGGAACCGGCCATGCCAGTGCATCGTTGAGCCAGCGCCAGCGATGCGTGTTCATGACCCAAAAGCGCTGTCAGCCGCGCATGAGTAGTTTTCACCCCGACGCGCACGCCTTCAGCGAGATCGACGCGCAGCGGCAAGGTATTGATGAACACTCCCAGCGTGCGGTCGGCGCCCTCGCCACCCTGCATGCGCCCCATCAACACGGTGCCGAAGACCACGTCGCGGCGGCCGGAGACCACGCCCAGCACCTGCGCCCAGGCCATGTGCATCAGGCTCGCCGGGCTGACGCCCAACTGCCGCGCCTGTTCACGCAGGCGCAGATTGAGCGCGGCATCCACCGGTTGCAGCGCTTCTTCGATGCCACGCCCGTCGCCCTGGACATCCTGCAGACCGAAGGGCAAGGTCGGCTCGTCGATATCGCCAAGCATCTCGCGGAAGAACGCTTCGTGTTCCTGCGCATCGGCGCCCAAGCGGGCCTGCGCCACGTAATTGCGATACGGCATCGGCGGCGTCAGTGTGTCGAGCTGATCGAACATCAACGCGTGCATTTCCCGACCGATCACGTCCATGGCGGTGTGGTCAAGAATCGAGTGATGGAACAGCACGATGGCGACGACTTGCTGTTGCGCCGGATCCTCGGCGTAGACCATGCGGATCAACGGTGCCTGATTCAAGTCGAGGCGGAAATGCCGGGCATCGAAACGCGCGTGCAACTGCTCGAGGATGTCGCCGTCCTGCGCCTCCAGCGGTGCCTTTTGCACAACCATCTGCGCCTGACGCCAGACCACTTGCTGCGGGCTGGGCAAACCTTCCCAGACCACGCTGGTGCGCAGAATGTCGTGGCGGGCGATGACCTGCTGCAAGTGCTCGGCGAAGGTTTGCAAACGTTCGAGGCTGTCGAAAGCCAGACGCGATTGCAGCAAGTATGGATCGCCCTGCTCGGCGCTCAGATGGTGATAAAGAATGCCTTCCTGCAACGGTGCCAGCGGATAGATATCCTGCACATTGGCGGCGCCGCCCGGCACCGTCGCAACAATACGATCAATGCTGGCTTGATCCAGCGTGGTCAGGGTCAGCATATCGGGAGTGATGTACGTGCAATCGGCCGGTATCAGGTTGACCGGCACTGCGATTTCCCGGCCACTGCCCAAGGCTCGCGCCAGCGCGGCGAGGCTCGGTTGGTTGAACAGCACGCGCACATCGGCGTTCAGACCGGCCTGACGCATGCGTTCGATCAGGCTCACCGCCAATAACGAATGGCCGCCGAGTTCGAAGAAGTTGTCGTGACGGCCGATCTGCTCGATGTTGAGTACGTCGGCCCAGATCTGTGCCAACGCGATCTCGACCGGGCCTTGTGGCGCTGCATATTCACGGCTGAGCCACGCGTCCTGATCCGGTTCGGGCAAGGCCTTGCGATCGAGTTTGCCGTGGGCCGTGAGCGGCAGGCTGTCCAGTCGCACATAGGCGGCCGGCACCAAAGTGTCCGGCAGTCGCGCTTGCAGATGGCGGTGCAAGTCGCTGATCTCGACCGCCTCGATGTCGGTGAACCAGGCCACCAGACGCCCGTCGCGCACCAGGACCACGCATTCGCGGACCGCGTCATGAGCGCTCAACGCGGCTTCGATTTCGCCGAGTTCAATGCGTACACCGCGCAGTTTCACCTGATCGTCGTTGCGCCCCAGGTATTCGATATTGCCGTCGTCCAGCCAGCGCGCGAGGTCGCCGGTGCGGTACATCCGTGCGTGCGGCTCGTCGCTGAACGGGTCGTCAAGAAATTGTGCAGCGGTCAGTTCCGGACGATTCAGATAACCGCGTGCAACCCCGGCGCCACCGACATACAACTCGCCTTGCACACCGGTCGGCACCGGTTGTTGCTGGCGGTCCAGCAAATAGACTTTGGCATTGGCAATCGGCCGGCCAATGTGCAAAACCCGCCCGGGCTCGATGCGCCCGGACGTCGCCACCACCGTGGCTTCGGTCGGGCCGTAGTTATTGATCACAGCGAACGTCTGATCCCGTGGGAACTGGCGCAATTTATCGCCACCGATCAGCAGCGTGCGCAGGGTTGGATGGCCCAGCTCACGGCTGAATGCATATTCGGCGACCGGGGTCGGCAGAAAGCTCACCTGCAACGGCTGCGCGCGCCACCACTCGAGCAATTCATCCAAGTGTTCATTGCCGATCGAAGGCGGTGGCAGATGCACGGTCGCGCCGACGCACAGCGCTGGCCAGACTTCCCAGGCCATGGCATCGAAACCGCAACCGGCAACACTGGCGGTGTGGCTGCCGGCGTGCAGATCGAAAGCTTCGGCGTGCCAGTGCACGAGGTTTTCCAGAGTGCGGTGCTCGACCATCACGCCTTTTGGCTGCCCGGTGGAGCCCGAGGTGTAGATCACGTAGGCCAGATTCGCCGGGGTCAGCCCCGACAGTGCCGGGTTGGTGTCAGGCAAGTGCCGCCAGTCGTTGGTGCCCAGATCGATCACGGGGACAGCGCCAAGCAGGTCGCGCGTCGAGGCCTGCGCCAGCACCGCGATCGGGTCGCTGTCCTGCAACAGGTAGGCAATGCGTTCTGCCGGGTAATCCGGATCAATCGGCACATATCCGGCGCCGGCCTTGAGAATCGCCAGCATTCCAACAAGCATGTCCGGGCCGCGACGCAGGCACAGCGCGACGCGGTCATCGGTTTGCACGCCGAGGCCGATCAAGTGATGAGCGAGACGATTGGCGCGCTGATTCAGTTCGCGGTAGCTGAACTGTTGCTCACCCTGCACCACCGCCAATGCTTCGGGATGCGCCAAGACTCGCGCTTCAAAAAGTCGCGGCACTGTCTGCGCGGGCGGGTATTCACGACCGCTGATGTTGAAGCCAACCAGCACCCGCTGCCGCTCGCCCGGTGACACGATCGATAGCTGTTGCAACGGCGCCGTCGGCGTGTACTCCAGCGCCGTGACCAGGCTGTACAACGCGGTTTGCAAGAAATCGCAGACCCGCGCACCGTTCACCTGCGGCACGGCTTGCACGCTCAAGCGGAACCCCTCGCCGAGGTCATCGACACTGACCACCAACGGATAATTACTACGCTCGCGCGAGCTGAGAATCTGCACGCCGTCCCACGTTACAGCGGCCGACTCCGGCGCACTGTGGCGGTAATTGAGCAAGGTGCTGAACAGCGCCTGCGACCCGGCGACACCACTGCAACGCTGGGCCAGTGCCAGCGAGGCTTGCTCATGGCCGAGCAACTGCGCCAGACGCGCATGGGTGGCACGCACGCCGTGTTCTACCGCCTCAGCAGCGACGCTGACGCGCAACGGCAAGGTGTTGATGAACATGCCCAACGCCCGATCAGCGCCCTCTCCACCTTGCATGCGCCCGAGCAATACGGTGCCGAACACCACGTCTTGCTGGCCGGACACCTGCGCCAACACCTGCGCCCAGGCCTGATGCACCAGACTGGCCACGCTGACACCCAGCCGCCGTGCTTGCTCGCGCAGACGCTGACCAAGGCTGGCGTCAAGATCGGAATGACTGTCGAGGATCGCGCTGCCGTCGCCGTGCACGTCCTGCAAATTGAAGGCCACGGTCGGTTCGTCGATATCGCCAAGCATTTCGCGGAAGAACGCCTCATGCGCCTGATCATCGGCGCCAAGCCGCGCCTGCGCGACAAAGTGGCGGTATTGCACCGGCGGCGGCAGGTCGCTGCTGCCGCCGAGCATGACGTCGTTCATTTCCGCAACCAGCACTTCCAAAGCGGTGTGATCGAGGACGATATGGTGCAGCAGGAGAATGCCGATCCAGCGCTGGTGTGGCCGATCTTCGGTGTAGACAAAGCGCATCAGCGGCGCGCGATCAAGGTCGAGACGATAGTGGCGTGGATCGAAACGCGCCTGCATCTGCTCGAGCACGTCGCCGTCTAGTTCATCGGCATCGACACGTTCCAGCGCCAGTGGCGCCTCGCGCCAGACCACTTGCACCGCCTCTTCCAGTCCTTCCCAGACGATGCCGGTACGCAGAATGTCATGGCGTTTGATCACGCCGTTCAAGGCTCGTACGAAGGTTTTGATCTGCGCCAGACCATCGAAGGCAAATTGCGCCTGCAACACATACGGATCGCCGGCGCTGGTGGCCAGGTGGTGATAGAGAATCCCCGCCTGCAACGGTGCCAGAGCATAGATGTCCTGCACATTGGCGATGCCGCCCGGCACGCTGGCAACCACGCGGTCGATAGCGGCTTGGTCGAGATTGACCAGCGGCAACATGGCTGGGGTAATGCGCGTGCAACCCGGTTCGATCAGGTTGTCTGGAACGACAATGCCGCGTTCGCTGCTCAAGGTCGCCGCCAGCGCTGCCACGCTCGGCTGACCGAACAACACGCGTACGTCACAGTGCAGATCCTGTTGGCGCATGCGTTCGATCAGCTTCACTGCCAACAGCGAATGACCACCGAGTTCGAAGAAATTGTCGTGACGACCGACCTGTTCGACACCGAGCAAGGTCTGCCAGAGTTCGGCAATCAGGTTTTCCACGGCACCAACCGGCGCCTCGAAACCACGCCGGGCGAATGCATCGCTGTCCGGTGCCGGCAAGGCTTTGCGGTCGAGCTTGCCATTGGTGGTCAGCGGCAAAGCGTCCAGACGCACGAAGGCGCTCGGTACCATGTAGTCGGCCAACACTGCCAACAGATGATCACGCAATTGCGCCACATCCGGCGCCGCACCTTCATCGGCCAGCCAGTACGCGACCAGACGCTGATCGCCGGGGCTGTCCTCACGGGCGATCACCACGGCTTCGCGCACACCTTCGCAAGCGCACAGGCGCGCTTCGATTTCGCCCAGTTCGATGCGGAAACCGCGAATCTTCACTTGATCGTCGTTACGGCCCAGGTATTCGAGGCTGCCATCGGCGGCCCAGCGCGCGAGGTCACCGGTTTTATACAAACGCGCATCGGCGTTGTCGCTGAACGGATCATTGATAAAACGCTCGGCGGTCAGTGCTTCGCGATTCAGATAGCCGCGCGCCACACCCGCGCCACCGACGTACAACTCGCCAATCACGCCGGCAGGGACCGGTTCGCGCTGCGCATCGAGGACATACAGTTGCAGGTCGGGAATGCGCACGCCAATCGGGCTGACGCCAAGCAATTGCGCATCGGCGGCTTGCAGCGGTCGATAGGTCACGTGCACGGTGGTTTCGGTGATGCCGTACATGTTCACCAACCGCGTTCCGGCATTGCCGACCCGCGCATACCACGGTTTGAGCAAGCCCGGCTCCAGCGCTTCACCGCCGAAAACCACTTCCCGCAAGGAGTGCTGCAAGGTGCTGCGGCCCTGGGCAGCGATCAGTTGGCGGAACGCGCTCGGCGTCTGGTTGAGCACGGTCACGCCGGTTTCGCAGAGCAATGCATAGCAGTCGTCCGGCGAACGGCTGACGGCTTGCGGGATCAACAGCAATTGCCCGCCGAACGCCAGCGCGCCCCAGATTTCCCACACCGAAAAGTCGAAGGCGAAGGAATGGAACAGCACCCCGATGTCTTGCTGGTTGAACTGGAACCAGTCCTGGGTGGCAGAAAACAGCCGCGCCACGTTGCGGTGCTCGACCATCACGCCTTTGGGCAAACCGGTGGAGCCGGAGGTGTAGATCACGTACGCCAGATGCGCCGGGGTCAGCTCGGGGATCTGCGGATTGCTGTCGAGTTCGGCTTTGAGGTGAGCGCTGTCGAGGTCGATCTGCGGCACCTCGAGAGCGGCCACGCGATCGCGGGTCGCCGCCTGCATCAGCAGCGCCGCCGGGGCGCAGTCCTGCAAGGTGAAACTGATTCTGTCGAGCGGATAGGCCGGATCGATCGGCACATAACCGGCGCCTGCCTTGAGCACACCCAGCAGACCGATGAGCATTTGCGGGCCGCGCTCGACGCAGATGGCGACACGGTCGTCAGGGCGAATGTTCAGCGCCAGCAAATGGTGGGCGACCTGATTGGCGCGGCGGTTGAGTTCGCCGTAGCTGAGCGCCTGCTCGTCGAAAATCAGCGCTGTGGCGTCAGGTCGGGCCTGCGCATGAGCTTCAAATTGTTGGTGGATCAGAGGGGTTTCGGGAAACTGCGCCAGCGGTAAGTTGACGCCGCGCAGCAAGTATTCACGTTCGCTGGCCGGGAGGATTTGCAGCGTCTGCAGCGGCACATCGGCGCTGGTTTGCAGCGCCGCGAGCAGACTCTCCAGCGCCGTGTTCAGGTAAGCGGCCATGCGCTCGGCACCCAGCGCCGCATCCGCCAGCGCAGTGATGCGCAAGTCCACGCCGAGGTCATCGATGTTGATCGTCAGCGGATAGTTGGTGCGCTCGCGGGCGCCGAGCACCTGCACACCGGGGGCAATGTCGACCACGTCAGCGACTTCTTCGACGCTGCTGTGCCGGTAGTTGAGGATCGCGCTGAACA
Organism: Pseudomonas sp. Tul2A7; assembly: GCF_054790505.1. Classification (NCBI taxonomy): domain Bacteria; kingdom Pseudomonadati; phylum Pseudomonadota; class Gammaproteobacteria; order Pseudomonadales; family Pseudomonadaceae; genus Pseudomonas; species Pseudomonas sp. Tul2A7. The sequence continues at coordinate 4,857,183 of NZ_CP186499.1, read as the reverse complement.
GCGGCGTCGGCACTGCGACGGCGCTGCAGCGTTGCGCCAAAGCCAGCGAGGCCTGCTCATGCGCCAGCACCGCAGTCAGGCGCTGATGGGTCGCCCGCACGCCGGCACGAACGCTTTGTGCGCCGACATCAACGCGCAGCGGCAAGGTGTTGATGAACATGCCCAACGCCTGCTCACCGCCCTCGCCCGCGTCCATCCGCCCCAGCAGCACGGTGCCGAACACCACCGCCGTGCGCCCGGACAATTGCCCGAGCACCCGCGCCAGCGCCAGATGTGTCAGGCTCGCAACGCTCACGCCGAGCTGCCGCGCCTGCTCGCGCAACTGTTGGCTCAAGTGGCTGTCGAGCAGCAACGCGGCTTCTTCGATGGCATGACCGTCGCCCTGCACATCCTGCAAGCCACATGGCAGCGTCGGCTCGTCGATATCAGCGAGCATCTCGCGGAAAAATGCTTCCTGCGCCTGCTCACTGCCTGCACTGCGCGCCTTGGCCAAGTGATCGCGATACGGCACCGCCGCTGGCACTTGCGCAGTCTGCCCGAGCAGACAGGCCTGAACTTCCCGGCGCAGCACATCCAGCGCCACGTGATCCATGATCATGTGATGAAACAGCAACAGCGCGACCACGCGGCCCTGAGCGGGATCCTGCGCATAGACCATGCGCAGCAGTGGCGCTTGCTGCATGTCGAGGCGGAAGTGCTGCGGGTCGTGACGTTCGAGCAATTGCGTGAGCACGTCGGCACCGCTGTCGACGCGGATTGCCTCACACACCAGCGGCGCCTCGCGCCAGACCACTTGCACCGGTTCGTCGAGGTATTCCCAGACGAACGACGTGCGCAGGATGTCGTGACGTTTGACCACCCAACGCAGCGCGTCGGCGAAGGCATCCAGCCGTTGCTGGCTGTCGAACACGAAGCGCGCCTGCGAGATGTAAGGGTCACCGGCAGCGGCCGAGAGGTGGTGATAGAGCATGCCCTCCTGCAACGCGGACAAGGGATAAATGTCCTGCACGTTGGCGGCGCCACCCGGCACCGTGGCAACGATGCGGTCAAGGGTGTCCTGATTCAGCGTCACCAGCGGCAGCATGTCCGGAGTGATGCGAAACGCAGGACTCAGCCAGTCGCCGCCATGTTGGGCGACCAGCTCCAGCAGTTGCGCCTTGTGCGCCGCGAGGCTGTCCCATAACGCGTCATCCAGCGCGTCGTCGCTGCCCAGAATGACCAAGTCTTCATCTTCCTGTTGAAGGCGGATCGCATGGGTGGAAATGGCAGCCATCAGTTCGCTGAAATGCATGAGGTAACCTGCTGTAAATACGGAAAAAAGGAGCGCGCAGCAGCGAGTCCGTGCACGCGGCGCGCAGCCTGGAAAAACTAAAACATCGGGGCGTGGGTGTCTGACATGGGAAGCGGGGACAAGCCGTGCGCTTGAGCACCGCAAGCCCCCTGTGGGAGCGAGCCTGCTCGCGAAAGCGGTGTGTCAGTCGACATCAACGTTGACTGAACCAACGCCTTCGCGAGCAGGCTCGCTCCCACAGGTTTTGTGTCCGACGGTCAGAGACGGCGTTTTCGATTGAGGCTCGGGATGGTGGTCTGGGCGATCTCGACCTGCTTGGCCTGCCGCGAGGTCTGGGCCGCCAGCGCGGCCAGCGTCGGCTGGCTGAACAGCGTGCGCGCGTCGACATGCAGCCCGGCCAGACGCATGCGCGCGACCAGACTGACCGCCAACAGCGAATGCCCGCCCAGCTCGAAGAAGTTGTCGTCACGCCCGACCTGCTCGACGTTGAGCACCTGCGCCCAGATCTGCGCCAGGGCCGTTTCGACGTCGCCTTCGGGAGCCGCATAAGGCCGGCTGAGCAACGCCTCCGCCCCCGGTTCCGGCAACGCCTTGCGATCGATTTTGTCGTTGGGCGTCAAGGGCAGCGCCGCCAGCATCACGTAAGCGCCAGGCACCATGAATTCCGGCAACTGCGCCAACACATGCGCTCGCAATGCTTCCAGCGTCGGTGCAGCCTGCTCGGCACGCACGCTGTAATAAGCCACCAGCCGCTCATCGCGCACCAGCACCACCGCCTCGCGGATGGCCGGGTGTTCAAGCAGCCGCGCTTCAATCTCACCCAGCTCAAGACGCACCCCGCGCAGCTTGACCTGAAAGTCGTTGCGGCCGAGGAATTCGAGGTTGCCATCGGTGCCGTAACGCACCAGATCACCGCTGCGATACAAGCGATCACCGGCCACGAACGGACTGTCGATAAAGCGCTCGGCCTGCAATTGCGGCAGGCCCAGATAGCCGCGCGCCACGCCCACTCCACCAATGTGCAGATGACCACTGACGCCAAGCGGCACCGGCTGATCGCAGGCATCGAGGACATACAGGCGCGTGTTGCTCAGGGCCTTGCCGATCGGCACCAGCGTCGGCGGCACCGGCTCGCCGGGTTGCAGCGTCCAGCCGCTGCTGTCGACTGTGGTTTCGGTCGGCCCATAGACGTTGTGCAGACGCACCCACGGCAGGCGCTCGCGCACTTGCCGGGCCAGCGCAACGGTCAACTCGCCGCCACCGTTGAGCACATCGGTAAGGCTGGTGCACTGGCTGACGTCGTCCTGTTCGATGAACTGCTGCAACAACGCCGGCACGAACTTGACCACCGTGATGTTCTGCTCGCGGATCACTTGCGTGACATACGCCGAATCGCGATTGCCGTCGGCCCGCGCCAGCACCAGGCGCATGCCCGAGCACAGCGGCCAGAAGATCTCCCACACCGAACTGTCGAAACTGTACGGGGCCTTTTGCAGCAACGCGCCGTGTTCAGTGGGCGGCGACAACTGCGAGCCCCAGTGCACCATGTTGCAGGCACTGCGGTGCTCGATCATTACGCCTTTTGGCGTACCGGTGGAGCCGGAGGTGTAGATCATGTAGGCCAGGTTCGCCGCGCCGAGACCCGGTACCTGCGGATTTTCGTGCGGCTGCTCCTGCCATGCACCGAGGTCGAGATCGATCAGCGGCACGCCCGCCTCACCGAGCAGATCGCGCGTCGCCGCATGCACCAGCAGCGCAACCGGTGCGCTGTCCTGCAACATGTAGTTGAGGCGTTGCAGCGGATAATCCGGGTCGAGCGGCACATAGGCACCGCCGGCCTTGAGAATGCCCAGCAGACCGATCACCAGTTCCGGCCCGCGCTCGACGCAGATTGCGACTCGCGAATCCGGTTGTACTCCGAGCCCGCGCAGATGATGAGCCAAACGATTGGCCTGCTCGTTCAGCTCGCGATAGGTCAGGATTTGCCCGGCGAATTGCACGGCGATGGCATTCGGTTTGCGCTGCACCTGTTGTTCAAACAGCGCCTGAAGTGGCTGGTCCAGCGGGCAGTCGACTGCCGTATCGTTGAACTCGATCAGCAGCCGTTGCAGTTCTTCCGATGGTAACAACGGCAGGCTATTCAGCGGCCGCTGCGGCGTGGTCTCCAGCGCTTCGACCAAACCGCTCAGCGCCGACTGCACGTAAGCGCAAATCCGCTGCGCACCGATGCTCGACAAGGTTCGGGTGGTCAGACGCAAGCCTGTGCCGAGGTCATCGACACTCAGGGTAAACGGGTAATTGGTGCGCTCCTCGTTGGCCAGTGTCTCGATGCCCTGCCAGGTCTGCCGGGAGGTTGTTTGCTCGGCGTCATCGCTGTGCCGATAGTTGAGCAAGGCGCTGAACAACGGCGCTGGCGCAGCAACGCCGCTGCAACGCTGAGCCAGCGCCAAAGAGGCGTGCTCATGGGCGAGCAACGCGGTCAGCCGTGCATGGGTGGATTTCACCGCTGCGCGCGCGCCCTCGCCGACATCGACCCGCAGCGGCAAGGTGTTGATGAACACCCCCAGCGCCCGATCGGCACCCGCGCCGCCCTGCATGCGCCCCATCAGCACCGTGCCGAATACCACGCTTGGCTGCCCGGATGTTGCCGCCAATACTTGCGCCCAGGCGAGGTGGATCAGGCTGGCGACGCTGACGCCGGCCAGACGCGCCTGCTGTTGCAGACGTTGATAAAGATCGCTCGTCAGTGCTTGCTCGGCCTCCTCGATGTTGCTGCCGTCACCCTGCACATTCTGCAAAGCGAACGGCAAGGTCGGCTCATTGATGTCAGCGAGCATCTGGCGGAAAAACGCTTCATGCTCCTGTTCACTGACACCCAATCGCGTCTGCGCCACATAGTTGCGGTACGGCACCGGTGCCGCCAGCGGTTCGGCGCTCCCGGACAGGCTGGCGTGAATTTCTTCGCGCATCGCCTCCAACGCAATGTGATCCATCGCCAAGTGATGGAACAACAGGATACCTACCACCCGGTTGTGCGCGGGATCACGGGCATACATCAGGCGCAGCAGCGGCGCCTGACTGACATCGAGGCGATAACGCCGCGCGTCGAAGCGCTGGTACAACTGATCGATGATTGCGCCGCCAGCAGGGTCAAGTTCGACTTCCTGCACCGGCAAAATGGCCTCGCGCCAAACGACCTGAACCGGTGACGTCAGCCCTTCCCAAACCACCGCCGTACGCAGGATGTCGTGCCGTGCAATGACCTGACGCAGCGCAGCGGCGAAGGCCTCGACCCGCTCGAGGCTGTCGAACGCCAGCAGGGATTGCAGCAGGTACGGATCGCCCTGCGCAGCGGTGATGTGGTGATAGAGAATGCCTTCCTGCAACGGCGCCAAGGGGTAGATGTCCTGCACATTGGCGGCACCGCCCGGCACGGTTGCGACGATACGCTCGATCATCGCCTGTTCCAGTTGCACCAGTGGCAGCAGGTCTGGCGTGATGCGCGTGCAATCGGCAGGAATGCAGTTGGCCGGCACCTCGACTTCGCGACCGCTGCCCTCCGCTGCAGCCAGCGCCGCCAGTGTCGGCTGACTGAACAGCACGCGAACGTCGCTGCTCATGCCGATCTGGCGCATGCGCTCGATCAGGCCGACGGCCAACAAGGAGTGCCCGCCCAGCTCAAAGAAGTGGTCGTGACGCCCTACCCGTTCGACCTGCAAAACCTCGGCCCAGATCTGCGCCAGGGCGATTTCTACGTCACCCTGCGGCGCCTCGTACTGACGACGGATCAACGCTTCCGGCCCCGGTGCCGGCAAGGCTTGGCGATCAAGTTTGCCGTTGGCGGTCAGCGGCAACGTCGCCAGGCGGATGTAGGCGGCCGGCAGCATGGCGGCTGGCAAACGCGATGTCAGGTGCGCATGCAGTTGCAGGATGTCCAGCGTTTCGCGCTCGGTGAACCATGCCAACAGTTGACCGTCGCGCACCAGCACCACGGCTTCCTGCACCGCATCATGGCTGACGAGAGCGGCTTCGATTTCGCCCAGTTCGACACGCACGCCACGGACTTTCACCTGGTCATCGTTGCGACCGATGTACTCAAGGTTGCCGTCGGCGCGCCAACGGGCAAGGTCGCCGGTGCGATACATGCGCGCATCCGGCTGTGCACTGAACGGGTCGTCGAGGAAGCGTTCGGCCGTCAGATCCGGACGACTCAGGTAACCCCGGGCAACCCCGGCACCGCCGACATACAGCTCACCGATGATGCCGATCGGCACTGGACGCTGCTGATCATCGAGCAAATACGCGGTGGCATTGCTCACGGGTTTGCCGATGTGCAACGCCTGCCCCGGCGTGATCAACCCCGAGGTGGCGACCACCGTGGCCTCGGTCGGCCCGTAATTGTTGACCACCGCAAAACCCTGCGCACGGTTGAACTGGCGCAGACGATCACCGCCGATCAGCAAGGTGCGCAAGGTCGGGTGAGCGAGTTGTTTGCTGAAGGCATATTCGGCAATCGGTGTTGGCAAAAAGCTGACATCCAACGGCTGCGCCCGCCACCAGTCGAGCAGCGCGTCGATGTCTTCGTTGCCTTCGCTCGCGGGTGACAAATGCAACGTCGCCCCGGCACACAGCGCCGGCCAGACCTCCCAGGCCATCGCGTCAAAACCGAAGCCGGCCAGACTCGAGGTGTGCTGCCCGGGAGCGAGTCCGAATGCCGCGCAGTGCCAGTCGACCAGATTGCCCAGCGTGCGGTGTTCGACCATCACGCCTTTGGGCAAGCCGGTCGAGCCGGAGGTGTAAATCACATAAGCGAGGTGGCTGGTGGTCAACCCCGGCACGTCGGGATCGGTCACGTTGTCGAGCGACCATTCTCGGCGATCAAGCTCGATCACTGGCAGCGCTGTGGCGGGCAAGCGATCACGCAAATCACTTTGCGTCAGCAGCGCCACCGGAGCGCTGTCGCCGAGCAGATAACTCAGGCGCTCGTGCGGATGCGCCGGGTCGATCGGGACGTAAGCGGCGCCAGCCTTGAGAATCGCCAGCAGCCCGACCAGCGCCTCCAGGCCTCTGCGGGCAACGATCGCAACCCGGTCATCGGGCCGTACGCCGAGGCCCAGAAGATGATGAGCCAACGCATTGGCTTGCTGGTTCAGTTCGGCATAGCTCAGGGTTCGTCCCTGATACGTCGCGACCACGGCGTCCGGTTGTTCGGCCACTCGGGATACGAATCGCTGATGAATCAGTGGGCCTTGCGGATAACTGACACGGGTGTCGTTCCACTCATCGAGCAGGGCCAGCTCTGCCGGGCTATTGAGGTTGAAATCGGCTAGCGCCAGTGCCGGGCATTCCAGACCTTGCTCCAGAATCAGCAACAAGCGCTCGGTCAACGACGCAATCTCGTCAGCCGAGAAATAGGCCGGCGAGTACACCAGATGCAGCCAGGCCTTGTCGTTGTAACGGTTGCTGCGCAGGTGAAGGGCCAGCGGAGTCGCCTCGTGCTGGTTGGAGACCTTGACCGAGTGTCCCGACGCCTCACCGTAGCGATAATCATGGTCGTCCTGCTCGTAGGACACCGACAACTCGAACAGTTGCGCTCGGTCTTCACGCAACAGACCCAGCGCGCGGTTCATCTCGCTCAACGGGTAGCGTTGATGGCGAAAATCCTGCTTCAGGCTATCGCCGATTGCCTTGATCAATTCGCCAAATGACAGCGCCCGGCCAAACCCCATGTGCATTGCACTGACCTGGGTGAACAAGCCCAAGGTGCTTTTGAAGCGGGCACCGGAGCGATTGAGAATCGGCAAGCCGACCACCCACTCATCACGCTGCGCGGTACGACTGAAATACACATGCAGCGCCGCCAGCAAGACATGAAAGGCCGAACCACCGAGGTGCCGCGCGGCGTCTTTCATGCGCTCGTGCAACAACGCAGGAAAAGCCTCGACGTGGATGCGACTGGGCGCCGCTTCAGGCTCAAGGGGTTCGCGATGACGGGGAATCAACAAGGGTTCAGGCAGGCTGCGGTACTTGTCCAGCCAATAGCGTTGATCACGTTCATAGCGGGGTGATTGATGGTAGCGCGCGTCATCTTCGATAAAGCCGACATAGGACGGTGCCGCCCTGCGCGGATGCTCGCCACGGCACAACGCGCTGTAGATCTCGCCCACCGACTTGAACAGCAGCGCGAACGCCCAGCCATCGATGATCAAGTGATGGGCCTGGGCCGCCAACCAGTGGCGATGCCGATCGAGGCGAATCAGACTGAAGCGGAACAACGCTTGCCCGCTCATCACAAAGGCCTGCGTCATCTGCGCTTCGACCAGCGCCCGGGCTGCCGACTGGGGATCGGGATGCCCGCTGAAATCAAACAGCGGCATGACCACCGGCAGCGTCTGTGCGAACCCTTGCAACGGCAGCCCGTCGTGACCGACGTCCGCCAGCAGCACGATGCGCAAGGCGTCGTTCGCTGCCACCAGAGATTCAAGCGCCGATTGCAGCAATGCCGGATCCAGCGGCCCGCTCAGTTCGACGTAACCGCCAATGTTATACAGCGGCGAATCACCGCGGCTGAGTTGGTCCAGCCAGATATCCCGTTGGGCGGCAGTCAGCGCGAATGTCTCGACAGGCACGGACAGATCGCCCGCCACGTTGGCAGAAGTAGGCTGCATAAGATCCTTCTCATGAAATTTTGCCGGTATTCAAGCATCGGCCCCGCCACCGACATGACACCTGAAACCCGGACAACCAACACCCTGATACGCGCCATGGGCGTGCTTATCGCAGGCAAGGTCTAAAAATTCGGAGAGGAAATACTGAAAAGCTTGTAGGAAAAAAGCCACATACCAGCGCCGCCATTTGCCCGAGCGCCACCGATCAGAATTCACCATCGCCCCGTTTTCCGGGGCTTGAGCGTGACTGAACAGTCACGCTCGCCGATATGCCAGTGATCAACACCGTCAGAACCCCGGCGCCAACAATCAGAAATAGTGGCACTTTGTGTCCCTGTTTTCCCCTACAGACGTAGGACAAATCCATAGGCTTAAATCCCGCTCCAGATCGTGTTCAAGGAGAAATGACGGCGTGGGTGGCTTTTGCATAATCGGCAGACGATTCAGTGAGGGTTCTGAACCAGGGATGACAAGGATATGAATCTGACCGGCAGTATTCGCAATATGGAAAACCCGCATTTCTACTGGCAACTGGGTGAGCTGATTGCCAGCACCGGCGATGATCACTTCGCCACGAACATGTTCCAGTTGGTCGACACGCTGGTGCCGGTCAATCGGGTCGATCTCAGTGAGTGGACGCTCGATGAACGTCAGGCCAGCGTGGTTGAAATCAAGCCTTTGGGCAGTGCCGGCTTACCGCAGACTTTCCCCCCGCCCGATTCGCTGGAGAGACTGGACGATCATCCGTTGTTGCAGAAAATAATCGAAATGAATGACTCGTTGCTGATTCAGTTGAAAGCCTCACTGCTACCGCGTCATCCGCAGCACAGCGTGCATCAGTGCAACCTGGTGTCGCGCACTTCAAACCGCCGCTGCGTCATCTCGTTTTACCGTCCGCACACCCAGCGAGTTTTTTCTCTGCCGGAGCTGTCGTTTCTCAAGCACCTGTCCGACACCCTGCTGCCGCTGATAGAACGACATGCGCAAATCAGTCGACAATCCCTCGCCAAACAGCCACGCCAACCCTTGGCCGAGCTGGATCAGGCTCCGCTGGCGCAAGTATTCGATGAGCGCTTGGCGATCAGCGACATCGCCTTGTCGGTGCGTGAGAAAGAAGTCTGCCTGGGCCTGTTGACCGGCGGCACCGTGCCGCAAATGGCGGAGAAACTGCGGGTGAAAAACAGCTCGATCGAGACGTACCTGAAACGCGCCACGGCCAAACTCGGCGTCAGTGGTCGCCATGGTCTGGCGAAATGGATGGCCGGGGCCTGAGCACAACGCTCTTTACATGCATGAGGCAGTTCGATGTTGACGTTGCGACTTTCCCTGCTGTCCATCGCGGTGCTGATGGGCGGTTGTTCATTGATTCCCGAGTATCAGCGCCCCGCTTCACCCACCGCTGCGCAGTATCCGACAGCGACACAGGCTGCAACGAGCAGCGAGGACTGGCGCACGCTGTTCACTGATCCGGCGTTGCAGCAGCTGATTGAAAGCGCACTGGTCAACAACCGTGACTTGCGCGTGGCGGCATTGAATGTCGAAGCGTTCCAGGCGCAATACCGCATTCAGCGCGCCGACCTGCTGCCGGCGGTGTCGGCCAATGCCAATGAGCTGCGCCAGCGCATGCCGCCGAGCGTGACCCAAGGCAAGGCGCTGATCAATTCGACGTACTCGGTCAATCTCGGCATCAGCGCTTATGAGCTGGACTTCTTCGGTCGCGTGCGCAGCCTCAGCGAGGAGGCCTTGCAGACCTGGCTCTCGACTGAAGAGGCGCGGCGCAGTGCCGAGCTGAGTCTGGTGGCCAACGTCGCCAACGCCTACCTGACCTGGCGTGCCGATCAGGAGCTGCTGGTTCTCACTCGCGAGACCCTCGCCGCCGATGAACAGAGCCTGCACCTGACCACGCGCAACCGCGAGGCCGGCAAATCGTCGGCGCTGGAGCAGGCGCAGGCCAAAACCAGCGTCGACAGCTCACGGGCCAATCTGGCGCGCTATCAGCGTCAGGTCGCTCAGGACCTGAACAGCCTGACCTTGCTGGTCGGCGCGCCCGTGCCCGAGACCCTGCCCGCCCGACCACTGGCCAGCGATCTGGTGCAACAACTGCCGGCCGGTTTGCCATCGGATCTGCTGCAAAGGCGTCCGGACATTCTTCAAGCGGAGTACAAACTGAAAGCGGCCAACGCCAATATCGGCGCAGCGCGCGCGGCTTTTTTCCCCAGCGTCAGCCTGACGGCGAATGCCGGCACCTCCAGTCGAGACCTTTCCGGCTTGTTCGGCGCCGGTTCCGGGGCCTGGACGTTTCAGCCGCAGATCAGCCTGCCGATCTTCAATGCCGGCAGCCTGCGCGCGAGTCTGGATTATTCGAAGTTGCAGAAAGACGTGGCGGTGGCCGAATACGAAAAATCCATTCAGACCGCGTTTCAGGAAGTCGCCGACGGCCTCGCCGCGCGCAGCACGTATCAGCAGCAATTGCAGGCACAGCGTGATCTGGTCGAGGCCACGCAGACCTACTACAACCTGGCGCAGAACCGCTATCAGAATGGCGTCGACAGCAGCCTGACGTTCCTTGATGCGCAGCGTTCGCTGTTCAGTTCGCAGCAAGGTCTGATCACCGATCGTCTTGCGCAACTGGTCGCCGAGGTCAATCTGTACACCGCGCTGGGCGGTGGCTGGAGCGTTGAGGATTCGCGGGTGCAGTGAGTCCGTCGTCACTTTTTCTTACACCTTTTGTCGCTCGATCCTGTGCCGTGCGGCGATCCGTGGCCGGCCTCTGCCCTCAGTTTGGTATCATGCGCCGCTTTTACGGTTAACCCCCCGCCAGTCCTGCTGACTGACGGGCTGCAAAAGGCGGTATTAGATGACGGCTTTGTTGACTCGCCGCAAGGTGCTTGCGGGAATGGGCGTGCTCGGGCTAGGCCTGCTCGCCGGCTGCGACACCCGCGGCCAACTGTCGTACAAGTACGGCAAGGATCTGAGTAACAAGATCATGGGGCGCACCTTCAAACTGAAGAACACCGACGGCGAAACCATGACGCTGTCGAGCTTTCGCGGCATGATGCCGATGGTCTTCTTCGGCTTCACCCAGTGCCCGGCAGTCTGCCCGACCACTCTGGCCCGCGCGGCAAAAATCAAGAAGCTGATGGGCGCCGATGGCGATCGTTTGCAGGTGATCTTCATCAGTCTCGATCCCGAGCGCGACACCCCGGAAATCCTCGACGCCTACATGAAAGCCTTCGACCCGACCTTCGTTGCGCTGTACGGCACGCTTGAGGAAACCGCGGCCACCGCCAAGGAGTTCGACGTGTTCTACGAGAAAGTCCCGGCCGGCGACACGTACACCATCTCGCACACTGCCACCAGTTACGTTTACGACTCCAACGGCGGCTTGCGCCTGGGTCTGTCCACCTCGCTTTCGGCAGAACAATGCACGGAAGATTTGCTTACTGTTATGGAGGTTTGCTGATGCAACCTGTTCTGAACCACATCAAACGCGCTGTCATCGGCCTGTCTCTGCTGGGCCTGGCGTTCCAAGTGTCCGCGCAGACCAAAGTCGACGACGCCTGGGTCCGTGCCACCGTGCCAACCCAGTCCGCCAGCGGCGCGTTCATGACCCTCACCGCTGACAGCGACAGCAAGCTGCTCAGCGTCGCCACCCCAGCGGCCCGAGACGTGCAGATCCACGAAATGAGCATGAAGAATGACGTCATGAGCATGGGCCCGGTGAAGTTCGTCGAGCTGCCAGCCGGCAAAGCCGTGAAGCTTGATCCTAACGGCTACCACGTGATGCTGATGGGCCTGAACGGTCAACTGAAAGAAGGCGAAAGCGTGCCGCTGACCCTGACCGTCGAGAACGCCAAAGGCGAGAAAGAAACCATCGAAGTCAAAGCGCCGGTGCGCGCGCTGACCAGCATGGAAGGTCACGATCACAGCAAAATGCACTGATCTGACTGAGCGGCAATAAAAAGGGGCGGCCTGATCGATGATCGGGCCGCCCCTTTTTTTTGATGTGTGCCGAATTAACGCTTGCGGGCCAATGCCCTGCGCACGCTTTCCCGTGACATCCCCGAGCCGGAACGGGGCACGGCTTCAACGACGGTTGCCTTGGCCAACTGTTCCTTGCGCTTTTCCACCTCACGCCACTGGTAACCGAGATATCCGCCTGCCGCCACAATCCCCAGCCAACCGAACACCGAACTGACGAAGAACCACAGCCCGAGGGTGATCCATACGTTTTTCGAGGTGAACAACTTCAAACTGTCATCGACAGGCAGCGGTTCCTCCGGTTCAACCGCTGCCTGCGTCACCGGTACTCTATGCACCCCATCCAGATCAATGCGCCAAGCGAAATCCGCCCCGGCCACAGGAACGTCTAGCTGATTGCCTTCAGCACGATGCACCCGAATTTCGCCATCGACGAGCGACATGGAGCTGAAACTGATCTGGGCTTCATAGTGAATCTCGCCGTTGACCTGGGTCACGACCGTTCGTTTTTGGTCGATGGGGGTGTCGCGCATGTCGATTCCTTGAGCGTTCCACGTCGGACGACGTGCGAAGGGATAATCCGTTTGGCTCGAATGCTACTGAGTGGTTATTACGCTGTCCAGAAAGCGTGACCCTAAGCTGCTGACCTACGCGAAATCCTCCGGCATGAGTGTGTTCGCGGCTACCAGCCATGATGGAAAGCGTGCTTTACATCGGATAAGTCTTCGGCGACCATGTAAAGGGTCTTTTACATAGGAAGTAAAGAATGAACCGGTACTACCTCGAATTGGGCGCTGCATTAATCATCTACATGCTGGTGCTGACTGCTTCATTGATTGCCTCGCAATACCTGATGGACGCCCCCATCGTGCTGCGCTCGGCCGTCGCACTGACCCCGATCCTTCCTGCAGGCCTGATGTGCTGGGCCATCGTGCGCAATATGCGGCGCATGGACGAAATGCATCTGCGCATCCAGTTCGAAGCCTTGGGGTTTGCCTTCGCCGCCTCGGCACTGTTGACCTTCAGCTACGGTTTTCTGGAAAACGTCGGTGCTCCGCACATTCCGTGGACGTGTGTGTGGCCGGTGATGGGGCTGATGTGGATTGTCGGCCTGCAAATTGCGCGACGCCGCTACCAATGAAAAACCGCCTCAAGGAATTGCGCGCCGAGCGCAAGTGGTCGCAAGTCGATCTGGCGCAACGCCTGAACGTGTCGCGCCAGACCATCAACGCGATTGAAAACGAACGCTACGACCCGAGCCTGCCATTGGCCTTTCAGATTGCCCGGGCGTTCGAGATGCCGATTGAAAGCATTTTTGATGATGGCGAACCTGCGCGCGACTGACCGTCGCACGCGGCTCGACGACGGGCTCAGCCGTTGCGTGACAACGCCTTGCGCACATTGATGCTGGTCACGGCTGCGGGCTGGGTCGGTGCCTGCACCTCGGGCTGATCGGGCGCTTGTGCCTGGGCAGGTAGCGGTGCGTGATATTGGCTTTCGACCCGCTGATTCAATTGGGCAAGAAAGCTATCCAGTGCCGTGATCAGCAGCTTCTTGCGCTTGGAGCCTTTGACGCACTGATAAATGTAGTAGCCCGCTCCCACCAGAAAACCCAGTACGCCTGAAACGAAACCGATGCCGATCCACAGGGCAAAGGCAATCAGCAAGGGCTTCCAGCGAAACGGCGACAGTTCGAGTTCGGTGTTCAGCGCCTTGCCATCGCGAATCTGATATGTCTTGGCTGAGGCCTGGTTTTGCAGGTGAGTGTGCAAAACGGTCTTGCCATCGTTGCTGACGGCGCTGATCAGCGAAATGTCCTGCCCGCTGCGCAGAGGAATATCGAGACCGCGCAAATGGATATCGTGTTCGATGCCGTCGGCCGTTTTGATCCAGAACTCATGATTGACGACCAACACAGTGTTGATCTGAAGTGCGACAGGTTGGCCAAGGCTGTTGACTTGTCCGTTACCACCGGTGGAGGTGATGTGGGTTTCGCTCATTTTCTCGCTGCCCACCACTTCACCGCTCAACACAGTGAAGTCAACGGTCAGATCGCCATGGGTGAACTTGTGCATTGGGGGGGTCCTTGATGCGTCGACCGACGTTCGGGATAGAAATCCATAGGCCGCGAATGCTACTAAGTGGCCATCTCCCTGTCCAGAACGCCACGCCCCCTCGTCATCAATCGCCCACTTAGCTCCCCGCGCCACCATACGCTTCTTCAAAGAAGTAATCCTTCCAGCTGTCGGCCTTGTTCTTCAGCACGCCAAGCTCCTGCAACTTCTCTGCGTAGATGAACGTACGCTGCGGCACCACGGTGAAATCGATTTCCGGGTCCTTGACGATTTGCTCAACCAGGGCCAACGGCAACTTCGACTGTTCGACACGAATGTACGCCTGAGCCGCCGCCGGCTTATCAGCCTTGATAATCTTCTCGGCCTCGGCCAACGCGTCGTAGAACGCCTTGTAGGTTTTCGGGTTTTCGTCGTGGAATTTTTCCGTGGTGTACAACACGTTGAACGTCGCCTGGCCGCCGAGCACGTCATAGGAACTCAGCACTTTGTGCACGTTGGGATTCTGCAACGCCTGGTACTGGAACGGCGGGCTGGAGAAGTGCGAGTTGATTTCCGAACCGCCGGCAATCAGGGCCGCCGTCGCATCGGGGTGCGGCAGACTGACCGAGATGTCGTCGAATTTCTTGTATTGGGCGTCGCCGAATTCCTTCGCGGTTTCGATCTGCAAAGTACGCGACTGGAAGCCCACGCCGGCAGCAGGCACGGCAATCCGGTCCTTGTCAGTGAAGTCTTTGAGGGTCTTGATGTTCGGATTGTTGGTCAACAAATAGTTGGGCATCGACCCCAGTGCGGCAATGGCTTTGACGTTCTGTTTGCCCTTGGTGCGATCCCACACGGTGAGCATCGGCGGTACACCGGCGGAAACCACGTCGAGCGATCCGGTGAGCAACGCTTCGTTCATCGCCGTGGCACCGGAGATGCTGTTCCAGTCGACCTTGATGTCGAGGCCCTGCGCCTTACCGTGTTTTTCGATGAGGTTCTGGTCGCGTACCACATCGAGAATCAGGTAACCGATGCCGAATTGCTGGGCAATGCTGATCTTGCCCTCGGCCTGAGCGCCGGTGCTGAACAGCACACTGGCTGCCAGAGAAGCGGCCAACAGAGTCAGTGCGGAACGTTTGAACGGTGTGGCCATGACAACCTCGCAGCATGGGGTGGTTTGCTGAAAGGACTGACTTTATAGATATAAAAAACAGAAATTAAATATCTTTATCGCATATCGATAGCACGGGTTGTTGAGCGGAATGAGGATGCGAGCTTTTTGATTCTGAGGATTAAAAAGACCGCAGCGTTGCGCAACTCCTCTATTGGATACCGGTGATGGTTAGGCGGCTTAAACAGCCTGAAACAATAAATCCGTCGGGGGCAATATCGCCGATTGCCGTTTGACCCGAGGGCCGGTGAGGGCTGCAGACGCGACATCACCTTCGAGAGCTCGCGTACCAGCGCATCAGTTGAGCGTTTAAAAGGGCGATCAGACAGTCCACCCTTGGTATCATCGCGCACACTTTTATGACGATTTAATGGCTGGAAGGTCTTTTTTGTGAGCGCTCTTTTTAACCGGTTGCGGCAGCCACATGCCCGCCTCTTTTCGTTGATCTTTCTCGTGCTGATTGTGCCGGTGTGCCTGCGTGCGGCACTGGGCTGGTCGGCACCGCTGGGTTATTTGTCGGACCTGGCCATTGGCAGCCTGTTGGTGGTATTGCTGCATCGCCGGGCGTGGTGGCTGGCCTTGCCGGTATTGCTGTTCTGGGGATTGCTGGCGGTGGCGACCGCTGAACTGGTCAGCGCCGTCGGTCGTCTGCCGACGCCTTCGGACATTCATTACCTGATCGATCCGCAGTTCGTGGAAAATTCCACGGGTGGCGGGCTGGCGCATCCGGCGCTGAGCATCACTTTGCTGCTGGCTCTGGTGTTATGGCTGCTGGCCCAATTTACGGGCCGTGGCATGCCGCGTCCGCCCCTGCCCCGCGCTGTCTGGAGTGTGCCGCTGGTACTGTTCGCCGCGCACTGGGGCGCGCAGAACCTGTGGCCGAGCGAAGCCGATCCATGGCGCCAGTACAACCTGCCGCACCAGTTGCTGGCCACCGAGGTCGCCGATCTGCAGATTCGGGGCGAGGAATGGCTGGACGGTGATGTCGAAGAACCCGCGCCGGCCATGGCCGGGCTCACCGATGTCGACCTCAATGGGCAGAAACTGTTGGCCGCACCGGGGCAAGCGCGCAATGTGCTGGTCATCGCCCTGGAAGGCATTCCCGGCGCCTATATCCGCGCCAACCGCGAGGCCATCGGCAGCCATTATCAGGAAGACCTGATGCCCAACCTCAGCCGCTGGGCCGAGCGCGGCATGAACACTCCGGATTACGTGCTGCACACGCACCAGACCATTCGCGGTCTGTACGCGATGCTTTGCGGCGATTACGACAAACTCAACAACGGCACGCCCAAAGGCGTGGAGATGCTCACCCTCAACGAGCGCAATCAGGCCTGCCTGCCGGCACAACTGCGTGATCACGGCTTCAGCACGCACTATTTACAAGGTGCCGGGCTGCGCTTCATGGCCAAAGACAAGATCATGCCGCACATCGGTTTCGATGCGACTCATGGCCTGGAATGGTTCAGCAATAGCAACTATCTGGAGTTCCTGTGGGGCAAGGATGACAAGGCGTTTTTCGAAGGTGCGCTGGACTATGTCGGCCAACTGAAAAAGCAGAAGCAGCCGTGGATGCTGACATTGCTGACCGTCGGCACGCATCAGCCCTACTCCGCGCCCGAGGAATATCTGGAGCGCTACGAAACGCCAAAACAGGCGGCCGTCGGTTATCTCGACGATGCGCTGGAACAGTTCCTCAGCGGCCTCGAACGCCAGGGCGTTCTGAAAGACACGCTGGTGGTGATCACCTCGGACGAATCCCACGGCATCGACGGCGTGCGCCTGGCCTCTTCGTGGGGCTTCAATCTGACCCTGGCGCCGGAGCATGAACAACTGCCGCGCCTGAATGCCGGGGTTTACGGCCACGTCGATCTGAGCGCCTCGATCCTCGACTATTTCGACTTGCCGGTACCCACCGCACTGAGCGGCCGCTCACTGTTTCGCGACTACGATACCGGTCGCGAAATCATGTCGTTCACCAACGGCAAGCTGCGCTATCACAATGGTCAAGGCATCTTCTCCGAATGCGACATGCCGCGCCGCTGCCGCTACTACGAAAGCGCCGGGTTCATCGCCGAAAAAGCTACCTATAAAGGCAACTACAGCGGCCACCCGGCCCGGCAGATCGCTGCTCGCGCCAACGCCCTCGACCTTTCGCTGCTGCGCACACCGCTCAATCATCGCTATCAGTTCGGCAGCACCAACGTCATCCCGCTGCAAGCGCAGATCAACGATGACTGGGCCGACAACCTGATCGGCGCGCAGTACCTGGAAATGCCCAAAGGCTCGCACACCCGCGTGCGCCTGACCGTGCGCTCGGTCGATCCGCAGCAGGCGGCGTACATTCAGCTCAAGGCCAAAGAGTTTGAACAGGACGTGCAGATCGGTTTGCCACAGGAGATGGTCGCAACCGCCGAGCAGCCACTGGAAATGAACTTCAGCTTCGACAACCCGCAAGAGCGCAAAGCGTTTTCTTTCCATTTGCTGGGGTATGGGTTGGGTGCGGTTGAAGTGACGGACTTCAGTGTGATCACTGAATTGCCGGGGCAGGAAGATCTGCTGGAGGAGGTTCTGGAAGACACGACAGCCCAATCCAGTTAAGCAGCAGTTTTAGCATTTTCTAAAATCATTGCGTCATGCAGGCGCTTTCAGAGTGCGCCTGCATTTTTTCTCGACTCACCCCTTCGCAATATCGAAGGCCCCGCTCACTTTCCGTCCACCGGGTAGTAAAAAATCGACGGCCCCTTCGACACTGTTACGATCATTTTTGAAGGTGACAGTTACCGAACCTGCCTCAACGGCATGCACAACACCCTCGATCGTGACTTGCCACTCAAGCGTCCCGGTATAGTACTTCACGACATGAGGTCCACTGCCCTCCAAGGAAACCGGAACAGAAAAGCCGACAAGATTTTCATTGTTATCAGCCATCCCGATAATGAAAAAATCTGTGACGCCCTGTTGAAACAAGACCGTATCGCTTTTAAGGAACGGTTGTTTGTCAACGCTCGCATCAAAGCTTCCCTTCCCCGCTTTTTTTCTGTGCAAAAGAGAGCTGATTTCAATCTGCATGATCTTCTCCTTTCAATAGCCTGCAATAAGACGGATGGAACATCCGCCTGACTGAAAAGTAAGCTGCTGGCACTTCCACAACAACTGTCATAAATGACAGTTCTTTAGACGCTTTTGAAATAAAGATTTTCTTGCTCATGACGAAAGCAGCGGCCTTGCGAAAGACTTTGCCTATCACCCTCCAATAGTCGGCCTATTAGCTGACTTCCCAAGTCGGGTCTAGCCTTACTAGTCCGAAGTCGGCACGAGCCGGCCGTAGCAGACCTGATAAGGACCCGAACATGGCAAACGAATCGAAATGCCCGTTCAACCACGCCGCCGGTGGTGGTACGACGAACCGTGACTGGTGGCCGAATCAACTCAACCTGAAAATCCTGAGTCAGCACTCGCCCAAGTCCGACCCGCTGGGCAAGGATTTCGACTACGCCAAAGCTTTCAAAAGCCTGGACTTCCAGGCACTGAAACAAGATCTCAACGCGCTGATGACCGACTCCCAGGACTGGTGGCCGGCCGACTTTGGCCATTACGGCCCCCTCTTCATCCGTATGGCCTGGCACAGCGCCGGCACCTATCGCACCGCCGATGGCCGTGGTGGCGCCGGTTCCGGCCAGCAACGTTTTGCGCCGCTCAACAGCTGGCCGGACAACGTCAGTCTCGACAAGGCCCGCCGCCTGCTATGGCCGATCAAGCAGAAATATGGCCGCAATATTTCCTGGGCTGACCTGATCGTTCTCACCGGGAACGTTGCGCTGGAATCCATGGGCTTCAAAACCTTCGGTTTCTCCGGTGGCCGCCCCGATGTGTGGGAACCGGATGAGGACGTCTACTGGGGCTCCGAGCACGAATGGCTGGGTGGCGACAGCCGCTATGGCAAAGACAAGTCCGCCATGCAGGAGCCCGGTGACGGCACGCTGGTGGCCGAGCCGGATTTGCACGGCAAAGAAGAGAGCCGCACCGATCAGGGCGAACGCAATCTGGAAAATCCGCTGGCCGCCGTACAGATGGGCCTGATTTACGTGAACCCGGAAGGCCCTGAGGGCAATCCCGATCCAGTGGCCTCGGCCCACGACATTCGCGAAACCTTTGGCCGCATGGCCATGAACGATGAAGAAACCGTCGCGTTGATCGCCGGCGGTCACGCCTTCGGCAAAACCCACGGCGCCGGCCCTGCCGATAACGTCGGGCCTGAGCCGGAAGCGGCTGGCCTCGAAGAACAGGGCCTCGGCTGGCGCAACGCGTTCGGCACCGGCAAGGGTGGCGACACCATCACCAGCGGCCTCGAAGTGACCTGGACCACCACACCGACGAAGTGGAGTAACAACTACCTGGAAAACCTGTTCGGTTTCGAGTGGGAGTTGAGCAAAAGTCCTGCGGGTGCGCATCAGTGGATTCCGAAAAACGGCGCCGGTGCCGGCACTGTTCCGCATGCCCATGATCCGAGCAAAAAGCTTTCGCCAACCATGCTCACCTCCGACCTTGCGCTGCGTTTCGACCCTGCCTACGAGCAGATCTCGCGGCGTTTCCTCGCCAACCCGGATCAGTTGACCGATGCTTTCGCTCGCGCCTGGTACAAGCTCATCCACCGCGACATGGGCCCGCTGTCGCGCTACCTCGGCCCGGAACTGCCGAACGAAGAACTGCTGTGGCAGGATCCGATTCCCGATGTCACTCACCCACTGATCGACGACAACGATGCCGCAGCGCTGAAAAGCAAAGTACTCGCCTCAGGCCTGTCGGTGTCGCAACTGGTCTCCACCGCCTGGGCGGCACTCTCGACGTTCCGCGGTTCAGACAAGCGCGGCGGCGCCAACGGCGGTCGTCTGCGTCTGGCGCCGCAGAAGTTCTGGCAAGCCAACCAGCCTGAGCAACTGGCCAAAGTGCTGCAAACCCTTGAGGGCATTCAGAACGAGTTCAATGGCGGCGGCGCGGGCAAGAAAGTCTCGTTGGCAGACCTGATCGTGTTGGCAGGGAATGCCGGGATTGAGCAAGCAGCGAAAAACGCCGGGCACTCCGTCTCCGTGCCGTTCAGTCCAGGGCGTACGGACGCCAGCCAAGAGCAAACCGACGTCGACTCGTTTGGCTTCCTTGAACCGATTGCCGATGGTTTCCGCAACTACAGCAAGGGCAAATACACCGTGTCGGCCGAGGCGCTGCTGATCGACAAGGCACAACTGCTGACCCTCACCGCGCCGGAGATGACCGTGCTGCTGGGTGGTTTGCGGGTGTTGAACACCAATGTCGGGCAGACCCGGCATGGTGTGTTCACCTCGCAGACCGAGGCGCTGACCAATGACTTCTTCACCAACCTGCTGGACATGGGGGTGGAGTGGAAGCCAACGTCACGGGATGCGGATGAGTTCGAAGGACGCGACCGTAAAACCGGCAGCGTGAAGTGGACGGCGACGCGGGTTGATCTGGTGTTTGGTTCCAATGCGCAATTAAGGGCGCTGGCTGAGGTGTATGCCAGTTCGGATGCGAAGGAGCAGTTTGTTAAGGACTTTGTCGCGGCTTGGACGAAGGTGACGAATCTGGATCGGTTTGATTTGAAGTAATTTTCGGTAGATAAAAACGCCGCATTTTTTAATGCGGCGTTTTTTTGTGTGTACGGCTTGGGTTTTGTGGTGATGCGTGAATCCTACCCCCTCACCCCAGCCCTCTCCCCCAGGGGGGCGAGGGGGAAAGGGAGCCGATCTTCGTGCTTTTCAAGTCCTGAGTTCGACTCGGTCGTTCAGGTCGGCGTATAGCGCAAAGACACCTCGGTCAGTCCCCTCTCCCACTGGGAGAGGGTTAGGGTGAGGGGCTTTTCAGATCCTGAGTTCGACTCCGGACTTTCAGGTCGGTGTATAGCGCAAAGACACCTCGGTCAGTCCCCTCTCCCACTGGGAGAGGGTTAGGGTGAGGGCCGATCCACAACTGGAACACCGACTCCAATACACCATCAAGCCAAGCTCTTGCTCACCACTTCATAAACATCACTCGACAACTGCCCCGAC
Source organism: Pseudomonas sp. Tul2A7 (assembly GCF_054790505.1). Lineage (NCBI taxonomy): Bacteria > Pseudomonadati > Pseudomonadota > Gammaproteobacteria > Pseudomonadales > Pseudomonadaceae > Pseudomonas > Pseudomonas sp. Tul2A7. The sequence continues at coordinate 4,835,950 of NZ_CP186499.1, read as the reverse complement.
GCCCGAATCCGCTCCAGCTCGCCCTTCATCAAGGCCTGACGCGCATCGTCATATTTGCGCCAGCGAGTCAGCGGCGCCAATTGGCGAGAAGCAATCTGCGGGTTGAAGCCGTTCAGCTCGATCACCAGATCCGCGAGGAAGCGATAACCCGAGCCATCGGACGCGTGGAAGTTGATCAGGTTCTGCCCGGCAAATGCACCGACCAGTGCACGCACCTTGTTCGGGTTCTTGATGTTGAACGCCGGGTGCTGCATCAACGCTTTCACCCGCTCCAGACCGCCGGGCAAGGTGCTGCCGGCCTGCACGCTGAACCACTGATCCATGACCAGCGGGTTGTCCTTGAAGTGCTCGGCGAAACTGGCCAGCGCCAAGGCTTTCTGCTCTTCGAACGGCGAGTTGACCAACACCGCCAGCGCCGTCAAGCGCTCGGTCATGTTGTCGGCGCTTTCGAATTGCTCGAGCGCCGCTGCCAGTACTTCCGGTTTGCCGCTAAGCATCAGGTACGACAGCGCAATGTTCTGTAGCGCGCGACGAGCAAAGTGCTCAGCCTCGGCCACATACGGGGTCTTTTTCGACAGGTCACGGTTGGCCTGATAACGCAGCCACAGCGCCTCGAACAAGCCTTCGGCCAGTTGCTTGCGCGCGAACTCGCGAGCGATATGGATCGCATCGACATCCGCCACTTCGCTGATTTCAGTGAGGTACGCCTCACCCGGCAACGACAGCATTTCAGCGACCATCGCCTGATCCAGCGATTCGTCCGACAACACCGTACGCAGTGCCGAGACCAGACGCGGATCAAGCTTCAGGCTCTCGCCCTTCTGCTGCTGACCAATCAGCTCTTGCAGTACCTGCACCGCCAGTTGCTGGCCGGCATCCCAGCGGTTGAAACCGTCGCTGTCGTGCTGCATCAGGAACATCAGTTGATCGCGGTTGTACGGAAAGCTCAGTTTCACCGGCGCCGAGAAGCCACGCAGCAACGATGGCAGCGGTTGTTCAGCGATGTCGACGAAGGTGAAGGTCTGCTCGGCTTCGGTTACCGAGATCACACGGGTGGTGCCTTGCGCCGACGCTTCACCGCTCAGACGCAGGGCAATCTCGTTGCCCTGGCTGTCCAGCAGGCCGAGTTCGACCGGAATCACGAACGGCAGTTTTTCAACTTTATCCGGGGTTTCCGGGCAGCTCTGGCGGAAGGTCAGGCTGTAGGTTTTCGCGGCAGCGTCGTAAGACTCGCTCACCGCCAGACGTGGCGTGCCGGCCTGGCCGTACCAGCGCTTGAACTGGGTCAGGTCGACGCCGTTGGCATCTTCCATCGCTTTGATGAAATCGTCGCAGGTGACCGCTTGACCGTCGTGACGCTCGAAGTACAGATCGCTGCCCTTACGGAAACCTTCAGCGCCGAGCAAGGTGTGGATCATGCCGACCACTTCCGAACCCTTTTCGTACACGGTCAGGGTGTAGAAGTTGGAGATCTCGATGAAGCTGTCCGGGCGCACGGCGTGGGCCATCGGGCCGGCATCTTCAGCGAACTGATGGGTGCGCAGATAAGCCACGTCCTGAATGCGCTTGACCGTGGCCGAGTTCATGTCGGCGGAGAAGCCGGAATCACGGAATACGGTGAAGCCTTCTTTCAGCGACAGCTGGAACCAGTCGCGGCAGGTCACGCGGTTGCCCGACCAGTTGTGGAAATATTCGTGGGCGACGATTGCTTCAACGCGCTGGTGTGCAGCGTCGGTGGCGGTTTCGGCGCGAGCGAGCACAGCGCTGGAGTTGAAGATGTTGAGGCCTTTGTTCTCCATCGCGCCCATGTTGAAGTCGTTGACGGCGACGATCATGAAGATGTCCAGATCGTACTCGCGACCGTAAACCTCTTCGTCCCAGCGCATCGACTTCTTCAGGCTGGTCATCGCGTGCTGGCACTTGTCGATGTTTTCCGGTTCGACGTAGATGCGCAATGCGACGTTGCGGTCGGTCATGGTGGTGAAGCTGTCTTCAACGCACCACAAATCACCGGCCACCAGCGCGAACAGGTACGCCGGTTTCATGAACGGGTCTTCCCAGGTTGCCCAGTGCCGGCCGTCTTCGCCCGGGCCCGAGGCAATCGGGTTGCCGTTGGAGAGCAGCACCGGATAGCTGTGCTGTTCGGCGACCACGGTGGTGGTGAACTTGCTCATCACGTCCGGGCGGTCGAGGTAATAGGTGATCTTGCGGAAACCTTCGGCCTCGCACTGGGTGCAGAACATCGTGCCGGACTTGTACAGGCCTTCCAGTGCGGTGTTGGTTTCCGGGTGGATCTTGACGCTGGTGTCGACCGTGAAGGTTTCGGCGGTCGGCTGCAGGGTCAGATGGTTTTCAGACAATTGATAGTCAGCAGCGCCAAGCTCTTTATCGGCCAGGGTCACCGAGAGCAATTCCAGCTGCTGGCCGTCGAGCACCAGCGGCGGCAGGCCCGGGCCACACGCCGGGTTGCGGCGCATGACCAACTGCGCGTGCACCAGGCTGTGATCCTCGAACAACTCGAAGGTCAGGTGTGTTTCGTCGATCAGGTACTCGGGCGCCTGATAGTCCTTCAGGTAAATCATCTTCGGTTGTTCGGTGCGCATGCTGGAGTCCTTATTGATGCACGGCGAGCTGATAAGCCGTGTACTTGCGAATATTGATCACGCCGGTATCGAAGATCAGGTACTGGCCTTTGATGCCCAACAACGTGCCTTCGGCAATCGGGTTCTTGTCCAGGTTGAAGCTGACGATTTTCGCCGGGTATTGCTCGACCGGATAGCGGATTTCGAGAGGTTCTACATCGGCAATCGTCTGAATGGCTTGTAGGCCGAATCGCTCTTGCAGACCTTGCAGGCCTTCTGCGCAACTGTCGAACAGTTGATCGCGCACTTGCGCCAGATCGACCGCCTCCGCATCGCCTTTGAGTAGCGCGCGCCAGTTGGTTTTGTCAGCCACTTGACTGCGGAACAGGTCTTCAACGAAACCGGACTGCTGCCGCGTGGCAACGCGCATGATCGGCAACGCCTGACACGCACCCTGATCAATCCAGCGAGTCGGTAGCTGCGTAGCACGAGTGATGCCAACCTTGATCCCCGACGAATTGGACAGGTAAACCACGTGGTCGGTCATGCAGAATTTCTCGCCCCACTCAGGCTCGCGGCAGGTGCCGGCCTCATAGTGGCAGCGCTCCGGGCTCATGATGCACAGGTCGCACTGCGCCAGTTTGGTCATGCACGGGTAGCAATAGCCCTGACTGAAACTGGTTTTGGTCTTGCGCCCGCAATGGGTGCAGTGGATCGCCCCCAGGTACTCCAGACGCACCGTGCTGCCGATCAACGGGTTGACCGGCACCTCGACGTCATCCAGACGAAACGCGTATTGCACATTCGGCCCGTCCAGGCGCGCCGACATTTTGCTGATTGCACCGCGGCCAATCTCGATCAATGGATGGCATCCGACTTGAACAGGATGTTCGGCACTTCGATCGACTTCGACGCACATTCCTGCGGGCCCATGTAACCGGTGCGCTGGTCTTCAGGCAGGTTCTGGATTTCCCAGGCGATCATCGCCTGCAACGACAGCTCGCGCTGTTCGGCGGTGAGCTTGCCACCGTCGGACCATTTGCCGATTTCCACGGCCAGTTTCAGACTCTCGTAGATGTCCGGGGTAATGTTGTTGATCATGTCGTTAAAAGAGGACATCAGGGTCTCCGTGCTCTTTATTCACTGAAAATTTTAGGCGGCCAGTTTACGGCGGTTATACAAACCGCCCAACAAACCGGTGAAGCATCCGATGAGTAACCCGCTGACATGCGCGGCGTTGGCGATTTCGCCGAAGCCGATCACCGAGATCAGCCCGGACATGCACACCAGCAACCAGATCAGCATCATTGCCAGTACACCACGCGGCAGACGATAGGCCGGGTTCGGCGACAGCAGCTGGAAGATCCAGCAATGCCCGAGCAAGCCGTAAAGTACGCCGGACAGACCACCGAACAAGGTCGCGCCGCTCCAGACAAACTGCGCGTAGTTGGAAACGAGACTGAACAGCAGGGTCAGGCCGATCAGGTTGATGCTGCCCTGACGCGACTCGATACGCCGGCCCAGCTCCCAGTACCACATGCCGTTCATGGCCAGGTGGAGGATGCCGAAGTGGATCAGCATCGGCGTGACCAGACGCCACCACTGCCCTGCCGCCAGACTGTCGGCCAACGGCGTGAAATGGATGTACTCGCCGACTACTTGAAAATCGAGGAAGGTCAGCCAGCGCAGGGTTTGCAGGTTTTCGCCGAGGTACGTCAGCCCGCCAACGATCAGGCACAACAACAGGATAAACCCGGTGGCCTTGGCGTATTTCAGTTGCTCGGCGAAGCTCGGCCGCTTGAAGGTCGGCGCGACGGGGATGTCCATTTGCTGATCGGGATCGCCCGCCGGGAAGCGTTCGTACAAGGAGCGCACGTCTTCGCTGATTTCCGCCGGCGCCCACAGCACCTGTTCGCCGGCCTCTTCGCTGACCCGATGCGGCACCTGCATGCGTTGCAGCAGTTTGACGAAACCACTCAAGTCCACCGCCAACGGCAGACGCAATACCGCTACCGCACTCATTGCAGCACCTCCGGCCGCTCGACATCGACCCAAACAAATTTATGCGGATCCAGACGTGTTTCCTGATCCAGACGATAGGCGACCAGTTTGCCGTAAAGCACCGCGCTGTAATCCAGGCACGCGAGGTTCGGGCGGATCGGCGCCGGTTTGCCACTGCGCCAGTAATGGCCGACGAACAGCAATGGCTCGTCGACGCCGTAGCGCAGCAGGTTGTTTTTTTCGCTGGAGGTCAGCGGCTTCTGCGCCACCGGATCTGGCAGTGCATCAGGCTGGAAAACGATATCGCCGTAAGTCTTCGGATCGTCTTCCCAGAACTTGGTGCGGAAGAACGACCGCACCAGACCATCGCCGCTGGTCATGGTCAGACCATCCGGCAGGCGCATGTCAGTGCCGCGCAGCAGACGGTCGAACACGGTGCAGGCGAAGCTGTCCGGCACGGCCGAGGCCTGCAGGAAGTGTTCGTCGATGCAGCCATTGGGGAACAGCGCGCGCAGCGGTTCGATCAGGCCGGCATCCCAACAGGCATGCACGACACGGAAGCGTCCGGCGTCGACAAACAGCGGCAGCTCGTAGAACCAGCGCTGGAATTCATGCCAGTCGCCGGGATGATCTTCGAACTGGGTCAGGGTTTCGTGCAGCAGGCGTGCGTGGCGCGGCGTGTGTTCGCGGACGAACTGCTTGCCGCTGCCCGGTAGCGCCGGCGTGTTCCAGCCCAACGCGTTGAATTCGTGGTTGCCCATGATGCACAAGGCCTGACCGGCCTCGACCATATCGTGGACGATGTGCAGCGCCTCGCGAATCCGCGGGCCACGGTCGATGATGTCACCGACGAACACGGCCATGCGCGAAGGATGCCGCCAGACCCCGCCCTGCTTGTGATAACCGAGACGGTCCAGCAAGTGTTCGAGGGTCAAGGCGCATCCGTGCACGTCACCAATCAGGTCATAACTGCGCGCGGGATCGAGCATCAGTCGCCTCCACCGCCCAGCTTGCTGCCCCAGCCGAGCTTGGTGCGGCAGACTTCGTAGTAGTTGTGATCGAGCGGGTGAATCAGGCGCAGCTTCTGCGCTTTCTTGCTGACGGTGATGGTGTCGCCCGGCGCGCAGGTGAAATGGTTCTGCCCGTCACAGGAGACTTGCGGGTAAATCTGCATGTTTTTCGACACGACGATTTTCAGCTCACTGTTGCCATCGACCACAATTGGCCTGCTCGACAACATATGGGGGTACATCGGCACAATCACAATGGCATCGAGTTTGGGATGCATGATCGGCCCGCCGGCAGACAGCGCGTATGCGGTGGAACCGGTCGGCGTGGCGACGATCAGGCCGTCGGCCTTCTGGCTGCAGACGAACTGGCCGTCGATGTACAACTCGAACTCGATCATCCGCGTCGATTTGCCCGGGTGCAGCACCACATCATTGAGCGCATCGCCCTGACCGATAGCCTCGGCATGACGGCGCACTTCGGCTTGCAGCAGGAAGCGGTTTTCCACCAGATAGTGGCCGTCGAGCACTTTGGCGACTTCGACTTCCAGCTCGTCCGGGCGAATATCGGTGAGGAAACCGAGGCTGCCACGGTTGATCCCCAGCACCGGAATATTGTGTTTGGCCAGCGCTCGCGCGGCGCCGAGCAGGCTGCCGTCACCGCCGACGACGATGACCATGTCGCAGACTTCGCCGAGCATCTTGCGCGACGAAGTTTGCAGGCCGTGGCCCGGCAGGACTTCGGCGATGGTGTCTTCGAGGATCACATGCAGGTGACGATCGAGCAGAAACCGTTTCAGTCGGCGGACGGTATCCAGCACCTGGGAACTGCCCAGGCGACCGATGATGCCGATATTACGAAATTGCTCCATGGGACCTCTGCGGACAATCGAAAACGCGAAAAACCCGATTATGGGCGAAAGCGCCGGTTAGACAAAATCCTTTCAGCCTCAGGGGTGTGCTCGTGTTTACGGCTATGCTCGCAAGATGATCCTATTTCCCGACCTGCTGCAGTTGCCCCACCAATTACGCCACCCGGAAGTGCGCGATCTGGCGTGGGTGATCCTCGCCCCGCCGATGCTCGCCACCACGCCGTGGCCGCAGCGCCATCCGCTGGCGGGCAGCGATTGGGTGCACGATCCAGAGCGACTGGAACACTGGTTGCGCCAGCTCGACCGCGACAGTTATGGCTTGCTGCATTGGTTGTCGCAGGCACGCACGCGGCGCCTGGGCCTGTATTACGAGCGGCTGTGGCAGTTTGCCGTGGAGCATGCACCGGGCATCGAGCTGATCGCCGCCAACCTGCCGATCCGCCGCGAAGGCCACACCCTCGGCGAACTGGACATGCTGCTGCGTGACCGCGATGGAGTGCATCACCTGGAGCTGGCGATCAAGCTTTATCTCGGCCCGCAGAATGGCGACGGTCGTGATGCGGCGCAGTGGCTGGGGCCGGGCTGTCATGATCGGCTGGACCGTAAACTGGCGCATCTGGCCGAGCATCAGTTGCCGATCTCGGCGCGTCCGGAAAGTCGCGAAGTGCTGGCGGCGCTGGATATCGAGGTGTTCAGTGCGCAGCTGTGGCTGGGTGGTTATTTGTTGTACCCGTGGCCGGGACAGGCTGAATCACCGAGCGGCGCACATCCGCAGCATTTGCGCGGTAGCTGGTTGCATCAGAAGGATTGGCCGGCGTTCGTCGCACAACGTCCGGCCGGACGCTGGCAACCCCTGCCCCGGCATGCCTGGCTCGCGCCGGCGCATTATCCGGCGGATCAGACGTGGACTTTGGAGCATTTACGGGAATGGCTGGAAGACTTGGAGCCGCTGGCCCCGGCGCAGTTGATGGTGCGCCTGATCGAGAATGCGCGGGGGGAATGGGAAGAGGCCGAGCGGTTGTTTCTGGTGTCCGATCTTTGGCCGAATGTACCCGGCCAGGCCTGAGCTTTTGTAGTGTTGGTACCGGCCCCATCGCGAGCAGGCTCACTCCTACATTGGATGCGTTCCCCTGTAGGAGTGAGCCTGCTCGCGATGGGGACACCTCGGTCTAAAGTGAAAGCCGCACAGCCAAAGCCGCCAACGTCACCAACAACACCGGCACCGTCAACACAATCCCGACCCGGAAGTAATACCCCCAGCCAATGTGAATGCCCTTGCGCTCCAGCACATGCAGCCACAACAACGTGGCCAGACTGCCAATCGGCGTAATCTTCGGCCCCAGGTCACTGCCGATCACATTGGCGTAAATCATCGCCTCCTTGATCACTCCGCTGGCCTGACTGGCATCAATCGACAAGAGGCCAATCAACACCGTCGGCAGGTTGTTCATGATCGACGACAGCAACGCCGTCAGCACCCCGGTGCCCATGGCCGCGCCCCAAACACCATGACCGGCAAAGACATCCAGCCAACCGGCCAGATACCCGGTCAACCCGGCATTGCGCAGGCCATACACCACCAGATACATGCCCAGCGAAAAAATCACGATCTGCCACGGCGCTTCTTTCATCACCTTGCGCGTGGAAATCTTGTGGCCACGGGCGGCGATGCCCAACAACAGCGCAGCGCACACGGCGGATATCGCACTGATCGGAATACCCAGCGGCTCCAGCGCAAAGCAACCGATCAACAGGATCGCCAACACCGCCCAGCCCGCATAAAACGTGGCTTTGTCATGGATCGCGGTTTCTGGATGCTCAAGCTGCTCCGGGTCGTAAGCCTTGGGAATGTCGCGACGGAAGAACCACAGCAACATGCCCAGCGTCGCCGCCACACTGACGAAGTTCACCGGCACCATCACCGCTGCGTAGCGGTTGAAGCCGATGTGAAAGAAGTCCGCCGAAACGATGTTGACCAGGTTCGACACCACCAGCGGCAGGCTCGCGGTATCAGCGATAAACCCTGCGCCCATGACGAACGCCAGCGTCGCCGCCGGGGAAAAGCGCAGCGCCAGCAACATCGAAATCACGATCGGCGTGAGGATCAGCGCCGCACCGTCATTGGCGAACAACGCCGACACCAGCGCACCGAGCAGCACCATGAAGGCAAACAGTTTGCGCCCACTGCCGCGCCCCCAGCGCGCCACGTGCAATGCGGCCCAATTGAAGAAACCGGCTTCGTCGAGCAACAGACTGATGATGATCAGCGCGACGAAGGTGCCGGTAGCGTTCCAGATGATCTGCCACACCAGCGGGATATCGCTGAGATGAACGACGCCGAAGATCAACGCCAAAACGGCGCCAAGCGTGGCACTCCAGCCGACGCCGAGGCCTTTGGGTTGCCAGATCACAAGGGTAATGGTCAGCAGGAAAATCAGTGACGCAGCGAGCATCCGCAACAGCCTTCAAAGAGAGAGGTAAAAGGCCACGACGAGTGCCGAGCCAGAAAGATAACCTGTGGGAGCGAGCCTGCTCGCGAAAGCGCACTGTCAGTCGCCATTGATGCAACGGCTGACGACGCCTTCGCGAGCAGGCTCGCTCCCACAGGGGATTCGGTGAAGTTACTTCTTGTGTTGCTCTACGAATTGACCGTAGGCATTGATAAAACTTTGCAGAAAAGGTTTCACCGATTCGCTCAACTTGCCCGCCTCATCAAACGCAGAACCCGCGCCACCCAGATAAGCTTCCGGTTGCTGCATGCACGGCACATTGAGAAACACGAACGACTGGCGCAGATGCTGATTCGCGCCGAAACCACCAATGGCACCGGGCGAGACACTGATCACCGCCCCCGGCTTGCCACTCCAGACAGCCTTGCCATAAGGCCGCGAACCGACGTCGATGGCATTCTTCAGCGGCGCCGGCACCGAACGGTTGTATTCGGGCGTGACAAACAGCACCGCGTCGGATGAACCCACTTTTTGTCGAAAAGTGCTGTAGGCTGCCGGCGGTGAATCGCCGTCGATATCTTCGTTATAAAGTGGCAGATCGCCAATTTCGACAATCTCAAGCTTGAGGTTCGCCGGGGCCAGCTCCGCCAGCGCCAGGGCGACTTTGCGATTGATCGAAGCTTTGCGCAGGCTACCGACCACTACAGCGACGTTGTAGACATTGCTCATGGAAGAACTCTCGATGGTCCGTGGGAGGAGCCCGTAGTTATAGATGATCCGGTGACGATTCCACCAGCACCCGAGGTAAATTCCCGCGTGTTGATTATTTTTTTCCTGTAGGAAAACTTACAGGCCTTGATGGCGGTCTACCAAGCCGCAAATCAAGCGTTTTATCTCCAGAGGTTCTAAGCAGATGGCAGCAGTACTGGTCGGTCAGTTCCATGCAAGAGATGCGGAAGGCCGCGTTTATTCCGTGCATGAGTTCCAGGAATCCAACCCGTCGGCAGACGGTTCCACTGGCTCGGAGCCGATTTACAAGTTGGCCATTGGCGATCGCGTCAACAAGGTCAACGAGAACGAGTTTCTCCTGGTTCAGTCAGGCATCACCCTGATCCGCGAGCCCGAGCCAACCGTCGCTTCATAACTGGCCGTTATGAGCAGAAGTCATATGCGCAGACTTGGGGTAGGATTCAGCCACTGACCCCACCTGCTGAACATGGACTTCACGCATGCGTTTACGTCATATCGAAGTGATTCAGGCGCTCTTGCAGACCGGTCACCTGGGCACCGCGGCCGAATGGCTGCAGTTGCCGGTGACCGAGGTCGAAGAGCGTTTGCGCGAAGCCGAGAGTCAGTTGGGGTTCATGCTGTTCGCCAGCGTGCGCGGGCGCCTGCAATCGACGCCCGAAGCACGGGCGTTGCAGGTGGAAATTGCTCACGTTTATGAAGCGTTGGAACCCGTGCAACGGCTGGCCAGCAGCCTCAAGCAATACCTCGCCCCGCCACTGCGCATCATCGGCACCCCGCCGCTGGCGCAACAATTACTCCCGCAAAGCCTTGCTGCCCTGCGCCGACGCCTGCCCGATGCGCCGTGCAGCCTGCTCAGTGCGCCGACCCGCGATATCGTCCGCAGCCTGTTGTTGCGCGAAAGCGATCTGGGCTTGAGCCTGCACGACCCCGAACATCCCGATATTGATTGCCGGCCATTGGCCCAGGGCAAGCTGCAACTGCTCGCGCCCCACGGCTGGCTGCAACCGAAACAGAAATACATGTCCCTGCAGGATCTCGCCGGTCAGGCCATAGTCGGCCTCGAAGGCCAGGACCCATTGAGCCCGGCACTGGAAAACAAACTCCAGGCGTTGCGCCCGGCGCCGAGCATCCAGACCCGCGTGCAAACCCATCAGATGATGCGCAGCATGGTCGAGGCCGGCGAAGGCCTGGCCATCGTCGACCCGTTCACCGCACTGGGCGCGCGCGCCGCCGGACTCGACGTGTGCCCGCTGTCGCCGGCCGTGCCGATCAGCCTCTATGCCCTGACCTTCAAGCACGCCGCGCCGTCGGCGGCGATTCAAACGTTACTGGCGATCATCACGGAACAAGCCGAGGCGATGCTGGCGAGCTGAGCGAGTTCTCCAGCGGATTATCGAACAATCGATACCAGAACAACGCCACTTCGGCGGTGTTCGGATCAATGCCGCGATAGCGCAACTGGTCCACGCCACCAATAACGTAGCCACAACGCTCATACAATCGACAGGCGCCGAGGTTGTTGTTCTGGGTTTCGAGCATGATCCCCGGCAGCTTTTTCTTGCGACTCCAGAACTGCGCGACATCGAGCAACGCCTTGGCCACACCATGGCGCCGGGCCGGCGCATGCACCGCCAGCTCATCGATGTGCGCAAAACCGTTCCAGTTGGTGCTGATCACCAGATGGCCAACCGGCTCATCATCGAGATACGCCATGAAAATCGCGCTGTCCGGCGCGTTGTGGAAAGCGCTGAACTCTTCCGGATCAATGCCGTAGCATTTGCGGTACGGCACGATCGGCGTCACCCGCCATTGCTCGACCGGTTGGCCAATCACGGCGGCGCCATAGGCTGCAACTTCGAAACTGAAGTCGCTGCCCCAGATATACGGCGCAAAGCCTTCATCGGCGACGCGCACCGACAGCCCTGGGTATTTCGGATTCATGACCGGTTGCATACTGGGAAAAGTCCTCATTCCTTGACGCAATCGACGGTGTACTGCCGTCCATTGCCTTCATCTTCGTGCTGCAATCCATGCACATCCGCGACAAAACCGGGGAAGCTGCTATCGAACGTGCGAGCAAATTTCAGGTAATCAATGATCGAGCGAGTCGATTCGGTAAAGCGTTCGCCGGGCATGATCAGCGGAATCCCCGGCGGGTACGGCACCAGCATCACCGCGGCGATGCGCCCTTCCAACTCATCGATCGGCACCGCTTCGACTTCGCCACGCACCAGATGATCGTAGGCGTGAGCCGGTTTCATGGCAATTTCCGGTAGCACGGTGTACATGCGTTTGAGGTGTTTGGCTGTGGCGTTGCTGCGGTAGCAGGCGTGCAATTGATCGCACAGATCGCGCAGGCCCATGCCGCGATAACGCGCGGTGTCTTCTTGCGCCACGCACGGCAGGCAAGTTTCCAGACGCACGTTGGCATCGTAGCTGCGTTTGAATTCGAGCAATTCGGTGAGCAGCGTGCTCCATTTGCCTTTGGTAATGCCCATCGAGAACAGCACCAGAAAGGAATACAGGCCGGTTTTTTCGACAACCAGTCCACGCTCCCAAAGAAACTTGCTGACCACCGCCGCCGGGATGCCCTTCTCGCTCAGTGCACCGCCAGCGTTCAGCCCTGGCATCACCAGCGTGACTTTGATCGGATCGAGCAAGACGTAATCGTCACTGACTTCGCCAAAGCCGTGCCACTCGGCGTCCGGCTGCAATAACCAGTCTGCGGTCTGCACGCGGTCGATGCCTTCGACGCCCGGAGGCTGCCAGATCGAAAACCACCAGTCATCAGCGGCGATGTGCTGGCGCAGATTGGCCAGCGCACGACGGAAGCTCAGCGCTTCGTCAAAGGTTTCCTGCAACAGCGAACGCCCGGCCGGGCCTTCCATCATCGCCGAGGCGACGTCCAGCGAGGCGATGATGCTGTACTGCGGCGAGGTCGAGATGTGCATCATGAACGCTTCATTGAAACGGTCGCGATCGAGTTGCCGGGCACCGCCGTCCTGCACATGAATCATCGAGGCCTGACTGAAGGCGGCAAGCAGCTTGTGCGTGGAATGCGTGGTGAATACCAGCGGACTGTCTTCGCTGCGCGAAGTGGCCATGCCATAGCGCCCGGCGAAGAACTCATGAAACGCCGCGTAGGCGTACCAGGCTTCATCGAAATGCAGCACTTCGACGCTGTTGCCAAGACTTTGCTTGATCAGCTCGGCGTTGTAGCAGAGGCCGTCGTAGGTCGAATTGGTGACCACGGCGAGTTTGACTTTCGGCGCACGGCCCTTGGTCAGTGGGCTGGCATCGATCTTCGCTTGAATCGATTCGCGGCTGAACTCGCTCAGCGGAATCGGCCCGATAATCCCCAGCTCGTTACGCTCCGGGCACAGGTACAACGGAATCGCGCCGGTCATGATGATCGCGTGCAAAACAGACTTGTGGCAGTTGCGATCGACCAGTACCAGATCGTCGCGCGCGACCATCGAGTGCCAGACAATCTTGTTGGCGGTCGAGGTACCATTGATCACGAAAAAGGTGTGATCAGCGCCGAAATTGCGCGCTGCACGCGCTTCCGCTTCAGCGAGCGGCCCGGTGTGATCAAGCAGCGAGCCGAGTTCCGGCACCGACACCGACAAATCCGAACGCAAGGTGTTTTCACCAAAGAACTGATGAAACGCCTGCCCTACCGGACTCTTGTGATAAGCCACGCCGCCGCCATGGCCGGGGGTGTGCCAGGAATAATTGGAGTCGGCGGTGTGCTGCACCAGTGCCTTGAAAAACGGTGGCAACAAACCATCCAGATACTTGCGCGCAGCCCGTGCTACTTGCCGCGCCAGGAACGGCACGGTGTCTTCGAACAGATAGAGAATGCCGCGCAGTTGATTGAGCTCGGCCATGGCATCGGCCGGTGCATTTTCCAGGGTAACTTGCTCGCCCAGGGCGAAGATCGGCAGATCCGGCGCCCGCACCCGCGCCAGTCCGATCAGTTCGGCCATGTTCTGCAACAGATGCGAGTTGGTGCTGGCGTCCTCGGCGGCAATCAACATGCACGCGAGGCCATGGTGAGTCGATGCCACCAACCGCCCTTCGGCATAGTCGATGGCCGAAACGATATTGAAACCTTCCTGCTCCAACTCCCGGGCGATGCCACGGATACGGTCACCGGCGACCGTGTCGGCCTTGATGTCGCGATGGACGATCAACACCGGAAACTTCAAATCTTTGTACATGAGGCTCAGTGTCCCGAGGCGGCAGAATCGAATCGGCCAATGCACTCAGGGTAGAGGGTTGCGGCGAAAGTGGCGAGGGTGGCCAGTTGGCTTCATGCCGCCAAAAGCAAAGATCGCAGCCTGCGGCAGCTCCTACATTGGAATGCAATCCCTCTGTAGGAGCTGCCGCAGGCTGCGATCTTTTGATCTTCAGGCCTGCGCGTCGGCTTCGGCGATCTGCGTCCACATCGCCGGTCCACCGGCAGACTTGGCGATAATCTCCAGCCGCACCAGATGCGCCGCCAATTCATCTTCAGTCGCACGAATGATCCGCGCAGGCTGGCGATCGGCCGGCAAGCGACGAATCTCGGTCGCCGAGTTATCCGCGCCCTCGCCCGAACCATTGCCGTCTGACGCGTTGCCGGCCAGCGACAGGCTTGTCTGGCCGCCGGTCATGGTCAGGTAGACGTCGGCGAGAATCTCCGAGTCGAGCAAGGCGCCGTGCAGTTCACGGCCGGAGTTGTCGACGCCATAACGTTTGCACAACGCATCGAGGCTGTTGCGCTGCCCCGGGTGACGTTCCCTGGCCATCATCAGGGTGTCGAGGATCGAGCAGTGCTGGGTGATGTCAGCGCGATCCTGCTGGCCCATCAAGGCGAATTCGTTGTTGATGAAGCCAACGTCGAACGCCGCGTTGTGGATGATCAGCTGCGCGCCTTTGATGAACTCGAAGAACTCATCGGCGACTTCGGCAAAGCGTGGCTTGCCGACGAGGAACTCGTTGGTGATGCCGTGAACGCCGATGGCGCCTTCATCACTCTCGCGATCCGGTTGCAGGTAAACGTGAAAATGCCGGCCCGTCAGGCGTCGGCCGATCAGTTCGACACAGCCGATTTCAATGATCCGGTGACCATCGGTCACCGGCATGCCGGTGGTTTCGGTATCGAGTACAACGGATCTGGTGGCCATCAGTGTTCAGCTCTCAACGGGTCGATCTTGCAAAAACGCGGATATTAGCACGCTCGGTGGGGTGTTTCAGGTGGACCGTGTCGCGCCCTTCGCGAGCAGCTCGCTCCCACATTGGAATGCATTCCAATTCAGGGAAGGGGCATCAGATCTGGAATGCATTTCCCTGTGGGAGCGAGCCTGCTCGCGAATGGCCGCACCACGGTTCAGAAGCGAAATCAGCTCTGCTTGTAACCGCGCACGTCATCCACGCCACGGTTCGCCAACTGGTCCGCCCGCTCGTTACCGTGATGGCCAATGTGCCCACGCACCCATTTCCAAGTGACCTTGTGGCGGTTGACCTGCTCGTCCAGCTCTTTCCACAGATCAGCGTTTTTCACGGGTTCTTTCGCTGCGGTTTTCCAGCCACGCTTCTTCCAGTTGGCCATCCACTCGTTGATGCCCTTCATCACGTATTGCGAGTCGGTCACCAGCAGCACTTCACACGGCCGCTTCAAGGCTTCGAGGCCACGGATCGCGCCGAGCAGTTCCATGCGATTGTTGGTGGTGTTGGCTTCGCCGCCCCACAGTTCCTTTTCGACGCCCTTGCACACCAGCAAGGCGCCCCAGCCGCCCGGGCCGGGGTTGCCCTTGCAGGCACCGTCGGTGAACAGTTCTACGGTGTCGACGCTTTCAACGCTTTCGCTCATGCCAATCTATCCAGAAAAATGCCTGTCTTGCCGATCACGGATCGACAATGACCGAGGCCGGGACATCCCCCGGCCAAAAATAAAAGAAGGTTTACGGTTCGATGCGCCGGCGATTGACCTTGGCCATCGGCAGCGGAATCAGCTTACCCATAGGCTCGCGACGTTCCTGACGTAACGGCCGCAGCCCGACCACGATCTTGCGCGCGACCAGTAAATAGAAGCCGCCGCCCGACAGTTGCCAGTCACCAGCCTTGCGTTCCCAGCCGGCCAGACGGGTCTGCCACTTGGGTGACGCGAGCGGCGGACGATAGCACCCGAAGCGGCGTTTCTCCAGCGCAAAGCCGAGCAGATTGAGCCAGTCGGCGACCCGCGACGGCGAGATACAGCGAGCCTTTCGCAGGGCGTCGTGGGCGAAAACATGGCGCAAGCCCCAGGTGCTCCAAGGGTTGATGCCGATGATCAGCAAATGCCCGCCGGGACGCACGCTGCTTGCCGCTTCACGTAGCAAACCGTGGGGCGACAGGCAGAAATCCAGACCGTGCTGCATCACCACCACGTCGGCGGCATGCTCGCTCAACGGCCAGGCCTGCTCTTCGCAGACGATTTCGACGCCCGGCAACGGCGCACCGAGGCGCACGTTGCGTTGCACTTGCGGCGCTGCCGGCGGGGTTTCGGCCGATGGCCCGTAATGCACCAGATAACCGCCAAAGAATCGGCCCAACTCGTCTTCGAGCATGCGCCGCTCTTCATCGAGCAGAAATTGCCCGAGCGGGCCGGACAGCCATTCACGGGCTGCACCGATCAGGGCCAGCCAGTCAGGATCAGCCTGTGCGAACGCTTTATCACTCATCGCATTCTCCAAAGCGCCAGGAACTACTAAGATGCGCCAATGTTTTCCGCTTGGCGAATTCCGACGATGATACAGATCAGTGCCCTGCCCGCGTTCACCGATAACTACATCTGGTTGTTACAGGATCACCGCACCCAGCGCTGCGCGGTGGTCGATCCCGGCGATGCCGCGCCAGTGCAGGCATGGCTCGAAGCGCACCCAGGCTGGGTCTTGAGCGACATCCTGATCACCCACCATCACCATGATCACGTCGGCGGCGTCGAACGCCTGAAAGCCGCGAGCGGCGCGACCGTTTACGGCCCGGCCAGCGAAAACATCCCCGGGCGCGACGTGGCGCTCAAGGACAACGACAAAGTCAGCGTGCTTGGCTGGGACTTCGACGTCTATGCGGTGCCCGGTCACACCCTGGGACACATTGCCTACTATCACCACGGTCTGCTGTTCTGCGGCGACACGCTGTTCGCTGCCGGTTGCGGACGTTTGTTCGAAGGCACGCCGGAGCAAATGCACCACTCGCTCAGCCGCCTCGCCGCGTTACCGGAAGATACGCTGGTCTACTGCACCCATGAATACACCCTGAGTAATCTGAAGTTTGCCGCCGCCGTCGAGCCGAGCAACCCGGACATTGCCGCCCGTCTGGAAAAAGTCACCCAGCAACGGCAAAACGGCGTGATGACCCTGCCCTCGACCCTCGCTCTCGAAAAGCTCACAAACCCGTTTTTGCGTACCACTGAAACATTAGTTACACAAAAAGTGGACGAACGGGCAGGCGCTCAAAACCGGGCGCCGAGTGAGGTATTTGCGGCTCTGCGGGCATGGAAAGATACGTTCTAAGTGACCCAGCACTTGATACAAAAATTCTGAATGGTTGACCTAGGGGGGTGCGCTTTCTAGAATCGCCCGACATTTTTGCCCGGAACTTACTTCCAGCCAATGTCGTCATCCATACGTAAGTCCGTCAATTCAGACGCATTGACCCGCCTGGCGCAAGCCATCGCGGTGGCTGTGTCCGCCACGCTGGCGGGCTGTTCCAGCCATGCTCCGCAGACTGAAGCGACCCATACGCCGAACATTGCTGCGCGAGCCAAGCAGAAGCCGATCTGGCTGACCGAAAAGCCCAGCCCACAGGTTCCTCAGGATATCTGGGAACGCATGCGCCAGGGCTTTCAGCTGCAGGAAGGCCTCGGCGTCAACCCGCGCATCGAGCAACAGCGCCTGTGGTTCGCCAGCAATCCCTCTTTCCTCGAGAACGCCGGCGAACGCGGCAGTCTCTATATTCACTACATCGTCGAACGCCTCGAAGAACGCAACATGCCGCTGGAACTGGCCCTGCTGCCAGTGATTGAAAGCGCCTACAACCCGATGGCCTATTCCCGGGCCGATGCAGTCGGGCTGTGGCAGTTCATTCCGTCGACCGGGCGTTACTTCAACCTGCGTCAAACGCGCTTTTACGATGGCCGTCGCGATATCACCGCCTCGACCACCGCAGCGATGGATTACCTGACCCGCCTGCACGACATGTTCAACGGTGACTGGCTGCTGGCTCTGGCGGCGTACAACGCCGGCGAAGGTACGGTCAGCCGTGCCATCGAGCGTAACGAAAAGCTTGGCCTGCCAACCGACTACTGGAACCTGCCGCTGCCGGCGGAAACCCAGGCGTACGTGCCGAAATTGCTGGCGCTGTCGCAAGTGGTCCTGGCGCCGGAAGCCTACGGTGTCAACCTCAACCCGATCGCCAACGAACCGTACTTCCAGGTCGTCGAAATCAACCAGCGCATGGACCTGTCGAAGGTTGCTGCGGTGGCCAACATCGACGAAGACGAACTGTTCCAGCTCAATCCGGCCTTCAAGCAACGCACCACCATCGACGGTCCTCAGCATCTGCTGGTGCCAACGTCGAAGGCGCAATTGCTCACCGCCAGCTTGCAGACCATGCGGCCTGACGAATTGATCAGCCCGCGTTCGCTGAAACCGGTGTTCGAGGGTGCTGACCCATCGGAAGTGGCCAAGCTCAAGCGTGCTTATCGCGTGAAGCGTGGTGACAACCTCGGTTCCATAGCCAAGGCCAACAAGGTCGAAGTCAAGGATCTGCAGCGCTGGAACAAGCTGACTGGCAAGAACCTCAAGGTTGGCCAGACGTTGGTGATGCAAGACACCAGCAAGCGCGCTCCGGCACGCAAGTCTGGGCGCGTCAATACAGTGATTGCGGCCAACAGCAAGAGCAAAGGCAAGGACGACAGCGCGCAGCAGACCCAGTACAAGGTCAAACGCGGCGACACGCTTTACGTCGTGGCCAAGCGTTTCAACGTTGAGATGCAGCATCTCAAGCGCTGGAATCCGGGGGCGGGTAAAGCACTGAAGCCTGGGCAAATGCTCACGGTTTATCAGCCGCACTGATGAAGAGCCCCTGAGTTTTCAGGGGCTTTTTTTTGGATCAGGTTATTGTGGTGTGCTTTAGATCCATCCCCCTCACCCCAGCCCTCTCCCCCAAGGGGGCGAGGGGGAAAGGGAGCCGATCTCCGTGCTGTTCAAAATCCGAGTTCGACTCGGTATCGCACGTCGGCGCAGCTCTCGCAAACACCACGGTCAGTCCCCTCTCCCCCCGGGAGAGGGTTAGGGTGAGGGGCTCTTCGCGCAAACGATTAACCGCGCATTAACCCACATCTTTTTCCTGTCCAGACAAGCTGTTACTGTACGGCCCACTAAGCCCAAGCCGCCTGGATCGGATCTGACTTGAAGCGTCCCCTCCTCCTGCTCCTGATCAGCCTGGCCTTGAGCTCAACCGCAAGCGCGACGATTACCGAAAGTCACGGTTATGCGCAGTTCGGCACGCTCAAGTACCCGGCCAGATTTACCCACTTCGACTGGGTCAACCCGCAAGCGCCCAAGGGCGGTACGTTGCGGGTGATGGCATTCGGCACCTTCGATACGGTCAACCCGTACACCTTCAAGGGCACCAGCCCGGTCACCACAGCGAATTTCCTCCAATACGGCATCAATGAGCTGAACGAGCCGCTGATGGTCGGCACAGGCCAGTATTCGCCGTCCGGTGACGAACCGGCGTCGAGCTATGGCTTGATCGCGCAATCGGTGGAGTACAGCGAAGATCGCAGCTGGGTGGTGTTCAATTTGCGCCCGGAAGCGCGTTTCCACGACGGCACACCGATCACAGCCTATGACGTAGCGTTCTCCTATCGAACGTTGCTCAAGGACGGTCATCCGTTGTACCGCACCGCGTTGCAGGAAGTACTGCGGGTCGACATTCTCAACAAACAGCGCATTCGCTTCGTGCTCAAGCGCTCCGGCAATCCGCTATTGATTCTGCGCCTCGGCGAATTGCCGGTGCTGCCGCAACATTACTGGAAAGACCGCGACTTCAAGGCCACCACTTTCGAACCACCACTGGGCAGCGGCCCCTATCGCATCACTTCGGTGACGCCGGGTAGGCAGTTGATCTTCGAACGGGTCAAGGATTACTGGGGCAAGGACCTGGCGGTCAATCGCGGCAAGTACAACTTCGATCGCATGGAAGTCGAGTTCTACCGCGACAGCGATGTCGCCTTCGAAGCGTTCAAGGCTGGCGAATTCGACATTTACATCGAACATCAGGCGAAAAACTGGGCCAACGGCTACAACTTCCCCGCCGTACGCCGTGGCGACGTGATCAAGGCGCAGATCCCGCATCAGATCCCGACCCAGAGTCAGGGTCTGTTCATGAACACCCGCCGCGCCACCTTCGCCGATGTGAAAACCCGCGAAGCGCTGGGCCTGATGTTCGACTTCGAGTGGACCAATCGCGCACTATTCAGCGATGCCTACAAACGCACCACCAGTTACTACCCCAACAGCGAATTCACAACCTCCGGTCTGCCGGTCGGGGGGGAATGGCTGATGCTCAAGCCGTACAAGGAACAACTGCCGGCCAAGCTGTTCACCGAGCCGTTCACCCTGCCAAAAACCGACGGTCGCGGCATTCCCCGGGAAACCATGCGAAAGGCATTGGCATTGCTCGCCGAAGCCGGCTGGAAGCTCAACGGCCAGCGTCTGCAAAACGCCGACGACCAACCGCTACGGTTCGAACTTCTGCTGGTCAATCCGAACCTGGAGCGCCTGTACCAGCCCTACATCGAAAACCTCAACAGCATCGGCATCGACGCGCGCCTGCGCACCGTGGATCGGGCGCAGTACAAACAACGCCTCGATCAATTTGATTTCGACATGATCTCGATGACGCTCAACCAGACCCTCAGCCCGGGCCTTGAGCAGTGGCAGTACTTCCACTCCAGCCAGGTCGGGGTCAAGGGCAGCAAGAATTACGCGGGCATCGCCAATCCGGTGGTCGATCACCTGCTTGAACAATTGCTCGCCGCGCGCACTCGCGACGAACAGGTCGCCGCCGGCAAGGCGCTCGACCGCGTGCTGCTCTGGCAGCACTACAGCATTCCCAACTGGTACCTCAATTATCACCGCCTGGCCTACCGCAACCGGTTGGCCTTTGTCACCACGCCGCCCTACACCCTGGGCCTGAGCGCGTGGTGGCTGAAGTCTTCGGAGAAAGATCGATGAACCCTATCCGCGCCCTGCTCGTCCAGGCCAGCGGCTTGCTGTTCGCCGGGCTGGCCATCGCCGCCCCGCAACACGCCGTGACCCTGTACAACGAGCCGCCGAAATATCCGGCCGATTTCAAGCAGTTCGATTACGTGAACGCCGACGCGCCCAAGGGCGGCATCTTCCGTCAGGCCGGGTTCGGCGGCTTCGACAGCCTCAACCCGTTTATCAGCAAAGGCGTGCCGGCCGATGACGTCGGGCAGATCTACGACACCCTGACCAAACACAGTCTCGACGAGCCGTTCACCGAATACGGCCTGATCGCCGGCAAAATCGAAAAAGCCCCGGACAACAGCTGGGTGCGTTTCTACCTGCGCCCCGAAGCACGCTTCCATGACGGTCACCCGGTGCGCGCCAACGACGTGCTGTTCAGCTTCAATACGCTGACCAAAGAAGGCTCGCCGATGTTTCGCGGCTACTACAGCGACGTCTCCGAAGTCATCGCTGAAGACCCGCTCAAGGTGCTGTTCAAGTTCAAGCACAGCAACAACCGCGAGTTGCCGCTGATCCTCGGCCAGTTGCCGGTGCTGCCAAAACACTGGTGGGCTGATCGCGATTTCACCAAAGGCAATCTGGAAATCCCGCTCGGTAGCGGCCCGTACAAGGTCGCCGAAGTAAAGGCCGGGCGTTCGGTGCGTTACGAGCGGGTCAAGGATTACTGGGGCAAGGACTTGCCGGTCAACCGTGGCTTCTACAATTTCGACACGATGACCACCGATTACTATCGCGACAACACCGTCGCCCTCGAAGCGCTGAAGGCAGGGCAGTTCGATTACTGGCTGGAAATGACCGCGAAGAACTGGGCCAACGCTTACAACATCCCGGCTGTCACGGAAGGTCGCTTGATCAAGGAACAGATCGCCAACAGCAACCCGACCGGCATGCAGGGTTTCGTCTTCAACCTGCGCCGTCCGGTGTTTCAGGACGCGCGGGTGCGTCAGGCGCTCGGTCTGCTGTTCGATTTCGAGTGGACCAACAAACAGCTGTTCAACGGTGCTTACTTCCGCACTCGCAGCTATTTCGAAAACTCGGAAATGGCCGCCACCGGACTGCCCGACGCCGATCAACGGGCGATCCTCGAGCCGTTCCGCAGCAAACTGCCGGCGCAAGTGTTCAGCGAAGCCTTCGAAAACCCGAAGACCGATGCCAGCGGCATGATCCGCGCTCAGCAGCGCGAGGCCTATCAACTGCTGCAAGAGGCCGGCTGGAAGATCGTCGACGACAAAATGGTCGACGCCACGGGCAAACCGGTGGTGATCGAATTCCTCCTCGCGCAGACCGAATTCGAACGGGTTCTGCTGCCGTTCAAACGCAACCTTAGCGACCTCGGCATCTACCTGGTGATTCGCCGCGTTGACGTCTCGCAATACATCAACCGCGTGCGTTCGCGGGACTTCGACATGATGGTCGGCAGCTTCCCGCAGTCCAACTCGCCGGGTAACGAGCAGCGCGAATACTGGATGAGCGCCGCTGCCGACAAGGCCAGCAGCCGTAACACCATGGGTCTGAAGGAGCCGATCGTCGATCAACTGGTCGAGAACCTGATCAACGCCGACTCGCGCAAAAGCCTGGTGGCCCACGCCCGTGCGCTGGATCGTGTGCTGCAATGGGGCTATTACGTGATCCCCAACTGGCACATCAAGACCTGGCGCGTGGCTTATTGGAATCACATCGGCCACCCGAAGGTCTCACCGAAATACGACATCGGCATCAACACCTGGTGGGTCAAGCCTGACGCGAAACCTGCGGTAGAAGTCGAAACCAAACTGCAAGCCGACCCTGCGGGCACGGAGTAATCAGATGCTGGCGTATATTTTTCGGCGACTGCTGCTGATCATCCCGACCCTGTTCGGCATCCTGCTGATCAACTTCGTGATCATTCAGGCCGCGCCCGGTGGCCCGGTGGAACAGATGATCGCCAAGCTCGAAGGCTTCGAAGGCGCCACCAGCCGCATTGCCGGCGGCGGTGCCGAGGTGTCGGTGGCCGGCTCGTCGTATCGCGGTGCGCAAGGGCTGGATCCGGCGCTGATCAAGGAAATCGAGCACATGTACGGGTTCGACAAGTCGGCCCCGGAACGCCTGTGGATCATGGTCAAGAACTACGCGCAGCTGGATTTCGGCGACAGTTTTTTCCGCGACGCCAAGGTCATCGACCTGATCAAGGAAAAGATGCCGGTGTCGATCTCGCTGGGGCTGTGGAGCACGCTGATCATGTACCTGGTGTCGATCCCGCTGGGGATCGCCAAGGCCACGCGGCACGGCAGCCACTTCGATGTGTGGACCAGTTCGGCGATCATCGTCGGTTACGCAATCCCGGCGTTTCTCTTTGCGATTCTGCTGATCGTGGTGTTTGCCGGCGGCAGTTATCTCGACTGGTTCCCGCTAAGGGGCCTGACCTCGAACAACTTCGATGAACTGAGTTTCGGCGGCAAGATTCTCGATTACTTCTGGCATTTGGCGCTGCCGGTGACGGCGCTGGTGATCGGCAACTTCGCGACCATGACCCTGCTGACCAAAAACAGCTTTCTCGACGAGATCAACAAGCAATACGTGGTCACCGCCAAGGCCAAAGGCCTGACCCGCCATCGCGTGCTCTACGGCCACGTGTTCCGCAACGCCATGTTGCTGGTGATTGCCGGGTTCCCGTCGGCGTTCATTGGCATCTTTTTCACCGGCTCGCTGCTGGTGGAAGTGATCTTCTCCCTCGACGGCCTCGGCCTGATGAGTTTCGAAGCGGCGATCAACCGCGATTACCCGGTGGTGTTCGGCACCCTGTTCATCTTCACCCTGCTCGGGCTGGTGGTGAAACTGATCGGCGACCTCACCTACACCTTGGTCGATCCGCGCATCGACTTCGAAAGCCGGGAGCATTGAGATGAACCTGTCCCCTCTCAACCGCCGCCGCTTCGAACTGTTCAAGGCCAACAAGCGTGGCTGGTGGTCGCTGTGGCTGTTTCTGGTGCTGTTCGGCCTGAGCCTCGGCGCCGAGCTGATCGCCAACGACAAGCCGTTGGTGGTGCATTACGACAACAATTGGTACTTCCCGGCGATCAAGCGTTACCCGGAAACCACTTTCGGCGGCGAATTCCCGCTGGAAGCCAACTACAAGAGCCCGTACATCCGCGAACTGCTCAAGGCCAAGGATGCGTGGGTGCTGTGGGCGCCGATTCCCTACAGCTATCAGAGCATCAACTACGACTTGAAAGTCCCGGCCCCGGCGCCGCCCTCGGCGGACAATTTACTGGGCACTGACGATCAGGGCCGCGATGTGCTGGCGCGGGTGATTTACGGCTTCCGGATTTCGGTGCTGTTCGCGCTGACGCTGACCGTGGCGAGTTCGATCATCGGCGTGATTGCCGGGGCGTTGCAGGGTTTCTATGGCGGCTGGGTCGATTTGGCCGGACAGCGTTTTCTGGAGATCTGGTCGGGACTGCCGGTGCTGTATCTGCTGATCATCCTCGCCAGTTTCGTCCAGCCGAATTTCTGGTGGCTGCTGGGGATCATGCTGCTGTTCTCGTGGATGAGCCTGGTCGACGTGGTGCGCGCCGAGTTCCTCCGTGGCCGCAACCTCGAATACGTGCGTGCGGCGCGGGCGCTGGGCATGCAGAACGGCGCGATCATGTTCCGCCACATCCTGCCCAACGCGATGGTCTCGACCATGACGTTCATGCCGTTCATCCTCACCGGCGCCATCGGCACCCTCACCGCGCTGGACTTCCTCGGTTTCGGTTTGCCGGCCGGCAGTCCGTCGCTGGGCGAACTGGTCGCCCAAGGCAAATCCAACCTGCAAGCGCCGTGGCTGGGCATGAGTGCCTTCGCCGTGCTGGCCTTGATGTTGAGTTTGCTGGTGTTTATCGGCGAGTCCGCTCGCGATGCCTTCGACCCGAGGAAGTGAAATGAATCAGGACAATCTGATCGAAGTGCGTGACCTCGCCGTCGAATTCGGTTTCGGCGAGCGCGTGCACCGGGTCGTTGAAGGCGTGAGTTTCGACATCAAGCGTGGCGAAACCCTGGCGCTGGTGGGTGAATCCGGCTCGGGCAAATCGGTGACCGCACACTCGATCCTGCGTTTGCTGCCCTACCCGATGGCCCGTCATCCAGCCGGCAGCATCAACTATGCCGGGCAAAACCTGCTGGGCCTGAGTGAAAAGACCATCCGCCACATTCGCGGCAACCGCATCGCGATGATCTTTCAGGAGCCGATGACCTCGCTGAATCCGCTGCACTCGATCGAGAAGCAAATCAACGAAGTCCTCGGCATCCACAAAAGCCTGACCGGCAAAGTTGCGACCAAGCGCACGCTAGAGTTGCTGGAGATGGTCGGCATCCCCGAGCCGCACAAGCGCCTCAAGGCCCTGCCCCACGAATTGTCCGGCGGCCAGCGCCAACGGGTGATGATCGCCATGGCCTTGGCCAACGAGCCGGAATTGTTGATTGCCGACGAACCGACCACGGCGCTGGACGTGACCGTTCAGCTGAAAATCCTCGATTTACTCAAGGAATTGCAGGCCAGATTGGGCATGTCGCTGTTACTGATCAGTCACGATTTGAACCTCGTGCGAAGAATTGCGCATCGCGTATGTGTCATGCAGCGCGGTTGCATCGTCGAACAGGCATCGTGCGCAGAGCTGTTCCGTTCGCCGCAGCATCCGTACACTCGGGAATTGCTCGGCGCGGAGCCCAGCGGAGGCCCGGCGAGCAATAAAATCGGCGCGCCGTTGCTTGAAGTCGAGGACCTGAAAGTCTGGTTCCCGATCAAGAAAGGCCTGCTCAAGCGCACGGTGGATCACGTCAAGGCAGTCGACGGCATCAATTTCAGCCTGCCGCAGGGTCAGACCCTGGGGATTGTCGGCGAAAGCGGTTCCGGCAAATCCACGCTGGGCCTGGCGATTTTGCGGCTGATCGGCAGCAAAGGCGCGATCCGTTTTGAAGGCAAGCAGCTAGACTGCCTGACGCAGAACGAGGTTCGCCCGTTGCGTCGGGAGATGCAGGTGGTGTTTCAGGACCCGTTTGGCAGCCTGAGCCCGCGCATGTGTGTCAGCGATATCGTTGGCGAAGGCCTGCGGATTCACAAGATGGGCACCGCCGAGGAACAAGAGACGGCGATTATTGCGGCATTGAAAGAGGTAGGTCTGGATCCGGAAACCCGGCACCGCTACCCCCACGAATTTTCCGGTGGGCAACGGCAACGAATCGCCATTGCCCGGGCTTTGGTGCTGAAACCGGCGCTGATCCTGCTGGACGAGCCGACGTCGGCGCTCGACCGGACGGTGCAGCGGCAAGTGGTGGAGCTGTTGCGTTCACTGCAAGCCAAGTACAACCTGACGTATTTGTTTATCAGCCATGACCTGGCTGTCGTCAAAGCGCTGAGCCACCAGTTGATGGTGGTCAAGCATGGCCAAGTGGTCGAACAGGGAGACGCGCAAAGTATCTTTGCCGCCCCCCAACATCCGTATACACAGCAGTTGCTGGAAGCCGCTTTTTTGGCACCAGCCACTGCGCAATAACCTGAAAGAGGAGCAACACATGGGTTTTCTCGCCGGTAAGCGCGTACTGATCGTCGGTGTCGCCAGCAAGCTGTCCATCGCATCCGGCATCGCTGCCGCCATGCATCGCGAGGGCGCTGAGCTTGCCTTCACTTATCAGAACGACAAACTGAAAGGTCGTGTTGAAGAATTCGCCCAAGGCTGGGGTTCGAGCCCTGAGCTGTGCTTCCCGTGCGACGTGGCCAGCGATGAAGAAATCGCCAAGGTCTTCGAAGCACTGAGCAAGAAGTGGGACGGCCTGGACTGCATCGTCCACTCCGTAGGCTTCGCCCCGGGCGACCAACTGGACGGCGACTTCACCGAAGCCACCACCCGTGACGGTTTCCGCATCGCTCACGACATCAGCGCCTACAGCTTCGTGGCCCTGGCCAAAGCCGGTCGCGAAATGATGAAAGGCCGCAACGGCAGCCTGCTGACCCTGTCGTACCTGGGCGCCGAGCGCACCATGCCGAACTACAACGTGATGGGCATGGCCAAGGCTTCGCTGGAAGCTGGCGTCCGTTACCTGGCCGGCTCCCTGGGCCCGGACGGCACCCGCGTCAACTGCGTATCGGCTGGCCCGATCCGTACTCTGGCCGCCTCGGGCATCAAGAACTTCCGCAAGATGCTGGCCGCCAACGAAGCGCAAACCCCGCTGCGTCGCAACGTCACCATCGACGAAGTCGGCAACGCCGGCGCCTTCCTGTGTTCCGACCTGGCGTCGGGCATCAGCGGCGAAATCATGTACGTCGACGGCGGCTTCAACACCACCGCCATGGGCAACATCGAAGAGTGATCTTCGGTTAGCCAATAAAAAACCCGCCGGTTATGGCGGGTTTTTTTATGCCTGAGATAAACCGCCCCTGCACTACATATGTACCGCTCGGCCTGCTATCCCTCGCTCGATAATCGGCGCTTGATGCCTGTCAGCCGCCAAGGAGAGCACAGATGAGCGACACACCACCCACCCTGCCCCCGCAACAGACCCTGATTCAAAACCTTATTGCCGAGCTGACCGCAGCCCCCGTGATTACGCCCGGCACCCCTTCGCGTACGCTTGAAATTCCTCGCTCATGCCTGCTGCGCGAATGGATGGAGCTTTACTGGACAGCCCTTGAACGTCCCGAGTTTCTGGACTGGGCCAGCCGCTTCCACATCGATCTCGATACCTTGCGTCTCAAGGGTGACACCCTGCAAGCGCAGACTCCGTCAAACGGCACCACAAACCTGCGCACATTCACGCTGGAAGATGACTTCGGCTGGTGGCAGATGGCGCCGATGTTATTGTCCATCGCCCAGCACATCGACCCCGGCAGGCTCGGTCTGCCTTACATTGGTGGTAAATCCGCCAATCCGCTGTATCGGTTCCCCCGTGAAGTGGTACTGGCTTTTTACGGGTATCCAGAACCGCAAAACGCGATTCAGGCGGAAATGATCGTCGCCGAACTGAAAGCTGGTGGTCTTGCTGCAATCGATCAAAACGGCAACACCACCTCTGCGGTGGTCAAGGAACGTATCGCGCAGTTGCAGGACCTTAAAGTCATCGCCGAAACCATCGATGAAGTGGTGCGCACCAGCGATCCGTTCGAGCAACGCAGCCTCGCCAACACTCCCGTGTCACTCAACTCGGCGTCCATCTTGGCCACACGCGGCGGCCCGAGTTTCAAGCTCGGACAGCTTCTGGCGAGCTATGGATGGCCTCAACCGGTAAATGTCGAGGAGGCCCGGGTGCTTGCGCAACGCTTGCGACAGCACGACTGGCCGCCGCTGCCCTACGTCAGCGAATATGTACAGACGGGAATCCGGATCAAGCACTATCAGGATGAATTCGCCGATATCGAAGACTGTCGGCATATCGTCCGGCGTCTGGAAGACCTGAGCTGGAACAAGACCCCCACAGCGAAAATCGATCTGGAAGAACTCAGTGAACCGATTGCGCTCTCAGCGCTGGGTGAACGTATAGCAATAGGCCAACGTGATTTGCTCAAGCTGCGGTCCGAACCGGCATTCCAGGCTATTTTGCAGCAACACAAATTGCCTGCGGACAGTCAACTGCTGCTGACCAGTACCGGTCACGTCGGTACGTCCAGCGAGCACGGCTGGGTAACGCTGACATCGCAGGTGGAAAAACACGCCGGCCTGAAATCCTATCGTGATCGACTCAGGAACCAGGCACGTGAAGCCGGCGGTGCTTTGCGCGTCAGCGGCCAGGTCAGCCTTGCGCAAATGCTGGGTTTCTACCAAATATCACGGCCCAAAACGGTACAGCAGGCACTGCTCATCGCCAAATGGGAGAGGACAAACCTGCACATGCGCCCCGGGTACATGAATCACTGGTATTTATTAGGTCAGCCCGGCAAGCAGACCGAACGTTTAACTACCGAGCAACGGCGAATCATCGTTGAGACCACCCGCGCATTCATGCCCAAGGACTCGGCGCCATTGATCGATTATCTGAGCGAAGGCGTCGATACCGATCTGCCTCTCGCCACCCTCAAGGCCAAAGCCGATTATCTGATCAGCCGGATTCTGATCACGCCGCGAGCCCAGGCATTGGGCAATGTATTACTCGACAAACTTGCCGCGCCTGCTCACACCAAGGCACTTCTGGCCACCAATCGCGAGCGCCTGCTCATCGCGGCGCTGATTCTCAGCCTCGACGCGACGGCGGGTGAGCATCCGGACCGTATCATCGGCCAGCCCTTGAATGACAATTTTTTCTGGGGCGAGAGTTACGAGGAGGTGCGACGCTTTATCGATCACCAATTCGGTCTGACATTGGTAAAAAACAAGACACTGGCCACCCATCTTTTGTTATCCGGCCTCGCCCCGGAATTTTTGATCCGTGATATTCCCGCAAACATCAATTACATGAGTTGCGTACGCTGGGTCAGTTTGAAACAGATCGTGCTTTATATCGAAAACCGTTTTCCGGGCGTGGCACGCCTGATGACGTACGGACAATTGTCCGCACTGACCAAAGGGCAGGTCCCGGCTGACTTCTACACGTTCCTGCGCAGTAATGCCTGCGCTTCGGCCGTGCTGGACTGGGCAGTGGTCAGAGGCTTGATCCAGCGTAAATCCGACAGCTCGACGACGCTCTATGACGCCGTCTCGCTGAAGCGCGCCGATATTGCCTTTCGCAAGCACAATCGACAGATGAGCCAGTTTTACCGCCGGGCTTTTATGGCGACATTCCCGACGCCCGCCACGGTCGCCCTGAATGATCTGCGCAAGATCTTCGCCGATAATGCGCATCTGGAGGACAAGACTCTGTTCCTTCCTGCATCGAAAAATGACTGTTACTCGCTGATCGAAATGCATCTGGCCGCCAGGCTATCCACTGATATGCAGGCCTGGCAATCGAACCATGCGCAAGTCTCGTTGACATCAATGAGCGCATCATTTGCCAGGCTTCGTCACGTGCCGACGCTCTTTCATGCGGCACTTGCTGCTCGGCTCAAGCAAATGAAAAATGCCCATATCGCCCTCATCAAGGAAGCCTTTTGCCGTTTGCCGCTGGCGCAACGGCTCGACATCGAAGACAACACCGTGGAATTGCTCGCCCTGCAGCCACTCCCCTTCCCAGCAAAAAACCTTGCGGGACAAATAAAATCCGCTGGCGACACCGCACCGTTCGCCATCATTGCTCTGTTACGCGGAACGACGCACAGGGTGTTCGAAATTTTCACCCAACGGTCAGTGGTTGTCCTGCGGCGCGATATCGATATCGCCCTGCTTGCACCGTCTGCTGCGAACGCGAAGGCGAAATCGCTGCCTTTCGATGCCCAGGCATATCGCAACGGAACCTTGCCCAACACCAACGCCACGTGCAACGCACTCATCACCCGCCTCAAGGTTCACGGTGCACCCTTGCCGCAGCAAACGCGCAGTGACGTTCCCGATACCTTTTCCTCGAAAAAAGTCGAGGCCATCGCCACCACCGCTGTCCGGCATCTGTTCGATGCCTACGAAAGCCAGGCACTGCAACAAGCACTGATCGCACCGGCGCTCAAGGATACCGATGAAAGTCAGAACCAATGGCTGAAGTTTTACGCGATCCTGAGTCCGCCCAAATAATGCCGTCTCTCGCGCATCGGCTTCATCGAAGAGGTGATGCCTTGATTCACCGCCAATCCCTGTAGGAGTGAGCCTGCTCGCGATAGCGGTGGGTCAGCCGATGAAGATGTTGAAAGTGTGGACGCTATCGCGAGCAGGCTCACTCCTACAGGGGATCTGCGGTGCATTCGCTAGCAGCGCTTCAGGGCCTGCTTGTGCGCATACATCGCGCCATCGGCATCCGCCAACAGCCGATCCACAGTCTCATGGCGCTTGGCGTCGTACTCGATCTGCCCAACGCTGAAGCGAATCGCATACCCGCGATGCAACGTGGCATTGCGCTCCTCGAGGATATCCTTGAGCCGCGCCATGATCGTCGTGGTTTCAACATGGCTGGAGCCGGTAAGCAGCGCGACAAACTCATCCCCGCCCAGCCGCCCGACCACGTCACTCTCGCGAAAGGCAATGCGCAGCACATCGGCAAAGGTCTTCAGCGCACTGTCGCCCTCGGCATGCCCATACAGATCGTTGATCTGCTTGAAGTCATTAAGGTCAAAAAACAGCAAGGTCGCCGGCCGTTCCAGCCGCGCGCACGCGTCCAATGCATGCTGCGCCAACTGCTTGAAACCACGGCGATTGGACAACAAGGTCAATTCATCCATGCTCGCGATCTGCACAGCGGCCAACTCTTGCTCGGCCATTTCCGCCAGATCACGCAACAGCGCGCGTTCTTCCTCGTCGAGGTCGCGGGGCTTGGTGTCGATCAGGCATAGCGTGCCCATTTTGTTGCCATTGGGCACGGTCAGCGGGTAACCGGCGTAGAAGCGAATGTTCGGTGCGCCAGTTACCAGCGGGTTGTCATGGAAGCGCATATCTTCGCGGGCGTCAGGCACCAACAGCAGGCCGTCGTTAAGAATTGCATGACCGCAGAACGAGATATCCCTCGACGTCTCGCTGACATCAAGCCCCACACACGACTTGAACCACTGCCGATTGGTGTCGACCAGCGTGACCAGTGCAATCGGCACATTGAACAGGCGTTTCGCCAACCGCGTGAGCCGGTCGAAACGCTCCTCGGGAGCCGAATCGAGCAGTTCGAGTCCGTGTAGCGCTTGAACTCGCGCCGTTTCGTTCGCGGGTTTTCCTGGAACCAGCATCAGCACACTCCATTGGCAACAATGCTTTCAAGCGTAGCGCTAATTTGGCAATGGCTCACATTTGCGCCACCGGGCATGGCCCGCCCGCATCGGCCCACAGCTTGAATTGCGCGACAAAAATATCGTGCGGCACCGGCACCGGTGCGCGCCCTGCTCCGGGATTCCAGCCCCAGAGCACCAGTTTGTCTTCGCTGACATGTTTGATCAGCGCGGCGAAGTCGCGATCGCCGTTGCTCGAGCGATCCTTGATCATCGCGCAGAGCTTGTCCGGCGGCAGGCCGATCCAGGCCATTTTGTGTGCCGCCGGTGGCAGGCTCCAATGCGGCGCACCCGGTGGTGCATGCGGGCCGTAACTGGCCGGCGGATTGTTTTCCGCGTGACAGGTGGCGCAGGGCAAACCGGCGGCGCCCTTGCCGTCCATGCCGCGCACCACGTTCATCGCGTGGGGGATGCCAGCGTCGAACTGCAAAGGCGAATCCCCAGGAATATGGCAGTTCTGGCAGCGCGGACTTTGAAAGACTTTCTGCACCGTGCCGAACGCTTTCAGCGCTTCCTGATCGTCAGCGAACAAGTCCGAGGCATAACCACCCAGCCCCAACAAAATCACCGTGCCCAACACTAGATGTCGTTTCATCTCACACCCCCGACAGTTGCAGCGGCAACTCGCGCAGACGTTGCCCGGTCAGGGCGAACACCGCGTTGGCCACGGCTGGCGCGGTAGGCGGCACGCCGGGTTCGCCGATGCCGCCGGGTTTCTCGGTACTGGGGACGATATGCACTTCGACCACCGGCATTTCGTTGAGCCGCAGTACCTGGTAATCGTGATAGTTGGACTGCACCACACCGCCGTTCTTCACGGTGAGCTTGCTGTGCAGCGCCATGCTCAGGCCAAAGGTGATGCACGATTCCATCTGCGCGGCGATGCTCTGCGGATTCACCGCAATCCCGCAATCCACCGCGCAGACCACGCGATGCACGCGAATCGCCAGATTGTCCTGCGACACCTCGGCGACCTGCGCCACATAGCTGCCGAACGATTCGTGCACTGCCACGCCGAGGGCATGGCCGTCCGGCAGCGGCGCACCCCAGTTGGCCTTTTCCACCGCCAGATTGAGCACACCGAGGTGGCGCGGGTGCGCCTTGAGCAGCGTTCGCCGGTACTCAACCGGATCCTTGCCCGCCGCTGTCGCCAGTTCATCGATCAGCGATTCCATGACGAAACCCGTGTGAGTGTGACCGACCGAACGTAGCCACAGCACATTGATGCCGGTTTTCGGCGAATGCAGGTCGACCTGATGATGCGCCAGATCCTTGATATAGGGACTGTCGGCCACGCCCTCGACCGAAGTCACATCGATGCCGTTCTTGACCATTGTTGCCTCAAGCATCGTCCCGGCCATGATCGACTGCCCCACCAGCACATGCTGCCAGCTCATCGGCAGGCCATCGGCGCCCAGGCCGACCCGGGCCTGATGCAGGTACATCGAGCGGTAATAGCCGCCACGAATATCGTCTTCCCGTGCCCACACGGTTTTCACCGGCATGGCGGCAGCTTTCGCCACTTGCACCGCTTCAGCGACGAAGTCCGAGGTCGGATTGGCCCGCCGGCCGAAACCACCACCGAGGAATTCGGTATGAATTTCGACCTGCTCGGGCTTGAGCCCGGTGATTTTGCTGGCGACCATTTGATCCAGCGTCTGAAATTGCGTGCCGGTCCAGATCTCGCATTTGCCGGCGCTGATTTTCACCGTGCAATTGAGCGGTTCCATCGGCGCGTGAGCCAGATAAGGCACGCTGTATTCGACGTCGATTTTCTTCGCGGCTTTGCCGAAATGGGTGTTCGCGTCCCCAGCCCGGGTGGCGGAAGTGCCCGGCGTCGCCGCCAGTTTGCGGAAACTCTCCAGCAGTTTTTCACTGCTCATGTCGGCGAGCGATCCCAAGTCCCAATCGACCTTCAGTGCATCGCGGCCCAGCTTCGCCGCCCAGAAATGCTCGGCCACCACCGCGACTCCGCTGGGCACTTGCAGCACCTTGTGCACGCCGGGAATCGCCAGCGCTGCGGCGCCTTCAAAGGATTTGACCGTGGCGCCGAACACCGGCGCACGCGCGACCATCGCGGTCATCAAGCCTTCAAACTGCACGTCCATGCCGAACCTGGCGCGGCCGGTGATTTTCTCCGGGGTGTCGAGGCGCTTGGTCGGTTTGCCAATGACCTTCCAGTCCTTGGCTTCCTTGAAGGTGATCGACTTCGGATCCGGCACCGGCAGTTGCCCGGCGGCATCCGCCAATTCGCCGTAAGTGGCGCGTTTGTCGCCAGCAATCACCACGCCTGATTCAGTGCGAATCGCCGATGGCGCCACTTCAAAGCGTTTCGCCGCCGCCTCTACCAGCATTTGCCGCGCCGTCGCGCCTGCCAAGCGATAACGGTCGAACTCCATCCACGTCGACGTCGAGCCGCCGGTAATCTGCATACCGCCAAACGCGGGCATGCCGTAATCCGCCGCCGACGCGGGCGAGTGCTCGACGCGGATCTTCGACCAGTCCGCGTCCAGCTCTTCGGCAATCAACATGGTCAGGCCGGTCCAGATGCCCTGCCCCATCTCCGAATGCCCCAGCAAAACGGTGACGCTGTTGTCCGCCGCGATGCGCAAAAACGCATTGGGCGCGAACACCTTGCCTTCATTTTCGGCTGCATAGGCAAACTTGTGCCCGCCGGGGACGACAAACGCCACCACCAGCCCACCGCCCAACACGGCGCTGCCTTTGAGAAAACCCCGACGCGATACAGGACTGTTCATCATCTATCTCCCACAGATTGAATCAGCCGATTTCCGAGGCGCGCTTGACCGCTGCGCGAATGCGGGGATAGGTGCCGCAACGACAGATATTGCCGGAGAGCGCCTGATCGATATCGCTGTCGGTGGGCTTGGGGATTTTTGCCAATAAGGCTGCGGCAGACATGATCTGCCCCGACTGGCAGTAACCGCACTGCACCACGTCGAGTTCGGCCCAGGCTTGCTGCACCGGGTGCGAACCGTCGGTGGACAGGCCTTCGA
The DNA here is from genome assembly GCF_054790505.1 of Pseudomonas sp. Tul2A7. Taxonomy (NCBI): domain Bacteria; kingdom Pseudomonadati; phylum Pseudomonadota; class Gammaproteobacteria; order Pseudomonadales; family Pseudomonadaceae; genus Pseudomonas; species Pseudomonas sp. Tul2A7. Next base: position 4,801,176 of record NZ_CP186499.1, on the reverse strand, counting down.
TGGTGAGGATTTTCTGGCCGTGGGCCACAGCTGTTGCGGGGGTAATGCAGGCGCGCAACGGCGCGCCGTCAACGTGCACGGTGCAGGCCCCGCACTGGGCCATGCCACAGCCGAATTTGGTGCCGGTCAGGTGCGCAACATCGCGCAGGACCCAGAGCAACGGCATGTCCGCGGGGACATCGAGCTCCTGATCCTTGCCATTGATATTCAAGGTCAGCATCGGGGAAATTCCTCAGACTCACGGTGTTCTGAAGGGGCGTCGCTGTGGCCATCAATGACTACGCGCGCCTCGGCTTATCCCTTTCAGCAAAGCCTAATTTGCGCACGAAGCCAGACGTTGCGACCACCGGTCATGCAGATGTCGACTTTAATCCTACAGTTGATAACGGCTCTCACTGAGCCAGCGCAGTAGAAAACTCGTCATGAGCGAAACCGGTCCGCGATTACCGCGCGGGTTATCCATCAGATTGGTCTGGAGTTGCGAACATGGGATTTGTCACCAGCAAAGACGGCGTCGAGATTTTCTACAAGGACTGGGGCCCGAAAGACGCGCCAGTGATCCACTTCCACCACGGCTGGCCGCTCAGCTCGGACGATTGGGATGCGCAGATGCTGTTCTTCCTCGGCAAAGGCTTCCGGGTGGTTGCCCATGATCGCCGTGGGCACGGGCGTTCGAGCCAGGTCTGGGACGGGCACGACATGGATCATTACGCCGACGATACGCTGGCGGTGGTCAATCATCTGGGCTTGAAGAATGTCGTGCATGTCGGTCACTCGACCGGTGGCGGTGAGGTGATTCATTACATCGCCCGGCATGGCCAGGCGAACGTCGCCAAAGGGGTGCTGATCAGTGCGGTGCCACCGTTGATGGTGCAGACCGAGAGCAATCCGGGTGGGCTGCCGAAGTCGGTGTTCGATGATTTTCAGGCACAACTCGCCGCGAATCGCGCGCAGTTCTATCGGGATATTCCGACCGGGCCGTTTTATGGCTACAACCGGCCGGGGGCCATACCATCGGAGGGGATTATTGCCAACTGGTGGCGTCAAGGGATGATTGGCGGGGCGAAGGCGCATTACGACGGGATCGTCGCGTTTTCGCAGACAGACTTCACCGAGGACTTGAAAAAGGTCACGGTGCCGGTGCTGGTGATGCATGGTGAGGATGATCAGATTGTGCCGTACGCGGATTCGGGGCCGTTGTCGGCGAAGTTGCTGCCCAATGGCACGTTGAAGTCGTATCCGGGGTTCCCGCACGGGATGCCGACGACGGAGGCCGAAACGATTAACGCGGATCTGTTGGCGTTTATTCGCGGCTGAGATCATTGGCAGCCATACACTTCCCCCCTGTGGGAGCGAGCCTGCTCGCGAAAGCAATCTGTCAGTTAACTTGAGCTGAATGACCCACCGCTTTCGCGAGCAGGCTCGCTCCCACAAGGGGGATGTGATTGGGCTCACGTCCATTATTCCTCTGTGCGACTTGTGCTTTCGCGATCACGCTCGTAGTGGTGAGCAAGTGGAAACGCCGGTAACCATGATTCACGCCGAATGGTCCAGAGTTCGTAAGTAGGTTTGAACTGATTAGGCTCATCGAGCGATCCGACGTTGACCTCTACTTCATCTTCGGAACGCGCGAACACCGGAGAGCCGCAGCGCGGGCAGAAAAAGCGCCCGTTGTAGTCGCGGATTTCGCCGGTGACCGTCAACGCGTCCTCGGGAAATATGGCCGAGGTGTGAAAGAGCGTGCCGTGGAGTTTGCGGCAGTCGAGGCAGTGGCAGATGCCGACGCGGTAGGGCTGACCTGTCGCTTCGAAACGGACATCGCCGCATAGGCAACCGCCAGTCAATCGATTCATGTCGCACCTCCTCTGCTCGACCTCAAACTACAGATCGTCCAAATCGGGAAAGGCAATCCTGCCCAGCGTCCAAGGCTCAACAATCCGGCAATGCACATTGCGCAGAAATGAGCCCCACTCGCTTCGGTTATGGGCATCCGGGCCAGTGACCGTCAGTAACAGATATTCATCCCGAAACGCGTCATAGGCATAGATCAGCCAAAAGTCATTATCAGCGTCGTCAACCAATACAGTGCGGTAATACTGACGATTTATTTTTGCCCATCGCGCTTGCAGTGACGAAGTACTGGCAAGGTGGATATGGTGCATATCGGTCAGATCGAGTCGTTCGTCACGCCCGAAAATCCGGGGTAATTCACCGCACACCTTGTAGTTATAAAAATGTGCAGCGAAGTTTTGCCAATTAGTGATTTGTTCAAAAAGCGCAGAAACCTTGATGGCTGGCATTCAGGCCTACTTTGTAATAGGTAGCCTGCCAGTGATCACAAATTTATCGAACACTTTCTGCCCATCACGCGCGGCTTGCCGAACATCAAGGAATGTCAGCTCATCACGAACTTCCTTTTTGTCAGGTTTGTCGGTCTTTCTGGTGGTGGCCATCGGAGCCTCCGAAGGATGTGTATTCATGCTGACCAGCTTAAGTGATTAAGTTTTGACCGGCAAACGATAGGATCTTGTTTCAAGGCAGACAAGTCGGCGGATTCTTGCAGATCTGTAGGTCATTACACCCAAAATTGTAGTCCGTAAAACTCCTGTATTTAGATCTCATTGCTCGGCAATGCCCATTGGTAAACGTCATCCGGTTATCACGTTTAAAGCACACAAACCGTTACGCCATCCTCCCTACAACACCTTGCGTCGTTACCTACGCGTACGCCAGAATCCGCCGGCTTACACGGCTATGGGCCGGGCTATATCGTTTGCCTGTCACTGCAAAACAGTGATCGGGTTTGGTAGCCCGTCTGTAATAGCCGTGGGACAACACCCTGTGCTGTCTCTTTGTGGAGGCTCAGTTCAATGGTAGTCATGCGTGGGGCTCACTCGTGAGCGCCGGGTTCCTATTGCAGCCGGTCTACCAACCCGCGTATGGCCACCACCCACTCGTTTGGTAGCGAGAGTGATGGCTCCTTAAACTGCGATAGGAGTTTCATCCATGTTCAAAATCACGCCCAACCCACCGCCCACCGATCCAATCACTCACGACCCCGCGCTTGACCCGCAAAAGGTCAAAGAGGCAACCAACCGCGCCCTCGACTACTACCTGCGACCCGAAGCACTGGGCGCTCCGCCAAGCTCTCCCCCGTTTCGCCCCGTCTACCTCGTCGACCCCACGCTGGATGAAGAAACCCTGTTGGTCGAAGCCTGTGAGTCGCTTTCCTACGCCCACTCCATGGCCGGTAACATCGCCAACTCAATAGGCGGCCCGGAGCGCAAACCGCTGCTGGCGCTGCAACAGGTGATCATGCTGAACGAGTTGTTGGTCAACCGACTGCTGGACAAGCTGCGCATCCCGCAGTAACCAATACACGGAATGAGTGAGGGGTCACACCCTCACTTTCGCTCTGCCCCCTCCCGTCGATTGATGAGCAGAACTCATCAAGCCATCCCGATTTAACCGTCTAGTCCCCACCAGTCACCTCGCTTAGTCTTTCCCCCACGCCCAATGGGAGATCGACATGCACAAGCACACACTCGGCATCCGTTCACTCGAAGTATCCGCTCTCGGCTTTGGCTGCATGGGCCTGAGCCATGGTTATCGCCCGACCACGGATACCCGGAGAATCGCAGTGGACGGAGCCTTTCACGATGGCCACTGACACACGCAGCAGCGCAACCCTCCCCGCACTCATGGCGCTCTGCCTGAGCGTTGGCGCGATGTTCAGCCTTACCACCCAAGCAGCCGAGGCACCGAAATCCATGACCACCCCGCAAACCACCGCACAAGCCCTTTCGAACAAACAACAGACGATTCCACTGATTGCTGCGTTCATGGCGACCAGCGACATGCCCAACCTCAACGCGGCACTCAACCAAGGACTCGACGCCGGCCTGACGATCAGCGAAATCCGGGAAATTCTCGTGCAGCTCTACGCATACGTCGGCTTCCCGCGCAGCCTCAATGCCTTGAATGAACTCATGACCGTGGTGCAGGCGCGCAAACAACGCGGCATCGAAGATGCGCCGGGGCGTGAGCCGGGCCGGTCGATTCCAGTCGGGGATGAACTGCTGGCCGCCGGCACCGCGAATCAAACCAAGATCTCGGGCGCCCCGGTCAAAGGCCCGGTGTTCGAGTTCGCTCCAGTGATCAACCGGTACCTGCAAACCCACCTGTTCGGCGACATCTTCGAGCGCGACAACCTCGACTGGCAAAGCCGCGAACTGGCCACCGTCGGCGCGCTGGCAGCGACGCCGGGCGTGGAACCGCAACTGCGCGCGCATATGGCGGCGAGCTTGCGCGTCGGGCTCAGCGCGGCACAGTTGGGCGAAGTCACTGAACAGTTGAAAAAGCACGGGGATGCGCAGACTGCCGAACGTGCTAATGCAGCGCTGAAAGAGGTTGTGGCGGCGTCGAAAAAATGATCGGCGTTCGGGGTTGTGGCGGATGCGCTGATCTACAAACCCTGATGGGTCGCTTCTGCGATCAGCGTCCATACTGTGGCTTTTCAATAATCGGGACACCGCCATGCCCTCCCCCGAATCCAGCCTTTTGCAGAGCTGGCACGACAACGCTGATGCCTGGATCGAGGTGATCCGCAGCGGCGCTATCGAAAGCCGTCAGCAGGTAACCGATCAAGCGGTTCTGCTGGCGATCATGGGCCGGCAGCCGCAGCGCGTACTTGATTTGGGTTGCGGCGAAGGCTGGTTGTTGCGGGCGCTGGCGGATCGCGGGATTGATGCGGTCGGTGTGGATGGCGATGCGCGGCTGGTTGAAGCGGCGCGCCTGGCGGGGGCGGCGCGGGTGCATGTTGCGAGTTACGAAGCGCTGGTCGATGGCAAGGTCGATATCGGTCGCGACTATGACCTGATCTGCGCCAATTTTTCATTGCTGCATCAGGACATCATCCCGTTGCTGGCCGCGATGAACACTTTGCTTAGTCCTGGCGGTGCGTTGGTCATCCAGACATTGCATCCGTGGGCCGTTGCCGCCGGGGATTATCAGGATGGCTGGCGCGAAGAAACCTTCGCGGGATTCAAGGGCCAGTGGCAGCCGATGCCCTGGTATTTCCGCACACTGTCGAGTTGGCTGAATGCGCTCGATATGGCCGGGTTCCGACTGGCCAGCTTACAAGAGCCACAACACCCGCAAAGTCAGTTGCCGCAGTCATTGCTGATGGTTGCCGAGCGCCGCTGAGACTTCAGAAACACCACCCATCATTGTGTGAGCTGGCTTGCCAGCGATGGCGTCGGGTCAGTCAACATTGATGTTGAAGGTGCTGGCCTCATCGCTGGCAAGCCAGCTCCCACAGTGGTTTTGGCTGTGCCAGGAATTTGCGACCACCATACAAACCTGTGGGAGTGAGCCTGCTCGCAATGACGGTATTTCAGGCGACATCAATGTTGAATATCAGACCGCAATCGCTTGCAGGCAAGCTCCCACAGTGGTTTCGGGACCACGGATGCGGTACTGCGCCAGCAGGCGCATGACGCAGCCGATCTTGATCAGGGTCGGGCCGAGGATGGTCAGCGAATGCATAGCCACCAGCAGCGCAATCGGCATCTGACCGTTGTAGAGATAAGCGCCGTAGATGCCGGTCAATTTGACGCAACCTCTAGTCGTTATGACTACGATCTGACGCCCGCTAACTTGTCGATCTACGGCACCGGCAATCGACCAGGGACTGACTACGCTGTTAATCCAGCGTGTCTAACCTGCCGAGGATGACTGCCATGCAACGCTTTCAGAAACTCACGCCCTGCCTGTGGTTCGACGATCAGGCCGAAGCCGCTGCGAAGTTTTACTGCTCGATCTTCGATCACGCGAAAATCACCGGCCTGACCCACTACAGCAAGGTCGGCCAGGAGTTTCACGGCAAGCCGGAAGGTGCGGTGATGACCGTCAGTTTCGAACTCGACGGCCAGACTTTCACCGGGCTCAACGGTGGGCCGATGTTCAAATTCAGCGAGGCGATCTCGTTTCAGGTCAATTGCCAGAATCAGGAAGAAGTCGACCACTTCTGGGGCAATCTGTCCGAGGGTGGCCCTGTCGAAGCCCAGCAATGCGGCTGGCTCAAGGACAAGTTCGGGGTGTCATGGCAGATCGTGCCGGTGGCGTTCATGCACATGATGCTGGACCCGGACACCGCCAAGTCGCAGCGCGCGATGCAGGCCATGTTCACGATGAAAAAACTCGACATTGCCGAACTCGAACGGGCCTTTGCCGGCCAGAGCTAATACACTGGCGCCCTGGCCTGCCGGGAATAACAACGATGAAACACGCTGCCGCCAAAAACCCTGAAAAAGCCCCGCGCTTCTGGCGCGACGCGGCGCTGTCATTCATTGAAGCGCGGGCCATCGCCGATGGTCGCGAGGTCTGCTACGCACGACATTCCCACGCGCATTTTTCCATTGGCGCAATCACCGCCGGGCGCAGCACGTATGTGCATGAGCAGGCACAGTTCGAAGTCGCGGCAGGCACCGTGGTGCTGATGAATCCTGGTGATGTGCATGCGTGCAATCCGATTGATGACCAGCCGTGGTCGTATGTGATGCTGTACGTCGAGACGCCATGGCTGACGGATTTGCAGCATCAGCTGGGCTTCGCCAGTGATCTTGAGTTTCGGCGCTTTTCCACCACTCACCTCGACGATGCTGCGCTGTTCAATGACCTGAATGGGCTTTATGAAACGCTGGTCGACGAACATCAGGATGTGCTGCGCAAACAAAGCGCAGCGGTGGAGTTTTTCAGCGATCTGCAACTGCGCCTCAACCCTGCCGGCCCCTCGCTGCGCGAGCCAAATTTCAAACTGGAACGCGCTGCCGACTTCATCCGCGAACACTGCACCGAGCTGCTGAACCTCGACGACATCTGCGCCGCGGCACAACTGTCACCGTCATACCTGATCCGCGCCTTCAAACAGCATTACGGCATGACGCCCCACGCCTTTGTGGTCAACCAGCGCATCCAGTTCGCCCGCGAGCGTTTGCGCTGCGGCCAGTTGATTGCGGATGTGGCGCTTGAGGCAGGGTTTGCCGATCAGGCGCATTTTCAGCGAGCCTTCAAGCAACATCTGGCGGCCACGCCCGGCCAGTATCGCGGCTGACACTTTCTCTGAAACTCAACACTGCCCCCTGTGGGAGCGAGCCTGCTCGCGAAAGCGGTTTGATCGTTCCCACGCTCTGCGTGGGAACGCAGCCCGGGACGCTCCGCGTCCCTTCCAGAGCCGAACACAGAGCGTCCGTTGAGGCATTCCCACGCGGAGCATGGGAACGATCAATTGCTGGCCAACACATTCAAATATTGACATATCGGTAAATTCCGATATCTTCGCGGCATGAACCTACTCGAAATCTTCAAAGCCCTCTCGAACCGTACACGCCTGGAAATCCTCAAAGGCTTGAAGGATCCCGAGAAACACTTTCCTCCCCAGGATGAGGGTGACGTGCACACCGTGGGCGTTTGCGTCAGCAGTATTCAGGAAGGCGTCGGGCTGTCGCAGTCGACGGTGTCTGACTATCTGGCGACGCTGCAACGCGCCGGCCTGGTGGAAGTCAGGCGCATCGGCCAATGGACCTATTACAAACGCAACGAAGCAGCGATCAGTGCGCTGGCCGAGATCATCGGCAGCGAGCTGTAATTTTTTACCCGATGATATCGAGAATTCCCGATATCCCTTTTTACCGAAACGAGGCAATGCAATGAAAGCGATGATCCTTACTTCATTTGGCGGCGCGCAATCGTTCGAACTGCGCGACGTACCCAAGCCAGTGCCACAAGCGGGCGAAGTCCTGGTACGGGTGCACGCCACCTCCATCAACCCGCTGGATTATCAGGTTCGCCGTGGCGACTATGCCGATCTGGTGCCCCTCCCCGCCATTACCGGGCACGACGTTTCTGGCGTTGTCGAAGCCGTCGGGCCGGGGGTGACGGCGTTCGTGCCGGGTGACGAAGTCTGGTACACCCCGCAGATTTTCGACGGGCCGGGCAGTTATGCCGAGTACCACATCGCGGCGCAAAGCATTGTTGCCAAGAAACCGCCCGCATTGAGTCACCTCGAAGCGGCAAGCCTGAGCCTGGTGGGCGGCACGGCGTGGGAAGCGCTGGTCGTGCGGGCGGCGCTCAGGGTCGGCGAGAGTATTCTGGTTCACGGCGGCGCGGGTGGCGTCGGTCATGTCGCAATCCAACTGGCCAAAGCCATCGGCGCGAAGGTCTTCACCACCGTACGCGAAGCAAATTTCGAGTTCGCCCAGCGCATGGGCGCCGATGTGCTGATCGACTACGAAAAGGAAGATTACGTCGAGGCGATCCTGCGCGAAACCGAGGGCCGCGGCGTCGATGTCGTCTTCGACACCATCGGCGGCAACACTCTGGCGCGCAGCCCCGATGCACTCGCGCAACTGGGCCGCGTGGTATCGATCGTCGACCTTGCCCAGCCACAGAACCTGATTCAGGCCTGGGGCAAGAACGCCAGCTACCACTTCGTTTTCACCCGACAGAATCGCGGCAAACTCGATGAGTTGAGCGCATTGATCGCGAACGGTCAGTTGCGCCCGCACGTTGGCGCGGTCTATGCGCTGGCCGACATCGGTCTCGCCCATGCCTTGCTGGAAACGCCCAACAACGGCGTCCAAGGGAAGATCGCGATTGCTGTCGTGCCGTCACCCGAACTCGCCAATCGCTGAACTCAGTGCAAGGAGAACACCATGATTTATGAGATCGCTTTACTGCCTGTTCACAAAGCACAAACTGCAGCGTTTCGACGCGCGTTTGCCGAGGTCGAGCCGTTGCTCAAACGCGCCAAGGGTTACGGCGGCCACCTGCTCGCGCCAGGAATCGAAACGCCGGAGGTGTTCAATCTGATCGTGCGCTGGCAATCCCTTGAGGATCACACGCCGGGGTTTGAAGCGAGTGAAGACCATCGGCTGTTCATGCTGGGGCTGGAGGATTATTTTGCCGAAGAGCCGAAGGTTTATCACATTGAGGGCGGCGCTTTTCAGCAGCCGTTCGGCTAATAATCTCTCGGCTACCCGCGATCCATTGTAGGAGTGAGCCTGCTCGCGATAGTGGTCTATCAGTCGACATTTATATTGACTGATAGACCACTATCGCGAGCAGGCTCACTCCTACAGGGTTTACGGTAGCAGCAGGTATATCGCGCTAACGGCCAACAACCCCGCCATCACCCGATTGAACCAGCGCATCCCCGCCGCATTGCTCAGATACCCACGCAAAAACGTCCCGGCATACGCCCAGCAGCCGACGGACAGATAACAGATCACCAGATAAACCGCCGCAAACTGCCACACCAGCCGCGCCTCGCCATCGGCGACAAACGCGCCCATACCCGCGACACACGCCAGCCAGGCTTTCGGGTTGAGCCATTGCATCACCGCGCCATAGAGCATCGATGGCGCTCGCCCGGAATCCTTGGCGTTCAACTGTCCATCATCCACAGCCAGTTTCCAAGCCATAAACAGCAGAAACGCCACACCGGCCAGTTGCACCACGCGGGTCATGAATGGCCAGAGTTTCAGCACCTCGTGCAAACCCAGCCCCATCAGCACCAGCAACAACACAAATCCTAACGTGGCCCCGGCAACATGCCGCTGACTGGCGCGAAAACCGAACTGCGCCCCGGAACTCAACGCCACGATGTTCACCGGCCCCGGCGTGATCGACGCCGCCAACGCAAACGCCGCCATCGAAACAATCAGACTCATCGCACACCTGCTTCAAATCGAGGAACAAGGTGCTCACGGTAACGAGCGCCCGATCCTCGGTATTGAAGAAAATGCCCCTGTGATCCTGATCGTTCCCACGCTCTGCGTGGGAATGTAGCCCGGGACGCTCCGCGTCCCTTCCAGAGCCGAACGCAGAGCGTCCGTTGAGGCATTCCCACGCAGAGCGTGGGAACGATCAAACCCCATTCGCGAGCAGGCTCGCTCCCACATTAAAATCTACGCTCAGTCCAGACGCGGCACGGTGAAGCGGAACTCGCTGCCCTGCCCCGGTTCGCTCTCGGCGAAAATCCGCCCGCCGTGGGCTTCGACGATTCCCTGGGTGATGTACAAACCCAGACCCGTGCCGGTCGGGTTGCCCTCTTTCACTGTCCAGTAACGGTCGAACACGTGCGGCAGATGCTCCTTGGGAATACCTTCGCCACTGTCGCGAACAGTGAAGACGATTTCATTGCCGACGGAGGTGGCATGCACGCCCACCCTGCCCAGTCGCGGGGTGAACTTGATCGCGTTGCCGACCAGATTCGACAGCACCTGGAACAGCCGCTCCGGGTCGGCATGAATGCGCAAATCAGGATCGGCGTCGAAGGAAATGCTGATGTCCTTGTCCAGCGCCAGCGGCGCGAGCAGTGCCTGCGCCTCTTCGAACATCTGCCCGACGTCGAGTTTCTGCGGGGTGATGGAGTAGCGTCCGGCATCGATTTTCGAGGTATCGAGCAAATCTTCCAACAGCGTGTTCATGCGTCCGGCAGCCTGCTGCATGGTGTCGATCGCCGTGGAAATGCGCCGCGAAGTGTGCGGGCCGTCCGAGCTGAAGGCCTTCTGCATCATGCCGCAAAGCATCGAGATCACCGTCATCGGGTTACGCAGATCGTGGGAAACCACGGCCACCAGCTCATCGCGGGCGCGTACCGCTTCCTGCTCACGGCGCACCTGCCGGGCCAGATCGTTTTCCAGCGCTGAGCGGCGCAGGTCGTTGGCGGCGAACAAGTCGCCGTGGCTCCACTTGGTGGAGATCCCGGCCATCTCGACCTTCCAGATTTCAAACGAGGTGCGCGGGCGCAAACGCAGGCCGGCGTCGGAGTTTTCCAGGTCCAGTGGCTTGCGCGGATCACCGCTCCAATTGATGTTTTCCTTGACCTCCGGACGAAACCAGAACACGCCGTTGTCGACCGGTTTCGGCAGGCTCATGGCGAGCACGCCGCTGGCCACCTGCTGATACTGCGCGGCCGGCGGGTAGACGCTGGCCAGGTGATGACTGGCGAACACCGCCTCGCCGCTGTCCTGCAACCACTTGTGCAAGGCGCGGATTTCTTCCGGCTCCGGGCAGTTGCCGTAACGGTGCAGTTGTTTGTCTTCAATGATTGCAATGCCACCGGCATTGGTCAGCGCCATCAACGTCTGTGGCTGGTTGGCCAGACCGTCGAAGACATTCTGCGGCGAGTCGATCATCGCCTGATTGAGCAGCGCCAAGGCCTCGACTTTCTCTTCACGCTGGCGGCTGATCTCCAGGGCTTCCATGGCGCTGATCTGCAGTGACAGCACCTGGCCGATGGTCTGGCACGCCGCACGCAACTCATGCGGGACGTGCAGTGGCTGACGATTGCCGCAGCTGATCAGGCCCCAAAGCTTGTCACCCTTGAGCAGGGAAATGCTCATCGACGACAACACGCCCATGTTCTTCATGTACTGACAATGGATCGGCGACACGCTGCGCAGCGTGGCAAAACTCAGGTCCAGCGGCGTGTCCGTGTCCGGGCGCAGCTTTGGCAGCAGCGGCACCGGTTGGTAGTCGGCATTGGGGATGATCCGCAGCCAGTTGGTGCGATACAGCTCGCGCGCCTGTTCGGGAATGTCCGACGCCGGGAAAAACAGGCCATTGAACACTTCCATCGACGGATCGGAGGCTTCGGCGATGACCTGACCGTGGCCCTCCTCCTCGAAACGGTAGATCAACACCCGGTCGTAACCGGTCATGGCCTGGATTTCCTTGACGCTGATGTCGTACAGCGCCTGCAACGTAGTGGCGGCTTGCAGACGCTGGAGCATGCGCCCCAGATGCGTCTGGTTGCCGGCGACGTTGCGCGGCTGGAAATTCTCGACGTGGATTTCCAGCTCCAGAATCAGCACACCTTGATGGCGATGCAGCAAGCCCTCGAACGCGGTGCCGTTGAGCCTGAAGCGCAGCGGCTGCAAGTCGGACAGCGACGGTTGCAGCAAGGCTTCGCGCACTTGTGCCGCTTCGGCGTCGCCGATCAGGCTTTCCAGCGGCTGGCCGATCAGGCTTTGCGGCTCTCGGTCCAGCAGGGGTTCGACGTTGGCGCTGACCTGAATGATCGTCAGCTCAGGTTCGCTCAGTGTCAGCAGCAAACCGTGGGGCTGGATCGCGCCGGGGAAACGAATCGGCTCGTCGGCACAGTTGGCCAGCAGTTCTTCAAAGGCTTCTTTGTCTTGCGGAGTCATGCCAGTACCTCCCGGCTTTCGAGCCAGTGCTCGAAACAGCTGAATGTGGTTTGTGCTGCCGTGACGACAGCGGCGCGCTCGGCGGCGCTCATTGGCCGACTGCCGAGGTATTCGATGAAGTCACGCCAGCGCCGCCCCGTCGCGGCGCCATAGATATCGAGAAAGGCCGCGCCGTTGTCGGCTTCCAGGCCTAATCGTGAAGAGATTTCGCGGCGCAGGATTTGCCCGCCGAGCGTCGCGCCCTCGAGGACGTAGAGCACGCCAAGGCAGGCAGCGCTTGAGTCGATGAGCGGCAACTGCTCGCACTGCGGCAGGCTTTGCAGCGCTGCGGCGGATACGCCCAGCGCGTGCAGATCAGCGCGCAAGGTTGGCGCTTTGAGACGAGGTGTCAGATCAAAATCGGCAGGCATTGCATCGCTGCGTAGCAAAGCGTTTTCCAGCGGTAAATAGAAGCCGTAATAGGCCTTCATCAGCCGCACAAAAGCCTGCGTATCGAGAAGATCGGAGAAAAAGGGAAGGCGTTTTTCCAGTGCGATATGCAGTTCGGCAGTGCCGGCTCGCAGATCTTGCAGCACCGGTGGCACATAAACTTCACGGGCCTTTGCTTGCATGTAGATCGCTCTTGGTGGGGCCGCCTGGGGCCAAACGGGGTGAGTGCAGCGTCGGCGAAATCTTACACGGCTATCGCGGATTCTGACCGGATGGATAGCTTTTTCTGCCGAAACCATCAACCTCTGATTGATTCAGAGTGAAGGCATCTGCAAAAAGTTCGACCGCGATGCCCAACAGCGCCGGGCGCTGTACCGCGACAGCGCTGCGTGACTGTATGGGTCTGGGCGTGTGGGGGCTGTGATAAAAATATCGTTCTCGTTACTGGAGTGCCTTCATGGATTTCGCCACGCTTATCCTGTTTCTTCCGGCCTGTTTCGCCCTGAACATGGCCCCCGGACCGAACAATCTGCTGTCGATCAGCAATGCCACGCGCTATGGCTTTCGCCGCGCCTGCACGGCGGGCATCGGGCGGATTCTGGCGTTCGCCGGGATGATTGCGCTGGCCGGTGCGGGCCTGTCGGTAGTGCTGCAGACCTCGGAATGGCTGTTCCATGCGATCAAGATCGTCGGTGCGGCGTATCTGTTGTATCTGGCCTGGCAGTTGTGGCGGGCCAATCCTGAGGCCGAGCAGCAGGTAAGGGGCGCGACCGTTGGTTTCTTTGCATTGGCGCGGCAGGAGTTTCTGGTGGCGGCGGGCAATCCGAAGGCGATCCTGTTGTTTACCGCGTTTCTGCCGCAGTTCGTCGACCCGGCGCGGCCGGTGCCGGCACAATTTGCGGTGCTGGGCGTGCTGTTTCTGTTGCTGGAGTGGATCGCCATCGGCGCCTACGCGTGGATGGGCCTGCACATGCGCCGCTGGTTCGCCGAGCCGCGTGGCAAACGGATCTTCAATCGTTGCTGCGCAGGCCTGCTGTCGGCGGCGGCTTCGGTGCTGTTGATGGCGAAACGCGCTTAAGCCTCGGACGGGCCTTTGAGTTCGACCTGATTGCCGTCCGGGTCGAAGCAATACAGTGACAAGCCGTAGCCCTCGGCACCGAAGCGGCGGGCGGCTTTTTCGACGCTCAGTCCGTGTGATTGCAAGTGTGTAATGAGCGCCGCTTCATCAAACGGCTCAATGCGCAGGCAAAAGTGATCGACGTTGCGTCGCTCGGCCCCGGCCGCCCCGCCGCCCTTGCGGCCGAGTTCGCCATGCAGGTCGACGAGGTCGATCATCGAAGTGCCGGCGCGCAGATGTATCAGGCCCAGCGGCTCGTTGCGCTTGACCACTTCGACGCCGAAGACCCGGTTGTAGAAGTCGATGCTGCGTTGCAGGTCCGCGACGCGCAGGACGATGTGATCAATGTGTTGGATGGAAAACGGATGCATCGGGTACACCTCAACAAACGGTAGGAGCTGCCGATAGCGGCGATCTGGGATTTTGGGACGCGGAGCGTCCCGGGCTGCATTCCCACGCAAAGCGTGGGAACGATCAAGATCGCAGCCTGCGGCAGCTCCTACACGGTAGTTCAGGGGATTTGAAAATTCACTGTCGATTTTTCGGTGGAGCCATCGACAAACTGGTTTTACTCTCGAGCCATGAACATACAAACCGCTGTCCTGCCGCCCCACGCCGAGATGGTTCGCGCCATGCTCGAACGCGACACTGCCTATGAAGGCGTGTTCTTCACGGCGGTGAAAACCACCGGGATCTTCTGCCGCCCCAGTTGCACGGCGCGCAAGCCGAAACCGGAGAACGTCGAGTTCTTCGCCCATGCCGACGAATGCATGTCGGCCGGCTATCGCGCCTGCCTGCGTTGCAAGCCGCTGGATGCGGCAGCCATTGCTCCGGATTGGGTGCAACGCCTGCTCAATGCCGTGGAAGCCGATCCCGAGGTGCGCTGGAGCGATGCACAACTGCTCGCCGAAGGCATCGAGCCGCTGAAGCTGCGGCGCTGGTTCAAGCAGCATTTCGGCATGACCTTCCATGCCTGGTTGCGCACCCGGCGCTTGGGCATGGCGCTGGGCGGGATCAAGCAAGGCACCTCGATTGATCATGCCGCGTTTGATTCGGGCTATGAGTCACTGAGTGGTTTTCGCGATGCTTTCCAGAAGTCCTTCCACATCACCCCGGGCCGGGCCAAACAGAGTGAACCACTGCTGTTCACCCGGCTGACCACGCCGCTGGGGCCGATGATCGCCATGGCCGAACGCCGTGGACTGGTGTTACTGGAATTTCTCGATCGCCCGGCGCTGACCCGCGAAGTCGAAGAGTTACAGAATCGCTACGGTTACGCAGTCGCGCCGGGGCACAACGCGCATTTGCAGCAGATCGAGCAGCAACTGGCGCAGTATTTCGCTGGCAAGCTGAACACCTTTACTGTACCGCTGCACTTGCCCGGCAGCGAGTTTGCCCGGCAAGTCTGGTCGGCGCTGCTGCAGATCCCCTTCGGCCACACCAGCACCTACGGCGCCATCGCCGCCAGTTTGGGCAAACCCGGCGCCAGTCGCGCGGTCGGTCTGGCCAACGGTCACAATCGGTTATCGATTGTGGTGCCCTGCCATCGGGTGATCGGCGCGGATGGCTCGCTGACCGGCTATGGTGGTGGACAACCGCGCAAAGCGTTTCTGCTGCGGCTGGAAAACGCCGCCGTGCAGCTCACGCAACAACTGGCATTCTGACCAACCGAATCGACTGACAAGAAGGATTTTTGATGAACGCGCTCGCGACGCAGTTTCACCAGTTGCACCAGCAAGGCCTGTTGATTCTGACCAATGTCGCCGACGCCACCGGTGCGCGACTGGTCGAGCACTTGGGCGGTAAAGCGGTGGCCACCAGCAGCGCCGCGGTGGCCTGGGCCCACGGCTATCCGGACGGCAACGCCCTGCCCCTTGAACGGCTGGTGGCGACGGTGGAATCCATCGCCCGGGTGATCAGCATTCCGTTGACCGTGGATGTCGAGGCCGGGTATTCCGATGACCTCGGGCGCGTGGCCGAAGTGCTCGATGCGGTGATCGCGGCGGGTGCCGTCGGCATCAATATCGAGGATGGTTCGGCGGATCCTGAATTGCTCGCGCGCAAGATCGAAGTGGCACGACAGGTTGCCAACAAGCGCGATGTGCAGTTGTTCATCAATGCGCGCACCGATGTCTATCTGAAAAGCCTCGTCCCGGCCGAAGATCGCGTCGCCGAAACCCTGCATCGGGCGGCGCGGTATCAAGCGGCGGGCGCCGATGGCTTGTTCGCGGCGGGTGTCACGTCGGCCTATGAAATCGAGGCCATCTGCAAGGGCACTGCGCTGCCAGTCAACGTGCTGGGTTTCGCTTGCCTGCCTTCGCCTGAAGAACTGCAAGCGCTGGGCGTGCGCCGCTTGAGCGCGGGTTCCGGGATTGCCGAATTCCTCTATGGCGCGATGGGTGGGCTGGTGAAAAGCTTTCTGGCCAGCGGCAAACTCGATACCCATGAGCTCAAGGCCTTCACCTATGGCGAAGTCAACGGCTTGCTGAAATAGCATGGCTGATGCCTATCAAGCGGCCAGCGAGTTTCTGGCCGCGCTTGATGCGGACTGGCAGCGCCATATCGCAGCGGTCGGCCCGTGCCTGCATCAACCGCATCCGGCGCGTGATCCGTATGAGTCGCTGGTGCGGGCGATTGCTTATCAGCAACTGCATGCCAAGGCCGGGGATGCGATTGTCGGGCGGTTGGTGGGGTTGTTTCCCGGTCAGACGTTCCCGCGTCCCGAGCAGATTCTTGCGACGGATTTTGATGGTCTGCGCAGTTGTGGGTTTTCCGCTGGCAAGATTGCGACGATTCAAGGGATTGCCCAAGCGACGCTGGACGGCGTGGTGCCGGATTACGCCACGGCGCTGGCGATGGACGATGAGGCGTTGATTGAACGCCTGGTCAGTTTGCGCGGGGTGGGTCGCTGGACGGTGGAGATGTTGTTGATCTACAGCCTGGAGCGCATGGATATTCTGCCGGCGGATGACTTTGGTGTGCGTGAGGGTTATCGGCGGTTGAAGGGGCTTGAGGTGCAGCCGACGCGCAGGCAGATGGTTGAGATCGGGGTGGCGTGGAGTCCGTATCGGACGGTGGCGGCGTGGTATTTGTGGCGGGTGCCAAAACTGCTGCCCTCACCCTAACCCTCTCCCGGAGGGAGAGGGGACCGATTGGGGGAGATTGGAGATTTACGCCGACTTGAAATAGCGCCTGTGAATCCATGATCGCCAAGACTTCTCAAACCCAGAATAGACAGCCCTCACCCTAGCCCTCTCCCGGAGGTAGAGGGGACTGATTGGGGGCGATTGGAGATTTACGCCGACTTGAAATAGCGCCTGTGAATCCATGATTGCCAAGACTTCTCAAACCCATAATAGACTGCCCCACCCTAGCCCTCTCCCGGAGGGAGAGGGGATCGATTGGGGGAGATTGGAGATTTACGCCGACTTGAAATAGCGCCTGTGAATCCATGATCGCCAAGACTTCTCAAACCCAGAATAGACTGCCCCACCCTAGCCCTCTCCCGGAGGGAGAGGGGACCGATTGGGGGAGATTGGAGATTTACGCCGACTTGAAATAGCGCCTGTGAATCCATGATCGCCAAAACCTGGATCCATAATCGACTCGGTTTTTCAGGTCGATGGATGACGCAAGACAACTCGGTCAGTCCCCTCTCCCTCCGGGAGAGGGTTAGGGTGAGGGGCTTTTGACTGTATCGCACTGTATACCCCGAAGCCGCAGACACACCCAACGCACAATCCCCCACCCCGCCGACACATCCCCGATACACCCCGACGCTGAAATACCCCGGTCGATTCAACTTGTTCAATCCACCGGAGACGCATCATGACCGCCACCCTTTCAACCGCCGTCAAAGGCCTGCACCTGAACCTCGATCGCGCCGGCACCTGGCTCGCCCCGCTGACCCTGCGCCTGTTCATTGCCTGGGAATTCTTCGAATCCGGACTGGAGAAATTCAACGGGCAAAACTGGTTCGAAGACATCCAGGACAAATTCCCCTTCCCCTTCGATCACCTGCCGGCAACGCTGAACTGGGAGCTGTCGATGTGGGCTGAGCTGCTCTGTGCGCTAGCGATTCTGGTCGGCTTTGGCACGCGTATCTCAGCGATTTCGCTGATTGTGGTCACCGTCGTCGCCACCGCCGCGGTGCACTGGCCCGCCGACTGGTCGTCGCTGAGCGAGCTGGCGCAGGGTTATGCGATCACCAATAAAGGCTTTGGCAACTTCAAGTTGCCGGCGATTTACCTTGCGGCGCTGATACCACTGGTGTTCGCCGGCGCTGGCAAGTTGAGCATCGATGCGTGGCTGGCGCAGGTGTTCTGGCGCCGCCACGCTCGCTGAGGCTCAATGCGCGCGATCAAGCCCGACGAGCAAGGCGCTGTCGCGACTGTAGATGTCCGGCGAGTAACGCACGCGGCCACTGCTGTCGACCTGTGCCGTCCAGTAGGTCATCAGGATCGGCACCGGCGCCGACAAGCGAAATTCGTGGGTAGTGCCGGTGGCCAGCAGGGTTTCGGTGCGGGCCTTTTCCGCCGGGGTCAGCAGCAGATCGCGCAGCTGCATCGGGTGCTCGACGCGCACGCAACCGGAGCTGAAGGCCCGCGGGCCTTTTTCGAACAGCGCCTTGCTTGGCGTGTCGTGCAGGTACACCGAGAACGGGTTGGGGAAGCGGATGACCATTTGCCCCAACGGATTGCGCGGTCCGGCGTCCTGACGCAGCAGTATGTTGCCGGGGTTGTCCCAATCGATGTCTGCCGCCGCCAGCGGCTGTCCGTTGGCGTCGAGCACTTGCAGGTTCTGCCGGCTGAGGAAGGTCTGATCCTTGCGGATCTCCGGCAGTTTGTCCTCCTTCCAGATGGTCGGCGGCACGGTCCAGGTCGGATTCAGGGTCAGGCGCGTGACACGGGACTTCAGCAACGGGGTCTGGCGCTCGGCACGGCCGACCTGGGTACGGGTCTGCCATACAGGCACGCCGCCCTGATACAACGTCAGTTCAGCGGCAGCGACGTTGACCAGCAGGCCATTGGGTTCCATGTCCTGGGCCATCCAGCGGAAACGTTCGAGATTGACCCGCAGTTGTTCACGGCGGGTCAGCGGAGTGATGTTGAGTTCGGCAATCGTCCCCGGTCCGACCACGCCATCAGCCTGGAGCGAATGGTTGGCCTGAAAACTCTTCACCGCGTCGACCAGAACGCCGTCATACGCATTGCCGGGCGTACCAATGATCTGAGTCAGATAACCTTCGCTGTACAGACGCTGAGCCAGTTCCGGCACGCGTTGGTCTTCCATGTCCGGGCGCAGCAGCGGCCCGCTGCCCACCGATTGCCATTGCGGCAAGGCTTTGAGCCGTTGCGCCGCGTAGAGCTGACGCAGATCCTGATATTGCGCCAGACGCGGCCGAGCCAGGTCGAACGCAGCGGGAATGTCATGCATGCCCGGTACGGCGATGGCCAACAATTCCGCCTGACGGTCACGCGGGGTGGCATCGGCATGCCACAGCGGTTCGAAGTGCGATTGCAGCAGCAGACCGTAGTGCAAATCCTGCAGGGCCTGGAGATAGTTGCGACTGATGTCGATGTCGGCACACAACTCGCCATCCTGCGGCGCCGTAGTCGCGACGGGATAGCGTTTTGGATTGAGACCATCATCGGCCAACAACTGTAATTGTGCCTGCAACATCGGCAATCGCGCAGATTCACTCGCCCACACCGGCATCCAGTCCTGCTGCTGGTAGAAGGCTTGCAGTTGCGTCAGCGCCGGGCCGTTGAGATGCGCGGCAATCGCCGGGCAAGACTGCGCCAGGCTGATCATTACAGCCTGCAACGGGCTTTGCGGCTCGACCGGCATCTCGGCCGGTGGCGTTGGCAGTGTCTCCAGCGGCGGCAACGGCTCATCGGCACAAGCGACAAACGGCGCAGCGAGCAAACAAATGCTCAAGTAGCATGCGTACTTTTTGAACAACTGCTTTACTCCAATCCATGGCCGTCCAGATGATGGCCAACCTTACATCAGGTGCGCTGAACAGTCAGGCTCGATCTGCGGGCTTGCGGGTTACGACTGGACGTCAGGAGCCAAAGTGCCAAATAAGTAGCAAGTGAGGACACTTTATAAAATGTTGACGTTTTTGCGCCGACTTCTGCTGACTGCCACCGCTCTCGTCGTGACCAGTCCCGTTTTTGCCGCCGGCAAACCCTCGCCGGTTCTCTACACCAGCCTCGCGCACGCCGCGCCAGAACTCAATCCCCAGGCGCTGAAAGGTGCGTTGAACGCCATGCAATGCGCGGTCAACAACGGTGCGAAACCGTCCCGCCATCTGGCGATCATCGACTATTCGCAGCCATCCACCGAACGCCGTCTGTGGATCTTCGACCTCAGCAAAAAGAAATTGGTGCTGCGCGATCTGGTTGCCCACGGTTCCAACTCCGGGGAAAACTTCGCCACGCAGTTTTCCAATGTCGAAGGCAGTTACCAGTCCAGCCTGGGCCTGTTCCGCACCCAGGAAAGCTACAGCGGCACCCACGGTTATTCGCTGCGCATGGACGGTCTGGAGCCGGGTTTCAATGACCTGGCCCGCGATCGCGCGATCGTCATTCACGCCGCCAGTTATGTGAACCCGTTGTGGAGCAAGAAACAGGGGCGCATCGGCCGCAGCCAGGGTTGCCCGGCAGTAAGGCCACAGATTGCCAAGCAGGTAATCGATCGTCTGAAGAATGGCCAGTTCATGTTTTCGTGGTATCCGGATCAGCGCTGGCTGAAGTCCTCGCCGTATCTGAACTGCCAGCCGCAGCAAGTGGCGAGCATTCTCAATACCCACGCGAGCTGACCGACCACCACAAATCCCCTGTAGGAGTGAGCCTGCTCGCGATAGCGGTGTGTCAGCCAACACAGATGGTGCCTGACACACCGCTATCGCGAGCAGGCTCACTCCTACATTTGATCTCTGTCAGCCCCACGTTTCATTACAACTTTGTCATTCAGCTGTCGGTTTGCCGTGCGGATCGCTCGGTAGCCTGAAGTTGTCCCGGCGCCAATGCCGATCAACTTTGACCACTGAGTGACTGACCATGAAAAGCCTCCTGCTCGCCTTCACCGCCCTCCTCGCCACCGGCAGCGTGTTCGCCGCGAACATGCCCGACACCGCTGTGATCCATGACAAATCTGGCTTCTACGTCCATCTGGATGTCGACAAAGTCCTGTCCAGCACCGATATTTCACAAGCGTGTGGCGTGGTCCCGGCGCAATTGAATTACCTCGACCATCAAGGCCGCGAACATGTGCTGGACTATCAGGTACAAGGCAGCGGCTGCATCAATGACCATTGAGGCTGATCGATGAATATTCTGGTTGTCGAAGACGAACCCAAGGCGGGCAATTACCTGCTCAACGGTTTGCAGGAACTGGGTTACAGCGTCAGCCTCGCCCGCGACGGTGCCGACGGTCTGCACCTGGCGCTGGAACACAGTTTCGATGTGATCGTGCTCGATGTGATGATGCCGAAAATGGATGGCTGGGAAGTCCTGCGCCGGTTGCGCAAGGAAGCTGACACGCCGGTGCTGTTTCTCACCGCCCGCGACGACATCGCCGACCGCGTCAAAGGTCTCGAACTGGGTGCCGACGATTACCTGATCAAGCCGTTTTCCTTCGCCGAACTGGTGGCGCGCCTGCGCACCCTGACTCGACGCGGGCCGATCCATGAAGACGAACAGCTGCAAGTGGCTGATCTGCAGATCGACGTGCTCAAACGCCGCGTGACGCGCGCCGGGGTGCGCATCACCCTGACCAACAAGGAGTTTGCGTTGCTGCAGTTGTTCGCCACGCATACCGGGCAGGTCCTCGCCCGTTCGCTGATTGCTTCGCGGGTCTGGGACATGAATTTCGACAGCGACACCAACGTCGTCGATGTCGCGGTGCGCCGCTTGCGGGCGAAGATCGATGACCCGTTCCAGCTCAAGCTGATCCACAGCGTGCGTGGCATCGGCTATCGCTTCGATACGCAGCCATGAGCGGCCATCGCCCTTATTCGCTGACCTTGCGCCTGGCGCTGGTGTTCGCCCTGCTCGCCTTCGCCTCTCTGGCCGGCCTCGGTGCCGCGCTGTACAACGAACTGGAGCAACAGTTGATCCGCCGTGATGACACCGCGCTGGTCAGTCGCGTCGATCAATTGCGCACGTTCCTCAACGACAGCAACACCCTGGAGCTGATCAAGAACAAACCGGCGCTGTTCCAGAACATGCTCGGCAACCGCGAAGCACTGCTGACCATCGGCGCGCCGGGGCAACCGCCGCTGCTGGTGGTCAACCCGGGCAATCTGAACACGCCGACGTTGCCGGCGGTGCCCATTAACCAAGCGCTGACGCTGAAAGACGTGCAGCACCTGCCGAATGTCGACGGTGTGCCGTTTTCGGCGGTGGCGGCAAGTATCGATTCCGGTGAACTGGGCAACCTGCAAGTCACCACCGGGCGCCTGATGAGCGAGCGCACGGCGATGCTCGCCAACTACAGTTTGAGTGTTTATGGCCTCGCTTCGCTGGCGGCGTTGTTGCTGGCGGTGGTCGGTTGTTTGCTGGTGTATCGCGGATTGTTGCCATTGCGGCGACTGGCGAAACACGCCCACGGTATTGGCGTCGGCAACCTTGGTGAACGCCTCGCCAGCAGCGGTGCGCCACAAGAATTGCAGCCGATGATCGAAGCGTTCAATGCCATGCTCGACCGCCTCGCCAAGGGCTTTGCGCAGTTGAGTCAGGTGTCCACCGACATGGCCCATGAACTGCGCACGCCGATCAACAACCTGCTCGGCGAAACCCAGGTTGCGCTGCAGCAGAACCGCAGCAGCGAGGACTATCAACAGCTGCTCGCCTCCAACGTCGAAGAGCTGGAACGCCTGACGCGGATGCTCGACAACATGCTGTTTCTGGCGCGCACCGATCCGGCCAGTGCCCTGAGTCAGCGTCAGGAGCTGGACGCGGCGGATGAAATGCAGCGCATTGCCGATTACTTTGAAGGCCTCGCGGCGGATGTCGGCGTGAGCATTGAGGCGCGCGGCAGCGGTGTGATCTGGGCCGAGCCGATGCTGTTGCGCCGCGCGTTGGCCAACCTGTGTGCCAATGCGATCAAGTACGGTGCGGCGAATTCGACGGTGCAGGTGGAGGCGATTGCCGAGCCGCAGGGTAGTTATTTGCGGGTGCGCAACTACGGCACAACCATCGCGCCTGAGCACTTGGCGCGGCTGTTCGAACGCTTCTACCGTGTCGATCAGTCACGCGAGCGTTCGGCGCAATCCAATGGTCTGGGCCTTTCGATCGTGGCAACCATCATGCAGTTGCATCAGGGCCGGTACAGCGCCAGCAGTGCCGATGGCATCACCTGCTTCGAACTGTTCTTCCCGGCCCGGCAATCTCGGGACTGAACATCACCACTTTTCCCCTGTGGGAGCGAGCCTGCTCGCGAAAGCGGTGTATCAATCACTGGAGATGTTGCCTGTGTCGACCTCTTCGCGAGCAGGCTCGCTCCCACAGTTGAACTGCGCTCGGCTGATGATCAACGCCATGAGCATCAACGCCACCGCTACGCCAAAAGTGATGTGCAAGCCGCTAGCAATGGCCGTAGCCGGCGCCTGCGTCGGATCGCCCGCTGCCAGCGCAAATACCGCGCCCATTACTGCCGCCCCGGTGATCAAGCCGAGGTTGCGCGCCAGACCGAGCATCGCCGAAACCACACCACGCTGCTCCTGACGAACGCCGGCCATCAATCCGGTGTTGTTGGCTGCCTGAAACAACGCATAACTGATGGCGACCACGGTGATCGGCAACAAATACCCAGGCAGCCCCAGATTCATTGGCAACAGCGCCAACAAAGCGCAGCCGCAAGCCATGGCGAACAATGCACCCGGCACGATCCGCCGCGCGCCGAAGCGATCCACCAGACGTCCAGCTGGCACACCGCCAAACGCAGACAACAACGGCCCGACCGATAATGCCAAGCCGACCACGGCGCTGTTGAGGCCCAATCCGCGACTCAGGTAAAACGGTCCCACCACCAGCGTGGTCATCATCACGGTTGTCACCAGCAGGGTCAGCGCCAGGCTGCTGCTCAATCGCCGGTCAGCGAACAGCGACAAGCGAATCAGCGGCGCCTTGGCCTTCTTCTCGACCACGACGAACAACCCGAGTCCGCACAGGCTGGCCAGCAACAACGGCAACGTGAAACCTTCGAGCGTCATTGCCAGCGCATAGGCTGCCAGCGTGAAAACCAGCACCGCGCTGCCAGAATAATCGAACGCCATGCGCCGCCCTGCTGCCCGATCCGCCGGCAAATAGCGGTACACCAGCCACGCATTGAGCATGCCCAACGGCACGTTGAGCAGAAAAATTGCCTGCCAGCCGACATGCGTCATCAACAGCCCGCCCAGCGACGGCCCAAGACTGGTGCCCGTCGCCGACATCGTTGCCAGCAAGCCCATCGCACTGCCCGCCCGCGCCTTGGGTACCGCGTCGGCCACCAACGCCACCGTCAAGGCGAACATGATCGCCGCGCCAACGCCTTGCACCGCCCGTGCGCCGATCAACCAGGCAAGTCCAGGTGCCAGCGCACAGGCCAGTGAAGCGCTGGTGAAAATGCCGATCCCGATCAACAGCAATCGACGCCGACCAAAGCCATCGCCCAACCGCCCGACACTGACAATCAAAGTGGTGATCGCCAGCAGGTAGGCGAGCACGATCCATTGCACTTGCTGAAACGTCGCCTCGAATGCGGTCGCGAGGATCGGCAACCCGGCGTTGGCAATGCTGGTGTCCAGTGACGGCATCAACATCGACAAGGCCAGGCTGGTCAGCGCCCAGCGGGCGGGAGTGCTCAGGGGGGCTCGGGACATGGGAGGCTCGCAGCGCAAAAGTGATCTGCCATAGCCTGAGCCTCGACAAGACAAGGCGCAAGACGCATGCTTTGCACTCAATACCTGCATGGAACGCCATGTCATGACCACGCCGGACCTGAACCTGCTGATCACCCTCGACGTGTTACTGCGCGAAGGCAGCGTCGCCCGCGCCGCCAAATGCCTGCGGCTGAGCCCGTCAGCCATGAGCCGCGCCCTCGCCCGTCTGCGCGAAACCACGGGCGATCCGCTGTTGGTGCGCGCCGGTCGGGGCCTGGTACCAACGCCGCGCGCACTGGAACTGCGCGAACGGGTCAGTCATCTGGTGCAGGACGCCGAAGCGGTTTTACGACCTACCGAAGTGCTCGACCCCGGCCGCTTGCAACGCACCTTCACCCTGCGCAACACCGACGGTTTTGTCGAAACCTTTGCTGCCGCCCTGCTCGCGCGCATCGCTGAAGAAGCGCCCGGCGTGCGTCTGCGTTTTGTGCAGAAAGCCGACAAGGACAGCACGCCGCTGCGCGAAGGTCGCGTCGATCTGGAAACCGGCGTGGTCGATGACAGCACCGACCCGACGCTGCACAGCCGCATCCTGTTTCAGGATCAGTGGATCGGTGTGGTACGTGAGGGGCATGCCTTGAGCGCGGGGAAAATCACCAGCAAACGCTTCGCCGGCGGCCAGCACATTCTCATTTCACGACGCGGGCGCAGCAGCGGCCCGGTGGACGAAGCGTTACTCGCTGTGGGACTGACACGGGACATCGTCACTTCATTCGGTGGATTCTCGGCGGCGCTGACGCTGGTGCGTGAATCAGACCTGATCGCCACGGTCCCGCAGCGTCATACCAGCAAACTGCGTACGGGCCTGCACAGTTTCGCCCTGCCCTTCGCGATGCCGGACATCAGTGTGTCGATGCTCTGGCACCCGCGCATGGATGCCGACCCGGCGCATCGCTGGTTGCGCGATTGTGTACGGCAAGTCTGCGCCTAACGCGCGTCGCCACCAGCAGGTTTGTAGAAGAGAAACTTTTTCGTTTCAGCCGTTCTGCGGTACTCCTTGGCCCAGCTCGGATGCACATTGCGGTCGTGGAAATACAGCGCGCCGTTGGTGCGATCCTTGAGTTGGCGGTTCAGCGCTTTGCGGGCGATATCCTTGGCCAGCGTGTATTCGGCATCCTCCTTGACCTGATCCGGACGCCCGTCGCACCACCAGGAAAACTGGCAGCTCTTGGTTTCCGAACCCTGTTTGACGACGGCGCAAATGTTGTCGGGAAAGCCTTCGTGGCCAAGGCGATTCATCACCACACTGGCCACGGCTTCCATTTCCGGAGTGTCCTTTCCCTTGGCTTCCCAATAGATGCTGCGCGCCAGACAAGTGATCGGATCGTCCAGCGGCGCGGCACCGGCCGGGTCGACCGCCTGCACTTCGGTCGGGGTGATGGCTTCGGCTTTCGGTGCCGGTGCGGCGCTGACCTTGTCCGCCGCTTTCTCTTCCAGCACTTGGGCTTTTTCTTCAGCCTTCGCTTTGATCGGGGCCTGATCGGTGGCCCAGACTGCGCCTGCCAACAGGGTCAATACAAGACAACCAGCCAAGCCTTTCAATCCCATGTCTGTTCTTCCGGCAGCGCCCGAGTCGGGCAAGGGGTTACGTCGGGGAGACACCCGGTTTCCGGGCTCTTCGGTGAGTGTAGACGGCAAAACCAGAGGCAAAGTTGCGCAGAAAAACCGCTGAATGAAGAAAAAAGACATTGCGCTCACCGGGGGCCTTTCGCGCATCATGGGCGCATTCAGCTCAAGGGAGATTTCCATGCGCTTCATGCCATCCGTTTTGCGTCTTGCCGCGTTGTCCGTGGGTGTAGTGTTTGCCATCCCGGCGCTGGCCAGCGATGAGTCGCAATTGATCGAGTCGATCAACAGCTACCGCAGCCAGCCGCAGCGTTGTGGTTCGCAGGCGTCCAATGAACTGCCGCCGCTGTCGGCTGATCCACGGCTGAGATTACGCGCCACCGGTGCTGTCGATCTGCAGCAAGCCATGGCCAGCGCCAGCTACCCGATGGTCAATGTGCAAGCGATCACGCTCAACGGCCCGCGTGATGCGGCGTCGGCGATGCAGGCGATCAAGGAGAGTTTCTGTCAGGTAGTGCTCGATCCGCAGTTCGTCGATGTCGGTGTCAGCCGCGACGACCGCGACTGGCGCATTGTGCTGGCGCGGCCGCTGCTGACAGCCAGGCTCGGTGATGCGCAAAGTGAGGGGCAGAAATTGCTCAGTGAACTCAATGTCGCCCGCAGTCAGGCCCGTCAGTGTGGCGGTCAGGCTTTTACCGCAGCGGCTCCGCTGGCCTGGAACGCGACGCTGGGCACGATCGCCCAGGATCACAGCCGCGACATGGCTAACAACAATTACCTCGACCACAAGGACCGCGACGGCCGCACCCCGGGCGATCGCGCGGAACTCGCTGGTTACAGCGGGCAACTGGTCGGCGAAAACATCGCCGCAGGTCAAGACACCGTGCACAAAGTCGTCGAAGGCTGGCTCGCCAGTCCCGGCCACTGCGCCAACCTGATGAACCCGCAATACCAGGAACTCGGCGCCGCCTACGCGACTGATCCGAAAAGCAGTGCAGGTATTTACTGGACCGCGATGTTTGGCGCCCAGTAAGCCCAATCGCAAAAACACCACAATACCTGTGGGAGCGAGCCTGCTCGCGAAGAGGCCTTTACAGTCAACATCAATGTGTCTGACCTGACGCCTTCGCGAGCAGGCTCGCTCCCACAGTGTTCGGCGGTGTTTACATATTCTCCAACCACCACAAATCCCTGTAGGCCTTCGCCTGCTCGCGATGAGGCCATTACATTCAACATCAATGTTGTCTGACCCGACGCCATCGCGAGCAGGCGAAGGCCTACAGGGGGTAGTCAGTGACCTCAAGATCGGCGGCAATAAAAACCGGAGCCAGGCTCCGGTTTTTTGGGGTCAATGGGTCCTCATCCCTGCGGCATACATCGCCAGTTTCAGCAGACTCGCCACCACCGCCAGCGATACCACACTGCCCAGCCAGATCAGCAGCAACCAGCCCAAACGCTTGTACCAGCGACTGCTTTTCACTTCACGCGAATCAATGGTAGCCATCGCCAATCCTCACTTTGCCGCGGAACACGTAGTAGCTCCAGAAGGTGTACATCAGGATCACCGGCAGGATGAACAGTGCGCCGATCAGCGCAAACAACTGGCTCGAGGGCGGTGATGCCGCAGCCCAAATGCTCACCGACGGCGGGATGATGTTTGGCCAGATGCTCAGCGCCAGGCCGATGTAACCGAGCAGCATCAGCACCAGCGTAAACACGAACGGCCAGTGCGTATGCCGCTGACGCAACGTGCGCAACAGTCCGAATAGCGCCAGCAATGCCAATACCACCAACCCGGCAAACACCTGCAGATGCCCGTGCGTCGACCAACGCGCCGCCAGTTCTGGATGCAGTTGCAGGGTCCACACGCCGATCACCAGCACCATCGCCATCAACAGCAAGGCCAGCGGCCGGGTGAACAGACGCATCCGCGATTCGAGCATGCCCTCGGTCTTGACCAGCAACCAGGTGCTGCCGAGTAACGCATACGCGATCACCAGACCCACGCCACACACCAGCGGAAACGGCGCCAACCAGTCCAGACCGCCACCGGCAAATTGCCGATCGAACACCGGAATCCCGGACACATACGCACCAATCACCACGCCCTGGGAGAACGTCGCCAGCAGCGAACCACCGATAAACGCCTTGTCCCACCAATGACGTTTTTGCGGCGAAGACTTGAAGCGAAACTCGAACGCCACACCGCGGAAAATCAACCCGCAAAGCATGAGGATCAGCGGCAGATACAACGCTTCGAGAATCACCCCGTACGCCAGCGGAAACGCGCCATACAACGCCGCGCCACCGAGCACCAGCCACGTCTCGTTACCGTCCCACACCGGCGCGACGGTGTTCATCATGACGTCGCGTTCCTGCTCGTCCGGGATCAGCGGAAACAGGATCCCCAGGCCCAGATCGAAGCCGTCCATGATCACGTACATCATCACCCCGAAGGCGATGATCACTCCCCAGATCAACGAGAGATCGATACCTTGAATAGCCATGACTCAATGCTCCTTCATAGGGACGATAGCCGCCGAAATCGGCCGACGCGGCGTCTGCAATTCATCGCCCTCAGGCGGATGTTCGTGGTGCGGCTGCGGGCCTTTTTTCACCAGTTTCATCATGTAGCCGATGCCCACGCTGAACACCGTGAAATAGATCACCACGAACAGCGCCAGCGACGTGCTCATCTGCGCCACCGAGTGATGCGACGCGGCGTTGTGGGTGCGCAGCAAGCCGTACACCACCCACGGCTGACGCCCGACTTCCGTGGTGACCCAACCGGCCAGCAGCGCAATCAAGCCGCTCGGCCCCATCAACAACACCAGTCGCTGGAAGCCGCGATGCTGATAAAGCTTGCCGCCCCGGCGCAACGCCAGCCCCAGCAAACCGACGAGGATCATCAACATCCCCAACCCGGCCATGACGCGAAAGCTCCAGAAGATCACGGTCGAATTCGGCCGGTCTTCTTTCGGGAAGCTCTTCAACGCCGGGATCTGCTTATCGAGGCTGTGTGTGAGGATCAGGCTGCCGAGGTACGGGATTTCCAACGCATATTTGGTCTTCTCCGCCTGCATATCAGGGATGCCGAACAGCACCAGCGGCGTCGGACCGTTGTCGGCGTTTTCCCAGTGCCCTTCGATGGCGGCGATCTTCGCCGGTTGATGCTCCAGCGTGTTCAAGCCATGGGCGTCACCGACCACTGCCTGGATCGGCGCAACGATCAACGCCATCCACAGCGCCATGGAAAACATCTTGCGCACCGGCGCCGTGTTATTGCCGCGCAGCAAATGCCAGGCAGCCGACGCACCGACGAAGAACGACGTGGCGACAAACGCGGCAATCGCCATGTGCGCCAGACGAAACGGGAACGACGGGTTGAACACGATCGCCAGCCAGTCCAGCGGCATCACCCGACCGTCGACGATTTCGAAGCCCTGCGGCGTCTGCATCCAGCTGTTGGAGGCAAGAATCCAGAAGGTCGAAATCAACGTGCCGATGGCGACCATCACCGTGGCGAAGAAGTGCAAGCCCCGGCCGACGCGGTTCCAGCCAAACAACATCACCCCAAGGAACCCGGCCTCAAGGAAGAATGCAGTCAGCACTTCATAGGTCAGCAACGGCCCGGTGATGCTCCCGGCAAAATCCGAAAAGCCGCTCCAGTTGGTGCCGAACTGGTACGCCATGACCAGTCCCGAAACCACGCCCATGCCAAAATTGACCGCGAAAATCTTCGACCAGAAATGGTAGAGATCGCGGTACGTGTCGTTGCGGGTTTTCAGCCACAGGCCTTCGAGTACCGCAAGGAAACTCGCCAGGCCAATGGTGATCGCCGGGAAAATAATGTGGAACGAAACCGTGAACGCGAATTGAATTCGCGCCAGGTCCAGTGCCTCCAGATTGAACATGATGATGTCCTCATCCAGGCTGAAAAACGGCAGCACGAACCCGGGCCACCGCCAGGCGCGAACGCCTGCAGCCAGTCAAATTGCTATGGTTTTTATAGGTTGCGGATTACGCCACCGACGACGGAATCAGGTTGCTGACCTTCGCAGCCTCGAGGCGGATCGCCACGAATTTGGACGTCGGCGTGTAGGTCCGGTCGCCGTAGCTTTCCAGCGGCACCAGCGGATTGGTCTCCGGGTAGTAAGCCGCTGCTTGCCCTACGGGAATGTCGTAAGCGATCAAGGTAAAACCGCTGACCCGACGTTCACGTTCGTCATCCCACAGCGCCACCAGATCAACCTTCTGCCCCGGCTCGAAACCCAAGCGCTGGATGTCCTGCTCGTTGGCAAAGATCACGTCGCGCATGCCGTAAACCCCGCGATAACGATCATCGAGGCCATACAGCGTGGTGTTGTACTGATCGTGGGAACGCATGGTTTGCAGGATCAGATGCGGCTTGACCGGCAGGTTACGCACGCCTTCGCTGATCAGGTGCTCCGGCAGCACGCACGGCGTGAACTGGGCCTTGCCGCTGGCAGTGTTCCAGACCCGATCCGAGGCGTCGTTACCGAGATGGAAGCCACCCGGGATCAAGAGTTTTTCATTGAAGTTCTCGAAGCCCGGAATCACGTCGGCAATCAGGTTGCGGATGCGCCCGTAGTCGCCCACCACCCATTCCCAATCGATCGGGTGTTTGCCCAGGGTCGCGGCGGCGATCCCGGCAATGATCGCCGGCTCGGATTTCAACTGCGCCGACTTCGGCTTCAACTGACCGAACGACAAATGCACCATGCTGAACGTGTCTTCAACGGTCACGCCTTGCGGGCCTTCAGCCTGGATATCGATGTCGGTACGCCCGAGGCACGGCAGGATGAGCGCGTCGCGACCGGTGACCAGATGGCTGCGGTTGAGCTTGGTGGCGATGTGCACGGTCAGGTCGAGTTTGCGCATGGCGGCGTGGGTGCGCGGGGTGTCCGGCGTGGCTTGGGCGAAGTTGCCGCCCAGACCGATAAACACCTTGGCTTCGCCACGTTCCATGGCGCCGATCGCCATCACCGT
Organism: Pseudomonas sp. Tul2A7; assembly: GCF_054790505.1. Lineage (NCBI taxonomy): Bacteria > Pseudomonadati > Pseudomonadota > Gammaproteobacteria > Pseudomonadales > Pseudomonadaceae > Pseudomonas > Pseudomonas sp. Tul2A7. Next base: position 4,769,909 of record NZ_CP186499.1, on the reverse strand, counting down.
GTTGTGCCCGTGCATGCGCGGCACCTCGAAGTTGAAGCGTTTTTCCAGCGCGTCCATCAAGTCTTTCGGCGCCAGTTCGTTGATGCCCATGGTGCGGTCGCCCTGCACGTTACTGTGGCCGCGAACCGGCGACAGACCTGCGCCCGGACGGCCGACGTTGCCGCGCAGCAGTTGCAGGTTGATGACTTCCTGCAGGGTCGCCACGGAGTGCACGTGTTGGGTCAGGCCCATGGCCCAGCACATGATCACGCTTTTGGCGCGGCCATACATGCGCGCGGCCAGTTCGATGTCATGCAACGGCACGCCGGACTGCTCGAGAATGTGCTCCCAACTTGTCGCCTCGACTTCAGCCAGATAGCTGTCGAGCCCTGTGGTGTGCTCGGCAATGAACGCATGATCGAACACCGGTTCGCCGCCAGTCGCCTGCGCCTCACGCTCCCACTGCAGAAGGAATTTGACCATGCCGCGAATCATCGCCATGTCGCCACCCAGCGCCGGGCGGAAGTACGCGGTGTTGGTCGCTTCCCAGCCGTTGCTGAGCATTTCGAGCGGGTTCTGCGGGTTCTGGAAACGCTCCAGGCCACGCTCTTTCAGCGGATTGATACACACCACTTGGGCGCCACGTTTCACCGCTTCACGCAACGGCTCGAGCATGCGCGGGTGGTTGGTGCCGGGGTTCTGGCCGATCACAAAAATCGCGTCGGCGTGATGCAGGTCCTCGTAGACCACGGTGCCTTTGCCGACGCCGAGGGTCTCGATCATGCTCACCGCGCTGGCTTCGTGGCACATGTTCGAGCAGTCGGGGAAGTTGTTGGTGCCGAATGCACGGACGAACAACTGATAGAGAAATGCTGCTTCATTGCTCGCGCGGCCCGAGGTGTAAAACTCGGCCTCGTGCGGCGATTTGAGGTTTTTCAGGTGATCAGCGATCAGCGCGAACGCATCTTCCCAACTGATTTCCACATAGCGGTCGACCCGCGCGTCGTAGCGCATTGGGTGGGTCAGACGACCCTGATATTCCAGCCAGTAGTCGCTCTGCTCGGCCAGGCTCGACACCGTGTACTTGTTGAAGAAGGCCGGGTCGACCAAACGCCCGGTCGCTTCCCAGTTCACCGCTTTCGCGCCGTTTTCGCAGAACTTCAACATGCTCGCGCCCGGCGCTTCGCCCCAGGCACAACCCGGGCAGTCGAAGCCGCCGTTCTGGTTGGTCTTGAGCATGGCACGGATGTTTTTCAGGGCGTTTTCACTGCCCAGCCAGCTCTTGGTCAGGCTGATGACAGCGCCCCAACCGGCAGCGGCGCCTTTGTAGGGTTTGTAACGGTCGACTTGTGACATGGGACTCTCCATGACGATGCACACAGGCATGAACCTGATTCGGTTAAACAGCGACGGCCGACTTTCAAGGTTGCAAAGTGGTCGTTGGGTTTGCCGGGGCAAGGATATGAACCGTTACAAAACATTGTCTAATCGCTATTAATGACCGTCTTATCGAAAGCATCTATCACGGATTAAAACCCTTTATTTACGGGGCCTTGCGAAAGTAACGGAGCAACTTTCGGCGAAAAATAATTCATCATCGACGGCATCAATCAGCTGTTCATTAACAGTGATTGGACGGCAGTGAAGGTTGCCCATAACCTGCGCTGACCAAACTCCTTCAACCGGGGTTTTCATTCCTGCGAGGCTGTCATGTCAGAGCGTGTCTTGATCGATGGTTACAACCGCCGCGTCGACTATCTGCGCATGTCGGTAACCGACCGCTGCGACTTCCGCTGCGTCTATTGCATGGCCGAAGACATGCAGTTTCTGCCACGGCAAAAAATCCTCACGCTGGAAGAGATCTATCAACTGGCGCAGAGCTTTGTGGCGCTCGGCACGCGCAAGATTCGCCTGACCGGTGGCGAGCCGCTGATCCGTCCGGGCGTGGTCAAGTTGTGCGAGCAGATCGCCGCCCTGCCCGGCCTGCGCGAGTTGTGCATGACCACCAACGGCTCGCAGCTCGGCAAACTCGCCGCGCCGTTGTTCGACGCCGGGGTCAAACGCCTGAACATCAGCCTCGACAGCCTTGATCCGCAGCGCTTCAAACAGATGACCCGCACCGGCGATCTGGCGCAGGTGATCAACGGCATCGATGCTGCGCGCAAGGCCGGTTTTACCCGCACTAAACTCAACATGGTGGTGATGCAGGGCCGCAACGATCAGGAGATCAATGATCTGGTCAGCTTCGCGATCGACCGGCAGCTCGACGTCTCTTTCATCGAAGAGATGCCGCTGGGAATCATCAGCGAACACAGTCGTGCCGAGTCGTTTTTCTCCAGCGCCCAGGTACGAGAAAAGATTGCCGAACGCTATACCCTGATCGACTCGGCGGAGTCGACGCAAGGCCCGTCGCGCTACTGGCGGCTGGCCGAGGCGCCGGAGATTCGTCTGGGCTTTATCTCGCCGCACAGCCACAACTTTTGTGGCACCTGCAACCGCGTACGGCTCACCGTCGAAGGGCGCCTGCTACTGTGTCTGGGTAACGAGCATTCGGTCGATCTCAAAGCGGTACTGCGTGCGCACCCGGGGCAACCGCAACGGCTGGAGAAAGCCATTATCGAGGCGATGAAACTCAAGCCGTATCGACATAATTTCGAAGTGAACGATGATGTTCAGGTCGTGCGCTTCATGAACATGACCGGCGGCTAGACCGCCCCTTCCAAGGGTTATCGGAACCGCACAGCATGATCATCAGACCCAAGGTCAACCAGTTCGCCATTCTCTTCACCCTCAAGGGTTCGATCGCCAAGCGCATCGCCATGCGCACGTTGATGGTCACCCTGCTCGCTTCGGCCATCGTGCTGGTGGAAATCCTACATCCAAGCAACTTCACCAAGGTCAACGCCACGCCGTTTACCTTGCTCGGTTTGTCGCTGTCGATCTTCATGAATTTTCGCAACAACGCCTGCTATGACCGCTGGTATGAGGCGCGCAAAGCCTGGGGCGAAGTGATCGTGCACATTCGTTCGGTGATCCGCGAAACCCATGTCATCCGTGAATCGGCTGAGCGCAAGCCTTTGCTGCTTAACTTGTGTGGCTTTGCCCATGCCCTCAATGCGCGGTTGCGCCGGGAAAGCGAAGCGGCGGCCAGCAGTGCCTGGATCACGCCCAAACACGATGCGCAGGTTCCGGACTACAGCGGGCGGATTCTGCAGCAAGTCGGCCAGCAGTGCTCCGACCTGCATTCGAACGGCGAGTTGAGCGAGTGGCGCTACATGCTGCTGGCCAACCACCTGACCAGCCTGACCCAGGCACAAGCGGTGTGCGAACGGATCAAGAACACCCCACTGCCCTTCCCCTACACCCTGCTGCTGCACCGCACGATCTACCTGTTCTGCATCCTGCTGCCGTTCGCCATGGCCGAACCGCTGGGCTGGCTGACACCATTGTTCACGGCGATTGTCAGCTACACGTTCTTTGGTCTGGATGCGATTGCCGATGAGCTGGAAGACCCGTTCGGCCGCGACGAAAACGACCTGCCCACCGATGCACTGGTGCGCACCATCGAGCGTGACATCCTCAGCGAACTGGGTGCCGAAGTACCGCCGGCGCTGCAGCCTGTGGACTATGTCCTGAGCTGATCCTTCGCTCTCCAGACACCTCAAAACCCCGTGGGAGCGAGCCTGCTCGCGAAGAAGCCCAGTCAGCCAACATCGATGTTGACTGACACTCCGCCTTCGCGAGCAGGCTCGCTCCCACAGGGTTTGTGTACACCGCCGATATTGATGAGCACCACAAAACCATTGTAGGAGTGAGCCTGCTCGCGATGGCGCCGGCCCAGTCAACATCTTCGTCGACTGACCCTCCGTCATCGCGAGCAGGCTCACTCCTACAGGTTTCGCATTCACACCCGGATATTGATGAGCGCCATAAAGCTCGCTCCCACAGGTTGAATTTGTGTTGGGTCAGAACAGTTCGTTGAAGGGGATGAAGCGCAGCGGGTCGCCGAGGTTGTGCGTGCTGTGCTCGGGGATTTCCACCAGGCCATCGGCCCAGGTGGCGCCGAGCAGGACGCCGGAGCTTTGATTCGGATAAAGCACCGCACGCCCCGCTTCCAGCCTCACCCGCAGGTATTCACGGCGGCTGCCAGCCTTGTGCCAATCGAAGCCCGCGTTAACCGTAAAACTCAGCGGGATGACTTCTTCCACGCCTTGAATGCGCAGCAGATACGGCCGCGCCAACAAGCCAAACGTCACCAGCGCCGAGGTCGGATTGCCTGGCAGACCAATCACCGGCACCGTGCCGAAATGCCCGACCGTCAGCGGCTTTCCAGGCTTGATCGCCAGTTTCCACAACAGCGGTTTGCCGTTGTCACGCAGCACTTGACCCAGGCAATCGGCATCACCGGCAGACACGCCACCGGTAGTCAGAATCAGATCCGCACTCACTTGCAATTGCTCAAGCTTGAGCCGCGTCTGTGCCGGGCGATCCGGGAGGATGCCGGCGTCGATCACTTCGCAGCCCAGCTCACGCAACCAGTGGCCAAGCAACACGCGGTTGCTGTTGTAAATACTGCCGGGGCGCAACGGCTGACCCGGCTCGACCAGTTCATCACCGGTCGACAGCAACGCCACACGCGGGCGACGCACCACGTGCAGTTGTGCCAGCCCTTGCCCGGCGGCGACTGCCAGTTCGAACGGTCCGAGGCGTTTGCCGGCGCGCAGCAGGATGTCGCCAACGCGATTTTCCTGACCTTGCGCGCGGATGTTCTGCCCCGCCTTCAGCGGCTGCAAGAAGCGCACGCGGCCGTCCTCCAGCACTTCGACGTTCTCCTGCATCTCGACGCAGGTGGCGCCGGGCGGCAGCGGTGCGCCGGTAAAAATCCGTGCGCAGGTGCCGGGCAGCAACGTGTCCGGCGCCAGCCCGGCGTAAACCTTCTGCGAGACCTTCAGCGGCTGCCGGTGCAGATCGGCAAGATTGAGCGCGTAACCGTCCATGGCACTGTTCGGCCACGGCGGCAAGTCGAGTGTCGCCACCAGATCACTGGCCAGCACCCGCCCACGCGTGTCATCGAGCGCCAACAGTTGGCTTTCGGCCAGACCTTGCTCATTGGCCATGCCGAGCAATTGGTCGAGGGCGTCCTCGACCGGCATCAACGGCGCCTTGCTCATCCGCGTGGCCCGCAGGCTTGCACGGCTTTCAGGTGCGGGACGAAGTTGCATGGGCGATGACGGTTGTCGAGTTGCTCGGCAAGAATGCCTTCCCACGCCGTGCGGCAAGCGCCGGTCGAACCCGGCAGGCAGCACACCAGCGTGCCGTTCGACAGCCCGGCCAGCGCGCGGCTTTGCACGGTGGACGTACCGATATCCAGAATCGAAATCGCCCGGAACAGTTCGCCAAAACCATCGATCTGTTTATCGAACAAACAGGCCACCGCTTCCGGCGTGCTGTCGCGACCGGTGAACCCGGTGCCGCCGGTGATCAGCACCACTTGAATGGTTTCGTCGGCAATCCAGTTCGCCACCTGTGCGCGGATCTTGTACAGATCATCCTTGAGCAAGTTGCGCTCGCTCAAGGTGTGCCCGGCTTCCAGCAAACGACTGACCAGCAACTGGCCGGACGTATCGCTGGCGTAATCGCGCGTATCGCTGACCGTCAGTACGGCAATATTCAGGGGGACAAACAGGGCATCGGCTTTGGCGCTCATGGCAGTTCTCCGGCAGCAGTCAATCAACATTGCCGAGCAGCCTAAGTGCCGCTTATGAGTACTGTCTAATCACTCTGGCCAACCACATTATCGACCCGCTCTATCGGTGTTTTTCACCTCGCCAGACGCCAGCAGAACCGGGCCTGATAGAGCTGATCGATTGGCCCTTAAACAGTTCCGATTGGACGAACAACCGTTCAGATGAGATCGTCGCACCCTGCGCTTTTCGTGCGTCTCGCGCATCCGCGTCAATACTCAATCAAAAAATTCCCATCGAGCAGGTGCCTTCGTGGACATCAAACAACTCAAGTTCTTGATCGCGCTGGACGAAACCCGCCACTTCGGCCAGGCCGCCGCACGCTGCCACATCACTCAACCGACGCTGTCGATGCGCCTGCGCAATCTCGAAGATGAGCTGGATCTGGTGCTGGTCAACCGTGGCCAGCGCTTTGAAGGTTTCACCCAGGCCGGCGAACGCGTGCTGGCCTGGGCGCGCACTTTGCTCGCAGCGCATGACGGATTGTTTGCCGAAGCGGCGGCGTGTCGCGGGCAACTGGTGGGCAGTTTGCGTCTGGGTCTGGTACCGCTGAGCAGCTTCAACCCGGTCAATTACATTCAGGGTTTGTCCGGCACTTATCCGGAGTTGAAATTCAGCCTGTCGTCGCTCAGCTCCGACGAGATCATTGCCGGGCTGGGCAATAACCAACTGGATTTGGGCGTGTGCTACCTGGACCACGTCAACCCGAACTATTTCGAATTTTTCGAGATCGGCGAAACCCGCGTCGGCCTGCTCTACGACAACCGCCACTTCCATTTCGAAGGCTCGCAAATGAGCTGGGAAGACGCCGCCGAACTGCCGTTGGGGATGATCACCGCCGGCATGCACTACCGTAAATCCATCGACCTGAGTTTCCGTAGTCGTGGGCTCAGTCCGCAGCCGATCATGGAAAGCGATTCGACCTATCAGCTGTTGCAGGCGATTCACCAAGGCTTCTGCTGCGCGATCATGCCGCTGGACAGTGGCCTGGAAGAGCCGATCGAAAACCTGTCGTTCATGCAGTTGCCGGATGCCAGCGTGCTGGCGCCGCTGGGCCTGGTGATGCGCAAGACCGAGCCGCGTTCGGCGATTGCCGAGAAGTGTTTTGCCGAGGCGCGGAAGTTGTTTGGGGTTGAGGTTTCTGCCGAGTAAATGATGTTGAATGTCAGGGCGCCTTCGCGAACAGTCGATACAAATCCTGATTGATCGACCAAAGCAATCACCACATCGGAACAAGCGATTGGACGCACTTTTAACGCCCCCGTAGCCTGAACACTCTTCAGCGCCTCGGGACTTTCAAGATGCTCTGCCAAGTCGAAACCATCACAGAACCCAGCACCGAACCGAACGCCCCCGCCCCGCAACCGGCGCAGGTGGCGTTTCGCGAATACCTGCCCGACGCCGCCATCTCCCACGCCGCGCTGGCCTCGGAAATCGCCCTCGCCATCACCTACAACGGCCTCAGCCAGGCGGTGATGATGGTCTCGCCCGGCAACCTCGAAGACTTCATCCGTGGCTTCAGTCTGAGCAACGCGATCATCGATAGCGTCGACGAGATCTACGACATCCGCCTCACGCATTTCGATCAGGCCTGTCAGGCCGAGGTGCAGATTTCCAGCCGGGCGTTCTGGGCCTTGAAAGATCATCGTCGGCAAATGACCGGCACCAGTGGCTGCGGCATCTGTGGCGTTGAAGCGCTGGAGCAGGCGTTGCCGCAACTGCAAATTCTGCAACCTTCACCGCTGCCGCCGGCCAAGCATTTCGACGACATCCGCCAACGCATCGAACAGGCCCAGCAACTGGCGCGCAGCAGCGGTGCCTTGCATGCCGCGCTGTTCTTCGACGCTGACGGCGAAGCCTTGCTGTGCCGCGAAGACATCGGCCGCCACAACGCCCTCGACAAGCTGATCGGCGCGATGCAAATCGATGCCATCAATGCTGCTGAAGGCTTCGTCGTGGTCACCAGCCGTTGCAGCCTCGAACTGATTCACAAAGCCGTTCGCGCCCGCCTCGGCACCCTCGTCAGTCTGTCAGCGCCAACCGCTTTGACCGTGCGCTGGGCGCTCAAGCACCGACTCAATCTGATCCATGTGCCGCACCGTAACGCCCCGCGAATCTACAGCCCGATCCAGGAGTTTTCTGCATGAGTCACACCCTCACCCACCTCGACGATCAGGGCCGTGCCAACATGGTCGACGTCAGCGACAAAGCCGCGACCCGCCGCGAAGCCACGGCGCAAGCCTGGGTGCAGATGCGCCCGGAAACCCTGCAAATGATCCAGGCCAACGGTCACCCGAAAGGCGATGTCTTCGCTGTGGCGAGGATCGCCGGGATACAAGCGGCCAAGCGCACTCACGAACTGATTCCGCTGTGCCACGCGTTGCTGCTCAGCTCGATTCACGTCGAACTCAAGGCTTGCGAACCGGATCGCGTGCAGATCACCAGCACTTGCCGCCTTACTGGCCAGACCGGCGTCGAACTCGAAGCGTTGACCGCCGCCAGCGTTGCCGCGCTGACGATTTACGACATGTGCAAAGCGGTGGACCGGGCGATGGTGATTGGCGATATCCGCCTGCTCAGCAAACAGGGCGGGCGCTCGGGGCACTTTCAATGGGAGGACGCGCAATGATCCTGATCAACTACTTCGCCAGCTACCGTGACCGGTTGAATCTGGGCGGTGAAAAAATTCCGCTGACTGATGCATTGGCCAGCGTTGAAGATGTGCGGCAAATGCTGATGCAACGCGGCGAGCTGTGGCGCGAAGTGCTCGGCGCCAGCAACCTGATGTGCGCGGTGAATCAGGAGCTGTGTCAGCCGAGTCAGGTGATTGAGGATTTCGATGAAATCGCGTTTTTCCCGCCAGTGACCGGGGGTTGATCGATGGCTATTCGAGTCCAGTACAAGAGCTTTGATGTCGGTCAGTTGACAGCTGATCTGCACGCGCGCAATCCACGGGTGGGCGCGGTGGTGAATTTCATTGGTTATGTGCGTGATCTGAATATTGGCCAGAGCGTGAATGAACTGTTTCTGGAGCACTATCCGGGCATGACCGAAAAAGCCCTCGAGCAGATCGCCGAAGAGGCCCGCGAGCGCTGGCCGCTGTTGGGCGTGGAGATTGTGCATCGGGTTGGTGCGTTGTCAGTGAGTGAGCCGATCGTGTTTGTCGGGGTTAGCAGCAAGCATCGGCACATGGCTTTCGAGGCGTGCGCGTTCATCATGGACGTGCTCAAGACCCGCGCGCCGTTCTGGAAGCGTGAGACTACGCCTGCGGGTTCTCACTGGGTCGAGGGTCGTGAGAGCGATCGGGATGCGGCGTTGCGCTGGAGTCTGGCGCATGCCTGAAGAGCAAAAGCCCCTCACCCTAACCCTCTCCCCGAGGGAGAGGGGACTGATTGGGGGATATTGCAGAAGTACGCCGAAGTGAAGGAGTTGTGGTGAATCCATAATCGATGGGATCTTTCCGGTCATGGAGAACGGCAGACACCTCGGTCGGCCCCTTCGGGTGACCATCAAATCCATAATCGACTCGATCTTTCAGGTCGACGAACAACGTCAGACAACTCGGTCGGCCCCCTCTCCCTCTGGGAGAGGGTTGGGGTGAGGGTTGAAAGTCTGATTAGATAGCCGCTCCGCCAGGACCCAACTCCGGAGTCTCGCTTGAGCACAGCGCCGAACAACCTGCCCCGCCCCGATCCCGTCACCCTGCGCCAAGCCTGGCGCTTTTGGCTGAAACTCGGCTGCATCGGTTTCGGCGGGCCGGCCGGGCAGATTGCGATCATGCATCAAGAACTGGTCGAGCGCCGGCGCTGGATCTCTGAAAAGCGTTTTCTGCACGCGCTCAACTACTGCATGTTGCTGCCCGGCCCCGAGGCTCAGCAATTGGCGACGTACATCGGCTGGCTGCTGCATCGCACCTGGGGCGGTGTCATCGCCGGTGCGCTGTTTGTGCTGCCGTCGTTGTTCATTCTGATTGGCTTGTCGTGGCTGTACGTCGCTTTCGGTGATGTACCTGCGGTGGCCGGGGTGTTTTACGGGATCAAACCGGCGATCACCGCGATTGTCCTGCACGCCGCGCATCGCATCGGCTCGCGCGCATTGAAGAATGCGTGGCTGTGGGTGATTGCCGGGGCGTCGTTCGTGGCGATTTTCGTCTTCAACGTGCCCTTCCCCTTGATCGTCCTCGGGGCTGCGTTGATCGGCTATCTGGGTGGACGATTCGCCCCTCAGCGGTTCAGCAACGCGGGTGCGCGCAACAGCGAGAAATCCTTCGGCGCGGCGTTGATCGACGACGATACGCCGGCGCCCGAACATGCCCGTTTCAGCCTGCCGAAGCTGCTGCGCCAGGGGTTGATCGGCGCAGTGCTCTGGTGTTTACCGATGGCGTTGTTGACAGCATTGTTCGGCTGGGACGGCACGTTCACGCAAATGGCCTGGTTCTTCACCAAAGCCGCCCTGCTCACCTTTGGTGGCGCCTACGCGGTGCTGCCTTACGTCTATCAGGGCGCCGTCGGGCATTACGGCTGGTTGACGCCGACGCAGATGATCGACGGCCTCGCCCTCGGCGAAACCACCCCGGGCCCGCTGATCATGGTGGTGGCGTTCGTCGGTTTCGTCGGCGCCTACGTGCAACCGGCGTTCGGCGCCGAACATGCATTTGCTGCCGGCGCACTGGCAGCAACCCTGGTGACCTGGTTCACCTTCCTGCCCTCGTTTCTGTTCATCCTCGCCGGCGGGCCATTGGTGGAATCGACGCACAACGAACTGAAGTTCACCGCACCGCTGACGGCAATCACCGCCGCCGTGGTCGGGGTGATTGTGAATCTGGCGTGTTTTTTCGCCTATCACGTGTTGTGGCCGAACGGTTTTGCCGGGGCGCTGGATGTGTTTTCGCTGATGTTGGCGGTTGCAGCGGCGCTGGCGCTGTTCGTTTTCAAGCGCGGCGTGATCAGTGTGTTGATCGTTTGCGCCCTCGCTGGGTTGGGCTTTCACCTGATGCGCTGAAGCGTGGCCCGCGAATCTCCCGTTTACACGCCCGCGAATTCCCCCTTACTATCCGGGCACACCGGTCGGCGGGTCAGCCCGCCACCGACGTTTTCCGCCAACGGAAACACGCGTTATGAGTACGTCACCACAACAACGAAAATCGTTGAACGTCTCTACCCTGCGCGCCCTCTCTCACAGGGGCGGCGTATGAATCGTATCGTCAATCTCCCCATGGCCCTGCGCCGTTCCAAGCTGCGTCACTCCGCACGCCCGCCGGATATCGCCCGGTCTGTCTGATCGCGCCTGTTAAAAACCGCGACAGCCCCCTCTTTCTTGATATCCCTGCCAGGACAGCCACGCCTATTGCCGCGTCGTGTCCGGCCCGAATCTGCGCGCCTGTGCGGCGCCACCGTGAGTGATTGATTATGAAATTCGCAGCCCTTGAAGACGCACGCCTGTTCCTTGACCAAAACCCCGATATCGACATGATCGAGCTGTTCATCCTCGACGCCAACGGCGTGCCGCGCGGCAAGCTGTTGCACCGTGAGGAACTGCTCGCCGTATATGAAAGCGGCCGCCCGCTACCGAGCACCATTCTCGGTCTGACCGTGCAGGGTGAAGACGTCGAAAACTCCGGTCTGGTCTGGGACGTCGGCGATATCGACTGCCGCGCCTACCCGCTGGAAGGCAGCCTGGTGCGCCTGCCATGGCGGCAGATTCCGACCGCCGCCGTGCAGGTCAGCATGCACCCGGCCGAGGGCATGCCCGCCAGCATCGCCGACCCTCGGCACTTGCTGATCAAGGTCATCGACGGCCTCAAAGCCGAGGGTTATCACCCGGTGATGGCCTGCGAACTGGAGTTCTACCTGCTCGACGCCAAACGCGATCACAACGGCCGCCCGCAACCGGCACTGGACGCCGACGGTGGTCGACCGCGACACACTCAGGTTTACGGTTTACGTGAGCTGGAACAGATCGAACCGTTCCTCGCCGACCTCTACAGCGCCTGCAAACTGCACGGCATTCCGGCGCGCACAGCGATTTCCGAATACGCGCCGGGTCAGGTGGAAATCACCCTTGAACACGGTGACGCGCTGGAGGCGATGGATCAGGCCGTGCGCTACAAACGTCTGGTCAAAGCCATCGCCCACAAGCACGGCATGCAGGCGACCTTCATGGCCAAGCCGTTCGATGATCTGGCCGGCACCGGCATGCACATGCACGTGAGTCTGGCCGATGGCGTGGGTCACAATCTGTTCGCCTCCGAAGACCCGGCCGGCACCCCGCTGCTGCGCACGGCGATTGGCGGCATGCTCGCGTCCTTGCTCGATTCGCTGCTGCTGTTCTGCCCGAACGCCAACTCCTACCGGCGCTTTCAGGCCAACAGCTACGCGCCGCTGGCGCCGACCTGGGGTGTCGACAACCGCACCGTCAGCCTGCGCGTACCGGGCGGCCCGGCCAACACCCGGCACATCGAACACCGCATCTGCGGCGCCGATGCCAACCCGTATCTGGCAGCGGCGGCGATCCTTGCCGGGATTCATCGCGGCATTCGTGAAGACATTGATCCCGGCGCGCCGGTCGAGGGCAATGGTTATGCGCAGGCGAAGGAATTGCTGCCGACCGATTGGTTGACGTCGCTGCAGGCGCTGGAGAATTCGGTGTGGGCACGGGATGCCTTGGGGCGGGAATTTCTCGGGGTGTATCTGGCGGTGAAACGTGCCGAGTACCGGCAGTTCATGGCCGAGGTGGGTGAGCAGGATTGGCGTTGGTATCTCACCGAGGCTTAACGATCCGACACCGAACCTGTGGGAGCGAGCCTGCTCGCGAAGGCGTCGTCACATTCAACATTTTGGGTGACTGACACGCCGCTTTCGCGAGCAGGCTCGCTCCCACAAGGGCTTGCACCCCGACTCCCGAATTTTGTGTGGACACTGACATGACCGAACGCTGCAATTCCTACTACACCGCCACCCTCAACCAGGACACCGACTACCCGACCCTGCAAGGCCGGCACAAGGTCGACGTGGTAATCATCGGCGGCGGTTTCACCGGCGTTGCCACCGCTGTCGAACTCGCCGAAAAAGGCCTGAAAGTCGCCATCGTGGAGAGCCACAAGATCGGCTGGGGCGCCACCGGGCGCAACGGCGGCCAAGTCACCGGCAGCCTTTCCGGCGACGGCGCGATGCGCAAACAGATGCGTCCGAAACTCGGCGACGACGTCGATGATTTCATCTGGCACCTGCGCTGGCGCGGGCACGAAATCATCCAGCAACGCGTCGAGAAATACGGCATTCAGTGCGACCTCAAACACGGTCACTTGCACGCGGCGTACAAGCCCAGCCACATGACCGACTTGCGCAAGGATTATGAAGAAGCGGTACGGCGCGGATTAGGTGATGAAGTCAGCCTGCTCGACCGCAGTCAGGTGCGTGATCTGCTGCAAAGCGACCTCTACCACGGCGCAATCAAGAATACCCGCAACATGCATCTGCACCCGCTCAACCTGTGCATCGGTGAAGCGCGGGCGGCGAAAATTCTTGGCGCGCTGATCTTCGAAAACAGCGAAGTGCTGGAGATCATTCACGGCGCTACGCCCGGTGTGCGCACGGCTCACGGACAGATCGATGCCAATCAGGTGATGCTCGCCGGCGACGTCTATCACAAGCTCGAACCGGGGCAGCTCAAGGGCAAGATTTTCCCGGCCATGGGCGGCATCGTCACCACCGCGCCGCTAGGCGATCTGGCGAAACAGATCAACCCCGAAGACCTCGCGGTGTACGACTGCCGTTTCGTCCTCGACTACTACCGCCTCACCGCAGACGGCCGCCTGTTGTTTGGTGGCGGCGCCAATTACAGCGGCAAGGATTCACGGGACATCGCCGCCGAACTGCGCCCGTGCATCGAGCAGACCTTCCCGGCGCTCAAAGGTGTGCAGATCGATTACCAGTGGAGCTGCGCGATGGGCATCGTCATCAACCGCATTCCGCAACTGGGCAAGCTTTCGGACAACGTCTGGTATTGCCAGGGCTACTCGGGGCACGGCATCGCGACGACGCACATCATGGGCGAAATCATGAGCCGGGCGATCACCGGGCAAATGGAGCAGTTCGATACCTTTGCGGCGTGCCAGCACATTCGTGTGCCGATGGGGGATTTGCTCGGTAACCCGTTGTTGGCCGCCGGGATGTGGTACTACCAGATGCTCGAAAAGTTGCGGTGATTGCACTGGCCCTATCGCGAGCAGGCTCACTCCTACATTTTGGAATGCGATCCCCTGTAGGAGTGAGCCTGCTCGCGATGAGGCCATCAGCCCCACCACAAAACCTCAATCCGGCAACTGCTCCACCACAATCCCCAACCGCCGATAATCCTCGACACTCCCCGACGCCACATGCCGCTCGGTAATCAGCGTATGCAGGCGCGTACACGGCGCCACCACAAACGGCTCCACCGCTCCCAACTTGTCCGCCGTGGTCACCGCAATCACCCGCGCCGCGCCATCAAGCATCGCCTGCTTCACCGGCACTTCATCGAAATGCAGCGAGGTGATCCCCACCTCCGGATGAATCGCACAGACCCCGGTAATCGCCAGATCCGCCCTGATCCCTGCGAGCAAACGCAGCGCCTCATGCCCACCCGCCGCCATCGTCCGTGGATTCAGCTGGCCGCCAGCGAGAATAACTTTCACTGCCTTGAATTCGGACAAGGCAATCGCCGTCATCGGCGAAGCGGTCACCGCCGTGATGCTGATATCTGCACGCAACGAGCGCGCCACTTGTAGCGTGGTCGAGCCGGAATCGAACAGCACAATCTGCCCGTCCTCAATCTCCTGCGCCGCTCTTTGCGCCAAACGGATCTTGACCTCATCCGTCTCGTCCAGCCGCGTGAAGTAATCCTTGCCGGAATCCTTCGGACGCGGCAACGCCCCGCCGTGCACGCGCTGCACCAGGCCGGCGTTGTCCAGTTCGGACAGGTCGCGGCGGATGGTGTCCTCGGACACCGCGAAGTGTTGGCTCAACTCGGACGCCATGACTTTGCCGTCGCGTTCGAGCAGTAAAAGGATTTTCTGCCGGCGCAGGGATGGCAGTTCAGCCGCGGAGTGATCGTGCATGGTTATGCCTGTTTGTGCTTGTAGTTGCAGGTTTCGCGAGACTAACCAAAGCCTCGGGCAAAAACAAATCGGCAGGTATCGATTGTTTCGATCTTTGGAATCAATAAGGCGAATTTTTCCTTTGCTTTCAACCTGTTCAGAATGACCCCACTCCAAAAGGCTCAGGATGAACACCTCATGAATCTCAATTTTGCATTTGCGTGCATGATCGTCGTGTCGTTTGCGATTGCCTTGGGCCACGCCTGAAAGCGTCTCAGACCGACGCCAGCAATTGCTCGCGCAGCCATTTGTGCGCCGGATCGCGATGCGAACGTTCGCCCCAGAACATCGCCATCTCGTAACCGGGCACTTCCAGCGGCGCGTCGACCACTTGCAGAGCCGGGTTACCACGCACCAGACGTGACGGCAGCATCGCCACCAGATCGGTGCTGGCCAACACCGACATCGCCATCAGAAAGTGCGGCACCGACAGCACCACTTTGCGCATCAGCCCGACATCGGCCAACGCCCGATCGGTCACCCCGAAAAAGCCCCCGCCCTCACGCGACACCATCACGTGCTCCAGCGCGCAGAACTGTTTGCGTGTGGGTGCAGACTTCAGCCCCGGATGGCCGATTCGACCTGCCAGTACATAACGCTCGGTAAACAACGGTCGTCGGTGCAACTCCGGCGGCGCGTCTTCGCTAATATGCAGCGCCAGATCGAACACGCCCTGCTCAGCCTGTTTGACCAAATGCGCCGGCGTCAGATCGATCACCGCCAGCCGCGTGCCCGGCGCCTGTTCGCGCAAACCGCGCAGGGCCGGCAGCACCACCGTCGACTCGCCGTAATCCGTCGCGGCGATTTTCCAGGTGTGCGTCGCCTGCGCCGGGTCGAACGCACTGGCCGGCGCCACCGCCCGCTCCAACGCCTCCAGTGCCTCGCGCAACGGTTCACGCAACTCATCGGCGCGCGCCGTCGGGCGCATGCCGCGCGGCCCGGGCAACAGCAGCGGATCGCCGAAGATGTCGCGCAGCTTGGCCAAATGCACACTCACCGAAGGCTGCGACAGGTTCAACCGTTGGGCCGCGCGGGTAACGTTGTGCTCCGACAGCAACACATCGAGGGTCAGCAGCAGATTGATATCCAGCCGTCTCAGATTATTCATGGCTATACCAGACATATCAGACATTCATTTCCAATATACCGGTTGAACGCCGATCCTGCTGTCACTCAGCTAACGGAGCTTCAACATGAACGTCTTACTCGTCTACGCACACCCGGAACCAACATCCCTCAACGGCGCGCTGCGCGACTTCACCGTCCAGCGCCTGCAAGCCGCCGGCCACACCGTGCAGGTCTCCGACCTCTACGCGATGAACTGGAAAGCCACCCTCGACGCCGACGACGCCCCGGAGCGCGATACGGCAAAACCGTTCCACGCCTCCCTCGACTCGAAGGTCGCCTACGCCGAAGGCACTCAATCCGCCGACATCGCTGGCGAACAGGAAAAACTGCTGTGGGCTGATGCACTGATCCTGCAGTTTCCACTCTGGTGGTTCACCATGCCGGCGATTCTCAAAGGCTGGGTCGATCGCGTGTATGCCTACGGCTTTGCCTACGGCGTCGGCGAGCACTCCGACAGCCGCTGGGGCGAGCGTTATGGCGAAGGCAGAATGAAAGGCAAACGGGCGATGTTGATGGTCACCACCGGTGGCTGGGAGTCGCATTACGCCCCGCGCGGGATCAACGGGCCAATCGATGATCTGCTGTTTCCGATCCAGCATGGCGTTCTCTACTACCCTGGTTTCGACGTGCTGCCGCCCTTCCTGACCTATCGTGTCAGCCGGATGGATGAAGCGCGGTTCACCGAGACGACCGAGGCGTTGGGCCAGCGTCTGGACGAGTTATGGAGTACACGGCCAATTGCATTTCGGCAGCAGAACGCGGGGGAGTACGACATTCCTGCGTTGACCCTCAAGGATCACGTTGCGCCGGATCTAGTGGGCTTTGCCGCCCACCTCCGCTGACCTCACGCCTACCTTGTGGTGAGGGGTTTTATCCCCCCGCCACAATGGCTCTAGCAATCAACGTTCAAACGGACACCACCTTCGCCGTACGCACAAAAAGTGCATGGGCCTTGTCCCAGAAATTGCCGCCCAGCACAAAGAAGCTGCCGATGAACATCAGATCCCCGAGCATCTGCATCTGCCACAGATTGGGCCGCAACCCCGGCCAGAAATTATCGAAATACGGTTCCAGAAACGACGACAGCAACGGCAGGCAAAACATCACTACGCCCACCCGATGCCGCAGCGGCGAGACTTCGGCGACGGGCGTCGGAAGCATCCCCGAGACATGTCGGCCAATGGTGCGTTTGAGCTCGGCAAACCCGGCCTTGCCCATCACTGCGATGACCACCAGCAACAGCACCTTGTTACTGATAAAGAGCACGCCGGTCAGCGCCGCGACTTTCGAACCGGGCACGTCGAGGGCGGCGGCCAGTGGCACCATCAGCCACGAGCCCAGCATCAGGCAAATGATCGCCACGCCAACCTTGAAGCGCCAGGTGGCAGCGGGGGTCGGTGTCAGCGGATCTTGGACAGTTTCCATGGTTTTATACCTGTTTGGGTGGGGTGCAGACGCCTGAAAAGCGTAGCAGCAGATTCACCTGAACAACTTGCAATTCGCCGTCTATGCTCCACTGATATTTGCGGGTCAGGGACATAACGCAATGCCTTCAACAACAGCCCTGCTGACGCGGCCCGGTTACCTGTTGTTGCTTGGCGCCTTGAGTGTCAGCAGCTGCGTACGCCTGGGACCGGACTTTCAGGCGCCGGGCGAAGCGTGGAGCAAGCAGTGGAACAGCGCGGCACTGGAGCAGGCCAGCGAACGCGCTGCCCAACCGGATCTGCGCCAGTGGTGGCAGGTGTTTGCCGACCCGATACTCGACCGCCTGATCGCCGCCGCCGATGCGCATAACAGCAGCCTGAAAATCGCCGGCCTGCGGGTACTCGAAGCCCGCGCCCAACTGGGCATCGCCGAAAGCGGTCGCTACCCGCAACTGCAACAGGTCGGGGTCGACAGCCTGTATGTCGACCGTCATCAGTCGGGCGGCAGCAATCCACAGGATCTGCACTTCTGGCAGCACAGCGCCGCGTTCGATGTCGGTTGGGAGCTGGATTTCTGGGGCCGCTTCAGCCGTGCCATCGAATCCTCGGACGCCAGCTATTTCGCCGCACAGGCCAACTACGAGGACGCCCTCGTACTCCTGCGCGCGCAAGTCGCCGACACCTATTTCTCCCTGCGCACCACCGAGGCACGACTGCGCGTTGCCCGGGAAAACGCCGTGCAGCAAAAACGCAATTTCGAGATCACCGAAAAACTCTTCAACAGCGGCCAGAGCGCCGAGCTCGACCTGCAGCAGGCAAAGACCCAATACCTCGGCACCCTGAGCAGCATTCCGGCCTTCGAGGATCAACTGTTGCGCACGCGCAACGCTCTGGCGGTGCTGGTTGGCCAGCCGCCCGGTGGCGCAGCATTGCTGGCCGAGCAAACCGGGCTGATCCCGCTGACGGATCGCGCTGTACTGCAGGACGTTCCGGCCAACCTGCTGCTGCGCCGCCCGGACGTGCGCGCGGCGGAACTGAATGTCGCCGCGCAATCGGCGCTGGTCGGGGTCGCCGAAACCGATCTGTATCCGTCGCTGACCTTACTCGGCAGCATCGTCTGGTCGAGCGATACCCTCGGCGCCACTCCGCGCAGTTTCGACCTGATCGGCGGCCCGAGCCTGCGCTGGAACATCTTCGATTACGGGCGCATCCGCAACAACGTGCGGGTCCAGGACGCGCGTTTGCAGCAACTGATCGAGGCCTACCGCGACAAGGTGCGCCAGGCCGCACGCGAGGCTGACGATGCCGCCAGTGGCCTGAGCAAAGCGTTGGAGCGCGAACGCATTCTGCGTGAAGCCGAAGGTGCGGCGCGGCGCTCGCTGGTGCTCGCCAACACGCAATACCGCGAAGGCTATTCGGACTTTCAGCGGGTACTCGACGCGCAACGCGCACTGCTGGAATTGCAGGACAACTATCTGGTCAGCCGCAGCAACGCCGTGAGCAACCTGATCGCGCTGTACAAAGCCCTTGGTGGCGGTTGGCAAAGCAATGCCCCGCAGGTCGATGAGCCGACCCGGCAACAGATGCAACAGCGCACTGATTGGGGCGGCCTGCTCAGCGCGCCGCCCGCCCAACCGGCGTATCCCCTCCCATCGCAGGTAACCCGTCATGACTGAAGCCGCGCCACCCGCCCCGGCCCCCGCGCCTGCCCAGCCCGATCCGGCAAAAAAAGGCATCCGCTGGGTGCTGTTGCTGATCGTACTGAGCCTGGCCTGGTATCTGCTCGCCGACCGCTACACGCCCTACACCCAGCAGGCGCGGGTCAGCGCTTTCGTGATTCCGGTCGCTGCCGAAGTCGCCGGTCGGGTGATCCGCGTCAACGTGCGTAACAATCAGGACGTAAAGGCGGGTGACATCCTCTTCGAACTCGATCCGCAGCCGCTGCAAATCGCTGTAGATCGCGCCAAAGCCGATCTGGAATCAACCCGTCGGCAAGTCGGCGCCAGCACCGCCGGCATCGCCTCGGCGCAGGCTTCGTTGCGTGCCGCGCAAGCCAACGAACTCAAGGCGCGGCAGGACAATCAACGCCTCGAGGGCCTGTACAAACAGGATCCCGGCACCGTCTCTGTGCGCTTGCTGGAAGTGTCTCGCGCCAACCGCGAACAAGCCGTCGCCCAAGTCGCCGCCGCCCGTGCCGAGGTGCAACGCGCCCAGGAACAGGAAGGTGGCAACACCGAGACCAACGCGCAATTGCGCAGCGCCGCTTCGGCACTGGCCAAGGCCGAACTGGACCTGGCCAACACCCGCATCGGTGCGCGTTCGGCCGGATTGATCACTGACCTGCGCACCGACGTCGGCCAGTTCACTGCGGCTGGCAGCCCGGTGATGACCTTGATTGCCATCCACGACGTATGGATCAGCGCCGACCTCACCGAAAACAACCTTGGCCGTGTGCAACCCGGAACGCCGGTGGTCATCGTCCTCGACGCGTTGCCCGGCGCAGTACTTGATGGGCGGGTGCGCAGCGTCGGTTATGGCGTCAGCGTCGGCCAGACACCCGCGCCGGGCACCCTGCCAAGCATTCAGAACAGCCGCGACTGGTTACGGCCGGCGCAGCGTTTCCCGGTGATCATCGAGTTCACGCCAGAGGCGAAGAAACGCCTGATCGACAGTCGCGCGATCCGTGCCGGCGGCCAGGCTGAAGTCATGGCCTTTCCCACCGAGGGCAATCCGCTCAATCCGTTGGGCCGTTTGTTTGTCGGCCTGATGAGCTGGCTGTCGTATGCCTACTGAACGCAGCGTTCCGGCGCAGCGGGCCTTGCGCCTGGCGTTCGGCACGGCGCTGTGCACCGCCGCCAGTTATGCGCTGGCGCTGCCGCTGGCGTTTATCTCGCCGGTGTTGGCGGTGCTGCTGCTGGCCAGCCTGCCCCGACCATTGCCGCTCAAAGGTGCGCTGGTGCTAGCGTTGGTCGCGGCGCTCACCACCAGCATCGGCCTGCTGCTGATGCCGCTGCTGCGTTACTACCCGGTGAGCGGCGTGTTGTTGATTGGCGTCGGTTTGTTTCTGGTGTTCCGCTTTGGTTTGCGCGGCGGCAACCCGCTGATCGTGACCTTTCTGGTGATCGGCATGACCATGATCTCCGCCGCCGGGTTCGCTGAATTCGATCTGGCGATAGCGGTGATTGGTGCGTTGGTCAAAGGCCTGTTGCTGGCAGTCGCGGTGGTTGGCGTCAGCCACGCATTATTCCCGGAACCGGCAAACAGCCCCGTCCCACCCAAGCCGCCCGCCATGCCCGCCGACGAAGTACCGCGCGTGGCCCTGCGCGCCACGCTGATCGTGCTGCCGACCTTTTTGCTGGCCCTGAGCGACCCGGCCAGCTACATGCCGATCATCCTCAAAGCCGTCAGCCTCGGCCAACAAAGCTCCACGACAAACACTCATCACGCGGGGCGCGAACTGGTCGGTTCGACCCTGCTCGCCGGCGTTTTGGCGGTGCTGGTGTGGTGCGGATTAAGCCTTTTCGTGCACTTGTGGATGTTCTTCCTGTGGATGTTGCTGATCGGGCTATGGCTGGCGCGCAAACTCTATCGCCTCACCCCGACGCAATTCAGCCCGGGGTTCTGGCTCAACACCCTGATAACAATGATCATCCTGCTCGGCCAATCGGTGCAGGACAGCGCGGCAGGCAAAGACGTCTACACAGCATTTGCCGTGCGCATGGCCCTGTTTATCCTGGTAACGCTTTACGGCGTTTTGATGATGCACCTGCTCCATGGGCACAGAACCCGCCGTCAAGGCGTGACCTGATAGCCGCGTCCTTGCAAACACCCGGTGTAGGCACTGGAACTGGCCGCTGCATCGGTTTTGCTCTGCGCGCGTCGCTCTTGCCGCTGTCGAGAGCCGCCGACTACCGCACCGGCCGCGGCGGTTTGCTGCGCACGGTTCTGTCGGTAATCCTGCTTGCGATCATCGTCGACTCGGTCGTAAACCTCGTCGTGTTGACGACCGCGGACTTCAGAACCTGCGGCTCCGGCGGCGGCACCGACAGCGGCGCCCTTGAGACGACCACCCGCCTGGGGTGTTGAAGTCGTTGAAGTCGAGGCGATGGAGTGGCAGTCGTTGATGTCGATCTGGGTTTGCTGGGAGGTCTGACCTTTGAGCGGGACGATGGATTCGGCGCTGGCTTGAGTGATGTACAGGGCAGCGATCATCAGCGCGATGGGCGTTAGGCGATTCATGGTTACCTCCGGCGGGGCCTGGGGTTGGCGGTGGTGCGGGGTAATGAGGGAGTGTAGTTCATGGTGTTGGATCAAGCGCCCCCCCTCACCCTAGCCCTCTCCCGGAGGGAGAGGGAACTGATTGCGGGATATTCAAGTAGTACGCCGACGTGAAATTCCTTGCAGTGAATCCATAATCAATAAGGTCGTTCAGGTCGATGCATCGCGCAAAACACCACGGTCGGCTCCCTCCGGGAGAGGGCTGGGGTGAGGGGGATCGATTGAGCTGACACAATCCAAATCAGGAAGTTTCCCGCACCCGCCGCACCTGCACCAACAACGCCGGAGCAAAATGCAGCAGCACCATCCGCGCCAAATGATGGGTCAGAATAAACACCACATTCAGCCCTCCCGCGAACGCGACGATTGCAATCGTTTCGATCGCCCCCGGCATATACGCCAGCCACAGCGACAGCGGATCACTGTCCAACAACCGCGCCGCCACTTCGGCAAACGCCGCCGCGACCACGATCATCAACCCGACCGAAACCAGCGCCGTGCGACCATGCCGGCCCAACTCCTTGACGCCCAATCCCTGAAATCGCGAGCCGATTCGTACACCCAGAATCAGTGAAGCCAGATTCAAACTCCAATCCGGCATGTGGAAGCTGTGCAGCCATCCTGCTTTGACAAAAACCGCCGTGATGATGATCGCCGTGAGCATAAACGGCGCCGGTACGCCGATCACCAGCAGCAAACGTCCAAGCACGACGCTCAAGCCGATCACCGCACACACGGTCAGTGCCATCCCGGTCGTCAACGGAGCGCTTTCAATCACCGCCACCGATGCCTGTCCCGGAATCAAAAAACTCACCAACACGGTGATCAGCAACAGCCGCATCAGGTGCACGATGATGACTTTGCTTGAGGCCTTTTCCGACTCCAGCAAATCGAAAACCGCTGCCAATGCGCCCGGGTATACCGCCAACAATGCATCAGTGCGATTCCACCGTGCCCCGCGCGTCAGCCACAGCGCGGCCAACGTAATCTGCACGATCAAACACAGCAGCAATACGCCAAGGCTGGGCAACATGGCCGATGCCGTCGCGCTGTCCCACGCTTCGAACATCAGCCCCGTGGCGATGCCCAGCACCACCTGTATGTAGCCCAGGCCATAAGGCGTCACGGGGGCGAAACCTGATTTAGTGGCGACCAATGCAGTGACAAGAATCGAGCCCAACAGCAAACCGTGAGGCACGCCGAGGGACTGCAACACCGCGCCAAACCCGGCGGCGATCAACAAACAGAGAATGGATTTCATAGATGCCTTCCTGGCAATTAAACTCGATCCCCATGTAGGAGCTGCCTTCGGCAGCTCCTACAGGGGGATTGCGTAGTTTTATGAGCGCAACCGGCCAATCGCGCGCCGATACTTCTCGATCCGCTCCAGATCCTCCCAACTCGGCGAGGCAATCCGCGAGAGGTCGCTGTTCTCTTCAAGATCAGCAAGTTTCACCACTCGCCCGATCGGGTTCTGCGCGGCGCGATCGACGAAGTCTTCATAGGATTCCCCGGGCACTTTGGTCACCGACTCAATCGCCGTCAGCACGTCTTCGCTGAAACCTTCTTTGCGCAAATCATCGAGGCTGATCCCACAATCCTCGACCACATCGTGCAGCACGGCGACGATGCGTTCTTCCAGCGTGCTCATGCGCAGCATGACTTTCAGCGGATGCAGAATGTACGGCGCACCACCCTTGTCGAGCTGCCCGGCGTGGGCGGTTGCGGCGATGGCGATAGCGCGTTCCAATGTTTGAGTCATAGAAGTTTCCTCGGGTTAAACGCCATACCGGCCGCCGACGTGGATATTGCGTTTGAGCCAAGCGGCAATGGACTTCAAGCGACCGACTGGCTTCGCGGGCGCGGAGTGACGCTGGAGAATCATCGACACCAATGTCACTTGATCCGCACCAGGATGTGCATCGATCAACTCAGCGACCCAGGCACAGTCAGACTTCTTCAAATGCTCACGCCAGTCACCGGGCCAGGCCTCCAGCTCATCCAGCGCCAACCACCGCGCACCGCCCTGCTCGGCGTGCCCGCCACCAATCGATTGCTCGAAACAAAAAGGCGTCGCCGCTCGGCTCAAGTCGATGCTGAAGAAGTAGACGTCGTGGGTGTTGTGCTGTGGCGTGGGGGCGTTGTTGCGGCCGCCGATCTCGATCATGGGCAATATTCCAATCCTTGGGGCGCTAGATGTGTCCGATTGTTTCGCAGTCTACGCGAACAGCGCAAATCAAATACCTGATTGAACCTCCTTCTCCTGCGCAGTCTCGAAACCATAAGCGCCCCATCATTGATCAGAACCGGCGCCATCGAAGAGGAAAGCCCGATGAACATTCGATTCCTGCTTCTGCTCGCCACGTTCTGTGTCATCCCCACCTGCGTCATGGCCGAAGGTTGCGACGTCGAGACCCGCTCCTCCAGCGCCTCCGTGCCCACCGTGTCCGGCCATAGCTGTTACGAATACGAGGGCATGCCCGTCAACTCCATCGACTGGTCCTGCAGCAATGAAAGCAAAGACATGGTCAACGCCGTCAAGAAAAAGGTCCAGCAGTGCGACGACCACTATCAAGCCACCTGCATCGCCACCCTCACTCAGGAATCCCTGGCCAACCCGCACTCCACCAGTAAGGACAAAAACGCCAAGGCGTTGAATGTTCCGGATGGCGCGCAGGTCACCACGTATTACTACGGTGCGGAAAATCTGGGGCAGGCGAAGATTGATTGTGAAAGTGGCGGTGGGCATTGGACGACCAAGTAAACGTTTGATATCCGCGTTGGCAATACGCAAAGGAAAGCCCGGGGCAAAAGACCGGGCTTTTTAGTGCGCGTTATCCATTAACCACAACTGCTACCTTCGGTCGTAACTTTGTTGGCACTTCAGAACATTCACTTCCTGACTTCCGCTGCTCCTGTAAGACGTGTCTGAGTTTAAAGAACTCTGAAATGCTGCCTCTCGGCCCTGGCTTTAGTTGGCGGTTACTCTGCAGACAAAACCGATTTTCCAATAAAGCAGAGCATCCATGGCCAATCACAGTTACATGAGCATTACCGGGAACCGACAAGGGCTTATCTCCGCCGGATGTTCCGACACTAGCTCAATCGGCAATAAATGCCAGTTGGGCCATCTGGATGAAATCATGGTGCTAGCCTACTCACACAACATGACCACCGGCAATGACGGTGGCGTTGGCGCCGACCGAGGCCAACACCTGCCAATCATGATCACCAAGAACATAGACAAGTCTTCCCCGCTCCTGTCCGCCGCACTTCACGAACGCGAAGTGCTGGAATGCACAATATTTTTCTACCGAACCTCGCCCGCCGGCACCCAAGACAAATATTTCAAAATCCACATAACCGGCGCCAAAGTCGCCCACATCAATCTTCAAGTTCCCCACGCCATTCACCTCAATGACGCACAACCACAGGAACTGGTGTCGTTCACTTATCGCGAGATCAGCTGGACGCATATTCAAGCGGGAACGTGCGGCCACAGCACGTGGGGAAATAACGGTGAATGAGGACTCATGCGACATTAACGACGTTACCCGCGCCGCGTCGGACCTGGTCGCTTTCGGCTGCCAGATTGGCGCCACGCAGTTTTACGACAGTTTCAGCCAGCTCAAGTTTGGCGAGATCGTGTCGGCTTATGCCAATGAGATTATTCGGGCGGTGGATGACGGTGTTATTAGTGCGAAGCAAGGATTGCAGGAACTGAGGGAGGAGTATTCAGAGCTTTCTGCCAAGTCCATGTTTTATTTTCAGAATGGGGTGACTATCGCGGCGGGAAGCATGCAACTTCAGGCTGGCGCCTTAGCGATTGGAGCCACCCGAGGTAAAGCTGGCGTTACGGGCGTCACCTTAATCGGGCACGGTGTCAACAACATTTTTGAGGGTGTGGGAAACATCTTCAACGGCCCTGACAAACCAAGTGTTGTTGGGCCTATCAGGATCGGTTATCAGAACGTTTTTGGCATCAAACACGGTAATCTTACCTATTACAGCGTGGATCTCTATCTATCTATTCGAGGCATGATACATCTCGTCCGAAAGCCAGATTCGGTGCAACTCTTCAATAGAGACCCTATAAACTACGAACGGGCCCACAAGCGAATGGGAACACTAACCTTAGCTTTCGAAGCTTTAACCGACAGCTTCACGCTAAACTCAATCAGAGAATCAGGCCTTGAACAGTAGTCACAAAACCAGCACGTCAACGGCGAGAGCGAAGTGAACGCTGAAAAAAACTTAAATAGCAAATCGACCCAAGAAAAAAAATAAACAGAAAAGACGCTAATACCCAGTACGAAACACCATTAAAAAAATCAAACCCCATCATAAAAGGGACAAAAGCAATAGCCAATATTCCAGATAAAAAGACTATTTCGATTAACACCCATCGTAAATTGTAGTGCTTTTCTTCAACCACTTTTCCATCGAATATATTGCGAAGCGATGGAGCAGAAAAAATAAAACCATGCAAAGCAAATAAAACAAAAACAACAAAAAACACTACCCAGACTAGGTCCCCCTCAAGCCTTATAAACTGACCAATACAATTTAAGACCATTACACCCCAGAAAAATGAAGAAGCAAGGATTGGACAATAAACACGAAATAAATACCGAAGATCATTTAATTGCACAGCCCGCTCCCTCATATAGCTATAACACCAAAAAAAAATCAAAGCTCTACGGACAATCAAAAACGGCTTCCGATCAACCACCACGCAATGTAAACATGCCAGAAGAGCCATAACATCCTTAACCTCGCCTCATCACGCACCCATTCAGAACCTTCCTACAAATCAAAACCCTGCACCCTACAAACATTTCATCCACGCAAAAAAAATCCGACACCCAATAAAAGGTGTCGGATTTATTTACAACGTGCGCCTAATCTAAACAGTGATCAGAAGTTAGCCGGCGTATTCGCACTAATTATCTCAGCCTCATCCGCCCCGATATTCCGGAACTTATGCGGCAGCGTCGTCGGGAAGTAATACCCATCCCCCGCATTCAACACACTCACCGACCCATCCACGGTCAACTCCACCGTGCCACGCGTCACCAACCCACACTCCTCACCCTCGGCATGCACAATTGGCTCTTCCCCGGAGCTCGCGCCCGGGGCGTACTGCTCGCGCAGCAAGCGCATCTGGCGGCTTGGTACCGAGGCGCCGATCAGCAGCAGACGCAAACCATGGCGGCCCAGATCAGGCTGTTCATTGGCACGGAACACGTATTGATGCTCGCGCGGGGGTTGGTCGAAGGTGAAGAAGTCGGCCAGGGACATCGGTATGCCTTCGAGCAGCTTTTTCAGGGAGCTGACGGAGGGGCTGACGCGATTCTGTTCGATCAGGGAAATGGTGGCATTGGTCACGCCGCTACGCCGGGCCAGCTCGCGCTGGGAGAGTTTGTAGCTTTCGCGTACTAGTTTGAGTCGAGAACCCGTATCCATGACTGCCTTATGTGAGAAGTACTTAGGCTCTGCGCGAAAACTGCCTGCGCGACGATCATGCTGCGTTAAAAACAGGCTCGGAATGCTCATGTAGGGCCCTACACTCCGCTTCCTCGCCTGTTTTTGCCTTGCCTGATCGCCGCTCGGCGGTTCTCGCGCAGACCCACGGGTAATGGGGGTGGGTGGCGGGTGCCGCGCGAGGGGCGCGGATCACGTTGCTCCCGTGTCCCGGAACCGTGAAAGGCGGCTATTAAATCACGTTTGCCGGTGTTGCTCAGCAGGTTCGATGGACGGTGAGGTAAAAGTCCTTCTTGCCTTGGTAATACAGTCACTGTGGGAGCGCAGACGACGGGGATGGTGGCTGACATGGCCTCTTCGCGAGCAGGCTCGCTCCCACAGTTGGACATCTGGGTGTCAGTGACATCGGTGGTGTTGCTGCAGCATTAAAAAACCGGCGGGGTCTTGGGGGCCGCCGCCGGGGAGGTAACCTAGATGCCGAAGCGGTCGCGCAGCGAGTAGTAGACGGCGCCGAGGGCGGTGAGCGGCGCGGAGAACGTGCGGCCGCCGAGCATTGGCATGTGCGGCAGCGATGCGAAAGCATCGAAACGTTCGGCGTCGCCACGGATCATTTCCGAGATCAGTTTGCCGGCCAGGTGCGAGCAGGTGACGCCGTGGCCGCTGTAGCCTTGCATGTAGTAGGCATTCTTTTCGATACGGCCGAATTGCGGCATGCGGGACATGGTCAGCAGGAAGTTGCCGGTCCAGCGGTAGTCGATTTTGACGTCTTTGAGCTGCGGGAAGGTCTTGAGGATCTTCGGGCGGATCAGTTGTTCGATGTCGTCCGGTTCACGCGCGCCGTAGACCACGCCGCCGCCGTAGAGCAGACGGTTGTCGGCAGTCAGGCGGTAGTAATCCAGCAGGTAGTTGCAGTCTTCGACGCAGTAATTGTTGGTGATCAGGCTGCGCGCCTGTTTGTCGGTCAACGGTTCGGTGACGACGATCTGCGAGCCGCACGGCATGCTTTTCGCGGTGACGCGGTTATCCAGACCTTGCGGCAGGTAGGCATTGCCGGCGATCAGCAGGTACTTGGCGCGGACCTGGCCTTTGGCGGTGCGCACGACGTTAGGCTCGCC
Organism: Pseudomonas sp. Tul2A7; assembly: GCF_054790505.1. NCBI lineage: Bacteria > Pseudomonadati > Pseudomonadota > Gammaproteobacteria > Pseudomonadales > Pseudomonadaceae > Pseudomonas > Pseudomonas sp. Tul2A7. Next base: position 4,741,621 of record NZ_CP186499.1, on the reverse strand, counting down.
GTATTTGATTTCCACGGCCGCCGATTGCTCGTAGATCTTGCCGCCCAGACGCGTAATCGCCGCTGCTTCACCGAGGGCCAGGTTCAACGGATGAACGTGACCGCCCTGCATGTCCAACAGACCGCCAACGTAAGCATCAGAGCCAACTTCACGACGAATCTCAGCCGCGTCGAGCATCTTCAGATTGCGGTTGCCGTAACGTTCCCAGCCACGCTTCTGCTCAGCCAGACCATTGAGTTGTTTCTTGTTCATTGCTGCGAAGATGCCGCCCGGGCGGTAGTCGCATTTGATGTCGTATTCCTTGATGCGCGAACGGATGATGTCGGCGCCTTCGAAGATCATGCTGCCGAGGATTTCCGCAGTCTTGTCGCCGTAGCGTTCTTCGATCACGTCGACGTCGCGGCTGTACGAGTTGACGAGTTGACCGCCGTTGCGACCGCTGGCGCCGTAGCCGACTTTCGCCGCTTCCAGCACCGTCACTTTGTAGCCGGCCTCGGTGAGGAACAGCGCCGAGGACAGGCCGGTGTAGCCGGCGCCGATAATGCAGACGTCGCACTCGACCGACTCTTCCAGAACCGGAAAGTCGATGACTTCGTTGCGAGTGGCGGCGTAGTAGCTGTTTACGTGTTGCTGTTTCATACGTTTCTCCGAGGGTCGCCAATAAACGGCGACCACCGCTGTAATAGAGTCAGAGCTTGATCCAGGTCGCTTTCAGCTCGGTGTACTTGTCGAACGCGTGCAGCGATTTATCGCGACCGTTACCCGACTGCTTGAAGCCACCGAACGGCGCGGTCATGTCGCCGCCGTCGTACTGGTTGACCCAGACGCTGCCGGCACGCAGGCCACGGGCGAAGGTGTGCGCCTTGCTGAGGTTGCTGGTCCAGACGCCGGCGGCGAGGCCGAAGATGCTGTCGTTGGCAATCTGCAGCGCTTCTTCCGCGGTGTCGAAGGTGATCAGCGACAGCACCGGGCCGAAGATTTCTTCCTGGGCGATGGTCATCGCGTTGGTCACGCCGTCGAACAGCGCCGGTTGCACATAGAGGCCGCCGGTTTCTTCGAGGGTGCGTTGGCCGCCGGCGATCAGCTCGGCGCCCTGCTCGCGACCGATGCTGATGTAGCGCAGCACATTGTCGAGTTGACGCTGATCGACCACGGCACCGACGGTGGTCGCCGGGTCGAGTGCATGACCCGGTTGCCACGCTTGCAGCGCTTCCACCAGCAGCGGAATGAACTGCTCGCGGATCGAGCGCTCGACCAGCAAGCGCGAACCCGCAGTGCAGACTTCGCCCTGGTTGAAGGCAATGGCGCCGGCCGCTGCTTGTGCTGCCGCGCGCAAGTCCGGTGCGTCGGCAAACACCACGTTCGGGCTCTTGCCCCCTGCTTCGAGCCAGACGCGTTTCATGTTGCTTTGGCCGGCATAAATCATCAGTTGCTTGGCAATCGCCGTGGAGCCGGTGAAGGCCAGCACGTCGACGTCCATGTGCAACGCCAACGCCTTGCCAACGGTGTGACCGAAGCCTGGCAGAACGTTGAACACGCCTTTCGGAATGCCGGCATCCAGCGCCAGTTGGGCGATGCGGATCGCCGTCAGGGGCGATTTTTCCGAAGGCTTGAGGATGAACGAGTTGCCCGCCGCCAATGCTGGAGCGAATTTCCAGCTGGCCATGATCAGCGGGAAATTCCACGGCACGATGGCCGCAACCACGCCGGAAGGTTCGCGGGTGACGAGGCCGAGTTGATCGTGCGGTGTGGCGGCGACTTCGTCGTAGATCTTGTCGATGGCTTCGGCGCTCCAACGGATCGCGTTGGCGGTCGCCGGGATGTCGATGCTCATCGAATCGCTGATCGGTTTACCCATGTCGAGGGTTTCCAGCAGCGCCAGTTCTTCCTGGTTCTGCAGGATCAGATCGGCGAAGCGAATCAGGATGCGCTTGCGCTCGGCCGGGGCTTTTTTCGCCCAGATGCCGGACTCGAAAGACTGGCGTGCGACGTCAACAGCGAGGTTGGCGTCGGCTGCATCGGTGCTGGCCACGGAGGCGAGGAAACGGCCGTCGACGGGGCTCAGGCATTCGAAGGTATCGCCACTGATGGCCGGGCGGTATTCACCGTTGATGAATGCGCGGGCTTCGATGGTCAGGGACTGGAAGCGTTGTTCCCAGTCGTTGCGGGTCGTTGTCATTGTTGTGGCTCGACAAGGGGGGATTGGGGGTGTTGTCTGGCTGCGATGTCTGGCTTGAGATGGCTGCCCTCACCCTAGCCCTCTCCCGGAGGTAGAGGGGACCGATTGGGGGATGCTCAGAATCTCCGCCGACCTGAAAAATCTTTGCCGAATCCATAATCGACTGGATCGTTCAGGTCGCCGAATATCTCAAGACAACCCGTTCAGTCCCCTCTCCCTCCGGGAGAGGGTTAGGGTGAGGGGCTCTTCAGCTTTTGAGGGCCTCAGCCAATCACACCGTATGCAGATACCAGTTGTACTCAAGGTCAGAGATCGAGTTTTCGAACTCGGCCAGCTCGCTCTCCTTACAAGCGACAAACACGTCGATGTACATCGGGTCGATGTAGCGGGCCATGACTTCGCTGTCGTCCAGCTCGCGCAGTGCATCACGCAGGTTGTTCGGCAGGCTCTGTTCGTTCTGCTCGTAGCTGTTGCCTTCCACCGGGGCGCCCGGTTCGATCTGGTTGGTCAGACCGTGGTGAATACCGGCCAGTACCGAAGCCATCAGCAGGTACGGGTTGGCGTCAGCGCCAGCAACACGGTGCTCGATACGCACAGCATCGGCCGAACCGGTTGGCACGCGGACCGCAACGGTGCGGTTGTCGATGCCCCAGCTTGGCGAGTTCGGTACGTAGAACTGTGCGCCGAAGCGGCGGTAGGAGTTGACGTTCGGGCAGAGGAAGGCCATTTGCGCAGGCAGGGTCTCCAGCACACCGCCGATCGCGTGACGCAGTGCGGCGTTCTGCTCGGGATCCTCGCTGGCGAAGATGTTGTTGCCTTCTTTGTCCAGGATCGAAATGTGCACGTGCAGACCGTTGCCCGCCTGACCCGGATACGGCTTGGCCATGAAGGTGGTGTCCATCTCGTGGTCGTAGGCGATGTTCTTCACCAGACGCTTGAGCAGGACAGCGTAGTCGCACGCCTTGATCGGGTCGGAGACGTGATGCAGGTTGACTTCGAACTGCGCCGGGGCACTTTCCTTGACGATGGCGTCAGCCGGGATGCCCTGCTCTTTCGCACCCTCGAGGATGTCTTGCAGGCAATCGACGTACTCGTCGAGGTCGTCGATCAGGTACACCTGAGTCGACACCGGACGCTTGCCGGACACCGGCGAACGTGGCGATTGCGGACGACCGTTCACGTTGTCCTGGTCGATCAGATAGAACTCGAGTTCGAATGCTGCGCAGATGGTCAGGCCGAGGTCGTCGAATTTGCGTACGACGTTGGCCAGCACTTCACGCGGGTCAGCGAAGAACGGCTGGCCTTCGATTTCGTGCATGGTCATTAGAAGTTGTGCGGTTGGACGCTTCTGCCACGGCTCGATGCTCAGCGTGCCGGGGATCGGGTAGCAGATGCGGTCAGCGTCGCCGATGTCCAGACCCAGGCCGGTGCTTTCCACCGTGGAGCCATTGATGTCGAGGGCGAAAAGCGAGGCCGGCAGGTTGATGCCTTTCTCGTAAACCTTATGAAGACTGGTGCGTTCGATGCGCTTGCCGCGCACCACACCGTTCATATCCGCAATCAGAAGGTCGACGTACAAAACCTCAGGATATTTCTTAAGGAATGCGTTTGCTTCGTTGAGTTGAACGGTACGCAGAGGGACCGACATGATGCACCTATTTAGCTGTTAATTATTATGTTCACTGCTGTTTCGCCGAGCCAGTCAACCCGAACGGCAAAGTGAAGTCAATAGCGAACAGATGGCCGTTCAGGGTTTATTTTTTGGGCTTTTTTTAACACTTTCGTGCCAATACATACGCCACAGCCCCGGAAATCATGAAGATTTGATGAGCGGCGTTTAGAATTTTTTACATGGCAGTTGTTAATTAAAATCAACGAGGCTAAGCTCCGGAAAAGCTCGTTCAAGTGTCAGACTCGAGGTGAATAAAAATGGCATTCAAGCCATTGATCGGCGTTACTGCGTGCGTCAAACAGATTGGCCTGCACCCCTATCACATCAGCGGCGACAAGTACGTACGTGCTGTCAGCGTTGGCGCTGAAGGGCTGCCAGTGGTCATTCCTTCCCTTGGCAAGCTGACTGAAATCGAAGACCTGCTCGGTCAACTCGACGGTCTGCTGCTGACCGGCTCGCCCTCGAATGTGGAGCCCTTCCACTATCAAGGCCCGGCCAGCGAACCCGGCACGGATCACGATCCGGCGCGGGATGCCACTACCCTTCCTTTATTGCGTGCAGCCATCGCGGCGGGCGTTCCGGTACTCGGCATTTGCCGTGGCTTCCAGGAAATGAACGTGGCGTTCGGCGGCAGCCTGCATCAGAAGGTGCATGAGCTGCCGGGCATGCTCGATCACCGTGAAGCCGACAGCCCGGACGTGGCCGTGCAGTACGCACCGGCGCATGCGGTGACCGTGCTCGCCGGCGGCGTGTTCGAGGCGCTGGAACTGCCGAGCGAGTTTCAGGTGAACTCGATTCACAGCCAGGGCATCGATCGCCTCGCCCCCGGCCTGCGTGCCGAAGCGGTGGCGCCGGACGGTTTGATCGAGGCGGTCTCGGTCGAGCACAGCCCGACCTTCGCCCTCGGCGTGCAATGGCACCCGGAATGGCAAGTGCTGGACAACCCGAACTACCTGAAGATTTTCCAGGCATTCGGCGCGGCTTGCCGGCAACGGGCGGCGCGGCGCGACAAGCGCTGACACAACCCAAAGATCACAACGATTTACTGCCCCCACGGACGTCGGGTGTGCCTTTGCACATCCGTCATTCGTGAACAGCAACACCCGTAATAACAACAAGTACGACCCAGGCAGCCAGGACGGCGGCGCCGACCAAGCCGGATCGGTACGGGTAATGCCAGTCAGGTAAACGCATTTCCCCTGTGGGAGCGAGCCTGCTCGCGAAAGCGGTGTATCAGCAAACAATGATGTCGACTGACACTCCGTATTCGCGAGCAGGCTCGCTCCCACAGGTTCTGCGCCATAGCTGACAGACATCCCGTACAGGCTTGCAATCCACTTAAGCCCGGCCACATTGGCCAGGCGAACGAAACCTGTTGGGAGTTTCACATGGCAAACGCCTCCAGCACTTACAGGAAGGCACTTGAAGGTCATCAGCAACCGAAAAAGGTGCTGGTGAAAGTCGATCGTGTCACCAAGAAGTTCGACGAAACCGTGGCCGTGGACGATGTGTCCCTGGAGATCCATCAGGGCGAAATTTTCGCTCTGCTCGGTGGCTCCGGTTCGGGCAAATCGACCCTGCTGCGCATGCTCGCCGGTTTCGAGCGCCCGACCGAAGGGCGGATTCTGCTCGACGGCGTGGACATCACCGACATGCCGCCGTACGAGCGGCCGATCAACATGATGTTCCAGTCCTACGCGCTGTTCCCACACATGACCGTGGCGCAGAACATCGCCTTCGGTCTGAAGCAGGACCGTTTGCCGGCCAGCGAAATCGATGCCCGTGTCGATGAAATGCTGCGTCTGGTGCACATGACCCAATACGCCAAACGCCGCCCGCACCAGTTGTCCGGCGGCCAGCGCCAGCGCGTCGCCCTCGCCCGCTCGCTGGCCAAGCGTCCGAAGCTGTTGCTGCTCGACGAGCCAATGGGTGCGCTGGATAAAAAGCTGCGTTCGCAGATGCAACTGGAGCTGGTACAGATCATCGAACGCGTCGGCGTGACCTGCGTGATGGTGACCCACGATCAGGAAGAAGCCATGACCATGGCCGAGCGCATCGCGATCATGCACCTCGGCTGGATCGCCCAGATTGGCAGCCCGGTCGATATCTATGAAGCGCCGGTCAGCCGCATGGTCTGCGAATTCATCGGCAACGTGAACGCCTTCGACGGCACCGTGGTGGAGGACCTTGAAGGTCACGCGATCATCCACAGCCCGGACTTGCAGCAGAAGATCTACGTCGGTCACGGCGTCAGCACTTCGGTGCAGGACAAGTCGGTCACCTACGCGATCCGTCCGGAAAAAATGCTCGTCAGCACCACCCAACCCGAGTTCCGCTACAACTGGTCCGAAGGCAAGGTGCATGACATCGCCTACCTCGGCGGTCACTCGGTGTTCTACGTCGAACTGCCCGGCGGCAAAATCGTCCAGTCGTTCATGGCCAACGCCGAACGCCGTGGCGCGCGTCCGACCTGGGACGACAAAGTCTACGTCTGGTGGGAAGACGACAGCGGCGTGGTACTGCGCTCATGAGAACCTTCAATCAGCAATTCCTGCGCCTGGTGCCCAGCGGGCGAAAACTGGTAATCGGCATTCCGTTCATCTGGCTGTTCCTGTTTTTCATGCTGCCGTTCTTTCTGGTGATGAAGATCAGTTTCTCGGAAGCCGCGCTGTCGATCCCGCCGTACTCGGAGATCTACACCTACGCCGAACAGAAATTCCAGCTGCTGCTGAACATCGGCAACTACACCCTGCTCGGCGAAGACGAGCTGTACCTGTCGGCCTACCTCGGTTCGCTGAAAGTGGCGGCGCTGAGCACGATGATGTGCCTGCTGATCGGTTTCCCGATGGCCTACGCGATCACCAAGACCGGCAAGGAAACGCAAAACGTCCTGCTGCTGTTGATCATGATGCCGACCTGGACCGCGATCCTGATCCGCGTTTATGCGTGGATGGGCATCCTCAGCAACAACGGTCTGCTCAACGCGTTTCTGATGTGGACGGGGCTGACCGATCACCCGATCGAGATCCTCAACACCAACACCGCCGTCTATATAGGGGTCGTGTACGCGTATTTGCCGTTCATGGTGTTGCCGCTCTATGCCAACCTCGTCAAGCACGATGGCAGCTTGCTGGAAGCCGCCCAGGATCTGGGCTCGAGCAACTTCAACAACTTCTGGAAAATCACCGTGCCGCTGGCCAAGAACGGGATTATTGCCGGCTGCATGCTGGTGTTCATTCCGGTGGTGGGTGAGTTCGTGATCCCGGAACTGTTGGGTGGTCCGGAGACGCTGATGATCGGTCGCGTGCTGTGGCAAGAGTTCTTCAATAACCGCGACTGGCCAGTGGCGTCTGCGCTGGCGGTGGTGATGCTGTTGATCCTGATTGTGCCGATTCTGCTGTTCAACCGCAGCCAGGCCAAAGAGATGGAGGCACGGGGATGAAACGCTTCGGTTTTTCCAAATTCATGCTGATCTTCGGTCTGATGTTCATTTATCTGCCGATGCTGATTCTGGTGATCTACTCGTTCAACGCATCCAAACTGGTGACAGTCTGGGGCGGCTGGTCGGTGAAGTGGTACGTCGGCTTGCTCGACAACACGCAACTGATGGGCTCGGTGGTGCGCTCGCTGGAAATCGCCTGCTACACCGCGATTGCTGCCGTGGCGCTGGGTACCCTCGCCGCTTTCGTGCTGACCCGCGTCACGCGCTTCAAGGGTCGCACGCTGTTCGGTGGTCTGGTCACCGCGCCGTTGGTGATGCCTGAAGTGATCACCGGTCTGTCGCTGTTGCTGCTGTTCGTGGCGATGGCGCAGTTGATCGGCTGGCCGCAGGAGCGTGGCATCGTCACGATCTGGATCGCCCACACCACGTTTTGTGCCGCTTATGTCGCGGTGGTAGTCTCCGCCCGCCTCCGCGAACTGGATCTGTCGATCGAAGAAGCGGCGATGGATCTCGGTGCGAAGCCGTTCAAGGTGTTTTTCCTGATCACCATTCCGATGATCGCGCCATCGCTGGCCGCGGGCGGGATGATGTCGTTTGCCTTGTCGCTGGATGATTTGGTGTTGGCGAGTTTCGTCTCCGGGCCCGGTTCGACGACGTTGCCGATGGAAGTGTTCTCGGCGGTGCGTCTGGGTGTGAAGCCTGAGATCAACGCGGTGGCCAGCCTGATTCTGCTGGCGGTGTCGCTGGTGACCTTCCTGGTCTGGTACTTCGGCCGCAAGGCAGAAGCCAACCGCAAGCGGGCAATTCAGGAAGCGATGGATCAGACGGCGAACGAGTCGTGGCAGCCTCAGCAATCCGCCACCGCATAACCCTGTAGGAGCTGCGGCACGCTGCGATCTTCTGATCTTGATGTGAAAGATCAAAAGATCGCAGCCTCGTTTCACTCGACAGCTCCTACACAAATGTAGTCAGCCCCTCGGTCAGTCCCCTCTCCCTCGGGAGAGTGTCAGGGTGAGGGGGCTTTGCGTAACGTGAATAAAAAGAATGGAGTTGTACCGATGAAAATGTTTGGCAGGACTCTGCTGACACTGTCCTTAATGGGCGCAATGGTCATGGGCGCCCAGGCCAACGACAAGGTGCTGCGTGTTTACAACTGGTCCGATTACATCGCGCCGGACACCGTCAAGAAGTTCGAAGACGAAACCGGCATCCGCGTGACCTATGACGTCTTCGACAGCAACGAAACCCTTGAGGCGCGCTTGCTGGCGGGCAAATCCGGCTACGACTTGGTCGTGCCGTCGAACAGTTTCCTGGCCAAGCAGATCAAGGCCGGCGTCTATCAGACCCTGGACAAATCGAAGCTGCCGAACTGGAAGAATCTCAACCCGGTGCTGTTGAAAAACGCCGCCGCCAGTGATCCGGACAACGCCCATGCGTTCCCGTACATGTGGGGCTCGATCGGCATCGGTTTCAATCCGGCCAAGGTCAAGGAAGTGCTCGGCGCCAACGCCCCGACCAACTCCTGGGACTTGCTGTTCAAACCGGAAAACGCTGAAAAACTCAAAGCCTGCGGCATCAGTTTCCTCGACTCGCCGACGGAAATGATCCCGGCCGCCCTGCACTACCTGGGCTACCCGGTGAACGACAAGGACACCGCGCACATCAAGGAAGCCGAGGCGCTGTTCATGAAGATTCGCCCAAATGTGGCGTACTTCCATTCCTCGAAATACATCTCGGATCTGGCCAACGGCAACATCTGCGTGGCAGTCGGTTACTCCGGCGACGTGCTGCAGGCCAAGGCCCGCGCGGTGGAATCGGGCAACAACGTGGTGATCGACTACAGCATTCCCAAGGAAGGCGCCGGCAGCTTCTACGACATGGTCGCGATCCCGCGTGATGCCGCCAACGTCGAGAACGCCTACCTGTTCATGGATTTCCTGATGCGCCCGGACATCATCGCCGAGATCACCAACAGCAACGGCTACAGCAACGCCAACGCGGCGGCTACGCCATTGGTGGATGAAGCGATCCGCAACGATCCGGGTTCGTACCCGTCGCAAGCGGTGATGGCAACGCTGTATGCGGTGCCGGATCAGCCGATTGCCACGCAGCGAATCATGACCCGTGGCTGGACCCGGGTGAAACTCGGTAAGTAAAAACACCGGTGATCAAAAATGTGGGAGCGAGCCTGCTCGCGAAAGCGGTAGGACAGGCGACGAAAATGTTGGATGTGCCGACGCCTTCGCGAGCAGGCTCGCTCCCACAGTAAAGCGATGCAGTGTAAAAATTTCCCGTTCACGCAGCGCCTTACCACCGCTGCACCCTGCAATGAACGGCCTCACCTGGCTTCCTCGGTCAAGGTGAATTTCAGGCGCCCTCGGGCGCCTTTTTTGTGCCTTCACATCAATGGCCAGTCCTGCAGGATCCGGTAGCGCCCTTTGTGCGATTCGAACAAGGCAAAACGCTCAGCGCGCAGGAAAAACTCTGGCGGCGTAGCAGATTCCGGTTCCGGCGCACGGTAGTCGCGGGCCAGGGTCAGGTGCGGGCGAAACTCGCGGGGCGTCTCTTCCAGACCAAAAGGTAACATCGCCTGTTCCAGCGCGTAGACCAGGCGCAGTAACGCCGGCGGTGCCTGCTCCGGCGCGAGCGACAACACCCCGGCGCGATGCCAGACCTGCAAACGATCCAGCGCAATCTTCAATGTTTCACCCGGCGTGCGCACTTGCCCGGCCGCTTCACAGACTTCACTGATCTGCGCCAATGGCACCGCGCCAAGGAACAGCAACGTCAGATGAAAATTATCCGCAGGCACCGGTTTGCCGGTTCTCAAACCCAGATCCGCTCGCCATTGCGCAATCGCCTTGCGCTGCGCCGGCGGGCAATCGAGGGCGAAAAACAGTCGCTTCGCTTCATCGGTCATGGCCCTGCTCCCCTGTTCATCGTGATCCGCCGGATTCTACACAGCCTGATCTGACGACTCGTGACAGGAAGCTATAGTTCAAGGATTGCCATCAACCGGAGGCCGCCATGCGCGAGATCCTCAGCAAAGAACCATGGTGGGCCCGACCGCCCAATCCCGGGCAGGATGAAAGCGAACTGGAATGGGGCTGGCTGGTGCATTACGGCGAGGGTGAGCCGCGTTTCGAGTTCGTCCGCGAACGCCCGACGGACGAGCAGATCCGCAACCGCAAAAGCTGCAGAATCACGCCCTCAACCGAGTGAATACAGCCGGTAAACACTCACCCTGTGGGAGCGAGCCTGCTCGCGAAAGCGGAGTATCAGTGACCTTTTTGTCGATTGACACACCGCATTCGCGAGCAGGCTCGCTCCCACAGGGGTTTGTGGTGAAGCATGAATCTTGCCCATTCCGCAATTGGCAGGGGTTCAAGGTTCGAGGATATTTTTAAAACCACCAAAGATCATGCGTTGACCATCGAACCCCATCGGGTTGACGTCCGGTTGCATGCGCGGGTCTTCCATCATTTTGCCCATGCCGGCGTCGCGTGTGGCTTTGTCCGGCCAGATCAGCCAGCCGGACGACACCGTCTCGCCTTCCTTGAGTTTGACCGCCATCGGGAATGAGGTGACTTTACCCTCCGGCACGTCATCGCCCCAGCACTGAACCACTTCCTGTGCGCCGTATTCCTTGAACAGTTTCGCCGCGATTTCACAGTGCTTTTTGTACTGCTCACGATTGGCAGTCGGCACCGGCGCTACAAAAATATCGATGTAAGCCATGATCACTCTCCTTGCACGTTGGGTTCGATCTGCTGACTGGTCGATTGCGGCGGTTGCCATTCGACAGCATTCACCCCCAACCCGACCGACGGTTCATCGCCCCCGCCCAGATTGCGCTCGACTTGCCCGGCCATGTGCAGCGTGCCGGCCATGACGCCGGTGGTCGGGTTCTGCACCAGTTTCAGCCAGGCCTTGTCGAAGGTGCTGCCCAGACTGCTGCGGATCAGCGCTTCGCTGTCAGGGCGGTCATTGGCCTGAATGATCGCGCGAATGCCCGCCACTCCCACCGAAATCAGTCCGCCAGCCAGTTTCCCGGCCGCTGCTGCCACTGCACTGGCAGCCCCACGCGGGGCCATTTCCGCTTCCATGCGCTGACTGGCGCGCTTGGCCACCGGCGCCATGCCCGCGTCGGTCGAGGCAATGCCCTTGGCGCCACCCTCGGTGTGAATCTTGTCGATCAGCGCGGCGTAGGCCGGCAGCGTGTTCAGCGGCTCGGTACTGATGATCTGAAACAGCGAAGCATCCCGCGCCGGCGGCGGGCCCAGCGCAATGGCCGGGACTTTCTGCAAATGCCCATTGAGCTGACCAACGGGCACACCATGACGCTGGGCGATGAGCGGCATCTGCTGTGCCATCAACTGCGCATAGAACGCCGTGGCCTGGCCGAGAATCGCGTCCGGATCGACCTCCACCGCCACTGGCGCCAGCACCCTTTCCTGATATTGCTCAAGCAGATACGCCGCCAGACGCTTGGCCGACGCATCTTGCTCACCACCGGCATTGATCGTGTACCAACTGACCTTCATCGACAGCCATTCCTGGGTCCAGTAGCTGCTGAACCACGGGATGAAATTTTCTTCAGTTTGCTGATAGACCCGAGTGCGCCAATGTTCCATCGAGCCACGGGCGAAGACTTTGACCTGCTCGGTGGACTGCTGCGAAGCACTGACGATTTCCCGGTCGATCTGCTGCCAGGTTGCAGGCGAGATGAACACGGCCTGGGGCGCTGCCACCGGGGCCCGCGCGGAAGTCGCGCAGCCGGCCAGCAGAAGCAGTGCGGCGACGAGCAGCGCACGCGGGTTCACGGTGGCGGTTTCCTTTAAACAGGGACGATGCAGATCTGAGTATAGGTGTGAGTATCGGGCCGTTTGTCCGGTTGTGGCTGGACTGGCGCCTTCGCGAGCAGGCTCGCTCCCACAGGGGAATGCATTTCAAAGTGGGAGCGAGCCTGCTCGCGAAGGCGCCATCAGCAACACCCCAAAAGCCCCAACCATCACTGCCATCGATATTCACCATCGCCACGAATGCCTTCCGCCCACCCCCCATGAAAGGCACGATTAGCCCATCCGGAACACAACGAGGAGTTCACAACATGATTCACACCCACGTCACACTCTCCGTGAGTTTCCCGGTGTTCGGCAGCAACTATTACGACCAGCACGGCGTGTCGCACAAGGCGCAGGCACTGGTGTTCAACGAAGATTTCGAAGATCTGCTGATGCCGGCTGCAACCAATCACTTCAGCAATGAAGTGGTCGGCATCAACGATCAGTTCCGTTTTCTGAGCGACATTCTCGCCACCCATTTGCTGGACATCGAGGCCGCCGTGCCTGCGCGATCCAGCGTCCGGGCGAGCGCTCACTTTTAATTGCCGTAACGGACGCCTGGACAACCGAGCGCCCATGAAAAAGCCCACTGGTCATCACGACTCAGTGGGCTTTTTTACATCGGCGATAAATGCAGTCAGCGCTTCCAGCACTCGGAATAACGCGAGCACACGTCGTACTGCGTATCCATTTGCGCCATGCGCTCGAGATGATGATTGATGGTCTCGGCCATCACCTTATTGGTGGCCTGGAAATAATCCATGATCGCCAGTTTTTCCTGCTCGGCCGGCGCCGAATTAGCGCGCTTGCCGGACGTATCTTCGCTGTGCGACCACTCTTTCAACTGCTTGTCGTCAACGCTGCGCAGGCGCTGGCGATATTCATCGGTGGCCACTTGCAGCGCCCGCGTCCTGTTAGTGCCCGCCTCTTTTTCGAATTCAACAAGGTTCTGACGGTACAGCGTCCAATACTCGTCTGGCAGGGCAAAACCGAGTTTGCCCTTGCGCTCGCTGATCAGCGATTCGAGTTTCTCAGGCGTCATGCTGGCAGGCGGCTCCTTGGCCGGGTCGGGCTTGATCATGACAATCACGCTGCCATTGACGATCTGCTCGATCAGCGCAGCACGCTCTGGCGTGTCCGGCAGCAGCTTCGGCGGTTGCGGGAAAAGTGCGTTGCGCCCGTAACAGGCAGGAAAACCGCCACGCTTGACGGTCAGAGGCATACGCACATCCTTGCCATCCACCCGCTGCAAACGCTCCACCAACGTCGAACACTGGCCACGTCCGGTAAAGCCGAAGGTCACCTCGTATTCGGCGCCGCGCTCCGGTTTCAAGTTGAATCCGGTACCACAGGTACCATGCCCCAACTGAGTCATGACCTGGAGATACAGGTCTTTTTCCGGCGGCAATTTGATTTCCAGATAACCACGGGCGTCTTTGGGTGCGGCGACGCTCATGCCGACCCGGCGCTGGCTCTCGGCGATAAACAGATTGTTCAGCGGCCCGGTGCTCATGCCATCGCAATGCTCGGCATCGAAATAATTGAGGGTGGCATTGGACATGTTAGCGACGAAACGCAGTTTGGCTGCGTCAGGCACGCTGGCGTCCTGATAAGTCCCCGTCTGCGTGCAGCCGACGAGTGCAAAAGCGGCTACGACAGAGCTGAACAGCGCAGGCGAATAGCGCAGAAAAGAAGCGACAGACATGATCATCCTTGGAGAAAGGCGCGAAAAAGCGGCGATGCTACTGAATTGCCACTACTGCGTCCACCCTCGTCATGTCTGTTCGCTTGGGTGTCTGCCGATTACTTCACGGCTCAGTCATCATCCCGATCGCGATAGTAACGACGCCCGTCGCGGCGATCATCGCGATCATCCCAACGCCGATCGTGGTCGTAATTGCGGCCATGATCGCGGTCGTAATGCCGGCCATGGCGGTGGTCATCATCAAAATCCGCGACGCAGCCGCCGAGCAATACGGCGGCAGTCACAGTCAGCAGCATCGTTGTTGCACGCTTCATTCAACACTTCCCTAAAACCAAGGTCTTGACGACGGAATCGGCCACGCTGCCCACGCCTTCAGGACGCGGTGCGCGCAGCCGCAGATACGACCGGGCAAATCAGCGTTGATTCAGTGGCCACCATTGACCGTTGGTCGCCCCGTCCGCGCTGTACGAGCGGCGGCGAAATGCCACCTATACTGCTTGCAACCTAGCCCCACGCAATGGATCTGCGCCCTCAATAACAACAAGCAGAGGTGGACCATGGTCTGGCAGCAAATTTACGACCCGTTCGGCAACCCGGTGATCTCCACGCTCATGGCCGCCGTACCGGTGGTGGTGATGCTCGCGGCGCTGGCGTTCTTTCATGTCAAAGCGCATCTCGCGGCGCTGTTGGCACTGGCGTCCGCCCTGCTGATTTCGACTTTTGCCTTCGGCATGCCGGCGAGCATGGCCGGCTCAGCGGCGTTGTTCGGTGCCGCGAATGGCTTGCTGCCAATCGGCTGGATCGTCCTCAACATCATTTTTCTGCATCGCCTGACCACCGAGAACGGCTCGTTCAAAGTGCTGCAGGATTCTCTCGCGCGGATCACCGATGACCGACGTTTGCAGCTACTGCTGATCGCGTTCTGCTTCGGTGCGTTTTTCGAAGGCGCGGCGGGGTTCGGTACGCCGGTGGCGGTGACCGGGGCGATTCTGATCGGGCTGGGGTTTTCGCCGTTGGCCGCGTCAGGTCTGGCGCTGATCGCCAACACCGCGCCGGTGGCATTCGGCGCGCTAGGCACGCCGATCATCACGCTGGCCAAAGTCACCGGGCTGGATGAAATGGAGCTGTCGATGATGGTCGGTCGGCAGTTGCCGTTTTTCTCGGTGCTGGTGCCGTTCTGGTTGATCTGGGCGTTTGCCGGTTGGCGCAAGATGCTGGAGATCTGGCCGGCGATTCTGGTGGCCGGCGTCAGCTT
The DNA here is from genome assembly GCF_054790505.1 of Pseudomonas sp. Tul2A7. Classification (NCBI taxonomy): domain Bacteria; kingdom Pseudomonadati; phylum Pseudomonadota; class Gammaproteobacteria; order Pseudomonadales; family Pseudomonadaceae; genus Pseudomonas; species Pseudomonas sp. Tul2A7. The sequence continues at coordinate 4,726,524 of NZ_CP186499.1, read as the reverse complement.
CGCGATCCCGCAATTTCTGGTGTCGAACTACCACGGGCCAATGCTGGTGGACGTGATCGCCGCGCTGATTTCCATGGCCTGTCTGACGCTGTTTTTAAAGGTGTGGAAACCGGCGACCATTCACACCTCCGCTGCGCTTTCGGGGCGCGTAGACAACTCCAAGGTCGATGAAGAAAAAGTCACCGCCAGCGCCGCGTTCAGTGATCAGGCGCGCCCGGCGGTGATGCGCGCGTGGATGCCATGGATCATCCTCACCGTGTTTGTGTTTGCCTGGGGCACGCAGGGCTTCAAGAATATGTTCGACACCCGGCCCGCCATTGATCCGGTAACCCACTCGGCCAAGCTCGATCCCGCCGGCAAACCGCTGCGCGAGGCCAACCCGATTTTCGCCCCGGCCGTGACCTTTACCACGCTGCACCTGCAAATCGAAAAAGTCCCGCCGGTGGTTGCCGCGCCGAAAGCGGAAGAAGCGGTGTACAAATTCACCTGGCTGACCGCCACCGGCAGCGGGATCTTGCTGGCGGCGATTGTCGGTGGCCTGCTGATGGGCTACTCGATTTCGCAACTGATCAAGCAGTATCTGCGCACGTTGTGGGTCGTGCGGTTTTCGCTGATTACCATCGCGGCGATGCTGGCGCTGGGGTTTCTCACGCGCTACTCGGGACTCGACGCGACCATGGGCCTGGCGTTTGCGGCGACGGGGATTTTCTATCCGATGTTCGGCACCTTGCTCGGTTGGCTGGGTGTGGCGTTGACCGGTTCGGATACGGCGTCGAACGTTCTGTTTGGCGGGTTGCAGCGGGTGACGTCGGAACAGCTCGGGATCAGTCCGGTGCTGATGGCGGCGGCGAACAGCTCCGGCGGGGTGATGGGCAAAATGGTCGATGCACAATCGATCGTGGTCGCCTCCACCGCGACCCGCTGGTATGGGCATGAGGGCGAGATTCTGCGCTACGTGTTCTTCCACTCGATCGTGCTGGCGATCCTGGTCGGCGGACTGGTGACATTGCAGGCGTATGTGGCGCCGTTTACTTCGATGGTGGTGGGCGGGCATTAGTCCGGCCGGACACATATCCAATGTGGGAGCGAGCCTGCTCGCGAAGGCGTCCGGTCTGCCAATGAAGATATTGGCTGTGCCGGCCTCTTCGCGAGCAAGCTCGCTCCCACAGGTTTCAAGTTGTGAATGAAATGGTGGTTACCACACAGATCCCTGTAGGAGTGAGCCTGCTCGCGATAGCGGTAGACCTGTGAACGATATAGCGACCGGCACACCGCTATCGCGAGCAGGCTCACTCCTACAGTGGATCTGTGTTGGCCAAGCGATTAATGAGCCACCCGCATAACTCTATAGCGCAAATCCGACAAAACCTTTTCCTCTTCCCGGCAGTCACTCCTTAACGAGACCGGCGATGACGCTGGCTGCCCGCTTGGGCCATCCACGACCCTGCTGCCCTGATGAAGAGAAAAAAGGAATCGAACCATGACGATTTCCCGACGCGGATTTCTGATCCTCGGCGCCGTGACCGCCACCGCCTTCGCGATGCCGCCGTTTATCAGCCTGAAGGCCTACGCGGCCAATCTGGAGCAACCGGCCATGAGCAAAGTGACGATCAACGTCAACGGCAAGCCGCGTGCGCTTGACGTCGACACCCGCACCACCCTCCTTGATGCCTTGCGCGAGCACCTGCACCTGACCGGCAGCAAAAAAGGCTGCGACCACGGCCAGTGCGGCGCCTGCACGGTGATCGCCGATGGTCGACGGATCAATTCCTGTCTGACCCTGGCGGTGATGCACGAAGGCAGTGAGATCACCACCATCGAAGGTCTCGGCATGCCCGACAATCTGCACCCGATGCAAGCCGCGTTCATCAAGCATGACGGCTATCAGTGCGGCTATTGCACACCGGGGCAGATCTGCTCGGCAGTGGCGGTGATCAAGGAAATCCGCGATGGCATTCCCAGCCATGTCAGTGAAAGCCTCACCGAGGCGCCACGGTTGATTGCCAGTGAGTTTCAAGAGCGGATGAGCGGCAATATCTGCCGTTGCGGCGCTTACTCGAACATCATCGAAGCCATCACTGAAGTCGCGGAGGTGCCGGCATGAGACCGTTCAATTACAGCCGCGCCGACTCCCCCGCCGCGGCCGCCGCACAAGCAGCACAAGTTGAAGGTGCGCGGTTTATCGCTGGCGGCACCAACCTGCTCGACCTGATGAAACTCGACATCGAAACGCCGTTGCACCTGATCGACGTCAATCACCTTGGCCTGGACCAGATCGAAGCCACGCCTGAAGGCGGATTGCGCATCGGTGCGCTGGTGCGCAACACCGATCTGGCCGCTGACGCGCGCATCAGAAAAGACTACGCCCTGCTCTCCCGCGCCTTGCTCGCGGGCGCTTCCGGGCAGTTGCGCAACATGGCCACCACTGCTGGCAACCTGTTGCAACGCACGCGCTGTCCCTACTTCTACGACACGAATCAGGCCTGCAACAAACGCCAACCCGGCAGCGGTTGTGCAGCGATCGGCGGGGTCAGTCGGCAACTGGGCATCATCGGCGTCAGCGACGCGTGCATCGCCACGCACCCGAGCGACATGGCAATTGCCATGCGCGCGCTCGATGCGCAGATTGAAACGGTGAAACCCGATGGCACGACCCGCAGCATCGCCATTGCCGATTTCCATCAGTTGCCCGGCACCACGCCAAACATCGAAACCAGCCTCACGCCCGGCGAGTTCATCACCTCGGTGACACTGCCCGCACCGCTCGGCGGCACCCACGTTTATCACAAGGTGCGCGATCGATCCTCCTATGCGTTTGCGCTGGTGTCGGTCGGTCTGATCCTGCAAAAGGACGGCAGTGGCCGCATCGCCGTCGGCGGTATCGCGCCGAAACCATGGCGGGTTGAAGCCGCCGAAGCGTTGCTGCCCCAAGGCGCCAAAGCCGTCAGTGCACGCCTGCTCGACGGCGCCACGCCGACCCACGACAACCAATTCAAACTGACCCTGGTCGAGCGCACGCTCGGTTCGGTGTTGGCGCAAGCGAGGGATGAAGCATGAAATTCGACACGCCCGCCACCACCAACCCGATCGACCAGTTGAAGGTCATCGGCCAACCCACAGACCGCATCGAAGGCCCGCTGAAAACCAGCGGTCAGGCGCCTTACGCCTACGAGCAGCACGAGGCGGTGGCCAATCAGGCTTACGGTGTCATGGTCGGCTCGGCCATCGCCAAGGGCCGCATCAACAATATCGATCTTGAACAGGCGAAAGCCGCGCCGGGTGTGCTGGCCATCGTCACCGCCGCCAACGCCGGCAAACTCGGCAAAGGCCAATACAACGCCGCGCATCTGTTGGCCGGGCCGGAGATTCAGCACTATCACCAGGCTGTTGCGCTGGTGGTTGCCGAGACCTTTGAACAGGCGCGCGCCGCTGCGCAATTGGTCAAGGTCGACTACGTCGCGGCCAAAGGCGAGTTCGATCTGGCCAGCGTGCGCGACCAGGGCGTCGAGCCGAAAGACGAGTTGCCCGACGTCAGCCACGGTGATTTCGCCAAGGCGTTCGCCGCCGCGCCGGTGCAGTTCGATCAGACCTACACCACGCCGGATCAGTCCCACGCGATGATGGAGCCGCACGCCACACTGGCGGCGTGGAAAGGCGATCAACTGACCTTGTGGACATCGAATCAGATGATCGCGTGGAGCGTCGGCGACATCGCCACGACGCTCGGTTTGCCCAAGGAAAAGGTGCGGCTGATTTCGCCGTACATTGGCGGTGGTTTCGGCGGCAAGTTGTTCGTGCGCGCCGATGCGATTCTTGCCGCCCTCGGTGCGCGCATGGCCGGCAGACCGGTGAAAGTCGCCCTCGCCCGCCCGCAGATCGCCAACAACACCACTCACCGCCCGGCGACGATTCAGCGCATTCGCATGGGCGCGACAGCGGACGGCAAACTCACTGCGATCGCCCACGAAGGCTGGTCGGGCAACTTGGCTGAAGGCAAGGTCGAGGTCGCAGCGCAGCCGAGTCAGTTGTTGTACGCGGCGGAAAATCGGCTGGTCAGCATGCGTCTGGCGCCGCTGGATTTGCCCGAAGGCAACGCCATGCGCGCACCCGGTGAAACGCCGGGGCTGATGGTCCTGGAAATTGCCATGGACGAGATGGCCGAGCAGCTCAAGCTTGATCCGGTCCAGTTCCGGATTCTCAACGACACGCAGGTCGATCCGGTGAAAACCGAGCGGCCGTTCTCGCAGCGGCGCCTGATCGAATGCCTGCAGACCGGTGCCGAGAAATTCGGTTGGGACAAACGCAATGCGCAACCAGGTACACGGCGTGAGGGTCGCTGGCTGATCGGCATGGGCGTGGCGGCGGCGATCCGCAACAACCTGCTGGTCAAGTCGGGCGCACGGGTGCGGCTGGAGCGCGATGGCAAGGTCACGGTGGAAACCGACATGACCGATATCGGCACCGGCAGTTACACGATCATCGCGCAGACGGCGGCCGAGATGATGGGCGTTGGTTTGAAGGATGTGAGCGTGCATCTGGGCGATTCGAGTTTTCCAGTGTCGGCAGGTTCCGGCGGACAATTTGGCGCTAACTGCTCGACTGCCGGAGTGTATGCCGCGTGTATGAAATTGCGTGAGGCGGTGGCGGGCAAGTTGGGGATGGCGGCGGATCAGGCGGAGTTTGTCGACGGTGAGGTGCGGCTCGGCAGCAAGAGCGTGCCATTGAGCAATGCCGCGCAGAACGGCGTTGTGGAGGCCGAGGACAGCATCGAATTTGCCGACCTGGCCGAGCAGTATCAGCAGTCGACGTTTGGTGCGCATTTCGTCGAGGTTGCGGTGGATGCCGCGACCGGTGAAGTGCGAGTCCGCCGGATGTTGGCGGTGTGCGCGGCCGGGCGAATTCTCAACCCGAAAGCGGCGCGCAGTCAGGTGATCGGCGCAATGACCATGGGCGTTGGTGCGGCATTGATGGAAGAGTTGGCGGTGGACAAGAAGCTCGGTTTTTTCGTCAATCATGATCTGGCCGGGTATGAAGTGCCGGTGCATGCCGACATACCGCATCAGGAGGTGATTTTCCTTGATGAGACGGATCCGGTGTCTTCGCCGATGAAGGCCAAAGGTGTTGGTGAGTTGGGGATTTGCGGGGTCAGCGCGGCGGTGGCGAATGCGATTTACAACGCCACGGGGGCCCGGGTGCGGGAGTATCCGGTTACGCTGGACAAGATTTTGTCGTCGTTGCCGGAGATGATCTGAATGACCTGAAAAAGCCCCTCACCCTAGCCCTCTCCCAGAGGGAGAGGGGACCGATCCGGGGATATTCGGAAGCTGCACCGACTTGAACGTCTTGCTGTGAATCCATAATCGATACCGCCATTTCAGGTCGATGGATAGCGTTTTGCTGTGAATCCATAATCGACTCGGTCTCCCAGGTCGATGGATAACGCCAGACACCTCGGTCGGCCCCCTCTCCCTCCGGGAGAGGGCTGGGGTGAGGGAAATGGAAGAATTTCACCGATCTGAAAACCCCAATGTGAATCCATAATCGACTCGGTCTCCCAGGTCGATGTATGACGCCAGACACCTCGGTCGGCCCCCTCTCCCTCCGGGAGAGGGCTGGATGAGGGAAATGGAAGAATTTCACCGATCTGAAAACCCCAATGTGAATCCATAATCGACTCGGTCTCCCAGGTCGATGTATGACGCCAGACACCTCGGTCGACCCCCTCTCCCTCCGGGAGAGGGCTGGGGTGAGGGAAGTCAGAGAATTTCACCGATCTGAAAACCCCAATGTGAATCCATAATCGACTCGGTCTCCCCAGGTCGATGTATGACGCCAGACACCTCGGTCGGCCCCCTCTCCCTCCGGGAGAGGGCTGGGGTGAGGGAAATGGAAGAATTTCACCGATCTGAAAACCCCACTGTGAATCCATAATCGACCCGGTCTCTCAGGTCGATGGATAACGCCAGACACCTCGGTCGGCCCCCTCTCCCTCCGGGAGAGGGCTGGGGTGAGGGAAATGGAAGAATTTCACCGATCTGAAAACCCCACTGTGAATCCATAATCGACCCGGTCTCTCAGGTCGATGGATAACGCCAGACACCTCGGTCGGCCCCCTCTCCCTCCGGGAGAGGGCTGGGATGAGGGAAATGGAAGAATTTCACCGATCTGAAAACCCCACTGTGAATCCATAATCGACCCGGTCTCTCAGGTCGATGCATAACGCCAGACACCTCGGTCGGCCCCCTCTCCCTCCGGGAGAGGGCTGCGGTGAGGGAAATGGAAGAATTTCACCGATCTGAAAACCCCAATGTGAATCCATAATCGACCCGGTCTCCCAGGTCGATGGATAACGCCAGACACCTCGGTCGGCCCCCTCTCCCTCCGGGAGAGGGCTGGGGTGAGGGAAATGGAAGAATTTCACCGATCTGAAAACCCCAATGTGAATCCATAATCGACCCGGTCTCTCAGGTCGATGGATAACGCCAGACACCTCGGTCGGCCCCCTCTCCCTCCGGGAGAGGGCTGGGGTGAGGGAAGCGCTTCACTCGGAACCCGGATACTGCTCATCACTCACCTGCTCCATCCAATCCACTACTTTGCCATCCAACACCTCAGCAATAGCAATATGCGTCATCGCCGCAGTCGGCGCCGCCCCGTGCCAATGCTTTGCCCCCGGCGCGATCCACACCGTATCCCCAGGACGAATCTCACGCACCGGCTGCCCCCATTCCTGCACAAACCCGGAACCGGCCGTGACGATCAAGGTCTGTCCCAATGGATGCGTGTGCCAAGCGGTACGCGCGCCCGGCTCAAACGTCACCGTCGCACCACTGACCCGCGCCTCGTCTGTGCCTTTGAACGGCGCATCGACACGGACAGTGCCGGTGAACCAATCCGTCGGGCCTTTGGCCGAAGGTTGCGAGCCATTGGGCGTGACCGTCACACGCGGGGTTTCATCGGCCTGCACCTCACCCGCCAACAGAGAAAGGGTCAACGCAGAAGCAGCAATCGGGTTCATGGTGGTTCCTCCGGATATTCAATGCCACCACTGTACCGACACCAACTCTTCAGATAATCGACTAGAATTCAAAAAAACTTATGCAGGACACTCATCAATGCTGCGTGAAAATGCCACCGATCTGCTCGCCTTCCTCGCCGTAGCCCGCGAGCGCAGTTTCACCAAAGCGGCGGCCAAACTCGGCGTATCGCAATCGGCGCTCAGCCACACCATTCGCGCACTCGAAGCCCGTTTGGGCCTGCGTCTGCTGACCCGCACTACTCGCAGCGTCTCGCCCACCGAGGCTGGCGAACACTTGCTGCAAACCATCGGCCCGCGCTTCGAAGAAATCGAACTGGAACTCGCGGCGCTGAGTAACCTGCGCGACACCCCCGCCGGCAAGCTCCGCATCAGTGCCACCGATCATTCGCTGGACTGGCTGCTGCGCCCGGTGCTCAAAGACTTTCTGCCGCAGTACCCGGACATCGCCGTCGAAGTCTGCTGCGATTATGGTTTCGTCGACATCGCCGGCCAGGGTTTCGACGCCGGCGTGCGCCTGGGCGAAGACGTCGCACAAGGCATGATCGCCACCCGCATCGGCCCCGACATGCGCATGGCGGTGGTGGGTTCATCCGCCTATTTCGCCAAACGCCCCCCGCCGCAAACGCCACGCGATCTGACCGACCACGCCTGCAATAACCTGCGCCTGCCCACCAATGGCGGGTTGTACAGCTGGGAATTCGAAAAGGCTGGGGAAAGCCTGAAAGTGCGAGTATCCGGGCAGATCACCCTGAACGGCGTCTACCCGTTGCTCGACGCTGCGCTGGACGGTTTTGGCCTGAGTTACATCCCGGAAAACGTCGTCGCGCCATATCTGGCCGACGGCCGTTTACTGCAGGTGCTGGAGGATTGGTGCCCGACGTTTGCCGGGTATCACCTGTATTACCCGAGTCGACGTCAGGCAGCACCGGCGTTTGCGTTGTTGCTGGAGGCGTTGCGCTATCGCACTTGAGCGACTTGTCACGTTTTAAAGCAACCCGCAGCGCCCCAAGACGCCTTGGCTATCTGCACGGCCGCGTACACAGAGTTCGCCGTCACGGTTGCAATCTGCCCGCGCTGCATGCCCAGACAAACATACTGTTCGTTATGGGCGTACGCAGCGAACAAAATCAGCAAGAGACAAACCCCGGTGCAATAGGTGAACCTGCGGCCTTGCACGTCCATGATCGTTCTTCTTTGGTGAGGCAGGAATCTCCATACTCACCGACAAACACCCCCCTTCCAACTGTCAGATATGACAGTCTTTCAGACCGTTTCGAAATTAATACAACCCTGAACCAACGCGAAGTCGCGATCGTTTGGGGAGCTCGATCAACCCATCAACGCAATCAACTGATGCCGCTGCGCATCCGTGAGCATCGGCCCGAACCCGGCCTTGGCGTTATCGGCCATGTAACGTGGATTGCCCGTGCCCGGGATCACGCAGGTCACCGCTGAATGCGACAGCAGAAACTTCAACGCCAGTTGCGGCCAACTGTTGACCTGCACGTCCGACACCCAGCCCGGCAGCGGTTTGCCTTTGAGCCGGGCCAGCAGTCCCCCGCCACCGAACGGCCGATTACAGATCACTGCCACGCCACGCTCGCGACACAGTGGCAGAATGCGTTTTTCCACGCCACGGTCATCGAGGGCGTAATTGATTTGCAGAAAATCCAGTTGTTCGGCCTTCAGCACCGCTTCGACTTCTTCATAGGCCGAGTCCGTGTAATGGGTGATGCCGATGTAACGGATGCGCCCCTGGGCTTTCCATTCACGCAGGGTCGGCAGGTGGGTTTGCCAGTCGAGCAGGTTGTGGATCTGCATCAGGTCGATGCGTTCGGTGCGCAGCAGGCTGAACGACTGCTCCATCTGCGCGATGCCTTCCTTGCGCCCGCGCGTCCACACCTTGGTCGCCAGAAACGCCGGCGAGCGTGGTTCGTGGATCGACAGCAGTTCACCGGTGGTCTGTTCGGCGCGGCCATACATCGGTGAACTGTCGATCAGCGTTCCGCCCTTGGTGAACAGTTCATCAAGCACCGCCGGCAACTGCCGGTAGGCCGGATCGCCGGGCGCGACGTCGAAGCCGCGATAGGTGCCCAGACCCACGATGGGCAGCGACTCGACGCTGGACGGGATGGCGCGGGTCTGCATGGCGTGGCCTCCGGTAGTCGCGGACGTGGTGGTTGTGGCCAACGCCCGATCAAAGGTGAAGACCGCCGAAACCCCGGCAGCCAGCGTGAGCAATCGGCGACGGGAGTAACCCTCAGTGTGGCTCATGCTGGTTCCCCTGCTGCGTGAATCTGTTGCATGTTGTGTGTGCGATCGGCCCGGTTGCAGGGCTGGACTACACTGCGACAGCGATCCTTCACACACCGTTAAAAGTAGCCGAATGTCCCGAACCCTGATGTCACTCGTCGCATTGATCGTTGCCGTGTACCTGGTGCTGTGTGCGGCGCTGTTCTTTTTTCAGCGCTCGCTGATCTATTTTCCGCAGCCCAATGCCGTCACTTCCGCTGATTCACGGATGACACTGTCGATGCCGGACGCGCAGATTTCGCTGATCACCCGCGAACGCGCCGGGCCAAGAGCGCTGATCTATTTCGGCGGCAATGCCGAGGACGTGTCGCGCAATCTGCCGGAGTTTGCCGAGGCGTTTCCCGATTACGCGGTGTATCTGCTGAACTATCGCGGTTTCGGTGGCAGCGATGGTTCACCGTCCGAGGCGGCGATTGCCGAGGATGCGCTGGCGCTGTTCGATCAGGTCTACGCCAGTCACCCGCAGGTGGCGGTGGTCGGGCGCAGCCTCGGTTCTGGCGTCGCGGTGCGTCTGGCCAGTCAGCGACCGGTGCAGCATTTGATTCTGGTGACGCCTTACAACAGCCTTGAAGAAATCGCGGCGCGGCAATATCCGTGGGTGCCGGTGAAGTGGTTACTCAAGGATCGCTTTGAATCCGGCAAATACGCCGCGCATATTCGCGTGCCGACGCTGTTGCTGGCGGCGAGTGACGACGAGGTGATTCCGCGCGCCAGCACCCAGCGCTTGCTGGAGAATTTCCCGCAAGGCGTGGCGGTGCTCCGGGTGGTGCCGGATTCGGGGCATAACTCGATTTCCGACCGTGTGCAGTATTTGCAGTGGATGGGGGATGTGTTGAATCGGTGATAGTGGTCTGCCTGTGTCTTTTGTATTGTTTTCAGTGACGCCATCGCGAGCAGGCGAAGGCCTACAGGGGAACGCATTCCAAATGTAGGCCTTCGCCTGCTCGCGATAGCGTCATCCGGCGCAACATAGCGCTCTGTTTGATTCCAATGTTCGTCGCTTCGCCGTAAAGCCTTCACCGCCCCTTGAACCAAGTCCAAAAAACCCAGTCCTAGTCGCGCCGCTTTCTGCGGTTCACTCAACTTTTGCGCTGTCCTCCTTCAGAGCTGCCCGTCTCATGCGCCACGCCGTTCGCTCGTCTCGCTTGGTTTCGCTGTGCCTGCTGATCCTTTCGCCGCTGTTCGCTGCAACCGCCCATGCCGGCGCGGAGCGGCAACTGGTGGCCGCCATCAACGACTATCGCGCCCATCCGCAACGCTGCGATCGGCGCCCGGCGCAACGGCTGGCACCGTTGGCGCTTAAGTCGAACCTGGCCTTGCCGATCGGTTATCGCTACGCCGGGGGCATGCGTGAAGCGCTGAAGTCGTCCGGTTATTCCGCCGTTGCGGTGCGCAGTATTCGCGTGATCGGGGCCGAGGACGCCGAAGAAGCTTTCGACCTGCTGCAAGACGAGCACTGCGCCGCGCTGCTGGATGCAAACTACGCCGACATCGGTGTCAGTCGTTCGCGCAATGAATGGCAAGTGGTACTGGCGCAACCGGTGCTCGACAGCCGCGTTGGCGATAACCGCAGCGTCGGCAAGGCTTTGCTCGCTGAGGTCAATGCCGCGCGCGCCCGGCCACGGATGTGTGGACGCCAGCGCTTCGCCGCCGCCCGGCCACTGAGCTGGAACGCCGCACTGGGCGCCGCCGCACAGGGGCACAGCAAAGCCATGGCCTACGGCAACTATTTCGCCCACCGCGATCCGGACGGCGACATGCCCGCCGATCGCGCCCGCGCGGCCGGCTATCGTGGTCGGCAAATCGGCGAAAACATTGCCGCCGGGCAGCGTTCACCGGGCAAGGCCATGGCCGGATGGCTGGCCAGCCCCGGGCATTGCGCCAACCTGATGAACCCGATGTTTACCCAGGTCGGCGCCGGATTTGCCAGTGAGGCGCGCAGTGATGAAGGGGTTTACTGGACGATGCTGTTTGGCGCGCAGTGAATGGCAGCGTCCAGTGCCAATTTCAACAGTTCCTTGCGCAGCATTGACGGCGACCGCACGGCCAATCCGGCCTGCCAGTCGAGTGGCAACAAGCGATTGAGCTTTTGCTGGCTGACCTCGGTTGGCGCCAGAAAGCAGCTTTTGTGGTCGCGGATACTGATCACATTCAGCAGCCAGTCATCGCCCTGCTCTGCCATCCAGCGCGTGATCATCGGACGGTGTTTTTGCAGCAAGGTGTCGGCATCCCAAACAGTCATTTGCGCGAAAAAGCCTGGCAGGTTGCTTTCGGGTTTCATCCATTTCGAGTCGGCTGCCAATGCAGCGACCAGGTCCGATTCGATCGAGGCCTGGCATTCTAGAAAGTATTGCCGAGGCCAGTCTGCCGGCAGTTTTGCCCGTGAAGCGAGGTCGGCGTAGGCCTCGATGTCCGCTGGCGTGGTCATCTGCCCGGTGAAGTTCAGCGTGTTGTCGAGAATCGCGGTGGCCAGTAATGCGGCACTTTGCACGCTGATCTGCGGCAGCACACCGGCCGTCTGCCAGCGCTGAAAAACCTGGGTTGCCGCAGCGCCGATCGGGCGGATATCGGCGGCAGACCCAAGCTTCTGCGCCCAATAATGCTCGAACCCCGGATGATGATCGATGATCTCTACCACCCGCTCGCGCACCACCAACGGGTCGAAATGGTAATAGTCGGAGACATCGACCATGACAAACTCATCGTCCAGCGTCGGCAGGTAATCGTCAAAAGCAGCAGCCCAGCCGAGTACGGTGTGCGAAACGCTGGCGTTGGGTTGCGCGCTGCTGACGGCGCGGGCGGGAATGCCTTGCAGGTTGAGCAATTCTGCGTAAGCGATGCAGCAGGCGTAGGCGTCGATGTCCAGATAGGACGCGCCGGAGGTGATGATTTTCATGGGGCGGCAACATCGCACAGGTTTGTGACGTTTGGGTGACAGGAAAAGATCGCAGCCTCGTTTCACTCGACAGCTCCTACAAGGCTACGACCTTTTGATCTTCAGGCTGCGCGCTGCCCTCCCGCGACCATCGCCGAAGCCGCCAGCATCGCCCGCAACAACACCGCACACCCGGCCGCCAGATCGTCCGGCGCGGCGTTCTCGATTTCGTTGTGGCTGATGCCGCCTTCGCACGGCACGAATATCATCCCGGCCGGGCCGAGTTCGGCGAGAAAAATCGCGTCATGGCCGGCGCCGCTGACGATGTCCATATTCGACAAGCCCAGCCCTTTCGCCGCGCTGCGCACCGCTTCCACACAGCCTTTGTCGAAGTACAGCGGCGGGAAGTCCGCGGTCGGGGTCAGTTCGTAAGTCAGGCCGTGTTCTTCACAGGTGGCCTCGATGACTTGCTTCACCTCGGCAATCATCGAGTCGAGACGCGCCGGTTCCAGATGACGGAAGTCGAGGGTCATGCGCACCTCGCCGGGGATGACGTTGCGCGAACCGGGATAGGCTTGCAGGCAGCCGACCGTGCCGCAGGCATGGGGTTGATGGCCGAGGGCGGCGCGGTTGACGGCGCCGACGATCACCGAAGCGCCGACCAGTGCATCTTTGCGCAGGTGCATCGGCGTCGGGCCGGCATGCGCTTCGACGCCGCGCAGCTTGAGGTCGAACCACTTCTGCCCCAACGCGCCCAGCACGACGCCGATGGTTTTCTGTTCGTCTTCGAGGATCGGGCCTTGTTCGATGTGTGCTTCGAAATAGGCGCCGACTTTATGCCCGCTGACGTTGCGCGGACCGGCGTAACCAATGGCGTTCAGCGCTTCACCAACGGTGACACCGTCGGCATCGACTTTGGCGAGGGTTTCTTCGAGGGTGAATTTCTCCGCGAATACGCCGGAGCCCATCATGCACGGAGCGAAGCGCGAGCCTTCTTCGTTGGTCCAGACCACCACTTCCAGCGGTGCTTCGGTTTCCACTTTGAGGTCGTTGAGGGTGCGCATAACTTCGACGCCGGCGAGCACGCCGAAGCAGCCGTCGAACTTGCCGCCGGTGGGTTGGGTGTCAATGTGGCTGCCGGTCATCACCGGTGGCAGGTTGGGATTGCGCCCGGGACGACGGGCGAAGATATTGCCGACGGCATCGACCGTGACGCTGCATCCGGCGTCCTTGCACCATTGCACGAACAGGTCGCGGGCCTGGCGGTCGAGATCGGTCAGGGCCAGGCGACAGACACCGCCCTTGACCGTCGCGCCGAGCTTGGCCAGTTCCATGAGCGAGGCCCACAGGCGATCGCGGTTGATGTGCTGATGGCTCGATTGCAGAACGTCTACGGCTGCGTTCATGGGGATCTCCTCAGTGCTGATACCGATAGTTCCCACGCTCTGCGTGGGAAATTATCCATGGACGCTCCGCGTCCGCTGTTGGGACGCAGAGCGTCCCGGGCTGCATTCCCACGCAGAGCGCGGGAACGATCATGTGCTACACCGCCGTTTTAACGGCAGAGGGCTGCGCGCGCATCACGCACAACCCGTAATAAATAATCCCGCCCAGCGCCGAGCCGGTGAACCAGCCATAGCTGTAGAACCAGCTGAACGCATCGCTGCCCAGCGACAACAAGGTCAACACCACCGGCACGCCGAACGCGAGAAACCCGGCCCAGTTCCATGCCGGATAGACGTCGTCGCGGTACAACCCGGCCAAGTCCAGTTGCTGTTTCTTGATCAGGAAATAGTCCACCACCATGATCCCGGCAATCGGCCCGAGCAGGCTCGAATAACCGAGCAGCCAATTGGAATACACAGTTTCCAGGCTCACATCCGAAACGATCAGACCGAGTTTTTTCAGCAGTTCATGACCCATCAACAACAGCCCGACCAACCCGGTCAGCAACACCGCTTTGGTGCGGTTGATGACTTTGGGCGCGATGTTCTGAAAGTCGTTGGTCGGCGAAACAATGTTGGCGGCGGTGTTGGTCGACAGCGTGGCGATGATGATCAACGCCATGGCCACCGCCACCCACACCGGGCTCTGGATATGCCCGATCAGAGTGACCGGATCGGAGACGGTCACACCGACCAGCTTCACCGAAGCGGCGGTCATGATCACGCCCAGCGATGCAAACAAAAACATCGTCAGCGGCAGGCCGAAAATCTGCCCGAGGATCTGATCTTTCTGGCTCTTGGCGTAACGGCTGAAGTCCGGAATGTTCAGCGACAACGTCGCCCAGAAGCCGACCATCGCGGTCAGCCCGGCGGCGAAGTAACTGACCACACTGGCGCCCTCCGGACGTTTGGCCGGAATCGCCAGCAGCTCGGTCATCGACACATTGGGCATCGCCCACACCAGCAGGCCAATACCGACCGCCACCAGCAACGGCGCCGACAAGGTTTCCAGCCACTTGATCGACTCGGCGCCACGAATCACCACCCACAGATTCAAAGCCCAGAAGATCATGAAGCCAATCACCTCCCCGGTGCCGCCGAGAGATTTCCAGCCCTCGAACACCGAGCCGAGAAACAGGTGAATCGCCAGCCCGCCGAACATCGTTTGAATGCCGAACCAGCCACACGCCACCAACGCCCGAATCAAACACGGCACGTTGGAACCGAGAATACCGAACGATGAGCGCAGCAACACCGGAAAGGGAATGCCGTACTTGGTGCCGGGAAAGGCGTTGAGCGTGAGCGGAATCAACACGATGACGTTGGCGAACAGAATCGCCAGCAACGCTTCGCCGACGGTCAGGCCAAAGTAGGCGGTGAGCACGCCGCCGAGGGTGTAGGTCGGCACGCAGATCGACATGCCGACCCACAACGCGGTGATGTGCCATTTGTTCCAGGTTCGTTCGCGCACCTTGGTCGGTGCCATGTCGTGGTTGTAACGGGGACTGTCGAGGACGTCGCTGCCGGCTTCGAGTTCATACAAGCCGTCGCGCTCGGTCACTTGCGATCTGTTCTGTTGCATGGCCGCTCCACTGTTCTTCTGATTATTTTTTTGCTCATCAGGCGGCTGACACACGAGGGTGCGAGCCGGACGATGGCCGGAGGAACTGACAACTTTCGTGCACCGGCCATGGTGTCAGCGGCGGCATCAATAAACGTGCCGGGTGACCCGCTTGCGCATCGGGCGGTGTTTCAAACGCTTTGCAACTTTCTGATATTCATCAGTTTTAATTATTCATCGGATGAGTTCGCGGAAACTTGTCTGGGTGCTCAGGCTAAACACCTGGCAAGTTGTCCGAACAGACAGGACTCAATCTGGTGCACTGCATTTATTTTCATCGTGAGCGAGCAACCGCAGCTCAACTTCAAGCGGCTGATTTCACATAGGAAATCTTGCTCATATTTCCATCCTGTCAAGTGCGTCAAAATGGTGAGCAGCCTCACCATTTTGGTGATTTCCTATTTTTATCGTTATTTTTCAAACACTTAAAACAGTCATAAGCTTATAAAAAATAATCTTGCTCTATTGCAAATCTGCGACTAGTTTCTATTCCTGACAGCGCTGACAGGAATACACCTTGCAACGCCGTACATCAATAAAACATCTAGAACCGGCACAAGTCGGTCAATGCCTGCGAGGAACTCGGAATGTCTCTGTTGATCCGTGGCGCCACCGTTGTTACCCATGATGAAAGTTATCGCGCCGACGTCTATTGCGCCGACGGCGTGATCAAAGCCATCGGTGAAAACCTTGATATTCCCGCCGGCGCCGAAGTCCTCGACGGCAGCGGCCAATACCTGATGCCCGGCGGCATCGATCCACACACGCACATGCAGCTGCCGTTCATGGGCACCGTGGCCAGTGAGGATTTCTACAGTGGCACGGCGGCCGGTCTGGCCGGCGGCACCACGTCGATCATCGATTTCGTGATTCCCAATCCGCAGCAGTCATTGATGGAAGCGTTTCATCAGTGGCGCGGCTGGGCTGAGAAATCGGCGTCGGATTATGGCTTCCACGTCGCCATCACCTGGTGGAGCGAGCAGGTGCGTGAGGAAATGGCCGAACTGGTCAGCCATCACGGCATCAACAGCTTCAAGCATTTCATGGCCTACAAGAACGCGATCATGGCCGCCGATGACACGCTGGTGGCGAGTTTCGAGCGCTGCCTGGAACTCGGTGCGGTGCCGACCGTGCATGCGGAAAACGGCGAACTGGTCTATCACCTGCAACGCAAGTTGATGGCCCAGGGCATCACCGGGCCGGAAGCGCATCCGCTGTCGCGGCCGTCGCAGGTTGAAGGTGAAGCGGCGAGCCGGGCGATTCGCATCGCCGAGACCATTGGCACGCCGTTGTATCTGGTGCACGTTTCGACCAAGGAAGCCCTCGACGAAATCACCTATGCGCGCAGCAAAGGCCAACCGGTGTATGGCGAAGTCCTCGCCGGGCATTTGCTGCTCGACGACAGCGTCTATCAACACCCGGACTGGCAGACCGCTGCCGGTTATGTGATGAGCCCGCCGTTCCGCCCGCGCGGGCATCAAGAGGCGCTGTGGCACGGACTGCAAAACGGCAATCTGCACACCACCGCGACCGACCACTGCTGCTTCTGCGCCGAGCAAAAAGCCGCCGGCCGTGATGACTTCAGCAAGATTCCCAACGGTACAGCGGGTATCGAAGATCGCATGGCAGTGCTTTGGGATGAGGGGGTTAACTCCGGGCGTTTGTCGATGCAGGATTTCGTCGCTCTCACCTCCACCAACACCGCGAAGATCTTCAACCTCTATCCGCGCAAAGGTGCGATTCGCGTCGGCGCCGATGCCGATCTGGTGCTGTGGGATCCGCAGGGCACGCGGACCATTTCCGCCAAGACCCACCATCAGCAGGTGGACTTCAACATCTTCGAAGGCAAGACCGTGCGCGGCGTGCCGAGCCATACCGTCAGTCAGGGCCGGGTGGTCTGGGCCGATGGTGATTTGCGCGCCGAGCGTGGTGCCGGGCGGTACATCGAACGGCCGGCGTATCCGGCGGTGTTTGATTTGCTGAGCAAGCGGGCTGAGATGCATAAGCCAATTGCTGTGAAACGCTGAAATCCAGGCCTTCGGCCTTCGCGAGCAGGCTCGCTCCCACATTTGAAATGCATTCCCCTGTGGGAGCGAGCCTGCTCGCGAAGAGGCCAGTCCAGGCAACACAAAAACCAATGCCCATCAGAGGCAGCACCTCAAATAACCGTGAGGCCATAAACCGTGATCGAGACCCTGAACCATCTCCCCCACCCGCACGAAAGCGCGGCCGCCCTCGCCGGGCATTTCACCGATCTGGCGCCGCCGCTCAATGACCGGCAGGCGCATCTGGAAGCCTCGCGCTGCCTGTATTGCTACGACGCACCGTGCGTGAATGCGTGCCCGAGCGAAATCGACATCCCCTCGTTCATCCGCAACATTCATCAGGACAACGTCCCCGGTGCGGCGCAGAAAATCCTCTCGGCGAACATCCTTGGCGGCAGTTGCGCACGAGTCTGTCCGACCGAAATCCTTTGCCAGCAAGCCTGCGTGCGCAACAACGCTCAGGAATGCGCGCCGGTGCTGATCGGCCTGTTGCAACGCTACGCCGTGGACAATGCGCATTTCACCGAGCACCCGTTCCAGCGTGCCGCCGCCAGCGGCAAACGCATCGCCGTGGTCGGTGCCGGGCCGGCCGGTTTGTCCTGCGCTCACCGCAGCGCCATGCACGGTCACGACGTGGTGATTTTCGAAGCACGGGAGAAGGCTGGCGGTCTCAACGAATACGGGATCGCCAAGTACAAACTGGTCGACGACTACGCGCAGAAGGAACTGGATTTTCTCCTGGAGATTGGCGGCATCGAGATTCGTCACGGGCAGAAGCTCGGCGAGAATCTGACGCTGAGCGAACTGCATCAACAGTTCGACGCGGTGTTCCTCGGCCTTGGCCTCAGCGCCAGCAAGCAACTCGGCCTGCTTCACGAAGATGCCCCGGGCCTGCTCGCCGCCACCGACTACATTCGCGAACTACGCCAGGCCGATGACCTCACGCAACTGCCGCTGGCCGAACGCTGCATCGTCCTCGGCGCCGGCAACACGGCGATCGACATGGCCGTGCAAATGGCCCGCCTCGGTGCCCGTGATGTGAATCTGGTGTATCGCCGTGGCGCGGCGGACATGGGCGCCACCGGCCATGAGCAAGACATCGCCAAAGCCAATCAGGTACGCCTGCTGACCTGGGCGCAACCGGAAGAGGTGCTGCTCGACGATCAGGGCCATGTGCGTGGCATGCGTTTCGCTCGCACCGATCTGGTCGACGGTCGCCTGCAAACCACCGGCGAAACCTTCGAGCTGGCCGCCGATGCAATCTTCAAAGCCATCGGCCAGGCCTTCGACGGCAGTGCCCTCGCCGACCCGCTGGCCCGTGAACTCAAGCGTCAGGGCGAACGCATTCAGGTCGATGAAAACCTGCGCACCAGCATCCCCGGCGTGTATGCCGGCGGTGACTGCACCAGCCTCGATCAGGACCTCACCGTGCAAGCCGTGCAGCACGGCAAACGCGCCGCCGAGGCGATCAACGCTCAACTGATGCTTAACGTGGAGGCTGCGTAAATGGCCGATCTGTCGATTGTCTTCGCTGGCATCAAAGCGCCGAATCCGTTCTGGCTGGCCTCCGCGCCGCCGACTGACAAGGCCTACAACGTGGTTCGCGCTTTCGAAGCGGGCTGGGGTGGCGTGGTGTGGAAAACCCTTGGGGAGGACCCGGCAGCGGTCAATGTGTCGTCGCGCTACTCAGCGCATTACGGCAACAATCGCGAAGTGCTCGGCATCAACAACATCGAGCTGATCACCGACCGTTCGCTGGAAATCAACCTGCGCGAAATCACTCAGGTGAAGAAGGACTGGCCGGATCGCGCGCTGATCGTTTCGCTGATGGTGCCGTGCGTCGAGGAGTCGTGGAAACACATTCTGCCGCTGGTGGAAGCCACCGGTGCTGACGGCATCGAATTGAACTTCGGTTGCCCGCACGGCATGCCCGAACGTGGTATGGGCGCGGCGGTCGGTCAGGTGCCGGAGTACGTCGAGCAGGTGACGCGCTGGTGCAAGACCTATTGCTCGCTGCCGGTGATCGTCAAACTGACGCCGAACATCACCGACATCCGTGTCGCCGCCCGCGCGGCTCATCGTGGTGGCGCGGACGCGGTGTCGCTGATCAATACGATCAACTCGATCACCAGTGTCGATCTGGAGCACATGGTCGCCTTGCCCACCGTCGGCAGCAAAAGCACCCACGGCGGTTACTGCGGCTCGGCGGTGAAGCCGATCGCGCTGAACATGGTTGCCGAGATTGCCCGCGATCCACAGACCCAGGGCTTGCCAATCTGTGGTATTGGCGGCATTGGCAGTTGGCGCGATGCGGCGGAATTCATGGCGCTGGGCAGCGGCGCAGTGCAGGTGTGCACCGCGGCGATGCTGCATGGTTTCCGCATTGTCGAGGAGATGAAGGATGGGTTGTCGCGGTGGATGGACAGTCAGGGTTACGCCAACATTGCCGAGTTTTCCGGGCGTGCGGTGGGCAATACCACGGACTGGAAGTACCTCGATATCAACTATCAGGTGATCGCCAAAATTGACCAGGACGCATGCATTGGTTGCGGGCGTTGTCACATTGCTTGCGAGGACACGTCACACCAGGCGATCGGCAGTCTGAAGCAGGCGGACGGCACGCATAAATATGAAGTGATTGATGAGGAGTGTGTGGGTTGTAACTTGTGCCAGATCACTTGCCCGGTGGCGGATTGCATCGAGATGGTGCCGATGGAGACTGGCAAGCCGTTTCTGGACTGGAATCATGATCCGCGCAATCCGTATCACGTTGCGGTCTGAATTGGGGGCTGATCCTGAAGGGCCCTCACCCTAACCCTCTCCCATAGGGAGAGGGGACTGATCGGGGGATGCTTCAGAAATCCACCGACGTGAACGATTTGCTTTGAATCCAAAATCGATGCATGCACAGGCACGAACTGCTTTGAATCCATAATCGATACATGAACTGGCAAGGACTGCCTTGAATCCATATTCGACTGGATTTTTCAGGTCGATGTACCTCACAAGACACCTCGGTCGGCCCCCTCTCCCTCCGGGAGAGGGCTGGGGTGAGGGTCTGCTTCTAGGGCTCCAACCCGATCCCACGCAAGATCACACTCGTCACCGTCTGCACCGCCCGCTCGAACTGCATGTCCGACAACGGCTGATGCTCATTCAGAATATTCACCTGATGATCAAAGTCGGCGTAATGCTGGGTCGACGCCCAGATCATGTACAGCAGACTCGACGGCTCCACCGGCAGAATCCGTTTGTCCTCGACCCACTGCCGAATCTTCGCTTCCTTCATTTTCGCCCAGTCATACAGGCTGACATCCAGCGCCTCGCCCAAGGTTGGCGCGCCGTGAATGATCTCGTTGGCCCAGACTTTCGAACCATACGGACGACTGCGCGAGTGATTCATCTTGGCGCGGATATAGCTGCTCAGCACCACACGCGGATCGTCGAACATTTCGAAGCACAGCGCGTCCTGCTTCCATACTTCCAGCAGGTCGAACAGCACCGCGCTGTACAGCTCGCTCTTGGTTGAGAAGTAGTAATGCAGGTTGGAACGCGGCAGTTGCACTTCAGCGGCGATGTCGGCCATGGCGGTGCCGCCGAAGCCTTTTTCGGCGAAGACTTTTTCCGCCGCCAGGAGGATTTTCTCGACGTTATTGCGACGAATCTCGATCTTGTGATTGCCCATGAGGGCTCCCTGACAACAGCGTTGCCCAAGACTAGCATCCGCTCTGGTCCGGGGGCGACCGCTGCAAACAAAACTTCGTACTGACGTGAGCGGATGGCTAAACTGATGCCTCTTCGATCCTGCCTCAGAGGTATCCGCGATGCTGCTCAAGAACGTCCTGACCACCACTGCCCTGCTCGCTTCGCTGTTCGCCGCATCTTCCGTATTTGCCCACGCCCATCTGAAAAGCCAGACCCCGGCTGCCGACAGCACTGTCACAGCACCGGCCGATTTGCGCCTGACCTTTTCCGAAGGCGTTGAAGCCAGTTTCACCAAAGTCACCGTGACCAAGGATGGCGCACCGGTCGCGGTCAAGGCGCTGACCACCGAAGGCGACAAGAAAACCCTGATCGTCACCCCTGCTGCTCCGATGACCGCTGGCGAGTACAAAGTCGAATGGCACGCGGTGTCGGTCGACACGCACAAAAGCGAAGGCGCTTATCAGTTCAAGGTTGGTCAGTAATTCATGAGTGAAGCGCTGGTGCTGTGTCGCTTTGTGCATTTCATCGTGGTGTTGATGCTGTTCGGGGCCTGGCTGTTCAGGCCGTTGCTGCTCAAGGATGAAGCGCCGCAAGTGGATCGGCACCTGGCGCGACTGGCGCGTTGGCTGGCTGCGGTGGCGCTGCTCAGCGGGATTGCCTGGGCGCTGTTGATCACCGCGAGCATGGCCGGTTCGGCAGCGGCGGCGTTTGATCCGGACACGGTTGCGCTGGTGCTGGGCCATACGTTTTTTGGTCAGGTGTGGCGTTGGCATCTGCTGATCAATGCTGTGCTGTTGGCGCTGTTATTTACGCCTTGGCGTTCGAATATGCCATTGCGATTGGGCGTGAGCGCGTTGTTGCTGGCGACCCTGGCACCGGTCGGGCATGGCGCCATGCTCGATGGCGTGAGCGGGCAATTGCTGATTCTCAACCAGATTGTGCATCTGACCTGCGTGGCGGCGTGGTTGGGCGGGTTGTTGGTGCTGGTGCTGATTTTGCGTCAGCCGACGGAGCCGATGCCGGCGATTTTGCGGCGTTTCAGCGGGGTCGGTTATGTCTTGGTCGCGGGGTTGCTGATTACGGGTTTGATTAACGTCCGCGTACTGACCGGCCAGTGGTGGCCGACGCCATTGTTCAGCGGGTTTGCCTTGATTCTGTTGATCAAGGCGATGATCGTGCTGGGGATGCTTGGCTTGGCGCTGTTCAACCGCTTGCGGGTTGAGGATTGCGAGCAGCGGATGGGCGCGCTCAGGCGCAGTGTGATGCTCGAATGGCTGCTCGGCATTGGCGCGGTGGCGGCGGTTTCACTGCTGGGCACCCTGCCGCCGATGATCGCTGGATAAACACCGTTCAAATGTGGGAGCGAGCCTGCTCGCGAAAGCGGTGTGTCAGATAAAGAAATGTGACTGATACGACGCTTTCGCGAGCAGGCTCGCTCCCACAGGGTTATGCATTGTGTCAGTGGGGTTGTGTATCGCCCGCTGCGGTGTCGATGCTGACCACCACCGACATCCCCGGCCGCAACCGTTCCTCTTCCTGCTGATCCGGATCGATGGTGATCCGCACCGGCACCCGCTGAGCAATTTTCACAAAGTTGCCGGTCGCGTTATCCGCCTGCAACAACGCAAACTCAGAACCAGTCCCTGGCGAAATATGCTGCACATGCCCAGTGAATTTGCGGTGGTTCAGCGCATCGACAGTGAAGCGCACCGGTTGCCCGACGCGCACGTTGTCCATCTGGGTTTCCTTCATGTTGGCGATCACCCATTTCTGGTTCGGCACCAACGCCATCAACTGCGCCCCGGAGTTGACGTAGGCGCCGAGGCGCACGCCGATCTGCCCAAGCTGACCGTCACGCGGCGCGACGATGCGGGTGTTCGACAGATCGATCCGCGCCAGTTGCACCGCCGCTTCGGCGCTGGCCACTGCCGCTTCCAGCGAGCCGCGATTGACGATCACCGTTTGCAGATCCTGACGGGCAATTTCCAGATTGGCCTTGGCTTGCGCGACCGCCGCAATGCTTTGCGCATTCGCCGCCAGCGCGACGTCCATCTCGCGCTTCGACACCGAACCGTCGCGCACCAATTCCTGGTTACGACGAAGATCGGCCTCGCTTTTGCGCAACTGCGCTTCGCTGTCGGCCTGTACGGCTTGGCGCAATTTGATCGTCGCCTCGGCGCTGTTGCGTTGCTGCACCACATTAGCCAATGCGGCCTTCTGCACCGCCAGTTGTGCCAGTGACTGATCGAGGCGTTGCTGATAGATGCGATCATCCAGACGCACCAGCAAATCGCCGGCCTTCACGTACTGGAAATCCTGTACCGGCACTTCATAGACGTAACCGGCGAGTTGCGGGCCGATGATCGTCACCTGCCCGCGCACCAACGCGTTTTCGGTGGTTTCGACCGCACTGCTGAACGGCGGCAATTGCCAGGCATACAACACGATCAACACACCGACGATGGCAATCGCCGCGAAGCCCATTGAAGAGATGATCCGCACCCGCAGCGAACGTGGCGCGGTGTTTGGCGATGACGGCGGCGCCTCACCCTCGGGCGTGGCAGCGATGGCATTGGTGGTCGTGGTGGTCGGTTCGGTCATGAAGAAGTGGCACCGCTGGAAGGTGTGGATGACGCTGGGGCGACGGCTTTGGTGGTGCTCATCAACCACAGCGCACGAATGGACAGCCAGATCATGGTCAACACCGCAATCACGGCGATCAGCATGAATACATCGTTATAGGCCAGCACGTTGGCCTCGCGGGTGGCAGCATTGGCCAGGCTGCGAATCCCCGCAAGGTTGCGCAGACTCGGGTCGGCCAACAGCGAACCGTACGCCGAGCCGCCGCTCTGTACGCGCGCGGCCACCAAAGGGTCAGACAGCGTCAGGTGCTCAACGATTTGACTGGAATGAAATTTTTCCCGGACGATCTGAAAAGTGCCCAGAAGTGCCGCACCGAGCAGGCCGCCGAGGTTATTGCAGATCCCGAACAGCACGGAAAAACTCACCAGATTGCGCGGATTGGTCAGCACGTTGCGCGTGCCGAAAACCATGGTCGGGCCAAGGAAAAACGTGCTGCCGAACGCCAGCAGAAACTGACTGAAGTAAAGATTTTGCGGGCGGGTCAGGTTGTTGGAAAAGCTGTCCATCACCGACCCGGTGGCCATCAGACCCAGCGAGATAATCAACGGCATCAGCAGGTGCTTGGGGTCGATCGTCAGTGCGCTGGTCACCAAACCCGCGACGCTGCCGATCAGCATCACCACATAAAGGCTGTGCAACTGCTCGTAGCCCATGTTCAGGTTCTGCATGAAACCGACCGCACCGGTGGACTGCTCCGAGGTGACCATGCGAATCAGGGTCACCGCCAGCGCCAGCCGGATCATCGTCCCGCTGCCCAGCCAACGGGTCATCAGCAGCGGGTTGCTGCGGTTATGTTCGATCGCCAGACCGGCGATGATCAAGGCAATCGAAGCAGCCAACGCATAGCCGATCCAGTCGGCCTCCAACCACCAATCGATCCGCCCCAGCGACAACACCGCGCACAACAACGCCACACCCGTGGCGAGAATGGCGAAGGTGAGAAAGTCGAGCTTTTCGAAGGTTTTGAAGCGGTCGCCGGGCGGTAATTTGAGCAGCAATACGCAGCCTAGCGACAGTAACGCCATGCCCAATTCGAACAGGTACAAGCCGCGCCATTCGGCGATCTGCAGCAAGTCTTCGGAAAACAATCGCGCCAATGGCAGCGCCAGTTGTGACGTGCCGAGGCCGAGCACCAGCGCCTTCAGCCGCCACTTCGCCGGGAAGGCCTGGACCATGTAATACAGGCCCAGCGAGCTGAGCGCCGCGCCGACCATGCCGTGGGCCGCGCGCACCGCCACCGCCGAATTGAGGTCATTGACGAACAGATGGGCGAAGGTCACCAGCGCATACAGCACCAGAAACACCTCGGTGAATGCACGCAAACCGAACTGCTGGCGAAACTTCACCAGCAGCAGGTTCATCGACACGTTGGTCATCACGTACGCCGCCGGTAACCAGGCCATTTCCGCCGTGGTCGCGCCGAGTGCACCTTGCAGATAAGGCAGGTTGGCCACCACCAGCGAGTTGCCCAAGCCACCGGTCACCGCCACCAGTACGCCGACCAGCGCATAGGCCAGGCGCTTGGGGGTGGAGTGCAACGGCGTCGAGGGAGAACCGGGCAGACTGGGCTTTTCGTGGGGCTGCCAGTTGCGCGGGGCGTATTGATCCATGGAAAGGCCTTGTGCGGAGAGTGGGTGAAGTTTGCCGCAAATTCACGGTTAAAACACTTTCCCCCTTGTGGGAGCGAGCCTGCTCGCGAATGCGGTGTGTCAGTCGACAACTTTGTCGGATGAAAATCCGTATTCGCGAGCAGGCTCGCTCCCACAAGGGTTCTGTGTGATGGTCGGAGTCATCGCATAACTTGCTGTTGACATTCCCGTAAAACCTAGGAAATATCCGCACCCACGTTGTACGACGACGTATAACAAATAATAAAAACAACAAACGAAACAGGGAGCGTCACAGTGAGCACACTCGTCTGCAGTTCCGTCCGCCCTTCCCGTCTTTCCGTCACCCGCCCGCGTACCGCTTTAAGTCTGATCGGCTGCAGCAGCCTCGCCCTCGCCTTGCCGATGAGCGCCGAAGCCGAAGGTTTTCTCGACGACAGCAAAGCCACGCTGAACTTGCGTAACGCCTACTTCAATCGCAACTTCGTCAACCCGGCCAACCCGCAGGGCAAGGCTGAGGAGTGGACGCAGAACTTTATCCTCGACGCCAAATCCGGCTTCACTCAGGGCACCGTCGGTTTCGGCATTGATCTGCTGGGAATGTATTCGCAGAAGCTCGATGGCGGCAAAGGCACAGGCGGTACGCAACTGCTGCCGATCCACGATGACGGGCGCCCGGCCGACAATTTCGGACGGCTCGGCGTGGCGCTGAAAGCCAAGGTGTCGAAGACTGAATTGAAGGTCGGCGAGTGGATGCCAGTGCTGCCGATCCTGCGTTCCGATGATGGCCGCTCACTGCCGCAGACCTTTCGCGGCGGCCAGATCACTTCCACCGAGATCAATGGCTTGACCGTCTACGGCGGGCAGTTCCGTGGCAACAGCCCGCGCAACGACGCGAGCATGGAAGACATGTCGATGAACGGCCGTGGCGCGTTCACTTCCGATCGCTTCAACTTCGGCGGCGGCGAGTACAGCTTCAACGACAAGCGCACGCAGGTTGGTGTCTGGTACGCCGAACTCACGGACATCTACCAGCAGCAGTATTTCAACCTCAGCCACAGCCAGCCTGTGGGCGACTGGACGCTGGGCGCCAACCTCGGTTTCTTCACCGGCAAGGAAGACGGCAGCGCCCAGGCCGGCGACCTCGACAACAAGACTGCGTTCGCTCTGCTTTCGGCCAAATACGGCGGCAACACGTTCTATGTCGGCCTGCAAAAACTCAGCGGCGACGACGCCTGGATGCGGGTCAACGGCACCAGCGGCGGCACCCTCGCCAACGACAGTTACAACGCCAGTTATGACAACGCCAAGGAACGTTCCTGGCAGTTGCGCCATGACTACAACTTCGTCGTTCTCGGCGTTCCCGGTCTGACCCTGATGAACCGCTACATCAGCGGCGACAACGTGCACACCGCCACCACCAATGACGGCAAGGAATGGGGCCGCGAGTCGGAACTGGCCTACACCGTGCAGAGCGGGCCACTGAAAAATCTCAACGTGAAATGGCGCAACGCAACGATACGCAGGGACTTCAGCACCAACGAGTTTGATGAAAACCGGATCTTTATCAGTTATCCGATTTCGTTGTTGTAACCACCGGGCGCCACACCGAGTTCCCCTGTGGGAGCGAGCCTGCTCGCGAAGGCGGCGTGTCAGTCGACATCAATTCTAAATGACACACCGCTTTCGCGAGCAGGCTCGCTCCCACAGGGGATTGCATTGCAAATACAGAACTGTGGTGATTGAAAAGAGGCCAGGCCTTCCGTCATCTACACCAAAAGTCGCGTTGACAAGTTCCGGAAACCCTACCGATACTTCAGCGCAGTCATACGACAACCTACAACAAACCTAATAACAATCGTGTAAGGGATTGCCATGACATCTACCTCCACTCCCCGCGCCCCGTTCAACCGCCTGCTGCTGACCGGCGCTGCCGGTGGTCTGGGCAAAGTTCTGCGCGAACGTATGCGCCCTTATGCCAATGTCCTGCGCCTGTCGGACATTGCCGCCATTGCCCCGGCCGTCGATGATCGCGAAGAAATCGTCCCTTGCGATCTGGCCGACAAACACGCCGTGCATCAACTGGTCGAAGGTGTCGATGCGATCCTGCATTTCGGCGGCGTCTCCGTCGAGCGACCCTTCGAAGAAATCCTCGGCGCCAACATCTGCGGCGTGTATCACATCTACGAAGCGGCGCGCCGGCATGGCGTGAAGCGGGTGATCTTCGCCAGCTCCAACCACGTCATCGGCTTTTACAAACAGGACGAACCGCTCGACGCCAGCTCCGCACGGCGCCCCGACGGTTACTACGGCTTGTCCAAGTCCTACGGCGAAGACATGGCCAGTTTCTACTTCGATCGCTACGGCATCGAAACCGTCAGCATCCGCATCGGCTCATCGTTCCCCGAGCCGCAGAACCGCCGAATGATGCACACCTGGCTGAGCTTCGACGACCTCACGCAATTGCTCGAACGCGCGCTGTACACGCCCAACGTTGGCCACACCGTGGTCTACGGCATGTCCGCCAACAAGGACGTCTGGTGGGACAACAAATTCGCCAGCCACCTCGGCTTCGAGGCGAAGGACAGCTCCGAAGTGTTCCGCGAAAAGGTCGAAGCACAGCCAATGCCAGCCGTCGATGACCCGGCGCGGATCTATCAGGGCGGCGCGTTTGTCGCGGCCGGACCGTTCGGCGACTGATCACTCTGACAACGACGCAAAGGAATGAGTATGCAAGCCGAATTGATCGTCGATGCCCGCAACGCCGTGGGCGAAAGCCCGGTCTGGGTGGCAGAGGAAAACGCGCTGTACTGGGTGGATATTCCCAACGGCGGCCTGCAACGCTGGAGCGCCGAGAGCGGCCATGTGCATGCCTGGAAAACCCCGGAAATGCTCGCCTGCATCGCCCGCCACAGCCGTGGCGGCTGGGTTGCCGGCATGGAAAGCGGCTTCTTTCATCTGCACCCGCACAGCGACGGCAGCCTCGACAGCGAGCAACTTGCCAGCGTCGAGCACGGCCGCAAAGACATGCGCCTCAACGATGGTCGTTGTGATCGCCAGGGCCGCTTCTGGGCCGGCAGCATGGTGTTGAACATGGGCCTGAACGCAGCCGAAGGTCGGCTCTACCGCTACGGCGCCGGGCAGTCTGGCGTGATTGAAGCGCAACTCGACGGCTTCATCGTGCCCAACGGCCTCGGTTTCAGCCCCGACGGCAAGACGATGTACCTGTCCGATTCGCACCCCGATGTGCAACTGATCTGGGCGTTCGATTACGACACCGAGACCGGCACGCCGTCGAACCGCCGCGTCTTCGTCGACATGAACCACTTCCCCGGCCGCCCCGATGGCGCGGCCGTGGACGCCGAAGGCTTCTACTGGATCTGCGCCAACGACGCCGGCCTCATCCACCGTTTCGCGCCGGACGGCCGACTCGACTTCTCGCTGGCCGTGCCGGTGAAAAAACCGACCATGTGCGCCTTCGGTGGAGCCCGGATGGACACCTTGTTCGTCACCTCGATTCGTCCCGGCGACGACCACGATCCGCAATCCCTGGCCGGCGGCGTGTTCGCCCTGAATCCCAACGTCAAAGGCCTGCCGGAACCGCTGTTCGACGATTTTCTGTAACACCCGCCTCTGCTGCACCGCTGCGCCTTGAACACAACAATAACAAGACTGGAGACTCACCCCCATGAACTTCAAACGCACCTTGCTGGCCGCTGCACTCCCGCTGATGTTTACCTTCACTGGCGCCGCTCAGGCACTGCAACTCAAATTCGCTGACATTCACCCCGCCGGCTACCCAACCGTGGTGGCCGAAGAAAACATGGGCAAGACCCTGACCAAGGAGACCAACGGCGAACTGACCTTCCAATACTTCCCCGGCGGTGTGCTGGGCTCCGAAAAGGAAGTCATCGAGCAGATGCAAGTCGGCGCCGTACAGCTGTCTCGCGTCAGCCTGGGTATCGTCGGCCCCGTGGTTCCGGACGTGAACGTGTTCAACATGCCGTTCATCTTCCGCGATCACCAACACATGCGTAACGTCATCGACGGCGCAGTGGGCGACGAGATCCTCGACAAAATCACCAACTCTGAGTTCGGCCTGGTGGCCCTGGCCTGGATGGACGGCGGCACGCGCAACGTCTACACCAAGAAACCGGTGCGCAAGCTCGAAGACCTCAAGGGCATGAAAATTCGCGTGCAAGGCAACCCGATGTTCATCGACATGATGAACGCCATGGGCGGTAACGGTATCGCGATGGACACCGGCGAGATCTTCAGTGCCCTGCAGACCGGCGTGATCGACGGCGCGGAAAACAACCCGCCAACCCTGCTCGAACACAACCACTTCCAGAATGCGAAGTACTACAGCCTCACGGGTCACCTGATCCTGCCAGAGCCGATCGTGATGTCGAAAATCACTTGGGAAAAACTGACGCCGGATCAACAGGCGCTGGTCAAGACAGCCGCCAAGGCTGCCCAGGCCGAAGAGCGTGTGCTGTGGGACAAGAAGTCCGCTGCCAGTGAAGAAAAACTCAAAGCCGCCGGCGTCGAGTTCATCGAGGTCGACAAAAAACCCTTCTACGACGCCACCGCACCGGTGCGGGAAAAGTACGGCGCGAAGTATGCCGACCTGATCAAGAAAATCGAAGCCGTTCAGTAACACCTCCCGCTCCGTCCTCATGAACAAGGCCCGGTGCGCCCGATGACTGCGGCGCGCCCGGTTACGGTGGAACCCGATGAAGAATCTACTGCTGCGTATCAACGACAAGATCTACATGACGTGCATCTGGGTCGCCGGCCTTTCCGTCCTGGCGATTTCCCTGATGATTCCCTGGGGCGTGTTCGCCCGCTACGTCCTGGGCACCGGTTCGAGCTGGCCCGAGCCCACGGCGATTCTGCTGATGATGGTGTTTACCTTCATCGGCGCCGCCGCCAGCTACCGCGCCGGCGCGCACATGGCCGTGGCAATGCTCACCGATCGCATGCCAGCGCACGTGAGATCCGCAGCGGCGATTTTTTCCCAGCTGCTGATGGCGGCGATCTGCATCTTCATGACGATCTGGGGCGCCAAGCTGTGCATGTCCACCTGGAACCAGTTCATGGCGGCCCTGCCCGATCTGCGCGTTGGCGTGACCTACTTGCCCATTCCCGTGGGCGGCTTGCTGACGCTGATTTTCGTGCTGGAAAAACTCTTGCTCGGTGACCAGAGCAAACGGCGCGTCGTGCAGTTCGACCTGGTTGAAGAAAGTGAAGGTGCCGCTTAATGGACGCTCTGATACTGCTGGGCAGTTTTATCGCTTTGATCCTGATCGGCATGCCGGTCGCCTACGCGCTCGGCGCGGCCGCGCTGATCGGTGCATGGTGGATCGACATTCCGTTCCAGGCGGTGATGATTCAGGTCGCTTCGGGGGTGAACAAATTCTCGCTACTGGCCATTCCGTTCTTCGTGCTGGCCGGTGCGATCATGGCCGAGGGCGGCATGTCCCGTCGCTTGGTGGCGTGTGCCGGGGTGCTGGTGGGTTTTGTCCGCGGTGGTCTGTCACTGGTCAATATTGTCGCCTCGACTTTTTTCGGCGCGATCTCCGGTTCGTCGGTGGCCGACACCGCGTCGGTGGGTTCGGTGCTGATTCCGGAAATGGAGCGCAAGGGCTATCCACGGGATTTCTCCACCGCCGTGACCGTCAGCGGTTCGGTGCAAGCCCTGCTCACTCCGCCAAGCCATAACTCGGTGCTCTACTCCCTGGCCGCCGGTGGCACGGTTTCGATTGCCTCGCTGTTCATGGCGGGCATCGTGCCGGGCTTGCTGATGAGCGCCTGCCTGATGGTGCTGTGTCTGATTTTCGCGAGAAAGCGCAATTATCCGAAGGGTGAAGTGATCCCGATGCGCCAGGCGTTGAAAATCGTCGGCGAAGCCCTCTGGGGCCTCATGGCGATGGTGATCATCCTCGGCGGCATCCTGTCCGGTATCTTCACCGCTACCGAATCGGCGGCCATCGCCGTGCTCTGGTCGTTCTTCGTGACCATGTTCATCTACCGCGACTACAAGTGGAGCGAACTGCCGAAACTGATGCACCGCACGGTGCGGACGATTTCGATTGTGATGATCCTGATCGGTTTCGCCGCGAGCTTCGGCTACATCATGACCCTGATGCAGATTCCGGCGAAGATCACCACGATGTTCCTGACCCTCTCGGACAACCGCTACGTGATCCTGATGTGCATCAACGTCATGCTGCTGTTGCTCGGCACGGTGATGGACATGGCGCCGCTGATTCTGATCCTGACGCCGATCCTGATGCCGGTGATTCTCGGCATCGGCGTCGATCCGGTGCAGTTCGGCATGATCATGCTGGTGAACCTCGGGATCGGATTGATAACGCCGCCGGTGGGTGCGGTGCTGTTTGTCGGTTCGGCGGTGGGCAAAGTGAGTATTGAAAGCACTGTTAAAGCGTTGCTACCGTTCTACGCCGTGCTGTTCCTGGTGTTGATGCTGGTGACTTACGTGCCGGCACTGTCGCTGTGGTTGCCGCACTTGGTGTTGTAAGCCGATAGAAAAATCGCAGCCCTTGATGGGCTGCGATTTCTTCAGAACCTCACGCCCGCAACAACATATACCCCGCCACCACCAGACAGACACTGGCAAACCCCACCTGCAACGCCCGCGCCGGCACCCGCGCAGAGAGCTTGCGGCCGATGATCATGCCGACAATGCTGGCGACGATGAACGCCGCGCCCTGCCCGTCAATCCGCACACCGGCGTGAAACGAGCCGATCACGCCAATCGCCGAAATCAGGCTGATCACCATCAATGACGTGGCGACAATCCCGCGCATCTGCACATCGGTCAGTTGCTTGAACGCCGGCACAATCAAAAAACCGCCACCGACACCGAGCAATCCGGACACCACGCCGGTAATTGCGCCCAGCGCCGCCAATGTAGCCGTGCATTTGGCGGTCCAGTCGAAGCGCCCGGTTTCTTCATTGAGCATGCAATTCTTCTGGCCCCAACTGGCGTGGCCATGATCGCTCGGCCCTTCCTGCTGACGCTCGCGGCGCAGCATGCGCCAGGCCACCATGACCATCAGCAGACTGAACAGGACCATCAGGATTTTCTCCGACAACTGGTGCGCGAAGTAAATGCCCAACGGCGAAAACACCGCGCCCAACGCCGCAATCAACAACGCCGCACGATAGCGCACCAGGCCATGACGCAGGCCATCGATCGCGCCGACCGCCGCCGCACTGCCGACTGCAAACAACGCCACCGGCGCTGCCTGGGTCATCGTCCAGCCCAACCCAAGCACCAGCGCCGGCACCGCAAGAATCCCGCCGCCGGCCCCGGTCAAGCCGAGGACCAACCCCATCACCACGCCAAACAGACTTGCCAGCAACATAGGGTTTTCTCAGTCAACCTTGGACAGACCAGTCAGCCACTCGCGGCCCTTGAGCATGCCGTTCCAGTAGAACCACGGCAGCAAGGTTGCCTTTAGAAACCACGCCGAACGCCGCGCCACGGTCGGGTCCACAGGAAAGGTCGGCAGCAACTTCCCGGCATAACCGAATTCGGCGAGGATCACCTTGCCCTTCTCCACCGTCAGCGGGCAGGAACCATAACCGTCGTACTTCAGCGGCAGTGGTTGTTGCTTGCGCAGGGCCAGCAGGTTTTCCGCGACCACGACCACTTGTTTGCGCACCGCTGCGGCGGTTTTCGCGTTGCTGGTGCCGCAGATATCACCGAGTGCAAACACCTCGGGATAACGCGGATGTTGCAGGCTGTGCGGATTGACTTCGCACCAGCCGGCGGCATCGGAGAGAGGACTTTGGGCGATGAAGTCCGGCGAGATCTGCGGCGGCACGACGTGCAGCAGATCGAAGGTTTTCGCCACACGGGTGACGTTGCCGTCAGCATCCTTGATCTCGAACCACGCGGTTTTCGCCGGGCCGTCGACCTTGACCAGATTCGAGTTGAACGCCAACTGCGCGTTGTATTTTTCGATGTACTTCATCAGCGGCGGAACAAACGTCGCCACGCCGAACAGCGCGGCGCCGGCCAGGTTGAATTCGACATTGATGGTGTTCAGCGCACCGTTTTTACGCCAGTGATCGCAGGACAGGTACAGCGCTTTTTGCGGCGCACCGGCGCATTTGATCGGCATCGCCGGTTGGGTGAACAGCGCTTTGCCGCCGCACAGTTTCTGCACCTGATCCCAGGTGTACTGCGCGTGCTGATAGCTGTAATTGGAGGTGACGCCATGCTGGCCGAGGCTTTCCTGCAAGCCTTCGATCTGCTCCCAGGCCAGACGCAAGCCGGGACAGACAATCAGGTTCTGGTAGCCGACCGTGCGTTGATCGTTGAGGGTGAGTTGGCGTTTGTCCGGGTCGATTGCAGTGACCGCCGCTTGCAGCCAGTTTGCTTGCTTGGGCATGACCTTGTTCATCGGCCGTGCGGTGTCTTTGACGTCGTAGGCACCACCGCCGACCAGCGTCCACGCCGGTTGATAGTAATGCTGGGCGCTGGGTTCGATCACGGTAACTTTCAGAGCCGGATCACGTTTGAGCAGACTGGCGACAAAACCGATACCGGCGGTACCGCCGCCGATGACCACGATGTCTGCACTGATGGATGGGCCCCAGTGTTGATCGTTCATTGCTTGTTCCTTTTGCTGCACGCAAGGATTTCTCAGCCTTCACACAAATCCATTGTAGGAGTGAGCCTGCTCGCGATAGCGGTGTGTCAGTTAATGAATGTGTGGCTGACACACCGCAATCGCGAGCAGGCGAAGGCCTACATGGGATAGTGTCATGGCTGGCATTTATTGATGGCCCAGACTTTTCAGCACGGCGCCGCAATAGAGCCCGGAGAGGGTTTTCATCACCTGGATGACTTCCGGACTGGCAAGGCCGTAGAAAATGTATTTGCCTTCACGACGGGTCGCGACCAGCCCTTCATCGCGCAGGATGCCCAATTGCTGGGACAGCGTCGGCTGGCGCACGCCGGTCATCTTTTCCAGTTCGCCGACATTGCGCTCACCCTGGGTCAGTTGACAGAGGATCAGCAGGCGATCCTCATTGGCCATGGCCTTGAGCAAGGCGCAGGCCTTGGAGGCCGAAGCACGGAGTTGGGCGACTTCACATTCGGTCAGACTGGATTGCATTTGCACGATGCCTTCAAGGTCACTTAAGCTGCGAACATTATGTTTTTAGATAAAGTGTTGCAACCCATTTCCCTTGTTCAAGGTTGGTGTCCATGCCCGCGCAGATTGAATCGTTCCTCGACCCCGCCTCTTCGACCTACAGCTATGTGGTCTATGAAGCCGACGGCGGGCAATGCGCAATCGTCGATCCAGTGCTCGATTACGACGGTGCTGCCGGGCGCACCTGCACCGTGCAGGCCGACAAAATCATCGCCTTCGTTCGCGCGCACGGCCTGCAGGTACAGTGGCTGCTGGAAACCCACGCCCACGCCGATCACCTGTCCGCCGCGCCCTATCTGCGCCGGGAGCTGGGCGGGAAAATCGCTATCGGTGAATCGATCAGCAAAGTGCAGAACGTGTTCAAGGCGCTGTTCAATCTGGAGCCGGAGTTCTGCGTTGATGGCTCGCAGTTCGATCACCTGTTTGCACCGAACGAATCATTCCGCATCGGCAATCTCAAGGCTACGGCCCTGCACGTCCCCGGCCACACCCCGGCGGACATGGCTTATTTGATCGATGGCGAGCAGATTCTGGTGGGCGATACGCTGTTCATGCCGGACGTCGGCACCGCGCGTTGCGACTTTCCCGGCGGCAACGCCCATCAGTTGTTTGCTTCGATCCATAAACTGCTGGCCTTCCCCGCCAGCGTGAAACTCTACGTTTGCCACGACTATCCGCCCGAGGGTCGCGCCTCGCAGTGTCAGAGCACGGTCGGCGAGCAGCGCAAAAACAATATTCATGTGCATGACGGGATCGATGAAGCGGCGTTCGTCGAGATGCGTACAAAACGTGATGCCGGGCTGGGCATGCCGACGCTGTTGCTGCCGGCGATTCAGGTGAATGTGCGGGCGGGGAATTTGCCACCGGCGGAGGAAAACGGCGTGGTTTACCTGAAGATTCCGCTCAATTCCTTATAGGAAAAAACCGCTCGGGACGTCGCCGGATTATTTTTCCTACAAGCGCTGGCGATAGTGATGAACTGGTGAAAATCCTCTCAGCGATCAGACTCCATTGGGCAAACATTCAATGGAGTTTTCGCAATATGGATATTCGCCGTAATCACCGTGACATGAACGCGCAACAGAAATCCGCATTCATCGATGCCATCCTGAGGCTGAAGAACAACGTCGACAGCGTACTGCGCCCCGGACAGCAAAGCCGCTACGATGATTTTGTCCAGATCCACAAAAATTCGATGGGCCGGGGCAATCCGCTGACGCCCAACCCGCATCGAAGCCCGCTGTTCTATCCGTGGCACCGGATTCTGATCCGCCAGTTCGAACTGGCCCTGCAGTCCGCCGCCAATGACCCGACCATCACCCTGCCCTACTGGAACTGGCAACTGACCGGGGCCGACAACCCCTTCACCTCGGACTTCATGGGTTCAAACGGTGACAACCTGCAAGACCAGCGCGTCACCGGCGGCCCGTTTTCCAGAGAGCAATCGCAGTTTGAAGTGAGAGTCTGGGACGAGGGCATCGGCAACACCGGCATTCGTCGAAATCTCGGGGCAAACGGCGCACTGCCCACCGCAGAGACCGTCATATCGACGCTCAACAGGACGCCTTACTGGATGGAAGCAAGCGGCTGGGAAAACATCTCGGAAACCGAACTGCACAATCCGGTGCATGCGTGGATAGGTGGCAGCATGGGGGAAGCTTCCTCACCCAATGATCCAGTATTCTTCCTGCACCACTGCTACCTCGACTTGTTGTGGGAGCGCTGGAAACATCAGCACCCTGGCACACCCGGTTTTACCAATGAGGCCGGCTCGGCAGACATGAATGAAACCGTGCTGAGCTTTCATCCCGCCAATGAACTGGCGCCCTGGGCGCAAACCTTTACCGTCCAGCAAACCCTCTTCACTGCCGAGCTCGATTACCGGTATGACTACATCTGACCCTCAACTGCCCAGTGTCAAACCGTTAGCGGGTAACGGCAGCGCGGTCTTGTAGCGCACCTGCTTCAGCGCAAAGCTTGACCGGATATTCGCCACACCCGGCACTTTGGTCAGGAAGTCCATCATGAAGCGTTCGAGCGACTGAATGGTCGGCACCAGGACCCGGATGAGGTAATCCGGGTCTCCGGCCATCAGATAGCACTCCATCACTTCGGGACGATCGGAAATGGCTTCCTCGAAATGCTGCAGCGCTTCCTCGACCTGCTTCTCCAGGCTGACGTGGATGAACACGTTCACGTGCAGCCCCAGCAGGTCGGCATCCAGCAGCGTCACCTGCTCGCGAATCAGGCCTAATTCTTCCATCGCCTTGACCCGATTGAAGCATGGCGTCGGCGACAGGTTTACCGAGCGCGCGAGGTCGGCGTTGGTGATGCGCGCATTCTCCTGAAGGCTGTTGAGAATGCCGATGTCGGTACGGTCCAGTTTGCGCATGAGACAAAACCACCTGTTTTTTATGTTTATGCAGAATTTCTATCTGCAAATCGTCTTCAGCGCAACGAAACAGAGATAAATATTCTTCTTGCCCGGGCCTATGATTGTTGTAGGACAAGATTTCTTCTACCGAAGAATGACTGCCAGCTCACTACAAGAAATTCACAAGATCGAGCGTAGAAGCCATGACCCAAGCGTATGAACCGCTGCGTCTGCACGTCCCTGAACCCTCGGGCCGTCCAGGCTGCAAAACCGATTTTTCCTACCTGCATCTGACCGATGCCGGTACGGTGCGCAAACCTTCCATCGACGTCGAACCTGCCGACACCGCCGACCTGGCCCGTGGGCTGATTCGCGTGCTCGACGATCAGGGCAATGCCCTCGGCCCATGGGCCGAAAACGTGCCGGTCGAGATCCTGCGTAAGGGCATGCGCGCCATGCTCAAGACGCGGATCTACGACAACCGCATGGTGGTCGCCCAGCGTCAGAAAAAGATGTCGTTTTACATGCAAAGCCTTGGCGAAGAAGCCATCGGCAGTGCTCAGGCCCTGGCCTTGAACATCGACGATATGTGTTTTCCGACCTACCGCCAGCAAAGCATTTTGATGGCGCGCGAAGTGCCACTGGTCGACCTGATCTGCCAACTGCTGTCCAACGAGCGCGATCCGCTCAAGGGCCGGCAGTTGCCGATCATGTACTCGGTCAAGGAAGCGGGTTTCTTCACCATCTCCGGCAACCTCGCGACCCAGTTCATTCAGGCGGTCGGCTGGGGCATGGCTTCAGCAATCAAGGGCGACACCAAAATCGCCTCGGCGTGGATCGGTGACGGCGCCACCGCCGAATCGGACTTCCACACCGCCCTCACCTTCGCCCATGTTTATCGTGCGCCGGTGATCCTCAACGTGGTCAACAACCAATGGGCGATTTCGACCTTCCAGGCCATCGCCGGTGGTGAAGCCACCACCTTCGCCGGACGCGGCGTCGGTTGCGGCATCGCCTCGCTGCGCGTTGATGGCAACGACTTCTACGCTGTGTATGCGGCCTCTGCCTGGGCTGCCGAACGCGCCCGCCGCAACCTCGGCCCGACCATGATCGAATGGGTCACCTACCGCGCCGGTCCGCACTCGACTTCCGACGATCCATCCAAATACCGTCCTGCCGATGACTGGAGCCACTTCCCGCTCGGCGATCCGATCGCCCGCCTCAAGCAGCACCTGATCAAGGTTGGCCACTGGTCGGAGGAAGAACACACCGCCGTCAGCGCCGAGCTCGAAGCCGAGGTGATTGCCGCGCAGAAACAGGCCGAACAGTACGGCACCCTCGCCGGCGGCCAGATTCCTAGCGCCGCGACCATGTTCGAAGACGTCTACAAAGAGATGCCGGAGCACTTGAAGCGCCAGCGTCAGCAGTTGGGGATCTGACATGAACGATCACAACAACAATATTCAGTTGGAAACCGCCATGACCACAACCACCATGACCATGATCCAGGCCCTGCGCTCGGCCATGGATGTGATGCTTGAGCGTGATGACAATGTCGTCGTGTTCGGTCAGGACGTCGGCTACTTCGGCGGCGTGTTCCGTTGCACCGAAGGCCTGCAGACCAAGTACGGCACCTCACGGGTGTTCGACGCACCGATCTCGGAAAGCGGCATCGTCGGCGTTGCGGTCGGCATGGGCGCTTACGGTCTGCGCCCGGTCGCCGAAATTCAGTTCGCCGACTACGTCTACCCCGCGTCCGACCAGATCATTTCCGAAGCGGCGCGCCTGCGTTATCGCTCGGCCGGCGAGTTCACCGCGCCGATGACCCTGCGCATGCCTTGCGGCGGCGGCATCTATGGCGGTCAGACCCACAGCCAGAGCATCGAGGCGATGTTCACCCAGGTGTGCGGCTTGCGCACGGTGATGCCGTCCAACCCGTATGACGCCAAAGGCCTGCTGATCGCCTCCATCGAAAACGATGATCCGGTGATCTTCCTTGAGCCGAAACGCCTGTACAACGGCCCGTTCGACGGTCACCACGACCGCCCGGTAACGCCGTGGTCGAAACACCCGCAAGCCCAGGTTCCGGACGGCTACTACACCGTGCCGCTGGACGTTGCTGCGATCACCCGTCCGGGCAAGGACGTGACCGTGCTGACTTACGGCACCACCGTGTACGTCTCGCAAGTTGCTGCCGAAGAATCTGGCGTGGATGCCGAAGTCATCGACCTGCGCAGCCTGTGGCCGCTGGACCTGGAAACCATCGTCAAGTCGGTGAAGAAAACCGGCCGCTGCGTGGTGGTTCACGAAGCCACCCGCACCTGCGGTTTCGGCGCCGAACTGGTGTCGCTGGTGCAAGAGCATTGCTTCCATCACCTGGAAGCGCCGATCGAACGCGTCACTGGTTGGGACACCCCCTACCCGCACGCGCAAGAGTGGGCGTATTTCCCAGGGCCGTCCCGAGTGGGCGCAGCGCTGAAACGGGTTATGGAGGTCTGAATGGGCACGCACGTTATCAAGATGCCGGACATCGGCGAAGGCATCGCAGAAGTAGAACTGTCGCAGTGGCACGTCAAGGTTGGCGATCTGGTGGTTGAAGATCAGGTGCTGGCAGACGTGATGACTGATAAGGCGATGGTCGATATTCCCTCGCCGGTCCACGGCAAGGTGATTGCACTCGGTGGTCAGCCGGGGGAAGTGATGGCGGTTGGCAGTGTGCTGATCAGCATTGAGGTTGAAGGTGCCGGTAACTTGAAAGAGTCCGCCGCACCTGCGCCTGTTAAAGAAGCACCGGTTGCGCCGAAAGTTGAGGCCGTTGTTGAGAGCAAACCTGCTCCAACCGCCCCGCGTCCGGCGGCTGCTTGCCAAGGCCCAATGGTTGCTCGCGAAGCAGACGAACGCCCGCTCGCCTCGCCGGCCGTACGCAAACATGCGCTGGATCTGGGCATTCAGTTGCGTCTGGTGCGCGGTTCCGGCCCGGCCGGTCGTGTGCTGCACGAAGACCTTGAGGCCTATCTGGCGCAGGGTCAGTCGAATGCCTCCGCGCCGGTTGCTGCCGCGTACGCACAACGGAATGACGAAGAACAGATTCAAGTGATCGGCATGCGCCGCAAGATCGCCCAGCGCATGCAGGACGCTACCCAACGTGCCGCGCACTTCAGTTACGTCGAGGAAATCGACGTCACCGCGATTGAAGAACTGCGCGCGCACCTGAATGAAAAACATGGCGCCAGTCGTGGCAAGTTGACCTTGCTGCCGTTCCTCGTCCGCGCCTTGGTCGTCGCCCTGCGCGACTTCCCGCAGATGAACGCACGTTACGATGACGAAGCCCAGGTCATCACTCGCCTCGGCGCTGTACACGTCGGCGTCGCCACGCAAAGCGATGTTGGCCTGATGGTGCCGGTGGTGCGTCACGCCGAGGCGCGCAGCCTGTGGGACAGCGCCACAGAAATCTCGCGTTTGGCCAACGCCGCACGCAATGGCAAGGCCAGCCGCGATGAATTGTCCGGCTCGACCATCACCCTGACCAGCCTCGGTGCATTGGGCGGCATCGTCAGCACGCCGGTGCTGAACTTGCCGGAAGTGGCGATCGTCGGCGTGAACAAAATCGTCGAACGGCCAATGGTCGTCAAAGGCCAGGTGGTGATCCGCAAGATGATGAACCTCTCCAGCTCCTTCGATCACCGCGTGGTCGACGGCATGGACGCGGCGCTCTTCATCCAGGCCATTCGTGGCTTGATCGAACAACCTGCCACTTTGTTTGTGGAGTAAGGCGCGCATGCAATCTCTGAACACTACGCTGCTGATCATCGGCGGCGGCCCCGGCGGTTATGTAACGGCGATTCGCGCCGGACAACTGGGCATTCCGACAATTCTGGTCGAAGGCCAATCGCTGGGCGGCACCTGCTTGAACATCGGCTGCATCCCGTCTAAGGCACTGATTCACGTGGCTGAGCAATTTCACCAGACCCAGCATCACAATCAGCATTCGGCGCTGGGCATCAGCGTTTCCGCGCCGAGCCTCGACATCACTAAAAGCGTCGAGTGGAAGGACGGCATTGTTGATCGCCTGACCACCGGCGTCGCAGCCCTGCTGAAGAAGAACAAGGTTCAGGTTATCAATGGCTGGGCGAAAGTCATCGACGGCAAAACCGTTGACGTTGGCGACACGCGCATCCAGTGCGAGCACTTGGTGCTGGCCACCGGTTCGACCAGCGTCAATCTGCCGATCCTGCCGATTGGCGGACCGATCATCTCCTCCACCGAAGCACTGGCACCGACATCCGTGCCGAAACGTCTGGTGGTGGTGGGCGGTGGTTACATTGGTCTGGAACTGGGCATTGCTTATCGCAAGCTTGGCGCTGAAGTCAGCGTGGTCGAGGCGCAGGATCGCATCCTGCCGGCCTACGACGCCGAACTGACGCAACCGGTGCATGACGCGCTGAAGCAACTCGGCGTGAAGCTGTATCTGAAGCACAGCGTGCAGGGCTTCGATGGCACCTTGCAGGTGCGCGACCCTGAGGGCGAAACCCTGAACCTGGAAACCGATCAGGTGCTGGTCGCCGTCGGTCGCAAACCGAATACCCAGGGCTGGAACCTCGAAGCGCTGAATCTGGACATGAACGGTTCGGCAATCAAGATCGACAGCCGCTGCCAGACCAGCATGCGCAACGTCTACGCCATCGGCGACCTGAGCGGCGAGCCGATGCTGGCCCACCGCGCCATGGCCCAAGGCGAGATGGTTGCCGAGTTGGTCAGCGGCAAAACCCGCGAGTTCAACCCGACAGCGATTGCTGCCGTGTGCTTCACCGACCCGGAACTGGTGGTGGTCGGCAAGACCCCGGACGAGGCCAAGGCTGCGGGGTTGGACTGCATCGTGTCCAGTTTCCCGTTCGCCGCCAATGGCCGGGCGATGACGCTGGAGTCGAAAAGCGGCTTCGTGCGCGTGGTCGCTCGTCGGGATAACCATGTGATTGTCGGCTGGCAAGCGGTGGGCGTTGGCGTGTCGGAGTTGTCGACAGCGTTTGCGCAAAGCCTGGAAATGGGCGCGCGGCTGGAGGACATCGGTGGCACCATTCATGCGCATCCGACTTTGGGTGAAGCGGTGCAGGAAGCGGCGTTGCGTGCCCTCGGGCATGCGCTGCACCTGTAGCTGCGTTGATCGTTCCCACGCTCTGCGTGGGAACGCAGCCAAGGACGCTCTGCGTCCCAAAAGCCGAACGCGGAGCGTCCGATGAGGCATTCCCACGCAGAGCGTAGGAACGATCAAGCGTGGGAACGATCAGTGGAGCGAATTCCGGCTGCGAAACCGCTCAAGAATGAAGTATTGTTGTGCCCATCCAAAAAACGTCAGAAGCCTTGAACCGTTTCGGCGGTTGTTCAGTGATAGAGGGTGTCATGGGTAACGAAAGCATCAATTGGGACAAGCTGGGTTTTGACTACATCAAGACCGACAAGCGCTATCTGTCGTACTTTCGCGATGGCGAGTGGGACAAAGGCACCCTGACCGAAGATAACGTGCTGCACATCAGCGAAGGCTCGACTGCCCTTCACTATGGCCAGCAGTGCTTCGAAGGCATGAAGGCCTATCGTTGCAAAGACGGCTCGATCAACCTGTTCCGCCCGGACCAGAACGCTCTGCGTATGCAACGCAGCTGCGCCCGTCTGCTGATGCCGACGGTCGACACCGAGCAGTTCATCGAAGCGTGCAAAGCCGTGGTTCGCGCCAACGAACGCTTCATTCCGCCGTACGGCACTGGCGGCGCGCTGTACCTGCGCCCGTTCGTGATCGGCGTCGGTGACAACATCGGCGT
This sequence comes from Pseudomonas sp. Tul2A7, assembly GCF_054790505.1. Lineage (NCBI taxonomy): Bacteria > Pseudomonadati > Pseudomonadota > Gammaproteobacteria > Pseudomonadales > Pseudomonadaceae > Pseudomonas > Pseudomonas sp. Tul2A7. The sequence continues at coordinate 4,683,850 of NZ_CP186499.1, read as the reverse complement.
GCGCACTGCACCCGAGTTCATCTTCTCGATCTTCTGCATCCCGGTCGGCGCCTACTTCAAGGGTGGCCTGACCCCGCACAACTTCCAGATCTCCAGCTACGACCGCGCCGCCCCACAAGGCACCGGCGCAGCCAAGGTCGGCGGCAACTACGCCGCCAGCCTGATGCCGGGCTCGAAAGCGAAGAAAGCTAACTTCGCCGACGCGATCTACCTCGATCCGATGACCCACACCAAAATCGAAGAAGTCGGCTCGGCCAACTTCTTCGGGATCACCCACGACAACAAGTTCATCACCCCGAACTCGCCGTCCGTGCTGCCAGGCATCACCCGCCTGTCGCTGATCGAACTGGCAAAATCGCGTCTGGGCCTGGAAGTGGTTGAAGGCGATGTGCTGATCGACAAGCTGTCGGACTTCAAGGAAGCCGGCGCTTGCGGTACGGCTGCGGTGATCACCCCGATCGGTGGTATCAGCTACAACGATCATCTGCATGTGTTCCATAGCGAGACCGAAGTGGGTCCTGTGACCCAGAAGCTCTACAAAGAGCTGACGGGTGTACAGACCGGCGACATCGAAGCGCCAGCGGGCTGGATCGTCAAGGTTTGATTTGACGGGTGTTGATGTAGAAAAGCCCTCCACCGAGTGATTGGTGGGGGGCTTTTTTGATTGTGGTTGTTGGTTTTTATTGTGTACGGCTGGAGATCTTTTCCCCCTCACCCCAGCCCTCTCCCCCAAGGGGGCGAGGGGGAAAGGGGGCCGATCTCGGTTGTTCTCCAGACAGAAGTTCGACGCGAACTTTCAGGTCGGTGTAGTACGGGAGAACACCTCGGTCGGCCCCCTCTCCCTCCGGGAGAGGGCTGGGGTGAGGGTAAGCTTTTAGCTCTTCAAGGCAATCCGTTTACCAGAGCGCTCAGCAATCCCGCTCGCCTGCCCATTCTGCTGCTTGCCCATCCGCGCCTGCGTAATCAACCCGGGAATCAACTCCCCCTCCGGCAGATTCTTCCAGAACCGCGCCGGCAAATGCCCCTGCATAACCTTCTCGTTCAACCGCGCTGGATTAAAGATGTGGCTGTAATAAGTCAGCCACAGATCGCCATGAGGATCGTCGGCATTCTGCGCCAACTGCTGCCATTCCAGCGGGCATTGACGTTGATAAGTCAATTGCTCGCCATCGTAATAAACCCCATCACGCGGCGTGGCGATCAACCAGCGATGGCGGCCCATTCGCCCGATGAAATGCTCACTGGCGCTGTGCAGAATGTCGTGGGCCGGCTCATGCCAAGCCACATATTGCGGACCCGCGCTGGATAACGGCCGCTCGATGAAGCGCACAAATGCATGCAGATGATGGGCTTCGCGATTGACTTGTTTGATCCGTCGCTGCAACTCGCTACCGAGTTTGTCACCGGCCATCATCGCCGTGCGGTCGCCGTGGCTGACGCGCCATAACACTTCATACAACAGGCTCCAGCGTTGATCGCCGCGATAACGCGAGGCCTGTTCCAGGGTGTCGAGCAACGCTCGCGGAATACGTGCCTGAAACGGCCCCTGCCCTTCAGGCACCGGCTCATCACTGGCAAACAGATCACCCACACCGTCCGAGGCCCAGCTCACCAGACTCGGATCGACTTCATGGCTCAGCAGCCAGCGCGCCTGCTGGCGCCACGTGTCGAACAAATCGTCGCAATCGAGATTGATCATCCCCACAGCCCCATCTGCTGCGGCATCGGCCGGTCGCGCAATTGCTGATAAAGCATATGGCTGGTGACCTCGGCCTGCTGCGGGTGATAGTCGCTGGTGATGATGAACGGCTTGGCCTTGGCCAGCACGCAGCGCATGCGCGCGACGTCTTCGTAGCGAATGCGCCGCTGGCGGCGCAGCTCGACCAGACGTTCGGTGGTGCGCAGGCCGATACCGGGAATACGCGCGATCAGGGACGCTTCGGCACGGTTCAGATCCAGCGGGAACACTTCACGATTCTGCAACGCCCAAGCCAGTTTCGGGTCGATGTCCAACGCCAGATTGCCCGGGCCCTTGAGCAACTCATCGGCGCTGTAGCCGTAGCTGCGCAGGAGAAAATCGGCCTGATACAAACGGTGTTCACGCATCAGCGGCGGCGCGGCCAGCGGTACGCTTTTCGGGCTGTCGGGAATCGGGCTGAAGGCCGAATAGTAGACCCGGCGCAGTCGGAAGTTACCGTACAAGGCCTGCGCGCTATGGAGGATGGTGCTGTCATCGGTGTCGTCGGCGCCGACAATCAATTGTGTGCTCTGCCCGGCGGGGGCGAACTTCGCCGAGCGCGGTTCGTTCAACACGGTCTGCACGCCGGTGTAGATGGTGTTCATCGCCTGCTTGATCGAAGCGATATCCTTCTCCGGCGCCAGCACTTGCAGGCTGGCATCGGTCGGTAGTTCGATGTTGACGCTCAGGCGATCGGCGTAGCGCCCTGCTTCTTCGATCAATGCCGGATCGGCTTCGGGAATGGTCTTGAGATGGATGTAGCCGCGAAACTCATGCTCTTCGCGCAGCAGCTTCGCCACCCGCACCAGTTGCTCCATGGTGTAGTCCGCCGAACGAATGATCCCCGAACTGAGGAACAATCCGCTGACACAGTTGCGCCGATAGAAATCCATGGTCAGCGCCACGACTTCCTCGGGAGTGAAGCGTGCACGCGGAACATCGCTGGAGCGGCGGTTGACGCAGTACTGGCAATCGTAAAGGCAGAAATTGGTCAGCAGAATCTTCAATAACGACACGCAACGCCCGTCCGGCGTGTAGCTGTGGCAGATGCCCATGCCATCGGTCGAACCCAGCCCGCTCTTGCCCTCGGAGCTGCGCTTGGGCGCACCGCTGCTCGCGCAGGAGGCGTCGTACTTGGCGGCGTCGGCGAGGATGCTCAGCTTGTCGATGATTTGCATGGCGCGGGCCCTTTACTGTTTGCATATACAGTATAGGGTCGTCTGCGGTGATACAAGGTGGCAGATGCGCCCCTCGTCGGTCGGATGCGCAAAATCAAAAGATCGCAGCCTTCGGCAGCTCCTACATGGATTGGGTAGGATCGAGATTTATCGGGTGTACGCGACTCTCGTAGGAGCTGCCGAAGGCTGCGATCTTTTGATCTGCCCGTCTACCGGCCACTCAACACCAAACCGTGCGCTGATCTCCTTGCGCCCCAACGCCGTCAACGCCAGCGCCCGACTGTCCAGATCCTGGGTCACCCACTTGCGCTTCAACGCGGTCTGCAGCAACGCCGCGCCCAGCGAGCCACCAAGATGCGGCCGACGCATGCTCCAGTCCAGGCATGGGCAGGCAAATTTACGGCGCAGCGTCGTCAAATCCTGCACTTCTATTCCCAAACCGAGAAACAACGCCTCGCCCGTCTCACTCAAGCGATACGCCTGCTCGTCGGTTGCCACCAACCAACCGCCCTCGATCAAACGGTCATGCAGCAACACCGCCAGCGTCCCGGCCATGTGGTCATAGCAAGTGCGGGCGAATTGCAGGCGATCCGGAGTGTGCGCCTTGAACGTCGGCGCGGCGTTCTGGCCAATCACCATCAACGCTTCCAGCGCCTGCGCCACGCGCTGATCGGCGAGGCTGTAATAGCGATGGCGGCCCTGCACATGCAGGCGCACCAGAGCCAGATCCTTGAGTTTCGCCAGGTGCACACTGGCAGTCGAGGCGCTGACTTCGGCGATCGTCGCAAGCTCCGTGCTGGTGCGGGCGTGGCCGTCCATCAGCGAACAGAGGATTTTCGTCCGCGCCGGCTCGGCGATGGCGGCGGCCACTTGGGAAACGCCGATGTCTTGATGTTCTGCGTGCATAGTTCGCTCCCGGACGAATCATCGTCGTTGCGCAGTGGAGATAGTAGCAACACTTTCCCCACCGACAAGGATGCACACCATGAATCCGATCAGCGCGGCAACGCATACCGACCCTTATCCCTACTACGCCGAACTGCGCGCAGAAGGTGGGCTGACGTTTCATCCCGAGCTGAAACTGTGGGTCGCCAGCAGCGCCCGGGCGGTGTGTGCGGTGTTGGCCCACCCCGATTGCCGGGTGCGTCCGGCGCAGGAGCCAGTGCCCAAAGCGATTGTCGAAAGCATGGCCGGCAAAGTTTTTGGCCAACTGATGCGCATGAATGACGGCGAACGCCAGCGCTGTCCGCGTTCGGCAATCGAGCCTGAGCTGGCAGCGCTGGACCTTGAGACGATCAATGCTTTGGTCGCCGCACGGCTGATCACAGCGGACGCCGACGGTGTGTACAAGGCAATGTTTCGTGGCCCGGTGTGCGTGGTCGCGGCGCTGCTGGGATTCACGCCAGCACAGGCCCGGGCAGTCAGCGAGCTGACGGCGGACTTCGTCGCCTGCCTGTCGCCGTTGAGCAATGACCTGCAATTGGCCGCAGCGGACGCGGCGGCCGAACACCTGCGCGGCTACTTCATCGAACTGGTCGCCGAACCCGCCAGCGATTTGCTCAGCGCGATCCAGCAGCGCTTTGTCGGCGATGAGGAAACCCTGATCGCCAACCTGATCGGCCTCTGCTCGCAGACGTTCGAAGCCTGCGCCGGGCTGATCGGTAACACGCTGTTGGCGCTACGTCGTCAGCCAGCACTGCGCGGCGAATCCATCGATGCACTGCTCAGCGAAGTGCAGCGCTTCGATCCGCCCGTGCAGAACACCCGACGCTTTGTCGCCGCGTCCTGTGAGATTGCTGGCGTACGTGTCGAAACCGGCGATGTGATTCTGGTTTTGCTGGCCTCGGCCAATCGTGATCCGGCGCTCAACGAACAGCCCGAGCAGTTTCTGCCGCAGCGCGCCAATCGCCGCAGTTTCAGTTTTGGCAGTGGTCGGCACCATTGTCCGGGGCAAGCGTTGGCGATGAGTATTGCCGGGGCGACGGTGAGGGAAATACTTGGGCGTGGCATCGATCTGAATCGCTTGAACTGGCACTACCGGCCTTCGCTCAATGGGCGCATTCCAATATTTAGCGATGTCGGCGCCTGAAACTCCGCATTCGCGAGCAGGCTCGCTCCCACAAGGTTACGAGGTGTACACACTGTTGAAATCACCTTGGAAACTGTGGGAGCGAGCCTGCTCGCGAAGAGGCCAGCCCAGTCACTGCAAATTCTGACTCAAACCGCCCACTGCAAAATCAACCAACTGTTAGCACCACTGATCACCACAAACAACCCCCACGCCAACACCCGGGTTGGCCAGCGATTCACAAACGGCCCCATCAGCTTTTTATCATTGGTCATGCGAATCAATGGATACAAGGCAAACGGCAACTGCAGACTCAACACCACCTGACTCAGCACCAGCAACTTGCCAATCGCGTTATCGCCCATCAGCCACACGCCAATAAACGCCGGAATCAACGCCAGCCCGCGAGTGATCAAGCGTCGCTGCCAGCACGGAATCCGCAGGTTCAGGTACCCCTCCATGATCACCTGGCCGGCGATGGTGCCGGTGAATGTCGAACTCTGCCCCGATGCGAGCAGCGCCACGCCGAACAACACGCTGGCCAATGCACCACCGACCAGCGGATCAAGCAAGTGGTAAGCGTCCTGAATGTCCACCACGTCGGTGTGCCCGGACTGGTGAAACGCTGCCGCCGCGAGAATCAGAATCGCCGCGTTGACCAGCAACGCCAGGGCCAGCGAACCGATGGTGTCGATGCGCGCCAGTTTCACCGCGTCCTGCTTGCTCGCCAGGTCCTTGCCGATCATCCGCGTCTGCACGATCGAGGTGTGCAGATAGAGGTTATGCGGCATCACCGTCGCACCGAGAATACCGATGGCCAGGTACAACGGTGCGGCCTCGCCAATCGCCGCCAGCGACGGCTTGAAACCCTGGGCGACGTCCGGCCAGTAGGGTTTGATCAGCAACAGTTCAACGAAGAAACACACGCCAATGGTCGCGACCAACACCAGCATGATCGCCTCAAGCCTGCGGAAACCGCGATTTTGCAGGGCCAGCACCAGCAAGGTGTCGAACGCCGTCAGGGCAATGCCGAAGGTCAGCGAACAGCCGAGCAGTAAGTGAAAGGCCAGCGCACAGCCGAGCACTTCGGCCAGATCGGTGGCGATGATCGAGATTTCCGCCAACACCCACTGCAGGCGCGCGGTCGGTGTGCTGTAGCGCTCGCGGGACAGCTGCGCCAGGTCGCGCCCGGTGGCAATGCCCAACCGCGAGCACAGGCACTGCACAACCATGCCGGCCAGACTCGCCAGCAACACCACAAACAACAGGCTGTAACCGAAGCGTGAACCGGCCTCGATGGCCGTGGCCCAGTTACCGGGATCCATGTAGCCGATCGACACCAGCAAACCGGGGCCTGCGAAACGCAGCACGCGTTTGAAGAACGAGGCATTGGGATCTACCGCAACACTGCCGGCCACTTCCGGCGGGCAAAACGGCGCGGTGGCGATTTTGGGCAAACTGAATTTCACGCACACATCCAGAAACAAGTCGGAAAGACGCAGCTTAGAGGTTTCCGCCGGAGCCTTGAAGTGCAAAAGAATCTATCGACTCACCCCCAACAACTGCTCGCGCAACTCGGGATTGCGCGTGCGCGGATCCAGCCAGATATCAAAAAACGCTCGGGCAAACAGCGGGTCATCGATCTCATGCTGCAACTGCTGACCGACAAAAAACCGCGCGCCCTGCCCCGGCAGATACACGCCGGTAATCCGCATGCCGGCCTGCACATCGACGAATGATTGCTGCATCTGAATCTGCCAACCAGCCAATTGCGCCGGGCTGACGCGGCCATTGGCCAGGCGTTTGATTTCATCGACGCTGGCCTTGACCAGATCATCGCGGGAAATGCTGCGGCGGTAGATCAACTCCAGCGCAAACGGCTGGCCGTCGACCAGGGGCCGCGCGGCACTCCACAAGCGCGCGTTATAGACATCGAAACCGAACACGCTGAAATCACCAGTGCCGATGATTTGCGCGCCGGGCACCGCGTCCTGCCAATTGGCCCACGTCGGCGTCAGCAAGAGCGCCCACAAACCGATGCCGCAGCATCCCCGCAACACCTTGGGTGTTCTGTTCATCGCGGCATCGACTCCGGCAAGCCCTGATAATCAGAGCATAGCCGGGTATCGTCGCCGGCACTTTGTATACAAAATCTGCGCACATAGGCAGCAATCGCCGATCGACAATGCTAACGTGGCGAACCTTCAACGGATGGAGACTCCTGCGTGCTGATCCTCAAACTGCTGCTGATTCCCGGATTTCTGCTGCTGATTTCCCTGGCGGGCAAACGCTGGGGGCCTAGCGTGGCCGGGTGGCTGTCGGGATTGCCAGTGGTGGTCGGGCCGATTCTGTTTTTCCTCGCCATCGAGCAGGGTCCGGCATTCGCCGCGCAATCAGCGGTGGCGGCGTTGTCGGCGATGTTCGCGATGATTGCGTTCTGCATCACCTATGCGCAGGTGGCGCAACGAGCGGCTTGGCCGCTGGCGCTGACGGCGTCGCTGTCGGTGTGGGCCGTCATCGCGTTGGTGTTGTCGCTGATCCCGGCGTCGCTGCCGTTTTCCGTGGTGGCGGCGGCAATTGCGCTGCTGGCATCGCCATACCTGTTTCCCACGGTGCAACCGGTGTTGAACGGCCCGGCGCCGAAGTCGGACAGATTGATCTGGCGGATGATCGCCGGCGCCGCGTTGACGCTGGTGGTGACGATGCTCGCCAGCACCGTCGGCGAGCGCTGGAGCGGTTTGCTCGCGGTGTTTCCGGTGCTCGGCAGCGTGATGGCGGTGTTCTCGCAACAGACACGCGGCGCGGCATTTACCGCCGCACTGTTACGGGCGACGACGACCGGCATGTATTCGTTTTCGGCGTTTTGTCTGGTCTCGGCGCTGACATTGCCAACCATGGGGCTGAGTGGATTCGCCGTCGGTGTCGCGGTGGCGGTGGCCATGCTCGGCGTGACCAAACGCCTGTTGGCCCGTCCGTTGGCGAAAGCGCAGGCGCAGTAACCGCTCGGATGATTCGCGCTGGAACGCCCGGCCCCCTCCGTGGGATGATCGCCCGCCTCGCGCGACCATCCACCGGAGATTCACATGTCATTGTTGAGCAAAAAAAACGTCGTCCTGCTGGTGGCGGCCCTCGCCGGTTTCGGCGCCCTCCACGCGCAAGCGGCCAAGGCAAAAGCCAGCACCGAAAAAGTCTCGATGCTCGAGGGCAAGTTCACCTTTGTGCTGCCTAAAGGTTTCGTCGCCGACCCGCTGCCGACCAGCCCGAGCGGGACCACGGGCACGATGTACACCAACGAGGCCACAAAAACCGTGGTCATTACCGCTGAAAACAAGATCCCCGAAGGCCAGCACGTCAAGGACAACGACGGGCAGTTCCTCGACGGCAGCGTGTCGAGCTTCATCGAAGACCAACGCAAAGCGCTGCCGGATTTCAACAAACTCAGCGAGAAGAGCCTGACCCAGAAAGGCACCGGCCTTGGCTTGCGTCAGGTCGACAGCACCGCGACCCAGGGCGGCGGCCAGACCCTCAACACTACGCTGATGGCCGGCTCCGGCACGAAAATGGCGCTGGTGCAGGTAATCTCCCGCGCCAGCGACAAGAAAGGTCACGATGCCCTGGTGAAAACCATCCTCAAGGATTGAGCTGCTGCAACCAGCCGTTCAAGTCGCGCAGCTCGGCCGCACTGATACTGTGGCCGACGCCGGGGTAGGCATGGAACTGCGGTTTGTAGCCCAGCTTTTGTAGTTGCGCATTGGCCTCGGTGCCGTTTTTATACGGCACCGGATCATCGGCGGTGCCGTGGCCGATAAAGATGCTCAGTGGCAACGGCGCCTGCCCGGTCTTTAGTTCTGCCTTCAACACTGGCAATAAACGTCCGCTCAACGCGGCGATCCCGCCGACCGCCACTGGCGGCCGCAACCCGACCTCGTAGGTCATCATCGCGCCCTGGCTGAAGCCGATCAGGTACACCTTGTCCGGGGTGGTGTGATATTTCTGCGCCGCTTGCGCGATAAAGTCGCGCAGTTTCTGGCCGCTGACCTTCAGATCATCGGTCTCGCCGTTGTAGGCGCCTTCGCCCTTCTTGCGAAACCACTGGAAACGTCCTTCACCGAGCGCCAACGGCGCCTGCACCGACAGGTAGTTGTATTGCGCCGGCAGCTGAAATTTCATGCCGATCAGATCGGCTTCGTTACTGCCGTAGCCGTGCAGGAAAATCACCAACGGACGCGGTTCGGCATCGGCGTGAACCAGTTCGAGGTACTTGAGCGGCAGATCGGATTGCAGCGTGGTTTGCGCCTGCACGGCGGTGGACGCCAGCAGGGTCAGCAGAGCAAAGACCTTCAACATAGAGCCTTCCTTCACGGAGTGTCGGGTTCGGGGGGGAGCCTAACATCCTGCGGCGAGGATCCAAATTCGGTGGTGCTGTCGATGCCGCCATCGCGAGCAGGCTCACTCCTACATTTGGAATGCGTTCCCCTGTAGGAGTGAGCCTGCTCGCGATGAGGCCATTAGCCCCAACGAAGATCCGTCAGTCGTTCGTCAATTTGCCCGTCCGAAACGCCACCCGCCCCGCCACTTTCGCCTGCCAGATCCCCGGCTCGGTATAACGCCCACGATCAAGCGCAAACAGCACGCCGCTGGTGCCCGCGCGCACGGTGGTCACACGATCCTGCAACGGATCCACCACTTCAAACAGCGCATCACCCTTCTCCACCCACTCGCCGGCATTGCGCAGGAAACTGACCACGCCATGGTGCGGCGCAAACAGGTATTCGGTGCCCTCGAACGGCAGACCTTCGCAGCACTCGCTCGGCGCCGCCGGCCACTCGCCGCTGATGAACCCCTGCTCCGCGAGGAAACCGAGAATCGCCTCACAATTGGCCCGCGCCTGATCGACCCGGGTATCGCCCATGCTGCCCAGCTCCAGCGTGGTCGCCAGATTCGCTGCCGGAATCGCGGCATTGGGAAATGCCCGCGCCAGACGCAACCACGGCGTCGAGCAGGATTCATCGAACGAACTGCCGCCGGAATCTTCACACAACAATGCCACACCGGCCCTCAGTCGTGCCGCCAACGACTGCCACTGCGGCCAGTGCTGCGGCAGCGCGTACAGATGAATCGCGGCATCGAAATCACAATGCAGATCGAGGGTGATGTCAGCATCGCAGGCATGGCGCAGCAACAGACGATGCAAGGCTTGCAGTTGCGAGACCGGTGCCGGCAATTCATCGAACACCTGGCCCATGGTTTGGCGGATCAGCGCCACGTTGGCCTCGGCATCCGCGCCCAGACGCTCACCGATCAACGCCCCGACCGGTGCACTGAGTTCGACGAAGGCGCGGTTGAAGTTTTTACCGCTGCCCAGTTCAAAGCGGCCCATGTGCGCACCTTGCACATGTTGATCGAGGCCGATCGGGTTGGCCACCGGCACCAATTCGATCACACCCTGCAAACGGCCCTGCTGTTCCAGCTCATTGAGTCGTTGCTTGAGTTCCCACGCGGTGCGCATGCCCGGCAGTTCATCGGCGTGCAGGCTGGCCTGGATGTACACCTTGCGAGTGCCCGCGCCGTAGCGGAACACGCTGAGAGAGCGCTCGCTGCCCAAGTGGCTCCAGGGCAGAACATGGTCGATGCGTTGCATGGGTAACTCCTCAATATCTGGATCACAAAGATCCCCTGTAGGAGTGAGCCTGCTCGCGATAGCGGTGGGTCAGCCAACACATTCATTGAATGACACACCGCTATCGCGAGCAGGCTCACTCCTACAAGGGTCTCACCACAATTAGAGCGCAAAAAAAGTGGCCACCGCGCAAACGGGGCCACTTTTTTCTACGGCGTATTAATGGCCGTACACATCAAAGTCGAAGTACTTGTCCTGGACTTTCTTGTACTCGCCATTGGCGCGGATTTCGGTGATGGCTTTGTTGAATTGCTCGGCCAGCGCGGTATCGCCCTTGCGCACCGCGATGCCGGCGCCGCCGCCGAAGTACTTGGCGTCTTCGTAGGTCGGGCCAACGAATTCAAAACCTTTACCGGCGTCGGTTTTCAGGAAACCGTCACTCAGGTTGACCGAGTCGGCCAGCATCGCGTCGATACGCCCGGAAACCATGTCGAGGTTGGCTTCCTGTTGCGAGCCGTAACGCACCAGGTCGATACCGGCCGGCACCAGTACTTCGGTGGCGTAACGGTCATGGGTACTGGCACGCAGCACACCGACTTTCTTGCCTTTGAGCTCGGTCAGCGGGTCTTTGACACCGGAGCCTTCCTTCATCACGAAGCGCGCCGGGGTCTGGTAGTACTTGATGGTGAAATCGACGTTCTTCTTGCGATCATCGGTGATGGTCATCGACGACAGGATCGCGTCGATTTTCTTCACTTTCAGCGCCGGGATCAGGCCATCGAATTCCTGCTCGACCCAAGTGCATTTGACTTTCATCTGCGCGCACAGCGCATCGCCGATATCGACGTCGAAACCGGTGAGTTTGCCGTCAGGGGTTTTCATCGAGAATGGCGGGTAACCGGCTTCGATACCGATGCGGATCGGCTTGGCGTCTTCGGCCACGGCGGTCAGGGACAACATCGACAGTGCCAGGGCACCGAACATCACTAGCTTCTTCATTTATAACTCCTGTGTGCGGAGGCTTTTATTGGCAGCTTTCGATTCAGCGTTCGGTCATGGCCAATTGGCTGCAAAAACCGAAGTGGCCGGCAGTCTATGGCGGCGCGCACAGGGTAAATTGTGTTTAAGCGACAAATACTTATGAAAGATCGGCGCACCGATTGACCGGGGTCAACGGGTGCGCCGTCGTGGTGCAAAGGCTGTAGGACAAGCGCTTTTTTTGCTCAGGAAATCTCTTAAACGAACGTCAGCATTCGCAACCGATGGCGGTTTTGGCGGCTTGCTCAACGCTCAGTTGAAAGCCTTCATCCAGCCATCCGGTAACCCCGCCGATCATCTCCTTAACCGGATAACCCAGCGCCGCCAGTTTCACCGCCGCCTTGTTCGCGCCGTTGCAGTGCGGGCCGGCGCAATAGACCACGAACAGCGTGGTTTTCGGGTAGCTGGCCAGTTCTGCCGCCGTCAGCAAGCGGTTCGGAATATTGATCGCCCCCGGCACATGCCCGCGCTCATAGGCCAGCCGTCCACGGACATCGACCAGGACAAAATCGATCTCACCGGCCTCCTGGCTGCTGAACACGTCAGAACAATCGGTTTCGAAAGTCAGACGATTGCTGAAGTGCATCAGGGCGATCGCCGACGGTGCTGCGGGGATGTCGCGAACCAGACTGACCATGGGTGTTGCTCCTTATCTGAACGGGTGTGAGCAGACTTTATCGAGCGGCCGCTTGCGGCTACAGTGGCGCACAAGACACTCACCGGGAATTTTCCGCCAAATGCCGACATCACCAGGTCTGGTCGCAATTCTGGCCTACGACGGCCTCTGCACATTCGAGTTCGGCATCGCCGTGGAGATCTTCGGCCTGACCCGGCCGGAGTTCGATTTCCCGTGGTACACCCACGCCATCGCGGCGGTCGATCAAGGCCCGATGCGCGCCTTGGGCGGCATTCAGGTGCTGGCCGATGGCGGCCTGGAATTGTTGGCCGAGGCGTGCACCATCATCATTCCCGGCTGGCGCGACCGCAACGCGGCGGTACCTCCAGCATTGATCGACGCGTTGCGTCAGGCCCATGCCCGGGGTGCGCGATTACTGTCGATCTGCTCCGGTGTATTTGTGCTGGCGGCCACCGGCCTGCTCGACGGCCACGGCGCCACCACCCATTGGCGTTACACGGCGGAACTGGCGCAGCGCTTCCCGGAGATTGCCGTCGATCCGGATGTGCTTTATGTGGATTCCGGCCAGTTGATCACCTCGGCCGGCAGCGCTGCCGGGATCGACGCCTGCCTGCATCTGGTGGCGCGGGACTTCGGCACGCAAGTCGCCAACTCGGTGGCGCGGCGCCTGGTGATGTCGCCGCAACGCACCGGCGGCCAGGCGCAGTTCATTCCGACCCCGGTCAGCCCGACGCCGCGCAACGACCTGTCGCGGGTAATGCAGTGGGCGCGCGAGCGTTTGCATGAACCGCTTGAGGTGCGTGATCTGGCCAGTGAAGCGGCGATGAGTGAGCGTACGTTTCTGCGGCGATTTACCGAGGCCAGTGGGCAGTCGCCCAAGGCGTGGTTGCAGCATGAACGGTTGGCGCGGGCGCGGGAGTTGCTGGAGAGTACGCCGGACAATACCGAGCAGATTGCCGAGCGTTGTGGGTACCGGTCGGTGGAGAGTTTTCGTGTGGCGTTTCGCGGCGTGGTGGGGGTGCCGCCTTCGGTGTATCGGGAGCGGTTTGGGCGCGGCGTGAGGGTTGAATCCTGAGGTGATTATGAAGGCGCCTTCGCGAGCAGGCTCGCTCCCACAGGGGGTACGCATTTCAAAGGTGGGAGCGAGCCTGCTCGCGAAGGCGCCCGGTCAAACGCAGCATCATTTAGACATCAGCCACAAGGCTACAGCGCCTTGCGCCTTTGCCTACAACTACGCCAGAATCCGCCGGCTTGTGCGGCTTGGGGGCTGCCGGTAACTTGGTTCGCGTCACTGAATGTTCAGTGATCGGGTTTAGTCGCTCGGTGGTTTTTTGGCAGCATACAGTCCGTTCAGTCAGGCATTCTCGCGCCTGAGCTTAATGGTAGCTGTGCGCAGGGCGCCTTCGGGTGCGCCGGGACTGCTTAGAACCACCGGTCGACTAACCTGCGCATAGCTGCCACCCATTTGTTTAGTCGCAATGAACGTGTCGGCCTCATTAAAAGGTTCTAAGAAATGTTCAAAATTACGCCGAATCCGCCCGAAACAGATGCGGAAATCGATCAAAATCCGACATCCCCCTATTCCACGCCGGGCTCTAGAAAACTCCACGAAGCCGCCGAACGCGCCCTCGATCACTACCTGAAACCCACACCGCCGTCACCACCGCGCAGACCCAGCACCATGTTCCTCGTCGACCCGAACACCGGCGCCGAAGACCTCATGGCCCACGCCTGCGAATCCATGGCCTCGGCCAGCGTCATGCTCAGCGACTTCGCCGCCCTGCTCGACTCGCCCTACCGCAACACCGTGCTCGGCATCCAGCAAGTGGTCATGCTCGGCGAACTCGCGGTCAACCGCGCCCTCGACAAAATCGACCCCGCCCTGAGGCAATAACCATGTCCAATAAAACAGATGCACAAGTCGTCGCAGCATTGGTGGCCATGGGTTTCAACGAACGGGACGGACGCTGGGCACAGAACGCGTGTCTGGTGCTCTTCGAAAGCGAACGCGAATCCATCGTCGCCTCCGCCGTCACCGTCCTTCCCCAACTCGATGAACTGGAAATCGACGCCGTGCTACCCGCACTGCGCCGCGTCACCCGCAGGTTCCCCTCACTGCAAAGAACCGTGGCCGACACACTGGCCGAGATGGCGCACGCAGCCTGATTGACCGTGTAATCGTTCTTCGCGAGCAGGCTCGCTCCCACAGTTGTTCGCGGTTACTCGCGACATTCGAGTACACCGCCGTCCCAATGTGGGAGTGAGCCTGCTCGCGAAAGCGTTCTTTCTGCATCGGACGCGTGAGTCACGACGCTCGAAAATCCGCGAGGATAAAGGGTGTGTGGTCACGCAAGTAAACGTCGACATCGTCCAGCGAGTGCAACGCTTCACTGGATGACTCCACGCGCTCTTCATCATCATGACGAATGACCGTGACGAAAAAGGTTTCTGCCTGTCGGACCAACGTCGCAGTGCGTTTGACTGGTCGCCCATCCTCCTGAGCAAAGGACATCGCACGTAACGTTTCATTTTGCAGAGCTTCAGACACGCTTGCTTTTAGGGCCTTGCGTTTGGCGAGCAGTTCTTTCGCGACTACCCAGCTGCCAACTGCAGCGGCAGCGGAAACGAAATACATGTAGTTGTAAGTCGATCCTCTGCGCGAGGCATGCCTCTCCACCAGCCAATCGGCAACTTGTGAAACCCACTGCCACACATCCATCGCATTTATTCCCAAGCGTAAAAAACGACCCGGTATCAATCCTCCCGCGTCAGCACTTCCAACAACTCAATCTCAAACACCAGATTCGAATTCGGCGGAATCTTGCCCATCGTCCGCTCGCCATACCCCAGATGCGCCGGCACCAGCAATTTGCGCTTGCCCCCCACCTGCATCCCCATCAACCCCTGATCCCAACCCTTGATCACCCGCCCCGTACCAATCACGCACTGAAAAGGTTTGCCACGGCTGTAGGAAGAATCGAACTCGCTGCCATCTTCCAGCCATCCGGTGTATTGGGTGGTGATCAGCGCGCCTTTGACGGCGGCTTTGCCTTCGCCGACCTGAAGATCGATTACCTGCAGTTCATCATTCATAACATTCACTCTATTGTTCAGCCGGTCGCCGTTTTCCCAGAAATGCCGGGGATTGGCAACCTGCCAGCGCAGATCAACATGGTATCCGAACCGAGTAATGAAGCATTAACATAGCCAACCGCCACTACTCCACGGATCGACCCGCCATGCTGGCAGCGCCCGAATGACTCTGTTCTGGATCAGCCTTGCCGTGGGCGCGATCTTGCTCGCCATCATCGCTCTGCTGCTGTGGCGCGAACGCGATTTGCGCCGGCAGCTCGCGCAATATCGGGATCTGCTGAGACGGGCCGCCGATAGCCAACACATTCAGCAGGACGGCGACGTCGAGCGCTTTAAACGCAGCCAGTACTTTGCGCGCATCGGGACTTGGGACTGGGAAGTCGACACGGATCGGCTGTACTGGTCGGATGCGATTTACGGCATGTTCGGGTTCAAGATCGGCGAGATCACCCCGTCCTATGCGCTGTTCTGTTCCTGTGTCCATCCGGACGACCGCACCAAGGTGCGCGAAGGTGAACTGCGTTGCCTAGAGACCGGCGAAAACCACGATGAGGAATACCGCGTGGTGTGGCCCGACGGCACGATTCGCTGGCTACGGGAAACCGGCAACGTGGTGCGCAACGACCACGACGCGGTGGTGAAAATGATGGGTGTGGTGCGCGACATCACCGAAGAAAAAGCCTCGGCCAGCTACCTGCAACACCTCGCTCACTTCGATCCGCTGACCGGCCTGCCCAATCGCCTGGTGCTGGAACAACGCTTGTCGGAAGCGCTGGATCACGCGCGGCAGACCGAGACCCGCGTCGCACTGGTATTCGTCGACCTCAACGGCTTCAAAACCATCAACGACCGCTACGGCCATGCCGCCGGCGACCGGGTGCTGATCACCATGGCCACGCGGCTGAAACGCATCCTGCGCGCCACCGACACCGTCGCGCGCATTGGCGGCGATGAGTTTGTGGTGATCCTGCAAGGCCTGGCGCCGAGCCTGAGTTTGCAGGACGAAGCCCGCAGCATCTGCCAGAAAATCTTCATCGAACTGTCGCCCCCGATCAGCATCGGCAACGACCAGCGCCACATCGGCACCAGCCTTGGGGTGGCGGTGTTTCCGGACCATGCGACGGCGATGGACCGGTTGCTGCACATTGCCGATCTGGCGATGTATGAGGCCAAGCGCAGTGGCAATAATCAGTATCGGTTGGGGGGTGGGCAGGTGATGAACCACTTACCGATATAGAGGCTGAACGCGCCAAAGAACGTTAAGCCTTATGGAAAAATGCCCCGCGCATGGTTCGTCCACCAAGCCGAGGCAAATGATTTAGGTTTTATTAAATGCTTGAGCGACCAGCTACATAAAATTCCAGCTTCGAATACGGGAACATATTGCCTTCATATTCAATTCAATCTCAGGACGAAACTCCAAATTTTTTTGCGTAAAGTACTTTACATATTCTTTAGCTTTATCAAATTTTTGAGTGTATTCAGAGGCTTCAGTAACTTTATGCCGGGTCAAAAACTCCAGTATCGACTCATGCATTCCGATATTCGCAATATTACTTAATGCGTTTACCGACTGAAAGGCCTCCTTAGGAATACAATTTTCGATTTCTCTGCACTCTGTAACCCACGAATACCCGCCCGTAGATTTTAGGTCCTCCATAGCCTTTATCACTCTAGCCTTCAATGGATCACCTGGTTGACGCCTGTCACCATCACAAATAAGTACCGCATTTTTATTAATCCGCAAAACATTTAAAGCCTCACTGACATCATGCTCAGGGAGAGACATATCCAAATGTTTCAAGAGACTCCCGCCAAAGTAGGCATACTGAAAATGCACGCCTTCGCGAAGCTCTCCCTCGCCAAAAATATCAATAAACTTATTAATGTATATGCGATCTGATGGCCCTTCCACCCAGAGCAGACCATTGGCTTGCAACAGATCGCTGGCTCTATTCCCGAGGTCGGACAACACACGATACCCGTGGGAGTTGTCGCTAACAACGAACCCGGCCACTTCTTCATCTACTTTTTGAATATGATTTATCTGCGCATTATCCGAATAACTGTACGTATCAATGGCCACACTGGAGTGAGTGGTAATAAACATATGGCACTTATTACTCACCGCAAAATTCTCGAGATACTTGAATAATCTGCGCTGCAGGCTAGGATGCAGATTGTTCTCTAATTCTTCAAAAGAAAATATGTACTCAGAAACCGGAAAATCTTCAAATTTTGGCCGAACCAACAGATTCAGCAGCACCAGAATAATCGTCTTTAATCCACTTCCAGACTGGGACAGCGGATACAGCTTCGCCCCGTCTTCAGAAAGATAAATCTCCCAAAACTTTTCGGCCTTGTGATATTTCGTTGTCATTTCAATGAACCGAGTATCGGGACTGAACACCTCATTCAATGCACTTAAAAAGTTTTTTGTAATAAGCTCTCTATCCCGTTCAGAATGATGGGAGAGCGCATGAACTATTTGCGTCGCTCCAACCCCATTATCCGTGAAGGTAATATTTTGCACATCGACTTCTGGAACAATATCGCGATCGGCACGCAATCTTACATGTTTCTTATCGAGAATTTTTTCAGTCGCTAGATATCCTCCATTCACCTCACTACGAAACATATTTGTCGAATATCGATTTGTCAGACCAGACTGTTCATATTCCGAAACTTCACAATTGACCCCGACATACGCGGTATCGTGTTGACGTTCCCTGTATGTAACCACAGCTCCTCTGAGATGCTCGTGATCAACGGCTTCTGGCTCAGGCTCATCTACATAAGCTTGCTCATCAAAATCTATCCTTGCGAATACATCATCAGTAAGCGTTTCAAAGAGCTCTATTTCCTCAAATGGACTGCCGTCCCAGACATCGGCAGCACATAAAAAGTCCAACATTTCAAGAAAAGTCGACTTACCTACATTATTTCTACCGATCAACAAATTGATGGGCTTGATTTGGTGAATACTGGCTCCGCGTGACTTGAAACATTTGTAGTCTTTAACGGTGAATCCGAAATTGATAGTCATGACAGTCCATGTAGACGCGGCAAACCATCATTTTGCCATCACCCCATCCATTGCTGTCAACTCGATGGAATAGGCGAGTTAAATATCATTTCACCGAAGCGGGGAGTGCCTTGTTTTTGATGCCGTAGCTTGTTTTTTCATGATGCTGGCATTGACTTCGATTCATTCGAAACGTCGTACGAGGTTGTATTCATACGACGCTCGATTTTGATCGCCCGTTCATGGCCAGATATTGCCGTAAAAATTAACGCTCCACCGGTTGCATCTCGACAATCGTCCCGTTGGTAATCATCACCATCACGTACTTGTCGTTGATCTGCACCCATTGGGCCTGGTCGATCGGCGCTTTCAGACCTTTGGATTTCCAGTTTTCCAGTGCTTTGTCCTTGCGCTGATACATTTCAGGCGCACGGTCGTTGACCTTCAGTTCACGGTCGCTGGTCGGGGATTGCACGGCCTGTTCATTTGAGGTTTGCGCCGCTTGAACAAGTGGGCTGATCCCGGCAATGCCGGCGACGAGGGCCAGGCTGGCGATTAGGGTTTTGCTGTTCATCGGTGAACCTCCTGAGATGTGTGCTACCTGAACTCGGACTGCCGGGTTCGGGAATCATTCCTTGTTTTTTTGCATTTGCGCTAACATGCCGCGCCCCATTCCACCGTGTGAACAAGGACATCACCGTGAACAGCACCCTCGTCATCCTTTTGGTCGTTGGCGGCCTCCTCGCCCTCTATGCCATCTTCCTTTTCAACAGCCTCGTCGCTCGACGCAATCAAATCAAAAACGCCTTCGCGCAACTCGAAGTGCAACTCAAGCGCCGCTATGACCTGATACCCAATCTGGTGGCCACCGCCAAGGGTTATATGACCCACGAGCGCGAAACCCTGGAAGCGGTGATTGCCGCGCGCAACAACGCCGTCGCCGGTCTTCAGGCCGCTCAGGCGCAGCCGGGCAATGCCCAGAGCATCGCGCAACTGGGCCAGGCCGACAGCGCGCTGAGCAATGCCATGGGCCGGTTGAATGTAACGGTTGAAGCGTACCCGGAACTCAAAGCGTCGCAAAACATGCAGCAACTGAGTGAAGAGCTGAGCAGCACCGAAAACAAAGTCAGTTTTGCCCGCCAGGCTTACAACGATGCAGTGATGACCTACAACACGCTTAAGCAAAGTTTCCCGGCAGCCCTGCTCGCCCCGCTGTTCGGCCATGGTGCCGATGCCTCGGCGTTGACGTTCGCTGATAGCGCGGCCATTCAGGAAGCGCCAAAGGTTTCGTTCTGACCCTCAGCCAACGGATGGCAACATGAATTTCTTTGAACAACAGCGCCGGGCCAAGCGCCGCACCGTTTACCTCATTTTCTTGATGTTCATGGCGGTGCTCAGTCTGATCGCAGTGTCGTGTGTGCTGATGACCATTCCGGTCGAGGATGGCAGCGGTAAAGTCCTGATGGATCTGGAACTCGACCGGCAACTGGTCATGACCGTGTCAGCCGTGGTCGTCGGCATCGTGCTGCTGGGCAGTCTGTCCAAACTCATGGAGTTGTCAGAAGGCGGCAAAGTGGTTGCGCGGCGCCTCGAAGGACGCGTGATCAACCACAGCGCGCAAACGCTGGAAGAGCAGCGATTGATGAACGTGGTGGAAGAAATGGCCATCGCCTCCGGCACCGCCGTGCCCTCGGTGTACTTGCTGCCCGATCTGGGCATCAACGCCTTCGCGGCGGGACTCACACCACAGGACGCCGTCATCGGCGTCACTCAGGGCGCAATCAATGTGCTGACCCGTGAAGAGCTGCAAGGGGTAATCGCCCATGAGTTCAGTCATATCTATAACGGTGACATGCGCCTCAACACGCGACTGATTGCCATCGTCCACGGGATCATGGTTCTCGGGTTGACCGGCAGCTATATCCTGGAAGGCACCGAGCAGGTCGGTAAAACCCCGCTGCAGCGCAGCAAGTTCGTCGCGATACCGATGTTGATTGGTTTTGTACTGTTGTTTGTGGGTATAGCGGGGACGATTTTCGGCAATATGATCAAATCTGCCATCAGTCGACAGCGTGAATTCCTCGCCGATGCAACGGCGGTGCAATACACCCGCAACCCGCAAAGCATCGCCGGTGCGTTGAAGAAAATTGGCGGTTATGAACTGGGTGCACGCATCAATTCCGCGCGCGCGGAGGAATACAGCCATTTGTATTTCGGACCGGGTTACTCGAGCACCGACTCGACGGCTTCCCATCCGGATTTGAATGAGCGGATCCGTCGGGTCGATGCGCACTGGGATGGCAGCTTCATCAAAGTGGCGGCGCCGCCCGCAGATGCACAACCTTCGGTCGCTCTGCCGGTGCCCGATGCATTCGGCGGTATCCCCGCTGCGGCCAAGTCGGTGCTCTACGACATGAATGCGGTCCAGGCCTCCGTGGCAGCCATTGGCGCGCCGCAGCCAGAACATCTGATGGAAGCTCGCCGCGTGCTGGAAGACATTCCGCACGAACTCAAAATGGCAGCACGCAATATTGAGGGCGCCGAGGCCGTTGTGTATGGCCTGCTGCTGTCGCGTTCAGCCTCCCTGCTGGGCATGCAAGTCGAGTTACTGAAGTCGCAAATCGACGCCACGGTGTTCGACTATTTGAATCAGCTGCGTGAACCGCTGTCGTCGCTGAGTCCCGGCCTGCGCCTGCCGTTGCTGGATCTGGCCATCCCGAGTCTGCGAGAGCTTGGCAAAAAGCCTTTTGCCAAGGTCAAGCACAATCTGAATTTGCTGATCGAAGCGGATAACGAAACAGAGTTGCTGGAGTGGACGCTGTTGCGCATCGTCGAGCGCAATGTTGAAGGCGCGACACCGGTGCAGTTCAAATTCGGACTGTTCCAGTGCGCCGAAGAACTCATGACACTGTTAACCGCAATGGCCCGAGCCGGACAGGACAATCTATCGGCAGCGTCGCAGGCCATTCAGTTTGCCTGGCAAGGTCTTGCGTTCGAACAGCCCGAGGAAATGCGCGCCGAACTGGAAGATCTGGTGGGGCTGGAAGCGGCGATCAAGCGCCTGCGCCATCTCATGCCAGAGGAGCGTCCGGCATTGCTCGATGCCATGACCCGCTGCGTGATGCACGATGGCGTGATCACCGTGGCTGAAGCAGAACTGTTTCGCGCCGTCGCGGACTTGCTCGACTGCCCGCTACCACCATTGCTTGCCGCACACGCCGGAATGGCTGACAGCACCCGTGACACTGCTCACCGTGCAGTTGCAATGTCCTGAGTTTGCAGGTGCGACAAAACCTGCTCGCGAAGGGGTTGGCACATTCAACATCTTCATTGCTTGGGCCACCGCTTTCGCGAGCAGGCTCGCTCCCACAATGGTCTGCGGTATCGGCATAGACGGATTGATCCACTTTGCACATCAATCCATGCCAACAATGCAATTAACATCCAGTTACACCTGCGCCACCATCCGCCTCAATAAAAACCGTGCGCCGCCCTCCCGTCGCGCACGTCATAAAAGCGGTGGAGTACTTTTCTATGACAGCCTCAATCCCACACAACGGCTCGCGGGCCGGCGCCATTTTCCGGGTGACCTCGGGCAACTTCCTCGAACAGTTCGATTTCTTCCTGTTCGGTTTCTACGCCACGCAGATCGCGGCGGTGTTCTTTCCGGCGAGCAGTGAGTTCGCTTCCCTGATGATGACCTTTGCGGTGTTCGGCGCAGGCTTCTTGATGCGTCCGCTGGGCGCCATTGTGCTCGGTGCGTACATCGATGATGTCGGTCGGCGCAAAGGTTTGATCGTCACCTTGTCGATCATGGCCAGCGGCACGATATTGATTGTGCTGGTGCCCGGTTACGAAAGCATCGGCCTGTTTGCCCCCGCGCTGGTATTGATCGGACGCTTGCTGCAAGGCTTCTCGGCCGGGGCGGAACTGGGCGGTGTGTCGGTGTATCTCGCCGAGATCGCCACCCCGGGCCGCAAAGGTTTCTTCACCGCTTGGCAGTCGGCCAGTCAGCAAGTGGCGATCATTGTCGCCGCCGCTTTGGGCTATGCGCTGAACGCGTGGATGGCGCCGGAGGTGGTGGCCGATTGGGGCTGGCGGATTCCGTTTTTCGTCGGCTGCATGATCGTGCCGTTCATCTTTTTCCTGCGCCGTAACCTGGCGGAAACCGAAGAGTTCGCCGCACGCAAACACCGCCCGAGTATGGGCGAAGTGTTCCGCACCCTCGGCCAGAACTGGGGCGTGGTACTCGGCGGCATGTTGATGGTCGCGCTGACCACCACCGCGTTTTACCTGATCACCGTGTACGCGCCGACCTTCGGCAAAACCGTGCTGCACCTGAGCACCTCCGACGCACTGCTGGTGACGTTGCTGGTCGGTGTGTCGAACTTCTTCTGGCTGCCGATTGGCGGCCTGTTGTCCGACCGGATCGGCCGGCGTCCGGTGCTGATCGCCATGTCGCTGCTGGCCCTGGCTACCACCTATCCGGCGCTGTCGTACCTGGTGCAGGCGCCGAGCTTCAGCCACATGTTGCTGTCGCTATTGTGGCTGTCGTTTATCTACGGTTTGTACAACGGCGCGATGATTCCGGCGCTCACCGAGATCATGCCGGTTGAAGTGCGGGTTGCCGGTTTCTCCCTCGCCTACAGCCTGGCCACCGCCATTTTCGGTGGCTTCACCCCGGCGATGTCGACCTTCCTGATTCAGTACACCGGCGACAAAGCCGCGCCGGGTTACTGGATGAGCATCGGTGCGCTGTGTGCCTTGTGCGCCACTCTTTATCTGTACCGCCGTGCCGGTGGTCGTCTGCAACCTGTCGCGGCCTGAGGAAAACTCGCCATGAAAAAACTGTTTACTGTCACCGCCCTGCTCGCCGGTCTCGCGTTCAACCTCGCGGCCCAGGCCGAAGAATTGAGTGTGATGACCTCCGGGGGCTTCACTGCCGCCTACAAGATTCTCGGGCCGAAATTCGCCGCCGCCAGCGGCAACACACTGACCACCAGCCTCGGCCCGTCGATGGGCAAGGCGCCGGAGGCGATCCCCAATCGCCTCGCGCGCGGTGAGCACGCCGACGTGGTGATCATGGTTGGCTACGCCCTCGATGATTTGATCAAACAAGGCAAGGTCGATCCGGCTTCGCGCGTTGAGCTGGCAGATTCGCGGATCGGCCTGGTGGTGCGTGAAGGCGCGCCGAAACCTGACATCAGCAGCGTCGACGCCTTGAAGAAAACCTTGCTTGACGCGCAGTCCGTGGCCTACTCCGACAGCGCCAGCGGCGTGTACATCGAGCAGCAGTTGTTCAAGAAACTGGGGATCGAAGATCAGCTGAAAGCGAAGGCCAAAATGATCCCGAAAGTCCCGGTCGGCTCGGTGGTTGCTACCGGCGACTATCAATTGGGCTTCCAGCAGGTCAGCGAATTGCTGCCGGTGCCGGGCGTGAGTTTCGTGGCGAAGATCCCGGAATCGGTGCAATCGGTGACGCGGTTTGCTGCCGGGATTCCGGTCGGCGCACAGCATCCGCAAGAGGCCAAAGCCCTGCTCGCTTACCTCGCCGCTCCGGCCGCGCAAGCTGACGTGCAGGCCACCGGGCTGGATTCGGTCAAGCGCTGATCGTAGGCGGCTGGACTTTCATTTCTATCACCAGCCGCTCCAGTTCCAGTGCCGCCGGGGTCAACGTACGACCCCGGCGCTTGATGATGCCGACACTGCGCATCACTTGCGGATCGGTCAGCGGCACCCGCGTCAGGATCGGATGATCCGGCCCGGGCATCGCCATCAGCGGCACCGCCGCCACACCCAACCCCGCCTCCACCAGACCGATCATCGTCGTCACATGGCGGGTTTCGCAGATGCTCGAACGCTGCGGCACCACGCTGCTCAAGGCCTGATCGAGCAGAAAGCGGTTGCCGGAGGTCTTGTCCAGCGAGATGTAATCCTGCTGATAAAACTCGTCCCAGCTCACGCTGCTGCGTCCGGCCAACGCATGATCGCGGCGACAAGCGACGACGTAGCACTCCTGCACAAGCGGTTCGAACTCGACTTTGGCATCCTGCGTGCCGAGAAAACTCAAGCCGAAATCCGCCTCGCCATTGACCACCGCACTCAAGACATCGTGCGCGCTGGAGTCGAGCACTTTGACTTTGATGCGCGGGAATTGCTGGTGATAGCGCGCGATCACGCGGGGCATGAAGTAGTACGCCGCCGAGGGCACGCAGGCGACGGTGACGTGGCCTAAACGGGTCGAAGCGACTTCGCTGATGCCCAGCAACGCCACGTCGAGATCATCGAGCAAACGCTCGACACTGGGCATGAATCCGCGCCCGGCCTGGGTCAGGCTGACCTTGCGCGTGGTGCGTTCGAAGAGTTTGACGCCGAGGGCGTCTTCTAGCTTTTCGATGCGCCGGCTCAACGCCGGTTGCGACAGGCGCACGGTGTCGGCGGCCTTGCGGAAACTGCCCTGCTCGACCACGGCGCGAAAGGCTTGCAGATCGTTGAGGTCGAAGTTGATGGCCATGGCGGGAACTCGGGAGATTGATTTGCTTAGGTTATAAATGTAACCAATTGATGCCAGATATTATAGAAACGATGAAAATCCTCTGTGGGAGCGAGCCTGCTCGCGAATGCATTCTGTCAGTGACATCTATGCTGGCTGACACTCCGCATTCGCGAGCAGGCTCGCTCCTACAGGGGATCTTCGGTGGATGAAAAGTCGCTGTAGCCCTTATCCTTGTCCCCCCCGCCGTACCGTTGTCAGGAGTAACCCCCCATGCCCCATGAAGGCAATCTGTTGCAAGCCGCCGTCGTCTTTCTGTTCGCGGCCGTGCTCACCGTGCCTTTGGCCAAACGTCTGCAACTGGGCGCCGTGCTCGGTTATCTGTTTGCCGGGGTGATCATCGGCCCGTCGGTGTTGGGCCTGATTGGCAATCCGCAAAGCGTCGCGCATATTTCCGAACTCGGCGTGGTGTTGCTGCTGTTCATCATCGGCCTTGAGCTGTCGCCGCGACGCTTGTGGGTGATGCGCAAATCGGTGTTCGGCGTCGGTCTGGCGCAGGTGCTGCTGACGGCTTCGGTGATTGGCGTGCTGGCGCTGTCGGTGTTTGGCCAACCGCTGAACAGCGCAATTGTGCTCGGCCTCGGCCTGGCCCTTTCCTCGACGGCATTCGGTCTGCAAAGTCTCGCCGAGCGCAAGGAACTGACCAGCCCTCACGGGCGGCTGGCATTTGCGATTCTGCTGTTTCAGGACATCGCTGCAATTCCGTTGATTGCGCTGGTGCCGATGCTCGCCGGTGTCGATCACCACACCAGTACCGCCGACGATATTCGGCACAGCCTGCAGGTACTCGGCGGCATTGCCGTGGTGGTGATCGGCGGGCGTTATCTGCTGCGTCCGGTGTTCCGCGTGGTGGCGAAAACCGGGCTGCCGGAAGTGTCGACGGCCACGGCGCTGTTGGTAGTGATCGGCACGGCGTGGTTGATGGATCTGGTCGGTGTGTCGATGGCGCTGGGGGCGTTTCTTGCCGGTCTGCTGCTCGCGGATTCGGAATATCGTCATGAGCTGGAAGCGCAGATCGAGCCATTCAAGGGGCTGCTGCTCGGGTTGTTTTTTATCAGTGTCGGCATGGGCGCCAATCTCAGCTTGCTGCTCAGCGCGCCGATCACCGTGTTGGGGCTGACGCTGCTGTTGATCGGCCTGAAACTGCCGCTGCTGTTCGTCGTCGGGCGTCTGGCCGGTGGCTTGAACAAGGTCAGTGCGATTCGCCTCGGTATCGTCTTGGCGGCCGGTGGTGAGTTTGCTTTTGTGGTGTTCAAGATCGGTCGCGATCAGGGTCTGTTCGAACCGCGCCTGTATGACTTGCTGGTGCTGACCATCACCTTGTCGATGGCGGTGACGCCGTTGTTGCTGTTGCTCTGCGCGCGGCTGGTCAGCCCGAAAGTGCAGCCGGTGGAAGTGCCGGAAAAATACCGTGAGATCGACACTGACACGCCGCGTGTAGTGATCGCTGGCATGGGCCGGATGGGCCAGATCGTCGCGCGGATTCTGCGTGCGCAGAACATCAAATTCGTTGCGCTGGATACGTCGGTGGAAACCATTGAACTGTCACGCAGTTTCGGCGGTGTGCCGGTGTTCTACGGCGACCCGATGCGCCCGGAAATCCTCAATGCGGCCAAGGTCGGCGAGGCGGAATATTTCGTGATTGCCACGGATGATCCGGAGACCAACATCAAGACCGCCGAGGTGGTGCGCAAGCTGTATCCGCACATGAAGATCATCGCCCGGGCGCGTAACCGTCAGCACGTGCACCGTTTGGTCGATGTTGGCGCGGAGGCGATTCGTGAGACGTATTACTCAAGTCTGGAGATGAGTCGGCGCACGTTGGTCGGGCTCGGTCTCACCCAGGCCCAGGCCGATGCGCGGATCAAGCGCTTCAAGCATCACGATGAACAGGTGCTGGAGGCACAGCACGCGATCTACGACGACGCCGCCAAAGTGCTGCAAACCGCCCAGGAAGCCCGGGCGGAACTGGCGCGGTTGTTCGAGTCGGATCAGCTCGAAGAAGAATCGCGCAAATCCTGAGCCACATACAAAACCCCATGTGGGAGCGAGCCTGCTCGCGAAAGCGGTGTGTCAGTCAACCTATTCGTTTCTGACAGATTGCATTCGCGAGCAGGCTCGCTCCCACAGGGGATCGGTGTCAGGCCAGTTCCAGCTCCAGCGCTTGTTTGACCGGCGCCACCTCAAACCGATCCGCCAAAAACGGTGTGATGTCCAGCGGCAGCGGTTCGTCGTTGACCAGTTTATCCAGCAGTACACCGGTAATCGCCGAGGTCAGAATCCCGGTGCGGAAATGTCCGCAGGCATTCAGATAACCCTCCACCCCGCGCATCGGCCCGAGAATCGGCAACTCATCCGGCGAGCCCGGACGCAACCCCGCCCAAGTACGCTTCAGATTCACATCCTTGAGCTCCGGCAGACACCGCACCGCGCCCTGCACCAGTCCGGCGATTTCCGGGTAGGTGGTGGTGACGTCGAAGCCTTTGTCTTCGGTGGTGCTGCCGATCAGGATCTCGCCGTTGTCCTTCTGCGCCACGTAGCAGTCGCTGGTGGTCAGGCAGCCGTTGAGGATTTTCGGCATGCGCTCGGTGAGCAGAATCTGGCCTTTAACCGGTTTCACCGGAATGCGAATGCCCGTCGCCCATTCGCTCAGATCCGCCGCCCAGGCACCGCCAGCGTTGATCAGCGTCTTGCAGTGGAACACGCCCTCCTCGGCCGTCTGCACACCTGTGACGCGGCTGCCGTGATGCAACACGCCGGTGACGTTGGTGTTGACGAAGATGTCGACGCCGTTCTGCCGCGCGCCTTCCATGTAGGCATCGGCGAGGCGGAACGGGCTGACCTGATGGTCACAGAGAAACTCCAGCGCCCCGCGTGCTTCATGGCTGACGCTCGGCTCAGCCTCGCGCAGCGCAGCCTGATCGAGCCAGCGCACCTGATCGGCCAGGTGTGGAATGCAGCCGACGATGTGCTCGGCGTAGAGCCGATCTTCATCGTCATAAATGACGAACTTCAACCCGGTCTTTTCGAACTTGAAATCCATCCCGTGGTTGTCTTTGAGTTCGCGGTGCAGCGCCGGGTACAGCGCATTGGACTGCAAGGCAAAATCGAAAAACGACTCCGGCAGAATGTGCGGCGTGCTCGCGTCCACGGCGACCGCCGCGCCCTGGGTTTCGCGCTTGCGGTTGGCCGACATCATGCGGAAGAAAATCACCCCGCAACCGAGACCGACCGACTCACCGATCGCCCACAAACCACCGGCCGACGCACGAGTCGCGTTGCCGGGACGCTTGGCGTCGATCAGCGCCACTTTGAGGTTTTTGCGTTTGGACAGTTGATAGGCGCAGGACGCCCCGATCACGCCGCCACCGGCAATGACCACGTCATAGAACTTACTCATGGGCAGCGGCCTCCGTGCCGACAGACTGGAACGCGGAAAAAGGAATCGGATCGATCGGGAAACGCGGGCGCAGCCAACCGACATCCTTGCGGCCAGTCGCTTGACGCAGGCGATCGCTGCAGTAGCCGACGCACATCCGTCCCTGACAATCGCCCATGCTCACGCGGGTACGCATTTTCAGGCTGGCGATGTCTTGCACGCCCTGCTCCAGCGCCAGGTCGATGTCGGCGCGGGTGGCGTGCTCGCAACGGCAGATCACCGTGTCCGCGGCAGGCAATGCGGTCTGGCCGACGCCGCGTTCGGTGTAGCGATCCACGGCGGCGCGGAAGCGCACGATGGCTTTGAGTTTGCCCAAGTAGCGGTCGCGACGAACCCGCGCCAGCTCTTCTTCGAGCACTCCGCGTTGCAGCAGGATCGAGGTCGCGGCGATCTTGCCGGCGAGCATCGCCGCTTCTCCACCGCGAATCCCGCCCATGTCACCGGCCAGATGCACGTGAGGTTCGTTGCTTTGTTGCCAGACGTTGGCGTTGGCGCGCAGGTAACCGTCGTCGCTGAAGCCGTGATCCAGGCCCATTTGCTGGCTCAGTTGCGTGCGTGGAATAAAGCCGTAACCGACCGCCAGGGTTTTGGCTTCGAAGCGCTCGACGCGGGACATGTCCGGCTCCCAAGTGGCCGAGTACGGCGCGACGCTGACGCTTTTCAGCTCGCCCTCGCCGTGGGCTTCGACCACGCCCCAGCCGTAGTTCATCGGGATGCCGTGCAGTTTCAGGTAGGCGAGCATGCTCAAACCGTCGAGGAATAATTGCGGCTTGTTCAGCAGCGCCAGACTTTCGCGGGCGATTTTGCCGAACGCGCAAGCTTCATACACGCCCGCGACGCTGACGCCTGCGGCATGCAGTTGTGTCGCCACCAGCGGCAGCAGCGGCCCCGTGCCGGCGATGATCACCGGCCCTTGCGGCTTGACCACACCGCTTTTGATTTGCAGTTGCAGACCGCCGAGCATGATCACCCCCGGCAAGGTCCAGCCCGGAAACGGCACGCTGCGTTCGTGGCAACCAGCGGCCAAGAGCAATTGCGGGTAATCGATTTCGTGCAGTTGCTCGTCGCCATCCAGCACCACCAGGGCGCGGGTACCTTCGGCGCCGACCACGCGATGGTTGAGGCGCACGTCGATCAGCCCGGCCTGCTCCTGAAAATCACCGTGCAGTTTGCCCAGCGCTTCGGAGTAACGAGGGCCGAGATAATCCAGTTGCACGCCGTCACGCAACGGCCCGCGATAGACCACACCGCCGAGGCGCGACGCTTCTTCGAGCAAGGTGCAGCGCACGCCGTGGCGCGCCAGTTCGATGGCCGCTGCCATCCCCGCCGGGCCGCCGCCGACGATCACCGGTTGCAGGCTCATACGACCACCTCCTGCGCGGTGATGCGGTTGACCTGTGTTTCAATCTGCATGCCGTCGCGCACCACAGTCTGGCAGGCACGCCGTTTGTGTCGGCCGTTGATTTTCACCAGACAGCACTGGCAAACGCCCATGCCGCAATAGGCGCCGGTGATCTGGTCGTGATCGTTGCGGGCAATCTGGCGTACGCCGAGGGATTGAATAACGCTGAGGACGGTTTCGCCGATGGCGGCGGTGACCGCTTGACCGTTGATGTGGACGGTCATGTCCGCCTGCGCCAACGGCTGGATATCGAAGGTTCTTTCTTGGCAGTGCATTGCAATGTTCATCCGTGAAAGTTCGGTTGAGGTGGTGTCAGCTCCTTGCTGCACTACACCGGGTCGACGCGTTTATTGTGGCTGTGAGGGGCGTCGACACGGGTACTCCGTCAGCGCAACAAGGTGCGCGTGAAGCACTGTAGTTCATACCTCAGCAAAGGCCGGGATCATTTACGTTAGGCGATCTCGCCGCTCGAAATATTGATCCAGGCCAGTGAAAGCGGTTGGATTGTCCAACGATCAATTGGAGAAGACGAACTGCCCTTTGATCTTTTTTGCACCGAAGAAACCCAGGTCAGGAAACAGCAGGTTTTTCAGCCAAGCGACGAAAAAGACCATGGCCAACGTGATCGCTACGCCAATCACCGTGCCTATCGGATCTTCGCCATAGTCCTTGAACATACGTGGCATCTGGGTGATCGAGAGAAATACATACACGGTGTAGGCCTGCGCCACGTTGCGGTAAAAGCCCCAAGCGAACAGCAAAGGTACGACACCGGCAAACAACCCCATGCCGATGGCCCAACCGGTGCTGATCGTCAGACCGAGGAAATAACCGCCCACCAGCCCGATCAACGCCTGGATATAGGTCAGCCCGAGCAGCACCTTTATCTTGCCGGCGTGACGATCAATCAATTCTGGATCGGGCCACGAGCCGATCAGATACGCCAGCACCTTGTCCTTGACTGCGCCGCCGGACAACGCATTGAAGGTTTCGGTTTTCGAGCGACCGGCGTCGAGCATCTCGCTCACCTGACGTTTGATTTCCTTCTTGTTCAACGTTCTCATCCTTAATCAGAGGTCTATCGAAATACAGCACAGCGCGGATTCTCGCCTTGTTGCCCGCCAGAAAGCAAAAAGCCGCTTCCACCCGAAGGT
The DNA here is from genome assembly GCF_054790505.1 of Pseudomonas sp. Tul2A7. Taxonomy (NCBI): domain Bacteria; kingdom Pseudomonadati; phylum Pseudomonadota; class Gammaproteobacteria; order Pseudomonadales; family Pseudomonadaceae; genus Pseudomonas; species Pseudomonas sp. Tul2A7. The sequence continues at coordinate 4,652,905 of NZ_CP186499.1, read as the reverse complement.
GGAAGCGGCCGAGGCATGGGCCTCAATGGAGCAATCAGTGCACGAACAGGGCGATCAGGATGATGATCGGGATCGGTACGCCGAGGAAAAACAGCAGTAATGAGCGCATGGTCATGCTCCTTGTTTAACGGACTGGAGTGGTCGTGGTGTAGGTGTCGACTTCAACGTACTCGACGGCATCCCGGCGACGACCGCCGTAAGTAGCCGCGAGGCTGGCGAAAAACGCACCGGCCAACAGCGAGATGAACATCCACAGCGAGGTCCAGGCAGCGACTTTCGCAGCGGTGTCGGCGGCTTGTTGAGCTTTCAGCTTGGCGTCGGCCAGAGCTTTCTGAGTGCGCGCGTAGATTTCATCGACGCGACGCTCGGCATCGGCCTGAGTCAGGTTGGTCCGTTGGGCGACCAGTTGCGCGAGGTAGGTACGGTCTTCGGCACTCAGCTGACCGTTGGCCAGGCTTTGCGCGAAGATACGGGCCACGGCGCCATGCGCGGCGTCATCGCTGACGGAGGCCGGACGGTCATCGCGGAACAGGCTGTCGATGTAATAACCATACTGGTTACTGTCAGTGTTCGCCGCTGCGGTACCGGCTGCCTGAGTCATGGCACCAGCAGCACCGCCAGCAACACTGGCACCGGCCTGCACACCACCACTGATGACGCTGCTGACCGAACCGACCACCAGCACTGCGGTAACCAACGTAGCCACACACCAGGCAAGGAAGCCGTGCGCGGTGTCGCGGAAATACACTTCGTCACCGTGCATGTTCGCCCACTTCACCCGCAGGCGACCGGCGATGTAGCCGCCCATACCGGAAGCGATGATTTGCGTCGCCGCCAGCCAGACGATTGTCGAAATGCCCAGGCCCTTGGCACTGACGCCCTCTCCGGCCCACGGTGAAACGGCAGAGAAACCCAAACCGAACCCGAGCAGGACCAAAATCATCGACAGGGCAGCGGCAGCCGCAGCACCTGCGAAGATCGCGCCCCAGGACACGCCCGAAACGCTGCTCGACTCTTCAACGGCGGGATAAAACCCATCAGGGGATCTATTCATTGTTGTTCTGCTCCAGGCATGAAAAATGGTGTTACAACTCGTCATCAGAGGAATTGCAGCGACCGTGCCAGTCGAGAGAATTAAATAAATCCTTTAATTTCAAACTGTTATAAAGAATGAACTTCCTAAAACCTTGCAAATTGCAACAAGGGCCGGATAACAGCGGGTTTTATGCATTGGCCTCGAATACCCATTGCGCTCGAAATTTGCGTTTGTGACAGGTGAACATGAAAGTTAATTTAAAGCGTCGTCGGATTTTCTTGGCAAAATGCTGCCATTCCGTTTGAACCGATCAGCAGGCCTGCCTATGACTCGTATCTTGACCATCGAAGACGACGCCGTGACAGCGCGGGAAATCGTCGCCGAACTGAGCAGCCACGGGCTGGAAGTCGACTGGGTCGACAATGGCCGCGAAGGCCTCGATCGCGCCGTGAGCGGCAACTACGACCTGATTACCCTCGACCGCATGCTGCCCGAACTCGATGGTCTGGCCATCGTCACCACCCTGCGCACCATGGGCGTGGCCACGCCGATCCTGATGATCAGCGCCCTCTCTGATGTCGACGAACGCGTACGCGGCTTGCGCGCTGGCGGCGATGACTACCTGACCAAACCGTTCGCCACTGACGAGATGGCCGCACGGGTTGAAGTCCTGTTGCGTCGGCAGAACAGCGGCGCTACTCAGGCAACGACGCTGCAGGTCGCCGACCTTGAACTCGACTTGATCAGCCACGAAGCGCGCCGCGCCGAACAGGTGCTGACGCTGTTGCCGACCGAGTACAAGCTGCTCGAATTCCTCATGCGCAACAGCGGCCAGATCCTTTCGCGGATGATGATTTTCGAAGAGGTCTGGGGTTATCACTTCGACCCCGGGACCAACCTGATCGACGTGCACATCGGCCGTCTGCGCAAGAAAATCGACGCCGCCGGCCATGTGCCGCTGATCCGCACGGTACGGGGCTCGGGTTATGTCATTGCCGAACCCGTCTGACGGCTGGCGCTCCTCCAGCAGCCGATTGCTGGCGCTGTACAGTTCGCTGTTCGTGGCCTGGAGCGCGATCCTCATGGGGGTCATGTATTACGAGGTCTCCGGCTACCTCGACAACCTCGCCAAACACTCGCTGATGCAACGCCAGCACCTGTTTTCGCACTTTCGCGGTGAGCAACTGGAAGACGCGCTCGCCGCCAGCATGACTTTCGATATTCGCGGCATCGACGCTTATGGCTTGTTCGACGCGCAAGGCGTCTATCTTGGTGGCGCGTTGCAGCAGATCCCCGAAGGCCTGCCGCTGGACGGCAAGATTCATATGCTCGCCGAATGCGCCGACTCCGATGACCCGACCCTGCCCAATGACAGCTGCGATGCGGTGGCCACACAAACCCGCGACGGTCGCTGGCTGGTGTTGCTGCGCGACAACGGCTCGCTGTTCGCCGTCACGCGGATCATTTTGCATGCGTTGTTCTGGGGCGTGTCGCTGACGATTCTGCCGGGGATTGCCGGTTGGCATTTGCTGCGGCGCCGGCCGTTGCGGCGGATTCGAGCGATTCAGGACAGCGCCCAGGCGATTGTTGCCGGCGACCTGACCCATCGCCTGCCGCTGTCCAATCGCCGCGATGAACTGGACATGCTCGCCGCGATCGTTAACGCCATGCTCGAACGCATCGAGCGTTTGATGAATGAAGTCAAAGGCGTCTGCGACAACATCGCCCATGATTTGCGCACGCCGCTGACGCGCCTGCGCGCGCAGCTGTATCGCATGCAGCAGCAGGCCGGCGAAGGCTCGCAGGAAGCGGCGCAACTGGATCTGGTGCTGGCCGAAGCGGACACGCTGATGGCGCGGTTTCGTGGGTTGCTGCGGATTTCCGAACTGGAAGATCGCCAGCGCCGTTCAGGTTTTGTCGAACTCGATCCGGTGCAATTGCTGGAAGAACTGCATGAGTTTTATCTGCCACTGGCCGAGGAAGGCGAGCTGCGTTTCGACTTGAACATGCCGGAAACATTACCGGCGCTGAACGGTGATCGGGCATTGCTGTTCGAGGCATTGGCGAATCTGCTCAGCAACTCGATCAAGTTCACCCCGGTCGGCGGCACGGTGATGTTGCGTGGCGTCAACGCGGGTGGGCAGACGCGGATTGAAGTGCACGACTCAGGACCGGGGATTCCCGAGGCTGAGCGCGAAGCGGTATTCCAGCGCTTCTATCGCGCCGAGGGCGGGCAGCCGCAGGGTGGCTTTGGCCTCGGATTGTCGATTGTGGCGGCGATTGTCAGCTTGCATGGCTTCAGTCTTGAAGTCGGCAGCAGTGATCTGGGAGGGGCGAAACTGGTGCTCGATTGCCGGCAGAGCCTGATCGAAAACTCCTGATTCCCGACATGATCGTTCCCACGCAGAGCGTGGGAACGATCATCAGCTCAGGCGGGGTAATTGGCTCGGAGTGCCTCGAGGCCACCCTGATAGATGCCGCTGAACAACGCCACCACTTCCTCATCACTCACGCCTTTGGCGTTGAAACGACCCGACCACGTCACCCGTGCACCCTGCCCTTGGGCCTCAACCTTGATCGTCGCCAAGTAATCAGTCGCCGGGAACGGTGCCTGTTCGATCGAATAGCTGTAAGTCTTCGCCGCGTTATCGAACGCTTGCAGACGCTCGACCACCACGCCGCCGTCAGCGGTTTGCAAGGTGCGCACGCGGCCGCCGTCGCTCAGTTCACTGTTGGGAATAAACGGCAGCCAGTCCGGCAGCGTGTTGAAGCCGCCGATCAATTGCCAGACCTGTTCGGCCGAGGCCGGGATGTCGATGGTTGCAGATGCTGTTGGCATAAATAAACGTCTCTCTCGGGAATTCAGATAGTCAGGCTGTCGACCACACCGCCATCAACGCGCAAAGCGGCGCCGGTGGTGGCCGAGGACAGCGGCGAAGCGATGTAGGTGACCAGATGCGCGACCTCTTCAACATCCGCGACACGCTGGATGATCGACGTCGGCCGCGCCTTGCGCACAAAAGCGTCAGCTTCATCGCGCAGGTTACGCCCGGATTCGGCAGCGGCATCCTTGAGCATGTCTTCCAGGCCATCGGTGAAGGTCGGCCCCGGCAGGATCGCATTGACCGTCACCCCGGTGCCAGCCAGACGTTTGGCCAAGCCGTGGGACACCGCCAGATTGGCGCTTTTGGTCACGCCGTAATTGATCATGTCGGCTGGCGTGGCGACGCCGGATTCCGAGGACAGGAAGATCACCCGCCCCCAGCCCTGCTCGACCATCGCCGGCACGTAATGCCGTGCCAGGCGCACGCCGGAAATCACGTTGACCTCATAGAAACGCGTCCACTCGCTGTCCGGCGCTTCGAAGAAATCCACGGCGTCGAAGATGCCGAGGTTGTTCACCAGAATGTCGGCACGCGGCTCAGCAGCGAACAGTTTTTGCGCGCCTTCGGCGGTGCCCAGATCCGCGGTCAAACCACGCAACTGCGCGCCCGGCACTTTCTCGCGAATGCTCGCCAGCGCCTGCTCGACCTTGGCCGTATCACGGCCGATCACCACCACCGTGGCGCCGGAATCGGCCAGCGACTGGCTGATGCCCAGACCGATGCCGGCGGTGCTGCCGCTGACGATGGCCAGTTTTCCACTCAGATCAATCTTCATGCTTTCACCTCATCGATTGGCAATGGTGCACGTTCGGAAACCAGTCTGGCGTCGCGCATCGCCTGCCAGAAACCGGCAGGAATAACGGCTGACAATGCGGCGACATCTTCAGCAATTCGGCCGGGTTTGCTTGCGCCGGGAATGACCGCCGCAACAGCAGGGTTAGCCAGCGAAAACTGTAGCGCAGCGGCTTTGATATCGACGTTGTAAGCGGCGGCGATGCGTTTGATCTGTTCGACCTTGGCGATGATCTCAGGGCTGGCCTGCTGATATTCGAAGTGCGAGCCACCGGCGAGGATTCCCGAGCTGTAAGGGCCACCGACGACGATTTCAACGTTCTGCGCCCGTGCCGAATCCATCAAGCGTTGCAACGGGCGTTCGTGGTCGAGCAGCGTGTAGCGACCGGCCAACAGGAAGCCATCCGGCTGCGCTTCGCTGAGATCGAGGGTCAGTTCGCACGGCTCGACTTTGTTCACGCCCAGGCCCCAGCCCTTGATCACGCCTTCTTCGCGCAAGCGGGTGAGGACTTTGAACGCGCCAGTGCGGGCCTGGTTGAAGTATTCCAGCCACTGATCACCGTAGAAATCCTGCGCGATGTCGTGCACCCAGACGATGTCGAGGCGATCGGTTTGCAGACGCTTGAGGCTGTCTTCGATCGAACGCAGGGTTGCGTCGGCGCTGTAGTCGTTGACGATCTTGTTCGGACGACCGTGTTCAAACACCCCGCTCTTCTCGCCGAGATCGCGGGCGGCGGCGTCTTCGACTTCATCGAGAATCACCCGGCCGACCTTGCTGCTCAGCACGTAATCATCGCGCTTGTATTGCTTGAGTGCTTCGCCGAGGCGGATCTCCGACAGGCCGGATCCGTAAAACGGCGCGGTATCGAAGTAACGCACGCCGGCATCCCACGCGGCATGCACGGTGGCCTGCGCTTCTTCCTCGGGAATGGCGCGGAACATGTTGCCCAGTGGCGCGGTGCCGAAGCCCAGTTGGCCGGGCAGTTTGTCTTTCAAACTCATTGGATTTTCCTCGTAGGTTCTGGGTCGGTGTGACCGTTGAGCAGATCCTAGATTGCGACACCTAGACCGTCCAAGACATAATGCGCAGCACTTGAGTCCCTACAGGTCTGACATGATCGACATCCGCCAATTGCGCTACTTCGTAGTCGTCGCCGAGGAAGAACACGTCGGCCGCGCTGCCGAACGGCTGCACATTTCCCAGTCGCCACTGAGCCGGCAGATCGCCCAGCTCGAAGAGCGCTTGGGCCTGACGCTGTTCGAGCGCAGCCAGCAACGTATTCGCCTGACCCGCGACGGCCAGACTTTTCTTGCCGAAACCCGCGCCCTGCTGACCCACGCCAATCGCCTCGAATCCCTTGGCAAACGGCTCGGTCGCGGCGAAGAAGGCGGCCTGTGCATCGGCTATATCGAAAACGCGATGCATGCCGGGGTTCTGCCCAATGCCTTGCGCGTGTTGCGCGCCGATCGGCCGAATGTGCATGTCGCGTTGTACAACCTCAGTTCCGCCGAGCAGTTGGAAGGCCTGCGACAGCGTAGTCTCGATATTGCCTTGGTGAGTGAACCGCCGACCGATGACGATCCGGATCTTTTGAGTTTCCAGGTGCTGGATGATCCGATGCTGCTGGCGTTGCCGGAACAGCATCCATTGGCGCAGCAAGCGACATTGAGTCCCGAGGATCTGGCCGAGCAGGAATGGATCGGCGTGCAGCCGCGTCAGGATGCCAACGATCAGTTTCTCGGCGCGTGCATCCGCGCAGGGTTCACTCCGGATGTGCGCATGCAGGCGACCGAGCCTTTTACCGCGCTGGGCTTGGTAGCGTCGGGGCTGGGGATTGCGATGATCCAGAAAGGCCTGAGCCATAACGCCCCGCCGGGTGTGGTGTTGCGGGAACTGCCGTGGCTGACGCTGACTACGCCATTGTGGGCAGCGTGGCACCGGATTAATTTGCGGCCATTGGTAGAAACGTTCCGCAAAGTCCTGACTGACGACAAGGTATCTGCTGACTGACATGGCCCCTTCGCGAGCAAGCTCGCGAAAGGGCCGGCACATCCAAGATCAAAATTGACTGACCCAACGCTTTCGCGAGCAGGCTCGCTCCCACAGGTTTTGTGGCGGATCTACACTCAACGGATCAGCACCCAGCCGTGAGATCGCCATGAAAATGTCTGCGCAAATGACCGTCGTTGCGGTACTCGCCACACTGGCCTACCTCGGCCTGGCGGTGTGGGGCATTGGCGGAGTGGCGATGTTCTTTTCCCATGGCTCGCTGGTGATCGTCGCACTGGCGACGGTGGCGATGGTGATTGCTTCACTGTTCAGTGAGGTCAACCTGAGTGCTGGCGAGCGTGAAGACCGCGCCAATCGCTGGGTGATTCCGGCGTTCGGTGTGATCGGGCTGGTCAGTGGTTTTCTGCCGGCCTACTGCGACCGGGTGAACTTCTGGACTTTTGGTGGTGAAGGCGTGCGCTGGCTCGGCGCTTTGCTGTTTATCATCGGCGGCGCGCTGCGACTGTGGCCGGTGTTTGTGCTGGGGCGGCGGTTCAGTGGGTTGGTGGCGATTCAGCCGGGGCACCGATTGGTGACCGACGGCATTTACCAGCACCTGCGCAATCCGAGTTATCTGGGGCTGGTGGTCAATGCTGTGGGTTGGGCGCTGGCGTTTCGTTCGGTGGTCGGGCTGTTGCTGGCGGCGCTGACGCTGATCCCGTTGATTGCCCGGATTCATTCCGAAGAAGCGCTGCTGCGTGCGCAGTTTGGGGCGGAGTATGACGCTTACTGTGCGCGAAGTTGGCGGTTGCTGCCCGGCGTTTATTGATTTGCGAACACAGTCCCCCTGTAGGAGTGAGCCTGCTCGCAATAGCGGTGTGTCAGATAACACTTATTTGACTGAAAGACCGCTATCGCGAGCAGGCTCACTCCTACAAGGGATTGTGTTGTGTCAGTTTTTTTGCAGGTGGAGCTGGCCGTCGCTGTCGACTGCGACGCGGATGTCAGCGTAACCGGCCAGCGTCGCATGAGCCGTTTCCAGCGGATGCTGATGCGTGGTGGTGATGATCATCAGCGCCGCGCCAGCCGCTTCGGCCGCTTGAATACCCACCGTGGCGTCTTCGAAGATCAGGCAATCACGCGCTTCCAGACCAAGACGTTTGGCTGCCAGTAAATAGCCGGCCGGATCAGGTTTGCCGGCCTTCACATCTTCAGCCGTGATCATCAGCGCAGGCTCTGGAATCCCCGCCGCCGCCATGCGCCGCAAGGCCAGATCCCGTGGTGCCGACGTCACCATCGCCCAGCGATCAGTGGGCAGGCTGTTGAGAAACTTCGCCGCGCCGGGAATCTCGACAATGCCTTCAACGTCTGCGATTTCCGCCTCGGTGATGACCGCCGCTTGCGCCTCGGCATCCACTCCCGGCAGGTTGAGGCGCGTGATGGTATCAATGGCGCGCACGCCATGAATGGTCGGCAAAAAGGTTTCCACATCGACACCATGGCGCACGGCCCAGGCCGCCCAGATGCGCTCGGCGGCAGCAATGGAGTTAAGGACGGTACCGTCCATGTCGAACAGAAACGCGCCAAATGCGCGATCGAATACACAAGTGTGAGCAGACAAAGGGTCGCATCCTCTGGCAAAAGACCGGGCGGGCAATGTAGCACTTGCCCGCTCGATCCACCCAGCCTGTCAGTGCAGACGCGGTGCCTTGGACTTGAAAGCACTGTCGACGCAGTCGAGCAACTGGCCGATGGCCCAGGGCTTTTTGATGAACGCCACCGAATGCTTGACCCCGGAGGTCTCGGGCGTCTCGTAGCCGGACATGACCATCACCGGCTTGTCCGGCCAGCGGTCGCCGACCAGGTTAGCCAGATCAGCACCATTGAGGGTGCCGGGCATGGTGATGTCGGTCAGCAGCAGCGCAACTTCCGGCGCGTGTTGCTCGAGATATTGCGATGCGGCGTCGGCGCTGGTGTGCGGCTCGACCTTGAAACCTTCCTCCTGAAGAATTTCGCAAAGAAACTCCAGAATCAACGGATCGTCCTCGACTACCAGAATCAACCCGCCAGGAAGGTGCGCGCTCGCCGTCGGTGTTGGGCACATGGAACTGCACTCCCTGAATTGCATGAACGATTTAGCGGCTTGAATCCGCTGCTTATCTGGTATGAGCGGCGGGCTCTGCAGAAATTCATTTTTGATACAGGTCTTTTGTCAAACGTCGCTTTTGCCCCTCGGCGGCAATCGTTCGCGACGGCGTATTTGTGGTTAAAATGCCGGCCCTTTTGCTTGCCGATCCTGACCGATGAACCCTGAAGCCCTCGCCACCCTCCACGCCCATCTGCTGCCAGCCCTTGCGGCCGCACCGAGCGAAACCCGTCGCCTGTTCCACGGACGCGGACGCTGCTGGCCGGGGCTGGAGCAGTTGACCGTGGACTGGCTGCAAGGCGTGGTGCTGGTGTCGCTGTTCAAGGAGCCGGTGCCAGATCAACTGGACGATCTCAAGACGTTGCTGCTGGAACTCACGGTTTCCGCCGAATGGAAACAATCTGGCGCACACACCTTGCTGATCCAGCATCGCTACTTGCCACAAAGCACCGCCGAATGGCTGCTGGGTGAAGAGATCGACGAAATGAGCATCGTCGAGGGCGGCTTGCAGTATCGCGTCGATCTGGGCCGCAAACAGAACGCCGGGCTATTTCTCGACATGCGTTACGGGCGCAACTGGGTGCGCGAACAGGCCAGCGGCAAACGCGTACTCAATCTGTTTGCCTACACCTGCGGTTTTTCCGTGGCCGCCATCGAGGGTGGCGCCAGCCATGTGGTCAACCTGGACATGTCCCGCGCGGCCCTGAGCCGTGGCCGTGACAACCATCGTTTGAATGGCCATGACTTGAGCAAAGTCAGTTTCCTCGGCCACGACCTGTTCAAGTCCTGGGGCAAAGTGATCAACAGCGGCCCTTATGATCTGGTGATCATCGATCCGCCGTCGTTCCAGAAAGGCAGTTTCCTGCTGACCAAGGATTACCAGCGCGTGCTGCGTCGTTTGCCGGAACTGCTCACCGCGCAAGGCACGGTGCTGGCGTGCATGAATGATCCGGCGTTCGGTTCGGACTTTCTGATTGATGGCGTGACGCAGGAAGCGCCGAGTCTGCGTTTTGTAGAGCGGCTGGAGAATCCGCCGGAGTTTCCGGACATTGATCCTGAAAGCGGCCTCAAGGCATTGGTCTTCCACCGCACGATCTGACACCCAGAAGATCCCTTGTAGGAGTGAGCCTGCTCGCGATAGCGGTCTATCAGTCAAATAGGTGATATCTGACACACCGCTATCGCGAGCAGGCTCACTCCTACAAGGGGATTGTGTTGAGTCAGAGAGTTGGCGGGCGTAGCACCAACGCAAACAACTCACCATGCCCGGTGACATTGAGCTTGTGATACAGATTGCGCCGATGCACCTTGACCGTCTCCGGCGAGATGCCCATCTGCTGGGCCATCGCCTTGCTGGAGAAACCCTGCAAAATCAGCCGCGCCGTATCGACCTCGCGCACCGTCAGCCGCGCATCGAAACGGTCAAGCAACGTCGCCAGATCACCGACCACCGCTTCCGCCACCGCGCCCTGCGGCGGCAGCAACTGCACATGCCGACGCATCGCCGCCAGCACCCAATCGCGCACGCACAGCAACCTGCCCTGCTCGGCCATGTCGAACGGCGTCGAACGGCCCAATGACAAGCCGAGCACGCCGCCCTCGACGTTGATCATGAACTGCAACTCGTCCTCGCCCACCACTGAACGAAAGTAGCTCTGGTAGTACTCGCTGTGCAGAAACTGGTCCGGCGCCACCGAGGCGAGGCTGTGCAAGCCGTCGGCAATGCCGGTCGACGCGGTCTGATAGAACGGATCGAGCAGGTACATTCCGGCGCTGTATCCGGCCAGTTCTTCCTGCTCGTCGGGGCGGCCCTTGCTGTCGAAGTCGATCAGCAACTGCGGCGCCTGCCCGGCTTGCATCAGCGCCACCAGCGCGTTGTCCAGCGGCACCAGCAGCCGCAACGTGTCCACCAGCGCGCGCCAGAAACCGTCCTGACCGACACCGGCAAATACCCGCGCCAGGCTTTGATGCACTGGCAGTTCCTGCAACAACGCGTCCACGCACTACCCCTTTTGAGTAACCCATGATGGGAATGGGTCAGGCGTGACCGGCCCGATAGGCTGAGCACTCCTGTTCATCACCGGCCTGCACAGGCCAGGAGTGCCGCATCATGCGTCGTCACCGTGGCTGTATCAACCTCAGCATAAAACTGGGCCTGCTGGCCGGTCTCAGCGCCAGCTCAATTGCCATGGCCGCCGACGCGCCGAGCGTGCACGTCTACAACTGGTACGACTACATCGGCCCGAACACCCTCCACGATTTCCAGCGCGACAGCGGTATCCAACCGGTCTACGACACCTTCGACAGTGCCGAAGTCCTCGAAGGCAAACTGATGACCAGCCGCAGCGGCTACGACGTGGTGGTGGCGAGCAACTTCAGCCTGCCGACGCTGATCAAGGCCGGCGCCCTCGCCCCACTACCGCGCGAGCAACTGCCGGGCTGGAAGAATCTCGATGCCGACCTGTTGGCGAAACTGGCCAACAACGATCCCGGCAATCAATACGCCGTGCCGTATCTGTGGGGCACCAACGGCATCGGCTACAACGTCGACAAGGTGCGCGCGGCCCTCGGCGACAAGGCGCCGGTGGACTCGTGGGATCTGGTGTTCAACGCAGACAACCTCGCCAAACTCGGCCAGTGCGGCGTGGCGATGCTCGATTCGCCGTCGGAGATGTTGCCGGTCGCCCTGCACTATCTCGGCCTGCCACCGAACAGCACCGACCCTGAAGACTATAAAAAAGCCGAGGCGCTGCTGCTGAAACTGCGCCCGCACATCGCTTACTTCAACTCGTCGAAATTCATCAGCGACCTGTCCAACGGCAACATTTGCGTGGCGGTCGGTTGGTCGGGCGCGATGCTGGAAGCCAAGACCAATGCCGAGCAGGCCAACAACGGCGTGAAGATCGCCTACAGCCTGCCCAAGGAAGGCGCGCCAGTGTGGTTCGACACGCTGGTGCTGCTCAAGGACGCGCCGAATCGTCCTCAGGGCCTGGCCTTTATCGACTATCTGCTGCGCCCCGAAGTGATCGCGCCGGTCAGTGATCACCTGTCTTATCCGAATGGCAATCGCGCGGCAACAGCGCTGGTGGCCGCCGCGACTCGGGACAATCCGGCGGTGTATCCCTCCGCCGCAGCGATGGCCACGCTGTACACCCTTGAGCCTTTGCCGAAAGCCACCGAACGCGTGCGCACGCGGGTGTGGAGCAAGGTCAAGAACGGCCAGTAACCCGTTTTTGAACATTTCACAAAACCCTGTGGGAGCGAGCCTGCTCGCGAAAGCGGTGGGTCAGGCACTGATGTGTTGAAAGTGCCGACGTCTTCGCGAGCAGGCTCGCTCCCACAGGATCAGTGCACAACCCCGCATTTTTTAGAGAGACAGAAATCAATGAAACCTCGTGCCCGTGACCTCAACATCCGCATCGGCCAACTACATCCCGGTCCGCTCAACGCCATCACCGACGTCCCCGGCGTGCGCGTCGGCCACAGCAATGTGCGCGGACGCAGCAATGCCGGCCGGGACATCTGCACCGGCGTCACGCTGATCGAACCGCGCCCGGGCTCGACCAATCAGCAACCGTGTTTTGCCGGCGTGCATGTTCTCAACGGCAATGGTGACGCCACCGGGCTTGAGTGGATTCGCGAGGCGGGTCTGCTGACCAGCCCGATTGCCTTCACCAACACCCACAGCCTCGGAGTGGTGCGCGATGCCTTGATTGCACTGGATCGCCAGCAACAACCGGACGACGGGCGTCTCTACTGGAACATGCCGGTAGTGCTGGAAACTTTTGACGGTTTGCTCAATGACATCAACGGTTTTCACGTGCAGCCTGAACACGTCGCCGAAGCGTTGAGCGCAGCCGTCGACGGTCCCGTGGTAGAGGGCGCGGTCGGCGGTGGCAGCGGCATGATCTGCCATGAATTCAAGGGTGGCATCGGCACTGCGTCGCGACGTTTGAGCAGTGTTCAGGGTGGCTGGACTGTCGGCGCGATCGTGCAGGCCAACCACGGCATTCGCAGTGAGTTGCGGGTCGATGGCTATCCGGTCGGGCGCTACATGGAACAGAAAGATTCGCCGTTCCTGCGCGCCTCATTGCCGCATCCGGGGATGGGTTCGATCGTTGTGTGTCTGGCCACCGATGCGCCGCTGTTGCCGCATCAGTGCACACGTCTGGCACAGCGCGCGAGCCTCGGCCTGGCGCGCACCGGCGGCGGCAACGAGGATCATAGCGGCGACATTTTCATCGCGTTTGCCACGGGTAATGATCACGTACCGCCCGCTGCCTACGAAGGCAAAGGCGCGCCGACCTGTGACGGCTTGCGCATGGTCAATAACGACCATATCAGCGAGCTTTTTCTGGCCGCGACCGAGGCGGTTGAAGAAGCGATCATCAATGCATTGCTGGCCAGTGACAGCAGCGAAGGTAATGGGCATTCCGTACCGGGACTGGATGCGCAAACCCTGCTCGCAGCCCTCGAAAAATCAGGCTGGCCCGGCGCCCGCTGACACCGCGTTTCCCCTGTAGGAGTGAGCCTGCTCGCGATCGCGGTTCGTCAGTCGAAGTTGATTTGACTGACCCACCGCGATCGCGAGCAGGCTCACTCCTACACAGGATCACGTCAGTATTTGTGTACCAGGTTCTCGCCGCCGCCCGGGCGACTGGCGGTACTTGAGCCGCCACTTGCACACTCCTAGGATGGAATCACGCAGTGACTCCTCTATCGAGCGCTGCGTAGGCACGGGTGCTCTGAACCCCAATCAAGCCCGTGTCTTGCTTCATGCGCACCTTGAGCCTCACGGGCTCCACTTCCTCCCCATCAAAGAGCTTTGAGGCTCTTTTTTTGTCTGCGCAAATCAGCTGTCCGGCAGTGAGTCGGCGCGGATCGAGCGCCAGGCCGCTTGCGCCAGCAACGCGCGATATTCCGCCGGTCCACCCTTCACCCGCCCGGCCAACCAGGCACGGCAGTAACTGTCGGCCTGACCAATGATCAACGACGGTAACAGTTCGGCGGGCAGTGCCCTGAGTTCGGCAGCGCGCCCCGATTCGGCCAGCCAGTCGCGCAGACGCAGATTGCGGGTCTTGTTGCGCTCCGCCAGTTCGTCCTTGAACGGACCTTTGGTCACCGCAAACCGCGCGTGGTACTGGAAGCGCGCCCACTGCGGTTGACGTTCGACCCAATCGACGTAGCTGAACACCAGCGCCTGCACACCTTCCTCGGTGGTTTTCGCCGCCTCCAGATAGGCATCGCGCAGGCGCGCCTGATCCTCCAGCGCGGTGAAAAACAATGCGGCGACCAAGCCTTCCTTGTTGCCGAAATGGTGATAGATCGCCCCGACGCTGGTATCGCACTCAGCGCGAATCATCTCGATGGTGGTGGCTTCGATCCCCTGCTCGTTGAACAGGCTTAGCGCCTTGCGAAAGATATCGCGCTTGAGTTCGGCGCGGCGACCGGGGTAGCTGCGTTCAAGTAGATCTGCGGTGTCCATGCGGCTCACTGCCTGAAAATCGGGATTGAAAGGCACACCTCGTGCCCATGAAAAACACGCACAGGTTGACAGATTTCCCGCAGACAGAATACCGTTCCGTTACAGAATATTATTCTGTAACGGAACATCATTCTGCAAAATCACTTTCCGCGAGGCTTTCCATGAGTCAGTTTCTCAGCATGTTCAACAGCGCAGGTCCGCAAGCATTCAGCCAGATGGCCTGCCAGGTCGCACCGTACTTCAGCACCATCAACCCGCTGGTAACCGAGTTGCGCGCGAACGCGGCAACCGTGCAAGTGCCGTTCCGCCGTGAAATCACTAACCACTTGGGCAGCGTACATGCGATTGCCATGTGCAACGCCGCAGAACTCGCCGCCGGGATGATGACCGATGTTTCGATCCCGGCCGGCGCACGCTGGATCCCCAAAGGCATGACTGTGGAGTACCTGGCCAAGGCAAAAACCGATGTGACGGCGGTGGCCAGTGGTGAGGGCGTGGATTGGCAGAGCGAAGGCGACAAGATCGTCACCGTGGATATTCACGACACCGAGGGCAAGCACGTGTTCACGGCGCGGATCACCATGAACGTTAAACTCGGCTGAATGACGCGTATAAAAAAGCCCTTGCTGCGGGATCCATAGCAAGGGCTTTTTCGCTGATGAGGTGTCAGTGCACAGTCAGACGCTGGCGGACAAACTCCTCGACATGACGGCTGGTCTGATCGAGGTGGCGGTCGCGTTGTTTTTCAGCGTCGAGCATGGCGCGTTTGCCGTTTTTCTGCAGCAAATAGGTGTGGATCTGCTGCACCTCCAGCGACCGGTAAATCGGCGTGGTGTCGATAAATCCGCGCAGGCCGTTGCTGCGGTAATGCCGGGTGCTCATCAACACCTGAGTTTCACGCTGGCCAATCACCTCAAAGCCCAACGCTTCGAAGTACGGGACTTTGCCAACCGTGCAGGCCAGTTCCGCGTGGGGATAACGCCCGAGCATTTCGCCGATCATTGCCCGCGCCACGCCTTGACGCCGATGCCCTTCGCGCACCGCCATGTAGGCGACGCTGCACGCTTCCCAATCGCCCTGCACCGGCAGGTACAACAGAAAACCGATCACTTGCTCCGGATCATCCTCGTCGGTGGCGACCAGCAACTCGACGTCGGTGCCCTTCTCGCCATTCAACGCTTCCAGATACAGATGCACCTCATAGCCAACCGCGTATTGATAGACGTTGTACAGCAGGTTGCTTGGGCCGAGACCGACCGCGCTGATGTCGGTCAGGTAGTCAACGACCAGTTGCAGAATCTGGCTGTTGACGCTCTCGGGGCATGGGGATTTGTAGTGGGTGATGCGTGGCATGACAGGTGAACTCCGGCGGAAAACCGCGACATCATACCTTGCGGGCTGAGCCAGCCTGCATTGGCAATGAAATCAAAGGTGGGAGCGAGCCTGCTCGCGAATGCAGTAGCACCTTCAACATAGAAATTGACTGACCCGACGCCTTCGCGAGCAGGCTCGCTCCCACAGGCTTGTCCCTGACAAAAATTTCATCCGTCTCAGACAGGATCTTTTGCAAATCCGGCATCCAATTCTGCAGCTGCGCTCACTTTTCGACGCAGGCCTTGAGGAGTTGTCATGAGCGTTTTGCGTTCCCTGTCCAAATGGCGAAAAACCCTGCTGCTGGTGCCGTTGACGCTGGCCGCGCTGAGCAGCGCCCCGGTGTTTGCGCAACCGGTGGTGATCGTTCAGCAAGCTCCACCGCCGATGCGCATGGAAGTGATGCCCGGCGCGCGTCCTGGTTATGTCTGGGATCAAGGTCATTGGCGCTGGCAAGGACGCGGTTACGTGTGGATACCCGGCCACTGGCAACCGGTAAGGTACGGCGCGCGCTGGAAACCCGGGCACTGGCAGGCACGCGGGCCAAACTGGTTCTGGGTCGAAGGGCATTGGGTGCGATGAATGCGCGACAGCTTGACCATCACTTCTTGCGGGGACACCACCATGTGTAAAACCGTTAAAGCACTGCTGGCCGCTACGCTGGTGGCCGTTACGTTGTCCGGTTGCGTCGTCGAACCGGCTCGTCCGCATCGGCCTCCGCCGCTGGTCGAAGTCGTTCCGGTGATGCCAGCACCGGGTTATCACTGGGTTGCCGGGCACTATCGCTGGGGCGGCAATCAATGGCGCTGGGTGCCGGGGCACTGGCGGGCCTATTGATCGCAACGGCTGGCGTCACTGCTGTGGCGCCACCACCTTGAATTTGATGGCGATGTCCTTGGACACCACGGTGTCCGCCCACTCCCCCGCGCCGAGGCCGAACTCATCGCGGTTGAGCACCAGCTCACCGTCGAAAACGCCGATGGCGCTGTCCGGTTTCAATTCCACCGATACCTGAACCTCACGGGTGATGCCTTTGAGGGTGAGCTGGCCGTAGATCAAGTAAAGATTTTTGATTTTTGGATCTTGGGTAAAACGCTTGGATTCGAACACCGCCACGGGGAATTTTTCAGTGTCGAACCATGCCGGTTTCACCAGCTCGGTGTTGGCGTCTTCGCTGCCGGCATCGATGCTGGTGATGTCGATATGCAACGAGGTGTGGGCGTCGGCGAGGTTGTCGGTGTCAAAGTCCAGCGTCGCCTCGAACTTGCCGAAGGTGCCGTACACCCGCGAGCCCATCTGGTTGTAGGTGAAGCTGATCTGACTGGCGGTGATGTTGACGCGGGTGTACTCGACAGCCTGCGCGGCACAGACGACGCACAGCGAACTCGCGGCAGCCAGCAGCAATCGGATCGACATCGGATTCTCCAGGCGGGGCTTGCCGTCGAGGGCCTCGATTGAATTAAGCAAACATCCGACTGTTACGCCAGCGCCTACACCAAACGCTCGATCTTCTGATGCTGCCAGACCAGTCTGTAATACAGGGTCTGCAACACCAGCATGCCCAGATACGCCACCGGAAACGCCATCCACACGCCCTGCAAACCATATTGCCCGTCCAGCCAGTACGCCGCCGGTAGTTGCACGCCGACCACACAAATGATCGCAATGATCACCGGCACCAACACCGTGCCGCTGGCGCGCATGATCCCGCCGATGATCGCCTGGAAGCCGAATACCAACAGGCTCCACAGCATGATGTGCAGCAGATGCTCAGCCATTGCCCGGGTCGAGTCCTCGGTCAGGAACAACCCCAGCAGCCAGTGCGACAACAGGTAACCGAGCACAATCAAACCGCCGGTCAGGCACACGTTGATCAACAGTCCGGTGCGCAGAATCGGCCCCATGCGTTCCAGCCGCCCGGCGCCAATGGCCTGTGCGCCAAGAATCGACGCAGTGATCGCAATCGACAACGCCGGGAACTGCACATAGTTGACGATCTGCGTCACCGCGCCATACGCCGCCGTCGCTTGCGAGCCGTGCTGGTTGACCAGAGCCAGAATCACCAGCTCCGACAGCGACAGCACAATCATCTGCACGCCAGTCGGCAGGCCGATGCGCAAGACCTTGCCGAGAATCGCCCCGTCGAGGCGCAGCGCGGCAAAGAACTCTCGGTCCGGCGCCAACGGATGACCCTTTTTGATCAACCGCCAGGACAGCCACGCCATCGCCGCCAGATTACCGGCCAGCCCCGCGTACGCCGCACTCTGGATACCCATTTGTGGCAAGCCGAACCAGCCGCGAATCAGCGCCGGGGTCAGGGCCAGTCCGACACAGGTCGACACAACCAGCGCCAGCAGCGGCGACAGCGTATCGCTGACCCCGCGCAACAGTTGCGTAAACAACACGAACACCAGCAGCGACGGCAAGATCCACATCATCACATGGGCATACGCCACCGCATCGTCGAGCACATCCGCCGGCGTCCCCAACCCCGTCAGCGCCTGCCGCGCGAACACGCTGCCCAACACCGCAGCCACCAGACCGATCAATACGCCCAGCAACAGCGTCGCCCCGGCAATCGCCTTGACCATGTGCGGCTCACGTGCGCCCCACGCCTGACCGATCAACACACCGGCGCCCGCGCCGAGGCCGATCACCAGGGCGATAAAAAAGAACACCACGGGAAACATCCCCGACACCGCCGCCAGCGCCTGGGTGCCGAGCATCTGGCCGATATAGATGCTGTTGACCGTGCCCGACATCGACTGCAGAAAATTGGACAGCACCATCGGCGCGAGGAACAGCAGGTAGGTGTGCCAGAGTGGGCGTTGAGCGGCGGCTTGCATTGAATAGAGGTCCATCTCGAACGGCGGGAGGGCTGATGGAGGATAGCTTCGGCGAGTTGCACGCGGGGCGCAATTAACATTTCAAATCGGTGTTTATTGCCGGTGCCTACGCCTGTGTAATTGGCACGGATCTGTAGGTGTCGGTTCAGAGCTGTGGTAAACAACTGCCCACTCCCATTGCTCCCATTGAGGCTCTGTTCATGCCGCACTTTGCCAATCTGTTGACCGGCACCCTCCTCGCTCTGCTCGCCAGCAGCGCTCACGCCGCCGCGCCCGGCGAAACCTTGAAGCCGTTGCTGGAAACACTCAACGAACGCCTGAACATCGGCGACCTCGTCGCCCTGACCAAATGGGACAGCGGCAAGCCGATTCAGGACAGCCCGCGTGAGGCGCAGGTTATCGCCAATGCCCGCGCGCTGGCCGCCGAGCGCCAGCTCGACCCCGAAGAGGTGGCGCAGCTGATTGCTGCGCAAATGGAGGCGAACAAACTGGTGCAGTACGGTTTGCTTTCGCAATGGCAGGCGGCGGGTGCCGCGCCGGACACTCCGCGCCCCGACCTCGGCAAGCAGATCCGCCCGCGTCTGGATGAACTGCAAACCCGGCTGTTGCAGCAATACGCCGATTTTGCACCGTATCGCCATGATGCGAATTGCCCGGTGTGGCTGGCCAAGGCGCGCAGTGGCCTGACCCACGATGCGCTGCATGAACTTGCCCTGACACGGGCGACCGGTGAACTGTGTGTTCGGGCGGCGAAGTCACTCTGAGAAACCGCCAGATCAAAAGATCGCAGCCTGCGGCGGCTCCTACAAGAGATGGGTGAACCATCATTGCGGTCGATGTTCACCATCACGGCAATGAAGTTCTCATAAAAAATCCACGGCGTAACATCGGCTCCAGACAAACCAACAACACCCCGGAGCACACGATCATGAAACGCCAGACCCTTCTCAGCATCGCTTTCTCGGTTTTCGCCATTAACGCTTTTGCCGCCACCCCGGCACACACCCAGGTCGCTGAAGGCGGCTCGGACAGGTTGATTGAAAGTCGTGTTGCTGAGGGCGGTTCCGATCGTCTGCTCGAACGCCGCGTTGCCGAAGGTGGTTCCGATCGCCTGATCGAACGCCGCGTTGCCGAAGGTGGTTCCGATCGTCTGCTCGAACGCCGTGTTGCCGAAGGTGGTTCCGATCGTCTGATCGAGCGCCGCGTTGCTGAAGGCGGTTCCGATCGTCTGCTCGAACGCCGCGTTGCCGAAGGTGGTTCTGATCGTCTGATCGAACGCCGCGTTGCCGAAGGTGGATCTGATCGTCTGATCGAGCGCCGTGTTGCCGAAGGTGGTTCTGATCGTCTGATCGAACGCCGCGTCGCATAAGTCACTGGCTTCACTGCAATCCCCTGAAAAGCCCGGCCTGATCAGCCGGGCTTTTTCCTGCTCGCAACCATCCATTCCCCGACTGGTCACCCACCGCACATTGCGCATACCATGCGGCCACAACTCCAAAACAGACCTCGCCTGCCCATGCTTAAAGCCAGTCTGCGTAGCCACCTCACCCTTTGGTTTGCCGGTTTGTCCCTGCTGACGCTGCTCAGCGTGGGCTTCTATGTCGGCCACATCGCCACGGAGCAAATGAAGCAGGCCAGCGGTAATGCGCTGCTCAACACGGCGCGCTCGGCGGCATCGTTGCTGGGTGAACAACTGCGCGAACGGCAGTTGGAGGTTTATCTTCTTAGCCGCGCGCCGCATCTGGAGCGTGGCGATCTGGACAACCCGGCCATTCTCAAATCGATGCAGCTGCGCACCCAAGCGCGCGCCGAGTACGCGTGGATGGGCGTCACCGATGCCGAGGGCAAGGTGCATCAAGCGGTGAACGGCTTGCTGGTCGGCCAATCGGTGCAACAACGGCCGTGGTTCCAGGCCGGGTTGCGCAGTGAGTACACCGGCGACCCTCATGAAGCGGTGCTGCTGGCGAAAATGCTGCCGGGGCTGCCGAACGGTGAGCCGCTGCGTTTCATCGATTTCGCCGCGCCGATCCACAACGCCGACGGTCAGGTGATTGGTGTACTGGGCGCCCACGCACATTGGAGTTGGGTGACGCGCATTGTCGAGTCGGCGGCGTTTGCGCATAAGAACTCAATGCCGGATATCGAAGCGTTGATCATCGATCACGATGGCAAGATTCTCTATCCCGAAGCACTGATGGGCCAGCAACTGGCGGCGACTGATTCGAAATTGCAGAACTGGACGGCGGGTAACGGCTTCCTCACCAGTATGGTCACGGTACCGACGCCATCGAGTACGGCGCTGTCGTGGTCGATCGCGGTGCGCCAGCCATTGGAAACCGCACTGCAACCGGCGCGTCTGCTGATGTACAAATTGCTGATCCTGGGTGTGGCCGCAGCAGTGCTGTTCGGGCTGGTGGCCTATTACCTGGCGCTGTACCTGAGCCGCCCGATCGAACAGCTCGCCCGTTCGGCCCGGCAGGTGCAGAACAAAGAGCCCGGCGCGCAATTCCCGCTGCAACACCCGGTGCGGGAAATTGCCCAGCTCGGCCAATCCATCGATGCGATGACGCAATCGCTGCTCGGCAAAGAACGCGAACTGCAAGAGGCCAATGCCTCGCTGGAAGCCACGGTGGCGCAGCGCACTGCGGCACTGACGCAGGCCAACGCCGAATTGCTGAGTCTGGCGACCCACGACAGTTTGACCGGCGTTTACAACCGTCGCCGTTTCGACGAGAAACTCACCGAATACACACTGCTGTTCCGCCGCACGGGACGCCCGTTTTCTCTGCTGCTGATCGATGCCGACCACTTCAAGCGCATCAATGACACGCACGGTCACGCGGTGGGTGATGATGTGCTGCAACAATTGGCCCAGTTGATTCAGAGCAGCTTGCGCACCACCGATTTCGTCGCCCGTTATGGCGGCGAAGAGTTCGCCGTGCTGTTGCCGGAAATCGCCCAACCCGACACCCCGGAAGTGGTCGCCGAGAAGATCCGCGCGGCAGTTGCCGAGGCCGATTTCCCTGCCGTCGGGCACGTCACGGTGAGCATCGGCGTCGGCCTGGCGGATCCGGCCGACAACAGCCACAACGCGCTGATCAAACGCGCCGATCAGCAGCTCTATCAGGCCAAAGCAGCGGGCCGTAATCAGGTGGCGTGATCAGCCCTGCTTCACTTCACAAATCCCGTTGGCCCTGTTCTTCCCGGTGTACGACACCGCAGGCGAACCGTCGGGATTGATGCTCAGGGAAATGGTCACGCCAGCGCCTTTGGCTTCGAAGTAGTTGTCGTTGAATTTCTTCAACTGGCCTTCCTTGCCATTGATATAAATCGGGCCGCCCTCATCGGCGTGCACTTCGATCTTGCCCGGGCACGTAGCGTTGAGCAGGGGAATGCCGGCGTGGGCCAGTCCGGTGGCAAGCAACAGCGGCGCTGCCAATAGCAAAGATTTCATGGTGGGTTCCTTGAAGGCGGCAAAAACGCCGAATAGCTTTTTCATGTCATTTTTCAATCAGGGACTTGGGTACCCGGTATATGGCCCGAACACACCAACTTGAAGCGCGAACAAGGCTTAGCCGTGACGGTTATGGCTCCTGTGGGCTGCGTTCCCACGCAGAGCATGCCTGCGGCAGCTCCTACCGTTATTGCGTGAAGGTCTGGAGGTATGCCAGCAGATTGTCGAGTTTCTCTTCATCACTCAACCCCCAGAAAATCATCCGCGTACCGGGCACTACACCTTTCGGATCTTTCAGATAAGCGATCAACGTTTCACGATCCCAGGTCACTCCCGAGTTCTTCATCGCATCGGAATACACATAATTCGCTGACGTCCCGGCAGGCCGACCAATGATGCCATTGAGCTGCGGGCCAAACCCCGGGCGGGCCGATTCGCCGACCTGATGGCAGCCGCCGCACAGACGCGGGAAGATTTTCGCGCCGGCTTCGGGGTCGCCTGTGGCATGGCTGAATGGACTGAACAGGCTGGTGCCGAGCATCAGGGCGAGTGACAGTGCTGCGGTGTTTTTCATCGAGGGTTCCGGGTCGGTCTGCATCGGGCGGCGCAAGGGTAGCATTTTGTTTTTACCGGTAAGCGCCAATGATCCTCCTGACCGTCGTCAATGCCTGGCGCAACACATCCATCTCTACCGAACCCAGCGCCAGACGAATCGCATGCGGCGCATGGCCCGACACCGAAAACGGCTCGGCGGTGGTGACGGAAATCTGCTCGTGCATCAGCTCGACGACAATCTGATCGGCGCGCACATCTTCCGGCAGCGGTAGCCAGAGAAAATACGACGCCGGATGGCCAACACTCGGCAATCCTTTCAACACTTCGGCCGCCAGCGCCTGCCGCGCCTTGGCGTCTTTGCGTTTCTGCTCCTCGAGCAACGTCACTGTGCCGTCGTCGAGCCAGCCACAGGCGATGGCGGTCATGAGGCCCGGCGTGTTCCAGGTGGTGGCGCGGATGATGCGTTCCAGTGCCGGCATTGCTGCTGTCGGTGCGGCGATGAAACCGACGCGCAGGCCAGTGGCGATGTTTTTCGACAGGCCCGAGACGTAGACCGTGCGCTCCGGCGCCAGATCGATCAGCGTACGCGGTGGGTTTTCCACCAGAAATGCGTAGGCCGCGTCTTCGATGATCGTCAGATCATGTCGACGGGCAATCGCCACCAACTGCTCGCGCTGCGCCAACGGCATCACCCAACCCAGCGGATTGTGCAAGGTCGGCATGCTGTACATGGCGCGCACCGAGCGACTGCGACAGAGTTTGTCCAGCGCCGCGAGATCCGGCCCCTGCGCACTGACCGGAATCGCCACGACTTCCAGATGTAGCGCTTCGGCCAGTACCTTGAAGCCGGAATAAGTCAGCGCATCGGCGGCAATCACATCGCCGGGTTTGAGCAATGCCATCAACGTGACGGCGAGGCCTTGTTGGGCGCCGTTGACGATCAGCACTTGCTCGGCTTCGACCGTCACCCCGCGCGTCAGCAGGTGCCGGGCAACCGACGCACGCTCGTGGGCGCGACCGGCATGCGGCTGATAACGCAACAACGCTTCCAGATCACCGGACAACGCCAATTGGCGCAACGCGCTGCGCAACAAATCGGCCTGACCGGGCAACGACGGGTAATTGAAATTGAGGTCGATCATGCCGACCGCCACGTCTTTCTGATCGATGCCCTGCCCCGGCGACAGCGAGGTTTCGCGGACAAACGTACCACGCCCGGTTTCGCCGCTGACCAGGCCCATGGCCTCCAGCTCCGCGTACACCCGCGAGGCCGTGACCAGTGCCAGCCCTTCCTCAGCAGCCAGTTGCCGGTGAGTTGGCAACCGCGTACCCGGCGGCAACTGCCCCGAACGAATGTCCGCCGCATAGGCATCGACGATGGTCTTGTAGCGCGAGCGTGGCATGCCGGATGTATCCATGACAATTTTTTGATTGTGCTGATTCTCGGCTCTAGCATGCCCGCAACGCAACCCACTTCTGAGCGTGATCTGCTATGGAACGGACTTCGAATCTGACGACCCCGGCACTGGAAAAAACCAGCGGCTGGATCAACGGTTTTATCGGCGTGGTGATCTTCAGCGGTTCGCTGCCGGCCACGCGTCTGGCGGTGCTGGAGTTCGATCCGGTGTTTCTCACGGTGGTTCGAGCGGCCATCGCCGGGGTGTTGGCGGTGGCGCTGCTGTGGTTGTTTCGCGAGCGGCGCCCGGCGCGTAATCAGTGGCTGGGGCTGTTTATCGTCGCGATGGGCGTGGTGCTCGGTTTCCCGCTGCTGACCGCCCTGGCGCTGCAACACGTGACGTCAGCACATTCGATTGTGTTTGTCGGTTTACTGCCACTGGCCACGGCGATTTTTGCCGTGCTGCGCGGCGATGAGCGGCCGCGACCGGTGTTCTGGATGTTCTCGATTCTCGGCAGCGCGCTGGTGGTCGGCTTCGCCCTCGCGCAAGGCCTGAGCGCTTCGCCCACCGGTGACCTGTTAATGCTCGCTGCCATTCTCGCCTGCGGCCTCGGTTATGCCGAAGGCGCGAAGCTGTCGCGAACCCTCGGCGGCTGGCAGGTGATTTGCTGGGCACTGGTGCTGTCGCTACCGCTCATGGCGCTATTGAGTCTATGGCTGGCGCCCGCCTCGTTCAGCACGATCAGTCTGTCGGCGTGGCTGTGTCTGGGCTATGTGTCGCTGTTCAGCATGCTGGTCGGCTTTGTCTTCTGGTATCGCGGCCTGGCCCAGGGCGGGATTGCAGCGGTCGGTCAGTTGCAATTGCTCCAGCCGTTTTTGGGTCTGGCGCTTGCGGCAACCTTGCTGCATGAACAGGTCAGCGCCGGCATGCTCGCCGTGACGTTGGGCGTGATTCTGTGTGTGGCCGGGGCGAAGAAATTCGCCAAATGAGCCTCAGGCGCCCGCCTTCCACTCCCGCGGACTGAGCCCGGTCTTGCGCCGAAACGCCCGGGCCAGCGCCGAAGGACTTTCGTAACCGACCTCCTCGGCAATCAGCGCAATCGGCTTGCCTTCGCGCAAGCGCTTCTGCGCCAGACTGACCCGCCAGCTCAGCAGATAATCGGCCGGCGTCTGCCCGACAACGCGGCGAAACTGCTCGGCAAATCCGGCGCGGGACAGGTTGGCGACAGCGGCCAGATCCGCCACGCTCCATGGCTTTTGCGGTTGCTCGTGCATCGAGCTCAAGGCGCGCGACAGACGCGGATCAGCCAGCCCGGCGATCATCCCCGGTTGTTGTTCGCGACTGCTGATCAAGTGCCGCAACAGCAGAATCACCAGCAGTTCGAACAGTCGATCCATCACCGCCACGCGCCCGCAATGCCCCTCGAACGCTTCCTTGAACAGCCATTCCACGGTGTTGCCCAGCTCAGGAATGTCCGTCAGTTTCAGCACCAGATAGTCCGGCAGCGCCGCCGCCAGTGCATTGCCGGAACCGCCGTCAAACGTCAGCGTGGCGCAGACCACTTGGGTGTCCATCGCCTCGTCGGCGAACATGCGATGGGCAAAGGGTCGGGGGAAGAAGATCAGCGACGGCTCACTGAGGCGGATCTCGCGTTCGCTGCCCGGCTTGAGCAGCAACTCGCCGGCCTGCAACAGATGCACATGGCCGACCGGCTCATTTTCATGAACCGCGACGCCGCAGAACGCGCCGCTGTGAAAAGTCCCGGCAGACACGCCGAAATGGCTGAGCAATGTTGAAAGGCGATCCATGGACAACTCCAAGAGCATATCTGGACGATCTGCCGCATATCCTCGACGATTTGCCGCCAATCCACCAGCCTCACTCAATAACATGACCTCCATCCCCGGCGCACTACGCACCGGACTCTCGGAGAATCCCCATGAGCCGCATCCACGCTATCAGCCTCGAAACCGCTACCGACGCCAGCCGCCCAGTACTGGAAGGCGTGAAAAAGAAAATCGGTTTCCTGCCCAACGTCTTCACCACCCTGGCCAAAGCACCGGTAGCCCTCGAAACCTACGTGCAAGCCTCGGCGATCCTCGGCAAAACCTCGCTGAGTGCCCAGGAAAAAGAAGCGGTGTACCTCGCCACCTCACAGGTCAACGGTTGCGACTACTGCCTGGCGGCCCACACTTTGTTTGCCGGCAAGGCCGGGCTCTCGGCGCAAGACATCGTCGCCGCCCGCCAAGGCGAACTCAACGCCTACGCCACCCTCGCCCGTCAGCTGACCGAAAGCCGCGGACATTTGAGCGATGAACAGATCGCCGCCGCCCGCACTGCCGGCATCGACGACGTGAAGATCATTGAAGTGATTGCACTGGTGGCCGTGCAGAGCCTGACCAATTACCTGAACAATGCGGCGCTGACGGATATCGACTTCCCGGCCATCTGAAGTCTGGCCACACAACAACACCAGTGGGAGCAAGTCTGCAAGCGCTAGCGGCGTGTCATTCAAAGCATCTTTGACCGACCCGAAGCCATCGCGAGCAGGCTCACTCCTACAGTTGGATCGCCTACAACCCGCCAGAAACAGGTCGGCTGTCAGGCCGCCTTCGCGAGCAGGCTCGCTCCCACCGTTTTAATGTGCGTACAACCCAAGCGGCAAAGCCGCCCCACTCAACAGGATGAGCGTTAGCTCGGCTGCCGCTCTTGATCTTGATCCACGAGCGACGTCGGAAGGCTGAGTGGAGGGATTGATCCGGGCGTGGGAGCGCAGCGACCGTTTGGCGCAGCCAAACACAGCGAGAGGAGGTGCAGCGAAGCAAACCGTAGGCGCTGCGCCCGGATCGATCCCGGAGCGAAGGAACCCCGAGCCCCAGCGAGCGGGCCGCACGCAGGAGCAAGCGTTTTTGGTTACTTTTGAGGCGTTTGTCAAAAGTGACCCGCCGTAAGGGCGGAACCCTAAGCCGCCGTTACCGCAGCAACGGATATGTACTCCCTAATCCAGACAACCATAGCCAACGTCCACGGCTGATCAGTGATGCTCCTCCCCCGCCCGCTTAAGCAACTTCTTGCACCGCTCAGACAAATGAAACACCTGCAAATGCTTACCCGCCTTGGCATAGCGCTCGCGCAAAGTCTTCAACGCCGCAATCGCCGAATAATCGACAAAACTCAAATGCCGGCAATCCAAAGTCACCCGAGCCGGATCATTAGCCGGATCGAACTGATTGAGAAACGGCGCAGTCGAGGCAAAAAACAACGTGCCATGCAAACGATAAAGCTTGCTGCCGTCAGCCTCCAGATGCTCATCGGCATACAGCTCACGGGCCTGCTGCCAGGCAAAGTTAAGCGCGGCGATAATGATGCCGCACAGCACCGCAGTGGCCAGATCAGTGAACACCGTGATAGTGGTCACAGCAATGATCACCAGCACATCGTTTAGCGGCACTTTGTTCACCACCCGCAACGACGCCCAGGCAAAAGTCTGCTGCGACACCACAAACATCACACCCACCAGCGCCGCCAGCGGAATACGCTCGATCAGCGGCGACAGAAACAGAATGAACAAAAGAATCAGCACGCCAGCGACCACACCGGACAAGCGCCCGCGCCCACCGGAACTGAGGTTGATCACAGTCTGGCCGATCATCGCGCACCCGCCCATACCGCCGAACGCCCCCGAGACCATATTGGCCGCACCGAGCGCCACGCACTCACGATCCGGGTAGCCACGGGTTTCGGTGATTTCGTCGGTCAGGTTCAACGTCAGCAGGGTTTCCAGCAGACCGACCAGCGCCATCAGAATCGCGTAAGGCGCGATGATGCGCAGGGTTTCAAGATTCCACGGGATGTCCGGCAAAGCGAACGTCGGCAAGCCGCCGGCGATGTGCGCCATGTCGCCGAGGGTGCGGGTCGGTAGGCCGAACAGGTAGACCAGCAGACCGACGCCAAGGATCGCCACCAGCGCCGGTGGCACCGCTTTTGTCAGACGCGGCAGGATGTAGACGATGGCCATGGTCAGCGCCACCAGCCCGGTCATCAGGTACAGCGGCGTACCGCTGAGCCAGTCCTCACCGCTCTTGAAATGCTCGAGTTGCGCCAGCGCAATGATGATCGCCAGACCGTTGACGAAACCGAGCATCACCGAATGCGGCACCATGCGCACCAGTTTGCCCAGGCGCAGCAGCCCGAACGCCATCATGATCAAACCGCCAAGCAACACCGTCGCCAGCAAATACTGCACGCCGTGTTGCACCACCAGCGCGACGATGACCACGGCCATCGAACCCGCCGCGCCGGAGACCATGCCCGGCCGGCCGCCGAACAACGCCGTCAGTGTACAAATGATGAAGGCGCCATACAGACCCATCAGTGGATTGAGGTGCGCCACCAGCGCGAACGCAATGCATTCGGGCAACAGGGCAAACGAGGTGGTGAGTCCGGCCAGGACATCGG
Organism: Pseudomonas sp. Tul2A7; assembly: GCF_054790505.1. Taxonomy (NCBI): domain Bacteria; kingdom Pseudomonadati; phylum Pseudomonadota; class Gammaproteobacteria; order Pseudomonadales; family Pseudomonadaceae; genus Pseudomonas; species Pseudomonas sp. Tul2A7. The sequence continues at coordinate 4,624,490 of NZ_CP186499.1, read as the reverse complement.
CGCGCAGACGAATCGGTTTCATGGCTTACCTATCGAGCAGCCACTGAGCGCGGCTGCAAGTGTTCGAGAAAAAGAGGGGTGAGGATGTTACGGAATTGTCGCGGATCGAGCCAGTGAACGCTGACACTTGTGGGTTCGGGCTTTATGCTGGCGCGTTCCTGTATCCATTGAGTTGAACATGTCTGCATTTCTGAGCGCCCGCGAGGTCTGCCAGCGTCTACGTGACGCTGCGCTGGGTGTGCTCGCTTTCAAAGTCTGCGAGATGCCTGACGAGGCGGGACGGGTCGCGGTCGATATCGAGGGCTGGCACCTGCTGCTGGATTTTGAAGGCAGCCGGTTACATCACTGTGAATTCGCCCGCAATGGTGATGGGCAACAAGGCGCGCTGGACAGCTGGCAGCGTTACGGCACCGATCCGGTGAGTTTGCTCAGTACTTGGGAATTGGCGCAGATCGAGCGATTGCTCAACACGCAGACGAACGAGGTTGCTCAATGATGGCACTCTGCCCATAATTCGCGCCCTCCTCTATTCCCACGCAAGGAACTGCCGTGAAGAAGTCGCTGTTGTTGATCCCGATGCTGGCCGTGCTGCTGCAAGGCTGTGGCATGACCATGACCCGCTACGAGCCGAGCTTTGAGAACGTGCAGAAGCTCAAGCAAACCCCGCCGCTGCATGCGATCAGCAATCCTCAGGTCACCGCCGAATCCGGTGAAGGTTCGCTGGTGGTCCGCGCCAACCCGGTGCGCTCGCCGTCCGGCAGCATCCCGGCGCATATTCAGGACGCGATCACTGAAGAACTGCGCAAGGCTGGTCTGCTCGATCCACAGGCGCAGCGTCAGTTGAAAGTACTGGTGGTGAAAAACGAACTGTCCGCCGGCATGGGCACGGGCGACGGCAAACTGGCGGCTCGTTTCACCCTGCTCAACGGCAACGATGTGGTGTACGACGCGACCAAGAATGTCAGCAGCCAGTGGAGCAGCAGCTTCTTCGGTTTCATTGCGATCCCGAACGCGGTCAACGCCTACAACCCGATGTTGCGCGACTTGCTGAAAGAACTGTACAGCGATCCGCAGTTCATTCAGGCCCTGAAGTAAGGACAAAAAAAGAGCCGCAATCGCGGCTCTTTTTTTTCGCATCAAGCCCGAGGAATACGGGTTTCGAGTGCCGAGTACTTCAGGTTCTTGCTATCGACCATTTGCTTGAGCAGCGCGTTGACCTGACGGGTGAACGTGTCATTCACCGCTTCTTTTGGCGTGTTGGCCATCAACGGAATGAACCAGATGCCGATCCAGGTGCCGATCGCATCGTGGTTGCTGGCGGTGGTCAGGGCCTGACCCGATCCGTCCACGGCTTCGAGGCTCATGGTGTACTGATCGGTGCCGTAAGCCGGGATAACCCCCAGGCTGAAACCACTGATGAAGCCCAGCACCATGGAACCGGCATTCGGCGGATGGTTGTACATTTTCAGACGCAGGCTGTAGTCGCCCGGCTGCTTCTGGAATTCATCCAGGGTGACACGGCCGAACAGGCCCGAGTCAGTGAGGATTTTTTGCAGCTGTGGTTTCAGTTGATCACGTGCTTGCGGCACTTCCACGGCGGAACCACTTTTCGGCTCGCCCTGATAGAAATCGAAATCGACGTAGACGTTTGGCTTGTTGGTGTAGCTGGCCATCGACGGCATGGTCACCGGCGCCACTTCGTCTTTGGTGAAACTGGCACAACCGCCCAGCGCGAGTACCAACCCCAGCGCCAGAATTTTCCCGAATTGCATGATGATCCGTCCCTATGTGTACACATCCAAATGATGGCATTGCGCCTTCATTTTGAAGGCCGGGCGGATTCTAGAGAGAGCAGCCCTCGGGCGGAAGTCTGAATTGGGGAAATCGGCAAAAAAACTTGCTCAGCCCTGCCGCAAGTCGAGGATGTAGGTGTAATAACCGCTGTCGCGTACGTAGCCGAGGGATTCGTACAAGCCTTGAGCGGTGAAGTTGTCGGTGGCGGTTTCCAGCACCAGCCCTTTGGCGCCGGTCGCCAAGGCGAAGTCGCGTGCAGTGTTCATCAGCAATCGACCCACGCCGCGCCCACGGGCGGCGGGTGCGGTGAACAGATCGCTGAGCAGCCAGGTGCGGTGCGCATCGATGGACGAGAACGTCGGATACAACTGCACGAAACCCAGCGCTTCGCCGTGTTCATCCTGCGCGAGAAAAATCGCTGATTCATCGCCGGCCATGCGCTCGGCGATGAAGGTACGCGATTGCTCAAGGTTCGACGGTTGCTCGTAGAAACCTCGGTAGGCATCGAACAACGGCGCGAGCGCGTCCAGATGCGTCGTGTTCGCCCGCAGTGCCTGAATTGACATGTCTGTGCTCCGTTTCACTGAAATGATCGAAACAGCATAGCGCTGCCCTTCAAGTGTGCTGGCCTCACCGCTATATAGTTTTGTATATTGCGAAACCGAAATCGCCAGAACCTTTCCATGCCATCCAGCCAACCTGTGTGTCCATGAGTGCCATCCGCGTACGCAACGAGCAGTTGATCCTCGCCGCCGCCAGCGAAGAATTCGCTGCCAACGGCTTCGACGCCACCCAGACTCGCGACATCGCGGCACGTGCCGGGGTGCCCAAGGCCAATCTGTATTACTACTTCCAGACCAAGGAAAACCTCTACGGCAAAGTGCTGCTGGGTTTTGTCGAACCGCTGCTGGAAGCCTCGGCAGTGCTGCGTGAAAGCGATGATCCGCTGACGGGGCTGCGCGCCTACATTGCCGCACGGATTCGGATTGCCCGCGAGCATCCGGCGATTGCCAAGGTGTTCAGCGGCGAGTTGCTGCTGGGTGCTCGACAGTTGCCGGACGAATGCCGCGATCTGTTGCAGGCCGAAGCACGGCGCAACGTTGAATGTCTGCGCAGCTGGATCGAACGCGGTTTGCTGGCGCCGGTGGATCCAGAGCATTTGATGCTGTTCATCTGGTCGGCGACGCGCACGTACACCAACATTGGCTGGCAGATGGGCCAGATCATGGGGCGCGAAGTGCCGCAGGATGAGGATTATCAAACGGCGGCGCAGACGATTACCCGGATGGTGCTGGAGGGCGTCGTGGTGGCGCCGCGGGTGGGTGGGATTCGTGGGGTTTTGTTTACGACGTGAGGGAGGGCTGCTGCGCAGATCAGGGCATGAAGTCTACGGGGAGTTCCAGATGATCTTTCATGCGCTCGTTCCAGTCGTGCAAGGCGTCGGGTAGACGTTTTTTCCATTTCGCAGCGTTGGTGTAATAGCGCAGACGCGAGTGGCCGGTACTGTCGTAGGTCACCAGCAGCACCCAGAAATGCCCAGCGGTTGACCGCATCACGACGCCGGTACCCCCGAGGCCGCGCATCCACATCTCCCAGACCTGACTGCCCGGCACATCAACAGAAGGCTCAGCGGTCATCAACGAGCCGGACTTTTCCACCAGCGTCTGATAATCAGTCTTGAGCAACGTGTGCAGTGCCTGGTTCTCTTCCGGAGTTTGCGCCAGGCCCAGGCTGAGCATGTCGTAATCCAGCGCCAGCGGTTGCGGCGACGCGACAAAACGGCCGGTGTAGTAGACGCCCAATCCGGCACTGCAATATCCGCCTGCACCCACGAACGAAATATCCAGCACACCGTTGATGGGAGTGAACAACAGGGTGCACTTGTCTTCCGAATAAACAGCCTTACCGTCCTTGAGTGTGGCGATGCCATCCAGATCACCGGAGTTGGCGCCCTCAGCTGCCGTAATGTCGATGCTGATGTGCGTAGCATCGCGGCGCTGGGTTATCACCGTCGCCGAGGTTGAAGTCCCCGGCGGAATAAGCTGCCAGGTCGCGTCCCAACTGAAGGGCTGAGTAGCGTGTTCAAGTTCGGTCAGGCGCATCAGGTACTGGCGGCGCAAACAGGCCGTCTGCTCACCACAGGCGTTGCGATTTTTCAGCCACTGCCGCTGGTCAGTCTTGAGGACTTGGGCATCGGGGACATTAGCCAATGTCGAATGCCACAGCTTGCCCAGCTTCTCGTCGAACAGCGAAATCTGCGGATCGCCACAAATGGCTTTTTCAGCTTTGCTGTTGGCCGTTGCGCAATCGAAACTGCTGGCTTGGGTGACAGCGGCAACCGCAAGGGACATCAGCGCCAAGGCATGACGCAGGGAGATCGCGAACATCGAGAGATTCCATTCTTCGGACGGCGCGCAGTATGCCAGTGCTGCTGCCGGAAATCCCCACTGTAGGAGTGAGCCTGCTCGCGATAGCGTTCAGTCAGACGATGCTGCGCCAACTGACACACTGCTATCGCGAGCAGGCTCACTCCTACAGGTTTTGTGTGGGTTGTCAGAACGTGATTCCGGCTGCGGGTATGACGTCGATCCGCGCCACGGAGCCAGTCAGATGCGCCAGATCCTTGTTGTGTTCGGCGATGATGTCTTCGGCGCTCATGTTGCCGTTGTCGACGGTGGAATGCGCGTCCGCAACGAGCACCACGTCATAACCCAGTTGATGAGCCTGACGCACGGTGGCGTTGACGCAGTAATCGGTTTGCAAACCACAGATGACCAGTTTTTCGAAATCTTCGCTCGGCAGCAGTTTGCGCAAGTCTGTCTGGTAGAACGAGTCCGGCGTGGTTTTGCGTACGCGCAGGTCTTTGGGCGAAGTCTCAAGCCCTTCGGCCAATTGCCAGCCTTCGGCACCATGGGCCAAGGGGCTGTCCTTCTCTTCGTGCTGAATCAGCACCACTGGCACACCTGCCTGGCGGGCGCGGGTGCTGAGACCGTTGATGGTGTCGATCACCCGGTGAATGTCATGGCACTGATATTCGCCCGAACAGAGGGCGCGCTGGACGTCGATGATCAGTAATGCAGTGGTCATGATGAGCCTTCCTTGATCAGTCCTTGAGACAGGGGCGGACGTGAGCCCGCCCCCTTTTTACGCCCCTCAGTAACCCAGTGACAAGCCGGTGTTGCGGCGCGGATCATTGGCGCCGTAGAAACGGTTTTTGCCAACGGGCTTACCGCCCAGCGACGGTGCGCCGACCAGAATCGCGGCGATGTGGTTGGCGTCCTGCGGCCCGGCGAACTTGTGCCCCCAGCTCTCGAGAATCTTCTTCGTGTCCGGGCTGGCGGCGAAGTCTTCGAGGTTGGTTTCCTCCGGCATCCACTGCTGGTGGAAGCGTGGCGCATCGACCGCCTCCTGCAGGCCCATGCCGTAGTCAATGACATTGAGCATGGTCAGCAACGTCGCGGTGATGATGCGGCTGCCACCCGGAGTGCCGACCACCATTACCACTTTGCCGTCCTTGGTGACGATGGTCGGACTCATCGAGGACAGCGGTGCCTTGCCCGGAGCAATCGCATTGGCTTCGCCCTGCACCAGACCGTACATGTTCGGCACGCCGACCTTGGAGGTGAAGTCATCCATTTCATCGTTGAGGATCACCCCGGTCTTGCTCGCCATCACGCCCGCGCCGAACCAGTCGTTGAGGGTGTAGGTGACTGACACCGCATTGCCCCACTTGTCGACGATCGAATAGTGGGTGGTGTTGCTGCCTTCATGGGGCGCTACACCGGGCTTGAGCTCAGCCGAGACACCGGCCTTCTGCGGCTGGATGGCGTCGCGCAGTTTGGTCGCGTAGTTCTTGTCCAGCAGATGCTCGATCGGGTTTTTGACAAAATCCGGATCGCCGAGGTAGCTGTTGCGATCGACATACGCGTGGCGCATCGCTTCGATCTGATAGTGCATGCCCTGGGCCGAATGGAAGCCCAGATCCTTCATCGGATAGCCTTCGAGGATGTTCATGATCTGGCAGATCACTACCCCGCCGGAGCTTGGCGGTGGCGCCGAGACCACATGATAACCACGGTAGTCACACTCCACCGGCGCCAGTTCGCGAGTCTTGTATTTGTCGAGGTCGGCCTGGGTGATGATGCCTTTGTTGGCCTGACTCGAGGTGACGATGGCATCCGCGACCCAGCCTTTATAGAAGCCGTCGGCGCCTTTTTCGGAAATGGTCCGCAGGGTCTTGCCGAGGTCCTTTTGCACCAGTTTCTGCCCGACCTGCATCGGCTCGCCGTTGTGCAGGAAGATCGAGCCGGAATCGCGCATGTCCTTCTTGAACACGTCGGTGGCGTATTCCAGCAGCTCGACGTCACCTTGCTCAAGCTCGAAACCGTCTTCCGCCAGTTTGATCGCCGGGGCAATCATCTCTTTGCGCGGTTTGGTCCCGTATTTGCTCAGTGCCAGCTCCATGCCTGAGACCGTGCCGGGCACGCCCACCGCCAAGTGGCCGCGCGTACTCAGGTCGGGAATGACGTTGCCTTCCTTGTCGAGGTACATGTTGGCAGTCGCCGCCAACGGCGCTTTTTCGCGGAAATCGAGGAAGGTCTTGCGCCCGTCCGCCAATTGAATGGTCATGAAACCGCCACCACCGAGGTTGCCGGCTGCGGGATAAACCACCGCCAGCGCGTAACCCACGGCGACCGCCGCATCGACGGCGTTACCGCCACTTTTCAATACGTCGACGCCCACATGGGTCGCCAGATGTTGCGCGGTGACTACCATGCCGTTTTCGGCAGCAACGGGTGCGACTGACGCCGCGTGAGCCATGAGACAGCTGAGTGCCAGTGAGGTCGCTATCAGCGATTTGGCCAAAGGTTCGTACTTCATGAGTCGATCTCTTTTTTGTTGTTTTCAGGGTCTGTGCAAAACAGAGGAGGAACGCTTCAAGAGCACCAAGCAGTATGGTCGGCTTTGCGTATTGCGCCTCCCCGATCAGGCAGTATGCTGGGCACTGTTGCCGCCCTGATCCGGAGTCTGCCGTCATGTCCTATACGTTCATCACCCTGCCCTCGCCCGTCGGCGAGTTGAAGCTGGTCGCGAACGGCTTACGACTGGCAGCCATCCTCTGGGAAAACGACAAGCCGAACCGGGTGCGCCTCGGGCCGATGAGCGAGGCACACAACAACCCGATCCTGATTCGAACGGCTCGACAACTTGAAGAATATTTTTCCGGGACGCGGGACTGTTTTGATCTGGAACTGGATTTCGCTGGCACCGACTTTCAGAAAAAGGTCTGGGCGGCGTTGCTGACCATTCCATTCGGCGAGACGCGGACCTACAGCCAGATTGCCGAGCAGATAGGCAGCCCCAGCGCCGTGCGGGCAGTGGGCGCCGCGAACGGACGCAACCCGATTTCCATTGTCGCGCCGTGTCATCGGGTGATCGGCGCGTCCGGAAAGTTGACCGGGTTTGCCGGTGGACTCGAGGCGAAAGAGCGCTTGCTGACCCTGGAGGGTGGCAACTGGTCGACGGTTGGCAAAACCGGGGATTTGTTTTAGTCAGTCAATACAGATCAAGAGATCGCAGCCTTCGGCAGCTCCTACCTGGAATGCGTTTTCCTGTAGGAGCTGCCGAAGGCTGCGATCTTTTGATTTATCAGTTAAACAAGTTATTCATCGCCGCATACTGCAACAGCATGATGGTCTTGGCGTCGCAGATCTCACCGCGCTGAAACGCCGCCAACGCTTCCTCGAATCGCCACTCCAGCACTTCGAGTTCTTCGGTCTCCTCTTCCAGACCACCACCGTCGCTGACCTTCGCTGCCGCGTCGTATTCGGCAATGAAAAAATGCAGCTTTTCGGTCACCGAACCGGGACTCATGTACGCCTCGAACACCTTCTTCACGTCGTGTACGCGATAGCCGGTTTCCTCTTCGGCTTCATCGCGAATCCGTTGCTCCGGCGCAGCGCCTTCAAGCAACCCGGCAGCCACCTCGATCAGCAATCCGTCATGGCCATTGACGAACACCGGCAAGCGGAACTGCCGGGTCAGTACCACTGTGCGCTGTTCACGGTTGAACAACAAAATCGCTGCACCGTTGCCTCGGTCATAGACTTCACGAGTCTGACGCTGCCACTCGCCGTTGTTGCGGTGATAGTCGAAGGTGATTTTCTTCAGCAGATACCAGTCATGGGACAACACCTGAGTGTCGACGATGTTGACCCGCTCGGCAGTGTTGGACATGACGCCTGATCCTTTTCATTGAAGGCCCCTGGGTAGGTAAAAGCCCTTTTTTGTGAACGAAAAAACGAAACCCTATACCGCCCCACAAACTATGCCGAAATATCCTACAGATATCGCCTACTCGCCCGACTTCTTTCCTGATTGATCCCCCGCAAAGTCCGCGCACCTTTTTGATGTGCGCGAGAGACTGCGAATGCTTCCAACCGATCGGCTGCGGGCCCTGAACAACAGCATCGGCCTGCTCGTTGTTGCTGCTTTGAATCCCGATGAGCCGGACTTCGAACACCTGATCCGCGAGTTCCGCCTGTGTCTGAACCACTACGACGCCTGGGCCGAGCAGTTCTGGACAGGCACCGCGCTGGATGTCGAGCAGGTGTTCACCGTCGGCAACGACGTGCGCCTCAGCGCGCCGATCAAGTCGCGCCAACCGCTCAGTTCATCGGTGGTCATGTGCTCGGCCAGCGGGGCGTTGACGCTGGTGCATATGTTCGAGGCCGCGCGGTTTGTGCCGATCGGCAACACCCCGGTGACGCTCGAACCGGTGCTTGCCGATGTCGGCGGTGTGCTGACTTTCGGCGAGCCGCTGCGTTACACCATCGGCCCCAGCGGCATTCTGCAGGTGACCGATTGCGATCGGGGCCAGCGTTATCGCATCACCTTCTTTCCCGATGTGTCCACGGACCATGTGCGTGCGCTGTATGCCTCTTATGAGGGTGTCATTGCAGGCCTGGAAGGCTGGCTGCGCGCTGAGTGGGCAGGGTTTCAACCACAGTGGACGGAGTTTTCCAGCGCTGGATTTCTTGAGCGTTACGGTCAGTTGCAACAGGCCGACTGGCGCGGGCTCGAGAAAGCCCTGAATGGCGTCTGGGACGACATTAAACAGGTATTCGCCCTCCTCGCCGACCTGCAGGCCAACAGCGAAAAATTGCTGGAGTACCTCAGCGAGGCCGAGCTTGAGGCGTTATTGAATGCCTCCAGCGACGCCATTGCCAACGGCTTGCTGGTCCTCAGTGACGAACCGTTGCTGTTCATTCATATGGCCGCGTTTAGCAGTTGGTTGAAGATGCTGCCGCCGCAGTATCTGGCTGAAGTGGTGGCCGAGGTTCGGGCCGAACTGCTGATCGGTTTTCTGCTGACGGCGTTGTCGGGTGGCGTCGGCGTGCCGGTGCGCTTGAGCAGCAAAGTGCTGGCGAAGGTCAAGTCACCACGCGCGCGGGAATGGCTGGCGGCCTCGGCGTTGCGCTTGGCCGAACTGACGTCCTCGGCGGATCTGACGCGGCACGCCAGCGTTTTGAAACCGCTGATGCTCAATGTGCGCGACGTTGAGTTGAAACCGACACCGGCGATACCGCTGAACATTCGTCAGGCCGATTCGCTGGTGTTGACGGTGCCGAATCCGGCGCCTGTTGTGCGGGACAAGTCTGGCGCTTCGAGCCGGTTGGAACGGCATGAACCTCACGACGACTCGCCGGATCAGGCGAAAAATCCCAACGGTGACAGCGCCGATTGCGTGCCCTTCACCTGCACGAACGGTTGTCCGGTGTCGATGGTCACTGGCGAAGAACTGCTGAACCTCACCGATGCGGTGCTCGATGGCGTGTTGCCGTTTGAGTTCACGCGGTTGTATCGCAGCAGTGCCGCTGAGATCGATGTCGGGTTGGGGTTTGGCTGGAGTCATTCGCTGGGGCATCGGCTGGTCTTTGAAGGCGACTTTGTGGTCTGGGTCGACCACGAGAACCGGCGTACGCAGTTTCCGCTGCCGAGCGCGGCGCGGCCGGCAATTCACAATAGCCTGTCGCGGGCGGCGATTTTCCTTGGCGATGAACCGGAGGAACTGATCCTCGCGCTGGCCGGGGAAACGGCGCGGTTCTATCACTTTCGTGCAGGACGGCTGACGGCGATCAGCGATGCCTATGGCAATCGTCTGACGGTACAGCGCGATCGGTCTGACCGGTTGCAGCGGCTGGACAACGGCGCCGGGCGTTCGCTGCTGTTGCGATATGACCGGGCGCAGTTGCTGGGTGTGGATTATCAGGTTTTTCAGAACGCGGAGTGGGTAACTGAACAAGCGCTGGTCAGTTACCGCTACGACCCTTATCGGCACCTGATCGAAGCGACCAACGCCGTCGGTGACAGCGAGCGTTACGACTACGACGACGCCCACGTGATTCTGCAGCGGCAACTGGCCGGCGGCGCGAGTTTCTTCTGGGAGTGGGAGCGCTCGGGGAAAGCCGCTCGGTGCGTGCGCCACTGGGCGTCGTTCTCGCAGATGGACACGCGTTACGTCTGGAATGACGACGGCAGCGTCGCAGTGCATTACGTCGACGGCACTGAAGAGACTTACGTGCACGACGAGCGTGCGCGGCTAGTGCGTAAAGTCTCGGCGGATGGTAGCGAGCAGCTCAAGGCGTATGACGATGCGGGGCGGTTGATCGCCGAGCAGGATGCCTTGGGTGCGGTCACCGAATACCGCTACGACGAGGTCGGACGGCTGATTGCGCTGATTCCGCCGGCTGACGCGCCAACGTCCTACGAGTATCGCAACGGTTTCCTGCATAAACGCTCTCGCGGTGACGCGGAGTGGATCTATCGGCGCAATGCCGAAGGCGATGTCACCGAAGCGGTCGATCCTGACGGTCAGGTCACCCATTACTACTACGACACCCGTGGCCAGTTGCTGTCGATCCGTTATCCGGACAGCAGCCGGCATCGCTTGGTCTGGAACAGCCTCGGCCAGTTGACCGAGGAAACCCTGCCCGACGGTGGCGTACGGCGTTTTTCCTACGACGCGCTGGGGCGCCGGACCACGGCTGCGGACGAACACGGTGCAGTCACCCGGCAACATTGGGATGCGGTTGGCCGACTGATTCAGACGACGTTTCATACCGGCAGCACCCGCGCCTACAGCTACGGCGCCTACGGTCAGGTCACCGCCGAGCGCGATGAGCTCGGGCGTATCACCCGTTATGAATATGACGACGACCTGCACCTGGTCTCGCGGCGAATCAACCCCGACGGCACACGGGTGCAGTACCGCTACGACCATGCGCAACTGCTGCTCACCGAGATCGAAAACGAGTCCGGGGAAAAGTACCGGCTGGATTACACGCCGACCGGACTGATTCGTCAGGAAAGCAGTTTTGACGGCCGCCGCACGGCGTACGCCTACGACCTCAACGGCCATCTGCTGGAAAAGACCGAGTTCGGTGATGACGGCTCGCAACGGGTCACCACTTATGAGCGCGATGCGGCCGGGCGTCTTCTGGCCAAAACCCTGCCCGACGGGATCAAGGTTTCCTACCAATACGACCGCCTCGGCCGACTGATCGGTGTCGACGACGGCCAGCAACACCCGCTGGCCTTCGAGTACGACCGTCAGGACCGCTTGATCACCGAGCATCAAGGCTGGGGCACCCTGCGTTACCGCTACGACGCCTGCGGCCAGCTCAAGCGCATGCGTCTGCCGGACAACAGCCTGCTCGACTACCACCACGCCAAGGGCGGCGCGCTGACCGGCATCGACCTCAACGGCACGCCGCTGACCCGTCACGTCTACCAGTCCGGGCGCGAACAACAACGTCAGCAGGGCCTGCTGCTCAGCGAATACTCCTACGACGATCAGGGACGATTACTCGCCCACGCCGTAGGCCATCAGCGTGATGCGCTGTACCGCCGCGATTATGCCTACAACGCCAACGGCAATCTCGCGCACATCGCCGACAGCCGCCACGGCCAACGCACCTACGGCTACGACGCCCTCGATCGCCTGATCCGCGTTCATCACTCACGCGACGAGCTGCCGGAATCCTTCGCCCACGACCCGGCCGGCAACCTGCTGATGCAGGACCGCCCCGGCCCGAGCCAGATCAAGGGCAACCGCCTGCTGATGCAGGGCGACCGCCACTACGACTACGACGCCTTCGGCAACCTGATCCGCGAACGCCGTGGCCGCGCGCAGACTCTCGTCACCGAATACCGCTACGACAGCCAGCATCGCCTGATCGGCCTGACCCGTCCCGACGGCCAGACCGCGACTTACCAATACGACGCCTTCGGCCGACGCATCCGCAAAACCGTCGGCGACGAGACCACCGAGTTCTTCTGGCAAGGCGACCACCTCGTCGCCGAAAGCAGCGAACACGAATACCGCAGCTACGTCTACGAACCCGGCACCTTCCGCCCCCTCGCCTTGCTCGATGGCAAAGGCCCGAAAAAAGCCTGTCCGTTTTATTACCAACTCGACCACCTCGGCACCCCGCAAGAACTCACCGACTACAGCGGCGACATCGTCTGGTCGGCGCAATACGACACCTACGGCAAAGTCGCCGCACTGACCCTGGCCGGCGACGACTACCTGAACCAGCCGCTGCGCTTTCAAGGGCAGTACTTCGATGGCGAAAGCGGCCTGCATTACAACCGCCACCGGTATTACGACCCGAGGCTGGGGCGGTATCTGACGCCGGATCCGATCAAGTTGGCGGGTGGGTTGAATCAGTACCAGTACGTGCCGAATCCGACGGGGTGGGTGGATCCGTTGGGATTGAGTTCCAATTGTCCGCCGCCGAATAAGCCTGGGTGTGAGGTGCCGGGTGGGATTAGCGGGGCTAAGGTTGATGAGGGTGAGTCACAATTACCGGACTTGATTCATGGTGTTGACCCACATTCAGTGAAGCGAACGCATGCAATTATGGGAAAAAATTCAACTAAACGCGTCGAAAAAATAAGAGATCAGATGCGAGCAGGTGGCTACGATGTCAGCTATCCCATAGACGTAGCAGAACATCAGGGCACCTTCTATATTCTAGATGGACATCACCGTGCAGCAGGTGCAAGACAAACAGCAACGCCAATAACTATAAATTTGATCACGAACATCAGAGAGCACAAAGGACAACTTAATACGATCGAAGAAGTCATTGAATCAGCTAACAATGTCGGACACGACCGATTGGAGCATCACAGACGAAGATGAAAACAGCCGATAAAAATCTTGAGGACCTAATAACCGACTTCCTTTCAAAAGTTGAAAGTGCTACGGAGTTGCTGCAGAAAAAATTTGGAACCCGAAATATTTTAAGACTATGGCGGAGTGAGCAAATCGAACGCTGCGGAGAAATAACCAATGGAATTCAATATGAGCTGCACGGCGTAGGGTGCGCTATTCACTTCCCATCAGAATCAGTGGACTTCGATTACGGCTCGAACAGCAGAATCGACGGCTTTGACGTATGGCGCCTTTACATTTACGCTTCGGACAGGCCGCTTACATATGAAAAATACTGCAACAAGAAAACACTCGAAAAAGAATTCAAAGAGCTTATCTATTTAAACAGAATCGAAAAGATGTCGATCAATGACAATCTTTATGTCCTGGTTAAAACCGAATAAAAACATACCCACACGCATTCCAAACCAACAAAAAAGCCCGGCAGCACTACCGGGCTTCTTTATTTGCAACTAACGAGCGATGTGCGAAAGCTTGTCATCGACATCCGACTCGGCGGAACTCACTCCATGAATCAACGGCCCATAACGCCGACTGAACTCCCAGTTGTACGGCAAGCCATCCTTGCTGGTGCCGTTGTCCCAGTTCACCGACCAGGTCATCAGGCCTTTGATCGGTATCCCCTTGATCGCCAGACGTTTGAGGACATTCCCGACCACGGTTTTGTCGATCACATAACCGGTGGCAGCCGCATCGTTGTTGGCCGGCAGGCCGATCACGAACTTGTCCGCCGGGATCCGTGTGAAGCCGCGCGTGCCGGTCACCAGACTCTCGGTCAGGTAGTAGAGGAAATCCTCTTTCAGCGGATCGTTGTTCTGCGCAATCCACGCACCCGCGCCATTGTTGGCTTCCGGTACCCAGACACCGTCGCCACCCTGGTTGTAGAACTGCGGGGCGATGAAGTCGTAGTAGCCTTCCAGTGCCTGCAAATAACTGATGTATTTGCCGGTGCTGGTCAGGTATGGAAACTCCGGGGCCATGCTGATGATGAAGTGCTTGCCCTGACCTGCGTAGTGATCCTTGACCAGTTTCAGTGCGGCTGGCAGAACGGTCTTGTTGGCAGCGAAGTCAATCGCGCTCTGTTCAAGATCGATGTCCAGCCCGTCGAAACCATAGGTTTCCACCAGACGGATGATTTCATTGGCCAGCGCTTGTTCCTGACCACTGCGCAATTCGATGTGCGCATCGGCGCCACCGAGGGAAATCAACACTGCTCGCCCCTGGCTGTTGAGCACGCCGACCTGGCGGCGGAACTCGGCATCGGAAACGTTGAACGGCTTGAAGGTCGGAATCCCGCTGCCCTTCATGAAGGCCACCGCGACCACGTTGTACTCCTTGGGCACTTCCTCCAGCGAAAGGCTGGCGAAGCGGCCCTGGCGGTAACCATCATTCGAGCCTGCAGGCCAGTTGTGCCAGAAGCCCATGAGGATCTTTTTGCCGGCAATGCTCGGCATCAGCGAAGCGGCATCGCTCGCGGCGTTTTGCACTAAAGAGAAATCGATTTTTGACATGTTCTAATCCTTCAGAACGTGTGGGTTTGGCGACGCAGCGCCGTTATTTGAAGTCGACGTCGAAAGCCTGATAGAAGGCGTTGCCAGTGTTGGCGACGATCCACATCAGCACGATCACGTGATGGCCCTTCTTGTTGGCCGGTAGTTTCACCGCGTGATTGACCTTGGCCTTCAGCTCATTCGGATAGCTGTAATAAGGCACCTGAGTGTAGAAGTCCTCGAAGAACGGTTGCGCTTCCAGTTGCGCGCGGCTGATGCGTTGTTTCGGGTCCCAGCCATCCTTGGTGATCAGCCAGCGGTAGCCGCGGGTGGTGTGCGGCGCGGTGTATTCCCATTTGATTTCGAGGGTCTGCCCCGGGGTGACGTTAAGCAGCGGCCAGGTGAACGGACGAGCGAGCTTCTTGCTCATTTCGTCACTGGTGAAGTTCACGCAATCGCGAGCATCGGCCTTGCCGCCACTGAGGATGTAGCCATCGGCCGGTGGCGTGACACTGTCCGAGTCGCTCTGGTAAGGCGCCGGAAATGGCCCCGCTGCCAGCGCCGGGAAATTCTTCCCGCCTTCCATTTCGTTGACCTGCCAGGCGCCGAGCAATCCTTGCTCGATCGCTACCGCACCGCGGCTTGCAGGGGAAATGACACGACCGTGTCGCAGTTGGGTTTGTGCTTGTGGTTGATTCATGTTTTTCACTCCGTTGATTTAAGAACTCTCCTTTCCGAGGAGAGGCCTTCAAGCTAACGGAGAGGGATTTTTTGTCCATCGGCGGTTTTGTCGCAGTCAGCAGCCTTGAACCGTAAAAACATCGAAAACACTGGATGCATATACAGCCTTCTGCGACAACGCCCACCTGAGATGTGGTCAAAAGATTACACGGCAATGCTGCAAAAGCTGCCATTCAGTACTCATGGCAACTGTGCGTTGAACTCCTTTTCGTACTGCCCGGCGAGTTGCTCTTTCTGTTTTTCGTTGAGCAACTTGCCGGCCATCTGGAAGAACTTCTGCTCTTCTTCCTTGAGATGGTGATGAACCTTGTCAGAAAGCTTTTTCGCGATGACCAGCCAGGCCGGGCTGGACATCTCGGTCTCATCGAGCTCTTCCATCATCTCGTCCATTTCATGGTGTTCGGCGATGGCATGGCGGCTCAGATCGACACCGTCATCAAGCTCCATCAACGGAATGTAGAAATGGCGCTCTTCCGCAGTTTCATGGGCCTGGAGCTCTGCCTTGAGCTGTTTGTAGGCTTCAACCCGCTCCGGCGTGTCGCCACTGGTTTCGATCAAGGTCTTGGCGTAGCTGCGCTGGCGATCATGGCTTTCACGAAGGGCTTCGAAAATATTCATGGGGGTTCCTTATCAACCGCGTGCTGGAATGACGCTGTAAAGGCTAGACCCCGACGTGAGAGCGGCAGTTCCACCGGGTTGAGGCAGGGCTTGGAAGACAGGCGTCGGGCAGGATAGGCTGCGGATTCAAACCACAAGGAAGTCCTGCATGAACTTGCGCATCGAGCTGTCGCAACATTCCACAGAAGAGGAACGCCAGGCCATTTTGGCGCCCCTGCATGCTTATAACGTGGCCAAGGCCGGGATCGCGGTATCCGAGCCGCTCACCCTGCTGGTGCGCGATGATCACGACCAGATTCTGGGCGGACTTTATGGCCGTCTGGTCTGCCAGTGGTTGTTCATCGATTTGCTGTCAGTGCCTGAAGCAGGCCGGGGCCAGGGAATTGGCTCGAAGCTGATGCACATGGCCGAAGAGCTGGCGCGTGAGAAAGGCTGCATCGGCGCATGGCTCGACACGTTCGACTTTCAGGCACCGGAGTTCTACAAGAAGCTTGGATATAGCCAGTTTGGTGAGATCGTCGACTATCCGCCGGGGCACAAGCGGCACTTTTTCCAGAAGCGACTTGTAGGTTGAATGTACCGACCCCTTCGCGAGCAGGCTCGCTCCCACATTTGGAATGCATTCCACGGTAGGAGTGAACCTGCTCGCGATGCCGACAGCCGCCTCAACACATGATCAGAGACACGTCGCCAACGCCGCCAACCGGCGCTTGGCGACAAAGTCATCCTTCTGCGCGTAGTAATTCAGCGTCGTACCCGATGCCTCGGTAATCACGTCGACAAACGACTCAGCCGACCGGGTATACACCGTCGTCCCACCCGACTTGCGCGGTTCCAGATACGCCGCCGCGTCCACGCCGAACACCGCCTCGTCCTGCCAGCCGAACTGCACACACTGCGCCACGACTTTCTCGGCTTTGTCCGAAGTCAGTACTTTATAGGGGGCTTTGGTGCGAGCATCGTCCATCACCGAGCCTGCGCAACCGGCCAGCAGCGTTGCCGCCAGCGCTACCATCAGAATTCGCATTGCATTCGCTCATTCAGAAAAAAGCGGACTGTATCACCGCAGCAGCAGAAATCGTTCTGCTTTACTGCATTTATAGCGCGACACGCGCGGGCCGCTGCGGCAACCTAAGGTCATCAGCCTCACAAGGAAAACACATGGCGCCTACCGACCAGCGACATGAACATGCCCTGAAAGTATTTCTCGACGCGCGTCCCGAACTGCGCGAAACCCTCGATCACCTCAACCCGTTACTGGCCCAGGCCAAAGGCGAGACTCAAGCGCAATATCGTGAAGAGCGACTGCATGAAGCGTTTGAGGCCGAAGCAGAAAGTCTCGGGCTGTTTGCCTGGGAGTTGACCCTGCAACTGGCGGCTGACTCGCCTGAGGAGTATCAGGCGCAGCGGCTGGAAGTTCACCGTGAAGTCGCGGAAATGGCCGGGATGGATTGGCTGGAGTATTGCGATCTGTATGGCATAGAACCGTAACTGTCGCCCAAGGACACCGCACTCATGCTGCCATCCGCCTCAACTCACCGCGCCAGCCCTGGCCATCTGCACACACAAAAGTGGCGCGGGCGGATTGGTCTGGCGCTGGTGGCCAGCCTCTCGGTGCTGGCCGGAATGACCGACGCCATTGGCTTTATGGCCAGCGGCGACTTCGTCTCGTTCATGAGCGGCAACACCACCCGACTCGCCGTGGCGATCAGCGATGGCGATGTCGGGTTGACTGTGCGTCTGTCGATCCTCGTCGCAACATTTATTGTCGGCAATGCCTTGGGGGTCGTCGTCGCACGTTTCGGCGGCCGCCGGGCGCTTCCTCTGCTGCTTTGTATCGCCACCCTGCTGTGCGCGGCGGCGGCCTGGCCATTCGACACGCAACTGCCAGCGCTGCTGGCGGCGATCATAGCGATGGGCATGCTCAACGCGGCGGTCGAAGAGGTGAATGGCTTACCGGTCGGGCTGACTTACGTGACTGGCGCGTTGTCGCGATTCGGCCGTGGATTGGGTCGCTGGATGCTTGGCGAACGGCGCAGTGGCTGGCGGGTGCAACTGGTGCCATGGAGCGGGATGTTTATCGGCGCAATTCTGGGGGCGGTACTGGAACATCATTTGGGACTGAAGGCGATGTTTGTCAGCGGGTTGCTGGCCGCGATGATCGGGCTGCTCTCGCTGAAGATTCCGCGGCGCTGGCAGTTGGGGTACATGCCGCGCTAACTGAGGACAACAGAATTCTCTGGAGCGAGCCTGCTCGCGAAGGCGCCGGCACATTCTTCATCTTCACCAGCTGACAGACCGCTATCGCGAGCAGGCTCACTCCTACAAGGTTTCGCGGCGGCTTCGATAAAGCTTTATCATGGCCGCAGTTTTGCTGATCGAGTCCGTCATGAAGTTCGCCATTGCGCTGTTTTCCGCCGCCCATGCGCCCTCCTCGCGCCGCGCCCTGCTGTTTGCACAGACTGCGCTGGCCGGTGGGCATGAGATTGTCCGGCTGTTTTTCTATCAGGACGGCGTTTATAACGCTTCGGATGCGGTGGTCACTCCGCAGGACGAACTGGATTTGCCCAAGCAATGGCGCAGCTTCATCACCGAGCAAAAGCTGGACGGCGTAGTCTGCATCGCTGCGGCCCTGCGCCGAGGCGCGCTGAACGCGGAAGAAGCCAAGCGCTACCAGCGTGAAGCGATTTCGATCAGCGTGCCGTGGGAATTGTCTGGTCTCGGTCAGTTGCATGACGCGGTGCAAGACGCCGACCGTTTGATCTGCTTCGGAGGTGCGTGAGATGGCCAAGTCCCTGTTGATCATCAGCCGCCAATCGCCATGGTCAGGCCCCGCTGCCCGTGAGGCGCTGGACATCGTGCTGGCCGGTGGCGCCTTTGATCTGCCCATTGGCTTGCTGTTTCTCGATGACGGCGTGTTGCAACTGGCTGCCGGGCAGAACGCCAAGGCCCTGCAGCAAAAAGACCTCAGCGCCAACCTGCAAGCGCTGCCGATGTTTGGCGTTGAAGAGTTGTTCTACTGCGCCGAGAGCGCCACCATCCGTGGCCTCGGCAACTTCTCGCTAGACGAAGCGCAGCCGCTCGCTACCGAGCAAATCACCGCCCTTATTGACCGTTACGACCAGGTGATCACCCTCTGATGTCGACTTTGCATGTGTTGTCTCATTCCCCGTTTGGCGACGATCGCCTGACCAGTTGCCTGCGCCTGATCGGCAGCGCTGATGCATTGCTGCTCTCCGGCGATGCGGTGTATGCGTTGCAACCAGGCACCGCGCCGTTCACTGCACTGGAACAACGCCAGATCAAATTGTTGGTTCTGGCCGAAGATGCACAGGCTCGCGCCCTCGAAGTCCCGGACTGGGCCGACGCCATCGATTACCCGGCCTTCGTCGAACTGTCGATCCACCACGACAAGGTCAACAGCTGGCTATGAAATCCATGACCGTCGGCGCCCGCGCCATCGAACTGGACAAAGACGGCTTTCTCGTCGACCTGAGCGACTGGTCTGCCGACGTTGCCAGCGCCCTCGCCGCCGCCGAAGACATCGAGTTGACCACGGAGCACTGGGAAGTCCTCGAACTGCTGCGCAGCTTCTACGAAGAATTCCAGCTGTCCCCGGCCACCCGGCCGCTGATCAAGTACACCGCGTTGAAACTCGGCCCGGACAAAGGCAACAGCCTGCACCTGAACCGACTGTTCAAAGGCACCCCCGCCAAACTCGCCGCGAAACTGGCGGGCCTGCCCAAACCGACGAATTGCTTATGACCGACTTTCCAGCACTGACCCTCGAAACGCCTGCCGAACACCCGTTCGCCCAATTCGTGCGCATTCTCGGCAAGGGCAAACGCGGCGCCCGCGATCTGACTCGTGAAGAAGCCCGCGAAGCCATGGGCATGGTGCTCGACGACAAGGTTGAAGACACCCAGCTCGGCGCGTTCCTGATGTTGCTGCGGCACAAGGAAGAAAGCGCCGAGGAGATGGCCGGTTTCACCGAAGCCCTGCGCGAGCGCTTGCAGGCGCCGGCGCTGAACGTCGATCTGGACTGGCCGACCTATGCCGGCAAGAAGCGCCATCTGCCGTGGTATCTGCTGGCGGCCAAATGCCTGGCACAGAACGGCGTGCGCATCTTCATGCACGGCGGCGGCGCGCACACCGCGGGGCGTCTGTACAGCGAGCAACTGCTCGGTGAGTTGAACATCCCGTTGTGCCGCACCTGGCAGCAGGTCGGCACAGCACTGGACAACGGCGGACTGGCATTCATGCCGCTGGTGGACTGGGCGCCGCAGTTGCAGAACATGATCGACCTGCGCAACACCTTGGGCCTGCGTTCGCCGATTCATTCCCTGGCGCGGATTCTCAATCCGCTGGGCGCACGCTGCGGCCTGCAAAGCATCTTCCACCCCGGCTATCAGGCGGTGCATCGTGATGCCAGCGGCCTGCTCGGCGACACGGCGATTGTGGTCAAAGGCGATGGCGGCGAAATCGAGATCAACCCGGATGCCGACAGTCACCTCTACGGCACCACAGGTGGCGAGAGCTGGGACGAGGAATGGCCGCAATTGTCGGCGCAACGCCACGTCAAACCGGCGACCCTGGACGTTGAACATCTGAAAGCCGTGTGGCGTGGCGACGTGGTCGACAGCTACCCACAAATGGCCCTGATTGCGACTATGGCCTTGGCCTTGCGCGGCCTCGGTCAAAACCGTGAGCAGGCCTTCGCAACCGCCGAGCAGTATTGGGCCGCGCGGAACAAATCGATTTAACCGATCATTCGCGCCCGATCTTTGCGCTTTTTGTTCGAACTCATCGGAATAGACTCGACTCCAACGATTATTGGTTTACGGAGTCTTGATCATGGGTTTACTCGTCGATGGCCACTGGCAGGACAAGTGGTACGAAAGCAGCAAGGACGGCGCGTTCCAGCGCGAACAGGCCAAGCGCCGCAACTGGGTGACCGCTAACGGCGAACCCGGCCCCAGCGGTGAAGGCGGTTTTGCCGCTGAATCCGGGCGCTATCACCTCTACGTTTCCCTCGCCTGTCCGTGGGCGCATCGCACGTTGATCCTGCGCAAGCTCAAAGGCCTGGAAAATCTGATCGATGTTTCAGTGGTCAGTTGGCTGATGCTGGAAAACGGCTGGACCTTCGACACGGCACTCGGCTCAACCGGCGACAAGCTCGACGGCTTTGAATTCATGCATCAGCGCTATACCGCCGACACTCCCGATTACACCGGCCGCGTCACCGTGCCAGTGCTGTGGGACAAAAAGCTCAAGCGCATCGTCAGCAATGAATCGGCGGAGATCATCCGCATGTTCAACAGCGCGTTCGACGAACTGACCGGCAATGATCTGGATTTCTACCCGGCGCCGTTACGCGGCGAGATCAATGCGCTGAACGAGCGAATTTATCCGGCCGTGAACAACGGCGTGTATCGCGCAGGCTTCGCGACTTCGCAACAGGCTTATGAAGAAGCGTTCGATGAGGTGTTTGCCGAGCTGGATCATCTGGAGCAGGTACTGGGTGCCAATCGCTACTTGTCGGGTGAATACCTGAGCGAAGCCGACATCCGCTTGTTTACTACGATGATTCGGTTTGACGCGGTGTATCACGGGCACTTCAAGTGCAACCTGCGGCGGATTGCCGATTACCCGAATCTGTCGAACTGGCTGCGTGAGGTGTATCAGTGGCCGGGGATTGCCGAGACGGTGGATTTCCAGCACATCAAGAATCACTACTACGGCAGTCACAAGACGATTAACCCGACAGGGGTTGTACCGAAGGGGCCGGAGCAGGATTTCACTGTGGCCCATGATCGGGCGCAGTTGGCTGGGAAAGGGGTTTGGTTGAAGGGTTAATAGCAAAAAGCAAAAGATCGCAGCCTTCGGCAGCTCCTACAGGGAACGCATTCTCATGTAGGAGCTGCCGAAGGCTGCGATCTTTTGATCTGACTCAGACCTGCGCCTGAGCCCCTTCGAACCACGCCAGTTTCTCGCGCAGTTGCACCACTTCACCAACGATCACCAGTGTCGGCGCATGCACTTCATGCTCCGCCACCAGTCGCGGCAGATCAGCCAGCGTGCCGGTAAAGACGCGCTGATTGACCGTGGTGCCCTGCTGAATCAATGCCGCCGGGGTATCGGCTGAACGACCATGCTTGATCAGTTGTTCGCAGATAACCGGCAAGCCGACCAGGCCCATGTAGAACACCAGCGTCTGCGCCGGGGCGACGAGGTCGACCCATGGCAGATCAGTGGAACCGTCCTTCAAATGCCCGGTGACAAAGCGCACCGACTGCGCGTAATCACGATGGGTCAGCGGAATCCCGGCATACGCCGCGCAACCGCTGGCTGCGGTGATACCTGGCACCACCTGAAACGGAATGCCGTGAGCGGCCAGTTCTTCGATCTCTTCGCCGCCACGGCCGAAGATAAACGGATCACCACCCTTCAACCGCACCACACGCTTGCCGGCGTTGGCCAGATCCACCAGTTGCTGGTTGATCTGATCCTGCGGCACGGCGTGATCTGAACGGCGCTTGCCAACGTAGACCCGCTCGGCATCACGACGGCACAGCTCAAGAATCGCTGGCGCGACCAAACGGTCGTAGAGCACCACGTCGGCTTGCTGCATCAGACGCAAAGCCTTGAAGGTCAGCAGATCCGGATCGCCCGGGCCCGCGCCGACCAGATACACCTCGCCGGTGGTGACCATGGCCTCGCCATCGATCTTGGCTTGCAGCAGACGCTCGGCTTCAGCGCCCTGCCCGGCCAGTTGACGATCGGCAATCGGCCCCTGAAACACGTCTTCCCAGAAACCACGACGCTGCTGCACATCCGGAAACAGGCTTTTCACCTGATTGCGGAAACGCGCGGCGAGTCCGGCCAATTGGCCGTAGGTCGACGGAATCCAGGTTTCGATCTTGGCGCGAATCAACCGCGCCAGTACCGGTGCGTCACCGCCGCTGGACACGGCAATGATCAGCGGCGAACGATCGACGATCGCCGGGAAGATCACGCTGCACAAGGCAGGCGCATCGACCACGTTGACCGGCACGCAGCGCTTGTGAGCATCGGTGGAAACCTGTGCGTTGAGCATCTCATCGTCGGTAGCGGCAATGATCAGCCCGCAACCGTCGAGATCCGCCTCGACGTAACCGCGCAACAGGCATTCACCGCCAGAAGCAGTAACCAGTTCACGCAGTTGCGTTTCGATTTCAGGTGCGACCACCCGCAGCAGCGCACCGGCATCGGCCAGCAGGCGGGATTTGCGCAAGGCAATTTCCCCCCCACCGACGACCAACACACGACTGCCGCGCAGGTTGTGAAACAGCGGCAGATATTTCATTTAGCCGATGACCTCAAGGCCACCCATGTACGGCTTGAGCACGTCCGGCACACGGATCGAACCGTCGGCCTGCTGGTAGTTTTCCAGCACGGCAACCAGCGTACGGCCAACAGCCAGACCGGAACCGTTCAAGGTGTGTACCAGCTCAGGCTTGCCAGTTTCCGGGTTACGGAAACGCGCTTGCATACGACGGGCCTGGAAGTCGCCGCAGTTCGAGCACGAGGAGATTTCGCGGTACTTGTCCTGGCTCGGAATCCACACTTCCAGATCGTAAGTCTTGACCGCGCTGAAGCCCATGTCGCCGGTGCACAGCGCCAGGGTGCGGTAAGGCAGACCGAGCAGTTGCAGAACTTTTTCGGCGTTGGCGGTCAGGCCTTCCAGCGCTTCCATCGAGGTCGACGGCTCAACGATCTGGACCATTTCGACTTTGTCGAACTGGTGCTGACGGATCATGCCGCGCGTGTCGCGACCCGACGCGCCGGCTTCACTGCGGAAGCAAGGGGTATGCGCGACGAACTTGATCGGCAGCAGTTTCGAATCGACGATTTCGCCGGCAACGATGTTGGTCAGCGACACTTCAGCGGTCGGGATCAGGTACAGATCGGCTTCGCCTTCGCGAGCGATCTTGAACAGGTCTTCTTCGAACTTCGGCAGTTGACCGGTGCCTTGCAGCGCCGGGGCCTGGACCAGATAAGGCGTGTAAGCCTCCTCGTAGCCGTGCTCGTTGACGTGCAGGTTGATCATGAACTGCGCCAGTGCGCGGTGCAGACGGGCGATCGGGCCACGCAGCAGGGCGAAACGCGCGCCGGACAGTTTGGCGGCGGTTTCAAAGTCCAGCCAGCCGAACTTCTCGCCCAGGGCAACGTGGTCTTTCACTTCAAAATCGAAAGCGGTCGGCGTGCCCCAGCGGCGCACTTCAACGTTGTCGTCTTCGTCTTTGCCGACCGGAACCGATTCGTGCGGCAGGTTGGGAATACCGAGCAGGATCGAGTCCAGTTCGGTCTGGATCGCGTCCAGTTCGACTTTACCGGCACTCAGTTCGCCCGCCATGCGCTCGACGTCCGCCATCAACGGCGCGATGTCTTCGCCGCGCTGCTTGGCCTGACCGATGGATTTGGAACGCGCGTTACGCTCAGCCTGCAGTGCTTCGGTGCGGGTCTGGACGGTCTTGCGCTGTTCTTCCAGCGCTTCGATGCGCGCGGTATCCAGGGCGAAGCCACGGGAAGCCAGGCGGTCCGCTACGTCCTGAAGGTTGCTACGTAACAGTTTGGAATCGAGCATGTCGGTTTCTCGTTATCAAAGTTTGGTCAAAGACAGGCCGGCCCACGTCGCGAGCAGCCCGCCGAATACGCTGAGTGCCGCATAGCCCAGGGCCAGCAGCACTTGCCCGCTTTCCAGCAAGCGCACCGTATCCAGTGAAAAGGATGAAAAAGTCGTCAGCCCCCCGAGGAAGCCGACCATCAGCCCGGCACGCACCTCGATCGGCACCTCCGGGCGTATCAAAAACAGGCCGTACAACACGCCAATCAGCAGACAGCCCACGATATTAACGGCCAGCGTCGCGGTATAGAAGTGCCGCGGCCAATTGGCGTTGACCCAATTTCCGGTGGCGAAGCGCAACAAGGTGCCGGCAACCCCGCCGGCGGAGACCGCAATGATCAATGGAAGCACTATTTTCTCCGCTGCCGAGGGCTTAAACGATCAAGTTGAGCGAGGTGGTTGAGCTTCTCGCCGATCTTCAACTCCAGGCCGCGCGGCACCGGTTGGTAGAACGGGATCGGATCGAGCTCTTCCGGGAAATAGTCTTCGCCAGCGGCATAAGCGTCCGGCTCGTCATGGGCGTAGCGGTATTCGTCACCGTAGCCCAATTGTTTCATCAGTTTGGTTGGTGCGTTGCGCAGGTGCAGCGGCACTTCCAGCGAACCGTTTTCAGCGGCCGCGCGCAGGGCGGTTTTGAAACCCATATAAACAGCGTTGCTTTTCGGCGCGCAGGCCAGATAAGTGATGGCCTGGGCCACGGCCAACTCGCCTTCCGGACTGCCGAGGCGCTCCTGCACTTCCCACGCCGCGAGGCACAGGCTGAGGGCGCGCGGGTCGGCGTTGCCAATGTCTTCGCTGGCCATGCGCACCACGCGCCGCGCCAGGTATAGCGGATCGCAACCGCCGTCGATCATCCGCGCAAACCAATACAGCGCGCCGTCGGGGTTGGAGCCGCGTACCGACTTGTGCAGCGCCGAGATCTGGTCGTAGAACGCCTCGCCACCCTTGTCAAAACGCCGACGGGTGTCGCCGAGCAGGCTTTGCAGCAGCTCGGTGCCGATTTCGCTGTTGTCCTCGGCCAGGTCAGAGGCGTTTTCCAGCAGATTGAGCAGACGCCGGCCATCGCCATCGGCGGCGGACAGCAACATCTGGAAGCCTTCGTCGTTCAGCGTCAGGTTGCGCTTGCCCAGACCGCGTTCTTCGGTGAGCGCGCGGTGCACCAGTTTGCGCAGCGCCGCTTCGTCGAGGCTTTTCAGCACGTAGACGCGGGCACGCGACAGCAGAGCGTTGTTGAGTTCGAATGAAGGGTTTTCGGTGGTGGCGCCGATGAAGATCAGCGTGCCGTCTTCAACATACGGCAGGAACGCGTCCTGCTGGGATTTGTTGAAGCGGTGCACTTCATCGACAAACAGAATCGTGCGCTTGCCGTACTGGCCGGCCTGCTGTTTGGCGATTTCAACGGCCTGACGGATCTCCTTGACCCCGGCGAGTACTGCCGAGACTGTTTCGAAGTGTGCATCGGAGACTTCTGCGAGCAACCGCGCCAGGGTGGTTTTACCCACGCCCGGCGGCCCCCAGAAGATCATCGAATGCAGGGCACCCTGCTCCAGCGCCTCCCGCAGAGGCTTGCCGCGAGCAAGCACGTGCTCCTGACCGACATACTCATCCAGATTGGTCGCACGCAAACGCGCGGCCAGTGGCTGGGCAATCGGTGCACTGCGAAACAGATCCATCACGTAGCGTTGAAACCTCTATTTTGCCGATCATTGCCCCTGTAGGAGTGAGCCTGCTCGCGATAGCGGTGGGTCAGACGATGAAGATGTGACTGACAAATCGAATCGCGAGCAGGCTCACTCCTACAAAGGGTTTTTCGTTTATTCCTGGATCACGTCGGCACCCTTGGGGATGTCGAACTTGAACTTGGAGGCTGGCACCGGCTCGTTGGCCTTGACCCCGGTAAACAGGATGTTGGTGCGCTGGCCAACACTGTCAATCAGTTGCATGTCATTGAGCAGACCGTTGCGGAACGACAGACGCAGGTTGTCGAACAGGGTGTCCTTGGTTTTCGGCTTGA
This sequence comes from Pseudomonas sp. Tul2A7, assembly GCF_054790505.1. Taxonomy (NCBI): domain Bacteria; kingdom Pseudomonadati; phylum Pseudomonadota; class Gammaproteobacteria; order Pseudomonadales; family Pseudomonadaceae; genus Pseudomonas; species Pseudomonas sp. Tul2A7. The sequence continues at coordinate 4,597,926 of NZ_CP186499.1, read as the reverse complement.
GGGTGAAGTCGATCACGCCGCCCGCCTCTTTCGCGCTGATATCAAAGCTCTGGCTGATCTTCGACACATCACCGGACAGCAGCAGCGCCGGGGTCTGGGTCAGACGCTCGTCGAGCTTTTTGATGGTCGCCTGTTCCAGATCAGGGTCCCATAGGGTGACCTTCTTGCCATCAGACACCATGGTCTGCTCGGCCGGCGCATTGGTGTGCCAGTAGAACAGGCCCGGACGCTGCAGGGTCATGTCGCCGGTGGTTTCCTGCAACTGCGTGCCGCTGCCGTCGAGGGTCAGCTGCGAGAAGTTCGCACTCAGGGTCTTGGATGTTTCCAGCAATTGGGTCAGACGCGCCACGTCCTTTTGATCGGCGTGCGCCGTGAGAGTGGTCAGCGCCAGTACTGGCAGCAACATGCGGATAAGACGCATGGGAGTCCTCTTGAATACTCGTTGGGAGAGCGGCGGCACATCATTGTCCCGCCTCTTGCTTTGGAATCAGTCGCGTACCGGGCCTGGGGCCAGGACTTCACGGGAACCGTTGGTGTTCATCGAGGTGACGACCCCGGCCATTTCCATGGCTTCGATCATCCGTGCGGCGCGGTTGTAGCCGATCTTCAACTTGCGCTGTACCGCGGAAATCGAGGCGCGACGGCTTTCCAGCACAAACTGTACAGCTTCGTCGTACAGCGCGTCGGCTTCCGGATCATCGCCGTCGCCGCCACCGCTGCTGCCTTCAAAACCGCTGCCCGCTTCTTCGACACCGTTGAGGATGTCGTCGTTGTATTCCGGTGCGCCGCGCAGTTTCCATGCTTCGACCACACGGTGTACTTCATCGTCGGAAACGAACGCACCGTGAACGCGGATCGGCAGGCTGGTGCCCGGCGGCATGTAAAGCATGTCACCGTGGCCGAGCAGTTGTTCGGCGCCGCCCTGATCGATGATGGTGCGGGAGTCGATCTTGCTCGACACCTGGAACGCCATACGCGTCGGAATGTTGGCCTTGATCAGACCGGTGATCACGTCCACCGACGGCCGCTGGGTTGCAAGGATCAAGTGAATACCGGCAGCACGGGCCTTCTGGGCGATACGGGCGATCAGTTCTTCAACCTTCTTGCCGACGATCATCATCATGTCGGCGAATTCGTCGACCACCACGACGATGGTTGGCAGCTTCTGCAACAGCGGTGCTTCGTCGTGAATGCTTTCGCGCTTGTACAGCGGATCGCTCAACGGCTCACCGGCGTCCTGAGCTTCCTTGACCTTGGCGTTAAAGCCGGACAGATTTCGCACGCCCATCTTCGCCATCAGCTTGTAGCGGCGCTCCATCTCGGCGACGCTCCAGCGCAGGGCGTTGGCGGCGTCTTTCATGTCGGTCACAACCGGGCACAGCAAATGCGGAATGCCTTCGTAGATCGACAGTTCCAGCATTTTCGGGTCGATCATGATCAGCTTGGCGTCTTCTGGACCCGACTTGAACAGGATCGACAGGATCATCGCGTTCACACCCACCGACTTACCGGAACCGGTGGTACCGGCCACCAGCAGGTGCGGCATCTTCGCCAGGTCAGTGATGACCGGTTTGCCGCCGATGTCATGGCCCAGCGCCAGGGTGACCGGCGATTTGAAGTTGTCGTATTCAGGCGTCGACAGCACTTCCGAGAAGCGCACGATCTGCCGATCTTCGTTGGGAATCTCGATACCGACGGTGGTCTTGCCCGGAATCACCTCGACCACCCGCACGCTGGTCACGGCCAGCGAACGCGCAAGGTCTTTCGCCAGGTTGGCGATGCGGCTGACTTTGACGCCGGCGGCAGGCTGGATTTCGTAACGGGTAATCACCGGGCCAGGATGGATCGAATCCACCGTAACCTCGACACCGAACTCCTTGAGCTTGATCTCGAGCAAATGGCCGACTGCCGCCAGGGATTCCGGTGAGTAATTGAGTTGTTTCTTTTCCGCAGGATCAAGAATCGAGATCGGTGGCAAGGTGCCTTCCACGGCGCTGTCGACGAACAACGGCACCTGTTTCTCTTTCTGCACGCGTTTGCTTGGCTCGGGCGCTTTGGCCGGGGCCGGGGCGATAACCGGCGGCACTTGTTTCTCGCGATCGGACATGTGCTTGCTCAGGGCTTGCTCACGTTCGATCAGGCGTTCTTTGACTTTGGCTTGCTCGCGCTTGTCGGTGACCGTCGGAGCGACCACGTCATGCACGCGATCATCGACTTCACGCAGTTGCGCAACCAGTTGTTTGCGTTCGGTACGTGCCGACCACCAGCGATTGAGCGCACCTTGGAACAGTTCGAACAGGTCGAGAGTGATTTTGCCGGTGATGTCCATCACCTTGAACCACGACAGGTCGGTAAATACCGTAAGGCCAAACAGGAATAACGCAATGAACAGCAACGTGCTGCCCTGAATGTTCAGCGCGTTCTTTGCCAGATTGCCGAGGCTTTCGCCCAGCGCACCACCGGCACCCGCCGGCAGACCCGAGGCCGCGTGAAAGTGCAGATGTGCCAGCGCAGCGCCGGACAGCACCAGAAACACCAGACCGATCAGACGCCAGGAGAACAGCCAGCCGCTCCACTGCCACGGTTCGTGGCGCTGGCGGAAGATCTGGTAGGCCTTGATCGCCAGCAGCAACGGGAAGATGTAGGCGAAGTAACCCAGCACCATGAACAGGATGTCGGCGCTGTAGGAGCCCGCCGGGCCGCCAAAATTCTGCACGTCGTCGATCTTGCTGTTGTGGCTCCAGCCCGGATCGTCCTTGCCGTAGGTCAGCAAAGCCATCATCAGGAACAGGCACAAGGCACCGATGGCGATCAATGCACCTTCCTTGAGCCGGTAGTGCAACTGTTGGCGCCAGAGCGGAACGACGGTTTTTGGTGCTTCGGTGGATTTCTTCAAAACGCTTCTTTTCCTGCGCCCGAGGCGCGTCCATCTATTGAATGACGATAAAAAACTGCCCAATCCAGGCAGGTAAAAAAGTTGACGGGCACAACTGAGACTACTTTTAACACTGCGCTGCTGCTTTTATAAACACAGGTATCAAAACAGTGCCCGGCGAATATTCTGTAACAGCCCGGCATTGTACGGGTTTGTGCGTCGGATGCCATGCTTCAAACCCCAGCATTGAGCATAGCCAAGCGCATAAAACCTGCGCTTCAATTTGAGCACGCATTGTCTTTTGTCACAAAGGCTTATGAGGTGTATTTGATGAACGTAGCGAAGCATTGCCATCCAGACCTTCTGAACTGTCGCTGAGCGCTCGCCATGCCGGCCAGGCGCCGGGCCACAGCGCTCGGTTACGACCGCGTCCGTCTCGCCAAGTTGCAATGCGGCGAACGTCGCGCAGGATCGAGACGACATTCGCAACGTTTAGCGGCACACTTTACCGCGAGCCCAACAGCTCGCCCCGCCCACCCCTTCTGCAAGCCCGGATGCCATGCTGACTTGGTTACAACGTAACTCCCTGACCTTTCCACCGCTGGAAAGGGCCATGCGCGACCCCAACGGATTGCTCGCCGCCGGTGGCGATCTGTCCGCCGATCGTTTGATCGAGGCTTATCGCCATGGCTGTTTTCCGTGGTTTTCCGAGGGCCAACCGATTCTCTGGTGGTCACCGGATCCGCGGACAGTGTTGTTTCCCGACGAACTGCATGTCTCGCGCAGCCTCGGCAAACTGCTGCGTCAGAAACGCTATCGAGTGACCTTCGATCAGGACTTCAACGCCGTGATCCGCGCTTGTGCTGCACCACGGGATTACGCCGACGGCACCTGGATCACCGAAGCCATGCAGGATGCCTACATTGAATTGCATCGCCGCGGCTTCGCCCATTCCGTGGAAGTCTGGGATCAGGGCGAGCTGGTCGGCGGACTGTATGGCCTGGCAATGGGCCAACTGTTTTTCGGCGAATCGATGTTCAGCCGCGCCGACAATGCTTCCAAATACGGCTTTGCCACCCTGGTGCGCCATCTGAAAGACTCGGGATTCGTGCTGATCGACTGTCAAATGCCCACCGATCATCTGCACAGCCTCGGCGCGCGGGCGATTCCTCGCCAGCAATTCGCCGAATACCTGGCTCATCACCTGGATCAACCCAATCGTGCCACCTGGGTTTGCTGAGCGACTTTTGCGCGCGTGGCTTACACTTATCTCACCAGCTTATCCCGAGGGTTGATCATGACCGAGTTGGCGCGTTTGAAGTTTTATGCCACTCAGCCTCACTCTTGCAGTTATCTGCCCGAGGAGCAGGCCACGACCCTGTTTCTCGATCCGAGCCAGCCCATGGATGTGCATGTCTACGCAGACCTGTCGGAAATGGGCTTTCGTCGCAGCGGCGATCATCTGTACCGCCCGCATTGCCAGAACTGCAATGCGTGCGTGCCTGCGCGCATTCCGGTGGCGCAGTTCACGCCTAATCGTCAGCAAAAGCGGATTTTCAAGCGCAACACGGATTTGCAGGTGCGCCCGGCCAAGCCGCAGTTCAGCGAAGAATATTTCGATCTGTACCAGCGCTATATCGAACAACGCCACGCCGACGGTGACATGTACCCGCCGAGCCGTGATCAATTCTCGACTTTTCTGGTACGCGATCTGCCCTTCTCGCGCTTTTACGAGTTCCGACTCGACGGACGGTTGCTCGCCGTGGCGGTGACCGATTTACTGCCGAACGGTTTATCCGCCGTATACACCTTCTACGAACCCGACGAAGAGCGTCGCAGCCTTGGCCGATTTGCCATCCTCTGGCAAATCGCCGAGGCACAGCGCCTCGGGCTTGAGGCGGTGTACCTCGGGTACTGGATCAAGAACTGCAAAAAGATGAACTACAAGACGCAATACCGACCCATCGAATTGCTGATTAATCAGCGCTGGGTCATCCTCAACTAAACCCAAGCCGTAAACCCCTTGGCGTAAACACCATTTTTCGGGCACAATGCACGCCGCTTTTGCCTGGCGCAGTTGCACCGGGCCATTCATTGGATACCGAGGGCTTTACTGCATGTCGAAAGAAGACAGCTTCGAAATGGAAGGCACTGTCGTCGACACCCTGCCCAACACCATGTTTCGTGTGGAGTTGGAAAATGGGCACGTCGTAACCGCGCATATTTCCGGCAAGATGCGCAAGAACTACATTCGTATTCTTACCGGTGACAAAGTGCGCGTCGAGCTGACGCCCTATGACTTGAGCAAAGGGCGCATTACTTACCGCGCTCGTTAATCAAGTCAATACAGAACGCCCGGTTTATGCCGGGCGTTTTTGTTTGTCTGCGTTTTTGGGGTTTGGGGGCATATCCGTTTTCTCGGGTGCTGCCGCTGGCGGTTTCGCTCTTACAGCGAGCCCCCTTTTCAAACGCCAAAAAGGAACCAAAAGGCTTTGCCCCTGGCGTACGGCACTTCGCTGAGGCTCAGTGTTCCCTCGCTACGGTGTCCATCCGGGGGCATCGCCTACGGTTTGCTTCGCTGCACCTCCTCTCGATGTATGCGGCTGCGCCGCACGGCGCTGCGCGCCTACCCCCGGATGAACACCTCCGCTCGGCCTGCCGATGGGGCAAAAGATCAAGAGCCAAAGCAAGATCACAAGCCAAATCAAAAGCCAGATCAAGAGCCCCTCACCCTAGCCCTCTCCCGGAGGGAGAGGGGACTGACCGGGGTGTTTGGGAGAGGTGCGCCGACGTGCGATACCGCGTTGAACTCAGGTTTTGAAAAACACACAAATCGGCCCCTCTCCCTCCACTCCGGGATATAGAGGGGACTGACCAGGGTGTTTGGGAGAGCTACGCCGACGTGCGATACCGCGTTGAACTCAGGTTTTGAAAAACACACAAATCGGCCCCTCTCCCTCCACTCCGGGATATAGAGGGGACTGACCAGGGTGTTTGGGAGAGCTACGCCGACGTGCGATACCACGCTGAACTCAGGTTTTGAAAAAAACACAGATCGGCCCCTCTCCCTCCACTCCGGGATATAGAGGGGACTGACCAGGGTGTTTGGGAGAGGTGCGCCGACGTGCGATACCGCGTTGAACTCAGGTTTTGAAAAACACACAAATCGGCCCCTCTCCCTCCACTCCGGGATATAGAGGGGACTGACCAGGGTGTTTGGGAGAGCTACGCCGACGTGCGATATCGAGTCGAACTCAGATTCTGAAAGACCCACAAACCGGCCCCCTCTCCCTCGGGAGAGGGCTGGGGTGAGGGGCAGCAACAATGCAAATCAAAAGCCGAACACCCACGCTCTTCACCACTCAACAGGATGAGCGTTAGCTCGGCTGCAGCTCTTGATCTTGATCTTGATCCACGGGCGACGTCGGAAGGCTGAGTGGAGGGATTGATCCGGGCGTGGGAGCGCAGCGACCGTTTGGCGCAGCCAAACACAGCGAGAGGAGGTGCAGCGAAGCAAACCGTAGGCGCCGCGCCCGGATCGATCCCGCAGCGAAGGGACGCCGAGCCCCAGCGAGCGGGCCGCACGTAGGAGCAAGCGTTTTTTGCTTACTTTTTTTAGCGTTTGAAAAAAAGTGAGTCGCCGTAAGGGCGAAACCGTAATAAGCCGCCACCGCAGCAACGGATATTCACCCAAAAAACCCAAACGACAAATAACAAAAAGGCGCCCGAAGGCGCCCTCTTGATCTCAGGCCATCAGGCCATTTCTGCGGTGGTCTCGAAGTCAAACGTCAACTCACCATCCTTGATGTCGATGTGCACCACACCGCCATGCTCGGCCAGCTCGCCAAACAGAATCTCCTCCGCCAACGGACGCTTGATCTTGTCCTGGATCAGACGCGCCATCGGACGTGCGCCCATCGCCGAGTCATAACCACCCGCCGCCAGCCAACTACGCGCGGCATCAGTGACCTCAAGCAGCACACGCTTGTCTTCCAGCTGCGCCTGAAGCTCGGTGAGGAACTTGTCCACCACACTTTTGATGACCTCATGACTGAGGCGACCAAACTGGATAATGGTGTCCAGTCGGTTACGGAACTCCGGCGTAAAGCTCTTCTTGATCACTTCCATCGCATCAGACGAGTGGTCCTGATGGGTGAAACCGATCGAAGCACGCGCGGCCGTTTCGGCACCGGCGTTGGTAGTCATGATCACGATCACGTTGCGGAAGTCCGCTTTGCGCCCGTTGTTGTCGGTCAGTGTACCGTGGTCCATCACCTGCAACAGCAGGTTGAAGACTTCCGGATGCGCCTTCTCGATTTCATCGAGCAGCAATACGCAGTGCGGCTGCTTGGTGATCGCCTCGGTCAACAGACCGCCCTGGTCGAAACCGACATAGCCCGGAGGCGCACCGATCAGACGCGATACGGTGTGACGCTCCATGTATTCGGACATGTCGAAGCGAACCAGCTCGATCCCCAGCGCCTTGGCCAATTGCCGCGCAGCCTCGGTTTTACCAACACCGGTCGGACCTGCGAACAGGAACGAACCAACTGGCTTGTCAGGCGACTTGAGGCCGGCACGCGACAGCTTGATCGCAGTCGACAGCGAATCGATCGCTGCGTCCTGACCAAACACCGTCAGCTTCAGGTCACGCTCCAGGTTACGCAGCAGTTCCTTGTCGGAACTGGTGACGTGCTTAGGCGGAATCCGCGCGATTTTCGCGACGATGTCTTCGACCTGTGGCACTTCAATGCGCTTAACACGTTTTTCGACCGGTTGCAGACGCTGGTAGGCGCCCGCCTCGTCGATCACGTCGATGGCCTTGTCCGGCATATGCCGGTCATTGATGTAGCGCGAAGCCAGCTCAGCAGCGGCGCGCAACGACTCATCGCTGTATTCGATGTTGTGGTGCTGCTCGAAACGCCCTTTCAGGCCGCGCAGGATACCGATGGTGTCTTCCACCGACGGCTCGACGACATCGACCTTCTGGAAGCGACGCGCCAAGGCACGATCCTTTTCGAAGATGCCGCGGAATTCCTGGAACGTGGTCGAGCCGATGCAGCGAATGTCGCCAGACGACAGCAGCGGTTTGAGCAGGTTCGAAGCGTCCATCACGCCACCGGACGCAGCGCCGGCACCGATGATGGTGTGGATCTCGTCGATGAACAGGATCGCCTGCGGACGTTTTTTCAGTTCATTGAGCAGCGCCTTGAAGCGCTTCTCGAAATCACCGCGATACTTGGTGCCTGCGAGCAGAGCGCCAAGGTCAAGCGAGTAAACAACGCTGTTGGCCAGCAGATCCGGCACCTGGTTGTCGACAATGCGCTTGGCCAGACCTTCGGCAATTGCGGTTTTACCCACGCCTGCTTCACCGACCAGCAGCGGATTGTTTTTGCGTCGACGCGCGAGAATCTGCGCGACACGCTCGACTTCCGATTCGCGGCCGACCAGCGGATCGATGCGACCCTGACGCGCGAGTTCGTTGAGGTTGCTGGCATAAGCATCCAGAGGATTGCCTGAAGAAGAAGACTCACCGCCCTCGTCGTCCTGCATATCTTGTTCACCTTCAGAGTGATCGCCATGCCCCGGCACTTTCGAAATGCCGTGCGCGATGTAATTGACGACATCGATGCGCGCAACGCTCTGCTGTTTCAGCAGGAACACTGCCTGACTCTCTTGCTCACTGAAGATGGCAACCAGCACGTTAGCGCCGGTTACTTCGCGTTTGCCCGAGCTCTGTACGTGGAAAACAGCACGTTGCAGTACACGCTGAAAGCCCAGGGTTGGCTGGGTTTCGCGATCTTCGTCATGAACGGGGATCAGTGGCGTGGTGGAGTCGATGAACTCCTGCAGGTCGTGCTTGAGTTTGTCGAGGTTTGCGCCACAGGCACGCAAAACGGTGGCGGCAGCCTCATTGTCCAATAGGGCCAGCAAAAGGTGTTCGACGGTCATGAATTCATGACGTTTCGAACGAGCCTCCTTGAAGGCTAGATTGAGGGTGACTTCGAGCTCGCGGTTTAACATAGCTTCACCTCATACCCAAGTGGTCGGCGATTAACCGTCCTTCTCGATTTCACAGAGTAGCGGATGCTGGCTTTCCCTGGCGTACTGGTTGACCTGCATGGCCTTTGTCTCGGCGATGTCGCGGGTAAACACTCCACATACTGCCCGTCCTTCTGTGTGGACGGCCAGCATGACCTTGGTCGCCAGCTCGCGATTCAGGTTAAAAAACACCTCGAGCACTTCGACGACGAAATCCATCGGTGTGTAGTCATCGTTGAACAAAACCACCTTGTACATCGGCGGCGCCTGTAACGCAGGCTTTGCTTCCTGAACAGCAACGCCTGCCGAATCGTCGTCGTGCTCCTGTGGAAGATCCTTTTGGAGAAGCGGGCGATCCTGATTGAATGTTAGTCGAATCTGGCTGATTGCATGCATGGAAAGAAAGGTTCGTCAGTTGTGCAAATACAGTGGTGGGGGCGGCTGTCCACGTTTTCAACTCCGACTGCCCGGTCACCTTGACTATCGGGAAAACGGTGTTACAACCAATAGAACCCACAGTGGGTAAAAAAGATCCGCGGAGTCAATTCTTTTAACGAATAAGATTGCGGATGAATTGGATGATACTCCAGCGATGGAGTCTGTTGCAGAGGGATTTGAGCATGGCTGTCGGCAAGGTGAAATGGTTCAACAATGCCAAGGGTTTTGGATTCATTATCGAGAACGGCCAGACAGAAGACCTGTTTGCCCACTACTCGGCTATCCAGATGGAAGGCTATAAAACCCTGAAGGCAGGCCAAGAGGTGTACTTCGAACTCCTTCAAGGCCCCAAAGGCCTGCACGCAATCGCGATTCAGGACAAAAACACAGTGGATGAAGCTGTGGGCGCAGCAGGAGCCGCTACCGCCGCAACCAGTGGCATCAACCACGTTGCAGTCGTGAGCTGAGCAACCTCGCCCAAGACACCCGGCCATAAAAAAACCGCCTGACTCAATTCATCGAGTCAGGCGGTTTTTATGTGCCCGCGTTTTACATATGCGAAATCAACGCATCCCCGAAGCCCGAAGACGAAACCAGCTTGGCCCCGTCCATCAGACGTTCGAAGTCATAAGTCACGGTCTTGGCACCAATGGCGCCGTTGGTGCCCTTGATGATCAGATCCGCCGCTTCAGTCCAGCCCATGTGCCGCAGCATCATCTCGGCCGAGAGAATCAGCGAACCCGGGTTGACCTGATCCTTGCCGGCGTACTTCGGCGCAGTACCGTGAGTCGCTTCGAACATCGCCACGGTGTCGGACAGGTTGGCGCCCGGTGCGATACCGATACCACCCACTTCCGCCGCCAGGGCGTCAGAAAGGTAGTCGCCGTTCAGGTTCAGGGTCGCGATCACATCGTATTCGGCCGGGCGCAGCAGGATCTGCTGGAGCATGGCGTCGGCGATGGCATCTTTGACCACAACATTCTTGCCGGTTTTCGGGTTTTTGAACTGCATCCACGGGCCGCCGTCGAGCAGGGTCGCGCCGAATTCTTCAGCGGCCACTTCGTAGGCCCACTCCTTGAAGGCACCTTCGGTGAACTTCATGATGTTGCCCTTGTGCACGATGGTCAGCGAATCGCGGTCGTTATCGACCACATATTGCAAAGCCTTGCGCGCCAGACGCTTGGTGCCTTCCAGCGAAACCGGCTTGACGCCGATGCCGCAGTTTTCGTCGAAACGGATCTTGGTGACGCCCATTTCTTCTTTAAGGAATTTGATGACCTTGGTGGCTTCCGGCGAACCGGCCTTCCACTCAATGCCGGCATAGATGTCTTCGGAGTTCTCGCGGAAGATGGTCATGTCGACGTCGCCAGGCTTTTTCACCGGGCTTGGCACGCCTTCGAACCAGCGCACCGGGCGCAGGCAGACGTACAGATCGAGTTGCTGACGCAGGGCCACGTTCAGCGAACGGATGCCGCCACCGACCGGCGTGGTCAGCGGGCCTTTGATGGAAACCACGTAATCCTTGACTGCGTCCAGGGTTTCCTGAGGCAGCCAGGTGTCCTGATCGTAAACCTGAGTGGCTTTTTCCCCGGCGTAGACTTCCATCCAGGAAATCTTGCGTTTACCGCCGTATGCCTTTTGAACTGCAGCATCGACAACCTTGATCATCACCGGGCTGATGTCGACACCAATGCCGTCACCTTCGATGAAGGGGATGATCGGGTTATCAGGAACATTGAGAGAATGGTCTGCATTGACGGTGATTTTGTCGCCGACGGCTGGAACCTGAATCTTCTTGTAACCCATGCTGAACTCCATTGTTTGGATTGAACATCTGGCTTGGTTCGAGCGTAACCCAGTTAAATCAACACGCAAACCCTCTGTTCGTGGCGCGCCTACATCTCGTTTCGTACAAGCCTGAAAGCAAAGGGAAAAGCGCCAAACTCAAGCATTCGCGACGACTCTACGCCCCACCCTGCCCTGCGACCTTTAGACCAATGGACGAGAATCGTTGCATATGAACCATCGGCAGATTGCCAGCTACCTATGTATAATGCCGCCCGCTGACCACAGGGTCACGACGGCTGGCCTCTCTAGCACGAGACTTTCCGCCTGATTGGTCGGGTTGTTACCGCAGTCCGACTGCTTGACGCTCTACTGATGCACCCAACATCACCGCGAAGAATCTCGACATTCGGTTCATGGATGACTTTGAACGAACGCGCTTACCCGGCGCCCCTCGAGTTTCTGCGCACGCTTTAGCAAAGAAGAGAGAGTTAATCCGAATATGCCCACCCGCTCGAAGATCATCTATACCTTCACCGACGAAGCTCCAGCCCTCGCCACCTATTCCCTGCTGCCGATCATCGAGGCTTACACCGCCTCGGCCGATATCGCCGTGGAAACCCGCGATATCTCTCTTGCAGCACGTATTCTGGCCAGCTTCCCCGAGCAACTGGGCGACAAAGCCGTAGCCGACCACCTCGCCGAACTGGGCGACCTGGCCGTTACGCCTGAAGCCAACATCATCAAGCTGCCGAACATCAGCGCTTCGGTGCCACAGCTGCAAGCCGCGATCAAAGAGCTGCAAGCTCAGGGTTACAACCTGCCGGACTACCCGGAAACTGTGACCAGCGACGCCGACAAAGACGCCAAGGCGCGTTACGACAAGGTCAAGGGCAGCGCCGTGAACCCGGTTCTGCGTGAAGGCAACTCCGACCGTCGCGCACCGCTGTCGGTTAAAAACTACGCTCGCAAGCACCCGCACAAAATGGGCGCCTGGGCCAAAGACTCCAAGTCCCACGTTGCTCACATGAGCACCGGCGATTTCTACGGCAGCGAAAAAGCTGCCCTGATCGACGCCGCTGACGCCGTGAAGATCGAACTGATCGCCAAGGACGGTACCGCTACCGTTCTGAAAGAAAAAACCACCGTTCAGGCCGGCGAGATCCTCGACTGCGCCGTGATGAGCAAAAACGCCCTGCGCGCGTTCATCGCTGCTGAAATCGAAAGCGCCAAGGCGCAAGGCGTGCTGCTGTCGGTGCACCTGAAAGCGACCATGATGAAGGTCTCCGACCCGATCATGTTCGGCCAGATCGTTGCCGAGTTCTATAAAGACGCGCTGACCAAGCACGCTGCCGTGCTGGCCGAGATCGGTTTCAACCTGAACAACGGCATCGGCGATCTGTACGCGCGCATCAAGGCCCTGCCGGCTGAGCAACAGGCTCAGATCGAAGCAGACATGGCTGCGGTCTACGCTGCTCGCCCATCGCTGGCGATGGTCAACTCCGACAAAGGCATCACCAACCTGCACGTGCCGAGCGACGTGATCGTCGACGCCTCGATGCCAGCAATGATCCGTGACTCCGGCAAAATGTGGGGCACCGACGGTCAGCTGCACGACACCAAGGCGGTGATCCCGGATCGTTGCTACGCAACCATCTACCAGGCCGTGATCGAAGATTGCAAAGCCAATGGCGCTTTCGATCCGACCACCATGGGCAGCGTGCCAAACGTTGGCCTGATGGCGAAGAAAGCCGAAGAGTACGGCTCGCACGACAAGACCTTCCAGATCAAGGCTGACGGCGTGGTTCGCGTCACCGACAGCAAGGGCAACCTGCTGATGGAACAGGCTGTTGAAGCCGGCGACATCTTCCGCATGTGCCAGACCAAAGACGCGCCGATCCAGGACTGGGTCAAACTGGCCGTCAACCGCGCTCGCGCAAGCAGCACCCCAGCGATCTTCTGGCTGGACCCAATGCGCGCTCACGACGGCGTAGTGATCGAGAAAGTTCAGGCTTACCTGAAGGATCACGACACCACCGGTCTGGACATCCAGATCATGGCGCCGGTCGACGCCATGAAGTACACCCTGCAGCGCACCCGCGAAGGCAAGGACACCATTTCGGTGACCGGCAACGTACTGCGCGACTACCTGACCGACCTGTTCCCGATCATGGAACTGGGCACCAGCGCCAAGATGCTGTCGATCGTGCCGCTGATGAACGGCGGTGGCCTGTTCGAAACCGGCGCCGGCGGTTCGGCGCCGAAGCACGTGCAGCAACTGGTTGAAGAAAACTTCCTGCGCTGGGATTCGCTGGGCGAGTTCCTCGCACTGGCAGCCTCCCTTGAGCACCTGGGTGTGAACTACAACAACCCGAAAGCACTGGTGCTGTCGAAGACCCTGGATCAGGCCACCGGCCAGTTCCTCGACAACAACAAGTCGCCATCGCGCAAAGTCGGCAACATCGACAACCGCGGCAGCCACTTCTATCTGGCGATGTACTGGGCTCAGGCCCTGGCAGCCCAGACTGAAGACGCTGCACTGCAAGCGCAGTTCGCGACCCTGGCAAAAACCCTGACCGAGAACGAAGCAACCATCGTTGCCGAGCTCAACGCCGTTCAGGGCAAGCCAGTCGACATCGGCGGTTACTACCACGCCAATGCCGAGCTGATCAGCAAGGCCATGCGCCCAAGCGCAACCCTCAACGCGGCGATTGCTGCGCTGGTTTAAGGTTGTAGCGCGGTAAACAAACCCCGGCCTCGTGCCGGGGTTTGTGTTTCCAGAGTTCACACAAAACCCATTGTAGGAGTGAGCCTGCTCGCGATAGCGGTATACCATTCAGCATTAATGGCGGCTGATGCACCGCTATCGCGAGCAGGCTCACTCCTACATTGGATTGGGGGTTTAACCAAAAGATTGAGGAAGGTTTTATGGAATGGCTCCCCCACATCACCGTCGCCACCATCGTCGAGGACAACGGTCGCTTCCTGATGGTCGAAGAACACAAAGCCGGGCGTAACGTGCTCAACCAGCCCGCCGGCCATCTCGACCCGGACGAAACCCTGATCGACGCAGCCATCCGCGAAACTCTCGAAGAAACCGGCTGGGATGTTGAACCCACCGGCGTGATCGGCATTTACCTGTACACCGCGCCGAGCAACGGCGTGACCTATCAGCGCGTGTGTTTCAGCGCCAAAGCAGTCAAACACAATGCGGATTATCAACTCGACGACGGCATCGTCGGCGCCAAGTGGCTGACCCGCGACGAATTAATCGCCCAACGCGACAACTGGCGCAGCGAGCTGATCATCCGTTGCATCGACGATTATCTGGCCGGTCATCACTTCAGCCTCGAACTGATGCGCCCTTCTCTTTAGCCTTGAGGCCGCGAGCCTGCTAGAATCGCGTCCTTTTTCAAGACACTCATTGAATCCCTATGCGTGATCCAGCCCCTTCTGACACATCCAAGAAGCGCGTCATTGTCGGCATGTCCGGCGGCGTGGACTCTTCCGTTTCCGCTCTCCTGCTGATCGAGCAGGGATATGAAGTGGAAGGCCTGTTCATGAAGAACTGGGAAGAAGACGACGGAACGGAATACTGCACCGCCATGGACGACCTGGCGGATGCCCAGGCTGTCTGCGACAAGATCGGCATCAAGCTGCACACGGCCAACTTCGCCGCCGAGTACTGGGACAACGTGTTCGAGCACTTTCTGGCCGAATACAAGGCCGGTCGCACGCCGAACCCGGACATCCTCTGCAACCGCGAGATCAAGTTCAAGGCGTTCCTCGACTACGCCATGATGCTCGGCGCCGACCTGATCGCCACCGGTCACTACGTGCGCCGCCGCGACATCGATGGCTGCACCGAACTGCTCAAAGGCCTCGATCCGAACAAGGATCAGAGCTACTTCCTGCACGCCGTTGGCGGCGAACAGATCGCCAAGACTCTGTTCCCTGTCGGCGAACTGGAAAAGCCGGAAGTTCGGGCGATTGCCGAGAAATACGAGCTGGCCACCGCCAAAAAGAAAGATTCCACCGGGATCTGCTTCATCGGCGAGCGGCGTTTCAGCGACTTCCTCAAGCAATACCTGCCGGCGCAACCGGGCGAGATCAAGACCACCGAAGGCGAAGTCATCGGCCGTCACCACGGCTTGATGTACCACACCATCGGTCAGCGCCAGGGCCTCGGCATCGGCGGCTTGAAAGACGCTGGCGATGAGCCATGGTACGTGCTGCGCAAGGATCTGGACACCAACGAGTTGATCGTCGGCCAGGGCAACAACCATCCGTGGCTGTTTTCCGCAGCCCTGCTCGCTTCGGAAATCTATTGGGTCAACCCGATCGACCTGAGCCAGCCGCTGCGCCTGACCGCGAAAGTGCGTTATCGCCAGAGCGATCAGGCCTGCACCCTGGAAAAAACCGCCAGCGGCTACCGCGCCGTGTTCGACGAGCCGCAACGCGCAGTGACGCCGGGCCAATCGGTGGTGTTCTATGACGGTGAAATCTGCCTCGGTGGCGGTGTGATCGAAGTCGCCGAGCCGTGGAGCGGCCAGGCATGAGCCCGACTCAGGAGCAACTGACGGCGCTCGGCGGCGTGTTTCTCGCCGCCGTGCTGGTCGACCGGATCGCCAAGACCGGACAGACCAGCGAGGCAGGCCTGAGCTGCATGCTCGGCAGCCTGCTGGTGCGCGACCCGAAGGACACGCTGGATGTGTACGGCGGCGACGACATCAATCTGCGCGAAGGTTACCGCGCGTTGATCGGCGCCCTCGAACGCGACCCGAGCACACTGCAGCGCGAGCCATTGCGTTATGCGCTGTCGATGCTCGGTCTTGAGCGTCAACTGGCCAAACGTGACGACATGCTCGACATCATCGGCAAGCGTTTGCCGCAGATCCAGTCGCAGGTTGAGCATTTCGGCCCGGCCCACGAAAACGTGGTCGCGGCTTGCGGCGCGCTGTATCAGGACACCCTGAGCACGCTGCGCCAACGCATTCAGGTGCACGGCGACATGCGCAACCTGCAGCAACCGAGCAATGCCTCGAAGATTCGCGCCCTGCTCCTCGCCGGCATCCGTTCGGCACGCTTGTGGCGGCAGCTCGGCGGCCATCGCTGGCAGTTGGTGATCAGCCGGCGCAAGCTGCTCAAAGAGCTGTATCCGTTGATGCGCAGCGAGTAAAACGCCGCGCAATAAAAGCTTTGTAGTCTGTAACGCGTAATACGCCGGTCAGTTGGCAACGGACCGGCGGATTTTTTCATGTATGATACGCGCCCCATTTCGTTGCCCGACTGTCCGAGAACACCCCATGCAGCTTTCTTCGCTCACTGCGGTTTCCCCTGTTGACGGCCGCTACGCCGGCAAAACCCAGGCCCTGCGCCCGATTTTCAGCGAGTACGGTCTGATCCGTGCCCGTGTTCTGGTTGAAGTACGCTGGCTCCAGCGTCTGGCCGCCCACGCTGGTATCCCTGAAGTGCCAGCCTTCTCCGCCGAGGCCAACGCCGTTCTCAATGAACTGGCTGAAAACTTCTCGCTGGAGCACGCCGAGCGCGTCAAAGAGATCGAGCGCACCACCAACCACGATGTCAAAGCGATCGAATACCTGCTCAAAGAGCAGGCGGCCAAGCTGCCGGAGCTGGCCAAGGTCAGCGAGTTCATCCACTTTGCCTGCACCAGCGAAGACATCAACAACCTGTCCCACGCCTTGATGCTGCGCGAAGGCCGTGACGACGTGATGCTGCCGCTGATGCGCCAGACTGCCAACGCCATCCGCGAACTGGCCATCCGTTTCGCTGACGTGCCGATGCTGTCGCGCACTCACGGCCAACCAGCCTCCCCGACTACTTTGGGTAAAGAGCTGGCGAACGTGGTTTACCGTCTCGAGCGTCAGATCGCTCAAGTCGCTGCCGTGCCGCTGCTGGGCAAGATCAACGGCGCTGTCGGCAACTACAACGCGCACCTGTCGGCCTACCCGCAGATCGACTGGGAAGCCAATGCCCGCGCCTTCATCGAAGACGAGCTGGGCCTGGGCTTCAACCCGTACACCACGCAGATCGAACCGCACGACTACATCGCCGAGCTGTTCGACGCAATTGCGCGCTTCAATACCATCCTGATCGACTTCGACCGTGACATCTGGGGCTACATCTCCCTGGGTTATTTCAAGCAGCGCACCATCGCTGGCGAAATCGGCTCGTCGACCATGCCGCACAAGGTCAACCCGATCGACTTCGAAAACTCCGAAGGCAACCTGGGCATCGCCAACGCATTGTTCCAGCACCTGGCGAGCAAACTGCCGATCTCCCGCTGGCAGCGCGACCTGACCGACTCCACCGTTCTGCGCAACCTCGGTGTCGGCTTCGCCCACAGCGTGATCGCCTACGAAGCCAGCCTCAAAGGCATCAGCAAACTCGAGCTCAACGAGCAGAAGATTGCCGCTGACCTCGACGCTTGCTGGGAAGTCCTGGCTGAGCCGATCCAGACCGTGATGCGCCGCTACAACATCGAAAACCCGTACGAGAAGCTGAAAGAACTGACGCGCGGCAAAGGCATCAGCCCGGAAGCGTTGCAGACTTTCATCGATGGTCTGGACATGCCTGCCGAAGCGAAAGCCGAGCTCAAGCAACTGACCCCGGCCAACTACATCGGCAACGCTGTAGCGCAAGCCAAACGCATCTGATCGACCGCTTGACCCGTTTGAGACGCCCGGCCGCGCCGGGCGTTTTTATTCCCGTCTGAAAAGTGCTTTTTTTCAATAGGTTACATATGAATCCCGATATTCCTCTTCAACTTCTGGGCGGCATCACGGCACGCGAATTCCTGCGCGACTACTGGCAGAAAAAGCCGCTGCTGATCCGCCAGGCGATTCCTGACTTCGAAAGCCCGATCGACGCCGACGAACTGGCCGGCCTGGCCCTGGAAGAAGAAGTCGAATCGCGTCTGGTGATCGAGCACGGCGAGCGCCCTTGGGAACTGCGTCGCGGCCCGTTCGCTGAAGACGAATTCAGCAAATTGCCGGAAAAAGAGTGGACCCTGCTGGTTCAAGCGGTCGATCAATTCGTCCCGGAAGTCAGCGAGCTGCTGGAAAACTTCCGCTTCCTGCCGAGCTGGCGCGTCGACGACGTGATGATCAGCTTCGCCGCCCCGGGTGGCAGTGTTGGTCCGCACTTCGATAACTACGACGTGTTCCTGCTGCAAGGCCACGGCAAGCGCAACTGGAAAATCGGTCAGATGTGCGATTCCGAGAGCCCGCTGCTGCAGCACGCAGACCTGCGCATCCTCGCCGAATTCCACGAGACCGAAGAATGGGTGCTGGAACCGGGCGACATGCTCTACCTGCCGCCGCGTCTGGCTCATTGCGGTGTCGCGGTCGATAACTGCATGACCTACTCGGTTGGTTTCCGTGCGCCAAGCGCTTCCGAAGTGCTGACTCACTTCACCGACTTCCTCAGCCAGTTCCTGACTGACGAAGAGCGCTACACCGATGCCGACGCACAGCCAGCAGCCGATCCGCACCAGATTCAACACGATGCACTGGATCGTCTGAAAGCCCTGCTCGCCGAGCACATGAGCGACGAGCGCCTGCTGCTGACCTGGTTCGGCCAGTACATGACCGAGCCGCGTTATCCGGAACTGGTGGCCGGCCCGGAAGAAATCGAAGAAGAAGACTTCCTCGCCGCCCTGCAGGATGGCGCCATTCTGATCCGCAACCCGAGTGCGCGTCTGGCTTGGTCGGAAGTCGATGACGACCTGCTGCTGTTCGCCAGCGGCCAGAGCCGTTACCTGCCGGGCAAACTGCGCGAACTGTTGAAGCTGATCTGCGCCGCTGACGCCCTGCACACTGACAACCTCGGTGAGTGGCTGAACGACGAAGACGCTTGCGGCCTGCTGTGCCAACTGGTCAAGCAAGGGAGCCTGGGGTTCGCCGATGAATAAGATTCGCGTACGTGTCGCAGACTGGCAGAAGGACATCGCCGAGATCCGGCGCATTCGTGAAACGGTGTTTATCGCCGAGCAATCGGTGCCACCTGAGCTGGAATGGGACGCGGACGACGCGACCGCCGTGCATTTTCTGGCGTTTGAAGGCGACTTTCCGATTGGCACTGCGCGCTTGTTGCCCGACGGGCACATTGGCCGGGTATCCGTGCTGAAAGACTGGCGCGGGATGAAGGTCGGTGATGCGCTGATGCAAGCGGTGATCGCCGAAGCCGAAGAACGTGGTTTGAAGCAGCAGATGCTCAGCGCTCAGGTGCAGGCCACAGCGTTCTATGAGCGCTTGGGTTTCAGCCTGGTCAGCGAGGAATTCCTCGAAGCCGGGATTCCGCATGTCGACATGGTTCGGCATTCGGCATAAAACCGCGGCGCGGCGATCGCGAGCAGGCTCGCTCCCACAGGGGATCTCCAGCGGACACGATATTTGTGTCAGGCAGAGATTCAATGTGGGAGCGAGCCTGCTCGCGAATAGGCCCGCAAGCACACCCCAAAACGCCCCGACATCAACCGATGCCGGGGCGTTTTGCTGTCTACGATTCAACTTGCCCCACCCAAGGCCGACAAACTGGCAATATCAAGCCTTTCGAAAGCGGAGATAACGGACATGTCCCTACGCACCCTGCTCACCACCCTGCTGCTCGGTTGCAGTTTTTCGGTGATGGCAGCCACAGAAATCGTGCCCCTCAATTACCGCACCAGCGCCGACATGCTGCCGATGGCACAAGACTTCCTCGGCAAGGACGGTCAGGTCAGCGCCTACGGCAACCAGCTGATCATCAAGGCCGAGCCGGACAAGATCCAGGAACTCAAGGCACTGATCACGCAACTGGACACTGCGCCCAAGCGCTTGCTGATCAGCGTCGACACCAATGAAAACAATGGCCGTGGCGACGAAGGTTATTCGGTTAACGGCGCTCAACCGAAACAGACCCGCATCATCAGCCGCAGCACCACCAGCCGTGAAGGCGGCGTCCAGCAGGTGCAGGCCACCGATGGCATGCCGGCGCTGATTCAGGTTGGTCAGAGCGTGCCGATCACCAATGTTCAGAGCGACTCCTACGGCGGTTACAACAGCCAAACCCAATATCGCAACGTCACTCAAGGGTTCTACGTCACCGCCAGCGTCACCGGCGACATCGTTCACCTGGCGATCAGTACCAACCGTGACCGCATGAGCCAGGAACGTCCCGATGTAGTGAACGTGCAAAGCACCGACACAAGTGTCAGCGGGCGCCTCGGTGAGTGGATCACCCTCGCCGGCGTCAATCGCCAGACTCAGGCCGACAAACAGGGCCTGACCCGCAGCTACTCGACTCAAGGTCGGGATGACATGACCTTGCGGGTGAAAGTCGACGCCCTGGACTAAAGCACCGAAAACTGACTGATTAGTCGTATTAGACGAAAGATGTAGTGCTTGAAAAAAAGCACTACAAAACGTTTGACGAGGCAAAAAAGCGAAGGCATGATGGCCTCGCTCCCGCTAATCAGAGGCCCTGGCAAGGGCCTTCGAAGCGATGTTCGCACCTACCCCGCGAACCGCTTCGTGTCTGTACCGCCCACAAGGCGTGTTTGACGAGGTTGCCGACTGGAACGAAGTTGTCCCGAGGGACGGAAGCGTAATTAGGTAACCCGGCTCCACGCTGTAGATCGTATAGAGGCCCACGACGCCCGCATGCGCCCGCAGTCCGCCACTACCTGCTCACTTCCCCTCGAGCCCATCGTTCATCCCGTCGCCTACCCCGCCAAATCCGACTTGACCACCTAAGCTTCTGGTCAGCGAGCGCAGGAATTTTCCACCGCAGAACAACTTTTCATAAAAGACGCGACGAGGTTTATCTCCATGGCACTGACACGCGAACAGCAAATTGCAGCCCTCGAAAAAGACTGGGCTGAAAACCCGCGCTGGAAAGGCGTGACACGCACTTACTCCGCTGCTGACGTCGTCCGTCTGCGTGGCTCGGTTCAACCTGAGCACACCTTTGCAAAAATGGGCGCCGACAAGCTGTGGAACCTGGTCACCCAGGGTGCCAAGCCGTCCTTCCGTCCTGAGAAAGATTTCGTCAACTGCATGGGCGCCCTGACCGGCGGCCAGGCTGTTCAACAGGTTAAAGCCGGTATCCAGGCGATCTATCTGTCGGGCTGGCAAGTGGCTGCGGACAACAACTCCGCTGAATCCATGTACCCGGACCAGTCGCTGTACCCGGTGGACTCGGTGCCTACCGTGGTCAAGCGCATCAACAACTCGTTCCGTCGTGCTGACCAGATCCAGTGGAAAGCCGGCAAGAACCCGGGCGACGATGGCTACATCGACTACTTCGCGCCGATCGTGGCTGACGCTGAAGCCGGTTTCGGCGGCGTTCTGAACGCTTACGAGCTGATGAAGAGCATGATCGAAGCAGGCGCCGCTGGCGTTCACTTCGAAGACCAACTGGCTTCCGTGAAAAAATGCGGTCACATGGGCGGTAAAGTACTGGTTCCTACTCAGGAAGCTGTACAGAAGCTGACCGCTGCTCGTCTGGCTGCTGACGTTGCCGGCACCCCGACCATCATCCTGGCCCGTACCGACGCTAACGCTGCTGACCTGCTGACTTCCGATTGCGACCCGTACGACCAGCCGTTCGTGACTGGCGAGCGCACTCAGGAAGGTTTCTACAAGGTTCGCGCCGGCCTCGATCAAGCCATCGCCCGTGGTCTGGCTTACGCGCCATACGCCGACCTGATCTGGTGCGAAACCGCCAAGCCGGATCTGGACGAAGCTCGTCGCTTCGCCGAAGCGATCAAAAAGGAATACCCGGACCAACTGCTGTCGTACAACTGCTCGCCTTCCTTCAACTGGAAGAAAAACCTCGACGACGCGACCATCGCCAAGTTCCAGCGCGAACTGTCCGCCATGGGTTACAAGCACCAGTTCATCACCCTGGCCGGCATTCACAACATGTGGCACAGCATGTTCAACCTGGCGCACGACTACGCCCGCAACGATATGACTGCCTACGTGAAGCTGCAGGAGCAGGAATTCGCTGACGCCGCCAAGGGTTACACCTTCGTGGCTCACCAGCAGGAAGTGGGCACCGGCTACTTCGACGACATGACCACAGTGATTCAAGGTGGCTCGTCGTCGGTCACCGCACTGACCGGTTCGACCGAAGAAGAACAGTTCCACTGATTCTGCTTCGCCTGAGCAAACGGCCTCTGCGGATCGTATAGAAAGCTAACCGCAGAGCCGCAAAACTGACGCCCCGACTGGTTCGGGGCGTTTTTTTTGCCCCGATTTAATGAACACCACAAATCCCTGTAGGAGTGAGCCTGCTCGCGATGGCGGTGGGTCAGTCACCGCATGCACAAGCTGACACACCGCTATCGCGAGCAGGCTCACTCCTACAGGGATCGGTGTCGTTCGGAGAAAACATTGATCCAGCGCGGTACATCCGTCAGAAAAATCCGCTAAAACGGGCGCCGTCGCTACTTGCAGTAACGTGCAAGTAAGACAACTTCCCAACTGACATCCCGTTAAACAGTTACAAATCCACTCCAAACGATATCAATTATCATTTAGCCGCAACTATGTTCGTTACATTCCCTACAAAACATTATTTGCATAAACCCGCCTAATGCCCGCAACGCATGGGCTGCAGGGCATTGGAGATGCGCTATGTCCTTATTCCAATAAATAATTTCGCTATAGGAATTTTACTTGCAGGGTGTTTAGCCATAAAATCAGCGCGATTGATTGCTGCGACATATCGTCACTGCCTATTTCTTTATCAAGCTCAGAGACCTTTGCTCTCTGTTAAGGATTACCAGCATGCCCGAAGCGACAGGACTCATGGCCCACAACTGGGGCTTTGCCATTTTCCTTCTGGGTGTCGTCGGCCTGTGTGCCTTCATGCTTGGCGTCTCCAGCCTCCTTGGGTCAAAAGCCTGGGGTCGCAGCAAAAACGAACCGTTCGAGTCCGGCATGCTACCTACCGGTGGCGCCCGCTTGCGGCTCTCAGCCAAATTCTATCTGGTCGCGATGCTCTTCGTGATCTTCGATATCGAAGCCCTCTTTCTCTTTGCATGGTCTGTGTCCGTCCGCGAAAGCGGCTGGACCGGATTCGTCGAAGCTCTCGTTTTCATAGCAATTCTGTTGGCAGGTCTTGTCTACCTGTTCCGAGTGGGCGCCCTTGACTGGGCTCCGGAAGCTCGTCGCAAGCGGCAGGCGAAGCTGAAACAATGAGGCTTTGGCAATGCAATACAATCTCACCAGGATCGACCCCGATGCTCCTAACGAGCAATATCCGATTGGCGAACGGGAAACCGTTTCCGATCCGTTAGAAGATCAAGTCCACAAAAACATTTTCATGGGCAAGCTGGAAGACGTGCTGAGTGGCGCGGTCAACTGGGGACGTAAGAACTCCCTGTGGCCGTACAACTTCGGCTTGTCGTGCTGCTACGTGGAAATGACCACCGCCTTCACGGCGCCCCACGACATCGCGCGCTTTGGCGCCGAAGTTATCCGGGCATCGCCGCGTCAGGCCGACTTCATGGTTATCGCCGGTACCTGCTTCATCAAGATGGCGCCGATCATCCAGCGTCTCTACGAGCAGATGCTCGAGCCGAAGTGGGTTATCTCCATGGGTTCGTGCGCTAACTCCGGCGGCATGTACGACATCTACTCTGTGGTTCAAGGGGTGGACAAGTTCCTGCCCGTGGACGTCTACGTACCTGGCTGCCCGCCCCGTCCGGAAGCATTTCTGCAAGGCTTGATGCTGTTGCAGGAATCGATTGGACAGGAGCGTCGTCCGCTTTCCTGGGTCGTTGGTGATCAAGGCGTTTATCGCGCCGACATGCCTTCGCAGAAGGAACAGCGCCGCGAACAGCGAATCGCAGTCACCAACCTGCGCAGCCCTGACGAAGTCTGATCCAGATCTGTTCTGACAAAGAAACGAGAAGCTGGCTTCATTCTTTACGTTGACCGAAAGCGAAAAAATAACCATGACTACAGGCAGTGCTCTGTACATCCCGCCTTATAAGGCAGACGACCAGGATGTGGTCGTTGAATTGAACAACCGTTTTGGCCCGGAGGCGTTCACCGCCCAGCCGACCCGCACCGGCATGCCGGTGCTGTGGGTGGCGCGTGCCAAACTCGTCGAAGTCCTGACTTTCCTGCGTAACCTGCCCAAGCCGTACGTCATGCTCTATGACCTGCACGGCGTGGACGAGCGTCTGCGCACCAAGCGTCAAGGGCTGCCGAGCGACGCCGAGTTCACCGTGTTCTATCACCTCATGTCGCTGGAGCGTAATAGTGACGTGATGATCAAGGTCGCCTTGTCCGAGAGCGACCTCAGCTTGCCGACCGTCACCAGCATCTGGCCGAACGCCAACTGGTACGAGCGTGAAGTCTGGGACATGTTCGGCATCGACTTCAAAGGTCACCCGCACCTGTCGCGCATCATGATGCCGCCGACCTGGGAAGGTCACCCGCTGCGCAAGGACTTCCCGGCGCGCGCCACCGAATTCGATCCGTACAGCCTCAACCTCGCCAAGCAACAGCTTGAAGAAGAAGCCGCGCGCTTCCGTCCAGAAGACTGGGGCATGAAGCGTTCCGGCCCGAACGAGGACTACATGTTCCTCAACCTCGGCCCGAACCACCCTTCCGCGCACGGTGCGTTCCGCATCATTCTGCAACTGGATGGTGAAGAGATCGTCGACTGCGTCCCGGACATCGGTTACCACCACCGTGGTGCCGAGAAGATGGCCGAGCGTCAGTCCTGGCACAGCTTCATTCCGTACACCGACCGTATCGACTACCTCGGCGGCGTGATGAACAACCTGCCGTACGTGCTCTCGGTCGAGAAGCTGGCCGGCATCAAGGTGCCCGAGAAGGTCGACGTCATCCGCATCATGATGGCCGAGTTCTTCCGGATCACCAGCCACCTGCTGTTCCTCGGGACTTACATCCAGGACGTCGGTGCGATGACCCCGGTGTTCTTCACCTTCACCGACCGCCAGAAGGCGTACACGGTGATTGAAGCCATCACCGGTTTCCGTCTGCACCCGGCCTGGTACCGCATCGGTGGTGTTGCCCACGACCTGCCGCGCGGCTGGGAAAAACTGGTGAAAGACTTCGTTGAATGGCTGCCAAAACGCCTCGACGAATACACCAAGGCTGCCCTGCAGAACAGCATCCTCAAGGGCCGTACCATCGGCGTTGCCCAGTACAACACCAAAGAAGCCCTGGAATGGGGTGTCACCGGTGCTGGCCTGCGTTCGACCGGTTGCGATTTCGACCTGCGTAAAGCGCGTCCGTACTCCGGCTACGAGAACTTCGAGTTCGAAGTACCGCTGGCTGCCAACGGCGATGCCTACGACCGCTGCATGGTTCGCGTCGAAGAAATGCGCCAGAGCATCAAGATCATCGACCAGTGCATGCGCAACATGCCGGAAGGCCCGTACAAGGCGGATCACCCGCTGACCACGCCGCCGCCGAAAGAGCGCACGCTGCAGCACATCGAAACCTTGATCACGCACTTCCTGCAAGTTTCGTGGGGCCCGGTGATGCCGGCCAACGAATCCTTCCAGATGATCGAAGCGACCAAGGGCATCAACAGTTATTACCTGACGAGCGACGGCGGCACCATGAGCTACCGTACCCGGATCCGCACTCCAAGCTTCCCGCATCTGCAACAGATCCCTTCGGTGATCAAAGGCAGCATGGTCGCGGACATGATTGCGTACCTGGGTAGTATCGATTTCGTTATGGCCGACGTGGACCGCTAAGCATGAACAGCACGCTTATCCAGACAGACCGTTTCACCCTCAGTGAAACCGAGCGCTCGGCCATCGAGCACGAGCTGCATCACTACGAAGACCCGCGCGCGGCGTCGATCGAAGCCCTGAAGATCGTTCAGAAAGAACGCGGCTGGGTGCCGGATGGCGCCTTGTACGCGATCGGCGAGATCCTCGGCATCCCGGCCAGCGACGTTGAAGGTGTGGCGACGTTCTATAGCCAGATTTTCCGTCAGCCGGTTGGCCGTCACATCATTCGCGTCTGCGACAGCATGGTCTGCTACATCGGCGGCCACGAGTCGGTGGTCAGCGAAATCCAGAACAATCTGGGCATCGGCCTGGGTCAGACCACCACCGACGGTCGTTTCACCCTGCTGCCTGTCTGCTGCCTCGGCAACTGCGACAAGGCACCGGCGCTGATGATCGACGACGACACCTTTGGTGATGTGCAGCCTGCTGGCGTCGCCAAACTGCTCGAGGGCTACGTATGACCCTGACATCTTTCGGTCCTGCCAACCGCATTCAGCGTTCGGCCGAGACTCACCCGCTGACCTGGCGTCTGCGTGACGACGGCGAAGCCGTGTGGCTCGACGAGTACCAGGCCAAGAACGGTTACGCCGCTGCGCGCAAAGCCTTCGCCGACATGGATCAGGACGCTATCGTCCAGACCGTGAAAGACGCCGGCCTCAAAGGTCGCGGCGGTGCAGGCTTCCCCACTGGCGTGAAGTGGGGCCTGATGCCCAAAGACGAATCCATCAACATCCGCTACCTGCTGTGCAACGCGGATGAAATGGAGCCGAATACCTGGAAAGACCGCATGCTGATGGAGCAACTGCCCCATCTGCTGATCGAAGGCATGCTGATCAGTGCTCGCGCGCTGAAAACCTACCGTGGCTACATCTTCCTGCGCGGCGAATACACCACTGCCGCCAAGCACCTCAACCGTGCCGTGGAAGAAGCCAAGGCTGCGGGCCTGCTGGGCAAGAACATCCTGGGCAGCGGCTTCGATTTCGAGCTGTTCGTCCACACCGGCGCCGGGCGTTACATCTGCGGTGAAGAAACCGCACTGATCAACTCCCTCGAAGGCCGCCGCGCCAACCCGCGCTCCAAGCCGCCCTTCCCTGCCGCCGTCGGCGTGTGGGGCAAGCCGACTTGCGTGAACAACGTGGAAACCCTGTGCAACGTGCCGGCGATCATTGCCGACGGCGTGGACTGGTACAAATCGTTGGCCCGCGAAGGCAGCGAAGACATGGGCACCAAGCTCATGGGCTTCTCCGGCAAAGTCAAAAACCCGGGCCTGTGGGAGTTGCCGTTCGGCGTCACCGGTCGCGAGTTGTTCGAAGACTACGCGGGCGGCATGCGCGACGGTTTCAAACTCAAGGCCTGGCAGCCAGGTGGCGCCGGTACCGGTTTCCTTCTGCCAGAACACCTCGACGCGCAAATGTATGCCGGCGGCATCGCCAAAGTGGGCACCCGTATGGGTACCGGCCTGGCGATGGCGGTGGATGACAGCGTCAACATGGTCTCGCTGCTGCGCAACATGGAGCAGTTCTTCGCCCGCGAATCCTGCGGTTTCTGCACCCCGTGCCGCGATGGTTTGCCATGGAGCGTCAAGCTCTTGATGGCCATCGAACAAGGCCGCGGTCAGCCAGGCGATATCGAGACCCTGCTGGGTCTGGTCAACTTCCTCGGCCCTGGCAAGACCTTCTGTGCTCACGCACCGGGTGCCGTGGAACCGTTGGGCAGTGCCATCAAATACTTCCGTCCAGAGTTCGAAGCCGGTATCGCGCCAGTCAGCGCCGCCGTCCCGCCTCTGGCAAGGCCGATCGTAATCGGCGCGTAAACGCTTAAAAAGGCGAAGGGTCCGTGCCCTTCGCCTTTCGTCCGATGACGCCTTTCAGGGCTGACTGGATTCGGACGGATAACAAGATTCCATTAGCCACGCCCGCTGACACCGGGCCAACGAAGACCTTTGAACCATGGCCACTATCCACGTAGACGGCAAAGCGCTCGAAGTCGACGGGGCAGACAACCTGTTACAGGCATGTCTGTCGCTGGGCCTCGACATCCCTTATTTCTGCTGGCACCCCGCGCTTGGTAGCGTCGGGGCCTGCCGCCAGTGCGCGGTCAAGCAGTACACCGACGAGAACGACACCCGTGGTCGCATCGTCATGTCCTGCATGACCCCGGCCACCGACAACACCTGGATCTCCATCGACGATGAAGAATCCAAGGCGTTCCGCGCCAGCGTTGTCGAATGGCTGATGACCAACCACCCGCACGACTGCCCGGTGTGCGAAGAAGGCGGTCACTGCCACCTGCAAGACATGACGGTGATGACCGGCCACAACGAGCGCCGTTATCGCTTCACCAAACGCACCCACCAGAACCAGCAACTGGGCCCGTTCATTTCCCACGAAATGAACCGCTGCATCGCTTGCTACCGCTGCGTGCGTTTCTACAAGGATTACGCTGGCGGCACCGACCTCGGTGTGTTCGGTGCCCACGACAATGTGTACTTCGGTCGCGTTGAAGACGGCACCCTCGAAAGCGAGTTCTCCGGCAACCTCACCGAGGTTTGCCCGACCGGTGTGTTCACCGACAAGACTCACTCCGAGCGCTACAACCGCAAGTGGGACATGCAGTTCGCACCGAGCATCTGCCACGGCTGCTCGAGCGGTTGCAACATCTCCCCGGGCGAGCGTTACGGCGAACTGCGCCGCATCGAAAACCGTTTCAACGGTTCGGTGAACCAGTACTTCCTGTGCGACCGTGGCCGTTTCGGTTATGGCTACGTCAACCGCACCGACCGTCCACGTCAGCCGCTGCTGGCCGACGGCACCAAGCTCGGTCTGGATGCCGCGCTGGATAAAGCCGCTGACCTGCTGCGCGGTCGCAACATCGTCGGTATCGGTTCGCCACGTGCCAGCCTTGAAAGCAACTACGCGTTGCGCGAACTGGTCGGCGCCGAGCACTTCTACTCCGGCATCGAAGCCTCCGAACTGGAGCGCATCCGTCTGGTCCTGCAAGTGCTGAAAGACAGCCCGCTGCCAGTGCCGAACATGCGCGACATCGAAGACCACGACGCCATCTTCGTCCTCGGTGAAGACCTGACTCAGACCGCCGCCCGTGTGGCGCTGTCGCTGCGTCAATCGGTCAAAGGCAAAGCTGAAGACATGGCCGAAGCCATGCGCGTTCAGCCTTGGCTCGACGCTGCCGTGAAGAACATCGGTCAGCACGCGCTGAACCCGCTGTTCATCGCCAGCCTTGCGGAAACCAAGCTCGACGACATCGCCGAAGAATGCGTACACGCCGCTCCAGACGATCTGGCACGCATCGGTTTCGCCGTTGCTCACGCTCTGGATGCCAGCGCCCCGGCCGTTGAAGGTCTGGACGCCGAAGCACTGGAACTGGCTCAGCGCATCGCTGACGCCCTGCTCGCTGCCAAACGTCCGCTGATCATCGCCGGCACTTCGCTGGGCTCCAAAGCCCTGATCGAAGCTGCCGCGAACATCGCCAAGGCCCTGAAGCTGCGCGAGAAGAACGGTTCGATCAGCCTGATCGTGCCGGAAGCCAACAGCCTTGGCCTGGCCATGCTCGGTGGCGAATCGGTGGATGCGGCGCTGCAAGCCGTCATCGACGGTAAGGCTGACGCGATCGTTGTGCTGGAAAACGATCTGTACACCCGCACCGCCAAAGAAAAAGTCGATGCTGCACTGAACGCTGCGCAAGTGGTGATCGTTGCTGACCATCAGAAAACCGCTACCAGCGACCGCGCGCATCTGGTTCTGCCAGCGGCAAGCTTCGCCGAAGGCGACGGTACGCTGGTCAGCCAGGAAGGTCGCGCCCAGCGCTTCTTCCAGGTTTTCGACCCGCAATACATGGACGCGAGCATCCTGGTTCACGAAGGCTGGCGCTGGCTGCACGCCCTGCGCGCGACCCTGCTGAACCAGCCGATCGACTGGACGCAACTCGACCACGTCACCGCTGCCGTTGCTTCGAGCACCG
This sequence comes from Pseudomonas sp. Tul2A7, assembly GCF_054790505.1. Lineage (NCBI taxonomy): Bacteria > Pseudomonadati > Pseudomonadota > Gammaproteobacteria > Pseudomonadales > Pseudomonadaceae > Pseudomonas > Pseudomonas sp. Tul2A7. The sequence continues at coordinate 4,568,017 of NZ_CP186499.1, read as the reverse complement.
AGCAACTGGCGCGCATCGTCGACGCTGCACCGTCCGCCGCGTTCCGCATCAAGGGTCTGAAACTGGCGCGTGAGCCGCTGCGTTACTCCGGTCGCACCGCGATGCGCGCCGACATCAGCGTTCACGAACCACGCACCCCGCAAGACAAAGACACCGCGTTCGCCTTCTCCATGGAAGGTTACTCGGGCTCTGCCGAACCGCGTCAGCAGGTGCCATTTGCATGGTCGCCGGGCTGGAACTCGCCGCAAGCGTGGAACAAGTTCCAGGACGAAGTCGGTGGTCACATCCGCGCTGGCGACCCAGGCACCCGCCTGATCGAAAGCACCGGTGATTCGCTGAACTGGTTCGCTGCCGCACCGCGCGCATTCAACCCGGCGCCGGGTACCTGGCAAGCCGTGCCGTTCTTCCACCTGTTCGGCAGCGAAGAAAACTCTTCGAAAGCCGCGCCGGTTCAAGAGCGCATTCCGGCTCCATACGTGGCTCTGGCCAAGTCGGAAGCGGATCGTCTGGGCGTCAACGACGGTGCCCTGCTGAGCCTGAACGTGGCCGGTCAGACCCTGCGTCTGCCGCTGCGCATCAATGAAGAACTGGGCGCCGGTCTGGTGGCATTGCCTGCGGGCATCGCCGGCATTCCACCGGCATTCGCCGGCGTATCCGTCGACGGTCTGCAGGAGGCAGCGCAATGACCTGGTTCACCCCTGAAGTGATCGATGTGATCCTCTCGGTCGTCAAAGCCATCGTGATTCTGCTGGCCGTTGTGGTGGCAGGCGCGTTGCTCAGCTTTGTCGAACGTCGCCTGCTGGGCTGGTGGCAGGACCGTTACGGTCCGAACCGCGTTGGTCCGTTTGGTATGTTCCAGATCGCCGCCGACATGCTGAAGATGTTCTTCAAGGAAGACTGGACTCCGCCGTTTGCCGATAAAGTGATTTTCACTTTGGCACCGGTGGTGGCCATGTCGGCCCTGCTGATCGCCTTCGCGATCATCCCGATCACCCCGACCTGGGGCGTCGCGGACCTGAACATCGGCCTGCTGTTCTTCTTCGCCATGGCCGGTCTGTCGGTCTACGCGGTGTTGTTCGCCGGCTGGTCGAGTAACAACAAGTTCGCCCTGCTCGGCAGCTTGCGTGCGTCGGCGCAGACCGTGTCCTACGAAGTGTTCATGGGCCTGGCCCTGATGGGCATCGTGGTGCAGGTCGGCTCGTTCAACATGCGCGACATCGTCGAGTACCAAGCGCAGAACCTGTGGTTCATCATTCCGCAGTTCTTCGGCTTCTGTACTTTCTTCATCGCTGGCGTCGCCGTGACTCACCGTCACCCGTTCGACCAGCCGGAAGCGGAACAGGAACTGGCCGACGGTTACCACATTGAATACGCCGGTATGAAATGGGGCATGTTCTTCGTCGGTGAATACATCGGCATCATCCTGATCTCGGCGCTGCTGGTCACCCTGTTCTTCGGTGGCTGGCACGGTCCGTTCGGCATCTTGCCGCAACTGGCGTTCGTCTGGTTCGCACTGAAGACCGCGTTCTTCATCATGCTGTTCATCCTGCTGCGCGCTTCCATTCCGCGTCCGCGTTATGACCAGGTGATGGATTTCAGCTGGAAATTCTGCCTGCCACTGACCCTGATCAATTTGCTGGTGACCGCTGCGGTCGTGTTGTGGAACACGCCTGCAGTCGCGGTTCAGTGAGGATTTGACCCATGTTCAAATATATTGGCGACATCGTTAAGGGTACTGGTACCCAGTTGCGCAGCCTGGTCATGGTCTTCGGCCATGGCTTCCGCAAGCGCGACACCCTGCAATACCCGGAAGAAGCGGTCTACCTGCCACCACGCTACCGTGGTCGCATCGTCCTGACCCGTGACCCCGATGGCGAAGAGCGTTGCGTAGCCTGCAACCTGTGCGCCGTGGCTTGCCCGGTGGGTTGCATCTCGCTGCAGAAAGCTGAAACCGAAGACGGTCGCTGGTACCCGGACTTCTTCCGTATCAACTTCTCGCGCTGCATTTTCTGCGGTCTCTGCGAGGAAGCCTGTCCGACCACCGCAATCCAGCTGACCCCGGATTTCGAGATGGCCGAGTTCAAACGTCAGGACCTGGTGTACGAGAAAGAAGATCTGTTGATCTCCGGCCCCGGCAAAAACCCTGATTACAACTTCTATCGTGTTGCAGGTATGGCAATCGCTGGCAAGCCGAAAGGCTCCGCGCAGAACGAAGCCGAACCGATCAACGTGAAGAGCTTGCTGCCTTAAGGAAGAACGATGGAATTCGCTTTCTATTTCGCATCGGGTATCGCTGTTGTGTCCACGCTTCGCGTAGTCACCAACACCAACCCTGTGCACGCCCTGCTCTACCTGATCATCTCGTTGATCGCCGTGGCCATGACCTTCTTCGCACTCGGCGCACCGTTCGCCGGCGTGCTCGAAGTGATCGCCTACGCCGGCGCCATCATGGTGCTGTTCGTGTTCGTGGTGATGATGCTCAACCTCGGCCCGGCCTCGGTTCAGCAAGAACGCGTCTGGCTCAAGCCCGGCATCTGGGCAGGGCCGGTGATTCTCGCCGCGCTGCTGCTGGCCGAACTGCTGTATGTGCTGTTCGCTCACCAGAGCGGCCAGGCCATCGGCCACACCACCGTAGACGCGAAAGCCGTGGGCATCAGCCTGTTCGGTCCGTACCTGCTGGTGGTCGAACTCGCCTCGATGCTGCTGCTTGCTGCAGCCGTCACGGCGTTCCATTTGGGCCGTAACGAGGCGAAGGAGTAAGTCATGCCTGCTATCCCTCTCGAACATGGATTGGCCGTTGCCGGCATCCTGTTCTGCCTTGGTCTGGTCGGCCTGATGGTCCGCCGCAACATTTTGTTCGTGTTGATGAGTCTGGAAGTGATGATGAACGCCTCTGCACTGGCGTTCATTGTTGCAGGCGCCCGTTGGGGCCAGCCGGATGGACAGATCATGTTCATTCTGGTGATCAGCCTTGCAGCCGCCGAGGCCAGTATTGGTCTGGCGATCCTGCTGCAACTGTATCGCCGCTTCCACACGCTCGATATCGACGCTGCCAGTGAGATGCGCGGATGAATCTTATCTTTCTGACTTTCGTATTCCCTCTGATCGGTTTCCTGCTGCTGTCGTTCTCCCGTGGACGCTGGTCGGAAAACCTCTCGGCGCTGATCGGCGTGGGTTCCATTGGCTTGTCGGCGATTGTCGCCGCCTACGTCATCTGGCAATTCAACGTCGCGCCACCGGAAGGCGGTCACTACACGCTGGTACTGTGGAAGTGGATGGCGGTCGAAGGCTTCAAGCCTGACTTCGCCCTCTACGTCGACGGCCTGTCGATCACCATGCTCGGCGTGGTCGTTGGCGTCGGCTTCCTGATCCACCTGTTCGCGTCCTGGTACATGCGCGGTGAAGCGGGTTACTCGCGCTTCTTCTCGTACACCAACCTGTTTATCGCCAGCATGCTGTTTCTGGTGCTCGGCGATAACCTGTTGTTCCTGTACTTCGGCTGGGAAGGCGTGGGCCTGTGCTCGTACCTGTTGATCGGTTTCTACTACAGCAACCGCAACAACGGTAACGCCGCACTCAAGGCCTTCATCGTGACCCGGATCGGCGACGTGTTCATGGCCATCGGCCTGTTCATCCTGTTCCAGCAAGTGGGCACGCTGAACATCCAGGAACTGCTGGTGCTGGCACCGCAGAAATTCCAGGTCGGCGACTTCTGGATCACCTTGGCGACTCTGATGCTGTTGGGTGGTGCGGTCGGTAAATCGGCACAACTGCCACTGCAAACCTGGCTCGCGGACGCGATGGCCGGTCCTACCCCGGTTTCGGCACTGATCCACGCCGCCACCATGGTGACTGCCGGTGTTTACCTGATCGCCCGTACCCACGGTCTGTTCACCCTGGCGCCGGAAATTCTCCACCTGGTCGGCATCGTCGGTGGTGTGACCCTGGTTCTGGCAGGTTTCGCCGCACTGGTTCAAACCGACATCAAACGTATCCTCGCCTACTCGACCATGAGCCAGATCGGCTACATGTTCCTGGCGCTGGGCGTTGGCGCCTGGGATGGCGCGATTTTCCACCTGATGACCCACGCCTTCTTCAAGGCCCTGCTGTTCCTTGCTTCCGGTGCGGTGATCGTTGCCTGCCACCACGAGCAGAACATCTTCAAGATGGGCGGTCTGTGGAAAAAACTGCCACTGGCCTACGCCAGCTTCATCGTCGGTGGTGCTGCGCTGGCCGCTCTGCCACTGGTCACCGCAGGCTTCTACTCCAAGGACGAAATTCTTTGGGAAGCGTTCGCCAGCGGCAACCACGGTCTGCTTTACGCAGGTCTGGTGGGCGCGTTCATGACGTCGCTGTACACCTTCCGCCTGATCTTCATCACGTTCCACGGTGAAGCCAAGACCGAAGCCCACGCCGGTCACGGCATCTCGCACTGGCTGCCCCTGTCGGTGCTGATCGTGCTGTCGACTTTCGTCGGCGCCATGATCGTGCCACCGCTGCACGGCGTACTGCCAGAAAGCGTTGGCCATGCCGGCGGCGAAGCCAAGCACAGTCTGGAAATCGCCTCGGGCGCCATCGCCCTGGCCGGTATCCTGCTGGCAGCGCTGCTGTTCCTCGGCAAGCGTCGCTTCGTCACGGCCATTGCCAACAGCGGCATCGGCCGTTTCCTTTCGGCCTGGTGGTTCGCTGCCTGGGGCTTCGACTGGATCTACGACAAACTGTTCGTCAAGCCTTACCTGGCGATCAGCCACGTACTGCGCAAAGACCCGCTCGACCAGACCATCGGTCTGATCCCGCGTATGGCCAAGGGTGGTCACACTGCCCTGAGCCGCACCGAGACCGGTCAACTGCGTTGGTACGCTGCTTCGATGGCTGCTGGTGCCGTGCTGGTTATCGGCGCCATCGTGCTGGTAGCGGTCTGATATGAACCTTGCGAATTTGCGAAAGGAAACGAGCCCGTCATGATTCTGCCTTGGCTAATCCTGATCCCCTTCATCGGCGGCCTGCTGTGCTGGATGGGTGAGCGCTTCGGCGCTACCCTCCCCCGCTGGATTGCGCTGTTGACCATGACCCTGGAACTCGCCCTCGGCCTCTGGCTGTGGGCCCACGGTGACTATTCATTTGCGCCGGCGCCTGGCGCCGATCCGACCTGGGCGCTTGAGTTCAAGCACATCTGGATCCAGCGCTTCGGCATCAGCGTGCACCTGGCCCTCGACGGCCTGTCGCTGTTGATGATCCTGCTGACCGGTCTGCTGGGTATCCTCTCGGTACTCTGCTCGTGGAAAGAGATTCAACGTCACGTTGGCTTCTTCCACCTGAACCTGATGTGGATCCTGGGCGGCGTTGTCGGCGTGTTCCTCGCCCTCGACCTGTTCATGTTCTTCTTCTTCTGGGAAATGATGCTGGTGCCGATGTACTTCCTCATCGCGCTCTGGGGTCACAGTTCTTCGGACGGCAAGAAAACCCGGATCTACGCAGCGACCAAGTTCTTCATCTTCACTCAGGCTTCCGGCCTGATCATGCTGGTGGCGATCCTCGGTCTGGTACTGGTCAACTTCAACAACACTGGCGTGATTACTTTCAACTACGCCGACCTGTTGAAAACCAAGATGTCGATGACCACCGAGTACATCCTGATGCTCGGCTTCTTCATCGCCTTCGCGGTCAAGCTGCCAGTGGTTCCGTTCCACTCGTGGTTGCCTGATGCCCACGCCCAGGCGCCGACTGCCGGTTCCGTCGACCTCGCCGGTATCTTGCTGAAAACCGCTGCTTACGGTCTGCTGCGTTTCGCCCTGCCGCTGTTCCCGAATGCTTCGGCCGAGTTTGCGCCGATCGCCATGACCCTCGGTCTGATCGGGATCTTCTACGGTGCGTTCCTCGCTTTCGCACAAACCGACATCAAGCGTCTGATCGCCTTCTCCTCCGTTTCCCACATGGGCTTCGTGTTGATCGGCATCTACTCCGGCAGCCAACTGGCCCTGCAAGGTGCAGTGATCCAGATGCTGGCGCACGGTGTCTCGGCAGCCGCACTGTTTATCCTCAGCGGTCAGTTGTACGAGCGTCTGCATACTCGTGACATGCGTGAGATGGGCGGTGTGTGGTCGCGTATCGCTTACCTGCCGGCGATCAGCCTGTTCTTTGCAGCCGCATCCTTGGGCTTGCCGGGTACCGGTAACTTTGTCGGTGAGTTCCTGATCCTGATCGGCTCCTTCGCGAGCTGGCCGTGGATCACCGCGATTGCCACCTCCGGTCTGGTGTTCGGTTCGGTCTACTCGCTGATCATGATCCACCGTGCCTACTTCGGTCCGGCGAAATCGGATTCGATCCTGCACGGTATGGACGCTCGCGAACTGATCATGGTGCTAGGCCTTGCGGTGTTGCTGATCTACATCGGCGTCTACCCGCAACCGTTCCTCGACACTTCTGCCGCCACGATGCATGGCGTTCAGCAGTGGCTCGGCACCGCCTTCACTCAACTCGCTTCGGCCCGGTAAGAGCGCTATGGAATTCACGATTCAACACTTTATTGCGCTTGCGCCACTGTTGATCACCAGCCTCACCATTATCGTGGTGATGCTGGCAATCGCCTGGCGCCGCAACCACTCGCAGACCTTCCTGATCTCGGTCGCCGGTCTGAACCTGGCCTTGCTGTCGATCCTCCCAGCCCTGAAAGTCGCGCCTCTGGCCGTGACCCCATTGCTGCAAATCGACACCTTCGCTTGCCTGTACATGGCGCTGATCCTGGTCGCCACCCTCGCCTGTGTGACTCTCGCCCACGCCTATCTGGGCGATGGCGGTTCGGGCTACCCGGGCAACCGTGAAGAACTCTACCTGCTGATCCTGATGGCCGCCGCCGGTGGTCTGGTTCTGGTCAGCGCGCAGCACCTGGCCGGTTTGTTCATCGGTCTGGAACTGCTCTCGGTACCGGTTTACGGTCTGGTGGCTTACGCCTTCTTCAACAAGCGCTCGCTGGAAGCCGGCATCAAATACATGGTGCTGTCGGCCGCCGGTTCCGCATTCCTGTTGTTCGGTATGGCGCTGCTGTACGCCGACTCGGGTTCGCTGAGCTTCGTCGGTATCGGTCAGGCGCTGGCTGCGACTGGCCTGCCAAGCTCGCTGGCGCAACTGGGCCTGGGCATGATGCTGATCGGTCTGGCGTTCAAGCTGTCGCTGGTACCGTTCCACCTGTGGACGCCGGACGTTTACGAAGGTGCTCCGGCACCGGTCGCCGCGTTCCTCGCGACCGCTTCCAAGGTTGCGGTGTTTGCGGTGATGGTGCGTCTGTTCCAGATCTCCCCTGCTGCCAGCAGCGGCGTGCTGAGCGACGTGCTGACCGTCATCGCCATCGCCTCGATCCTGTTCGGTAACCTGCTGGCCCTGACCCAGAGCAACCTCAAGCGTCTGCTCGGTTACTCGTCCATCGCGCACTTCGGCTACCTGCTGATCGCCCTGGTGGCGAGCAAAGGTCTGGCGGTGGAAGCCATCGGCGTGTACCTGGTCACCTACGTGATCACCAGCCTCGGCGCCTTCGGCGTGATCACTCTGATGTCCTCGCCGTACAACGGCCGTGATGCGGATGCCCTGTACGAATACCGCGGCCTGTTCTGGCGTCGTCCGTACCTGACCGCCGTGCTGACCGTGATGATGCTGTCGCTGGCGGGTATCCCGCTGACCGCTGGCTTCATCGGCAAGTTCTACATCATCGCTACCGGTGTTGAATCGCACCAATGGTGGCTGGTCGGGTCCTTGGTGCTGGGCAGCGCCATCGGCGTCTTCTACTACCTGCGCGTGATGGTCACCCTGTACCTGATCGAGCCAAACCTGCGTCGCCACGACGCCCAGCTGCACTGGGAACAGAAGGCAGGCGGCGTGATGCTGCTGGCCATCGCCCTGGTCGCGTTCTTCCTGGGTGTGTACCCGCAGCCATTGCTGACTCTGGTTCAGCAGGCGGGTCTGGCGGGCTGATTGCTTGGCTGGCTACACATGAAAACGGCACCTTCGGGTGCCGTTTTTGTTTTTACGGGATTCGACATCACCGGTGTTTGGGAAGCCCGCTCCCACAGGTTTCGGCGCTGCTCACCAACCTGAGTTACACCCGGATTAATGTGGGAGCGAGCCTGCTCGCGAAGGCGTCGGCACATCCAACATCTGACATTGCGCTATCGCGAGCAGGTTCGCACCTGCAGTTTGCCTTGCTGTCAGCCAGTGACAGTCGTTCCGTCATAGCCATTATGAATGGTGAAACTTACAACCTGGCCATCGTCATAGTAGACATAGATCCAACCATCTGACTGAGTACTGCGCTGCACATCTTCCGAACCGGAAACACTGACAGTCACCGCAACATCCCCCGCAGGCTGTCCCGAGAATGCGGACGTCACACGAATGCCATACCTCCAACGCCCATCAATCTGACTGGGGCCGTCCCTTTCAGTGATCTCGACCTTGTTGTGTCCAAGAGACATTGGCATTTCGCCAGACTTGAGGAACCACCCCAGCAATGCCAAGCGCATTGCGAAATTGCCACTTTTGCTGCTGTTGAAGCAATCCAGCGACCAGCTCACTCCGCTCTCCTTCATGGTTTGGACCAGCGGATGCAGGGTGACCCCGAGGTCTACTGCTTCCGGGGTAAACTCCGGCAATACGGGCAGGCCAATTATTGGGCTATCGGGTTTGGGTCGCACAGTTAGGGTATGCCTCGCACCCAGGCAGGGATAGACCGCTTCACCTCCGAAAACCTGCGGGAATGTATCGAGCTCGACATCCAGGGTATGAACAAAATCTCCCGTTATCACCCGCCCCGGTAATTGCCAGTCGGACAGCACTGGACTGGTCAGCCGTAAACCGAAAATACCGCTTTGACCCTCCGCCGAAGAAATGAACCAAGACAGCTCGGGTGCTTCCACTTTCTGCGGCGTTCCCAGTGGCGGGACTACGGTCAGCCCCTCCGCAGTGCCCCACATGTCTTGCAAGGTGACGTAAGTACCCCACAAGTGATTACCGTCTTTGAATGTGAGAGTCAGTAAGCGGGTTTTTCCTGCCGGCAGCACGAGATCGTGCAAGTCCAACTCAACGTTCTGACCGCCCAGAGTTAGCTGGGCTTGCTGCGCCCAGTCATCGTGCAATCGGGCGTTAACCTCATAGAGCTGGGTCATGACAACGCCGTCGTTATCGTTGGTGATATCCGCCACGACTTCACTTTTGCCCACAGTTTCAGGTGTGTAGGCGTAATAAGCCCAACCATCGCTGTCGGTCACAGTGGTATCCAGGATGTCCTCCTGGCCGTTGAGGCGCCATTGCACGGCCACCCCTTCGGCCGCCTCGCCACTGTTACCGGACAAGATCTGAACCCGCAACTTCACGCTTTGCCCGGAGCCGACCACCGGATTGGCGAGTACCGGGGTAGAGTCGCCGATTCCGTACAGGGACTCGACCACCTTGAAGGTGCGGGCGTCTGACCATCCAGAACTGTCCCCCTCATCTGTCTGCTGTACCTCAACGGCGTATTCGCCGATGGGCCAAGGCTCCTTGGCAGTCCAGTTCCATTGCCTTACACCGCGAATGGTGTCAATCAGCTTCTCGGAATCGGCATGACGCAGCACTATCTCCCCTCGGGTTTCACCTTTGCCTCTGATCGTGGGGGTGCGCGATGCATTATGGCTTTCTCCCGGCGCTTCAATGATGGGTTTTTGCGGCAGCTCTTTCACCGTGAAGCGATGAGGTCCACTCCATTCGGACACGGGTCCACCAGCCTTTTGTTTGGCCTGGAGGGCGTTCGTTCCGGGAGTCAACGGCGTCTCGACCGTAAACTCCAGAATGCCGTCGACGTCCGCGTTGTGCTCATGCAACGTAGCCCCCTCCTCAAGCCGCACGGTATGCAGTGCACCGGCCAGACCTCTGACCTTGATGGTCGGCCGTGTCGAGGTTCTGGCGCCCGGCATCGGTAGTAGAAATTGCGGGGCTTCAGGTTTTTCCCCCACCTCCACGGAGAACGTACATTCATCACTGGGATCGGAATCCACCGTGTTGACGGTCTGCACAACCTTGACCGTGTTGATGCCCGGCGCCCAATCATCCAAGGGTGTAAAGGTACGGCTTGTTCCGCCGTCGCTGAAGTCGCCAGCCACCGGATGGTTGGCCCCGGTAAACATGGCCAGGTTGACGCTACCCTCCCAAACGCCGGTAATCATCAAAGCCTCGTCCGCTGCCGCCGGGTCGGGGGGTGGGCTGATCATGGGTTTCGGTGGTTTGATTTTGAAGTTGATCACCCCGGTATCAGGAGAATCCTGCCCGGCTACTGCCTGTCTGGCCTGAACAACTTTGGGACCCGGTTGCCAGGTGAAGTCATTGGTCCAGCTCGTGTCGGTCACCTGCACAGGGCCAAGATCAGTACCGCCGCTCCAGACCGTCACCGTCGCGCCAGGCTCACAGGTGCCTTGCACTTGCAGGGCGACGTAGCTTTCCCCCTCTTTTGGGGTGGTGATTTGCGGTGCCAATGGTTTAACCCTGAGTGTAACCGGCTTGCTGGCATCGGAATCCGCAGAGTTCACCGTCTGTACGACCTTGACCGTGGTGCTTCCAAGTGCCCAGTTCGCCGTCGGTGTGAAGGTGCGGGTATCACCACTGCCGGTGAACTCGCCTGCCACCGGTACGCCGTGTTCAGTCAGCATTTTCAGGATGACGGTACCCTCCCAAACGCCGGTAATGATCAAAGCCTCGTCCGCTGCCGCCGGGTCGGAGGGTGGGCTGATCGTCGGCTGCGATGGCTTGATTTTGAAGTTGATCACCTCGGTATCAGGAGAATCCTGCCCGGCTACTGCCTGTCTGGCCTGAACAACCTTGGGACCCGGTTGCCAGGTGAAGTGATTGGTCCAGCTCGTGCCGGTCACCAGCACAGGGCCAAGATCAGTACCGCCGCTCCAGACCGTCACCGTCGCGCCAGGTTCACAGGTGCCTTGTACTTGCAGGGCGACATAGCTTTCCCCCTCTTTTGGGGTGGTGATTTGCGGTGCCAATGGTTTAACCCTGAGTGTAACCGGCTCGCTGGCATCGGAATCCGCAGAGTTCACCGTCTGTACGACCTTGACCGTGGTGCTTCCAAGTGCCCAGTTCGCCGTCGGTGTGAAGGTGCGGGTATCACCACTGCCGGTGAACTCGCCTGCCACCGGAGCGTTTGCGTCAGTGAACATTTGCAAGGTGCGAGTACTGGACGAAACACCGGTAATGGTCAGCGCTTGATTCTCCGCTGCCGGGTTGGGCGGCTGATTGATACTCGGTGCAGGCGGTTTCACCAACACAGTCACTGGGTCGCTTACCTCAGACGGTCTATTGTCGACCGACTGCCGAGCCGTGACCTTGGTCGCACCCACTGCCCAGTTATTGCTTGGAGTGAAGGTGCGCCTTTCCCCGCTGCCGGTAAAATTGCCAGTCACCAGGGAGCTGGTTACAAAAATCTCCAGGCGGTCAGCATTAGGCACAACACCGGTAACGATCAGCGTCTGTTTCACTGCAGCCGGGTTCGGCGGCAATTCGATTACCGGTTTGGGTGTATTCACCCACACATTTATCGGAACGCTTGGTTCGGACGCGACCCCGCCCATGGTCTGCACCACCCTGACACGGGTAAGACCTAATGCCCAATCTTCCGCCGGTAGGAAGGTCCGGGTCGTTTCGCTACCGGTGAATCTGCCAGCAACGTGCACTCCTGACTCGGTGAACATTTGCAGGATAATGGCATCGGAATCAAAAACGCCCGTAATAGTCAGCGCTTGATCCGCCGCGGCCGGGTAAGGCGGTGCGTCGATTGCCGGTTTGGGCGGTTTCACCGCCACCGTCACCAGGGCGCTTGGATCGGACGCTACACCGCCCACGGTCTGTACAACCTTGACGTTGGTGGTGCCCGTTACCCAGTCCGTCTCAGGGATGAATGTGGGGGCCACACTACTGCCAGTGAAACGGCCAGCTACTGGCGCGTCAGCCTCGGTGAACATTTGCAGGGTGACAGTGCCGTACGAAACACCGGTAATGGCCAGCGCTTGCTTCTCCGCGGCTGGAATGGGCGGCTGCCTGATCACCGGTGGAGGTGGTTTCACCTCAACAGTAAACACAACGCTGGGATCGGACTCCGCAATGCCAGCGTACTGTATTGCTGTGAGGTCGTGCTTACCGGGTGACCACAGTGCGTTTTCGCTAACCCACCAGATGCCATTTGATTGAAGCGTCTTTGATAATGAACCCCCTCCTGAACGCCGGACTACAAGCCTTGCATCCTTGTGCCCAACTGTTCCACGAACGATGGATTTGGAATCAAACTCTACGCTCGTGATCGTCGGGCGGTCCGGTTTTATAAGAAACGCCTTGGCAACGGCCAATTCTGAAGATTCCCCCCTCACGCTCTGTTTTGCAGTGACGGTGTACTCACCGGGCGGCCATGCTGAAGTGCCGGTAACCGACCAGGCACCGTGCGAATCAAGCGTCTTGGTCAATAGAGGATAGGTGGGTTGTGCCGAGTGGAGAATTTGCAGTTCTGCCCCTTTGAGCCCGTCTGTGCCGCTGACGGTGAGTATCCTGTCGGGAGAGACGCTGAAAGAAACGATCACCGGCTTGAACAGCACGGTGAAACTTTCCGGGACGGCCCAATCGGATACTTCACCGTTCAGCGTTTGCCTGGCGGTCATCATGAAAGGATCAGCCATCCACAATGATTCTGTAAGCTCGGTCGACCACTTTCCGAGACTATCGGCTTGCTTGGTTGCAAAAACTATAGTGCCAACACCGGCCTCAAACAGTTCGACCACGGCGCGAGGGGCACCGGTTCCACTGATTGTTGGCCGAGGCGTACGTACAACCCCCGGATTGGAAATCGTTGGAGGCTTGAGCGGGTTAGGGTTGCTTCCAATTATTCTGAAAAGATGACTTGTAGCCCAATCACTGTATTCCCCAGTGAAAGACTCCAGGTATCTAAACTTGCAGTAAATACCCGTTGCATAAGGTAGTTCATTGGGCACTTCGAATGTAACCGAACGAACTCCAGGTCCACCCGAATATCGTTTCAACAGAGCATCGTCGGCATACCTGAAGAACTCCAGCATCCATCCGACATGTGGCAGTGACACATGTGTGGACGCGTAGAAAGTGAATCCAGGATGAACACCACCACCGGCAGGCAAATAAATCTTGGGTACAGTCACAAAACCCTTACCCGATAGATCATCGTTATTACCTTCGATTTCATTCCCGTCAGACATGATTCCATTCTCCAAGATGCGCAGTGTGGTATCCGCGCCGATAACGACGTTCTACCTTCAGAACCACACAACGACTACCTGTCAAACCTGACAGTCCCGACGAACGGATTCGGTCGTTCTAAACCCCAGCATGGAAATAAAAAACAGAGAAAACTGAAGAATTCATTATTAAAAAACGCTCTGTACCTGTCAGGTTTGACAGGTTACGGCGCTTCCATTTTTCGTTAGCGTGATCCTGCCGGGCATTGCATCCCCCAATGCCACCCTTCTGGTAGGAGAACCACCGTCATGGCCGATGACAACAACTCGCTGATGAATTCACTCGTCAAGACTGAAGGTTCGTTGAAAAAGGGACGAGTCGATTTTGCGAAGGCCATGCAGAAAATGGGCTTCACCTCGGTTTTCGATATCGTTCGTTTGTCCAGGCCGGCGTTCATTCGCCAACTCGCCACGCTCTCTGACGCCAATGCCGGGCTGGCTTATGACAATGCCATGGCGTACGCGGCGCTGATCGCGCGCTTGTATCGTGAGCACAAGACTTCGTCCGGAACATTCCAGCAACTTGCCCAGCGCACGGGAATTCGTGCGCTGGCGCCGCTGGGGCCGACGTTTTCCAATCTGTTCAATGAGAACTGGGACGAGTTTTGCAAGGTCGACGCCATGGCCGCTCTAGATGGGCCGGTGGCTTTTCTGATTGAACAGAAGGTGTTTAACGAGCAGCTGGAGGGAACCAGCAATGACCCCAAACGCATCTTGCTGGACAGACGCCGCCCCGACCTGAAAGACCTGTTGATCACCCACGAAAGCACCTTTACCCCAAGGCCGATGCTGGAAATCGTCAATGAAGTGCTGGGCCGCAACCTGCGCACTTACCTGGATGGCAATGCGGCCGACAAACCCAAGTCTACTCATCAGGTGCTGGCCGAGCGGCGTTACCCCTTCGAACTGCCCTACAACTTCTATCACCATCAATGCCAATTGGCGCTGGCCGATAAAAAGCCGCGACTGGGGGAGTTGAATTACCGGGCCAGTCGGGTCTTGCCGATCCAGCAGCAAGCAACCAACCAATATGGCCGAGTGACCGTGCCGGTGCAGCAGGCGCAACGGCTATTGTCCGGGTTGAGCCCACAGCAGCAGGCATTGCTGATCGAAGCCTCGGTGTTCAGCAATTTCTATCTGACACGCCATGACCTGCTCAGGGGCTGGAAGAGCGCCGGCACGACTCATTTACGCCCTCATGCACCCTTGGGGACCTGTTATCTGCTCCCCCTGGCCCAAGAAGACATCGGCACGGTTACCCCGGCGGCGGATGTCCCCACCCTTGCGTCGGGAGACGGAGAAACAAACGTGACAAACGTCACCTTTCGCAAAGCGGATCAAACCGAGAACGGTATTGTCGGGCTCAGATCCATAACTTTTACTTCAGAAAAAGGCTGGTTACTCAACTGCCTGCACGCGCCCTCAGGCAACACGCTGACCACCTACCTCACGGTCGATCCGGCGTTACCCCGACCCGCCGAGGACGGATACACGGCCAGATTCGATCTGCTGACTGCCACCGGCACCGTTGCTGAACCGGTGAACCTGGCCCGCCAACGCTTCACCCTCACCCTTGATGAGGAATACAACCTGAGTGACCCGGAGCGGGATTTCTTCAAAAAAGCCTATGGGGTCGAAGTCACGCAAAGCTCGCCGCTGTGGCAGTTGACCCTGCTCACCGACTTCATGGCGCACACCGGCCTGCACGCCGAGCAGGTGGAAAGACTGCTGTGCCAACGCCAGTATGCGGTGCGTTTGTCAGCCAACTGCCCGAGCAGCAATGCGCAACACACCGGTGTGACGATCCCGGGCATTACCGGCAAGGTATTGGCCTTTCCCCACGCGAACCACTATGGCGCCTGCTACGTCAACGGCACTGGCACCGGGGCGGATCTTTACGACAGCGAACTGGCACCCACCCCCGAGTCGGTCATTCGTGACCAATTCGACAATGCCATGGGGCTGGAGCAAGACACGCTGGGCGACAACAAGCGCTGGCGTATGACCAAGACCTCACTTGAGCGTCTCGACCGTCTGCAACGCATGATCCGTCTGCAGCGCTGGAGCGGCATTCCCTTTGCCAAACTGGACACATTGATCATCAGCGCCATCCGCGCCGAGGGCGAAACCAACCTGGGCATGGAACTCAATGAAAACACCCTGCGCGCTCTGGGGGTCTATCGCTACCTGAACCAGCGTTACGGCATCGAGCCCGAAGAGTTCGCGGCGCTGATGCACGACCTCTCGCCCTACGCCAGCGGCAAGGATGAGGTGCCGTTGTTCGATCAGGTGTTCAACCGGGTGCAACTGTTCGACACACCGCTGATTCTCGATCAAACGCCCATTGACCTGGCCGCCACCGATGCCGCTACGCAGAAAACCCTGCTGCAACTGTGCGCCGGCCTCGGTGTACAACCGACCGAAGATTCATTGCTGTTGATTGCCAAACAGACCAACAGTTATCTGAATTCCTTGAAACGTGACCTGCCCACCATTTCTTCGCTTTACCGTCAGGCGCGAATTGCCCGGCTTTTCGGCTACTCCGTCGCCGACTTGCTGACATTGGCGGGATTGCTCGGTGGCGGCGCCTACAAAACGGCGCTGGCGAGTGGCCGGTTGAGTCCGCAGACAGAAACACCGGCTGCGGACATCCTCGATGTGCTGATGCAACTGGACTGGGCTGTCGACTGGCTCAAGGACAGCCAGCAGACCGTCGCGCAATTGCAGCAACGTCTTGGGCCCGATGTGCCGCTGGCGGCAGACCAGGGCGAGGATGACCTGCAAGCCAGAAGGGCTGCGTCCGCTCCCCTGCCCGACGACCTGCTCGAACGCCTCGCCCGATTGCAGACCGACACCCAGCGAAGCCGTGTTACGGCGCAACAGATTGCCGCACTGGGCTTGCCCCGCTATGACAATAGCACCCCCGATCCGTTGGAAATCGACTGGCCCTTCTTATTGGTCAACCACGATCTGCTCGATGAAGACGGCCTGTTACCCGGGCCCGATCAACCACTGACGCTGATGGACGAGCCCATCACCTGGCTGCAGGCAATCGTTGCTGGCCTGGTCAAAGACCTCAAGCTGACACAACCGGTCAAAGAGCTCTGCGCAGACAAAATCGTCGAACTCTTGCTCGCCGCCCACGACCGGCAAACACAGTTGCTTGAAGGGTTGTTCCAGGAAACCGCCAAGCTGCCGACGGAGCGCTGCGTCGCGGTGATCCACTGGGCGCATTCTTCGGTTTACAGCGTGTTGCTCGAGGCCCTCGAAGATGAAGTCACCTCCCGGCTGATCGAACACTTCCAGCGCGTAGCGCGCCATGCCGAGATCGCCGTGCAACTGCGCTTGAGCAACAGTGCATTGCGTCTGTTCGTGGTCAATCCGCACATGCTCGACGGTGATCTGTACAGCGGCGGCAGCGAGCCCTCGCTGAGCGACCTATATCTGTTCGAACGCTTCAGTCATTGGTTCCACAACCAAAGCCAATCGGAAGACAGCCTGCTGAGCTACTTCAGCCTTGCCAACCCACCTGCGGACAAACTGAAAAACAAAGCCCTGCGCAAGGCCGTCGGCGAATCGGCCAACAGCGCGCTGGCCCGACTGCTGGAGTGGTCCGAAACAGAAGTAAGCGCGCTGACCGAGACCCTTACCGAAAAACGTGCCCGCTCGATGGCAGAGGTGGATTGGGTACGTCGTTGTCAGGCGACCTGCCGCGCCAGCGGGCTCTCCGCCGCTGCACTGCTACGAGCCACCGGGTTGCATGACCAGAGCCCGCTGGAGGCCTGGAAAACCGTCGGTGATGCGGTCACGGCCGCCAGCACTCGCTCTGACGCCACACTTGCCAATGGTTGAGGAATGATCATGACGACTGCCTTTGACGCGCCCCTGAATGAGTCATTGCGTGACGCGATGCTCGCACTCTATTTGCACGAAGCCGTGCCCAACGATCCCTACCTGATCGAGCTGGGACTCGCCGCGCAAATCAAGACGGCCAACGACCTCTATGAATATTGGCTGCTGGACGTGCTGGTCAGCCAGAATGTGCCGACCAGCCCCGTAGCCTGCGCCATTGCCAGTGTGCAGCAACATACCAACAGCATAATGCTGAACATCGAACCCGGTTACGGCAATGACAGCCTGACGTCTGAACAGATCAATACCTGGCACGGTGGCCTGAACCGTTACCCGATCTGGGCCGCGATCCAGCAACTGCACTACTTTCCGGACATCTATCTGGACCCGACGCTACGGTTGACCAAGACCGCCAGTTTCGAGCAGTTCGAAAACGACCTCAACCAGGCGCAGATTCAACCCGACACCGTACAGGCGGCGGTACTGGCGTACCTGGGACGCTTTGAAGAAGTCGCCAATTTGAAGGTCTGCAACGGCTACATTCATGGCGAGGACTTCGCCAACAGCACCTATTACTTCATTGGTAAATCCCCGGCGGAAAACGCGTACTACTGGCGCTCGCTGGATATGAGCCAACGGCCGGTGAAGAACCCCGAAGCGACACTGGCCACTACGCCTACCAAATATGACAAGCCCCTGCCCAACGCCTGGACCGACTGGCAAAAAGCCAATGTGCCAATTTCGGAAAAAGCCCTGGAACACACCATCCGCCCCTGCTGGTTCAATAACCGTTTGTTCGTGATCTGGGCCGAGGTCGAGCTTCAGGACATGGATGCAATCAAGGACGAAACAAGAGCTGACACCGTCATTCTGTATCCGCGGTTCCGGTTATACGCCAGCTACAAGAAATACGATGACAACTGGAGCACGCCCCGGGTCTATATCGAAAATTATTGCCAGACGCCTGCGCTGATTGCAAAACCACTGGAAGCGATTCAACGGGAGACTCAGACCATTGCGGTGTATGACCATTCGACATCGCCGGAATCCATGTTTCTGGCTCTCTACTCTAATTACATTCCTGATCCGTCCACTCCGCCAGATATAACCGGCGATAAAGACAAGTACGATTTTCTAAGGACGGTACAAGTCGACAAAAACTTTAATGTGACGTCATTGTTCCCATCTCTGGGCGTTGTACCCAATGAGAAGCCAGGCAAGACGGCGCCATCACCCGAGTCCGACGAACAGCGTAGAGCTCATGTATTGTTGATCGGGTACATCTTTGCCAACATCGGCGAAAACCGTTTTCAATACTGGCTTCCAACAGCCCGACTTGTATTTGGCGCGGTAGATTACACAGCACCTGATACAGAGAAGAACACTTGGGACTATAACGATTGGCAATCACGAATCAAGAGCGGCGAGAGAGACATTGATCTTATCTATGATCGAACCACTTCCGAGATCAAGTTTGGCGTTACGCTTAACGAGGGATTTGATGACCTCCAGACTATTAGTTTCACAGTCTTCGACAGACTCGGCGCTGCCGCCGTTAAATTGAATCTAGTGTTCAGTCAGCCGAACCAGCAAAGCAAGTGGCTGACATTGCTGGCGGGCTCAACCATAGAATCCTACAGCGGCTTTATGGAGAGCCCGGATACATTTTATTGTTTCAGAGGTTCTCCAGATGACATCAGAAGTCTCATTTGCGATCCCGAGTCCACTAACCGAACGCAATTCTCTATTCCTCCAATCATGAACGGGGAGACGGCATCTCTCGCGGGAAAACTCGCCTCCTCATTCATACTTTCTTTACTTCGGGATAATCCCTTTCAGATAAAATTTGCTGACTTTTGGCGCTTCACTTCGGGCGTCGGAGGATCCTGGATGCCACTCAGACCAGACGTATCTCGTTATTGGACTGAGAGATTGGGCTATCAACTTTTCCTCGGACACCCTCTGAATGTGGAATCCGACAAGTTTCCAGATAAACCCGATAAAATGCGCAGGCTCAATAACTTCCAGATCGTCGACAGCTTGCCCAAGGACTCAAAAGCCTGGTATCGGTTCAATATCAACCAGACGACTCTTCAGCCCGAAGGTTGGCCAGTCGAGTGGCCCACCGATCCGAAAAAGATGAAAATCCCTCTTATCTATGGCGTGATGGTCTACCAACAGACCCCTATCATGAACACCCTTTTGGGAGGTGCGCTGAAGGCGGTAACCGTCGGCTGGTCGGAAGTACCGGAAAACGAAATACAGATTGCTCCGAGTATCAATACCCTGGGAGACAGTACTTCCTTGGGCAAAGCACAATTCATTGACTTCACGGGTTCAAGCATAGCGCTCAGCGAAGTACCGCCACCCCACGCGTCGGCTCGGGCGCCTATCCGAATGAATACCCTGTTCGCCCGCCAGTTGATCAAACTTGGCGAAGAAGGCATGGAAGCACTGCTGAGCTGGGATACCCAGACGCAGCAAACAGAGCCACCCATCCCCGATGGCCTCGGCGCACAATCGATGGATTTCGCGGGCGCCTACTACCGGTATTTCCTCGAACTGTTCCTGTACCTGCCATGGTTGATCGCGCACCGCTTGAACGAAGAACAACAATACGACGAGGCCACGCACTGGCTGTCGTTTGTCTTCGATCCTTCACGCCAGAGCAGCGACTCCGGCCACTCCGGTTACTGGCAATCGGTGCCACTGGAGCACGAGGTATGGCCCACCCCTCCCGATCCAAGCCAGGCCATTCTGTACCCGGACGATCCACACCAGATTGCCCTGAGTTTTCCGGTGCACTTTCGCAAAGCGCTGTACGCGCTCTATATCGATATCGAAAGCAATCGGGCAGACCAGGCCTATCGGGAACTGACCCCGGACGGTCTGGCCGAAGCCAAGTTGCGTTATGTGCGCATTCTCGACTTGCTGGGACCGCGCCCGGACGTTCGCCAGTTCGACGACTGGATCTCCACCGCACTGGGCAAATTGAGTTCGGCGAAGAATGACGACCTGCGCGAATTCGAAAAACAATTGATCAGTGCTCAACGCCAGCTTCAGGCACAGCCACCGTTGCGCATCGGCAAAACGCCGGACTCCGAAGCCGCACCGTTGCTGTGTCTGCGCCCCTGGGAAAACGACTCATCGCTGTCCGGTGACGACAACCCGTATTTGCGCCGCCCTTTCAACCCAAACTTGATCCGGTGCTGGGATCGGGCCGATAGCCGGCTGTACAACCTGCGCCACAACCTCGACATGGCGGGCAATCCGTTGAACCTGCCATTGTTCGCCGCGCCGCTGGATCCGCGCGCCTTGCTCGCCGCCTGGGGCCAGGGGCTGTCGGGCGCGGCGCTGAGGGGCCTGTTGAGTCCGCAGATTCCGCATTACCGCTTTACGTTCATGTTCGCCCTGGCACAAAACGCAGTGGACAGTGTGATCCAGTTCGGTTCGACCTTGTTGTCGTTGATCGAACGAAAGGAGTCGGCGCAGTACCTTGAGTTGCAACAACAGCAGGCGTGGAATCTGGCGAAAGTGGCGGTCGATATACAGATTCAGGTTTGCAAAACAGATGAAAAAAACGAGCTCGCTCTGCAAGCCAGTCAGAAAACCATTGCGGGACGGGTCTCCTATTACCAGCAGTTGTTAAAGGATGGGCTAAGCGCCGATGAACTTATCCCCGGTGAGCTACTTAATCTCGCTACCACATCTGAAAAGAGTGCACACATCATTTCAGGTACTGGAGCTCTGGCCAGATTGATCCCCAACGTTTTCGGATTCAGTACTGGGGGAGCAGATTGGTCAGGACCTTTTACTGCAGCCGCTGAGGGCTTATTGGCTGATGCAACGGTCAGTCGCAACTTGATGAACCTCACCGAATTGAAATCCCGATATGACCGCCGCACCCAGGAATGGACCCAGGCCTGCGAACAGGCTCTACTCGAAGCCGAACAGATCAAGGCGCAACTCGCCCTTTACGAAGAACAACACAAGGCCACCGAACTGCAATTGCGCCAGGCGCAAACCGCGCTGAACCAGGCCCGGGCGACCCACGATTTCCTGCTCAGTGGCAACCGCTTCAGCCGGTCCCAGACCTACGACTGGCTCAACAGCAAGTTTGCCGGTTTCTACAACACGGCCTTCACCACCGCCCAATCGCTGTGTCAGGCAGCCGAGGCCTGCTGGCAGTACGAAATGGGTGATTTCACTCGAACCTTTATCCGTCCCGGTGCATGGAACGCCAGCTACCGCGGTCTCGGTGCCGGCGAAGAGCTGAAAATGAGCCTGCAACGGATGCATGCCGATTACCTGAAAAACAACAGGCGCGACCTGGAAATCCGCAAAACCGTGTCGCTCAAAGACCTTGCGTCCAAGTACCCGAAAGTCGTCGGCAACAAGACCTGGGAAGAGATCAAAGAAGCGCTGAACGACAGCGGCAGCTGTGAGTTCGAACTGACACAGGAAATGTTCGACGATGATTACAAGGATCAGAATCATTACCTGCGGCGGATCAAGACCATCAGTGTGACCCTGCCGATCAGCATCGGGCCCTATAAAGATATCTGCGCCGTGCTGACGCAGAATTACAGCAAGGTCGAAATGGCCGCCACCGCCGGCACCGCCAAGGAAAACCTGCGCGTCAGCCAACAGATCGCCCTCTCCCACGGCACCGATGACAACGGCATGTTCCAGCTTAACTTTCAGGATGAGCGCTATCTGCCGTTCGAATACACCGGGGCCATTTCAAGGTGGAGTCTGGCCCTCACCAACCTCGCGGATCGGCCGGCCCAGATCAAATCCCTCACCGACATCATCGTGCACGTGTGCTACACGGCCAGACGCGAGGGCGGTTCGCTATGAACGAACAACAGCAGCAACAGTCGACGATGCAAATCAACACCCCCGCGCTCCCGAAAATGGGCGGCGCCATCCAAAGCATCGGCAAGGGCTGGGGAGCCGTCGGTACCAACGGTGCAGCGTCGCTGGAGTTACCGCTGCCGATTTCCCCCGGTCGCGGCTTTGCCCCATCGCTGGGCTTGAATTACAAAAGCGACGTGGGCAACAGCCCGTTCGGAATCGGCTGGCAAATGATGGTCGATGCCATCACCCTGCAGACCTCCAAAGGTGTCCCGGCCTACGATGGCACGGATCCAGTCATGGGGCCTGGCGGTGATGTGTGGATGCCCGAACGCAGTGAAAGCGACGGCACCTTGGTTTCCCGCATCGCCACCACCTACAACGGCGAGCCGCTGGGAAAAACCTACACTGTGGTGCGCCACTGGCCACGGGTCGAGGGTTCGTTCGCCTTGATCGAGCATTGGTCCACTGCGACGGATGCCGCGGGATTCTGGCTGATCCACGGCGCCGACGGCAGCCTGCATGTGTATGGCACAAGCGAAAGCTCGCGCCGGGTCGATCCGGCCGACCCGCAACGTGTCGGCGTCTGGTTGATAGAGGAAAGCCTCAACACCCGGGGCGAGCACATTATTTACGAATACAAGGCCGACACGGATTCACCCGCACCACCGCAATTGCGCGACTACCGTGCCCAGCGCTACATAAAACGCGTGTGTTATGGCAACGCCAAGGCCCACCCACATCTGTACGCGTGGAACGCCGACAGCTGGAAAGCACAACAGTGGCATTTTCACCTGGTGTTCGATTACGGCGAACGCAGCACCGATCTTGAACAGGTGCCTACCTTCGATGAACAACAACTCTGGCCGGGTCGCAGCGACACGTACTGGATCTACAGCTACGGTTTCGAGCTGGGTACCCGCCACCTGTGCAAGCAGGTGTTGATGTTTCATGACTTCCCCGAGGAACTGGGCGATAAACCGGTTCTGGTTCAGCGCCTGCTGCTGGAACACCGGTCAAGTCCATTGGGCTACCAACACCTGACCGCTGCCCATATTCAGGCCTACGACGCACTGGGCCAGATGGAAAGCCGGCCGCCAACGGAGTTCAGCTATAACGCCTTCGACCTTGATTCGAAGGATCAGGGCTGGGCGCAATTCCCCGACATGCCCGGGCTCAACGACGGTCAGCGTTATCAATTGGCCGACCTGTACGGCGAAGGCATGCCGGGGGTGCTGTGCCGTTACGATCAAGCCTGGTATTACCGCGAGCCGCTGCGCTGCGAAAGCGGTGACGACAACGTGTGCTACAGCGACTGGAAACGCCTGGAGCACATTCCAGTGGCCGATAGCAGCAAACCCTTTCACCAGTCGCTCACCGACCTGACCGGCGATGGCAAGCTCGACTGGGTACTCGCCATGCCGGGGGTGTGCGGTTTCTTCACCCTCGATCCAGAACGCAATTGGTCTGACTTTGTGCCCTTCGATGCCTTCCCCAATGAATTTCTGCATCCCATGGCGCAAATCACTGACCTGATGGGCGACGGCCTGAGCGACATGGCACTGATCGGCACCCGCAGCGTGCGCTTGTATGCCAACCGTCGCGCGCAAGGGTTCGCCGATGGTATCGACGTACCTCATGAGAAAAAAACCGTCGAGGGTGATGACGATGAACTGCCGACGCTGAGCAACACCCCGCTCGAACTGGTGGCGTTCGCCGATGTGCTCGGCAGCGGCCAGCAACATCTGGTGCGCATCCGCCACAACGAAGTCAAATGCTGGCCCAACCTGGGACGCGGGCGTTTCGGCAAGGGCTTTGTGCTGAGTGCCCTGCCGTTTGCCGCCCACGAATTCAACGCCGCCCAGGTATTGCTGGCTGATCTTGACGGCTCGGGGGCCGCCGATCTGATCTTCCTCGAAACTGAACGCCTGCGCATATTCATGAACCGTTGCGGTCAGGGTTACGAGCAGACGTCGACCAATCTGCCCTGGCCCGAAGGCGTGCAGTACGACCGACTCTGCCAGGTCAGCACCGCTGACCTGCAAGGGCTGGGTTGTTCCAGCATCGTCCTGACGGTGCCGCACATGACGCCACGACACTGGCGCTATGACTTCGTCAAAGCCAAGCCCTATCTGGCCAACCGCACCTGCAACAACATGGGCGCCAGCACCGGCGTGACCTATCGCAGTTCGGCACAGGAATGGCTGGATGAAAAACGCGAGCAACACGCGATCGGCATAGACAATCCGGTGTGCCGACTACCGTTTGCCATGCACCTGGTCAGTCGGCAAACACAGCTCGACGACATCACCGGTAATCGACTGACACAGTGTTTTACCTACCGTGGTGGCCATTACGACCGGCGTGAGCGCGAGTTTCGCGGCTTTCGTTTGCTGCAACAGACCGATACCGAAGCCAGCGCGGCGGAGCGTGCATCCGCCGGTTTCACCGCCCCGATCCTGAGCAAGACCTGGTTCCACACCGGTGACACTATCGATCCTGCGAGGGACGGCTATTACGATCGCGATACCTTGGCCGTAGACTTGCAACCCACGCTGTTGCACCACTACCACTTCAACGATCGGGCAACGCAACCCTTCACCGACCCGGATGAAGACACGGCCCATGAAATAGCCCGCGCCCTGAGCGGCCGGGTGCTGCGTTCGGAAGTCTTTGCGGCCGACGACGACCCGAAAACTGCTGTGCCCTACGTCGTACAGGAACATCGCGCACTGGTGCGGGTGCTGCGTCCCAAAGGGGTACACCAGCCCTACGCGGTGCTGCAACCGATGGACCTTGAGTCGATCAGCTACCAGTACGAGCCCTCGATTGATGACGACCCGTCATGCCAACATCAGATCAAACTTGAGCGGGACGAATTCGGCATATGTCTCCATGAGTTCACTGTGCATTACGCACGGCGCAAAACCGTCGAGGATACGCCGCCCTTCAGTGACGATTATCAGAAGACCTGGTGGAGGGACGCCCATGACGACGCACAACAAAACTGGTACCTGACGCAAACCAAAATCCTGCCGCTGCATTTGCCGGACCCCGAGGCGTGGCGTTTGAACCTGCCCTTCCAGATTCGCAGCAACGCCCTGGTTCTGCCGAAGCAGGCACTGACCCCGGCCACGATCAATTACGCGCATTTCCTTGAACAGAGCAAGGACGACGGCGAGTGGGCAGCACAATCGGTGCTGAAAGGGCTGTCCTTGCAGCACTACATGAACCCCGAGGACGGCGAAACCCCACTTGCACCGGGTCAGGCGAGCTTCGAAGGCCTGCCCGCTCATGTCGAAATAGCGGAACTGGATGAAGTCGCCCTGAGCGCTTATGACAAACTCAAGGATGAGCATGGCAACATGCCATTCAACCTTAAAGACAAACTCGAATCGCCTGAGGTGGGCTATCACATCATGGCGCTGTTTTTGCCCGAGGCGGCCGGGCAAGTGATTAAAGACCCGGGCGACGCGAAGAACTACCTGTGGTCGGTACATCGGGGATTCCCCATCTACCAGCTCGACGGGTTTTATAACGTCTGCAAGTACCGGGAAACCCGCAGTCACGGCGAGACACAGATCACCTACGACGCCTACGCTTGCCTGACCACCGCCGTGACGTTGCCCGACGGTTGCACCACTCGCACCCTTGGGGTCGATTACCGGACCTTCCTGCCGGCGGCCGTCGAGGATGCCAATCGTAATGTCCAGGAGGCACGGTATAACGCCTTCGGCGAGCCGCTGGTGATCAGTTTCCAAGGTACCGAGCTTGGGCAACCCGTGGGGTTTCACAGGTTGGACACCTATGTCCCGCCACCGGATCGCGACCCGGCCATCGCCATTGCCGATCCGAAAAAAGCCATCGGCAACTTTGCCAGCGTCGGTTTCAGCGACCCGTTCAGCTGGATGGGACGGATTTCCCGCACCTCGCCCCCCGCCCCGGCATGGCTGGCGTGGGCCAGGGGCGAAGGGTTTGTGCTGCCCGACGGGCACCTCTGCGACCGAGCGCGGCAGCACCTGGCCGGGCTGGAAAACCTTACCCCTGACGAGGCCCTGCTCAAACAGCAGATCGACGCGGCACAGCGTGAGCCGGTGTTTTCAGCAGCCCTGCAGGCCGACCGCTATCCCGGCGACGAAGCGATGCAAGTACGGATCAGCATCGTCTGCTGGGACGGCTTCGGCCGCACACTGCAAACCAAACAGGAAGTCGAGCCGGGCAAATCCTGGCGGGTCGATGCAAACGGTGAGCTGATCCTCAACTCCGATGGCACCCCGGAGGAGTCCGAAGTACCGCGACGCTGGCGCGTCAGCGAACCGGTGGAATACAACAACAAGGGCGAAACAGTACGGATTTATCGTCCCTACTTTGCCGATCAGCCGCGTTACATCAATGATCGGTCGATGCGTCAGCATGCCATTTTCGATCAACAGTTCTACGACGCGGCGGGCCGTCCGAGCGAAACGGTGCTGGCCAGAAAAATGCTGCAAGGCGATCCGCCGCAACTCAAACCGTTGCGACGCCAGGTGTGGTACTGGATCTGGTGCAATGTGGCGTTCGACGAGAACGATCTGTTTGAGCCGCCGCCAGAACAACGACGAAGCAACTGGTGGAGGAGCCCGCAAACATGATGACTGACACCCCACGCTTGTCCGCCGTCGACGGCCGTGGCCTGCCAGTGCGGCAGGTTGCGTACTGGCGCGAGGCTGTCGAGACCGAGGCTCGAATCACCCGTCAGTTGCATGACGCTGCCGGACGTTTGCGGGCACAGCGTGATCCACGCCAGCTGACGCCTGCCAACCTCACCACGCTTTATTCGCTGTCCGGCCAGGTATTGAGCACCAGCAGCGTCGATGCCGGATGGCGTGTCAGCCTGTTGGGTGAGGCACATCAATCGGTGCTGAACCGGGATGGCCGAGGCACTGAGCGCCGGATGGAATACGACAAACTGATACGACCGCTTGCGCTCTTCGAGCAGGCGGTGGACGGTGAACCGTTGTGCACGGAGCGTTTTGGTTATGGCAGCAGCGAGCCGGCATTTGCCACGCGCAACCAGTGCGGGCAACTGATTCGCCATGATGATCCGGCCGGCACGCAGTTGTTCGAACAGTTCGGGTTGAGCGGTGGCGTCATGCAGCAGACTCGACATTTTCTGCGCGCCCTCGATTCTCCCGACTGGCCCGAACCGCTGCCCGACCGCGACGTATTGCTCGAAACCGACGCCGGGGCTACAAGCCGCTCGGTGTTCAATGCCCTGGGCGAAACCATTGAACAGACTGATGCCAAAGGTCACCGCCAGTTCTTTACACAGAATCTCGCCGGACAGTTGCACGAAGTACGCCTGCAACTGGATAAACATCCCCTGCCGAAAACTCTGGTCCACGCCATTCAGTACAACGCCCAAGGCCAGACCGAGCGGGAAATCGCCGGCAACGACGTGATCACCGCACTGCAATACGATTCAGAAGACGGCCGCCTGACCCGGCTGCAAGCCAGACACGGCAATGACAGCCTGCAAGACCTGCGCTACGCCTATGACCCGGTCGGCAATGTAATCAGCATCGAAGACGCCGCGCTGCCGATTCGCTACTTTGCCAACCAGCGCGTCGAGCCGATCAACCGCTATGGGTATGACAGCCTTTATCAACTGGTCAAAGCAACGGGATGGGAGGCCGGCAGCGCCAATCAAGGCCCGCTATGGTCGCCTTTCAACGATCCGGCCGCAGTCACCCGGTACACCCAGACCTATCGCTATGATCGCGGTGGCAACTTGCTCGAACTGACTCACGAAGGCGCGCAAAAACACGGCCATCGCCTGCTCGCCGCCGCCCAAAGCAACCGCTGTCTACCCGTGTTGAATGACGTGGAGCCGGACGAAGACGACTTCCGTAACGGCTTCGATGCCAACGGCAATCTGCTCGCCCTGCAAGCGGGGCAGTCGTTGCATTGGGATCCGCGCAACCAGTTGCGCGAAGTCAGAACGGTTGAGCGTGACACCGCGCCTGGCGACAGCGAGCGCTACGTCTACGGCGCCGACGGCATGCGCCTGCGCAAAATCCGGCAAACGCAAACCAATGCCCGGACGCTGATCGCCGAAACCCGTTATCTGCCTAACCTGCAAATCCGCACCCACAGCGGCACGGGCGAAACGTTGCAGGTCATCAGTATTCAGGCCGGACGCAGCAGCGTGCAGGTGTTGCACTGGGAATCCGAACCGCCCAACGACATCAACAACGATCAACTGCGTTACAGCCTCAGCGACCATTTGGGTTCCTGCACGCTGGAACTCGACAGTGCGGGCCAGATCATCAGTCATGAGCGCTATCACCCGTTTGGCACCACCGCGTGGTTTGCCGGCCGTGAGGAAATCGAGGCGAGTTATAAAACGCTGCGTTATTCGGGTAAGGAGCGGGATGCGACGGGGCTTTATTACTATGGGTTCAGATATTACGTGGCGTGGTTGCAGCGCTGGGTTAATCCGGATCCGTCTGGTGCAAGCGATGGTCTGAATTTTTTTGGATTTTGTGGGAACAACCCGGTCGGCAGAACTGATCCCGATGGACGCATGTGGCAAGACGCCGAAGAACCTGCGTTGGACGCTGCGCTTGAGCAATTTCTGGACAACGAGACAGCGTTGAGATTTGGCTATGGCCTTGCGCCGTACAGCGATGCCTCCCCTGATACTGACGATGATGAGCCAATGGATGACCAGCAATCACCTGACTCATACCAAGACGACGCTTCGCCAAGCGAGTCCGATCCCGGTAGCCCCATGAGTCCAGGCAGTCCGGATAACCCGCCTTCCCCGACCACAGACCAACACATTGTTCTCGACCTTCTGAATGCAGCGGCTCCGGAGTTACGTTACGACTGGAACGGTAGGAGCTTACTCATCAGGGACAACTTCGGCGGGAAGGTCTACCGAGCCGATCAGCGCAAGCCTTATGAAGTGCTCCGGGATGGTTTCAACCCTTCGGATGAATTCACAGCTGTTAAAAAAATGATCAGCGGCGAAGCATTGATTGTTTCCGAAACTCTTGAAGGTGCGTTCTTTTACGCAGCCAACAGCAATTACGAACTCAACTTCTATGAAATAGATGCCACTGACGTAAGAGGCGTCTCTTTGACGGAGAACCTGGTTGTTAATAGTCCTGCGATGCTGGCACATCTCGAAGTCACCGCGAGCGACTCCCCATCCGAGCAAACCGGGGAAGCCAACAGAATGCATGAGGCGCATTTAAGACATAGTGATCTGGTACACCACGGGCGCCCCATAGTGTCGTTGGGATTGTTAACGGATGAAGTGGAGCGAGTGCGACGTGCGACGTTGCTCTGATCGTTAATGCAGACCGCAGACCCAAAGTCCCACAGGTTTGCGTGGCGTCCACACAATCCAGGTTCAGCCACATGACGAAATTGTAATTCCCTCATCACCTTGGCGTTATCCGCAGCTTGCAACGATGTGACCCGGCGACCAATGCCGGCGGGCCCTTGCCTGTCGCACAACAAAACCCACGCCGAAGCACGTTCCCGTTCTGCCGAACCCAAGGAGTGTTTGATGGTTAACCCTAGAAAAATATCGATGGCCGCTTTAGCGGTGGTGGTCGGCTCAGGGCCGTCCGTGGTGTTTGCAGAAGACAAGCCCGAAGGCTTTGTCGAAGGCAGCAGCCTGACGGTGCTAAACCGCAATTTCTACTTCAATCGTGATCATCGCAATGGCCAGTCCAGCCCCACCGGCAACGGTTATTCCGAAGCCTGGGCGCATGCCGTGATCAGCAAGTTCGAATCCGGTTTCACCCAGGGCACCGTCGGGGTCGGTGTCGATGCGTTTGCGATGATCGGGCTGAAACTCGATACCGGTGACGGGCGCAACGGTGGGCGCAGTTCGTTTGATGTGTTGCCGGTCAACAGCGACGGCGAGGCGCGGGACGAATACACCAAGGTCGGTGGCGCTGCGAAAGTGCGGGCGTTCGATACGGTGGTCAGGGTCGGTGATGTGTTCCCGGCCAACCCGATGGTCGCGGCCGGTGACTCGCGCTTGTTGCCGGAAAGCTTTCGCGGCGTGACGGCGACCAACACCAGCATCGACGGTCTGTCGGTGCAGGGTGGCCGGTTGCATGCGATGAGCCAACCGGTGTCCAGCGACATGCGCGAGAACTTCGCGACCTTCTACGCAGGCCCGGTCAGTTCGCCGTGGATCGCGTATGGCGGCGGCGATTATGTGCTGAACAAAAATCTCAGTTTCAGCCTGTACTCCAGTCGCCTCAAGGATGCGTGGAATCAGTATTACGCCGGTACCGCCTGGACCTATCCGCTGTCCGATGATCTGTCGCTGTTCGGTGGCCTGAACTATTACAAGGCCGTCGATGAAGGCAAACAACTGCTCGGCGAGTTCGACAACAACATCTGGAGCGGCCGCGTTGGCGTAAAACTCGGCGCCCACTCCGTCGCCCTCTCCCACCAGCGCAACAACGGCAATGACGACTTCGATTACCTGCGCCAGTCCGACTCGATCTTCCTCGACAACTCGATCCAGTACAGCGATTTCAACTCGCCGAAAGAGCGTTCGTGGATGGTGCGTTATGACCTCGACATGACGACCTATGGCGTGCCCGGTCTGTCATTCATGACCCGTTACGCACGCGGCACCGACGCCGATTATTCCAATGCCAACGCGGTGTACATGCGCCGCGATGCCGAGGGTAATCCGCTGACCGATCAGAAACGTTGGGAGCGCGATATCGAAGTCAAATACGTGGTGCAAAGCGGCTCGATGAAAGACCTGTCGCTGCGTTTGCGCCAAGCCACCACCCGCGCCACGGCGTTCGAGTCGGATCTGGATGAAGTGCGGGTGATTGTCGAGTATCCGCTGGCGATTCTTTGATTGCGCGGTTGATGCAAATTCACCTTTAGAAGCTCCTTGCTCCTTTGGTAAGAGGTGAATCTTTTGGCGTCCTTCGGGGCGCCTTTTTTTGCTCTGTGTTTTGCCGTGGTTATGTTTTTCAGGTTTAGGCCCGGCCCTCACCCTAGCCCTCTCCCAGAGGTAGAGGGGACTGACCGAGTTGGCTGTTGAAGATACATCGACCTGAAAAACCGAGGCGTACTCTGGTTTTGAATGGCTCAAAAGCCTGCTCCCTTTCCCCCTGGGTGAGAGGGGACTGACCGAGCTGGTTGTTGAAGATATATCGACCTGAAAAACCGGGGCGCACTCTGATTTTGAATGGCTTGAAGATCTGCTCCCTTTCCCCTGGGTGAGAGGGGACTGACCGAGCTGGTTGTTGAAGATATATTGACCTGAAAAACCGAGGCGTACTCTGATTTTGAATGGCTTGAAGATCTGCTCCCTTCCCCCTCGCCCCCTCGGGGGAGAGGGCTGGGGTGAGGGGGCAGGATTTTGAGGTCAATGCAAAAACAACGGTTAAAAACTGGCCATTAATAACTACGCGTTTGGATCTACGTTATCCAGCGCCTTGTTCACCGCCAGTTCACCAAGCATGACGACCTGCGCAATTCCGAGCAGAGTCTTGCGATGGGTGCCGCCTAATAGCGCGGCGAAGTCACCGAGCATCACCGTGGCCGAGGCCAGGGATTCGCTGGCATTGGCCAGTAGTGATTCGGTGTCGGCTTTGGGATTGACCAGGAACATCTGGTTGGGGATGTACGGTGCGGACATGATGGCGGCTGAGGGTTTGAGGTAGAAATCGAGGGCGCGGTCGGCGGCTTCGTGGAGTTTTCTAGTCTCAATGGAGACGTAGGGGGATGTTGAGTTGGCGTCAGGGATGGTGTCTGTTTCGGGGGGATTTGGGGTTGGCTTTTTCATAAGGTTCATCTTCTGTTCTGATAGTGGAGCTGGCCCATTCGGTTCCAATCGAAAGGGTGGCAGCTGTACGCAGGTTGGAACCCGGGGAACAGAAAACCCGACAGACTCGAAGTCTCCCGCGCACAGCTGCCATAACGAACTGCATACCATCAAAGGTGTGCAAGCATACGTCATGAAAAGTGCTTTCGCTTTCTGTAAAGCCACGGGGTTCCAATCCCGATCGCTGAATTGGCAGCGACCCACACAGGCTAGAGAGCTGACGTCCGACGGACAACCTGAAAACATTGTGGGAAGGTTCCGCACTTCCCACACAACCTTTAAACATCACGAATTGAAATACAGAACGTGTAGGAGCTGCCGAAGGCTGCGATCTTTTGATCTTTAAAATCAAAGTCAAAAGATCGCAGCCTTCGGCAGCTCCTACACGGGACCGCGTTTCGCCGTAAAGGATTCAGCTCCCGCCGTTCCGACACACGCCCATCACGCTGTACTTGATGGTGTAGAGCTGACCTTTGGAGTCCTCGTAGGTCATCGCGGTGGGCACGACATTGCACGCCGCCTGCGGCTTCACCACGCTCACCAATTTGGCCACGTCCAGCTTCATTCCGTATTCGTAATCCTTCACCACCGGCGGCGCTTTGCCCTGGTTGGCGGCGTACTGTTCCATGGCTTTGGCGTTGGCGCTGAGTGCACGTTCGAAAGTGCGGTCACCGCCACCTTCAGCCAGCACATTCACAGACATCGCCATGACAGCGGCGAATGCGATCAACTTGAGTACTTTCATATCCATTTCCTTCCCGTCCGGGCGTAAAAAAAGCCCGGCATCGATGCGCGATATCGGGCTTGTTCAGGTGCAGCAGGCTTACAGATCGCGGGTCTTGTCGTCTTTCTTGTCAGTGACGACAATCGGGTTGCCGGCGGCTTTTTCCTTGGCGACGAACAGTTCCATGGAGCGGTCGTTGCTGCTCATCATCCGCTCGAATGTGCGGTCACCGCCGCCTTCGGC
This sequence comes from Pseudomonas sp. Tul2A7, assembly GCF_054790505.1. Taxonomy (NCBI): domain Bacteria; kingdom Pseudomonadati; phylum Pseudomonadota; class Gammaproteobacteria; order Pseudomonadales; family Pseudomonadaceae; genus Pseudomonas; species Pseudomonas sp. Tul2A7. The sequence continues at coordinate 4,535,196 of NZ_CP186499.1, read as the reverse complement.
CAACGCCACGGAAGAGATCGCCAGAGCGGCGGCGAAAGCACTGAGTCGGGCAAGTTTCATCGTTGATTCCTCGTTTAAGTAACTGACGGGATCAAGGTAACAATCCGAACCTTGCGTGACGGTGGCGGGGAAATTACATATCCGTTATGTATCGGGCACTCTTTCGAAGCCGGACACAAAACCAACTGTGGGAGCCTGCCTGACTGGCGATGAGCGCGAGCGCTCGTTTTTACTGAGCATCCTTGCATGATGCAAAGTTGAGGCGACTGCTTCAGATTCCTCAAAGATTTGGTTTTTCTATCCCGCCCCGAGCTTTTGGTCTTACAGCGATATAAAAACTCGGAAAATCAGCATGAGGGGAAACAGATCTTTTGACGCTGGTTGCTTCCATATCCAAGGCCTTCAAAATTTGCGCAGTATTTTTCCCATTGGGCGTTGTGAAAAAAGCTTCTTTCAACTCAATAGAATCACTTGCAAATTTTTCGGTTGCCGCCAACGTCTCCTTATTCTTCACTTCATTACGAACCATCATGGATGGGTAATCAGTTATACCCATATATGCAGCCTGAACCAGCTGAACATCACTTGCAAAAAACTGCTTCGTTTTGCTTTCTTTATAATTACCTCTGAAAACCCAAACGCCTGACGGGTGATATTCATTGATAAATTCATCCTTGATGACCTGCCCGTCACTTCCATGGTTTTCAGGAAAAATCATTCTGCCAGAGCTGATTTTTACAGCGTCTATAGGCTTGTGCTCCAGAAGCGTATTAAGTTGCGTAATTCGAGCAATGTTATTCTGGAAATAATCAGAAACACGACTCAAAAACTCCTCATTGACCTTCACCGTATTAATCTCGGGGATTGCATCAGGAGCGTCACGCGGTAAGTCATTCAAGAAATTATCAACTTGATCAAGGCGCTCTTGCTTAGTCGCTACGTTGTTTGGAGGCACCGGACTAAGTCCTGTGTACTCCCGCAGGGAAACGGGCGAGTTCCTCAATACACGAAACAAATTCAACCCATCAACGTCCCACGCTGGATCCGGATTCACCCATCGCTGCAACCATGGTGCGTAATACCGATAACCATAATAATAGAGCCCGGTAGCATCGCGTTCCTTACCCGAATAACGGATGGTTTTGTACTTCGCCACCAACGCACTTTTACCTGCCCAGCACGCCGTGCCACCAAAAGGGTAATAGTGTTCCAGGCTTAATACTCCCGCCCCCTCATCCAATTCCAGAGTGCTGGAACCGAGATGATCACTCAGGCTGTAACGCAGTTGATCGCTTTCCGCGCCATCAGGCCAATGCAGCATTCGCACCTGATTACGCCCGGCCTCGACACTGATGACATGCCGCTCTTTACCGGTAGTTTCGCGATGAACTTCAAGACCCGGCAGGTAACGCACTTCTGATTTAAGCGTCTGCCCGGATGTCTGGCTGAGGCGTGTTTTACGCAACCGATGGCCGGGTCGGTCGTAGACATAACCTTCGTCGTCATCCGGCTCGTCCTGGCGTTGCACCAGCGTCACTCGTCTCAGTTGATTGCGCACATCCCAGCTCATGGCCTGTCCGCGCTGCAATTCCAACTGATTGCCAGCGAGATCAAATCCTTCCGAAATCTGCGGTTCTCCCGGCAGGGAACCATCGTCGCGCTGGGCCAGACTTCGATTGCTGCAAGCAGAGGTAAACATCGAAAAACCCGGCGCACCGCTGTGATGACGGGTGAGCAGATTGCCCGCCGCGTCGTAGGCGAATGTCTGGGTGTAGTTGCGCCGCTGATTGGGGTCCAGCGGTGTGGGCAGCAGATCCGGTAATGCCGGGCCATGGCTCGGCTGGCTGACCTCCCAGCCCTTGGCTTCGACCATTTGATACCGGCTGTCATAGCGATAGCGGCTGACCGGTTCGATGCGCTGCTGATTGAAGTAAGTCACGGCCTGGGTTTTGTCTTCAAGGCTGACGATATTGCCCACCGGGTCGTAGACGTAATTTAAATCTTGCAAAGGAGTTTGCGCGCCAACACTGGCGACCAGTCTGAGCAGCCGACCGTCATCACGGCTGTATTGCGCTTGGGTGATAACACCATTACCGGCAGTTTCACGTTCAATCTGTTCGTGCGCGTTGTAACGGATATCACTGACCAGGCATTTGGGTTGTTTACCTTCACCGGCAGGGAGAAGCCATGTCGCGGAAAGTTCGCCCGCCACGTTGTATTGACGGGTCTGGACATTGCCCATGGCATCGGTCTGCTCTTTCAATTCGCCCGTCGGATAGAAAACGTAGCGGGTGACGTAGGACTGCTCCTCCAGCAACACATCACGGTGTTCAGGGTCGCTGGGCCAGTCGGGCAGATCGAGGTCCCTCAGCATGCACCGCGATTCCACCAGCTCGGCACCGGCCAGACCATAGTTATGGATGAGCCGGGTCCCCGCCGGGTCATCATGGCGGATCAGGCGACCGCACTGATTGTGCTGGGCAAAGACATCATCCGCATCGGCATAGCTCAATCGCTCAACCACACGAGGCAGTTCGCCACGGGCCTGCTCCGTCACAACAATCGGGCGCTGCAGGTCGTCATAATCACGATGCCATTCGCTACCTCGGGCGTCCCAGGAGCAACGTAATGAGCCGGCCTGATCCGGCAGACTCAATTGCCACCCGGCGTCGACGCTGTCCGTCAGCAATGCCTGCCCGCTCAATCCGTACGTGGTGGCCAGGTTCGGCTGCGGCGCCGTTCCCCACAATCGCGGATCCCACGATGCCACCTGACGCCCCGCTGCATCGAACACTTGCCGGGTAATGCGCGGGTCGATGTCGGGCGAGTCCGGATGCCGGCAGTAGCCGACGCTGCGGATCATCAGCGAACGGGAATCGATGACCGATAGCGTCGGCGTGGCGGTGTCGTGGTGAATATTCATGTTCACAAGCGCCCTTTCTCACCTTTGAGTGAAGAATGAGCGCTTTTGCGGTTTACCGATACTGTAAGAACTAACAGGTGCCATCCCGGCGATGGGCGAGTTGATAGAGCGCCGGCAAGATCAGCAGCGTCAGGATCGTGGAGGACAAAATCCCGCCGATCACCACGGTCGCCAGTGGCCGCTGCACCTCCGCACCTGTGCCGGTCGCCAGCGCCATCGGAATAAACCCCAGCGACGCCACCAACGCCGTCATCAACACCGGCCGCAAACGCGTCAACGCACCCTCATGGATCGCGTCCGACAACGACCGCCCCTCCTCACGCAAATTACGAATAAACGCAATCATCACCAAGCCGTTCAACACCGCCACCCCGGACAACGCGATAAACCCGACACCCGCCGATATCGACAGCGGAATATCGCGCAACCACAGCGCCATGACCCCACCGGTCAACGCAAACGGAATCCCGGTAAACACCAGCAAACCGTCCTTCAGGTTGTTGAACATCATGAACAACAGCCCGAACACCAGCAGCAGCGCAACCGGCACGACAATCTGCAAGCGCTTGGCCGCCGATTGCAGCTGCTCGAACTGGCCGCCCCAACTGGTCCAGTAACCGGCCGGGACCTGCACATCACGCTCGATCACTTCGCCGGCCTCGCTGACAAACGAGCCGATATCACGCCCGCGCACGTTGGCGCTGACGATCACCAGACGCTTGCCGTTCTCGCGGCTGACCTGATTCGGGCCGAGCACCAGGTCGAGGCTGGCGACGTCTTGCAGCGCGATAAAGCCGATTTGATTCGCCGCTCCATTCAAAGGCGCCGGCACCGGAATCAACAACGCCGACAGTCCGTCGATGTCCTTGCGCATGGCATCTGACAAGCGCACGACCATGTCGAAACGCCGATCCCCCTCATACAACGTCCCGGCCTTACGCCCGCCGACTGCAACGGCAATGGTGTCCTGCACATCCCCGACGTTGAGCCCGTAACGCGCCGCCTTGTCGCGATCAATGTTGATGGTCAGCACCGGCAAGCCGGTAGTCTGCTCAACCTTGACCTCGGAGGCGCCGTTGACCTTCTGCATCGCGGCGGCAATTTTCGCAGCCGTGGCATTGAGCACGTCTATATCATCACCGAACACCTTCACTGCGACGTCACTGCGCACACCAGAGATCAGCTCGTTAAAGCGCAACTGGATCGGCTGCGACAGTTCATAGTTACTGCCCGGCAACGTCGCGGCGGCGGTTTGCAGTTCAACCATCAAGGTTTCGCGAGACTTGCCCGGGTCCGGCCACTGCTCTTTCGGCTTGAGCATCACGTAGCTGTCAGAGATGTTCGGCGGCATCGGGTCGGAGGCGATTTCGGCGGTGCCAGTTCGGGCAAAAACACGCTCGACTTCCGGCACCTTCGCCAGAATCAGCGTTTCCAGCCGCTGCTGCATGTCCACCGATTGCGTCAGGCTGGTGCCCGGCACACGCAACGCTTGCAGGGCAAAATCGCCCTCACTGAGGCTCGGTACAAACTCGCTGCCCATGCGGCTGGTGAGCACGCCACTGAGCACGATCACGCCCAACGCCGCGCTCACGGCCACCGCGCGATTGGACATCACCCATGCCAGCGCCGGCGCATAAACGTGACGTGCGCCGCGCATCACCGCGCCCTCTTCTTCCTTGACCTTGCCCGTGACGAACAACGCAATCGCCGCCGGCACAAAGGTCACCGACAACAGCATCGCGCCAAGCAAAGCGATGACCACAGTGAACGCCATCGGGTGGAACATTTTCCCTTCGACGCCGCTCAACGCGAAGATCGGCAGGTACACGACCATGATGATCAACTGGCCGAAAATCAGCGGTCGCCGCGCCTCTTTCGCTGCGGCAAAGACTTCCTTGAAACGCTCGGCGCGAGTCAGCAAACGGCCGTGATGCTGCTGCGCATGGGCGAGTCGACGCAGGGTGTTTTCGACGATCACCACGGCGCCGTCGACGATGATGCCGAAGTCCAGCGCGCCGAGGCTCATCAGGTTGGCGCTGACCTTGTTGCTGAACATCCCGGTGAAAGTGAACAGCATCGACAGCGGAATCACCATCGCGGTAATCAGCGCCGCGCGGATGTTACCGAGGAACAGAAACAGAATCGCGATCACCAGAATCGCGCCTTCGATGAGGTTCTTTTTCACCGTGGCGATGGCTTTGTCGACCAGGTGCGTGCGGTCGTACACCGGCACGGCGATCACGCCTTGCGGCAGAGATTTGTTGATCTGTTCGAGCTTGCCGGCGACCGCTTGCGAGACCGTGCGGCTGTTCTCGCCGATCAGCATGAACACGGTGCCGAGCACTACTTCGCGGCCGTTTTCTGTGGCCGCACCGCTGCGCAATTCGCGGCCGATTTCCACGCTGGCGACGTTCTTCACCCGGATCGGCGTGCCGTCGACATTGGCCATGACGATGTTGGCGATGTCCTCGGTGCTCGCCACTTGCCCCGGCGCGCGGATCAGCAATTGCTCGCCGCTGCGTTCGATGTAACCAGCGCCGACGTTGGCGTTGTTACGCTCGAGCGCAGTGACCAGATCGGTAAGGGTCAGCTTGTAGGCGGCCAGGCGTTTCGGATCCGGCGCGATCTGGTATTCCTTGGCGAAACCGCCGATGGTGTTGATCTCGGCCACGCCCGGCACGTTGCGCAATTGCGGCTTGATGATCCAGTCCTGAATCACCCGCAGATCGGTCGGCGTGTAAGCGGTTCCGTCGTCCTTCAGTGCGCCCTCCTTGGCTTCCACGGTCCACAGGAAGATCTCGCCGAGGCCGGTGGAAATCGGCCCCATGACCGCTTCCGCACCTTCGGGCAATTGCTCCTTGGCGATCTGCAGACGCTCGTTGACCAATTGGCGGGCGAAGAACAGGTCGGTGCCGTCCTTGAAGATCACCGTGACTTGCGACAGGCCGGAGCGCGACAGTGAACGGGTCTGTTCGAGTGCCGGCAGACCGGCCATCGCCGTTTCAATCGGGAAGGTGATGCGCTGCTCGGTTTCCAGCGGTGAGAATCCGGCGGCGCCGGTGTTGATTTGCACCTGGACGTTGGTGATGTCCGGCACGGCATCGATCGGCAGTTTTTGATAACTGGCGATACCGAGGCCGGCCATGAGCAGAACGGCGAGCAGGACGATGATGCGCTGCTCGATGGCAAACTGGATCAGGCGTTCGAACATGGGAGTCTTCCGGATCAGTGGCTGTGCTCGGCTGAGGCTTTGCCCAGTTCCGATTTGAGGACGAAGCTGCCGGCGCTGGCGACTTGCGCGCCCGGTTCCAGGCCTTGGGTGATTTCCACATGGCCGGCGGCGCGGCGGCCCAGCTCAACCGGGCGCGCTTCGAAACCGTCGTCGGTGCGCACGAATACCGTGGGCTTGTCCTCGACGGTCTGGATCGCGGTTTCCGGCACGGCGACTTTCGCTTCGCGGCTGTCGGTCGCCACCAGCGCAGTGACGAACAACCCCGGGCGCCACGAGCCTTGGGGGTTTTCCAGAGTGACGCGAACGGTTGCCGTACGTGTCTGTTCGCCGAGCAAGCTGCCGACGTAAGCCACGCTGCCGACCACTTCCGCGTTCAATTCCGGGGCGCTGACGGTGACCGCTTTGCCGACTTGCACCTTGTTCAGATCCTTCGGTGAAACGCCGAATGTCACCCACACTCGCGACAGATCCGAAAGGGTGAATGCAGCGGTGGTTTCATCGACCACCTCGCCCGGCGTCAGGTGTTTTTCCACCACCACGCCGTCGAACGGTGCGCGCAATTCGTAGCGATTGCCGCCGGTGGCGACCACGCTGCCGCTGAGCACGCTGATCTTTTGCCGCGCATTGCTCACGGCGATTTCGGCTTCTTGCAGTGCCTGGCGCGCCTGGAGGAAATCCTGCTCGGCGGAGATCTTGTCCTGCCACAGCTTTTTCTCACGCTCGTAGGTGGTGCGCGCCAAGGCCAGGCGACGCTGCGCGGCAGCCTGTTCGCTGCGTTGATCGGAGATCTGCTGACTGGCGATCACCGCCAGCAACTGGCCCTTCTTCACCGTTTGCCCGAGGTTGACCGCCACCGACTCGACCACGCCCGGCACGCGCGGTACGACGTGGGCGGTGCGGTCTTCGTCAAAGCGCACTTCGCCGGGGAACGGCAGGCTGCGGCTGATGTTCTGCGCTTTTGCTTGGGCGAGTTGAATACCGGCAGCCGTGATCTGCTCGGCGCTCAATTCGATGTGCCCTTCTTCGGCATGTTCAGCCGCTGCACCTTCTTCAGCGTGATCGGCATGTTCGGAAGCCTCATCGGCATGCGCGTCGATGCTTGAGTTGGCTGACCACTGCGAGCCGATACCAATGCCCAGCGCCAACGTCGCCACCGCGACAATCATCAATTTTTTATCCATGGAAACTCCTCTGCGTCATACCTGCGCGCAGTTGTCTGAAAAGTGAAATTCAAGGGCTGACGCTGAGGTCGCCGAAGATCCGTTCAATGCGCACGCGGGCGTCGGTCGCTTCGCTGACGGCCTGGATGTATTGGCTGCGAGCGCTGATCAGCGTGCGCTGGGCGTCGAGTACATCGAGGAAGCCGAACTTGCCCATTTCGAAACCACGGGTGGCGCTGTCGACCGCACTTTGTGCGGCGGGCAGGATGGTCTGGTTGAACGCAGTGACCTCGCCGTTGGCGGTCTGCCATTGCTCGAGACTGGTCTGGATTTCCGTGCGCAATCGCAGCTCGGTGGCGTTGCGCAGATCCCGCGCCTGATCGGTGCGGCGGGCGGCGGCGAGCACGTTGCCCTGATTGCGGTTGAACAGCGGAATCGGCATCGACAGCCCGACTACGTTGACCCGCTCGCGCTCGGTTTCGCTGTACTGGCTGCCGATGCTCACGGTGAGATCGGGAATGCGCTGGGACTTTTCCAGGCCCAACGATGCTTCACGCTGATCGATCTGCAACTTGGCCAGACGCAGTTCGGCGGTGTCGTTCAAACGCTCGAGCAATCGTGTCGGTGGTGGTACGGCCGGCATGCTTTGCGTGGGCGCCTGCACCTTGGTCGAGGTCGGTAGCGGCGCGCCCATGACTTGCGCCAATTGCTGATAGGCATTGGCCTGATCGCGCTCGGCGCGGCTCAATTCAAGGCGCACTTGGGAGAGCTGCACTTGCGCCCGCGTGCCTTCGACCGGTGATGATTTGCCTGCTTCGATCCGGCCTTGCGCCACGCGCACACCGTGCTCGGCCAATTGCAGCGACTGGCGCGACAGCTGCAAACGTTGCTGCGCGGTTTGCGCGCTGTTGAACGCCTGAATGACATCGGCGCGCAGGGCATTGCGCTTGCGCTCCAGTTCGATACCGGCGGCATCTTGCGCACGGCTGGCGACGTCGATGCGCGCGCCGCGTTTGCCGCCCAGTTCGATTGGCTGACTGAGCATTACCGTGGTGGTGCGCGAATTGCGACGGGTGTCCTCGGCCTCCCACGACACTTCGGGATTGGGGATCAGCCCGGCCTGTTGGCGGTCACCTTCGGCAATGCCGATTTCCCATTGCGCGGCGGCTAAATCCGGGTTGCTGGCGAAGGCGCTTTGCAGGGCTTGATCCAGCGTCAGGGGCGCCGCGTTCGCAAGGCTGGTACAGGCCAGCAACAGGATGCCGCTGGCAGTTTTTTTCAGGCGTGATCGCGCCGTCAGTTCTATTAAACCGGGCAATGGAAGACTTCCTTTATTCAATAATCTCGGATGCCGCCACGGTAGGGTTTTGAACTTATCGGCAAGGTGACTGGAATATTACAAATCCGTTATCCACGGTTTTCCGAAGTTGTTTTGTTCTAGGATGCGAAGTGCTGGCGGCGTTATCGAAATACATCGAAACAAAAACGCGCTAGTTATCTGCTGAATTGCACTTGCCGGAATAAAAGTCATAGGGATTTTGTGGCTTGTGCTGCGACCGGCTGTCGCAGAGCACCGTTTTAAAGCGCTTGGTGGTTGACCCTGTAGCCACTACAACCTTTATTGTCCGCACTCCCCTCACCCCAGCCCTCTCCCGGGGGGAGAGGGAGCTGACCGAGGTGTCTGACACTTTCCATCGACCTGTTAAATCAAGTCGATTATGGATTCAGTAAAGTTTTTTCACGTCGGCGTAGTTCTGAAATATCCCGCATTCAGTCCCCTCCCCTCCCCTCCGGGAGAGGGCTAGGGTGAGGGGCCTTTTTAACTAAATACCCATTAAATAAAAGTGGTGAAAGATCATGCGAATCCTTGTCGTCGAGGACGAGCTTAAAGCTGCCGAATACTTGCATCAGGGTTTGACCGAAAGTGGTTATGTCGTTGACCACGCCGCCACCGGTGCCGATGGCCTGCATCTGGCGCAACAACAGGCCTATGACCTGATTATTCTCGACGTGAACCTGCCGGAACTCGACGGCTGGGGCGTGCTGGAACAACTGCGTCGCACCCATTCGACGCGGGTGATGATGCTCACCGCGCGCGGGCGTCTGGCCGACAAGATTCGCGGCCTCGATCTGGGCGCCGACGATTATCTGGTCAAGCCTTTCGAGTTTCCCGAATTGCTGGCGCGGGTGCGTACGTTGATGCGTCGCAGCGAAAACATCCCGGTGCCGCAGGTGTTGAAAGTGGCCGATCTGGAACTCGATCCGGGCCGCCATCGCGCGTTTCGCGGGCAACAGCGTATCGACCTGACCACCAAGGAATTCGCCCTGCTGCACCTGCTGATGCGCCAGTCCGGCGAAGTACTGACGCGCACACAAATCATCTCGCTGGTGTGGGACATGAATTTCGATTGCGACACCAACGTGGTCGAAGTGTCGATCCGCCGTTTGCGGGCGAAGATCGACGACCCGTTCGACAGCAAACTGATCCACACCCTGCGCGGTGTCGGCTATGTGCTGGAGGCACGGGAATGAAGCCCTCCAGCCTGTCGATGCGCCTTGGTTTGACGGTGAGTATTCTCGGCGCACTGTTGGTGGTGTTTCTGGCGATCCTCGCCTATTTCGCGTTGACTCATGAACTGAACGCGCTATTTCGGGACAGCCTGGAAAAGAAGATGGCGCAGGTCGAACACAGCCTGTCGCTGTACGTCGACGCCAATGAAATCAGCGGCAAGCCGCATATTCTGCTCGATCAGGTCATGGGCCATGACAACCTGACGTTGACGATTTATGACCGCTTGAATCTGCGCTCACCGCTGCTCAAATCCGGCAGTGGCTTGACTGATCCACGGGTTGAATTGAAGGCAGTGCGGGCAACCACTGATCAATTGACCTACTCCGACAGCATTGATGCCGAAGGGGCGAAATTCCTCACCGTGTCCAAGCTGATTCGTCTCAAGGACGGCAACAGCGTGCCGGTGCTGCTGTCGATGGACAACGCCCATGATCAGGCTTTGCTCAGCGCGTATCTGCGCTCGACGCTGATTGCCTTGCCGTTGCTGCTGGTGTTTATCGGCCTGACGGCCTGGGGCGCGGTGCAGCGTGGGTTAGCACCGCTGCGCGAATTTCGCAAAGTGGCGGCAATGGTCTCGACCCAGGACCTGGAACACCGGCTGTCGGTGGTAAACATGCCGCAAGAGTTGAGTGAACTGGCGCAGGGCATCAACTTCATGCTGCATCGGCTGGATGCCGGGGTGCAGCAGTTATCGCAATTTTCCGATGACCTGGCGCATGAGCTGCGTACGCCGATCAATAACCTGATGGGCAAGGCGCAGGTGACCCTTTCGCGCGAGCGCTCGGTGGATGAGTACAAAGATGTGTTGGTGTCATGCACCGAGGAACTGGAGCGCGTGGCGCGGATTGTCTCGGACATGTTGTTTCTGGCGCAGGTCAGTCATCCGTCGGCGCTGGCGCCGTTTGAAGCGGTGGCGCTGGAGGTTGAAGTCGCGAAAGTGGCCGAGATGTTTTCGTTGTCGGCGCAGGATAAGAACATTCACTTGAACGTCGTTGGCAGTGCGACGGTAATGGGCGATCGGCTGATGATTCAGCGGGCGATCTCCAATCTGTTGTCGAATGCGCTGCGCCACTGCCCGAACGGCAAAACCGTGACGTTGCTGATCGAACAAGGAGCGACCCAGGCCTCCCTCCTGGTCAGCAACCCCGGCGCCGGGATTGAAGCGCAGCATTTGCCACATCTGTTCGACCGCTTCTACCGTGTCGACAGCAGCCGCTCGCGCTCGCAGGGCAGCACCGGATTGGGGCTGGCGATCGTGCGCTCGATCATGAGCCTGCATCAGGGTGTGGCGGAGGTGAAGAGTTTGCCGGGGGCGATGACCGTGTTCCGGCTTGGGTTTCCTGCGGTGCCGACAATGGCCCCTTCGCTTGCAGGCAAGCTCCCACAGTGATTTGCGGGGTACTCAGGTTTTGTGGGCACCACTGAAACCTGCAGGCCTTCGTCTGCTCGCGATCGCGGTGGGTCCTGCAACATCTGCACTGCCTGATACTCAGCCTTCGCGAGCAGGCTCGCTCCCACAGGGGCAGTAGTCATCCACAAAATATGTGGACGCCGCCAAAACCTGTGGGAGCGAGCTTGCTCGCGAAAGCGTCGGATCAGGCGATATCCATGTTGAATGTCAGTAAGCAATCGCTTGCAGGCAAGCTCCCACAGTGGTTTCGGGTGCACTCGGAATTTGTGAGCGACGCAGAAACCTGTGGGAGCTTGCCTGCAAGCGAAAGCGGTAGATCAGGCGCGAAAGAAAACGGCACCTTACGGTGCCGTTCGCCTTTCACATTTCCAACATCACTTACGCGCATCCGCCCAGGATTTCAGCAGTTCGTTGTAGCTCACGGTCTCGCCTTTCGGCTTCTCGTTGGCCAATTTCGGTTTCGGTGCGCCCGGTTGATCGAACCAGTACTGCGCGTCGCGCTCCGGATTCATCTTCGGTGCACAAACCGCTTGGGCCTTGGAGCGTTCGAGGCGGGTCATGATCGCGTCCTGATCCTTGGCCAGACCATCGAGCGCCTGTTGCGGGGTCTTCTCGCCGCTGGCCGCTTCGGCGATGTGGCTCCACCACAGTTGCGCCAGACGCGGATAGTCCGGCACGTTGGTCCCGGTCGGGGTCCATTGCACGCGGGCCGGGCTGCGGTAGAACTCGACCAGACCACCGAGTTTCGGCGCCAGATCGGTCATCGCCTGCGAGTTGATGTCCGACTCGCGAATCGGCGTCAGGCCGACGATGGTTTTCTTCAGCGACACGGTTTTCGAGGTGACGAACTGCGCGTACAACCACGCTGCCAGCTTCTGTTTCTCAGGCGTGGATTTCATGAACGTCCACGAACCCACGTCCTGATACCCGAGCTTCATGCCCTCTTCCCAATACGGCCCACGCGGCGATGGTGCCATCCGCCACTTCGGCGTGCCGTCGGCGTTGACCACCGGCAGGCCCGGTTTGGTCATGTCGGCGGTGAACGCGGTGTACCAGAAAATCTGCTGAGCAATGTTGCCCTGCGACGGCACCGGACCGGACTCGGAGAAAGTCATGCCCGCCGCTTCCGGTGGCGCGTATTTCTTCAGCCAGTCGACATACTTGGTGGTGGCGAACACTGCCGCCGGGCCATTGGTGTCGCCGCCGCGAGTCACGCTGGAGCCGACCGGGTGGCAGTCCTCGACACGAATCCCCCACTCGTCCACTGGCAAGCCGTTGGGTATGCCCTTGTCGCCGCCACCGGCCATGGAGAACCAGGCATCGGTAAAGCGCCAGCCCAGTGACGGGTCTTTCTTGCCGTAGTCCATGTGCCCGTAAACGCGTTTGCCGTCGATTTCCTTGACGTCTTCGCTGAAGAATTTGGCGATGTCTTCATAGGCCGACCAGTTCACCGGCACGCCCAATTCGTAGCCGTACTTTTCCTTGAACTTGGCTTTCAGATCCGCACGTTCGAACCAGTCAGCGCGGAACCAGTACAGGTTGGCGAATTGCTGGTCAGGCAGCTGATAGATCTTGCCGTCCGGCGCGGTGGTGAAGGAGATGCCGATGAAGTCCTTGATATCGAGCGTCGGCGAGGTGAAGTTCTTGCCTTCGTTGGCCATCAGGTCGGTGATCGATTCAGTCTTGCCGTAGCGAAAGTGCGTACCGATCAGATCCGAGTCGTTAACCCAGCCGTCATAGATGTTCTTGTCGGACTGCATCACCGTCTGCATTTTCTCGACCACGTCGCCTTCTTGCAGCAGGTCGTGGGTGAGCTTGATTCCGGTGATTTCGCTGAAGGCCTTGGCGAGCACTTTCGACTCGTATTCGTGGGTGGTCAGGGTCTCGGAAACGACCTTGATGTCCATGCCGCGAAACGGTTCAGCCGCCTTGATGAACCACTTCAGCTCTTCGAGTTGCTGCTCGGCCGTCAGGGTCGACGGTTTGAATTCACTGCCGATCCATTTTTTCGCCGCGTCCTCGTAGGCATCGGCCCAGGCGGATGCGCTCAAACCGCTGAGTGCCAGCATGGCTGCCAATGAAATGCTATGTCGCAGCTTATTGTTTTTGTCGAACATAGAGACCTCCTGTTTAAGTTGTGGAGCCGCGTTGCCGAACGACTCGACTAGCCCCAACGCATCACAGCCAACAGCCACACCAGGGACAACGCGGACGCCACCCAGATGCTCCAGTCGGTGGCGCCGATCACCAGCAAATGCAGGTAGGCGCTGCCGAGAAGACCGATAAACAAGCGATCGCCACGGGTGGTGGCAATCGGTAGAAAACCTCGCCGCAGGATGCTCGGCGAACGCAATTCCCAGGTGGTCATGCCGACCAGAATCAGGCCGATGACGATGAAGAATGCTGCGGTAGGCGTGGTCCAGCTCATCCATTCCATCATCAGCTCCTCAGACTCGACCGAGGGCAAAGCCCTTGGCCACGTGGTTGCGAACAAACCAGATCACCAGCATGCCCGGGAGAATGGTCAACACCCCCGCCGCTGCCAGCACACCCCAATCGATACCCGAAGCGGACACCGTGCGCGTCATCACCGCTGCAATCGGCTTGGCGTTGACCGAGGTCAACGTGCGTGCGAGCAGCAGTTCGACCCAGGAAAACATAAAGCAGAAAAACGCCGTGACGCCGATGCCGGAACCGATCAGCGGGATGAAAATCTTCACGAAGAACTTGGGGAAACTGTAGCCGTCAATGTAGGCCGTTTCGTCGATTTCCTTCGGCACCCCGGACATGAACCCTTCGAGAATCCACACCGCCAATGGCACGTTAAACAGGCAGTGCGCCAAGGCCACGGCGATGTGCGTATCGAACAGACCAATCGACGAATACAGCTGGAAGAACGGCAGCAGAAACACCGCCGGCGGCGCCATGCGGTTGGTCAGCAGCCAGAAAAACAGGTGCTTGTCGCCGAGAAAGCGGTAACGCGAAAACGCATAGGCCGCCGGCAACGCCACGCTCAGCGAGATCACCGTGTTCAAACTCACGTAATACAGCGAGTTGAGATAACCGGTGTACCAACTCGGGTCAGTGAAGATCACCTTGTAGTTCGCCAGCGTAAAGGCCTGTGGGAAAAGTGTCAGGCCGCCGAGGATTTCGGTGTTGCTCTTGAACGACATGTTCAGCAGCCAGTAGATCGGCACCAGCAGGAACAGGATGTACACCAGCAACGGAATAAGCTTTCTTTTGCTCATGGCCGGGCCTCAGCGGTTGGCGTCGGAGTGCGTCATGGCGGTGTAGAACAGCCAGGACACCAACAGGATGATCAGGAAGTACACCAGCGAAAACGCCGCTGCCGGACCGAGGTCGAATTGCCCTACGGCCATCTGGGTCAACGTCTGACTCAAGAAGGTCGTGGCATTGCCCGGCCCGCCGCCGGTGAGCACGAACGGCTCGGTGTAGATCATGAAACTGTCCATGAAGCGCAGCATCACCGCGATCAGCAGCACGCTCTTCAGTTTGGGCAATTGGATATGGCGGAACACCGCCCAGGCCGAGGCCCGGTCGATCCGCGCAGCCTGGTAATACACGTCGGGAATTGCGCGCAATCCGGAGAAACACAGCAGCGCCACCAATGAAGTCCAGTGCCAGACATCCATCACCAGCACCGTCACCCAGGCGTCCATGGTGTTGGCCGCGTAGTTGTAGCTGATGCCCATCGCGTTGAGGCTGGAACCGAGCAGGCCAATGTCCGCGCGGCCGAAAATCTGCCAGATCGTGCCAACCACGTTCCACGGAATCAGCAACGGAATCGCCAGAATGATCAGCACCACCGATGACCAGCGGCCCTTGGTTGGCATCGTCAGCGCAACAGCGATGCCCAAGGGAATTTCGATCAGCAGCACGCACGCCGAATAGATGAACTGGCGCAGCAATGAGTCATGCAAACGCGGATCGAGCAGAACCTGCTTGTACCAGTCAGCGCCGACGAAGTAGCGGCTGGACTGGTCGAAGATGTCCTGCACCGAATAGTTGACCACGGTCATCATCGGGATCACCGCACTGAATGCCACCAGCAGGAACACCGGCAACACCAGCCACCAGGCCTTGTTGTTCTGCACCTTGTTCATGGCTGCACCTCTTCATCGGCTTCAAGCAGGAATTCATCGGCATAAACCATCAGCCACTGCGCCGGGAAACTGATGTACGCCGTGCCCTGCGGCACCGGTTTGTCTTCGGCCAGACGTACTTTCAGCGGTGCGCCGTCGAGGTCGAGGGTCATGATCTTGTAGGTGCCGAGGTCTTCGACGTGTACGACCCTGGCCTGCATCGCGTCATCAAACGGCTCGTCCCACACATGAATAAACTCGGGGCGGATGCCGACCTTCAGATTCTTCCACTGACCGTGTTCGATATGGCGTTGCATGGCGTCGGACAACGGCAAATGCGTCGAGGCGAAACCAACGCCGCCGGGCTGCGGCTGCACGTCGATCAGGTTCATCCCGGGGCTGCCGATGAAATAGCCGACAAAGGTGTGGCTCGGCCGCTCGAACAATTCCCGTGGCGTGCCGAACTGGACAATCTGGCCGCCGTACATCACCGCGATCTTGTCGGCGAAGGTCGAGGCTTCCAGTTGATCGTGGGTGACGTAGACCATGGTGATGTTGAACTGCTCGTGGATCTGCTTGAGCTTGCGTCGCAGCTTCCACTTCAGGTGCGGGTCGATCACCGTCAGCGGCTCGTCGAAGAGGATTGCGGAAACGTCGTCACGGACCAGACCACGGCCCATCGAGACCTTCTGTTTTTCGTCGGCGGTGAGGTTGCGCGCCTTCTTGCTCAGCAGATTTTGCAGGTCGAGGACTTCGGCAATTTCCTGCACCTTGCTGTGCACTTTCGCCTCGGCCATGCCCTGATTTCGCAGGGGGAAAGCGAGGTTGTCGAACACGGTCATGGTGTCGTAGACCACCGGGAACTGGAAAACCTGGGCGATGTTGCGCTTCTCCGGCGTCAGGTCGTTGACCGCTTTGCCGTCGAACAACACGTGGCCCTGCGAGGGGCTGAGCAGGCCGGAAATGATGTTGAGCAAGGTCGACTTGCCGCAACCCGACGGCCCGAGCAACGCGTAAGCGCCGCCCTGCTCCCAGACGTGATCCATCTCGCGGATCGCGTAATCCTCCGCGCCGCTCGGGGTTTTGCTGTAGCTGTGGGCGAGGTGCTGCAAACGGATTTCGGCCATCAGGCAACCCTCGCGACACGCCGGCCCGGTGCTTGCACCAGACGGCCCTGCGCATCGAAAACAAACAGTTTGTGGGTCGGAATATAGATGCGGATCGGCGCATCGACGTCGTATTCGTGAACCCCGGGCAGGTGCAGCACCAGCAGGAAATGCTCGTTGCGCACGTGCAGGAAGGTTTCCGAACCGCTGATCTCGGCGACTTCGACGGTGACCGCCAATTCAAGGTCGTCATCGTTGCTCGGCACCAGCGAGATGTGACTGGGGCGCACGCCAAAACGGAACTCGCCCTCGCCCACCGGACGCAGATCGACGTTCAACGGAAAGTGTACGAAGTTGGCAAAACTCACTTCGTTGCCGGCAATGCGCCCGGGCATCAGGTTGATCGGCGGTTCGGAGAACAGTTCGGCGGCGAGCACGGTTTGTGGCTGGTGATAGACCGAAGTCGACGGGCCGCTCTGAATCACCCGGCCTTCGTGAAGAATGGTCGTGGTGCCGCCCAAGGCCAGCGCTTCGTTGGGTTCGGTGGTGGCGTAAATGGCGATGGTGTGGCGCGCCTTGAACAGCTCGCGCATTTCCTGACGCAGCTCTTCGCGCAGTTTGTAGTCGAGGTTGACCAGCGGCTCATCGAAGAGGATCAGCTCGGCGTCTTTGACCAATGCGCGGGCCATGGCGGTGCGCTGCTGTTGACCGCCGGACAGTTCCAGCGGATAGCGCTGCAGAAACTTCTCGATGCGCAGCATCTTCGCGGTTTCCTGCACTTTGCTGTGGATGATCTCTTTCGAGACCCCGGCCTGACGCAGCGGCGAGGCAATGTTCTCGAACACGGTCATGGTCGGGTAATTGATGAACTGCTGATAGACCATCGACACGTTGCGCAGCCGCACCGGGCGTTGGGTGACGTCGACGCCGTTCATCAGGATGCGACCGCTGTCGGGCTTGTCCAGACCGGCCATTAACCGCATGAGGCTGGTTTTGCCGGACAGCGTGCGGCCGAGCAAAACGTTGAAGGAACCGGCTTCGAATTTCAGACACGCATCGTCGATCCAGGTCTGGCCCTCGACGGTACGGCTGACGTGCTCCAGGGTGAGTGACATGGCTCGGCCTTTTTATTATTGGAGTCAAGGGACCTGTGCACAGAAGCGAGTTTCGTGCCAGAAACGGCAAGTGGTTGATTTGTCGTGAAAATCGTTGAAAGCGTGGGGAACAGGCGTTCATTGCTGAACACATTTGAACAGTCGGGCGATTGACAATGAACAATAGTGAACAACACTCTATAAGCGCTTTTTCCCCGATCTCATGGACGCCGAAGATCCCTGTAGGAGTGAGCCTGCTCGCGATAGCGGTGTGTCAGTCGATGCAATTTTGTCTGATAGACCGCTATCGCGAGCAGGCTCACTCCTACAGGGGATCTGTGCAGGTTTCGAAGATCGGGTTCATAACAACAATAAAAATCGCTGCATCAGAGGCCCACTGCCATGGCCGCACCCGCCCCGCCGCTGTCCCACGACGCGATCGTCCAGACTTCCTGGCAACGTTGCCGCGCGTTCGGTCTTGACCACCAAAGCACGCCAGCCTTCGATCAATTGCCTGCCGCCGGCATCGCGCAGTTGCTCGACAGCCATCATTCACTGGTGCAGACCACGCACCAGGAAGTCCTGCCCTATTACGAAAACATCCTCAGCAATTCCAACTGCCTGATCATGCTCGCCGACAATCAGGGCCAGGTCCTGACCTCGTGGGGCACGCAACGCTTTATCGAGCCGAATCTGGCCCGGGGTTTTCAGGCGGGGGCGAGCTGGATGGAGCGCTGCAGCGGCACCAATGCGATCGGCACGGCGCTGGCCTGCGAGCAGGCCGTGCACATCGAACACGATGAACACTTTCTCAAAGCCAACCGCTTCATGACCGGTTCCGCCGCGCCGATTTTCGACGCCGAGCGCAAAGTGATTGCGGTGCTCGACGTGTCCAGCGACAGCTACCTGCCGCCCTCGCACACCTTGGGCATGGTCAAGATGATGAGCCAGACCGTGGAGAACCGGCTGATCCTCAACCTGTTCCATGGCCAGCACTTTCAACTGACCTTCAACACCGGGTTGAACAACCTCGACAGTCAGTGGGCCGGGTTGTTGATCTTTGATGAGAGTGGACAGGTGTTGTCGGCCAATCGTCGGGCCGACAATCTGCTCGGTGTGCGCTTGTCGCGGGTCAGCGTTGAAAGTCTGTTCAAGGTGTCGCTGCTGGAGTTGATCAATCAGCCCGACGGGTTGCCGTTTGCCTTGCAGACCTCCGGGCGTAACAGGTTTCAATGTTTGTTGAAGCGGCCGAAACAGGCGTCGGTTCAACCGCGCGTTTTTGCTGCTGAACCCAAAACCGCCGCGCCCACCGCCATCAGTCTCAACACCCTGCACTTCGGCGACAGCCGCGTGGAAAAAGCCGTGCGTCAGGCTGAGCGTTTGCTGGAGAAAGACATTCCGCTGCTGATCCATGGCGAAACCGGGGTCGGCAAGGAAGTTTTCGTCAAAGCCCTTCATCAAGCAAGCTCCCGCAGTAAACAGGCATTTATCGCCGTCAACTGCGCGGCGATCCCCGCCGAACTGGTTGAGTCAGAACTGTTTGGCTATGAGAAAGGCGCGTTCACTGGCGCCAATCAGAAAGGCAGCATCGGGCTGATTCGCAAGGCGGATAAAGGCACGTTGTTTCTTGATGAAATCGGCGATATGCCGTTGCCGACGCAGGCGCGGTTGTTGCGGGTGTTGCAGGAGCGTTGTGTGCAGCCGGTGGGCAGTAGCGATTTGTTCCCGGTGGATTTGCGGATTATCTCGGCGACTAACCGATCTTTACGCGAACAAGTGCAGTTGGGGCGGTTTCGTGAGGATTTGTATTACCGCATTGGTGGGCTGACGCTGGAGCTGCCGCCGCTGCGGGAGCGCAGTGACAAGGAGGCACTGTTTAAACGGTTGTGGGAACAGCATCGTGAGCCGACGCAGTGGGCGGGATTGAGCCAGGAAGTGTTAGAGCTGTTCAGTCGTCATCCGTGGCCGGGGAATTTGCGTCAGGTGAGTAGTGTGATGCAAGTGGCGTTGGCGATGGCTGAGGAGCAGCCGGTGAGGCTGGAGCATTTGCCGGATGATTTTTTTGTTGATCTGGAGATGGAGCCGGTGGAGAGTGCGGCGCCGTTGGGACTGGATTTGAATGATGTGGAAGCGTTGAACCGGGAGTTGAAAGCGGCTGGGGGGAATATTTCCCATTTGGCACGCAGGCTTGGGGTGAGCCGCAATACTCTCTACAAGCGGTTGCGGCAGATTGAAGGTTGAGTGAACCCCTTCCCCTCACCCCAGCCCTCTCCCGGAGGTAGAGGGAGCCGACCGAGGTGTCTGGCGTGGTGCATCGACCTGAAACACCCGGTCGATTATGGATTCGGCGCAAATCGGTCAGGTCGGTGTATCTCCTGAACATCCCCCATTCAGTCCCCTCTCCTGGAGGTAGAGGGAGCCGACCGAGGTGTCTGGCGTGGTGCATCGACCTGAAACACCCGGTCGATTATGGATTCGGCGCAAATCGGTCAAGTCGGTGTATCTCCTGAACATCCCCCATTCAGTCCCCTCTCCTGGGGGAGAGGGCTAGGGTGAGGGCGAAAATTCCGGCTCAACATGCGCAACCGAAGCCGCCTCCAATGTGCGCAACCCCACCAGTACAACAACCACCATCATGGTCCCAGCGCCAATGGCGACGCCAAACCCCGCCCGCGCGCCCCACGCATCAATCACCAACCCCGCCAGCATGCCGCCCAGAGCAACGCCAATGCTGATACCGGTGGTCATCCACGTCAGCCCTTCGGTGATCCGCGACGGCGGGATGATGATCGTCCCCAGCTTCATGACCACGACCATCGTTGGCGCAAACGAAATCCCGGCTATAAACAGCGTCGCTGACAGGACATAAACGTCCGTGGCAAAAATCGGCAGCACGCCGGTGAACGCCGTGACCAATATCCCGATCAGGAACTGTTTTTCGATCGCCAGCGAAACCCTCATCGCACCGAACGTCAGGCCCGCCACAAGCGAACCGAACGCATAGGCAGCAAGGATGAAAGTCGCCGACGCCGGCCAGCCTTGTGCATTGGCGAAAGCCACGACGGCGACATCGATTGCTCCGCCAATGACCCCCATCGCCAACAACGCGAGGACAATGGTGCGAACGCCGGGGATCAGCAGGGTTGAACCGCTATGGCTGGCGTGGCCCACGACAACTTTGGGTTCGGTCTGGCGTTGCAGCAGAAACGCCGTGACCCCGACGGCCAGCAGCCCGACCGCGACAAGGGGCCCCGCTTCGGCGAAAAAACTCACACTCAAACCGATCGCCAACGGCGGGCCGACGATGTAGGCCATTTCGGTTAGGACCGTGTCCAGCGAGAACGCCGTGTGCAACTGCGGCTTGCCCCGGAACAACTGCGACCATCGGGCGCGGATCATCGACGGCATGCTCGGCATCGTCCCCGCCAGTGCCGCCAGAACAAACAGCAGTGCGGCTGGAGCGCGCAAGTAGACGGCGGTGATCAGCGCCAGCAGCATGGCAATGCTGAACGCGGTGACGACGGGCAGTACGCGACTCTGGCCATGTTGATCGACCAGTCTCGAGATGTAAGGGCCGAGCAGTGCATTGGCCAGGGTGAACGTCCCGGCGACGGTGCCGGCCAGCCAGTAAACCCCGGTTTGCTGGACCAGCATGGTGATGATGCCAATGCCGATCATTGCCTGCGGCAAGCGTGCGATAGAACTCGCGAGCACTAGCCCGGTGGCGCCGGGGGTCGTTAGCAGTTCGCGATAGTGATTGGCCATGGTGTTTCCCTTACATGATCGTCACCGCTCAGCATCCGGCTGAACGCGTTGCCGACATCAAGACCTACGCGAACGCCAAAAGCAACCCTCACCCCAGCCCTCTCCCAGGGGGAGAGGGAGCTGACCGAGGTGTCTGGCGTTGTGCAGCGACCTGAAAGACCGAGTCGGTTATGGATTTAGTACGGAGCATTGAGGTCGGAGGATCTCTTTGACGCCATTCCCCTCACCCCCGCCCTCTCCCGGAGGGAGAGGGCGCTGACCGAAGTGTCTGGCGTTGTACATCGACCTGAAAAAACCAGTCGATTATGGATTCAAGGCAGGTTCAAGTCGGCGTGTCTCTTTGACACCCTCTCCCTCACCCCAGCCCTCTCCCGGAGGGAGAGGGAGCCGACCGAGGTGTCTGGCGTTGTACATCGACCTGAAAAGTTGTATCGATTATGGATTCGGCAGAAATCGCTCAGGTCGGCGTATCTCGCAAGCATCCCCCATTCGGTCGAGAGGGTTAGGGTGAGGGGCTTTTCTTGCGGCCAAACAAAAACCCGCACAAGGCGGGTTTTGTTGATCGTTCCCACGCTCCGCGTGGGAATGCAGCCCGGGACGCTCCGCGTCCCTGATCTCAGTCAGCCAGACGCCAGGTAGTCCCACCCTTGCCGTCTTCCAACACAACGCCCATTGCCGTCAGCTGATCACGAATCCGATCCGACTCAGCCCAATCCTTACCCGCCCGCGCCGCCAGACGCGCCGCAATCAGCGCATCAACCTCTGCCGCATCAACACGCCCTTCAGCGCCCGCCTGCAGGAAGTCATCCGCCTCCAACTGCAACACACCCAACACACTCGCCAGCTCTTTCAGACGCGCCGCCAGACCTGCCGCCGCATCGAGATCGCTCTCACGCAGACGGTTGATCTCACGCACCATCTCGAACAGCACGGCACAAGCTTCCGGCGTACCGAAGTCATCGTTCATCACCGTGGTGAAACGTTCGACAAACGCTTCGCCGCCGGCTGGAGCCACGTTCGGCAGGCCTTTCAACGCGTGGTAGAAACGCTCGAGAGCGCCTTTGGCGTCCTTGAGGTTGTCTTCCGAGTAGTTGATCGCGCTGCGGTAGTGGCTCGACACCAGCAGGTAGCGCACGACTTCCGGGTGGTACTTTTCCAGCACGTCGCGAATGGTGAAGAAGTTGTTCAACGACTTGGACATCTTCTCGCCATTGATGCGAATCATGCCGCAATGCATCCACGCGTTGGCGTAGGTCTTGCCGGTGGCCGCTTCGCTCTGGGCGATTTCGTTTTCGTGGTGCGGGAACTCGAGGTCGCTGCCGCCGCCATGAATGTCGAAGGTCTCGCCGAGGCAGCAGGTGGACATCACCGAGCACTCGATGTGCCAGCCCGGACGCCCGGCGCCCCATGGCGATTCCCAGCTCGGCTCACCCGGTTTGGCGGCTTTCCACAGCACGAAGTCCAGCGGGTCCTGTTTCGACTCGTCGACTTCGATGCGCGCGCCGATGCGCAGGTCTTCGATTTTCTTGCGCGACAGCTTGCCGTAGCCCATGAACTTGGCGACGCGGTAGTACACGTCACCGTTGCCCGGGGCGTAGGCGTAACCCTTGTCGATCAAGGTCTGGATCATCGCGTGCATACCCGGAATGTGATCCGTGGCGCGCGGTTCCATGTCCGGCTTCTTGATGTTCAGGCGCGCTTCGTCTTCGTGCATCGCGGCGATCATGCGCTCGGTCAACGCTTCGAACGATTCACCGTTCTCGTTGGCGCGGTTGATGATCTTGTCGTCGATGTCGGTGATGTTGCGCACGTAGGTCAGGTCGTAACCGCTGAACCGCAACCAGCGGGTCACCAGGTCGAACGCGACCATGCTGCGGCCGTGGCCGAGGTGGCAGTAGTCGTACACGGTCATCCCGCAGACGTACATGCGCACCTTGTTGCCATCCAGCGGCTTGAAGACTTCTTTGCTCTTGGTGAGCGTGTTGTAGATCGTTAGCACGTTATTTCCCTTGACGCTGAATCACTGGCCCCACGAATCACGCAGGGTCACGGTACGGTTGAATACCGGCTGACCTGGTTTCGAGTCCTTCAAATCGGCAACGAAGTAGCCTTCGCGCTCGAACTGGAAACGGTCTTCCGGCTGTGCATTGCCAAGCGATGGCTCAGCACGACAACCGGTGAGTACCTGCAGCGAATCAGGGTTGATGTTGTCGAGGAAACTCGCGCTGTCTTCGGCCTTCTCAGGGTTGGCCGAACGGAACAGGCGATCGTACAGACGCACTTCGCACTCAACGCTGGCGGCGGCCGGCACCCAGTGGATCACGCCTTTGACCTTGCGGCCTTCCGGGTTCTTGCCCAGCGTTTCCGGATCGTACGAGCAACGCAGTTCGACGATGTTGCCATCGGCGTCCTTGATCGCTTCGTCGGCACGGATCACGTAGCTGCCGCGCAGACGCACTTCACCGGCCGGTTCCAGGCGCTTGTAGCCCTTCGGCGGCTCTTCCATGAAGTCGTCACGGTCGATGTAGATTTCCCGAGCGAATGGCAGAGCGCGAACGCCCATGTCTTCTTTCGGGTGGCGCGGCAGTTCGAGGTTTTCGACCTGGCCTTCCGGGTAGTTGGTGATCACGACTTTCAGCGGACGCAGCACGCACATGGCGCGTGGCGCGGTGTGATCGAGGTCGTCACGGATGCTGAATTCGAGCATGCCGAAGTCGACCACGCCGTCGGAACGGTTGGTGCCGATCATTTCGCAGAAGTTGCGGATCGATTTCGGCGTGTAACCACGGCGGCGGAAGCCCGACAGCGTGGACATGCGCGGATCGTCCCAGCCGTTGACGTGCTTTTCATCGACCAGTTGCTTGAGCTTGCGCTTGCTGGTGATGGTGTAGTTGAGGTTCAGACGGCTGAACTCGTACTGACGCGGGTGCGCCGGCACTGGCAATGCGTCGAGGAACCACTCGTACAGCGGACGATGGCTTTCGAATTCCAGGGTGCAGATCGAGTGGGTGATGCCTTCGATGGCGTCCGACTGACCGTGGGTGAAGTCGTAGTTCGGGTAGATGCACCACTTGTCGCCAGTCTGGTGGTGATGGGCGTGGCGGATGCGATACATGATCGGGTCGCGCAGGTTCATGTTCGGCGAGGCCATGTCGATCTTCGCGCGCAGCACGCGGGCGCCGTCCGGGAACTCACCGGCGCGCATACGGGCGAACCAGTCGAGGTTTTCTTCTACCGAACGGTCGCGGAACGGGCTGTTTTTGCCCGGCTCGGTCAGGCTGCCACGGTATTCCTTGGCTTGCTCTGGAGTCAGGTCGTCAACGTAGGCTTTGCCGGCCTTGATCAGCTCAACGGCCCAATCGTGCAACTGGTCGAAATACTGCGAGGCGTAGCGCACTTCGCCGGACCACTCGAAGCCCAGCCATTTGACGTCGCTTTCGATTGCGTCGATGTATTCCTGGTCTTCCTTGGCCGGGTTGGTGTCGTCGAAACGCAAGTGCGTGACGCCGCCGAACTCCTGGGCCAGGCCGAAGTTCACGCAGATCGACTTGGCGTGGCCGATGTGCAGGTAGCCGTTGGGCTCCGGCGGGAAACGGGTGACGATCTGGGTGTGCTTGCCCGAGTCCAGGTCTGCCTGGATGATCGGCCGCAGGAAATTGACCGGCACGGCAGGGCCGGACTTGGCATTCGAGGTAGGGTCGACAGTGGGCTTGCTCATAGGATCCTTGACTTACATGTGCGCGGCCGCAGAGGGGGCCAGACAAAACAAAGCCGCTATCATAGCCGATGCTGTCAAGGGGCTGACAGAGCACGGCCTATAAAGGAGCGCATTTAATCGCAGGGATTTGGAAAAACAGCCTCGAAATTCGCGCCTGTCACGCTAAACTGCGCACCTTGGCCCACGGGCTGAACCGGTAACGGGCGCAAATGTCCCATTACCCACGAATTCCTTATAAAACGCTTCATTGAAAAAGAGCACCGATCATGACTCAAGTCAAACTGACCACCAATCATGGCGACATCGTCATCGAACTGAACGCTGAAAAGGCGCCGATCACCGTCGCCAACTTCATCGAGTACGTCAACGCCGGTCACTACGAAAACACCGTTTTCCACCGTGTCATCGGTAACTTCATGATCCAGGGCGGCGGTTTCGAGCCAGGCATGAAAGAAAAGAAAGACAAGCGTCCAAGCATCCAGAACGAAGCCGACAACGGTCTTTCCAACGAGAAATACACCATTGCCATGGCCCGCACCATGGAGCCGCATTCGGCTTCCGCGCAGTTCTTCATCAACGTCGCCGACAACACCTTCCTCAACCACAGCGGCAAGAACGTGCAAGGCTGGGGCTACGCGGTATTCGGTAAAGTGACCGCTGGCACCGACGTTGTCGACAAGATCAAAGGTGTTTCGACCACTTCCAAGGCCGGCCACCAGGACGTACCAGCAGACGACGTGATCATCGAGAAAGCCGAGATCATTGAGTGATATTGCTGATTTCAGACTTGCATCTGGAAGAGGAGCGCCCGGACATAACCCGGGCGTTTCTGGATTTGCTCGCCGGACGCGCCCGCTCGGCGAGTGCGTTGTACATTCTCGGCGACTTCTTCGAAGCGTGGATTGGCGACGACGCCATGACGCCCTTCCAGCGTTCCATCTGCCAGGCCCTGCGCGAACTCAGCGACAGCGGCACGGCGATTTTTCTGATGCACGGCAATCGCGACTTCATGCTCGGCAAGGCCTTCTGCAAGCAGGCCGGCTGTACGTTGTTGAAGGATCCGAGTGTCGTGCAGTTTTACGGCGAGCCCGTGCTGTTGATGCACGGCGACAGCCTCTGCACCCGCGACGTTGGCTATATGAAGCTGCGGCGCTATCTGCGTAATCCGATCACGCTGTTTATCCTGCGCAATCTGCCGCTGAGCAGCCGCCATAAACTGGCGCGCAAACTGCGCAGCGAGAGCAAGGCGCAGACGCGGATGAAGGCCAATGACATTGTCGATGTCACGCCGGAAGAGATTCCGCGGATCATGCAGGAATTTGGCGTGAAAACCCTGATCCACGGCCACACTCACCGCCCGGCGATTCACAAGTTGCAGCTTGGTGAACAAGCGGCGAAGCGGATTGTGCTGGGGGATTGGGATCGGCAGGGTTGGGCGTTGCAGGTGGATGAGAGCGGCTACGCGTTGGCGCCGTTCGACTTCGCCCCGCCACTGGCTTTGCCGCACGGCTAAAAGCTTTACCCCCTCACCCCAGCCCTCTCCCCCAGGGGGGCGAGGGGGAAAGGGAGCCGACCGAGTGCTGTTCAAACCTGAGTTCGACTCACGATTTCAAATCATGCTTTACCCAACCGGAGCTCAACTCGGTAGCTCAGGTCGGCGTACCTCGAAAGAAACCCACGATCAGTCCCCTCTCCCTCCGGGAGAGGGTTAGGGTGAGGGGCTTTTGACCTTAGTGCCCTGAAGCCGCCGGCCCCGCCTTGGCGGCAAACGGCGGCTTCGCCAGCCACACAATCAGAATCAACCCCATAAACCCCCAGCCCAACAACGTGAAGTAATCCACGGTGGACAGCATGTACGCCTGGCTCGTCAAAATCTGATCCATCTGCGCATAAGCCGATTGGCTCGCCCCGCCCAAATGATTCAAGGTCTCGCGCGTCGCCGGTTCAAAGGTACTGATGCTCTCACTCATATACGCATGATGCTGATCCGCGCGGCGAATCCAGATCCACGTAGTCAACGAAGCCGCAAAGCTACCACCCAACGTCCGCAGGAAAGTCGCCAGACCCGCGCCGTCAGCAATCTGACTCGGCGGCAGGTCCGACATGAGGATGCTCAAGGTCGGCATAAAGAACAGCGCCACACCAATACCCATGAACAACTGCACCAGCGCGATGTGCTGGAAATCCACTTCATTGGTGAATCCGGCGCGCATGAAGCAACTCAAGCCAATCGCCAGAAACGCCAGCCCGGCCAGTAAACGCAGGTCGAACTTGTTCGCATACTTGCCGACAAACGGCGACAGCAGCACCGGCAGAATGCCGATCGGCGCCACGGCCAAGCCGGCCCAGGTCGCGGTGTAGCCCATCTGCGTCTGCAACCACTGCGGCAGGATCAGGTTGATGCCGAAGAACCCGGCGTAACCCAGCACCAACACCAGCGTGCCGATGCGGAAGTTGCGGTAGGCGAACAGCCGCAGATTCACCACCGGGTGCTGGTCGGTCATTTCCCAGATAACGAACACCGCCAGCGCGATCACCGAAATCGCCGCGCCGATGATGATGAAGTTCGACTCGAACCAATCCAGGTCATTGCCCTTGTCGAGGATCACCTGCAACGCGCCGACACCAATGATCAGCGTGATCAGCCCGACGTAATCCATCGGCTGACGGCTGGTTTCCACCGGACGTTTGGCCAGTTGCGAACGCACCACCATCACCGCAAAAATCCCGATCGGCACGTTGATGAAGAAGATCCACGGCCAGCTGTAGCTGTCGGTAATCCAGCCACCGAGAATCGGCCCGGCAATCGGTGCGACCACCGTGACCATCGCCAGTAACGCCAGGGCCATGCCTCGCTTCGCGGGCGGATAGACCGCGATCAACAGGGTTTGCGTCATCGGATACAGCGGCCCGGCGACCAGACCTTGCAGGACGCGGAAGCCAATCAATTCCGGCATCGACGTGGAGATACCGCAGAGAAACGAGGCCAGCACAAACAGAATCGTGGCCCAGAGAAACAGCTTCACCTCGCCGAACCGACGGCTGAGCCATCCGGTCAGTGGCAGCGCAATGGCGTTGCTCACGGCGAACGAGGTAATCACCCAGGTGCCCTGCTCCGAACTCACCCCGAGGTTGCCGGAAATCGTCGGCAGCGCCACGTTGGCGATGGTCGTGTCGAGCACTTGCATGAAGGTCGCCAGCGACAGGCCGATGGTGCTGAGCAACAGGCTGGGCGGCGTGAAAGAGGCGTTATTGCTCATTGTGAATCCTATGAAACCTGATTAGCGCCGGGCCCTTTGTGGGAGCGAGCCTGCTCGCGAAGGCGGCCTTTCAGACAAATAAATGCTGAATGACCCACCGCTTTCGCGAGCAGGCTCGCTCCCACAAGGAAAAGATTCAGCGTTGCGCGGTTTTGCTGACCGCAGCGCTGTTGTCGTGGATCAGCTGCGCAATCATCGCGTCGGCTTCGGCCAGTTGACGGTCGTAGACGTTGGTGCTGAACGAGGCTTTTTGCGGCGGCTGCTGCGCCAGCACTGGGCCGCTCTGGTCGTGCAGGTTCACTTCAACATTGGTCGACAGGCCGACACGCAGCGGATGCTTGGCCAGTTCTTCGGCGTTGATGTGAATCCGCACCGGCACACGCTGAACAATCTTGATCCAGTTACCGGTGGCGTTCTGCGCCGGCAGCAGAGCAAACGCGCTACCGGTACCGGCGCCGAGGCTGTCGACGGTGCCGCTGTATTTCACGTCGCTGCCGTAGATGTCGGACTCGATATCGACCGGCTGACCGATGCGCATGTCACGCAGTTGGGTTTCCTTGAAGTTGGCGTCGATCCACAGCTGATCCAGCGGAATCACCGCCATCAACGCCGTGCCCGGTTGTACACGCTGACCGAGTTGTACGGTGCGCTTGGCGACGTAACCGGTGACCGGCGCGATCAAGGTGCTGCGGGCATTGGTCAGGTAGGCCTGACGCAGATCGGCGGCGGCCGACATCACGTCCGGGTGCGACGAGACCACGGTGTCATCGACCAGTGCGCTGGTGGTTTTCAGTTGCTGCTTGGCGTTGGCCAGGGCGTTTTGCGCCGAGGTCAGGTCGTCGCGAGCGTGGGACAGTTCTTCCTGGGAAATCGCCCCGCCCTGCGCGAGGTTTTTCCGGCGGTTGTAGTTGTCCTGGGCTTTCTGCACTTCGGCCTGTTGCGCGTTGACCTGAGCTTTCATACCGTCAACGTTGCTGTAGAGGCCGCGTACCTGACGCACGGTGCGCGCCAGTTTTGCCTGCGCACTTTGCAGGCCGACTTCAGCGTCGTTCGGGTCGAAGTTGATCAGCACCTGACCTTCGTGAACCAGATCACCATCGTCAGCACCGATGCTGACCACGGTGCCGGTCACCAGCGGGGTGATTTCAACGACGTTGCCGTTGACGTAGGCGTCGTCGGTGCTTTCGTTAAAGCGCCCGATGAATTCGTGATACGCCCAGACGCCGGCGCAGGCGAGCGCGACGACAACGGCCAGCAGCAACAGCATGACTTTGCGTTTGCGCGGGTTGCCGGTGTCGGGAGTGTTGCCTTGAGCTTGGGTGTTTTCGGCAGTGGCCATGACAATTACCTTGAATTAGTTGTGCGGCGTGGCTGGGCTGGCGTTGACTGCGGTCAGGGTGTCACCCTGGAAGCCGCCGCCCAGCGCTTGCATCAGTTGAATCGACAGGTCGATCTGCTCGGCATTGAGATTGGCCAGTTGACGCTGGGCCTGGAGCAATTGCTGCTCGATGCTGAGCACGTCCAGGTAGTTGCCGATGCCGGAACCGTAACGCTGGACGACGGTGTTGTAAGAATCCTGCGCAATGTCGGTGGCGTGTTGCTGCGCGCCGATCTGCCGACCGATGTCACGCAACTGGTTGATCGTGTCGCTGACATCGCCCAGTGCTTTCACCAGACTTTTGTTGTACTGCGCCACCGCCAAGTCGTAATCGGCGTCGCGAGCATCGAGGTTGGCGCGCAGGCGTCCGCCGTCGAAGATCGGCACCGAAATGGTCGGGGCAATGTTGAAGAAGCGACTGGCCGAGCCGAACATCGCGTCGCCCAAAAGGGATTCGGCACCGGCCGAAGCCGTGAGGTTCAAGTTGGGATAAAAGCGTGTTTTCGCCGAGTCGATGTCTTTGCTCGCCGCCTCGACGCGCCAGCGCGCAGCGACCAGATCCGGGCGCCGACCGAGCAGTTCCGCCGGCAACACCGACGGCACCGCGACGTCGCTGGCTTGCAGGACTTTCGGTCGGGCGATTTCGTTGCCGCGATCCGGGCCTTTGCCAAGCAGCACGGCCAAAGCGATCTTGGCACTGTTCAGGCGCTTTTCCGCGTCGATCAGGCTGGCTTCGGAACTGGCTTCCAGACTCTGGGTTTGCTGGAACTGGTACTGGCTGTCGATCCCGGAACTGAGGCGACGCTGGCTCAGGTCGAGCATTTGTCTGGTGCGTTTGAGGTCTTCGTTCGCCAGGTCGTAAACGATGTGCGCCTGCCCGAGATCGCTGTAAGCGCGAGCGACGTCGGCGGCCAGGGTCAGTTGTGCAGCCTGACGATCGACTTCAGCGGCACGGGCCTGACCGAGGGCAGCTTCCCACGCATCGCGCTGACCGCCCCACAGATCGAAGTTGTAATTGAAGCCGGCGCTGACATTGCGCACCGTCGAATAAGCCCCACCCTGCCCCAGCGGATCCTGATCGCGAGCCAGACGCGAACGACTGATGCCGGCGCTGGCGTCGAGGGTCGGATAACGTTCGGCATCTTCGGCATACGCGGCAGCGCTGGCCTGATGGGCGCGCGCTTCGGCGATTTGCATGTCCGGGCTGTCGTGCAACGCTTCGCGGATCAGGCCATCGAGTTGCGGGTCGCCGAGGCTGGTCCACCAGTCGCTTTTCGGCCACGCGGCCGGCGACAGGGTCACGCCGTTGAGGGATTGGCTGGCGTTGAGGCTTTTCGCATCAAGGCTTTTGCCTTGAGTGTCGAGGCCGCTGTAGTTGGCGCAGCCGGCGAGGATCATCGCCGACAGCACCAGCGTCAGGCTGCTGCGCAAGGTTTTACCGCTCATTGTGTTCACCTAACCGCTGGATGGTGATCGGGTCACCGGCTGCCAGCAGGATTTTCTTGAGGATGTATTCCAGAGTCTTCAACTCGTCCGGAGTGACGGCGCCGGCCAGTTCATTCATCGCATCGGCGCCGATGTGCGGCAGGCGATCGGCCAGTTGCTGGCCTTGTTCGGTCAGCTTGAGTTGCACCTGACGGCGATCGCCTTCGCTGCGCTGGCGAGCGAGGAAACCTTTCTGCTCCAGACGATCGAGCATGCGCGTCATCGAACCGCTGTCCAGCGACAGGTGCCGGCACAGCTCGGCCGGGGTATCGACGCCGAACTGGGCCATGATGATCAACACCTTGAACTGCGCGGCGGTGATGCCGTGGGGCTCCATGTGGGTGTCGATGATCCGGTCCTTGAGCAGCGCAGCACGGCCAAGCAACAGGCCGAGATGGCAATGTTTGAATTCGTCCGGGGTGAAGTGCTTCATTTGCTCACCTAATAACTGCCTAGGCAGTGAATGTATGTCGAGATGTTACTGCCTAGGCAGCGAATGTCAATGGAATAGTTAGGAGGCTTGGTAATTAGTTGACCAGTGGACTGGGTTTTATTACGTGGGCGCCCGCCTTCGCGAGCAGGCTCGCTCCCACAGAGAACGCATTCAATGTGGGAGCGGGCCTGCTCGCAAAGGCGGCAACACGGTGCAAGGGATGATTGCTTTCTAAGAATCGCCTGATGGGCGGGCTTGAATGCCTTGGCTAACGTACGCCGCTCACTGGCCGATACGTAAAGCCCTCTTCATGAAACGTTTCAAACTCCAGCGCCCGCTCCAGCTAACGAAATTGATACACACGCTATGTCTGTCGTTACTTTTCGCACCCAGCTACGCGGGCGCGGCTAATTGCGCGTTCTACCCGGGTCATCATCAAACAACTATCACTATGCAAGTACCCGCTACACTTTCGATTCCTCGTGATACACCTAACGGCACCGTGATATATGAAAGTCCTCCCTTCACAATGGGACCTACGCCCAGCTCGTATAAATGTACTAACGAGTTTTCATATGGTGTTCAGAACAACGTCGGTGTGTCTAAATCGGGCGACCTTGTTTACGCAATCGGAAACACCGGGCTCGCATGGCAGTGGTCCTACAAAGACAATGTAACCCTACCCATTTATCCGGGTATTCGCCGAGAGGCGGGCGGATACGGATGGGACACCACAAGACACGTGCTACGGCTATTCAAAATAGCGGATGTAATCGATGTACAGAAAATACCGGCAGGAACACTTGGGATTTTCCATGCAGATGGAGTGTCACCACTCGCAATGGCGACCAATGGCACAACGATTGTGCCTCAATCCTGTGAAACGCCTGACATCAAAGTAGACATGGGGTCGCATGACATAAGTAGCTTTGCCAATAACGGAGCGTATTCCGAACCCGTCAAATTTAACATCAATCTCAATAATTGCCCGGCAGGCATAAACAAAGTGACTTACACCCTCAAGCCCACCTCAACTTCCCCCTCGCAAAACTCCACGCGAGGCATCGTAAAGCTGAGTGCAGATTCGACTGCTCAGGGGGTGGCTCTGCAAGTACTCAATAGCGATGGAAACCCCTTGGTTTTACATCAAAGCTATGTATTCGCGGACTATTCCTCTGCGGGAGGCAACTTGAAGATCCCCCTGAGCGCTCGTTACTTTCGCGTCGCTGAAACAGGTGGCAATGGCGGTTTTGACAAGGGCATGCGCGCCGGTACAGCCAACGCAACGATTGCATTTGTCATGAGTTACCTTTGAATCCATTGATGGGTTGCTATAGCCAATTGTTCGCGCAGCCCTCTTTAAGAATCGTCTGATTTTCACCATGCCCGGCCGCTCCTACTGTGCCGGGATGCGATTGAAGAACTACCTCCATCAGATCAGCCCGGTCCTGTCCACACCCCACGCTGCGCGACGTTTGTTGCGCATTTTTGCGTGGGTGTTGCTGGTGGGCATCCTCGGCGGCGTGTACAGCTTTCTGCTGTTCACCTTCAACAACGAAATTTCTCAGCGGCGCAGCTACATGAGCAGCGCCATCGCCGAGGCGCACACCTTTTTCACCACCCGCGAGGCGCTGCTGGAAAGCCTGAGTTTGTCGGCGACTCGCCAGACCGCGTTGAGCGCGCCGCTGTCCGAGGAAGAAATCCGGCTGCTGCTGGGACAAACCCCAGGCAAGCAATGGAGCATCTGGCTGACCCAGCGCATGCGCGACTATCTGCAAGCGCGCAAATTGAATCTGCTCTACGTCAGCAGCGGCGCCGAGGCGCAGGTGCGCCTGTACAACACAACGCCCATGGCTGGCGATTTTCCGCGTGCGATGCTTGATCGCCTGGAAACCTTCAAACGCGACAACACCAGCGCCCTCAAAGAAATCTGGCTGACCCACCATTTGCAAGGGCACTCGCAGCTGTACATCTTCATTCGTCTGGATGATCGCGATCCCGATTCCGGCTGGCTCGGTCTGGAAATGGACGACCGTGAAGTCTCCAATGCGCTGAGCGACCACAGTGCCGGCGAGTTCACCATGTTCAACTCGCAAGGGATGCCGCTGTTCAGCAACAGCCACAAGCCGCCCCCCGGGCAGGATCTGCCACTGCTGCGCCAGCAGGATTTCTTCGGATTCGTCGGCGACGGCTGGCTGCCCGAGCAATTGGTATTGCGCAAACAGCTCAAGTCATCGGACTGGCAACTCACCTACTCCATCGACTTGCTGGCGGTGCTTTGGGCCTTGTGGCCGCAGATGCTCGGCGCACTGGTGTTCTGTCTGGCGAGCATCAGCCTGGTGTGCCTGCTGACCCGGCGTCTGGAACATCGCTTCATCACGCCGACACTGCACCGGATTCAGGCGCTGGTGGAAAGCGAGCTGTTCAGCCGCGACGTGATCCAGACCGCACCGGTGGCACTCTGCGTGTTGCGCCGCAGCGATGGCCAGGTGGTACTGGAAAATACCCTTGCCCAACAATGGCTGGGCACGTGCAGCCAGCAACTGGGCCCCGGCTGGATTCGCGCTGCGTTTGACGACAATGCGCCCTGCCTGACCGACTATTTCGACACCGCTGATGGCCGGCACCTGTACCTGAGCTGCGCGCCGACCCGCTACAAAGGTGAAGACGTATTGCTTTGCGCCTTCAGCGATATCAGCGCGCGCCGGCAAATCGAAGCGGCGCTGGAGCAGGCGCGCCAGTCGGCCGATGCCGCCAACGAAGCGAAAACCCTGTTTCTCGCGACCATGAGCCACGAAATCCGCACGCCGCTGTATGGCGTGCTCGGCACCCTCGAGCTGCTCGCCCGCACTCGGCTTGACAGCCAGCAGCAAAGCTATTTGCGCGCGATCGAAGGCTCGTCCGCGACGCTGCTGCAATTGATCTGCGATGTGCTCGACGTGTCGAAAATCGAGGCCGGGCAACTGGCGCTCGAGCTGAGCGATTTTTCCATCGTTGCGCTGGCGCAGGAGGTGGTGCAGGGGTACGCGGCGGCGGCGCAGAGCAAAGGTTTGCAGCTGTATGCGTGCTTTGATCCGCAACTGCCCGACAGCCTGGTGGGCGATGTCAGCCGGGTGCGGCAGATTCTTAATAACCTGTTGAGCAACGCGGTCAAATTCACCGATTCCGGACGCGTGGTGTTGCGGGTCAAAGCGCTGTCCCGTGAAGGCGAACGCGTCTGCGTGCAATGGCAGGTGACGGACACCGGTCGCGGCATTGCCCATGCTGATCAAGCATTTATCTTCGAACCGTTCTACCAGACCCAAGGCAATAGCCATGCGGTCGCGGGCACCGGCCTGGGCCTGCCGATCTGTCTGCGGCTGACGAATTTGATGAACGGCACGCTACGCATGGTCAGTGAACCGGGGCTGGGCAGCAGTTTTTCCCTGACCTTGCCACTGGAGCAGCGCGCGGGCAGCGGATTGCCCGCAGCAGCGCCGAAGCTGGCGGGTGAAACCGTTTACGTGGTGTCGCCGGTACGCGAACTGGCTGAAAGCCTCGCTGGCTGGCTGCGCCGCTGGGGCGCCCGACCGCATCTCGGCGCGCCGGACAACCACGAATCTGCCGACGCTGGCGTGTTACTGGAACTGTACCCGGCACCGATGGAGCCGCGCGGCGAACTGCACTGGTCAGGGCCGCGGGTAGTGGCCAGCAGCGATGCGGCCTGTGAGCCGCAATGCACGGACAAAGGCTGGGTGGCGAATCTGAGTGACCTGGCCGCGATCCGCCAAGCCGTGCGTCAGGCTCAGGGCGGTCAGACCATTGAACATCCGCAACAGGCAGAAACCCTGGCGCTGGCGCCGCTGCACCTGCACATCCTCGTGGCCGAAGACAATGCAATCAACCAGTTGATCCTGCGCGACCAATTGCAAGAACTGGGCTGCACGGTCGCGTTGGCCAGCGATGGCGAAGAGGCCTTGTCACTGTGGCAGGACGACACCTTCGATGTCGTGCTCAGCGACGTCAACATGCCACGACTCAACGGTTATGAATTGGCCAAAACCTTGCGCCGCCTGGGCTGCACCACCCCGATCATCGGCGCCACCGCCAACGCCCTGCGCGGTGAAGAGGCCCTGTGCCTGGCGGCCGGCATGAACCACTGCCTGGTCAAACCTTTTACGCTAAGAGCCTTGTCGATTGTCCTGGCTCCCTACGAACGAGTCGCCCATGAAGTCCTCTAGCCTGCTGATTGTCGAAGATCATCCGTTCCAGCACCTGTACTTGCAGAATCTGTTCAACGAGCTGGGCGTCTTCGATCTGGAGTTTGCCCGGGACGGCGAAGAAGCCTTGCGGCGCCTGAAGAACCGCGAGTTCGATCTGGTCCTCACCGATCTGCTGATGCCGGGCATGGACGGCGTGCAGTTCATTCAGGGCCTGGCCGCGCAACCCTCGCGCCCGGCACTGGCGATCATGAGCGCTGCCTCGCGGCGCATGCTGATGGGCGCGAGCCTGGTGGCGAGCAACCTGCAGGTCAAAGTCATCGGGCTGATTTCCAAACCGGTCAATAGCGCGGCCCTGCGTTGTCTGATCGAGCAGTTACAGACGCTGCGCCAGGCCGGCCCGGTCGCGACGCAGCCCGGCATTGATCGGCAAAGTATTGTGCATGCCTTGGACAAGGGTGAATTACAGGCCTGGTTCCAACCCAAAAAGGCGCTGGACAATGGCCGCATCGTCGCCGCCGAAACATTGGTGCGCTGGATGCATCCCGAACATGGCACGCTGTTGCCGGGGGCATTTCTACCGGCGCTGATTGCTTATGACCTCGAAGAACGGCTGCTCTGGCGAATGCTGGAACAGGCGATTGCCGCGCAAAGCGTATGGCGCCAGCAGGGCTATGACATTCCGGTGTCGATCAATCTGCCCACGCACCTGCTTAACAGCCATGATCTGCCCGACCGCATCCTCGCTTTCGTGCTGCAACATGAAGGCCTGCCGGCGCGGATCTGTTTCGAGTTGATGGAATGCTCGGTGCCCGATGACATCAGTAATTTCTATGCCGGCGCCTGCCGCTTGCGGATCAAGGGTTTCGGTTTGTCTCAGGATGATTTCGGCAAAGGCTACAGTTCTTACATGAATCTGGTGTCGGCGCCTTTCACCGAGCTTAAAATCGACCGCGCGCTGGTGCAGGGTTGCAACAGTAACGCCGAGCTGGCCCAGGCGCTGACCAGCATTGTCACCCTGGGTCGGCAACTGGGCCTGACGGTGGTCGCCGAAGGCGTGGAAACCGCGCAAGAACTTGCTCTGTTGCGTAAGATCGACTGCACTCAGGTTCAGGGTTTCCTGATCTCCCACGCCGTGTCTGCGGAGCAGTTCCAGCAGTTGCTGACCCATGATGGACCGGCCAATGCCTGGTGAACCCCAGACGCTGTTGACGACACCGTTTGCAACCGAGGTCTTTGTGTCCAGACACTTTTCCACTTTGACTGATCAGGCGTTGTAATGCCGCAGCCCAACGCATTTCTGGAAAGACTCGCCAGCAGTTCGCTTCGCCTGAACAAGAGCTTGCTGGTGCTCGGTGCGCTGGTCCTGCTATTGCTGGGCATCAGTTATCTGGGCGTGCAGCGCATGGTGGAAGAACAGCGCGATACCCTGCAGTTCCACTTCGCCCGGCTGATGGAAAACATTCACGAGCAGGAAGCCTTTCTCGACGCGATCTCAAGGGCCAGCGCCAAGGGTGTGTACCTTTCCGAAGCTGTGACGCCGCCTGTTGTCCAAAAGCTTTTGCCCGAAGAAGGGCCGAACATTTACGAAGGCCGTGGGCTGCCGTTTTCGCTGCCGTTCAGCGTAAAGATCGATCCGGAGCGAATCGCCCCCAGCCAACACCCCAAGGTGTTTGCCCTCGGCAGCTATCTGGCGGCTTATTACAGCGCCTTCTGGGCAGCCTCGCATTACCAGTCGCCGCAGGTGATCCTGCTCAATGGGCCGGACAATTTCGATATCGCCGTGCCCGCCGCCGGCCGTTTGCGTGGTGCAGGGCCGACGCAGATAAGCACCTTCGTCGAGATCATGACCCGGATGAGCATGCAACGGCGCACGCAGACTTCAGCGCAGGTTCACTGGGAGCCCTACGCGTTCGCCGAGGAGGACAACGTTACCCCGACTCTGCTGGCCTACGTGCGGATCAATCTGAGCAAACCGACGCAGGCCATCGAAGGCGCCAACGCCTGGGCGGTGGTCGGCTCGCTGCTGAAACTGTCCCAGGTCAACAACATCGAGCGTTTGATGGCGTGGTCGATTTACGACGACTTCACCCTGCTCACGCCCGACGGTACGGTGTTGATCGGTGCGCTGAAGCCCGGTCAAGTGCTCAATGAAGGCGCGAATCTGACCGCAGATGGCCTGGTGTTCCAGCTGACCAGCCCCGGCGAACGTCCGTGGATGGCAATTTACGTGATCAGTGTGCAGAGCTTTCTCGATTACGCGCTGTGGCCGTTGCTGTGCCTTTTGGTTCTCGTGCTCGCCCTGCTCGGCAGTGGCCGGGCACTCAATCGCTGGTACACCCAGCGCGTCATTCTTCCCGCGCAAAGTGCCCACGCGAGCATCGCCGAAAGCGAAGCGTTCAGCCGCGCGGTCATCGACACCGCGCCCACCGGTCTGTGCGTGATCAGCCGCCGTGATCATCAGGTGTTGCTGGAGAACCAGCGCGCCCAGCAATGGCACGACACCCGCGAACTGATCAACCTGCTCGACCGGCAGGCAGCGACCGGCCAGGGCCATGCCGAACTGGAAATTGACGGTCGGCATTTGCATGTCGCGTTCGTCGCCACCCGTTATCAGGGCCAGGACGCCTGGCTGTGTGCACTGCACGATGTGACCCGCCATGTCGAAGACGCGGCGGCGCTTGAGGTCGCGCGCCAGGCCGCTGATTCGGCCAATCGGGCCAAGAGCCGGTTTCTGGCGACGATGAGCCATGAAATCCGCACGCCGCTGTATGGCGTGCTCGGCACGCTGGAACTGCTCGGTCTGACCACGCTGAACCCGCGTCAACAGGCTTATCTGGACACCATCCAGCGCTCGTCGGCCAGTCTGTTCAAGCTGATCAGCGACGTGCTGGATGTGTCGAAGATCGAGGCCGGGCAAATGAATCTCGAGCTTCAGCCGTTTTGTCCGCTGGAGCTGACCGAAGACGTCGTGCGCAGCTTCGGCGCGTTTGCCCGTGGCAAAGGTTTGCAACTGTATGCCTGCATTGATGCGGCGCTACCGGATCAATTGCTCGGTGATGCGCAGCGCATTCGCCAGATCCTCAATAACTTGCTGAGCAACGCCATCAAGTTCACTGACAATGGCCGTGTGGTCATGCGCGTTCATGTGCTGCAAAACACGGGCGGTCGCGTCGAGGTGCAGTGGCAGGTAAGCGATTCGGGCGTGGGCATTTCCCAGGCGCAGCAACAGCAGTTGTTCGACCCGTTCTATCAAGTCAACGAAGCCGACAGTCATGCCGGCGCCGGGTTGGGTCTGGCCATTTGCAAGTGGCTGTGTGAGTTGATGCAGGGTCAGTTGAACGTGGTCAGCGAGCCGGGACTGGGCAGCCGCTTCAACTTGCAACTTACCCTGGATTGCGCGCCTGGCAGCCTCGCCGATTGCCCATCGTTTATGCCCGGTGGCGCCGCCGTATATGTACGGGCGCCGGTGGCCGAACTGGCGCAGCATCTTAGCGCCTGGCTTGACCGCTTTGGCCTTGATTGCCGCCTGGTGACGAACGAACTGCCGCCCTCCTCGGCGCTGCTGGTAGACCTCGCGCCGCTGCCCAACGCCACCGTATTCGATGGCCCGCGAATCATCGCCATGGCGGGCGGCCCCAATCCGGCGCAGGTGAGCGGCAGCGGCTGGCTGGTTGATGCCGACGATGTACGTGCAATTGGCTGGGCAATTGCGCTGGCCCGACACGGCGCCAGTCACCCGCGCGAGCCTTCGCAGCAGGAAAACAGCCGAGCACTGAATCTGCGCGTGCTGGTGGCCGAGGACAATACGATCAACGCGGCGATCATCAAGGAACAACTGGAGGCGCTGGGCTGTTCGGTAGTCGTCGCCGCCAATGGCGAACAGGCGCTGGTGCAATGGGCACCCGGACGCTTCGATCTGCTGCTGACCGACGTCAACATGCCGATCATGAACGGCTACGAGCTGGCCGCCGCACTGCGCCAGCAGGATGCAACGCTGCCAATCATCGGCGTCACCGCCAATGCCCTGCGCGAAGAAGGCGAACGTTGCGCCGCCGTCGGCATGAACGCATGGATGGTCAAGCCGCTGAACCTGGCGACACTGCGCACGCAGCTGCAAAGCCACTGCCAGACAGTGATCGCGCCGGTGGCAGACGCCACGCCGACCCTCTCACCAAAAATGCGCGAGCTGTTTGTCGCGACCCTGCGCCGCGACGTTCAGACCACACTGACCGCGCTGGATGCGGCCAACGCCAGCAGCGTCGCACAGCAACTGCACAGTATTGCCGGGGCACTCGGCGCCGTGCGGGTCGAGGCCCTGGCCTGCGCGCTGGTCGAGCTGGAATGTCGCCTGACCGGCATGGCGATCACCCCGGCGCTGGCCCTGCAAGTGCGCCAACAGCTGGCGCGTCTGACTGACCTGCTCGACACCCTCGAATAATTTCACTCTGGATAAAGCACCCATGGAAACCTTCAACGTTGTCATCGCCGATGATCATCCCATCGTCCTTCTGGGGGTACGGGAACTGGTCGAGCGTGACCGACGCTTCAACGTGGTGGGCGAGGCAGTGTGTCCCGATGGCTTGATCGAGTTGCTGAAGTCTCAGGCGGTGGACCTGTTGATCACCGATTTCAATATGCCCGGTGACTCGCGCTACGGTGACGGCCTGAAGCTGGTGGAATACGTGACCCGGCATTTTCCCGAAGTCAGGGTGCTGGTCCTGACCATGATTTCCAATCCTCTGATCCTGACCCGCCTGCAGGAACTCGGTGTGCTGGCGGTGATTCAGAAAAGCCAGCTGCACGCTGAAATAGAAGTGGCGCTCAAAGCCATTGCCAAAGGCAACCGGGTACGCCACAAAGAACCAGCCCCCACGTCCGTGCTGAACGATGGCGCGGATCTGGATGAACGCTTTTCCCGACTGTCGCCCAAGGAACATGAAATTCTGCGACTGTTCGTTCAAGGCCAAGGCGTTAACGAAATTGCCAGGGGATTGAACAGAAGTGCCAAAACCATCAGTACGCAAAAAATCTCGGCCATGCGCAAACTTGAAGTCAATAGCGATCAAGAGTTACTGGCTTATTGCATCGAACGCAACTTGTTCAAATAAACAACTGTGCACTTGCGCGTAACATCCGCGCATCTAGGAATCGTCTGATGTTCCACCGCGAACCCGAGTTCTATTGTGTTGCTTTAACCCCACCAATGGAAAAGCAACATGAAAAGACTGTCTCGCACACTTCTCGCCCTGTCGATCTTCGCTGCCGGTAATGTTCTGGCGGCCGATCCGGTTGTGCCGACCAAGGCTGGCAGTGGGACCATCAACTTTACCGGCACCATCAACAACGATGCCTGCTCGGTGGAAGGCGCCGGCAAGGACAAAACCATT
This sequence comes from Pseudomonas sp. Tul2A7, assembly GCF_054790505.1. Taxonomy (NCBI): domain Bacteria; kingdom Pseudomonadati; phylum Pseudomonadota; class Gammaproteobacteria; order Pseudomonadales; family Pseudomonadaceae; genus Pseudomonas; species Pseudomonas sp. Tul2A7. The sequence goes on along the minus strand of NZ_CP186499.1, from coordinate 4,493,967 downwards.
TCGGTAAACATGGGTGAAGTGTCGATCAAGGACATGGGCACCGCCACTGCGCCAAAAGGTAACGGTACGCTGAGCGTCGAGAACTTCGACATGAAGATCAACTGCAACGCCGGGACCAAAGTGGCGATGATCTTTGAACCGACCAAGGGCGCAGGCTCGGGGATCGAAACCGGTACCAAGGTCTTGAAACTGATCGACGGTCTGGGTTCTGCGAAAGGCATCGGCATCGCTCTGCTGGATGCCAATGGCGCCGTGATCGACCTGACTTCGCCGACCACCGCCCGCATCGAAAACACCCTGCAGGACAGCAACACCACCCTGAAATTCTCGGCAGCCTACGTCACCACCGTTGACCCGAAACTGGCGGTAGCCGGCCGTGGCGACGCGACCCTGCCGTTCACCCTGCAATACGAATAAACCGCGCGATCCTTGAACACGGTGCAGGGCCGACTGGCCCTGCACTTTCCTTCTCTATGCGCGGTAACTTTCCATGTTTTTACGTCACTCTCTATCCCTTTGCGTCGGCCTTCTGGGCCTGTTTGCCGTCAATCAGGCCATGGCCGGTATTTCCTTGAGCAGCACCCGGTTGATTTTCGACGGCAAGCATAAGGAAGCCGGCATCACCGTGCGCAACAGCGGCGCAGACGTGTTGATTCAGTCCTGGGTCGATACCGACAGCAACGAAACCGGCACGGTGCCTTTCGCCGTAACCCCGCCGCTGGTGCGCGTCAGTGGTGATGAGCAACAGATTTTGCGGGTTATTTACGAAGGCACCGGCATGCCCACAGACCGAGAGTCGGTGGTGTGGTTGAACGTGCAGGAAATCCCGCAATCGGCAAAAACCGCCAATACCCTGCAGTTGGCGGTGCGTCAGCGCATCAAGGTGTTCTTCCGCCCTGCCGGTTTGAAAAACAACGCCTATCAAGCCCCGGCCGAGCTGACCTGGAGACTGATCGAGCGTGCCGGTAATAGTGTGCTGCTGGTAAAAAATCCGGGCCTGTATCACGTGTCGATTGCCGATATCACCGTGCAATCCGGCGCAACCAGCGAGCATCCCTTTGATTCAATGATGATTGCTCCGGGGGAACAAAAAGAGTTCGTGCTCAAACAACTTCACGCAATCAATTCGCCCCGCCTGTTATTCAGCAGCATCAACGACTATGGCGCCCGAGACCGTTATGTCGCGCAACTTTCCAGCAGCGCCGAAGTTAGCGCCAGTCTGGATAAACAAACACCATAACTCGCGTGCCGCTTTAACAGCCGCACTTTCACTGTATTTCTCTTCGCTCCGTTAGTTCGTACCGGAGGTGATATAGGGTTCCTGCATGTTTTTATTCAAGCGCGATGGCCTGGCGCCGCTTTCGGTTGCCCTGGTGTTCAGCACGACATGTCTGGCCGACGCCGATGAACAGTTCAATATTTCGTTTCTGCAAGGCGCGACATCCGCCGTCGATCTGCAATCGCTGCTCGCCGGCAGCCGCGTACTCCCCGGTACTTACCGGGTCGACCTGTACGCCAACGACACGCTGGTCGGCCGTCGTGACATCGATTTTCGGCGGCCAACTGGCAGCCACAAGGTCGAGGCCTGCCTGACCCTGGACATGCTCAAGCAAGTGGGCGTGGATATTGGCAAGCTGCAGGCCAGCGGCAAACTCGACGTCGCCGATGCGGATGCCTGCCTCGATCTGCCCGCGCTGATTGACCATGCCACCGTGCGCTATGACGTGCCGCGCCTGCGTTTGCTGGTCAGCGTGCCGCAAAGTGCCATGGAGCGTGGCCGCCGTGGTTATGTCGACCCGGCGCTGTGGGACGAAGGTGTACCGGCGGCGTTCATCAATTATCAGGTGAGCAGCAACCGCAACAGCACCGATGCAGAGACCACGTTTGCCAATAACATTGGCCTGCGCAATGGCATCAACCTCGGCGGCTGGCGCTTGCGCAACGAATCCAACTTCAACAGCAGCACCGGCCGGCCGAGTACCTTCAAGAGCAACCGCAGCTATCTGCAACATGACGTCACCGCGTTGAAAGGCCAGTTCAGTGCCGGGGATATTTTCTCCGATGCCGACCTGTTCGACAGCGTGCGCTATCGCGGCTTGAAACTGGCCTCTGACGACGGCATGCGCGCCGACAGCGAGCGCGGCTATGCACCGGTGATTCGCGGCATTGCGCAATCCAGCGCCACGGTGGAGATTCGCCAGAACAATTACATTCTGTACACCGCCAACGTACCGCCCGGGCCGTTCGAGATCAGCGACATCTACCCCAGCGGCTCCAACGGCGATCTGGAAATCACGGTGATCGAAGCCGACGGTCGACGCCGGGTGACGGTGCAGGCGTTTTCCAGCCTGCCGATCATGGTGCGCGAAGGTCAGCTGAAGTACAGCGTTTCAGCGGGCCGCTACAACAGCAACAGCGATGATCAGCAGACGCCGGAATTTATCAGCAGCACGGTGGCTTATGGCGTCAGCAGTAACCTGTCGGCGATTGTCGGCACCCAGGCCACCGAGGATTTTCAAGCACTGTCGATCGGCGCCGGGCGCAATACGGCGATCGGTGCGATCTCGCTCGACCTGACCCACTCCAGCAGTCGCACCTTCGGCCAGACGCTCAAGGGCAACAGCCTGCGCGCGCTGTACGCCAAGACGTTCACCGGTACTGACACCAACTTCACCCTCGCCGCTTATCGCTATTCGACCGAGGGCTATCGCACCTTGAGCGAACACGTCGAAGAACTGAGCCGTGAGGGTGAGCAGCGCACCGGCAATTCGAAAACCCGCACTGACCTGACCATCAACCAGAGCCTGGGACGCAACCAGGAATTCGGCAGCCTTTACCTCAACGCTACTGACCAGCGCTACTGGGGCCGCGGGGGCTCGCAAAGTCTGTCGGCCGGATACAGCAACTACTGGCGTGACGTCAGCTACAACCTCAGCGCGACCTACACCAAGGATGTCGGCAACTATGGCCCGGCGAACAACGACACGTTGCTCAACCTGTCGCTGTCTTTCCCACTAGGCTCAAAGCCCCGCGCGCCGCGCGCGTTCGTCTCGGCCAGCACGCAGAAGGACAACAGCAGCACTCAGGTCGGCATCAATGGTTACCTGTCCGAAGACAGCGACACCTATTACTCGGTGCAAGGTGGCAACAGCAGCACCGGCGGCAGCAGCGGATCGGCCAACCTCACTACCCGCACGTCGGTAATGGACATCAGCGCCGGCTACAGCCAGGGGCGCGGCTACAATTCGCAGAGTCTCAATGTTGCCGGTTCCGTGGTCGGCCACGCGGGCGGGATCAACCTTGGGCAAACCGTCGGCGAAACTTTCGCTCTCGCGCAGGTCGAGGGTGTGGAAGGCGTGAAGATCGCCAGTTTCTCCGGGGCCAAAACCGCTGGCAACGGCTTCGCCGTGGTATCCAATGCGCAGCCGTATCGGGTCAACTGGATCAGCCTCGACACCCGCGACCTGGGCGGCGACTTTGAAATTGAAAACGCCACCCAGCAAGTGGTGCCACGCCGCGGGGCGGTGGTGCTGGCACGCTACGCGAGCAAGACCGGTCGCCGTGTGCAATTTGCCTTGTTCGATGCGCAGCACCAGCCGATTCCCTTCGGCGCGTCGCTTGAAGATGGCGCGGGTAAGCAACTGGCAATCTCCGACCCGAGCGGCAAGGCACTGGCGCTGGTGGAAAGCGACACCGGGACGCTGACCATCAACTGGCAAGGCCAGCGTTGTGAAGCACCGTATGCGTTACCTGAACGTGACAAGGCGTTGAATTACGAGCGGGCCTCGCTGGTGTGCCGCCCGCCCCCAGTTAATCTGCCGTAAGAAAAATCCTTGCCTGCCGCAGATCAGTGTAGGAGTGAGCCTGCTCGCGATAAGGCCATCAGCAGCACCATTGATATCGACTGAAAAAACGCTATCGCGAGCAGGCGAAGGCCTACAGGGGAACGCATTCCAAATGTAGGCCTTCGCCTGCTCGCGATTGGAACGACTCGGTTCAGGAAAACGTGCGATCTAGAAATCCCGCTTGTAGAAGATATCCAGCGAACTCGCCACACCACTTGCAGCCTCGACATAGACCTTCTTGCTCAGCTTGTAACGCAGCGCAATGGTGCTGGCCGGTTCAAACACGCCCACGCCATAACGCAAACTGAGCTTCTCGGTAATATTGCCGCTGGCCACCACGCTGGTGGCATCGCCGCTGCCCGCCGTGTCGAGCTGGAAATCCTGAATACCCAAGTCCTTGGCCAGACTGCTGGTGACCCCGGAACTGCCCATCAAGCCCAGACCCAACGCCGCTTGCGCGAGCATGTTGTTGTCTTCGCCGTTGGTGCTCAGCGGTCGACCGAGGACCAGATAGGAAAGCGCCTGCTCCTGGCTCATCGCCGGCTCGGAGAAGATCTGCGTGGTCGGCTGCTCGGCGCTGCCGCTCAGGCGAATACCGGCGATCACGTCGTCGGTCTGGCGGATCGCTTCGATGTCCAGATAGGGCTGATCGAGGGGGCCGGCGAACAACAGACGTGCACGGCGCACTTGCAGGCGCTGGCCGTAGGCACTGTAGCGGCCGTCGTTGAGCCACAGTTCGCCACGGGTATCCATGTTGTCGCCGATGTGCACATGGCCTTGTACGTTGGCGGTCAGGCCAAAACCGGCGAAGGCCAGTTTGTCTTCGCCAACCACCACGTCGATGTCCATTTTCATCGCCAGCGGTGGTTTACCCTCTTCGGTCTGCGCACCAACAATGATTGTGTCATCGGAGACTTTTACCGTTGATGGCGGCAATTCACGCACGGTGATTTCGCCTTTGGGCACCTGCACTTTGCCAGCGATTTTCAGCTCGTCGCCGGCCATGGAAATCTTCAGGTCCGGCGCCATTTCCAGCTTGGCATACGGCTCGACGGTGACCGGCAACTGCGTGCCTTTCAACGCCAGATCGACCACCAGCGCCTGACCCCAAGCGACGTTACCGGTCAGGCTGCCCTGCCCGCTCTTGCCGCTTTTCCAGCCGCCATCGAGGCGTACCGATTCGCCGGCAATTACGGCGGTGAGTTGCAGGTTCTGCAGCTCCATCGGCAACTCGGCGCCGGACACTTCGCCGTCGCTGAGTTGCACGGTGCCGTTGACCAAAGGCGCGAGCAGCCCGCCGGAAATCGTCCCGCTGCCATTCAGGCGCCCGGTGAGTTTTTCAACCATCGGCACAAACGGCCGCGCCACCGACAGGTCCAGCCCGCTGAGGCGGAACGAGCCGCTCAGCGGTTTGTTTTTCGGCAGTGGATTGAGCTGTGCCTGCACCAGCAACTCGCCGAGTTTGCCGCCGACGAAATTCAGTTCGGTGTCGACGCGTTTCGGCGTCAGTTTGCTGGTGAGTTTCAGGGTCTGGTACGGGAAGTCCAGCCACTGATCCTTGTCCTTCATGCGCAAGGTGCCGCCGCTGGCGTCGATGCTGACCACGCCGTTCGGGCCGCTGGCCGGCAGATCCAGTTGCAGATCGGCATTGAGTTTGCCTTGCCAGGCGAAGTCTTTCGGCAACCATTGCGCCAGACTTTCGATCGGGAATTGCTTGAGGTGATAGCGCAGTTTCGGCTCCGGCATCAGCCGCTGATCTTCACCGCACAGGCTGGCATTGCCGGACATCCAGCAATGCGCGCCGAAGTTGATTTTGCCGTCAGCCAGACGTTCGAGTCTGGCCGGGCTTTGCAGTTTCCAGTCCTGGCCGCCGGCCTGAATGTCACCACTGGCCAAACGGCCGCGCCAGTTGCCCTTGTCCAGATTGCCGTCCAGACCGAGGGCCAGTTTCAGCTTCGGCCCGATCAGGTCGAGGTCGAGTTTCTGCTTTTTGATATCGCCCTGAGCGCTGGCGGTCAGCGTGCCCAACGCGGTGTCGCCGGCCTGAATGCCCGCGCCTTTCAGATCGATCTTCGCCCGTTGCGCGCTGTCGAGGGTGGCGTCGAGGTTGAGGCTTTGCAGGCGATTGTCCTGGAAGGCCAGTTGCGAACCTTGCAGGTCGAGTTTGCCCTGCGGTGCTTTCAACGTGCCGGCGACATTGACCTGCCCGTTGACCTGCCCGCGCAGTTGCGGCCAGAGCTGGGCCAGACGCGACAGCTTGATATCGATCTGCCCGGTGAGTTTCTGTTGCAGGCTGCCCTTGCCGTTGATGCTGTTGTCGCCGAGGCGGATTTGCAGGGCATTCAGATTCCACTGTTCGCCAGCGCCATCAGCCTTGGCCTGGAGGATCGCCGGTTGCCCGCGCAGTTTGCCTTTCAAGTCGAGGTCGGCGGTGAGACTCAGGCGCTCGTTCTTCATTTCGCCTTGGCTTTTCAGCGGTCCAGCTAACGTGCCCGGCAACTCGGCGACCCAGAAAGCCGGATTCAGCGCCGACAGTTCCAGCGCAGTGTCCCAGGCGATGCCATCGGCGAACTGCACATTGACGTGACCTTCCGCTTTGCCCTGCCCGGCTTCCATTTTCAACTGCGGCAAAGCGATCTGTTTAAGGCTGCCGCTGAACGGACTGCTCAGGGTAAACGCACCCGCCGGGCCATCCATTGCGGCGGCGAAGTTGCCGAGGTATTGGCCGTCGGTGTAGGAGACTTCGCCAGTAAACGTACGCAAGGCGACTTGTGGCTCGTCGATTTCGTTATAGAGACGATGCCACGGGAAATCCTGCCAGTTGATGTTGGCTTGGGCGCTGAGGCCTTTGCTCCAGTCAACACTGCCGGTGAGTTTCAGGCTTTGTTTATCGTTGGCCGTCAGGTCGAGGCCGGCAATCTGCGCGCCGCTGGCGTCGACTTTGCCTTGGAGCAGCAGCGCCACCGGGCCTTTATCGGCGGGCAGCGTGGCGTTGCCGTTGAGCTGGTAGCCATTTTTCAAGTCGCCTTCGCCGGTCAACAGCAATTGATTGAGTTGCAGGGTGTCCGGCAGGTCGGCGCTCGGTTTGAACGCGTCGCTGGTGATGCGCACTTTGGCCGGCAGGTTTTCCGCCAGCGGTTGCAATTCACCGCTCAACTGGCCGTCGAGGTAACCCCGGCTGTCGGCGTGCAGGTTGAGGGTTTTCAACAGATCGCCGTCGATCTTCAACGCCAGTGTCCACGGCCCCGTGCCGGGAGATGGCAAGGTCAGGTCACCGGCGATGTTCAGCGGCCAGTTGCCGGTCGGCGTGAGTGTTCCGGACAGGTTCAGGCTGAGGTCGTCGCGCTGCAACTTCACGCTGTCGATCTGCATGCCTTGCGCGGTCCAGTGCGCCGCCAGTTGCAAGCCCTTGAGCTGTTCGCTGCCGTTGAACAGCAGACTGCCAACCTGCACGTCGCCCAGTTCGATGGCCACCGGCAATTGCAGATCCGGCAGTTTGATCGGGCCGCTCTCGGTGGTTTCTTCGCTCGGCGGGAATTGCAAAATGACCTGATCGGCCTTGAGCTGTTCGATGCACAGGGTCATGCGCGTCAAGCACAGCGGTGACCAGGCGAAGATTGCCTTGTCCAGTTCGACGCGGCTGCTGTCCTGCTGCCACAGCAGATGATCGGCGCTCCACTGCCCGCCGAGACGACCCTGGAAATTCTCCACTGTCAGACCCGGCACGAGGCCCAGCACCCAGCGGCTGCCAGCCGCCGTGCCGAGTACGGCGGTGATGCTCAATACAATCAACAACAGCAGCGCCAACAACGCCAGCGCCGTAATTTTCAAACCACGCTTCACAGCTCAGGCCCCATGGAAAAGTGCAGCCGGATGCCGCCATCGTCGTCGAGTGCGTGGGCCAGATCGAGGCGGATCGGCCCCACCGGCGAGACCCAGCGCACACCAATACCGACCCCGGTCTTGAGGTTCGGCAGTTCGAGTTTGTTGAAAGAGTTGCCCTGGTCGACGAAGGTCGCCACGCGCCATTTCTCGGCGATCGAGTATTGATACTCGACGCTGCCGGCGACCATGTAGCGGCCACCGATCCGATCGCCATCGGAGTTTTTCGGCGACAGACTCTGGTAGTCGTAACCGCGCACGCTCTGATCGCCACCGGCAAAGAAGCGCAACGATGGCGGAATCGAGTTGTAGCCGTTGGTCGCGCTGCCGCCGACCTGCACGCGACCGAGAAAGCGGTGCTTGTCGAACACCGTGGTCAGGCCTTTGACCAGCGCGGTGCCATATAAAAGGTTGTTGTCGGAACCCAGGCCTTCCTTCGCCACTTTGCTTTCGAAGCTCAGGCGATAGCCGTTGTGTGGGTCGATGCGGTTGTCGCTTTTCAGGTAGGAATAGCTGATACCTGGCATCAACAAGGTACTCAGGCCGGAGTCGTCGCCTAGTTCATATTCTTCACGCTGCCATTTCAGCGAGATCACCCGCTGCCAGCCGCTCGGTAATTTGCTGTGCCATTCCGGGCCGAAAGTCAGCAGTTTGCTGAGCGTGTCGGAACCGTCGATGTCTTCGAACTGATAACCGCCGGCCCAACGCAATTTGTCGGTCAGCGGCGGGTCGAGCGGGATGTCGTAGAACAGCCCGACGTTTTGCCGTGGCGCCGACAGCTCGGCTTCCCAGCCATAACTGTCGCCTTGCGGGTTGACCCAGTGGCGTGTCCAGTTGGCTTTGATGCGCGGGCCGACGTCGGTCGAGTAACCGAGGCCCAGGCCCATGGTGCGCGGCTTGCGTGTGTCGAGTTTGACGTCGACCGGGATCACGTCATTTTTCGCTGTCGTCGGTGCGGCATCGACGCGCACGCCTTCGAAATAGCCGCTCGATTGCAGGTCGCGATTGAGTTCGGCGATCAGCTCGGAGTCGTACGGCTCGCCCTCCTTGAACGGCACCATGCGTTGCAGCAGGTCTTCGTCGAACGGCGTGTCGCCTTCGAATTTGACTTTGCCCAGCGCATAACGCGGGCCGCTTTCGTAGATCAGTTCGATGTCGGCCACCCCGGCGCGCGGGTCGACCATGAGTTTTTGACGGGTGAAATGGCCACTGAAAAAACCGAAACGCGAGGCCTGATTCTGAATAAGTCTTTTCGCGTCTTCATAACGCCCATGGTTAAGCACCGCGCCGGACTTGAGCGCGTCGCTTTTCGGGACTCGAAAGGATTTGAGGGAGGCCGCCGGGCCGTCGACACGGATGGTCACGTTACGCAGGTGAATCGGCTCGCCGGGATCGATGTTCAACACCAGGCGCGGTTTGTCGCCGCCCTTGACGTCACTTTCAATCTGCGGCTGGTAGTAGCCCAACGCCTGCGCGGCTTTGCGCGCCTGCTCTTCGGCACCGCGACTGAAGCGCTGCAGGGCTTCTTCGTCGCGATCGCCGAGGCTGCCGATATAGCCTTCTATATTGGCCTTGAGTTCATCGTTGGACGGTTTGATCCGCACATCCAATTCGCTTTGCGCCAGCGCCGCGCAGCTGGTTAACAGCACGAGCACGCCACTGGTAAATCTTCCTGGAAACTTCATAGGCGCGGATGCTATCACGGGCTTGGGAGCGTGATAGAACAGGAAATTTCCCGAGAAGTTCGATTGTTATGCTGTTGCAGTTTGTAACACCTGCGGATTGGCGTGGAAAAATACGTGTTCACGCACCGGGCCGACGGCAACTTCGCCGATCTCTTGGTAACCCTGCCTTTTATAGAATTCCAGATAGCGCGGGTTGCCAGTGTCGAGCACCACGCCTTGCGAGGTTTCATCGACCGCGCACCAGTTGTGCACGGCGCTCAGCAATTGCTCGCCGAAATGTTTGCCCTGGAACTGCGGGTGAATGCCCAGCAGCGGCAGCATGTGCACGGAATCACTGGGCACGCAGGCGGCAACGGCATCGTGGTATTCAAGGTAGCGCCGGGTGCAGCGGAATCCGGTGCTGAGCACCATGCGCAAACGCCACGCCCAGCTTTCGGTGATGCCCAAACGGCGTTGCGGCGGCGCGATCAGGGCGATGCCGATCAGGCGATCGTTGACCAGCAGGCCGATGGCCGGCAGATCCTGCAGAAAGTGTTGTTTGACCAGTTCTCGCACCGTCGCCCGCACGCGCTGTTCGTAGCCGGGGCGCTCGGCTTCGAACAGGTAAGCGAAGGTCGGCTCATGGCGATAAGCCTGATAGAGCAGCGATCGAGCTTCGCGGGAGTAGCCACGGTCGAGCATATGAATGTCGGCGATGGCGGTCTGGGTTTCAGGCATGACGGTGATTCTCCCCGGGGCGCGTGCAAATGGCGGCGCTCTTGTTGGTACGAACCTTTTACGGGTGGCGTGGTTCCCCACAGGTATAGACCAAGTCGGGATCTTCATCGACCAGGCGGCCGTCAATCGCGAGCAGGCTCACTCCTACAGGGGTACGCATTCCAATTGTAGGAGTGAGCCTGCTCGCGATGACGCCGGCCCTGACAACATCTATCTGGCAGGCAAAGACGATTTCCCCTACCCCACACTGGCCCCCATCCCACATGTCAGCTAGCATCGCCCTTTTGCCAGGACTGCCGACCATGAAGATCGTTTCCTTCAACATCAACGGACTGCGCGCCCGTCCGCATCAGCTGGCAGCGCTGATCGAAAAACACCAGCCGGATGTTATCGGCCTGCAGGAAACCAAGGTCCACGACGATCAGTTCCCTCTGGAAGAAGTCCGCGCCCTCGGCTATCACGTGTACTTCCACGGCCAGAAAGGCCATTACGGCGTGGCGATGCTCTCGCGTCAGGAACCGATTGCGATCCACAAAGGTTTCGCCACCGATGAAGAAGACGCCCAGCGCCGCTTTATCTGGGGCACCTTCGCCGACGCCAATGGCGTGCCGGTGACCATCATGAACGGCTATTTCCCTCAGGGTGAAAGCCGCGACCACCCGACCAAATTCCCCGCCAAGCAGCGTTTCTACAGCGATCTGCAAGCGCTACTGGAAAGCCAGTTCCACAATGAACAGCCGCTGGTGGTGATGGGCGATGTGAACATTTCCCCGGAAGACTGCGACATCGGCATCGGCCCGGACAACATGAAGCGCTGGCTGAAAACCGGCAAATGCAGCTTCCTGCCGGAAGAGCGCGAGTGGATGGCACGCCTGAAAAATTGGGGTTTGACTGACAGCTATCGTCACCTGAACCCGGACGTGACCGACATGTTCAGCTGGTTCGATTACCGCAGCCGTGGCTTTGAAGATGAGCCGAAGCGTGGCCTGCGCATTGACGTGATTCTGGCGTCCCATGGTTTGTTGCCGCGGGTGAAGGCAGCGGGTGTCGACTATGAATTGCGCGGGATGGAAAAGCCGTCCGATCATGCGCCGATCTGGCTTGAACTGGCCTGATCTAAAGCCTTACGCAATACCTGTAGGAGTGAGCCTGCTCGCGATAGCGGTGGATCAGTCAATATCTAAGTTGATTGATCCACCGCTATCGCGAGCAGGCTCACTCCTACAGGGGATCGCTGTCATCTTTCGGTCATGCACCTGACTTAATCTCCCCGGCAATCCCCTTGGCTTGATTCGGTGCCGGCATGACCCTGCGTGTTCTGTGCGTTTTTCTCTTGAGTGCGTGGCTGACGGTTTCTGCCGCCGCCCTGCCCCTTCCTGAAAACGGCCCCGCGCTGCGCATTCAAGGCTCCAACACCATCGGTGCCGAACTTGGACCGGCTCTGGTCGAAGGTCTGCTGCAAGAACAGGGCTTGCTGAAAATCCACCGCGAAACCCCGGACACCACCAACGAGTTGCGCATCGTCGGCCAGACCGCTCAAGGCAAACGCGTGATCGTTGAAGTCGCCGCCCACGGTTCCAGCACCGGTTTCACCGCGTTGAAAAATGCCAGCGCCGACCTTGCCGCCTCCTCCCGCGAAATCAAGGACAGTGAATTGCAGGCCCTGCAATCACTGGGCGATCTGAAAAGCGCCGCCGCCGAGCAAGTCATCGCCATCGATGGCCTGGCGATCATTTTGCATCCCGACAATCCACTGCAACAACTCGACACCGAGCAACTGGCGCGGATCTTCGCCGGTGAGGTGAAAACCTGGGAAGACCTCGGCGGACGTGGCGGCGCTATCCATTTATATGCGCGCGATGATCAGTCCGGAACCTACGACACGTTTAAGGAGTTAGTCCTGAGTCGTCGTGGGAAAAGTCTGAGCAACGCGGCGAAAAGGTTTGAGTCCAGCGAACAATTGTCCGACGCCGTCAGTACGGACCCGCAAGGTATCGGCTTCATCGGTTTGCCTTACGTGCGCCAAGCCAAAGCCGTATCGATTGCTGATGGCGCATCGCAGTCGATGCTGCCGCTGAACAGCCTGATCGCCACCGAAGACTATCCGCTGTCCCGGCGATTGTTCTTCTACCTGCCGCCCGACAGCAACAATCCTTGGGCGCAGGCGTTGGTGGAGTTTGCGCAAAGTCGTCAGGGCCAGGCGATTGTTGCGGCCAACGGCTTCATCAGCCAGACCGTGCACGCCATGACGGTGGCACCGAATGCGCTGATGCCCGAGGGTTATCAATCCCTCAGCCGTCACGCCCAGCGTCTGACGGTGAATTTCCGTTTCGAGGAAGGCAGCGCGAATCTCGATAACAAGGCGCATCAGGATCTGGCGCGGGTGTTCGACTATATAAAGCGCCACGACAAGACCGAGCGCGCGGTGACATTGGTTGGGTTTGGTGATGCCAAGGACGACCCTGCGCGGGCGGACCTGCTGTCGAAGCTGCGGGCGATGGCGGTGCGGCGAGAATTGGTGAAGAACGGCGTGGTGTTGCGTGAGGTTCGTGGCTTTGGCGCGTTGATGCCGGTGGCGGCGAACAATGCGGATGAGGGGAGGATCAAGAATCGGCGGGTTGAGGTTTGGGTGTATTAGCCCTACCCGATCGTTCCCACGCTCTGCGTGGTAACGCCGCCATGGACGCTCCGCGTCCACTGTGACGCGGAGCGTCACGGGATGCATTCCCACGCAGAGCGTGGGAACGATCAGGTGGATCAGCGCTCGCTACGCAGCATTTCCTTCGGCACATACTTGCCGATCTCGAACTTGCCGATCGCCGCGCGGTGCACTTCGTCGGGACCGTCGGCCAGGCGCAAAGTACGTTGCATGGCGTACATGTAGGCCAGCGGGAAATCGTTCGACACCCCGGCCCCGCCATGCATCTGGATCGCCCGGTCGATCACCCGCAGCGCGACGTTCGGCGCAACCACTTTGATCTGCGCGATCTCGCTTTTCGCCACTTTATTGCCGACGGTGTCCATCATGTACGCCGCTTTCAGGGTCAACAGGCGCGCCATGTCGATTTCCATCCGCGAGTCGGCGATCTTGTCGACGTTACCGCCCAGCCGTGCCAGCGGTTTGCCGAACGCCGTGCGGCTCACCGCACGTTTGCACATCAACTCCAGTGCACGCTCGGCCATGCCGATCGAGCGCATGCAGTGGTGAATGCGGCCTGGGCCGAGACGACCTTGCGCAATTTCAAAGCCGCGGCCTTCACCCAACAGGACGTTTTCATACGGCACACGTACGTTGTCGAACAGTACTTCGGCGTGGCCGTGTGGTGCGTCGTCGTAACCGAATACCGGCAGCGGACGGACGATTTTCACCCCGGGTGTGTCGACCGGCACGAGGATCATCGAATGCTGGGCGTGGCGCGGTGCATCGGGATTGCTCAGACCCATGAAGATCAGGATCTTGCAGCGCGGATCACAGGCGCCGGACGTCCACCATTTTTTGCCGTTGATCACCCACTCGTCACCATCACGCACGGCGCGGGCGGCCATGTTGGTCGCGTCAGACGAAGCCACGTCCGGTTCGGTCATGGCGAACGCCGAGCGAATCTCGCCGCGTAGCAACGGTTCGAGCCAGCGTTGTTTCTGTTCTTCGTTGGCATAGCGAACCAGCACTTCCATGTTGCCGGTGTCTGGCGCCGAGCAGTTGAACGGCTCCGGCCCGAGCAGCGAGCGACCCATGATTTCCGCGAGCGGCGCGTATTCGAGGTTGGTCAGGCCGGCACCGAGTTCCGACTCCGGCAGGAACAGGTTCCACAAACCTTCGGACTTGGCCTTGGCTTTTAGCTCCTCCATGATCGCCGTCGGCTGCCAGCGATCGCCTTGGGCAACCTGGCGTTCGAACACCGCCTCAGCCGGATAAACGTAAGTGTCCATGAACGCGGTCACGCGCTCACGCAGTTCTTGCACCTTGGGCGAATAAGCGAAATCCATGATCAATTACCTTCTTGGGCAGAGGTTGTTCAAGTCATGCAATCGATGCTAGAACAGCGCTGATAATTTACCTAGCCTATTCTCGGCGTGTATAAACATTCATCACCGATATATGATCCAGTGATCGTCAGCCCTTAAAAACAAGAGAAACCGCGTTATGAATCTGAGCAAGGTCGACCTCAACCTTTTCATCGTCTTCGACGCGATCTATACCGAAGCCAACCTGACCCGCGCCGGGCAGATTGTCGGCATCACGCAGCCGGCGGTATCCAACGCCTTGGCGCGGTTGCGCGAAACCTTCAACGATCCGCTGTTCGTGCGCACGGCTCAGGGCATGGTGCCGACGCCGATGGCGCAGAACATCATCGGCCCGGTGCGCAACGCGCTGTCACTGCTGCGTGTGTCGGTTCAGGAAAGCCGCATTTTCAACCCGGCACAAGCGGTCAAGACCTACCGCATCAGCATGACCGACCTCACCGAAGCGGTGATTCTGCCGCCGCTGTTTCAGCGCCTGCGCCGCTTGGCGCCGACCGTGATCATCGAAAGTTTCCTGTCCAAACGCCGCGAGACCACCAAGGAACTCGCGGCCGGACGCTTGGATTTTGCCGTGGATGCGCCGCTCAACACCGACCCGCAGGTGCGCCACGTCAAGCTGATGGAAGACCGTTACGTGTGTGCGATGCGCAAGGGGCATCCGATGGCGGGCAAGGAAAAACTCTCCCTGGATGATTACTTGTCGCTGACGCATATCCACATTTCCAGCCGCCGCAGTGGCCTGGGGTATGTCGATCTGGCGCTGGGCAAAATGGGCATTCAGCGCAAGATTGCCCTGCGTTCACAGCACTATTTGATGGCCTCGCAAGTGATGCAGCAGACCGACATGGTCATGACCGTACCGGAACGTTTTGCCCGTCGGCATGAATTGCAGGCGTTCAATCTGCCGGTGAATGATGTGCCGCCGGTGGAGACGCATTTGTACTGGCATGAAAGCACCGATCAGGATCCGGCGAATCGCTGGATGCGCGAGCAGATGATCGAGTTGTGCCAGCAGGTGACGGCGCAGGAGAAGAAGCTCGATAAGGTGTAGGGCTTTGAACCGCGGCGCTGCCATCGCGAGCAGGCTCACTCCTACAATTGGTTGCATTTCTTCAGATGAAACACGGTCAACTGTAGGAGTGAGCCTGCTCGCGATGAGGCCAGCATGAACACCACAGATCATCCTGCTTGACGTAAACGTCAACCTGCCATTAGCTTAGCGCCAAGACCTTTTTCCGAGCGCTTCCATGAGCAGCCAGACTTACAGCATCTCCGACCTCGCCCGCGAGCTGGACATCACCACCCGGGCGATCCGCTTTTATGAAGAGCAAGGCCTGCTCAGCCCTGAGCGCCGTGGCCAGGAACGCATCTATTCGCCGCGCGACAAGGTCAGCCTGAAGCTGATCCTGCGCGGAAAGCGCATTGGTTTCTCTCTGGCCGAGTGCCGCGAACTGATCGAGCTTTACGACCCGTCCAGCGGTAACACCAAACAGCTCAACAGCATGCTGACGAAAATCACTGAGCGCCGCGAGCAGCTGGAGCAGCAGTTGCTGGATATCGAACAGATGAAACTGGAACTCGATACTGCTGAAGAGCGCTGCGTGCAGGCGCTGGAGCAGACGCTCAAGAGCCAGCAGGCGATCTGACAAACAACACAAATCGCCTGTAGGAGTGAGCCTGCTCGCGATAGCGGTGTATCAGTCGAACAAATATTATCTGACACACCGCTATCGCGAGCAGGCTCACTCCTACAAGGGTTCTCCACGAATTCAAAAGAGCAGGTCAACCGCCATGTCCCTCCCCTCCCAAGTACGCCTGATCGAAGTCGGCCCGCGCGATGGCCTGCAGAACGAAGCCCAACCGATCAGCGTTGCCGACAAGGTGCAACTGGTCGATGCTCTCAGCGCCGCCGGCCTTGGCTATATAGAAGTCGGCAGTTTCGTTTCGCCGAAATGGGTACCGCAAATGGCCGGTTCTGCCGAGGTGTTCGCGCAGATTCAACGTAAGCCCGGCGTGACCTACGGTGCACTGGCGCCGAACCTGCGCGGCTTCGAAGACGCCATAGCCGCCGGGGTCAAGGAAGTCGCGGTGTTCGCCGCTGCCTCCGAAGCCTTCTCGCAGCGCAACATCAATTGTTCGATCAGCGAAAGCCTGGCGCGCTTTGCGCCGATCATGGAAGCGGCGAAACAGCACGGCGTTACCGTGCGCGGTTACGTGTCCTGTGTGCTCGGTTGCCCGTACGAAGGCACGGTCGCGCCGGAACAAGTGGCGATGGTCGCGCGCGAGTTGTATGCGATGGGCTGCTACGAAGTATCGCTGGGCGACACCATTGGCACCGGCACCGCTGGCGCGACTCGGCGCCTGTTCGACGTGGTTTCAGCGCAAGTGCCACGGGACAAGCTCGCCGGGCATTTCCACGACACCTACGGTCAGGCCATGGCCAACATCTACGCCAGCCTGCTCGAAGGCATTTCGGTGTTCGACAGCTCTATCGCGGGCCTCGGCGGCTGCCCGTACGCCAAAGGCGCGAGCGGTAACGTTGCTACCGAAGATGTGGTGTACCTGCTCAACGGCCTCGGCATCAAGACCGGACTCGACCTGGACGCCTTGATTGCTGCGGGTCAACAGATCAGCGCGGTGCTCGGCCGCCCGAGCGGTTCGCGCGTGGCCAAGGCTCGCAGCGCACAGTGAGGGGACAAGGTGTTACCGCTGTGTCCGGAATGTGGGTTGAAGCGAGTAACACGGAAACAAATTGTCTGGTTTCGTCGGAGTGAAAAAACACCGAAATTCTCAAGCTATTGATTTACAAAGGATTTTAAAAGTTGGCACGGCTTCTGCTATCTCTATGGCATAACAAGAATAAAAAGCGGCAAACCAATAAAAACAAGACGTACCGACTCTGACATAACAAAAACAACACGGCAGAGACGCAGCTAACAGATTTTTTTGGAGAAGGTGTACTTTTCAGGGTGCTCTCAGGAGTGACCCGCAACCGGGCAGAGAACAATAAAACTACCTTCAGGTAGCTCCCGAATCGGTTGGATCGCTTAGCGAGAAAGTAGATCAGCGCTCAAAAAAATACGTTTGCTCTTGACCCCGGATGGGGGTCGCCAAAAACAGCGGTAAAGGGCCACGGTTGCCAAAAACAACAACAGACCGACCCTCAATAATAAAAAAGAGCACGCGACGACAAAATTAAAGGGGAGCCTCGGCTCCCCTTTGTGCTTTCTGTGATTCCTCTTTCCAACACCGATCCCCTGTAGGAGTGAGCCTGCTCGCGATAGCGGTATACCATTCAATATTTTCATCGACTGACACGACGCTATCGCGAGCAGGCTCACTCCTACAGGGGGTTGGGTTTGTGTCAGGCCTGCTTTTCGCGCAGCTCCTCGATGGTTATTTCACGCATTCTGAATTTCTGAATCTTGCCCGTCACCGTCATCGGAAACTCTTCGACGAACTTGAAGTGCCGTGGCGTCTTGAAGTGCGCGATGCGCTCCTTGCACCAGGTTTGCAGTTCCAACTCCGAAGCGCTGTGGCCGGGATGAAATTTGATCCAGGCAACAATCTCCTCACCGTAACGCGAGCACGGAATGCCGATCACCTGCACGTCCGCCACCGCCGGATGGGTGAAGAAAAACTCTTCCAGCTCACGCGGATAAACGTTCTCGCCGCCACGGATGATCATGTCCTTGTTACGCCCGGCAATGTTGACGTAACCCTCCTCGTTCATGCTCGCCAGGTCGCCGGTGTGCATCCAGCCGGCCTCATCGATGGCTTCAGCGGTGGCCTGCGGATTGCTCCAGTAGCCGAGCATCACGCTGTAGCCACGGGTGCACAGTTCGCCGATGGTGCCGCGCGGCACGAGGTTGCCGGCTTCGTCGATGATCTTGCTTTCCAGCTGTGGCTGGGTGCGGCCGACGGTGGTCACGCGCAATTCCAGCTCGTCGTTCGGGCCGGTTTGCAGCGACACCGGGCTGGTTTCGGTCATGCCATAGGCGATCTGCACTTCGCTCATGTGCATCTCGCTGATGACCCGGCGCATTACCTCGATCGGGCACGTCGCGCCAGCCATGATCCCGGTGCGCAGGCTCGACAGATCGAACTCGGCGCGTTGCGGCTGATCGAGCATGGCGATGAACATGGTCGGGACACCGTAGAGGCCGGTGGCTTTTTCTTCGGCGACGGTTTGCAGGGTCAGTAAAGGATCGAAGGCATCGTTGGGGTAAATCATCGTGCTGCCGTGGGTGATGCAGCCGAGGTTGCCCATGACCATGCCGAAGCAGTGGTACAGCGGCACCGGGATCACCAGGCGGTCGTGCGGGGTCAGACCAATGCTATCGCCGACCATGTAACCGTTGTTGAGAATGTTGTAGTGGCTGAGGGTCGCGCCTTTGGGGAAACCGGTGGTGCCGGAGGTGTACTGGATGTTCACCGGCTGATCAAAGTGCAGGCTGTTGCTGCGTTCGTGTAGTTGCTCTTTAGAGACACTGGCTGCCATATCGGCCAATTGCGACCACGGCAGGAAACCTGACGGTGGCTGCGGGTCGAGGCTGATCATTCCACGCAGTTCTGGCAGACGTTCGCTGCGCAATTGGCCGATGGATTGCTCGGCCAGTTCCGGCACCAATCCCAGCAACATGGTGTGGTAGTTGGAGGACTTGAATGCCCCGGCGCAGACCAGCCATTGGCAGCCGGATTGTTTGAGCACGTATTCGAGTTCGGAGCTGCGATAGGCCGGGTTGATGTTGACCAGGATCACGCCGATTTTTGCGGTGGCGACTTGAGTGATGCACCACTGCGCGCAGTTCGGCGCCCAGATACCGAGGCGATCCCCCGCTTGCAAACCCAGAGCGAGCAGCGCTCTGGCGTGCAGGTCCACCGCGTCGGCCAGTTGTCGCCAGGAATAACGCAGTTGCTGATGGCGGACGACAAGCGCCTCGCCGTCAGGGTACTGCGCGACCGTTTGATCGAACTTCTGCCCGATGGTCATCGCCAGCAAGGCTTTGTCCTGAGAGCCACGGGTGTAGCTACGCTGCGGGTTTGCACTGGGTTGATCCATGACGACCCCTATTGTCTTTATTTATGGGTTGCCGACGATCACTTGTAGGAGTGAGCCTGCTCGCGATCTCGATCCATCAGTCAACATTTACGTCGACTGACACAACGCCATCGCGAGCAGGCTCACTCCTACAAAAACCAATCAGCTTTCAATCTTGAACTGCCCCTACTCTCGCTCAAGTTGACGTTAACGTAAAGGATGATTGACACCCATCCGTCACAGGCTTACGTTAACGTAAAGGTGGGAGCCGAGTGCGCGCTCTCCCCACCCTACAAAAAAGCCAAAAGGTGACCCATGAGCTATCCATCCCTGAACTTCGCCCTCGGTGAAACCATCGACATGCTGCGCGATCAGGTTCAGTCCTTTGTCGCCAAGGAGATTGCCCCGCGCGCGGCGCAGATCGACAGCGACAACCTGTTCCCCGCCGACATGTGGCGCAAGTTCGGTGACATGGGCCTGCTCGGCATCACCGTGCCGGAAGAGTACGGCGGCGCGGGTCTGGGTTACCTCGCGCACGTGGTGGCGATGGAAGAAATCAGCCGCGGCTCGGCCTCGGTGGCGTTGTCCTACGGTGCGCATTCCAACCTCTGCGTCAACCAGATCAACCGCAACGGCAACCACGAACAGAAATCCAAATACCTGCCGAAGCTGATCAGCGGCGAGCACGTTGGCGCACTGGCGATGAGCGAGCCCAACGCCGGTTCCGACGTGGTCTCGATGAAGCTGCGCGCCGACAAACGCGGCGACCGCTTCGTCCTCAACGGCAGCAAAACCTGGATCACCAACGGCCCTGACGCCAACACCTACGTGATCTACGCCAAGACCGATCTGGAAAAAGGCCCACACGGCATTACCGCATTCATCGTCGAGCGCGACTGGAAAGGCTTCAGCCGCAGCAACAAGTTCGACAAGCTCGGCATGCGCGGTTCCAACACCTGCGAACTGTTCTTCGATGACGTTGAAGTGCCGGAAGAAAACATCCTCGGCGTGCTCAACGGCGGCGTCAAAGTGTTGATGAGCGGCCTCGATTACGAGCGCGTCGTACTGTCCGGTGGCCCGACCGGGATCATGCAGTCGTGCATGGACCTGATCGTGCCGTACATCCACGACCGCAAACAATTCGGCCAGAGCATCGGGGAATTCCAGCTGATCCAGGGCAAAGTCGCCGACATGTACACCCAACTCAACGCCAGTCGCGCCTACCTCTATGCGGTTGCCCAGGCCTGCGAACGCGGTGAAACCACCCGTAAAGACGCCGCCGGGGTGATCCTCTACACCGCCGAGCGCGCCACGCAAATGGCCCTCGACGCGATCCAGATTCTTGGCGGTAACGGCTACATCAACGAATTCCCGGCGGGTCGCTTGCTACGTGACGCCAAGCTGTACGAAATCGGCGCCGGCACCAGTGAGATCCGTCGCATGCTGATCGGTCGCGAACTGTTCAACGAAACCCGCTAAACGGAGCTGACCATGGCTACCTTGCACACTCAGCTCAACCCTCGTTCAGCGGAGTTCGCCGCCAACAGCGCGGCGATGCTCAAACAGGTCGACGCGCTGCACACCCTGCTCGCCCAAGTGGCGCAGGGTGGTGGCGCGAAAGCTCAGGAACGCCACACTTCACGGGGCAAATTGCTGCCGCGCGAGCGCATCAACCGCTTGCTTGATCCGGGTTCGCCGTTTCTGGAAATCAGCCAATTGGCCGCCCATGCCGTGTATGGCGAAGAGGTTCCTGCCGCTGGCGTAATCGCCGGGATCGGCCGGGTCGAAGGTGTCGAGTGCATGATCGTCGCCAACGATGCGACGGTTAAGGGCGGTTCGTACTACCCGCTGACCGTGAAAAAACACCTGCGCGCGCAGACCATCGCGCAGCAGAATCGCCTGCCGTGCATCTATCTGGTGGACTCCGGTGGCGCCAACCTGCCGCGCCAGGATGAAGTGTTCCCGGACCGCGAGCACTTCGGGCGGATCTTCTTCAACCAGGCCAATATGAGCGCGATGGGCATTCCGCAGATCGCCGTGGTCATGGGCTCCTGCACCGCAGGCGGCGCTTACGTGCCGGCGATGGCGGATGAAGCGATCATGGTGCGCAATCAGGCGACGATTTTCCTCGCCGGCCCGCCATTGGTGAAAGCTGCGACCGGTGAAGTGGTCAGTGCCGAGGATCTGGGCGGCGCCGATGTGCACTGCAAGATTTCCGGGGTCGCCGACCACTACGCCGAGAGCGACGAACATGCCCTCGCCCTCGCCCGCCGCAGCGTCGCCAACCTTAACTGGCGCAAGCTCGGCGAGGTGCAGCAGCGCGCGCCGATTGCGCCGCTGTACGCCAGCGATGAGTTGTACGGCGTGGTCTCGGCCGATGCCAAACAACCGTTCGACGTGCGCGAAGTGATTGCGCGACTGGTCGACGGTTCGGTGTTCGATGAATTCAAGGCTTTGTTCGGCACCACGCTGGTGTGTGGCTTTGCGCATCTGCACGGCTACCCGATCGCGATTCTGGCGAACAACGGCATCCTCTTCGCCGAAGCCGCGCAGAAAGGCGCGCACTTCATCGAACTGGCCTGCCAGCGCGGCATTCCCCTGCTGTTTCTGCAGAACATTACCGGCTTCATGGTCGGGCAGAAATACGAGGCCGGCGGCATCGCCAAGCACGGCGCGAAACTGGTAACAGCGGTGGCTTGCGCCAAAGTGCCGAAATTCACCGTGATCATCGGCGGCAGCTTCGGTGCCGGCAACTACGGCATGTGCGGCCGCGCATACGATCCACGTTTCCTGTGGATGTGGCCGAACGCGCGCATTGGCGTGATGGGCGCCGAGCAGGCGGCGGGCGTGTTGGTGCAGGTCAAACGCGAACAGGCTGAACGCAGCGGCCAAAACTTCAGTGCCGAGCAGGAGGCCGAGATCAAGCAACCGATCCTCGACCAGTACGAAGAGCAGGGTCACCCCTACTATTCCAGCGCACGGCTGTGGGACGACGGCGTCATCGATCCGGCGCAGACCCGCGATGTGCTGGCCCTGGCCTTGTCCGCGTCGCTGAACGCGCCAATCGAACCGAGCCGCTTCGGCGTGTTCCGGATGTGATTTTTTGTGGGAGCGAGCTTGCTCGCGAATACGGTTTGTCAGGTACTGGAAATGTCGACTGATACAACGCTTTCGCGAGCAGGCTCGCTCCCACAGGAACCGTGGAGACGGATGAATATGAGTGACTTCAACACCCTCGAACTGCAAAGCGACCCACGCGGTTTCGCCACGCTGTGGCTCAACCGCGCGGAAAAGAACAACGCGTTCAACGCCGAGATGATCCGCGAACTGATCCTGGCGCTGGACAAAGTCGCCAGCGACGCCAGCCTGCGTTTCCTGCTGGTGCGCGGCCGTGGCAAGCACTTCAGCGCCGGCGCCGATCTGGCGTGGATGCAGCAATCGGCCGAACTCGATTACCACACCAACCTCGACGACGCCCGCGAACTCGCGGAGCTGATGTACAACCTCGCCAAGCTGAAGATCCCGACCGTGGCCGTGGTGCAAGGCGCGGCGTTTGGTGGAGCGCTGGGGTTGATCAGTTGCTGTGACATGGCGATTGGCGCCGATGATGCGCAATTCTGCCTGTCGGAAGTGCGCATCGGCCTGGCGCCGGCGGTGATCAGTCCGTTCGTGGTGCAAGCCATTGGCGAGCGCGCGGCGCGGCGTTATGCGCTGAGCGCCGAACGTTTTGGCGGCCAACGCGCACGGGAAATCGGTTTGTTGTCCGAAAGCTATCCGGCCGCTGAACTTGATCAGCAAGTTGAACAGTGGATAAACACCCTGTTACTCAACAGCCCCGCCGCGATGCGCGCCAGCAAAGACTTGTTGCGCGAGGTCGGCAACGGTTCGCTGACCCCGGCGCTGCGCCGCTATACCGAAAATGCCATCGCCCGCATCCGCGTCAGCCCTGAAGGTCAGGAAGGCTTGCGCGCCTTCCTGCAAAAGCGTCCGCCGAGCTGGCAAGCCGCAACCACCACCAAGGAGCCGCGTTGATGAGCGCACCTGTTCTCACCACCTTGCTGGTGGCCAACCGTGGCGAAATTGCTTGCCGTGTGATGCGTACCGCCAAAGCCTTGGGTCTGACCACGGTCGCCGTGCACAGCGCCATCGATCGCGAGGCGCGGCACAGCCGTGAAGCGGACATTCGCGTTGACCTCGGCGGCAGCAAAGCGGCCGAGAGTTATCTGCAAATCGACAAACTGATCGCGGCGGCCAAAGCCAGCGGCGCGCAGGCGATTCATCCGGGTTACGGGTTTCTCTCGGAAAACGCCGGATTCGCTCGCGCCATCGAAGCCGCCGGGCTGATTTTCCTCGGCCCACCTGCCTCGGCCATCGATGCGATGGGCAGCAAGTCCGCTGCCAAAGCGTTGATGGAAACCGCCGGTGTGCCTCTGGTGCCGGGTTATCACGGCGAAGCACAGGATCTGGACACCTTCCGCGATGCCTGCGAACGCATCGGTTATCCGGTGCTGCTCAAAGCCACGGCTGGCGGTGGCGGCAAAGGCATGAAAGTGGTCGAGGACGTCAGCCAGCTGGCCGAAGCTCTGGCCTCGGCACAGCGTGAAGCGCAGTCATCGTTCGGCGATTCGCGGATGCTGGTGGAAAAATATCTGCTCAAGCCGCGTCACGTGGAAATCCAGGTGTTCGCCGATCAGCATGGCAATTGCCTGTACCTCAATGAGCGTGATTGCTCGATCCAGCGTCGCCATCAGAAAGTCGTTGAAGAAGCGCCGGCACCAGGATTGTCCCCGGAGCTGCGTCGGGCGATGGGCGAAGCAGCCGTGCGTTCGGCGCAGGCGATTGGTTATGTCGGTGCCGGTACGGTGGAGTTTCTACTGGATGCGCGCGGTGAATTCTTCTTTATGGAGATGAACACGCGGTTACAAGTGGAGCACCCGGTGACCGAGGCTATCACCGGTCTCGATCTGGTGGCGTGGCAGATCCGCGTTGCCCGTGGTGAGGCGCTGCCGATCACTCAGGAGCAGGTGCCGTTGAACGGCCATGCGATTGAAGTGCGCTTGTACGCCGAGGATCCTGCGAATGACTTCCTGCCGGCAACCGGGCGTCTGGCGTTGTATCGCGAATCGGCTGAGGGGCCTGGGCGCAGGATCGATAGCGGGGTTGAGGAAGGCGATGAAATTTCGCCGTTCTACGACCCGATGCTCGGCAAGCTGATTGCCTGGGGTGAGGATCGTGAACAGGCGCGACTGCGTTTGCTGAGCATGCTTGATGAGTTCGCGATTGGCGGTTTGAAAACCAACATCAACTTCTTGCGGCGGATCATTGCGCACCCTGCGTTCGCGGCGGCGGAACTGGATACCGGATTTATTCCGCGCTATCAGGAGCAATTGCTGCCCGCCACGGGTACGTTGAGCGATGCCTTCTGGAACGCAGCGGCTCAGGCGGTTGCGCAGAGTCTGCCGCAGTTGGCGCGCCAGGATGACCCTGCTTCGCCCTGGTCGCTCAACAGCGGTTTGCGTGCGGGTCTGCCACGGGAAATCACTCTGCATTTGACTTGCGAGGGGCAGGACAGAGCCTTGACGCTGAGCGCCGCTGACCACGCCAGACTGTCCGGCGAGGTGCTTATCGTCGAGCACGAAGGCGTCCGTCGTACGTTGCGTGCGATTCGCCAAGGCGATGCGCTGTACCTGCAATGGGAAGGTGAGTTGCGGCGCATCGAAGCGTACGACCCGATCAGCGCTGTCGAAGCCAGCCACAGCCATCAGGGCGGCCTGACGGCGCCCATGAACGGCAGCATTGTCCGTGTGCTGGTCGAGGCCGGGCAATCGGTCGAAGCCGGCGCGCAATTGGTGGTGCTGGAAGCGATGAAGATGGAGCACAGTATTCGCGCGCCGCACGCCGGGGTGATCAAAGCTCTGTATTGCCAGGAAGGTGAAATGGTCGGCGAAGGCAGCGCTTTGGTTGAACTTGAAGAAGTGTGAATGTGAGGATCGATCCTACGCCTGGCGAGGATCGATCTGACTAGTAACGCGCCGTTGCCTGAACCACAACACCGATGATTCGACACTCATCGGTCAGCAGCGCCTTTGGCCACGTCGGATTGAGCGGCACCAGGTAACGCTGGCCGCCCTCTTCGTCGAGTTTGCGAAAAATCGCTTCAGGGCTGTCGGGCCACTGAGCGATCACCAGTTTGCCGGGCACCGCCTCGGCCGCCGGATCAACCAGAATCAGCATGCCTTCGGCGATGCTCTGGCCACTGGGAGCGGTCATCGAATCCCCCGTCACCGTCAGCCAGAACGCCGGGCCACGCGCGTGGTAATCCGTCAGTTCGAAACGCTGTTTGCCTGATGCCTTGGCGTAGGATGCCGCATCGCTCTCGCGCACCTCGCAGGTCGTCTGCCAATCGCTGACCGGGTAACGGAAGTAAGGGTTGTACTTCTGCGCCAGCGGCATGTCGTCGTCAGATGTTATTTGCGGTTCCCGGATCACCAGCACCACTTCCAGAAAATCCATGCCCAGCGCTTGCAGCACGCGATTCATTTCCGTGATGCCGGGTTCGCGACGCTTGTTCAGCCAATGGCCGATCCCGCCCTGGGACATGCCGACGCGCTCTCCGAGCTCTGTTTGAGTGATTTTGAGTTCACTCATCTTGGCCTTGACCAACTCAATCCATTTATCCATGTGCGGCACCTTAGCGGACGCCCTGCGGGCTACAAAACACAAATTGTAGTATTTAAATTTTAGTAATGACTACAACACGTACTATTCTGAGGTTCACGGATTTCCCCTCAACAAGGAGTGCCCTTCATCATGAATATCAGCAGCAAAGACTTGCCCGATCTGCAAATGGACACCACTTTCAGCTCGCCTCAGGGCAATGCGGCAGCCCAGCGAGCGCTGGACTATTACTTGAAACCAGCTGTGTCAGAACCCGAGGTCGACGAACGTTTTTTCGATGTCAGGCGCCATCTGAGCGGCGAAGAAGCCTTGGTGCACGCCTCGGATCTGTTGCGCTGTGCCGCAGCCACGGCGTTCAAGGCAGCGGAAAACCTGCAAGGCGCGAGTCGCGACCTGGCTTTTTCAGTGGTGCACATGGTGGATATGGCGCGGGCGATGGTCGACCATTCGCTTGATGGCGATGAAGCGTGAGGAACGGAAATGCAGACGGACAGGAAAGAATTTTCCAATCGCGCAGATAAAAACATTTGACTTGCAAATGATAATGATTATTATTGCATGCAGCTGGTCGCGAGATCAGTCGATGGACCAGAGACCTTAGGTCGGTCTTCTGGACTATCTCCTCATCAGGCTAATCACGGTTTTTGACCCGGCTTTTTGCCGGGTCTTTTTTTGCCCGTTTTTCGGGCTTGTGGCTTCAGGCTAATGAAGTCTTCAGGTGTTGCAAATTCTATGGCGCGGACAATATCAAAAGAATATCGAATGACAAGCCAACCCCGGCCACATTGGGGCAAACTAATGACAATTAGCACTTGAGAATCAATCGCACACTCTCTAAGCTGCATCCGCGTCATGGAGGACGCCCCCCGCCACACCCCGCAATTCCCCTCGGTTTCAGCCCTGCCTGCGTGTACAGTAACGGCCATAAAAATCATATTCAGGAATCGATTATGACCGTGGCCAAATCTTCGTTCGACATCAGCGCCAACTTCGACAGCGGCAACATCCAAGTCATCGACATCAGCAATCCGCTCAATCCGGTTCTGGCCATTCGTCCGGATACGCGCAGCGCCCACTTTCAATGGTTTCACTTCAAGGCCAGCGGCTTGCACGTCGGCCAGGAACACTGGTTTCGCCTGAACAACGCCAGCCAATCCACGTACAGCAAGGGCTGGCCGGGTTATCAGGCCGTAGCGTCTTATGATCACGTCAACTGGTTCCGCGTGCCGACCATTTTCGAAGGCGACTGTCTGCGTTTCTGCCTCGAAGCCACCCAGACCCACGCCTGGTTTGCCTATTTCGAACCCTACAGCCGTGGCCGTCACGACTGGCTGATCGAGCAGGCACTGAGCAAGGCCGGCACCGAATTACTGGCGACCGGTAAAAGCATCGAAGGTCGTGACATTCAGTTGCTGCGCAAAGGTTCGGGAGCCGAAGGCCAACGCAAAATCTGGATCATCGCTCAGCAACATCCCGGTGAGCACATGGCCGAATGGTTCATGGAAGGCGTGATCGAGCGCCTGGAAAGGCACGATGATCCGGTGCTGAACAAGTTGCTCACCAGTGCCGATCTGTACCTGGTGCCGAACATGAATCCGGACGGTGCGTTCCATGGCCATTTGCGCACCAACGCCATGGGCCAGGATTTGAACCGGGCCTGGCAGAACGCCAGCCAGGAGATCAGTCCCGAGGTGCTCTTCGTCCAGCAGCAAATGGAAAAGTACGGCGTCGATCTGTTCCTGGACGCCCATGGCGATGAAACAATCCCCCACGTATTCACCGCCGGCTGCGAAGGCAATCCGGGCTACACGCCGCGCATCGAGAAGCTCGAAGAGCACTTCCGCAATCACCTGAAACACACCACCAAAGACTTCCAGACCAAGTACGGCTACACCCGCGACGAACCGGGCCAGGCCAACATGACCCTGGCCTGCAACAGCGTCGGGCAGAAATACGACTGCCTGTCGCTGACCCTGGAAATGCCGTTCAAGGATCATGACGACCATCCCGACAAGGAAACCGGCTGGTCGGGCAAGCGCTCAAAACAGTTGGGTAAAGACGTGCTGACGACCATCGCCGACATGGTTGATACCCTGCGCTGATCCCCCCTCCGTCCCTCAAGAGATCGCAGCTTGTCTGCGATCTTTTGCTTTCTGCCATTCGTACTTTCGCGCAAACAGGTTGCAAAATAAAACCCGAATCAATACCGTAATCAAGGTTTTATTTTGAAACCTAAAAGGATGCGGGATATGAAACCTCTCAAAAGCAGTGTCGTTTTGCTTTTCTCTGTGGCCTGTGGGCTGGCCGTGGGCAACGTGTATTACGCCCAGCCTTTGCTGGACGCGATGGCTGAAGCGTTTGCGATGTCGCCGGCGACTATCGGCATCGTCATCACCCTGACGCAAATCGGTTACGGCATCGGTCTGGTGTTACTGGTGCCCCTCGGCGATCTGCTCAATCGACGCCGATTGATCGTCACTCAAACACTGCTGTCGGCAGTGGCGTTGTTGATGATCGCGCTGGCGCCCAGCAGTGTCTGGCTGCTGCTCGGCATGACGTTGACGGGGCTGCTCGCCGTGGTCACGCAGGTGCTGGTGGCTTACGCCGCCACACTTGCTGTCCCGGCACAACGCGGTCGCGTGGTCGGAGTGGTCACCAGCGGCATCGTCGTCGGCATCTTGCTGGCTCGCACGGTTGCTGGCGGTATGGCCGATCTGGCTGGGTGGCGTGCAATCTACTTTCTGTCAGCCGGGCTGACCCTGGTGATGGCATTGCTGCTGTTTCGCGTGCTGCCCAAGCATGAACCCCCGCAGCCGACGACTGGCTACATCGCACTGATCGCCTCGGTGTTCAGCCTGTTCAAAGAAGAACCGGTGCTGCGCCAACGCGCGATGCTCGCCCTGCTGACCTTCGCCAGCGCGATGGTGCTGTGGACGCCGATGGTGTTGCCACTGGCCGCGCCGCCACTGTCGTTGTCGCACAGTGAAATCGGTCTGTTCGGACTGGCCGGCGCAGCGGGTGCGCTGGCCGCCGCACGGGCCGGGCATCTGGCTGATCGCGGCCTCGGCCAATGGGTCAGCGGACTTTCGCTGTTGCTGATGCTTGCCTCCTGGCTGCCAATCGCCCTCACCCAATCCTCATTGTGGGCATTACTGCTTGGTGTGATCACCCTCGATTTGGGTCTGCAAGCCGTGCATGTCACCAGCCAAAGCATGATTTACGCTGTGCGCCCCGAAGCGCAAAGCCGTCTCACCGCCGGTTACATGTTGTTTTACTCGATCGGCAGCGCGCTCGGCTCCATCGGCTCGACCGCGATGTACGTGTGGGCCGGCTGGACCGGCGTGTGCCTGCTCGGCGCGGGCATCAACGCCGTGGCGCTGGCGTACTGGTGGCTGACCCTGAAAAGCGGCGCACCGGCACGATGCGCCACTCAAGCGGGTTAACTGCGATCGCGACCGCGCAACATACTGTCGAGCACCTCGTCGCGGCGGATCCAGCCATGAAACAGCGCCGCCGCCAGGTGCAGCAGCACCGTCAGGAATAGCAGATAGGCCAGATAGCCATGCGCCTTGCGCAGCAGCGCAAACAGCTGCGCGTCCGCCGGAACGATCGCTGGCAACTGCAACGCTGTGCTGAGCATCACCGGCTCACCCGAAGCGCTGATCATCGCCCAACCGAGCAACGGCAACACCAGCATCAACGCGTACAACAACAGATGTGAAGCCTTGGCCGCCAGCACTTGCCAACCCGGCAGATCCGCCGGCAGCGGTGGCTGGCGCGTAGTCAGTCGCACCAGCAAACGCACAATCACCAGCGCCAGAATCGCGATGCCCAGCGGTTTGTGCAGATGGATCAGCCATTCATGCCGCTCGGAAACCGAGGTGACCATGCCGGCACCGATAAACAGCATGGCGATGATCATCAGCGCCATCAGCCAGTGCAGCAGGCGCGCCAACAGGGCGAAATGCGTCGGTTGGGTTCTCATGGACGAGCCTCCTGCTTGGCAGCGGGCAACTGGCTGACTTCGCTGGTGCGACGCAGATAGGAATTGGCGTAACCGGCGGAACGGGCCGCGAGCAATGGGTCGTCGGAACCCTGAATGCCGGCTGGCAGTACCAGCGGGTCATAGTTGATGTCACGGCATTCGCCGCTCAGTTGCGGCTGGGTCTTTTCCAGCACCAACGTGCCCGCATTCAACACCTTGCGCCCTTGGGGCCAGGTCTTGCTGGCGTCGTTCACCGGATCCTCAGGATTGGCCAGGGTGATGTTCAACTGAAAGCGCAGCGATCCTGCGGCCAAACGTTGCACCAGATCCTTCTCAAGAAAGTCGCCGCCCTCAGGCGCAGTGGCGCCCGCCGCATCCCGCGCCAACGGCGTCATGCTCCAGCGTACGGCCTGCTTTTTACCGCTGGCGTCGACCAGATAGAACGCGTTGACGCTGTTATAGGTTTCGGTGGCGTAACTGGCCGAAGGTTTGGCGGTCTTCACCCAGGTCAGAAACGGCACGGTTTCCGGGTGCGAGGCAAAGAACGCCGGCACCTTGCTCGGATCCGGTTTACCAGTAGCCGGATCCGGCGACTGCGCCTGCTGCAATTGATAAAACGCCTCAGGCGTACCGACCGGGAACACCGGCATGCTGTTCATCCCGGTGCGCCACTGCTGCCCATTGGCCTGGGTGAACCGCAACGCCAGACTGCGAATCGGCACGCTGCTGTCCGGTGCGTACGGATTGCCCGCTGGCAGCGCGAAACGCCCGACCACCGGCGTCTGCGGTTCGTTGAACACCTGCGCAGTGGAAAACACCCGTGCCTCACCACTGCTCTCGAAATGGCCGATCACGCACACGCCTTTGGCGTGGTTACGGCGAAACCCGGGGTGTACGCCGTTATTCTTCTCCAGCACATCGACCAACGCTTTTGGCGTCAGGCGTTGTGGGTCAAAGTTGCCGTGAACGTAGGCAAACGCCCCGGCCACCGCGGCGACAACCACAGCAATGCCGCCCAGACGCAGAATCAGGCTCGCCGCACTCAGTGGCGGGCGCTGCGGCCCGCCGGGCGGTGCAGCATCGGGTGATGAACGATCAACCATGAAAAACTCCAGGGCCATCGGCCACAAGTAGGAAGAATCAGCAAGACGCACCTCGTGTGGATTTATTCCCCGCCTCGGTATTTATTTTTCCGAACGTGGAATAACCTCCAGCGACGGGCGTCTCCCTAGTCCACAGCGTAGTGACTAGCAGAATTTCATGAGCGAATTCGACGAACAGTTGAGAGAAATCATTCCCAGATTGCGCCGCTTTGCCGTGTCACTGACACGCAACAGCAGCAGCGCCGACGATCTGGTGCAAGCCAGCCTTGAGCGGGCGCTGTCGAGTTGGGGCGACAAACGCGCCGACGGCGATTTGCGTGCCTGGCTGTTTGCGATCCTGTATCGGCAGTTTCTCGACGCCCATCGCCGCTCCCGACGCTATGCGCGAATGCTCGAATTCTTCACCGGGCGCGACGATGCCGAACCCTCGGTGGAGCGCACCGTCATTGCCCAATCGACCCTGCAAGCGTTTGACCGTCTGCCCAGCGAACAGCGCGCCCTGCTGCTGATGGTGTCGGTGGAAGGCCTTTCCTATAAAGAGGTCGCCGAGATCCTCGGCGCCCCGATCGGCACCGTGATGTCGCGCCTGTCCCGCGCCCGCCAGGCCTTGCGCCAACTCAGCGACGGCGAAATCAGCAGCCCTTCTTTGCGGATACTCAAATGATCAGCCTGCCTCCCAACGAGCGTGACCTGCACGCGTATGTCGACCACCAGCTCAGCGACGCCGACCGGCGTGTGCTGGAGACCTGGCTAGCCAGTCACCCGGATGAAGCGGCGCAGGTTCGCGCCTGGCAACAGGATGCCCAGCAATTGCGCGCGGCACTCAGCGGCGCATTGCAGCAGCCGGCCAATCCGGCGCTTGATCCAGCGATGATCCGCCAGCGCCGTCAGCGCCAGTCGCGTCGTCATCTGGTCAGCGCGGCGGTATTGCTGATCGCGGTCAGCGTCGGCGGATTCAGTGGCTGGCAGGCGCGGGAAATAACCCTTGTGCGCACGTCCATGTTGCCGATGACCGATGCGTTGCAGGCCTATCGGCTGATTGCCCAGCAAGGCATGCTGCCAGCCGATTACAAAGTCGACAGCGATGGTGACATGCAGCGCTGGCTCGATCGTTATTTCAACCGGGCCAGTCGTTTACCGGATCTGAAGGCGGCCGGGTTCGAACCGGTCAGCGGGCGCTTGCTCAGCACTGATGAAGGTCCGGCGGCGATGGTCATGTATGAGGATGGCAGTGGGCACAAGGTGAGTTTCTACGTGCGCCCGCCGGGGCCGAAAAACACCTTTTTGCCGCGTGGCAGCCGCAGTGATGGCGACTTGCAGGCCGAGTACTGGTCGGGCGGCGGGTACAACTATGCGATGGTCAGCCCGGTCGATACACCGGCGGCGCAACAGCTCAAGCAATCGCTGCAATTCTGAGAGTTCCACCTCTCCCCTGTGGGAGCGAGCCTGCTCGCGAAGGCGCCAGATCAGTCGCATCGTTGCTGAATGACACACCGCATTCGCGAGCAGGCTCGCTCCCACAAGGGATCAGCGTCAGGCTCAGAAACCTACGTCGAGCACGACATTGTCCAGATAAGTACCGGCCGGCGGCGTGGTCTGGTCGGTGTAGATCTTCGCGTTGTAGTTGAAGATCTGACTGCCCGTGCCCAAGCCGTTCCCCGGATTGACCTCGGCGTCAGTACTCGCCCGCCGTGCCGCGCCGACACTGCCCCAGCGCGTGGTGCCGGCGCTTTTGAAAATGTCGTAAGCCAGATAATTGCTCCCGGAAATCATCCGGCGCCGCCCGCCGACACTCACCGCGTTCTGCCCGTCGCTCAACCCCACGGTGTAGGCACTGCCCTTGGTGCAGGCCAGATTGATCGTCTGACCGGTCACCGGGGTAAAAGCGCTGACCACCGGCGCGCTGCCGAAGGCGATGTTCGGCGCAGTAATCGTGCAGTCGTTGGACACCGTCAGATTCACCGTCAACGACGTCGTGCCGCTGGCGATATCGCGCCCGAGACAGATGGCACCGATGCCGATCCCCGAGCAGTAATTCCAGTTCCAGAAAATACTCAGGGTCTCGGTGTACACCCCGGCGGCGACATTGCTGCCAATGGTGGTACCGAGATACAGCGGCACCGTTTTCGGCGTCGTACCGTTGAGCAGGCCCAAGGCATCGATGATGCCGTTACGCGCAAAGTCATAGGCCGTGCCGCGCGTCAGCGGGTAGCTGGTGCTGTTGTTGGCGTAGATCGTGTAGCTGATGACATCGCCGGTCGGCCCGACCAGACCACCTTGAGTAGAAGAAACAGTGCCCCAGAAGTGGTCGTTACTGGTCAGCAGGGACAGCAGCGAACCGGTGCAACTCAAACCCGCATTCAATGTGGAACTGGGCTGCGAAGTCGTGCGCACGGCAATCGAACTGAGCGTACCGAACGCCGCCGGCGTGGTGCTGACCACCGAACACGCAGCCTGCACCGCCGCTGGCAGCATCAGCGCCAGCAACAGAAGCAAGCGTGCGCCGATCATTGACACACCAACGGGCCAATCAACGGCACCTGATCCTGATTCAGATCGACACTGAACTGCGCCTGACAGGTCTTGCCGTCGGCCAGCGTCACTTGCAGCGAGTTCTGCACCTGCAGGTTTTCCAGATACACCAGCCCGTCCCAACCGACCACCGTCCGCGTGCCGCTCTGCTGGTGCAAAACACCCGCGCCCAGCGGCAGTTCTCGCTGCTGCGCGTCGACCAGGACGATGCTCGCGGCGATCACCCGGCTCAGCGGAAACTCCAGCAGATAACCGCTGCCTCGGCGCACGGCAATGCGCTGTTCGACGTTGGGGCTGCGCACGTTGGCCGGCAGATTCAGGGGGTCGATTTCATACTTGCCGCGGTAATAAGCGCTGCTCCACGGGACCAGCAGATGACCATTCTTGTCGGTCTGACCGACCTGCTGGTTTTCGTAGCGCACCGGAATGTCGGCAAAACCATCGGTGCTGACCACCACAAACGCGTCGTCGATGCGGTTGGCAGCAAACACCTGACGGTCCATCCATACCAGCGAACCACTGGCATCGGCCCAACGGGTTTCGGCGTCAGAAGTACCGTAGACGCCGGCCTGCAACTGCACCGATTGCAGACGCCAGGTGACGTCGGCCTGACGATAATCGGCGCCGTCCCCCTTGGCGTAACCCAGATTGAAACCTACACCGCCCTCGGTCGGCACCGCGCGACTGTAATTGACCCGCTGCTGGCTCTGCCCGGTTTTACTGCGATCACTGCTGATCGCCAGGCTGCCACGCAGATCGAACGGAATCACCAATTGCGCCTGCACCGCCCAGTTGCTGTCGCCGATCTCACGGTTGGCCGACAGGTAGAAACTGCTGTTGCGCCACAGCGGTTTGCTCCAACTGAGGTTGAGCAGCCGCGTGCGCGAATCGTCCGCCGCGCGCACATCGAAATAACCCGCGCCGAGACTGCCCCAGCGGTCGAGGTTGAGACTCAGCGTCGCCTGTTCGCTGCGCCGGCTAAGGCTGATATAGGGGCTGTCGACCACAGTCAGGTCGGCATATTGATCGTGGCGTTGCAGGCGTTGGTAGGAAAAGCTGAACCGCTGATTACTGTACTGATAGCCCAGGCTTAATTGCTGACCACCCTCGCCGTCAAAACGGCTCTGACTCACAGCGCTGTTGAGTACACCGAAGTTACCGAGCTGCCAATTGCCGCCAAGGCCGCCCAGTGTCAGCGAGTCCGCCGCTTCGGCATGGCTTTCCAGAGTGAAGCTATCGCTGACGCCATAGCGCAGGCTGCCGGAGGTGACACCCGGCCCGTAGTTGAAATCCTTCAAACCGTAGTCGCGACGCAACGTACCGGCGGCCACAGAAAAATCGCTCAAACCTTTTTGCAGCAAAGTGCTGGTGACATAGAACGGCACCGTGGTCGAAACTTGCCGACCGAGCGCATCAGTGGTCACTACGACGGCTTCGCCCGCACCGTTGATGAAAGGAATATTGGTCAGCGTGTACGGCCCGGGCTGCA
This sequence comes from Pseudomonas sp. Tul2A7, assembly GCF_054790505.1. Classification (NCBI taxonomy): domain Bacteria; kingdom Pseudomonadati; phylum Pseudomonadota; class Gammaproteobacteria; order Pseudomonadales; family Pseudomonadaceae; genus Pseudomonas; species Pseudomonas sp. Tul2A7. The sequence continues at coordinate 4,458,987 of NZ_CP186499.1, read as the reverse complement.
AATCTGCGCTGCTGGACTTGTAGCCATTGATGAACAGATCCACCGAGGACGGCACCGCCGCTTCACCGGCAAATTGCGGCAACGGATAGGTCACCAGATCCGGGCGTACGGCAAAGTCCCGCGAGAACTGCACGCCGCCCAGACGTACCGAATTGCTCCACGGCAACGCACCGCTGATGACGTCACCGGCCTCGTAGGTGAGCATTCGCTCATCGTCGGAGTAACGCCAGGTGGTGTCGTAGCGCAAGTAGCCGTTGTCCAGCGTGTTGAGCGAATCACCGGACAAGGTTTGCCGATACTGCCCGGTGTTGGACAGCGTGCCCCAGCTGTCGAACAGCCGCACTTCGTTCCACGCTGCCAGGTAAGTGCCAGCATCGTCGGTGTCATTGAGGTACAGGTCATAGTTGAACAACGTGCCGAAACTGCTCAGCGCCGGCGTTCGCGGATAGCTCTGGCGATTACCGATGAACTGTTCCGGTAGCCAGTCCGGCGGCACGTCCAGCAGCAAGCGTTGACCAACACTGTCGTAATCACTGTGCAGCCCCGCCAGGCTGTCGAGATCGACCTCGGCGCCGAGGCTGTCGGGCAGTTTCATGCCGGTTTCGCGCAATGCCGTCGCCGGGACAAACAAGCGCCCGTCGCGCTGCTGCACCGCCACTACGCGCCCGGTATTCATCTGATTGACCACCAATTCCAGAAACAACTGCGCATCACTCACGGCCTCCATGCCGCTAGGTGGCGGCGGCAGATCGCCGGCCCCGGATGGTTGAACGAACATCAGGCAACACGCGCCGGTGATGAGCCACAACGGACGCTGAATACGGCGAACCCGTCCTGGGTTCATACGCGCTTTACGTCCGTCAATGGACTGAATCCTCCCTGATACCGCTTTAGCCGACGCCAGATGCCTGCGCTACGACTCACTCACTTGGCGGGCGTGATGCTCTGCACCTGTGCCGCGCCATTTACTCGTACCTGCAATGCCGAATCATTGGTCAGCGGCGTCGGTGCCGGCCAGCGCATCACCGCGCCGGGCAGTACGTAACCCAGCAGCCCTTCGGCCAACGGTTTGCTCTGCCCGGCCTGTTTGATGGCCACGTCAGTCAGTCGCGCATGCACCGCGCCCTGATTGCGCACTTCGACATAAGGCTTGCCGTCCACCGCCACCGTGCGCCAGCTCAACTGCGGCAGGCCGACACCTTTGGGATCGCGCGCGCGGGTGCTGTCTTCTTTGCTCCACAGCCCGGCGCCATAGGCAAACAGCGGTAACGAGTAACGCATCTGGAAGCGAATCGCCGCCGCGGTTTTTCCGCCGTCAGCGGCGGCTGGTTGCGCGGAGGGAATTTCGTCGATGATGATCCGGTAGGCCAGTTCCTGCCCCGGCGGTACGTCCTTGGTTCGGGTCAGGCGCACCAGTTGTTTCTGCCCCGGCTCGATTTTCGCCACCGGCGGGCTGCCGATCACGTCGCGCTGGTTCTGGTATTGCTCGGCGAAACCACTCTGGCTCCAGCCGAATACGCGGATCTGCAGATTGGCCGTTTCGCTGCCACGGTTTTCCAGCCACAGCGCACTGGCCTGTTGATCAGCCTCCAGCACCGGATCGATCGGCCAGATCAGTACCGAACTCGCCGCTTGTGCCTGGCTTGCCCCAAGCATGACCATCGTCCACATCACACAGCGCACGAAAGAATGCCGTGACGTCACTGACCCCATAAACCTGCTCCTTGTCGGCCATTCAACTTCGCCTTACCACGACAGTTGCACCTGCAACACGTCGCTGTACGTCCCCCCAGGCTGATTGCCCGGCAATTGCACCTGACCGTAAATCGGCAGGCTGATGTTGTTCGCATCGCTGTAGGCCACCGCCACGCTCTGGCCAATGCCCAGGCTCTGGCTGTACGCCGCATCGCGAAACAGCGCATACGCCACCCGCGCACTGCCGCTGTTGACCTGCATGTGCCGGCCACTGCTGTTGTACTGGCCGCCATCAACGCTCATGTTCAGCGTCACCCCCGGCGTGCATTGCAATTGCACCCCGCCGGTCAGCGCGACCTGCACGGTGCCGGTGGCCAGCGCCGAACGTGAACCGAAGTTCAGCCCGCCATAATTCGACACCCCGCCCACCACCAGACACCCGGCAGTGACCGTGGCACTGACCTGAAAGCTCTGGCTCGTCGCTGCGGTCAGCGGCAGCGGTGCACTGCCCGCACAGAGCAGGAGCAGCGCGGCACAGCCATGGCGGCGCATGGCATCAGAACGTCAGTTCAACAGCGACGGTGTCGGTGTACGTCCCCGCCGGCAAACCGGCCTTGCCCACCGCCTGACCGTAGATGTTCACCGTCTGCGCGACACCGGTGCTGGCGGCGAGATTGATCGTCCCGTCGATCGCCAGCAGTTGCGAGTGCCCGGCATCGGTGTACAAGTCGTACGGCACGTAATTGGCCACCCCGTCGTACAACGCTCGGGTGCCGCCCGGCGACATGCCGTCATGTGAACCGGCGCGCACCTTGACCGTCGGCGTGGTGCCGCTGGAGCAGAGAATCGACAGCGCCCCGCCACCACCGCCCAACACTTGCCCGGTGGCCGTGGTGAACAGGCTGTTGGCGGTGCCGAAGTTCAACGCACCGAAGTTCAGCCCGGTGGAACCGCCCGCACCGTTGACCTGACAACTGCTGATCAGTATCAGGCTGGAGGTGATCTGGCCGGTGACCGTGGTGGCGGCATTGGCACTGGAAACCAGCGCCAGGCCAAGCAACGACAAACCTATCCTTGATGCAAACGTACGCATGGTGTCCGTCCTCTACGGGGTTACCAGTCGAGCGTCACCGTCAGCGTGTCGGTATAGACACCTGCCGGTACCGCACGGGTATTCGCCACCACCGAGCCAAATACCGGAATGGGTATCTGCGCAGCGCTGGTGACAGCGAAATTGTGTTGCTGGCCGATGCTGTAGCTCCGGGCGCCGGAGGGATCGACGAACAGCTGATAGGGAAGAGTCTGGCGGCCGTTGCTCAGGCGCCGGGTATTGCCGTCACCGTGGGTGCCGCCGTCGATGGTGACGGTGAAACCGGTGACCGAGGGGTTGCAGGCGACGTTGAGCTTGCCGCTGCTGTCACCGTCGAGACTGGCCTTGATCGGTGCGTTCCAGGTGGGCCCCTGAAGGCCGAAATCGAGGGTGCCGAGGGCACTGACCGGGCTGTCGGGAGTACTGGTGTTGGTGACTTCGCAGCCGGCAATCAGGATCAGCCGCGCATTGATCTGCCCACTGACCGCCGCTTGCGCCTCGTCTGCGAGCAATGCCAGCGTACCTGCCGCCACCACCATCCAGTGTTTTCCTGTCATCGCGACCGTCCCTGCTCCTTTACGCTGACTCAATCACCGCGCTCATCATTGAACGCCTTCCTTGTGCACCCGCGTCCACCGGTGCCTGTTGCCATCGCGATCACCAGGTGACCGTTACCTTGACCAGATCCGAATAACGCCCGACTCGCGGCACTTCGGCCAATCGCTCGATCCGCGCGTACAGTGGCAGCTCCACTGTGCCGCTGTCCGGCACCCGTCCGCTGACCGGCACATCCACCACCAGCGGCAGCCGTCGCGCCGCGTCCTGATACAAGCGGTACGGAATCGGTTTGCTGCCCGTCGAAGCGGCCATATAGCGGACCTCACCGACACCGCCATGCAAGCCACCGTCGACGCGCATCTGGTACGGCGTGTCCGGATTGCATTCCAGGCGTGGCAGGCGTTGATTGGTCAACGCGGCGGCCAATGGCCCGGCGGGGTCATCGAGGCGTGCGGTGCTGCCGAAGTCGAGCACACCCAGTTGCTCGATGCCGGCGTTACGCTGCTGGCCGACCAACTGGCAGCCGCGCTGCACATCGACGCGCACTTCAACCTGAAGATCTGCCGCATGAACAGGCGCAACGAGTGCCCCCAGCAGGCCCATGACCACATGTACATTCACTGCGCCGTTCCTTGTCAGTGATCACTTGCGACGTCGTTTCTGTGATTGAGGTTAGCAACGGTCGACGATTCCGCCAGTCGATTGGATCCAGGGATCGCCCGGGATATGTTTCGAAAGGTTGGCAACAGGTAGAGCCTTGTCGCTAAAAATAGCTGTACGTGCCGCACAAATTTGTTCAATTACCGCCCACTGTCGATCCGCTGTGGTGGCTGGCCAACCCGGCGCCTGGTTACACTGTGTCGCCGCGCTCCCGGGAGCCGGTCTTGACGAACACGGAGACGCCCACAGTGCCTGTCCACCCGCCGAAACGATCGCGATTGATCCAGCGCTGGCCGGCGTTGCGCCGCTGGTTGGGCAAGGGTTTGCCGGCCGGTGCCGGGCATGACGCCAGCGCCCAGTCGATCCGCGATTACTTCCGGCACAAGGCCGGCGGTCAGGGTTACACCCTCAGCCACAGCCAGCAGCGCGTCATTGATTGCATGGCGCAGCAGGCCAGTCTGCTGTTTGGCGCCAGCAACCGAACCGCGCCGAGTCTCTATCTGTTCGGCGCCGTCGGACGCGGCAAGAGCTGGTTGCTCGATGGCTTTTTTCAGGCCTTGCCGATCACCCAGAAACGGCGCCTGCATTTCCATCAGTTTTTCGCGCAATTGCATCAGGGCATGTTCAGCCATCGCGAGCAGGACGATGCTCTCGAAGTGACCCTCGACGAACTGCTGGAGGATTGTCGGGTGCTGTGTTTCGACGAGTTTCATGTGCATGACATCGGCGATGCCATGCTCATCACCCGGCTGTTCAAGGCACTGTTCAAACGGCGAATTCTGCTGTTGGTGACCTCCAACTATGCGCCGGAAGGGCTGCTGCCCAATCCGCTCTATCACGCGCGCTTCAAACCGGTGATCGAACTGATCAATACGCGCATGCAGGTGATGGAAGTCGGTGGTCCGCACGATTACCGCAGTCAGGCGCGCCACTCTGCACATCAGATCTTCACTCAGGGGCATTACGTGTGGCCGGCCACGCCAGCGCAACGCACCGCTCTGGAGCTGCCGCCGGCCGATACGCCAGCCATTCGGTTATCCGTCGGCAGCCGGCAGTTTCAGGCTCGATTGTGTGAAGAGCGGCGTGTTGGTTTTACCTTCAGCGATCTGTGTGAACAGCCAACGGCGGTCATGGACTATCTGGAGCTGTGCCGACGTTTCGATCGCTGGATCATTGATGATCTACCAGAGCTGGGGGAATGCTCGATTGCCGCGCAACAGCGCTTCATCAATCTGATCGACGTGCTGTACGACCAGGACAAACATCTGACGCTACTCGGCCGGCGGCCCTTGCGTGAAAGCCTGGACGGCCACGCCATTGACCTGGCGCGCACCCGCAGCCGCTTGGGGCAATTGCAAGAGATGCACAACGACGACTGACCACACAGCTCATGTGGGAGCGAGCCTGCTCGCGAAGGCGGGGTGTCAGTCAACACATAAGCAGACGACACTCCGCTTTCGCGAGCAAGCTCGCTCCCACAAAAGGCATCTGAAGTTTCGCCACCTATCCAATTTCAAATCCGGGTATTGCCGTTATCATGTCGCCCATCCTCAGTGCCCCAGCGGCGCGCCCCTGATCAATAGCGAACACCAACATGCACACCCTTGCTCAATTACGCGCCGGCGAGTTGTCGGGCATTACGCGACTGGATCTGTCCTGCGGACTGACCGAGTTCCCGCGCGAGATTTTCGATCTGGCCGATACCCTGGAAATCCTCAACCTCAGCGGCAACCAATTGAGTAGCCTGCCGGATGACTTGCACCGTCTGACACGCCTGCGCGTGCTGTTCTGCTCCGACAACCCGTTCACCGAACTGCCGGCCTGCCTCGGCCAGTGCGCTGCCCTGACGATGATCGGCTTCAAGGCCAACCGCATCGTCAACGTACCCGGCAACGCTCTGCCACCAGCGTTGCGCTGGCTGATCCTGACAGACAACTGCATCGAGAACCTGCCGAGCGAACTCGGTGATCGCCCTGCCCTGCAAAAACTCATGCTGTCCGGCAACCGTCTGCAAACGCTGCCGCCCTCCCTGAGCAACTGCCATCGCCTGGAGCTGCTGCGCATCTCTGCCAACCGCCTGAGCGAACTGCCGCAGTGGCTGCTCAACCTGCCGAGCCTGACCTGGCTGGCCTACGCCGGTAACCCGCTGGAGACCGAGGCGGACGCCGCCGCGCTGGAAGCGACACCACAAATCTCCTGGTCGGCGCTGCGTCTGGAACAGCGTTTGGGCGAAGGTGCCTCGGGGGTGATTTCCCGGGCGAACTGGCAACGCGACGATGGCTCAGTGACACCGGTCGCGGTGAAGCTGTACAAAGGTGAAATGACCAGCGACGGTTCGCCGCTGCACGAAATGAATGCCTGTATCAGCGCCGGCCTGCATCCCAATCTGATCCGGGTCGAAGGGCGCATCATTGGCCATCCCGACGGCCAGCAAGGCTTGGTGATGCAGTTGATCGACCCGTCGTTCGGCAACCTCGCCGGTCTGCCGAGCCTGGCGTCTTGCTCACGAGATGTTTACGCCGATGATTGCCGGTTCACTGCCGAGGTCGCGCTGAACATTGCCAAAGGCATCGCTTCGGCAGCCGATCACTTGCACCAGCAAGGCATCACCCACGGCGATCTCTACGCGCACAACATTCTGTTGAATGAGCGCGGCGATTGCCTGCTCGGGGATTTTGGTGGTGCGTCGTTCCACGCCATTGCCGATACAGCGGAAACTCGCGCGTTGCAACGCATCGAAGTGCGTGCGTTCGGGATTTTGCTGGGGGAATTGCTGGCGCGCATCGACTCGGGGTTGAGTGATGAGCGGCGTGCGGTGCTTGAGGAGCTGGAGCGGCGTTGCTGTCAGGCGGAGGTGCTGGCGCGGCCGGGGTTTGACGAAGTCATTCGGCAACTTGAGAATCTGTGACCGCTGCGCGGTCAATCGCGAGCAGGCTCGCTCCTACAGGGGATTTGTGAACGCCACAGATCCAGTGTGGGAGTGAGCCTGCTCGCGATGAGGCCATCACTGACGAAGTCGATCAGCCCGCCAGGCCGACAAACATGTCCTGCACGTCATCATGGTTGTCGAGGCCTTCAAGGAACGCTTCAACCTCAGCCATCTGCTCGTCGCTCAAACCGCTGACCGGGTTCTTCGGTTGGTAGCCGAGCTTGGCCGACAGCACGGTGAAGCCTTGCTCTGGCAGCGCTTTCTGCACCGCATCGAGATCAGTAGGATCGGTCAGGAACAGCGTCGCGCCCTCTTCGCCCGGCTCGAAATCCTGAGCACCGGCTTCGATCGCGGCCATTTCCGGATCGGCGTCCGGAGTGTCCGGCGAGGCTTCGATCATGCCGACGTGGTTGAAGTCCCAGGCCACCGAGCCGGAAGCGCCCAGTTGGCCCTTGCGGAAGGCCACGCGGATTTCCGCGACAGTACGGTTGATGTTGTCGGTCACGCACTCGACGATCAGCGGCACCTGGTGCGGGGCGAAGCCTTCGTAGGTCACGCGATGGTATTGCACGGTTTCACCCAGCAGACCGGCGCCTTTCTTGATCGCGCGATCCAGGGTTTCTTTTGGCATCGAGGCTTTCTTGGCCTGTTCGACCACCAGACGCAGGTGTGCGTTGGTGGTGGTATCGGCACCGTTGCGGGCAGCGATGGTGATTTCCTTCACCAGTTTGCCGAAGATCTTGCCCTTGGCGTTGGCTGCCGCTTCTTTGTGTTTAACCTTCCACTGTGCGCCCATTACTCACTCTCTTGATCTGTGGCGCCGAGACATCTATTGGCCGACGCGTGCCGGCAAGTTTATACGGCCTAAAGTCGGCAATCGACCAAAAAAACAATGTGGAATCGACATCTTCACCAGACCTTGTAGGGCGATTCTGAAAACACCCTTTGACATGACCTTTCGGCGCTGGGGTTTCGTACCCTCTTAAACCCGTATTGCCTGACAGAGCCTGTTCGAATGCTCAATGACAAGGAAAGTCCGTTTACCCTGACCCTGACCAATAGCGGTTTATGCCTGCCGGTGTTGCGCTTTCGCGGCGAGGAAGCGCTCAACCAGCCGTACCGGTTCGACATCGAACTTATCGGTCTGGCCCCCGCCGTGGCGCCGGGTACACTGTTGCAGCAACCGGTATTCCTGCGCCTGGACGACCATCACGGGATTCACGGGATCATCCACAGCGCCAGTTGTGAACATTGCGGTACCCATCGCATCGGCTATCGCCTGATGATAGTGCCGTCGCTGCAACGGTTGGCACAGCCGAGCAGGCGTCGGGTGTTCGTGCAACAGAGCGTGCCGCAGATTCTCCAGCAGTTGCTCGCGGAAAATGCTCTGCCCGCCGAGGGCTACCGGATTGAAATGACCGTGGGGTGCTATCCGGTGCGGCCGTTCTGCATCCAGTTCGAGGAAAGCGATCTGGCACTGCTGCACAGGCTCTGCGAGGAAGAAGGTATCCACTATCACTTCGAACACCGCGCGGACGGTCACGTCGTGGTTTTCGCCGATGACAGCCTGAGTTTGCCGCAAGAACCGGCCCTGGTGCCGTTCATGGATGATCAGCAAGCGCGCTCACCCTGCGTCAGCGCGCTATTCCAGCATCACCACGCCGCCCCCATGACGACACTGCCCACGGTACGCAATCGGGGGCAGCGGACCATCGACGAGGACGCTGCCAATCAAAGCCGATCAATGGCCCGGCCGCCGGTGCTTTCTCTGGAACAACGCCACAGCGAACAACGCAGTCGACGGCACTTGGAACGACAACGCTGCCACCTTCGTTCGGTCAATGGCCGCAGCGACCGTATCGGGTTGCTTAGCGGACATTTGCTGCAAGTCAGCGAACATCCGATCAACAGCTTCAACGAACAATGGCGGATCACTGCCATTAGCCATCAGGGTCAACACCCCTCGATTCTTGACCCGACGCCGACGGTACACCGCTATCACAACGATTTCACTGCCCAACCGTGGTCGACAGACTTTCGCCCGCCGCTTAAACAACAGCGCCCGAGCATCGCCGGGTATCACTTGGCGAACGTACTTGGTGTCGAGGGACAACCGGCAAGACTCGACGACCAGGGGCGCGTCGCCGTCAGGTTGTGGCCAGCGGATTCAGCACCCAATGACGATGCCAATGCCGATGCGATATGGCTGCCCATCGCCATGACCAGGGCCAACGGGCGAATCATCCCTGAGGAGTTACCCTGTGTCGGCAGCGAAGTGTGGGTGAGCTTTCTCGACAGCGATCCGGATCGGCCCATTCTGTGCTTGGGCAACTCACGCAAGCCCCCGCCCCGCGAGTCACCGCGCGCCCGCGACAGCAGCTTATTGCTCGACTGGCTGCTCAATAGCGACGCCCATTAGCCCCGATCGGCAGGAGCTGCCGCAGTTCCTGCCTGTGCAGCAGTGCATTAACCTTTGTCAGCCTTGCCGGCCGCTGCGGCGAATTTCGCCAGGCGCACGTCGAGATGCCGAGGTCGCCGCCCGTGATCCTCGGCGCGCTCCTTGCGGCGGATCGCATTGCGCACCATCAACGAGCCGAGGTAACGGATCGGCTCCGGCGGGAAATAACCCAGCGGCCCGTTGACCAGCGGCGAGCGCGTCCACGGGTTGTCCAGGCCTTGCACCAGTGACGCGAGAATCTGCCCGCCCATATGACACGGGCCGACGCCGCTGCCCGAATAACCGAAACCGTAAAACACATTGCCCGCGCTGCTCATCTGGCCGAAGAACGGCAAGCCAGTGACCGAGCGATCCGACGGGCCGTTCCAGGTGGCATCTACTTTTACATCGGCAAACGCCGGGAAGAAGTCGGCGAGGCTGTTTTTCAGCAGGCCGGCATAAGGCGATGGCTGATCGAACACCGGCAGCATGCGCCCGCCAAACGCGAAGGTGTTGCCACCCTTGCCGAGCATGATCCGGCCGTCGGGGGTGTTGTGGTAGTAGTGCACGAAAATCCGCGAATCGAGCACCGTCACGCCGCTGGTCAAACCGATCTCCTGCAACAGCTCCGGGCGCGGTTCGGTGATCAACATATCGCTGGAAACAATCGCCACGCTGCGCTCGAATTGCGGGAAAGCACGGGCCATCCACGCGTTCATCGCCAGCACCACGCGATCGGCAACGATGCTGCCGTTCGGCGTCTGCAGGCGTGCGGGACGCCCTTCTTCCAGCCCGGTCATTGCCGTGTTTTCGTGAATCTTCACACCCAACTGCAATGCCACCCGACGCAAGCCACGCACCAGTTTGCCCGGCTGCACACTGGCCGCTGCCGGCGAGAACCAGCCTTCCAGATGCTTGCTCGAACCGGCCATGCGCTGCACATCGGCGAGCGGACGCTGGGAGAACGAGTTGATGCCATTGCGTTCCAGTGCGGCAATCACCGCATCGGTCGAGCCGACTTGCGCGCGGTTGGTCGCGGTGTACAGCGTGCCGTCGAGACGGTAATCGGCATCGACGCCGTACTGCTCACAGAACTCGCCGATCGCGTGGATACTGCGTTCCGATTCCTTGACCAGACGCACCGCTTCCTCGACGCCAAACAGGCGCTCAAGGGTGAAATATTTCGCCGACCACGACAACGCACATCCGCCATTACGGCCACTAGCTCCGGCGCCACAGATGTCCGCTTCGATCAGCAACACATCGAGTTCAGGGTTCTGTCGCTTGAGCATGATTGCTGTCCACAACCCGGTGTAGCCGCCGCCGACAATGCACACATCGGTGCGGACCTCGCCCTGCAACGGCGGGCAGGGTTCAGACGTATCGGCCTGCAAGGCCTGCTCCAGCCAAAACGGTCTCATGGGAAGGTTCTCCAGTCAGTAGGCCACAACAAAGCCTGCCGCGAGCACCGCAGCAGGCCGTGAGGCAAGGGGTTTCAGGAGCGCAGCGGTTTGATCGTCAGCGGGCAATTGGGGATTGAGGCGCGCGGTTCCATCACGCCAACCGGGCGGCTGTTCCAGTGCGGAATCAGCACCAGCGCCGAGAACAGTGCGCAACCGGCGAAGACGATAAACACCGTCACCGAGTCGAAGTAACCCGGCAGCAAACCGCCAAGTACCGCACCGACCGAGCCGCAGCCGTTGACGAAACCGGCAGCGGTGGCGCCGGCCTTGGCTTTGCCGAAGTCGATCGCGGCGGCACCGCTGATCATCGAGTCCGGCCCGTACAAGGTCAGCCCCATGACGAACAGCAGCGCGACCACCAGCAACACACTGCCGCTCTGCAACGCAGCCATGAACAGCGCCAGCGTCACGGTCAGCGCCAGCAGGCTCAACACGCAGGCCGGCATGCGCCGGGCACCGAACAGTTTGTCCGAAGCCAGGCCGATCAGGATCGGCCCGAGCAACCCGGCCAGTTCAAACGAAGTGGGAATGATCGCCGCGCCAACCTTGCCGACACTGGGCATCTGTTCAAAGACAATCACCGGGCCCCACAACAGAATCGCGTAACGCGCCGGTTTCAACATGAAATACGCCAGGCCCAGCACCAGCACCGTGCGGTTACGGAGGATTTCCTTTAACGGCTCCCAGACACTGAGTTTGCTGTTGGCCTCGGTTTCTTCCGCCGTCAGTTCCGGCTCCGGCTCGACCGCCGGCAAGCCGACATCTTCCGGTTTATTGCGCTGGAAGATAAAGAACAACACCGCCACGACGGCGACCACCACCGCACTGGAAATGAACGCCGCGTGCCAGGTGCCCATCAAGGTGTACGCCCACCAGCCGGCGAACGGCGACGCCACCAGACCACCAAAGGCGTAGCAGGAACTCCATAACCCGAGCACTCGCCCGCGTTGTTGGGAGGGGAAAAAACTACCGAGGTTTTTGCACAATCCCGACCATCCGGTGGACTGCGCCAAGCCCTGAATCAACATGCAGGTGGCGAAGATCGGCAACGTGGCGTAACTGCCCATCACTAGCGCCGCTGCCGCGGAAATCAGTAGACCACCAAGCACCACGACCCGAGGACCAAAGCGGTCGGCGAGCATGCCCCAGGTGAACTGGCCGAGGGCATAAGCCGCCAGATAAATCGCATCGAGGTTGGCCATGGCCATCTTGTCGAGCATGAAGGTCGGGTCTTCGGCGATGCCCAGTTTGGCCACCGAAAACGCTTTGCGGGTGAAGTAGAAAGCGGCGTAAGCAAGCCAGGTAATCGCGAAAATCTGCACGCGCCAACGCGCAATGGTGCCGATGTGCTTGTTCATGGTGGTTCTGACCTCAGGGTGTGAGTGTGCCGGCAGAATCGTTAAGCAAAACGCCTGTGTTTTTATTGTTGAGCACTGCGATATCACCCCGTCCCTACGGCGATATCGGTCAGATGAGTCCTGCTGTTGCATGCACAGGCTCATGGCGACCGTGCTGCCCGAGCGGGCAGTCAGCGATGGCGTGAGCCGATCAAAGCAATTACTGTTTAATAAATAAAATCGATTTATCGTATTTCACACATAAGCTCAGCTTGTTACTGACTAAACGATCAGGTGACTTCATGTCGATGTCCCACGCCCAACTCAAAGCCTTCCACGCCGTGGCCGTGCATGGAAGCTTCACCAAAGCCGCCGGGCGCCTTTTTCTCACGCAACCGGCGATATCCGACCAAGTGCGCAAACTCGAAGAGCGTTTCGGCGTTTTGCTGTTTCACCGCAATAAACGTTCCGTGCGCCTGACCGACTTGGGCGAGCGCTTGCTGGCGATCACCCAGCGCCTGTTTGTGATTGAAGCCGAAGCGCAGGAATTGCTGCAGGAATCCCAGGCCCTGCAGACCGGCAGCCTGATTCTGGCGGTGGATGCGCCGGTGCACGTGCTGCCGCAGATCGCGCGGTTCTGTGAGCGCTATCCGGGAATCAGCGTAAAGATCGAGACCGGCAACACCGATGAATCGCTGTTTCGCCTGTTCAACTATCAGGCCGACTTGGCGTTGCTCGGGCGGGATGTCAGCGATGAGCGCTTGCTCTGTGTGCCGCTGCGCAACGATCCGATGGTAGCGTTCGTTTCGCGCAATCATCCGTGGGCCGAGCGTGAATCGATCTGCCTGGCAGACCTGGATGACACGCCACTGGTGCTGCGTGAACACGGTTCGGTGACCCGGCAAACGCTGGAAGAGGAAATGGCGCGGGCGGGGTTTCGCATTCGCCCGGCGATTCAGGTGGAAGGCCGGGAAGCAGCGCGTGAGGCGGTGGTGGTCGGGATTGGTGTCGGCGTTGTTTCGGCGGCGGAGTTTGGTGCGGATTCGCGGGTGTGTGCGTTGCCGATTGTCGACTGCACGCGACGGCTGACGGAGACGCTGGTGTGTTTGCGTGAGCAGAGCAATCGACGGGTGGTGGCGACCTTCCTCGATATGGTTCGCGACAGCCTTGCGTGAACAGTTCCCTGATCGTTCCCACGCTCTGCGTGGGAATGCCTCAACGGTCGCTCCGCGTTCGGCTTTGGATGGGACGCAGAGCGTCCCGGGCTGCATTCCCACGCAGAGCGTGAGAACGATCACGGGGCGGCTGGCGCCAGACCAAAGAACGCCTGAATCAAGCGCAACTCCCGGCGCCGCTCCATGCAGCCGATCATGTGCCGATTGACCAGCCCCTCGCCGACAATCGGAATCGCCACCACCCTCGGGTCATGACTGACCTCCACCGACGACACCACGCCAACACCCAACTCGGCCGCCACCGCTTCGGTCACCGCCTCTCGACTATCAAGTTCCAATAACACCCGCGGATGGATCGATGCCTGCGCACAGGCCTGATCAAACGTACGCCGGGTGATCGAACTCGGTTCGCGCAGCACCATGATCACCTGATCCAGTTCTTTGAGTTTCACTTCCCCGGAGCGCATCGCCCACGGATGCCCTGCCGGCACCAACGCGCAAATCCGTGATTCGCTCAGCGCTTGCAGATGCAGGCCTTTGCGCGGCTCGACTTCGGTCAACACCGCCACATCGGCGTGTTCCGACAACAACGCCGCGAGGGTTTCCTGAGCATTGCCCAAGCGCAGATTCACCGTGATCCCCGGATAGCGTGCACGCAGGCTGGCGAGCATCGGCATGACCATGTGCGGCCCGTCCGCCGCCACTTCCAGCCGCCCCGTCAACAGCTGCCGGTTGGCTTCCAGCATGGTCTGCGCCTCTTCTGCGAGGCCAAACATTGCGCGGGTAATCGCCGCGAGTCTGGTGCCCTCCTCGGTCAGTTCCACCCGTCGCGCGGTGCGCCGCAACAGGGTGATCTGATAGTGCTCTTCCAGCGCCTTGATATGCCCGGTGACTGCCGGCTGGCTGATAAACAAGCGCGCAGCGGCGCGGGTGAAGCTGCCTTCACGGGCCACGGCGTCGAAAGCGCGGAGCTGAAACAGGTTCATGAATAACTCTCGCTGATGGCTGGCATAACAACAAACAATTTGATTGATGCAACGGCGAATTGCAACGTATGCCCCGTAGCTTCATCCCACAGCGCTATCCGAGGACACACGAATGAGTATCGCCGAACCCATCCTGCTCACTCCCGGCCCGTTGACCACTTCGGCCCGCACCCGCCAGGCGATGCTGGTCGACTGGGGGTCATGGGATGACCGCTTCAATCAACTGACCGCCAGCCTCTGCGAACAACTGCTGGCGATCCTCAACGGCGCCGCCACTCACCACTGCGTGCCATTGCAGGGCAGCGGCACCTTCGCCGTCGAAGCGGCCATCGGCACTTTGGTGCCGCGTGACGGCAAAGTGCTGGTGCTGATCAACGGTGCCTACGGCAAGCGTCTGGCCAAGATTTGCGAAGTGCTCGGCCGCTCTTTCAGTACCTTCGAAACCGCCGAAGATGAGCCGACCACCGCCGCCGATGTCGACCGTTTGTTGCGCGCCGACAGCGACATCACCCACGTAGCGCTGATTCATTGCGAAACCAGCACCGGCATTCTCAATCCGCTGGCGGAGATTGCCCAGGTCGTCGAACAACACGGTAAACGCCTGATCATCGATGCCATGAGTTCCTTCGGCGCACTGCCGGTGGACGCACAGAAAGTGCCGTTCGACGCACTGATCGCCGCCTCCGGCAAATGCCTGGAAGGCGTACCGGGGATGGGTTTTGTCTTCGCTCGCAAAGAGGCGCTGGCCGCCGCTTCCGGCAACTCGCATTCGCTGGCGATGGACCTGTACGACCAGCACGCCTACATGATGAAAACCGGGCAATGGCGCTTCACTCCGCCGACCCACGTGGTCGCGGCGCTGCACGAAGCGTTGCTGCAATACAACGAAGAAGGTGGCCTGCCGGCGCGGCATGCGCGCTATGCCGCCAACTGTCAGGCACTGATGGACGAGATGGGCAAGCTCGGTTTGCGCAGTTTCCTGCCGGCGGCGATTCAGGCGCCGATCATTGCCACGTTCCATGCGCCGCAAGATCCGCGCTATCAGTTCAAGGATTTCTACGAGCGGGTCAAGGCCAAGGGTTACATCCTTTATCCGGGCAAGCTCACTCAGGTCGAAACCTTCCGTGTCGGCTGCATCGGCCATGTCAGCCCGGACGAAATGCGCCAGGCCGTAGCGGCGGTCGGCGAAGTGCTGCGCGAGATGGAAGTCCTCGAAATCTAAGAACACCACCAATCCCCTGTAGGAGTGAGCCTGCTCGCGATGAGGCCGTGCCAGTCGACGAAGATGTTGAATGATCAACCGCTATCGCGAGCAGGCTCACTCCTACAGTTTGAATTGCATTGCCAACTCAGGAATTTGATCAACATGAACTACGCAAACCCAACCAAGCTGCAAGCCGCGATCCTCGACTGGGCCGGCACCGTGGTCGATTTCGGCTCTTTCGCGCCGACGCAGATTTTCGTCGAAGCCTTCGCCGAGTTCGACGTGCAGGTCTCCATCGAAGAAGCCCGTGGCCCGATGGGCATGGGCAAGTGGGACCACATCCGCACCCTTTGCGATCAGCCGCAAGTGGCCGAACGTTATCGCAAGGCGTTCGGCCGCACGCCAAGCGATGACGACGTGACGGCGATCTACAACCGCTTCATGCCGCTGCAGATCGAGAAGATCGCCGAGCACTCGGCGCTGATTCCCGGCGCGCTGGAGACCATTGCCAATCTGCGTCAGCAAGGGATCAAGATCGGTTCCTGCTCCGGCTACCCGAAGCAAGTGATGGACAAGGTCGTCGAACTGGCTGCCACCAACGGTTACATCGCCGATCATGTGGTTGCCACCGACGAAGTGCCAAATGGCCGTCCGTGGCCGGCCCAGGCCTTGGCCAACGTGATCGCGCTGGGCATCGACGATGTCGCGGCGTGCGTGAAGATCGATGACACCGTGCCGGGCATTCTCGAAGGCCGCCGCGCTGGAATGTGGACCGTGGCGCTGATCTGCTCGGGCAATGCACTGGGTCTGGATTACGCCGGATTCCGCGCCTTGGGCAGCGATGAACTGGCCAGCGAACGCAAGCGCATTCACGCGCTGTTCGAAGACTCGCGCCCGCATTACATGATCGACACCATCACCGATCTGCCGGAAGTCATCGCTGACATCAACAAGCGCCTGGCCAACGGTGAGATGCCGCAATCGAGCTGATTCCTGGCGCTGGCTGCAAACGAAAACGCCAGCGTCTGCACGACGCTGGCGTTTTTTTTGGCAAAGCCCTGATTCAACGTATTGAAACTCCGATCAGCCTCAGGCAAATCCGCCAAAGCGGATTACAGTTAAAGCATGCCGTCGCCCAAGAACGGCCGTTTTGACCCTGATCTGTGAGGAAACACCGTATGCCGTGGACAAGTTCCGAATCGCGCTACAGCACCGTCTCGGTCCTGTTGCACTGGCTGATGCTGGTCCTGTTGGTGCTGGTTTACGCCAGCATGGAGTTGCGCGGTCTCTTTCCCAAAGGCAGTGGCGGGCGCACGCTGATCCGCGAAGTGCACTACATGCTCGGCCTGACCGTGTTTGTGCTGGTGTGGTTTCGCCTGCTCGCGCGCAGCATTGGCCCGGCGCCGAAAATCTTCCCCGCCTCGCCGCAATGGCAAACCGTGCTGGCGCGGCTGATGCACTGGGCGTTGTACCTGTTCATGATCAGCATGCCGATTCTGGGCTGGCTGATCACCAGCGCCGAAGGGCATCAGGTGATGTTCTATGGCTTTGATCTGCCGCTGCTGGTCGCGGAGAACAAGGAGTTTGCCAAACAGGTCGAGTACTGGCATGTGCTCATTGCCACGATCGGCTACTGGCTGATCGGCCTGCATGCGCTGGCGGGGATCTATCACCATTATGTGGTGCGCGATAACACCCTGCTGCGGATGATGCCCAAGCGCGGTTGAGCGTCAGGGGCTGGCGATAAACCCGCGCCGCCCCTGCAAACCTCCGGTATGAATGAAGATCAGCCGTATGCCTGCTGCGAACCTGCCCGCCTCGACTTGCTGTTTGAGCGCCAGCAACGCCTTGCCGGTGTACAAAGGCTCCAGAAGTATGCCGCTGGCCTGCTCGGTTTGTTCGATGAACTCAAGCAACGCCGGATCGACCTTGGCAAAACCGCCGCGGCTGGCGTCGATCAGTTCATATCCACCGGCGCCCTGACCAGTTGACTGAACAATCGCCTCGACCTGCGGCGCCACGCCGTGATCTTCAGGTACTGCGAGCGCGCCATAGACCGGATGCGCGCCGGCCTCGGCGAGGACCAGCCCGGCGAGTGTCGTGCCGGTGCCGCAAGCCAGCCACCATCCGTGGTAATCGCTCCAGCCGAGCGTGGCCAATTGCGCTTGCGCCTGTTCCTTGATCGCGGCACAACCGAGCGCCCCCGATAAACCGCCACCACCCTCGGGCACCGCATACAACTGCGGATACTGCGCGCGCCAAGGCTCCCAGAATCCCGGTTCATTGCGTGCGCGATAGCCGCCGTAACCCATCCAATGCAATTGCATGCCGAACGCCTGCAGATCCAGCACCGTCGGAGTTTCCTGCGCGTGCCCGCGCAACAGGCCCACGGTTTTGAACCCCAGCCGTTTTCCCGCCGCCGCCAACGCATGCAGATGATTAGAGTGAGCCCCACCGAGACTGATAATGCCTTCGGCACCCGCGCGATCGGCGGCTTTGAGGTGTTCGAAGAGTTTGAACCACTTGTTGCCGCTGATCAGTGGGTCGATCTGGTCGAGGCGCAGGATCGCGACTTCAATACCGGCGGTTTTCAGCCAGTCGAGGTGAAGGTGTTCGAGAGGGGCTTGGGGTAGCCAATCGGAGGGAGGCAAAAGCATGGGGGGCGATTCGATCTGGACAGAGCTCGCATTCTAGTCGCTCACAAGCAGCCATCGCGAGCAGGCTCACTCCTACATTTGTTCGATGGTGTTCACTGCATCTGTGAACAACACAAACCCTGTGGGAGCGAGCCTGCTCGCGAAGGCGTCGTGTCAGTCGACAGGTCTATTGGCTGACACTTCGCTTTCGCGAGCAGGCTCGCTCCCACAGGTCAAGCAGCGTTGCTTAGAGCTCAGCGGCGAGGCGCGAGCCCTGGTTGATCGCACGCTTGGCATCCAGCTCGGCCGCGACATCGGCACCACCGATCAGGTGCACATTCTGCCCCGCTTCAACCAAACCATCATGCAGTTCGCGCAGCGGATCCTGCCCTGCACAAATCACAATGTTGTCCACCGCCAGCACTTGCGGCTCGCCGGTTTCACCGATGCGGATGTGCAGGCCTTGGTCGTCGATGCTCAGGTATTCAACGCTGTTGAGCATTTGCACCTGTTTGTTCTTCAGACCGGTGCGGTGAATCCAGCCAGTGGTTTTACCCAGCCCATCGCCGACCTTGGTTTTCTTGCGCTGCAACAGGAACACCTGACGGGCCGGTGCATGCGGAGCGGCTTTGATACCCGCCACGCCACCGCGAGCCTCCAGTTTGGTATCAATGCCCCACTCTTTCCAGAACGCGGCGCGATCCTGACTGGTGGCCACGCCTTGGTGAACGAGAAATTCCGACACATCGAAACCGATACCGCCGGCGCCAATCACCGCTACGCGTTTACCCACCGGTTTGCGCTCAAGGATCACGTCGATGTAGCTCAGCACCTTGGCATTCTCGACACCCGGAATCGCCGGCAGACGCGGCGCAATGCCGGTGGCGAGGATGATTTCGTCGTAACCGCCTTCAACCAGTTTCGCCACATCGACGCGGGTGTTCAGGCACACCTCGACATTCGTGGTCTGCAGCTTGCGCTTGAAGTAACGCAGGGTTTCAAAGAACTCTTCCTTGCCCGGCACGCGCTTGGCGATGTTGAACTGGCCGCCGATTTCACTGGCCGAATCGAACAACGTCACCTGATGGCCACGCTCGGCGGCCACGGTCGCAGCGGACAACCCGGCAGGGCCGGCGCCAACCACCGCAATCTTCTTGATCTGCTGCACGGGCAGGTAGTTCAGTTCGGTCTCGTGGCAGGCACGCGGGTTGACCAGGCAACTGGTCAACTTGCCGCCGAAGGTGTGATCGAGGCACGCCTGGTTGCAGCCGATGCAGGTGTTGATTTCGTCGGCGCGGCCTTCGGCGGCCTTGTTGACGAAGTCCGGATCGGCGAGGAACGGCCGCGCCATCGAGACCATGTCGGCATCACCTTCGGCGAGAATCTGCTCGGCGATTTCCGGGGTATTGATGCGGTTAGTAGTGATCAGCGGGATCTTCACCGATCCACGCAGCTTGGCCGTAACCTTGCTGAATGCCGCACGCGGCACTTTGGTGGCGATGGTCGGGATCCGCGCTTCGTGCCAGCCGATGCCGGTGTTGATGATGGTCGCGCCGGCCTGCTCGATGGCTTTGGCCAGGGTGACGATCTCATCCCAGGTGCTGCCGCCCTCGACCAGATCGAGCATCGACAGACGGAAAATGATGATGAAGTTCGGGCCGACGGCTTCGCGGACACGGCGAACGATTTCCACCGGCAGGCGCATGCGGTTTTCGTAGCTGCCGCCCCAACGGTCGGTGCGGTGGTTGGTGTGCGCGGCGAGGAACTGATTAATGAAATAACCTTCCGAGCCCATGATTTCGACGCCGTCGTACTCGGCGGTCTGCGCCAGCACCGAACAGGTGACGAAATCGCTGATCTGCTTCTCGATGCCTTCTTCGTCCAGCTCTTTAGGCTTGAACGGGTTGATCGGCGCCTGGATCGCACTCGGCGCGACTTGTTTCGGGCTGTAGGCATAACGCCCGGCGTGGAGGATCTGCATGCAGATCTTGCCGCCCGCCTCATGCACCGCGCGGGTGACGATGCGGTGCTTGAGCGCTTCTTCTTCGGTGGTCAGCTTGGCCGCGCCGGAATACACGCCGCCCTCGTCGTTCGGGCCAATACCGCCGGTGACCATCAGGCCAACACCGCCGCGCGCACGCTCAGCGAAGTACGCCGCCATGCGCTCGAAACCGCCCGGTTTTTCTTCCAGGCCGGTGTGCATCGAACCCATCAGGGTGCGGTTGCGCAGCGTGGTGAATCCCAGGTCCAGCGGGGCCAACAGGTGCGGGTAATGAGCGGCGGTCATCGGTAACTCCACAACGAGCAATCACGGAAAAGTTGCGGGGGCTCTGCGGCTCCCGTCAGTCATGTTCGTCAGACTAAGAGTCGCATCGCTGTCACTCAATGACCGTAACTGACAACTTATTGATCCAAATGCGCAGCGCCCCTTGGCAACCCGGTCCATGGGCCCTACCCTAGTCGCCATACCCTGTACCCGGTAGTTGTTGGTTTACATGCGCAAACTTTTGTATCTGTTCTTTTCCATGGCCATTGTCGCCGCTCTGACCACCTACGCCATGTGGGCGGCGGATCGGCCGACGGGACATTACTTGTCGGACCTGCGTATCAAGCTGGCGGTCGACCAGGGCACGCCCGCCGACCGTGGCAATCTGCTTGGTATCCAGCCCGAATTGTTTCCCACGGACTACCAGAGCCCCGAGCGCCTGCGTCGTAAACTGGCGGCCTACCTTCAGCAAGCGCAGGATCAAGGCTTGTTGAACGACAAAACCGTCGTGGTGTTGCCGGAGAACGTCGGCACCTGGCTGCTGCTCAGCGGCGAGAAAGACGAGTTGTATCAGGCCCCGACCCTCGCCGAAGCAATGAACTGGCTGGCGGCGAGCAATCCGTTATTGTTCGCCCGCGCCTGGCTCAGCGCCCACGGCAAAGACCGTCTCAACGATGCGTACCTGCGCATGAAATCCAAGGCCATGGCCAAGGACTATCAGGCGCTGTTCGGTGGTCTGGCCAAGGAGTTTCATGTGACGCTGGTGGCCGGCTCGATCGTGCTGCCAGAACCGAGCATCCGCGACGGCCAGCTCAAAGCCGGCAGCGGCGCGTTGTTCAATAGCAGTGTGGTGTTCAGTCGTGATGGCGTGCCGCTTGGCCAGCCGCAACGGCAGATGCACCCGGTGTTCGATCAGCGAGAAGTGATCGAAGGCGCAGACAAACACTTGCTCAATGTCGTCGATACTCCGGCCGGACGCCTCGGCGTGCTGATTGGCAGCGACAGCTGGTATCCGGATAACTACCGCAAACTCGACGAGCAAGGCGCGCAATTGGTCGCGGTGCCCGCGCAAGTACTCGGTCATCGTGCCTGGAACCTGCCTTGGCGCGGCTACAAGAGTTCCAACACCCCGAGCTCGGTCAGCCTCAAACCCGGCGAACTCACCGAAGGCCAGGCCTGGCATCGGCTGACCCTTACTGCACAACCGCCGAGCAGTCGAGCGATTGCCGGCATGAGCGTTTTCCTGCGTGGGCAGTTCTGGGACAAGGCCAGTTCCGGCCAGAGTTTCCTCAGCAGCAACGGTCAGCAGTTTGCCGATGGCGAGGCCCGTGGCGCGCGCTTGCTGAACATCTGGTTGTAAACCATGAAGCCGCTGCCGATGCGCCTTGGGGATCTGTCGGTGGGCTTTGTGCACAGCCTCGCCGATGCCGTGCGCAGTCATGCAGCCGATCCACAGCCGTTGCTCGAGCAATATGGTCTGGACCCCGCGCGACTGGCCGAGGCCGGGGCGCGTTTGTCGATTCCGCGCTATATGCGCCTGGGCCACGCGGCGATTCAGTTGACCGGCGATTCGGCGCTGGGCTTGCGCATGGGCCAGCTCAGTCGCCTGAGTCAGGCCGGGCTGGCCGGCGTCACCGCCGCACAAGCGCCGACCGTGCGTGAGGCCGCGCGCTGCCTGATCCGTTTCGAGGCGTTGTACGGTTCCAACTATCGCGGCCAGTCCAGCTTCCACGAAGATGCCCATGGCGCGTGGCTGCGTTTCTATTCGATCAGCCCGTACAACGCCTATAACCGTTTTGTCGTGGACTCCATCATCGCCGGGTGGCTGCATCAGCTCTCCAGCGTCAGCCGCGAACCGCTGCGCGCTGAACGTATCGAAATCGAATTCGAAGAACCGGATTACCGCGATGCCTATAGCGTGTTGGGCGATTGCCCGATCCAGTTCGGTGCAGAGCGTAATCAACTGCGCCTGAGCCTCGACAGCCTCGCACAGCGTAATCCCGAGCATTGCCCGAGTACCTGGCGGCATCTGCTGCAACTGTGTGAACGGGAACTGGAGCAATTGACCCGAACCCGCAGCCTGCGCGAACGCATCACTCAGCTACTGGGGCCTTTGCTCAATGGTGGCCGGGAACCCGACCTGGAAGAAGTGGCGGCACGCCTGAAGCTGCCTACCTGGACCTTGCGGCGTAAACTGGCCGAGGAAGGCACGCAGTTTCGCGCGATCCTCAACGACACGCGCCGGGATCTGGCGATGACGTATATCCGCGATACTGAACTGGCCTTCGGTGAAATCGCCTACTTGCTGGGTTTTGCTTCAGCCGAAGCATTCCAGCGAGCCTTCAAACGCTGGAGCGGTCAGACGCCCGGCGAATTCCGCCGCAGTCACCGCAAAACGGCATAAAAGCAGCTGCTAGTTACAAGCTTCAAGCTGCAAGTTAAAGCTCGGTGGCGTCTTCGGCTGGCTCGGGTTGGTCCAGTTCAAAGGCCTGGTATTCGAGCAGCTCTTCTTGATATTCATCCATCGCGTAATCCCCCTGCTGCTCTCTTGAATGGGCCTGAGCAAATGCCCAGTGCCTCGAGCTTAACGTGCTCGTGTGAAGGAAAAGTGAAACCCGGCCTTCATGAATAAAACGTAGCAGGTGGTCAGGAATTTATCGCGGGAATTTTGTCAGGGGAATGTAACGAGATTTTAAGTGCATCAGAAACCACTGTGGGAGCGAGCCTGCTCGCGAAGGCGTCGGCCCCTTCAGCACATAGGTGACTGAAAGTCCGTCTTCGCGAGCAGGCGCGCTCCCACAGGAAATTGGGTCAGGCCGGTTATTGGCCGGACGCTGGCATCGCCGGAATCGGCTCGGAGGGCGGAGGGATGTCCGGGTTGGCCGGTGGCGTGATGGTTTCGGTCGCCGGTGCCGGTTCTGCGCTCGGGGCCGGAGTGATCGGCGCCGCCTCTGCGGGTGGCGCAACCGGTTCCGACGTCATTGGCGCGGCCTCGGCAGGCGCGGGAGCCGGCTCCGTTGCAGGCACAGGGGTTGCGGCGGGTGCTGGTGCTGACGCAGGCGTTGGCGTTGGCGTTGGCGTTGGCGCCAGCGCTGCCGGAGCAGCCTTCGCCTCAGGCACGCCGAGGTCAGCCTTCGGCTTCTCTTCAATGTGCGCAGCTTTCTTTTCTTCCGCCGGCAGGAACAACTCGACCAATGTGAAGAAGCGCTCATAGAACTTCTGCGACGTCACCGTCTCGCTGGCGACCTTGACCATCGAATCGTCGGACGAGCCGATCGGCATCGACACCGAACCCAACACGCCTACGCCGAGACTGGCCGAGTTGTTGGTCTTCTTCAGCGCATAACGATCCTGCAAGGCGTTGGCAAACATCGTCGCATGGTGCCCGGCGCTGCCGTCATCGGCGCAGACCACGTTGAAGCTGATCTCCATATGGGTATCGCCGGTTTGCTGGAAACTCTTGTGGCCACTGACCAGTTTCGGGTCACTGCTGGTGATGATGTAACCCTGACTGAGCAACGCACGACGGGCCGCTTCGCAACTGACCGAATCGGTCACCGGGTAATTGCGCGAAAACGTGCCGGAGTCATCGAAGTTCTCATGCTCATACATCGGCTTGTCTTTCGAACAGCCGGCAACAGCGGTCAACAACAGCGCCAACCCGACAACACGCATGGGAGTGGAAATCAACATTGAACATCCTGAGAGAAAACAGTCCGGGGCGTATTGTGCAACAGATCACGCCCCCGCGGCGCATGGATTAGTGTCTTAAAGCAGTTACAACTCTATCGACCGTCAGTTGCGGGAAAAAGTCGCAACGCCAAGTGATCGATGAACACGCGCAATTTCGCCGTGGCGTGGCGACTCGATGGCCATAGCACCCAGAACTGCCCGGTGTGCTCCAGATGCGCGTCGAGCACCCGCTGCAAGCGGCCTTGCGCCTCGGCCTCGCAGGTCATGAAATCCGGTAGACAGGCAATGCCCATACCGGCCAGCACGGCATGGCTCACTGCCTCGATCGACGTACTGACCAGCCGAGTCGGCAACGTCGGCTCGGCGGCGCCCTCCGCGCGAATCAACGGCCAGGCTTCCAGTTTGCCAGTAGCATGAAACGTATGCCGAAGGCACGCATGAGTTGCCAGGTCGCCGGGCGTTTGCGGCACACCGCGCTGCTGTAAATAAGCGGGGCTGGCCACCAGCACCATGTGAAACTCGCCCAACGGTCGCGCCATCAGTCGCGAATCCCGTGGTTTACCGGTGCGGATTACGGCGTCGAAACCTTCTTCAACCACATCAACCATGCGATCGGTCAAATCCAGATCCAGTTCAATCTGCGGGTACAACGCCATGAACTCGTTCATGACCGGCATCACCAGTCCATGCACCTGAGGCAGGCTGATGCGCAACTTGCCATGGGGTTTCGCAGCCGCATCGCACAACTCGAACTCCGCCGCCTCGACCTCCGCGAGAATCTTGCGACAGCGCTCCAGAAACAGTGCGCCTTCACTGGTCAGCGTAACGCTGCGAGTGGTGCGTTGAAACAGCCGCACGCCGAGTCGCGCTTCCAGCCGCGCGATACTTTTGCCCACCGCCGACGATGACACCCCTTGCAGTCGGCCAGCCTCAGTGAAACTGCGCGTCTCAGCGACCTGAACAAATACCGAAATACTGCCAAGGCTATCCATACCAACCTCCCATTGCTGACATCCGTGTCCGATATGTTCGGAACCTTAACCCGTTTTTCGCCGATGTGCAGCGCCCTACCCTGTGCTCCTCGTCAACTTTGCACATGGATGCCGGCTAATGAACGACGCACAACTCAATTGCCCCACACTTGAACACCCTCTCGATAGCCAAGAGCGATTACCCCTCGGCGCCCTGTTGGCGTTGGCCACCGCCGGATTCATTACGGTCATGACCGAAGCCATGCCCGCCGGCCTGTTGCCGCAGATGAGCAGCGGCCTGAATGTGTCCCAGGCGCTGATCGGGCAACTGGTCACGCTGTACGCGATCGGTTCGATACTCGCAGCAATTCCCCTGACGATCGCCACCCGCGGCTGGCGCCGCAGACCGCTGTTGCTGTCCGCCATCGGCGGCTTTGCCATCGCCAACAGCATCACCGCTCTGTCAGAGCTGTACTGGCTAACCCTGATCGCCCGCTTTATCGCCGGGGTATTTGCCGGTTTGCTTTGGGCACTGCTGGCGGGATACGCAAGCCGCATGGTCGCCCCGCACCTGCAAGGCCGCGCCATTACCGTGGCCATGCTCGGCGCGCCGCTTGCGCTGTCACTGGGGATACCGGCAGGCACCCTGCTCGGCACCCTCGTCGGGTGGCGCTTGAGCTTTGCCATCATGACCGCGCTGACCGTTGGGCTGGTGATCTGGGTACGCTGGCAAGTACCGGACTTCGCCGGCGAACGCGTGGGAAAACGCATGCCGCTGCGTCAGGTGTTTACCTTGCCGGGCGTGCGATCGGTATTGCTGGTCACCCTCACCTACGTCGTTGCGCACAATCTGCTGTACACCTACATCGCGCCTTTCCTGCAACCCTCCGGGCTAGATGCGAGTGTCGACCGCGTGCTGCTGGTATTCGGCCTCGCCTCGGTGCTGAGCCTGTGGATCGTCGGCAGCCTGATTGACCGCTGGCTGCGCGAACTGGTGTTGATCAGTGCCGGGTTGTTCCTACTGTCCGCGATAGCACTGGGCCTGTGGCGCGACTCGCCAAGCGTGGTTTACATCGCCACCGCTGTTTGGGGCCTGGCGTTTGGTGCAATGCCCTCGCTGCTGCAAACCGCCTCGGCGAAAGCTGCGAAAGAGGCTGCCGATACGGCGCAATCGATGCTGGTTACGCTGTGGAATGTCGGGATTGCTGGCGGAGGGTTGGTGGGTGGTTTGTTGCTGGGGAACCTTGGTGTGGGGGTATTTCCGTGGTTTGTTGCTGGATTGTTGGTGTTGACGCTGTATGTGGCGGCAATGGCTCGGGGCCATGGTTTTCCAAGAGCCGAATGAGACCGAATGCGCTGTTGGGTTGAGGTCAGACAGCTGGAAATCGGTCGATTGGCAGGTCGCCTTCGCGAGCAGGCTCACTCCTACAGTGGAACTGAGTACATCAGACAGAGGATTGGTCGGCTGGCAGGCCGCCTTCGCGAGCAGGCTCGCTCCTACAGTGGGATTGAGTACATCTGACAGAAGATTGGTCGGCTGGCAGGCCGCCTTCGCGAGCAGGCTCGCTCCCACAGGTTTAATCTGTGTGCGGCCCACGCGGCAAAGCCGCCCCACTCAACAGGATGAGCGTTAGCTCGGCTGCAGCTTTTGATCTTGATCCACCGGTCCCGTCGGCAGGCTGAGTGGAGGGATTTATCCGGGGGTGGGAGCGCAGCGACCGTTCGACGAAGTCGAACACATCGAGAGGAGGTGCAGCGAAGCAAACCGTAGGCGATGCCCCCCGGATGAATCCCGGAGCGAAGGAACCCCGAGCTTTAGCGAGCGGGCCGAACGTTGGGACAAGCCTTTTTGGGTACTTTTTCGGCGTCTGGAAAAAGTGCCTCGCCGTAAGGGCGAAACCGCCAGCGGCCGCACCCGCAGCAACGGATATTCACCCAAAACCCCAAGAACATGGTCGGCCCAAAGGCCGCCACGACCCAACGCCCAAAAAAAAGCCCCGACCTATACAGGCCGGGGCTTTCACATAACAGCTCAATCAGACATCAAAACCGCTTGATCTCAGCCTGAGCTTCCAACTGCTTGCGATACGCAGCAAAGTCCTGCTGTCCCTCACGCGAAGCAAGGAAGCGACGGTACTGAACCTTCTCTTCATCCGTCGGTGCAGCCGCTTCGTTGACGCCATTAAGACGCACGATCATCAGACTGCCATCCGCCAACGTCACGCTGGTGAACGTCGGCTTGTCCTTGGCAGCCGGCTTCGGCATACGGAACAACGCTTGCAGCACCGCCGGATCAACACCTTCCTGACCACGGGTGGCCGCTTCGGTGGTTTTCCAGTTCTGCCCCTCAACCGCTTTGTCCAGCGGAGCCTTGCCGTCACGCAGATCAGCAATCAGCTTCTCGGCCTTGGTCTTGGCAGCCGCGCTGGCGTGCTCTTTGGTCAACTGAGTGCGGATCGCCGCATTCACGCTTTCCAGCGGCAGTTGCGCAGGCTTCAGGTGTTCCTTGGAGCGCAGCACGATCACGGTTTCCGGATCCAGCTCGATGGCGGTGCTATTGGCACCCTCGTCGATCACTTCGGTACTGAACGCAGCAGTAACCACGGCACGGTTGGCCGCAACACCTTCGCCACCTTCACGGCCGAACGGCTTGGAGGTGTGCACGGTCAGCTTCAGATCCGCCGCTGGCTGAGCCAGGTCAGACGCTTCGAACGCCGAGTCTTCCAGTTGCTTGGTTGCCTCGACGAAACGCTGCTCGACCTGTGCGGCTTTCAGCTCGCGGGTCAGCTTGTCTTTCAGGCTGGCCAGGGTCGGCACTTCCGGCGCTTCGACACCCAACAGCTTGATCAAGTGGTAACCGAAGTCAGTACGAATCGGCTCGGACACCTGGTCTTTCGACAGGGAGTACAAGGCTTTTTCGAACGCCGGGTCGTAGACGCCCGGACCTGCATAACCGAGGTCACCGCCATTGTTGGCCGAACCCGGATCCTGCGAGAACTCTTTGGCCAGCGCTTCGAACTTCTCGCCCTTGGCCAGACGCGCCTGGACTTCGTCGATCTTCGCTTTGGCCTGAGCCTCGGTGGTCTTGTCGTTCACTTCGATCAGAATGTGCGCGGCACGACGCTGTTCCGACAGGTTGGCGATCTCTTTCTGATACGCCGCCTGCAGGTCTTCGTCCTTGACCGTGACCTGATCGAAGAACGACGACTTCTTCAGCTCTACGTAATCGATGATCACTTGGTCCGGAGTCATGAACTCCTTGGCGTGTTCGTCGTAGTAAGCCTTGACCTCGTCGTCGGTCAGTTTGACCGCAGCCGGGTCAGCCTTGACGTTCAAGGTGGCGAAATCGCGGGTCTGTTTTTCCAGACGGGCAAATGCCAGCACTTCGGCGTCGGTGACGAAACCGCTGCCCGCCACACCGGCGCGCAGTTGGCCGATGAGCATTTCCTGAGCCAGCATCTGGCGGAATTGCATACGGCTGTAACCCAGTTGACGGATCACCTGGTCGAAGCGCTCGGAGCTGAACTTGCCGTCCACCTGGAATTCAGGTGTTTGCAGGATCACTTGATCCAGTGCGCCTTCGGAGAAAGCGAATTTCGCTTGTTCGGCGCCTTGCAGCAGCAGCTTGCGATCGATCAGACCCTTGAGGGCCGATTCGCGGAGCATTTTTTCGTCGAGCAAAGAAGCATCGAAGTCTTTGCCCAGCTGTTGCATCAGCTGACGGCGTTGCATATCAACGGCCTGGCTCAGCTCGTTCTGGCTGATTTCATCACCGTTGACCTTGGCCGCCTCATTCTTGTGAGTCGTGGCCTGGAAAATGGCGTCGAAACCGGTCAGAGCCATCAGTGCAACGATGACCCCGATAATGGTCTTGGCAATCCAGCCTTGTGAATTGTCCCTGATATTCTGCAGCATGCGTCCCCCAGAAACGGTTGAACTTCAAAATTAGGCAACCGTGGAGCGTGGGTAGAATCCGGATAGAAGAAAGGCGCATCCGAGGATGCGCCTTCTCGTAACTGGCGGAGCGGACAGGGCTCGAACCCTCGATCCCGGCGTTACAGGCAACTGTTTCAGCTACCTGCTCTACCGCTCCGCTGCCAAGTCAGGCATGACCCCGACCCGGATGGGTAAAAACCTGAAAACTTAGTTAACAGCTTCTTTCAGTGCTTTACCGGCTTTGAAACCTGGCTTCTTGGCAGCCGGGATTTCCAGAGTCTTGCCGGTTTGAGGGTTACGACCGGTACGAGCCGGACGGTCCGTCACGGAGAAAGTACCGAAACCAACCAGAACAACGGAGTCGCCAGCCTTCAGAGCGCCAGTGACGGATTCGATTACAGCGTCCAGCGCACGGCCAGCAGCAGCTTTCGGGATATCAGCGGATGCAGCGATAGCATCAATCAGTTCCGACTTGTTCACTCTAAGTCCCCTTATATCTATTTTGAGATGATTCTAAGTTTTTTGGTGAAAGCAAAAACGAGTGCTGAATGGCCTACAGACACTTAAGAGCCGCTTTATAACAAGGGCTCTAAAAAACTGTCAAGGAAGCCCCCCAGGCAAAAGCGTATTAATGCGTGCTAATTCTTTCCTTAGAGTCAGACTCACGTTTTTCGTCCTTGGCAACTATCTCCGGAGCCACATCCGGCAAGGGCTCCGGCGCGTATTGCAGCGCAATTTGCAGGACCTCGTCAATCCATTTAACCGGTTTAATCTGCAGATCCTGCTTGATATTGTCAGGAATCTCCTTCAGATCACGCACGTTCTCTTCCGGAATAATCACAATCTTGATTCCGCCGCGGTGAGCCGCCAGCAGTTTTTCCTTCAGACCGCCAATCGCCAGCACTTGACCACGCAGCGTGATTTCGCCGGTCATGGCGACATCGGCGCGCACCGGAATGCCGGTCAACGCCGACACCAGCGCCGTGCACATGCCTACACCGGCGCTAGGGCCGTCCTTCGGGGTCGCCCCTTCCGGCATGTGGATGTGCGTGTCGCGCTTCTCGTGGAAGTCCAGAGGAATGCCCAGGCTCTTGGCACGACTGCGGACCACGGTCAGCGCGGCAGTGATCGATTCGACCATCACGTCGCCCAGCGAACCGGTCTTGATCAATTGCCCTTTGCCCGGCACAACAGCGGCTTCGATGGTCAGCAATTCACCACCAACCTGAGTCCAGGCAAGGCCGGTGACCTGACCGATCTGATCCTGTTGCTCGGCCAGACCATAGCGGAATTTACGCACGCCGAGGAAGTGTTCCAGCAGTTCAGCTGTCACTTTCACCGAGAAGCGTTTTTCCATCGCATGCTCTTTGACGGCCTTGCGGCAGACCTTGGCGATCTGACGTTCAAGGCCACGCACACCGGCTTCACGGGTGTAGTAACGAATGATGTCGCGGATTGCTTCGGCGTCGAATTCCAGTTCGCCTTTCTTCAGACCGTTAGCGGCGATCTGCTTTGGCGAGAGGTATTTGACGGCGATGTTGATCTTCTCGTCTTCGGTGTAGCCCGGCAGACGGATCACTTCCATCCGGTCGAGCAGCGCCGGCGGGATGTTCATCGAGTTCGAGGTGCACAGGAACATCACATCCGAGAGGTCGTAATCGACTTCCAGATAGTGGTCGTTGAAATTGTGGTTCTGCTCTGGATCGAGCACTTCCAGCAACGCCGACGCCGGGTCGCCACGCATATCGCTGCCCATTTTGTCAATTTCATCGAGCAGGAACAGCGGGTTGCGAACACCCACCTTTGTCATCTTTTGAATCAATCTTCCCGGCATCGAACCGATGTAAGTCCGGCGGTGACCGCGAATTTCCGCTTCATCACGCACGCCACCGAGGGCCATGCGCACGAATTTACGGTTGGTGGCGTGAGCGATCGACTCTGCCAGCGAGGTTTTACCCACGCCCGGAGGACCGACCAGGCACAACACCGGGCCACGGATTTTCTTCACGCGTTTTTGCACGGCGAGGTATTCAAGGATACGTTCCTTGACCTCTTCGAGGCCGTAGTGATCGGCATCGAGAATATCTTCTGCGCGTGCCAGGTCCAGGCGAACCTTGCTCTGCGCCTTCCACGGCACTTGCACCAGCCAGTCGATGTACGAGCGCACCACGGTGGCCTCAGCGGACATCGGCGACATTTGCTTGAGCTTGTTCAGCTCGGCAGTGGCTTTGGCCAACGCGTCTTTCGGCAGACCGGCAGCGTCGATACGCTTTTTCAGGTCTTCGATTTCGTTGTGGCCTTCGTCGCTGTCGCCGAGTTCTTTCTGAATGGCCTTCATCTGCTCATTCAGGTAGTACTCGCGCTGACTGCGCTCCATTTGCTTTTTGACGCGACCACGAATGCGTTTTTCGACTTGCAGCAGATCGATCTCGGCGTCCAGCAAAGCCAGAACGTGTTCGACACGAGCCGACAAATCGATGATTTCGAGGATTTCCTGCTTCTGCTCGATTTTCAGCGCCATGTGCGCCGCCATGGTGTCGACCAGACGACCCGGCTCATCGATGCTGTTGAGCGAAGAAAGGACTTCAGCCGGGACCTTCTTGCCCAGCTGTACATATTGTTCGAACTGCGACAGCAGTGTGCGCACGAACACTTCGGATTCGCGCTCTGCAGCGTCGACTTCTTCAATCAGCGAGACTTCAGCACGGCAGTGGCCGTCGACTTCGCTGAAGCGTTCGACGGTGCCACGCTGCTCACCCTCGACCAGAACCTTTACGGTGCCGTCAGGCAGCTTCAGAAGCTGTAGAACAGTGGCGATGGTACCTACGCGATAGAGAGCGTCTTCACCGGGATCGTCGTCAGCCGGGTTTCTCTGGGCCAGCAGCAGGATCTGCTTGTCGCCCGCCATCGCGGCCTCGAGGGCTTCGATGGATTTCTCGCGCCCCACGAACAGCGGGATAACCATGTGCGGATAAACCACGACATCACGCAATGGCAGGAGAGGCAATTCGATGGTTGTCTTCATGATTTCGCCTCTACGGCGGCCATATGGCCGTAATCAGATGGAATTGAGCTTGAAACCAAGATGGGGGCTGCCTTGAAAAAAAACAAGCGCAAAGCGGATGTAATAAATGACATAAAAAAAAAGAGGCCCGAAGGCCCCTTCTTTATTCCAGCAGACTGGACGCTTACGCGTCCGGTGCTGCCTTGGCCGTCGGCTCACTGTTTTCGTAAATATACAGTGGCTTGGACTTGCCTTCGATCACGCTTTCATCGATCACGACTTTGCTCACCTCGGACTGCGAGGGGATTTCATACATCGTGTCGAGCAGTACACCTTCGAGAATCGAGCGCAGACCACGGGCACCGGTTTTACGTTCCAGGGCACGCTTGGCGACCGATTTCAGCGCGTCGGTGCGGAATTCCAGATCCACGCCTTCCATCTCGAACAGCTTGGCATACTGTTTGGTCAGAGCATTTTTCGGCTCGGTGAGGATCTGCATCAGCGCAGCCTCATCCAGCTCGTCCAGCGTCGCGAGGACCGGCAGACGACCGACGAATTCCGGGATCAGACCGAACTTGACCAGATCGTCAGGCTCGACTTCACGCAGGGATTCACCGACTTTCTTGCCTTCTTCCTTGCTGCGCACTTCTGCGTTGAAACCGATGCCGCCCTTGGTGGAACGGTTTTGAATAACCTTTTCCAGACCGGAGAACGCACCACCGCAGATGAACAGGATGTTACGGGTGTCGACCTGCAGGAATTCCTGCTGCGGATGCTTGCGGCCACCTTGCGGCGGTACGGAAGCGACCGTGCCTTCGATCAACTTGAGCAAGGCCTGCTGCACGCCTTCACCGGAAACGTCCCGGGTAATCGACGGGTTGTCGGACTTGCGGGAAATCTTGTCGATTTCGTCGATGTAGACAATACCCATCTGGGCCTTCTCTACGTCGTAATCGCACTTCTGCAGCAGCTTCTGAATGATGTTCTCGACATCTTCACCCACGTAACCCGCCTCGGTGAGGGTGGTTGCGTCGGCAATGGTGAACGGAACGTTCAGCAAGCGGGCCAGTGTTTCGGCCAGCAGGGTCTTACCGGAGCCTGTCGGGCCGATCAGCAGGATGTTGCTCTTGCCGAGTTCGACGTCGTCAGCCTTTTTGTCACGCTGGTTCAGGCGCTTGTAGTGGTTGTACACCGCTACGGCCAGAACCTTCTTCGCACGCTCCTGACCAATCACATACTGATCAAGGATGCCGCTGATTTCTTTAGGCGAAGGCAATTTATGCGCGCTGCTTTCGGCCTGGGCTTCCTGCACCTCCTCACGGATGATGTCATTGCACAGGTCGACGCACTCGTCGCAGATAAAGACCGAGGGGCCGGCAATCAATTTGCGCACTTCATGCTGGCTTTTGCCACAGAAGGAGCAATAGAGCAGCTTGCCGTTGTCCTCGCCGTTGCGGGTGTCAGTCATTCGTTCGATCCAAATCCGATAGGCTTGCAACACAAGATGAAGGCTATTGCGGGCTTTTTCAAGCCCGCCGCTGATCAGACAAGCCGACCAAGCCTATTTTGAGCTGCTTATTTTAAGCTGGGCGCTGGTTGATCACTTCGTCGATCAGGCCATATTCCTTCGCAGCTTCTGCACTCATGAAGTTGTCGCGATTGGTATCGCGCTCGATTTCTTCCAGAGTACGGCCGCTGTGCTTGGCCATCAGCGTGTTCAGACGCTCGCGAATGAAGAGGATTTCCTTGGCGTGGATTTCGATGTCCGACGCCTGGCCCTGGAAACCGCCCAGTGGCTGGTGAATCATCACGCGCGAGTTCGGCAGGCAGAAACGCTTGCCCGGGGCACCTGCGGTCAGCAGGAATGCGCCCATGCTGCAGGCCTGACCGATGCAGGTGGTCGACACGTTCGGCTTGATGAACTGCATGGTGTCGTAGATCGACATGCCCGCTGTCACCGAACCGCCCGGGGAGTTGATGTAGAGATGGATGTCCTTGTCCGGGTTTTCCGCTTCAAGGAACAGCAGTTGCGCGCAGATCAGGTTGGCCATGTAGTCCTCTACCGGACCAACCAGAAAGATCACTCGCTCCTTGAGCAGGCGCGAATAGATGTCATAGGCGCGTTCGCCACGAGCAGATTGCTCGACAACCATCGGGACCAGGCCGCCGGCGGCCTGGATATCAGAGTTCTGCTGAATATAAGAATTACGGAACATGCTCTGCAGTCGCTCCCAAATAGTTATGTCTTGAATACGCATAAGCCAGCTCGAGAGCTGGCTTATGGTGTGTACTTCTTAACGCAAAACCAATCAGTCGGCTGTTGGAGCTTCTACCGGCTTGACTGCTTCTTCGTAAGAGACCGCTTTGTCGGTCACACTAGCTTTCTGCAGAACAGTATCCACAACTTGCTCTTCCAGCACAACCGAACGCACTTCGTTCAGCTGCTGCTCGTTTTTGTAGTACCACGACACAACCTGCTCAGGCTCCTGGTAAGCGGAAGCCATTTCCTGAATCATTTCGCGGACGCGAGCGTCGTCAGGCTTCAGGTCGAATTGCTTGACCACTTCAGCAACGATCAGACCCAGCACAACGCGGCGCTTGGCTTGCTCTTCGAACAGCTCGGCCGGCAGTTGATCAGGCTTGATGTTACCGCCGAACTGCTGAACAGCCTGCACGCGCAGACGGTCAACTTCGTTGGACAGCAGAGCCTTAGGCACTTCGATCGGGTTGGTGGCCAGCAGACCGTCCATTACCTGATTCTTGACCTTGGATTTGATCGCCTGACGCAGTTCGCGCTCCATGTTCTTGCGAACTTCAGTGCGGAAACCGTCGATGCCGCTTTCCTTGATGCCGAATTGAGCGAAGAATTCTTCGTTCAGCTCTGGCAGCTTAGGCTCGGAAACAGTGTTGACAGTTACGGTGAACTCGGCGGTTTTGCCAGCCAGGTCCAGGTTCTGATAGTCCTCTGGGAAGGTCAGGTTCAGAACGCGCTCTTCACCGGCTTTAGCGCCAACCAGGCCTTCTTCGAAGCCTGGGATCATGCGGCCGGAACCCAGTACCAGCTGAGTGCCTTTGGCGGA
The DNA here is from genome assembly GCF_054790505.1 of Pseudomonas sp. Tul2A7. Lineage (NCBI taxonomy): Bacteria > Pseudomonadati > Pseudomonadota > Gammaproteobacteria > Pseudomonadales > Pseudomonadaceae > Pseudomonas > Pseudomonas sp. Tul2A7. The sequence goes on along the minus strand of NZ_CP186499.1, from coordinate 4,423,867 downwards.
GCCGCCAGCGAACACTTCACCGTCAACCTTGCCAACGAAATCGATGTTCAGTTGGTCTTCGTTCTGGGCAGCGCGATCTGCCACTTCAAAACGAGTGTTCTGCTTGCGCAGGATGTCGAGCATTTTGTCCAGGTCAGCGTCAGCCACGTCAGCGCTCAGGCGCTCAACGGTGATGCCGTCGAAGCCGGCAACGGTGAACTCAGGGAACACTTCGAATACAGCAACGTATTCCAGGTCTTTGCCAGCTTCGAGCGACTTGGGCTCGATCGAAGGCGAACCAGCAGGGTTCAGCTTCTGCTCAACCACAGCTTCGTAGAAGGAGGACTGGATCACGTCGCCTACAGCTTCCTGACGAGCATCAGCACCGAAACGGCGCTTGATTTCGCTCATTGGCACTTTGCCTGGACGGAAGCCAGCAATCTTGGCCTTTTGGGCGGTCTGCTGCAGACGCTTGTTGACCTGAGTCTCGATGCGCTCAGCCGGCACGGTGACGCTCATGCGGCGCTCGAGAGCAGTAGTATTTTCAACAGAAACTTGCATGGATATTCCTCGTTGCACAGACGTTAGCCGGCCGTTTCCGACCCCAGAATCAAGGGCATGCATTCTAGTGGGTCAAACTCAAGAAGTCACCCTACTGAAAACGGGTAAAAAAACAGCAGGCATTTTATCGGGACCGCCACACCAATGCAGCGCGCCCCACAGGCGAATACAACCAATCACGCCAGGGCTCTGCGCCAACCGCTTCTATATATAGAAGAGACTGCCGATCACTCCCTGACGGCCGTTCTTGCAAGCAAGCCCGGCGAGCAGTGCAGCATCATCGAGCAACATAAATACGACGAAGCGCCCTACTCCTGCGTCCCGAAACCGGCCATGCCGGTTTTCAAAACCGCAAAACAAAAAAGGCGCCAGACTGTTAAATCTGGCGCCTTTCGAAATATGGGGTGGACGATGGGGATCGAACCCACGACAACGGGAGTCACAATCCCGTGCTCTACCAACTGAGCTACGCCCACCATATTGCGTAACAAAAAAGCCAAACAACTTCTTTGTTGAAACCTCACCAGCCCGAAGACATGAATGAAGCTTTAATTGGTGCGGATGAAGAGACTCGAACTCTTACGCCTCGCGGCGCTGGAACCTAAATCCAGTGTGTCTACCAATTCCACCACATCCGCAGGTGAAGCTTTAAAGCAAAGGCGCCAGACTGTTACATCTGGCGCCTTTCGAAATATGGGGTGGACGATGGGGATCGAACCCACGACAACGGGAGTCACAATCCCGTGCTCTACCAACTGAGCTACGCCCACCATATCGCGTTACTTGTGCCAAAGCTGCCTAATGGCGCACCCGGCAGGACTCGAACCTGCGACCATCCGCTTAGAAGGCGGATGCTCTATCCAGCTGAGCTACGGGCGCCTTATTAATCTGTACTCTTAAAGGACTACAAACTAAGTGCTTTCCAGTGTTGCAGAACCTTGATTCCGCTTCACCTTCTTAACCAGTGCTAGGCTGTGCCCGACAAGTGCGACGAATAGTATAGAGCGCTCCGAAGGTCGTCAAATCCTTTTTGAAAAAAATTCATTTAATTAAAGGAGTTAGAGGAATTTGCTGACCAAGCGCCTTTGCCCTCACCGCTCGACATGCGAGAATGCGTTCTCATTTTTTCCCCTCTCGATGGTTAATCACGCGCAATGACTGCACAACTAATCGACGGCAAATCGATCGCCGCCAGCCTGCGCCAGCAGATCGCCCAACGAGTTGCCGAGCGTCGCCAGCAAGGCCTGCGCACTCCCGGCCTCGCGGTGATCCTGGTCGGCAGCGATCCTGCCTCTCAGGTTTATGTCTCGCACAAGCGTAAAGACTGTGAAGAGGTCGGCTTCCTCTCTCAAGCCTACGACCTGCCCTCCGACACCACGCAAGACGCGTTGACCGATCTGATCGATCGCCTCAACGACGACCCTGCAATCGACGGCATCCTGCTTCAGTTGCCGCTGCCCGAGCACCTGGACGCCTCCAGACTGCTGGAGCGCATCCGCCCGGACAAAGACGTCGACGGCTTCCATCCTTATAACGTCGGCCGCCTGGCCCAGCGCATTCCGCTGCTGCGTCCATGCACGCCTAAAGGCATCATGACGCTGCTGGAAAGCACCGGCGCTGATCTTTATGGCATGGACGCAGTGGTCGTCGGCGCTTCCAACATCGTCGGTCGCCCGATGGCGATGGAACTGTTGCTGGCCGGCTGCACCGTGACCGTGACCCACCGTTTCACCAAGGATCTGGCCGGCCATGTCGGCCGTGCCGATCTGGTGGTCGTGGCCGCCGGCAAGCCGGGCCTGGTCAAAGGCGAGTGGATCAAGGAAGGCGCGATCGTGATCGACGTCGGCATCAACCGTCAGGACGACGGCAAACTGGTCGGTGACGTTGTCTACGAAACCGCCCTGCCCCGCGCCGGCTGGATCACCCCGGTACCGGGTGGCGTCGGTCCGATGACCCGTGCTTGCCTGCTGGAAAACACTCTTTATGCGGCAGAAACCCTGCACGCGTGAGTGGTACTTTCAGCACTAAGAAAAACCCGCCTCGTGCGGGTTTTTTCATGCCTGAGAAAAAACTGTAACCGTTCGCCGGAAACCCCTCTTTTTACAGGCCTTTTCACGAGATTTTCAGGTCACTCAAACAACCATCGACAGATCTTCAGCCATACTCCTAGAATGCGACGCTTTGAAGAAATAACCCGTTACAAACTAACGGAATATCCAACTTTTATGAGTTCGCCCGCGTGAAAATTCGTCTTTCGATTCTGAGCCTGTTTCTTGCTTTTACAGGCACATTCATCACGCCAACGATCAACGCTGCGGAAACCACCGCTGCCCCACGTGACGCTTCGAGCCTGAAGATCGCCTCCGGCAGCGCCCTGCTCATGGATATGCAGACCAACAAAGTCATCTACTCAAGCAACCCTGACGTGATCGTGCCGATCGCTTCTGTCAGCAAGTTGATGACCGGACTGGTAGTGGTTGAAGCCCGGCAGAACATGGACGAATGGATCAATGTCGATATCAGTAACACACCGGAAATGCGCGGTGTGTTCTCCCGAGTCAAACTCAAGAGTGAACTGCCGCGTCGCGAGATGTTGCTGATCGCCTTGATGTCTTCGGAGAACCGCGCGGCCGCCAGCCTCGCGCACCACTATCCGGGAGGTTACGCGGCCTTCATCGCGGCGATGAACGCCAAGGCCAAGGCACTGGGCATGACCAGTACGCACTTTGTCGAGCCGACCGGCCTGTCGGAGCGTAACGTTTCCACCGCCCGTGACCTGAGCAAGCTGCTGGTGGCCGCGCACAAGTACCCGCTCCTCAGCGAACTGACCACCACCAAGGAAAAAACCGTGTCGTTCCGTAAACCCAATTACACCCTGGGTTTCCGTAACACCGATCACTTGGTCAATAAAGCCGACTGGGACATCAAGATCACTAAAACCGGCTTCACCAACCCCGCCGGGCATTGCCTGGTTCTGGTGACGAAAATGGGCAATCGCCCGGTCGCGTTGGTGATTCTCGACGCGTTTGGCAAGTACACCCATTTTGCCGATGCCAGCCGCATCCGCAGTTGGGTGGAAACCGGCCGAAGCGCCAATGTCCCTGCTGTGGCTCAGCAATACAAGGCGCAGAAAAACCTCAAATCGCGCCAGAGCGGCGTGGTGGAGGCCTCCAAATAACCCGTCGCACAAGAAAAAGCCCCGAACCTTCGGGGCTTTTTTTCATCTGTGAATCAGTCATTGGGCAGCGGCATCTGGTCGTCATCAGGGATGCCATCGCCCGCACTCGGATCCCGCGAAGGCTCCGGGGTCAAGATATTGGGCCGGGCCAACGGATCACGCAGCGGGCTGTCCGGATTGAGCACTGGGTCAACCTCTGGTTCTGGTGTAGTGGGCACGCTATCCGGTTTTTGGTCATCGAAGCTTGAATCGGTACTCATACGCACCTCACATCAAGGTTTCAGATTGGCTAACGGGTCATAAGGCTTGGCCGGCTTCTTGGCATCCTCGCCGGGCTCGACGTCGAGAGGCGCTTTGGCGGGGCCGACAGGATCGACCTGCGGATCATCAAGATCGGGCGAGTCCGGATCGAAACCCAAATCATCTCCCGAGGAATGCTCGGAGGAATGCGGGCCTTTCGCTGCTGGGGAATCTTTCATATCGCCTCCTGATTCACCCGCAAAACACGGGATGTATAAATAGGAGGCTTGCCGGGCGCCGTCGTGCCCGGCAGATGACGAACGGAAAACTCAGTGTGCGGCCAACGCCTTGCGAGCCTGCGCCGCTTCATTTTCCTGACCGGCCTGGGCCAGTTCATCGGCCGCTTTGAGCCAGCGCTGACGGTCAATGGCTGCCGGGATCTGCGACGGTTTCTGAATCAGCACGGCCCAGCCACCGGATTTCTCCAGTGCCGACTCAAAGGAACTGAAACTCATCAGTTCGCGACGGTTCATCCCGGCACGCAGCAAGACCTTCTGTTTGTTGCGGTCGTAGCCGGACAGGATCGCGTAACGCGGCTCGGCCCAGAACGCCGAGCCCTCGCTGAAGCGCACCATCACCGGATAACCCGCCGCCACTTGGGTCAACAGCGCGGGCAAATTGCTGTCCAGCGGATACACCACCATGCCGTACTCGCGGGCAAGGTTTTGCAGATTCTGCTGCAATTTGTCTTCGGCACCCGGCAGGTGCAATGGTTTCTCGAGCAGCCCCGGGGTAATCACGATGCCCTGCTGTGACAACAGGCTGGCCAGCACTTGCGGCCCACTCTGATTGGCTTCGCCGCGATAGAACGTGCCGCTGAGTTCGACCCGTTCCGGCAGACGCTTGACCTCGGGCGCCACAGTGCCTGCACACCCGGCCAACACGGCCGCACAACCCGCCACCAGCAGTGCCGCACGAATTCGAGAAAATACCTGCACCATCGTCACTCTCTGTTCAGACGCCGGTCATCGTGTTCCGGCAACGCCTGCGATCATAGAGCCGCGTCAGGCTGCGGTATAGCCTTAAGCGGCAGACACATCGATTGCATAGAGCAAACTGATTGGTCGCAATCGACCTTTGGTCAATAGTCTGAAACACCCCATTGTCTAGACTGTCACTGAAACAGAGCGAATTGAAAAAGTGTGGGCCCGATGCAGGGCGAAGAGGAGGCACTGATGAGCCTGACCATGACCATCGTAATGTTGATTGCCGGCTGGCTGGCCGTGGCCGCTGCCATGTTGTGGGGGGTGCTGCGGATTTCGCGGCGCCACCATCATCATCCGGTTCAGCCTGCTGCGGTTGCGAAGACCGAGAAGCATCGGGTACACCACGCGGCCGCGCACTAAGGCTGCACGGCAAAGGCAAAAGCCCCTCACCCTAGCCCTCTCCCAGAGGGAGAGGGGACTGACCGGGGTGACTTTCGAGTTACGCCGACCTGAAATACCCAGCCGAACTCAAGTTTGAAAACCACACAGATCGGCTCCCTCTCCCTCGGGAGAGGGCTGGGGTGAGGGGCTGATCTTGCACGGCATAGAAAACCTGAAATGAAAGAAGGCCGCTTGAACTGAGTTCAAGCGGCCTTTTTTTGGCTTATTGGCGGTTACGCCTGCTCAGCCAGCTTCTTCTGCCTCGCCCTGCGAGACATCATGTTCAGCACTTCAATCGCTGCCGAGAATGCCATCGCCGCATACACGTAACCTTTCGGTACATGGGCGCCGAAGCCTTCAGCGATCAAGGTCATACCGATCATGATCAGGAAGCCCAGGGCCAGCATCACCACCGTCGGGTTGTCGTTGATGAACTTGGCCAGCGGCTCAGCAGCAAACAACATCACCAGTACCGACACCACCACCGCGATGATCATGATCGGCAAGTGTTCGGTCATGCCGACCGCGGTAATGATGCTGTCGATCGAGAACACCATGTCGAGCATCAGGATCTGGCCAATAGCGGCAGCGAAACCGAGGGTAACCGTCGAGGTCGCCGACTTCGGATCTTCCGGTGCCGGGTCCATGCTGTGATGGATCTCGGTCGTGGCTTTCCAGACCAGGAACAGACCACCGGCAATCAGGATCATGTCCTTCCAGGAGAACGCCTGACCCAGGATTTCGATCACCGGCGCAGTCAGTTGCACGATGAAGGCGATGGTGCTCAACAGCGCCAGACGCAGGATCAACGCCATGCCGATACCGATGCGGCGCGCCTTCTGCTGATATTGCTTAGGCAGCTTGTTGGTCAGGATCGAGATAAAGATCAGGTTATCGATGCCGAGCACGATTTCCATCACCACCAATGTGGCCAAAGCAACCCAAGCGGTGGGGCTGGCGGCGAGCTGTAACAGATATTCCATGGGTCAGTCCTGACTCTGTGTAAGACGAATTAGATGGTCTTGGAGGAAGATTCGGATTTTTCCGTGTCTTTTTCCGGTACTTCTTTTTTCTCGATCAACCCGCCGGTGGCATCGCTGAGTGCCTGCTCGGCAGCTTTATGCGTGTCGTCAATCGCTTGCTTGGCGCTTTCGGCGGCTTTGCCCATCAGTTGCTGGGCGCTTTTTTCAGCCTGATCGCAACCGGCAAGAAGCAGTAAAGACGTAAACATCAATGCTGGGATTGTGTATTTCATAAGGTTTCCTTCGAATGAACAGACAGGCTCACAGACCGGCCGTCGATGGCTGGGCATTCTAGGGAGATGAACACTTCAGGAAAATTCGTATTTTTAGCGGCTATACTTCGGTTTTCACGAACTGTAGAACGTCATGCTCAATTACCGACAAATGCATTACTTCTGGGTCGTAGCCAAGACCGGCAGCATCGTGCGCGCCTGCGAGCAGCTTAATCTGACCCCACAAACCATCAGCGGGCAAATTTCCCTGCTTGAACAGACTTATGGCATCGAGTTGTTCAGACGGGTCGGCCGGCAACTTGAATTGACCGAAGCCGGGCGACAAGCCCTGCCCTACGCCGAGCAAATGTTTCAACTGGGCGGCGAACTGGAACTGATGCTGCGCGCACAACCCAACGAACAACAGATCCTGTTCCGCGTCGGCGTGGCAGACGTGGTGCCCAAGTCCATTGTTTATCGCCTGATCGCGCCGACCATGGAGTTGAACGAGCCGCTGCGCATCACCTGCCGCGAAGACAAACTCGAGCGTTTGCTCGCCGATCTGGCGATCCAGCGCCTGGATCTGGTGATTTCCGACAGCCCGATGCCCTCGCACCTCGACATCAAGGGCTACAGCCAGAAGCTCGGTGAATGCGGAATCAGCTTCTTCGCCACCCCTGAACTGGCAGCCAGATACGGTCAGGATTTTCCACGCAGCCTGCATGGCGCGCCGCTGTTGATTCCCGGCGCAGAAACCGTGGTGCGCAGTCGCTTGCAGCGCTGGTTTGCCGAGCAGCAGATCCAGCCGCAAATCGTCGGCGAGTTTGATGACAGTGCCTTGATGCAGGCCTTCGGCCAATCCGGCAGCGGGATTTTTATTGGCCCGAGCGTGATTGCCGATGAGGTGAAGCGCCAGTACGGCGTCGAGTTGATTGGCCAGACTGACGCGGTGACCGAGTCGTTCTATGCCATTTCGGTGGAGCGCAAGGTCAAGCACCCCGGCATCGTTGCGATTACCGAAGGTGCCCGACGCGAACTGTTTACTGCGTTATGAGGCCTCGGCGCACATTTCGCGCGGTTTGAGCGTCATCAGCACCATGGCGAGGAACACCGACAGCAAGATGAATCCGGCGGCGGCAAAGCCGAGGAAACCCAGCCCTGCGCTGTCGATGACCCGACCACCCACAATGGCGCCCAGGCCGATCCCCAGATTGGCCCCGGCGATGTTCAACGAAGCGGCAAAGGCCGGCGCTTCCGGCGCGGCTTTCATCAGGCGCACATGGCTGACCAGGAACAACGCGGCCTGAGTCACGCCCCAGATCCCCATCGCCACCGCCAGCCCCAGCGGCGAATGAATGTTCGGCACCAGCGAGACCATGCCGGCAATCATGAATGCACAGAACAACACCGACGCCCCCAGCGGATGCCGGTCTACCGCACGACCACCCAGCGAGTTGCCGATCAGCCCGACCGCGCCGAAGGCCATCAGGCACCAACCGACCACGGTGCCGTTGAAACCGGCGAGGCGCTCAAGAATGTCGGCCAGATAGGTGTAAGCGGTAAACATGCCACTGAACACCAGAATCGACAGCACGATATGGCCGATCATCAACGGGCTGCGCAGGATCTTGAACTGCGAACGGAAGCTGACCTGATGCTGGTGCAGGCTGGTTTTCGGCAGGTAAACAAACAGTAGCAAGGCCTTGGCAAAGGCGATTACCGCCAGAATACCGAAGGCACTGCGCCAGCCGAAGGCGTCGGAAATCAGCGTGCCGACCGGAATGCCAAACACAGTGGCGCAAACAATACCGAAACCGATCTTGGCGATGGCGCGCCCGGCGAAATCCGGGCCGACGATGTCCACGGCGGTCTCGCTGGCCAAGGCCCAGAACACCGGCAGACCGAGCGCCGGAATCAATCGGGCAATCGCCATTACCCAAATATTCGGTGCCAGCGCGGCCACGGTATTGGCCAGGCCAAACATGATCAGGATGCTGATAAACAGTTTGCGTCGCTCGAAGCGGGCGAAATACGCGGTCAGGAAAGGCCCGAACATCGCCACCGTAAAAGCGAACAACGTCACCAGCAACCCGGCCTGCGGGATGGTGACTGCTAGGTCTCGGGCAATCGCCGGCAACAGGCCGACGATAACGAATTCCGTGGTCAGCACCGTGAACCCGGCAGCGGACAACAGAAGAATGGGCAACAGCATGCGCAACTCCAGCAAAACGACGACACCAGCGTTGACCCGGAGGCCCGCTGGCAGAGTTTGAAAATAAGGATGCGCAATCTTAACAGAGTGTGTCCGGGCTGACTTGCACAAACCTGCCGACTTTGTTGCCTGATCCGGTGGCAGATCGTCACATGCCTGAAGGATAAGGCCTACGCTGTGATAAAGTCCGCGCCCTGAAAAACGTACAGCCTGTTCAACGACCGGTTTATTGGCGTTGATGTCGCGTCAACACTTTCGGTTCGTGGCGGTGGTCTGCCCCCTGTTTTGCCATCGCTTTTCGCAACCTTGCACCCTATAAAAAATCAGAGATGCCGCTATGACTGCTTCATCCCCTTCTCTATTGCAACGCCTGAAGAACCTGAGCCTGGTCGCCCAGATCCTCATCGGCCTGATTGCCGGTATCGCCTTGGCGATGTTTGCCCCGGACGTGGCAAAAGACACCGCGTTCATCGGCAAAGTGTTCGTCTCGGCGTTGAAAGCCGTCGCGCCGATCCTGGTGTTCGTGTTGGTGATGGCCTCGATTGCCAACCACAAGCACGGCCAGGAAACCCATATCCGCCCGATCCTGTTCCTCTATCTGCTGGGCACCTTCGCCGCGGCAGTGGTGGCCGTGATCGCCAGCATGGCGTTCCCTTCGCATCTGGTGCTGTCCACCGAAAACGTCGCGGTTACCGCGCCGGGTGGCATTGCCGAAGTGTTGCAGAGCCTGTTGCTGAGCGTCGTGGATAACCCGGTGAATGCACTGATCAACGCCAACTTCATTGGCATTCTGGCGTGGGCAATCGGCATGGGCGTCGCGATTCGCCATGCTGGTGACACCACCCGCGAAGTGCTGGGGGATCTGTCCAACGGCGTGACCTTGATCGTGCGCGTAGTGATTCGCTTTGCACCGCTGGGTATTTTCGGTCTGGTCGCTTCGACGCTGGCCACCTCCGGTTTCGGCGCATTGATCGGTTACGCACACCTGCTGGCCGTGCTGCTCGGCTGCATGCTGTTCGTGGCGCTGGTGATGAACCCGCTGATCGTGTTCTGGAAGCTGCGTCGCAACCCGTACCCGCTGACCCTCAAGTGCCTGCGTGAAAGCGGCATCACCGCGTTCTTCACTCGCAGTTCGGCGGCGAACATTCCGGTGAATCTGGAGTTGAGCAAACGTCTGGGTCTGCATGAAGACACCTATTCGGTGTCGATCCCACTGGGTGCGACCATCAACATGGCCGGTGCGGCGATCACCATTACCGTGTTGACGCTGGCGGCCGTGCACACATTGGGTATTGCCGTGGACATTCCGACGGCGATTCTGCTGAGTGTTGTCGCCGCGATTTGTGCCTGTGGCGCTTCGGGTGTGGCCGGTGGTTCGTTGCTGTTGATTCCGTTGGCGTGCAGCCTGTTTGGCATTCCGAGCGAAATTGCCATGCAGGTGGTGGCGGTCGGTTTCATTATTGGTGTGTTGCAGGATTCGGCAGAGACGGCGCTGAACTCGTCGACTGATGTGCTGTTTACCGCTGCGGCGTGTCTGGGTGAAGAAGCGAAAGCCCAGCGCACTGCGTAACAATTGCTGCAATGAAAAGCCCGCCGAGGTGTGAACCCGGGCGGGCTTTTTTGTGGCTGAGATTTTTCCCCCTCACCCCAACCCTCTCCCCCCAAGGGGGGCGAGGGGGAAAGGGGGCAGACCGAGTGTTGTTCAAAACCTGAGTTCGACTTGATAGATCAGGTCGGCGTATCTCGAACCAACAACGCGATCAGTCCCCTCTCCCTCCGGGAGAGGGCTAGGGTGAGGGGCTTCTGGCTGTTTAGAACGCGCCCATGTAATCACGTTTGCCCACTTCCACGCCGTTATGACGCAGCAGCGCATAGGTGGTAGTGACGTGGAAGAAAAACTGCGGCAAGCCATAAGTCAGCAAGTAAGACTGACCGCTGAAGCGCTTCTCTTTCGGCGTGCCCGGACGGGTTACGATTTCGATGCCTTCCTTGCCATCGATCTGCTCTGGCTTGATCTCGCCGATGAAGGCCAGAACCTTGGCGATCAGCGCTTGCAGCTCGGCGAAGGTGGTTTCTGTGTCGTCGTATTTCGGCAGCTCAACTTCAGCCAGACGTGCCGAAACACCTTTGGCGAAGTCGACGGCGATCTGCACCTGGCGGGTCAGCGGGAACATGTCCGGGAACAGACGGGCCTGCAGAAACGCGTTCGGATCGATGTTTTTCTCGGTGGCGTGGGCTTCAGCCTTTTTCAGCACATCGCTCAAAGCGTTGAGCATTTGTTGAAAAACCGGGACGGATGCGGCGTACAGGGAAATGGTCATGGCAGTCTCGTGTAGTGGCTGGGTGGAACAAGGAGGCGATTATAGCCATGCTTGATGACCACACGGCTTGCCTTTTGTTTGGCAAGGATTAGGCTAGGCGCCTTCGACTGCAGAGGGAACGCGCGATGACCACAGAACCAGAATCCACCTTCGACGAGCCACGGCTCAACGCCACGGAAATCCGCATCCTCGGCTCGTTGATCGAGAAACAGGCCACCAGCCCGGAAACCTATCCGCTGACGCTCAATGCGCTGGTCACGGCCTGCAATCAGAAAACCAGCCGCGAACCGGTGATGAACCTGACCCAGGGCCAGGTCGGCCAGAGTTTGCGGGCGCTGGAAGGTCGCGGTTTCGCCAAACTGGTGATGGGCAGTCGCGCCGACCGCTGGGAGCACAAGGTCGACAAGGCGCTGGAACTGGTGCCGGCGCAGGTGATTCTCAGCGGATTGATGTTTCTGCGCGGCCCGCAGACCGTCAATGAGCTGCTGACCCGCAGTGGGCGCATGCATGAATTTGAAGATACCGAGCAAGTGGTGCATCAGCTTGAGCGCTTGATCGCGCGCGGGCTGGCGGTGTTGATTCCGCGCCAGGCCGGGCAACGTGAAGATCGTTATACCCACGCGCTGGGTGATCCGGCGGATATCGAGGCGATCATGGCGGCACGGCAGAATCCGTCGGATCGCGGAGCAAGCAGTGGCGTTTCGGTTGAGCGCATCGAAGAGCTCGAAGCGCGAATCGCCGCGCTGGAAGAACGCCTGGCCCGCCTCGAATAATCACCCCTGAACCAATGTAGGAGTGAGCCTGCTCGCGATAGCGGTGTGTCAGTCACATCATGTTTGGATGACACACCGCTGTCGCGAGCAGGCTCACTCCTACAAGGGATCTGCGTGTTATTCACCATTCCAGTAGTCCACACCATCCGCCTGCCGCGCCACCGCGACAAAACCTGAGGCATTGCCCTCGGCATCCACCTTGAAGTTATCCATCACCGCATATTTGTTCGAATCCGGGTATTCGCAGATTTCCGGCTGTTGCTGGGTGCTCACCGCCAGATAACGCAGTTCGGCCTGGCTGGTGTTGATGATCTGATGCGCCTTCTCCGGCCCACCCGGCGGACAGGCGATCACATCACCTTCGCGAATCGGAAAACGCTCGGCGCCGAGACGCACCTCACCCTCCCCGGCCACCACGTAGAACATTTCTTCGTTGACCCGATGACTGTGAAACGGGCTGCCACGCATGCCCGGCGGCAAGGCGTACAAGCGATAACCGAGTTTTTGCGAACCCAATTGCTGACCGACGCGGGCCATGCGCTGCTGATAGCGGCCGGCGGTTTCGCCTTCCGGGGCCAGGGCTTCGGGCAGGGATTCGAGTTCGACCTGATGCAGGTTGAGGATGGGCGGGTGCATGGGAGCCTCGGTCACGGTTTTTGTGGTGGGCAAGTCTGGGCTTGCTGGGGAGGCAGTATAGGCAATCGAAGTTTGAAACCGAGTCGCGGCCTTCGCGAGCAAGCTCGCTCCCACAGGGGAACGCATTCCAATGTGGGAGCGAGCTTGCTCGCGAAGAGGTCCGCCAGATCAACACAAAACCAAAGAATCAGCTCCGCGCAAACGCCACCGCCGCCGCAAACTGCTCTTCATTCGGGCGCACGCCGGTGTACAGGACAAACTGCTCCAGTGCCTGAATCGCTATCACCTCAAGCCCGGTAATCACCCGCTTGCCCTCGGCCCGACCTCGCACGATCAACGGTGTCTCCGACGGAATCGCCACCACATCAAATACCGTCTCAGCCGCAGCAATAACTTGAGGCTCAAACGCCAACTGCCCCGCCTCCGGCCCGCCATCCATGCCCACTGGTGTCACATTGATCAGCATCTGCGGGCGTTCCTCGCCCAGTTCCGCCTGCCAGCGATAACCCAGCGAATCCGCTAACGCACGCCCTGCCCGCTCATTGCGCGCAACGATCAAACCGTTTTTATAACCACCGTCACGCAGGGCGCTGGCCACCGCTTTGGCCATGCCGCCGCTGCCTCGCAGGGCGAAGGTCGAATCCTTGGGCACCGCGTGGGTTTCCAGCAACTGCGCGACGGCAATGTAATCGGTGTTGTAAGCCTTCAGATGGCCGTCGGTATTGACGATGGTGTTGATCGACTGGATCGCTGCCGCCGATGCATCCAGCTCATCGACCAGCGCGATACAGGCTTCCTTGAATGGCATCGACACGCCGCAACCGCGAATGCCCAAAGCGCGAATTCCGCCCACGGCGCCTGTCAAATCCTGGCTGCTGAACGCCTTGTAATAGAAATTCAGGCCCAACTGCTCATACAAATGGTTATGAAAACGCAGACCGAAATTGCCTGGGCGCCCTGACAGGGACATGCACAGCTGAGTGTCTTTGTTCGGGTTCATCTGCATGAAACTTCTCCTTCAAACGCACTTTCGGATAGACGGGATTAGCCAGGCCATCGGGTTCTGAACGATCATAAAGGCCTGTTTTAAACGTGTTCCGTGGCCCTTGCACGGCCCGGTAAAGAAGCCGGTACAGACCTTACACAAAATTTACCCAGCGGCTGTGCTGATTTTCAGAATTTCGCTGTCTTAGAAGTATCCCCGCGACAACTGTGGGCCTGGTGCAGGCCCTCCGCCGGGTCGAAGAACCGAGGACTTATCATGATTCGTAAACTCCCCATTCTGGCCTTGCTGATTGGCGCACTCGCTGTCACAGGTCAGGCAGAAGCCGGTGGTGGCCACGGCTGGCAAGGCCCTGCGGTGTTTGGCGCGATCGTCGGCTCGGCCATCATCGGCTCGGCACTGATCAACCAGGATCGGCCGGTGTATGTGCAACAACAGCCGGTTTATGTTCAACCGCAACCGGTCTACGTGCAGCAGCCACCACCACCGGTCTACTACCAGCCGGCGCCGGTGTATGTGCAACAGCCGGTTTACATCCAACAGGCCCCCGTCTACTACGGCCCGCCTCGCGGTTATTACGGTCGACCACATGGCTACTATGGCGGTCCACGCTGGTAACCAAAAAACAGAGCCCCGCTTTTATAGCGGGGCTTTTTTATGACCGTTGGTCGGCGAGCGTCTGAAAAAATCTCGCCAAGGTCGCTGTGAGGACAGTTTTACCGGCTAAAGTCGGCATGATTGACTCGACCGTTATGTAGATTTCCACAAAACGGTCACTTATTTGTCATGACGGAACCGCAATCTGAATCCGTCCGTAAACAACAGGTTGATAACAACAAGGACGACTGTATGCCAACACAAAACCCGCACCGCATCGTCGGCCTGTGCACCTCAAGCAAGGTGTACAGCGCGCTGACCGAACTCAAGCACCTGGAAGGCCATCGCTGCGCCAAGTTTCTTTCGCTGCTGGCGGAGAATCTGGTGCACAAAGGTTTGCTCAACGAACGCGAAGTCATGCACATGCTCGATCAAGTGGTCGATTGAGCCAGCCCTCAACGGCGTCAATGACTACTATCGAAAGCGTTGATTGTCCGTAGAAGCGGCGAATCTCTAAGGTAGCTCCATTGTTAGATGGAGGTACTCGTCATGGCTCAGGTTCAAATCATGTCCGTTATCGGCAGCGCCGTTCCCGCCTCGCTCAGAGCCTCGGGCTTGCTCGCCTGCTGGTATCTGATGCGCGACGGTGAAGCGATCAGCGGCCCGCTCACTTCGCTGCCCGCTGCGCAGGCACTGTCGCAGAAGATCGTCAGCGAGCCTTTCCACGCTTAAGGCAGTTGCACCTTGGGCTTGGTCTCGGCGAACAACGCCCAGCTCGACATGAACAGCGCCGCGATCAACGGCCCGATCACAAAGCCGTTGAGGCCGAAAACTGCCAGACCGCCAAGGGTCGAAATCAGAATCATGTAATCGGGCATTTTGGTGTCCTTGCCCACCAGAATCGGTCGCATCACGTTGTCCACCAACCCGATCACAAACACCCCGAACAAGCCCAGAACCACGCCTTGCCAGATCATCCCGCTGAGCAGGAAATACACCGCGACCGGCGCCCAGACAATCCCCGCGCCCACTGCTGGCAGCAACGACAAAAACCCCATCAAGACCGCCCAGAGCAATGCGCTGGGGATGTCGAGAAACCAGAAAATCGCTCCGCCCAGCGCGCCTTGAGTCACCGCGACTACGAGATTGCCCTTCACCGTCGCCCGTACCACGCGGTTGAACTTCAACTGCAAGCGCCGCTTGTGGCCTTCCTCCAGTGGCACGGCGGTGCGCACTTTGCGCGCCAGTTCGGCGCCGTCGCGCAAGAAGAAAAACAGCAAGTACAGCATGATGAAAAAACTCACCACGAACTCGAATGTGCCCTGGCCGAAACTGAACGCCTGACTGGCCAGCACCTGGCTGCCCTGCATCGCCGATTTGACGATTTTCTCGCGCAGGCCATTGAGTTCGCCCATGCCGAAACGGTCGAGCAAGTGCTGAAAGTATGGCGGCAAGCTGTGCTTGAACTGCGCCAGATACGCGGCAATGTCCAGCTCGCCGCTTTCGATGTTCTTGTAGACCGCCGCGCCTTCCTGAACCAGCAGCACACTGAGGATGATCACCGGCAGAATCGCGATCACCAGGCAGATCGACAAGGTACACAGCGACGTCAGGTTGCGCTGCCAGCCGAATTTCGCCTGCAGCCGGCGTTGCATCGGCGCAAATACAATGCCGAGAATCACCGCCCAGAACACCGCGCCGTAGAACGGCAAGAGGATCCAGATAAACGCCACCGTGACCAGCAACAGCAGCACGGTGAGGGATTTGAATTGAAGGCTTTTTTCGTTCATGTCCGATCCATGTCAGTCAGGCGTCATGCACGCCCCGATGCTTAGTCAACCGGGGCCTGCACGAGTGCCATCTTTATTCATGGAGCATAGATCCAGATCAACAAATCCCCACCGCATCTGACTTACCCTGCCGCGCTTTGCGACCGACACCGCCATGACCTCTATCCTCGCCGCCCCCGAACTGCTCGCTCCCGCCGGCACCCTGAAAAACATGCGTTACGCCTTCGCTTACGGCGCCGATGCGGTCTACGCCGGCCAGCCGCGTTATAGCCTGCGGGTGCGCAACAACGAGTTCGATCACGCCAACCTGGCGTTGGGCATTCGTGAAGCCCAGGCGCAGGGCAAGCGCTTCTACGTGGTGGTCAACATCGCCCCGCACAACGCCAAACTGAAGACCTTTCTCAAGGATCTGGCGCCGGTCATCGAAATGGCGCCGAATGCGCTGATCATGTCCGACCCGGGGCTGATCATGCTGGTACGCCGGCATTTCCCGCAGATGCCGATCCACCTTTCCGTGCAGGCGAACACGGTGAACTGGGCGAGCGTCGAGTTCTGGCAGCAACAGGGTCTGAGCCGAATCATCCTGTCGCGAGAATTGTCGCTGGAGGAAATCGGCGAAATCCGCGAACAGGTGCCGGGCATGGAGCTGGAAGTGTTCGTCCACGGCGCATTGTGCATGGCCTATTCCGGGCGCTGTCTGCTGTCGGGTTACATGAACAAACGCGACGCCAATCAGGGCAGTTGCACCAACGCCTGTCGCTGGAAATACTCGGCGCAAGAGGCCACGGAAAACCAGCTCGGCGAGATCGTCCAGACTTTCCAGCCCGAGCCGACCCTGGGTCTGGGCGCGCCCACCGATCAGGTGTTCCTGCTGCAGGAAGCCAATCGCCCCGACGAGTTGATGCCGGCGTTCGAGGACGAACACGGCACCTACATCATGAACGCCAAGGACCTGCGCGCGGTGCAGCATGTCGAGCGCCTGACGCGCATGGGCGTGCATTCCTTGAAGATCGAGGGGCGGACCAAATCGCACTTCTATTGCGCACGCACTACCCAGGTGTATCGCCGGGCAATTGATGATGCGGTGGCCGGGCGTGAGTTCGATCGCAGTCTGATGACCGATCTGGAGTCACTGGCGCAGCGTGGCTACACCGAGGGTTTCCTGCGTCGGCATGTGCATGACGAGTATCAGAATTATCAGAATGGAAGTTCGGTGTCGGAGCGTCAGCAGTTTGTTGGCGAGCTGACTGGGGAGCGGCGTGAGGGGCTGGCTGAGGTCAAGGTGAAGAATCGCTTTGCACGGGGTGATCATCTGGAATTGATGACGCCCATGGGCAATTTTCATTTTTATTTGCGTGAGTTGCAGAGCCTCAAGGGTGAGGCGATCGAGGTGGCGCCGGGGGATGGGCATACGGTTTATATGCCGATTCCGGAGGTTGTGGATTTGCGGTTCGGGTTGTTGATGCGGGATATCGGTGTTGCCTGAAATGGCCCCCTCACCCTAGCCCTCTCCCAGAGGGAGAGGGAACCGATTGGGGGATATTGGAGAAATCCACCGACTTGAAAGCACGCCAGTGAATCCAAAATCGGCTTTTCTGACCAAGCACACTGGACTTGGTTGAATCCATAATCGACTCGGTCGTTCAGCTTGGCTGAATCCATAATCGACTCGATTGTTCAGGTCGGCGTATCACCCGAGACACCGCGGTCGGCCCCCTCTCCCTCCGGGAGAGGGCTGGGGTGAGGGTAGCTTCTCCTACGCAACAAACTCCTCCCGCAACATCGCTACAAACGCCTCCCGCGCCGGATGCACCCCAGCGTTTTCATGCCAGTAAAACAAATTGTCGACGGCGGTCAATTCAGGAAACTCATAGCCCACACACCCAGCCCCTTTCGCGTACTGCTCAAACACGCCCTTGGGCACCAGCGCCACCCCCGCTCCGGCACTCACACAACCGACAATCGCGCCATAACTGGCGAGACTGACGATCGGCAGCGACAACCCCTGACGCAACAGCCAATGCTCCAGCGCCGCCCGATACGGACAGCCTTGCGGCCACATGAACACGGTTTTGTCCTGCAGGTCATCGATGCCGCGCACTGGCCCGAACGACGTCGATGCAATCAGCAGCAATTCTTCGCGATACATCGGCGTGCGCCTGAGCTGCGAACGTTCGACATCCACCGCGACAATCGCGCCATCGAGGCGGTGGCTGACGGTGTCGTCGAGCAACTGCGCCCAAGTGCCGGTGGTGAGTTCCAGCGCGACCTGCGGGTAGCGCTTGTGAAACTTTGCCAGCAAGCGCGGCAAGCGCCCGGTCGCCGAAGATTCGATCGCGCCAATGCGCAACGGCCCGGACGGTTCGGACGAAGGATCAACCGCGCGTTTGGCCTCGGCGGTCAGCGCCAGAATCTTTTCCGCATAGGCGAGAAACGTCTGCCCCGCCGGACTGATGCGCAACCCGCGTCCCTCACGCAGAAACAGCGCAACGCCCAGTTCCGCCTCGAGCGCCTTGATTCGCGCAGTGATGTTCGACGGCACGCAGAACAGCTTTTCCGCCGCCCGCGCAATGCTGCCGAGCTCGGCTACGGTCTTGAACATACGGATCTGCGCCAGCTCCATACTCATCACTCTGAGTGAACATTCTGCGCAGTATAAGTCAGTTGTGGCGAATGATTGGCGACCCGGATACTCGGCGCATCGACACCACCGAGCGCCTGATCATGCCGCACCCTTCCCCGTTGAAAATCCTCTTGGCGATGGTCTTCGTCGTTGCTTGCTGGGCCTACTCGCCGACCGGTATTCACATCGGCCTGCAAGCCTACGACCCCGGACATCTGGCGTTGCTGCGGTTTCTGTTGGCGTCGTTGTTCATGGCGCTGATCGCCGTGTTTAAAGGCATTCGCCTGCCGCACTGGCGCGATGTGCCGCTGTTGTTTGCCTTGGGTTTCTTCGCCGTGAGCCTGCATCACGTGGCATTGAACATCGGCCAGCAAAGCGTCAGCGCCGGCGCTTCCAGCGTGTTGGCGCAATCGAGCCCGTTATTCAGCACATTGCTGGCGCGGTTCTTGTTCAAGGATCGGGTCAGCGCCTGGCGTTGGGGCTGTGTGTTACTCGGTTTTGTCGGCGTGGTGATTGTGGTCAGCGGCGATAAGGGCTTGGGCGCTATCGATGTGCATGCACTGCTGATCCTGTTGGCGGCGGTTTCATGGAGCGTTTACTTCGCTCTGCAAAAACACCACGCGCGGCGTTACGACGGTTTCAGTCTGGCGTGTTACGCGGTGTGGTCGGGGACGTTGATGCTGCTGGTTTATCTGCCGGGGCTGAGTGACGCCGTGATAAATGCGCCGTTGCGGGTGCAGTGGGCGGTGTTGGCATTGGGCGTATTTCCCAGTGCGCTGGCTTATCTGGCGTGGGGCTTTGTGCTCAAGCATGTGGATTTGAGCCGGGCGACGATGACGTTGTATTTGATACCGCTGACGGCGATGGGGATTGCTTCGTTTGGTTTGGGCGAGCGACCGACGTTGCAGGTGCTGGTGGGGTCGGTGGTGGTGTTGATCAGTGTGTTGGCGTTGAATCTGGAGCGGCAGATTGGTCTGGTCAGGACAGCCCGGATCTGATCTGAAATCTGTTTTGAAGCGTATGCCGTCTTCGCGAGCAGGCTCGCTCCCACAGGGAAATGCGTTCCAATGTGGGAGCGAGCCTGCTCGCGAAGGGGCCAGCACAGACAACGCATTAATCAAATGCCAATCACCGATCAGCGCCGATCATCCGACAACGGCGTCGGCTCATCCGCGGGCGGCACATCCTCATCATCAGCCGCCGGATCCTGCCAGTCCTCCGGCCGATCAGCATCGCTCAACGGATCACGCCCCGGGTTCATCCCCGGCGGTGCATCGTGATCGGCCAGTGTCGGCTCATCGGTACCTGGCATCGGCCGGGTTGGGTCGGTGGGCAGCACACCGCCCTGAAACAGCAAATCATTAGCCATGACACACCTCACTCAGGAGGTCCGGAATACCCGGGCCGTACAACTTGGAATCAGGCCTGTGTACCGCGTGCTATCGAACAGACCAACGGCGCTCAACCCTGCGCGGAAAAGCGGTCGCGGCTGTTGGTCAGGTGCAGCCACATTGCAGCACGCGCGGCGTCCGCATCCTGACGCTTGATCGCGTTCAGAATCGCCTCATGTTCCAAGTGGGCCAGTTGCCCGAGCTTGCTCAGATCCGCCGCACCGCGTTCAGCAGCATTGATCCGGTTACGTGGAATCATCGCACTGCCCAGGTGTTGCATGATTTCGCTGAAGCAGACGTTGCCGGTGGCTTCGGCGATCAGCAGATGAAAGCGTCGATCGGCCTCGACGCAACTGTCGTTGTTATCGAGCAGACGTTGATAGTCGTCGAGCGCCTGACGCATTTGCAGCAATTGCTGCTCGGTACGCCGTTGCGCCGCCAGCGCCGCCGCTTGGGTTTCCAGGCCCAGACGCAGTTCGAGAATGCTGCGCACACCGAGTGCGGTATCGACATTCAGGCGCAAGCCCTGCTCCGGCGCACGCTCGATGACAAACGTGCCGATGCCGTGCCGGGTCTCCACCAACCCGGAGGCCTGCAATTTGGAAATCGCCTCGCGCACCACCGTACGGCTGACACCGTGCTCCTGAACGATGGAATTCTCCGACGGCAGTTTGTCGCCGGGCGACAGCTGACCAAGAAGAATGCTCTGGGTGAGTTTCTCCACCAGATCATGGGCGAGGTTGTGCGCACGTTTGCGAGCGGGAGCGTCGAGGTCTTCTTGCATGGTCGGTTCCGGTGATCGGGGCTTGCCGATCGTAGCATTGCGAGGCTGGCTGACGGGATTGATTCTAACGGCTCAACTTGTATGACAACATTCAAATAAATCGGAAGAAATCAGGACATCTTGGAGATTACTCGTGCGCAGCCGGGGAAATTTATCGTGACCCTAAAGGTGAAAAACCCAATAAACGCTAGGATAAAATACCAAAAAGCATAAGAAACCGGCCTTCCAGATAAAATTAATCGGCACTTCCCACTTGTAGGACAAAAAATCTCAGTTGTATGATGTCTAGCAACAACGCAGCACCTGCCCTACCCCCGCATAAAAATAATCAGTGGGAGAAAACCAAGTGAAAACCTCCGTCTCCGGGATGAACGAGGGCGTCGATTCGACACTCGCATCAGCCATCTCGAAAGTGAAACGCCACGTCCTGCCGCTCTTCGTGATCATGTTCATCGTCAATTACATTGACCGGGTGAACATCGGTTTCGTCCGCACCCACATGGAACACGACTTGGGCATTGGTGCCGCCGCTTATGGCTTCGGCGCTGGTCTGTTCTTCATCGGTTACGCGCTGTTCGAAGTCCCGTCAAACATGCTCCTGCAGAAAGTCGGCGCACGCATCTGGCTGACCCGCATCATGTTCACCTGGGGCCTGGTTGCCGCCGGCATGGCGTTCATCCAGAACGAAACCCACTTCTATGTCTTGCGCTTTTTGCTCGGCGTTGCCGAGGCCGGGTTCTTTCCCGGGGTGATCTACTACTTCACCCGCTGGCTGCCCGGCGCCGAACGCGGCAAGGCGATTGCGATCTTCCTCAGCGGCTCCGCCGTGGCCTCGTTGATCTCCGGCCCGTTGTCCGGCCTGCTTCTGCAAATCAACGGGCTGGGCATGCACGGCTGGCAATGGATGTACTTCATTGAAGGGATGTTTTCCGTGTGCCTGTGCGTGTTCGTCTGGTTCTGGCTCGACGCCAAACCCCACGACGCGAAATGGCTGAGCCGCGCCGAACAGGACGCACTGGTCAACGCCATCGACGCTGAACAGAAGGCCCGCGAAGCCGCGACGCCGATCCGGCCATCGATGGGCAAACTGCTCAAGGATCGCCAGATCATTCTGTTCTGCCTGATCTACTTCTTCATTCAATTGACCATCTACGCGGCAACCTTCTGGCTGCCGAGCATCATCAAGAAAATGGGCGAGATGAGCGACTTCCAGGTCGGCCTGTTCAACTCGATTCCGTGGTTGCTGTCGATCATCGGCATGTACGCCTTCGCCTCGTTCTCGGCCAAGTGGAAGCACCAGCAGGCGTGGGTCGCCACCGCCCTGTTGATTGCCGCAGCGGGGATGTTCATGTCCACCACCGGCGGGCCGATCTTTGCTTTCGTTGCGATCTGTTTTGCCGCGCTGGGTTTCAAATCCGCGTCGTCGCTGTTCTGGCCGATTCCGCAGGCGTATCTGGATGCCCGCATTGCCGCTGCGGTGATCGCGTTGATCAACTCGGTGGGCAACCTTGGCGGCTTCGTCGCGCCGACCACGTTCGGCCTGCTCGAAGAACACACCGGCTCGATTCAGGGC
Organism: Pseudomonas sp. Tul2A7; assembly: GCF_054790505.1. NCBI lineage: Bacteria > Pseudomonadati > Pseudomonadota > Gammaproteobacteria > Pseudomonadales > Pseudomonadaceae > Pseudomonas > Pseudomonas sp. Tul2A7. The sequence continues at coordinate 4,401,545 of NZ_CP186499.1, read as the reverse complement.
GGCCTCTATGGCCTGGCCGCGACCTCGATCATTGCCGCAATCATCGTCTTCTTCGCGCGCACCACACCGAAACCTGCTGCTGAAATTCCCGTGGCCGATGCCGCGCCAAAGCACGCCTGACGTCCATTTTTAAAGATTGCGTATTAAAAGGATAAGAACATGACCGCACACGACACCGCCAAAGCCCCGATCATCACCGACATGCAAGTCATCCCGGTGGCCGGCCATGACGGCATGCTGCTCAATCTGAGTGGCGCCCACGGGCCGTTTTTCACCCGCAACATCGTCATTCTCAAAGACAACGCCGGCCACACCGGCGTCGGTGAAGTGCCCGGTGGCGAGCGTATTCGCCAGACCCTGGAAGACGCGCGCAGCCTCGTGGTCGGCAGCCCGATCGGCACCTGGCAGAAGATCCTCAATCAAGTGCGCCAGACCTTCGCTGACCGCGATGCCGGCGGCCGTGGCCTACAGACTTTTGACCTGCGCATCACCATTCACGCCGTGACCGGACTTGAAGCCGCGCTGCTCGATCTGCTCGGTCAGCATCTCGATGTACCGGTGGCGGCGCTGCTCGGCGAAGGTCAGCAACGCGATGAAGTGAAGATGCTCGGTTATCTGTTTTACGTTGGCGATCAGCGCGAAACCGACCTCGCCTATCGCAGCGAACCGGATGCCGACAGTGACTGGTTCCGCGTGCGTCACGAGAAGGCCATGACCGCCGAAGCCGTGGTGCGCCTCGCCGAAGCGGCCCATGCGAAATACGGTTTCAAGGACTTCAAACTCAAGGGCGGCGTGCTCAGCGGTGATGCCGAAATCGAAGCCGTCACAGCGCTGGCCGAACGCTTTCCCGAGGCGCGGATTACCCTCGATCCGAACGGCGCGTGGTCATTGAAAGAAGCCATTCGCTTGTGCCGCGATCAGCATCAGGTGCTCGCCTATGCCGAAGACCCATGCGGCGCGGAAAACGGTTATTCCGGCCGCGAAGTGATGGCTGAGTTCCGCCGTGCCACCGGGCTGAAAACCGCCACCAATATGATCGCCACTGACTGGCGCGAAATGGGTCATGCGATCCAGTTGCAGTCGGTGGATATTCCACTGGCCGACCCGCACTTCTGGACCATGCAGGGTTCGGTGCGCGTGGCGCAGATGTGCCATGAGTGGGGCCTGACCTGGGGTTCGCATTCCAACAACCACTTCGACATCTCGCTGGCGATGTTCACCCATGTCGCTGCGGCCGCACCGGGCGAGATCACCGCGATCGATACCCACTGGATCTGGCAGGACGGCCAACGTTTGACCAAGGCGCCGCTGCAAATTGTCGACGGTCTGGTGCAGGTGCCGAAGAAGCCGGGACTGGGTGTCGAGCTGGATATGGATCAGGTGGCCAAGGCTCATGAACTGTATAAAGGCATGGGCCTCGGCGCGCGGGATGACAGCGTGGCGATGCAGTTTCTGATTCCCGGGTGGAAATTCGATAACAAGCGGCCGTGTCTGGTGCGCTGAACCTGACCTCCAATCCACCACGGTCCCTGTAGGAGTGAGCCTGCTCGCGATAGCGATGTGTCAGTTGATGTGAGTGTTGACTGACACCCCGCTATCGCGAGCAGGCTCACTCCTACAAGGGTTTTGTATTAACCAGGGAGTTGCAGCAGCCAGGTTTTGAACGCTGTCATGGCCGCCGTTTCAGGTCGCGACTGCAACCGCGTCAACCAATAACTCCCCGTCGTAATCTCAATCGCAAACGGCTGACAAATCGCCTCCGCCGCCAGTTGCCGGGCGAACATCAGCGGCGGCGCCAACGCCACCCCGCAGCCCTGCAACGCCGCCTCCATCATCGCCAACGATGAATCGAAAACAATGCTCTGCGGCGGCGCTGCATGGGTTGCCAACCCGGCAGCCTGAAACCACTCCGGCCATTCATCGGTGCGATAGGAACGCAGCAAGGTCTGTTGCAGCAAATCCCCCGGCGAATGCAATTGCCGAGCGATTTCCGGCACGCACAACACCGACAGCGGCGCATCGAGCAAACGCGTCGCCTCGATGCCATGCCACGCGCCAGCACCGAAGCGGATCGCATAATCCAACCCTTCTGCCGCGACATCGACGCGATTGTTGTTCGTCGACAGCCGCAAATCTATGAGCGGATGTTTCGCCCGGAAGTCCGCCAGCCTCGGCAACAGCCAACCCACGGCGAAGGTACCGACCGCGCCGACCGTCAACATTTCCCGGTACTGTCCACCGGCGAGGCGTTCGAGAATCTGCGCGATGTGATCGAACGAGGTGCTCAGCACCGGCAACAAAGTTTCGCCTTCACTGGTCAGCATCAGCCCACGGGGCAGGCGTTTGAAGAGCGTGACGTTGAGTTGCGCTTCCAGGCTTTTGACCTGATGGCTGACAGCAGCCTGGGTGACGCACAGCTCCACGGCCGCGCGAGTGAAGCTCAAATGGCGCGCGGAGGCTTCAAAGGCGCGCAGTGCATTCAGCGGCAATTGCGGTCGAATCATGCCCAGTCCCAAATTTTTCTAATGGCTCGTGCGAGTTTTCGTCGTTTGTCGATTGGCGCCGCGCTGACTAGATTGGCGGCGCTGATCAGTCGCCCAACTAGATAATCGCCCGCAGTGTAGCGGGATAACTTCATCAACACTCATGGAGAGTGGTTCATTCATGTCATCCATTCAATCGAGCAAAGTCATTTCCTGCGCCGCTTTCGGTCTGTTTTTTGGCGCTACATCCTGCCTCGCCGCCGCGCCCGACGCTGCGCAGCTGCAAGCATTGGTCAACGACGCTGTAACGCCCGTGATGCAACAACAGAACATTCCCGGCCTGAGCGTGGCACTGACCATCAACGGTCAGCCGCATTACTTTAACTACGGCGTCGCCAACAAAGACACCGGGCAAACAGTCAGCAAAAACACCCTGTTCGAAATCGGCTCGGTGAGCAAAACCTTCACCGCCACCCTCGCCGGTTACGCCCAAGCGACCGGCAACCTGGACCTGTCGACCAAGGCCAGTCAGCTCTGGCCTGAATTGAAAGGCAGTGCCTTCGACAACATCAGCGTGGTGCAACTGGGCACCTACAGTGCCGGCGGTTTGCCGCTGCAATTCCCGGCGCAATGGGATTCGTCTGACAAGATGCTCGGCTATTTCCAACAGTGGAAACCGGTGTATCCGGCAGGCAGCCATCGCCAGTACTCCAACCCGAGTTTGGGTTTGTTCGGTTATCTGGCCGCGAAAAGCCTGGGCCAGCCTTTCGATCAGGCAATGACGCAAACCCTGCTGCCGAAACTCGGTTTGCAGCACACCTACCTCAGCGTGCCTGCCGCGCAAATGGGCCTGTATGCGCAGGGCTATGACAAGAACGGCAAACCTGTGCGCGTCACGCCCGGCGCGCTGGACGCACAAGCCTATGGCGTGAAAACCAGCGCGGTGGACATGCTGCGTTACGTACAGGCCAACCTGAAACCTGAAACGCTTGAAGCGTCCCTGCAAAAAACCATCGCCAACACCCACACCGGTTACTACACCGTCGGCGACATGACCCAAGGTCTGGGTTGGGAAATGTACCGCTATCCGATCAGCCTCGATCGCTTGCTGGCGGGCAACTCGACGGGAATGGTCATGGAGGCGCACAAGGTGCAGTGGCTGAACCCGCCGCAATCGCAACCGCATGACGTGCTGATCAACAAGACTGGCTCTACCGGTGGTTTCGGGACTTACGTGGCGTTTGTGCCGAGCCAAGACATTGGCATCGTGATCATGGCCAACAAGAACTTCCCGATTCCTGAGCGGGTGAAGATCGCCCACAAAATCCTCAGCGCTGTCGCTGACTGAAAATCAAAAGATCGCAGCCTGCGGCAGCTCCTGCAAGATCGGGTTTTCACTCGGTCGATGTAGGAGCTGCCGCAGGCTGCGATCTTTTGTCTTTAAAGCTGCGCCTGCAACTTCCAGCCGATGACATCCATCAAGTCGCAACTGTCACGCAACGGAATAGCCATCACCCGGGCGAAATCCTGTAGCAGCAAGGCGTCGTGGCCCTTGCCGTCCCCCAGCGCCAAGGTTTCCATCAACTGCGTCACACAGCGCAAACGGTAAGCCGCCGTGCCATGCAGCACATCCACCGGTGCTTCGCGGTCGATCAGCAGGCAGGGAATGGTGCAGTCGATGCCGGTTATGGGTATGTATCGAGCCATGTTTGAACCTCCCTGTTTAATGTTGCGTCGCCGCTGGTGGGTCGAGATTGTCCAGCGCGCGGTTGACCAGCAACTCGCCGAGGATTGCCAACTGCTGAATCGACAAGGCGAGACTGCGCGGTGAACCCTGCAGTTCTGCGGCCAGATCGGTAGTCAGGACGTTGAGTGAAGCGAGGGTTTCGCAAGCGTGGCATAGCAGCGTGGGCGTATCGATATCGGGGAGGATGGTGAAGAGGTGGCTGATGGGATCGGGGTGATGCGGGTTGCGTAATCGGGGGTTGTTGGCGTCGAAGGATCCTGAATCCATGGGGGATTCGGGAGGGTTTGGCGTGTGTTTTTTCATAAGTAAATGACCTCTAAACATGGGAGAAAAAACTGCCAAACTCACTTCCACGAGAGGGTGGCAGCTTTGCGCAGGGGTGGAAGTCCGGGGAGGTCGAGAGACCCGGTGCACTCGAGAGTGCTCCTGCGCATAGCTGCCATAAGCAAACAATGTTGGCATAAAAACCGCCAACATGTGTTCACAGGCGCACATGCGCTCACGACCAACACCGGACTTCCACATCCGACCACTGTGTTTTGCAGCGGCCAACGAAGACTATCCCTCCTCTCCAAAACCCACCAGTTCACCACTGCCGCCGCGACTTGCAGGAAAAATCCACGGGGATTGAAGGGGGTTTGCGTCAGACATTTCGGCAGGCACATGCTGCAACGACTTTGGGTTACCAAATGAATGTTCTGTATCTACACTGCATCGGATCAATCTGTGGTTGGGAATGACATAATGCGCGACGAAAAATTGAACTGGCTGACCCTCGAAGGGCGATTTAATGGAAATCAACAAATTTAAGCTAACTGATGTCGGTCGGTTTACTAACCTGGAAGTTGAGTTAGCCCCCACGGATAAGCACTCTTCAAACGTTACGGTTTTTGTCGGTAACAACGGTGCCGGGAAAACGACCATTCTAAAATCGCTAGCTACTTCGCTCAGTTGGTTGATCGCAAGAATACGTAATGAGAAAGGTACCGGTAGCCATCTCGCGCAAGAAGAAATTCGAAATGGCGCAGCCACGGCATATATCCTAATTGGCGTAATTGACACAGCACAGGGTCGCACCAGCCCCCTCAATGCCAATGAGGTTCTGTTCACATGGGGGCTTGCGCGAACCAAGTTGGGTCGAAAAAATGCTGTTCATAGTTCATTGGCGGAGGTCAGCCTCTTTTCTGATTACTACCGATCGCAGTTGACCGCCAACAATAAAGCCTCTCTCCCCCTAATAGCCTACTACCCGGTCGAACGCTCAGTCCTCGAAATCCCGCTAAAAATCCGCACCAAACACACCTTCGACCAACTCGACGGATACGACAACTCGCTCAACCGAGGTGTCGACTTCCGCCGCTTCTTCGAATGGTTCCGCGAGCGTGAAGACAGCGAGAACGAAACAGGTATTTCCGATACTGCACTGACTAAAGTCTCGGAAAAGTTCGGCACCGACAGCGACGTTTGGAGAACCTTGGCTAATCTCAAAGCCTCGTCCCGCGACCGTCAACTAACCGCCGTCCGCTCCGCCATCGCCGCATTCATGCCCGGTTTCACCAACCTGCGCGTCCAACGTAAACCGCGCCTCCACATGGCAATCGACAAGGACGGCGTAACCCTCAACGTCGCTCAACTCTCGCAAGGTGAGAAATCGATGATGGCGCTGGTCGGCGACATTGCGCGTCGCTTGGCGATGATGAACCAGTCGCTGGACAACCCGCTTCACGGTGACGGCATCGTGTTGATCGACGAGGTTGATTTGCACCTGCACCCGAGATGGCAACGCAGCCTCATCCGTCAGTTGAGCGAAACCTTCCCTAATTGCCAGTTCGTCCTGACTACGCACTCACCGCTGGTCATCAGTGACGCTAAAGATGTGCTGGTTTATGTGCTCAATGACGGTGAAATCCACGAACACGATGGCCTGTACGGGCTGGACGCAAATCAGGTGCTTCTGGAAGTGATGGATACTGATATCCGCAATGAAGACGTACAGAAGAGCCTGAATCAATTGCTGAAACATATTCAGGACGCAGACCTAGAAAGCGCTCAAAAGCTCTTCGCCGAGCTTTCAGGTGAACTCCCCGAAGGTCATATCGAGCTGGCAAAAGCCGCTCTACTGATCCGCAAACTGGAGTTGCGTCGTGCGTAAGATCATCAAAGGAACTGAGCCGGATTCATTTGCAAAATGGAAGCTGAAAAACAAAACCTCCACTTATCCCGACTTGCCGCCCGAAGAGCGTCAATACGTCCGCGCCGCCTGCATTACCGAACAATTCGGACTGTGCGCTTATTGCTGCCAAGCCATCACCGTAGATGGCTCTCACAACGAGCATGTTGAAGCCCAAAATCGCGCACACAATCGCACACTGGATTTCACCAACATCGTAGCCAGTTGCGAGAACCGCCCGCATTGCGGGCATGGACGAGGAACACAACCGCTGCGGCTGACTCCGTTCATGGATGAGTGTGAAACCGAACTCAAGTTCTACCTTTCAGGGCTGGTCGCTGGAAGAACTGCACGCGCAGAAGAAGCCATCAAGGTGTTGAATCTGGGTCACACCGAAGAGAGCAATCGAGCACTTATCGGCAGAAGAAGAACATTGGTCGATGCACTGATTTACAAGGTTGGAGTCCAACCTGGCGAATTGCCGGAGATTGAGGACAAGGAAATACTCGACCTGCTCCTGGATGATCTACTTCTTCCTAAAGCGCATAAGCTCGAACCCTTCTCCCCCGTGCTGGTGAACATCATTCGCCAAATGCCCGCGTAAAAAAGGGGCGAGAAGATTGAATCCTCTCGCCCCTTTTGACGTGAAATCGTCTCTACAAAAACCGATCAATCATCCGGCATTTCTGGCGGCTTGGCTGGTTTCGCAGGCTTGGTGGGTTTGGCGTTCTTCGCGCCTTTTGCAGGTTCCGGGGTAGCAGCAACCGGCGCCTGAGCCGCAGCGGCCGCTTCCTTCTCGGCCATTGGCATGGCGTCGATGGTGTCGAAGATTTTCTTCAGATCCACCGCTTTCGCTTCATCCCCCGACGCCGAGAGTTTGGTCTCGCCGTCCTTGCCCACCAGGAACACTTTCGGATAGGCCCCGGCACCGAGCTTCAGCGAGCGCAGCAGCGCCATGGTGTCTTGCTGGCCCATGTCCTTGCCGTCGAGCTGGCCGGCCATGTTGAGGATGGTGTAGACCTTGATGTTGCGGTCGGCGACGCCTTTTTTGTTGGCGGGATCTTCCAGCGACTTTTTCAGGGCCACCCACACAGGGTCGACGGTGCTTTGTGCGATCACGATCAGCGGTCGGGCGCGGCCCATATCCCCGGCGATGGGCGAATCGTTGTCAGCGGCGAACAAGGGGCCGGCAATCGCCAGCAAGAGTGTCAGGGTCAGTGACCTGATGAGCATGCGCATCTCCTTTTGATATCCACGCTCTAATGATTGCGCATCGTGGCGATTGTTCCGGGACAACCCGGCAAATATCTTCCGCCTAGTCAGAAGCTTAGGACAGGCGCGACATTGCGCAACATATCCGGCGTGATCGCAACGCGGATTTGATTACCTTTTATGACCGCATTAGGGTGGCAGTTCTGCCCATGAAATGGAGTTCACCCGCATGCACATCGATTACCTGTGCGATCACCCCGAATTGATCGAAGAACTGGCCACGCTCAACTTCGAGGAATGGGGCGAGTTTCGTCCCGGGCAAACCGTCGAGGACCGTATCGAACACATGCGTGAATCTTGCGGCAAAGGTGCCGTGCCGAGTGTTGTGGTAGCGCTGGAGGGTTCGCGACTGCTGGGCGGTGCGCTGCTGATCGAAAATGATTTGAAGCTGCGCCCGAATCTGACGCCATGGCTGGCCGGGGTTTATGTGAAGGCTGAAGAACGCGGTCGCGGGATCGCTTCGCAACTGGTCATTCGAGTGGTGGAGGAAGCGAAAGCGCTGGGTGTGCCTGAGTTGTATCTGTACACCGACACGTCGCAGTCGCTGTATGCGCGACTGGGTTGGGAAGTGGTTGAAGAGCTGGTGTACGAAGAGTTGCCGGTGACGGTGATGAAATACACCTTCCAACGCTGACCCGTGTGGCGAGGGCGCTTGCTCCCTCGCCACAGCTTGATGTTCCGTTGCAGAAATTGAAGTCGGATCAGAACGCCAGTTTGTAACCGATCAGCACCAGCATCGTCGCCAGGCACGGGCGCAGCACTTCATCGGAAATGCGTCCGGTCAGGTGGCTGCCGAGCCAGATGCCAGGCAGCGAGCCGACCAGCAAGAAGCCCAGCACGCCCCAATCCATATTGCCCATGCTTGCGTGGCCAAGACCTGCAACCAGCGTAAGCGGCACGGCGTGGGCGATTTCGGTGCCAACCAGGCGCCGGGTCGGCAGCAGCGGATAAAGGATGAACAGCGCGACAGTGCCGAGGGCGCCCGCACCGATCGAGGTCAGGGCAACCATGGTGCCGAGGATCAGACCGGTGATCACGGTCATCACGTTCAGCCGTGAACCGCTCGGGTTGTAGTTACCGCCAGCGCGTTTGTGGGCGAAGTCGAGCAAGCGTTTCTTGAAGAAGATCGCCAGCGCGGTGGCGAACAGGACGAAACCCAGCGCCTGTTTGATGATGGCGTTCATCGCGTCCGGCGCGGTGTGCAGGGTGCTGAGGAACCACAGGGTCATGGCCACCGCCGGCACGCTGCCGAGGGTCAGCCAACCGGTGATGGCCCAGTCGATATTCTTGTTCTTGCGGTGAACGAGGACGCCACTGGATTTGGTAATGGCGGCGTACAGCAGGTCAGTGCCCACCGCCGTTGCCGGGTTAATGCCGAACCACAACAGGATCGGCGTCATCAACGAACCACCGCCGACACCGGTCATGCCGACGATAAATCCCACTACCAGCCCGGCAATCACCAGGCCGAAATTTGCCAATTCCATTAAACCGTCCAGAAAAACGACAGGAAAAATCTGGCCCGCAGCATAGCGATTTTTCTTATAACCACATATATCGATGCGGTCTATCGTTATGCCATATCGAACTCACTATCGCTTTACTGTAGGAGTGAGCCTGCTCGCGATAGCGGTCTGTCAGTGACGGATTCAGTGACTGACCCTCCGCTACCGCGAGCAGGCTCACTCCTACAGGGTTAGGTGGTGGATGCAGATTCAGTGCACCCTTCGGCCAGGTTTGAAGCTGTGGTTTTTGTTGATCCACACAGTGGCCAGCGCGATCAGCGACAGGATCAGCAGCGCCCACGGAAACGACATCGCCCCGGCCCGATCCAGCAACAAGCCACCAAACAACCCGCCCCCGGCAATCGCCACGTTCCAAGAGGTGGTGAGCATCGCCTGCACCACATCGACGTGATCACCAGCCGAATCCGCCGCCGAGGTCAGCAGCAAGGTAGCCGAGCCGCCAAACGACAATCCCCACACCGCCATGCAGGCGTAAATGATCAGAGGCGACGGCGCAGCCAACGCCAACACCAATGCCGTCAGCGCGAACACCGCGAGGCTGATCAACGTCAGCCAGCGCAGCCAGCGATCCACCAGCATGCCAATAATCCAGATCCCCACCAGCGAACACAGGCCAAACACCAGCAGCACCAGATCGACCCGGTCAGCCAGCCCGGCCTGCATCAGAAACGGCGCGATGTAGGTGTAGAGAATGTTGTGCCCGAGCATCCACGTCAGCACCACGAACAGCACCGGCCGCACGCCCGGCAAACGCATCGATTCGAGCAGCGGCAGACGCTCGTCACTGGTTTGCCCTGGACGATCCGGCACGGCGATGACAATCCACGCCGCCAGCACCAGAGCCAGCGCCGACATGATCCCGAACGACGCACGCCAGCCGATCAGATTGCCCAGCCACGTACCCGCCGGTGTGCCCAACGACAAAGCCACCGGCGTGCCGAGCATGGCAATCGCCAGCGCCCGCCCCTGTTGATGCACCGGCACGATGCCACGCGCATAACCGGCCATGATCCCCCACGACAGCCCCGCCGCCATCCCGGCGAGGAAGCGCGAGGCCAGGGTCAGGCCGTAATGGCTGGAGAATGTGGTGACAGTGTTGAATATCAGAAACCCGCCGACCGTCATCAATAACACCCGCCGTCGCGGCCAGCCGCGCGTAGCGACGGTCAGCGGAATCGCCGCGACAATCGAACCCAGTGCATACAGCGTCACCAGTTGCCCGGCGAGTACTTCACTGACGTTGAGCCCGGCGCCGATTTGCGGCAGCAGCCCGGCGGGTAGGGTTTCGGTGAGGATGGCAATGAAACCGGTCATGGCGAACGCCAGCAACGCGGCATAGGGCAGTTTGTCCGCACGGGCGGTGCGGTCGACGCGGCTGAAATCGGCGCTGGCGGGGTCGGTCATGACGGGTACGGCTCCATTTTGATCAATAGCGGTGACGGATTGTATACAAAAACAACCTTCACTATTCGATCAATGTGGGAGCGAGCCTGCTCGCGAATGAGGTGGACCAGTCAACTCTTCAGCGTCTGAAGGAACGCTTTCGCGAGCAGGCTCGCTCCCACATTGGATCTCTGCACACCACAAAAACTTGTGGTAGCTGCATAGATCGTCATCACCGCCCCACCAAATTCACTGCACCGGCAAGAAATTCAGGAACAGCAGACTCTGCGCGTAGTTAAGGCCGATCCGTCGGTAACGCTCATCGAGCATCTGCGTGATCAGGTCCAGCCGCGCGACGATTTTGCCGAACTCGGTGGCGAAACTCAGGTTGCTGCCCTCCTCCGAGATCTCATTGGAAAACAGCAGCGGCTGGCCTTCCTTGTTCTGCCGCTGGGACAAAATCCACGTGGCTTTTTCGATATTGCGTGCAGCGTTGTGAACGAACGTCGGGTTGATCGCGTCCGTCATGTAGAACTCAGTGCGATTGCCGTGGGCGGTGACCAGCATGCTGCCGATGGCATAGATGAAGGCGCCGACGCGATCGCCAAGGAACTCCGGACTCATCGCATAGCTGAGCGCGGCCAAATCCTTGCGCCCCCCCAGCACCGGCAGCGGCTGTTGCTGATCGATGGCTTGGCGCACCTGTTTCACGGCCGCATGGATGTTGAGAAAGCCCGACTTGCGCAGTTCTTCCGGGTTGCGCAAGTACAGCTTGCCCTGCAAGCGATAGAGACTGTTGAGGTTGTCGCGCATCGCCAGCGTGGCCATGCGGTCGACGCTGGTCTGCAGGAACTCCTGCGGCTTCCCTTCACGCATCTGGTTGAAGAAGCCGTTGCCGTCCTGGTGACTGCAACCGCTGAACAGCAGCGACGACAGACAGGCCAGCAACAGGCACGGGCGGCGGAAAAAAGCAGCGATCGGGGCAAAAACTCTCGGCATGAAATCTCGAACAGGCACATTCCTGTGCGGCGGGAGTCACCGCATCCTGGCCATGGATAGAGCCGCCGATTGCGAAAAAGTGCAGTGCGCCGAATGCCCGGTCGTCCTTCGACCAACCCCGACCTGCAATTTAGTCTGTCTTTATTGTTGAAATAAACGACTAATCAGCTATAAATTTTCACTTGCTGAGCATTTAGTATGACTACTTTGTTTTTTCGGTGATTAACATACCGATAGAACGCCGCTTTCAAAAACAACAACAAAAAGGAAGGTCAACCATGCTTCAATCCCGTCACCTGCTCTCCGGCCTCGGACTGTCCCTGATGATCGCCACCCTCTCCGCCAACGCAGCCGGCCTCAGCGCCGAACACAAAGCTTTCGGCAAAACCAATGACGGCACGCCCGTCGAGCAATACATCCTGCGCAACAGCCACGGCATGCAGGCCACCGTCATCACCTACGGCGCGACCCTGCAATCGCTGAAAGTGGCGGACAAGCACGGCAAGTTCGACGACGTCGTGCTCGGCTTCGACGATGTGCAGGGTTATCAGAAAGGCACCGCCTACTTCGGCGCGACCATCGGCCGTTTCGGCAATCGCCTCGCCGAAGGCGCGTTCGAACTCGACGGCAAGCGCTATCAAGTGCCGCAGAACGACAAAACCAACGCACTGCACGGCGGCACTCTAGGCTTCGACAAGAAAGTCTGGAAGGCCCAGGAAACCAAGGACAAGGACTCAGTCGGCGTGACCCTGACCTATCTGTCGGCGGACGGCGAAATGGGTTTCCCCGGCAACCTCACCACCGAAGTGACCTATCGCCTCACCGACAACAACGAGCTGTGCATCGACTACAAGGCCAGCACCGACAAACCGACGGTGCTCAACCTGACCAACCACAGCTACTTCAACCTCGCCGGCGCCGGCAATGGCGACATTCTCAAACAGGTCGCCACCCTTCACGCCAGCCATTACACCCCGGTCACCGCCAAACTGATCCCGACCGGCGAACTGGCCCCCGTGGCGGGCACGCCGATGGACTTCAGCAAACCCACTGCGATTGGCACGCACATCAAGGCTGATCATCCGCAGCTAAAATTTGCCGAGCCGAAACAGGGTGGGTTTGATTTCAACTGGGCGCTGGATACCAAAGGTGATATCGGCAAAGTTGCGACTGAGGTGAGTGACCCGCAGTCCGGTCGCGTGCTGCGGTTGTTCACCACGGAGCCGGGTGTGCAGTTCTATACCAGCAACTTCCTCGACGGCACCGTCAAGGGCAAGGGTGGCAAGGTGTATCCGCACTGGGGCGCGTTTACTCTGGAGACTCAGCATTATCCGGACTCACCGAATCAGCCGGACTTCCCGAGTACACGGCTTGATCCGGGGCAGACCTACAGCCACAGCGTGGTGTTGAAGTTCTCCGCTAAATAACCTCCAACGCTGATCGTTCCCACGCTCCGAGTGGGCATGCAGCCGGGACGCTCCGCGTCCCTTCGCGAACTGGAGCGTGGAACGTCCCTTGAGGCATTCCATTACTGCGCGTGGGAACGATCAATCACCAAGGAGATTACAGACCCACACGCTCCAATCCCTGACGCATGCCTTGATCCGCCTGCTCGCACCACTGCTTCAGCGTCAGACTCGACGGCAGATTGGCCTCCAGGGTTTTGTATTGACCATCGTCCAATACTTCACCCTTGCGACCATGGGCTTCATTCTTGTCGCCATCACTTTTGTCCATCTGCCCTGGAATTCCTGCTACAAACGCCACCATTTTATTGGCGTTCACTGTGCTTTCAGCTTTCAGGAAACCTTTGTCGACGCAATGGTTAATCAGCCCGGACATGTTGCGCCCAGTGTCGTACATCCCTTTCAACGTAGCGGCGTCCGGTCCTTCTGCGTGAGCAACATTGACGGTGCCGAGAGCGGCGGTCAGTGCGAGGATCAAAGCGGTGTTCTTCATGTTTATTCCTTTAATGGATGAAGCCAGGTTGTTTACTTACAGTATTCCTGAGCGCGAACGAAGAGCTCACCCTCGCGGATTCAACTGACCACCGCTCCTTTCGGGCCACTGGCAATCAGCGCGGCCCCGCAGGCGGTTTTCATGCCGTCCAACGCGATAGGCGTGCCATCGACGGTGTAGGTGCTGCTGCCTTCGGCAATCGGAAAATGCCTTTGCACAGAGGACAGCTGACCTTTTGGCCAACCCCGGCGATGCGCTTGCCGTTTAGGTCGGTCTGGGAAAAGGCTTCGAGGACTTTGCCACCGTGAGTGGTGGAGTCGCCCAGACGAATGGCGTCTTTTATGTTGTCATTCCTTCGACTACGAGGGTTGACTGCAGCCTCGATCAATTTCGCGTCTTTCGGCCACCAATGGCAGAGAGTTTTATCAAAGGCAGGTTGCGTTTAATCAACCTTCAAAAACGTGGCCTGCCCCTGATACATTTCATGAATTTTTAGAGATTAAAAAGGGGCATTCGGCTGCAATTTGACCGAGAGTCAACCTACACGCGGAAGGCCTCATTTAAGCCAACCTCTTCATCCTCGTCCCCATCTTCAAGACACCTGAAATTTCTTCCATTGAGTGCTGTTTTAAGTAGGGCGTACAGTTCTGCTGATTGGAAATTCACTTGGAGCCACAGGGATCCATCACTCCCATTGATCAGACGAGCATCGTAAGCTCCACTGCTATTTAACGAGTAATCCTTCAAATAAAGATCACCCTCTTCCGCGCGAACACAAGCACTACTAGTTTTGACAACGTCGATGAGATGCTGAGCTATAAAGCTGTCGTCAAATAATAATTTGTATTCATAACTCATGATCCGTGTGGTCTCCACCGTTTAGGCGTAGGCAGCTTTGATGACATATGAATATGAAGTACTTAACCAAAATTCCAGGTGCATCCGTTGGCTGCAACGTTGATCTTAGCCTTCTGCTAAACGTGGGGAAGATCAATGTTATTCCTACGGAGAATCAAAGACATCTTCTCTATGAATTTCTCAGGTAGATTGGTTGGTGCGCCATACAAATTGACTATCCCGATCTCGACCGCGCTATCCACAACCTGGCAAAAATCGACAATATCATGTGGTGGAATCGATTGATTAAGGTCTGGTGGTATACAATCGCCCCTTCCATTAAGTGGCAACACCCCCCTTCTCTCCCACTCATCCAGATTATCGTTTTCAGGATAATTGTTCAGGTGGGCTATCAAATCGTTGATAGCCAAGTGCTGAAAAGACTTTGCGTTGCAATAAGCCTGTAAAAATTTTGATGCATAAATTTGTAAACCCCTCGGGGAAAGCGAGGAAAGTTTGTTTGAAATCTCTGACATGATTATTCGCCTCCCCACCACAATGAGATTCAAGTTAAAGTTCTTCGCCAAACTGAATACTGCGGTTTATTCGAAAACCTTTCAAAACCAGACTACGCTTAAGAAATAATCAAAAAACAGTTTGCCTTAAGAAGGCCATCGAATCGCTATTGAGCCAGGACCCACGCTGAAATTTTTGTCTTTATCTTATCCATAAAGGACAGTCGTCCGAATATTACAAGCTCACACCCCGCGTCCTTGTCGTAATAAAATGAAAGTTTCTCGGCGCCCTCGTCTAACACCACTCTGAGAATCTGTCCACTCAGTTCATTTCTCGCAGAAAAAATTGGATTTCCGTCCATAAGCGGTGTGCCGTTTGAAAAAAATATATTGTAATAGGGCACTTTGAATATTTTAAAGTCGATTTGTTTTTTAAGCGCTTCCAAGTAGAAGAAATCATAAAAATCCTGCTCTAGTCGGAGGTAGCAGCTCTTGCTATTTAGATAGTAATTAAACATTAATTTAAATTCCTCAGACTTTCGCGACTCGACTATTAAAAAAAATCGCCATCCAAACCATTAGTATCGCGCAAAACATACGCTCTAAGGCGCCAAACTTAAAGAGTTCGAGTGCTCAGTATCTCTACTTAACCGAATATCTATTTTCACCAAGCACTAACTCACATCAACTCGTGCACAGATGATTTTCTTCAGAGACCGGTTTAGGGCTAAATCGCATCACGACGCTCCCATTTCTCACTGCTAGCGCGCCAAACGCTAACCCCATCAATTTTTGGTTCATCACGCTCTACGATCACGGTGTATCGATAACGTTGTTTCAGCCCTTTTTTTCTGACTGCCTGAATATTCGTTTCCTTATCTAGTTGTTCTTCGGTATCAGTCAAAATGGTCTGTTCATACTCCGGAGGCTGTCCAGTACCTAATGTATCGAGCCTTGCTGATCCAAGGGCAATTGAAGCTTTCACACTCAGATTTTCAGAGAATATCGCTTCCAACCTTGATTTTGCTGCTTCATTCGCCTTAGTCCGATACCCCGAATCCGTCTTATATGCGTCGCATCGCTTCTCGGCATGAAATCCCACCTCCCACTCATGCATCTGCGAAAGAAAATTTTGTAATCGCTCACTAGGTGATATAAAACGCTCCTATCAACAATCGCACGAACAAGGGTTGTGGAATAGCCGAGTTTCAGTATTCCCGTCAACTCTCGCCTGGTACAAAACAGAATGAGGTCGAGTGGCACCTTCATCGTACTGAGGGGTGACACGTACTATTACGTTACTACCGCCTTTAACAGCTTCGGCAATATCTCCCTCAAAGTCACGGAACTCACCACGGTTAACACTAGGGGCTTGAGGAAAAATGTTCCCCTTACCACCGCTTCCACCCAGTCGATTTCCGATGGCATGGCCAGCGTCGTCCGTATTACAGCCCAAGTTACGCGCAAACCCCCATGAACTAGTGTTGGTATTTGTCCCAGTTCCCAAATCTTCAGGTCGAATTTTCGCGGTTACCTGTTTGCGCCATATCCTTGCCCTTCTCCAACATGTCCCAACTCTTGCTCGGCAATACTTTGGCGACCATCGCCTGCACCTGACTCGGCACCTCTTCAGGCCCCGGCGGGTTCAACGGCCACTCCGGTTTACCGATGTAGCTGCCATCGCTCCAGGTGTCCGCCGGGTCTTTGCCGAACAGCACACGCGCCGGGCCCATCAAGAAAACTCCTAAGACTCTTATCGTTCCTGGATCCGCGAGAACTGATATTTCGTCAAGCTTGATATTCTGATCACAATCGACTGCAGTGCCATGAAGGGTGAAGCATCTTAGACTCTTTATAATTTGAACCCCAGGGTTCACGTTTTATAAACATCAAAAAACGGTGCACCCTGAAGGATTCTAGAAGTGTTATTGCGCCTTGACCCACGCGGAAATCATTTTCTTTATTTCATCCATCAAGGATAGTTTTCCGAATATAACAAGCTCACATCCCGCTTCCTTGTCGTTGTACGAGGAAACCTCATCGACCTCCTCGTCTAATACTATTCTAAGAATTTGACCATTTACCTCATTTCTTGCAGAAAAAATTGGATTTCCGTCCATGAACGGCGTGCCGTTTGAAAAGAATGTATTGTAAAAAGGCGCCTTGAATACTTCACTAGCGACTTCGTTTTTCTGAACCTCTAGATAAAAGAATTTATAAAGATCCTGCTCTAGCTGGAAATAGCTGTCTTTGTTGCTCAGGTAGTCATCAAACATTTTTTCTACTCCACAAATGCTTTGCCAGTAATTACTTCGATATCAACGCGCTCACCTTTGGTATCGTTTACCTTGAACGTCTTACTGATATACGCATCCGCTCCGCCGCACTTAGCCGAATTATCGATATATTTGTCCGCTTTCTTGAAAGCATCCTGTCGGGCTGCTAGGTCTTTTTTATTGAGTTTTCCTTTCAACTCCTCAAGCTTTTTCTTAGCATCGCTAGCGGTCAGAGGCGTATCTTGGTTCCATGCGACAGACTCTTCAAGCTTGGCACCTTGAGCTTGAATACGTCCTCTATGGGCTGCCAATCCTAAAGGATCGACCCACCCCATAGGATTCGGGGCATACTGATAAATATTTATGCCACCCTCATAACTTATTGGGTCCTTACTAATAAACCGCCCTACCCCCGGATCATAGTACCGATACCGGTTGTAATGCAGCCCCGTCTCATGATCGTGATACTGCCCCTGGAACCGTATCGGGTTCATCACGCCATGCTGCCGCGCCCATTCCGAACGCTGCTCCGTCACCTGTCCCCACGCCTTGTACTGCGCGGTCCAGGCGATGTCGCCTTGCGCGTCCGTCAATTCCTGCGGCGTGCCGAGGTGATCACACTGATACCAGGCCAACGCATCAATCGGTAACGCCGTTGCCTTGTGATTCCACACCGGGTCTTCATCGAGGCTGTATTCACCACTGTAATCCGGCAGCCTAATCAGATCGATCGGCGCGTGCCGCACAGCCTGTGCCACAGGGACAAAAGTCCCCGGTTCGAAGACGTAGTGCACCGTGCGACCCGGTTCGCCATCGCTTTGCGCTGGGCTGCTTTCAAAGGCGAGGTTGTCGCCATCCCAGCCGTACAAGGTGAAGCCGCAGCCGAGTTCGCGCTGCTTGCGCGCGTGCTCGTTTCTGTTCCAGAGAGAGCCGGCTTCAGGACGTTGTTTGTAATGCGCGCGCGAGTTTTTATGCAGGCGGCGTCCCAGTGCGTCGTAAGCGAAATCCACGCTCAGGCGCGGATCTTCGAAATGCACCAGTCGATCAAACAGGTCCCAACGCAGATCACTGCGTTGACCGTTGTGCCAGCGCTGGATCTGATTACCGCGTTCGTCGTAGTCGTAGTGGGTGCCGGCGTATTCGCGCAGCAGGTTGTCGACCAGTTTGCTGCGCGGTGGCGTCAGATCCAGTGGGCGACGGATTTCGGCAGTCTTGTCATCCAGCAGGTTACCGGCCGGGTCGAAGGCGAAAGTTTCAACGCCTTGACGCGTCACGGCGCTGAGCAGTCGGCCGACGGGATCGTAGCGATAGGCGAGCGGGCCGCGACGACTGTCGTTGATGTCAGTCAGTTGGCCGGCAGCGTCGTATTTGTATTCGCGCTTGAGCAGAGTGCTTTTGTCATCGCTGCGCCCTAGCAGTTGCTCCTGCAAGCGACCGGCCGGGTCCCAGCTTTGAGTTTGCAGCAAATGGTTACCTTGATGACGGGCAACTTCGCGGTGCAGGTCGTCGCGTTCATAACTGATCAGCTCATGCTCGTCCAGGCGCATGCCCAGCAGATGGCCGCTGCCGTAAGTGAGCCAACTGACGCGGTGGCCGTCGGGGCGCACGGTGGCGACTCGTTGGTTGAGCACGTCGTACTCGTGCTGCCAGATCGCGACGGTGGGTTTTTCCAGGCCGAGGTAATGTTGGTGCTCGCGCAGCAGATTGCCGGCCGGGTCGTGGAACCATTGCAGACGGCTGCCGGCGTTGTCGGCCAGCACCATATTGCCGTTGCCGTCGTAGGCAAAAGTCTCGCTTTGTGACTGCTCGCCCTGGGTAGCACGACGCTCGATCAGGCGGCCCATCGGGTCAAAGCTCGCCGAGATGATGCGTTTGCCATTGATCAATTGGGCGAGGCGACCAGTTATCGGGTCGTACTGATAGCGAGTGCTGCGCCCGTCAAATCCGCTTTCCTCCAGCAGTCGACCGACCGGGTCATAGTGGAAGTGCGCGCGTTGTTCGTTTTCGTTTTCCAGGGCCGTTAGCCGTCCGAGCCGGTCCCAGCGATAGCGCAGGGTTTGCTCGGCAGCGTCGATGCGTTCGGCGATCAAACCGGCAGCGCTGTAGCTCCAAGTGGTGCAACGATCGAGACCGTCGACATGTGCCAACAACCGACCTTCGGCGTCACGCTCAAAGCGCTCTTCGGTCTTGTCCGGGTGCTTGATCAGCACCAGTTGGCCGGCCTTGTATTCGTACTCGGTGGCGTTGCCGGCAGCGTCGGTGAAGCAGATCATCTGCCCCAGTTCGTTGTACTCCCAGGCGCTGGTCTTGCCCGAGCAATCGACGTACTCGACCAGTTGCCCGGCATCGTTGTAGTCGAGGGTTTTTTCGTTGCCGTTGGCGTCCTTGATCGCGGTGGGCTGGCCGGATTTGTTGTAGGCGTATTCGGTTTTGTTGCCCAGCGGATCCAGCGCTTCGACCAGGTTGCCTTGGTCGTCATAGGCACGCTGCCACTGACCGCCCTCGGCATCGCTGATCTTGATCAGCAGATCCTGATCATCGTAGGCGTAATGCATCACCGTGTGATCGGCGCGAATGTGTTCGAGCAGGTTGCTGCGTTCATCGTAGCTGTAGCGATCGGTGCTGCCGTCGGCATTCACACGGCGCACGATGTTCTTCGCCTCGTCGCGGAAGAACCATTCCGAACGCTCGTCCGCGTAACGGATGCGATAGGTGTAGCCAAGGATGTCGTAGTAGTGCCAGGTCTCGTTGCCGAGGGCATCGGTGACATAGGTCAGGCGGATGTTTTCGTCCCATTCCAGACGCGTGTCGAAACTGGCGTCATCGGCCCATTCGCGCACGGCTTTGGCCTTGGCGCTTGAACCGTCCCATTGCAGGTTCATGCCGCGCCCGGTGCGGTCGGTGTAGCGGGTGATCAGGTGGTGCTGGAACTGATACGACCAGACGGCGCCGTTCTCGTCCTGCGCCTGAATCAGGTCGCCATAGGTGTCGTACTGATAGGCGCAGAGCTGGCGCAGCGGTTCGCCATCAACGATCTGCCAGAGGCCGATAAACCGGCCGTGATCGTCGAGCATCGTGCCGAGGTGCAAATGGACTTTGGTGAAGTCTTTTTCCTGATAGGTGATCAGATCCGAGAGCAGCGAGTGTTCGCCGTGACGATGCTCGTAATGCAGCATCACTCCGGCGCCGTTGCGCAGCGAAATGTTACTCAGCACAAAGCGCTGGCCACGGCGGACGTAGGTTTCCTTGCGCTCGAAACCACGGCACACCAGCAACTGATCTTCGCTGGCACGAACGAGGGTGATACTTTCGATGGCGTCGTAGTGGAACAGACCGACTTTGGGCAACGGATAGCTGTGATCGCGGCCATCGGCGCCGTAGAAGGTCAGGCCATCATCCACGCAATCGAAACGTGTGGTGAACTCGTTGATCCAGCGGGCGCCGAGTTCGTTTTGGTCGTATGCACCCAAACGTGAATTGTAGGTACGCATCCACACAACCGGGAAAGCCCCGGGTAAACTGAAATCGGTATGGCTGAGACTTTCCGAACCCAGGGCAAAGTTAATGCTGTGACGGGTGCTGGAGCAGGCACAGTTTCTTTTCGGATTAGGGGCGTGAGTCGCCGGAGCCTGTCGGCCCGTCGCTCCCAGCGCCCCTTCCGAGGCAGTGCGCTTGGCCTGACTGGTCTGATCTGGTTTGACACCGGCCCCTTGACCATGGGCATTGCGCTTGCGCCACAGAGCCACGGCACTGGACAGTATCAACAGCAACCAGCCGATGGAGTTCTGAACGGACTCGTCGTCCAGCTTACTCAACTGGGTGCGCAGCTCCGGGCCCATCGCTCGCAGTTTTGCGGTTTCCGTAGCAACCCGCTTCTTCACGTCATCGGGCAGCAGGTGATCGGCTGCACTGTTGGCCAAACCTTTGCCTGCGGCTTTATAAGCGCTGCAAGCGGCGCCGAAGATGTTGCCGAACGATGCAAGGGGATCATTCTTGAATTGATCGACCGCTGCACTCGCTTGTGCGCCGGCCGCATTGAGATCGCCCTTGGCATCAAGCTTGCCATTGGCCACCGTATCGAGACCTTTGGCTATTTCGTTAATGACGTCCTCACCTAGCTTGCCAGCGTCCGCCAGAATCCCCGGCAGCTTGCCTTTGGCCTGTTCAACGAAGTCATCGAGGGTGCCGATGATGGACTCGTTCAAGTGGCCGATCAGGACTTCGATGACCGATGAACTGAGCAGCATCTTGCTGCTGGCCTTCATCTCCTGACGCACCAGGAACAGTGTCGGACGCAGGGTCATACGGGCTGCCGCCATCGCCGGTGGCAGCGGCAAAACACCGATCAGGTTGATGCCCAGACTGGCCCAGGCCAACAGGTCGCGTTTCTGCGCGTTCGACAGCGTGACGATGTCACCTAGCGCATCAACCAACGCCATGATGTTGCCCACCACTGGTAAGGCCCCGGCGACATTCTTGATCCGGTCGAGAGTGACCACACCACCACTGGCGGATTGCAGCCAGGCGTCGAAGGTTGTCGCACCGCTGGCGACATCCTGAATGTCGATGGCATTCAGGGGAACGATGGCAACCTGGGGTTCACGTTTTACAGCAGCATTTTCAGTGGTCATGACAGCATCTCACCCGCCAACAGGCCCGGGGTTTTCAAGGAAGGTTTTGGCAGACTCGGTGCAGGCAGGCTCGGCAACTTGCCGGCCTTGCTTGCTGCCCCCAAAATCCCCGACGCACTCGGCAACGCCGCACTCGCCAATTTCGGCAACCCGGCCACACCGCCCTGCACCACACCTTTCACTTGCTGCGCCGTTTGCATCGCACCTTGCGCCGCCTGCATCGCACTCATCCCTGTCTGCGCCATGTCCTTGCCCTTCTCCAACATGTCCCAACTCTTGCTCGGCAACACCTGCGCGACCATCGCCTGCACCTGACTCGGCACGTCTTCGGCCCCCGGCGGATTCAACGGCCACTCCGGCTTGCCGATGTAACTGCCATCGCTCCACGTGTCCGCCGGATCCTTGCCGAACAACACCCGCGCCGGCCCCGGTGCGGCACCGGCGACGCTGGCGAAACCCTTGCCGTCGAGCTTGCCCTTGATGCTTTTGCCCAGCGCATCGATGACTTCGTAATCACCTTCCTTGATGCCCTGACGCCCGGCGTACTGGTTGAACAATTCCAGATTGCCCTTGCCCGGTTTCGGTGGTTCCGGGAATACCCCGGCGAGACTTTTCGCGCCGGTGTAGGCGAAGTTCGCCGCGTGCGCGGTGTACGGGCCGCTGGTGGCGTGGGTGATGCCGCCGGCGTTGTAGGTGGTGGCGCTGCCGCCGCCCTGGATCACCAGTTCGGTTTTTGCGGTGATGGTGATGCGGTCGGCGTTGGCGGTGATGTTGAGTTTGGCCAGCAGGTTGATGCTGTCCTTCAGTGCGCGTACATCGATGTCGCCGGAGGCCGCGACCAAGCGCCAGCCCATGCTCTGCACGAACAGGCGCATGCCGCGACTGGCACTGGCGAGCAGGCGTTTGCCGATCGACAGGCTGGTGTGGCCAGTGCTGCTCAGCGCCAGGTGTTCGCCAGTGGCGATGTGGCTGGAACGCGGCGTGGTCAGGGCGATGCCGGCGGGACTGGCGAGGACCAGATGCGGTTCGGTGAACTCGGGGAATTCGTTGGCGGTGAGGTTGGCCGGACCGCTGCCGAGTACGCCTTGATGCTGGGCGTGCAGCGCTTTGGCGACGTCGTCCTGATCGCCGGCTTCTTGGGCCTGAAGCTCTTTGGCCTGCACCGCAAAACCGTCTTGCTGGTCGCTCGCGGTGGCGAGGCGTTCAGCGGTTTCCGGCAGATCCTTGTGGTGCTTGGATTCGTTCGGACGCGGCTCGGTGGTGATGAGCAGGCCGGCACCGGCACGCACCGCACCGTGGCGGTCGGTTCTTAATTCAAAACCTTCACCGCGCGGCTGACCGCCGCTAGGGCGCGGATGGGTCAGATAACCGAGGTTGATTGCACTCGCGCCGTGATCACTGCGCAGCGCGATGCTGATCTCGCTGGTGGTATCGTCGATGCGCAGTTCGTTGGCGCGGCTGCCCTTGTATTCCTTGCTCTTGACCGTGGCCAGGGTCTTGAAATCCGGCAGTTTGTACGGCGGCAGATTGGCGCCGTGGTACAGGCAACCGGTGATCAGCGGCTGATCGGGATCGCCTTCGAGGAAGGTGATCAACACCTCCATGCCCACGCGCGGAATATTGATCGAACCAAAGGTCTCGGCTGCCCAGCTCGACGCGACGCGCATCCAGCAACTGGTCATGTCGTCGTGTTTGCCTTCGCGGTCCCAGAAGAACTGCACTTTCACCCGGCCGTACTGGTCGCAGTAAATCTCTTCGCCTTCCGGGCCGCAGACCACCGCGCTCTGAGTGCCGAGGACTTTCGGTTTCGGGTGATCGAGCGGCGGACGGTACGGCACGTCCCACGGAATCGCGCTGAAGCGGTTGCGGTAGCCCTGGTGGAAATCGTCCTTGTTGTCAGTAGTGTCGCTGGTCACCGATTCTTCGAGCACCTGCGGCTGCTTGCCTTCGTGGAAGATTTCGGTGAGCAGCCAGAGGTCGTTCCACGTCGGGTTGGCGTGCTCGGTCAGGGCGAGAAAATGTCCGCTGACCAGAATCGGCTGATCGCTGTTGCCTTCGGCCAGACGGTAGTCGCTGCGATGGCGTTCCAGCGCGCGATTGGCCAGGTGTTTGCCGCGCTCGCGGTCAACGAAACGGCCCGGGTAATCGTAGTCTTCGAGGTCCGGTTGCGCGCTGCTTTTGGCGTCGCTTTCCAGCTCGATCTTCGGTTTGACGAAGTCGTAATCGCGGCGGGTGGTGCGGCTGGTGCGGGTGGCCAGACGCAGGCCGAAGCGCTTGACCACCGGTTTGTCGGCGACCAGTCCGGAGTCCTGCTGATAGGCCACTGGCGCCAGTTTCGGAAACACCGTCTGGTCATCGCCGAAGGTCAGTTTGTGGCCGCTGGACGTGTGCTGGAAGTGGTAGTGAATCCCCTCCTCTTCGCACAGGCGCTGGATGAAATCCAGGTCCGACTCGTCGTACTGCACGCAGTAAATGCGCTCGGGATAAATCGCGCTGAGCTGGAAGTGGTAATCGCTGGCGAGAATGCCGTGTTCTTCCAAGACCTTGCTGATGATCTGCTGCACGGTCATCTGCTGGAAGATGCGCTGGTTGACTCGGTGCGCGAGGTAGGCCAGTTGCGGACGCAAGGAAATCTTGTAGCGGGTCAGGCGCTTGCCCGCCTCGCCCTGGGCGACGCTGTAGACCAGCCCGTGAATGCCCGTACCGCTGGGCGACAGCTGCAGAAACGCCAGTTTGTGCAGCACGCTTTCGAGGTTGATCGAGGCCTTTTCGCTGACCAGTTCCAGCTCGAATTCGAACGGCGTGTTAAGGGCCTCACGACCGGTGAACGACAGCACTTGAAAGTCGCTGTCGATGCCATCGACGGTCAGATTGAAATGAGGCTGGTTGGCCGGTGAGAACATCCCTTGTTCCTCGCGCAGTGCTGCGACGCGCAACAGCCCGCTGTGGGGCTATTGGCAAAATTTCTTTAGAAGTGAATCCGCCCCGACCGGCGAAACCGGCCGAGGGGGTACAACAATCAGTCGCGATTAAACGACTGGAGCACGCCAGTCATCGGAACCCGAAGTACCGGATACTTCGTGGGTCCAGGTGATTTTGCGGTAGGTGAACTGCACTTCTTCCAGGTGGGTGAAGTGGGCGTTCGACGGGTCCTGGCAGTTGTGCATTTTGTTGTTGATGGCGACGATGATCGCGTCTTCCAGTTTGGTGGTGTAGTAGTGCTCTTGGGTGCCTTGAGCCGAAGTGCGGTACCACTGGATAACGATTTCGCTCATGCGCTCGCCGGAAGTCAGCGCCGCTTGCAGCAGCGGCGAAGCCTTGTCGTAGACCTTGGTGATGACCACTGGCTTGTGCACGCGCTGACCGGTTGGCTGACCGGACTGTGGGTCACGCGGGATGATCACGTCGTGGGTGAAAGCCTGAACCATGACCTGGTCTTCGTGGCCTTCCTGGTAGGTGTTGCCGACGGAGTCAGCGGTGAATGCGCCTGCAGTGATCAGGCCTTGTTTTTCGCCGGTAACCGACATGTACGCTGGTGTTGCCATGGGGTGCTCTCCTTGCTTGAAAAGACATACCTCACAGGCACCATTGCCTGAAAGGATGGCCATGCGCCATCAAACTTCGTGCCAGCTTTTATGCAGCCCATACGGATCAATGCCTTGAGCTCATCGACTGATCTTTTCCTGTGATTAAGCCAATGAAAAACAAGGGAAAGTGCGCAACTTTTTGCGCAGTGGTGTGCAAGAAGTTGCGCACTTGGCTGGAGGCCACGAGCTACGCGGCCTGTAGAGACTTACCCGGGTCAAAACAGGCAAGGCACTGCGCAACTTCTTGCGCACTTGTACGTGGATGGATAAAGAAGAGCGCCAGATCAAAAGATCGCAGCCTTCGGCATCTCCTACATGGGAAACCGGTACGCATAAGGAAAGCGCTGCCGAAGGCCGCGATCTCTTTGCTTATTGAACCCCTGAGCTATCCTGCTGCCCACTAAAAGGTATCGACACATTCAGCAAGGAGGTTTGCATGCGTACCCTCGAATTGGCCGGCGTCCAGGTTCCGGTGATTGGCCAAGGCACCTGGCGCATGGGTGAAGATCGCTCGGCGCATAAGCGTGAAGTGGCGGCGCTGCGCACGGGTATCGAGCTGGGCATGACCCTGATCGACAGCGCCGAAATGTACGCCGAGGGCGGTGCCGAAACCGTGGTCGGCGAGGCCATCGCCGGCCTGCGCGATCAGGTGTTTCTGGTGAGCAAGGTCTACCCGCACAACGCCAGCCGCAAGGGCATCCCGCAAGCTTGCGAGCGCAGTTTGCGCCGGCTCGACACCGACTACATCGACCTCTATCTGTTGCACTGGCGCGGCCAGTATCCGCTGGAAGAAACCGTCGAGGCGTTCGAACGTCTGCGCGAGGACGGCAAGATCGGCCGTTGGGGCGTGTCGAATTTCGATGTCGACGATCTCGAAGAACTCTCCAGTTCGGTCTGCGCGACCAATCAGGTGCTTTACAACCTCGAAGAGCGCGGCATCGAATTCGATTTGCTGCCGTGGTGCCAACATCAGCGCATGCCGCTGATGGCTTACTGCCCGATTGGCCAGGGCGGCGCGATGCTGGCTGAACCGGTGCTGAATGAGATTGCCGCTCGTCATGGCGTGACCCCGGCACAGGTTTCGCTGGCGTGGATTCTGCGTCAGGATGGTGTGATTGCGATTCCCAAGGCTGTGCGGCCGGAACACGTGCAACTCAATGCACAAGCCGCGCAACTGCAACTGGAGGCCGGGGATCTGGCGGCGCTGGACCAGGCGTTTCAAGCGCCACAACGCAAGCAGCGGCTGGCCATGGTCTGAGCCAGCGGCTGGCGAGGGCTTCGCGATGAGAAGCACTGATCAGTACGACCCGTTCAACCTGCAACGTTTTGTCCAGGCCCAGGATCCGGTGTTCGAGCGCGTGCAACGCGAACTCGACGAGGGCCGCAAACGCAGCCACTGGATGTGGTTTGTCTTCCCGCAGTTCGCCGGTCTGGGCGGCAGTGAAATGTCCCGGCGCTTCGCCATCGGTTCGGCCGAGGAAGCCCGGGCTTATCTGGCTCACGAACTGCTCGGAGCCCGACTACGCACCTGCACGCAGCTTGTGCTGAAGGTGCAACAGCGCTCGATCGCGGAGATTTTCGGCCATCCCGATGACCTGAAATTTCATTCCTCGATGACCCTGTTTGCTCAGTTTTCCGCTGATGACAGCCTGTTCACACAAGCGCTGGAACGCTATTTCCACGGCATTCTCGATGAGTGGACGCTGCAACTGCTCGACTCAAAACAGGCCCAGTTGCCCGCCGATCAGGGTTGAGAAATCGTCGTCGACAAACGGCAGAATCGCATCCGCCACCGGTTGCAGTTGCCGGGTGATGTAGTGGTCGTAGTCGATGGCGGCGCGGCGCACTTCCAGCGGCTCGGGACCTGCCAGGGTGATGACGTAGCTGATCCAGCCGCCGTTCTGGTATTGGCGCGGGCGCCCATGCTGCGCGTTGTAGTCGTCGGCCAGCCGTGCGGCGCGCACGTGCGGCGGCACGTTGCGTTCGTAATCGTCGAGGGTGCGGCGCAAGCGCTTGCGGTAAACCAGGCGATCGTCGAATTCACCGGCGAGGGTTTTGCGCACGTAGTCGCGCACGTAATCCTGATACGGCTTGCGCTGGAATATCCGCTCGTAGAGCTCCTGCTGGAATTGCCGGGCCAGCAGCGACCAGTCGGTGCGCACGGTTTCCAGGCCCTTGTAGACCATTTCATCGCTGCCATCGGCTCGGGTGACGAGGCCGGCGTAGCGCTTCTTGCTGCCCTCCTCCGCGCCGCGAATGGTCGGCATCAGAAAGCGTTTGTAGTGAATTTCGAATTGCAGTTCGAGGGCGCTTTCCAGGCCATATTCATCGCGCACATGCTCGCGCCACCAGTCGTTGACGTGCTTGACCAGCGCATGACCGATGCTGGCCGCTTCTTCCTGCCCGTGCGGGCGACGCAGCCAGACAAACGTCGAGTCGGTGTCACCGTAGATCACCGCGTGGCCCTGTTCTTCGATCAGCTTGCGCGTGCGCAGCATGATCTCGTGACCGCGCAGGGTGATCGATGAGGCCAGCCGCGTATCGAAGAAGCGGCAGCCGCTGGAGCCGAGCACGCCGTAGAAGGCGTTCATGATGATTTTCAGCGCTTGCGACAGCGGCGCATTGTGTTCGCGCTTGGCGATCTCACGACCTTCGGCCACCCGCGAGACGATCGACGGCAGGCAATGGCGGGTGCGCGAGAATCGGGCGCCACGGAAGCCTGGCACCGAGTCGGTATCGTCCGGGTGTTGCAGGCCTTCGATCAGGCCGACCGGGTCGATCAGAAAGGTGCGGATGATCGACGGATACAGACTCTTGTAATCGAGCACCAGCACCGACTCATACAGGCCCGGTTGCGAGTCCATGACGAAGCCGCCGGGACTGGCCTGCGGCGGATTGGTGCCGAGGTTCGGCGCGACAAAACCCTGTCGGTGCATCAACGGCATATACAGATGGGTGAACGCCGCCACCGAGCCGCCGCTGCGGTCTGCCGGCAAACCGGTGACGCTGGCGCGCTCCAGCAGAAAGGTCAGCAACTCGGTCTTGGCGAAGATCCGCGTGACCAGTTCGCAGTCCTTGAGGTTGTACTTGGCCAGCGCCGGTTTGTCCTCGGCGAACATGCGGTTGATCTCGTCCATGCGCTGGTACGGGTTGTCGATGGACTTGCCTTCGCCGAGCAGGGTCTGCGCGACGTTTTCCAGGCTGAACGAGGGGAAACTCCAGGTCGCCGAGCGTAGGGACTCGATACCGTCGATGATCAGTCGCCCCGCTGCCGAGGCGAAGTAGTGATTGCGGCTGCCGTGTTCGCGCCATTGCATCTCTTCGCCGCCACGGCCGATTTTCAGCGGCACACCGAGGCGCCTAGCGTGTTCGTGAAGGATGCGCAGATCGAACTGCACGACGTTCCAGCCGATGATCGCATCGGGGTCGTGGCGGGCGAACCAGTCGTTGAGCTTCTTCAGAATGACCGTGCGCGATTCGCAGTATTCAAGGTCGAAGTCGACGATGCTGTCATCGCCGTTCGGCGCACCGAGCATGTACACCTGACGCTCGCCACAACCTTCGAGGGCAATCGAATACAACTCGCCCGTCTCGGTGGTTTCGATGTCGAGCGAGACCAGGCGCAGCTTCGGTCGGTAATCGGGGTCAGGTTTGAGCTGGGCGTTGAGCAATACGCCGTCGGCATCGGGCGTGCCGCTGAACCGCACCGGTGCGGTGATAAAGCGCTCCATCAGATAGCGTTCCGGCGGGCGCACATCGGCTTCGAAGACGTCGACCCCGTTACGGTTGAGCGCGGTTTCCAGGCGCATCAACTGGCCGTGTTGCTGGCAATACAGCCCCAGTACCGGGCGATGCTCGAAATCCTGCAGGGCCAAGGGGCGCAATTCGACATTCTTTTCGTCGTGCAGCAGACGTTCGGCCGCTTCGCGCTGCTCGGCAGGAATAAACGCCACCGACGGCTGATGCGGCAAGCGCACACGGCGCGGCCCGGCGTCAGTCGCCAGCCAGAACTCGACTTCGGTGCCGGCCGCTGTATCGCGCCAATGCCGGGTCAGGACGAAGCCCCGCGGTAAATCCACCACTGCAACCTCAGGAATTGAAACAGAGGGGCATTCTACGCGGCATTGCCTGGGATGACCCTGGCGATAAATCGCCGTCAGCCACGGAAAAAACCGGCAAATGACGTTTTTTGCGTGTTATCTGCCGCTTTGCCACCTTGCCCTGCGCGCTTGCGTCTACGATGCTTGGATAACAACGACAACACCTGAGTAACCACCATGAAGACCGTCGCCCAACTGCTCAAGCTCAAAGATCAGAAGAATCAGGATGTGCACCAGATCAAACCCGATCACATGGTGCTCGAAGCGCTGATGAAGATGGCCGAGAAAAACGTCGGTGCCTTGTTGGTGGTCGAAGACGAAAAAGTGGTCGGCATCATCAGCGAACGCGACTACGCGCGCAAACTGGTGCTGCATGGCCGCTCATCCGTGGGCACACCGGTGCGCGACATCATGGTGGCTAACGTGATCACCGTGGACACCCATCAAACCGTCGACACCTGCCTGGGCATCATGTCCGACAAACGCCTGCGCCACTTGCCGGTGGTCGAGAACGGCAAGTTGATCGGCTTGCTGTCGATCGGTGACCTGGTCAAGGAAGCGATTGCCGAGCAGGCGGAGCTGATCAAACAGCTGGAGCAGTACATTCGCGGGGAATAAATCCCTCAACATCCCCCCAATCCCCTGTGGGAGCGAGCCTGCTCGCGAAAGCGGTCTGTCAGTAAAAATGCTGCGACTGACAAGACGCTTTCGCGAGCAGGCTCGCTCCCACATTTGGTTTTGTGGTGAATTCAGGACGGCCAATGCCGGGCGAACACCGGCGCCAGCACCGGATGCCGGTCAATGCGCTGCAACCACGCATAAAACCCCGGTCGCGCCTGCCGTAAATGCTCGCGGCTCCCCGCCCAACGCGTCACTACTGCCGCCAGTACATCCAGCGCCCCCGGCGTTTCGTCATCCAGATACAACTCGGCAGAAAACTGGTCGGCGAACACCTCCCAACTCCAGTGCAAACGCTCGCGCGCACCGGCCACCAGGTTCTGCCGCGAGGCTTCGTCAGGCATCAGCAGCCAGCGCTCCGGATAATCAATGACGCCGATCGCTGCGTAGCAATTGCTGACGATGTAGACCAGACCACGAATTGCCTGATCACGATCATCCGACTTGGCGGGCAGCAGGCCGGACTTGGGAAACGTCAGGCCCAGATGAATCAGGATCGCCGCGCTCTCGGTGATGGCGCTGCCGTCGGGCAGTTGCAAGGTCGGTATCTGCTTGAGTGGATTGAGCTGGGCCAGCGCCTCGGCGGCTTCGGTGCTGGCTTCGATATCAATGAAACGGTAAGCGATCTGGCACAGCTCCAGCGCCGCTTCGATGGCGGCGGCGCCTGAGTTTCTGTGCCCGTAGAGCTGGTACATATCCAATCCCCCCGAAAAGACCATTGCCACAGGGTAGATGGCTGTAGCGCGGGTGTAGAAATAATCTGCCTGTGTATCGGTTTTGGCACGGTTTTCCCATGCACTCGCGACTTGCGAATTCAAACCTCGCAAAACAGCGCTGGCGGTGCCCATCCCGCACCAAGAGCAATCATCGAACGCTATCCGCGTTCTTGTAAGGTGCGATACCGAACCAAAAGTTCGCGTATCCGAGCTGGCAACAAGGAGTTCACCGCGTGAATCTTCAAACGCTCTGCCGCATCAACCTCTGCTCGCCTCTTTGTGCACAACGCCGAGTTCATTCGAACAGTCCCGGCGACCAACGCCTTTACTTTATTACCTGACTCCACGACCGCGCCCTGTGATCGGCAATGACTTATTCGCCGGCAATGGCATGCTATTTATTTTTTAAATACAACTCACAAAGTTATTGCACAACCAATGCATTAAATGAACGCAAGCAGGATTGTCGAACAATAACTTTCAGCGATTTTACAAGTGCACCAAAACAGCTCCAGCGACTTGGACTAAACAGCACAGCAAACATTGATTTCATTTAAACAAGAACAAGGAACATACGCCGTGACCCGCTAAAACATTGGCCCGCACCAAATCAGTCCGCCGCGCACCAGCAAGTGCCCCGGCCGCCAGCCACGCCGCCGCTCTATCCCGCCGATCAGCGTGATAGCGCGTAGAGCCTGACTCGCCTCTGAAAAAGCTCCGTTAACCGGAGTAACGGGAATCCGTGCGCCGGAGAAAAACCACGGCGATGGCAAAACTTATATAAATGCGACATGGGTAACACTCATGAAATAACCGATCTACATTTCGGCAATATCTGGCACAACGGTTGCAATATGTAACAAGCATGAGACACCGACAGTGCGCTCACGCAATAGAAGAACAACCAGGGAATGGCCAATGAACACTCGAAGTCGATGACGCTAAGCCAGTAAGTCTGCACAAGCCTTGTTAACCGGATAGTTGAACTATCGGCTTCTGCACACCTTGAAGAAAGTTGCACCCACCCACTCGAATATCCCTTGGATGTTCGGACGGCACCTTATTGCCCTTCATCAACCCGAGGGAGCTTTAATGAACGATGCGGTAAAGCACAGAACCCTGCCGGGGCCGTTGCGGGAAGCGCCAGTCCCGCCGCCACCGGGCAGGCCGGCGTTTAAAGCCAATACCTCGCAACCCGGCAGTCTGAATAAACAGCAAATGGTCTTGCTGGTGGCTGTGTCGGCGCTGATACATGGCGGCGCCTGGTGGTTTCTCCAGCAATCCAAAACAGAGCCATTGCCAACGCCGCCGCAGATTCCGGAAATGACCGTCGAGCTGACCAGCCCGACGCCACCGGCACCGCCGACACCGGAACCGCCACCACCGCCTCCCCCACCACCGCCTCCCGAACCGGAGCAACCGGTGGAAGACGAGGACGCGGTCAAGCCACCGCCAAAACCGGTGGAGAAGCCCAAACCGATCGAAAAACCGAAACCGGTCGAGAAGCCGAAACCGGTGAAAAAAGTCGAGCCGCCGAAAGCTCCACCGGCCCCGGCACAACCGGCTGCACCCGCTGCCCCGGCCACCCCGAGCGCACCGCCGGCCCCTGCCGCTGCGCCCGGTCCGGTCAAGGAATCAGCAGCGATCTCGGGCCTCGCCAGCCTCGGCAACCCGCCGCCGGAATACCCGTCGCTGGCCCTGCGGCGCAACTGGGAAGGCAGCGTGGTGCTGCGCATTCAGGTGCTGGCCAACGGTCGCGCAGGCTCGGTGACGGTGACCAAATCCAGCGGCAAGCCACAACTGGATGACGCTGCTGTCGCCGCGGTGAAGAACTGGAAATTCATCCCGGCCAAACGCGGTGACACGCCGATCGACGGCTTCGCCACCCAGACCATCGATTTCAAATTGCCGCAATAACCGAACGCTCAATCAACGCACAACCGAATAACGCAAGCGAGGTGTAACCATGAACGATTTGTCTTCGATGATTGTCCCCGGCGTGCTCTGGGGTCTGGTGCTGTTTTCCGTGGTCAGCTGGGC
The DNA here is from genome assembly GCF_054790505.1 of Pseudomonas sp. Tul2A7. Classification (NCBI taxonomy): domain Bacteria; kingdom Pseudomonadati; phylum Pseudomonadota; class Gammaproteobacteria; order Pseudomonadales; family Pseudomonadaceae; genus Pseudomonas; species Pseudomonas sp. Tul2A7. Next base: position 4,368,626 of record NZ_CP186499.1, on the reverse strand, counting down.
GATCCTGCTGGTCAAGTCGGCGCAGTACCTGCGGCAGAAAGCGCAGAACAAACAATTCACCAAGGCCTTCTGGGGCGCGCCGGATCTGCTTACCGCCGCCGAACACGCCAGCCAGTACCCGGGCTCACTGGCGCGCATCGCCAGCAGCGGTTTCGAAGCACTACTGGTGGAAGACTCGCCACGCACCACGCAACAACTGGCGCACACCATCAACCGCTCGGATCGCCTGGAACGCAACCTGCGCCAGCAGATTCAGAAAGAACGCCGCTCGCTGGAAAACGGCCAGGCGATCCTCGCCAGTATCGGCAGCACCGCGCCGTTCATTGGCCTGTTCGGCACCGTGTGGGGAATCATGGAAGCGCTGAAAAGCATCGGCGAAACCGGCTCGGCCAGCCTTGAAGCGGTCGCCGGACCCATCGGCCACGCACTGATCGCCACCGGTGTCGGCATCGCTGTCGCCGTGCCAGCGGTGCTGATCTACAACTTCTTCCTGCGTCGTCTGAAGCTCGCCTCGGCAGACATGGATGACTTCGCCCACGACTTCGACGCCCTCGCCTCGCGCAGTGCGTTTTCCATCAGCCGTCAGGCCATCGCCAGCAAAACCACAGCCGCCGTGCGGGAGGCCAGCTGATGTCGTTCTCCACTCAAGACAGCGATGAAGTGCTCAGCGAAATGAACGTCACGCCACTGGTCGACGTGATGCTCGTGCTGCTGGTGGTGTTCATCGTTACCGCACCGCTGATGACCAACGCGATCAAGGTCAACCTGCCGAAAACCGACGCCGTCGCCCCCGCCGAAAAGAAAGACCCGGTGGTGGTCAGCGTCGATCAGGACGGCAAGTTCTATCTGGCGAAAACCGAGTTGGCCCCGGAATCACTGGAAGCCAGCCTCAAGGAGGTCAAGGCCAAGGACGCCGAAGTCCGCGTGCAGTTGCAGGCCGACTCCGCCGTCAATTACGGCCAGGTGGCCAAGGCCATGGCGTCGATCGAACGCTCAGGCATTACCAAAATATCGGTGATGACCACCCACTGAGTGCGGTGGCGGGCGCGCCTTGAAAGACGCGCCCGCCACCGCCCGCTGAATCCTGTCGCAATCAGCCGACCGAAAAAACGCCACGCGTCTTCGGAGGGGATCGGCTTGCTTGAAGAAAGTGGTTTTCCGCACGCGGTATCACCGATAGCGGAGCAATGAGGGGCTCACAAGGCCAATTCGATAACGTCTAAAAAGTCGGAAATAACCATGCTGATGAACACTCCACGCTTCACGCTCAAACCCTTGGTGGCCACGATTTCTCGCCACCGTTTTGTTCCGTTGTATCTGGTGGCCATGGGGATGGGCGCCGGGACTGTGCAGGCGGCCGAGGACGACAACGCTTCCGTCCCGGCAGCTGCGGCGGTGGTTGCGCCGACCACGCAACTGCAACGGGTCGAAGTGACGGGCTCGGCGATTCGCCGGGTCGATGCGGAAACGGCGGTGCCGATCACCATTCTCAAAGCCGATGAGCTGCGCAAACAGGGCGTGACCACCACCGCCGAACTGGTCCAGCGCATCACTGGCAGCCAGTCGATCAACAACAGCGCCGGCTCGGTCGGCGCGGCGACTGGCGGCGCTTCGTTCGCCGACATGCGCGGCATCGGCGCGAACAAGACGCTGGTGCTGCTCAACGGTCGACGCTTGGCCAACAACGCCTTGTCGGGAACCAACTCGGCCGGCGGCGCGGTGGATCTGAACATGATCCCGTTTGCCGCGATCGAGCGCGTCGAAGTGCTGCGCGACGGCGCCTCGGCCTTGTACGGTACCGACGCCATCGGCGGCGTGATCAACTTCATCACCAAGAAATCCCTGACCGACGGCCAGTTGACCCTCGGCGGCGAAACCCCGACCCACAGCGGTGGCGGCGCGACCAAAGACATGAGCGCCAGTTGGGGCTACGGCGACCTGGAAGAAGACCGCTTCAACGTCCTCGGCGTGTTCAACTACAACAAGCAGCAGAACCTCGACGCCAACGATCGCTCTTTTGCCACCGACTACGCGCCCGGTCGTGGTCTCGATCAGACCTCCGGCACCGCGTTTCCCGGTAACTACAGCCAGAACGGCAACGCCACCAATCCCTTGGCCAACAGCAATTGCAACGGCCCCAACCTCATCGCCCGCGATGGCTTGTGCCGCTTCAGCACCCGCGAATACATCGACCTGGTGCCGCAAACCGAGAAGACTTCGTTCTTCGGCAAAACCACCGGCAAGCTCGGCGACGATCACAACGTCAACCTCGAATACTTCTGGTCGCGCAACAACAACGCCGTCGCCGTCGGCCCTGCGCCGCTGACCGGGCTGAGTCTCGATTCCTCGTCACCCTACTACCCCGGCAACGGCATCACCCCGGCACCGACCGAATTCGCCCTCGACCCGACCCAACCGGTCGATGTGAACTGGCGTGAAACCGCGGCCGGCCCGCGTGAATCGAAAGACCAGAACACCAGCCAGCGCTTTTTGCTCAGCTTCGATGGTCTGGTCGGCGGTTGGGATTACAACGTCGGCGCCTCGTACAACCAGAACAAAATCGTCTCCAGCGTCACCAGCGGTTATGTCAGCGATCAGGCAATGATCGACGGTCTGGCCAGCGGTCTGCTCAACCCGTTCGGCCCGCAGTCGGCCGCCGGTCAGCAGTACATCGATAACGCGGCGTACCATGGCGCCTATTCCACTGCTGTGGGCCGTGTAGCCGGTTTCGATGGACGTATCAGCCGCGAAATCGGCGACTGGTTCGGCGCTGGCCCATCCGGTCTGGCGCTGGGTGGCGAGTACCGCAAAGAAAAATTCCACCAGGACTTCGAGTCGTTCGCTGGCGACATCCAGAGCCTCGGCATCGACCCGGCCGGCAGCGTTGAGGGCGACCGCAGCGTCAAAGCTGCGTACGCGGAAATCAACGTGCCGGTGCTCGACAGCCTCGAACTGTCCGCCGCTGTGCGTCACGACAAATACAGCGACTTCGGCAGCACCACCAACCCGAAATACTCGTTCCGTTATCAGCCGTTGAAAGAGCTGGTGGTGCGTGGCGCCTACAGCGAAGGTTTCCGTGCGCCGTCGCTGTACGAGCTGTATTCGCCGCGCAGCATCACCTTCACTCAGGGCTACTACAACGACCCGGTACTGTGTACTGGCGGCGTGGTGCAACCGGGCGGCAACGGCGGCCGCGATTGCGGTCAGCAGTTCCTCAACCAGATCGGCGGCAACGAAGACCTGGCCCCGGAGAAGGCGCGCAACGTGACCCTCGGCTTCGTCTATCAGCCGATCAACAACCTCTCGGTGGGTCTGGATTTCTGGTGGATTCACATCTCCAACCAGATCCAGCCGTTCCCGGAATCCACCGTGTTTGATCAGGCCGGTTCCTACCCCGATCGCTTCGTGCGCAACGCCGACGGCACGCTCAACTACATCGTCACCGGCAACGCCAACCTTGGCATCGTCGAAACCAACGGTGTCGATGTGTCGCTGGATTACCGCTTCCCGAACACGCCGTACGGCCAGTTCGGTCTGGGCCTGCAAGGCACTTACGTTGACGAGTACGACTTCCAGAGCACCATCAAAGGCCCGTTCACCGACAAGGTCGGCGACTTTCAGGGTGACGGCGTGATCGCGCGCTGGAAGCACAACCTCACCGGCAGCTGGACCTTCGGCGCGGCGCGGGCGGCGCTGACTAACCGTTTCACCACCGGTTACAACGATTACGACCGCGACACCCACGCGCGCGTGGCGTCGTATTCGGTGTGGGACCTGTCGGCCGGCTACACCTTCAACAAGGTGCTGGATGTCGATGCCGGGATGAAGAACGTGTTCGACCGCAACCCGCCGTTTTCCAACCAGGCCTACAACTTCCAGAGCGGCTATGACCCGCGCTACACCGACCCGCTGGGCCGTACCTTGTTTGCACGTATGACTTACCACTTCTAAAGAACGAGCACCATAAAACCCTGTGGGAGCTGGCTTGCCAGCGATGGCGGTGTGTCAGTGAAGTAGATGTCGACTGACACGACGCCATCGCTGGCAAGCCAGCTCCCACAAGGGTTCCGTGACCATTCAGGGATTTTGGGGAGTGACTTCATGAGACTCATGCGCAACATGGCAGGCCTGTTACTCGGCAGTGCGCTGCTGTGCACCGGCACCTCGGCGCTGGCCGCTGGCAGTTATGCGCTGACGGTGTACGGCGAGCCGCCGAAGTATCCGGCGAACTTCCAGCACTTCGATTTCGTCGACCCCAAGGCGCCCAAGGGCGGTTCGCTCAGTCGCGCGTCGATGGAGATCGGCCAGTACAACTACATCAGCCCGTATGCCGATCAGGGCATTTCCGTGGTGCAGGTCAACGACTGGGTGTACTCGCCATTAGCGTTCCGATCGCTCGACGAGCCCTACACCGTTTACGCATTGGTCGCGCAACAGATCGAGCGCGATCCCGATGGACTCTGGGTGCGTTTCACCCTCAATCCAAAAGCACGTTTCGCCGACGGCACGCCGATCACCGCCGAAGACGTGCGCTACACCTTCAACCTGTTGATGACCAAGGGCAGCCTGAGTTATCGCCAGCAATACGCCGACGTCCAGGACGTGCTGATCGAAGGCCCGCGACAAGTGCGTTTCACCTTCAAGAACAACCTCAACCGCACCCTCGCGCTGGATCTGGCGACGATGCGTGTGGTCCCCGAACACTGGTGGCAAACCCGCGACTTCGCCAATGGCGGCGGTTTCGAGCCACCGCTGGGCAGCGGCCCGTACCGGGTCAGCAAGGTCGATGCCGGCCGCAGCATCAGTTTCGAGCGCGATCCGGACTGGTGGGGCAAAGACCTGCCGGTCAGTCGCGGCATGTACAACTTCGACACCCTCACGGTGAATTTCTACGGCGACACCGACGTCGCCCGGCAGTTGTTGCAGGCCGGCGCGTTCGACTACAACCGCGAGTTTTCCTCGTCCGGTTACGTGGTCGGCTACGACAGCCCGGCGTTGCGCGACGGTCGCTTGCAGCAGTCGATTCTGGCGCCGGAGAAACCGACGGCGGCGCAGGGCTTTGTGTTCAACCTGCAAAACCCGATCTTCCAGGATCGCCGCGTGCGTCAGGCGATCAGCCTGCTGTGGGATTTCGAGTGGACCAACAAGCAGATGATGCGCGGCTTCTACGTGCGCCAGAACAGCTTCTGGCCGAAGAGTGAAATGGCCGCCAAAGCCCTGCCTGATGCCGAGGAATTGAAGATCCTTGAACCGCTGCGTGGGCAGGTTCCAGAAGAAGTTTTCACCACGGTGTATGAGGCACCGAAAACCGATGGCAGCGGCTACATCCGTGACAAACAACTGCAAGCACTGAAGCTGCTCGCCGAGGCTGGCTGGACGCCGCAACACAATCGTCTGGTCAACGCTGCTGGCGAACCGCTGGAGTTCACCTTTCTCGACGGTCAGGGCGGCTTCGACCGCATGTTGCTGCCGTTCAAACGCACTCTCGCGCAGATCGGCATCACCCTCAATTTGCGCCGGATCGATTCGGCGCAATACGTCAACCGCCTCAACGCCCGCGACTACGACATGATCGTCACCAGTTTCCCGCGCAGCGGCGATCCGATCGTCTCTCCCGGCCGTGAGTTGTACAGCCTGTATGCCTCGCAAAGTGCCACGCAAGTCGGCAGTTCCAACTCGATGGTGCTGGCCGATCCGGCGGTCGATCAACTGATCGACGGACTGGTCCAGGCCAACACCCGCGAAGCCATGGTGCATTACGCCCGCGCCCTCGACCGGGTGCTGCAATGGGGTTACTACATGATTCCCAACTATTACTCCAAAGGCACGCCGACGGTGTATCAGAACCGCTTCGGCATGCCGCCCGTGCAACCGGCCTACGACGAAGGCCTCAACACCTGGTGGGAGATCTCGACCAAGGCGCTGACCACGCAACAGATGCACACTCAGCTTGCGGGGGGTCAGTGACATGCTGCGTTATCTGAGTCGACGTTTGCTGCTGATCATTCCGACGCTGTTGTGCATTCTGGTGGTGAATTTTCTGATTGTGCAGGCCGCGCCGGGTGGCCCGGTGGAGCAAGCCATCGCCCGCCTGCAAGGCTTCGGCGGGCACAGCATGGGCGGCGGTGGCGAGGTTGCCGCGATTGGCGGCGCGGGCCGCAGCAGCCGTGGCCTCGATCCGGCGCTGATCGAGGAGATCAAACACCATTACGGCTTCGACAAACCCATGCACGAACGCCTGTGGTTGATGCTGAAAAACTACGCGCAGCTGGATCTGGGCAGCAGTTTCTTTCGCGGCGCCAAGGTCACCGATCTGATCGTGCAGAAGCTGCCGGTGTCGCTGTCGCTGGGCTTGTGGGCGACGTTGATCACCTACCTGATTTCGATCCCGCTGGGCATTCGCAAAGCGATCAAGAACGGCAGCGCCTTCGATGTCTGGAGCAGCACGGCGATCATCATCGGCTATGCGATGCCAGCGTTCCTGTTCGCGATTCTGTTGATCGTGGTGTTTGCCGGCGGCAGCTACGTCAACTGGTTTCCGGTACAGGGGCTGGTGTCGGACAACTTCGACAGCCTCAGCACCTTGGGCAAGATTGGCGACTACCTCTGGCACCTGGTGTTGCCGGTGACGGCGCTGGTGATTGGCGGCTTTGCCACGCTGACGATCCTGACCAAGAACAGTTTCCTCAACGAGATCAGCCGCCAGTACGTGATCACCGCGCGGGCCAAGGGTTTGACCGAGCGCCGCGTACTCTACGGCCATGTGTTTCGCAACGCGATGTTGTTGGTGGTGGCCGGTGTGCCGTCGGCGCTGATCGAGGTGTTTTTCGCCGGTTCCCTGCTGATCGAAACCATCTTCAACCTCGACGGCCTCGGGCGCATGAGCTACGAGGCGGCGGTGTCGCGGGATTACCCGGTGGTGTTCGGCGCACTGTTTCTGTTCACCCTGTTCGGCCTGTTGATCAAGCTGATCGGCGATCTCTGCTACACCCTGCTCGACCCGCGCATCGACTTCTCGGCGAGGACTGCCTGATGTTCACTCTTTCTCCTCTCGGTCAGCGCCGCGTTGCGCAGTTCAAGGCCAACCGGCGCGGGCGCTGGTCGTTGTGGTTGTTTATCGGCCTTTGCCTGATCTGTCTGGGCGGCGAGTTGATCGCCAACGACAAGCCGCTGGTGATCCGTTACCACGACGCCTTTTACTTCCCGATCCTCAGCGATTACCTGGAAACCGATTTCGGTGGCGAGCTGCCGTTTCAGCCGGATTACGCCAGCGGTTACGTGCACAAACTGATCGAGGATCAGGGCGGCTGGATGCTGTTTCCGCCGATCCCGTTCAGCTATGACACGGTCAATTACGACCTCAGTGAACCGGCGCCGAGTCCGCCGTCCTCGAGCAACTGGCTGGGCACCGATGATCAGGCGCGCGACGTGTTGGCGCGGGTGATTTTCGGCACGCGGATTTCGATTCTGTTTGCGCTGATCCTCACGGGTATCAGTGCGTTGATCGGCATCGTAGCCGGAGCATTGCAGGGTTATTACGGCGGTTGGGTCGACTTGCTCGGGCAGCGCGTACTGGAGATCTGGTCAGGTTTGCCGGTGCTGTACCTGCTGATCATTCTGTCCGGGTTCGTCTCGCCGAGTTTCTGGTGGCTGCTAGGGATCATGGCGCTGTTTTCCTGGCTGGCGCTGGTCGATGTGGTGCGCGCCGAGTTTCTGCGTGGGCGCAATCTGGAATACGTCAAAGCCGCGCGGGCGCTGGGCCTGACCGACAACGAGCTGATGTGCCGGCACATCCTGCCCAACGCGATGACCTCCACCCTCACCTACCTGCCGTTCATTCTGACTGGCGCGATTGCGACGCTGACTGCGCTGGATTTTCTTGGCTTCGGCATGCCCGCCGGCACCGCGTCGCTGGGCGAATTGATCGGTCAGGCCAAGCGCAACCTGCAAGCGCCGTGGCTGGGGCTGACGGCGTTTTTCGCGTTGGCACTGATTCTGTCCTTGTTGGTTTTTATTGGTGAGGCTTGCCGTGATGCGTTTGATCCCCGGAGCTGACATGAACGACAACCTGATTGAAATTCGCGATCTGCGCGTCGCATTCGCCGGGCAGGAAGTGGTGCACGGATTGAACCTGGATATTCGCCGTGGCGAATGTCTGGCACTGGTCGGTGAATCCGGCTCGGGCAAGTCGGTGACGGCGCATTCGATTCTGCGTTTGTTACCGGGCAAGAACGTCAGCAGCAGCGGCGCGATCCGCTATAACGGCGTGGATTTATTGCACGCCAGCGAGCAGCAGGTGCGCGGTTTGCGCGGCAACCGCATTGCGATGATTTTCCAGGAGCCGATGACCTCGCTCAATCCGTTGCACACGGTGGAAAAACAGGTTAGCGAAGTGCTGGAAATTCACAAAGGTCTGAAGGGCCGCGCTGCCCGCGAGCGGACGTTGGAACTGCTGGAACTGGTCGGCATTCGCCAACCTTTGCAGCGTTTGAAAGCCTATCCACATCAACTCTCCGGCGGTCAGCGGCAACGGGTGATGATTGCCATGGCGCTGGCCAACGAGCCGGAACTGTTGATCGCCGATGAGCCGACCACGGCGCTGGATGTCACGGTGCAGCAGAAGATTCTCGAGTTGCTGATCGAGTTGCAGCAACGCCTTGGCATGTCGCTGTTGCTGATCAGCCATGACCTCAATCTGGTGCGGCGCATTGCGCAGCGGGTGTGCGTGATGCGCCATGGCGAGATTGTTGAGCAGACGGATTGCGAAGCGCTGTTTCGGGCGCCGCAGCATCCTTACAGTCGCTTGTTGATCGAGGCTGAACCCAGCGGTGCGCCAGTGCCGAGTGAGTTCGAGCACAACCTGCTCGAAGTCGATGATTTGAAGGTGTGGTTTCCGTTGCCCAAAGCGTTGTTCAGTCGCCAGCAGGATTACATCAAAGCCGTTGACGGGGTCAGTTTCACCCTGCAACGGGGCAAGACTTTGGGCATTGTTGGCGAGTCGGGTTCGGGCAAATCAACGTTGGGTCAGGCGATCCTGCGACTGGTCGAATCCGAGGGCAATATCCGTTTTGGCAACAAGCAACTCAGTCTGCTCAATCAGCGCTTGATGCGGCCGTTGCGGCGGCAGATTCAAGTGGTGTTCCAGGATCCGTTCGGCAGCCTCAGCCCAAGGATGTCGGTGCAGCAGATCATTGCCGAGGGGTTGCTGACTCACGGTATCGGTAACGAAGCCGAGCGTGAGGCGGCGGTGATTCGCGTACTGGAGGAAGTTGGCCTCGATCCACAGAGCCGGCATCGTTATCCCCACGAATTTTCCGGTGGGCAGCGCCAGCGTATTTCCATCGCCCGCGCACTGGTGCTGGAACCGGCGCTGATTCTGCTCGATGAACCGACTTCGGCGCTGGATCGTACGGTGCAGAAACAGGTGGTGGAGTTGTTGCGGCAATTGCAGATCAGGCATGGGCTGACGTATCTGTTTATCAGCCATGATCTGGCGGTGGTGCATGCGTTGGCGCATGACTTGATGGTGATCAAGGATGGCAAGGTGGTTGAGCAGGGTTCTTCGCAGGACATCTTTGCCGCGCCGCAACATCCCTACACCCAGGAACTGCTGAAAGCCTCCGGCCTCAAGCCCGACAAAAATCCCTGTAGGAGTGAGCCTGCTCGCGATAGCGGTATTCCAGTGACATGAGTGCTGCCTGACACACCGCCATCGCGAGCAGGCTCACTCCTACAGGGACGGTGGTGAGTCATTGAAATTTATTTTTCAGGCACTGCATCCAAACGCCTCCGTCACGGGTAGTCCCTGTAACAGCCCTCTTCGGCTGTCAGCGGTCTACCCTTTTCGGAGATAACACTGATGAACATCACTCAACTGATTGGCCTCACCGGTTTGCTCGCCCTGTCGTCGACAACCTTCGCCCAAAGCAGCTATCCCGACGCGATCAAAGTCCCGGACGGCCACAAGATCGCGATGGAAACCACCGGCGTCGGCGAGATCACCTACGAGTGCCGCGATAAGCCCAACGCGGCCGGGCAGACCGAGTGGACCTTCGTCGGCCCGAAAGCGGTGCTCAATGATCGCAGCGGCAAACAGGTCGGCACCTACTTCGGCCCACCTGCCACCTGGCAGGCCAAGGACGGTTCGAAAGTCACTGGCACGCAATTGGCCGTGGCGCCATCAAGCCCGGGCAACCTGCCTTATCAACTGGTCAAGGCCAATCCAGCAGAAGGCAAAGGCGCGATGAGCGGCGTGAGTTACATCCAGCGTGTCGCGCTCAAGGGTGGCGTGGCGCCGGGCAGCGAATGCACAGCGGCGAACAAGGGCAAGCAGGAAGTGGTGAAGTACCAGGCCGATTACATTTTCTGGGCGGCGAACTGATTCCTGGCACCACTGATAAACCCTGTGGGAGCGAGCTTGCTCGCGAAGGCGGAGTGTCAGTCAACACAGTCTTCTCTGACCGGCCGCCTTCGCGAGCAAGCTCGCTCCCACAGTGGACAATGTGTTCTGGATGTTTGCGGAATGTGAGCTAGATTGCACGACATGCCTTTAGCCGAATCCACATTCGATTACGAAGCCCGTCTCGCTGCCTGTGCCCGTGGCGAGCGGTCGGCCCTGCGCGATTTGTATGTGCAGGAAGGCCCGCGTCTGCTCGGTGTGGCCAAGCGGCTGGTGCGCGACACGGCGCTGGCGGAGGACGTTGTCCATGAGGCGTTTATCAAGATCTGGAACGGTGCGGCGGGGTTTGACCCGGCGCGCGGTTCGGCGCGTGGCTGGATGTTCAGTGTGACCCGACATCTGGCGCTGAATCTGCTGCGCGATCACGGCCGGGAAACACCATTCGACGAAGCTCACGAGGTGGCTGCGGATGATGACGACTTCGACGCCCACGCGCATTCGGCGCGCATCCACCGTTGCCTGGAACAACTGGAGCCGCAACGCCGCCACTGCATCCTGCATGCCTATGTCGACGGTTACAGCCACGCGCAGATTGCCGCGCGCCTCGACACGCCGCTGGGCACGGTCAAAGCGTGGATCAAACGCAGCCTCAACGCCTTGCGGGAGTGCATGGGATGACCAGCGAATCGGCACAGGAACGCGATGAACTGGCCGGCGAATATGTGCTCGGCACATTGCCTGCCGAACAGCGGATCGAAGTACAACGGCGCTTGCCGAATGAACCCGAGCTGCGTGCCGCGGTGGATGCCTGGGAACGGCGCCTGCTGGAGCTGACGGATCTGGCCGAACCGCAACAACCGTCGGCGCAGTTGTGGCCGCGCATTGAGCGCAGTGTCGGGCGTCTGACGCGGGAAGCAGCCGCAACTTCATGGTGGAACCTGCTGCCGCTATGGCGCGGGTTAAGCGCGGCCGGATTGGCCGCCACGGTGATTTTGGGTTCGATCCTGCTGACCCAGACCACGCCGAAACCAAGCTTTCTGGTGGTGCTGGTCGCGCCGCAGGACAAGGCTCCGGGCTGGGTGATCCAGGCGAGCAATTCGCGGGAGATTCAGTTGATACCGCTGGGTGTGGTCGAAGTCCCGGCGGACAAGGCGCTGGAATTCTGGACCAAGGCTGATGGCTGGCAAGGGCCGGTATCGCTGGGTCTGGTCAAGCCAGGACAGGCTTTATCGGTACCGTTGGACAAGTTGCCGCCACTGCAACCGAACCAGTTGTTCGAGCTGACACTGGAGGGCGCCAACGGCTCGCCAATCGGCAAGCCGACCGGGCCGATTCAGGCGATCGGGCGTGCCGTGAAGGTACTTTAAGGCTCTAGCGTGCGGGTCCTGGCTACCATCATCGGCGTCGATGTTCACCATCACGGCAATGAAGTTCTCATAAAAAATCCGCGGCGTAACATCTGCTCCATACCAACCAATAACACCCCGGAGCACACCATCATGAAACGCCAGACTCTTCTCAGCATCGCTTTCTCGGTTTTCGCAGTTAACGCTTTCGCCGCTACCCCGGCCCACACAATGATCGCCGCCGACGGCTCGGATCGTCTGTACCAGAACGCTGTTGCGGCGGATGGTTCTGATCGTCTGCAAGGCAACACCGTCGCCGCTGATGGCTCTGATCGTCTGCAGGGCAACACTGTCGCCGCCGATGGCTCTGATCGTCTGCAAGGCAACACTGTCGCCGCTGATGGCTCTGATCGTCTGCAAGGCAACACCGTCGCCGCTGATGGCTCTGATCGTCTGCAAGGCAACACTGTCGCCGCTGATGGCTCTGATCGTCTGCAAGGCAACACCGTCGCCGCTGATGGCTCTGACCGTCTGCAAGGCAACACTGTCGCCGCTGATGGCTCGGATCGCCTGCAGGGCAACACTGTCGCCGAAGGTGGCGCAGATCGTTTGAACGAACTTCGCAACGCTTGAATGAAGTGGAACATCGCAGCAACCCAGAGAAACCCGGCGCAGTCAGCCGGGTTTTTTATGTCCGCCTGTTTTAACTGCCCTTGGCCATGCAGCGCTTGTAGCGCTCATCCACCCGTTTGGCGAACCACGCTGTAGTCAACTTGCGAGTGATTTTCGGACTTTGCAGCACGATCCCCGGCAGCACCGCGCGCGGCAGCGTCTTACCTTCCGCTTGCTCCGCCAGTTCGAACACCCGTTGATAGAGTTTGGTCTCTTCGAACTCCAGGGTTTTGCCCTTCTCCAATTGATCGCGAATGGTCGGGTTGCGCATACCCAATGACTTGCCGAGGGTGCGTACCGCCAGTTCCGTGCCGCCGGGCATGATCGAGTCGTAGCGGATCAGGTCGCCATCGAGCGCCAGCGGGATGCCCGAAGCGCGGCTGACCGCGTTTTGAAATGCGGCATTGCGACTGGCGTACCAACCGGCGTTGAAATCGGCAAACCGATACAGCGGCTCGCGGTAGCTCACCGGATAGCCGAGCAAATGCGCGATACCGAAATACATGCCACCACGTCGACTGAACACTTCACGGCGGATCGTGCCGTCCACCGGGTACGGATAATCCTTGGCGTGCTGTTCGGCAAACTCGATGCTGACCTGCATCGGACCGCCGGTGTGCACCGGGTTAAAGACGCCGAACAGCGTGCGACCCATCGGCACCCTGCCGATGAAATCATCGAAGATTGCACTCAGTTCTTTTTCACTGCGCGCCGCATTCAGGCGTTCGCTGTAGGTCTTGCCGTTGGTTGAACGCACTTGCAGAGCGCCGCTGACCAACAGGCTGGGGATGTGCACTTTGGCGGCGCGGCGGTCAATTTCGTCGCGGGCGATCTTGCCCAGGCCGGGCACCGTGGGGTCGGCCTGGAAGGTGGATTCCTGCTCGGCCACGGCCAGCACCGAACACAGATTCTGCGTGGTCGGGCTGATGTTCTGCGCGGCAAACGCGGCGTAGATATCAGTGGCCCAGCCTTGCCGATCGGCCGTCTTGGCCGGCATCAGCCGCACAATCTCGGCCTTCACTTCGGCAGGCGCACGCGGCACCGGTTCCTGACTGCGCTGCCCCGCGCAACCGGCGAGCACCAGCAGTGCGGCAAGGGTGATCGGTAATCGAAAGTTGTGCATGAAACTTCATCCAGTCCGTTGTGCCGGGTTCACCATACGTTCAATAGTGTGGCGCAGGCTAGGACTGCGCTGATTTGGCGCTGTTCCCTTGATGCTCATCTCCCTGTGTCGCCAAGTGCCGCGAAATAGACCTTTCCAAGACTGATGACAAACTGATTGCAAAACGTTACTGAGAAAATCTATCATTTGCACCTGGAGTCGCATTTGCGCAAGGAGTTCCCGCGCCGCCCTTATTTTTCTCACCGGCCGCGTGCCTCCAGGTCCCTACATGCCCGCTTCAGCTCGACTCGCCGTCCCGTTTCGCCCGACGCTTCTCGCCCTGCTGTGCTCCCTGACAGTCGCCGCCCACGCCGCAGACGGCGATAACAAGGCGCTGGTGCTGGACGACGTCAACGTCAATGCTCAGGCCCCGACGCCCAACGCCTTGCCCCCGGTTTACGCGGGTGGTCAGGTCGCCCGCGGTGGTCAACTTGGCGTGCTGGGCAACCAGGACATGATGGACGTGCCGTTCAGCGCCGCCTCCTACACCGAACAATTGATTCAGGATCAGCAGGCCGAAAACGTCGCCGATGTGCTGCTCAACGATTCGTCGGTGCGTCAGGCCTCGGGTTTCTCCAACCAGGCGCAGGTCTTCATGATTCGCGGCCTGCCGCTGAACGGTGACGATATTTCCTATAACGGCCTGTACGGCGTGCTGCCACGGCAGATCATTTCCACCGATGCACTGGAGCGCGTGGAAGTGTTCAAAGGCCCGAACGCCTTCATCAACGGCGTAACCCCGACCGGCTCCGGCATCGGCGGTGGCGTCAACCTGCAACCGAAGCGCGCCGGCGACGTGCCGCTGCGGCGTTACACCACCGACATCAACAGCGAAGGTCGCATCGGTCATCACTTCGACATTGGCCAGCGCTTCGGTGAAGACAACCGCTTCGGCGCCCGGATCAACCTGTCCCAGCGCGAAGGCGACACTGGTATCGATCACGAGAACCAGCGCTCGAAACTGTTCGCCATCGGCCTCGATTATCGCGGCGATGCCCTGCGCATCTCTGGCGACTTCGCCTATCAGAAAGAACGCGTCAACGGTGGCCGCAACTCGGTCAACCTCGGCACCGCCACGCACATTCCGGACGCGCCATCGGCCGATACCAACTACGCGCCGAAGTGGGGCTACACCGACATCGAAGACACCTTCAGCATGCTCCGCGCCGAGTACGACCTGAACGACAACTGGACCGCATACGCGGCCGGCGGCGCCAAGCACACCCGTGAAGTCGGGCGCTACAACTCAACCACTTTGGTTGGCAACAGCGGCGCGTCGTTTACCACGGGTTCGTTCATTCCGCACGATGAAGACAACACCAGCGTGATGGCCGGCCTCAACGGCAAATTCAACACCGGCCCGGTCAGCCACAAGCTCAATTTCGGCCTGACCGGTATCTGGGCCGAACAGCGCAGCGCCTATGATTTCGACCTGACCCAATACGCCAACAACATCTATCACCCGGTGCAAACACCGTCGCCGGTCGGCAACTTTGCCGGTGGTGATTTGAATGATCCAGGCATCGTCGGCAAGACCTTCAACCGCAGTATCGCGATTTCCGACACCCTCGGTTTCTTCGATGATCGCCTGTTGGTCACCGCCGGCCTGCGTCGCCAGCAACTGGTGGTGCAAGGCTACAACTACGCCAGCTGGGGCAGCGGCGACCGCAAGTCGAGCTACGACGAATCGATCACCACGCCGGTGTACGGCGTGGTGTTCAAGCCGTGGGAACACGTGTCGTTCTACGCCAACCACATCGAAGGCCTGGCCCAAGGCCCGACTTCGCCGACCAGCTCCGGTGGTTTCAGGGTGACCAACGGCAACGAAGTCTATGCACCCGCGCGTTCCAAGCAGACCGAAGTCGGGGTGAAAGTCGACATGGGCACTTACGGCGCGAGCCTGGGTGTTTATCGCATCGAACAGCCGAGCGATGGTTACTGCGAAATCGATAGCGCCACCACCTGCACCTACGTACGTGAAGGCGAGCAGGTCAACAAAGGCTTGGAAATGAACGTATTCGGCGAGCCGATCCAGGGCCTGCGTCTGATCAGCGGCCTGACCCTGATGGACACCGAACTGAAGAACACTCTCAACGGCGCCAACGACGGCAACCGTGCGATCGGCGTGCCGACCTTCCAGTTCAACGCCGGCGCCGACTGGGATGTACCCGGCCTGCAAGGCGTAGCGCTGAATGCGCGGATGCTGCGCACTGGCGGTCAATACGCGGACGCGGCGAACAATCTCAGCCTGCCGACCTGGAACCGTTTCGATGCCGGCGCGCGTTATGCGTTCAAGGTGTCGGAGAAGGACGTGACCGTGCGTCTGGGCGTGGAGAATCTGGCGAACAAGAAGTATTGGGAATCGGCTCAGGGTGGTTATCTGACTCAGGGTGAGCCGCGGGTGGCGAAGTTGTCCGGGACTATTGATTTCTAAGGCTGAAAAGCCCCTCACCCTAACCCTCTCCCAGAGGGAGAGGGGACTGACCGTGGTGTTCTTGCAAGTTACACCGACCTGAAATATCGAGTCGAACTCAGGTCTTAAAAAACACACAAATCGGCTCCCTCTCCCTCGGGAGAGGGCTGGGGTGAGGGGCCCGGATCTACGCAGCACAACAGCCCCCTTGCCGAACACCCAAAAAAGGCCCCACAGCCTCACCGCTGCGGGGCCTTCTTCCGTCTGGCCGATCAACTGGCCACCCTCTCCTTCTGATCCATACTTGCTGCACAGCAAACGGAGGACAGGCCCATGAACCGCAGCGACGTCCTGATCATCGGCGCCGGCCCCACCGGTCTGGTGCTGGCCCTGTGGCTGAGCAAACTCGGCGTGCGCGTGCGCATCATCGATAAAACCTCCGCGCCCGGCACCACTTCGCGAGCGTTGGCGGTGCAGGCGCGCACCCTTGAGTTGTACCGGCAACTGGACCTCGCCGACACTATTGTGCGCAACGGCCATCGGGTGGCGGCGGCGAATTTCTGGGTCAATGGCAAACCGGTCGCGCAATTGCCGCTGAACCGCATCGGCGAAGGCCTGACGCCCTACGCGTTCGTTGAAATCTTCCCGCAGGATGAACATGAGCGGCTGTTGATCGAGCGTCTCGAAGACTACGGCGTCACGGTCGAACGCAACACCACGCTGGACAGTTTCGAGGAAACCGGCGATGGCCTCACCGCGCATCTGCGCCTGCCCGATGGCGAACAGGAAATCTGCCAGGCCTGTTATCTGGCCGGCTGTGACGGCGCCCGCTCAGTCGTGCGCAAAACCCTCGACACCGGTTTTCCCGGCGGCACCTATCAGCAGATTTTCTACGTCGCCGACGTCAAAGCCAGCGGCCCTGCGATGAACGGCGAGCTGCACCTGGATCTGGATGAAGCGGACTTTCTCGCCGTGTTTCCACTGGCCGGCGAAGGCCGCGCGCGGCTGATCGGCACTGTGCGTGATGAACGTGCGGATCGCGCCGAAACCCTGGCGTTTTCCGATGTCAGCAGCCGCGCCATCGAACACCTGAAAGTGCATATCGAAGACGTCCACTGGTTTTCGACCTACCGCGTGCATCACCGCGTGGCTGAACATTTCCGCAGCGGCCGCGCGTTTCTGCTCGGCGATGCCGCGCATGTGCACAGCCCGGCGGGCGGTCAGGGCATGAACACCGGCATCGGTGACGCGATCAACCTGGCGTGGAAACTTGCCGCAGTGCTCAGCGGCGCTGCCGAACCACGCCTGCTCGACAGCTACGAAACCGAACGCAAGGCCTTCGCCCGTCGACTGGTGTCGACCACCGATAAAGTCTTCAGTTTCGTCACCGCCGAGGGGCGCATGGCCGATCTGCTGCGCATGCGTGTGGCACCGTTTCTGATCCCGAAAATGGCCTCGTTCGAGGCCAGTCGCGAATTCCTTTTTCGCACGGTGTCGCAAGTCACCCTCAACTATCGCGGCATGCCGCTGAGTCGGGGCGCAGCCGGCCATGTGCATGGCGGCGACCGCTTGCCGTGGGCGCATGATGGTGAGGGGGATAACTACGAACCGCTCAGACAGCCGTGCTGGCAGGTGCATGTGTACGGCGACACCAGCGACGAAATGATTGCCTGGTGCCAGGAACATCATTTGCCGCTGCACGTGTTCGACTGGCGCCCGGCGTTTGAAACGGCGGGGTTGGGGCGTAACGGTTTTTATCTGCTGCGCCCGGATACGTATGTGGCGATTGCCGAGAACAGTGCGGATCCGAAAGTGATCGGACGCTACTTCCGCGATCACGGGATCCGGCCATTCTTCAACTGCCCCTGACACACTACAAATCAAATGTGGGAGCGAGCCTGCTCGCGAAAGCGTCGTGTCAGTCAACACTAATGTCAGCTGATAAACCGCTTTCGCGAGCAGGCTCGCTCCCACAGGGGTAACGCGGTGGTCTTTAGATCCCCGCCAATGCCAGATCCATCGCAAAATAGGTGAAGATCAAATCAGCACCCGCACGCTTGATCGCGCCCAGGCTTTCACGCACCACACGATCCTCATCGATCGCCCCGGCCTGTGCGCCGAACTTGATCATCGCGTACTCGCCGCTGACCTGATACGCCGCCAGCGGCAGGTTCGAGGCTTCACGAATATCACGAATGATGTCGAGGTACGCACCGGCCGGTTTGACCATCAGCGCATCGGCGCCTTCCTGTTCATCCAACAGTGATTCACGCAAGGCTTCGCGGCGGTTCATCGGGTTCATCTGGTAGCTTTTGCGGTCGCCCTTCAGCGCACTGCCGCCGGCCTCGCGGAACGGGCCGTAGAGTGCCGAAGCAAATTTGGTCGAGTAAGCCATGATCGGAATCTGCGTGAACCCGGCCGCATCCAGGGCCTGACGAATCGCCCGCACCTGACCATCCATCGCTGCCGACGGCGCGATCACGTCCGCACCGGCGCGGGCCGCTGCCACGGCTTGTTTGCCGAGGTTGATCAGGGTCTGGTCGTTGTCGACTTCATGGTTGTGCATCACGCCGCAGTGGCCGTGATCGGTGTATTCGCAGAAGCAGGTGTCAGACATGACGATCATTTCCGGCACGGCATCTTTGGCAATGCGCGACATTCGCGAGACCAGGCCTTCTTCGCGCCAGGTGTCACTGCCGTTGCTGTCCAGGTGGTGGGACACGCCGAAGGTCATTACCGATTTGATGCCGGCGCGGGCATAGCGCTCGATTTCGCTGGCCAGTTTGCGCTCAGGAATGCGCATCACTCCGGGCATGCTTTTGATTGGCACGAAGTCGTCGATTTCCTCTTCGACGAAAATCGGCAGCACCAGATCGTTCAGGCTGAACTCGGTTTCCTGGAACAGGCTGCGCAGGCTCGCATTGCGGCGCAGACGGCGGGGACGTGCTTCGGGGAACTGACTGGACATGGGGGCCTTTCCTGAAAACGGCAGATGAGACGAAAGTCGTAGGGGGCGAAGCTTATGCCTTGCGGGGGGCGAGGTACAAACCTGGATCAATCAAGAGTGCATTACTGGGGGTGCAACAATCTATGCGCCGCAACACCAATTCCCTTGTGGGAGCGAGCCTGCTCGCGAAAGCGTCGTATCAGTCAACCCAATTGTTTCTGATACACCGAATTCGCGAGCAGGCTCGCTCCCACAGGGGTTATGTGTGTAGTCAGGAAGGGATGGTCAGGCCGCGAATGACTGCCGGGCGCGCGAGGAATCGCTCCAGCACACGGGTAACATTCGGGAAGTTGCTGATGCCAACCAGATCACCCGCTTCATAAAACCCGATCAAGTTACGCACCCACGGAAACGTGGCGATATCGGCAATGGTATAGCGCTCACCCATGATCCAGTCACGGCCCTCGAGCCGACCGTCGAGCACTTTGAGCAGGCGTTTGCTTTCATCGACATAACGATCACGCGGACGCTTGTCTTCGTAGTCCTTGCCGGCGAACTTGTTGAAGAAACCGAGCTGGCCGAACATCGGGCCGATGCCGCCCATCTGGAACATCAGCCACTGAATCGTTTCGTAGCGCAGCGCGCCTTCCTGGGCCAGCAACTGGCCGCTTTTGTCGGCCAGATAAATCAGGATCGCACCGGACTCGAACAGCGGCAGCGGCTTATCTTCGGGACCATGGGAATCGAGGATCGCCGGGATCTTGTTGTTTGGGTTCAGCGACAGGAACTCCGGCGACAACTGGTCATTGCTGTCAAAAGCGACCTTGTGTGGCTCGTACGGCAGGCCGATTTCTTCGAGCATGATCGAGACTTTGACGCCGTTGGGCGTGGGCAAGGAATAGAGTTGAATCCAGTCAGGGTACTGCGCCGGCCATTTCTGGGTGATCGGGAACGCGGACAGATCGGTCATTGGAAGCATCCAGTCACAAATTAAAGCCTGATCATAATGTAGGCCTGCTGCAGCGCCTACACGAACGGTAACATCCTGTCGCTAACCTGCGTCCAAGCCCTTAAAAGATGCCGTTAGAGTGCCGCGCACTCGCTCGGATCGAACCAACGGGCCTCAGAGGACTCTGAGCTATGTCTTTCTCGCAGAGGAAGCTGTTCACGACAGGGAAAACACCCGGTGCTGGGAGCCCGCGGTGTAAAGGTTTGTCAGCCTTAATTGAATCAGCTGAAGAACTTTCTATTTGATGACGAACCTTATGCGTTTCGCCAAACGTTTCAAACATCGCGCGTATGTGGCCCTGCCTTCCCTGCTGGCCGTCAGTGCGCTGTTCCTGTCTCTTGAGTCGAGCGAGAGCCGCGCGCAACCCGCGGACGGCACCCAGACGCTGGTGTTCCTGCGCCACGCGGAGAAGCCCGAGGGTGGTCTCGGCCAGCTCAACTGCCAGGGCCTGAACCGCGCCATCGACCTGTCGACGCTGCTGCCGGAAAAATTCGGCAAGGCCGATTACGTGTTCGCCGCCAATCCGACGCGCAATGTCGAAGAAGGTGAGCTGGATAACTCCTACAGCTACATCCGCCCACTGATGACCATCAGCCCCGCCGCGATCAAGCTCGGCCTGCCGGTGAATATCGAGTTTTCGGCCAACGACACCAGCGATCTGGCCCGCGAACTGCTGGAAGACAAGTATCACAACTCGACGATCTACACCGCCTGGTCCCACGGCTATCTGCCGGAGCTGATCAACAAGGTGGCGGGCAAAGCGGTCGGCGAGAAACAGAACATCACCGAAGACTGGGCGGGCAACGACTTTGACTCGCTGTATGTGCTGACCCTGACCTGGCACAACGGCAAGGCCAGTTTGCAGAGCCACAGCTACAAGCAGGGCCTGGATAACGGCAAAGACACCTGCCCGACCTGAGTTTTGTATGGCCTGAACCGGCCCCTTCGCGAGCAAGCTCGCTCCCACAGGGGATTTGTATTTCACGCAGATCCAATGTGGGAGCGAGCCTGCTCGCGAAGAGGCCAGCCGCTACAACCTCAAACCTTCTGATTGACCCGCTCGCGCAGATACTCAAGCACCGCCCCACGCTCCCCGGCGAATTCGATCCGCCCGCCCTTCTTCTCGCGCTGGAACACGTACATCGGGTCGTAATACTCACGCAGCAATCCTTCGATCCAGCCACGATGCAAGTCCACCGCGCCGCTTCGGCCCTGCTCCGCCAACGCGTCTTCCATCAAAATCAGCATGCGTCGATGGCGCTCGCCACCCAGCCGTTTCTGCACATTGTTCAGGCTTTCCAGCAGGCGTTCAGCGAACAGCGTAAAGCCCTCCTCGCCGTGCACCGCGGAGAACTCCGCCGACAGGTCCACCACATAATCCCGCAGGATCCGCTCGACGCGATCGTCAAAACTGTCTTCCAGCCAGACCATCGGGTACTGCTGCATACCCTGATACAGCGGCAGCGGCAAGGCGCAACTGCCGACCACCCGGCTCTCGTCCTCCAGCACAAACTGCGCGAAACCAGCGTCACGTTTCTTGAGGATGTCGATGGCCAGGCGGTTCTCAAAATCGATATTCGACGGCTGCCCGGTAGCGCGTTTGCCGAAGCTGGAGCCGCGATGATTGGCGTGCCCTTCCAGGTCCAGACCATTGCGCAACTGCACCAGCACTTCGGTCTTGCCAGTGCCGGTCATGCCACCCAGCAAGACGAAATCACATTGCGCGATCGCTTGCTCAAGGGTGTCGATGAGGAAGTTGCGCATCGCCTTGTAACCACCGCCGACACGCGGATAGTCAATGCCGGCCTCGTCACGCAGCCATTGCTGAGTGATCTGCGAACGCAGGCCACCGCGAAAACAATAGAGATAGCCGTCAGGATGGGCGCGGGCAAATTCGGCCCAGGCCTGGATGCGCTCGGCCTTCACCGCGCCAGACACCAATTGATGACCCAATTCGATGGCGGCCTGCTGACCGTGCTGTTTGTAGCAGGTGCCGATCTTCTGCCGTTCGACGTCGTTCATCAGCGGCAGGTTGATCACACCGGGGAACGCGCCCTTGTGAAACTCGACCGGCGCGCGGGCATCCATCATGGGCCGGTCATTGAGAAAAATGTCACGGTAGTCAGTGCAGTCGCGGAGCATCAAATCACCTCGACTGCGTTCGTCTGTCGCTCAACCAGTTCGCCGATTGGCGCCAGGTTCAGGCCCAGTTCGGCGGCGACGGCAAGAAACTCTTCATTGCCTTCAGGCGTGACGGCGATCAGCAGACCACCGCTGGTTTGCGGGTCGCAGAGCACGCGTTTGTGCAACTCCTGCACGCGGCCGACCTTGCTCGCATAGCTGTCGAAATTGCGCAGCGTTCCGCCGGGCACACAGCCCTGATCGAGGTAATACTCGACGCTGTCCAGACGCGGCACGCTGTCATAGGCAATGCGTGCGGTGAGCTGGCTGCCATCGGCCATTTCCACCAGATGCCCGAGCAGACCAAAACCGGTGACGTCGGTCATCGCCGTAACGCCGGCGAGTTTGCCGAAGCGGCTGCCGGGTTTGTTCAGGGTGCACATCCAGTCGCGGGCCACGCCGACGTCGGCGGCGCGCAATTTGCCCTTCTTCTCGGCGGTGGTGAGGATGCCGATGCCCAGCGGTTTGGTCAGGTACAACAGGCAACCGGCGGTGGCGGTGTCATTGCGTTTCATGTGGCGTTTTTCCACCAGACCGGTGACAGCGAGGCCGAAGATCGGCTCCGGCGCATCGATCGAATGCCCGCCGGCCAGCGGAATGCCCGCGGCGTCGCACACGGCACGGCCACCGCGAATCACTTCGCGCGCCACTTCCGGCGCCAGTACATTGACCGGCCAGCCGAGAATGGCGATCGCCATCAGCGGATCGCCGCCCATCGCATAGATGTCACTGATCGCATTGGTCGCGGCGATGCGGCCGAAGTCGAACGGGTCGTCGACGATCGGCATAAAGAAATCGGTAGTCGAGACCACACCGCGTTCGGCATCGATCTCGTACACCGCCGCGTCATCGCGCGAGGCATTGCCGACCCACAGTTTCGGATCAAGGTTCTGTGCGCCGCTGCCGGCCAGAATCACTTCCAGCACCTGCGGGGAAATCTTGCAGCCGCAACCGGCGCCGTGGCTGTATTGGGTCAGACGAATCGGCTCACTCATGGGGGAGTCTCAGGCTGTTGATGGGGCGGATTCTAGCAGAGCACGAGGCAGCAGATTTTTGCACTCACCGAGCGGCCCCTTCGCGAGCAGGCTCGCTCCCACATTTGCACCGCACTCCCCTGTGGGAGCGAACCTGCTCGCGAAGGCAATCAACCAGCCACCGCAAACGTCAATGAAGGGCGCAAGAGTCTTTTTGATGAAAAACCAACTGCCGCCGCTCCCCCCGCCGGCGCCACATCGAACTGCGCAAACTGTCCGTCTCTGTTTGCGATATTCGGCTTTACCTTAGTGCGCACGATCAAAAAATCGCTGCCTGCGGTTTTTTGCTTTATTAACGCTCGCGCTGCACCTGCGCAAAAATTTCGGTGATTGGTCGATGAGGTTGACGCTTTTGCATCTGCCGCACCTGTTCACTCAGCCGCAGCAGCTCTTCACTGGGTTTGGCCCATTGGTCTTGCGGCAGCGGTTCTGACCACTGGCGCATGACGTCGGGCAGTGCTTGCTTGCCGATTCTTTCGAGGCGGCGCACTTCCCATTCGACGAGGTGGTTGGGGATCGTCCACAGGGTCATGACGTGGTAGAGGTACCAGAAGAAGCCCGACAGCCTTGTTCGTGAGCCTTCACAGATCTGCTGGTGCATGCGTGCGCGAGCGTTGCGAAAGGTGTGCAGACCTTCGTGGGGAGGGTCGTCGGGGCCTTGCAGGTCCTGGATGGATTTGAGGTCGTTGACTTCGTATTCCATGTAACCGCGAATGGCCTCCCAGTAGCTGATCGCGAGGGGCAGGCCAGCGCATTGGAATTCGAGGCTGATGAGGGTTTCGCCGTGATAGAAACCGATACCCATGCCGTATTGGCGGTGGATGCCGTATTGGGTCGCGCCTTGGGCTTCGATGATCCAGGCGGAGAGTGATTCCCATGGGACGAAGACGGGCTCGGTGGCGCCTTCGGGCATGAAGCAGACTTCGCGGCGTTGGCGGTTGAAGCGGGTCGGGATGATTGAGGCGCGTTTTTTGTGGGCGTGGTGCCAGACTCCTAAGCAGATTACGAGAATCAGAAAACCAGTTTGCAATGCGAGCACATTAGTTTCCTCGAAGATCTCTTCTACGTAGACCCAACTGGTGTCCCAACCATCACCAAACATCAGCCCAAGAAAACCGCCTATCAATGGAAAGAGAAAGGCCACTGAAAAAGAAACACTGAATGTGCCACCCAAAATTACTTGCCATGAAAAGACTTGGGGTGATCCCAATCCAAAATCCATATACACATCATCCAGATTGCCGATATGCGGGCCGTGGGGTGGCATTGGTGATGGTAATGGTAGTGGTGCGAGATAAGTAACCTTTCCACTTTGAAATGCCTCCGTGTCTCCGGCTTTTCGAGGTTGATCAATCTGCGAGCTAACTAATGGCTTATTCGGCATGATCGGCTAGCTCCAGAAGCGGGGTTTCAACGAGCAATACCGGTGGTTTCTCTTTGACCAACTCCGGCGCAACCACTGAAAAATGACCATCTCCCCTGGGATCTAAATGGATTACGCGGGTCCGCGACGCCCACTCACCTTTGCCGTTCACGCTCTGAATACAGACTGCCAGTTCCAGCGTTTCTTTCGCTGGAGTGAATTCAGAGTTGGGGTCCACCGGGTACTGAAGGCAGAGCACCAATCCCTTCGTCGTAGACTCAACAATCCTCACGCTACTGACGACCTCATCGCTGATTACATCCTTGCGCTCTCGTGGCGCTCCCCGACTATGCAAGGGAATGGAAATACGGTGCGCGCCGAGGCCTAACCGATATTTCGATTTGCCGCCAAGAGGAGGTAGGAGATCGCTCAGCGTGAGTCTTGGCAGCACCAGATGGATATCGCTGGGCTTGGCTTTGAACAGCAGATTTTTCAGCCAGGAGTCGTGTGGGTTTGGCCCAAGTTGTGCGTAAGGCGCGTGGATCAGGAATGCCAGATAACTCTGATAGTCATCCAATGAGTGATCACCGCGCATCTCGGCATCCCGACTCCAAGGTGTAATTTTCAGCCATTTATCGTGAGCACTGAGGTTGTAGCGGTTGTATAGCCAAGTACCACTGAGTTCCAAAACGGTGAATAACGCACCCGCCAGATTAAAGCGGAAAAATACGCTAGAAAGACGTGTGCCGGCCGCGGCCCAAGCGGCTGTTCGTGCACTCTTGTTTGGAGCAGTCAATACAGTGAAAGTGGCGTGAACGGTATGACTCAGCCCGTAAGCGTTAACCGTTACCATGCCGCCAGCACCTAATGTGGCTAGCGCGGCGGCACCCTGCGCCGATTGATTTCCACTGCGAATCGCCCGCTGCCAATTCTGTTGCTGTTTTTTTAAGCTGACAGCTGAAGACACCAAACCAAAGCTATAACTGATGAAACCTAATCCAATATGCAGTTTGCCCATTTGCACATGTACATTCTGCAAGGCATGGAGCTGCAAGCCTGCTACAAGCGACGTACTACGCGCCTTCAACGCTGTATCCGCAAGGCTCTGCGCAGCGG
The DNA here is from genome assembly GCF_054790505.1 of Pseudomonas sp. Tul2A7. Classification (NCBI taxonomy): domain Bacteria; kingdom Pseudomonadati; phylum Pseudomonadota; class Gammaproteobacteria; order Pseudomonadales; family Pseudomonadaceae; genus Pseudomonas; species Pseudomonas sp. Tul2A7. The sequence continues at coordinate 4,342,984 of NZ_CP186499.1, read as the reverse complement.
TAAATCCAGCGGCCCCCGTCGCGGCTACCGCTTCGGCGAATGGCTTCCACACTCGCTCATTTCGGGCCTGCCTACGCACTTCACGGAATACCCCCACCAAATTCACCACCTGCACCAAAACCACCACCAACCCCATCCCCTCTGTCTTCACCAAACTCCCCGCCGACACCCCACTCACGCCCAACCGAATATTCCCCAACAAACTCCTCAACTCCCCCTGCTGCGCCGGCGGAAACACCACTGTCACCCCCGCCCGCGCAGGCGTCGCGCCGTACAGCCGGGCCGAGCGATCCGGCAGTTCTTCAATCGGGCTCAGCGCCGCTGCCAGTCGCCCTTCGATCTGCGTCAATTGCGCTCGTACCCGCACAATCTCTTCCTGCAACTCCACCGCCCGTGCCGCTTTGTGGCCCTGACGATTCTTGTTGTGGGTGAGTTGGTTGCGTTCGCGATTGAGGGTTTTCAGGTATTCGCGTTCGCGCAGCACTTCCTTGATCGCGCCTTGCAGTGCGGATTGTTCGGCGGGGCTGGCGACGGTGAAGGTCACGCCGCTGGTTTTTGCCGCGTCGAAAAGGCGCAGGCGCAGTGCTTTGGGCAGGCGCTGGAACAGTTCATCCAGATCGGGGATTTTCTCGCCCGACAGGTCGAAGCCTTCCAGTACGCGGTTCAGGCCCAGGTTCAGTGCCGGGCTGTAGGTGTCCTGCACGGCTGCCGCGACGGTGCGGGAGTGCTCGGGCAGATCGTCGAGGGCCGGCAGTTGCGGATGCTCGATTTTGCGCAGCTTCGCCAGCCAGTCCGGCAAGTTGTTGAACGTGGCCATGAGGGCATTGAACAGCGTTGAGTATTGCCCGCTCTGCTCCAATTGCAGGCGCAGCGGCAAGGTGTAGAACAGGGTTCGGGTCAGTTCCGGGTGCTCCTCCAGATAGCTGAGCATTTTTTCGCTTGCTTCGTCGCTGCGGCACAGGTCCTTGAGGCAGGCGTATTCGGTGCTGAGCGCTTGATGGAGTTACCCACGTCTGAAGGCTTGGTGAGTGGCATTTGAAAAACAGCTCATGCACGCCGCTTACCGTTTGAAGCCGTGCGTTGTACTTCAGCAAAGATCTCGGTGATCGGTCGATGTGGCTGGCGCTTTTGCATTTGCCGCACCTGCTCACTCATCCGCAGCAACTCTTCACTGGGCTTGGCCCATTGGTCTTGCGGCAGCGGTTCTGACCATTTGCGCATGACTTCAGGCAGGGTTTGCTTGCCGATCCTTTCCAGGCGGCGCACTTCCCATTCGACGAGGTGGTTGGGAATCGTCCACAAGGTCATGACGTGGTAGAGGTACCAGAAGAAGCCCGACAGCCTTGTTCGTGTGCCTTCACGGATCTGCTGATGCATGCGCGCCCGGGCGTTGCGGAAAGTGTGCAGGCCTTCGTGGGGGGGATCGTCGGGGCCTTGCAGGTCTTGCAAGTCCTGAATTGATTTGAGGTCGTTGACCTCGTATTCCATGTAGCCGCGAATCGCTTCCCAGTAGCTGATCGCGAGGGGCAGGCCAGCGCATTGGAATTCGAGGCTGATGAGGGTTTCGCCGTGATAGAAACCGATACCCATGCCGTATTGGCGGTGGATGCCGTATTGGGTCGCGCCTTGGGCTTCGATGATCCAGGCGGAGAGGGATTCCCAGGGGACGAAGACGGGTTCTGTGGCGCCTGCGGGCATGAAGCAGACTTCGCGGCGTTGGCGGTTGAAGCGGGTCGGGATGATTGTGGCGCGTTTTTTGTGGACGTGGTGCCAGACGCCGAGACTGATAAGGAGCATGAGCGGGCCGATGAACAATATATTCTCGCAGGCTATTTCAAAGATACCGACCATCGAGTCCCAAATGGATTCCTGTCCATACCCAAAAATAACTCCCAAAAACCCGGTAATCAGTGGGAATAAGAAAACTACTGTGAAAGACACGCTGAATGGTCCGCCCAACGTCATTTGCCACATAAAAACCTGGGGAGATCCCAAGCCAAAGTCCATGAAAACGTCGTTCAGCTCACCAATATGTGGACCGTAAGCCGGTATCGGTGTTGGCAAGGGCAGCGGAGCGAGATAGGTGATCTTTGCGCTCGGAAATGGCTCGATGTCCCCTGCTTTTCTTGGCTGTTCGAGATATGGCCTACCTACTGGTTCATCGCGATTATTAGGCATGGTCGGCCAGCTCCAGAAATTGGGCTTCGACGAGCAGCATGGGTGGATTCCCCTTGACCAGTTGGGGATCAACCACTTCAAAGTGGTCTTCACCGCGAGGATCTATATGGATCACACGAGTTCGTGATACCCACTCACTTTTAGCATTCAGGGTCTGAATACAGACTGCCAGTTCAAGTGTTTCTTTCGCTGGATTGAATTCAGAGTTGGGGTCCACCGGGTACTGAAGGCAGAGCACCAATCCCTTCGTCGTAGACTCAACAATCCTCACGCTACTGACGACCTCATCGCTGATTACATCCTTGCGCTCTCGTGGCGCTCCTCGACTATGCAAGGGAATGGAAATACGGTGCGCGCCGAGGCCTAACCGATATTTCGATTTGCCGCCAAGAGGAGGTAGGAGATCGCTCAGCGTCAGTCTTGGCAGCACCAGATGGATATCGCTGGGCTTGGCTTTGAACAGCAGATTTTTCAGCCAGGAGTCGTGTGGGTTTGGCCCAAGTTGTGCGTAAGGCGCGTGGATCAGGAATGCCAGATAACGGTGATAGTCATCGAGTGAATGGTCGCCACGCATCTCGGCGTCACGACTCCATGGAGTGATTTTTAGCCATTTGTCGTGGGCACTGATGTTGTATCGGTTGAACAACCAGGTGCCACTGAACTCCAGAACAGTGAACAGCGCTCCCGCCAGATTGAACCGGAAAAATACTTTTGAAAGTTGTGTCCCCGCTGCGGCCCAGGCTGCTGTTCGTGCGGCACTGTTTGGTGCGGAAATTACGGTATAACCGGCGTAGAAGGTCTGCCCAAAACCATATGCATTGGCGGACATCATTCCGCCCGCACCCAATGTGGCCAGCGCAGCCGCACTTTGTGCCGATTCATTACCACTACGAATAGCCTGCTGCGATCTTTGATATTGGCTTTTAAGACTGATCGCTGAAGCCACCAGACCAACGCCGTAGGTGAACATGCCCAACCCAACATGCAATTTGCCCATTTGCACATGCACGTGCTGTAAGGCTTGAGGTTGAAGCGCAACTATTAGCGCTGTGCTACGAGCCTTCAACGCTGTCTCCGCAAGCCCCTGCGCCGCAGTAAACCCGGCCGCCCCTGTCGCAGCCAAAGCAGCAAAAAAGTCCGCCCGCTTCTTCTTGTCTCGGGTCTGCTTCATCAACTCCCGGTACGCCCCCACCAAATTCACCACCTGCACCAAAACCACCACCAACCCCATCCCCTCTGTCTTCACCAAACTCCCCGCCGACACCCCACTCACGCCCAACCGAATATTCCCCAACAAACTCCTCAACTCCCCCTGCTGCGCCGGCGGAAACACCACTGTCACCCCTGCTTGAGCCGGTGTTGCGCCGTACAGCCGGGCCGAGCGATCCGGCAGTTCTTCAATCGGGCTCAGCGCCGCTGCCAGCCGCCCTTCGATCTGCGTCAATTGCGCTCGTACCCGCACAATCTCTTCCTGCAACTCCACCGCCCGTGCCGCTTTGTGGCCCTGACGATTCTTGTTGTGGGTGAGCTGGTTGCGTTCGCGGTTGAGGGTTTTCAGGTATTCGCGTTCGCGCAGCACTTCCTTGATCGCGCCTTGCAGCGCGGATTGTTCGGCGGGGCTGGCGACGGTGAAGGTCACGCCGCTGGTTTTTGCCGCGTCGAAAAGGCGCAGGCGCAGTGCTTTGGGCAGGCGCTGGAACAGTTCATCCAGCTCTGGGATTTTCTCGCCCGACAGGTCGAAGCCTTCCAGTACGCGGTTCAGGCCCAGGTTCAGTGCCGGGCTGTAGGTGTCCTGCACGGCTGCCGCGACGGTGCGGGAGTGCTCGGGCAGATCGTCGAGGGCCGGCAGTTGCGGTTGTTCGATCTTTTTCAGTTTGGCCAGCCAGTCCGGCAAGTTGTTGAACGTGGCCATGAGGGCATTGAACAGCGTTGAGTATTGCCCGCTCTGCTCCAATTGCAGGCGCAGTGGCAAGGTGTAGAACAGGGTTCGGGTCAGTTCCGGGTGCTCCTCCAGATAGCTGAGCATTTTTTCGCTTGCTTCGTCGCTGCGGCACAGGTCCTTGAGGCAGGCGTATTCGGTGCTGAGGGCCTGGCCGATTTGCGCCGTCACTTGCGCGTCGTAGTACCAGGCCGAACGATGGAAGCGTCCGGCGATCAGCAGTTGCGTGCGGTCAGCGGTGATGCGTTCGAGCACGCGGTTCCAGCGGCCGAGGTTGTCGCGATGACGGTTGAGGACTTCGTCCATGGCCGGGCGGTCGATCAAGTCGTTGACCCCGCGTTTACCGCTGAGGAACGGGCCGTCGAGCACGTCGCGCATGCGTCGGTCCTGATCCTTGCCGAGGTCGACCAGTGTCGAAAGGTGCTGCTCGACAAAGTCTCGCGGGGCGACTTCAGCAAAATACTCGCGTGTATAGAAGCGTCTATCCGCTTCGGCGGCAGCGCGACCATAAGCCTTGGCGTCCGGCGCTAAACCATCGAATCGATTTAACGCCAACGCATCATCAAGGGCCTTTTCGCGAAGTTGCGAAAGCTCTGGCGTTGCCTCCGCAGAAGCGGGCTCAACCTTGCCGCCCTTGTTCAAATACTCAAGCAACGCCTTGCGGGTATTCTCCCGATCCGGCTCGGGCAGTTGCTCCAGTTCGGCATAAAAAGCCTTGGCCCGCGGATCGGCACTGGCCTTGGCCAGACTGTCGAAATCTGCGCTGCCGAGCTGGCTCAGGGACTCGATGTAACTGGCCAGCAGATAATCGCGCTCGTTGTTGCCGCTGTTGCTCCACTCTTCGACCCAGCCGACCACGGTGTCCTGATACTCGGCCAGATCGCGCATCACGCCCAGGTCATCATTGACCAGCAGAAACAGCGTGTCGTCCTGATAAGGCCCGCGCACCCGACCGAGAAACTCGCCGATGTGCGCTTCCCGAAAGCGTCGTGGCTGCTCCCACAAATAAGGCTCGCGCTCGTGCTCCGGCGCATCGCTGACCTGCACCGCCGGCATTCGCGTCGTATCGGTTTCGGTAATGGGTTCAGCGCCAGTCGCCACTTCTGCGAGCCACTGCTTTGCCTGCGCCACGGTCAACAAATGCTCGCCGCCAACCAGGCAATTGACCGGCCCCAGATCGACTGCCTGCATGAAGTACTCGCGCTCTTCCGTGCTGTCCAGCACTTGCCGGCATTTGGCAGCCGTTAACTGCACCTCGGCAAAAGTCACGTACAGCGTGCTCTTGCGCGAAAAGATCAACGCCGGACGTTCTTCGATGGCCGCGCGTTGATCCTCAGTGACGGTTTTACCTTGGTGCAGCAGCGCGGTGACGATGCCGTCGAGCACGCGGTATTCGTACAACTCGCCACCGAGACTGTCGATGATGTACAGCCAGCCATCACGCAACCGGCGAATGCCCATTGGCCGCGCGGTCAAGGCATAGGGCAGCGTCAATTCAGCGGCCGGGTCGTGAGGTCGTTCCACCAGGCCATAAGCCAAGGGCAACAGTTGCACATGGGTTTGCCGCAATGGGCAGGCGCCGGGAGAACCGATAGGGGTTTTGGATGCGGCGGCAGCGGCGAGGTTGGCGGGATGGTTCATGATCGACCTCGTTCAGCTGCCCACTGATGCGCCAGGGCCGCAGCCAGCGCGACGCGCTCGCCGGGTGATTGCAGCGAGGGCGTGTGGAGTAAGTGATGGATTTGCGAATGCTGTTCGAACTCGCTGCTGTCGAGCCAGAACACGACGTTGGCGTAATAAAACAACGCAGAGGGACCGCCGAGGCCGAGGGCAGATGCTTGAGTTTCCAACTGATCAAGTACGCCCCAGCGTTGTGCCAGACTCTCGCCGCTATGGCGCTCAGAGAAGTAGCGGAGCAAATGCGCATCGAGCTCAAGCAGCGTTCGGCGCCGGTCAACCTGATCTAGCGCAATGTCCTGCTCAGGACTCAGGCGATAGGGCACGGTAAGCTCTGGATGTTGCGTCTGGCGGGGCCGCTGAAGCCGCCAAAGGTCATTGACGACGTCGGCTGTCACTACACAGGTCAAAGGCCCGAACAAAGACTGATCGGCACTGGCAAACAACGCCTGCGCCACTGCCGCATCCGCCAGCCGCAACAGCACTGCCGGGCCGCTCGGCAACTCGACCGTGATGAGTTTGCGCAGGTGTTCGGCGACGCTGTGCAGCGGCGCAGCACTGAACAACAACACGCCCCACTCCTCCTGCGCGCTGTGCAGATAGAACTGCGCCAAGGGATCGTCCGGTTGCTCGATCGCCACCAACAATGGCGAGACATCGCGCAACGCTGAAAACGGTGGTTGGTCGTAGAGGGCAAGCGTTCTGGCCGTCGGGTTGAGCTGTTTCAACCGCTGCGGCAGATCGCTGATCGTCGCACCGTCCAGCAACAAAAAGGCCTGCTGCTCGCCCCAAGGCAAACCCTCGGGAAAGGAAGTCAACCCGCTCATGCTTGCGCGGCCTCGCAAATCTGGCAGCGCGCAGGGCGCTTGGAAACCAGCGCCTGTCGCTGTTGAACCGGATCAAATGCCACCGTCAACGACGACACCGCCCCCGGCACCAACGGCTCTGCCGCCAACCTGACCGCCGGCACACCGCCCTGAACAATCGGCACGCTGCTGAAAATCCCTTCCGGCCCCAGCGTCAGCCAATGCCCCCCGCACTGCAGCACCAACTGCGTGCCGCCATCGATGACGACTTGCGCAGTGGCACCAAAATGCAGGTGCTGCGTAGCGCTGAGCCGCTGGCTGCTGACCCGGATATGGCGGTCACCGTGTACCCACAGGTGATCGTCCTGCTTGAGTTCGGTCAGGCGATTGCCGTGGGTCATATGGTGTTCGTCGCTGCGCAGCTCCTGGCTGCTGATACCGCCAACGACCAGGGTGTGTTGATTGTCGACTTGCACGCGCTGGTCATTGAGCACCAGTTGCGCAAAGTCACGCTGGGCGCGGATGGCGATTTCTTCGGCGCCTTTGCGGTCTTCGATGCGCAGCTCGTTGTAGCCACCGCCGCCAGGACTGCTCTGGCTGCGCCAAATGCTGCGCGTGCGCTCGGCCGGCAGGTCCAGCGGCACCGGTGTCACCGCGTTGGGCAAGCAACCCAGCACGAACGGCTTGTCCGGATCGCCCTCGGTAAACCCGACCAGCACTTCCATGCCGACGCGCGGAGTCTGCACGCTGCCGTATTGTTCATGAGCCCAGCTTGTGGCGACGCGCAGCCAGCAACTGGACTGTTCATTGAACTGGCCTTCGCGGTCCCATAACAGCTGGATTTTTATTCGCCCGTAGCGGTCGTTGTAGATTTCTTCGCCGGGCGGACCGGTCACCACTGCATGCTGGTTGCCGGTCATGCGTGGTTTCGGATGCTTGAGTGCGGGTCGGAAAATCACCTCCCCCGGTGTTGCGACGAAGTGGTTGCGATACCCCTGCTTGAAGCCGTCGTCGGCAGCCGGGACGGTTAAAGATTCCTCCAGCACCTGCGGTTGTCGACCTAGATGTTCGACGCTGGTCAGCAACCATAAACCGTTGTAATCGGCGCGCGGGTGTTCACGCATGTCGACGAAGCTGCCACTGCGCAGCAGGGTTTGTTCGCTGCGTCCGTGGCTCTGCCGGTAATCGGCACGATGGCGTTCAAGGGCTCGCTGGCTCAGGTGTTTGCCGCGATCACGGTGGGTGAACTGTCCGGGAAAGGCGTAATCCTCAAGCACTGGAAGCTGCGCTTCCTTGGCTTCGGCATCCAGTTGCACGTTGGGTTTTTCAAAGTGGTAATCACGGCGACTGACCTGCGTGGTGCGTGTTTCCAGGCGCACGTTGAAACGGTCGATCACTGCCGCGTCGGCGACCATGCCACTGTCCTGTGCATAGACCGTGGGCTGGGCTGGCGGAAGGAAAACGCTTTGATCGTCACCGAACACCAGCAGGTGCCCATCGCGGCTGTGCTGGAAATGAAAGTGAATGCCCTCTTCCTCGCACAAGCGCTGAATGAAGTGCAGGTCAGTCTCGGCGAACTGCACGCAATAGGTGCGAGGTTGATAGTCGGCACTGAGCTGGAAGCGCCAGGCATCCGCTTGCATGCCGTGGTCACTCAACACCCGGGCGACCATTTGCGGCACGCTCTGTTGCTGGAAGATTCGCTGGTTGTGTCGATGCGCCAGATAGGCCAGATGCGGCACCAGCGTGATCTGGTAGCGGGTCAGGCGTTTGCCCGAGTCGCCTTGGGCAATTCGATAAACCTGCCCATGCAGGCCGGCGCCGTCGGCACTGAAACAGAGGAAGGCGGGACGGTGCAGCAAGGATTCAAGATCAAGGTCGGGGCGCTCGCTGACCAGTTCCAGTTCGACCTCATAAGTTCGGTTGAGCGCCTCCTTCGCGCTGAATTCGTATACCTGGAGATCATGGGAAAAACCTTCGATATCGAGTCTGAACATCACGGACTTGCCAGCAGTCAGCATCCACATTTCCCTGTGTCTGTTTAAGGCTCGGGACTGTGGCGGGCGACGGCTGAATTGGTGAAGTCAGATGATTCGATGTTTGACGTAAGTTTTTTCTGACCAGGGAGAAACGGTCGACCTCAGGCCATATTTCCTACAGACATGACCGCGACTTTTTGCCCGTGCAAAAAAAACCGCCCTTGCGGGCGGCTAAAAGTGCTTCGACCCTAAATCAGAAGCCCAGGCTGAAGCTGATGGTCATCGCATGGTCGTTGCTGTCGTTCGACAGTTGCCCCGAGTAGCCGACACCGAGTTTGCCGGTCGGGCTGATCTGGAAGTCGACACCTGCTTCAACGATGGCGCTGTCCTTGGCGATCGGCACGCCCTGTGTGCTGAACGAGGCGCCGCCGTCGATGAAGGTCAGATCAGCATCAGGCTTGGTATCACCAAAGGCATGGCGCCAGCCGATGGCCGCGCGCGGAGTGAATTGCCCGCCGTTGGCCAGGGTGATGACTTTGCCGGCACGTACGCCGAGGGTCGAAAAGGTGATGTCTTGATCGGCATCGGCCTCCAGGCGCCCTACTCCACCCTTCTCCTTGGCTTTGTCAGTGTCGTAGTTGACGTAGGCCAGACCGGCAAACGGTTCGAGGGCAATGCCGCCAGCGTCGATGGCGTAGCCGACTTCACCGAATACCTGGGCGCTGCGCGCATCGTAATTGGCCTTCAGGCGATCGTTGTAGCTGCCGACGCTGACGTTGCGTTTGGTCTCGATGTCGTGCCAGCTATAAGCCGCGCCGAGGCGCACTGCAAGGGCGTCGAACTGCGAGTTGAGGTACGCAGCCAGGTGGTAGCTTTCGACGGTCGCATCTGAGCGACGATCATGGGCATCGAGGTCGCTGCGGGTGTAGCCGGCGGCCATGCCCACGCGCCACTGGTCATCGAGTTGCTTGTCGGTGCCGAGCATGAAGCCGCTGAGATTACGGTCGAGTTTCGCCGCGTTGCTGTCGCCATCCGACTCGCCCCACGCGCCGAGTGCACGGGCCCAGCCGACCATTTCACCGTGGCAACCGTTGCTGCTCAGTTGGTTGCCACTTGGCGCCAAGGCACGGCGTGGATCGTCCGCCGCGCTGCATGACGGTTGGCGCATACGGTCGTTGACCGCGTCACGCACGTAGCGCGAATCCTCGAGGATGGCGCTGGCGGTGCTGGCGTGGATCTCACCGGACAGACTGTCGAAGGCATTACGCGCGCCGGCGACACTGAGGTTGACGATCTCGTTCTGCAACGCCGCACCCGCCGGGCCGTTGTTCGAGAGCGCGGTGGCGGTGCGGAACTGGTTGTCGGTGGCGGCGACATCAGCGAACGAATTGCCATTGCGGCTGACCACCAGGTTCACCGAGTTGGCGTCATACACCAGGGCGCTGTTGAGGAACGCGTATTGCGGCAGGTCCGCAGCGCTGAAGGTGCCGTTCACCCCACCACCCGCCGTGATCAGCGAATACGTGGTGTTGCCGGTGAACGGTGCCAGGGAATTCACTTGCAGCCCGCCACCCAGCGTTGCCGTGCCGCCGACTGCCAGTGGCGTTGCGGTGGGTGCGCTGACTGTCAGCGCCAACACACCGTCGGAGGCGTTGGTCAGGTTACCGGCGACGCTCAGGGTTCCGGCTTCGGACCCCGAAGCGACAACCCCATGGTTGACCACGGAACCGACGCTGCCATTACCGCTCAGCCCTGCACCATTGGCCACGGTGACCTGACCGCCCAACGACGCCCGAGCCAAGGGTCTGCCGATTTGCAGCACACCTTGGTCGACCGATACGGTGCCGCTGAATGGGTTATCACCGGTCAACAGCAAGGTACCGGCGCCACGTTTGGCCATCGCCCCGAGACCGCTGAGGACCCCGTTGAACAGACCATTGACGTTTTGTTGGAACACCAGCGAAGCGTTGTTGAGAATGTTGCCCTGCAGGCTGGTGGTATTACCGATCAACGTACCGCCGCTGACGGTGGTGCCACCGCTGTAGGTGTTGGCACCGCTCAATACCAGCGTGCCGGCATCAAGCTTTTCGATACCACCCGTGCCCACCAGCGGCGCGGAAATTTCCGCACTTCCCCCGGCATTGACCCGCACCGGTGCAAGGCTGCCGTCGGCGCCATTGACCGGCGTCAACGTCCCGCCAGCCCCCGGAACCAGGCTGTAGCCGCCGGAGAGGAATTGCAGACCGGTGAAGTTCTGATTGCCCTGCACGGTCACAGTACCCGCCTGGCCACCGAACACCGCGAACTGACCGTTCGAAGCGAGCGCCTGCGTGCCGTTCGGGTCGGTCCAGTTAGTGCCTGGCCCCCACACGCCACTGCCGCCACCAATGCTGCCATCCGGATTGGTTTTGCCACCGTTCCAGAACTGCACCTCACCCGGCGTGCCTTGCACCAGCAGGTTGATCTGATTGGCGATCGCGGTTTGCAGGGTCAGATTAGCCGCCGAAACCGGCAGGCTGCCATACACCAGACCGTTGTCGGTCAGGCTGCCGCCGTAGCTGAACAGTTGATAAACCCCAGTGCCGAAACCGCCGGCATTGCTGACGTTCAGCGTACCGTCGAGGGTCAGGTTGCCAGCGACATTGACCACCGTGGTCGAACTGGTTGCCGAGCCGAGGCTGAAGTCCAGATTGGTCCCCGAGGACAGTGCCAGCGAACCGACCGACAAAGGTGTCGCCGTGCCACCGCCAGCCAGCGTCGCACCGCTGGCCAGTTGCACGGCGCCGCCGAGCTGACCGCCACCGCCGATGCTCGCGCCGCTGGCAACGTTGACGTTGGCGCTGTTGAGCACACCGTTGACGATCAGGTTGCCGGCCTGCACCGAGGTGTTGCCGGTGAAGGTGTTGTTGCCGCTCAGGAGCAATTGACCGGTACCGGTTTTGTTCAGCGTACCGGCGCCGGTGAGATTGCCGGTGTAGCTGCCATCGGCGTTTTGCTCGAAGGTCAGCGTCGCGTTGTTGACGATCGCACCTTGCAGGCTGCTGGTGTCACCGCGCGTCGTGCCGCTGTTCAACGTGGTGCCACCGCTGTAGGTGTTGGCACCACTGAGGACGAGATCGCCGCTACCGTTTTTCAGCAGACTTCCGGTGCCGGTCACAGCACCGATCAGCGTGGTGTTCTGATTGCCGGCAAGGGTCAGTTGCGCGCCAAGGTTGACGGCGTTGGCCAGTTGCAGCGCCGAGGTGCTGTCGAGTATGCCGTCACCGGTCACGTTAAGCGCACCGCTGCTGAGTGCACTGTTGTTGCCAAGAACCAGCGTACCGCCGGCGAGCTGAGTGCCGCCGCTGTAAGTGTTGCTGCCGTTGAGGGTCAGGCTCGATGCGCCGGCCTTGATGATGCTGCCGCTGCCACTGACCACGCCGTCGAGGGTCAGGGCGTTGGAACCGGCAACGGTCAAACCACCGTTGACGACCACGTCGTTACCGAGGCTGACGGCCGCATTGCTGTCCAGCGCCGTGCCATCGGCGGCGGTCAACACACCGCTGCCGAGCGCCGCGTTGTTGCCAACCACGATCTTGCCGCCATTGAGCGCCGTGCCACCGGTGTAACCGTTGGCCGCGTTGAGCACCAGCGTACCCGTGTCGTATTTGCCCAATGTGCCGCTGCCGTTGAGCGCAACACCAATGGTCGCAGTGGCATTGGGATCAACACGCACCGTGGCATTGCCCAGCGAACCGTTGACCAGGTTCAGCGAGCCCGCCGTGCCATTCACCAGGCTGTAGCCATCGGTGACGAACTGCATGCCAGTGATGGTTTGCGCGCCGTTGACGGTCACCGTGCCGGCCGCGCCCTGGAACACCGCAAAGCTGTTGGTCCAGGCTTGGTTTGTGGTGCCGTTGACGTCGGTCCAGTTGGTGGTGCCGGTGCCCCAGGTGCCGCTGCCGCCTTCGACCGAACCGTTGGCCACCAGTTGATTGCCGTCCCAGAACTGCACGGTGACGCCCGGTGCGGTGACCAGCAGGTTGATCTGATTGGCCAGTGCGGTTTGCAGGGTCAGATCGCCCGGGCTGACGCTGCCCGGCAGTGTGCCGAGGAGCATGCCGTTGTCGGTCAGGCCGCCGGTGTAGTCGATCAGGCGATAGACGCCGCTGCCAAAACCGCCGATGTCACTGACGTTGAGGGTGCCGTCGAGGGTCAGGTTGCCGCCGACATTGACCAGCGCATTGCCGCCACCGGACACCGGTGTACCGAGGCCGACGTCGAAGTTTGAATTGCCGTTGAACAGCAGCGAACTGACGCTCAGCGTACTGCCGGTGACGCCCGCCAGATGACCGCCATCGGCCACCGTCACGGCACCGCTCAACGTGCCGCTGCCACCGAGGGTGCCGCCGCTGTTGACCAGCACATTGCCGCTGGCCAGTGAGCCGTTGACCTGCAAGGTGCCGGCGTTGACGTTGGTGTCACCAGTCAGGTCGCTGATGCCGCTGAGGGTCAGGGTGCCGCTGCCGAGTTTGCTCAGGCTGCCGTCACCGCTGAGGATGCCGGCGAACGTGCTGCTGACGTTGTTGCCACCGAGGCTCAACGTATTGCCCGTACCGATCAGCGCAGTGCCGCTGCCCGTGAGGCTGGCGAGACTGCCCGAGGCACCGAGATTCAACGCCGCGCCACCCGCGAGATTGACCGTGGCGTTGTTGCCCAGCGCCGCGCCACTCAGCGTGGTCAGGCTGCCGGACGCCACATCGAAGGTGCCGCTGAAGGTGTTGTTGCCGCTCAGGGTCACGTCGGCCAGACCATTTTTGCTCAACGTGCCGGCGCCAGCGATCACACCGCCAAGGGTCAGATTATTGTTACCGGACAAGGCCAGATTGGCATTGACGTTGAGGTTGTTGGCCAGCACCAGTGGCGCGGAATTGTCGAGGGTGGAAGCACCGGCCACGGTCAGCGCGCCGCTGCCCAGAGACGCGCCCGTACCGAGGGTCAGCGTGCCGGCATTCAGCGTAGTACCGCCGGTGAAGGTGTTGATGCCGTTGAGTGTCAGGTTCGACGCGCCGTCCTTGATCAAGCCACCCGCGCCGCTGACGACACCGGCGAGGGTCAGGTTGTTGCTGCCGGCGTTGCTCAGATTGGCGTTGAGCACGACGTTGTTGCCCAGGCTCAGCGCGCTGTTGCTGTCCAGCGCCGAAGCACCGGCCACGGTCAGGTTGCCCAGACCCAGTGCCGAGTTGCTGCCGGCGGTCAGGGTGCCGGCGTTCAGAGTGGTGCCGCCGAGGAAGTTGTTGTTGCCGCTGAGGGTCAGGTTGGCTGCGCCGTTTTTACTCAGGCTGCCGGCGCCGTTGACCGTACCGGCCAGGGTCAGATCCGCCGTGCCGCCGATGCCGAGATTGCCCGCCAGGTTGACCGCGTTGTTTACCGAAACCGCAGTGCTCGCATCCAGTGTGGTGCCGCCCGCCGCATTCAACGTGCCGGAGCCCAACGCCGAGTTCGACGCCAGAATCAGTCCGCCGGCGTTCAGCGCCACCGGCCCGAGGAAGGCGTTGTTGCCGCCGAGGGTCAGGTTCGCCACGCCGGTTTTGATCAGGCCACCAGTGCCGCCAATCACGCCGTTGAGGGTCAGTGCATTGCTGCCGACCACGGTGAGGTTGCCGTTGAGCGTCGCGGCGTTGGCCAGTGTCACCGCTGCATTGCTGTCCAGTTGCGTACCGGCATTCGCCGTCAACGTGCCGGTGCCGAGCGCGGTGTTGCTGCCGACGATGATCTTGCCGCCGTCCAGTTGCGTGCCGCCGGTATAGGTGTTGGCACCACCGAGCACCAGGGTGCCGGCGTCGAGTTTATTGAGGATGCCGCTGCCATCGATATTGGCATTGATGGTCGCCGTCACGCCCGGATCGACGCGCAACGAAGTGGTGCCGCCGGTGCCGTTGACCGCCGTGAGTTGCCCCGCCGCACCGTTGACCACGTTGTAACCGTCAGTGAGGAACTGCATGCCGGTAAACGCTTGGGTGCCGTTCACCGTCACCGTGCCGGCAGTGCCCTGGAACACCGCGAAATCGCCGGCCCACGGCTGGTTGACCAAACCATTGGCGTCGGTCCAGTTGGTGCCGACCGCATTCCACGTGCCGCTGCCGCCATCGACCACGCCGTTGGCAATGGTCTGGCTGCCGTCCCAGTAACGAATGTTGACGTTCGGCGCCGACACTTGGATGTTGATCTGATTGGCCACGCCGGTCTGCACCACCAGGTCGCCGAGGCCGTAGCCGACCGGCACGCTGGCGACGTCCAGACCGAGATTGGTCAGGGCGCCGGTGTAGTTGAACAGCCGATACACGCCGACGCCAAAGCCGCCAGCGTCGGTGACGTTGAGATTGCCGTCGAGGGTGAGGTTGCCGCCGACATTCATCAGCGACGCGGTCGACGGTGTGCCCAGTGCCACATCAACGTTGCTGCCGGCGCCGAGAGTCAGAGCACTCGCCGACAAGGTGTTGCCCGACGACAACGCCAGATGCCCACCGTTGTTGATGTTGACCGCGCCGAGCGCCGAGCCGGTACCGGTCAGCGTGCCACCGGTATTGACGTTGACTTGCGCACTGCCCAGCGAACCACTGAGATTCACGATACCGCCATCGATCGCGGTATTGCCGGTAATGCCGTTGATCCCGGTGAGGTTCAAGGTGCCGGTGCCGACTTTGACCAGGCCGCCGCTGCCGCTGAGATCGCCGTCGAAGGTGCTGGTGACGTTGCCGCTGCCGACGGTCAGCAGGTTGCTGCCGGTGAGTTGCACACTGCCGCTGCCGGTCAGCGCACCGAGGCTGGCATCGCTGCCCAGATTCAGCCCGGCGCCGGCGCTGATGTTGACGCCGGAGGTGTTGCCCAATGCGTTGGTATTGAGCGTGGTGACGCTGCCCGAGATGATGTTCAGCGCGCCAGTGAAGGTGTTATTGCCGGCCAGGGTCAGGTCGGAAAGGCCGTTTTTGGTCAGGCTGCCGGCGCCGTCAATGATGCCGTTCAAGCTCAAATCGTTGTTGCCGGCGACGGTCAGTCCGGCATTCAGGGTAATGGCGTTGCCGATGCCGAACGATGCGCTGTTATCCAGCGTTGCCGCGCCACCGACGACCAATGCGCCACTGCCCAGACCGTTGGCATTGCCAAGGGTCAACGTGCCGGCGTTGAGTGTGGTGCCGCCGCTGAAGGTGTTGTTGCCATTGACGGTCAGGTTGGCTGCGCCGTCCTTGATCAACTGGCCGGTGCCACTGGTGACACCGCCGAGGGTCAGGTTCTGCGTACCGCCCACGGTCAGCGCCGCATTGAGGGTGACGGCGTTGTTGAGGCTGACCAGCGGCGAGTTGCTGTCGAGCGTTGCCGCGCCAGCAACGGTCAGCGCACCGGAGCCCAATGCAGAACTGTTGCCGACGGTCAGAGTGCCGGCGTTCAGCGTGGTGCCGCCGAGGTAGTTGTTGGCGGCATTGAGAATCAGATTGGCCGCGCCGTCTTTCACCAGACTGCCGGCGCCGCTGACCAGACCGGTCAGGGTCATATTCGCCGTGCCGCCGATGTTCAAGGCGCCGGCCAGCGCCACGGCATTGTTCAGGCTGACGGCGGTGTTGGCGTCCAGCGTGGTGTTGGCCGCCGCGTTCAACGTGCCGGAACCCAGCGCGGTGTTGCTGCCGACGGTCAGTTTGCCGGTGTTCAACACGGTGTTGCCAAAATAACTGTTGGCGCCGTTGAGGGTCAGGTCGGCAGCGCCGTTCTTGGTCAGTCCACCGATACCGGCGACTACGCCGCCGAGGGTCAGCGCATTGCTACCGCCCAAGGTCAGGGTGCCGCCGAGGTTGACGTTATTGGCCAGGGTGGCGGCGGTGCTGGCATCGAGGGTGGTGCCGTTCGAGGCGTTGAGTGTGCCGGTGCCGAGGGCGGTGCTGGAACCGACAATCAGTGACCCGGCATTCAGCGCCGTGGTGCCGGTGTAGGTGTTGTTGCCGTTGAGAGTCAGGCTCGATGCGCCGGTCTTGATCAAACCGTTGCTGCCACTGATCACCCCGCCAAGGGTCAGCGCATTGGCGCCGCCGGCGGTGAGGTTGGCGTTGAGGGTGATTGCGTTGTTCAGGGTCACCGCCGTGCTGCTGTTGAGGGTACTGGCCCCGGCGACAGTCAGGGCGCCAGTGCCCAGCGCCGCGACGTTACCGACAGTCAAGCTGCCGGCGTTCAACGTGGTTCCGCCAGCGAACGTGTTTACCCCATCGAGGGTCAGGTTGGCGGCGCCGTTCTTGATCAGTTGACCGGCGCCGTTGATGACACCGGAGAGGGTCAGACCGCTGCTGCCGCCGAGGCTCAGGGTACTGCTGTTGAGGTTGATGTTGTTGCTCAGGTTGACAGCGGTGTTGCTGTCCAGCGCTGAGACATCGATGACGTTCAATGCACCGCTGCCCAACGCGGCCGCGTTGCCCACAGTGAGCGTGCCGGCGGCCAGCGTGGTACCGCCGAGATAAGTGTTGGCACCGTTGAGAGTCAGGTTGGCAAAACCGCGCTTGGTCAACCCGCCACTGCCGCTGATCACACCACCGAGGGTCAGGTCAGCGCTGCCACGCACTTCCAGATCACCGCCAAGGGTCACCGCATTGGTCAACGCGGCCGTGGTGCTGGCGTCGAGTTTGGTGCCTGCCGCTGCGGCCAGGGCACCGGTACCCAGCGCCGTATTGGAACCGACAATCAGCGTACCGGCATTGAGCGCAGTGCCGCCGGAGAAGGTGTTGTTGCCGCTGAGGGTCAGATCCGCCGTGCCATTCTTGATCAAACTGCCGACGCCGCTGACAACGCCGCTCAGGCCCAATGCCTGAGTGCCGCCGATGGTCACCCCGCCCGCCAGCGCAACGGCGTTGGCCAATGTCACTGCGGCAGTCGCATCCAGCGTGGTACCCGCCGCCGCATTCAGTGCGCCAGTCCCCAGCGCGGTGTTGCTGCCAACGAACAGGCTGCCGGCATTGAGCAGCGTGTTGCCGCTGTTGGTGTTGTTGCCGCTCAAGGTCAGGCTGGCGCTGCCGGATTTGGTAATCCCACCAGTGCCGGACAACACGCCGCCGAGTGTCAGGGCATTGCTGCCGAGCACGTTGAGCGCGCCGGTCATGCCGATGTTATTGGCCAGGGTGACGTTGGTGGTGCTGTCCAGACTGGTGCCGGCGGCGGTATTCAGCGCACCACTGCCCAGCGAGTTGTTGTTGGTCACCAGCAGGCTGCCGGCGCTCAGGGTGGTGGTGCCGGTGAACCCGCTGTTGGCGCCACTGACGGTCAGGCTGCCGCTGCCGGTTTTGGTCAGGCCGCTGCTGCCGCTGATCAAACCGCCGAGGGTCAGCGCGCCGGTGCCGCCGGCGGTCAAGGTGCCACCGAGGCTGATGGCGTTGTTCAGGCTGATCGTGCCCGGGGCGCTCAACGTTGTCGCGCCAGTGACGTTGAGGGTGCCGGTGCTCAGCGCCAGGTTGTTGCCCAACTGCACGGTGCCGCCGTTGAGCGTGGTGTTGCCCAGGTAGGTGTTGGCGGCGCTGAGGCTCAGTTGCCCGGAACCGACTTTGGTCAAACCGCCGCTGCCGGAAATCACCCCGCTCAGGGTGGTAGCGTTGGTGCCTTGCACCGTCACGCCGCCAGCGCCGAGGGAAATCAGGTTACTGACGTTCAACCCGGCATTGCTGGCCTGGAGAATCCCGCCGTTGGATGTGATTACGCCGCTGCCGAAGGTCGCGTTGTTGTTGAACTGGGCAACACCACCGTTAAGCGTGGTCGCGCCGCTGACCAATGGCCCCTGCAAGGTCCAGGTGCCGCTGTTGAGGGTCAGGTTGTTGAAGTTGACGTAGGTCGCACTCGATGCGGTGCCGACACCCGTGGTGCCGCCGCCGACGCCGATCGGGTTTTGCAGGATGAGGCTGTTGGTGCCGCCCGCGCCACCATCGACCGTGCCGGTCGGAGCGAAGGTCAGGTTGATGCCGATCAAACCGCCGAGGCCGACGCTGATCTGTACACCGTCACCGACGTTGACGCTGGAGCCGGTCACCGCGGTGAAGGTGTTGGTGCTGGCCGCGCCCATCGACACACCGCCGGTAATCGCACCGGCGTTGGTGAAAGTGTTGCCCGCCGCCGAGGTTTCGAACGCAATTCGGCCGTTGATCACACCGGTGCTGCTGTTGGTCATGTTGACCTGCGAGCCACCGTAAACGCCGATCACCGGGGTATCCGCCAACGTGATTCCGCCGATCGAGAGTCCGGTCGAGGTGATGGTGCCGTTGTTGGTGATGCTGGTGGTGCCGGTTGCCGCGTTGTTAACCGAAAGGGCCAGGCCGTCGATGCTGGTCAGGTTGAGCCCGAGCAGCATGCCCGTACCACGGATGATCCCGCTGGCGTTGTTGAGCACACTGACCGTGCTTGTTGCGCCAGTGCCGATGAACGCGCCGCCGCTCAACACCGAGACCAGGCCGAGCAGCGCCGGGTCAATGGTGCCGGAGTTGTTCAGGGAAATGTTCACCCCGGTCAGGTCCATCACATGGCCGCCGAGGGTCGCGTTCATCTGCGCCCCGCTGTTGACGTTGACCGTCAGGCCACTGGTGGCGCTGGAAAAATTATTGAGAAACAGCGGCAGGCTCGGCACGCCGGTACAGGTCACCGTTGAACCCGCTGTGGAGCACGTGGCCAACGCAGGTGCGCTGACGCCGCCGAACAACAGCCCGGCAACGCTCAAGTGCACAGCAAGGGAAAGAGGGGAAAAGCGCGAAACGAGGGCGACACCAAACCTTGCTTCCACGGGCTACTCCTTGTCGTGGCCAATTTCTTCCTTGAGCGCGCGAAGAGCCGTGCTTATTCCACACGCGTATCAAGACTGCGACGGTCATCACAAAACCGCGTTATTGGGGACAAAGCTAGTAGACGCCCGGCAATGGGGCACGGATTAAATGGTGTTAATACTTTAATACTAGAGGGGTCTGGAATCGGCGTTTCAGCCCGCAAGCACTGGTCTGAGGGCGATACAAAACCTGTGGGAGCGAGCCTGCTCGCGAAAGCGGTGGGTCAGTTGAGAACTGCTTTTCTGACATCCAGCCTTCGCGAGCAGGCTCGCTCCCACAGGGAACTTCGAGTGCGCAAAACCGTACCTGACCGCCCCATCAGCAAATGCTGTGAAACCTTCGAAATTTCAGAGCATTGAGAAAACTGGTACGCCTTGTGCAAACGTTTGCGTAACGTCAATCCCAACATTTTCGTAACAAAACCGTACAAGCCCACGGAACACGGGCCTTGATCTGTAAAAAAGGACTTTGAATGCCCATCGCATGCCCTTTTCGCGCACCTTTCTCGTGCACGTTTGCTGTTTCCCTGCTACTGACCGGCGTTACCGGACTTCTCAGCCACAGCGCTTTGGCGCAACCGGCCGCCAAGGAAGAATCCGCCCAGGGCGAAGCGCTCAGCCCCGAAGCCAGCCCGCCGAAAAAAGGCGCCTACCTGTCGGACTGGTACAACCAGGACCTGATGCTGATCGGCAGCAAAGACATCAGCTTCGGCCCGCAACCGGCCGACGACATCTATCTGGAATACGAGTACTTCGGCCGCAAAGGTCCGTTCGAGTTGTACGGCTACATCGACATCCCGAAGATCTTCAACATCGGCAACAGCCACGACAAAGGCGTGTGGGATCACGGCTCACCAGTGTTTATGGAACACGAACCGCGTATCTCCATTGATTACCTCGCCGGCCGCAGCCTGGCCATCGGCCCGTTCAAGGAATGGTACGTCGCGTTCGACTGGATCTACGACCACGGCAGCCGCAAGGAGAACCGCGCCAACACGCTCTACAGCGGTTTCGGCACCGACATCGACACCCACTCGCGGGTCAATCTGTCGGCCAACCTGTACGGTCGCTATCAGTGGGAAAACTACGGCGCCAGCAATGAATATTCCTGGGACGGCTACCGTGCGCAACTGAAGTACATCGTGCCGATCGACAAATTCAGCAACGGCGCGTCGCTGACTTACATCGGCTTCACCAACTTCGATTTCGGCTCGGACATCCACAAGGACAACCCGGCGCGCACGGCCAATGCGACGGTAGCGACCAACGTCTTGCTCTATTCGTTCACCCACTTGCGCTTCACTCTGGTCGGCCGTTACTTCCACAACGGCGGCAACTGGGAGGACGGCAGCGAGCTGAATTTTGGCGACGGCAATTTCCGCGCGCGTTCCAACGGCTGGGGTTACTACGCCGGTGTCGGTTATCAATTCTGAATTGAGGAGTTTTCCATGCAAGCAATGATGCGTTTGACCCTGGCCGGTGCGGCCCTGCTCACTTCCACCGCATGGGCGGCCGAGGCACCGATACAACCGAAAGTCGTGCTGATCACCATGTTCGCCCCCGAGGCGCAGCATTGGATCGACCGCCTCGAGCTGAAACAGGAAATCCGCGTACCGGGTCTGTCGGCCGAGTACCCGAACATCCGCTGCAACGCGCAGCAGGTCTGCCTGTTGACCACCGGCATGGGTCAGACCAACGCCGCCGCCTCAACGCTGGCATTGGCCTTGTCGCCGAAATTCGACCTGCGCAAAAGCTACTTCCTGATCGCCGGCATTGCTGGGATCAGCCCGAAACATGGGACCATCGGCACCGCTGCATGGGCGCACTATCTGGTGGAGTTCGGCACGCAATGGGAGATCGATTCGCGTGATGCGCCGTCGACCTGGCCGACCGGCTACCTGGGCATCAACACCAAAGGCCCGGACGAAAAACCGCCGCTGGACTACAAGACCGAAGTCTTTGAACTCAATCCGAAACTGCAGGCCAAGGCGTTCGCCCTGAGCCACAAGGTCGAGCTGAGCGAAAGCAAGGAGTCCGCCGCGTGGCGTCTGAAATATCCTTCGGCACCGGCCAATCAGCCGCCGGTGGTGACGCGCTGCGACACACTGGCGGGCAACACCTGGTTTTCAGGCACGCGCCTGAGCGAACGGGCCGAGGTCTGGACCAAACTGCTGACCGACAACAAGGGCGAATACTGCACGACGCAGCAGGAAGACAACTCCACCTATGAGGCCTTGCTGCGTGCCAGTCGCGAAGGTCTGGTCGACGTGCAACGCCTTGCCGTGGTGCGCGCCGGCTCCGACCTTGACCGCCCGGAGCCGGGTGGCAGTGAAGTGGACAACCTGCTCAAGTACGCCGATCAGGGCGGTTTTGTGCCGGCGCTAGAGAACCTCTATCGCGCGGGTAATCCGCTGGTGCAGGACATCCTGAAGAACTGGTCGGCGTGGGAAAACGGCGTCCCGCAAACCTAAGCCCGACACCCATCTAATGTAGGAGTGAGCCTGCTCGCGATAGCGGTGTGTCAGTTTAATCATGAGTGACTGATACACCGCTATCGCGAGCAGGCTCACTCCTACACGGGTTTTGCGGTGGGTCAGGGAATGAGGATGACCTTGTCGCCGCTGCCCAGATTCACATCGCCATAACGCTGTAGTCCCTCGGCCAACGGCACCTCGACCAACCCTTGCGGCAACGGCAACAAGCCTTCATCGAAGAACCGCCCGAACTGCTCCAGCATCGCCGCACACGCTGCAACGCCATACAGCAACGAATTGATCCCAACCACCGAACCGCCCTTGCGATACAGCGCCAGTGCCGGCAGTTGCACATGCCCGTCCACCGGCGCGGCGATGATCGCGATCCGGCCGAAGCTAGCCAATGCCGCCACCGACGCTGGCAACCAGAAACCGGTGGTGTCGAAGATCACATCGGCGCCGCCGCGATACACCGCGTTGACCTGTGCGCCGAGGTCTTCCGGCTTATCCAGCTGAATTGTCTGATAACCCTGCGCCTGCAAATCCGCGACCTGCTCGGGTCGGCGCGCCGCTGCCAGCAATTGCGCGCCACGCACCTTCGCTAGCGCCAATGCTGCGGTCGCTACCGCCCCGCCGCCGATCACCAGCAAACGCGTTTCAGCCGTTACCAGACTGCGTTCCAGCGCATCCCACGCCGTGGTGTACGGCACGCCGAGGCTGGCGGCCTGAGTAAAACTCAGGTGCGACGGTTTGTGTGCGACGCCGTTGGCCGGCAGTTTGACGAACCCGGCGTGGGTGCCATCGGCGAAAAACCCCAGCTCACGACCGGTGCCCCAGACTTCCTGACCGATCAGCGTCTGTGGGCCTTCAATCACAACACCGGCGAAATCCCGACCGGGAATCCGTGGCAGCGTGGTGTAGGGAAAACGGCCGAGGACGTTTTTCACATCGCTGGGATTCAGGCCGGCAGCCTTGATCTGTACCAGCACTTCGTCAGCGCCGGGTACCGGGGTCGGCACCTCGACATAGCGCAGGGAAGACAGGTCACCGGTTTTATCGAATTGCAGTGCTTTCATGGGGACATCCACCAAAGGAAAAGAGGAGATTCAGGACAACCAACCCGCGACCAGTTGCCGGCCCATCGGCCACAACTGCTCACCGGCCAACATGCCGAGCAAACCCACCAACGCGATGGCCGGTGGCGCGGGAGAACGGAAATCCAGCGCGCCGTACAACAGGCCGACGCCCAGACCGATGGCCAGCGAAATCAGGTAGTTCATGGGGAGGAACTCCGCCCGTGGAAAGGAATGGGCAGAGTCTAGGGAATCGGCGGGGATGGCATCGGCCAAGGACTTCTGAATTTCGGACAAGTATCGGATGCACACCACAGAACCCTGTGGGAGCGAGCCTGCTCGCGAAGGCGGTGTGTCAGTGAAGGATGAGTCAGCTGATCCATCGCATTCGCGAGCAGGCTCGCTCCCACATTGGATCTGCGCTGGTTTGATTAATCCTGTTCCACTATGAATTGCGAGGGGGCGACACCCAATTCGCGGCGGAACATGTCACTGAAACTGCTGGGCGAGTAGCCGAGTTCCCGGGCAATCACACTCACCGCCACGCCCTGAATCAACTCTGCCACCGCCGTCGCCAGTTGCACCTGCCGCCGCCATTCGGCGAAGCCCATGCCGAGGCTGTCCTTGAACAACCGCGCCAGCGTGCGCACGCTGGCCCCGGCGTTTTCCGCATGCTGCTCGAATGGAATCTCTAGCGACGGCGCGGCCATCACCGCCTGACACAGATTCATCAAACGTCGGTCGGAGTCATCCGGCATGGGGATCTTCAACTGCGAACGCCGTGCGCGTTTCAGCTCCAGCAAGGCCAACCCGACCAGCGCCTCGTAATACGCCGGATCCCCGCTATCACCCTGCTCCACCAGCCCGACAATCAACTCGCGCAGCAACCCACAGACCTCGATCACCTGCACCGTCGTGTCCAGCGTCGCCGCCAACGCCGGGCGCAGGTAGATATTGCGCATCTGCAGATCCGACACCACCCGAATCCCGTGCGGCACACCCGGCGGCAACCACACTGCGCGTTGCGGCGGCACCACCAGCGCTTCGTGCGGCGTCTCGACCCACATCACCCCGCTCATCGCATACAGCAACTGTCCCCAGACATGCTCGTGCGGCTCGATAAACAAGCCGCGCGGATAGGTACGCGCCAGCGGCTGCACGGGCACATCGGTATCACTGAGATCGGGGGGCGTGGCGAGGGCCATGGCGAGCATTCATTGGGCTTGGCGGGAACGCCATGGTAACCAGTGCGCCACAGCGTCGCCAACGATAGATACCGTCGGACAATCCGAGTGAATTTTCCCGATGCGCCGCGATCCCTCTATTACCACAGGGAGGAATACGGGCTTTATGAACAACGCAAAACTGTATGTCATCGAATACACCCTTCACGGCACGCCCAAGTCGTTCATTATCCGCTCGGACAAAATGGACAACACCGAGGCGTGGCATTGGGCGAGTTGCGACGCCGGGGTCGGCCGCATCCCGCGCTTTGGCCGTGAGAAGGTGCAGAAGACCAGCAAACCGATGGCGGAAAAATTCGGCGTGGAAAACGTCGTCTGGCGACCGACCAGCTAAGCTCAGCTGGCGATCGGCATCATTCGGGGGAATGCACCATGACCAATATCAGCAGCCCGGCGCATCTGGACTACGGCCTTGATACGTTGTTCGGGCGTATCACCAAAAGCGTGGACTGCCGCGTTGGGCTGGAGGCGGTCGTAGATGATCCGTTTCGCTTTGCGCTGCGGGTGCCGGCACCGCTGCCGGAAGACCTTGATCAAGCGAAAACCGTGGTGGTCAGGGTTGAAGGGCGAAGGCTGCAAGGTACGGTGCGGCATGCGGAGCGGCTGGATGATGAGAGCCTGAAACTGGAAGTGGAGCCTGATTAGGCTCCACTTTTTTATGGGTGCTGTTATTTCGGATGGGCGCAATGGCAGCCTTTGCTTGAACATTCTTCGCCACTTTTGTGGTGGTGGGCGCAGGCTTCGCAGCAATAGTGTTTGCCGTGGACGGCGTAGGAATGATCGCCTTCCTTGATCGTGCATTTGCAGTTGGGACAATCGCATTTTCTATCAGGCATGGGGGCAGACTCCTTGGGTGGTGGTTGTCTGGGGCTTGAAGGGCAAGCCGTGATAACCAGTGTAGAAGCTGCCGGAGATTTGGGGATTTGGGGGGTTGGGGGCATATCCGTTGCTGCGGGTGTTGCCGCTGGCGGTTTCGCTCTTACAGCGACTCACTTTTCCAGACGCCGAAAAGTAAGCAAAAGGCTTTGCCCCTGGCGTACGGCACTTCGCTGAGGCTCAGTGTTCCCTCGCTACGGTGTCCATCCGGGGGCATCGCCTACGGTTTGCTTCGCTGCACCTCCTCTCGATGAATGCGGCTGCGCCGCACGGCGCTGCGCGCCTACCCCCGGATGAACACCTTCGCTCGGCCTGCCGAAGGGGCAAAAGATCAAAAGCCGAAGCAAGATCAAGAGCCAGATCAAGAGCCCCTCACCCTAGCCCTCTCCCGGAGGGAGAGGGGACTGACCGGGGTGTTTGGGGGAGGTACGCCGACGTGAAATACCGAGTCGAACTCAGATCTTGAAAAACACCCAAATCGGCCCCCTCTCCCTCTGGGAGAGGGCTGGGGTGAGGGGCAAACACACCACAAATCAAAAGCCGAACACCCGCTCTTCACCACTCAAGGCCGAGTGTCAGCTCGCCTGCTTTTGATCTTGATCCACGGGCGACGTCGGAAGGCTGAGTGGAGGGATTGATCCGGGCGTGGGAGCGCAGCGACCGTTTGGCGCAGCCAAACACAGCGGGAGTAGGTGCAGCGCAGCAAACCGGAGACGCTGCGCCCGGATCGATCCCGCAGCGAAGGAACCCCGAGCCCCAGCGAGCGGGCCGCACGTAGGAGCAAGCCTTTTTGGTTACTTTTTCGGCGTCTGGAAAAAGTGACCCGCCGTAAGGGCGGAACCCTAATCAGCAACACCCAAAGCAACGGATATGCCCCCAATCCAAATCACTCAGCAGCACGCGAACTCCGATACATAAACACCAAAGCCACCCCCAAACACACCATCGCCAAAATCCGCGAACCAGACAGCTCAATCGCCGGATTCCCCAACCAGCCAAAATTATCAATCAACATCCCCATCCCCAACTGCCCGACAATCACCGCCACTGTCGCCACAGCCGTCCCCACCACCGGCACCGCCCCGACCATCACCATCATGTACACCACGCCAAACAACGCCCCGGTCAACTGCCACTTCGGCACATCCAAAAGACTCACCGCATGCGCCGGCTCAAAAAACAAAATCAACAAACCGGTCGAAACCGCGCCCACAACGAATGTCAGCAAACTACTGCGCAACACCCCAACGCTCTCGCCCAGACGCCCATTGATCGCCGCCTGCACACTCAACACCGCACCGGCCAACACCACCACCGCCAACAAAATAATCAGACTCATCACTCACCCCCGCGCAATCAAAACCAAAGCCACCACAATCAACCCCAACGCCAGCCACCGCTCGGCATTGACCTTCTTGCGCGTCGCCCCGAACCAGCCGAAATGGTCAATCAACACACTCTTGCCTACCTGACCCGACAGAATCGCGATCATCGTCATGGCAATGCCGATGTGCGGCGTCGCCAGGGTCAGCACCACCACATACATCGGCCCCAGAAACCCGCCAATCAACTGCCAACGCGGCAGATCAGTCAGTGCCGGCCCCTTCTGCGGCCCCGCAAACAACAACAGCAAAAACAGAATCGCCGAGCCGACCCCGAAGATGCTCAAGGTCGCCCACAGATGCCCGACCTGAACCCCCAACGGCCCGAGCAATCCGGCCTCCACCGACAAGCCCATGCCCGCGAGAATCACCAGCGGCAGCAACAACAAGCGCAATCCGGATTTCGTCGCCGGTGCGCTGACACTCACCTCATCCAACGTCTGCATAAACAACATTCCACTCAAGTAAACGATGGCGCGGATTATCGGCTGGCCAAGCTGTGCGATAAATGGGAGCATCCGGACAACACTTTTGCGCAACTCGCACAGCAGGACGAACGATGCACGGGCTCAACGAACTTGGATTCAAAGCGCTAAGGCTGTTTGTCGCGGTGCTCGACCACGGCAGTTTCTCCGAAGTGGCCCGCCGTGAAGGCGTGGCGCCCTCCTCGATCTCCCGGCAGATCCAGTTGATGGAACAGGCGCTGAACCAGCAATTGCTCTACCGCCACACCCGCGCCGTCACGCCGACCGAAGCCGGGCGCATGCTCGGTCACCATGCGCGGCTCGTGCTGGTGCAACTGGAAGAAGCCGAACAGGCGTTGCAGGAGCAGCAAAGCGAACCCACGGGCCTGGTGCGCATCAACGCCCCGGTGGTGTTCGGCCAACGGCATCTGACGCCGTGGCTGGGCCAGTTGTGCGCGCGCTATCCGAAGCTGCAACTGGATATCCAGCAGACTGACCATTACGTCGACCCGCTTCAGGAAGGCGCGGATCTGCTATTTCGCATCGGCCCGTTGCACGACTCGAGCATGCAGGCACGGATTGTGGCGCCGCACCGTTTTCAGGTCGCAGCCAGCCCGGCTTATCTCAAGCGCCACGGTACGCCGCAGAAACCCGAAGATCTGGCGCAACACCAATGCCTGGCTTACAAAGGCGCGACCGGCCAGCAGCGCTGGTTTTTCCGCCGCGATGGCGAGGACTGGACGCCGTATTCGGTGAAGGGCCCGATCACCGGCAACCACGCCGACACCCTCACCCAAGCGGCCGAGCAAGGTTTGGGGCTGGTGATGTTTCCGTCGTGGTTGATTGGTGAAGCGGTGCGCGATGGCACGCTGGTGCCGGTGCTGGGGGAATATCAGGTGTCGAACAGTCTGGAGCCGCAGCAGATTGCGGTGTTGTGGCCGGGGAGCCGGAGGTTGTCGGTGAAGGTGCGGACGGTGATTGATTTCTTTATCGAATGCTTTGGTGAGGTGCCCTATTGGGATAGACCTTGAGGGGCTGAAGATCAAGAGCCCCTCACCCTAGCCCTCTCCCGGAGGGAGAGGGGACTGATTGGGGGATATTGCAGGCATGCACTGACCTGAAAGCTCTGCTGTGAATCCATAATCGACTCGATTTCTCAGGTCGATGGATGACACAAGACACCTCGGTCAGTCCCCTCTCCCTCCGGGAGAGGGTTAGGGTGAGGGGCTTTTCAGGCGGTCAGATACGGAACTGACCCACGAGTTTGCCAAGGCGCTGCCCCAGCTCCGCCAAACTACGCGAAGTCTGTGCACCCAGCTGCGTCTCATCGGCCACGCTGTCCACCGCCACCGCAATCTGATGCACGCTGCGGTTGATCTCTTCGGCCACCGCCGTCTGCTCTTCCGCCGCGCTGGCAATCTGCGCGTTCATCGAGTTGATCGTCGCAATCAACGATGCCATCGCATCCAGCGAAGCCCCGGCCTGATTGGCTTGCTGTGAAGTGCCGTCACCCGCTTCGCTGGAACGGCGCATCGCCTCGACCGCCGATTGCGTGCCCGCCTGCAAACGATCGATCATGCCCTGAATTTCCTGGGTGCTGATCTGCGTGCGACTGGCCAATGCCCGCACTTCGTCCGCCACCACGGCAAAGCCGCGTCCGGCCTCGCCAGCGCGCGCCGCTTCGATCGCCGCGTTCAGCGCCAGCAGGTTGGTCTGTTCGGCGATCGAACGAATCACCCCGAGCACACCCACAATCGACGTCACGTCCTGCTGCAGGCTGTCGAGCGACACGCCGCTGCTGCGGATGTCATCGACCAGCGCATGAATCTGTTTGATGCTGCCGGCTACCACACGCTTGGCGCTCTGGCCTTCTTCGTCGGTCTGCTGAGCAGCGACAGCGGCGTTCTGCGCGCTCTTCGCTACTTCTTGTGCGGCGGCGGACATTTCATTGATGGCGGTGGCGACCTGATCGGTTTCGTGACGCTGACGCTCCATCGCCTGATCCGAACGCTGGGCCTGATCGGACACTTGCGTCACCAGACCGGTCAGTTGCGTGGTCATCTCGGTGATCTGCCGCACCAGGCCATGGATCTTGTCGACGAAGCGGTTGAACGAGCCAGCCAGTTCGCCGAGTTCGTCCTGACTGGTGATGTTCAGTCGGCGGGTCAGATCGCCCTCACCCGCCGCGATGTCATCGAGGTTGGCTTTCATCAGGGTCAACGGGCGCAAAATGGTATTGGCCAACAGCATTCCCGCCGCCGCGATCACCAACAGCACCACCACCGCCACGCCGACGATGCTCAGCACCACGCCTTGCATGCGTTCCTGCACCTGCGCTTCGACCAACGCTACTTGCGCTTCGATGCCGTCGAGGTTGACGGACGTACCGACGGCCATGTCCCACTTCGCCAGATATTCGGTGTAACCGAGTTTCGGCACTAGCACCTTGGCATTCCCCGGCAGCGGCGAGCTGTATTGCAGATAGTGCGTGCCGTCCTTCGCCACTTTCACCAGACCGAGATTGACGTAAACGCCATTCGGATCGCGGTTGTCCTTGAAACTTTTGCCCACGCCTTCAGGGTCATTGGCCTTGAACAGGCGCACGGTCTCGGAGTCGTAGCCGAAGAAGTAGCCGTCCTTGCCGTAGCGAATGCCCGACAGCAGTTTGATCGCCTGTGCGCGTGCCTCGTTGTCACCCGGCGCGGCCGCGTCGTACAACGGTTTGATCGTGGTCATGGCCACGGCGACGTAACTTTGCAGAGTGGCTTTGGCATCGCCGAGCAGGCGTTCGCGGGTCTGTTCGACCTCTTTGTGCGCCTGTTCCTGGAGGATGAACAGCGTGGTCAGGCTGATGACCAGCGCAAAGAGCAACACCGGGAGAACGGCGAGGGAGAGGACTTTAGCCTTGAGGCTCAGGCGCATTGTGGGAGCTCACTCTTTTGGTTTTATTGGCGTGGTTAAAGGCTTTAACGGCACGCCATCACAAAAGTTGAGCTTCGGTATGAGGATCGTTCCCACGCTCTGCGTGGGAATGCAGCCCCGGACGCTCCGCGTCCAACAACGTGACGCAGAGCGTCACAAGAGGCATTCCCACGCAGAGCGTGGGAACGATCACCGGCGGGTTCAGAGAACCATCGCGGCTACCCAGCCGAACGCCAGCAACGGCAGGTTGTAGTGCAGGAACGTCGGCACCACGGTGTCCCAGATGTGGTGATGCTGACCGTCAATGTTCAGCCCGGAGGTCGGGCCCAGCGTCGAATCCGAAGCAGGCGAACCGGCGTCGCCCAGTGCGCCGGCGGTACCAACGATGCACACGATAGCGATCGGGCTGAAGCCCAGTTGCACGCACAGCGGCACGAAAATCACCGCCAGGATCGGTACGGTCGAGAAGGACGAGCCGATGCCCATGGTCACCAGCAAACCCACCAGCAACATCATCAAGGCACCGATGCCCTTGCTGTGATCGATCCACGCCGCCGACGTTTGCACCAGTGTCTGCACTTCCCCGGTGGCCTTGATCACTTCGCCGAAACCGGAAGACGCGATCATGATGAAGCCGATCATCGCCATCATCTTCATGCCTTCGGTGAACAGATCATCGGTCTCGCGCCACTTGACGATGCCCGATGCCGAGAAGATCAGAAAGCCGACCAGCGCGCCGATAATCATCGAGTCCAGCAGCAACTGCACAATGAACGCGGCGGCAATCGCCACCCCGGCAATCGCCAGGCTCAGTGGGTTGTACTGCACCGCCACCTGTTCGACTTGCTCGATCTTCGCCAGGTCATAAACGCGTTTCTTGCGGTAGCTGATAAAGGCAATGCCCAGCCCCACCAACATGCCCAGCGCCGGAATGCCCATGGCGTGGGTGACGTTGATGCCACTGATGTCGACACCACTGCGCGCAACATTTGCCAACAAAATCTCATTGAGGAAAATGTTACCGAAACCTACCGGGAGGAACATGTACGGCGTGATCAGACCGAACGTCATGACGCAGGCGATCAAACGGCGATCAAGTTGCAGCTTGGTCAGTACATAGAGAAGTGGCGGCACCAGCAGCGGAATGAACGCGATGTGGATCGGCAGGATGTTCTGCGAAGCGATCGCCACCACCCACAACAGGCCGATCAACAGCCATTTGACGCTGCCACCGCCCGTCGCATGTTGCCGGTCGACCATCGCCAACGCCTTATCGGCCAAGGCGTGGGCCAGGCCGGACTTGGCAATCGCCACGGCGAAAGCGCCGAGCAACGCGTAGGACAACGCCACCGTAGCGCCGCCGCCCAGGCCACTGTTGAACGCCTTGAGCGTGGCGTCGATGCCCAGACCACCGGTCAGACCGCCGACCAGCGCGCCGACGATCAAAGCGATCACCACGTGCACGCGGGACAGGCTGAGAATCAGCATGACGCCGACTGCCGCTATGACTGCATTCATTTCACTACCTCGAAAAACACTGCGGTGGAAACCACACCGCCAGACAGGATGAGTCCGCACAGGTTGACCGGCGGATTTGCAAAGAGGGTCTTATTAGAAGGGCGCGCACTGTGCCGCAGAGTGGCCGCAGTGTCAAAGCTACGGGGTGATTGATCGTTCCCACGCTCTGCGTGGGAATGCCTCAATGGACGCTCTGCGTCCGCTTTGGGACGCGGAGCGTCCGGGGCTGCATTCCCACGCAGAGCGTGGGAACGATCACGTACAAAGCATGACAGTGCGGCAATTGGTCATATTGTGTTTCAAGGATAAAGAAAGCCGATTTGAGGCCGTTACAGTGCAAAGTCTCAGATATTTATCGAATAAGGACGTCCCCATGTCGCTCAGACAACTTTCCATCCAATGGAAAATCACCCTGCTCGCCGGCCTCTGCCTGGCGGGTATCGTGACCCTGTTGGTCGGTCTTTCGCTGTATCGCATGGAGCACAGTTCTGAACTGGTGAAAGCTTCGAGCATGGAAATGCTCACCGAGTCGGCGCAAGCGCGCATCGAGTCGCAAGGTGAAGTGCAGGCCGCCGGCATTCGCCAGCAGTTCATGGACGCCTATCAATACGGCCACGGCTTCTCGCGGCAGGTGCTGTTCCTGCGCGAACAGGCCGAGAAGCGCTTCCTCGATGCCTTCGACCTGCGTGAGGACATGACCCGTCAGGTCAAATCGGCGCTGCAAGCCAACCCGGACTTGCTCGGCCTGTCGCTGGTGTTCGAAGCCAACGCCCTGGACGGCAAGGACGAACTGTTCGCCGGCCAAGCCGAATTGGGCAGCAATGACAAAGGCCGTTTCGCCCTGTACTGGTCGCAACCGACCCCAGGCAAAGTCACCTCGATGGCCCTGCCGGAAAGCGACATGGCCGACACCAGCACCGGCCCTAGCGGCCAAGCTGCGAACGCCTGGTTTACCTGCCCGCGTGCCACGCTCAAACCGTGCGTAATCGAACCGTACTTCTATGTGATCGACGGCCAGAAGGTGCTGATGACCAGCATCGTCTTCCCGCTGATGGTCAACGGCAAAGTCATCGCCTCGCTGTCGGTCGATATCAACCTCAACAGCCTGCAAGCGATCAGTCAGGGCGCGAGCAAGAAGCTCTATGACGGCCAGACCGCCGTGAGCATCATCAGCCCCGCCGGCCTGCTCGCCGGTTACAGCCCGGACGCCGGCAAACTCAGCCAGCGTCTGGATACCGTGGATAAAGTCAGCGGCGCCGAACTGCTGAGCAAACTCGCTTCCAGCAGCAGCGTCAGCAGCCTGCACAGCAACGGTCAGTTGAAAGTGCTGTCACCGTTTCCGCCGATTCCCGGCGGCCCGTCGTGGGGCGTGTTGCTTGATGTGCCGGAGAAAGTTCTGGTCAGCCGCGCCGAGGCGCTCAAGCAACAATTGGATGCCAGCAATAACTCGGGCACTTTGATCGAACTGAGCCTCGGCGTGCTGGCGGCGTTGATCGGTTTGCTGCTGGTGTGGCTGATGGCGCGCAGCGTGACCAGACCGATCCTCGGCGTGGCACACATGCTCGAAGACATTGCCAGCGGTGAAGGCGATCTGACCCGCCGTCTGGCCTACGACAAGCAGGACGAACTGGGTCAGTTGGCCGGTTGGTTCAACAAGTTCCTCGATAAGTTGCAGCCGATCATCGCCGAGGTGAAGCGTTCGGTGCAGGATGCGCGCAACACCGCCGATCAATCCTCGGCCATTGCCACCCAGACCAGCGCCGGTATGGAACAGCAATACCGTCAGGTCGATCAGGTCGCCACTGCCTCCCACGAAATGAGCGCCACCGCACAAGACGTCGCCCGCAGCGCCGCACAAGCTGCCGAGGCTGCCAAGGATGCCGATCGCGCTACCCGTCAGGGCCTGACCGTGATCGACCGCACCACCGCGAGCATCGACACCCTCGCCGCCGACATGAGCGCAGCGATGGTGCAGGTCGAAGGCCTTGCCGCCAACAGCGAGAAGATCGGCGCGGTGCTGGAAACCATTCGGGCCATCGCTGAACAGACCAACCTGCTGGCGCTCAACGCTGCGATCGAAGCGGCGCGTGCCGGTGAGGCCGGACGTGGTTTTGCCGTGGTCGCCGACGAAGTCCGCAACCTCGCCCGCCGCACACAGGAGTCGGTGGAAGAAACCCGTCAGGTCATCGAGCAGTTGCAGAGCGGTACGCAGGATGTGGTCGGGTCGATGGGCAACAGCCATCGTCAGGCTCAGGGTAGCGTTGAACAGGTTGGCCAGGCCGTGACCGCGCTACGCCAGATTGGCGATGCGGTGACGGTGATCAGTGACATGAATCTGCAGATTGCCAGTGCCGCTGAAGAGCAGAGTGCGGTGGCTGAGGAGATCAACAACAACGTGGCGACGATTCGTGACGTGACGGAGTCGTTGTCCGGGCAGGCGAATGAGTCGGCGCGGGTGAGCCAGTCGCTCAATAGTCTGGCGAATCAGCAGCAGAGTTTGATGGATCAGTTTCGGGTGTGATTCGCAGGTTGCGGGGTGTCAGTGGGATTCCCCCCTCACCCCAGCCCTTTCCCCCCAAGGGGGGCGAGGGGGAAAGGGAGCCGATCTCCATGTTATTCAAGACCTGAGTTCGGCTCCATATTTCAGATCACGGTGATGCTTTCAAACCTGAGTTCAGACTCGGTGTTTCAAATCACGGTGATGCTTTCAAAACCTGAATTCGGCTCGGTATCTCACGTCGGCGTAACTCGAACATACACCTCGGTCAGTCCCCTCTCCCTCCGGGAGAGGGTTAGGGTGAGGGGCTTCTAAAAGACTCACCGCCGAGGCAACTCGATCACCACCTTCAACCCGCCCCACTCACTCTCGCCCAACACCAGCAACCCGCCCCAGGTCTCGACAATATCGCGGACAATCCCCAGCCCCAGGCCATGCCCGTGGGTCTGCTCATCCAGCCGCGTCCCCCGGCTGAACACCTCAGTGCGCTGTTCTTCGGGAATCCCCGGGCCGTCATCTTCCACGCTCAGGGCAAAGCCGTCCGTACGTTCAATCACACTCAGGCGCACTTCGGCATCCGCCCACTTGCAGGCGTTATCCAAAAGATTACCGAGCAACTCGAGCAAATCCTCCCGATCCCACGGCAACTGCAACCCCGCCGGCGCAACATAACTCAGCGCCAGATGCTCGCCATGAATCATGTTCAACGTCGCCAGCAACCCCGGCAGCTCCGCATCGCAATCAAACAGCGCCCCCGGCAGTGCATCACCGGACAGCCGTGCGCGGTTCAATTCACGATTGAGCCGTTGCTGCACCTGCTCCAGCTGTTCCTTGAGGACCTTGCGCAGCTCAGGATGGGCATCGAGTTTTTCGCTGGAGGCCAGGCTCAATAACACCGCCAGCGGCGTTTTCAAGGCGTGCCCGAGATTGCCCAAGGCATTGCGTGAACGCTTGAGGCTGTCTTCAGTGTGCGCGAGCAAATGGTTGATCTGCGCCACCAGCGGCTCCAGCTCCACCGGCACCTGATCATCCAGTTGCGAACGCTGGCCCTGCTGCAATTGCGCGATCTGCTCGCGAGCCCTTTCCAGCGGCTTCAACGCGCGGCGCACGGTCAATCGCTGCAAGAACAGAATCAACAGCAATGCCGCCAGCCCCATGCCCAGACCGATCTGGCGCATGCGCTGGAAGCTCTCGCGCACGGGGGTGTAATCCTGCGCGACGCTGATCGAAATCGACTGGCCCAAGCGCCGATAATCCGAGCGCAGCACCAGCAACTGTTGGCCGTCCGGGCCCAGTTGCAGATTGCTGTGCAGACCGGGATGGTCGAGCAGCGGCAGGTCCTGATCCCACAACGAACGCGAACGCCAATGGCTGTCGGCAAAGTCGATCCGGAAGTAATGCCCGGAAAACGGCCGCTGATAGGCCGGTGACAAATGCCGCTCATCCAGTTGCAGGCCTTGCGGCCCACGCACCAATGCCACCAGCAAACTTTCGCTGTCGTTGCGCAAACCGGCTTCGAGATAACGCTGCAACCCCACTTCGAACAACCACAGACTGGTTTGCGCCACCACCACACCGACGACCACCATCACGCTGATCAAACCCAGGCTCAAGCGGCGCTGGATCGACCTCACGAAGCTTGCCCGCCGAACAGGTAACCCTGGCCGCGACGGGTTTCGATCACGCTTTTGCCGAGCTTGCGCCGCAGGTGATTGACGTGCACTTCGAGGACGTTGGAGTCGCGCTCGGTTTCACCGTCGTAGAGGTGTTCGGCGAGGTGGCTTTTGGAGAGAATCTGCTCAGGGTGCAGCATGAAATAGCGCAACAGGCGGAATTCCGCAGCGGTCAGTTGAATGTCGGCGCCGTCGCGAACCACGCATTGCCGACCCTCGTCCAGATGCAGGCCGGCCGCCTGCAATGTCGGCTGATTGGCCTGGCCTTTGGAGCGGCGCAACAATGATTGAATGCGCAGTTGCAGCTCTTCAGGGTGGAACGGTTTGGTCAGGTAATCATCGGCACCGGCCTTCAGGCCTTCGATGCGCTCGGCCCATGAATCGCGGGCCGTGAGGATCAGCACCGGAATTGCCAGACCACCGGCGCGCCACTGCGCCAGCACCTCAAGCCCTGGCACGCCCGGCAGGCCGAGGTCGAGAATGATCAGGTCATACGGCTCGCTGCTGCCCTGATACAGCGCATCACGACCGTCCGCCAGCCAATCCACCGCGTAGCCTTGGCGTTGCAGGCCGGCGAGCAGTTCGTCGGCCAGCGGTACGTGGTCTTCCACCAATAGCAAACGCATCGATCAATCTTCCTTGTCTTTCACAAGTTCGCCGGTATCGGCCTTCAAATGCAGCTCACGGGCGACACCTTCGACGGTGAGCAACTCGACTTCATAAATGTAGACGTCGTGTTTTTCTTCCAGCTCGACTTCCAGCAACTTTGCGCCGGGATAGCGATCCATCGCCTGCTGCAGCACTTGCTCCAGCGGCAGGATCACGCCCTGCTTACGCAAATCAAGCGCTTCGTCCGGGCCGAGGTCGCGAGCCATCGCCGTCGAGCAACACATCACCAGCGCCAACGCCGTGCGGCGGGTGGCGCGAACATTAACCTTCATTACGTATCCTGATGATCCTTGAGAACCTGCCCAGTCACCGCGTCTAATTCCAGATCCCACTCCAGCCCTTGGGGATCACGCATTTCGATCTGGTAGATGTACTTGCCGTACTGCTCTTCCAGCTCGGTGTCGGTGATCGTCGAGCCCGGATGTTTGGCCAGCGCGGTGGCGTTGAGCTTCTCGAAGGAGACGATAGTACCAGCGTCGCGCAGACGCAGGGCTTCGTCAGGGCCGAGATCGCGGGCGTGGGCGAGGCTGGCAGTAAAACCAATGATCGAGGCAATGGACAGGGCAGTCAGGGCTTTCATGGGGTCTCCGTATTTTTATGTGTTGCTTACGGTGGGCACCTTAGCGGGATGAACTTAACTGAAACTGAATTGCCATCATTGCTCTGAATCAACATACAACCCCTGTAGGAGTGAGCCTGCTCGCGATAGCGGTCTATCAGTCAAATAAGTGTTAACTGACACACTGCTATCGCGAGCAGGCTCACTCCTACAAGGTTTTGCAACATGTGCTTATAATTGTTCGCTTGCTAACGATCGAGACCGGTATGACCGCCATCCACATCAAATTCGCCGCCCTCACCCTCAAGGCCGGCCCGCGCGCCATGGCGCGCATTCGTGCGCAAGGCCTGAACGCCGCCGACGTCGGCACCCTGCCCGGCGCCGCCGGTGGGCCGAAGGCGTTGGGGATTCAGGGACTGGATCTGGCGCTGTTCGGCGAATGGCTGCCGAGCGCGCCGCGCGAGCGTTCGCTGATCGGCGCCTCGGTTGGCTCCTGGCGCTTTGCCAGCGCCTGTCTGCCGGACGCCGCCGAAGGCATACGCCGCCTCGGTCAGTTGTACGCCGAGCAGAATTTCAACAAAGGCGTGACCATGGCCGAGATCAGTCAGAGCTCGCAGCGCATGCTCAATGACCTGCTCGACGGCCGCGACGCAAGCATCCTCGACAACGCGCATTACCGCCTGAACATCATGGTGGTGAAAAGTCAGGGACGTCTGGCCGATGACCATCGCGGCCGCCTCGGTCTGGCGCTGGGCTCGGTGATTGCCGACAACTTGCGCGGTCGCGCGCGGCTGTCGCGGCACTTCGAACGGCTGATCATCCACGACCCGCGCCTCGCCCCACCGGTGAATGCGCTGAACGATTTTCCGTCACGCTTCGTCGCCCTGAATGCCGGCAACCTGCGCCAGGCGTTGCTGGCATCGGGTTCGATCCCGATGGTCATGGAAGGCGTGCGCGATCTGCCGGGCGCCGGTGCTGGCACCTTCCGCGATGGCGGTCTGCTCGATTATCACCTCGACCTGCCGTACAGCGGCGACGGCATCGTGCTCTATCCGCACTTCACTGATCGGGTCATTCCCGGCTGGTTCGACAAGACCCTGCCATGGCGCAAGGCCTCGGTGGAGCGCTTGCAGGACGTGCTGCTGCTCGCGCCATCGAAGGAATATCTGGCGCGCCTGCCCTACGGCAAACTGCCCGATCGAAATGACTTCAAACGCTTCATGGGCGATGCGCCGAGCCGGCAGAAATACTGGCACGCGGCGATGGACGAGAGCCGCCGCCTCGGCGACGAATTCCTTGAACTGACTGCCAATGGTCGCCTCGCCGAGCGCTTGCTGACCCTTTAGTCAGCACGGCCAAACACAAGCTGGTAAACTCGCCGCCTGCCCGAATCGCTGCGGCGAACGCCATCTGAACAGAGCTGAAAATACCGTGGAAATCTTCAAAGAATTTACCTTCGAATCCGCCCACCGCCTGCCGCACGTCCCGGACGGCCACAAGTGCGGGCGTCTGCACGGTCACTCGTTCAAAGTGGCGCTTCACCTCAGCGGCGACCTCGATCCGCACACCGGCTGGATCCGCGATTTCTCCGAAATCAAAGCGATCTTCAAGCCGCTGTACGAGCGTCTCGATCACAACTACCTGAACGACATTCCCGGCCTGGAAAACCCGACCAGCGAAGTGCTGGCCAAATTCATCTGGAATGAAATGAAGCCGCTGCTGCCGGAACTGAGCGCGATCCGGATTCACGAGACGTGCACCAGCGGTTGCATCTATCGCGGTGAATAACGCAGCGCGAATCCCCTTTTGTAGGAGTGAGCCTGCTCGCGATAGCGGAATGACATTCAACATGGATGTCGACTGATACACCGCTATCGCGAGCAGGCTCACTCCTACAAGGGATTTGTGTTTTGCCAGAGAACAGCCTTCACGGCTGTTTTTTTACGCCTATGCTTTTTGGCTCCCACCCGCCAAGAGGACAGGCCGATGACGGACTGGCTGCTGGATCAGGTCTTTGACTTCAACGGGCACCACATTCGTTACGCCGTACACGGCGACGGCCCGCCGCTGGTGTTCGTGCATGGCACGCCGTTTTCGTCGTACGTGTGGCACCGGATCGCACCGCACTTTTTCGCCACGCATCGCGTGCATTACTTCGATCTGCTGGGTTACGGGCGCTCCGCGCAACCCGACGCCGACGTCTCCCTCGGCGTGCAAAACCAACTGCTGGCGCAGTTGCTCGAGCATTGGAATATTGCAAACCCCGACGTCGTCGCTCATGACTTCGGCGGCGCCACCGTGCTGCGTGCACACCTGCTCAACGGCAAGGATTACCGCAGCCTGACGCTGATCGATCCAGTCGCATTAACGCCGTGGGGTTCGCCATTCGTGCAGCATGTGCGTCAACATGAGGCGGCGTTCAGTGGCCTGCCCGACTACATCCAGCGTGCCATTGTGCCGACCTATATTCGCGGGGCGATTCACCGCGAGATTACCGACGAGGAACTGGCGCCCTACGTGCAGCCGTGGCTGGGCGAGCCGGGGCAAGCGGCGTTCTACCGACAGATTGCGCAGATGGACGAGCGCTATACCCGAGAAGCCGAAAGCCTGTACCCGACGATCCGCTGTCCGGTGCAGATTTTCTGGGGCGAAGAGGACCAGTGGATCCCCATCGAGCGTGGCCGAGCGTTACATCAAATGATCCCGGGATCACAATTCCACCCGATTGCCAACGCCGGCCACCTCGTCCAGGAAGACGCCCCCGAAGCCATCGTCGCCGCCCTGCTGCGCTTCCTCTGACAAGCCCCAAATGCCCCTAATACCGATCGTTCCCACGCTCTGCGTGGGAATGCCTCAACGGACGCTCCGCGTTCGGCTTTGGAGTGAGACGCGGAGCGTCCCGGGCTGCATTCCCACGCAGAGCGTGGGAACGATCTACACAGAACGCCTTCGCGAGCAGGCTCGCTCCCACATTGGGCCTGAGTGCATTCAGTTGCACCGCTTTCGCGCCAATCCGCGCGGCTCGTCTATACATAACCCGCGCCCTCCGGCATTTGGCACGACCACTGCAACCCTCCCCCGCGTCTCCTCCACTCCTGCAAGGACCGCCCCATGACGCAGAACGATCCCGGCAACGATTACCCCCTCAGCGAAGTCCCCATGCACGCGCGCAAAGGCCTGGCCTCGACAGCGATGGTGCTGCTGGGCTTCACGTTTTTCACCGCGACCATGTTTGCCGGCGGCAAGCTGGGCGTGGCGTTCAGTTTCGGCGAGATGATGGCGGTGATCATCGTCGGTAATCTGCTGCTCGGTCTCTACGCGGCAGGCCTTGGCTATATCGCCTTCAAAAGCGGCCTCAATTCGGTACTGATGGGCCGCTTCTGCTTCGGCGAAGTCGGCAGCAAGCTCAGCGACCTGATTCTCGGTTTCACCCAGATCGGCTGGTACGCCTGGGGCACCGCGACGGCTGCCGTCGTGATCGGTAAATATTTCAATCTCGACGAAGGCACGGTGCTCGGCCTGATGGTGCTGTTCGGTCTACTGTTCTGCGCCACCGCTTACGTCGGTTATCGCGGACTGGAGATTCTCTCGTACATCGCGGTGCCAGCGATGATGTTGCTGCTGATGCTGTCGATGTGGGTGGCGACGGTGAAAGTCGGCGGTTTCGAAGGTTTGCTCAGCGTCGTGCCAAGCGGCTCGCTGGACTGGTCGACGGCGATCACTCTGGTGTTCGGCACCTTCGTCAGCGGCGCGACGCAAGCCACCAACTGGACGCGTTTTTCACGTTCGGCGCGGGTCGCGGTGCTGGCCAGCCTGATCGGTTTCTTCATCGGCAATGGCCTGATGGTGCTGATTGGCGCATACGGCGCCATCGTCTACCAACAACCGGACGTGGTTGAAGTGCTGCTGTTGCAAGGTTTCGCCATGGCCGCGATGGCCATGCTGTTGCTGAACATCTGGAGCACTCAGGACAACACCATCTACAACTTCGCCGTCGCCGGCTGCAACCTGCTGCGCACCGGCCGACGCAAAACCGTGACCCTCGCCGGCGCAGGGATCGGCACCCTCCTCGCGCTGCTGGGCATGTACGACATGCTGGTGCCTTACCTGATTCTGCTCGGCACGGTGATTCCGCCGATTGGCGGGGTGATCATGGCGGACTTTTTCTTCCGTTGGCGCGGGCGTTACCCGCGTCTGGCCGACGCACGGTTGCCGGCGTTCAACTGGCCGGGGCTCGGGGCCTACGCCGTTGGCACCGTCGCCGCGTTTAACTCGCCGTGGGTCGCGCCGCTGGTAGGGATCGCCGCTGCCGCGCTAACGTATGTCATCGTCACCGGTGTGCTCGGCGCTCGCAGCGCCAGCGCGCCACTACAAGACCTATAAAAAGGATTCGCCTGATGCACATCATCAACGCCCGTTTGCGCAACCAGGAAGGTTTGCACGAATTGCACCTTGAAGACGGTCTGATCCGCAGCATCGCCCGGCAGACCGAAGCGCCCACTCTCGGCGCGGATGACCTCGACGCCGGCGGCAATCTGGTGGTGCCGCCCTTCGTCGAACCGCACATTCACCTCGACGCCACCCTCACCGCTGGCGAGCCACGCTGGAACATGAGCGGTACGCTGTTCGAAGGCATCGAGTGCTGGGGCGAGCGCAAGGTCACCATCACCGAAGAAGACACCAAAACCCGCGCGAAGAAGACCATTCAGACGCTGGCCGCCCACGGCATCCAGCACGTGCGCACCCACGTCGACGTCACCGACCCGCAACTCACCGCACTCAAGGCCATGCTCGAAGTGCGCGAGGAAAGCCGTCACCTCATCGACCTGCAAATCGTCGCGTTTCCGCAGGAAGGCATCGAGTCGTTCCGCAATGGCCGCGAGTTGATGGAGGAAGCGATCCGCATGGGCGCGGATGTGGTTGGCGGCATTCCGCATTTCGAATACACCCGCGATCAGGGCGTCAGTTCGGTGAAGTTCCTGATGGATCTGGCTGAGCGCACCGGTTGCCTGGTCGACGTGCATTGCGACGAAACCGACGACCCGCATTCGCGCTTCCTCGAAGTGCTCGCCGAAGAAGCGCGCAGCCGCGACATGGGCGCCCTCGTCACCGCCAGCCACACCACGGCGATGGGTTCTTACGACAACGCCTACTGCGCGAAACTGTTTCGCTTGCTCGGTCATTCCGGAATCAGTTTTGTCTCCTGCCCGACCGAGAGCATTCACCTGCAAGGGCGTTTCGACAACTTCCCGAAACGCCGTGGCGTGACCCGTGTGAATGAGCTGCTCGAAGCCGGGATGAACGTGTGTTTCGGCCAGGATTCCATCGTCGATCCGTGGTATCCGCTGGGCAACGGCAACATCCTGCGAGTGCTCGAAGCGGGGCTGCACATCTGCCACATGCTCGGTTACCGCAACCTGCAAAGTGCGCTGGATCTGGTGACCGACAACAGCGCCAAAGCCATGCACCTGGGTGAGCGCTATGGACTGGAACAGGGGCGCCCGGCGAACCTGCTGATTCTGTCGGCGGACAGTGATTACGAGGTGATCCGCAGTCAGGGCTTGCCGTTGTACTCGATTCGCGGCGGCAAGGTGTTGATGAAGCGGCAGATGCCGGTGGTGGAGTTCAACCAACTGCCCGGTTGAGTATCCGGCATGCGCACTGTCACCGAACCGGCTCGGATAACCCCATGCGCTGAGCCGTCAGCGCTTGCTGGATCACTCGGTGGAAATGCTGCAGAGCCGGTTCATTCCTTCCGAACGTCAGGTGTGTCTGCGCACCTGACGCAATGCCCTGCTGTATTTTCGTGCTGACCTCGAAGTCCTCGCCGTCCACCGTTTCCAGCAGCAGCTTCATGTTCTTGTCCCAGAGATCGCGCTCACGTCCTGTGGTGGCTGCATGCGGGGTATACAGCGCGACCTGCGCCAGGCAGGCGCCGGGCGTTTGCGGCTTCGGGAACACCCGCCAGATTTCAAGGTGATCGCGCTGCCAGAGCAGTAGCGTATTGGGAAAAAGAAAATAAATGACCAACGAATGCTTGAGTAGATTCCACTGTTCGGGAGGTTGATCGCGCAGCGTCAGAATGCTTCGTCGCGGCATGATCAGACGCGCATCGTTGCCAAAGGCCTCGAAATGGCTGACCGCTGGAAGAAAAATCGACGCCACGGTTTTCTGATGCAGAAACGGGAAATGCCAGTTCTCGAAAAACGTCTCCAGTGCATTTTTCCAATTGAACGGTTTCTCGAGCAATCGCGTTTCATACAGAGAAAAGTTTTCCAGGCGCAAATGAGCCATTTCCGTATCAAGCGTACTCAATGGCCGCTTTAAACTGCCCGCTTGTCCGGGCTCCCGGGCAACCCATATCAGACCGTGCCGTTCGAACACCGGCAAACTCCGCAGGTTGCGCTCGGCGCACGTCAGGCCCGAAAAACTGCCGGCCGGCATCAATTGCACAAGCTGGCCTTGAAGGTTGTACATCCAGCCGTGATAAGGACAAGTCAAAGCGTTTTTCAGCGTCCCTTGCCCCTCGACCAGTCGCGCGCCGCGATGCCGACAGACATTGATGAACGCGTTCAATGTGCCATCGGCCGCGCGAATGATCACGATGGGCACGCCACTCAAGTCATCCGTCAGATAAGCCCCCGGATGGTCCAAACAGGCACTCAATCCCATCAACAACGGATAGGCACCGAACAGACCGGCCTGTTCCAGTGCCAACTGGTGCGCACAGTGATAAACGGACACCGGATTGAGAAACGGCGCGTCCGCCAGGCTGGTAGAGCCCTGATCCAGCAGGCTGAATATTTTGCGCAGGAGTAAAACTTGCGTTGGATGATCCATCATCGCCTCCGGATACTGATCGGGCATCGACACAGCAGGAGTCTTTGCGATTGAGCTGCTTCCCTTTTAAGCGCAATTCGGGCATCCGTAAACTGTAAGAACTAACAGGTTCGCGCCCGCAAACATTGAGCTAAGGTATCAGGGCCGCCATCGCAACGGGCCGCACACCCCCTCTCGGATGTACGCTTTTTCATGCTGAAGTTCGTGCGTAGTTGATCAGCCGCCATCCTCATTTGCTTGAGGACTCGCCATGAAACACAACCCTCACTCCCCTCCCATGACCACGCTGTATACCGAAGGTCGCCAGACCTTTGTCGAACTTGTACCTGACGGCGGTGCCCGCCTCGACGCGTTGTTTCATACAGTACCCGCGTTGGGAGAACTGGCAGTCGGTGTTGTATACGGACATCTGCATGCACGACCCGGACTCGACCCGCGCCTGCGTGAAGCCGTGTCATTCGCCGCGATCGTGGCCTCAGGCATGATCGGCCCGCCATTGAGCGTCCATCTCAAGACGGGGCTGGCCTCGGGACTGGCGCCGGGCGAAATGACCGAAGTGCTGCTGCAGGCGTCGGCATTCGCGGGGTTTCCCCGAGCGGTGAGCGCGGCCGAGCAACTCAATCGACTGTTCGACGAGGCCGGCCTGATATCGCCTCCCGCACCGA
The DNA here is from genome assembly GCF_054790505.1 of Pseudomonas sp. Tul2A7. NCBI lineage: Bacteria > Pseudomonadati > Pseudomonadota > Gammaproteobacteria > Pseudomonadales > Pseudomonadaceae > Pseudomonas > Pseudomonas sp. Tul2A7. Next base: position 4,298,730 of record NZ_CP186499.1, on the reverse strand, counting down.
CGCCGCGAGAGGTGGCTTTGGCGTTCTGTGAGCTCGTGCGCGAAGGACAAGCGCCGATTTCTGTCAGTACCGCAGTGAAGCGCCAGTTGAAGCATGCCCGCAGCCTGTCGCTGCTGGCGACATCGGCGCACTCGGTGATCGTTGAATGTTTTGAACAGCAGTCGACCGCGCAAGCCTTGCTACGACTCGAGGTGCAGGGTGAAGCCGTGACGAGCGTAACGCTGTTCAAGGCTCACTGACCTCGCGCCGGCACGGCCTCGCCCCAACGTTCTGCCGACACTGGCGCAGGCTGCGCCTGCAACGGTTATACGATCAGGCGGGCGGTGCCGAACAAGCTGACACGCAGCAATTCACCGTGGACCTCTTCCAGCAGAATCGGCGCCGTGCCGCCGGGCATGACGACGTGTACGGCGCCACCTGTGACCCAACCGACCCGCCACGCCGCTGACGCCACCGCGCTGGCACTGGTGCCTGAGGAGGCGGTCGGCCCTTCGCCGCGTTCGAACACCCGGGCAACGATGCGTTGTGTCGCCTCGCGCGCGGCCCATTGCAGATTGACGCCCGCCGGGCAGGGCTGCCCGGCGCCGGCCGGCATGGCGTAAGCGATCCGGGTCAAAACCTCATTCAATGGCGACTCACGCATCTGCTCATTGTCGGGCAATGCGCCCTTGTCGCTGAGCAGTGTCACGCAATGCGGGTTGCCGATGCGTACGAACTGGCTATGGGCCCACGACGGATCGAGCTGCACCAACGGTTGCACAGCGCTGACCTCCCGACCGTTGAAACCGACGGTTGGCGTCCACGATGCGTCAACGGCATCAGGTCCGAATACGGGTTGACCGAGGTCCAGCCAGAAGCCCCGAACGCCTTCGACCTCGGCAGGTTTTACCGAGGTTTCCACCGGCTCACCCTTGTCATGATGAACGCGCAACAGCGCACCCTGCTCCGCCATCCAGCCTTGCGCGGCGAGAAACTCAGAAAAAATCGTCAAGCCATTGCCACTGCGTTCGGCCAGCGAGCCATCGGTGTTGACGATCAGCACCTCGAACGGCGGTGAAGCCTGGAACGGACCGATCAACAGACCGTCGCTGCGGTGGGATTTGCTGTTCGCTGGACGCTGACCTTCGGGCCAGTCACAACACAACGTGATGGCTGCGCGGCTCCAGATCTGTCTCGACGAAGCAGACTGCGCGGCACTGGCCGGTAAATCAATGCCCGCCTCGCGCAATGCCTGCGGCGCAATCACCCCGTAAATATTGCCCCGTGCATCGTAGAACTGCGTCATCACCGGCCTTTGCTGTTAAATCCCCTGAAGCCGCCACTGTAAAACGCAATCCCTTGTGGGAGCGAGCCTGTTCTCGATAGCGGTGTGTCAGTCGACATTTTTTTCAATTGACGCACCGCTATCGAGAGCAGGCTCGCTCCCACAGGGTAGGATGTCGGCTGTACGTCCTCGCATGACTGGCGATCGAACCTCGACGCTCAATCACTGTCCTTCGGGGACGCGACGTTTTTTGCCAAGGATCGATATGACCAGCCTCAACCCTCAAGACACCTTCGTCCCCGGACGCCTGCAACAGATGTCCACGCGCATCGCCTTTTTCATCGCCGGGCTCGGCATTGCCGCGTGGGCACCACTGGTGCCCTACGCCAAATCCCGCGCCGGACTGGATGAGGGCACGCTGGGGTTGTTGCTGTTGTGCCTGGGGGTGGGTTCGATTCTGGCGATGCCGCTGGCGGGGATTCTGGCCACGCGCTTCGGCTGCCGGCGTGTTGCCACTGGCGGCACGTTATTGATCTGCGCGGCGTTGCCATTGCTGGCCACGGTGTCGTCGATACCGGCGTTGATCGCCACGCTGTTCATGTTCGGCGCCGGCCTGGGCACGGTGGATTCAACGGTGAACCTGCAAGCGGTGATCGTCGAACGCGCCAGCGGCAAGAACATGATGTCGGGTTTCCACGGTTTGTTCAGTCTGGGCGGGATTGTCGGCGCGGCGGGGGTCAGTGCCTTGCTCGGCCTGGGTTTGACGCCACTGGCCGCCATGCTGGTGGTGGTCGTGGTGTTGATCGCGGCGCTGTTCAAGTGCGTGCCGCACATGTTGCCTTACGGCAGTGAAAGCTCGGGCCCGGCATTCGCCATCCCCCACGGCATCGTGCTGTTTATCGGCGGGATGTGCTTCATCGTCTTTCTCACCGAAGGCGCGGCGCTGGACTGGAGTGCGGTGTTTCTGGCGCAGGAACGCGGGATCGACACCGCCTATGCGGGGATGGGTTATGCGGCGTTTGCATTGACCATGACGGCCGGGCGTTTGATGGGTGACCGGATTGTGCGGATTGTCGGTGCCACGCGGATCATTTTGTTTGGTGGTCTGTTGGCGGCGGCCGGTTTGTTTCTGGCAACGTTTGCTCCGAGCTGGGAAGCGGCGTTGGTCGGTTATGCGCTGGTCGGCGCGGGGTGTTCGAACATCGTGCCGGTGCTGTACACAGCGGTGGGCAAACAGACGGTGATGCCGGAGAGCATCGCCGTGCCGGCGATTACCACGCTCGGTTATGCAGGGATTCTGGCCGGGCCGGCGGTGATCGGCTTTGTGGCACATGCCAGCAGTTTGAGTTTTGCCTTTGGCTTGATGGCGGTGTTGTTGGTCGCGGTGGCCATTGGCGGCAAAGTCCTGAAGGTATGAGATCGTTCCCACGCTCTGCGTGGGAACGCCTCAATGGACGCTTCGCGGGGACGCAGAGCGTCCCGGGCTGCATTCCCACGCAGAGCGTGGGAACGATCAGTTAAAACCCGACGCTGGCCTGCACAAAGAACGTACGCGGCGCGCCCACATACATCCCCGAGTTGTTGTCGCTGGAGCGGGTGAAGTACTGCTTGTCGAAGACGTTCTTCACCCCCGCACCCAGTTTCAAATTCGACACCTGCGGCCCGAAGTCATAGCCGCCGCGCACGTTCCAGGTCACGTAACCCGGAATGTCGCCGTACTGCCCGTCCGCCGTGCCGTCGGTGATGTAGTTGCCGTTGAAACTGCCATCGGCATTCACACCGGTACCCGGCGAGCGCTGTTTCGATTGAGCGAAACCGTCAAGGTTGTAGGTCCAGCGGTTGATGTCATAGCGCAAACCGACGGTCGCCACCTGCCGCGAATAGAACGGCAGATCACGGCCCTTGAAACCCGGAATCTCCCCTTCATACGTGGCGCGGGTGTAAGTGAAACCGGCGTTGGCGGTCAAACCGTCGAGACGCGGATCCAGCGCCGCCATGTCGTAATGCACCGAGGCTTCGATGCCTTGGTGCTTGGTCGCACCGAGGTTGGTCCAGCCGACATCGTTGCTGATGTATTGCAGCTCGTCATCGAAGTCGATGTAGAACAGCGTCACTTCCCCGCCCCACACGTCATCGTTGTAGCGCGTGCCGATCTCGTAGGTCTTGGCCTTTTCCGGCTCCAGACCGTTGGCGGTCTGATCACCCGAACCGCCCTGACCGAGCTGGAAATACTGCAGGCTGCCGAACGAGGTTTCGTAGTTGGCGAACAGTTTCCACGCGTCCGAGAGGTGATACATCACGCTCAGCGCCGGCAGCGGTTCGTTGCTTTCGATGCTGCGGTTTTTCGCCTGCACGGGTTTGCCGGCCGTGTCGAGCACGGCGCGGTCATGCCAGTCGGTGCTGATGTGTTCGAAGCGAATGCCCGGAGTGATAGTCCAGTTGCCGACATCGATTTTGTTATCGATATAGACCGAGTTGGCCTCGGTGCCGCCCGTGCGGTCCTGGAACACATGGCCGTCGGAGGTCGGCGTGAGCACCGGCTGGTTGTTGACCAGCGCCACACGGCTCGACGATTCGTGCATCGCCTCTTTCAAGTAACGGTAACCGACGCTGACTTCCTGGGTGGTCGGGCCGACATCGAAAACCCGCGACACCCGTGGCTCGATGCCCAAGGTGTAGTAGGAACGCGGGTATGAGCTGAGGGTTTTCTGGTCGCGGGCGGCGATGGTGCTGCCACGGAAACTGTCGGTGTAATAGGTCAGAATTTCCGCTTGCGTGCGCTCGTCGATCTGGCGGATCCACTTGAACGACACGTCCTTGCGCCGACCGGTGAATTGGTCGTAGTCCCGTACGGAGTCGTACGGTTTGTCATCGTACTGTTTCTGCGTCAGACCGCCGGGCATGTCGGCCGTGGCGTCGTAGTAGTGGAAGTTGAGGCTGAAATCGTCCTGATCGGTCGGCGCCCAATGGGTCTTGAGCAGCACGTCGTCGATGTCGTTGCCGTTGTTGCGTTCGCGGTAGCCGTTACCGTTGACGCCGGAATACAGCAACGCCACGCCCATGCCGTTGTCGGCAGTGCCGCCGAGGAAAGCGGTGTCGATGTGTTTCCAGCCACCGTACTGAGTGGTTTCCAGGGTGGTGCCGATTTCACCGGTGGCTTTTTCCGGGATCGCTCGGGTGACGAAGTTGATCACACCGCCGACGTTTTGCGGCCCGTAACGCACCGAGCCGGCGCCTCGCACCACATCAATGCTGTCGAGGTTGCCCGAGGAAATCGGCGCCATCGACAGTTGCGGCTGGCCGTACGGGGCGAACGCCGCCGGCACACCATCGATCAACACGGTGGAGCGCGGCGACAGACGCGAAGTCAGACCACGCACTCCGACGTTCAGGGAAATATCGCTGCCGCCGGTGCCGTTGGAATCCTGCACCTGCACGCCCGGCACACGCTTGAGCACGTCACTGACGTTCATCGCGCCCTGCTCGACCATCGCTTCGCGGCGAATCACCGTGCGCGCACCGGGGTGGTTTTGCACCACGGCGGCATTGGCATCACCGAGCCAGTCACCGACTACTTTGATGTCGGTCACGCCCAGTTCCAGCGGACCGTTGCTGGCGGCGGAAGTCGCGGCCGGCGACAGCGTCACCGAACCTTCATTGATCTGATAATCCAGACCACTGCCCTGCAGCAATTGGCGCAAGGCCTGCTCCGGGGAGATATCACCGTCGACCGCCGGCGCCTGTTTGCCGGCGACCAGGTCCGGGCTGAAAAACACTTGCAGCGATGTCTGCTGACCGAGTTCGCTGAGGGCCTGACCCAGTGGCTGTGCGCGGATATGGATCGCTTCGCCAGCGAAGGCCAGCGGCATCGCCGCGTTGACCGCCAGCGCAAGGGCCAGCGGCAACCAAGGGGATTTTTTGTTGTTGGCAGGGGTGTTTTTCACGTCGTACGTAGTCCTGTGGATCGCAAGAGTGTGCGGCTGTTAATGCAAACCAGTTGCAGTTGAACAGGAAGACGATGAACTCGAAAAAAACCTGAATTTTATTTTGCGATTATTTCCTGACTGCCATCCGCGAGAGTGCGAACGGCCACCGGCAGGATGCTCGGCAAGGCCTTGAGCAAGGCGTCGGTGTTGTCGGATTTGAACACGCTGGTCAGGCGCAGACTGGCCACGGTCGGGTTGGCCACGGTCAGCGGCTTCTCACGATAGCGCGACACTTCGGCGACCACTTCGCTGAGGCTGGCGTTGTTGAACACCAGTTTGCCGCTGCGCCACGCCGTTAATTCCGCCGCGTTGACCGCATAGGCTGCGGCGACTTTGCCTTGCGCATCGACAGAGGTGCCAAGGCCTGCGGTCAGGTTGATGAACTGATCATCCGCTGCATCACGCCCCTGTACTTTCACTGTGCCCTGCTCCACCGCCACGCGGGTTTGCGCGATATCGCGACGCACATCGAAACGCGTGCCGGTGACTGTGACCTTGCCATTGCCGGTCTCGACCACGAACGGTCGCGAGGTGTCGTGCGCAACGCTGAACATCGCCTCGCCTTCGCTCAATTCGATGACGCGACGCTCCTTTTCATAATGCACCTGCAAGCGACTGCGACTGTTCAGATCAATCACCGAACCGTCCGGCAGCGCCACATGTTTACGCTCGCCCAGCGCCGTGGCGAACTCGGCACGGTAACCGCCCGGATGATTCAAACCACTGAACAAACCCAGCCCGAGCGCTACCGCCAGCACACTGGCAGCCACGGCATAACGCAGCAGCGGACGGCGTTGGCGGCGGGTTGGTGGTGTTTCAACGAGGGCTTTGAGGCGCGGTGCCGGGAGCAAATCTGCCGCCGACCACAAGCCCTGGAGCAACTGGAATTCGTCACGATGCTGCGGATGTTGATTCAGCCAGGCGTCGAAGCGCTGCTGCTCGTCGGCATCGATGGCCGGCTCCTGCAAACGCACAAACCAGCGAGCCGCGTCATCGCGCACCGTTGTTTGCCCGCACGCGCAATCACGCGTATCCATCATGGAATGTCCTGTTGGGCTGGGGAGGAAATGTCGCAGCGGCTCATGACTGCAACCCGTCGAGGCGATCACGCAGATGCCGCAGGGTGCGGATCATATACTTTTCGACCATGTTCTTGGACAGCCCCAGGCGTTCGGCGATTTCGGCCTGAGTCAGGCCCTCGATCTTCTGCCAGACAAAAATCTTGCGGCAATTGACCGGCAGCTCGCTGAGCGCCCGCTCGATGGAGTCGGCCAGCTGGATCGCCTGCATGTAATGCTCCGGGTCGCCGGATGACGACTCACTGTGATCAAGGGCCTGTGACTCCATGGCGCCGCGCCGATCCTCACGCCGATAACCGTCGACCGCGATATTGCGCGCGGTCTGGTGCAAATACGCCCGTGGCTGCTGCACCGCCGCCGAATCCGACTCAAGCACCCGCACAAAGGTGTCGTGCGCCAGATCCTCGGCCTGCGCGCGATTGCGCAGGCGACGAGTCCAGGTGGCGATCAACTCTTCGTAATGCTCGAAAAAGCCGGGTCTGCGGGGACGCATGGGGGTATGGGCGGCGTGCTGAGGAAAGGGGCGTGAATAGTAATGGTTACCATTAAGCCGAAGCAATGGATTCCTCGACCGACTGTCCGCGCAGCAACTGAAGATCAGCGTTTTAGCGCAATCACGCCGCTCATGTATTCATGCAGATCGCGCAGATCCTTAATGCTCCAGGCGTGTGGCGGTATCTTTACCCCGTTCTCCTGCAACGTTTTCGGAATCAGGTTGCCGTTCGGGCGAAGGATGATCGACGACACAATCACCCCCGGATATTCATTCAGGCGTTTTTTGAACGCAGGCGTTGTCAGGTCAGGTGTGGGCGGATTGCTTTTATGCGCCAGCGGCCCGGTGCCTTTTATATCGGCGCCGTGGCACACAGCGCAGCGCTGTGAATAGAGGTTTTTACCATTGCTGTTATCCGCGAAGGACACGGATGGTTGGGCGATCAACAAAACCCCGAGTACAGCGAATGCCGTTTTCATTGTTTGCCTCCATGGCATTTAGGAGGCGCAAGATAGTCGAGTTTTAACGCCCGGGGCAAAACCAAAGTGGGAGCGAGCCCGCTCGCGAAGGCGGTACATCAGTCACTTGATGCATTGACTGATCGGACGCTTTCGCGAGCAGGCTCGCTCCCACAGGGTTTGGTGGTGAATGCAGGTTCAAGTGCATCCACCACTGGCCAGTGAATCAGCCTTTTTCGTCGATCCCGGCTTGCAGGGTCTGGGTGTCCAGATGCCCGCTCAGGGTGACCGGGCCGACTTTCAGGTTGCCGTTTTCCAGGGAAACCTTTGGTGCGTTTTCCTCGGCTTTATGCGGCAGATCAAGGCCCGCTTTCATACCGTAGTCACGGTTACTCAGATCAGTGCTGCTGACCTTAGAACCACCCAGATCGACCTTCCCTTGCGCCGCCGAAATCCGCGCGCCGCTCAGTTGTGTCGCGCCGCCAACTGCTAAGTTCACGTCTTGGCTGGCACTGATCCCGGACGCCTGCGCAACGCTGTCCTTGTGCGCGTACTCACCCTGCGCTTTCAGCGTCGGCTTGTAGTCGGTGCCGGCGAGTTTCTCCTTGTCGCTCGGTGGATTTTTCTTCGCGGTCAGGCCCAGATCAACATCGACCTTGGCGTGATTGCTGGAGTCCTGACGGCTTTCGACGCTCAGATCACCCGCGACCTTGCCGCTGACAGTTTTTGCGTCGATCCGCGCCCCAGAAAGCTGTGCATCACCGGCACTCTTCAAAACCACGCTGTCAGCCTTGATCTGGCTGTTCTGCTGCGTGCTGCCTTGCAGGTAATCCACACCGACTTTCGCCCCGGCATTGAAGCCGTGGTCGCTGCTGGCCTTCTCATCAGCGGCGGTCGGGGTTTTGCTGCTCAGGTTGCCGCCAGCATTCAGCGCCACGTTCCAGTTATTGCGGTGGTCGGTGGACTGCGCCGATTCCTGCACATAGCCGCCCTTCTGCGCGTCGATGTTGACGTTCGGTGCGCTGACTTGCGTGCCCTGCAGATGAATCGAATCACCGCTCAACGCGATGCCGTTCTGGCTGCTGAGCTGGCTACCAGTAAGGGTTTTCGAATCCTCGTTGACCCGACCGATATTGAAGTTGCCACTCAGATTGCCACCCTGATCACGGCTCTTCTCGCTGCTGGTTTTGCTGCCGCCGCCCTTCAAGCCGCCGCCGAGGTTGCTGCCGGTGGCAGTGTGAGTGTCGGTAGCGGCTTGCAGATCGAGCTTGCCGTCGGCGTGCAGATTTATGGCGCCAGCGCTGTCGATCTTGCTGCCTTGCTGGACTTGATTGCCGCCGCTGCTGAGTTGCACCGGACCGTTGCCGCTGATGCTCGCCACATGGGCCTGCGTGTCAGTGCTTTGCTTGCCGGTGTGATCGAGTTGAAAGCCGGCGCCGAGATCGACGTTGGTGCCATCGGTACCCGGCAAGGTGCCGACCGTCAGCGAGCCATTGCCGCGCAGGCTGCTGTCATTGTTGCTCTGCCGATCGGTGGCCTGATTCAGCGCCAGATCACCGCCAGTCTTGATATTCACACCGCCCTGCCCGCCGTCGAAACGGCTGCCGTCGAACTGCGCATCGCCGCCGACCTTGATGTTTACACCCTGGCTGCCGGCATAAGCGCCGACGACGGCGGTGGATCTGTCCTTGCTCGACGCACTGCTGCCACCCGCGCCGCTGCCGGCGACATTCACGTCTTCACCGGTCTTGGTGTAGACGCGCACGTCGACCTTGGCATCCACCGCGTTCGCGCTGCTGTTGTGTGAGTTGCTCGCGGCATCGGCAAGCAGTTGGTCAGCGCTGATGTTCACTGTGCCGGCGCTGGCGTTGTATTGCGTGCCTTGGTCGTGCAGCGTGCCGGTGGTTTTCACATCGACAGTGCCGCCGTCAAAACGGCTGACCACAGCGTTGTTGTTTTGCTCGGTTTTGCTGGCGCTGCCGTGACCGACCGCAACGTCGATTCCGACATTCGGCTGACCGAGATTGGCCAGCGAGTCCTTGTCCGGCACCTTGCCGCCGAGCACGTCTTTGACTGCGCCCGCGATCGGCCGGGCGATGTCCTTGTATTCGACGTTGGCGCCGATGTCCGCCGACCAGTTGCTCTCATTGTGCGTGCTGCTGTCAGTGTTGCTGGCGGCACGGTTGTCGATCTCGTTGGCGGCAACATTCAGACCGTTGCCAGCCTTGAGCTGCGCGCCTTCGGTAGCGAGTTTGTCGGCATTGATTGTCAGGCCACCGCTGCTCTGCACACTCGTGGTCTGTGCGATGGTTTTGCTGGTCGAATCCTGCGCCGTGCTGTGGGCGAAATCGACGCCACTGCCGGCACGGTCGAGGCCGCCGGTGTAGTAGAAACCACCGCCGGTGCTGGAGGTATCGGTCGAAGTTTTATGGCTGTCTGCTTCCGCGAGCAACGAGACGTGTTTGCCGCTCAGCGTGGTATCGCCAGCAGTGGATTTCACTTGCGCGCCTTTGAGCGTCACGTCACCGCCCGCCTTCACCTGCACACTGCCGCCGCTGAGGCTGGAGCCTTGCTGGGTGACGTCGTTGCTAGTGACGGTTTGCTGTTTGTCTTCGTAGTGAATCCCGGCGCGATACTGCTCTGGCGTTTGCTCTTTGGCGTACGCATCGAAGCCACGGGTTTGCGTGGTGTCAGTGCTGTCGTGAGTGTTCTGCGCCGAATGCACATTGACGTCACCCGCCGCGTCGGCCGTCAGCGCCCCGTCAGCCTTGACCGTCGAGCCGGCCACTGCAATGTCCTTGGCGCTCTTGAGCTTGAGGTTGCTGTCGGACACCAGTTCACTGCGCACGGTGCTGCTGTCCTGGCTGTTTTGCCGCGACTCGTCCTTGGTGATGCCGAAGAACTTGCTGTCCTTGTCATGGTTGTTGCTGTGCGAGGAGTCCTGCACGCCGTCGATGATCAGCGAACCTTTATCGCTGATCACGCTGGCGTCGGTGCCGCCACGCACCTGGCTGCCGCTGATGCGCACATCGTCAGCCTTGACGATCAGTTTGCCGCTGGCGTTGATTTTGCTGCCCTGATGCTGGGTCTTGCCCTTGTCGGCATCGCCGGTCTTGCCGAAGAAACCACCGCCGACCAGGTCACCGGAATAGCGATTGTCGCTGCTGCGATTGGTCCGTGTGGCGGTGGCGATTTCCAACTGTTTGCCGGCCAGTTGCACGTCGCCGGCGCTGCTCAATTCGGCGCCTTCGGAGCGCAACAACGCGGCGGTTTGCAGGGCGATGTTACCGGCCTTCAACTGGCTGGTGACGCTGCGCTGCTCTTCGCTGCTGCTGTTCCAGTCGGCTTTCCACAGGTGTTTGCGATGGTTGCCTTGATCGGTTTGCGTGTGGCTTTCGGTGGCCGCAGTCAGGCGCAAGTCGCCGCCGCTTTGCACGTCGAGAGTCTTCGCGGCTTGGACTTTGGCGGCTTTCAGCTCGGTGTCTTTACCGGACGACAACTTGGCGTCGCGGCTGGCGATAATCTGGCTGCCATGCTGCCGCGATTCACTGTCGGTCTGGGTGCGATCATAGGTTTCCCAGGTGATGCCGATGGTGCTGTTGTTCCAGTTTTCACGCTTTTCCTGGAGCTTGCGGCTTTCGACCGCCGACAGGGTCAGGTTGCGCTTGGCGTCGAGCGTGACGTCACGACCACCGACGTCAGTGGCGGCCAACGTCAGGTCCTTGCCGCTGTGCAAAGCGACATCGCCCTGACTGCTACGGATACCGGCACGGGTCGCGTCGAGGCTGTTGTCCACCGCTTCACCGCTGACACTCAAGTCACCGGCCGAGCGAATCTGCACGCCGTCACGCCCGGCCACTTGCACTGCGCCAACCCGCACGCCTGCGCCTTCGGCCGTGCTGACAATATTGATGCGCCCGGCCTGCATCGCGCCAAACAGGCTGGCGTCGATGCGTTGATCAGCGGTATTGCCCGCCGGATCCACGGTTTTCACCTGACCGCTGGCGTAATCAACCTGATTGCGCCCGACGGTGAGATTCAACTGATCACGCGCAGTGATCGCGCCCTGACTGTCGATACGCGGCGCGATCAGGTTGATCGAGCCCTCACCGTTGCGCAGGCCACCGCCCTGAATCTGCAACTGACCACTGGCGTCGCGGGTATTCAGGCTTTGCAGTTTGCCGTCATTCAATTCCGGACGACCGACCACCAGATTGGCGTTCGGCGTGTTGATAAAACTGCCGCCATTGACCGAGATGCCGTTGGGGTTGGCCAGCACGTAATCGGCGGGCCGGCCGAAGATTTCCTGCGCGCCGTTGATGGCGGACGGGTTGCGACTGATCACTTCGTTGAGGATCACGCTCGCGGCCTGGCCTTGCAGTTGCGGGTTGGCCGCCAGTTGCCCGGCCAATTGCGATTGCCCGGCCTGTAAGGCGTTGTTCAGCACCAGGCCCTGGCGGTCGACGTTGTAGTCGAGGAACTGGTTGTGCGACAGGCCCGAACCGTTGGGCGCGACGATGTTGACGATGGGCACACCGCCCTGGGTCTGCAATTGCGCGGTGCCGCCGGGTCCCGGGGCGACCACGACGCCACCGGCGAGCGCGCTCGGCAGGTGCACGGCGAAGAACAGGCTGGCAATCGCCCAGCGCAATTTGCCCCGAGGCGAAAGATGAAATGCAAAGGTGTGTGCTGGCATAAAAACGTCTCCATGTGAGTACGGCATCACGTTGCGCGTTTAGTCTTGGCCGTGGCTGACGCGCTCAGATCCGACGGCTGTTTGTTCACTGCGTTGTTCAGATTTGCAGGCCCACGCGCATCAGCCAGGTTTCAGGCTCGTGCTGCAGACCGTTCGGCGTGTTAAGCGCGCGTTGGTAATCGACATCCACTTGCAGGTTCTTCCAGCCCAGATTCACGCCGACACTGGCGCCACTCAGGCGCTGGCCCTGAGCGCCGTGATCGGCCTTGATCCAGCCGTGGTCGAGGCCCGCGCGCGGGGTGATCTGCACCGGCCACTCAGTGCGCAAAGGCAAGCGCAGGGTGTTGCGCCAGATCGCACCGCTGGCGCCGGAGGCACTGCTGACCCGATAACCGCGCACCGCCGAATCGTCGGTGCCGAGCAATTGTTCGATGGCCGGCAACGGATCCGGGCTGTACTGCAAATTAAGCTGGCTCTGCCACTGCCAGGCCTGCGCGCCAAGCTGACCATTGCGCCATTGGCTGAGGCCAGCGCGGTACTTGCGGAACTGTGCCTTGGGCAGGTTGTTGATCTGCTGCTGAGAGTCGTCGTCGGCGCCAAACCAGCGCAGCCCCTGGGCGTAATTGACGTCGAGGTTCCACACCGCGCGGTCGAGCCAGAACAGATTGAGCCCAGCCTCGGCCACGGTGAGGGTCGGGCTCTGAATACCGAGGCGAACGTCTTGCAGATAGCTGTCGACATCCTTGTGCGCCAGTTGCAGGTTGGCGCTGAGCTGGCGACTCTGGTCGCGCCACAACACGCGGTCGGCGCGCAGACTGACCTGATCGGTGATGCCGGTGCTGTGGAAAGTCACGCTTGGCAGTTTGAACGGCGCACGGTATTCGGCGTGGCTGGCGAACACGCTATAAGTCCAGTAGCCGTAAGGGATCGCGTAATACAGGCTGGCATTGCGGTTGTAGCGGTCACCCTGATTGAGGGTGTCGCTGGCGCTGAGGCTCAACAGGTCGTTGAGTTGCAGCGGGCTATCGAGACTGAGGCTGACGGTGTCGCGGTCGCGCCCAGTGCTGGCGCTGCCGAGGTTGTCGATCCCGGCATTCAGGGCCCAGCGTGACGGCGCAGCGCTGCGCGAGCGCAGGATGATTCGCGAGGCGCCGGGCTGGCTGCCGGGAGCGATATCGGCGGTGAGATCGATCGAACGCAAGCGATTCAATTGATCGAGGCCTTGCTCCAGATCGCGCAGGTTCAGCGGCTCGCCGAGCATGTTCGGAAACGCGCCGCCGAGGGACACCGGCAGACTCTGATCGGCCAGTTCGATGGACTCGATGTAGCCTTCGTCAACACGGATATCCAGCGACTGCCCCGCTGCTGGTGCGCTGAGCAGATACGGACGGCTGGCGATGTAGCCCTTGTCGACGTAGCTCGCGGTGATGGTCGCCAACAGATGATTGATCTGGCCGACGCCCATGCATGGCACCAGTAGCGGTTTGATCCGTGCGTTGAGTTTGTCGCTGTCGATCAGCGTGACACCACCGATGTGCGCGCCGCTCAATGGCCAGCAACGTTCATCGGGAGCAACGGTTTGCGGGATGGCCGGGGTGATCGGCGTCGGGCCGAACGCGCCACGCTCCAATTGCCGTTTTCTCTGTTCAAGTTGCAGTTGTTGCAGATCGCGCTGTTGCTGTTGCTGCTGGCGCAGCACTTCCTGGCCCGGCGCTACAGGTTCGGCGGCTTCAATCGAGGAGGCACACACACTCAACACAAAGGCCGACAGCAGCGGGCAAAGCGGGGAACGACGGCGAAAAACAGCGCGAAACGGAAACGGCACGCAACATCCTTGCGATCATAAAATGGCGTAATGCCATGTCATCAATGATCGTGATAGTCGGAGCCCTCCTACACAAATGCAAGACGCTTCCTACAGCGCTTACATTTCTTAAACAATTGCTTTGCCTGGCTTTATTGTCAGCAGCAAGGCCACGGCACTGCACGCTATCAGGGTTTCCCCGAGGGCCTGAAAGTTGCCGGCGCGCGTCAGTCCCACGCTGACGGGGCGAGGCGAATCAATTGCAGCGCCTGGATCACTGCCGTTAAAAAATGCCTGCTCCAAAACCTGAGCTTGGCGCGAACCTTCTTCAGCGCAAACAAGCAACTGACGATCGGCGTCAGAAATCATTTGCGACTAAATATTACCTACGTCATATTACAGCCGTAATAACGACCCGTTTACGCAGGTAATTCGCCATGACCAGCATGCCCACCCTCGAACCTGTTGTGGTGAAGACCAAGCCGCCCCTGCTTAAACGCTTGCTGCTTCCCGGCGCGGGTTTGCTCGCGCTGATCTTCGCCGGTGTGTACGCCGTGCACTGGTGGGGCGCCGGGCGTTTTCTTGAAGAAACCGACGATGCCTATATTGGTGGCGATGTCACGGTGATCGGGCCGAAAGTCGCCGGTTACATTGACGAAGTGCTGGTCAGCGACAACCAGCACGTGAAGGCCGGCGACGTGTTGATCCGCCTCGACGCCCGCGACTATCGCGCCAACCTCGCCAAGGCCGAAGGCGCAGTGGCCGCCGAAGAAGCCCTGCTGGCCAACCTCGACGCCACCGAACAACTGCAACAAGCAGTGATCGGCCAGGCCCGCGCCGGCATCGATGCTGCCGGTGCGGAAACCGCACGTTCACGGGATGACAACGCACGCTACAAACGCCTGGTGACCACCAATGCCGTGTCGGTAGAAAGCGCACAACGCGCCGACGCCACCTTCAAAACCGCGCAAGCCCTGAGCGCCCGCGCCCAGGCCGAACTGCTCGCCGCGCAACGCCAACTGGCGGTGATCGACACCCAGAAACAACAGGCCCGTGCCGCCCTTCAACAAGCCCGCGCCGAGCGTGATCTGGCGCAACTGAACCTCGGCTACACCGAACTGCGCGCGCCGGTCGATGGGGTGATCGGCAACCGGCGCGCACGGGTTGGCGCCTACGCGCAGGCCGGTTCGCAACAGTTGTCGGTGGTGCCGGCCAGAGGCTTGTGGGTCGATGCCAATTTCAAGGAAGACCAATTGGCGCGGATGAAACCCGGGCAACGCGTGAGCATCCGCGCCGACGTCCTCTCCGGTCAGGAATTCCACGGCCGCCTCGACAGCCTCGCCCCCGCCACTGGCTCGCAATTCAGTGTGCTGCCGCCGGAAAACGCCACCGGCAACTTCACCAAAATCGTCCAGCGCGTACCGGTGCGCATCCTCCTCGACCCGGCCGACGGCGTGCTCGGTCACCTGCGCCCGGGCCTCTCGGTAACGGCGGAAGTCGACACCCGCGCGCAACCGGAAACCAGCGCCGTGGCCGTCGCGCCATGAGCACCACCCTCGCCGCCCCAGCGCAACCGTTCAACGCGGCGGACATGGCGACCGCGACCAAAGTATTCGCCTTCGCTACCATGTGCATCGGCATGTTCATCGCGCTGCTGGATATCCAGATCGTCTCGGCGTCGCTGCGCGATATCGGCGGTGGACTCTCCGCCGGTACCGATGAAACCGCGTGGGTGCAGACCAGTTACCTGATCGCCGAAATCATCGTGATTCCGCTGTCGGGCTGGCTGTCACGGGTGTTCTCGACGCGCTGGTTGTTCTGCGCTTCGGCGGTCGGTTTTACCTTGGCGAGTTTGCTCTGCGGCATCGCCTGGAACATCCAGAGCATGATTGCCTTTCGCGCGCTGCAAGGTTTTCTCGGCGGCTCGATGATTCCGCTGGTGTTCACCACGGCGTTCTTTTTCTTCACCGGCAAACAACGGGTAATCGCCGCCGCGACCATCGGCGCGGTCGCGTCACTGGCGCCGACATTGGGGCCGGTGATTGGCGGCTGGATCACCGATATTTCCTCGTGGCACTGGTTGTTCTACATCAACCTGGTGCCGGGGATTTTCGTTGCCGTAGCGGTGCCGATGCTGGTGAAAATCGACCAACCGGAATTGTCCCTGCTCAAAGGCGCGGACTATCTGAGCATGGTGTTTCTCGCGCTGTTTCTCGGCTGCCTGGAATACACCCTCGAAGAAGGCCCGCGCTGGAACTGGTTCAGCGACCAGACCATTCTGACCACCGCGTGGATCAGTGGCTTGGCAGGATTGGCGTTCATTGGCCGCACCTTGCACGTGGCCAATCCGATCGTCGATCTGCGTGCGTTGAAGGATCGCAATTTCGCCCTCGGCTGCTTCTTTTCGTTCGTCACCGGCATTGGCCTGTTCGCGACGATTTACCTGACACCGCTGTTCCTCGGCCGCGTGCGCGGCTACAGCGCACTGGACATTGGTCTGGCGGTTTTCTCTACTGGCGTGTTCCAGATCATGGCGATTCCGCTGTATGCCTTTCTGGCCAATCGCATGGACCTGCGCTGGATCATGATGATCGGCCTGGGTTTATTCGCGGTGTCGATGTGGGAATTCAGCCCGATCACCCACGACTGGGGCGCCGGCGAGTTGATGCTGCCGCAAGCGTTGCGCGGGATTGCTCAGCAACTGGCAGTGCCGCCGGCGGTGACGTTGACCTTGGGAGGGTTGGCACCCGCACGGCTCAAGCATGCGTCGGGCCTGTTCAACCTGATGCGCAATCTCGGCGGTGCGATTGGTATTGCGGCGTGTGCGACGATTCTCAATGACCGCACCAACCTGCACTTCACGCGGTTGGCCGAGCATCTGAACAGCAGCAATGAGGCGATGAATCAGTGGCTGTCGCAGGTCGGCGGCAACCTCGCGAGTCTGGGCCAGAGCGGCGACGTCGGCGTCACCGCCAGCCTGCGCCAGTTGTGGCTGCTGACTTACCGCGAGGCGCAGACGCAAACCTACGGCGACACCTTTTTGATGATCGGGGCGTGCTTCGTCATCGCCACCGCGATGGTGCCCTTGATGCGCAAGGTGCAACCACCGGCGGCGCCGAGTGCGGATGGGCATTGATCACTATTTTCTGGCCATGCTTATTTCCCCTGTGGGAGCGAGCCTGCTCGCGAAAGCGTCGTATCAGTCACCATGGTTGTTATCTGACACTCCGCTTTCGCGAGCAGGCTCGCTCCCACAGGGGTTATGCGTTGAGGCTTAAGCCTGTGGGGTTTTGCGGAAGCCCACCGCCAGACGGTTCCAGCTGTTGATGGTGTTGATTGCTACGGTCAAATCGACCATTTCTTTCGGGGTGAACTGGGCTGCGACTACTTCGTAATCTTCGTCCGGCGCATGGGTCAGGCTCAGCTGCGTCAACGATTCAGTCCACAGCAGCGCGGCGCGTTCGCGGTCGCTGAAAAACGGCGCTTCACGCCAGGCGGTCACCGCGAACAGACGACGCGGGGTTTCGCCGCCCTTGATCGCATCGGTGGTGTGCATGTCGATGCAGAACGCGCAGCCGTTGATTTGCGAAGCGCGCAGCTTGACCAGTTCGATCAGGTTTTTTTCCAGCGGCAGTTTGGACACCGCGGTTTCCAGCGCGATCATCGCTTTCAGAGCGTCTGGGGAAGCGGTATAGAAATCGGTACGAGGTTTCATGGTGGCTCCGGGCAACAAGTGAATGTGTGGCTACGTTAGTCCTCGCACCCGGCTCGGCAAATAGCCAATATTCCAGAAGATCAGGAGGCCACTGGGTGCAAGGGCTGACCGCTCGTCAGCCAACCGGCACCAAGGGGCCTGCGCGTCTGACCAATATCAGGTACATCCCCTTTCTGGAGACGGATCATGATCACGCGCAAACTCACTTCGTTGTTACTGGCCGGGCTGCTGGCCAGCGCCTCGGCCGCCAGCTTCGCCGCCAACGATGGCGCTGACGCCACCGGCACCAAATCCGGCGCTACGAGCGGTTCGACCATGCCACCGGATAACACGCCGGGCGCGCCTTCGGGCGGTAATGGCTCCGACGGTGCCGGTTCCGGTACCGGCACCAACGGCGGCGCCAGCGGTTCGGGTTCGGGGGCTGGCGGCGGCACCGGTTCGGCCGGCGGCGGGACTGGCGGTGCGGGCGGTGGCACGGGCGGCTGAACGAACAAGAGCCATCCGTGGTGAAAACCCTCGGTGGTATGGGTATTCACATAACCTTGGCTTGATGAAAATCACTGTGGGAGCTGGCTTGCCAGCGATAGCGTCAGCACAGTCAACATCTTCCTTGACTGACCGACCGTTATCGCTGGCAAGCCAGCTCCCACAAGTTCCTGCGACAATCACACAATCCCCTCTCACCCACAGGGTTTGTGCCAGGCTCTGGGTTAGCGATCGGAGCGCATCAATTCGGCCAGGCCGCTGTCCAGCGACAGCACCGCCGCGCGATTGCGTCCGGCATTTTTTGCCTGATACAGCGCCGCATCGGCACGCTGGATAAACACTTCCGGGCTGTCATTGCCGCTCGGAATAAACGAATAACAACCCAGACTCACCGTCAGGTAACCGGTCGGCGAGCCACTGTGGATGATGTGCTTGTCGATCACGCTGCGGCGGATCTGCCCGGCAATCGCCAGCGCACCGTTGATATCGGTGTCCGGCAACAGCACCGCAAACTCCTCGCCACCATAACGTACCGCCAAATCAGACTTGCGCTGACAGCACGTCTGCAGCACCTGTGCGACCTGGGTCAGACAATGATCCCCGGCGACATGCCCGTAGGCATCGTTGTAGCGCTTGAAGAAATCGATATCGAGCATGATCAGGCTGACCGGGCTGACCTGCCGCGCGCCACGGGCGAATTCGATCTCCAGCGAGCGCTCGAACAGACGTCGATTGGCCAGCCCGGTCAGGCTGTCGTGGGTCGCAATCTGCTCCAGTGTGCGCTGGGCCTTGCGCAGATTTTTCTCGATCCGTTCGCCGTCACGCACCTGGTGAATGAACACCCAGCCAAACAGGCCGACGCCAAGGATCACCAGGGCGACAATCACACTCGACTGGAATGCGCGGGCGTACCAACCCTCGAGAATCGTGTCGCGCGACGTCGCCGCCGACACCACCAGCGGATACGCCGCCAAGCGCCGATAGCCGTACAAACGCACAACGCCATCGACCACCGAATCGATCATTGCGGTGCCAGCCGAGGCTTCGGGCAGCAACGTGCGATAAATCCGCCCTTGCGCCAGCGACGTGCCGATCTGGTTTTCAACAAACGGACGGCGGGCGAGCAAGGTGCCGTCGCTCAGACCGAGAAACATGATGCCTTGGTCATCGAGGCTGAAACTTTCGAAGAAACGATCGAAGTACGACATCTTGATCCCGGCCAGCAGCACACCCTGAAAATTGCCGGCGTGATCATTGATGCGCTTGGAAATCGGGATGATCCACTCGCCGTTCTCGCGGCTGCGGATCGCCGGGCCGATGTGCGCCACTGTCGAGGCATTCTGCTGGTGGAATTTGAAGTACTCGCGGTCGGCCACGCCATTGCCACGGGGCAGATCGGCAAACGAGGTAATCACCCATTGGCCTTCGCGATCGAACAGGAACACCCCGTGCAACTGATCGAGTTGCTGCACCCGTCGGGCAAAAGTTCTCTGCAAACGCGGTTTCTGCGCGGCGCCGTAGCCGTCGTCCTGAATCCATTCGACCAGGCTGGTCATCACCAGATCGGCGGCGAGGAATGTGTCCTCGGCCTGCTGCGCCATGGCCCGGGTCAGATTGCTCGAAGCCACCTCCGCTACCGCCAGATCCTGCCGTCGCGACTGCTCCAGTTGCAGGTACAGCAAACCGGACAGGCACAGACTCACTGCAACGATAAACAGCACCGCGGCTTTGCGTAACGGCAGGCGTTTAAGCGCGCCGGGGGCCTGTTGCGGGTCGTGAATAGGGATAGGCAAAAGCAAGTCCTGGGCAGGTACGACAAGGGCGCCAGCGGGAAAACCCTTATGTTTGTGAGCGTAGCCCACCGGAATCTACGGGGCAAACACCCCGGTCCCGCCCAGGTATATCGGCGCGCAACGAGTTTGGATGATCGCTGTTCGCAGATTTATTTTCGATTGCCTCTTTCGGGTTAGTCAGTTGTGAAGGGCCAGGCGCCGCATCGCACTGTGCAGATGCGCGCGCGCACTTTGCGGATCACCTTCGCGCATCTGCTCATAGGCGCGTTGTGCAATGGCATGAGGCACAGGCTTCAGTTCCCGTTGCGTGGCCATCGCCAGCAATTGCACCTGCGCGGCGCGCTCCAGGTAATAGAGGTCGTCCCAGGCTTCGGCGATGGTCGGCGCGGTAACGATCACGCCGTGATTTTTCAGGAACAGAATGTCGGCATCGCCCATGACACTGCCGATACGGTCGCCTTCGCACGCGTCCAGCGCCAGACCGTTGTAATCCTCGTCTACCGCCGTGCGCCCATAGAACTTCAGCGCGGTCTGCCCCAGCCACAACAGCGGCGGCCCTTGCAACAGGCACAGCGCCGTGGCGTGAGGCATGTGGGTGTGGAAGGCGACTTTCACTCGCGGCAGTTGCTTGTGCAGGCGCGCATGAATGTAAAACGCCGTGGCTTCCGGCTGGCCTTCGCCTTCAACCACATTGCCGTCGAAGTCGCAGACCAGCAGATTCTGCGCAGTCACTTCGGCAAACGCATAACCGTAGGGATTGACCAGAAACAGATCGTCATGCCCCGGCACCATCGCCGAAAAATGATTGCAGATGCCCTCCTCCAGGCCATGCAACGCGGCCAATTGAAAGCACGCCGCGAGTTCGCTGCGCGCGGTGATGATCGCTTCCGTGTCGAGGTTCAGCGCTGTCGGGCGTGAGGCCCGCGCACTGGCGCTCAGGGTGTGAGCCATGACGATTCTCCGTTACCAACCGAGGGATTTGAACAGCGGCAACACTTGATCGAGGCGGTTGAGGATCGCGTCGGGGCGATAGTCCGGCAGCAACTGGCGACCGGTGCCGCGATCGATCCACACACAGCGAAAACCCATGTCCCGCGCCGCCGTGTGGTCGAGCATGGGGCTGGCGCAGATGTGCACCACCTCTGCGCGGCTGACGCCCAACTGCTCATGAGCGTAGTCGAACAGGCGCGGCGCCGGTTTGTAGGCGCCGGCCTGTTGCGCGGTGATCACCCGATCGATATAGCCGCCGAGTTGCGCGACGTTGCCGGCAATGATCTCGTCGTCGGTGTTGGAGACGATGCACAGTTTGAAACCCATGGTTTTCAATTCACGCAGGGTCTCGATCACCTCGGCAAACGGCGGCATTTTCGGGATCGCGGCGGCCAGACGCTGGCTGTCTTCGGGCAGGCTGGGCAGGCCCAACTCTTCCAGGGCCAATTGCAGGCCGAGGGTGCTGAGCTCGCGGAATGATCGGTGCGGCGGCGTTTGTTCGAGGCGATGTTCATGGCGATCATAGACTTCGATCAGTTGCCCGACGTCGACCTGATGCTCGCCCTTCTCGCTGAGAATTTCGCCGACAACGGCTTTGAGGCCTTCGTCCCATTGAATCAACGTGCCGTAGCAATCGAAGGTCAGCCACTGCGGGCGCGGGGTGTGGATGAGTGTCATTGGTCGAATCCTCTGTAGTGAGGACTTCAGCTTATGAGCGCTCGGTGATAGTGTGAAATTAAATAAATAGCCAATCGTCAGTTGAAAAGCCACTATCGAGAGCGCCGCCATGCTGGACCTGGAATTACTGAAAACCTTTGTCTGCGTGGTCGATGAAGGCAGCTTCACCCGCGCCGCCGAGCGCGTGCACCGGACCCAGTCGACGGTCAGCCAGCAGGTGCGCAAACTCGAAGACCTCGTTGGCCACGCCCTGCTGCTGCGCGACCGTACCGGACTGAATGTCGCCGTCACCGAACACGGCGAACTGCTGATCCACTACGCCCGCCGTTTGCTCGCGCTGTCCGCTGAAGCCACTGAAGCGCTGGCCAGCGACCTCGACTTGGAAATCCTGCGGATCGGCATGCCGGAAGACTTCGACGCGCGGCGCATGGCACTGATCCTTGCAGGCTTCACCCGCAGCCATCCGCAAGCACGGCTGGAAACTCTCAGCGGCATGAGCCTCGATCTGCGCCAGCGCCTCGATGCCGGCGACATCGACATCGCCCTGATCAAACGCGAACCCGATAGCGGCCCGGCGTGGGCGACCTGGCCGGAGCGGCTGGTGTGGGTCAAAGGTGCGGAGTTTGATTCGTCGAGCGGTGTGTTGCCGTTGGCGTTGTTTCCGCAAGGCTGCCTGTATCGGCAGCGCGCCATTCGTTTACTCGATGTTGCCCAGCGACCGTGGCGGGTGGCGTTTGGCAGCCACAGTCTGACCGGGATTCAAGCAGCGGTGGCCTCAGGGCTGGGAGTGTCGGTGCTGCCGGTGTCGGCGGTGTTGCCTGAGCATCAGGTGTGTACGGATTTGCCGGAACTGGCGCCGACGGAATTGGCGTTGGTCAGTCGTGAGGGTGTGTTGAGCGGGTTACAGCGCGGTCTGGTGGAGTTTTTGCGTGGGGAGTTGGGGGTGGATGCGGGGGGATTCGCCTGAAATCCCCCTTGCTTCTGTTATCGGGGTTTGTTGATTTCCCGCAGCAGATCCGCGACGGGAATGTTCATGGTGTTGGAGTAGTAGGGTTTGTAGCCGTAGGCGGTGACGACGACTTTGCAGGGGATTTGTTGTTTGTTGGCGAGAAGGTGGTTCAGTTCTGCCACTGACAGATCTCTCTCCGTACTTCGGTCGCTGGAGGTTTCAGTGATAAATGTACTGGTCGAAAAGGAGAATCTGGAGTTACCGTTTTCGCGTATATCAGAATCTACCAGCCCCACTGCAGAAAACTGAATAGCTTTGCCAACCGAAAAATCGTGGTCATCCGCTAACGCGCACCTCAATGTCCCCGAAGCCATCCCTTGCCTTTCGCCTCGGCCAAACAGGTTCAAAACATCCACATCGGATTGATATTTGATGACATATAAAAGGGAACTCGACCTGTCTACGGACACATAACTTAAATTTGCCGGAGGCTGTAAATGGTCCTTTGCACATCCCGAACAGACAGCCAGAACCACGCTAAGGAAAAACCTGTACATCACGAAAACTCCTTCATGATTGAATCAAACAGCAAGTCACTTGCAGATTTACCATCAGCGATTGGGGCGTTTAGCAATCCCAGTGCGTTAGCGTGATTCGTGTCGACATTTACGTTAATTGACGGTCCGCAGGAGATAATCCATTTTTCCCCGAAGTCCGCGACCCCGTCTGATGGGTCTCTCTTGGAAGGTGTTGCCTTGATATTGATCCAATCAACCGAAACTGGCGCGGGACGTTCGCGATAAATGTCTGAGCCCAGCCACACCAAAGCCCCTTCACCCACAGGATCCAGAGTGATCAGCATCTGAACCTTGTAACCCCAATCCGACATTATTTTGGACAGGTGCGCACCATTCCAGCCGCCGAGGCTATGGCCGACGATATACACGGGACAGCTTTTATACGGAATAAGGCTTAGCACGTGCCGTTGAATGTCCTGCTTTCCTCTGACTTCGTTGTAACCCAACCATTCCGATTTATATTTCCCTTCTCCCTTTAATGTCTCAGTGCGCCGATCAAATGCAAGTCGTGCATCCTGGATGTTTTCATAAGGCCCCGAAAAATAATAACTCTCCTTATCTCCCGCACCTCCGATAAAAACCACAATCGCCTTGGTACTCTCCACCGGCACAGGCTTGTCACTGACATCCTTCTTGTCCGTCAGCGCATGTTCCTTGTGCAGCTTGTAATTGTTGCCCTTCGCGCACGTTACCGTTTCAGCAGTCATCCCTTACTCCTCCAAAAACAACTTGATGGTTTCCGGCAGATGCGAGCTGACTTGGTGAGTAAATCCGTTCGCGTCAGACACCCCATGTTCCAGACGTCCGTCAGCGCGCTGAATAACGTAAGGATGATCAGGCATGGGCTCACCGGTCACGTCATTGACCAGTTTCAACCGGTCAGTGAAATGCACCGGCATCGGCAACAAGCCACTGAAGGGAGCCGATGTCACTGTGTCACCGATGATGACCGTGCCTGAACCGCCGATGACGACATTGCCGTGACCACCGGTGCTGTCCAGTGTCGCGGCGTTCAAACCATTGATGAACACCGTCGACGCAACAGCGCCGGTAATCGGGCTACCGCAGGCGGATTTGTCAGTCATCCGCGCAGCCGCCAAGCCGTCGAAATTCACATTCGGGGAGCCACTGACAATGGGATTGGTGCCATGTCCCGGCAATGGGCAGGCGGTTGGATCGGTGACGCGGGCGGCGGGTTTTCCGCTCATGAACAGCTCCTTGCAATGTTGCGGGTCATCCTTTTGGGGGGCGCAAGCATGCGGGAATTTTCCAGGCGCTTCAAACCTTCAGACCCAAAAAGGCGCCCGATCGGGCGCCTTTTTGATACGTGGAAACCGCTCAGCTTAGCGCGACGGCGGCACCCGGATATCCCCCGCCCGGCACTGGGTTTTCACACCTTTGCCACACGCACCGAACTGCAAATCCTTGCCCATGCACACGCGCACTTCCGACAGTTCCGGGCCGCTGCAAATGACCGCGATGCCATCCGCCGGAATCCCCGGGTTGGCCTTGCGGAACAGGTCAGCAATTTCCTGCGCTTCGAAGTAATAGGAACTGCTGAACGGTTGCAGTTCATCGGGGATTTTCACCGCCGCTACGGCTTTGTCCGCTTCATCCAGATAACCCATCGCGCCGAGGCCGCTGCAGGTGCCGTGCTTGGCCCATTCGTGGTCGAGCAGTTTTTTGGTCGGGAACAGCGTCAGGCCCTGGCTGGTTTGCGCCGCGTTCAGCGTGGTCAGCGGCGGGCAGGATTCCGGCCAGCCACCCTTGGCGTATTGCGGCCACAAACCGTGCAGCACGAAGCCGTAGCCCTTGCCCGTGCACTGCGAGTCATCTTTGTGCGTCAAACAAAAGGTCGGCGACCAGGACAACGCCAGCAGGTAGTAATCGAACACCCCCGCCACCGATTCCGCCTGGGCCTTGCTCGCCTGCGATTGGCGCGCCGAACTCAAACCGATGCTACCGGCCGTCAGCGCAATCACTGCCAAAATTGTAAACAGCTTTTTCATCTACCCGCTCCTTGGGACGCCTGCGTCCGTGGTTTTCAATCCTGACCAGACTTGGCCAGCGCTGATTTCGACACGCTTGTGTTGCAAGCGCATGACGCAAGGCAACGCCGTACGCCGTTGAAAGGTCTACGATTAACAGGCAGACATCAAACCAAGGGATCCGAAATGAGTAAAGCAGACGAACTCGCCGCCAAACTCAAGCAAACCCGGCACACCCACGCGGATGCCGCGCTGGAGATCGATTGCTGGCCGGCGCAGGTGTACGACTTGTACCACCGCATCGAGGCGTGGCTGCAGCCGGTCACCGAGGTTGGGTTGAAGATTCGCCGCAATCCGACCCACGTTTGCGAAACCTCACCCGATGGTGAGCCTCACGATTACGCCATCGACCAACTGGTGATCGAGGCCAATGATCGAAGCCTGACATTTGATCCCATCGCACGATTTACCGAGGATGGCGCCGGCCGGGTGCAAATCACCCTGGAAGACAGGAACACCTATCTGCTGCGCACCGTCGATGAACACCATGAGAGCCACTGGTGGTTGCAAACCGTCGAAACCGGTCAGGAGCTGGATGCGATTGCGCTGACCGAGAACAACTTGTTGCAGGTAGTGCAGGAAGGGCTTGGCCTCTAGGGTCAACAACTCCGGCAGAATTTCTTTTAACC
This sequence comes from Pseudomonas sp. Tul2A7, assembly GCF_054790505.1. Lineage (NCBI taxonomy): Bacteria > Pseudomonadati > Pseudomonadota > Gammaproteobacteria > Pseudomonadales > Pseudomonadaceae > Pseudomonas > Pseudomonas sp. Tul2A7. The sequence continues at coordinate 4,273,084 of NZ_CP186499.1, read as the reverse complement.
CTCTCAGAGTTGTACTGATGACACGATTGATTCAAAACCAGCAACAACTCGCTCAATGGGCGCGCGAAGTCAAAGGTTCACTGGATATTGCCGTAGCCTTTTGGGGCGAAGGCGCCATTTCGGAACTGGGTCTTGATCAACGCCAGGGGGACGTCCGTATTCTGCTTGATCTGTCCGCCGGGGCAACCAACCCCGCAGTGGTAAGACATCTGCTGCAACTGCATCCAGCGAAGATTCGCAGCCTCCCCCGACTCCATGCCAAGGCTTATATTGGCGAAAACGAACTGATCGCAGGGAGCGCCAATGCGTCAGCCAATGGCTTGGGCATTGAGGGTCAGGCAGCCAATCACTGGATTGAACTCGGCATCCTGACGGACGATACCGTAGCGATACAGGACGCAAAACGCTGGTTCGCTGAACGCTGGTCTGAGTCGGAGGCCATCGATGTCGACAGTGCCTGCTTCAAAAAAATCGAAGCGGCCTGGACAGCTCGGCAAAAATTCCGGCAAGTGCAAGACACCCAGCCTGACTCGCTGATCGCGGCGGCCATGAAAGACCCTGAAGCTTTTGAGTCGGAACGCTGGTTCGTTACTGTCGACATTCACGATATGTCCACCAAAGGCAAAAAGGCTCTGGCGCAAAAGTCGAAGGAACTGGGGCAACCGGCATTTGGCTGGGAGAGCTGGAGCGATATCCCGCAGCATGCACACTTCATCAGCTTCTATCACGATGGGGAGCAGTTCTGTTTTGCTGAAGAGGACGGTGCCAATGAACCCGTCTTTTACTCGGCTGCCGGGCAACCCGAGTTCATGCAGTATGTGAGCGCCAGTCATATTCCAGGTTACAAAAACAACCTGGGAGCGCTGCACGAATGGCTACCGCTGTTACACAAAGCCAAAGCGAGCACTTCCAACTGGAAGTCCGAGGGTGGAATGTGCATGGATCTCGGGACGTTTGCCGCGTTAAACCTGTCAAAACTGTAATCTCCGCCTCAGCCAACTGAAAGCTGGCGCTGGTTAGCCTCCCCGTCATGAGTCAAACGGGGATTTCCAGCGCATGCCTTCCAACCCATCACGACGCACCTTCGTCAAAGGCTTCGCCGCCGGCAGCCTGCTCGGTGGCCTCGGTCTGTGGCGCACGCCGGTCTGGGCGCTGAATGCGCCCGGTCAATTGCATGAACTGAGCGGCAGCGACTTCGAGCTGTTCATCGGCGAAACTCCGGTCAACTTCACCGGCAGCCCACGCACGGCGATGACCATCAACGGCAGCCTGCCCGGCCCGCTGCTGCGCTGGCGCGAGGGCGATACGGTGACGCTGCGGGTGCGCAACCGACTCAGCGCCAGCACCTCGATTCACTGGCACGGCATTCTGCTGCCGGCGAACATGGACGGCGTACCCGGCCTGAGTTTTCACGGCATCGAACCGGGTGGCGTGTACGTCTATCAATTCAAGGTGCGGCAGAACGGCACCTACTGGTATCACAGCCATTCCGGCTTGCAGGAACAGGCCGGCGTCTACGGGCCGCTGGTGATCGACGCCAGGGAACCGGAGCCGTTCCAGTACGACCGCGAGTTCGTGGTGATGCTCAGCGACTGGAGCGACGAAGGCCCGACCAGCCTGATGAAAACCCTGAAAAAACAGTCCGACTACTACAACTTCGACAAACGCACCGTTGGCGATTTCATCAATGACGTCAGCGAAAAAGGCTGGGGCGCCACCGTTGCCGATCGCAAGATGTGGGCAGAGATGAAAATGAATCCCACCGACATTGCCGACGTCAGTGGCGCCACTTACACCTTCCTCATGAATGGCCACGCGCCGGACAACAACTGGACCGGCCTGTTTCGCCCCGGGGAAAAACTGCGTCTGCGCCTGATCAATGGCTCGGCCATGACCTACTTCGACGTGCGCATTCCCGGATTGAAAATGACCGTAGTTGCGGCGGACGGCTTGCACGTCAAACCGGTCAGCGTCGATGAACTGCGCATCGCCGTGGCCGAGACTTACGACGTCATCGTTGAGCCGGACGCCGAGGCGTACACCCTGTTTGCCCAGGCTATGGATCGTACCGGTTTTGCCCGTGGCACCCTCGCCACTCGCGCCGGGTTATCTGCGCCCGTACCGGGTCTGGACCCGCGCCCACTGGTGACCATGGACGACATGGGCATGGGCGGCATGGATCACGGTTCAATGGACATGAGCACCATGGATCACTCGACGATGGGGCCGATGCAATCCCATCCCGACAGCGAAAAAGACAATCCTCTGGTGGACATGCAAGCCATGACCACCGCACCAAAACTCGACGATCCCGGCCTCGGTCTGCGCAACAACGGCCGCCGCGTGCTCACCTACGCCGACCTGCGCAGCACCTTCGAAGACCCGGATGGCCGCGACCCGAGCCGCACGGTCGAACTGCACCTGACCGGCCACATGGAGAAGTTCGCCTGGTCGTTCAACGGCATCAAATTCTCCGACGCCGAACCTTTGCGCCTGATGTACGGCGAGCGCATCCGCCTGGTGCTGGTCAACGACACGATGATGACCCACCCCATTCATCTGCACGGCATGTGGAGCGATCTGGAAGACGAAAACGGCGACTTCCAGGTACGCAAACACACCATCGACATGCCGCCCGGCACGCGCCGCACCTACCGCGTCACCGCCGACGCACTCGGCCGCTGGGCCTATCACTGCCACCTGCTGTACCACATGGAAATGGGCATGTTCCGCGAAGTGCGGGTAGAAGAATGAGGGGGCCGATGATGACTCGACTCACAGCGTTTTCTTTGTTGCTGATCGGCAGTTCGGCGATGGCCGCCAACGACATGCCGGGCATGGATCACAGCCAGATGTCCGGCATGGATCATTCCGCGATGCAAAGTATGGCCGACGGCATGATGCAGCCCGCCGCGCCGACCGAAAGCCGCACGCCGATCCCGCCACTGACCGATGCCGACCGTACAGCTGTGTTCACCAGCCCCGGCGGCCATCAGGTCCATGACAGCGCGATCAACAGCTACTTCCTCGCCGACAAACTCGAATGGCAGGACGCCGATGACGGCAGCGCCTTGGCCTGGGATCTGTCCGGCTGGATCGGTGGCGACATCGATCGTCTGTGGCTGCGCTCCGAAGGTGAACGCAGCAACGGCAAGACCGAAGACGCCGAGATTCAGGCGCTCTGGGGCCATGCGATATCGCCGTGGTGGGATGTGGTCAGCGGCGTGCGTCAGGACTTCAAACCCGGCGCGCCGCAGACTTGGGCCGCGTTCGGTGTGCAGGGCATGGCGCTGTACAACTTCGAGGCCGAGGCCACTGCGTTCATCGGCGAAGGCGGCCAGAGCGCGCTGCGATTGGAGGGTGACTACGACATCCTGCTGACCAATCGCCTGATCCTGCAACCCACCGTCGAAGTCAACGTCTACGGCAAGAACGATGCGCAGCGCGGCATCGGGTCCGGCCTTGGCAACACTGAAGCCGGCCTGCGTTTGCGCTATGAAATCCGCCGCGAATTTGCGCCCTACATCGGCGTGACCTGGAACCGCACCTACGGCAACACCGCCGATTACGCCCGCGACGAAGGCGAGGATCGCAGCGAAGCGCGCCTCGTGCTTGGTGTGCGGATGTGGTTCTGAATTCCATAAAAAACAACCCGGAGCTCTTGCATGCACACCTTGAAAATCAGCCTTGTACTCGCCAGCGGCTTGTTCCTGAGCAGCCTCGCCCAGGCCCACCCGAAACTGCTCTCTTCGACCCCGGCCGAAGGTGCCGACGGCGCCGCGCCCGGCAAGATCGAACTGCATTTTTCCGAGAACCTGCTGACAAAATTCTCCGGCGCCAAACTGGTCATGACCGAAATGCCCGGCATGGCCCATTCGCCGATGCCAATGAAAGCCAAAGTCAGCGCCGGCAGCGACCCGAAAAGCATGCTGATCACCCCGCTCGCGCCGCTGCCCGCCGGTACTTATCAAGTCCAATGGCGCGCGGTGTCTAGCGACACGCACCCGATCACCGGCAACGTCACGTTCAAAGTGAAGTGAGCGATGGCTGAACTGATCAACATCGTGCTGCGGTTTGCGTTGTATGTGGATTTGCTGCTGTTGTTCGGGCTGGCGTTGTTTGCGCTGTACGGCGCTGGGACGCTGCTGCGGTTTCGGCCGGTGCTGCGCGGGATGGCATTGATCGGGGCGTTGTTGTCAGTGGCAGGATTGGTGCTGATGACCCGCGCCATGAGTGGCGAAACCGCGCTCGCGGCGCTATGGCCACACCTGCAAATGATGCTGCTGGAAACCGACGTCGGGCTGGCGTGGGCAGTGCGGATGATCGCGCTGATCGTGCTGTTGATCAGGCCGGGCGTGTGGCTCGCATCGATGGCTGGCGCCGTCGCCCTCGCCTCTTTGGCCTGGAGCGGGCACGGGGCGATGGACGAAGGAGCACTGCGGTTCTGGCATTTTCTCAGCGACATTCTGCACCTGCTCGCGGCGGGCGCGTGGCTGGGTGCGATGCTGGCGCTGGTGTTGATGGCGCGGGGGCCGGTCGATGAAGCTCGCATTCGTTCGCTGGCGTTAGCGGTTCGGCGCTTTGAGTGGATCGGTGCAGTGATTGTGCTGACGCTGTCGATTACCGGCGTGGTGAATTATCTGTTCATCGTCGGCCCGAGGCTGGATGAAGTCTTGCTCGGCACCTACGGGGTGCTGCTCGCGATCAAGGTTTTACTGTTTGCCGGGATGTTGGTGTTGGCGGCGTTGAACCGCTTTCACCTTGGTCCGGCGTTGGCGCAAGCATTGCGCAATGGACACTATGTCATCGCGGCAAATGCGCTAAGACGCAGCGTTGTCGTTGAACTGGCAATCGCATTGCTGATCGTGGCGCTGGTGGCGTGGCTAGGCACGTTAAGCCCGGAAGCAGGGTGACACCCGGGAAAGCCTTTCACTACACTGGGCCACCGTCCTTCTCAGAAGCCCCGATCGCAATGACAACACTAAAAAGCACGATGATCCTCTGCGGCCTGCTGACCCTGGCCGCCGGCGCCCATGCCGAGCAAACCCCTTCGCACCTCGACAGCATCCAGCAACAAGGCCAGTTGCGCGTCTGCACCACCGGCGACTACAAGCCCTACACCTTCAAACGCCCCGACGGCGATTTCGAAGGCATCGACATCGCCATGGCCCGCTCGCTGGCCGACAGCCTTGGCGTCAAAGTCGAATGGGTGCAAACCACCTGGAAAACCCTGATGCCGGACATGCAGGCCGGCAAGTGCGACATCGGCATGGGTGGCATTTCGGTGACCCTCGAAAGGCAGAAAAAAGCCTACTTCAGCAACACCCTCGACACCGACGGCAAGATTCCGCTGGTGCGTTGTGCCGATCAGTCCAAATACCAGACGGTCGAGCAGATCAACCAGCCCAACGTGCGCTTGGTCGAACCTGCCGGCGGCACCAACGAAGCCTTCGTCCACGCCTTCCTGCCCAAAGCGCAACTGGCCCTGCACGACAACGTGACGATCTTCCAGCAACTGCTCGACAACAAGGCCGACGTAATGATCACCGACGCCTCGGAAGCGCTGTATCAGCAGAAACTCAAACCGGGCTTGTGCGCGGTGAATCCGCATCAGTACATGCAATATGGCGAGAAGGCCTATCTGCTGCCGCGCGATGACATCAGTTGGAAACTGTATGTCGATCAATGGCTGCACTTGAGCAAGGTGACCGGTCAATACCAGCACGTGCTTGAACAATGGCTGGCCGTGGCGCCTGCGCAATAAAGCAGCGTTTGCGTTAGCGCCCATCCGGCCCGTCAGCCTTGATCGGGGCTCGCCGCCCTTTTCGGGCGAGTCCCGAATGGGCAAAAATCACACGAAAAGAGTGACTGTCAGCCCCCCGCAGCTTAAGATGCAACAAAAAATGACGAAGTAGTTGTTTCAAGGATGAATAATATTCTTGCAAGCAAAAGATTAAAAATTCGTTATTACTACAAGTTAGAGTTATTTAATCAAGATTTACCGCCGCAAAGGACAAGTACTTGAAAAAAGTCGCGATACTTCAATCCAACTACATACCGTGGAAAGGGTATTTTGACATGATCGCTGCAGTGGATGAGTTCATCCTGTATGACGACATGCAATATACTCGGCGCGACTGGAGAAATCGCAACCAGATCAAAACTCCTCAAGGCACGCAATGGCTCACTGTACCGGTACTGGTCAAAGGCAAGTATCACCAGAAAATCAGAGAGACCGAAATCGACGGTAGTGACTGGGCGGCCGCACACTGGAAGGCGTTGGTGCAAAACTATAGCCGCGCGCCTTTTTTTCAGGAAATTGCCCAATGGCTTGAGCCTCTCTACCTGGAAAACAATTACACACACCTTTCAGAACTTAACTACCGCTTCATTCAGGCCGTTTGCGAATATCTCAATATAAAGACCGTTATTCGTCACTCTTGGGACTACACATTGTCCGAGGGCAAGTCAGAACGCCTTGCAAATCTATGCGCGCAAGCAGGCGGTAGCGAGTACATCTCTGGCCCGGCGGCAAAAGATTATCTCGAACCCAAGGTTTTCGAAGACATGGATATCAAACTGTCCTGGTTCGATTATGCAGGCTATCCGGAATATCCACAGTTGTGGGGTGAGTTCACACACGGCGTTACGATACTTGACCTGCTTTTCAACTGCGGAAAAGAGTCTTGCACAAAAATGAGGTATGTCACTCAATGAAGCTCTCCATTGTAGCGACTCTCTACCAATCGGCTTTGCATTCAGAAGAATTCCATTCCCGTGCCAGCGCCGTTGCCACTCTTGTGAGAAAGATTTATGCAAAGCGATAAAACAACTCTGCTGGGAGAAGTAGCAAGCTACTACTCGGAGAAACTCGCCTTGCATGGCGACACGCCGCGGGGTGTTGACTGGAACGGCGAGCAAGGCCAATCCCTGCGATTTGAGCAACTTTGCAAAATCATCGACAGTACGCAGGCATTTTCTGTGTGTGACCTTGGCTGCGGATATGGCGCGCTGGTCGACTATCTGAAAAGCACTGCCCGGACGTTCAACTACCTGGGCGTGGATGTTTCTCAGGAAATGGTAGCGTCGGCGAACCAACGCTATTCGGGCTGCACCGAGACACGATTCATTTGCGCCTCGTCGCCCGACAGTGTTTCGGACTACAGCGTTGCCAGCGGCATCTTCAATGTTCGCCTCGGTCGTTCCGATGAGGAATGGCTGGCTTATCTGGAAGACACCCTTGATACGCTGGACAGGAGCAGTCGGCTGGGCTTTTCTTTCAACTGCCTGACTTCTTACTCGGATGAAGAAAAAAAGCGCCCGGATTTGTACTACGCCGATCCTTGCCTGATATTCGATCTGTGCAAACGTCGTTACTCGCGACAGGTCGCCCTGTTGCATGATTACGGATTGTACGAGTTCACTATTTTGGTGAGGAAGACCGGATGAAAACGAAACTGGTAATCTTTGGCTCCGGCGATATTGCACAGCTGGCACATTTTTACTTCAGCACCGACTCCGATTATGAAGTTGTCGCGTTTACCGTAGACAGCGATTATATCGACGAGACCGTTTTTTGCGGATTACCGGTTGTGCCGTTCGAGACCATCAACCAGCAATACCCGGTCGACAGTCACCAGATCTTCATTGCCTTGAGTTATTCAAAGCTCAATGCTGTAAGAAAGGAAAAATACCTGGCGGCTCGACACTTGGGCTATACCTTGGCCAGCTATATCAGCAGTCACGCCACGGTATTGAATGAAGGTCGAATCGGCGACAACTGCTTCATACTCGAAGACAATACCATTCAGCCTTTTGTGACCATCGGCAACAATGTCACTTTGTGGAGCGGCAATCACATCGGCCATCACTCCACGATCCAGGATCATACGTTCATCGCTTCTCATGTCGTGATTTCCGGCGGAGTCAATATCGGTGAACAATGCTTTATCGGCGTCAACGCCACCCTGCGCGACCATATAACGATAGAAGCCAAATGCGTGGTCGGTGCCGGGACTTTGCTGCTGTCGGACGCCGAACCGGAAGGCGTATACATAGGGACCGCCACTGAACGCTCCAGAGTTCCAAGCAGCAAACTGAGAAAGCTATGAAGTCGACCTGGAAAAAACTCGGCCAGTTATTTACGGTCGAGGGTGAACCCCGCCATCCCAAACTGACCTCTCATGCGGCCAATCCGTTGCCCGTACATTTATACGATGACGTCTTTCGGGTCTTTTTCAGTAGCCGAGATTGCACCAACCGCTCTTCCGTGGGTGCGGTAGACATTGATATCGAGCAACGCAAAATCATCAAGGAACATCCGCAGCCATTTTTTGAACACGGTCCACAAGGCAGTTTTTTTGCTGACGGTGTCAGTATCGGTAACTGCTACACCGTGAACGGTGTGCGCTATATGCTTTTCATGGGATGGCAAGCGCCAAGTGACCAGCACTGGAGAGGTGACATCGGGCGTCTGGTGGTCAGTGCCGATGCCAGCACCCTGACACTCGCCAGCCAGACCCCCTTCATGAGCGCCGACGCACACGACCCTGTCAGCCTGTCCTACCCGTGGGTGGAAGACGATGGTCGCGGCGGTTATGACATGTGGTATGGCTCGACCCGGACCTGGGATGCCGGGAACGGTGAAATGGTCCATGTCATCAACTCGGCACACTCCATCGATGGCGAGCGCTGGCAACGGACCGGGCTTGCAGTGCCGTTCGAAATCAATGTGGCCCAGGCTTTCTCACGTCCCACTGTTGCCAAAAACCCACTGGGCGGCCTGGAGATGTGGTTCTCCTACCGCAGCGGCGCCGGAGAAAGTTACCGGATCGGCTATGCAACCACCGATGCAGGCAATCAGTGGAGGCTGGCACTGGAGGAAACAGGTATTGGTGTTTCTGCGCAAGGCTGGGATTCGGAAATGATCGAATACCCGTTCGTGTTTGATCATAAAGGCAACAGATACATGCTCTACAACGGAAACGGATATGGCAAAACCGGCTTTGGTCTTGCCATTCTGGAGAGACACTAATGGCTCGCCTGTTCGACTACACCTATATTTTGGCGACCATTTTATTCACTGTTTACGGACAACTCATCCTTAAATGGCGGATTGGCAAATATGGTGCGCTACCAGCGGATCCAATTGCCAAGTTAAAGTTTCTGTTTTACTTGTTTCTTGACCCGCTCATTATTTCCGGCTTCTTTGCAGGTTTTTTGGCATCGCTCGCATGGATGGCGGCCATGACCAAATTTGAGCTCAGTCATGCCTATCCTTTCATGAGTCTCAACTTCGTTATTGTATTGCTGCTCAGTGGCTGGCTACTCAGCGAGCCCATGACTCTCCAAAAATCAATCGGCGTCGCCCTCATTATTGCGGGAACGATTGTGGCTGCACGTGGCTAATCAAGTAATCGTCGATTCAACGGACAATTAAAATGACTCAGCGTATTCCCTTCAATTGGCCACACATGACCGGCAAAGAGCTTTACTACATTGCCGAGTCCCACTTCAATGGACGCCTGGCCGGCGACGGTCCGTTCACCAAGCGCTGCCATAACTGGCTCGAAGAAAGAACCGGCTGCAACAAGGCATTGTTGACTCACTCATGTACAGCAGCGCTGGAAATTTCGGCACTGTTACTCGATATCGAGCCGGGCGATGAAATCATCATGCCCTCTTATACCTTCGTGTCGACGGCCAACGCTTTTGTTCTCAGAGGTGGCGTACCGGTTTTTGTCGATATCCGTGAAGACACACTCAATATCAATGAAGCCCTGATCGAGTCGGCCATCACCTCTCGAACCAAAGCCATCGTACCAGTGCACTATGCCGGCGTCGCTTGCGAAATGGACAGCATCATGGCGCTTGCACGGCGCTACAACCTCAAAGTTGTGGAAGATGCCGCGCAAGGCGTAATGGCCACCTATAAAGGTCGGGCGCTGGGAAGTATCGGCGACTTGGGGGCCTACAGCTTCCATGAAACGAAAAATGTCATTTCCGGGGAAGGCGGCGCCCTGCTCGTGAATGATCCCGCAATGGCGCTGCGCGCTGAAATAATCAGAGAAAAGGGAACGGATCGAAACCGCTTCTTCAGAGGCGAAGTCGATAAATACACATGGCAGGAAGTGGGTTCCTCTTTCCTCCCGGGCGAGTTGATTGCCGCGTTTCTCTGGGCCCAACTCGAAGAAGCGGATCGAATCACCCAAACGCGCCTGGCAAGCTGGAACAGATACCACGAAGCACTTGCGCCTCTCGAAGCCAAAGGCATTCTTCGGCGCCCCATCATTCCTGAAGATTGCCAACACAACGCTCACATGTACTACGTATTGCTGGCGGAAGACATCGACCGACAAACCGTCTTGAATACGTTCAAAAGTCAGGAAATCGGCTCCGTCTTTCATTACATCCCGCTGCATTCGTCCCCGGCCGGGCAACGGTATGGCCGAGTGCATGGTGATATGAAAGTCACCGACTTCCAGTCCGAGCGCCTGGTACGCCTGCCTCTCTGGGTCGGCATCACTGAAGAGCAACAAAACCGGGTAGTCGAGATTCTTGCATGCTGAACCGCTGGACACTTCCAGGCCAACAAGCGCTTTGCTGGCTTGCCGTCATATTCGCTGTAGGTTTTCCCCGCATCATGGTGTTAGGCGATTTGCCCTCAACGGATGAGGGTGTTTTCGCCTATTTTTCACAGATCATGTTTTCCAGCGTCGCTTCCGGATCCGGACTGCCGGATACCGGCACATTGATGCTCTACCCCATGCTTGTATCCTGGATATTTGACCTGCCCTTCAACCACTTCTTTTTACTGCGCATCACAGATCTGATCGCAGCGATCACAGCGGGTGTACTTTTTTACAGAATCATCGAAAAAGAATCTCAAAGCCATTTGGCAGCGGCGTTGATATCGATCATTTTCCTATTCACGATGAATCAACCGCTATTTATCCAGTCCGGTTTCAAAAACAGCATTTACGCGGCATACATCCCGCTGTTCATTGCATTACTCTGGTCTCGCACCGCTGAACAAGGCGCTCGAACCTGGCTGTGGATCGGTGCATTGGGTGCGGTGTCGATTCTGCTGCGGGAAACCTTTATACCCTTTGTTGTATTGGGGGCCGCGTCTGTCCTCGTTTCTCGTGGCTGGAAGACATTCTTTCGATTTTCGTTCGGCGTCGTTCTGGGAGGCGTCGTTCTGACGGCAGCGGCACTGATTTTACGTGGCGGGTTTCAATCTTTCGTCGATGGCTATGTAAACGCTGGCGACTTCTACACCTCAATGAAAGATCAAATAACGTCACTGCTCATCGCAAACGGTACGCTCGCGGCGAAGCAAAGTGTCATTGCACTGTGGATGACTGGCCTGGCCGTCGCCGGACTGCTTGGCCACATTATTTACAATCGCCGATTTGATGTTCTGAAACGCCTGTTGTTCTGGATAAGCGTCGCTACCGTACCGCTGCTGGAGCCCCTGTCAAAAATCGGCTTCCCTTATCACTTCAGTGTTTGCCTGCCAGGACTGGCCGGCCTTTGCGCGCTGTCGTGGGAGCAACTGGTCAGCCCTCACTCCAAGGCTGTAAAAGCAGCAGCAGTGGCAGCGCTTATCGCAGTATGCGCAACCTTGCTCCAGAGCAAAGTTCCGCCGTTGCTGAACGCCTTCGCAGCCAATAAAGAAAATCTGCGGGGTTTCACCAGCAACACCTGGCGTCCAGAGGCCATTGCTCAATCCAACTATCTGTTAGCCGCCGATGCCATCGCCAAGGTCGCGCCTGCTCACGGAACACTGGGTATCAGCGGCTTCATGTTTTCACTCTTTCCCCTCACGGGATTACTGCCTTCCAGCTACGAATCCAGTCACTTGAGCGCGATGGTCATAAAGTACGGACTGGATGAATCAGCTTTCAAAAACGCACTGGCGGCCTGTCCTCCGGATATCGTCATGACGACTACCAGAACTGACTTTCCCGGCTCGGACATCATTGCCAACGCGATTGAACACTCTGGTCTCTACACTGCAGTCACGACCATTCCAGTCTCCCCCGAGAAGTCATACGGAACATTTGCCGGCACTGTTTACAAAAGAACCGGCCAGAGCAATGTGCCGCGCTCATCCTCTTGCCTATAAGGCATATAGGCTTTCTGCAAGCACTGCCTGAGAAGGCATCGAAACGTAAAAAGGGCGCCCCCGGGGCGCCCTTTCCATTCAGTCATCATGCAACATCCCGGAGCTGTACTGATTGAGACTGCTGCCGATACTGTTGCCACCGAACCTCAACGTATTGGCATTGCGCCCCTCCGGCGACTGACAGTCGCTGGAGAAACAACTGGTAGTGGTCAAACCACCCGCTCCGGAACAGGCACTCAACACCGATACTGCAGCAGCAATCAACAGCACTTTGACGACATTGGCGCTCATGGCACGATTCCCCTCGGGATGAACAGCGACGATCTTGTCTCAGCAGACTAGGCCTGCTTCGCACGCGGCAAGATGAAACTTTGCTGATCGACAGCAGCGGTTCAGCATCGCCTGCCCGTTCAATCTTTTCCCGGTTTGGGAATCGCAATCCGGCTACTGGTCTTGACCTCACGCAACGCCAGGCTGGACTGAATAGAGGCAATCCCCACCTGACGCCTGAGCACCTGCTCGATGAAGTCGCTGTAGCTATCAAGATCCTCGGCCAACACCTGCAACACATAATCGGCATCGCCGGTGATCTTGTGGCAGGCCACCACCTGCGGCAATTGCGCAATCACCGCCTCGAAAGCGTCCGGTGCGTGGTCAGCATGGGTGGAAAAACGAATGTGCACGAACGCCATGATATCCAGCCCGAGCATCCGCCGATCAAGGTTGGCCTGATAGCCCTTGATGACCCCGGCCTCCTCCATGCGTTTGCGCCGCCGCCAGCACGGCGTAAGGCTCAGCGACAGCCGTTCACTGAGTTCAGCGTTGGAAATACTCGCGTCTTCCTGCAATAACTCAAGAATCGCCAGGTCGGTCTCGTCGAGACTGATGCGTTTGGATATTTTTTTCTGCACGACGCCATTCCTGAGTAAAAACGCCCGAATAATCGACTGAATCACGAACACAAAGCAAAGAAAGCGCAGCCAAGCCGGAACAGAATATTTGCACTGGCTAACAATAACGGATGCGCAGAATGTTTACAGTTTTCAGTGATTCCCATCGTTTGCACCACGGCACCGAATTGAAAGACGGCGTGCTCAAACCGTCGTTCGAACAACCGAGTCGCGCCGACACCGTGCACAACCGCGTCAAACAGGTCGGCCTCGGGCAGATCGTCGAACCGCGCGCGTTTGATCGCTCGTGCTACGTCAATGCACACAGCGAGCGCTACGTCAGTTTTCTGGAACATGCCTGGACTGAATGGTGCGCAACGGGTCGCACTCACGATGCCTTGCCGCTGGTATGGCCGGTGCGCGATCTGGCCGGCGAAGAGGTGCCGACGTTCATCGACGGCAAGCTCGGCTTCTATGCCATGGATGCCGGCTCACCGATCACTGCAACGACCTGGCAAGCGGTGAAAACCAGCGCCGATATCGCCCTCACTGGCTTGGCCCTGCTTGATGAAGGCCACGACAGTGCCTTCGCCCTGTGCCGTCCACCCGGCCATCACGCCGCGCGCGAATACATGGGTGGTTATTGCTACCTCAACAACGCCGCGATTGCCGCGCAACAAGCCATCACCCAGGGCGCCAAACGCGTCGCGGTGCTGGACGTCGACTTCCACCACGGCAACGGCACGCAGAACATTTTTTACCAGCGCAGCGACGTCATGTTTGTGTCGTTGCACGGTGAACCGGCGGTGTCCTATCCGTACTTTTCGGGTTACAGCCACGAAGTCGGCGCGGGTGTCGGCGAGGGTTACAACCTCAACTATCCATTGCCGAAAAACACCACGTGGGAGAGCTATCGCAACGCCCTGCTCCACGCCTGCAAAAAACTCCAGCAGTTCGCCCCTGAAGTGCTGGTGATTTCCCTCGGTGTCGACACGTTCAAGGACGATCCCATCAGCCACTTCCTGCTGGAAAGCGAGGACTTCATCGGCATCGGTGAACTGATCGCCAGCGTCGGCTGCCCGACCCTGTTCGTCATGGAGGGCGGCTACATGGTCGATGAAATCGGCATCAATGCCGTCAACGTGCTGCACGGTTTCGAGAGCAAACGCAGCTGAGCCGCCCGCAGCTCTACAACCTTTCAATGACCGGATCGGAGAATAAGACCATGACGCTTTTTATTGATGTCGATGATGCTGCACGCCTGTTCACCCAAGTCGGTATCCGCCACGCCATCCGCGAAATGGCCGGCTACATCGAAGCGGATTACGCACGCTGGGCGCAGTTTGATAAATCGCCGCGCACGGCTAATCACTCCACCGACGGCGTGATCGAGTTGATGCCCACCGACGACGGCCAGCAGTACTCGTTCAAATACGTCAACGGCCACCCGAACAACGGCCAGCAGAATTTGCTGACGGTCATGGCCTTCGGGCTTCTGGCGGATGTGCAGAGTGGCTATCCGACGCTGCTCAGCGAACTGACCTTGACCACCGCCGTGCGCACCGCCGCAACTTCCGCGCTGGTGGCGCAATCGCTGGCTCGTCCGGGTTCGACTTCGATGGCCCTCATCGGCAACGGTGCGCAAAGTGAATTTCAGGCGCTGGCCTTCCATGAAATGTTGGGCATCAACGAAATCCGCATTTTCGATATTGATCGCGACGCTTCGCTCAAGTTGAAACACAACCTAGCGGCGTTTCCGGACATCGACGTGATTCTGGCCAGCTCGGTGAAGGAAGCGGTCAAGGGCGCGGACATCGTCACCACGGTCACCGCCGACAAAGCCTACGCAACCATTCTGACACCCGAAATGATCGAGCCCGGCATGCACATCAATGCGGTCGGCGGTGACTGCCCGGGTAAAACCGAACTGCACGCCGACATCCTGCGCAACGCCCGGGTCATCGTCGAGTTCGAGCCGCAAACGCGCATTGAAGGCGACATTCAGCAACTGGAAGCCGATTCCCCGGTGATCGAGTTTTTCCGGATTGTGCAGGGCGAAGTCGCCGGACGCCAAAACGATGCGCAGGTGACGGTGTTCGATTCGGTGGGTTTTGCCCTGGAAGACTTTTCCTCACTGCGCTACCTGAAAGACCTGGCTCAGGCACAGCAAATCGGCCAGCGCATCCACCTGGTGCCGACGCCGGCCAACATCAAAAACCTCTTTCAACTGCTCGATCCGCAACCGGCCAAAACCTCGCGTCTGCGCACCGTCAGTTGATCGGTCATGACCGCCCCCAAGCCACAGGGGGGCGATTCACCTTGTGATTAGCCGCTGCACCTCTAACAAGAATGCTCGACACCTACTTTCTGCCAAAACTCAAAAACATAAAATCAAGAGGTTTTGCAATGAAATCGACCCCTTCCGGGCTGCCAGAACAGCCCGCGCTGCAGCGCACGCTCAGCAATCGTCACATCCAGTTAATGGCCATTGGCGGCGCCATCGGTACCGGCCTGTTCATGGGCTCCGGAAAGATCATCGCGCTCTCCGGGACGTCGATCATCCTCATCTACATGATCATCGGTCTGTTCGTGTTTTTCGTCATGCGCGCCATGGGCGAAATGCTCCTGTCCAACCTCAACTTCAAAACCTTCGCCGACTTCGCCGGCGCCTACCTCGGCCCGCGCGCGGCGTTCTTCCTCGGCTGGTCGTACTGGCTGAGCTGGAGCGTGGCGGTGATCGGCGACGCCGTCGTGGTCGGCGGATTCTTCCAGTACTGGTTCCCCGACGTACCGGCGTGGATACCCGCCGTGGGCATGCTGGCAACCCTGTTCGCCCTCAACGTGCTGACCGTCAGGCTGTTCGGTGAAGTGGAATTCTGGTTCGCGATCATCAAGATCATTGCCGTCGTCACCCTGATCGGCGTCAGCACCGTGCTGATTGCCAGCTCGTTCGTCTCGCCCAGCGGCGTCACCGCGTCCCTGAGTCACCTGGTGGACAAACAGGCAGCGTTCCCCAACGGCTTGTTCGGCTTCTTCGCCGGATTTCAAATGGCGATCTTCTCCTTCGCCGGCACCGAACTGATCGGCACCGCCGCCGCCGAAACCCGCTCGCCGGAGAGGACTCTGCCCAAGGCAATCAACTCGATTCCGCTGCGGATCATCCTGTTCTATGTGCTGGCACTGACCTGCATTATTGCCGTGACCTCCTGGCAACAGGTCTCTCCGGTCAAAAGCCCCTTTGTCGAACTGTTCCTCGTCGCCGGGTTTCCCGCAGCCGCCGGCATCGTCAACTTCGTGGTCCTGACCTCGGCGGCCTCCTCGGCCAACAGCGGCGTGTTCTCCTCGAGCCGCATGCTGTTCGGGCTGGCCAATCAAGACAACGCCCCCGGCCTATTCCGCCGACTGTCGAGCAACAGCGTGCCGCTGCTGAGCCTGGCGTTCACCACGCTGTTGATGCTGGTCGGCGTGCTGGTGCTGTTCATCGTGCCGGAAGTCATGACCGCATTCACCATCGTCTCCACCGTGTCGGCGATTCTGGTGATCTTCACCTGGTCGACCATCCTTGCGTCTTACATCGCCTACCGCAAAAAACGTCCGGATCTGCATGCGAAGTCGGCTTACAAGATGCCCGGCGGCGTGCCGATGGCTTGGTTTTCGTTGGCGTTTTTGGGGTTTGTGCTGGGATTGCTGGCGTTGCGGCCTGATACGCGGATTGCACTGATGGTGATGCCGGGGTGGTTTGTTTGGTTGGGCATTGCTTACCAGTTGACGCGGTTGAGGAAGCCGAAATCTGCGGTTGAGTCGGCGAGGCAGTTTGGTTAGATCTGCGAGTGAAAGCCGTCACCTGGAAGTGACGGCTTTTTGTTATCAGTGAAAGAGCATTTCACCTGCCCATGGCGGGAAAAGCTTTACGCCTTCACCTCAACGTTATCCAACGCCTGATTCACCGCCAACTCCCCCAACATCACCACCTGCGCGATGCCCAACGCGGTTTTGCGGTGCGAGGGATCGAGTACTGCGGCAAAGTTGTTGAGCATTTCCGAGGCAGAACTCAGCGTTTCACTGGCATTGGCCAATAGGGATTCCGAGTCGTACTTTGGGTTGGCGAGGTACATGCGCTCGGGCTCGTTGACGCTGGCCATGATGTGGCCGGCGGGAAGGAGGTAGTGATCGAGGGCGCGCTCGGCGGCTTCGTGGAGTTTTTTGGGGTTGAGGGAATCGTAGGGGGATGCGGGATCGGTTTCTGGTGGATTCGGTGTTGGTTTGAACATGGTGTAACTCCTGACGGATAAACGAAAAGGAGCCATCACTCTCGCTACCAAACGAAGGGTGGAGGCCATACGCAGGTTGGTAGACCGGTCGTCAGGAACCCCGGCGCATCCGAAGACGCCCCGCGCATGACCACCATAAAACGAAGACGAGAAACGCCCTCGCAAGACAGTAGTCTTGTGCTTCTGACGGAGACGGGCTACCAAACCCGATCACTGGTTTTCAGTGACGTAGGGACGATAGAACCTGCGGGCTAGAGGCACAAGCCGGGGGATTCTGTCTTAGGTGTAGGGGGAAGAGCAAGGTGGTGTAGGCTTACGACTGCAGCAAGAGACTTCATTTAAACAGACGCGGCTTTTTCTGCTGGAAGGTCTCAACGAGCACGCTAAACGATCCAAATATTGTCACCAACGCAGAGAGCACATCGTTCTTCTTGAAGCACTGTCCGTCCCTCCGATGATGAATTGGACATACCTACGCTAAACCCCTCGATTTCCCTAGCCTCCAAGCCAACAACGCAGATCCTGTACCACTTTTATTCCAATCCGCCTTTGAAAACATGGACCCTAGGCATAGTCAAACGCAAAAAATTAAGGAAGAATCGTTTTTGGACTCTAGAGCCTAACAAAAAAGACTAGATAGATATCTAAAAGACCAGAGCTTGCATTTCAATTTTCTACACCAACGCATCCAAGGATTGAATCTGACACCATGAATGAAAGAAATCTTTACAATGTAATTTCAGGAATCGAAAATGTAACCAACTTCCACGAGCGTGAAACCGATCGCTCGGCGGAGGACATTTCCTACTACGAGTTCGGCTTTGACTTCGCCGAAATGAAATTTTTCGGAACCCAGATTACGAGCCCTCTATTTACACTAAATAGATTCAATCTATTATTCAGGTACACTCTAAAAAAAGAAACCACAAAGGGAAACATTTTAGACGCACTCAATGAGTACAACGCAAATAGACCCCTGATAAAAGTAACACTAATGGAAATAACCGGAAAAAAATTCGCGATAAAATTCAGCTCAGACTTTGTAAGTGACGACAATGTAATTTCAGAAGCCCAGATAGTACCCTTAATTAATATCTTAGCGCCAAGCCCAGGAGATTTCGTTACATTCCTATCTAAAAAGAAGATCTCTTTAAGCCATATGTGAGGCTGCGACGTGAGCATTCTCAATATAATATTTGTGTGCATTTCCTCACTCATATATTTTGGCATATTTTACGGCTTCAAAGAATTAGCTAAAACTTACGACTGGGCTTACAACGTAGGCGTACCATGCCTTGTAGCAGCCACAACACTACTAAACTACATAAAAGACAGAATATCCGAAAGAGACCCCACGAGCAAACTACACAAAGTTACGACAGAACTAAATAGCGTTAAGACAGAACACGAAACCAACAACAAACGACTAAAAGCAAATCACGAAAAAGAACTAAAGGAATGCACAAAAAAATATGAAAACCACATAACAGAACTAAAAAATGAAATCACCCTTCTCCATGGAAAAATAAGCATTAAAGATACAGTGATCCACGGCTTCCGAAGTGGGATAACAAAAAATCTGCTAAAACATGGAAGCACTCAAGAGTTCTTTCTGTATGCGCAAAATCTTTGCGATAAAATCAACTCAGACCTAGACATGAATACTCTAGCGCCTGTGCTGACGCCTGAGACAATGAAATACTTGGACATTTTCCAATAACTGAAGCAACCTTCCTGCTTTCTCCTATGCCGTTTTCGCAGTTTTTTTCTGCAAAACGGCAATAGGCTGAAACATTAAAACCCTAATAGACCATTTAACCAACTTCCAAGACCTCAGCTCACACACCAAGAATAGAGTTCGATTATTTTCATCTACGCTATTATTTTCGATGCATCCATCCGTGTCGAGATAGCGCCAGGTGAATTAGGAACCATGAATTAGAGGCCAGACAGAGGGTCAGCTCCAGATTCATAGCGAACGGGAACAACTAGTCACGACACTGGGACTCTGCCCCACCCTTTCCTGATAAACTCCCCAACCTTCGCCCCTCTGATCCAGATTCCTCCAATGTCTCTACAACCCGCCCCACTCTCCCGCCGCTTCTCCGTCGCCCCCATGATGGACTGGACCGACCGCCATTGCCGTTTCTTCCTACGCCTCCTATCGAAGAACGCCCTGCTCTACACCGAAATGGTCACCACCGGCGCGCTACTCAACGGCGATCACGAGCGTTTCCTCCGTCACAACGAAGCCGAGCACCCTCTCGCATTGCAATTAGGCGGTAGCGTTCCGCTGGATCTGGCCGCCTGCGCGCGCATGGCGCAGGAGCACGGCTACGACGAGGTAAACCTGAACGTCGGCTGCCCAAGCGATCGTGTGCAGAACAACATGATCGGCGCGTGCCTGATGGGTCATCCGCAACTGGTGGCGGATTGTGTGAAGGCGATGCAAGACGCGGTGTCGATTCCGGTGACGGTAAAGCACCGCATCGGCATCAACGGGCGGGACAGTTACGCGGAGTTGTGTGATTTCGTCGGCACTGTCCGAGATGCCGGGTGCACCAGTTTTACCGTGCATGCGCGGATTGCGATTCTGGAGGGATTGTCGCCGAAGGAGAATCGCGACATTCCGCCGTTGCGGTATGACGTGGCGGCACAGCTGAAGGCGGATTTTCCGGAGTTGGAGATTGTGCTGAATGGCGGGATCAAGACGATGGAGGCTTGCCACGAGCATTTGCAGACGTTCGACGGTGTGATGTTGGGGCGTGAGGCTTATCACAATCCGTATTTGCTGGCGGAGGTGGATCAGCGGTTGTTCGGCAGTTCGGCGCCGGTGATCAGTCGGGCTGAGGCGTTGGCGCAGTTGCGTCCTTATATAGCCGAGCATTTGCTGGCCGGTGGTGCGATGCATCACATCACGCGCCATGTGCTGGGCCTGGGCACGGGGTTCCCGGGGGCGCGGAAATTCCGTCAGTTGCTGTCGGTGGATATTCACAAGGCCAAGGATCCGCTGGCGTTGCTGGATCAGGCGGCTGAGTTGCTTGAAGGTCGTTGATTGAAGTATTGAGTGTGCGGGCGACGCATGAGCGTTGCCCGGCGTTTTGATGTACTGACAGGATGTCTTTTGTTTATGCCCGCGTTTAGTTTTTCCGGTTTCAAGCGTTACGCCTTTCTTGCCTTGTTCAGCTTCACTTCCGACGTTTATGCGCACTGCGATGGCTTTTGTATGGGCCGTACCGATACGCCGTGGGAAGTGACGCAGTTCTCTGGCCTGTCGATCATGGTGCTGTTGCTGACGCCCTTCTCTGCCACCAACAACACCACGGAAAGCTTTAAACGCGTTTACTCCGCCGAGGTGCAAGAAGACGCGCGACTCTATCTGGCCAGCGACGGCATGCTGCAGGCCGCGTATTTCACCTCGGCCTTGCAGCGCTATCGCCTGGAGTCGCCGGATTCGGCGCTAAACGATCTCGCCGTTGCGGCGTTGATCAGCGCTCAGTGATCAGGCGGCCGCTGCTGCGGTCCAGTTGACCCAGCCAAACAACCACGTTGCCAGAATCAACAAGCCAAACGCGATCCGATACCAGGCGAACGCGGCGTAGCTGTGGTTGGCAATAAACTTCAGCAAGCCGCGCACGGCGATCATCGCGAAGATGAATGCGGTGACGAAGCCCAGGGCGAAGACTGGCAGGTCGTTGGGCTGGAACAGGTCGCGGTATTTGTAGCCGGAGTACACGGCGGCGCCGACCATGGTGGGCATGGCGAGGAAGAACGAGAACTCGGTGGCGGCTTTGCGCGACAGGCCGAAGAGCAAACCGCCGATGATGGTCGAGCCGGAGCGTGAGGTGCCGGGAATCATCGCCAGGCATTGTACGAAACCGACTTTCAGTGCGTGGGACCAGCGCATGTCGTCGACGTGCTCGACGCTGATCACATGGCTGCGCTGTTCGGCCCACAGCATGATGATGCCGCCGACGACCAGTGCCACGGCGACGGTGATCGGGTTAAACAGGTATTCGTGAATCGCGTCGGCGAACAACACGCCCAAGACCACGGCGGGCAGAAAAGCGATCAGCAAGTTGAGGGTGAAACGTTGCGCATTACGTTCGGTGGGCAGGCCTTTGATGATTTCAAAGATCTTCGGTCGAAACTCCCAGACGACGGCAAGAATGGCACCCAGTTGAATAATGATGTTGAAGGCCATGGCGCGTTCACCGCCGAATTCCAGCAGGTCAGCGACGATGATCTGGTGGCCGGTACTCGAGATCGGCAAGAACTCGGTCAGGCCTTCTACCGCACCTAATATCAACACCTGGAAAAGTGTCCAGAAATCCATTAATCCTCCGTCAGAGCGCTCTTGGCGAGCGACCGGGTAATAACACTCAGGGGTTGAGTATCTGCAATGAGACCATTGACATACATAAACGCAAAAGTTCATCAGCCATAAAGATTACGTCTTATTAAAAGACACACTCAAGCCATGTTAGTAATCGTCGGCCGACGAACTACGCAGAAAATATTTAGGCCTTTCTGCAGAAAAAAGTTGCTCGCACAATAAAGTGTGATCAATATCACATTATGCAGAGATGGCCAGACAGTGGCAGATGGACATAGACAAAGCCATCGCAATAAGCTCAAAATAGTGGCACCATTGCATATCGCCACCATCTAAGCAGTAGTTCACCCCTCCGAGAAAATCAACTAAAAGCTTGAAAAGCTTAATTATTGTTAGAAAACTCGGGAGACACGTCTAAAATCCGCGCAAATGTTACCAATTGTCAGTCACAGATGAGAACCGGTGCTTTAACATCCCGATGTCAGCACTTAATTCGAGTCAATGCATGATGCTCTCAGGGAACTTAGCGACTAGAAGTCCGCGCCCGACAAACGACGAACCTGGTGTTCTTACTCTGGGTCGTACCCGTGGCGTGGCTGAACATTTCAAAGCGCTAGTCGCCCAGCATTTACGCACTGATGTGGCGCTCGAAGCCGATGCGTACACTAGTTCATATCAGTTGAATGAACAGTCTGGTTCGTATCGAGCGATATTCCTGGTTATCGACAGCCCACAGGCCCTCGAAGACAATCTTGCGCTGGTCGAGAACCTGCGCAGCGACAACTTGAAGCCGATCATTTGCGCGGTCATCACCGGTCGCGGCGCCTTCAACAAGATCAAATATTATCTGGCTGGCGCGGATGTTTGTATCAAGCTCAATACCCTTTCCGACGATAGCGCCGAGTTGCTGGGCGAGTTCTTCAACAGCGAAGAATGGCAACGCGATATCGATCTGACGCTTGATCCGACCCGTATCTGCCTGATGGGCACCAGCAAGAAACTCGATATCTCGTTTGCCGAAATGAAGATCCTCGAAGCCTTCGCGCAAACCAGCAATCACATTCTGAGCCATGATGAAATCGCCAGCATCATGGGTCTCAACACCAATTTCTACGACCCTCGCGCACTGGAAAAATCAATCAGTCGCTTGCGTGGAAAAATCAAGGACATGTATGGTACAAACGCGATTCAGAGCATTCGCGGCTATGGCTATCGCCTGCTGCGGGGTCTGATATCGACTGCCTGACTCTCGGGCAGCCTTCCCTTTTGCATACGTACGAAGGATCGTCTGATGCAACCATATAGCTCCCGTTCTGCTTCACGCCTGTTTGAAATCAAGCAATTGAATGAGCGCGACAACACGACCCATAACAATAAAACTCCATAACATAGCAGCAGATCGAGTGGAATTTATCGAGGGCCAATCTTGGGCCCAGACCCTGCCTATCGATTACTTCCGAGGAAGTCATTGCTCGCCTGCCGATTTTTCTTTTAGCCAATTTTGGTGTGTATTTAGGAGAGAGACATGGAAACTAGTACAACCCTCCCAAGGAAATATTTTGTTGTCGTGACTCACAGTACAACGTCGCAACGCGAACTGGAGAGCATGCTGTCCAGTGAACGTTTCAATTCGTTTGAAGGGGTTGATTCGCCCTCTTCCGCTCCAATGGTGATGGAGTTCACATATCCAGGCATCAGTCGCAAAAACGCCCCGCGCAGTATTGAACACGATACTCAGCGGATATTGGCCACACTTGAGTCCGAATGGCGCGCAGCACAATCGGTCAATCCTTTCCAGAATGTCCCGGCGATAAGCGCGGAAACCCGCAATATGCCGCCCGCCATTGAAGGTGATATGCCCGGCAATGAAACCTGGCATCTCAACCCTGATCAGGGTGCACTGGTCAAAGAAGGTGTTGAAATCAGCCTGACTGGCCTGGAAACAGCATTGGTCAGGAAAATGCTCAGCCATGAAGAGCGTGTTGTCAGTCGTGACGAGCTGATTCTCAGCATCGGTCGAGAACCGGAACAATATCGCGGCCTGGAAATGTGCCTGAGTCGTCTGCAAGACAAATTCAAAAGCGCCAGTAATGGTGAGCGACTGTTTCGTGCCGTCAGAAATCGCGGTTATTGCCTGATTCAGGAAGTCGTCGCGTAACCACGAAAATCTCCACGAACAGAACAAACAGAAAAAGTGCGATTACAAAAACAACAAGAGCACTCTGTTTGGCTAGATTTTCCTCCCTGAATTAAACATTCCCTGCCTCCACCCTCCAACAGTAACAAATACAACATACTTTATTCACCCCTCGCTCTACGACCTTTTCTAACACCCTTCTATTTAATTATTAAAAAGTTGGCACTGTGCCATCTTGTTAGAACTCGTCAGACACCATTCCAGCCAATAACTTAGTCTATTGACTGACGACAGTTCGGCATATCGATGTTGTTACCTCAGGACACTCGTTAAAACAAAAACAATAAGTCTGCATAACAACTCGGATTTCAACTGTTGAAACCTGAATGGACGTCTTTTGGGGATACCGTATGGATCTTTCTTTAAGTATCAATCGAAGCACAGGCCTCAAGGGACTGACCTTTTGGGGCCAATGGGCGCTGGCACAGGGCTTTGTGGTGACGCTGCTGTTCATACTCGCCGAGCAACACACCGGGACGGTCGCGTTCTACTACCGGATGTGTGCAACGCTGGCAGTACTGGCGTCGGTGCCGGCTTATACGTTTAGCGGTGTGTATCGCAAGCGTGACAATTACCTGACCGGTCTCGGTCGACTGTTCATGGGTTGGTCGATGACCATGGCGGCGTTGGCGTGTATCGCTTTTGTCTGCCAGGCCGATGAACTGTTTTCGCGGCAGGTGATTCTGAGCTGGGCGGTGTATGGCTTCCTCGGTCAGGCGTTTCTGTACGCTCCGCTGCATGCGTTTTCCAAGTACTACCAACGGTCGCGTAAAAGCGAGCACAAGACGCTGATCGTCGGCACCGGCGAACTGGCCTTGGGTCTGGCGAAGAAGCTCAGCCAACTGGAAAACCTGCCATTGGTAGGTTTGGTCAGCAATGGCGATGTGTCTGCGCTGGGTCCGGATGCACCGCGCGTGGTCGGCGATCAGGAACAGTTGCTGAAGCTGATCGAGGCGCATGACATCCGTCGTTTGTACATCACCCTGCCGTTGTGTGAAGCAGCGAAAATCGAAGCGATTTATGGTGACTTGCTAGGGGCCAACGTTGATGTGGTGTGGGTGCCGGATCTGAACAGTCTGACCCTGCTCAATCACTCGGTGAAGGTTGTGGACGGCCTGCCGGCGATCTACTTGAACGAGAGCCCGCTGACCAGCCGCCCTACCGCTGCTTTGAGCAAGAGTCTGGTCGAGAAAACCGTGGCGTTTCTGGCGATCATCGCGCTGAGTCCGATCCTGCTGATCATTGCGTTGGCGGTGAAGATCAACTCGCCCGGCCCGGTGTTCTTCAAGCAGGATCGCCATGGCTGGAACGGCAAGGTGATCAAGGTCTGGAAGTTCCGCTCGATGCGTGTTCACGATGACCGTGAGGTGAAGCAGGCCAGCCGTAATGACTCGCGCATTACCGCAGTCGGCCGCTTTATCCGCCGCACTTCGCTCGATGAATTGCCGCAACTGTTCAACGTGTTGCAGGGGCATATGGCTCTGGTCGGCCCACGCCCGCACGCCGTCGCGCACAACAACTACTACTCGGGGAAAATCCTCGCGTACATGGCGCGTCACCGGATTAAACCGGGGATCACCGGGTTGGCCCAGATCAGCGGCTGCCGCGGTGAGACAGACACCATCG
Source organism: Pseudomonas sp. Tul2A7 (assembly GCF_054790505.1). Taxonomy (NCBI): domain Bacteria; kingdom Pseudomonadati; phylum Pseudomonadota; class Gammaproteobacteria; order Pseudomonadales; family Pseudomonadaceae; genus Pseudomonas; species Pseudomonas sp. Tul2A7. The sequence goes on along the minus strand of NZ_CP186499.1, from coordinate 4,247,634 downwards.
ACAAGATGCAGAAGCGTGTGGAGATTGACCTGCAGTACATCAACAGCTGGTCGTTGTGGCTGGATCTGAAGATCCTGGTGAAGACGCCGTTTACGTTGCTGTCGAAGGATATTTACTGAGGTTTAAAGCTGCATACCGCAAGGGGACGAAAGTCCCCTTTTTTGTGGGTGGGATTTGGGAGTGGAGCTGGATTGCGGGTGAATGCAAAAACTGTGGGAGCGAGCCTGCTCGCGAAAGCGGTGGGTCAGGCAATGATGATGCTGACTGTGCTGACGCCTTCGCGAGCAGGCTCGCTCCCACAGGGATTCGGGAATGGTTCGGGATTTGTGGCGTGATGAATATCCAGTGTGGGAGCGAGCTTGCTCGCGAAAGCGGTGGGCCAGGCAATGATGATGCTGACTGTGCTGACGCCTTCGCGAGCAGGCTCACTCCTACAGGGGATTTGTGCTTGGCTCGGGATTTGGGGTGTGACAAATAACCAATGTGGGAGTGAGCCTGCTCGCGATGGCGGTGGGTCAGGCAACAGGGATGTCGACTGAACGGACGCTATCGCGAGCAGGCGAAGGCCTACAGGGGATTTGTGGTTGGCTTGGGATCTGTGATGTGACAAATAACCAATGTGGGAGCGAGCCTGTTCGCGAAAGCGGTGGGTCAGGCAACGAGGATGCTGACTGTGCTGACGCCTTCGCGAGCAGGCTCGCTCCCACAGGTTTTCGGGTGTTCGGGAGATCCGCGCTTACTCCGTGATCTTCTCGAAATTACGATAAAACATGTCCCCTTCCCGGCTATCGGTCATCGAGTGCAGCTGATAGCTGCGGCTGAGTCGCGCACCACCGTCACGGGTCAGTGGGGCCCAGACCAGGTTGGCGCGGCGCATGGTCGACATGCTCATCATTTCGTCGAACGGGATCGACAGGTAGATGCCTTTGTCGAAACTACCTTCGCCGTACTCCGCGCTACCCGCCGTGGTGATCGTCGCCCACGCACCAAATCGCACACCATTGAAAAACTCGCGCGAGATGTCCAGCGTGCCGCCCCAGTCACCGGCCAGATAACGCCCGACGCTCACCGCCGCCAACGTATCGAACGGCAGATCGGTATACGCCGTGACATGCCCGGTCACCACCGAGTAATCACGCAGGGCAAAACCCTGATCGAAATCGCGCTGACGCACCCAGTTCAGATCCGCGCCCACCGACCAGCGCTCACCGGTCGGGCGGAATAACACTTCACCGCCGACACCGGCAAACATCGATTCCAGATAACCGCCATAGACCATGCCGTACCAGTCTTTATCCAACTGCTCGGCATGGCTGACCTGGAACAACGGCATGGTGGTGTTGGACGTGGTCAGGTACTGACGCAAATCCGTGCGCACACGCGGCAAACCGCTCGGCGCATCGTAGGTGAACTTGTCGAAGTTGTTGGCCAGGTTGGCGCTGAGCAACCCGCTCCACCAGGTGTTGCGGTTGAAGCGGTATTCGGCGTCGGCATCAGCACTCAATTGATAGAGCAAGCCATCCGGGCCGCCGACGTTCTGCTTGAAGCCCAGCCCCACGCCATAACTGAAATGCTGCGGTGCTTCGGTGTAGAGGGTCTTCTCGTTATGCGGCATCGCCGGGTTGATCTCGGTGGTGCGGTGCAACGATTCAAGTGGCTCTTCGTTGTTGATCACTTCGCGGAAGGTCTGGCGCGGCAAACTGGTTTCTTCCAACGGCAAGTCGTAGCGCTTGTTGACCACGGTGAACCAGTCGATGTCGTCGTTGACGCTGTTGTCGAGAATCCGGCTCGCCCGGCCCACAGCCTTGGACGAATGGAAGTAGCGCTGCTGCTCGCCATACACGATCAGCTCGGAATCACGCTGGGTGATGCGCTCGACCTTGTAGCCGGCATTCTGCTGCAAACGCTGCGAGACGTTGGCCCAGTTGACCTGATCCATCGCTGTGTTCGGGGCCTTCGCCGGCAGCGGTTCCGGGGTCGGATCGTAAGTCTTCGCCGGTGCCTTGCGGCTGACGAAATTGGTGTGAAAGGTCACGCCGAACATCGCCGTATTACCGCGCTCCCACGCCGCGCTGACATCGACCGAATCGGTCACCTTGAACACCGCGCCAAGGTTGATCGGCGAGTCCTGCTTGATCTCGTTGTCCTTCGGCTCATGCTTGTAGTCATTGCCTTCAAATTCGAGTTTCAGACTGAGGCGATCCCACGGCGTCTGGTAACTCACGCCACCGAAGAACGACGGCCGGCCACGGAAGTACGAACCCGAGTTGACGTCACCGGTGCCTTCAAGAGCCGGCCGGGTATCGAAGCGATCGCTGACGTAGCCCAACGGGTTGTCGATATCGCCGCGATTACCGAGATAACCCCAGGCAATCCCGGCGCTGAAATCGAAGTTGTCGTAGCGTTTGTTGGCGACGAAAAATTCACTGGAGAACAAACCCGTACCACCGATATCTCGGAAGCCCAGCGCCACGTCGGGCAACCAGTGACTTTCCTGCCACAGCCGGACTTTGACGTCGACCGCCTTGTCCTTATAGCTTTGACTACCGCTGAGGGCCTCCGAGCCGTACGGCCGGTTGGTGATCGCGGTGTAGCGAAACGAGCCTTCGAGCCAGTCCAGCGGCTGCAACGACACGCTGTAGCGGCTGTACGGATCGGTGCGGTTGGCGTTGACGCTCAACTCGCCGGCCGGCGCCATGCGCGCGGTCGGCGTCTGCAACAGACCGGTGCCACCGAAGTCATTCTGGGTAATACGCGGCTCGGCATGAGCCAGACCGCAGGGCAATAACAACACAGCTGCAAAACGTAACTTCAACGAACCACCTCGGCCAGCTGCGTGGCAATGAATTCGGCCAACTGCTGATTCAGTTCAGGTAGAGGCGGATCAAGATCATCATTTTTCACCGGCACCAGAATCTTGCTGCCGGCCACGGGAAAGTGTCCGGACTCGCGATTCCAATGGGCGATGCCGACACGTTGCGAAGCGCCATTGGGCTGGATCAGCCACAGGAAATCGGCTTCGGCATCGGCCAGAATCGAACAGCCTTGCAGGTATTCACGGGCCTCTTGCAACGGCTGATACGGCAGGTGGCACGGCTCAGCGACGGCACCGAGTACTTGCACTTCGTCGACGCGCTTCGGATAGACCAGACGATCGCCGTCATCGAGGCGAATGTTGCGCGCGAAGCCAACCTCCAACGCGACCGGATCGAGATCGGCGATCTGCCTTCCCGTCACCGGCATCTGCCGCACTTCTTCGGCAATGCGCTGCGCCAGTGCCGCACGATTCGGCAGATCGAACAGCATCGACATGCGTTGCAGCACATCCAGATCAAACAGCACACCGACCTTCAGCCGTGTCTGCTCTTCAATCAGCGACTGCCGCAGCAATCCGCCCGCCAGCCAATAGCCTTCGGCATTCGGCACGGCTTCGCCGATCACATCGAGCAAGCGCCCGCCGGGTGGCAGCGGGACTGGCCCGGGATTGGCAACATCACCCGACACCGTGACGGCCGCCTGACCCACACTCGCGACCAGCATCAGGCTCGCCGACAACATTTTCAGACGCATCACGGCAGGTGCCTGCGATCAGGGGTCAGTTGCACAACCTTGACGCGCAACTGCGACGTCAGTTGCTGCTCACTCTGCAAAATGAAACCGTCACGCGGGTCGACCCAGTAACGATTGGTCGCGCTCAGGCCAATGGCCGGGGCGTCAATGTGTTCATCGACACGCAGCACGGTGTATTCCTTGTCGAGAATCTTCAGGGTCTGTTCGGAGCGACGCGAGAAGCGACTGTTGACGATCACGCCGACTTCCTGACCCTTGTAGAGGTCGATCCAGCGCCGCGTGGTGAAACCGTCCGCGACGTGATGCAGGCCTTGCTTGAACGGCGAGTCATCGGCCAACCGCGTGCCATCCAGATCGCCTTCCAGACCCAGGCCAATGGTGCGCACGGCGAGGCCATTGCGCAGCAACAGAACCTGTTTGCCCGAGGCGACCCAGAACTGCAGGTCTTCACGCTCGCGCACCAGCGCCAGCACCCCGGAGCCGGACGGCGTGGTCAATTTCAGCTGCGGGTAATTGACCCCGGCCACTTCGGCCGCCGACACGTCGACTTCATCCGGGCCGACGACTGCCGCTTTAAGGTTATTCAACGAAGCGCTCATCAGCGGGTTACAGCCGCACAGCAACGAGGCCGCCATCAGGCAGAGGCCAACTTTCAAAATATTCAAAGTCGGCGACCTTATTTGCTGTTGTTACTGTATTCGCTCCAGTTCTTCGCAGCGGAAGCGCCAGTGCCGACAATCGATGCCGATGGCACCAACTGGCTGATCAAGCGGTTCCAGCGAGTCACGTTGGCAGGCCCGACGTACACGACGTCCTGCGGGCGGACTTCGAAGTGCGAAGCGAGCGCCATGGCGGTCGGCGATTCGGCCTCCAGCTGGTAGATCTTGGCCGGTTCGACATCGAGGTTTTCCACACCACGAATGACATAGACCGCGTTGCCATTGGAGGTGGTCTGGGCCAGGCCACCAACCGATCCGAGCACGTCGGTGAGGTTCATCGTCGCGGTCTTGAAACTCAGTGCACGCGGTTGGTTGACCTCGCCCATCACGTAGATGCGCTTGTTGTCGTTGTACGGCAGATACAGCTGATCACCACCCTTGAGGTAGACATTCTGCAACTCGGAATCCTGCTGATTGAGCGAGTCGAGATTCAGCGGATAAGTGCGACCCTTGCGCGTCAGCAACAGTCCGGACAAATCGGCGTTGTTGGTATCGATACCGGCCGAACCAAGGGCTTCGACCACGCTCAGCGGATTGGTGGAAATCGCTTGCGGGCCGGCCTTGGTTACCGCGCCGGTGACCACGACTTTCTGGCTGGCGAAACGCAACACCGCGACATCCACCTGCGGCTCGGCGATGAACGCCGAGAGCCGTTGTTCAATGTCCGAGCGCAGTTGCTGGATAGTCCGGCCGGTGGCCTGGACTTCCTTGATGAACGGGTAGTAGAGCGTGCCATCGGAGCGCACCAGTCGGCCGTTGGCATCGATCTGTTGTTGCGCGCCGGACGGGGCCGTCAGCTCAGGGTGATCCCACACCGTGATGTACAGAACATCGTTGTTGCCGATGCGGTATTCGGCCGGGGTCGCCAACAGCTCCGGCGGCAGCGACTCACGCTTTTGCGTGGCGCGGTTCATGGCGATCAGCTTGGGCGTGATCGGAATCAGCTCGACCCGGCTGCTTTCGCTGGCACCCTGGCGGGTGATGTCACTGGTGCTGAGGTATTGACCGGGGGAAAACATGCAACCTTGCAAAGCGAGACTTGCCAACATTAAAAGATAAACACTACGAGTCATAATGGCACTACGCTATTCAAGGGCGAATCCAAAAACAAAGTCACCCGACTTGCGTCGGGCGACCCTGTACTGCACTAACAGAACTTCCTGTTAGTTATGCGTGCCGGTTGTACCGGTGGTACCCGTCGTACCGGTGGTACCGCCGTTGGCACTGCCACCGCTGTTAGACGCCGCTACAGCACTGGCAACCATTGCAGTACTGGCTGCGGGCGCTTGAGAAGCCGCCACGTTGCCACCTACATTGGTTACCGCTGTCAGCGGTGCTTCAGCGGCGGCAGCCCAGTTGCTCAACATCGTCAACAGGGCAACTGCCATCACTTTTTTCATATCAACTCCTTTCTAACATTCGACCTGTTATAAAACTGGCCTGAGTTAGCGGTGGTGAGTTCAAGTCCGCAAAAAGCGCGAACAAGATCCGTCGTTCTTTCACAGTCTTACCCAACTGATAAAAGTCGAACGGCAGGTTTATATCTACGGACTTGCAAAAGGCATTGCCAGTGTAATTTCCCGACGTTATCTAACAACCTGACTGAAAATAACATTGGACTAAATGGCCATCATCGCGAGTAGCCTTGGGGATGATTCGATTGCCAGCGCCAAGTGTCAGTGACCATATCCTGCAAGTTGCGCGTGGCTTTCCAGCCAAGTTCCTTCGCAGCCTTGGAGGCGTCGGCCCAGCTCTCGGCGATATCCCCGGAGCGACGCGGCATCATGCGATACGGCACCGGTTGCCCGCAGGCCTGCTCGAAGGCGTGGAGCACTTGCAGCACGCTGTAACCATCGCCGGTGCCGAGGTTCCAGGTATGAATGCCGCTACGCCCGGAGATCGACTGCAAGGCCTTCAAATGCCCGTCCGCCAGATCGACGACGTGGATGTAATCGCGCACGCCGGTGCCGTCGACCGTCGGGTAATCGTTACCGAAGATCGACAACTCCTGAAGGCTGCCGACCGCGACCTGGCTGATGTAAGGCACCAGATTATTCGGGATGCCGTTGGGGTCTTCGCCCATATCGCCGCTGTGGTGAGCGCCGATCGGGTTGAAGTAGCGCAGCAAGGCGATGCTCCAGCGCGGCTCGGCCTGACTCAGGTCGCGCAGGACATTCTCGACGATCAGCTTGGACTGGCCGTAGGGATTGGTCGGGTTGCCAGTGGGGAAGTCCTCGCGGATCGGCATCTGCTCAGGCTCGCCGTACACCGTGGCCGACGAACTGAACACCAGGCGGAACACCCCCGCCGCCGCCATTGCCTGGCACAGATTGATGCTGCCGCTGACGTTGGTTTCGTAGTACTCGAGCGGCTTGCGCACGCTCTCGCCGACCGCCTTCAGGCCGGCAAAATGCAGCACCGCTTCGATATTGTGTTCGCGGAAAATCCGGTCGAGCAATGCCCGGTCACAGACATCGCCGCGGATCATCCAGGCACTCTTGCCGCAAATGCCTTCAACGGCGTGCAACGCGGCTTCGCTGCTGTTGCAAAGATTATCCAGTACAACAACTTCATAACCTGCTTCAAGCAATGCAAGTGTGGTATGCGAGCCGATATAGCCGGCACCACCCGTTACCAGAATCTTCATAGTGCTATCCGTCTTTGGATGAGTGACAAGTAGCGTGTCAAGCCTGATTTATTGAAGATGTGTCACAATCCACACAAACAGGCGACAACAACCGAAAACAAAACTAGTTCAATGACTGGCAATAAATATTTTTGCAGGTCACACTGTATTGCTTGGTACTTATTAGCACTCCCTGTGCACTCATCACTATCAACAGATACCGACTAAAAATAACCAATAACGCACTTACCGACATCTCATAACATTGTCGTGTTTTACCGCCACTGGCATTTGCCATTAATAACCTGACTCAGGTATTAAAGTAAGCCTTCAATCCAACATTGAACTTGTACGCCCTTTATTAGTGCGCGCATCTGTCGCCTGTGTTCCATGACTGTCCAGGATACTTTTATGATTCGTAAATGTTTGTTCCCCGCTGCCGGCTATGGCACGCGCTTCTTGCCGGCCACCAAAGCCATGCCGAAAGAGATGCTGCCGATCGTCAACAAGCCGTTGATCGAGTACGCCGTTGAAGAAGCGCGGGACGCCGGTCTGCAACACATGGCCATCGTCACCGGTCGCGGCAAGCGTGCGCTGGAAGACCATTTCGACATCAGCTACGAACTCGAACACCAGATCCGTGGTACCGAGAAAGAGAAATTCCTCGCCGGCACCCGCGAGCTGATCGACACCTGCACCTTCTCCTACACCCGTCAGGTGGAAATGAAAGGCCTGGGCCACGCAATTCTCAGCGGTCGCCCACTGATCGGCGATGAGCCGTTCGCCGTGGTACTGGCCGATGACCTGTGCCTGAACCTCGAAGGTGACGGCGTGCTCACCCAGATGATTGAGCTGTACAAGAAATTCCGCTGCTCGATCGTCGCCATCCAGGAAGTCCCGGCCGACCAGACTCACAAGTACGGCGTCATCGCCGGCGAACTGATGTCCGACGGCATCTACCGCGTCAACAACATGGTGGAAAAACCGGCCCCGCAAGATGCGCCGTCGAACCTCGCGATCATTGGCCGCTACATCCTCACCCCGGACATCTTCGACCTGATCGCCGACACCCAACCGGGCAAGGGCGGCGAGATCCAGATCACCGACGCGCTGATGAAACAGGCGCAGAACGGTTGCGTGCTGGCCTACAAATTCAAAGGTCTGCGCTTTGACTGCGGTGACGCCGAGGGTTACTTGCAGGCGACCAATTTCTGCTACGAAAACGTTTACCTCAAGGGCCGCTGAGACGGCTCCCTTCACCCAACGAGGCCACCATGAACATTGCACAACATTCCGTAGAGATTGAACGCGAGGTGGGTAACCTCGGGGTGATGAGCTGGCTGTCCCGCCATCAACCGTTGCCCAGCGCCAACGAGTCCTGGCTGGGCACGATTCTGCTGGTGGAGCGCATTGGCGTGTTTCCGGCATCCGGTGATATCCGCCGGCCGCTGCGCGATCCGTATCCGCTGCTTGCGCATCTGAAAAAGCTGTATGGCGCGCAGGCATTGGAGATGGATGACCAGGATGGCCTGAAAGTGATCTTCAGCGACTGGCGCTTTCGTGTGAGGATTTGCTGTAACGACCCGGCGATCATCATCAACATTGAGACGCGCTGCGATACGCGATTGATGCCGCAGAAGATTGCGGAATTGCTCGAGCAAGTCGACGCCTTCGAATAACGCCCCTCACCTGATCGTTCCCACGCTCCGCGTGGGAATGCATCCAGTGACGCTCTGCGTCACCCAGCGAAGGGACGCGGAGCGTCCCGGGCGGCGTTCCCACGCGGAGCGTGGGAACGATCACCGCTCTGGGGTTTGCGTGTTATTTAGGGGCGGCGTCGCAACGATCCTTGGCGCCGGTGATCCAGCCATAGAAGTAGTCAGCAATCACCTTCCCGCCTGTGGCCGGTACCGGATGAATCTTGTCCGGGCCGATCATCGCGGCCGCGTAGCGTTTGACGTCCGGCCCGAACGCACACTGAAGATTGGCATACCCCAGATGCTGCTCACGCGCCCAAGGCTCCAGCACCTGTGCATACGCCGACATCGGATACGCACTGGAGCGCGTGGTGTCCTGGCGCATGATCAGGTTGATGCTCGCCTGCGGCTGAATCTCGCGCAGCATGCCCACCAGCCCCTGCACGTTCTGCAGATACTGCGCAGGCTTGACGCCGAAACCCTGATCGTTGCCACCGAGCATGATCAGATAAACATCAGCAGGAATCTTCGACACCGCAGCTTTCCACTGCACTTGCCATTGCGGGTCCTTGTGATAGAAGTCCGCAGAGGCCGCACCGGAGGCCGCCAGTTTCGAGACCCGCACGCCGTTCTGATCGTTGCTCATCCACAGACCAAACAACGTCGGCGCGCCCTTCACAACTTCCAGTTTGAAGGACCAGTCTTTCGCTGCCGAGAGGCCTGTCAGCGGTACTTCCTGAACGCCCGAACCTTCAAGCTTCAACGGCTGCCAATCTTCTGAAGGTGACCAGCGATAACGGATCTCAGAGGATTCACCAGTACCGAGGTAAAGCAGTTTCGCCTGAGTGACAGCGGTATCGATGCGCGGCGTCGGACTCGCATCGACTTGCAACCATGCACCGGGCCGGCCTGTCACCGTGCGGCTGTCCGGACTCGCCTGGCCCAGGTCTGAAACCTTCCAGTCGCCGCCAAAGTACTTGTCACTGCTGCGGGTGTATTTGAAATGCGTGCCGCCCAACGCGGCACCGTGGTTGAAACCGACGTAACCCGGCCCGGCAAACCCCACCTCCCCGGCCACGCGCTGCACCAGTTTGTTCAGATAGAAATCCTGCCCGGCGCTGTAGCTGTCGCCGATCACCGAGACCGACAAGACCTTGCCGGCCTTGCCTTCACGCCACTGCGCAAAACGCTCGCGGGCATCACCTACCTGAACCACCGACGCTGCCACGGGTTGCGCATCATCTACTGCGAACATGCAAAATTTCCTTCAATCTGAAATGCCCCACTGAATAACGGGATGTACACAGATCAACTGTAGGAGTGAGCCTGCTCGCGATAGCGGTCTATCCAATACAAATGCATTGACTGACACAACGCTATCGCGAGCAGGCTCACTCCTACATTTATCACGGTCATCCGCTAAATCTGTGTACACCAAGAAAACCTGTGGGAGCGAGCTTGCTCGCGAAGCTCTTAGCTGTTCTGTGGTTGCACCACCGGAGTGATGGGCGCCGCCGGTTTCTTCTTCGCCACCCGCTCCCCAAGAAACAACACAGAGGTGAAATTGAACCGGCTGAAAATCATCGACAACACCACCGGCCCGAGCAAGCCACAACTCAAGCCACCGAGCACGAGCAAGCTCTCATCCTTCACCCCCAACCGCCCCAACACAAACCGCGACGTCGCCGCGAACAGCACATGGAACAGGAAAATCGCATAGGAATACCCGCCCAGCCACGTCAGCGCCTTCGAGCGCATATCACTCGACAGCAGCGCGATGCAAGACACGCAACCGACGGTCAAACCGATCAGACTACGACGATCAACAATCAACTCACGATCAATCGCCGCGACGTACAGCAACGTCAACGAGATCAACACAAACACCAGCGGCCCGATCACCTTGAAGCGCTGCTTCAACGCGTCGACATTCTCCTGGCCAATCATCCCCGCCACGAAAAACGGCAACAGGTAAATCGCGCCGTTAATCCCGAACGCATCGAACTTGAACGGCGGCAACAGAAACAACACAGCCGCAAACGCAAACAGCCCATACAGGCGCGTCGCTGAACGCAACATCCCGCGCCACTCCAGCAGCCCGACGAACATGAAAATGATGAACACCGCCTGCAGGAACCAGAAGTGGTTGATCGGCACCCAGAACGACAGCAACGCGTCGATCACGCCGACATCCTTGTTCACCCCCGGCCCCACCGCTTGCAACACCGAGAACGGTACACCGACGCAAAACAGCGGCACGATCAAGCGGCGCACCTTGCCGCTGAAGAACGCGGAAAAGTCGTTGCCACGAATCTTGTAGATCGAATAGATGTACCCGGAAATGAAGGTGAACAGCGGCATGCGCACGTACACCATCGAATCGGCGATCACCCGGAACGGCGAGCCGATATCGATCTTCAACCCGCCACCCAGCGGGCCGATGACGTGATAGAGCACCAGCAACAGGCACGCCAGGCCGCGCAGGGTTTCAATCTCCAGGGACTTTTTCTTGCTCGACATAAAGCACCTGCCTCAATTCAGAATTCTTGATTCAACCTGCACCGGTTTGTTTGCCCGCAGCATCAAGCCCAGGCCAACGAACAACACCGGCACCACCATCGAGAAGTGCCGGGCGAAGGAGCCGAAGTCCGGCTCGAACAGACCTTGCACCAGCAGAAACGCCAGCGGGATCGCGATCAGTTCCTTGGGTTTGGTCTGGATCGGCGCGCCTTTGTAATCGGTCGACGTGATGACTTTGAACAACAGCAATGCGGTCATGATCATCAATGCGACGAAGATCACCTGACCCGGCCCGGACAGCAGAATCAGCTCCACCGGGAACGACAAGCGGAAGAAGATGATCATCGAGTCCAGCGCTTGCGAAACGAAGTCGCTGCCGCTGAGCCACGACACGATCAACGATTTCGAGCCCTCCTCGCCCGCCGTGCGCAGTTCGTTGTTACTGGCGCGAATCGATGACACCGGAAAACCCAGGGCGAGCTGGATCGACATCGCCACTGCCAGATAAAACAGGAACAGCATCAGGAAGAAGGTCGTGCGCGACACGTACTTTTTCATCACGCAGACGCCGACCCACGACAGCGAAAACAGAATCCAGTAGGGCCGGATGAGCACGCCGTAGATCACTGCCGAGAGAAAAAACCCGCCGCGATATTTGCGCGTCAGCGAGCTGAGCAGAATGCTCAATACCGCCACCGACACGATGATTTCCTTGGTCAGGTTCTCCAGGAAAAACGAGCGCACGATGCCCCACAGGCACAGGGTGCCGAAGATCGCCAACGGCATGCGCCGGAACACCACCACCGGAATCGCCGTGAGGAAAAAATTGCAGAACATGCCGTAGGCCCAGGCATTGGTCAGGTTGATCCCGGTGGGCCGCAGCAGGAACGCCGAACACTCGTAGGACGAGCGATCGGGCGAGAACGGATTCCAGAAGTTGCAGTTGTCGGCACGGGCGTAGGACGACCACAAGGTCATCGCATCGGGGCCCGGATCACGGGGAATCAGCAGCGGCATCGCCACCGAGAGAAATAGCCCGGTGAACAGGATCAGGAACGAGACATACGAATCGAGTCTCTTGCCACGAAACTCGATGCACGGCAGTTTCAGGCCCATGACACGGCAGCCTTCTTCGCACCGGTCACGCGGGTCAGTACGGCGATTACACCGAGCTGCACGATGATCGCGAAGACATTGCCCCACGCCGCGCCGTAGATCGAATAGTGTTTGATCAACACATAGCTGACCGGCACTGAAACCAGCAGACAGATCGCCGCGCTGGCGAGCGATACGCGACTGTTTTTCGAGGCAATCAAACCGCCCCAGACAATGTCGCCAATCGCGCGCAAAGCGAAGGAAAAAATCAGCACGCCGAGGATCGCATTGTCCGGACGCGGCACGCTGGTGGCGACGTAATCGAGCACCACGTTGAAAAACACATAGATCGCCACCGCCACCGCAGCCGACACGACTAGCGAGCGCATGACCCACTTGTTGATGAACAGTTGCTTGACCGTGAATGCCTGCTGATCAGCCTGAAAACGCTTGGCCAACACCGGAATCCCGACCACCGCCACCACCGCGTACGACAAGGCTTGCAAGGTGTTGGCCGCCGACCACGCGTACACATATTTACCGAGGCTGGCGTAGGGTTCCAGGTCGATGATCAGAAAGCGCTCGGCGTACTGACTCAGCGCAATCAGCCCGGTGCCGAGGTAGAACGGCAATCCGGCCTTCCACACCGTGGCCGTGGCCAACGTGCCGGCGACTCGTCCCTTGTGCACGTTCACCACAATCAAGTAGCCGGCGACGATCACCAGCACGTTGGCGGCGACCCACAGCCACAACACACTGGCGATTCCCGACACCCAGCCGAGCATCATCCCGCCCACTGCCAACACCGCCCACAGGCCGGTCTTGATGAAGAACAGCAATGCGCCCGCCGTGGCTTTCTGCGCGGAAAACACGAACGAGTTGATCTCGAACGACAGGTGTTCGGTGAGTAACACCAGCGTCACGCAAAGGATCAGCGCGGCGCTCGCTTCAACTGTCTGGAACAGTGAATAAATCAGCACCGTCACCACCGACAGCACCAGCCCCACCGCCAGATACAGCAGCAAAACCTTGTCGACCACGCGGCGCGAACTGCCGCCGACGCTGATCAAGCGATTGATCTCGGAACTGAAACCGACGCTGTAGAACTTCGACGCAATCAGCGATGCTGCGACCACCACGCCGTAAAACCCCAGCGCCTCATACCCGAGGTAATGGGTGATCGCCAACACCAGCAAAAACTTCGCGCCTAACGCTCCGCCGCGAAGCAGCAGCCGAAATATCATCGAACGACACCCTTGATAATGTCGTCCATGGCCACGGTCTTCGCCTCGATTTCACGGCAGGTGTCGGTCAGGCGTTTGCCGAAATTCGCCAGCGCATTCGGCGCGTAAACCGTGTCGATGATGGTGTCGACATTGATGTCGCCGCCGTTGATCACCCAGTCTTCCACACCCATGTCCTGATAGGCGCCAAAGCCCTTGCGTTCATAGCTGATGTGGTACGCCGGCACGCCGGAGAGCAGCGATTCGATAGCGCCGTGCAGGCGCACGGAAATCACCAGGTCCGGTTGGTATTTGGCAATCGTCGCCTTCAGCGACAACAGGTCTTCGGTGATGCCCAGCTCTCGATAGAAAGCGCCGTCATCGTTGCCACGCACCGCGCTCTGTACGGCGCAAACCACTTTGCTTTTGTTCTTCAGGCGCTGCAGCAGCACTTTCAGATTGGCCACGTAAGCGACTTTCTTCTCCTTGCTCCACTCCGGCGGCTTGCGCAGTACCACGCACACCGTGGCTGGCGATGACGCGCAGCGGGTGAACTTCGCTTGCTGGAGGATTTTGCTCGCCAGCGACTGCACCGCCAGATCCGGCGCGCGGTAGACGTTGGCGCAGGCATCGAAAATCGCCGAGGAGCGATTGTCGCGCACGAACACCGCATCGGCGCTGGCGTAGTGCTCGACGATCTTGCTGCTCTCGCCGTGGAACGGACCGATGCTTTGCGGCAGGTACACCGACGGTACTTTGCTGAGAATCGCGGTTTCCAGTTGTTTGGCGTGGCCGAGTTTCAGCTTGATGTGTTCGAAGGCGCTTTTCGAGCGCATGTAGCCGCCGCCGACACCGACGATCAGGTCGGTTTTCTTCAGCAGATCCGCCAGCCCGGCGTAGGACTGATTGAGAAACACCGCTTGTTTGACCCGGCCCAAACCCTTGGCCGCCATCACCGGTGCGTCAAAACGCGGGTGCGGCAGATAGCTGAAAGAATCCGGATCGGAAGCGACGACACTGATCGCCGTGTCTTCGCCAAAGTTGCGCTGCACCAGGGCAATGGCCAGATCGACGAGCAAGCCGTCACCGGAGTTGGAGGCACTGTAGCCATGCAAAATCGTTACGTTCATATGCTTGAGTTCTACTTAAAAAGTGGGAGCGCGGTACAAGTCGTAGGTCTGGCGAATCATCAACGCGGCGCTGAAACGCTCGCGGACGATGCTCCGACCTTCGTTGCCGAGGTCGAGCAGGCGTGGTTTCTGGATGATGGTCAGCACATCCGCCAGCGCCTGGTGATCACCGGACGGGAACACATAACCGGAGACCTCATTGGTGACCAGTTCCGGCAGCGACGTGCAATTGCTGGCGATCACCGGCAAGCCCATGGCCATGCCTTCCAGCGGCACCATGGCGAAACCTTCCCAGCGACTCGGCACAATCAACGCATCGGCTTTCTGGTAAAGGGCCTGCACTTCGCTCGGCGTGACCCATGGCAGGTATTCAACAGAGTCCATCGGTGGGCACTCCACCGAGTCCTCGTTCACCGCGCTGCCGACCACAGTCAGTTTCAAGTCTTTGCGCTGCACGTTGGCGAAGGCCTTGAGCAGCACGTCGAAGCCTTTCTGATAATCGAGGCGACCGACGAAGAGCAGATGAATCGGCTCGGGACTCGCCGCTTTCGGCGCGTCATCCTTGCGGTGAATGCCGTTGTAGATCAGCTTCATGCGCTTGCGCTCGATGCCGAAACGCGCGGCTTTATCGAGTTCGTACTGGCTGACGCAAATGATCACGTCAGTGACTTTCTGCAATACTCGCTCGATCCACGCATAGACTTTCTGCTTGGTCGGCGAGCTTTCCATCAAGAACGAAAACGCGTGTGGGCAGTAGACGATTTTCGGCTTGCGCCACGGTCGCAACAGCACACACACGCACCGGCCGATGACTCCGGAAAAGGTGCTGTGCAAATGCACCACATCGGGTTTTTCCTTGAGCATCACCTGGGTCAGGCGCCAGGCGAAACGCAGCAACGACGGCACATTGCGCCCGGTACGCGGGAAGGTGCGGATCTGTTGCGCGCCGATGCCGTGCAACTCTTTGGCCTGATCCTCCGGGACCAGATACACCAGCTCGTAGTTCGCCGCATCGCCTTCGGGCGAAGCCGAAATCGTCCGGATCACCGTCGCGACGCCACCTTTGATCGTCTCTGCCACGTGCAGTATTTTCTTCACAAATCACCCACTTCAAACAGGAAAAAACAGTCGCTGACAGTCAGGATTTGTCGGACGCGTATTCGTAGTTGTAATAACCGTTGCCGCCGTTGCCGTAGTAACTGGCCGCACGCTTCTCGACGCCATTGAACACCGCGCCTTTCAACTCGATGCCGTTCTGTGCGAAGCGGCGGATGGTCAGTTCGATCTCTTTCGCCGGGTTCACCCCGAAGCGCGTGACGATCAGGCTGATCCCGGCTTCACGGCCGACAATCGCGGCATCGGTGACCGCCAGTAGCGGCGGCGTATCGATGATCACCAGGTCGTAGCGCTCGCTGAGTTCCGCCAGCAATTCGCGGAAGTTGGCGTGCATCAGCAGTTCGGAAGGATTCGGCGGCACCTGACCACGACTGATGAAGTGCAGGTTGTCGACTTCGATTTTGTTGATCGCCTGATCGATGCTGCAGCGCTTGACCAGCAGGTCGGACAAGCCGTTGGTGATCGGCGTGTTGAGGGTTTTGTGCAGGTGACCTTTGCGCATGTCGGCATCGATCAGCACCACGCGCTGGCCGCTCAGGGCCATGACGGCGGCAAGGTTGGACGAGACGAAGGTCTTGCCCACTTGCGGGCTCGGCCCGGAAATCATGATGCGATTGTTGGTCGAATCGAGCCCGGCGAAGTGCAGGCAGGTGCGCAGGCTGCGGATCGATTCGATCGACAGATCCGTCGGATTGCGCAGAGCCAACAGGTACGCCGGTTTGTCGACACCGTCGCGGGCGCGGCCTTTTTTGTTGTCTTCTTCATCCTGCAAGGCGCTGTACGGAATCGACGCGTACACCGGCAAACCGAGTTGTTCGATGGCTTCCGGGCCTTCCAGACCACGGCTCAGGGATTTGCGCAGCAGCACCAGCGCCACGCCGACAAAAGCGCCGAGGAAGGTGGCAATCAGCACAATCAGGGCTTTTTTCGGTTTGACCGGGCTGGTCAGGTCGACATCCGCCGCATCGACCAGACGCACGTTACCCACGGCGCCGGCGCGGACGATGTCCAGCTCCTGGGATTTGTTCAGCAACTGCGTGTAGATCTGCGAGGCCACTTCGACATCGCGGGTCAGGTTGAGCAACTCTTGTTGTGTGGCGGGCAGATCGCCGACTTTGCCTTCCAGCGATTTCTGTTGCTGGGTCAGTTCGCCAATCTGGCTCATCAACGCGCGATAGGCCGGGTGCTGTTTGGTGAATTTGCGGTCCATCTCCGCTTGCTGCATTTTCAGCTCGGAAATCCGCGTTTCCAGCGCCACCGACTGACCGAGCACCGACTGGGTTTCCAGCGAGATGTTCACGGTCTTGCCGTGGGTCTGATAGGCGTTCAACGCATCGCTGGCCTTGGCCAGATCACGCTTGACCTGCGGCAACTGGCTTTGCAGGAAAGCCAGACTTTGCGCCGCTTCCGCCGAGGTGCGGCGCACGTTCTGATCGACGTACAGCGCGGCAATCTTGTTGAGAATCTTCACCGCTTCAGCGGCGTCGCTGCTGGCCAGCGCCAGTTTGATAATCCCCGATTCCTTGCCCTGCTCGGAGATATCCAGTGCGTCCTGATAACCCTGAATGGTCACGATTCGCGGGTTGCGCACCACTTCGAAACGCGTACCGGGGTTGGCCAGCAACTGGCTGATCTGCCCTTCTACACCGTCCTGCGCGAACGCTTCACCGGCGGTGCCTTCGACCAGCAGGTTGTCGTTGTCATCGAGCAACTGGAAGTGCTTCTGTTCGCCGGCGATCAGGGTGAGCTTCTTGCCCAACAGCTCTTTAGGCAGATTGAGCCGGGCAAACTCCAGACGTTCACCGCCCCAGGCGTAACTGTTCAGGCCGAAACGCGGTGCGGCGACGCTGGTCTCGGTCTCGCCGCGATAACGCCGGGCGAGAAAGCCGCCGATCATCGGGAAGGTATTGGGGGTGACATCGATGTCCAGGCGCAGGTCGTCGACGGTTTTGCCGATCACTGCGCGGGATTTGATGATGCCGATTTCGGTCACCGACGGCGATTGCCCGCCGAGCATGCTGTTGAGGTCGGAGAAGCCGAGCATGTCGTTCTTTTTTGGCTCGACCTGCACCAGCGCATTCGCCAGGTACACGGGCGTGGCCAACACTGCGTAGGCCACACCGGTAACCATGAAGGCGCCGGTGAGCGCGCCGATCAACCATTTCTGGTCGATCAAACTGCCGAATATGCCGAGAAGATCAATACTGTCTTGATCATTGTCGCGGGTGCCGATGACGGACGGTAACTGCATAAGTCTGTTCTTACCATTCATTGATCTGAAGAATATTCATCAACGCGCGAGGCGTTGTGCCCATGAGCTAACAGCATCTTCAATCAATGCATGGGCATGAATAAAAGCGGCCTTGCCTTGACGATACGGATCTTGTATTTCGCGCTCGCTCTGCCATTTGCCGAGCAGAAATACTTTGCCCCTCGCATGAGAGGCAATCTTCAATACTTGATTAACATGCTGTTTTTCCATCACCAGAATCAGGTCTGATTCATTGACGATGTCCGCGGTCAGTTGCCGTGCGATGAAGCCTTCGGCGTTATGGCCATGGTCTTCGAGCACTTGCCGGGCGGACGCTTCGACGCCCTCGCCAACCCGTGCCGACAGGCCTGCGGAGGAGACGGTGATCGCTGAGTGGGCCAGCGCGTTACGCAGCATCAGTTCTGCCGTCGGACTACGGCATATATTGCCCACGCAAACGACAAGGATCTTTCTGAACAAGGTTTTACTTTCCTGTGTAATGTCAAACGGCCAACATCCCGAGAGCAATTTAATGAACCCTCAGATCTTTCTTCACTCGGAAATAGATTCGCCCTGTTAGTACCGAAGCATTAAGTACCACAGCGTTTAAAAGCCCCCCAACCACAATTAGCGGACTAAAAATAACTGTGATTTTCGCGTGATTGTTTTCCGACAAAAAATAACATTCGCGCACTTAGTGCCATCACCTCACTCGAAAATTGAGCAACGAGATCATTTATTCGCAGTTGTCACTTCTCTTCGGGAGAGCAGACATGAAAACAACACATCTCAAAAAACTCGGCGCGTTGGCACTGATGGTGGCCGGGGCTACAACTCAGGCTCACGCCAGCGAACTGTTTCCCAACCTTCCGGCGAAGAACATCGGCGTACAAGTGAAGATCCAGAACTTCACGGCCGCCGACGCCGCGCAGATCAAATCGGCAGGCTTCGGTTTTGTCCGCTTCGGTGTGTGGAGCGACAGCCTGACCGCCAAGGCTTATCAGAAACAGGTCAGCGACGCCTTTGCGGCGGCGCAATCTGCGGGCCTGCCGGTGTTGCTGACGGTCCGCGCGATCAAGGCGTTGCCCGCCACATCGAGCGCCGAGCTGACCACTGCCGGTGAAGGTTTCGCCAAAGCTGTGACCGGGCTGCAACAGTCGTACAGCGCGCAACTGGTGGCGATCGAGTTATGGAATGAACCGGACCTGGAAACCTACTGGCCGACGCGCAATTTCGACACCACGTTTGTGCCGTTCATGAGCGGCGTGTGCAAGGGGCTGCAAGAACAGCCGCTGTCGACGCCAGTGGTCGGTTACGGTTTCGCCCGCCCACCTAGCGCAGGTTCTGCTTCAACGGTGGCATTGAGCCGCATCGTCAACGAATACCCCAAATGCCTGAGCGCCGTGTCCTATCACCCCTATGGCATGACGGCTACGCAGATCAGCAACGCGCAGAACTTCATTCAGCAGAACTTTCATGTGCCCGGAATCATCAGTGAGTGGGGTATCTCGGCACTGGCCTCCAACGGCGGTGCAGAGGGCCAAGCGAGCAAGATCAACGCGTTTATTGGCGATGTTAAAAAACTCAACATCCCGCTGACGTCCATTTATGAATGGAAGAACAGTGATTCGGGCAGCAACGATCGCGAGAAGAACTTCGGCCTGCTGACCTCTGACGGTCAGCCGAAACCGGCACGTATGTCCGTTGAAGCCCTGTTGAACGCCCAGTAGCGCATGCACAACCGGCCTGTACGCAGGTCGGTTACTTTGAACCTGTTGGCCGTTTTGGCATCGTATTCATCGATAACCCGCCCCACCTTTCAAACAATCGTTTTCAGGTTGTTGCCGCAGGGGCCATCGATACACGTACCCGCCCTTGAGTGGCTGTCAGCGCTCGGGTAATGTCATCAGACCCATAGGACAGAGCACGCCCATGACTTCCAAGCTGGAACAACTCAAACAATTCACCACCGTAGTTGCCGACACCGGCGACTTCGAAGCGATCTCCCGGGTCAAACCGGTCGACGCCACCACCAACCCTTCCCTGCTGCTCAAAGCCGCGGCCATTCCGGCCTACGCCGAGCTGCTGAACGCCTGCGTCAGCGACTGCAAGGGCGATGTCGGCCTGGCCAGCGACCGTTTCGGCGTTGCGGTGGGTCAGGAAATTCTCAAAGTCATCCCGGGCCGTATCTCCACCGAAGTGGATGCACGCCTGTCGTTCGACAAGGACGCCGTGCTGAAACGCGCGCATCGCTTGATCGAGCTGTACGACAAGGCCGGCATTGGCCGTGATCGCGTACTGATCAAGATCGCCTCGACCTGGGAAGGCATCCGCGCCGCCGAAGTGCTGGAGAAGGAAGGCATCCAGACCAACCTGACCCTGCTGTTCTCTTTCGCTCAGGCCGCCGCTTGCGCCGATGCTGGCGTGTTCCTGATTTCGCCATTCGTGGGCCGCATCTACGACTGGTACAAGAAGGCCAACGGCAACGACTACACCGGCGCTGATGATCCGGGCGTACAGTCGGTTACCCGTATCTACAACTACTACAAGTCCAACGACTACAAAACCGTGGTCATGGGCGCGAGCTTCCGCAACCTCAACCAGATCGAGCAACTGGCCGGCTGCGACCGCCTGACCATCAGCCCGGACCTGATCGATAAGCTGGCAGCCGACACCGGCAAGCTGGAGCGCAAACTGGCCCCGGGCAACGCCGGTGAAGCCCGTCTGAGCCTCAACGAAGCGCAATTCCGCTGGTTGTCCAACGAAGACGCGATGGCCACCGAGAAACTGGCTGAGGGCATTCGTCAGTTTGCTCGCGACCAGGAGAAGCTTGAGGCGCTGCTGCAGGCCAAGCTGTGATTTGATTTTCTGAAATGCAAAAAGGGCGAACCTTCACAGGTTCGCCCTTTTTTGTGTTTGCTGGAGATGTTCAGTGTACTTGCGGGCGCTATCGCGAGCAGGCTCACTCCCACAAGGGATCTGTGGTCTGATCGCGATTGTGTGTCGAATGAAGAACCCTGTAGGAGTGAGCCTGCTC
Source organism: Pseudomonas sp. Tul2A7 (assembly GCF_054790505.1). Classification (NCBI taxonomy): domain Bacteria; kingdom Pseudomonadati; phylum Pseudomonadota; class Gammaproteobacteria; order Pseudomonadales; family Pseudomonadaceae; genus Pseudomonas; species Pseudomonas sp. Tul2A7. Next base: position 4,226,650 of record NZ_CP186499.1, on the reverse strand, counting down.
GCGATGAGGCCAGCAGGGCCTACCCTCAATTCAGCGAATCAATGCCGCTCGAGAGCATTCACCAGATCGTGGAACGCTTCACGATTGGAATCGTTCAGGCCCATGAGGATCTTGTGCGCTTCGAGCACCTTGATCCGCACCACTTCTTCCGACTGGTCCTGATCCGGCAGGTCGTCCAGGCACTCCGGGCATGGCACCGGGTGGTTGACGATGTTGAAGACCTGCTCGAAACCCATCGATTGCAGCAGACGGGTGATGTCTTCGTGGGTGGTGACGACAGTCGGCAGCAGGCCGACCTTCTGCCGCGACAGGATCGACAGTTTGGCCAGCAGGCCCAACGTCGTGCTGTCGATGCTGCGGGTTTCGGTCAAATCGATCACGATCGCGTTGAAATTCAGCGCGGTGAAGATTTTCTCAATAGTCGCATCCAACGCCGAACACAGGGTCAGGCGAACTTCACCGACGAATTTCAGGACGAAGGTGCCGTCCTGCTCGGCGAACTGGATTCTACCGGTACTCATTAAAGATTCCTGCTCAACACCAACAGGGCGATATCATCCGGCATCTCCCCTAGCGTGGCCAATCCAAACACTTGCCGCAGACCATCCAGGCTGCCGCCCGCCGACTTCACCCGTTGAGGCAAAGCGGCTTCTTTTTCCTTGAGCGTAGGTTCTGGCAAAAGATCCAGAATGCCATCGGACATCAGCGTCAGGCTGAACGTCGGCGGCAGCTCAAGCACGTGATCTTCGTAGGTGGCTTCATTGAAGAGGCCCACCGGCAGACCACGCCCTTCGAGATAACGAACACTGTCAGGCGTGTACAACACAGGCAACGGCAGATGGCCGCCGATGCTATAGGTCAACAAACCGGTCTCCTCGTCGATGACTCCACCGACCATTGTGACGTGTTTACCCAGCTTACAACTGATCAGCCCCCGGTTGATATGACCAAGGACTTCCGAAGGCTTGAATTCCGGCAAAGTGCCGTTGCGCTTGGATTCGAACAACAGGCGCGTGGTCATGAACTTCAGCAGCACGGTGACGAATGCTGAAGAGGCGCCATGACCGGATACATCCGCCAGATAGAAAGCAACCCGGCGCTCGTCGACACGGAAATAGTCGACAAAATCCCCCGACAGGTACAACGACGGGATGATCTGGTGCGCGAACTTGAATTCGTCGATGCTCCACGGGCTTTCCGGCAGCATGTTCATCTGCACTTGGCGACCGGCGTTCTGGTCTTCCTGGAGCAGGTTCAGGCTGGCCTCAAGCTCGCGGTTGGCCTTTTCCAGCTTCTCGCGGTAGCGCTGGTTTTCCACCAGCAGGCGCGCACGATCCAAGGCCCGGCACACAGAATGCTCGAGCACCGCCAGATCTTCGAGAGGCTTGATCAGGTAGTCCGCCGCGCCCAGGCGTAGGGCCTCGACCGCGTCGTTCATCACGCCGGCACCCGACACCACGATCACTGGCGTTTGCGGCGATCGCTCGGTGACCTGACGGATCAGTTCGAGACCGCCCATCTGCGGCATGCGCAGATCGCAGATGACCAGGTCGGGCGTGTCTTGCTCGAATACCTGAAGACCCTGTTGGCCGTTGCTGGCCTGCAGGACGCTGAAACCACTGTCTTCCAAATAGGCCGCGAGGCTCGCGCGCACTACTTCGTCATCATCGATTATCAGCAGCGTGGCACTGGTTTTTGGCATGTGGGCAAACGGCGCCAGAATTAGGTTGGCGTAGTTGGCGGGGCATTTGGCCCTGCGCAGACTACTGGATTCGCTTTCTAGCCTCTCTACTGCACCGCTTTCGAGCATTGGCTGCAAACGCGGTTACACCAGAGGTGCCCTTCTAAGGCGCAGACGGTACTCCCATCCGCAGAGCGTTTCAAGCATGCGCCGATGGTCGCTTGACGACTTTACTTGTCAAATCACCGAGAGTTATAAGAACAGCTCAAACCGTAACCCAATGGAAGGACGAACCTATGAGTCAAACCAGTCGGGACTACAGCGAAAAGCGCGATTTCATCCGCATGCGGGTCGATGCCGATGTCGTGTTGATTCATGAAGGCGATGAGGTTTCAGGCGTTTGCATCGACCTCTCCAGCAGTGGCATGCAGGTCGACGCACCGCGCCAGTTCGCGGTTGGTGATCGTTTGAGCGTGCGCATCGACTCCGATCACGCCGCACTCAGCGGCCTTGAGGCCGAGACCGAAGTGGTCTGGGTCAGGCCACAGGATGGCGGCGGCCAGAAGCTCGGCCTGACCATCCTGAAGATGAAATAGCTACACACAAAAAAGGCGACCCTGAGGTCGCCTTTGTGTTTACCGGTCGAGATTAAAAATCGTCTTCGACCTGGCCATCTTTCACTTTGAACTCGCGGTTCTGCAAGTAAGCGTTGCGGATGAAGGTGTACTTGTCGCCGCTGATCAACTTTTCGCTCGACAGCAGGCTGGCGCGGGTGTCGACGATGTTCAGACCGAAGATCGAGTTACGCGTAGGCACGTGGTCGATGTAGCGGTACATCCCGGTGTAGCTGTCGACGTACTTGGAAGGCGCATCACGCAACGTGCTCGGCCCCATCAGCGGCAGCATCACGTACGGACCGCTACCTACGCCCCAGTAACCGAGGGTCTGACCGAAGTCTTCGTCGCTGCGGTTCAGGCCCATTTTGGTGCCGACATCGAAGAAACCGAGCAGACCGAAGGTGGTGTTGAAGATCAGGCGGGCAGTGTCAACGCCAGCAGCAGCCGGTTTGGCCTGCAGGATGTTGTTGGCAAGGTTGGTGACGTCACCGACGTTGCGGAACATGTTGTGGATGCCGTCTTCGAGGAACTGCGGCGTGACAAACTCATAGCCCTGGGCCAATGGCTTCAGCGCGTAAGTGTCAACGAAGTCATTGAACTGGAAAATCGGGCGATTGACGCTTTCCCAAGGGTCTTCTTCCGTTGCCGCCTGAGTGGCGAACGGCGCCAGCAACAGGCCGGCACATACACTTAGCTGAGCGAGCGGATAGCTCCAGCGCATAGAAAAACTCCTTGGATTTGTACTGTCGCGGGCATCGGGGCCCGGGCATTAAGGCCGCTAGTATAAGCGCAAAAGCCCTTTTGGACAGTCGGCCAATTGTGCAAAGTTGTAGGACGCCTCCCACACCGCGTTTCACATAGCCGTCACGCAACTGTCACCTGGAATGACTAGCCTTATCGCTATTTCAGGGACGTTGCCATGTCACATGCCGAAACCTTGCCCGTCGCCGCGTCCAGCCTGACCGCCGTACTGTTTGGACTCAGCGGCTGTCTGGTGGATTTCGGTGCCCGCGCTCGTCTAAATACCATTGCCCGGCCCGAATATGCCGAGGCCACGCCGGGCGCGCTCGACAGCCTGCACAGTTTGCAGCGCCAGCAGATTCCCTGCGCCTGGCTGGATGAACTGTCCCCTGCCCTCGCCCAATCGTTATCAAACTCGCTACCGGCCTGGATCAAACCCGCGCAATATTCGGCAACAATCAATCCATGGCCTGCGCCGAACGCTTGCTGGCAGGCCCTGATGGATCTGAACGTCAGCGTTCTGGACGGTTGCGTATTGGTCAGCGGTGAGCCGCGCCTGTTGCAGGCCGGCCTTAACGCTGGGTTGTGGACCATCGGCCTCGCCTCCTGCGGCTCGCTGTGCGGCCTGGCGCCGGGTGAATGGCAAGCGCTGAGCCAGAGAGAACGCGAACAGTTGCGTGGCAAGGCAACGATGCAGCTATTCGGGCTCGGCGTGCATTCGGTCATCGATCACTTGGGCGAACTCGACACCTGCCTGGCGGACATCAGCCTGCGCCGGCTCAAAGGCGAAAAGCCCTGATCGGGATCATGCAGGTTTGCCGGGAGTGGATTAATCTAAAGGTCAGCCATAGACCTTTGGCGCGCGGCTGCGGTCAATGCCAGTGCCTATTGATAAAAGGAAACCACCATGCCCGCCCAAGAACTGCAAAAACAGCTCGATACCCTGCGCGAGCAGCTGGAGCAGAATCCACCGCTGTCGGAAGTCGAACGTGAAGACCTGCGTGTGCTGATGGCGCAAATTGAATCCGAAATTCAACTGGAAAATGCCACTCAAGACGCCAGCATCGCCGATGGCGTGAATCTGGCGGTTGAACGCTTCGAAGTCGAACACCCGGCTATTGCCGGCACCCTGCGCAATATCGTCAACGCGCTGGGCAGCATGGGGATCTGACTCCCCCCGAAACGCAAAAAGCCCTGCCATCACTGGCAGGGCTTTTTCATTTCAACTTTGGCAATGCGTTCCCCTGTAGGAGTGAGCCTGCTCGCGATAGCGGTGTGTCAGTTAACATCATCGTCAGCTGACACACCGCTATCGCGAGCAGGCTCACTCCTACAGTTGATCTTTATTGACGCACGAGGCGGTGGTTCGGCAGCTGTACGTTTTCGGTGCTGCGATACGGATTGATATCCAGACCACCGCGACGCACGTAACGTGCAAACACCGTGAGTTTCTCGGGTTTCAACAAGCGCTGCAGATCAAGGAAAATCCGCTCCACACACTGCTCATGGAAGTCAGAGTGCTGGCGGAAGCTGACGATGTATTCCAGCAAACTGGCGTGATCCAGTGCCGAGCCACGATATTCCACCACCACTGTGCCCCAGTCCGGCTGACTGGTCACCGGGCAATTGGATTTGAGTAGATGGCTATACACCGTCTCCTCGACAACCCGCGACTCATCGCAACGCAACAGTTCCGGGCGCGGATGCTCATAGTTGCTGACGCTGATATCCAGATCGTCGATGCACACGCCGGGCAACGCCACAACGCCTTCTGCTTCAACGTCCTTCAGACTGCGAACCCGCACGCCGACCGGTTTGCCGGCGGCGGCAGACAAATCCTTGACCAGCGTCGCTTCCAAAGAAGTGACGTCGGCAAACGCCGTCTGGTTCAGCGAGTTCAAATACAGCTTGAACGACTTCGATTCGATGATATTCGGCGAATCCGCCGGAATGCTGAATTCGCCGATCGCCACCACCGGTTTACCCGACGGCAGCAGCCACGACAACTCGAAGCAGTTCCAGAAATCCACACCTTTATACGGCAGGGTTTCGGCGGTCAGACCCAGCTCGGCCCATTTCGCGGTGCGCGGAATCGGGAACAGCAGGGACGGCGTGTACGTGGCGATGTATTCGCTGGATTTGCCCAGCGGCGAATGTTCGGCTGCGGGATGCATGGCGGAAACCTGACTGAATAATCAGCGGATTCTACCAGCCTTTACCCACACCTTTGAGTGCTTACTGACTGACAGTCAGTTTGCCGACCATGCCCGCCTGATAATGCCCGGGAATATTGCAGGCGAATTCCAGACTGGTGGCCTTGCTGAAGGTCCAGGTCAGCTCGGCGGTTTTGCCCGGCTCGACCAACACACTGTTCGGATCATCGTGCTTCATGCCATGGCCCATCGCTGCGTGATCCATGCCGGCCATATCGTGGGACATTTCCTTCATGCCGGTAGGCGTGAGCATGCCGCTTTGCTGCATCTGCAACATTTCCTGCTGGTGTTTGGCGTGCATTGCCGCGTCACCGAGGTTGAATTCGTGCAACAACTGGCCTTTATTCACCAGCACAAAACGAACGGTCTCACCGGCCTTGATCTGAATGGTCTTGGGATCGAAGGACATATCGCCCATCACCACTTCAATGCTGCGCGAGGCTTTGGCGGCCGGTGCTGGCTGGCCGAAATCGTAGGTGTGCGCGGGAGCTGCAAACGCCGTCGAATTCATTGCCAACAAACAGATGGCCAGGGATTGGCGTAAAAACATGGTCGTTCTCCAACAAGATAAGGTTCAGCCTGTGGGAAACTTTAGCCGGCCGGCGCTGGCATCTACCTGACAGGCAGATTACAACTTTGTCAGGTTGGCGTTTGTCACCTGCGCTCACGGTATAAAGCTTTAGTTTCTACACCCCCGAACCCACCCGAGTCGCCCATGAAACTGTTGATCGTCGAAGACCAAGCGAAAACCGGCCAATACCTGCGCCAGGGCCTGACCGAGGCCGGGTTCAATACGGAACTGGTGGCCGACGGCAACAGTGGTCAGCAACTGGCGCTGAGCGGCGATTACGCGCTGCTGATCCTCGACGTGATGCTGCCGGGACGCAGTGGCTGGCAGATTCTGCACGCAGTGCGCAGCGCCGGGCTGGATACGCCGGTACTTTTTCTCACGGCCAAAGACGCCGTGGAAGACAGGGTTCATGGCCTCGAACTCGGTGCCGACGACTATCTGGTCAAGCCCTTCGCCTTCTCCGAACTGCTGGCGCGGGTGCGCAGCCTGTTGCGGCGCGGCAGTGCCACACCGCAGGAAACCAGCCTGCAACTGGCCGATTTGCGTCTGGATCTGATCCGCCGCCGGGTTGAACGCAGGGGTCAGCGCATCGACCTGACCGCCAAGGAATTCGCACTATTGGAGATGCTCCTGCGTCGGCAGGGCGAAGTGCTGCCGAAATCGCTGATCGCCTCGCAAGTCTGGGACATGAATTTCGACAGCGACACCAATGTCATCGAAGTCGCGATCCGCCGTTTACGCCTGAAGATCGACGACGAATTCCCCAATAAACTGATCCACACCGTGCGCGGCATGGGTTACGTGCTCGAAGAGCGTGGCGCCTGATGCGTCGTTTGTCCCTGAGTTCGCGCCTGGCCCTGTTGTTTGCCGCCTGCACCGCCGTGGTTTCACTGTTTGCCGGCGTGCTGTTCAATCGCGCCAGCGAGGCGCACTTTATCGAACTCGACCAACAGCAATTGGACGGTAAGCTGATTGGCCTGCGCCGCGCCTTGCAGGATGTTCAACCCGCGCAACGCGAGACACGGCTGGCCGATGAGCTGAGTCGTCAGGCCGACCTGTCGCTGCGCATCACTGGCAGTGACGGCCAACGCTGGTACGACAGTTCGACGCAAATCCCCAAGGATTTGCCGCCAGCATCCGGCCTGTCGACCGTGAGTCACGACGGCACCGACTATCGCGTGCTCAACGCCGCGCTCTACCCGGAAAAAGCCGATTCACCGCAATTGACCTTGCTGCTGGACATCACCCATCACCAGCATTTCCTGCAACGCATGCAGCACCTGATCTGGCTAACGGTCGGGCTGTCAGCGCTGGCCACCGCTTTGCTCGGCGCCTGGGCCGCACGCAGCGGCTTGCGTCCGTTGCGGCGCATGAGCGCTGTCGCCCGTGGGATTTCCGCTCAATCGTTGAACGCCCGACTGCCGGAAGCGCAAATGCCGCCCGAGCTTGCGGAAATGGCCCACAGCTTCAACGCCATGCTCGCACGCCTCGACGACTCGTTTCAGCGGCTCTCGGCGTTTTCCGCCGACATCGCCCACGAACTGCGCACCCCGCTGTCGAACCTGCTGACCCACACTCAAGTCACCCTCACCCGCCCACGGCCAATCGAGGATTACCGCGAGGCGCTGCACAGCAATCTCGAAGAACTGCAATGGATGGCGCAGTTGGTCAACGACATGTTGTATCTGGCCAAGGCTGATCACGGCTTGCTGATGCCCAAGCGTGAACCCTTGGAATTGGCGGATGAGACCGATCTGCTGCTGGAGTTTTTTGCGCCGCTGGCGGAGGACGCCGGGGTCAAGCTGAGCCGTGAGGGCAATGCGCAGATCAAGGGTGATCGCAGTATGTTGCGCCGGGCCTTGTCGAATCTGCTGGATAACGCGCTGCGGTTTACCCCGGCTGAGGGCTATGTGAGCTTGCGGATCGTTGATCAACCGAATGCGGTACGCATTTCAGTCGAGAACAGTGGCGAAGGGATTTCTGCGGAGTTGTTGCCACGCCTGTTTGATCGATTTTATCGGGCCGATCCGGCGCGACAGGAAGGTAGCAGTGAGCATGCGGGATTGGGATTGGCGATTACTCAGTCCATCGTCCGCGCCCATGGTGGGCAGATTCATTGCGAATCAGAGGCGGGATGGACGCGGTTTGTGATTGAGTTGCCTCGAACCTGATCGTTCCCACGCTCTGCGTGGGAATGCAGCCCGGGACGCTCCGCGTCCCTTCCAGAGCCGAACGCGGACCGTCCGTTGAGGCATTCCCACGAAGAGCGTGGGAACGAGCATGGAGTCGCTTACGAATATCTCAGCGCGTGAGCCGGCTCGATCTTCGCCGCCCGCCAGGCCGGATACACCGTCGCCAGGAAGCTCAGAATAAAGCCCGCCGAGCAAATCAACAGCACATCCCCGCCCTGCAATTCCGATGGCAAATTGCTGACGAAATACACATCAGAACTGAAGATATGCTGCCCGCTGACTCGCTCGATCCAGCCCACGATCTGACTGACATTCAGCGCGGCGATCACGCCCAACACGCCGCCAATGATCGTGCCGACAATACCGATCACCGTGCCTTGCACCATGAAGATCGCCATGATCTGCCGTGGCGTGGCGCCAATGGTGCGCAGGATCGCGATGTCCGCGCCCTTGTCGTTCACCACCATGATCAGGGTCGCGATGATGTTGAATGCCGCCACCGCGACGATCATCAGCAACAGCAGGCCGATCATGGTTTTTTCCATTTTCATCGCGCTGAACAGGCTGCCCTGGGTGTGGGTCCAGTCGTCAGCCTTGAACTCGGCGCCCAACCCGGCGGCAATTTCCGAGGAGACTTTCGGCGCGGCGTACAGGTCTTTCACTGCCAGACGCACGCTCTGTACCTGATTCGGCTCCCAGTGCTGCATGGTCGCGGCGTCTGCGACGTGGATCAGGCCCATCGAGCCGTCCAGTTCGGCGCCAACCTTGAACACGCCGACCACGTTCAGTCGCTGCATACGCGGGGTGATGCCACCCGGCGCGGTGCTGACTTCCGGGACGATCAGGGTGATTTTGTCGCCGACATTGAGGCGGAAACGTCGTGCGGTGATTTCACCAATCACCACGCCGAACTCGCCAGGTTTCAAGGCATCCAGACGGCCCTGCACTATGTGCTGGGCAACGATGGAGACCTTGCCTTCCTGCGCCGGATCGACGCCGCTGATCTGGATCGGCTGCATCAAGCCCTTGTAGGAGAGCATGCCTTCCATCTCGGTGAACGGCACGGCGGCAGTCACTTCGGGATTTTTCATCGCGGCGGCGGCGACCGGCTGCCAGTCATCGATCGGCTTGACGCCAACGATGGTCGCGTGCGGCACCATGCCGAGGATGCGCGAGCTCATTTCGCGCTGGAAGCCGTTCATCACCGACAACACCACGATCATCGCCAGCACGCCGAGGGCGAGGCCGATCATCGAGGTCATCGAAATGAACGAAACAAAGCGATTGCGGCGCTTGGCGCGGGTATAGCGCGTGCCGATAAAGATCGATAACGGTCTGAACATTCGCTGGGGCACCGTATAAAAATAAAAGACCCGACGCCTTTTCAGGTGTCGGGTTTCAGCCAATCAGATAGGCGTGAGGCGACCTTCTTGCAGGTGCAGTACGCGATCCATCTGGCGGGCCAGGTTCATGTCGTGGGTCACCACCAGAAACGCCGTGCGCATCGAGGTGCTGAGTTCCAGCATCAAATCCTGAATGCCCTGCGCGGTGTGGGAGTCGAGGTTGCCGGTTGGCTCGTCGAGCATCACCAAGCCTGGCTTGTTCACCAAGGCACGGGCGATGGCCACACGCTGACGTTCACCGCCGGACAGCTCCGCCGGTTTGTGCTCCAGGCGATGACCGAGGCCGACGCGTTCCAGCAACGCCGTGGCGCGCTGACGGGCTTCCGGGATCGGCGTCTTGCCGATCAACAGCGGCATGCAGACGTTTTCCAGCGCAGTGAATTCCGGCAGCAAGTGGTGGAACTGGTAAACGAAACCGAGCGCACGGTTACGCAGCAGGCCACGCTTCTTCTCGCTCAGCGCCGACAGCTCTTCGCCGTCGAGCCAGACGCTGCCCTTGGTCGGCGTATCGAGACCACCGAGCAGGTTGAGCAACGTACTTTTACCCGAACCCGAGGTGCCGACGATCGCCACACGCTCGCCCGGATGCAACTCCAGTTGCAGGCCGGCGAGGACTTCTACCGATTCCGGGCCTTCCTCGTAGGATTTGCCCAGGTTACGGCAGCTCAAGATTGCTTGTTCACTCATGCCCGACTCACTCATAACGTAGCGCCTCCGCCGGCTGGGTGCGCGCGGCACGCCAGGCGGGATACAGGGTGGCGAGGAAACTCAGAACCAACGCCGCGGCGCAGACCATGACGACATCCTGGCTCTGTACCTGCGACGGAAGATAATCAATGAAATACACGTCAGCATTAAGGAATTTGTGGCCGATCAGGCCTTCCAGTGCCGAGATCGCCGCGCTGACATTAAGCGCCGCGAAAATGCCGACCACCGCGCCAATCGCCGTGCCGACCACACCGATCACCGTGCCCTGCACCATGAACGTACGCATGATCGTGCCCGGCGTCGCGCCCAACGTGCGCAGGATGGCGATATCGCCCTTCTTGTCGTTCACCACCATCACCAGCGTGGAAATGATGTTGAACGCAGCGACGGCGACGATCAGCAGCAACAGCAGGCCGATCATGGCTTTTTCCATGCGGATCGCCTGATACAGATTGCCGTGGGTGCGCGTCCAGTCACGGGCGTAGTAATGGTCTTCGCCGAGTTGCTGGGCGATGTTCCAAGCTACGCGCGGTGCCTGGAACAGGTCGTCGAACTTCAGGCGGATGCCCTGCACCTGATCAGGCTTCCAGCGGTGCATCTTCGCCAGATCCTGCAGGTTGGTGACGCCCAGATAGCCATCGAGTTCGCCAGCGCCGACATGGAAAATGCCGACCACGGTGAAGCGTTTCATGCGCGGGAACATCCCGGCCGGGGTCACGCTGACCTCCGGCGCGACGAAGGTGACTTTGTCACCGATGCCGACGCCGAGCTTGGTCGCGGCCTTGTCGCCGATGACGATGCCGAAGCTGCCCGGCGTCAAATCGTCGAGTTTGCCCTGCTTCATGAAGTTGTCGATGATCGACACGTTGCGCTCAAGCGCAGGGTCGATGGCGTTGAGCAACACCTTGGACACCTGACCGTTATTGGTCAGCAGGCCCTGCATCTGGGTGAACGGCGCTACCGCCGTCACCTGCGGGTTCTGCTTGACCGAGGTCGCCAGGCTTTGCCAATCGTTGATCGGCTCAGTGGATTCAATGGTCGCGTGGGGCACCATGCCCAGCACGCGGGTGCGCATCTCATGATCGAAGCCATTCATCACCGACAGCACGACGATCATCACGACCACGCCAAGGGCGAGCCCGATCATCGAAGTCAGGGAAATGAATGACACAAAATGATTGCGACGCTTTGCACGGGTATAACGCGTGCCGATAAATACGAAGAGAGGTCTGAACATGTCGGGGCTTGTTCGGAGGGAAAAGGAACGTCCTTGTGGCGGGGGTCGATAACCAGCTTTACACTCAGACCACCGCCGCTACCATGGGTTCGCCATGTCGACATTAGATGAAGAAGATCGCCGCGAATACTACCGTATCGAGGACACGATCGCACTGGAAATTCGGCCCCTGTCCGCTCCCGAAGCCGCAGGCCAGGAAGTGTTGCAGGATGCTTCCCCACTGTTCAACCTGCTCAGCGAACTGCACCTGAGCGAATTCGAGTCGCAGCACCTGTTGCGCCAGATCAGCGAACGCGATCGCGCCATCGCCGCGTTCCTGAAATCGCAGAACAAACGCATCGACCTGCTCAGCCAGGTGGTCGCTCTGACCGTGCTCGGCCATATCGGCGAGCCGCAACCGGTGATCATCTCCGAAGGCGGGATCGACTTTCAGTACCCGACGCCGATTGCCACCGGCGCACACCTGTCGGTGAAACTGGTGCTGATGCCGCAAGCGCTGGGCCTGTTGCTGCGCGCCCGCGTGACCCATTGCGACCGCAAGGGCGAAGGTTATGACGTCGGCACCGAGTTCGAACACTTGACCGATGCCCAGCGCCAATTGCTCGCCCGCTATATCTTGCAGAAGCAGGCACAGGAACGACGTCTGGCCCGCGAACAGAACGAATCAGGCATTTAATTTAAGGAAGAACCGTGACCCTCATCTACGGCCACCGCGGCGCCAAGGGCGAAGCACCGGAAAACACCCTGAGCAGTTTTCAGGAATGTCTCAAGCACGGCGTGCGCCGTTGCGAACTCGATCTGCACCTGTCCAAGGACGGCGAGTTGATGGTCATCCACGACCCGACCCTCAAACGCACCACGGAACGGCGTGGCAAAGTCGTCGAGCACACCGCCGCCGAACTGGTCACTTACGACGCGCGCAAGGGTGGCCCGGGCTGGATCAAGCCGTGCCCGATTCCGACGCTGGAAGAGTTGTTCGAGAAGTGTGATTTCGAGCACTGGCAACTGGAAGTCAAAAGCGCGTCGCGTACTCGCGCGGCAACCACGGTGCTGGCGATTCGTGAAATGGCCCAACGGCATGGCCTGCTCGACAAGGTGACGATCACCTCGAGTTCGCGAGAAGTGCTGAAAGCGGCGCTGGATCTGGTGCCGGATGTGTCGCGCGGGCTGGTCGCCGAATACGCCTGGCTCGACCCGTTGAAGGTCGCGGCCAGTTATGGCTGTGAGATTCTTGCGTTGAACTGGACGCTGTGTACGCCGGAACGCCTGCAGAAGGCGCAGCGTCAGGGGCTGCATGTGTCGGTGTGGACCGTCAACGAGCCTGCGCTGATGCGCAGACTCGCCGACTTCGGCGTTGACAGCCTGATTACAGACTTTCCCGGTTTGGCCACTGCCACCCTCGAGAATTGCTGAAATCGGTCTCCCCGGCCGGCTCAGGCCACCGGCCGGAGCCCGTCAAAAAAGCCGGTTGAGGCCGTCGTACGCCGCTACCCGATAGGCTTCGGCCATGGTCGGGTAGTTGAACGTGGTGTTGACGAAGTACTTCAGGGTGTTCAGTTCGCCCGGCTGGCTCATGATCGCCTGACCGATGTGGACGATCTCCGACGCTTGATAACCGAAGCAATGAACGCCCAGCACTTCCAGGGTTTCGCGGTGGAACAGGATCTTCAGCATGCCTTGCGGCTCGCCGGCGATCTGTGCACGCGCCATGCTCTTGAAGAACGCCTTGCCGACTTCGTACGGCACTTTGGCCTGGGTCAGTTCCTGCTCGTTCTTGCCGATCGAGCTGATCTCCGGAATGGTGTAGATGCCGGTCGGCACGTCATTCACGAAGCGCCAGCTACCGTTATCAACGATGCTGCCAGCAGCCGAACGACCCTGGTCGTGGGCGGCACTGGCCAGGCTCGGCCAGCCGATCACGTCACCGGCACCGTAGATGTTCGGCACGCAGGTGCGGTACGCCTCGTCGACTTCGATCTGGCCACGGCTGTTGACCTTGACGCCGATGTTTTCCAGACCCAGCGTGTCGGTGTTGCCGGTACGGCCGTTGCACCAGAGCAAGGCGTCGGCCTTGATCTTCTTGCCGGACTTCAGGTGCAGGATCACGCCGTTGTCGACGCCTTCAACGCGATCGTAATCTTCGTTGTGGCGCACGGTGATGTTGTTGTTGCTGAAGTGGTAGCTCAACGCCTGGGAGATTTCCGAGTCGAGGAAGCTCAGCAACTGGCCACGGTTGTCGACCAACTCGACCAGCACACCCAGACCGCTGAAGATCGATGCGTATTCGCAACCGATCACGCCGGCACCGTAAACGATCAGTTTGCGCGGGGTGTGGTTGAGGCTGAGGATGGTGTCGCTATCGTAGATACGCGGGTGGTGGAAATCGATGTCCGCCGGGCGATACGGGCGCGAACCGGTGGCGATGATGATGTGCTTGGCCACCAGTTTCTCGACCACGCCGTTGGCGCAGACCACTTCGATGGTTTGCTCGTCGGCGAAGCTGCCGGTGCCGAAGAACACGTCGACGCGGTTACGGGCGTAGTAACCGGTGCGCGAAGCGACTTGTTTGGAAATAACCTTTTCAGCGCTTTTCAACACGTCCGGGAACGAGAACCAGCGCGGCTCGCCGATCGCCCGGAACATAGGATTGGTGTTGAACTGCATGATCTGCCGCACCGAGTGACGCAGTGCCTTGGACGGGATGGTGCCGAGGTGGGTGCAGTTGCCGCCGACCTGGCGACGGCTGTCGACCATCGCGACCTTGCGCCCTGCTTTGGCGGCGTTCATTGCCGCGCCTTCTCCCGCCGGGCCGGAACCCAGCACCACCACGTCGTAGTTGTAGACAGCCATGCGTACTCCTCAGAACAGGCCGCGGTGCCAGCAGCACCGGCGGCTAAATCACGCCGAACGGCGGCGCGAAGGAACAATTGGGGGTCAATCAAGAACCCGGACACAGTCTATAGAAGCGTCAACGCCGCGCACATTAACCCTTGGTCGCGTCGTAGGCTACTTTTGCCTGCACTACAACGCCAGCTTTCGTATTGTTCTCAGTCAGTTTTCTTGCCACTGAGGCGCTCGAAAGCCGCATTGGTGCGGACGACAAAACCTGTATCGGCACGAATCACAAAGAATGCACCAATGTCATGTTTTTCGGCATAGTCCCAAGCCCTTTCGGGGCCGAGAATCAGCAACAGCGTCGATAGTCCATCGGCCATCAACGCTGAAGGATGAATCACCGTGACTGACGCCAGGTCGTGTAGGACCGGTGCACCGGTGCGGGCATCAAAGGTGTGGGAATAGCGCCGACCGTTTTGCAGGAAATAATTGCGGTAATCGCCCGAGGTGGAAACGCCGTAACCATCGACATTGATGATGCGTTCAGCGACCTGTTGATCATCACGGGGTTCTTCCAAAGCGATGCGCCAAGGCGAACCGTCGAGTTTTTTGCCTTTCGCCTTTAACTCCCCCGTCGCTTCAGCGAGGTAATCGTGAATGCCCAATGCGTCGAGCCTGGCAGCGATGGTTTCGACTGCATAACCGGCGGCGATGCTATTGAAGTCGACCTCGACGGCGGCATCCTTGCACAACTGATCACCATTGATGTGCAGATGCTGTTGGCCGACTCGCTGCATCACTTCGGCCAGCGCAGCAGCGTCAGGGACGTTCTCTTCGCGGCCTTGTGGGCCGAAGCCCCAGAGATTCATCAGTGGTTCGACGGTCAGGTCGTAGGAGCCTTCGCTTTGCGCTGAGAGTTGTTCGCCTGTGCGGACCAATTCGAGTATCGACGCAGGCATTTTCTGACAGCTGTTGGCGGGCAAAGCGTTGAAGCGCTCGATGTCCGAATCATTGCGATAGGTGGACAGCTGCCGATCGACTTCGCCGAGGATGCCCTCCACTTCACTGCGAACCTGCGTCGCTTCAGGTATGCCAGCGTGACGCAGGTACTTGATCGAATACGTGCTGCCCATGGTAGGTCCGCCGAAGCTTTCCATGGACTCGCCATTACCGCAGCCAGCCAATAGACCGCCAAGAATCACAAGCCCAAGCAAGCGTCCAGTGAACAATTATTCATCTCTCCGTAAAACCGCGGCGGCCATTATGAATTAAAGGATCTGCAACATCTTTATACAAAATCCAATAGCGAGTACCTGAACATGTCCTCCACCACGGGCAAAGGCAAAGCGATCTTTCGCGTTGTCAGCGGCAACTTCCTCGAAATGTTCGACTTCATGGTCTATGGCTTTTACGCCACGGCCATCGCCAAAACCTTCTTCCCCACCGACAGTGCCTTCGCTTCGCTGATGCTTTCGCTGGCTACTTTTGGTGCCGGTTTCCTGATGCGTCCGCTGGGGGCGATTTTCCTCGGCGCCTACATTGACCGCCATGGTCGTCGCCAAGGACTGATCATCACCCTCGCGCTGATGGCTGCCGGTACGGTGCTGATTGCCTGTGTGCCGGGCTACGCCACCCTCGGCGTCGCCGCACCGCTGCTCGTACTGCTCGGTCGCTTGTTGCAAGGCTTCTCGGCCGGCGTGGAGCTGGGCGGTGTCTCTGTCTATCTGGCAGAGATCGCGACACCGGGCCGCAAGGGCTTCTTTGTCAGTTGGCAATCTGCCAGTCAGCAAGCGGCAGTGGTCTTCGCCGGGTTGCTCGGCGTCGGCCTCAACCACTGGCTGAGCCCGGAACAAATGGGTGATTGGGGCTGGCGCGTGCCGTTCCTGATCGGTTGCATGATTGTGCCGGTGATCTTCGTCATTCGTCGTTCGCTGGAGGAAACGCCAGAGTTCCAGGCCAGAAAACATCGCCCTACCCTGCGGGAAATTGTCCGCTCGATCGGTCAGAACTTTGGCATCGTCATCGCCGGCATGGCGCTGGTGGTGATGACCACGGTGTCGTTCTACCTGATCACCGCGTACACCCCGACCTTCGGCAAGGCTGAGCTGCACCTGTCGGACTTCGATGCGTTGCTGGTGACGGTGTGTATTGGTCTGTCGAACTTCTTCTGGTTGCCGGTGATGGGTTCAATGTCTGACAGGATCGGACGTAAACCCCTACTGCTGGCGGCGACGATTCTGGCAATTTTGACGGCCTACCCTGCCCTGTCGTGGCTGGTGGCGAACCCGAGCTTCAGCCATTTGCTGATCGTCGAGCTGTGGTTGTCGTTCCTGTACGGCTCATACAACGGCGCGATGGTGGTGGCGCTGACCGAGATCATGCCGGTGGAAGTGCGTACGACCGGGTTCTCGCTGGCTTACAGCCTGGCAACAGCGACGTTTGGTGGGTTTACCCCGGCGGCGTGTACGTATCTGATTCATGTGCTGGATAACAAGGCTGCGCCGGGGATCTGGCTCAGTGGCGCGGCGGTGCTGGGGTTGATTGCGACGCTGGTGTTGTTCCACGGCAACCGGCATGAGTTGCGCACAGCGCAAGCTTCGGTCGCCGGCGGCGCCAACTAGATCGCCTTGGTCAGCGCGATCGTTCCCACGCTCTGCGTGGGAATGCCTCAAGGGACGCTCCGCGTTCCAATGGGACGCAGAGCGTCCCGGGCTACATTCCCACGCAGAGCATGGGAACGATCACGCCACAAACAAAAACGCCCCGACCAAAGTCGGGGCGTTTTCATGTGCAGCTATCGCTTAGCGCGGGAATGCTGGCGGGTTTACACCTGCCATGTCTTCCATCACGCGGATAACCTGGCAGCTGTAACCGAACTCGTTGTCGTACCAAACGTACAACACAACGCGGTTGTCCTGAACGATGGTCGCTTCAGCATCGACCACACCGGCGTGGCGCGAGCCAACGAAGTCGGTCGAAACCACTTCCTGCGAGTTGACGAAGTCGATTTGCTTGTGCAGATCGGAGTGCAGCGCCATGTAGCGCAGGTACTCGTTCATCTCTTCACGGGTGGCGGCTTTCTCAAGGTTGAGGTTGAGAATGGCCATCGACACGTTTGGCGTCGGAACACGGATCGCGTTACCGGTCAGCTTGCCGGCCAGCTCAGGCAGGGCCTTGGCAGCAGCGGTGGCAGCACCTGTCTCGGTGATTACCATGTTCAGCGCGGCGCTACGGCCACGGCGATCGCCTTTGTGGAAGTTGTCGATCAGGTTCTGGTCGTTGGTGTACGAGTGAACGGTTTCGACGTGACCGTTGATGATGCCGAACTTGTCATTCACAGCTTTCAGCACCGGCACGATGGCGTTGGTGGTGCAGGAAGCGGCGGACACGATCTTGTCCTCAGCGGTGATTTCACCGTGGTTGATGCCGTGAACGATGTTCTTCAGCTTGCCCTTGCCAGGTGCGGTCAGAACCACGCGGTCGATACCCGGGCACTGCAAGTGCTGACCCAGGCCATCGGCGTCACGCCATACACCGGTGTTGTCCACCAGCAGCGCGTCTTTGATGCCGTACTGGGTGTAATCCACTTCAGTCGGGTTCTTCGCGTAGATCACCTGGATCAGGTTACCGTTGGCGGTGATGGTGTTGTTTTCTTCGTCGATGGTAATGGTGCCGTTGAACGAACCGTGTACCGAATCGCGACGCAGCAGGCTGGCGCGTTTGGTCAGGTCGTTTTCGGCGCCTTTTCGCACGACGATGGCACGCAGACGCAGACCGTCGCCACCACCGGTTTTTTCGATCAGGATGCGCGCCAGCAGACGGCCGATACGACCGAAGCCGTACAGCACAACGTCAGTGCCTTTACGTGCGGAAGCGTTTTGCTGGCCAACCACGTCAGCCATTTCTTCACGAACGAATTGCTCGGCGCTGCGGCCGTTGCCTTCGTTACGGAATTTGAACGCCAACTTGCCCAGATCTACCGAAGCCGCGCCGAGCTTGAGCTCGCTCATGGCTTTGAGCAGTGGGAATGTTTCGTGGACGGAGAGTTCGCTGTCGTCGGAAGAACGGTGGCGCGCAAAGCGGTGAGCTTTGAGAATCGCGATGACAGACTGGTTGATCAGGCTGCGGCCATAGATCGAGCTCACCACGTTGTTATTGCGGTAGAGCTGACCGATAAGCGGAATCATCGCTTCTGCGAGTGCTTCACGGTCGATCCATTCACCAAGACACTGGTCGGGCTTCTGAGTCACGGTAACCTTCCACATGTAGGGGCAGAAAAAAGGGGCTACATTATGCCGCCGACAACCTCCTGTAGCAATGCGCGCTTGTCGCGAAATCGGTAACAAAATTCCGTTCAAAAAAATTACGCCTCTCTCAAGCCCAGTAAAACCGGGGCTTTCAGCGCAGTCAATTTTTCGACGACTGTTAGACGATGTCTGTAACCCTCCGTAACACCACCCCGTTTCGGCACTACATAACCACAAAAAAACGGCTGGTTTTTATGGTTACCACTACATTTCGTCCAAACAGCGAAGATAGACGTAGTCTGCAACTGACAGGCGGCACCCGACGCCGCTACAATTACCGACTTTGTCGCAAAGCCTGGAGCTCAACCTTCCGTGCCCGTTCTGCGTCTACCGCTACTCCCTGCCGAGGCAGGTAAACAGCATTGGGGCAATCTGCCCGGTGCTGCCCTCAGCCTGGCGATTGCCGAGGCTGCCAGCGCTGCCAAGCGCTTCACCCTGCTACTGACCGCCGACAGCCAGAGCGCTGAACGACTGGAACAGGAGCTGAGTTTCTTCGCCCCGGATTTGCCCGTGCTGCATTTCCCCGACTGGGAAACCCTGCCGTACGACCTGTTCTCGCCGCACCAGGACATCATTTCCCAGCGCATCGCCAGCTTATACAGGCTGCCGGAACTGGCGCATGGCGTACTGGTGGTGCCGATCACCACAGCATTGCACCGCTTGGCGCCGACCAAATTCCTGCTCGGCAGCAGCCTGGTACTGGATGTCGGCCAGAAACTCGATGTCGAACAGATGCGCTCACGGCTCGAAGCCAGTGGCTATCGCTACGTCGACACGGTTTATGAGCACGGCGAGTTCACCGTACGCGGTGCGCTGATCGACCTGTTCCCGATGGGCAGCAAGTTGCCGTATCGCATCGACCTGTTCGATGACGAAATCGAAACCCTGCGCACCTTCGACCCGGAAAACCAGCGCTCCATCGACAAGGTCGATTCGGTCAAGCTGCTGCCGGCTCGTGAGTTCCCGCTGCAGAAAGACGCGGTCACCCGTTTCAAGGCGCGCTTCCGCGAGCGTTTCGACGTCGACTTCCGTCGCTGCCCGATCTTTCAGGATCTGAGCAGCGGCATCACTCCGGCCGGTATCGAGTACTACCTGCCGCTGTTCTTCGACGAAACTTCGACGCTGTTCGATTACCTGCCGCAGGACACCCAGGTGTTCTCGCTGCCGGGCATCGAGCAAGCGGCGGAAAACTTCTGGAACGACGTGCGCAATCGCTATGAAGAGCGCCGCGTCGATCCTTCGCGTCCTTTATTGCCACCGGCGGAATTGTTCCTGCCGGTGGAAGACTGCTTCGCGCGCCTGAAGAGCTGGCCGCGTGTGGTTGCCAGTCAGCAAGACGTCGAAAGCGGCGCTGGTCGCGAACGCTTCCCGGCGCAAGCCCTGCCGAATCTGGCGATCGAGGCCAAAGCCACGCAACCGCTGGCCGCGCTGGCCGGGTTCCTCGATGAATTCCCCGGACGCGTGCTGTTCACCGCCGAATCCGCCGGCCGTCGCGAAGTGCTGCTGGAGTTGCTCGAACGTCTGAAGTTGCGGCCGAAAACCGTCGACAGCTGGCCAGACTTCGTCGCGAGCAAGGATCGCCTGGCAATCACCATTGCCCCGCTCGACGAAGGCCTGATGCTCGACGACCCGGCGCTGGCATTGGTCGCGGAAAGTCCGCTGTTCGGCCAACGCGTGATGCAGCGTCGCCGCCGCGAGAAGCGTGCCGACGGCAATAACGATGCGGTGATCAAAAACCTAACCGAGCTGCGCGAAGGCGCGCCGGTGGTGCACATCGATCACGGTGTCGGCCGCTATCTGGGCCTGACCATTCTGGAAATCGACAATCAGGCAGCCGAATTCCTCACCCTCGAATACGCCGAGAACGCCAAGCTTTACGTGCCGGTGGCCAACCTGCATTTGATTGCGCGCTACACCGGCAGCGACGACGCCCTGGCCCCGCTGCACCGCCTCGGCTCCGAGGTTTGGCAGAAAGCCAAGCGCAAAGCCGCCGAACAGGTGCGCGATGTCGCCGCTGAACTGCTCGACATCTATGCCCGTCGCGCCGCTCGCGAAGGTTACGCATTCGCCGACCCGAAAGCCGATTACGCGACCTTCAGCGCAGGCTTCCCGTTCGAAGAAACCCCGGATCAGCAGTCGACCATCGAAGCCGTGCGTGAAGACATGCTCGCGCCGAAACCGATGGATCGACTGGTCTGCGGCGACGTCGGCTTCGGCAAGACCGAAGTGGCCATGCGTGCGGCGTTCATCGCCGTGCATGGCGGTCGTCAGGTGGCGATTCTGGTGCCGACCACCCTGCTCGCCCAGCAGCACTACAACAGCTTCCGCGACCGCTTCGCCGACTGGCCGGTGACCGTAGAAGTCATGAGCCGCTTCAAATCGGCCAAGGAAGTGAATGCGGCGATTGCCGATCTGGCCGAAGGCAAGATCGACATCGTCATCGGCACGCACAAGCTGCTGTCCGACGACGTCAAAATCAAAAACCTCGGGTTGGTGATCATCGACGAAGAGCACCGTTTCGGTGTCCGTCAGAAAGAACAGCTCAAAGCCCTGCGCAGTGAAGTCGACATTCTGACCCTGACCGCCACGCCG
This sequence comes from Pseudomonas sp. Tul2A7, assembly GCF_054790505.1. Classification (NCBI taxonomy): domain Bacteria; kingdom Pseudomonadati; phylum Pseudomonadota; class Gammaproteobacteria; order Pseudomonadales; family Pseudomonadaceae; genus Pseudomonas; species Pseudomonas sp. Tul2A7. The sequence goes on along the minus strand of NZ_CP186499.1, from coordinate 4,205,553 downwards.
ATTCCGCGCACGCTGAACATGGCGGTGTCGGGCATGCGCGACCTGTCGATCATCGCCACGCCGCCAGCGCGACGCTTGTCCGTGCGCACCTTCGTCATGGAGCAGAACAAGAGCACGGTCAAAGAGGCCCTGCTGCGTGAATTGCTGCGTGGCGGCCAGGTTTACTACCTGCACAACGATGTGAAAACCATCGAGAAATGCGCTGCCGACCTCGCCGAACTGGTGCCGGAAGCACGCATCGGCATCGGTCACGGACAGATGCGCGAGCGCGAACTCGAACAGGTGATGAGCGACTTCTATCACAAGCGCTTCAACGTGCTGATCGCCTCGACCATCATCGAGACCGGCATCGACGTGCCGAGCGCCAACACCATCATCATCGAGCGCGCCGACAAGTTCGGCCTGGCGCAACTGCACCAGTTGCGTGGTCGTGTCGGCCGTAGCCACCACCAGGCGTATGCGTATCTGCTGACGCCGCCGCGCCAGCAAATCACCTCGGACGCGGAAAAGCGTCTGGAGGCAATTGCCAATACTCAGGATCTCGGTGCCGGTTTCGTGCTGGCGACCAACGATCTGGAAATCCGTGGTGCCGGCGAACTGCTTGGCGATGGCCAGAGCGGGCAGATTCAAGCCGTGGGCTTCACGCTGTATATGGAAATGCTCGAACGCGCGGTGAAATCGATCCGCAAGGGCGAGCAACCGAACCTCGATCAACCGCTCGGCGGTGGCCCGGAAGTCAACCTGCGGGTGCCAGCGCTGATTCCGGAAGACTATCTGCCGGACGTTCACGCACGCCTGATTCTGTACAAGCGCATCGCTTCGGCGACCGACGAGGAAGGCCTGAAGGATCTGCAAGTCGAGATGATCGACCGTTTCGGCCTGCTGCCGGAGCCAACCAAGAATCTGGTGCGCATCACGGCGCTGAAGTTGCAGGCCGAGCAATTGGGCATCAAGAAAGTCGATGGCGGCCCGCAAGGTGGGCGTATCGAGTTTGCCGCGCAGACGCCGGTCGATCCGATGACGCTGATCAAGCTGATCCAGAGCCAGCCAAAACGCTACAAATTCGAAGGCGCGACGATGTTCAAGTTCCAGGTACCGATGGAACGCCCGGAAGAGCGCTTTAATACTGTAGAGGCGCTGTTTGAGCGCCTCCTCCCGAAAACTGTTTGAAGGACGCCCAATGCGCCTGTTTCGTTCGCTGACTTTGCTGCTGACCTCGCTTTTGATCACAGTGTCAGCACCCTCGGTTTTCGCCGATGACCTGTATCAGGTCGAAATGATTCTGGTCCGGCAGAACGCCGTGCCGGCGATCGTCAGCCGTGCCGCGCCGGAAGACTGGGCCGCTGGCGCTCAGCGTTTGGCCGATGACAGCCAGCGCACGCCTGCACTGAATGACGTGGTGACTAAACTCACCGCCAGCGGCGACTACAGCGTGCTGATGCACAAGGCCTGGCAGCAAACCCTTGGCGAAGCACCGGCAAAAGTTGCGGTCAGCGACGGTCAGGAGCAGTTCGGCCAATTCCCGATCGAAGGCACGCTGGAGATGAAGCTCGGGCGCTTCACTGACGTCGCTGCCGATTTCTGGGTCAATCAGATCGACGCCAATGGCCTGGTCACCGCCAGCGAGCGCCTGAAACAGGACAGCCACACCAAGAACGGCCAGCTCAACTATCTCGACAACGGCCATCTGGCCCTGCTGATCAAGATCACTTCCCTGACCGCACCTGCGCCACGGGAAGCGCCTGAAGCGATTCCGGACTGATCGAAGTCCTTATGAACCCGCCGCTGAGTAAACCGTTGGCGCCCTCCTGGGTCAGCCGATTCAAGGAACAGAGCCTGGAGCGTGGCCGCCGCTACGCCCTGGAAAATCGGGTACGCATCGCCCAGGTCGGTGATGCGACCATCACCGCCAGTTGCGAAGGCTCTGGCGGTAACGTGTACCGTCAGACCATTCACCTGCGCGAGTCAGCCAAAGGCACTTTGTTGCTGGTGGACGCTGGCTGCACCTGCCCGGTGCGCACCAACTGCAAACACTGCGCCGCTGTTTTGCTGAAAGTGCAGGAAACCCTCGATTACCCCGCCGCTGCCAAAGACGCCGAACTCTTGGAAAAGCTGCAGGCCGTGCTGGAAAACCGCAGCCCGAAAGCGCCACCGCAAGTGCTGGTCGATAACGTGCAGCCATTGCCCCGCCTGTGGCTGGCCAGTGTCGAATTCAGCGCTTTCGAACCGCGTAACGGCAAGATGCAGCGCTACATTCAGCATCGCGCGGCGCTGTCGTTCAGCTATCTGGATGAATACGTCAGCGGGCAGAAGAACAGCGACATCCTGATTCGTCAGGAAACCCAGACGCTGCGGATAAAACGTCACCCGGAAGTCGAACAGTCCTACCGCGAACAGTTACGCATCCTCGGCTTCCGCATCGCCACACGCCAGAGCAAAGCACTGCCGGAAAGCGCCGGCGAGCTGTACGAGATGGTCAATGACAGCGCCTGGCTGACCTTCACCCTCAACGACCTGCCGAAACTGCGCAGCCAAGGCTGGGAACTGCAGATCGATGAGGAGTTCGGCTTCGATCTGACCGCCGTCGATGACTGGTACGCCACCGTCGAGCAGGTGCCGGAGCGTGACTGGTTTGATCTGGAGCTGGGGATCATCGTCAACGGTGAGCGCCTGAGCCTGTTGCCGATCCTGCTCAACCTGATGCGTTCGCACGCGGAAATTCTCAATCCGGAACGCCTTGCCCGTCGCCGCGACGATGAACTGATTCTGGTCAATATCCCGCAACGCACCAGCGACCATGGGCCGTTGCAAGTGGCTTTGCCGTTGGGCCGGTTGAAGCCGGTATTGATGACGCTCGGCGAGTTTTATTTGCAGGAGCCGGGCGAAACCACCCTGCGCCTGAGCAAGGCGGATGCCACGCGGCTCAACTCGCTGGAAGGCCTGCCGCTGCTGTGGGAGGGCGGTGAGCAGATCCGCACGCTTGCTCAGCGCCTGCGTGATATTCGTGATTTCAGCGCAGAGGCTCCGGAAGGTCTGAACGCGACGCTGCGCCCTTATCAGCTCGAAGGTTTGAGCTGGATGCAATCGCTGCGGCAACTGGAGGTCGGCGGGATTCTTGCGGACGACATGGGTTTGGGCAAAACCCTACAGACTCTGGCGCATATTCTCAGTGAGAAAATCGCCGGTCGCCTCGATCGCCCGTGCATGGTGGTGATGCCGACCAGCCTGATTCCGAACTGGCTCGATGAGGCGGCGCACTTCACCCCGCAACTGAAAGTAGTTGCGCTGTACGGCGCCACTCGCAAAAAGCACTTTGACAATCTGGCGGATTACGACCTGATCCTCACCACTTACGCACTACTGCCCAAAGACGTCGAGCGTCTGGCCAAGCAGCCGCTGCATGTGTTGGTGCTGGATGAGGCGCAGTACATCAAAAACCCGAACAGCAAAGCCGCTCAAGCCGCACGCGAGCTCAATGCTCGCCAGCGCCTGTGCCTCAGCGGTACGCCGCTGGAAAATCACTTGGGTGAACTGTGGTCGCTGTTTCACTTCCTGCTGCCGGGCTGGCTCGGCGACGTGAAAAGCTTCAACGCCGATTACCGCGTGCCGATTGAAAAGCGTGGCAGTGAAGTCAGACTTCAGCACCTCAACGGTCGGATAAAACCGTTTCTGCTGCGCCGCACCAAGGAACAGGTGGCCACCGAGCTGCCGCCGAAAACTGAAATCATCCATTGGGTCGATCTCAACGAAGCGCAGCGCGATGTGTACGAAACCATGCGTCTGGCGATGGACAAGAAAGTCCGCGACGAGATCACCCGTAAAGGCGTGGCGCGCAGTCAGATCATCATTCTTGAGGCGCTGCTCAAGCTGCGTCAGGTTTGCTGCGATCTGCGTCTGGTCAACGACGCCACCCTGCCCGCTCGCGGCAGCACCTCGGGCAAACTCGACAGCCTGATGGAAATGCTCGATGAGTTGTTCGAAGAAGGACGGCGGATTCTACTGTTCTCGCAGTTCACCTCGATGCTGTCCTTGATCGAAGACGAGCTGAAAAAACGTCATGTCGCTTACGCGCTACTGACGGGCCAGACCCGTGATCGACGTACGCCGGTGAAGGAATTCCAGAGCGGCAAGCGTCAGATCTTTCTGATCAGCCTGAAGGCCGGCGGCGTCGGTTTGAACCTGACCGAGGCGGACACGGTGATTCACTACGACCCGTGGTGGAACCCGGCGACCGAGAATCAGGCGACGGATCGGGCGTATCGGATTGGTCAGGAGAAACCGGTGTTCGTTTACAAGATGATTGCTCGGGGCACGGTGGAAGAGAAGATTCAGCACCTGCAAAAGGAAAAATCCGACTTGGCGGCGGGCGTGCTGGATGGGCGCAAGGCTGGGGACTGGAAGTTGCAGAGTGATGATATTGAAGCGCTGTTTGCGCCGTTGCCGGATAAGCTCGACAAGCGTTGAAATCTTTTTCGTCTGTTAAATAGCTTTCGCGAGCAGGCTCGCTCCCACACTGGATCTGTGGCATTCACCAATCCAGTGTTCACAGGGATCTTGTGAATCCCACAAATCTAATGTGGGAGCGAGCCTGCTCGCGAATGGCTCACCTCGGTCTAACGGTTAAAACCCAGGCTCAACCCTTGGATACAGGCAACGGCGCAAACAATGCCTCAATGTCACTCTGCTCCAGCTTCCAGCCACCTGTTGTCCCGCCTTCAAGCACCGCCCCGGCCAACACGGCTTTCTCCTGCTGCAACGCCTGTATTTTTTCCTCTACAGTGCCGCGAGCAATCAGCTTGTAAACAAACACCGGATTGTTTTGCCCGATTCGATACGCGCGATCGGTTGCCTGATTCTCCACCGCCGGGTTCCACCAAGGGTCGAAGTGGATCACTGTGTCCGCAGCGGTCAGATTCAAACCGGTACCCCCGGCCTTCAGACTGATCAGAAACAGCGGCACCTTGCCGCCCTGAAAGTCCTTCACCGGTGTGCGTCGATCCGTGGTGTCACCGGTCAGCAGCGAATAGGCAATGTCCCGTTGCTGCAATTCTTCCTCGATCAAGGCGAGCATTGAGGTGAACTGCGAGAACAGCAGGATCCTGCGACCTTCGCCGAGCAGCTCTTCGAGCATCTCCATCAGGCTGACTAGCTTGCCACTGCCGGAGCGCAGCGCTTTTGCTGTCAGCGGCATCTTGATCAGGCGCAAGTCGCAACAGACCTGCCGCAGCTTGAGCAAGGCATCAAGAATGATGATCTGACTGCGCGCCACGCCACTGCGGGCAATTTCGTCGCGGACTTTTTTGTCCATCGCCACCCGAACCGTTTCATAGACGTCGCGTTGGCCGTCGCTGAGATCGACCCAATGGACAATTTCGGTTTTCGGCGGCAACTCGGTGGCGACCTGATCCTTTTTGCGACGCAACAAAAACGGCTTGATGCGTGCTGTCAGGTGCTGCATACGCTGAACATTGCCGTGCTTTTCGATTGGCGTGCGGTAATCGCGATTGAAGGACTTGCTGTCGCCAAGCCAACCGGGCATGAGGAAATGAAACTGCGACCAAAGCTCGCCCAGGTGGTTTTCCAATGGCGTGCCGCTCAGGCACAAGCGCTGGCGGGCCTGCAGGTCACGGGCCGCTTGCGCCGCTTTACTGATCGGGTTTTTGATGTTCTGCGCTTCGTCGAGAATCAGCACGCTCCACGTCTGCGGCTGCAAGGTCTCCAGATCCCTTGGCAGCAACGCGTAAGTGGTCAGCACCAGATCGTACTCAGCCAGATTGACGAAATCCTTTTGCCGCCCCGTGCCGTGCAGCGCCAATACTTTCAACTGAGGGGTGAAACGCTCGGCCTCGTCGAGCCAGTTGGGAATCAGGCTGGTCGGCATCACCGCCAGAGCCGGGCAATCGAGGCGACCGGCGTGTTTTTCCGTGAGCAGATGCGCCAAGGTCTGCAGCGTTTTGCCCAGCCCCATGTCATCGCCCAAAATCCCGCCGACTTCAAGCTCGCGCAGGGTCTGCATCCAGTTCAGGCCTTCGAGCTGATACGGGCGCAGTTGCGCATTAAGGCCGGCCGGCGCAGCGACGTGGGTGTGACTGGAATTCTGCAGGCGATTGGCAAAGGTGCGCAGCCGCTCGCCACCCTGCCAATCCAGCGGCACGCCATCGAGCATACTCAAGCGCGCGGCATCCGGGACACTCAAGCGCAGTGCATCGCCCTGATGACCGCCCAGGTACAACTCGCCCAGCGCGGCCATCAGCGGCTTGACCCGACTCAACGGCAGCGCGACCTTGGCGCCCAATGGCTCGCCAAAACCGCTGGGCTTCAGTTCGATCAGGAGTTTTTCGTCATCGCTGCGTTGTGCCAGATTGACCGGGTCAAGCAAGCGCGGCTGGGTGCGCAACAAGTGCAGAAGGATCGGTAGCAAACTATAGCGCTGGCCATTGACGACGATACCCAACTGCAAATCAAACCACTGATGCCCAGCCTCTTCTTCGACCTCGGCGTACCAATGCTCAACCGGTTGCACATCGAAATGAAAGCCGGGGCTTATCTCCACTTCCCAGTTCGAGGCGCGCAACGTGGCAAGCCCTTCGTGCATAAACCCGAGCCAGGCGGAATCATCCGGCAACGTGAACATCTCACCGGGACGATCCAGCGAGCTCTTGCGCGTGGCTTTCTTGAAGCCGTGCTTTTGCAGAATCTGGCGCAGTTTCTTTTCCACCGCAGGCTGGCGTTGGATGCGCTGGGTCTCGGTACCGTTAAGGATCATCACTTCCGGGTTGCGATCCACCGTCGGCTGACCGTTGTAGGTAAATACCAGAGCGGCGCGGTGCTCCAGAACGTATTCCCAGCGCGAGCGCTCCCGACCGCTGACGAGGGTCAGTTGTGGCTGAGGAAGTACGTCGTCGATGATCCGTTCGGTCAGCTGGTGTGGCGGCGGGATTCTCGTTGCCGCGCTCATGCGATGGCTGAACTGCATGGCCTGACGCGCCGGAATGTCCGGCGCCAGAGTCAAATGGCTGGCCAGTTTTTCTTCCAGTTCATTGAACAGAGGGCCAATCTGCCGCTGTTCACGGTCCAGGTAGTAAAGCGGCTCCAGCGCCAGCACAGTTTCCTGCGCAGCCTCGGCACTGCTCCACTGCGCACGGAAACCGCCGTCGGCCTGCTCGGCCCAGGCGAACTGGCCGATACGCTTCGGGCCCGGCACCAACGGTTGCAGATCCTCGAAATCGAGAAACAGCCGCGATGTGCGCAAGAGCATTTCCAGCAGTTCGGCGCCGCTGCTGCCTTCCAGCGGATAGCCGCTGTAATAGGCATGGTGGGAGTGCATGGCAACCAGCAGCCTGGCGACACGCAGATCCAGCTCGGACAGGTAGCCGGGCTGACGCATGAGCATTTCCGCTAGCGAATACATCGGTTTTACTTCGCGTAACTCGCCGCTCTTGAGCTGGGAAACCTTGAAAATATCGAGCAGCCACTTGCCGCTCACAGGCGTTGGCTTGAGCTTGTAAAACAGGCGCGTGCCTGCGGTTTGCGCGCCTTCTTCAGCGGGTTTGGCCGGCACGGGAATGGTCGAAAGCCAATGCTCCAGCGCCCGCCCCAAAGGGATTTGTGCGTCACTTTCAGACGCATCATCAGCACTGCGCTGCAAGTGATAGAGCACCGCAGCGCAGTGCTTGCAGTCGATTACGACAGGACAGCTGCACAGGCAACGCAAGTTGACGGAACCCAGCCGATCTTCGGACAGGTAAATGCTTTGTTCATACGCCTGACTTTCCGAACCGACGCAGAACGCCTCGATCTTTCTGTCATTGATTTCGATGATCTCTACCCGGTCCTCGGCGGCATAAGCGCGAGCCTTGGCCAGCGCCTTGCTACTGAATGCCTGAGTCCAGGTCAACGACTTGAGCCGTTCGATGAGAATGCTCATGGGCAGTCCTTCAGCCGACCAACACCCGTGCCAACGCCGATTTCACCTTGCCCATGCCGTCATGCAGCGCCTGCTCGATCTCGGCCATGGTGATCACTTCCGTGGTCTTGCCCGCTGCCGGGTTCACCACCAGTGCCAGACAGGCGTAATCCAGATCCAGCTCACGGGCCAGTGCCGCTTCCGGCATGCCGGTCATACCGACGATGTCGCAGCCATCACGTTCCAGACGCACGATCTCGGCGACCGTTTCCAGACGCGGGCCTTGGGTGCAGGCATACACACCCTGATCGCTGTATTCGCAACCTTCAGCGGCCACGGCGGCGATCAATTGCTGACGCAGCGGTTCGCTGTAAGGAAAGCTGAAGTCGATGTGGGTGACGTGCTCCAGATCATCGGCGAAAAAGGTGTGCTCGCGGCCGCTGGTGTAGTCGACGATCTGATGCGGCACGCAGAAATGCCCGGTGCCCATCTCAGGGTGAATACCGCCCACCGCGTTCACCGCGATGATTGCCTCGGCACCGGCCTGCTTCAGCGCCCAAAGGTTGGCGCGGTAGTTGACCTTGTGCGGCGGGAAGCGATGCGGGTGGCCATGACGTGCAAGGAACAACACTTCCTTGCCGGCGTATTCGCCAATTTGTACGTCGGCCGATGGCGCGCCGTAGGGCGTGTCCACCGCCAGCGATTGGCGAATGGTCAGGCCTTCTAGTTGGGTCAGGCCGGTGCCACCGATGATTGCGTAAACCGTCATAGCGAAAAATCCTTAATCGATCAGTTGAGCGTCTTTGAGCGCGCCGATGGCGGTGAGCCAGCGCGGATCCTGACGGTAATCGGTGCTGGCGAATGCCTGACCGCGCATACGGGCGATGCGGTCGGAAGGCTTGACCTTCATCCGTTGTGCGGCGCTCAGGGCCAGTTCGGCAGCGGCGCGGTCGTTGCACACCAGGCCCATGTCGCAACCGGCAGTCAACGCGGCTTCGATACGGCTGGCGGCGTCGCCAACCACGTGGGCGCCGGCCATCGACAGGTCGTCGCTGAAGATCACGCCGTCAAACTGCAACTCGCCGCGCAGGATGTCTTGCAACCAGCGGCGGGAGAAGCCGGCTGGCTGCGAGTCGACTTGGGGATAGATGACGTGCGCCGGCATGATCGCGGCCAGCTGCTTGCTGAGTTTGGCGAAGGGTACGAGGTCGTTGGCGCGGATCTCGTCGAGGCTGCGTTCGTCGTTTGGAATCGCGACGTGGGAGTCGGCTTCGGCCCAGCCGTGGCCAGGGAAATGCTTACCGGTGGCAGCCATGCCCGCGCTGTTCATACCGCGAATGAATGCACCGGCGAGTACTGCGGCACGCTCGGGATCGCTCTCGAATGAACGGGTGCCGACCACGGCGCTGCGCTGGTAATCGAGATCGAGCACCGGGGCGAAGCTCAGGTCGAGCCCGACCGCGAGTACTTCGGTGGCCATGATCCAGCCACACTGCTCGGCGAGGTATTCGGCATTCGGGTTATCGGCGATGGCACGCATGGCCGGCAGACGCACGAACCCCTGGCGCAGACGCTGCACACGACCGCCCTCTTGATCCACCGCCAGCAGCAGGTCCGGGCGAATCGCGCGAATCGACGCACTGAGTTCACGCACCTGGCGTGGATGCTCGATGTTGCGCGCGAAAATGATCAGGCCGCCCACTTCGGGCTGACGCAACAATTGGCGATCCTCGGACGTCAGCCAGGTACCGGCGACGTCCACCATCAACGAGCCTTGCAGGCCAGCAGTCATAGAAATTCCTTGAAAACGAAAAACCCGATCTGCAGGAAATCGCTACCGTGAACAATGCTCGGCAGGTTGGCAATTTCTATGGAGATCGGGTTCAGAACGAGAGTCGGCATGGGCGGCTAGCTTAGCGGATACAAGCTGCCGCGCCCACCCGTGTGCGGTTAAACCTTGGCGGCGACCGGCGTTGACTTGCTGCGCGGACGCAGTTGCGCGGTGGCCATGGCTGCATCGGTGACGCCGGTTTCAGCGCGCATACCCGCGGCGAGGAACGGCACCATCAGACGCATCACTTGTTCGATGGAGGTATTGACGCCGAAATCGGTCTCGGCGATTGCGCGCAAAGCCTTGATGCCGGACATGCTGAACGCGGCGGCGCCGAGCATGAAGTGCACGCGCCAGAACAGCTCGATCGGCGGAATGCGTGGTGCGGCTTCGTTGACCAGCAACATGTAGCGACGGAATACCTTGCCGTACATGTCTTCCAGGTAGCGGCGCAAATGGCCTTGGCTCTGGCTGAACGCGAGACCGAGCAGGCGCATGAAGATCGACAGATCATTGCCGCTGCGTGGCTGAACCACGAGGGCCTGTTCGACAAGGATTTCCAGCAGCTCTTCGAGGGTTGGCTTGTTTTCAGGCTTGGCCTGACGTCGCTCCAACTCTTTATCGAGACTGATGCAGAACGGGCCGAGAAAGCGCGAAAAAACCGCTTGGATCAGCGCTTTTTTCGAGCCGAAATGATAGTTCACCGCTGCCAGGTTGACGCCAGCCTTGCTGGTAATCAAACGCAATGAGGTTTCAGCGAAACCTTTCTCCGCGAACAACTGCTCGGCAGCATCAAGAATGCGTTCAACGGTTTCCGACTGGGCCATGGCTACTCCGCCTGACAAACACTTGTTTGAAACATACGTTTCAGCCTGTGCCTTGTCAAGCCTGCCAGTTCGTTTTGGGAATGGTCGGTCAGCTATTTAACCACACAAGGCCAACGCTTTATTAAACGCTTCTTCCGACCGTCCGGCGGCAGGCAAAAAAACGGGCATTGCCAAGGGCGCTTCACTGTATATAATCCCAGTCACTGTATAAAAAGACAGAGCGATCAATATGCTAAAGCTGACGCCACGCCAAGCCGAGATTCTGGCCTTTATCAAACGCTGCCTCGAAGACAACGGCTACCCGCCAACCCGTGCGGAAATCGCTCAGGAACTGGGCTTCAAGTCGCCGAACGCGGCTGAAGAGCATCTCAAGGCACTGGCCCGAAAAGGCGCCATCGAGATGACACCTGGCGCTTCGCGCGGTATTCGCATCCCTGGCTTCGAAGCCAAGGCAGACGACTCTACCCTGCCGATCATTGGCCGGGTCGCTGCCGGCGCGCCAATCCTCGCCCAGCAACACATAGAAGAATCCTGCAACATCAATCCGACCTTCTTTCATCCGCGCGCTGACTATCTGTTGCGCGTACACGGCATGAGCATGAAGGACATCGGCATCTTCGACGGTGACCTGCTGGCGGTCCATACCACACGTGAAGCGCGCAATGGCCAGGTTGTCGTTGCCCGCATCGGCGACGAAGTGACGGTCAAACGCTTCAAGCGTGAAGGCAGCAAAGTCTGGCTGATTGCCGAAAACCCTGAGTTCGCCCCGATCGAAGTCGACCTGAAAGATCAGGAACTGGTGATCGAAGGTTTGAGTGTCGGCGTCATTCGCCGCTAAAGGAGGCTTTATGCAGTTCCCACACACCCCTCAGCAAACACAACTGCCTTTATTCGAAGCGTTTCTGGCACAACCGATGGCGCCGATCCTCAAAGAGGTCGTCGAGCGCCCGTGGATTGTCGAACCTGAAGTATTCAGTGAGCTGTCACTGCGTGGTGCTGCCGGGAACTGCCTGAACCTGCTCGCCCCGATTCTTCGCGAACTCAGTGAAGATCAGGACGCGCGCTGGCTGACGCTGATAGCGCCTCCTGCAAGCCTGACCCAAACCTGGCTACGGGATGCTGGCCTGAACCGCGAGCGCATTTTGTTGCTGCAACCACGAGGCGTTCAAAGCGCTCAGCAGCTGGCTTGCGAAGCTCTGCGGTTGGGGCGCAGCCACACTGTGGTCACTTGGCTTAACCCGCTAAACACCCATTCACGGCAACAACTGATCAGCGCCGCCCGCACGGGCGATGCTCAGAGCCTGAATATTCGTTTGGGTTGATTGGTAGTTATACGCGCTGTGTGAAGCGCAGGGCTTCTCCAGGGAAAGAGAAGCCGATCTGAAGCGGTAACGTCAAAAAGTAAAGAGACGCCAGGATCAATGAAGAACCCGCGGCCCCTCTTCCTTATCAAACTCGCCTTCAACCATACGGCCGGCCATCTGCACGCCGACGCTTAACATCGCCTTGGCGATTTCCACATGCTGACCTTGCAGGAACGCCTTGGCATCCTCGGAGAAATCCAGCGTCACCAAAGAACCCTCGTCCTCAGCCCTGCGCAGCTCGATTCGGCCGTCTGGTAACTCGACAATTTCTAGAAAGGACGTTGGCATATAGGTCTGTTCTCCACGAAAGGCAGGGATTATATAGACATCATTCAGGCTTCGCTCGGGATCTTGACCAGCAGCATGTTTCAGATTGCCACCGTGTCAATCGCCCTCAGCACTCGTTCAAGCCTTCGCGAAAGCGTATCGCCAAGCCTTTCAGATTCTGCCGCCAGCTCTCCAGCTCCTCTCGACTCGACTCTTCTGGCGACTCCTCTTCATCCAGATTAATCGCCTGAATCAGCGGCTGAGTCACGTCTCCTTTGGGCTTGTGTGGCACCCGCGGCGGCTGAAACAGCGCCGAATGCGCAGCCAGCAGTTTCGCCAACCAGGTTTCCGAATTCCCCGCCAGCTCGACCATCTCGGCCAATTCAGGTATCGCGATCGATTCCAGCACTTCACGCGTCAACAGCATCTCGGCCCGCGACGCATTGGCCTGCGGCAGACGATAGAAACCAGCGATCTCATGACAAAGCCCCAACAAGGCGCCGTACAGGTGAAACAACGCCGATTCTCGACCAGCCTGAATCAACGCCAGAGAATTCATCGCCCGCCCTTCTTCAGCGCGAGCCAAGGCTTCGAGCGACAGGCCGGCGAAATAGATCTTCTGATTGGTACGGGTATAGAGTTCGTGAGCCATGACGGCACTCTCCACAACGAAATAATTGCTTCACACAGGCCGGACAGTGTCGTGGATCAGTCGATCCTACCGCAAGCACAAAACAAAAAGGCCGCATGAAAACCCGTGGGTTGTCATGCGGCCTTTCAGTATCAGACTAACGCTTACTCGGCTTTGGCCTTCGTACGCTTGTCTTCAACCGTCCACTTACCGCCGTCGAAGTACGCCTTCCAACCGGTAGGCTTGCCGTCGACTTCGGTCTGCACGTATTGCTCTTTGGTCTTGCGGCTGTAGCGAATAACCGCTGGCAGACCATCAGGATCCTTCTTCGGCGCGTCGCAGAGGAAGTGATACTTCGGATCGATTTCGTCCTTGTGCGGCACAATCTCGATCACCAGCGGAGCACGGGTCTCACGGTTTTTCGGGAACTGGCTGGCGGCCAGGAACAGACCAGAGGCACCGTCACGGAGGATGTAGGTGTCGTTGACCTTTTCGCATTTCAGCTCAGGCATCTTCACCGGATCCATCTTCGGCGGCGCTGCATCACCGCTTTTCAGCAGTTTGCGGGTGTTCTTGCACTCAGGGTTGGTGCAACCGAAGAACTTGCCGAAACGGCCAGTCTTGAGCTGCATCTCGCTGCCGCACTTGTCGCATTCCAGGCTCGGACCTTCATAGCCCTTGATGCGATAGCTGCCCTCTTCGATTTCGTAGCCGGCGCAATCCGGGTTGTTACCGCAGATGTGCAGCTTGCGCTTCTCGTCGAGCAGATAAGCGTCCATCGCCGTGCTGCAAATCGGGCAGCGATGCTTGCCACGCAGCACCAGCGATTCCGACTCACCTTCGTCGTCCGCAGCGATCTCGTCGCCCGGCACCAGGTTGACGGTGGCCTTGCAGCGTTCTTTCGGCGGCAGGCTGTAGCCGGAGCAACCGAGGAACACGCCGGTCGACGCAGTACGGATCTGCATCGGACGACCGCAGGTCGTGCACGGGATGTCGGTCATGACCGGCTGGTTGGCGCGCATGCCGCTTTCAGGATTTTCAGCTACTTCGAGTTTCTTTTTGAAGTCGCCGTAGAACTCGTCCAGCACACTTTTCCAGTCGCGCTCACCCTGTGCCACGTCATCGAGGTTCTCTTCCATGCCAGCAGTGAAGCCGTAGTCCATGAGGTTGGAGAAGCTTTCCGACAGACGCTCGGTGACGATGTCGCCCATCTTTTCCGAGTAGAAACGACGGTTGTGCAAGGTCACATAACCGCGATCCTGAATGGTCGAAATGATCGCAGCGTAAGTCGAAGGACGACCAATGCCACGTTTTTCCATTTCTTTAACCAGGCTGGCTTCCGAGTAACGCGCCGGCGGCTTGGTGAAGTGCTGCGACGGATCGAGTTTGATCAGCTTCATCACGTCGCCCTGCGCCATATCAGGCAGAACGTCGTCGTCGCCTGGTTTGGCAATCTGCGGCATGACGCGGGTGTAACCGTCGAATTTGAGGATACGGCCCTTGGCGCGCAGCTCGAAATCGCCAGCGCCGACGCTGACGGTGGTCGACAGATATTGCGCCGGCAGCATCTGGCATGCGAGGAACTGGCGCCAGATCAGTTCGTAGAGGCGCTCAGCGTCACGCTCCATGCCTGCGAGCTTGGTCGGCGTGGTGTTGGCGTCGGAAGGACGGATCGCTTCGTGAGCCTCCTGTGCGCCTTCTTTGCTGCTGTAGACGTTTGGCGTTTCCGGCAGGTACTTCTTGCCGAACTCGTCTTCGATATAAGTGCGCGCCATCGCCACGGCATCAGCCGAGAGGTTGGTCGAGTCGGTACGCATGTAAGTGATGTAGCCAGCTTCGTACAGACGCTGGGCCATCATCATGGTTTTCTTCACGCCGAAGCCTAGGCGGTTACTCGCAGCCTGTTGCAGGGTCGACGTGATGAATGGCGCCGAAGGCTTGCTGCTGGTCGGCTTGTCTTCGCGCTTGACGATGCTGTAGCTGGAAGACTTGAGTTTCTCCAGCGCAGCCATGGCCTGAGCTTCGTTGAGCGGCTTGAACGCTTCGCCGTTCTCGCGAGCCACTTCGAAACGCACGGTCGAGCCTTTCGTGGTGCCGAGATCGGCGTGCACTTCCCAGTACTCTTCCGGGTTGAACGCACGAATTTCGCGCTCACGCTCCACGACCAGCTTCACGGCAACCGATTGCACGCGACCGGCGGACAAGCCACGAGCGATTTTCGCCCAAAGCAGCGGCGAGACCATGTAACCCACAACGCGGTCAAGGAAACGACGCGCCTGCTGCGCGTTGACACGATCGATGTCCAGCTCGCCCGGTTCCGAGAAGGCTTCCTGAATCGCCTTCTTGGTGATTTCGTTGAACACCACGCGCTTATAGCGACTGTCGTCACCACCGATGGCTTCGCGCAGGTGCCAGGCAATGGCTTCCCCCTCGCGATCCAAGTCGGTTGCGAGATAGATGGTGTCAGCATCTTTGGCGAGCCGGCGCAGCTCTTCGATGACCTTCTCTTTACCCGGGAGGATCTCGTACTTGGCTTTCCAGCCATGATCGGGATCGACACCCATACGCGAGACCAGCTGCTTGCGCGCTTTCTCTTTCGGCGAGAGCACCGGACCTTCGCCCGCAGCAGCCTTGCCGCGCTTGGCGGCTGGCTCTTTGCTGGCGCTAGCCGAACCGCTGGTGGGCAGGTCTCGGATATGGCCGATACTCGACTTCACCACGTATTGGTTACCCAGATACTTGTTGATGGTCTTGGCCTTAGCCGGGGATTCCACAATGACCAGCGATTTGCCCATGGATCAGAAAATTCCTGAATTCTAGAAGTGAAAGGCGGTTGGCGCCTGACGCGGCACCGCTATATATAGTTGATACAAGGTGAGGTCAAGCACAGGGTTCTGTGCGCCCTCGCCTTATGCCTTGGAAAAAAGGCTCGGTTCGGCTTGCACCAAAGCAAAGCGTGGCACCTGCTCGCCGTCAACTTCGACTGACTCGAGAAACATGCTCAGTGGGCGCACCCAAAAGCCGTAATCACCATACAGGGCTTGGTAAAAGACCACTTCTTCTTCGGTCTCGGAATGCCGCGCAACACTGAATACGCGGTACTGCGGACCTTTGTAATGTTGGTAGAGCCCAGGTTGTATCGGCATGCTTCGGCCCTCACTCAAATTTTTTCAAAATAAAAACAAAATAAATCCACAAAAACAAAAACCGGGGCACTTGGCCCCGGCTTCCATCAACGAGACGCTTAGACGCGTTCGAAGACGGTGGAGATGCCTTGGCCGAGACCAATGCACATAGTGGCCACCCCGAAGGTGCCGCTATTCTGCTTCATCACGTTCAGCAAGGTGCCGGAAATACGGGCACCGGAGCAACCGAACGGGTGACCCAGGGCGATCGCGCCGCCGTGCAGGTTAACCTTCTCGTTCATCTTGTCGAGCACTTTCAGATCTTTCAGCACTGGCAAGGCCTGTGCGGCGAATGCTTCGTTGAGCTCAAAAAAGTCGATATCGTTGATGCCAAGGCCCGCACGCTTCAGGGCTTTTTGTGTTGCCGGAACTGGACCATAGCCCATGATCGCCGGATCCACACCCGCCACTGCCATCGAACGGATAACCGCCATTGGCTGGATACCCAAGTCCTGCGCACGCTGCGCCGACATCACGATCATGCACGAAGCACCATCGGTGATTTGCGACGAAGTACCGGCAGTCACGGTGCCGCCCTTTGGATTGAAGGCTGGCTTGAGAGCCGCCAGACTTTCCAGGGTGGTTTCCGGACGAATGGTTTCGTCGTAGTCGAACAGTTTCAGGAACCCGTTCTCGTCGTAGCCCTGCATCGGGATGATTTCGTCTTTGAACTTGCCTTCCACCGTGGCCTTGTGGGCCAACTGGTGGGAACGCACGCCGAAAGCGTCTTGCTGTTCGCGAGTGATGCCGTGCATTTTGCCGAGCATTTCCGCGGTCAGGCCCATCATGCCCGAGGCTTTCGCCGCGTACAGCGACATGTGCGGGTTCGGATCGACACCGTGCATCATGCTCACGTGGCCCATATGCTCGACGCCGCCAACCACGAACACGTCACCGTTTCCGGTCATGATCGCTTGCGCAGCAGTGTGCAATGCGCTCATCGACGAGCCACACAGACGGCTGACGGTCTGGCCAGCCGAAGTGTGCGGGATCTGAGTCATCAGCGACGCCATGCGGGCGATGTTCCAGCCCTGCTCCAGGGTCTGATTGACGCAGCCCCAGATCACGTCCTCGACTTCAGCTGGATCGACCTTGGCGTTGCGTTCCAGCAATTTGCTGATCAAGTGCGCCGACATGTCTTCGGCGCGGGTGTTGCGGTGCATGCCGCCCTTGGAGCGGCCCATCGGAGTACGACCGAAGTCGACAATCACGACGTCTCTTGGATTCAAGCTCATAAAATTTCACTCTCGCTCAAAAGTTGGGACGCTTAACCGAAGAACCGTTGGCCGGTTTTGGCCATTTCACGCAGTTTCGCGGTCGGGTGGTACAGCGCGCCCAAATCAGCGTACTGGTCAGCCAGGGCAACGAACTCGGCAACACCGATCGAATCGATGTAGCGCAGCGCACCGCCACGGAATGGAGGGAAACCGATACCGTAGACCAGACCCATGTCGGCTTCGGCGGCAGTTTCAACGATGCCGTCTTCCAGGCAACGCACGGTTTCCAGGCACAGCGGGATCATCATCCAGTTGATGATGTCTTCGTCAGTGACTTCGCGCTGCTCGTAAACGATCGGCTTGAGCACTTCCAGCACCGATGGATCGGCGACTTTCTTCTGCTTGCCTTTCTTGTCGGCCTCGTAAGCGTAGAAACCCTTGCCGTTCTTCTGGCCCAGGCGCTTGGCTTCGTACAGCACGTCGATGGCCGAACGACGGTCATCCTTCATGCGATCCGGGAAACCTTCAGCCATTACGTCACGACCGTGGTGACCGGTGTCGATGCCGACCACATCCATCAGGTATGCCGGGCCCATTGGCCAGCCGAATTTTTCCATGACCTTGTCGATACGGACGAAGTCCACACCGGCGCTGACCAGCTTGGCGAAACCGCCGAAGTACGGGAACAGTACGCGGTTGACCAGGAAGCCCGGGCAGTCGTTGACGACGATCGGGTTCTTGCCCATTTTCTTGGCGTAGGCAACGGTGGTGGCAACGGCCAGCTCACTCGACTTCTCGCCACGGATCACTTCCACCAGCGGCATCATGTGCACCGGGTTGAAGAAGTGCATGCCGACGAAGTTTTCCGGACGCTTGAGGGCTTTCGCCAGCAGGCTGATGGAAATGGTCGAGGTGTTGGACGCGAGGATGGTGTCCTCTTTGACCTGACCTTCCACTTCAGCCAACACGGCTTGCTTGACCTTAGGGTTCTCGACGACAGCTTCGACAACCAGATCGACGTGACCGAAATCGCCGTAGGACAGGGTCGGACGAATGGCGTTGAGTACCTCAGCCATTTTCGCAGCGGTCATGCGACCTTTATCAACGCGGCCAACCAGCAGCTTGGCGGCTTCGGCCAGACCTTGCTCGATGCCGTGCTCGTTGATGTCTTTCATCAGGATCGGCGTACCTTTGGAGGCCGACTGATAAGCGATACCGCCGCCCATGATGCCGGCGCCGAGCACAGCGGCCTGCTTCACGTCTTTGGCGATTTCGTCGTAGGCCTTGGCCTTTTTCTTCAGTTCCTGATCGTTCAGGAACAGGCCGATCAAGCTCTGCGCGGCAGAGGTCTTGGCCAGTTTGACGAAACCGGCAGCTTCGACTTCCAGCGCCTTGTCACGACCGAAGTTCGCGGCTTTCTGGATGGTCTTGATCGCTTCCACCGGCGCCGGGTAGTTCGGGCCAGCCTGACCGGCGACGAAACCTTTGGCGGTTTCGAAAGCCATCATCTGTTCAATGGCGTTCAGCTTGAGTTTTTCAAGTTTCGGCTGACGCTTGGCCTTGAAGTCGAACTCGCCGGAGATGGCGCGTTTGATCAGTTCAAGGGCAGCTTCCTGCAGTTTCTCAGGAGCAACCACGGCGTCGACGGCGCTGACTTTCAGAGCGTCTTCAGGGCGGTTTTCCTTACCGGAGGCAATCCATTCGATGGCGTTGTCGACACCAATCAGGCGCGGCAGACGCACGGTGCCACCGAAGCCTGGGTAGATGCCCAGCTTGACTTCCGGCAGGCCGATCTTGGCCTTGGTCGACATGACGCGATAGTCAGCTGCCAGGCACATTTCCAGGCCGCCGCCCAGCGCGATGCCATTGATGGCCACGACGGTCGGAACGTTGAGGTCTTCGAAATCGCTGAAGATCTTGTTGGCTTCGAGATTGCCAGCAACCAGCTCGGCATCCGGCAGCTTGAAGTTGTCGACAAATTCGGTGATGTCGGCGCCGACGATGAATACGTCCTTGCCACTGCTGACGATCACGCCCTTGATCGAAGCATCTGCCTTGATGGTGTCTACGGCCTGACGCAGTTCGTTCAGGGTTAGACGGTTGAACTTGTTGACGGACTCACCCTTGAGGTCGAATTTCAATTCGACGATGCCACTTTCAAGAGCTTTAACCGTGATGGCTTTACCTTCGTAAATCATCAACTGATCTCCACGATATGGAAGCTGAACAGTACACGTCGGACGCAGGCGAATGGCTCGGCAGGACGCTTTTTCGTCGATGCTGACGCCAATCCACCCGGCACACCCGCCAACGCGATAGTCGGGATTCTGTAGGAGCAGTCTGTAAGACAAACGCTCAATTCATACGCCCGTTTGATTTGGGTACGTCACCTTCACGGAATTTCCGACAATTGTCAATCGCCCAAAATACGGGTTGAAATGCGACTTTGCGGTCATTTCTGTAAGACGAAGACCCGCAACACGCGTCTGCATGTGAAGCCATTCATAGAATCAATAGTTAGAAAAGTCGCCCTAATTCGCAGCAGCCCTTGTTTAAAGGGCTACGCTGGGTGGACGACAGGGAAATGCGCTGACTGACTCAGCATCAAAAAGATTTCCGGCCTGCCTGGCCACCCCAGCCCGATGAATCATGTCGGGCTTTTTATTGCGCGTCTGCCAGACCTTCCCCACCATTGCAGTGGGAAAAGTCTGCGCGTCATGCCAGTGCTTTCAGGGTGGCATCGATATCCAGCAAAACCGTGGCGTCGCCCTTCTCGCCCCAATACAAGGCGATCATCTGCTTGTCTGCCTCGACTTTGAAAACGTTGCCCGGCAATTTTTCGAAATGATCAAGCAGCGCCCGATCTTCGCAGACTTCCTGCCACTGATTGACCCACACCCCCGGCGCTTTCTGCCAGTAAGTCCAGCAGGCAGGCGACTTGCCACGGCGCGGCCGATGATACTGCGCGCACGGGTTCGGCGGCTCTTGCGCCAGCCAGTGCGGCCATTCCTGAGGCGCCAGTTGCATGGCCAGACCGATGCGGCGCGCCTCCATGCGCAGGGCGATGCGACCGCTTTGCGCGCGCGATGGGCGCAACCACGCCAGCGGACTTAAAACCACCAGCAGGATTGACACCACCAACCAGACCGTCATATCTCTATTCCCAATTCTTGGTGAGCGCATTGTGTCACTTTGGAACCAACGCGCTTGAAACCAGCCATACTTAACAATATTGAAACCTCACGAGGAGCACCTCATGCCCTACCACCACATCCTGGTCGCCGTAGATCTGACCGAAGAGTGCGACCCTGTGATTCACCGCGCCCGCGAGCTGTCGGTAAGCAATGGCGCCAAGCTTTCGCTGGTGCATATCGTTGAGCCGATGGCCATGGCATTCGGCGGCGACGTGCCAATGGATCTGTCACAACTGCAACAACAGCAGTTCGATCAGGCCAAGGAACGACTTGAGCGCTTGAAACAAAAGTACACTGAGCTTGAAGGCGCCAATTGCCACCTGACCTATGGCCAGCCACGCCAGGAAATCCATCATTTCGCCAAAGAACAAACGTGCGATCTGATCGTGGTCGGCAGCCATGGCCGTCATGGTCTGGCGCTGTTGCTCGGCTCGACCGCGAATGACGTTCTGCACGGCGCGCCATGCGACGTATTAGCGGTACACCTGGTCAAACGTTGAAACACTGATCATTGTGGGAGCGAGCCTGCTCGCGAAGGCGTCGGCACATTCAGCATTAATGCCGCCTGACACACCGCATTCGCGAGCAGGCTCGCTCCCACATTGGGTCTCCACCCGCATGTGAAAAGCCCGGCGTTCATCACTGAACGCCGGGCTTTTTCACATCCGGATCAATCAGGCATCCAGCTCGGCCCAACGCTCCATCAACGCATCCAGCTCAGCCTGCAATTGCTCCAGCGAAGCAATCACCTTGGCTGTTTCAGCCGGTGGACGCTGATAGAAACCGCCTTCAGCCATCTCGGCCTCCACTGCGGCGATCTGCTGT
Source organism: Pseudomonas sp. Tul2A7 (assembly GCF_054790505.1). Classification (NCBI taxonomy): domain Bacteria; kingdom Pseudomonadati; phylum Pseudomonadota; class Gammaproteobacteria; order Pseudomonadales; family Pseudomonadaceae; genus Pseudomonas; species Pseudomonas sp. Tul2A7. The sequence goes on along the minus strand of NZ_CP186499.1, from coordinate 4,184,306 downwards.
TCCTTGGCGTCGATATCGCCCGGCAGCGCTTCCAACTCGCGTTGCAGCTTGTAGCTCAACTTTTTCTTGGCAGCCGGAGCAGCTGCCGCAGGCGCTGCGACCACTGCCGGCTCTGCAGTAACCACTGCCGAATTAAGATCAGCCTTGCCCGACTTGCTTTCAGTCACGCCCAACAGACGCGGCGAACCGCCCTGACGGATCCAGTCCTGATAGCCGCCGACGTATTCACGCACCTTGCCTTCGCCTTCGAAGACCAGGGTGCTGGTGACGACGTTGTCGAGGAATGCCCGGTCGTGGCTGACCATCAGCACCGTGCCGTTGAAAGTCAGCAGCACTTCTTCGAGCAGCTCGAGGGTTTCCACGTCGAGGTCGTTGGTCGGTTCGTCGAGCACCAGCAGGTTCGCAGGTTTGCTGAACAGTTTGGCCAGCAACAGACGCGCACGCTCACCACCCGACAGCGCTTTGACCGGCGTGCGGGCACGCTGCGGGCTGAACAGGAAGTCGCCGAGGTAGCTCAGCACGTGACGGCTCTGACCGTCGATATCGATGAAGTCGCGACCTTCGGCGACGTTATCGATCACGGTTTTTTCCAGATCCAGCTGATGACGCAGTTGGTCGAAGTACGCCACGTCGATCCGCGTGCCCTCTTCCACTTTGCCGCTGGTCGGTTGCAGACCGCTGAGCATCAGTTTCAGCAGGGTGGTCTTGCCGGTACCGTTGGCGCCGAGCAGACCGATACGGTCGCCGCGCGTCAGCACCATCGAGAAATCCTTGATCAGGAACGGGCCGCCCGGGTGAGCGAAACTCACGTTCTCGAGGACCATCACCTGCTTGCCGGACTTGTCGGCAGTGTCCAACTGAATGTTGGCCTTGCCAGTGCGCTCGCGACGCTCGCTGCGCTCAACACGCAGGGCTTTCAGGGCGCGGACGCGGCCCTCGTTACGGGTGCGGCGCGCCTTGATGCCCTGGCGGATCCAGACTTCTTCCTGGGCCAGTTTCTTGTCGAACAGCGCGTTGGCGGTCTCTTCAGCGGCCAGCGCGGCTTCTTTGTGCACGAGGAAGCTGGCGTAGTCGCCGTTCCAGTCGATCAGGCCGCCGCGATCCAGTTCGAGGATGCGTGTGGCGAGGTTTTGCAGGAAAGAACGGTCGTGCGTGATGAACAGCACGGCGCCCTGGAAATCTTTCAGCGCTTCTTCGAGCCAGGCAATCGCACCGATGTCCAAGTGGTTGGTCGGTTCGTCGAGCAGCAGCAGATCCGGCTCGGACACCAGCGCCTGTGCCAGCAGCACGCGACGACGCCAGCCGCCGGACAACTGGGCGAGGGTCTTGTCGGCCGGCAGTTGCAGACGGCTCAAGGTGCTTTCGACCAGAGTCTGCAAACGCCAGCCATCACGGGCTTCGAGGTCTTGCTGAACATGCATCAGCTTGTTCAGGTCTTCTTCAGTGACGCAGTTCTGCGCGAGGTGATGGTACTCGGCGAGCAACGCACCCACGCCATCAAGGCCTTCAGCGACCACGTCGAACACCGTCCGATCGTCGGCCACTGGCAGTTCTTGCGGCAATTCGCCGATTTTCAGACCGGGGGCACGCCACACCGAGCCTTCATCGGGCTTCTGGTCGCCCTTGACCAGTTTCATCATGCTGGACTTGCCAGTGCCGTTGCGGCCGATGATGCACACCCGCTCACCACGGGCGATCTGCCAGGACACCTTGTCCAACAACGGCATAGCGCCGAACGCAAGGGACACATCGCTGAATTTGAGCAGGGTCATGAGCTTCTCCAAAAACCGGGCGCGCATTCTACCTGAGTTAGGGCTTCAGCAGGCCGGCAATTTGTCTGTCGAAGCACTCTGCACAACAATTGTTGCGAACTTGTGCTGCGAGGCCCGCAAAGCTTTCGCCGCTTGCTGGCAAAAGGCTAAGCTACAGACAATTCAGTGCTGATTCGTGTCGGCACTTGTCATGATTTCTCTGCCCGGATGTCTCATGCGCAGTCGCCTTTTCAGTGTTTTGTCCTGTTTGCTACTTACCGCCGCTGCCGCTCAATCCGCCCAGGCGGTGGACCTGTCCACCCAACGCCAGTATTACGATGAAGCCAAGCGCGCCTTGGCCAAGGGCGATACCGGCCCGTATTTCCGCTACAGCCAGGCGTTGGCCGATTACCCGCTGGAACCGTACCTGGCCTACGACGAACTGACCGCGCGCCTGAAGACCGCGAGCAACGCCGAGATCGAGAAGTTTCTCGCCGAGCACGGTGACCTGCCCCAGGCCAACTGGATGAAACTGCGCTGGTTGCGCTGGCTCGCCGACCGAGGCGACTGGGCGACCTTCGTCAAGTACTACGACCCGAAACTCAACTTCACCGAGCTGGATTGCCTCAATGCGCAATACCAGATCACCCACGACAAGAAAGCCGAGGGTTACGCCAACGCCGACAAGCTGTGGCTGACCGGCAAATCGCAACCCGCCGCGTGTGACGCGCTGTTCGGTATCTGGGCCGCCGACGGCCAGCTCACCGAGCAGAAACGCTGGGAGCGCACCAAACTCGCCGCTCAGACGCGCAACTATCCACTGGCCAACAGTCTGGTCAACGGCCTGACCACCCTCGCCCCACGCGGTCGCTTGCTGGTGGATGTGGCGCAGAAACCGGAACTGCTCAATCAACCTTCGCGCTTTACTCCGGCCGATGAGCCGATGTCCGACGTGGTCAGCCTCGGCCTGCGTCGCCTCGCCCGTCAGGATCCGGACAAGGCCATGGCCCTGCTCGACGGCTACGCCAGCAGCATGCATTTCTCCCGCGATGAAAAAGTCGCGATCGCCCGGGAAATCGGCCTGACTCTCGCCCGGCGCTTCGACAGCCGTGCGCTGGACGTGATGACCAAATACGACCCGGAGTTGCGCGACAACACCGTTTCCGAATGGCGCCTGCGCTTGCTGTTGCGTCTGGCCCGTTGGGACGATGCGTATCAGTTGACCCGCCGTCTGCCGCAGGATCTGGCCACCACCAACCGCTGGCGCTACTGGCAGGCACGCAGTCTGGAACTGGCTCAGCCGCAGAACCCGGAAGCGCAGACGCTGTACAAAGGCCTCGCACGGGAACGTGATTTCTACGGTTTCCTCGCCGCCGACCGCTCGCAATCGCCGTACTCGCTGAACAACAAGCCACTGGTCCTCAGTCAGGCGCTGATCAACAAGGTGCGCAACACCCCGGGCGTACGCCGCGCGCTGGAATTCCACGCCCGCGGGCAGATCGTCGACGGTCGCCGCGAGTGGTATCACGTCAGCCGCCATTTCAATCGCGATGAAATGGTTGCCCAGGCGAAACTGGCTTACGACCTGAAATGGTACTTCCCGGCGATCCGCACCATCAGTCAGGCGCAGTACTGGGACGATCTGGATATCCGCTTCCCGATGGCCCACCGCGAAACGCTCGTGCGTGAAGCCAAGGTACGTGGTCTGCATTCGAGCTGGGTGTTCGCCATTACCCGCCAGGAAAGTGCCTTTATGGACGACGCCCGCTCCGGTGTCGGTGCCAGTGGCCTGATGCAATTGATGCCCGGCACCGCCAAGGAAACCGCGCGCAAGTTCAGCATCCCGCTTGCCTCGCCGCAGCAAGTGCTCGATCCAGACAAGAACATTCAACTCGGCGCCGCGTATCTGAGCCAGGTGCACAGCCAGTTCAACGGCAACCGTGTCCTCGCCTCCGCCGCCTACAACGCCGGCCCCGGTCGTGTGCGCCAATGGCTGCGCGGTGCTGATCATCTGAGCTTCGACGTCTGGGTGGAAAGCATTCCGTTCGACGAGACCCGTCAGTACGTGCAGAACGTGCTGTCGTATTCGGTGATTTACGGCCAGAAGCTCAACTCGCCACAGCCGCTGGTGGATTGGCATGAACGGTACTTTGACGACCAGTGATCACGCGGCTGACGCCGAGTAACAAAAAATGCCCGTATCGCGAGATACGGGCATTTTTTATAGGTACAACCTGAGCGGTTACTTAGTGAATGGCAGGATCGGTGACAGGATTAGTTGAAGCGCTCTTGCCATCATTGAATTGCAACGCCGCCAACCGCGCATACAACGGATTGCTGGCAATCAACTCCTGATGAGTACCAATGGCCACAAGTTTGCCCTGATCCATTACCGCAATCCGGTCAGCGTTTTTCACCGTGGCCAGTCGATGCGCGATCACCAGCGTGGTGCGGTTCTGCATCAGGCTCGGCAGCGCTTCCTGAATCAGGTGTTCGCTCTGCGCATCGAGGGCGCTGGTGGCTTCGTCCAGCAGCAGGATCGGTGCGTCGACCAGCAACGCCCGAGCGATCGCCAGACGTTGGCGCTGACCACCGGAAAGACCAAGGCCACCATCGCCGAGATGGGTCTGGTAACCGTTGGGCATTTTCTCGATGAAGTCGTGGGCGTGAGCAATTTTTGCCGCGTCCTTGACTTGCTCCAGCGTCGCCCCTGGATTGCCGTAACGAATATTCTCTTCGACGCTGCCAAAAAACAGCGCCGGCGACTGTGACACCAAGGCAAAGTGGCGGCGCAAATCCAGCGGATCAAGACGGGTCAACGGCACACCATCGATGAGGATCTGCCCCTCTAGCGGGTCATAAAATCGCAACAGCAAGTCATACACGGTGGACTTGCCGGCGCCGGACGGCCCGACCAGCGCCAGCGTCTCACCGGCCCGTATTGTCAGATTCAAGCCATTGACCGCGTAGCTTTCAGGACGCGAGGGGTAGGAAAAACGCACGTCCTGCAGTTGCAGTTCGCCGCGCACGCGCTGCGGCAAGGTCATCAGCCCGGTGGTAGGTGGCTGGATGATATTTTCCGAACCCAGCAGCTCAGCGATCCGCTCGGCGGCACCCGCCGCACGCTGCAGTTCGCCGATGACCTCGCTCAACGTACCTATCGCACTGCCGACAATCAGGCTGTAAAAAACAAACGCGGCCAGTTCACCACCGGTGATGCGCCCGGCGATCACGTCCATGCCGCCGACCCACAACATCACCGCCACCGCACCGAGCACCAGTACGATCACCATGGTGATCATCCACGAACGCTGAAAGATGCGTTTGCGTGCCGTGTCGAACGCGTCTTCGACCGTTGTCGCAAAACGGCGCTCGTCCTGCACCTGATGGTTGTAGGCCTGCACGGTTTTGATCTGGCCGAGGGTTTCCGACACATAGCTGCCGATATCGGCGACGCGGTCCTGGCTCAGCCGCGACAGGTTGCGTACACGCCGACCGAAAATCAGGATCGGTGCGACCACGAACGGCAAAGCAATCACCACGATGCTGGTGAGTTTGGCATTGGTCACGAACAGCAGGATGACACCGCCAATCACCATCAACAGGTTGCGCAGGAACATCGACAGCGACGAGCCGATCACCGATTGCAGCAGCGTCGTGTCGGCGGTCAGCCGCGACTGAATCTCCGAACTGCGGTTGTTCTCGTAGAAGCCGGGATGCAGATAGACCAGATGGTTGAACACCTCACGGCGAATATCGGCCACGCAGCGCTCGCCGATCCACGACACCCAGTAAAACCGCGCGAACGTGCCGACCGCCAACCCCAACACCATCAGCATGAAGATGCCGATGCTCTGGTTGAGCTGATGCGGCGACTGGGTCATGAAGCCACGGTCGACCAGCAATTTGATCCCCTGCCCCATCGACAGCGTGACGGCGGCGGTGACGATCAACGCCAGCAGCGCAGCGATGACTTGCCAGCGGTAAGGGGCCAGAAATCGAGTGGTCAGACGCAGGGCCCGACGGTGTCGTGAAGAAAGCTTCGGGGTCATTCAGGTACACATCCGTGTTGGTGAAAGGGCTAGCCTAAACCTTCTTGGAGCGGAACTCTGTAAATCACAATGAGTCAGGTTAAATATGCCCCCAAAGACTAGGCCATAGTTACTATTGGTCTAAAGTCCCGGTTGAGACGAGCGGTCGTTTCTGTTTGAGTGGAGATGCCTCCACTGACAGACCGCAGGAAGTTGTCACAGCCCGGTCACGTGGCGGTTTTACCCTAGGCGCACAACCTGATGAGGAGACAGGCCATGTCCTTGCAACACAGCAGCGAAGACAAAATTGAAGTGATCCGCACCAAGCCCGGCCAATCTCTGGGTTGCTCGATACTGGATAAGGATGGGCGCGAAGTACCGATCACTGAAGAAATGATCCAGCAAGCATGCAGTGAGCTGGAGAAGCGATTGGTCAAGCCTGCCGAACAAGAGTGATATAGCCACCGTCTTCCTGACCCGGCCCCTTTGGCCGGGTTTTTTCTGTCTGCAGATCAGGTATTTGTGGCGCAGCCTTCGCGAGCAGGCTCGCTCCCACAGAAGATCTTCAGTGAATCACAGATCCATGTGGGAGCGAGCCTGCTCGCGAAAGGGCCGACCCGGTTTCTAGACAGCCACCGCCCCCAGCGCCGCCACGATCCTCGCCAACTCTGGCGACGCCCCTTCAATCCGCAGCTTCAGCCCTTCAATCTCGCGTCGCACCGGATATTGCTTGCGCAACACATCGAACGCCGCCCGCTGCTCGCCGACATTGCCTACCAGGCTGCGGCGAAAATCCGCATCATCGCGGCGCGGGTCGTAGACACCACGGCACAACATCGCCAGCGCCCAGGCCGGATCACTGTCGCCATGCAAGGTCACTTGCGACAACCACGGCGCCGGTAGCAAGTCACTGAGCTGGATGCTGGACGGCTGACCGCTGAACTCGCAATAGGCCTGATAGATCTGCGCCGTTCCGCGCTGTTTGCCATCAAGGCTGTAACCGGCAATGTGTGGCGTGGCCAGCACGCAGAGTTCGGCCAGCGCCACGTCGACCTCCGGCTCTGCCTCCCAGACATCGAGAACGGCCTGCAGGTCTTCACGCTCCAGCAGCACTTTGCGCAACGCGGCGTTATCCACAACCGGACCACGCGCTGCGTTGATCAACCAAGCGCCGGGCTTGAGCTGCTGCAAACGCTGCTGATCGAACAAATGCCAAGTGGCCCCGTCGCCGCTGCGGGTCAATGGCGTGTGCAGACTGATCACATCGCACTGCTCGATGATCTGCTCCAGGCTGACGTAATCGCCGCCTTCGGCAGACTGACGCGGCGGATCGCAGACTTTGACATTCCAGCCCAACCCTTTCAGAACCTTGATCAGGCGCCCTCCCACCTCACCGGCGCCGACGACACCGTAGGTCCGCTGAGTCAGATCGATACCTTCGATTTCGGCAAGCGTCATCAGACTGCCCAGCACGTAATCGACCACGCCCCGGGCATTACAGCCAGGCGCACTCGACCAAGTGATGCCGGCCTCATTGAAGTAGTCGAGATCCAAATGATCAGTACCAATGGTGCAGGTGCCGACAAAGCGCACCTTGCTGCCCTCCAGCAACGCGCGGTTGACGTTGGTCACTGAGCGCACAAGCAATACGTCAGCCTGCTCGACCGTCGCTCGGTCGATGGAACGGCCCGGCACCCGGCGGATCTCGCCGAAACCGGCAAAAAAGGCATCGAGCAGCGGGATATTTTCGTCGGCAACAATCAGCATGGCGGGCTCCTTTGGCGGATCGGCAGTTTAGGTGCAGATCGGTCGCCGGGCCAGCAGGCTTTGCGCTTACAAATCCGCAACAGAGGATTTTTCCTGACCAAGGCGTCAGCGGCGTAGAATGCGGCGCCTTGCGCATCAACACCTGTGGACGCTTTGCCCGTGAATTCTGTAACTGATCAACCTGTCGCTGTTTCCCTGACCCGCCCCGCGCGTATTCGCCTGGAGTTCAAGAACCTGCTCGCCCTGGCGTTGCCGATCATCATCGCGCAACTGGCGACCACGGCCATGGGCTTCGTCGATGCGGTGATGGCTGGCCGCGTCGGGCCCAAGGATCTGGCGGCCGTGGCGCTGGGCAACTCGATCTGGGTGCCGGTGTTTCTGCTGATGACCGGCACCCTGCTGGCAACTACGCCGAAAGTCGCCCAGCGTTTTGGCGCTGGCACTCACAGCGAAATCGGCCCGCTCGTGCGTCAGGCGTTGTGGCTGGCGCTGGTAGTCGGGCTGATCGCGACGGCGATGCTGGTCGCCGCCGAGCCGGTACTGCACTTGATGAAGGTCGATCCCGAGCTGATCGGCCCGTGCATGCAATACCTGCATGGCATCGCCAGCGGTTTGCCGGCGGTGGCGTTCTATCACGTGCTGCGCTGCACCAGTGACGGCATCGGCCGCACGCGCCCGGCCATGGTGCTGGGCCTGTGCGGTCTGGCGCTGAATATTCCGCTGAACTACGTCTTCATCTACGGCCACTTCGGTGTGCCGGCGATGGGCGGCGTCGGTTGCGGTTGGGCCACGGCCATCGTGATGTGGGTGATGGCCTTGGGACTGGCCGGGTATGAGCGCTGGGCGCCAGCCTATCGCTCGAGCGAGATCTTCAGCCGTTTCGACTGGCCGCAATGGGCAGTGATCAAGCGTCTGCTGGGGATTGGTCTGCCGATCGGCATCGCGGTGTTTGCCGAGTCGAGTATTTTCGCCGTGATCGCGCTGTTGATCGGCAGCCTCGGCGCTACCGTGGTGGCCGGGCACCAGATTGCGCTGAACGTCAGTTCGTTGGTGTTCATGATTCCGTACTCATTGGGTATGGCGGTGACCGTGCGCGTCGGTCAGGCATTGGGCCGTGAAGAACCACGCGAGGCACGCTTCGCCGCGGGCGTCGGCATGGGCACCGCACTGGCTTACGCCTGCCTGTCGGCGAGCATGATGCTGTTGCTGCGCGAGCCGATTGCGGCGATCTATACCGCCGACCCGACGGTGATTCACATTGCGGCGATGCTGATTGTGTATTCGGCGCTGTTCCAGTTTTCCGACGCGATCCAGGTGACCGCCGCCGGCGCGCTGCGTGGTTATCAGGACACTCGGGTGACGATGATCCTGACCCTGTTCGCCTATTGGGGCATTGGTTTGCCGGTGGGTTACGCCCTCGGCCTGACCGACTGGCTCGGCGAGCCACGCGGCCCGAGCGGCTTGTGGCAGGGTTTGATCGTTGGCCTGAGCTGCGCAGCGTTGATGCTGTCGATTCGCCTGACGCGCAGTGCGCGCAAGCGGATTCGGATCAGTCGCTCGGCGGGCTAAACCCTTTAAACCGGGACAAAAAATGTGGGAGCCAGCCTGCTGGCGAATGCGGTGTATCAGTCGCCATTAATAGTGACTGAGGTACCGCTTTCGCGAGCAGGCTCGCTCCCACATTTGGTTTTGCGTTCGCCTGGGACTCAGGCGTGTTTCTTACGAATCCAGTACAGGTAAGTACCGGCCTCTTCGTGCTGGCTCACCAGTTCATGGTCGAGAAACACGCAGAATTTGGGGATATCGCGTTTGGTCGAGGGATCGGTGGCGATCACCTTGAGCAGGCCGCCGGGCGCCAGGTCACGGATGTGCTGGTGCAGCATCATCACCGGTTCCGGGCAATTGAGGCCGCTGGCGTCGAGGGTACCGTCGACCGGGGTATCGATCATTTCACTCATGATTCACTCCTGAAACTGGCCGGCATTGTCGCGCATTGCCAGGTATTCGGTCATCTGTGGCGTTACGCCACACCCTGTGTAGGAGCTGCCGAAGGCTGCGATCTTTGCTTTTTAAGATCAAAAGATCGCAGCCTGCGGCAGCTCCTACAGGGGTTTTGCGGTGTATCAGCGGGATTTGGCTTTCTTGATGTCATGCCGACGCAAGTGGCAGGTCACTTCTTCGCGGTCGTGATACAGCTGTTTGCAGCCGATATCGACCTTGATCCCGCGTGCCTTGAAACCATCAGCAATGCGTTCGAGCAAACGCTTCACTTCGGCATAACGTTGCTTCATCGGCAACTTCAGGTTGACCACCGCCTCTCGGCAATGCCCCTCGCCGATCCATTCTTCGAGCATCGCGGCGTTACGCGCCGGCTTCTCGACGATGTCGCAGACCATCCAGTCCACCGGCTGCTTGGGCTTGAAAGTAAAACCGTCGGCCATCAAATGCTGCACCAAGCCAGTGTCCATCAGGCTTTCAGCCATCGGGCCATTGTCGATGGCGGTCACCAGCATGCCGCGGTTGACCAGTTGCCAGGTCCAGCCACCCGGCGCGGCGCCGAGGTCAACGCCGGTCATGTCACTGTGCAGACGATCTTCCCACTGATCACGCGGAATGAAATGGTGCCACGCTTCTTCCAGCTTCAGCGTCGAACGGCTCGGCGCCTCACGCGGGAACTTCAGGCGTGGAATGCCCATCGGCCACATCGCCGAGTTGCCGGCATCGGCCATACCCAGAAACACTTCACGACCGCTCTTGAAGGTCAGCAGCAGACGCGGCTTGCTGGCGTCTTCCACCAGTTTGCCGGCGCCGGTCAGAGCCTTGCGCAGCGGGCCTTCGAATTTCTTGCAGAAGTTCGACAGCTCTTTGCCGTCATTGGTATCAACGACTTCCAGCCACAGGCTGCCGCACACCGGGAATTCGGCCATGTGCGCGAGGATCACGCTGATGCGATCAGTTTCCGGCAGATCGATGAAAACCCCGCGCGCCCATTGGCGCGGGAAGATCAGCTCGGCGAAACGCTGGCCGCGCATCAGGCGTTCGGCACCGTCTTCTTCGGTGCAGACAAATTCGGCGCAGGCGGTGGCCGCTTTGGCCTTGGCGTAGCCGGCCACGTTGAGTTGCGCGGCGAGGTCGGAAATCTCCGAACAGACTTCGCCTTCGAAGCCTGGCCGGCAATGCATGAATAGGGTGTTCATTCTTACTCCTGGGCAGCGGGCGCTCATTCGGCCACTGCGCGATGTCCAGACCTTGCGTTGCAGCAAAGCCTGTCACGAAAACCGGCGCATGATAGCCGATGTCGGAACCTTGGTTCCGCTCATAGAGTCCAGTTATTAGCCAGCTAATGAAAACAGGGCTACGTTGATAGCTCTGCCCGTCCCCTCAATCCGTAGCCGTGCGGATTCAAAGGAGTGATCGTAATGCCGTCCCTCGATAGTCTGAAGACCCTTAAAACACTGCAAATCGACGACAAGACCTACCACTATTTCAGCTTGCCGGATGCCGCCAAAAGCCTGGGCGATCTCGACAAGTTACCGATGTCACTGAAAGTCCTGCTGGAAAACCTGCTGCGCTGGGAAGATGAAAAAACCGTCACCAGCGCCGACCTCAAGGCCATTGCTGCGTGGCTCAAGGAGCGTCGCTCCGATCGTGAAATCCAGTACCGCCCTGCCCGAGTATTGATGCAAGACTTTACCGGCGTACCCGCCGTGGTTGATCTCGCCGCCATGCGTGCGGCGATGGCCAAGGCTGGTGGCGATCCGCAGCGAATCAACCCGTTATCGCCGGTGGACCTGGTGATCGACCACTCGGTGATGGTCGACAAGTTCGCCACCGCCAATGCGTTCGAGCAGAACGTCGACATCGAAATGCAGCGCAACGGCGAACGTTACGCCTTCCTCCGTTGGGGCCAGAGCGCCTTCGACAATTTCAGCGTGGTGCCACCGGGCACCGGGATCTGCCACCAGGTCAACCTCGAATACCTCGGGCGCACCGTGTGGACCAAGGATGAGGACGGCCGCACCTATGCGTTCCCCGACACGCTGGTCGGCACCGATTCGCACACAACGATGATCAACGGCCTCGGCGTACTCGGCTGGGGCGTCGGCGGGATCGAGGCAGAAGCGGCGATGCTCGGGCAACCGGTGTCGATGCTGATCCCGGAAGTGATCGGCTTCAAACTGACCGGCAAACTCAAGGAAGGCATCACCGCCACCGACCTGGTGCTGACCGTCACGCAGATGCTGCGCAAGAAAGGCGTAGTGGGCAAATTCGTCGAGTTCTACGGTGACGGCCTCGCTGATCTGCCACTGGCCGACCGTGCGACCATCGCCAACATGGCCCCGGAATATGGCGCGACGTGCGGCTTCTTCCCGGTTGATGACGTGACGCTGGAATACTTGCGCCTGTCCGGCCGGCCACCGGAAGTGGTGAAACTGGTCGAGGCGTACACCAAAGCGCAAGGATTATGGCGCCTGCCCGGTCAGGAGCCGGTGTTCACCGATAGCCTCGCACTGGACATGGGCAGCGTCGAAGCGAGTCTGGCCGGACCGAAACGCCCGCAGGATCGCGTGTCGCTGCCGAATGTGCCGCAAGCCTTCAGCGACTTCATCGATCTGCAATTCAAACCCACCAGTAAAGAAGAAGGACGTCTGGAAAGCGAGGGCGGTGGTGGGGTCGCGGTGGGCAATGCCGATCTGGTCGGCGAAGCCGAATACGAGTACGAAGGCCACACTTATCGCCTGAAAAACGGCGCAGTCGTCATCGCCGCGATCACCTCTTGCACCAACACCTCCAACCCGAGCGTGATGATGGCCGCCGGGCTGCTGGCGAAAAAAGCGGTGGAAAAAGGCCTGACCCGCAAACCTTGGGTGAAGAGTTCGCTGGCACCGGGCTCGAAAGTGGTCACCGACTACTACAAGGCTGCGGGGCTGACGCAATACCTCGACCAGCTCGGGTTTTCACTGGTCGGCTACGGCTGCACCACGTGTATCGGCAACTCCGGGCCGCTGCCCGAGCCGATCGAGAAAGCCATCCAGAAAGCCGACCTCACCGTCGCTTCGGTGCTCTCCGGCAACCGCAACTTCGAAGGCCGCGTGCATCCGCTGGTGAAAACCAACTGGCTGGCCTCGCCGCCACTGGTGGTCGCCTATGCCTTGGCCGGCAGCGTGCGCAGCGACATCAGCAGCGAACCGTTGGGCGAAGATCAGCAAGGCAATCCGGTGTACCTGCGCGACATCTGGCCTTCGAGTAAAGAGATCGCTGATGCGGTGAATCAGGTCAGCACGGCAATGTTCCACAAGGAATACGCCGAAGTGTTTGCCGGTGATGAACAATGGCAGGCCATCGAGGTGCCGCAAGCGGCGACTTACGTGTGGCAGGACGATTCGACCTACATCCAGCATCCACCGTTCTTCGACGATATTTCCGGGCCGCTGCCGGAAATCAAGGATGTCAAAGGTGCGCGGGTGTTGGCCCTGCTCGGCGATTCGGTGACCACCGACCACATCTCCCCTGCCGGCAACATCAAGGCTGACAGCCCGGCCGGGCATTATCTACGCGAAAAAGGCGTGGAGCCACGGGACTTCAACTCTTACGGCTCACGTCGCGGCAATCATGAAGTGATGATGCGCGGCACCTTCGCCAATATCCGTATCCGCAATGAAATGCTCGGTGGTGAAGAAGGTGGCAACACGATCTACATGCCGACCGGGGAGAAACTGGCGATCTATGATGCGGCGATGAAGTACCAGGCTTCGGGCACGCCGCTGGTGGTGATTGCCGGGCAAGAATACGGCACCGGTTCCAGCCGTGACTGGGCGGCCAAGGGCACCAATCTGCTGGGCGTGAAAGCGGTGATCGCGGAAAGCTTCGAGCGGATTCACCGCTCCAATCTGGTGGGCATGGGTGTGCTGCCGCTGCAGTTCAAGCTTGATCAGAACCGCAAGAGCCTTAACCTCACCGGCAAGGAAACCTTTGAGATTCTGGGGCTGACCGGCGTCGAGTTGACTCCGCGGATGAATTTGCCGCTGGTGATTACTCGTGAGGATGGCAAGCAGGAGAAAATCGAAGTGTTGTGCCGCATCGATACGTTGAATGAGGTGGAGTACTTCAAGTCGGGCGGGATTTTGCATTACGTCCTGCGCCAGTTGATCGCCTCATAACGCACAAACCAATGTAGGAGCTGCCGCAGGCTGCGATCTTTTGACTTTGGCTTTTTAAAGCAAGATCAAAAGATCGCAGCCTGCGGCAGCTCCTACATGCAGACGAAAAAAAACCCGCCGAAGCGGGTTTTTCCCAAGACCATTATCGACTCCCTGTCGGCAGCGATCCTTGCAAATGGTCGATCATCCCTGATCCTGAAACACTCCCTGTGTCTCAGTTGATGTGTGTAGATTACGCAGTGGATCCAATCGGCAATAGTCGTAAAAGCTACCAGTGCGTGTAAGACATTCGCCATAGCAACCCTTCCGAAAACCCTTAGCCGTGTCAGGCATCGAGCATGGAAGCGGCGATCTGTGCGACTTTCAGCTGCCCTGAGGCTTGCTCCAGCGCGTCATCCTCCAAAAACCACGCAGCCGACAAACCGGCGAACGCCAGCACCCACTGCAGCAGCCTGCGGCGATCAAGCCCGGCAGCCTCGACAATCACATCCAGCTGTCGGCGAAAACGCGCGGGATCCGTGGCCGTCGGCAAATCCGGGTTACACATCAGGTTGGCGTAGTCAAAACCACGCTCGCCCCTGACCCGTTTCGGATCGATTGCCAACCAGCCACGCGATTCGAAATCCAGAACATTGTCGTGATGCATGTCGCCGTGCAGCACCACCATGTCCTGTGGATCGGCGAGGAGGGTTTCGGCGGCTTGCAGGCTCAGGCTGTAGAGACCGTCATGTTGGGCAGCAGCAACTCGCAGCGAAGCAAACCATGGCCCCAACTCCACCAGCGGCGGCGGTGGTGTTACGCGCAGTGCATGCAATCGTGCCAGCGCCGAACACAGAATCCGGCTCGCCTCGTCATCTTCGCCATTCACTGCCATGTGCATCAGCGAGCGTCGGCCCATGGCGCGTTCCATCAGCAGGCCATCTTCGTGATGCGCCAACACCCGCGCGGCACCGTCACCGCCCCACCAGGTCATCAGCTGATTGCCGTGCTTCTCATCGATATCCAGCGCAACCTTGAGCATGGCCGGCCTGTCTTTCACGCGTACCGGCAGCAGACGGCTGCCGGGCGTGATGATCGGCGCGCCGTCCGGCACCAGTGCCCAGCGTTTCAGCCAAGGTTCGAAAATGTCAGCCACCGTCACGTTCGCGGGCCTTGGCGCTCTCGGCAAGAAACTGTTCGAGCCGGCTCAACTGCTCCTCCCAGCCACGGCTGTCCATGAAATAGGCCTCTTTCTGGCGAACGTCGGGAATATGCGCGAAACCTGACTCGGAAACCTTGAGCAGTGTGCCGTCCTCGTAATCCTGTAGCTCGAACTTGACCAGCGTGGTCGGCTCTTGGGAATAGTCAATCTTCGGATTGACCGCATACGGATGCCAGCGGAACGAAAACAGTTGCTGCGGCTCGACCCGCTCGATCAACACGTTCCACAACACATGTTCATAACCCGGATACGTGACCTGCCCTTGCGTCCATTCACCAGCAATAAACCGCCTGCCCTCCAGCGCCACACCAAACCACTGGCCAAACGCCTCGGCATCGACCAATGCACGCCAGACATGCGAACGCGACGCCTTGAGCGTGATTTTGCGTTCGAAACTATTGGGTACTGGTTTCATACGTCACCTCCTGTTCTGAACACTAGGCCTCTATGACCACATGTCCAATGTGAAGTTGTATCAGAGCGGTGCAGTCATTCATCAGCAAGGAAACATCAAGCTGCAGTTTTCTAACCGGTACTGTGATGGATCCAGGCACCCTTCGCCCAACGAAACTGTTACCTTTTCCAACGAATTTGAATCAACAAGGACGAATCATGCCGCCATCCCTCGCCGAACGTTACCGCGGTGCCCTGCTTGGTCTGGCATGCGGCGACGCTGTCGGTACTACGGTTGAGTTCAAACCACGGGGATCATTCCAACCGTTGACCGATATGGTCGGCGGTGGCCCGTTCCACCTCAAGCCAGGGCAGTGGACCGATGACACCTCGATGGCCCTGTGTCTGGCAGAAAGCCTGCTGAACAAGAATGGCTTCAATGCTGCCGATCAGATGGGCCGCTACCTCAACTGGTGGCAATGGGGCTATCTCAGCTCGACCGGTGAATGTTTCGATATCGGCATGACCGTCAGTCAGGCGCTGGCGCAATATCAGCAAACCGCTGATCCCTTCGCCGGCTCGACCGACCCGTACAGTGCCGGCAACGGATCACTGATGCGTCTGGCTCCGGTGGTGCTGTTCTACTTTCCCGACGCCCGGCAAATCCAGAGCTTTGCCGCCGACAGTTCGCGAACCACCCACGCAGCACCAGAAGCCATCGAAAGTTGCCAATTGTTGGCCGGGTTGATTGCCAGAGCGCTTGAAGGCGCGAGCAAAGCAGAACTGCGGCAGTTGCCTTTCGCCAGCTTCTCGCAACCCAAGGTCGCCGCCATTGCGCGTGGCGATTTCCTCGCTCTGTCCGAGGCAGACATCAAAGGCAGTGGCTACAGCGTGCAGTCGCTGGAAGCAGCGTTGTGGTGCTTTCACCACACGGACAGCTTCAAAGCGGCCATTTTGCGGGCGGCCAACCTGGGCGATGACGCCGATACCACCGCCGCGATTACCGGACAGTTGGCCGGCGCCTATTACGGCGTGCGTGGGATTCCTGAACACTGGCTGGAAAAGCTGCACGACGTTGAAGAGATTGCGGCGACCGCCGACCGTTTGCTTGCGGCTTCCCGAATGCGCCCGCCGGAATAAGCGCAACGCAGCCGCTACACTGCTCGGCACTTACTTCGATACAGCGAGATTTGACCATGTCCCCACGCCTGCTTCTGGCCCTCACGCCCCTCCTGTTCACCCCCCTCGCCCATGCCGCCGTCGACTGCGCCAATGCCAGCGACCAGGCGACAATGAATCAGTGCGCCGGGCAGGACTTCAAAGCGGCGGACAAGGAGTTGAACGCGGTGTACCAGCAGATCACCGGGCGTTTGAAGGACAACCCGGATGGCAAGAAGCTATTGGTCAGTGCACAGCGGGCGTGGCTCGGGTTTCGGGATGCCGAGTGCAAGTTTTCATCGTCCGGGGTAACTGGCGGGAGCGTTTATCCGTGGGTCTACAGCAGTTGTCTGACCGGGGTGACCAAGGTGCGGGTTGAGGCGCTGAAACAGTATCTGAAGTGTGAAGAAGGTGACATGAGCTGCCCGGTGCCTGGGGCCTGATTTTTTGCCACGGTTTTGAGGAATCCTTCGCGAGCAGGCTCTCACATTGGAACGCATTTCAAATGTGGGTCAACGCCCGTTCAACGCGTTGCGCGTGATCATGTTCTGCTCAGGCCGATACGAATCGGCCCTGTGCACACTCGCGCACACAACAGGTGCACCACTGCGCAAGCTTTCCTCCAGCACATGCCGTAGCCGCAACAAACCCTCCCGTTGCATCGTCAGGTTGGCCTCGATCTGGCGTATCTCATCCATACGGATATCGATTTGCTCGATGGTCAGCGATTTCGAACAACTGCCATCCTGCAAGAAAAGACCGCGTATGGTGTCGAGAGAAAATCCCAGCCGCTGGGCATCGCGCACCAGAATCAATCGCGCGACAGCCGCCTCGCCATAGTGACCCTGCCCCCGCCATCAATATCAGCGGCCACCGAGTGGATCGCGCCCCTCCTCTGCTCTCGACTTGTTTCGAATTCGAGAGCCTATCGACATTGAAATCCCCGCAAAACGATTGATCTGAGGTTCAGTCTTTCGCCCCTGCATCCGATGCCAGCGATGCCCTTCACAAAAAAAGAACAATTTATTATTGCCATTCGATAATTTAACATCGAGAATTAGTCATTCCCAATGACACCGCAAGGATTTTTCATGAGTACTCGTAACAACGGATTGGCACTGCAGCGCATGCATTGGGTCGGACTACTGGCAGCGATTCTTGTCTGGGTTTTGGGGGTGACCGAGGTCGGTGGCAACGCTTCGATCTGGTTCTTCAAAACGGATGAAATGCTCGCGGCGCTGCTCTACGCCTTCGCCGAAAACTCGCCGCAATTACTTGACCCGTTTGTCGAAGGTGCCCTGCTTGCCCCCGACACATGGCTCTCGCCAATGGTCACTGCGCTGCTCGTCGTTCTGGATTTCCTGCCCGTCCTGCTTTCGACCTACGTGCTTTGGCTGACCGGGTTGTTTTTCCTGCGCTTGTCCCGCGGCGAAACCTGGACCGAGCGCAATATCAAGGTGTTATGGCGAGTAGGGATTTTGTGCATCATTTCACCGGCCGCCTACCCGCTGGTAGAGACCCTGCAAGGTTTGGCCCTGTCTATTGATCTGCCGCCAGGGGATCGTATTTTTCAGTTCTCGGTCGGCCTGTCTTCCACTTCTGCCTACGAGATTGTCAAAGGCGTATTGCTCTGTTTGTTTTCAATTATCATGCGCGATGCAAAAGTACTCAGCGATGAGCAAAGCCAATACATATAGAACAATACAATGACCATTATCGTCCGCCTTGACGTTGTCATGGCCACGCAAAAAATTCGCTCGAAAGAGTTGGCCAGCCTGCTGGGCATCACCGAGGCCAACCTGTCATTACTGAAAAATGGCAAGGTCAAGGGCGTGAAAATGGCCACCCTGGACAAGCTCTGCGCAGCACTCGATTGCCAGCCCGGCGATTTGCTGGAATACCAGAAAGACTGAACCTTGCGCATCCGCGCGAGTTAATTGTCGTCAGTCCACAGCGTTTTACTCTTATTCAATCCTTAGTTTGTAAGGCGACTTTGTCATGACCCGGTTTTTATTCTGCGCGCTGTTTTTCCTGACAGCGTTGATCAGCGGCTGCGCCACGCAAATGGACGTAGCGATAAATGCCACACCTGATCCGGATTATCATTTTGATCGAAAGGCGACTGTACTGGTGACGTCTGCGACTGGCAGCGATGAAAACGCGCTGAATGCCCGTTACTATCTTCGCGACATGGTTAATGCGTTGAAAGACAGGGGCTTCCAAGAGGTTTATACCGACGCCAGTCTGCCGAAGAACCATGCGCCGATAAAAATGACCGTCAGCCTCGATGTCGGCAGCCGACAGGTGACTTACCGATATACCGCCACCGAGTACGGGCAAGTGCCGAACAGCACCTCTACCGTGTGCAAGACCAGCAAGAAAAAGGACGATCGGCTGACGTGCACGAGTAAACCGAACACGACCTATGGTCCGATAGGTACCTCGGAGCGCACCGGTTACACCACGCTCAGCACCTTCGTTGCCACTGCACGCGATGAAGTCAGTAAGCGCCCGGTCTACCTGCTTCGCGCTTCGTCCTATAACGAAGACTGCCAATCCTCCAAGGTCGAAGACTTTCTAGTGGAGCAAGGCCTGCAGAACCTCAACTTCGAGGACCGTGTTCAGCGCAACTACACCGTCACGATGCCCGAGGGTTATCGCTGCAAATAGGCTTTGCAGGGCAACTCACAGCCTCGGCTCAACCAGCATGAGCCGAGGCTGCGAACCGTTAGACGTGCGGGTCTCCAGGCGCTTTGGTCGGCGCCGCGTATTGCGGCTTGAGATGACCGTCCTGATCCAGCAGCCAGGCATCCATGATCTGCCGCACCACAGGGCCGGCGACACGACCACCAGCCTCACCGTTCTCGATCATCACCGAGATCGCAATCTTCGGATGCTCAGCCGGCGCAAAGCCAACGAACAAGGCGTTATCGCGGTGGCGCTCGAGGGTTTTCTCGCGGTTGTAGCGTTCGCCTTGCTTGATCGCCACCACCTGCGCCGTACCACTCTTGCCAGCGATACGGTATTGCGCACCGGCCGCGGCCGCACGAGCAATGCCTCGGGCATCGTGCATCACCATCTGCATGCCGTGGTTGACCTGTTCCCAATCTCGCGGATCCTTGAGCAGGATGTTCGGCATCGGATGCTCATCGACCGGGGCAACGCCATCGACGGTTTTGGCCAGGTGCGGCCGGTTCCATACACCTTTGTTGGCGATCAATGCCGTGGCCTGAGCCAGTTGCAGTGGCGTGACTTGCATGTAGCCCTGGCCGATGCCGAGGATGACCGTTTCGCCCGGGTACCAGGCTTGCCGGCGAGTCGCGCGTTTCCACGCTTGCGATGGCATCAGGCCGGGCGACTCTTCGAACATGTCCAGCGAGACTTTCTCGCCGAGGCCGAACATCGCCATGTAATCGTGCAGACGATCAATACCGAGCTTGTGGGCCAGGTCATAGAAGTAGGTGTCGTTGGAACGCATGATCGCCGCGTCCATGTCCACCCAGCCGTCGCCGCTGTGGTTCCAGTTGCGGTACTTGTGATCAAAGTCCGGGAGCTGGTAATAACCGGGGTCGAAGACGCGGGTTTGCGGCGTCACCACACCGGCATCGAGGCCAGCGATGGCCACTTCTGGCTTGATGGTCGATCCCGGCGCGTAGAGTCCGCGCAGTACACGGTTGAACAGCGGCCGGTCGATCGAGTCCCGCAGTGCCGAGTATTCCTTGGAGCTGATACCGGTGACGAACAAATTCGGGTCGAAGCTCGGATTGCTGACCATGGCCAACACTTCACCGGTCGACGGATCGAGCGCTACCACTGAACCACGACGATCACCCAGCGCGGCTTCGGCGGCTTCCTGCAGCTTGATATCAAGGCTCAGGACGATGTTCTGGCCGGGGACCGGGTCGGTGTGTTTGAGCACTCGGAGTACGCGTCCTTGGGCGTTGGTTTCCACCTCTTCGTAACCAACGTGGCCGTGTAGCTGGGCTTCATAGAAACGTTCGATGCCGGTTTTGCCAATCGATTGGGTACCGCGGTACTCCACCGAGTCGAGGGTTTTGGATTCTTTTTCGTTGATCCGGCCGACGTAACCGATCGAGTGGGCGAAGTGCGCGCCGAGCGGGTAATGGCGAACGAACTGCGGCTCGACGTCCAGGCCCGGAAGGCGGAACTCGTTGACGGCCAGTACGGCAATTTGCTCTTCCGTCAGCTCATAGAACAGCGTCACCGGTGTAAACGGGTGACGGGACTGCTTCATGGCTTTATCGAAGACTGTGCGATCTTCTGCAGGCAGGTGCAGAAGGTTGATGACCTCGTCCAGTTCTTGATTGACGTCGGTGGCGCGTTCGCGGGTGATGGTCAGGTTGAAACTGGGACGGTTATCCGCGAGCAGCACACCATTGCGGTCGTAGATCAAGCCGCGTGTCGGCGGGATCGGCAAGACGTGGACGCGATTGTTTTCAGAGATGGTCGAGTGGTAGTCGAATTCCACCACTTGCAGGATGTACAGGCGCACGACCAGGGCGCAGCTGACGGCGAAGACGAACATGGCGCAGGCGATCAACCGTTTGTTGACCAGACGCGTCTCTTTTTCGTGATCCTTGATCGGGATGGGCTCAGGCATTTCTACAGCAACTCTTTGACATAACATAAATGAGTGCCGATCCATGGGCATGACATCAGTCCGTTAAAAAACGAGCTGCACCATACCAAAAACTGCCCGCTCACTCAGAAGGAATTTCCCCAATGGCATCTCTTGCGCCGGTTGGGGGCAGGTCAATGCGCTGTAAGAACTTTCCTGCGGGCAAAACAAAACCCCAACTGCTTTCGCAATTGGGGTTTCGGAATTTAATCTTGACGATGACCTACTCTCACATGGGGAAACCCCACACTACCATCGGCGATGCATCGTTTCACTGCTGAGTTCGGGATGGGATCAGGTGGTTCCAACGCTCTATGGTCGTCAAGAAATTCGGGTACCGAATCGTGGCCATGTGGCCTCGCTTCAGCAAATTGGGTATGTGACAGCTTTCGGTGTTTTGTGCTGCTTTTTTAAGTGCAGTCGAACTTTCGGTTCGTTTCGTCTTCACACACCGCAATCTGGTCTCTTCGACGCAAATTGCTTGGGTGTTATATGGTCAAGCCTCACGGGCAATTAGTATTGGTTAGCTCAACGCCTCACAGCGCTTACACACCCAACCTATCAACGTCGTAGTCTTCGACGGCCCTTCAGGGAACTCAAGGTTCCAGTGAGATCTCATCTTGAGGCAAGTTTCCCGCTTAGATGCTTTCAGCGGTTATCTTTCCCGAACATAGCTACCCGGCAATGCCACTGGCGTGACAACCGGAACACCAGAGGTTCGTCCACTCCGGTCCTCTCGTACTAGGAGCAGCCCCTCTCAAATCTCAAACGTCCACGGCAGATAGGGACCGAACTGTCTCACGACGTTCTAAACCCAGCTCGCGTACCACTTTAAATGGCGAACAGCCATACCCTTGGGACCGGCTTCAGCCCCAGGATGTGATGAGCCGACATCGAGGTGCCAAACACCGCCGTCGATATGAACTCTTGGGCGGTATCAGCCTGTTATCCCCGGAGTACCTTTTATCCGTTGAGCGATGGCCCTTCCATACAGAACCACCGGATCACTAAGACCTACTTTCGTACCTGCTCGACGTGTCTGTCTCGCAGTCAAGCGCGCTTTTGCCTTTATACTCTACGACCGATTTCCGACCGGTCTGAGCGCACCTTCGTACTCCTCCGTTACTCTTTAGGAGGAGACCGCCCCAGTCAAACTACCCACCATACACTGTCCTCGATCCGGATAACGGACCTGAGTTAGAACCTCAAAGTTGCCAGGGTGGTATTTCAAGGATGGCTCCACGCGAACTGGCGTCCACGCTTCAAAGCCTCCCACCTATCCTACACAAGCAAATTCAAAGTCCAGTGCAAAGCTATAGTAAAGGTTCACGGGGTCTTTCCGTCTAGCCGCGGATACACTGCATCTTCACAGCGATTTCAATTTCACTGAGTCTCGGGTGGAGACAGCGCCGCCATCGTTACGCCATTCGTGCAGGTCGGAACTTACCCGACAAGGAATTTCGCTACCTTAGGACCGTTATAGTTACGGCCGCCGTTTACCGGGGCTTCGATCAAGAGCTTCGCGTTAGCTAACCCCATCAATTAACCTTCCGGCACCGGGCAGGCGTCACACCCTATACGTCCACTTTCGTGTTTGCAGAGTGCTGTGTTTTTAATAAACAGTCGCAGCGGCCTGGTATCTTCGACCGGCATGAGCTTACGGAGCAAGTCCTTCACCCTCACCGGCGCACCTTCTCCCGAAGTTACGGTGCCATTTTGCCTAGTTCCTTCACCCGAGTTCTCTCAAGCGCCTTGGTATTCTCTACCCAACCACCTGTGTCGGTTTGGGGTACGGTTCCTGGTTACCTGAAGCTTAGAAGCTTTTCTTGGAAGCATGGCATCAACCACTTCGTCACCCAAAGGGTAACTCGTCATCAGCTCTCGGCCTTAAGATCCCGGATTTACCTAAGATCTCAGCCTACCACCTTAAACTTGGACAACCAACGCCAAGCTGGCCTAGCCTTCTCCGTCCCTCCATCGCAATAACCAGAAGTACAGGAATATTAACCTGTTTTCCATCGACTACGCTTTTCAGCCTCGCCTTAGGGACCGACTAACCCTGCGTCGATTAACGTTGCGCAGGAAACCTTGGTCTTTCGGCGTGGGTGTTTTTCACACCCATTGTCGTTACTCATGTCAGCATTCGCACTTCTGATACCTCCAGCAAGCTTCTCAACTCACCTTCACAGGCTTACAGAACGCTCCTCTACCGCATCATCCGAAGATGATACCCGTAGCTTCGGTGTATGGTTTGAGCCCCGTTACATCTTCCGCGCAGGCCGACTCGACTAGTGAGCTATTACGCTTTCTTTAAAGGGTGGCTGCTTCTAAGCCAACCTCCTAGCTGTCTAAGCCTTCCCACATCGTTTCCCACTTAACCATAACTTTGGGACCTTAGCTGACGGTCTGGGTTGTTTCCCTTTTCACGACGGACGTTAGCACCCGCCGTGTGTCTCCCATGCTCGGCACTTGTAGGTATTCGGAGTTTGCATCGGTTTGGTAAGTCGGGATGACCCCCTAGCCGAAACAGTGCTCTACCCCCTACAGTGATACATGAGGCGCTACCTAAATAGCTTTCGAGGAGAACCAGCTATCTCCGAGCTTGATTAGCCTTTCACTCCGATCCACAGGTCATCCGCTAACTTTTCAACGGTAGTCGGTTCGGTCCTCCAGTTAGTGTTACCCAACCTTCAACCTGCCCATGGATAGATCGCCCGGTTTCGGGTCTATTCCCAGCGACTAGACGCCCTATTAAGACTCGCTTTCGCTACGCCTCCCCTATTCGGTTAAGCTCGCCACTGAAAATAAGTCGCTGACCCATTATACAAAAGGTACGCAGTCACAGAACAAAGTCTGCTCCCACTGCTTGTACGCATACGGTTTCAGGATCTATTTCACTCCCCTCTCCGGGGTTCTTTTCGCCTTTCCCTCACGGTACTAGTTCACTATCGGTCAGTCAGTAGTATTTAGCCTTGGAGGATGGTCCCCCCATATTCAGACAAAGTTTCTCGTGCTCCGTCCTACTCGATTTCATGACCAAGAGATTTTCGCGTACAGGGCTATCACCCACTATGGCCGCACTTTCCAGAGCGTTCCGCTAATCTCAAAGCCACTTAAGGGCTAGTCCCCGTTCGCTCGCCACTACTAAGGGAATCTCGGTTGATTTCTTTTCCTCAGGGTACTTAGATGTTTCAGTTCCCCTGGT
>NZ_CP186499.1:3300000-4157500 GCF_054790505.1 Pseudomonas sp. Tul2A7 | reverse complement strand
CACTTGCGCTTCCGATCTCTCGGAAGCGGGAGGCGAATTCTACAGCGTTACACGCTGCTGTCAACACCTCTTTTTCAACTTCCTTTTGGCTTCGATGAACTGAAGCAACCTGCTGCCGAAACCTACATAACTCATTGAATCTCAAGGAGTTTTCCGTTTCGACTGCGCTGGAAGTGGGGCGAATTATAGACATCTGAAATCTGCCGTCAACCCTTAATTTAGCTTTTCTATCGATCAGTTGAAAAAGGCCTCTTCCATATAGACGTAACTCAATCGAGTGCGCAGTATATTGCCCAACACCAATAATAATGCCTTGCTCTCACCTTGGACGATGCCACGCAATGAATGACCAGCCACGATCTCTTGCCTCAATGCTGTTCCCGGTTGGCCTGCTATTAATAGCCATGGCGTCGATCCAGTCCGGCGCCTCTCTGGCCAAAAGCATGTTCCCTATCATCGGCGCTCAGGGGACCACCACGCTGCGCCTGATCTTCGCCAGCGTGATCATGCTGTTGATACTGCGTCCATGGCGCGCCAGGTTAACCGCCAAATCATTGCGCACGGTCATTGTCTATGGCATGGCATTGGGCGGTATGAACTTCCTCTTCTATATGTCATTGCGCACGGTGCCGTTGGGAATTGCCGTCGCCCTCGAATTTACCGGGCCACTGGCCGTAGCCATCTATGCCTCCCGCCGCGCCATCGACTTTCTCTGGATCGCCTTGGCCGCCGCCGGTTTGATGTTGCTGATACCAACAGGCGCAGCCAGTGCTGGAATCGATCTGGTAGGCGCCGGGTATGCACTGGGAGCAGGTGTCTGCTGGGCGCTATACATTCTGTTCGGCCAGAAGGCTGGTGCCGATAATGGTGTAACGACTGCAGCATTAGGAGTAATGATCGCAGCACTGTTCGTCGCCCCTATCGGCATCGTGCATGCAGGTGCCGCCCTGTTGACTCCCTCCCTGATCCCGATTGCCATCGGTGTTGCCATCCTGTCCACCGCCCTGCCCTACACACTGGAGATGGTCGCCCTCACCCGCCTGCCGGCACGCACGTTCGGCACATTGATGAGTATCGAACCAGCCTTCGGAGCGTTATCGGGCCTTCTGTTTCTGCATGAATTCCTCACACTGTCACAATGGATGGCGATCCTCTGCATTATTCTGGCATCCGTCGGCGCCACCATGACCATGGGTAGTGCTGCCAAACCCGCCATCGCGGCTGATTGAAAGAGGTTTTTACGAAGGTCTGGCAATTGGCGCGCATTTAGGCCATGTTTAGACCCGTAACCCAATGCCAGACATGGATTTTTTCGGACAGGGATTTCACAACGCTTAAAGCGCAAGCGAACACAGGCAAACCCGAGCGTCAGACTCGTGGCCGCTATAAGGACGGTAATGAAACGAATTTTGATACTGATCGCCATACTGGCTGTTGCGGGTTGTGCGGCGACTTCGGAAACTCAGGTAAAACGCGGGAAAAAAGGGCTGCACATCAACTGCTCCGGGCTATCGTCCTCCTGGGACAAGTGCTACGCCAGTGCCGCCAGTGCCTGCTTGCCGAAAGGCTACAAGGTCATCGCCAAATCCGGTGACGCCGTGGAAGAACCCGGCGACTACCCGTTCGGTCTCAATCCTGCGGGTTACACCAGTCGCAGCATGATCGTTATCTGCAAATAGATCAGCGCTGCCCGGCAATCTGCCGGCCGATCTCTTCATGGCTGGACTTCAGCACAGCTTGCTGAACGTCCGGCGTAGCCAACATGCGCGCTACCACCAATGCCCCGACGCATTGCGACAATACCGACCACGCCAGGGTCTCGCTTTCCAGTATCTGCGCCCAACGCGCCTGAAGCCGACAAATCCACAGCTCGGCCTGTTCGCGCACCTGCACATCCGATCGGGCAATTTCTGCCCCCAGCGCCGGCAACGCGCAACCGGCCTCAGGCTGTTCTACGTGGGCCATGCTCAGATAGTGTTTGAGACAGCGTTCCAGTCGCGCACGATCCTGCGTGCCCTCGCCTCCCAGTCGCTCAAGGCTTTGCCCCAACTCACGCTCGACGATGGCGGTGAACAACGCATCCTTTGACGAAAAGTGACTGTAGAACGCCGCACCACTCAATCCGATCGCCTTCATCAAACCATCGACGCCTACTGTGGAAAAACCGCTGCGCTTTGCCGACAGCGCGCTGCTCTGCAGTAACTTTTCCCGTGTTTCCAGCTTATGACTGGCGGAGTAACGCATGTGTTTGCCCTCGAATCGACTGCCTTGACGTTGCCTGGATCCTAGCATAACGTTCGTTCACTTAACGATCGTTTAATAAAGGGATTCACCCATGAACAACAAGAAGGTCGTATTGGTCGTCGGCGCTGGCGATGCCACGGGCGGAGCGATTGCCAAGCGTTTTGCCAAAGAGGGATTCATCGCCTGCGTCACCCGACGCAGCGCCGACAAACTGCAACCGCTAGTGGACGCGATCAACGCTGAAGGCGGCGAAGCCCATGGCTTTGCTTGTGATGCACGCAAGGAAGAAGATGTCATCGCCCTGATCGAAGACGTCGAAACCCGTCTCGGGCCGATCGAAGCCTTTGTCTTCAATATCGGCGCCAACGTGCCATGCAGCATTCTTGAAGAAACCGCGCGCAAGTATTTCAAGATCTGGGAGATGGCCTGTTTCTCAGGATTTCTCAATGCTCGTGAAGTGGCCAAACGCATGGTCTCTCGCCAGCGCGGCACGATTCTCTTCACCGGAGCCACCGCCGGACTGCGCGGCGCTTCCGGATTCGCCGCATTCGCCGGCGCCAAGCACGGCATCCGCGCACTGGCGCAAAGCATGGCGCGGGAACTGGGACCAATGAACATCCACGTCGCCCATGTGGTGGTCGATGGTGCGATCGACACCGATTTCATTCGCAACAGTTTCCCCGAGAAGTACGCCACCAAAGATCAGGATGGCATCCTCAATCCCGAGCACATCGCCGAGAACTACTGGTATCTGCACAGTCAGCCACGGGATGCCTGGACGTTCGAGCTGGATCTGCGCCCGTGGAACGAACGCTGGTAAGCCCACGCCATAACAATAAAGAGAGAGAAGCCCTAATGACCAAAACCGTGGAGTTCTATTTCGACCTCGGCAGCCCTGCCACCTATCTTGCCTATACCCAGTTACCGAAGATTTGCGCCGAGACCGACAGTGAGCTGATCTACATTCCGATGCTGCTCGGTGGCGTATTCAAGGCGACCGGCAACGCATCGCCGGCAATGATCCCGGCAAAGGGTCGGTATATGTTTGAGGATCTGGACCGCTACGCGAAACGCTACGGGGTGCCGCTGAGATTCAATCCGCATTTCCCGATCAACACACTGATGTTGATGCGTGCGGTCACTGGCATCCAGTTTCGTCAGCCAGAACGCTTTGAGGCGTTTATCGATTGTCTGTTCACGGCGCTATGGGTTGAAGGGCGCAGCCTGGACGAACCGGAAACGGTCGCTGCCGTGCTGAGCGAACACGGTTTCGATCCGCTTGAAGTGCTGGCACTGACTAACGACGAGTCCGTCAAAGCCATACTCAAGGACAACACCGAGACCGCGGTTAAACGCGGCGTGTTCGGCGCGCCCAGCATGTTTATCGGCAAGCAGCTGTTCTTTGGCCAGGACCGGCTCGATTTCGTTGAAGAAGCCTTGCGCCAAGGCTAGGCGATCATTCAGGCGCTGGTAACAGCGCCTGAATTCCACCTGATCAGATGGCGGCAGTGCGGCTGTTCAGCCATTCCAGCGCGGCACCTTCAAGCAACGGGCTCAGGCGCTCACGCACTTGCGCGTGATAGTCGTTGAACCACTGCTTCTCTTCCTCAGTCAGCAGCGCCGGCAGCAGGCAACGCGTGTCGATCGGGCACAGCGTCAAGGTTTCGAACTTGAGGAATTCACCGAACTCGCTGCTGCCCGCCTCGCGGTTCATCGCCAGGTTCTCGATGCGCACGCCCCAACGCCCCGGACGGTAGGTGCCTGGCTCGATGGAAGTAATCATCCCCGGCTGCATGGCCGTCTGCGGTGCAGGCGCGGCCTGATAGGCAATCACCTGTGGGCCTTCATGGACGTTGAGGAAGTAGCCAACGCCGTGACCGGTGCCGTGACCGTAATCCACGCTGTCAGCCCAGATCGGCGCGCGGGCAATGGCGTCGAGCAGCGGCGAGAGAATGCCTTTCGGGAACTGTGCACGCGACAAGGCAATCACGCCTTTCAACACCCGCGTGCAATCGCGCTTCTGCTCTTCGCTCGGCGTACCGACCGGCACCATCCGCGTGATATCCGTGGTGCCGCCCAGGTATTGACCGCCCGAGTCGATCAGCAGCAAGCCATCACCCTCAATTACCGCGTGCTCTTCTTCAGTGGCGTGATAATGCGGCATCGCGCCGTTGGCGTTGAACGCGGCGATGGTGTTGAAACTCAGCGATACATAATCCGGACGACGTTCGCGGGCAGCGGTGAGCTTTTCGTCGATGGTCAGTTCGGTAATGCGTTCGCGGCCCCAGGCCGATTCCAGCCAGGCGAAGAATTCGCACAGCGCCGCACCGTCCTGCTCCATCGCTTGGCGGATGTGCTGAGCATCGGCTTCACTTTTCTGCGACTTGGCCAACGTGGTCGGGTTCAAGCCTTCGACCAGCTTCACGCCGCTGTCGAGGTTATCCAGCAAACCACTGGTCACTCGCGCCGGATCAACCAACAGGCTCGCGCCACTCGGCACGTCACGCAGGGCATCAGCGACTTCTGTGTAATCACGCAGCGTTACACCATCCGTCTCCAGCACCGCGCGCAAATCTGCGTCGACCTTGCTCAGCGCTACGAACAACGTGGCCTGGTGCTGACCGATCAAGGCAAATGAAACAAACACCGGGTTGAACGACACATCGCCACCGCGCAGGTTGAACAGCCAGGCGATGTCGTCGAGGGTTGCGATAAAGTGCCAATCAGCCCCGCGCGCTTGCAAGGTTTCGCGCAGCTTGGCGAGTTTCTCGCCACGGCTGACGGTCGCTTGCGGTGGCAGATGCTGATAGATCGGTGCATTCGGCAGGCTCGGGCGATCGCGCCAGACTTCCTGCAGCAAATCGATGTCGGTACGCAGACGTGCACCGCGTGCTTCCAGTTTGCTGCTCAGGGTACGCGCCGATGCCACGGCCATCACCGCACCGTCAACCGCGACCACGCCACCTTCCGGTGTCTGCTCGGCAAGCCAGTCCAGGGGGCTCGGTTGACCGGGTTGCAACTTGACCAGTTCGATACCGCTGCCCTTGAGCTCCTTGGTCGCCTGTTCCCAGTAACGACTGTCGGCCCAGACGCCGGCGAAATCAGCGGTGACGATCAACGTCCCGACCGAACCATGGAAGCCCGACAACCACTGCCGACCTTGCCAGTAACCCGGCAGATATTCCGACAAGTGCGGGTCGGCGGACGGCACCAACAGTGCGTGAATGCCTTCGCGGCGCATCAGTTCACGGGTGTGCGCCAAGCGCTGGGGCACCGATCCTTCGGTCGAGGTCTGGGTACTCATCATGTCTCCTGCTAATCACTTCATCGTTATTGTTCGTAGCCGTTAGGTCGGCTCGTTTAAAGCCCTGTCGCCCAGAATGCCGGAGCACTGGCGCAGGCGGTCTTGATCAGTTGAACAGCCTTGTCGACATCCTCGGCGGTAGTGAAGCGGCCGAGGCTCAGGCGAATGGTGCGACTGGCCAGATGCGCGTCATGACCCAGCGCCAACAGCACGTGGGATGGCGTGTTACTGGCCGAGTTGCAGGCCGAGGTCGCGGAAAACGCGATCGAGTGACTCAGCACCGCGCTGTTGAATTCGCCTTCGCTGAAGGTCAGGCTCAAGGTGTGCGGAATACGTTGTGTGGCGCAGCCATTGAGGCGCACGCCCGGCAAACTCAGCAGTTGTTCGAGCAAGCGCTCACGCAGCGCGACGATGGTTTGCTTCTCGGCCTCGAATGCCTCGGCGGCCAAGGCAAACGCGCTGCCCATGCCGGCAATCTGGTGCGTCGCCAACGTCCCGGAGCGCAAACCGCCCTCGTGACCACCGCCATGAATCTGCGCCTGTAAACGCTGCTGCGCTCGTGGGCCGACATATAACGCACCGATGCCTTTCGGGCCGTAAAGTTTGTGCGCCGAAAACGACATCAGATCCACCGGCCATTGCCCCAGATCGATGGCCACTTTGCCGGCGCCTTGCGCCGCATCGACATGAAACAACGCCTCGCGACTGCGCACGACTGCGCCGATCGCTTGAACATCGTTGACCGTACCCAACTCGTTG
Source organism: Pseudomonas sp. Tul2A7 (assembly GCF_054790505.1). Taxonomy (NCBI): domain Bacteria; kingdom Pseudomonadati; phylum Pseudomonadota; class Gammaproteobacteria; order Pseudomonadales; family Pseudomonadaceae; genus Pseudomonas; species Pseudomonas sp. Tul2A7. The sequence continues at coordinate 4,151,193 of NZ_CP186499.1, read as the reverse complement.
TTGACCAGCATCAGCGACACCAGAAAGGTGTCCTCACGCATGGCTTCACTGACCGCTTGCGGCGTGATCAGGCCATCGGCGTCTGGCACCAGATAAGTCACGGCGATGCCGGCGTCCTGCAATTGGCGAGCGGTATCGAGGATGGCTTTGTGTTCGATCTGACTGGTAATGATGTGGCCGCCGGACACCCCGCGCGCCTGCGCCACGCCTTTGAGGGCGAGGTTATTGGACTCGGTGGCACCGGAGGTCCAGACAATCTGTTCGGCATTGGCGCCGACCAGTTCGGCGACTTGCCGACGGGCCTGCTCGACCGTCTGCCGGGCCTGCTGGCCGTAGGCATGGGAGCTGGAAGCCGGGTTGCCAAAGTTACCGTGAAACCCCAGACACTCGATCATCACCTGGATGACCCGCTCGTCAACCGGGGTGGTGGCGGCGTAATCGAAATACAACGGACGTGTGTTCATAAAAGACTCGCAGAGCGTGTTCCGGGATCAGGAGGCTCGTGTCTGCAAACGGCACGGCGCAGCCTTGTGAGCTGCGCGTCGGTTCGAGAGCGTCATCAATACCTGATCGGATGCCGTTAAAGAAGAACAACTTCATTCAAAGTGCGTAGGAACGCTCCTGAAGTCGAGCTTAACAGGCATCCGGCCTGCGGTTGAAGCGATGCGTCAGCTAAAGCTTTCGAGAAGTAACGGGTACAGCGAAATCACCAGTAGTGCGGCCATGCCCCAGTTGAACACGCGCAGCCAGCGCGGATCCTTCAGCACATTGCGCAACAACGTACCGCACGCCGCCCAGACGCCGACACTCGGCAGGTTGATGATGGCAAACACCGCGGCAATCACCACGACATTGGTGAAATAGCCCTGCATCGGCGTGTAGGTGCTGATGGCGCCGATCGCCATGATCCACGCCTTGGGATTGACCCACTGAAACGCGGCCGCGCCGAGGTAGCTGATCGGCTTCGCCTCGCCTTCGGCGCTATCGCCGACCGGCCCCGAGTGGGCGATTTTCCACGCCAGATACAACAGATACGCCGCGCCGACATAGCGCAGAACCGTGTAGAGAATCGGATAGTTCTGAAACACCGCGCCGAGGCCAAAGCCCACGGCCACCACCAGAACAAAGAAGCCGCAAGTAATCCCGAGCATGTGCGGGATGGTGCGGTTGAAGCCGAAATTCACTCCCGATGCCAGCAACATGGTGTTGTTCGGCCCCGGCGTAATCGAGGTGACAAGGGCAAACAGGGCAAAGCCCAACAGCAGGTCAAGCGAGAGGTTCATGGCAGGCAATCCATCAGGGTCATTCAGGTGTTGACCCTATCCCACACCGCCCGGCAAGCCCACGGACAGTTGGGTAAAACTTCTACCAGTACAGTTTGTTTTCAGCTAGGACGACCGTGCAGCTGTACGGCACGTTCGGCACTCATTTCAGCTTTTTTGTCGAACTGGGTCTGACCGAGTAATTGCGCTTTTTTCGCGTGGTATTCGTCGAAGGACAGGCCGCTGCGATTGAGCGCTTCCATCGCCAATTCGCGGGATTCTTCATCAGTGTAAGGACGCAGTTCCGGCGAAACGTGTCCGGCACAACCGGCGAGTACGGAGACAGCGAGCAACAGGGAAACAGTCAGTAAACGATTCATGGGAGCGTCCTGGCGAGCAATGGGGAGTCGATGGACAAAGGCTACGCCCGGGCACGCTCGCGCAGAAATCAACGCTCTCAATAGTGGCTATCAGAAAATCGACACGCGTCGGCGCATATCTCCTAACGATCTATAAATATCAATTAACGTTCTTTTACGGAATAACAAACTGCCTTTATAACTTCATCCATGCGCCGACCACTGTTGCTCCAGCAACTGTTGCCCAGCCAACACCGATTCAACAAAGCGCCCTGATATTCACAGGGACGATCGCCACGCTAACGCTAAACGCCTTGTAAACCGGGGCTTCCAGGAATTGGTACAGCGCTTGCTCAGAACCGGTGAATCATTCACTGCTCGCTGAGCAACTGTTGAAAAAGGAACTGATCATGTCGCGTCCCCTGAAAGTCGTCGCCCTCTCCGGCGGCACCTGGCGTCCGTCCCGTACCTTGGTGCTGACCCAAGCCCTGCTCGCCGAACTGGCCGGGCACCTGACCATCGAAAGTCATTTGATCGAACTCGGTGATATCGCTCGCCCGCTCGGCGCTGCGCTGTCGCGTCAGGAACTCAGTGCCGAAGTTGAAGCCGAGTTGCAGGCCATTGAACAGGCCGATCTGCTGATCGTGGCCGCGCCGGTTTATCGCGGTTCCTACCCGGGTCTGCTCAAGCACTTGTTCGACCTGATTGACCTCAACGCACTGATCGACACGCCGGTGCTGCTCGCCGCAACCGGCGGCAGCGAACGCCATGCGCTGGTCCTCGATCACCAGTTGCGGCCGCTGTTCAGCTTTTTCCAGGCCATGACCTTGCCGATCGGTGTGTACGCCACCGAAGCCGACTTCGCCGATTACCAGATCACCAGCGAACTGTTGAAAGCGCGCATCCGCCTAGCGGCCGAACGCGCAGCGCCGCTGTTCGCCACACAAATCAAACCCTTGCTGAAAATTGCCTGAGGAGCCGTTCATGGATGTTTTCTGGTTCCTGCCGACCCACGGTGATGGCCACTATCTGGGCACCACCCAAGGCGCGCGCCCGGTCACTCTCAACTATTTGAAACAAGTGGCGCAGGCCGCTGACAGCCTTGGTTACCACGGCGTGCTGATTCCCACCGGGCGCTCCTGCGAAGACTCCTGGGTGATCGCTTCGGCACTGGTGCCTTTGACCGAGCGCCTGCGTTATCTGGTGGCGATCCGTCCGGGGATCATCTCGCCGACGGTCTCGGCGCGCATGGCCGCAACCCTCGATCGACTGTCCAACGGCCGCTTGTTGATCAACGTGGTAACCGGCGGCGATCCGGACGAGAACCGTGGCGACGGCAGTTTCCTCAGCCACGCCGAGCGCTATGAAGTCACCGATGAATTCCTGAAGATCTGGCGCCGCGTGTTGCAAGGCGAAGCGGTGGATTTCGACGGCAAACACCTGAAGGTGCAGAATGCCAAGGCGCTGTATCCGCCGGTGCAGAAACCCTATCCGCCGCTGTACTTCGGCGGCTCCTCCGATGCGGCGCATGATCTGGCCGCCGAACAAGTCGACGTCTATCTGACCTGGGGCGAACCACCGGCCGCTGTCGCGGAAAAACTCGCCGATGTACGCGAGCGCGCGGCTCGGCACGGGCGCAAGGTCAAGTTCGGCATCCGCCTGCATGTGATCGTGCGCGAGACCGCCGAAGAGGCCTGGAAAGCCGCGGACAAACTGATCGAACACATCAGCGACGAGACCATTGAAGCGGCGCAGAAATCCTTCTCGCGTTTCGACTCCGAAGGTCAGCGGCGCATGGCGGCGTTGCATGATGGCCGTCGCGATAACCTCGAAATTGCCCCTAACCTGTGGGCCGGCGTCGGCCTGGTGCGCGGCGGTGCCGGTACGGCATTGGTCGGCGATCCGCAGCAAGTGGCGGCGCGGATCAAGGAATACGCGGACCTGGGCATCGAGAGTTTCATCTTCTCCGGTTATCCGCATCTGGAAGAGGCTTACCGCTTTGCCGAGCTGGTGTTCCCGCTGTTGCCCGAGCCTTACGCCAGTCTGGCCGGGCGTGGTGTGACCAATCTGACCGGGCCGTTTGGCGAAATGATTGCCAATGATGTGCTGCCCACGAAAGCCGATGCCTGAACCGGCCCCACTGTAGGAGCGAGCCTGTTCCGGGCGGCGTTCCGACGAATGCGGTGTGTCAGCCAACGATGATGTCGATTGTGCTGACTTCATCGCGAGCAGGCTCACTCCTACAGGGGATTGCGTCGATTCTTTGAGGAATACCGTGTGACCGCCAAACCACAAAGTACTTTGTTATCCCCGCTGCAGACCGCCCGCCAACTGGCCGCCGAATTTGCCCTGACCGCCGTCGAGCGTGATGAACGTGGCGGCACACCGAAGGCCGAGCGTGATGCCCTGCGCGACAGCGGCTTGCTGGCCTTGAGTATTCCGACCCGCTACGGCGGCCTCGGCGCCAGCTGGAGTGAAACCCTGCAAGTGGTCCGCGAGTTCGCCAAGGTCGACAGTTCGATCGCCCACGTTTTCGGTTTTCATCATCTGATGCTCGCCACCGTGCGCCTGTTCTCGCGACCGGAACAATGGCAGCCGTGGTTCGAACAGACCGCGCGGCAGAACTGGTTCTGGGGCAACGCGCTGAACCCGCTCGACACTCGCACCGTGGTCAAGGACCTCGGTGGCTGGCGCGAGTTTTCCGGGAAGAAAAGCTTCTGTTCCGGCGCCAGCGATTCACAGATGCTGATCGCCTCGGCGGTCGATGAAAGCGCCGGCGGCAAGTTGCTGATCGCGGCGATTCCCAGCGGCCGCAGTGGCATCACCCTGCACAACGACTGGAACAACATCGGCCAGCGTCAGACCGACAGCGGCAGCGCCACGTTTGAACGGGTGCGCGTCGAAGAGTCGGAACTGCTGCTCGATCCCGGCCCGTTGAGCACGCCGTTCGCCTGCTTGCGACCGTTGATTGCGCAACTGACCTTCACACACATGTTTCTCGGGATTGCCGAAGGCGCTTTCGAAGAGGCGCGGCAATACACCCTCAGCGAAACCCGGCTCTGGCATAAATCCTCGGCGCGCGATGTGCGCGAAGATCCGTACGTGCTCGCGCATTACGGTGAGTTCTGGGTGGCGCTGGAAGGCATTCGTCTGCTGGTCGAACGCGCGGCCGCATTGCTCGATGAGGCCTGGGCCAAAGGCGCGAACCTCAGCGCCGAAGAGCGCGGTCGTGTCGCCACCGCGATTGCCACCGCCAAAGTCGCCGCCAGCCGCCAGGGTCTGGAGATTTGCAGCCGCTTGTTCGAAGTGACCGGCGCGCGTTCGACACACGCGTCCCTTCGTCTCGACCGCCACTGGCGCAACCTGCGCACGCAGACCTTGCACGACCCGCTGGACTACAAACTCCATGAGTTGGGCGACTGGGCGCTGAATCAGTCGCTGCCGGTGCCGACCTTCTATTCCTGACCTGCCTGCATTTGAACTGAAAAGAAGGACGAGCCCATGCAACTGCTGACCCTACCGCCCTCCCCCGCGCTCGCCACGTCGATCCGCGCCACCGCGCAGGTGTTCGAAGACCCGAAGTCCCAGGCCCTGCTCGAGCATCTGCAGCAGGTCGCGCCGAGTGAAGCGAGTGTGCTGATCATCGGCGAGACCGGCACCGGCAAAGAATTGGTGGCGCGGCATATTCATAACCTCAGCAATCGCCGTCATCGGCCGTTTATCGCGGTCAATTGCGGGGCGTTTTCCGAATCGCTGGTGGAAGCGGAATTGTTCGGTCATGAAAAAGGCGCGTTCACCGGCGCGCTGAGCGCCAAGGCCGGATGGTTCGAGGAAGCGGATGGCGGCACGTTGTTTCTCGATGAGATCGGCGATCTGCCGATGGCGATTCAGGTGAAGTTGTTGCGGGTTTTGCAGGAGCGCGAAGTGGTGCGGCTTGGCTCGCGTAAAAGCATCCCCATCGATGTACGGGTGCTGGCAGCGACCAACGTGCAACTGGAGAAAGCCATCAATGCCGGCCATTTCCGCGAGGATCTGTACTACCGCCTCAATGTGGTCAACCTGGAATTGAGTCCGTTGCGTGAGCGTCCCGGCGATATCCTCCCGCTCACGCGCCATTTCATCGAGGCCTACAGCCAACGCCTCGGTTACGGTCGGGTCAGTATCAGCCCCGGCGCCGAGCACAAGCTGCGTGCTTACAGTTGGCCGGGCAACATTCGTGAACTGGAAAACGTTATCCACCACACCCTGCTGATCTGCCGCAACGGTGTGATCGAACGCGATGACTTGCGCCTGTCGAATCTGCGCATCGATCGCCCGGACGATCATCACAGCAGTGCCGACGATTCACCGGAGGCGTTGCTGGAACAGGCCTTTCAAAAACTCTTCGCGCAGCAGGCCGGCGCGTTACACGAAAAAGTCGAAGACGCCTTGCTGCGCGCGGCGTATCGCTTCTGCCATTACAACCAGGTGCACACCGCCGCGTTGCTCGGTTTGAGCCGCAACGTCACGCGCACGAGGCTGATCAAGATCGGTGAACTGGCGGTGAACAAGCGGCGGCTCACGGAAAATCTGCAAGGCGAGCGCTTGATCCAGCTGTCGATCTAGCCAACCAGGTGACAGTGCAGCGCATCGTCGTGACTGCGGGCGATGCTGCTCAGCACCTGAAACGAGTTGAAGGTGACGGTTTTCGCCTGATGGGTGTGAATCAGTTGCCAGAAATCCTGCTCGCCGCTCTCGAAGCTGCGAAATGCCGCCTCCCCCGCTTCGCGGGATTGCCATTGCAGAAAACTCAGCACCCGCCGGCCGTCATCGCTGGCTTGCACACTGGCGCTGACAAAACCGTCGTAACGCTGAGCCAGGCGCTCGGTTTGCCTCGACAGTGCGGTGACCAGCGCAGGTTGTTGGCGTGGTTCGATTTCAAATTCGATCAATTGGGTAAAACTGCGGTTGTTCATGGAATGCCCCCACTCAGCGTAAGACGAGCCTTGCGACTCGAAGACCTGCAGGGTAAAACCTCCAGTTAAGTCAAGGTCAAGAGCTGTCTTCAAATGATCAGCAAAGAAAATGTGCACAAACAGTTGACGGTTGGCGAAGTCGCCGCACGCAGTGGCGTGGCCGTCACCGCCCTGCACTTTTATGAATCCAAGGGCCTGATCAAGAGCCAGCGCAATGCCGGCAATCAGCGACGCTATCCGCGTGAAGTGCTGCGTCGGGTGGCGTTGATCAAAGTCGCGCAGCGGCTGGGGATTCCGCTGGCGGAGATTGGCGAGGCACTGAAAATCCTCCCGCAGGATCGTGCGCCCAGCGCGGCCGACTGGAAAATCCTTTCGCAGCAATGGCGCCGGGAACTGGATGAGCGAATCGAGCAACTGACGCTACTGCGCGATCGGCTCAATGGCTGCATCGGTTGCGGCTGTTTGTCGATGGAGGCCTGCCCGCTGCGCAATCAGGGCGATGTGCTGGGTGAACAGGGGCCAGGGCCGCACTTTCCCGAAGACTGACGCTCGTCGGGCAAAAATCTGCATGGCGAAGACGGTTCTATAGTGAATCTTCCACAAATCCGGTGGAGCCACATCCCATAGAACAACAATCAGGGAGAACGTCATGAGCGTCAAACCCATTCCCGAGGGGTATCACAGCATTACCCCGTATCTCGGCATCCACAAAGCCGCCGAGGCCATCGATTTCTATAAAAAAGCCTTCGGCGCCACCGAAGTCATGCGTCTGGACATGCCCGACGGCGGCATCGGCCACGCCGAACTGCGCATTGGCGACAGCGCGATCATGCTCGGTTCGCCGTGCGATCAGGGGCCGTTGAGCAGTCCTGATAAAGCCGTGTCGGTGGGTTTGCATCTGTATGTGACCGATGTCGACAAGTCGTTTCAACGGGCGCTGGATGCCGGCGCGACGACGGTGTCCGAGGTCAATGATCAGTTTTACGGTGATCGCAGCGGGACGTTGAAGGATCCGTATGGGCATCTGTGGTTTCTTGCCTCGCGCAAGGAGGATCTGACTGAAGAGCAGATCAAGCAGCGGGCGATGGAGATGTTTCAGCAAGGTTGAGGATTTCAGTGTCTGGACTGGCCTCTTCGCGAGCAGGCTCGCTCCCACAGGGTTTCGTTCGGTGGCATAGATAATGGTCACACCGGAAATTACTGTGGGAGCGAGCCTGCTCGCGAAGGGGCCGGCACTGGCGACCCGAGCCTCATGAACACACTTCATGAACCGGCCCACCACGCTTTGCCCCTTGCCGCAAACGCCGGACAATTTCAGGATGCAGCCAACAAGAACCCTGAAAAAGGATCAGCCCGATGTTTGCCGGATTCCGCAAAGACCAGCGCCACGTCAACGGCGTCGACATCGCCTACCGCCTCGGCGGCAGCGGCCCCGGCCTGTTGCTGTTGCACGGCCATCCGCAGAGCCACGTGATCTGGCACAAGATTGCCGAACAACTCGCCGAACACTTCACCGTGGTCGCCGCCGACCTGCGCGGTTACGGTGACAGCAGTCGCCCGGCGGCCGATGAGTTGCACATTAATTACTCGAAACGCGAAATGGCTCGCGACAATGTCGAGTTGATGCAGTCGCTGGGCTTCGAAGAATTTTCGATCCTTGCCCACGACCGCGGCGCACGGGTCGCCCATCGTCTGGCCCTCGACCACCGCGCCGCCGTGCAACGGATGATGCTGCTCGACATCGCGCCGACCCTGTCGATGTATGCGCAAACCAACGAAGCCTTCGCCCGCGCGTATTGGCACTGGTTCTTCCTGATCCGGCCGGCGCCATTGCCGGAAACCTTGCTCGAAGCCGATCCCGAGAGTTATCTGCGCAGCGTGATGGGCAGTCGCAGCGCCGGACTCAAGCCGTTTACTGATGCAGCCTTCGGCGAATACCTGCGTTGCCTGCAACAACCGGGCAGCGCCCGTGGTATCTGCGAAGACTATCGCGCCAGCGCCGGCATCGATCTTGCGCACGACCGCGCCGACATCGCGGCCGGGCATCACCTGAATCTGCCACTACGCGTGTTGTGGGGCGCCGAAGGCACGGTCGGACGCTGCTTCGAGCCACTCAAGGAATGGCAGCAAGTGGCGGCCAACGTCAGCGGTCAGGCATTGCCCGCCGGCCATTACCTCGCCGAAGAAGTTCCCGAGCTGCTGCTGGCCGAAGCACTGGCCTTTTTGCGCTGAGCAGAGGCATCGAGCCTCGGTGCTATGCTGGCGGCTTGTGCCGCCAGTGTTCGTTTTGACATGTCCCAGAAGAAAGACACCGTGCCCCTGCCCGAAGACCTGCGTGTGCTGCTCACCGTGATCCGCAAGAACGGCTTTGCCGCTGCGGCCGATGAGTTGGGCCTGTCTCCGGCCTATGTCAGCAAACGCATCCAGATTCTCGAAACCACCCTTGGCACTCGCCTGTTGCACCGCACCAGCCGTCGCGTCTCGCTGACCGAGGATGGCGAACGCGTGCAGCGCTGGGCATTGCGCATCCTCGATGATTTTCAGCAACTGCACGACGAACTGTCCGACGCCCACGACAGCCCGCGTGGGCGTTTGCACATCTGCAGCAGCTTCGGTTTCGGGCGCAATCACGTAGCCCCAGCGGTGTCGTTGCTGGCCGAACGTTATCCAGAACTGGAAATTCGCCTCGACCTGTTTGACCGGGTGGTGGACATCATCAATGAAGGCTTCGACCTGGAGATCCGCGTCGGCGATGACCTGCCCGGCCAGCACATCGGTCGACGCCTGGTCAGTAATCGGCGAGTGCTGTGCGCGGCTCCCGGTTATCTGCAACGTCGCGGTACGCCACAAACCCTGGACGAACTGCAGCAGCACGATTGCCTGGTGATCAAGGAGCGCGACAACGCCTTTGGTGTCTGGAATCTGGATCGCGATGGCGGACAAGAAAGCGTGCGGGTCAGCGGGCCGTTGTCGTCCAACAACGGCGAGATTGTTTTGCAGTGGGCGCTGGATGGGCGTGGGGTGTTGTTGCGGTCGTTGTGGGATGTAAAGCCGTTGCTGGAACAAGGGCGCTTGGTACAGGTGCTGGACGAATACAGCCAGAGTGCCAATGTCTGGGCGGTGTACCCGACACGGCTGGCGCATTCCGGGAAATTGCGCGCGTGTGTGGAGTTTTTGCAGGCGCATTTCAAAAGCCTGTCGCTGTAGCCAGAACACCACCCCCCTGTAGGAGTGAGCCTGCTCGCGATAGCGGTGGATCGGTCAAAGTTGTTGTGTCTGACACACCGCTATCGCGAGCAGGCTCACTCCTACAGGGGATCAGTGGTGTGTCAGCAAAGCCAAGGGTTGTTGGCCAGATGTTCGCGTTCGAAGGCCTTGATCTGTTCGCGGCGTTGCAGGGTGCTGCCGATAGCGTCCAGACCGAGGAGCAACGCAGTCTTGCGCAGGGTATCAATCTGGAAATCGATTACGCTGCCATCCGCCAGGCTGATGTGTTGGGCCTCCAGATCAATACTGATCCGCGCCGTTTCAGCCTGACCGGCAAGCTGTCCGATGCGTTGCACCTGCGCTTCATCCAAGGTGATCAGCAACACCCCGTTACGCTGGCAATTGTCGTAGAAGATCCCGGCGAAACTGCTGCCGATCAACGCGCGGATGCCCATCTGCTGCAAGCCCCAGACCGCATGCTCACGGCTCGAACCGCAACCGAAATTCGGCCCGACCAGCAGAAAACTTGCGCCCTGCCATGCCGGTTTGTTCAACACGAAATCGGGGTCGGGGCTGCCATCGCGCAAAAACCGCAGATCGAAAAACACCCCGCGATCCAGCCCTTGCCGGTCGATGCCTTTGAGAAACTGCTTGGGCATGATCACGTCCGTGTCGACATTGGCCGCCAATAACGGTGCGGCCTGGCCGCTGACTTGCGTGAAGGGCTGCAGGCTCATGAGCGTTCTCCAAAGTGGCGGATATCGGTGAGTCGACCGCTGATTGCCGCTGCGGCGACCATTGCCGGGCTCATCAGGTGGGTGCGGGCACCGGCGCCCTGACGGCCTTCGAAATTGCGGTTGGTGCTGGACGCGCAGCGGTCGCCGGGGGCGAGGACGTCGTCGTTCATCGCCAGGCACATCGAGCAGCCCGACTGACGCCATTCAAAACCGGCGTCGATAAAGATCTGCGCCAGCCCTTCGGCCTCGGCCTGAGCGCGAACTTCGCTGGAGCCGGGGACAATCATCGCCCGCACATGCCCGGCCACGTGCTGACCGCGCACGACGCTGGCGGCATCTCGCAGGTCTTCGATCCGCGCGTTGGTGCACGAACCGATAAAGGCGTGGCTGATGACGATATCGCTGAGCGCCATGCCCGCTTCCAGGCCCATATAGTTGAGGGCGCGGCGCATGTCCTGACGCAGGATCGGGTCGCTGATCGCTTGCGGATCCGGGACTCGCGCACCGATCGCGGCAGCCTGATCGGGGCTCGTGCCCCAGGTGACCATCGGTTCCAGCACGCTGGCATCGAGGTGAATCTCGCGGTCAAACACCGCGCCCGGATCACTGCGTAATTCGCGCCACTTCTCCACGCCCCGCTCCCACAACTCGCCTTGCGGCGCTCGCGGCTTGCCCTTGAGATAAGCGAAGACCTTGTCATCCGGCGCCATGAATGCGCCGCGCGCGCCGGCCTCGACTGCCATGTTGCAGATGGTCATGCGCGCTTCAACGCTGAGGGCGTCGATGGTCGAGCCGCAGAACTCGATCGCGTAGCCGCTGGCCCCGGAGGCGCCGATGCGGCCGATCAGGGCCATGATCACGTCTTTGGAGGTCAGGCCCGGCGCCAGTTCGCCGTCCACAGTCACGCGCAGGCTTTTCAGACGTTTGTAGACCAAGGTCTGCGAGGCCAGCAGATGCTCGATCTCGGAAGTACCGATGCCGAAACCGAAGGCGCCGAGCGCGCCATAGGTGGTGGTGTGGCTGTCGCCAGCGGCAATCACCATGCCGGGCAGAATAAAACCCTGCTCCGGGGCGATCACGTGTTCGATGCCCTGACGTTTGTCGAGAATGTCCAGCAACTCGATGCCGAAATCGCGGCAGTTCTCCGCCAGATACGCCACTTGCCGGGCGCCGCCCGCGTCAGGCATTGCCGCGACGCGCACAGGCGTGGTCGGGTTGACGTGATCGACCACTGCCAGCGCCGTGCCCGGCCGCCAGACGTCGCGTCCGGCGGCACGCAAACCGCTGAATGCCTGCGGGCTGGTGTATTCGTTGATCACCTGACGATCGATATACAGCAGGACATGGCCCTGATCGTCGAGGCGGCACACCGTGTGCGAATCGATATGTTTGTCGTAGAGGGTTCTGGGACTCATCAGGGCGCTCACTCAGGGAAATCGGGTGATTCCCATCATAGGGAGCGCGGGTAGGCCATCAATTGGCAGAGAGTAATGGCGTCATCCATGAATCGTGTTTGATCCCCTGTACGCAGCAAAACCCTGTAGGAGCTGTCGAGTGCAACGAGGCTGCGATCTTTTGATCTTGTTTTTAAAGATCAAGATCAAAAGATCGCAGCGTGCCGCAGCTCCTACAGTGGAATCTCTCACACCCTGCGAATTGGGAAACATTTGCTTTCATATCATCCTTCGGGATTTTCCGCGCTCATCCGTCCTATATAGATGCAGGCCGTTCGCGTAGGCAAAAGCCACGACCGGTCGTTCGGGGATCCCGTGCTGCGAAGCCCGTAGCCACGCGCCCTTTCACCGACAACAAGACGCGCAATCATGTCGAAGAAATCCCGCTCCAAACTGTGGTTCCTCGTTCATAGCTGGCTGGCATTACCGATCTGGTTCTTTGTCCTGATCGTCTGCGTCACCGGCACCCTGGCGGTGGTCAGCCAGGAGATCGTCTGGCTGGCCAACCCGCAGATGCGCGCCAGCCAGCCAGCGGACGATGCGCCGCGACTCGGTTATGAGGAAATCATAACGGCCATCAAAACCGCAGAACCGCTGGCACTGGTGCAACGCATCAGCCGCCCGGACGAATCCCATTTCGCTCTTGATGTCACGCTCAGCTATCCGGACGGGCGTTCGTTGGTGACCTACGTCAACCCATATACGGGTGTTATTCAGGGTACGGCACCGCAATTCAATTTCCAGGCATTCACCCGCGCCCTGCATGGCTGGTGGCTGGTGCCTTTCACCAACGGTTATAGCTGGGGCTGGTATCTGGTATCGGCTCTGAGCTTTCCGCTGCTGGCATCGCTGATTACCGGGCTGGTGGTCTATAAACGGTTCTGGAAAGGCTTTTTCAGCCCCACGCTGCGTTTTCGTCACGGTGCGCGGATTTTCTGGGGTGATTTCCATCGCCTGAGCGGTATCTGGTCGATCTGGTTCATCGCGGTGATTTCCATCACCAGCACCTGGTTTCTGATTGAAGCGGTGCTGTCCGATAACCACATTTCCATTTCCAGCGAAGCGATCATTCCAGCCATGGCCCGTGACAGCGTGCCATTGACTGCCGATGGTCTGCCACCCGCCCGGATCAACCTGGATCGCGCCATCGAAATCGCCCAGCAAAAAATCCCCGGGCTGGAAGCCAGTGACATCAACATGCCGTTCAATGCCTACAGCCACCTCGATATCCGCGGTCGCGGCTGGTATCCCCTGATGTTCCAGAGTGCAACACTCAATCCCTACAGCGGCGATATGGCGTCTTCTCGAGTGCTGTCCGACCGCTCCTCGCTGGAATTTGTCACCGAATCCATGCGCCCGCTGCACACCGGTGATTTTGGTGGACTGTGGATCAAGCTGATCTGGTTCTTCTTCGGGCTGATCCTGAGCATGATGGTGCTCAGTGGCTTGTTGATCTGGACCAAACGCACTGCCCTGGCCACCGCCAACGCGCTCAAGCGCGAGAACAAGAAACAACGCGCCAATGCGCAACCACTCGTCAACCGTGAACCTTCGGAGGCCAGCCTGTGAGCAAGATCACCACCGCCCCTCAGCCTTCACGACTGAGCCTGTTCTGGCATAAATGGCGCTTTCACATCAACGTTCTGTTGCTGCTGATCCCGCTGGGGTTCATGCCCAAATACTTCTCCGACGCGGCGCTGTTTCGCGGTGACGCCGGCCTGGGCGAGCGCGAAATCGGTGAAATACAGGTCGGGCCGTGGAGCCTGCGCCTGGCCGAGCTGCGCAATGAAGCGCCACGCTCCGACGGTCCCGCCGGTTACCTGAAAGCCTTCAGCGCCGCGCTGTGCACCGCCTGCGTCGAGCCGGTCAAGGCAACTTACCTGCGTATCGGCAAACCGCGCAGCCTGCGCGCCGCCGGGGTGATTTTCTTCGGCACGCCTTACCGCATGGGCACGCAACTGCCGGTCCCGGTAAAAACCCCGGCCGACGCCGAACTGTGGATCACCATGGAAGGCTGGGACGGCAGCATGCATCAGGCTTCGATCCCTCTGAGTCAGGCCTCCCCCGCCACCATCGCCTGGTTGAACCAACAAGGAGCCAAACCATGACCCGCCCTTTCCGCCTGCGGCTGAGCGCCGTGCTGCTGGTGCTGTGCGCCGGCTTCAGTGCCAGCGCGCTGGCCCACAACCCGATGTGCGAATGCAAAGCCATCGACGCCGAGCAGATCAAATGCACCGGCGGTTTCTCCGACGGCAGCGGCGCGCCGGGGGTGACCCTCGATGTGATCGGCTATGACGAAACCATTCTGGTGCCGGGCAAACTCGGCAGTGATTCGACCCTGACCTTCAAGAAACCCGGCGCCGAGTTCTACGTGCTGTTCGATGCAGGTCCGGGCCACGTTGTGGAAATCGATCAAGCGGATATCGAAGCCCCATGAGCACACCAACCACCCAAATCGTGCGTCCGGCCGGTGCCGGTCATGAAACCCTCAATGTGCTGCTGTTGTGCCTGTTGATCCTTGCGGTCGCCGGCTCAGTCGTCGCGTGGCGCGGGGTTTCCCATGAACCGGAGCCGGTGGCCACCAATCAACTCGACGCGCGCCGCGACCTCAGCGCTTCCGAACAAGGCATCTACGCCGACCTGCGGGTGACCCTCGATGAAATCCGCTTGCTGCGCGAAGAACAGCAAGCCCTGCCGACGCCGCAAACCCTGGCCGACGAAGGGTTTGCTCCGTTTGCCCTCGACGCAAGTTCGGTCAGTCGCGGGGGCCACGCCTGGCAGTTGCTGGGGAATACCGCCTATTTCGGCCATAGCCAAAGCACAGCCGTCGCCGGTTCGTTCGTGATGTTGCTCAGCGCTGACAACAAGGCTGCGCCGGACATCTGGCTCAACCGCGATGCCAATCTGCAAGCGCCGACCGAACTGACCGAAGCCGCCTTGTCCGCCTCTGGCTGGAAACAGATCGTCGCGCAATACGATGCCGGGGTTACCCGCGAACATCGCCATTGATTCCTCGCCCTCATCCGAGAGAAGACCGTTTGCCCATGTCTATTTCATCGCCTCGCCGTCCATTGTTGCGTCTGTTCCTGCTCGGCCTCTGCGCCTGCCTGCTGAGTCCACTGGCCAGCGCCGATCAGGCCAAACGCCTGCGCATCGGCATTACCTTGCACCCGTATTACAGCTATGTGGCGAACATTGTCGGCGACAAGGCCGAAGTCGTCCCACTGATCCCTGCCGGTTTCAACCCGCACGCTTATGAGCCAAGGGCCGAGGACATCAAACGCATCAGCGGGCTGGATGTGATCGTGCTCAACGGTGTCGGCCATGACGACTTCGCCGACCGCATGATCGCCGCCAGCGAAACGCCGAACATCAAAACCATCGAAGCCAACGAGAACGTGCCGTTGCTGGCCGCCACCGGGGTTGCCGCACGCGGTGCCGGCAAAGTGGTGAACCCGCACACGTTCCTGTCGATCAGCGCCTCCATCGCTCAGGTCAACAACATCGCCCGCGAACTGGGCAAACTCGATCCGGACAACGCCAAGACCTACAGCCAGAACGCCCGCGCCTACGGCAAACGCCTGCGGCAGATGCGCGCCGATGCCCTGGCCAAACTGACTCAAGCGCCGAACGCCGAACTGCGTGTGGCCACCGTGCACGCGGCTTACGACTATCTGCTGCGGGAGTTCGGCCTGGAAGTGACTGCTGTGGTCGAACCGGCGCACGGCATCGAGCCAAGCCCAAGCCAGTTGAAGAAGACCATCGACCAATTGCGTGAACTGGACGTGAAAGTGATCTTCTCGGAGATGGATTTCCCCTCCACTTACGTCGAAACGATTCAGCGTGAGTCCGGGGTGAAGCTGTACCCGCTGTCGCACATTTCCTACGGTGAATACACCGCCGACAAGTACGAAAAGGAAATGACCGGCAACCTCAACACCGTGGTGCGGGCTATTCAGGAGTCGGGCGCATGACTTCCAGAGAAAACCTTTCCCCCGAAAACACCGAGCCCCCTGTGGGAGCGACGGTGCGACGATTCGACCTGCTCGCGAAGGCGCCGGATCAGCCGACATCTTTGTTGAATGACACACCGCTATCGCGAGCAGGCTCACTCCTACAGGTTATGGGGCCGACGCTGGATTTCGCGCAGGTTTGTCTGACGCTGGGGCGCACGACGATTCTGGACAAGGTCACCTTCCAGGTGCAGCCCGGCAGCGTACACGCGCTGGTCGGCCCGAACGGTGGCGGCAAGAGTTCGCTGATCAAAACCCTGCTCGGGCAAATGCCCCATCAGGGCCGGCTCAGCCTGCAATGGCCCGGCGAACCCGGCACCATCGGTTATGTACCGCAGGCGCTGGAGTTCGATCGCGGCCTGCCAATGACCGTCGACGATTTCATGGCGGCCATGTGTCAACGTCGCCCGGCGTTCCTCGGTTTGAGCAAGCGTTACGCCGGTGCCATCGGCGAAGCGCTGGAACGCGTCGGTATGCAGGACAAACGCAAGCGCCGCATGGGCGCGCTGTCCGGCGGGGAACGGCAGCGGGTGCTGCTCGCACAAGGCTTGATTCCGGCGCCGCAACTGCTGGTGCTGGATGAGCCGATGTCGGCCCTTGATGAAGCCGGGATTCAGGTGTTCGAGCGCCTGCTCAATGACTGGCGCGCGGCGGGCATCACCGTGCTGTGGATCGAGCACGATCTGGAAGCGGTCGGACGCCTGGCCAATCGGGTCACCGGTCTGAACCGTCGTGTGCTGTTCGACGCCACGCCACAACAGGCGCTGACCCCGGAACGTCTGCTTACGCTGTTTTCCACCCATCCACGGAGCGCTGTCTGATGAGTTACGAAGCCTTTCGTTTGATGGTGCAAGGCTGGGCCTCGTCCGGTTATCTGCCGGAAGCGCTGGCCTACGGTTTCGTGGTCAATGCGTTGCTCGCCGGCCTGCTGATCGGCCCGGTACTCGGCGGCCTCGGCACGCTGGTGGTGGTCAAACGCTTCGCGTTTTTCTCCGAAGCAGTCGGCCACGCGGCGCTGACCGGTGTCGCCATCGGCATCCTGCTCGGCGAACCCTACACCGGCCCGTACGGCAGCCTGTTCGGTTACTGCCTGTTGTTCGGCATTCTGCTCAATTACCTGCGCAACCGCACCGGTCTGGCGCCGGACACCTTGATCGGCGTGTTTCTGTCGGTGTCGCTGGCACTGGGTGCGAGTCTGCTGCTGATTCTCGCCGGCAAGATCAATGTGCACATTCTCGAGAACGTGCTGTTCGGTTCGGTACTGACTGTCAACGGCAACGATCTGGCGGTGCTGGCCATCGTCGGGTCACTGGTCATGGCTCTGGCCTTGCCGTTGTACAACCGCATCATGCTCGCCAGTTTCAACCCGCAACTGGCGGCCGTGCGCGGGGTGGCGGTGAAGACTCTGGATTATCTGTTCGTGATTCTGGTGACGCTGATCACCGTGGCGGCGGTGAAAGTCATCGGTGCGATTCTGGTTGGCGCACTGCTGGTGATTCCAGCGGCAGCGGCGCGTTTGCTCAGCCAGTCGCTCAAGGGTTTCTTCTGGTGCTCGGTGCTGATCGCCACGGTCAGCACGCTGTGCGGGATCCTCGCGCCGATCGTGTTTGACCTGCCGATTCCGTCCGGCGCCGCGATCATTCTGGTTGCCGGTATTGCCTTCGCCCTCGCCGCCATTGCGCGCGGGGTTGTCCCGAGCTTGAAAGGGAATCTTGGATAAATGACTTTTTCACTGCGAAAACTGACCTTGGCCATGACCCTGTGCGGCGTGGTCTGCACGCCGTTGATGGCGGCCGAAAAAGCTAAGCCGCTGCAGGTACTGGCCTCATTGCCCATCACCTTTGGCTTGGCAGAAGCGCTGCTCAAGGGCACTGATGTCAATCTCGAACGCGCGGCGCCAGCGAACCTCCCGGGCAGCCGTCAGAGTGCCTACTTTACGGGGCGTGGAGCTCCGGCCCTGAGCAAACTGGCAACCGGTGCCGATGCCGTCATTGGCGTGCGCTCGCTGTGGCCAGATGACCAGTTGTACCCGATCGCCCGCCGCAGCAACATCCGCATCGTTGAAGTCGATGCGGCGCGTCCGGTCGACGGCGCCCTGCCGGGCATTGCCGTTCAACCGGATCTGAAGGTCGATGGCTTGAACAGTCAGCCATGGCTGGCAAGCAACAACATGGGACGCATGGCGGATGTGATGGCGGCGGATCTGGTGCGCCTGGCACCGAGCGCCAAGCCGAAAATCGAGGCCAACCTGGCGACGTTGAAGCAGCGTTTGCTGAAGCTCAGCGCCGACAGCGAAGCGCGTCTGGCCAGTGCCGACAATCTGAGTGTGATGAGTCTCAGCGATCACTTTGGTTATCTGATCGGCAGCTTGAATCTGGAACTGATCGGCGAGGATCCACGGCCTGATGCCGAGTGGACGGCTGAGGATCTGAAAAAACTCACGGCAACGCTCAAGGACAATGATGTCGCGGTGGTGCTGCATCATCGGCAGCCATCGGACGCGGTGAAAGCGGCAATTGCCGAGTCGGGCAGTCATCTGGTGGTCTTGAGTACCGATGCGGCGGATCCGGTGGCGGAGCTGGAAGGCAATGTGGATTTGCTGCTCAAGGGCTTGAGCGGGGCTTAGTTTCAGTCGGAACTGCGTTATCGTTCTTCGCGAGCAGGCTCGCTCCCACAGGGTTTTGTGCACGACACAGATCCCATGTGGGAGCGAGCCTGCTCGCGAAGGGGCCAGCACGGGCAACACAAATCCAAGGCAAAAAAAACCCGCTGACTGTCACCAGTCCAGCGGGTTTGTTTTTGCCCGGCCGCTTATTGCGCGGCGGCCTGCCCTTCCATCTTCTGGCGCAGGCTCAGCGGACGCATGTCAATCCAGGTTTCTTCAATGTAGGCCAGGCATTCCTTCTTCAGGCCGCTCTTGCCCACAGTGCGCCAGCCTTCTGGCACGGCTTTGTAATCCGGCCAGATCGAGTATTGCTCTTCGTGGTTGACCACGACTTGAAAGAGGATGTCCTCGCGGTCGAATACTGACGTCATGCTGCTTCTCCATCGTTGTAAGGGTGGGCTGCACGCGGGGTGCAGCCGGGTATGTAGAAAGAACGTTCGGCGCGGCGAAAAATTTACAGCGACGCGATGGCGGCGGCCAAAGCGCGACCGAAGATTTCCGCAACATGGTCGATTTCAGCTGCGGTAATCACCAGCGGCGGCAGGAAACGCACCACCGCGCCATGGCGACCGCCCAGTTCCAGAATCAGGCCGCGTTTGAGGCATTCGCGCTGGACCATCGGCGCCAGTCGCGCAAACGCCGGCGGATGACCGAGCGCATCCAGTGGGCCGTTCGGCTCGACCAGTTCGACGCCGAGCATCAGGCCACGACCACGAATATCGCCCAGTTGCGGGAAGTCGCGTTGCAGGATGCGCAGGTGCTCGCTGAGGCGCTCGCCCATGGCAGAAGCGTGTTCGCAGACCTTGTGCTCAACCAGATAACGCATCACCGCAGAACCTGCCGCCATGGCCATCTGATTGCCACGGAAGGTGCCGGCGTGTGCGCCCGGTTGCCAGGTGTCGAGCCAGTCGCGATAGACCACCACGGCCAACGGCAGGCTGCCGCCGATGGCTTTGGACAACACCACCACATCCGGGGTGATACCGGCGTGTTCGAAGGCAAACATCTTGCCGGTACGGGCGAAACCGCTCTGGATCTCGTCGACGATCAGCGCCACACCAGCCTTCTCGGTGATCCGGCGCAAGCCGCGCAGCCACTCGATGTCCGCCGGAATCACCCCGCCCTCACCTTGCACCGCTTCGACGATCACCGCTGCGGGCAGCTGCACGCCGGCCTCGGGGTCGTTGAGCAGGTTTTCCAGGTAACTCAGGTTGGCTTTTACACCCGCCGCGCCACCGAGGCCGAACGGGCAGCGGTAGTCATACGGGAACGGCATGAACTGCACGCCATTGCTGAGCAAGGCGCCCAACGGCTTTTTCGGCCCGAGGCTGCCCATCAGGCTCAACGCACCCTGGCTCATGCCGTGATAACCACCGGAGAACGACAGCACGGTGCTGCGCCCGGTCGCCGTGCGTACCAGCTTCAGCGCCGCTTCCACAGCATCGGTACCGGTCGGCCCGCAGAACTGGATTTTCGCTTCAGCCGCGAGGGCCGATGGCAGCAGACCGAACAGATCCTGGACAAACTGATCCTTGACCGGCGTGGTCAGGTCGAGGGTGTGCAGCGGCAATTCATCGGCCAGCACCTGCTGGATCGCTTCGATCACCACCGGGTGGTTATGCCCCAGCGCCAGCGTGCCGGCACCGGCCAGGCAGTCGATGAAGGTGCGCCCTTCGACGTCTTCGACGTACAGGCCTTTGGCGCGTTTCAGGGCCAGCGGAATACGTCGTGGATAGCTGCGGGCGTTGGATTCCTGTTGAGCCTGACGGGCCAGCAATGGCGATTCACTGAACTGGTACAACGTTTCGGCCGGCGCCGAAGTAACCCGAGCCGACGACTCTTCGATAAGGCTGGTGGCGACTGACATCTCTCGACCCCTCAATTGGCTATGGATAGTGACCAAAACAGCACACCGGACAGGTGCGCATTCCGATCACGGGGCGCACTTGCAGGTTTTCCTGTTCTGGAAACGCTTAAGGGGCCTGAGGATTTAGCCCGTGATCGAGTTGTCAGCCCGGCAATGCCAACGGCTTGCGCATGGGCAGGGCCTGCAAGCCTCGGTATTCGAAGGGCGGCGCAGACTCGCGATAACCCAGACGCCGATAAAAAGCGCGGCCGGTGCGCGTGCTGTTGAGGTCAGCGTGAAGCACTCCGCGAACCCGCAACCAGCCCTCCAGATCCTGCATCAGCGCCCGCCCGACGCCGCGCCGAAAGGATTCCGGCTGCACGTAACACAACGAAATGTCGCCACCGGCCTGGGCCATGCCGACACCGACCGGTTTGTCCGCCAGCAACGCGATACACAGATAGAAGTGCGGGTCGGCGAGCCGGGCACTGATGAAATCGGCGGACTGCTGGCCGATCCAGTCGCTGACGAGTGGCGGGTGATTACGGTGATCGAGTGCACAACCGATGCGGATCGAACGTTCGATGATGCGGCTGATGATACCGGCGTCGGCCAGGATGGCCGGACGAATGCAGATGGGTGCTTCCATGGCGCAGTTCCCTCAATCCATTGAGTCAAAGCTGCGTTGACCTTACCCCCAGGCCAAGCGGATAGCGAACGTCGAGAGGTTACATTTGATGTGCCACATCACCCTCCCCCCTGTGGGAGCGAGCCTGCTCGCGAAAGCGGTTTGCCAGCCACATTGATGTTGAGTATGCCGCCGTCTTCGCGAGCAGGCTCGCTCCCACAGGGGATTTGCGGTGAGGTCAGACAGGTTGCAACGGCATGGTCAGTTCGACCCGCAGGCCATCCGGTCGGCTGTCGAAATGCAGGGCGCAGTCACAACGCTGGACGATCGCCTGAACAATCGCCAGGCCAAGGCCGCAACCGGTGCTCTGGCCGTTGCGCCAGAAGCGCTGGGTCAGATGTTGCAGATCATCCGGCGCGATCCCCGGGCCATGGTCGCGCACAACAAACCGTACGCGGTTGCCAATGGTCTCCAGGCTCAGCTCAACCGCACAATCCTCGGCGGTATGACGCAGGGCGTTGTCGAGCAGATTGCGCAGCGCCGCAATCGACAGCACGGCCGGCATCTGCAGCGCTGCAGCGGAAAGCTCGGTCGGCAGTTGCAGTTTGATGCGCAGGCGCTCGCCACCCGTGGCGTCTTGAATCGCCAGGCGTGCCACTTGCTCGGCGCAGCATTGCGAACCGTCATCGAACGACAGACTGCCCTCGACCCGCGCCAGCAATAGCAATTGTTCGAGCGTACGATGCAAGCGATCAGCGCCCTCCTCGGCCCGCGCCAGCGACTGATCGCGGGCGCTGCCATCGGTCATGCGCGCAACTTGCAGATGGGTCTTGATCGCTGTCAGCGGACTGCGCAGCTCATGCGCCGCGTCACCGGTCAAACGGCGCTCACGCTCAATGGTCTTGCCGATGCGCTGGAACAACTGGTTCTGTGTTTCGAGCAGCGGCTTCAATTCGCTGGGAAAAGTCTGAATCTGCAATGGCTCGAGCGAGTCGGCGTTGCGCCGCATCAGCGCCTCACGCAGACGGTTGAGCGGCGCCAGCCCCTGGCCGATGCCCAGCCACAACAGGCACAGGCAGCCGAGCAGCGCCACGCCCACCGGCACCGATGCCGCCAGCAGAATCGACATGTTCAGGGCTTCGCGCTCGATCTGCCGATCGGCCGTGGTGATGCGCACATCGCCGCGGGCCAGGGTGAAGCTGCGCCACGGCGCGCCGTCGATCATCTGGTCATGGAAGCCCATCTTCTCGGCTTCCAGTGCCTGTTCGGGATTGTTGTGGCTGCGCGCGAGAATTTCCCCGCGCAACGAACTGACCTGGCAGGCCATGCCGCCGGGGATATTCAGTTGCTCGGCACTGAAGTGGGTGCCCTCGCCTTTGCTCGGCAAAGTCGGCAACTGTTCCAGCAGCCCGGCGACCATGCGCGCCGACGCCACCAGACGCTGGTCGAGGGAAAACATCATCTGATTGCGCAGGTCACTGAGCATCCAGGCCGCCGCCAGCGCCCAGATCAGCGCAAACGCAGCGCCGAGGGTCAGGCTCAGGCGCAGTCGCAGGCTCATCACTTGTCTTGCTCTCCACCGTCGGCCGGGCCAAGGCGATAGCCCAGACCGCGCACGGTTTCGACGATGCCTTTACCCAGTTTGCTGCGCAGGTGATGGATGTGCACGTTCAGCGCGTTGCTTTCCAGTTCATCGTTGAAGCCGTAGACGCTGTCTTTCAACTGTTCGGTGGACAGCACCCGCCCACGATTGTGCAGCAGCGCCTGCAACAGCGATTGCTCGCGGCGCGACAGGTCCACCGGTTGCCCGGCCAGCATGGTTTCACGACTGCTCGGGTCGTAGGTCAGCGCACCGTGCTCGATCAGGTTGACGCTGCGCCCGGCAACCCGGCGCAACAGGGTTTGCAGACGGGCGAACAGTTCACGCAGATCGAACGGTTTGAGCAGGTAATCGTCAGCCCCGGCCTGCAGACCGTCAACGCGGTCGGTGACCGAGTCGCGCGCGGTCAGAATCAGCACCGGAATTTCCAGGCCGCTCTGCCGCAATTGTTGCAGCAACTTGAGGCCATCTTCGTCGGGCAAGCCGAGATCGAGCACCATCACGTCAAATTCGGCGACCTTGAGCATCGCCCGCGCTTTCGACGCGGTGTTGACGTGCTCGACGGTCAAACCCTGAGCCGTAAGACCGGCAACGATGCCACTGGCAATCAGCTCATCGTCTTCGCAAACCAGTACGTGCATGGGTGCTCCGTGGATAAAAAAGGCGAGTGAAGCAGGCGAGGATTAAGCGGCAATTATGACCGTCACCGGTGTTTACGCAAAGCCGGGCAAAAACATCGGGGCGCCACCTGACGCTGGGACTCACTCTGCGCTGAAACTTTCCCACTAATAAAGAAACACATTCTCCCTATGTAATAACCCTTCGATCATTTAGTTTTCGACCGGTAAACACCAACAACTTTAAAGGGACTTAAGAAACATGCCTAACCTAACAAACTTCGTCGCGATCGATTGGCGTTCCGGTCCTGATCGTATTTATTTCTTCTTCAAGGACAGCAACACCTATTCCCGATTCGATATCGGTGACAATAAGGTATCCGCCAACTATCCGGCATTGGTCGGCGGTAACTGGGACAGCTTTGGCCCCCATGCCAAAGACTTGCGTTTCGGACTGACAACCACTTCATTCGGCTGGAACACCTCGTCCGATGAAGATATTGCGTGGTTGTTCTTCTATCTGGGAGCCACACCCGTGGTGTGTAAATACAACCAGGACAAGGACAAGGTCGATGCCTTCTATAAAGTTGCCGATTCGATCTGGAAGCCGATACTGCCCTACTTCGACAAGATCATCGCCGGTACCTGGTTCCAACTGACCGGTCAGCCGTTTCTGTTCAGATTTATTCTGAACGACGGACACTATCTATCGTTTAACTACAAGGCAAAGACCCTGACTTACAAATCCTTCGGGGATTATCAACTTGGGGCGCTGAAACCGTACAAGGACCGCATCATCACGGCAGCGCAAAATGACCGGACTTTCGCCGACAGCTACTGGTACATTTTCCTGACCGACAACCAATACCTGACTTACAACATTCAGTCCGACCGTCTGGTCTCCGGCCCGCAAACCATCAATGACCAGAACTGGCCAGGACTGCTGCGCGGCTGATTGGCCGAAACCGGAGGGCCTTGTAGGATAGGGTTAATTATCGGTTAATCGCCGCCGCCCATTCTGCACCTCACTTGCACAGGGACAAGGCTCCTCCATGCGTCATTTTTTTCTCTTTTTTGCTCTGCTGATTTCCAGCCTGGCCCAGGCCGGGAACAATCCATTTGATACCAAACCGGAGTTTCTGCCGGTCGACAAGGCGTTCGTGCTCACCTCCGAACGTCTTGAGTCCGGTGAAACCCAGCTGTTCTGGCAAATCACCGACGGCTATTACCTGTATCAGAAACGCTTGAAATTCGATGGACTGAGCGCGCAGCAGCAGCCCGCGCTGCCTGAAGGCGAATCCCACAGCGACGAGTTCTTCGGTGAACAACCGGTCTATCGCCAAGGGCTGGAAGTGAAAATCCCGGCAACCGCCACAGGCCAGATCAAGGTCAGCTATCAGGGCTGTGCCGACGCGGGGCTGTGCTATCCGCCGCAAACCCGGGTGATTGACCTGGGCGGCAAGGCCGCGGTGGCCGCAGGTGCAGAAGCACCCGATCAGGCTTTGGCCAGCAGCCTGCAACAACGGGCGCTGGGCTGGAGCCTGCTGGTGTTTTTCGGCCTCGGACTGTTGCTGGCCTTCACTCCGTGCACATTGCCGATGCTGCCGATTCTGGCCGGCATGGTGGTCGGCAGTGGCGCGACCCCGCGTCGCGGTTTCGCGCTGGCCGGTAGTTATGTGATCTGCATGGCGCTGGTATATGCGGCGATGGGTGTGATTGCTGCGCTACTCGGCGCGAATCTGCAGGCGTGGTTGCAGAATCCGTGGCTGCTCGGCACGTTTGCCGCGATCTTCGTCGTGCTGGCCTTGCCGATGTTCGGTTTCTTTGAACTGCAATTGCCGGTGGCCCTGCGCGACCGCCTCGAACACGCTTCGCGCAGTCGCAGCGGTGGCAGCCTGATCGGCGCCGGGGTGCTCGGTGCCTTGTCCGGTCTGCTGGTCGGCCCGTGCATGACCGCGCCACTGGCCGGTGCGTTGCTGTACATCGCGCAGAGCGGCAACGCGCTGCACGGTGGCTTGATCCTGTTCTCGCTGGGCATCGGCATAGGTGTGCCGTTGCTGTTGCTGGTGACCGTGGGCAATCGCTTCCTGCCCAAACCCGGCGCCTGGATGAACCTGCTCAAAGGTGTGTTCGGTTTCCTCTTCCTCGCCACCGCGCTGTTGATGTTGCGCCCGGTGCTGGATGCTTCGTTGTGGCTGGGCCTGTGCGGTGCACTGTTATTGATCGCCGCGTTTTGCGCCTGGAAACAGTCCGAAGGTTTTGGCCGCGTTGCGCAGTTGTTCGGCGCCAGTTCGTTGTTGCTCGGGTTATGGGGCAGTCTGCTGGTGATCGGTGCGGCGGGCGGCAGCGATGATCCGTATCAGCCGTTGCAGGTCTACAGCGCCGGCCGCGCCAGCGCAGCGCAGCCATCGGCGCATGACGCGTTCACCACGATCAAGGAGCCGGCGGCGCTGCAACGCGAACTCGATGCCGCCAAGGCTCAGGGTCAGTGGGTGCTGCTCGATTACTACGCCGACTGGTGTGTCTCGTGCAAGGTCATGGAGAAGCAGGTGTTCGGCAAGGACAAGGTCATGCAAACGTTGAGTGACGTACGCCTGCTGCGCCTCGATGTCACTGCCGACAATGCCGCCAGCCGTGAATTGCTCAGCCGCTACAAAGTGCCGGGGCCACCGAGCTTCGTCTGGATCGGCACGGATGGCGAAGAACGCCGCAGCCAGCGCATCACCGGCGAAGTCGATGCCGAGACGTTTCTGCAACGCTGGGCGACCACCCGGGAAGCCAATTAATGCTGACTTTGACCCTCGGCACCTTTGCCATTGCGCTTAATCACCTGCTGCTGATCAGTGCCCTGGCGCTGGCGACCTTTGTCGGCTGGCGGGTGGCCAAGCGTGGTGGCGATAACCCCGAGTCGGCGTTGTTCAGCCTGTTTCTGCTCGGGATGCTCGCGGCGCGTGTTGCCTTTGTGTTGCTGTACTGGTCGCACTATCGCAATGACCCGTGGCAGATCATTGATTTGCGTGACGGTGGTTTCCTCGCCTGGCCGGGCGTGATCGTGCTGCTGCTGGTGGCGCTGTATCGCGGCTGGCGCCGACCGGGCTTGCGTCGCCCGCTGGGTTTTGGTGTGGCCAGCGGCGTGGCGTTCTGGCTGTTGGCGACGCTGTCGCTGAATATCTATGAACAAGGCACCCGGCTGCCGGACATCTCCCTGCGCAATGCGGCGGGGGAAACCATTCAGCTCAGCGACTATCAGGGCGGCCCGCTGGTGATCAATCTGTGGGCGACCTGGTGTCCACCGTGCCGGCGCGAGATGCCGGTGCTGGAAAACGCCCAGCAGCAACGACCCGACCTGACCTTCCTGTTCGTCAATCAGGCCGAAAGCATGCAAAGCGTGGCGACATTTCTCGAAACCCAGGGCCTGAGCCTGAACAACGTGCTGTTCGACCGCAGCGGCCGGCTGGGTCAGGCCGTCGGTTCCATGGCCTTGCCGACTACGCTGTTCTATAGCCCGGACGGTCGATTGCTGACCAGTCACTTGGGCGAGCTGTCCAACGCCAGCCTGGCGCGGGCGCTGGAAAACTTCGCCACCCCGACCCCGAATTCGAACCCGGCCACTGCTCCGGCCACCTCTGCAAGGAAACTGCCATGCCCCGCCTCCGCCACCTGCTGACGCTGACTCTGGGCAGCGCCCTGCTGCACTTGCCGTCGGTGCAGGCCGCTGAAGAATTGCCTGCGGCGATCAAGCAGATCGAAGCCAAAGGCGCGAAAATCGTCGGTCAGTTCGATGCCCCCGATGGTTTGCGTGGTTATGCGGCGCAGTATCAGAATCGCGGCATGGCGCTGTACCTGACCCCGGATGGCAAACACGTGATTCTCGGCAATATGTACGACGCCGACGGCAAAGACCTGAGCAGCGAGCCGCTGCAAAAAATGGTGTATGCGCCGATGGCCAAGGAAGTCTGGGCAAAGTTCGAGGCGAGCAACTGGATTCAGGACGGCAACAAGGATGCACCGCGCACCGTGTACCTGTTCAGCGATCCGAACTGCCCTTACTGCAACATGTTCTGGGAACAGGCGCGGCCGTGGGTGAAATCCGGCAAGGTGCAACTGCGGCACATCATGGTCGGCATCATTCGTGAAGACAGCCCGGGCAAATCGGCCGCGTTGCTGGCTGCGAAGGATCCGGCCAAGGCGCTTGAAGATCACGAAAAGGCTGGCAAGGGCAGCTCGCTCAAAGCCCTGAAAGATATTCCGGTGGCGGTGCAGAGCAAACTGGCGGCGAACATGCAGTTGATGGAAGACCTGGATTTGCAAGCCACGCCGGCGATCTTCTACATGGATGACAAGGGTGAGTTGCAACAGCAGCAAGGCGCGCCTTCGCCGGACAAGTTGGTGAAGATTCTTGGGCCTAAGTAGCTTCGGGTTTTAAGTAGCTTCGGGGTTGTTGGCGCCTGAGATGACGCCTTCGCGAGCAGGCTCGCTCCCACAGGGATCGAATGTGTTCACAGCCTCTGTGTTCACTGCGGTCACTGTGGGAGCGAGCTTGTCTCCGGGCGGCGTTCCGACGAAGAACGGTCACCCGGTCTAACGGTTGCGCTCGTTCAGAAAGGCAAACAACGCCTCGGTGACAAACTGCGGATTCTCCAGATTGGAGATATGCCCCGCCTCCGGCACCAGCACCCACGGGCAACCGATCAACTCCGCCATTTCCTTTGTTTCCGACGGTGGTCGCGGTTTGTCCTGATCGCCGCACATTACCAGCGTGGTCGCCGCATTCAATTCGCTCAGCCGTGGCAACAAATCATCCCGGCCAAAGGTGATACGTCCCATCGGCACGATGCTTTCGCGCAGCCGATCCGACGAGTACGCCGCCAGTTTCGCGCGGAAATCCTGATACAGCGCCGACTGCGGATCGATCCCCGGACGGAAGAAGATCGGCACGACGATGTCCAGTAATTGCTCGGAGATCTCGCCGGTTTCTTCGATCTGCTTGAACAGCGAGAAGTAGTATTGCCGGGTGGGTTCAGGTTCGACGCCGACGTAGGTGTCCATCAGCACCAGACCGTTGATGCGCTGCGGTGCCGACAACGCCAGGCGTACGCCCCACATGCCGCCGACCGACAGGCCAACCAGCGTGACGCGGTCGATATCCAGATGATCGAGCAAGGCCTGTGCCTGACGGGCTATGTCATCCAGTGATGCCGTGCCTTCAGGCAACCGCCCTGACTCGCCATGGCCCCACAGGTCCAGCGCAATCACCCGATAGTGCGGCGACAAAGCGGCAATCTGCGGTGCCCACATGGCCTGGTCCCACAGATAGCTGCCGGCCAGCAACACCGCCGGGCCTGAGCCTTGATCAATGTAATGCAGCGCTTGTCCGTCAACCGTGAAAAAAGGCATCGACCACCCCCGCGACAAAAAAAGAGAACCGGCAGACTGAGCTGCCGGTTGCTGGTCGTCAACCCTGCAAATGTACGCGTTTGTACCGCCGCCATTCGCGAGCAGGCTCGCTCCCACAAGGGATTTTGTGAACGCCAATAATCCAGTGTAGGAGCGAGCCTGCTCGCGAAAGGGCCAGTGCAGCCACTAGAGAATCAAAGCCCCTCCAGCTCCGCCATCAGATCATTCAACCGATCGACCTTCTCCTCAGAGATATCACTCGCCGCCAGTCCATCGATGTACTCGGCCAGTTCCTCCACCGTGCTGCACTCGAACATCGCCCGCAGCGGCACATCGCGCTGCAGGGTTTTCTGCACCCGCGAAGCGATCTGCGTGGCCAGCAATGAATGCCCGCCCAGCTCGAAGAAGTTGTCGCGGACACCGACCTGCTCGACCTTCAACACCTCGGCCCAAATGTCCGCCAATGTCTGCTCGAGATCATTGCGCGGCGCCAGATAATCCTGACTTTGCAACTGGCCGATTTCCAGTGCCGGCAAGGCGTTGCGGTCGAGTTTGCCGTTGGCATTCAGCGGCATCTGATCGAGCCACAACCAGTGCAGCGGCACCATGTATTCCGGCAGTTCGGCGCGCAGGCGCTGCTTGATCCGCTCCAGGCGTTCGCTCGGATTGAGTGCCGAATCGGCCGCAACCAGATAGCCGACCAAGTGCTTGCCGTTGACGCCTTCCTGCACCCCGACTGCGCCATCGCGCACTTCCGGTTGCTCATGCAGACGCGCCTCGATCTCACCCAGCTCGATGCGGTAACCGCGAATTTTCACTTGATGGTCAACCCGGCCAACGTATTCCAGCACGCCATCACTGCGACGCCGCGCCAGGTCCCCGGTGCGATACAGACGCTCGCCCGGCGCACCGAACGGATTCGGCACAAACACTGGCGCGGTGCGCAACGGATCGCTGACATAACCGCGACCGACACCCGTCCCCGCCACGCACAACTCACCCACCGCACCCAACGGCACCAGTTCCAGCGCGCCATCAAGCAAATAAAGCAAGTTGTTGTCGGTTGGCGTACCGATCGGCAAATAACTGCCGCGCGTCGAGGCCATGTCGACACGGAAGAACGCCACGTCATCGGAGCATTCCGCCGGGCCATAAGCGTTGACCAGCCCGATGTCCGGGTAACGCAGCAGCCATTGGTGCGCCAGTTCAGGCGGCATCGCTTCACCGGTCGGCAACATCCAGCGCAAGCCATCGAGGCTCAGGCGATCCGAGGCGAGCATGCCCTGAATCAGCGATGGCACGCTCTCCAGAACGGTGATGCCCTGCGCCTGCACATGCACCAGCAAACCTTGCGGATCGTGGGCAATCGTATTCGGCACGATGTCCACGCGCGCACCGAACACCGGTGCGGCAAGGAACTGCCAGACCGAAATATCGAAGCTTTGCGAAGCGGTCTGGGCGATCACGTCGGCGTCGCTCAAATTCAAGTACGGCACCTTGCTCAATTGGTTGTTGAGCATGCCGCGTTGCTCGACCATCACGCCTTTCGGCAGGCCGGTCGAACCCGAGGTGTAGATCACGTAGGCGAGGTTGTCCGGGCCGCTGTAAATGCCCAGGTTCTGCGCCGACGTTGCCGCCGCTTGAATTTCTTCCCAGACCAGCAAGCGCGGGCGATTGGCGCAGCTGAATTCATCCAGCAAGGTCTGCGCCTGTTCAAAGCATGTTTTAGAGCAGACCAGCACCGGCGTGCGGCTCAGCTCAATGATGCGCTGCAGACGCTGGCTCGGCAGGCCCGGATCCAGTGGCAGATAACCCGCGCCAGCCTTGAAGCTGCCGATGATCATGCCAAGCAGATCGAGATTACGCTCGGCGAGCAGCGCCACCGGTTGATCCATCTGCACACCCGCAGCGACCAGTGCATGGCCGAGACGGTTGGCGTTGTGATTCAGTTCTTCATAACTCTGCCGCTGATCAAGACACGTGGCTGCAATGCGCTGCGGATGCGCGGCAACCTGCGCCTCGAACAGCGCAACGTAGCTCTGCTCCAGCGGATAATCGTGGGCACTCTGGTTGCAACCGTGGAGCAGGAAGTCCTGTTCCTCGCCACCCAGCAGCGGTAGATCAGCCATGTCGCCGTGGAAGCCATCGACCAGCGCCAGCAACAAACGCTTGAACTCGCCGAGCATGCGCTCGATGGTCGATTCATCAAAGTAACGCTGGTCATACGACAGGTGCAGACCGAGGTCATCGCCCGGGTAGCACACCGCCGTCAGCGGGAAGTTGGTGTGGGTTCGGCCGGAGTCCGAAGTCGCGTTCAGGCTCTGCGCCCGATCCAGCACCGAGACTTCCACCGGGGCGTTCTCGAAGACGAACAGGCTGTCGAACAGCGGCTGGCCTTTCGGCAGTTCGCTCTGTTCCTGAATGCTCACCAGCGGCAGGTATTCGTACTCGCGCAGCTGCATGTTGCTGTCGAGCAAAGCACTGAGCCACTGACGCACACTGCTGCGCTGATCGTCCTCAGGCATCTTCACCCGCAGCGCAATACTGTTGATGAACAGGCCGACCGTGCGTTGCATTTCCGGCATGTCCACCGGACGCCCGGCGACGGTCACGCCGAACAGCACGTCACGATCGCCGCTCATACGGCGCAGCACCAAGGCCCACGCGGCTTGGGCAAAGGTGTTGATGGTCAGTTGATGGGCCTGCGCCAGTTCACGCAGACGCGCACCGTCCTCGACATTCAGGCGGGTGTAGCGGTCGCCAACGACCATACCGCCGCTTTCACCGGCGTGTTCGCGCAGGAACGGACGATCGCTCGGGATCGGCGTGGTGCGTTCGAACCCTTGCAGATTGTGCTGCCACCACTGCCGCGCTTCGGCCAGGCTCTGACGTTGCAGCCAGCCGATGTAATCGCGATAACGCGGCGGCACGGCAAGTTGCACTTCACGACCCTCACCCAACGCGGTGTAGATTTCGAAGAAGTCATTCATCAGCAACGAGCGGCACCAGGCATCGATGAGGATGTGGTGGTTGCTCATCATGAACCAGTAGCGCGCCGCGCCGACCTTGATCAGGCGCAGGTGAAACGGTGCCTGATTGAGCAGATCGAAACCGGCCTCGCGCTCGCTCTTCAACAAGGCTTGCAGCTTGGGTTCCTGCTCGGTGTCGGCGATGGCGCTCCAGTCCAGATACTCGATCGGCGTGTGACCCGGGGTGTGAATCACTTGCAGCATGTCTTCGCCGACGTTCCAGCAGAACGACGCGCGCAGCGCTTCGTGACGGGCGATCACCGCTTGCCAGGCCTGGGCGAAACGCTCGGCGTCGAGTTCGCTGTTGATGCGGTAGCGATCCTGCATGTAGTACAGACCGGTGCCCGGTTCGAGCAAGGTGTGCAGCAACATGCCTTCCTGCATCGGCGTCAGCGGATAAACGTCTTCGATGTGTGCGGCCGGCACCGGCAAGGCATCCAGTTGCGCCTGAGTCAGTCTGGCCAGCGGGAAGTCCGACGGCGTCAGCCCACCGGCCTCGTCTTGCAGGCAATGGGCGATCAGGCTTTGCAGCTCGCCGAGGTAGGCATCGGCCAGATCGTTGATGGTTCGCGCCTCGTAACGCTCGGCGCTGAAGGTCCAGCGCAGGAGCAATTCACCGCCGTAAACCTGGCTGTCGATGCTCAACTCGTTCGGCAATGGCGCCTGCGGATCGTGGGCGGCACCGACGGGTTCATCCAGCGGACGGAACAGCGCATCGCTGCCGAAACTCTGGTCGAACTGGCCGAGGTAGTTGAAGGTGACCGGCGCATGCGGCAGCGCGGCCATGCTGCGCTGGCTGAGGTCATCGGCGAGATAACGCAGCACGCCATAACCGAGGCCTTTGTGCGGCACGGTGCGCAGCTGTTCTTTGATCGCTTTGATCGAAGCGCCCTGCCCGGCGGCTTCTTCAATATTGTGCGGGGTCAGGCGCAGCGGGTAAGCGCTGGTGAACCAGCCGACGGTTCGAGTCAGATCGATCTCGTCGAACAGGGTTTCACGGCCGTGGCCTTCCAGTTGAATCAGCGCCGACGGTTGACCGCTCCAGCGGCAGAGTACGCGGGCCAATGCGGTCAGCAGCAGATCGTTGACTTGCGTGCGATAGGCGGCTGGCGCCTGTTGCAGCAACTGTTTGGTGTGCTCGGCATCGAGGCGCACGCTGACGGTTTGCGCGTGACGATTCTGCTGGCCGCCCTGTGGATTTTCACAAGGCAGATCGGCATTCGGGCCGGCCAGTTGGGTCTGCCACCAGTTGAGTTCTTCGCGCAGGGATTCGCTGCCGGCGTAGTCCTGCAAACGCGCGGCCCAGTCTTTGAAGGCACTGGTTTTCGCCGGCAGTTTCACCGCTTGTTCGGCGTCGAGTTGGCGATACACCGTTTGCAGATCGTCGAGCAGAACGCGCCACGACACGCCGTCGACCACCAAGTGATGGATCGCGATAAACAGGCGTTGCTGATCTTCAGGGCCGTCGACCAGCAAGGCGCGAACCAGTGGGCCGTTTTCCAGATCAAGACTGCGTTGCGCATCAGCGAACAGCGCTTCGCACTTGTCCATCGAGGTGACGCGCACTTGCCACAACACGGCTGCATCAGACACCGGTTGGTGCGTGGCTTGCCACTCGCCATTGGCCTCGGTAAAGCGCAGACGCAGGGCGTCATGCTGCTCGATCACCGCCAACAACGCCTGCTCCAGACGATGCGCTTCGAGGGTCGCGGTCGGCTCCAGCAACAACGCCTGGTTCCAGTGCTGACGCTCATGGATTTCAGTGTCGAAGAACCAGTGCTGAATCGGCGTCAGGCGCGATTCACCCGACACCAGACCTTGCTCGGCCGTGACCTGCTCAGTGCGGCTGGCCACAGCGGCCAAAGTCTGCACAGTCTGATGCTGGAACAGATCGCGCGGGCTGAAATGAATGCCCTGCTGCCGTGCGCGGCTGACCACTTGGATCGACAGAATCGAATCGCCGCCCAATTCAAAGAAGTTGTCGTTGAGGCCGACCTGCTCGACGTTGAGCACTTCGCACCAGATCTGCGCCAGGGTCTGTTCCAGTTCGTTGCTCGGCGCGACGTAGTCCTGACGATTCAACTCAGGATCCGGCGCCGGCAACGCGCGGCGATCGAGTTTGCCGTTGGCGGTCAGCGGCATGCTCGCCAGCAGAATCAGATGCGTCGGCACCATGTAATCCGGCAGTTGCGCCTTGAGGTGCGACTTGAGGGCTTCGCGCAGCTCGGCCTGCCTGGCTTCGCTTTGCTCGGCGACTTCAGTCACCAGATAGCCGACCAGTTGTTTGCCGCTTGGCGCATCGAGGGCGAGCACCACGGCTTCGCGGATCGAGTCGTGATCGAGCAGGCGCGTTTCGATTTCGCCCAGTTCGATACGGAATCCACGGATCTTCACCTGATGGTCGATCCGGCCCAGGTATTCCACCAAGCCATCGCCACGCTGGCGCACCAGGTCGCCGGTGCGGTACATGCGCCCGCCATCGGTGGCAAACGGGTCAGCGACAAAGCGCTCGGCGGTGATGCCCGGACGATCGTGATAGGCCTGCGCCAGACCGGCGCCGCCGACGAACAACTCACCGGTCGCGCCTTGCGGCACCAGCGCCAGATCGGCGTCGAGAATATAGGCGACACGCGCGCCAATCACGCTACCGATCGGCACACTGCCGGCGCCCTCTTCCAGCACTTCCGGCGCCAGACTGGCCAGTGGCATGACCACGGTTTCCGTCGGGCCATACGCGTTGAAGAACATCGCTGGTTTGAACGCCGCGCGAATCCGTTGCAGGTGTTCGCCGGTCAACGCTTCGCCGCCGGTGATGATCATCCGCACCGGGAGGATTTCGTTTTGCGTCGAGAGGAACTGCGCCAACTGGCTGCCGTAGCTCGGGGTAAAACCGAGCACGTTGATTTTATGCGTGCGGATCAAACCGCAGATTTCTTCCGCGTCCCACTGACCCTGCGCACGCAACACCACCTGCGCACCGCTGAGCAACGGCACTAACAGTCGCTCGGTGGCGGCGTCGAAGTTGATCGAATAGAAGTGCAGCTCGCAATCGTCCGGGCGCATGCCGAAACGCTCGATCACCGCTTGGCAGTGCATGGCGATTTCGCCGTGGGAGACCATCACGCCTTTCGGTTTACCGGTCGAGCCCGAGGTGTAAATCAGGTAGGCCTGATGCTGCGGCAGACTGATAAACGGCAGCTCAGTGGCCGGATAAGCGTCGAGTGCCGCGCGGTCATCTTCCAGGCACCAGCGCGCCACGCTCGGCGGCAGATCACCGAGGGCTTTGAACATCGCGCGATCACTGAGCAGCAAGCCGATGCGGCTGTCTTCGATCATGTAGTGCAGACGGTCGAGCGGGTATTCGGGGTCGAGCGGCACGTAGGCGCCGCCAGCCTTGAGAATCGCCAGCAGGCCAATGACCATTTCCAGCGAACGCTCCAGCGCCAGACCGACGCGCACTTGCGGGCCAACGCCACGCTCACGCAAGGCCCAGGCCAAGCGATTTGCGCGGGCGTCGAGTTCGGCGTAGCTCAGGGTCTGCCCGGCGAAAGTCAGGGCCGGCGCGTCTTTGCGCGCCAGCGCTTGTTCGGCGAACAGGTGATGAATGCATTGATCGAGACGATGCTCGCCCGGCTCGATGCCAAGGCTGTGGAGCAGATGCTGTTGCTCGGGCTGATCGAGCAGCGGCAATTCGCTGAGACGTTGTTGCGGATCGGCGATCAACGCTTCGAGCAGATTGCGCCAATGCTTGGCCATGCGTGCGATGGTCGGTTCGTCGAACAGATCGGTGCTGTAAGTCAGGCAGCAACCGAGGCGATGGTCGAGGTCGGTGACTTCCAGGTTGAGGTCGAACTTGGTCGCTCGCGCATCGTTGGCCAGATATTCGACGGTCATCCCGGCGAGCATGCGGCTCTGCTGGAATTCCCAGCGCTGCACGTTGCACATCACCTGGAACAGCGGGTTGTACGCAGCGCTGCGCGGCGGCTGTAGCGCTTCAACCAGATGATCGAATGGCAGATCCTGATGGGACTGGCCTTCGATCACGGTGTGACGCACCTGCTCGAACAATTCGCCGACCGACATCATGCCGTCGAGCTGGCAACGCAGTACTTGCGTATTGAGGAACGCACCGATCAGCCCTTCGCTTTCCGGACGGATGCGGTTGGCTACCGGCGCGCCGATGCGCAGATCGGTCTGGCCGCTGTAGCGGTAAAGCAACGTGGCCAGTGCGGCGGTCATGGTCATGAACAGGGTCAGACCGTTTTGCGCGTTGAACGCACGAACTCGCGCCGCGAGGTCATCGCTCAGATCGAAGCGGAACAGTTCACCCTGATGGCTTTGCACCGGCGGACGCGGGCGGTCGCCCGGCAGCTCCAGCAATGGATGCTCACGACCGAGTTGCGCCGTCCAGTAGTCGAGTTGGCGCTGACGCTCGCCGGATTCCAGCCAGTTGCGCTGCCAGACGCTGTAGTCGAGGTACTGCACCGGCAGCGGCTCAAGCGGCGAATCACGGTCGTCAACGAACGCTTCATACAGCGCGCTGAGTTCACGGGCGAAGATGTCCATCGCCCAGCCTTCGGTGACGATGTGGTGCAGAGTCAGGACAAAGTAATGCTCCTGCTCGGCGGTCTTCACCAGGCAGGCGCGCAGCAGCGGGCCGGTTTCCAGATCGAACGGCAGATGCGCTTCTTCGTCAGCCAGTTGCTGAACCTTTTGCTCGCGCACATCGGCGGCAAGTTTTGAAAAATCCTTCCAGCCCATGCGTACGCCGGTTTCGGCATGCACCTGCTGACGGGCGACGCCGTCGACGCTCGGGAACGTGGTGCGCAGGGTTTCGTGACGCAGGATCAGTGCTTGCAGTGCGGCCTCGAAACGCTCGACGTGCAACACGCCGCGCAGACGCGCCATGCCGCCGACGTTGTACGCGGGGCTGTCCGGTTCCATCTGCCAGAGGAACCACATGCGCTGTTGCGAGTAGGACAGCGGCACCGGTTTGCTGCGATCAACCTTGTCGATCGGCGGCTGCTTGTTGGTGCGGCCGCTGGCCTGGATCAGGCGAATCTGTTCGGCAAAATCGCCGAGTTCGCTGTGTTCGAACAAGGCGCGCAACGGCAGTTCGACGTCACAGGCCTGACGGCTGCGCGAGATGATTTGCGTGGCCAGCAGCGAGTGACCGCCGAGGGCGAAGAAGTCGTCGCGCAGGCCGACTTGTGCCAGACCGAGCACTTCGCGCCAGATCGCGGCGACTTGCTGTTCAAGCTCCGTGACCGGCTCTACATGTTCGCGCACTTGCCATTGCGGCTCGGGCAAGGCGCGGCGGTCGAGTTTGCCGCTGGGGCTTAGCGGCATTTCATCCAGACGCATCAGTTGCGCCGGGACCATGTATTCCGGCAGCTCAGCGGCCAGTGCGGTTTTCAGGCGCGTGATTTGTTCGTCTGCAACTTCGCTCGCATCGGATGCGGTGAAGTAGCCGATCAGCTGTGCGCCGGCAGCAGTTTCGCGCACCAGCACCACGGCTTGGGCGACGCCGTCCTGAGCGAGCAGACGCGCTTCGATTTCTTCCGGTTCAACGCGGAAGCCACGCAGTTTGACTTGCTGATCGAGACGGCCGAGGTATTCGATCACGCCATCGCAGGTCCAGCGCGCACGGTCGCCGGTACGGTACAAACGTGCGCCCTGCTCGCCCAGCGGATCGACGACAAAACGCTCTGCGGTCAGCGATGGACGGCCGAGGTAACCACGGGCCAGACCGACGCCACTGATGCACAACTCACCCGGCACACCGGCCGGCACTGGATTGAGATCGGCATCGAGAATGCGGCAGATCACATTGCCCAGCGGACGGCCAATCGGCGAGCGCTCGCCATCGGCCGCGGTGCAATGCCAATGGGTAACGTTGATTGCGGTTTCGGTCGGGCCGTAACGGTTGTGCATTTGCACCGCCGGCAGTTGCGCGAGTACGCGGTTGCGCAGTTCGGCCGGCAGTGCTTCACCGCCGGAGAATACCCGGCGCAGGCGGGTGCATTCGGCGCTCAGCGGCTCGTCGATAAACAGCGAGAGCAGCGGCGGCACAAAGTGCAGCGTGGTCACGCCATATTCTCTAACGAGCTGGGCGATGCGATGCGGATCGCGGTGTTCACCGGGGCCTGCAATCAGCAGGCGTGCGCCAGTGATCAGCGGCCAGAAGCATTCCCACACCGACACGTCGAAACTGATCGGCGCCTTTTGCATCAGCACATCGGTTTCATCGAGGCGGTAAGTGTTCTGCATCCATTGCAGACGTTCGGCCAAAGCAGCGTGGGTGTTGCCGACGCCTTTCGGCTGGCCGGTGGAGCCCGAGGTGTAAATCACATAGGCGAGGTTGTCACCGTGCAGGTGTAGACCCGGTGCGTGGCTCGGCCAGTTCTCCAGATGCAACGCGTCCATGGCGATCACGCTGACGCCATCGCTGGCCGGCAAACGCTCGAGCAATTCAGTCTGGGTCAGCAGCAATTCGACGCCGCTGTCGCTGAGCATGTAGGCCAGACGATCCGCCGGGTAATCCGGGTCCAGCGGCACGTAGGCGCCACCGGCCTTGATGATCGCCAGCAGGCCAATCAGCAGTTGCGGCGAACGCTCGGCGGCGATGGCCACGCAGACATCCGGGCCGACGCCTTTGTCGCGCAGGTAGTGCGCGAGGCGGTTGGCTTGTGTGTGCAGTTCAGCGAAGTCGAGGCTGCCGCCCTCCCACACCAGCGCGGTGCGTTCCGGGGTTTGCCGCACCTGTTCATTCAGCAGTTCCGGCAGCCATTGTTGCGCCGGGGTGCACGGTGCGACGCCCCAGTTTTTTTGCTGATCGTGTTCGCCGCCGGTGAGCAATTGCAGGTCGCCGATGGCTTGCTCCGGACGTTCGCAGACGTCGCGCAACAGGTTGCTGAAATGCTCGGCCAGACGCTCGATAGTCGCGGCGTCGAACAGTTCACTGGCGTAGTCGAACGACAGGGTCAGACGACCGTTACGGTCTTCTTCGCTGTGCAGTTGCAGATCGAACTTGGCTTCACGGCTGTGCCACGGCAGTTCTTCGGCGAGCACACCCGGCAGACGCTTGAGTGCGCTCAGATCGCGTTGCTGATGGTTGAACATGACCTGGAACAGGCCTTGTTCACGGGCTTGCGGGAAGGCTTCGAGGAGTTGTTCGAACGGCAGATCCTGATTCGCTTGTGCACCGAGTGCGGCTTGACGGGTCTGGGCCAGCAGTTCGATAAACGACAGGCGCGAATCGATCTCTGCACGCAGCACTTGAGTGTTGATGAAAAAGCCGATCAGGCCCTGGGTTTCCAGGCGCGGACGGTTGGCATTCGGCACGCCGATACGAATGTCGCGCTGACCGCTGTAGCGATGCAGCAGGCTCTGCAACGCCGCGAGCAACAGCATGAACGACGTCGATTGGTGAGCTTGAGCCGTCTGGCGGATCGCATCGCTGAGGCTCGCGCTCAGACGCACAGTGTGGCGTGCGGCGCTGCGGATTTGTTGAGCCGAACGTGGATGATCGGTGGCCAGTTCCAGCGTCGGATGCTCGTCACCCAGTTGCGCTTTCCAGTACGCCAGTTGCCGCTCGCCTTCACCTTGCGCCAGCCATTGGCGCTGCCAGCTGCCGTAGTCGGCGTACTGGGTTGGCAGTGGCGCAAGGCTGGCCGTCGCCCCTTGCGAAGCGGCGGCGTACAGCCGCGAGAACTCGTCGATCAACACGTTCAGCGACCAGCCGTCGGCGATGATGTGGTGCAGCGTCACCAGCAGTTGGTGATCTTCGTCGTCGAGACGCACCAGCGTCACCCACAGCAGCGGACCTTTTTCCAGGTCGAACTGGGTGCGTGCTTCGTCTTCGCGAATCTGCAGAGCACGGGCTTCGCGTTGATGCTCTGGCAGGTCGCTGATGTCGATCAGTTGCAGATTGAATTCGGCGGCGGCAGCGACTTGTTGCAGGGCCACGCCGTCGCGCTCGAAGAAGCGTGTGCGCAGGGATTCGTGGCGCTCGATCAGTTGCTGGAAGCTGGCGCGCAAGGCGTCTTCGTCGAGTTCGCCACGCAGACGCAGGGCACCGGGAATGTTGTAGGCGCTGCTCTGCGGGTCGAGCTGCCAAGTGATCCACAGACGGTTTTGTGCCAGCGATTGCGGCATCGGCTCGCTGCGCGACAACGCGGTGATTGCACCTTGGGCGCTGCCGCCGTCCTGCTGTTGTTGGGCCACGGCAGCGGCAAATGCAGACAAGGTCGGGGCTTCGAAGAGCAGGCGCAGGTTCAGCTCAAGAGCGAGTTCTTCGCGAACGCGGGCGATGACTTGCGTGGCGGCGATCGAGTTACCGCCGAGCAGGAAGAAATGATCGTCGGCGTTGACCTGTTTGACGTTGAGTTGCTCGGCCCAGATCTTGCCGATCAGGGCTTCGAGTTCGGATGCGCTGGTGGTCGACTCTGGGGCTTCGGCTGCGGACGACGGGAACACCGCGTAGCTGTCGAGGCTGCCATCGGCCAGGCGATTGCGGCACGCCGAGCGCTGCAATTTGCCACTGGAAGTTTTCGGCAAGGCGCCGGGATTAAGCAGCACCACCACGCTCGGGGCTTCCTGATAAGCCTCAGCCACGGCTTGGCGAATCGCTTTGATCAACGCTTCCGGCGGCAGGATTTTCTGCACGCTGCGGCTGATTTCTGCGGCAATACCGATGCCCTCTTCGCCATTCTGGCTGACGGCAAATGCAGCGACGCGGCCCTTGCGCACCACTTCCACTTCGTTCTCGACGGTCTTCTCGATGTCCTGCGGATAGAGGTTGTGGCCACGCACGATCAGCATGTCTTTCAGGCGACCGGTGATGAACAGTTCACCATCGCGCGTGAAACCCAAATCACCGGTGCGCAGCCAGGTGCGGCCGGCGTGCTGGACAAAGGTCTTGGCGCTGGCCTCGGGGTTGCGCCAGTAACCGTGAGCGATACTTGGGCCGGCAGCCCAGACTTCGCCGACGGTGTTGTCGGCCAGTTCTGCGAGGGAGTTTGGTTCGA
Source organism: Pseudomonas sp. Tul2A7 (assembly GCF_054790505.1). Classification (NCBI taxonomy): domain Bacteria; kingdom Pseudomonadati; phylum Pseudomonadota; class Gammaproteobacteria; order Pseudomonadales; family Pseudomonadaceae; genus Pseudomonas; species Pseudomonas sp. Tul2A7. The sequence continues at coordinate 4,110,395 of NZ_CP186499.1, read as the reverse complement.
CGATCAGCACCGCATGCTCGGGTTGGCTGATGCCGCAACTCATGATCGGGTTGCCTTCGCCCGGCTCCGCGCGGTTTTGTGCCAATGCCTGATCGTCCACGCGCAGCGCCGGGATGCCGGTGCCGCGCGGGGTGCCGGCGACGAACAGTGTGGCTTCGGCCAGACCGTAGGAGGCCATGAAATTGTCTGTGCTGAAACCGCACGCGGTGAACTTCTCGGCGAAGCGCTCAAGGGTGTCGAGACGGATCGGCTCGGACCCGGAATACGCCACGCGCCAGCGGCTCAGATCGAGACGCTCAAGCGCCGATTCGCTGACCCGCTCGCTGCACAAGCGATAGGCGAAGTCCGGCCCGCCGCTGATGGTGCCGCCGTATTCGCTGATCGCTTCGAGCCAGCGCAATGGTCGGCCGAGGAAATACGCCGGCGACATCAGGATGCACGGCACGCCGCTGAAGATCGGCTGCAACAGGCCACCGATCAAACCCATGTCGTGGTACAGCGGCAGCCAGCTGACGATGACGTCGTCGGGGTTCACGTCGATGCCGAAACCATGACGGATCAGCAGTTCATTGGCGACCAGATTGCCGTGGCTGACCTGCACGCCTTTGGGCAATGCGGTGGAGCCGGAGGTGTATTGCAGGAAGGCGATGTGATCTTGCGGCAGGCTCGGTTCGACCCAGTTTTCGGCTTGAGCGCTGTCGAGCGTGTCGACGCACAACAGCGGCGGCGCACCTTCGATCTGTTGCAAGGCGTCGCGCAGATCGGCACTGGTCAGCAGCAGGCGCGGCTCGGCGTCAGCGATGATCGACAGCAAACGCTCCTGATGGTGACGGCGCGCCGATTCCGGCGGATAGGCCGGCACCGCGATCACGCCGGCGTACAGACAACCAAAAAACGCCGCGACGTAGTCCGGGCCGCTGGGAAACAGCAACACCGCGCGATCGCCGAATTCCGCTTGGGCCTGCAACGCCGCCGCTATCGTACGCGCGCGCTCATCCAGTTCGCGATAACTGAGTACCACAGCCAGCTCTTCGCTTTCGGCAAGAAAACGCAAAGCCAGTCGATCCGGCGTCAGGGCCGCGCGGCGCTGGAGGGCTTGGACCAGGGTGCTGGGGAGTTCGAACGCGTCGGTCATGAGGTTTCCTGCCTGAATTCGGCTTGCTAATGGAATCGGGTTACTGCGTCACACCCTTCGAAGGGCATGCAGGGCGCGGTCTGTGCCGACCGCGCAAGGCATCGGAATGCTGTCTGGCCGGGGATGTGCACCCGGAACCATTCACCAATGAGAACGGATGACGTCTTGAAATAATTAGTCGGCGGGCGGGATCGCCAATGGGGCCGGGGTGTGGCGGCGTGTCGCAGTTCTCAGAACGCACCTTTGTAGCGCATTACTTCTCTTTCTCAATTGACAATCATTATCATTCAACATAATTTGTCGCTCGATGTGTAGGACGGCCCCCTCCCCAGGCGTCCCACTAACCTATTGGCAGCAAGGTGATTTCCATGACGGAACAAGTATCCACAAGCAGGTGCGATTCACCGCTACTTCAGGCATTCGTCGACAATCGACTGATTCTGGTCAAGATTGCAGCGCGCATTACCGGCTGCCGGTCGCGCGCCGAAGATGTGGTGCAGGATGCGTTTTTCCGACTGCAGTCGGCGCCACCGATCACGTCGTCGATCAAGGCTCAACTGAGTTATCTGTTCCAGATCGTGCGCAACCTCGCTATCGATCATTACCGCAAACAGGCGCTGGAACAGAAGTACTCCGGCCCTGAAGAGGAAGGGCTGAATGTGGTCATCCAGGGTGCTTCACCGGAAACCTCGCACATCAACTTTTCGACTCTGGAAAACATCGCCGACGCACTGACCGAGCTGCCCAGCCGCACTCGCTATGCGTTCGAGATGTACCGCCTGCACGGCGTGCCGCAAAAGGATATCGCCAAGGAACTGGGCGTTTCGCCAACCCTGGTCAACTTCATGATTCGTGATGCACTGGTGCACTGCCGCAAGGTCTCGGGCAGTCGCCGGGATGCGGTGGCTGTGGGTCGTCGCTGAGACCGCGTCGACAGATAAAAAAGATCGCAGCCTTCGGCAGCTCCTACATTGCAATGCATTCTTCTGTAGGAGCTGCCGAAGGCTGCGATCTTTTGCTTTTAAATGACCTCAGGCCAATTTGCACCGATCAAAAAACCGCTCACGCCCCAGGATCATCAGCGCCGCACGCTTGTGCGGGAAGTCGAACTCTTTCTCACAGTGAAAGCACTGATTCTGCATATGGCCGATCATCTTCGCGTTGTCCGCCCGAGGTTCAGCGACCACGCGTTGCGTGCGCGGATCATCGAGAAACAGGTAATGCACCAGCGCCGATAACCAGCTCGCCACTTTGTGCGGGCCACGGTGATCCTCTTCACCGACCAGCATGTGAATACCGCGATCGTAATTGTCGGCGTCATAAAACGGCGCAATGCGATCTTCCTTGGCCCAGTAGGCTTCGAAATAGGCAAACGGCTGATCATCGAAACAGCCAATCAGCGTCAGCGTGTGCGGATCAGCATCGAGTTTGCTCAGGTATTCGCGGTGCTTCTCGATACTGCCCTCTTCCTGCCAGAAACTGGCAACGCGCGGGCTGTTCTGCCAGCGGTTGAAGCGCGGCAGGTCTTCTTCGATCTCTACCGTGCGCAGGGAAATCCACGCACCCAGACGCGCATCGAAACGCCGATACACTTCGCCCCGCGGCTTCACCGGACGCAGCGGATGACGCTTGCCCTGGCTGATGACCATTTGCTGCGGATAGCTGCCTGCCAGCGAAGTGCCGAGCCACGGTTGTGGCAATTGCCAGAACAGCGTGCGTTCACAGCGGTATTCACCCGCCACTTCGGTGTTCACCAGCAAGCCACTGAGCAAGGCTTCGGTCGGCGGCTGATCCAGTTGCCAGGTCAATTGCTGGCACGCCGGATCCCGGGCGAACAGCCAGTAGCAAGCCGCCCATAGCGCCTGGCCCGGCGGCAGCGCAAAACGTTCATCGAGCTGGATCGGCCCCTTGACCTCCCGATCAAGACGCAGGCGGATCAGCGGTTGTCCGTCGAGGCTAAGGCTCAGACGGCTTTCAGTTGCATCGGCTTGGAGTTGACTGCCCGAGGGCAACGCCAGGGCAGTCAGATCATTCAGATTGGACATGGGTCAGGCTCACGATAATCGTCGACAGTTCAACGAAGTGACGTGATCCGGGCGGGAAAATTTAGCTTGGAGCACAAATCAGTGCCTCAGCGGTGAAGCACCGGCACCACTGCAATCTTGTACGGATCGAAAATTTTCAGCATCTGGCCATTGTCGCGCAAACCTTGCAGCATCTTGCCGAACGCCTCACCAGTGATCGGCGCCGCCGGGCGAAGAATGGCGTAATGGTGATAAACCTGATCGATGCGTTGCGACACCAGCAACTCGTCGCGCACCTTCTCGTTGCGCAGCAGGTAATCGCTCAGGTACGAGCGGGTCACCAGGGCAATATCCGCACGCGAGCGCAGCACCATCAGCAGGTTACTGTCGTGGGAATAGGTCAGCGTGGCGTTGAAATTCTGCGCGAGGAATTTGGGGTCGGCGTTGAAGTTGGCGAATTCGTAGTGATAACCGCTGAACAGCGCCAGACGCTTGCCGGTGAGGCTCGCAAAGTAACTTTGCTGACGACCGTCTTCGCGTTGCGCAACGAAAATCTCCGCATCCTCGAGGCCCATATCGACATCCGTATGGGGAATTTCCTTCCAGCCCCAATCGGGATTCTCGAAAATCGCCATGTCGATCCGGCCCTGCTTGAAATCCCCGAATCGCCGCGGAATAGAGGTCGGTACCAGGACAAACTGATAGTCGCTTTGCAGGCGATTAAGGGCCTCGACCAGTTGCGGCAAGAGGCCTGTATCGGCACCGTTTTCCGGGCGAATGGTGTAGGGCGGAAAATGCGCCGCGCCCACCCGAACCAGTTGCGCTGCCTGAGCGGGCAATACCCATGATGCAGCCAGCGCTGCGAGCATCAGCCCCGCGGCCGTCCGGATTGGCAAAGACTTCAAAACACCCCACTCCCCGAAAAAATACCGATCAATGCATTCAAGCTAGGCGGTTTCGCCCAGTTAGCCAGTTTCCCGGCCCGATAGAAAGTCGCTCAACGCTCTTCGAGGACCAGAATCAGCGCCTCATCCGCCAACTGATCGAGGCTCAAACTGCCACCTGCACGGAACCAGGTGGTGGTCCAGGACAGTGCACCGGTGAGGAAACGTCGAGTAATAAATACATCACCGCGGATAAATCCGGCGTCCTTCGCTTCACCCAGCACTTGCAGCCATATGTCTTCGTAAACGTCACGCAAAGCGAGAACCTTGGCCTGGCCGTCTTCGGACAACGAACGCCACTCGTAGACCAGCACGGCCATCGCCTCGCCACTGCCGCCCATGATCGATTGCAATTCGCAACGGATCAGCGCCAACACGCGCTCACGCACATTGTTGGCATCGGCCAGTGCGGCGCGCATCAATGCAGTGTTGTAGCGGATGGTTTCTTCCATCACCGCACGGAGAATTTCATCCTTGCTTTTGAAGTGATGAAAAATACTCCCCGACTGGATGCCGACTGCGCCGGCCAGATCGCGCACCGTAGTGCGTTCGTAGCCTTTGTTGCGGAACAGGTGAGCGGCCACTTGCAGCAGTTTGCCGCGGGCGCTGTCCGGGTCGGTCAACTGGCCTTGATCGACCAATTCGCGCATGACCCTCAGGGCTTTTTGCTCGTCCACCCGTTCTCTCCTACAGTCGATCAGTCTGTTGCCCCCTGAAACCGCAGGGTTGCGCGCAATTTAAGCCGCCAACGACGACCAAGCAAGCGCTTGGGCAGAAGATAGTTTCAACTGTTTACAAACCAAGCGCTTGCTTGGTAGCCTCCAGACACTTCTGTCGCAGGTTGCTGAGTCGGAGATAAAAATGCCAACCACCGTTCGCATCGGATGCGCCAGCGCATTCTGGGGTGATACATCGACCGCCGCCGCGCAGTTAGTGGAGGGTGGCAAGCTGGATTACCTGGTGTTCGATTACCTCGCCGAGATCACCCTGTCGATCATGGCCGGCGCACGCATGAAGGATCCTCAGGCGGGGTTCGCCGGCGACTTCATCGAAGTACTGACGCCGTTACTGCCGCAACTCGCCGGGCAGAACATCCGGGTCATCAGCAATGCTGGCGGGATCAACCCGCAAGCCTGCGCCGCCGCCCTGCAAGCGGCCTGCGACAAGATCGGTATCAAGCTGAAAATCGCGGTACTGCTCGGCGATGATCTGCAACCACAATTCAAACACCTCAGCGGCGTCACCGAGATGTTCAGCGGCGCCCCGCTGCCGCCGATGTGCGTATCGACCAACGCCTATCTCGGCGCGCCGGGCATCGTCGAAGCCCTGCGCCTGGGCGCCGACATCGTCATCACCGGGCGAGTAGTCGACAGCGCCGTGGTCAGCGCCGCGCTGGTGCATGAATTCGGCTGGTCGTGGCACGACTACGACAAACTCGCTCAGGCCGCGCTGGCCGGGCACATCATCGAATGCGGCGCACAATGCACTGGCGGCAATTTCACCGATTGGCGTGACGTGCCGGATTACGAACACATCGGTTTTCCCATCGTCGAAGTCAGCGCCGACAGCCAATTCATCGTCAGCAAACCCGAGGGTTCCGGCGGACTGGTCACACCGCTGACCGTCGGCGAGCAGATGTTGTATGAAATCGGCGATCCGCAGGCGTATCTGTTGCCTGACGTGGTCTGCGATTTCACTCACGTCAAACTCCAGCAGCAAGGCAAAAACCTCGTTCATGTCCACGGCGCCAAAGGCCTGCCGCCCAGCGACAAATACAAGGTCAGCGCCACTTTCCCGGACGGCTTCCGCTGCACCGCCAGTTGCCTGATCGCCGGTATCGATGCGGTGGACAAGGCGCGGCGCGTCAGTCAGGCGATCATCACCAAGACAGCGGAAATGTTCAGCCAGCGCGGCTGGCCGCCCTACAGCGAAACCGATATCGAATTGCTCGGCAGCGAAGCCACCTACGGCCCCCATGGCCAGCGCCACGACAGCCGTGAAGTGGTGATCAAACTCGCCGTGCGTCACCCCAATAAACAGGCACTGGTGCTGTTCTCCCGGGAAATCGCCCAGGCCGCCACCGGCATGGCACCAGGCCTGACCGGTATCGTCGGCGGGCGGCCAACGGTGTATCCGCTGATTCGTCTGTTTTCATTCCTGATCGATAAAAGCGCCTGTACCTTGCAGATTGATCTGGCCGGCGTTCGCCATCCTTGTACCCTGCCCTCATTGGCAGCGCTCGACAGTGAAGATTTGCCGATTGCCCAGCACCCGCCGAAACCTCAAGGCCGCGCCGATGCCAGTGTGGCGCTGGTGAAACTGGCCGTGGCGCGCTCCGGTGACAAAGGCAATCACAGCAATATAGGCGTGATCCCGCGCAAACCCGAATACCTGCCGTGGATCGCCGAAGCGCTGACCCCGGCCGTCATGGTCGACTGGATGAGCCATGTGCTCGATCCGGTCCACGGCCGGGTCGAACGCTGGTATCTGCCCGGCACCCACAGCCTGAATTTTCTTTTGGAAAACGCCCTCGGCGGTGGTGGCGTGGCCAGTCTGCGTATCGATCCGCAAGGCAAAGCCTTCGCCCAGCAACTGTTGGAAATCCAGATCCCGGTGCCGCAGAGCATCGCCGAACAGCTCGACTAGAGGATGGTTTGCATGGCTTACGCGTCGATTTTCCACGCCGATCTGTTCAGCGGCCAGACCATCATCGTAACCGGCGGTGGCAGCGGCATTGGTCGCTGCACCGCGCATGAACTGGCAGCGCTCGGTGCCAATGTGCTGCTGGTCGGGCGCAAACCGGAAAAACTGCAAAAGGTCGCCGTGGAAATTGCCGAGGACGGTGGCCGCGCACACTGGAAGGCCTGCGATATCCGTGATGAAGAAGCGGTGAAACAACTGGTCAGGGAGCTGATCGTCGAGCATGGGCCGATTCATGGTCTGGTCAACAATGCCGGCGGCCAATACCCGTCGCCATTGGCTTCGATCAATCAGAAAGGTTTCGAAACCGTGTTGCGCACCAATCTGGTCGGCGGTTTCCTGATGGCGCGGGAAGTGTTCAACCAGTCGATGAGCAAACACGGCGGCAACATCGTCAACATGCTCGCCGACATGTGGGGCGGCATGCCCGGCATGGGCCACTCGGGGGCCGCGCGTTCGGGCATGGACAATTTCACCAAGACCGCCGCTTTCGAATGGGGTTATGCCGGCGTGCGGGTCAACGCGGTGGCGCCGGGCTGGATTGCCTCCAGCGGCATGGACACTTACGAAGGCGCGTTCAAAGCGGTGATTCCCACCCTGCGTGAACATGTGCCGCTCAAGCGTATTGGCACCGAATCGGAAGTCAGTGCGGCGATTGTATTTCTGCTCAGCCCGGCGGCGGCATTCATCAGTGGCAGCACGCTGAAAATCGATGGCGCAGCCAGCCTCGGCAGCCGTGCATGGCCGTTGCACAAGGCCACTCACAGTGAGTCGTTCAACGGCTTTCACCGTGCGTACTTGCCAGATGTGCTCAAGGACAAGGAGTAAGCCATGCCGCAGATCCAGTCCCGACTCGACCCGCACAGCGAAGCGTTTGCGCGCAATCGTGCAGCAATGCTCGCAGCCATCGAGCAAGTGCAGCAGCTCGAACAAAATCTGCTGAATAAAGCAGCCGAAGCGAAGGAGAAGTTCGACAAGCGCGGGCAATTGCTGCCGCGCGAACGCCTGAACCTGTTGCTCGATCCCGGCGCGCCGTTCCTCGAACTGGCCAGCCTCGCCGGCTACAAATTGCATGACGACAAGGACGGCAGCTCGGCCGGTGGCGGGCTGATCGCCGGTATCGGTTACGTCTGCGGCATCCGCGCGATGATCGTGGCGAACAACAGCGCGATCAAGGGCGGCACGATCTCGCCCAGCGGCCTGAAAAAATCCCTGCGCCTGCAACAGATCGCTCAGGAAAACAAACTCCCGGTGATTACCCTCGCCGAAAGCGGCGGTGCCAACCTCAATTACGCGGCTGAGATTTTCGTCGAAGGCGCACGCAGTTTTGCCAATCAGGCACGGATGTCGGCAATGGGTTTGCCGCAGATCACCGTGGTGCACGGCTCGGCCACGGCGGGCGGTGCTTATCAACCGGGGTTGTCGGATTACGTGGTAGTGGTGCGCGGCAAGGCCAAGCTGTTTTTAGCCGGCCCGCCGCTGCTCAAAGCGGCCACCGGTGAGGTCGCCACCGATGAAGAACTGGGCGGCGCAGAGATGCACGCGCAGGTCGCCGGGACGGCTGAATACCTCGCGGAAAACGATGCCGATGGCGTGCGTCAGGTCCGCGAAATCCTGCGCATGCTGCCTTGGAATGAGCAACTGCCGTGGCTGCCGGAGCCGCAATACAAAGAACCGCTCTACCCGATCGATGAATTGCTCGGGCTGATCCCCGATGATCCGAAAAAGCCTTATGACGTGCGCGAAATCATCGCGCGCATTGCCGACGAGTCTTGCTTCGTCGAATTCAAGGGCGAGTTCGATCAGCAAACCATTTGTGGCCAATTGAAGATTCAGGGCCGCGCCTGCGGTTTTATCGGCAACAACGGCCCGATCACCCCGAACGGTGCGAGCAAAGCGGCGCAGTTCATTCAACTGTGTGATCAGAGCCAGACACCGCTGCTGTTCTTCCACAACACCACCGGTTTCATGGTCGGCACCGAATCCGAGCAGCAAGGCGTGATCAAACACGGCTCGAAACTGATTCAAGCGGTGGCGAATGCGCGGGTGCCTAAACTGACGATGGTCGTCGGCGGCTCCTACGGTGCCGGCAACTATGCGATGTGCGGACGCGGCCTCGACCCGCGCTTCATCTTCGCCTGGCCGAACAGCCGTACGGCGGTGATGGGCGGCGCGCAGGCCGGCAAAGTCTTGCGCATCGTTACCGAAGCCAAACAATTGAAAGACGGATTGGTACCCGATCCGAAGATGCTCGACATGCTCGAACAGGTCACCGCGCAGAAACTCGACAGCCAGTCCACCGCGCTCTACGGCAGTGCCAACCTGTGGGACGACGGGCTGATTGACCCGCGTGACACGCGCACCCTGCTCGGCTATTTGCTCGATATCTGCCACGAAGCCGACATTCGCACGCTGCAACCCAACAGCTTCGGCGTCAGCCGGTTCTGACCGCCACGGATCTTACGGAGAACAATAAAAAATGATCTTCACCCCGGAACACGAAGCCCTGCGCCGCACCGTCCGCCAGTTCGTTGAGCACGAGATCAATCCGCACGTCGACGAATGGGAAAAGGCCGGGCGCTTTCCCATTCACGAAATTTTCCGCAAGGCTGGCGACCTCGGTTTGCTGGGCATTTCCAAACCGGAAAAATTCGGCGGTATGGGTCTCGATTACAGCTATTCGATTGTCGCCGCTGAAGAGTTCGGCACTATTCACTGCGGCGGCATTCCGATGTCGATCGGCGTACAGACTGACATGTGCACGCCGGCCCTCGCCCGTTTCGGCTCTGATGAATTGCGCGAAGAGTTTCTGCGACCGGCAATCAGCGGCGAGCAGGTCGGCTGCATCGGCGTTTCCGAAGTCGGCGCCGGCTCCGATGTCGCCGGGCTGAAAACCACCGCGCGCAAGGACCGCGACGACTACGTGATCAACGGTAGCAAGATGTGGATTACCAACTCGCCGAGTGCCGATTTCATTTGCCTTTTGGCCAACACCTCGGACGACAAACCGCACATCAACAAGTCGCTGATCATGGTGCCGATGAACACGCCGGGGATCAGCCTCAGTTCGCATCTGGACAAACTCGGCATGCGCAGCTCGGAAACCGCCCAGGTGTTTTTCGACAACGTGCGCGTACCGCAGCGCAATCGCATCGGCCATGAAGGCGCCGGGTTCATGATGCAGATGCTGCAGTTTCAGGAAGAACGTCTGTTCGGCGCGGCGAACATGATCAAGGGTCTGGAATATTGCGTCGATAGCACCATCGAGTACTGCAAGGAGCGCAAGACCTTCGGCAATGCGTTGATCGACAACCAGGTGATCCACTTCCGCCTCGCTGAATTGCAGACCGAAATCGAATGCCTGCGCGCATTGGTTTACCAGGCCACCGAGCAATACGTGAAAGGTCAGGATGTCACACGGCTGGCGTCGATGGCCAAGCTCAAGGCCGGACGTCTGGGCCGCGAAGTCAGCGACAGCTGCCTGCAATATTGGGGCGGCATGGGCTTCATGTGGGACAACCCGGTGGCCCGTGCCTATCGCGATGTGCGGCTGGTGTCGATTGGCGGCGGCGCCGACGAAATCATGCTGGGGATCATCTGCAAACTGATGGGCATCCTCCCGGGGAAAAAGAAATGAGCGGCCTGCCGGATTGCCAGACGCTGTTGCTGGAGCTGCATGGCGGCGTGCTGCACATCACCCTCCATCGACCGGACAGCCGCAATGCCATGAGCCTGCAGATGGTCAGCGAACTGCGCGCGGTGCTGGCGGCTGTGCGCGATGACCGTGCGGTTCGGGCGTTGGTGCTCAGCGGTGCCGGTGGGCATTTCTGTGCCGGCGGCGATATCAAGGACATGGCCAGCGCTCGCGCTCAGGGCTGCGAGGCTTACCGCGATTTGAATCGCGCGTTCGGTGCCTTGCTGGAGGAAGCACAGCACGCGCCGCAAGTGCTGATCACGGTGCTGCAAGGCGCGGTGCTTGGCGGCGGTTTCGGGCTGGCCTGTGTCAGCGATATCGCGATTGCCGATCATCAGGCGCAATTCGGCCTGCCGGAAACCAGCCTCGGCTTGCTGCCGGCGCAGATTGCGCCGTTTGTGGTGCAGCGTATCGGCCTGACCGAAACCCGCCGATTGGCGCTGACGGCTGCGCGTTTCGATGGGCATCAGGCGCGGCGTCTGGGGCTGGTGCATTTTGTCGAGCAGGATGCGCAGGCGCTTGCCGAGCGGCTCGATGAGGTGTTGCAGCATGTGCTGTGTTGCGCGCCGGAGGCGAATGCGATGACCAAGAAATTGTTGTTGGCGAGTGCCGGGCAGCCTTCGAGTGAATTGCTTGACGAGGCGGCGCAGTGGTTTAGCGAAGCGGTGACTGGCGACGAAGGGATCGAGGGCACCATGGCTTTTGTGCAAAAGCGGAAACCGCGGTGGGCTACCTGAAAGCATCCCGAGCAGGCTCACTCCTACATTTGGAATGCGTTCCCCTGTAGGAGTGAGCCTGCTCGCGATGAGGCCATCACATTCACCGCCAAAACCTCAGGAAACCTGACCATGCCCGCCATCCACAAAATCCTGATCGCCAACCGCGGTGAAATCGCCTGCCGCATCCAGCGCACCGCCCAAGCGCTCGGCTACCGCACCGTCGCCGTCTTCAGCGACGCCGACGCCGAGGCCCTGCACGTCAAAATGGCCGATCAGGCCGTACACATTGGCCCCGCCCCCGTGCAGCAGTCGTACCTGAACATTCCGGCGATCCTCGACGCCGCCCAGCGTAGCGGCGCCGACGCCATTCACCCCGGCTACGGTTTTCTCTCGGAAAACGCCGAGTTCGCCCGCGCCTGCGAACACGCCGGGCTGATCTTCATCGGCCCCAGCGTCGAAGCCATCGAATTGATGGGCAGCAAACGCCGCTCGAAAATCGCCATGCTCGAAGCCGGCGTACCCTGCATCGCCGGTTATCAAGGTGCCGAACAGGACGATGCGACCCTGCTGCGTGAAGCCGAGCGCATCGGCTATCCACTGATGATCAAGGCCAGTGCCGGCGGGGGTGGGCGCGGCATGCGCCTGCTGCACAGCGGCGCTGATTTGCCGGCGCAATTACGCACTGCGCGCTCCGAAGCACTGAACGGTTTCGGCAGCGACGAATTGATCCTCGAACAGGCATTGATCGAACCGCGGCATGTCGAAGTGCAGTTGTTCGGCGATCAGCACGGCAACCTGATCTACCTCGGCGAACGCGATTGCTCGATCCAGCGTCGCCATCAGAAAGTCATCGAAGAAGCGCCCTGCCCGGTGATGACCGCCGAACTGCGCCAAGCCATGGGTGAGGCAGCATTGAAGGCCGGGCGCGCAGTGAACTATGTCGGCGCCGGCACCGTGGAGTTTTTGCTCGATGCGCGCGGGCAGTTCTACTTTCTGGAGATGAACACGCGCCTGCAAGTCGAGCATCCGGTGACTGAATTGATCACCGGGCTGGATCTGGTCGCGTGGCAATTGCTGGTCGCCGAGGGGCAGCCGTTGCCACTGACTCAGGACCAGGTCCAGCTCAACGGGCATGCCATGGAAGTGCGGCTTTACGCCGAAGATCCCGCCCAAGAATTCCTCCCGCAAACCGGCCGTGTCGAAGCCTGGGAGCCGGCGCTGCAGCACGGTGCGCGAATCGATCATGGCTTGCTGGAAGGACAATCGATCAGCCCGTTCTACGACCCGATGCTGGGCAAACTCATAGCCTTTGGCGCCACTCGCGAAGAGGCCCGGCGCAAACTGTTGCGCGCGGTACAGGACACGGTGTTATTGGGCGTGCAAAGCAATCAACGCTTGCTGGCCAGCCTGTTGCAACATCCGCAGTTCATCAGCGGCGAATTCAGTACCGCGTTCATTGCCCGCCACTTCAGCGAACACCCTTGCTTGCACCGTTACATGCCCGATGCCGAGGAACTGGCGATCGCAACAGTGCTTTTCTATCAATCCAGCGCCCTGGCCCATCGCGCGCCGCTCACCGGCTGGCGCAACAATGCCAGTGTGCCGCTGCATTATCGACTCGGGCTTGATGATCAGAACTGGACAGCGCAACTGCTCGCTCACGCGCAAGACGCCTTCACCGTGCAGGTTGCCGAGCGCACGCTCGAGTTAACACTCATCGATCAGGACACGCAGTCGCTGACACTGCAAATCGACGGTTTGCGCCAGCGTCACGCGTATCGACTGGATAGCGGGCACCTCTGGCTGTTCACCCACCCCGGCAGTCTGCGCCTGGAGGATCGAACTCACGCGGTAATCGACAGTCAGACCAGCGTCAGCTCCGGCACCCTGAAAGCGCCGATGGACGGTGCCATCGTCGACGTTCTCGTCAGCGAAGGCAGCCCGGTCAGCAAAGGTCAGTTGCTGGTGGTACTGGAGGCAATGAAAATGGAGCACCCGCTCAAGGCCGGCATCGACGGCGTGCTCAAGCGGGTGCAGGTCAAGGTCGGCGATCAGGTAAAAAATCGTCAGGTTCTGTTGCAGGTCGAGTAGTCGCCCACACACGCATGCGGGTTTTGACTACGCTCTGAGTTATCAGAACGCGGAAATCAGGAACCCTGCGATGCCTCACTGGCTGGTCATAGATCTGGAAGCCACCACCGATGAGGGTGGCTGGCCGGTCACCGAAATGGAAATTATCGAGATCGGCGCCACCCTGGTCGATCGCACCGGGCGCGAGCAGGATCACTTCCAGCGCTTCGTCAAACCGACGCGGCGGCCGTTGCTGACGCCATTTTGTCGTGAACTGACGCACATCACCCAAGCCAATATCGACTCGGCGCAGCCGTTGAACGAAGTCTGGCCGGCGTTCGAACGCTGGCTCGCGCAACATCAGACGCGACTCGAAGGCTGGGCCAGTTGGGGTGATTACGATCGCAAGCAATTGCTCCAGGAATGGCAACGCCTGCACATCGACAGCGCCTTGAGCCATGTGCCGCACATGAACCTCAAACAACGCTTCGCCAAGGCTCGACGCCTGGAGCGGCCCCTGGGTCTCAACGGCGCACTGCAACTGGCTGGCATGCAGTTCAGCGGTCAGCAGCACCGGGCGCTGGAGGATGCGCGCAACACCGCGCGGCTGTTGCCACTGGTCTTGCCACTCTAGGGTCAATTAGAGACTCAGCGGACAGACGTCGGGCAGGTGACGGCGCCAGACGCCTTGTGCATACTGGCCGCCTCCAATTTTTAGCCCTTTTCGAGGAATCGCCCATGTTTAAAGTCAACGAGTACTTCGACGGCACCGTCAAGTCGATCGCCTTTGGCACCGCTGAAGGTCCGGCGACCATCGGCGTCATGGCCCCGGGCGAATACGAATTCGGCACCGCTCAGCGTGAAATCATGCACGTGGTGTCTGGCGCACTGACCGTCAAACTGCCAGACAGCAGCGACTGGGAAACCTTCGCCGCTGGCAGCCAGTTCAACGTCCCGGCCAACAGCAAGTTCCAGCTGAAGGTTGCGGTCGACACCGCTTACCTGTGCGAATACCGCGGCTAAAACAACGGTTTCATTGCACCAATGAAAATGCCCGTGTCCAAGGACACGGGCATTTTTCGTTGCAGTGACGGCTTATTCGAGAATCTCCACTGGCATCCCGACTTCAAGCCGACCATTGCTGTCATTCACCAGATTCTGGCCGAACATCGCGCCGTCGGCTTGAGCACGATATTTCTGCAAGGTGGCCAACGGCTCGCGATCGGCACTGCGCTCACCGGTTTGCGGGTCAATTGTGGTGAGGATGCAGCGCGAACACGGCTTGACCACACGGAACTCGACATCGCCAATGCGAATCCGCTTCCAGCCGTCCTCGGCGTATGCCTCGCTGCCCTCGATCACCAGGTTCGGCCGGAAGCGCAACATTTCCAGCGGACGCCCGACTCTGTCCGAGAGATCCTGCAGGGACGCCTCGCCGATCAACAGCAGAGGAAATCCGTCGGCGAACGCGACCTGATCATCTTCGTAGCCATAGCCAGCTTGCGTGGTGCGAGCGCGATCCAGCGGCACCTGCACCAGACGGGTCGGTTTTCCAATGAAATCGCTGACCCAGCGCGCTGCTTCTTCGCCGGCATCCGGCACGCGCAAAGTGTCACGCCAGATCGTCACACCGCGCAGTTCGGCGTCATTGCCCGGCAAGGCGATGTCGATGGGAGAGTGTTCAGGTGCGTTCAAGGTCAGACCGCCTTGCGCATTCCACAGCGCCGACAACTGACTCATCTTCGCTTCGGCGCGCTGGGTCAGGAAACGGCCGCTGGCTTCATCCACGAGCATCCAGCGTCGGTCACCATCAAGCCCCAGCTTGTCGAGATCGGCGCTTTTTAGAGCGTCGACTTTGCCGGATTTCAACGGGTAACGATAAAGCGCGCTCAGACGCAGCATGGCCAGCTCCCTGGAGAATAAAAACGCCACCCTATACGAGCTTTATCCGCGAATCAAAGCCAGAGTTTGTAAAGCGCAAATCCCTTGTGGGAGCGAGCCTGCTCGCGAAAGCGATATTCGATTCAACCCATGTGTCGAAATTGAATCCGCCATCGCGAGCAGCCTCGCACCTGCAGGGTTGCGTTATCAGGCCGGAACTTCGTCGAGCATCAGGCGCTGGCGCACCACGTCAACCAGTTTGTCCGGCTGGAACTTGGAGAGGAAGTTGTCGCAGCCGACCTTCTTCACCATCGAGTCGTTGAAACTACCGGACAGCGAGGTGTGCAGCACCACGTACAGACCACGCAGACGCGGGTCGTTGCGGATTTCGGTGGTCAGGCGATAGCCGTCCATTTCCGGCATTTCCGCATCGGTGAAAATCATCAGCAGCTTGTCGGTCATGTTCACGCCGGTATCAGCCCAGCCCTTGAGCATGTTCAACGCCTTCAGGCCATCGCTGGCAATGTGCATTTTCACGCCGAGCTGGCCGAGCGTGTCACGCAGTTGCGAAAGCGCCACGTTGGAGTCGTCCACCAGCAGCACTTCACGGCCACGGGCGCGTTCCAGTACCGGATCATCGAGCTTTTCACGCGAGACCTTGGCGTTGTACGGGACGATTTCAGCGAGGACTTTCTCGACGTCGATGATTTCCACCAGTTGATCGTCGACCTTGCTGATAGCGGTCAGATAATGCTGACGCCCGGCACTGGTCGGCGGCGGCAGAATGGCTTCCCAGTTCATGTTGACGATGCGATCCACGCCACCAACAAGGAAGGCCTGTACCGAGCGGTTGTACTCGGTGACGATGATCGTGCTGTTCGGACCCGGCACCAGCGGACGCATGCCGATCGCCTGCGACAGATCGATCACCGGCAAGGTCTGACCGCGCAGATTGACCACTCCGCACACAAACGGGTGACGCTGCGGCATCAAGGTCAGCTTCGGCAGTTGCAGCACTTCCTGAACCTTGAACACGTTGATCGCGAACAACTGACGCCCGGCCAATCGAAACATGAGAATTTCCAGGCGATTCTCACCCACCAGTTGCGTGCGTTGGTCTACCGTGTCGAGAATGCCGGCCATCAATGACTCCTGGGCTTGTTCTGATGAATTCACTATGTGAGGTTATCGGCGGCAAATGGCGGTTCTTGATTGCCAAGCCAGACCCCGTCAAAAATGCCATGATCGGGCATTGATGTCACATTAACATCATGCTTTACTGGCGCAGTGATTTTCATCTGCTACATTCTCTGCGGCGCGACCTCGGTTTGCACGGTAGGTTCCCGCGCCTAAGGGATTCCCCTAGTAACAATCAGGCCCAACCTGATATTCGCAATATCCAATAGCCATTAATGTGACGCCATTCTCATTGCATGAACGGAGTCAGGCTATTGTGTGCGATCGCAATTCAGCGGAAACAAGCCCTCTGGAACCCCTCAGTCTGTGCACCTGCACGTCTGGGCGCGATCTCCCGACGATCCATGACCGTCGCCACAAATGGCATTCCCCCATCAGACATGACGTTGTGGAGATAAGCATGCCGATCGACCGTAAAGAGTGGGCGCAAAGGTTCCCCGAATTTCTTGTCGAGGCTGAAACGCTCCTGGCCAAGTCCGAAGAATGCCTCAGCCATTTGCAGTTGATCAGCAATGACAAGGACGCCATCGACTGCATGCTCAGCACCCTCCTCAAGCTCGCGAGCAGGGCTGAAGCACTGGCGCTTGAAGCCATTTGCGAGTTCTCCCTGCACATTTACAGCTTGCTCAATCTGGCGCAGGATCACGTCGATCTGCACGAACAAGCCCTGGATGCCTTGAAGGATTGCTTTACGTTGATGGCCTGGCAACTTGAATTGGTCGATCAGAGCACCGGACAGCTGAGCCTTGATGAAAGCGAGCAGATTTCGCTGATTGAAGCGTTCGCCTTCCAAGTCGGCCAGCCGCAATTTCAGCCAGCCGTTTCTCCCAAACGTTTGCCTCTGCCGAGCTACGCAGAGCGACAAGCCTGACAGCGCGCCTCCCTGTCCCAGGAACTCGTCGCCTTACACAGCCCTGTCGTTATTGAATAGTTCATACCTGCCAGCGACAAATCGAATTAAATAATCACGCCTGACTCAAGCGGATATTTTTCGCCGGACTCAGGGTTTGCCTGTGTCTGAAGAGCACAACTTCAGGTAACGCCGATATCTTTTAATCGACTTCTCCATTATGGAACTCGCGTCCAACATGGCGTAATTCCTGACCCTTTGGACATATATAGCAAACGCGACCAACGGTATGTTAAGTGGTATTATGCCGCCCACTAGTTGCTTTCAAGTTAATGGCACAGTGACTTCAGAGACAGCCATCCAGCAAAGTTGGCGGCCCAATACATTCACTGAACCGCGTTGAAATCAACAACATAATTGACAGCATTTTCAGACAGAGATCCGCCAGCCACCGGCCGGTCTGCCCGCAGCGAACATCCATTGGCTCCATCCGCTATGTACGCCAGCCTCAAGTCAATCTCCACATGGCCACCCTCCCGGGAAAATGCACGCCGGTTCACGCTCATACTGTGTGTGGCAGCCACACTCGGGAGCCTGTTGACCTATGGTTTTTCCGCGCAACTTTGCCTGGGGCTGCTATTGCTGAACATCGCAGCCACCGCCTGCGTCTGGGTGCAATATCGGCTGTCACGCAAATCGATCAAATTTCAGCCACAGGAACTCGCTGATCGCCTCCTGGAAGTCCAGGAAAACGAACGTCACCGCCTCAGCCGAGAGTTGCACGACGATATAGGCCAACTGCTGACCGCCGCCAAACTGCAGAGTGACTGGCTCAAACGGCGCATGCCGGAAGACTTGCAGGAACAATGCACAGCGCTGTGCGACACGCTCGAAGAAACCCTCAACAAGGTGCGCGACGTTTCGGCCATTCTCAATCCACGCCAGTTGACCAGTCTGGGTCTTGAGGCGAGCCTGCGTGCACATCTGCTCAAGACAATGGCCAATACCAGCGTGCACTGGAGCCTTGATTGCCAGCAACGCCTCAATGGCATCCCGGAAGAAATGGCCGTCGCCGCCTTTCGCATCACCCAGGAGGCAGTGACCAATATCCTGCGACACGCACAAGCGAAGAATCTGGTGATACGCGTACAGCGCCTGCCGAAAGGCTTGACGCTGATGATCAGCGATGACGGTCTGGGGTTTGCCCCGGCGGCCAATCCTGGTCGTGAAGGACAGCGGGGCATGGCCGGGATGGCCGAACGGATCGAGCAATTGGGTGGCACCCTGAGCGTCGTCAGCGAGCCGGGCAAAGGCACTCGAATCGAAGCACTTTTCCCCTGGGCGCCCCGTGCACTCGAGCGGGCCAGTACGAATAAGGTTATGCGTTGACTTGCAACTTACTTCTGGTGGATGACCACTCGCTGATCAGGGCCGGCGTGCGTGCTCTGGTGCTGGATATTCCCGGTTACGCGGTGATTGGCGAAGCCAATGACGGCTCGCAACTGCTCGAAATGGTCGAGCAACTGAGCCCCGATATCGTGCTCCTGGATATATCCATGAAAGAAACCGGCGGCCTTGAAGCCCTGCAACGGCTCAAGCGTGTGCGGCCGCAAAGCAAGGTGCTGATCCTGTCGATGCACACCGACCCGGCGTTGATCATGCAGGCGCTGGAGTCCGGCGCCTATGGCTACCTGCTGAAGGACACCACAGCCACTGAACTCGAACACGCACTGGAAGCCTTGCGCAACAACGAGCGCTATTTGAGCCCCGCCATCGCCCACACCGTGATCAACCAGGCATTGACCCGCAATCAGAAACAGCAGCCGGAAACCGCCGACTCGCACAACCTGACCGCGCGACAACTGGAGATCCTGCGCCTGATCGTGCGTGGCAAATCCACCCGGGAAATCGCCAACGGACTGGGCCTGAGCATCAAAACCGTCGAGACCCACCGCTCGCAGATCATGAAGCGTCTGCAAATCTACGACGTGGCAGGCCTGGTGCTGTTCGCCGTACGCGAGCAGATCATCAGTCTTGATGACTGATTGACGATTTAATGGTCAATAGCGGCGAGTCCTTTGGCAGATGGACCTGCAGCGCCGCCGGACGCGCCTCGAAACGCATGCTGTCGCCTTCCAGCGGCTCACCATCAAGATTGATGTAAAGCCCTTCGGACATTTTGATTTCGACCCACGGCAATCGGGTTCGCACGAACATGTTGTCGATGCCGAAACCGTCGCTCAGCAGGTTCTTCAATGTACCGACAAGCTCCTGGGGCGCCGGCAGAATGCTGATATCCAGCAGTCCATCGTCGGCCAGCGCTTGTGGGCACAACACATGCCCGCCTCCGGCCTGACGGCCATTGCCGATGCCCAACGCCAGCAGCTCGCCGCTCCAGTGAAAATCAGGGCCTTGCAACTCGCCATAAGCGGCATGCAGTTCGCTGAATCGTGACAAACCAGTGAACAGATATGCCGCTCCCCCGAGTACTTTTTTCAGATCCTCTGAAGTATTGGCGGTGACCTGACTGCCGAAACCACCGGTGGCCATGTTGAGGAAGATTTGCCCGCCCACCTGACCCAGATCAATATCACGCGGCGCCACCTCCAGAAGCTCGAGGGCCTCCGCCGGTTCCAACGGAATGCCCGCGGCACGGGAAAAGTCGTTGGCGGTTCCCAAAGGCAAAAGTACCAGGCTGGCTTTGTGCGGATGCGCCGCGAGTGCTTCGGCAATATCGCGCAACGTGCCGTCGCCACCCCCCGCAATAATCTGTGTGTAACCCTCCGCCAGTGCTTGCTCCACCCATCGCTGGGCATCCCCCGCCTCCCAGGTCAGGCGTACAGCCAGGTCCCAGCCTTGTTGGCGCTTGTTCTCGACCGCGGTGCGAACCGCCTCGTTGAGTGCCTGCTTGCCATGCAGGATCAACAGTGCCCGGCGTTCACTCATAGCGTCACTCCCTGAATTGACTTGGTTAGGTCATCTTGACCGCTGAAGCACGCAAAAGAGCCACCTGTGGCCTAATTAATTCAAGCTCGGGAGAGCGGCGTCCTACATAACCGGTATTTTTTCTTACAAAACATGAGGAATCGGCTCAATTGACCATGCATGGCCATTGGTTCACCGTGTGCTGGCGGTATCAATCCTCAATCCAACAACACAAGGAAGTGCAGGTAATGAATGGATACGCCCCCAGGGCTCCGGACAATTCGATTCGTATAAACGTCGGCCAGCATGCATTTGAAGCAACCAGTGGATGTTTTTATGCCAAGCCATGAAGCCAGAATTCCAGTGAGCCCGGTCGCCCCTCTCGGCGAAAGTCGCGCGAATCAAAAGCCCAACTTCAAAAACAGCGCCAAGACCACCGGAGAAGTTCATATGGAACCTCGCGTGACCGAACTCGAAACCCATTTGAAATACATTCGACGGGACATGGACGAAGTCCGCAGTGACGTCAGGACAATCAAACACCGTCTGGCCTACTCTGCAGGCGCGACCGCGGTAGTGCTGGGTCTGTTGGGTTGGGTGGCGAATAGCCGATTCGACCAGCTTGTGACACTGGTCAGCAACTGACCGAATTGCACACGCAGGTATCGGCTGAGTCGTTCGGCACCTGCGCACGCACAACGGGATCAGCCGAGAAGGTCACTCAGCGGAATAAATGCGACCTGGTCTCCTTCGCTCAGCGTGCGGCCCTCCAGGACCTCCACCAGACCGTCCGCCCAGGCTGCGCTGCGTAGCACACCGGAACTCTGATTGCGGTAAACAATCGCCCGCCCTTGCTCGAGACGTCCTCGCAGGTATTCACGGCGATTGCCCGCAACGGGCCAGGCAAAGCCCGCCGGCACCGGGAATTTCAGAGGCTCGACGCCCTGCACACCCTGACGACGCAACAGATAAGGCCGAGCCAGCAGCGCAAAGGTCACCAACGTAGACGCCGGGTTGCCCGGTAAGCCGATGACCGGCACATCGCGAAAATGTCCGAATGTCAGCGGTTTCCCGGGTTTGATGGCCAACTTCCAAAGGGCCAACTCGCCCTCTTCCCGTAAGGCTATGCCGAGAAAATCAGCTTCACCCACCGATACACCACCAGTGGAAAGTATCAGGTCAACATCCTGCAGATCCGTCAAACGGGCACGGGTCAAGGACAGATCGTCCGGGAGAATTCCGGCATCGATCACTTCACAGCCCAAACGTTGTAACCAGCTGCACAGAACCACGCGATTGCTGTTGTATATCTGCCCCGGCCCCAGCGGCTGACCCGGCTCGACCAATTCATCTCCTGTGGAGATCACCGCCACTCGAACCTTGCGTACTACCTTCAGGCCAGCGCAGCCCAATGACGCGCAAAGGCCTTGCTCGATAGGACCGAGCCGGGTGCCAGCCGTCAGGATCAACTCGCCTGCGGTTGTTTCCTGGCCTTGCGGGCGAATGTTCTGCCCGATTGTCATCCGCTCGATGAAGCGCACACAGCCATCGGCCTGAACCTCCGCGTTTTCCTGCATCTCTACACAATCGGCACCCGATGGAACCGGTGCACCGGTGAAGATCCGCACACAAGTTCCAGGCTGCAAGGGTTCAGGAAATTGTCCGGCGAATACCTTTTGACTGACCGGCAGTGGGGTACCCGTCCAGTCGGCCAGATTGAGGGCATAACCATCCATGGCGCTATTGGGCCAGGGCGGTAGATCCAGGGTTGAAACCAGATCTTCGGCCAGCACTCGACCCTCGACCCGAGCCAGCGGCAAAAACTCATGCTCGACAATGGGCGAGGCCTCGGCCATTTCCAGCAGGCGCGCCAGCGCTACCTCGACCGGCATCAACGAGCCCGTTCTGCCCGTTTTACCCGCGCGATTCACAAGGTGCCGCCTGTTTCAAATGAGGTACGAAATTGCATGGTCGATGGCGGGCGTCCAGTTGCTCACCAAGAATGCCATCCCACCCTGTACGCACAGCATTGGTCGAACCTGGCAGGCAGCAAACCAGCGTGCCATTGGCCAGACCGGCCAGCGCTCGGGATTGCACGGTCGAGGTACCGATATCAGCCACAGATATCTGCCGGAACAACTCGCCGAAACCATCCACTTGCTTGTCGAGCAGGCACGCGACGGCTTCCGGCGTGCTGTCGCGCCCGGTAAAACCGGTGCCACCAGTGATCAACACAACCTGCACAACATCGTCGGCGATCCAGTTGGCAACTTGCGCGCGAATTTTATAGAGGTCATCTTTGAGCAGAACCCGCTCTGCCAGATGGTGACCGGCGGCCGCCAGGCGATCGACGAAGACTTGGCCTGAAGTGTCGGTTTCCAGGGTCCGGGTATCGCTGACAGTCAGCACCGCAATATTAAGCGGCACGAAAGGTACATCAGCCTTGGCTTTCATAGGCTCGTCCAGTTGTAGGAGAAACAGCCCGGTGTTATATCACAGCGCCCCATTTCTTTGCCGCCCCTCTGGAGAGCTGCCATGACTGTGAATTCGCAACTGCCGCCCTGCTCCATTCTGCTTCTGGCGGGCGGGCGCGGCCAACGTATGGGCGGTCAGGACAAAGGTCTGCTGCAGTGGCAGGGTGAACCGTTGATCGCGCACTTGCAGCGCCAGACTCGTCCGCTGACCGATGACTTGATCATCTCCTGCAATCGGAATCGCGAGCGTTATACACCGTTTGCAGACCAATTGGTGGGAGATGACGAAGAAGATTTTCCAGGCCCCTTGGCTGGTATCCGCGCAGGCCTGAAAGCCGCGCGTCACCCCCACCTGCTGGTACTGCCCTGCGATGTCCCGAGGATCGATGCCACGTTGCTGCAGGACATGCGCGAAACCGCCAATCTGAATCATGACAAACCTTTAATGTTGCGCCATGACGGGCATTGGGAACCTCTGCTCTGCGTAATTCCGGTAGCCTTGTTGCCGGCCTTTGAGGCAGCGTGGAATGCTGGGGAGCGCAGCCCCGGGCGAGTAATGCGCAGTCTCGGCGCCACCGCGTTGCAATGTCCCGACAATGACCCGCGACTGGCCAACCTCAATACCCCCGAACTGTTAAATGCGCACAACACTGTGTCAGACTGACACCATTCAAGGAACTCTCACGCCTTGTATACGTCTCAAGCTCAGTAACCAAAAGAATTCCCATTCGGAGACACACCCATGACTCAACGGACCCTCGCCACTTTCATGCTCGCACTGGGCCTTGCCACCCTCGCCGGTTGCTCGTCGCCTACAGTGATCACCTTGAATGACGGTCGCGAAATCCAGGCCGTCGACACCCCGAAATACGATGACGATTCGGGCTTCTACGAGTTCAAACAGCTGGACGGCAAAGAAACTCGCATCAACAAGGATCAGGTTCGTACCGTTAAAGAGCTGTAAGCTCTGGGTCGATACCGGATACAGAAAAGCCCGCATTGATTGCGGGCTTTTTCATGGGCGCTCGAAAAACGGCTTCGACGTCACCATTGCAACTTGATCCGGCTCTCGAACTCGCGCTCTGCGCCGGTAACCGGATCAATGAACCGCAACCCCTGCGCCAGCAGTTTCAGCGGATTGTCGTAGTCGTCCTCGACGTCCTTCAACACATCCGGATAAAACGGATCGTTGCAGATGCTCGCGCCCAACGCCGTCATGTGGACACGCAGTTGATGTTTTTTGCCCGTCACCGGAAACAAGCCGTAGCGCCACAGATCGCCATTCTTTTCTCTGACCTCCACCGCCGTTTCGGTATTGCTGGCACCGGCGCCTTCCTGCATGCGGAAAAACGGTTCGCCATCCACCAGGCGGCTCTTGTGCACCAAAGGGAACTTCAGATCAGGCAGCGCCGGGGCGATGGCTTCATAGCGCTTGTCGATCTGCCGCGTCGGGAACAACGACTGATAGGCTGATCGGGTTTGCGGATTGGCCGAGAAAATCACCAGTCCCGCCGTATGCCGGTCGATGCGGTGCAGCGGCACCAGGTGCGGATTGTCCAGGCGACGAATCAGCCTGCGCAACAAGGTTTGCTCAACGTATTCGCCGGCAGGCGTGACCGGCAGAAAATGCGGTTTGTCAGCCACTACCAGATGTTCGTCGGCATACAGGATCGACTCGACCACCGGGATCGGCTTCTCGTCCGGCACTTCACGAAAATAGTGAATCCGCAGACCTTCCTTGTAGGGCAAATCCACCGGGATCGGCTGGCCATGGCCGTCCAGCACACGTCCCCGAGCGATGCGGTCCAGCCACTGCTCACGGTCGATGGCGCTGAAATGCTCGCACAGGCAATCGAGTACGGTCAGCCATTTACCGGGCGGCAGATAAAGTGTGCTCGCCTGATTCTGAGCAGCAGAGAATGTAGATGTGGACATACGGAAATCGAACCCTCAATGCAGGGCGGCATTATCCAGCAGTGAGGGAAACGAACCTAGCGCAGAATGTTCAGGCCGGAATTGTTTTCAGCGCTGCGGCATCGGTGAACTCCTTGAGCCAGCGCAAGACATCGACTGCGTCCCAGCGTCCCGGATCGTATAAGGCGTAAAGCAACCCCTGATAACCGACCACATCCAGTTGCTTGTGGTAACCGGCACGCTGAAACAAGGCCTCGATCTCGGCAAAGCAGGTGTTGAAGTGCAGTTTGTTGAAGGGCGTCTTGCCTTCGGTGACCAACCCGTCCAGGCGCAATTCGAGAACGGCCTCGCGCACCACGTCAACCGACATCCGGTTCACGCTGTTCTTCAACTGTTCGACATTGACCACGGTTCATCCCTCTGACGCATTTACTGTATGAACATACAGTAACCGAACAATCCGCAAAATGCCAAGGAATGGATGGCAGCGGCGACCGGCGGGATGAACCACAAAAGCGGATTAACCCAGAAACGCGACGACTTCATCAGCACTGAATGGCCAGTCCAGTTCTGCCCCGGTGTCGATGCGGCGCAGCACCGGAATTCTCAGGCTGTATGCCGCATACCAAGACTCATCCTCAGCAATATCGACCAATTCAACCAGCAGGCCATGCTCGACAAGAGGCATCAGTTCGGCCTCGGCGACTTCACACAAATGGCATCCAAGGGTGCCAAACAGCTGACATTCAGGAGGCATGATTGCTCAACCAAAAAATGAGTGGGCCTATTCTAGGCCCCACCTGAAAACCCGTCGAGCCACCGCCGCCCAAAGGCTCCAGCGCCCCGACAAAGGTTCACAGGCAAAACCCTGACGCAAATCAGTCCGCAGAAAAACCTTTTACGCGATCCTCCCGGACTTTTTACCTCTACGCTTGAAAAGCCTGAATCTGACATCGGAGTGTCCAGTGTTCGCCAATCTGTTGATCATCCTCGCCTCGTCCCTTGTGGTGATTGCCCTGTTCCGTCGCCTGCGGTTGCCACCGGTTCTGGGTTATCTGTGCGTAGGATTGCTGGTCGGACCGAGTGCGTTCGACTGGGTCAACGAGAGCGAACACTTGCCCGACGTCGCGGAGTTGGGGGTGGTGTTTCTGTTGTTTTCACTGGGTCTGGAGTTCTCCCTGTCGAAGATGATCGCGCTGCGCCAGGTCGTGTTCCGTCTCGGCAGTCAGCAGGTGCTGGTCAGCACCGCGCTGCTCGGGCTGCTATTGATGCTGTTGGGCATGCCGATCACACCGGCGCTGTTGCTCGGCGCCGGGCTTTCGCTGTCATCGACTGCGATTGTGACCAAAGAGTTGGGCAGCCTTGGCGAGGTGTTCAGCAGCCACGGCCAGAATGCCGTTGGTGTTTTACTGTTTCAGGACGTTGTCGCGGTATTGCTGCTGACATTGGTGCCCGTGTTCGCCGGCAGCAGCGAGCAAGCCTGGTACTGGGCGCTGCCGCTGACGCTGGCAAAAACCGTGGTGCTGTTTGTCGGGCTGCTGCTGGCCAGTCGCTGGATACTGCCAAGGTTGTTCCATGAAGTGGCAGCGTCACGCTCGGCCGAGTTGTTCGTGCTGCTGGCACTGGTGATTGTGTTGTTGACCGCCTGGCTGACTCACCTGCTGGGCCTGTCCCCCGCCCTCGGTGCATTTCTGGCGGGGATGTTGCTCGGTGAAAGCCACTATCGTCACCAGATCGAGGCCGACATCCGGCCATTTCGCGACATCCTTCTAGGTGTGTTCTTCGTCAGCATCGGCATGCTGATCGACCTGCAACTGTTCGTCAGTCACAGCCTGCTGATTCTCGGACTTACCGTCGGTTTGATGGTGATCAAGGGCATCGTCGTCGCCTTGTTGGTGAAGTGGCGCGGCAGTGACAGCGAAACAGCGTGGCGCAGTGGTCTGGCGTTGGCCCAGGGAGGCGAATTCTGCTTTGCACTGATGGCGCAGATGCAACAAAACAGCATGATGCCCGAAGGGCTTGGCAACCTTCTGCTCGCGGCGACGTTCTGCTCGATGCTGCTGACGCCATTGTTGTTGCGCGCAGCACCCCGCGTCGCTGCAGGGCTGCACCGCAAACCCAATCAAGAGGCACAGATCGAAGAGATCAGCGCGCTCAACGCCGACCTCAACCAGCACGTGGTGATTTGCGGCTACGGCCGGGTCGGCCAATCCATCGGTCGTTTCCTGCGCAATGCCAAACAGCCTTATATCGCGCTGGACAATGACCCGGTACGGGTACAGGAAGCCGCCAGTGGGGAAAGTGACGTGCATTACGGCGACTCGTCGCGCGGCGAACTGCTGACCGCCGTTGGCCTGCTGCGCGCACGACTCTGTGTGATTGCCGTGGATCAAACCGACGTCGCCCTGCGCATTCTCAAGGAAGCACGCCGCCTCAATGATCAGGTGCCGATTCTGGTGCGCACCCGCGACGACAGCCAATTGGCGGAGCTCAAAGCCGCAGGCGCCACCGAAGTAGTGCCTGAGCTATTGGAATCCAGCCTGATGCTCGGCTCTCACGCCTTGATCATGCTCGGGTTGCCGGCGCGTCAGGTTCAGGAAAAAGTCGATCAGGTGCGAAGTGACCGTTATCGCCTGCTCCACGGCTTTTACCGTGGAGCCGACGATGAAGAGACCTAATCCTGGCTCACTGCGCCGATCTTGTGCAGCGACAGATCCGCGCCGTAATACTCTTGTTCCTGACTCAGGCGCAGCCCGTGCAACGCCTTGATCACGCCGTACACGACGAAGCCACCGATCAGCGCCACAGCGACACCGAGCGCGGTGCCGATCAACTGGCTGATCAGGCTGACGCCGCCAATACCGCCAAGCGCAGTCTGGCCGAAGATCCCGCAGGCAATCCCGCCCCAAACACCGCACAAGCCGTGCAATGGCCATACGCCCAACACATCATCTATGCGCCATTTCACCTGCGCGGCGGTAAAGCACCAGACGAACAGCGCGCCGGCAATTGCACCGGTCACCAGCGCCCCGACCGGATGCATCAGATCGGAGCCGGCACAGATTGCGACCAACCCGGCCAATGGGCCGTTGTGCAGAAAGCCCGGGTCATTGCGCCCGACGAGCAGCGCCGCCATGGTGCCGCCGACCATCGCCATCAACGAATTGACTGCTACCAGACCACTGACGCCTTGCAGGGTCTGCGCGCTCATCACGTTGAAGCCGAACCAGCCGACAATCAGAATCCACGAACCCAATGCCAGAAAGGGAATGCTCGACGGTGCGAAGGCCACCAGGCGACCGTCGCGATAACGGCCATTGCGCGGCCCCAGCAACAGCACCGCCGCCAGCGCCAGCCAACCGCCCATGGCATGCACCACCACGGAACCGGCGAAATCATGGAAAGCGGCACCGAACTGCGTCGTCAGCCACGCTTGCAGACCGTAGTTGCCGTTCCAGATCATGCCTTCGAAAAACGGATAGATGAACGCAACGATCAACGCCGTGGCGCACAACTGCGGCACAAAACGCGCGCGCTCGGCGATACCGCCGGAAATGATCGCCGGGATCGCAGCGGCAAAGGTCAGCAGGAAGAAAAACTTCACCAGTCCATAACCGTGATCGGCACTCAACACCGCCGCCGGCTGCATGAAGGTCACACCATAGGAGATCCAATAGCCTATAAAGAAATAGGCCAGGGTCGAGACGGCGAAATCACTGAGAATCTTCGACAGCGCATTGACCTGGTTTTTCTGACGGACCGTACCAACCTCCAGAAAGGCGAAACCGGCGTGCATCGCCAGCACCATCACCGCACCGATCAGAATGAACAAGGTATTGGAGCTGTGAACCAGGGTGTCCACAGCGCTTTGCAGATTTTCCATAAGCAGGCAGACCTAAAGGCGAAAAAGGCACCAAAGCGGTTCATGCGTACATTTCATGCACCAAGTTGCGACCAAGCAGTCACGAAACGCAGGGTTCGGCGAACTGCTTTGGCGCACCAGGTCGATGTCCTGACACAAACCGGGATTGTTTGGGATAAGGTTTCTCAACGCGCACGCCCGGCAACAGCGCACAACAGCCGGGCAACGCACCATGACACAGCAAAAGTTGTACCAGTCATTTGTACTGAACCTTCGCGCAAGGCTCATACTCGAACGCTTCAGACGTCACTTACGGAGATCCACCCATGGCCAGCATCAAGGCAAAGACTGCTCAAGAAATCCTCATGAACGATTTCCAGACTTTGGTCGCCGACACCGAACGCTTGCTCGAGCACACCGCCACCCTGGCCGGCGATCAGGCTGATGAGCTGCGCGAGCAGATCCACGACAGCCTGCTGCGCGCCCGCGAAACCCTGAAACTGACCGAAGACACCCTGCGTGATCGCGGTCAGGCTGCGGTCACTGCCACTGAAGATTACGTGTCGGCCAACCCTTGGCAGTCCGTCGGTATCGCTGCTGGTGTCGGCTTCCTGATCGGCCTGCTGGCCACTCGGCGCTGATTATGTCGATCGGTGAATCCGGCCCGACTGCGGGCACCGCCTCTTCCACGCGGCGCTTGGGCGCCGCCGTTCTGGGTCTGCTGCACAGCCATGTCGAGTTGTTCGGCATCGAATTGCAGGAGCAGAAATCACGTACCGTCAGCCTGTTGCTGTTTGCAGGTCTGGCCCTGGTCTTTGCCCTGTTGTTGCTGGTGGGGTTATCGACCTTGGTGATGATCGTGTTCTGGGACACGTATCGCCTTGCCGCAATCATCGGCCTGTGCGTTTTCTATACCTTGGCCTCGATCTTTTGCGGACTTCGCCTCAAGGCAGCGATCTTCGATGAATCCTCGCCTTTCCACGGCACGCTCGAAGAGCTGGCCAACGACCGGGAGCGCCTGCTGCCATGAGCCTTCCTGAACTTCCACATAACAGTTCCCGCCGGGAAATGCGCAAGGCGCTGATACGTCTGCGCATGGAAATGCACCGTCAGGAAATCCGCCATGAAGCCGGGCAGGTGCTGCAACCTCTGCAGCGCGTGCGCGGCATGACGCAAAGCTTGCAGGGCGGTTTCGGGATAAAGCACGCGCCGTTATGGGGTGTGGCGGCGGTGACGCTGCTGGGTTTCATCACCGGCAAAGGCACCAAAAGCGGCGGCGTGGGTGGTTTGACCCGATTGGTTCGTCTTGGCACAAGTCTTGGGCCGCTGATCAAAATGGTCATGCAAAACTCCGGCAAACGCTGAAGTACTGCATCTGGCCACATTCTTGCAACATTCTCGGGATGGACCTCTTTTACCAAGAGGTTCAATCCTGAACGCCTATCCGGTCGACAGGTTCAACCAGAACAAGAACGACTAAGGAGGCTCCGTGATCGACGGGCAACCGCTCGCCTGCTTTCAACCCTTCATCGATACCGCCACCGGCCGGATTGCCGGCGTCGAAGCACTGGGCCGGCTGCGCCAGGCCGATGGACAACTGGTGTCGGTCGGGCCGCTGTTCGCCGACCCGCGTACTCCGGCCATCGCCTTGCGCCGTCTCGACCGACAGATCCGCGACAATGCCTTGAGCCGCCTGCATGAAGCGCCCTCGGACTGGTTTCTCAGCCTCAACATGTCGCCGCGCTGGATCAGTCGCTTACGCCCCGAACAAGCGCTGCCAAGTCTCAAGCAAATCGCGCGACACCTTGTCGATCCGCAGCGCATCGTTTTCGAGATCACTGAACTGGGCGGCAACGGCCAACGTCTGGCCGAAGTGGTCGAGCGTTATCGCGAGGCCGGGGCACGAATCGCCATTGATGATTTTGGCGCGGGCTATTCACAACTGGATCGGGTGCTGGCGCTGCAACCGGACATTCTCAAACTCGACATGCGCCTGTTTCAGGCCGCCGCACTCGGTGGGCCGAGCAGTGATGTGGTCAAGGCGTTGGCGCAGATGGCCGAAAAGACCGGTTGCTGGATTATCGCTGAAGGCGTCGAAACCGAGGCGCAGTTGAATTTCGCTCTGGAGTGCGGATCGCGGTACGTGCAGGGTTTTCTGTTCGCTCGGGCGCAGGAAGCTTTTTACCCCACAGACGCTTTTGTGCAACGCTTCGCCGGACTGCGTCAACGCTATGTCCGGCAGAAACTGGCAGAACGGGCCCGCTTGATGCAAATGCGTCAGCAACTGGGCGAATTGATGACCATTCTGCAGAACTGGGCGCAAGCTCACGCACCGCTGAGCGCATTGCCACAACTGGACGCCTTTCCATGGCTGCTGCGGTTCTATCAATGCGACCGCCACGGCACGCAACTGACACCTAATCTGGAATGGCGGCACAGTGGCTGGATCGCCGACAATCGCTATTTGGGGCACAACTGGTCATGGCGTCCGTACTTCTATCATTTACTCGCTGAAGGCTGGGAGGAGCGGCGCCTGACGCTGTCCAACACCTACCGCGATGCAACCAGCAACCAGTATTGCCTGACGGCCGGGCAGTTCTTCGACAATGGCGAACGTCTGCTGCTGATCGACATTGATGCTGCAGGGCTGTAGTTGCGCTTGCAGGCTCAGAGCCGAACCGGGAAGCTAGGGCGAGCGTTGCCCATTAAGTTTCCACACCACAGCGGGGAAACTAATTGGCCCCCCAGTCACCTGTCGGAGAGAATCAGCCTTGGATTGGCAAACCCTGCTCAACCGCGAACGTCTCGGAAAGCCCCTGCACAGCCCGCAAGAACTTGGCCGCAGTCCTTTTCACAAAGACCATGACCGCATCATCTTCTCCGGCGCCTTTCGGCGTCTGGGCCGAAAAACCCAAGTGCACCCGGTCACCAGTAACGACCACATTCACACACGCCTGACCCACTCGCTGGAGGTCAGTTGTGTCGGCCGCTCGCTGGGCATGCGCGTCGGCGAAACACTGCGTAGCGCCCTGCCACAATGGTGCGACCCCAGCGATCTGGGCATGGTGGTGCAATCGGCATGTCTGGCCCACGACATCGGCAACCCGCCGTTCGGTCACTCCGGTGAAGATGCCATTCGCCACTGGTTCCAACAGGCAGCCGGGCGTGGCTGGCTGGACGGCATGAGCGAAGCCGAGCGCGGCGACTTCCTCAATTTCGAAGGCAACGCCCAAGGCTTTCGCGTGCTCACTCAGCTTGAGTACCATCAGTTCGACGGCGGCACCCGCCTGACCTACGCCACCCTCGGCACCTATCTGAAATACCCGTGGACAGCCCGTCACGCCGACTCCCTCGGTTACAAGAAACACAAGTTCGGCTGTTATCAGAGCGAACTGCCGCTTCTGGAGCAAATCGCTCAGAAGCTGGGCCTGCCGCAACTGGAAGAGCAACGCTGGGCGCGCCATCCGCTGGTCTACCTGATGGAGGCGGCGGACGACATCTGCTACGCCTTGATCGACCTGGAAGACGGTCTTGAAATGGAGTTGCTGGAGTACGCTGAGGTCGAATCGCTGTTACTCGGATTGGTGGGCGATGATCTGCCGGAAACCTATCGTCAGCTAGGCCCGCAGGATTCACGACGACGCAAGCTCGCCATCCTGCGTGGCAAGGCCATCGAACATCTGACCAACGCAGCGGCGCGAGCGTTTGTCGAGCAACAGGACGCACTGCTCGCCGGCACGCTGCATGGCGATCTGGTCGAGCACATGCATGGCCCGGCCAAGCGCTGTGTGTTGAACGCCAAGGACATTGCCCGCAAGAAAATCTTTCAAGACAAGCGCAAGACCCTGCACGAAATCGGTGCCTACACGACGCTGGAGATTCTCCTTAACTCCTTCTGCGGCGCCGCGCTGGAGCAACACAACGGTCGCACGCCATCGTTCAAGAGTCGGCGCATCCTCGACTTGCTCGGTAATAACGCACCGGATCCGCAGGGTTCTTTGCATACGTCGTTTTTGCGCATGATCGATTTCATCGCCGGCATGACCGACAGCTACGCCAGCGACATGGCGCTGGAGATGACCGGTCGTTCCAGTCACTGACCCGAATGCATTCAACCTGCCGATAGCGTCGGCCGGTTGAATGCGCAATGATCACTTTCTTGACTTGGAACCTGGATTGACACTTGCCTATTTCGAATAATTCTGTGGCAGGATGCAGCGGCGAAAAATACAAACAACAAGCGACTGTCCCGAGCATTTAAACATTGAACAAAAAGCCATTTACAGCCAGCACTTGCAAAACATTCACGACCAACTATAAGCCGATGAACACCCTGCACTTCCTTACGTCATACCTAGTTTGATCGTAGTCCCTTTCCTCATTAGCTGTAGGAACAATCCGATAACACGACTGGAGCCAAGTCAGCTCATGCGAGCGCTCATTCAACTGAGCTAAGGTGCGCGCTTTATTCGTGCTTGTATGGGACTTGATTATGAACTCCGTTTTTATTGTCGACGATCACCCGGTCATCCGTCTCGCCGTTCGAATGCTGCTGGAACATGAAGGCTACAAGGTCGTCGGCGAAACCGACAACGGGGTCGATGCCATGCAAATGGTGCGCGAGTGCATGCCGGACCTGATCATTCTCGACATCAGCATTCCCAAACTTGATGGCCTGGAGGTACTTGCCCGCTTCAACGCCATGAGTTCGCCGCTCAAAACCCTGGTGCTGACTGCTCAATGTCCGACGTTATTCGGTATTCGTTGCATGCAGTCCGGTGCCTCCGGATATGTCTGTAAACAGGAAGACTTGAGCGAACTGGTCAGTGCGATAAAAGCCGTGCTGTCCGGTTACAACTATTTCCCCAGTCAGGCGTTGAATCCGGTTCGCAGCGACGATACTCGTTATGCAGAACTGGAACTGTTCAAATCCGTCAATGATCGCGAATTAATGGTTTTGCAGTTATTTGCCCAAGGCCGTACCAACAAGGAAATAGCCAAGGGCATGTTTCTGAGCAATAAAACGGTCAGTACCTATAAAAAACGCTTGATGCAAAAACTCAAAGCCAAATCCCTTGTAGAACTTATCGAGATGGCCAAACGCAACGCACTCGTGTGAGACCCCGCATGCCCAGTCGTTTGAAAGACTATTTAATTGCATTGAGCACAGGTCTGTACCTGAGTGCCAATGTGTTTGCCATGCCCGTTGATTCACCGGACTATGCCTTGCTCAGCCGATCGGCAGGCGAGCCGGTGCCGGTTGTATTGGAACAGTCTCAACGACAGTGGCTGCAAACGCGCGACGAGTTGATACTCGGAACGTCCGCTCCTGACTATCCACCGTTCGACATGACCGTCAGCGGTCACGATTATGAAGGTCTCACCGCCGACTATGTCGGGCTTGTCGCTCAAGCCACAGGTTTGCCGATCAAGGTCAAACGTTTTGCCTCCCGGGATGCTGCCATTCGCGCTCTGGTCGATGGTCAGATTGACCTGCTCGGGACAGCCAACGGCTATGAATCCGCCAATGCCAACCTTGCGCTGTCCGAACCGTATGCCAACGATCAACCTGTGCTCGTTACCCGCGAAGGCGAAACCCGCAGCCTGAGTAAAGGCCTGGCAGGATTGCGCCTGAGCATGGTCTACCACTATCTGCCTCTGCATGAGGTCAAGGCGCTGTATCCCAAAGCGCTCATCACCTGCTATCCCTCCTACCAGAATGCCATTAACGCCGTGGCCTTCGACCAGGCCGACGTGTTTCTCGGCGACACGATCTCAACCCACTACATGATCAACAAGGGCTACCTCAACAACGTGCGCATGGCCAATTTCGGCAAACAGGAGGCCCAGGGGTTCAGCTTCGCCGTACGTCGAAACAATCCGCAGTTATTGAATATCGTCGACGCCGTGCTTAAAGCGGTGCCGCGTAGCGAGCGCGAGAACATTGCCAAACGCTGGAGCGCCGGCAGCGACCTGCTGCTCACCGACCAGAAACTGCAACTGACCGAACGCGAAGAAACATGGCTGCAGCAGCATCCGGTAGTGAGCGTGGTGGTGAATGAGGCCTATGCGCCGCTGACCTTCTTCGATGACGCAGGCAATTTTCGCGGGATCAGCGCCGATCTTCTCGAACTGATTCGCCTGCGCACCGGCCTGCGCTTCGAGGTCCATCGCAGCCGCAACGACGCCGAGATGATCAAACAGATCGATGACCACCAGGCCGATCTCATCGCGGCCTTGCTGCCGACCGCCGAGCGAGAAAAAACCCTGAGTTTCAGTCGGCCCTATCTGGAAAACTCCTATGTGCTGCTGACGCGCAAGAGTGCCGACAGTCCGACTAATCTGGGTCAGCTCAAAGGCAAGCAACTGGCGATCGCCCAAGGCAATCCCCTGGTCGAGTACCTGCGACGCGAATTTCCACGGATCCAGTTGATCGAAACGGCAGATACCTTCAGCGCCGTCTCGCTGCTCGCCAAAGGCCATGTCGACGGTGCGGTGAATTCACTGGTGATCGCCAACTACTTCATTTCTTCGCGAATCTTCGAGCAGGCGCTGCAGATCACTACCACCATCGGCACCGGTCAGGCCGAGTTTTCTCTGGCAACCGCACGTGACAACACGGAACTGGGCTCGATCATCAACAAAGCGCTTCTGAGCATTTCCCCGGAAGAACTCGGCGTCATCAACGGGCGCTGGCGTGGATATTCCAGCGCCTCGCAAAACATCTGGCGCAATTACCAGCGCCTGTTCTATCAAGTGATCATCGGCGCCTGCCTGCTCCTGTTGCTCCTGCTTGCCTGGAACGCCTACATGCGACACCAGATCAAACAACGCCAGGCGGCTGAGCGGGCCCTGAACGATCAGTTCGAATTCATGCGCTCGCTGGTCAACGGTACGCCGCATCCGATCTACGTACGCGATCGCCAGGGTCTGCTGCAAAGCTGTAATGACAGCTATCTCGAAGTGTTCAATGCCAAGCGTGAGGACGTGATAGGCAAAAGCGTCATGCAGGGCACCCTGAGCAACGCTTTCGAGGCCCAGGCCTTTCATGCCGATTATCAGCGAGTGGTCGCCGAAGGCACTGCGCTGGTGCTCGACCGGCCTTTGCACATCGGCAAACGACGCCTGACGATCTATCACTGGATACTGCCGTACCGAGACTCCAGCGGCGACGTGAAAGGCATCATCGGTGGCTGGATCGACATCAGCGAACGCCGACAGCTGTTTGAGGAACTGCGTGCGGCCAAGGAACAGGCAGATGACGCCAACCGGGCGAAAAGTACATTCCTGGCCACCATGAGCCATGAAATCCGTACGCCCATGAATGCGGTGATCGGCATGCTTGAACTGACGCTCAAACGCATCGATCAACACCATCCGGATCGCTCTTCGATCGACACTGCCTACCACTCGGCCAAGGATCTGTTGGGTTTGATCGGCGACATCCTCGACATCGCACGGATCGAATCCGGACGCCTGAGTCTGTGCCCGGAACGGGTCAATCTGGTGGACACAGTAGCGTCTGTCGCAAGAATCTTCGACGGCCTGGCCCGGCAGAAGAATCTCGCTTTGCAAGTCATCTTCAATCCGCCGGATCTGGCGGTCGATGTATGCCTGGACCCACTGCGTTTCAAGCAAGTGCTATCCAATCTGATCAGCAACGCCATCAAATTCACTGAGCAAGGACACATCAGAATCAGCGTCGACCTCATGACCACTGATGTGCCTGGGCGGGCTCTGATGCAATTGACCGTACAAGACAGCGGTGCGGGTATCAGTGCAGAGGATCAGCAACGATTGTTCGAGCCCTTTGCCCAGGCAGAAAATAGCCCTCAGCAAGCCCGAAGTGGCGCAGGTCTGGGGCTGGTGATCAGTCGCAACCTGTGTGAAATGATGGGCGGCCAGTTGCAATTGAGCAGCCAGCCCGGCATCGGAACACAGGTCTGCGTTTCCCTGCCCCTGGACAGCTTGCCGGCACAGGCGAGCGCGGCCAGGGATGAGCCAGCGATCAAGACCTCGCAGACACCGCTGCGCGTTCTGGTGGTGGATGATCACCCGGCCAATCGTTTGTTGATGTGTCAGCAACTGGAATTTCTCGGCCATCACTTCAGCATCGCCGAGAACGGCTGTAGCGGACTCGAACGCTGGAAAGAAGGCGCCTTCGATCTGGTGATTGTCGATTGCAACATGCCTTTGATGAACGGTTATGAACTGACGCGCGCCATTCGCCAGCATGAGCTGCAGAACCGCCTCCCACCTTGCTCGGTGCTGGGTTTCACGGCGAATGCGCAACCTGAGGAAATCCAGCGTTGCAAACAGGCAGGCATGAACGACTGCCTGTTCAAGCCCCTGAGCCTGAGTCTGCTCAGCCAATGGATCGACGGCATCGCAGCGGCGTCGCCCCCACCGGCATTCAACCTGCGAAATCTGAACATGTTGACGGGCGGCAGCCCTGCCCAGGCCCGGCGCTTGCTGGTTGAACTGCTCAAGAGCAGCCGCCTCGACCGACAGGAACTGCTCGCGCTGTCGCCGCAGGGTGATCGCGGAGCCTTGGCGGTGGTCGCTCACAAGATCAAGGGGGCCGCACGCATCGCTCAGGCATCACGGGTAATCGAATGCTGCGACGCCCTGGAGCTCGCCTGCACGCAAGACTTGGCGACAAACGAGATCGCTCGTCGTTGCGAGGCGATCAACCGGGCGATACTCGAACTGGAGCAAGCCTTGCAGCAACAATTGGCATTGTCCGATCAAGGCACGATGAGCGTGCCTTAACTATGCTTGGCGCTGAGCAGTGAGTTAAACATCATGGAGAACCTGAAATGCCCAGCCCACTGCGCCCGGAACAGCGCCGGTTCCCGCTGCACGTGCACATCAGTGTCATGTTCACGTTTCTCCTGCTGCTCACCGGCGTGGTGCTGGGGTTGTTCAATTATCGCCAGACCACGCAGATCATCCTGTCGAGCAGCGACAAGCTGTTCAGCCGGATCGAACAGGACGTGCGCCTCGACCTGTCCGCCACCTATCAGCCGATCCGCCATTTGTTGAGCCTGTTGGCGGTCAATCCCGCTACACAGGCCTTGGCCCTGGAACAACGATTGCCGCTGCTCAGGCCGTTCAGCCAGTCGCTCAGTGATAACCCGAATCTGGCCTCGCTGTATCTGGGTTACGCCAACGGTGATTTCTTCATGGTGCGCCCGCTTCGCACCTCGGCGATCAAGGCCCTGTTCAAGGCTCCAGAAGCGGCGGCTTATCAGGTGTGGAGCATCGAGCATGACCCGCAAGGGAAAGCGCGCTCGCAATCGCTGTTCTTCGATCAGGCCCTGACCCCGATCGGCCACCAGGAAAATACCGACGCCCCTTATGATCCGCGCAACCGCGCCTGGTTCATCAATGCCCGCCAGCAAACCGAACAGATCACCACCGAACCCTATGTGTTTTTTTCAACCCACAATGTCGGCACCACACTGGCCCGGCGCAGTGGTGAAAACGCAGTGATCGGTGCCGACCTGACGCTGGCTGCACTGTCTGCGACCCTGAGCAAACATGTGGTCACGCCCTCCACTGACATTGCCCTGTTCGATGCCGACGGTAACGCCGTGGCATACCCCGACAGCAGCCGTCTGATCGTCGACGACAGCTCCACGCATCTGGCCAAAGCCACCGACCTGAGTCCGAGCCTGCACGCGTTGCTGTCCGCAGAGCACACGGGCAAGCGACTGGAAGTCGATGGCCGGCAATGGATAGTCGCTCGCAGCAGCATTGAGGAAGGTGGCCCCAAAGGCTTGCAGTTGGCACTCCTGGTGCCGGAAGACGAATTGCTGGTCGATGCCTATCGCATGCGCTGGCAAGGCGCGTTGATTACCTTGGCCACCTTGCTGTTGTGCCTGCCACTGGGTTGGGTAATCTCGCGGGTTCTGGTCAAACCGCTACATGCGCTGGTCAAGGAAGCCGACGCGATCCGCAGCTTCGATTTCAACTTTCCGCTGACTCGACGCTCGCCGGTACTGGAAGTCGACCAGTTGAGCGTGTCGATGGCGCGGATGAAAGACACGTTGGCGAGTTTCTTCCGCATCACCGACACTTTGGGCGCCGAAACCCGATTCGCCCCATTGCTGCAACGGGTGCTGTTCGAAACGGTACAGATCGCCCAGGCGCAGGCAGGGTTGATCTATCTGCGTGAAAGCGACAGCAGCCGTATGGAGCCTTACGGGTTGGTGATCGATGGCACGCCTCAGGCACTGGAAGCGTTCGACATTCAGGGCCACGACCTGCAACAAAGCACAGGCCCGGAGTGGTTCGAACAATTGGTCAGCGCCAACAATGTCGTCAGCAATTTCGGCGTCGATCAGGCCGCCGATCTGCAGAAAGTCCTGATGGTGATGCAATCGCCACGGGTTCATCTGATCGGCATCCGCCTGCACAATCGCCACGACGAAACCATCGGCCTGTTGATCCTGCTGGTCAACGACAGCGGCACGGCAGCCGACCTGGAAAAACTGCGCCCTGACCGTATCGCTTTCTTGCAGGCAGTGTCAGGCGCTGCCGCAGTGAGCATCGAGAGCCAGCGCCTGCAAGCCCGCCAGAAGCAGTTGCTCGACGCCTTTATTCAGTTACTTGCCGGCGCCATCGACGCCAAGAGTCCTTATACCGGCGGGCATTGTCAGCGCGTGCCAGAGCTGACGCTGATGCTCGCCCAGGCAGCGGCCGCCAGTCAGGCGCCGGCGTTCAGTGCCTATCAGCCGAGCGAGGATGAATGGGAGGCCTTGCACATTGCCGCATGGCTGCACGATTGCGGCAAGGTAACGACGCCGGAATACGTGGTCGACAAGGCGACCAAACTGGAAACCATCAGCGACCGCATTCATGAGATCCGCACCCGTTTCGAAGTGCTCAAGCGTGATGCCTGGATCAGCTTTTGGCAGGCGCGGGCCTTGGGCGGCGATGAGACAGGATTGGCGCAGTTGCGCGACGCCACACTGGCGGCGCTGGACGACGATTTTGCGTTTGTCGCGCGTTGTAATCTGGGCAGTGAGGCCATGGCTGAAGCGGATCTGCAACGTCTTGATCAACTGGCGCAACGCACCTGGATGCGCACCCTTGACGACCGACTGGGCGTGTCATGGGAGGAAAACCGGCGTCAGGCGCGCACGCCCCCACCGATCTTGCCGGTCAGTGAAAAACTTCTGGCAGACAAGCCCGAGCACTTGCTCGCACGTGACCCGAACGAGTTGATTCCCGAAGACAATCCATGGGGCTTCAAGCTGGATGTACCGCGCTACAAATACAATCGCGGCGAGCTGTATAACCTGAGCATCAGCCGCGGCACCCTGACCCGCGAAGAGCGCTATGTGATCAATCATCACATGGTGCAGACGATCATGATGCTCAGCCACCTGCCCTTCCCCGGCCACCTCGACAGCATTGCCGAGATCGCCGGCGGTCATCATGAAAAAATGGACGGCACCGGTTACCCGAAACGCCTGAAGCGTGAGGACATGAGCCTGCCGGCGCGAATGATGGCGATTGCCGATATCTTTGAGGCGCTGACCGCAGCCGACCGCCCGTACAAGAAAGCCAAAACCTTGAGTGAGGCGCTGGCCATCATGGCGACCATGTGCCGCGAAGCGCACATCGATGCCCAGCTGTTTGGATTGTTCATCAATGAAGGCGTGTACATGCAGTACGCCGTGCGTTTTCTCGATCCCGCGCAGATCGACAAAGTCGATCCGGCCAGCCTGTTGCACAAGGCTGGCCTCACCGCGTGATCAACAGTCGGTCAGACGCAGGAAAATTGCCGCCAGTTGCTCGATACCGGCCTGATCCTGCTCAGCAAAACGCGCCAGTTTCGGGCTGTCGAGGTCGAGCACACCGATCAGACGCCCTTCCTTTACCAGCGGCACGACCAGTTCACTGTTCGAAGCGCTGTCACAGGCGATATGGCCGGGGAATGCATGCACGTCTTCAACCCGCTGGGTTTGCAGAGTGGCCGCCGCCGCACCGCACACACCACGACCGAACGGAATACGCACACAGGCGATCTGCCCCTGGAACGGGCCGAGCACCAGCTCGCCGTTGCGATTGAGGTAAAAACCCGCCCAGTTCAGGTCATCGAGCTGGTTGAACAGAAACGCCGAAAACTGCGCGGCGTTGGCGATGAAATCGCGCTCGTCCGCCAGCAGCGATTCCAGTTGTGCGGCCAACATGCCATAGCCTTCAAGGCCCTGGCCGCTTTGTTGCAAATCAATCATGCCTTGTGCTCCAACAATTTCAGTCCCACCCAGTAACGGGCGAATTGGTACGCGCAACGTCCGTTGCGATTACCGCGGCCGGTGGCCCAACGCACGGCGAGGATGTCCAGTTCTTCATCACGCTGCCAGCTCAGACCGGCCTTGGCCGCCAATTGGCCGATCCAGTGCTCGACGACGTTAAGGAAATGTTCTTGGGTAAACGGGTAGAACGACAGCCACAGACCGAAACGGTCCGACAGCGCGATCTTGTCTTCCACGGCTTCGCTCGGGTGCAGTTCGCCGTCGACGCGTTTCCAGTTTTCGTTATCGCTTTCCTTCTCCGGCACCAAGTGGCGACGGTTGGAAGTGGCGTACAGCAAAACGTTGTCCGGGGCCTGCTCAAGCGAGCCGTCGAGCACGCTTTTGAGCACGCGATAATCGCCTTCTCCGGATTCGAACGACAGGTCATCGCAAAACAGCACGAAACGTTGCGGCAGTTTACCGATCTGCTCGACCACCCGCGGCAGATCCGCCAGATGATCGCGCTCGATCTCGATCAGGCGCAGGCCCGCGGCGGCGTGTTCCGCCAGCAAGGCGCGCACCAGCGACGACTTGCCGGTACCGCGCGAGCCCCAGAGCAACGCATGGTTGGCGGGCATGCCATCAAGAAATTGCTGGGTGTTGCGCCCCAGTTGTTCGAGCTGACGGTCAACACCGATCAGGTCGGACAGACGCATGTCGAGGCTGACCTCCAGCGGCAACAGGTAGCCGCTGCGCCCGTCGCGCTGCCAGCGCGCCGCCAGACAAGTGCCCCAGTCGATCACCGGTCGTGGTGCCGGCAACAGCGGTTCGATCCGCGCCAGAACCGACTCGGCGCGTTCAAGAAAAGCATTCAATCGGGAATCCACGTCTTCTCCTCGTGCACGTTCACAGTGATGATGACGATCCAGCGGCGACGCACAGATCAGAATTCACCTACCAAGCCTTGTTACAAGGCGATTCGGGAACCTCGGTATCCATACATGATCGACTATGCTTGAGCAGCGAAGGGAAACGGAAGTGGTTCAACACCCCATGGATATCAAATTCACCCACCGGCTGTCTTACAAGCAAGCCAGGCTTACCGTGCTGGTCGGGTTCATTCTGGGCACGCTGCTCAGCCTGCTGCAAATCGGCATCGATTATGCCAGTGAAGACGCCTCCATCAACCGGGAAATCCTGTCTTTGCTGGAAATCAGCCATAACCCGGCCTCGCGGATCGCCTACAACATCGACGCCGAACTGGCGCAGGAACTGACCCTGGGGCTGTTGCGCTCGCCGGCGATCATTTCTGCGCAACTGATCGACAACAACAGTACGGTGCTGGCCAGCGTCAAACGCCCGGAGCTGCAAAGCGGATATCGGGTGATCAGCGACTTCCTGTTTGGCGCCAAGCGCCAGTTCGAGGATCGTCTGTATCTGGATCATCTGCCCAACGAATCGCTGGGGGTGTTGAGCCTCGAGGTCGACACCTATGCCTTTGGCAGCCGCTTCCTGCGCCGGGCCGAGGTCACCCTGCTCAATGGTTTCGCCCGCAGTCTGATTCTCACCGGCATCCTGTTGGCGCTGTTCTACGTGATGCTGACCAAACCGCTGGTGCGGGTGATCCGCGAACTCAGCGGGCGCGACCCGCGCAGCGCCGAGCCGACCACACTCGAGTGCCCGTCCGGCCACGGCAACGATGAAATCGGTGTGCTGGTCAAAGTCGCCAATCAGCAATTCGAGAACATTGCCACCGAGATCCAGCAGCGGCGTAACGCCGAAAACCGCCTGACCGACTACCTTGGGCAACTGGAAAACATCGTCTCGGCACGCACCGCCGAACTCAAGGCAATCAACGCCCGGCTCAGCCAGTCCAATCAGGAACTCGAAGTCGCCCGCAGCACCGCTCTGGAAATGGCCGAAGCCCGCTCGGCGTTCCTCGCCAACATGAGCCATGAGATCCGCACGCCGCTCAACGGCCTGTTGGGGATGATCGCACTGTCACTCGACGGCCCGTTGAATGCCGAGCAACAGCAACAACTGTCGATCGCGCACGATTCGGGCAAGGTGCTGGTGGAATTGCTCAACGATATCCTCGACCTGTCGAAATTCGATGCCGGGCAACTGGAGCTTGAGCACATCCCGTTCGATCTCGGCTCGTTGATCGAAGACACCGCCAACCTGCTGTCGCAGAACGCTGCACCGAGCGTCGAGCTGACCTGCCTGATCGACCCGCACTTCCCGGCACTGGTGCTGGGCGATCCGACTCGCGTGCGGCAGATCGTCAGCAACCTGCTGTCCAACGCGCTGAAATTCACCCGTTTCGGCCGGGTGGACGTGCGCTTGTCGACCTACCAGGATGGGGTGCGCATCGAGGTCTGCGACACCGGCATCGGTATCGCCCAGGACGCGCAGCTGAAAATCTTCCAGCCGTTCACTCAAGCGGGCGCCGGCATCACTCGCCAGTACGGCGGCACCGGGCTGGGGCTGGCGCTGACCTACAACCTTTGCGAAGCGATGCAGGGGCGCCTGACCATCAGTTCCGAGACCGGGTTTGGCAGTCAGTTCTGTGCCGAGCTACCTCTGCCCTGCCATACCCGCGCGCTGGCACCTGCGCCGCTGCACGGGAAAATCCTCGCCATCACCGCCGCCAGCAGTGGCTTGGCGGAACTGCTGCAAAGCCTGCTGCCGGTGTGGGGACTGACATACGAGCAGCGCACCATCGATGACTCACTGCTGGGCCTGACGCCGGACGTGGTGATCACTGATTGTCCGGAGTGTCTGTTCGGCCTGCGCCCGACGCTCGTTGCGCCGATTTTGCTGGTGACCGCCTACGGCAGCTTCCTGCCGAGCGAAGAAGCGGCCGCGCTCACACCTCTGCAACAACAGGCACGACCGTTGGCGCGCAACGCGCTCTACCAGAACCTGCGGCGCACGCTGCAGCCGGACGTGGTTGCAATCAACGATGCGCAGCTCGAAACCGCTCCCTCGGTGCTGCGCGGGCGGGTGTTGCTGGTGGAGGACAACCCGGTCAATCAACTGGTGGCCAAAGGCATGCTCGGCAAACTGGGCTGCGAGGTCATCGTCGCCGCCCATGGTGCCGAAGCGCTGGATCAACTGGAGTATCACGAATTCGATCTGGTGCTGATGGACTGCAACATGCCCGTGATGGATGGCTACGAAGCCAGCCGGCAGATCCGCCAGAGCGGGCGCTGGCCAAACCTGCCTATCGTCGCCCTGACTGCCAACGCAATGTCCGAGGAGCGCGAACGCTGCCGTGCGGCAGGTATGAGCGACTATCTGGCCAAGCCGTTCCGCCGCGAAGAACTGGCGGCACTGCTCGATCAGTGGATCCCGACTACGACAGCGCTTTGATCTGCCCCAGCAAGTGATCGAGACCTTCACGCAACTCATTGAGCCGGTCCAGATCAACCCCGCTGTCGCACAGTAACCGGGCCTTGAGCGGCCCGACCTGCTCGCGCAAGGCTTGCCCTGCCGGTGTCAGGCTCAGGTGCACTTCGCGCTCGTCACGCGTCGAACGCTGGCGCTGCACCCATTGCAACTGCTCAAGACGCTTGAGCAATGGCGTCAGCGTGCCCGAGTCCAGAGCCAGGCGCTCGCCCAACGCCTTGACGGTCGGCAGCTCCGGCGCGGCGTCCTGCCATTCCCACAACACCAGCATCGCCAGATATTGCGGATACGTCAGGCCGAGCTGATCGAGCATCGGCTTGTAGGCGCGAATCACCGCCCGGGAGGCGGCGTACAACTTGAAGCACAACTGGCTGTCGAGCTTCAGCGAATCGACCGGCAGGCTGTTCATTTGAGCAGAGCTTCGATCTCGCGGCTCAGGTCCTGCGGCTTGGTGGCCGGGGCGAAGCGCTTGACCAACTGGCCGTCCTTGCCGATGAGGAACTTGGTGAAGTTCCACTTGATACCTTGCGAACCGAGTACGCCCGGCGCGCGTTTCTTCAACTGCACGAACAAAGGATGCGCGCCGGCGCCGTTGACTTCGATCTTCTTGAACAGCGGAAAGCTGACGCCGAAGTTCAGCTCGCAAAACTCACTGATGGCGCCTTCGTTACCCGGCTCCTGCTTGCCGAACTGATTGCACGGGAAGCCCAAAACCACCAGCCCCTGATCCTTGTAGGTCTGCCACAGTTCTTCGAGGCCTTTGTACTGCGGGGTGAAACCGCATTTGCTGGCGGTGTTGACCACCAATACCGCCTTGCCGGCGAAATCGGCCAGGGTCTTTTGC
Source organism: Pseudomonas sp. Tul2A7 (assembly GCF_054790505.1). NCBI lineage: Bacteria > Pseudomonadati > Pseudomonadota > Gammaproteobacteria > Pseudomonadales > Pseudomonadaceae > Pseudomonas > Pseudomonas sp. Tul2A7. The sequence goes on along the minus strand of NZ_CP186499.1, from coordinate 4,065,503 downwards.
TCACCCTCGATCGTGGTGCAGGGGATGTTCAGCAGGTTGTCGCTCATGGCACTGGGCTCCGCAGACAGGTCAGGAAGGGCCAAACATAGCGAGCAATTAAATTGTGTGCAATTTAATTATCGAATAACAAGGCGACCCGAGGGTCGCCTTCAATCGTTTATGCGCGCGGTTCGAGGTTCAGACACACCGAGTTGATGCAATAACGCAGACCGGTCGGTGGCGGACCGTCGGGGAAAACATGACCCAGATGCGCATCGCAGCGCGCGCACTTCACTTCAGTGCGGATCATGCCGTGCGTGGTATCACGGATTTCCGTCATCGCGCTTTCGCCGATCGGCGCATAGAAGCTCGGCCAGCCGCAGCCGGAATCGAATTTGGTCTTGGAATCGAACAGCGCTTCGTTGCAGCAAACGCAGTGGTAGACACCGTCGGTCTTGGTGTCGTTGTATTTGCCGGAGAACGGGCGCTCGGTCGCACTCAGACGACAAACGTTGTATTGCTCGGGGTCGAGCATCGCCCGCCATTCTTCCAGGGTTTTTTCCAACTTTTCCATCATCACACCTCAGCGGCTGAAAAAGCCCGATCTGTACCTTTTCCACGGATCGGGCGGCACGTATGATTGCGCCTCGTCACGCACCAGTCTGGCAGCCAGACCGGGCGCATTCAAACGGATTATGGGAGCCACGGCTCAAGACGTCCGCCTGTGTGAAAACACAGGAATCCCAGCACGGTTGTCCATTCGCCGCCTGGATCGTTCATTTTCGGGATCACATCGCCATGCAGTTCAGCAAATCGAACAAGCTCGCCAACGTCTGCTACGACATTCGCGGCCCGGTGCTCAAGCACGCCAAACGACTGGAAGAGGAAGGCCAGCGCATCCTCAAGCTGAATATCGGCAACCCGGCGCCGTTTGGTTTCGAAGCGCCGGACGAAATTCTTCAGGATGTGATCCGCAACCTGCCGACCGCGCAAGGCTACAGCGACTCCAAAGGCCTGTTCAGCGCGCGTAAAGCAGTGATGCAGTACTACCAGCAAAAGAATGTCGAAGGTGTCGGCATCGAAGACATCTACCTGGGCAACGGCGTGTCCGAGCTGATTGTGATGTCGCTGCAGGCGCTGCTCAACAACGGTGACGAAGTGCTCGTGCCGGCCCCGGACTATCCGCTGTGGACCGCCGCCGTCAGCCTCGCTGGTGGCAACGCCGTGCATTACCTGTGCGACGAAGGTGCCGACTGGTTCCCGGATCTGGCCGACATCAAGGCCAAGATCACCCCGAACACCAAAGCCATGGTGATCATCAATCCGAACAACCCGACCGGCGCGGTGTATTCGAAGGAAGTATTGCTGGGCATGCTGGAAATCGCCCGTGCGCACAACCTGGTGGTGTTTTCCGACGAGATCTACGACAAGATTCTGTACGACGATGCCGTGCACATCTGCACCGCGTCGCTGGCGCCGGACCTGCTCTGCCTGACCTTCAACGGTCTTTCGAAGTCGTACCGCGTGGCCGGTTTCCGCTCTGGCTGGATCGCCATCTCCGGGCCGAAACACAACGCCCAGAGCTACATCGAAGGCATCGACATGCTGGCCAACATGCGCCTGTGCGCCAACGTGCCGAGTCAGCACGCGATCCAGACCGCACTGGGTGGCTATCAGAGCATCAACGATCTGGTGTTGCCACAGGGTCGCCTGCTCGAACAGCGCAACCGCACCTGGGAGTTGCTTAACGACATTCCGGGGGTGAGCTGCGTCAAGCCGATGGGCGCGCTGTATGCGTTCCCGAAAATCGATCCGAAAGTCTGCCCGATCCACAACGACGAGAAATTCGTCCTCGACCTGCTGCTCTCCGAGAAGCTGCTGGTGGTGCAAGGCACGGCGTTCAACTGGCCATGGCCGGATCACTTCCGCGTGGTCACCCTGCCCCGCGTCGACGATCTGGAAATGGCCATCGGCCGTATCGGCAATTTCCTCAAGTCCTACCGCCAGTAACTGGCCAGCGGTGCGCAACGGGCAAACGTTGCGCACTGTCTGATTCAGCAACACTTCTGCGTTCCGCCTCTGCGCACGCCTTCTACACTTGCGATTCGTACCGTTTACCTGCGTCCAGCGTAATGGCGACGGGTCGCGGCTGGTAGTCATCCCTATCGGTATCTGTCGTGGGAAATGTGCCTGGCACCAAAGAAATCGCTGTAGGACACAGTTTGAAATAGTCACTCAGTTGAATAGCCCGGTGCAGCACCTTATATACCCCGCAGTACGCTACATCTTTAGCTTGAGGAGATTTCTACAACCATGATGCGCATCCTGCTGTTTTTGGCCACTAACCTGGCGGTCGTGCTGATAGCCAGCATCACCCTGAGCCTGTTCGGCTTCAACGGGTTCATGGCGGCCAACGGGGTTGATCTCGACCTTAGTCAGCTGCTGGTTTTCTGTGCGGTCTTTGGTTTCGCCGGCTCGCTGTTCTCGCTATTCATTTCCAAGTGGATGGCGAAAATGAGCACCGGTACCCAGATCATCAGCCAGCCACGTACCCGGCATGAGCAATGGCTGCTGCAAACCGTCGAGCAACTGTCCCGCGAAGCCGGGATCAAGATGCCCGAAGTCGGTATTTTCCCGGCCTATGAAGCGAACGCGTTCGCCACCGGCTGGAACAAGAACGACGCGCTGGTCGCGGTCAGCCAGGGCTTGCTCGAGCGTTTCTCACCCGATGAAGTGAAAGCCGTACTGGCCCACGAAATCGGTCACGTCGCCAACGGCGATATGGTTACGCTGGCGCTGATCCAGGGCGTGGTGAACACCTTCGTGATGTTCTTTGCGCGGATCATCGGCAACTTCGTCGACAAGGTCATCTTCAAGAACGAAGAAGGTCAGGGCATCGCTTACTACGTGGCGACCATTTTCGCCGAACTGGTACTGGGCATTCTGGCCAGTGCGATCGTCATGTGGTTCTCGCGCAAGCGCGAATTCCGTGCCGACGAAGCCGGCGCACGTCTGGCCGGCACCAGCGCAATGATCGGCGCACTGCAACGTCTGCGCGCCGAACAGGGTCTACCGGTGCACATGCCGGACACCCTGAACGCCTTTGGCATCAACGGTGGCATCAAACAGGGCTTTGCCCGCATGTTCATGAGCCACCCGCCGCTGGAAGAGCGTATCGACGCGCTGCGTCGTCGCGGTTGATCAGATTGGCGTAAAAACAAGAGGCCCGCAGTGATGCGGGCCTTTTTTGTTGTCATGATTAGTTAGCTGTTCTCACTGGCCTCATCGCGAGCAGTCTCACTCCTACAGGGTTCTGTGGCGGTCACACAATCTGCGATTCAGCACAAATCACTGTAGGAGTGAGCCTGCTCGCGATGAGGCCAGAAAATCCCACGCTATTTATCGGGAAGAAATGCGGTAAACCCGCTCCTCCAGCCGCGTCACGCCCGACTGCAAGAACTTCCCGCTCTCACTCAGCACATCCTGCTCTTCCAATACCTCCACCTGCCAGACACCTCCTAGCAACCGCTGCACTTCATCATCCCCCACCGCAAACGGTGGCCCCGGGATCTGCGCCTGATTGTAATCCAGCGTAATCAGCAACCCTTGCACACCTTGCGGCAGAATCCGCTGAAGATGCGCCGCATAGCGCTCACGCATTGGCGCTGGCAAGGCAATCAGTGCGGCGCGATCGTACAACGCTGTGCAATCGGCCACATCGCTCGCCGTCAGCGCAAAAAAGTCCCCGCACCACAACTCGAAGGCATCGCTGCGATAGACCTTGAACGCGCCCTTCTCGCTGATTTGTGGCTGCACCTGATGCTCACTGAAAAAGTTCTCGACGGCTTTTTCCGACAGTTCGATCCCGAGCACCCGATGACCGCGCCCGGCCAGCCACGCCAGATCCAGACTTTTCCCACACAAAGGCACAAGCACCCGCGCCGATGCCGGAGCCGTCCAGTGCCGCTGCAGATACGGGTTCACCTCGGGCAGATGAAAACCAATCTGCCCCGAAGCCCACTTCTTGTGCCAAAACTCAGGCTGCATGTATCACTCCCAATAATTCGATCAAAAAGCATCAAAACTTATATTAGATTTAGATCAGTGAACTGACTGAAGATGGGTTCATCTTAACGCTCAGGAACCCATCATGTTTCCCAGCCTGTTTATTTCCCATGGTTCGCCCATGCTGGCGCTGGAGCCCGGCGCCAGTGGCCCGGCGCTGGCGCGTCTGGCCGCCGAATTACCGAAACCCAAAGCCATCGTGATTGTTTCTGCGCATTGGGAAAGCCACGAACTGCTCGTCAGCAGCCATGCGCAACCGGAAACCTGGCACGACTTCGGTGGCTTTCCGCGTGCATTGTTTGAAGTGCAGTATCCGGCGCCGGGTGATCCGCAGTTGGCCGCTGAGGTGGCCGATCTGTTGACTGCCAATAATCTGCCAGCACGCCTCGATCCCCAGCGTCCGTTCGATCACGGTGTCTGGGTGCCGTTGTCGCTGATGTACCCGCAAGCGGATATCCCGGTGGTGCAGGTCTCCCTGCCGAGTCGCGCTGGCCCGGCGCTGCAAACCCGGGTCGGCCGCGCGCTGGCGAGTCTGCGTGATCAGGGCATTTTGCTGATCGGCTCTGGCAGCATCACCCACAACCTGCGCGAACTGGACTGGCACGCCGGCCCGGAAAGTGTCGAGCCGTGGGCGCGGGATTTCCGTGACTGGGTGATCGAGAAGTTGGCGGCCGACGATGAGGCGGCGCTGCATGATTATCGCCAGCAGGCGCCGCATGCGGTGCGCAGCCATCCGAGCGATGAGCATTTGTTGCCGCTGTATTTTGCCCGGGGCGCCGGTGGTGAGTTCAGCGTGGCGCACAAGGGCTTCACGATGGGTGCGCTGGGCATGGATATTTATCGTTTCGGTTGACGCCTTCGCGAGCAGGCTCGCTCCCACAAAGGCAAAAATCAGGCAAAAAAAATCCCCGAACCAGTCGGGGATTTTTTATGTTCGATCAATCAGCCCAAGGGCGGATCAATCTTCGCGATAGCGACGCAGTTTCAGCTGCTTACCGGCAACGCGAGTGTCCTTCAGTTTGGTCAGGAGTTTGTCCAGACCATCTTCCGGCAGCTCGACGAGGCTGAAGCTGTCACGCACCTGGATGCGACCGATCGCTTCACGGGCCAGACCGCCTTCGTTGAGGATGGCGCCCAGCAGGTTTTTCGCAGCGATACCGTCACGCGCACCCAGCGCGGTACGGCAACGAGCACGGCCTTCGCCCAGAGGCATTGGCGCGCGACGCTCGCGGTCACCACGATCAGGACGATCACCGGTGCGCTCAGGACGGTCGCCACGCGGTGCGTTGTTCGGCACCAGTGGACGTTCCTTCTCGATCGCCGCCAGGTTCAGCGCTTGACCGTTGGTGGCTTTGCGCAGCAGCGCAGCAGCCAGGGCACGCGGGGTGCAACCGATGTCTGCAGTCAGACGATCGAGCAGCTCACCGTGAGTCGATTCAGCATCAGCGACCAGCGGCGACAGGCTGTTGGTCAGTTTCTTGATGCGCGCATCGAGAACAGCTTGAGCGTCCGGCAGGCGAACTTCAGCGACTTTCTGACCGGTTACACGCTCGATCACTTGCAGCATGCGGCGCTCACGCGGAGTCACCAGCAGCAGTGCACGACCTTCGCGACCAGCACGGCCGGTACGGCCGATACGGTGAACGTAGGATTCCGGGTCGTACGGCATGTCAACGTTGAACACGTGAGTGATGCGCGGAACGTCCAGACCACGAGCGGCAACGTCGGTCGCCACAACGATGTCCAGACGGCCATCTTTCAGCGAGTCGATGACGCGCTCACGCTGGTTCTGGGCGATGTCACCGTTCAGCGCCGCGGCTTTGTAGCCTTTGGCGTCGAGGGCGCTGGCCAGATCCAGGGTCGCTTGCTTGGTGCGCACGAACATGATCAGAGCGTCGAAGTCTTCCACTTCCAGCAAGCTGAGAACGGCCGAAGTCTTCTGGTCAGCGTGAACCAACAGGTGAGCCTGTTCGATCGCGGTAACGGTCTGGGTCTTGGTCTGGATCTTCACGTGTTGCGGATCGCGCAGGTGGCGTTCGGCAATGGCGCGGATCGACTGCGGCAGGGTCGCCGAGAACAAAACGGTCTGACGGGTCGCTGGCAGAGCCTTGAAGATGACTTCCAGGTCATCCATGAAGCCCAGCTTCAACATTTCGTCAGCTTCGTCGAGAACTAGGTGGTTCACGGTCGACAGAACTTTTTCGTCGCGACGCAGGTGGTCGCACAGACGGCCCGGAGTGGCGACAACGATCTGTGCGCCATTACGGATTGCTTTCAGTTGTGGGCCCATAGGCGCGCCGCCGTAAACGGCCACAACAGTAACGCCCGGCATTTGCTTGGCGTAGGTTTCAAAAGCGGTTGCTACTTGCAGCGCCAACTCACGAGTTGGCGCCAGGATCAGGGCTTGCGGTTCGCGCTTGGCAGGATCGATGCGGTGCAGGATAGGCAGTGCGAACGCGGCGGTTTTACCGGTACCGGTTTGCGCCTGGCCAATCATGTCCTGGCCGGCCATGATGATCGGGATCGATTGCTGCTGAATCGCCGAAGGCTCTTCGTAGCCGGTCGCTGCGACGGCTGCAAGAATATTCGGGTTAAGATTAAAAGCGGCGAATCCGCCGGTTTCCTGGGTCATGGGTCTGCCTCTAAGTGCATCCGCAAAGACCCATGCTCCAAAGCTGCGCATGCCGTGTTGAGACTCAAGAGTCGCCCTGGCAGCTTTGTCGGCGGGGATTTGCGAAAACGAATGAATGAAAAAAAGAATCGTCCGGGAAGAGCCCGCAATGCGGACGTGCAGCCGAAGCTGACTTCGGGAAATGCGCTACCTAAACGCGGCCCGGTTAAAGGCCGGCGCGCACTATACCGGATTTTGCCCAAAAAGGGAGCTTTTTTTATCGTCAAAATACCTGTGTCACCGCTGTGTAACGGGGTTTTGCGGATAATCGCGCCAAGGTCTATTTTTCAAAGGCCCGGCCCTGCGGGCGATGACGCTAAAACGATTCATCGACGTGCGGCATACCGTCGCTGCCACCGCCCTTCCCGCCTGAGGATTTCGCCATGAATCAGCCCTGCCCCGGCCGCGTCAGCCGTGAACGCCGTGGTCACGTCCATCTGATTGGCCTGGATCGAGCGGCCAAGCGCAATGCTTTCGACCTCGACCTGCTCAATGAACTCAGCCTGGCCTATGGCGAGTTCGAGGCCGACAGCGAAGCGCGGGTGGCGGTGGTGTTTGGTCACGGCGAGCACTTTACCGCTGGTCTGGATCTGGTCAGCGCCAGCGGCGCACTCGCTGAAGGCTGGCAGGTTCCGACCGGTGGTTGCGACCCGTGGGGTGTTTTCGTCGGACCACGGGTGAGCAAACCGGTGATTGTCGCCGCGCAAGGTTATTGCCTGACCATTGGTATCGAGTTGATGCTGGCCGCCGACATTAACCTGTGCGCGAGCAATACCCGCTTCGCGCAAATGGAAGTGCAGCGTGGGATCTTTCCTTTTGGTGGCGCGACTCTGCGATTTCAGCAGATTGCCGGCTGGGGCAATGCGATGCGCTGGTTGCTGACCGGCGATGAGTTCGATGCGCACGAGGCGTTGCACCTGGGGTTGGTGCAGGAAGTCATGGCCAGCGAAGACCTCCTGCCGCGGGCGATTGAATTGGCAGAGCGGATTGCCCGGCAGGCGCCATTGGGGGTGCAAGCGACGTTGCTGTCAGCGCGACAGGCTCGGTATGAGGGTGAGACCGCGGCGGCGCAGGCATTGCCAGCACTGGTGAAAAAGTTGCTGGCCAGTGAGGATGCCAAGGAGGGGGTGCGGTCGCTGGTGGAGCGGCGTCCTGGCATTTTCAAAGGGATCTGAAATTTTCGCAGGTTATCGACCCTCTTCGCGAGCAGGCTCGCTCCCACAGGGAAATGCATTCCAATGTGGGAGCGAGCCTGCTCGCGAAGGGGCCATCACAGATGCCTCAGGTGGCTGGGCGAATACTGTTGATCAACGACTGCAACGAATACCCCAGCTTCGGCGCCAACGATTCGGCCCGGGCAGTCAGCGCCTGCATGTCCAGCACCTGATCGAGGTCCGCCGGTACAATCAGAATCACATTGCCCTCCTTCACCGGCAGCTCCCAATAATGCCGGTGATACAGCCCGCGCAACAACGCCGCACCCAACGGCTTGCCATCATCGGTGGCCCACTGGTTGATCACCAGCCAGCCGCCCGGATTCAGGCGTTTCTGGCAATCACCGAGAAAACTCCAGGCAAGATGCCCGACGCCCGGGCCGACATCGGTGTACAGGTCGACGAAAATCAGATCCGCAGGCTCTGCCGTTGGCAGCAATTCAAGCGCATCGCCGACGCGGATATACAACCGTGGATCATCATCCAGGCCAAGGTATTCGATGGCCAGGCGCGGCACATCCGGACGCAGTTCAATGGCTTCGACATCGTCCAGCGGCAGAAACTTGAGGCAGGCCTGAGTCAGCGTTCCAGCGCCGAGCCCGAGAAACAGCGCACTCTCCGGCTGCTCATGGCACAACGCGCCGATCAGCATCGCCCGGGTGTAATCGTATTCGAGCCAGCTCGGGTCGGCGGTGAACACGCAGCTTTGCTCGATGGCATCGCCGAACTCGAGAAAGCGGTAATCAGCCACTTCCAGCACGCGAATCACGCCGAACTCATCCTGTACTTCGGCGAGCAGATGCTCGACGCGCTCCTCAGTCATTTCGTCTCCTGATGGTCACCGGGCGCGGTGACGCGATGGCACCGCTGTGGCACCGTGGCAAAGCGGCGATTGTCGGTGATGGGACGGGAGCAGGTCACGCACTAATTGCTGCTAACATGGCCTTCCGTGCGTAGACCCCTAGAGACCGTGATGAGCCAACCGTGGAGCCCTGACAGCTGGCGCGCCCTGCCGATCCAGCAACAACCGCAATACCCCGACGCCGCGCACCTGCGCCAGGTCGAGCAAACCCTGGCCAGTTATCCGCCGCTGGTGTTTGCCGGTGAAGCGCGCGAACTGCGCCGGCAGTTTGCCGAAGTCACTCAGGGCCGGGCCTTCCTTTTGCAGGGCGGCGATTGCGCGGAAAGCTTCGCCGAGTTCTCCGCGGCGAAGATTCGCGACACCTTTAAAGTGTTGCTGCAAATGGCGATCGTCATGACCTTCGCCGCCGGTTGCCCGGTGGTCAAGGTCGGGCGCATGGCCGGTCAGTTCGCCAAGCCGCGTTCGGCCAACGACGAGACCATCGATGGCGTGACGCTGCCGGCTTACCGGGGCGACATCGTCAACGGCATCGGTTTCGACGAGAAAAGTCGCGTACCGGATCCGGAGCGCCTGCTGCAGTCCTATCACCAGTCCACTGCCACGCTGAACCTGCTGCGCGCGTTCGCTCAGGGCGGTTTTGCCGACCTGCATCAGGTGCACAAATGGAATCTGGATTTCATCGCCAACTCGGCGCTGGCCGAGAAGTACAGCCACCTCGCCGACCGCATCGATGAAACCCTGGCATTCATGCGCGCCTGCGGCATGGACAGCTCACCGCAACTGCGCGAAACCAGTTTCTTCACTGCCCACGAAGCGCTGCTGCTGAATTACGAAGAGGCCTTCGTACGTCGCGACAGCCTGACCAACGATTACTACGATTGCTCGGCGCACATGCTGTGGATCGGCGACCGCACCCGCCAGCTTGACGGTGCACACGTCGAATTCCTCCGTGGCGTGAATAATCCTATCGGCGTGAAAGTCGGCCCGAGCATGAACCCGGATGACCTGATCCGTCTGATCGACGTGCTCAACCCGGACAACGATCCGGGCCGTCTGAACCTGATCGCACGGATGGGTGCGAACAAGGTCGGCGATCATTTGCCAGCGCTGATCCGCGCGGTGCAGCGTGAAGGCAAGCAAGTGCTGTGGAGTTCCGATCCGATGCACGGCAACACCATCAAGGCCAGCAGCGGCTACAAGACCCGCGACTTCGCGCAGATTCTTGGCGAAGTGAAGCAGTTCTTCCAGGTGCACGAAGCGGAAGGCAGTTATGCCGGCGGCATTCACATCGAGATGACCGGGCAGAATGTAACCGAGTGCATCGGTGGCGCGCGGCCGATTACTGAAGATGGTTTGTCGGATCGCTATCACACCCACTGTGATCCGCGGATGAATGCCGATCAGTCGCTGGAATTGGCGTTTCTGATTGCCGAAACCCTGAAGCAGGTTCGCCGCTAGACCGCGTCGCCTGAAATCGCTAGCAGGCTAGCTCCCACAGGGGATTTGTGTCGTATACAAACCCCCTGTGGGAGCTAGCCTGCTCGCGAAGAGGCCGGTTCAGTCGCCCCCAATCTGTGCCAATGCCACCCGCAACCGCGCCGCACTCTCACGCTGACAATTGAGCTGCACCCGATCAAGCCCCAACCAGTCCGCCATCTGCCGCAAATTAGCGGCCAGCGCCAACATCCCTTCTTCATCCAGTCCCGGCTCCTCCTCGTGCACCGCATGCACCGCCAACTGCCCCGCCGCCCGCTCGGCGCGCAAATCAACCCGCGCCGCAATTCGCTCGTTGTGCAAGAACGGCAACACGTAATAGCCGTAAACCCGCTTGTCCTGCGGCGTGTAAATTTCCAGCCGATAACGGAAATCGAACAACCGCTCGGTGCGACTGCGCTCCCAGATCAACGAATCGAATGGCGACAACAGCGCACTGGCCGCCACCTTGCGCGGGACTTTCGGCTCCGGCAGGCAATAGGCGATTTGCCGCCAGCCGGCGACCTCGCACAGTTGCAATTGCCCGGCCTCGACCAGCTCCGCCAGACGTGGGCGCGCATCCGCCGGATTCAGACGAAAGTAATCGCGCAGGTCTTTTTCGGTGCCGACACCCAAGGCCTGCGCCGCGTGCAGCAGCAACCCTCGCTGCGCCTCGGCTTCATCCGGCAGAGCTTGTTGCAGGATCGATGACGGGATCACTCGCTCCGGCAAATCATACAAACGCTCGAAACCACGACGCCCCGCCACCGTTACTTCACCGGCCGCAAACAACCATTCCAGCGCATGCTTTTCCGCGCTCCAGTCCCACCATGGTCCGGCCTTGTCTTCGCGAATCGACAAACTGCCGGCGCCCAACGCGCCTTGCTCTTCAACCGAATTCAAGACCCGGCGAACCACGTCCTGCTGCTCACGACCGAATTTCGCCAGTTGCTGATAGATATCCTCGCCGCGCCTGGCTCGCTGCATGCGCCAAGCCATCAACGAATACATCGACAGCGGCAGCAATGACGCTTCATGTCCCCAGTATTCAAACAGCGTACGACGTCGCCCCGAACTCCAAGCAGCCTGGTCGAGCAAATCGGAGGAATAGGAGCCGAGACGGGAGAACAGCGGCAGGTAATGCGAGCGCACCACCGCGTTGACGGAGTCGATTTGCAACAAACCCAGCCGTTCGATCAGCCGGTTGACGTGAGCGGCTTTGACAGTCGGCGGCTGGCGCCCGTTGAAGCCTTGGGCAGCCAGCGCCAGACGTCGCGCCTGTTTGATGGAAAAGGATACTGTTGCGGGCATGAGCATCTCCTTGTCTGCTCGCAACCTACCTCACTGGAAGTTGGTTTGTGTAGCGCTCTGCTCATCATTTATGCATCGGGTCATCCCAGAACGGCCGCACGGCTTCGTGTTCAACGTCGGCACGACTGATGCCGATGTCCTTCAACGCTTCGTCACTCAGACTGGCGAGCAACTCGCGTTCACGGTGCAGTTCGTACCAGCGGCTAAACTTGTGCAGCAGGTCGGAAACGATATGGCCGTGGCCGGAAAATTTTGATTCGTCTACATACTCTCTTTGACCTTTCATCGTGTTGCCTCCTTTGTGGATGGCTCAAGTCTCACGCCGGCGCTAAGATCAATCCAACAAATGTTTCTGATGGCATGCATCACGGAGATTCATCAATTGTCGGCCTACCCCAGTATCGATACCGATGTCCTGCGCACCTTTGTCGCGATTGCCGATCAGGGCGGTTTCACCCGCGCCGGCGAAATGGTCAACCGCACACAATCGGCGGTGAGCATGCAGATGAAGCGTCTGGAAGAAGACGTGTTGCAGCGACAGTTGTTCGAGCGCGACGGCCGTCAGGTGCGCCTGACCGCTGAAGGCCAGGTGCTGCTCGGTTACGCGCGGCGCATCCTCAAGTTGCACAGTGAAGTGTTCAACACCTTGCGCGAGCCACACATGGTCGGCACGGTACGCATTGGTACACCGGATGATTACGTGATGCGTTTCCTGCCGGGAATTCTGTCGCGGTTTGCGCAGTTCTATCCGCTGATCCAGATCGAAGTGCATTGCGAGTCGACCAAACAACTGCTGCAGCGCACCGACCTGGACTTGTCGATTGTCACCCGCGAACCGGGCAACGAGATCGGCCAACTACTGCGCAAGGAGCGTTTTGTCTGGGCCGAGGCGCAGAATTTCAGCGCCCACGAACAGACGCCGCTGCCCTTGGCGATGTTCAACAGTGATTGTTTCTGCCGCTTGTGGGCGTGTAATGCGCTGGATGCGATGGGCCGCGAATATCGCATCGCTTACAACAGCACCAGCCTTTCGGCATTGATGGCGGTGGTCAGCGCCGGTCTGGCGATCACCGCGCAACTGGAGAGCCTGATCACCCCGGACATGCGCATTCTCGGCGCCGCCGAGGATCTGCCGCTGCTGCCAGAGGCCAGCATCATGCTGATCCGCAACCTGAACAATCCGTCGCCGATCACCGAGTGCCTGGCCGAGCACATCGTCGAAGGCTTCAAACTTTAAACGCGAGCATCACCGCACACAGCACCAGGAAACCGCAGAACAGCCCACGCAGGAGTTTTTCCGGCATCGCGTGGGCGACTTTCACCCCCCAACTGATGCTGGCCAGACCACCGATGGCCAGTGGCAGACCGATCATCCAGTCGACTTCGTGGTGTACCGCGTAAGTCACCAGGGTCACGCCGGTGCTTGGCAAGGCCAGCGCCAGCGACAGACCTTGAGCAACCACTTGCGTGGTGCCAAACAGGCTAGTCAGCACCGGCGTTGCCACCACCGCCCCACCGACACCGAACAAACCGCCCATGGTCCCGGACGCCGCACCGAGCACGCCAAGCCAAGGCCAGGAATAGCGCATTTCAGACGTCGCAGCGGGTTGCTTGCCGAACATCTTCAGCAGGTTGTACGCCGAGAGCACCACCAGGAACGCGACAAAGCCGATGCGCATGGTTTGCGCATCAATGCCCACCGCCCAGATCGAACCGATCCACGCAAAGCAGAAGCCCATCACCGCCAAGGGCAACGCATGCCGCAGTTCAATGCGATTGCGCTGGTGATAACGCCACAGCGCCAGCATCACATTTGGCACGACCATCACCAGTGCGGTGCCTTGGGCAATCTGTTGATCAAGGCCAAACCACACACCGAGCAACGGAATGGCAATCAAACCGCCGCCGATGCCGAAGATGCCGCCAAGTGTGCCAAGGGCGGCGCCGAACAGCAGGTACAACACAAACTCCATCACAGCAAATTCCTCTCACGTCAGGCGATTCATCCTACGCAGTCACGGCTGGCGGGGAAACGCATAGCAACGCACAATGGCTATGCCGATTTCGCACAAGCGTTGAACCGATATGAATCCCAATCAATTGACCGATCAACTCGGGCTGTTTCTCGACGTGCTGGAGAGCGGCAGTTTTTCCGCCGCTTCGCGCCGCCATCCGCTGACACCTTCGGCCGTCGCTCGACGGATCGACAGTCTGGAAAGCGCCGTTGGCAGCCAGTTGTTTGTCCGTAGCACCCATGCCGTGCGCGCAACGCCGGCAGGCCTGGCGTTTGCTGAACGCGCGCGACGGATAGTCGCCGAATTGCAACTGGCCCGCGCCGAGGCTGTGTCCCTGAGCAGTGCGCCCGAGGGTTTGATCCGCATCGATGCCCCCGCCGCGTTCGGGCGCCGACATCTGGCGCCGGTGATTGCTGACTTTCTCGTCCTGTACCCGGGGCTGGACGTGCAGTTGCACTTGATCGACAGTTTCGTCGACATGGGCGGCTCGAACCTGGGCAAAGTCGATCTGGTGCTGCGGGCCGGGCAGATGGCGGATACGCGAGTGGTGGCCACACCGCTGGCGAGCATGGTGCGCATTGCCTGCGCCAGCGCCGATTATCTGCAGCGCCGAGGCATGCCAAACACGCCCGCGCAGTTGCATGAACATGATGGCCTGGACTGGGAAGGCCTCGCCCCACCCTTCGCTTGGCGCTTCGAACAGGACGGGCAGATGCAATTGCACCGTCCGGCGCGCATCCGCATGAGCGCCAACAATGCCGAGGCCCTGGTCTGCGGCGCTCTGGCCGGCTTGGGCATCGCGCATCTGCCGACGTGGCTGGCCAGCGAATACCTGTTGCGCGGCGAATTGCTGCCGCTGTTCTGCGAAAACGGCCTGCCCAAACCGGAGTCCACCGGCATCTACGCGCTGCGCATGGAACAACAAACCAACTCGCGCAGCCGCTTGTTGCTTGAATATCTCAAGACCCGCTTCAGTCCGGTGCCGCCTTGGGATCTGGCGTTGCAGCGCGATCTGGGCAGACATTGAATCCGGAGAATTATCTGGCGCATTAAAGGTTCGAGCGCTAGATTCATGACCATCATCGAACAAGGCTTTGACATGACTTCCGAACGCGACACCTGCGACGACCTGCTCCTCGACAATCAGGCGTGCTTCGCCCTGCATTCCACTTCGCTGATGATGACCAAGGTCTACAAGCCGCTACTGCAAGCCTTGAATCTGACCTACCCGCAGTACTTGGCGATGATGGTGCTGTGGGAGAAGGATGGTTTGACCGTCGGAGAAATCAGCTCGCGGTTGCTGACCGATCCCGGCTCGCTGACTCCGCTGCTTAAACGGCTGGAAGCTGAAGGCTTGCTCAGCCGTACGCGCAGTCGTGAGGATGAGCGCGTGGTAATTGTTGAACTGACCGAACAAGGCCGTGCATTGAAAGAGCAAGCCCAGACGGTCCCGCAATGCATTCTCGGCGCCAGCGGCTTCTCTCTGGAACGCCTGCAGAAGCTGCAATCAGAGTTGCAGGCGCTACGTAGCCATCTACAAGAAAGCCTTAGCTAAGGCCCACCAATCCTTGTACGAGTAAGCCTGCTCGCGATAGCGGTGTGCCAGTCAACTCAGAAGTCGACTGAACCAACGCTATCGCGAGCAGGCTCACTCCTACATTTGATCTCGTCGTCTGAAGAATATTTTTCAACGCCTGATCTCCCCGCCATCCCCTCTAAATCGCACTGTTCAGGCTGACCGAGCGATTCGCCGTTTTGTCGAAACGCAGATTTTTCAAAAATTTATCTTGCGCACTAAATATTAGCGCGATACATTCATCTCGCACTTACTTAGCGCACAAACAATTAGCGCACACAAACACACTCAATGAGGCTCACACCATGCAAACTCTCTACACCGCAATCGCAACCTCCACTGGCGGCCGTGATGGTCGTGCGATCTCCAGCGACAACATCCTCGACGTCAAACTCGCTACCCCGAAAGAACTCGGCGGTGCCGGCGGCGCGGCGACCAACCCAGAGCAACTGTTCGCGGCTGGCTACTCGGCCTGCTTCATCGGCGCACTGAAATTCGTTGCCAGCCAGACCAAACGCAAAATTCCTGACGACGCCTCGATCACCGCTCACGTCGGTATCGGCCAGATCCCTGGCGGCTTCGGTCTGGACATCGATCTGCACATCAGCCTGCCAGGTCTGGAACAGGCCGACGCTCAAGCGCTGGTCGACGCCGCTCACCAGGTCTGCCCGTACTCCAACGCCACCCGTGGCAACGTCGATGTGCGCCTGCACGTTACCGTCTGATCACTGATGCCCCAGGCCCGAACAGGAAATGAACATGCACACTTTCAGCAAAGTCTTGACCGGTACCCTTCTCGCCCTGTCTATCCACAGCGCTTTCGCCGGTGATGTCGAACACAACACTCAGGCATTTCTCGATGTGCTGAATGCCGGCACCGGCAAACCGATTGAACAGCTAACGCCCAAAGATGCCCGCGCCGTGCTGGTCGGTGCGCAGTCCGGGATCAAGTTGACGCTGCCCAAAGCGGACGTCAGCGAGAAGACCATCCAGGCCGATGGCCAACCGTTGAGCCTGACCATCGTCAGGCCGGCCGGGCTCAAGGGCGAGCTGCCAGTGTTCATGTTCTTCCACGGCGGTGGCTGGGTGCTGGGCGATTTCCAGACGCACGAGCGGCTGGTGCGGGATCTGGTGGTGGGTTCGGGAGCGGCGGCGGTGTTCGTCAATTACACGCCTTCGCCGGAGGCGCATTACCCGGTGGCGATCAACCAGGCTTACGCCGCAACGAAGTGGGTCGCCGAGCACGGCAAAGAGATCAATGTCGACGGCAAGCGCCTGGCCGTGGCGGGCAACAGCGTCGGCGGCAACATGGCGGCCGTGGTGGCACTGATGGCCAAAGACAAAGGCACTCCGGCGATCAAATTCCAGGTGTTGTTGTGGCCAGTGACGGACGCCAATTTCGATACCGGCTCCTACAATCAGTACGCCGAAGGACACTTCCTCACGCGTAACATGATGAAGTGGTTCTGGGACAACTACACCACCGACGCCAAACAGCGAAACGAGATCTACGCCTCGCCGCTGCGGGCAACCACCGCGCAACTGAAGGGCCTGCCGCCCGCACTGGTGCAGACCGCAGGCGCCGATGTGCTGCGCGATGAGGGTGAAGCCTACGCACGCAAACTCGACGAGGCGGGTGTCGCGGTGACGTCGGTGCGGTACAACGGCATGATTCACGATTACGGCTTGCTTAACGTGGTGAGCCAGGTGCCGGCGGTGCGTTCGGCGATGCTGCAGGCTTCGCAGGAGTTGAAGGAACATCTGAAATAACCGCATCTCCCTGTAGGAGTGAGCCTGCTCGCGATAGCGGTAAATCATTCAACGAAGATATTGGCTGGAATGACGCTATCGCGAGCAGGCTCACTCCTACAGGGGATTGTGTGGAACTCAAATCCCAGGCACAAAAAAGCCCGACTCAATGGTCGGGCTTTTTCTTTCCGCAAAAACCGATGCTTATTTAGCACGGCCTTTGTAGGAACCGCCTTCACGGGTGTCGATTTCGATCTTGTCACCGATTTCGATGAAATCAGCAACTTGCAGCTCGGTACCGTTAGCCAGCTTGGCTGGCTTCATGACTTTGCCGGAAGTGTCGCCGCGAGCCGAACCTTCGGTGTAGTCAACTACGCGCACGATGGTGGTCGGCAGCTCTACGGAAACCAGACGCTCTTCGAAGAAGATCGCTTCGCAAACATCGGTCATGCCTTCTTCAACGAAAGGCAGAACAGCTTCGATGTCTTCAGCGTTCAGCTCGTACATGGTGTAGTCAGTGGTGTCCATGAACGTGTAAGTGTCGCCGCTGATGAAGGACAGGGTCGCTTCTTTGCGGTCGAGGATTACGTCGTCCAGTTTGTCGTCAGCGCTGTAAACGATCTCGGTCTTGTAACCGGTCAGCAGGTTTTTCAGCTTGGTCTTCATGATCGCGCTGTTACGGCCCGACTTGGTGAATTCAGCTTTCTGAACCAGCCAAGGATCGTTCTCGAGACGGATCACGGTACCGGGTTTCAGTTCTTTACCAGTTTTCATTGCGAATATCCGAATTTGGATGGGATTTACAAAAATCTAGGCCGCGTATCATATCCAATTTAGGTAAAACTGTACCAGCGCTGCGGCAAGATCGGCCTGCAAGCCTTGTTCCAGACACCACTCCTCGGCTTTTTCCTGCAGTTCTGGCCAATGATTACGGGCCGCGAGCCAGTGTTCACCGATTGGCCGGCCGGCGCTCCAGGCCTGCCAGAGACCGTTCATCGCCTCGGCAGCGGCCGGTGACAGGCCTTTTGTATAGAGCGCGAGGAAGGCGTCGAGCTTATCCAGATGGATGTCTTCGTCCTGCTGATAGATGTGCCAGAGCATCGGTCGCCCCGCCCATTGCGCGCGGACGAATGAGTCCTCACCGCGCACCGCGTTGAAATCGCAGCACCAGAGCACGTGATCATATTGATCCTGTCGGACGAACGGCAGCACTTGTACGGTGAGCGACTGACGCACATGAATCGCACCGACCGCCAGGGCTTCCACCTCGAGCCAGCGCGCCACATCGCCGAGAATCCGCCCTTCCGGCACCAGCAGATGGGTCGGCGCGGTGTCCGCTGCCAACACGTCCAGCCAACTGGCCAGCCCGGCATTCTCGTAGGCAAACAGCGAAATCAGCTGGGCGTCAGGCGCACGATCGATCCCGAGGCCTTGCAGGAATTGGCGCTGAGCCTCGGCATCCTGCTGAAATTGCCGACGCTGCTCGAGCAATCCTCGCTCACGCAACAGCCCGCCAGTACCCGGTTGAAATCCCGGAAAGAAGAAGAATTTCTGCACCGATTTGTATTTGACCGACGGCAACCCGTGACAGCCGATCACCCAGTCTTCGGCACTGAGGTAGTCGAGGTTCATCCACAGCGGCGGCTGTTCACGCCCTGCCATCGCGTCCATGTAATCACTCGGTAACTGACAGGCAAACGCGGCGATCACCACATCCGCCGCATCCGTGTGCTCCCACTCAACCGGCCAATGCCGCACTTCGACGCCTTGTTGCGATTGCTGTGCGGCGTTTATATCGATCGCCGGGCAAATGCGTTCGAATGCGCGCAGATCATCGACCCACAAGCGCACTGCCAAACCATGCTCAGCCACCAACTGCCGGGCCAGACGCCAGGTCACGCCGATGTCGCCAAAGTTGTCGACCACGGTGCAGAAAATATCCCAGCGGGGTTTCAATTCAGGCATTCAAGACTCCCGTTGGCAAAAGCACCGATTGTCCGCATAAATGACCTCGCGCAGAAGAGCCGACGGCGATTAATCTTCGTGCGACAATCGCTACTTGCCCGTCATCATCCGCCAGGAGGCAGCCATGCCCTATCGCCCCAACCCGCGTCGCCCTTTGCCTGTTCAGCTTAGCGCGCTGCATCTGACCGGCAGTATTGCCCTGGGCATGTGGCTGGGCTTTGTCGCCATTGCACTGACCTGCTGGCTGCTGTCGCATTTGCTGTTCAAAGAACAACTGGCACCGGTTGCCCAGGCTGTGCAGCAATTGGCTAATCCGCCGGCGGTGCAGGTGCAGCCGGATATCCCGCCGCAGAGCCCGCTGTTCCAACAGTACGAAGAAAACCTGCGCAAGAGCGAGCAGCAAGTGCGCATGGATCAGGCCCGCAGCAGCATTCGCAATCAGTCAAATCCAAAGTGCCAGTTCTGGCTGCAGCAGGATCAGACCGCTCCAAGCGAAAAGAGCCGCGCCAACGTTTTGCAATTCTGCGATTGATCATGAACAAGCACATCGTCCACCAACTGATTCTCGACAAACTGCGCATCGACCTCGACATCGCTGAGCGCGCCGCGCAAACCGCTTACGAAACCGCGACCCACGAAGAAAACATCGCCGAGAACAAGTACGACACGCTTGGGCTTGAGGCGTCGTATCTGGCGGCCGGGCAAGCAAAAAGAGTCGAGGAAATCCGTCAGTCACTGGCGCTGTGCCAGAACCTGACGCTGCGTGCCTACGATGAAAATCGAGGTATCGAAGTCGGCGCCTTGCTCGGCCTGGAAGACGAAAAGGGTCGCGAGCAGTGGCTGTTTCTGGCACCGGATGCGGCAGGCCTGAAAGTCGACGTAGTCGGTCAGCCGATAACCGTGATCACCCCGCGCTCACCGCTGGGCAAAGGTCTGCTGGGCAAGTGCGAAGGCGATGAGGTGGAGATTCTGGTGGCGGGCACCCGGCAACAGTTCGCTGTCACCGAGGTGCTCTGAGGCAATTGCTTAGTGGACGGGCAGTTCGACGCCGTCGAACAGCTCTTCCAGTTCCTGCTTGTTGTGGCACTGAATGGCTTTGGCCATGACTTCGCGAGTCAGGTGCGGGGCGAACTTCTCGATGAAGTCGCACATGAAACCACGCAGGAAAGTGCCGCGACGGAAGCCGATCTTGGTGATGCTCGATTCGAACAATTCGCTGGCATCCAGTACCACCAGATCGCTGTCGAGTTTGGTGTCGACCGCCATTTTAGCGACGATGCCCACACCCAGGCCCAGACGTACGTAGGTTTTGATCACGTCGGCATCGGCCGCGGTGAACACTACTTTCGGTGTCAGACCGCGATGACTGAAGGCTTCGTCGAGTTTGGAGCGGCCAGTGAAGCCGAACACGTAAGTCACAATCGGGTATTCGGCCAGTGCTTCCAGCGTCAGCTTCGGCAGCTTGGTCAGAGGGTGGCCCTGGGGCACGACCACGCAACGGTTCCAGCGATAGCACGGCATCATCACCAGATCGCCGAACAGCTCCAGCGCTTCGGTGGCAATGGCAAAATCGACGGTGCCGTCAGCAGCCATTTCGGCGATCTGCATCGGCGAACCCTGGTGCATGTGCAGCGCTACGTCGGGGTATTGCTTGATGAAATTGCTGATCACCGGTGGCAGCGCATAACGTGCCTGGGTGTGGGTGGTGGCGATCGACAGGGTGCCTTTTTTCTCGTTGGAGAATTCCTGGGCGATCTGCTTGATACTCTCGACCTTGCGCAGAATCTCACCGGCAGTGGTGATGATGCGCTCGCCGGCCGGGGTCACGCGGGTCAGGTGCTTGCCGCTGCGGGCAAACACTTCGACGCCGAGTTCGTCTTCCAGCAGGCGGATTTGTTTACTGATGCCCGGTTGCGAGGTGTAAAGGCTTTGGGCTGTAGCGGAAACGTTGAGGTCGTGGTGCGCCACTTCCCAGATGTAGCGCAATTGTTGAAGCTTCATATGTATCCCTCAAAGCAGGTAGACGCCACGGGCATCAGCGACGGTATATAACTATATTAATGGTTTAGAGAATAAATCTAGAACTTTTTTATCAAAGCGCCATTATTCCTGCTTCAGCGATCCTCCCGCCGCCGGCGCTCCACTAACGGCACCATATAAACCGGCACCTTGGCCAATTGCAGGACCCGCGCTGCCGTGCGCCCCAACGGTGTTTCCGCGCCCACCCCATGACTGTGACTGCCTACGATCAGCAAATCGACAGAGAGTTTTTGCACCTGGTCGAGGATCACCTGTGACGGATCGCCCTGCACCACGCGCACCGCGCGAATCCGCTGCAGATCCTGCTCACCTTCATCCCCGAGTTCTTCGCGAAAACTATCCAGCACCCGCTGCTCGATATTGGCGATGACTGTTTTCAGACCCTGGCTGTGAAATTCGTTCAATGCCTGCTCGTCCAGATAACTTTGCAACACCGATTCGGCAAACAGCCCCATCGGCTCCACCGCGTGCACCACATACAAATCGGCATTGAACGTTCGCGCCAACGCCAGGGCATGCTGCATCACTAACGGGGCGTACAGACCGAGGTCAGTGGCATACAGCATCGAACGAATCATATGACCTCCTCGCGTGCCAACATGGCGGAGATTTGATTCAGCTTAGCAGTGCCTTGGCGACTACGACGGGCGACGCAACGTCTTGAACCAAAGGGCTTTAGACCGACGGTTCGTTGCTGATGCCGTGCGGCACGTGGCCAGTGGCAACGACTTCGCGGGCGAGTTCGCAGTGGCCGGCCTGATCGTCGAAAAACACGTCGGCG
Organism: Pseudomonas sp. Tul2A7; assembly: GCF_054790505.1. NCBI lineage: Bacteria > Pseudomonadati > Pseudomonadota > Gammaproteobacteria > Pseudomonadales > Pseudomonadaceae > Pseudomonas > Pseudomonas sp. Tul2A7. The sequence continues at coordinate 4,043,802 of NZ_CP186499.1, read as the reverse complement.
GCAAACGCTTCGAGGAATGCCGATTTGGTCAGGCCGCCGAGGAACAGTGATTCGTCGAGGCGAATGTCCCACTCACGCAAGGTGCGGATCACCCGCTCATGCGCTGGCGCCGAACGCGCGGTGACCAGCGCTGTGCGGATCGGGCAATCATCATCGGGAAACTCACGCTGCAACAGATTGAGCGCCGCCAGAAAGCCTTTGAACGGCCCGCCACGCAACGGCTCGCGCGCCGACTCGCGCTCCTTGGCCTGGAACGCTTCGAGCCCGCCAGACTGATAGACGCGCTCCGACTCATCGGAAAAGATCACCGCATCGCCGTCGAAGGCGATGCGCAATTCGTCACTGGCCGCACGACTGGCACCACCGGACAGAATCGTTGCGGCGGCGAATCCGGCGTCCAGCGCCGCGCGCACATCTTCGGCATGCGTCGACAGAAACAGGTCGCAACCAAAGGCTTTCAGATACGGATACGGACTGCGCCCACCAACAAACGCCGCGCGGGAAATCGCCAGGCCATAATGATGAATCGAGTTGAAAACGCGCAGGCCCGTGTCGGCGCTATTGCGCGAGACCAGAATCACCTCGACCCGCGCACGGCCAAGACGACTGTTGAGTTTCAGGAGTTTTTCCACCAGCGGGAAGGCATCGCCGGGCGCAAGAATTTCGTCTTCATGCTCGATCTGATATTGCCGATAGGCTTCAACGCCGCTCGACAGATAGACCTTGTGGCTCTCGCTCAGGTCGAACAAGGCGCGCGACGAAATCGCCAGCACCAGTTTGTCATCGATGTTCTTGGCCATTGCCTTCCCCGCTTTCCCCAAAAAAACCGACTCGGGTGTTACGTCGGTCGATAAAACTCAACGCTCGATACAGCGCTTCGATCCGCGGCAGTTCACACCCGGTCGCTTTCGCCGCCACCAGTGGCCGAACGTAGATCGCTTGCAGCTCCAACGGTCGCTTATGCATAAAATCCTGATACATGCTCGGCCAGTAGTCGGGAATTTTCTCGGTCATCGTGAACAGGAAATCGGCATAACCGGGCGGCACTTGCAGACCGCATGCCTTGGCGCCCTGCACGACCTCGGCCATCAACGCCTGGATCAAAGCGCGGCTGTCGGCATCGGCCATCAGCGATGTGGTACCCGCACCGAGCAGTACCGACAGACCGTTGTAGGGAATATTCCAGACCAGTTTCTGCCAGCGTGCGTGATGCAGGTTGGGCATTGCCTGGGAATCGATTCCAGCGGTGCGGAACAACCCAGCGCCTTCTTCGACAATCGCCATGCGCGCGACATCATCAATGGCCGGGCCGCTGTGATAGCCAATGTTGACCGCCCCAAGTGCTTGGTGGGTGACCACTCCCGGCCCCTCGCGGTGCACGCAGATCAGGCACAAACCACCCAGCAGGTGCAGAGAGTCGGGGAGCAATTCACGCAAGCTGTCTTCGACGTCGAGGCCGTTTTGCAGCACCAGCACTTTCGCATCCGGTTTGGCCGCTTGAATGATAGAAGGCGCGAGGCCGGCGTTGCTGGTGGTTTTCGTCCCGACCAACAGCCAGTCGCATTTCGGCATATCCTCGGCAGCCGAATAGGCCTGCACCGGATTCAGTGTCAGCGGGCCATGCACCGCGCTGTTGATGTGCAAACCGCGCTCGGCCACCGCCGAAAACTCGCTGCGCAACAGAAAGTGCACATCGAAACCGGCACGCGCCAGCATTACGCCGTAGAAACCACCAATTGCGCCGGTGCCGATAATCCCCACCTTCGGTTTATCAAAGCCTGGTTTATTCACTGCCCCCATCATGGCAACTCCTCTGCAACTCGACCGAGTGCCTGCGCCAGCGCCGCGCTCAACGCATCGGCCGTCAGGCGCGTGTGCAATGCCCCAAAGAACTCACCGTCGCGCACCAAAAACAGCGCCGGCAAATGAAAGACCTGATAGCGCTCGACCAACCCGCCGTTGTCGCCGGCATCGATCCAGCACAACTGATTGATGGCGAGATCAAGTCCCGGCAACACCTCGCGGGCATAACGGCAACTGGCGCAGCCGACACTGGTGAAAATCACCAGCGAAACGCCGCTCATCGCCAATAGCCGTTGATCGGCGTCGAAATCGGTCAGTTCGGATTCGACCACTATACTGGGGGAAACAATGTCAAATGACCGACACAGGGAGTCTGTGCTCATGGGACGTTTCATTCCTCATCCGGACGAGGTGCCGGTTGAATTAACCTTGCTCAAGCCTGAGTGTATTTCCAGGCAACAGCTGCACACTATCAGCCTCGGCGGCATCGCTTGCAATTACCACCGTGCCTGGCGTCATGGCACAGCGCTGCAAGTGCGCATGCCGACACTCAACGCCGACATCTGTTATCCGGGCTATGTGGCGTGGTGCCTACGGCGTAAAAAAGGCTATCTGGTGGGCATCGCGTTTACCGATGAGCAGACGCTGTTCAGCGCGCGAATGGGTGAACAAGTGTGTCAGATCGAGCGCTACTGCCGCATGCACGAAACCCACGATGACCTGCAAGAAATTCAGGCGGTGGCCCTGCAATGGGTCGAGCAACATGCCGACGAGTTCTCCCACGACAGCGTGCGCAAGGCTTTTGCGCAGGCAGCGCTGGACTAAAGCACCTTTTGCCCATTGTCGAGCAGGCGCTTTACGCGCTAAGGTTCCGCTCCCCGACGCGCTTTAATCTGCTGTGCTCCGCCGCGCGGGGATCGCTGGCGGCCGGCACCCGTGACCTGACGAGTAAACGATGGCTGATTTACCGATCAACGACCTAAACGTCGCCTCTAACGAGACCCTGATCACTCCCGATCAGCTCAAGCGTGATATCCCTCTGAGCGATGCTGCCCTGCGCACCGTCACCAAGGGCCGCGAAGTCATTCGCAACATTCTTGATGGCACCGACCACCGTCTGTTCGTAGTGATCGGCCCGTGCTCGATCCACGATATCAAGGCTGCCCACGAATACGCGGATCGCCTCAAGGTGCTGGCGGCGGAAGTCTCCGACACCCTGTATCTGGTCATGCGCGTGTATTTCGAGAAGCCACGCACCACCGTCGGCTGGAAAGGCCTGATCAACGATCCGTATCTGGACGACTCGTTCAAGATCCAGGACGGTCTGCACATCGGTCGTCAGTTGCTGCTGGATCTGGCCGAAAAAGGCCTGCCAACCGCCACCGAAGCCCTCGACCCGATCTCCCCGCAGTATCTGCAGGACCTGATCAGCTGGTCGGCCATTGGCGCGCGTACCACTGAATCGCAGACTCACCGGGAAATGGCTTCCGGCCTGTCCTCGGCCGTCGGCTTCAAGAACGGCACCGACGGCGGTCTGACGGTGGCGATCAACGCCTTGCAGTCGGTCTCCAGCCCGCATCGTTTCCTCGGTATCAACCAGGAAGGTGGCGTGTCGATCGTCACTACCAAAGGCAACGCCTACGGTCACGTGGTGCTGCGCGGTGGCAACGGCAAGCCGAACTACGATTCGGTCAGCGTTGCCCTGTGCGAGCAGGCGCTGGACAAAGCGAAGATCAAGCCGAACATCATGGTCGACTGCAGCCACGCCAACTCCAACAAGGATCCGGCGCTGCAACCACTGGTGATGGAGAACGTCGCCAACCAGATCCTCGAAGGCAACCAGTCGATTATCGGCCTGATGGTCGAGAGTCATCTGAACTGGGGTTGCCAGGCGATTCCAAAAGACCTCGCCGACCTGCAATACGGCGTGTCGATCACCGATGCCTGCATCGACTGGTCCGCCACCGAGAACACGTTGCGCAGCATGCACGCCAAGCTCAAGGACGTGTTGCCGAAACGCCAGCGCAGCTGATCCGCGTTTTACAGGCATAAAAAAACGCCGGGCATTGCCCGGCGTTTTTGTGTGTGCGATTCAGATCTTGGCGGCGCGGCGCTGATGGCGCTCCATGTAGCGCTCGACGTAAGAGCAGGACGGGATCACCGTGTAACCCATCTCTTCGGCGTACTGCAGCGCGCTTTCGGTCAGCGCTGCGGCAATGCCACGGCCACGCAGGGCGTTGGGCACGAAGGTGCGATAGATATCCAGGGTCTGTTTCCCCAGATCCATATAGGTCAGGTAGGCACGATGACCGTCCACATTGGTCTCGAACTGATGACCAGCCTGGTCATGGTGGATGGACAACGCCTCGCTCATCACTACTCCTCGCGGGTCTTGAATTCTGACCCCTACCTTACCGATGTTTTTCCGGCGAAGGAACATCTACGCCACCCCGTGCCTGATGGACACCGAGAAGAGCCACACCGATCTCGCGCAACCTGGCACCTGATAAATAGTAGGCACCATTGGCAAAAATGCTCAAGGTACGCTCGTCATCAAGCGAGTTGGCGTGGGTTGCTCCGATGGACGCAGGGTGAGCCTGGGAGAAGATCTTCCCGGGCCGCTCACCTGAACATTGCCGGATGTTGAGACTTAAGACGTGCAGCGTTTTTTAAAGTCACCTCAACATGCACAAAGATAAGCGAAGCAGCACGCAGAATCGGAACAAAAGTGTGGACGTATTCATCTAGAAAGACTTTAGCCAAGACTGCAAAAACAGCACGCGGCAGCGGGAACTTTTTCTCATTAACTCGCTCAGCTCGGGGCTTGCAGCTGGGTATTTTTTAAACAACGCAGTTAAAAGTTGCTCGAAAAAGAATCAACGCCTACAATTTTTTTTGCTTCTTGCCTCACGTCAGTTTACTTACTACAAGTAATGGGTAGTATGTACGCCGGCTATTTCCTCAATCGTGAGGAGACAGCCACTTAATTGAAAGTCCTTGAAGGGGAACACGATGAACAACGTTCTGAAATTCTCTGCTCTGGCTCTGGCCGCAGTTCTGGCTACCGGTTGCAGCAGCGCATCGAAAGAAACCGAAGCACGTCTGACCGCTACTGAAGACGCAGCTGCTCGCTCCCAGGCTCGTGCAGACGAAGCTTACCGTAAAGCTGATGAAGCTCTGGCTGCTGCTCAAAAAGCACAACAGACTGCTGACGAAGCTAACGAGCGTGCTCTGCGCATGCTGGACAAAGCTAGCCGCAAGTAATAATCCTTCGGGGTTGTTATCGAGCCGACCCGATTTTTCGGGTCGGCTTTTTTATGTCCGATGCTTTTCCCCGGGCAATAAAAAACCCGCCGACACTCCACGCATCGGCGGGTTCTGCACCCCGACTTATTGCTGCAAGTCGATCGGTGTACTCGAGACCATCGGCGCCGAGGTACTCGGTGTGCCGATTTCCGTTGGCAGGCCATCTTCGGCTGCGACCACATCACGCACCACATCCCAGTTCACGCGCAGGTTGCTGGTGACGTCTTCACGCTTGAGCATCGCGTTGATCACCGCAGTGTGCTTGTCGACCACCGACGGGTTGCCCTTGTCGTCGATCGGCGTGTGCGCTTCCAGATAAACCTTGCCGCCACTGCTGCCGAACTTGTAAGCATCGTTGAGGATGCGCACCGACGTGCCTACCGGCACCATGCCGGCCATTTCCAGCACGTTGTTGTTGAACATGCGGAAGCAGCCGTGACTGGTGCGCATGCCGATACCGAATTTCTTGTTCGAGCCGTGGATCAGGTAACCCGGGGTGCCCAGGGTGAACTTGAACGGACCCAATGGGTTGTCCGGGCCGGCCGGCACTACGTTCGGCAGCGGATCACCATCTGCGGCGTGTTCAGCCTTGATCGACGCGGGAGGCGTCCAGGTCGGATTTGGCGTCTTGGCGGTGATCGAAGTATGGGCGATTGGCGAACCCCAACCTTCACGACCGATACCCAGCGGGAACGTGTAAACCACGTTCTTGCCTTTCGGGAAGTAGTAGAGGCGGTACTCGGCAAGGTTGATGACGATGCCTTCACGCGGGCCCGGCGGCAGAATGAAACGGGTCGGCAAGACGATTTCGGTGCCGGCGCCTGGCAACCAGGCATCGACGCCCGGGTTGGCCGCGACCATCTCCGAGTAGCCCAGATCGTACTTCGTGCCCAGATCGGCGAAAGTGTCTTCGTACTTGGCTTTGATCACCTGCACCTGACCGATGATGTCTTCACCGGGTGGTGGCAGGGGAAACTCCAATGCAGCAACGGGACCGGCCACACACAGGGCGGCAAGTGACAGGCAGCGGGTGACGGCAGGAAAGCGCGGCAACATCCGGAAAATCCTTCGCATGATCAACAAGGGTATAAGGGCGCGATTGTACACCGCACTTTGAATATTCGGGGAGCCACGCCGATGGACCGTGCTGAATGCGAAAAGATCGCAGCCTTCGGCAGCTCCTACAGGATTACGCGAACCCATGTAGGAGCTGCCGAAGGCTGCGATCTTTTGACCTTAAAGCTCGAAACGCAGCTCCGGCCAGATCGGCGAGGTGCCGCGCTTCTGCGATTCCAGAATCGCCCGGCAGAGCGAGCACAGGCGCTGATCCTGAAACACCCGACGATCCACACTCGACCAGCGCGGCTGCGCCGGCAGCAGGCTGCCGCACAGGGTCCGATCGGCCGAGCCACCGAGTTCGAGTTGCCGCGTCACCAGATGCACCCGCACTTCCTGGCAGGCGAACAGATCCAGCTGCTCGTCAGGCTCGATCAGTTGGTAGGCAAACAGGGACCAGGCAGAACGCGACATCGGGGGCTCCAAATAAGGGGGCGCCACATTAGCCGAAAGCCTGCCCTTAGAAAAGCCTCATAACAGCGGTTTTAGCGTCGGCCAGACATTTTCCAGCAACTTGCCCTGAGCCCCGGCTGCCGGGTGCAGTCCATCGGCCTGCATCAAGTCCGGATGCCCGCCGACGCCGTCGAGGAAAAACGGTACCAGCGGGATCTTTTTATCGTCGGCGAGTTTGCCGTAGACCTCGGCAAAAGCATCGGTGTAACGCTTGCCGTAATTGGGCGGCAGCTGCATGCCGAGCAACAGCACCTTGGCCCCGCTCTGACGCGAGCTGTCGATCATCGAGGCAAGATTTTGTTGCAATTGATTTGGCGGCATTCCGCGCAAGCCATCGTTGCCACCCAGTTCGAGGATCACCAGTTCCGGCTTATGCTCTGCAAGCAGCGCGGGCAGGCGCGCCTGGCCTCCGGCACTGGTGTCGCCGCTAATGGAAGCATTGACCACTTTGTCGTCGAAACCCTCCTGTTTGAGCCGTTGTTCGAGCAACGACACCCACCCCAAGCGGGTATCCAGTCCGAAACCGGCGCTGATACTATCGCCAACGATCAGGACAGTACCCGCCGCTGCGTTCTGGGCCATGCACATCAAGGCCAGGCCAGCACTCAAAAACCACACACGCATCGGATTCTCCATGGGCGCAAGCATTCTCACCGCGAAGAACCTCAGCAAAGTGGTTCCCAGCGCGGAAGGTGAACTGACTATCCTGCACGAACTCAGCCTGGAACTGAACAAGGGCGACAGCCTGGCCATCGTCGGCGCGTCCGGTTCCGGTAAATCCACCCTCCTCGGCTTGCTCGCCGGTCTCGACCTGCCGAGCAGTGGCGAAGTCATTCTCGCCGGCCAGGGCCTGAGCAATCTCGATGAAGACCAGCGCGCACGCATTCGTGCCGAGCATGTCGGTTTCGTCTTCCAGTCGTTCCAGTTGCTCGACAGCCTCAATGCGCTGGAAAACGTCATGCTGCCGCTGGAACTCGATGGCCGCAAAGATGCCCGTGAACGCGCAACTGAATTGCTGCAACGGGTCGGCCTCGGCCAGCGCCTGACGCATTCACCGCGCCAGCTCTCCGGTGGTGAGCAACAACGTGTGGCGATTGCCCGTGCGTTTGCTGCCGAGCCTGACGTGCTGTTTGCCGACGAACCGACCGGCAACCTCGACAGCCACACCGGCGAGCGCATCAGCGATCTGCTCTTCGAATTGAACAAGGAACGCGGCACCACCCTGGTGCTGGTGACCCACGACGAACGCCTGGCCCATCGCTGCCGGCGCCTGATCCGTCTTGAAGCCGGGCTGTTGGTCGCCCCTCTGGAGCCTTGATGGCACGTTTGCCGCTGTTGCGTCTGTTCAGTCTCGCCATTCGCCAACTCATGCGCGATGCCCGCGCCGGGGAATTGCGCGTGTTGTTCTTTGCGCTGGTCGTGGCGGTGGCGGCAAGTACCGCCATTGGTTACTTCGGCGCCCGCCTGAACGGCGCCATGATGCTGCGCGCCACCGAATTTCTCGGCGCCGACCTGGTGCTTGAGGGAAGTTCGCCGGCCCGTGAAGAACAGATCAGGAGTGGCACCGAGCTGCGCCTGAAGCATGCGCAAGTGGTGGAGTTTTCCAGTGTCATCGCCACCGACAACGGCATCCAGCTCTCGAGCATCAAAGCCGTCGACCGCGCCTACCCGTTGCGCGGTGAACTGAAGAGCGCACCTGCTCCCTTCGCCGCCGAAGAAACCGGCGGTGAACCGCAACCCGGCGAAGCCTGGGTCGAAGCACGTCTGCTGACCGCATTGGATCTGAAGATCGGCGACAGCATCGATGTCGGCATGAAGACGTTGAAACTGGCGCGCGTGCTGACCTACGAACCGGATCGCGCCGGCAACTTCTATAGCCTCACGCCGCGGGTGATGATCAACCTCGATGACCTCGCCGCCACCGGTGTCGTGCAACCCGGCAGCCGCGTGAGTTACCGCGAACTGTGGCGCGGTGAACCGCAGGCGCTGGAAACCTATCGGCAACTGATCAAACCCGGGCTCGCCGCCAACCAGCGGATTCAGGATGCGCGCGATGGCAACCGGCAGATTGGCGGTGCCCTCGGTAAGGCCGAGCGTTATCTGAACATGGCCAGTCTGGTCGCCGTCCTGTTGGCCGGCGTGGCAGTGGCGTTGTCGGCGAACCGTTTTGCCAGTCGCCGTTTCGATGCCAGTGCGTTGTTGCGTTGCCTCGGTCTTTCGCGCCGGGAAACCATGGTGCTGTTCAGTTTGCAGTTGACCGTGCTCGGCTTGTGCGCCGCGCTCAGCGGAGCGCTGCTCGGCTGGCTGGCACAACTGGGTTTGTTCGCGCTGCTGCATGATTTGTTGCCAAGCGATGTGCCACCGGGCGGTCTGTTTCCAGCCATCGCCGGAATCGGCACCGGGTTGGTGGCGTTGGCCGGTTTCGCCTTGCCGCCGCTGGCCGCATTGGGTCGCGTGCCGCCGCTGCGTGTACTGCGCCGGGACATGCTGCCGATTCCGTCGAGCACGTGGATGGTTTATGGCGCCGCTCTGGGTGCGCTCGGTTTGATCATGTGGCGCCTGAGTCTGGATCTGCTGCTGACATTCGCCCTGCTCGGCGGTGGCGTGGTCGCCGCGTTAGTATTGGGTGGTTTGCTGTTGTTGCTGCTGCAAAGCCTGCGGCGGATGCTCGCCCGTGCTTCGCTGCCATGGCGCTTGGGCCTCGGCCAGTTGCTGCGCCATCCGTTGGCAGCGGCCGGTCAGTCGTTGGCATTCGGCCTGATTCTGCTGTCGATGGCCTTGATCGCCCTGTTGCGTGGTGAACTGCTCGACACCTGGCAAAACCAGTTGCCGAAAAACGCGCCGAACTACTTTGCCTTGAACATTCTTCCGGCAGACAAACAGGCTTTCACCGATCACCTGGTCAAAGTGTCCGCGCAAGCGGCGCCACTGTATCCGGTGGTACCGGGGCGGCTGATCAGCATCAACGGCGAAGCCGTGCAGCAAATCGTCAGTAAGGATTCGGCCGGCGACCGCGCCGTGCAACGCGACTTGAGTCTGACCTGGGCCGCTGATTTACCGGCGGGCAACAAGCTCACTGCGGGTGAATGGTGGAAGGATCAGCCAACCGATGGTGTTCCCGGAGTATCGGTGGAAGGCAAAGTCGCCGAAAGCCTCAAGCTCAAACTCGGCGATCACATGGTGTTCAGCGTCGGCGGGGTCAATCGTGAAGCGAAGGTCACCAGCCTGCGCGAGATCAACTGGGACAACTTCCAACCGAACTTCTTCATGATCTTCCAGCCCGGCACGCTGAAGGATCTGCCGGCGACTTACCTGACCAGTTTCTATCTGGCCCCCGGTCATGATCAGCAGATCGTCGAACTGTCGCGCACCTTCCCGGCGGTGACCATTCTTCAGGTCGAAGCGCTGCTGGAACAACTGCGCAGCATCCTCGCCCAAGTCACCTTGGCGGTCGAATATGTGTTGTTGTTTGTTTTGGCAGCGGGCATGGCCGTGCTGTTTTCCGGCCTGCAGGCGACGCTCGATGAACGCATTCGCCAAGGTGCGCTGTTGCGTGCGCTGGGGGCGGAGCGGCAGTTGCTGATAAAGGCGCGGCGCATCGAATTCGGCCTGCTCGGTGCAGTGAGTGGTTTGCTCGCAGCCATCGGTTCGGAAGTGGTGAGCCTGGTGTTGTATCGCTACGCATTCGATCTGCCGTGGCAACCGCATCCATGGCTGCTGGTGCTGCCGTTGATTGGCGCGGCGCTGATTGGCGGTGCAGGCGTGTTCGGTACGCGCCGGGCGCTGAATGCAAGTCCGCTGACAGTGTTGCGCGAGGGTTGATAGACTCAAGCCGTCCCGATTCCGAGTCTTTTCAAGGAGGCCGCTTGGCCACAAATATCATCACTCGCGGTGGCCACGACGCACTGAAGGCAGAGCTTGATCACTTATGGCGTGTCTATCGCCCCGAGATTACACAGAAGGTTGCGTGGGCGGCCTCGCTCGGCGATCGCAGCGAGAACGCGGACTACCAGTACAACAAAAAACTGCTACGCGAAATCGATCGAAGGGTCAGATATTTGCGCAAACGACTGGAAGACGTCAGGGTGGTCGACTACTCCCCGGAGCAGGAAGGCAAGGTGTTTTTCGGCGCGTGGGCCGAGGTCGAGAATGACGACGGTGAAATCAAAAAGTTCAGGATCGTCGGTTACGATGAAATTTATACGCGCAATGACTACATCTCCATCGACTCACCGATGGCTCGGGCGCTGCTGAAGAAAGCGGAAGGCGACGAAGTCATCGTCCAGACGCCGACCGGTGAGGCAACCTGGTATATCAACAAAATCTCCTATGAATGAATCGACACGCCACGGTGTCGACTCACTCACAGGATTGCCTGACGTCCCTTTACTCCTCGAGCAGAGTCTTTGCAGCGAAGCGTCGACGCTTGAAATACATCCAAAGTCCGACGACGAGCAGCGCAGTCAGCGGTAAGCCATGAAACAGTACGATCACCTGTGCCGGAGCCAACATCACGTAGAAAGGCCCGACGATCAACATTCCGACGCCGAAACCTGTCATCTGCACGAGCGTCAATAAACTGAACAATGGCAAACGCAGCGCATCCGGCTCGCTTTGAGCACGCGAGATCAGTGCCACCTCAGTAATACCATCGCCCAGACCGGCCCAGACGATAAAGATCAACGCCAGCCACAACTGCGTTTGCTGAAACGTGCAGATAAAGCCGGCGGACATCAGCGCCACCCCCACCAGGAACAGACGCTCCATCGCCAGCGTGCCCCGCCCTTTCAACAAGCCATTGGCCAAACGTGCTCCTGCGAATTTGCCACCGGCCCAGACGGCCAGCAAATACCCCATGACGGTGTTCGCCGAATCCGAACTGATGTACCGGGACAGAACAGGGAAGCCGACATTGTGTGCCGCGCTGCCCAGCGTATCGAGCAGGCTGATGATCACCATCGCAGCCAGAACCGGTGAACTGCCAAGTCCATGCGTCAGCGAGCGCCACTCGTCACCCAATCCCCTGTGCACCCTGGCGGACAGCGGATACAACGCACGCAACGGCAGAATAAGCGTGGCAGCCATTACATAAGTGACGATGTTCGTTGCGAAAACCGCTTCAAACCCCCAACCGGCAATCAGCAACCCGGAAATCAGACTGCCGAAGACCGCACCGGCGGCGGCGGCCGAAGTCAGCCATGCATTCGTGGACACGCGCTGATCGGGCGCGACCCAGATCGGCAATTGACTATTGAGTCCGATGGCAAACAGCGAATTGCACAATCCGATGCCAAACGCTATGAACGGCAGAATGTTCAGTTGATGCGCCGGCACAAGAAAGATCAGCGGAGACAGCAAGAGTGCCCTGCAAAGATCCAGTCCCACCAACGTGCTGCGGCCGGCATATCGCCTGAAAAGAGCAGTCCCGAACAGGCTGGCAACAATGCCGCCAACCACGCGGCACGCCAGGAAAACACTGACATAGACCACACTCTGACTGAGCCAGTAAACATAGGTGGATAACGCCACCATATTGAGAAAGGCACCAAAATCGGAAACGCCCCGGGCAAAAACAAGGAGATGCCCATTGCGGGCAGACCGTATCAACGCAGATTCCTTGATCATCGGGTGAGCGCCTTCTCATCCGTGGCCTGGCGGCGAAAACCCACCAGCAGCAGGTCACGCCAGGCCGGTTGCCGAGCCGCCACTTGCCGGACGTCACCGGCACGGTGATAGACAAGGCGGTCATCAATCACGACGGTCTCGAGGAACTGCGCCATGGTTACGTTTAACAGACAACTGTCCGGGGACTGCGTGGCGAAGACTTCGGACTTCACCGCCATCGTGTTGTGCGCATCGATGAAGTGCATGAAAACCCAGTCGAGGCCATCCTGATGAATACCCGACGTTGTCGGACTGCTGGCCTCGTTGTCCGCCTTCACGCGAAATTGATGAATATCGATGCAGTACCCACACTCATCCAGTTGCGCGCCGAGCACGGCCATGTCTACCGCCAGCAGTTGCTGCAAGACAGGATGAGCAATGAAACCGTCTTCGGCATAGCTCAGGGTATTCGTCCCTTGGCGATAGTTGACCGGATAGACCACTGATGACGTGTATTCGGCATTTCTGTCCATCTCCAGTTCACCGCAGGGCAATCGCCGATAACGCAATATGCGCCGCTCCCGATGGGTGTAATCCTTGAAAGCGTCGTCCCGCACCAGGTTCGACCAGTAAGCACGAAAGCTTTCCTGTTCACCGGGTGCGATGTCGATCAATGCGCGAATGTGACGATCATGGCAGTAGTGGTGTTGCCTCAAGTGTTCGCTGATCCGTGAAATTTCCATGGCTCTAACCCGCGTGCCGTTGATCGATGATTGCACTCAGGTTGTGCATCACCGCGTCGTGCATGGCATGAGCCTGTGCAGCGTTGTCGACCTTGACCCAGCATTTGAGCAAGTAGTGTTCTTCTATATCGGCGTCGATATAACCTCCTGGTTCCTGAACGGCGTATTCGACGACCGCCTCATGCCCCTTCAGGAAGTCCACGCCCTCAAATCCTTTGAAGACGCCACTTTCTTGCGGGTAAACAGCTAACATCGCATAGCTTTGCGCGCACTCGGCGGCCTCTTGGGTCGCACGCTCAAGCTCAATATCCGTGGTCTGCTCACCGAGCAGCAATGAGACATAGAGTTGATACGGATCCAGCTTCGCCAGATCGCGCAACGCAGCGTTGACGTACAGCCCCCCGAGTCGTGGATTGATCTCGATGACGACCGGCCCGTCCTCGGTCAGCCGGAATTCGAAATGTACCAAGGCGTTCGTCAGACCGACCGCCCGCAAGCACTCGATGGCGTATTGGCGAATATCGGCGCATTCGCCATCGGTAAAGGATGCAGGAGGTGTAATCAGCAAGTTCTCAAGCACCGTACCGCTGCGTTCGGTCAACATGAGCTTTTCGTTGATCAGGACGGGATGAACCCGTTCGCCGATAACCATGCATTCGACAGTACCTTCGACGCCTTCGATGTAACCTTCCAGCAAAATGCTCTGGCCCGGAATGTAGTTGCGCGGGGGGCCATCACCCTCGGGCAAAACGTGCGTACACCCATAAAAATCTGCGCAAGACGCTTCGCCATGGTGTGCAAGAAAAAGCGCATAGTGGCTGCGCAGTTCACTCCAGTTGGTGCATTTGCGGATGAACGCCGAAGCACCGCCAAAGGCCGGTTTGATGATCAGTGGATAACCGATCCGGGCCGCGCCCTCTTCAAGCTCCTGTTGGTTATTGCACAGGGCAAATGGCACCGACCTGAGGCCATGCCGGGACAAAACCTGACGCATCACGAACTTGTTATTGCAGGCTGCAATAGCATCGGGGCAGGCATAGACCAGGCCGAGTTGCTGACAGACTCGAGCAACAATGCAACCCACCTGCCCCTGAGCGGAGGCGTGTCCGGCATGGCAGAAAATGGCGCGGACGTTGTACTGTCCTTCCAGCTCCTTGACCAAATCAAGAATGGCATCTTCGCGCAACGCTTCGAGCAGGAACAATTCGTCACAGTCCTGCCGCAGCCGCTCCAAATAATCACGCCCCGATACTGCCGCAACCAGACAGGCAAGATCGCGTGAACGTCCTACCGCGAAGTGTGGTTCACGATAGTTGTAACGGGCAGAGGGACTCTCATCGACATCAACAAATAAAATCGCGTCTTTTTTCACACTGTCACCACCTTGGTTTAAAGATTTCATTTACACGTCGTGCCAACTGCAACGTTTTCCACTCCAGTTCGTGAACGTGTAATAACGCTGACCGTCGCGCCATTCGAAGCGTGGTAAATCTTCAGCCTGTTCGAAATCCAGCAGTGGAACAGTGAACTTTCCCTGAGCGTGCGGAAGTACATATTCCGGCATGGCAATATTCGACACACGTCGCTTCAGGCGATTCATCAGTGCTATGGCGTGACTGATTGAAGCCTTGTATTCGGATGCCCCGGGAGAGAATGGCATGAAGTGGTACAAGTAATAGGGCTTGACCCCCATGCGATAAAGATCAATAAACAACTTATGAAGGGTTTCTTCGTTATCATTGACTCCGCGTAACAGCGGCATGTTCGAGAAAACAACCGGAACCGAACCTTGAATACGTTCAATCGCATTGACGAAGTCAGTACTGAGTTCCAGGGGGTGACAGACATGGACACCGAAGGCATTGACCTTGTACTTCTTCAGCATTGCCACTAGCTCATCGGTCACCCGAAACGGGTTGAAACTCAAGGCACGCGAGTGAATACGAATGAGCAGGTCTTCGCTGATCGCGCGCAACGCAGCCAGGTTTTCCTCAAGTTTTCGGTCGGAGAGCATCAGCGGATCGCCGCCACTGAGGATGACTTCTTCAATGCCAGGTGTATTGCGGATGTATTCGAGCGAATCCAGAAACGAATCCGAGTTGGCGTTGGCTTTCTGTGTATCCACTTGCAAAGTGCGAAGGGCTTCAAAGCAGAACTGACAATAAGCATTGCAGGTATTGGTCATCCGCAGAATGACACGGTTATCGTACTTATGCTGGCAGATAGGGGTTTTCATTTCATGATGCAACTCCCAGTTTTCCGAAGTACCGTCGTAGTCGCCCGGCACATTCTCGTTCCAGTAAGGCACCACTTGCCGCCACAGCGGATGTTCAGTTACTTGACTTGAGTTGAGCGAGTTCATAATCAAATCGATGTAATAAGGCGTGATTTGCATCTTCCGCCCTTGCAGGTTGCTTTCGATATGAACGCTGGTTTCGTCGCCCCACCCACCACAAACTTCACGAAGTGCTGGTTCGTCACGCACGGCATTTTTCTGTTGCCAGCGCCAATCATTCCACTGGCTGGAACCGAGAATGTTTTTTTGAAAGGTCGACATTTATCCGTTGCCTCACATAACAGTTTTTATTTTAATGATGAGCTTCTCGTTGGCGTAAGCTCGCCCTCCTTGCAGAGGGACAGGCTCGACAAGAACAACTCTTTATTGATTGATTGTTATAAACCCGAACTAACCGTCGGCCATCTCACGCACTTCGCGATAGAAGCCTTCTGCAGACTCTACTTCGCTCAGACGTTGCCCTCTGATCCAGAGAAAGCGCGTAGCCACCTGATCGATAAACTCCCGATCATGCGAGGCGAAGATACAGGTCGCCTGATGCTGCACCAGTTCCTGCTCCAGTGCTTCCTGCCCCTGAATATCGACATGGTTGGTTGGCTCATCGAGCAAATAGAAATTCGGCTGTTCAAGGCGCAGTACCAACAGCAATAAGCGAACACGCTGCCCTGCACTGAGTTGTGCGATCGGCCGGCCATGCAGGCCCAGTTCGAAGCCGGTTGATACCAGCAATGAAGTGGTCCGGTTTTCGTGCAGACGAAAGCGCTCGCTGATGTACCGCAAGGGTGTCGAGCCGGCATCAAGCGCCTGCATCGCATGGTCGACATAGCCGCAGGAAATGGACGGCGGGATGCGAATACCCGCCTGGGCGCCCGCTTCATGGTCCATGACGGCTGCGTGAATCGCCTGAATCAGGCGTGTTTTCCCTGCGCCATTGCGCCCCAGGATCACCACCCGCTCCCCCTGCCAGATCCGTAGTTCGTCAATACCGAGCAACAGCTGATTATCGGGTGTGCGCAAGGTGAACTTTTGAAACTCCACCACCACCTTCGCATGCGTGCCACTGTTGCTTAGCTGAATCTCGCGAGGTTGTTCATGAACCGCACGGGGAATGGCATCGGCCAGCGTCTGGATTTTCCGATCAAGCTGGGCGGAACGTTTGAGTGCCGCATCGCTGTGCTTGTTGACGCCGATCTGGCGCAATTGGTGGGCGCTTTTGCGCATTCGTTCGAGGTGCCTGGTATCACGCTCGCGACGGCTATCGTCGGCGCGATCTTCAGCCTCCAGCAAGTCGACAGCCCGGCTGTAAGGATGAGTGAAAAACCGCGAACGCGCCGGCCTGACAAACAACGTTGAATCGGTCACGTTGTCGAGAAAGCGTCGATCATGGCTGACAATGATCATGGGCGTATCGCCAGCGTTATCGCGAATCCACCGTTCGAGCACCAGCACCTTTTCCAGGTCGAGAAAGTTGGTTGGCTCATCCAGCAAGGCAATGTCCGGATTGCCAAGCCAGGCTCGCGCAATAAGGGCAAAACGTTGCCAACCGGCACTCAAATCAATCAAATGCTGCTGGCGAACAGGCGTCGGAACATGCAGCACATCGAGGATGTAGTCGACCTCCCACTCGCGCGCGACGTGATCGCCCGGCGGCAATGCCAGGGCCACACACTGTCGGAATGACATACCGAGCAGCGCCTTCGGTACGTGTTGATCGACATGGGCAATACGCAACCCGCGCTGGATCGAGACGCTGCCTTGCGTCGGTTCAAGTTCGCCAGTGATGCACTTGATCAGCGTGGATTTTCCCGCGCCGTTAATGCCGACTACACCGATTTTTTCCTGATTGGCGATGCGTAAATTGATGTCGCTTACCAATGGTCGTGCGTAACCGAGTTCCACATCCTGTAAAACGAGTTTGCTCATTTGCCCTTCTTGATCGGTCCGTTTGCGTAAATCTGTCCAGCGCAAAACTGTCAGGGATAACAGTCGCCTGCAGATTGTCTCCTTCGCGACGCGCTTCTACACTGCGCACCCTGATGACTCATGCAGAATAAAAAATGTTCATACGAAACAAACTGGTGCCCGAACTCATCGTCACCGACTTGCCACGCAGTCTGCAATTCTGGACAAACCTGATCGGGTTCGACGTCGCCTATCAGCGTCCAGAAGAAGGCTTCGCCTATCTTGATCTGCATGGCGCGCAAATCATGCTGGAACAACACAATAGCGTCGAACAGCAGTGGCTTTCGGCCGAACTGGTGGCGCCGTTTGGCCGGGGCATCAATCTGCAGATCGAAGTCACGTGCGTCGACAGCGTCATTGAGCGCCTGCAAACCGCTCAGTGGCCGCTGTTTCTGCAGCGCGAAGTCGTCTGGTATCGGGCGGGCGACAAAGAGATCGGTCAGTGCCAGTTTCTGGTCCAGGATCCAGATGGGTATCTGGTACGCCTGGTCGAAAATCTCGGTGAACGTTCCGTGTTCCAATCAGTTACCCGACCTTGATCAAAAACAAGCCAGCCCAACAGCCGCTGACTCGTGGATTTTCAGACGCCCTAGCCGTTAGTGGGTTCGACTCCGATTGCAACTGACGATGCAGACGTGCCTCGCAATGACGCGTGCACCTGATACAACGCTATTGCGGCCAGACCGATGCACACGGCACACGCAGCAATCAACAAATGACTACCGCCGGCGGTGAACAATACCCCGCCCAGTAAAGGCCCTAAGAAGAAGCCAATCTGTTTGACTTCACCGGCGCCAAAATACAGTGCCTTGTTGTGTGCCGGGGCGATTTTGTCCATGAACACTTCGAAGCAGGGAAACAACAGTGTCTCGCCGATGGAAAACACCACCACTGCCAACAAGCTCATGACGAACACATGCACGTCCACGGTAAAGATCAGGAATCCGACGACCAGCAAAACGATACCGGCGATCACTGTCTGGTTGAACGGCAACCACTTCATGTATCGCAGATGAATGACCTGGAAAATGATCACCACCGCCGCGTTCAACGACACAAGAACACCGAAGCTGGGTCTTGCACCCGCTGATTGCTCGACAATGATCGGCATGAACGCCTCATAACTGCCGTAGGCCATCAGCACCAGCGCAAAGGCTACAACCCAGCAGAGCAAGCGGAAGTCCTTGAGTACCACGAACTTTCCAAACGTCGTGCGAGGCTCATCGTGGCGCTCGACCTTGAAGTCACCGATGTGCAGGAACGCCAGCGTCAAAAGGAAAAAGGCTACATAAACCACCGACGTCAAAGTGAATGCGCCGCTCGCCATGTACTCGTAAGCGTAAACGCCTACCAGCGGGCCAACGACACAGCCGATATTCATCAGCATATAGCGCAGACGGAAATATTTTTCCCGCTCGTGAGGCAGGCACACGCAGGTCATGGCTGCGCGAATAGTGCTGTCGAAAAATGACTTTCCAATACCGAACAGCACCAGGCCCAGGACAAACGTTTCAACATCCTTGGCCACGGCCAATGTCATGAAGGCGGCGCAATTGATGATCGCCGAGGTGCGAATCGAACGCACGTACCCCCAGCGATCGCCGATCATTCCACAGATAAATCCGAAGAAAAATACCGTTGCAGGCCAGACGCCTGACACTAGCCCGATTTCATAAACCGACAGATGAAAAACGTTATAGGCGTGCAAACTGACCAAGGGAATGGACAGGAAGATACCGAAGGTGCTGAGTGCGCTACCAATGAGCAGCACCCACATACTCTTGAGGTGTGAGTTACTTGCTTTCATTTCGGGTCTCTAATTTATAGAAGAAACTGGTTTCTCGTCCCGGAGGCGGCGCAGGTTTGGATCGCAAGGGATTCTTGATCAACGAGCGCAACAATTGAACGTTCAGCTCGATGTAACCCACGGGTGGATGCTTGAGCTTTTCTTCGATCAGTTTGTGCGCCGCCGGAATCTTGTCGGGCGGTACTTGCGGGAAGCAATGATGGGCAGCATGAAAGTTACTGTTGTGATTGAAGAAGCTGAATAGCCTGTTCTGACGAGCGAAGGTTTGCGTGTTCTGCAAAGGATCATCACCCGCCTCCACTCCGGAATGCTCGCCAATCACATAGAAAAAATTCAATGAGAAGGCCAACTGCACGGGCAGCCAGTAAACCAGCAGGACTTGCAGTGGAAACAGCCATGTCAGCCACAGCATCGCGACCATGAACCCCAATGACAGCCACGCGTCGACTTTCACCTCCCGGCACGCTTTCTCACTGCGCACAAAAAACGGGAAGTAGCCGAAAAGACTGCCGATCGACATCCGTGCAAAAGCGCTGATGTAATCCCAGTTCAGGGCGAACCAGAAATACTGCCAGACGTTGCGGATCTCGCCAGCCGGCTCGGAGTCTCCGATCACTGTCGTGCGCCGGTGGTGCTGCATGTGAAAAAACTTGTATGCGGCAAAGTTCATCAACATCGCGCTGGCCAGGAATTGGCCGAAGCGCCGGTTCATGTGCTTTTGGCTAAAGAATGTTCCATGACAACAGTAATGCATCACCGAAAAGAACCCGGCCATCATAAAACCGTTGGCGGCGACGAGGAACACTTTGAACAACACACCTATCGGCTGCAGCAACACCAGCGATGACACTACCAGCAACCCGAATGTGGCGATCAGTCGAGAATAAGCATAGCGATTCGAACGTTTGAGCAACGACGGCTCGACTCTGATCACAATGCCACCTCCTGCGCTGCCAACTGACAGACACGCGCGGTGGCCTGGGCAAATATCTCGGCAACCACTTGTTGTTCTTGTGCTGCCAAGTGGGAGGTCACGGCAAGGTTGCGCGCCGGTAACGACAGCAATCCGAAGGGATCCTCAGCTTCGCCTCTGTTTTCGACCCATTCGTGGTAATAACCATCTATGAGGCAAAAGGCGTCGGGGTGCGTTACCAGGAACGTCCGGAGAGCAACCGGGCAAATGATCTTCGGATTGGAAAGATTGAAAATCGTCGCATCCGGCCGGAGCCGATTCAGCAGTCCCGAATCGAACAGAGAGTGGGTCTGTTCGCTGTAGGTCATGTGAATACAGACGACATCCACTTCACTGACCAGACTTTCCAGCGACTTGTACTCAAGCTCGAGGCTGGCCTCAAGCGGCAGATCGCGACTTCTCGACCAATAGCACACCTGCTCGCAGCCACGCTGTTTCAACTGACGCGCCAACGCTTTGCCAATAGCCCCCAGCCCGACAATACCGATCTTCAACGAGCTCAGTGCAGGTCGCGGTGTTTGCAGCCATTGCCCGCCTTGTTTTACGCCGGCAATGCTTTCAAAAACCCGGGCGGTGCATACAGTTATCATCGCCAACGTGAATTCGACGACCGCCCCCACGTTCAAATGGGGAGTATTGAATATCCGGATCCCGCGTTCACTTGCATAGGCGACATCCACGAAACTTGAAGTTCCAGTACCCATGACGACCAGATTTTCCAGATCGCGAGCCGCATCGATCACGGTCGCCGAAAGATATTCGGGGCCACCCAGAATGTAATCCTCGACATCCGGCAGCACCTCGATGATCTGCTGGAGATCGCGCGGACGGCGGATATGAATCAACTCGAAATCTTGTGGGAATGCGTCAGGCGGGACATCAAAGTCACCTGTGATCAAAACTTTTCTCACGACTAGGCCCCTTCCAGGCAAGGTGTACGGGCCTCGCCAAGTTCGACCTCGAGTACCTCCAGTGCATGCCGCAGTCGCGATATGGAAAAGGCAAACTGCTCGTCCGGCTTCATCAATGCAATACGCAGACGATCATGGCCGGCGACGTGATGGCTGTTCCAATAGAAGTACCGACCCGGCAAGGCGGCGACATCGTATTGAGCCAGGTAATCAATGAGTTCGAGATCCGTCATTCCGGTTTTTTCAATATTCAACCACATGATGGTCATGGTCGAATCGGGATCGACTTCTTCAACCGATACCAACGTATTGGCCAGTTGCTCGCGAACCGTTTGTGCATTTTTCATGACCAGCGCGTGAATATAGGAAACACCGCCCAAGCTGATCGTATGTTCGATAAATGCGCTGATCAATTTCAACGAAAGATTGGAAGAGCATAGATAGATCTCTTCGTAGATATTGCGTATCAAGGGTGCAATATCAGCACTGTAAGACAGCAAGCTGGCTTTGGTATCGAGGGTTGGCCATTGTTTTCCGGAGTCTTCAAGAATGATGAATGAAAGTTCTTTCTCCGTTAACAATGCGTACTCATCGACGTGTGTCCGGTGGCAGAACCGAAACGATGTGTCGAGAATCAGCACGACATCGAGTTGTTTGCACAGATCGATGATTTCAGTCATCAGTGATTGATTGATGACCAATCCGGTCGGATTGTTCGGATTGACCAGGAAAACCGCGTTCAACTGCTTTTCCTGAATCAGCGTTTTCAACGCCTGAGTATCATTGATGGACGACTCTGGAATGGGCTCGAGCTCGACCTCACGACGCCTTAACAGTTGTGCGAGGTTGTCAAACGTCGGTTCAACCAGACCCACGCGATATTTCATCGCCCTTGCCCAGGCACCGACGATATCAATGCTGTTAGACGCGGTGGGACAAATGGAAAAACATTCATGCTGGCGAAGACCGTCCAGACCAAAATATTCGGCGAACGTGTCTTTGAACTCTTTCTCCATTTGCGGAACCGTCGTCTCGGCGGCATGATTCCATAGTTCAGGCAGTGCGGAAAGAACCGGTTGATAATGGGTTTTCGCAGAAATATAGCTATGACCGTCTGCCAGGTTGTATTGTGCCGACAGCCCGAAAACTTCAAGTTCAGTCAGGTTTTTGTTTTTATGATCAGGTGAACGTTTCATCAGTTCTGCGCCCCTACGCGATAATTCTTCATCAAGTGCTGCAAGGTGTCTTTCATCAAACGATGGTCTGGCGAGTTGAATACAAAGGCGCCGAGGTTCGAGGTATACGAGAAAAAGCTCCCGGTATAGTCGTCTTCGTTTGTCGGTATGAACGTCCAGGTCGGCGCCAAATATCCGTTCAGATCAGGGACGCTTACTTCACCCACTTTCGGTGCATGAGCCTGAGGTGCTTGCTTGGGGAAAATCACCCAGCCGAACTGCTCGCTGTCTTCACCTGGAACCTGGGGAGCGATTCCCAATTGGCACTGGATATGCGCTACGTCGAGATTCAGACCGGTGGCATATTCGATGGAAGGCACGATGTAGCAACCACCTGGGCGCGCGCCGATTTCCAGAAACACGCGTTCACCGCTGCTGGTTAAAAATGCTTCGAGGTGGAACGCGCCATCAGGCAATTGCATCACGGCATGCACTTCTCTGGAGAATTCCAGCCAGCGCTTGTGCTCCTCGCGATCCTCTACCGAATGCGAAGCCAGTGGTTGCCCATTGATGTAATTCAGGCAGGTGCCAACGTATTGCGAAGGCACACAGAACATCACTTCGCCGCCAAGAATGTATCCATCGATATGCAGAATTTCGCCGACAATGAACTCTTCGAGTTCCAGATCATTTAGCGAAAACTCGGTGAATGCGACCTCCTTATCAGTAAGTGTTCCCTGGAAATTTTTCGCCAGTTCCAATACCTCTTGTGGCGTACGGAGGACACTTATACCCTTACTACCGGCATACGATCGCGGCTTGACCACCACCGGCAGCAAGCTGTGATCAGCGAGCAGTTGATCTATCGTATAGAGTACAGGCGTACGCACACTCGACCCCAGCAGCGACTCTTTCATCACTACTTTGTCCCTGAACTTGAGCATTTCGCCAACTGTAGGTCCCGCGACGGCCAAGCGTTCTCTCAACTCGGCTGCCAGAATCACCGAATACTCATCAGTAGCGATTACCAGGTCAAATGGCCCCCAGCTACGGCACTGCTCAACCCCGGCATCGATCGCGACACGATTACGCAAGTCATCGATTGCAAACACATTAGCGAACAGTCCATCTGAAGCTGAGGACTCTTCGCCAAATTTCTCGACGAAAACCGAATAGTCCTCCTGCGGAATCGCACCCTTTTCCAGCATGCGGGCAAGACGTTGTTCAATATCAGACGACGAAGATACAACCAGAACTTTTTTCATAATTTGATCAGGTAGTCCGCAATAGAGTAAGGGAGCTCGTACTTATCAAGAGTAATATCGGGCTCGGGATTAACTTCGATCACATAGATTTCGCCATTGTCCGCCTCAACCAGATCGACACCCGCTACGACTAGACCGAGCGTCTGCACAGCTCCAACAGCCAGGTTGTAGATGTGTTCCGGCAAGTTATCGGGACTGAGGAAGACAATCTCACCCCCACGCGTACCATTACAGATTGGCAGTTCGTCATCCGGGTTGTAAGCAAACCGCTGGTTGCACACAATGACCTTGCCGTCGACGACATCGACTCGCCAGATAAAGCGGTTCTTCCGTTCGACAAATGTTTGCATGATCGCCATGCCATCACGCGCCAACATTGCCGTGATCGCCGCCCGGTTGTTGTCGTCGGGATAAAGATAAACATCGTCAGCGCAACAACCGAGAATCGACTTCACGACAAACTTGCATTGAGATTGAAGGCCGGCCAGGTCATCTATTTGGGCGAGACTGTAAACAATCGCAGTTTCAGGTGCGGGCACGCCGCGTTCTTTGAACAGTTGCGCGGTCAAGGCTTTATTACGCGCTACAGTGTAGTGCGACGGTTCATTGATAATCGGGATATCACCACTTAACTTCTGCAGACTGGGCAGCAATGCAAGTTGGGTCGAATAGCTGCGGGTCAATTCGCCCATGCGATCCAGGTAAATGGCATCCAGCCCCTTCAAACAATCAGCCACCCCAAACCCGAACGTCAGTGCCGAGTAGTGAATAAACTGCACCGTTGAACCCTGCGCTATGACGCGCTGTGCAATTTTGTCCAACAGTGGGTGCATATCGTCATGAATGATCCCAATATTCTTAGCCACGGTATTCCCTCACAATGCATCGTTTCTTGACGCCCAGGCGCGGCAGTTCATCCACAAGAAAAACCTTGAAGTCGATATCTGCACCAAACACCGGGAGAAACCGTTGAGTAAATGCTTCTACCGCGTGCCCGCAGTCCTGACCATTGCGTGCAGGTTTAATCAGGAGATGAACTTCCCTCAGGGTCTTTTGCACAACGCGAAATTCAGCGACGCCGGCCGACTCCGGTAACAGCGTGGTATCGGAAATTTCCAGGATGAGGCCAGGATCGATCTGGCCAAACATTGGACTGAGCAGACTCATATCCTGACGCCCGATGATTCGCTCCAGACGCCTCAGCCCCATGTCCGGCACGGCGCACTTCCATTGCGCGTAATCGCCTTGGTTGTAGCGAATCCTCGGCATGGTGAAGTTCCACAAATCGGTACCGATCACTTGCTCCATGCTTTGCTCGTCGGCAGCAACGAGTTCAACATGAACGGTGTCTTCAGCCACCATGTAGGAGCCATCTCGCTGTTCCCAAGCAATGATGCCGAGCTCTTCCGACGAATATTCATCCAGTATCGGAACACCCGTCAGCTTCTCGACTTCGCGTCGTTCGCCAGTCGATGAACTTTCACTATTAGTGGTAAATGCGAGAATCCCCAACGCTTTCGCGTCGGGCAGCAGTCGGGCCACTTTCAAGACGTGGTTGGCAACACCGGTGATCAGTTTTGGCCTGACCCGGCGGATATGCTCGACGACTTTTTGCGTATCGGCGTTCAAACCGACGGTAAATGTCTTGTACTCACCGAAGATGCTCGTCAGGAAAAACGGTTCGTAGTAGATCGAGTACATCCAGTCTTCCGGCGCAAGACGCTGGCCCATCATCTGTTCAAACATGAAAAGGCGTTTGACGAACCAGTGACGCTGGCGGTCGGTATCGTTAATTACCGACAACGGCACGCCGGTAGAACCAGAAGTCCTGGACATGAAGTTAATCTTCACATAGGGATTTGCCGACACCTCTGCGTGCACTTCCTGCAAATCGGCCTTGTACACGATCGGCAACTTCGAGAAGGCTTCCAGAGAGTTGAGATCCCCTGGTTCGAAGCCGACCCCACGGTAGAGTCGGTTATAAAAAGGAATGTGCTGATAGGCATACCCAACCAGGGTTTGAAGACGTCGCAGCGTCGCCTGATCAAGTATCTCGCGACGAGTATTTTCCAGCTCCTGATAAATATTGCGTGTGTCGTGGAATTCTCTTAGACATTCAAGATGGTGTTCAAGAGTTTCGGCCGGCCAAATCGCCGTGCGCACGACATTATCGAGCAACTCGACAGGGCTGCCGGCCTGCTCATAAACATCGGTATACGTAATCGCTTTATTCATAATTACTGTCTTGATTTTATAATGAATTGAATAAAAACACCGACCATCGCACTCAGCGATAGCCGATACTTCACGCACCCTGCATGAGTACACACTACTGAAGAGCAGTTAATAGTTTAGTAAACAGTTACTCTTTTATTATTCAGGAGTCTTCTTCAACAACCCCAGACACGCTCAATCAAGTTCGACCCGAAAAATAATCGTTACCGCCTGCCTTTAACCAATCCTCACGTAATGGCGTAAAGACATCCAGGTCGACAGCATCTTCCAGACACAGAGCGCTATGCGGAACATTGGCAGGAATATGCAATATTTCACCGGCCGCAACGATCGCCTCCTTCTCCATATTCAGACCGTAGCGAAAAAGAACTTTCCCGGAAAGAATGTAGGTGAACTGTTCATTGGGATGACGGTGTTCAGCTACAAACGCATCTTTCTTGAGAAAAAGCTTGGCCATCATTAATTGATCACCTGAGACAACCTGCCGGTCGATATACTCGTTCAGAACTTCTCTGGGCACATCAACCCAACTACCGTAGCTGCTTCCATTCAATCCAGACATCCCCACCTCACAGGTTTCTACCGCTCTTTTTATTATCGATATCCCGTCAGCGATGCGTACTCAGGAGCGAGACTTCCAACGGCTCCGGCGTATCACTGGATCGGGTCATTTTGTCGAGAATATTGTCGGTCGCCAGACGACTCGCTTCCTCGATAATGACATCTTCCTGACCGGCCACCAGGTTGCGCTCGGCCAATCGTTTGTAGAGCTCGAACTCGCTGACGGCGAACTTTCTGGCGGCCCTTTGAACGTGCGGGACATAACCGGAGAACAACCCATACAAGCCACTGGCAATGTTGGAAATCTGAATATGCGGAGTTTCCGGCTGCAATAATTTGTCGGCATCCTTAACCAGTTCGATCATGCGTTCGAATGATGTCGATACCGCCACGCCACTGCGTTCGAGAATGGCTACGAGAGGTTCCAGTTGCGTGTTGCCTGCGCCCGCCCCAAACCCTCGGATACAGCCGTCGACAATAGATGCACCGGCTTCTACAGCTACCAGGGTATTGGCTACGGCAACGCTCAGATTGTTATGCCCGTGGAACCCCACCTGAATATTCAAGTGATTGCTCAACAGACCAATACGCTCACGCACCATGTTCGGACTGGAATAGCCGGCACTGTCCATGATGATCACGGCATGGGCCCCGTAATCTTCCATCAACTTTGCTTGCTCAAGGAGTTTCTCGGGGCTGGCCATGTGCGCCATCATCAACACACCATAGGCTGTCTTGCCGGCAGTTCTGGTTTGCTCGATGAACCGCGCAGTGATGTTTGCCTCAGTGCAGTGACTGGCTACACGTACGATATCCACACCGATGTCGAGCGCCATGGCAATGTCCGCAGACTTGCCCAAGCCAGGGATAAAATGAACGCCCAATAAACTGCGCACCAGTTGCGCCCTTGCAGCTTCGAGCATCTCGCGGTCCGACACGGCGGAGAAACCCAGCAAACTGGAAGACCCCCCGAGGCCGTTTCCGTGGCCTACTTCGACAATATCGATTCCAGCTTTTTCGGCAGCAGCGGCGTAACCGCAAACCTGTTTCAGCGACAGTTGATGCCGGATCGCATGGTTACCGTCTCTTAGAGTGGAATCACTGATAATGACCGACACACCGACCTCATTTTCCAATGGAAGCATATTTATGCTCGGCGACTGCAATGGCCGCACAATTGATGATATCCAGATTACCGGCATAACTGGGCAGGTAATCGCCACTGCCGTGCACTGTCAGACTCAGAGTGATGCAGCTGTTATTCTCCATCGGCTGCAGAACCAATTGATAACCAGGGACATACGACTGAACATTTTCAACCATCTGCGCGAGTTGCTGTTCAACCAGAGCAAAGTCAGCATACGTTGCACGTGCATATAGCGTGGTCTGCATGCATATACCCGGGTCGGCGGGATTTATATTAAGGATAGCCTTGGTTTGTCGCGCCCCAGTGAACATACCCAGTGCATATTCGGTGGTGGTCATATATTCATTTATGTTTTCACGCGTGGCGATACCGGCACTTCGCGAAGAAATGGTGGAGACCACTTCCAAATAATCTATTGACTCTACCGATTGGGCCAGGGCATAGGCCAGGGGAAGACTGGCCTGGCCGCCGCACGTAATCAGATTTACATTCTGGGCATTTTCAATGTTTTGCAGATTGATCGATGGAACACATAACTCACCCAGCTTGGCGGGAGTCAAATCAATTGCGAAAGTTCCACTCTTCTTGAAAAAGTCATTATGTATGAGATGCGCTGCGGCAGAGGTGGCATCAAACACCATATCGAAGTGCTGGACGTTATCCTTGAGAAACTCGATCCCGTCGCTTGATGTTTCCACACCCACTGACTTGGCAATAGACAGCCCGTCACTGTGTTGATTGCGTCCTACGACAAAAGCCAGTTGCAGATTTCTGGAAGCCAAGACTTTATACATCAGATCAATACCGATGCTTCCGGAACCCAGTATGGCTACTTTCGCCGGATGTGACCGCGCACTCATACCTTATCCTTCGGAATTATCATTTTTAGCGCCCTGGGATGTTCAGCATATGCGGCACGCACATAGCTATCTGAAAAAGTCAGTGACTGTAGTCTTTATTTTTATTGAAATCCGTTCGATGGTCCAAGCTTCACCGCACATCAATCTTTACTCAAACTACCGGCGCCCGCACAAAACGTATTGTACGTTTGTGCAGAACTTTACACGCTCAATAATGGTGCATTTAAAAATTCACTCCTATTACCTAGCGGGCTTCGCGGGCGGTTTTACGGGAGGTGTAAACATTTTTTAGTAATGGGTTGTTACATCAGCTCATAGAGTGCTAGATTCTGTCGCCTGCGATTAAGCGACAGAATGCCCGGCACTCTGCTCGCTGCTTTGCAGCAAGGTGTTGCAGCGGTTTGAAAGGACGTTAGTGCTATAGATGTAGCTCAAGGAGGAGTAGTGCAGTCGCTCGCCCATAATAAAGATAAAGAGTGTCGAATCACCTGTACCGGCAAAATCGAACGCATTGAGGGATACTTGTCGACAAAGGCAACAACCCCTCACCGACATGATACTTACTCAATCGGGCGAACCCTGTCGGGCGTCCATAACATCGCGTATCGAGGATCTGTTCGTCATAGCCTGCCGGGCAGCACGTTTGTACTTCACCCGGATGAAGAACATTCAGGCGCTGCTGCGACAGAGGACGGCGTGATTTATCAGGTTCTTCAGATTGAACCCGCGCTGATCCAGCAAGTGCTTGGCGGAAAGCCACTGCCTTTCGTCGCGGAAGGCATTTCCACCAATCGTCGTCTGTTCGACGCCACCGCCCGCCTTTTGCAAGCCGTTGATCACCCGCAGGATCCGCTGCAAGAGGACGATGCGATCTTTGACCTGGCAATGGCTCTGAACGATGCTCATGGCCTTCCTGCTCCGGCGCACTCCTATGATTACAAGGCCGCAGAACGTGCCAGAGCGTTCATCCTTGATTCCATTGAACACACCATCACCATGGAAGAGTTGGCCGACAGCGTCGGTCGCGACCGATGGGCGTTATCGCGGGACTTCAGAATACTGTTCGGCACCAGCCCGCATCGCTATTTGAACATGCGCCGTCTCGATCAAGTGAAAGCAGGCCTGGTTAATGGCGAATCGCTGACAGAAGCAACGATCAATGCTGGATTCTTCGATCAGAGTCATATGACACGCCATTTCACCAAAACCTTCGGCCTGTCCCCGGCCCGCTGGTTGAAGTTGCGCGAAAACAGTTCGACCCCCTCGTCCTCGGCAGCGCTTGATCTGGATTACGCCGCGTTCGGATCTTAGGCAAGACGTCCCCTCTCCTAGCGGCGGGTAATCAGGCCCTGCCGCGCAACGCGGATCAGTTGCTTGATCATCTCCGGCGCATCTTCCGCACTCGGTGCCTGAATCACTGCCAGATCAAAACTGTCGCTGGCAAAACGCGCCAGCGACTCGCCGTCTTCGACGAACTGGATCAGGAACGCGGCAGGACCGCCGCTGCGACGTGGCCAGCCATCGAGATAACGCAACAGCGTCGGCTGATGTTTGCCGCCAAGGAGGATTTTCGGGTTGCGTTGAGTGATATGCGCAGTGATCGGCGCGGGACGTGCTGGAGGGCGTAGTGCATTCATCGTGTCGTGTCTCTGCCTCAAAAGTCTGCATGGCAGGTGAGAGGCAACACCGAACCAGCGCTTTAGCGGTATTTCGAAGCCCTGTTCCGGCTTCTGACGGCAACTGTTGAAGTCACCTGGCGCCCCGCAAGTAGCTGTTTAAATCGGCGCATGGGCAACATCCTAGAGAACGTGACCGATCAGTGTCAAGAATCAGCCGCAACAAAAAAAGGCCCGCACAATGCGGGCCTTTTCCTTGAGCCAGAGCGCTTAACCGGCGATGGCGCGGTCCACCGAGAGCTTGCCGGCGCCTTCGATCAGCACGGCGAGGCTGCCACCGAGCAGGGCCAGCGCGAACTCGTAACCGTTGTTGGCCATAAACAGACCGTTACTGATGTGTACGGTGAAGATCGCCACCAGCGACAGGAAGGTCAGGCCCAATGCTGCCGGACGTACCAGCAGGCCGATGATCAAGGCCAGCCCGGCGAAGAATTCAGTGCCGCCAGCAAGGGTCGCCATCAGGTAGCCCGGGTGCAGGCCAATGCTGTCCATGTACTGAGCCGTGCCCGCCAGACCATAACCACCGAACAGACCGAAAAGTTTTTGCGAACCGTGCGCAGCGAAGATTACGCCGACCGCAATACGCAGGATGGTCAGACCGTAGCCAGCGCGGGTGAACAGTACTTTGTTGATCAGAGAGCTCATGGGGCATTCCTTGTTTTGCGAGAAGTTGTGTGTGTTGGTTGGCCGCTATATTAATCAGTAAATTTCATGTTAAAAGCGCAAATATTCCGCCATAACAATCAGTTTATTAGATCATTTCCGTGAGACGACTTTTTGCGCCCCGGGCTCCAACGACTCCCGCTCCCGGTCGAACGCCAAGTAATACTTGTTCACGCTATTAACATAGCTGACCGGCCCCATTCCCACCTGCTCCATAGCGATGCGCTCGACCTGGAAGAACCACTGATTGGGGTTCAGCCCGCGCCGCCGGGCTTCAGCGCGCATGCCCTGCACGCGCTCGGGGCCGATGTTGTAGGCCGCCAAGGTAAAGGCCATGCGCTCGCGCTCATTGAGCTTGGGGCTGTTGAAGAACTTGCGGCGGATCATCGCCAGATATTTGGCCCCGGCCTGCACATTCGCATCAAGATTCTGAATGTTGCTCACGCCGACTCGCTGAGCGGCGGACGGGGTGATCTGCATCAGCCCGGTCGGGCCACTGCCGCTGCGGGCATTGGGTTGCAGGCGTGATTCCTTGAACGCCAGTGCGGCCAGATTGAGCCAGTCCATGTTCTGCGCCTGCGCGTGCTTTTGCAGGGTCGGACGCAGTTTTTCCAGGCGCTGGCGGTCAGCCTTGGCCAATGGATAGTGGACTTGATAGAGACGGCGATAGATGCGCAGAAACGCGGCATCTTCGTTGGACGGTTTCTTGTAACCACCGAGGAAGCGGTCAATGCTCGCGCGCAACATCGCAGCATCGCGGCGTACAAACCAGTATTCCTCGCCCGGCTCGCTGATCATCAGTTGCCGGTCAAAACGCAATTTCGGCAGGATCTTGCCCCAGCGTTCGGCAATCGGCTGCTCAACGATGGTCAGGTGAAAAATCCCGCCCTGAACCATCTCCAGCACATCTTCGACCGCCAGCGTCGGATCAACCCATTCGATCTTGATCGGCGCCAGTTTGTGCAACGCCAGTTTCTGGTTGAGCTGACTGACCGCCTCCCCCGCCGCACTGCCGGTCGGCAACGCCAGGGTTTTGCCGGAGAGCTGCTCGACCCTGGTGTAGCGGCGCTCACCCTTGATCCCGACCAACACCAGCGGCACGTTGCTGGCGATCGGTTCGCTGCTGGCCACGGCATAGCCAGATTGCAGATCGAGCAATTCGCCCGGCGCGACCAGATCACCCTCGCCACGCTGCAAGGCGCCGAGCAGTTGATCCTTGGCTTTGGGGATGATTTTGAGGGTAAGTTGCTGGCCATCGCGGGCGTGGCCGTTGAGGTATTGCTCGAAGGCGCGCAGGCGATGGTATTCGACGCCAATGGCCTGCCCCTGAACTTCACCGGAGCTGTTGCGGCTCTGATTGACCAGCACGCGCAACACGCGGCTGCTGCGGATCTCGGACAGGTCGCGCACCTTGGCGGCCGGCACGGCTTGCAGCGGCCCGGGCAGGCGCGCGACCGCCGTCATCGGCAGCAGTAACGATCCACACAACAGCAGCAAAACCGAGGGACGAACCATCCACTCTCCGGAAAGAATAGGGGGCGATTTCATTTTAAAATGTCGAAATCACCGACGAAAACAGAGCGCCATGAGCGCTGGCAACGTGCGAGAGACTGGCACAGTAATGGCACTTCTACCAAACCGGTCTGCGTCGCGGCATCAACAGACAGCTATAACTTGTTGTAGTTCTTGGCTTTTCTTATGAATCTACAGCTCTGGTATGCTTTCCGGCCTTCGGCCCGAGGTAGCAACCATGCAACTCATCGATATCGGCGTCAACCTGACCAATCCCAGTTTCGCCGACAAACATCAGGCCGTGCTTGATCGCGCCTATGCCGCCGGCGTGTGCCAACTGGTGCTGACCGGCACCAGTGTCGAGGGCAGCGAGCAAGCCCTGGAGCTGTGCCAGCAACTCGATGAAAGTGGCCAGCGCCTGTTCGCCACCGCCGGTATTCACCCGCATTCGGCCAGTGACTGGAACGCTGACAGTGCCCGTCGTTTGCGCAGCCTGCTGCAAGAGAAAAACGTCGTTGCCGTGGGTGAATGCGGTCTCGATTTCAACCGTGATTTCTCGCCGCGCCCACAGCAGGAAAGAGTCCTCGAAGAGCATTTGGCCTTGGCCGTTGAACTGCAGTTGCCGGTGTTTCTGCATGAGCGTGATGCCAGCCAGCGCCTGCTGGAAATCCTCAAAGACTTCCGCGATCAATTGCCCGCCGCTGTGGTGCATTGCTTCACCGGCGAGCAAAAAGCCTTGTTCAGCTATCTCGATCTGGATCTGCACATCGGTATCACCGGCTGGATCTGCGACGAGCGCCGGGGCACGCATTTGCATCCGCTGGTGAAAGAGATCAAACGCGGGCGCTTGATGCTGGAAAGTGACGCGCCTTACCTGCTGCCGCGCACCTTGCGACCAAAACCGAAAAACGGCCGCAATGAACCGGCGTATCTGACCGAAGTGCTGCGTGAAGTGGCGTTGCATCGCGGCGAGACCGAGGAAGATCTGGCGGCGCACACCACTGCGTGTGCCCGCGCGTTCTACAACCTCCCCGCCCTTCCTGACACACCATAATTCCCTTGTGGGAGCGAGCCTGCTCGCGAAAGCAGTGGTTCAGATGGCAATGATGTTGACTGACACGCCCTCTTCTCGAGCAGGCTCGCTCCCACAGGGGGGCGATGTGTTCTTTTGATATGTATCAAGATCCGCATATCTGCATAGCGGCACAATAATGGCACCTTGCCAAAACTGTTTCCGCTATCAGAGAAGACCTCCATGGGTGCCTGGCTTAGCAATATCTCGCTGAAATACAAATTCTGGGCGGTCAATGCGGTCGCCTTCGTCACCACCCTGCTGCTGGTGCTGTACGCCGTGCAGCTCGAACAACAGGCGCGCAGTCACGCATCACAGGCCTCGGCGCAAGCCCAGGCACAACTGCTCAAAGCCTGGCCGGCCGGGCAGCCGCTGCCGAAAGGCGAGCAGGTGCTGACCTTCAAACGCGGCGAAGCACCGCGCCTGAATGCTCAACCCTTACTGGAAATCACTGAAAGCAACGGCTGGAACGCAATCAATCACATGCCGCTGTTCGGCGACAACCCGTTGATGGGCGCTGAGGTGTTCAGCCGCGCCGATGGCCAACAGGTTGCGGTGATTGCCTATGGCCCGAGCCTGAGTCAGGTATTCAGCGAGCGTTTCGCCAACTATGCGGTGGCGGTGTTCATTCTGATGTTCGCCATGCTGTGTGCCTCGCAATTGCTGATCCGCTTCCTGCTCAGCCAGCTCAATACCTTGAAAGACGTGATGCTCCACGTCGAGAAAAGCGGCGATCTCTCGGCCCGTGTTCCGTTGGCCGGCAAAGACGAAGTCGGGCAGATGGCCAATGCGTTTAACGCGATGCAGGCCGGTTATCAGCGCGTTGTCAGCACCGTGGCCAACACCGCACGGCAACTGGATGTCGGTGCGGCGCGGCTGGCGTCGAGCATGAACGAAGTGCGTAACGGCATGCTCGGCCAGCAGAGCGAAACCGATCAGGCCGCTACCGCGATCAATGAAATGACCGCCACGGTTTATCACATCGCCCAACACGCCGGCGCCACCCGCGATCTGTCGCAGACCGCTGATGGCCTCGCTGGCAGCGGTCAGCAAGTGGTTGCGCGGGTGCAGCATTCGATTGCCGGGTTATCCAGCGGCGTACAGCAGACCGCCGAGATGATTCAACGGCTGGCCGAAGACAGTCAGAAGATCAACGGCGTGGTCAGCGTGATTCACAGCATTGCCGAGCAGACCAATCTATTGGCGTTGAACGCTGCGATCGAAGCGGCCCGTGCCGGTGAGATGGGCCGCGGTTTTGCAGTGGTCGCCGATGAAGTGCGCAATCTGGCCAAACGAGTACAGACTTCGACCGACGAGATCACCACGATGGTCTCGGCCTTGCAGGCTGGCACCCGCGACGCGGTGGATTTCATGCAGGAGAGTTCGTACAAGGCCGACGATTGCGTGCAGCAAGCACAAGAGGCCGGTGCGGCGCTGGCGGAAATCACCGGGGCGGTGGCGCAGATGCGTGAAAGCAATACGCAGATCGCCGTGGCGGCGGAGCAGCAAAGCCAGGTCGCCGAAGAGATGAACCGGGCGGTGGTGAGTATTCGTGATGTGACCGAGAACACCGTGCAGCAGACTGTGGATTCGGCGACGACCAGTAATGAGCTGGCGACGTTGGCCGGGGAGTTGAGCAAGGCAATAGGTCAGTTGAAGCTTTGAAGTTCAAAAGATCGCAGCCTTCGGCAGCTCCTACAGGTGTACGCATTTCAATGTAGGAGCTGCCGAAGGCTGCGATCTTTTTTGTCCATCATTACTATGATGCCAATAGCCAACCTTGATTCGCCGCCCTCCGCGCCCGGGCCTATTCTTCAACCATAAGTTCAACATGGATCGAGGAGTAGAAAACATGGGCAAACGTCACCCCAACCTTCCCGCGTGGCAATGGCGCGCGTACCCCGGTAATCATCAGCACCCGACCAATCTGGTGTTGCACCTGATCGCCGTGCCGTTGTTCATCGTCGCGTTTCTGCTGATCGTCTCCGGGGTGTTCAGCCTGAGCCTGGCCAGCGTCGCCATCGGCGTGATCGGTATCGTTGCGGCGCTGGGTTTGCAGCGTCACGGCCACAGCCTGGAGGCGCAAGCCTCCGAGCCGTTCAGTGATCGTAAAGATGCCGTGTCGCGCTTATTGGTCGAGCAGTTCCTGACCTTCCCGCGCTTCTTTCTCAGCGGCGGCTGGTGGCGCGCCTGGCGTGAGCGCCACCGTCGGCATTGAGTCAGGCGAAAATCGTGACGGTCTGACGACTCATCGCAATCAATTCACCTTCAGCGCTCCACAACTTGGCGGCGACATGGCCGTAGCCGTCGGCGGCGTACTCGATGTCGGCGAGGTATTGGCACCAGTCCAGCGTGCTCAAGTCACGTAACGGCTGAACGAATTCGATGGTCCAGGTCAGCGTGCTGCCCGGGGCGGGCTTCTTCAGATACGGCAACAGCGCGGGCGGCCATGCATCTACCAAGGCCAGCAGATGCGCCTCTTTGACCGGCTCTTCTTTGACATCGCCGCGTAACCGTACCCAGCCTCCCATCAGCCGCGATTGATTGCCGGTGAACGGCATGCCGCCGACGCTCCAGCGCATCGCCAGATGACGCATGAATTCCGGGGTCACACCTTTGATGTAAGGCAGCTCCTGGCATTCGTCCCAGTGTTTCATTGCCGGCGCCGGATACGCTTCCACGGCGACTTCCGAAGGCCGCGAGGCACCGAAGCTGCCTTGAATGATCGTTACCACCTGACCATTCTGCATCGCCCGGCCCATGACCTGGCTGACAGCTTTGCCTTCACGCAGCACATCCACTTCGAAACTCACCGGGACTTCGGGCTCGACCGGGCCGACAAAAGTGATCGCCAGTGAACGCACCGGCCGATCGGCCGGGACTTTCGCACGCATGGCTTCGTATTGCAGCGCGGCAACCAGACCACCGAAACTGGCACGGCCCTGACCCCATTCGGCAGGAATCGTCAGTTCCGGTTGGCGACGGACCGCATCGAGCAGATCGCTAAAGCGCATGGGGCAACCTCAGAAAACGAGAAAGGAATGCAGCGATCTTAACCAGACCTGCAGAGCGCCGCAGCGTCTATTCCGGTCAAAGAGACTGACAGAAAGGCCTTAAACCCATATCAGCCACACTGAAATCCCTTGTAGGAGTGAGCCTGCTCGCGATAGCGGTCTGACAGCCAACACAGTTGTTGAATGTCAGACCGCTATCGCGAGCAGGCTCACTCCTACAGGGAATTTGTGGTGATTCAGGATTATTTGAAACAGGCTGAACTGAGTTTTTCCAGCACGCGATCAGCCTTGCTTTCAGCGTTGATCATGGTGGCCTGCCAAGTGGCGACGCACGGTTGAAGGTCCGCCTCCAGCTCAGCTTTCGCCAACCATTGCCAGCAATCGTGCCAGTCGCCCAACGCGCCCTGGGCCGACTTCAATCGCGCCAGCGCCGCCTCGGGCAGACGATCCAGTTCAGGATAGGCTTCGATGCCGTAGCGCACGCGTTTGATCAGCAAGCGCAAGCGATGACGGTCGTGCGCCGGATCGTGCAGTGCTTCGTCGAGTTTCTGCCATTGCTTGCCGAGGCGTTTTTCGATGCGCTTGTCCAAGCCTTTGAGCAAGCCCTGACGCTGGGAAGCGCGCAGGAATCGCGGGAAAGCGTCGAGAATCATCAGCAGCGAAGCCACCTCGGCACTCGCCGCCAGCGCCGGATAGGCCTCGGCCATTTGCGCCATGCGCCGCTGCGCGGCTTCA
The DNA here is from genome assembly GCF_054790505.1 of Pseudomonas sp. Tul2A7. Classification (NCBI taxonomy): domain Bacteria; kingdom Pseudomonadati; phylum Pseudomonadota; class Gammaproteobacteria; order Pseudomonadales; family Pseudomonadaceae; genus Pseudomonas; species Pseudomonas sp. Tul2A7. The sequence continues at coordinate 4,006,913 of NZ_CP186499.1, read as the reverse complement.
GGCTGATCATGCTGGAGCAGATACGCCGCCAACACCTCGCGATCACGCCAGGGGGTGGTCAACTGGCCGACTGCCGAAGCGGCGTCTTCCAGTTGCTCGACACCCGGCAAGCCACGCAATGGCCGCAACAGGCTGCGCAAGCGCCGCACCGTAGTGCGCAGATCGTGCAGCGCCTCGGGGTCGGTGCGTGCCGTCAATCGCGCCTGACAGGCCAACAGACGCACCTCCAGACTCAGGACATGAGCCACCAACCGGTCAACCAACGCAGACATCACTTGCTCCTGATTCAAATGGCTCTGACGATCATTCTGCTGCCCAGCGAACGCAGCCTCCTTGCTTCACGTCAGCAGCTTAGCGGCCGGCGCGGGATTCGCGAATGTAGAAACGCGCTTTCTCGGCTTTCTTGCTGCAGCCTTCGAACCCTTCGAATTGTTGCTGGGTCTTGGCGGCGGTCAGCAGCGACAACGCTTTGGAGTAGCTGACGGTGCCGGCAAAGCCTTCGGCCTTGGCCAGATCCAGCTCATGCCAGGCCGCGTCGAGCTGGCTGCCGCAGCTGTCGCGGTAAGCGGTTTTACCGGCGCAACCGGCCAATACCAAAGCCATCAACGGCACACAGATCCAGGCTTTCATCACTCACACCTCAAAATAGGTCAACAGTCGTGCAGGTAAGACGGCTTGGCTGCGAAAAAGTGCCTCGCCGGCGGGTGAAACCGCGCAACTGAGAAGGATAGCGCCGAAGGGTCATGCAGTATCGAAAAAACGACGTCACCGGCGCACTCAACGACCTCGGCGATTGAGCCAGCCCGACGATGGGTGCATTGTGCAACCTTGTCGGGAGGAAGTTTGATGAAAAAGCGTGTCGCACTGGTGCTGGGCTCCGGTGGCGCCCGGGGTTATGCCCATATCGGAGTCATTGAAGAGATCGAACGACGCGGTTACGACATCGCCTGTATTGCCGGATGTTCGATGGGCGCCGTGGTCGGCGGGATCTACGCCGCCGGAAAACTCGACGTTTACAAGAACTGGATCGAAAGTCTCGACTATCTGGATGTGCTGCGGTTGGTGGACGTGAGTTTCCGACTCGGCGCGATTCGCGGCGAAAAGGTCTTCGGGCAGATCCGCAAGATCGTCGGCGAGATCAACATCGAAGACTTGCGCATCCCCTACACCGCCGTCGCCGCCGACCTCACCAACCAGCAGGAAATCTGGTTTCAGGAAGGTTGCCTGCATCAGGCCATGCGCGCCTCGGCGGCGATTCCGAGTCTGTTCACGCCGGTGATGCAAGGCAATCGCATGCTGGTCGACGGCGGTATTCTCAACCCGTTGCCAATCGTGCCGGTGGTGTCGAGCCACTGCGATCTGATCATCGCGGTCAATCTCAACTCGACCAACCAGCGTCACTACAAATTGCCGGTGATCCAGCGCCCCGCCGCGTTCCGCTCACGCTTCGACAACCTGATCAGATCGCTGGGGTCGAAGATGCCGTTCCGCCGAACACAGGCCGAGCAACTGTTGCGGCTCGAGCAGGAAGCGCTGCGCGCCGAAGCAGCAGACATCAACCCTTGGCTGGAAGGCGCCGAGCCGGAGAGCCAGCAACCGGCCGCCGCGCCCGAGCGTGAAGGCGCGCCGAAATCGGCGACCGGTTCGTTCATCATCGATAACGTCGGGCCGGCCTCGCTGCTGGATTTGATCAACCAGAGTTTCGAGGTGATGCAGACCTCGCTGGCGCAGTACAAGATTGCCGGGTATCCGCCGGATATCCTGATCAACGTGCCGAAGCGGGTGTGCCGGTTTTTCGAGTTTTACAAGGCGCCGGAGTTGATCGCGTTAGGGCGCGAGATTGCGCGGGATACGCTGGATCGGTATGAGAGCGAGCAGGGATGATCTGAGCTGATTTCCCGGGTGTGTTTGATGGCCTCTTCGCGAGCAGGCTCGCTCCCACAGGGGATTTGTGAACCACGCAGATCCAGTGTGGGAGCGAGCCTGCTCGCGAAGAGGCCAGATCAGCCAACATCACTCAACAGCCGATAACCAACCCCGGCTTCAGTAACAATAAACCGCGGCCGCGTCGGATCATCCGCCAGCTTCTGGCGCAAATGCCCCACCACAATCCGCAGATAATGGCTGTCCTCGGTGTGCGTCGGCCCCCAGATATCCTTGAGCAATTGCTGCTGGGTAATCACTCGCCCCGGATGCCGCGCCAGTTGCGCCAGCACCGCGTATTCCTTGCGGGTCAGCGCCACTTCGACACCATCGAGCAACACCCGCCGATAGGCCAGATCCACCGTCAACGGGCCGAAACTCAATGCCGCCTGCTGCGCCTCCCCTGCCGGCGCCTGACGCAACAAGGCGCGGACCCGAGCAAGGAATTCCTGAATGCCGAACGGCTTGGTCACATAGTCATTGGCGCCGCCATCCAGCGCCTGGACTTTCTGCCCTTCGCTGGCGCGCACCGACAGCACCAGCACCGGCGCCGTGGCCCACTCGCGAAACTCGCGCAGCACTTGCTGGCCGTCCATGTCCGGCAGGCCTAAATCGAGCACCAGCAAGTCCGGTTTGTTCAGCGCGGCCTGCGCCAACCCTTCCGTACCGGTGCCGGCCTCGAGCACTTTGTAGCCCTGGGAAGCGAGGCTGATGCGCAGGAACTTGCGGATCTGCGGTTCGTCGTCGATGACCAAAATGGTCGCGATCTGGCTCATGAATTCACATCAACACAAATGATTGGCAAGAGAGTAGCGCAGTCGGCTTCAGCCTTCATCGTCCATCCCCGGTTGCGCCTGCAACGGCAAGTGCAAGGTGATGCAGGTGCCGCGTCCGTCGATGCCGTCGGCGACACTGATGCGACCGCCGTGCGCACCGACCATGCCCTGACAGATCGCCAGGCCCAGGCCGGTGCCCTGGCCGCCGCGATCACCCCGGGCAGCGGTGTAGAACATGTCGAAAATCTTCGCCCGCTCGTCCTCGGGAATCCCCGGTCCCTCGTCGCTGACCGAGAAGAAAATTTCCTGGTCATTCGCTCCCGCATTCAGTTGCAAACGACCGTGCGCTGGCGAAAAGCGCGCGGCGTTTTCCAGCACATTGACCAGCGCCTGTTCGATCAACGCGGCATGCACGAACAACAGCGGCAACTCGCTCGGCACATCGGTGCTGACCTGCAAAGGCGCCAGCACTGCGCGCAGACGATTGAGCGAACTGCCGACGATGTCGGCCGGCGACACCCAGTCTCGCGCAAGTTTCAACGCACCGTGGCCGAGGCGGGTCATGTCGAGCAGATTCTGGATGTAGCGATCGAGGCGTTCGGCTTCGTCGCGAGTGCCTTCGAGCAGTTCACGACGATCCTCCAGCGGGATCGCTTCGCCGAGGGCCAACAGGCTGTCGATGCTGCCGCGCATGGCGGTCAGCGGCGTGCGCAAATCGTGGGACACGGAGGCCAGCAAGGCACTGCGCAGTTGTTCGGTTTCACCGTGCAGGCGCGCAGCTTCCAGATCATCGGCCAATTGCGCGCGCGCCAGCGCTTGGGCGAGCGGCTGACTCAATGCGGTGAGCAAGCGGCGACGCTGGCCACTCAAGGTCTGGCCTTCTTTCGCGCAGACACCGAGCAGCGCCAGCGGTCCGTCCTCGACCGACAGCGGCCACCACCACCAGCGTCCGAATGGCAGCGTGCCGGTGCCCATGCCCGCCGGTTGATCGTGCTGCCAGGCCCAGTCGGCGGCGGCGCGTTCGGACTCGGTAAACTCCAGCGGCCCGCCGGTCTCGACTTTCCAGCCGCCCTGGCCGTCGCGATTGAGCAGGCACAGTTGCAGATCGCTCCAGCCATTGAGGTGTTGCGCGGCGGCGCTGACCACGGCTTGGCGATCGGTCGCGGCGGTGAGTTTGCGCGACAGGTCGAGCAGTTCGGTGGTCTCTTCCTGGGTGTCGCGCAACGCCTGCAATTGCCGACGCTGACGCGCCGCTAGGTTGCCGGTGAGCGCCGCCATCAGCAGGAAAAACAGCAGTGTCAGCACGTCTTCTTCGCGCTGAATGCTGAAAGAAAAATTCGGCGGAATGAACAGAAAATCGTAGGTCAGAAACGACAGCGCCGCACAGGCCAGCGCCGGGCCGAGACTGCTGCGCACCGCGACCAGCAACACGGCCGCGAGGAACACCAGCGAGATGTTCGGCAGCGGCAGCACGCTCGACACCGCCCACGCCAAGGCACTGGCCAACACCGTGGCAACCAGCGCCAGCGCATAGTCGAACCACACCAGTGTCAGCGGGTTTCGCGGGCGTGACTGCGGGTGTTCATGATCATTGTCGAGGACGTTGATTTCCAGCCCATGGGCTTGACGCAACAGACGCGCCGCCAAGCCACCACCGAACAGTCGACGACGCCAACTCGGCCGAGACTGGCCGACCAACACCAGACTCGCACGGCGCTCGGCAGCATGCTGGACCAAGGTTTTCGCGACTTCACCGGCGCGCAATAAAACCACTTCACCACCGAGGCGCTCCGCCAATTGCTGAGCGCTTTGCAGACGCAGGCGTGATTGCTCGTCGCGCACCGCACCGTTATCGACATGCACCAGACTCCACGGCAGATGCCGGCGCTGGGCGACGCGACTGGCATGGCGCACGAGGCGTTCGGCCTGCGCATCACCATCGACGCCGACCAGTAATCGGCCACGCACCGCCGGAGCGGCCTGACCGAGCTGGCGATAGCCTTGGGCGAGATCGTTATCGACCTGCGCGGCGGCGGTTTGCATCGCCAGCTCACGCAACGCGGTGAGGTTGGTTTGGGTGAAAAACGCATCGATCGCCGCGCGCGCCTGCTCCGGCACGTAGACCTTGCCTTCACGCAAGCGCTCGAGCAATTCGCGCGGCGGCAGGTCGATCAGCAGCAGTTCGTAAGCTTCTTGCAGCACCCAGTCCGGCAGGGTTTCGCGCACTTGCACACCGGTGATGCCGCGTACCTGATCGTTGAGGCTTTCCAGGTGCTGGACGTTGACCGTGGTGAACACGTCGATGCCGGCGGCGAGCAATTCCTGAATGTCTTGCCAGCGTTTCGCGTGGCGGCTGCCGGGGGCGTTGCTGTGGGCGAGTTCATCGACCAGTACCAACTTCGGCTTGGCCGCGAGAATGCCGTCGAGGTCCATTTCTTCGAGCATCACGCCACGGTATTCCGAGCGTACCAACGGTTGCTGCGGCAGGCCGCCGAGCAGCGCTTCGGTTTCCGCCCGGCCGTGGGTTTCGACGACGCCCGCAATAACTTTCACGCCTTGGCGCAGCTGTGTGTGCGCAGCCTGAAGCATGGCGTAAGTCTTGCCGACACCGGGGGCGGCGCCGAGAAAAACCTTGAGCCGGCCACGGCCGTCACGGGGCAGGTCTGCTAACAGCGCGTCGGCGCGGCCGGAGTCGCTCATGCTTGATGTTCTCTCTTCCTGATTGATCGTTCCCACGCTCTGCGTGGGAATGCAGCCCGGGACGCTCTGCGTCCCACCAAAGCGGACGCGGAGCGTCCATTGATGCATTCCCACGCAGAGCGTGGGAACGAGCATCGACTACATTTTTTCCAGTGCCATGTTCAGCGCCAGCACATTCACCACCGGCGGCCCCACCAGCGGCTGTTCGATGTGTTTATCAAGCAACTGCTGCAACGACGCTACCGGCACATTTCGCGCTGCCGAGACACGCGCCAGTTGATAGGCAATTGCTGCCGGTGGCAAGTGTGGATCGAGGCCACTGCCGGAAGTGGTCAGCAGCGCCAGCGGCACCGGACCCTGGCCGGGAACCTGCAGTTTGTTGGCGTCGTCGATCACCCGCGTGGCGAGTGTCGGATTGCTCGGCGCCAGATTGCTCGCGCTGCTGGAAACCGTAGCAAACGCACCGGCGGACGGACGTGGATGGAACCACGCATCGCCGACAAAATCCTGAGCAATCAGCGACGAGCCGCGGACCTTGCCGTCGGCGTCATGCACCAGGCTGCCGTTGGCCTGCTCGGGAAAGGCGACTTGCGCGACGCCGGTTACTACCAGTGGATAGGCGACGCCGGTGACCAGGGTCATCAGCACCAGCAGGCTCAGGGCCGGACGTATCATTGTGGACATTGCAAGATCCTCGAATTCGTTGGGCAAACTTTGGTGGGGTGTCAGGGGGATCTTTTCCCCCCTCACCCCAGCCCTCTCCCCCAAGGGGGCGAGGGGGAAAGGGAGCCGATCTTTGTGCAGTTCAAACCTGAGTTCGACTCGGGATTTCAGGTCGGTACAGCTTCCGTAAACACCTAGGTCAGTCCCCTCTCCTCCAAAGTCGCCAAGGGGATAGGGAGCCGATTTCTGTGCTTTTCAAAACCTGAGTTCGGCTCGATATTTCAGGTCGGTGCAACTCTCGTAAACACCTCGGTCAGTCCCCTCTCCATCCGGGAGAGGGTTAGGGTGAGGGGCTCTTTTCCGCCTCACACCAGATGCAGCGCCGTGAGCAGCATGTCGATCGCCTTGATCCCCACGAACGGCACCAGAATCCCGCCCAATCCATAAATCAACAGATTGCGTCGCAGCAACGCCGCCGCACTCGCCGCTTGCACGCGCACACCGCGCAGCGCCAGCGGAATCAGCACGACGATGATCAAGGCGTTGAAGACAATCGCCGAGAGAATCGCGCTCTGCGGACTGGTCAGTTGCATGATGTTCAGCACGCCCAGTTGCGGATAAATCGAGGCGAACAGCGCCGGCAGAATCGCGAAGTATTTGGCGACGTCGTTGGCGATGGAAAAGGTCGTCAGCGCACCACGGGTCACCAGCAATTCCTTGCCGATCTGCACCACGTCGAGCAGCTTGGTCGGATCGCTGTCGAGGTCGACCATGTTCGCCGCTTCGCGGGCAGCCTGGGTGCCGTCGTTCATCGCCATGCCGACGTCAGCCTGGGCCAGCGCCGGAGCATCGTTGGCGCCGTCGCCGCACATCGCAACCAAGCGACCGTCGTTCTGCTCGTGGCGAATGCGCGCGAGTTTCTTCTCCGGGGTGGCTTCGGCGAGAACATCATCGACGCCCGCTTCAGCGGCGATGGCAGCGGCGGTCAGCGGGTTGTCGCCGGTGACCATCACGGTGCGGATCCCCAGTTTGCGCAGTTCGGCAAAGCGTTCGCGGATGCCCGGTTTGACCACGTCCTTGAGGTGAATCGCGCCGAGCAATTTGCCGTCGGCACAGACCAGCAGCGGAGTGCCGCCGCTCTGGGCGATCTTGTCGATTTCCCGCGACAGTGCCGGGGCCAGATCCGAGCGTTTTTGGCCGAGGAAACTCAGCAGCGAATCCACCGCACCTTTGCGGTAGACACGGCCCTGATAGTCGACACCGGACAAACGGGTTTCAGCGCTGAACGGCACGGCGGTCAGGGTTTCCAGCGCCGGCTCAGGCTGCGGGTGCAGACCGCGCAGGTATTCGACGATGGATTTGCCTTCAGCGGTTTCATCGGCAAGCGAAGCAAACAACGCACCTTCGGCCAACTCGCGACCACTCACACCCGGCGCGGCATACACCGCGCTGCAACGACGGTTACCGAAGGTAATGGTGCCGGTCTTGTCCAGCAACAGCACATGCACGTCACCCGCCGCTTCCACTGCACGACCAGACTTGGCGATCACATTGAGGCGCACCAGACGATCCATCCCGGCGATACCGATCGCCGACAGCAAACCGCCGATGGTGGTCGGGATCAGCGTGACCAGCAGCGCCACCAGAAACACCAGCGGCAGGCTGCCATTAGCGAAATGCGCGAACGGTTGCAGCGTCACGACCACCAGCAGGAAGATCAGGGTCAGGCCGATCAGCAGGATATCCAGCGCCACTTCGTTGGGCGTCTTCTGGCGTTTGGCGCCTTCGACCAGCGCGATCATGCGGTCGAGGGTCGACTCGCCGGGGTTGGCGGTGATCTGCACCAGCAACCAATCGGACACCAGTCGTGTGTTGCCGGTAACAGCGGAACGGTCGCCACCGGACTCACGAATCACCGGCGCCGATTCACCGGTGATCGCCGCTTCGTTGACCGCCGCGATGCCTTCGATGACTTCGCCGTCACCGGGGATCATTTCCCCGGCTTCGACGCGCACCACATCGCCTTTGCGCAGGCTAGCGGCTGGCACCACTTGAAAGCTGCCATTGGCCTGTTTGCGCCGTGCGCTGAGGCCTTCGCTGCCAGCCTTGAGGCTGTCGGCGCGGGCCTTGCCGCGACCTTCGGCCAAGGCTTCGGCGAAGTTGGCGAACAGCACGGTGAACCACAGCCACAGGGCGATTTGCGCGGCGACGAAGGTCGGCACGTCGGCATCGGGAATGAAGCACAGCACGGTGGTGAAAATCGCCGTCAGCTCAACCACCAGCATCACCGGCGAACGCTTCAGTTGCCGTGGGTCGAGCTTGACGAAAGCTTGCAGCAGCGCCGGCCGCCACAGGGCCGAGATTGCGGTTTTCGGTGCTTCTGCCGACTTGGTCGGCTCTGCAGGTTTTGCAGGAACGTGCATATTCATGATGGATTCCTTAGAAGCCCATACTTAAATGTTCGGCGATTGGACCGAGCGCCAGAGTCGGCAGGAAGGTCAGGCCGCCCACCAGCAAAATGGTCACGGTCAACAGGGTCACGAACAGCGGGCCATGGGTCGGGAAGCTGTTCTGCCCGATCGGTGCGGTTTTCTTCATCGCCAGGCTGCCGGCCAGGGCCAGAACCGGGAGGATGTAACCGAAGCGGCCGATCAACATGCCCAGACCAAGCATCAGGTTGTGGAACGGTGTGTTGGCGCTCAGTCCACCGAACGCCGAACCGTTGTTGGCACTGGCGGAGGTGTAGGCGTAGAGCAACTGGCTGAACCCGTGCGGGCCGGGGTTGCTGATGGTCGCTGCAGCACTGGGAACCGCTGCGGCAATCGCACCGAGCACCAGCACGCCGACCGGCATGACCAGCAAGGTCACCACCAGCAATTGCACCTCACGCGCCTGGAGTTTCTTGCCGAGGTATTCCGGCGTACGGCCGATCATCAGACCGGCGAGGAACACCGCGATCAGCACGTTGAGCAACATGCCGTAGAGCCCGGCACCGACGCCGCCGAAGATCACTTCGCCGACCATCATGTTGACCAGCGCGACCATTCCGCTAAGCGGGTTGAGGCTGTCGTGCATGCCGTTGACCGAGCCGTTCGAGGCCGCCGTGGTGGTCACCGACCACAGCACCGTGGCGGTGGTGCCGAAGCGCGCTTCTTTGCCTTCCAGCGGTGCAGTCTGTTCAACGGCAGCGTTGTTCAGCGTCGGGTTCGGTTGATATTCGGCCCACAGCGAGGTCGCGCCGCCGATCAGGAACAGCGCGAGCATGCAGGCGATGATCGCGCGGCTCTGACGCAGGTCCTTGACGTAGTGACCGAAGGTGAACACCAGCGCCACCGGGATCAGAATGATCGAAGCGACTTCGAACAAGTTGCTCCACGCGGTCGGGTTCTCGAATGGATGCGCCGAGTTGACGCCGAAGAAGCCACCACCGTTGGTGCCCAGTTGCTTGATCGCAATCTGGCTGGCGGCCGGGCCGAGCGGGATCACTTGATCAACGCCCTGCATCGTCACCGCGTTCACATACTGCGCAAAGGTCTGCGGCACGCCCTGCCAGACCAGATACAGCGCCAGTAACAGGCACAGTGGCAGCAAGCCGTAGAGGGTGGCGCGGGTCATGTCGACCCAGAAGTTGCCGAGGGTTTTCGTCGATTTGCGGCCGATACCGCGGCACAGCGCAACCAGCACGGCGAGGCCGGTGGCGGCGCTGACGAAGTTCTGCACGGTGAGGCCGACCATCTGGCTCAGGTAGCTGAGGGTCGCCTCACCGCTGTAGGACTGCCAGTTGGTGTTGGTCATGAAACTGACCGCGGTGTTGAACGCCTGGGTCCATTCCTGGCCCGGCAGGTTCTGCGGGTTCAGTGGCAAGTGATCCTGGAACAACAGAATCGCGAACAGCAGCAGGAAACCGGCGAGGTTAAACGCGAGCAGCGCCAGCGTGTACTTCTGCCAGCTCTGTTCCGCCTGCGGATCGACCCCGGCAATGCGATAGCAACCGCGCTCGACCGGGCCGAGAACCGGCGTCAGCCAGGTGCGCTGGCCTTCCATCACTTTGTAGTAGAAGCGCCCGAGGAACGGCGCCGGCAGCAAGACCAGCGCAAAAAACGCGAGGATCAGCCAATAGTCATAACTGTGCATAGCCGCTCCTAGTTCCGATCCGCGCGCAACAGCGCAACCAACAGATAAATGAACAGCCCCACTGCCAATAGCAGTGACACCCCGTCCAGAACGCTCATGGAAGATCTCCGTGTTACGGCGTATTGCCGTGTGTGCAGGCATTGTCGGAAAGGAGGCTGTAAAGGAACGAGAGCGAGGGTGTTGGCTGTGCATAAAGAAAGCGTAAAGAGTGGGTTTATGCGGGCGTTACAGCAGGTTTTTGCGCCGTCAGGCCGGGCCTCTTCGCGAGCAGGCTCGCTCCCACAATTTGAAATGCATTCCCCTGTGGGAGCGAGCCTGCTCGCGAAGACGGCATAACCGCCAACATCGCACCCAACTGGCGCACAAAAAGCAGCTATCCCATCGCGAACATCCCCGATACGACAGCTTTCAACTCATTACGACTTGTTTCAGCGCACTGGCACGTCCACTGCAAACGCCCTACCCCGAGCTTTCCAAACCGTTCAGGGAGCAACCGCATGAACACACAACTCAAACCCACACTGGGCACTTTGCACCTGTGGGGCATCGCCGTAGGGCTGGTGATTTCCGGAGAATACTTCGGCTGGAGTTATGGCTGGGGCGTCGCCGGGACGCTGGGTTTCCTGGTGACCTCGTTCATGGTCGCGACCATGTACACCTGCTTCATTTTCAGCTTCACCGAACTGACTACCGCGATTCCCCATGCCGGCGGGCCGTTTGCCTACAGCCGTCGCGCCTTCGGTGAAAAAGGTGGATTGGTCGCAGGTCTGGCCACGCTGATCGAATTCGTCTTCGCGCCACCGGCCATTGCCCTGGCGATTGGCGCCTACCTCAATGTGCAGTTTCCGGCACTCGATCCGAAACATGCAGCCGTCGGCGCCTACATCGTGTTCATGGGCCTGAACATTCTTGGGGTGAAACTGGCGGCTACTTTCGAGCTGATTGTTTGCGTGCTGGCCGTCGCCGAGTTGCTGGTGTTCATGGGCGTGGTCGCGCCGGCGTTCAGTTTCAGCAACTTCGCCCTGAATGGCTGGGCGGGGTCGGATGTGTTTGGCGCACCGGCGATTGCCGGGATGTTCGCCGCTATTCCGTTTGCGATCTGGTTCTTCCTCGCCATCGAAGGCGCAGCGATGGCTGCCGAAGAAGCCAAAGACCCCAAGCGCACGATTCCCAAAGCCTACATCAGCGGCATTCTGACTCTGGTGCTGCTGGCGATGGGTGTGATGTTCTTTGCCGGCGGTGTCGGTGACTGGCGCACCTTGGCCAACATCAACGACCCGTTGCCGCAAGCCATGAAAACCGTGGTCGGCGACAACTCTGGCTGGTTGCACATGCTGGTGTGGATCGGCCTGTTCGGCCTGGTCGCCAGTTTCCACGGGATCATTCTCGGCTACTCGCGTCAGTTCTTCGCGCTGGCCCGCGCCGGTTATCTGCCGGCCTCGCTGGCGAAACTCTCACGCTTCCAGACGCCGCATCGCGCCATCCTTGTCGGCGGCATCATTGGCATCGCGGCGATTTACAGCGACGGTCTGATCAACCTCGGCGGCATGACCCTCACCGCCGCGATGATCACCATGGCCGTGTTCGGCGCGATCGTGATGTACATCATGAGCATGCTCAGCCTGTTCAAACTGCGTAAATCGGAACCGAATCTGGAGCGTACTTTCCGCGCGCCGTGCTATCCGTTGATTCCAATGATTGCATTGGTGCTGGCGGTGGTTTGTCTGGTGGCGATGGCCTGGTTCAACGCGCTGATCGGCTTGATCTTCCTTGGCTTCATGGCGGTCGGTTTCGGCTACTTCCTGCTGACCGGACAACTGCGTGCCGACGCACCGGCCGATGCGATGCTGACCGGTAATTGAGGGATTTCGGGTGTACCGGGTACAAGCGGCCTAGAATGGAACCACTGCGAGTTCACTTCGCTCAAAAGTGGTATGCAGCGTTGCACGGCGAAATCCTCGTCCGTCGACCTGCCCTTAAGGAGAGCCGTTATGCCTTGGTATGCCTGGTTGATTCTGGTCGTTGCAATCGGCTCGATCGTCGGCGGATTGATGATGTTGCGCGACACCGCCAACAAGGTCGATCTGACCGATGAAGAACGCAAGCGCGTTGCCCAACGCAATGCCGAAGCAGATGCCAAAGACGCCCAAGACCGTTGAACACAACCCCGCCTGATCGGCGGGGTTTGTGCTTTTTATAGCCATTGGACCTATCCGCACGCTTTTAAGAAGTAGAAGTACAGTCACCATCTAATTTTCCTTGGTTAAGATGGGGACATTGTTGCGGAGAGTTCCAGATGCGTTATTCGCAGGACCATAAAGCCCAGACCCATCAGCGCATCATCAAGGAGGCTTCGGCACGCTTTCGCAAGGACGGAATCGGCGCTACCGGTCTGCAACCCCTGATGAAAGCGCTGGGCTTGACCCATGGCGGTTTCTACTCACATTTCAAATCCAAGGACGAGTTGGTCGAGAAGGCTTTGCAAGAGGCCGGCAACCAGGTCGACGGGTTATGTGCCGAGATTTTTTCGCAGGATAATCCGCTTGATGCCTTTATCGAGACGTACCTGTCCGAATGGCACCAGACATCGCCCCATGAGGGTTGTCCGTTGCTGACCATTTCTTCCGAGCTGGGCCTGCGCGGCCAACCCAGCCCCACCAGCGACGTGGTCCTCAATGCTCGGCTGGAGCAGATCGAGAACAGCCTCGAAGGTGAGAACAGCGCTGACCGCGCCATCGTCATCATGTCGACACTGGTCGGCGCGCTGCTGCTGTCACGCAGCGTCGCGGATGCCGAGTTTGCGCAACGCATTCTCGATGTCACCCGCGATCACCTGAAGAACCGCGACTAAGCCTGCCAGCGCTTGAACAGCACGCTGGCATTGACTCCACCAAACCCGAAACCATTGGACAGTGCATATTCGATCGACATCGGCCGCGCCTGGCCATGGACGATGTCCACCCCTGCGCTTGCCGGATCCGGATTGTCGAAATTCAAAGTCGGCGGTACCACCTGATCACGAATTGCCAAGAGCGTGAAGATCGCTTCAAGCCCGCCAGCGGCGCCGAGCAAATGACCGGTGGCTGACTTGGTCGAGGTCACGGCGATTTTATTCTGCGTGCCGAACAACGCTTTGATCGCCGCCAACTCGCCGAGGTCGCCCACCGGGGTCGAGGTCGCGTGAGCATTGAGGTGCTGCACCTGATCCGGCGTGATTGCCGCCTGCGCCAATGCCAGCGTCATCGCCCGCCGCGCGCCACTGCCATCTTCAGGCCCGGCCGTCAGGTGATAGGCGTCGGCACTGGTGCCATAACCGACCAGTTCCGCCAGCGGCGTCGCGCCTCGGGCCAAGGCATGCTCCAGGGATTCGATCACCAGCAGCCCCGCGCCCTCGCCCATCACGAAACCGTCGCGCCCGCTGTCGAACGGCCGAGATGCGCGCTCCGGGGTGTCGTTGTAACCGCTCGAGAGTGCCCGTGCTGCCGCGAAACCGGCCAGACTGACGCGGTCTATGCAGGCTTCCGCGCCACCACACACGGCAATATCCGCTTCGCCGGCGCGGATCAATCGCGCCGCATCGCCGATCGCTTGAACACCCGCAGCGCACGCCGTCACCGGCGCGCCCAAAGGACCTTTGAGGCCATGCTGAATGGACACGTGCCCTGCCGCGAGATTGACCAGAAACGACGGGATGGTGAATGGCGACAAACGCCGAGGACCGCGGCTGTCGGTCGTGCGAACAGCGTCGGCAATCGCGCCGAAACCGCCGACACCGGAGCCGATGATCGTCGCTGTACGTTCTTGGTGTTTGCTCTCTGACGGATGCCAGCCAGCCTGTTCCAGCGCCTGCCGGGCAGCCTCCATGGCGAACAGAATAAAGCGGTCCATCTTCTTCTGTTCCTTGGGTGGCGTGGCGCGATCCGGATCAAATCCTGCTTCAGCGTCCTCTTCCAGCGTCGGCACCGCGCCGCCGACTCGCGTGGGCAAATCAGCGACCGTTGCCTCAGGCAAGTTACGCAGACCAGAACGCCCGGCCAGCAAGCGCTGCCATACGACTTCAAGATCGCTGCCCAAGGGTGAAACCAGGCCCATGCCCGTGACGACTATTCGACGCGAATCCATACCGTGGTGACCTCTGATCATTTCAATTGCCGGACTTGTAGCGTTGGGCTGCCGTACTGCGGGAAAGGTTCGGCGCCATGACATGGCGAGCCGCTACAAATGCGTGCCATTCGCCTGCGTCAGGCAGCGAAGGAATGGTGATCAACTCGCCCTGATCCAGCCCGGCCAGCGCCGCATCGACCATCTCGCCTGCATCCATGACCATTTCTGCCGGAATGCCGCTGGCATCGATACCGGAGCGTTCCCAGATTTCGGTGCGGGTTACACCCGGCAGCACGGCCTGGATCCGTACGCCGGTGCCTTCAAGTTCGCTGTTCAACGTTTGAGTCAGGCTCAATACGTAGGCTTTGCTGGCGCTATAAGTGGCGTTAAAACGTTCCGGAAACAATGCCACCACCGAGGCGATATTGATGATCGTGCCACGCCCGGCCTTGGCGAAACCGGCGGCGGCTGCCGACGCCAGGCGCGTGACGGCGGTGATGTTCAACTGAATCAGTTGCTCCAACTGGTCCATATCGGCGTTGGCCAGCAGTCCGTCCGCCGCCACACCGGCGTTATTGACCAGCAAGCTGAGGCTGGAATCGCTGCGCAAGCGTTGTTCGAGTTTGAGCACATCGTCCTTCTGGGTCAGATCTGCCTTGAGCACCTCAACCTGAACGCCATGGGCATCACGCAACTGGCTCGCAGCACTTTCCAGACGCTCCTTGTCACGGGCAACCAGCAACAGATCAAAACCACGTGCCGCCAAACGGTCAGCGTAAATTGCGCCGATACCGGACGATGCGCCAGTGACTAAAGCTGTTCCTTGGGAATGGGCAGAATTCATGACGATGCTCCTGATGCGCTTAAAGGGAGATTGATCTTTGAATCGGAGACTCAAGCGAGACGCAAATTATTATAGGCATAATCCCGCAGCAATATGATAGTCGTAATTTTTACTCTTCCGACGGGCGCCCATTGGGCAGCCGAAGCCACGAGCACCGCAGAATATAAAAGGCCAGTCAGTGACCGGCCTCATGGTGTTGAACAAGTAGCTTAGTCGATAGCGCAGCGATCGCTGAGCAGCGAGACGGTTCTGCGCAGGTTCTGACGCCAATGAAAAAGCCGATCAAATGATCGGCTTTCTGAATCGAGAAGGGCCTTAATTGACTTCGAGTTTATCGCGATTCCGATCCAGGATCGCTTTACCGATACCCTTCACTTCCAGCAATTCGTCGACTGAAGCAAAAGGCCCATTGGTCTCACGGTAAACCACAATGGCCTTGGCTTTCGCCTCCCCCACACCCGCCAGTTCACGTTGCAAGGTCGCCACATCCGCGTCGTTCAAATTGACTTTACCATCCTGCGTCTTGGTCGCAACGTCCTGCGTCAGCGAGACATTGGCAGCCTCTGGGCTGGGCGCCGGCGCTGCGATAACCGCAATCGAGGCGCTGGTGAGCAGGGCAAAAACCAGAGAGTAGAAGTAACCAGTACGCATAAGTGACGCTCCATGACATCGATTGATTAGAAGCAGCTTTTCCTAAGCTGCCTCCCAACGTTAGGCGATGTGTGCGAGCTGTCAAAAATGTGTCAGTTACAGAATGTGAGGAGATTACGGATCGAGCCGGCGCTGCTGATAAATCCAGTCCACGATATCGCCGGAGGGTACGTAACCACTCACGGTTTCTCGCAGCAACTGACGCACGCGAGCGTAATCATCACACTCGACTGCCGCCAACAACTCGCTCAGACGTCCCTTCAGCACGTCCCACGCAATGTGATCCTCACTGGCCGTCATGATCATCGGATGCGAAGTCGCTGAAACATCGTCACCAATTAGCAACTCTTCGTACAGCTTTTCTCCAGGTCGCAACCCCGTGAACTCTATGGAAATATCACCTTGGGGATTGCGCTCCGAGCGAATGCTCAACCCAGACAGATGGATCATCTTTTCCGCCAGCTCGACGATCTTCACCGGCTCCCCCATGTCGAGGACGAAGACATCACCGCCCTGCCCC
Source organism: Pseudomonas sp. Tul2A7 (assembly GCF_054790505.1). Taxonomy (NCBI): domain Bacteria; kingdom Pseudomonadati; phylum Pseudomonadota; class Gammaproteobacteria; order Pseudomonadales; family Pseudomonadaceae; genus Pseudomonas; species Pseudomonas sp. Tul2A7. Next base: position 3,990,598 of record NZ_CP186499.1, on the reverse strand, counting down.
ATCGACCCCGCCTGAATGACCAACTGCGCCGCTTCGGGAATGGTCATGAAGTAACGGGTGATTTTCGGATGGGTGACTGTAAGGGGGCCACCGGACTTGATCTGGCTATGGAACACCGGGATGACCGAACCCGACGAGCCGAGGACATTGCCGAAACGCACCATAGTGAATCGGGTCTTGTTCACCCTCGACACATTGGCCTTGTCGCCGAACAGTACCGGAGCCACCTCACGGCTGAGGGCTTGCAGCGTCAGCTCGGCCAAGCGCTTGGTACTGCCCATTACATTGGTCGGACGTACGGCCTTGTCGGTCGAGATCAAAACGAAATTCGACACCCCTGACTGCAACGCCGCTTGAGCTGTATTAAGCGTGCCGATCACATTATTGAGCACGCCTTCAGCGATATTGTGCTCAACCATCGGTACATGCTTATAGGCTGCTGCATGATAGACCGTGTCTACTTTCCAGGATTTCATGACGTCGAGGAGTTTGTCCGGATGACGAATCGATCCAAGGATCGGCAGCAACCTGACGGATATCGACTTACGACTGCCACGCTGCTCCAGCTCCGACAAAATGCTGTACAGGTTGAACTCGCTATGGTCGAACAAAATCAGGGTAATCGGGCCCAAGGCAAATATTTGCCGACACAGCTCCGAACCGATAGAGCCGCCCGCGCCAGTGACCATGACCGTCTTGCCTTTGATGCAACGCTCGAGCAAATCAGGTTGCGCAGGCACCGAATCTCGCCCTAGCAAATCCGCGATATCCACTTCCTGAATATCTTCGACCTTGACCCGACCGCTGGCCAGATCGGTAAAGTTCGGGACGCTGCGGATATGAAGTGGAAAGCCCTCAAGCAAATTCAGGATTTCCCGGCGCCTGGCACGGGTAGACGATGGCAACGCAAGCAGAATTTCCTTCGCTCCGGTCACATCGATCATCTGCTGAATATGCTTGGGCTTGTAAACCTGCAGGCCCGAGATGGAGCGATCAGAAATGCCCGGATCATCGTCGATGAACGCGACCGGGCGCATGACGCGTCCCATGCGCAGCGCCGCCACCAGTTGATTCCCGGCAACGCCCGCACCATAGATGGCGACCTTGGTCAGCCCATCATCTCGGTTGGTGAAGGGGACATGCTGTACCGCAGTAAACCAGTCCCCCATAAAATACTGGCGCATCAACAGACGGAGTCCGCCGATGATCACCATGCTCAACCACCAATAGTTGAAGATAATCGAGCGCGGCACAACCGTTTCATGGTTGCTGTACCAGTAAACAATCAACGCGAGGATCAACGATGAAAGACTGACAGCCTTGATAATTGCGACCAATGCGTCATTGCCAAAATAACGCATGACAGCCCGGTACATGCCGAACCGGATAAACAGGGGAATCGCCACGAGAGGCGCGGAAGCGAACAACCACATATGGACCCGCAACGGGTTGTACATGTCATCGATGCCGAGGCGGACAATAAAGGCCAACCACAGCGCCAGCCAGACCAGTACGATATCGGTGGCGACCTGAATCAACCTTTTGCGACGCCGGGGCAATCCCAGCAGATACGCTCGAACCTTATCCATCATCCCGTCCACTACCTCAGCACGTTCCTTTCAACTGAATTACTGCGCCGAATCCTGTGATGCAGACGACGTTGACAGCACACTAAACAGTAACATTGTTTTTCAAATATTGGAGGTTCGACCTTCCAATTGTCCCGCCTTGTACTTGACTGCCAGCCATACCAGCGGCACATAGGCCAGGATCAGAGCCAGGGTGCCATCCCAATTGTAGAGGACCACTCCCAACGCAATGGGCAGTAGCCAAAGCAGGTTGATCAGGCCAACGACAAGCGTGACAGGACGATGGCTACCGTGCGAACGGGATGCAAACTGATAGGCATGGCTGCGATGCGCTTCGTAGACCTTGTCGCCGCGAAACAGGCGCCTGAACAGCGTGAACGTGGCATCAACAATGAACACACCCAGCAGAATCAGCCACCCCCACAACAAACCGGGTGAGACCCAGGCCGCTTGCAGGGACAGAAGCCCCAGCACGACGCCGAGAAAACCACTGCCTGCATCGCCCATGAAAATTTTTGCCGGCGGAAAATTCCAGCACAAGAATCCCACGACACATGCAGCCAGAAGCACAACGGGCCATACAAGCTGCAGATTGCCACTGACCCCGTATAGAAGTGCCCCGCCGACGCACACGGTGATCGCTTCAAGGCTGGCAATACCGTCGATACCGTCCATGAAATTGTAGAGATTAAGCATCCACACCAGGTAAACCACAGCCAGAAGGTGCCCGATCCAACCTGCGTCGATGGCAAACCCAAGCACAGTAAACGGCGCCAGCCCGCCCAGCCAATAAGCCCCCCACGCTGCAGCGAAGAAATGCGCAAGCAACCGCCACCGCGCGGCAATATGCCCATGATCATCGAGAAAGCCGATCACAGCCGTGATGCCGCCCGCGCCGAGGAAAGCGAGCAACACAGCAGAAGAAATCAGCCCCCAACCGAACAGCGCCACCAGAGCAGCGCTATAACTCAGGACGATTGCCACGCCTCCGCCACGCGGAGTCGGCACGGAGTGAGAACTGCGACCGTTTGGAACATCCAGCAGACTGCGCGCCAGCGCATAGCGTCGCAGACCGGCTGTAAGGGCAAATGAAACAGCCGCCAGCAGCGGAACAATCCAGTAAAGGTTCATGACTTGTGAGATTCCAGATAAGCCCGCACGGTAGCGCTCAGTCCTTGATCAAGACTCACTGGGGGGACCCACCCCAAGAGCCGTCCATTTTTGCTTATATCAACCTGAAGGGAGCCGAAAAGTCGCTGAGCAAGTGCTTCCTTACCCACAAGTCTCGCGCCCAGACGCATAAGCGGCACAGGAAAAGGCATCAACCTTGCGGGTTTGTTAAGCGCATGACCGATTCTGCGCAGTAACTCCGTTGTGGATACATCATCCCCATCACTGGCAAAGAACGTCTGATTGGCTGCTGCCGGATGGGAGAAACACGTCACGATCAGATCAATCAGGTTATCAATTCCCACCAGACTGCGCTTATTGTCGATCGCACCAAATGGCAATGGCACTCCTCGTTCCAGCCAGCGCATCATGCTGAGAAAGTTTGCTTTCACACCCGGACCGTACACCAGCACGGGCCTGACAATGACGACTTCCATCGATGACGACGAAGAGAGTTGGCGCAGTGCTTCTTCAGCCTCGCATTTGGAAATGCCATAGGGATCAGTGGGGGCAAAAGGATCGTCTGCCGTAAATGCTCGACCCGCAACAGTGGACTCGCCATTCACCTTGACCGAGCTGATGTAGATAAACCGTCGCACACCCGCTTTGACGGCCTGCCGTGCCAGATTCAGCGTGCCATCGACATTGATCAGGCGAAACTCGGCCAAGGGGTCCCCGGCCTGCTCGTCCATCACGTGGACACGCGCAGCGGCATGCACGACAACGTCGACACCGGCCAAGGCATCCTGCCAATCCGCTGTGGCTGTCAGGTCCGGGACATTGAACTTGAGCACCGACGCTGGCAACGCCACGCTGTCGCGCCTTATGGCCGTGCGCAAGGAGTATTCACCGCGTTCGGCCAATTTCCTTAACAAGGCGCCGCCAAGAAAGCCCGATCCACCTGTTACTAAGAGGGTGCTAGCGCTCATCTATCTCATTCTTCAAAAGCAAAATCATTGTGAACAAGGCATTGGCCTTGTCCCTTAGCGCCTGAAACGCATTTATTGAAATGGCGATGCATCGTACTGGCCAACAAGCCACGTCACAAAATGCGTAATCGCACGGATTTGTTACACGGTTATCCAGAAAATCAAGCACGCATCACGGCGGGGCACCCTGTAAACCCGGGCTGCCGCTCTCAACAGTGAAAACTGATGCACGAACATGTTACCTGATTGAGCTCCGTCCGCCGGTCCATCTCCCTGCGCGCAGGCTGCTAAGCACTACTAGGGCAAAGGTATTTTCGCTACAATGCGCGTTTTGACTTTGGTCATTTAACATTAGTCAGAGGGCGCATTTCGCAGTAATGCCTTCGACAAGGACTTTTCTGACCATCGAGTCATTTATTCGCAACGGAGTGCTAGGTGCATAGCCCCTCAACAACAGATTCCAAAGTGGATACTCACCAAGCAAATCAACTCGGGCAGACAAACTCCTTTAACCGCTTATCGTCCAGACGTGTCGCGGTACTCATGTGCACGTTCAACGGCCAGCGTTTTCTGTCCGAACAATTAGCTTCCATCGCCGCTCAGACCCACGAAAACTGGGACGTTGTGGTCTCCGACGATGGCTCCACCGATCAGACCCTGGACATTATCGCTACATTTTCCGCAAGCCAGAACAGAGCAGACCGTGTCCGCGTTTTCAATGGCCCGAAACGCGGTTTCGCCACCAATTTTCTGACCCTCACCTGTAACGAGGCTATTCAGGCAGATTTTTATGCCTGGTCTGATCAGGACGATATCTGGCTGAACAGCAAACTCGAGACGGCATTGACCTGGTTGCAAACGGTTCCCGCAGGCGTTCCCGCACTTTATTGCGGTCGAACCCGTGGGATGAATGCTCTGGGAAAACCCATGGAGTGCTCCCCTCTGTTCTCTCGTCCGCCGACGTTTGCCAATGCGCTGGTACAGAGCCTGGCGGGAGGCAATACGATGGTGTTCAACCAGGCGGCGCGTGACTTGATGCTCGATGCAGGCGGCCATCTGGATATCGTCTCCCACGACTGGTGGGCCTATCTCCTGGTAACGGGTGCCGGTGGCCAGGTTGCCTACGACGCACAACCCTTCGTTCTGTATCGTCAACATGACGGCAATCTGGTAGGCGCCAACTCCGGATTGAAAGCCCGACTGTCAAGGCTTGGCATGATGTTCAAAGGACGATTTTCCAACTGGAACGACCAGAACATTCGCTGCCTGACCTCGGCACGCCGATTACTGACTGCCGAGAATCAGCAAAAGCTCGACTGCTTTCGACTGGCGCGAAAAAGCCACCTTCCAGGCCGTCTGCTTGGACTGCTGCGCGCCGGCGTTTACCGCCAGACACTGCCAGGCAACATCGGACTTTTCCTGGCTGCCATCGTGAAGGGCATTTGATCGATGACCGCCCATCAAACGTTTCGCAGCGGCGATTACAGTGTCTACGCACAGGCAGACTTCAGCCATGGCGCTGCGTCAACCGGACATTTCCAGTCGCCAGTTTCAGGCGATCCGACTAACGTCGCCCACACCCTCTTTCCACTTACCGAACGGCCGCCATTGGAGCTTTTGCCTTGAACATGCATGATTCATTTCCAACGTCGCCTTTGAGAATGCTGATCAGCGCAATCAAAAACCGTCAGCTGATCATGCAACTGACTAAGCGGGAGATTTCCTCTCGTTATCGCGGTTCCGTTGGAGGCGTAGCATGGTCGTTCATCAATCCATTGCTATTGCTAGCCATTTACACATTTGTTTTCTCGACCGTATTCAACGCACGTTGGGGTGGCGCTGCGGGCACAGGGTCAAAGGTCGACTTTGCATTGATTCTGTTTACCGGCCTGATCATTCATGCGTTTTGCGCCGAGTGCATCAACTCGGCACCGAAATTGATCACCAGTAACGTCAACTTCGTGAAGAAAGTCGTTTTCCCGATCGAAACCCTGGCCCCTACTTCAGTGCTGAACGCCTTGTTCCATCTGTGTGTCAGCCTGTCGGTATTGCTGGCCGCACAACTGGTGTTCAATCATTCAATACCTCTCACCGCGCTGCTATTCCCTTTCGTTCTGCTGCCTTTGATCCTGATGGTGATAGGCCTTTCCTGGATCCTGTCCGCACTCGGCGCCTACATTCGCGACATCGGCCAGGTCACGGGCATGGCAGCCACAGCGCTGCTGTTCCTTTCACCCGTTTTCTATCCAATCAGCGCCTTGCCTGAAGAGTATCGCGGCTGGCTGTATATCAACCCGCTGACCGCGATCATCGAAAACGGTCGTGCGACCATGCTTTTCGGTCAGGCTCCGGATCTGCACACATTGGGCACGAGCTATATCGTCGGCATCGTCATTTGCTGCCTCGGCTTTGCATTCTTTCAAAAAACACGCGCAGGCTTTGCTGATGTCCTCTAAAGATGTTGCCATTCACGTCAATGGCCTCTCTAAGCGTTTCAATATGTACGAGAAAGCACACGACCGCTTGCTCCAGATGATCCTGCCGTCGAAGAAACTTCACCATGAGTTCTGGGCACTCAAGGACATCAACTTTGAAGTGGCACGTGGCGAATCCGTTGGCATCATCGGCAAAAACGGCTCGGGCAAATCCACCCTCCTGCAGATTATCTGCGGCACGCTGACGCCGACCTCCGGCACGGTTAATGTCGATGGGCGCATTGCTGCGCTGCTTGAGCTTGGCTCAGGTTTCAATCCGGAATTCAGCGGGCGGGAAAACGTTTATCTCAACTGTGCGATTCACGGCTTGAGTCGCAGCAAGACCGATGAACTGATGGATGACATCCTGTCTTTTGCGGATATTGGCGAGTTCGTCGACCAACCCGTAAAGACTTATTCCAGCGGTATGTTTGTGAGGCTGGCTTTTTCTGTCCAGGCCAACCTGAAACCAGAAATCCTGATTGTCGACGAAGCCTTGGCGGTCGGCGATGCGCTGTTTCAGAAACGCTGCTACGAACGAATCGAAAAGCTCACCAGCAATGGCACCACCCTGCTGTTCGTCTCCCACGATGAAGAATCGGTGCGGACCCTGACGCAGCGGGCGATCTTCCTGTCGAATGGGAAAATTGAAAGCATCGGGTCTTCGGCAGACGTCATCCTCGATTACCGCAGGAACCTGCACGAACAGGAAAGTCTTTACCTGCAACAGTTGACGAAAAACCTTTCCGACAAGGCTGCGCAACATCAGAAGGACGATAACAAGGCTGCCAGGACCGAATCGAAAACTGCCGACCGGTTCTCCTTCGGTAATCAGGATGCCGAGGTTCTGGATGTGCGCGTGTTGAACGCCGAGGGCGAAGAGACCCAGGTTTTCTATGCCACGCAGACGGCTGTCATTCGCGTGTCCTTCCGCTGCAACGTCGATCTTGAGCACCTGAATGTGAGCCTGCGTCTTCGCAACAAGGAAGGCGTCAAGATTTACTCCTGGGGCACGCTGAACCAGGACATGGCCATTGCCGCCAATCTGGCGACGGGCGAGACCTTCTGGACCAAGACATTCACTGCCGGCACCGAGTCATCGGTTGATTTTCAGTTTGAATGCAGTCTGGGCGCCAACCTTTACGAAATTCAGGCTGCCATATCCCAGGAAGGCAAACCTTACTACGCCGAACAACGCATTCTTCACTGGCGAGACGAGGCGGCATTTTTTACGGTGGCGACCAAGCCCCGCGAATACCATTTTGGCGGTGTCCTCGACCTCCGCATGAAAGCAATCGAAATCAAGGGCTGAGCCAATGACTATTTCCACCACAAACATTTGCTCGGCATCACTGACGGCAGGGGAACGCCACCAACTGGTCTCGCAGGTACTTTCAGCCTGTGGTAACGGCAAAGTGCTGCATATCGGCCTGCCAGATACAGAGCTGCTGCGGGCCTTCCTGCTGGCGGGTGTGCAGGCGTACAACGTCTTCCCGGGTGCTGAAACCGAGTGCGGCAATGCACAGCTTCCAGGACGTTTCATTGCATGGGACGGTGCTGACCTGCCATTGGACGACGAGAGTTTTTCGACGGTATTGATCACTCATGCCGACGACGCAGCTCTCTCCCTCAAGCGCTTGGCTGTCGAAGCGCCAAGAGTCTCGAAACGCAACATCTTCCTGTTTCTGGACACCAGTTCCGAACCCGACACGAAAGAAGCCCGCAAGGCATGGGAAATGCTGTTCTTCGAAAACGGCGTACGCAAACACCCTGCCTACTATCGCGTCAACGACTACCAGTCGCTGCAATATGAACAAGGCAAAATTGCCATTCCGCTTGAGAAGCTTCCCAAGGAAGCCGCCACCGTTTATCCATTGGAAGCGCTGAAAGACGAGCGCGACCTGCACATGGACATGACGCGCGAGCCTGGCAGTCGCTCCGATGGCCATATCATTCGCTATCTCCTGGCCAGTCGCTATGTGCGCAACGGCGACCGCATCCTCGACGCAGCCTGCGGACTGGGTTACGGCGCCTATACTTTGTTCAACTGCTCGGACGCCAGCTCGATCCTCGGCGTTGATGGCAGCAACTACGCAGTCAAATACGCTGAAAAAAACTTCTCTGCGGTCAATTCGCAACTCACCTTCAAAGAAGGCTGGCTGCCGGAAGCGCTGAACGATATTCCGGATAACTCGATCGACCTCATTACCTCGTTTGAAACCTTGGAACACGTACCGGATCCGGTTGGATTGCTGGCAGAGTTTTACCGGGTCCTGAGTCCGTCCGGGCGAATCGTACTTTCCGTTCCAAATGACTGGTCAGACGAAACCGGAGAAGATCCGAACGAATTCCACTTTCACGTCTACACGTGGGAGCGCATCGTTAAAGAACTGGAAAAAGACTTCATCGTCGAAGCGGCTTACGCCCAGACAGCGGATCAATACAAACCGAAAATCAACAACGCCTACGAGTGGGCAGTCGGTATTCGCGAGCTGTATGAAGTAGACCCCAAGACATTGATCGAAAAAGATCCGTCTTGTGAATGGTGCCTTCTGGTCGGCATGAAATCGCCGACACTGGGCGCAACCGTGCCTTACCGCGAAACCACCTACGATCTCTATCCGGAAAACCCGGGATGGAAGGTCACGCGTTTTGACGACTATGCCAACCCCTGGCTGGTGAAAGGCCTGGTCACGATCGGTCATCGCATCGAAGACAGTCAGAAGCTGCTCGAACTGTCCCGCGAAGTGGCCGCTCAAGCCTCGGCAACCTCACCGGACCTGGGGGCGGCACTGTGCATTCAGGCTTACCAACTGCTGCAAGCCCCCACACTGACGGTGAATCAGCTGGAAGTGTTTGCAAAAGACGCTGACGCTTACATGGATCAGGCGGATCATTCACCGCAGCAGTTGCGCTGGAAAGTATCGATATCGTTCGTTATGGCCCAACTCTGGCAGGCCGCAGGCGACACTGATCGCGCCATTGATCTGTATAAAACTTGTGTGGCCTATGACTGCACCCAATACAGCCCGACTCTGATTACCAAGCAAATCAGGTCGTACCTGAATCTGGGTTTGATCGAGTCCGGCAAAGGCAACAATCAACAGGCTGCGTTGTATTGGCGTACAGGCGTAATCAGCGCAGAAAAGGCCCTCGCCATCGATTGGTGCGCCTCAATGGGCTCGCTCGAAAAACCGACCGATTTTGGTATGTCCGAACTGGGCGCCATTGTCGAACTCGCTTCTTCGTGCGCTTATGCCTTGCGATACGTTTCCAACACTGAGGATCGCACCCCGCAATGGTGGCATCAGCATCTTCGTGACCGCGACTCTCAACTGTCGAGAGTGCCCGGTATCGTGGCGGAAACCGCGCGACTGAATCGGGTGGTCATCGACAAAGATGCGACCATTCAGTCTGTGATCACGCAGACCGAGGTCGCCGTACAGGCCGCCATCACCAAGACTGAGGCGGCGTTTCACTCTGCGATCACACAGACGGAAGAAGCGTTCGTGTCCGCCATCTCGCAAACCGAGGCAGCGTTCCAATATCTCATCAACAAAACAGAGGCGGTTGCTGAGTCCGCCATCAATCAGAGTCAGAATCTGAACTCCACGCTGGATGAGGTTAATGACGCCCTGCAAGAAGCACTGGCTGCTTCTGAAGCAAGGCAACAGGAGATCAGCGCCCTGAACCAGCACCTGGAACAAAAGAACGCCATCGTGCAACTGCTTAACGCTGAAGTCGCACATCGCGAGCAACGGCTACAAACCATCGGCCGGAGCCGGCTGTTTCGTTTGAGTCAGGCATTTGCAGCGCAACCCAACGATCTGAAGAAATACCTGCGCATCGCCTACACGCTCGCCTCCCTCGTGACCCCTGCCCCCGCACGTCGTTTGCTGAGTCCGACCGTCTCGGCCTTGAAGAAAAGCCTGAGAGGCCAGCCACCGGCTATTGTGTCGAACACTGACGCGCCCGCCGACATCAATGAAGACACTTACATCGTCAAGCAACCAGCCAGGCTGAACGCGGTCCGGCCGCGGGTGCTGCATGTCATCGCCAACTTCATGACCGGCGGCTCCTCACGCCTGGTGGTGGACATCTACGAATACCTGGGCGATCGGTTCGAGCAAAGTATTCTGACCAGCCATGCGCCGACACCCGCCGCGTATTCGGGCATCACCATCAAGGAAATCAAACTGTCTGCAGACGAGATGCCTTTTGTCGAGTACCTGCAAGCACTACAACCAGAAGTCATTCACATGCACTACTGGGGCGATTGTGATGAACCCTGGTATGACCAGACCATGCGTGCCGCGCAACAATTGGGCATTCCTGTCATCCAGAACATCAACACACCGGTTGCGCCTTACTTGTCGCCCGCCATCAAGCGTTACGTGTACGTCAGTGATTACGTTCGCAACGTTTTTGGACAAGCAGAAGCACCGAATGCAACGGTTTATCCCGGCTCCGACTTCTCGATGTTCAAAGCCGATGCGCCCAATCAGACTGCTACCGACACGATCGGCATGGTTTACCGACTGGAAACAGACAAGCTTAATGCTGACTCCATTACTCCGTTCATCAAAGCCGTACAGAAACGCCCGCAGACCCGCGTATTGATTGTCGGTGGCGGAAGTCTGATGGAGACCTTCAAGGAAGCGGTGAACTCGGCAGGCGTATCAGACAACTTTGAGTTCACCGGTTATGTCGCCTACTCGCAACTGCCGGACTTGTACCGCCGCATGAAGCTGTTTGTTGCGCCGGTCTGGAAAGAAAGCTTCGGCCAGGTCAGTCCTTTTGCGATGCGCATGCATGTTCCGGTTGTCGGATATGACATCGGTGCAATTGGCGAGATTGTCGATGACAGCAGCCTGCTCGCCCCTTACGGCGATGCGGACAAGCTCTCTGACATCATCGTAGACCTGCTGAATGACAGTGCTCGTCGCACCTACATTGCCGACCGTCACAGCGAAAGAGCCGAGGCTCACTTCTCGATCCAGGCGATGATTGAGAACTACGACCAGATCTATGCCGAAACCCTGGCGGAAACCAAACAATGAAGATCGTTTTTTTTGTGCACTGCTTCTTTCCGGATCATTTCTACGGAACAGAAACCTATACGCTGGAACTGGCCAAGAATTACCGCAAGTGGGGCCACGATGTAGTCATTGTCAGCGCCTTGTTTCAGGGCGAACCCGCGGCGGCGGAATTGATCACTCGATATGAGCATGAAGGCTTTGAAGTTGTCCTGGTCGACAAAAACAAAATCCCTCACGTCAATATCAAGGAAACGTACTACCAGGCGGAGATGCGTCCGGTCTTGACCGATATTCTCGCCGACTTGAAACCGGACATCGTTCACGTCACCCATTTGATCAACCACACCAGTGCCTTGCTCGAAGCGACCAAGGCCTTGGGCATTCCGACCTACGCAACTTTCACGGACTTCTTCGGTTTCTGCCTGACCAATAAACTGGAAGCAGCCGACGGTGCACTGTGCGCAGGCCCGTCCAGAACTCGCAGCAACTGCGTGGCCTGCTACTTGAAAGAGACTGCGCGCACGTCGAAAGAGGGCTGGATCAAATACGCAAACAATGGCACGTCAGCCAAGCTCATCGCCAGCGCCGTAACTGCTCTGCGCAAAATGCCGGGCGTGAAAAACAGTGTGTTCGATCAAACGATCGACTACATCGCGGAGCGCCCGGACATTCTTGGGGCTCTTTACAACGGCTCCTACGCCGGTGCCGTCGCGCCAACCACCTTTTTAAGGGAAGCCTATGTCAACAACGACATCAAGGTCCCCATGAAAACCTTGTGGTTCGGCATCGACGTCGACCGCACGCCGAAGCCGGAACGAGACGCCGAACACATTCCAGTGATCGGTTTCATCGGCCAGATAGCACCGCACAAAGGTACAGATCTGCTGATTGATGCCTTCAATCGCCTGCCAAAAGGCAGTGCAAGATTGGTGATCTATGGTCCGACCGACCAGGATCCGGCGTACATGGAAGAATTGAAAGCCAAAAGCGCCGGTACGCAAATCGAGTTCCGCGGCGTTTTCGAGAGCAAGGATATGGTCAATATTCTGCGCGACATGGACACCCTGGTGATCCCGTCACGCTGGTATGAAAACAGCCCACTGGTGCTGTTGAACGCTCTGGCCACCCACACCCCTGCCCTGGTATCGGATGTGCGCGGCATGACCGAGTTTGTAGAGGCCGGGGTAAACGGAGAGATATTTGATCGCGGCAGCGCCGAAGATCTTTATCGCAAGCTGTCGGCCTGGGTTGCCAACCCGCAAGCCCTTTACGATCTCGCGAAAACCACGAACTACGAGAGGACGCCGGAAATCATGGCCCGAGAGACATTTGCCATGTATGCGAAGACGCCTGAAACGGTCTGACGGTTTTGTATTGAACAGCAGGGGCCAAGGACGGCCGATGCTGTACGCACTTCACATTCGCTTCAAATACCAAGCGCACGGGATTCACTTATGCATGCGACAGTCAAACTTGACGCACTGACATCATTACGTTTTTTTGCCGCTGCAATGATCGTTCTGGGACACACCCATGGAGCTTTTGGCTCTTTGGGGCTGGCAACGACGCTGTCCCTGGCCCAAGGTGTATCCTTCTTCTTCGTACTCTCCGGCTTTATCCTGGCGTACAACTATCCAACGCTCGCTACACGCCAGGAAACTGCCCATTTTTTTAAAGCACGCATAGCCCGGATCTGGCCTGCACACATTGCAGCAATCATCTTGCTGTACCTGCTGACGTCCGGTTGGAACCTGGGTGGGCTGACCTATCTTCAGGCTATATTTACAGCCTTGGCCAACCTGTTTCTGATTCAGTCCCTTATCCCCCTCAGAGATGTATTTCTCACATTCAACGGTGTCGCCTGGAGCATCTCGACCGAGATGTTCTTTTACTTCAGCTTTCCGTTATTGATTTCCAGTTTTATCCCGGGCTGGAAAGTAAAACTGATTTTCCTGAGTACCGTGGCAGCATTGTTTTTCGGATTCGCGATCGCTTGGAATGTACCGGCAGATGATGCAGCGCCATCGGTGAGCCTGATGGGCCTGTTTTATGTGAACCCATTTGTTCGGATCATTGAGTTTTTTGCAGGGGTCCTCGCTTGCGGGGTGTATCAGAAAATCCACAGCCGTACCAAGAACCAATCCGGCCTGCTCTTTTCCGCTGCAGAGTTACTGGTCGTTGTGCTCGCAGTATTCGCAATGTGGATAACGCCAAAGCTCACGACTATTTTTGCCATGCACGGTGCCATTGGCAGCGCCGTAAACTATTACCTGATCAAGTCCGGCAGTTTCCTGTTTTTTGCAGCCCTGATTGTTGTATTCGCTCTCGGCAAGGGTGTGTTTTCCAAAGCCCTCTCCGCACCTTTTCTCGTGCTGTTGGGAGAAATCAGCTTTTCGCTGTACCTGGTACACATGACGATCTTTCAGTGGTACATGGCAAACTCCTTGTACTTCAGCCATCTTCCGCTTCTTGTGCAAACTGCCGGCTACTGGGCTATCGCCCTGTCAATGGCGTTTCTTCTGCACAAAGCCGTGGAGAACCCCTGCCGCAAGTTGATCCTGAGTGTAAACAAAACCACGATCCCAAAAGCCCTGAGCACGGCATACAATGTAAGAGCAAGTGCCTACCTCGCAGCAGCAGGTGCCTTGATCCTGGCCCTCAATGTATTACCCGCAGCGTTCGCCCCCAAAGGCTGCCAATCAGACGAATGCACTTACCTGGTCAAGAACCACGCATTAACCAGCTCACCGGAATTTGGTGAAAATCTGCGCCTGGTCGCCGCTAAATCCGTGAAGACGAGTTCAGGCGGCGACAACATCGAGTTGGCCTTCGAACTGATCAAGCCTCTTCCCAAGGGATATATTCTGGCGGTTCACCTCCTGGACAAGAACGCGGAGATTCTCGACAAGTCGGACACTGCGCTTTCAAAGTCTGAAAAGCTGAGGCCAGGGGATCAATGGACAGAGGTTGTGACACTCACAGCAGGTCTCAGTAAACCCTCACCGCAAATGCTGGGACTGGCAGTTTATCTTGACCCGGCCAGCCCGATTGCTGTGCACAGCAAGGTCTCTGACTATAACGGACGCCGAGCGCTACTCCAGCTCTCAAACATCCAATCCAATTAAAAGCCTTAGACTTTGGTGAGAATCATCGAAATTATTAAAATACGCAGCGCTGTTGACCACCATGCAAGGTGAAACGCCTTTTGCCAATGGCAAACGTATTCTGCTGTGCGTTCATCAGTTTTTTCCGCAATTTTCTGCGGGAACAGAAGTGCTTACATTATCGACTGCTCAGGCACTGAGAGACGAAGGCTACATTGTTGAAATTGTGACGGCGCAGCTTCAGGGAGAAGAAAACCTGAGTCTTGCCTCTTACGATCATGAAGGCTTCAGGGTTCATCAACTACTGGTGCCCTACATCGCAGGGAAGTTCTCCAGCACTACGCTAGTGGATGAATACAACAACCGTGCGGTATATGCCCCCTTCAAAGGTCTGCTTGATCACTTCCAACCGAATCTAGTGCATTTCTTTCATTTCAAAAACCTGACGATATCAGCACTTCAAGCGTGCGTTGACAAGAATATTCCAACGGTTTACACCCCTACCGACTACTGGATCAACTGCCGATCCTGTCAGCTAGTAAAACCCTGGGGTCAGAATGAGTGCTCTGGACCAAGTCTTTTGGCAAGTAACTGCCTCAAACACGTAGCCATTAATAACCAGAAGGGCACCATGCGCCGGCTTTTGGCGCATACGCCTCAGGTACTATTTTCCGCGTTGATGCTGGCTGCGTCCGCGCCAATCAATACCCGCTTCAAGAACATCATGCTGGCCATGACGGATCTTCGCAATCGTGAGCAGACCATTGCCCAAGCCATGCTCAAAATTGATAAAATTTTACCGCCTACACTATTCATAGAACATTTACTGATCAACGCGGGAATCCCCCAGCATAAAATCAGACGCCTCAAATACGGAATCCAGCCGCCAATCATCTATCCAGTTGATCTGGATCGAATCAAAGTGGCAGGAAAGACTCCCACTATCGGTTTTATTGGAACGCTGACAAACCACAAGGGTTGTCATGTTCTCCTGCAGGCCATCAAGCAACTTCCAAACATGGACGCGGACGTTGTTATTTACGGCGATACACAACAAAACCCGGATTACGTGAAAAATCTCGACGGGATTATTCAGAATGATCCACGAGTTCGGTTCATGGGAACTTTCCCTCACGAACGAATTGGTAGCGTTTTGCAATCGCTGGATGTACTGGTCATCCCTTCTACGTGGAGAGAAAACGCGCCGCTCGTGTTATTGAACGCTTTGGCTTGCGGCACCCCCATCATCGCAAGCGACGTAACGGGAATAACTGAATACTTGGGGGAAAAGGATAACGTAACAGTATTCGAGCCTGGAAACGCCGAAGAATTGGCGCAAAGTCTCCGGTCGTGCCTTGCATTGAATAATGAGCACGCCCACAATCATGGCGCAGGAAGGATAGCCGGTGAACCGCTGCACGCCTACATCAGCGTACTATCAGGTGTATATGCGGATCTCATGCAAATTCATGAAAAATTGGAATAAATTATGAAGTATGTAATTTTCGGCGGCGGTGGCTTCATCGGCTCGAACATAGCGGACAAGCTCCTTGCAGAGGGCCACAGCCTGCGAATCTTCGAAAGGCCCCGAGTCCCTCCGTACCGCGTGTTCGAGGCCCATGAGAACGTTGAATGGATCGCTGGAGATCTTCAAAGCAAACACGACCTTGAAGAAGCGATCAAAGGCGTAGATGGGGTACTCCACTTGGTATCTACTACCCTGCCTAAATCTTCTAATGATGATCCTATTTATGACATTCAAACGAATGTCATTGCGACACTGAACATGCTGAATGTGATGGTGGAGCAAAAAGTTGAGCAGATCGTGTTTATATCATCAGGTGGCACCGTTTACGGGAAGCCCGTGCAATGCCCACTTTCCGAAGAACACCCCACTGATCCAGAAGTATCCTACGGCATCAGCAAACTCACCATCGAAAAATACCTGTATCTCTACAAGAAGCTCCACAATATCAAACCGGTGATTTTAAGGGTTGCCAACCCTTATGGCGAAAGACAACGAATTGAAACGGCACAAGGTGCAATTGCAGCTTTTGTAAGCAGAGCGACAGCGGGAAAAACCATAGACATCTGGGGAGATGGCTCGGTTACGCGAGACTATATATATATAAAAGATATCGCCAACGCATTCTCGAAAGCCCTCAAGTACCAAGGCTCTGAGATTGTTTTTAACATCGGCTCAGGCGAAGGGACATCACTTAACGCGCTAATCGATCTTATTGAGAAGATAACTGATAACGCAGTGACTCGTAACTTCATGCCCGCACGAGCTTTCGATGTGCCTATCAACGTACTTAATTGTTCGCTTGCAGAAAGGGAACTTGGTTGGAAGGCAGAGTTCAGTCTTCATGATGGGCTGAGGCACACAATTAACTGGTACATTGATAGCCTGACAACCGAAAAGAACAAAGGTTAAGTTAAACCATCAAATCAACGGGGCAAAAAAAACCGCTTGCCCCGTCTACAGAGTAAAAAATTGGAGACGGTTACTTGGGATTGTAATATCCACTGCATGCGCGGAAAAGTACCGCCAACACAGCTAGATTCCCCTTAATTCCGTTGATTTTAGTTGGAACTTTGCCGATCGGATATCGCCTTACCGTCGCCAATTCTTTGCATTGGAAACCGAGTTTGGGAGCCCTGTAGCTAAGGTATGCAAGCAATTCGTATGTCATAAAGACATTGCGAAATGGCAAAATCCTGGTATCCAGCAGCATCTTGCGACTATAGGCCCGGAACCCCTGAGTGGTGTCTGTCCACTTAAACCCCGACGAAAGACTCAGCAAAGGTGCATGAATCAATCGAATGGCCAGGTCTCTCGATTTCGGCGTATTTTCTGCAACGCCGCCTTCCAGGAATCTGGAGGCTTGCACGAAATCTGTTCCTTTATCTAGCTCGGCGATGAATTGCGGTATGGCGTCCGGATCATCCTTGTCATTACCGTCAATAGTAACAATTCCCTCATACCCTTGATCGAGAGCGAAGGCATAGGCACAGCGTAATTGCGCACTCAGCTTGCCTGGTCCACGCTTGATTAATAATCCGCGGACCTCGTTGCGACGCAGAAACTCTGCATCGAGTGAGTTATCAGTACTGCCACCGTCTACGATAATGATGTCGGCATGTTCGCTAATAGTCAGGCGACTCATTCTATCTAGAAGGCTTCTGATTCGATCACCTTCGTTAATGACCGGAATCACGACACACCAACGCTTCGAACGACCCAGCCACAGGCTTTCTTCGTACGCGGGCACCTCCCAACTGAGGCGAGTATTATCGGTTTTATCTGTAATCATGTTCATCGTTACCATTAAGTCGAGCGAAGTGTGATCAAGAACACACCGATAATTACCAAGACAATCCCTGCCAATGTCGTGGTATGGAACGGCTCTCTGAATACAAGCACTGAAGAGATAGCAACGGCTGCAACAGCACCGGCGGTGAGAACCGGGTGCGCTACGTTCAACGGTAAACGCGCCAACGCAGCTGCGTAAAGGAGAAATGCCGTACCGTACAATCCCAAGCCCAGCCAAAACGGCCAGTTCGTCAGCGCCGCAAAGGGATCGGAAAATGAAGGGAATTTACGTGGTGCCATCATCGCCATTTTAATTAATACGCTGGCAGACGCATTCGACAAAATGCCCACTATCAGGATTATCCACTTCATGAAGCGCACCCGGATAAGTTTTCTCGGTAGCAACTGACAGCAACGCCCAATGCGCGCTCTATTGATACCGGATTCGGTTCGCTCTTCAGCCCCAACATCTCAATGCAGACGACATGATTAGGTAAACGCTCGTGGAGAATACGGCTCATCGTTACATGATCGGTAGCACCATCCCCTAAGGGCACCAGGTTGGGCTCACTGGCGTGAACATGACCAATAATATCTGCACACTGATCAAGTGTTAATAAAGGATCTTCATTGGAAATCGTTATTGCCCCAGTATCAAACTGCATTCTGATAAAGGGGTGATCGACTTCCCGGACGACTTGCGCGGTCTCAGTATTGGTTACCATATAGTTTGCGCCATAGCAGACCGGATTCGGTTCCAAACAAATGGTAGTGCCATATTCCCCAGCGATGTCTCCAATTGCGCGAAAAAAAGGAATCGCAATTGAGGATACCTCGTTGTCTGACAATCCACTTCGATCCCTGTTTTTTGGAGATCCGAAAACCAGAAATTTTGCACCCAGGCCTTGGCCGACACGACACACATGAGACAAATGCTTGATCAGCTCACCTCTGCTGCGGTCAGAACCGAACACATTCAATCCGGTTGTGCCAAAGAGCAAAGACTGCATACCGGTTATTTCCACCCCCTTGGCTTTCCACCAGTCCCGGACGCTCAATATATCTTCTTTTCGAGCGTTAGCCAGATCAGGAAAATATTTGCTTGGCGCCACATCGATGGCATCAACCGAGTATTGCTTCAGTAGTCCCGCGACGCTTTCGTCGTCCTGCGGATCCCATGCAATATTTGAGATAGATAGCCTCATTGCGCAAGGTTCTCTATCTTCGGTTCGGACTGAACATAGGCCCTGACCGCCTGAATGGTTTCCCGCGAACTATACTGGTAACGACCACTGCCGCCGAACAAATGAGCATGATTAGTCTGCATATTGTAAACAGCCGCAGGCTGATCTTTTACATTATCAAATTCAACACCAAAACCGAGCTCGGATATATGTCCAACAGACACGGGAGCAGCGGTCAAATGAACAAGTTTCAAACCCGAACTAAGCGCGATCGAGATATCATACCAAAGATTAACCATCGGATAGAATTGAAAAACACCCCGACTATCGATAGCTTCAAGGTTATTCCGATTGAGAAAGTCGTAAATAATATTTTTCCGTAAACCAGGCCCAACTAACCCGGGAAGGCGGACAATCAGATGCTCAGAAAAATGACCTTCAACAAACTTCTCTAGCATCCTCCTATTCAGGCCGTAAGGATGAAGCCCGATTTCATCAACGTGCGTATTTTCATCAACATCGACTGCCTTCATGAAAACATCTACAGTACTGATCAAAATGAATCGCTTACATTTGACGGTCTTGAGAACTTCAATCAGCCCACGTATATTTTCGAGATCGGCTTCCGGCTGCGAGTTGGCAATCCACTTTTGCGCGGGGGCGCCAGAGCAGACGACGGTGTCAAATTCCCGCCCCTGAATATCGGCAATATTCGTGGATCGGTAGAGACAATCAAAATGGGTTTGATTTAATAGTGTCCCGCCGACAAATCCACTGTAACCAATGAGTGCACTAGCCATCGTATCCTCCTTACGGGCGACATTGATAATCACTGTTTAACCTCAATTAGATGAGGATAACCATCCAGGTTTGGATTTAAAGGATTACCACTGACAGTCACATTAATATACTGTTCACTGTACTCCAACGCAGTAATCTCTCGCACTCCGGCATCGGAAAAATTTATTCCAGCACCAACAACCAATGACTGTCTATTTGAAAAATCATTTTTGACAAAAAATCGTGTTCCAGAAACTCCGTTCACCCAATTCGCATCAGTAAGATTGAAAGCAGCAAATGTTTTCGCCTGGAGTTGCTTATCAACAAGCATTGAATCCCGCCATATGATGTTGATTGAGCCGTTCACTATTGAATACTGACCAAAATCAATCTTGCTTATACTATAGTTTGGCAACTTCACCAGGGCAATGCACGATACTGAATGCCGAGAAGGCCAATAAGGGGTAGGCACCTCGAATCGCTGCCATTCGAAATCCAGATTTTCGAATTGATCAGCGCCTGATGAAGCCCCGGTCTTATATACATGCAAGTAAAATGTCTTACTTTTATCAAACCGGCGGCAATCGCGCGAATACAGAGCCAACTCTCCACTCCGTGTAGCTTTTGCAACGATCCCGACCGATGTTTTTATCTCACTACCTGGGTCCAACTCCAGCTCGGCCAAACTCTGTTCGAATACCTTTCCTTGCTCATAATTAAAACTGAAGCTAACAAAAGCCAGCATTCCCAAGATATGAAAAAGCATCATCACGGGTTTATGCAGCGAGCGCTGCTTTAACGATAGCTTTAAATCCTCGACACACAAAACAAAGTAAGAAATCAAAACGTAGGTCAGAGCCTGGACAAACCCGAAATACCATAAAACGTAGTTTAATTGAGTATGGATGTAGGAGTGCCCTTTGGCAAGAATCAGCCAAGAAGCGGAAGCGCTAAAAAAAACAAATAAGGTTATGCCATTTTTAAAGTCGAACTGGCGCCTGGAAATAGAAGCATATAAAAATCCAGTCAAAGAAAGTAGAATCAACCACTTGAACAAGGCACCTGGCAGATAGAAAAAAACCGCAGTTTCCCAAATATTGATATAGCGTTTCACTACATCTAGCGGAGAACTTTGAAGCGACGCTTTGAATACATCATCAAAGGTAGATGGATCACCATACGTACGTCGCTTGACATCCTGCTCAAAGATATTTTGCAGTCCAGCGACAATCGTGTCACCGCGCATTCCCGCATGAAGCAATAGAGCAAAAACAAAACCGAGTACGCATAATGCGAAGGTGAGTACAAAAAATTTCAGATTACGCCGATGGTCAGGACGCTCCTCGCGAAAAAAGGGAGCAATAAGGAATACAGAACAGGCGAATAGCGTAATCGCGGAGAGGTACTCATAACCTGCCAAACTCTTCAGAAAAACTGCCGCACCAGTAAGGCCGCAAAACATGAATTTCTTGGCACGCTCATTAGACTTGTATGCTAACGCCGCAAATACCGCAGGTAAAAACCACAGAACGGGGACCCAATAAAGGTTTCTTGCGAAAGCAATGACCCAAGGAGAACTGATCATTACAACAAAAAAAATTGCGGCAAAACGCCCATTATATACTTTCGCATACAACAGTGTGAGCAACCCGACAACCAGTGCAAACAAAACAGAGTTCAATAACTGCAGTTCTGCGACCGAATGAAGACTAAACAAAGAATAAGAAGCTGAGAAGAACAGCCCTTGAATACCATACTGTGACTTATAGGGTGAATAATAAACATCCTTGCCAGCAGCCTCGCCGGCAAATACGGGATAAGCGTCCAACATATTTTGGTTGTAATCGAATTTCTGCCCAATCGACATGAAACCTATATGGGAACCGCCTTTATCCAGACCAGAATCATCCGCAAAAATCCCTCCTAGCACCAGCGCTTGAGAGCCTTTGTCGAAATTATCAAAAAAATAGTCATTAGCAAAATTAAAAAAATTAAGCTGAAAACTTAGCGTAGCTACTATCACCATGGCAAAGAGTTTTAACAAACTCACCTTCCCATTAATCAAGGCGTTCAGCATCTAGCTTCTCCAGCACATCATAAATATTATCAATCTTTCCACCAAGTATTGAAAAACACTTTGGTAAATCTTCGTATTTTTCAAACAAAATTGGCCGACCATCATCACTTTCGTTTTTCATTAGAATTGTCTTGACTTCAAACAATGACTCCACATATTGCGCCGTTGAAAGTGATGGAAGATATCTGGATACATCTCGCACCATACGGTCAACCTGTGAAACCCTTCTGTAATCGTTTAGTTTTCCATAAGGGCTTATCCCAGGCTCATCCACCCACTGAAGGTGTGGCGTGTATCTGACATGAGAAAGTGTGTGAAGATTTCTTGCCGGAAATGGCATCAACGAGAAAAAAGGCCCATCCATAACAGTAATACCCAGGCCCTTCAAGGGAGCCGGCATATCCATAAGTGCCATCTCGGTAATTTCTTGTTTCAACTTCGTCCTTATACCCGGAAAATCACCCTTCAACTGATTGATTCCGCTGTAACTGCAGTTAAAAATATATCGACTGGACACGGAGCTGAAATTGCCATCCTTACTCTTGAAGATAACACCAAGCTCACCATTCACCGCCTTAGAGATAGACTCTACTTCGGTTTCAAGCAGCAAATTTACACCTAGATCTTGCAATTCACTGAGAGCCCTCTTGGCAACAAGATCAGAGTTGAAAGCATACTCCTTGACCAAATAAACCTGCTCAATCAGGCGTGAATCGAATAGCTTTCGCATTTCCGGATCTGGCGCATGTACCTCCGCCCCAATATCAGCACAGAATCGAACAAACTGTTTCGCTGTAACCTTTGAGTTACGTCTGGAAATAGCATATAGCTTGGTAAATTCCTGATTTATAGCCTCAGGCCAATCTTGCACAAACTTTGGCAGATTGAGACGACTGCGAAATGCGGTAGTAAAGCTTCTCGGATAGTGATATCCGTTATGCACTCGCGCTTGATTATTATAGGATGCTCGTTTTAGAAGAGATGCTTCTCTCTCTACAACCAGAACCCTTTCGAAGCCACGATTTTTTGCGAGATAAATAGCGATGGCGCAGCCATAAAAGCCTCCACCAATAACTACCGCATCGAAATCCGTCTCAGACATTGGCATTATTACTCCGCTCGCCAACTAAAACGGAGCCATCTTCAGAAGAGATCGAAACCTCCTCGATATTCAGTTTTTCACGCCGCGTGATCTTGGAACTCGTCAACTCTTGTGCGACATGGTACAACGGTGCCTCATTAGACAGACTCGCCATATGCAGGATATATTCCCCGAGCACAAGCAATACCAATGAAATCAGGAAAAACATTCCCGACTGCTGAAGTGAAACACTAATCCACCCTGGAGCAACATTGGTTTTAAACAGGCCAACCGAAATAACATAGATACAATAAAACAAGTTCGCCATCGCGCCAAACAACGAAAGAGAGGTAACAAGCCGCATGGGCGCTCTGGTAGTCGATACCAACAGCCGCATTCCTCTATCAATACTCTCTGCCAAACGCTTGGGTTGCGATGTTTTTGGCGGTGCACTATATGAAAGCCGCACTTGGGAGAAACCTCCCGTCGCTGGAAGGTGACGATACGTCATAGCCGACTGAGGATGCTGCAGGATGAAGTTAATCACTTTTTTGCTAAGCAATCGAAATTGTGGAGCCTCTTTTGCAAGATGCACCCCATTGAAGTGATTGTACAGGCCATGGAAAACAGCAAACGCGCCCCTGTAAGCGAGACTTTGAGAGTTTTTTTGCTCGTTATTGGCAAAAACAACATCTACACCATCGATCGCCTTTTTGAGCATAGTCGGTAAAAATTCAATGCTGTCGGTAAGTGGATCAATCACCGCAACAAAATCACCCAACGCACTTTCAAGCCCCACCCAGGAAGCAGTGTCCGAATCTACCTCCTTGGTGAGTGCGTAAACCTGGAGATTTGCGATTCCATCTTCGCTTGTCAGACGCTTCATCACCGAAATACTTTCATCTTCAGAAGCATTGTCGACGATTATTATTTCGTAATCACGTACGATATCCGAAATTACATTAGTGGCATTCGTGATGATACTTTCAAGATCCAGTGCCTGGTTCCGAACCACAAAAACAATGGATATAAAACAAGGAAAAAAATTCATGCCATCATCCCTCTAGACAAAAAATACAAATAGCCCTTCAAAACACCATCTCTATATATTGAGACTTTAATTTCTCGACGAGTCATTCGCTGACAAGTCACCAAAAAGGCCTCTTTATCCGCCAGCTATAACCCTGAGACAGCAAACAAAAAAGAAGAATATTTTATCTCGCACACGACGGCGACATTTCCACGCATTCAGCGAAAGGGCGAAAAACCTGAACCTTCCCATCGGCTTCGACGAACAGGCGAATGGGTGAAAATCCGCGCCCACAAGGCCTGATATCAAATTGACCTGTGAAAACCACCATCCATCCTGGATGGCTTTATATCTTGCTATAAGGGATTTGATTCCCGTATTAGCTCCGACCTGATTGTGCTGGTGTTGGCGATACTGCATCGTTGAGTGCGCGTCGATAAACCACTTATATCCATGTGTACGAGCAAAAGCATAAAAATACCAGTCATGAAGACTGACAGATTGAAGCA
Source organism: Pseudomonas sp. Tul2A7 (assembly GCF_054790505.1). Taxonomy (NCBI): domain Bacteria; kingdom Pseudomonadati; phylum Pseudomonadota; class Gammaproteobacteria; order Pseudomonadales; family Pseudomonadaceae; genus Pseudomonas; species Pseudomonas sp. Tul2A7. The sequence goes on along the minus strand of NZ_CP186499.1, from coordinate 3,966,316 downwards.
GCTCCCAGTTACGTAGCATCGACTCTTTCAAAGCGTCGGCGAGCCCCCTTCGAAATACATAAGTACAACCTGGTCCTGCAGCCTCAAACAAGAAATCCCATTCAGCCTGAGGTTGTGCTTTGTCCAGTACACGTGTCCTGCCGTCAGGCCAAAATGCAGTGACGTTGCTGGAGTAGGCATCGCCTTGGTGGTGCTGGAGCATTGCTATGGAACGCTCCAGTTTATCCGCATCCCAAATATCATCCTGATCAGAGAACGCAACATAGTCATAACCGTCGAACGCGACGTCACGAATCAGGCGGAAAAAGTTGCGAGCAGCGCCTCCGAACACCTCGGAGACAGGCAGAAGAACTATGTCGGAGTACTTCGCAGCACTCGCGGCGCACCACTGCTCGGTACCATCAGTGGATGGATCGACACTGATGTAAATCGTCAAATCCACCGCCGTCTGGCGGCGAATTGACTCAATCTGTTCTTCTAGCCAGTGCACACCATTGTAGGCCGCCAGCAAAACAGCGATTCGGGGTTTTACCGGCGTATGATTTTGGCGAGCACTCACGAAACATCCTTTGCATCAAATCGCCATTTCAGCGATTAGTTGGCTCCAAGAGTTTCTGCAAGTACTGGCCATAACCAGTCTTCTTCAGCGCATCGGCTTGGGCACCGAGTTGCTCAGCAGTGATCCAGCCGTTGTGGTATGCGATCTCTTCCAGGCAAGCCACCTTGAGGCCCTGACGCTGTTCGATGGTGTGTACGAAGTGACTGGCCTCAAGCAGCGAATCGTGCGTGCCTGTATCGAGCCAGGCAAATCCACGACCGAGCATTTCAACACTCAGCGTCTTTCTTTCAAGGTACGCACGGTTGACGTCAGTAATTTCCAACTCACCACGCTCAGATGGCTTGATGCCCTTCGCGATCTCGACGACATCGTTATCGTAGAAGTACAGCCCGGTCACGGCGTAGTTGGATTTAGGCTTGAGCGGTTTCTCTTCAATACTCAGAGCACGGCCCGTTTCGTCGAATTCGACAACACCGAAACGCTCTGGATCAGACACGTGATAACCGAAGACAGTAGCGCCTGTTTGCTGAGTGCTCGCAGAACGCAAATTGTCCGAGAAGTGCTGCCCGTAAAAGATATTGTCACCAAGAATCAGGCAGCAAGGATCTTTGCCAATGAACTCTTCACCGATGATGAATGCCTGGGCCAGACCGTCGGGACTAGGTTGTTCTGCATAGGTCAGCTTGATCCCGTAAACGCTTCCATCACCTAGCAATTTGCGAAAACAAGGCAAATCTTCCGGCGTGGAGATGATCAGGATTTCGCGCATCCCCGCCAGCATCAACACGGACAGCGGATAGAAGATCATCGGTTTGTCGTAGATCGGCAGCATCTGCTTGGAAACGCCAAGGGTCAGCGGGTGCAGGCGTGTACCCGAACCACCAGCGAGGATGATGCCTTTACGATTTGTCGTGGTCATTTGTTCAGAACTTCCCTAAGCATTCGGTTCACACCACTTTGCCAATCCGGCAAGTGTAGATAAAATTTGGCACGTAACTTCTGGGTATCAAGACGTGAGTTCAGGGGCCGTTGCGCAGGAGTCGGGTAAGCAGTCGTGTCGATTGGATTGACGGCCGTTACTGCAAGTTTTTCCCCATTGGCCTGAGCGAATGCAATGACATGAGCCGCATACCCATGCCAAGACACTTCGCCGCTGGCCGCCAAGTGATAAACACCTGAAAGCTCCGGCTGCTGCAACGCCTGGCGAATGGCCAAAGCGCTTACATCCGCTATCAGATCAGCCCCTGTCGGAGCTCCGATCTGGTCCGCGATAACATTCAGCGTTTCCCGATCCTTTGCCAACCGCAACATCGTCTTGGCGAAGTTGTTGCCGCGCGCTGCGTAGACCCAACTGGTCCGGAAGATCAGATGCTTGCAGCCCGACGCAATGATCGCCTGCTCGCCTGCCAGCTTACTCGCACCGTACTGATTCACCGGGCCGACAGCATCCGTCTCCAGCCATGGAACGGAACCAGTACCATTGAAGACATAATCGGTTGAATAATGAACCAGCCAGGCATTCAGAGCAGCTGCCTCTTCGGCCAAGACCTGCATCGCCTGGCCGTTCACAATGAAGGCCAGCTCAGCTTCTGATTCTGCCTTGTCGACTGCGGTGTACGCAGCGGCGTTGACGATGACATCGGGCTTGATCTGTCGGATCGTCGCACGCACGGCGGCCAGATCGGCGAGATCACCACACAGCCCATCGGCAGTCTGGCGATCCAGCGCAATCAACTGGCCAAGCGGCTCGAGCGAGCGCTGCAGCTCCCAACCTACCTGACCGTTCTTACCCAGCAGAAGGATTTTCATGCCTTGTTCGAGCGATCCGCATAGTTCTGATCGATCCACTGCTGGTAGCTGCCGCTCTTCACGTGCTCAACCCACTCAGCGTTATTCAGATACCATTCGACAGTCTTGCGAATACCGGTCTCGAAAGTTTCTTCCGGCGTCCAACCCAGCTCACGCTGAATCTTGCTCGCATCGATTGCATAACGCACGTCATGACCTGGACGATCCTGAACATAAGTAACCAGGCTGGCATGAGGGCGGTGGGGCGAATCAGGACGCAACTCATCGAGCAACGCACACAGGGTATGCACCACTTCGATGTTTTGTTTCTCGTTATGACCACCGATATTGTAAGTCTCACCGATGACGCCTTCGGTCACGACTTTGTACAACGCGCGCGCGTGATCTTCGACATGCAACCAGTCACGAACCTGATTACCTTTGCCATACACCGGCAGAGGTTTGCCTTCCAGCGCATTGAGAATGATCAGCGGGATCAGCTTCTCAGGGAAATGGCACGGGCCGTAGTTGTTCGAACAGTTGGTTACCAGAGTCGGAAGACCATAGGTACGAGCCCAAGCGCGAACAAGGTGATCAGAGCTGGCCTTGCTGGCCGAGTATGGCGAGCTTGGCTGGTAAGGCGTGGTTTCGGTGAAGAGGTCTTCCGGACCTTCGAGGTCTCCGTAAACTTCGTCAGTCGAAATGTGGTGGAAGCGGAAATTGGCTTTACGCGCATCATCCAGCGCAGCCCAGTAGTGGCGGGCAGCTTCAAGCAGCGTGTACGTGCCGATGATATTGGTCTGGATGAACTCGGACGGACCGGAGATCGAGCGATCAACGTGGGATTCAGCGGCCAGATGCATGATTGCATCTGGCTGGTGCTCGCGCAGGACACGGTCGATCTGATCACGATCACAGATATCGACTCGTTCAAATGCGTAGCGCGAATTCTGGCTGACTTCTGCCAAGGACTCCAGATTGCCGGCGTAAGTCAGTTTATCGACGTTAACGACAGCATCGGACGTGTTGGAAATGATGTGACGGATGACTGCCGAGCCAATAAAGCCGGCGCCGCCGGTAACTAGAATTTTCACGCGAACGATACCCTTGAGCTGCGGACAGCGCTGCCGATGAGCGCTGTCTAATCCATGAATGCAGAAGCCACTCGCAGTTGGCATCTGTCAGAGTCAGTCTGAATCGACATGCAATAAGGCAAGATCGAACAAGGGACGCATTTTACAGCTTAATGATGGTTTTACTAATGGATAAAGACAGGCAGAGGCGCAATTTCGACAGACGCCCCGCCCCTTGCCGCTTCAGACCAGTCGCTTGCGCGCAGCTCTGGACGAGCGTCCCAAAAACCAGCCCAGCACTGGACCAATCAACATGCCAATGAGCAACGCCAATACAACGACCAGCGAAACCGGCAACTGCGGCCCAGACAAACCTAGAAACAATAAAGACACCGATTGCTGATTCTCCAGCACAAACGCCAGAATCGCCAAGACCAGTAAAAGAATGAATACACCAAGAAAAATGCGCTTAAGGTTACGCATGAGTAACCCCTTGAGAGATAGCGACTGTCAAACCCCCTCCTCCTCTTCTTCGTTCACGCGATCACGCAACTCCTTGCCCGGCTTGAAGTGCGGAACGAATTTACCGTCCAGACTGACCGATTGACCGGTCTTGGGATTACGACCAACGCGCGGTGCACGGTAGTGCAGAGAGAAACTGCCAAACCCACGGATCTCGATACGATCACCGGTAGCTAGACATTGGGACATTTGTTCAAGCATGGTCTTGATGGCCAACTCCACATCCTTGGATGAGAGCAGCCCTTGATGGGTGACAATTCGTTCGATCAACTCCGACTTCGTCATATTTTTCCCTTCTTTTTCAAGCAGCTAGATCAGCGCTTGAAAGGTTTTAGCACGCCCGGAAGATTTTGAACAGCCCAGGGATTGACATATCTTCCACCGCGTCGAAACGCCCGTTTTCAGGGCATCACAGCAACAAACAGGGCACAGCATGCTTAACGGCATATCACCAGCATGGTTCGCGTCACGTAGCCCGCCGGGTTGAAGCCAAAAGGAAACTCATCTTCATCCTTGGCATCATCTGATCTCGTGATCACTTTGTAGCCCGCGCCCTTGCACTCCTTCGCCGCGCGCTTCTGGCATTTCTCCCAGCCAGAGCCCAACCCAGAGCAGTCGACCTCTATACCACTGACACCACGCACGGCATGAGTCTTGGCACTGGTCGTACAGCCAGCCAGAACCAGTACAGCCATGAGGACAATAAACTTGTTCATCCACTTCCTTATGCCAGGCAACTGCCCGACGACTACACACTTAAGACCAAGCTTAGTCGTGAATAGGCGATTGATCCTATTAAAGAAACAGACCGCCCTGAAGCGGGATTGGTTTCACTAAAACCCTCATGCATGACTCGAAACACTAAATCGCGGGCACAAAAAAGGGCGACCGAAGTCGCCCTTTTTATTGCCCAATCAGAACTTAGTTCTGTTTGGCCGCCATTGCCTGGCGCAGCAGGCCAGCCATGGTGGTGTCAGCTGCTTCACCTTCCGGAGCCGATTTCAGGCTCTGGATAGCTTCTTTCTCTTCAGCATCATCTTTCGACTTGATGGAGAGTTGGATCACGCGGCTCTTGCGATCAACGCTGATGATCTTGGCTTCTACTTCCTGGCCTTCTTTCAGAACGTTGCGCGCGTCTTCAACGCGGTCACGGCTGATTTCGGATGCTTTCAGAGTCGCTTCGATATCGTCGGCCAGAACGATGATGGCGCCTTTGGCGTCAACTTCTTTCACGGTGCCAGTAACGATTGCGCCTTTGTCGTTAACCGAGACGTACTCGGAGAACGGATCGCTTTCCAGTTGCTTGATACCCAGGGAGATACGCTCGCGCTCTGGGTCAACCGACAGGATAACGGTGTCCAGCTCGTCGCCCTTCTTGAAACGACGTACGGCTTCTTCGCCCACTTCGTTCCAGGAGATGTCGGACAGGTGAACCAGACCGTCGATGCCGCCGTCCAGACCAATGAAGATACCGAAATCGGTGATCGACTTGATGGTGCCGGAGATTTTATCGCCCTTGTTGAACTGGCCAGAGAAATCTTCCCATGGGTTAGATTTGCACTGCTTGATGCCCAGGGAGATACGACGACGCTCTTCGTCGATGTCCAGAACCATAACTTCCACTTCGTCGCCGACTTGTACGACTTTCGAAGGGTGGATGTTCTTGTTGGTCCAGTCCATTTCCGAAACGTGTACCAGACCTTCAACGCCTTCTTCCAGCTCAGCGAAGCAGCCGTAGTCGGTCAGGTTGGTTACACGGGCGGTAACGCGAGTGCTTTCTGGGTAACGGGCTTTGATAGCAACCCATGGATCTTCGCCCAGTTGCTTCAGGCCCAGGGAAACACGGTTGCGTTCGCGATCGTATTTCAGAACCTTAACGTCGATTTCGTCACCAACGTTGACGATCTCGGAAGGATGCTTGATGCGCTTCCAGGCCATGTCGGTGATGTGCAGCAGGCCGTCCACGCCACCCAGATCGACGAATGCGCCGTAATCGGTGAGGTTTTTGACGATACCTTTGACTTGCTGGCCTTCCTGCAGGGATTCCAGCAGAGCTTCACGCTCGGCGGAGTTCTCGGCTTCCAGGACGCTGCGACGGGAAACGACAACGTTGTTGCGCTTCTGGTCCAGCTTGATGACCTTGAATTCCAGCTCTTTGCCTTCCAGGTGCGTGGTGTCGCGCACTGGACGGACGTCAACCAGGGAACCTGGCAGGAACGCACGGATGCCGTTAACGTCGACAGTGAAGCCGCCTTTAACCTTACCGTTGATAACGCCCTTGACCACTTCCTCAGCTGCGAAGGCCGCTTCCAGAACGATCCAGCACTCAGCGCGCTTGGCTTTTTCACGGGACAGCTTGGTTTCACCGAAACCGTCTTCAACCGAATCCAGAGCAACGTGAACTTCGTCACCGACATTGATAGTCAGATCGCCAGCGTCGTTGTAGAACTGCTCAAGCGGGATGAGTGCTTCAGACTTCAGGCCAGCGTGAACGGTTACCCAGCGAGCTTGGTAATCGATATCAACGATAACACCGGTGATGATGGAGCCTGCCTGAAGGTTCAGGGTTTTTAGGCTTTCTTCAAAGAGTTCCGCAAAGCTTTCGCTCATTTTAATTCCTGTAAATGAGGGCGAAGGATACGCCCATCTCCACACCCCAGACGGTGTGGGTTAGTTTCATATAGAAGAAGCGCCGCAGGACTATGACTGGTCCCCTGTGGCCTTCTTGGTCACCCGGCGATATCGCGAATGGCGATCTCGCTCATGATGCGTTCAAGCACCTGATCGATGGACAACTCCGTGGAATCCAGCTGTATGGCGTCAGCCGCCGGCTTAAGCGGGGCTACCGCTCGCTGGGTGTCACGCTCGTCGCGTGCACGGATCTCATCTAGCAGACTCGACAGACTAACACCCTCGACTTTGCCCTTCAACTGCAAATATCGACGGCGCGCCCGCTCCTCGGCACTGGCGGTCAGGAAAATCTTCAATGGCGCATCGGGAAAAACCACCGTACCCATATCGCGGCCGTCGGCCACCAGGCCCGGCGCTTCCTGGAAAGCACGCTGACGCTGCAGCAGCGCCTCGCGTACGGCGGGCAATGCAGCCACTTGCGAAGCGCCGGAACCGACGCTTTCGGTGCGAATGACATCGCTGACTTCGTCACCTTCCAGGATGATCCGTTGCAGCTGACCTTCGGTCGCGGCAATGAACTGAACATCCAGATGAGCGGCGAGTTTCTTCAGCAGCTCTTCATTGGTCAGGTCGACACCATGATTGTGCGCAGCAAACGCCAGCAGGCGATAAAGCGCACCGGAATCCAGCAGATTCCAGCCCAGACGCTTGGCCAGAATCCCGGCGACCGTGCCCTTGCCCGAGCCGCTTGGCCCATCAATGGTGATGACCGGTGCAATGTTTTTCACGACTGAGCCTCTTGTGCCACACGAATACCGACCTGCCCGCACAGCGCGAGGAAGTTGGGGAACGACGTCGCGACGTTGGCGCAATCATGGATGCGGATCGGTGCAGTGGCGCGCAACGAGGCAACGCTGAACGCCATCGCAATACGGTGATCGCCGTGACCATGCACTTCGCCGCCGCCGATCTGGCCGCCATCGATGATAATGCCGTCTGGGGTTGGCTGGCATTTCACGCCCAGCGCCAACAGACCGTCCGCCATCACCTGGATACGATCCGATTCCTTGACCCGCAGCTCTTCAGCGCCAGTCAGCACGGTACGACCTTCGGCGCAGGCAGCCGCCACGAACAGCACCGGGAATTCGTCGATGGCCAGCGGAACCAGCTCTTCGGGAATCTCGATACCTTTGAGTTTAGCTGCCCGCACGCGCAGGTCAGCCACCGGCTCGCCACCCACTTCACGCTGGTTTTCCAGGGTGATGTCAGCACCCATCAGGCGCAGGATGTCGATCACGCCGGTACGAGTCGGGTTGATGCCGACGTGCTCGAGCACCAGCTCCGAACCCTCGGCGATCGAGGCCGCTACAAGGAAGAATGCCGACGACGAGATGTCGCCCGGCACTTCGATGTGAGTGGCAGTCAGCTTACCGCCCGACTCAACCGATGCCGTGGCACCTTCAACGCTGACCGGATAACCGAAACCACGCAGCATGCGCTCGGTATGGTCGCGAGTCGGAGCCGGCTCGGTCACGGTGGTCTTGCCTTCAGCGTACAGACCGGCGAGCAGCAGGCAGGACTTCACCTGGGCACTGGCCATCGGCATGGTGTAGGTCAGACCCTTGAGCTTGTGCCCACCACGAATGGTCATCGGTGGACGACCTTCAGCAGCGGTTTCGATCACAGCACCCATCTCACGCAGTGGATTGGCCACGCGATTCATCGGGCGCTTGGACAGCGACGCATCGCCGGTCAGCGTGCTGTCGAAGTTCTGCGCAGCCAACAGGCCGGACAGCAGGCGCATCGAGGTACCGGAGTTGCCCAGATAGATCGGGCCCGGCGCCGGTTTCAGACCGTGCAGGCCGACACCGTGGATGGTCACGCGGCCGTGGTGCGGGCCTTCAATGACCACGCCCATGTCGCGGAATGCCTGCAAGGTCGCCAGAGCGTCTTCGCCCTCAAGGAAGCCTTCGACTTCGGTGACGCCTTCGGCCAGCGAGCCGAGCATGATCGAGCGGTGGGAAATGGATTTGTCACCCGGTACGCGAATACGACCGGACAGGCGGCCACCAGGTTGAGCCAGGAAGATCAGATCGTTGGAATTCATAGCGTCCACATAGGCCCTGCGGGCCAGGATTTTACTGAAATGCTCGCGGGCAACCCGGGCGCGCGTGAAAACGCCCAACAATTGGTGCCCATCCCCTGCATCGACCGCGTCGCGCAAGGCGTCGAGGTCGCTGCGAAATGTATCGAGTGTGCGCAGGACGGCCTCGCGGTTGGCGAGGAAGATGTCGTGCCACATCACCGGGTCGCTTCCGGCGATTCTTGTGAAATCGCGGAAACCGCCCGCAGCGTAACGGAAGATCTCAAGATTTTCATTGCGCTTGGCCAACGAATCGACCAGACCAAAGGCCAGCAGGTGCGGTAGATGACTGGTCGCGGCCAGCACCTCATCGTGACGCTCGACCTGCATGTGCTCGACGTCGGCGCCCAATTCACGCCAAAGACGATCGACCACCGCCAACGCCGCCGGATCGGTTTGCTCGAGCGGCGTGAGAATCACCTTGTGACGACGGAACAGCTCGGCATTGGAGGCTTCCACCCCGCTCTGCTCGGAACCGGCAATCGGATGCCCCGGCACGAAACGCGCCGGCATACCACCGAACGCTTCGGTTGCCGCGCGCACCACATTGCCTTTGGCGCTACCGACGTCGGTGAGAATCGCCGAACCCAGATCCATGTTCGCCAACCGCGCGAGTACTTTTTCCATGGCCAGAATCGGCACCGCCAACTGGATCACGTCAGCGCCCTGACAGGCTACTGCCAAGTCACCCTCACAGCGATCAACCACGCCCAACTCGACCGCCAGCTTGCGCGATTGCGGATCGAGATCGACCCCAACCACTTCGCGGCAAACGCCGCTTTCACGCAAGCCTTTGGCAAACGAACCACCGATCAACCCCAGACCGACCACCACAAGGCGACCGATCATAGGTGCAGCAGATTGCAGTGCAGTGACATCACCCACGAGCCAGAACCTTGCGCAGCGCTTCAAGGAAGCGGCTGTTTTCCGCCGGCAGACCGATGGTCACCCGCAGGTGGTTCGGCATGCCGTAGTTGGCCACCGGACGCACGATCACTCCTTCGCGCAGCAAGCCCTGAAACACCGGGGCTGCGACTTGAGCGAGATCGACGCAGATGAAGTTGCCTTTGGATTCGATCCAGCTCAGCCCCAACTCACGGAAGCCGGCCTGCAACTGCTGCATGCCCGACTCGTTGAGCTGGCGGCTTTGCGCCAGATATTCCTCATCCTTCAGCGCCGCACAGGCTGCCGCGAGGGCGAGACTGTTAACGTTGAATGGCTGGCGAACACGGTTCAGTACATCAGCCACAACCGGGGTCGACAGACCGTAGCCAACACGCAATGCCGCCAGACCATAGGCCTTGGAGAACGTGCGCGACACCAGCAGATTCGGGTAAGCGGCAAGGAAATCCAGACCGTCCGGCAGATCGCTGCCTTCGGCGTATTCGATGTACGCCTCGTCGAGCACCACCAGCACATGCTCCGGAACATCCTGCAGGAATTCGTCCAGCGCTTCAGCGCCGAACCAGGTCCCGGTCGGGTTGTTCGGGTTGGCGATAAACACCACGCGGGTGTTGGCATCGATAGCGGCGAGCATTGCTGGCAGGTCATGCCCCCAATCCTTGGCCGGTACCACTTTGGCCTGAGCACCGACCGCTTGAGTCGCAATCGGATACACCGCGAACGCGTGCTCACTGAACACAGCGTTCAGGCCCGGCGCCAGATAGGCACGCGCAACCAGCTCAAGAATGTCGTTGGAACCGTTGCCCAGCGTGACCTGATTCAGCTCGACGCGGCATTGCTCGGCCAGCAGGGATTTCAGCGCGAAACCGTTGCCGTCCGGGTAACGCGTCAACTCGGCCAGCTCTTCGCGGATCGCCGCCAAGGCTTTCGGACTGGCACCCAGCGGGTTTTCGTTGCTCGCCAGTTTGACGATTTTTGCCGGATCCAGGTCCAGCTCGCGCGCCAGTTCGTCCACAGGCTTGCCCGGAACGTACGGCGAAAGTTGTTGCACGCCCGGCTGTGCCAGAGCGAGGAAGTTGCCACTCATTTGCTACCGCCCCTTAGAGAACTGCTTTCGGGTAGGAACCCAGCACTTTGAGTGCTACTGCTTCCTGACTGATCTTTTCCAATACACCTTTGATCAACGGATCACGGTGATGGCCGACGAAGTCGATGAAGAACACGTAAGTCCATTTGCCGCTGCGCGACGGACGCGTTTCGATACGGGTCAGGTCGATCCCGTTGTCGTGGAACGGCACCAGCAACTCATGGAGCGCGCCGGGCTTGTTGCTCATCGACACGATGATCGAAGTCTTGTCGTCGCCGGTCGGCGGCACTTCCTGGTTACCGATCATCAGGAAGCGCGTCGAGTTGTCAGGACGGTCTTCGATCTTCTCGGCCAGACGGGTCAGGCCATACAGCCCTGCCGCCATGTCGCCGGCAATCGCCGCCGAGTTCCACTCGCCTTTAACCCGCTTTGCCGCTTCAGCATTACTGGAAACCGCGACGCGCTCGACATTCGGGTAATGCGCATCCAGCCACTTGCGGCACTGGGCCAGCGACTGCGCGTGGGAATAGATGCGGCTGATGCTGTCGGTCTTGGTACTTTCACCGACCAACAAGTGATGGTGAATACGCAGCTCGACTTCGCCACAGATGACCATGTCGTGCTCAAGGAAGCTGTCCAGCGTGTGGTTGACCGCGCCCTCGGTGGAGTTTTCCACCGGGACCACGCCAAAATTCACCGCACCGGCTGCCACTTCACGGAACACTTCGTCGATCGCCGCCATTGGCTTGCTGATCACCGCGTGACCGAAATGCTTCATGGCCGCCGCTTGGGTGAAGGTGCCCTCAGGGCCGAGGTAAGCCACTTTCAGCGGCTGCTCCAGCGCCAGGCACGACGACATGATTTCGCGGAACAACCGCGCCATCTCTTCGTTGCCCAACGGCCCCTGATTGCGCTCCATCACCCGTTTGAGCACCTGAGCTTCACGCTCGGGACGATAGAACACCGGCACTTCGCCTTCGGCCAGCGAGGCCATCTTTACTCGCGCGACTTCCTGGGCGCAACGCGCACGCTCACTGATCAGCTCCATGACCTTAGTGTCCAGAGCATCGATGCGAACGCGCAGTGCCTTGAGTTCTTGCTCGGACATCAGCCGTGCTCCTTCTCGAATTCAGCCATGTACGCCACCAGCGCGTTGACCGCAGTGATGTCGACGGCGTTATAGATGGAGGCGCGCATGCCGCCCACGGAGCGGTGGCCCTTGAGGTTGAGCAGACCGCGCTCTTCGGCACCGGCGAGGAACGGTTTGTCCAGACGGTCATCAGCCAGACGGAACGGCACGTTCATCCACGAGCGGTCCGACTTGTTGATCGGGTTGCTGTAGAGGCCGCTGGCGTCGATGAAGTCATACAGCGTGCGCTGCTTGACGTCATTGAGTTTAGCGATCGCGTCAACGCCGCCCTGCTCTTTCAGCCACTGGAACACCAGACCGGACAGGTACCAGGCCAGAGTCGGCGGGGTGTTGTACATCGAGCCGTTATCCGCCGCGACTTTGTAGTCGAGCATGGTCGGGCACAGCGCACGCGCCTTGCCGAGCAGGTCTTCGCGGATGATGTTGACGACGATACCGCTCGGGCCGATGTTTTTCTGCGCGCCGGCGTAGATCATGCCGAAACGCGAGATGTCGACCGGACGCGAGAGGATGTCCGAAGACATGTCAGCTACCAGCGGCACATCACCGACTTCCGGAATCCACTGGAATTCCAGACCACCGATGGTTTCGTTCGGTGCGTAGTGAACGTAAGCGGCGTCTTTCGACAGGTTCCACTCGTTCTGGCCCGGGATGGCGAAATAGTCGTAAGGCTTGGCGGTAGCGGCAACGTTGACGTGACCGTAGCGCGAGGCTTCTTCGATGGCTTTCTGCGACCAGATACCGGTGTCGATATAGTCGGCCGAGCCGTTTTCCGGCAACAGGTTCAGCGGGATCTGCGCGAACTGCTGGCTGGCGCCACCTTGCAGAAACAGCACTTTATAGTTCGACGGGATATTCAGCAGGTCACGCAGATCCTGCTCGGCCTGGGTGGCGATGGACACGAACTCATCGCTGCGATGGCTCATTTCCATGACCGACAGACCCTTGCCGTGCCAATCAAGGAGTTCACCCTGGGCACGCTGCAGGACAGCTTCAGGAAGCGCCGCAGGACCGGCGCAGAAGTTATAGGCTCGCTTGCTCACATCCAATCTCGCTCTGATTTGGTGGTCACTTAAATCTATTGGTCTGCGGATGATCGTTCCCACGCTCTGCGTGGGAATGCATCGGATGACGCTCTGCGTCATGGGACGCGGAGCGTCCCGAGCGGCATTCCCACGCAGAGCGTGGGAACGATCCTGTGCAGTGTCGCAAATTTTCAAACAGGACAAATAACAAGGGGGCGAATTCTCATCCGCCCCCTTGTTTGTCCGCTTATTCTTGCGGTTCTTCGTCTGCTGCGGCGTCGAGTTGCTGGTCTTCACCGGCATCGTCGTTTACGACAGTGCCTTCGAATTCCTCGCCCTCTTCACCCTCGAGCTCTTCCCCTTCGACTTCCGAAGGCTCCTGAACCCGCTCCAGTCCGACCAGGGTTTCATCCTTGGCCAGCTTGATCAGCGTCACGCCCTGAGTGTTACGGCCCAGGCTCGACACTTCGTCGACACGGGTACGCACCAGAGTGCCCTGATCGGAGATCAGCATGATTTCTTCGCCATCCTGCACCTGAACCGCGCCGACCAGACGGCCATTACGCTCGTTGCTGACCATGGCGATTACGCCCTGACCGCCACGCTTGTATTCAGGGAACTCGGTAATCGCCGTGCGCTTGCCATAGCCGCGCTCGGACGCCGTCAGGATTTCGCTGCCTTCTTCCGGAATCAGCATGGAGATCAACTTCTGCCCTTCCGGCAGACGCATACCACGCACACCGCGGGCGGTACGGCCCATGGCGCGAACTTCGGATTCCTTGAAGCGAGTCACTTTGCCGCCGTCGGAGAACAGCATGATTTCCTGCTCGCCATCGGTGATGGCGGCGGAGATCAGGATGTCGCCTTCGTCCAGCTCCAGCGCGATCAGACCGACGCTGCGCTGACGACTGAAGGCCACCAACGGGGTCTTCTTGACGGTACCGTTGGCGGTCGACATGAAGATGAACGGTGCTTTCTTGCGGTCGGCAGCCTTGATGCGAGCGCGACGCTCTTCATCAGTCTCGTTGCTGTTTTCGATCTCTTCTACATCAGCTTCAGCGCCTTCGGCTTCTTCTTCATCAGCCTGACGCTTCATGGCTTCGAGATCGACCGGCAGCATGGTGGTGATGTACTCGCCTTCGCTCAATGGCAGAAGGTTGACCAGCGGACGACCACGGGCGGCGCGGGAGGCTTCCGGAATCTCGTAGGTCTTGAGCCAGTACACCTTGCCTTTGCTGGAGAACAGCAGCAGCGTGGTGTGACTGTTGGCAACCAGCAGGTGAGCAATGTAGTCCTCATCCTTGACGCCGGTCGCCGATTTGCCTTTACCGCCACGACGCTGAGCCTGGTACGCAGCCAGCGGCTGGGTCTTGGCGTAGCCACCGTGGGAGATGGTCACGACGCGTTCTTCTTCCGGGATCATGTCACCCAGGGTCAGGTCGAGACGGGCATCGAGAATTTCGGTGCGACGCACGTCGCCGTATTCGGCGCGGATCACTTCCAGCTCTTCGCGGATCACTTCCATCAGGCGCACAGCGCTGTTGAGGATGCGGATCAGCTCGCCGATCTGGTTGAGGATCTCTTGATACTCAGCCAGCAGTTTTTCGTGTTCCAGACCGGTCAGACGGTGCAGACGCAGTTCCAGAATGGCTTGCGCCTGTTCTGGCGACAGGAAGTACTTGCCTTCGCGCAGACCGTATTGCGGGTCGAGGTTTTCCGGACGGCACGAATCGGCACCGGCACGCTCAACCATCGCCACCACTGCCGAGGATTCCCACGGCGTGCTGACCAGCGCTTCTTTGGCTTCCGAAGGGGTCGGCGAGGCTTTGATCAGGGCGATGACCGGGTCGATGTTCGACAGGGCAACGGCCTGGCCTTCGAGGATGTGACCACGCTCGCGCGCCTTGCGCAGCTCGAACACGGTGCGACGGGTAACGACTTCGCGACGGTGACGGACGAAGGCTTCCAGCAGATCCTTGAGGTTGAGGATGCGTGGGCGGCCGTCGATCAGCGCAACGATGTTGATGCCGAATACCGATTGCAGCTGGGTCTGGGCGTAGAGGTTGTTGAGGATCACCTCAGGCACTTCGCCGCGACGCAGTTCGATCACGACGCGCATACCGTCCTTGTCGGACTCGTCGCGCAGTTCGGTGATGCCTTCCAGCTTCTTCTCTTTGACCAGCTCGGCGATCTTCTCGATCAGACGCGCCTTGTTCAGCTGGTAAGGGAGTTCGGTGATGACGATCTGCTGACGGCCACCGACCTTGTCGATGTCTTCAATGATCGAGCGGGCACGCATGTAAATACGCCC
Organism: Pseudomonas sp. Tul2A7; assembly: GCF_054790505.1. NCBI lineage: Bacteria > Pseudomonadati > Pseudomonadota > Gammaproteobacteria > Pseudomonadales > Pseudomonadaceae > Pseudomonas > Pseudomonas sp. Tul2A7. Next base: position 3,951,124 of record NZ_CP186499.1, on the reverse strand, counting down.
GCGGCCGGTGCGGTAGGCTTCGATGATGCCGGCGCGACCATTGATGATCGCGGCGGTCGGGAAGTCCGGACCGGGGATGTATTGCATCAGTTCATCGACGGTCAGCTCAGGGTTGTCGATGAGCGCCAGGCAACCGTCGATGACTTCACCGAGGTTGTGCGGCGGAATGTTGGTCGCCATGCCCACGGCGATACCGCTGGAGCCGTTGACCAGCAGGTTGGGGATACGGGTCGGCATGACCGCCGGGATCATTTCGGTGCCGTCGTAGTTCGGCACCCAGTCCACGGTTTCCTTGTGCAGGTCAGCCAGCAGTTCGTGCGCCAGTTTGGTCATGCGCACTTCGGTGTATCGCATGGCCGCAGCGTTGTCGCCGTCGACCGAACCGAAGTTGCCCTGACCGTCTACCAGCAGGTAGCGCAGGGAGAAAGGCTGAGCCATACGAACGATGGTGTCGTACACGGCAGTGTCACCGTGCGGGTGATACTTACCGATCACGTCGCCGACAACACGGGCAGATTTCTTGTACGGCTTGTTGAAGTCGTTGCCCAGCTCGCTCATCGCAAACAGTACGCGACGGTGCACGGGCTTGAGGCCATCGCGCGCATCCGGCAGTGCACGGCCGACGATCACGCTCATCGCGTAGTCGAGGTAGGACTGTTTCAGCTCGTCTTCGATATTGACCGGGAGGATTTCTTTGGCCAGTTCGCCCATGAGAAGCCTGATTCCTTTTTCTGGTGAAACTTCGTCATATCCATGTGGGAGCAACGAAGCTCGTCGGGGCCGGCCGAGTGCCATGCGCCGACTTACGACAAATCAACATTGGATCGCGGATTTGCGCAGTAAAGACAGCTCCGTGGAGCTGCCTCGGAAAACGCCGGATGTTATCACAAAGGCCGCCACGCACCTATCCCCCTGATGCGCATGGAGCATAGTTAGTTGACCGGTGACAGGCTTAACGGGGACGAGAGAGGCTCAGAGCTTCTTTGAATGCAGAAATGGGGTTCGGTTTAGCGATGTTTATTGACTTTTAGGGCCCTTTCGCGAGCAGGCTCGCTCCCACATTGCTTCGTGGCGATCACAAAACCTGTGGGAGCGAGCCTGCTCGCGAAGAGGACAACGCAGACATCAAGCCAATCAGTGCAGGCGTTTGCGGCACATCAACTGGGCCATTTTCGCGGTATCCGGACGCTCGACGATGCCTTTTTCGGTGACGATCGCGTCGATGAGATCCGCCGGCGTCACGTCAAATACCGGATTGAACGCTTCAACATCCGCACCGACACGCTTGCCGCCGACCTCCAGCAACTCGGCGCCGTCACGCTCCTCAATCGGAATGTCGTCGCCGCTGGCCAGGTTCATGTCGATGGTCGAACTCGGCGCCACCACCATGAAACGCACGCCGTGGTGCATGGCGTTGACCGCCAGTTGATAGGTGCCGATCTTGTTCGCCACATCACCGTTAGCCGTGATGCGGTCGGCGCCGACGATCACCCAGGTCACGCCTTTGGTTTTCATGATGTGCGCAGCAGCGGAGTCAGCATTCAAAGTGACCGGAATGCCTTCGTTGGCCAGCTCCCACGCAGTCAGGCGCGAGCCTTGCAACCATGGGCGGGTCTCGTCCGCATAAACGCGCTCGACCATGCCTTCAATAAAGGCTGCACGAATCACTCCCAACGCCGTACCGAAACCACCGGTAGCCAGCGCGCCGGTATTGCAGTGGGTCAGAATCGCCTGGGCGTTGCCCTGATGTTTGCGGATCAGGTCGACGCCGAGCTGCGCCATGGTCAGGTTGGCTTCGCGGTCGCTTTCATGAATGGCGATGGCTTCGGCCTCCAGTGCCATCAGCGGATCGGCGTTTTCTTTCAAGCGATCGAGGCGATCGTGCATGCGACCCAGGGCCCAGAACAGATTGACCGCTGTCGGACGAGAATCCGCCAGCAAGGCGAAATCCTCTTCCAGCGCCGCGTACCAATCGCCACCTTCAGCGATCCGCGCACGCGCCGCGAGGACGATGCCATAGGCCGCACTGATGCCGATAGCCGGCGCGCCACGCACCACCATCGAGCGAATTGCCTCGGCCACGCCGGCGGCGCTGGTGTAGGCAATCCAGGTTTCTTCGAACGGCAAAATACGCTGATCCAGCAGGTGCAGCGCGCCATCTCGCCAATCGATGGCCTTTACTTTCTCCGCAGCCAACAGTCGATCGCGCATCCCACACCCCGCACTCATGAACAAAAGCCGCCGATTATAGCGATCCCCCCGCGAAGACGCTCGGGTATACTTCGCCATCCTTTACAAAAGCACTGGAACCGACCCTCGATGCCGAAACCTGCCATTGCGCTCGACTTATTATTGCTGCCGACCTGGCTGGTACCCGTCGAACCTGCAGGCGTTGTGCTCAAGGAGCACGGCCTGGGCATCCGCGACGGTCGCATCGTGTTTATCGGCCCGCGCGCCGAAGCATTGAAGTGTAACGCCACGGAAATCCGCGAACTGCCGGATGTGTTGCTGGCTCCGGGCCTGATCAATGCGCACGGCCACGCAGCGATGACGCTGTTCCGCGGCCTGGCCGATGATCTGCCGCTGATGACCTGGCTGGAAAACCACATCTGGCCGGCCGAGGCCAAGTGGGTCGATGAAGACTTCGTTCGTGACGGCACTGATCTGGCCATTGCCGAGCAGATCAAGGGCGGCATCACTTGTTTCTCGGACATGTATTTCTTCCCGAAAGTCGCCAGCGAGCGCGTGCACAACAGCGGCATTCGCGCGCAGATCGCCATTCCGATCCTCGATTTCCCGATCCCGGGCGCCAGCAGCGCCGATGAAGCCATTCGTCAGGGCGTCGAACTGTTCGGCGATCTGAAGCATCACGAACGCATCAAGATCACCTTCGGCCCTCATGCACCGTACACCGTCGGCGACGAGAATCTGGAAAAAATCCGCGTGATTGCCGAGGAGTTGGACGCCTCGATCCATATGCACGTGCACGAAACCGCGTTCGAAGTTCAGCAGTCACTGGAGCAGCGCGGTGAACGCCCGCTGGCCCGCCTCGGCCGCCTCGGTCTGCTCGGCCCGCGCTTCCAGGCCGTGCACATGACCCAGATCAGCGATGACGACCTGGCGTTGCTGGTAGAAAGCAACACCAGCGTGATCCACTGCCCGGAATCCAACCTCAAACTGGCCAGCGGTTTTTGCCCGGTCGAGCGTTTGTGGCAGGCTGGCGTCAACGTGGCCGTTGGCACCGATGGCGCCGCCAGCAATAACGATCTCGATCTACTCGGCGAAACCCGCACCGCTGCGCTGCTGGCCAAAGCCGTCGCCGGTTCCGCCACCGCACTCGACGCCCATCGTGCGCTGCGCATGGCCACACTGAATGGCGCACGGGCACTGGGAATCGAAGCACAGGTTGGCTCACTGGAGATCGGCAAAGCTGCCGACATCGTCGCTTTCGACCTGTCCGGTCTGGCGCAGCAACCGGTGTATGACCCGGTTTCGCAGCTTATATACGCCACCGGCCGCGACTGCGTGAAGCATCTGTGGGTCGCCGGCAAACAACTGCTCGACGACCGCCGCCTGACGCGACTGGACGAAGCACAACTGGGCGCCACCGCCCGGGCCTGGGGCCAGCGCATCAGCGGCCACAAAGAATCGTAAAAACCCCGGAACACAAACCGGGGCTACAGCCTTTTTCAAGTTTTAGAGGATTTAACATGAGCAACGTCGACCACGCCGAAATCGCCAAATTCGAAGCCCTGGCCCATCGCTGGTGGGATCGTGAAAGCGAATTCAAACCGCTGCACGACATCAACCCGCTGCGGGTCAACTGGATTGACGAGCGGGTCAATCTGGCCGGCAAGAAAGTCCTCGACGTCGGTTGCGGCGGCGGCATCCTCAGCGAAGCCATGGCGCAACGTGGCGCCACTGTGATGGGCATCGACATGGGCGAAGCGCCGCTGGCGGTCGCGCAACTGCATCAACTGGAATCCGGCGTCAACGTCGAATACCGCCAGATCACCGCCGAAGACCTCGCTGAAGAAATGCCTGAGCAGTTCGACGTAGTGACCTGCCTTGAGATGCTCGAGCACGTACCGGATCCATCGTCAGTCATCCGCGCCTGCTTCCGCATGGTCAAGCCCGGCGGCCAGGTGTTCTTCTCGACCATCAACCGCAACCCGAAGGCGTATCTGTTCGCCATCATCGGCGCTGAATACATCATGAAGCTGCTGCCGCGCGGCACCCACGACTTCAAGAAATTCATTCGCCCGTCCGAGCTCGGCGCGTGGAGCCGTATGACCGGCCTGACCGTCAAGGACATCATCGGCTTGACCTACAACCCGCTGACCAAGCATTACAAGCTGGCCAACGACGTTGACGTCAACTACATGATCCAGACCCTGCGCGAGGAGTAAGCCGATGGCCATCAGAGCAGTTCTCTTCGACATGGACGGCACCCTGCTCGACACGGCGCCGGACTTCATCGCCATCTGCCAGGCGATGCGCGCTGATCGCGGCTTGCCGCCGATCAACGACAAGCACATCCGCGACGAGATTTCCGGCGGCGCCAAAGCCATGGTCGCGGTGACGTTCTCGATGGACCCGGAATCGCCGGGCTTCGAAGAACTGCGCCTGGAGTTTCTTGAGCGCTATCTGGTCGGTTGCGCCGTACACAGCAAGCTGTTCGACGGCATGGGTGAACTGCTCGCCGATATCGAGAAGGCCAATTTGATCTGGGGCGTGGTGACTAACAAGCCTTTGCGCTTCGCCGAGCCGATCATGCAGCAACTGGGATTGGCGGAGCGTTCGGCCTTGCTGATCTGCCCGGATCACGTGAAGAACAGCAAGCCGGATCCGGAGCCGTTGATCCTTGCGTGCAAGATGCTTGATCTGGATCCGTCGAACGTTCTGTTTGTGGGCGATGATCTGCGTGATATCGAATCGGGCCGCGACGCCGGTACGAAAACCGCTGCGGTGACGTTTGGCTACATTCACCCGGACGACAATCCACGTCACTGGGGCGCGGACGTTGTGGTGGATCATCCGTCGGAGTTGCGCAAGGTGCTCGATAGCGCGCTTTGCAGTTGCTGAGACCTGACGCGGAGCGTCACTGCCTGCATTCCCACGCAGAGCGTGGGAACGATCTGACTTGATGAGGTTTTTATGTTTGATTACTCCGCTCGTCCCGAATTGCTCAAGGATCGGGTCATTCTGGTCACCGGTGCCGGTCGTGGCATTGGCGCGGCGGCCGCGAAAACCTACGCCGCTCATGGCGCTACGGTATTGCTGCTGGGCAAAACCGAAGCCAATCTGACCCAGGTCTACGACGAGATCGAAGCCGCCGGCCATCCGCAACCGGCAGTGATTCCGTTCAACCTCGAAACCGCCCTGCCCCATCAGTACGATGAGCTGGCCGTGATGATCGAGAGCGAATTCGGTCACCTCGACGGATTGCTGCACAACGCTTCGATCATCGGCCCACGCACGCCGATCGAGCAGTTGTCCGGTGAAAACTTCATGCGCGTCATGCAGGTCAACGTCAACGCCATGTTCATGCTGAGCAGCACTCTGCTGCCGCTGCTCAAGCTGTCGCAGGATGCATCGGTGGTGTTCACTTCCAGCAGCGTCGGGCGCAAAGGCCGGGCGTACTGGGGCGCTTATGGCGTGTCGAAGTTCGCTACCGAAGGCCTGATGCAAACCCTGGCCGATGAAGTCGACGGTGTGGCGCCAGTACGCTCGAACAGCATCAACCCCGGCGGTACGCGCACCAGCATGCGTGCTCAGGCCTATCCGGGGGAAAACCCGCTGAACAATCCGACGCCGGAAGAAATCATGCCGGTCTACCTGTACCTGATGGGCCCGGACAGCACCGGCATCAACGGCCAGGCATTCAACGCGCAATAACTGCCATACGTCGCATTTGTTGCCGCGGCAGATTCCTGTCGCGGCACGCATTTGCCGCTGATGACTGTCATATTTCAGTCAATTTTCCAGCGCATCCATCCCTCATCATCAGCCAACTCATTGATTCAAAACGGTTTAAATAAAACCGAACCGAATGGCACGACTTTCGCTCTAATTTCTCTCAAAACAAGCCACGTGAAGGCAATGGGGCGAGCCCGATTTCGATAGCTTACTAATCGTCATCCGGCAGACTAGACTTACGCCAAACGTCCTACGGGACTGATGGATCAGTACGACGCGCAGCCCATAGCCGCTCTCACCCAGCCTGTAAGACAGACTTACTGCTAAGGGTTCACGCCATATGAAATCACCCTCCCAGACCAATGCAATTGACTTTGACAGTGCCAAATTGCAACGCCTGGGCTTTGGTCAACTGCCGCCCCTTCTGGAGCGACCGGCCAATCTGGCGCAATTGCGTCAGCAAATGAGCCTGCAGCTGCAAACCAGTCTTGAGCCGCAACGCATCCTCGGCCTGTTTTTCCGCGAAGTTCAGCGCCTTGTACCGCTGGACGCGCTGAGCTACGTGCACCAGGGCAGCGATCTGCGCCTGGAGTTCGGTACCCGCGGCCACCATTCGATCAGCTATAGCCTGAGCCACGAAGGCGAGCATATGGGCGAACTGGTGTTCCGTCGCAATCAGCGCTTCAACGAACAGGATCAGGGCAACCTTGAATCGCTGTTGTCGTCGCTGCTGTACCCGATGCGCAATGCCCTGCTCTACCGCGCCGCCACGCAGAGCGCCCTGCGTGATCCGCTGACCGGCGCCGGTAACCGCATCGCCATGGAGCAGACCTTGCAGCGCGAGATCGACATGTCGCGTCGGCATGTGCAGCCGCTCTCGGTGCTGATGCTCGACATCGATCACTTCAAACGGGTCAACGACAGCCACGGCCACAGCGCCGGCGATGACGTACTTAAAGCCATCGCCGCGACCATCAAGGCGCAGCTGCGCAATGTCGACATGGTATTTCGTTACGGTGGCGAAGAGTTTCTGGTGCTGCTGTCCAATACCGGCCGGGATGCGGCCGCAATGGTCGGCGAACGGCTGCGCTATGCGACGCAGGCAGCTGAATACTATGCGGACGGGCAGTTGATCGAATTGACTGTGAGCCTGGGATGTTCGACGTTGTTACCGGGCGAATCGGCCGACAGTTTGCTGCGCCGCGCTGACAGTGCGCTGTACGTGGCCAAGCGTGAAGGGCGTAACCGGTTGGCCATGGCGGGCTGACACCTTTCGAGCAGCACAAAACAGTGTGGGAGCGAGCCTGCTCGCGAATGCAATCGGACATTCAACCATGAGTTGACTGACGGACCGCTTTCGCGAGCAGACTCGCTCCCACATTAGTTTCATGTAGCCGGAATCAGCTCTCGACTACCGCCCTGCGCTCTCGGTTGACCAACAAGCGTTCCGACGTTTCCAGTTGCATGCAACGCTCCAGAAACAGGTACATGTAGTCGTAGCTCTTGCACACTGCCTGACGCAGTTCTTCCTGCAAAGCCTTGGTCGGGTTCATCCCGGCCAGGGTGCAGATGATTTCCAGCGCCTCCCAAGGGTGAGCATCGTCATACTGGGCGTGCATCTTCAGCCACTTCATTGCACGCTTGCGGTCTTCTTCAGGAAACGCCGCCGCGTAAACTCCCGTCGAACAAACCACAGCCGACCACTCCCCGGTCGCGCCCTCGATGGCGTAGTTGGTGGCGGCGATAGCCACGATCAGCGAATCGGCCGAACTGGTGTGCCAGCACCAGTGACTCAGGGCATGCAGTTCCGGTGGCACATGTTGGGCCTGGAGATCTTCAAGACTGACGCCATGGGCACGACTCCAATGCACCCAGTAATCAGCGTGATTGAGTTCAACGCGGATATTGCGCATCAGCCAGCGCCGCGCCATGTCTTCGCCCGGGTGGCGGGCAAACCGGGTTTTGGTGAGATTCTGCGCCATGTACAACGCGAACTGCTCGACCACTGGCCAGCCGCCAATCAGGTACTGACGCATGGTTCTGGCACTGAGCTTGTTATCCCGCATGCGCATATACAACTCATGTTCGACAACCCGGCGCTTGCTCTCGCTGCAATCCTCAATGAGCTGTTGCGCCCAGGCAGGATAACTTGCAGCTTCCATGAGTGGTCCGGTTCGGTTGAATGTGTCGATCACTGTTCGGCTCCTTTTGATTTGTGATTGTAAGGATCGGCGAGAGACTTCAACGGAACGTGCCAGGCGCTTTGAATAACAGCGGCTGCGGTCTGGCGGGCCGACTTTGCAAACTGTCACAGGTAAACAACTGTGGGCGTTCTATAACATAACCCTGAGCGTAGTCCACACCGATTTCAAGCAATGCCTGCTCGATCTGGGTTGTTTCAACAAACTCGGCAATTGTCTGCTTACCCATGACATGCCCGATGTGATTGATCACTTCGACCATTGCGCGGTTAATCGGGTCGTCCAGCATATCCTTTACGAAACTCCCGTCGATCTTCAGGAAGTCTACAGGCAAATGTTTCAGATAAGCGAATGAAGACATTCCGGCACAAAAGTCATCAAGTGAGAAATAACAACCTAAGCCTTTGAGTTCATTAATAAATCTAATTGCACTCCCCAAGTTTGAAATTGCACTGGTCTCGGTAATTTCAAAACAAATCATTTCAGGCGGTATCGCATAGTTAACAAATTGCTCTCGCAGAAAGTGCAAAAACGCGTCATCTCCTATAGTAATGCCTGACAGATTAATCGCACACATCGCTAATGGCCGTTTATGCTCTTGCGCAATACATTGAGCAATAACCTTAAATACGTTCTGAACTACCCAGCGGTCCAGTTGACTCATCAAACCATAGCGTTCGGCGGCTGGAATGAAACTGTCCGGCAGAATCATCCGCCCGGCTTCATCATGCAGTCGCAGCAGAATCTCGATGTGCCCACCCATGTTGTCGCCCGGCTTGAGCGGCGCGATTTCCTGGGCGTACAGACAAAAACGGTTTTCTTCCAGCGCCATGTGCAGACGCTGCACCCACGCCATTTCGCCAAAGCGCAGCGACAGCTCGGAATCGTCGGCGTGGTAGACCTGCACCCGGTTGCGGCCCTTCTCCTTGGCCATGTAACAGGCCATATCGGCCGCGCGCAGTGAGGTTTCGAGGGTGGTCGGGGTTTGTGCGATATGCACCAGACCAATGCTCACCGTGGTCAGGAATGGCCGCCCCTTCCAGACAAAATGCAGATTCTGCACCGTCTGGCGCAACGCCTCGGCTATCTTTTCCGCCGCTTCCGGTGCGCAGTTCTCCAGCAGAATGCCGAATTCATCACCGCCAAGGCGCGCCAGCGTATCGCCTTCGCGCAGCCCCGATTGCAACAACGTGCAAATGTGCCGCAACAGCTCATCACCGGCGGCGTGACCACAGGTGTCGTTGACCAGTTTGAATTGATCGAGGTCGAGGAACATCAGCGCATGCCGCCCGGAATGGCGCGTAAGGTTGTGCAGCGCCTGCTCCAGGCGATATTCAAACTCGCGGCGGTTGGCCAGCCCGGTCAGCGCATCATGGGTCGCCTGCCACGACAGATTGGCGATGTATTGCCGCTCCTGAGTCATGTCGTGCAGCACCAGCACCGTGCCGCTGACCTTGCCGGCATTACGGATCGGCGCGCCGACCAGCGTCACCGACAACGTTGTGCCATCGAGGCGCTGGATCAGTTTCGAATGCTCGCTACCGCCGCTGAGTTTGCCGCTCAGAATGTGCTCGATCAGCGTCAGGCCTTCGGCCTGAGCGTTGTCGTCGAGCAAATTGAACAGCGCGGCCAGCGGCAGGCCGGCCGCCTGCTCGGCCTTCCAGTGAGTCATGGATTCGGCGGCAGGGTTCATGTAATCGATGGCACCGCTGACATCGGTGGTGATGACGCCATCACCGATCGAATGCAAGGTGACGTGCGCCCGATCCTTCTCCAGTTGCAGCGCCTCGGCAAAGGCATGACGCTGCTTGAGCAGTTTGTGTGTGCGCCACAAGGCCAGCACGATCAACCCAAGTGCCGTGGCCAGGTTGGTGAACAGCAGCAGACGCATGATCATCCGCGAGCCTTCGCCCAAAGCATCGCTGAAGGCTTTCGCCGCCGGGGTGACGCCATCATTGATAGCGAAAATCCGCGCCTTCCAGCGCTGGACATCGGCACTGTTGGCGGTGTTCTGCGAGATGCTGCGGTGCATCTCCTGCGCCACATCATCCAGCTCGACCAGATAGGCGTCACCGACGGTCCAGCGATCAATGGCAGTTTCCAGATAACTGAAATGGCGGAAGTTGAGGTACAGCCAGATCAGGCTGGAGACGTCATCCGGGTGGTTGCCGCCCTTGAGAATACCTTCGCGCGCTGCGGCCAGATCCGGCGGTTGATGATCCAGCGCCAGGCGCAACTGATGCCCGCCTTGTGGCACGGCAATCGCGTTGCGGTATTTGAGGAAAATTGCCTCGTCGCGGCTATCGGCATACAGATTGAGGTAGTAGATCGCGTCTTTCTGGCCCTTGGACCAAAGGCTTTCACCGGCGACATAACCGCGAACGGCCGACAGCACGTAAAGACTCACGCCACCCAATAACGCTTGAAACAACACGACGGCAATAAATGGCCAGACGATGCCCAACAACCGTGGCGTTCCGAGAGTCCGCTTTTGCTTCATGAGATCCCTTGCGCAAGCACTGCCAGATGAACACCGGAAAATCCCGCTCCTGACAGCTCAGCCTAGGCTAATTTTCGCCAAGTCAAAGGGACAGCTCTGCCGTCCTCTAGGTCGATTGTGCAAATGGCTGGTCTGCGTGAACGTTCCGGTTGAGTTTACTCAATGCAATTCAAGCACTAAGCACAGAAACCGGAACGAAACTCAAGGGCGCTGGATCTGCTGCAGGTGACCATAGAGCTTGGCATACAGGCCACCGTCAGCGATCAACTGCTGATGATCGCCGTCTTCAGCGACCTGACCACCATCGAACACCAGCACGCGATCAGCCTGCTTCACCGCTGACAGACGGTGGGCAATGATCAGCGTGGTGCGGCCATTGAGAAAGCGCGCCATGGCCTGATGCAGGTTGTATTCGGTGGCGGCGTCGAGGGCCGAAGTGGCTTCGTCGAGGATGACGACTTTCGGCTCGGCGAGGATCATCCGCGCAATGGCCAGACGTTGCCGCTGACCACCCGACAGACGCACACCGGAACGACCGACAATACTGTCCAGGCCATTGGGCAAGGCGCGGATGGTCGCTTCGAGCTGAGCGATTTCCAGCGCCTGCCAGCAGGCTTCGTCACTGCGGGTGCGGCCCATGGTCAGGTTGGCGCGCACGGTATCGTTGAACAGCGCCGGGTGCTGCAGCACCACCGCGACGTTTTCCCGCACCGTGTCCAGGCCGATCTCCTGCTGGGTCGAACCGCCGAAACGGATGCTGCCGGACACTGGCGTATACAGCCCGAGCAGCAATTGCACGAGGGTACTTTTGCCACCGCCGCTGGCGCCGACAATCGCGACTTTTTCACCGGGAGCGATCGACAGATTCAGTTGATCCAGCACCAGCTCGTCACCGTAGCCGAAGCTCAGGCCTTGCACCTGAATGCCGACGGTGTCGCGGCCCTTGAACGGATCGACGCCGCCGGGATATTGCGGCTCATCGGCGCGCGCCAGCAGTTCGTTGATCCGCGCCAGCGCCCCGCCCGCCGCGTAGTAGGCGTATTGCAGGTTGAGCAGTTGTTCGACCGGGCCGATCATGAACCACAGGTAGCTGAACACCGCGAGCATCTGACCGATCGACAGGTCGGAGAACAACACCGTGAGCATCGCCGCCGCGCGGAAAATGTCGATGCCGAACTGAAACAACAAGCCGCTGGCGCGGTTGGAAGCGTCGGTTTTCCACTGCGAGTTGACCGCGTAGTTGCGCACTTCCTGCGCACGCAGGCCGAGTCGCCCAAGGAAGAAGCCCTGACGGTTGCCGGCACGGATCTCCTGAATCGCATCAAGGGTTTCGCTCAACGCTTGAGTAAAGCGTGAGGTGCTGTCGTTCTCGAGTTTCTTCAGGTGTTTGACGCGTTTGCCCAACTGCACCGTGGCGTAGATCACCAGCGGGTTGAACAGCAGAATCAGCAGCGCCAGTTTCCAGTGCATCCACATTAGAATGCTGGCGGTGCCAACCAGCGTCAGCATCGCCACCAGAAAACGGCTGAGGGTTTCGCCGACGAATTTGTCGAGGGTATCGAGATCGGTGACCAGATGCGTGGTCACCGTGCCGCTGCCGAGGCTTTCGTATTCGCCGAGGGAAATGCGCTTGAGGCGTTCGATCAAGCGCACGCGAATGCGGTAAACGATGTCTTTGGCCAAGCGCGCAAACAGGCGCGACTGCAATACGCCAAAGCACAGCGAGCCGCATCGCAGAGTCAAGGTGACCAATAGCATCAGACCGATGTAGCCCGCCGCTTGCTGCCACATCGACGGCAGTACATGGTTCATGACTTGCAGTGCCGCATCGCCGTGGCCGAGCAGGACTTCGTCCACCAGCAATGGCAGCAGCAATGGGATCGGCACGCTGCACAGCGTCGCCAGCACAGCCACGCCGTTAGCGATCCACAGGGATTTTTTGTGAGTGAGTGCCAGTCGCCGGACTTCTGCCCAGCTCAGCCGGTCGACATGCTTTACGGCTGGCGTGTCATCGGCCCGATCAGACACAGGCCGCACGCTCCAGCCAGCGGCCGAGCAATGGCGACAGTTCACTGAGCGGTTGATAGCCGTTGGTCAGCAGTGCCAGTTGGCCGTTGCGCTCGGCCAGCAGGGTCGGAAAACCGGCGATACCGAGATCCTGCACCCAACTGAAATCGGCCTGAGTCGCTTTGTGCTGATCGGCATGATCGAACAACGCAGCGAATTCGATGCGCGGCACGCCGGCCTTTTCTGCCAGCTCGACCAGCACGCTGGCCTGGGTGACATCGCGACCTTCAGCGTAAAACGCCTGCTGGATCAGCCCGACGAGTTTCCACGCGCAATCCGGCGCCAGGCTGCGCGCAGTAACGATCGCCCGGCAGGCCGGCTCAGTGTCATAGACAAAACCATCGGGCAACGCACCGTCGAACTTGAACGCCTGACCGGTGGCCTCGGTGACCGCTTGCCAGTGTTCAAGAATGTAGCGACGCGTAGTCGGCTCCAGCGCCGAGCCACTGCCGGTGCGCAAACCACCGACCACCAGATGCAACTCCACCCCGGCTGCCTGCGCCTGCTCGACCAATGCCTTGGCCACCGGAGCAAAACCCCAGCACCAGGAACACATCGGATCCATCACATAGAGCAGGCGTGCAGACATGGTTAAGCCTCGGTGGATGCTTGCTTGTAGTTGTAGCCGATCGGGTGCGGCATGTTGCGCGCCTTGGCCAGTTCGATCTGCTTCTGCCGATCGATGGCGCTGCGGCGGGTTTTCTCGCTCAGCTTGTCCCAGCAATGCGGGCAACTGATGCCGGCGACGTAATGCTCGGAGGCGCGATCTTCAACACTGACCGGTGTGCGGCATGCATGACATTGATCGTAGTCGCCTTCGCTGAGGTCGTGACGCACGGTCACGCGGTTGTCGAACACGAAGCAGTCGCCCTGCCACTTGGTTTCCTCCTGCGGCACCTCTTCAAGGTACTTCAGGATGCCGCCCTTGAGGTGGTAAACCTCTTCGTAGCCTTCGCCGAGCATGTAGCTCGAGGCTTTCTCGCAGCGAATGCCGCCGGTGCAGAACATCGCGACCTTCTTGTGCACGGCCGGATCGAAGTGTTCTTTGATGTAGTCAGGGAATTCGCGAAAACTGGTGGTTTTCGGATCGATGGCGCCTTCGAAGGTGCCGATCGATACTTCGTAATCGTTGCGCGTGTCGATCAACAGCACTTCCGGGTCGCTGATCAACGCGTTCCAGTCTTGCGGATCAACGTAGGTGCCGACCTTTTTGTTCGGGTCGACGCCTTCGACACCGAGAGTGACGATCTCTTTCTTCAGTTTGACCTTGGTGCGGTAGAACGGCTGCTCGTCGCAGTACGACTCTTTGTGATCGATGTCGATCATGCGTGGGTCGTTCTTCAGCCAGGCGAGCAGGCCATCAATGCCTTCGCGGCTGCCGGACACGGTGCCGTTGATGCCTTCTTCGGCGATCAGCAGAGTGCCTTTGATCTGGTTGTCGACCATCGCTTGCAGCAGGGGCTCGCGCAGGTCAACGTAATCTTCGAGGGTGACGAACTTATACAGTGCCGCCACGACAATCGGTTGTGTCATGGGTATTTCTCCAGGTGGCTACCCTCGCAAAGGGTGAACCGGATTCAAAAAAAAACGCGCCGGGTAAGCGGCGCGTTGCGGATTCTAGCAAAAAACCGAAGCTTAATGCTTGCTGCCGCCGGCACAGGTTGGCGACGCCGGAGCGGCGCCGATCTCTGCCCATTCCTGCGGGGTGTAGGTGTGCAGCGCCAACGCATGGAACTCGCCCATCAGCTCGCCGAGCGTGCCGTAGACTTTCTGGTGGCGCTTGACCCGGTTCAGGCCGTCGAACTGCGCGCTGACCACCACAGCCTTGAAGTGCGTCTGCAACCCGCGACTGTGCATGTGGCTTTCATCCAGCACTTGCAGGTGCTCAGGCTGAAGCAGGGCCAGCGTCGATTCGATGCGTTGTTGCATGGTCATCACGAACTCCGCTTACGGCTTTTTCTTGGCCGGAGCAGCGCCTTTCGGGGCCAGCTCGTTGGTCATGTCTTCCAGCAGTTTGTTGACTACCGGTACCGCGCTTTCCAGTTTGGCCTGGGTCATCTGGGCCGATTGCTGAGTCAGCTGCGGCATTTTTTCCAGGACTTTCTTGCCCAGTGGCGACTGGTAGAACGCGACCAGATCTTTCAGCTCGGATTCGCTGAAGTTAGTGGTGTAGAGCTTGACCATGTCAGGCTTGAGCTTGTTCCAGCCGATGGCCTGATCCAGCGCAGCGTTGGCTTTGGCCTGGTAGGTTTCCAGCACGGCTTTCTTGGCTTCCGGGGCTTTGGTCTGCTCAAAACGCTGAGCGAACATTTGCTGCACTTGCATGTACACCGGAGTGCCGAGCTTGTCAGCGTGGGCCAGGGTCAGGAAAGCTTCGGCACTGGCGTTGTGGCTGGCGGTATCGGCAAGCACCTGGCCGCTGGCGCAAACCAGTGCAACCGCGGTGCAGATGGCACGAAGACGAGTCATCGAGTTTCCTTTTAAGCAAAGCGAGGTCAAACCCCAAGGGCGACCATTCTGCGCCTAAAAAACCTCGTGGCTCAACCCCCGGGCCTTGCCGCGCTTGATTGGCGGGGTTTTACCGGTCAACAATCGGATCGAGGGAACCACCTGGGCCCGACCGGGCCTAAACTGCGCAAACAGACCAACAGGAGTGTGCACGATGAGCCGTATCGAAACCGACAGCCTGGGCCAGATCGAAGTCCCGGACGACGCCTACTGGGGTGCTCAGACGCAACGCTCGCTGATCAACTTCGCCATTGGTCAGGAACGCATGCCGCTGCCGGTATTGCACGCATTGGCCCTGATCAAGAAAGCCGCCGCCCGCGTCAACGATCGCAACGGTGATCTGCCTGCCGACATCGCCCGCCTGATCGAACAGGCCGCTGACGAAGTCCTCGACGGCCAGCACGACGACCAGTTTCCACTGGTGGTCTGGCAGACCGGCAGCGGCACCCAGAGCAACATGAACGTCAACGAAGTCATCGCCGGGCGCGCCAACGAACTGGCCGGCAACCCGCGCGGCGGCAAGACGCCGGTGCACCCGAACGATCACGTCAACCGCTCGCAAAGTTCCAACGACTGCTTCCCCACTGCGATGAGCATCGCCACCGCGCAAGCTGTGCAGGAGCAACTGCTGCCGGCGATTGCCGAGTTGTCCGGCGGCCTCGCTGAACTGGCCGCGCGGCACATGAAACTGGTGAAAACCGGGCGTACGCACATGATGGATGCGACGCCGATCACCTTTGGCCAGGAGCTCTCCGGATTCATAGCGCAGCTGGATTACGCCGAGCGCGCCATCCGCGCGGCGCTGCCGGCGGTGTGTGAACTGGCCCAGGGCGGCACCGCGGTCGGTACCGGGCTGAATTCGCCGCACGGTTTCGGTGAGGCGATTGCCGCGGAACTGGCGGCACTGTCCGGTCTGCCCTTCGTCACCGCGCCGAACAAGTTTGCCGCCCTCGCCGGCCACGAACCGCTGACCAGCCTCTCCGGCGCGCTGAAAACCCTCGCCGTGGCGCTGATGAAAATCGCCAACGACCTGCGCCTGCTCGGCTCCGGCCCACGCGCAGGCTTTGCCGAAGTGCGCCTGCCGGCGAATGAGCCGGGCAGTTCGATCATGCCGGGCAAGGTCAATCCGACCCAATGCGAGGCACTGTCGATGCTGGCCTGTCAGGTGCTGGGCAACGATGTGACCATCGGCATTGCCGCCAGTCAGGGTCACTTGCAGTTGAACGTATTCAAACCGGTGATCATCCACAACCTGCTGCAATCGATTCGCCTGCTTGCCGACGGTTGCAGCAACTTCCAGCAGCACTGCATCGCCGGGCTGGAGCCGGATGCCGAGGTCATGGCCCGACATCTGGA
Organism: Pseudomonas sp. Tul2A7; assembly: GCF_054790505.1. Taxonomy (NCBI): domain Bacteria; kingdom Pseudomonadati; phylum Pseudomonadota; class Gammaproteobacteria; order Pseudomonadales; family Pseudomonadaceae; genus Pseudomonas; species Pseudomonas sp. Tul2A7. The sequence goes on along the minus strand of NZ_CP186499.1, from coordinate 3,934,573 downwards.
ACGTGGGCTGATGCTGGTGACGGCGTTGAATCCGCACATTGGTTATGACAAATCAGCGGAGATTGCCAAGAAGGCTTACAGCGAAGGGCTGACCTTGCGTGAGGCGGCGTTGGCGTTGGGCTATCTGACCGACGAAGAGTTTGATGCGTGGGTGCGGCCGGAGAACATGATCGAGGCGGGCGCCAAGGGCTGAGATTTGTAGCGTTTCTTAATAAGTCATCGCGAGCAGGCTCATTCCTACAAGGGAATGCGTTCCAAATGTAGGAGTGAGCCTGCTCGCGATGGCCCTGACGCGGTTAGCCTGCCGCCATCTTCATCCGCCGCGCCTTCAACCCGGCAATCAAGGAAGGCCCCAACGCCACCAGCGCCGAACCCAGTACAACCAAGACCGCGCCGCCATAACCCAACCCATTGATCTGCTCGGCATGCACATATTCCGGCCAGATCCCCGCCGCAATTGCCACCGCGCCAAACGTCACCAACGGCGTAATCGCCAACGTCGCACTGACCCGCGACGCCTCCCAATGCGCCAGCGCCTCAGCGAATGCGCCATAGGCAATCAACGTGTTCATGCAGCACGCCAGCAACAGCCAGCCCTGCAACGGACTCAGATTCAGCGCTTCGAGCGGATGCACCCACGGCGTCAGCAACACTGCGCAGAACAGATAAATCACCATCATCACCTGCAGCGAATTCCACACCGTCAGCAATTGCTTCTGGCCCAACGCATAGAAGGTCCACACCGTCGACGCCAACAGCACCAGCAAAACCCCTGCGGTGTAATCCGACAGCGAGGTCAGCAGCTCCGCCAGCCGCTGATTGAAGAACAGCACAAAACCGATCAATAGCACCGCCAAGCCAATCCCCTGGCCGATACTGAAGCGTTCCTTGAACACAAACAGACTGGCGATCAGCAACATGATCGGCCCCATCTGCACCACCAGTTGCGCGGTGCCGGGGCTGAGCAGATTGAGGCCCATCAGGTACAGCACATAGTTGCCAACCAGCCCGAGCACCGCCATCAGCACCAGCCAGCCGCCCTTCGGCCCAAGCACTTTGCGACCAGGCAAACGTTTTACCGCCGCCAGATAGATGAACAGGCAGCCGCCAGACACCAGCAGACGAAACCAGGTCACCGTGACCGGGTCCATCACCAGCAATACCTGTTTGAGCTTGATCGGCAGGATGCCCCACAGAAACGCGGTCAGCAGCGCCAGGAACAAGCCGTAGACCCAGCGACCGGATGAAATGTGCATGGAAACCCCAAAGCCTGCTGACAAGTGCGCTCATTCTAGGCGCGCAGCAGGTCGGGACACAGGGACAGTTAAGGCCAGGACGCGAATGCAACTGTGCAGGTCGCAGCATAAAATTGACGCTGCGCCGTTGATCGGCTGATCGGGCGAGCCAAGTGCTTCAGGCATAAGCTCATTGGATCCCCTTTCAGCACATCAGCCAAGGAGACCGCTCATGTTAGGAATGCGCGCCCGCGACAACGCCCCCGAAATGCACTTTCGCAGCGACCGGGTGTGCCGGGTCAATGGCGAACTGTTTTTCAGCACTCGGGAAAATACCCTTGAGGGGCCGTTTGAGAATGCCGAGAAGGCTGAGCAGGAAATAAAGGCTTATATCGCGCGGATGCAACTTCTGGATTACAACCGGACACCCAACTGATGCCATCGCGAGCAGGCTCACTCCTACAGGGGAACGCATTCCAATTGTAGGAGTGAGCCTGCTCGCGATAGCAATCCACCAGTCTACAAAACACTTCCTGGCTTAACGCACCGCCTCAAACAACCCCGTCGCCCCCATCCCCCCGCCCACACACATCGTCACGATCCCATAACGCAAATTACGCCGCTGCAACTCGCGCACCAGATGCCCGACCTGCCGCGATCCGGTCATGCCAAACGGGTGACCAATGGAAATCGAGCCGCCGTTGACGTTGTACTTGTCGTTATCGATCTCCAGCCGATCTCGGCTGTACAGGCACTGCGAAGCAAACGCCTCATTCAGCTCCCACAAGTCGATATCCGCCACCTGCAAACCTTTCGCCTTGAGCAGCTTGGGCACCGAGAACACCGGGCCGATGCCCATTTCGTCCGGCTCGCAGCCAGCCACGGTAAAACCACGGAAGAACGCTTTCGGCTTGAGCCCCAGTTGCAGGGCTTTTTCCAGGCTCATCACCAAGGTCATCGAGGCGCCGTCGGACAGTTGCGACGAGTTGCCCGCCGTTACCGAACCGTCCTCGGCGAACACCGGCTTCAGCCCGGCGAGGTTTTCATAAGTAGTGTCGGGGCGGTTGCAATCGTCGCGATCCACCACGCCATCGAGAATCTGCACTTCACCGGTGTTTTTGTCCTCGACGCGGTACTTCACCGCCATCGGCACGATTTCATCGTTGAACAGCCCCGCCGCCTGAGCTTGCGCGGTGCGAATCTGACTTTGCAGCGAATAACGATCCTGCGCTTCACGGCTGACGCCATAACGCCGCGCGACCACTTCAGCGGTCTGGCCCATCGTGTAATAGATGCCTGGCGTCTGCTGTTTGAGCAGCGGGTTGATCAGGTGATCGGTGTTGACGCTTTTCATCGTCAGGCTGATCGACTCGACGCCGCCGGCAACGATGATATCGCTGCAACCCGAGGCAATCTGGTTGGCGGCAATCGCAATCGCCTGCAAGCCCGAGGAGCAAAAACGGTTGAGGGTCATGCCGGCAGTGCCGGTGCCCAGACGCGACAGCACCGCAACATTACGACCGATGTTGTAGCCCTGCGCGCCCTCGTTGGAGCCTGCACCAACGATGCAATCCTCGACGCTGGCCGGGTCGATGTCGTTGCGTTCAAGCAGGGCGTTGACGCAATGAGCCGCCATGTCATCGGGACGGGTCTGGTTGAACTTGCCGCGAAAGGATTTGGCCAGGCCAGTCCGCACGCTGTCGACGATCACCACTTCACGCATGGCATACCTCATTGTTGTGGTCAGTTGAGAGTGGACCTGAGCATAAGTCCACCGCATCAACCACCGCGACAATCATTCACCCCGCGTATGCGCGTCTATCGGCTCAGTCCTTGTGTTTCTTCGCACGCTTGTCGGATTTCTCGAAGGCGTCTTCCAGCGCGCGGTTGATCGTGCGCAGCACCTTGACCCGCGCCCAGCGTTTGTCATTGGCCTCGACCAGGGTCCATGGCGAGATCTCGGAACTGGTGCGGTCGACCATATCGCCCACGGCGCCGCGATAGGCGTCCCACTTGTCGCGATTGCGCCAGTCGTCTTCGGTGATCTTGAAGCGCTTGAACGGGATCTCTTCGCGCGCCTGAAAACGCTCCATCTGCGTGTCTTTATCAATGGCCAGCCAGAACTTCACAACGATCACGCCGGCGTCAGCCAATTGCTCTTCGAAATCGTTGATCTCGCCATAGGCGCGCAGCCAGTCGGCCGGCGTGCAGAAACCCTCGACGCGCTCGACCAAGACCCGGCCATACCAGGAACGGTCGAACACGGTGAACTTGCCGCGCGCCGGAATGTGCCGCCAGAAGCGCCACAGGTACGGCTGCGCACGTTCCTCTTCAGTCGGCGCGGCAATCGGCACGATGTTGTATTGACGCGGATCGAGCGCCGCCGCGACCCGGCGGATCGCCCCGCCCTTGCCTGCCGCGTCGTTGCCTTCGAATACCGCGATCAGCGCGTGGCGGCGCATGCGTTTGTCGCGCATCAATCCGGACAGGCGTGCCTGCTCGGTGATCAGTTGTTCTTCGTAGTCTTTCTTCTCCAGGCGCTGGGTCAGGTCGAGGCTGTCGAGCAGGTTCAACTGATCGACCGGCGTGCCCAACGGCGCGGCGCTGACATCGTGGGGATGAACGTCCGGACGCTTCAGCGCATTTTGCAAACCTTCGAGCAGAATCTTGCCAACCGCCAGGCTGCGGTAGTTGGCGTCGGCGCCTTCGATCACATGCCACGGCGCGTAATCACGGCTGGTACGGCGCAGTACTCGCTCGCCGTATTTGACGAACTTGTCGTAAGTCTCCGACTGCTGCCAGTCCAGCGGGCTGATGCGCCAGCTGTGCAACGGGTCATCGGCCAGTGCCTTGAGTCGCGCCTTCATCTGTTTCTTGGACAGGTGAAACCAGAACTTGAAGATCAGCGCGCCTTCATCGCAGAGCATCTTTTCCAGACGCTCGGCACCGGCAATCGCCTGATCCAGACGCGGATCCTTGAACAAGCCGTGCACCCTGCCCTGCAGCATCTGGCTGTACCAGTTGCCGAAGAAAATCCCCATGCGCCCCTTGGCCGGGAGCATCCGCCAGTAGCGCCACGCCGGTGGCCGCGACAATTCCTCATCAGTCTGCTGATCGAAAGTGCGCACCTCGATCAGGCGCGGGTCCATCCACTCGTTGAGCAATTTGACGGTCTCGCCCTTGCCCGCACCCTCGATGCCGTTGATCAGGATGATCACCGGAAAACGCTTCTGCTGCTGCAATTCGAACTGGGCTTCGAGCAAGGCTTCACGCAATGCCGGGACGGCCGCCTCATAGGTGTCTTTGTCGATGGCGTGACCGATTTCAGCGGATTCAAACATGGGACGGCTCCTTCCAGGATTCAGCAAGACTAGCGGATTGGGCACAGCAGCGGCGCAGAAATTCCCGCGGGTGGCGGATTGTCCGTCAGTCTCGGCGACAAGCCTTGCCATGGATCAAGCAACGCCTGCGCGATCGGCTAGAATGGCCGCCTTGTCGTTGCCGAGCCTGCCATGAAAGCCGTATTGCCCCACGCCCAACTCGACTGGGATGACCAGGGACGCCCGCGTTCGCGGGTGTTCGATGACGTGTATTTTTCCGACAAATCAGGTCTGGATGAAACCCGTTATGTGTTCCTCGAACAAAACCGTCTGGCCGAGCGCTTTGCGGCGTTGCCGGCAAGCGGTCGGTTGGTTATTGGTGAAACCGGGTTCGGCACCGGGCTGAATTTTCTCTGTGCCTGGCAGTTGTTCGAGCAACACGCCGTCGCCGGTGCGCGGCTGCATTTTGTCAGCGTCGAAAAATATCCGCTGAGCCCGGCAGACTTGCAGCGGGCCTTGGCCTTGTGGCCGGAACTCAAGCCGCTGGCCGATCAGTTGCTGCGCCATTACGTGGCGATCCATGCCGGTTTTCAGCGCATCACTCTGGCCAACGGCCGCGTGACGCTGACGCTATTGATCGGCGATGCACTGGAGCAACTGCCGCAGCTCGATGCGCAGATCGACGCGTGGTTTCTCGACGGTTTCGCCCCGGCGAAAAACCCCGACATGTGGACTGCCGAACTGTTTGTCGAACTGGCGCGACTGGCAGCGCCCGGCTCGACCATCAGCACTTTCACCAGCACCGGTTGGGTACGACGTTTGCTCAACGCTGCCGGGTTCAAAATGAAGCGCACGCCGGGTATCGGCCATAAATGGGAAATTCTGCGTGGCGAATTTCTTGGCTGGCCGCAGGAGGTTGCGCCGCCAGCGCCGGAAAAGCCGTGGTTTGCTCGCCCTGCGCCGATCGCCGCTGAGCGTCGTGCGCTGGTGATCGGCGCCGGTCTTGCCGGATGTGCCACGGCGTCCAGTCTGGCGGCTCGCGGCTGGCAAGTGACGTTGCTCGAACGCCATGCAGCCGTGGCGCAAGAAGCCTCGGGCAATCCACAGGGCGTGCTGTACTTGAAACTGTCCGCCCACGGCACGGCGTTGTCACAACTGATTGTCAGCGGTTTCGGTTACACCCGACGCCTGCTGGAAACCCTGCAACGCGGCACCGACTGGGACGACTGCGGCGTGCTGCAACTGGCATTCAATGCCAAGGAAGCCGAGCGCCACGCGCAATTGGCGCAAGCCTTCCCGGAAGATCTGTTGCAATGGCTTGATCAGCCCGCGGCGCAGGCCCGCGCCGGTGTCGGTCTGGCCCATGGCGGCTTGTTCTACCCCGAAGGTGGCTGGGTGCATCCGCCCGCGCTCTGTCAGGCGCAAGCGGCGCAGCCAAACATCGAACTGCTCAGTCATCGCGACGTGCTGGAAATACGCAAGGTCGATGATCAGTGGCAAGCCTTCGACGGCGAATGCCTACTCGCCAGTGCCCCCGTAGTCGTGTTGGCCGGTGCTGCCGAGATCAAGCGTTTTGCGCAAAGCGCCGAGCTGCCACTCAAGCGCATTCGTGGGCAGATCACCCGTTTGGCACAGACCGAACAGAGTCAGGTATTGGCCACAGTCGTCTGCGCTGAAGGCTACGTCGCTCCTGCACGACTGGGCGAACACACCCTCGGTGCCAGTTTCGACTTCAATAGTGACGACCTCACCCCGACCACCGCCGAACACCAGGGCAATCTGGCAATGCTTGCAGAGATCTCCGCTGATCTGGTCGCACGCCTGACCATCAGCGAGCAGGATGTCGACAACCTTGAGGGGCGCGCCGCGTTCCGCTGCACCAGCCCGGACTACCTGCCGATCGTCGGTCCGCTGGCCGACCGCAGCGCTTTCATCCAGGCATACGCGGTACTGAGCAAGGATGCCCGGCAAGTGCCGGACATCGCCTGCCCCTGGCTCGACGGTTTATACGTCAACAGCGGTCACGGCTCGCGCGGTCTGATCACCGCGCCGCTGTCCGGCGAGTTGCTCGCCGCGTGGCTGAACGATGAGCCGTTGCCCCTGCCCAGAAGCGTGGCCGAGGCCTGCCACCCCAACCGTTTTGCGTTGCGTCAGTTGATACGCGGCCGGTAAAACCTTACGCATCGGGCATCGCACAGATGCCCAGATCCATCAGGCGTATCGCGTCCCCGGTCAGGCGCTCGAGCACCGCTTCCTCTGCCTGCTCCCGTTCGAGTCCGATTGCCTCGACCTGGCTGCGAAAATCGGCCGAGGTCAGGTTCTGCGCTTGTTCGTATGCTGCATTCATCCGATCCGGGAAGATTTCATTGATGCTGGCGAATTGGCGGGGGAACGTGCGCTTGAGGTAATCGCACCAGAACGGTTGACGCAGCATGAATCTCAGCCATTCGGATGACAGCTCAGCGGTGTCGACCATGTTCCTTGCCCGCTCCAGATCCGCCTGGCTCACTTTGGCCAGGACCGAAAATCGCATGTTGCGCGGTTGCCCCGGCAGGTCAAGCTGATCGGCAAGACCGATACGAAAAGCGAGGTTGACTTCCAGTGGATCGACGGTCGGGTTCTTGCCCACATGGTCTTGAGCGATCTGGTTCAGCTTGTCCAGCCTGAACAGGCCGCGACCGAGCTGGAGCAAAGGTCTGGCCGTGATAATGCGGCCACCCGCAAGGTTGGTCAGCTTGTCGACTTCCACCGCGACCTCGAGATGGCTGAAGTTGAGCGCCGCCGAATCTGTACAGTTTATCGGGTTGGCCGCCTGGTTCAGCACTTGCTCGCACAAGACCGCATCGGACTCGGCGGCCTCGAGCACTGCCCACACCCGTCGGTGCATGTCGTGACTGACCTTCTCCGAATCCGCCGTGTTGCCGAGTTCGGACAACAACTGGAACAAACCCTCAGCCTTGGGCTCATCCTTGAAGGCGGTCCAGATGCGATTACGCCGCCCCCACTCCGCGCCGGCGCCTTCCTTGAACCACAGCGCACGCGCCTTCTGTTCGTCGAGACGGGCGATATCATTTTCCAGATAGCCCATACCGATGCCGACGTTGTTTCGATAATCGGCCAGGTGCGTGCTGCTTGCCAGCGACAAGGGATTACCTCGCAAGTTGACGGCGCGGCTGAAACCTCTGGAGGTCTTGAACAACCAGTCCGGCAAATCCCTGATGTTGTTATCACGCAGATCCACCCAGTCCAGAACGGGCAATCGCGCCAGGCCCTTGGGCAATTCGGTAGCCTGTGTCTCGCGCAGGGACAGCGTGCACAGATCCAGCATCTTGCTCACGTCCAGGGTTGCCCCCAACGGATTACCGTTCAGATTCAAGAGGTGCAGCGTGCGCAAGTTGCCCAACTTCGCCAGCGTGTGTTCGGTCAGCTTGATCTGGTTGCCCGCGAGGCTCAACCGGGACAGATGGGGCAGGTGCGACAATACCTCGGGCAAGCGGGTGAGTTTGTTGCTGTCGAGTTCCAGAGACTCGACTTGCTTGAATGACTTGAGGAAATAAACAAGATCGTCATCCTGGTCCATGTTCTTCAGCGACAAATGCTTTAAATGGTCGAAGTTCAGCCCTGAAGGCAAAGTCGGCAATTTTCCCACACGCATCCCGTCAAGATTCAGCGCGTAGACGGATTTTCCACTTGCATCGTTCACCGTGAAAAGTCGTCGGAACCCATCCTGTATCTGCTCAGCCGTCGACTTGCGACTTTGCCGTACTTCTCGCACATCGCCACCGAGCGCCTCCATCGCGACTCGATCCTCACTCCAGGCGTCCAGTACGTCGCGCAGTTGCTCGCGTTCACGGCGCAACGCTTTTACCCGGATCGCGCGGGTCAGCGCGTCGGTGCCCAACCCATCGATAAATTCGCTGGCCTGGGCCTCGGAAAAGCGCGGATAGAGTTTTCTCACCTTGCGCAGTAGCGCCCGCGGATGAGCGGTCGCGGTCGATGCATGATCGGCTTGAATACACGCGACTTCGGCGGCCGGCGCCGCAAATTTGCCATCGGTCAAGAGACGGGCACTGGCCTCACGATCATCCAGCGCAACCTGCAGCAGTTGTTTGCGCAGCCGCGCACTGTCAGCGCTGACCGGATCGGGAAAACCGGCAGCGTTACGCTGGCGCGGCGGGAGTGCCTTGAGGATGGCGGCATAGAGGTCGTCGGGACCTGCGGCCACGCGACCGAGGGGTTTACCGTCGCCGGCGAACACTTCATAACCGCCACCGGACTTGACCAGCGTGCACGTGTTCAACGGCGTCGCCGACTCACTGCCGATGGCCTCCAGCACTGGCCCGGTCAGGGTCTTGTCACGCAGCGCAAGACGCAGTCCAGCGTCCCAGCCACTCAATCCCTGTAGTAACCCGATAGTCAGTTTTTCGCTGTCGGCATTGGCGACCTGCGGCATGTGCAGCCCGCTCAGCGCACGATCAAGACGCACCTGGGCAGTGGCGTTGCGGACTTTCTGTGCGAGGCGCAAAGGCACCCGCCCGGTCGAACGCAAATGGATGCGCTCGACACTCGGCGCCTGATCGATCAAACGCTGGGCATAGCGCGCAGGGATGTCTGCAAAGACGCTGCGCAACTTCTTCACCTCGTCAGTATCGCTCTGGTCATAACGTTGATACATCCGCTCGAAAACCGAACGACGATCCGCTTTCAAAGCCGCACCCAGACTTCTCGCCAGCGCCTGCCTTTCGCTGCCGGCATTGGGCCTGGTCCCCAGCAACGTATCGACTTCTTCCTGATAGAGGCCATCGATCACCGTTTGAAGTAATTGACCGCTATCCAACTGGTCCTGGCTGACAACCACACTGAGGGTGTCATCGGCAATGCGGGTGGCCGGATACCTGGCCGTGACGTTGGCGTCGTCATCGATGACCTCAATATAACGATCAGTCGGCCAGCCCGGCAGTTTCGGCAAACCGTGCAGTTGTTCCTGCAACGGCTGGCCAGAATGCGTTTCACCTTTTTCCAGCTCGCGGATAAGTTTGCGCAGCTGGCGTCCGATGCGCAGCCGCTCCACGCTGTCGCGCAGGCGCACCGGCAGCGCCAGATTGTCGCTAAAGGCGCGGTACAACTCATCGTGGGTGACACCACTCAGTCGGCGCACAATGTCGATATCGCTGTCGACGAATTCACTCAGATGCGGGTCCATGCGCTTGAGGGTATAGGCCGCGCTGTTCCACTGTGCTGGGTCTTCAGCGGCAAATCGCCAGCCGCCCTCGACATGTCGCTCAAGCTCGGGGACATAGGCTTGCAAGCGCTGGGGATGGGCCAGGCGCCAGCGATGGGTCTGCGTATCGATGGTTCCGGAAACGATTCGATGATCGACGCGGCCGACGATGTTGCCGCTGATCTCGTATAACTCTTCGGAGTCAGCGGCGACCGTAAACCCCACAGGCAGCCGATGCTCATAGCTCGCAAGATCAGGCTTCCACAGCCGCGGTTTGCCAAGCGCATTGGTGACAGCAATGAACTGTCCGAAAAACTCCGGATGACCACGGACCAGTTTGCGGCCAAGCGTCCCCACCACCTTCTGTCCGGCGCCAAAAGCCGCCATCAAGGCAATATTTTCCGCCACGCTCAACAGGTGTGAAAACGCCTGCTGGTGGTCGCCGCGACGCCAGTCCTCGACACCCTCGTATACCTCCGCCAACAGTTGTCCGACCGCGACGCCCATCATCAATTGCCCCACGACCGGCACAAAAAACCCGGCCACCGAGGCAATCGTCACACCCATCTGAAGGAAATCGAGCAGGCGCTTCTGCCGCACGTCCTCATCGATGTCAGCCGTCGGCACCGCGAGTTTGCGGGCGTCGAGTTGCAGTTTGCCGACGTGGCTCTGCACCATGAATTCGAACAGTGGCACGGTGATCGGCAACTGCCTGATGTGCCCCAGATCCGCCGTATCGGCGAAGGTCTTGAAGAAGTCCGCCTTGTCATCTTCGTCGATGTTGTTGGCGAAATAGTCCTTGTAGCTTTTCACCTTCAATTGCTGCGTGAGGTACTGCTTGAACGCGGTAAAGCTCGGGTATTCGAACAAGGGCCTTTCGGGCTCGTTGGCCATGTACACCAGGCACCATTGATCCGGGTACAACTCGAACGAGCGAGCAGAAAACACCACCACGCCCCAGATACAACTGTCGAGTATCTCGACGCCTTGCATGATCAACGGGCGTTGCTGGTATTGCAGGGTTTTCGCTGACACCACGCCATCAGCGGCAATCAGGCTTTGGATCGTCTGCACGCCTGCCGGTGTGATGTGTTGTCTGAGCCCGGCCAGATGCATGTCCAGTTGCAGCAGGTGTTTTTTCATCGTCGCGATGTCGCGGGTCATCGCGCTGGACGCTACGACCTCGCCGGCACTGTCCTTGAGGCCGAACACTGCCTGGAAATGTTCCTGATAGCGCTTTCCCAGATCCAGTTCGCGACAGAATCTGGCAAACGACGCCGGGGTCAACCCAGGCACGCCTGACGGCCTACTGGCCACGCGCACCAGGCTGCCGACGGGATAGTCTTCAGCTTCCTCGTCCTCACTGAAGTTCTGCATCGCCGCTTGCAATAACGTCTGGGTGGCATGCGGAACCGTTTCAATCGCCTCGCCATCGGTGGAAGTCGGCGGGCAACCGCAATCGGGGCCCGGCAGACTCAACAGGTCTTTCTCGACGTCGAATACCGCTGACCACTTGCTGCTCAGCGCACGGGTCAACTCGGTTTTGCAGAACGTGTTCAAAGGCGTGAGCCGCAGCAGGTCCTTGTCGACCTGCAGTTGAGAGACGTGCAAGTCTCGCGCGGTTTGATCGAGCGCAACCAGGGTGGCGGCCGGACTCTTGAGGAGCATGTCAGGCAGGCTCTTTTGCAATGCCTCGGCGCTGTCCAGATCGCCGGTGGCTTCGAGCAAGGCGCTGAGAATCCCGTTCTGAGTCAGCGCCGGCGGTACGGATTTTTTCTGTGTAGTGATCATCGGCAATAGTCCTTTATTGCAGGTTTGAGGTTTAACCGTACCAATACAAAGTCAAATAAAACACTTTTAACTGATATTTTTCGCCAGTATCAAAACCGGCATATTTCGCCGTTGACAGTGCGGTATCCATTTATATCCAGCATTCAAAATACTGCTAAACCCGACCGGCAAACCATTGAATAATGGCGTTATTCCTGAGCAACACTTGCGCCTACTATGGAAGTTCAATTCAAGGAACGAGTTTGCTGCCATGCCCCCATCAACAACGGATACACCGGTCAAAATCAAACACCTGCACACTGCAAAAACAATTGAACATTACCTGTCGGAAAAACTGGCAAATGCAGATAAAAGGAAAATCACCGAGTATCGAGAAACCCTTGAACAGGCACATCCCTACCAGGTTTTTTTCGACAACTTGTTAGCCCCGCTTAAAACCCCAGACGACTTCTGCAGGCAACGACTTCAGGAGGCATTGCAAAATAAATACAACAGTCAGCTCAATCCCCAGGACTTGATCAGGCTCCAGCCCCGGCATTCCGTGAGCAAGGCGATGCCTCTCTACACCTTGCTCGACGCTGCAATGTTGAACTTCACCGACATCGAAACAGCAGCGCATTATTTTTCCGACGATAGCGAGACACTCACTGACGCTCAAGACATACCAACCGAGGGCTCCACGAACACCAGGATTGGCGCCCGCCAATTCGCTGCATTGAGCCGTATGCTTGATCTTGGAGTGCAGTATCAAAACTACATATCGCGAACTTTCAACGTGTCTTCAGTCAAATTGAACGGTCTGCGCCTGGCAAAACTCAACATGAAGTTGGCGGCCTATGGCAAATACTTCAGCAATGACATCCATCAATCCCTGTGGTTCATGCTGAAAAATCTGAGCCGCGGATCGGCAGATATTGCCAATGGGGATAATTTTAACAATGCACCCCTCCAGTTGTATTCGGTACAACTGTTTGGCAAGTATCTTGTAGACGCGGTTTTAATTACCTGTCGCCTGACAGATCAATCAACCCAGGATCGCTACCTGATATATGTACCTAATGATACGGGCCCCGGCTTTTACCTCAACCCTGACGAAGACAACTGCAGAATCACCCTGGCGGTCGAGCTGCTCGGGCAATCCTCATTGCGCAAAGTGTTCGCCTCCCGACTGCCCAAAACAGATCAGAACGGGTTTCTGACAAGTAACTTGTCTTCCATCTCGTTTATTGACGACATTACGTTTCACCCGTTAAAACAGCGGTTGTTCGAATACATCGCCAGTCGGCATCTGGATACATTTCTCGCCGATGCCAGGCAGTGCGCCGTTCCCGTAGCGGACATCAGCAGATCAAACCATCAGCAGCGGCGAGAGCCCCCTGAACTTCAGCAACGCCGGATGCTATGCGAAACACTGACTGACGACTTCAGCAGGCGTCTGCGCACCTGCGCAACGGATGCGCTTATAAGCGAAGTGTTTACCGGCGTAGAAGGCTGGACGTCCGCTGAAAAGTTGCATGCGATCCATCAACTGTTGGATCTCAAGGAAAAGTCATCCTTGGCCGGTGATGGTGAGCCAACGGCAGCCTTATAACTTATCGTTCTAAAACTCCATTTCCCGAGGCGGGTCAGTTTCTGAGTACCCGCCATTTTGGCGAGGTAGCGTTTGACCCCTCCCCAACGGAAAAACCGGTAAGGACTTTATGTGCGGATTAGCTGGCGAGTTACGTTTTGATCAACAACCTGCAGACCTTGCAGCGATCGAGAGAATCACCCATCACCTGGCCCCTCGCGGCCCCGACGCGTGGGGCTTCCATGCCCAAGGGCCGATTGCCCTCGGGCATCGTCGCCTGAAAATCATGGACCTGTCGGATGGCTCGGCGCAGCCGATGATCGACAGCCAACTCGGCCTGTCGCTGGCCTTCAACGGCGCGATCTACAACTTCCCGGAGCTGCGTGCCGAACTCGAAGCGCTGGGTTACGCCTTCTATTCCGGTGGCGACACCGAGGTGCTGCTCAAGGGCTACCACGCCTGGGGCGAAGCGCTGCTGCCGAAACTCAACGGCATGTTCGCGTTTGCCATTTGGGAACGCGACGCGCAACGTCTGTTCATCGCCCGCGACCGTCTCGGCGTGAAGCCGTTGTACCTGTCGCGCACCGGCCAACGCCTGCGCTTTGCTTCGGCATTGCCAGCACTGCTCAAGGGCGGTGACATCAACCCGATCCTTGATCCGGTGGCGCTCAATCATTACCTGAATTTCCATGCCGTGGTCCCGGCGCCGCGCACCTTGTTGGCCGGCATCGAAAAACTGCCACCGGCGACCTGGATGCGCGTTGAAGCCGATGGCCGCACCGAGCAGAAAACCTGGTGGACCCTGCCCTACGGCCCACATGAAGACGAGAAAAACCTGACGCTGGAAGACTGGGTCGACCGCGTTCTCGACAGCACCCGCGAAGCGGTGGCGATTCGTCAACGTGCGGCGGTGGATGTCGGTGTGCTGCTCTCCGGCGGTGTCGATTCGAGCATGCTCGTCGGCCTGTTGCGTGAAGTCGGTGTGGAAAACCTGTCGACCTTTTCCATCGGTTTCCAGGATGCCGGCGGTGAGCGCGGTGACGAATTCCAGTACTCCGATCTGATCGCCAAACACTACGGCACTCAGCACCACCAATTGCGCATCGACGAGAAAGAGATCATCGAACAACTGCCCGCCGCATTCCGTGCGATGAGCGAGCCGATGGTCAGCCACGACTGCATCGCTTTCTATCTGCTGTCCCGTGAAGTGGCCAAGCACTGCAAAGTGGTGCAGAGCGGCCAGGGCGCTGATGAGCTGTTCGCCGGTTATCACTGGTACCCGCAAGTCGACGGTGCGGCCGATCCTTATGCGGCCTATCGCAACGCGTTTTTCGACCGCAGCTACGACGACTACGCCGCCACCGTGCAGCCGAAATGGCTGACTGCGCATGACGCTGCCGGCGACTTCGTCAAAGAACATTTCGCCCAGCCCGGCGCTGATGCTGCCGTCGACAAAGCTCTGCGTCTGGACAGCACGGTGATGCTGGTCGACGACCCGGTCAAACGCGTCGACAACATGACCATGGCCTGGGGTCTGGAGGCGCGTACGCCGTTTCTCGACTATCGACTGGTTGAGCTCTCGGCGCGTGTGCCAGGCCAATTCAAGCTGCCCGATGGCGGCAAACAAGTGCTCAAAGAAGCCGCGCGCCGGGTCATCCCGAGTGAAGTGATCGACCGCAAAAAAGGCTACTTCCCGGTGCCCGGCCTCAAGCACTTGCAGGGCGATACGCTGAACTGGGTGCGCGAGTTGCTGCTCGATCCGAGTCAGGATCGCGGCCTGTTCAACCCGGCCATGCTCGACAAATTGCTGACCGATCCGCAAGGCCAACTGACGCCGTTGCGCGGTTCGAAGCTGTGGCAACTGGCAGCTCTGAATCTGTGGCTCAGTGAACAAGGAATCTGATCGATGAAACCCCACGCCACGGCCATCAACCAACGGCTGCTACGCGGTCAGACACCGTCCTATGAACGCTTGCAGGCTCGTCTGGCCGAAGACGGCAGCACGCTGGCCGCCGACCCGATTGCGCTGCATTGCGGCTGGGGCCGCTTGCTGATCGGCCACACGTTTCCCGACCCGGCATCGCTCGCGCAGGAACTGCTCAAAGAGCAGCCCGGCGAGCGCGACATCGCCTTGTACGTCGCCGCGCCGCAGCAGATTCTCGGCCTGGAGCCGACGCAACTGTTTCTCGACCCGTCCGACACCTTGCGCCTGTGGTTCAGCGATTACCGACAGGCGACCCGAGTGTTTCGCGGCTTCCGTATTCGCCGCGCGCAAAGCGAAGCGGATTGGCAGGCGATCAATCAGTTGTACCAGGCGCGCGGCATGTTGCCGATCGATGCCACGCGACTGACACCGCATCATCAGGGCGGCCCGGTGTACTGGCTGGCCGAGGATGAAGACAGCGGCGCGGTGATCGGCAGCGTCATGGGCCTCAACCATCAAAAAGCCTTCAACGACCCGGAAAACGGCAGCAGCCTGTGGTGCCTGGCGGTTGATCCGCAATGCTCGCGCCCGGGTGTCGGTGAAGTGCTGGTGCGGCACCTGATCGAGCACTTCATGAGTCGTGGCCTGAGCTATCTCGACCTGTCGGTGTTGCACGATAACCGTCAGGCGAAAAACCTCTACGCCAAACTCGGTTTCCGCAACCTGTCGACCTTTGCCATCAAGCGCAAGAACGGCATCAATCAGCCGCTGTTTCTCGGCCCGGGGCCGGAGGCGCAGTTCAATCCGTATGCGCGGATCATCGTAGAAGAAGCCCATCGGCGCGGCATCGACGTGCAGGTGGACGACGCCGATGCCGGGCTGTTCACCCTCAGTCATGGCGGGCGCCGCGTGCGTTGCCGCGAATCGTTGAGCGACCTGACCAGCGCAATCAGCATGAGCCTGTGCCAGGACAAAAGTCTGACCCATAAAGTGCTGAAAGGCGCCGGATTGAACCTGCCGTCGCAGCAACTGGCGGGCAATGCCGACGACAATCTGGCCTTCCTCGACGAGCATCAACGGGTGGTGGTCAAGCCGCTCGACGGTGAACAGGGCCAAGGCGTGGCCGTGGATTTGCAAAGCATCGAAGAGGTGCAGCAAGCCATCGAAACCGCGAAGCAATTTGATAGCCGCGTGCTGCTCGAAAGTTTCCACGAAGGTCTCGATCTGCGGATTCTGGTGATTGGCTTTGAAGTGGTGGCAGCGGCGATTCGCAAGCCTGCCGAAGTGGTTGGCGATGGTCAGCATTCGATCGGCGCATTGATCGAGGCGCAGAGTCGGCGGCGGCAAGCGGCCACCAGCGGTGAGAGCAAGATCCCGCTGGACCACGAGACCCAGCGCACCTTGCATGCCGCGGGTTATGACTACAGCAGCATTCTGCCGGCCGGTGAACATTTGTTTGTGCGCCGTACGGCGAATCTGCACACCGGCGGCACGCTGGAAGATGTCACGGCGATTCTGCATCCGACGTTGGTCGATGCCGCGGTAAGGGCGGCGCGGGCGCTGGATATTCCAATGGTCGGCCTCGACTTGATGGTGCCGGCGGCGGATCAGCCGGAGTACGTGTTTATCGAGGCCAACGAACGCGCCGGGTTGGCCAATCATGAACCGCAGCCGACGGCGGAGCGGTTTGTCGACTTGTTGTTTCCGCACAGTCAGCCGGCGATTTAACCCTTTCCTGATCGTTCCCACGCTCTGCGTGGGAACGCCTCACCGGACGCTCTGCGTCCACTCTTGGGACGCAGAGCGTCCCCAGCTGCATTCCCACGCAGAGCGTGGGAACGATCAGTGCTCAACCCATCAGGAGTTTCCATGACCACGCAAATCCCCGAACCGGATCTCAACTACCTGCAAAAAGTCCTGCTGGAGATGCTCGCCATTCCCAGCCCCACCGGTTTTACCGACACCATCGTGCGCTACGTCGCCGAGCGTCTGGAAGAACTCGGCATCCCCTTCGAAATGACCCGGCGCGGGACCATCCGCGCCACGCTCAAAGGCAAAAAGAACAGCCCCGACCGCGCCGTTTCCGCGCACCTGGATACCATCGGCGCCGCCGTTCGTGCGATCAAAGACAACGGTCGCCTGACCCTCGCCCCGGTCGGCTGCTGGTCGAGCCGTTTTGCCGAGGGCAGCCGCGTCAGCCTGTTTACCGACAACGGCGTGATTCGCGGCAGTGTCTTGCCGCTGATGGCCTCCGGGCACGCGTTCAACACTGCCGTCGATGAAATGCCGATCAGTTGGGACCACGTCGAACTGCGCCTGGATGCCTATTGCGCGACCAAGGCCGATTGCGATTCCCTGGGTATCAGCATCGGCGACGTGGTCGCGTTCGATCCGCTGCCGGAGTTCACCGAAAGCGGCCACATCAGCGCCCGTCACCTCGATGACAAAGCCGGGGTTGCCGCGCTGCTCGCGGCACTCAAAGCCATCGTCGACAGTGGTCAGGAACTGATGATCGACTGCCACCCGCTGTTCACCATCACCGAGGAAACCGGCAGCGGCGCGGCGGCGGCATTGCCTTGGGACGTCAGTGAATTTGTCGGCATCGACATCGCGCCGGTCGCACCGGGGCAGCATTCCAGCGAACACGCGGTGAGTGTGGCGATGCAGGATTCCGGGGGCCCTTACGACTATCACTTGTCGCGACATTTGCTGCGTCTGGCCGGTGAAAACGAACTGCCGGTGCGCCGTGACCTGTTCCGCTATTACTTCAGCGATGCGCATTCAGCGGTGACGGCGGGCCACGATATCCGCACGGCCCTGCTGGCTTTTGGTTGTGATGCGACCCATGGTTATGAGCGTACGCACATCGACAGCCTGGCGGCGCTCAGTCGCTTGCTGGGGGCTTACATCTTGAGTCCGCCGGTATTTGCCAGTGATGCAGCGCCGGCGAATGCCTCGCTCGATCGCTTCAGTCATCAGATTGAACATGACACGCAGATGGAGAGCGATACGCGGGTGCCGTCGGTAGACAGTCTGGTGGGGCAGCGTAACGATAGTTAGATCTTTGTTGGCAGAACCATCGCCTTCGCGAGCAGGTCGAATCGTCGCACCGTCGCTCCCACATTTGGAATGCGTTCCCCTGTAGGAGTGAGCCTGCTCGCGATGGCGTCAGTACAGGCAACACAAAACTGGCAGCCAACCCGCAATCGCCGTAGCATCCCGCCATTGATTCAGCCGAGGTGCCCATGCTCATTCCCTACGACGCTCTTGAAGTCGACACCCTCACCCGCCTCATCGAAGATTTCGTCACCCGCGACGGCACTGACAATGGCGATGACACGCCGCTGGAAACTCGCGTGCTGCGCGTGCGTCAGGCACTGACCAAAGGCCAGGCGCTGATCGTCTTCGACCCGGAAAGCGAGCAGTGCCAGTTGATGCTCAAGCACGATGTGCCCAAGCATCTGTTCGACTGAACGTCTCAGCGGAGCTTTTCGGTGGCCTGCTTGCGCTTGATCCGGTCATAGACCTCGGCGCGGTGCACGTTGACCTTCTGTGGCGCCTCGACGCCAAAACGCACGCTGGAACCGTTCACTGACAGAACGCGCAAGGTGATGTCGTCACCGATTGAAATCAACTCACCAACGACACGGCTGAGTACAAGCATGAGATTCGTCCTTCAGGGTTAGCGAACCCTGAAGATGCGCGGCTTGCCGTGGCTCTACAATGCGCGCCGAGCAAATCAGTTTTACCTTACACCCCTTCTCGCTTGGAGCTGTCAGACGATTCCCACAAAACCATCAGGCCGCAGAAAACCGCGGCCCGAACAGAATCACGCTGGCGCCGATCACGCACAACGCCACACCGATCCAGTCCGAACCCAATGGGCGAACGCGCTCGACTACCATCAGCCAGCCAATCGACGCAACGATGTAGATCCCGCCATATGCGGCATAGGCACGCCCGGCGTAGTTGGCTTCGACACGGGTCAGTAACAAGGCAAACAGGGTCAGACTGAGCAGCGCAGGAATCACCCACAACGCACTTTTGCCCTGACGCAGCCACATGAAGAAGGCGAAACAACCGGCGATTTCAAACAGCGCCGCGAGGAAGAACCATAAGTAATTGAGCATTGATGCGTCTCGACAGGGTGACCATTGCGGCCACCCTAACGACGCCGCCGACAACGGGCAAGGTCAGCCGTTGTTCTGTTTGGCTTTCGCGCGCATTTTTTCCGCCATGGAAGTCATTTCGTTGTAGAGCAGTTGTGGGTTCTTCTGCTTGATTGCCCAGGCCATGCGACCTTGTTCGTGGGGCAGGATCATGAATTCGCCGGCCGCTACTTGCTGATAGATGTAGTCGGCGATATCCGCCGCGGTGATCGGCGAACTTTCCAGCAACTTGCCGACCTGCGCTTTCATCGCCGGCGTCGGGCCACGGAAAGAGTCGAGCAGATTGGTCTGGAAGAATGACGGACAAACCACATGCACGCCGACTTCCTGTTGTGCCAGTTCAATCAACAGACTTTCCGAAAGCGCCACCACGCCAGCCTTGGCCACGTTGTAATTACTCATCGCCGGGCCTTGCATCAGTGCGGCCATGGAGGCGATGTTGATGATTTTGCCTTTGCTTTGCTCAAGTAGCGGCAGAAACGCTTTGCAGCCCTTGACCACGCCCATCAGGTTGATCGCGATCTGCCAGTCCCAGTCTTCCAGCGACAGCTCGCTGAAGAAACCGCCCGACGCAACACCGGCGTTGTTGACGATGATGTCGATGCCACCCAGCTTCTCTTCGCAGGCTTGGGCGAATGCGGTGAGCTGGCTGTAATCACGCACATCGCAGCGCTGAGTGAAACCGTCACCGCCCGCCTCGCGGACCATTTTCAGGGTTTCCTGCAGGCCGGGTTCGCTGACATCGGACAAGGCCAGTTGCCAGCCTTCACGCGCCCAGCGCAGCGCGATTTCGCGACCCAGGCCCGAGCCCGCACCAGTGATCATCATGCGATTTTGCATAGCACACAGCCTTGTTGTTCCGGGGAAGATGCGCCGAGTGTAGCGAAGGATCGGCGCGCGCCCACGCTCCATCAAGTTGCTGAATGCAAGATCAAAAGATCGCAGCCTTCGGCAGCTCCTACTTGGATTCGTGTAGGAGCTGTCGAGTGAAACGAGGCTGCGATCTTTTCGCTGCAAAGGAAATAATCGAGCAATCCAAATACATTAAAAAAACATTGAATTTTCTTTCACGCGCACCGGTCGGAATTTGTAAGCCGTCTGGAATTACTTATTCTCCAGTCGCCCTTGAATACCAAGACTTCTCGAACACTATCAACAAGGAAATCGACATGGGCACAATTCTAATCATTATCCTGATCCTGTTGCTGATCGGTGGTCTGCCGGTCTTCCCGCACTCCAGAAGTTGGGGTTACGGTCCATCGGGCATTATCGGCGTGGTGTTGGTGGTGCTGTTGGTCCTGCTGTTACTCGGTCGGATATAACGATTCAAGCGCAAAAAAAAGAGGCCCTGTTCAGGGCCTCTTTTTTATTGCGCGGATTTTATTGTCGGCAAGCGATCAATCCGGCTTGCCGTGAATGACGCCAGCGGTGTTATCCATCAGGCTTTTGGTCGCCGTTTGCAGGAACGCTTCCAGCTTGAGTTTCAACTCGGCGGTGCGCGGTGCATTCGGAACGACTTCGGCGTGCGGGTTGGCACCCAACTGGTACTGCCACATCTTCGGCCCCATGTCTTTGTCTCTCGGCAACACCAGAATCTGGTCGGCCGTAACGATAGCGGTGGTCTGCTCACTGCCCGACGGTTTGATCACACCGAAACCGGTGTCGCCTTCCGGCAGGTTGAGCAAGTCACGGCCCCAGCACTGATGGCGCACTTCGCCGCCCAGACGGCCCATGATGGTCGGCACGATGTCGATCTGCGTGCCGACAGTGTGGTCACGGGTACCGAACTTCTCCTGAATGCCCGGCGCAATCATCAGCATCGGCACGTTGAAGCGGCCCAGGTCCATTTCGGTAATCTGGCGCTCGTTGCCAAAACCGTGGTCACCGACGATGACGAACAGGGTTTCCTTGAAGTACGGCTCTTTGCGCGCCTTCTCGAAGAACTGACCCAGCGCCCAGTCGGAGTAGCGCATGGCGGTCAGGTGCTCGTTGAGCGAGCCACGATCGGTTACGCGCTCGACCGGCAACGGCGTCGGCAAGGCGTATGGCGTGTGGTTGGACAGGGTTTGCAGCAGCGCATAGAACGGCTTGCCGTTTTCGCGTGCTTTCAGCTCCTGCAGACCACGGTCGAACATGTCCTGGTCGGACACGCCCCAGGTCGGATCGGAGAACACCGGGTTGACGAAGTCGTTACGGCCAACGAAGTTGGTCATGCCCTGGTTGCTGAAGAAGCCCGACTGGTTGTCCCAGGCGAAGTCGCCGTTGTAGACGTACACGTCGTCGTAGTCACGGGCGCTGAGCACCTGCGGCAGGCCGGACAGCTTGTGGCTGCCTTCCGGGGTCTGCATCAGGTATTCGAAACCTGGCAGGTTGGGGAAGCAGGCCATGGTCGCGAACATGCCCTGGTGGGTGTGCGTCCCGTTGGAGAAGAAGCGGTCGAACAGCAGGCCTTCCTTCGACAGTTTGTCCAGGTATGGCGTGATGTTGCCTGGCGCGCCCAATGCACCGACCGAGTGACCGGCCATGCTTTCCATCAGGATCACCACGACGTTCTTGATCGGCAGGGTCTTGTCGGCCGGCGGCGTGTAATCACGGCGCACGGCGGCAATATCGGCATCGACCAGTTTGTCGTCAGGCATCAGCAGCATGTCGCGCACGACTTTCTGCGCCTGCTCTTGCGGCAACGTGGCTTTCCAGATGTTGTCGCGATCCTCGCCCATGCGCGACTTGGCGGCCTCGATCAGCGACAGCGTGGCGTTGAGGCCGAGCTGGTTGGCGAAGTTGGAATCAGTGGTGTAGACGTCACCCCAACGCATTGGCGGGCCCTGACGCAGAGTGCCGCGAGCGGCGACCACGCAGATCAGCAGGCAGACCACGAATACAGCCAGGCGGGTGTACCACGGCGCGACCTGACGGCTGCTGACGCTGCCGCCGCTGAAAGGCCCGCGCGGACGGGTGGCACGGTCGGCGCCTTTGAACGCCAGCGTCAGGATGACGGTGCCAATGGCCCACGCCAGCAAGTAGCGCACCACCGGGAAACCGTACCAGAGCATGCTCATCACGGTCTTCGGGTCTTCTTTCACGTACTGGAACACCAGACCATTGAGGCGCTGGTGGAACTCACGGTAGAAGTCCATCTCCATCAGGCCGAGGAACAGCGCAATGCTCGACGCGACCGTCAGCCACAGACGGAAGAAGCCGCGCGCAGCCATGGCGCGGGCACTGAACAGCGCCAGCACCAGCGGAATGCACAGGTAAACCACCAGGCGCAGGTCGAAACGCAGGCCGTTGGCGAAGGCTTCGAGGAAGGTCGAAGCCGGGGTGTCGAGGATCATCTCGCGGTTGTAGACCAGCAGCGCGAGGCGCAGCACGGAAAACATCACCATCATGACCAGTGCACACAGCAGCGTGTAGGCCAGATGCGATTTGACGGTCGGTTGCAGCAGGCGAGCAGAAGATCGCTGCTGATTCAGGGCGTCCGGGTTTGCCATGTCGTTTTAGGACCCATTGGAAGTTGAAGTTGCAAAAATACAGCGGCGCCATGCCCTCTATTGGTCATTCCCGACCCCGGGGCTTGCGCAGTGCGCAAATGTTGCACGATCACCCGCACCATTGCCATTGATTACTGCCCCGCCGCCAGAGACTTTCATTTACAACAGCGGGCAAACAGCGCGGGCGGATTGTCGGGAACACTTTGTGAAAATTTCGTGCAACGCATATCTGGAAACACAATATAGATACAAAACAAAACGCCCCGAATCGATCGGGGCGTTTGCCTGTACACGCGACTTTACTTCTCGGCGCGTTCTTTCAGAGCTTTCAAGGTATTGAACGGCGCATCAACAACGAACTTGTTGGCAACCATCGCCGGCACGCTGCCACCTGGTTCGGTGTGCACCTGATAAGTGACTTCAACCTGGTCGCCCTTCGGTACGAACTTCCAGAAGCCTTTGACCTGCTGCACGCGGACAAAGCCTTTTTCTTCAGGAACGTACGTCGGCAGACCTTTGAGGTTGCGGGTCAGACTGCCGTCGGCGCCTTCGACGGTGGTGACTTCGATCACCGAGTCACGCGGAGTTACCGGCCAAGGCGTATTGAACTGGCTATAGGTCCAGCTCTTGTCGCCTTCGTGCTTGAGCAGTTTCTGGGTCTTGCACTCGTGAATCCAGGCGCAGGCGCCGGAGACGTCTTCCTGCAGTGCGCGCAGTTTGGCAACGGTGGTTTTCATCAGCGCAACGCCCTGGTAGGACTTGTAGTCCGAACCCGGCACTTCACTAAGGGAAACCTTGATGCCGTCCTCGTTCTTGGCGACTTTCCAGTCTTCAGCCTGAGCGACGGACGTGGCCAGCACAGCGGTCAAACCACACAACACAGCGATACGATGCAGCGAACCCATAGTCTTATTCCTTATTGTTGAAGTTCCGTTCGTTTGACACATCACGCCGCCGTCATCTGCTCCCACCAGCCTATCAACCTGATCGCTTCTTCCGAACTGCTACCACAGACTTCGACATCCGCCGCGAAGCCGGAACAGACTGCCGGGCGCTCCGGACGGCCGAAAATGCTGCAGAGGTTTTCGACCGAGAGCTGCACGCAACGTTCGCCGGCAGGTTTGCCATCAGGCATGCCGGGAATCGGCGAACTGATGGAAGGGGCAATGCAGCAAGCGCCACAGCCTTCACGGCATTTCATGACGAACGTTTCCTCGCGACGGGCGATGTGTAAAAAGGACGGGGAACAGAGTAACCGCTAAAACGGCTGTTTTAAATTCCCTGAACCGGGGTTTCTGCCGATTACTGAACATGACTGACCAGTCTCCGACAAAGCGTCTGGTCTGCGGGTCACAGATGACCTGAATTTACTGCTTGAATTCGAAATCCAGCGCCGCACCTTCGACTTCGCGACGCTCTTCATTGCGCAGTTGCAACTGCATTTCGTTGCTGAGCAAGCGGCCGTTGAGCTGGAATCCGTTGTTTTTCTCGCCAAACATCTGCGGCAGGATCGGCTCGCGCTTGGGCATTTCAACCGTGCCCTGGGGCTTCAATTCCTCGACCATGTCCTTGGGCAGGCTCAAATCGAGTTTGGCCGACGGCAACCTGGTTTTTACCACTTCACTGGCGGGTTTCGATTTCGAGGCGACTGGCTTGCGCTTCTTGATGACTTTTTGTTGAGGTTTCTTCGCGGGAGCTGCCTTCTGCGCAGCCGTGGCTTTTTTAGCGGGACTCGTCGCAGCCGGTTTTTCCTGAACTGCAGCGGCCACGACGCCAGGCGCATGACCGATCATCAGCAAACCCAGCAACACCCAAGCAGCAGGAAAAATCGCTTTCATGAACCCAACGACGCTAACGGCAGAGGGCCATATGCTCGCTTGTTGAACGCCACAAGACAAGCATCACCCACCGCTCGTTCAGAATCCGCCAGCGGTTTCCTGACACAGTTGCGTCGCCAGCAACCCAAGGGTCATCAACGCCCGCTCCGCCTCGCGGTTCCACGGAATCCCGCAGTTCAGGCGGATACAGTGGTTGAACTGCTCGGTATTACTGAAGATCAGCCCCGGCGCGATGCTGATGCCCTGCTGCAACGCACGCACATGCAATTCTTGTGTATTGACCCTGCCCGGCAGACTCACCCAAAGGATGAAACCGCCCGTGGGCCGGGTCATTTGCGTGCCTTCGGGGAAGTACTGCTGCACTGCTAACTGGAAGGCGCTGAGGTTTTTCCGGTATTCCTGGCGGATGTACCGTAAATGCCGGTCATAACCACCGTTTTCCAGATAAGCGGCAATCGCCATCTGCGTCACGCTGCACGCCGAATGGGTGCTGAAAGTCTGCAAGCGCTGGATTTCCTGCTGGTACTTGCCAGCGATCATCCAGCCGATGCGTACGCCGGGTGACAAGGTTTTGGAGAAGCTCGAACAGTAGATCACCCGATCCAACCGGTCATAGGCCTTGAGCGCTTTGGTTTTGCCTTGCTCGAACATCAGTTCGCCATAGATATCGTCTTCGACGATCTGGATATCGAAGTCCGAGGCCAGGCGCAGCAACTGTTTCTGCCGTTCTTCGGGCATGGTGCCGCCCAGCGGATTGCTCAGCCGCGTGGTCAGCACCAGCGCTTTGATCGACCATTGGTTGGCCGCCAGTTGCAGGGCTTCGAGGCTCATGCCGGTGGCGGGATCGCTGGGGATCTCGATGACTTTCAGGCCGAGCAGGTCAGCCAGTTGCAGCAGACCGTAATACGTCGGCGACTCAGCGGCGATCAGATCGCCCGGCCGGGTCAGCACACGCAACGACATCTGCAGGGCATCGACGCAACCGTGGGTGATCACCACTTCCGACGGATCGACCACCACACCAGCATCGCGCATACGGATCGCTACCTGGCGGCGCAGCGGTTCAAAACCGGGGCTGAACATGTAGCTGAAGGCGCGCGGGCTATGGAAGCGGGTGACCTTGGCCAGTTGCTGATGCAGTGCGCGCACCGGCAAGTAATCGACACTTGGCACCGCAGCGCCCAACGGGAACACACCTTCACGACGAGATTCGACCAGCACCTGTTGAATGATGCTGCTGCGAGTGACCAGCCCCGGCCGCTCGACCCGGGCAATGTCCGGCGTCGGCGCAGTCAGCGCGGGGGTCTGATGCACGTAATAACCGGACTGCGGGCGCGCCCGAATCAAGCCCTGATCTTCGAGATTGGCGTAGGCCTGCAACACCGTTGCATGGCTGACGTTGAGCTGCGAACTCATCTTGCGCACCGAAGGCACGCGCTCCCCCGGTTGATAGACACCACGGCGGATGTCTTCGGCCAGTTGCTGAGCAATACGTTGGTAGAGCAAGAGATTGGTCATGACGCAGCACTCGATTTCACGGGCATTTTATTCTTGTGTGAAACAATACCGGAACAGTTTAGAAGTGTACTGGGACAGTTGCCACATTACTCGACCATACAGTGCGGTGTCTGCCCCTGACTGTACTGATTTGTGGGCCATTCGACAGACGTAAAAAAGCCCGGCACTGCATGACAGCCCGGGCTTTCCAGAGACGCAACCCTTAACGGGCGGCGCCGAGCTGGCCTTTTTCGTCGGAGAAGACGATTTCAACCCGACGGTTCTGTGCCCGCCCGCGCTCGGAAGCGTTGGCGTCCACCGGATACTCGTCGCCGTAGCCTTCGACCTGAATGCGTTTGTCGTCGATGCCCAGGTCCATCAGCACGTCCGCCACCGATTGTGCGCGGTCACGGGACAGTTTGAGGTTTTCCTGTTTGCCGCCGGTGCTGTCGGTGTAGCCCTCGATGCGCACCACGCGTTTCGGGTTCAGTTGCAGGAACTGCACAATCTTCAGCACGACGCGGTTGGCCGAGTTTTTCAGCTCCGCTTCACCGGTGTCGAACAACACATCGCCGAGGGTCATAACCAGACCGCGATCAGTCTGCGTGGTGGCCAGTGCGACGATCTGCTCTTCGAGCCATTTGCCCTGCTGCTGCACGCTCAACAGTTTCGATTCACGCAGGGCCAGTTGCAGGCGCTGACGTTCCAGTTCGAGCTTGGCCGCGCGCTCTTCGTTGAGCACCTGATTGGTGTGCTCGCGGGCGATTTCACTGTAGCGCTGGCTCAGGTAGGCGTAATGCACCACGTCTGATCCGCTGCCCCAGTAGGTCGACAGGCGATCGGCACGGGCCAGCGACTCACCGGCGCGGATCACGTCTTTCGGCGCGATGCGCAGCACGTTGGAGTCTTCCTTGACCTTCTGGAAGTCAGCGCTGGCTTCTTGCAGCGCGGATTCGCTGTGTTGACCGGCGCAGCCGTACAGGCTGGCACAACCGGCGAGAATCAAACCGCCGAGAACTTTCGACTTGAAGCTCATTGGGCATCTCCCAGTTGCTTGCGCAGTCGGACGATGCGGGTATTGAGCACATTCACCTGCTCTTCACTTTTTTGCGTCAGCACTTTGGCTTCGGCCAGACGTGCATCCAGTTCCGCCTGCTCGGAACGCATGCGCGCATTCCGGTAGGACTCGTCAGCCATGTTGCCTTTGGCGCGGTTGTATTTGGTTTCGGCCAGTTTCATTTCCGGCACTTCGTCGGCAGTAGCGCCAACAGCCTTGGCCTGGGTGATGGCTTGCTCGGTCAGGCGCATTTGTTCGATGGGTGCCGGATCGGTCGCGCAACCGGCCAGAGCCAGAACGGCCACAGCCGCGAAAAGAGGTCGAATACTCACTAAGAATCCCTACTGTTTTGGGGCACTGACAGGTGGTTGCGGCTGTTGCTGCTGCGCCTTCCAGCGCTCGATATTGCGTTGCAGCGCGGTTTCCGTCAGTCCGGACGCGGGCAATTCTGTCATCTTTTTGGCCAACTGTCCGCGCAACCACGGATCGTTGCACGCCGAGTTATGGGAAACCGCGAGAAACAGCCCCGGGCGGTCGATGGGTTGCTCGAACGCCAGCAGGTCATTGGCCATGCCCAATGCCTGCGCGGCGGCCATGCCTGAGTAACGGCCGGCGAGTACATATTCCACTTCACCGAGGAGCAGTTTCTGAAAGGCTTGAGTGAGGTTGGCTGTCCGGGTCAGGGTCAGATTCTGCTCGGCGAAAGTGCCGAATGCCTGGGTGATTCGAGACTTTTCCGACAACGCGCCGGCGTGGCCATGCAGGTCTTTGGCTTCGCCGTAGACCAGCGTCGAGCCTTTGCGTGTCCACACCAGATAGTCGTTTTCCAGCAATGGCGGATGGATGTAGTCGAGGTTTTCCAACTCAGTGAAGGTCAGCGGCGCATCGGCCAGCATGTCCATGCGCCCACTGCGCACTTCGTCGAGGGCTTGCGAGCGTTTGCCGGCGTAGAGCAACTCGACCTTGATGCCGAGATCCTTGGCCACTTGTTGCAACAGGTCGGCGCTGGCGCCGATCAACTGCTTGGGATTCTGCGGGTCCTGCCACAGATACGGCGGTGCATCCGGGCTGCCGGTGACGACGAGGCGCTCGCATTTTCCGGCGGCCATCACCAGCCCCGGCAACAGGGCCAATCCCAACAACCATCCGCAACGCAGATCCATGGCAACACGCTCCCACTCAAATCCAAGACAAAAAAAAGCCCGACCAAAAGGTCGGGCTCTTTATAAGTGAAGCCGCTGGATTAGACCAGCTTCTCCAGCTCAGGGACGGCTTCGAACAGATCCGCCACGAGACCGTAATCGGCCACCTGGAAGATCGGCGCTTCTTCGTCCTTGTTGATCGCAACGATCACTTTGGAGTCTTTCATACCGGCCAGATGCTGGATCGCGCCGGAGATACCGACGGCGATGTACAGCTGCGGCGCAACGATCTTGCCGGTCTGACCGACCTGCATGTCGTTGGGTACGAAACCTGCGTCGACCGCAGCGCGCGAAGCACCGACGGCAGCACCCAGCTTGTCGGCCAGGGCGTACAGGTGTTTGAAGTTGTCGCCATTCTGCATGCCGCGGCCGCCGGAAACGACGATCTTGGCAGCGGTCAGTTCCGGACGATCGGACTTGGCCAGTTCTTCGCCAACGAAGCTCGAAGTGCCCGCGTCGTGTGCAGCGCCGACGGCTTCAACAGCAGCCGAACCACCTTCAGCGGCAACCGGGTCGAAACCGGTGGCACGCACGGTGATCACTTTGATTGCAGCGGTCGACTGTACGGTAGCGATGGCGTTACCGGCGTAGATCGGACGCTTGAAGGTATCAGCGCTTTCGACCGAGATGATCTCGGAGATCTGGTCAACGTCCAGCTGCGCAGCAACGCGCGGCAGGATGTTTTTGCCGTTGGAGGTAGCGGCAGCCAGGATGTGGCTGTAGCCAGCGCCCAGCTCAGCTACCAGCGGAGCAACGTTTTCCGGCAGCTGATGCGCGTAAGCCGCGTTGTCAGCATTCAATACTTTGCTCACGCCAGCGATTTTCGCAGCGGCTTCAGCCACGGCGCCAGCGCCCTGACCTGCAACCAGAACGTGAATGTCGCCGCCGATTTTGGCAGCAGCAGCCACGGTGTTCAGTGTGGCCGGGGCCAGCACTTTGTTGTCGTGTTCAGCGATTACCAAGATAGTCATTTTTAGATTACCTTCGCTTCGTTTTTCAGTTTCTCGACCAGTTCAGCCACCGACTTGACCTTGATGCCTGCGCTGCGTGCAGCCGGCGCTTCGACTTTCAGGGTCTTGTTGGTGGAGGCGGTGGAAACGCCCAAAGCGTCCGGAGTCAGCACTTCGAGAGGCTTCTTCTTGGCTTTCATGATGTTTGGCAGGGACGCATAACGCGGCTCGTTCAAACGCAGGTCGGTGGTGACGATTGCAGGCAGTTTCAGGGAAACAGTCTGCGCGCCGCCGTCGATTTCGCGAGTCACGGCAACGCTGTCGCCCGAGACTTCGACTTTCGACGCGAACGTGCCCTGACCGTAGCCGCTCAATGCAGCGAGCATCTGGCCGGTCTGGTTGTTGTCGCTGTCGATGGCCTGCTTGCCGAGGATCACCAGCTGCGGCTGTTCCTTGTCGACCACAGCCTTGAGCAGCTTGGCCACGGCGAGCGAGGTCAGATCTTCAGCGGATTCGACGAGGATGGCACGGTCGGCACCCAGAGCCAGTGCGGTACGCAGCTGCTCCTGAGCGGTGGTCGGGCCGATGGAGACGACGACGATTTCAGTCGCAACACCTTTCTCTTTCAGGCGTACGGCTTCTTCCACTGCGATTTCGCAGAACGGGTTCATCGACATCTTGACGTTGGCGAGATCGACGCCGGAATTGTCCGCCTTGACGCGAACCTTGACGTTGTAATCCACAACGCGTTTGACAGCTACAAGAACCTTCATGGATTCCTCGTTACTCTCCGGTGAAAAGAAAGTCGCCTAGGCGAACCTGGCGGTTGATGCTCATCAGGCTAAAAGGGCACCTCTAAAAACGCCGACCGGGGTGCGAGGTAATTGCACGGCCTTGAGGGGTGCGACCGTTCGTCAGTGGTGACCGACAAGTCATTGATCCTCACGCTGTGTAAACTGCGCGCCAGACTGCGCTGCGCATCACTCTCAACCACCTCTGCCCTGTCTTTAGACGTGCTCTTGAAACCGCCAGTCTGCCTACGACGAGCGCAAAACCGCCCGTATCTTGACCGGAACGCCTATTCCGGTCAATACAGCAAAATGACCATTCATAAGCCGCGCTTCTTTGATTTCTCTGGGCTGGAGCCGATTCAAACAAACGTTTGTATTGGACGCTCGGAGTGGTGTAGATATAATGCGCCGCCTAGAGAGAAAGGTCTGTTCTCCAATATTCCCCTTGACGTTAACGTAAAGGAATAGCGGATGCGACATCAAACCTCCAAATTAGAAAAAAAACTGTTGAGCCTTGAGTAGGAGATAGCCTGTGGAACGCGAATACATGGAATTCGACGTGGTCATCGTCGGTGCCGGCCCCGCTGGCCTGTCCGCCGCCTGCCGTCTGAAGCAGAAGGCCGCCGAAGCCGGTAAGGAAATCAGCGTCTGCGTGGTCGAAAAAGGCTCCGAAGTCGGCGCACACATCCTGTCCGGTGCCGTGTTCGAACCACGCGCTCTGAACGAACTGTTCCCGGACTGGAAAGAACTCGGCGCCCCGCTGAACACACCAGTGACCCGCGACGATATTTTCGTGCTGAAAAACGCCGAAAGCGCGCAGAAGATTCCAGACTTCTTTGTGCCCAAGACCATGCACAACGAAGGCAACTACATTATTTCCCTCGGTAACCTGTGCCGCTGGCTCGCCCAACAGGCCGAGAACCTTGGCGTAGAAATCTACCCGGGCTTCGCCGCCCAGGAAGCGCTGATCGACGAGCAAGGCGTGGTTCGCGGGATCATCACCGGTGATCTCGGCGTCGACCGCGAAGGCAACCCGAAAGAAGGCCTGTACACCCCGGGCATGGAACTGCGTGGCAAATACACGCTGTTCGCCGAAGGCTGCCGTGGCCACATCGGCAAGCAACTGATCAAGCGCTACAACCTCGACAGCGATGCCGACGCCCAGCACTACGGCATCGGCCTGAAAGAAATCTGGGAAATCGACCCGGCCAAACACCAGCCAGGTCTGGTGGTACACACCGCCGGCTGGCCGCTGGACATCATGGGCACCGAGAACACCGGTGGCTCGTTCCTCTATCACCTGGAAAACAACCAGGTCGTAGTCGGCCTGATCGTCGATCTTTCCTACAGCAACACTTACCTGTCGCCGTTCGACGAGTTCCAGCGCCTCAAGCATCACCCGGTGCTGGCGCAGTACCTCGAAGGCGGCAAGCGCATCAGCTACGGCGCTCGCGCGATCTGCAAAGGTGGCCTGAACTCGCTGCCGAAAATGGTCTTCAAGGGCGGCGCGCTGATCGGTTGCGACCTCGGCACCCTGAACTTCGCCAAGATCAAAGGCAGCCACACCGCGATGAAGTCGGGCATGCTCGCCGCTGAATCGGTAGCTGACGCGTTGTTCGCGGAGAAGGACGGCACTGAAGAACTGACCACTTATGTGGACGCGTTCAAGAAGAGCTGGCTCTACGACGAACTGTTCGCCAGCCGTAACTTCGGCCCGGCAATCCACAAGTTCGGCGCCATCGTCGGCGGCGGTTTCAACTGGCTCGATCAGAACATCTTCGGCGGCAAACTGCCGTTCACTCTGCACGACACCAAGCCGGATTACGCTTGCCTCAAGCTCGCGGCCGACTGCAAGAAGATCGACTATCCGAAGCCGGACGGCAAACTCAGCTTTGACAAGCTCAGCTCGGTGTTCATCTCCGGTACCAACCACGAAGAAGAACAGCCTTGCCACCTCAAGCTGACCGACCCGAGCATCCCGATCAGCAAGAACCTGCCGCTGTACGACGAGCCGGCGCAGCGCTACTGCCCGGCCGGCGTGTACGAAGTGATCACCAAGGAAGACGGCGAGAAGCGCTTCCAGATCAACGCCCAGAACTGCGTGCACTGCAAGACCTGTGACATCAAGGACCCTTCGCAGAACATCACCTGGGTCACGCCGGAAGGCGCTGGTGGCCCGACTTATCCGAACATGTAAGTCGAAGCGCTGAACAACAAGGCTCCCGATTTGGGGGCCTTTTTTGTTGCCCGCAATTCCTCTGACACCACAAAACAACTGTGGGAGCGAGCCTGCTCGCGAAAGCGGTGTGTCATATAAAGATGATGTCGATTGATACAGCGCCTTCGCGAGCAGGCTCGCTCCCACAAGGGATCTTCGTCGGATCAGGCAGCGCGCTCGTCTCCAGGACTACGCTCAAAGTAGCGCTTGTACTCGCGGCTGAACTGCGACGTACTCTGATACCCCACCCGATGCGCCACCTGCGCCACACCCAAGCCTTCGGCGACCAACAACGTCTGCGCCTTCAACAAGCGCAAACGCTTCAGATACTGCACCGGCGACAACAACGTGCTGCGCTTGAAATGCTCATGAAACGTCGACACGCTCATGTTCGCGCAACCGGCCAGGGTCTCGACATTCAACGGTTCGGTGTAATGCGCGTGCAGATGACTGATCGACGCCGCCACCCGCGCGAACTGCCCCTGCTGTTCGACCAGCGCGCGCAACACATCGGCCTGCGGCCCGCGCAACGCCACGAACAACAACTCGCGCACCCGCGCCGGCCCGAGAATCTGGCATTCCAGCGGATCGTGCAGGCAACTGAGCAAGCGCTCGACACAGCCACGCATGTCATCGTCGAGCACCACCGAGGTCATCGACTCCGGCGTCTGCGCCGGAATATGCCGGCCCGGCGCCAGCCCCATGGCCAGCACCAGCTCACCGAGCAACACCCGATCAATCGCCACCGACACGCCGAGCAACGGCGCATCCGGCAAGGCAAAGGTCTCGCATTCGAATGGCACCGGCAGCGCCTGAATCAGATAATGCCCGGCGCCATATTCCATTGTGCGCGGCCCGAGAAACGCCAGTTTGCTGCCCTGGGCGATGATCATCAGGCTCGGTTCATAAATGTGCGGGCCGCGGGCGACGTCACAACTGGCGCGCAACACTTGCACACCGGGCAACCCGGTCGGGGAATAACCATCGCGCAGCGCCAGCGGTTCGATCAGCGAAACCAGCCGCGCATTGGCATCAAGATGACGGGTCAATTGCATCGAATTGCTCTTCACAAAAAATCACGAAAATAAGGGATGAAAGCATCATCGCAGATCCTTTTGCCAATGCGACCGATCAAACCCGCATGCCGGAGGATTAGGCATGAGACCCGGAGAAATCGTCATGGCCGACCGGTCAGTCGACGCCCAAAATGCGCCGCCTCACTTGTTCCTGCTTTTGCGAGGTTTCACATGTATACCGCCATCGGTTATGCCGCCCAATCGGCCACCACTCCCCTCGCCCCGATGAAGTTCGAACGTCGCAGCCCGCGCGCCGATGACGTCGCGATCGAAATCCTTTACTGCGGCGTCTGCCACTCCGACATCCACCAGGCGCGCAACGAATGGGGTATCGCCGTTTACCCGTTGATGCCCGGCCACGAGATCGTCGGAAAAGTCACCGCGATCGGTGCGAATGTCACCCAGCACAAAGTAGGCGATCTGGTCGGCGTCGGCTGCATGGTCGACTCGTGCCGCACTTGCGAAGCCTGCCAGTCGAACCTTGAGCAATATTGCCTCGAAGGTCCGACCATGACCTACGCGACTCCGGATCGGGTCGACGGCAGCAACACCATGGGCGGTTATTCCGACAGCATCGTCGTCAGCGAACACTTCGTCGTGCGCATCCCGGAAAAACTGGCCCTCGCCAGCGCCGCACCGATTCTCTGCGCCGGCATCACCACCTACTCGCCGCTCAAGCACTATGGCGTCAAGGCTGGCGACAAGGTCGGGATTCTCGGCATGGGCGGTCTGGGCCACATGGGCATCAAGTTCGCCAAGGCCATGGGCGCCGAAGTCACGCTGTTCACGCGCTCGGCGAGCAAGGCTGAAGAAGGCCGCCGTCAGGGTGCCGATCATGTGATCGTTTCCACCGACGCCGAGCAGATGAAAGCCGCTGCCGGTTACTTCGACTTCCTGCTCGACACCATTCCGGTGCAGCACGATCTCAACCCGTACCTCGACACCCTGCGCTTCGACGGCGTGCACATTCTGGTCGGTCTGATCGAGCCGATCGATCCACCGGTACACGCCGGCAAACTGGTAATGAGCCGCCGTGTACTGGCCGGCTCGTTGATCGGAGGCGTCGCCGAAACCCAGGAAGTGCTGGATTTCTGCGCCGAGCACAACATCACCTGCGATATCGAAATGCTCGACATCCGCCAGATCAACGAGGCTTACGCGCGCATGATCGCCGGCGACGTGAAGTACCGTTTCGTCATCGACATGGCGACGCTCAAGGTTTAAACCTTCAGGCCAAGCTCTGCCGAGAGCCGGGCTGTGACCCCTTTGATCAGGGGAATCAGCTCGGCCATTTTTTCCAGCGGCATGTACGGCACGGTGCTGGCGATACTGATCGCCGCGACAATGCCCTTGCTCGCATCGCGAATCGGCGCCGCCACGCAGCGGATCGACGGTTCGTTGTCCTCCAGATCGAAGGCGTAGCCACCGGCAACGTACTCGGTCATGCGCTGCTCAAGCTGTTCCCACGACTGCTGGGGATGCTGCGGCCAGAACTGACTTTTCCCACCCGCCGGCAGGCTGATGTCGTACAGACGCTGCCAATCTTTCGGCGAGTCATCGAGCATCAACGCCTTGCCAATCCCGGTGCGCGCCAACGGCATGCGATGGCCGACCCGCGAACGCATTTCCGGACCATTGCGGCCCGGATTCTTCAGCAGATACAGCACCTCGTCGCCTTCACGAATGCCCAAATGCACGGTGTCGCCGGTCAGCGCCGACAACTCGTCCAGATACGGCCCGGCCAGGGTCACCAGCGGCAACTCTTCGCGCGCCTGAAAACCCAGCTCGATCAGCTTCGGCCCGAGCAGGTAACCGACTTGCGGCACCACGCGCAGGTAGCGCTCGTCGACCAGGCAACTGGCCAGACGATGGGTGGTGCTGCGCGTGGTGCCGATCAGCCGGGCAATCTCCTTGAGATCGCGGGCGCCACTGGCCACCGCTTGCACCACACCCAAGCCACGCAACAGCGTCTGCGTGCCGGTGGGCGCGGCGTCCTTGGTTTTTTCCGGAGCGTCTTCCTGCATATCCAGCCTTTACCGTTGAGCGAGGGAACGGGCGGCATTATGGTCGCCCGACGCAGACCACTACAACTCGATACGCTCGACCTTGCCGACCAGCAGCACGTAGGACAAAGCACCGATCAATGCGAGAACCGCGATATAGGTGATTGCTGGCGCGAACGAATCGCCGCTGGCGAGGAAGCCGATAACGATCGGCGTGGCGATCGCCGACAGGTTGCCGATGAAGTTGAACACCCCGCCGGTCAGCCCGAGCAAACGCGCCGGCGCCAACGTCGACACCAGCGACCAGGTGATCGAGGCCAGACCATTGCCGAAGAACGCCAACGCCAGAAAGGCAATCACCAGCGGCGTCGATTCAACGAAGTTGGCACCGATGATCGAGGTGGAAATCAGCAGCCCGCCAATGATCGGCAACTTGCGCGCGAAACCGACGGTGTAGCCGCGACGGATCAGGAAGTCGGAAAAGAACCCCGAACACAACACACCAATAAACGCGGCGAGAAACGGCAGCGACGCCAACAGGCCGGACTTGATGAAGTCCATGCCACGATACTTCACCAGATAAGTCGGGAACCAGGTGAGGAAAAACCACAGCGTCGAGTTCAGGCAAAACTGGCCGAGGTAGATGCCCCACAACTTGCGCTTGGTCAGGACGATGCCCAGATCGGTCCAGCTGAACTTGGCTTTGACCTTGGCCGACTCTTGCTGAATATCGACCAGACCACCGCCCTCGCGGATCAGGTCGATTTCCGCCTCGTTCGCGCCTTTGAAATCCCGTGGCTCGCGATACACCGCGTACCAGATCGCCGCCCAAATGATGCCCACCGCGCCGGTCGCGACGAAGACCATGTGCCAGCCGAATTCGTGTTGCAGCCAGGCCAGTACCGGGGTCAGGAATGCCAGGCCGACGAACTGCCCCGACGTGTAAAAACCAATCGCCGTGGCGCGTTCACGCTCGGGGAACCACGTCGTGACCACGCGGCTGTTGATCGGATACGCCGGCGCTTCCAGCGCACCGACCGCCATGCGCAATACAAACAACGCGATGAAACTCGCAGCGAAACCGAGCATCACCGTAGCCACAGACCACAACAACAAAGCGACGCTGTAAAGAATCCGTGGCGGCACGCGATCGACCAGCCAGCCGCCGGGGATCTGCATGGCGGCGTAAGTCCAGCCGAACGCAGAGAAGATCAGGCCGACGTGAATCGGGTCGATGCCCAGCTCACTGGTCAGCGCCGGCGCAGCAATCGACAGGTTACTGCGGTCGAGGTAGTTGATGACCACGGTGATAAACAGCAACACCATGATAAAAAACCGCTTGCGGCTGGGCGCGACTAAAGACGCCTGCCCGATGAGGGTTTGCGGTTGTATGGGGAGAGCCTCTTTTTATGTTTATTGAGGTCGGCCTGAGGCCTGATCGTTCCCACGCTCCGCGTGGGAATGCAGCCCGGGACGCTCTGCGTCCCAAAAGCGGACGCAGAGCGTCCATTGAGGCATTCCCACGCAGAGCGTGGGAACGATCTCACAGGGTTTTGTGGTGTGTCAGGCAGGACTCACCACTCGGCAAAGCTGCCATCGGCATGGCGCCAGATCGGGTTGCGCCAGCGGTGGCCGACGGCTGCGCGCTCGATCACGTATTCCTCGTTGATCTCGATACCCAACCCCGGCCCGTTCGGAATCTTCACAAAACCTTTGTCGTAATCGAACACCCGCGGATCTTTCACGTAATCGAGCAAATCGTTGCTCTCGTTGTAATGGATACCGAGGCTCTGCTCCTGGATAAACGCGTTGTAACAAGCCGCGTCCAGTTGTAAACACGCCGCCAGTGCAATCGGCCCCAGCGGGCAATGCAGTGCGAGCGCCACGTCGTAGGCTTCGGCCATGTTGGCGATCTTGCGGGTTTCGGTGATGCCACCGGCGTGCGAAGCATCCGGCTGGATGATGTCGACGTAGCCTTCGCTCAACACGCGTTTAAAGTCCCAACGCGAGAACAGTCGCTCGCCGAGGGCAATCGGTGTGCTGGTCAACGGCGCCAGCTCTTTCAACGCTTCATAGTTTTCGCTGAGCACCGGCTCTTCGATAAACATCAGTTTGTACGGATCGAGTTCCTTCATCAGCACCTTGGCCATCGGCTTGTGCACGCGGCCATGGAAGTCGACGCCGATGCCGACGTTCGGCCCGACCGCGTCACGCACGGCAGCGACGTTGGCCAGCGCCAGATCGACTTTCTCGAAGGTATCGAGGAATTGCAGTTCTTCGGTGCCGTTCATTTTCACCGCAGTAAAACCACGGCTCACCGCCTCTTTCGCCGCACGCGCGGTATCGGCCGGTCGGTCGCCGCCGATCCACGAATACACGCGAATCTTGTCGCGCACCTGGCCGCCGAGCAGATCACTCACCGACACCCCGAGGGCCTTGCCCTTGATGTCCCACAGTGCCTGATCGATACCGGCCAGCGCACTCATGTGAATCGCGCCGCCGCGGTAGAAGCCGCCGCGATACAGGACGGTCCAGATGTCTTCGATATTGCGTGGGTCTTTGCCGATCAAGTAGTCGGACAATTCTTCGACGGCAGCGGCAACGGTGTGTGCGCGGCCTTCGACCACAGGCTCGCCCCAACCGGTCACGCCCTCGTCGGTTTCGACCTTGAGAAAGCACCAGCGCGGCGGGACGATGAAGGTGGTGAGTTTGGTGATTTTCATCTTTTTGTCTCTCTTATAGATGCAGCGCACGCAGCGCCAAAAAGTCTTAGCGAAGGGCCTTCCACGCGGCCACGTAGGCCTTGGCATTCACCGCCACTTGCTCCGCCGTCATGCCCGGTTTGA
Organism: Pseudomonas sp. Tul2A7; assembly: GCF_054790505.1. NCBI lineage: Bacteria > Pseudomonadati > Pseudomonadota > Gammaproteobacteria > Pseudomonadales > Pseudomonadaceae > Pseudomonas > Pseudomonas sp. Tul2A7. The sequence continues at coordinate 3,896,374 of NZ_CP186499.1, read as the reverse complement.
ACAGGCCGGAACCGAGACCGAAACCTTTCACGCCAGCGTCGATAAACGCCTGCATGTTGTCCGGTGTGATGCCGCCGACCGGCGCCAGCACCGTGCCGGCCGGCAACACCGCGAGCCAGGCTTTGACGACGGCCGGGCCCATCTGCTCGGCCGGGAACAGCTTGAGAATGTCCGCGCCCTCCTCCAGCGCCGCGAACGCTTCCGTCGGTGTGGCAACGCCCGGCGACAGGAACAGCCCCGCCGCTTTTGCCGCGCGCAAGACCTTGGCGTCGCTGTGCGGCATCACAATCACTTGGCCGCCGGCCTCTTTCACCAACGCGACCTGTTCCGGGGTCAACACCGTACCGGCACCGATCAGGCAATCGGCGGGCAAGGTCGTGCGCAGGATGCGGATACTTTCGTACGGCGAAGGGGAATTGAGCGGTACTTCGATGACGCGAAATCCGGCTGCATACAGGACTTCTCCGACAGCGGCAGCTTCCTGCGGATGCAGGCCACGCAGAATCGCGATCAGACCGTTTTGCGCCAATGCTTGCTTGAGCATGTCAGGCCTCCAGTCAGGGTTAACGGGATGAGGAATCGATCAGCCCGGCGGCCAGCGCCAGTTGCCACAGACCACGCTCGGTGGCCTGTTCGGCCAGCGTCACGTTGCTGAAGCCACAGGCGTCGAGGGCGCGGCTGTAGCGCGCACAGAGTTGCGCGTTGCCGATGAGGATGATCGAAGGAAGATTCGGGGTGTTGCGGCGACGCCGCTGAACGATGGCGAGCGCGGCCAATTCATGGCCGATCATCAGGCCGGACAGATAATCCGCCTGCGCGGTCGGGCTGAGTTCGCCGGTCAGGCCCAAGGTACGGGCACTGAATAAGGTCGACAGCACGCCCAGTTCACCATCTGCCGACTGCGCAACCTGCACACCGCGGTCAAACGCCAGAGCATCGAACGTCGCGCCTTGCTTCAGGGTTCGGCCGAGAATGCTGTGTTCGCTGAGCACGGCGAACACTTCGCCGGTCATGAACGTATCGAAATGGGTAATGCAGCCATCGACGACGTCGACCCATTTCGAGTGACTGCCCGGCAGACCGATCAACAGATCGGCACCTGCCTCAATCGGCAGATTCTGCAGCACACCGAGCACTTGGGTTTCTTCGCCACGCATCACGTTCGGCAGGCGCGAACGCTGAATCACACCCGGCACGATATGCACGACCGTGCCGCGCAGACTGACAACTGTTTGTAGGGAGCTTCCGAGATTGGCGACGTTCGCCGGCGTCTCGCAGTAGGCCGCTTCACGCCAGCCCTGCGCACTGCCGACCATGCCGCAGGCAATCACCGGCAGATGAGGCTGCGCATCGAGCCAGTCACCGCACGCCTCGTCGAACGCCAGTTCAAAACCATCGGCGCATTCGCGACCGTTGATGACTCGCGGCGTCTTGGGCAGTTGCATGATCCCGGACGACAGCGCGCGCTGCTCCAGCACCACACCACCCGCCGCGAGTTTGTAAGCACGTAATGAGGTCGTCCCCCAGTCGAGCGCGATCAATTGCGCCAGCATCGCTTCACCTGTTTTGTTTTTGGCAGTGAGTGCGACGGACTATAGACCTCTCAGACGGGAAATCTCAATATGTAATTTTGCATCCCACATTATGGGATAAAGCAATCATTGCACGCGCTGCTGTTCAATGACGTGTACGAGGTCAGTTGCTGGAATCAGCATTGACTTCGAATAGTATCCCCCGAATGAGTAAGCTGAGGTAAACACTCTGCAAGAGACGGCGTTACGTTCATTTAATAATGCCAGCAGTTCTTCCGCGCTCATGAAAACATTTGAAACGCCCTCATCCTCCTTTCTCACTGCGGACAATCTAGACGTATAAATATGGTCTAAACCAGACTTATCGGCGTCAACCTCAACAAGATTACCAACAAAATAATTAGTCAATTTATCGGAGCTTTCAAATTCAAGCTCTTTATCCAGAGAGCAAAACAATGTTTCACCCAACTGTGTTTCTCCCGTCGCATCCTTAAAAAAATTCAACACATCGGTCTTCGAACTAAAGCGAACACTCCAAGACAAACTATCGCCCCCTGTAGCGACAGAAATGAATTCAATCTCGGTATCAGGAAGAATCGGCCGCTTGGCACAAGAACTACATAGAAGCATCGTCAGCACAATAAATAGTCGTATCATTTTTTCGATTCCAAATATTGAGTCACTCGTTCATAAACTATATCGCACGCAGACTTTCCACCTTGAAGTTTGGAGCCGAAAAGCATGCCTGCCTGCCGATGATTCGCAATGATCGCCTCATTTATATCCGGGCCAGACGTCATGATCCAACGCTCTCCCAAGCTGGCAACAGTATCTGAATCGTCTTTTTCCTTCGGGGATGCCAATACATTGATCCAGTAATCTGCCGCGGGCTTTGGCGTCGTGAAATAAATATCAGAAAACATCCATACACCTGTACCACCGCCAACAGGATCGAGTGTTACCAACATCTTGACTGTATAACCTCGTTCTTTCAAAATCGAGGTCAAATGTGCACCATTCCACCCCCCAAGGCTATGACCAACAATCACAAGATAAACCGTCTTATCCCCTTTTAACGGGCGTATTACATACTTCTCGATATCCTTCTCACCGCGAACATCCTTATAGCTTATATAAGGTAAATTAACGTCGAGTTTTTGTTCCGGAGACAGTCTGTTCGACAACTGATTCCACGCATTTTGCACGTTATGATGAGGAGGTTCATTCTGATAATACTCCTCTTTATCCCCAGCACCGCCAATAAAGAAAACGGCTACCTTTTTCACTTTGACAGTAACTTGCTTGACGCTCTGGTCAGTCTTGCAGGTCAACTCATGTCCAGCCACTTCAGTTTTGCAGTCTCTGAGTGCAGGATTTTCGACTTCCATTTCGATCACTCTACAAACAATTTAATAGTTTCAGCCAAGTGAGAACTCACCATATGGGTAAAGCCCTGCTCATTGGTGATGCCATGTTCTATGCGCCCATCACCTCGCTGGATCGCATACGGATGATCGGGGATAGGCTCGCCAGTCGCCTCGTTAACCACTTGCAACCTGTCCGTAAAATGCACCGGCATCGGCAACAGCCCACTAAACGCCGCCCCTCCACCACTCTGCCCAATGATCACAGTCCCCGAACCACCAACCACGACATTGCCATGGCCTCCGGTGCTGTCGAGCGTGGCGGCATTCAAGCCGTTGATAAAAACGGTGCCGGAAACGGCTCCGGTAATCGGGCTGCCACACGCCGATTTATCGGTCATGCGCGCGGCGGCGAGGCCGTCGAAGAAGACGTCGGGCGAGCCGGAAACAATCGGGTTGGTGCCATGGCCCGGCAATGGGCAGGCGGTCGGGTCGGTGACGCGTGCAGCGGGTTTACCACTCAATTCAAAGCTCCTTGCTTCAGGGGTTCCGGGTGCGGCTGATGAATATCGATGTCGGTCGCGGCGAAGCGCCAGCGGTTGTCGACGGGGTCGAACAGGGCGTGGCAATGCTCACGGCTGTCGGGTGATGCGGCGGTTTGCAGGTGTCGCCAGGCTTCGTCGGTTTGCCAGGCCAGTTCGGCCGGCGTCGCATCGTCGAGTTCGTTGAGCCAGGCGTTGTAGTTGCGCAGGTGATTACGCTCGTAAGTCGATTGCAGCAGTTCGGCCATTTGTGCGCCGAGGTCGAGATGATGCTGGGCCGTCCACTGGCCGATATCGGAATAGACGTACCAGCCCATCGGCATCAACCCGCCGTCCTTGAGCAGCGAATGCCCGGCAGGGGCGACGAAACCGCAACAGACGTGCAGTGTCAGCCAGCCTTGATGAGCGTCGATAAACGCCGTCGGATCGAAGGTGCACAGCGGTATCACGCGGTAATCGGCGAGCCCGGCACTGCGCGTCATCAACTCGGCATCGAGGCGTGACACGAACGCACGAATGGCGCTGCCGCCCGTGCGGTTTGTCATGCACAGAATGTCGACCGGCTGGCGCTGGGGGTTGTCGCTCGAGCCTGAGTTTTTCACCAGGCCATACAGACGCATTGACACCCGTAGTCCGCTCATCGCCGGTCACTCGTTGACGCGGCGAAGGCTCCACGGGCGTGGAGAAGTTGTGCCAGAGGCATTGCAGGTGTCGTCCGTGAGCGCGCAAAAATGGCGCGTAGAATGCCGGACTAGAGCGCTGGCGACAATCGAATTACTGCCGGATTGCCATCATTGTGGTCAGCCCTCGGCAAACTCACGCAGGACCTGGCCATCCATGCGGTAGCGCACCCACTCTTCCTGAGGTTGTGCGCCAAGGGACTTGTAGAAATCGATGGCCGGCGTGTTCCAGTCGAGCACGCTCCATTCGAAGCGACCGCAGTCGTTGTCGCAGGCGATTTTCGCCAGGTGGCGCAACAAGGTTTTGCCAGCACCGCCGCCGCGTTGCTCCGGCGTGATGTAGAGGTCTTCGAGGTACAGGCAGTTGCTGCCGAGCCAGGTCGAATAACTGAAGAAGAACACCGCGAAACCGATCGGCACGCCGTCGCGCAGGCAGATCAGGCCATGGGCGGTGGCGCCTTCGCCGAACAGGCTGCGCTCGATGTCGGCAACGCTGGCGATGACTTCGTGGCGGGCCTTTTCGAAATCGGCGAGTTCAGTAATGAAGGCGAGGATTTGCGGGGCATCGCTGGGGGTCGCCGGGCGGATTTCGATCGTCATGGACGGGCCTTGTCGGAAAAGGAAAACGCCATACTAAGGTGGTGAGCGGCGCTCGTCACATGGCAAAACACACACTACCCTGCGCACTGTTGCAAACATTGCAGTTCCCTGTGGGAGCGAGCCTGCTCGCGAAGGCGTCCTTTCAGTCACCTGAATTGTTGATTGACAGACAGCATTCGCGAGCAGGCTCGCTCCTACACAGGGGACTTCGACAATCTGAAAGGATGCTTATGAAGCGTGAGTTTTTCACACCCGTGGCGGCACTGGCAGCAGAGTTGCTGCCGCACGCATTGGAGCCGTCCGACGACGGCGCCCACGACCTCGCCCACTTGCAGCGCGTCTGGCACAACGTGCGTACGTTGCATGAAGAAGAAGGCGGTGATCTTGAGGTGCTGTTGGCCGCCGTGCTCTTGCACGATTGCGTGGCCGTCGAGAAGAATTCACCGCTGCGTTCGCAGGCTTCGCGGCTGGCGGCAGATAAAGCTTCGGCAGTGCTGGCCGATCTGAACTGGCCCGAAGAAAAAATCACCGCCGTCGCCCACGCCATCGAAGCCCACAGTTTCTCCGCCAACATCACTCCGCGCAGCCTTGAAGCGAAAATCGTCCAGGACGCCGATCGCCTCGACTCACTCGGCATGCTCGGCGTCGCCCGTACCTTCTACATCGCCGGGCGTATGGGCTCGGCGCTGTACGACCCGCAGGATCCCGAAGCGAAACAGCGCGACTATGACGACAAACGTTTTTGCCTCGATCACTTCCAGACCAAACTGCTGCACCTCGCCGACGGTTTCCAGACTGCCGCCGGCCAGCGTCTGGCGCAGATCCGCCATCAGCGTCTGAAGGGTTTCATGGAGCAGTTCAAGGAAGAGATCGGCATCGCTTGAGCATTACTCCGGCGTGCAGTGATCCTGACTTCGCCAACCTCAGACCTAAGCCGCATGCCTGACGTGTTAAACAGACGACGCTGAATTTTTCCGGTCAAGGAACCGCGTCATGTCGCCAGCAACACCCAAGGTTTCAGGCAAGCTGTTCGGCCTGTTCTGTCTCGCCAGTTATCTGCTGTCGCTGTCCTATGGCTCGACGTTTTTGCTGTCGCTGCTGATCGGCTCTCGCGGCGGCAATGAACACGATGCCGGCAGTGTGATTTCGGCGGCGATGCTCAGTACGTTTGTTGCGGTACTGGTGTCCGGGCATCTGTCGGACTGGCTCGGCGCGGCGCGCTCGATTGCAGTATTCGGTCTGTTGCTGGTAGCGGCGAGCCTGGGTTTTGCGATGACGCCGGGGTTTGGGCATTTGCTGTTGTTTTTCGGCTTGCTGTTGGGATTGGGTTGGGGTGTTTTCTATACGTTGGGGCCGATCATCGTCGCCAGTCTGGTGACGCCGGCGCAGCGGGCCAAGTACTTTGCGTTGTTGTCGGGCAGCATGATGTCCGGTATCGGCAGCGGGCCGCTGCTAGGTCGTGCGGCGAGTGCAGTGGGTTTGCCGGTGACCTCGGCGTTTTATCTGGCGGCACTGGCGAGCCTGGTTGGCGTGCTGTTGTTCTGGCAACTCGGGGCTCGATTGAAAAGCACGCAAGTAACCTCGACCGCGAGAATCACTTGGCGAGCGACCACCCAAGTGCTCGGTTCGCGCGCGCTGTTCCCGATCATCATGGTTGGTCTCGGCGGTTGCGTATTCGGCGGTCTGTCGAGTTTTCAGACCAGTTACGCGGCGGCACGCTCGCTGGATTATTCGTTGTTCTTTCTCGGTTTCATGAGTGCGGCAATCAGCAGCCGGATGTTGATCGCCGGCTATGTGGTCAAGCGTGATCCGCTGCGCGCTTCTTGCCTGTTGTCGGGGCTGATGCTCGGCTCGATCGTGCTGTTCGCCTTCGGCGTACACAGTGGATTCACCTATTTGCTGGCGGCGTTGATGCTCGGCGTCGGGTATGGGCTGACGTATTCGGTGATCAACGGACTTGCGGCTAACGAAGCGCCGACCGGCACCACGTCACAGGCATTGCTTCTGTTCAGCCTTGCTTACTTTATCGGCGTATTCGGTTTCCCTTTGCTGGCCGGGAAAATCATCGTTGAACAGGGCATGGCGACGCTGCTGCTCACGGTATTGGCTGTGGCACTTGTGAACTGGCTGATCACCGTGGGTCGTCTGCTCTGGCGTCGACTCAAGCTCAAAACGGCAACGGCAATGCAGACCGTTCGTCGCTGATCAGGCACCAATCCGCTCACCGGGCAGACCAACGACAGGTAAGGATTCCAATCACTGGAGACGCCCTATGATCCCGTCAAGGTTGACCGCTTTCGTATTCAGCGCCCTGCTCTGCCCTGCGGTTTTCGCCGCATCCGCCACCGCTGCGGGCACCGGCCCTACCGATCCGACCCCACCACGCGCGCCCGCCATCAACAGTGCCCCCGGAATGAACACCGATGGCTCTGGCGTGCCGTTGATCAATCAGCCTCCCGCCACCGGGACCGACCCGCGCACGCAGGGCAGTGACCCGGGTCGTCAGGGCGGCATGAACACTCCCGACGCCCCCGCCACGCCAGACAACGCGGGCCCCGGCGTCGGCTCTAAAACCACCACTGGTGGCTCCGGTTCCGAAGGCTCCGGTCAGTAGTTCGCCGACGCGAGCGTCCTATTCAATCCAATGAAGAGGTAACCATGAACGTCGATAAAAACCTGGAAAAAGAAGTCCTCACCCGCCTGCTGCACGCTCACCCGAGTGGTCTGGGCAAGGAGGTGCTGGACAATTACCGGGGCGAGAAAGTCGTGGCCAGCGCCCTCGCCGCCCTGCAGGAACGCGGACTGATTCACCATGGTCATGTGACCTGCAACGAGGCCGGCGAACATTCGTTGAACCTGCCGATCAAGCTCAGTGCCGCTGGCGTTGAGGCGGCGCGCAAGCTGGATAGCTGAGCGATGTGATCGCTGATCATGCAGGAGCTGCAGTTGGCTGCGATCTTTGCTTTTATAAGATCAAAAGATCGCAGCCTTCGGCAGCTCCTACATTGGATCTGAGGCGAACATAAATCCCCTGTGGGAGCGAGCTTGCTCGCGAAAGCTATCTATCAGGCGCCTCCGGAATCGAAGATAAACGCATCCACCTCAGCCGCGCCCGGCGAAGTCGCCGGCCCCCACCGCGTCACCGCCAAAGCCGCCGCCGCATTCGCCCGTCGCGCTGCTTCATGGGCAGACAAACCCTGCGCCAACCCTGCGACAAACACACCGGCATGGGCATCACCGGCACCGTTGCTGTCCACGGCTTTCACGGCAAACCCCGGCACATGCCGACGCTCGTCACCTTGATGAATCCAGCAACCTTGCGGCCCGTCACGCACAACCATCAGCACGTCGTTGGGCAGATGCTCAGCGAGACGATCAAGCGCCACCGCAATCTCTTCAGCCCCGGTAAACCGCAGCGCTTCAACACTGTTGCTGGTCCACACATCAATGCGTGGCAGCAGCGCTTGCATCATCGGCGAGTCGGGCGATTCCACCAACGGGCCCGGATCGAACACCACGTTGATCGCGTCCGGCAACGCCAGCGTCCAATCGAGCAATGCCTGCGCCTTGCCTTCGTGGAGCAAGCTGTAGCCGCTGAGGTAAACGTAATCACCCGCCTCGGCGGCAACGCTGTTCAGATCCTCTTCGGTCACCTCACCTTCAGCGCCGATATAGGAAATGAAACTGCGCTCGGCCGACGCATCGGTCAGCGCCACACATAAACCGGTGTCCTTCTGCGCGGGTTCGGTGATGCCGATGTGAATCCCCTCGGCGTTCATCGCCTGCCGCGCCAGATCACCGAAACGCCCAGTGCCATGGCGACCGAGATATACCACCGGCAGGCCGTTACGCAGCGCTGCCGCCATCACATTGAACCCGCCACCGGCTTCGAAACCGGCCGACTGCGCCAGCACGTCACCACCAATCTGCGGCAGTTTATCCACGGCCATGACCAGGTCGATGATGACCTGGCCGGTGTGCAACATCTTAGGCATGAGCATTCTCGGTTTGCGCAGCGCGGCGATCTTTCGCCCCGCCCAGTACAAAGTAAATCCCACCAGCGACGACGAAAGTCACGATCCAGCCGAGGCCGTTGTGGCCCAGCCAAGAGTCGGACAGGAAGCCTTTGAACCAGACGTTCTCGGCGGTGGTGCCAATGGTGGTAAAGCTGAAGCCGAGGACGATGGCAATCGCCCACGCGCCAAATGCACGCCACTCGATGCCGCCGCGATACCAGTAGGCACTGCTCGGGCTGACGTCGAGCAGATCTGTCGGGCTGTAGTAGTGACGGTGAATCAGATCAACGACGAAGATCCCGACCCACGCAGTGATCGGCACCGCCAGCAGGGAAATGAAAGTGATAAATGGGCCGTAGAAGCTATCGGCGATCAGCATGAAGTAAATCGAACCGGCGAAGATCGCGACAATATCGACCACCACCGCGTAGACGCGTTTGACCTTGAGGCCGAGGGTCAGCGTGGTCAAACCAGCGGAATACACCGACAGGTTGTTCGACAGCAGCAAACCACCGAATGCGGTGATCAGGTACGGCACCGCCATCCAGGTTGGCAACATGTCGCGGATTGCCACGATCGGGTCAGTAGCCGACGCCAGATCGTTGTTGCCCACCGACAGCAGACCGCCAAGGGTGATCAGCAGGACCAGTGGAATGCCCGCGCCGAACGCGGCGGACGCAACCAGTCGCACAGCCTTGACGCTGCGATGTTGGTAGCGCGACATGTCTGCACCAGCGTTGGCCCAACCGATGCCGGTGCCCGCAGCCATGGTGCCGATACCGATGATCATTGCGCTCATCGGCGCTGGCGTGGCGTTGAACACCGCGCTCCAGTCGATGGTCGCGCAGAGGAAGCCACCGACGAGAATGTTCAGCGCACCGAAGACGTAGGTCGCCCACTTCTGAATCACTAGCAAGGTCGCATGGCCAAGACCGGACACCGACAGGGTCAGCAGAACGAAAATGGCGATGAAGATCAGCGTCAATATCGGTGCGCTTTTCGCTTCCACCGGCGAGCCGAACAGAATCGAGCACAGCGACAGCAGCACGAAAGCGGCAGTGGTGGTGTTGACGGTTTCCCAACCGAGACGCGACATCAGCGAGACCAGCGTCGGGCCGATATTGCCGCGCACGCCGAAGATCGCTCGCGACAACGTCAGGCTCGGTGCGCGACCACGGCGACCGGCAATCGAGATGATCCCGACCACCGCGAACGAACCGGCAGCACCGATGATCGCGACGATAATTGCTTGCCAGATCGCCAGCCCGCGAAACGCCACCAGCGTCGCGCCCAATGGCAGGCCGAGAATGGAAATGTTGGCGGCGAACCAGACCCAGAACAGTTGCAGCGGGTGGCCGTTGCACTCGGCTTCCGGAACCGGTTCGATGCCGCGGGTTTCCAGTTGCCCGGCGCTTTGCCCGACGTTTGATGAACTCATGAAGGTGCTCCTGTTTGCCTTTTTTGTGGTTGTGGCAATGATGCAAAACGACAAGACATCGCGGCCATCCTCGGCCTGTCTGCGCGATCCATTGCGGGTAAGTATTCAAGATTTGCAGTGCGGCCTTCGCGAGCAGGCTCGCTCCCACATGGGTTATGTGAACACTACAAATCCAATGTGGGAGCGAGCCTGCTCGCGAAGACGTCAGTTCAATCAGCGCAAGACCAACAGCCCCTGCACCAACGGCTCAAGCTCCAGATGATTAACGGCCTTCACCGTATCAATCATCTCGGCAGGCCAGCTCTCAAGGCCCAGGCAGGCACCGAGCATCGCGCCAAGAATCGCCGCGATGGTGTCAGTGTCACCGCCAAGACTGGCGGCCATGCACAGCGCATCAAACGCGCTCATCTCACCGACCGCCACTTGCTGCGCCAGCGCGAACGAGACCACCACCGACTCCTGCGACGCCACCGAAGTGCCAATCACGTCGTAGAGCAGATCCGCCAGCAAGGCCTTGTCGCTATCGACACTGATGGTGCGCGCCCAACTGATGCGCGAAGCAATACGCCCACCGGCGACCCAGTGCCCGTGCGACTCGGCTTGCTGAGCGATGTGCTGACCGAGGTTCAACGCCTCACCCAGGTCCATGCCGTTGATGCCGGCGGATACCACCGCCGCCACGGCTGCCGCACTGGAAATCCCCAGTGTGGTGTTGTGCGTGACCTGGCAGGCCTGCACCACCGCCGCAATAAAGCGCTCCGGATCAGAAACATCCGCCGCAATCCCCACCGGCGTAATGCGCATCGCCGCGCCGTTGGTAGTGCCGTAGCGCCCGGCCTCTTCCGGCGAATGGCCGGCGAGGATCATTTCAATGGCGCGTTTGGTCGACGGCCCAAGCAAATCCTGCGAGCCCTTGGCCTGCATCTCGGCTTCCCATTCGATCAAGCGTTGCGCAAGGATTGCCGGTTCGATGCGACCCTTGCCTTCGACCAGCAACTCGCCGACCAGAATGGCCTGTTCGGTGTCGTCGGTGATCGAGCCTTTGGGCATGTTTGCGGCGATCGGCTGCAACGGACCTGCGTCCTGCAGATCGGTGATCTGGCCGAAACGGGTCTTGATGGTTTCGCGGTTCAGCGATTGCGTCGGCATGCCCAGCGCATCACCGAGGGCCAGGCCATAGAAAGCGCCGAGGGCACGGTTGAGCGCGGTCATTTCGATTCTCCAAATTGCAGGTGCAGACGGAAATGCACCGGGTCGAGCAGGCTTTCGACCAGCTCCATGAACCGGTTCTGCCGGTCGTAAGTGGTGCGCAGGGCTTTGAGGAACACCGTGCCCTCAGGGCGGCCAAGCAGTGCGGCGTCTTCGGCATTCAACGGTTCGGCGCCGATCCATTGATCGCCGCGTTCGCCGATGTAGCCGTAGGCGGCCAGGGTGATGGTCAGTGAATTGTCGATCAGACCAACGCGCGGCAGGCTTTCCAGGCCGCCGGTGGCCGGCATCAATGAGCGTTCGAGAGAGACCAGCGTGCCTTCGCTGGAGCGGCGGCGACGGTCGAGGGTGATGAATTGGTCAGTGCCGAATCGCGATAGCAGGTCTGGCCGGGTCACGGCTTCCAGACGCAACACTTCGGTATTGATCATCGCCCCGCTGTCGGCCAAGGCCTGCGCCCAGCCGCTGCGCTGGTCGAGGGCGACACCGTCGAAAGTGACGATGGAGCCGACGCCGCTTTGCGTGGCGATGTAGTTACGCCGTTTCAGTTCGGCCAGCGCTTCGCGCAGCGTGCCTCGGCTGACTTGGAATTCTTGAGCCAACTGATGCTCGCCGGGCAACAGAAAGCCGTCCTCCATGAGACCGCTTTCGATGCGCCGGACGAGTTCGTCGACCACCCGTTGTTTCTTGTCAAATCGTACCTGTCTAATCATGTACAAATTGATACCCGAAACGGGTGCGGGCGGGCAAGAGATATTTGGTAGTTCGGACAGAAGGCGGGAAGATCAACAGCACCCTCACCCTAGCCCTCTCCCGCAGGGAGAGGGGACTGAATGGGGATGCTCAAGAGGTACGCCGACCTGAAAGTGCTTCGCCGAATCCATAATCGACGAGCACTGTCAGGTTGACGGATCACCTCGGTCGGCCCTTCCCCTCACCCTAGCCCTCTCCCGGAGGGAGAGGGGACTGAATGGGGGATATTGTGGAGGTTCGCCGACCTGAAGGTACTTTGCCGAATCCACAATCGACCCGAAAGTGCTGTTCCGAATCCATAGTCGACGAGAACTTTCAGGTCGACGGATTACGCAAGACCACTCGGTCGGCCCCCTCTCCCTCCGGGAGAGGGCTGGGGTGAGGGTAGCCTTTGACTCAGCGTTGTTTCAGGCGGTCAATCACCACGGCCAACAGCAAAATCGACCCACGAATCACATACTGATAAAACGTGTCGATGTTCTTCAGGTTCATCGCATTCTCAATAATCGCCAAAATCAACACCCCGGCAATCACATGCCGGATCATGCCAATCCCGCCGCTCAACGACACCCCGCCCAACACACAAGCCGAGATCACCGTCAGTTCAAAACCCTGGCCAATCATCGGCTGCCCCGAGGTCATCCGCGACGCCAGAATCACCCCCGCCAACGCACCAATCACCCCATGCACGGCAAAGATAATGATCTTGGTCCGGTCAACGTTCACACCCGCCAGCAACGCCGCTTCCTGGTTACCACCGATGGCCATGGTGTTGCGCCCGTAGGTGGTGTAATTCAGCAACCAGCCAAAAAACAGAAAGCAGACGATGGTGATCAGAATCGGCACCGGCACGCCGAACAACTGGCCATTGCCGAAGACAAAGAACGATTCCTGCGACACGCCCACCGCTTTGCCGTTGGCAAAAATGTACGCCAGCCCACGAACGATCTGCATGGTCGCCAACGTCGTGATCAAGGCATTGACGCGCAACTTGGCAATCACAATCCCGTTGATCAACCCGACAATCAGGCCCATGACCAACGCCGCACTGACACCGAGAAATACGCTGTTGGTGTCACGCATCACCACCGCCGCGACCACGCCAGCGCAGGCAATCACCGAGCCCACCGACAAGTCGAAATGCCCCGACGCCAGGCAGTACAACATCGTGCACGCGGCAATCCCTGTGGTGGAAATCGCCAGGCCGAGGCCACGCATGTTCAGCGGCGAGAGGAAGTTGTCGATCAGCAAGGTGCAGGCGACAAAAATGCCCACGGCCGCCAGCAGCATGACCCAGTCGTCGAGGAAGCGGCGCATGTCCAGAGGTTTGCGCTCTTTGGGCAGGGTTTCGTTTTGGGTTGTCATCATAGTCACCTCTCAGTTCGCCACGCCGTCAGCGCGGTGGCGCGGCAAAGCCAGTTGCAGCAGGTTGGATTCATTGGCCTGGTCACGGCTGATTTCGCCGCGCAAAGCGCCTTCGCAGAGCACCAGAATGCGGTCGGAAATACCCATCACCTCCATCAGATCGCTGGACACCACGATCACCGAAATGCCGTCGGCGGCGAGGTTATGGATGATCTGGTAGATCTCGGCTTTGGCGCCGATGTCGATGCCGCGAGTGGGTTCGTCGAGCAGCAAGACCTTCATCGGCATCGACAGCCAGCGGCCAAGAATGGCCTTCTGCTGATTGCCGCCGGAAAGGAATTTGATCTGCTGGCCGGCGTGCGGGGTTTTCACTTTCAGGGCTTTGATCTGTTTGTCAGCGTTGCCCTTTTCCCACAGACCGCGAATCAGGCAGCCGAGACCCGAATGGGCACCGCGTGCACTGATGTTGATGTTCTCGGCGACGCTGGCCAGCGGGATGATGCCTTCCTTCTTGCGGTCTTCCGGACAGAGCAAAATGCCCGCCGCAATCGCGTCGCGCGGTGAACGCAGTTTCAATTCATGACCGCGCAATTCGAGGCGTCCGGCGGTGTTGCGCTCCAGCCCGCTGAGCAGGCGAAACAGCTCGGTGCGCCCTGCCCCGACCAGTCCGAACAGGCCAAGAATTTCACCTTTGTGTGCCTCGAAACTGATCGGCTCGCGCAGACCCGGGCCGAGCAGGCCGGAGACCTTCAGAGCCACGGCGCCGCGTGGACGATGGCGATAATCGTAGATGTCCTGAATGTCGCGACCGACCATGCAGGTCACCAGTTGATCATGGGTCAACTGGCTCATGTCCTCGAAAGTGCGCACGTAGCGACCGTCCTTGAACACCGTCACCGCGTCGCAGATGCGGAACACTTCTTCCATGCGATGGGAAACATAAAGCACGACTTTGCCTTCGTCGCGCAGGCGGCCGATGATCGTCATCAAGCGGTCGATTTCGCGGGCCGAAAGGCTGCTGGTCGGTTCGTCGAAAGCGATGACGTGGGCGCCGCGCGACAGCGCTTTGGCGATTTCCACCAGTTGTCGCTGGCCGAGGGACAAGCGTCCGACCTTGGTCTGCGGATCGATTTCGTCGGCCAGGCCTTTGAGGCAATTCAACGCTCGCTGGCGTAACACACCGCGGTTGATCAAACCGAAACTGGCCGGCAGATGGCCGAGAAACAGGTTTTCGGCGACGGTCATTTCCGGCACCAGATGCAGCTCCTGGTGAATCACCGCGACGCCGCTGCCGATGCTGTCGGCAGTCGATTTGAACGCCATGGTCTGCTCGCCGATCTGCAACTCACCGCTGCTCGGAATATAAGCACCACCAAGAATTTTCAGCAGGGTCGATTTGCCAGCGCCGTTTTCGCCCATCAAGGCATGAACCTGCCCCGGATGCGCGACGAAACTGATCGCGTCCAGCGCCTTCACCCCGGGAAAGGTTTTGCCGATCCCGTTGAAGCGCAGGCTGCCGCTGGCGCTGTGTTGTTGTGTTTGTACTTGCGCGTGCATAAAGCCACCTCTTCACACCAAAAAACGGCCCGGCTGCCCGGGCCGTCGCGGCATCAGTTCCACAGGCCGATTTTTTCCAGCTCTTGCTTGAAGTTGTCGCGGGTGATCAGGGTGACGTCGTCCATGGCCGTGTACTTCGGCGGTTCTTTGCCGGTGGTGACCCACTCGAACATCATCTCTGCAGTTTTGTAGCCTTCGATGTGCGGGCTTGGCAGCATCGAACCGAAGAAACCACTGTTAGGCTTTTTCAGTTCGCCGATGGCGTCAGTGCCGTTGATGCCGATGCCGATCACGTTGGCCGCGGCAAAACCGGCGGCTTCGGTGGCGCGTACGCCGCCGAGCACGGTGTTGTCGTTCATACCGCCGATGATCAGGTTTTTTGCGCCGCTCGGCAGTTTCACCAGCGCCGAGTTGGTCGCGTCCATGCTGCCCGGTACGTCGAGGGTTTTCAGCGCGGCGAAGAGGATGTGATCCTTCGGCATGCCGGCGTCTTCAAGGGATTTCACCGAGCCGTCGGTGCGTTTCTTGCCGGTGTCGAGTTCGTTGTAGGTGTTGACCACCGCGTAGGTGTCTTTCCAGTCCCAGTTGCGTTTCTTCGCTTCGGCGACCATGGCGTTGCCCTGCTTCTGGCCGACTTCGAACGCGGCCATGCCGAGGTACGGCACGTCTTCCATGAACTTGCCGTTGGCGTCGACGAAACGGTCATCGACGGCAATCACTTTGAGGTCATTGAGTTTGGCTTTGGCCATGATCGCCGGGCCGAGCGAGACATCCGGCGGGCAGATCACGAAGCCCTTGGCGCCGTTGGCGGCAAGGCTGTCGATGGCCGAGAGGGTTTTCTCGCCGTCCGGCACGGCAATCTTGATCAGTTCGAAGCCCTTGTCCTTGGCGGCTTTCTCGGCGAAAGCCCACTCGGTCTGGAACCACGGTTCTTCCGCCTGCTTGACCAGAAAACCGATTTTCACGGTGTCGGCAGCGAGCAGCGCACTGCTCAGGCTGAACGCGGTGACCGCCAGGGCGGTACTGCACAGGGTACGAATCCCGAAACGACGTTTCATAAGCTGACTCCTTGTTATTTTTTTTGAGCAATGTTTGAAAAGCGTTAAAGCGTGTTCCTGCAAAATCTTCTGACAATAGTCATATCGTATGATGATTGGATTGCAAACGGATTTATCCGCGTGAAAGCCACTGCGCTCAGTCGTGGTACATCACCGAGCGCCCACCATCGATGGTGATGCATGAAGCATTGATGAATGGCGCTTCATCACTGGCCAGAAAAACCGCAGTCATCGCCACTTCGAGTGGCTGACCGATGCGTTTCGGCGGGTGCAGATCGAAGGCGCGCTGACGTTCGGCGTGCGGGTCGGCGAAACCGTTCCAGTAATCGACGTTCAGTTGCGTTTCGATATAGCCCGGCGCGATGGCGTTGACCCGAATGCCTTTCGCCGCGTATTCGATGCCGAGCGCGCGGGTCAGGCCGAGCAAACCGTGCTTGGCCACCGGGTACGGGAAGCAGCCAGGAATGATGTGACTGGAATGGGTCGAGGCAATGTTGATGATGCTGCCGACGCCCTGCTCGATCATCTGTGGCAGCACCGCTTTGCAGCCGAACCAGGCGCCGTCCAGATCGATGGCGAAGCAGCGATGCCAGTCTTCTTCGGTCATCTCCAGCGGATCGCGGAACACGTTGACCCCGGCGCAGTTGACCAGCACATCGATACGCCCGTGCAGTTCAACCGCGCGTTTGGCCATGGCGTGCAGATCCTGCTGACGCGAAACATCAGCCTTCAGCGCTTGGATTTCGTAACCCTGCTCACGCCAGTGGGCGGCAACCTGCTCGACTTTTTCGGCCTGGATATCGCTGATAACCAGTTGCGCTTGCTGCGAGGCAAAGGCAGCGACGATGGCTTCACCGATGCCTTGCGCAGCACCGGTCAGCAGCACGACCTTGTTTTTCAGACGCTCGCCCTTCGGCGGTGCGGGCACCGGCGGCAGGGAAAGAGGTTCAGCCATGGATCAGGACTCCTGTTTCGCAAGCGCAAAAAAAACGGGCATCTGCCGATGTCCGGTCTGGAAGGCGGTTTGAACGAAACAGGCAGGCGCGGCCGACGGCATCGAGCCGTTGCGAGACGCGGACTCCACGCGGGAGTGCGATAGACATTCGCTGCATCACTTCACCTGTTTTGTTCTTTTTAAGTGTGAGTGCGTGTTACTGCTGGAGCCGACTATAAACCCGACCGCCAAATAATCTCAATATATAATTTTGCATCCCATATTTTGGGATTTAATCCGCAAAGCGCGTACAGAGTTTTCCTGCGACATCCACGCGCATCGACAGTACCGCGCCATCCAGTGGATGGTTGTGCGGACTCTGGGCGCTGGTGATGAACAGGGTTTTCAGGTCTTCACCGCCGAACACACAACTGGTCGGGCGGCTGACCGGTAGATCGATCTTGCGCTCGACGTGGCCGTCTGGTGTCAGGCGCAGCAGGCAGCTGCCGTCCCATCGGGCATTCCACACGTAGCCTTCGGCGTCCATTGCCGAGCCGTCCGGGCCACCCTGCTGATCGGGACCGTAGAAGACTTGTGCAGCATCGAGGTTGCCGTCGGTGTGAATGAAATATCGGTGCAGTGTGCTGTCGAGGCTGTCGCCGAACAGCAGCGTGGTGCCGTCATCGCTCCACAACAAGGTGTTGGGAATTCCCAGATTACGCAGTAAGGGTGTGACGCGTTTATCCGGATCGACGCGGAACAGGCCACCGGAGCGACGGGTGATCGGCAGATCTTCGCCTTGCTCGCCGATATTGTTTTGCATGGTGCCGAGCCACAGACGACCTTGACCATCGCAACGCGCTTCGTTGGGACGATTGCCCGGTTGCGGGTCGGCGACGCAGAACAGTGTCAGGCGCGGTTCGAGGCCTGGGGAGTCGAGATCGAGGCGATAGACGCCGCTGCTCAGGGTCACCAGTGCGTCACCGCTGGCGCAGGGGATGAACGCGGAGACGTGCTCGGGCATCTGCCAGATCTGCACGTTCTGGCCGATCAGGCGCAGGGCCTGTTTGCCGGCGATATCGACCCAGTACAACGCCTGGGTCGGCGCGTCCCAGAACGGGCCTTCACCGAGTTGGGCGCGGTGTTGGGTCAGGGCGGTCCACGGCATATCAACTCCTCGGATCTTGTTGTTGTTTAATGTGGGAGCGAGCCTGCTCGCGAAAGCGTCGTGTCAGTCGATGCATGAGTTGCCTGATACACCGCCTTCGCGAGCAGGCTCGCTCCCACAGGGAAATGTGTATTAACCAGCTTTTTTGTCGGCCATGACTTTCGGGTAAAAGCGCTTGATTGCCAGATCCGCGTTGTCGATCAGAGTCATGCACGCCCAAACGCCGCGCGCTGAATCTCGCGCCGCGATGGCATCCGCCATGTCTTTGTGAATCGGCAGCGTACGGCGCAGTTCATCCGGGTCGGCCGCAGAAACTTCAAACGACACCGCGAGCAACGCGCCGAGCGCCGGAACCATTTGTTCGATGAATTGATTGTGGCTGGCGGCGAGAATGCATTCGTGGAAGACCTGATCGGCGCGGTTGTAATCGATGCCGCTGTCGACCGCGCGCTCAAGGGCGTTGTAGGCCAGTTGCACCGCTTCGATCTGTTCCAGGGTCGCCCGCTCGCAAGCCCAGCGCACGGCCATGGGTTCGATGGTGCGGCGCAGATCGAGCAAGTCATCGACGAAGTTTTCCGGCAAGCCGTTGCGCGACAGCCAACCGACCACTTGCGGATCGAACAGGTTCCAGCGCCGTACCGGCAGCACGCGGGTGCCGACTTTCGGTCCGACTTCGAGCATGCCTTTGGCGACGAGGGTTTTGATTGCTTCGCGAATTACCGTGCGACTGACGCCGAGCTGCTCACCCAGATCGGCCTCGACCTTGATGGTCTGCCCGGGTTTGACCTGGCCAGCGGCGATCCAGCTGCCCAGCCAGTCGACCGTGGATGCGTGAAAGCTGCTGGACATGAACACCTCAAAGCGGATCGCGATGGGTGATCAAGCTAATCATCATACGATTAAGTGTCAACGACAAAAAAGATCGCAGCCTTCGGCAGCTCCTACAGGTGTACGCCATGTAGGAGCTGCCGAAGGCTGCGATCTTTTAAGGTTCGAGGCCGATGCGGAAGAACTCGCCGCCGCTCCATACACCGAGCCAACGCTGCCCGTCGATTTCGCGACTCACCGCCAGTTCCACCAGTTGGTAGAACACATTGCGATGAATCAGCGCTTCAAGGTTGGTACGCACATGCACGTAGGGCGCGGGCTCTTGTGTCGTCGGATCAATCTCGACCCGGATCGGATGCTCAGGCCCCGCTTCAGCGGTTTCATCAACGTTGGTGGTAAAGCGCAACAGCTGCGTCTCCCCTTCGCCTTCAACCTCGACGGCAATCGCCACAAACGGCGCATCGTCGACCTTGATCCCGACCTTCTCGACCGGGGTGATCAGGAAATAATCATCGCCATCGCGGCGCATGATCGTCGAGAACAGCTTGACCATCGGTTTGCGCCCGATCGGCGTGCCCAGGTAATACCAGGTGCCGTCACGGGCGATGCGCATGTCGATGTCGCCGCAGAAGTCCGGGTTCCACAAGTGCACCGGCGGCAAGCCTTTGGTTTTCGGGATCTGTCCCAACAGGTCATTGGCTTTTTGCGGGCCGCTCATGGCGTTCTCCTTGAATTATTGGTCGCCGACTCCCAACAGGCTGCGCGCGTACTGGGCCAGCGGCGGGCCGATCAGGTCTTCGGGCTTGCTGTCGTGGAACGTCAGTAAACCGCCACGACTCTTGATCCGTGCAGTATCAATCAAATACTGGGTGCTGGTCTCGATCAACATGATCTGAATCACGCCGCCGTCGATGCCGAGGCGATCAACCGCTTCTTCATCGAGCCACTCATCGGAGTTGCCGATGCGGTCGTCAGCTTTGGCGAAACGCGTGTACAGCAGATAGTGCGCACCGGCATCGCGAGCTTCGCCCATCGCCTGATCGAGACCTTCCGGCGCGCGGGCACGGCGGACCATCGGGAAGTATTCGACGAAGCCCTTGAAGGCCTCTTCAGCCACTACGTTCGGGCGCGGGTAGGAACCACCCGGCGGCGCAAAGGCGCCCTGGGCGATGTAGATAAATGAGTCCGGCTGAATGCGGAAGTTGTTCACGCGGCGGCTGTCGCTGTGATCGAGCAGGCCCGCGTCGCTCATCTGATAGCGAGTGCCTTCGGCCATATCGCTGACAGTCATACAGCCGCCAAGCGCCAAAACGGCCAGCAGCAAAACCAGGCTACGCATCCTATTCCTCCAGAGGCCGGTGACGGAAAACCGGCGAATGGCCGTTGGATGCAGCTTTTGCGCCAGCTCAAGAAATTTGTTGATGGTTAAATCGTATTCGCGAGCAGGCTCGCTCCCACAGGGGGAATACATTCCAAGGTGGGAGCGAGCCTGCTCGCTAAAGCAGTTGATCAGCCGCCGATAATTTTCATCACTGTCGCGCCACCGGAGAACGCCACTTCCTGCTTGTCGCCCAACGCCTTGACCAGCAAACGCTGCAGCGCTGGCAACGCCTGATGACGCGGCTTGTCAAGCAGATCACCGACATAGTGGCGGTTGCTCGACGACAGACAGCCATGCAGCCAACCAGTCGACGACAGGCGCAAGCGCGAGCATGTCCGGCAGAACGGCACGCTTTCGTTGGCGATCACACCAAAGTTGCCCAGACCGGGAATGGCGTAACGCACGGCGGTGGCGTCTACGGGCGCATCGGTTTGCGCGTATTCATAACGTTCGCCAATCAGCTCCAGCAACTGTTGCAGACTGACGAACTGTTGCAGGAACGCATTGTTGTCCTTGGCCAAGTGGCCCATGCGCATCAGCTCGATGAAGCGCAGTTCGTATCCACGCTCCAGGCAGTAGTCGAGCAGCGGCATCACTTGATCAAGATTCTGCCCCCGCAACGGCACCATATTGACCTTGATCTTCATCCCCGCCGCTTTCGCCTGATCCATGCCATCGAGCACGGTGGCCAGATCGCCGCCTCGGGCGATGCTGCGGAACGCGCCGGCGTCGAGGGTATCGAGGGATACGTTGATCCGGCGCAGACCGGCTTCCACCAGCAGCGGCAGTTTTTTCGCGAGGAGTTGGCCGTTGGTGGTCAGGCTGATGTCGTCCAGGCCCATCTTGCCGACGGCGGTCATGAACGATTCAAGTTTGGGGCTGACCAGCGGCTCACCGCCAGTAATGCGCAAGCGCTCGATACCGGCGGCTTCGATCAAATACGCCACACCGCGGGCCATGGCTTCGGCCGACAGTTCATCCTGCGCAGCCACCAGCCGCTTGCCGTTCGGCACACAGTAGGTACACGCGTAATTGCAGGCTGAAGTCAGACTGATCCGCAAATTGCGAAAACGCCTGCCTTGACGGTCAACGATCATGATCACTCCGGCGAAAGGATTTCGAGCCGCTAAAACTTGACTCACAAATCAAGTTTTAGCAAGCCCTATGCCTGAGTATATTCCTGCGGTACTGCGACATGTAGCGAAATCATGGCGCAATAAGACAGCTGAATGGCTCAGCTGCTCGGCGTTTCCGGGTCGCGCTTGCGCTTGTTGCCCATGCGCACGCCGATGTCCATCAGGAACTGGAAGAAACCTTCCTGATCTTCCAGCACATTGCTCCAGAACGGCGAGTGATACAGCGCCACGGCGCCGTGCACCAGCGCCCAGGATGCGCAGTAATGGAAGTATGGCGGCACGTCTTCGAGCTTGCCCTCGCTGATGCGGCCCTTGATCAGCAGGGTCAGGCGTTCGAAGTTGGAGGCACGGATCTTGTGCAGCTCCTCGACCATCTCCGGCACCTGATTGCCCTTGACCACCTTCTCTTCGAGGCGGTCGAACAGGCGATAACGCTGCGGGTCGCGCATGCGGAATTCGAAGTAGGCTCGAGACAGCGCTTCCTTGTCCTTGTCGACATCGGCCGAATGCAGCAGCTCGTTCAAATCGCGCTCGTAATCGAGCATCAGGCGCAGATAGATCTCGGCCTTGGATTTGAAGTGTTTGTAGATCGTGCCTTTGCCGATACCCACGGCATCAGCAATCATCTCGACGGTGACACTGTCTTCACCTTGGTCGAGGAACAGCTTGAGCGCGGTATCGAGAATTTCTTGCTCGCGGCGACGAAACTCACGGACCTTACGAGGTTCTTTGTGCATAAGAAAAGGTCTGAAGGGTCAAAATTCGAAGCCGCGTATTATGCCTAACTTGCGCAAAATTGCACGGATCATCCGACCATATCTGTGTTTCATGTTCGTTTTGAGAACGTTTTGGGCGCAATGAGAACTCAACTGAAGCAAACGTATTCCAAATTTGTTTAAAAACCCCGACCGGCTAACTGGACTGCACGCCAGACTGATCAATACTTGAACTGTCGGGCGACATCTCCCCCAAGTGTCGCGCCGGTAAAGGTACCAAGGGACCGCGTGCCTTTGTTTTACTCCTAATGGTCTTAACCCGGATTCACCCCCCAGAACCCGGGTTTTTTTTGCCTGCGATTTAACGCTTGGCCCAGCTACCTGCACATCACTACTGTAGGAGCTGCCGCAGGCTGCGATCTTTTGCCTTTGCCTGTCAAAATCAAGATCAAAAGATCGCAGCCTTCGGCAGCTCCTACACGGCAGATTTAACGGAGGCCAGCGGGAACAGACGCTTGAAGTTCTCGGTGGTCTGTTCGGCAAAACGCTCGTAGTTCTCACCGCGCAGCATCGCCAGGAATTCCGCCACTTCGCGCACGTACTGCGGCAGGTTGGGCTTGCCGCGATAAGGGATCGGTGCCAGATACGGTGAATCGGTTTCCACCAGCAGACGATCCGCCGGGACTTTGCTCGCCACATCACGCAGAGCATCGGCATTACGAAAGGTGACGATGCCCGACAGGGAAATGTAATAACCCATGTCCAGTGCAGCTTTGGCCATGTCCCAGTCTTCGGTGAAACAATGCAGCACACCGGCCTGCGGCAAGGCAGCGTCGCGCAGCAGCTCAAGGGTATCGGCACGGGCGCCACGGGTGTGGATGATCACCGGTTTGCCAGTCTGCTGCGCCGCCTGCAGGTGCAAGCGGAACGATTCCTGCTGCAATTCGGCAGCTTCAGGCTCGTAGTGATAGTCGAGACCGGTTTCACCGATCGCCACCACTTTCGG
The DNA here is from genome assembly GCF_054790505.1 of Pseudomonas sp. Tul2A7. Taxonomy (NCBI): domain Bacteria; kingdom Pseudomonadati; phylum Pseudomonadota; class Gammaproteobacteria; order Pseudomonadales; family Pseudomonadaceae; genus Pseudomonas; species Pseudomonas sp. Tul2A7. Next base: position 3,873,091 of record NZ_CP186499.1, on the reverse strand, counting down.
ATGGTTGAGTTCGTGCAACAGCCAGTCCAGCGCAGGCGCCGCACCGGGTTGCACATCGAGCGGATGCACGCCGACCGAACAGTCGACATCGTCATAACGTTCAGCCAGCGCTTTGACGTCGGCAGCGTTGTCAGCACTCACGCCGATGCACAGAAAGTGCCCTACCCCGCGCTCACGGGCCGCATCGAGTGCAGCATCCAGCGAGCCGTCGTGGGCGGCGAGGTCGAGGCGATCAAGGTGACAATGGGAATCTACGAGCATAAAAAGACGGCTACTTACATCGTATGAGTGGGACGGTCGGATTTAAGCGCTCCGGCCAGATGGGTTTCGATGCGACTGCGCGCGGTGTTGTCGCCCTCGTTGAACTGGACGCCGACACCGGCAGCGCGATTGCCTTGCGCCCCTTTGGGGGTGATCCACGCGACTTTGCCGGCCACCGGGATCTTTTCGGCCTCGTCCATCAGGTTGAGCAGCATGAACACCTCATCGCCTAACCTGTAACTCTTGTTGGTCGGGATGAACAAGCCACCGTTCTTGATGAACGGCATGTAGGCGGCGTAGAGCACCGACTTGTCCTTGATGGTCAGGGACAAAATGCCGTTACGCGGCCCCGGGCTGACAGGTTCATTCATGTTGACCTCCACTGCTGATGTTCAGAGTCTAGGTACACATTGTTATCTTTGACCAGGCAATCCCGCCCATTGAACCAACAATGCTTCCAGCAGCAGGGCCGGATTGAGGTTGGCCTTGCTCATGACCTTCTGCCGCTGGGCGAGAATCCAGTCCTGAATCTCGAGGACTTTGCCTTGCGCACTTTTCTGCGCCAGGTACTGCACGACTTTACGCATATCGGTCAGGCCGAGGCCGGCTTCATCCTGAGTCAGCTGATAACGCAGGATCAGGCTCGACCAATCGCAGAACCAGTCAAACAGCCGCAGCATGGGAATGCTTTTCCATTCCTCCGCCAGTTGCGTCGGCGATTGCTGCTGCTTGAGCAGCTTCTTCACGCCTTCGACCACTTGCGCACGTTGCTCACGCACGCCTTGGGATTGCAGACTGACGGCCATCAACGGCGAGCCAGCCGCCAGCGTCAGCAATTCGACACGTTCGTCTTCGGAGCAATCGGGCAACGCTTGCGCCAGCCATTGCAGGCTCATTGCCTCGCCCGGCAGCGGACAGGCCTGCTGCACGCAACGGCTCTTGATCGTCGGCAACAAACGACTGGTCTGATGGCTGACCAACAGCAAAATCGTATCGCCGGAGGGTTCTTCAAGACTCTTGAGCAAGGCGTTGGCAGCGTTGATATTCATCGACTCGACCGGCTCGATCAGCACCACTTTGCGTCCGCCCATCTGCGCGGTCTGCACCACGAAACTGACGAGGTCGCGCACCTGATCGACCTTGATTGCCTTGTCGGCTTCTTCCGGTTCGAGAATGTAATTATCGGGGTGGCTGCCAGCCTTGAGCAGCAGGCAGGATTTGCACTCGCCACAAGCTTCCGGCGTCGGCCGCTGGCACAACAGACTGGCCATTAAACGCTCGGCCAGTGCGCGCTTGCCGATCCCGGCCGGGCCATGCAGCAGATAGGCGTGAGCGTGTTGCTTACGCCCGGCCAGTTGCTGCCAGAGGCTGTCTTGCCATGGATAGGCCTCAGCCACGAGCCAGCTCCAGCAGGTTCGGAATCAAGGTATCCAGCGATTGTTGAACCTTGGCCAGTGGCTGACCGGCATCGATGCGCACATAGCGCGCGGGATCGGCTTCGGCGCGCTTGAGGAACGCGCTGCGCACCGCCTCGAAAAACGCTCGCCCCTCCAGTTCGAAACGATCCAGACGCCCACGGGCACTGGCGCGGGCGAGACCGATTTCCACTGGCAGATCGAAAATCAACGTCAGATCCGGGCGCAGATCGCCCTGCACGAACGTTTCCAGGGTGGCAATACGCTCCAGCGACAGACCGCGCCCGCCACCCTGATAGGCGTAAGTGGAATCGGTGAATCGATCACACAGCACCACCGCGCCACGGGCCAGCGCCGGACGGATCACTTCAGCCAAATGCTGAGCACGCGCGGCGAATACCAGTAACAGCTCGGCGTCCGGGTTCATGACCTCGTCGGCGGGCGCCAGCAGCACATCGCGAATCCGTTCGGCCAATGGCGTACCACCCGGCTCGCGGGTCAGCACCACTTCAATACCGGCGGCGCGCAGGCGCTCGGCGAGGTATTCGCGGTTGGTGCTTTTACCGGCGCCTTCCGGGCCTTCCAGGGTAATAAACAAGCCAGTCACAGGCAGTCCTTAATCAAAGTCATTGCGTGTTTTGTGGGGCGGCGGCTTCCGGTGCCGGGTTCGGTGCCGGCTCCTGCGGTGCAACCTGCGGCAACGCTTCCGGCACAGTATCCGGTGATGCGCCTGGAATCGCTTGTTCCGCAGCCGGAGCCGCTTCAGGCGCTACCGCCGGCGCAGGGCTGGAACGGTAATCCGCACGGCGCTTGAGCTGGTACTCACGCACTGCATTGTTATGCGCATCGAGATCATCAGAGAAGACATGGCTACCATCGCCACGCGCGACGAAGTACAGGCTGGTGCCTTCCACCGGGTTCAACGCCGCATGAATCGCTTCACGCCCGACCATCGCAATCGGTGTCGGTGGCAGCCCGGGAATCACATAAGTGTTGTACGGCGTCGGTTCTTTCAAATGCGCGCGAGTCAGTTTGCCGTTGTAACGATCACCCAAACCGTAAATCACCGTCGGATCGGTCTGTAGTTGCATGCCCAAGGCCATGCGGCGCACGAAGACACCGGCAATCTGCCCGCGCTCTTGCGGCACACCGGTTTCCTTCTCGACCAGCGAAGCCATGATCAGCGCTTGATACGGTTCGGTATAAGGCACATCGGCAGCGCGACTCTGCCACTCTTTGGCCAATACTTCGTCGAGACGATCAAAGGCCTTTTTCAGCAGTTCGGCATCGGACATGCCGCGCACGAAGCGGTAGGTATCGGGGAAAAACCGCCCTTCTGGAAACAGTCCTTTATGGCCAATTTTCGCCATCACGTCGCTGTCGCTCAAACCGTTCAGGGTCTGCTCGACCTTGTCATCCTTGGCCAACGCCGCACGCACCTGATGGAAATTCCAGCCCTCGACCAGCGTCAGGCTGTACTGCACCACTTCGCCACGCTTCCACGAATCAATCAGACCATTGACGGTCATTCCCGGCTGCATGCGGTATTCACCGCTGTGGATCGGTGTGCCGGCGAGATTGAAACGCCAGTAAACCCGCAACCAGAACGCGTCCTTGATGACACCATCGGTTTCGAGTGAAAGGAAAGTACGGGTCGGTGTTGAGCCTTTCGGCACATCCAGCAGCTCTTCCTGCGTGATGTTCAGGGGCTGTTCCAGCGCGGAATGAATCTTCCAGGCGCTGGCGCCCATCAGCAGCCCTGCCAGAACCAGTCCGGTTTCCAGCAGCAGCAAAAGTTTACGTCTCACAAATCAGGCATCCAGTAGGGCGCGGGCAATGGTTTGCAGTTTACGGGTGAGCGGACCAACCGGCCAGCTCAGTGCAGCACAGGCGCGTACCGGCCAGACGCCATACACGCTGTTGCAGACAAACACTTCATCAGCCCATTGCAGCTGTTCGAGGCTGATGTCGGCGATCTGCGTGGGAATAGCCAGTGACTCGGCCTGAAACAATATTTCGGCGCGCATCACACCGGCAACGCCGCAACGTTTGAGGTCCGGCGTTATCAGCGCACCATCGCGCACGATGAACAGATTGCTGAACACCCCTTCAATGACGCGGCCGACCTGATCGAGCATCAAGCCTTCGGCGTGCTCGCTGTCCTGCCATTCGGCACGGGCGAGAACCTGCTCCAATCGATTGAGATGTTTGAGTCCAGCGAGAAGCGGCTGTTTGGACAGTCGCGTGTTGCATGGAAACAGGCGAACGCCTTGTTCAGCATGAACAGCAGGATAAGCCGCCGCAGGATTGCCTTGCAGAATACGTCGGCCCGGTGCCGCCGGATCGGGAGCATAACCGCGCAAACCGTCGCCACGGGTGAGGATGAGCTTGAGCACGCCCTCGCCCATCGCTGCCGCATAGCTCAGCAACTCATCGCGGACCAGCTCGATATCGGCCGCGATGGCCAGACGCGCACAGCCATCGGCCAGACGCGCCAAGTGCCGATCCAGCAGGATCGGCTGGCCGCTACGCACGGCGATCGTCTCGAACAGACCATCACCGTAAGCCAGGCCGCGATCTTTCAGCGACAGACTGTCAGCCGGTTGACCGTCGACCCAGCAGTCCATCAGCCTGCAAACCGGCGGAATGCCAGGGTGCCGTTGGTGCCGCCAAAACCGAAGGAGTTGGACAGCACGACATCGATATCCATGTTGCGCGCAGTGTGCGCGACAAAATCGAGATCGCAGCCCTCGTCCGGCTCATCGAGGTTGATGGTCGGCGGCGCTACCTGGCTGTTGATCGCCAGCACGCTGAAGATAGCTTCAACCGCGCCCGCCGCACCTAGCAGGTGACCGGTCATCGACTTGGTTGAGCTGACCGCCAGTTTGTAGGCGTGATCACCGAACACGGTTTTGATCGCGTTGGCTTCGGCGAGGTCGCCGGCCGAAGTCGAAGTACCGTGAGCGTTGATGTATTGCACTTGATCGGCGTTGATCTTCGCATCGCGCAGCGCGTTGGTGATGCAGCGTGCTGCACCGGCGCCGTCGGCAGGTGGCGAGGTCATGTGGAACGCATCGCCGCTGGTGCCGAAGCCAATCAGCTCGGCGTAGATAGTCGCGCCGCGCGCCTTGGCGTGCTCCAGCTCTTCGAGAACCAGTGCACCAGCACCGTCGGACAGGACGAAGCCGTCACGGCCCTTGTCCCATGGACGGCTGGCGCGGGTCGGTTCGTCATTGCGCGTCGACAGCGCACGGGACGCGCCGAAGCCGCCCATGCCCAGACCGCAGGCGGCCATTTCGGCACCGCCGGCAATCATCACGTCGGCTTCGTCGTACATGATGTTGCGCGCCGCCATGCCAATGCAGTGCGTACCGGTGGTACATGCGGTGGCGATAGCGTAGTTAGGCCCCTGTGCACCCAGATGGATGGACAGAAAACCGGAAATCATATTGATGATCGAGCCTGGCACGAAGAATGGCGAGATTCGACGCGGGCCCGTCTCATGCAGGGTACGGCTGGTTTCTTCGATATTGGTCAGACCGCCGATACCCGAACCCATGGCCACGCCAATGCGTTCACGGTTGGCGTCGGTGACTTCCAGACCGGCATTGCGCACAGCTTGAAAGCCGGCAGCGAGGCCGTACTGAATGAACAGGTCGAGCTTGCGCGCTTCCTTGACCGACAGGTATTCCTCGACATTGAAGCCCTTTACCGAGCCGCCAAAGCGGGTGGAATAGGCAGAAAGGTCGGTGTGTTCGATCAGACCAATGCCACTGCGGCCAGCCAGAATGCCCTGCCAACTGCTCGGCACATCCGTGCCCAGTGGCGACAACATACCCATACCGGTGACTACGACGCGTCTACGCGACACAGCACTCTCCTTTTTCAAATGACGACGACTTTGCATCAGGCCTAAAGAAAAAACCGCACGCCATGATGGCAGTGCGGTTTTTCCATGACAGCAAACAACGATTACAAACTATTACGCCTGGTGGCTAGTAACGTAGTCGATTGCAGCTTGTACAGTAGTGATCTTCTCAGCTTCTTCGTCAGGGATTTCGGTCTCGAATTCCTCTTCCAGAGCCATCACCAGCTCAACGGTGTCAAGGGAGTCGGCACCCAGGTCTTCTACGAAGGAAGCGGTGTTGACCACTTCTTCTTCTTTAACACCCAGTTGCTCGGCAACGATTTTCTTGACGCGCTCTTCGATGGTGCTCATACCTTGTTTTCACTCCTAATGGACAAATTCAGGCAGCTGGCCAGTGGGTAAGTGTATAGAAAGACTTTTCAGTTTTTCAACTGAAAGCTTCACTCCTCAAACCCTGCGACCCTCTGCCTATAAATAGATTGCAGCTTTATAACGGATTTTAGACAGCTCGTATGACATTTTTTTGAAGCAATCCGTCACATTTTACTTACATGTACATCCCACCGTTCACCGGGATTGTAGCCCCAGTGACGTATGCCGCACCGTCGGATGCAAGAAAAGCGACCACAGACGCGATCTCTTGAGCTTGTCCCAGACGACCCAGCGGAATCTGCGTCTGCAAGGCTTCACGCTGTGCTTCAGGCAGTTCGCGCGTCATGTCGGTGTCGATAAACCCTGGGGTTACCGAGTTCACCGTAATCGAACGCGAACCGACTTCACGCGCCATTGCACGGCTGAAACCTTCCAGACCGGCCTTGGCGGCTGCATAGTTTACTTGGCCAGCGTTGCCCATGGCACCCACCACCGAGCCAATACTGATAATTCGACCCCAACGCGCCTTGGTCATGCCGCGCAGAACGCCCTTGGACAGGCGGAACAGACTGTTCAGGTTGGTATCGATCACGTCGTACCACTCGTCGTCTTTCATGCGCATCATCAGGTTATCGCGGGTGATGCCGGCATTATTGACCAGGATCGCCACTGGCGCACCAAACTGCTCCTGAATGCTTGCCAGCACCGCGCTGACCGATTCGTCGCTGGTGACGTTGAGTTCGAAACCCGTGCCCTGAATACCGTTTTCCTTCAGGGTCGCGGCAATGCGCTCAGCGCCTGAAGCGGAAGTCGCGGTACCAATGACGATGGCGCCCTGACGACCCAGTTCCAGCGCGATAGCCTGGCCGATACCGCGGCTTGCACCGGTGACCAGTGCAACTTTACCTTGCAGACTCATGCAAGTTTCTCCTGATTTTCAGGCTTGCGCTGCACGAGCGGCAGCGAAAGCATCTGGGGTATTGAGGTTGGAAGTCGTCACGCCTTCGGCGCAACGCTTGTTCAGACCGGCCAGTACTTTGCCCGGGCCGCATTCGACCAGATTGGTCGCGCCTTTGGCGGCCAGCGTCTGTACCGACTCGACCCAGCGCACTGGCTTGTACAATTGTTCAAGCAGATCACGCTTGAGGGTTTCCAGATCAGCCGGCACTTGCGCGCTGACGTTCTGAACAACCGGAATCTGCGGCGCCTGCCAGTCAATGGCGGCGATGGATTCGGCAAAACGCTCGGCCGCCGGGCGCATCAGCTCGCAGTGCGACGGCACGCTCACCGGCAGCGGCATGGCGCGCTTGGCACCACGCGCCTTGCAACCTTCGATGGCGCGCTCGACAGCAGCCTTGGCACCGGCAATAACTACTTGGCCCGGCGAGTTGAAGTTGACAGCGCTGACCACCTCACCTTGCGCAGCTTCAGCGCAGGCTGCCAGCACGTCGGCATCCTCGAGACCGAGAATGGCAGCCATGCCGCCCTGCCCGGCCGGAACCGCTTCCTGCATCAGTTGACCACGGCGCTCAACGAGCTTGACCGCGTCAGCCAGCGTCAGGCTGCCAGCAGCAACCAGCGCGCTGTACTCGCCCAGGCTGTGACCGGCAACAAAGGCCGGACGCGCGCCACCTTCAGCCAGCCACAGACGCCACAGGGCGACCGAAGCGGTCAGAATGGCCGGTTGGGTTTTATCGGTTTGATTGAGCTGCTCTTCCGGGCCCTGCTGGGTCAGTGCCCACAGGTCATAACCCAGAGCCTCAGAGGCTTCTTTGAAAGTTTCGAGGATCAACGGATATTCCGCGCCCAGCTCGGCCAGCATGCCGAGGGACTGCGAACCTTGTCCTGGAAAGACGAATGCGAGGGAAGCAGACATGTAACAAGCCCCTAATGATCTTGTCGTCGGAAAATGACGCCCCACTGAGGGACGCAAGAAACTGACAGTTTGGATGGCCCTTTGAACCGGGCGGTCACATTTAAGCATTGTCCGACGAAAACGCCTAAGACAACAAATCCTCCAGACGACCGTGGAGGCGTTCGGGCAAGTTCTCCTGAATCTCGATCAGCGCGCGCTGAATCGCACTCTGAAAGCCCTGAACCCCCGCCGAACCGTGACTTTTCACGACGATGCCCTGCAAACCGAGAAAGCTTGCGCCGTTATGTCGCGCCGGCGCCAGATCGGCCTGCAAGCGCTTCATCAGCGGCAACGCCAAAGCCCCCACGGCACGGGAGGCGAGATTTCTTTTGAACAACGCTTCAATGCGCGCAGCAATCATCGTCGCCAGGCCTTCGCTGGACTTGAGCAGGATATTGCCGACGAAACCATCACACACCACGACATCGGCCTCGCCGCGATACAAACCGTCGCCTTCGATAAAGCCGATGTAGTTGATGCCACGGGCAGCCTGCAACAACGTTGCGGCCAGTTTGACCTGCTGATTGCCTTTGATGTCTTCGGTGCCGATGTTGAGCAGTGCGACGCGCGGACGATGGATGCCCAGCGTCTGCGCCGCCACCGAACCCATCACCGCAAACTGCAGCAGATGCTCGGCACTGCAATCGACATTGGCGCCCAGATCGAGCAACTGACAAAAGCCCTTCTGCGTAGGAATCGCCGCCACCATTGCCGGGCGATCGATGCCCGGCAACGTCTTCAGCACGAATCGCGAGAGCGCCATCAACGCACCGGTATTGCCGGCACTGACACAGGCTTGAGCCTTGCCGTCACGCACCAGTTCCAGGGCGACACGCATCGACGAGTCCGGCTTGCCACGCAAGGCCTGGGTCGGTTTTTCGTCCATGGTGATGACTTCGCTGGCCGCAACAATTGTCAGGCGCGCGCGATCGGCAGCCGATTGGCCGTTGATCAATTCTTCAAGAAGGGAGGGTTGACCGACGAGGGTCAGGTGCAGCGAGGGCGTAGCAGACAGGCAAGCAAGGCTGGCCTGAACAATGCTGCGGGGACCGAAGTCCCCGCCCATTGCGTCAATCGCGATGACTTGAGCGGACAAGTGATTACTCGTCAGCGCCCTTGTCGATCACTTTACGGCCACGGTATACGCCTTCTGGCGATACGTGGTGACGCAGGTGAACTTCACCAGTGGTTTTTTCTACAGACAGGGTGCTAGCCTCGAGAGCGTCGTGCGAACGGCGCATGTCACGGGCAGAGCGGGATTTTTTGTTCTGCTGAACAGCCATAATTGATTAACTCCTAAACGTTTGGGTCACGCTTTAACTGCGCCAATACACTGAACGGGTTGGACCGCGTTACCTCGTCCTCGCTCGGTTCGGGCTCATCTGCTCCCGCCGGCTGCTGGCATTCTTCCGGATGATGAGCAGGCACAATAGGCAAAGCGAGCAAAAGCTCCTCTTCGACCAGTGACTGCAGATCCAATGGATCTTCGCCCAGTTCCAGCACGTCATAACCTTTCGGTAACGACTGGGTATTCGCACCCTCCTTCACTACAGCGTAACTGCATTCGCTGTGGATCGGCAGGGTGACCAGCTCAAGACAACGCTGGCAAACCATTTTGACCTCGGTGTCGATAAAGCTGTGGATCACCACAGATTTACGTTCATCTCGTTCAAAAACGAATTTCGCCTGCACCGTACCGACATCGTCGGAAAGCGGGTCGCAGAGTCTCTTCAAATCGGCCAGCAGCAGTTCACCTTGAAGGGTGGTGCCACGGTCAGCCAATTTGCGCGGGTCAACGTGAGGTGGAATCGGGTCATTCAACATAGGCGCAGCATTATAGGGATGCACCCACCCATGTCAAAGGAAATTGTGCCCTGTCCGTCACTTGCGTGCCTCCGCTAGAATTCGCATCTGCCTCAGGAGACGCGAATGCTGCCTTTATTACTCGCTTCAAGCTCGACCTATCGCCGCGAATTGCTCGCCCGCCTGCACCTGCCGTTCGTCTGCAGCTCGCCGGATATCGATGAAAGTCATCGCCCGGGCGAGTCAGCCACCGAACTGGTCAAACGCCTCGCCGAACAAAAAGCCCGGGCACTGGCTGACAGCCACCCCGCTCACCTGATCATCGGCTCGGACCAGGTTGCCGTACTCGGCGAGCAGATCATCGGCAAGCCGCACACCTTCGAGAAGGCTCGCGAACAATTGATGGCCGCGAGCGGCGCCAGCGTAACCTTTCTGACTGGCCTGGCACTGCTCAACAGCCAGACAGGCCAATGCCAGGTTGACTGCGTGCCGTTCACCGTACACATGCGCCAGCTCGATCAGGCGCGCATCGAGCGTTACCTGCGCATCGAGCAACCATATGACTGCGCAGGCAGCTTCAAGGCTGAAGGGCTGGGTGTGAGCCTGTTTCAATCCACCGAAGGCCCTGACGCCACCAGTCTGATCGGCCTGCCCCTGATTCGCCTGATCGACATGCTGCTGACTGAAGGCGTGCAGATCCCATAAAGCAAAAGATCGCAGCCTGCGGCAGCTCCTACAGGGGAATGTAAAACCCCGTAGGAGCTGCCGCAGGCTGCGATCTTTTGATCTTTACAACGAATTAACGCAACGAAGGCCCGTGGAACCCCATCCACATCGCCAACTGCTCAGCCACACTGGCACCGAGCTTCTTCGAGAAACGATCAAACGGCGACTCCTGCACAGTGAAGTCCACCAACTCCTTCTCGCCGATCACATCCCGCGCCACCGAACTGGCATTGCCCAGACCATCAATCAAGCCCAGCGGCAGCGCTTGCTCGCCCGACCAGACCAATCCGGAGAACAGCTCTGGATGATCCTTGTCCTTCAGACGATCACCACGCCCCTGCTTGACGCTATTGATGAACTGCTTGTGCGTGGTATCGAGCACGCTCTGCCAGAACGCCGTTTCTTCAGGCTTTTGCGGCTGGAACGGATCAAGGAACGATTTATGCTCACCCGAGGTGTACGTACGACGCTCGACACCCAGCTTCTCCATGGTGCCGACAAAACCGTAACCGGCCGCCGTCACACCAATCGAACCAACCAGACTCGCCTTGTCGGCGTAGATCTGATCCGCCGCGCTGGCGATGTAATAGGCACCGGACGCACCGAGATCGGAAATGACCGCATACACCTTAATCTCCGGATGCAGGCCGCGCAGGCGCTTGATCTCGTCATACACGTAACCCGACTGCACCGGACTGCCGCCCGGGCTGTTGATCCGCAGGATCACACCCTTGACCTTCTTGTCCTCGAACGCCGCCCGCAGACTGCCGACGATGTTGTCGGCGCTGGCCGGTTCTTTGTCGGCGATCATGCCGGTGACGTCGATCAACGCGGTGTAGTTCGGTCCGCGCGTGGCGCTTTTTTCCATGTCCATCAGCGGCGTGAACAGAATCAGCGCCACAAACAGATAAACAAACGTCAACAGCTTGAAGAAAATCCCCCAACGGCGCGAGCGACGCTGTTCCTGCACGCCGGCGAGCAGCGTTTTCTCCAATAGCTTCCAGCTTTTCTGGTCACCGTCGTCGGCACTTGCCTTGGCCGGTGCTTTCCATTCGTCGGTCATGCCATCCACCCCAGCAAAAACGTATTAGGCCTGCTTCTCCAGCCAGGCATGCAATTCGGAAAAACGGTCGATCGACAGGCGCGGCTCGAACTGCTGCAGCGATTCGATCGATTGCGCGCCATAACTGACCGCCACCGAATCCATCCCCGCGTTACGCGCCATCAGCAGGTCGAAGGACGAATCGCCGACCATCAGCGCCTGCTCGGCGCGCACGCCGCAATGAGCAAGGATCTGCTCCAGCATCAGAGGGTGCGGCTTGCTCGCAGTTTCATCGGCGGCGCGGGTGATATCGAAATAATTTTCCCAGCCATTAGCCTTGAGCACTCGATCCAGACCCCGGCGATTCTTGCCGGTGGCGACGGCCAGGTGATAACCCTGCTCACGAAACGACGCCATCGACTCGACTACGCCTTCGAACAACGGCGAAGGCACGGCTTCTGCGGCGATGTAGTGATCGGCGTAATACTCGCGAAACAAGGTCATTTCGGCGTCGCTGATTTCGGGATACAGCGTACGGATCGCCTCGGGTAAGCCCAGACCGATGATGCCTTTTACGGCGAAATCATCACGTAACTCGAAACCGGAACGCCCGGATGCCGAGTGCATCGCCTCGACGATCCGGTGAATGGAATCGGCCAGGGTGCCGTCCCAATCGAAAATCAGCAGTTTGTAATCAGATGGGCGCACTCAATCGCTCCACGGTCTTGGCCCACATTTCATCGACCGGCGCCTGCAAGGTCAGCTTGCCGCCATCAGGCAGCGGCACGGTCAGCATGTAAGCGTGCAGGAACAGGCGCTTGCCGCCCAGATCGCGGATTTCCTTGGTGAAATCCTCGTCGCCATACTTGCTGTCACCAGCAATGCAATGGCCAGCATGCAAGGTGTGCACGCGAATCTGGTGGGTACGTCCGGTAACCGGTTTAGCCTCGACCATGGTGGCAAAGTCACCGAAGCGGCGCAGCACCTTGAACATCGTCAGGGCTTCTTTGCCTTCGTCATTGACTTCGACCATACGCTCGCCGGAACGCAGATTGCTCTTGAGCAATGGCGCGCTGACTTTCTTGATCGAGGTCGCCCAGTTACCGCGCACCAGCGCCATGTAGCGCTTGTCGACGCCGTCGCCACGCAGCTGCTCGTGCAAGTGGCGCAACATGCTGCGCTTTTTGGCGATCATCAGCAGGCCGGAGGTGTCACGGTCGAGGCGGTGCACCAGTTCCAGCTCCTTGGCATCGGGACGCAACTGACGAAAGGCTTCGATCACGCCGAAATTCAAGCCACTGCCACCGTGAACCGCAATGCCGGCGGGCTTGTTGATCACGATCAGGGCTTTGTCTTCGAAGACAATCGAGGCTTCCAGGCGCTGCAATAAACCCTGGGCCAATGGCACCGGCTCGTCGCGCTCAGGCACGCGAACGGGCGGCACGCGCACGATATCACCGGCCTGCAGCTTGTATTCTGGCTTGATCCGACCTTTGTTCACGCGCACTTCGCCTTTACGCAAAATGCGGTAAATCAAGGTCTTGGGCACGCCTTTGAGCCGGGCGAGGAGAAAATTGTCGATTCGTTGGCCGGCATACTCCGGCGAGACTTCAAGCAATTGAATGCCTGGAGTCGAAGGGGCAGTAGTTGTCATGCCGCGGATGATAACAATTTTTATGGAATTGAAGCACTTAATCATTGCTGCTATAGTCGCGAACGCCGCCAAAAGCGGCCTGGACAGAGGAACCACGGTCAAAAACCGGCCCTGACCAACGCAATTCACCAGGACGCGAGGCCGTCCTACGGGGCTTTCGCTACGTAACGGTGGAGTTTTCAGTTGTAACGAGCGCAGGTGACATGAGGCCTGAATTACACCGCCGAGCAGAGTTTTAACTCGCCTGGCAGGCACACATTCAAGGCCAGTTCACAAAGTGCAGTCAGCTGCAGATGACCCCGAGCGAATGTTTCGGAAACAACGCCTGAATTAGCCATGATGCGTGACCTCCCCTTTCGGAGCTCACGGTAAATGCCAACCCGCTGCGGATTCTGCGCGCGGCAGCACCCGAATTATCAGGGATACGTGTAGGGTGGAGATGCACAACCGCTGGACTGTGTAGCAATAGGCTTTATCAAGACGCTTCATCTCGTCCACAGCCGCCGGTTGATTCCTCCTCCTGACTGAGTGCTTAAGTAGCCACAGCAAGCAGGACGCGTACGTCGCTGTATCGGCCCAATTGGCCGCATATCGCTGGACACGGGAATGGCCAACCACTCCCGACGCACCTGACACCGACCGTGAGAAGTCGTGTGTGCCGAACGCCGTTTCCGGCAGCCCGGAAACCGACGGTACTACATGAAAAGAATGCTGATTAACGCAACTCAACCCGAAGAGTTGCGTGTTGCACTGGTAGATGGCCAACGCCTCTACGACCTGGACATCGAATCCGGTGCACGCGAGCAGAAGAAGGCCAACATCTATAAAGGCCGCATCACTCGCATCGAACCAAGCCTTGAGGCTGCCTTTGTCGATTTCGGCTCCGAGCGCCACGGCTTCCTGCCCCTCAAAGAAATCTCCCGCGAATACTTCAAGAAAGCCCCTGAAGGCCGCGTCAACATCAAGGACGTCCTGAGCGAAGGCCAGGAAGTCATCGTTCAGGTCGAAAAAGAAGAACGTGGCAACAAGGGCGCCGCCCTGACCACCTTCATCAGTCTGGCCGGTCGTTACCTCGTGCTGATGCCGAACAACCCGCGTGCCGGCGGTATCTCCCGTCGCATCGAAGGCGAAGAGCGCAACGAACTGCGTGAAGCGCTGAACGGTTTGGTTGCACCGGCCGACATGGGTCTGATCGTGCGCACTGCCGGCCTTGGCCGTAGCAGCGAAGAAATGCAGTGGGACCTCGATTACCTGCTGCAACTGTGGACTGCTATTAAAGAAGCCTCGCTGGATCGCTCCGCGCCATTCCTGATCTACCAGGAAAGCAACGTGATCATCCGCGCCATCCGCGATTACCTGCGCCAGGACATCGGCGAAGTGCTGATCGACAGCGTTGAAGCCCAGGACGAAGCCCTGACCTTCATCCGCCAGGTGATGCCGCAGTACGCCAGCAAGATCAAGCTGTACGAAGACAGCGTACCGCTGTTCAACCGTTTCCAGATCGAAAGCCAGATCGAGACCGCTTTCCAGCGCGTCGTTGAACTGCCTTCCGGCGGCTCCATTGTCATCGATCCAACCGAAGCTCTGGTGTCCATCGACATCAACTCGGCGCGCGCCACGAAAGGCAGCGACATCGAAGAAACCGCTCTGCAAACCAACCTTGAAGCCGCCGAAGAAATCGCCCGTCAGTTGCGCCTGCGCGACATCGGCGGCCTGATCGTCATCGACTTCATCGACATGACCCCTGCCAAGAACCAGCGCGCCGTGGAAGAGAAAGTCCGCGAATGCCTGGAAGCCGACCGCGCCCGCGTGCAGATCGGCCGCATCTCGCGCTTCGGCCTGCTGGAAATGTCCCGTCAGCGCCTGCGTCCATCCCTGGGCGAAAGCAGCGGCATCGTCTGCCCGCGTTGCAACGGCACCGGCATCATCCGTGACGTTGAATCGCTGTCGCTGGCGATCCTGCGCCTGATCGAAGAAGAAGCCCTGAAAGACCGCACTGCCGAAGTGCGCGCTCAGGTGCCGATCCCGGTCGCCGCGTTCCTGCTCAACGAAAAACGCAACTCGATCACCAAGATCGAACTGCGCACCCGTGCCCGCATCATCATTCTGCCGAACGACCACCTCGAAACCCCGCACTTCGAAGTTCAGCGTCTGCGTGATGACAGCCCGGAAGCCGCGACCAACCAGTCCAGCTACGAAATCGCCGCTGCGGCTGCCGAAGTCGAAGAAGTCCAGCCAGCCGCCGCGACCCGCACCCTGGTTCGCCAGGAAGCCGCGGTCAAGACTGCTCCGGCCCGTGCCAACGCTCCGGTTCCGACCGAAGTCGCCGCACCTGCCGCTCCGGCACCGGCTCCAGTTGCCGCGCCAGAGCCAAGCCTGTTCAAAGGCCTGGTGAAATCGCTGGTCAGCCTGTTCGCCACCAAAGAAGAGCCAGCCGCTCCGGTTGTGGTTGAAAAACCAGCCAGCGAACGTCCGGCCCGTAACGAAGAGCGTCGCAACGGTCGTCAGCAGAGCCGCAACCGTAACGGTCGCCGCGATGAAGAACGCAAGCCACGCGAAGAACGTGCGCCACGTGAAGAACGCGCCCCGCGTGAGCCGCGCGAAGAGCGCGCGCCACGTGAAGCCCGTGAAGTCCGCGAGCCTCGTGAAGCCCGTACCGAAGCTGCACCGGCCGCTCGTGAAGAACGCGCGCCACGTGCACCGCGTGAAGAACGTGCACCGCGTGCTCCGCGTGAAGATCGCAAGCCACGTGGCGAGCGTGAAGAGCGTGTACGTGAACTGCGCGAGCCACTGGACGCCGCTCCAGTGACTGCAGACACCGCAGCCGTTACCGCTGAAGAGCGTCCGGCCCGTCAGCCACGTGAAGAGCGCGCACCGCGTCCGCCGCGTGAAGAGCGTCAGCCACGCGCCGAACAGGCCGCTGCTGCCGTCGCTGAAGAAGAAGTGAACAGCAACGAAGAGCAACTGCCGGAAGACGGTTCGGAGAACGCCGAAGGCGATCGCCCACGTCGTCGTTCGCGCGGTCAGCGTCGTCGCAGCAACCGTCGTGAGCGTCAGCGTGATGCCAACGGCAACGTGATCGAAGGCTCGGAAGAATCCGAAGCCGGCGAAAACGCTGAAGAGCCAAGCACCGCCGATCTGGCTGCTGGCCTGGCTGTCACCGCCGCTGTTGCCAGCACCGTGATCAGCGCTCCGGCCGAAGCTCAAGCCCACGAGCAAGCTGAACGCGCTACCGCTGCCGTGCAGGAAACTGCTGCAGTGGAAGCGCCGGTTGTTGAAGCGACTACGCCAGTTGAAGTGGTTGCTGCTCCGGAAGTCGAAGTGGCTCCGGTTCAGGAAACCCTGCCTCAGGTTGAGCCTGCACCAGTTGTGGTTGCCGAACCGGCTGTTGAAACCGTCGCTGAAACCGTGACCGAAACCGTGCGTGAAGTTCGCGAAGAGCAGACTGCCTTCAACTGGGTTGCCGAGCCGGCTGTTGCTGAAACACCTGCGCCAGTGGTTGAAGCGCCGGTTGTTGAAAAGCCAGTGTTCGAAGCGCCTGCGGTTGAAGCTCCTGTGGTTGAAGAGACCAAAGTTGCCGAGCCAGTGGTCGTTGCTGAACCAGCGCCAGTGTTCGAAGCGCCAGTGGTTGCCGAAGCGCCAGCTCCAGTGGTTGAAGCACCGGCTCCGGTCAGCGCCCTGACACCAAGCGGCCGCGCGCCGAACGACCCACGTGAAGTGCGTCGTCGCAAGCGTGAAGAAGAGCGTCTGCAGAAGGAAGCCGAACTGGCTGCCGCAGCTGCTCCTGTTGCTGAAGTGGTCGAGGCAGCGCCTGCCCCGGTCGCTGAAGAAGCGGTTGTCGAAGCGGTGATTGCTGAAGCACCACGCTCCGTTCAGGACGCGGTCGAGCAACACCAAGAGGCCGAGGAAAAAGAGCACGAGCCTAAACCACTCGTGTAATTCACGAAGCCGTTAAAAAGCCCCGTCCGGTGAAAACCTGGCGGGGCTTTTTTATGCCTCGATTTTTTGTGGTGGACTCTAGACCCAACCCCCTCACCCCAGCCCTCTCCCCACGGGGCGAGGGGGAAAGGGAGCCGATCTCCGTGTGCTTCAAGGCCGGAGTTCGACTCGAAGTTTCAGGTCGGTGTACCTTGAAAGAACACCTCGGTCAGTCCCCTCTCCCTCTGGGCGGTCCGACGTTTCGGGAGGGTTAGGGTGAGGGCTTCTAAGGAATTCACACAGATCTCAAGACGAGGCAAAAACCAAAGCCTCAGGCACATCGATATCCCACAGCACACCTGGGTCATCGACGGCAATCTCCACCACCCTACCCTGCTTGAACAAAGGCCGAGCCCCACGATCGCCGCTCAACGCCTGCAACCCCAAACCAAACGACCGCCCAAACCCCACCGGATGACCAAACTCGCCCTCCTGCACCGGCACGCTCACCGCATCGTCAGCAATCGCCGCAACCACCCGCTCGATACTCGACGGCAAGATAAACGGCATATCCCCCAGCACAATCAACCAGCCATCGGCATCTGGGCAAGCTGCAACCCCGGCGGCAATGCTGTCACCCATTCCGGTCGACTCGATCGAGACAACTTCACAGCCATACGCCTGTGCCATGCGCATCGCCTGCGGTCGTGCTTCAGCTGTCACGAGTACGCGCTTATCCAGACTGGCCGGCAGATTCACCAACACCTGCTCGATCACCGAACGCACCGCGCCATCACGCCCGGTACAGTCCGCCAGCAACTTGTCTTTGTCGGCACCTGCCACCTGGCGAAAGCGGCTGCCCTCGCCTGCAGCCAGCACAATTACCGCAATGGATCGACTCATGCGTCCTCCAGTGTTTTCTTCTGCTTCAACTCGACGCCGTTCTTGATCGCGACAATTTCCGCCAGCAAGGACAAGGCAATTTCCGCCGGCGAATGACTGCCAATGTGCAAACCGATCGGCCCGTGCAGTCGATCGATCGCCTGTACCGACAAGCCTAGCTGAGCCAGATTTTCCCGGCGCTTCTGGCTGTTGACTCGAGAGCCGAGAGCGCCGACATAGAAGGCTGGCGAATCCAGCGCCGTGAGCAGCGCCATGTCATCCAGACGCGGATCGTGAGTCAACGCGACAATTGCTGTGCGCTCATCGGTCTGGATGCTCAACACCGCGTCATCCGGCATGCCCGGGACGAAGCGACCGTGATGCTCTTCCCAGCCGTAAACGAATTCGCTGCGCGGATCGCAGATCAGCACTTCGAAATCCAGCAGTCGCGCCATGTCCGCGACGTAGCGCGACAATTGCCCGGCGCCGATCAACAGCAGACGCCAGCGCGGGCCGTAAATGGCCCGCAGGGTTTTGCCATCGAATTCCAGCGCATCGGATTTACTCGCCGACGTCAAAACCACTTCACCGGTTTCGATGTTCAACTCGCGCGCAACGATCTCGTGAGCCTCGCAACGGGCCAGCAAATCGGCAACCCACGCAGGGTCGCCGACCCGTTCTTCGGTCAGCCGCAAAGTGCCGCCACAAGGCAATCCGAAGCGCGCGGCCTCTTCACGGGTTACCCCGTAAGTGATCAATTGCACTGGCGGCCCATCGGTGGCAATGCGGCCATCGTGCAGACGGGCAATCAAGTCATCCTCGACACAGCCGCCCGACACCGAACCGATCACCACGCCATCTTCGCGCAAGGCGAGCATGGCGCCAGGCGCACGCGGCGCCGTGCCCCAGGTCTGCACCACGCTGAACAGCACCACCCGCTGTCCGGCGCGGCGCCATTCGAGGACGCTGCGCAGAACATTGAGGTCGACGCTGTCCATTACGCCTCTGCCTTCTGCCAGCCCTGCAACTGATAGCGCACCGGCAGGTTGCGGATGCGCTTGCCGGTGGCGGCGAAGATCGCGTTACACAAGGCTGGAGCAATTGGCGGTACGCCCGGTTCGCCGACACCACCCAAGGGCACGTCACCCGGCGGCGTCACCAGATGCACGGCAACTTCCTTCGGCGCCAGCGACATGCGCGCCACTTCGTACATATGGAAATTGTCCTGCTGGACCTTGCCGTCCTTGAAGCTGATTTCGCCCAGCACGGCATTACCGAGGCCCATCACGCAGGCGCCTTCGAACTGCGAACGGATACGTTCAGGGTTGATCTGCGGCCCGCAATCAACGGCGATGTCAGCCTTGTGGACGATCAGCGTGCCGTCGTCTTTGACCTCAACTTCAATCACCGCTGCCACATAGGTGACGAAGCTGTAGTGCACCGCCAGGCCAAGACCCCGACCCTTGGGCAGTTTGCGCCCCCAACCGGCTGCTTTCGCGGCGGTTTCCAGCACGGTGCGCATGCGTCCGGTGTCGATCGGATACCGCTCGGGAGATTCACCGTAGTTCCACTCTTCGCTCAAGGTGCGCGGGTCGATCTGCCGATCCGGGCCGAGCAGTTTGATCTGGTATTTGAGCGGATCTTCTCCGGCCTTGTGCGCCAGCTCATCGACGAAACTCTGGATCGCGAAACCGTGGGGAATGTTCGACACCGAGCGATACCAACCAACCCGCGTGTGCACGGTCGCCTCAGGGTTTTCCAGGCGCACATTGGGAATCGCGTAAGCCATGTTGGTAAAACCCATGCCCAGTTCGAACGCGGCTTCATGGTTCATGCCCGGCGCGAACAACGCAGTGATGCTCGGTGCCACGGTCCGATGCAACCAGCCGGACGGCATGCCGTCCTTGCCCACGCCCGCCTTGAGGTACTCAGCAGACACAGTGTGGAAATACGAGTTGTGGATGTCATCCTCACGCGTCCACTGCACCCGTACGGCTTTGCCGGGAAACTCTTTGGCGAGAATCGCTGCTTCAACAACGAAATCCGGCTTCGATTTGCGACCGAAACCGCCGCCAAGCAACGTGACATTAAAGGTGACATTGTCGAAAGGCAGCCCAAGACGCTCGGCAATGCGCTCGCGGGTGACTTGCGGTGCCTGACTCGGCGCCCAGGCTTCGCAGACACCATCCTTGTAACGGGCGATGGCGACCATCGGCTCCATCGGCGACTGTGCCAGATGTGGCAAATAGTACGACGCTTCGAGCGTACTCGCGGCGCCGCTCAGGGCCTTGTCGATATCGCCAGTGTTGCGCACCACTTTGCCGGGTTTCAGCGAGGCGGCTTCCAGTTCCTTGCGATAAGCAATCGAGTCGTAACTGGCGTTCGGGCCGTCATCCCATTCGATCTTCAGCGCCTCACGGCCCTTGATCGCTGCCCAGGTATTGCTGGCGACGACTGCCACGCCACCCAACGGCTGAAACTCCGAAGGCAGCGGCCGGCTTTCGATCTGCAGCACTTTGAGCACGCCGGGGACTTTCAGTGCGGCGCTGTCATCCACTGATTTGACCTTGCCGCCGTAAACCGCCGGACGGGCGATGGTCGCGTACAACATGCCATCGAAATGCACATCGGCGCCAAACACCGCACGACCGTTGACGATGTCGGCGCCGTCGATGGCTTTGCTGCCTTCCTTGCCGATGTAGCGAAACTCCGACGGCTGCTTGAGGCGCAGGCTGTTACGCGCTGGTACTGGCAACGCACTGGCTGCGGCGGCGAGTTCGCCATAGCCCAGCTCACGGCCGGACGGTTTGTGAATGATTTTATGCAACTGCGCGTGGCATTCGCCGACCGGCACTTTCCACTGCGCAGCGGCGGCCTGCTCAAGCATGGTGCGCGCCGCCGCGCCGCAACGCCGCATCGGCTCGTACCAGTGACGCATGCTGCGCGAGCCGTCGGTATCCTGATTGCCGAAGCGAACTTCATCACCCGGCGCCTGCTGCACTTTGACGTGCGCCCAGTCGGCTTCCAGCTCATCGGCAACGACCATGGTCAGACTGGTGCGCACACCCTGACCCATTTCCGAACGGTTGCACACAACGGTGACGGTGCCGTCGGCGGCGATGCTGACGTAGACCTTCGGATCATCGATCCAGCCATTGGGCATGCCATCGGCGCCGAACTGTTTCGGCTTGTCCTCGGCCAACGCATCCTGCCAGCCCCAACTCGCCGCCAGCACCAGCGCGCTAGTGGCGCCAATGCCTTTGAGGAAACCGCGACGGCTGAGATTGCTCAGGGCGAAATCATTCGGCAGGCGGCTCATGCCTTGGCCTCCTTCAAATGGGTGGAGGCTTGGCGGATCGCAGTCTTGATCCGGTTATAGGTGCCGCAGCGGCAAATGTTGCCGACCATGGCTTCTTCGATCTGCTCGTCGCTCGGATTCGGATTGGTCTTGAGCAATGCAGTGGCCGACATGATTTGCCCGCCCTGACAGAAACCGCATTGCGCTACAGCCGTGTCGAGCCAGGCTTGCTGGACCACCTGGCCGACCGGGTCAGCGTGCAGGTTGTCGATGGTGGTGACGTTCTGGCCGACCACCGAACCGATCGGCGTGATGCAACTGCGCGCCGGCAAGCCATCGATATGAATGGTGCACGCGCCGCACAGGCCCATGCCGCAGCCGAATTTGGTGCCGTTGTAACCGGCGACATCACGAATCGCCCACAACAGCGGCATGTCTTCAGTGACATCGAGGGGATGGTCTTGACCGTTGAGTTTCAGGGTAATCATGGGCACGCCCGCATATTTTTAGTGGTTATGGGGTCGAGCAATCTGCCGCCGGAAAATCAGCGGTGTGGTTCGCGCAGATCGACTCAGGCTAATCAGGCTCTCTTGTGCTGACGGGAACGTCTGCACCGGGCCTTTGGTGGAGCAAATGACGGCTATCGTTAGCTCGCTAAGTTAACCCAGCGTTAACAAAAAAGCCCTGCACTTTTTTATCAGTGCAGGGCTTCGGATGGCTTTTTGAAAGCGTAGCCTCAATAGCGGTTAGGCTCCATTTCCAGCTCGACATTGAAACGTTCGGCAATGTCTTTCTGGATGCGTTGCGCCAGATCGAGCAGTTGCAGACCGGTCGCCGTGCCGTAATTGACCAGCACCAGTGCCTGCAATTTATGCACGCCGGCATCGGCCTCACGGAAACCCTTCCAGCCAGCGCGCTCGATCAACCAGCCAGCAGCCAGTTTCATCTGCCCGTCCGGTTGCGCGTAAGCCACCACATCCGGATGCTGCGCTTTGATCTGCGCGACGATGGCCGCCGACACCAGCGGATTCTTGAAGAAGCTGCCGGCATTGCCGAGCACTGCCGGGTCCGGCAGTTTTTCACTGCGGATGCTGCAAATCGCGCGACTGACATCGGTCGGCGTCGGCTGCTCGATGCCCTGCTCGGTCAGGCGCTGGCGCACCGGGCCGTATTCCAGATGCAGGTGCGCGACGCGGTCGAGGGTAAAACGCACGCGCAGAATCAGCCAGCGTCCCGGCTGTTGCTTGAACAGGCTGTCGCGGTAGGCGAAGTTGCATTCTTCGAGTGTAAAGTCGCGCAGTTCGCCGGTCTGGCGATCCAGCGCGGTGAGCCCGGCAAATACATCCTTGATCTCGACACCGTAGGCACCGATGTTCTGCATTGGCGCAGCGCCGACCGTGCCGGGAATCAGGCTGAGGTTTTCCAGTCCGGAAAAACCCTGCGCCAGGGTGTATTGCACAAACGGATGCCAAGGCTCGCCAGCTTCAGCTTCGATCACCACACGGTCGCCGTCATCGCTGATCACGCGGATGCCACGGGTGGCCATGCGCAATACCAGCGCCGGAATGTCCGCCGTCAGCAGCAAATTGCTGCCGCCGCCGATCACCAGCAACGGCACATCGTGCGCGGTGGCATACGCCAGCGCCTCACGGACATCGGCATCGCTGTGGGCTTCGGCGAACAGTTGCGCGCGCACATCGACGCCAAAACTGTTGAACGGTTTCAGGGAAACCTGCGGTTGCACCTGCAAACTCATAACCGGCCCTTCACTTCGATCAACAATTGGTCACAAGCCGCTTCGATCAGATCCAGCACCTGCTCGAAACCCTGATCGCCGTCGTAATACGGATCCGGCACTTCATCGACCAGCCCGGCATAGCGGCGCAGAAACAGGTCCAGCTCGGCTTTGCCGGTGGACGGCTGCAACGCCTTGAGGTTGCGCAGGTTACTGTTGTCCATCGCCAGAATCAGGTCATAACTGGCGAAATCGGCACGGCTGACCTGCTGCGCGCGTTGCGCCGACAGGTCATAACCGCGCACTTTGGCCGCGGCCTGGCTGCGTTTGTCCGGCGGGTTGCCGACGTGCCAGTCACCGGTGCCGGCGGAAGCCACTTCGACTTGATCAGCCAGCCCCGCTTCACGCAGTTTGTGCCGCAATACGCCTTCGGCCGTGGGCGAACGGCAAATGTTGCCCAGGCACACAAACAGAACGCGCATCAGGCCCCCAGCAGGCGACGAACGCGCTCAAGGTCTTCGGCAGTGTCGACGCCGGTTGGCGGCGCGATCAGCGCATCGGCGACATGAATGCGTACGCCGTGCCACAGGGCACGCAGTTGTTCGAGCGATTCAGTGTTTTCCAGCCAGCACGGGCCCCAGCTCACAAAATCGTGAAGGAAACCGGCGCGGTAGGCATAAATGCCGATGTGACGACGGTACGGCACACCTTCGGGCAATTGCTCGCGGCTCTTGGCAAAGGCATCGCGCGCCCACGGCAAGGTCGCACGACTGAAGGTCAGCGCCAGACCGTTGAGGTCGCTGACGACCTTGACCACGTTCGGGTTGAACAGGGTGTCGACGTCTTCGATCGGCTCGGCCAGCGTGGCCATACGCGCTTCGGTATGGGCAGCCAGATTGGCGGCAACCTGATCGATCACGCTCGGAGGGATCAGCGGCTCGTCACCCTGCACATTGACCACGATGGCGTCAGGCTCAAGGCCCAGTTTCGCCGCGACTTCGGCCAGACGGTCGGTGCCGGAGTTATGATCTTCACGGGTCAGCACCACTTCGGCGCCAAAGGCCTGGCAGGCCTCGACGATACGCGCATCGTCAGTGGCAACCACCACACGAGTGGCGCTGCTTTTGCTCGCCTGTTCCCAGACGTGCTGGATCATCGGCTTGCCGGCGATGTCCAGCAGCGGTTTGCCCGGCAAGCGGGTCGAGGCGAAACGCGACGGGATGACAACGGTGAAGGCAGTGGTCATTTATCCAGACGCTCGTCGGTGGTCAGGGTGCGGGCTTCGCTTTCGAGCATCACCGGGATGCCGTCTCGGATCGGATAGGCCAGACCAGCACCCTTGCTGATCAGTTCGGTCTTGTCGGCGCTGAGCTTGAGCGGGCCTTTGCAGATCGGGCACGCGAGGATGTCGAGCAATTTGGTGTCCATGAACTTTCCCTGATAAATGAGTTAAGGCAAAAGCCGATCGGGCAACAGGCGCATCAGCTGTGTGTCGAACCAGGCCACGAAGGCCGGCGACGGCACGGCATCGACCGCCAGATACCACCAGTCGGCAGCAGCGAAGGCACGGCACTTCACCGCGTCCTTTTCGGTCATCACCAATGGCAATGACGGTGTGAAATTCAAGGCCTGCACGCTGTATTCGGCGTGGTCGGCAAACGCATGGGGGACTGCGCGCCAGTCTAGCGCTTCGAGGGTATTGAAGAAACGTTGCGGATTGCCGATCCCGGCGACGGCGTGGACGCTCTGACCCGGCGGAAAATGCTCGAGCGATTTGCGCTCGCCACTGCGCAGATTGACCAGCGCGGTGGGTTGCAGACGAAAAGCGAAACCGTCGTCGCGATCTTCGGTGGCACCGTTGAACAGCACGCCGTCGACGCTTTGCAGGCGTTCGATCGGCTCGCGCAAAGGCCCGGCGGGCAGGCAACGCTTGTTGCCGAGGCCGCGAGCGGCGTCGATCAACACCAGCTCCAGATCCCGCGCCAGACGATAGTGCTGCATGCCGTCATCGGAGAGGATCAGATCCAGCGGTTCGCTGGCGAGCAAGGCTTTGACGGCGGCGCTGCGATTGGGGTCGATCATCAGCGGCACGCCGGTGCGCTGGACGATCAGCAGCGGTTCGTCGCCGGCGATATCGGCGGTTTGATCGGCCTCAACACGCCACGGCAGCTGTGGTGGTTTGGCACCGTAGCCACGGCTGACCACGCCGACACGCAAACCGCTGCGTCGGCAATGTTCGATCAACCAGAGAATCATCGGCGTCTTGCCGGTGCCACCGACGGTGATATTGCCAACCACGATCAACGGCACCGGCGACTGATAAATCTCGCCTTCGCCATCGAGAAAGCGCTGGCGTTTACCCACCACCACGCGGCGATACAACATTTCCAGCGGCCGCAGCAGCGTCAGGGCCGGATGCCCCTGATACCACGCGGCGAGCAAACGATCAGACAGGCTCATCAGGATTTGGGCGCCGCCTCGACCGTGGTCATGCGCAGATGGCTGAAACCGAGCTTGCCGGCCGCGTCCATGGCGGTGATCACGGATTGATGCTGCGTCTTGCCGTCGGCACTGATCGACAACGGCATGTTGGTGTCACCGTTGGACTCTCTCTGCATGGCTTCCATCAGGGTCGCCAGATCGTTCTTCGGCAGAATCTTGTTGTTCACCGAAAACACGCCTTCGGCGCTGATGGCCACGTCGATCTGCTTGAGCTGCTGGTCTTCGGCCGGGGAGCCGCTGACCGCTTCCGGCAGGTCAACGCGCAACTGGGTTTCGCGAGTGAACGTGGTGGTCACGACGAAAAACAGCAGCAGAATGAACACCACGTCGATCAGCGACGCAAGGTTGATATCGATGGTTTCCCGAGGCTTGCGACGGAATTTCACACCCGGCCCTCGGCCAGATCGACGTCACGATCGCCCTGCACTACCTCAACCAGTTTGATCGCTTCCTGCTCCATGCCCACCACCAGTTCATCGATGCGGCGTTGCAGGAACCGGTGGAAGAACACTGCCGGGATACCCACCATCAGGCCTGCTGCAGTGGTGATCAGCGCCTTGGAGATACCGCCGGCAAGGACCGAAGCGTTGGTGGTCATGCCGGAACCGGTGAAGGCGCTGAATATGTCGATCATGCCCAGCACCGTGCCCAACAGACCCAGCAGCGGCGACATGGCAGCGATGGTACCCAGCGCATTGACGTAGCGTTCGAGCTCGTGAATAACCCGGGCGGCAGCCTCTTCAATGCACTCTTTCATGATCTCGCGACCATGCTTGGAGTTGGCCAGGCCCGCCGCGAGGATTTCCCCCAGCGGCGAATTGGCGCGCAATTCCTTGAGTTTTTCTTTATTGAGCTGCTTGTCCTTGATCCACACCCAGACCTGGCCCAACAGATGCTCGGGGGTGACGCGACTGGCGCGCAGGGTCCACAGGCGCTCGGCGACGATCGCCATGGCCGCGATGGAGCTCAGAATGATCGGCAACATCATCCAGCCGCCGGATTTGACCAATTCCCACACAGTGACAGTCCCCTCGAAAAAGTGCGCCACTTTACCATACCGATCCGCGATTAAGACCCGCCGCTCCGACGACCGTGACACCCCATTCGCCCATATGCCGATCAGCGGGCCAGCGCGGGCGGATCACGCCAGAAACGGCGCTGATGACGCATCGTCATTGGCGGCGTGAAGGTGCCCAGTTGCAGATGAATGGCGCCTTGCTCGGCGCTGTCGTAAATGTGCAGGCCCAGTTTGCGGTAACGCGCCATCACGGTTGGGTGGGGATGGCCAAAGGAGTTGCCATGGCCTCGGGAGATCAGCACAGACTCCGGCTTCAAGACTTTGAGCAGCGCCATTGACGATGAACTGCGGCTGCCATGATGAGGCGCTTGCAGCCATTGCGTCGGCACGGCCAGTGGACTGTCGAGCAGCACGCGTTCGGCGTGGGTGTCGATGTCGCCGGTCAGCAGCAGGCGCTCGCCATTGGCCTCGATCTGCAATACGCAGGAACGCTGATTGCTGTCGCGGGCGTCCGACCATTGCCAGAGTTGAAAACGCACGCCGTCCCACTGCCATTGCTGCCCACTAGCACAGGCTTCGGCACCCAACTGCGCGGGCAGTCCCGCCGGGTCGCCGCTGATCACTTGATCGACGGTCAAACCACCAGTAATCGCCAAAGCGCCGCCAGCGTGATCGGCGTCCGCATGGCTGAGCAGCATCAAATCGAGTTTTTCCACATTGAGTTTGCGCAACGCGGGCAGCACCACCCGCTCGCCGAGATCGAAATCGCCAAAGCGCGGTCCAGCGTCGTAAAGCAACGTGTGATGACGGGTGCGGATCAGGATGGCCAGGCCTTGACCAACATCAAGTTGCCAGATATCGGCCACCCCTTCATCCAGGCGCTCGCGTGGCGGCACAACCAATAGCAACAGCAATGGCCAGCCCAGCGCACGCATCGGCACGCCGCGCGGCAACAGCAACAATACGGCACCGAGGCTGCCGAGCAACCAGACCCAACCCGGCACGGCGGCGGCTGTCCATGCCGGCCACTGCCCGGCAATCACCGCCAAAGCGCTAAACAGCACGTCGATCAAACCGCCGGCCAGCCACAAAAGACCTTCCCCGACATGCGGCACCGGCAACATCAGCGTGCCGAGCAGTGCCGGCGGCAACACCACGAGGCTGACCCAAGGCACCGCCAACAGATTTGCCAATGGCCCGCTCAGGCTGATCGGCAGATTCAGTGCCAGCAACACCGGGCACAGACCGATGGCTATCAACCATTGCGCCCGCGTCCAGGTTTGCCACCAACGCCACCCACCCAAGCGGCCACCAAAGGTAAAAATCAACACTGCTACGGCCGTAAAGGACAACCAGAAGCCGGGGCGCAGGCTGGCCAGGGGATCGAGCAAAAGCACCGCATTGAACGCCAGCAACAACGGCCACCACGCACCAAGATGACGAAAGCGCAGGCGCCACAACAGCACCAGCCCGACCATCACGCAGGCGCGCTGTACCGGTACGTCGAAACCGGCAAGGAGGCCATAACCGAGCGCAGCCGCGAATGCCAGGCCGCAGGCCCACGGCAGCCAGGGCCAGCGCAGCGGCCACAGGCCAAAGCGGGCCAAGCCGGCAACCAGCATGTACATCACCGCCGCCAGCAAGCCAATGTGCTGACCGGAAATCACCAGCAAGTGCACGGTGCCGGTATCCTGCAAAATCTGCCAGTCCTCGCGACTGAGTCCCGAGCCATCGCCCAGCACCAGCGCCGCCAATGCCCCGGCCCGCCCCTGTGCGTCCACCTCGAGCAAACGCTGCCGAATACTGTCGCGCCAGGCCCAGCGTGCCTCGCTCAGGCGTTGGCCGTCCTTGATCGTGCCGGTCACACCGATGCGTTGCGCCAGTAGCCACGCCTCGTAATCGAAAGCGTCCGGATTGAGCAAACCACCGGCACGCTTGAGCTTGACCGCCAGACGCCAGCGCTCGCCGCTGTTGACCGGCGGCCCGCCGTACCAGGCCAGGCGCATCAGGGGTGGCAGTTTTTCGTGACGGGAGAGCGTATCAGCCAATTCGAAACGCACCACGCCGTCGCTGTTCTGCGGCAACCCGACCACCCGCCCTTCAACCCACCGGGTTTCGCCATCCAGCCCGGCCGGCAAACGGTCATTCAACGCCCACTGCGCACCGACACTGGCCCACGTGAAGCCAAACAGCAAAAACGCCAACGGATAGCTGCGAAACGGCAGCAGCATCAAAGCCACAACCGGCAACAACAGCAGCAACCAGACCGGCGGTAATGCCGGCATAAAAACCGCGACCAGCAGACCGACTGCGAGCGCCATCATCCCTGTGCGCATAAGCCCGTCCTTGAGAGTTCCACACTTAGGCATAGCGGGTGTCGGGCACGTCCGTCGTCAACAATTGTCACAAAGTCTGAATGGGCGCTTCGTAGAATCCAGACATACTTGCCGCCTTAACCGACCGAGAAGCCTTATGCCCCGGCGCTTATTCAAACGTTACATGCCCGACCCGACGAGCATCAGGGAACACAAATCCTTACGCTTTCTCGGCAAGTTGCTGCATGACCCGAACCTCTGGCACCTCAATCGTCACTCGGTCGCACGGGCGATGGCGGTCGGCCTGTTCGCCGCATTCCTGCCGATTCCGGCGCAGATGCTGGTGGCCGCCGCACTCGCCGTCATGGTGCGGGGGAACATGCCGATTGCAGTCAGCCTGGTGTGGCTGACCAATCCGATCACCATGCCGGCGGTGTTCTTCTGCACTTATCAGGCTGGGGCGTTTTTGATGGACGTGCCCGCCCGGCATCTTCCGGATGAGCTGACCTGGGAATGGATCAGCGGCGAATTGTCGACGTTGTGGCAGCCGTTTCTGCTCGGCTCGGTGGTGGTAGGGCTGGTGCTTGGCGCCCTCGCCTATTGCCTGGTGATGATGTATTGGCGCTGGTGGGTCGCGCGGCAATGGGCGCGGCGCAAGAAAAGCCGCATGCGCTGAATGCAAAACGGCCTCCGCAGTGGGAGGCCGTTTTGATTTGTGGCGTTTGCATTCGCGAGCAGGCTCGCTCCCACACTGGATCTTTGTTGTGCCGAAGATCCCCTGTGGGAGCGAGCTTGCTCGCGAAGCAGTCGACTCGGTCTGGAGTCAGGTACGCATCCCGCGCCCACTCACCAGCAACCGTGCACAACCGAGGTACAACACAACGGTCGCCACCAGCATAAAGGTGATCGCGATGCCGATGCGGATATCCGACACACCGAGAATGCCGTAACGAAAAGCGTTGACCATGTGCAGCACCGGGTTGGCCAACGAAACGGTCTGCCAGAACGGCGGCAGCAAGGTGATCGAGTAAAACACCCCACCCAGATACGTCAGCGGCGTCAGCACAAAAGTCGGGATGATCGAAATATCATCGAAGTTGCGCGCAAACACGGCGTTGATAAAGCCCAGCAGCGAAAAGATCGTCGCCGTCAGCACCACCACAAGGATGGTCACCCCGAGGTGATGCACCTGCAGATGGGTGAAGAACAGCGACAGAATCGTCACGATCACGCCAACCATCAGCCCACGCAACACGCCGCCAATGGTGAAGCCGATCAGAATCGTGTGCGGCGATACCGGCGACACCATCAATTCCTCGATCGAACGCTGGAACTTGCTGCCGAAGAAACTCGACACCACGTTGCCGTAGGAGTTGGTGATCACCGACATCATGATCAGCCCCGGCACGATGTACTCCATGTAAGTGAAGCCACCCATGTCACCGATCTGGCGACCGATCAGGTTACCGAAGATCACGAAGTACAAAACCATGGTGATCGCCGGCGGCAGCAGCGTTTGCGGCCAGATCCGCGTGAAGCGTTTGACCTCGCGGTAAACAATGGTCTGCAGGGCGACGAGGTTGGGACGGAATTCGGAACTCATACCGCCACCTTCGACAGATTTTTCTCCACCAGGGACACGAACAGCTCCTCGAGGCGATTGGTTTTGTTACGCAGGCTCAGCACTTCGATGTTCTGCTGCGCCAACTGGGTGAACAACGCCGTGATGCCCATGGATTTGTCGACCTGGACTTCGAGAGTGTGGCCGTCGATCAACCGGGCCGGATAGCCGAGCAATTGCGGCGCGGCGTGCAAGTCGTTTTTCAGGTCCAGCAGGAAGGTTTCCACGTGCAACTGGCCCAGCAATTGTTTCATGCTGGTGTTCTCGACGATGGTGCCGTGGTCGATGATGCCGATGTTGCGGCACAACTGCTCAGCCTCTTCCAGATAGTGCGTGGTGAGGATGATGGTGATGCCTTTCTGGTTCAGTTCGGTGAGGAACGTCCACATCGAGCGACGCAGCTCGATGTCGACGCCTGCGGTCGGTTCATCGAGGATCAGCAGACGTGGTTCGTGTACCAGCGCACGAGCGATCATCAAGCGCCGCTTCATGCCGCCGGACAACGAACGCGACGGCACATCGCGCTTGTCCCACAGGCCCAGTTGGGTCAGGTACTGCTCGGCGCGTTCCTTGGCGATCTTCGCCGGAATGCCGTAGTAACCGGCCTGGGTCACGACGATGTCGAAGGTCTTTTCGAACTGGTTGAAGTTGAATTCCTGGGGCACCACGCCGATCGAGCGCTTGAGCTGCGCAGGATTCTTGTCCAGGTCATGACCGAAGATATTCACGCTGCCGCTGGTCTTGTTGACCAGGGTCGAGAGAATGCCGATGGTCGTGGATTTGCCGGCTCCGTTAGGGCCGAGCAAGGCGAAAAAATCACCTTCGGCGACGTCCAGATCGATACCACTCAAGGCCTGGAACCCGTTGCCGTAGGTTTTGGTTAGCTGCCGGATGGACAGAGCGGAACTCATATCTGATTTACGCACCATTGAAAGAAAAAAGGAGACGGCGGCGAAGGATCGAACCGCAGCGCAAGTGCGCAATGGTGCTTGCCGCCGCCGTACAAGTACAGTCAAGTGTGTCGATAGTAGGTATTAAGTCAACGCGGTCATGACGGCTTTCTGGTAGGCCGGACGCTGCTTCAGGCGCTTGTACCAGGCTTGCAGATGCGGTTGCGGGGCGCGTTCGATGGGCATCTCGAACCAGGCATAAATGAAACTGCCGAGCGGAATATCACCCATGCCGATGTCTTTTCCGGAAAGATAAGGCTGACTGGCCAAGGCATTGTCGGCCATGCTCAGCAGCTCATTGCATTCCTTGATCGCGGCGTTGATCGCGGCCCAGTCCTGCTTGTCCGCCGGCGTGCGCAACACGCCCCAGAACACCGTGCGGAAGGGACCGGCAAAACTCGACGTGGTCCAGTCCATCCATTTGTCGGCGATGGCGCGAGCTTGCGGATCGGCCGAATACCAGTTGCTGTCGGGCGCATGCCTGGCCAGCAGATAGCGAACGATGGCGTTGGATTCCCACAGCACAAAACCGTCGTCCTCGATCACCGGCACCCGACCGTTCGGATTCATCGCCCGGTACTCAGGAGTGTCGACTACGCCGAATGCGCCACCGGCATCGATCGCCTCGTAAGCCAGACCGAGTTCCTCGGCGGCCCACAACGGCTTCCTGACATTCGATGAGTTTTTCCGTCCCCAGATCTTCAGCATGACCGCCTCTTTTCAAATGAGTGGGCAGGCAGCATACGCCGGATCAGACGCGGCTCAAATCACTCTGCATATCGCCCAGCAATGGCGGCTGCTGATCGGTGAACAGGTGCGGATAGCACTTTTGCAGATGCTCGAAGAAGAACGTTTCCGGGACATCGGCGAATGGACCGTGATCGACCAGATACTCCATCAACTGCGCACCGTCGCGGTTGAACGGGTGGAAAACGCTGTCGTTGATACCGTCGAACTCAAGCGGCGCGACATTGAACAACTCGCAGAGCTTCTGGTTGAACGCCGGTGTTGCCTTGATCCAGCGATCATTGAGAAAGAACTCGGTATAGCCGTGCATGGCGAACATATCGCTTTTCAGCAACTCGAGCAGACGCGGGGTCGACAGGTGATTTTTCACATCGGCCAGACCGATGCGCGCCGGGATCCCGCAATGCCGCGCGCAACCCGCCAGCAGCGTGGCTTTCGGTACGCAATAACTCTCCCCCGTCGCCAACGCATAGCTGCCACGCAAGGTCTGCGGATCGCGACTGAAGGTGTAGGGGTTGTAGCGCACCGCCTCACGCACGGCGTAATAAAGACTGATCGCCTGCTCGAGTGGATCGCGGCTGGCACCCCGATGTTGTTCGGCGAACTCCACCACCGCCGGGTGGTCACTATCGATGAAGCGGCCGGGACTCAGATACTCGTGCATGACGACAATCTCCTGGGTGAGCCCCGAGTCTAGCGACAGCTTCAGCACAGAGATAACGACGTTTCGGCCAAACTTGGACGCAAAGACGCGGGATCGGCGAACGATTTCCCACACGTGTTGCCCACCGAACCTACGAAAACCATCCGGGGTTTCCCACGATTTCAATCACCTTGCTCTGACCACCCGCTTTTACAGATGCCGTCTAAGCTCTGGAGGGTCGATTTGCCTTGGTTCACGGAGGACTGAATATGCTGTTGTTGTGGATACTGGTTTTGATCGTTGGCGTGGCGTATCTCGCCCACCGGCGCATCGCCCCGCTGCCTGCGTTGGGCATTGTTGCCGTCTACTTGTTGGCGATGGGTATTTTCAGTCACGCGCCGGGCTGGTTATTGGTGATCTTGTGGGTCTTGCTGGCGGTGGTCGCTGCACCGTTGCTGCTGCCTGACCTGCGCCGCAAACATTTCACCGCGCCGCTGTTCAACTGGTTCCAGAAAACCCTGCCGCCGATGTCGCAGACCGAACGCGACGCGATCGACGCCGGTACCGTGTGGTGGGATGGCGAGCTGTTCAGCGGCCGTCCGGACTGGGACAAACTGCTGGCCTATCCGAAAGTACAACTCACTGACGAAGAACAGGCGTTCATTGATGGCCCGACCGAAGAACTCTGTGCCATGGTCACCGACTGGCAGATCGGCCAGTCGATGGACCTGCCGGCCGAAGCCTGGACGCACATCAAGGAACACGGCTTTTTTGCCCTGATCATTCCGAAAGAATTCGGCGGTAAAGGCTTCTCTGCATACGCGCACTCGCAAGTGGCGATGAAACTGGCCACCCGCAGCGGTGACCTCGCCTCCACTGTCATGGTGCCGAACTCACTCGGCCCGGCCGAACTGCTGCTGCATTACGGCACCGACGAACAACGCAACCACTACCTGCCGCGTCTGGCCCGGGGCGATGACATTCCGTGCTTTGCCCTCACCGGCCCGCTCGCGGGTTCCGATGCCGGGGCGATGCCCGACACCGGGATCATCTGCAAAGGTCAGTGGGAAGGTCAGGAAGTCATCGGCCTGCGCCTGAACTGGGAAAAACGCTACATCACCCTCGGCCCGGTCGCGACTCTCCTCGGCCTGGCTTTCAAGGCCTATGACCCGGAACATCTGCTGGGCGACAAGGAAGACCTCGGCATCAGCCTGGCGCTGATCCCGACCGATACCGCCGGCGTGGAAATCGGTCGTCGTCACCTGCCACTGGGTGCTGCGTTCATGAACGGCCCGAACTCCGGCAAGGATGTGTTCATCCCGCTGGACTTCCTTATCGGCGGTCAGGAAATGCTCGGCAAGGGCTGGATGATGCTGATGAACTGCCTGTCGGTCGGCCGTTCGATCTCGTTGCCAGCCGTCGGTACCGGCGCGGCGAAATTCACCAGTCTGGTCACCGGCCAGTACGCGCAGATTCGCGAGCAGTTCAATGTGCCGCTGTCGGCCTTCGAGGGTATTCAGGAAGCCATGGCGCGCATCGGCGGCAACGCATGGATGATGGATGCCGCGCGGATGCTCACTGCCAACGCGGTGGACCTGGGCGAAAAACCTTCGGTGCTGTCGGCAATCCTCAAGTATCACCTTACCGAGCGCGGCCGTGAGTGCATCAGCCACGCCATGGATGTGCACGGCGGCAAGGCGATCATCATGGGCCCGAACAACTACCTCGGGCGCAGCTGGAACGGTGCGCCGATCTTCATCACCGTGGAAGGCGCGAACATCCTCTCGCGCAACCTGATGATCTTCGGTCAGGGCGCGATTCGCTGCCATCCGTTTGTGCTCAAGGAAATGGCGCTGGCGGGGCGTGAGGACAAGGATCAGGCGCTGAAAGAGTTCGACGGCTTGCTGCTCAAACACATCGGTTTTGCCGTGAGCAACGCCGCCAGTACGCTGGTGCTGAACCTCGGCTTCGGCCATTTCGAACACGCGCCGGGCGACAAGATCAGTCAGGGCTACTTCCGCGCACTCAATCGTCAGGCAGCGGCATTCGCCATGCTCGCCGACTTCAGCATGATGCTGCTCGGCGGCGAGTTGAAACGTCGTGAACGTCTCTCGGCACGTCTGGGCGATGTATTGAGCAACCTGTATCTGGCCTCTGCCGCGCTCAAGCGTTATCACGATCTGGATTCGCCGGCGTACATGGAGCCGCTGTTCCGTTGGGCGATGGAAGAAAGCCTCGGCCAGTCGGAACGGGCGCTGGATGAATTGCTGCGCAACTTCCCGAACAAAGTGTTTGGCTGTCTGTTGCGCGCCATCGTATTCCCGTTTGGTCGTCGTCACAAAGGCCCGTCGGACAAACTCGGTGCCGAAGTGGCTGGCGTCATTGGTCGCGCCAAGGGTGATCCGGCGCTGGAAGAACTGCTTGCCGGTTGCTATCGCCCGCAGTCGGCAGACGATGCCGTCGGCGCGCTGCAACACGCCAGCGATCTGCTGAATGCCGCGCAGCCGTTGCACAAAAAACTGCACACCTCGCTGAAAAGCGGTCAGGTCAAACCGGTCGCGGGCGAACACGCCATCGATGCCGCGCTTGAAGCTGGAGTATTACAACCGGTGGAAGCGCAGAGTCTGCGCGATGCCGAAGCGGCGCGACGCAAGGTGATCGATGTCGATGATTTCGACAAAGAGGAGTTGATGCTGGCAGAGGGCAAAGTCCGCTGATCCTGACAACCATGTCCAAGAGGGCGCAGGAGCTTTATACTCCCGCGCCCGTTTTGCTCTTGAGGACTTATCTCGTGTCCAACGTCGTTGCCGATCATCTTGTATTACTCGACCACCTGCGCAGCATCCTGGTCGCCGTAGGTGAGGCCGAACAGGTTCCCGAAGAAAGCCATGCCCTGTTCCTGGAGCGCTTCGACGAACTGCTCGCATCGCTGCCGATCGATCCGATCGAAAGCCAGTACTTGGGCCAGGACATCCTGACTCAAGTGATTAGCCGTTACCCGCAGATCGCCCACCTGATCCCGCGCGATCTGCTGTGGTTCTTCGCCGGTGACTGCCTGCACTACCTGTCCGATGAAGAGATCGACATGTATCAGGCCCTGGAAGAACGCCGTTACGAAGCCGAACAGAACGATGAACCGTTCGACTGGAATCAGGAAAAACAGCTGCTGGCGATGTCCGCTCAGGACAGCAAGCACTGATTTAACTGTTTGGTTGAAAATCAAAAGATCGCAGCCTTCGGCAGCTCCTACAGTGGACTCACGCAATCCCCTGTAGGAGCTGCCGAAGGCTGCGATCTTTTGCTTCTGCGTTACAGCAATCCCTCGCTTTCCGGTAATTCATACGCCATGGCTGCGTTACTCGCACCACCTGACTTGCCCGGCTTGCTCAAGGTCGGCTCTTTCTGCAGACACTCCACCAGATAGTCGATAAACACGCGCAACTTGGGAGGCAGATAGCGCGTCGGCGAATGCAGCAGCCACAGTCCGCCGTGATAGGACGCCAGAAAGGTCCAGTCCGGCAGCACCTGCACAATCAACTTCTGCTCAAGTGCGTAACGGGCAGTGAAATACGGCAGGCTGCCGATGCCGATGTGCTGCAACACCGCACCCAATCGCACACCGGTGTGATTGGCGGCATAGCGACCGCGCACACCCACCGTCACTGCCTTGCTGCCTTTCTTGAATTTCCAGCGTGCGTCGCTGGGGGTCTCACCCAGATAAATACAGCTGTGATTGAGCAAATCATGAGGGTGAGTCGGGGTGCCGTGCTCGGCCAGGTACTGCGGCGTGGCACAGAGCAAATGATCGATGGTCAGCAATTGCCGCCCGACCAACCCGGCCGGTGGTCGATCCGTAATACGAATGGCCAGATCGACATGGTCGTCGATCAAATCGACCTGGCGATCTTCCAGTAGCAACTCGACATCAACCTTGGGATAACGCCGCAGAAACTCTGGCATGTGCGGATGAATCACAAACCGCCCGACTGCTTTTGGCACGCTGACCCGCACCAGCCCTTCCGCTTCATGGGTGAACTGGCCACTGATTTCCATCACTGACTTGGCCGCGCTTACCATCTCCTGACAACGCTTGAATACCTCTTCGCCGCCATCACTCAAACGCAGCTTGCGCGTAGTGCGCTGCAACAGTCGCGTAGCCAAGGCTTTTTCCAGCCGCGAAATACTGCGACTGACCGCCGACGGCGATGAACCCATTTGCCGAGCCGCTTCAGAAAAGCTGCCGGTCTCCACGACCTTCACGAAGATTGCCATCTCACCAAGCAGCGGGAGCGGAAGATTTATGCTCACAGCGCACAAGTCCTTTGATGTTTTAACGGATTATCACGTTATTACACGATTCATATAATAAAAATAGAAATTTAAATTAGGGCATGGAATATGACGCTTCGCCTCTTTTTCCATAGTGATGACCTCAAGGCTAATGTAGAAGTCCTCGACTGCACGCCCCACGAGAACGAATTTGCCGTGGTGCTGCGCGCCACTCTGTTCCATCCGCAAGGGGGTGGACAGCCCTGCGATACCGGCTGGATCGATGAGAGCCAGGTATTACGCGTCGTACAGGAACCGGACCGGATCGTTCATTACGTCGACCGCCCGGTAAAGCTTGGCATGACTTGTATCCGGGTCGATGGAGAACGCCGCAGCTTCAACACCCGTATGCATTCGGCCGGCCACCTGATCGGACATTTCGTTCAGGCCATGGGCTGGATGCCGATCAAGGCACACCACTGGCCGGATGAAGGTCGAGTGCAATTCAAACCCGGCGATGCTGCGCAGGAAGTCGACACCGAGACCGTTCAAACCGGGATCGACCACTGGATCGAGCACGACCTGCCCCGCCTGACCTCGCTACGCGAAGGTGCGCGGGAAATCGGTTTTGGTGAACTGCCCGCCTATGGCTGCGGCGGCACCCATGTACGTAGCCTGAAGGATCTGGGCACAGTCACGATCGCGTCCCTTTCGCAGAAGAAAGGCACGTTGTCCGTCCACTACAGCGTGGATTGAGCATTTCGGGCGCTGCCTCACGCAGCGTCCGACGCCGGGGGAACCGCATTCGCCGGTTCCGTTGACTATCGATAGATGGACCTAAAAACAATGATGCTAGACGTCGAGCGTCTCGATGAGACGTGCATAAAAAAACTGGCCAACGAAGAAGTCCTCGCCATCCGCGTCAAAGGTTTTCTGCCTGAGCCGCTGGCCATTCAGATTGGCAACAAAATTCTTGCTCCAGGTTTTGAGGGTTACATCAACGCACCGAGCATCGGCCGCATCGGCATGGCTTTTTATGAGGCGGAAAACCAGCCGTTACTGATCGAAGACTACTTCGAACGCGCCACCAGCAACATCGCGGAACTGCGCAATCGCTGCGCCCCCTATTCCTCACCGATCGATACCTTGCGCTGCATGCTCGACGAATCCTGGCCGGCCGGCGCACACCTGGAAAATCTCTACGGCCGGAAAATGTATGTCGGCCTGTCGCGAGTAGTGAAACCCGGCGTGTGCTTCCTCGCCCATCACGACATCTTCGCCAAGGACGCCCCGGACAGTTTCCAGGCCCGCAGCCTGGAGGCGCAGTTCGCCTGCAACGTCTATCTGAACATGCCCACCGAGGGCGGTGCGCTGCAGATGTGGGACGACGACATCACCCCGGATCAGTTCGACGAGATGCGTGGCGACAGTTACGGCATCGAACCGGCGCTGCTCGGCCCACCCGCGCTGGAAGTCCGACCGCAACCCGGCGATTTCATCATGTTCAATTCGCGTCGCATGCACTCGGTGACCCCGGGCGTGGCAGATCCGCGCTTGAGCCTTTCCTTTTTTGTCGGCTATCGCGGCAATGCTTCACCCCTGACCTACTGGAGCTGAGATGTATTCGAATTATCTGGGCGAGTTTCTGGCGCTGGCTACTATTCACTTCCTGGCTGTGGTTGCTCCCGGCCCGGACTTCGCGGTGACTATTCGCCAAAGCGTACGCTTCGGCCGACTGGTGGGTATCTGCACGGCGCTGGGTATTGGCGCGGGGATTTCCGTACACGTGCTGTACACGCTACTGGGCGTGGGGGCATTGATGCACACGACCCCTTGGTTGTTGACCGTCGCCAAAGTGATCGGCGGTGCTTACATCCTGTATTTGGGTATCAGTCTGCTGCGCAGTAAACCCAAATCGGCCCTTGAAGGTGAGAAAAACAGTGAGGAGCCGGTGGTTGCCCAAACCTTGTTCAAAGCCTTCAGCACCGGTTTTCTGACCAACGCAACCAACCCCAAGGCCACGCTATTTTTCCTGGCCATTTTCACAACGATCATCAGCGCCGAAACCCCTCTGCAAATCCAGGCGTTATATGGTTTGTGGATGTGTTTTGTAAACGCGCTGTGGTTCGTGATCGTGGCGCTGTTTTTCTCGAGCAGCAAAGTACGCCTGCTGTTCATGCGCATGGGACATTGGTTCGAACGCACCATGGGCGTGGTGCTGATTCTGTTTGCCGGCCGCCTGATGCTATCCTGGTAGGCAGACGCAAAACGCAAAAAGGCCCGCCGAATCGCTTCGACGGGCCTTTTTCTGCATGACCTGATGGCACAACCACACATCACGCGCATACAAAAACGCCGCTCTATTGAGCGGCGTTTTTGTGAATATGGAGCGGGAAACGAGACTCGAACTCGCGACCCCGACCTTGGCAAGGTCGTGCTCTACCAACTGAGCTATTCCCGCAATGGCGTCCCCTAGGGGACTCGAACCCCTGTTACCGCCGTGAAAGGGCGGTGTCCTAGGCCACTAGACGAAGGGGACACAGGCTACAACTTTCACTAATAAAAACGCCGCTCACGGAGCGGCGTTTCTAGAATTTGGAGCGGGAAACGAGACTCGAACTCGCGACCCCGACCTTGGCAAGGTCGTGCTCTACCAACTGAGCTATTCCCGCAAATGGCGTCCCCTAGGGGACTCGAACCCCTGTTACCGCCGTGAAAGGGCGGTGTCCTAGGCCACTAGACGAAGGGGACACGCTACCCGGAACACATGGTGTGTGTTTCGGTGTCCAGATCCGCATCCGAAGACTTGGCTCTGGTTTCACTCAGCACCGCCCGAAAGCAATGCTGTTTAAAATTGGAGCGGGAAACGAGACTCGAACTCGCGACCCCGACCTTGGCAAGGTCGTGCTCTACCAACTGAGCTATTCCCGCATTGGCGTCCCCTAGGGGACTCGAACCCCTGTTACCGCCGTGAAAGGGCGGTGTCCTAGGCCACTAGACGAAGGGGACACGCTACAACATTCACTCCCTGCCGCGCTTCGCTGTGTGCTTTACGCTGCAAGTGGCGCGCATTCTATGGATGGATTGAGAGGTCGTCAACCCCTTGATATAAATTTATTTAAATCAATGACTTCGACCTGCTTTACGGCAGCAACCGGGCTTTTCCGTCGCCCGACGATTGACGCCTATATTCCGCCACTCGCCAAGACGTTATAGTCCACCGCACAGTGATGGCAATCTGCACCCGCAGCGCCAGCATTCATATAAGCAGCGTGCGGCCGATACAGATTGAACCTGCCGATCCAACCAGTCGAGCGGCGCTAGGCGGTTAAATGCCCAGCCACTACACTCGCATGCGAACCCTATAAAGAGGTCTTACCGGTGACACCACTCATGATCACCCTGCTAGTCATAGCCGGGATCGCAATTCTGATCGCCATTGGCTACATGAACCATGTGGTGGAAAACAACAAACTGGAGAAGGCCCGTACCAAGGTCGAACTCAACGACCGCCTGCGCCGCTGCGGCGAACTGACCGAGACCTTCCCGGGCCAGTTCATGACCCCTGCACTCAAACTGCTGCTGACCCGTCTGGAACTGAACGTCTGTCAACGTCTGTTGAACCTGGAAAAAACCAGCGCCACCACCAAAGCACGCATCAGCGAACTGAGCGCCCTGGTCGCCCAAGGCGAATCGATCCCGGTCAACAACCCACCGGCGCCGATCCTGACCGAAGCCAAGGCAAAAGACGTACGCTTCCTGCTCGAAGCCCTTCACGGCCAGATCACCCGCGCCGCCCACGATGGCTTCCTGCCACCGAACGAAGCCAAGCACTGGATCCGCGAAGTCCGCCACATCCTGGTGCTGCTGCACATCGAATTCTTCAACAACCTCGGCCAACAGTCCCTGCA
Organism: Pseudomonas sp. Tul2A7; assembly: GCF_054790505.1. Taxonomy (NCBI): domain Bacteria; kingdom Pseudomonadati; phylum Pseudomonadota; class Gammaproteobacteria; order Pseudomonadales; family Pseudomonadaceae; genus Pseudomonas; species Pseudomonas sp. Tul2A7. The sequence goes on along the minus strand of NZ_CP186499.1, from coordinate 3,832,226 downwards.
ACAAAACCAGCCCGGCCAGGCCCGCCTCGCCTTCGAACGCGGCGTGCAATACCTGCGCAAACAGCAGGACCCGCAGGTGTATGCAGAACAGCTGCAATACCTGGAAAAACTGCTGGCCCGCGCCAACGCCCAGGTCATGGACAAGATTGCACCGGTTGAGGGTGAAGAGAACCAACTGACCGCCGGCCTCAAAGATGCCGAGGCCGATGCCGACTGGAAGAAGAAAGTGATTTACGACTGATTGCAGATGTCGAAAAAGAAGCCACCGAGAGGTGGCTTTTTTGTGGGTTCGGGGGAGTGAACCTGATAGAAAACCGGTGAATGTGAGGCCGCTTTCGCGAGCAGGCTCGCTCCCACAAGGGGGCTGAGTACATCTGACAGAGGTTGGTCGGCTATCCGGCCGCCATCGCGAGCAGGCTCACTCCTACAATGGGATTGAGTACATCCGGCAGAGATGGGTTGGCTGCAAGGCCGCCATCGCGAGCAGGCTCACTCCTACAATGGGATTGAGTACATCCGGCAGAGATGGGTTGGCTGCAAGGCCGCTTTCGCGAGCAGGCTCGCTCCCACATGGTTTGAGTACATTCGGCAGAGATTGGTCGGCTGTCAGGCCGCCTTCGCGAGCAAGCTCGCTCCCACAGAAGAGCAAGAGCAAAACCCGCAGTGCTTCTGCCTCTCACCACTCAACAGGATGAGCGTTAGCTCGGCTGCCGCTCTTGATCTTGATCCACGGGCGACGTCGGAAGGCTGAGTGGAGGGATTGATCCGGGGGTGGGAGCGCAGCGACCGTTTGGCGCAGCCAAACACAGCGAGAGGAGGTGCAGCGAAGCAAACCGTAGGCGCTGCGCCCGGATCGATCCCGGAGCGAAGGAACCCCGAGCCCCAGCGAGCGGGCCGCACGTAGGAGCAAGCCTTTTTGGTTACTTTTTCGGCGCCTGGAAAAAGTGACCCGCTGTAAGAGCGGAACCGTCAGCGGCAACACCCGCAGCAACGGATATACCCCCAAAAACCCCTAGAGCCTGGTCGGCCCAAAGGCCGCCAAGCCCAAAGCGTCAAAGCCGAAAATGCCCAACCATCCCGCGCAACTCACTCCCCAACTGCGCCAGCTCAACACTCGAAGCCGCATTCCCGCGCATCGCGATCGACGACTGATCTGCACTCGCGCGAATACTCGTCACACTGCGATTGATCTCCTCCGCCACCGAACTCTGCTCCTCGGCCGCCGCCGCAATCTGCTGATTCATCTGCTGAATCAACGACACCGCCACCGCAATACTCCCCAGCGCACTCTCGGTCTGCAACGCATCACTCACCGCCAGCTTCACCAACTCCCCGCTGCTCTGAATCTGCTGCACCGACGAATGCGCCGCCGAGCGCAATGCACTCACCAGCCGTTCAATTTCCTCAGTCGATTGCTGCGTGCGCCGAGCCAGTGCGCGCACCTCATCGGCCACCACCGCAAAGCCCCTGCCCTGCTCCCCGGCCCGGGCCGCCTCGATCGCGGCATTCAGCGCCAGTAGATTGGTCTGCTCAGCGACGCTTTTGATCACCCCCAGCACCGTCCCGATATTCTGGATTTCCGCACTGAGGCTTTCGATGCTGGAACTGGCCGACGTCGCCGAATCAGCCAATAGCTCAATGCGCGCCATGCTCTGGCGCACCACCTGCTGACCACTCTCGACCTTGTCATCCGCCGTCTGCGCAGCCAACGCCGCCTCTTCGGCATTGCGCGCAACGTCATGCACGGTGGCGGTCATCTGGTTCATTGCCGTGGCGACCTGCTCGGTTTCTTCCTTCTGGCTGCTGACCTCAAGGTTGGTCTGCTCGGTGACCGCCGACAGCGATTGCGCCGAACTGGCCAGTTGCTCGATACCTGCTTGCAACCCGCTGACAATCGCACTCAGTCCTGCACCCATCTGCTGCATCGCCAACATCAACTGGCCGATCTCGTCACGCCGGGTCACCTCCACGGTCGCACTCAAGTCACCGGCGGCAATCTGCTGGGCGACTTGAATCACACTGCGCAGTGGCGCGACGATAAGACGAGTAATCAACCACGCGGCCAGCAATCCGACCAACAACGCCAGCGCCGATGAACCAACGATCAGCAGCGAGTTTTTCTTCAGTTCCGCCTGCATCGCGCCGTCTTCAGCGACATAAGCCTGATTCACCCGCTCGACCACTTGGTCGGCACGCTGGTGCAATTGCTCGTAGACGGTTTTTTCCTGCGCGAGCAATCCGGTGTACTCGGCCAGTTTGTCGTTGAAACCGGCGATATGCCCGGACACTTCATTGAGCACGGTCAGGTAACCCTCGTCCTTGACTGTGGTTTTCAGTTCTTCGGCTTGCGCCTGAGCCTGCGCGGCCTGTTCGATATTGCCCTTGCCGGCACTGTCGGCATCGCCCTTGCGGCTTTGATCGAGGCGAATCCGCGCTTCGTTCATCGCTTGCAGCATCAACCGCGACACCTGACTGACCTGGTTGGCCTGCTCAATGAACTGCGCTCCGTCCTTGCCCTCGGTGTCCTTCAAGGTATACGCACCGTCGTCGGCAAGTCCGGCCTGCAACACATCGAGGTTATTGGCCACACTGGACACCGACCAACTGGCCATTTCCAGTGCGAGGTCCTTGGCCTGGGTCAACGATACAAACTCATCGAACGCTTTGCGATAAGCGCCGAGCGACTGCTGCACATCATTCATGACCGGCACATTGGCCGCCGACTGGGCCTTGAGCTGATCAGCCAGAGCAACCAGTTCGTCGACGCCCTTACGCAAGGCATCGGCGGTTTTCGGATCGCCGCGCAAGGCATATTCCTGCTCGAGCAGGCGCACTTTGAGCAGGCCACTGTTAAGCGAGGACATCTGTTTCAGCCCGTCGAAACGCTGACTGATGGTTTGCAGGGACCAGACGCCAATGGCCGCCACCAGCGCGGTCAGAAGCAAAACCAATACAAACCCGATACCCAGTTTTTTTGCCATACCGAGGTTGGCAAAACGTCCTTGCATGGCCGAAATCATTGCGCTTAGTCCCCTGCCATTGTCAGTAGAGCGAAGAGTCGCAACGGCCATCCACCCGCACAAGTCTCTGGTGTCGGAATAATGGCAAAAAGCTACGCCCGCGTCGTTTTCAGAACGCTTGAGGTCGATCCGAACCGGTGTTGCGAAAAAACTGCCGAGCGCGTGGATCGCAGGCGTATGCGACGTTGATGCGCAACCAGTCGCCCGATTCGCCACAGGGACTGAACGCATCAGGCGCTGACAGCAACACGCCGCAGTACTGCGCCTGCCGGCGTACCCGAACATGATCGGTCATGCGCGAGCGCGCCCAGATGAACAACCCACCCGCAGGCTTGCCGAAAACCTCCCAATCGGCGTCCTCCAGCGCCTGCAGCGCGGCGGCACGATCGGCATTCAAGCGTTGGCGCTGGCGCTGCACCAGTTTGCGGTAAGCGCCGCTGACCATCAGGCTGGCCAGCACCGCCTCGGTAAACCTCGACGCCCCCAAGCCGCTGATCATCTTGACCTGAGCCAGTCGCCTGACCATTTCGGTTTCGGCGAAGACAAACCCGACCCGCAACGAACTGCTCAGCGTCTTGGAAAAACTGCCCACATAGATGACCCGCCCCTCATCATCCAGCGCCGCCAGTCGCGTACCGTTGCCCGTATGCAAATCCGCGTAGACATCGTCTTCGATCACGCGCAAATCATAGGCCTTGCTCAGTTGCAGGATGCGTTGGGCCACGCTCGCCGACAGGCAGCTTCCGGTGGGATTGTGATGATGGCTGTTGATGAACAATGCGCCAGGCCGAAACTGTTGCAGCAAAGCCTCCAGCGCTTCGATATCCGGCCCGTTCGGGGTACGACGCACCTCGAGCATACGCACGCCGTGCAGGCGCAGGAGATCGAACAGCGGCGCATACCCTGGCGTCTCGACCACCACGCAGTCTCCGGCCTTGAACAAGCTGCGCACGATCAGATCCAGCGCGTGGCTCGCGCCGCAGGTACTCAGCAACTGCGAACTGCGAGCCTCGATACCGAACAGCTTCAGACGTTTGACGATCTGCTCGCGCAACGCAGGAAGTCCCAAAGGCGTGCTGTAGTTGAACAGGCTGGCCATATCGGTGCGCGCCACCTCGCGCAGCGCATAGCTGAGGTCGTCAGGCTCGCGCCAGCTCTGCGGCAGACCACCGGCCCCCAGCTTCACCCCCCCGGCTGCCTCGCACACTGCATCACACCAGGCATAGCGGCCCTCGAATGGCGCCAATTCATCATCGGCGCCCAGTGTCGACGGCGAGGCGGCAACAATGAACCCGGAGCCTTGGCGGGCGCTCAGAACGCCCTGCGATACCAGCCGTTCACACGCCTCGACAACACACGACTGACTGAGCAGATTATCCCGGGCGATTTGCCGCACGGAGGGCAAACGGGTGGCCGGCACTACGCCACTTTGCAGGATCCACTCGGTCAGTCCGTCAACAATCTGCTGCACGACCGGCACCATTGCCTGTCGATCAATTCTCAATTCCATGAGCAAGCAAACTCCTGTCCGTTTTGCTGGCGGCAGTAAATCACAGCCGCGCCGGACAGGCTGTGCGACAACGCCGCCAAAAGCGACCGTTCTAACCATTTGATACACATTGTTTAAGGGGCTTCACGGAACTGACCGTGATCCATAAAAAAGCCCGCAACGAATGCGGGCAGTTTTTATTGCGCGTTGTTCAGAATGCGGTGACGCCGCCGTCGACTGCCAGCGAGTGGCCGGTGGTGAAAGCGGCACCGTCGCTGCACAGGTACAACACAGCGCTGGCGATTTCCTCGACTTTACCGATGCGCCCGACCGGGTGCATGGCATTGGCGAATTCGCCCTTCTTCGGATCGGCCTCATAGGCGCGACGGAACATGTCGGTATCGATCACCGCCGGACACACAGCGTTGACGCGGATTTTCTTCTTGGCGTATTCGATGGCTGCCGATTTGGTCAAACCGATCACCGCATGCTTCGACGCCGCATAGATGCTCATCTTCGGTGCCGCGCCCAGCCCCGCGACTGAGGCGGTATTGACGATCGCCCCGCCGCCCTGAGCCAGCAATAGCGGCAGTTGATACTTCATGCACAGCCAGACGCCCTTGACGTTGACGCCCATGATCGCGTCGAACTCATCCATCGAGCCGTCGGCCAGTTTGCCTTTTTCGATTTCGATGCCGGCATTGTTGAAGGCATAGTCGAGACGGCCGTAGGTATTGATGACCTCGTCCATCAGATTTTTCACTTCGCTTTCGACGGTCACGTTGCAGCGCACGAAGGTCGCTTCGCCGCCGGCTGTACGAATAAGCGCTACCGTACCCTCGCCTCCTGCCGCATCCAGATCGGCCACCACCACTTTCAAACCTTCGGCGGCGAATGCCTGGGCGGTCGCCCGGCCGATGCCGTTGGCCGCGCCAGTGACTACGGCAACTTCACCGGAAAACGTCATGCTCATTGTTGTGTCCTCGGAGGGATAGATGCAGGGGATTTGCAGCATAGCCATTGAGGTATGAGGAGCGTCAGCACTATCCAATGGCTGTTTAGGTGCCCATGCGTCGCAGTGATAAAACCGTCCCGGTGATCATCACTGCACTGGATCGGCGTGCATTCGCCGCATCAGCCAACCTTGCGCCAATGCCGCTGAGGGTCTATCAACAAGGCTTCATTCCGTTCGAGTGCCTGCCATGACCAACCAGACCAATCGCCAGTTCCTGCTCGCCAAACGCCCGGTGGGTGCGGCCAACCGCGAGACCTTCACCTATCAGGAAGTGCCGGTCGGCGAACCGGCGGCGGGCCAGATTCTGGTCAAGAACGAATACCTGTCCCTCGACCCGGCCATGCGTGGCTGGATGAACGAAGGCAAGTCCTACATCCCGCCGGTGGGTATCGGCGAAGTCATGCGTGCACTGGGCGTGGGAAAAGTCATCGCCTCGAACAATCCCGGATTTGCCGTCGGCGACTACGTCAACGGCGCCATTGGCGTGCAGGATTACTTCCTCGGCGAGCCCAGAGGTTTCTACAAAGTCGACCCGAAACTGGCGCCGCTGCCGGTGTATTTGTCTGCGCTGGGCATGACCGGCATGACTGCGTATTTTGCCCTGCTGGATGTCGGCGCACCGAAGGCTGGCGACACCGTGGTGTTGTCCGGCGCTGCGGGTGCAGTAGGCAGCATTGCCGGACAGATTGCCAAGATCAAAGGCTGCCGCGTGGTCGGCATTGCCGGCGGCGCCGACAAGTGCAAGTTCCTCATTGATGAACTGGGCTTCGACGGCGCCATCGACTACAAGTCCGAAGATGTCGTGGCCGGGCTTAAACGCGAATGCCCGAAAGGCGTCGACGTGTATTTCGACAACGTCGGCGGCGACATCCTCGATGCGGTGTTGAGCCGCTTGAACATGAAGGCACGGGTGGTGATCTGCGGTGCGATCAGCCAGTACAACAACAAGGAAGCGGTCAAAGGTCCGGCCAACTACCTGTCGCTGCTGGTCAATCGCGCGCGGATGGAAGGTTTTGTGGTGATGGACTATGCCGCGCAATACGCCAGCGCCGCGCAGGAAATGGCCGGCTGGATGGCCAAGGGGCAACTCAAGAGCAAGGAAGATATCGTCGAAGGTCTGGAGACCTTCCCGGAGACGCTGATGAAATTGTTCAGTGGTGAGAACTTCGGCAAGTTGGTGCTGAAAATCTAAAATCACCACAAAACAAATGTAGGAGTGAGCCTGCTCGCGATAGCGGTGTGTCAGTCAACATTAACGTTTTTGACACACCGCTATCGCGAGCAGGCTCACTCCTACAGGGTTTTGCGGTGCCTGATCAGGCGATTTCGGCTACAACCGACGCCAATGCCTTGGCCGGATCCGCCGCCTGGCTGATCGGACGGCCAATCACCAGATAATCGGAACCGGCATCCAGCGCCTGACGCGGGGTCAGAATGCGGCGCTGATCGTCCTGCGCGCTGCCGGCCGGACGAATCCCCGGAGTCACCAGTTGCAGCGACGGATGCGCGGTTTTCAGTGCCGAGGCTTCCAACGCCGAGCACACCAGACCGTCCATACCAGCCTTCTCGGCCAGCGCAGCCAGACGCAGCACTTGTTCTTGCGGCTCGATGTCCAGACCGATACCGGCCAAATCTTCTCGTTCCATCGAAGTCAGCACGGTCACGCCGATCAGCAACGGTTGCGGGCCAGTGCGCTTGTCGAGCACTTCACGGCAAGCAGCCATCATGCGCATACCGCCGGAACAGTGAACGTTGACCATCCACACGCCCATCTCGGCAGCGGCTTTTACGGCCATCGCAGTGGTGTTGGGAATATCGTGGAATTTCAGGTCGAGGAACACTTCAAAACCCTTGTCACGCAGGGTGCCAACGATTTCTGCGGCGCAACTGGTGAACAGTTCCTTGCCCACTTTGACCCGGCACAGTTTCGGGTCCAACTGGTCGGCCAGCTTCAGTGCGGCGTCACGGGTGGGGAAATCCAGGGCGACGATGATAGGAGTCTGGCAGGCGGACATGAATGGGCTCTCAGGCAGGTCGAAATCGGCGCGCATTGTAGCGGAACCGGCGGCGGCGCGGCACCCGATGATCGGTAAATCGTCGCGCCGACCGTGATCAGCATAGCGCTCGCTGCTATTGTGTCGACTCCGATACACAACCGACATGCCAGCAACAAGCACCCGCGCTAGCCTCGCCAGCCGCAACACGTCCTTACATCAGCACTTCCCGCCTCACGGCTGGACGCCTATGCTGAAACCACCACCTCGCAGCCCATCTTTTGTGGTTGGCGGCCTACTGGCAGATGAACAGCCTCATGCACAACACCCAAATGACCGCGACGGATGAGCCTAAAGACGACAAGCGCTGGAGCATTCGTGCGCTGATCGTCGACGATGACGTGCCGATCCGTGAGCTGATGATCGATTACCTTGCGCGCTTCAACATCCACGCCAGCGGCGTCACCGACGGTGCGGCTATGCGTCAGGCGCTGCTCGCCGAGCATTTCGACGTCGTCGTGCTGGACCTGATGCTGCCCGGCGAAGACGGCTTGTCGCTATGCCGCTGGCTGCGCGCTGAATCGGACATCCCGATCCTGATGCTCACCGCACGTTGCGAACCGACCGACCGCATCATCGGCCTGGAACTGGGCGCCGATGACTATATGGCCAAACCGTTCGAGCCACGCGAACTGGTCGCGCGCATTCAAACCATTCTGCGCCGGGTGCGCGACGATCGAACCGAACAGCGCGCGAACATTCGTTTCGACAACTGGCGTCTGAACAGCGTCCTGCGCCAGTTGATCGCCGACGATGGTCTGGTGGTGCCGCTGTCCAACGCCGAATTCCGCCTGCTGTGGGTGTTTATCGAACGTCCGCGTCGGGTACTCAGCCGCGAGCAACTGCTCGATGCGGCCCGGGGTCGCTCGATCGAAGCGTTCGACCGCAGCATCGACCTGCTGGTCTCGCGTCTGCGGCAGAAACTCGGTGACGACCCGAAAGCTCCACAGTTGATCAAAACCGTGCGCGGTGAGGGTTACCTGTTCGACGCGCGAGACATCGGCTGATGCGGGCGCGCTTCGACACGCTGTTCGGCCGCCTGTTTGGCGTGCTGTTCGTGGCGATTGTCCTGGCGCACCTGCTGGCGTTCGCCTGGTTCCGCCTCTACGGCCCACCGCCGCCTCCGCCGCCGCCGGAATTCTCCCAAGGCGCCAACGGCCAACCAATGGCGCAAGACCCACGCTACCCGCCACGGCCACCGCGTCCGTGGTTCGGTGGCCCGGTGGTGCCGCTGACCTTTCAGTTCATCACGCTGATGATCGCGGCATGGTACGGCGCCAAACTGCTCAGTCGCCCGATCCAGCGCCTGAGCGACGCCGCCGAACGCCTCAGCGAAGACCTCGACAGTCCGCCGCTTGACGAGTCCGGCCCGCGGGAATCGCGACAAGCGGCACACACCTTCAACCTGATGCAGCAACGCATTCGCGAACAGGTGCAGCAGCGCGCGCGGATGCTCGGTGCCGTGTCCCATGATTTGCGCACACCGCTGTCACGCCTGAAACTGCGCCTGGAAAACATCAGCGATGAAAAGCTGCAAGGCCAGATGCGTCAGGATCTCGACGACATGATCGGCATGCTCGACGCCACCCTCACTTACCTGCACGAACAGCGAACCAGTGAAGCCTTGCAGTTGATGGATGTGCAGGCGCTGGTCGAGTCACTGTGCGAAAACGCTCAGGACCAGGGCGCCGACGTGCACGTCAGCGGCCATTGCGCACCGTTGCCGGTGCAGCCGATGGCGCTGCGTTCGTGCATCAACAACCTCATGGACAATGCTCTGCGTTACGCCGGGCAGGCGCGGATTGAATTGCAGGATCAGCGCGAGCAACTGCTGATCCGCGTGATCGACCACGGCCCGGGGATTGCCGAGGACAAGCGTGAAGCGGTGTTTGAACCGTTCTATCGCCTGGAAGGCTCGCGCAATCGCAACTCTGGCGGTGTGGGGTTGGGGATGACCATTGCCCGCGAGGCAGCGCAACGTTTGGGTGGCCAGCTCAATCTTGAAGAAACCCCCGGCGGTGGCCTTACCGCCATCATTCGCCTGCCGCGCCCCTGAGAACACCACCGCCCCCTGTGGGAGCGAGCCTGCTCGCGAAGGCGTCATCTGATCCAACATCTCTTTTGAATGTACCGCCCTCTTCGCGAGCAGGCTCGCTCCCACAGGGGTTCGGCGGTGTTCATTCTGCCGTGTGTACCGTCCGGTACAAACCCCACATACCCCCGACAACTTGCGCCCTGACGCTGCATAAGCCGGTACACCCACCGGTTTTCCATTCCAAGGAGTGAGTCCGATGATCGGTAGCGTCAGCAATTACACGAGCTATACCAGCACCAGCAGCACCTCCACGCAAAACGCCCGCAGCCAGCAACTGCAAAAAGAACTGTTCGCCAAACTCGACAGCAACGGCGACGGCGCGGTGGATCAGGACGAACTGAAAAGCGTCCTGTCGCAGAAGTCCGACGACGGCCTGCTGGCCAACCTGAGCAAACAGTTCGGCGATCTGGACAGTGACGCCAGCGGCAGCCTCAGCGCCGAAGAAATGACCGCCATGGCGCCCCCTCCGCCACCGCCACACGATCAAGCACCAGACACCGACCTCGCCGACGCCCTGATCAGCACCCTCGACAGCGATGGCGACGGCGCCATCAGCAGCGACGAACTGAGCAGCGGCCTGACCAGCGCCGGCAGCACCGCCGACAGCAACGAACTCTTTTCCGCCCTCGACAAGAACAAGGACGGCACCGTCAGCCAGGACGAACTCACCGCCAGCCTGACCCCGCCACCTCCACCGCCGCCACACATCAACAGCGACGAACTGTTCAGCCAGCTCGACGCCGATGGCGACGGCAGCGTGACCGCGACAGAACTGAGCAGCGCAGTACAGACCAGCGCCAGCGCGACTTCAACTACTGACACCAGTGCCGCGCTGCTCAAGGTTCTCGATAGCGACAGCAGCGGCGGTGTCAGCAGCGACGAGCTGAAAGCGGCTTTACAGGCAGGGCGAGAACGGCCGGATGAAGAACAGACCGCTTCTACCCAGAGCACCACCGAAGCCCTGAACCGCATGATTGCCAATCTGAGCAAACAGTACTCGCTGGAGAAAACGGCGTCGGTGGGCAAGTATTTGAATGTGGCGACTTGAGTCGAAGACACTATTTGCCGCGGACAATCAAAAGCCCCTCACCCTAGCCCTCTCCCAGAGGGAGAGGGGACTGACCGAGGTGTTTGGGAGAGGTACGCCGACGTGCGATACCGCGTCGAACTGAGGCTTTGAAAAGCACACATTTCGGCCCCCTCTCCCTCGGGAGAGGGCTGGGGTGAGGGGCAGCTACAACGCAAATCAAACGCCGAACACCCCACGCTCTTCACCACTCAATAGGCCGAGTGTCAGCTCGCCTGCTCTTGATCTTGATCCACGGGCGACGTCGGAAGGCTGAGTGGAGGGATTGATCCGGGCGTGGGAGCTCAACGACCGTTTGGCGCAGCCAAACACAGCGAGAGGAGGTGCAGCGAAGCAAACCGTAGGCGCTGCCCCCGGATCGATCCCGCAGCGAAGGAACCCCGAGCCCCAGCGAGCGGGCCGCACGTAGGAGCAAGCCTTTTTGGTTACTTTTTCGGCGCCTGGAAAAAGTGACCCGCCGTAAGGGCGGAACCATACTCAGCAACACCCACAAAAACGGATATGCCCACAAAAATCAGCGCCGCTCTTCAACCCGAGACTGACTCTTACTCCAATCCGTCAACAAACTATAAGCCACCGCCAACAACGTAGGCCCGATAAACAACCCGATAAACCCAAACGCAATCAACCCGCCAAACACCCCAAGCAACACAATCACCAACGGCAAATTCCCCCCGCGGCTGATCAGATACGGCTTGAGCACGTTGTCCACGCCACTGATGATGAACGTCCCCCAGATCCCGAGAAACACCGCCATCCCATAATCACCCTTCCAGGCCAGCCAGGCCGTGGCCGGCACCCACACCAACGGCGGCCCCATCGGAATAAGACTCAACAGGAAAGTGACAATCCCGAGCACCAACGCCCCCGGCACCCCGGCAATCAAAAACCCGATCAACGCCAGAACCGCCTGCGCCGCTGCCGTCCCGATCACCCCGTTGACCACCCGCTGCACCGTGCCAGCGACCAATTCGATGTAATACCCGGCGCGATCACCGATCAAACGCTCCAGCAAACTGTGCACAAACGCCGCCAGCCGTGGCCCGTCACGATAGAAAAAGAACACAAAGACAATGCTCAGGGTCAGCTCGAGAATCCCGCCGCCAATCTGCGCACTGCGCGCCAGCAGCCAGTTGCCGACCTGCCCGAGATACGGTTTGACCGAGACCATCAGCGCCGCACCTTGCTGATCGATGCTGTCCCACAGTCCCACCAGCCGCTCACCAACAAACGGCACAGCCCCCAGCCAGGCCGGCGCTTCCGGCAGACCGTCGACCTGCACATCCTTGATAAACGCCGTGGCATCGCGCACATGATCGGCCAGGTTGAACCCCAGCCAGACCAGCGGTGCGGCCACGAGCAACATCCAGCCCAACGTCAGAATCGCCGCAGCCAGCGACTCCCGGCCATTGAGCCAGCGGGTCAACAGGCGCATCAGCGGCCAACTGGCAAACGCCAGCACCGCGCCCCAGAACAGTGCCGACCAGAACGGCGCCATCACCCACAGACTGGCCCCAAACAACACCAGCAGCAGGATCTGCACCAGCAGGCGATCGTTATTGAGCATGTAAGGTCTCGAAAAAGTCAGTCAGGCAAAGAGTAGGCGAACACGCGATTCGTGCTCGCCTGAAACAGCTTAACGCAACAGATCGATGCGCAGGCCAGAGCCTTCGACACTGCCGGTTTCCATGCGCGCCGCGCGCACGCCCTGATTGATCAGCGCCTGGCGCCAGGCTTCGGCCTTGGGCCCGGACACCGTGACCCGCAACGTCGTGTCGAGGTTCAGGCCACGGGAAATCAGCCGTAGCCAGGTATCATCCGGCTCATTCACGCGATCAGGGAAATCCAGCTCTCCGGTGCTTTTGAGCTGACGCAACAGCGTCGCCGAGGTCGGCAGCAGCTCACCCAACGGTGCCATTGCTTCGAACTGTTCGACATGCAGATAGGCTTTGCGATTGCCGCGAGTAATGCTGTAAAGCGCCACCAGCGTGTTGTCCTGCGGCGGCGCCAGCCTCAACAGCAGATAGGCCTGTTGCTCGTCGGCGCCATACAGTTTGGCGTTACCGAACACTTCGTTGGCCCACAGACTGCTTTCGCCGCAATCTCGCGCCTGACACCAGAACAGCAATTCAGCGTCCTGCTTTTGCAAGGCTTCGCGGGCGGCGGTGAACGCTTCGGTGGCGGAATGTTCGGGTGGCAACTCGTAGGTCACCGAAGTGGTTTGGCCACGTGCGGTGACCTGGCCATCGAAACGCAGCTGGCCGCTGATCTTGCGGATTGAACCCAGCGGATAGATCCGCTCAAGCTCCACGGGCGGGCGATAGTCGACGATTTGCGCGTCGGCCAGACGCGGCACGATCTGCAAGTCCTGACTGCCCGGCACATCGGCGGCGAACGAAACGGTACTGAAACAGCACAGTGCCAACAGACTGAGTGACCGCATAGTCAGCCTCATCGGATCGGCATGACTGGGTAATTCGAGGTCGCAGCGGTGTAGAAATCCATCGTGGTTGTCTCCCATTTCAACCCGCCCAGCCTCGACAGTTGCCCGCAGCAAGTCAAGGAATGGCGAAGAACCGATTGAAACAGTCTGCGACAAGGTCGGCCCCGGCCTCATCGTTCAGGTGCAAATGGTGCCCGCCCGCCAACTGTTCCCGGCTAAAGGGTAGACGCTCCAGCAGCTCGGGATGTTTGGCCAGCATGCCGTCAGCCGCGACCACCAGATGCGCCGGACAATTGACCCGCAACGCAAAAGCCATCGCCTGTTCCTCGGTCAGGCGCAGCGGTGATGGCAGGGTCAAGCGATTGTCGGTGCGCCAGGTGTAGCCGCCGGGCACCGGCATCAGCCCGCGCTGAGCCAACAATTCAGCCGCCTCACGGCTGACTGCGACCAGACCTTTCATGCGCGCCTCGATAGCACGGTCGAGGCTGTTGTAAACCGGTTTGCGCTTCTCGCGCAGATCCAGTTGCGCTTGCAGAGCCATGCCCATGCGCTCGGCGGCGTTTTCGCCTTTGTCTGTAGGAGGAATGACGCCGTCGATCAGCGCCAGATGGCTAATGCGTTCCGGCAACGACCCCGCCAGCACCATCGAGACAATGGCGCCCATCGAATGCCCGAGCAGGCCGAAACGCTTCCAGCCCAATTGCTCGGCAACCTGCAGCACGTCATGGGCATAATCCCACAGCGCATAGCCGGCGCCATTCGGTCGGTGCCCGGAATGCCCGTGCCCGGCCATGTCCAAAGCGATGATGCGCAAGCCTTTGAGCTTGGGCGCCAAACGGGCAAAGCTGTTGGCGTTGTCGAGCCAGCCATGCAGCGCGATCACTGGCAGACCGTCCTCGGGACCGAACAAATGCGCGGCCAGTTCGATATGCGGCAGGCTCAGGCGCACTTCTTCGAAGCTCGGGCTCATGCGCAATCCTTGTGCTGACGGTTTTCCCAACGGGTAAACAGGTTCTTCAACAACCGTGCGGTGTCCTGCGGGCGCTCAAGCGGGAACATGTGCCCGCCGGGCATGCTCAGTGCCTCACCCTGGGCCAGACGCGAAACGAAACGGGTGTGATGGCGCATGACCACACGACTCTTGTGCCCGCGCACCACCGCCAGCGGCACCTGCAATTGCCGGGTGCGGCCAGGACTGGTGTGCGGCACGCCGCGATAGATGCTGATCTCGGTGGCGGGGTCGAAACGCAGGCGCAGTTTGTCGCCGACCTGATGCAAACCGTGTTGCAGGTAGGCATCAAAGCATTCCGGATCGAAACCACGAAACAGTGTCTTGCCAGCAAAATAGCTGCGCGCACTGTCGAGGTCGGCGAACTCTTCCCGCCGGCCCAGGGTGCGGCCCGCCGGGGTCAGTCTGTCGATGAAGCCAAAACGCTTGGCGGCACGGATCACCCACTGATCAGTGCGAGTCAACACGGGTGAATCAAGCATCACCACACCGCGATACAGCTCAGGGCAACGTAGCGCCGCGTGCAGGTGCAACACCCCGCCAAAGGAGTGGCCAACGCCCCACACTGGTTGATCCTGTTGCTGCAAATGGTGGATCAACTCATCGACAAGGTTGTACCAGTTGTCGTCCGCCGGGAAACGCGGGTCATGGGCATGCTGCTCCAGATGCGCAACCCGGTACTCAGGCGCCAGCGCCGCGAACAACTTGCCATAGGTGCCCGAGGGAAATCCGTTGGCGTGGGCGAAAAAGATCGGTTGCGACATGCTGGTAAATCCATGAGCGGGAAACGTGGCGTTGATTGTCCGTAAGACCGCGTCCTGGAGCAATGACCGTAACTGCCAGGAATGGTGGCGATGTTGTTTTATCCATAAGCGCAGATTGCACCAGTCGTCGCAAACTTCGCTCAACTGTAATTTCTGACAGTTGACCGTCCGGCCCCGTTGCCGAATAACTGAGTCCGGTTCACTGGCTACGGAATGTGACATTCATGCACGCTTACACGCCGACCGTTTCTGTGACGGATCCACGCAGGCTGAACATTGCTACGGTGTCCTATTGCCGTGACACACACGCTGCGGTGGTCGAAGCGCGAATCTACCGCCAGCGCTACGACGCTGTCGGTCGTCTGACTGATGTCTGCGATCCCCGCTTGCACGCCCTGCAAGCGCGCGAGCCAAATGCTGCACCGAACATGAAACTGCGTTCCAGCCTCACTGGAGCGCTCCTTGGCAGCGAATGTGTTGACGGGACTAGTCAACTGACCTTGCCAGGGGCAGCCGGTCAACGCCTGATCGACTGGGACGGCCTGCTGACCCAAACGCAGACCCGCTACGACTTGATGCTGCGTCCGGTCAGTGCCATCGAACAGACCTGTGGGGGGAATGCCAGAAACAGCACATTTTTCACTTACGGTGACAGTACGCCAGCGACTGCAGGGCGCAACCAGTGTGGGCGAGTTGTCCGCCATGACGACAGTGCCGGTACTGAATTCTTTCCGCTCTACGCCCTGAGCGGTGTCCCGATCGCGTGTGTTCAACATTTCCTTGACCAACTCGATGAACCTGACTGGCCGGAAACCGAGGCACAGAGGGATCTGTTACATGAAAGCGGTCAGGGCGCAGCAACCTATTTCAGTCTCAACGCATTGGGGGAGGTGGTCAGCCTGCAAGACGCAATGGGCAACCAAAAGCGACTGCAACTGAACATTGCCGGACAACTGAAACAGATCAGTCTGAAAATCGCGGGAGATACGCAAGAGCGGGTATTACTGCTCGACATCCAGTACAACCCCGACAATCAAATCGTGCGCCAGGTGGCCGCCAATGGCGTGGTCAGCCAGCACCGTTACGATCCGCAAAATGGTCGACTCGAGCAAATCAGTGCCGAGACTTCCGGCAGGCCCACGCTGCAAAAACTGGTTTATCGCTATGATCCGGTGGGCAATATCCTCAGCATCCACGACATGGCACAACGCACGCGCTTCTTTCGCAACCAGAAGATCGAACCGCTCAGTACCTTTACTTACGACAGCCTGTACCAATTGATTTCAGCCACTGGCTGGCAACGAAGCAACACGTCGAATGGCCCCGCAGCCCCCGTTTTCACCTCCCCGCCAGACTCCGCGCAACTGGAAAACTACTGTGAGACGTACACGTACGATGCTGCCGGCAATCTCACGATGCTGGTGCACAACGCGGTCAGCCAGAGCTGGACGCAGCGTACGGCGATCTCGCGGTACAGCAATCGGGGACTTGAACAATCCGACGATGGAACGCTACCCGACGAGCCTGAAATCGCCGCCGCATTTGATGCCAATGGCAACCGCAAAACTCTGCAGCCCGGGCAGCTATTGCAGTGGAACGCTGGCAGGCGATTGAGTCAGGTTGATCAAGTCATACGCCAACAGGCTGCGAATGACTGCGAACGCTACGTGTACAACGGTGCCGGCCAGCGCAAGCGCAAGGTTCGTCTCGTATACATGGAGGGCATCGCGCAACGGCATGAAACGCGCTACTTGCCAGAGCTGGAAATACGCGAGTCGCCCGACGAAGCCCGGCAGGTCATTTCAGTGCAGGCGGGACGCTGTGCGGTTGAGGTTCTGCATTGGCCCGGCAAAGGTGTGGCAGCCAATCAATACCACTACAGCTTCAGCAATCATCTGGGCTCGAGCATGCTGGTGTTGGACCATCAGGGAGACACCGTCAGCGAAGAACACTATTTCCCCTACGGTGGTACTTCCTGGTGGGCGGGCCCCGATCAGGTTCAAGCGAGCTACAAGACCCGTCGCTACGCAGGCCAGGAGCGCGATGCCACAGGACTTTATTACTATGGGCAGCGCTTTTACGCACCTTGGTTGATGCGCTGGATCAGTCCCGACCCGGCCGGCATCGCCGATGGTCTGAACCTGTTTTTGATGGTACGCGGCAATCCTGTCAGGTTCGTCGACAGACAGGGACTGGCGGGGGTAGATACCGCCAGGGCAGCGGGCGCGACAGCCGCTCGAGAGTTTTTCAGCGCAGCCGTTGGCTCGGCTGTCCAGGCGGCTTTCGTGGGCTTCTTGCCGGCGGCGAACACGGCGGTGACGATTGGCGGTGCGGTGGCCGGCGCCATTTCGGGCGGCATCAGTGGCTACGCCGGGTCCAACTGGGCGCAAAGTTCAATGTCCATCGACGACCCGGGAAGCTGGGGGCCGCTGGCGGCAAAAATCGGTGGCGCCGCATTGGGTGCGGCGTTGGGTGCCGCGCCTTCCTTGCTCGGCATACTCGATCCAAGAGGCAATACTGCGGCTGCCAATCAGATTGGCGGCGCATTCGGTACGGTGTTTCGTGAGATGTCGGCCCAGTACCTCGCCAATGTCGGCCAAAGCAATCCCTCCATCGGCCGTGTCGACCTGGCCACGGGAGCGGCCAGTGTCGGGGCAGCAGGGTTGGCAGCAGGCGCCACCGGTTTCGCAGGTTCAGTGCTGTTAGGCACGGATGTGACTGGAAACGCTCTGCAGTCGATTCTTTCTGTCTCGGCGGTGACGGCCACCAGCGCTGCCGGCGCCTCTGTTGTAAGAGGGATGCGCGGCACGCCGGCCAGGCCTTCGAGCAACAGCGATCCAACCTTCAACCCCGACAACGCCTTGATAGGCTTCAGCACCCGCCACTTCTTCATGTCTCTAGGGCAAATCGCCAACCTGGCGGTTGCACAAATTCCCGGATACGACGCCCTGGACGTACACACTCGAACAGCGGTGAACCGGGCAGTCGTCAGTGCCGTCGGCGATATACGCTCGACGTTTGTCACAATTGCAACGCCCGGTTTAAGCGCAGAACTGGGCCGAACCTCCTGGGACCTTGAGAGGAATCAAGTCGGCGCCGACATCCGTCGAGAAAGTCCGCCGATTTCGAGCAATGCAGATTTTGACCCCGCCGCCACTGAAGTTTTGCATTTCGTCAGTGAAACGGGGCCGGGACAACGAAAATACTCCCGGTCACAACTGAATTTCTGAGCGCGTTAGCGCGGTTGAGAGCAGCCATCGCCATCAACGTGCCGGCGGCTGCTCACCCAGCGGCACAACCGCCATGGTCAGCCGCGATACACAACTGGCCTTGCCTTCATCGCTGGTCAAACGGATATCCCACACATGAGTGGTGCGACCAATATGAATCGGCTTGGCCACCGCCGTCACCCGGCCACTGCGCAAGCCGCGCAGATGGTTGGCGTTGATCTCAAGCCCTACGCAATAAAACTTGCTGGCATCGATGCACAGGTAACTGGCCATCGAGCCGACGGTTTCCGCCAGCACCACCGACGCACCGCCGTGCAGCAAACCGTACGGCTGGTGGGTGCGATGGTCGATGACCATGCTCGCGGTCAGCGATTCCTCGTCGAACGCTTCGAAGCGGATGTCCAGCACTTCGCCGATGGTGTTCTTCTGGATTGCGTTCAACTGCTCGATGTTCGGAGTGGTTCGCCACAAGCTCATCGCAGACTTCCTTTGTTGTTGTAGTGGTCGCTCAATCCTGCCACAGCACCGCCTCGCTGCGCTCGCTCCATTCTTCGAAACGCGCGCCATAGGTGTCTTCGATGACGTTGCGCTTGATCTTCAGCGTCGGCGTGAGGAAGCCGTTTTCCACCGCCCAACTGTCCTTGACCACCACCAACCGGCGCAGGCGTTCATGCTTGTCGAGCACGGCGTTGACCTCCTCCAGGAGTTTTTCCAGGCTCGAATGCAGACTCGCCCGGCCCTCCTCCTGATTGACGCTCGACAGCACACACAAACCCAGTGGCGCACTCAAACCGTCCCCCACCACGCACACCTGTTCGATGCGGGAATGCACGGCCAGACGATTTTCGATCGGCGCCGGGGCGACGTATTTGCCTTTGCTGGTCTTGAAGATTTCCTTGAGTCGACCGGTCAGGCGCAGGCGCCCGTCAGCATCCTGCTCGCCCTTGTCGCCGGTGCGCAGAAAGCCGTCTGCGGTGAGGGTTTCGGCGGTCTTCTGCGGTTCCTTGAAATAGCCGAGCATGTTCGCCTGACTGCGCACCTGCACCTCGCCCGACTCATCGATACGTACTTCGACATCCGGGCACGGCTTGCCGATCCAGCCCTGCTTGTATTGCCCCGGCAGGCAGATGTGCGAGTAGCCGCAACTCTCGGTCATGCCGTAGACCTCCAGCACATCCAGGCCAAGTTTCTGATACCAGGCGAGCAAGGTCTGCGGCACCGGCGCGGCACCGGACAACGCCACGCGCAAAGCATCCAGCCCCAGGCCTGCCAATACCTTGTGCCCAACGCGCTTGCCAATGAATGGCAGACCGAGAAGAAAATCCAGACGTTTCGCCGGGATCTTGCTGTACACGCCCATCTGGAATTTCGTCCAGATGCGCGGCACGCCGAACATTGCGGTCGGCCGCGCTCGCTGCAAGTCAGTGATAAAGGTTTCCAGGCTCTCGGCGAAGAACACGGTCTGCCCGGTATAGATCGACGCCAGTTCAACGAACATACGCTCGGCGACATGGCACAGCGGCAGGTACGACAGCAGCCGATCGTTCTCGTTAAGTCCGAACAGTTGCGTGCCACGCGTGGTGGCGAAACCGAGATTGGCAAAACTGTGCATCACGCCTTTGGGCAGGCCGGTGGTGCCGGAGGTGTAGATGATCGTTGCCAGTTGTTCGGCGGCTGGACGCGGATCGTCCTGAATCGGTGAGCTGCGCTGCAGGTCGGCCCAACTGAAATCAAAATCCCCGGGCGGGTGCAGTGGCAGGCTGATGGTCGGCAGCTCCGCCGGCACGCCTTTGGACATGTTCGGCCAGTCGTCGAGTTTGCCAATGAAAGCCAGAACGCTTTCCGAGTGATTGAGCACTTGGGCGACGGAGTCGGCGGTGAGGTTGGGATACAGCGGAACGGAAACGTGCCCGGCCATCCAGATCGCCAAGTCGGCGATGATCCAGTGCGCGCAGTTTTTCGAGATCAGGGCGATATGGCTGCCTTGCGGTAACTCGCGGGCGCGCAACCAGTGCGCGGCGCAGCGAGCCTGATGGCCGACGTCGGCCCAGCTCAGCGTCTCGACCTGCCCGCCACCAATGGGCTGCACGAGGAAGCGCTGGCGCGGGTGCCGGGCTTCACGTTCGTAGAATACGTCCAGCGGCAAACGGAAGGCGGCAGACATGCGACTCGCTCCTGTTTTTCGGGTCTGGAGCAAGCGTAGTCAACCAAGCAAGTGCTTGGTTGGAAAATTCAGACAAATCATTTCATGGCTTACGCAGAAACCAATGTGGGAGCGAGCCTGCTCGCGAATGCAGTGTGTCAGACACATAAAGGGTGAATGACACGCCGCTTTCGCGAGCAGGCTCGCTCCCACAAGGGATCAGCGTTACGGATGTTTGAGGCTGTTGAGGGTCATCGAGCCGATGAGCAACTCTGGGCTTTCCAGCTCGGCCAGGCCGGCCGTGCTGACCTTCTCCGGTGGATACCCGGCGCCATGCTGCAAATAACTCAGCAAATTACCCACCAGCGGGTTATGGCTGACCAGCAGCACATTGCTCACCGCCACCAATTGCTCGGCGACCTTGTCCGGATCGGTCTCCGGCGTCAGCCATTCGACCGTGCGAATCTCCGGCTCGAAACCCAGCGCTTCGCGAACAATCTGCGCGGTTTGCTGCGCACGCAGATAAGGGCTGGCGTAGATCGCCGTCAGCGGCTGGCCGATCAAACGCGCGGCGCTGCTCAAGGCTTCTTTGCGACCAACATCGGTCAGTTCCCGTTCGGAGTCGGGGCACGAGCCGTAAGGCACGGCCTCACCGTGACGCAATACCCAGAGTTTCATAGCTTGGGTTCCTCATCCCGGACCGGATGCGGCGCCGGTGCGACGGCGTGCGGCGCTTCACCTTCCGGAGTACGCGGCGTTGGCCAGTCGGCGAACGGCCAGGGTTTCTGGTCGCTGTGGAAGCTGCCGAAGCGGCCGATCTGCGCCAGAAACTGGCTCAGGCTGTCGCCAAAATTCATCAGGCTGGCGCTCGGGGCGCCATAGATCAAACGATAGATCAGTTGCACCAGCACCACCGCGCCGAGGATGAACTGCGCCACTTGCCAGACCAGCACATAGACGATCATCCACAACACCCGCAGGAGGATGGATTCGTACTTGGCTTCGGTTTTCGGATCGTTCATGGCTTGCTACTCCCGGCTCACTCAGTTGAAACCACTGGTGGAAATAAAATCGACGTCGGTTTTCGGCTCCGCTCGCATCAGTAGACCGATCACCTGCTCCAGCGTGCGTCCTTCAAACAGGATCGCATGCAGCCCGGCGACCAGCGGCATGTACACGCCGACTTCCTGAGACTTGGCCTTGAGCACCTTGAGGGTGTTGACGCCTTCGGCGACTTCACCAAGGCGCGACACCGCTTCTTCGAGACTCAAACCCTGGCCGAGGGCGAAGCCGACCTGATAGTTGCGACTCTTCGGCGACGAGCAGGTCACAATCAGATCGCCAACACCGGCCAGACCGAGGAAGGTCATCGGGTTGGCGCCCTGATTCACCGCAAAGCGAGTCATCTCGGCCAGCGCGCGAGTGATCAGCATGCTCTTGGTGTTCTCGCCCATTTCCAGCGCCACCGCCATGCCGGCGATGATCGCGTAGACGTTTTTCAACGCCCCGCCCAGTTCGACACCGAAACGGTCAGCGCTGGCGTAAACGCGGAAGGTGCGACCGTGCAGCGCGGCTTGCACGGCTTTACAGAGTTCTTCGTCTTCGCTGGCGACCACGGTGGCGGTCAGCGCGTGCTCGGCGATCTCGCGCGCCAGGTTTGGCCCGGACAACACGCCGATGCGCGCATTCGGGGCGATCTCTTCGAGAATCTGGCTCATCAGTTTGAAAGTCTGGGCTTCGATGCCCTTGGTCAGGCTGACCAGCATCTTGCCGCTCAACCGCTCGGCGTGGGCGGCGAGCACCGTGCGCAATGCGCTGGACGGCAGTGCGACGAAGCACAAATCACAGGCGTCGAGGGTTTCCTGCAGATCGGTGACGGCGGTCACCCCCGGCAGAATCTTGATGCCTTTGAGGTAACGCGGGTTTTCGCGATTGACCCGGATGGCCTCGGCCTGCTCGGGGTCACGCATCCACTGCCGGACTTGATGGCCGTTCTCGGCCAGTAGATTGGCCACGGCGGTACCAAAACTTCCGCCTCCCAGGACCGCAATCGGGCGCTGTTCAGTCATATGCAATCCGTTAATCCATACCAGTGGCGATGGCGGCATTATACGGGGCGGCCAACGCGCGGCCAGCCCCAGCAACAATTACCGACACTTGTAGGAAGAAGACCAATAAAACCTAGGAAAATGCCTGCAACGTGACTGGAAAAGTCGCTGCCCTCGGTTAACATGCGCGCCAATTCTTCGCTATCAAGGTTGTGTCGTGTCTTTTGGCTCTGCTTCCCCGCGTTCGTCCATCTTACTGGCGCTACTGTTCAGCCCGGTATTAATGGCGGACGACCTGTTCATGGACAACGAAGCACTGCCGCAGGTGCTGACCGCCACGCGCCTGAAACAGACGCCAGCGGAAGTGCCGGGAAGCATGACCGTACTCGACAGCGAACTGATCAACGCCAGCGGTGCCCGCGACATCAGCGAACTGCTGCGCCTGGTGCCGGGGATGATGGTCGGCAACATCAGCGGCAATCAGGCGGCAGTCAATTACCACGGCACCAACGCCAGCGAAGCGCGGCGCATGCAAGTGCTGATCGACGGCCGTTCAGTCTATCGTGCCGGATTGTCCACGGTGGACTGGAGCGATATTCCGGTGGCCATGGAAGACATCGAGCGCATCGAAGTGTTTCGCGGCCCGAACACCGTCAGTTACGGCGCCAACGCGCTGATGGCGGTGGTCAACATCATTACCCGCCACCCGGCGGACAGCCACGGCACGCGGTTGAAGTACACCCGTGGCCAGCGCGGCATCAATGATTTCTATGCCAGCCAGGGCACCGGCTGGAATGGCGGTGATCTGCGCCTGTCGTTGTCTGGTCAGGAAGATGACGGCTTCGACAGCGATCGCAGCGGCGCCGATTACCGCGACAGCCGTCGCTTGAATCGCTTCAGTCTCGCGGTCAGCCACACCCTCAGCGATAACCAGAGCCTCGACTGGCAGGTCAACGCCAAGGACGGGACAAACCAGCGGCCGTACACCTACCGCCCGGTGTTCTCCGGGATTACCGACGCTGGGAACAATTCCGACGTGGTAGCCAAGGATTACGCTGGTTCGGTGCGCTGGAACCTCGACATCAACCCTGAACACAGCCTTTATATACAAGGCTCGGCGCAACACTGGGATCGCCAGCAAACCTGGCGCGCCTGTGATGCCGAGGTGTCATTCAGCCCCGAGCTGACGCAGCTGTGGCAGCTCAACCCGAATTACACCGAACGTCTGGCGCGCAATATCACGCAGTTCACCGGCCCTGGCGCGGCGCCCGGCACGCCGCAGGAAATGGCCTTGGCCAATCAGGTGCTCGATCAGTGGCGCAACGGCGCCAGTCGAACCCTGTGCGGCGACATCGACCAGAGTGCCCGCGAATCGCGCTACGACCTCGAACTGCAGGACACCCTCAGCCTGTCCGACAGTCTGCGTCTGGTCAGCGGCATGAACTATCGTTACGACCGCGCCGACTCCGAGACCTACTTCAATGGCACGCTGGACGACACCACGTGGCGCGCGTTCGGCCAACTGGAATGGCGTGCGACTGAACACTGGCTGTTGCAGGGCGGTGCGATGTTTGAAAACACGCAACTGATCGGCAGTTCGCTGACCCCGCGATTTGCCGTCAATTACCTGATCAACCCGCGCCATGGCCTGCGCGCGGTGTACTCGGAGGCGATCCGCTCGCCGGACATGTTCGAGAACAATGTCAACTGGAGCTATCAGGTCAGCAACCTGCACCCTTCCGCGTACGGCCAGTCTTCGGCACGTTACTTCGTCAAGACCCGCGGTCCGGGCGACCTCGACCAGGAACACATGCGCTCGCGCGAGCTGGGCTACAACGGCTATTTCGCCGAGCTCGGTCTGGCCCTCGACGTGAAGCTGTTCTACGACGAAATCACCGGGATGATCAGCGAGCCGCTGCGCAACAACCAATACATTGCGAGCAACGCCAACAGCTCGCGGTTTCGTGGCACGGAAACCCAGCTCGACTGGCGCGTGAGCCTCGCCGACCGCTTGCGTTTCACCTACGCGTTCGTCGATGCCGAAGCGAGTAATCCGCTGGATCAGCAATTCACCTCGCGTAACAGCGGTTCGGCCGGCTGGCTGCGTGATTGGGGCCATGGCTGGAACAGCGCCCTCTTCTATTACGGTGACAACGCGCTCAATGGCTACCGTTTCGAACGGGTCGACACACGCATCGCCAAACGCATTGCGCTGGGCAAAGCGCAGCTGCAACTGGCCGGCGTGCTGCAACAGCGCCTCGACCATGAGCCGACCACCTTCGTCGACAATAACTACGACGAGCGTCGGGTGATGTATTTCAGCGCCGAGCTGGAGTTCTAGGATGCGCTACGGGCCGTCACGGAAGCTGCCAACCCTTGGCCACTGGCTGGCCGGGTTCTGTCTGTTTCTGACCGCATGGCTGCATGGCGTGGCGGTGCAGGCCGCCGATATTCTGTTGACCGGTGCCGAGGAAAGTCCCGGCGTGCAAGCGTTTGTGCAGGCACTCAGCGAACTGCGCCCGACCGACAACGTGCGTTTCCAGCCGCTGGCCAGTCTGCCGGCACCGGGCAAACTGCCCGCGAGTCTACGGCTGATTCTGCTCGATCTGCCGAGCCTCGACTGGCGTCTGCAAGAATCCCAGGGCCCGGCAACGCTGGTGCTGCGTATCAGCCGCCTGCAAGCCCGCCAGCGTCTCGGCAGCACGCAACCGGCACATCTGAGTTTGCTCTGGAGTGATCCGCCGCTGAGCCGCCAGTTGCAGTTGATCCGGCGCATTCTGCCCCAGGCCCGACGCATCGGCGTGCTGTTTGATGAGCACAGCGAATTCCTCCTCAAGGAACTGAATCTCGCCGCCGCGCCGCTGAATCTGCAAATCGTCAGCGAGCGCTGGGACAACACCCACGACAGCCGCCCTCTGCAAACCGTGCTGAAGAACAGCGACGTGCTGCTGGGGCTCGACGACCCCGATCTGTATAACCCGAAAACCGCAAAAAACCTGCTGCTCAGCAGCTACTCACGGCAAGTCGCACTGGTCGGCCCCAACGTTGCGTTCGTCCGCGCTGGCAGCCTGGCCAGCAGTTACAGCGACCAGAACGACTGGCTGGCAATCCTCGATCAATTGCTCGATCAACCGCCGGCCAATTGGCCGCGGACGCTCTACCCCGCACGTTTTAAAGTCTCAAGTAATGCGCAGGTCGCTCGTTCACTCGGTATCGAACCGCTGAACGACGCATCTGTTGCCAGCGCACTGGCTGAAGGAGAACGCCGCCCATGAGTTTCCGTCGCCGTTGGGACATCAACACCCGCACCCAGCTGATCAGCCTGGGTCCGGCGCTGTTGCTGACCTTGCTGTTGATCAGCTTCTTTACCTTCGTGCGCATTCAGGATTTGCGTCAGGAGCTGAACCACACCGGCCAATTGATCGCCAACCAACTGGCGCCCGCCACCGAATACGGGGTGATTTCCGGCAACAACGAAGTGCTGGAAAGCCTGCTCAAAGCCACACTGGCCACGCCCAACGTGCGTTTTCTTGAGGTGCAGGACAGCGCCAACCGGATTCTGGTGTACGTCGAACAACCCGCCGCTGCGCACAGCCGGCCACATCAGGTCGAGGTGTTCCAGGCACCGGTACGCTTGCAACGCATCGCCCTGCACAATGATTTCTTTCAGGACGGCAAAGTCAGCAATGGTGGGGCCAGTGAAGACTATCTGGGGCGGGTGATCGTCGGTCTGTCCAATGATGCCTTCAGCCAGCGCCAACAGGAGATCCTGCTCAAGGCCGGGATTCTCGCGCTGTTCGCCCTGCTCTTCACCTTCGTTCTGGCGCGGCGCCTGGCCGGCAGCCTGTCGCAACCGATTCGCGATATCGGCGACGCGGTCAAAGCCATTCAGGACGGCGACTATAAAACCCCGCTGCCGATCGTCGATGACACCGAACTGGGCGCGCTGTCGCAGCACATCAACAACCTCGCCCAGGCGCTGGAACAGGCCAGCCGCGAGCAGCACCAAGCCATGGCGCAACTGATCCAGACCCGCGAAGAGGCGGAAAAGGCCAACAACGCCAAGTCCGACTTTCTGGCGATGATGAGCCATGAACTGCGCACGCCCATGAACGGCGTGCTGGGCATGCTGCAATTGCTGGAAACCACCGAGATGACCGAGGAACAGGTCGAATACGCCGCCCTCGCCTCGGAGTCCACCGAACACCTGCTGAAAGTCATCAACGATATTCTCGACTTCTCGCGCATCGAACGTTCGGAGCTGGAACTGGAGCACATCCCGTTCAACCTCGCCGAGCTGATCGGCGCCTGCGCGCAGTCGTTCCAGCACAGCGCGGTGCAGCGAGGGCTGGCGCTGAATCTGCGCATCCCGGACGACATGCGCGGCTTGCAGGTGCAAGGCGATCCGACGCGGATCCGGCAGATTCTGGTCAATCTGGTCGGCAACGCGCTGAAGTTCACCGAACAGGGCCGGGTCAGCATCGAGGCGCAGTGGCAGTCGCTGGATCACGAACTGCTGTGGTTCACCTGCTCGGTGCGCGACAGCGGCATCGGTATTTCTTCTGAAAGTCTGGAGCTGATGTTCAACGCCTTCCAGCAGGCCGACAGTTCGATTTCACGGCGCTACGGCGGCACCGGTCTCGGTCTGCCGATTGCTCGTACATTGGCCGAGCGCATGGGCGGCACCTTGCGCGCGCAGAGCGAGGAAGGACGTGGTTCGGTATTCACCCTGGAAATTCCACTGGCCCTCTATAAGCAGACGCTGCCGCCATTGGCCGCACCACGGGCGCTGAATGGCCAGGGCCAAGGCGAAGGGCGCAATGTCTTGCTGGTCGAAGACAATCCAGTGAACCAGACAGTTATCGAAGCGATGCTGCGCAGTCTGGGCTTTACTGTCAGTGTCGCCACCGATGGCGCACAAGCGGTACGCAGTGCCGAGGGCAGCGACTTTGAAGTGATTCTGATGGATTGCCGGTTGCCGATTATCGATGGCTATGAAGCCACCCGGCAGATCCGTTGCCTGCCCGGACGCAGCGACGTGCCGATCATCGCGCTGACCGCCAACGCGTTGCAGGGTGACCGCGAAACCTGTCTGTCGGCGGGTATGAACGATTATCTGGCGAAGCCGTTCAAACGTAATGATCTGCAGCAGATTCTGCAGCGCTGGGTGTCGTAGTGTGGGCCTTTCGACCATCTGCGACTGGCGTGAAAAGCGAAAGTGCGGCAGTCTTAGGCACCCGAACGAGCCTCAAAAGGGGCTTGAATAAAAATTTCAGTGCACAAGTGTACATTCATGTCCTTGGTGCTGTGACTTTCACCACAACGCAATAGTCTATGAGTAGGCTGCCGGTTCGAGGCATGAACGCTTCGAACGGTCGGGAAGATTTGCCCCACCTGCCGCATGGGATTATTGAGGAGCTCGCATGACCAAACAAAACGCCTTTACTCGGGAAGATCTGCTGCGCTGCAGTCGCGGTGAGCTGTTCGGCCCAGGTAACGCGCAACTGCCCGCCCCGAACATGCTGATGGTCGATCGCATCACCCTGATCAGCGAAGAAGGTGGCAAGTACGGCAAAGGTGAATTGGTCGCCGAACTGGATATCAACCCTGACCTGTGGTTCTTCGCGTGCCACTTCGAAGGTGATCCGGTGATGCCGGGCTGCCTCGGTCTGGATGCCATGTGGCAACTGGTCGGTTTCTTCCTGGGCTGGCAAGGCCTGCCGGGCCGCGGCCGTGCGCTGGGTTCGGGCGAAGTGAAATTCTTCGGTCAGGTGCTGCCGACCGCCAAGAAAGTCACCTACAACATTCATATCAAACGCGTCCTCAAGGGCAAGCTGAACCTGGCCATTGCCGATGGTTCGGTGACTGTCGACGGTCGCGAAATCTACACCGCCGAAGGCCTTCGCGTCGGCGTGTTCACCTCCACTGACAACTTCTAAGGGTTATTCGCATGCGCCGCGTCGTTATCACTGGTCTGGGCATTGTTTCGTGCCTGGGCAATGACAAAGAGACCGTCTCCGCTAACCTGCGTGCAAGCCGCCCTGGCATCCGGTTCAACCCGGAATATGCCGAAATGGGTCTGCGTAGCCAGGTTTCCGGCTCCATCGACCTCAACCTTGAAGAGCTGATCGATCGCAAGATCTATCGCTTCGTCGGCCACGCAGCGGCTTACGCCTACCTGGCCATGAAAGACGCCATTGCTGACTCCGGCCTGACCGAAGAGCAAGTGTCCAACCCGCGTACTGGCCTGGTCGCCGGTTCCGGTGGTGCTTCCACGCTGAACCAGATGGAAGCGCTGGACATCCTGCGCGAGAAAGGCGTGAAGCGCGTTGGCCCATACCGCGTAACGCGGACCATGAGCAGCACCGTTTCCGCTTGCCTGGCCACGCCATTCAAGATCAAGGGCCTGAACTACTCCATCGCTTCTGCCTGCGCCACCAGTGCTCACTGCATCGGTACCGCCATGGAACAGATCCAGATGGGCAAACAGGACATCGTTTTCGCCGGTGGTGGTGAAGAAGAACACTGGAGCCAGTCGTTCCTGTTCGATGCGATGGGCGCGCTGTCCAGCAAGCGTAACGACACCCCGGAACAGGCTTCCCGTGCCTACGACGCTGACCGTGACGGTTTCGTCATCGCTGGCGGTGGCGGCATGGTCGTGGTTGAAGAGCTGGAACACGCTCTGGCCCGTGGCGCGAAAATCTACGCGGAAATCGTTGGCTACGGCGCGACCTCCGACGGCTACGACATGGTTGCCCCGAGTGGCGAAGGCGCGATCCGCTGCATGCAGATGGCGATGTCCACCGTTGATACGCCGATCGACTACCTGAACACCCACGGCACTTCGACTCCGGTCGGCGACGTTGCGGAAATGAAAGGTGTGCGCGAAGTGTTCGGCGACAAGGCACCTGCGATCAGCTCGACCAAGAGCCTGTCCGGTCACTCCCTGGGCGCCGCCGGCGTTCACGAAGCGATCTACTGCATGCTGATGATGGAAGGCAACTTCATTGCCGGTTCCGCCAACATCGACGAGCTGGACCCGGAAGTGGCCGATCTGCCGGTGCTGACCAAGACCCGCGAGAACGCCACCATCAACACCGTGATGAGCAACAGCTTCGGCTTCGGCGGCACCAACGCCACGCTGGTACTGAAGCGCTGGGAAGGCAAGTAATTCCCCCCGCTTGAGCCACACATGAAAACGCCCCGACTGGTTCGGGGCGTTTTTTTTCGCCTGCAGAAATTAGCCGGGACACTACCGGTCGGTGTTGTTGATCGTTCCCACGCAGAGCGTGGGAACGATCAAAGGCAGGGATCCAGAGTGTTCTGGAGATGAAACTTCTGTCATGAAACTTACCGCCCTGCGACCGAATGTCGCGGATTACGCGGGCTGTAGCACTGTTGCAAAAAACGCAACAACACCTTGCACAAATCAGCCGTTTACTTAGCAGGCTAACAAATTCTATAAAAGAGTCCTGCACACGCCTTGCTGCAGATAACTTGAGATTTGGAGCTAGCAGATGACTGTAAAAGTAACTGAACGCGACGATTCACACATGTCCCACGAAGGCGTAGCCGCCGGTATCCGCATCTGGGATGTGCATCAACAAGACTTGCTGGTCGGCATGTTCCACAACGAGATCGATGCCCACAACTACAAGGCCGAACTCGAAGTGCAAGAACAGCAGCGGGATCTGAAATCCGCCTGATTCACCACAGCATTGAAAACGACAAACCCCGCCATGAGCGGGGTTTGTCGTTGTTGCAGCTTTATCGATTTACCACATCAGATCATCTGGGATCTGATACGCCGCGTACGGATCGTCCTCGGTGCTGACCTCTTCGGTCTGCACGTTGAGCTGGACGATGCGCTGCGGGTCGCGCTCCTGGATCTTCAGGGCCGCTTCACGCGGGATCACTTCGTAGCCGCCGGCATGGTGGACGATCGCCAGCGAACCGCTGCTGAGCTTGTTGCGCATCAGCGTGTTGACCGAGATGCGCTTGACCTTCTTGTCGTCGACGAAGTTGTAGTAGTCCTCGGTGGTCAGCTTCGGCAGACGCGAGACTTCGATCAACTGCTTGACCTGCGCCGCACGCGCCTTGGCTTCGGCTTTCTCTTTCTGCTGACGGTTCAGCTCCTGGTCGCGTTTGACCTTTTCGGCCATGGCTTCCTGAGCTGCACGTTGCTGCGAGTCATCCAGTTCGATCTGGCCTTTGTGGGCCAGACGTTGCTGCTTCTGCTTGTCCTTGCTGACCTGCTTGGCCTGCTTTTGGTTGACCAGGCCTGCTTTGAGCAACTGGTCGCGAAGGGAAATACTCATGGGACTTACTCACTTGGGCAGTTGCTCAGCCGCAGCCGGGCACATTCTTTTCCTGACGTTTGGCTTCACCCCACAGGGCGTCCAACTCTTCGAGGGTGCAATCTTCTATGGGACGGTGGGTGTCGCGCAATGCCTGTTCGATAAATCGGAAACGTCTTTCGAACTTGCCGTTGGCGCCACGCAGCGCGGTTTCCGGGTCGACCTTCAGATGCCGGGCCAGATTGACCACGGAAAACAGCAGGTCACCGATCTCGTCGGCCACGGCTACGGGATCGTTTTCGGACATGGCTTCGAGGACTTCATCGAGCTCTTCGCGCACTTTGTCGAGCACTGGCAAGGCGTCCGGCCAGTCGAAACCGACTTGCCCTGCGCGTTTCTGCAACTTGGCGGAGCGCGACAAGGCCGGCAGCGTTGCCGGCACATCGTCGAGCAATGACAGTTGCTCGGGCGCAGTTGATTTCTCGGCGCGCTCTTCAGCTTTAATCTCTTCCCAGCGCTGCTTGACCTGTTCTTCGCTCAATCGCGGCACATCCAGCGGCGCGTACAGATCACCGGTGGGAAACACGTGCGGGTGACGACGGATCAGCTTGCGGGTAATGCTGTCGATCACCCCGGCGAATTCGAAGCGCCCTTCTTCCTTGGCCAACTGGCTGTAATACACCACCTGGAACAACAGATCGCCGAGTTCGCCCT
The DNA here is from genome assembly GCF_054790505.1 of Pseudomonas sp. Tul2A7. Taxonomy (NCBI): domain Bacteria; kingdom Pseudomonadati; phylum Pseudomonadota; class Gammaproteobacteria; order Pseudomonadales; family Pseudomonadaceae; genus Pseudomonas; species Pseudomonas sp. Tul2A7. Next base: position 3,800,818 of record NZ_CP186499.1, on the reverse strand, counting down.
GTAGATGATCGAAGTCGCCACGCTCGATGGCGTCGGCCACTTCGTAGGCTTCTTCGAGGGTGTGCGGGACGATGGTCGCGTAGGTTTGCTTGATGTCCCACGGGCAACCGTATTGCGGATCGCGCAGACGGTTCATCAGGTGGAGCAGGTCTTCAAGGCTGTACATACAAAATCTCACTCAACCCTTTCTGCGATCTTGATCGTTCCCACGCTCTGCGTGGGAATGCAGCCCGTGACGCTCCGCGTCACTGGACGCAGAGCGTCCCTAGAGGCATTCCCACGCGGAGCGTGGGAACGATCAATCGAAGTCATCTTCACGGAGTGCGGTTACGCCGCGTTTCGATGATGTTCGGCAACTGCGAAATCCGCCCGAGCAACCGGCCCAGTGCATCCAGCCCCGGGATCTCGATGGTCAGGGACATCAGCGCGGTGTTGTCTTCCTTGTTCGAGCGGGTGTTGACCGCCAGCACGTTGATGCGCTCGTTGAGCAATACCTGCGAGACGTCACGCAGCAGACCGGAACGGTCGTAGGCACGAATGACAATGTCCACCGGGTAGGTGAGCACCGGCACCGGGCCCCAGCTGACCTGGATGATCCGCTCCGGCTCGCGTCCGCCCAGTTGCAGCACCGAGGCGCAGTCCTGACGGTGAATGCTCACGCCACGACCCTGAGTGATATAGCCGACGATCGCATCGCCCGGCAGCGGCTGGCAGCAGCCGGCCATCTGCGTCATCAGGTTGCCGACGCCCTGGATCTGAATATCGCCGCGCTTGCCCGGTTTGTAGCCGGTGGCTTTGCGTGGAATCAGTTCCAGTTGCTCGTTGCCACGTTCCGGCTCGACCAGTTGCTGCGCGAGGTTGACCAGTTGCGCCAGACGCAGATCGCCGGCACCGAGGGCGGCGAACATGTCCTCGGCGGTTTTCATGTTGGCCTTGTCGGCCAGCTTGTCGAAGTCCACCGCTGGCAGACCGAGACGCGTCAGTTCGCGTTCGATCAGGGTTTTACCGGCGGCGACGTTCTGGTCGCGCGCCTGCAATTTGAACCAGTGAACGATCTTCGCTCGCGCCCGCGAGGTGGTGACGTAACCGAGGTTGGAGTTCAGCCAGTCGCGGCTCGGCGTACCGTGCTTGCTGGTGATGATCTCGACCTGCTCACCGGTCTGCAGGCTGTAGTTGAGCGGCACGATGCGCCCGTTGATCTTCGCGCCACGGCAGTTGTGACCGATTTCGGTGTGCACGCGGTAAGCGAAGTCCAGCGGCGTCGCGCCTTTCGGCAAGTCGATGGCGTGACCGTCCGGAGTGAAGATGTAGACCCGATCCGGCTCGATATCGACACGCAGCTGTTCCGCCAGACCACCGATGTCGCCCAGTTCTTCATGCCACTCGAGGACCTGACGCAGCCAGGAGATTTTCTCTTCGTAGTGGTTCGAACCGGATTTGACGTCGGTGCCCTTGTAGCGCCAGTGCGCGCAGACGCCGAGTTCGGCTTCTTCGTGCATCGAGTGCGTACGGATCTGCACCTCGAGTACTTTACCCTCAGGGCCGATTACCGCGGTGTGCAGCGAGCGGTAGCCGTTCTCTTTCGGGTTGGCGATGTAGTCGTCGAATTCTTTCGGGATGTGCCGCCACAAGGTGTGCACGATACCCAGCGCGGTGTAGCAGTCGCGCATTTCCGGGACCAGCACGCGCACCGCACGCACGTCGTAGATCTGGCTGAATTCCAGACCCTTGCGCTGCATTTTGCGCCAGATCGAATAGATGTGTTTGGCCCGGCCGCTGATGTCGGCGTCGACGCCGGTGGCCTGCAATTCGTCCTTGAGCTGGGTCATCACGTCGGCGATGAAACGCTCGCGATCAAGCCGTCGCTCGTGGAGCAACTTGGCGATTTGCTTGTATTGATCCGGCTCGAGATAACGGAAGGACAAGTCCTCCAGTTCCCATTTGATATGACCGATGCCGAGGCGGTGCGCGAGCGGCGCATAAATGTCGAAGACTTCGCGGGCGACGCGGTTACGTTTTTCGTCGTCGGCGGTTTTCACCGCACGAATGGCGCAGGTACGTTCGGCGAGCTTGATCAGCGCGACGCGCACGTCATCGACCATCGCCACGAGCATCTTGCGCAGGTTTTCCACCTGCCCTTGCGTGCCCATCACCATCGACTGACGCGGACTGAGACTGGCACTAATGGCCGCCATGCGCTGCACGCCGTCGATCAGCTTGGCCACCACCGGGCCAAAGCGCTGGCCGATGGCCGCGAGTTCAATCTGGCCTTCGCGCACGCCGCGATACAGGACCGCCGCGACCAGCGAATCCTGATCGAGCTTGAGGTCGGCGAGAATCTCGGCGATTTCCAGGCCCGTACTGAAACTGCCGGAGCCTTCGGCCCACAGATTCTTCTTGGCATTGGACTGTTGTTCGGCCTCGCGAGCGAACTCGCAGGCTTCTTTCAAGGCTTCGCGATCCAGTGCCAGATCGACACTGACCGCGTGATCGAGCCAAGCCTCGAGATTGATACTGCCGTCAGTGTTGATCGGCTGGTGTGCTCTCACCTGTACCATCTTGCTTTACCTTCCCTACGACGCAGATTCAATGCGTCAAATCGCTGATCCTTGTTGCCCGTTTGCGCTCGCGGGGCTGATGCGAGCGCTGCGCGGACAGATCAGACGGATTCAGACGAGCCATCCTGGCTCGCTTCAAATAACGCCATGGCCTCGACATGTGCCGTCTGAGGAAACATATCGAGAATCCCGGCACGTTTTAACCGGTAGCCCTGCTTGATCAATTCGACCGTGTCGCGCGCCAGAGTTGCAGGGTTGCACGACACATACACCAACCGTTTGGCACCCAGGGTCGCCAGCTTGCGAACCACCTCGAAAGCACCGTCACGCGGTGGGTCCAAGAGTACCGCAGAAAAGCCGTTTCCGATCCACTGGGCATCGGTCAAAGGCTGGGATAAATCGGCTTGAAAAAACTTTGTGTTATGCAAATTGTTACTGGCGGCGTTCGCTTCGGCGCGATCGACCATGGTTTGCACACCCTCGACCGCCACCACTTCGCGCACGACTTTAGCCAGCGGCAAGGCGAAGTTGCCCAAGCCGCAGAACAGATCGAGCACGCGCTCGTCGCTGCCGGGTTTCAGCCACTCCAGCGCTTGCGCGACCATCGCTTCGTTGACGCCGGCATTGACCTGAATGAAGTCACCCGGTCGGTACGCCAGATCCAGATCCCACTGCTCCAGGCGATAACCCAGCGACTGGGTCGCATCGACCGGTTGCGGCTCGCCTTCGCCATGCAGCCAAAGTTGCGCTTCATGGAACTGGCAGAAGTCCTTGAGGATCGTCAGATCCGCTTCGGACAACGGCGCCATGTGCCGCAGCAACACCGCCAGTGACGAGCCACTGAACAATTCGACGTGACCCAACGCTTGCGGCTTGCTCAAGCGACGGAGCATCTCCGGCAAACGGGTCATGATCGGTTGCAAGGGCTGTACCAGCACCGGGCATTCGCTGATCGCGACGATGTCCTGACTGCCAGCGGCACGGAAACCGACTTCGAGTTTCTTCGCCTTCATGTCCCAGCGCACAGCGATGCGGGCACGACGGCGATAGCCGAATTCGGGACCGGTCAACGGCGCTGCCCATTCTTGCGGTTCGACACCGGCGACACGCGACAATTGCTCGGCGAGCATGCGCTGTTTCAGGGCAAGCTGTTCGCTGTGGGGCAAATGCTGCACGCTGCAACCGCCGCAACGGCCGGCGTGTTGACACGGTGCCGGGCGACGCAGTTCGCTGGCCTTGAACACGCGCTCGGTGCGCGCTTCGACCACTTTGCCGTGGGCGCCGAGCACCCGCGCTTCGACCTCTTCACCGGCAAGGGCGCCGAGGACGAACCAGGTTTTGCCTTCGAAAAACGCGATACCGCGACCGTCATTGGCCAGGCGCTCGATGTTCAAGCGCTGCTTTTTACCAGTCGGAATTTGCGCGGCCTTGCTGCCGCCGGTGGGCTGGAAGCGCAGGCCTCTCTCGTGCTTGGCCATCAGTTGGGCGCGTCGAAAATGCCGGTCGACAGATAACGGTCGCCACGGTCACAGATGATCGCGACGATCACCGCGTTTTCAACTTCTTTGGACAGGCGCAGCATCGCTGCCACCGCACCGCCCGAGGACACGCCGCAGAAGATGCCTTCTTCGCGGGCCAGACGCCGGGTGACGTCCTCGGCCTCGCTTTGCGCCATGTCGACGATGCGATCAACGCGATCGGCCTGATAAATCTTCGGCAGGTATTCCTGCGGCCAGCGGCGGATACCCGGAATGGCCGAGCCTTCCATCGGCTGGAGACCGACGATCTGCACGCTGTCGCTCTGTTCTTTCAAGTAGCGCGAAACGCCCATGATGGTGCCGGTGGTGCCCATCGAACTGACGAAATGAGTGATGGTGCCCTGGGTCTGACGCCAGATTTCCGGACCGGTGGTGGTGTAGTGGGCTTCAGGATTGTCGCCGTTGGCGAACTGATCGAGCACCTTGCCACGGCCTTCGGCTTCCATACGCTGCGCCAGATCGCGCGCGCCTTCCATGCCTTCTTCCTGGCTGACCAGAATCAGCTCGGCGCCGTACGCGGTCATCGCCGCTTTGCGCTCGGCGCTGGAGTTGTCGGGCATGATCAGGATCATTTTGTAACCCTTGATCGCCGCCGCCATGGCCAGCGCGATCCCGGTGTTACCCGAGGTCGCTTCGATCAGCGTATCGCCGGCGTGGATCTGCCCGCGCAACTCGGCACGGGTGATCATCGACAGCGCCGGACGGTCCTTGACCGAACCCGCCGGGTTATTCCCTTCGAGCTTGAGCAACAGGGTGTTGCTGGTGGCACCGGGCAGGCGCTGCAAACGCACCAGCGGAGTGTTGCCGACGCAATCGGCGATGGTTGGGTACTGCAGGGTCATGGCGTATTCGCAATCCAGACGTGCGGGGGCGCCTATCATACCGGCAAACCCGCGCAGGCCATATCACGCAAAGTGCGGTGCTTATGGTTTATGGGAATAAGGGATTGAAAGTCGCACCAGTGGTGCGACTTTTGTGGGGAGCCATTTTCATTGGTGGTGATGCGCTGAGACTCTTCGCGAGCAGGCTCGCTCCCACAGGGAGTAGTGTCATTCGCAGAGTTGATCACACAACCTGCGGCGAACCGAGATCCAATGTGGGAGCGAGCCTGCTCGCGAAAGCGTCAGACGGCGCAACACAATCATCCGCCAGCAACCGTAAATTCAGCCGCAATCCCGCCCCGCCATTCTCCGCCCAAATACTCCCACCCTGACGCTGCACGGCATTGCGCGCGATGCTCAGCCCCAAGCCAAATCCACCGTCTCCGGGCCGCGAGCCGTCGAGTCGGGTGAACGGCGAAAAGATCCGTTCCAGATCCCCTTCCGCTACGCCGCCACCCTGATCTTCCAGCCACAGGTGCCAGAAATCGCCATCGCGCCGTCCATCAAGACGCACAATCCCGCCCTCGGGCGAATGCCGAATGGCGTTGCGCAAAATGTTCTCCAGTGCCTGCGCCAGGGTATTCAAGTTGCCACGCACCCAGCACGACGCCTCGACCGAACACTGCAATTGCAGACTCGGCCAGCCGCTTTCATAACAGGCATTGTCGGTGAGCATTTCCCACAGGGCCTCAACCTGGATCGCCTCTTCGGGAAGTGGCGAGCGGTCAGTGTCGAGCCAGGCCAGCTGCAGGGTTTCCTCGACCAGTCGCTGCATACCGTCGACTTCGCGACCAATGCGCTCGCGCAGTTGCGGCAGGCCTTGTTCACTTTCGCTGGCCACGCGCAAGCGACTCAGCGGCGTGCGCAATTCATGGGACAAGTCGCGGAGCAACTGCTGTTGCAGGGCAACCGTGGATTGCAGGCGCTCGGACATCGAGTCGAACGCCCGCGCCAGCTCACCCAGTTCATCCGGGCGCTGGGTAATCCCGCTCGACAGCCGCACATTCAATTGATCGGCGCGCCAGGCGTTGGCCTGTTCGCGCAGGTTGTTCAGTGGCACGACCAACAAACGGTACAGACCGACGCAGAGCAATAACGTGAACAGCCCGGGAATCACGCCGTTGGTGATGACGCGCCAGAACACCCGGTACTTGCCCGGAACAAATCGTTCGGGCAACTCGATCACCAGGCTGCCCGCAGACGGCTCTTTGGGGAAAGGAATGCGCAACCACGGCCGGCCTTTCTTGTGAATCGGCCAGTCGAGGCCGCGCAAGAAGGTCAGGTGCTGGATTTCCTGCTCATTGAGCGGATCACTGCTCAGCGACTGCAGGTTGCCGCCAATGACGCCAACCCAACTGGCCTCGCGCAACTCCATGCTTTGCAGCCAGTCATCGACACCGCTGCGCCCGCCGTGTTGCCACGCCTGTTCCGCCTGCGCGGCATAACGGCTGAGGGTGCCGCGCGCTTCATCAGAGAGGAACTGGTTGCGCTCCTCCATGTAACGGCCCCATGACCAGCTCAACCAGATCATCAGCAGACAAAATGCGACCAGTAGAAACGCCAGTTTCCAGAACAGCGAATGCCGCCCCGGTAGTTCAGAGCGTTTCATCGGCGCCGCTCAAAACGTAACCCTTGCCCCACACGGTGCGCACTTCACGCTCGGTGTAACCGATGGCTTTGAGTTTGCGGCGGATCTGGCTGATGTGCATGTCGAGGCTGCGATCGTGGGCCGCGTAGCCGCGCTGCAAAACGTGCTGATAAAGGAAGGCTTTGCTCAGCACTTCCTCGTCATTGCGATTGAGGGTTTCCAGCAAACGAAATTCGCTGCGGGTCAGCCCGGCGGCTTGCTCGCGGAAAAACACATCGCATTGTTCATCGTCAAAACGCAGCGTGCCGGCCGCCACTGGCGCCGCCAGCGATGCCGGGCGCCGATCCAGCGCAACCCGGCGCAGGATCGCTTCGATGCGCACATGCAACTCGGCCATGCTGAACGGCTTGGGTAAATAATCGTCAGCACCGAGACGGAAACCGCTGATGCGATCCGCCTCGGCGCCGAGGGCCGACATCAGCAGCACCGGCGTCGAATGGCTCTGGCGCAATTGCGTCAACACCTGCAAACCGTCCAGGCCCGGCAAGAGAATATCCATCAGCACCACGTCGAACGGCTGGCGCGTGGCGATGCTCAGGCCTTCCTGGCCATTCTGGCACCAGGTCACCTGAAAGCCGCTGCGGCCCAGATGTTCGTGAACATAGGCGCCGAGAACCGGATCGTCTTCGATGGAAAGAATGCGTGGCTGGCCAGCGGAAACAGGAGTCATGAGTATCTGCAAGTAATTCTCAGTTGAGAGCGATTATTCAAGATTGTCGGACAGCGGGCAACTCAAGGTTGACCCACCTGACCAACGAGCACCCGCGCCCTGCCCCATCGCGACAGCATTTTTCCGAAGATTGCCTGCGAGCAAATCGCTACACTGCGCCCATGTCGCGTGCCGGATGCACGCATGAGTCAACAGATCAGCGGGATGCAGGAGATAGGCGTGCTCAAGAAACTGGGAATCAAAGGTCGCGTGTTGCTGCTGACCTTGTTGCCGACCAGCCTGATGGCGCTGGTGCTGGGTGGTTATTTCACCTGGACGCAGCAGTCCGACTTGCAGAGCCAATTGATGCAGCGCGGCGAAATGATTGCCGAGCAGCTGGCACCGCTAGTGGCCCCCGCCATGGGGCACGGCAACAACGATCTGCTGGAACGCATCGCCACTCAGTCCCTTGAACAACCGGACGTGCGCGCGGTGACCTTCCTCGCCCCGGACCGCTCACCGCTGGCCCACGCCGGCCCGACCATGCTCAATCAGGCGCCGAGCGGCGACAGCGCGCATTTGCAACGGCGCAGCGGCAATGACGCGACGCGTTACCTGATGCCTGTCTTCGGCAAGCATCGCAACCTCGCTGGCGAACTGATCCCGCAAGAATCCGACCGTTTGCTCGGCTGGGTCGAACTGGAGCTGTCGCACAACGGCATGTTGCTGCGCGGTTATCGCAGTCTGTTTGCCAGTCTGCTGCTGATTGCCGCCGGTCTGGCGGGCGCGGCGCTGCTGGCCTTGCGCATGGGCCGCACCATCAACCGTCCGCTGAGCCAGATCAAACAAGCCGTCGCGCAGCTCAAGGACGGTCATCTGGAAACGCGCTTGCCGCCGCTCGGCAGTCAGGAGCTGGACGAACTGGCTTCCGGCATCAACCGCATGGCCGGTACCCTGCAAAACGCTCGCGAAGAACTGCAGCACAGTGTCGATCAGGCCACCGAAGACGTCCGGCAGAACCTGGAAACCATCGAAATCCAGAACATCGAACTGGATCTGGCGCGCAAAGAGGCGCTGGAGGCCAGCCGGATCAAATCCGAATTTCTCGCCAACATGAGCCACGAGATCCGCACGCCACTCAACGGCATTCTCGGCTTCACCCATCTGTTGCAAAAAAGCGAACTGACCCCGCGCCAGCTCGACTATCTGGGCACCATCGAAAAATCCGCCGACAGCCTGCTGGGGATCATCAACGAGATCCTCGACTTCTCGAAAATCGAGGCCGGCAAACTGGTGCTCGACCATATTCCGTTCAACCTGCGCGATCTGTTGCAGGACACCCTGACCATCCTCGCCCCCGCCGCGCACGCCAAGCAGCTGGAACTGGTCAGTCTGGTCTATCGCGACACGCCGCTGTCGCTGGTCGGTGACCCGCTGCGTCTGAAGCAGATCCTCACCAATCTGGTCAGCAACGCCATCAAGTTCACCCGCGAAGGCACCATCGTCGCCAGAGCGATGCTGGAAGAAGAACACGAAGACAGTGTGCAACTGCGTATCAGCATTCAGGACACTGGCATTGGCTTGTCCACTCAGGACGTGCGTGCCCTGTTCCAGGCATTCAGTCAGGCGGACAACTCGCTGTCGCGCCAGCCGGGTGGCACCGGTCTGGGGCTGGTGATTTCCAAACGCCTGATCGAACAGATGGGCGGTGAAATCGGCGTCGACAGCACGCCGGGCGAAGGCTCGGAGTTCTGGATCAGCCTGAGCCTGCCCAAGACCCGTGACGATGCCGAAGACTTGCCCTCAGCGCCGCTGCTCGGACGCCGGGTGGCAGTTCTGGAAAACCATGAACTGGCGCGTCAGGCCTTGCAGCATCAATTGGAAGACTGCGGCCTCATCGTCACGCCGTTCAATACCCTGGAAAGCCTGACCAATGGCGTTACTGGCGCGCATCAGACCGATCAGGCGATTGATCTGGCGGTGATCGGCATCACCAGCAACGACATGCTGCCCGAGCGCTTGAATCAGCACATCTGGGACCTCGAACACCTCGGCTGCAAAGTGCTGGTGCTGTGCCCGACCACCGAACAGACGCTGTTTCATCTATCGGTGCCCAACCCGCACAGTCAACTGCAAGCCAAACCGGCCTGTACGCGCAAATTGCGTCGGGCGTTATCCGATCTGGCCAATCCCCGCCAACCGCGCAACGAGCCGGGCGAACCGTTGTCGAGTCGCGCGCCGAAAGTGCTGTGCGTCGACGACAACCCGGCCAACCTGCTGCTGGTGCAGACCCTGCTCGAAGACATGGGTGCCAAGGTTCTCGCAGTGGAAAGTGGCTACGCGGCGGTCAAAGCGGTGCAGAACGAATCCTTCGATCTGGTGCTGATGGACGTACAGATGCCGGGCATGGACGGTCGCCAGAGCACCGAAACCATTCGCCAATGGGAAAGCGAGCGACACTGCACGCCGCTGCCGATTGTCGCCCTCACCGCCCACGCCATGGCCAACGAAAAACGCGCGCTGCTGCAAAGCGGCATGGACGACTATCTGACCAAACCGATCAGCGAGCGGCAACTGGCGCAGGTGGTGCTGAAATGGACCGGTCTGGCCTTGCGCAATCAAGGGCCGGAGCGCATCAGAGACAGTGCGGCGGGCAACAATGAACTGCCGGTGCTCGATCACGAGGAAGGTTTGCGTCTGGCCGCCGGCAAGGCTGATCTCGCTGCGGACATGCTGGCCATGCTGCTCGCCTCACTGGAAGCCGACCGCGAAGCCATCCGTACGGCGTGCGAAAACCGCGACCAGAACGCCTTGATCGAGCGCGTCCATCGCCTCCACGGTGCCACCCGTTATTGCGGCGTACCGCAATTGCGCGCGGCCTGTCAGCGCAGCGAAACCCTGCTCAAGCAGGGCGACCCGAAGGCCGTGGCAGCGCTGGAAGAACTGGAGCGGGCGATCAACCGGCTCGCGGCGCAAGCGAAGATCAGCGCCTGATCCACGGCAATACCGGCCAACACCGGCAGCGCTAAAGTGGGGTCAGGTGATTCAATCCGTGTCGATGTTCCAGGAGGATTTCATGCGCACGCTCGTTTTCAGTAGCCAGACCTATGACCGCGACAGCTTCCTCGCCGCCGATTGCCCGGCGGGTATCGAGTTGCACTTTCAACCGGCCCGGCTCAGTCTCGATACGGCGGCGCTGGCCGATCAACATGAAGTGGTCTGTGCGTTTATCAACGACGACCTCAGTGCACCGGTGCTGGAGCGCCTGGCTGCCGGTGGCACGCGCCTGATTGCGCTGCGCTCGGCGGGTTACAACCATGTCGACCTGGCTGCGGCGAAACGCCTGGGACTGGCCGTGGTGCGAGTACCGGCCTACTCGCCACATGCGGTGGCCGAACACGCCGTGGCGCTGATCCTCGCGCTCAACCGTCGCCTGCACCGCGCCTATAACCGCACCCGTGAAGGCGATTTCAGCCTGCACGGTCTGACCGGTTTCGATCTGGTCGGCAAAACCGTCGGTATTGTCGGCACCGGGCAGATCGGCGCGACCTTCGCGAAAATCATGCATGGCTTCGGTTGTGAGCTGCTCGCCTACGACCCCTTTCCCAACCCGGATGTTCTGGCATTGGGTGCGCGCTATCTGAGCCTGCCGGAACTGCTCGCGCAGTCGCGGATCATCAGCCTGCACTGCCCGCTCAACGAGCAGAGCAAACACCTGATCAACCGCGATTCACTGGCGCACATGCAGGCGGGCGCCATGCTGATCAATACCGGTCGCGGCGGCCTGGTCGACACGCCGGCATTGATTGACGCCTTGAAGGACGGCCAGCTCGGTTATCTGGGCCTGGATGTCTATGAAGAAGAGGCGCAGCTGTTTTTCGAGGATCGCTCCGACCTGCCCTTGCAGGACGATGTGCTGGCGCGGTTGCTGACTTTTCCGAACGTGATCATCACCGCGCATCAGGCCTTTTTGACGCGTGAAGCATTGGGCGCAATTGCCGCGACGACCTTGCACAACATCGCGACCTGGGCGGCGGGAACGCCACAGAACCAGGTCGAGGGCTGAGATTTTTTTCAGCTTATTTCGGTGAAAGCGAAGACGCCAGAATCAGCAACGCCAGCCAGCCGAAGCCAAAAAAGCGCTGTTTCATCGAGTGGCCGTAGCGCAGCAGGAACCAGACGAAAACCATCGGCAGCAGGAAGATCATGATCTTCAGCCAGCCTTCCACCGGGCGACTGCCGTCGGCGTTGGCCTGCTCGGCAACAGGTTGCTCGGTTGGCTGCTGGCGCCGACGCCGCGCGGCGGCCGGCATGACTTTCGGCAAAGGTTGCGGTTCAGGCGCTGGAGCACTGACTTCGGGCACTGCCTTGTTACGCGGCAGACTGCCGAACGAGATTGTTGCAGCCTGTATGGGCGCGGCTGCGGTCTGCGCGTGTAATGCTTGCTGCGCCATTGGAGCCCCGCAATGAATGCACGCGTTGGCTTCGGAGCTGATGCTCTTCTTGCATTCATAACATTCGATCAGCGCCATGTTCCGTTCCTTCAGAGTCGAGGCCGGCAGTTTGCCATGAGCGTCGCTTCATTTGAACCGGATCGAAGGTCGCACGCGCGAATCATTCTGCAATCAAGCCCGTGCTAGCATGTCGCGCATATTTGGAGGACCCATGGTCGAACACGATTTCCGCTACACCCTGATGAACCCGCAACACACCCTCACCGAATGCCGCGCCCTCGTTCCAGGCCGCTATCAGGTCACCGGCAACGGTGGCTCGATCCGCATCGGTGACGCCCTGCTGGTCACCCTCAAAGGCAGCAAGGACTTGTCCATGCGCCTGACCGTTGAAACCGTCCGCCACCTGATCAACCCGCCGGGCCAATGGACCGCGATGACCACGGGCCCAGTGTTCGGTGAACTGGCGATCCACACCTGGCAGGTCAACTGCGACAGCTGTGCCAAAGAGCTGAGCTTCGAATTCGCTGTAGACGCCAAACTCGGCAAAACCGCTGAGAAACCGGCTGCCACCGCACGTATCGCCGAGCTCGGCTGGAAAGCGGTCGGCGATAAACACCTGTGCCCGAAATGCCAGGAGCCTGCGTGATGAAACGCCTTGCCCTGACCGCGCTGGTGGGTGCCGGCCTGGTGGGTTGCGCCGCCGAACCCGTGCAACTGCAACAGAACCGCAGCTACATTCTGGAGTGGATCGGCGAGCGGCCGTTGATGGATTACAGCCATTTGACCGTGACCCTCGGCGATGATGGTCGCGCCTACGGCAACGGTGGCTGCAACCATTGGTTCGCGCCGTACACGCTGGAAGGTGACAAGCTGACCTTCGGCAAGATCGGCAAGACCCGCAAGCTCTGTGCCCCGGCGCTGATGGAGCAGGAACAACGCTTCCTGCAGGCGCTGGAGCATGTCGAGCGCTGGGACATCTCGCCGATCGAGCAGATGCGCTTCTGGCCGGCTGAAGGCAAGCCTTTGCGCTGGTGGCTGGAAGAAGGCTAAAAAGCCCTCACCCTAACCCTCTCCCAAAGGGAGAGGGGACTGATTGGGGGATATTGGGGAGCTACGCCGACCTGAACATGCGCAGCTGAATCCATAATTGACTGGATCTTTTAGGTCTGTGAGCCTGCCAAAGCCCTCACCCTAGCCCTCTCCCAGAGGGAGAGGGGACTGATTGGGGAATATTGGGGAGCTACGCCGACTTGAACGAGTGCAATTGAATCCATAATCGACTGGATCGTTTAGGTCGATGAGTCCGCCAAAGCCCTCACCCTAGCCCTCTCCCAGAGGGAGAGGGGACTGATTGGGGGATATTGAGGAAGTACGTCGACCTGGAAGGTTTCGCCGAATCCATAATCGATCGGATCCTGCACTGGCCTCCATAATCGACCGGATGTGGCTCTTGCGAATCCACAATCGACTCGATCTCTCAGGTCGATGTAACTCGCCAGACACCTCGGTCGGCCCCCTCTCCCCCTGGGAGAGGGCTGGGGTGAGGGGCTTTTGACGTTACTGGGTCGCCTGCAGAGCCTCAAGCTTGGCCATCACCCCCGCCGCCGTCTGCTCGCCCATCAACTGTTCACGCACCTTGCCCTTGTTGTCGATGATGTACGTCACCGGCAGCGCTTCACTGCGCGGCAACTCGAACAGCTCCGCCGGATCCTGCGCCAGCACGGTGAACTTGATGCCCAGCTTCTCGCTGGCGTCTTTCAGCTCCACACCCTGCACGTTGTCGAAGTTGACCCCGAAGACGCCAACGTTCTTGCTCTTCAATTCATCAGCCAGATGATTGAGTTCCGGAATTTCGGTCCGGCACGGGCCGCACCATTCGGCCCAGTAATTCAGCACCACCCATTGCTTGTCCAAACGCTCGGACGCTACTTTCTGACCATTCTGGTCGATACCGTAATCATTGCCGCAGCCCCCCAGCATCAACGCCCCGATTATCGTCAATGCCGCTGCCAATCGCCGTGTCATGTCGTGTTCCTTGTGAAAATTTGAAGGCGCCTGCGACCCATTGCCTCCGAAGGTTCTGGATTGCGCGCTGCACAGTTAGAATAGCCGCCACTTTACGCCAGAAGCGACCCGCCATGACCGATCTGACGCTTTATCACAATCCGCGCTGCTCGAAATCCCGCGGCGCGCTGGAGCTGCTTGAAGCACGCGGCCTGACCACGAACGTCGTGCGTTACCTCGAAACCCCGCTGAATGCGGCGCAAATCAAGGCCCTGCTCAGCAAGCTCGGGATCAGCGCGCGTCAGTTGCTGCGCACCGGTGAAGATGAATACAAAATGCTTCAGCTGGCGGACGAAAACCTCAGCGAAGCGCAATTGATCGACGCCATCGCCCAGCATCCAAAACTGATGGAACGCCCGATTCTCGAAGTCGGCGACAAAGCCGTGATCGGTCGCCCACCGGAAAATATCCTGGAGTTGTTGCCGTGAGCGCGCCGTACATTCTGGTGCTGTATTACAGCCGCAACGGCTCGACCAACGAGATGGCCCGGCAGATTGCCCGTGGTGTCGAGCAGGCCGGTCTCGAAGCGCGTTTGCGCACCGTGCCGGCAATCTCTACCGAGTGCGAAGCCGTGGCCCCGGCCATACCGGACGAAGGCGCGTTGTATGCCACGCTCGATGACCTGAAGAACTGCGCTGGCCTGGCCCTCGGCAGCCCGACGCGTTTCGGCAACATGGCCGCACCGCTGAAGTACTTTCTCGACGGCACCAGCAACCTGTGGCTGACCGGCGCCCTCGTCGGCAAACCGGCTGGCGTGTTCACCTCCACCGCCAGCCTGCACGGCGGTCAGGAAACCACCCTGCTGTCGATGATGTTGCCGCTGCTGCACCACGGCATGCTCATCACCGGCCTGCCGTACAGCGAGTCGGCACTGTTGGAAACCCAGGGCGGCGGTACGCCTTACGGTGCCAGTCATCACGCTGGGGCTGACGGTAAAAAAGGCCTCGATCAGCACGAAGTGGCGCTGTGTCGCGCACTGGGTCTGCGGCTGGCGAAAACCGCTCAGAAACTGGTGGGCTGAGATGGCGAAGAAGCCGAAGATTCTGCCGAGTGTCGAGTGGCTTGAGCCACGGGTGAAGGCAATGCGGGTGCTCAGCCTGCTGAGCTTTTTCGCCCTCGCCGGTCTGCTCGCGGCCTACTATCTGCTGTTCGCCGACCTGCACGGCGCGCGGCCGTGGGTGATTCTGCTGGTCGAGTTGATCCCGTGGATTGTCCTCGCGCCAGCGATGATCATGGGCAGCGCCCGTGGGCATTCGTGGATGTGTTTTGTGGTGAATCTGTATTTCATCAAAGGCGCACTGGCGGCGTATGACCCGAACCGGCAGTGGTTTGGCGTGCTGGAGATGGTTGCGAGCCTGGCGGTGTTCTGCTCGGCGCTGCTGTATGTGCGGTGGCGGTATCAGTTGAATCGCAAGTTGGCAGGTGAAGGCGAAATCCCCGTCGCCTGACAAATAGCTATCGCGAGCAGGCTCACTCCTACAGGGGATCTGTGGCGTTCACAAATCCCCTGTAGGAGTGAGCCTGCTCGCGATAGGCGCGACTCGGTCTCAATGGTTGACGGTGTACGCGAGCATCATCGAAATCTGGCTCATCGCCCGCCCGCCGCTCTGCTCATGCCACTGGTTGAACACATCCTGCACGATCGCCAGATCGCGCAGACTGGTCGGCACCTTGTCGACGATCTTCTGCGCATTCAGCGCCGCGACCACGTCGTAGCTCGGCACGAATGTGTCCTTGCCGACCATGCGCAAAAACCGTGGCGCGGACAGCCCGCCCAGTTGATGGCCGTGCTTTTTCAGGTACGTCCACAAACCGACGATATCAGTCACCGGCCAGTCGGCGATCAGCGCACCGAAACTGCCCTTGTCTTTCTCGACATCGAGAATGAACTGCGCATTGCGCGGCACGCTCTTCAGTTTGCCGAGGTGACGGATGATCCGCGCATCCTGCATCAGACGCTCGAGATGCTCGGCACTCATCAGCACGACTTTTTCCGGATCGAACTTGAAGAACACTTCTTCGAAGGCCGGCCACTTGGCGTCGACCAGGCTGTGTTTGAGGCCGGCACGGAACACGCGCAGGGCCATGGTCGAGAGGTAGCGGTCGTCGCTGATCTTGCGCAGTTGCGCCGGGGTCTTGGGAACGGGCAGATGGGCTTCCAGTTCAGCCGCCGAACCGAAGCGGTTCAGACAGTATTCGTGCAGCCACTTGTAATCGCGCATGCCCTCTCCTATTGAATGAAGCAAGAAACCAATGTGGGAGCGAGCCTGCTCGCGAAAGCGGTGTGTCATTCAACCGATTTGTTGACTGATACTCCCTCTTCGCGAGCAGGCTCGCTCCCACATTTGAAATGGGTTTACAGATTGACGACGTTGACGAAGCGCGAAGCCGCAGTCTCGTCGATCTTCAGGCTGGTGAAGTCGAACAGGTTGCGATCGGCCAGTTGCGACGGGATCACGTTCTGCAGACTGCGGAAGATGCTTTCCGTTCGACCGGGGGTCTTGCGCTCCCAGTCCAGAAGCATTTCCTTGACCACCTGACGTTGCAGGTTTTCCTGCGAACCGCAGAGGTTGCACGGGATGATCGGGAATTCCTTCAAATCCGAGTACGCCTGAATGTCTTTCTCGTTGCAGTACGCCAGCGGACGGATCACCACGTTGCGGCCGTCATCGGCGCGCAGCTTCGGCGGCATGGCTTTAAGCGAACCGTTGAAGAACATGTTGAGGAAGAACGTCTCGACGATGTCGTCGCGGTGATGACCGAGGGCCATTTTCGTCGCACCGATTTCATCGGCGAAGGTGTACAGCGTTCCGCGACGCAGGCGCGAGCACAGCGAGCAGGTGGTCTTGCCTTCCGGGATCAGTTCCTTGACCACCGAGTAGGTGTCTTTTTCGACGATGTGGTACTCGACGCCCAGCTCTTTCAGATAGGCCGGCAGCACATGCTCGGGGAACCCCGGCTGCTTCTGGTCCATGTTCACCGCGACGATCTCGAACTTGATCGGTGCAACCTTCTGCAGGTGCAGGAGCACGTCGAGCATGGTGTAGCTGTCCTTGCCCCCGGACAGGCAGACCATGACCTTGTCGCCGTCTTCAATCATGTTGAAGTCAGCAACCGCTTCGCCAGCCAGGCGGCGCAGGCGCTTTTGCAGTTTGTTCTGGTTGACCGTAAGAGTGCCCATGACGCGAAATCCGTGAGGTGTGACGAAAGGCCGGCATTTTACGCAAAAACCCCGGGGTTGTGGGCACAGGTTGTCGCGGCCAGCCGACGACGCGTTAACAGACCCCGAGGCGATTACCCGCCCTGTTTACAGCGCGATTTGCTCTAAGCCCCTAATACCTGTGCGGGTAAGACCTTTCTATACTGCGACATAAGGTCGCACACAATCTGAAGACCTGTATTTGCTCGGCCACCTTGGCCCGTAGGCGCTCCGCTGGGGGGCGATGGCAATAACAAGAGGAGTGACTGGCATGATCCATCACGTAGTGGGACTTTTTACCCACCCCGATCAGGAATGGAAGGAAATCCGTGGCGACCAAGAGGAAAGCATCAGCCACATGTACCTCACCCACACGCTGATTCTGGCGGCGATCCCCGCTGTCTCGGCGTTTATCGGCACTACTCAGGTTGGCTGGGTGATCGGCAACCGCGCACCGGTGATGCTGACCTTTGAAAGCGCACTGTGGATGACGATCATGTCGTACCTGGCCATGCTCGGCGGCGTCGCGGTGATGGGTGCGTTCGTGCACTGGATGGCGCGTACTTATGACGCCAACCCGAGTCTGGCCCGTTGTGTCGCATTTGCCACTTATACCGCGACACCGTTGTTCGTCGGCGGTCTGGCGGCGCTGTATCCGCATATGTGGCTGGGGATGATCGTCGGCACAGCGGCCATCTGCTACACGGTTTATCTGCTGTATGTGGGGCTGCCGACGTTCATGAATATTCCGTCGGACGAAGGTTTTCTGTTCTCGAGCTCGGTACTGGCGGTGGGCCTGGTGGTGCTGGTCGCCATCATGGCGTTCACCGTGATTGTCTGGGGGCTGGGCGTAGGTCCCGTTTATACCAACTGACTCGACAGGCTGAATACAGGCCGCCGCAAGGCGGCCTTGTCGTTTGGCGGATGACCATTCGGCAGCTTGGCGATTCGCAAGTCCACAGGGTTGCGGCATACTCGACGCCTCTGGAGATCCATCAAGCATGCCCGAGCAACTCAATACCCGCGTCGAAGACTGTTACCAACTCGCTGAATCCTTTTTCAAACGTTCTTTCCCACGCCCTGTCGTCAGTCTCAAGCTGCGCGGGCAAAAAGCCGGTGTCGCGCATCTGCACGAGAATCTGCTGCGCTTCAATCCGCAGCTGTACCGGGAAAACGCTGAACACTTCCTCAAGCAGACCGTGGCCCACGAAGTCGCGCACCTGATCGCCCATCAGCTGTTCGGCGACCGTATCCAGCCGCATGGCGAGGAATGGCAATTGATCATGCGCGGCGTTTACGAACTGCCGCCGGATCGCTGCCATACCTATGCAATCAAGCGCCGCAGCGTGACCCGCTATATCTACAAATGCCCGTGCGCCGACAGCGATTTTCCGTTTTCGGCGCAGCGCCATAGTCTGGTGCGGCAGGGGCGGCGGTATTTGTGTCGGCGCTGCCGGAGTACCTTGGTGTTCAGTGGTGAGATGCGCGTCGAGTGACTCCCTGATCGTTCCCATGCTCCGCGTGGGAACGCCGCCATGGACGCTCCGCGTCCACTGTGACGCAGAGCGTCACGGAATGCATTCCCACGCAGAGCGTGGGAACGAGCTACTCAACTACCTTTAAGGCTCGCAACTCAGCAATCCGCTCAACACTGAACCCCAATTCCGCCAACACCTGATCCGTATGCTGCCCCAACACCGCGCCAACATGCCGCGGCGCCGGCAACGCTTCGGAAAACTTCAACGGACAGGCCATTTGCGCCTGCGTCGTGCCATCCCCGCGCGGCACCTGCGTCACCAATTCCCGTGCCCGCAACTGCGGATGGCTTACCGCCTCCCCCAGACTCAACACCGGCTCGACACACGCATCGATCCCGGCAAACAACTCACACAACTCAGCAAAGTCATGCTTTTCAAACTCCACCGTCAGCGCGTATTTCAATGCCCGCTGCTGCTCAGGTTTTGAGGACAAGCCCTGCGCCGCCAACTCCGGCCGCCCCAGCGCCGCACACAGCTGCTGCATGAAACCCGGTTCCAGACTGCCCACCGACATCCAGCGGCCATCGCGGGAACGGTAGTAGTCGTAGAAACTGCCACCGTTGAGCATCTGATCTTCCCATCCAGGCTCTTCACCGCATGCCAGATACCCCGCCCCCGCCATGGCATTCAGGCTGAACGCGCAATCGGTCATGCTCACATCCAGATGCGTGCCCTGCCCCGTTTGCTGCCGCGCAATCACCGCCGCCAACAAGCCGATCACCCCGTGCAGCGAACCACCGGCGACATCCGCCACTTGCATGCCCAGCGGCAACGGCCCGCTGTCGGCGCGGCCGGTGTAACTGGAAAGACCCGCCAGCGCCAGGTAGTTGATGTCATGCCCGGCGCGATCCTTGTACGGCCCGGTCTGGCCGTAACCGGTGATCGACACGTAGATCAGCTTCGGGTTGATCGCCTTCAGCGCTTCATAGCCCAGGCCCAGACGTTCCATCACACCGGGGCGAAACTGCTCGAGGACGATGTCGTAATCGGTCAGCAATTGCTTGACCACGTCCAGCGCCTCGGGGTGTTTGAGGTCCAGCGCCAGGCTGCGCTTGTTGCGATTGAGGTAGGCGTGACAGGCCGAGACTCCGCCATCATGCGGCGGCAAAACGCGCAGCAGGTCCAGGCGCGTTGGCGACTCGATGCGCAGCACTTCAGCGCCCATGTCCGCCAGCAACAGCGAGGCGAACGGCCCCGGCAGCAGTGTCGAGAAATCGAGGATCTTCAGTGAGGCCAGCGGTGCGGACATGGGCGAACTCCTTGGGCGATGCACTCAGCCTAGGCAGCGATACCGCGTACGGCAATCACCGGAAATGTCAGCGGGTGTGACCGTTACGCTCAAATCGCAGGCAAGAAAAAACCCGCCGAAGCGGGTTTTTCCAGGCAAGCAGTGCTTACTTCACATTGCTTGGGGTTGGGCCTTCAGCCACACCCAGGTCATCTTCCGGACGGGTATCAGCGATACCGCGACCGCCCGAGGCCAGCTCGGTTTGCAGCTGATCGGTATCCAGCTCCTTGACCCACTTGGCAACCACGATGGTGGCTACTGCGTTACCGACCAGGTTGGTCAGTGCGCGGGCTTCGGACATGAAGCGGTCGATACCGAGGATCAGCGCCAGACCGGCCACCGGCAGGTGACCTACCGCCGACAGGGTCGCGGCCAGTACGATGAAGCCCGAACCGGTCACGCCAGCCGCACCTTTGGAGGACAACAGCAATACCAGCAGCAGGGTGATCTGGTGGGTGATGTCCATGTGGGTGTCGGTCGCCTGAGCGATGAACACGGCCGCCATGGTCAGGTAGATCGAAGTACCGTCGAGGTTGAACGAGTAACCGGTCGGGATCACCAGACCCACGACGGATTTCTTCGCGCCCAGACGCTCCATCTTGATCAGCATGCGTGGCAGTGCCGATTCCGACGAGGACGTGCCCAGTACGATCAACAGCTCTTCACGGATGTAACGCACCAGTTTAAACACGCTGAAACCGTGAGCACGGCAGATCGCACCCAGCACCACCACCACGAACAGGATGCAGGTGATGTAGAAGCAGATCATCAACTGGCCCAGTTGCACCAGCGAGCCAACGCCGTAGGCACCGATAGTGAAGGCCATCGCGCCGAAAGCACCCAGCGGCGCCAGTTTCATGATCATGTTGATGATGTTGAACATCACGTGGGCGAAGCGATCGATCATGTCCAGCAGCGGACGACCGTACGAACCCAGGCGATGCAGGGCGTAGCCGAAGATCACCGAGAACATCAGCACTTGCAGGATGTCACCGGTGGCGAACGCGCCGACGATGGTGTTCGGGATTACATTGAGGAGGAAACCGACAATGCTCTGGTCTTTACTGGCCGTCACATAAGTGGCGATTTTCGAGGCGTCCAGGGTGGTGACGTCGATGTGCATGCCGGCGCCCGGTTGCACAACGTTGACCACGATCAGACCGATCAGCAGGGCAATGGTGGAAACGATTTCGAAGTACAGCAGCGCGTAGCCGCCGGTCTTGCCCACGGATTTCATGTTCTGCATGCCGGCGATGCCGCTGACAACGGTACAGAAGATGATCGGGGCGATGACCATTTTGATCAGTTTGATGAACCCGTCACCCAGCGGCTTGAGGGCCACACCGGTCTGAGGGTAGAAGTGACCAAGCAGGATGCCGATGGCGATGGCAACGATCACCTGGAAATACAGGGATTTGTACAGTGGCTGACGAGTCGTCATTGCAGGTTTCCTCAAGCGTCCCGCGTGGCAACATCCATCTGTTGACCGCGAAACCTTAATTGCGAACCCTCCTGCACTGGAGGGATTTGTTGTTGGAGCAGCGTTTTCCATCAGGGCGAAACGCACGCTTCTGTGGCTTGTATCGCAAACGTCGTGCCACTTTGGTGCGATTGCCTGCAAGCCTTTTGATATCAGGGATTACAGGTGCATGGATGTCACCATTCGGTGACTCAAGTGTGGCGGATTTCCGCCAACTCGCCGCTTCTCGTCCTACAATTTGGCGGAAATCCGCCTTGTAGGCGTGCCCAGCCGCCGGCTACCATCCGGCGCCTGAGGAAGGATCTGCCGTTTATGCGCGAACGCACCATTGCCAGTCATTTCGCCCGTGCAGCCCTCGGTGGCGCATGCCGCCAAGGGTTCGATTACTCCGGCCTGCTGTTGCAACTGGGCATCAGCCCGGAGCTGCTCGATGAGCCACGCGCACGCATTGCACCGGAACAATTCACCCGATTGATTCAGAGCCTGTGGCTGGCGCTGGACGACGAATACCTGGGTTTCGGCAACGCCGCGAGCAAGCCCGGCAGTTTCGCCATGATGTGCCACGCCTCGATTCACTGCCGCAATCTGGAAAAAGCCCTGCAACGCGGCTTATTGTTTTATAGCCTATTCCCCGAAGCCCCGCGCCTGAGCCTGACGCGCGAAGACGAATGGGTGCGTTTGAGCCTCGACGATTCGCAATTGTGGGATCCCGATCATTTTCTCACTGAGAGCCTGCTGGTGATCTGGCATCGCCTCGGCAGTTGGCTGATCGGCCAGCGGATTCGCCTCGAACAGGCGAGCTTCAGCTATCCGCGCCCCGAGCATGGTGCCGAATACGATCTGCTGTTTCCCTGCCCGCTGACCTTCGGCACCGAGCAAAGCAGCCTTTTATTCCACAGCCGCTATCTGTCTATGCCGCTGCTGCAGGACGAACGCACGCTCAAGCATTTCCTCGAACGCTCCCCCGCCGACCTGCTCTCACGTCCGGACGACGGCGACAGTCTGAGCAGCCGTTTGCGCCGCTTGCTCAGCCGTGACACTGCAAATTGGCCGGATCTGGACGCGGTGGCGGCGCACTTGCACATCAGCCCGCAGACCTTGCGCCGGCACTTGCGTGAGGAAGGCACGAGTTTTCAGGAGTTGAAGGATCAGTTGCGGCGGGATATCGCCATTTATCATTTGAGCCGGGCTGATCTGTCGTTGCAGCAGATTGCCGAACAGCTCGGGTTTTCCGAGCCGTCGGCGTTTCACCGGGCGTTCAAGAAGTGGACGGGGCTGACGCCGGGGGCTTATCGGGCGCAGGAGCAATGAGGCTATAAATCAAAAGCCCCTCACCCTAACCCTCTCCCGGAGGGAGAGGGGACTGATTGGGGGATGTTCAAGATGTACGCCGACCTGAACGCTCTCTACTGAATCCAAAATCGACTGGCTATTTCAAGTCAATGTAAAACGCCAGACACCCTCAGGGAGAGGGGGCTAATTGAGGGATGCTCAAGAAGTACGCCGACCTGAAACATCGCTACTGATTCCATAATCGACTGGCTATTTCAGGTCGGTGTATAACGCCAGACACCTCGGTCGGCCCCCTCTCCCTCTGGGAGAGGGCTGGGGTGAGGGTTCTTACGATCACACCGCCGGAAAATGAATCCTGAACGCCGCCCCACCCATCGGCGAATCGCCCAGGGCCAACTTGGCGTTGTAGCTTTCGATAATGTCCTTGACCACCGCCAAGCCGATCCCCTGCCCCGGATGCTGGGCATCCAGCCGTTCACCGCGTTCCAGAATCCGCGCACGCTGATCCGGCGGCACGCCCGGGCCGTCATCTTCGACGCACAGTTCAATCCCGGCCAGAGTCTCACGCACGCTGATACGCACTTCGCCCAGACACAGGCGATAAGCGTTTTCCAGCAAGTTGCCCATCATCTCCAGCAAGGCACCCTGCTCGATCGGCACATAGCAGTGCTCAGGCAGATCAAAGACCACGCGCACATGCTTGTCGCGGTACACCTTGTCGAGGGTGTCGCACAGGCTTTTGAGCACCGGTTGCAAGCGCACCTGGTGTCGCACCAGTCCGCTTTTGCGCAAACTGGCCCGTTGCAGTTGGTAGCTGATCTGCTGGCTCATGCGTTCGATCTGGCTTTGCAGCACCCAGGCCTGATCGCGTTCTTCGGGACGTTGAGCCATGTCCTCGCTAACGCCCTGCAGCACTGCCAACGGGGTTTTCAGGCTGTGCGCGAGGTCATCGAGAGAGTCGCGATAACGACTGCGCTGCTGGCGCTCGCTGTGCAACAAGCGGTTGAGCGAGCCGGTCAGGCGCAGCAATTCGCGTGGATGTTGTTCAGTGAGACTTTCCCGGGTGCCGCCCTCGATTTCGTCGAGTTCCTGACTGAGCCGGCGCAAGGCTTTAAGGCCCCAGGTCAGGCCGATCCATAGCAGTGCCAGCAGCACCAGCAACGCTGCACCGAAACCCAGGTAGAGATTTTCGCGCAGGCCTTCGAGAGTGGTTTCGTACTCGCGCACCGGTTGCAGGGCAACGATGCTGAACGCCGCGCTTTTGCCGCCGAGCAGTTTGACTTCAACGTCATAGACGAAGAATTCCTGACCATTGCTTTCGCGGATCCGCGCGAACTCGTTACCGAGCCCGTCATAGCGCGGTTTGTAATTGATCTGCTCTTCCTGGGTGGCTTTCGAGCGCCACACCAGGTGCCCTTCGCGATCATAGATGTAGCCGAGCAAACGGAAATCGGTGAGGTTGAAACGCTCATCCGGCAACTGATTGGGCATCACCAGCCGACCGTTTTCGATGCGCGCGGCCGAGATCAGCGTGGTCACGTCCGAAGCCAGGCGCTGCTCGATCGAGTCCTGCAACGCGAGGCTGAACGCGCCTTGCATCGCCGGCAACAAGGCGAGCATGAACAACACCGCCAACGTGGTGGCGGCGAGCATCAAGCGAACGCGAAGAGAACGAATCAAGTGCAGCGCTCATTGAACAGGTAACCGAGGCCGCGCACGGTATCGATCGGCTTGAACCCGGCCGGGCCTTCAAGTTTGCGGCGCAAGCGCCCGACCAGCACTTCGATGACATTCGGATCACGCTCGTCGTCGTCCGGGTAGAGCTGCTCCATCAAGCGATC
Source organism: Pseudomonas sp. Tul2A7 (assembly GCF_054790505.1). NCBI lineage: Bacteria > Pseudomonadati > Pseudomonadota > Gammaproteobacteria > Pseudomonadales > Pseudomonadaceae > Pseudomonas > Pseudomonas sp. Tul2A7. Next base: position 3,776,387 of record NZ_CP186499.1, on the reverse strand, counting down.
CTTGGGCACCACTTGCTGGTGATGGCGCATGAGGTATTCAAGGATGCGGTACTCGTAGGCGGTCAGCGCCAGCGGTTGCTCGTCGAGGGTCGCCTGTTTGCGATTGAGGTCGAGCAGCAGCGGCCCGGCGACGATGGTCGACTGGGTGAAACCGCTGGAGCGACGCAGCAAGGCATTCAGGCGTGCGTCGAGTTCTTCGAACTGGAACGGCTTGACCACGTAATCGTCGGCGCCGGCGGCGAGGCCTTCGACCTTGTCCTGCCAGTTGCCGCGCGCGGTGAGGATCAGGATCGGGAAGGTCTTGCCGCCCGCACGCAACTGGCGAATCAGGTCGAGACCGCCCATGCCCGGCAGGCCGAGATCGATCACCGCCAGGTCAAAGTTGAACTGTCCGGTCTGGTACAACGCCTCCTCGGCATTGGCCACGGACTCGACCACGTGACCGCTCTCCGTCAGGCGGGTTTGCAGGTGATGGCGCAACAGCGCTTCATCTTCGACGACCAACAGTTTCATAACGCTCTCCCGGGTAAATCCAGAATCTCCAGTAACACACCTGTGGGAGCGAGCCTGCTCGCGAAGGCTGTGTATCCGTCGATAAATTGATCGACTGATTCACCGCTTTCGCGAGCAGGCTCGCTCCCACATTGAACCTGCTGGCAACTCCTTAGAAATTGTAGTTAGCCGACAGGTAAGTCTGCGCGCTGCTGGTCAAGTCCAGCGAGCCTTGCTTGCTGCCACCACGCTCGCTCATCTCGGTGCTGGCGTTGCTGCGCAGGTAACGGTAACCGAGTTCGACCGAAGTGTTTTGCGATACTTGTTGCAACACACCCAACTGACCACCGACGGCATAACCGATATCACTGTCGCGGCTAAAGCCTGGCGACTCCTGAGTCAGCTTGGTCAGACCGGCCGTTGCACCGCCGAACAACTTGGTGCTGCCGCCCACTGGGTAGAACAGATCGTAGCTGCCCAACAGGTTTTCCTGACGCAGTTTAATGCCATTGTGCGAGCCCGACACGTTGTCGTAGGTGGCGTAGTAGCGACCCTGGCTGTTTTGCTGACCGAGGCGTACGCCGTAAGTATTGTTGCCGTCGATCGCGCCGGTGGCGTTCGGGTGGTCGAGGTTGTTGTTCAGTGCGCGGGACTTGTCGATCTTGTCGCTGGTCTGGCCGAAGGACAGGCCGGCGAAGTTCGACGTGGTGTCGGCCTGGGCCGCGATACTGGCGCTCATTACGGTCAATGCCAGCAACAGTTTGTTAAAAGTCATGGGTATTTCCTCTTTCACAGTGCTGTTTGGGTATGGCGCAAGGTTACTGACCCTCCCCTGTACCGCCCCTGAACCGTCTCTGAACCTGACCTGAACCAAATGAACTAGGCTGATCTGACCTTTTATTGTCAGGAGACCCGACCATGCGCCTGTTCCTTGCCCTCACTTTGCTGGCCGTCAGCAGCCTCACTCAGGCTGCGATCAAGACCGAGGAAATTCCCTACCAAAGTGCCGATGGCACAAAGCTGATCGGCTACTACGCCTACGACGACGCCATCAAAGGCAAGCGTCCGGGCGTCATCGTTGTGCACGAATGGTGGGGGCTGAACGATTACGCCAAGCGCCGCGCGCGCGATCTCGCCGGTCTCGGCTACAGCGCCCTGGCCATTGATATGTACGGCGAAGGCAAGAACACCGAGCACCCGAAAGACGCGATGGCGTTCATGCAGGCGGCGACCCAGGATGCGGCGGCTTCGAGCAAGCGCTTCGAGGCCGGGCTGGATTTGTTGAAGAAGCAGGCGCAGACCGACGTGAATAAAATTGCCGCCATCGGTTACTGCTTCGGCGGTGCAGTGGTGCTGAACGCGGCGCGCCAAGGAGAGCCGCTGGCAGGCGTGGTGAGTTTCCACGGTGCGCTGGCAACCAAAACCCCGGCGACGCCCGGCAGTGTGAAGGCGAAGATTCTGGTCGAGCATGGCGCGCTGGACAGCATGGTTACGGCGGATAACGTCACGGCGTTCAAAGCGGAAATGGACAAGGCCGGCGCTGACTATAAATTTGTCAGCCTTGATGGTGCCAAGCACGGTTTTACCAATCCGGATGCTGATCGCCTGAGCCATGGCGAGCATGGTGGGCCGGACATCGGGTACAACAAGGCAGCGGATGAAAAATCCTGGGCGGACATGAAAGCGTTCTTGCAGAAAATCTTTAGCTGATCAGCGACACCGCGGTGCGGCCTTCGCGAGCAGGCTCACTCCTACAATTGAAATGCGTTCCCTGTAGGAGCGAGCCTGCTCGCGAAAGCTTCACCGCCAATCTCGACCTTGGCCCGACTAACCGGCAAAATGCCCGCCATGAATCTCACCCCCGCCCTCCCCGCCTGCTGCACCGCGCTCGACAGCCATTGGCCGTTGCCGACGGTGTTGCCTGATACCGTACTGCTCAGCACTCACTTCGATCCGGCACAACTGCTCGGCGATGATTTCCAGCGCAGCGCCGTCGTTGCCCCGCCAAGCATTCAGCGCTCGGTGGCCAAACGTCAGGCGGAATTCCTCGCCGGGCGGATTTGCGCCCGTGCGGCGTTGCAGCAATTGGAAGGCAGCAGCGTGGTGCCGGCGATTGGTGAAGACCGCGCGCCGATATGGCCCGCGCATATCTGCGGCTCGATCACCCACAGCACCGGTCGTGCGGCGGCGATTGTTGCCAACAAGCAGCAATGGCGCGGTTTGGGCATGGATCTGGAAAACCTGCTCGACACTGAACGCGCCGAGCGACTTGCAGGTGAAATCCTCACGCCGGCAGAAATGCAGCGCATGACGGCCGCATCGCGGGATCAGCTGGCGTTGTGGGTGACGCTGACGTTTTCGGTGAAAGAAAGCCTGTTCAAAGCGCTGTACCCGATTGTGCAGCAGCGCTTTTATTTCGAGCACGCTGAAGTGCTGGAGTGGACTGAGGCGGGAGAGGTGCGCTTGCGGCTGCTGACGGATTTGTCGGCCGAGTGGCGCAACGGCACTGAACTGGACGCGCAGTTCGGGGTGCAGGATGGGCAGGTGTTGAGTCTGATCAGCATTCAGGCCTGAAATCTTCAGCGCCTGTTCAGGCCTCTTCGCGAGCAGGCTCGCTCCCACATTTTGAAATGCATTCCCCTGTGGGAGCGAGCCTGCTCGCGAAGGCGGTATCGCGGCCACCACAAGATTACCGGCGCTCCTGATTCCTCGGCCAACTCAGGCTAAAACAAGCCCCCCCCAGACTCTTGCTCTTGCCAATGATCGCCCGGCCGTCATGCCAGTGAATGATCCGCCGCACAATCGACAACCCCAAACCATGGCCGCCCGAGGCCCGTGTGCGGCTGTCATCCAGGCGCAGAAACGGCGTAAAAATCCGCTCCCACGCCACTTCCGGTACACCCGGCCCGTCATCCTCGACGTCGACGCGACAGCGCAATTGCCCGACCTGATAACTCACCGTCACGCTCGAACGCGCATGACGCATGGCGTTGCTCACCAGATTCTGCAATGCGCGGTGCAGATAACGCGGCTCGGCTTCCACCCAGGCATCATCGTTATCAGCAGCAGACAGGCACAATCCCCGCTGCACGGTGACCTCGGCGCGCAACGGCGCCAGCTCCTCGATCACCTGATTGACCAAGGCATCCAGGTCGATGCGCTGGAAGGTCAGCGCTGGCGAACCCTGCTCCAGTCGCGCATAGGTGAGCATCTCGTCGACCAGCTTATCGAGGTCTTCGATGTCGTGATCCATGCCCTCGCGGTATTTCTCCAGCGCTTGCGGGGTGGTCGCCGAGCCGATCATTTCCAGACCGAAACGCAGGCGCGCCACCGGTGTGCGCAATTCATGGGACACCGCACGCACCAGTTCACGCTGAATCGCCAGCAACTGTTGCAAGTGCTCGGCCATGCCGTTAAACGCTGACGCCAGACGCCCCACCGAATCGGCACCGCGCGCCGGCACCCGGGTTTCCAGGCTGCCCTTGGCAATCCGCGTGGCCGCTGCTTCAAGGCCGCGCAAACGCCGTTCGAGTTGACGCACCAGCAGATAAACGATGAGGCCGATCAGGCTCAGCCCGAGCGCAGCAATCAACACCAGCCATTCCGGCGGGTACGGGTTCATCTGATACAGCGGGCCGATCTCCAGCACCCACGGCGTACCGACCATACCGGCAAATACGCGGATCGAGTCACCGCCCTTGCCCAGCGCCATCACCGTGTCGCCTTCGGCCACGCGGCGGCTCTGGTCTTCGTCCATGTCGGCGTCATTCACCGTGACCAGGCGCAGATCAAAGCCGAAGCCTTTCTCTTCCTTTATCTGCGCAAGGCGCTTGGGCTGCTCGCCGACCGGCACGCGCACCAGCTCATCGGCCAGCAGGTAAATGGTCGCGCGAGCCAGTTGTTCGCTGATCTGTTGTACTTCCCCAACCAGCACGAGCTGCTCTTTGTCGCTGACCATTCGATAGACTTTCGCCGCGTGCGGTCCGGTCTGCTCGACCAGCGCCTGACCACGCTGTACGCGAGTGCGCTGGGACAGATCAAGGTCGGTTTCGGCAAACTTCTTCAGCACCAGCGGAATTCCCAGTAAACGCTCCCACACCAGCAGTGCGCGATGGCGCTCGGTTTCGTTCATCGGTTGCAGGTTGCCGGCCATCAGCGAGAACGTGCCGTGGGCCAACCGCTCGCGATACTGTTCGCTGCGCACCTGATTGAGCAGGTTCAGCGCCAGCACGCCGAGCACCGCCACCAGAATGATCGCTGCGCACATGCCGCCATAAATGCGCAGGAAGATCGAGTTCACAGCGGCAGGTCTACGCAGGCTTCCGGAACGAACAGGTAGCCTTTGCTGCGAATGGTCTTGATCAGCCGCGGGTGGTCCGGGTCGTCGCCGATTTTCGGGCGGATGCGCGAAATGCGCACATCGATCGAACGGTCCTGACCGTCGTAACCAATGCCGCGTAGTGCGGTGAAGATTTCTTCGCGGGACAGAATGCGCCCGGCGTTGGACACCAGCAGCCATAGCAGATCGAATTCGGCGCTGGTCAGCTCGATGCCGTTGTCGCTCAGCCAGGCTTCGCGCAGGGCATTGTCGACCACCAGCGGGCCGAACTGCAGGCGACGGGATTTCTCTGCCACCGGTTCAGGTGTATCGCTACGTCGCAGCAAGGCTTGAATGCGCGCCAGCAACAGACGTGGGCGCACCGGTTTGCACACGTAATCGTCGGCACCGAGATCCAGGCCCTGGATCTGATCGGCGTCGTCGGTGCGCGCGGTGAGCATCAGGATCGGACCGTCATAACGGTCGCGCACCTTGCGGCAGATGCTCAAGCCGTCTTCACCGGGCAGCATCAGGTCGAGGATCACCAGGTCCGGCTGCTCGCCGATGATCCGCGCCGCTGCCAGCGCACCGTTGCCTTCGATGTCCACGCGCAGTCCATTGGCTTGCAAGTAGTCGCGCGTCAGTTCGGCCAGTCGCTGGTCATCCTCGACGATCAATACCTGAAAGGCTTGTTGCTCCACCGGTGACCTCTGCTTTCTATTGTTATTAATAAAAGAGGAACGTCTGACTCAACACACTTCCCTGTGGGAGCGAGCCTGCTCGCGAAGGCATCCTGTCAGCCAACATCTGAGTCATCTGACATAGCGCATTCGCGAGCAGGCTCGCTCCCACAATTTTGGATCCTCCCGTCCTTTTGTCATGTTTCTGGAGGATAACAATGCCTGCGCATGGGCCGATTGTATAAACGGCGTACAGCCAGAACACAAGTCGGTAAATGCGTTCGGACAAGGCGGTTTTTTGTGATAGGGTTCGCGCCCTTAAAAATCCGCTGAAGCGTTTTTCCCGGTGAAAAAACAGTGACAGACGGTCTAGCTCAGCAGGTTCGCGGCCTACACGCGAATTCCGGATTTCTTACACAATTTACGCACAGGTTTATCCACAGCTAGTACGTTGCAAGCACCCTTGAAACGCATTATCTTGTAGCACGGCGCAAGGAGAGACCCTACATATAGGGTTTTCCGCTCAAACGCCCAACCACATTTAGGGCCTGAAACTCAAGTGCTTTATTGCCAGTTTCCGGTTGAACCAAGCAAGTTTTTCAAAGCCCAAACCGCACTTGCGGATGGCACCGTTTTTTAGGCCGGAAACGACCGGAACGGTACGGGTGTTGCAGTCATTACTGTCACCCTGGAAGGAGTTTGGCTCGAGCCTTGGTTCGGCGCCAAAGACTTCGGCAAGGATGCGGCGTTACAAGCCTTTTTCCTACTGTTCCGAAGTTGTTACGCCGACGCTTGTCGGTTGCAGTGCTTCGGTACAGAACGGTGAGCACCATGACGGTGCCAAACAAACATAGAGAATGTGGAGACCACCCCCCATGCAAACCGACACAACTCGCGAGAACCCGCAGGGCACCTTGCCGCAGGCCGCTGATTCGAATTCGGATCTGGCAGCCACCGCGCCTGGTCAACTGCGCGTGATCAAGCGTAATGGCACTGTCGTTCCTTACACCGATGACAAGATCACCGTCGCTATCACCAAAGCGTTCCTCGCAGTTGAAGGCGGCACCGCTGCCGCTTCGTCGCGAATCCATGACACCGTTGCGCGTCTGACCGAACAGGTCACCGCAACCTTCAAGCGTCGCATGCCATCGGGTGGCACCATCCACATCGAAGAAATCCAGGACCAGGTTGAACTGGCCCTGATGCGTGCCGGCGAGCAAAAAGTGGCGCGCGACTACGTGATCTACCGTGACGGCCGTTCGAAAGAACGCGCTGCCCACGCACCGGCCGAAGAAGCGGTCAACGCGCACCCGTCGATCCGCATCACCCGTGCCGACGGTAGCCTGGCGCCGCTGGACATGGGTCGCCTGAACACCATCGTCACCGAAGCCTGCGAAGGCCTGGAAGAAGTCGATGGCGACCTGATCCAGCGCGAAACCCTGAAAAACCTCTACGACGGCGTGGCCCTGACCGACGTCAACACCGCACTGGTGATGACCGCCCGTACTCTGGTCGAGCGTGAGCCGAACTACTCGTTCGTGACCGCCCGCCTGCTGATGGACACCCTGCGTGCCGAAGGCCTGGGTTTCCTCGGTGTGGCCGAAAGCGCCACTCACCACGAAATGGCCGACCTGTACGCCAAGGCACTGCCGGCCTACATCGCCAAAGGTATCGAGTTCGAACTGCTGAACCCTGTGCTGGCCTCCTTCGACCTGGAAAAACTGGGCAAGGCGATCAACCACGAGCGCGATCAGCAATTCACCTACCTGGGCCTGCAAACCCTGTACGACCGTTATTTCATCCACAAGGACGGTATCCGCTTCGAACTGCCGCAGATCTTCTTCATGCGCGTGGCCATGGGCCTGGCGATCGAAGAGAAGCAGAAAGAAGACCGTGCAATCGAGTTCTACAACCTGCTGTCGTCCTTCGACTACATGTCGTCGACCCCGACCCTGTTCAACGCCGGTACCCTGCGTCCACAGCTGTCGAGCTGCTACCTGACCACCGTGCCGGATGACCTGTCGGGCATCTACCACGCGATCCACGACAACGCCATGTTGTCGAAATTTGCTGGCGGTCTGGGCAACGACTGGACGCCGGTGCGTGCACTGGGCTCGTACATCAAGGGCACCAACGGCAAGTCGCAAGGCGTGGTTCCGTTCCTGAAAGTGGTGAACGACACCGCCGTTGCCGTTAACCAGGGTGGCAAGCGCAAAGGCGCTGTGTGTGCCTACCTGGAAACCTGGCACATGGACATCGAAGAGTTCATCGAGCTGCGCAAGAACACCGGTGATGATCGTCGTCGTACCCACGACATGAACACTGCCAACTGGATCCCTGACCTGTTCATGAAGCGTGTCTTCGATGACGGCAAGTGGACCCTGTTCTCGCCATCCGAAGTGCCGGACCTGCACGACCTGACCGGTAAAGCCTTCGAAGAGCGCTACGAGTACTACGAAGCCCTGACCGAATACCCAGGCAAGGTCAAACTGTTCAAGACCATCCAGGCCAAAGACCTGTGGCGCAAAATGCTCTCCATGCTGTTTGAAACCGGCCACCCATGGCTGACTTTCAAAGACCCGTGCAACCTGCGCAGCCCGCAGCAGCACGTCGGCGTGGTTCACAGCTCGAACCTGTGCACCGAGATCACCTTGAACACCAACAAGGACGAGATCGCCGTTTGCAACCTGGGCTCGATCAACCTGCCGAACCACATCGTGGATGGCAAGCTGGACACCGCCAAGCTGCAACGCACCGTGAACACCGCTGTGCGCATGCTCGATAACGTGATCGACATCAACTACTACTCGGTGCCACAAGCGAAGAACTCCAACTTCAAGCACCGTCCGGTCGGTCTGGGCATCATGGGCTTCCAGGACGCTTTGTACCTGCAGCACATCCCTTACGGTTCCGACGCTGCCGTCGAGTTCGCCGACAAGTCGATGGAAGCGGTCAGCTACTACGCGATCCAGGCGTCCTGCGACCTGGCTGACGAGCGTGGCGCGTACGAGACGTTCCAGGGTTCGCTGTGGTCCAAAGGCATCCTGCCGCTGGATTCGCAACAGATCCTGATCGAGCAGCGTGGCCAGAAGTACATCGACGTTGACCTGAACGAAACCCTCGACTGGGCACCGGTTCGCGCCCGTGTACAGAAAGGCATTCGTAACTCCAACATCATGGCCATCGCACCGACCGCGACCATCGCCAACATCACTGGCGTATCGCAGTCGATCGAACCGACCTACCAGAACCTCTATGTGAAATCGAACCTGTCGGGCGAATTCACCGTGATCAACCCGTACCTGGTTCGCGACCTCAAGGCTCGCGGCCTGTGGGACTCGGTCATGATCAACGACCTGAAGTACTACGACGGTTCGGTTCAGCAGATCGAGCGCATCCCGCAAGAACTCAAAGAGCTCTACGCGACCGCGTTCGAAGTGGACACCAAGTGGATCGTTGACGCCGCCAGCCGTCGTCAGAAGTGGATCGACCAGGCCCAGTCGCTGAACCTGTACATCGCTGGCGCATCGGGCAAGAAGCTCGACGTGACCTACCGCATGGCCTGGTACCGTGGTCTGAAAACCACTTACTACCTCCGTGCCCTGGCTGCGACCAGCACCGAGAAGTCGACCATCAGCACCAGCAAGCTGAACGCTGTTTCCAGCGGCGGCAACCACGGTGATGATTCGGTTCTGGCGGCTCCTGCCGGTCCTGCTCCAGTGCCAAAGGCTTGCGCGATCGACGAGCCGGATTGCGAAGCTTGCCAATAAGCTGAGCTGACTCAGGCGTTGCGAGACGCCTGATACGCTTCAGGCAAAAGAAAACCCCCGACAGACTTCTGGTGTGTCGGGGGTTTTCTTTTGCCCGAGAGAAAAAGCCCTTCCCCCTCACGCCCGCCGTATCTGACAACCCTGAGCGTCCAGGTGAACGGAGGCAAAGTGAATACTTCCGGCACAACTGTTCCGCAGAACTGCCGTCCACCCCCTTATCACGCCCACAAAAAAGCCCCTCGAAACGAGGGGCTCCTGGGTACGACTCAAACCAGAATCAGGTCATCTGAATGATGGTCTGCATGATGGTGCTCTGGGTCGAAATGGTCTTCGCGTTCGCCTGATAGTTGCTCTGGCCCTTGATCAGGTCCACCAGTTCATTGGTCAGGTTAACGTTCGACTCTTCCAGCGAGTTGGACTGAATCGAACCCAAGGTGCCGGTTTCCGGAGCGTCATAACCCGGGATACCCGAAGCGAAGGTTTCCTTCCAGCTGGTGCCGCCTACTGCTTGCAGACCTTGCTCGTTGGTGAAGCTGGCCAGTGCAACCTGACCGATCGCCTTGTTCTGGTTGTTGCTGAAGTTGGCGAACAACGTACCGGTACCGTCGATGGTCAGGTTGGTGATCTGGCCAGTGGCGTAACCATCCTGAGTCGGGATGGTACGCGAGGTATCCGCGTTGTACTGAGTGGTCTTGGCCATGGAAACGGTCACGCCGTTCGGGTTGGCAGCCGCGCCGTTAGGCGTGAAAGTACCGTTGGTGACGGTGCCCGGCACCCAGTTTTTCAGTGTCAGATCACTGCTGATTACCGCAGGATCACCTGCAACCGGAGCAGGAGTGCTGACCTGGACGAGTTTGCCGGCAGAGTCGAACGTCAAAGTCGATGCAATCGGCGGAGTGGCAGCTTTGCTTGGATCACTGCCGGTTGCATCCGGGTTGCGCCCATCGACCAGCGTGTACACCTTCCAGGTGTTTTCGCCCGTCTTCACGACGTACTGATCCATGTTGTGCTTGTTGCCCTGGGTGTCATAGATCGGGGTGCTGAACGACTCGGTGTAAGTCTCGACCTTGGACGGATCGAACTTGACAGCGGTGGCGCCGGTATCAACGATCACCGGTGCCGACGAGTTCAGGTTGATGCTCGAAGCCACGGCCGAAGTGGACTTTGGCGCCAGGTTAGAGGTGTCGATCTTCAGGTCGGTCAACACGCCCTTGATGATTTTGCCGCTGGAATCCACAGCGTAACCTTGCAGGCGCGAGGTGTAGTCGGTGTTGGTGATGAAACCGGCGTCGTCGACTTTGAAAGTACCGGCACGGGTGTAGGAAATCGAGCCGTTGTTGCTCATGGTGAAGAAGCCGGAACCGTTGATACCCATGTCCAACACGTTGCCGGTGTTGTTGATGTCACCCTGGGTGAACTGCTGGGAAACGTTGGCCAGGCGCACACCGTTGCCGATGACTTTGCTGCCGGTGCCCAGGCGGGTCGCCGAGTAAACGTCTTCGAATTCTGCACGGGACGATTTGAAACCGGCGGTCGCGACGTTGGCGATGTTGTTGCCGGTCACGTCCAGTTGTTTGTTGGCTGCATAGAGACCGCTAAGGCCGATATTGAAAGACATATTCCACTCCTTTGTTGCCGGTTAGTCGGCTCTATATACCAATGGTTTGTACTTTGGACAGGGCAACGGAGCCCTTGCCAGCCAGGTTGAGCATCAGCTCGCCACCGGTCTGGCTGATCGTCACGCTGTTGACCGTTGCCGGCAGGTAAGTGGCCAGATCGGTCGCGGTGCCGTTGATCGGTGCGCTCGCCTTGAAGGTGTAGGTACCGGTCGGCACGAGGGTGCCGGACGTGTCCTTGCCGTCCCAAGTGAAGCTGGCACTGCCAGCGGCGCGACTGCCCAGATCGATGGTGCGAACCGTCTTGCCGCTGCTGTCGGTGATGGTCACGGTGCCCTCAGCAATGGACGTCGACAGGTTCACCGAACCGGTCAGGCCTTTGCTCGGGTCGTCGAGTTGCGCGGTGTTGGTCTGCACAATGACGTTGCGACCGACCAGCGACGACGCCTGCAGCGCTTGCGACGAGTTGTAGTTGCCGGCCAGGCCACTCACGGTGGAGTTCAGCGTGGTGATGCCTTCAAGGCTGCTGAACTGCGCTAGCTGGGCAACGAATGCGCTGTTGTCCTGTGGATCGAGCGGGTTCTGGTTTTTCAGCTGGGTAACCAGCAGTTGCAGGAACGCGTCCTTGCCCAGCGCTTGACCGCCGGTGGCGCTGTTGGTCGCCGAAGCGATGCCGCCCGTCGTGGTGCTGCTGGTCTTCGCCGAGTTGGCGAGAATGTCCTTCAGGCTCGGCGTGCTGGTGGTATCGGTAACACTCATGGCAGTCGCCCCTTATTACTGACCGAGGGTCAGTACCTTCTGCATCATGGTTTTGGCGGTGTTCATCATTTCGGCGTTGGTCTGGAACGAACGGCTCGCGGAAATCATGTCAGCCATTTCTTCCACCACGTTGACATTCGGGTAGTAGACGTAGCCTTTGGCGTCAGCCGCCGGATGATTCGGCTCGTAACGCGCTTCGAGGTTGCTCTGGTCTTCGACCACGCCGAGCACCTGTACGCCTTGACCGGCCGCGTCCTGACTCTGGAACAGCGAGTTGCTGCCAGCGTTTTGGCCGCCCTGGAACATGGTGGCGAATACCGGGTGACGGGCGCGGTAGGTCTGGTCGATGCTCGACGAGACGGTCTCGGCGTTGGCGATGTTCGAGGCCACGGTGTTCAGACGTGTGGTTTGTGCGCTCATGCCGCTGCCGGCAATGTTGAAAACGCTGGACAGGGACATGAATTACTCTCCGCGCAGGGCTGATACCAGCCCTTTGAATTTGCTGTTGAGCAGGGTGAAGCTGGCCTGGAAGCCGACGGCGTTTTCCGCGTAGTTCGACTGTTCCAGTTGGGCGTCCACGGTGTTCTGGTCGATCGAAGGTTGCATCGGCGTGCGATACATCAGCGATTCGTCGCCGTTGCCCAGGCCTTCAGCTTCGATGTGACGGCTGTTGGTCATGTTCAACGCGATGGTGCCGTTGGCGTTTTTCTGGGTCTGTGCTTCAAGCACTTTGGAGAAGTCCAGATCCCGCGCCTTGTAGTTCGGGGTATCGGCGTTGGCGATGTTGTTGGCCAGCACTTCGGCACGCTGGGCGCGGAAGCCCAATGCCTTTTCGTGAATGCCGAGCGCTTTATCGAAGCTGATGCTCATGTCGGGAACCTTCAGGTGACCGGTTTTTCGTAACTGAGCTTTAGCAAGCGCCGTGCCAAACCACAAAACCCGCGTAAACCGGGGCTTTGCCGGGAGTCGGCAAAGCGGCAATGCCAGAAAAGCGGCAACCGGTTTCCGCCGGATGCCGCTTTTCTGCCGCTTGCCGTCCATCTCATACACACCACTGTCCCTGTAGGAGTGAGCCTGCTCGCGATAGCGGTGGGTCAGGCATCGATGATGCTGAATGTGCTACCGCTATCGCGAGCAGGCTCACTCCTACAGGGGTTTTGTGGTGTCAGGGAGAATTTCTTCGGGCATAAAAAAACGGCAGGCCTTTGCGGGCCTGCCGTTTTTTGTGTTGCCGATGCAATCATTTCGCCTGGTAAATGATCCCCGGGCTGCACTGCACCATCTGGTAATGGTCCGGCAAACCGTTCAGCGCTTCGGAAGCGCCAAGGAACAGATAACCGCCCGGCTTCAACGTGCTGTGAATGCGCAACAGGATGTCTTTCTTCACTTCGGCAGAGAAGTAGATCAATACGTTGCGGCAGAACACGATGTCGAACTTGCCCAGCGCGGCATAGCTGTCGAGCAGGTTGAACGAGCGGAACTCCACCCGGTTCTTGATCGGCGCCTTGATCACCCAGCGCCCCGGCCCTTTCGGGTCGAAGTAGCGCTGCAGACGTTCCGGCGACAAACCGCGACCGATCGCCAAGCTGTCGTACTCGCCCGTCTTGCAGTTGGTCAGCATGAGGCCGGACAGATCAGTGGCGACGATCTGCACGCCCATCTTCAACTGGCCAAGATTGCTGCGCTCGAACTCGTCGATCGACATCGACAGCGAGTACGGTTCCTGGCCCGACGAGCACGCCGCCGACCAGATCCGCAGACGCTGGTTGGGGCTGGCCTTGATCGCTTCAGGCAGCACCTTGTTCTTCAAGACTTCAAACGGATAGGTATCGCGAAACCACAAGGTTTCGTTGGTCGTCATGGCATCGACCACTTGCTCGCGCAAACCGCTGCGCGGCTGGGTCTGGATGCGCTGAACCAGCTCACCCAGGGATTTGATGCCTTGCTGCTCCATCAGTTTGTTGAGACGGCTCGAGACCAGGTACTGCTTGTTTTCACCGAGCAAAATGCCACAGGCTTTTTCCAGGAAGACCCGGAACTGTTCGAAATCCAAATTACCCGTAGACAATGATGCCGCCTCTTAAATCGTGTTGACCGCCAGGAGCAAAACGCTCCTAGCTGATATCTGCTGCTTTGATCCGGTCGACTACCCGGGATGCCAGGTCATCAGGGCGAAACTTGGCCAGGAAGTCATCGGCACCGACTTTCTTGACCATCGCCTGATTGAATACCCCGGACAACGAAGTATGCAGGATGATGTGAAGCTTTTGCATGCGTGCGTCGCCGCGGATTTCCGCCGTCAGGGTGTACCCGTCCATCTCCGGCATCTCGATGTCGGAAATCATCATCAGGAACTCTTCTTCCGGCTTCTTGCCCTCGTCGACCAGCTTGCGCAGGTAATCCAGCGCCTGCTTGCCGTCGTTCAGCGCCACCACTTCGACACCGATCGTCTGTAGACAACGCGTGACCTGCTTGCGCGCCACCGACGAGTCATCGACCGTCAAAACACGCAACGACAGTGCCTTGGTCTGGGTCTCGACATCGACCACGCCCACCGAAATCGCTTCCGGTGTCGGCGCAACTTCGGCCAACACTTTCTCGACGTCGATGATTTCGACTAACTGATTGTCCACTCGAGTCACAGCGGTCAGGTAATGATCGCGACCCGTGCCCTTGGGCGGTGGATGAATCTCTTCCCAGTTCATGTTGACGATGCGCTCCACCGAGCGGACCAGGAAACCCTGGGTCTTGGTGTTGTACTCCGTGATGATCACGAACGGGTTGTTCTTGTCCTTCAACGCTCCGGAACCGGTGGCCATTGCCAGATCAAGGATCGGAATGGTCGCCCCCCGGATATTTGCCACCCCGCACACGACAGGACTGGACTTGGGCATCAACGTCAGCGACGGGCATTGCAACACTTCCCGTACCTTGAACACGTTGATTCCGTAGAGCTGCTGACCGTCGAGACGGAACAACAACAGCTCCAGGCGATTCTGCCCCACCAGTTGCGTGCGCTGGTTCACCGAATCCATTACACCAGCCATGCCCAGACTCCTACACCAACGCCAAGTGTTGTTGCGACGCACATTCATTGCTAAACGGCACGGCGCTTGCTTTTTAACTCGTATGAACGCTCAAACGACATTTTTTCGACGCCTGACATCTCCCCTCCGCAGAGGGCTTTGTGCTGCGGGCGCTATTTGCTGCTTTTTCGCTGGCAGCCCTGCCATTGCTGATGCGGTTACCTTGCCTGACATGCTTATCGGCGTCACTCAGGGCTTTCTTGAGTTCACCGTAGAAGACTATCTGGCTACCAGTCAAACGGAAGGCCGCTACGAAATCGAAGTAAACCAGCTCGACCCCCGTATGCGCATGCCTATGTGCGACAAGGAATTGACAGCCACGCTGGAGAGTCCGGCACGTCCGCTGGGCCGGGTTACCGTGAAGGTTCGCTGCGAAGGCGCCTCGCCCTGGACTGTGTTCGTGCCCGCTCAAGTCCGCCTGTTTCGCGAGATTGTGACAACCACCCGACCGCTGAAACGTGCCGGGATTATCGAACCACAAGACGTGACTCTGCGTGAGCGCGACGTGAGCACGATCAACCAAGGCTTTCTGACCTCGGTAGACGAAGCGATCGGGCAGAAATTAACCCGACCAACGGTAGCCGATCAGGTCATTACCCTGGTTCATCTGGAACAGGCGGAAGTCATTCGCAAAGGTGATCAAGTGGTCATCACTGCGCGTAGCGGTACGCTGGCCGTGCGCATGCCCGGTGAAGCACTGGCCAATGGCGGTTTGAAAGAGCAGATCCGGGTAAAAAACCTCAACTCGCAACGGGTCATCAAGGCGCAAGTCACCGCGCCGGGCCAAGTGGAAGTGGCGATGTAGAAAACTGGCGCTGACCCCGGCTGTTCCCTAAACTGTGCCGCAGCAGGACACGCGCCGGCGCATGCAAGGCTCATTGTAAATGTGCCTAAAGTTTTCCAGGGGATGGCCGAAAACATGGCAAGCGTCCAAATTCCCAGAGGTTTTTATCATGGTCATCGATTTCAGCCGTTTGAACAGCTCCTCGTCACTTACGGGCAGTACACGTACCAGCAACGCCAAGGAAACCGCCGAAACCGGCACCTCCGCGCCGCTGAATACCCCGGCCGAACAGGCCAGTACCGCAAAAAGCGGGGAATCGGTACACCTCAGCAATGAGGCTCAACAGTTGCAGAAGGTCACTGACAAGCTGCGCGATCAACCTGCTGTCGACAAAGCCCGTGTGGCCGAGTTGAAAGCCGCGATTGCCGATGGCAGCTATAAAGTCGACAGCAACCGTGTAGCCAGCAAACTGCTCAACTTCGAAGCCCAGCGCTAGGCCTTTGCCTGCGCCAGGCTTTTGGACGCTTAAAACCCAAGGCCAGCCATGCACGACACTAATTTATTGCAATTGATCAACGACGACTTTGCTCCAGCTCAACAATTGCTGGAGTTGCTGCAAACCGAATCCCTCGCGTTGCACGGTCGCGACATGCCGCTGCTGGAAGAAATTCTGGCGCACAAACAGGCGTTGATCATTCTGCTTGAACAGCATGGCCGCAAACGCAGCGAAATCCTCGCCAGCCTCAATCTGCCGACTGATCGTACAGGTCTTGAGCAATTGGCTGGCCAGTCGAGCATTGGCGAGCAGTTGTTGACGCAAGGCGACGCATTGACCGATCTGATCGCGCAATGCCAGGCCGCCAACCTCAAGAATGGTCAGTCGATCCAGATCCAGCAGGCCGCCACGGCCAATCAGCTGAAGATCCTCACCGGTGGTGAAGCGCCAGCGCTTTATAACGCCAGCGGTACATTTGCCAAACCCGCCACGCCGCGTCCGCTCAGCCAGGCATGAGCCGTTGATGCGCCAGCTCTATCAACCCGCGGAACATGCTGGCAAAATGCTGGCTAGTCGTCATATTTTGTCTGGAGATTGATAAACCGTGTCCAACGCCCTCAGCGCGGATGATGCTCCGCAGCCCCCTAAGGTGCTTACCACGCCACTGGAAATCTCCAGCAACCTGCGCCAGCTGCAAGAAAGCCACGATCCGCTGATCATCACCTTTCATGAGCGCAGCCAGCGCTTCCAGAGCTACCTGATCAAAGTCGACCGCGACAGCGCTTCGATCGCACTGGACGAGATGATCCCGCGTGATGGAGAACGCTTTCTGCTGGCCGGCGAGCCGTTCAAGGTCGAAGGTTTTCACGACGGCGTTCGTATCGCCTGGGAATGCAACGGCACGCTGAACATTGAAGAATCCGACGGCGACCGTTTCTACACCGGCGAACTACCGACCGAAGTGGTTTACCACCAGCGCCGCAATGCTTTCCGCGCCGCGCTGAAACTGACTGATCTGGTCAGCGTTGAACTGGGCGGAGAAAAGCTCAAGGCGCCGATCAACGGCAAACTGCTGGATATCTCCGCGACTGGCTGCAAGCTGCGCTTCGAAGGCGATATCACTGACCGCCTGCAACTGGGCCAGGTCTATGACCGCTTGATCGCCCCGCCGCTGTTCGGCAACCAGCCGACCTCCGTCGAACTGCGTTATCTGCACTTCGAAGAAAAACTCAACATCACCTTCGCCGGCCTGCGCTTCCACAACATCAGTGGTCAGGCCGCACGTAACGTCGAGCGTTTCGTGTATCAGCTGCAACGTGAAGCACGCCGTTTCGATAAAGACGATATGTGATTCGCAGCGACCAACAAAAAGGGCAGTCCCTGGTGTGACTGCCCTTTTTTATGCGCGGTGTTTTTGTTCAGTTCAGGGTCTGCCACCGCTGAGATCGGGCGCAGGATTATCGGTATCCGGTTCGCCTTCTGCCGCAGGCTCTGACGGCGTAGCAGGTTCAGGCTCGGGGTTTGCCGGCGCCTGCACCGGGTCCTGCACCATCTGCTCCTGCACCACTTGCTCATCGACCCGAGGATCGAGGGCTGCCACCAGCGGCGAACTGGACATGCTGTCCGGCATGGCCACGTGATGCAGCGGCGCGTCGTCGACCTGATGCAGATTGGTCACCGCTTTCGGCCGGATCCGCCACACCAGTACCAGCGCGAAGAAGCTGAAGAACGCATACAGGCTCTGACTGCCGAACAACTTCATCAGCACACCCGCGAGCAACGGCCCGATGCTCGCGCCGACACCATAAGTCACCAGCAGCATCGCGGTCAGCGACACCCGGCGATCACCTTCCACGTGGTCATTGGAAAACGCTACCGCCAACGGATACAGACAGAACTGCACCAGCGAACAGAGAAAGCCAACCCCGAACAGCACCTCAAGCGGCACTTGCGGCAACACCGCCAACGGCAACGCCGCCACCGCCAGGAACCCGGCAAAGCAACGAATCAGCAGCGCCCGGTCGTAACGATCGGACAACCAGCCCAACGGCCACTGCACCAGCAAACCGGCAAAGATGCAGCTACCCATGAACAGACCGACCTGCTCGGTCGACAGCCCCTGTTGCGAGGCATACAACGGCGCCAGACCGTAGAACGAGCCGATGATCAAACCGGCGCCCAGCACCGTACTCAACGACTGCGGCACCCGCTTGATAAAGAAGCGCGGCTCCATCGGCGCCGGATGCAGCGGTGCCGGGTGAATCCGTCGAGTCAACGTCACGGGCACCAGACACAGCGCAAAGCACAGCGCGACCAGCATCAGCAATTCCAGACCCAGCCCGGGGTGCATGACCAGAATCAGTTGGCCCAACACCAGTCCAAGGTACGAAGCGATCATATAACCGCTGAACACCAGACCACGCTGGTTGGCATCCGCCTGCTCGTTGAGCCAGCTCTCGATCACCATGTACTGACACATCATGCCCAGACCGACGATGGTCCGCAGCACCAGCCAGGCCGGCAACCAATCGACCAGACCGTGGCCAAGCACTGCCGCCCCGACGATCCCGGCACACGCTGAATAAGCACGGATATGCCCGACCCGCGCGATCAACCGGTGACCGATCTTGCCGCCCAGCACCAGGCCGAAATAGTTGGCCGCCATCAGCGCACCGACCCAGAGGCCATCGACGTTGTCAGCGGCCAGCCGCAAGGCCAGATAAGTGGATAGAAGGCCCGAGCCGATCAACATCATCAGCGAGGCGAAATACAGCGCTCGAAAGGATTTCCAGATTTGGCGCATCGGCGTTCCGAGCGGCTCCTTGCAGTAAATACCGGGCTATCAAACGATAGCCCGATGGCGACAGTTCGTCAGGCCTGGGCTGCTAGAACACGCCGTTCCCAGGGAGTGATTTCATCAAAGAAGCTGGTCAACTCCATGGTCTTCGAAGCGATGTAGCCTTCGATGAACTCCTGCCCGAACAGTTCCCTCGCCAATTGGCTACGTTTCAGACGCTCGAGTGCGGCGTGCAAGGTACACGGCAGCGAAAGATTGTCCGGCACGTCGAACTCACCCTGAATGGCTTCTGTCGGCTCCAACTCATGCTCGATACCATGCAAGCCCGCAGCCAGACTGGCCGCAATCGCCAGGTACGGATTTGCATCGGCGCCCGGCAAACGGTTTTCCACGCGACGAGCGACCGGCGAACTGGCGGGAATACGCAAACCGGCGGCGCGATTGTCATGGGACCAGCAGGCATTATTCGGCGACGCATAGGGGTGGCACAGGCGCTGATAGGAGTTCACATTCGGTGCAAACAACGCGGTGAAATCGGCCATGCCCGCCTGCTGCCCCGCGATGAAGTGGCGGAACATCGCGGTCGGCTGACCCTGTTCATCGCTGAACACATTCTTGCCGCTGCCGATCTCGACGATGCTCTGATGAATATGCATTGAACTGCCCGGCGTGTGCGCCAGCGGCTTGGCCATGCACACCACGCTCAGGCCATGCTTGAGGGCGACTTCCTTGAGCAGGTGCTTGAACAGGAATGTCTGGTCGGCGAGCAACAGCGGATCGCCGTGCAGCAGATTGATCTCGAACTGGCTGACGCCCATCTCATGCATGAAGGTATCGCGCGGCAGGCCGAGGGCCGCCATGCATTTATAGACTTCATTGAAGAACGGCCGCAGACCGTTATTGGAACTGACGCTGAACGCTGACTGCCCCTCCTCGCGGCGCCCATCGAGGCCAACCGGTGGACGGAACGGCTGAGTCGGATCGCTGTTCGGCGCGAACACGAAGAACTCCAGTTCGGTGGCCACCACAGGCGCCAGACCGCGTGCCGCATACCGAGCGATGACCGCTTTGAGTTGCCCCCGGGTCGACAGACTGGAGCTTTCGCCGGTCAGTTCATCGGCGTCGCAAATCGCCAGAGCACGCGGCTCGTCACTCCATGGCAAACGATGGATCTGGGTCGGTTCGGCAATCAGCGCGAGATCGCCGTCATCGCTGCCGTAAAACCGCGCCGCTGGATATCCGCCCATGATGCATTGCAGCAGCACGCCTCGCGCCAGCTGCAAACGCCGCCCTTCGAGGAAACCCTCGGCGGTCATCACCTTGCCCCGAGGTACGCCGTTCAAATCCGGCGTGACACATTCAATCTCATCAATGCCCGTCAGTCGCTGCGCGAGTGAACGCTGGCCATCGCTTGTCATGACGCAATCCTTGTTATTGTGCGAGCCGCGAACGGCGACCCGTACAAAATAGGCTCCGGCTGTTCGGAATATCAAGCAGCGTCAAACAAAAACCCGTGTCACGGCAGATAAAGGCTGAACACCCCGCCACCGAGCGTTCCGCCGTTGCTGATTTCGGTGCGACCTTCGACACCATTGCGCTGATGCAGCGCGGCGATGCGATTGGCGAAGTACAGGCCAAGCCCGGTGCTGCCGCTGCTGTGATTGATGCCCTGTACGTAATCGGCCTGACGCTCGAGCATCTCGACCGGGTAACCGTCGCCGTCGTCGTTGATGGTCAGGACCAGTTGACCGGCCTCGTCACTGACGGTGATCAGCAACGATTCACGCGCATAACGAATCGCATTGTTGATGCAGTTGCCCAGCACCGACGCAATCAGTTCACGGTCGAAGAAACCCAGCGGGCTCAGCGGATCGACTTCATAGGTGGCGACGATGCCGCGACTGGCGAACACCTCTTGATGCGCCGCCAGTTGCGCCTCGATGAAGTCATCAAGTTCGTGATACGCCGGTTGCAGCGGCATCTGGTTGACGCCGAGCTTATACAGCCCGAGCAGTTGCACCAGCATGCCGTTGAGGTGGGCGAACTCGAAGTCGATCACGCCCTGCTCCGTGCCTTGGCGCTGGGCCTCTGGCAACCGCGCCAGCCACTGGCTGTGGGCCTGCATGAGCATGGCCAGCGAGTTCTTCATGTCGTGAACGGTGGAGGCGATCACCGTGGAAAAATCCAGAGCCTGCTCGTCGTGGTTCATTCGCCAAACGCCTTGCTTTTCAGCTTCTGATAACGCGCAAAACGCGCGTCGGTGTCGGGCATCAGACCGACCATTTTCAGGCAGGCCCGACATTCTTCCAGCTCCGCCGACGGCACACTGGTGTCGGTGCCGTGGAGCAGCGACTGGGCCATGTTCAGCGCGATACTGATGTTCTTCGGTTGCATCTTCAGCGCCTTGCGGAAGACCTCGCGGGCCTCCACCAGGTTGCCGGTCTTGTACACCCGCACGCCCTGACGGTTGAGGTCGGCGGCGGCGTTGCTGGAACTGAGGATCGTCGGATCATCGGTGAGCTTGGCGATGTCTTTCATCACCGCCGGGTCATCACCGTAGATCTCCGCACAGCTCTTGAGCATAGAGGTGCCCGCCTCGGCCTGACCGAGCATCTGCAACTGTTTGGCGACCAACAGCGCCGCCTCCGGACTCATGAATTGCTCCATACCGTCGAGGCGCATCATGGCTTGCTCGGTGAGCTTGTCGGCGGTTTCGGCATCGTTGAGCAACAGGCTGGTGGCCTTCATCAGGCGTGCACGAATCTGCAGGCCCGGATCGGTCGGGTTCTCTTTGGCCACGGCGCTGAGGGTGGTGTTGATCTCCAGCCGCGTGCGCGTGTCGAGACCGCGATCGCTGCCCTTGCTGATCAGCGCATGAGCCAGCCCGAGGTTGCTTTCCGGATCCTTGAAGCGCGACTGCGCGCCTTGCGACACTGCTTGGCGATAGGCACGCGAAGCCGTGTCGAAATCTTCGTTGGTCATCGCCAGTTTGCCGAGCAACGCCTGCCGACGCACCGCCAGCGGCGACAAGCGAATCGCCTCTTCAAGCACCCGTTGCGCGCCCTTGGTATCACCCTCAGCCACCAGCACATCAGCCATGCCGTCATACAGCGACGGCATCATCGGAAACACCTTCAGGGCTTTTTCGTAAACACCTTTGGCCTGCGCAATCTGCCCGCGCTTGAACAACAACTTGCCCAACCCGGCAAACGCCCACGGCAATGGTCGATCAGCAATGATGCCGTCATAGAGACGCTCCAGCGCCTCGTTCTGATTGAGATCACGCAACGCATCGGCACGGTAACGCAGGCACAGCGGCGAGTAGCGGATGTCCTGCTTGCACAACGCGATGCAGGCGTTAAGTACCTCAACCGGTTTGCCACGGTCGAGCGCTTGCAGAATCGGTTTGAGCAACGTCTTGCGCTGCTCCAGGCGCTCCAGGCGCTGGGCCAGGCCGGAGCGGTTGAACGGTTTGGTCAGGTACGCATCCGGCTCGTGCTCCAGAGCACTGAGCACCATCGCCTGGCTGGTCTCGGCAGTGACCATGACGAACACCGCTTCATGGCTGATGAGCTTTTCCGACATCAGATCTTCAAGGACCTGCTGGCCGTTCTTCTTGCCATCGCCGAGATGGAAATCCTGCAGGATGAAATCGTAGGACTTCTGCGCACACATCTTCAGCGCCTGCTCACCGGTGTCGGCGGTGTCGACGTCCTTGACCCCAAGCTCACGCAGCATCGAACGGACGGAACTGCGGAAATCCGAGAAATCATCGACGATCAGAAAACTCTTTTGGTGATACGACAGCATCGAAGATTTCCAGGCAATTGAAGTGAGGGCAATTTCAGGCGCGCAGATGATAGCTGCCGGCCAAATGCTATCAAGCTAATTCACGCGACTTTTAAGTCACCGAGTGGGTTATCGGCCACCAGTGGCGTTCTCTTAAGCCGGCGCTTCAAGATTCCTCGTTCTGCGATTACTCTGCGCGGATTCTTGGCTTTCCACTACAAGGTTTATCTCGTGTACATCAAAGGACGTTGCATCGTGTCCGCCTGTGCGCTGCTGTTTTTCCAGCAGGCGATGGCGGCCGGAATGGATTGTGCGAAAGCGGTGAGTGCGGTTGAGAACGCTGTTTGTGCGGATAAAGGGTTGTATGCGCTGGATACGCAGATGGGCGCTACCTACAGCAAACTCATGAGGTCCATGCCAGATGAAAAGGCCGAGCTGAAAAGCACTCAACGCCTTTGGCTAAAGGACCGCAACCAATGTGCTGAGGATGTCAGCTGCCTGAACCAGCGTTATCGCGAACGCCTGGAATCGCTGCAAGCGCAATGGATCGATACGCTGGCGTATTCGCCCGACGAGATAGACAGACAAGTGATGGCGCAACTGCAGCAGCGTATTGAGGCAGCGCGCAAGGTTGATCCCGAGTTTGCACTGGAGAAGACCCTTGACGCATTCACGGTAAACCTCGATACAACGTCTTTTGCCGGCATCCCCGATGACGATGAGCAAACTCACTTTCCCGAGACGATTCCGAATGGGGTGAGTCAGGATGAATGGAAGGCATTGACTGCGTCCAACATCACCGGGGCCGCCGACACAGGCCAGACAACTTATATCCTCACCGATCTGGATGGCGATGGGCTGCGCGACCTGATCGTTGAAACGTATTCCAGCGGTACAGGGTTGTTCTCGTATACCGAAACCTGGCGCGGTACGGGCACCAGGTTCACCAGACGTGGCGCCAAAGTGGCTCCCGAAGCCAACGCCGAGACAAGCCTTTTCTACACCAATGATCGCGGCGCCAACCAAGCGGTCAACTGGATCAAAGTGCATGGAAAAATCTACGCCGCCTACCGAGACAGCGCCTACGGTGTTGATAAGGTCTATCTGCTCAATCCCCTGCAGATCAACCGTCAGGTCCCGACGATAACAGTGCAGTATCGTTATCAACTGAACGTGCCTCGCACGCAGGCGAATCAGGACAATCCAACAGCCTATGAACTTGAACCTGCGGTGCAAAAGGCGCTCATGCAAGGCCTGACCAAGGTAGGCAATAACCAAACAACGAGCTCCAAACCGATCTGCCCAATCCCTGCGTCAGGCCCCGGGGACGACGACTATTACAGTTACGGTGCAAGTTACTACGCGATTGAACCGGTCGCTGACGTTCCGGTGATCCTTGGCGATGACTGCTTTATCGCCAGACTGATCAACTGGTATGGCACCTACGATGAAAAAGACGGGCTGTTCGCTCAACTGACCCTGCGTAAACCGGGGTCTGAAGAACAGGCACAAAGTTACACGGTCAATGGCCGCCGCCACATCACCCAAGTCAGCACTTCGATAGGCAAGGCTGAGGGTGGCGCGGCGAACTAGGCAGCGCTGAATGAAATGAAAAAGCCCCGGCAGATCGCTCTGCGCGGGGCTTTTTTGCGAGCTTTTGTAATGCTCTGAATGATGGTGTCCCAGGGCAGGTTCGAACTGCCAACCTTCCCCTTAGGAGGGGGATGCTCTATCCAATTGAGCTACTGAGACACTGAGTTGTCGCGGCCAGACGCGATGCGACGGACGGCGTGCATGTTAACGGCCAGGCCCTGATTTGTCATGTCATCCGCAGGGCTTTTTAAGTGTAGGCAGGCGCCCTGCAATGCTGCGGGAAGATTTACCGTGCATTTTGCACTCCCCCAAAAAGCCATCATTGCAGATTGCAACCCGACGCCTTGGAAAAACCCTTCCAAATGCTTGTTTTTAAAGGACTTAACAGCGGTTAGACTGTTGGCACGACAGCTGCTTTGCCTGTTCCATAGAAGAACAATCGGAGCAGCGCCCCATGAACAGCACCCTCTTGCTCGCAAACGCAGCCGCATTGGCGGTTCTACTGGGTTTTCACTTTGTTCCACAGGGTGCTGCGCCGGAATCGGTGGCGCAGCGCATGCCGCATTACTTGCAGGTGCAGAAGGCGCCGCAGTTGGCGGTGCTGAATGATCAGGGCGGCGTCGCCCGTAAAACCGTCAGTGAACCTGGGCAGGCACTGCCGGCGGACGCTGGCGAACGTCTGGTTTTTTGAAATATCTTCAGGAGTACAGCATGTCCAAGTCAGCTGCAGGATTTCTGATCCTCGCCTTATTGAGTGGCGTTGTGCATTTTGCGCTGTTCGAGGAAACCGAAATCACCCTGCCGTTGATTGGCTGTGGTGTGTTTGCGGTGTTGTTCGTATTGGCACTGGTTGCCGGCCGCCGGATCAAGTTTGATCCGGTGTTGCGTTGAGTCGGATCAGCTCAAGCAATTGATGAACGGCGGCCGTCAGGTCGCCGGAGTTATCGATCAAGTGCACCGGTGCGTCGCTTGATCGCCTGTCCTTGAAGAGCGCGTTGCGCGCGAGTCTGGCGTCGATCTGTTCCAGTGTCTCTCGGCCACGGCCCAGCAAGCGTTCGCGCAAGACCTCATCTTTGACTGTCAGCAGAACCGGCAACAGCGTCGGGTAGCTTTCCATCGCCTGACGCAGATTGGCACGCGAACCGTTGACCAGCACATCGCGCCCCGCACGCAACCATTCGTCCATATCTCTGGGAATGCCATAGGCCAGGCCATTGGCTTGCCACGCCAGGGAAAACTCGCCGGCGCGCTGACGTCGTTCGAACTCTTCAGACGTAACGCCGATAGCATCCTCACCCACCGACTCCGCTGATCGGGTAATTACCCGACGCATGATCTCGCAGTGTCTCGCCCGTAATGGCTCACGCGCGGCCTCGATCAGGCTGTCCTTGCCTGAACCGGATGGCCCCATCAGATAAATAAGCCTGCCATCCATCCTGAAAAAGCCCTCGGGCACGTGTCTGCCCCTAGTAAATCGGCAAATTGCCACTATTCTGTACAAGGTAAGGAACAAGGATCGAAAGCCGCATAGCATGCACGTTCTGACGCCTTCGGGCATCAATTGATAGGCATCAGGAAGCGGTCAGTGACGTGGTCGAAGGCAAAGTTTTCCAACCAGTCCGCATTTCT
The DNA here is from genome assembly GCF_054790505.1 of Pseudomonas sp. Tul2A7. Taxonomy (NCBI): domain Bacteria; kingdom Pseudomonadati; phylum Pseudomonadota; class Gammaproteobacteria; order Pseudomonadales; family Pseudomonadaceae; genus Pseudomonas; species Pseudomonas sp. Tul2A7. Next base: position 3,750,578 of record NZ_CP186499.1, on the reverse strand, counting down.
GATAATTGGTGCTGGCATTACGCCTTTACCCGGCTCAATATTTGTCACAGAATTGACGCCAATGATCTGGCAATTTTGAGGCATGATGCCGGCCTCTTAACAATTCAGGTTGAACCATTTGGCGCGGATGCTTGTCCTACCACACATCCTGCGGCCAATCCCGAGAACCGCTCCCCTGAACTAACCGGTTAAATATATGCGCCCATTGAAACAGGCAATTTATTCCAGCCGTACGGCTGACAAGTTCGTCGTACGTCTGCCAGACGGAATGCGTGAACGCATTGCCGAGGTGGCTCGCAATCATCATCGCAGCATGAACTCCGAGATCATTGCGCGCCTTGAGCAGAGTCTTATTCAGGAAGGCGCATTGGGCGAAGAGCTGAGCATGCGCCTGGACAGCCCGGAGCTGTCGCTTCACGAGCGCGAGCTGCTGCAACGCTTCCGTCAGCTGTCTCACCGTCAGCAGAATGCGTTGGTGTCCTTGATCGCCCACGACGCTGAAATGGCTGCAGACGCGTCCTGAGCCGTACCGAACACCTCAAGCCAGCATGATTGCTGGCTTTTTTTTGTCTGCGATTTGAGGACTGCGACAGATAAAGCTCCGCGCACAAAAAAGCCCGCCAATCGGCAGGCTTTCATTGAAGCGGATCAGAGCAGGAAGATTGTCGCCAACCCCAGGAAGATGAAGAAGCCACCACTGTCGGTCATTGCCGTAATCATCACGCTGGCACCCATGGCCGGGTCGCGGCCCATCTTGGCCAGGGTCATCGGGATCAACACCCCCATCAACGCCGCCAGCAACAGGTTGAGCGTCATCGCGGCCGTCATCACCACACCCAGCGACCAACTGCCGTAAAGCAGATAAGCGACCACACCGATCACGCCGCCCCAGACCAGACCGTTGATCAACCCGACTGCCAGCTCTTTACGCATCAGACGTGAAGTATTACCGGTGCTGACCTGGTCAAGCGCCATGGCGCGAACAATCATGGTGATCGTCTGGTTACCCGAGTTACCGCCAATACCCGCCACGATCGGCATCAACGCCGCGAGCGCTACCAGCTTCTCGATCGAGCCTTCAAACAGGCCAATCACACGTGACGCGACGAACGCGGTGATCAGATTGATCGCCAGCCACGCCCAACGGTTGCGCAAGGATTTCCATACCGAAGCGAAAATATCTTCCTCTTCACGCAGACCCGCCATGTTGAGGACTTCGCTTTCACTCTCCTCACGGATCAAGTCGACCATTTCATCGATGGTCAGACGGCCGATCAGCTTGCCGTTCTTGTCGACCACCGGGGCGGAGATCAAGTCGTAACGTTCGAACGCCTGAGCGGCATCGTAGGCGTCTTCGTCCGGGTGGAAACTTACCGGATCGCTGGCCATGACATCAGCCACCTGCTTCTCCGGGTCGTTGACCAGCAAACGCTTGATCGGCAGCACGCCTTTGAGCACACCGTCGTAATCAACCACGAACAGCTTGTCGGTATGACCGGGAAGCTCTTTGAGACGCCGCAGATAGCGCAGCACCACTTCGAGGCTGACATCCTCACGGATCGTCACCATCTCGAAGTCCATCAGCGCACCGACCTGCTCCTCGTCATACGACAAGGCCGAACGGACACGTTCGCGCTGCTGGTTATCGAGGCTCTCCATCAGCTCATGGACGACGTCTCGCGGCAGCTCGGAGGCCAGGTCAGCAAGTTCGTCGGCGTCCATGTCCTTGGCGGCAGCCAGGAGCTCGTGATCGTCCATGTCGGCGATCAGCGTTTCACGAACGGAATCGGATACTTCGAGAAGAATGTCGCCGTCGCGATCGGCCTTGACCAGTTGCCAGAGCGTCAGACGATCGTCCAGCGGCAAGGCTTCAAGGATATAGGCGACGTCGGCGGAGTGCAGATCATCGAGCTTGCGTTGCAACTCGACGAGATTTTGCCGGTGAACCAGGTTTTCAACCCGGTCGTGATGCGCGCCTTCCTGGCGATGAGTCAGGTCTTCAACGACGCGCTGACGCTGCAGCAGCTCGACGACTTGCGCCAGGCGATCCTGCAGGCTTTCCTGTGTTTTCTTTACTTCGATTTCAGACATAGGCGAACTCCACTCCCAGCAGCGGGGCACGCCGGAAGGATCAATCAGTCAATTCATGATTGGTGAAACGGGGTACTGAGTAACTACTGGGTAAGTCCATGGAGGTTTTCCATAAGCCCCGGCGGGGCTGACGGGCGCAATGATACACCGCCTGACGGTTTTAAACGTTAAAAAATCACGGCCGAAACAAGCGCTTGCGAAACAAACCTGAGCACCGTCCTGATCCGTGCAAATGCGACGACTCATCCTGAAAAGAAAACACACCGGCAGTGAAAAATGTAGCGACTACCCTTCAGCGTAGATCGTCATGGAGGACGTCAAATGCCATTGAAATCATCATTGCCTTTACTCACCTGCCTGCTTTTCCTCCCGCCTGCCGAGGGCACTACCACCCTTCATCGCTGCGAAGCTATCGACGGCAGCATCACCTTCACCAGCATGAGCTGCGCGAGCGGCGAACAGCTGTCCGTGCAGGCAGTCCATCCTTATATGCCCGGGTCGGTTGTGGCAGTGATGCCGGAACACAACCACGAAGAAATATCCGGCATGAAAATCAAGGGACGCGAACCTGGCGTTGCTGGCACCGCCGAAGACCCGTGTGGAAACCTGATCGATGCCAGACAACGTCGCGAAGCGATCATCAATCAACGCGTGATTGCCGGGATGACTCAGCAGGATGTCGAAAGCGCGCTGGGCAAGCCGGACAAAGTGAATATTCGAACATCGACGACGAGCTATCGCTATGACCTCAAGCGAGGCCGAAGTGCTCAAGTCGATTTTGATGAGAGGGGCTGCGTGAAAGGAAAAGCCAAATCCCGGACAGCAAAAAGCCCGCGTTAAACGCGGGCTTTTCGGTATATGGTGCACTCGACAGGATTCGAACCTGTGACCGCTCGGTTCGTAGCCGAGTACTCTATCCAGCTGAGCTACGAGTGCAATTTGTGTTTTTAGACCAGACCACAACTGGCTGAAACCAAGTTATTCACATTGCTGCAACTAACTCTTAAATGGTGCACTCGACAGGATTCGAACCTGTGACCGCTCGGTTCGTAGCCGAGTACTCTATCCAGCTGAGCTACGAGTGCATTTGTGTTTGTTAGACCAGATCACACCTGGTTGAAGCCAAGTTATTTACATTGCTGTAACTAACTCTTAAATGGTGCACTCGACAGGATTCGAACCTGTGACCGCTCGGTTCGTAGCCGAGTACTCTATCCAGCTGAGCTACGAGTGCATTTGTTGCGCCGCATTATAGCCCGTCCAATCTCTATTCCAACCACTTTTTCTAATAAATTCAACAACCTACAGAAAAAGCCAGATTACGACGTACTAAGCAAATAATGGCGGAGAACGGGGGATTCGAACCCCCGACACCCTTTTGAGGTGTACTCCCTTAGCAGGGGAGCGCCTTCGGCCACTCGGCCAGCTCTCCGCAACACGGGGCGTATCTTAACCAACCTTTTCCCCGTTTGCAAACATAAAAATCGATAAAAATTAATGGCTTGGTTCTTCGTCCTTCTCTTTCTTTATACGCAGGTAAATTTCCTCACGGTGCACGGCAACCTCTTTCGGGGCGTTGACGCCAATACGCACTTGGTTTCCTTTAACGCCGAGCACGGTCACGGTGATTTCGCCATCACCGATAATCAGGCTTTCTGCGCACCGACGAGTCAGAATCAGCATACCTTTCTCCTCACGCAATTCAGTTCAGGGACAACAGTCTGCAAAAAAAAGGCACCCGACCTACAACCGGAGCGATCGTAGCCCTACATGCCTGAGTATTGACCAGCACGAGCAAAAGAACAGTTCAGGGCTCGCGCCATTCAAAAAATAAAGGGCGCGGTCAGACCGCGCCCTTCAAGAAACGGAATTACTCGCCTTGACGGGCCGGAGCATCCAGTTCGAAAGCCGTGTGCAGGGCGCGCACGGCCAGTTCCAGGTACTTCTCTTCAATCACCACGGAAACCTTGATTTCCGAAGTCGAGATCATCTGGATGTTGATGCTTTCTTTTGCCAGCGATTCGAACATGCGGCTGGCCACGCCTGCGTGGGAACGCATGCCGACGCCGACGATCGAGACCTTGGCAATCTTGGTGTCGCCAACCACTTCACGGGCACCGATCTCGCGAGCGGTGTTTTCCAGCACGGTCTGTGCGGCCTGGTAGTCGTTGCGGTGCACGGTGAAGGTGAAGTCGGTGGTGTTATCGTGCGCAACGTTCTGCACGATCATGTCGACTTCGATGTTCGCGGCACTGATCGGGCCGAGAATCTTGAACGCTACGCCCGGGGTGTCTGGCACGCCACGGATGGTCAGCTTGGCTTCATCGCGGTTGAAAGCGATGCCGGAAATGATCGGCTGTTCCATGGTTTCCTCTTCATCAATAGTAATGAGGGTGCCCGGACCCTCCTTGAAGCTGTGCAGTACGCGCAGCGGAACGTTGTACTTGCCGGCGAATTCCACCGCACGGATCTGCAACACCTTGGAACCGAGGCTGGCCATTTCCAGCATCTCTTCAAAGGTGATCTTGTCCAGGCGCTGAGCGACCGGCACAACGCGCGGGTCGGTGGTGTAAACACCATCAACGTCGGTGTAGATCTGGCACTCGTCAGCCTTCAACGCGGCAGCCAGTGCCACGCCGGTAGTGTCGGAACCGCCACGACCAAGGGTGGTGATGTTGCCGTGCTCGTCGACGCCCTGGAAACCGGCGACAACCACCACGCGACCCGCTTTCAGATCACCACGAATCTTCTGGTCATCAATCTGCAAGATACGCGCTTTATTGTGCGCACTGTCGGTCAGGATCCGCACCTGATTACCGGTGTACGAAACCGCTGGCACACCGCGCTTGATCAGCGCCATGGCCAACAGGGCAATCGTCACCTGCTCACCGGTGGAAACGATCACGTCCAGTTCACGCGGAACCGGTTGGCCATCGCCACTGATTTGCTTGGCCAGATCGATCAGACGGTTGGTTTCGCCGCTCATTGCAGACAGCACAACCACCAGGTCATCGCCGGCATCGCGGAATTTCTTAACCTTGTCGGCGACCTGCTCGATTCTCTCGACAGTACCGACCGAGGTGCCTCCAAATTTCTGTACGATCAAAGCCATTTCAAAGCCGCCTCTGCCCATGAAGGGCGCCCAATAATTACTCGAACAGCCGCGCGGCCCGCCACTAGACTGCGGGCCGCACGGACTGTCTTATAAACCCTGCTCGACGAATGGAACGGTCAGCGCCAATGCACCATCCAGCGCGCCGGCGTCGATACCGCCGCCCTGCGCCATGTCCGGACGACCACCGCCCTTCCCGCCCACTGCCGCAGCAGCCTGCTTCATCAAATCACCGGCTTTGAGTTGGCCAGTCAGGTCCTTGGTTACGCCTGCAACCAGTACGACCTTTTCCTCATGGACACTGCCGAGCAGGATCACTGCGCGGCCGAGTTTGTTCTTCAACTGATCAACCAGCGCCAGCAGCGCCTTGGCGTCCTGACCATCCAGACGTGCGGCCAGAACCTTCACGCCTTTGACGTCCAGAGCCGAGGACGACAGATCGTCACCCGCAGCACTGGCAGCCTTGGCTTGCAACTGCTCGAGTTGCTTCTCCAGTTGGCGGTTGCGCTCGAGCACAGCCGACAGCTTGTCGATCAGGTTGTCGCGGCTGCCCTTGACCAGGCTGGCCGCTTCCTTGAGTTGTTCTTCTGCCGCGTTCAAGTAGGCCAGTGCCGCAGCACCAGTGACTGCCTCGATACGACGCACGCCCGATGCCACACCGCCTTCGCTGATGATTTTCAGCAGGCCGATGTCGCCGGTACGGTTGGCGTGGATACCGCCGCACAGCTCGACGGAGAAATCACCGCCCATGCTCAGCACGCGCACGTTGTCGCCGTACTTCTCGCCGAACAGCGCCATGGCGCCTTTGTTCTTCGCGGTTTCGATGTCGGTTTCTTCGGTTTCAACCGCGGAGTTCTTGCGAATCTCGGCGTTGACGATGTCTTCCAGTGCTTTGATCTGTTCCGGCTTGATCGCTTCAAAGTGGCTGAAGTCGAAACGCAGACGCTGACTATCGACCAACGAACCTTTCTGCTGAACGTGCTCGCCCAGTACCTGACGCAGTGCCGCGTGGAGCAAGTGGGTGGCCGAGTGGTTCAACGAAGTCGCGTGACGCACTTCGGCGTCGACGTGGGTTTCCACTGGCGCGCCGATGGTCAGGCTGCCCGAATCCAGCACACCGTGGTGCAGGAAAGCGCCGCCGGTTTTGGTGGTGTCGCGTACGTCGAAACGTGCGCTGCCGGCCTGCAGATAACCGCAGTCGCCGATCTGGCCGCCGGATTCAGCGTAGAACGGCGTCTGATTCAGCACGATCACCGCCTCTTCGCCTTCATTCAAGACGTCGACCGACTGGCCATCTTTATAGATAGCGACGATTTTTGCCGAACCGCTGGTGTCTTTGTAACCGGTGAACTCGGTGGCCACATCAACCTTGACCAAAGTGTTGTAGTCCAGACCGAACGAGCTGGCCGAACGCGCGCGAACACGCTGGGCTTCCATCTCACGTTCGAAACCGGCTTCGTCGACCGTCAGACTGCGCTCGCGGGCGATGTCGGCGGTCAGGTCCATAGGGAAACCGTAGGTGTCGTAAAGTTTGAACACCACGTCGCCCGGCACCACGGTGCCTTTGAGTTCCAGCAGGTCCTGCTCGAGGATCTTCAGGCCGTGCTCCAGAGTCTTGGAGAACTGCTCTTCTTCAGCCTTGAGGACGCGCTCGATGTTGCTCTGCTGCTTCTTCAGTTCCGGGAAGGCTTCGCCCATCTCGGCAACCAGTGCAGCAACGATCTTGTAGAAGAAGCTGCCGGTGGCGCCCAGCTTGTTGCCGTGACGGCAGGCGCGACGAATGATCCGGCGCAGCACATAACCGCGACCCTCGTTGGACGGCAGCACGCCGTCGGCAATCAGGAAGCCGCACGAACGGATGTGGTCAGACACGACTTTCAGCGAAGACTGGTCGCCGTTTTCGCAACCGATGGCTTCAGCCGAGGCCCTCAGCAGGTTCTTGAACAGGTCAATGTCGTAGTTGGAATTGACGTGCTGCATCACCGCACTGATCCGCTCCAGGCCCATGCCGGTGTCGACCGACGGCGCTGGCAACGGATGCAACACGCCATCGGCGGTGCGGTTGAACTGCATGAATACGTTGTTCCAGATCTCGATGTAACGGTCGCCGTCTTCTTCCGGCGAGCCTGGCGGGCCGCCCCAGATGTGGTCGCCGTGATCGTAGAAAATCTCGGTGCATGGGCCGCACGGGCCGGTATCGCCCATGGTCCAGAAGTTGTCGGAAGCGTACGGCGCGCCTTTGTTGTCGCCGATGCGGATCATGCGCTCGACCGGCACACCGATTTCTTTGGTCCAGATGTCATACGCTTCGTCGTCGGAGGCGTAGACGGTGACCCAGAGTTTTTCCTTCGGCAGTTGCAGAACGCCGGTCAGGAAGGTCCACGCGTAGGTAATCGCGTCCTTCTTGAAATAGTCACCGAAGCTGAAGTTACCGAGCATTTCGAAGAACGTGTGGTGACGAGCGGTATAACCGACGTTTTCCAGGTCGCTGTTCTTGCCACCGGCACGCACGCATTTCTGGCTGCTGGTCGCACGGGTGTACGCACGTTTTTCCTGGCCCAGGAAGCAGTCCTTGAACTGGTTCATCCCCGCGTTAGTGAACAGCAGGGTTGGGTCGTTGCCCGGAATCAAAGAGCTGGAGGCTACACGGGTGTGGCCTTGCTCTTCGAAGAAGCGAAGGAAGGCTTCACGGATTTCTGCGCTTTTCATTAGGTTCTTCCACGGAGGCTGCGGCCAAAGGCCTGTTCGAAACGTCAACAGACGAAGCGACGGCAAAGGGCCGCATTATATCGGCCCTGCGCGCGGGGTACAGCGTGTTTATACGATAGAAACGGTCAATTGGACGGCTAACGCTGTCACTTGCGCGAAAACTCGACGAATGTCGCGATCACTTGCTCGATTTGCGAGCGATTGACGTCCATGTGCGTGACCATGCGCAGACGCGCGGCGGCGCTCAATTTGATCCCGCGTTCGGCGGCAAAGGCCTTGATCGCTTCGGCTTTGTCGCCCATTTGCACATAAACCATGTTGGTTTGCACCGGTTCGACGATGAAACCTGCTTCACGCAGACCGTCGGCCAAAAACTGCGCGTTGGCATGGTCGTCGGCCAGACGTTCAACGTTGTGATCCAGGGCGTACAGCCCCGCCGCCGCCAACAGCCCGGCCTGACGCATGCCGCCACCGACCATTTTGCGCAAACGACGAGCCTTGCCGATCAGTTGCTCAGAACCGCACAACACCGAGCCGACCGGCGCGCCAAGACCTTTGGACAGGCACACCGATACCGAATCAAAGTACTGAGTGATTTCCCGTGCATCGACGCCCAGCTTGACCGCCGCGTTGTAAAGACGCGCGCCGTCGAGGTGCAACTGGAGACCATGGTTTTGGGTAAATTGACGGGCCCGAGCCAGATATTCCAGTGGCAGCACCTTGCCCTGCATGGTGTTTTCCAGCGCCAGCAGACGAGTCCGGGCGAAATGGAAGTCGTCAGGCTTGATCGCTGCCGCCACCTGATCGAGATCCAGCGAACCGTCAGCCTGCACTTCCAGCGGCTGTGGCTGAATCGAACCGAGCACCGCCGCGCCACCGCCCTCGTATTTGTAGGTATGCGCCTGCTGACCCACGACGTATTCGTCGCCGCGCTCGCAATGCGCCATCAGTCCCAGCAGGTTGCTCATGGTCCCGGTCGGCACGAACAACGCGGCGGCGAACCCCAGACGCTTGGCCAATTCTGCTTCCAGACGATTCACCGTTGGATCTTCGCCGTACACGTCATCGCCGGTGTCCGCCGCAGTCATCGCGTCGAGCATGGCCGGAGTCGGTTGGGTAACGGTGTCGCTGCGAAGATCGATAACGCTCATGAACCTGGCCTCAAGTCAGCAGGGGAAATCCCTTTACGAAGTGGAATTACTGCGGTCATCGCGTGGATTAATCAACCCTTGCGCAAGGAAAAGTCGTTTCGAGCCTGCAAAAAAATCGATGACAATCATCAGAAAGGCGCAATGCACAGACACACAATCTGTGTTAAAAACGCTGCGCCGCCCGAGAAAGGGCGGCAAAAACGTTCTCAGGGCGGGGTGCAATTCCCCACCGGCGGTAATTGCGCGCAATGCGCATAGCCCGCGAGCGCTTGGCGACGGACACGGCTTCGGTTGTGAGCGGCGGCAAGGTCAGCAGACCCGGTGTGATCCCGGGGCCGACGGTCATAGTCCGGATGAAGAGAGAACGGGATTAACGCCAAAGGGCCGTCCGCGCGATGTTGTGCGTGTGCGCACCCTTGAATCCCTTTCGATTCATAACGCCCTGTTTTTCACACAAACAGGAGTCAGAACATGCAACCCACCGCTATCGACAGCAAAAGCAAACACCCTCACGGCGAGCGCGTCGCGTTCATCCAGGCCTGCTGGCACAAGGAAATCGTCGACCAGAGCCGTAAAGGCTTCGTCGCCGAAATGATTGCCCTGGGTTATCAGGAATCGGACATCGATATCTTCGAAGTCGGCGGCGCCTTTGAAATGCCCCTGCACGCCAAGTTGCTGGCCAAGACCGGTCGTTATGCCGGCATCGTCGCCGCAGCCCTGGTCGTGGACGGCGGCATCTACCGTCACGAGTTCGTCGCCCAATCGGTGGTCAGCGGCCTGATGCAGGTGCAGCTGGAAACCGAAGTGCCGGTGTTCTCGGTGTCCCTGACCCCGCATCACTTCCATGCTGGCGACGAGCATCAGAAGTTCTTCTTTGAGCACTTTGTGCACAAGGGTCAGGAAGCGGCGCGGACTTGCGCGGATACGCTGCAGAAAGTTCGTGCGCTGCGTCGTACAGAGCCGCGTGCGGTAGCCGTGTAACGTCGAGTGAGTTTTTGACCTCACTCAAATCAAATGTGGGAGCGAGCCTGCTCGCGAAGAGGGACTGCCAGCCGACGACAAGTTGACTGGTAGACCGCCTTCGCGAGCAGGCTCGCTCCCACATTGGTTTTGTGCCGATTCAGATGTCGCTATCAGGCGAGGTTTTCGTCGGTGGTCGGGACGATCAGAATGCCTGCGCGCAAGCCGTTCTTGACCTTGGGATTGGGGAAAATGATCCGCGCGCCCTGCTCTTCGATGATCCAGCGGGTATTGGCCAGATCTTCGGCCAGCACGTAGCCCATCTCCAACTCGGAAAAGTTCTCGATGTCCTGCGGCAGGTTCAAGCGGAAGGCATCGCTGTGCTTGATGATTTCCCGCGCGACGCTGAATAGCTGCAAGCCGTCCAGCTGCGCTTCAGCCATCTCTGGCTCAGTGCCTTCGATGATCTGCTGCAGGCGAGTTTCCAGCAGCGAGACATTAACCCCATCGTTCTGCCCGAACGGCCGCGCCTTGCCCAGTTCCAGGGTGAAGGACTCGGCACCGAGCTTGTCGTAGGTGTACGAGCTGAACACGATCGACGGTTTGTTCTGCAACAGCACCGCTTCCATCCCGGCAGCGCGCAGGCGCGCCAGCTCAACACGCGAATGCTGACGCCCTTCCTTCCACGGATACAAGGCAAACTGCTCGATCTTCGAACCGCGAATGGCGGTATGCAGGTCATAGTGCAGGCGCTGACGATCCGGCAGGCTGAAGAAACTCGCCGCCAGACGCTCCAGCTCACAGGCACGCAGCGCTTCGCTGCCACTGCTTTGTTCATGACGGCCGTTGAACAGCCGATTGACGTCCTGCTCGACGAAGCGCTCGCCTTTGCGAATCGCCTCCGGGTTGCCGAACAGGAACAGAATGCGTGCACGCGGCTTTAAATCACCGCGGGCGATGTCGTGCAGCAGCCGATCAAGTAACTCGATCGGCGCAGTTTCGTTGCCATGGATGCCTGCCGACAGCAACAGGTCCAGGCCGTTGTCGCGTGCTTCCGGTGGCCGGACTTCCAGCGCACCTTCGCTCAACCAGCGCATCCGCACGCCTTCGACAGTCAGTTGAGTCTTCTCCGCCGGTTCGCGGCCGGCGAGGGTCAGTTCAAGCAGTTTGCCGAGGGCGAGCATAGAGCGGTTTCCTTAGTGGTCGTGGTTGCAATCCGGGCCGTGCACGTGGTCTTCGTCGTCGCCGACGTCAGCCGGTTCCATTTCCAGTTGCAGACTTACCAGATTAGTCGCCAATGGGCGCAGCAGCAGGTTGGCGTACTCGGCGTCACCTTCTTCGACGTCCACGCCGATCAGCAGTTGGCCACGGCCGTCCTGCTGGATCCACAGCTCTTTGCCTTGCCACATGACCGCGACGCGGGTGCACGAGGTTTGCAGTTGCGTGCCGTCGGTGTCTTCAAGGATCAGCTGCAGGGAATCGCTCATGTTTTTACTCTCTTGGGGAGACAAGCCGCGCGCCGCGATCAGGCGTCGCGCCGGCCATCAATTGATCTGGAATGGATAAACCGCGCCCAGTTTAAGGATTTGCGTCAGTTCATCCAGTGCCGTCCGGCATTCAAGCAGCAATTGCGGATCCGCCAGATCGGTTTCGCTCAGGCGGTCGCGGTAGTGCTTTTCAACCCATGCGGTCAACGAACCGTACAACGGTGGCGTCATGATAACGCCTGGGTTGACGGCCGCCAGTTCGGTTTCGTTAAGCGCGACGCGCAGACGCAGGCACGCCGGGCCACCGCCGTTCTGCATGCTTTGCTTGAGGTCGAAGACTTTCACTTCACGGATCAGGCCGCCGGAGCTGGTCAGCTCTTGCAGGTAAGTCCAGACGCGTTCGTTGGCCTGGCACTCTTGCGGCACGATCAGCAACATCGAGCCATCAGGGCGCGACAGCAGCTGGCTGTTGAACAGGTAGGAACGCACCGCGTCATCCACGGTGACTGCCGAACGCGGCACACACACGGACTGGAAGTTACCGCCGACTTTGGCCAGTTTGCTTTGCAGCTCGGCCAGCATCGAGTCGGTGTCGAGGAAGGCATCCTCGTGATAGAACAACACCTCGCCATTGCCCACGGCGATCACGTCGTTGTGGAACACGCCCTGATCGATCACGTTCGGGTTCTGCTGGGCGTAAACCACGCCTTCATCACGCAGACCGTGCAGACGCGCAACCGCTTGCGAGGCTTCGAGGGTCTGGCGCGCCGGGTACTTTTGCGGCGCCGGGAAACGGTTGTCGAAGGCACTGCGACCGAACACGAAGAACTCGACGCCTGCTTCGCCGTACTCACGGCAAAAACGTGTGTGGTTGGCCGCGCCTTCGTCACCGAACTGCGCTACTGCCGGCAGCGCGGCGTGATGGGCGAAGTGCTGCTGATTGGCGAACATCGCGCCGAGCACGCGGCTGGTGGTCGGGTGCTCGATGCTGCGGTGGTATTTGCAGTTGAGGTTGGCGGCGGTGAAATGCACGCGGCCGTCTGCGGTGTCGGCACTCGGGCTGACCGTGGCGGCGTTGGCCACCCACATGCTCGACGCCGAACAACTGGCGACCAGCAGCGGCATTGCCTCTTTGGCGGCGCGCTCGATCACTCGCGCGTCAGTGCCAGTGAAACCCAGACGGCGCAGAGCGGCCACGTCCGGACGTTCCTGTGGCGCCAGCACGCCTTGCTGAAAGCCCATCTCCATCAGCGCTTTCATCTTCGCCAGCCCTTGCAGCGCCGCTTCCTTCGGGTTCGAGGATTGCTGGCTGTTGCTCTGGGAGGCAACGTTGCCGTAGGACAGACCACCGTAGTTATGGGTCGGCCCCACTAGACCGTCAAAATTGACTTCATAGGATTTCATCAGCGAGGCTCCACGAGAATCTGTTGTTATAGGCTTCAGTAACTATTCTTTGCGACCGAGGCGCGGCCTTCGCGAGCAGGCTCGCTCCCACAGGTTCGGTGGTGGTCACACATGTTGTGCACGACACAAATCCTGTGGGAGCGAGCCTGCTCGCGAATGGGCATCACGCCATTTTCACGCCAGGCGTCAGGGCCGATGGCAACACCAGGCTCGGGGTTTCCAGAGACGCCACCGGGTACGCGCAGTAATCCGCTGCGTAATAGGCACTGGCGCGATGGTTGCCCGAAGCACCGACACCGCCGAACGGCGCGCTGCTCGCAGCACCGGTCAGCTGTTTATTCCAGTTGACGATCCCGGCACGGCTTTCCAGCCAGAACTGCTGATAACGCGCCTCGGAATCCGACAACAGACCAGCGGCCAGACCATAAGCCGTGTCATTCGCCTCAGCGATCGCCGCTTCGAAATCGGTGTAGCGGATTACTTGCAGCAACGGGCCGAAGAGTTCTTCGTCCGGACGATCGGCAACCGCCGTCACATCGAGAATGCCTGGGGTCAGCAACGCGGCTTGCGCCTGTGGCTGAGTCATCTCCAGCAACGAGACTGCGCCATTGGCCAACAGATGTTCTTGAGCATCCATCAGCGCTTTCGCGGCGCCGAGGGAAATTACCGAGCCCATGAATGGGGCTGGTTGTTGATCGAACGCGCCGACTTCAATGCTCGCGCTGACTTCAACCAGACGCTTCAACAGGCTGTCGCCCCACGCGCCTTGCGGCACCAGCAGACGGCGTGCACAGGTGCAGCGCTGGCCAGCAGAGATGAACGCCGACTGAATAATCGTGTAAACCGCTGCATCCAGATCCGCGACCTGATCAACCACCAGCGGATTGTTGCCGCCCATTTCCAGCGCAAGAATCTTGTCCGGACGCCCGGCAAATTGCTGATGCAAATGATTGCCCGTGCGGCTCGAACCGGTGAAGAACAAACCGTCGATGCCCGGGTTCGCTGCCAGCGCGATGCCGGTTTCACGCGCACCTTGCAGCAGGTTCAACACACCCGCTGGCAGACCAGCTTCGATCCAGCACTTGACCGTCAGCTCGGCGACTTTCGGGGTCAGTTCGCTCGGCTTGAATAGCACACTGTTACCGGCCAGCAACGCCGGCACGATATGACCGTTCGGCAAGTGACCGGGGAAGTTGTAAGGGCCGAACACCGCAACCACGCCGTGCGGTTTGTGGCGCAGCACAGCGGTGGCGTCACCCAACGGGCCGCTCTTCTCGCCGGTACGCTCGCGGTAGCTCTGCACCGAAATAGCGATCTTGTTGATCATGCTGGTCACTTCGGTCGCGGATTCCCACAGCGGTTTGCCGGTCTCTTCACCAATGGTGCGAGCCAGTTCGTCAGCGTGGTTTTTCAGCGACGCGGCGAAAGCCTCAAGCACGCTGATGCGCTCATCCAGCGAACGACGTGCCCACTCAGGGAAAGCCTGACGCGCAGCCTGCACAGCCGATTCAACCTGAGCCGCCGTGGCGCCCTCCCCCGACCACAGCACTTGCTGGGTCACCGGGTTCAACGATTGAAAAGCTTCGCCCTGACCAGCCAGCCACTCACCTGCGATGTATAGCGAATTCATTATTTCGACTCCCGTGCAGCGGACAACGCCACGGCGCGCACTTGGTCGCCAGCGTTGAGTTGAAGACGTTTGGCGGTCTGCGGATCGACCACCAGGGTGCCGGCAGCCAGACGCGCCGGCGCAGCGGTGATGCGGCAGTCTTCACGTTTGCGGTTATGGATGATGAACGGCGTGGCGTCGTCGCCCGGTGTACCGACGGCCAGCACCAGTGCTTCACTGTCACGCACCGCGCGGATCTTGCCGGTTTCGCATTCGATGGCCGGGCCGGCGTCGAAGATGTCGACGTAACCCTGATAGCTGAACCCTTCGCCCTTGAGCATCGCCAAGGCTGGCTCGGTGTCCGGGTGCACCTGACCGATGACACTGCGCGCGCCTTCGGAGAGGAAGCAGGTGTACAGCGGGAATTTCGGCATCAGTTCGGCGATGAACGCCTTGTTGCCAACCCCGGTGAGGTAATCGGCCTGGCTGAATTCCATCTTAAAGAAGTGCCGACCGAGGCTTTCCCAGAACGGCGAACGACCGGCGTCATCGGAGACGCCGCGCATTTCGGCAATGATCTTGTTGCCGAACAGCTCAGGGAATTCAGCGATGAACAGCATCCGCGCCTTCGACAGCATGCGACCGTTAAGACCGCTGCGGTAATCGGCGTGCAGGAACAGCGAGCACAGCTCGGAATTACCGGTCAGGTCGTTAGCGAGGAACAGCGTCGGAATCTCGCGATAGATGTTCAGCTCTTGCGAAGCGCTGACCGTCAGGCCGACACGGAAGTTGTACCAAGGCTCACGCATACCAACCGCGCCAGCAATGGCGGAAATCCCCACCACGCGGCCGTCGTCGTCTTCGAGCACGAACAGGTAGTCCGCATCACCACGGCCAGCTTCACCGCGAAAAGTCTTCTCGGCCCAGCCGACCCGATGGGCCAGACGTTCTTCGTTGGCCGGCAATGTGGTCAGGCCGGTGCCGGTGCTGCGGGCCAGGTCGATCAGCGCGGCTAAATCGCTGCTGCGTACGGGACGAACAATCATGCTATCTCCTCAAACGGGCCGCCTTCGCCACCCGTGAAACTCGCTAAGGCGTTAAACCGCCACCAGGCGCACGCTGGCACCTTCACCGACGCCCAGGGCTTCGGCTGCTTCCAGATCCAGAGTCACCGGTTTGCCCGGCGCGTAATCCAGCTCCAGCAGCACCGCGCGGTAATCCTGCAACTGCGCGTTGGCCACCAGATACTGACGCCCGGCACCTTTCACCGGCTCGCCGATCTTCACTGGCACCACACGGCTCTGGGCGATAGAACGAATCCCCGAAACGCGTGCATGCAGGGTCGGGCCACCGTCGAAAATGTCGATGTAGTGATCGGTCTCGAAGCCTTCGCGCATCAGGATGTCGAAGGTGATCTGCGCTCGCGGATGCACCTGGCCCATCGCTTCCTGGGCGGAGTCCGGCAGCAGCGGCACGTAGATCGGGTAATGCGGCATCAGTTCGGCGAGAAACGTACGGCTTTTCAGTCCGCACAGACGTTCTGCTTCGGCGTAGTTGAGGTCGAAGAAGTTGCGACCGATCGCATCCCAGAATGGCGAGTCGCCGTTCTCATCGCTGTAACCGACGATCTCGGTCACCACCGAATCGGCGAAACGCTCCGGGTGGCTGGCGACGAACAGCAGACGGCCACGGGAGTTGAGTTCGGACCACGGCGACCCGACCAGCTCGCGCTGCACGTAGAAACTGGTCAGCAAGCTGTTGCCGGTCAGGTCGTGGCACTGCGAGAGCACGTGGATCTTGTTGTGGATCTTCAGCTCGCGCGAAGCGTGGACGAAGGTCTCGTTGCGGAAGCTGTAGAACGGCTCCGAATAACCGGCCGAGGCGACGATGGCCGAGCAACCGACCAGCTTGCCGGTGGCGGAATCTTCGAGGACGAAGAAATAGCTCTCTTCACCGTTGAAGCTCACTTCGGCAGCGAACGAAGCTTCGCTTGCAGCGATCTTGTCGCTCAGACGTTCCACGTCATCCGGCAAGGAAGTGACACCAATCGGGCTGTCCGCAGCCAGACGCTGTACCTCGCCCAGATCAGCCATTTGCGCGGGGCGCATCACCAGCATGGTGTCACTCCTTTTCTCTTATCAATCCACAGAAGAAATAACCGGGCCTACATGGAGATCAATGTAGGAGTGAGCCTGCTCGCGATTGCGGTCTGTCAGAAACCAATGAGTCGACTGACACACCGCAATCGCGAGCAGGCTCACTCCTACAGTTGATCTGGTCCGGCATAAAATTTTGATCGGCGCCTGAAAAACTCCAGGCGCCGAAGGCTCTATCAGGCTTGCGTCAATGCTGCGGCAGCGCGTTCGAAGCGGTCCAGACCAGCATCGATATCGGCGTCTTCGACCACCAGACTCGGAGCAAAACGAATCACGTCCGGGCCGGCCTGCAGAATCATCAGGCCTTCTTTTTCAGCGGCGTTGAAGATGTCTTTGGCTTTGCCTTTCCAGGCATCGCTCAACACGCAACCGATCAGCAGACCGAGACCACGCACTTGGGTGAACAGGCCGTACTTCTCGCCGATTTGCTCAAGGCGCGCCTTGAACTTGTCGTGCTTGGCGTTCACGCCGTTCAACACTTCAGGGGTGTTGATCACGTCGATCACCGCTTCAGCGACCGCGCACGCCAGCGGGTTGCCGCCGTACGTGGTGCCGTGAGTGCCGACGACCAGATGTTTGGCCAGCGCTTCGGTGGTCAGCATTGCCGCGATCGGGAAACCGCCGCCCAGGCTCTTGGCGCTGGTCAGGATGTCCGGGGTCACGCCGTAATGCTGGTAGGCGAACAGCTTGCCGCTGCGGCCCATGCCGGTCTGCACTTCGTCGAACACCAGCAGCGCGTTGTTCGCGTCGCACAGTTCGCGGGCACCTTGCAGGTAAGCCAGTTCGGCCGGCAGCACGCCGCCCTCGCCCTGGATCGGTTCCAGAACGACCGCACAGGTCTTGTCGGAAACCGCCGCTTTCAGCGCCGCCAGGTCGTTGTAAGGAACGTGAGTGATACCGGTGATTTTCGGGCCGAAACCGTCGGAGTACTTCGACTGGCCACCGACGTTAACGGTGAACAGCGTACGGCCGTGGAAGCTGTTCAGCGCGGCGATGATTTCGTACTTCTCAGTGCCAAAACGGTCGAACGCCACACGACGGGCCAGCTTGAACGCGGCCTCGTTGGCTTCAGCACCCGAGTTGCAGAAGAACACGCGCTCGGCGAAGGTTGCGTCGATCAGCTTGTGCGCCAGGCGCAGCGCTGGTTCGTTGGTGAACACGTTGGACACGTGCCACAGCTTGTTCGCTTGCTCGGTCAGTGCACCGACCAGCGCCGGGTGCGCGTGGCCCAATACGTTGACGGCGATGCCGCCGGCGAAGTCGATCAGCTCGCGGCCGGCCTGATCCCAGACGCGGGAACCGGCGCCACGCACCGGAATGAAAGCGGCAGGCGCGTAGTTGGGAACCATTACCTGGTCGAAATCGGCGCGTTGTACCGCAGCGTGCTCAACGGACATCGGAGTCTCCTGATGAGGGCCACCCGCCTGAAACTGGCGAGCGATGGGGGGATTGTAAGGACAGTTTTCTGCCCGGCCTTGTCGCCAAGCGACAACTTCTTATAGCGCAAACCCCGGATTTTCACGGGTTTACGGCAATGCGACATATAGCGTCGCAAAGGCGCAGTTTAAACTGGCGCTGCCGATTTGCGGCAGGTCGGGAAGGATATCAACTCAATGCCCTTTCACCGGTATAAATATGTACCGCACTCGCTGTGCGTTGCTCTGTTTTGCTTGGCACTTTCCACCGCCAAGGATTGGCCCGATGTACCCGACCGCAGAGCAGCACACCGCCCCCCGCCAAATCGTCGACTCCCGACAGCCCGATGCTCATTACCTGCATCTCAAAGACAGCCTGCCCGATTGGCTGGGCAACGCCTCGCCAACCCGACGCAACGCCCTCAAGAACACACTTCCGGTGATGCCGCTGAAACTGCAAGGGCTGCCGGTCGCTCAGCATCAGGCGCTTAAAGCCCTCAATGCCGCCCACTGGTCGGCACAAAACGCTGTCGACCAACGGCTGGCCCACTTGCAGGATGCCCGAGCCTTCGCCGAGCCATTGCTCAAAGCCGCGCTCAAGGCCCAGTTCAATCTGGATCTGGATGTCAGAACCACGTTCCTGCACCTGTACATCCCGGTGACCACTCCGGTGTTTTCGATCAAGAGCGGTGCCCGTACCTGGAAAGTGTCGTTGCTGGACGCCGCTTTGCATAACTTCGAGGAAAAGGAAACCGTGGACGATGCCTACGAGGCCGACTCCACTTACATCACCTTCCCCACCAAGAGCGGCCGCCCCCTCCTTGAGGAGGGCGTCGACTCGGCGCTCCCCGCTCAACCCTCGCTGAGTGACGTGTTCGACACCCTGCCCTGGATCAAGCAACAGATGAGCATCCCGGCGTTCACCCGGCTCTGTCGCACGCTGGATATCGGCGCGCAATACATGACCTATCTGGAAGACAACCTCGGAATCAGCGACGGGCAAACCGCCGCGGCCTTGCGCCAGCAAGTCGACAAAAGCCAGCAGGCCGGACTGAAAGCCGCCCTGCAATTTGCGCGCATGAGCGGCGACATCAGTGACAGCTGGTTTCGCACGATCAGCGCTCTGGTCGATGGCATCCCGCATATGCGGATCAACGGTCATTCCGTGTTATGCCACAGCCTGACGATGATGGCCGCGCCGCTGGCCGACATTGTGCTTTTTGCGCCGCCAACCTATGAGC
Organism: Pseudomonas sp. Tul2A7; assembly: GCF_054790505.1. Classification (NCBI taxonomy): domain Bacteria; kingdom Pseudomonadati; phylum Pseudomonadota; class Gammaproteobacteria; order Pseudomonadales; family Pseudomonadaceae; genus Pseudomonas; species Pseudomonas sp. Tul2A7. Next base: position 3,731,243 of record NZ_CP186499.1, on the reverse strand, counting down.
CGCGAAGTGCGGCCCAAGTGGTGGTCTATGTGCCGAACGACCCCGAGCACCCGATCAAGGAGTACGCCTCATCGGCAGCCTTTGAAGTCGAGCTGACCCGCCAGTTGCGCTCCGCCGACTACCAGAACTTCTTCAGTCGTTTCATCAACCATGAACAGCGCGGCTTTTTCTTCTCCAGCCTGAACGCGCGATTGAGCCGGGTCACGTGGCACCCACCGCAAACCGGCAGCTCTAAAGCGCCCTGGCGAGACGAACCGTTGGACAAACCGAAACTTCAATTGAACCCGACACCGATCAGCGGCGAATTATGGGAACACCTTTATCAAGGCAAGTTGAACAAGATCCTTAACGACGCCGCAGTCATTGCCGTCGCCACCGCTGCGGTGGATTCAAAAGCGCGCTGGGCGCTATGGGATTCGTTCGTCGGCATCGCTTCGGCCGTTGTACAGACCGCGGCGTTCATCATTGCGCCGTTCGTGCCGTTTCTGGGAGAGATGATGATGGCGTACATGGCCTATCAGTTTCTCGACGAAGTGTTTGAAGGCATCGTCGAATGGGCACAAGGCCAGAACACCGAAGCGCTGGAACATCTGTTCGGTTGCCTGGAGTCGGCGGTCCAGCTCGGCGCATTTGCCGTCGGTGGCGGCATTGCCGTGAGCGAGTTTCGCAATGTGTTGCCCAAAGAGATTGTCGCCTTCATCGACCGCTTCAAACCGGTGAAGATGCCCGACGGCCAAACCCGCTACTGGGCACCGGATCTGGCCCGCTACGAACAGAAAACCGCACCTGACCACTGGTCCACGCCGAATGGACTCGGGTTGCATCAGCATCAAGGGAAGCAAGTGCTGTCACTGGATGAAGCACATTTCGCCGTCACCGAAAGCCAGATTCCCGGCCAGTATCGAATTGACCATCCCACCCGCCCCGATGCCTACAAACCGCTACTTCGCCATAACGGCAACGGCGCGTGGCATACCGAGCTCGAACAGCCGCTGGAGTGGGATCCGCCTACGGCATTGCGACGAATCGGCCACACGGTCGAAGCGTTCACTCCCGCTCAACGCGAGCGCATCCTTCAGGTCAGCGGCTTTGACCATGACGCCCTGCGCCTGATGCATGTCGATCAGGCGCCGTTGCCGCCATTGTTGGCCGACAGCATTACACGCTTCAGGATCGACCAGGATCTTCAACTGTTCATCGAACAGATGGCCAGCGAACTGCCTGAACAGCAACGTGCCGCCGACCCGCTGACGCAGTTGCAACTGCTCAGCGAATACGGTCGCTGGCCTGCCGGCAAACGCCTGCGCCTGAGCGATCCGCAAGGTCTCGTCATTTGGCAGTCTGCAGCCGACGAGACCTTGCCACTGACCGATATTCACTTGAACAATCTGCGCGACGGCGACGTTCTCAAAACGCTGCTGCAAACGCTCAACGAACAGGATGCCAAAGCGTTATCGGGCGAAACATTCGCCGGGCCGGATCTGTCGCTGGAGGTGCGCACCCGCAATTTGCGCCAGCAACTGCTGCAAGTCGCCAAAGCGCAGCGCGGGGTGTTGTTCGATGCTCGCTACCAGGCCATCGGAACGCCCGAAGACCCATTGATCACCTGCATCACGCAACATCAATCGACACTGCCCCTGCCCGTCACCCAGGAACTGCTCAACAACGCCACCGGCGATGAGCTGCTGCAGATCAGCGAAGGTCAGTTGCCACAGCGTCAGCAAGACCTGATCCAGATCGCCACTGCCCAAGTACGCATCACGCGTGCTTATGAAGGACTGGAGCTGGACTCGACGAGCAATCCGGACACCGACACGCTGGTCCTGCACAGCCTCCGGAACTTGCCCGGCTGGAGCGGTGACGTGCGCCTCGAGATCCGTGATGAGCACTACACAGGCGCACTGCTCGACAGTACCGGCCGTGTCGATGCCCCGTCGCAAAAAGTCCTGGTCAGGCAGACCGATGGCCGCTACCAGCCGTTCGATGACCGCGGCCAGCAATTGCACGCGGTCGCGGATATTTACTCGAGCATCCTCTACGCCCTGCCGGACACTGAACGCCAGGCCCTGAACCTGCAGATTGACCAGGCGCCACAATTGAAAAGTGCAATACGTGCCCGACCGCTGGATCGCGCGAATCTGCGCGTGGCGATTGCACTGCCCCCCGCGCCAGAGGCACAGCTGGAAACCCTGCGCCTGGTGGGGCGTGGCGGTCACCAGCCAACGTTTGGTCTGCCTGCAGCCTATATGCCGCCCGGCGGCTTCGTAGAACCCGCTCCGCTGGAACCTGTTCAGGTGATCTATCGCGGCTACACCGCCCAGGAGGCCGAGGACTTTGCGCTCAGTTTCAACCAGAATCCGGTCGCCATCAGAAACGAACTGGCGCGCCTGAGAGGCGAACTCGGCCAGCTTCAAGATGATCTGCGCCTGTGGGAGGAGCAGGTGCCGGTGAACAACCCCGCCACCGGCCTTCCTTTGACGGCGATTGAACGGCGGGCGGCAAGGCAAAGCCGAACGAATCTGAGGATCGACCTCGAACGCTGCTGGCGCAGAGAGTTACGCAGCTCTGCCGGTTACATCCTGCAGATCAGGGAACCGATCATTGGCGATCTGCCTGTGCTGAATGCCGATTTCAGCCATGTCGTCTTGCTGAGCATCAATGGCAGCGCCCGCACCGGTGCCGTCGACGGGTTTCTGCAGCGATTCCCGCGACTGATGTACCTGGACATCCAGAACCTGAACGTGCCGAACCTGCCGCCCGCCATCAGCACGATGTTGGGCCTGCGAAATCTGACCGTGCGTAACTGCGGCATAGTGCTGCCGGCCGACAGCCGCTCGCTGTTTTCGCCGCTGTCCGAACTGCAGGTGCTGGACCTGCAGGGCAACCGTCTGGGCGCCACGCCCGATTTGCAGGCCATACCTTCGTTGCGCTACCTCAATCTCGACAACACGAACATCACCACGCTGCCGGACGGTCTGCTCAATCATCCACGACTGGCTACCGGCAGGTTCGACGGCAATCGGATCGTGGATATTCCCGAGGCTTATTTCGACCTGTCTGCGGTGTTGAGCGATGGCTTCAGCTTTGCCAACAATCCCTTGTCTGCCGTCAGCCGCGAACGGGCGAAAATCTACTACCAGCGAACCTCAAAACACTTCGGCATCTTGCCGGAACGAGCCGATTTGAATCGGGCCATGAACCTCTTTCCCGTACTCGACACCGAGCGCGCCACTGAACTGCTCTATCGATTGCCCGGAACACTGGTTGACGGCCGCGCCCGGCTCGCCGGTTGGGAAACCGAACTCCACCGGATGCAAAACGACCTCGCGCAATGGACCAATAACGTTCCTGACGTTCACCCCGAAACCGGCCTGGCGTTGACCATGAGCGAGCGGGTAAATGAGCGTCTGGCCCGACAAGGATTCAGCATCAAACTCGAACAGTTCTGGCGCGAAAGATCTCCGGCAGCCCCGAGCCTGCGCAACAACCGCCTGCAAGCGAGCGTCGAGTTCATCGGCGATATGCCGGTGCTCGAAGCAGACTTCGCTCACGTTGGCGAATTGTTGCTCGATGGCAACAAGAACGTTTCGGCCCTGCTGCCCTTCCTGCAACGTTTCCAGAATCTGACGCAGCTGGAACTGAGTTTTTTTGACCTGGAATCCGGCACATTGTCATCCATCGATGCGCAGCAACTGGTCATATTGCGGCTGAAGGATTGCGGGGTGGTGAACACCCCGCAAAATCAGGCAGCGCTGACCGCCATGAACCAGTTGCAAATACTCGAATTGCGCGGCAACCCCCTCGGAACCCTTTTTGATCTGAATCTGCTGCCCTCGCTCAAATATCTGGACGTCTCCGATACAGGCCTGCACGAGCTTCCACCCGGCATCACCGACCATCCCCGCCTGAGATCGGCACTGTTCAGCGAAAACAACATCAGCGAAATACCCGACGCCCTGTTCGAGCTCCCGGCCGACCGCAGCGACGGCATTGATCTGGCCGATAATCCGCAACTCTCGCTGGCCACCCGTGAGCGGATAAAAACCTACTACCGCCGAACCGGGCAGGATTTCGACGTACTCGCGAATCCTGCAGACATCACCCTGGCGCGCGAACTGTTCCCGGCGCTCGACACCGTCGAGGCCAGTGAAATGATCTATGAGCTGCCCGGCACCCTGGCAGACGGCAGGACTCAGCTCTACACCTGGAAAACAGAACTGGAAGGGCTCAAACGCGACCTTCGCGCATGGGCCCTTCAGGTACCGCAACACGATCCCGTGACCGGTGCGGCGATCGATGCCATCGAGATGTACAACAACTACACGGCACGATCGGAATTCGCTCAACGACTGCAGAATTTCTGGCAGAGCCGATCGAGCACATCCAGCATGCGCGAGGATCATTTCTTTACCAATCTGGCCTTCAGCGGAAACATGCCACGGCTGACGGCGGACTTCAGCCATGTGTCAACGCTGAACCTGATAGGCACGCCAGCCATTGGTGAGATCGCCTCCTTCATTGACCGGTTTCCCAACCTGCACGTTCTGGAAATGCGCAACTTCGCACTGGGGCAGGTCCCGGCCAACCTTGCACGCCTGTCAGAGCTCAGGGAGCTGACACTGTCCAGTTGCGGTATCACCTTCACACCTGAAGCCCAGACGTTGCTGCAATCGTTGAGTGAACTTGAACGCCTGAACCTGAGCCATAACACGCTGGTGCAGATTCCCGATCTGGCGGGGCTGCCGATGCTCAATGATATTCGCTTGATCAACACCGGCCTGGCCAACGTGCCCAATGGCCTTGCCACTCACTCCAACCTGCGCACTGCGCTGCTCAACGACAACGCGATCACGGATCTGCCGGAATCCTTTTTCACGATGGACATCGATCTGGCTGACGGCATCAATCTAGGCAAAAACCCGTTGTCCACCGCTACGCGTGATCGTATCAAGGCGCACTACGCGGCCGTTGGTTACGACTTCGGCGTACTTCCCGATCTCGCCGACATCACCACCGCACAGCAATTGTTTCCTGACCTGGACATCGAAGATATCACTCATGTGATCTATGAATTGCCCGGAACACTGGCAGACGGCAGCGCTCAACTGGCGCACTGGGAGATGGAAATCACGCAGCTGGTCAGCGACCTTGTCGAATGGTCAGAACGTGCTCCGGCAGGCCCTTTGGGGTTGTACATGAACGCGGTTGATCGAGCCACGCAACGGTTTGAGCGCCGAGCGTTCAGTCGGCAACTGGAACACTTCTGGCGTAGTCGACAAAACAGCAAAACAGAACTCAGACTCAATGCGTTCGACGCCAATCTGCGGGTGATCGGCGATCTGCCGACGCTGGCGGCCGACTTCAGCCATGTCACCCAACTAACCTTGCAGGGCAACGAAGCGCTGTCCGGCACCGAGGGGTTCCTGAGCTGCTTTAGCGGACTTGAGACACTGGAAATGCGCGGTTTTGCCTTGGGTCAAATACCCCAAGCCCTGTCTCGCATGCCCAAACTGAAAACACTGGTATTGAGCAACTGTGGCGTTGTTCTGGAAGAAGCCGGTCAAGCTGCGTTGTCCTCGCTGTCCCGACTGACCATGCTGGATATGTACAACAACCCACTGGGCGACGCCCTTGACGTTTCTGCATTGAGAGCACTGACGTTCATCGACCTCTCCAGAACCGGGATCGAGCAGATTCCCCCCGGCCTGCTCGAATTGCCGGTACTGGAAACCGCGATCCTTCATCAAAACCGCATCAGCGTGCTGCCAGAGGCACTTTTTCAGCTGTCCCCGGACGCCAGCAATGGTTTTGACTTGAATCAGAACCCACTGTTGCCGGCCATGCGCGAGCGGATAAAAACCCACTGGCAAGCACAGGGCATTGATTTTGGCGTTTCCGTCCCGCAGGAAAACAGCCTGTTGGCCCGCGAGCTGTATCCGCATCTGACCGATACGCGGCTCGACGAACTGGTTTACAGCCTGCCCGGCACACTGGCCGACGGGCACCTTGAACTGGTACGCCGACGCGGCGAGCTGGCGTCCCTGATCAGTGATCTCGAAACCTGGACCACACAGACCCCAGTCGACCCCGTCAGCAATGCCCCGCTGCCCCCCGAAACCTTGCTGCAGGAGCGCGAACGCCGGGAACAATTCAAGACAAGCCTGGAGTATTGCTGGCGCCGAATCGTCACCGCGGGTCAAAGCGAAATCAGTTTCACCTCGAACCTGCCGATCATCGGTGAGCTGCCGACGCTGTCCGCTGACTTCAGCCACATACGCGCACTGAACCTGACGAGCAGCAGCTTCACATCGCCTCGTCTCGGTCGATTCCTCGAGCGTTTTGCCAACCTGCACGCACTTGCCATAGAAGGCTACCAACTGGGGGACATTCCCTACGCGGTTGCAGCCATGGAAAACCTGACGGAACTGAGCCTGATCGACTGCCGCATCACCCTTACCGAGGACACCGCGAATGCATTGCGCAACATGATCAATCTCAATCGACTCAACTTGAGGAACAACACGCTGGGCCGAGTCCCCGACCTCAGTCAGATGACGGCACTGGCCAGACTGGATCTGAACAACACGGGGCTGACAGACATACCGCCGGGTTTATTCAGTAGCGCGCGCCTTGATAATGCCAACCTGGGCAACAACGGCATCAGCGAATTGCCCATCGAAATCATGGACGCCGACACTACCGATTTCGACTTCAACGGCAATCCGCTATCCCCGACCAGTCAGCAAACCCTCAATGTTTACCACAGCAGAAGGGCTGCGCGATTGGCGCTGACGCGAAGAACCCGACAGGAATTCGACGCGTTCGAAGACGACTCGTTTTCCAGTGGCGCCGAAGCCAGGCCGTACATCGACTCTTCTGGAAGCTCCGCTGAGCTGGTCGTCGACTAGGGGTTAGCCGCGCTCAGGCGGCACCGATGACAATTCGAACGGGCTGCTGCTGCGCCGCTGGTTGCGATCTTCCCGCGGCGTGGCACCGAAGAAGTTGCGATAGGCGCTGGAGAAATGCGGCCCCGAGGAGAAGCCACACGAGAGGCCGATCTGGATGATCGACTTGCTGGTCTGCATCAACATCTGCCGGGCCTTGTTCAGGCGCAGTTCCAGGTAGTACTGGCTCGGCACACGGTTGAGGTATTGCTTGAAGATCCGTTCCAACTGACGACGGGATACGCAAACGTGTTGGGCGATTTCGTCGGTGGTCAGCGGTTCTTCGATATTGGCTTCCATCAGCAACACCGCTTGGGTGAGCTTCGGATGACTGGAACCGAGACGGTTCTGCAACGGGATGCGCTGACGCTCGCCGCCCTCGCGGATGCGCTCAACGACCAGTTCTTCCGAGACTGCGCCGGCCAGTTCCGCACCGTGATCACGAGCCAGCACCGCCAGCAACAGATCGAGCACGGACATGCCGCCACACGCGGTCAGGCGATCGCGATCCCAGTCGAACAGATGGCTGGTGGCGATGACTTTCGGGAAACGCTCGGCGAAATCGTCCTGCCAGCGCCAGTGCACGGCGGCGCGATAACCGTCGAGCAAACCGAGTTGCGCCAAGGGATAAACGCCAGCGGACAAACCGCCGATGACGGTACCTGCACGCACCAGCTGCTTGAGCGCACTGCTGAGTGCCGGGGCCAACGTGGTCGGCGGCTCGTCAGCGAGCAGGAACAGTTTCTGGAAGTTTTCGAGCTTGCCAGTCCATGCCTCGCCGGGCAATTGCCAGGCGCCTTCGGCCGGAGGCTCGGCCTGCAGGAACGACAGTTCGTAAACTACGTCCGGGTGCACCCGCTGAGCAACACGCAAGGCTTCCTCCGCCAGCGCCAGCGTCAACGCTTTAGTGCTGGGCCAAATCAGGAAACCAATTCGATGGGCAGTCATGGGCGGGCGATCCGAAACGAAGAACAGTGATGAAGGCATGGGCCAATGCTAGCCCGTAAATGAACACAAATCTTGAAACCAACCGAGATCCAGGCAGGGATCCAACTGTGGGAGCGAGCCTGCTCGCGAAAGCGGTGGATCAGTCGACATCTATGTCGGATGTCACACCGCATTCGCGAGCAGGCTCGCTCCCACAGAGATCGCAGGCCGGCCTTCTGGCTGCGAAGCATGCACTATCACGGTGCACAACGGCAGCCCTGATTTATTTCAAACTGCCCGAGAGGAATTGCTGCAAACGTTCCGATTGCGGATTAACCAGCACTTCACGCGGGTTGCCACTTTCTTCCACCACACCTTTGTGCAGGAACACCAACTGGTTCGACACTTCACGGGCAAAGCCCATTTCATGGGTTACCACAACCATGGTGCGACCTTCCTGAGCCAGCGCTTGCATGACTTTCAGCACGTCGCCCACCAGTTCCGGGTCGAGGGCCGAAGTCGGCTCGTCGAACAGCATCACCTCTGGCTCCATCGCCAGTGCACGAGCGATCGCCACGCGCTGCTGCTCGCCACCGGACATGTGCCCCGGGAAGGCGTCTTTACGATGGGCCACGCCGACCTTGTTCAGGTAGTACTCGGCTTTTTCGCGCGCTTCGTACTTGGGTACGCCGAGCACGTGAACCGGTGCTTCCATGATGTTTTCAATCGCGGTCATGTGCGACCACAGATTGAAATGCTGGAACACCATCGACAGACGCGAACGCATGCGTTGCAGCTGCTTTGGATCAGCGGCTTTCAACGCACCGTCCTTGTTCGCTACCAGTTTCAGCTCTTCGTTATTGAGCAGAATCCTGCCCGCGTGCGGCTGCTCGAGCAGGTTGATGCAGCGCAGGAAAGTACTTTTGCCGGAGCCACTGGAGCCGATGATGCTGATCACATCGCCGGCTGCCGCTTTCAGGGACACGCCCTTGAGCACTTCGTGACTGCCATAGCGTTTATGCAGGTCTTGGACTTCAAGTTTGTACATGCGGTCGGTTCTCACAAAAACAGTCAGTCAGTCGTTGAGCAAGCGCCCGTGACGCAGCGCTTCGCGCCCCGCCACCTTGGCCAGCCAGAAACCGGGTTGGGCATAACGCAGCCGTTCAATGGCAAACAGCACCCCGGAGGTACCAGCACACACCGTGCTGACCCGATCGGACAGAGGATCAATCACTTCAAAAATCTCGTCGCCCGCCTCGACCCATTCGCCGGGCTTGCGCAGAAAACTCACGACGCCCGGATGCGGCGCGAACAGCAACTCGGTGCCTTCGAACGGCATGCCTTCACAGGCTTCGTGTGCTGGATTCGGCCACTCGCCGGTAATCAAACCTTGCTCAGCGAGGAAGGCGAGAATGCCTTCAGCATACGCCTCGGCTTCGGCGCGACCAGTGTCGGCCTGACCGCCCAGCTCAATGGTCGTTGCCAGACACGCCAGCGGAATCTGCGCATCGGGAAACTGCCGCGACAGACGCAGCCACGGCAACGAGCAGGCTTCATCGAACGAACTGCCGCCGGAATCTTCCGCCAGCAATCCGACCTTCACATTCAGGTGCGCGGCCAGCGAACGCCACTGCGGCCAGTGCTGCGGCAACGCGTACATGTGCAGCGCGGCTTCGGCATCGCAGTGCAAGTCGAGCACCACATCAGCGCTGCAAGCGTGGCTGAGCAACACGCGCTGCATGCCTTGCAACTGACTGCTCGCTTCCGGCAATGCGGCCAGGTGATCGGCCATGGCCTGACGGATCAGGCGCACATTAGCGTGCGGATCATCACCGAGACTGTCAGCCAAAGCGGCCGCAACCGGCGCGCTCAACTCAACGAAATCACGGTTGAAGTTCTTGCCGCTACCCGCTTCGAAACGGCCCTGGTGATTGCCTTGCAGCAACTGCCCAAGACCCAAAGGGTTGGCGACTGGCACCAGCTCGATGACACCGTTGAGCAAGCCTTTGGCTTCGAGTTCGCCGAGGCGCTTTTTCAGCTCCCAGGCGGTGCGCATGCCCGGCAATTCGTCAGCGTGCAGGCTGGCCTGAATGTAGGCCTTGCGCTCGCCATGACCGAAGCGAAAGACCGAAATCTTGCGCTCGCTGCCCAGATGGCTCCACGGCAATACGTGGTCAATGCGTTGCATATCAGTGCTTCCGCGGGGCCAGGTAGCTCAACCAGCGACGCTCAGCCAGTTTGAACAGCTTGACCAGAATGAACGTCAGGCACAGGTAGAACACGCCGGCGGTGATGTACGCCTCGAACGGCAGATAGAACTGCGCGTTGACCGTGCGTGCTGCGCCAGTGATATCGATCAGGGTGACGATAGAGGCCAGACTAGTGGTCTGCAGCATCATGATCACTTCGTTACTGTACTGCGGCAGCGCCCGGCGCAGGGCCGATGGCAGCAGGATGCGTTTGTACAGTTTGAAGCGCGACATGCCCATGGCTTTCGCCGCTTCGATCTCACCGTTCGGCGTGGCCTTGAGGCTGCCGGCGATGATTTCAGCGGTGTAGGCGCTGGTGTTGACCGCAAAGGCCAGGCACGCACAGAACGTTGCGCTGGACAGCCACGGCCACAGGAAGCTTTCGCGGACCGCTTCGAACTGCGCCAGACCGTAGTAGATCAGGAACAGTTGCACCAGCATCGGCGTGCCACGGATCACGTAGGTGTAAAGCCACGCGGCGCCGTTGACGACCGGGTTCTTCGAAACGCGCATCAGCCCCAGCGGCAGGGCCGCGAGCAGACCGAAAAACAGCGACAGCGCGAGCAATTTGAGGGTGGTCAGCAGGCCGCCGAGGTACAGCGGCATGGCCTCCCAAATGACGTTGTAGTCGAAGATCATAGATCAGCCGCCCTTACGCCTACCGAGTAGCGCTTCTCAAGTTGACGCAGGATCAGCAACGAAACACTGGTGATCACCAGGTACATCGCCGCCACTGCGAGGAAGAAGGTGAAAGGCTCACGAGTGGCATCCGCCGCCTGCTTGGCCTTGAACATCATGTCTTGCAGACCGACCACGGAAATCAGCGCGGTCGCCTTGGTCAGTACCAGCCAGTTGTTGGTGAAGCCCGGAATCGCCAGGCGAATCATCTGCGGCACCATCACCCGGAAGAACACCTGAAAACTGCTCATGCCGTACGCCATGCCGGCTTCGGCCTGACCTTTGGGAATGGCCATGAACGCGCCACGGAAGGTTTCCGACAGGTACGCACCGAAGATGAAACCGAGGGTGCCGATACCGGCGGCCAGCGGATTCAGATCGATGTAGTCGTCATAACCGAGCATCGGTGCGACGCGGTTGAGCAAGTCCTGACCGCCGTAGAAGATCAGCAGGATCAGCACCAGATCGGGAATCCCGCGGATCACCGTGGAATACAGATCGCCCAGCCAGGCCAGCCAGCGCACCGGCGACAGGCGCAACGCGACACCGATCAGCCCGAGAACGATGGCCAGAGCCATGGACGACAAGGCGAGCTGAAGCGTCAGCCATGCGCCATCGAGGATGACAGCCCCGTAGCCTTTCAACATGATTCAGGTCCTCGAAAGTTGGGATGAAAAAATGGCGCAAACCGCAGAGATCCTGTTGCTTGCGCCATTTCGGACTTGTCGCAGAGACGTATTACTTGCCGTAGATATCGAAGGCGAAGTACTTGTCCTGGATTGCTTTGTATTTGCCGTTTTCGCGGATGGCCGCGATGGCTGCGTTGATCTTGTCTTTCAGGGCATCGCCCTTGCGGACTGCGATGCCTACGCCGTCGCCGAAGTATTTGACGTCGGTGAATGCAGGACCAACAAACGCGAAGCCTTTACCGGCGTCGGTTTTGAGGAAACCGTCGTCCAGCAGGGTTGCGTCAGCCACGGTACCGTCGAGACGGCCAGCAGCCACGTCGAGGTAGATTTCGTTCTGCGAGCCGTACGGCTTGATCTCGGCACCCAGTGGCGCGAGGACTTCGCGGGCGAAACGCTCGTGGATCGAACCACGTTGTACGCCGATGTTCTTGCCCTTCAGCTCGCTCAGGTTTTCGCTGACCTGAGTGCCGGCCTTCATGACCAGACGTGCCGGGGTGTTGTAGTACTTGTTGGTGAAGTCGACCGACTTCTTGCGGTCTTCAGTGATCGACATCGACGACAGAATCGCATCGATCTTGCGCACTTTCAGTGCCGGGATCAGACCGTCGAACTCTTGCTCGACCCACACACACTTGACCTGCATCTGCTCGCACAGAGCGTTGCCGATGTCGTAGTCGAAACCGACGATGCTGCCATCCGGTGCTTTCGAAGCGAACGGAGGGTAAGCCGCTTCGATACCGATCTTCAGAGGTTTTTCGTCAGCGAAGGCGTTCATCGACAGCACGGACAGTGCCAGGGCGCCAAGCAGCACAAGTTTCTTCATCTTGGGACTCCATCGGTAAAGGGCAAAAACGGCAGAGTGAGCGACAGCCCAATATGCGAATGGGTGAATCGGGAAATCGGTTGCTGCATCGGTGGGAAATTTCCCTTCAAAACCGTGGGAGGTTTCAACGTTAGCCACGATGAGCGAGTGATCGGCATTCTAACGACAGGCCCGAAGCCGATATTTCTTCAATGCGACAACTAATTACAGATGCACAGAGAAAGCGACTTTGGCACATTGACAGCCCTGCAATTTCATGCAAGAGCGAAAGACAGTGAACCGATCCATGTTGCAAATTGCGGGCCTATTATTCGCAAACCCTTCTAATCCGGCAAGCGCAGCGTTGTGTCTTATTTTTCACCGGGGGTTTAGAGGCTCTAAAACGGGGCAATGCGTTTCCCTTTGCCCCGCTCCGGGGCGGGCGGTTACACATTCGGTTACGTAGAGGGTGTCGGGTAACAGCGGGAAATGTCTTACGGCACAGATCGATAATTATTGACCCCCCGATCGTTCCCACGCTCTGCGTGGCAATGCAGCAAGGGACGCTCCGCGTCCCAGGAGCCGACGCAGAGCGTCGAGGTAGGCATTCCCACGCAGAGCGTGGGAACGATCGGATTTGAAGGTACTCGGTCAATTGTAGGAGTGAGCCTGCTCGCGATGAGGCCCGCCCAACCACACCCCCCCTGACACAAAAAAAGCCCCGACCGGCATACACCGGGCGGGGCTTTCTTCTCTTCAGACCTGCTACTTAAGCAACATTCATCGTCTTGTGCGTATCAATCAAATGCTGCACCACACCCGGATCCGCCAGGGTCGAGATATCCCCCAACCCGTCATATTCCGCCGTGGCAATCTTGCGCAGAATGCGGCGCATGATCTTGCCCGAACGGGTCTTCGGCAGCCCCGGCGCCCACTGGATCACGTCCGGCGAAGCAATCGGCCCGATCTCCTTGCGCACCCAGTTTTTCAGCTCCAGACGCAATTGCTCGGTCGGCTCCTCGCCATTCTTCAACGTGACGTAGACATAAATGCCCTGCCCCTTGATGTCATGCGGCACACCCACCACAGCCGCCTCGGCAACCTTCGGATGCGCAACCATCGCGCTCTCGATCTCGGCCGTGCCCATACGGTGGCCCGACACGTTGAGCACGTCATCGACACGCCCAGTGATCCAGTAGTAACCATCGGCGTCACGGCGCGCGCCGTCACCGGTGAAGTACATGCCACGGAAGGTCTTGAAGTAGGTATCAACGAAACGATCGTGATCGCCGTACAGCGTACGCGCCTGACCTGGCCACGAATCAAGAATCACCAGATTGCCTTCAGCCTCGCCCTCGATGATGTTACCGAGGTTGTCGACCAGCGCCGGCACCACACCAAAGAACGGACGCGCCGCCGAACCCGGCTTCAGCGCGTGCGCACCCGGCAGCGGGCTCATCATGTTGCCGCCGGTTTCGGTCTGCCACCAGGTATCGACGATCGGGCAACGCGACTTGCCGACATTCTTGTAGTACCAGTCCCAGGCTTCCGGGTTGATCGGCTCACCGACCGAACCGAGCAGACGCAGGCTGCTGCCATCCGCGCCTTCAACAGCGGCCTGACCCGAGGCCATCATCGCGCGAATCGCGGTCGGCGCGGTGTAGAGGATGTTGACCTTGTGCTTGTCGACGATCTTCGCCACCCGGGTGATGTCCGGATAGTTCGGCACGCCTTCGAACAGCAGCGTGGTCGCGCCATTGGCCAGCGGGCCGTAGACGATGTAGCTGTGGCCGGTGACCCAGCCGACGTCGGCGGTGCACCAGTAGACTTCGCCCGGGCGATAGTCAAACACGCGCTCGTGGGTCATCGCCGCGTACAGCAGATAACCGCCAGTGGTGTGCTGCACGCCCTTCGGCTTGCCGGTCGAGCCGGAGGTATAAAGGATGAACAGCGCTTCTTCCGCGCCCATCTCTTTCGGCGCGCAGACGGTGCCTGCCACTTTCATCAAGTCTTCGTACCAGATGTCGCGATGCTGGTTCCACTTGATGTCGCCACCGGTGCGCTTGCAGACGATGACTTTCTGGATGCTGCTGGTTTCCGGGTTGGTCAGTGCGTCGTCGACGTTGGCCTTGAGGGAAATCTTCTTGCCGGCGCGGATACCTTCGTCAGCGGTGATCACCACTTTCGATTTGCAGTCGATGATGCGACCGGCCAGGGCTTCCGGCGAGAAACCACCGAACACCACCGAGTGAATCGCGCCGATCCGGGTGCAGGCCAGCATGGCGACCACGGCTTCGGGAATCATCGGCATGTAAATGGTCACCACGTCGCCGCGGTGCACGTCCTGACCACGCAGGGCGTTGGCCAGTTTGCACACTTGTTCGTGCAGTTCGCGGTAAGTGATGTTGCGGCTCTCGGAAGGATCGTCGCCTTCCCAGATGATCGCGACTTGATCGCCGCGCTCGGCCAGATGACGGTCGAGGCAGTTGTAGGAAACGTTCAGGGTGCCGTCGGCAAACCACTTGATGTCGACATGGTGATCGTCGAACGACGTCTGTTTCACCGTGGTGAAAGGTTTGATCCAGTCGAGACGCTTGGCTTGCTCGCGCCAGAAGCCGTCAGGGTTGACGACCGACTGCTGGTACATGGCTTTGTAGGTCGCCTCGTCAGTCAGCGTGTTAGCCAGAACCTCGGGACGAACGGGATACAGAGAAGCCGCACTCATCTTTCCTACCTCGGTGTAATAGTTGTTTTTGTATGACCCTGTTGTAACGGGGCGGGGGCCATAGAACCATTCGACGATGGTAGTAACAAGCCCCTACAAATCCTCCACCTACCCCGCACGCAGATCTCCCAAACATCCCCAACCCCCTGTGGGAGCTTGCCTGCAAGCGAATCAGACACCTCGGTCCCCCAGACAAACCACCCGGTTATCAATCCCCATATCAAGGGATTGTTACCAAATCTGCCAAAGGTGTTTATCAAAACCCGCTCTGTTTACCCCCGCCCCATCCCCCTAAAATTCACCTCGCCAACAAGGCAAACGCGATTAACAACGTTACAGCCCCCACGAAGGCCGTTAATCCAGCTCTCAAGTAATAACTGCAAACGATGAAGTTACACACGCAACCCCATAAAGGTTGCGTGACCCCACTCGACCTCAAAAAGGTAAATTTGAAATGAAAGCTTTATTGGTTCTGGCCCTCAGCAGTCTGTGCGCAACCGCCATGGCAGATGAGGTTCCGACTGATGTCGCGCAGCAACAACCGGTTATCGAGGAATACACTTACTCCACGCACCTGGACATCGCCAATGTCGTATCGATGAGTGAAATTCCCAACGTCTGCGAAGTAGTACCGGCAAAAATGGAGTACGACGACTCCAAAGGTCAGCGCCACATCCTGCGTTACAGCGTCATGGGCAACGGCTGCACCAATTGATGATTCGAGACTGCACCGAATTGGATCTCTCAGCGCTTTATTGAGGGTCGATTCCAGCCCGACTTCGGTCGGGCTCAGTTGTGTTTGAAGCCGGCAAAAATGCTTGCAAAACACTAGATGTAGTGAAAAACCCATATTTTTGTTCGTTTTTTGAGCAAATTCACAATGGCGAGATTTTTACGAAAAAAAATCTTCCCCCGGCAAAGCCCTGTAAACCCTCACTCTCGTCGAATATCGACCCTCCTCGACCGCTTCATGCGCGGATTCGCCTCAGCACAGCCGTGTTTTTTTCCCTATAATGCCGCCCCATACGGGTCAGCAATATTCCCTTACAGGGAGCAAAAGCCATTCTGAAGCCCCGCAGCAGCGTTCAACGCTGATTGCGCCCATCAGAGGCTCTCGGAACCCGTCAAAATTTCTGTTTATTTGCCTGCGTGCATCGCTGCAAAAAACGACATCCAACGCGGTCTGTACGACCGTGTGAAAAACCAACCAATCAGGTTTCACACGGGCACAGGCCCTCACGCAGGAGACGACACGTCATGCTGAGCTGGGACGAATTCGACAAAGAAGACAGTGAAGTAGCAGCAGTGAAAGGCGCCAACGCCGGCCACGCTACTGAAGCCAACATGGACCGCCTCGACAACGCTGGCGGTGCCGCCGCGATCGAAGCTCGCGCCGTGACCGCCGACGACTCGGCCGCTGTCGCCCGCGCCAAGGCTGCACTGAACTCCCTCGACGTCGCCGAAGGCCTCGCCGAACTCGAAGGCGCCTCCGCCCGTGTCGCCGTTGACGAAAAGCGCATGATCAACTGCCGCGCCGACCTCAACCAACTCGTGCCATTCAAGTACGACTGGGCCTGGCAGAAGTATCTGGACGGTTGCGCAAACCACTGGATGCCGCAAGAAGTCAACATGACCGCCGACATCGCCCTCTGGAAAGACCCGGAAGGCCTGACCGACGACGAGCGCCGCATCGTCATGCGCAACCTCGGCTTCTTCTCCACCGCCGACTCCCTGGTTGCCAACAACCTGGTCCTGGCCGTGTATCGTTTGATCACCAACCCGGAATGCCGCCAGTACATCCTGCGCCAGGCCTTCGAAGAAGCGATCCACACCCACGCCTACCAGTACTGCATCGAATCGCTGGCCATGGATGAAGGCGAAATCTTCAACATGTACCACGAGATTCCATCGGTCGCTAAAAAAGCAGCCTGGGGCCTGAAGTACACCCGCTCGATCTCCGATCCGAAGTTCGAAACCGGCACCCCGGACACCGACAAAGAACTGCTGCGCAACCTGATCGCCTACTACTGCGTTCTGGAAGGCATCTTCTTCTACTGCGGCTTCACCCAAATCCTCTCCATGGGCCGCCGCAACAAAATGACCGGCGTCGCCGAGCAGTTCCAATACATCCTGCGCGACGAATCCATGCACCTGAACTTCGGCATCGACGTGATCAACCAGATCAAAATCGAAAACCCACACCTGTGGGATGCCGAAATGAAGGAAGAAGCGACCCAGATGATTCTGCAGGGTACGCAGCTGGAGATCGAATACGCACGTGACACCATGCCTCGCGGCGTACTGGGCATGAACGCGGCGATGATGGAGGACTACCTGAAGTTCATCGCTAACCGTCGTTTGTCGCAGATTGGTTTGAAAGAAGAGTACCCAGGGACGACTAACCCGTTCCCTTGGATGAGCGAGATTATGGACTTGAAGAAAGAGAAGAATTTCTTTGAGACACGGGTTATTGAGTATCAGACTGGTGGGGCGTTGAGCTGGGATTGATCCCTCCCCATCATGACTAAAGGGGTGCTACCACTAGGTAGCACCCCTTTTTTATGCTTAAGAAACACCTCAAACTAGACACAAAATCAATGTGCCAGTATCTTCCATAAAACCATTGCCAATACTCATTATATAATTTAAAAACTTGAACTGTGGCCATTGGGGATCTGAAAAGTGAAGTACAGCGAAAGCGAAAAAGATAGGAAACTACGCAAGTGGTTTATTAACGACTTCACTCATACACATCTCCGACGCATACACGTATACCAAGGCAACATCAGAGGAGTTTCAAAACTAGAACTACCGATAGGCTTTCCACTTATTTGCATCGCGGGAAAAAATGGGTGTGGAAAGTCTACTATTCTAGCACTTGCATGCTGCGCCTATCACAACAAAAAAGATGGCTTCAAGGCATCTAATAGACAGCGCCCCTACTATACCTTTGCCGACTTTTTCATCCAGCACAGTGAAGAAGTATCACCCGAAGGAATAACTATAGTTTTTGATTTTGCGCACGATAACTGGAGAATAACTAGCACAAACAAAGAAGCCAAACGAATCGGCACGCAAATTCGACGTAAAAACAAAGGTGGCAAATGGAGCGACTATGCTTCACGCGTCGACCGAAATTGTGTTTTTATTGGAATAGAACGAATAGTTCCACACAGTGAAAAGAGCCAATCGAGAAGTTATAAAAGACGCTTTCTCAGCACTGGCCCAAAAGGTTGGGAAAACTCGGTAAAAGAAATAGTTGGTCGCATTCTAAATAAGGACTATGAAGAGTTTCGGCTCACATCTCATTCAAAGTACAGATTACCACTCGCAAAGTCGTCTGGAATTTCATTTTCAGGTTTCAATATGGGGGCGGGAGAAAATGCTTTATTTGAAATTTTCTCAACCATATTCAGCTGCCCTGACGGCGCATTATTCGTAATTGACGAAATCGAGTTGGGGCTACACATCGAAGCGCAAAAACGCTTTATTGATGAATTGAAAAGCGTATGTTTGGAAAGAAAAATCCAAGTAATTTGCACTACCCACTCGAAAGAAATATTTGAGTGCCTTCCTTATGATGCAAGATTTTTCATTGAAAAAAATGGCGTTCAAACAACAGCAAAAATGGGTGTGTCCGCCGAGTACGCCTTCTCAAAATTGAGTGCCGAAAAAACTAGCGAAGTAGATGTTTTTGTCGAAGATGTTATCGCTCAGGCGCTTATATCTAATGTGACCCCTAGCAGCATCCGCTCGAGAATCAACATAGAACCTATCGGCTCAGCTACTGCTCTTTGCATTCAACTGGCCGCGCTGCATCGCCGAGCTAACGCTGAAAAAACATTCGTAGTTTTTGACGGTGACCAAAGAGCCAAAGAATCCAACAACAAAAATCTTGCCCTGAGAACATCCGAAAAAGCTGACAAGAATTTTGATACGTGGTTCAAGAACAAAACAGAATATTTGCCAGGAAATACCTGGCCAGAATTGTGGATAATGCAAAAATGCAAAGAAACTCCTGATACGCTAGCAACAATTTCAGGCACTGACAAAATAGAGCTAACACAAATAATAGATTCGGGAATACGAGCAGGGAAACACAAAGAATTCCATGAGGTCGCAAAGTTACTTGGAGTCACCAAAGATCATGCAATCTTCATGTTTTGCAGTAGCATATCAATCACACACAAACATCTATTTTCTGACATTATTGAAAAAATATCTTCAATATTAAATGAGACACACCAAGCTATTGCATGAGCAATTTTAAGCGCCATAAAAAGTAACCGTACGAAAAATCTTTATTTTTTAAGGATTTTTCCGAAGAGTGCTATCTGCATTGACCATGGTCTTATCACGCCATAATCTCTGTAGCAGGTGCCTAAGAAACACCTCACGCAGCGGACTGACCGCACCCGACAGTAGCGGCTTTTTGTGCCTACGGTTTCCCCGTGCGCATCAAAAACTCTGTTATGCCGGGAGTGGGCGAATACAAGACCCGAAAGGGGAATATGTCCGGCCCTCTGTGTGGGGTTTCTTAGCTCCCGGCACCCAGCCTTAAGAAAGCTGACATCACACAGAGGTAAATGGATATGCCTAAAAATGTCTCCTTCGGCACGAAGAAAATCAGCTTCAACCTGAACATCATCTGCATGCTTCCAGCACTGGAGGCCTGCCATGTCTGAACCTCACAGTTCGACTGTCTTCACCCTGCACAAACTCTCTCTCCACGCCCTTCTCCTTGAAGGCCAGCCATGGTTTTGCGCACGCGATATTGGCCGTTTGATGGGTGTCCATCTCAGTGATCGTATGGTCAGTAAACTGGATAAGGATCAGCATCGTTTTCTGTGGATTGAGTATCACCGCCAGCCTGGTAAGCAGCTGATGCTCAGTGAGTCCGGCGTATATGCGCTGTTGGTGTATCACTACGTCCCAGGGAATCGGCTGTTGCGTGAATGGCTGACCCATCAGGTAGTTCCAGCCTTACGCGATGCCGCGTCCTCGGAAAATTCGGATCTGCCTATGCTGAGTTTTTTGAAATGGCCTGAGATGTCTGTGAGTCTGTTGCATTGGCAGGATGAGAGTTGGATTCGGCTGCGGGACATGCCCTATCTGCTGAGCGATCAAATACCGCGAAAAGCTACCGCGACGAAGCCTTGGTGGCGGAGGGTCGCTCAGGCGTTTCAGTCGTCCAAGCATTCGATGGGTTGAGCGATACGCTTGTAGGATCACATGCGAGATCCGTCGCTATTTTTTGTAGGAATTTTCGTAGACAGCAGTAATGGCCACTCAGTATCGTCCGAGGGTTTTCAACCCTCGGCGACTGTATGGTTATGGAAAAAAGTAACAGCGACTGGAGTGACGTAGAGATTCAGGCGGCGGTCGATGCCTATCTCCGGATGTGGTCGTGTGAACAGAAAGAACAGGCATACAACAAGGCCCACGAGAACCGCGTACTTCGCGAGGGCGTACTGGCTGACCGAACCAAGAGCTCTATCGAATTTCGGATGCAGAACATTTCTTCAGTCATGGTCGAGTTGGGCCGTGAACCTATCAAGGGTTACAAACCTGCCAAGAATGTCGGCGCTAATGTCGCGCGTAGCATTCGTACAGCGCTCGATGCTTCCAGCGTTGTTACTCCTGAAGACTCTGATCCCACGGCGGACGAAGAAAAGCTCGAACAGCGGGCGGCCAAATTTGAGCGGCGACCATTTCTATACATCCCAAAAGGGATAAAGAATCCTGTTTGGACCGAGTCCACCAGAAAGACTTACTTTCGCGATCCTGAATTGAGGGGCTGGGTTCGTCAGCAGGCGAATGGAAAGTGCGAAGGTTGTGGCGAAGAAGCGCCATTTAAGAAGGATGGGGAACCGTTTCTGGAAGTGCATCACGTTAAGCATATGTCGCAAGAAGGATCAGACCAGCATTCGAATGTCGTGGCGCTGTGTCCCAACTGTCACCAGCGTAGCCACCATTCGGATGACAGAGAGGATTTCACTGCTTGGCTTTATCACAACGTTGGAAGACTAGAAAAGGAATAATTGCGGCCTACCCTCGTTAACCGTATTTGCTGGTTTTAGGGCTGCTTCGCAGCCCAGCGGGAGCAAGTTCCCTCGCCACGATTTTGTGCGCTGCTGAACAACGCTTACCGTGAACGAGAGCACTCTCGAGCACACACATGGACGAACATCACATGCCACCAGCCAACTCAATCAAATCAGGTCCATCACGACTCTTGGTCGTCTCATTCCTCATCGTATTTTTCGGCCTGCTAATGATGGCCCTGCGCATCGCCCAAAAAAACGAAATCATGGCCATCGGTGCCGTCTGGGTGGCCAACGCTTTGACGATGGTGCTGCATGTCTTTTACTGGAAGCGTTATGGCCTGACCGTCGGCTTTAAAATCGCGGTTGTGATTCAAATCGTCATTACGATTCTGCCCTTACTGTTTGGCAATCTCGGTTTTATGGCTGTTCTGTTGATGCTGGGTGGCGAGATCCATTACTGGTAACCCACGCCGCCTCCCGCTATTAATACCCCTCCCCCACTCAAGGATCCGAGCCCCACCATGAAATTCGACCTCGCCTACTGCCTCAGCCTCGACGACAAGTTGTCGATCTATGACGTTCGCGATCTCAATTTCGATGAGACGGTGGCGTTTGACTCTGCGAAGGAGCACTTCCAGTGCCCCAACGATGCCTGTCGCTCGGAGTTCGAAGCTTCCAACGAATTGGGTACGTTCAACGCGAAGAACGTGAATTACGTGCGCACACCGCACTTCAAGAATCTGCCCACTACGCAGCATGTCGCTGGCTGTCCGTATGTGAGTTTGAAGGCTTCTGCATCTGGTGTTGAGACAGCGGATGGCGAGGTGGATGACGGGCGTGAGGAACACTTCCCATCAGAGTTGTTGCTGACCCGCCGTGAGTATGTGCGCAAGCCTGTCGCGCCGGCGGGGGCGGCGGATGTGTTGCGCGATGATCCGGTGCGGGTGGCGGCGGACAGTGGTAAAGAGTCGGCGGGGCGTGAATCGGCGCCGGACAAGACCAGTGTGTTTGCGCATCCGGTGGAGTGTTTTGTTTCCAACTTCGCGGACAAGGAGTTGCTCAAGCGCATGCCGTTGAAGGTCGGCGAACACTCGGCACCGTACAGTTCGTTCTTCAAGAAGGTTGAGTATCTGACGGACAACAAGGGGCTGATTTACTGGGGGCGGATCAAGAAGATCGAGGACTTCCACAGCGGTGCCAGTTTTCGTATCGATTTCGAGGACAAGGTCTGGTTCAAGAAGCCCGAGGACAGCAAGAAGAAGCCGTATCCGGTCAGTGTTTATCTGAACAAGAAGTTGATCGACAACTACCGCAAGCGCAAGGCGTTTCTGGAGGAGATCAAGCACGCGGTGGATAGCGACAAGGCGTTGTTCTGTTTCTTCTATGGGGTGACGCCGGAGTTGAAGCAGGTGCCCGGCAAGAAGAACCCCGAAAAGCCTTTCGAGGTCTTCAATGCCAATATCGAGAACCTGGATCACTTCATCATTCGTGAAGCGCCGGGTTTGGAGTGACGGTTAGCCCTGGGGTAGTTGCAGGTTGACGGCGCCGGGGTGTTGTTTGACGAGGGAGTACGGAAGGATCGACCAGTCCGGTCTATCGCAGGAGCGTTGTACGCGAGCGAAGTAGGCGCCGAGGTACAAGCCCTTCTCGGTGAAGTACCAAGGTGAAGTCCCCCAGATACTCTCATCCTGGAAGTTGCAGTCGTCATCTCCCGTCGGTGCCTTCATTTCTGTGGGGTACAGCGCAGTGAATTGCTTGATCACCCAAGGTACCAACTCTTTGCTCACGTACTGATAGCGCGCGTTACTTTCGTCCTTGCTCAGCGGTTTGTCGCCTAGGCTGTCGCGCTCGGCATGTAGCAGCGGTTTGCCCTCTCCGACCCACAGCACATCTTCGAGTGACAATGGGTGGCCGGTTTTTACATCGATGTTGAGGGGTGAATCGCCGAAGTCCGGATGCGCCCCGCCGCAGTAATAGCTGGTCGAGATATTCAGGCTGACCACGGCTGGCGCGATCATTTTCGGTTCTGCCTGTTGCATGAAATCGACGTTCTCTCCGCCACTCAATTGGCAACTGTGATAACGGATGACTTCAAGCCAGAGTCGTCCCAGCAATTGCTGATTAACCCGCTGCAGATCATCTTTCGGCAAACCGGACTCCACACTGAACAAGGCAATTTTCGAGTCGGGCTCCGTCCACCATTGCAGGGTGTAGCCCATGAAGGTCTCTTTCTTCGTGGCTTTGAGATTGAGCCCCTGCACTCGCAAGTATTCGTACAACTCGCCGCTCGGCAGCGCGGCGATGATTGGCAGTGTGTTAGCGGTTGGCGTTGGAGTTTTGGCCTCGGTGAGTTGCACTGACAGTTTCTTGCCCTTCGGACTTTGCCACTCGCCTTGCCAGCCGTCGCCGGTCTCTTCCAGTTTCAGCGTTGGCAGAGGCTTTTCATCACCGTAACGATTGTTGCCCTCGGTCAGGGTCAGTGTGCTGTCCTGCAACGCGCCGCTTAGGGGCAGATCGCGATGGTACTTCTCATAGAAGTAGCGGCCAGTCACTTCGTCCGGCTGGGTGGTATTGAGCTCCACGACAATCGGCGTCTTACCCAGCGTACCGGTAAACACGCGCCGGCCATCTTCGGCATGGGCAGTGGAAATCAGTGAGAACATCACAGCAGCGCACAGCGCTAGGCGCATCAGTCCTTTGAGCATTGATCGTTCCTTGAAAGAGGCGAAGGCCGCGCTTGTGGTTTGCACGCGGGCTCGGAGAAAGTCGGGGCGGATTATGGCTAGGCCAAGCCAGAGAATCGAGTGCAGCCGTGCATTTCGGCTGCACTTGGGCGCTTAATGAAAAGCCCTGATCTCTCGCCATGCCTCTAGGCGTCGCTTCAAAGCACTCTCGATACCCGCCTCATCAACAACGCAATATTCACGCAACCAGTGAGCGACCATTTCGACATTCGGCCAGTAGGTATCTTTCTGACCTTTGCTGCTTCTGGGCGTGTCATTCATTGCGGCATCGAAACCAATCTCTTCACGCTCACTCTGTGGTAAACAACCCCACTCGGCTGCATTGCCCTGGAAATACCAGGCGATTTCATCAATATGTTTTTGTGCACTGCGATGGCTGCGCCGATAAAACTTATAGTCGCGACAGACTTGATCCATACGCTCCGGCATGATGCCGCCATCGACCCAATCCATAAGACCGTGATTGATCGCATCGCGGATCAATCCTTCACGCCAACGATCAGCAAACCAGGCAACGAAACCTTCTGTGTCAGCCTTTTGCGCATTGGCGAAGACCATGCAGTAACGGGTTTTCACATGGATAACCAACAAAACATGCTTGCGTTGCACAGTGATCGCATGGACTAGCCACTGCTCTACGGAACTGGAGGCTTCGTCATCTTCGATGGCCGGTG
The DNA here is from genome assembly GCF_054790505.1 of Pseudomonas sp. Tul2A7. Taxonomy (NCBI): domain Bacteria; kingdom Pseudomonadati; phylum Pseudomonadota; class Gammaproteobacteria; order Pseudomonadales; family Pseudomonadaceae; genus Pseudomonas; species Pseudomonas sp. Tul2A7. The sequence continues at coordinate 3,706,764 of NZ_CP186499.1, read as the reverse complement.
ACGGCGGTTTGTTGTCCACCGGCGTAATCTTTTTGCCTTTGTGAACACGACTGAAAAACTTGCTGGCGGCTTCGGTGCAATTGAAGATCAACATCCTGGTTCTCTGGTCATTGCTGGAGGACAGCGTTCAGTTATCGATTTTGATTTCTTCCGCTGTAACCTGGCAATGGTTCATTTAAGCGAAATGCACAGCAGCACAATAATCAGCAACCCGATATAAACCCAGGCATGCACCCGATCCGGTATCCGTCCAATCCATGGCGCGGCCAATCGAATCCCGATGAGCGACCCCACCGTCAGCACCGCAAACGCCAGCAAATCAACATACCCGACAAACCACGCGCCCAAGTCAGCCTGACTGAACCCGGCAAGCGTCATATACGTCAGCGTCCCCGCCACTGCCACCGGCACGCTCAACGGATTGGCCATGGACGTCGCTTGCGACATGCTCAGGCCACACCGACGTAACAACGGCACGGTCATGACGCTGCCTCCTACACCGAGAAACGTCGCGATGGCGCCAATGCCTACACCGCCTGCGGAAGTTTCCGTAGCGCCAAGTCGGCGTGGGATGACGTCTGGGTTCTGAGTGAGAAAGCCGCGTCGCAGCAGGCAATCAATGATGGTCACGCCGAGGTAGCCGATGAACGCGTAGCGAATGACTTCGCCGCTGACCCACATCGCCGCTATTGCGCCAACGACCGCGCCCAACCCGATGAACCCGCCCAGCGGCCACAGGTAATGACGGATGAGATTGCCGGCACGACGGTGTTTGTCGGTGGCGATCAGGGCGTTGACGATCATCACGCAGGTCGAAGTGGCGACGGCGATGTGCATCGCTGACTGGCCGATCGGGTCGTCGGCGCCGTGGCTGGCGGTGAGCATGCGATACAGCAGCGGCACAACGACGAAGCCGCCGCCGAAGCCGAACAGCACGGCGGTGATGCCGGTCAGGCAGCCGAAGAGGGTCAGCAGTAAATAGAACATGTCGAAGTGTCCGTGGATGGAGAGCGGTCGACGATAGAACGGCATCGCTTGGCCCGCTTCAGCAAGTCAGCCAATAATGCTTGCGTTTACGCCAACCACCGGGAAACGCCAGATGCGCAATGTTTCGATCAATCTGCTGGATGACACGCCGCGCGCGGTGGTGGCGATCGGTACGGATTATTCCCACGGTCACCGGCTGCCCTTTCACACGCATCGGCGGGCGCAGTTGTTGTACGGCGCGACCGGTGTGATGCAGGTCAGCACCGATGACGGTAACTGGGTGGTGCCGCCGCAGCGCGCGGTGTGGATTCCGCCGGGGGTGGCGCATGAGGTGCTGATGCTTGGGGTCAGCACTCGCAGTGTCTATATCGAGCCGGGCACAGTGGATTTGGGCGAGCGCTGCCAGGTGATCAGTGTGTCGCCGTTGATGCGGCATTTGCTGATGGAGGCGGTGGAGGTGCCGCTGGCCTACGACCTGGACGGGCGCGATGGCGTGTTGATCGATCTGTTGCTGCATGAACTGACGCGCAGTGCGCCGCTGCCGTTGCACATTCCGCTACCGACTGACGGAAAGCTCCTATCCCTGTGTCAGAACTTTCTGCATCAGCCGTACGCCCATCAATCTCCACAGCAATGGGCCGAGCAGTTACACATAAGCTTGCGCACCTTCAACAGGATGTTTCGGCAACAGACCGGATTGAGTTTCAGGCAATGGCGGCAGCAGGCCTGCGTGGTTCTGGCGCTGGCGCGACTGGCCTCGGGTGAAGCGGTGACACGAATCGCGCTGGACTTCGGTTATGAAAGCCCGGCGGCGTTCTCGACGATGTTCCGGCGGATCCTCGGGCAGGCACCGTCCGTCTGGTTGCAGGCAGCGAATTAGGGCAAATCAAAAAATGCGTTTGATCCTGGCCGAAAACAACTGTACAAAAACACAGTACATTTTCAATCAGCACTCTTGAGCCCGGAGCACACCATGGCCTCTCTTGCGATGAACCACATCCTCGAACGCATTGCCCTTTTCCAGTTCACCCCGACGCACTGCATCCAGGCCCGAGCGATGCTGGGCTGGAGCGTGGATCAGCTATCGCGGGAGGCTGAGGTTTCGGTTGAAGACATTCAACGCTTTGAAGCGCAGCAGGATGTAGCGGATGCGGCGCGACTGGCGCTGGCTTACCGGTTCGAGGCGCAGGGGCTGGTGTTCTTTCCCGGGTTTGCACCGGGGCGTAGTGCGAGTGTTCAGGGCGTGTCATCGGAAGCGATGGGGCGTGGGGATTTTGCGATGGCTGAGTAAGACAATCGCCCCCGAAGGGGCGAACTGGGCGAGCTATAAGGCGCTCTGCACCACCGCGTCACTCTCCCCTTCAACCGCCAACCACCACGCCTCCCCGCGTTGCGGTTGGGCGATGTTAAACGCCTCACCCATCTGCGGCGTGGTAATGGAAATACTGCGTTCCCACGCCAGTGCCAGAATCCGGTCAAACGGTTCGTGCCAGGCGTGCATGGCCAGGTCGAAGGTGCCGTTGTGGATCGGGAAGAGCCAGCGGCCCTTTAGGTCGATGTGCGCTTGCAGGGTTTCTTCGGGCTGCATGTGCACGTGCGGCCATTCGACGTTGTAGGCGCCGGTTTCCATCAGGGTCAGGTCGAACGGGCCGTATTGTTCGCCGATGCGTTTAAAGCCGTCGAAGTAGCCGCTGTCGCCGCTGAAGAAGATTCGCGTGTCGCCGTCGATCATCACCCACGACGCCCACAGCGTGCTGTTGCCATCGAACAGGCCACGGCCGGAAAAGTGCTGAGACGGGGTGGCGACGAAACGGATGCCGGCAATCTCGGCGCCCTGCCACCAGTCGTACTGGCGGACTTTGCTGGCATCGACACCCCATTTGATCAGGGTGTCGCCGACGCCCAGCGGGGTCAGGAACAGGTTGGTCTTGGCGGCCAGTCTGAGCACGGCCTGGTAATCGAGGTGGTCGTAATGGTTGTGCGACAGGATCACCGCTTCGATCGGCGGCAACTGGTCGATACTGATCGGTGGCTGGTGAAAGCGTTTCGGCCCCGCCCACTGCACCGGCGAGGCGCGCTCGGCGAAGACCGGGTCGGTGATGAAGAATTTGTCGCGCAGCTTCAGCAGCAAGGTCGAGTGACCGAGGCGAAAGACGCTGTGATTGGGCGCTGCCAGCAGTTCTTCCCGGGTCAACGCTTGCACCGGGATCGGCGCGGCGGGCCGCGTGTTGCGCGGTTTGTGGAATATCATGTTCCACATGATCCGCAGCATTTTGCGTACGCCTTCGCGCTGCACGGGTGCGTGATTGCGAAACAGCCCCTGATGCTGCCGCGAGGCTTCAGGCGTGGATGTGTGATCCGGGATCGAAACTGGATTGGCCATGACTGAATGACTCCAGGAAAACCGCGCAATTCACGGTTTTTCTACGGTGGGACGATAAATGGCCAAAGCTGCACGCATAGGCCGAACTATCTGGTTTTTAAGCTGCGAGGATTAACGCAACATTACACTGCTCGGTGTAGTTTCTAGGTTGCATCAAAGCGGATGACAAGTAAACTACCGAGTGTAATTTCATCTTTTCTCTGCCGAAGCGTACTCATGACAGCTCCACAGCGCCTCACCGACCGTAAACGCGAAGCCATTATTCAAGCGGCGATTGCCGAATTCCGTGCCAACGGTTTCGAAGTCACCAGCATGGACAAGATCGCGGCCACCGCCGGTGTATCCAAGCGCACGGTGTACAACCATTTCCCCAGCAAGGAAGAGCTGTTCGCCGAAATTCTCAACCAGTTGTGGGCACGAATCAGCGCTGAGCAATCGGTCGTCTATAACCGCGATCAGCCTCTACGTGATCAGTTGCGGCAAATGCTCCAGGCCAAAGTGCAATTGATGGCCGACGAAAACTTTCTGACCCTGGCCCGAGTGGCAATTGCTGCGACCATTCATTCGCCGGAGCGCGCGCAGAACATGGTCGAGCGGATGGGCGAGCGTGAGGAAGGCCTGACCGTGTGGATTCGCGCCGCGCAGGCTGACGGTCGACTGAAAGCGGTAGATCCGGAGTTCGCCGCGCATCAGGTCCAAGGGTTGCTCAAAACCTTTGGCTTCTGGCCACAGATGTCGATGGGCCGCGCAGCCCTCGATGTCGAGATGCAGAACACCGTCGCCGAATCGGCACTGGAAATGTTTCTCGCCTGCTATCAACGCTAATCCGCCCGTCTCCTGTAACCCGCTCTGCGTGACCCTGCCAGTTGCCGCCGCATGAGGCCTGGAGGGTTGATGGCGCGATGGGTCAAGCATTGAATTCATGCTGTCATCCGCAGGTGCCAGAGTTGCGAGTGGGCCTTAGTATCGGTTTGGCGCGCTATAAACCCTTGTACAAGGATGCCCTCGACTGGCTGAACGATGTCGACAAAGCGCTCTAAACCGCTAAAAACAAGGCCTCAACACCATCAGCCTTGCCTTGAGCAAGGGCGCGGCGGACAACACCGACGCTCTAAAAGTTATACAAAATTACAAAAAATTACTCTCTTGTACAAGTTTATGAAGTTTTGTATAAGTAGCCATCTGCCAGCTAAGGAATACTGGCATTGAGCAGTCATTGCCGAATGCCGTCCGCGCATTCGGTCTGCCGGCGCGGAAATAGGGACTGAATCCTCGATCCTCCCCACTTCCAGAGTAGTGCGAACATGTTCTTCAATCGCCACAAATCCGTCATCGACGATCTTCAGCGCACCCTCACCGAACAAGCCGGCCTGCTCGATGCGATCAATCGCTCGATGGCGGTGATCGAGTTCGACCTCGATGGCGTGGTGCTGCGTGCCAATGACAACTTTCTCAAGACTATGGGTTACACCGCCGAACAAGCGATCGGCCAACCGCATCGACGCTTTTGCACGCCAGAGTTCGGGCGCAGCGCTCAGTACACTGATTTGTGGTCACGCCTGAAAAATGGCCAGTTTCAGTCCGGTACGTTTGAGCGGGTCGACGGCAAGGGCCAGCCAATCTGGCTGGAAGCCAGTTACAACCCGATCAAGGATGCCTCGGGGCGCGTAGTAAAAGTGGTCAAGTACGCGATGGACGTGACCGCCAAGGTGCAGCAGGAAAGCGAAGCCAACGCCAAGTTGCAGGCGATTGACCGGGCAATGGCGGTCATCGAATTCAACCTCGACGGCAGTATTCTCACGGCCAATCAGAATTTTCTGACGCGCATGGGTTACACCCTCGCCGAGCTGAAAGGTAAACATCACCGTTTGTTCTGCACGCCGGCACTGGTCAACAGCAGCGCCTACGAAGATTTCTGGCGGCGCTTGAACCAGGGCGAGCTTTTCCAGGGTCAGTTCGAACGCGTCGATAAACGCGGGCAAACCGTATGGCTCGAAGCCAACTACAACCCGGTTTATGACGCAGCCGGGCGCTTGTGCAAAGTGGTGAAGTTCGCCTCCGACGTGACTACCCGCGTCGAACAACACGAACAGGACGCGCGCAGTGCCAGCGCGGCGTATCACATCTCCGTGGCAACCCGAAAAGTCGCCGAGCAAGGTACGCAGGTGATCCAGCAAGCCGCCAGCGAAATGCGTGAAATCGCCGAAGACATTGCTGAGTCTTCAACGCTGATTGCACAACTGGGGGAACGCTCCGAGCAGATCACCGCCATCGTCAACACCATCCGCGCGATTGCCGATCAGACCAACCTGCTGGCGCTCAACGCTGCGATCGAAGCAGCGCGCGCCGGTGAACAGGGTCGCGGTTTTGCCGTGGTCGCTGACGAAGTGCGGCAATTGGCGGCTCGAACCAGCGGCTCGACCGCGGAGATTTCCAGCATGATCGGGCTGATCCAGAACGAGACCCGCCAGGCCATCAAGAGCATGGAAGGCACCCGGGGGCGCGCGGCGGAAGGTGTCGAGTTGGCGAATCAGGCGGGGACGGTGATTCTGCAGATTCGTGATGGTGCCAGTGAGGCGGTGGATGCGGTGAGCATGTTTGCCAATGAGCGGGTGCCGGGGTAATCGATGCAGAGTCAGTAGACCGAGGCGCGACCTTCGCGAGCAGGCTCGCTCCCACAGGGAAATGCAATCCAATGTGGGAGCGAGCCTGCTCGCGAAGAGGTCATGAGCCGCAACGCAGGGCTATAGTGAGCTTCAGTCCCACGCCCTGCCGAGTGCACCATGACCACTGAAAAACCCGCAACGCCTCACACATCTACCGTCGATCACCTGCGCTTCCACCGCCCCCACGCCCACCTCAGCACCACCTTCGGTAACGACACGTTCGCCCTGCGCGCCGAGGCGTTTGCGCGGTTCTTCGGCACGCCGATGTTTCTCGGTGCGCAAACCCTGATTGTGCTGTTGTGGGTCTGCCTCAACGCGTTTGGCGTGACCACCTTCGACGTCTACCCGTTCATCCTGTTGAACCTCGCCTTCAGCCTGCAATCGGCCTACGCCGCGCCGCTGATTCTGCTCGCACAAACACGCCAGGCTGCCCGCGACAAGGCGCAGGCCGATGCAGACGCACTACATCGGGAAGACCTGGCACAGGCCAATACCGAGCGTCAGGCCCAAGCCGCGAAGAACACCGCGCAACTGCTTGAGCTGCTGGAGCAGAACACCCGCCTCACCGAGATGACCAAAAACCTCACCGAACGCATCGCCAGCCTGACCAGCGAGTTGCACGATCACATGCGCCAGAACCCGCAGCGCTGATCACGGTAAACGCAGCGCCCGCCCCAATTCATCGAACAACGTCACCACCGAGCGCAACGCCCGGCAATCCGGGCGGGTCAGCAGCCACAGCGCGGTGTCATAACCATGCAGCGGCTCGCTCAACGCCTGCACACCCTCGGTGATCAGAAAGTCCGGTAACGCCGCCACGCCGAGGCCCGCGCGAACCAGCTCCGTGACTGACAACATGCTGTTGCAGCGATAGCCCGGTGTCACGCCGGGCAGTTGTTGGCGACGCCAGGCAATCGTCGGATGATCGGGGAGAAAGTCGTCCGGGGCGATCCAGGTCAACGTCGTCAGATCCGAAGCATCGACATTCTGCAGATAGCGCGTACTGGCACAGACCCGGTAGGAAATCTTCGCCAGTTGCCGTCCGACCAGATGCTCGGGCGGTGTCCGCGTCAGGCGCAGGGCGATGTCGGCATCGCGGCGACTGAGGTTGGCGAAATCGTTGGAGGTGCTTAGCTCAATGGTCAGTGCCGGGTAATTGGGCATGAACTGCGCCAGCGCCGGCAGCAGCAAGCTCTGCAATACCGAGTCGGTGCAGGTCAGGCGCACCGTGCCGCTGACCACTTCACCGCCCTGCTCCACGCCGATGCGCGCGGCTTCCAGCGCCTGTTCGGCACGTTCGGCTTGCTCGGCCAGCGTCTGCGCGAGAGTTGTCGGTAAATAGCCGGTGCGGCTTTTTTCGAACAGTTGCTGACCGAGTGCGGCTTCGAGACGGCGCACGGCGCGGAATACCGTCGACACGTCGACCTTCAACAACTGCGCGGCCCGGGCCAGCGAGCCGCCGCGCACCAAGGCAAGAATCAGGGCGAGATCGGGGTAATCGAGCTGATAGTGCGTCGCTGCATTGATCACTTGGGGAAACGCCCATATTGAGTGCGTGAACGCCAATCTATAGTGAGGGCCATCAATCAACAAGCGCAGGGAAATCCCATGGAAAACAGCGCCCTCCGTATCGCCCTGATCGGCGACTACGATCCGCAAGTCACCGCCCACCAAGCCATTCCCGTCGCCCTCGGGCTGGTCGCCGAACACCTCAACCGCAACGTGCAATTCGAATGGTTGCCCACCGAGCAGATCCACGCCGATACGCCGCTCGAGCGGTTCGACGGTTTCTGGTGCGTCCCCGCCAGTCCTTACAAAAGTGAAGCCGGCGCATTGCGGGCGATCCGTTTTGCCCGCGAACAGCGGCGCCCTTTCCTCGGCACCTGCGGCGGTTTTCAGCATGCAGTGCTGGAATTTTCCCGCAACGTGTTGGGTTGGGAGGATGCGGAACACGGTGAAACATCGCCCGACTCTGAACGCGCGGTACTCACGCCGTTGACCTGTTCGCTGGTCGAAGCGGTGGACAGTATTCATTTGGTGCCCGGGTCGTTGATCGCCAAGGCGTACGAAACGTCGCAGATTCGTGAAGGCTATCGCTGCCGCTTCGGTGTGAATCCGCTGTTCGAACGGGAACTGTTGAACGATCGGCTACACGCCGTGGGTCATGATTCGACGGGGGATTTGCGCGCAATTGAACTCAAGGATCAGCGGTTCTTTGTCGCCACGTTGTTTCAACCGGAACGCGCGGCGCTCAAAGGGCAGATGCCGCCGCTGGTGCGCGCGTTTGTTGAAGCTTGTGCGGAGTCACGTTGATGGCTGCCTGCTTTGCGGTGATTTTTACGTCGACTCGAACCGAGGGTGACAACGGCTATGCCGATGCGGCTGAGCGCATGGCTGCGTTGGTGAGTGAGCAGCCGGGGTTTCTTGGGGTGGAGTCGGTTCGAGGGGCGGATGGCGTGGGGATTACGGTGTCGTATTGGCAGAGCGAAGCGGCGATTCTGGCGTGGCGGCAGCATCCTGAGCATCGGGAGATTCAGGCGCGTGGTCGTTCGCAATGGTATTCGGCGTTTCATACGCGGGTGTGCAAGGTTGAACGCGAGTATCGGTTCGGGCCATAAAATAGCGGCGCATTGACGGCCGCCTTCGCGAGCAGGCTCGCTCCCACAGGGGATTTGTGATCGACGCAGATCCAATGTGGGAGCGAGCCTGCTCGCGAAGAGGCCCTCACCCTCACAGCAAAACTTCAGCCCCGCACCAGACTGCGCACCGCCACAATCTCCGGCACTTCAACTTTGCTCATATAAACGCGCAACGGCTCGGTGATGTTGATTCGGTCATCAATATTCTGATCCAGCAACAACTGAATCAACTCGCGTTTAAGCGTCATGGTCTGCGCTGTCGCCGGCGCCCAGACGAATTCATTCACAGGAATAATGCCGTCATCGGCCACGTCCATGCCGAACGAATCTTCGCTGAAGCGCACGATGTATTGACCGGTTTTGCGGTTAAGACCGACAAAACCCTTGAGATCGTCGGCAGCCTGGCAGATGAGTTGGGAGGTGATGCGCATGGTAAACCTCACGAAAAAAGATCGATGGTTTACACGCAGGGCAACTGCACGGCGCGCCCTCTGCCGGAGCGTCTGCCGTTGGCAAGCGTACTGCAAACCGCGCCACAAAAGTGCAGGAAAAATCGCTTTTAATACGTTTATGTCGGTCCTGCGATAGCACCCGAGCGTTTCAGTTGTTAAAAGGTACGTCTTTGAAAATGCCCTGCGAAAGGAACTCGAACATGCCCGCTACTTTCACCAAAAGCGCTCTGGTCCTGAGCCTGCTGCTCGGCCTCGGTCAGGCGCACGCCGCCAGCCAGACTGATCCGAAAGCGATCGCTGCCGCCAACGGTATCCCGCACCCGGCGGTGATCGCCCACCGTGGCGCGTCTTTCGATGCACCGGAATCCACCGCTGCCTCCTACAAACTGGCTCGCGACCTGGGCGCCGATTACCTGGAAATGGACTTGCAGCGCAGCAAGGACGGCGTGCTGTTCGCCCTGCACGACGACAACCTGCAACGCACCACTGACGTTGCCAGCAAGTTTCCGGAGCGCAAAGACGCCTCGGCCACCGCGTTCACCATGGCCGAACTGAAAACCCTCGATGCCGGCAGCTGGTTCAACGCCAAGTACCCGGATCGCGCCCGCCCGTCCTACGCCGGGCTGAAAATTCTGACTCTCGATGAAATCATCGACATCGCTCAGGCCAATCCGCAACACAAGCCGGGCCTGTACATCGAGACCAAAGAGCCGCAGCTGTTTCCCGGGATCGAGAAAGACCTCAAGGAAAAACTGCAGGATCGTGGCTGGCTGAGCCCGGCCGGTTCGAAACTGGCGAAAAGTGCGCTGGGTGTTGGTCAGGGTAAAGGCAAAGTGATCCTGCAGACGTTCGAGAAAAACAGCCTCGAACTGCTGGAAAAAGAAATGCCGCAAGTGCCGAAAATCCTCCTGTTGTGGGTGGGCGAAGGCAGCATCGAGCCGAAATCGAAAGTGACGTTTGCCGAATCCGGCGAGAAAAACAAAAACGTTTTCTACGGCAAGCAAGAGCCGAAGTCCGAAGCCGAATTCAAACAATGGGTGGATTACGCCAAGTCGCAAGGTGCCATCGGTACCGGCCCGTCGGCGAAGCTGACCAAGGGCGGCGACCAGAGCTATTCGGATCTGGTGCAACCGTGGATGAACCAATACACCCACGACCAAGGCATGCTGGTGCACGTCTACACCGTCGACGAGCCGGTGGACTTCGAGAAAGTCATGGCGGCCGGTGTCGACGGCATCTTTACCAACCGTGCCAGCGAGCTGTTGAAATTCTATAAACGCCCGGCGTCCGCCAGTGTTGATCAGGTGCTGAAGAACAACGGTTTCTGATCTGAAATCGAGGCGCCTTCATTGCGGGCAAGCCACACTTCCACAGGTTCTGTGCAGGTGCAGGGCTTGCCCGTTTTGTTTGGGTTTGGGATTTTAAGGGTGAGTTAAGTTGTGCCGGTTAACCTGAGGCCACTTAAACGAATCACCCCAAGGAACGAACCGATGAAAACTTTGACTGCCCTGTTTACCGCCGCTGCTCTGACTCTTACCGCTGGCCTGGCCCAGGCTGATGTTCGCGTTGACCAGATTCCTGAACTGGTTAAGTCGGGCAAGATCAAGTCGCTGGAGTCGATGAACGCCGAAGCACTGAAACTGCATCCGGGTGCGACTATCACTGACACGGATCTGGATAACCACTTCAACGGTTATGAGTATGAAGTTGAATTGAAAACTGCTGATGGCAAAGAGTTCGATGTGGACTTTGATGCAACGACCGGCAAGGTGTTGAGCAACAAGCAAGACACTTGATTGAACGCACCACCAAAAGCCGCACGATTGAAAGATCGTGCGGCTTTTTTGTGTCTGGTGTTTGGCATGGTTGATGTGTTGTCAGTGAGATTTTCTCCCCCTCACCCCAGCCCTCTCCCCCAAGGGGGCGAGGGGGAAAGGGAGCCGATCGGGGGCTATTCAAGACCTGAGTGCGCCTCGATATTTCAGCTCGGCGTAACTCGAATAGTCACCGCGGTCAGTCCCCTCTCCCTCTGGGAGAGGGCTAGGGTGAGGGAAAAGGGCATCACGCCGAGGTGCTGACCAGCGAACCGGAAGTGCTGCTGTCAGAATCCTGCAACGCCTGCAACAGCGAGGCGGTGGCGGTGGACAGGGAGGCCGAGGTGGCGGTGATCTGCGCTTGCGCGGCAGCCACTTCGGCGACCTTCGCATCAGAACTTTCCTGCTTCGCCTGGGCCGCTTGCAACGCTTGCTGCTCCTCCTGCAATTGCTTCTGCAGTTCGGCAATCTGCTTGCGCAGTTCCTTTACCGAATCCGATTCCTCGCTGCTGCTGGAACTGCTGTCACCCGCCGGCGCCGCCCCACCACCGGCGGCGACTTTACCGGTATCGGGCGTAGCTCCCGTGCTGGCGGTTGCTGAGGTAGACGCGTCGTCACCGACGTCACTGATCGAAGTTTTACTGGTGGGTGTCGTGACGGTCTGATTGATCGAAACAGAAGTGATGCTGACCATGAAAAGGCTCCAATGCCGGTTATAGATAACCGGTCATCGACACTGGCCGCATCAATTTGAGATCGACTGTGTACCGACTCGGTATCCGAACCGGTACACAGTCGATGGCGTCAGGCGCTCAGACGCGCGGTGACTTCGTTCAGTTGCCCGGACAGACCATGCAGGTTCTGGCTGGCGCTTTCGGTGCGCTGCACGTTGTCGAGGTTGGTGCTGGCGATCGAAGTGATTTCGGTGAGATTGCGCGAGATGTCCTCGGCCACCGAGGTCTGCTCTTCCGCAGCGGTGGCGATCTGACGGTTCATGTCGCGGATCGCTTCCACGGCGTGGGTGATGCGCTCCAGCATCGCGCCGGCCTGGGTCACCTGCTCGACGCTTTCATCACTGCGCGTCTGGCCGCTGTCGATGGCTTGCGCCGCGTCCACCGCACCGGTCTGCACGCTCTGAATGATCTGGTTGATCTCGATGATCGACTCGGCGGTGCGCTGTGCGAGGTTGCGCACTTCATCGGCAACCACGGCAAAACCACGCCCGGCTTCACCGGCGCGCGCCGCTTCGATCGCGGCGTTGAGTGCCAGCAGATTGGTCTGCTCGGCGATGCCGCGAATCACTTCCAGCACTTTGCCGATACGACCGCTGTCGGCTTCCAGACGACGGATCACCGTGGCGGTGTTGGCGATTTCGCCGCGCATCTGCGTGATCGAGTGGATAGTGCTCTGCATGACCTTTTCACCCTGTTGGGCGGACTGGTCAGCATCGTCCGCAGCACGCGCGGCATCGGCGGCGTGACGCGCCACTTCCTGCGCGGTAGCGGACATTTCGTTCATCGCCGTGGCCACTTGATCGGTGCGGTTGAACTGCTCGTTGGTGCCACCGGCCATGATCGTGGCGATCGCGTTCAACTCACCGCTGGCGCTGTCCAGATCACTCGCGCTGCGCTGCAGACGGGTGAAGGTTTCGGCGAGAAAATCACGCAGGGTGTTGGCGGCAGCGGCAAGATTGCCCAGCTCATCCTGACGGTCGCTGACCACACGTTCGGCCAGTTTGCCGCGGCTCAATTGGGTGACGTAATCGATGAGTTTGCGAATTGGCTCGACCAGGTTGCGGTTGACCAGCCACAGGCTCAACAGGCCGATCAGCAGACCCGACACGAGCATCACCAACAGTCCCAGCCACACGGTGCGATCGGCCTCGGCACTGATCAGCGCCGACTGCGCGGTGCCTTGCTTGCGCAACTCGGCGACCAGTTCACTCATCTGATCGCTGGCGGCGCGGTCGACGCCTTTGACCGCCGCATCACCGGCCGCCGGATCACCACCGGCAGCCACGTAGGCATCACGTCCCCTCTGATACGCAGAACCCAACTGACGATGCTCATCACGCAAACGTTCGATGCGGTTTTTCAGACTCGGCTCTATGCCTTTCTGGCTGGCCAGTTCACCAAGGAGCTTCTGCACATCGCGCTGGCGATCTTCGAACTGGCCCCAATACTTGGCCAGATCCGCCGGTTGCTTGCCGCGCAGCAGGACGTTTTTCCACTCCTGCACCTGCACCTTGAATTGCAGGTTGGCTTCGTCGATCAGTTGCGAGGTATGCAACGGGCCTGCGATCAACCGGCTGTAGCTTTGCACGCCGTTGGACAGAAAATGAAAACAGGCCAGCGCAATCAACAGCACCGCCAGCAGGCTGCCGCTCAGCAGGGCGAGAATTTGCGCTCTCAGGGATTTTTGCAGCATCGGAAGATACTCAGGACAAGGATGAGGCACGCCCGGTAAGGCGTGAAATTGTGCCGGACATCCATGTCGGCGAGCCTTGGTTCATGGCCAATGGCGCGCAACCTAACGCACCTGTGATCGGCGCGCCAGAGCGTTTCTTGAAGAAAATCAGACCATCGGTAAGTCGCTGATTTGACGTCACTTTGCCGTCACATAAACGTCATGTGACATTGCGATGATGCGGCTCAGTGAACCTGCCATTTGCACAACCGACGCACCCTCCTCGCAGCGAGCCTTCATGAACCACAGCCTCGATATCAGCCATCGCGATCCCGATCTGTTTGGCCTGCTCTACGGCTATCGCTTCCTGCCCGGTGAACGTGGCCGCGAAGTCGATTCCGCCACGGCGTTGCGCTGTTTGCAGGACGACAGCGACAGTGGCGAATTTCTTTGGCTGCACCTCAATCTGGCGCACGCGGCGTGCGAGCGCTGGATGAAAAGTCATCTGCAATTGCCCGAGGAGTTTTTCGAGGCGCTGCACGAAGGCTCGCGTTCGACGCGCATCGAGCATGTCGATTCGGCGTTGCTGGCGGTGGTCAACGATGTGGTGTTCAACCTGAGCAGCATGGTCTCCTCGGACGTGTCGACGCTGTGGGTTTGTGTGCGCAGCAAACTGATTGTCAGCGCGCGTTTGCAACCGCTGCACTCGGTGGACAAATTGCGCTCATCGGTGAAGGCCGGCGAACGCTTTCGTTCGCCCTCGGAACTGCTCGTGCATCTGCTGCGCGATCAGGGCGAAGTGCTCACGCAAATCGTGCGCAAGACCAGCATGAGTGTTGATCAGGTCGAGGACGAATTGCTCTCCTCGCGACTGTCGACCAACCGTGCAGAACTCGGTGCCAACCGGCGCGTGCTGGTGCGTTTGCAACGGCTGCTGGCGCTGGAACCGGGTTCGTTGTTGCGTCTGCTTAACCGGCCGCCGCCGTGGTTGCAGAAGGAGGACGTCAAGGAGCTGCGCAAGTCCACCGAGGAGTTTGCGCTGATCATCAACGACCTCACTGCGCTGGGTGAGCGGATCAAACTGCTGCAGGAAGAGATCGCCGCCAACCTCAACGAACAGAGCAACCGCACGCTGTTCACCCTGACGGTGGTGACTGTGCTGGCGCTGCCGATCAACATCATTGCCGGTTTCTTCGGGATGAATGTGGGTGGCGTGCCGTTGTCGCAGGATCCGGAGGGGTTCTGGATATTGGTCGCGCTGGTGGCGACGTTTACCGTGATTGCCGGGCGGTGGGCGTTTCGCAAGCGCGGGGACTATTGATTTCTCCACACGCTCGTTCCCACGCTCTGCGTGGGAATGCATCGAGTGACGCTCTGCGTCACTGGGACGCGGAGCGTCCCGGGCGGCATTCCCACGCAGAGCGTGGGAACGAGCAGAAGACCGACGGTTGGGCTAATCAGCCAAACACTGACATGGCGCAGTCACTCTGTAACATTCTGCAACGATCATGGGCGACATTCCTTCCCTCGCTCAGGATTGTCCGCTCATGGCTACTCCCTCCCTGACCGCCAGCCCCACGTCCGCCCACAGCGGCAGGCCAGCCCTCGACAAGAAAACCGGCCCGTTTACCTACGTGATCTTTTTCGCCGTGCTGGCGATGGGGATGCTGTTCACCGCCTACAGCCTGATGCACGACATGCACGAACTCGGCACGGTGGTCACCACCTGGACCCCGTTTCTGCTGCTCGGTGTGGCGCTGTTGATTGCCCTGGGTTTCGAGTTCGTCAACGGTTTCCACGACACCGCCAACGCCGTCGCGACGGTGATCTACACCCACTCGCTGCCACCCAATGTCGCGGTGGTCTGGTCGGGGTTCTTCAACTTTCTCGGCGTGCTGCTTTCGAGTGGCGCGGTGGCGTTCGGCATCATCGCGTTGCTGCCGGTGGAGTTGATTCTGCAGGTCGGTTCGTCTGCCGGTTTCTCGATGATCTTTGCTCTGCTGATTGCGGCGATCCTGTGGAACCTCGGCACTTGGTGGCTGGGTTTGCCGGCGTCGTCTTCGCACACGCTGATCGGTTCGATCATCGGTGTCGGTGTGGCCAATGCCTTGATGCACGGCCGCGACGGCACCAGCGGTGTCGATTGGGCACAGGCGACCAAGATCGGATACGCCTTGTTGCTGTCGCCACTGGTGGGTTTCGGTTGTGCGGCACTGTTGCTGCTGGCGCTGCGCGCCTTCGTGAAGAATCGTTCGCTGTATAAAGCCCCGGAAGGCAACACCCCGCCGCCGTGGTGGATTCGCGGTTTGCTGATTCTGACCTGCACCGGCGTGTCCTTCGCCCACGGCTCCAACGACGGCCAGAAAGGCATGGGCCTGATCATGTTGATTCTGGTCGGCACGCTGCCGATGGCGTATGCCTTGAACCGCACCATGCCGGAAGAACAATCGCTGCAGTTTGCCGCCGTGGCGCAAGTCACCCAACAAGCGCTGGTGAAAAGTGCACCGTTGCCGACACCGGCCGATCCGCGTGCGGTCCTTTCCGATTACGTGCGCAGCAAGGACGCCACGCCGCAACTGATCCCGGCCCTCGCCGCTCTCACCGGGCACATCGGTGAAGAAGTCAAAGGTTACGGTTCGCTGGCGAAAGTCCCGGCTGAAGCCATGGGCAACGTGCGTAATGACATGTACCTGGCCAGCGAAAGCATTCGCCTGATGGACAAGAACAAGGTCGGCAATTTCGACGCCGACACCAGCGGCAAACTGCAACTGTTCAAGCAACAGATCGACAACGCCACGCGGTTTATTCCGCTGTGGGTGAAGATCGCCGTGGCCATCGCGCTGGGGCTGGGCACCATGGTTGGCTGGAAGCGCATTGTGGTGACGGTGGGCGAGAAGATCGGCAAGACCCACCTGACCTATGCGCAGGGTGCCTCGGCAGAAACCGTGGCGATGCTGACGATTGGCGCGGCGGACATGTTTGGTTTACCGGTGTCGACGACCCATGTGTTGTCATCCGGTGTGGCCGGGACCATGGTCGCCAACGGTGGCGGGTTGCAGATGAAGACTATCCGCAATCTGCTGATGGCGTGGGTGCTGACACTGCCGGCGGCGATCCTGCTGTCGGGCAGCCTGTATTGGCTGTTCACCCAGATCTTCTGACGAACGAAGATCCCTTGTAGGAGTGAGCCTGCTCGCGATAGCGGTGTACCAGTCAACATTGATTAAACTGACACACCGCTATCGCGAGCAGGCTCACTCCTACAGTTTTGACCGGTGTTCAGGTTCAGAGCGCGGAGCGAATCAGATCGCCGAGCCAGTCCATAAACACCCGCACCCGCAGCGGCAAATGCCGTTGCCGCGCATACAACAATGAAATCCCCATCGCCGGCGCGGTGAACTGCGGCAACACGGTGACCAGTTCGCCGTTTTCCAGATGCGGTTGCATGCCGGTGCGCGGCACCTGAGTAAGGCCGAAGCCGCCGAGGCACGCCGACTCGTAAGCGTCAGTACTGTTGACCGTAATGCTGCCAGCCATCGGCAGGCGTTTAACCTGACCGCCCTCCTCGTATACAAAGCCTTCCGAACGCGAACCGAGCACGCCAACGTAATGCACCAGCCGATGCTGCGCCAGGTCCTCCAGCGTTTGCGGCACACCGTAGCGCTCAAGGTAGGCCGGGCTGGCGCAATTGACCATAGGGAAGTCCCCGAGGTGCCGCGCGACCACCGATTGATCGGGCTGCGCGCCAATCCGCACCACGCAATCGAACCCTTCGCTGAGCAAGTCGACGCGTCGATCGGTGCTGCTGATTTCCAATTCCAGATTCGGGTGGCGATCCATGAACTGCGGCAGGCGCGGCATGATCAGACGCCGCGCGAGAATGTTCGGCAGGTCGACACGAATACGCCCGGTCAGCGAGGCCTCGTCCTGCCGAAACAGGCCCTCGATTTCGTCCATGTGCGAGAGCAGATCCTTGCTGCGTTCGTACAACACCAGACCGTCCTGCGTTGCCTGCACTTTGCGCGTGGTGCGTTGCAGCAGGCGTGTGCCGAGCAGGGCTTCCAGCGCTTGCACGTGTTCGGACACGGTTGAGCGGGGCAGTCCGAGACTTTCCCCGGCGAGAGTGAAACTCGACAGTTCGCTGACCCGGACGAAGGTGCGCAGCAGTTCCAGTTTGTTCATGGCAGGCCTTTTATTGTTCGGCTGAGCCGATCAGTGATTCCGGATTCAGTCTGTTTATCACCTCAGGGCGGATAAATAAACTTCATCCCATCACCACTCACCGCAGTCGAGGAAGCCTCCATGAATCGTAAAATCGCATTGATCACCGGCGCCAGCCGTGGCCTGGGCAAAAACGCCGCTCTGCACCTCGCCGCTCAAGGCATCGACGTTATCGGCACTTACAACAGCCGTGCCGATGAAGCTCAGGCGCTGGTGACCGAAGTGCAAGCACTCGGCGGCAAAGCCGTGATGCTGCAACTCGATGTTGGCCGCAGCGAAAGCTTTGCCGATTTCGCTAAACACGTTGAGCAGGCGTTGCAGCAGACGTTCGACCGTCAGCGTTTTGATTTCCTGGTCAACAATGCCGGGATCGGTGTGCATGCACTGTTCGCCGAAACCACGCCGGAGCAGTTCGACTTGCTGATGAATATCCAGCTGAAAGGGCCGTTCTTTCTGACTCAGCAGTTGCTGCCACTGATTAACGACGGCGGGCGCATCATCAATATTTCCAGCGGCCTCACTCGTTTCAGCCTACCGGGTTACGGCGCTTACGCGGCGATGAAAGGCGCGATGGAAGTGCTGACCCGTTATCAGGCCAAGGAGTTGGGTGCGCGGCAGATTGGCGTGAACATTCTCGCGCCGGGCGCTATCGAAACTGACTTCGGTGGTGGCGCCGTACGCGATAACTCGGCGGTGAATGCGATGGTCGCCAGCAACACCGCGCTGGGACGCGCCGGGCAGCCGGATGATATTGGCGGAGCGTTGGCGCTGCTGCTGTCGCCGGGTGGACAGTGGATCAATGGCCAGCGGGTGGAGGCATCTGGCGGCATGTTCCTTTAACTCTTACTGAAAACACTTACCTCCTGTAGGAGCTGCCGAAGGCTGCGATCTTTTGATCTTGCTGTTAAAAATCAAGATCAAAAGATCGCAGCCTTCGGCAGCTCCTACAAAGGTAGGCGTCAGTTCTGGCAAGCGTTGCGCGTCATGAAGCGCTCGCGCAAAACGTCATAGCCCCAGTGATACACATAGGTGTACGGCAGGAAAAACAGCAGCACACCGATATCGAGCAAAAACGCCTGCCAGAGGCTGACCGACAGCCACCAGGCAATCAGCGGCACACCCATCACGATCAAACCACCCTCGAACAGCAGCGCGTGCACCACACGCACCCAGGCATTAGGCGCGATGTTCATGCGCGCCAGCATACGGTCGAAGAAGCGGTTGAACACCACGTTCCAACCCAGTGCCAGCAAGGCGATCAACACGGTCACCGCGCCCATTTCAAGCATCGGTTTTTGCATGATCCACGCCAGCAAGGGCGTGCAGATCAGGATGGCCAGCAGTTCGAAACCAACGGCCTGAAAAATACGTTCTGTGATGGATTTGTGGGCAGTCATGGCCTGACTCCTTGAGTGAAGATGGTTGCCATGATCTATCTTGATACCGATACTTCATAACCAATAACCATCGATCAAGGCGATAGTTGATGATCTCGCAGGAAGTACTGCTGGCATTTGTCCAGGCGGCCACGCAAGGTTCGTTTTCCGCAGCGGCGCGCAAGTTGGGGCGCAGTCAGTCGACGATCAGTGCGGCGGTGGCCAGCCTTGAGATCGATCTGGATCTGCAGCTGTTCGATCGCAGCAGTCGCAAACCGACGCTGACCCCGGCCGGGCATGTGCTGCTGCAACGCGCCGAGGCGATTCTGGCGGCCAGCAGTCGTCTGGAAATGACCGCGCGGCAGTTGTCGCAAGGCGTCGAACCGAAGCTGACGGTGGCGATTTCCGACACCTATCAGTCGGACCGTTTTGAAGCCGCGCTGGTCGGTTTCGAGCAGCGTTATCCGGATCTTGAGCTGGAATGCTTGATCGCTGAGTGCGATGACCTGATCGAGTTGGTACAGCGTGGTCGCGCGCATCTGGCATTCGCCGAAATGCAAGAGAACTATCCGCCGGATCTGGTCACGTCGACGGTGGCGGAACGCACGGAAATTGCCCTGTTCGTCAATCGCGATCACGCGCTGGCCAGGCTTGATCACATTGATCAGCAGATCCTCGAGCAGCATCGTGAGCTGCGTCTGGCGACCATCGTCAATCCCTATGACAGTCGCGGCAAAGGTCGGGTGTGGTCGGCGCCGAGTTATCTGATGTTGCTGGAAATGGCCGAGAAAGGTTTTGGCTGGGCGCCTTTGCCGCGCTGGCTGGCGCAGCGCTTTGGCAATGATTTGCTGGTGGAGTTGAAGGTGCGCGGCTGGCCGAAACCGGTGTTTGTCGATGCGTTGTGGTCGCGGCTGTATCCGCCGGGGCCGGCGGGGAGTTGGTTGTTGAGCAAGATGCTGGAATAGCGTCGCTGCCAATCGCTGGCAAGCCTGAAGTCAAAAGCCCCTCACCCCAGCCCTCTCCCGGAGGGAGAGGGAGCCGACCGAGGTTCTTGCGTCAGACATCGACCTGAAGGACCGAGTCGATTATGGATGTATAGCTACGGTTTACACCTCGATTATGGATTCACAACTGAGCTTTCAGGTCGGCGTAGTTCTACAGCAATCCCCAATCAGTCCCCTCTCCCTCTGGGAGAGGGCTAGGGTGAGGGCAATTCCAGCGCCATGAGCCGTCCTTGAATAAACCGCCGCTCCGGCTCTTGTCGGGTCAACTCCAACGCCCGCAAATACGCCGCCCTCGCCTCTTCCACCCTGCCCAACTGCCGACAAAACTCCGCCCGCGCCGAATGCGCCAAGTGATAATCCTGCAACTCGCCCTGCGTCAAAATCCCTTCAATCAGATTCAACCCTGCCAACGCGCCATCACGCTTGGCCACCGCCACCGCCCGGTTCAACTCGATCACCGGCGAAGGCACCGCGCGCAACAGCACATCATACAAACCAACAATCTGCCCCCAATCCGTCTCCCCCGCCGACGGCGCCTCGGCATGCACCGCCGCAATCGCCGCTTGCAGACAATACGGCCCAAAACGCCGCGTGGTCAGCGCACGCTCGACCAGCGCACACCCTTCGGTAATCAAGCCGGCATCCCACAACGAACGATCCTGATCATCCAACAGCACCAGTTCACCACTCGGCGAAGTGCGCGCCGGACGTCGCGACTCGTGCAACAACATCATCGCCAACAATCCCATCACCTCCGGCTCCGGCAACAACTCCATCAACAACCGCCCCAGCCTGATCGCCTCGCGCGTCAGATCCTCACGCGTCAATTCAGCCCCGACCGAAGCCGAATACCCTTCGTTGAACACCAGATAAATCACCCGCAACACACTGTCGAGGCGTTCGGGCAATTCGCTCAGGCTCGGTACTTGATAAGGGATTTTCGCGTCACGAATCTTGGCTTTGGCCCGCACGATGCGCTGGGCAATCGCCGCTGGCGCCGAGAGAAAGGCACGGGCGATTTCCTCGGTGGTCAGGTCGCAGACTTCGCGCAAGGTCAGCGGCACTTGCGCATCCGCCGCCAATGCCGGGTGACAACAGGTGAAGATCAGCCGCAGACGATCGTCTTCCACATCCTCGCCACTCCAGTCGGCCTGTTCCAGTTCTTCCAGTTGCGCCAACAGCAAGGGCTGTGAAGCTTTGAAGCGTGCACGTCGCCGCAACACGTCAATCGCCTTGAAGCGCCCGGTCGACACCAGCCAGGTGCGCGGGTTGTCCGGCACGCCGTCGCGTTGCCAGCGTTCGACCGCGACAAAGAACGCCTCGTGCAAGGCCTCTTCGGCGAGGTCGAAATCGCCCAGCAGGCGAATCAGCGTCGCCAGAATCCGCCGCGAGTCTTCGCGATAGACCTGCTCGACCCGCGCTCGAACCTCAGACATTCAACTGCCGCACCGGCCGCACTTCAACGCTGCCAACCCGCGCAGCCGGAATGTTGCCGGCGACCTGGATCGCTTCGTTGAGGTCCTTGGCGTCGATCAGATAGAAACCGGCCAATTGCTCTTTGGTTTCAGCGAACGGGCCATCGGTAATCGATAACTTGCCGTTGCGCATACGCACCGTGGTGGCGGTCTGCACCGACTCCAGCGCTTCGGCGGCGACCATTCGCCCACTGCCCTGAATCGACTCGGCATAAGCCCAGCACTCGGCGTCTTCCGGGCTGTCGGGCGATGAATGCAGCAGGCGTTCATCGCTGTAGACCAGGCACAAATACTTCATGGCATTCTCCTGAATCGGACGGATCAACTATGGCTGAAGATCAGGGAATCACATCGAACAGCGTCGCGCCGCTCATCGGATCGAACGGCGCCGACCAGTGTTCGTGGACGATTTTCCACGCCCCGCCAACCTGCCGATAGCAGGCGGTGACGCGCATCCAGCAGCTCTGGGTTTCGCCTTTCTCATTGGTGCCACCGCAGTTCGCCACCCAGTGCGCAAAGGCGATGTTGTCGGCGCTTTCAATGGCGATTTCGTGAAATTCGAAAATGTGCGGGCCGGGGCACATTTCCATGCAGTCGACCCAGTGCGCGCGGTAGGCAGGTTTGCCCTTGAATTGCAGGGCCTTGATCGCATCGAACGAGACGATGTCGTCGGCGTACAACGCCATGACTTTCTCCACGTCTTTGGTCATGACGGCGTCGCGGTAGGTGTTGATCAGGGTCTGGATTTCAGATTGTGCGCTCATGCTGTTCTCCGTGTTTTTGTTGTGAAGACACCCTTAGTCGTTCGGCAATCGGGTAGATCGACAGACGAAACAAAAAATTTCCACTGAAGCCAAAATCGCTAGAATCCGAGGCTCATCTTTGTAGGAAAAAGGAAATTCCCGTGTCAGCCCAACTCGTGCCGTACGACAGCCTCAACGCCTTGCAGCGTCAGCAAGTCGAGGCGATTGAAATCCATGCCGAGCAGATCAAATTCTCCGGCGATATCCATGGCGCCTTGCACACCCTGCTGTCGAAACCCGGCCCGGGCGTGAAGGGTTTTGCCCTGTTGGCAGACGACGTGCCAGTAGCGTTTCTGCTGCTTAAACGCCCGCCAGTGTTGCCGGCCTGGGCCGATGAACACAGCGCCACGTTGCATGCGTTGCAGGTTGATCGCCGGGCGCAGGGCAAGGGTTACGGCAAGGCCTGTCTGCAAGCGCTGCCCGACGTTGCGCGTCAGGCGTGGCCGGAGATCAAGGGGCTGGAATTGTCAGTGGACGCGGATAACGACGCCGCCATCGCGCTGTACGCAAAACACGGCTACGTCGACAGCGGCGAAGCGTACAAGGGCCGGATCGGTTACGAACGGCGCATGGGTCTGTTTTTCTAAGTCATCGAGGGTGCAAGGATGATCGACTCAATCGAAGCGCTGGAAGCGATTTACGGATTGCCGCATGAACGGGCGGTGCGCAAGCAGATCGGTTTTCTCAACGAGGATTATCAGGCGATGGTGCGCCTGTCACCGCTGGTGATTGTCAGCTCGGTGGGGGCTGAGGGCCTGGATAATTCGCCGCGCGGCGACAAGGCCGGGTTTGTGCGGATTATTGATGAGCGCACCTTGGCCCTGCCCGATCGCCCGGGCAACAACCGCATCGATACCCTGCGCAATGTGCTGCAGGATTCGCGGGTGTCGCTGCTGTTCATCATTCCGGGGATTGGCGAGACATTGCGGGTCAATGGCACGGCGACGATCAGCGCAGATCCGCAACTGCTGGAAAGCTTTGCGGTGAATGGCAAACCGGCGAAAACGGTGTTGCTGGTGACGGTGGAGGCGGCGTTTTTTCATTGTTCGAAAGCCTTCGTCCGTTCTGATGCGTGGAACCCGGAAACGCATCTGCCGCGCTCCGCCCTGCCCTCTGCTGGCGCATTCCACAAGCGCCTGAATGACGGGCAGTTCGATGCCGAGACCTACGACTGTGAAGCCCCGAAAAGAGTAAACGACACCCTTTACTAAACGCGGATTTTCAAAAGCCACAACACCCTGTGGGAGCGAGCCTGCTCGCGAAAGCGTCATATCAGTCAACAAATTGGTTGGCTGACACGGCCTCTTCGCGAGCAGGCTCGCTCCCACAGTTTTGATCAGTGCTGGGTCAGAGAGTCAGGATCATCTCGTGCCACGCCATCCCGCCGTGATCCGACTCCGACGGTTTGATGTAGGCAAAGCTAAACCCGGCATACAGCGGAATGTGCTTTTCCTTGCACATCAAATGAATTGTCGCCTTATCCATCCCGCGCATACGTTCAATGAACTCGCCCATCAAACGCTTGGCCAAGCCCTGCCCCTGATAATCCGGGTACACCACCACCGACATGATCACCACGTTCGGCCCTTGCGGGTCGTGGCCGATCAGTTCCTTGAAGGCCTCGTCCGACATCTGCACATCAAACGCCGCGCCGGAGTTGACGAAACCGGCCACCACACCATCCACTTCGGCCACGACAAACCCTTCCGGCCATGTCGCGATGCGCGTGGCGATTTTCTCGCGGGTAGCCGCTTCGTCACCTTCGTAGGCAACGGTTTCGATGGCGTAGCAGCGGTCCAGGTCGGCGGCGGTGACGTTGCGGATGACGGTGTTCATGGCGGCTCGGAAATCAGCAGAAGAAAGTGCCGAAAGCATAAAGGAATAAGGCCTGCATATCGATGCGCACGGGCGGCGTAAAGCCTGCGTATAAGTGCTTTTCTTCGTGTTCGCGGCGGGCTATTTCTCAGGTGTGTCTCTGATCACCCTTGGGGGAAACCGCTTATGAGCAGCGTTGAAATCGGCCTGTTGATGGTGTTGGGCATCAGTACCTTCGGCTTTATCACCTTGGGCATCGACCTGTTGCGGGCGCGACGGTTGGCCAAGGGTAAACGCGGTTGAAAACCATGAGGCGGATCATTGATCCGCCTCATGGTTGTCGGCTCAGGCCTTGGTATCGACCGGTACGCAGATTTCCAGTTTGCCGGTGTGCAGCTTCGGATTGAAATCCGCGCTGTAGCGCTCCAGCTCCGGGGCGTTGAGCTCCACGTAATGAGAGGTCGGCAACCAGGTCTTGTAGATGTATTGCAGGGTTTGCGGCAATTGCTCGAGCGATCCCTTGTGCTCGAACACTGCGTATTGCCGGGGCAGCACTTCGACCCATTGGTAGACCTTCTGGTCGAGGTCATCGAGCTTGCTGATTTCCACCCCGGCGATGTAATCGAAGCCACCCTTGCCATCGAAGTTACTGCAGACCCCGTAGGTCACTTCGTTCTTTTGCCCTTGGATTTTTCCCAGGTGCGGCAAGAACTTTTCCCACAGCGCCGGGATGTCTTTGGCTGTGTCTTGAGTAAATCGACCGCGAAAGCCTGCAATCAGCAGGAAGTGTCCATGTTCGAAGCGAGGTTCAGCCACTTCGACGCGTGTTTGCTCATCCATGACTCGACTCCTGGAACAAAAAAGGGGTTCGGCTGGGAGTATAGAAAGCCCGATCCAATTCGCACGATTACAGCGCGTGCAACTGCTCGACGGCGCCCGAACCGACAAACTCGTTATAGCCGGAAACGATCACGTACACCGCGAAATAGCAGAAGATCGCTGCAGATGCCATATAGGAGTAGCGCAACAGCTTGTCGCCCAGCAGCTTGCCACCGTGGCTCGCGGCAAAGCATAAACCCGCCGACCACAACAGCCCGGCGCAAAGGAAACCGCCAAGGAACAGCGCCGAACTCAGCGACCCACCGCCACCGGAACGGGCGATCAACGTACCGCCAACAGCGGCAAACCAGAGAATCGCACTCGGCGACGACATGGCGAGAAAAATCCCCCGGAAGAATTCCTTGCGATGGGAGTTCTGCCCCACTTCTGCCGTCTCGGCCAGCAGCGCTTCGTGATGAATCGCCGAGTAAATCATCTTCGCCGCAAAGTAGATCAGCAGCACCGAACCACCAATCCACAACACCCAGCGCACAGTCTCGTATTGCAGCAAAACGGTCATCCCGGCCAGCGCCAGCACCGCGTAAATCAGGTCGCCAACGCAGGTGCCGAGGCCCAGCGCAAAGCCCTGAAAGTAACCGCGCTGCATCGCCAATGTGATCATCGCAATGTTGGCCACGCCGATATCCAGGCACAGCGAAAGGCTCAGCAAGAAGCCGCTGGTGAATTCCATCTACCGATTTCCTTGGGACAAAATTGTTTACAAACGGGCTGGACAGTATGCCATCACTGACCTTATCTTCCGCCACAGGTCACCGCAGTGACCAGCGTCGCTCGGACGGTTCCGGGCGCTTACGTTATCCGAGGCAACAATGGCCGAACAAGGTTCGCCGCGCCGCTTTGCGCGCATAGATCGACTCCCCCCTTACGTTTTCAACATCACCGCCGAGCTGAAGATGGCCGCGCGTCGTCGTGGTGAAGACATCATCGACTTGAGCATGGGCAACCCCGACGGCGCCACGCCGCCGCACATTGTCGAAAAACTCGTACAGGTTGCCCAACGCGAAGACACCCACGGTTATTCGACGTCCAAGGGCATTCCGCGCCTGCGCCGGGCGATTTCCAACTGGTACAAGCAGCGCTACGAGGTCGATATCGACCCGGAAAGCGAAGCCATTGTCACCATCGGCTCCAAGGAAGGCCTGGCGCATTTGATGCTGGCGACCCTCGATCAGGGCGACACCGTGCTGGTGCCGAACCCGAGCTACCCGATTCACATCTACGGTGCGGTGATTGCCGGCGCCCAGGTGCGTTCGGTGCCGCTGGTGCCAGGCGTGGACTTCTTCGACGAACTGGAACGGGCCATTCGCGGCTCGATCCCGAAGCCGAAAATGATGATCCTCGGCTTCCCGTCGAACCCGACTGCACAATGCGTGGAGCTGGATTTCTTCGAGCGAGTGATCGCCCTCGCCAAGCAATACGACGTATTGGTGATTCACGATCTGGCTTACGCCGACATCGTCTACGACGGCTGGAAAGCCCCGTCGATCATGCAGGTGCCGGGCGCCAAGGACATCGCGGTAGAGTTTTTCACCCTGTCCAAGAGCTACAACATGGCCGGCTGGCGCATCGGTTTCATGGTCGGTAACCCGGAACTGGTCAACGCGCTGGCGCGGATCAAGAGCTACCACGACTACGGCACCTTTACCCCGCTGCAAGTGGCGGCGATTGCTGCGCTGGAAGGCGATCAGCAATGCGTGCGCGACATCGCCGAGCAGTATCGCCAGCGTCGTAATGTGCTGGTCAAAGGCCTGCATGAGCTGGGCTGGATGGTCGAAAATCCGAAGGCGTCGATGTATGTCTGGGCGAAGATTCCCGAGCAGTACGCGCATCTGGGTTCGCTGGAATTCGCCAAGAAACTGCTGGCCGAGGCCAAGGTCTGTGTTTCGCCGGGGGTTGGTTTTGGTGAGTACGGCGACGATCATGTGCGCTTTGCGCTGATCGAAAACCAGGACCGGATTCGTCAGGCGGTGCGCGGGATTCGCGGGATGTTCCGGACGGATGGCCTGACTCCAAAAACTTCCGCCTGACACTTACCCCCTGTGGGAGCGAGCCTGCTCGCGAAGGCGTCGTGTCAGCTACATCAATGGTGACTGAACCACCGCTTTCGCGAGCAGGCTCGCTCCCACATTGGTTTTGGGTGAACCACAAAATCCACCCACAAAAAAACCGCATCGCTGCGGTTTTTTTGTGTCTGCAAGAAGCGCTTAAACGAACAGCGACAGCAGCAGGATAAAGCCCAACGCGACGATGGACAGGATGGTTTCCATCGCCGTCCAGGTCTTGAACGTCTCGGCCACGGTCATGTTGAAGTACTGCTTCACCAGCCAGAAACCGGCGTCGTTGACGTGCGACAGGATCAGCGAACCGGCACCCGTGGCGAGCACCAGCAACTCACGGTTAACGCCCGGAATCATCCCCACCACCGGCACGACAATGCCCGCGCCGGTAATGGTCGCCACAGTTGCCGAACCGGTCGCGATACGAATCACCGCCGCCACCAGCCACGCCAGCAGGATCGGCGAGATCTGCGCGCTGACCGCCATGTGGCCGATCACGTCGCCCACGCCGCTGGTGACCAGCATCTGCTTGAAGCCACCGCCGGCACCGATGATCAGGATGATCGCCGCGGTTGGCGCCAGGCTTGCGTCGAGCCACTTGAGCATTTGCTGGGAACCAATGCCCTGCTTGTGCCCGAAGGTGTACAGCGACAGCAGCAGCGCCAGCAGCAGCGCCGAGATCGGGTGACCGATCATGTCCATCCAGGTGCGGAAGAAATGACCGTCCGGCAGCGCCACGTCAGCGAAGGTTTTCAGTAGCATCAGGAACACCGGCAGCAGCACGGTGATCAGGGTGATGCTGAAGCTCGGCAGCGTAGTCGAGTCGTCATTTTCGCGGGCCAGTTGATCGACCAGTTCCTGATTCGGGTGACCCGGAATGTGCTTGGCGATGAAGGTACCGAAGATCGGACCGGCAATGATCGCGGTTGGCAGCGCCACGATCAGACCATAAAGAATGGTCTTGCCAATGTCAGCGCCGAACACGCCAATGGCCAGTAGCGGACCCGGGTGCGGTGGCACCAGACCGTGGACGGCGGACAGGCCGGCGAGCAGCGGAATACCGATCTTGATGATCGACACGCCGGTGCGGCGCGCGACGATGAACACCAGCGGAATCAGCAGGACAAAACCGATTTCGAAGAACAGCGGAATGCCCACCAGGAACGCGGCGAACATCATTGCCCACTGGACTTTATCCTTACCGAACGCACGGATCAGGGTCTGGGCGATCTGATCCGCCCCGCCCGACTCGGCCATCATTTTGCCGAGCATGGTGCCCAGCGCGAGGATGATGCCGACGAAACCGAGCACACCACCGAAGCCGTCCTGGAACGCCTTGATGATGGTGCCGATCGGCATGCCCGACGTCAGGCCGAGGAACGCGGCGGCGATGGTCAGGGAAATGAACGGGTGAATCTTGAATTTGGTGATCAGGATAATCAGGCCGATTACCGTGACCACTGCATCGAGCAGCAGGAACGTCTCATGGGACATGCCAAACATTGGGGGTGTCTCCTGGATTGTTGTTGTTATTGAAGCGGGTTAAACAGAAGTCGGGAGGACAGCGCTATCTCTTTCAACACACTCATACCGCCTGTTTCAGACCGTTGGCCTGCCACCAGACGTGAGCCTGGGACGCCAGTTCTTCAACGCTGTGGATCGAGGCATTCAGGGCCAGGGTCAACGGCTCGCCCTTCGGCGATTCGAGGGTGGCGAACTGGCTTTCGATCAGCGTGGCCGGCATGAAGTGGCCCGGACGATGGGACACACGCTCAGCGGCAACTTCAGGGGTCAATTCAAGAAACACGAAGCCCAGGCCCGGCAAGGCACTGCGCAACACTTCGCGATAACTGTGTTTAAGGGCCGAGCAGGTCAGCACCGGGCGTTTGCCCAGCGCATCGACGCGACGCAGTTCATCGCACAGGCTGTCGAGCCAGCCGGCACGGTCGTCGTCGTTCAGGGGGATCCCCGCGCTCATCTTTTCGATGTTCGCGGCCGGATGGAAAGTATCGCCTTCAATGGCAGTGGCGCCGCTCAATTGGCACAGGGCCTCGCTGACGCACGTCTTGCCGCAACCGGCAACGCCCATGATGACCAGGGCGGTGATGGGATGACTCATATAACACCTCAGCGCGCAGACAGCGCTACCTTTGCTAGCTATGACTCTAGTGCACAGGCAGAAGTTGCCGACGCCTTCTTGTCGTTTTTTTGGGTTGCAGCAGGTTTGTTCCCAACGCCAAAAAGCGAAGATCAGGCAGGACCTCGCTTACGCATTTACAGCTGCATCAGGACAGCGCTACCTTAGTGCCTTGATTTTTGTTTGGCAAGCCGCCCGATGACCTCCCCTAAAAACGATAAAAACACTCGCACCACCGGCCGTCCCACCCTGAATGAAGTTGCCCGCCTGGCCGGTGTCAGCCCGATTACCGCCTCCCGCGCCTTGCGCGGTGTCAGCACCGTCGCCACGGAACTGGTGGAAAAAGTGCAGAAAGCTGCCCTCGAACTCAACTACGTAGTGAACCCCGCTGCCCGAGCGTTGGCCTCGGCGCAGAGCCATTCGGTGGTGGTTCTGGTGCCTTCGTTATCCAACTTGCTGTTCATCGATACGCTGGAAGCCATTCATCGGGTGCTCACACCCAAAGGCTTCGAAGTGCTGATCGGTAACTTCCATTACTCGCGCGATGAAGAAGAAAACCTGCTGCGCAACTACATGGCCTATCAGCCACGTGGTTTCTTGCTGACCGGTTTTGACCGCACCGAAAGTTCGCGACGGATGATCGAGGCGAGCAACATCCCCTGCGTGTACATGATGGAACTGGACAGTGCCGCCGGGGTGAATTGCGTCGGGTTCTCGCAGCTCAGTGCTGGCGAGACGGCGGCTGAGCATTTGCTCTCCCGTGGGCGTAAGCGTCTGGCATACATTGGCGCGCAACTCGATCAGCGCACGTTGCTGCGTGGCGAGGGTTTTCGCAAAGCGCTGCAGAAGGCCGGGCGTTATGACCCGGATCTGGAAGTGCTGACGCCTCGCTCTTCATCGGTGGGCTTGGGCGGGGAACTGTTTTTGCAGTTGCTGGCGGCGCATCCGGATGTTGATGCGATCTTCTTCGGTAACGATGACCTGGCGCAAGGTGCGTTGCTGGAGGCGCTGCGCCACGGCATCAGGATTCCCGAGCAGGTGGCGATTCTCGGTTTCAACGACTTGCCGATGTCCGAGCACATGGTGCCGCGCCTGAGCAGCATCAACACCCCGCGTGAAGCGATCGGTCGGCGCGCGGCGGAGCAGATGCTGACGTTGATGGCGGGTAACAGCGTGGCGCGGCCGGTTGAAGACATGGGCTTTGAACTGAAGATCCGCGAAAGTACCTGATCCTTCACAAATGCAGGGCTGAAACACAATCCCTGTAGGAGTGAGCCTGCTCGCGATAGCGGTGTGTCAGGCGATGCATGTGTTGAATGACACTCCGCTATCGCGAGCAGGCTCACTCCTACAGGGGATCTGCGCAATGTTCAGTGGCTGAGCAGGTCAACCAGGGCCAGTGCGCCCTTTTGCAATGGCTGGCTCTTGAGCCACACCGCATGCACCGGCATCACCAGACCGTTTTCTATGTTGCGGAAATTCAGCCGTTTCAATCGCCCGGACTCGATCCGCGACTGCACCACCGACAGCGGGAAGTTGCCCCAACCCAACCCCGCCTCAACCATTTCCATCGCCGTCTCAAGACTGTCGGTGCGCCAATACGACTCCGCCACCAACGGCCGCGTTTCACTGATCGGCAAGTCGCGACTGGCGACGATGATCTGCCGCACATGCACCAGGTCTTCGAGAAACACATCCTGTCCCTGCAACAGCGGACTGTCCGCCGCCAGCGTAGCGATCATCCGTTCGCTGCCGACAAACTGAAAACGCTCCAGCACATTCATGCTCAACCCGGCGAACGCCAGGCACACGCTGACCCGGCCGCTGTGCAGCATCGCCAGCACATCATCCTGCGGCGCGGTCAGCACTTCGATATCGAGCAGCGGATGACGCTCGGCGATCAGCTTGATCGCCGCCAGCAAACGGCGCCGGTCGATGTCCGCGACCACGCCGATCGACAACTTGCTCTCCAACCCCAACGACAATTCCACGGCATGCACTTGCAACTGCTTGAGCTGCTCGGCAATCAGCCGCGCATGCGGCACCAACGACAACGCCATCGCCGTCGGTTGCGGTTCGCGATGGCTGCGATCGAACAGCAGATAACCCAGTTCGGCCTCAAGGTTGCCAATGCTCATGCTGACGGCCGAAGGAACCCGACCTAACGCACGCGCCGCGGCCGAAAACGAGCCGCGTTCGATCACGGCAAGAAACAGCTCAATGCTGTCGCTGTTGAAATTCACTTCGCACACCTATCACCAGAACTGAAAGTAGCTGACTTTTTCTGTCAGCCCTATTGAAGCTATCTTTCGCCGCCTTCGCCAGTCCCACTGGCCAACAAACGGCAAGAAAGAGGCAAATTCCCATGCAAGGCGTCAAACGCAAACTGGTCTATGTGTCGCTCTACGAAGTGATCGGCATGACCTTCTCCGCCCTCGGCCTGGCGCTGTTGTCCGGCACCTCACCGGGCAGCACCGGGCCGCTGGCGGTGATCATTACCACCATCGCCGTAACATGGAATTTCATTTACACCTCGCTGTTCGAGCACTGGGAAAGCCGCCAGCAATCGCGCACCCGCACGGTGAAACGACGCATTGCGCACGCCGTCGGCTTTCAACTGACGCTGATCGTGTTCCTGATTCCGTTGATCGCGTGGTGGATGAACATCAGTCTGGTGCAGGCGTTTCTACTCGATCTGGCGTTGATCATTTTCATCCCGTGCTACACGTTTGCCTTCAACTGGCTGTTTGACCGGATCTTCGGCTTGCCTGCCTCGGCGCTAGCGGATTCGTCGGCCGCGGCATAAATCGTTAATTCGTAAGCAGATATTGCAAGAAATCAGCGGTTTATCTGTGTAAACCGCCGATATTCACAATCCACGAACTCCGATAGCAGGCTAAGCTTTTCCATCAATAAAAAATGGATCAGCCCATGACTGCACACGCCCCCGCCGCCGCCCAAAGCGACGGCATCGACCCGATCCGCGCCGCTCAGGTGTCCGCCCGCATCGATCGCCTTCCGGCGGTCGCGACAATCTGGCGGCTGGTGGCGCTGCTGTCGATCGGTGGATTTTTCGAACTCTACGATCTGTTCCAGACCGCCTACATCAGCCCCGGGCTGATTCGCGACGGCATCTTCGCCACCGGCAATCAGGGCGTGTTCGGCTTCTCCGATCAAGCGGCGTTTGCTTCGGCGACGTTCCTCGGCCTGTTCCTTGGCGCCAGCCTGCTCAGCCCGTTGGCCGATCGCTTTGGCCGCCGCGCGATCTTCACCTTCGCCCTGGTCTGGTACACGCTGGCGACGGTGTTGATGGGCATTCAGAGTTCGGCGCTGGGCATCATCTGCATGCGCTTTCTGGTCGGCATCGGTCTGGGTATCGAACTGGTGACCATCGACGCCTACCTCTCGGAACTGGTGCCCAAACGCATGCGCAGCTCGGCCTTTGCCTTCGCGTTTTTCATACAGTTCCTCTCGGTGCCGGCCGTGGCGCTGATGTCGTGGTGGCTGGTGCCGCAAGCGCCATTCGGCGTATCCGGCTGGCGCTGGGTGGTGTTGGCGAGCGCAGTGTTTGCACTGTTTATCTGGTGGCTGCGCAAGCGTCTGCCGGAATCGCCACGCTGGCTCGCGCAGCATGGCCGCTTTGATGAGGCCAACCAAATTCTCGACACTATCGAGGCCCGTTGCGAGAAAGATCACGGTAAACCGCTGGACGCCCCCGAAGCCGTACCGGTCGACGTCGAAGGCAAGGGTCGTTTCGCCGATATCTGGCAACCGCCGTATCGCCGTCGCGCCTTGATGCTGATCGTTTTCCACATTTTCCAGGCCATCGGTTTTTTCGGTTTCGGCAACTGGCTGCCGGCGCTGCTGTCCGGCCAGGGCGTCAGCGTCACCCACAGTTTGATGTATGCGTTCATCATCACCCTCGCCTACCCGCTCGGGCCGTTGCTGTTCGTGAAATTCGCCAACCGTTTCGAGAACAAGTGGCAGATCGTCGGTTCGGCCCTCGGCGCGATGACCTTCGGCACCTTGTTCGCCTTGCAGACCAGCGCGTTCGGGCTGATCTTCTGCGGGGTGATGATCACCTTCTGCAACGCCTGGTTGAGCTTCAGTTATCACTCGTACCAGAGCGAACTGTTCCCGACCAACATTCGCGCCCGCGCGGTGGGTTTCTGCTATTCGTTCAGTCGTTTGTCGACGGTGTTCAGCAGTCTGTTGATCGGTCTGTTTCTCGACAACTTCGGCACACCCGGAGTGTTGGCGTTCATCGTCAGCAGTATGCTGATCGTGATGCTGACCATCGGCTGGTTCGGCCCGCGCACACGCAATCTGGCACTGGAGAACATTGCCCATCGCTGAAGGTGGCAACGGTCATCCTCTGCCGCTTATCGGCAAGGGATGACCGCCGCGAACGCCTGACCGACGATCAACCTTTTGAAATAAAAGGATTTATTCAGAAGGCACGGTAATTGCTCCGCTACGCCAGTCAGCAATTACCTACAGGTCCACACATCATGTTGATCAGTGCCAAACAACAGCAAATCATTCATCTGCCAAAAGCGCTGAATGACGATGCGACGTCCACCGCTGCGGCCGGTCTGCAAGGTGGCCTGCACGGCGCCATGCTGCAAACCCTGCAAAACCAGACCCAGGCGCAAACCGCCGAAGCCACCGCCAAGGTGCAGGACTCGGCCACGCAGATCGCCACCCAGCAAGTCAGCGAAGCCACGCGCATCAGCGACAACGTCGACGAAGCGTTCGCCAAGACCCGCGTCAACCTGCAAGCCACCGATGCCACCACGGCCTCGGCAACATCCGCCACCGATGAATTCAAGGACT
Organism: Pseudomonas sp. Tul2A7; assembly: GCF_054790505.1. Lineage (NCBI taxonomy): Bacteria > Pseudomonadati > Pseudomonadota > Gammaproteobacteria > Pseudomonadales > Pseudomonadaceae > Pseudomonas > Pseudomonas sp. Tul2A7. The sequence goes on along the minus strand of NZ_CP186499.1, from coordinate 3,672,793 downwards.
ACATGAGCAAGACGCCGGAACAGCGTCTGCGCGACAGTATCCTGCAGTCGATGGGGCTGACCGAAGATGACATCAAAGCCATGCCGCCGGAGAAACAACTGGCCGTCGGCAAAGAGATCGCCGAGCGCTTGCAGGACAAGATGAAGCTGGCGCAGGCGGAGAAAGACAACGACGTGAAGGACAGTGACAAGCAGGCGGACAAGTTTCTCGCTGCGCTGTGATCTTCAAGTCACCCGAAATCAAATGTGGGAGCGAGCCTGCTCGCGAAGGCGGTGAACCCGTCAACACTGATGTTGAATGTTCCGCCGCCTTCGCGAGCAGGCTCGCTCCCACAGTTTTTTGTGTGTTCAGGAAAGATCAGTTCAGTTGCAGGGTTTCATTGAACTGGCTGATCGCATCCACCACATGCCGCGAGCCCTGCTGAATCTCCAGAATCACCTCCCCCGCTTCATTCGCCAGCTCCACGCCAAGCCCGGTACGACTCAGGCTCGACTGCATGCTCGACACCGCACTCAGCGACAGGTCATGGTTCTTGCGTACCACATCGACAATCTCCAGGGTTGCCTGACTGGTTCGCGCCGCGAGGCTGCGCACCTCATCCGCGACCACCGCAAAACCGCGCCCGTGTTCCCCGGCCCGCGCCGCTTCGATGGCAGCATTGAGCGCCAGCAAGTTGGTCTGATCGGCAATGCCGCGAATGGTCTGAACGATGGTGCCGATGATGTCTGACTGTTTGCTCACCGCATCGATACTCGCCGCTGCTTCGTTGAGGTCGCGGGAAATGTCCTGAATGATCTGCACGGTTTGCTGCACGACCTGTGAGCCTTTTTGCGCGCAGGCGTCGTTTTGTACCGAAGTGCTATGGGCCGATTCCGCAGCGTTCTGCAACGTGGTCATTTGATGGGTGATGTCGCTGGCGAACTTGACCACTTTGTACAAGCGGCCCTTGGCATCGAACAGGGGGTTGTACGACGCTTCGAGGTAAACCATCTGCCCGGATTTGTTCTTGCGTTCGAAACGATGCGAGTGATATTCGCCGCGATTGAGCGAGGCCCAGAATGCCTTGTATTGCGAGGACTCGGCTTCGGCGCGATGGCAGAACAGGCTGTGATGATGGCCGACGATTTCGTTGAGCGAGTACTGCATGGTCTTCAGGAAGTTGTCGTTGGCGGTAATGACATTGCCTTCCGGGGTGAACTCGATCACCGCCATGGAGCGACTGATTGCCGCCAGCATGCTTTCTTCTTCGTGTTCTTTATTCACCCGAGCGGTGATGTCGGCAGCCACTTTGATCACGCTCTGGACTTGCTTGTCCGGGCCATATACCGGCATGTAACTGGCTTCGAGCCAGACTTCCCTGCCGGCCTTGTTCAAGCGCAGGAAAGTCCCGCTGATCGGCTCACCGCGCGCCAGGTCACGCCACAATTTGGCGTACTCCTCGCTGCGATAGAAAGCCTCTTCACAAAACACCCGATGATGTTTGCCACGCACTTCATCGGCGCTGTAGCCCATGGTCTTGCAGAAGTTTTCATTGGCATCCAGAACGATGCCCTCAGGGGTGAACTCGATCATTGCCATCGAACGGCTGATCGCTTCCAGCTTGGCGTTGGCCTCGGTCAAGGCGCAGCTGAATCGCTCGATCTGCTGCAGGTCAGCCTTGTGATGTAGGTTGAACATGGTTGTATCACCTTCCGCGCGGACTTTTGATTTGATGAAAGTTCAGTTCTTTCACGATCCACCACTACGTTCCACAGAACAGGCACACGCATTCCTCCACGGGAGGAAGTTGTCAGGTGATAAATGATGATCAATCGGAGCGTCCATGCAGCGACGCTCTAATCAAGACATCCTTCTCTTGATAGCCCGCACGCGGGCCAGCCCTAACGCGTTGAAGAACTTCCATGTAAGCGACGCTCCTTGTTGGTTCAGTGTCGGTGCCTCGGGTTGCGCACTCTGGCAGCATGAATTCACGGACCAACCCTGTGCATCCGCCATGTTTTGACATGACGGTCGACATAGTTAGTTACGGGAAGCATAGCCAGTGCAAAGACCTGCGCAAGGCCACTAGTCGGCCAGTATCTGGCACTTTTTGCACAAGAAACGGTTCAGCGCGGGGAGAATTGTTGGCGGGGCGGACGTTTTCGCGAGCAAGCTCGCTCCCACAGGAGAAACGCATTCCAATGTGGGAGCGAGCCTGCTCGCGAAGGCGCCATAGGAAGCACTACAAAAAAAACAGAAACGACTTACAGACTTCCAGTCACTTTGGTCGCCACCTCAGCAGGCACCCAAGGCTTCCAGACCTGCGGCTGATCACGCAAGAACGCCTGCGCCACCAACCTCGGCTGCAAACGTTTTTCACTCATCCCCGCCAAAGTCTGGTTCAACAGATCAATCGGCAAATCGACCTTTTCAAAGAACGTCACCAGCTCCGGATACTGCGCCTTGAACGGTGCCGACACGCCAATCGCCAGGCTCGCCGGCATCGAACGGGTGCCTTTGGGATTCGGATTATTGGCATCGGCCAAGGTCTTCCAGGCCTCGGCATCGAACGGCGGTTCTTCCAGTTTCACCAGTTTGAATCGCCCCAGCAGCGGCGTCGGCGACCAGTAGTAGAACAGCACTGGTTTACCGCGTTTGATCGACGACGCCACCTCGGCATCCAGTGCCGCGCCGGAACCGGTGCGGAAATTCACGAAGCTGTCGTTCAGCGCATAGGCCTTGAGCTTCTGACTGTTGACGATCTCCGAGGTCCAACCGGTCGGGCTGTTGAGGAAGCGTCCGCGAGACGGATCTTCCGGGTCGCGGAACACGTCTTTGTAGCGCGGCAGATCGGCCACCGACTTCAACTCCGGCGCCAACGCTTTGATGCCGCGCTCGGGGTCACCCTTGATCACATACTCCGGCACCCACCAGCCTTCGGTGGCCCCTTTGACCGTGTCGCCCAAACCGAACACCTTGCCCTCGGCAGCCGCTTTGACCCACGCCGGACTGCGCCCGGCCCATTCCTCGCCGATCACCTGGATATCATTTTTCGCCAGTGCAGCCTCCAGGCTGACCGTGCTGCCGGGCAAGGTGTCGGTCGGGTAACCGTAGCCTTTCTCAACGATCAGGCGCAGCACTTCGGTGATGAAACTGCCGCTTTCCCAAGTGATGTCACCGAAGTGGATCGGCGCGGTTTTTTCCGCCGCCGAAACAGTGCCGACACTCAGGCTCAACGCCAGCAGCGAAGTGCCGAGCAGGGTTTTGATCGATCTCATGCGGACCTCTTGTCTTGCAGGAATTGGTTGGCGCTGTGGCGATCGCACAGCGCTTGGGAACGGTTCATGTACTCGCTGACCGAGCGCTGGGAGATGCCCAGTTCGGCAGCGATTTGCGAGTAAGTCAGGCCATCGATGCGGGCGAGCAGAAACGTCGTGCGGACCTTGTCGGGCAAGCGTTGCAAGCTGTGATCGAGGCGGTTGAGGGTTTGCGATAGCGTGGCCAGGTCTTCAGGCGAGACGGCGTAATCGACAGCAAGCTGCTGGCGATGACGACGCTCCAGATCACCACGCCGCCAGCGTTGATAGAGCAAGCGTTGAGCGATGGTCGTCAGCAAGGCGCGGGGTTCGCGGATGGCCCTCAGCGCCGGGGCTTCAAGCAATTGCGCGAAGGTTTCGGCGGCGATGTCTTCGCTGCCGGCCGCGTCGTGCAGATGACCGCGCAGGTAAGCACAGAGCCAGCGATAGTGAGCGCGAAACAGATCGTCCACGGTGTTGCGATGGGAAAGCTCGGCGCCGGACATAGGGGCTCCTGGTTAGGGGTCGCTGAATGTCCGGTGTTCCGGTGGCGCGATCGTAGCAAGGCGCCTTATTCTTTAATAATATTTAAATTTCATTTTTATATTCCATTAGAGAATATAAAACTAAAGATCGCAGCCTTCGGCAGCTCCTACAGGTGTACGCATTCGATGTAGGAGCTGCCGAAGGCTGCGATCTTTTAGCGTAAGTGGCTATAGCCCCATTCTTCAGCCTCACGCTGATAGTCGAGCAGGATCTGATAATCGCTTTCGCTGGCACCAAGCACCTCAGGCAACCCCAAGGTCTGCGCGACCTCGGGCAGTTCGCGCAAAGTCAGATTCATCATCCGCCGCAACGTCTCTACCTGCTCATCCGTGGCGCTGGCGACAGTAATGAACGGCAGGGTCGGGCTCAGGGCACTGCGCGCAATCACCCGCAAGGCACGGACTTCTTCCGGCGCATGTTGCAACAGATAGGCGTAGGTGACGCTGTCGATGGCGGCCAGATCGGCGCGGTTTTCGCGCAACCAGCGCAGGCTCTCGCGATGGCCGCCGCTGATGCCGACCGAGGCAAAGAATTGTCCGTCCTGCTGCAACGGCGCCAAGCGCTGACGCAGCAGGTTCATGCCGCTGTTGGAGTCCTCACTGTTGATCACCCCGCGACTGGCGCGGAACTCCGCCAAGGTTTTGCGTGGGTCGTCAGCGCGGCCGAGGATCAGGCTGCAATGTTTGCCGGCGCTGGCGTCGGGGAGTTCGTAGCGCGGGCGGCCGACGATGCGCACTTGTCCGCGCAATGCAGTCATCAGCGGGTAGCCGCAGGTTTGTGTGAGCAGTAGATCGGGGGATAACCAGAGTTCGGGTAGAGAAAGCTTTTGCGCATCAAGCCTCGACCGCCCCAAGCGTTCGAGAATGCGCGCAATCCAGCGCTCATTCGCCGCGCGGATGGGCTCGGGGGCGACGTACATCAGAAGTTCGGTGTGGTGTTGGGTCATACACATTTTTCCCGAGTTACAAATATCCAATGTGGGAGCGAGCCTGCTCGCGATAGCGGTGCATCAGTGACATCTTCGGCGCCTGACACACCGCTATCGCGAGCAGGCTCACTCCTACAGGGTTTTGTGGTGGTCTTGGGTCAGTGGAAGGGATGCTCGGGGCTGTCGATCGGCTTGAAGCCATGGCGCCGCCAGAACTCGCCATACCCTTGCACCAGAAACCCGCCACTGCGCGCGATCCATTGCTCGCGATGCATCCGGTAAACCGTCGGCAAGTCGTACCACGCCAGCTTCGGCAAGTCGTGATGCACCAGATGAAAATTCAGATTCAGGAACAACCAGCGCCACGGCCAACCGGCTTCGTTCAACACGGTGCGCTGCTCCGGTTGCGCGTGTGGGCGATGTTCATAGTAGGAGCGGATCATTGCGATCGACAGCGCCGGCACGCTGATCAGCAACAGGTAATGCCACACCGGCAGCACACTGAATCGGGCGACAAACCACAGCACCAGCAACGTGAACACGCCATGGGTCAGCCACATTAACCAGGCCTGGCGCTCGCCGTTTTTCAGCCGCAGCAACTCTTCTTTGGCCAGCGCCATCAGCGCCAGCGGTGCACCGATCACAAAGCGCCCGAGCACGGTTTTGTTCAACCAGTGCAGGCTGCGTTCGAACAGCGAACTGCCTTGCCAGCCAGCGCGGGTCAGGTAACGGCTTTCCGGATCGACGCCGGGCACGGTCAGATGCTCATCGCGGTGATGCAACAAATGGCTGTCGCGATACAGCGTGTACGGATACCACACGGCGAATGGCGCGTAGCCGAGGATTTTGTTGAGCAAGGTCCAGCGGGTCGGATGCCCGTGCAGCAACTCGTGCTGCACCGACAACCACAGCACCAGCAGCGGAATCAGCAGCAACGTGCTCAAGCCACGACCGAGCCACTGACTATTGAGAACAATGGCGAACCAGCCGCCATAGACGCCGATCAGCAACAGCCAGGTTGGCCATTCAGTGCGGGCGGTAAAGCGTTGGCGCAGGGTTTCGATCTGTTGACGATGGGCGGCGTCGAAGTAATGGGGCATGGCGTTGCTCGGAACGGGATTCATCCCCTTCTGTGCAACGACGCGGTGCAATCTTGCAGATTATTTTCGGGTGCAGGTTGGAGCCCGAGAACCGGGCTCCGGAAAGGCGTGATCAATGGCCGAAGATGTCGACTTTCTTGGCTTTTTTCTCTGCGCGTTTTTCAATCGCGGTCTTGGCCGGTTTCTTCTTCGCAGCTTTCTTTGAATCCATACCTTTGGACATGATGCGTACTCCACTCACAGGGGATGTGAGGTCAGGTATACACCTATCCAGAGCCGTGCGTTCTTTTATAATCGGCGCTTTTCACGCCGACAGTCCGATCCCATGCCCGACACCCAATACAGCCTGCTCGACGAGTCGTTATGGCCGTTGATGAACAAGTTTTACCGCAGCCACCAATCGTCGATGAAAGCTGTTCGCGAGGCACAGTTATGGGTGGCGCGGCGCGGAGAGATTGTGGGCGCGTTGTGCTTGCGGCCAGTGTCCGGCGGGCAATGGTTGACCGGGCTGTTTGTGGATCCGGGGTGTCGTGAACAGGGCGTTGCCGCGCAGCTGATCGCGGCGGCGGTGCAGGATGTGAGCGAGCCGGTGTGGCTGTTCTGCCATCCTGATTTGCGTGAGTTTTATGAGCGACGCGGGTTTACGTTCGACCCGGCGCTGCCGCAAGCGATGGCAGAGCGATTGAGCCGGTATGCGCGGAGCAAGCCGATGATTGCGATGGAGCTGGCCCCTTCAATCTGACGCAAAACCTTGTAGGAGTGAGCCTGCTCGCGATAGCGGTATGTCAGTCACCGAAAATGTCACTGACAGACCGCTATCGCGAGCAGGCTCACTCCTACAGGGGGTAGTGGTGTTCTCGGGGATCAGTCGTCGGCGGTGGGATCGAGATCCGGGAACATCACTTCAGTGAAACCGAACTTGCTGAAGTCGGTGATCCGCGACGGGTACAACCGGCCGATCAGGTGATCGCATTCGTGCTGCACAACACGTGCGTGGAAGCCCGACGCAGTGCGCACAATCGGCTCACCCTTCGGATCAAACCCCTCATAGCGAATCTGCTGATAACGCTCCACCGCGCCACGCAAACCCGGCACCGACAGACACCCTTCAAAGCCCTCTTCCGTCAACGGACTCAACGGCGTGATCAGCGGATTGATCAGGATTGTCTGCGGCACGGCTTCAGCGTCCGGGTAACGTTCGCTGTGTTCGAAACCAAAGATCACCAGTTGCAGATCGACACCGATCTGCGGCGCAGCCAGGCCAACGCCACCGACGCTTTCCATGGTCTGGAACATATCGTCGATCAGTTGCCACAGCTCGGGGCTGTCGAACATTTCCGCCGGCACTGGCGGGGCGATGCGCAGCAGGCGCTCGTCGCCCATTTTCAGAATTTCACGGATCATGATCAGACTTCGTCAGTGTCCGGCTTGAGCGAATGATCGCGGCCCAGGCCCGAGACGTGTTGTTTGGGATGTTCATCAAGTTCGCCGGGGACTTTTTCACCCGAATCCTTGCCCTCGCTGGACATGTGTTCGATCACCGCATTCATCTCCGCGCCGAGCAACAGCACCGCAGCGGAAATGTAGAAGTACAGCAGCAGCACGATGATCGCCCCGATGCTGCCATACATTGCGTTGTAGTTGGCGAAGGTTTTTACGTAGAAGGCGAACCCCAACGAAGCGATGATCCACACCACCACCGCCAGGACCGAACCGGGCGTGATGAAGCGGAATTCCTGTTTGACGTCGGGCATCACGTAGTAAATCAGTGCCACGGCGACCATCATCAGAATCACGATCACCGGCCAGCGCGCAATCGTCCACACGGTGACGATGAAGTCTTCCAGCCCCACCTGCGCGGCAATCCAGCCCATCACCTGCGGCCCGAGCACCATCAGCGCGGCGGCCACCAGCAGCATGCCGGCAATGCCGACGGTGTAGAAAATCGACAGCGGGAAACGCTTCCAGACCGGTCGCCCTTCAACCACGTCGTATGCGGCGTTCATCGCGCTCATCATCAAGCGCACACCGGCGGATGCGGTATACAGGGCAATGACAATACCGACGGAAAGCAGGCCACCCTTGGACTGCTGCAACTGGTCGATCACCGGATTGACCTGCTCCAGCGCCTGCGGAGGCAGGACCAGTTCCGATTGCAGACGCAGCCAGGAGAAGAAGTCCGGCAGGTGCAGGAAACCGATCAGGGCGATCAGAAACAGAATGAACGGGAACAGCGAGAACAGCATCTGGTAGGCCAGTGCCGAGGCGTAGGTCGACATCTCGTCGTCGACAAATTCAGTGACCGTGCGCACCATCACCCGGTGCAAGGGCAGACCTTTCATGTCTGGAAAAATCATTCGCGTCTCCTTTCGCCGCAATACAGGTTGAAGTCGTGGCGACTCAGGGGCCGTTTTTTACATCACGGTAGCCTGTTTGGCGAACCTCGTCGGGTCGTCGCAGGCTTTTGACACAAAAACGGCCATCCTTGGATGGCCGTTCGTGTCTTTCGTTCAAGGCTGGATTACGCCTTGTCGACGCCTTTTTTGACCGCGTCCTTGGCTTTGCCGACCGCTTGCTGGGCTTCGCCTTTTTTCTCTTGAATCTTGCCTTCGGCTTGCAGCTTGGTGTTGTCGGTGGCTTTACCGACGCCTTGCTTGACGTTGCCGACCGCTTCGTTGGCCATGCCTTTTACTTTATCGCCTGTGCTACTCATGGTGTTTCTCCTTGGTGCAATTAGGGGGAAAAGTCAGTACGTAATGATTGACTGGCCGGGTTTGCGCCAAGTTTCATTTATTTTCAGGGGTTCATTTCGTCGCGGCGTGCAGGTTGGGCTTTATGTTTGTGTGCGTAGCCCCGAGAATGCGCAACATATGGGCGCCAAGCGCCAGGAACTGATCCCGCAGGAATGTTATGAAACTCGATAAAACGCAGGCCATCGCCCGACGCAACAAGGAACTGGGCGGTGCCGTGCTCGGCACCAACAACTGCCACTTCGCCGAACTGAACCGCAACCGCAACATCTGGTGGTTCGACCTGCCGGTCTCGCGTCTGGCCATCGGTCAGTACGAGTGGATTCACTTGCTGATGCACACGCCGGCCACTGACGAACTGCTGCATCTGAAAGTGCCGACGGTGTTCCTGCGTGAAAAGCTTGAAGGGCTGGTGATCCGCAACGAAGGCAAGCGTAAAGCGGCGTTGAGCCTGGAGTTGAGTGCAGACAAGGATTCGTATCTGCAGGACATGCGTCCGGCGGGGACTAACGTGAATTTTGCGCCGTTCCGTCAATAGCCCTCACCCTAACCCTCTCCCAGAGGGAGAGGGGACTGACCGAGGTGTTTGGACGAGCTACACCGACTTGAAATATCGAGTCGAACTCGGATTCTGAAAAGCCCCCGATCGGCTCCCTTGCCTCTGGTGACTGACCGAGGTGTTTGGACGAGCTACACCGACTTGAAATATCGAGTCGAACTCGGATTCTGAAAAGCCCCCGATCGGCTCCCTTGCCTCTGGTGACTGACCGAGGTGTTTGGGCGAGATACGCCGACTTGAAATATCGAGTCGAACTCGGATTCTGAAAAGCCCCCGATCGGCTCCCTTGCCTCTGGTGACTGACCGAGGTGTTTGGGCGAGATACGCCGACTTGAAATATCGAGTCGAACTCGGATTCTTAAAAGCCCCCGATCGGCTCCCTTGCCTCTGGTGACTGACCGAGGCGTTTGGGCGAGATACGCCGACTTGAAATATCGAGTCGAACTCGGATTCTGAAAAGCCCCCGATCGGCTCCCTTTCCCCCTCGCCCCCTTGGGGGAGAGGGCTGGGGTGAGGGGGTAGATTTACCAGACACTACAAAATCTACAGCCTGCCCCAACAAAAAGCCCCGCATCTGCGGGGCTTCGTGTTTTAAGCGGCGGACTTGGCCTTGATTTTCTTCAGCTCTTCATCACGCAACTCGCGGCGCAGAATCTTGCCGACGTTGGTGGTCGGCAGCGCATCGCGGAATTCCACCGAGCGCGGCACCTTGTAACCAGTGACGTTGGCACGCATGTGATCCATCACCTGCTCTTTGGTCAGGGTCACGCCTGGTTTGGCGACGATAAAGATCTTGATCGCCTCGCCCGACTTCTCGTCCGGCACGCCGATGGCTGCGCACTGCAACACACCCGGCAGGGTCGCCAGCACGTCTTCCAGTTCGTTCGGGTAGACGTTGAAACCGGAGACCAGAATCATGTCTTTCTTGCGATCGACAATGCGCATGTAGCCGTCCGGCTGGATCAGCGCGATGTCACCGGTCTTCAGCCAGCCTTCGCTGTCGAGCATTTCATCGGTGGCTTCCTGACGCTGCCAGTAGCCCTTCATCACTTGCGGACCTTTGACGCACAGTTCGCCGATTTCACCCAGCGGCTGCTCGACACCGTTATCGTCGATGACTTTGCACAAGGTCGATGGCACCGGAATACCGATGGTGCCGATCTGGATGTGCTGGATCGGGTTGACCGTGGCCACCGGGCTGGTTTCGGTCATGCCGTAACCTTCGCAGATGGCGCAACCGGTGACCGCTTTCCAACGCTCGGCAGCGGCCAGTTGCAAGGCCATGCCGCCGGACAAGGTGACTTTCAGTGCGGAGAAATCCAGCTTGCGGAAACCTTCGTTGTTGCACAGCGCCACGAACAGCGTGTTGAGGCCGACGAAACCACTGAACTTCCACTTCGACAATTCCTTGACCATCGCCGGCAGGTCGCGCGGGTTGCTGATCAGGATATTGTGGTTGCCGATCAGCATCATCGCCATGCAATGAAAGGTGAACGCATAGATGTGGTACAGCGGCAGCGGCGTGATCAGGATCTCGCAACCTTCATTGAGGTTGGAACCCATCAGCGCTTTGCACTGCAACATGTTGGCGACGAGGTTGCGATGGGTCAGCATCGCGCCTTTAGCCACGCCGGTGGTGCCGCCGGTGTATTGCAGCACGGCAACGTCGCCGCTGTGCGGATTGGCTTCGGCAACCGGTTGGCCCTGGCCCTTGCTCAGCACGTCGTTGAACTTGACGGCTTTGGGCAAGTGATAGGCCGGGACCATTTTCTTCACATACTTGATGACGCTGTTGATCAGCAGGCGCTTGATCGGCGGCAGCAGGTCGGCAACTTCAGTGACGATGACGTGTTTGACGCCGGTTTTCGGCACCACGGCTTCGGCCAGGTGCGCCATGTTTGCCAGGCAAACGAGGGCTTTGGCACCGGAGTCATTGAATTGGTGTTCCATTTCCCGCGCGGTGTACAGCGGGTTGGTGTTGACCACGATCAGCCCGGCGCGAATCGCACCGAAGACGGCCACCGGGTACTGCAGAACGTTGGGCAGTTGCACGGCGATTCGATCGCCGGGCTGCAAATCGGTATGCTGTTGCAGATACGCAGCAAACGCACCGGACAATTCGTACAATTCACCGTAGGTGATTGTCTTGCCCAGGTTGCTGAAAGCCGGTTTGTTGGCGAAGCGTTGGCAGGATTGCTTCAACACTGCCTGAATGTTCGGATACTCGTCCGGATTGATGTCGGCAGCAATTCCAGCCGGGTATTTATCCTTCCAAAAGTCTTCGATCATGGAAGCCCACTCCTCAGCAACGCGAATTCTTCACCGCATTTGATGCGATTATTATTGGTGTGTGTTTGGTATTGGTGAATCTGGCTTTTACATAGGCCGAGAAGTCACAAAGCGCGCCGAGAGTAGCAGCTTTGCCAAGGGTCGACTAGAGCCAAAAGCGGCCCCTACAGTCACTATGATGACTCAAGACTATCTAGCAGTCATTTTAGAGCAAAAATCCTAGAACACCTTTGAAGCCCCGGTTTTCGGGGACTTAAAGCAAAAGATCGCAGCCTTCGGCAGCTCCTACCTTGGAATGCTTTTCCTATAGGAGCTGCCGCAGGCTGCGATCTTTTCGCTTCTGGTCTTTAAGCGATATCGCGCAACTCCCGCCGCAGAATTTTCCCGACAGGCGTCATCGGCAATGACTCACGCAACACGATGTGTTTCGGCACTTTGTACGCAGTGAAATTCTCTTTGCAGTAGGCCTTGAGCTCTTCGAGGCTGACCCCGGTTTCCCGCGCCACCACAAACAGCTTCACCGCCTCCCCCGAACGCTCGTCCGGCACACCGATCACCGCACAGTTAGCGACTTTCGGATGGGCCATCACCACGTCTTCGATTTCATTCGGATAAACGTTGAAACCGGAGACGATGATCATGTCCTTCTTGCGATCAACGATGCGCACAAAACCGTCCGGATCAATCACCGCAATATCGCCGGACTTGAACCAGCCCTCGGCATCCAGCACCTCGGCGGTGGCTTCCGGTTTATGCCAGTAGCCCTTCATGATCTGCGGGCCTTTGATGCACAGCTCGCCGCGCTCGCCCATAGCCAGCTCGACGCCATCGTCATTGATGACTTTCAGCAACGTGCCCGGCACCGGCAAACCGACCGTGCCCAGCCGCGATTGATCGCCGTACGGGTTGGTGCAGGCCACGGGTGAGGTTTCGGTCAGGCCGTAGCCTTCGGTGATGCGGCAGCCGGTTATCTGCTCCCAGCGCTCCGCAGTAGCTTTGACCAGTGCGGTGCCACCGGAGTTGGTGAGTTTCAGGCTGGAGAAATCGAGGGTCTTGAAATCCGCGTGATCCATCAACGCCACGAACAACGTGTTCAAGCCCAGCAGCGCCGAGAAGCGCCAGTTTTTCAGCTCCTTGATGAACCCGGCGATGTCGCGCGGGTTGGTGATCAGCACGTTGTGGTTGCCGGAAACCATCATGCACATGCAGTTCGCGGTGAAGGCATAGATGTGATAGAGCGGCAGCGGCGCGATCATCACTTCCTGGCCTTCGCGCAACAGCGGCTGGCCGTCCGGGCCGAGCTGGGCGAGACAGGCGCGCACTTGCTGCATGTTCGCCACCAGATTGCCGTGGGTGAGCATTGCGCCCTTCGCCAGCCCGGTAGTGCCGCCGGTGTATTGCAGCACGGCGATGTCGTCGAGGCTGACCTTCAGCGGCTTGATGCCCAGGCCGCGGCCCATGCGCAGTGCGCTCTTGAAGGAGATCGCCTGCGGCAGCGAATACGCCGGGACCATTTTCTTCACTTTGCTGACCACGGTGTTGACCAGCCAGCCCTTGGCTGCGGGCATCAGGTCGCCCATTTTGGCTTCGATCAGGTATTGAATGTCGGTGTCGGGCAGCACTTCCTGGACTTTCTGGCCGAACATATTCAGGTATACCAGTGCCCGTGCCCCGGAATCCTTGAACTGATGACGCATCTCCCGCGCGGTGTACAGCGGGTTGGTGTTGACCACGATCAACCCGGCACGCAAGGCACCGAACACGGCAATCGGGTAATGCAGGACGTTGGGCATCTGCACGGCGATGCGATCCCCCGGGACCAGATCGGTATGCGCCTGCAAGTAACCGGCGAAGGCTGCGCTCTGACGCTCAAGCTCAGCATAGGTCAGGGTGATGCCCATGTTGCTGAACGCCGGGCGATCGGCGAACTTCTTGCAGGAACGCTCGAACACCTCGATCACCGACTTGAACTCACCCATGTCGATGTCTAGCGGTACGCCGGCCGGGCGTTTGTCGTTCCAGAAATCAGGTTGCATTGTTCTTGTCCTCTTTACCTGAGCCGTTCCGGGGCCGCTTTCTGTCATTTCTGAAAAAGCGGAGCTTCACGGACACTAGCAGCTATGGCCATTGAGGCAAATATGGACAAAGCCGTCATTGATCGTGTGAATCTTCCTGCCGTGGCGTGGGCTGATCAGACGCGCTATACAATGATCCGACTCTGAGCAAAGGAAGCGCCATGATCCACGACACCCTATGGCTGGACGCGAGTGACCGCAGCCGCCTCTTCGTCAATCAATGGCTGCCCGCAGCGCCATTGAAAGCGGTGATCCTGCTGGCCCATGGCATGGCCGAACACAGCGGCCGCTATGCGCGACTGGCTGAAACGTTTTGCGACAAAGGCTATGGCGTGTACGCCCCGGATTTACGCGGACATGGCAAAACCGCCAATCACGGTACCCTCGGACACTTCGCCGATGACGACGGCTGGTGCAAAGTGCTCGGTGATCTGGCCAGCCTCAATCAGCACATTGGTCAACAACACCCCGGGGTGCCGATCATTCTGCTGGGCCACAGCATGGGCAGCTACCTCGCCCAAGGTTATCTGTTGCACCACAGCGCCAGCCTGCATGGGGCGATTCTCAGTGGTTCAAACTTTCAGCCCGTCGCGCTGTACGGCGCGGCGCGGCAGATCGCCCGTGTGGAGAAAATGCGCCAGGGAGGCAAGGGCCGCAGCGCGTTGATCGAATGGTTGTCGTTCGGCTCGTTCAACAACAAATTCAAACCGGTGCGCACACGCTTTGACTGGCTGAGTCGTGATCCCGCCGAAGTCGACCAGTATGCCAACGACCCGTTATGCGGCTTTCGCTGTACCAATCAACTGTGGATCGACCTGCTCGGCGGCTTGCAGCAGATCAGCAAAGCGTCCAATCTCGCGCAGATCGACCCGGGCCTGCCGCTGCTGGTAATCGGCGGCGAATGTGATCCGGTGAGTGAAGGCAAGCGTCTGACAGATCTGGCCAATGCATTGCGCTCGGCCGGCAGCCAGCACCTGCAACTGAAGATCTACCCGCAGGCACGGCACGAATTGTTCAACGAGACCAACCGCGACGAAGTGATCGCGGATGTGCTGGCCTGGATCGATCAGGCCCTGAGCCATCCGCGCCCTCAGCGCAGCGAATAATTTTTTCTGGATTCACTGAATCCGTCACAGGAATCGAGACCGATGACCCAGGTTACCAACATCCCTTACGAAGCCCTTGAAGTCGGCCAGACCGCCAGCTACAGCAAGACCGTCGAAGAGCGCGACATTCAACTGTTTGCCGCGATGTCGGGCGACCACAACCCGGTGCACCTGGACGCCGAGTTTGCCGCCGCGAGCATGTTCAAGGAGCGTATCGCTCACGGTATGTTCAGTGGCGCGCTGATCAGTGCCGCCGTTGCCTGCGAGCTGCCTGGGCCGGGCACTATTTATATCGGCCAGCAGATGAGCTTTCAGAAGCCGGTGAAGATTGGCGACACGTTGACCGTGCGTCTGGAAATCCTCGAGAAGCTGCCGAAGTTTCGTGTACGCATTGCCACCCGTGTGTTCAACCAGCGTGATGAGTTGGTGGTGGATGGCGAGGCTGAGATTCTGGCGCCGCGCAAGCAGCAGACGGTGACGTTGCCGACGCTGCCGGCGATTAGCATTGGCTGATTGATTTTTGGTGTGTCAGTGAGAGCTTTTCCCCCTCACCCCAACCCTCTCCCCCAGGGGGGCGAGGGGGAAAGGGAGCCGATCTTGATGCTTTTCAGAACCTGAGTTCACCTTAGATCGTTCAAGTCGGTGTACCTCCCACATTCACCCCAATCAGTCCCCTCTCCCTCCGGGAGAGGGCTAGGGTGAGGGGCTCTTGCTCTTGCTTTTCCCAGCCCCATAAAAAAACGCCAGACTAGCTGGCGTTTTTTGTACCCGGCAAACGCTTACGAACGAGCGCGAGCCTGGTTACGCAGGGCTTTCACCTGGTCGTGGTTACGTTGCACACCGTGGTATTGGCGTTCAACCAGGTCACGAATACCTACCAGATTGTGCTTGCTGATTTTCTCGAGAGCTTCTTTGTAAGCCTTCAGCGCATGGTCTTCACCACGCTCGGCTTCGTTCAGCACAGCTTCTTCGTCCTTGCCGGTGAACATGGCTTTGACGTCGACCCAGCGACGGTGCAGATCACCGCTGACGCTGGTGGAGGTTTCCGGATCGCCGCCCAGCTTGCGAACTTCGGCTTGCAGTTCTGCAGCAGCGGTAGCGCAATCAGCGGAGCGAGTCACGAAAAGGGTTTTCAGTTCTGGGTGCTTGATGTCTTCGGCGCAAGTCTTGAACCCTTCCTGACCGTCCTTGCTGGTTTCAATCAGGTCATTGAGTACAGAGATGGCTTCTTTATTCATGTCGGTCATTTTTCAATTCCTTGCGATTGGTTGAAGATGCAAGGGATATTGCAGTGTGCGTGCCAGCTTTTTTATTTATGAAATTTCTTTATTTATCAACAATTTAAAGATAAGTGAACTATCTGTATCACGGTTATTTGCATGATCTGTCATTTGGCCTGCATGCAGAATGCCTGTATTTTCCAAGCTGATTTGAAGCCAGACGAAATCCCTGATGAATCCCGAAAAACTCGAACTGCTGATCACCCGCGAAATGCCCTTCGGCAAGTACAAGGGCCGGATCATTGCCGACCTGCCGGGGCCGTACCTGAACTGGTTTGCCCGTGAAGGTTTCCCTCACGGCGAACTCGGTGGGCTGCTCGCACTGATGCAGGAGATCGACCATAACGGCCTCTCGGACCTGCTCGAACCGCTGCGCGCCAAACACGGCAAACCTGCCCCGCGCCATTGAAGCGCCCTCCTCTTTAGAGTCAGCCGACCATGCCCGATAACACCCGCCGCGCCCGTGACGAAGCCTTCTGGCAAACGTTCGCCGACCGTTACGACGTTCAACCCGGCCCCGTGAACCTGGAAAACGGTTACTTCGGGCGCATGTCGCGCACGGTAATCGAGGAGTACCAACGCAATATCGAGCTGATCAACAGCAGTAATTCGGTGTACGTGCGCCAGCGTTTCGAGCAGCACGACAACCTCGATATCCGTGCGCAACTGGCCGAGCTGATTGGCGTGCGTGCACAGAGCGTCGCGTTCACCCGCAACGCCACCGAAGCCCTGCAATCGCTGATCCGCAACTACAACCGCTTGCAACCGGGCGATCAGGTGCTGATCAGTGATCTGGAATACGACACGGTCAAAGGCGCCATGCGCTGGCTGGCCAGACATCGCGGCGCCGAGGTGATCGAGATTGCCCACGCGCACCCAGCGAGTTACGACAGTCTGCTGGAGACTTACCGCGAAGCGTTCAGCGGCCACCCGAAGATCAAGCTGATGGCCCTGACTCACGTCACTCACCGCACCGGCCTGGTCATGCCGGTACAAGCCATCGCCGCGCTCGCCAAAGAGCATGGCGTCGATGTCATCCTCGACGGCGCCCATGCGCTCGGTCAGATCGAGTTCGATCTTGAAGCACTGGGCATCTCTTTCGCCGGATTCAACCTGCACAAATGGATCGGCGCGCCACTCACCCTCGGCTTCCTCTATATCGCGCCGCAACGCTTGGCCGATATCGATCCGGACATGGGTGAAATGCATTACCCGGCCAATGACATCCGCGCGCGCACGTCGTACAGCACGCCCAACATTCCAGCACTGATGACCTTGCCGCTAGTGTTCGAGGAGCACCGCTCCCTCGGCGGTGCGCCGGCCAAGGGTGCTCGCGTCAATTATCTGCGCAATCTGTGGGTCAGCGCGGTGCGGCATTTGCCGGGTATCGAGGTGATGACGCCAGACGATCCACGGCTGTATTGCGGCATCACATCGCTGCGTTTCACCCGCCACGATGATCAACAGGCGATGGCCGAGCGTCTGCTCAACGACTACAACCTGTTCACCGTGGTGCGCAACGGCGCAGCCAGCGGGCCGAGCATTCGCATTACACCGGGGCTGACCAGCACGGCTGCCGAGATGCAGTTGCTGGTGCGAGCGTTGAACGAGCTGCGCTAAAACACCGCGCCCGTGGGCTTTTCGTAGCCAGCAAGGCCGATCTGCGACGACACCGCAAAGGTGTCGACGCCGATCGTCAGGCTGCCGAAGTAGCCGTCCTCAAGACCTTCCCCGCCAATCGGTCGCAACACCAGTCGCGAAGCATCATCCCCCGCCGTTTCACAGCTACAGACATCCGGAAGATGCAGCCGTCCTGCCCAGGCCTCCTGATGTGACTGCGGGTGTTGATCATCACTGGCGATGCACACGGTCATGGCGATGCACGAAGCCCCGCCAGAGTGCTGATCCGGGTAAATACTGGTAAACCGTACAATGCCTTGGCTGTCGGTCGACTGGGCGCCGCACAGGCTGTCGGCGCCAACGTTCTGTTCGATCCGGACCTGGGCGCCTACCACTGGCTCACCGGTCATGGCGTCGACCAGGGCCAGACGCAATACCAGTGGCAGGCCTTCGATGCCGCCACTGATGTTGCGCACCTTGCCTTCGGTTTTGCGCCAATCGAAGCTGCCTGGGATATGCGTTTGCCGTTGCCGAAGAGGCTGATGGGGCAAGTCTGCTGATTGATGGTCGTCCATGAGGCGTTCTCTCTTCCATAAGATGAACGCAGATTAGCGCCACACAAACGCGGTTGTGCGGTAACTATGTATCGCGTCGTAACGGTGTCGATGTAGGAGCTGCCGAAGGCTGCGATCTTTTGATGTTGGCGCTAAAGAGCAAGGTCAAAAGATCGCAGCCTCGTTTCACTCGACAGCTCCTACATAGCTTCTACACAGCAATTTTCAGGCAAAAAAAAACGGTGCACCGACCAAGCGCACCGTAAAGCCGTAGAACACACAACGAAGTGTCTGGTAACAATCAGTCCAGCAGCGCCAACGCCTCGGCGGTGCATTCCTGAATACGGGCCCAGTCGCCGTTCTTGATCCACTCCGGATCAAGCATCCAGCTACCGCCCACGCACATGACGTTTTTCAGCGCCATGTAGCTCTTGATGTTGGCAGGACCCACGCCACCAGTCGGGCAGAATTTCACTTCGCCGAACGGGCCGCCGAGGGCTTTGATTGCCGCCACGCCACCGCTGACTTCAGCCGGGAACAGCTTGAAGCGGCGATAACCCAGACCGTAGCCTTCCATGATGCCGGAAGCGTTGCTGATGCCCGGCAACAGCGGAATCGGGCTGTCGACGCTGGCTTCCAGCAGGTCACGGGTAATACCCGGAGTGACGATGAACTGCGAACCAGCGGCTTCGGCAGCCGCGAGCATGTTGCGATCGAGCACGGTGCCGGCACCGGTCATCAGTTCCGGGCGCTGGTCGCGCAGGATCTGAATGGCCTTGAGGCCGAACTGCGAACGCAGGGTCACTTCCAGCGCGGTCAGACCACCGGCAGCCAGAGCGTCGGCCAGTGGCAGCACGTCCTGTTCGCGAGCGATGGTGATCACCGGCAGGATCCGCGCCTTGGCGCAGAGGCTGTCGATCAGGGCAACTTTGTCCGCCATGGAAACGGTCGGGGATGGGGTTGTCATAGCGGCTGTTCCTTGGCTCATGGGCACCAGTAAATCTCTAACGTAGGTTGCAGAAACGCGCGCACCGGCATGGCGGCGACGTCGTCGGATGCCAGTGCGGCATTCAGGGTGGTCAGTTTCGACTGACCGGAAATCGACAGAATCTTGTGCTTGGCCGAGGCCAGTAGCGCACGGCTCATGGTCAGGCGCTGACGCGGCACGCTTGGCGCCAGCATCGGCCAGCAACGGCGTGTGCCATCGGCTTGCAAGGCTTCGGTCAGGTTCGGGCTGTCGGGGAACAGCGACGCGGTGTGGCCGTCATCGCCCATGCCCAGCACCAGCACGTCAATCGGCGGCAATTCGGCGAGCAAGCGGTCAGCCTGTTCAGCCGCCTGCTCGACGTTGGCCGCCGCGCTATAAAGGCTGAGGAACTGCGCTTTCGCCGCCGGGCCTTTGAGCAGGTATTGCTTGAGCAGGCCGGCATTGCTGTCGGCGTGTTCAACCGGTACCCAGCGTTCGTCGGCGAGGGTCACGACGACCTTCGACCAATCCAGTTCCTGCTTGGCCAGGTGCTGGAAAAACGCCACCGGGCTACGACCGCCGGACACCACCAGCACCGCGTTGCCGCGTGCAGCAATAGCGTCGCTCAATTGCTTGGCGACGTTCAGCGCCAGACCTTCGGCCAACAGCACCGGGCTCTTGAATTCATGAGCGTTCACGCCCGCAGGCAGTTGCACATCAGATATCGCCATACCACGACCTCCCGTCCCGCGTGATCAATGCAATGGAGCTCATCGGCCCCCACGACCCGGCCGCATACGGCTTGGGCGCGTCACCGGATTTTTTCCACCCGGCGATCAACTGGTCACACCACTTCCACGCGGCTTCGATTTCATCTTTACGGACAAACAGGTTCTGATTGCCGTTCATCACTTCCAGCAACAACCGCTCGTAGGCATCGGGGATCCGCGCGCTACGCCAGGTGTCGGAGAAATTCAGTTGCAGCGGGCCGCTGCGCAGTTGCATGCCTTTGTCCAGGCCTTGCTCTTTGGTCATCACGCGCAAGGAAATGCCTTCGTCCGGTTGCAGGCGGATGATCAGTTTGTTGCTGATCTGCAAGCGCTGCTCAGGGGCGAAGATGTAGTGCGACGGTTCCTTGAAGTGGATGACGATCTGCGACAGTTTCTGCGGCATGCGCTTGCCGGTACGCAGGTAGAACGGCACGCCGGCCCAGCGCCAGTTGCGGATATCGGCACGCAAAGCGACGAAGGTTTCGGTGTCGCTCTGGGTGTTGGAATTCGGTTCTTCGAGGTAGCCCGGGACGGATTTGCCTTCGCTGTGGCCGGCGATGTACTGGCCGCGCACGACTTGCGTGGTCAGGCCTTCCGGACTGATCGGCGCGAGCGCCTTGAGCACTTTTACTTTCTCGTCACGAATGCTGTCGGCGGACAGGTCGGCCGGCGGGTCCATGGCGATCAGGCAGAGCAGTTGCAACAGGTGATTCTGGATCATGTCGCGCAGTTGGCCGGCCTTGTCGAAATAGCCCCAGCGGCCTTCGATGCCGACCTTCTCGGCCACGGTGATTTCCACGTGGGAGATGTAATTCTGGTTCCACTGGGTTTCAAACAGGCTGTTGGCGAAACGCAGGGCGATCAGGTTCTGAACGGTTTCTTTGCCCAGGTAATGGTCGATGCGGTAGGTGCGGTTCTCCGGGAAGAACTGCGCCACGGCGTCGTTAACCTTGCGCGACGACTCGAGGTCGGAGCCGATCGGTTTTTCCAGCACCACGCGGGTGTTTTCCGCCAGACCGACTTTCGCCAGGTTCTCGCAGATCGCGCCGTACACCGCTGCCGGTGTGGCGAAGTAGGCAATCATGCGTTGCGTGCTGCCGGCCAGTTCGGCCAGCGCCACATAATCTTCGGATTTGAGGAAGTCGACGTGCAGGTAGGTCAGGCGTGCGAGAAAACGCTCGGCGACCGCTTCGTCCAGCTCTTTGCCCACATAGCGACGCAGTTCGGCGGCGATGAACGCCATGTGCTGCTGCTGGGAACCTTCTTCACGGGCCAATGCGATGATGCGCGTGTCCTCGTGCAGCAGGTCGGCGCCATCGAGGTGATAAAGGGCAGGAAACAGCTTGCGTAGGGCCAGATCGCCAAGCGCGCCGAACAAGGCAAAGGTGCACGGTTCAACCGTAATCGAAGGCATGATGTTTGTTCTTTTATCAAGTTAAGCTACAAATACCTTTTTTCAAGGCATCACTCAAGGGAAAATGTAGTAATAACCACAACATTTTCGCAAAATACAGATTCCGAGTGGTGGTCAGTCGGAGCCATCAGTAGGATAGGCCACCGTTACGGGCCATATCAAAGGCCCAATTTGCATAGCCCGGCGCACCTTTGCGCAGGTGAATTAGGAATTCCATATGGACCGCGTGCGAAATTTACTGGAACAGATCCAGAGTCGCCTTGAAGACCTGAACAAGGCCGAACGCAAAGTCGCCGAGGTGATCCTGCTCAACCCGCAGCAGGCCACCCGCTTCAGCATCGCCGCCCTCGCCCAGGCCGCCTCGGTGAGCGAACCGACGGTCAACCGTTTCTGCCGTTCGTTCGGTGTCAGCGGCTATCCCGAACTCAAGCTGCAACTGGCGCAGAGCCTGGCCAGCGGCGCGGCGTATGTCAGCCGCGCGGTCGAGGCCGACGACAATCCCGAGGCTTACACGCAGAAGATTTTCGGCAGCGCCATCGCGTCCCTGGACAGTGCCTGCCAGGCGCTGGACCCGAACCTGATCAGCCGCGCTGTCGACCTGTTGATTCAGGCGCGGCAGATCCACTTCTTCGGCCTCGGGGCTTCGGCACCGGTGGCGCTGGATGCGCAGCACAAGTTCTTCCGTTTCAACCTCGCCGTCACCGCGCATGCTGATGTGTTGATGCAGCGGATGATTGCCTCGGTGGCGCACACCGGTGAGTTGTTCGTGATCATTTCCTACACCGGTCGCACCCGTGAACTGGTCGAGGTGGCGCGCATTGCTCGCGAGAACGGCGCTTCGGTGCTGGGCCTGACGGCGGAGAATTCGCCGCTGGCCAAGGCCAGTACCTTGAGTCTGAATATTCCGTTGCCGGAAGACACCGACATTTATATGCCGATGACGTCGCGGATCATTCAGTTGACGGTGCTGGATGTGTTGGCGACCGGGATGACCTTGCGTCGCGGGGTGGATTTCCAGCCGCATTTGCGCAAGATCAAAGAGAGCTTGAATGCGAGCCGGTATCCGGTTGGAGATGAATTCAACTAAAGATCAGAAGCCCCCTCACCCCAGCCCTCTCCCTGAGGGAGAGGGGGCCGACCGAGGTGCTCTCAGGAGTTACATCGACCTGAACGTTCAAACCGACCTCTGGTTTGGCCAA
The DNA here is from genome assembly GCF_054790505.1 of Pseudomonas sp. Tul2A7. NCBI lineage: Bacteria > Pseudomonadati > Pseudomonadota > Gammaproteobacteria > Pseudomonadales > Pseudomonadaceae > Pseudomonas > Pseudomonas sp. Tul2A7. Next base: position 3,650,361 of record NZ_CP186499.1, on the reverse strand, counting down.
GCCAAGATCACCGTTGTAGTCGCAAGTCGGTGGACATAGCCAATCCAACTCGGTGAGTCCCCTCTCCCTCCGGGAGAGGGCTAGGGTGAGGGGCTACGATATGACTGACACACTCAAGCCGCCGCCCACGCCTGCAAACTCAAATGCGCCTTCTCCCCCGGCGCCAGATGCAGGCTGTCCGTCCCACCCGCCGCCGCTTCCACACAGACAAACTCCGAAATCTCATCCCACGTCACGCCCAACAACGGCCGCGCGCCCGGATGCCAGACCACCGTGTCCGCGCTGTCGCCGGTATCGATGCACAATTCGCGCTGCCAGGCGTGATCTTTCAGCTGCAATTCGCCGTCATGCTGGAACACTCGCTGACAGCCGCCATCCACCCGCAACTCGCCTTCCTGCTGGCAAACCTGGCGATTCAACTGGTCATAACCCTGCGCCCCTTCGAGCCCAGACAGCGCTATCTCACCGACATCGCCAATACGCCAGTAAGCGTGCAAAGCCTGGCTCAACTGGCACGGCATGTCGTCCTGATGCTCGGTGCTCAGGCGCAGTTCCATGCGTTCACCCAGATGTGCGTGCAGGTCAACCTGCCAGTCGCACAGCTGCAATTGCCAGTGCAGGCGTACGCCATCTTCGCCGCTGCTGCTGTCTAGCAACTTCCAGTCGAGCAAGCGCGCCCAACCATGCGATGGCCAGGCGTTTTCGCTCGGATGACGGCCATACCACGGCCAGCACACCGGCACACCACCGCGAATAGCGCCGACATGCGGCCACTTCGCCGCACACCACAACCACGGTTTTTGCCCGCGCGGCTGAAAGTGCAGCAACTGCGCGCCCTGACGACTGAACACCGCCTGACACAGCGGGTGATCGATCACCAACACATCGCGCATCTGATATCGCTCCCAGGCGAACACCGGTTGTTCACGCAGGGATTTGAAGAAGCGTTGTAGCGGATGCTCATGCATTGGCCACGGTTCCGAATTCAACTGTCACGGGGATTACTGCCCCTCAAAAAAAAGCGGACAGCCTTGGCTGTCCGCAAATATGCGCACATAGAGAGGAGCTTATCGCAGACGCGTCAGAACGTAGACTGAATTTTCAGGCCAGCGACCAAAGCGTTATCAACTTCATCCACACCACCCGGGTGAGTGATGTACTGCAGGTTCGGACGTACGGTCAGCCAGTTGGTGACGTGGAAGCCGTAGTTGATCTCGTAGTTGTATTCGGTTTCACGAATCGGCGAGAACACCGGATTGTCGTAATCCGAAACACCGTTGGAAACGTTCAGCAGCTCGGCGTTTTTCTTCACGTCATCGTTGACGTGGATACGCGCCGCACCGATACCGACGTCATCCTTCGGACGCGCGTCGAACGGGCCTTTGTAGACAAACATCACCGACTGATAGTTGTCGATGAAGTTGGTGTCCTTGTCGTGGAACGTGGCGTTGGCCGCGATGTTCAGACCGCGAGTCGCATCACCGTTGTGGCTGGTGAGTTGCTGTTGCGCCACAAACCAGTAGCCGCTTTTGCTGCTGTGGGTTTTGTACGCGTCGCCAGTGGTAGCCGCGTCGAAACCGTTGACGTCTTCGCGAACGTCGTCGGCATCCGCCGTGCTCTTGTAGTAACCGACGCGGTATTCGCCCGGCAGGCTGTTGACCTTCGGCGACCAGACCAATTCAACCGGCAACACAGTACCTTTGGTGCCGCTGCCGCTGAGCTTGAAGCCGTTGCCGTGTTCCAGCTGCGACGGGTTCTGGTTGTACGCACCGATCTGCGCGTAGAGCTCGTCGTTGATGTTGTACTTCACACGGATCGCGGCCTGGCTGACGGGCCAGTTGTACCAGATGTTGGTTGCCCAGTTACCCACTTGCGAACCGCAGAACGCGAGGTTCTGGAAGTCGCACGGGAAGGTGTTGAAGTCTTCGCCTTCACCGAAGTAACCGGCCTTGACGTCGAGTTTGTTGTCGAAGAACTGGTGCTGAATCCACAACTGGGTCAGACGCACCATGTGGCCACGGCCGTAAACTTCTTGCGAGGAGCTGAGGGTGCCGGCACGCGGATCGCCAACGCGGTCGTTGGAGATGTTGTAGCCGTTACGGTTGGTCAGCTGGATCTTCGCCTGAGTGTTATCCCAGCCCCACAGCTTTTGCAGATCGAGTGCCACGCCCAGACCGAACTGGTCAGCGTAACGCGCGGTCTTGTCGTCGTTGTAGCCACCGTTCAGGTTGCCACCGACTTCCCCAACGTAGTCGGCCTTGATGTCGATACCCTGCTCGATCAGCTTGGTACGCTCGCCACCCCAGTCGCCGGTCATCCATTTCGAATCGGAACTGAAGGCATCCGCCGCCATGGCGTTACCGGCCAGCACCAAGGCCGCCGCAGCCGAAACCTGGCAGATCAACCGGGCATTGACGTGTTTCTTTTTCATCCCTACATCCTCGTCTTTATTGTTATTAACTGTTTTTATCTAACGCGGTTTACATAAATTGCGATGGATTACAGGCCATCCACCGCGTGCTCCTTTGTGGGAGCGAGCCTGCTCGCGAATGCGGTGTATCAGGCGACATCAATGCTGGATGTCAGACCGCTTTCGCGAGCAGGCTCGCTCCCACATTTGTTATTTAGCGGCCTTTGAATTGCGCCACGTTCGCAGACCGCGCATCGGTCTGTGGTTGGCCGGCAGTGCCGAGGCGCTCGCCAGTCTTGGCATCGAACAACAGCACTTTCGACGGATCGAATTGCAGCGTCAGGCTCTCGCCCACCTGCGGTGCGACGTCCGGCGCCAGACGGCAGCAGACCTTGGTGTCATTCAAATTGACGAACACCAGGGTGTCCGGACCGGTCGGCTCGGTGACCTGCACTTCGGCACGAATGCTCGGCAGGCCATTGCCCTCGCCGTTCGCCAACACGATTTGCTCCGGGCGCAGACCGAGGATCACTTCGCGATCTTCGAGACCGGCGTCCTGCATGCTCATCGGCAATTCACAACGCGCCTGGCCGCTGTCGAGCAGCGCCAGCAGACGACCGTCCTTGCGTTGCAGACGCAGCGGGATGAAGTTCATCGGCGGCGAACCGATGAAGCTCGCCACGAACAGGTTGGCCGGGTCGTTGTAGATCTCTTTTGGCGTGCCGAACTGCTGGATGATGCCGTCCTTCATCACCGCAACCTTGTCGCCCAGGGTCATCGCTTCGATCTGGTCGTGGGTCACGTAGACCGTGGTGGTTTTCAGGCGCTGGTGCATCAGTTTCATTTCGGTGCGCATCTCGACGCGCAGCTTGGCGTCGAGGTTGGACAGTGGTTCGTCGAACAGATAAATCTTCGGCCGACGCGCCAGTGCACGACCCATCGCCACACGCTGTTGCTGACCACCGGAAAGCTGACCCGGCTTGCGATTGAGCAAGTGTTCGATCTGCAACAGCTTGGCCACGCGCGCGACTTCTTCGTCGATCGCGGTCTGAGGCATCTTGCGAATCTTCAGGCCGAATTCGATGTTCTCGCGCACGCTCATGGTCGGGTACAGCGCGTAGGACTGGAACACCATGGCGATGTCGCGATCCTTCGGGCTCATGCCGCTGACGTCCTGATCACCGATCATGATCGCGCCGCCGGTGATGGTTTCCAGGCCGGCGATGCAGTTCATCAGGGTCGACTTGCCGCAGCCCGACGGGCCGACGAGGATCAGGAATTCGCCTTCCTTGATCGACAGTTCGATGTTCTTCAGGGTGTCCGGCAGGCCGGCACCGTAGGTCTTGTTGACGTTGCGAAGTTCGAGCGTTGCCATGATTACCCCTTGACCGCGCCGGCCGTCAGCCCGCGCACGAAATACTTGCCTGCGACCACATAGACCAGCAGGGTCGGCAGGCCGGCGATCATCGCCGCTGCCATATCAACGTTGTATTCCTTGGCGCCGGTGCTGGTGTTGACCAGGTTGTTCAGCGCTACCGTAATCGGCTGCGAATCACCGCTGGAGAACACCACACCGAACAGGAAGTCGTTCCAGATCTGGGTGAACTGCCAGATCAGGCAGACCATGATGATCGGCGTCGACATCGGCAGAATGATCCGCCGAAAAATGGTGAAGAACCCTGCGCCATCCAGACGTGCGGCTTTCACCAGCGCATCCGGAATGCTCACGTAGTAGTTACGGAAAAACAGCGTGGTGAACGCCAGACCGTAAACCACGTGGATAAACACCAGACCGGTGGTGGTGCTCGCCAGGCCCATTTTGCCGAGGGTGAACGAGGCCGGCAGCAGCACGGTCTGGAACGGCAGGAAGCAGCCGAACAACAGCAGACCGAAGAACAACTGCGAACCGCGGAAGCGCCAGAACGACAGCACATAGCCGTTCAACGCGCCGATGGCGGTGGAGATGATCACGGCTGGAACGGTGATCTTGATTGAGTTCCAGAAGTAACCGTCAACCGTGGCCCAGGCCTTGACCCAGCCGATGCCGCTGACCACGGTCGGCCAGCTCAGCAGGTTGCCGGTGCTGATGTCTTCCGGGGTCTTGAAGCTGGTCAGCAACATGACCACCAGCGGCACCAGATAAAGCAATACGGCGATGATCAGCACCGCGTAGATCGCGATGCGACTCAGGCTGATAGCAGGTTTGGCAGCGAGACTAGTCATTGCGCTTGGTCCTCAGCTCGGAATACAGGTAAGGCACGATGATCGCGAGGATCGCACCGAGCATCAGAATCGCACTGGCCGAACCCATGCCCATCTGGCCGCGACTGAAGGTGAAGGAATACATGAACATCGCTGGCAGGTCGGAGGAATAACCCGGACCGCCGGCGGTCATCGCCGCGACCAGGTCGAAGCTCTTGATCGCAATGTGGGCGAGGATCATCACCGCACTGAAGAACACCGGACGCAGGCTTGGCAGCACCACTTTCCAATAGATCGTCGGCATGCTCGCGCCATCGATCTGCGCGGCACGAATGATCGATTGATCAACGCCACGCAGGCCGGCAAGGAACATCGCCATGATGAAGCCCGAGGCTTGCCACACAGCGGCGATCACCAGGCAGTAAACCACGCGATCCGGGTCGATCAGCCAGTCGAGACGGAAGCCTTCCCAGCCCCAGTCACGCAACAATTTGTCCAGGCCCATGCCCGGGTTGAGCAGCCATTTCCACGCGGTACCGGTGACGATCATCGAGAGCGCCATCGGGTACAGGTAAATGGTGCGGATAAAGCCTTCGCGACGGATGCGCTGATCGAGGAACACCGCCAGCAACACGCCAATCACCAAGGTGATGCCGATGAACATGCCGCCGAACACCGCGAGGTTTTTGCTCGCGACCCACCAGCGATCGTTGTCGAACAACCGCGCGTATTGCGCCAGACCGGCCCACTTGTAGTTGGGCAGGAAGGTCGAGGTGGTGAACGACAGCACGAACGTCCACAGGATGTAGCCATAGAAGCCCACCAGCACGATGAACATGCTCGGCGCCAGCACCAGTTTGGGTAGCCAGCGTTGCAATGCATCGAACGGCGAGGCCTTGCTGAACACAGCAACAGAACTCATGGGGAAATCCAGTACAGGGAATAAAAACTACAGTGAGATCCCTTGTGGGAGCGAGCCTGCTCGCGAATGCGGTGTGTCAGTCGACGGATGGAGCAACTGACACAACGCCTTCGCGAGCAGGCTCGCTCCCACAGGAGAAGCCTGTGCTACCGACGCTTATTTGGACGACTTGATCGCTGCGCCAAGTTTCTTGGCGGTGTCGGCCGGGTCGGCTTTCGGGTCGTTGATGTAGTTGGTCACGACATCAAAGAACGCGCCTTGCACCGCCAGCGTGGTCGCCATGTTGTGCGCCATGCTCGGTTGCAGGCCGCCGGACTTGGCGTCTGCCAGGAAGTCCTTGGCAGCGGTTTGTGCGCAAGAGTCGAAGCCGAGCTTGTCCATGTTGTTCAACATGTCGTTGCGCACAGGGATCGAGCCTTTGTTGATGCTGAAGACTTTCTGGAAGTTTTCACCCAGCACGACTTTGGCGATGTCCTGCTGACCGGCCGCAGTGCCTGCGTCCTTCTGCTTGAACACGGCCAGCGAGTCGATGTTGTAGGTGAACGCCTTGTCGGTGCCCGGGAAGGCGACGCACTCGTAGTCCTTGCCAGCGACTTTCTTGGCGGCGGTCCATTCCGACTTGGCCCAGTCACCCATGATCTGCATGCCGGCCTTGCCGTTGATGACCTTGGCCGCTTCGAGGTTCCAGTCCTGACCTTTGCCGTCGGCGTCCATGTAGGTCGCGACTTTCTTCAGCTCGGTCAGCGCCTTGACCATTTCCGGGCCGGTCAGCGCGGCGTTGTCCAGATCAACCAGGGCTTTCTTGTAACCATCGACCCCCATGACCGAGAGCACCACGGCTTCGAACACGGTGCTGTCCTGCCAAGGCTGACCGCCGTGAGCCAGCGGAATGAAGCCCGCAGCTTTCAGCTTGTCGCCAGCGGCATAGAATTCTTCGAGGGTGGTCGGGTTCTTGGTGATCCCGGCTTTCTTGAACACTTCCGGGTTGATCCACAGCCAGTTCACGCGGTGAATGTTCACCGGCACGGCCACGTAATCACCGTCGTACTTCACGGTATCGGAGACTTTCTTGTCGAGCAGGCTGTCCCACTTTTCCGACTTGGCGACGTCTTTCAGCACGTCGGTGTCGAGCAGGCCGGTCGACGCCCATTCCTGGATGTCCGGACCTTTGATCTGGGCTACGCCAGGCGGGTTGCCGGCAACGGCACGGCTTTTCAGCACGGTCATGGCAGTCGCACCGCCACCGCCGGCGACAGCGCCGTCTTTCCAGGTGAAACCGTCTTTTTCGACTTGCGCCTTGAGCACATCAACGGCAGCTTTTTCGCCACCGGACGTCCACCAGTGCACGACTTCGACCGAACCTTTGGATTCGGCAGCGGAAACACTGAGAGGCAGAATTGCGAGCGGGAACAGGGAGGCGACAGAAATGACAGTAGCGAGGCGAGAAATCGCATTCATCTGAGATGTACCTTTCTTGTTGTTATGCATTGCAAGTCTGGTGCTTGCGCTGCACAGGAGTTTAAACAGGACGTTTCCCTTCGCAGGTAACGAAGGGACGCGCGAATGTCACCACATGGTTACACAGGACTGCTCTGGGATAACTGTGCCAGCGCAGTCGCCATACTGGGTGACAAGGGTAGACGCGGAATCAGCACGGCTTGCCAGGCGTGATACAGATCGGGTTTGCCTGGCCAGATATCAGCGCTCGGGATGTTTTGCGGGTTGAGTTCGTGGTGCCAACTGCCGTCGCAACGGTCGATGAAATTCATCTCGCAGAATTCCCAGAACAGCCGGTACCAGGTTTCGTATTGCGCATCGCCGCTGCGTTTGAGTAAGGCGCTGGCGGCGGCGCTGGCTTCGGCGTGGGTCCAGTGCAGGCGGTGGCGAACTACCGCTTTGTTGCCCCAGTCGAGGGTATAGACGATGCCCGGCAAACCATCGACGTTCCAGCCGTTACGGCAGTTGTTCTCGAAGAGTTTCTGCGCGTCGGTCGCCAGCCAGCCGGGGGTGAGCATGCCGGCCTGCACGCGGGCCGCTTCGAGGTGCAGCAACAGCCGCGCCCACTCGAAACCGTGGCCAGGCGTGGTGCCGTAAGGGCGGAAACCATCGGCGGGATTGTCGTGGTTGTATTCACGCAGCGGTTGCCAGTCGCGGTCGAAATGCTCGATGACCATGTAACCGTTACCGGCAGCATGACCGTGGATCACCCGCTCGACGATGCGTTGCGCACGCACCAGCCAGCGCGGATCTTCGGTGACATCAGCAAGAGCGAGGAACGCTTCGGTCGCGTGCATGTTGCTGTTGGCGCCGCGATAGGCTTCTTCTTCGCTCCAGTCGCGATTGAAGAATTCGCGCATCGCGCCCTCTTCCTCGCTCCAGAAATACGTGTCGATGATATCGATGGCGTCATCCAGCAACGCCTGCGCACCGGGGCGTTGCGCGACCACCGCAGAACTCGCGGCCAGTGCGACAAACGCATGCAGGTAAGCGTTCTTGCCGGTGTTGTCGTCGCGGTGTTCGGCGACGGCAAACCAGCCGCCGTGCTTGGCATCACGCAACGGCCCACGCAGGGCGGCGATGCCGTGATCGACCAGTTCGGCGAAACCCGGCAGGCCCTGAATATGGGCCATGGCGAAGCTGTGGGTCATGCGCGCGGTGTTCATGGTTTCGGCTTGCGCGTTCGCTGGCAGACGGCCGCGTTCGTCGAGGTTGCCGAAGCCTTGTGGGAGTTTTGCTGCCTTGGCGAAATCCAGCAGACGCAAGCCTTCGGCGGCGAGCCATTGCTGGTGGGCAGGGGCGTTCAGCCAACTGCTGAAGCCGGGTTGGAAGAGATCCATGGGTGGCCTTTTTTGTTGTTATGACTGCGGGCAGTCTAAACAACGGGTCGGGGTGGGCTTGTAACGAAGGGGGCGGGGTTTGTCACTGATCCGTGACAAAAGAGCCACCCTCACCCCAGCCCTCTCCCGGAGGGAGAGGGGGCCGACCGCGGGGTATTGAAGAGTTACGCCGACCTGAAAGTCTTTCAGCGAATCCATAATCGACACGGTGTTTCAGGTCGATGTATGACGCAAGACAACTCGGTCAGTCCCCTCTCCCTCCGGGAGAGGGGGCCGACCGCGGGGTATTGAAGAGTTACGCCGACCTGAAAGTTTTTCAGCGAATCCATAATCGACACGGTGTTTCAAGTCGATGTATGACGCAAGACAACTCGGTCAGTCCCCTCTCCCTCCGGGAGAGGGGGCCGACCGCGGGGTATTGAAGAGTTACGCCGACCTGAAAGTTTTTCAGCGAATCCATAATCGACACGGTGTTTCAGGTCGATGTATGACGCAAGACAACTCGGTCAGTCCCCTCTCCCTCCGGGAGAGGGGGCCGACCGCGGGGTATTGAAGAGTTACGCCGACCTGAAAGTTTTCCAGCGAATCCATAATCGACACGGTGTTTCAGGTCGATGTATGACGCAAGACAACTCGGTCAGTCCCCTCTCCCTACGGGCGGTCCGACGTTTCGGGAGGGTTAGGGTGAGGGAAAGCTTTTGACTCAATCCGCGGAACGCGGCAATTGCAGGGTCACCCGCAACCCACCCTCACGCAGATTCTGCAACGTCACTTCCCCACCGTGGCTGTGGGCAATATTGCGCGCAATGCCCAACCCCAAGCCATAGCCCTGCTGCTGCCCCGCCAATCTGAAGTGCGGCTCAAACACCTGCTCCAAACGCTGCTCCGGCACCCCCGGCCCTTCATCATCAACGTGCAAGACAAACGCGCTGTCATCGTCATCGATGTGCAGATGCGCGTTCTGCCCATACTTCAAGGCGTTGTCGATCAGGTTGCCAATGCAACGCTTCAAAGCCAAAGGTTTGCCCGGATACGCCGCCAACGCACGACCATGCTGAGTCACACGACCGTTGCCGTTCGGCGCCAGGTACGGTTCGACCAGACAATCAAGCACATGGTTGAGGTCCACCGGTTCGATGTTCTCGTGAATATCGGTATCCTTCACGCATTGCAGCGCACCTTTGACCAACAACTCCAGCTCATCCAGATCACGGCCGAACTTGGCTTGCAGCTTTTCGTCTTCAAGCAATTCGACGCGCAAACGCAAACGAGTAATCGGCGTGCGCAAGTCATGGGAAATCGCGCTGAACAACTGGCTACGCTCGGTCAGGTAGCGGCTGATGCGCTCGCGCATGGTGTTGAACGCGCGGCCCACTTCGACCACTTCGCTGCCGCCGCCCTCGGCCACTGGCTCGACGTCGGCGCCCAGCGACAGATCCCGCGCTGCCCGCGCCAGACGCTTGAGCGGCCGACTCTGCCAGTGCACCAGCAGGCCGATGAACAACAGCAAGAATCCGCTGGTGAGGACGATGAACCACACCTGCTGCGAGGGCAGGCCTTGTTCTTCAAGACTGGTGTACGGCTCGGGCAACAGCGAGGCGATGTACAGCCATTCGCCCGGGGCCATTTGAATCTGCGTGACCAAAACGGGTGGGTTCACCGGTTCCAGAGTCAGCGCGTAATGCGCCCACGAGCGCGGCAGCTCATCGAGTTTCAGCCCGGCATTGAAAATCCGCAGATCTTCGGGACTGACGAAGGTCACCGAGATATCGGTGTCATGGCCCAAGGTCTGCCGCAGCACTTCATCGACCGCTTTCATCACCGCCGCTTTACGCGGCGTGACCGGCAGCACGTCCATGCCCAGCGGTTTGTCGTTGAGCGTCACGACGAATCGGGTACCGCCCATGCTGCGCAATTGGTCGAGCACCAACGGCCGATAAGCCACCGGCAACGAGCGGAAATAACTGACGCTGGCGGTCATCGAATGCGCAAGGCTGCGGGCGCTGGTGACCAGGCCTTCGAGCTGTGTGGCGCGCAATTGCGAGACCCAGATCACGCTCGACAATGTTTGCGCGAACAGCACCGCGAGCAAGGTCAGCAGCAGCATCCGCCCGAGCAGCGAACGCGGCACCGGCACCTTGGCGGCGAGTTTACGCAGCGAATCAGTGACCATTGCTGGCAACCACGTTGGCTGCCAGTTGGTAGCCGCTGCCGCGTACGGTGCGGATCAGTCGTGGCGGTTTCTCGGTGTCGCGCAGGCGTTGGCGCAAACGGCTGACGGCCATGTCGACGATGCGATCGAGTGGCATAAGATCGCGGCCCCGGGTGGCGTTGCCGATGGTGTCGCGGTCGAGGATTTCCTGCGGATGATCGAGAAACAACTTCAGCAGAGCGAAGTCGGCACCGGAGAGAATCACTTCCTCGCCGTCGGTGTGAAACAGTCGATGACTGACCATGTCCAGCCGCCACTCGTCGAAGGCCAGCACGTCACTGCCGCTGCGCTCCTGACCGAATTGCGCACGCCGCAGCAAAGCCTTGATGCGCGCTTGCAGTTCGCGCGGGCTGAAGGGTTTGCCGAGGTAGTCGTCAGCGCCGAGTTCCAGGCCGATCACGCGGTCGGCTTCGTCGGAACTGGCGGTGAGCATGATGATCGGCACCTGCGCCTGACGCGGATGCTGACGTACCCAACGGCACAGGCTGAAGCCGTCTTCGTCGGGCAGCATGACATCGAGGATCACCAGATCGCTCGGCGCCTCGTTGAGGGCCTGACGGAAACTGGCACCGTCGGCGGTGGCCCGTACCTGAAACCCGGCGCGGGTCAGGTAGGTTTCCAGCAACTCGCGTATTTCCTGGTCGTCATCGACCAACAATATCGACTTGTTGACTGAGCTCACTTCGAAGGCATCCTTGTTGTTGGAATTGGGGCGGATTATGCCTTAAGCACTGATTTTACAAACACCACAAAACAACTGTAGGAGTGAGCCTGCTCGCGATAGCGGTCTTGGATTCAACACATTCGTTGACTGACACACCGTTATCGCGAGCAGGCTCACTCCTACAGTTTGATTGCATTTCAGGTTGGGATTGATTGATCCAGGGCTACGCCTGCGCCAACCAGGCCAGAATACGGCGCTGTCACCAGCCACACCGGAATGCCTTTGAAGTAATCGCTCATGCACCCTTTGTCAGCGAAGCTGCGGGCGAAACCGCTTTCGAGGAAGAAATCGGCGAAGCGTGGAATCACGCCACCGACGATATACACCCCGCCACGCCCGCCCGTGGTCAGCACGTTGTTGCCGGCGACACGGCCGAGCCAGCAGCAGAACTGCTCGAGCACTTCCAGGGCAATCGGATCACCCGCCAGACCGGCCGCCGTGATCGCTTCCGGCGTATCGAGCTTCGGTTCATGCCCGTCCACTGCGCAAATCGCGCGATAGACTCGCGGCAGACCACCACCGCTCAACGCGGTTTCCGCGCTGACATGGCCGATCTCGTTATAGATGTGCTGCCATAGTTGGGTTTCACGCGGACTGCTCAGCGGCAGATCAACGTGACCGCCCTCGCCCGGCAACGCCGCGAAACGGCCTTCACCCAAATCAAGCAAGGTACCGACACCAAGGCCAGTGCCCGGACCGATCACCACCGCCGGACGCAACGGCTCCGGCGTGCCCTCGCAGACCACACGAAATTCGCCCGGCTGCAAACGGGTCATGCCCAGCGCCATCGCCGAGAAGTCGTTGACCAGCAACAACTGCTCGACCTGCAAGATTTTGCAGAACGCGCTGCGACTCAGGCGCCAGTGGTTGTTGGTGAACTTGAACTCATCACCACTGACCGGGCCGGCCACTGACAGGCACACCGAACCGATCGAACCCGGCGCCAGACCGAGTCCGCTCAGGTAGAGGCTGATCGCCTCTTCCGGGCTGGCGTGGTCGGCCGTGGCCAGCACCTGAACCGATTGCAGTTGCTGGTTTTTCCACAACGCAAACCGCGCGTTGGTGCCTCCGATGTCACCGACCAAAGCCAGTTTCAATTAAGCGTCTCCAGGGCAGAAGTGAAGGCGCTGGCGCCCTGCTCCGCCGAGCTGAAGGCCATGCGCATAAAGCCAAACAGTTCGCGCCCGCTGCCAATGTTATTGCCCAACAGGCCTTTGGCGGGTTCGCGCGCTGCAAATTCGGCGGCGTCGACCTTGAGTTCCAAGGTGCCTTTGACGCCATCGACGCGGATGATATCGCCCTCTTGCACGCGCGCCAAAGCACCACCGACATAAGCTTCGGGGCTGACGTGAATCGCTGCGGGGATTTTCCCCGAGGCGCCGGACATCCGCCCGTCCGTCACCAGGGCGACTTTGAAGCCGCGATCCTGCAGCACGCCGAGGAACGGCGTCATTTTGTGCAGCTCGGGCATGCCATTGGAGCGCGGGCCCTGGAAGCGCATCACCGCGACGAAATCTTTTTCCAGCAGGCCGGCCTTGAACGCGTCGGCCAGATCCTGTTGATCCTGGAACACCATCGCTGGTGCTTCGACGATCTGGTTTTCCAGGGCGACGGCGGACACCTTCATCACACCGCGACCGAGGTTGCCTTCCATCACGCGCAAACCACCCTCCGCCGAGAACGCACGGGCGACCGGGCGCAGGATGTTTTCGTCGAGGCTGTCGACCGGACCTTCACGCCAGACCAGTTCGCCGTTATCAAGGAACGGTTCTTTGGTGTATTTGCTCAAGCCATGACCGAGCACGGTGTTGACGTCTTCGTGCAGCAGACCGGCGCCAAGTAGTTCGCGGATCAGGAACGACATACCGCCCGCTGCCTGGAAGTGGTTGATGTCGGCTTTGCCGTTCGGGTAGACGTGGCTCAGGGTCGGCACGACTTCGGAGAGGTCGGCCATGTCTTGCCAGGTCAGTTGAATACCCGCGGCCATGGCGATGGCTGGCATGTGCAAGGTGTGGTTGGTCGAGCCGCCGGTGGCGTGCAGCGCGACGATCGAGTTGACCAGCGATTTCTCGTCGACGATTTCGCCGATCGGCATGAAGTTGCCGTTCTGTTTGGTCAGGCGCGTGACTTGATGCGCGGCTTCGCGGGTCAGCGCATCACGCAGCGGCGTGTTCGGGTTGACGAAAGAAGCGCCCGGCAAGTGCAGGCCCATGACTTCCATCAGCAACTGGTTGGTGTTGGCGGTGCCGTAGAAGGTGCAGGTGCCCGGGCTGTGGTAGGACTTCATCTCCGATTCCAGCAGCTCTTCACGGGTGGCTTTGCCTTCGGCGTACTTCTGGCGCACGTCGGCTTTTTCCTTGTTGGAAATCCCCGAGACCATCGGCCCACCCGGGACGAAAATCGTCGGCAGATGACCGAAGCGCAGGGAACCCATCATCAGGCCCGGGACGATCTTGTCGCAGATGCCGAGCATCAGCGCGCCGTCGAACATGTTGTGTGACAGCGCCACAGCGGTGGACATGGCGATCACTTCGCGGCTCGGCAGGCTCAGTTCCATACCCGGCTCGCCTTGGGTCACACCGTCGCACATCGCCGGAGTGCCGCCGGCGAACTGGCCGACCGAGCCGATTTCGCGCAGGGCGTTCTTGATCTGTTCCGGGAATACTTCGTACGGCTGATGCGCCGAGAGCATGTCGTTGTAAGAAGAAACAATGGCGATGTTCGCCGAGTTCATCATCCGCAGGCTGTGCTTGTCTTCGCTGCCGCACCCGGCCACGCCGTGGGCGAAGTTGGCGCATTGCAGCTTGCCGCGCATCGGCCCGTCGGTGGCGGCGCCGCGAATCAGTGCAAGGTAAGCCTGACGCGTGGCGCGGCTGCGGGCGATAAGCCGTTCGGTGACCTCAAGGACGCGGGGATGCATGTGTAGAACTCCAGGCTAACGGATGTGGCGACCTGATTGTCTATGCTGATCAAACGCCGTTGTTGTTGGAATGACAGACGGCTTTTTTGACCATTCGGACCAGTTGATTCAGGTCACTCGTTGTAGATAAAACAAAATATTGCCACTAAAAAGGCTTGTTTTCTATTTTTATGCGAATAATCTTGTAATTCCAACAACAAAACGACGGCGGCGCTGTTCCATGACTCTTCGAATCGCAATCAATGGTTTTGGCCGCATCGGCCGTAATGTCCTGCGCGCACTGTATACCCAAGGCTATCGACAGGATCTGCAGATCGTCGCCATCAACGATCTGGGCGACAGCTCGATCAATGCCCATCTGCTCAAATACGACACCGTTCACGGCACGTTCGACGCTCAGGTCGAGCATGACAATGAAAGTCTGACCGTCAACGGCGACCGCATTGCGGTCAGCGCGATTCGCAACCCGGCCGAGCTGCCATGGGCGGCGGAAAAGATTGATGTGGTGTTCGAATGCACCGGTCTCTTTACCGATCGCGCCAAAGCGGCCGCGCATATTACTGCCGGCGCGCGCAAAGTGATCATTTCTGCCCCGGCCAAAGGTGCCGACGCCACTGTGGTTTATGGTGTGAACCACGACATTCTGCGCCAGTCGCACCAGATCATCTCCAACGCTTCGTGCACCACCAACTGCCTGGCGCCAGTAGCGCAGGTGCTGCACCGTGAGCTGGGCATTGAAAGCGGTTTGATGACCACGATTCATGCCTACACCAACGATCAGAACCTCACCGACGTCTATCACACCGACCCGTACCGCGCGCGTTCGGCCACGCAGAACATGATTCCGAGCAAGACCGGCGCCGCTGAAGCGGTGGGCCTGGTGCTGCCGGAACTGGCGGGCAAACTGACCGGCATGGCCGTGCGCGTGCCGGTGATCAATGTGTCGCTGGTGGACCTGACCGTGCAGCTGAAAAAAGAAGCCAGCGCCGAGGAAGTCAACGCGCTGATGAAATCCGCGAGCCAGCACTCGAAGATTCTCGGTTTCAACACGTTGCCGCTGGTGTCCAGCGACTTCAACCATAACCCGCTGTCGTCGATCTTCGACGCCAACCACACCAAGTCCAGCGGCAAACTGCTGAAAGTGCTGGCCTGGTACGACAACGAGTGGGGCTTCTCGAACCGCATGCTGGATAACTGCCTGGCGTTGTGTAACGCCGAATAATCTCAAGTAATCCCCTATCCCTGTGGGAGCGAGCCTGCTCGCGAATACGATGCGTCATTCAACATTTATGTTGGCTGACAAACCGCTTTCGCGAGCAGGCTCGCTCCCACAAGGTTTTTCGTTCTATTCAAAATCAGGGCTTGACCATTCGACTAGATGATAAGCATTATCATTCGCTTGAAATCGATCAGGTCCTCCCGTGAGTCAATCGCGCTTCAACCACGTCTTCCTCACCCAGCGCACATCCTTGCTGCGAACGCTGGAACGGATGGTCAACAATCACAGCACCGCTGAAGACCTGCTGCAGGAGACCTACCTGCGCGTGACGCGGGCGTTGAGCGAGCGGGCCATCGATCACCTCGAACCTTTTGTTTTCCAGACCGCGCGCAATCTGGCGCTGGATCATTTGCGCGCGCGCAAGATCCATTCGCGGACCATGGTCGATGATGTGCCGCAGGATGTCGTGTACAGCATCGCCGCCCCCGCCAGCAGCGCCGAAGACGCCGCCCACGCCGAACAGATGCTGGAGCGCCTGAACGTGAGCCTCAGTCAACTCAGCCCACGCCAGCAGCAGATTTTCATCCTCAGCCGTTTGCACGGGAACAGTTATCAGGAAATCGCTGATGTGCTGAACGTTTCCCTCAGCACCGTGCAAAAAGAACTGAAGCTGATCATGAGCATTTGCATCGGTGTCGCTGAACGTCTGAATGGCGACTGAGATCGTAGGGCTTTTCTGTAAGTGCCAGGATCGCCTGCACGGATCATCGGGCTTTGTTACCCTTGCCCGACTTTTACGCTTCACTTGAAAAACAGCCGTGCGCAGACACTGCCGAGGAAACACCGTGACGGACACCCACCGCTCGCCTTCGCCGAATTCGGTGCAGGACGCTGCAAACGCAATGGACCAGGCTTTGGACTGGATCATCGTGCTCGGCAGCCCGGACGAGGAGCAGACCCGGCAGTTTCATGCCTGGCTCGCGGCCGATCCTTTAAATGCCGAGGCGTTCGCCAAGGCCCAGGCAATCTGGGACGGCCCGCAAATCGCCCAGTGCGCGCAAAACCTGGCGGCGAAACCTGCGAAAGTCACCTTCCTCAATCGTCTGCGTCCGCACTGGAAACCACTGGCCACCGCCGCGGTGCTGATCCTCGGCTTGTTCAGTTTCAGTAACTTGCCGATGCGCATTCAGGCCGACCACCTGACCGTGGTTGGCGAGCGTCAGCGTCTGCAACTGGAGGACGGCTCGAAAGTCCTGCTCAATACCAATTCGGCATTTTCCAGCACCATCAACGACCAACAGCGCGTTGCCCGGTTGTTTCAGGGCGAAGCGTTTTTCGAAATCGCCAGCGGCCGCAGTCAACCGCTGGAAATCGATGCCGGGCCAGTCACTGCCAGCGTGCGCGATACCGCGTTCGCCGTGCGTTATCTCGATGGCGTCGCGCAGGTCAATGTGCAGCGCGGTGACGTCGATCTGCGCGCCACGCACAACGACGCCCGCGTGCGTCTGACTGCCGGTGAGAGCATCCGCATCGGTCCCAACGGTTTCGACCGCCCGGCCAAACTCGACGCCAACACCGATCTGGCGTGGGTACAGGGCCGACTGGTGTTCGAGAACTGCCCGCTGAATCAGGTGCTGGCCGAATTGCGCCGCTACTACCCGGGCTGGATCATCAACAACAACGAGCAACTGGCGGACGTTGCCGTGACCGGCAATTACCGTCTCGACCAGCCGCTCGACGTGGTTCGTTCCCTCGCTCAGATCACCTCGGCGCAACTGAAAGAATTCCCCGCCCTGGTCATCTTGAACTAAATGAGAATTATTTTTACTCGATAGCCAACGTCAGTACGTCTCGTTATAGCCAATGCAATTGATTCGCAACACGCGAGTCAATCAGCACCTATAAAGATTCGTGCGACACGGAGCGCTATCGATGTCCTCACGCCTTACCCGCCAGACTTCCTCCCCTTCCCGCGTCTTGTCGCTGCTGACCGCGGCCATCCTGATGGCGGGCACTGCGCCGCTGATGGCGGCCACCGAGCAACCGACGCGCAACATGGGCGATTACTCGTTCGCCATCGGCCAGCAGCCGCTGGTGTCGGCGCTCAATGCCTTCACCACCGTGACCGGTTGGCAGGTCGGCTTGCCGGCAGAACTGGGTCAGGGCGTGTCGTCGCCGGGCGTGCGTGGCTCGTTGCCACCGGAAAAGGCCCTGGAGCGTCTGTTGGTGGGGACCAACCTGAGCTTCCGCAAAATCAGCAACAACAATGTGGTGCTGGAAAAGCGCAACGCCAGCGGCACGCTCAATCTGGATCAGGTGACCATCAGCGCCACCCGTCAGGAGCAGTCGGTCAACAGCGTGCCGGCTACCGTCACCGTGCAGACCCGTCAGGATCTGGACCGCAACAACGTCAACACCATCAAGGATCTGGTGCGTTACGAGCCGGGCGTTTCCGTCGGTGGCGCCGGTCAGCGTGGCGGTATCAGCGGCTACAACATCCGTGGCATCGACGGCGACCGCATCCTGACGCAAGTCGACGGTGTGGAAGTGCCGGACGGTTTCTTCAACGGTCCGTACGCCAAGACCCAGCGCAACTACGTTGACCCGGAAATCGTCAAACGCGTGGAAATCCTCCGTGGCCCGGCCTCGGTGCTGTACGGCAGCAACGCCATCGGCGGCGCTGTCAGCTACTACACCCTCGATGCCGACGACATCATCAAGCCCGGCAAAGACGTCGGTGCGCGCCTGAAAAGCGGTTACAGCTCGGCCGATGACAGCTGGCTGAAGTCCGCCACCGTTGCCGGCCGTGCCGACCAGTTCGACGGTTTGCTGCACTACAGCCAACGCGACGGTCACGAAACCGATTCCTACGGCAGCAACAATGGCACTGGCCTTGAGCGCACCGCCGCCAACCCGGAAGACGTCAACGCCTACAACGTGCTGGCCAAGATCGGCTGGAACTACAACGAAGATTCGCGCCTGGGCCTGACCTACGAAAAGTACAAGGATGATCGCGACACCGATCAGAAAAGTGCTTACGGCGGCCCGTACTTCAACGGCGCCCCGACCATTCCGAACAGCGTGCTGCCCGGCGGCATGTACCAGTGGCGCACCGGCAACGACACCATCACCCGTGAACGTATCGGCATCGAACACTCGTTCGCCCTCGACAGCCTGCTGGTCGATAACGTGAAGTGGAGCCTCAACCACCAGATCGCCAAGACCGACCAGAGCACCACTGAGTTCTACTACCCGATCACCCGTAAAGTGCTGCGTACTCGCGACACCATTTACGAAGAAAAGCAGTGGGTGTTCGACGCGCAGCTGGACAAGGCGTTCGCCCTCGGCGCCACCGATCACGTGCTGACTTACGGCACCACCATCAAACAGCAGAAGGTCACCGGTTCGCGCAGCGGCGACGGCACCTGCCTGGCGGTCGGTCGTGGCTGCACCGCCATCGGTGCGACCAGTACCGCTGACGTGTTGGCCAAGGCCACCGATTTCCCGGACCCGACCATCAACACCTACAGCGTGTTCGCTCAGGATCAGATCAGCTGGAACAACTGGACCTTCCTGCCGGGTCTGCGCTACGACTACACCCAGCTCAAGCCGCACATCACCCAGGAATTCCTCAACACCGTGGCGGCAGACGGTCAAGGCACGGTCAGCGACGAGAACAAGACCTGGCACAAAGTCTCGCCGAAATTCGGCCTGACCTACGCCCTGACCGAAAACTACACCTGGTACGGTCAGTACGCCGAAGGCTTCCGCACCCCGACCGCGAAAGCCCTGTACGGCCGCTTCGAAAACACCACCACCGGCTACAGCGTGGCGCCGAACCCGGACCTCGAACCGGAAAAAAGCAAAAGCTATGAAACCGGTCTGCGCGGCAACTTCGAACACGGTTCGTTCGACGTGGCGGTGTTCTATAACAAGTATCGCGATTTCATCAACGAAGACGCGGTGACCCCGGGCCGCAACGAGCTGACCTTCCAGTCGGCCAACATCAAGCACGCCACCATCAAGGGTGCGGAAGTCAAAGGTCGCCTGAATCTGGATGCGTTCGGCGCGCCGCAAGGCCTCTACACCCAGGGCTCGATCGCCTACGCCTATGGTCGCAACAACGACAACGGTGAGCCGATCAACAGCGTCAACCCGCTGACCGGCGTGTTCGGTCTGGGTTACGACCAGGACAACTACGGTGGCCTGCTGAGCTGGAGCGTGGTGAAGAAAAAGGATCGCGTCGACGACAGCAACTTCAAGTCGCCGGATGGCGTCAGCAGCCAGTTCAAAACCCCGGGCTTCGGCATTCTTGATCTGGCCGGTTATTACAAAGTCACCGACGACGTCACCGTCAGCGGCGGCATCTACAACCTGACCGACAAGAAATACTGGCTGTGGGATGACGTGCGCGGTTACGACAGCGTCGGCGAAGCGTCGGTGACGCAACCGGCCAACCTCGATCGCCTGACCCAACCGGGTCGCAACTTCGCGATCAATCTGATCTGGGACATCTGATCCGGTCGACCTCACTGCTCGTGTTCAGGCACCGCGCAGTGAGGTTTTTTTACGCTTGCACGGCGTCTTGTTCGTCTCGTTATCAAGCGCCTCTTTTATCAAGGACATGTCATGACCACTTCGGAAAAAGCCCTGCGTTCACAACGCCTGAACCAGATCACCCACGAGCCGCACAGCAAGGTCGACGCCCTGGTCAAAGCCCACGCGCCGTTCGAGACCCGCGCCAATTTCGCCCGTTTCGTCGTCGCGCAGTACCTGTTCCAGTCGGAACTGGTCGATCTGTACAACGACGCCGAACTGATCGCCATCGTGCCTGACCTGCCGGCGCGTTGCCGTGCCGAAGCGGCCAAGGCTGATCTGGCTGATCTCGACACCGAAGTGCCTTCACCGGTCGCCGGCGCGGTGAAAAACCCGAGCAAGGCTCGTGCTCTGGGCTGGATCTTTGTTTCCGAAGGTTCGAAGCTCGGTGCGGCGTTCCTGATCAAACGCGCCGTGGCGCTGGAGCTGAGCGAAACCTTTGGTGCCCGTCACCTCGGCGAGCCTGAAGGTGGCCGTGCCGAAGGCTGGAAAAGCTTCGTGCGCACCCTCGATTCGCTGCAGTTCACTGCTGAAGAAGAGGCTGAAGTGGAGCAAGGCGCGATCGACGCGTTCAACCGCTTCACCGTGCTGCTGGAACAGGCTTACGCCACTGAAGCCGAACCTGCCTGACACAACACTATTCCTTGTGGGAGCGAGCCTGCTCGCGAAGACGGCAGCACATTCAACATTAATGTGACTGATCCACCGCTTTCGCGAGCAGGCTCGCTCCCACATGGGAACTGCGTAAGCCTGTAAGATCTCCCTTCCGCTTCAGAAGCCACCGCGTAGCCCATGCCGCAACCCGCCTCCTCGAAACTCGCCCGCGTGCTGTTCGGCCTGCTGGCCTACGTCAGCCTCGGCATCGGCCTGATCGCTATTGTCGTGCCCGGCCTGCCGACCACCGAGTTCATCCTTCTCGCCGCCTGGGCCGCGACCCGCAGCTCGCCGCGCCTGAGTGCCTGGCTGGAAAACCATCGCTTGTTCGGACCGATCCTCAGCAATTGGCGTAACGGCAAGATCATCGCGCGCAAGGCCAAAGTCAGCGCGACAGTGAGCATGTTACTTTGCGCGACGTTAATGCTGGTGATGCTCAATCACGGCTGGCCGGTCTATCTGGCGATTGCCGGGATGAGCCTGGGCAATCTGTGGATCTGGTCGCGTCCGGAATCGATTCCCGCGTGAACCCGCCCCCGTATCCACACTGAAACATCCCTGTAATTAATCGCTTTTGCAGCACTTTCCCCTGCGCAAACGTTTAGCGCTGACCGTCCGTCGGCACGCGCCTCATGCCCTCTGCTTCCACGCCGATGAGCATTGAATGGCGCTGAATGGATTTGGCGAACCGGGTAGTTCCTGCCCGAATGCCACCCTTTATTCATTCGCGAGATCGCCCCATGTTCGACGCTCTGTCCATTCGCCTGAAAATCGTTCTGCTCTCCGGCCTGTGCCTGCTCGGTGTGGTTGCGCTGATCGTCGGCATGAACATCTACCAGACCAACCAGAACGACGAACTGGTCAGCAACTCCAGCAACCAGTTGCTCACCGCCAGTGTGCAGAATCTGCTGCAAGCCAAAGCCGCCGAACAAGCCGTGCGGGTGCAGAAAACCTTCGGCGAAAGCCTGACGGTGATCACGGCCGTGGCTGACCAGATCAAGGACATGCGCGTCATGGCCGCCAAGCGTTCGCTGGACGCCGGCGCCTTGCGTGAAGAGTTGAACCTGAGCTTGAAAACCGCCTTCGAGCGCAACGACAAAGTGCTCGGCATCTGGCTGGCTTTCGAACCGAACGCTCTCGACGGCAAGGACAGCGAATTCGCCAACGATGCCGCGCGCCAGTCCAACGAAGCCGGACGTTTTGCCACCTACTGGAGCCGCGCCGCCGGCGCCTCGCTGAACACCATCATGGTCGAAGAAGACCTGACCAAAACCACCCTCAGCGTCAGCGGCACGCCCTACAACAGTTGGTACACCTGCCCTCGCGATGCCAAGCGCACCTGCCTGCTCGACCCGTATGCCGACACTGTCGGTGGCAAGGAAATGCTCATGACGACCATTTCCGTGCCGTTGATCGTCGACGGTAAAGCCATCGGCGTGGTCGGTGTCGACATTGCCCTCGATGCCCTGCAAGCGGCGGCCGTGGACTCCCAGCGCAATCTGTTCAACAACGCCGGGCATATGCTGATCGTCTCCGGCAGCGGCGTGCTCGCTGCCGACAGCTCCGACGCCACCAAGGTCGGCAAAAAGATCAGCGACACCCTCGGCGCCGATGGCAAAGATGTGCTGCAACTGCTGACCTCCGGCACACCGAAGATCCTCGAACAGGGCGACCTTATTCGTGCGGTGTACCCGGTCGATCCGATTGGTAACTCGCGCGCCTGGGGCGTGGTCATCGACTTGCCGAAACAAGTGCTGCTGGCCGACTCGGTCAAGCTGCAAGCGGTACTCGATGATGCGCAGGAAACCGGCGTGATCACCGCGCTGCTGGTTGCCGTGGTTGCCGGTCTGGTTGGCCTGCTGCTGATCTGGCTGACCGCCTCCGGCGTGACTCGCCCGATCAATAGCGTTGCCGAGATGCTGAAGAACATCGCCAGCGGCGAAGGCGATCTGACTCAGCGCCTGAACTACAGCAAACAAGATGAACTGGGCGAACTGGTGAACTGGTTCAACCGCTTCCTCGACAAGCTGCAACCGACCATCGCGCAGATCAAACAGAGCATCACCGAGGCGCGCGGTACCGCCGACCAGTCTTCGGAAATCGCCCGCCAGACCAGCGAAGGTATGCAGGTGCAGTTCCGCGAAATCGACCAGGTCGCCACCGCCTCCAACGAAATGAGCGCCACCGCCCACGACGTCGCCAACAGCGCATCGAACGCCGCCAATGCCGCGAAAGGTGCCGATCAGTCGGCCAAGGACGGCATGTCGATCATCGAGCGCAGCACCCGCGACATTAATCAACTGGCCGACGAAGTCAGCAAAGCTGTGACCGAAGTTGAAGCGTTGGCAGTCAACAGCGAGCAGATCGGCTCGGTGCTGGAGGTGATCCGCAGCATCGCCGAACAGACCAACCTGCTCGCCCTCAACGCGGCGATTGAGGCGGCCCGCGCCGGTGAGAGCGGCCGTGGTTTTGCCGTGGTTGCCGACGAGGTGCGCAACCTGGCCAAACGCACGCAGGATTCGGTGGAAGAGATTCGCATCGTGATCGAGCGGATTCAGACCGGCACCCGTGGCGTGGTCGCGACCATGCATTCGAGCCAGACCCAGGCGCACAACAACGCCGGGCAGATTCGTCAGGCCGTCGATGCGCTGGGCAAGATCAGCGATGCGGTGACGGTGATCAGCGACATGAACCTGCAGATTGCCAGTGCAGCTGAGCAGCAGAGTGCGGTGGCTGAAGAAGTGAATCGCAACGTTTCGGCGATTCGTACCGTGACTGAAACCCTGACCGAGCAGGCCACTGAGTCGGCGGCGATCAGCAGCCAGCTCAATGCCCTGGCCAGTCAGCAGATGAAGTTGATGGATCAGTTCCGCGTCTGACGCGAAGAGATCGTTCCCACGCTCTGCGTGGGAATGCAGCCCGGGACGCTCCGCGTCCCAATCGGAAGCTGGAACGCGGAGCGTCCCTTGATGCATTCCCACGCGGAGCGTGGGAACGATCCTCCTCGTGATTTTTTGCACTATCATCGCCCTCTCGCTCCGGAGGGCCTTTGATGACTGATTTGCTCACGTCCATTCAAGCCGCACTCGGCTTGCCGCACACGCCGATTCCATTCACCGCTGATGGCGCCCTGCCCTCGGCGTTCGCCGTCACTGAGCTTGCCTGCGCCAGCATGGCCGCGGCCGGTCAGACCGTCAGCGAATTGCTCCGGCAGCAGACCGGCCTACGGCCCGCCGTTGAAGTCGATCGTCGATTGGCCTCGTTCTGGTTCGCCACATCAATCCGTCCCATCGGCTGGCAAGTTCCGCCCCTGTGGGATCCAGTCGCTGGCGATTACCAGACCTGCGACGGCTGGATTCGCCTGCACACCAACGCCCCGCATCACCGCGCTGCCGCTGAAAGCGTGCTCGGTGCCTGCGCCGACCGTGCCGCGATAGCGGTAAAAGTCGCGCGATGGGCGAGTACGGATCTGGAGCAAGCGGTGGTCGACGCCAAGGGTTGTGCCGCCGAGATGCGCAGTTGGGCGCAATGGCAGAAGCATCCGCAGGGGCTCGCGGTGAATGCCGAGCCGCTGGTGCATTTCCTCGATTCGCAAGATGAGCACAGCCAAGCGTGGCAAGGCTCGGTGGCGCAACCGTTGGCCGGGATCAAGGTGCTGGATCTGACACGCGTGCTCGCCGGCCCCACTGCCAGCCGTTTTCTCGCTGGCCTTGGCGCCGATGTATTGCGCATCGATTCCCCGACCTGGAACGAGCCCGGTGTCGTCCCGGAAATGACCCTCGGCAAACGCTGTGCGCGGCTGAACTTGCAGGATCCGGCGGATCGCGCGGCGTTCGAAGGATTGTTGAAAGACGCCGACATTTTGCTGCACGGTTATCGCGCCGATGCGCTGGAGAATCTCGGATTCGGCGCCGAACGCCGCCGGCAACTGGCACCGGGCCTGATCGATGTCGCCCTCAACGCCTACGGCTGGAGCGGCCCGTGGCAGAACCGCCGCGGCTTCGACAGTCTGGTGCAGATGAGCAGCGGCATTGCCGAGGCCGGACAGCGCTGGCAGCAGGCTGAAAAGCCGACACCGTTGCCAGTGCAGGCGCTGGATCATGCGACGGGGTATTTGATGGCGGCGAGTGCGCTCAGGTTGCTGACTGAGCGGTTGGCGAATGGCCGCTCGGGCTCGGCGCGATTGTCGCTGGCGCGTACGGCGAAGTTGTTGATCGAGCATGTACCGGGGACAACGCAAGCGTTGCGCGTCGAGGATGAACAGGATCAGAGCACGTCAATAGAGCAGACTCCGTGGGGACCGGCGCATCGTTTGCAGGTGCCGGTGAAGATCAGCGACACGCCGATTCAGTGGGCGTTGCCGGCTACAGAATTGGGTTCCCATCATCCACAGTGGAATTAAAAGCCCCTCACCCTAACCCTCTCCCAGAGGGAGAGGGGACTGATTGGGGGATATTCGAGAGATTCACCGACTTGAACGCTTGGCGCTGAATCCATAATCGACTCGGTCTTGCAGGTCGATGTACAACGCAAGACACCTCGGTCGGCCCCCTCTCCCTCCGGGAGAGAGACTGATTCGGGGATATTCGAGAGATTCACCGACTTGAACGCTTGGCGCTGAATTCATAATCGACTCGGCCTTGCAGGTCGATGTACAACGCAAGACACCTCGGTCGGCCCCCTCTCCCTCCGGGAGAGAGACTGATTCGGGGATATTCGAGAGATTCACCGACCTGAACGCTTGGCGCTGAATCCATAATCGACTCGGTCTTTCAGGTCGATGGACAACGCAAGACACCTCGGTCGGCCCCCTCTCCCTCCGGGAGAGAGACTGATTGGGGGATATTCGAGAGATTCACCGACTTGAACGCTTGGCGCTGAATCCATAATCGACTCGGCCTTGCAGGTCGATGGACAACGCAAGACACCTCGGTCGGCCCCCTCTCCCTCCGGGAGAGAGACTGATTGGGGGATATTCGAGAGATTCACCGACTTGAACGCTTGGCGCTGAATCCATAATCGACTCGGTCTTGCAGGTCGATGGACAACGCAAGACACCTCGGTCGGCCCCCTCTCCCTCCGGGAGAGAGACTGATTCGGGGATATTCGAGAGATTCACCGACTTGAACGCTTGGCGCTGAATTCATAATCGACTCGGCCTTGCAGGTCGATGTACAACGCAAGACACCTCGGTCGGCCCCCTCTCCCTCCGGGAGAGAGACTGATTCGGGGATATTCGAGAGATTCACCGACTTGAACGCTTGGCGCTGAATCCATAATCGACTCGGTCTTGCAGGTCGATGTACAACGCAAGACACCTCGGTCGGCCCCCTCTCCCTCCGGGAGAGAGACTGATTCGGGGATATTCGAGAGATTCACCGACCTGAACGCTTGGCGCTGAATTCATAATCGACTCGGCCTTGCAGGTCGATGGACAACGCAAGACACCTCGGTCGGCCCCCTCTCCCTCCGGGAGAGAGACTGATTGGGGGATATTCGAGAGATTCACCGACTTGAACGCTTGGCGCTGAATCCATAATCGACTCGGTCTTTCAGGTCGATGGACAACGCAAGACACCTCGGTCGGCCCCCTCTCCCTCCGGGAGAGGGCTGGGGTGAGGGCTGCAATTTCAGACCGAGCGATGATGTATCAATCTGCCCGGCTCAAAGATGTCCACAAAAGCTGCGCCGCATACCCTCGATAAGGCCGCCAGGCCTCGGCCCGCAAAGACAATTCCCGCGCTGTCGGCCGCTCGCCTTCCAGCACCTCCAACGCCCGCAGCAACCCGACATCCCCGGTCGGAAACCCATCCATATCCCGCAACTGCCGCAACGCAATGTACTGCGCCGTCCACTCGCCAATCCCGTGCAACGCCAACAACCGCGCCACGCCACCCTCGCGATTCGGTTCAAACAAAGAAGGCTCATCCAGCAATGCCTGTGCGACGCCCGACAGCGTCCGCCCGCGACTTTTCGGCATGCCCAGCGCCGCCAGATCTGCCGCTGCCAACACGCTCGCCTCGGGAAACACATGGGTCAATCCAGGCACGCCCGAATCCAGCGGCGCCCCATATTGCGCAACCAGTTTCCCCGCCAGACGAATCGCCGCGACCACCGTAATCTGCTGCCCGAGCACCGCGCGAAACGCCAACTCCAACCCGTTCCACGCACCGGGAATCCGCAACCCCGGACGCTCGGCAATCAACCGCGCCAGCAACGGATCATTTGCCAGATGCCCGTGCATCACCGCCAGATCCGCGTCCAGATCAAACATCCGCCGCAACCTGACAACGATCTCGGGCACCATCAACGGATCAGGAAAATCCAGCTCAACGGCCAAGGCATTCCCTGCCTCAGGCCAAATTGAAACCGTGCCATCAAGCCCGTTCAACCCGATGCTGCGCGAGTACACACCCTCAACCACAACCTCCATCCCGACCACCGCCCGCGCCGCGAGAAACCCCAACATCGCCGTCCAGTCATAAGGCGGCGCATACCCAAGCGACAACCTCACAACGACAGCACACCGCTGTACAACCCATACGCCGCCAGCCCCGCGCCGATAACCACGCAGGTGAAAATGCCTTTCTCGACATGGGTGAACAACGGCTCGCCCTGCTCATGTTTAGCCTTGGCAAACAGGATCACCCCCGGCGCATACAGCAACGCCGACAGCAGCAAATACTTCACCCCGCCGGCATACAGCAACCACACCGCATACCCCAGCGCGATGCCGCCGATCAGCAAATCCTTGGTGCGCTCTGCCGAGGCGTGCTCGTAGGTTTCGCCACGTCCGCTGAGCAGCACCGCGTACGCCGCCGACCACAGGTACGGCACCAGAATCATCGACGAGGCCAGATAAATCAGGCTGGTGTAAGTGCCCGCGGAAAACAGCGTGATCAACAGGAAAATCTGGATCATCGCGTTGGTCAGCCACAACGCGTTGACCGGCACATGGTTGTTGTTTTCCTTTTTCAGGAACGCCGGCATGGTCTTGTCCTTGGCCGTGGCGAAGAGGATTTCCGCGCACAGCAAGGCCCAGGACAGCAACGCGCCAAGCAGTGAAATCGCCAGGCCAATGCTGATCAACAGCGCGCCCCACGGCCCGACGATGTGCTCGAGCACCGCCGCCAGCGACGGGTTCTGCAAATTCGCCAGTTCCGGCTGGCTCATGATCCCCAGCGACAGCACGTTGACCAGCACCAGCAGCGCCAGCACGCCGATAAATCCGATCACCGTGGCGCGGCCGACGTCGCTGCGTTTCTCCGCCCGCGCCGAGTACACACTGGCGCCTTCGATGCCGATGAACACGAACACCGTGACCAGCATCATGTTGCGCACCTGATCCATCACCCCGCCGAAATTCGGGTTGCTGGTGCCCCAGATGTCACGAGTGAAAATGTCAGCCTTGAATGCCACCGCCGCGATGACGATGAACATGATCAGCGGCACGACTTTGGCCACCGTGGTCAGCTGATTGATCAGCGCCGCCTCCTTGATCCCGCGCATCACCAGAAAATGCACGGCCCACAGCAGCACCGAGGCGCAGCCGATGGCGATCGGCGTATTGCCCTGGCCGAACACCGGAAAGAAGTAACCGAGGGTGCTGAACAGCAGGACGAAATAACCGACGTTGCCCAGCCAGGCACTGATCCAGTAACCCCACGCCGAGGAGAACCCCATGTAGTCGCCAAACCCGGCCTTGGCGTAGGCATAGACGCCCGAGTCCAGCTCGGGTTTGCGATTGGCCAACGTCTGGAACACGAACGCCAGGGTCAGCATGCCGATCGCGGTAATCCCCCAACCGATCAGGATCGCCCCGGCATCGGCGCGTGCCGCCATGTTCTGCGGCAGCGAGAAAATCCCCCCGCCAATCATCGAACCCACCACCAGGGCGATCAACGCGCCTAATCGCAGCTTTTGCGTCGGTTGCGACATTTCAGTTTCCCTTTGAATGTGTGGTGAGAATTTGGTTTTAAAGACGATTAACTAAACGGATAAAGGTAGATGACGTTTATCAGGTAACGCCAATTAACGCCTGTTTATATATAGCCGATGACGCTAACGCCTAGCACGTTAAGACAGTTTTGTGCGCTGATCCTGATAAATCAATTCTGTACTGAAAACAGACGCTGAAAATTTGCCAAAAGCTGAAAAAGAACTAGCGTGATAATTCGAAAGTAATAATAGCCATTCCCAACAATGTAGCCACAACGCCTCTAGGACGGGCCTTGCGGGCAGAGTATTTATGCCTTCAGTCGAAGCCTAAGTCATTCATTAACAATGGAATGTGACCATGCACTGATCTAAGTCAGCTGTTTGAACAGACAACAGAACTACGCTGTGATCTCTTCTCTCCTGCAATGGAGTCATGCAATGTCTGAAGCTCCCGGAAAACTACGACTAGGTGCACTGGTTGCATTGGTAGTCGGCTCAATGATCGGTGGCGGGATATTTTCTTTGCCACAAAACATGGCCGCCAGCGCCGACGTCGGTGCAGTACTGATCGGTTGGGCCATCACCGCTGTCGGCATGCTCACCCTCGCTTTTGTCTTTCAAACCCTCGCCAATCGCAAGCCTGACCTGGACGGCGGTGTCTACGCCTACGCCAAGGCCGGATTCGGCGATTACATGGGTTTCTCGTCCGCCTGGGGTTACTGGATCAGCGCCTGGCTGGGCAACGTCGGTTACTTCGTTCTGCTGTTCAGCACCCTCGGTTATTTCTTCCCGATTTTCGGTGAAGGCAACACCGTTGCTGCGGTAATCGGCGCCTCGGTTTTACTGTGGGCCGTGCACTTTCTGGTGCTGCGCGGGATCAAGGAAGCGGCGTTCATCAACCTGGTGACCACGGTCGCCAAAGTCGTACCGCTGCTGCTGTTCGTGTTGATCGCGGTGTTCGCGTTCAAACTGGACATCTTCACCGCTGACATCTGGGGCATCAAAAACCCGGATCTGGGCAGTGTGATGAACCAGGTGCGCAACATGATGCTGGTCACCGTTTGGGTGTTCATCGGTATCGAGGGTGCAAGCATCTTCTCGGCCCGTGCGGAAAAACGCTCGGACGTCGGCAAAGCCACCGTGATCGGCTTCATCACCGTGCTGCTGTTTCTGGTGCTGGTCAACGTGCTGTCGCTGGGCATCATGACTCAGCCGGAACTGGCGAAACTGCAGAACCCGTCGATGGCCGCCGTGCTTGAGCACGTGGTCGGGCCATGGGGCGCGGCGCTGATCAGCGTCGGTTTGATCATCTCGTTGCTGGGGGCGCTGCTGTCGTGGGTGCTGCTGTGTGCGGAGATCATGTTCGCCGCTGCCAAAGACCACACCATGCCGGCGTTTCTGCGCAAGGAAAACGCCAACCACGTGCCGGTCAACGCCCTGTGGCTGACCAACGCGATGGTGCAGATTTTCCTGATCATCACGCTGTTCTCGGCCAGTACTTACCTGTCGCTGATCTACCTCGCCACTTCGATGATTCTGGTGCCGTACCTGTGGTCGGCGGCCTATGCCCTGCTGCTGGCGGTGCGCGGCGAAAGCTACGAAGGCTTCGCGGCCGAGCGGCGCAAGGATCTGATTATCGGCGGCATCGCGCTGATCTACGCGGTGTGGCTGCTGTATGCCGGCGGGGTCAAGTACTTGCTGCTCTCGGCCCTGCTCTACGCACCTGGCGCGATCCTGTTCGCCAAAGCCAAGCTGGAACTCAAACAACCGATTTTCACTAACGTCGAGAAGCTGATTTTCGCCGCAGTGGTCGTGGGTGCCCTGGTGGCTGCCTACGGTCTCTACGACGGCTTCCTGACTCTGTAATCCCTGATTGATTTGTTATCTGGAGGATCTGAAATGACCACGGAAAAAGTTAAGTACGGCGTCCATTCCGAAGCCGGCAAACTGCGCAAAGTCATGGTGTGCTCCCCAGGTCTGGCCCATCAGCGGCTGACCCCGAACAACTGCGATGAACTGCTGTTCGATGACGTGCTCTGGGTGGCTCAGGCCAAGCGCGACCACTTCGACTTCGTCACCAAAATGCGCGAGCGCGGTATCGACGTGCTGGAAATGCACAACCTGCTGACCGACATCGTCGCCATCCCGGAAGCGCTGGACTGGATTCTCGAGCGCAAGGTCACCGCCGATTCGGTGGGCCTGGGCCTGATCAACGAAGTCAAATCCTGGCTGAAAAGCCTTGAGCCACGGCACATCGCCGAATTCCTGATTGGCGGCGTGTCCGCCGATGATCTGCCGGACAGTTTCGGCGGCAAGACCATCCAGATGTTCCGCGACTTCCTCGGCCACTCCAGCTTCATTCTGCCGCCGCTGCCGAACACCCAGTTCACCCGCGACACCACTTGCTGGATCTACGGTGGCGTGACGCTGAACCCGATGTACTGGCCAGCGCGTCGTCAGGAAACGTTGCTGACCACCGCCATCTACAAATTCCACCCGCAGTTCACCAACGCCGAATTCGAGATCTGGTACGGCGACCCGGACAAGGATCACGGCAGCTCCACCCTTGAAGGCGGCGACGTCATGCCGATCGGCAACGGCGTGGTGTTGATCGGTATGGGCGAGCGCTCATCGCGTCAGGCCATCGGCCAACTGGCGCTGAACCTGTTCAAGAACAAAGCCGTGGAAAAAGTCATCGTCGCCGGCCTGCCGAAGTCCCGCGCCGCGATGCACCTCGACACCGTGTTCAGCTTCTGCGACCGCGACCTGGTGACGATTTTCCCGGAAGTGGTCAACCAGATTGTCGCCTTCACCCTGCGACCAGATGAAAGCAAACAGGGCGGCATCGACATCCGCCGCGAAGAAGGCACCTTCCTCGACACCGTGGCCAAAGCCCTCAACCTGCCGAAGCTGCGCGTGGTGGAAACCGGCGGCAACAGCTTTGCCGCCGAACGCGAGCAATGGGACGACGGCAACAACGTGGTGGCCGTGGAGCCGGGCGTGGTCATCGGCTACGACCGCAACACCTACACCAACACCCTGCTGCGCAAGGCCGGCGTGGAAGTCATCACCATCAGCGCCGGTGAACTGGGCCGAGGCCGTGGCGGCGGCCACTGCATGACCTGCCCGATCATCCGCGATCCTATCGATTACTAAACGACCATCTCCCCGGCCGCACCCATCCCGTAGCGGCCGGGCCGATTACCGAATCCAAGGAGAATCATCATGGCGTTCAACATTCACAACCGTAACCTGCTCAGCCTGGAACACCACACCCCACGTGAGCTGCGTTACCTGCTCGATCTGTCCCGCGATCTGAAACGCGCAAAATACACCGGCACCGAGCAGCAACACCTGAAGGGCAACAACATCGCCCTGATCTTCGAAAAAACCTCGACCCGCACCCGTTGCGCGTTCGAAGTGGCGGCGTATGACCAAGGCGCCAACGTCACCTACATCGACCCGAACTCGTCGCAGATCGGCCACAAAGAAAGCATGAAAGACACCGCCCGCGTGCTGGGGCGCATGTACGATGCCATCGAGTACCGTGGCTTCAAACAGGAGATCGTCGAAGAGCTGGCCAAGTTCGCCGGTGTGCCGGTGTTCAACGGTCTGACCGACGAATATCACCCGACGCAAATGATCGCCGACGTGCTGACCATGCGTGAACACGCCGACAAGCCGATCCATGAGATCAGCTACGCCTATCTCGGCGATGCGCGCAACAACATGGGCAACTCGCTGCTGCTGGTCGGCGCCAAACTCGGCATGGACGTGCGCATCTGTGCACCGAAAGCGCTGTGGCCACTGGATGATCTGGTCGAGCGTTGCCATAAATATGCGGAAGAAAGTGGCGCGCGCATCACTCTCACCGAAGACCCGAAAGCGGCGGTCAAGGGCGTCGACTTCATTCACACCGACGTTTGGGTGTCGATGGGCGAGCCGGTGGAAGCCTGGGCCGAGCGTATCCAGCAACTGCTGCCGTACCAGGTCAACGCCGAGCTGATGAAAGCCAGCGGCAACCCGCGCACCAAGTTCATGCACTGCCTGCCGGCGTTCCACAACAGCGATACCAAGGTCGGCAAACAGATTGCCGAGCAGTATCCGCACCTGAAAAACGGCATCGAAGTGACCGACGACGTGTTCGAGTCCCCAGCCTGCATCGCCTTCGAGCAAGCGGAAAACCGCATGCACACGATCAAGGCGATTCTGGTTTCGACCCTGGCTGATCTGTAACCACTGCTGATCCATGATCGTTCCCACGCTCCCGCGTGGGAATGCATCCCGTGACGCTCTGCGTCACAGCGGACGCGGAGCGTCCGTGGCAGCATTCCCACGCAGAGCGTGGGAACGATCAACACGAAAAGGACATGCATTATGCGTATCGTCGTAGCGCTGGGCGGTAATGCCCTGCTCCGCCGTGGTGAACCGATGACCGCTGACAATCAGCGCGCCAACATCCGCATCGCCACCGAGCAAATCGCCAAGATCCATCCCGGCAACCAACTGGTCATCGCCCACGGCAATGGCCCGCAAGTCGGCCTGCTGTCGCTGCAAGCGGCGGCCTATACCTCCGTCACCCCTTACCCGCTGGACGTGCTCGGTGCCGAAACCGAAGGCATGATCGGCTACATCATCGAACAGGAACTGGGCAACCTGCTCGATTTCGAGGTGCCGTTCGCCACCTTGCTGACCCAGGTTGAAGTCGACGCCAACGACCCCGCGTTCAAGAACCCGACCAAACCGATCGGCCCGGTCTACGACAAGGCCGAAGCGGAAAAACTCGCTGCCGAAAAAGGCTGGGCGATTGCTCCGGATGGCGATAAATTCCGCCGCGTGGTGGCCAGCCCACGGCCAAAACGCATCTTCGAAATCCGCCCGATCAAGTGGCTGCTGGACAAGGGCAGCATCGTGATTTGCGCCGGTGGCGGCGGCATTCCGACCATGTATGACGAGAACCGCAATCTCAAAGGTATCGAAGCGGTGATCGACAAGGACCTGTGCTCGTCGCTGCTCGCCGAGCAACTGGAAGCCGACCTGCTGGTGATCGCCACGGACGTCAACGCGGCGTTCATCGACTACGGTAAACCGACGCAGAAAGCCATTGCCGAAGCGCACCCGGATGAACTGGAACGCCTCGGTTTCGCCGCCGGTTCCATGGGACCGAAGGTGCAGGCAGCCTGCGAATTTGCGCGCCATACTGGCAAAGTTGCGGTGATCGGTTCGCTGGCGGATATCGAAGCGATTGTCCAGGGTACTGCCGGTACTCGCGTGACCACCGCGAAGCCGGGCATCACTTACCGATAATTAGAAACTCCGGGGGCAGGCCCCAGGTCTGCCCTTCTCCCATGCCTTGAAAGGAGAAACCCATGGCCCAGTTTGAACCCGGTCATTTGCATATTGAGCGGCACGCGTTGACGCCGGATGACGTCAGTTACAACGTGCACCTCGACTATGAAGTGTTCACCGACCCGCAGAAAGGCAAAGGCATCCAGTTCACGATGCATGGCAATCTTCAGGGCAAGGACATGAAAGAGACCTTCTTCCTGCCCAAAGAGGAGGCCTACAACTTTGCCAACAATGTGACGAAAATCGCCGAGAAGTACGGCATTCCCAAGACGCACAGCCAGATCGGCTCGGTTCACAAGCATTACGACATGATGTTTGAAGACATCCGCAAGCAACTTGATATGAAGTCCGGCGACCCGGTCAATCTTGAGCACTTCGAATAAACTTCAAAAGCCCCTCACCCTAGCCCTCTCCCAAAGGGAGAGGGGACTGATTGGGGGATGCTTCGAAGTTACGCCGACCTGGCCCTGCATCACTGAATCCATAATCGACTCGATTTAACAGGTCGACGTATAGCGCCAGACACCTCGGTCGGCTCCCTCTCCCTCCGGGAGAGGGCTGGGGTGAGGGGACTGATTGGCAGATGCTTCGGAGTTACGCCGATCTGAACTCGCTTTACCGAGTCCATAATCGACTGGTTCTTTCAGGTCGATGTCAAACCTCAGACACCTCGGTCGGCCCCCTCTCCCCCTGGGAGAGGGCTGGGGTGAGGGGACTGATTGGCAGATGCTTCGGAGTTACGCCGATCTGAACTCGCTTTACCGAATCCATAATCGACTGGTTCTTTCAGGTCGATGTCAAACCTCAGACACCTCGGTCGGCCCCCTCTCCCCCTGGGAGAGGGCTGGGCGGGCGGCGTTTCCGATGAGGGTGATTTTGATTTAAGGCATACTTGCCACCCTCCGCACTGCAGATCACTGAACCGCCCCATGCGTATTCACGTCAGCTTCATCGACCGCGTCGGCATCACCCAGGAAGTCCTGGCTATCCTCGGTGGGCGCAATCTCAATCTGGATGCGGTGGAGATGATCCCGCCTAACGTCTACATCGACGCGCCAACGTTGAGCCCGCAAGTGCTCGAAGAGCTGAAAGACGCTTTGTTCCGCGTGCTCGGCGTCGAGGCGGTAACCGTGGTCGACATTCTCCCGGGCCAGCGTCGGCACTTGCAGCTCGATGCCTTGCTCGCAGCAATGACCGATCCGGTACTGGCCCTCGACAGCGCTGGCAAGGTGCTGCTGGCCAACCCGGCGTTGATCGCCTTGTACGGTCGTGAACCAGCGGGTGAAAGCGTCTCTGAACTGTTCAACGATCCGGCCCTGCTCGACACCTTGCTCGAACACGGCTTCCGTTTGCCGCTGCGCGAAATCACCGTCAACGGTCAGACCTTGTTGCTCGACGCCACGCCGATCACCGATGCCGGCGCGCTGCTGACCTTGTATCAACCGAACCGCATCGGCGAACAACTCTCGGCCTTGCACCACGACCATGCCGAGGGTTTCGATGCATTGCTCGGCGAATCCCCGGCAATCCGCACCCTCAAGGCGCGCGCGCAACGGGTGGCAGCCCTTGATGCGCCACTGTTGATCCAGGGCGAAACCGGCACAGGCAAAGAACTGGTCGCCCGTGCCTGCCACGCCATCAGCGCTCGCCACAGCGCACCGTTTCTCGCCCTGAACTGCGCGGCCCTGCCGGAGAACCTCGCCGAGAGCGAACTGTTCGGCTACGCCCCGGGAGCCTTTACCGGCGCGGCGCGCGGCGGTAAACCGGGGCTGATGGAACTGGCTAACCAGGGCACGGTGTTCCTCGATGAAATCGGCGAAATGTCGCCGTACTTGCAGGCCAAACTGCTGCGCTTTTTGAACGACGGCAGCTTCCGCCGCGTGGGCGGTGATCGCGAGGTGAAGGTCAACGTGCGCATCCTCAGCGCGACCCACCGTGATCTGGAAAAAATGGTCAGCGAAGGGTTGTTCCGTGAAGACCTGTTCTACCGCCTCAACGTGCTCAACGTCGAAGTGCCGCCGCTGCGCGAGCGCGGCCAGGACATTCTGTTGCTGGCACGCTATTTCATGCAGCAGGCCTGCGCGCAGATTCAGCGCCCGGTCTGCCGCCTCGCCCCGGGGACTTACCCGGCGCTGCTCGGTAATCGCTGGCCGGGCAACGTGCGGCAATTGCAGAACGTGATCTTCCGCGCGGCGGCGATTTGCGAGAGCAGCCTGGTGGATATTGGCGATCTCGATATTGCTGGCACCTCGGTCGCGCGCCAAGCCGACAGCGATGTCGACAGCCTCGAACAAGCCGTCGAGTCCTTCGAAAAAACGCTGCTGGAAAAGCTCTACGTCAGCTACCCCTCGACCCGCCAACTGGCCAGTCGCCTGCAAACGTCGCACACCGCGATCGCCCATCGGTTGCGCAAGTACGGCATACCCAACAAATCCTGAACCCACCACGAATCCCCTGTAGGAGTGAGCCTGCTCGCGATAGCGGTCTGACATTCAACATTTGCGACGTCTGACACACCGCTATCGCGAGCAGGCTCACTCCTACATTTATTTGTGGCGCATTCGCAATCCGTTCAAAAACGACCTCCAACTGTACTGAATGCGCTACAGCGGAACGATATCGATACATCCTCCTCCGATCACCGCTGTGCAAGGCTTTGATCCCGTTCAGCTTTTATCCTCGCTCCAGGCTGTAGCGATTTCGCTACAGAGATACCTCCCGCGCCGACCCCTTGAATACCTAAATCATTGATTTATAAAGATAAATTAACCTTGGCCGCATTCTTGCTAATCAACCCCTCATAAATAAGGGCCTTCGCGCCCGACCATTCCACCGCGTCCACCAGACGAGTCTGGCCCCCTGAGGAGTTTCCATGAGCGAGTTGCGTTTTACTGAAGATCACGAATGGCTGCGCACCGAAGCTGACGGCAGCGTTACTGTCGGCATCACCGCTTTCGCGCAGAACGCCTTGGGCGACGTGGTGTTCGTGCAACTGCCTGAGCTGCAGGCTTACGAAAAAGGCGCTGAAGCCGCGACCGTGGAATCGGTGAAAGCCGCCAGCGGCGTGTACATGCCGCTCGACGGCGACGTACTGGCCGTCAACCCGGCGCTCGAAGACGCTCCGGAACTGGTCAACGAAGATCCGCTGGGCGAAGGCTGGTTCTTCCGCTTCCAGCCAACTGACGCCGCCGCTGTCGGCAAGTTGCTCGATCAAGACGCCTACGACCGTCTGATCAAAGCCCAAGCCGAAGCCTGAGGAACACCGACATGACTCAAGTAAATCTTGGCACCGCCAACGAATTCATCGCCCGTCACATCGGCCCGCGCGCCAGCGACGAGCAAGCCATGCTCAACAGCCTCGGCTTCGATTCGCTCGAAGCGTTGAGCGCCAGCGTCATCCCGGAAAGCATCAAGGGCACCAGCGTGCTCGGCATGGACGACGGTTTGAGCGAAGCCGATGCACTGGCAATGATCAAATCGATCGCCGGCAAGAATCAGCTGTTCAAGACTTACATCGGCCAGGGCTACTACAACTGCCACACGCCGTCGCCGATCCTGCGTAACCTGCTGGAAAATCCGGCCTGGTACACCGCTTACACCCCGTATCAGCCAGAAATTTCCCAAGGCCGTCTCGAAGCGCTGCTGAACTTCCAGACCATGATCAGTGACCTCACCGGCCTGCCGATCGCCAACGCCTCCCTGCTCGACGAAGCCACCGCCGCTGCCGAAGCCATGACCTTCTGCAAACGCCTGAGCAAGAACAAGGGCAGCCACCAATTCTTCGCCTCGATCCACAGCCACCCGCAAACCCTCGACGTGCTGCGCACCCGTGCCGAGCCACTGGGTATTGAAGTTGTAGTGGGCGACGAGCGTGAACTGACCGACGTAACGCCGTTCTTCGGCGCGCTGCTGCAGTACCCGGCCGCCAACGGTGACGTGTTCGACTACCGCGAACTGACCGAGCGCTTCCACGCCGCCAACGCTCTGGTGGCCGTGGCCGCAGACCTGCTGGCCCTGACGCTGCTGACCGCGCCGGGCGAGTTCGGCGCTGACGTCGCCATCGGTTCGGCACAACGCTTCGGCGTGCCGCTGGGCTTCGGTGGCCCGCACGCCGCTTACTTCTCCACCAAAGATGCGTTCAAGCGCGACATGCCGGGCCGTCTGGTCGGCGTCTCGGTTGACCGTTTCGGCAAGCCTGCGCTGCGTCTGGCCATGCAAACCCGCGAGCAACACATCCGCCGCGAGAAGGCCACGTCGAACATCTGCACCGCGCAGGTGCTGCTGGCCAACATCGCCAGCATGTACGCCGTCTACCACGGCCCGAAAGGCCTGACGCAGATCGCCAACCGTGTGCATCACCTGACCGCGATTCTGGCCAAGGGCCTGACCGCGCTGGGCGCGAAAGTCGAACAAGCCAGCTTCTTCGACACCCTGACCGTGGCCACCGGCGCACAAACCGCCGTGCTGCATGACAAGGCGCACGCTGCGCAGATCAACCTGCGCGTGATCGACGCTCAGCGTCTGGGCCTTTCGGTCGACGAAACCACCACGCAGGCTGACATCGAAACCCTGTGGGGCCTGTTCGCCGACGGCAAGACCCTGCCGGACTTCGCCGCTCTCGCCGCCTCAGTGCAGAGCACCATCCCAGCATCGCTGGTACGTCAGTCGCCGATCCTTAGCCACCCGGTGTTCAACCGTTATCACTCGGAAACCGAGCTGATGCGCTACCTGCGCAAACTGGCGGACAAAGATCTGGCACTGGATCGCACCATGATCCCGCTGGGTTCGTGCACCATGAAACTCAACGCCGCCAGCGAAATGATCCCGGTGACCTGGGCTGAATTCGGTGCGCTGCATCCGTTCGCACCGGCCGCGCAAAGTGCCGGTTACCAGCAACTGACCGATGAGCTGGAAGCGATGCTCTGCGCCGCCACCGGTTACGACGCGATCTCGCTGCAACCGAACGCCGGTTCGCAAGGTGAATACGCTGGCCTGCTGGCGATCCGCGCCTATCACCAGAGCCGTGGCGATGAGCGTCGCGACATCTGCCTGATCCCGTCGTCCGCCCACGGCACCAACCCGGCTACCGCCAACATGGCTGGCATGCGCGTGGTCGTGACCGCGTGCGATGCGCGCGGCAACGTCGACATCGAAGACCTGCGCGCCAAAGCCATCGAGCACCGCGAACACCTCGCCGCGCTGATGATCACTTACCCGTCGACCCACGGCGTGTTCGAAGAAGGCATCCGCGAAATCTGCGGGATCATTCATGACAACGGCGGCCAGGTGTACATCGACGGCGCCAACATGAACGCAATGGTCGGCCTCTGTGCACCGGGCAAGTTCGGCGGTGACGTTTCGCACCTGAACCTGCACAAGACCTTCTGCATCCCGCACGGCGGTGGCGGTCCGGGCGTTGGCCCGATTGGCGTCAAGTCGCACCTGACCCCGTTCCTGCCGGGCCACGGCCAGATGGAACGCAAGGAAGGCGCGGTCTGTGCGGCACCGTTCGGTAGCGCAAGTATTTTGCCGATCACCTGGATGTACATTCGCATGATGGGTGGCGCCGGTCTGAAGCGTGCTTCGCAGCTGGCGATCCTCAATGCCAACTACATTTCCCGTCGCCTCGAAGAGCACTACCCAGTGCTGTACACCGGCAGCAACGGCCTGGTGGCGCACGAATGCATTCTGGATCTGCGTCCATTGAAAGACAGCAGCGGCATCAGCGTTGATGACGTCGCCAAGCGCCTGATCGACTTCGGCTTCCACGCCCCGACCATGTCGTTCCCGGTCGCTGGCACGTTGATGATCGAGCCGACCGAAAGTGAATCCAAGGAAGAACTGGACCGCTTCTGCGACGCGATGATCCGTATCCGCGAAGAAATCCGCGCGGTGGAAAACGGCACGCTGGACAAGGACGACAACCCACTGAAGAACGCGCCGCACACCGCTGCGGAACTGGTTGGCGAGTGGACCCACCCGTACAGCCGCGAGCAAGCCGTGTATCCGGTTGCGTCGTTGATCGAAGGCAAATACTGGCCGCCGGTCGGTCGTGTCGACAACGTCTTCGGCGATCGCAACCTGGTGTGCGCCTGCCCGTCGATCGAAAGCTACGCTTAAACGAATGAGGGGCGCTTCAATCGCCCCGATTTCTGCAACACCACAGATCCCCCTGTGGGAGCGAGCCTGCTCGCGAAAGCGTAGTGTCAGTTAATGAAAGGTTGGCTGACACAGCGCTTTCGCGAGCAGGCTCGCTCCCACAAGGGATCTGCAACCGATTTCGGACTTTCGCCAATTCCTATAACAAGAAACCGGAGAACCACTCATGTCGTTAAGCGTGTTCGACCTGTTCAAGATTGGCATCGGCCCCTCCAGCTCCCACACCGTCGGCCCGATGCGTGCTGCTGCGCGTTTCGCCGAAGGTTTACGCCGTGAAAACCTGCTAACGGCCACCGCCAGCGTTCGCGTTGAACTCTACGGCTCCCTCGGCGCCACCGGCAAGGGGCACGGCAGCGACAAAGCCGTGCTGCTCGGCCTCGAAGGCGAACACCCGGACACCGTTGATACCGAAACCGTCGCCGCGCGCCTGCAAGAGATACGCGGCAACGGCCGGCTGAATCTGCTTGGCGAACACAGCATCGCGTTCAACGAGAAAGAACACCTGGCAATGATCCGCAAGCCGCTGGCCTATCACCCCAACGGCATGATCTTCCGCGCCTTCGATGCGGCGGGGATTCAGATCCGCAGCCGCGAGTACTATTCGGTCGGTGGTGGTTTTGTCGTCGATGAAGACGCGGCCGGAGCCGATCGCATCGTCGAAGACGCCACACCGTTGACCTTCCCGTTCAAAAGTGCCAAGGACTTGCTCGGTCATTGCGCCACCTATGGCCTGTCGATCAGTCAGGTGATGCTGACCAACGAAAGCGCCTGGCGCCCGGAAGCGGAAACCCGCGCCGGGCTGCTGAACATCTGGCAGGTGATGCAGGATTGCGTCGCCGCCGGTTGCCGTAACGAAGGCATTTTACCGGGCGGTTTGAAGGTCAAACGCCGTGCGGCAGCGTTACATCGGCAACTGTGCAAGAACCCGGAATCGGCGTTGCGTGATCCGTTATCGGTGCTTGATTGGGTCAACCTGTATGCCTTGGCGGTCAACGAAGAGAACGCCAACGGTGGGCGTGTGGTTACCGCACCTACCAACGGCGCGGCGGGGATCATTCCGGCGGTGCTGCATTACTACATGCGCTTTATCCCCGGCGCGAATGACGACGGCGTCGTGCGCTTTCTGCTGACCGCGGCGGCCATCGGCATTCTCTACAAGGAAAACGCCTCGATCTCCGGCGCCGAAGTCGGGTGTCAGGGTGAAGTCGGCGTGGCCTGTTCGATGGCGGCCGGGGCGTTGTGCGAAGTGCTTGGTGGCAGCGTTCAGCAAGTCGAGAACGCGGCGGAAATCGGCATGGAGCACAACCTCGGCCTGACCTGCGACCCGATTGGCGGACTGGTGCAAGTGCCGTGCATCGAGCGCAATGCGATGGGCTCGGTGAAAGCCATCAACGCAGTACGCATGGCCATGCGTGGCGACGGCCAGCATTTCGTCTCCCTCGACAAAGTCATCCGCACCATGCGCCAGACCGGCGCCGACATGAAAAGCAAATACAAAGAGACCGCCCGTGGCGGTCTGGCGGTCAACATCATCGAATGCTGATCAAGAACCAAGCCAAACGAAATTGACCACCTCTCCCCCAGGGAGAGAAACGTAATTAGCCCCCTCTCCCTCCGGGAGAGGGCTGGGGTGAGGGGCTTTTGATCTTGATCTTGCCTCTTACCCCCAAACTCAAATTTTCAAGGAGCCACGCATGTCCACCGAACAACTGTCGAAAACCCCGCTGCACGCTCTGCACATCGAACTCGGCGCTCGCATGGTGCCGTTCGCCGGCTACGACATGCCAGTGCAATACCCGCTCGGCGTAATGAAAGAACACCAACACACCCGTGAGCACGCCGGGCTGTTCGACGTCTCGCACATGGGTCAGGTCCGCCTGAGCGGTGCCAATGCCGCCAAAGCCCTGGAAACCCTGGTGCCGGTGGACATCATCGACCTGCCGGTGGGCATGCAGCGTTACGCGATGTTCACCAACGACAACGGCGGCATCCTCGATGACCTGATGGTCGCCAACCTCGGCAACGACGAACTGTTCCTGGTGGTCAACGCCGCGTGCAAGGATCAGGACTTGGCTCACCTGCAAAAAAACATCGGCGATCAGTGCACCATTACGGCGCTTTTCGAGGAGCGCGCACTCTTGGCATTGCAGGGTCCGGCAGCCGTTACCGTGCTGGCGCGACTGGCACCTTCCGTTGAAAAAATGACTTTTATGCAGTTCGCCCGTGTGAATCTGTTGGGCGTCGAATGCTTTGTCAGCCGTTCGGGCTACACCGGTGAAGACGGTTTCGAAATCTCGGTACCGGCCGCCGATGCGGAAAAACTCGCGCGCGCCCTGCTCGCTGAACCGGAAGTCCAGGCCATCGGCCTCGGCGCCCGCGATTCGCTGCGCCTGGAAGCCGGCCTGTGCCTCTACGGCCATGACATGAACACCGAGACCACGCCGATCGAAGCCAGCCTGCTGTGGGCAATCTCCAAGCCACGTCGCGCTGATGGCGCGCGGGCCGGCGGTTTCC
This sequence comes from Pseudomonas sp. Tul2A7, assembly GCF_054790505.1. Lineage (NCBI taxonomy): Bacteria > Pseudomonadati > Pseudomonadota > Gammaproteobacteria > Pseudomonadales > Pseudomonadaceae > Pseudomonas > Pseudomonas sp. Tul2A7. The sequence continues at coordinate 3,607,705 of NZ_CP186499.1, read as the reverse complement.
CGGGCGCGGAGAACGTTTTCGCTCAGCAACAAAATGGCGTGGCACGCAAACGCGTCGGCCTGCTGCCGCAAGAACGTACGCCAGTGCGTGAAGGCGCAGAAATCGTCAACGAAGCCGGCGAAATCATCGGCAGCGTGTGCAGCGGCGGTTTCGGTCCGACCTTGGGTGGGCCACTGGCGATGGGTTACCTCGACAGCGCTTATGTCACCCTCGACACCACCGTTTGGGCAATCGTACGTGGGAAAAAGGTGCCAATGCTTGTAAGCAAAATGCCATTTGTTCCACAACGCTACTATCGCGGTTGATTGACTGTTTCTATAAGTAACGCGATTGCGTAATGCGTGCACTAATGTGTCACGCAATCGCCACAAAAAAGTGCATTTTCCAACAATCGATTCGAATATGAACTTTGCTTATAACGTTCGAAAACAATTGAACAAGCGAATCGTCTAAGGCTGCACTAGTGAAAGGATTAACTTGCTCAAGCTCAGTAAAACCGGGGGCTTCGCAGGGCTTGTTTTTTCTCCCGTAGTTGGCGTAGAGTTTCTCCACTGTGTTTGCATGGGTCAGCTTGGAATCGTGACCTGGGCAGTAGCCTACAAGTTAGCTACATCCCGTTCGACGTCTTCTTACTCTCCTGCAACCAGCCCCAGTACTCTTTCATGAGAAAGAGACTGTCATCAATTTTTGCGTCAAAGGAAATAAGAAATGTCCACACGTCAGAGCGGTACCGTCAAGTGGTTTAACGACGAGAAAGGTTTTGGTTTTATCACTCCAGAAAGCGGTCCGGATCTGTTCGTGCATTTCCGCGCCATTCAGGGCAACGGCTTCAAAAGCCTGAAAGAAGGCCAGAAAGTGACTTTCGTTGCTGTGCAAGGCCAGAAAGGCATGCAGGCTGACGAAGTACAAGCAGAAGCCTGATTTCTGTTACGAAAAAGCCCCTGATATTGATATCAGGGGCTTTTTTGTGCGCGCGAATCCGTAAAATGGCGCTTCATTTTGCGTTCAGAGGCTGCCATGTCGAAAAACCTGCTCACGCCCCAAGGGGATTTCCCTCCGGTAGGCCTTGGCCGTCGCTTGGCAGCGATGTTCTACGACTTTCTGCTGTGCACCGCTCTGCTGATCGTTACCGGCTTCGTTTACAAAATGATCCAGGCAGCGATCATCGGCGAAGAGCGTCTGCGGGTGATGACCGATGCCGGGCAACTGGACGGTGATCCGCTCTACTCGACAGTGCTGGTATTGGTGCTGTTTGCGTTCTTTGCCAAGTTCTGGACCCATGGCGGGCAGACACTGGGCATGCAGGTGTGGGGCATTCGCGTACAGAACGCCAATGGCACCGCGATCAGCCTGTGGCAGGCGCTGTTGCGGTTTATGGTGTCGATTGCGTCGTGGGCGTGCGCAGGGCTGGGATTCTTCTGGTCGCTGTATGACAAGCAGAAGCGCACGTGGCATGACATCTATTCCGACACCCGCCTCGTCCGAATCCCGAAGAAGACCAAATAACTTCCAGACACCAAAAACCACTGTAGGAGTGAGCCTGCTCGCGATAGCGGTGTGTCAGTCAACATAATTGTTATCTGACACACCGCTATCGCGAGCAGGCTCACTCCTACAGGTTTATTTGTTGCCTGAAAGACCTCAGGCGTTACCGGCCAGCTTCATCCGCGCCGCTTGGGTGAAATCCAGCATGCGCTTCAACGGCCGAATCGCCTGCGGAATCAACGCCGGATCAACAAAGATCTCGTTCGTCCCCTCCTTCAAGCTCTTCAGCGTGCGCTCAAGGGTGTTCATGGCCATCCACGGGCAATGTGCGCAACTGCGGCACGCGGCGCCGTTACCGGCAGTTGGCGCCTCGATGAAAACCTTGTCCGGACACAGCTGCTGCATCTTGTAGAAGATGCCACGGTCGGTGGCGACGATCAGGGTCTTGTTTGGCAGGCTCTGCGCGGCAGCAATCAACTGGCTGGTGGAACCAACGGCGTCCGCCAACTCGATCACCGACGTTGGCGATTCCGGGTGCACCAGAATCGCAGCGTCCGGGTACAGCGCCTTCATGTCTTCGAGCTGCTTGGACTTGAACTCTTCGTGAACGATGCAGGCACCGTCCCACAGCAGCATGTCGGCGCCGGTCTTGCGCTGAATGTACGTGCCGAGGTGCTTGTCCGGCCCCCAGATGATGGTCTCGCCGTTGTCCATCAGGCTTTCGACGATTTCCAGCGCACAGCTCGACGTCACTACCCAGTCAGCCCGGGCTTTGACCGCCGCAGAGGTGTTGGCATAGACCACCACCGTGCGCTCCGGGTGCTGATCACAGAACGCCGAGAACTCGTCGATCGGGCAACCCAGATCCAGCGAGCAGGTCGCCTCCAGAGTTGGCATCAGCACGCGTTTTTCCGGGTTGAGAATCTTCGCGGTCTCGCCCATGAACTTCACGCCGGCAACCACCACGGTCTTCGCCGGGTGAGCGTTGCCGAAGCGGGCCATTTCCAGGGAGTCGGAGACGCAACCGCCGGTTTCTTCGGCCAGAGCCTGAATCACCGGGTCGCAATAAAAGTGAGCCACCAGCACCGCGTCCTGAGCCTTGAGCTCGGCGGCGATGGCAGAACGGTAATAAGCCTCTTCCTCGGCGGTCAGCGGTTTGGGCTGTTTGGCATCGAGGTGAGCTTGAACCAGAAGGCGTTCGGAAATCTGCGTCATGTTCGCAAGACCTGCAGGCGCTTTCGCGCGAAAGTCGAGTATACACCCGGCTCCGGACCGCTTGAGGGTACCGCCGGGAGAGTGAGTATTATCAGGCACGGACAGCGTTGAAGCTGCGCAAGGCTACAGAATATCCCGTTGATACAAAAGATGATTCTGACCTGCCTCAGCGCTGCGGGTAGTGAAATAACGCGGAGCGAATTTACAGGCAAAAAAAAACCCGGAAATCCTCACTTTCGTGGGCCTTCCGGATTTTCTAAACCGCCAAATATGGTGGGTCGTGTGGGATTCGAACCTACGACCAATTGGTTAAAAGCCAACTGCTCTACCAACTGAGCTAACGACCCGCTGTGTGGTGGCGCGTATAATACTGATTTTTAAGGACTATTCAACACCTTTTTGAAAATAATCAAAAATAAGATGTTGGGTCGTCCACACCAGCTGCCGCGAAGCCTTCTGCACGCAGGCGGCAGCTGTCGCATTTACCGCACGCGCGGCCTTCATCGTCGGCCTGATAGCAGGAGACGGTGAGGCCATAATCAACGCCGAGCTTAACGCCCGCCTGAACGATCTGTGCCTTGCTCAGGTTCTGCAACGGCGCCTGGATGCGGAAACCGTTGCCTTCAACGCCAGCCTTGGTCGCCAGATTGGCCATTCGCTCGAACGACTCGATGAACTCGGGGCGGCAATCCGGGTAACCGGAATAGTCCACGGCGTTGACACCAATAAAGATGTCGCGTGCACCCAGTACTTCTGCCCAGCCCAACGCCAGCGACAGGAACACCGTGTTACGCGCCGGCACGTACGTCACCGGAATGCCTTCGCCCAGCTCTTCGGGGATGTCGATGCTGGTGTCGGTCAGTGCCGAGCCGCCCATGCCATTCAGGTTGAGGCCAATCACCTTGTGCTCGACCACGCCCAAGTCGCGGGCGACGCGGGCAGCGGCGTGCAGTTCGGCGTGCGAACGCTGGCCGTAGTCGAAGCTCATGGTGTAGCAGCGGTAGCCTTCGGCGCGTGCCATGGCCACGACGGTCGCCGAATCAAGGCCGCCGGACAGCAGGATGACGGCGCGCTTTTCATTAGTCTTCAGTTGTTCAGTCATCTCAGCGCCCCGGCTCGTCGTTCCACAGATATTTATGCAACTGCAATTGCAAGCGCACCGGCAGGTTATCCGCCACCACCCAGTCCGCCAGATCCCGAGCATTGAGGTCATGGTGACTTGGGGAGAACAGCACTTCGCCGGCACGCCGATCGAGACCGTACTGAATCAGTTTGGAGACGGCCCAGTCATAGTCGTCCCGCGAGCAGATAACAAACTTCACCTGATCGTTGGGCGTCAGCAGTTCGATGTTCTCGTAACGGTTGCGATGGGCTTCTTTCGAATCCGGCGTCTTCAGGTCGACAACGCGACTGACGCGCGGATCGACAGCCGAGACGTCGAGGGCGCCGCTGGTTTCCAGCGAGACCTGGTAACCGGCGTCACACAACTGCTTGAGCAAAGGAATGGCATTCGGCTGCGCCAGCGGTTCACCACCGGTGACACAGACGTAGCGCGGACGAAATCCGGCCACTTGCTCGAGGATGTCGTCAAGGGTACGGACGGTGCCGCCGCTGAAGGCATAGGCGCTGTCGCAGTATTGGCAACGCAAAGGGCAACCGGTCAGGCGCACAAAAACAGTGGGCAGCCCGGCAGTCCGCGTTTCCCCCTGCAACGAGTAGAAAACTTCGGTGATTCTCAATGTGTCTTGCATAGTCGCCACGGGCGTAACAGCTAAACAGGCTGTCCGCCTCCGTCAGGCACTTCAGGCAATCCCGCCAACGCGTAGACCACAAGAAGCGTGTTTCAGAAAAAGGGCGTGAATTCTAACGAAAAAACCCGCGACAAGCGCGGGTTTCTTCCAAACGGGTCAAGCGTACTTACATGCGTTGCAGATCGCGTTGAGCCAACTGAGCAGCGGAGGTACCCGGATATTGGGCCACCACCTGCTGCAGAATGCCTTTGACCTTGTCGGTATGACCGAGGCGGCGTTCTACATCAGCCAGCTTGTACAGCGAATCCGGCACTTTGGCGTGCTTGGGATACAGCTGCGAAACCTTGGCGAAAGCCTGACCTGCACCTTGCAGATCGCCCTTGGCCAGATTGACTTCGCCCAACCAGTACTGGGCGTTGCCCGCGTATTGGCTGTTCGGGTATTTGCGCAGGAAAGCGGCAAAAGCCTGGCTGGCCTTGTCGAAATCCTTGGCTTTGATCAGGTCGAAAGCGGCATCGTAATACAGCTTTTCCTTGGCCGGATCACCCGGTTCGCTGCTTGCAGCAGGTGCCTGGGCAGCAGCCCCGGCACCAGCGGCAGCACCGGCAGCAGCACTTGCATCGCCACCGGCAGAAGAATTCTCAGGAGTCGCGGCAGGTGCAACGCCGGATCCTATGCGCCGATCAAGATCCTGGTATCGCTCCAGGGATTCCTGCTTCATGCGCGCAACCTGATTCTGCAGTTCTTCAATCACACCTTGCTGGCGCGATATCTGATCCTGCATTTGTTGCAGTTGGTTGAACAGCATGCCTTGTGCCGAGGCAGGGGCCGAAGCCGCTCCCCCGGCATAGGCGCCGTTCGTACCGTAACCTGCAGGCGGATAACTGCTCCCGCTATTGTTATAACCGGAGTTGTCATCGACCACAGGAACCGCAGCCCACGCCGCAAGCGGCGCGAGGCTGAGAGCCAGAACAGTTACAGCACGACGGCACGTTCGCATATCGAATTACTTACGCAGTTCGACGCGACGGTTTTGAGCCCAGGACTGCTCGTCGTTGCCGGTAGCAACTGGACGCTCTTCGCCGTAGGAAACCAGTTCCAGCTGAGCTGGGGAAACACCTTGCAGTACCAGGTAGCGCTGAACGGCTTTCGCACGACGCTCGCCCAGTGCCATGTTGTACTCACGAGTACCACGTTCGTCGGTGTTGCCTTCCAGAACAACGCGAGCGCCGTTTGCTTTCAGGTCTTTGGCGTGAACGTCCAGAGCGCGCATGGCTTCTGGCTTCAGGTCCGAGCTGTCGTATTCGAAGTAGAAGGTGGTGATTGCGCGCAGAGCAGCTTCTTCGCTCAGGGAACCGTCAACGGCACCAGTGTTTGCGCCGTAACCAGCGTTTGGATCAACAGCGCCTTCACCGGCGTTGTCGCCGCCTTTGGACGAGCAACCTACAGCTACAGCCATGGCCAGAGCCAGCGCAGCAAATTTACCAAACTTCAGCATTTCCATCGTGAAACTCCTAATGAACCCCAGTGTGTTAAGTAAAACGTGTAGCGCCCGCTCACTTCAGGTAAGGGGACCAGGACGGTTCTCTGACTTCGCCTTGAGCGGTAGGAAGCGGGAGCCTAACGCGTCCATTAATGGACACGAGCATCAAGACTCCCCGGCCCTGTTGGCGGGTGGCGTAGATTACCATGGTGCCGTTGGGCGCAACAGTAGGTGACTCGTCCAGAGTGCTATCAGTGAGGATCTTTACACTCCCTCGCTGCAGATCCTGAGCTGCCACCTTGAAATTGGTGAAGCCATCCTGACGATGGATCATCACCAAAGTCTTTTCATCTGCCGAAAGTTTCGGGTTGGCGTTGTAATTACCTACAAACGTCACACGCTCGGCACCACCGCCACTGGCGCTGGTTTTATAGATCTGAGGCTTACCGCCGCGGTCCGAGGTGAAGTAGATGGTCGAACCATCCTTGCCCCAGTACGGTTCGGTGTTGATGCCAGGACCTGCGGTCACACGGGTGATCTGGCGCGAAGCCAGGTTCATCACGTAAATGTCCGGGTTACCGTCTTTCGACAGTACGAACGCCAGGCGATCGCCATTCGGCGACCAGGCTGGTGCGCCGTTCAGACCTTCGAAGTTTGTGATCTGCTCACGGCGACCAGTGTCGATGTTCTGCATGAAGATGCGCGGACGCTTCTGCTCGAACGATACGTACGCGATGCGCTTGCCATCCGGTGCGAAACGCGGCGACAGGATCGGCTCGCGCGATTGCAGCAGAGTCACGGCGCGGGCACCGTCATAGTCAGAACGTTGCAGGGTGTAACGCGTGTTCTTCTCGGAGAAACGTTCGGCTGTCACGTACAGCAGACGCGTCGAGAACGCACCTTCGATACCGGTCAGTTTCTGGAACGACTGGTCAGAGATGAAGTGCGCCATGTCGCGCAATTGCTCGGTGGTACCGGAAACACTGCCGTCTGCCACTTTCTGCTCGGTGGCCACGTTGAACAGTGCCCACTGCACCTGCAGGCGACCGCCGGCTGGGGCAATGCTGCCAACCATCATGTATTGAGCACCCACCGCCTTCCAGTCACGGAAGATGATTTCGCTCGGCTGGCTTGGCTGGCTGATCATGTTTTGTTTTGGAATCGGCGAGTAGTAGCCCGAGTTACGCAAATCGTTACCAATGATTTCTGCCATGTCGTCCGGCAGCACCGCACCGCCCTGCATGCCGAACGGTACAACGGCGATCGGGGTAGCCCGATCGCTGCCGCTGGTAACCAGAATGTTCTTTTCATCTGCCATCGCGATCCCTGCCATGCAGCAGATCACGACCAGCATTCCTCGAAGAAGGTTTCTCACAAGGCTAGATCCTCAGGTGTGAATGTCATCTTGAATGAACGATACGGAGCGAAATCGCTCGGCTTCATTCCCTGCATTTCTGTCAAACGTCCAATATTCTTCACTGCCGCGACTGCCGAAGCATCAAACGGACCGTCGCCACTGGACTTGGCCACGCTGACCGAAGTCACCGTACCGTCCGGCAACATGCCGATTTGCAGCACGACCGTCATGCCTTTGCGTGCCGAAGGAGGACGAGCCCAACCTTCTGCCGCTCGCGCACGAATCAGGTCATCGAAACTGCCCGCAACTTCGTCACCCTGCTCATCGGCCAAGGCCTGCTGACGCTGCGGCGTGTCGGAAAGCAGATCGGCCAAGGCCTGAGCCTTTTTGTCTTCGGTCGATTTACGTGCCGCATCCTGCGCTTTCTTCTTCGCAGCATCGGCAGCAGCTTTCTTCTTCGCTTCGTCGGCGATTTTCTTCTTCGCCTCTTCAGCTTCAGCTTTCTTCTTGGCGTCTTCGGCGGCTTTCTTCTTCGCGTCTTCGACGATCTTCTTCTTGGCTTCTTCAGCAGCGGCTTTCTTGGCCTCTTCTTCAGCAGCCTTTTTCGCTTCTTCTTCAGATTTCTTCTTGGCTATATCAGCCAATTGTTTCTCTTCAGCCTTCTTGGCTTCGGCGGTCTTCTTGGCTTCGTCGGCTTTTTTGGCTTCGTCAGCCTTTTTCGCCTCGTCTGCTTTCTTCGACTCGTCGGCCTTCTTGGCTTCCTCGGCTTTTTGAGCCGCTTCTTCTTTCTTTTGTTCCGCAGCGGCCTTGATCTCTTCCTGCTCGACCTTCTTCTGCTCCATCTGCTCGACTTCGGTCTGGCGCGCGGCGGATTTCTTCGCCTCACCCGCAATCTTCTGATTGGTCTGGGTGGTTGCCTGACTTTTCGATTTCAGTTGGTAGAGGGTCGCCTGGACAATCGGTTTGGCCGGCGGCAGCTCTGGTGTAAAGGCAAAACTGACGAACAGCATGCCGAACACCAGCACGTGCAGGACAATTGCCAGAACACTAGGCCAGAAGTAGCTTTCCGAGGCGGACGGCTCTCGCTGTTGCTGCATCAGGGGGCCTCGGTAATCAAACCAACATTACCGACCCCGGCTTTCTGCAACCCGCCCATGGCGCCCATGACGGAACCATAGTCGACGGTCTTGTCACCGCGGATGAAGACCTGGGTACGCTTGCCGCCTTCAGTGCCGGCACGAATGATTTTGGTCACCGCGTCGGTCATTTGCGGCAGGGTCATGGCCCTGTCCTGTTGCTTCTCGGTATCGACTTCGCTGCCAAGGTTCCAGTAGTAGGTCTTGTCAGCCTTGATCGAAATGGTCAGGACCTGAGTGTTGTTGTCCTGCGGCAAGGCTTCGCTGGAAACCTTGGGCAGATCAACTTTCACGCCCTGATTGAGCATCGGCGCGGTCACCATGAAGATGACCAGCAGTACCAACATCACGTCGATGTAAGGCACCACGTTCATCTCGGCGACCGGCTTGCGCTTTTTGCGAGCTCGAGCGATTAAAGCCATTGGAAATTACCTGCTTATTCTTCGCTGGTGTGCACTTTGCGGTGCAGGATCGCCTGGAATTCATCGGCGAAGGTGTAGTAGCGGCCCAGCAAGGTTTCGCTGCGAGCGGCGAAACGGTTGTAAGCGATAACCGCAGGGATCGCCGCGAACAGACCGATCGCGGTGGCGATCAGGGCTTCGGCAATACCCGGGGCCACAGTGGCCAGGGTTGCTTGCTGGGCGCTGGCCAGACCGCGGAAGGAGTTCATGATGCCCCACACGGTACCGAACAGACCGATGTACGGGCTGACCGAACCGACGGTGGCGAGGAACGGCAGGCTTTGCTCCAGCTTCTCTTCCTCACGGGAGATGGCAACGCGCATGGCACGGGCGACACCTTCCATCACCGCTTCAGGATCAACACCTGGCTGCTGACGCAGACGGGAGAATTCCTTGAAACCGGCGCGGAAGATCTGCTCCACACCCGAATCCGGATCAGGGTTGCTGCCGGCCTGACGGTACAGTTTGGACAGATCGATACCCGACCAGAAGCGCTCTTCGAAGCTCTCCAGGGCGCGTCGACCGGCGCGCAGCAGATTGCTGCGCTGAAAGATCATGATCCATGAGGTCACCGATGCGGCCACCAGGGTCAACATTACCAACTGCACCACGATGCTGGCATTGCTGACCAGGCTCCACATGGAGGAATGGTCGACGACGTTAGCTTCCACGCTTTATCTCCTGCTTTGAGTGTGTACCCGGGCCGACCGCGTCGGCGAAGGCCGCACGCAGGTCTTCGGGAAGGGCCCGGGGTTTCAAACTGTTAGTGCGCACACAGGCCACCAAAAACTGCCCTTCACAGAGCAGCACATTATCCGTTGCCCGCCTGACCTGCTGTTTGAAGCGCAGGCTGACCCGGTTCAATTCGATTACATCAGCGCTTACCAGCAGTTCGTCGTCCAGTCGCGCCGGCGCGTGATAGCGCGCTTCGCTGGAGTGCACGACAAACAACAGGTCCTCCCCGGCAAGCGCAGATTGGGCAAAGCCCAGTTCGCGGAGCCGCTCGGTTCGAGCCCGTTCCATAAACTTTAGGTAATTAACGTAATACACGATGCCGCCCGCATCGGTGTCCTCGTAATAAACGCGACAACGATGTGCGAACGGCTCAAGCCCGTTTTGCGCGCGCATACTCTAGTGCTTACTCCTCAGGTTGCCAATCCGGCCAGGCAACTGTTTTTCATGGTTTCAGGGCAATACCGCAAAAGTACCGTCGTCTGACAGTACAAACCCTGAATAAATCGCCAAAAAATGTGTATCAATCGTCCACGGCATCGAGAAACTCGTCTGCCACGGGCATTTCACCCATTCGTGACGGAATGTTTAAACCGAAGTGCAGGTACGCATGCCGCGTCACCACCCTGCCCCGCGGCGTGCGCATGATGTAGCCCTGCTGAATCAGATACGGCTCCAGCACATCTTCAATCGTGTGGCGTTCCTCGCTGATTGCAGCGGCGAGGCTGTCGATCCCGACCGGGCCGCCATCGAACTTCTCGATCATGGTCAACAGCAGACGCCGATCCTGATGATCAAACCCGTGTTCGTCGACGTCCAGCAGGTTCAACGCCAGGTCTGCCACCGCTTTGGTGATGTGGCCCTTGGCGCGGACTTCGGCGAAGTCACGCACCCGGCGCAGCAGGCGGTTGGCAATACGCGGCGTGCCACGGGCGCGACGAGCGATTTCGAAAGAACCTTCCGGATCCAGCGGCAGACCGAGAATCGCCGCCGAACGGCTGACAATCGTCGCCAGATCAGCCGTGCTGTAGAACTCAAGACGCTGGACGATACCGAAGCGGTCACGCAAAGGATTGGTCAGCATGCCGGCGCGAGTGGTTGCGCCCACCAAAGTGAACGGCGGCAGATCGAGTTTGATCGAACGCGCGGCCGGCCCTTCACCGATCATGATATCGAGCTGAAAATCCTCCATCGCCGGGTACAGCACTTCTTCAACGATCGGCGACAAGCGATGGATTTCGTCGATGAACAACACGTCATGCGGTTCAAGATTGGTCAGCAGCGCCGCCAGATCTCCCGGACGCTCCAGTACCGGACCGGATGTGCTCTTGATCGATACGCCCATTTCCTGAGCGATGATGTTGGCCAGGGTGGTTTTACCCAGACCCGGCGGGCCGAAGATCAGCGTGTGGTCGAGGGATTCGCTACGGCCACGGGCGGCCTGGATGAACAGTTCCATCTGCTCGCGCACGGTCGGCTGGCCAATATAGTCGGCCAGACTGACCGGGCGAATGGCCCGATCCTGGACTTCTTCGCGCTCGCGCGGGCTGTGCGCGGCGGTGATCAGACGATCAGCTTCAATCACTTAAATCATTCCCTTCAGGGCGCGGCGGATCAGGTCTTCACTGCTCAAATTCTTGTCCTTGATGGCGGTAATCGCCTTGCTCGCTTCCTGCGGCTTGTAGCCCAGGGAAATCAGCGCGCTGACCGCATCGTTCTCGGCAGTGTTGACCGGCGCCGGACCATCCGGCTGATTCGGCACGAGCGCGAACATGGCTGGCGAGGTTTCCCAGGCCTTGAAGCGGTCTTTCAGCTCGACCAGCAAGCGCTCGGCGGTTTTCTTGCCGACCCCTGGCACCTTGGTCAACGCCGAGGTGTCCTGAGACTGCACGCAGCGGATCAGTTCGTCGACTTCCAGGCTCGACATCAAAGCCAGCGCCAGTTTTGGCCCGACACCATTGAGACGGATCAACTCGCGAAAAAAGTCTCGCTCACGCTTGCCGGCAAAACCATAGAGTAACTGCGCGTCTTCGCGTACGACCAAATGGGTGTGCAGGGTCAGTGGTTCACCGACCGACGGCAGACGATAAAGGGTGGTCATGGGCACTTCCAGCTCATACCCGAGGCCGTTTACATCCAGAATCAGGTGCGGCGGCTGTTTCTCAGCCAGGGTGCCGCGCAAGCGTCCAATCACGTTTCAGATCCTTGAGCGTTGGCCAGCCGTGGGCTGGCGACAATCAGAGCGAAAGACTCGGGCCGGCAACACAGGCGCGAAAGTCCACACTCCATAAATTTGATGCTGATGCTATCAGAGACGCAGGCGCCCGCCACGACTGCGTGCCGTTCCCAAGCCGTGTGGCAGCAGACTGGAACGTGTGTGCGCGTGACAAATGGCAATGGCCAGGGCGTCCGAGGCATCGATTTGCGGTTTGCTGGTCAGTTTGAGCATGTGCATGACCATCATCTGCACTTGTTCTTTATTGGCGGCACCGGTGCCGACCACTGCCTGTTTGACCTGAGTGGCCGTGTACTCGGCGATTTCCAGGCTCTCTTCAGCGCCAGCCACGATTGCAGCGCCGCGAGCCTGCCCAAGCTTCAACGCCGAATCGGCGTTTTTCGCCATGAACACCTTTTCGATGCCCATGGTCACCGGGCCGTAGGTCTGGATGATTTCGCGAACGCCGCGATAGACGATTTGCAGGCGTTCGTGCAGTTCGCCCGCACCGGCACGAATACAGCCGGACGCTACATAAATACAGCCGCCACGCCCGGTATCGCGAACAATCCCGTAACCGGTGATGCGCGAACCGGGGTCGATACCAAGAATTAAAGTCATAACGCCTGCAGATTCGGTAAAAGCACGATTTTCAAATCAACCCATAACAAATGTGGGAGCGAGCCTGCTCGCGAAAGCGGTTTCATCATCAGCAACGATGCTGCCTGAAAATCCGCCTTCGCGAGCAGGCTCGCTCCCACATTGAATCGTAGCCGCTCTTAACCGAGCTGAGCGGCCACGTCTTCCGGAATATCGGCGTTGGAATAGACGTTCTGCACGTCATCCAGGTCTTCAAGCATGTCGATCAGCTTGAGTACCTTCTCCGCACCCTCCAGATCCAGTTCGGCGCTGGTGGTCGGCTGCATGACGATTTCCGCGTCATCGCCCTTGAATCCAGCGGCTTCCAGCGCGTTACGCACGGCGTAGAAACTGGTGAACGAGGTGAACACGTCGATCGAACCGTCTTCGTGAGTGACCACGTCATCGGCATCGGCTTCCAGCGCCGCTTCAGTCAGCGCGTCTTCATCGACGCCCGGCGCGAAGCTGATCTGGCCTTTGCGCTCGAACAAGTAAGCCACCGAACCGTCGGTGCCGAGGTTGCCACCGCACTTGCTGAACGCATGGCGCACGGCTGCAGCGGTACGGTTGCGGTTGTCGGTCATGCACTCGACCATCACCGCCACGCCGCCCGGGCCGTAACCTTCGTAGGTCAGCTCTTCAACGTTGTCCGCTTCGGTGGCGCCGGCGCCACGCGCGACGGCACGGTCGATGATGTCGCGGCTCATGTTCGCGCTAAGCGCTTTATCCAGCGCCAGACGCAAACGCGGATTGGAGCCCGGATCACCGCCGCCCTGACGGGCCGCAACGGTCAGCTCGCGGATCCACTTGGTGAAGATCTTGCCTCTCTTGGCATCCTGACGTTCTTTGCGGTGCTTGATGTTCGCCCACTTGGAATGACCTGCCATAACTCGCTCCGAATTCTCTTTGAAACGTTGCCCGCCGTGCTCACGCAGCGGCCAGCAAACAAAAAATCTCGACCTGCTCTCTTATAGAAAGAAAAAAGGCGCATCCGAAGATGCGCCTTCAGGCCCGTCTTACTCAGCCTTTGGCGTTTCGCGCAAACGAATGTGCAGCTCGCGCAATGCCTTGGCATCCACCACACCCGGCGCCTGCGTCATCACGTCGGCAGCACTCTGGGTTTTCGGGAAGGCGATCACTTCACGGATCGACTGGGCGCCGGTCATCAGCATCACCAGACGGTCCAGACCGAAGGCCAGACCACCGTGCGGCGGTGCACCGTACTTCAGCGCGTCGAGCAGGAAGCCGAATTTCTCTTCCTGTTCCGCTTCATTGATACCCAGCAGACGGAACACCGCTTGCTGCATTTCCTTGCGGTGGATACGGATCGAACCGCCACCCAGTTCGGTGCCGTTCAGCACCATGTCGTACGCGCGGGACAGAGCGCCGGCCGGATTGGCTTCCAGCTCTTCAGGAGAGCACTTCGGCGCGGTGAACGGGTGGTGCAGCGCGGAGAAGCTGCCGTCGTCGTTTTCTTCGAACATCGGGAAGTCGACAACCCACATCGGTGCCCACTCGCAGGTCAGCAGCTTGAGGTCGTGACCGAGCTTGATGCGCAGTGCGCCCAAGGCTTCGCTGACGATCTTGGCCTTGTCGGCGCCGAAGAACACGATGTCACCGTCAACTGCACCCACACGATCAAGGATGGCGTTGAGGTTTTCCAGCGGGATGTTCTTCACGATCGGCGATTGCAGACCGTCAACGCCGGCAGCACGCTCGTTGACCTTGATGTACGCCAGGCCCTTGGCACCGTAGATGCCGACGAACTTGGTGTAATCGTCGATCTGCTTGCGTGGCATGCTCGCCCCGCCTGGAACGCGCAGTGCGGCGATACGGCATTTCGGATCGTTGGCCGGGCCGCTGAACACTTTGAAATCGACTTCTTTCAGTTGATCGGCAACGTCGACCAGTTCCAGCGGGTTACGCAGGTCTGGCTTGTCGGAACCGTAACGGCGCATGGCTTCTTCGAAAGTCATGTGCGGGAAGTCGCCGAATTCCAGACCCAGCACTTCCTTGAACAGGTTGCGGATCATTTCTTCGGTCAGGCCCATGATCTCTTTTTCATCGAGGAAGCTGGTCTCGATGTCGATCTGGGTGAATTCCGGTTGACGGTCAGCGCGCAAGTCTTCGTCACGGAAGCACTTGGCGATCTGGTAGTAACGGTCGAAGCCAGCGACCATCAGCAGTTGCTTGAACAGCTGTGGCGATTGCGGCAGGGCGAAGAACGAACCGGCGTGGGTACGGCTTGGCACCAGATAGTCACGCGCACCTTCAGGAGTCGCACGGGTCAGGATCGGCGTTTCAACGTCGAGGAAGCCGTTTTCGTCAAGGAAACGACGGATGCTGGTGGTCATGCGCGAACGCAGGCGCAGCTTCTCGGCCATTTCCGGACGACGCAGGTCGAGGAAGCGATAACGCAGACGGGTTTCTTCACCAACGTCGGAGAACTCGTTCAGCGGGAACGGCGGGGTTTCCGACTCGTTCAGCACTTCCAGTTCGTAACCCAGCACTTCGATCATGCCCGACGCCATGTTGGCGTTGGTGGCACCGGCCGGACGCAGACGCACCTTGCCGGTGATCTTCACCACGTACTCGCTGCGCACGCGATCGGCAGCGGCGAAGCTCTCGGCGCGATCCGGATCGAAAACCACCTGGGCCAGACCGTCACGATCACGGATGTCGAGGAAAATCACCCCGCCGTGGTCGCGACGACGGTGAACCCATCCGCAAAGGGTAATTTCCTGGCCTTCCAGGCTTTCGTTCAGTTGGCCGCAATAGTGGCTGCGCATCATGGTCGTGGTTCGCTTCTCGTAATTCGAAAAATTCGGTGGAGCTCCCGTTGCTTTTCAAGCAATGCGGAACTCACGCGTGTCGTTCAACCCGGGGGTTGAACCCTAGTCAGATTTGTCGCCACCGGCCAGGTTCTTCTTGGCGCCGGTCTTGAAATCGGTTTCGTACCAACCGCCGCCGCTGAGGCGAAAGCCTGGCATCGACAGTTGTTTCTTGAGCTCTGGCGCCTGACAGGCAGGGCAGTCGACCAGCGGGGCCTCGCTGATCTTTTGAATGGCTTCCAACTGATGACCACAGGAAGCACATTGATAATCGTACATCGGCATGGGGGTGTCTCGGCGATCAGATTGCCACCGCGCGCAGGGCTTTGCGGCGAAAGAGCGGGATTATATCGATTAAATGCGGGCTGTGCAGCCGTAAGACTGCACAGCCCGCAACCTCGTTTGCAACCGCTGCTTCGCGCCGACTCAGCTTCCCTGGCGTGCACTCATCACACAGACCACCCGCACCAGTGCGCTGAAATTTTTAACCCCGCCATGACGCAGATGCACTTCCCGGTCGACGTGGGACAACAGCGAACTGATCGAACAGCTGTTATTCCTGGCCATGTTGCCCAGAATATTCCAGTAAACCTGTTCCAGTCGCAGGCATGTCGCGAATCCGTTCAAACGCACGGATCGGGACAGCGGCTGAACCAATGACATGTCGAACTCGCTGACGAACGGATCGAATTTCAACTCATGCGGCAAGCCGACAACCCTGTCGCTTCGCCTGTCTCCCTCTACCATATCGTTGACACTCCTTTGTCATCTCTGCTGGTTTTCAAAGCCACATCCTGTGACTTCATAAAAGCGCAGACGCAAAGTTATATCCAGATGACTTATTGACCATAGCCGTAGGATAAGCCAACGATACAGGTAAGATTCCGGACTGCCCGCGAGCACGCCCTCAGACGTGCCCTCGGGCCCTGATCAGGCTTCGAGCAACGCACGCAACATCCACGCGGTTTTCTCGTGAACCTGCATGCGCTGGGTCAGCAAGTCTGCCGTTGGCTCATCACTGACCTTGTCGAGCAGCGGGAAGATACCGCGCGCAGTGCGAGTCACCGCTTCCTGACCGTCGACCAGTTGTCTGATCATGTCCTCGGCACTCGGCACCCCCACCTCCTCCTTGATGGAAGAAAGGCGTGCGTACGTGGCATAGGCGCCCGGCGCCGGGAAGCCCAGGGCGCGAATACGCTCGGCGATCGAATCCACGGCCAGCGCCAACTCGTTGTATTGCTCTTCGAACATCAAGTGCAGCGTACGAAACATCGGGCCGGTGACGTTCCAGTGGAAGTTATGGGTCTTCAGATACAGCACGTAGGTGTCCGACAGCAGACGCGACAAGCCTTCGACGATGGACTTGCGATCTTCTTCACTGATACCGATATCGATTGCCATGTTTTACCCCCTAACGGCGATTGAATTCATCCAACAGGTGCAGACCCACTCTAGCAAGGCTGTCGACACCCCGCAGCCCCGATCAGGTGCAGCCACTGCGACAAATCGACCGAGGCGATGCCGCTGGCCGGGCTGATTTGAGTAGCCGCAGGCTTTGCTGTTAAATAGGCAGTGTGTCGCCATGCCCCATTTTTCGGGGTGTTGCGCATAGGCTGATGCCGTGAACGTGTCCACCGCCTCTTATTTTGTTCCGAAGCGAACCGTGCGCCTTCAGCTCTTCCTTGTGAGCCGTCATAAACGTGAGCCAATCAAAATGTTGAAAATCGTCCACCTGCTAATGGGCGCAGCGGCATTGCTGCTGTCGTTCATACCCAGCTTGAAATCCGAAGCCGTTCCCTACCTGCAACAACCCGATGCACTTTACCTGGCCTTTTTCGGCCTGCTGAACCTGGTCATCGCTCCAGTAATTCCTTACTGGAACAAAGGCCCGCGTCAGCATCTGCAAAATCTGGTCAGCGCTCTTCTGGTGCTGACCGTCGTCCTGCAAACCTTGACCCTGATCGCCCCGATGCCCGTCATCGCCGGCCAGCCAGCCGTGCTGTTCACTTTGGTGATCGCGCTGGTTGCCGTGGTCTTGCACCTGGCGGTGAGCTTCTATCGTTCTTCACCTGCTGCCGCTCCAACCAGCTATGACATGACCAACCGTGATACCGGTACCGTCAAGTGGTTCAACACCTCCAAAGGCTTCGGCTTTATCTCCCGGGATTCCGGTGATGATATTTTCGTGCACTTCCGTGCCATCCGTGGCGAAGGCCACCGCGTACTGGTCGAAGGTCAGCGCGTGGAATTCTCGGTGATGAACCGGGACAAGGGCCTGCAAGCCGAGGACGTGATCGCCGCCTTGCCGCGGCGCTGATCCAAGGCAATAAAAAACCGCGTGCAGCCTGGCTGTACGCGGTTTTTTTATGTCTTCACTTTCTATTCAAGCAAATGGCTCACTCAATAGTGCGGCGGCGGCGCTTCTTCTTCGAACGATTCGAACTGCCCGACCATCTCTTCCTGACGCTTGAGCAGTGCCGCCATCTGCAATTGCAGGCGATCAACCACACGCTGCTGCGCGACCAGCACGTCGTTCAACGACTGGATGGTGTCATCCTGAAACGCCAGCCGGCTTTCCAGATCGGTAACGCGTTGTTCCAGGCTCATGCTTCAGCCCTCCAGAAACGTGAAGTCTTCGGTCAGCACCAGACGCAAGCGTTCGCGAATGGCCGTCACTTGCTCGGCGCTATAAGGCTTGGCCGGGTGTTTGCCCCAGACCGGCGCCGGCCACGCGGCGTCATCGCGTTTGCGCACAATCACGTGCATGTGCAATTGGCTGACGACGTTACCCAGCGTCGCCACGTTCATTTTGTCCGCATCCAGCAAATCCTTGAGCAACTCGGCCAGCGCGGTGGTTTCCAGCCATAACTGCTGTTGATCGGCGACATCCAACTGAAACAACTCGCTGATATCGTCGCGACGAGGCACCAGGATGAACCACGGATAGTTGCTGTCATTGGACAGCAACAGTCGGCAGAGCGGGAAGTCACCAAGGGTCAGCGTGTCCTGTTGAAGTCGTGAATCTAAAGCAAACACTGCGCGCACTCCGGCTGATCGACATTTTGAGCTTAGCGGCGATCCCGCAGGACGCAGCACCAAGCGACAGACCGGCAGCATACCTGCGATTGCGCCAGCCTTCACGACAGCTGTGCCCTCTTGTCATTCGCCGCACGCCCCGACATGGGACATTTACCGACACGTTGCACCAGCAAAGAACCGGGAACGGCAATGAACACACGCAAATGACCGAAAACCCCTGATGTGCTCAAGATCACCCACTCACCAAGCTGCGTGATTACAGGACAGCGTGCGTGTTTTTTTGCACCAAAACCGCACAGTGCGTCTACGCTCATGCGTCGAAGCATCCGCCGAATACTCACTCACGGGGTGAACCGG
Source organism: Pseudomonas sp. Tul2A7 (assembly GCF_054790505.1). Taxonomy (NCBI): domain Bacteria; kingdom Pseudomonadati; phylum Pseudomonadota; class Gammaproteobacteria; order Pseudomonadales; family Pseudomonadaceae; genus Pseudomonas; species Pseudomonas sp. Tul2A7. Next base: position 3,589,004 of record NZ_CP186499.1, on the reverse strand, counting down.
TAACGTTTTTGGCTGTCGCGTGCAGCTGACGCCGTGGCAACACCATTGCAGGAATGGCGTCAAGCCCTTGTAAAAATAGGCTTTGCGCCCCGTATTCATGAGGTTTTTACAGGTAACACGCGCTGTGCAGAAAAATAACCGCACTGACATTGCGGTTTGTGCACGCTTGTTGCATTCGCAGACATATGGACTATAAGCGCACCACACGATGTGGATGCCTCAAGCCCAACAAAAACAGTGGCAGGGTTGCCCGATGGAGATTCAAGTGTTTTGCCAGGGACTCTTTTTTAGCGATGCAAACGGCTAAAAAAACAGCGAGAAAGTTGTAGGCCCGATTGCATCGGTACTGTGAATTTGCGACATCTACACAACCGTTTGCGACAGCGTCGTAAAGAAGGTGAAAGGTTAGATTCGCAAGTATCGCCAACATTGTCGGCGTGATATAAGTTTGCGCCGACACAAAAAGAAAGAGCCGCCCAGATAATAAAACAGGTGGGACGGCAGTACTCTTCTAAAAACCAAAGGAGCAAATCACGATGCGCGTGATGAAGTGGAGCATGATCGCCCTGGCTGTTGCAGCAGGCACCTCGCAGTTCGCAATGGCGTCTTCCCAGGATGAGTCCAAAGGTTTCATTGGAGACCAGAGCCTGAAACTGAAGACCCGTTTTGAATACATGAACCGTGACTTTAAAAACGGTGCAGGCAACGGCACTTCCGGTACTGCTGGTTATCGCCAGGATTCCGGTCTCAGCCAACTGCTGACTTACGAATCGGGCTTCACTCAAGGCACCGTTGGCTTCGGTCTCGACGCCATGGCAATGGGTTCGGTCAAACTGGACGGCGGCTCGGGCCACCGCGGTAACGGCCTGTTCGCCAACGACAGCGATGGCAACCCGGAAAAATCCCAGGGCAAAATCGGCGGCGCAGTCAAATTCCGCGTATCCGACACCGTTCTGAAATACGGCCAGCAATTCGTTGCCAGCCCGGTATTCGCCACCGACGACAGCCGTCTGCTGCCAGAAGTCGCCACCGGTACCCTGATCACTTCCAAAGAGATCAAAGGTCTGGAACTGAGCGCAGGTCGCTTCACGTCCCTGAGCAAACAAACCGGTATGGGCCGTGACAGCATCGGCGGTCTGCCTGATGAGAACGGCAATGGCGGCAAAGGCCTGACCAACATCAACATCTTCGGCGCCAGCTACTCGTTCACCGATAACTTCACCGGTGCCTTGGCTGCTTCCGACGCTGACGACTACTTCAAGAAGTACTACGTCAACCTGAACTACACCTTGCCAATCAACGACGAGCAGTCGCTGAACTTCGACTTCAACGGCTACCACACCAAGGGCGAAAGCCGCGGTGACCTGGTTGACGCGATCGGCGACGGCACCACTGGTGTGGACAACAACCTGTGGTCCCTGGCCGCTGCGTACAGCATCGGTGCCCACAAATTCACCCTCGCTCACCAGCGCTCCAGCGGCGACAACGCTTACTACTATGGCGTTGACGGTAACAGCACCATCTTCGTTGCCAACTCCATTCAGATCTCCGACTTCGTGGGCCGCGACGAGCGTTCCTGGCAAGCTCGCTACGACCTGAACATGAAAACCTACGGCGTACCTGGCCTGAGCTTCATGACCCGTTACGTGATGGGTGACCACATCACCACCAACGGTCTGGGTGAAGGTAAAGAGAACGAGTGGAACGCCGAGTCCAAGTACGTTCTGCAAGAAGGTCCAGCCAAAGACCTGTCGTTCCGTCTGCGTTATGCCATGTACCGTTCGAACGGTGCTTACAGCGGCTACTCGTCTGACAACAACGACGTGCGTCTGATCGTTGAGTACCCACTGAACATCCTTTAATAGGGATGCGCAGCTGACGTACTGTAGAGCCATGCTCTAACAAGAACCGCTCACCTGATTCAGGTGGGCGGTTTTTTTTATGCCTGCACTTATTGCATCCCTGCTACAAAGATTAGCCAGCTATCTATTAGCTGGCGAACTTTCACAACAGGCATAAAAAAACCCAAGAGCATGAATGACTCTTGGGTTGTTATTGATTAACTGACTGCAAAGCCAGGTATCAAGATTGTTACTGCGCTGCTGTTTCCTGAACTACGCGAATCGTCCGCTGCGGAAAAGGAATATCAATACCAGCAGTTTTTAAACGATCACGCGACTGCTCGTTAAACATGAACATCACGTCCCAGTAGTCTGCAGTTTTAACCCACACACGCAGGGAAACTGTGATCGCACTGTCACCCAGCGTCGAAATCACCGCCTGCGGTGCCGGGTCTTTCAGAATACGTTCGTCGTTGGCCAGATCCAGCAGCACTTGACGAGCCTTTTGCAGATCGGCTTCATAATCGACGCCCACATCAAACACAACCTTACGGGTCGGCTGACGGTTGGTGTTGGTGATGATGCCGTTCGACAGGTTGCCGTTAGGCATGATGATGGTCTTGTTGTCGCCGGTACGCAGCACGGTATGGAAAATCTGGATACTGTCGACCGTACCCGCTACGCCTTGCGCTTCGATCCAGTCACCAATACGGAACGGACGGAACAGCAGAATCAGCACGCCACCGGCGAAGTTTGCCAGGCTGCCCTGCAAGGCCAGACCGATCGCCAGACCGGCAGCACCGATAGCCGCCACGAACGAGGTGGTTTCAACACCGATCATCGAAGCGACGCTGACAATCAGCAGCACCTTGAGAATGATGTTCGCCAGGCTGCTGATAAAACCTTGCAGCGCCAGATCGGCATTACGCAGGGCCAGCAGGCCACCGAGTTTTTGCGTAACCTTGTTGATCAGCCACCAGCCGATGGCCAGGGTAATCACTGCCAGCAGCACGCGGCTGCCGTATTCCATGATCATCGGGATCCACGCCTGGGATGCCTTGACCAGGTTGTCCACCTCAGCATTCAAATCCATGTTCTATCTCCTGATTTCCGGCCATTCGGCACGCGAAAAATAAGCGGCAGAAACCCGCCGGGTGTACACAAAACAATATGGGAGCGAGCCTGCTCGCGAAGGCGCCGTGTCATTCAGCAATGAGTTGACTGACACACCGCCTTCGCGAGCACGCTCGCTCCCACAGGTCATCTGACCGAGCTTAGTCGCGGAAGTTGTTGAACTGCAGGGGCATGCCGAATTCCTTGGCCCGCAGTGCCGCGATGGCCTCTTGCAGGTCATCACGCTTCTTGCCGGTCACGCGCACTTGCTCGCCTTGAATGGCGGCCTGCACCTTGAGCTTGGCATCCTTGATGTGGCCGACGATTTTCTTCGCCAGTTCTTTGTCGATGCCTTCCTTGAGGATCGCGTCCTGCTTCATCAGTTTGCCCGATGCATAAGCGTCCTTGACCTCAAGGCACTGTACGTCGATCTTGCGCTTGACCAGCGCCAGCTTGAGGATTTCGATCATCGCTTCCAGCTGGAACCCGGCTTCAGCGGTCAGGCTGACGGTCAGGTCTTTTTCCTTGAACTCGAAGCTGCCTTTGCCTTTCAGGTCATAACGACGATCGAGTTCCTTCACGGCGTTCTCGACCGCGTTGGTGAGTTCGTGTTTGTCCAGTTCGGATACCACGTCGAACGACGGCATGTAATCTCTCCAATAAAAAGGCGCGCTCGATGTGGACGGAGCGCGCTTGGCTTGCGGTTAAAATCGGGCTCATTATAACGGGTCTTTTCCCACCGACACGGCGAGCCGCACATGCCTGTACGCAATCGAGCAAAAAACTGATGGCCACCACCTGGCATGTACTGGGCGCTGGCAGTCTCGGCACGCTGTGGGCCACACGTCTGGCTCGTGCCGGTCTGCCGGTCAGGCTGATCGTGCGTGATGCCGAACGCTTGCAGAGCTATCAGGCTGCGGGCGGCTTGACGCTGGTGGAGCAAGGTGTGGCGAGCACCTATGCGGTTCCCGGCGAAACGCCCGACAGCCCCGATCCGATCCGCCGCTTGCTGGTGGCCTGCAAAGCCTACGACGCCGAAAGCGCCGTCGCCCGCCTCGCCCCACGGCTGACAGCGGACGCCGAACTGATCCTCCTGCAAAACGGCCTCGGCAGTCAGGACGCCGTGGCCAACCGTGTGCCGCTGGCACGCTGCATCAGCGCTTCAAGCACCGAGGGCGCCTTTCGCGATGGCGCCTGGCGCGTAGTGTTCGCCGGCCACGGTTTCACTTGGCTGGGCGACGCTGGCCATCCGGTCGCGCCAATCTGGCTGGACGATCTCGACGCGGCGAAAATCCCCCATGAATGGAGTACCGATATCCTCACGCGGTTGTGGCGCAAACTGGCGCTCAACTGCGCGATCAATCCGTTGACCGTGCTGCACCATTGCCGCAACGGCGGGTTGCAGGAACATCACTGCGAAGTCGCTACGCTGTGTGGCGAACTGGTCGAGTTGCTGGAACGCTGCGGCCAACCGGCTGCGGCGGACAATCTGCAACAGGAGGTCGAACGGGTGATCCAGGCCACGGCCGCCAATTACTCGTCGATGTACCAGGACGTCGCCAACCAGCGCCGCACCGAAATCAGCTATCTATTGGGCTACGCCTGCAAAGTCGCCGTGCGCCATCAATTGAACCTGCCGCACCTCAAGCAATTGCAGCAACGACTGATCACGCATCTGCGCAGCCTCGGATTGCCCAGCGACTGAGCAGCGGCTACGCTGGCCACTTGTTCCTCTGCTGTGAAAAACCTGATGCCATTGCGCCAGCGTCTCGAAAACCTGCCGGTCGGCCAGAAACTGCTGGCCGCCCTGCTGGTGCTGTTGACCACTGTTCTGCTGGTCGCCAACCTGACCTTTATCAGTGCCGCTTACTACATTTCCCAGGAAAGCATGGCGCCGCAGGCGTTGCAGACCATCGGCCGGCTGATTTCCAACCCCAGCCTGGTCAGCGAAGCCTTGCAATCACCGCAGAGCGCCGAGCGCCTGCTCAAAGAACTCGACAGCTATTCACCACTGCGCGCCGCCGCCCTGTATGACGGCAAGGGCGAACGTCTGGCGCAAGTGCAGCGCGGCGATAAACTCAACCTGCCGCAGCGCTATCGGCATATCGAAGCCTGGCAACTGACCGAATTTCGCAGCAACCAGTTGATCACCCTGCCCCGCCCCGGCACCGCACCGGGTCATCTGCTGCTGGTGGCGAGCAGCGAACTGCCGATGGCGTTCTATACCGGCACACTGACCGCGAGCCTCGGCATTCTGATTTTCAGCGTGCTGTTGTGGCTGGTGATTGCCCGGCAGATCAAACGCCTGATCACCCGACCGATTCATCAGCTTGAGGAATTGTCGCGTCAGGTGACCCGCGAAGAGAACTACGCCCTGCGCGCCTCACGCGGCAATCATGACGAAATCGGCAGTCTCGCCGAGGCGTTCAACACCATGCTGTCGCGCATCGAAGCCCGCGAGCAGCAACTCAAGCGCGCCCGCGATGACTCGCAAGCCGCCTACGATCAGGCCCAGGGGCTGGCTGAGGAAACCCGCCACACCAATCGCAAACTGGAACTGGAAGTCCAGGTGCGCAGCAAGATCGAGAAGAAGCTCACCGGCTTCCAGAATTATCTCAACAGCATCATCGACTCGATGCCCTCGGCGCTGATCGCCCTCGACGAGCAGCTCTACGTGACCCAGTGGAATCAGGAAGCCAGCGCCCTCTCCGGCACACGACTGGACGAGGCACTGAATCAGCCAATTTTCCTTGCCTTCGAACCGCTCAAGCCGTTTTTGCCGCAGCTCAAGCAGACCGTCGAGCAGCACACCGTGGCGAAAATCGAGCGAGTGACGTGGTTCAAGGACGATGAACCGAGGCATTACGCGCTGACCTTCTATCCTCTGATGGGCGGTGCCGGGCGTGGCGTGGTGATCCGCATCGATGACATCACCCAGCGTCTGTCGCTGGAAGAAATGATGGTGCAATCGGAAAAAATGCTCTCGGTCGGTGGTCTCGCCGCCGGCATGGCCCATGAAATCAACAACCCGCTGGGCGCGATCCTGCACAACGTGCAGAACATCCGTCGGCGTCTGTCAGCCGATCTGCCAAAGAACCTCGAAACCGCCGAGCAATTGGGCATCGAACTGGACACGGTGAACCGCTACCTGCAGGGCCGCGAAGTGCCGCAATTGCTCGACGGCATTCAGCAGGCCGGCGCACGCGCAGCGAAAATCGTCACCCATATGCTCAGCTTCAGCCGCCGCAGCACCCGACAAATGGCGCCGTGCGATCTGCCGGCATTGATCGATCAAGCGGTGGAAATCGCCGGCAACGACTTCGACCTGGCCATCGGTTTCGACTTCAAGGGCCAGGCGATCATCCGCCAGTTCGACCCGGCGCTCGGCCCGGTGCCGGGCACCGCCAACGAGCTGGAACAGGTGCTGCTCAACCTGTTGAAAAACGCCGCGCAAGCGATCCACCAGCGCGAAGATGACAGTGAGCCGGGGCGGATCATCCTGCGCACCAAGCTCAATCCGCCGTGGGCCGAAATTCAGGTCGAGGACAACGGCATCGGCATGAGCGAGAACGTGCGCAAACGCACCTTCGAGCCGTTCTTCACCACCAAGGAAATCGGCCAGGGCACCGGGCTTGGCTTGTCGGTGTCCTACTTCATCATCACCAACAATCACAAAGGGCAGATGGAAGTGCAGTCAGCCCCGGGCCAGGGCACCTGTTTCACCTTGCGCCTGCCGCTGACGCAACCGCTGCCCATCGCTGCCGAAACCAATCAATTATCGAGGTAACCCATGGGCTTTCGCCTGTCGAAAATCTACACCCGCACTGGTGACAAAGGCGAAACCGGCCTTGGCGATGGCCGCCGTGTGCCCAAGGATCACCCACGCATCGAAGCGATTGGTGAGGTCGATACGCTGAACAGTCAGGTCGGCGTGTTGCTGGCCGGGCTGCTGGCCGAGCGCGATACGTATCCGGGGCTGAATGAACTGATCGAAGTGTTGGCGCCTTGTCAGCATCGCTTGTTTGATCTGGGTGGCGAGTTGGCGATGCCGGAGTATCAGGCATTGAATGCGGCGGAGATCGAACGACTGGAAGCCGTGATCGATGTGTGGAACGAGGAATTGGGGCCGCTGGAGAACTTCATTTTGCCGGGCGGTTCGATGCTGATTGCCCAAGCACATGTTTGTCGGAGTCTGGCGAGGAGTGCCGAGCGGCGCTGTCAGCATTTGAATGCGCTGGAGCCATTGGCCGGTGTTGGGCTGGCGTATATCAATCGGTTGTCGGATTTGCTGTTTGTGGCGGCGCGGTTGATTGCGCGGCGGCAGGGGGTTGCGGAGATTCTTTGGCAACCGGCGGTGAAACCTGCAGAGAAGTAGTGCCTTATAGGACGCCATCGCGAGCAGGCTCACTCCTACAATTGACCGCGTTACTTCAGGTAGAACGCGGTCAACTGTAGGAGTGAGCCTGCTCGCGATGAGGTCAGTAGCCGTTAAACAGAATCAGGCCAGAACGCACGAATCCCCGCCACACCTTGAGCCCCGCAATTCCAGGCTTTTTCGCGCTCAGCCGGGCCAACCCCGCCCAACAGAAACACCGGTTTGCTGAAGCCTTCAATCAACTCCTCAGCCTGCTCCCAGCCCAACGGCTGCGCATCCGGGTGCGTCAAAGTCGGCTGCACCGGCGACAGCGTGACGAAATCCACGCCCATCTGTTCTGCCAGCGCCAACTCTTCAGCGTTGTGGCACGAAGCCGCGAGCCAGCGCTCCGCTGGCAACGGGCGCCCCGCCGCTGCGTATTTGCGCAATTGTGCAGAGGTGATGTGCCATCCGGCAGACGGGAAATCGCCAAGCCACTCGAACGGTCCCTTGATCATCAACTGCGCTTTACCGGCACACAGCCCCGCCGCGTCTACAGCCAGATCACGGTACTTGGGGTCGTAACCATTCGGTGCACGCAGCTGGATCAGTTTGATCCCGCCAGCAATCGCCTTCTGGATACCGCGCAGCAGAGCCGGGGTTTCCAGGTCTTCCGGGGTGATCAGGTATTCCGCGGGCAAACGCGCGGCGGCAACGATCGGCTGGTTGGCGGCCGGAAACTCGTAGTTCACCAGTTCTTTCGCCGAGACCCAGGCCAACGGCTGCCCTTCAGCACCGTGCGGCTCGCCGGTGAATGCCGACACTTCCCAGACATCCAGCAAAACCTGCTTGTCCGGGTAGTCATGACGCACTTTGATCAGCGGTCGGGCGGCGCCAACGACGATGCCCAACTCTTCGTGCAGCTCACGGGCCAGCGCGCTTTCGACCGACTCGTCAGCCTCGACCTTGCCGCCGGGAAACTCCCACAGCCCACCCTGATGCTGGGTGTCGGCACGGCGGGCGATGAGGATCTTGCCGCTGTCGTCACGAATGACGGCGGCGGCGACGTGGACGCGTTTCACGGATTCAACTCCTCCAGTCCAGCCTTTTGCCACGCTTTGAAGGCGGGCCATTGGTAGACGGCTTCAACATAGGCTTGGTCGGCGGCCGGCAGCTGCACTTGGTAGGTGCGCAGACGCACGGCAATCGGCGCGAAGAAGGCATCGGCCAGACTCACCCGACCAAACAGGTACGGCCCGCTCTCGGTAGCAGCAGCACGGCATTCGGCCCACAGCGCGAGCATGCGCTCGATGTCGACCTTGACCTCCGGCGGCACCGGGTTCAGCGGCGCGTCATGGTTGAGGTTGAACGGCATGTGATTGCGCATGGCGAAGAAGCCGCTGTGCATTTGTGCGCATGCGGATCGGGCCTGGGCGCGGGCGAAAATATCGCTCGGCCAGAGTTGCTCGGACGGGAACTGTTCAGCGAGGTATTCAGCGATGGCCAATGAATCGGCAATCGTGCCGCGCGCCGTTTGCAGCAGCGGGACTTTGGCGGTCGGCGAATGCTTGAGCAACAGCGCGCGGGTATCGGGCTTGCCGAGTTTGATCAGTTCTTCGCTGTACGGTGCGCCGGTCAGCTCGAGTGCCAGTGCGGCACGCAGAGACCAGGAGGAAAGCAGTTTGTCGCCGATGATCAGGTGCAGGGACATGGATGTGGCGCCTTTTCGTCAGGAGAATCAGGCCAGAATTTTTGGTGGCTGATGGGTCACCATCGCGAGCAGGCTCACTCCTACAGGTAATCTGTGGCGTTTACAAAACCACTGTAGGAGTGAGCCTGCTCGCGATGGCATCGACTCGGTCTCAGGTTAGATCAAGTGCGGTATTCGGCGTTGATCTTCACGTATTCATGCGACAGGTCGGTGGTCCAGATGGTTTCGCTGCAATCGCCGCGACCCAGTTCGATGCGGATAGTGATCTCTTCCTGCTGCATAACCGCTGAGCCCTGGGCTTCAGTGTAGGTCGCCGCACGGGCGCCACGGCTGGCGATGCACACGTCACCGAGGAACACGTCGATCTTGCTCACGTCCAGATCCGGCACGCCGGCACGGCCAACGGCAGCGAGGATACGGCCCCAGTTCGGGTCGGAGGCGAACAGCGCGGTCTTGATCAGCGGTGAATGCGCCACGGTGTAGCCGACGTCGAGGCATTCCTGATGATTGCCGCCGCCATTCACTTCAACGGTGACGAACTTGGTCGCGCCTTCGCCGTCACGCACGATGGCCTGGGCCACGTCCATGCACACTTCAAACACCGCTTGCTTCAACTTGGCGAACAACTCGCCTTCAGCGCGGGTGATTTCCGGCAGTGCAGCCTTGCCGGTGGCGATCAGCATGCAGCAGTCGTTGGTCGAGGTGTCGCCGTCGATGGTGATGCGGTTGAACGACTTGTTGGCACCGTCGAGCATCAGGTTGTGCAGGACGTCACGGGAGACTTTGGCGTCGGTAGCGATGTAACCGAGCATGGTCGCCATGTTCGGGCGGATCATGCCCGCACCTTTGCTGATACCGGTGACGGTGATGGTTACGCCGTCATGCTCGAACTGGCGGCTAGCGCCCTTCGGCAGGGTGTCGGTGGTCATGATCCCGGTGGCAGCGGCTTCCCAGTTGTTTTCAGACAGATCGTCCAGCGCGGCTTGCAGTGCACCTTCGATCTTCTCGACCGGCAGCGGCTCGCCGATCACACCGGTGGAGTACGGCAGGATCTGACTGGCATCGACGCCGGTCAGCTCAGCCAGTTTAGCGGTGGTGCGCTCGGCAGCGGCCAGGCCAGGCTCACCGGTGCCAGCGTTGGCATTGCCGGTGTTGGTCAGCAAATACCGCACCGCGTTCTGCACGCGTTTTTTTGCCAGGATCACCGGTGCCGCGCAAAACGCGTTCAAGGTGAACACGCCCGCCACGGTCGAGCCTTCGGCGCAGCGCATCACAACGACATCTTTACGCCCCGGGCGCTTGATGCCGGCCGAGGCGATACCGAGTTCAAAACCGGCAACCGGGTGCAACGTTGGCAAAGGACCAAGACCAACAGCCATGAATGCGCTCCTTACTCAATGATGTCAGCACCGCCAATCGATGCGGCGGTGGTTTAAATGGCAAAACGCCGCGACGGCAGGAGCCGGTCGCGGCGCGGGTATTTCAGCGATTGAAACGGGTTTTACTGGATCTGCCCGTGGCAATGCTTGAATTTCTTGCCCGAACCGCAGTAGCACAGTTCGTTGCGGCCCAGCTTCTGCTCGTTGCGAACCGGGGCGGCGGCGAGGGCCACATCGACCTCTTCACCGAGCAATTCCGGTTGCTCCAGACCTGGCGCTTCAGCGTGTTCGAACTGCATGCGGGCGGCCAGTGCTTCGGCTTCCTGACGCAGACGTTGCTCTTCGGCTTCCGGATCTTCGCGGCGCACCTGAACGTGCGACAGCACACGGATCGAGTCGCGCTTGATCGAATCCAGCAGCTCGGAAAACAGCGTGAACGACTCGCGCTTGTATTCCTGCTTAGGGTTCTTCTGGGCGTAGCCACGCAGGTGGATGCCGTGACGCAGGTGATCCATGGTCGACAGATGGTCTTTCCACAGATCGTCCAGTACGCGCAGAACGATTTGCTTCTCGAAGGAGCGCAGTGCCTCGGCACCGGCCTGATCTTCTTTCTCGTTGTACGCCGCCATCAGCTCGGTCATGAGCTTCTCGCGCAGGGTTTCTTCGTACAGGTGATCGTCTTCGTCGAGCCATTGCTGGATCGGCAACGCCACACCGAAGTCGCTCTGCAGCGAGGCTTCCAGACCGGCCACGTCCCACTGCTCTGGCAACGATTGCGGCGGAATGTGCGCGCTGACGGTGGCGTTGAGCACGTCCTGACGGAAGTCGGCGATGGTTTCGCCGATGTTGTCAGCGGCCAGCAACGTGTTACGCATGTGATAGATCACTTTACGCTGTTCGTTGTTGACGTCGTCGAACTCGAGCAGTTGCTTACGAATGTCGAAGTTGCGGCCTTCAACCTTGCGCTGCGCCTTCTCGATCGCGTTGGTCACCATGCGGTGCTCGATCGCTTCGCCCGGCTGCATGCCCAGGGCTTTCATGAAGTTCTTCACCCGGTCAGAGGCGAAAATGCGCATCAGGCTGTCTTCCAGCGACAGGTAGAAGCGGCTCGAACCGGCATCGCCCTGACGACCGGCACGGCCACGCAGCTGGTTGTCGATACGACGGGATTCGTGACGCTCGGAGGCAATCACCTGCAAACCGCCGGATTCCAGCACTTGCTGGTGACGTTTCTGCCAGTCGGCCTTGATCTGGGCGATTTGCTCAGGGGTCGGGTTTTCCAGCGACGCGACTTCAACTTCCCAGTTACCGCCCAACAGGATGTCGGTACCACGACCGGCCATGTTGGTGGCGATGGTCAGGGCACCCGGACGACCGGCCTGCGCGATGATCTCGGCTTCTTTTTCGTGGAACTTGGCGTTCAGAACCTTGTGTTCGATGCCTTCCTTCACGAGCAGTGCGGACATGTGCTCGGAGGTTTCGATGGTGGCAGTACCCACCAGCACCGGACGACCGGCAGCCATGCTTTCCTTGATGTCCGTAACGATCGCCGCGTATTTCTCTTCGGCGGTGAGGAACACCAGGTCGTTGAAGTCTTTACGCGCCAATGGTTTGTTCGGCGGAATGACCATCACTTCCAGACCATAGATCTGGTGGAATTCGAACGCTTCGGTGTCGGCGGTACCGGTCATGCCGGACAGCTTGGTGTACAGACGGAAGTAGTTCTGGAACGTGGTCGAGGCCAGGGTCTGGCTCTCGGCCTGGATGTTCAGACCTTCCTTGGCTTCGATGGCCTGGTGCAGGCCTTCGGACAGACGGCGACCCGGCATGGTACGGCCGGTGTGTTCGTCGACCAGTACGACCTGGCCGTCCTGCACGATGTATTCGATGTTGCGATTGAACAGTTTGTGCGCGCGCAGACCGGCATACACGTGGGTCAGCAGGCCCAGATTATGCGCCGAGTACAGACTCTCGCCTTCAGCCAGCAGGCCGACGCGGGTGAGCATGTCTTCGATGAACTGGTGACCGGCTTCGTTGAGTTCGACCTGACGGGTCTTCTCGTCAACGGTGTAGTGGCCAGCCTTGGTGACTTCGCCTTCGACTTCTTCAACGTGCAGTTCCAGCTGCGGGATCAGTTTATTGATCTCCATGTACAACTTGGAGCTGTCCTCGGCCTGACCGGAGATGATCAGCGGGGTACGCGCTTCGTCGATAAGGATGGAGTCGACTTCGTCGATCACGGCAAAGTTGAGTTCGCGCTGGAATTTTTCTTCCATGCTGAACGCCATGTTGTCGCGCAGGTAGTCGAAACCGAATTCGTTGTTGGTGCCGTAGGTGATGTCGGCGGCGTAGGCCAGACGTTTCTCTTCCGGCGGCTGGAACGGCGTCACGACGCCGACGGTCAGGCCGAGGAATTCATACAGCGGGCGCATCCAGTTGGCGTCACGACGCGCCAGGTAGTCGTTCACCGTTACAACGTGCACGCCCTTGCCGGACAGTGCGTTGAGGTAAACACCCAGGGTCGCTACGAGGGTTTTACCCTCACCGGTGCGCATTTCGGCGATCTTGCCTTCGTGCAAGGTCATGCCACCGACGAGCTGTACGTCGAAGTGGCGCATACCCATGATGCGCTTGCCGGCTTCGCGGGCGACCGCAAAGGCTTCTGGCAACAGCTTGTCGAGGGTTTCCCCTTTGGCGATGCGGGCCTTGAACTCTTCGGTCTTGGCGCGCAATTGATCGTCCGAAAGGGCCACCATTTGCTCTTCGAAGGCATTGACGAGCTGCACCGTCTTGAGCATGCGTTTGACTTCACGCTCGTTCTTGCTTCCAAAAAGTTTCTTTAACAAAGGCGCAAACATATCGGCAGGATCTTCCACACTAAAGGGATGGAGGGCGGCCCCGTGAGCGTCGCCCGTGCAGCCCTCATGGCCGCATGCGAACGAGCATTCTACCCGGAAACGGAAGTGAGGAAAGTGGCGATGTTCCACGATGCTGGCACTGCGCTTTGACGGGGCTCACTTAAAATAGGGGCGTTTTGCTCAACTTCAAGTCATACAAGGTAGAAGTTAGTCGTTGATTTAATGGGTAAAGCGAGGGCAAAAGCAATGGGCGAGTGATTTCGACCTTTCTGCTACCATGGCGTTTCTGTTACTTCAGGTGTTCGATCATGGCATTTCGCCCTCTTACGGCCAGAGCACCCGCCGTTCTCCTGCGCGAAGCCAAGCCGCTCAAAGCCATCCTCGGCCATGCCCAACGACTGGGTCATCTGCAGCGCCTGCTCGAAAGCCAACTGCAACCCGCCGCCCGTGAACATTGCCATGTCGCCTCGTGGCGTGAGGGCAGTCTGTTGCTGATTGTCACCGATGGCCACTGGGCCACACGTCTGCGTTACCAGCAAAAACGCCTGCAGCGGCAGTTGCAGATGTTCGACGAGTTCGCCAGTTTGACGCGGATTCTGTTCAAAGTGCAGCCGCCGACGGTTCAACGTGGCGCGGCCGGGCACACGATGGATTTGTCCACGGATGCCGCGGCGACGATTCAGGCGACGGCGGACGGGATCAGTGATCCGGGGTTGCGCGCGGCGCTGGAGCGTCTGGCGGCACACGCCAAGGCCAAAACCTGAGCGCTATCCGAACGTGAATAATTATTTAATGTGGGAGCGAGCCTGCTCGCGAAGAGGTTGTGTCAGATAACATTAAAGTTGAATGACGCACCGCTTTCGCGAGCAGGCTCGCTCCCACATTCTGATCTCCAATACTTCAGGATTAGCGGCGTTTGCTGCCTCCGAGTAATGAGCCCATCAAGCCGCGCACCAATTGCTTACCGAGGTTATTGGCAGCCTGGCGCATCGCCGACTTCAGCGCCTGGCCGGCAGCGGTGCCGAGGAACTCTCCTGCTCTGTCGGCGAGGCTTGGCTCTTCTTCTGCTGGCTTACCCGCTGGCACTTCGGCTTCAGGCGCCAGCCCTTTGCGCCCCATCAGAATTTCATACGCCGACTCCCGATCAATCGGCTTGTCATAGCGCCCCTTGAACGGCGAGCCGGCAATCAGCACCGTGCGTTCGGTTTCAGTCAACGGCCCGATTCGCGATTGCGGTGGCGCCACGAGTACGCGCTGGACCATTTCCGGCGTGCCTTTTTCAGTCAGCGTACCGACCAAGGCCTCGCCAATCCCCAGTTCAGTCAACACAGACAGACTGTCGAACGCCGGATTCGGCCGGAAGCCGTCCGCCACCGCACGCAGGGATTTCTGCTCTTTGGCGGTGAACGCGCGCAAACCGTGCTGAATGCGTAAGCCGAGCTGCGCCAGTACGTCATCGGGCAAATCCGCCGGCGACTGCGTGACGAAGTACACGCCAACGCCTTTGGAACGGATCAAACGCACCACTTGCTCCAGCCGTTCCTGCAAGGCCTTGGGCGTATCGCCAAAGAGCAAATGCGCTTCATCGAAAAACAGCGCCAGCAGCGGTTTATCGGCATCGCCGCGCTCCGGTAACTGCTCGAACAGCTCAGCCAGCAGCCACAACAGGAACGTTGCGTAGACCTTCGGTGCCTCGTGTACCAGACGACTGGCGTCGAGCAAGTGAATGCGCCCACGGCCGTCGGCGGTCGGTTGCAGAATGTCTTCGAGTTGCAGTGCCGGTTCACCAAACAAGGCTTCGGCGCCCTGCTGCTCAAGGATCGCCAAGCGGCGCAACAGCGCCTGACTGGAGCCAGTAGTCATCAACGCGGCGTCATCGCCCAACAGCTGCGGATTGTCCTTGAGGTGATTGAGCAGCGCTTTCAGGTCTTTCAGATCCAGCAGCAACAGGCCTTCACGATCGGCGACTTTGAACGCTGCGTAGAGCGCCGACTGCTGACTGTCGGTCAGTTCCAGCAGGCTGCCGATCAGCAGCGGGCCCATTTCGCTCAGCGTGGTGCGCAATGGATGACCCGACTCACCGTGGATATCCCACAAGGTCACCGGATACGCCTGCGGCTTGTGGTTTAGCCACGACATCCCGGCGATACGCTCGGCGACCTTGCCTTGCGGGTTGCCGGCCGCACCGAGGCCACACAGATCGCCCTTGATGTCAGCGGCAAACACCGCGACCCCGGCGTCGCTGAACGCCTCGGCCAAACGCTGCAAGGTGACGGTTTTACCGGTACCGGTGGCGCCGGCGACCAGACCGTGGCGGTTCGCCAGGCGCATGGCCTGAGCAATCTGTTGGCCTGCGAGGTCGGCACCGATTACGAGTTGCGAGGAGTCAGGCATTTTGTCACCCAATGGTTAATCTTTGATTCTGCATGGCCGATAAAGAAGAGTGAGAGACCCGACCACAAGTCAGGCCGGACATTTCCCTAAGGAGAGACGGAAATATCAGCTTGTTTTCACCCTTGCCCATTTTGCGCGCCTCTATAAAAGCACGCCCTGGACATTAAGACCTTAGCGGAACCCCAAGCCATGAACAAAAATCTGCGCTTCAGCCATAAAATTTTGCTTGCCGCCGCCCTCATCGTCATCGCCGCCTTCGCCTCGTTCACCTTGTACAACGACTGGCTCCAGCGCAATGCGATCCGCGATGACCTGAACAACTATCTCAACGAGATGGGCGAGGTCACTGCCGGCAATATCCAGACCTGGCTCAGCGGTCGCATTCTGCTGATCGAAAACGCCGCCCAGAACATTGCCATCAACCCCGAACCTGCCAACGTCGCCAGCTTGCTGGAACAGAAAGCCCTGACGTCGACGTTCATGGCTTCCTACCTCGGTGACGCCACCGGTCACTTCACCATCCGCCCGGATGCGAAGATGCCGGACGGTTTCGATCCCCGCGTGCGCCCTTGGTATAAAGGTGCCGAAAGCAGCAGCACCTCGACCCTGACCGAACCGTACATCGACGCCGCCACCGGCCAGTTGATCATTTCCATCGCCACCGCCTCGAAAAAGGCCGGTCAGAGCGTCGGTGTGGTTGGCGGCGACTTGAGCCTGCAATCGCTGGTCGACACCCTCGCCGCGCGGGATTTCGACGGCATGGGTTATGTGTTCCTGGTCAGCGCCGACGGCAAGATCCTCGTGCACCCGGACAAGGCTTTGGTGATGAAATCGCTGAAAGAAGCCTATCCGCAGGACACCCCGCGCATCAGCAGCGACTTCAGTGAAGTCACCGTTGACGGCAAGACGCGCATCGTCACCTTCGCGCCGATCAAAGGCCTGCCGTCGGTGAACTGGTACATCGGTCTGTCGGTGGACAAGGATCAGGCCTTCGCCATGCTCAGCGAATTCCGCACCTCCGCAGTGATTGCGACCGTAATTGCCGTGGCGATCATCATCGCCCTGCTCGGCATGCTGATCCGCCTGCTGATCCAGCCGCTACACGTGATGACCCGCGCCATGGAAGACATTGCCGACGGCGAAGGCGACCTGACCAAACGCCTGACCATCGTCAATAACGATGAATTTGGTGTGCTCGGTACCGCGTTCAACCGGTTCGTCGAGCGTATTCACGGTTCGATCCGCGAAGTGTCGTCGGCGACCGGTCAGGTTAACGAAGTCGCTCTGCGCGTGGTCGCCGCGTCGAACTCGTCGATGTACAACTCCGATCAGCAAGCCTCGCGCACCAGCAGTGTCGCCGCAGCGATCAACCAGCTCGGCGCCGCCGCGCAGGAAATCGCCCGCAATGCTGCACAGGCCTCGAATCAGGCCAGCGACGCACGCGGTCTGGCTGAAGATGGCCAGCAAGTGGTGGATCGCAGCATCAAGGCGATGAATCAGCTGTCGAGCATGCTCAGCGCGTCGAGCAGCAACATCGAATCGCTGAACAGCAAAACCGTGAACATCGGCCAGATTCTTGAAGTGATCACCAGCATTTCCCAGCAAACCAACCTGCTCGCGCTTAACGCGGCGATTGAAGCGGCGCGTGCCGGTGAGGCCGGTCGTGGTTTTGCGGTGGTGGCCGATGAAGTGCGCAATCTGGCGCATCGCACCCAGGAATCGGCACAGCAGGTGCAGACCATGATCGAGGAGCTACAAGTGGGCGCCCGTGAATCGGTGAGCACCATGAGCGACAGCCAGCGCCACAGTCAGGACAGCGTGGAGATTGCCAACCTGGCTGGCGAACGCCTGAACAGCGTGACCCAGCGCATTGGCGAGATCGACGGGATGAACCAGTCGGTGGCGACCGCGACCGAGGAGCAGACCGCTGTGGTCGAGTCGATCAACGTCGATATCACCGAGATCAACACGCTGAA
This sequence comes from Pseudomonas sp. Tul2A7, assembly GCF_054790505.1. NCBI lineage: Bacteria > Pseudomonadati > Pseudomonadota > Gammaproteobacteria > Pseudomonadales > Pseudomonadaceae > Pseudomonas > Pseudomonas sp. Tul2A7. The sequence goes on along the minus strand of NZ_CP186499.1, from coordinate 3,571,378 downwards.
CCAGGAAGGCGTGGAGAACTTGCAGGCGACGTTGCGCGCATGTTCGGACCTGGAGCAGCAGGCTTCGCGTCTGAAGCAGTTGGTTGGCAGTTTCCGCATCTAAGATCAAAGGCCTACCCCCTCACCCCAGCCCTCTCCCCCAAGGGGGCGAGGGGGAAAGGGAGCCGATCTTCATGCTGTTCAGAACCTGAGTTCGACTGAAGACTTTCAAGTCGATGTATCAAGCCCAAACGCCTCGATCAGTCCCCTCTCCCTCAAAAGGGCGAAGGGGAAAGGGAGCCGATCTTCATACTGTTCAGAACCTGAGTTCGACTGAAGACTTTCAGGTCGATGCATAAAGCCCAAACACCTCGGTCAGTCCCCTCTCCCTCTGGGAGAGGGTTAGGGTGAGGGTGAGGGTGCTCTTCAGCTCTACCGCGCAATCCCGACCGAACATCTATTCTTGATAAAGGTCAACCAAGGGAGAACCACGCAGCGGAGGGTTGATCACCGTGCATATCGCCGACATCACCATGTTCTACGCCCCGGCCAGCGGTGGCGTGCGCACTTATCTGGATGCCAAACACCGCCGGTTGAGCGTCAAACCCGGCACTCGCCACAGCCTGTTGATCCCCGGTGCGCATTTCAGCGAACACGACGGTGTTTATACGGTTCCCGCCCCCGCCCTGCCGTTCGGCAAGGGTTATCGCTTCCCCCTTCGCCTCGCCCCTTGGCGCAACGTGTTGCACGATTTGCAGCCGGAGCTGATCGAAGTCGGTGACCCTTACCTGACCGCATGGGCCGCGCTGGATGCGCGGCGACAGCTGGATGTGCCGGTGATCGGGTTTTATCACTCGGACCTGCCATTGCTGGTCGGCAATCGTATGGGCCATTGGGTCACGCCGAATATCGAGGCGTATGTCACCAGGCTTTACGGTAACTTCGACCGGGTATTGGCGCCCAGTCAGGTCATGGCTGACAAACTTACCGGCCTCGGCGTACGCAATGTCTTCGTGCAACCGTTGGGCGTCGATCTGCACACCTTTCACCCCAATGCCCGCGACCCGCAACTGCGCGCAGAACTGGGCATCGCCGAAGAAACCCGGTTGCTGATTTTCGCCGGACGCGGTTCGAAAGAGAAAAACCTGCCGGTGCTGCTCAAATGCATGCAACGCCTCGGCCCGCGTTATCACTTGTTGCTGGTCGGTTCGTCGATGCCCACGGCCGTGCCGGACAACGTCAGCGTGATCAACGAATTCTGCCCTGCGCCACGCGTCGCGCAGTTGATGGCCAGTGCGGATGCCTTGCTGCATGCCGGCGATCAGGAAACCTTCGGCCTGGTGATTCTCGAAGCCATGGCCTGCGGCATTCCCGTGGTGGCGGTGGCGGCCGGGGCGTTCGAAGAGATTGTCACTGAATCCTGCGGTCTGCTTTGTGCACCGAACAACCCGCAGGCGATGGCCAATGCCGTGCGCGAACTGTTCAGTCGCGGCTGTACCAGGCTCGGCGCTCAGGCCCGCCAGCATGTCGAAACTCACTACGCCTGGGACACGGTGGTCGACAGCCTGTTGGGCCACTATCACGCGGTTCTCGGACATACGCTGCCACGGGTGGCCAATGCCTGAATCGGTGAATAATTCCGCCGTCTTGCTGGTGCTGCACGATGTGGCACCGTCGACGTGGGCGGACTACCAACCGTTTGTCGAGGCCGTCGACGCAATGGGCAACGTGCCGATGACGTGGTTGGTCGTACCCGACTTCCACCGGCACAATGCCCTCGACGATCACCCGGCATTTTGCCAGATGCTCGATACGCGCGTTGCCCGTGGCGATGAGTTGGCGTTGCATGGTTATTTCCACGATGACCAGGAGCCAGGCCCGACGACACCGCGCGACTGGTTCATGCGCCGCGTTTACACCCATGAAGGCGAGTTCTATCGTTTAACCCGTGAAACCGCCCTCGCCCGTCTGCGCGCCGGCATCGAAATCTTCCAGCACCGCGACTGGCCGCTGCACGGTTTCGTTGCCCCGGCGTGGTTGATGAGCGACGGCACCCGCCAGGCCCTGCGCGAGTTACCGCTGCGCTACACCAGTGATCCGCAGCATCTTTATCGTTTGCCGGATTTCACCCCCCTCGATGCCCCTGGTCTGGTCTGGAGCGCCCGCAGCGCCTGGCGAAGGGGCTTATCGAAGATGGTCAGCGAGCAGCGTCAACTGCGTTGGCGTCAGGCGCCGGTGATTCGTCTAGGCTTGCATCCCGTGGACATGCGCCACGGTTATTCCCGTGATTACTGGCTGCACACCCTCGAACGACTACTGAGTGAAGGACGCGTACCGATGACCAAAATCCACTGGCTCGACCAACAGCGCGGTCAATGGGGACACGCTGCATGAGTCGCGGCATTCTCTTGCTGATCGGCCTGCTCGCGGCGGTGCTGATTCCGGTTGTGCTGGGTGGCGGCGAAACCTGGGCGCGACTGCAGAGTTTCCCGTTGCACTGGCTGCTGATCATGTTCGGCATGATCCTGCTCTGCTGGGGCATCAATACCTTGCGCCTGCGCCTGTTGCTCGGTGATCAGCGCGAGCGCGTCACGCCACTGCAAAGCCTTGGCGTAGTAATGGCCGCCGAGTTCGCCTATTGCGCCACTCCCGGCGGCAGCGGCGGGCCATTAACAATCATGGCCCTGCTGGCCCGATCAGGCGTGCGTCCGGCCCGGGGCAGCGCGGTGTTTGCCATGGATCAGCTCAGCGATTTGCTGTTCTTTCTCTGCGCCCTCAGCGGGATTCTGATTTATGCGCTGTTCCAGCACCTCAGTGATCGCCTCGAGTGGTTACTGACCGTCAGTGCAATTTCGCTGTTCGGCGGTTTGTTCAGTTGTGTGCTGGTCGCGCGCTATCACCGCACCTTGATTCGCCTGAGCGGTCGCCTGTTGGCAAGGATGAACGTCAAGGCCGGTACCCGTCGTCGCTGGGCGCGCAAGTTACTGCACTTTCTCGCGGCGTTTACCGATACGTTGAAGTTGCCCTGGCAAACATTGATCAAAGTATTCGCCCTGACCTGTGTGCATTGGTTGCTGCGCTACAGCGTGCTGTATCTGGCGCTCCGCGGGTTGGGCGCCGACTTGCAGTGGGCGTGGAGTTTTCTGGTGCAGATGCTTTCGCTGGGCGCCGGGCAATTCAGCCTGCTGCCGGGCGGTGCCGGGGCGGCTGAGTTGACCTCGGCAGCGCTGTTGGCGCCAATGGTGGGGAAATCCACCGCAGCGGCGGCGATTCTGATCTGGCGGGTGGTGACGTATTACTTTTATCTGCTGGTGGGTGGCCCGGTGTTTCTGTTGATGTTGGGCCGGCCGCTATTGAAGAAGCTAATGAACGTCAGACAGGCTTCTTGACGTCGTCCTGATGCTCATCCTGGAGTTGTTCCCACAACTCGGCAGCGCCGGGAAACTCGGTGCCATCTTCCGGGCTCATGTCTTCGGGATCATATCGACTCAAACACCCCTCGCCCACCGTAGCCGGTGCTTTGGAAGTGGCTTTGTCCAGTGGATCACTCATGAAGGTTTCCTCGGGGCTGAAATGAACAAGGGTCTGAGCGATTGAACGCCCAGACCCTTGGTTTTTCAAGCCTGCGTGAGTTCGATCAGAACACCACAGTCTTGTTACCGTGCACCAGCACGCGATCTTCGAGGTGATAACGCAGGCCACGAGCCAGCACCATCTTCTCGACATCACGGCCGAAACGCACCATGTCTTCGATACTGTCGCTGTGGCTGACACGGACCACGTCCTGCTCGATGATCGGACCGGCGTCCAGCTCTTCGGTCACGTAGTGGCAAGTCGCGCCGATCAGCTTCACACCACGCAGCGACGCCTGGTGATACGGCTTGGCGCCGACGAACGACGGCAGGAAGCTGTGATGAATGTTGATCACCTTGTGCGCATATTCGCGGCACATGTCCGGCGGCAGAATCTGCATATAACGCGCCAGCACCACCACTTCGGCGTCGTGCTGTTTGACCAGACGCGATACTTCGTCGAAGGCCGGTTGCTTGTCCTGCGGATTGACCGGGACATGGTAGTAAGGAATGCCATGCCACTCGACCATGCTGCGCAGGTCGTCGTGGTTGGAAATCACGCAGGAAATTTCGCAGTCCAGCTCATCGCTGTGCCAGCGGTGCAACAAGTCAGCAAGGCAGTGGGATTCGCGGCTGGCCATCAGCACAACACGTTTTTTCTGCTCGGTGTCGGTGATGCGCCAGTCCATCGAGAACTCTTCGGCGATCGGCGCGAACTTCTCGCGCAGCACTTCAATACCGAAAGGCAGCGAATCGGCACGAATTTCGTGACGCATGAAGAACCAGCCGACCTGATTGTCCGAGTGGTGGCTCGCTTCGGTGATCCAGCCGTTGTGGGCTGCCAGAAAATTACTGACTTTGGCAACGATGCCAACGCGGTCCGGGCAAGATATCACCAGCCGAAAAGTGCGCATGAGGGGGGAACTCCAGAACTTCGCAAAGGCGGCCATTCTAGCGATTGCGCGGCAAAACTGCAGTACTGATGAGCGCCCACGCGCGCACTGCCTCGACACTCGGATTTCTGACGGCGACAAACGTCACCCTCGTGGCGCTGCGCGAGCCCTGTTTGATCCTTTGACTGTGAATATCTGTGATGACTGCATCACACTATTTAACTGAACATTCAAATTGCCGGTTTCTTTCGTAACTAATTTAAATAAAAAGTCCGGTTAAATGTTTACTTGATGAAACAGCCTGACTATTATTGCGGCACTGTCCCCTGCCATTCAGCACTCTACTAAGGTAGTAATCATGTCCTTGATCAACGAATATCGCGCCACCGAAGAAGCTATCAAAGAGCTGCAAGCCCGTTTGAAGAACCTGTCCGAAGACGACAAACTGCAAGCCGAGCTGGAATTCGAAGGCAAACTGCGCACCCTGATGGGTGAATATTCCAAATCCCTGCGTGACATCATCGCGCTGCTGGATCCAGAATCGAAAACCAAAGCACCACGCGGTGGCGCAGTAAAAACTACCGGCACCAAGCGTGCTCGCAAAGTTAAACAATACAAAAACCCGCACAACGGCGAAGTCATCGAAACCAAGGGTGGCAACCACAAAACTCTGAAAGAGTGGAAAGCCAAGTGGGGCGGTGATGTGGTTGAAGGCTGGGCTACCCTGCTGGGCTAAGCCGCAGTACCCGTCGCAGACCAATCTGCCACGAAAAGAAACGCCAGCGAATGCTGGCGTTTTTTTTATCCGCGAAAATTAGCGCCGATCATGTTCGATTTCAAAGATTCAAACGTTTGCGTAATGCCTGGACATAATTCTGCCATTCATCGAGTACGGCTCTCTGCATCGGTGTCGCACTAAGCGACCATTGCTCTGCGGCCTCTGTAAAAGATTGCAAGGTATTCGGCGCACCCCATTCAGGTGTGGACAAACGCTGCTGACAAAATATCCGCCAGCGTTCCTGCTCTTCAAAACTCAAGGTCTCGGGAAAGTTACGTGCTCGATATCGAAAGAGTAATTCAGGCAAACGTTCATCATCGAAAGGCCATTGCTCTTGCGCTAATTGCGAAGGGTCAGCGCTCCTCACTTGCTCACATAGACGCCGGTCGCGGTCACCGATAAAACCGTCGTACAACTGTTGTTCCGGATCCTCGCTCGGGGTGAAATCTTCGCTGACATAAATCGCAGCAACTTTATCTTTCCAAACTTGTTGTGCGTCAGTTAGTCGCAGCGCGCGTTCCTGATAAAGCGCCATGTCCAGACCCAGCCTTTGCTGATCCTGCGCACGCAGTACCGACAGCGGAGCCACCACCGGGCAACGGTTGACATGAATCAGCTTGAGCGGCACCGGCAACTCGCCCTCAGGCAAATCGTCACGGCGGGTGTACAAGCGCTGGCGCAGGGTTTGCGCATCCAGATCGAGCAAGCCCTGCGGATCGAGGTGCAGGTCGCAGACGATCAAGGCGTTGCGGTTTTTCGGGTGCCAGGCCAGCGGCAGCACCACGCCAACATAACTGCGCGCCGCCGAGAAGCGCCCGGAAACATGCACCAGTGGCTGCAACAAGCGAATCTGATCCATGACTTTTTGCTTGCTGCGCAATTGGAACAGCCAGTCATACAGTTTTGGCTGCTTCTGACGGATCAACCGCGCCAGGGCGATGGTCGCGCGCACGTCCGACAGGGCTTCGTGGGCATGACCGTGATCAATATGGTTGGCGGCGGTCAGGCGTTCGAGCTTGAGCGTCACCCGCCCGTCGTCGTCCGTCGGCCAGACCAGCCCGTCGGGACGCAGCGCGTAGGCGGCGCGCACCACGTCGATCAGATCCCAGCGACTGTTACCGCCCTGCCACTCGCGGGCGTAAGGATCGAAGAAATTGCGATACAAACTGTAGCGCGTCATCTCGTCGTCGAAACGCAAGGTGTTGTAACCCGCCCCGCAGGTGCCGGGGGCAGCCAGTTGCGCATGAACGCGGGTCATGAAATCCGCTTCGCTCAAACCGTTTTCGGCGAGTTGGCCCGGGGTGATGCCCGTGATGGCGCACGCCGCCGGGTGCGGCAGGATGTCTTCGCTGGGCTGGCAGTAGAGGTTGACCGGCTCATCGATCTCGTTGAGGTCATGGTCGGTGCGAATCCCGGCGACCTGCAACGGACGGTCGCAGCGGGGATTGATGCCAGTGGTTTCGTAGTCGTACCAGAAGATTGAAGTCACGGGCGGTTCCTGAACTGAAGATCGGCGAAGTCTAGGCGTTCAACCGCGCTCGCGGCCAGCCTCGCGTCATTCAATCACTGCGAGCCACACGCAGTGCAATACATAGTTATGTCGTTTCCCCCCGTGAGGCTGCTAGCATCGACCTCACTTGCCCCCCGAACAGGCGAACATCAGGTAGCCCATGCTCGAGCCTACAGCACCGCCAAGGAAAGCACCGCTGGCCCCGCCGCTGGATACGCGGTATCAGGTCGAAACGCCGGAAGGCATCGATCTGCCGTTGCGCCCCGCCGGGCTGATGGTGCGCGCCGTGGCCTTCGCGATCGATCTGGCCTTACGCGGCGTGATCATGGGCGTGCTGCTCATCGCCCTGGCGTTTCTTGGCAAGCTCGGCATAGGCCTGGGTTCACTGCTGCTGTTTGCGATCAGCTGGTGGTACATGGTGCTGTTCGAAGTGCTGCGTCAGGGTCGCTCGCCGGGTAAACAATGGATGGGGCTGCGCGTGGTGCACGACGACGGCACTCCGATTGGCTGGTCGGCCTCGCTGCTGCGCAACCTGCTGCGCTTTGTCGATCTGCTGCCCTTCGGTTACTTCCTTGGCACCCTCAGTTGCCTGCACCACCCGACCTTCAAACGCCTCGGCGACATCGCTGCCGGCACGCTGGTGGTCTACAGCGAACGCCCGCTGAGTCGACCGCAACTGCCTGAAGCCGAACCACGGCGTTCGCCCGTCCCCCTGACGCTCGCGGAACAACGCGCCGTGCTGGGTTTTGCCGAGCGCCAAGGGGAATTATCCTCAGCGCGGGTCAATGAACTGGCGGCGCTGCTCGCCCAGCCTCTGCATATTTCCGCGCCCAAAGCTGTCGCTGAACTCAACGGCATCGCTCGCGGCTTGTTGGGCCCGACATGAAGCAAAGCCTTTTCGAAAGTCGCCACAAGGCCGAATGGGAGCGTTTTGCGCTGGCCCTCGAACGCCTTGAACATGGCAAGGACACCTCACAAGTCGCCGGTTTCCCCAAGGCCTATCGCAGGCTTTGTCAGCATCTCGCGCTGGCTCAGGAGCGCGGCTACAGCAGTTTCCTAATCGACTCACTGCAGCAACAGGTGTTACGCGGGCATCAACAGCTATACCGCCACCGCAGCCGGCTCGGCGCTAATGTGCTGAGTTTCATCCTCGCCGACTTTCCCCGTCTGGTGCGCGCCGAATGGCCCTTTGTACTGGTCGCCAGCCTGCTGTTCTTCGCCAGCCTGATCGGCGTCGGCGTGTTGGTGTATGTGTTTCCCGAACTGATCTACAACCTGATCCCCGCCGATCAGGTGCGCGAGATGCAAGGCATGTATGACCCTGTCGCCGGCCATCTCGGGCGCCCCGCCGAGCGCGCGGCCAGCGAAGACTGGGTGATGTTCGGTTACTACGTGATGCACAACATCGGCATTGCCTTCCAGACTTTCGCCAGCGGTTTGTTGCTGGGCGTGGGCAGTGCGTTCTTTCTTCTCTACAACGGCATGGTCATCGGTGCGGTCGCCGGGCATCTCAGCGAGATCGGTTTCGGCCAGACCTTCTGGTCATTCGTCATCGCCCACGGTGCCTTTGAACTCACCGCCATTGCCCTCGCCGGCGCGGCCGGCCTGGAACTCGGCTGGGCGTTGATCGCACCCGGACGGCTGACCCGCAGCGAAGCGCTGAAACGGGCGGCGCGCAAAAGTGTGCTACTGGTCTGCGGCGTGATGTTGTTCCTGCTGATTGCTGCGTTTATCGAAGCCTATTGGTCATCGAAAACCAGCGTCACGCCACTGACCAAATATCTGGTCGGCGCCGGGCTCTGGGTCTTGGTCGCAGTCTATCTGTTATTCGCCGGACGGACCCGCCATGCGCCTGAGTGACGCCACCGTGGTGATCCGCCCGCGCACAACCTGGGAAGCCATGGACCTCGGCGTGCTGATGAGCCAGCAACATCGGCGTCTGCTGATGACCAGTTGGGCGATCGTCACCCTGCCGCTGTTCGCCCTGCTCAGCCTGCTGCTGTGGGACTCGCCGTCGCTGGCGGTGTTTATCTTCTGGTGGTTGAAACCAGCGTACGAACGCCTGCCGCTGTACATCCTGTCGAAAGCGCTGTTTGGCGAAACGCCGACACTCAAGCAAGCCCTGCGCGAATGGCCGCGCCTGCTCAAACCGCAACTGCTGGCCAGCCTGACCTGGCGCCGCCTGAGTTTCAGCCGCAGCTTTCTGCTGCCGGTGCTGCAACTCGAAGGCCTCGATGGCAACGCGCGGCAACAACGCCTGCACGTGCTGCTGCAACGCAACGCCGGCGCCGCGCAGTGGCTGACGATCATCGGCGTGCATCTGGAAACCGCGCTGTGGATCGGCTTGATGGTGCTGTTCTACATGTTGCTGCCGCAACAGGTCGAAACGGATTGGAGCTGGCAGTCACTGATTCTCGCGGCGGATCAAGACTGGCGCTGGCTGGAACATCTGACCAATGCTTTCTACGCGCTGGTGCTGGTGGTGTGGGAGCCGATCTACGTTGCCTGCGGTTTCAGCCTTTATCTGAACCGACGCACACAACTGGAAGCGTGGGACATCGAACTGGTGTTCCGCCGCTTGCGTCAACGTCTGAACCACGCTGTATTGGGATTGCTGCTGGCGGTCTGTCTGGTGTTGCCGAATATGCCGTCGACCTGGGCGGCCGAGCCTGATGACAGCCCGCAGGCGCCGCGCCTGTTGAATCAGCCGCTGACCAGTCAGGCCTCCCGGGACAGTATCAAGGCGCTGCTTGAACAGCCGCCGTTCAAGAACAAGGAAGTCGTCACCCGCTATCGCTTTGGCGACGACCCGGCGAAACCTGCCGAAGCACAAAAACCGGGTGAAGCGCCGCAGTGGCTGAAAACTCTGCTGGGCTGGCTCGACGGACAACACTTGAATGTGCTGGCGAAGGTCATTGAAGTGCTGTTGTGGGGCACGCTCATTGCTGCGCTGGGCTGGCTGGTCTGGCGCTATCGCGAGTTTCTCAAGGCCTTTGTCAGCCGCCGCCCCAGACTGCCTTCCAAACCAAAACGCGCGTTGCCGCAGCAAGCCTTCGGTCTGGATTTGAACCGCGACACCTTGCCTGACGACATCGCCGCCCATGCCGAACAACTGTGGCAAAGCCAACCCCGCGCAGCGTTGGGCCTGCTCTATCGAGGGCTGCTCAGCCATCTGCTCCACGACTTCGATCTGAGCCTGAAACCCGCCGACACCGAACTTCAGGTGCTCGCGCACGTGGAGCAATTGCAACGCCCCGAACTGCTCGCCTTCAGCCGCAGCCTGACCAACCACTGGCAGAACATGGCCTACGGGCATCGCGTGCCGGCAGCGCCGCTGCAACGCGAATTGTGTGATGGCTGGCGTGCCTTGTTCGGCCCCGGAGCCGCCCGTTGAGTCGCCGGACATTGTGGTGGGTCGCGGCGTTGATCGCCCTGTTAATCGGGACGCTGAGCGTGTTCCTCTATCTCAAGGCCAAGCCTTATCAGGAAGAAGTCGATCACGGCCCCTCACCCGCCGCGCAAGCCAATCCTTATCTGGCGGCCGAGCTGTTTTTGCGTGAGCGCGGCCTCACGGTCAGCCATGCCGAAAGCCTCGCGGTACTGCCGGAAATCGACCCTCGCCGTCATACGTTGCTGTTGTTCAACGACCGCTCGCGCATGACCCCGCGTCAGGTTGAGCAAGTGTTGAACTGGACGCGGGCCGGCGGGCGGCTGGTGTTCGTCGCCGAATCGCTGTGGGATGAGCAGAGCAAACAAAGCAATGACCTGTTGCTTGATCGGGTGCAACTGCATCAATCCCTGAGCAAGGATCTGAAAGACCTGCCCGTCGACGTGGCGCCAGACCGCTTCCCGAAATTGACCAAACTCTATCTGGAAGACGAAGACGCCCCGGCCTACGCCGGTTTCGATACCGACTTCCACCTCGACGACCCGAAGAATCTTGCGCAAGCCTGGGCCAACAGCGCCAAGGCCACGCACATGATGCAACTGCCCTACAGCCTTGGCTCGATCACCGTGGTCACCGACGCCGAGCTGTGGAAGAACAACACCATCAGCCAATACGACAACGCCTGGCTGCTCTGGTACCTGAGTGCCGACACCGACGTCACGTTGATCTACAACACCGAGCACGATGGCCTGCTGACCTTGCTCTGGCGCTACTTCCCGCAGGCGATTGTCGCCCTGCTCGCGTTGATCGGCCTGTGGCTCTGGCACGTCGCGATACGCCACGGCCCGCTTCAGCGACCCGCTCCGAGCGGACGCCGGCAGTTGCAGGAGCACCTGCGCGCCAGTGCCGATTTCCTGCTGCGCCACAACGGCCAACAGGCACTGCTGCAAGCACTGCAACAGGATGTGCTGCGTCGCGCCCGCCGCCGCCATCCCGGCTTTGATCAATTGAACGTTGCCGAACAATGGCTGGCATTGTCGCGCCTGACCCGGCAACCCACCCGCGCTATCAGCCAGGCCCTGAGCCCGGTGCCGAACCGGCGGATCTCCAGCGCCGATTTCTGCCGCCAGGTCGCCCACCTGCAAACCCTGAGGAACACGCTATGACCGAACAGATCGAGCCCGGCAGCGCCAGCCACGCCGCCCAGCAACGCCAGCGTGCCAGCCAGTTGGCGCAAGCGGTGCGCGGCGAATTGCAGAAGGCCCTGATCGGCCAGAACCCGGTGATCGACGACGTGTTGACGGCGCTCATCGCCGGTGGCCACGTATTGCTTGAAGGTGTGCCGGGGCTGGGCAAAACCCTGCTGGTGCGCGCGTTGGCCCGTTGTTTCGGTGGCGAGTTTGCGCGGATTCAATTCACCCCGGATCTAATGCCCAGCGACGTCACCGGCCACGCCGTGTACGACCTGCAAACCGAGCAGTTCAAGCTGCGCAAAGGCCCGCTGTTCACCAACCTGTTGCTGGCCGACGAGATCAACCGCGCCCCGGCGAAAACCCAGGCGGCCTTGCTCGAAGCGATGCAGGAACGGCAGGTCACGCTCGAAGGCCGCGCCCTGCCCATCGCGCAACCGTTCATGGTGCTGGCCACGCAGAACCCGATCGAACAGGAAGGCACCTATCCCCTGCCGGAAGCCGAGCTCGACCGCTTCATGCTCAAGGTACGCATGGACTACCCGGACGCGGACCAAGAGTTGAACATGGTGCGCCAGGTCAGCCGTTCAACCCGCGCCGACATGCTCGATGTGCAACCGCTGCGCACTGTGTTGCAAGCCAAGGATGTGCAAGCCCTGCAACGCATCGCCAGTGACTTGCCGCTGGACGATCAGGTGCTTGACTACGCCGTGCGTCTGGCCCGTAGCACGCGCACCTGGCCGGGGCTGATTCTCGGCGCCGGGCCCCGCGCCTCGATCGCACTGGTGCGATGTGCCCGCGCCCGCGCGTTGTTGCGTGGCGGCGAATTCGTGATCCCGGACGACATCAAAGGCTGTGCACTGGCAGTGCTGCGCCATCGCGTTCGCATCGCCCCGGAGCTGGACATTGAAGGGCTGCAGGTCGATCAGGTGCTGCAGCAACTGCTCGACCAGATTGCGGCGCCGCGCCTGTGAAACCCGCGCGCCTGCTGCTGATCTGGCTGGCCCTGCTGCTGGCCATCGGCATCGTGCTGGGCACTTTGCGGGCACTGGAAGTCGATATCCCTGCCAGCCTGATGTCGATCAACTGGGGGTTGCTGCTGGCGCTATTGGCCCTGGCGGTGCTCGATGCCCTGCGCCTGCAACGTCTGCCAACACCCCGCGTCACCCGACAGATGCCCGGCAGTCTTGCGCTCGGCCGCTGGGGTGAAGTGCGCCTGGAAGTCGAACATGACTTCAGCGAACCGACGCACATTGAACTGTTCGATCACCCGCCAGCAGGGCTGAGTTTCGAAAACCTGCCGCTGTCGATTGAATTGCAACCCGGCCGGCGCAGCCTGCTCGGTTATCGATTGCGCCCGCTCCAACGCGGCCATTTCAGCTTCGCTCACTGCGAAGTCAGCCTGCCCAGTCCCTTGGGATTATGGACAGGCAAACGCCTGCTCGATGTCAGCGACCAGACCCGCGTCTACCCCGACTTCGCCCGACTCTACGGCGGTGAACTGCTGGCCGTGGACAACTGGCTCAGCCAGCTCGGTGTGCGTCAGCGCCAACGGCGCGGTCAGGGTCTGGAATTCCATCAGCTGCGCGAATTCCGTGAAGGCGACAGCCTGCGCCAGATCGACTGGAAAGCCACCGCCCGCCAACGCACACCGATTGCCCGCGAGTATCAGGACGAGCGCGATCAGCAGATCATCTTTCTGCTCGACTGTGGCCGATCGATGCGCAGCCAGGACGGAGAGCTGTCGCATTTCGACCATGCACTCAATGCTTGCCTGCTGCTCAGTTACGTGGCCCTGCGCCAGGGCGATGCGGTGGGCATGAGCACCTTCGCCAGCGAACAGCCGCGCCACCTCGCGCCAGTCAAAGGCGCCGGGCAACTGAACGTGCTGCTCAACACAGTGTATGACCTGGATAGCACACAACGCCCTGCCGACTACCAAGCCGCCGCCAATCAACTATTGGCCCGGCAAAAACGCCGGGCACTGGTGGTGTTGGTCAGCAACCTGCGCGATGAAGTCGACGATGAACTATTGGCTGCCGTCAAACGCCTGAGCACACAGCACCGCGTGATGGTGGCGAGCCTGCGCGAAGAGACGCTAGACGCCCTGCGACATGCACCGGTGCAAACCTTGCCCGAGGCTCTGGCCTATTGCGGGACGGTGAGTTATTTGAACGAGCAGGCAGAACTCCATGAGCGCTTGAGGGCTCATGGGGTTCCGGTAGTGGATGTCCGGCCAGCGGAACTGGGGGGCGAACTGGTGACGCGGTATCTGGCCTTGAAGAGTGCCGGAGGTTTTTAAGCGCCTTCTTCAGCTGGAAAGGTGCTGATTTATTCCCAGGAGCAAAACTCACGATCAGACAGTGCTGCCGTCATAGTGATTGTAAATTTTCAGTTCGGCAGTTACGCCGCTGTACGTATTAACGAACGCTTCACCGGCAAGATCGGTTGTTACGTAGTAGGTCTCGCTTGAATCGGAATGCTGAACGGAGACTTGAACTCCCGGCGCAAGCTCTTTCTCCAATTTGGAGGTCGCCCGAATGAAATTTTGGGTCATTATTTCCCCGTTCCCCATTTGAATGTCTTCGCGCCACCGCTCTGCATCCACCCAGTTATGCGCCAGGCGCATGGCCGCTGGCGAAATAAGCCATTGATCATTCCGTGTCTTCAGCGTCAGGGCAAACGCGCCATCCCGGGTACTTTCTCGGCAATCGAGAGTCCAGAACAACCAGTCTTGTCCGAGTTGATGTTCCTGTGCAAGATCAGGCGTTATGCTCAATCCAAGGCTCTCGGCGCTTTCGCCTTGCCATCCCAGCCTTACATAGGCCCCTGTCAGCGAACTGCCAGACTTTGCCCGCAATCTGATTACATGCGCCACGCGATGACAAGGATACAAAGTGTCATGCCCAAAGACCTTCGCAAAACTGTCGAACTGCATGTCCAGCTCTGCCTCGATATCAAACAGTTGCCCCGGCAACAATCGATCCGGAATGCTGGGACTGGTCAACTTTAAAGTGAAGTCGCCATTGCGCCATGGGCCTTCGTTATTAACGGACCATCGAATGGGTTCACCGTCCACCGGACGCAAGGTTTCAAGATCCGGATCAAACGTCAGCCCGAGCGCCTGCGCCCCAGATGAGTCTTCAAGTGCCACTTCAGCCCAGGGGATCAGCCAACTGTGCGGCCTTACCCTTAATTCCAGGTCGTAAGCGGTTGCGTGAGACAGCAGCAGTTTCCCGTCGACAAGGCTCACCTCTTCGCCATTCAGCCAAAGCGTGAATTCCTGCAACCAGGTGTCCGAGTTTGCAATCGCGGTAAACATCATCGATCTGACCTCCCATCCGGCGTAGCCGCCCTTCACAGCGGCAAGCAACCAACCCTCCTTGATCGGTGGGAGTCTGAACGCGACCTCGGCCTTGCCGTTACCATCCGTTTTCGTCGGGGTGATCTTGATGCCCGGGTATTCCCATTCCACGTCGACATCAACGAGGGGCTCGCCTGTTCTGGCAGAAACCACAATGACCTGTGCGCTCACTTCTTGCCCCGGATATCCCGTCGGATCAGAACTGATCAACGACTGGATTTCCCGAGGCTCATGCACGAAAAACGGCAACGCTATCGAATCCGAGTGCAGTGCTCCGCCCACCGATACGGTCAGCTCCAGCGCTCCCGGTGTAGTCGGCACAAACTCAATCTTCGCCACCCCGTGAAAGTTGGTGATCGATGTCACCTCTCCAAGGTCGGGGCTGCGCCAGGTCACAGTGACCCCAACCATCGGCTTGCCGCTGATCGAGGAGATGACCGTGATCTGTTCAGTCACGGCATCGCCCCAGAACAACGTCTGATTGACCCGCTGGCGTTCAGCGATCTTCACCACCTGTTCGCCTTGTCCCAGCGACATGGCGTTCACGGGAGACAGACTGGCCAGCCGCGTGGACGAGCAGTGCAATCCAAAGCTGCCATCCTTGAGGTCGTCCACCCGGAACCTGTAGGTCAGTCCTGCGGACGAAAACAATCTGGGATCGCCCAACCTCGGTTCCTCAAAACGGATGCCGAGTGCCGCTGGCCCGGACTCCGTCATGCCCAGTGTCAGGTACTGACCCAGCAAGTCACTGCCGTCCAGCGCTCGCACGCGCAGTTCATGTTGACCCTTGCGTCGCGGAAAGAACGTTTGTTGACCCATTGGCTGTTCCGACTGCTTGTCGAAACTGACCATCAGCCCCTCCCAGGGATCACTGGCCAGCGATCTGACTGTCATTGGACGACGATCTTCGTAGTCGTCATAACGACTGAGTACCGCTGCGGTTACCGACTCTTCCCCGGCGACCTGCGGCCTGAAGTCAAAGCCGCTCCAGCCATCGGTCGTGGTTTGGATATCGCGAGGATTGTCATCGATGATCCAGCTCACCGGTGCCTGATCCACGGGGCGGTTGGTGTAATGCGAGTACACCTGCACCCACATCCACGCAGGATCTTGCCCGACAACCGGATCCACCGCCGACTCGCGCCATGCCTCGAATCTGACTTTGTTGTGAGCCAGTGTCATCGGCTTGGCGATCGCCTCGAAACTCAACTGAGGCAGGGCCAGGGTCAGAGCAAAATCGCCTTGCGTCTCACTGCCGGTGAAGTCCAGCGTCCAGATTGCGCCGCCGTCGTTCAGTGTCTGCGTATGCTCCAGCGGCGGGGCGACGGTCGCGCCCAGTGAATCGGCCGGTGTGCCCGACCAGATCAGGGATGCCTCAAGCCCCACCAACGGGCTCAGTGCATGAGGTAAAACGTTGAAACGGTGAACGGCCCCCAGGCACGGATACAAGCTGCGATCATCCAGCGCCGATGGCACCTGATCGAGCATCAGCGCCATTTCCCCCGTCAGTTCCGCAAACATCAGGCGTCCTGCCAACTCGCGAACGTTTGTCTCGCCTTCAAGGCGCAGTTCCAGCTCAAACAGGCTGCTGCGGCTGGTGCTGCTGTCGGAGACCAGTTGCCATTGCGGCCCTGGCAACGTCAATGGCTTGAGCGTTCCCAAGTCTGCGGGCCGCAACCCGATATCAGGATCAACGCCGCGCCAGTGCAGACTGATATTGCGCCCGAGCCAATCACTGCCGGCAACCGGTTCGACTCTGAGGGTATGAGTCTGTCCACGTCGGCAGAGCACGCCAAGTGTATTGTGTTGAACCTCAGCATCGTCGAGCCAGATTTTCACCTGACGTCTCCAGGGGCTGGTGGCATAGGCCGTGACGGTGAAGGGGTGCTCGACCGACATCGCTTCCGGGTGCGCCTTGAGCCGGGCCGTGATGGTCTTTTCCCCGGCAGTTTTCGGCGTATACAGCAAACTGGCCCAGCCGCCCGACCCAGTGGCACTGTGGACCGGGTCACCGTCGGGAATCACCCATTCGACCAACGCATTGCTGACCGGATCACCATCGCCTCTGGCCACTTCATGCACCGCTTGCACCCGCAGCAGCACGCTCTCGGCCTCGTCGACGATCGGATATTTGTTGGCCTCACGCACCTCCCCCACCTTGATCCGGTTGCGCGCCAGCGACATCGGTTTGGCTACAGATGGCAACAACAGCTTTGAGCAGACCAATGACAGATCAAAGCGACCGTCGAGCCGGTCCTCGCTGGTCAGCGTCCAGAGGCTGTCGCGCCCATCGAACGGAACCGGCTCCTCGAGCGGCGGCCTGACCGTGATCCCCAATTGCTCGTGCCCGACGCCGCTCCAGTGCAGCGACAGATCAGTGCCCTGCAACGGGCTGTCGTCGAGCAGGCGCACGATGACAGGGTGCGCGGCGCCCCGGTTGGGATAACCGGTCACGTCCCACTGCGTTTCTATCTCCTCGACGACGGATCGCAACGCCTTCCACGGATCAGTCGCCAACACCTTGACCGCAAATTCGTGGGTCACTTCGCCACTGGCGTAATAAGGGCTTTCGACCGATGCCTTGATGACCACATCACCCGCAGTACTCGGTGCAAAATCAAAGTGAACCCAGCCTTGCTCGTCAGTGATCTCGGCCAACAGTACACCTTGCCCGGACGCCGTCCAGGTCACTGTCCGGCCATCCAGTGCCTGGCCGGTGTAGAACGAAACGACTTGCACGCCGAGCCGGACACTCTGCGCATATTCAAGCACCGGGTAGTAAGCCGCTTCCTGTACCTCGCGAAAGGCCAGGCGGTGATGCCCCAGCGAAACGTCAATCGCATAAGGTTCGGCGCTGTACTGGTTAACCAGGCTTATCGAAAAATCGTCGCTTTTCTCTTCGCCGATCGCCGGGCAGTCGAGCGACCAATCCGACAGCAGCGCCTGATCGACACCCCATTCAGGATCAGCCTTGACCGCGTCCATCGGGTTGCCGTGGCTGGTCAATGCGATCTGGGTATCCAGCCAGGCGCTGCCGGCTACAGGCATAAAAGACAGCTTGTGTGGCATGAAAAGAGGGTCGTCCGATGCGCCGCCAAGGGATGCCCCCAGGCACAGATACAACGTCTGGCCTGGCGTCAGGGTTTCCTCGTCCAGACTTAGCGCCTGCAGTTTCAAGGGCTCCAGTTTCAGTTGAAGGTCGATGCGTGTGATAAGCACAACCGAGCGATTATCTGAAGAATTGCTCGGCACACCGCTGACTTCGAAGGTCAAGGTGTCGCCGCTGTCGAACGCCAGGTGATCCAGCGATTCGCGATAGGCAATCGGAATGAACTCCAACGGCTGTGCCGCCGCCAGACGAGCGTTATCGTCTTCAAGACTGCGAAGCGTCTCGCGCTTGAGTTCGATGCTCATCAACTCCGTGTTGCCCTTGAGGATGCGCAACGTTCCGAGCTGGCCCGACCAGTCAGGCCCCGGGCGAAACTCGCACAAAAATGTCAGTTCGTAACTGGCGCCGGTATCGGGCTTTTTAGGCACTGATACCTGCTGTGTAACCGAGCCACCGACCCCCGCCACCAGGAAACTGATAAACGCGCCTTCATACATTTCACCCGTTAAGCTCACTGGCCCTTTGTGAGTCCAGTGCGTGATATGGTCGGAAAAATCACCGTTGAGCACCAGACTTTGATTCGCTTGGATGACTGGCTCATGCATGATCGCTCGCTCCTTTGGCCTGTTTGTTCAGCCTGGCGTTTTCAGCCTGGGTGACCAGGTCTACGACTTTCTGGACGAAGGTCGGCTCTCCGGCTTTGGCGGTGTAATGGATACGCACAATGATGTCGGTCAACGACGCAAGCATGGCGGCCTGCAGCCGTTTACCCGACCACGGGACACTCAATCTCCAGTTGGAGATCGCGCCAGTGCATTCAAACGGACGGAGCAGGCCTTCATCGGGCTTCATGTTCGTCAGACCGTTGTCAGCGATCCCCACCGACAAGGCTATTTGCTGAGCGCTGCGCAAATTGATCACCACATCCAGCGGCGCTACCCCGCCCGGATTGTGCAAGTACTGCACGGACTGCATGGTTGGCCGGGTCGCCGTCATGCTACTGATCTGCAGCAAGGTCGCCCGCACGTCCTCATAGGGTCCGGTCAGGACCGGCAGATCGACCTCTACTGAACTGATCTGCCGGCAGAAATGTCCGGGATGATCGCGATCGAACAGCAACTGGGTCAGCTTGAATTCCAGTACTCCGGTGTCTGTCAGTTGCTGCAAGGCATCCGCCCAGCTGGCAATGCCCACCTGAGGTTCCACTTCGTCGTCGTCGTCGAACAACTGTCGCAGGGATATGGTTTTTACCAGCTCCAGCCGTCGCTCGTGGCGTTGCAGATATTCACGCTCCAGACGCAGCAGATGCCCGCGCAACTGCTCACCGGCGGTCAGCCCATGACGATGGTCGAGCCACACCTGAGGCAAGGGGATTTGCGTATCGTAATCACCGGTTTCGGCGGCCAGCGAAGCCTGGGCGCTGAGGCACAGGCTGATGACCGCATCGTAGGCCTGATAGTGCAGCGCCTTGAGCTGGCCGAGCATCCAGCCGAACAGTTCGGCATTGCTCGCACGTTTTTTCAGATAGTTGTAGACCGTCAATGCCTGACTGTTGGCCCGCAGGGTCTGCGCAAGGCTGGATCGTGCCGCAGTGACCGCATGATTTTGCGCCACGATTTGCTCATCGAGCGCACGCACCTCCGCCATTGCCTGATTACGCTGCAGCGCCCATTCGCCTCGGCGACGCCGGTAACCTTCGGTCGTGGCCTGGCTGTCGGCATCGATCTGCAACAGCGACGAGGAAACCTCCATGGCGAAAGCCGCTGCATCAAACACATGTTCCGGTTTGAAGCCGCCATTGGAGGTGCCGAATATTTTCGGCAACGCCCCGATGACGCCCCCGGCGGTCCTGACGACCCTGGCCTGCAACGCGGAGGTTTTCGACTGTTTCAGGCTCGACATGACCTGATATTCGATCGCCGAGACGTTTTCGTTGTAAAGCGCTGTGTAAGCATCCGCCCGCTCCTGCGCCATGGTCCGGCTTTGCTGCAGCGCTGTCACATTCGCCTCCAGCTGAGCGATCGACTGATCCTGCACCGTTTCGACGTAGCTGCCCAATTCCACCAGATGGTTTTGCTGCAATTCTTCCTGCTCGGCGCGATCACGCCGCTCCAGCAGATTGAGCACCTGACTGCCGTAATCCTGCAGCGCCTGCACGGCCCGCAGTGCGACTTCGAACGTCACACGCCAGCGGAAGGCATTGACCACCATTCGCCCACCCATCGGTCTCGGCCCGGCCACGCCAGCGGTCGCCAGGTCGCGCAGCAATTGATTGGGATCCGTCGCCGGGCTGAACAGCGCAAGATCCATAGGCCTGCCCTCTATGGTGAGATTGTGGCGCAGGTTGTGCATCCGTAGTTCAGGCGCGGCATACAGGTCGAGCAGCGACTGATTGATGGGGATTTCAAAAGGCCCACAGGCCAACAATCCGAGCATCGGCGGGGTATCGGAAGCGACCGGGTAATCAGCCTGGCTGAAATTCAGCGTCTTTTCAAAGGCTTCGAGCCGCGGCCGCACAGTGCTCTGCTCCAGCAGGTCGGCGACCGTGGTGGTTTGCCAACGGGTCGCCGTGTTGGCGGTCGGTGCCTTGCCCATCAGAAACCCGGCCTGGACGTAGCACAGCTTGGCGGCCACCAGACTGTCGCGGGTCAGTTGCCGGTAATACCAGTCGCCCCAGCTCATCAGGTTTTTCACATAGTCGGTGAATGCCAGAATCTGCATGTGCGCCGGTGCTGCGTAGCCGATGGCATCCGGATCCGTGGGGTTCTGAACTTCACAACCCGGATCGCCTGGAGTCCTGACGATGTCCAGGGGGCGGCAACGCCAGTACGACGGTTTTGGGTTGGGATAATCTGGATGCCCCAGAGGATCGGCAGTTGCCTGTGGATCGAACACGTAATGCAGCCAGTTTTGTGCCTCACGGAAGCGCTCTTCATCGCGCAAGCGCGTGGCCATCAAATGCGGCAGATGGAAAAACAGCTCCCAGAAAAACAGACCATTGGCGCCGTTGAAAGCACCATTGGGCTCAACGAACGCCTCCCCGGTGGGCGGCGGCTCGGCAATGAACTGAGTGTTCCAGTCCAGCACGGCGTCCACGGAACCATTGGAGCGCTGCACCAGTTCCGGGCCAAACAATGAATTGAGCCGGACGAACTTCAGTTGCAAGTCAGACTGATTGAAGGAAAGAAACTGCGCCGCATCGACAGCGTTTTTGCACAAGGAGGGCGGGACGAAATCCTTGAGGTTGACGATGGTCAGGTGAAATCGCTTATCGCCGGTATAAGCGGTGGGGCCGGCTAATGCAAAAGTGGTCGAGCTCGGCCATGAGCCTTTTTCTCGGCTGGATACCAACGATTCGGTTACCCAACCACCCGCCTGATCCAGCTCTTGTTCCAGCACTTCAGGATCCTCACCTGAACCGCCCACAAGCCACAGTTTGATCTTCACCATGGCACTGGCAAGTCCGGTGGGCCTGCAATATCCCTGCACCGTGATCTTGTCTTCATTTCCCACCCGCAACGCCATGACTTGCAGATCCATATGCGGCGTCAGGAAACCCTCTGTCTCAACACGGGGAACGACCGTCACCTGGCTGCTCAGCGGATGCTGAACCGTTTCGTTGCTGACGAATCGATGCTGGAGCGCCAGATCCAGCCATGCCCCACCGTCGCCGGCGACCGGGCGCATCAACACGTCGTAAACCGCATGCACCCTCAGCGGTTCCTCAGGCGGATTGTTACCAGTACCCGCACTTATCCTGCCCGTCAGCAAAACCCCCAGCTTGCCCTTGGGATCCAGATAATCGCAGCGCTCACTCGCAATCAACCGGGTGCCCGGCAAAAGGTTGCGCTCGTATTCCGAACTGTGCAGGCGCAGCGGCGCCGACCATTGGCCGTTCTGGGTCATGAACGCCAGATTGATGTCCAGCTTGTAAGGAATATCGATTGAGCCATCTTTCGCTGCGACCTTCACACGCCATTGCGCCCAGACCAGACAAAACCGGCCATTCCAGAACACCGGGCGAATATCCAGCACCTCGTCGGCAACGGGGATTTCCACGGCTTGCCATTCACTCCAGGCCGCAGGATTGACCGCCACACTCTGGCTGCCCAGTTCAATCTCGGCCTTGCGCCAGAAGTACTGGAAGGGCTGCACCCGCTGTCGCCCGACAAAGTAATAATTGGCGCGGGCCGGCGTCATGCTGTCCATGTAGCAACTGATCACATCCAGATCGCAGGTTTGTTCGAAGGTCTGCAGGTAGTCCTGCAGCGCCGACTGCACGGAATCGTTGCTCAAGCGCGCCTGATTGAGATTGTTTTCAAGGGTTCTGAACAGGCTGGTCTTGCGCAGGCGTACAAAGGGATTGATGAAGTTTTCCGGGTAACACGAAATCAGCTGCACGGCGGCCCAGTCGGGGTAGTTGTTGTACAGCTCCCATTCGAGCAGATGCCGATTGTCGAACGTTTGCTTCTCAAAGCCGGGTTCCAGCTTGCGATACACCGCATGAATGTACTGCTGTGCACAACTGGTCGCTTCGGCTACCCACGAACTCCGCACCTGGTAAGTGTCCAGTGGATCCATGCGCAGCAGTTCGAACAGATCGGCCGCCGTTTTCAAGAACGGATATTTCGCATTGGCCACCTGGCCGATGCAGTATTCGAGCAGTGCCGCGCGACGTTTTTCCAGCAGCCCGCCAATGTTACTCAATGCCATGATCCTGCTCCTTGGGATATGCTCCGGGGACAACCGTTAGCCAGGCGAAACCGCTTACCCCGGTATCGCCTCACCCGCGAAGGTGATGGCATTGATGAACACGCTTTCGCTATCGCCAGACTGACTCCGAACACTGAAAACGAAGGTGCCTCCGGTTTCGCTGGACACAAAAACCCGCGTGAGTCCCTGTTGATCGGTGAACCCCTGACGGGGTCTGATAGTCGCGGTATCCACTTTTGTCGGAGGTACAGTCTTCCAGAACCAATCCACCAGCGAGTCGTGCGCGCGGTTGCCGTAGCCGTCTTCCAGCAACGCGTAGAGTTCGACTTCCTGGCCTTCCGGCACGACTCCCAAGGGCGTTGGTGACAGTTCTGCCAACGGAAAAGTCAGCGTTTTGTGGTCGAAGGTGATTTCGATAGTTGTGGCGTAGCGCGGCTCAAACAGGTCCAGCCAATACACGGGCGTATCGGTGCCCATAGTCTTGCCCGGGGTATAAATGGCTAAAAGCGTTCCATCTACGCCGGTCGCACCTGTTTCAATACTGCCCAGGGAGGCTCGCCAGTGAACCTTGACGCCGCTCAGCGGCTGACCTTGCGCGTTTTTCACGCTCACCCGATACGTGGCTAGCTCACCTGGCTTGTTGGCCACGACACTGCTGCTATCCACCACGTCGCAGGTAATTGAGACCAACTCGTTGAGGTCGCTTGCCACGTGCGCCACAGGCGAGCGCTCACTGGTCGCGCCCAGCAGAGCAAGTTCGGCGGCCTTGGCATAGGCTGTCTTGTCGACGGTTTCGGGCAGACTGCCGATCAGGAAAATCGTCAATGCATCCATGCCGGTCTCGATGGACAGCTCCCGGACGCGCATCAACAGATCGAGTTGGCTGAGGTTTTTCAACACCTTGAGGTTGGTGGGATCGATACGGTCGACACACTCGCGGACTTCCTGCACGCTCCAGCCAAAAAAATTGGCCAGCCTGATGGCGGCGGCCTGTTGCACCAGCCTCATTGCATCCCCCGTGAGATCCGACAGATCGTTGACCTGACGCAGATAGTCCAACAGTTTCTGCGACGGTTGTTCACTCAGGGCAAAGGCACGGGTCAGTGTCGTCAAGTAATACAGTGTGCGTATCGTCAATTCGTGCCTGTTGCTCTGACCGAGCCAGGCTTCGTGACCGTAATCCAGATATTCGTGCAACAGCGCCGCGCTCAACCCCAGCGTCGACACCACTTCACTGCGCCAGCGCACCTGCGCCAGCAGATCGAGCAGCACATCGGCATTGCGGTGCTGTTTTCGGCTTGCCCCCTCTGATTCCACAGGGGTTTGCTCAAGCACTTGTTGCAGCAATTTATAAACCGTGGTGTTTGACCAGCTCAGGATCGGTAGTACCTGCTCCACACCGACACCGGCATACACGGCCAGCGTCTCTTTGACCAACGATGCCTGAGCATCGCGCGCCTGCAGAACCACACCGGTCATGATGTCGATAAGGGTTTGGCGCAATGGCTCCTCGACCAGCCCCAAGGCACTGTCGACCGCCCAGGCAATTTTTCCGCGGACATCGTCCAGGTATTGCTCGGATGTCCCCCACTGAGGCAATACCAGACCATAGGCGTCGACAATAGGAACCAGGCTATCGGCGCGGTTCACCAGGAATTCGAGCCAGTCGGCGACCCCTGCAGACGGCACGCCGGCCATCAGAAACACACCGTTGGACAACAATGCGGTCGGCAGCAAATTGCGCAGCTGCTCGAAAAGTTGCTGATCCTGCTCGGACGGTTGCTGCGCCGCCAGCGGTTCGACCGCATGCTGCAATACCCACAACACTGGCAGATCGCTTTGCGCGCACCACTGCACGCAACTGTGCATGGCTTCGATCAGTTCCAGTACATCTGGCGGGCCCTCTGCAACGGTGTGGATACGAGGGGTACCCGCCAAGCCATCAACCCACTCGATCCCGCCCAGCACCGACAGCATCAGCACACCTTCGACGGGGGTGATGTGCAACAGTCGGGGCAGTCGAACCAGGCGGTAAAAACTCGAGATGATCGCCGGGCTGCGCGTCAGTGTGTCGGTCAATCCATGTGCTCTGGCCACTGTCGTTGCCAGGAGGTAATAAGTCTGCGGGTCAATCGCCAGGCCACGGCACAACTGGCTGATCGTCAGATCGACCTCGCCCGGCGCCGGCGTCACTGGAAACGTAAGGTTGTCGAGCCGCAAGGGCTCGCGGTAATCCGTTCGATCATTGAAGATCTGGTCGAACAGCGAGAGTGCCTCGCCACGGCCGTAGATCGACAGCTCTGCGATGAACCCGGCAAAGTCCGCCGCAGTGCATTCATAAAGCTCACGCAGGGTCTGAAAAAGACCCAGGGCATGCACGACGCCGCTGGATATGTCCATCTCTGACGCAGCGGCGGGGTCCGAAGGCTTACCGCGTTCTACCGCCCGGATCGCAGCCACCAGCAGTGCATCGACCTGATCGAACGGCAAACCGGCCCAGTTGGCCAGACGGACCATTTGGTTTATCCGGTCATAGCGGTTGAAGCCCTGTTCCCTGTCGGGGTCTGCCGTCAGTCGATGGCGAAATTGTGCCTCGTCGTCGATCCGCACGGCGGGTGCGGTGTTGTTGTTGATGTACACCGACCCCGACCGTTCACTTTCGGGTTTCTCGGGTTTTTCATCCGGGTAGTCCACATTGGCTGAGCGCACCGGCGCAGCATCGCGAATCGACAGCAAAGCTTCGATCTGCGTGCTGCTCAACTTGGTTCGCTCGCCTAGAAACTCCACCTGACTAAGGTTCTGGTAACTATCAAGATCATTGGTACCGAAGTGGCGGTCGAAAAACTCTTTACGCTGGGCAAAGCTCTCGCGGGCTTCCGTCAGTATTTGCCGCTGATAGGGACCGAGGCGCGTCGCATGAGCGAAGCCGGGACCGGTATTGGTTCCGCGGGCATCGGGTTGTAAAAAATAGGGGTAAGCCAGGTCGACCCGGTGCTCGAAGTCTCCCACCGACAAGTCATGGGACTGCGCAATAGCATCAATCGTGACCCAATGCTGGTAATACGGCAGACCGTTGGGGTAGCGGGCCTCGATCAACGCGTCTTCAGTCGACTGTCCTGGCGTGGGCATGTTCGCCGCGATGAACTGCTCCAATACCGCGACGATGATGTCGACCGACGATACCGACTGATAGACCGCATTGACGTCGACCTCCAGCGCGAGCAAATCCGTGCGGCGCTTGTGCAACTGATAGTGTTCTTCCTGGTTCTCGGGCCTGATACGGTCACGAATCCAGCGCAGCAAATCGATCAGATACGCTACGGGCGAGACAAGGGACTCCAGTGCATCCGGTGGACACAGTGCAGCAAAGTCGGTACCGATCAGGCCTTGATAAGTGGGGCCGTCAACCATGGATAACAAACCGCTGGAGCTGCGTGTTGTCGCGTTCCGATCACCCGTCAGGGTTTGCTCGATAAACTGACGACGCAGATACGTGGCCATGCTGTTGGCCCCGCGCAAAAACCGCCGGGCGTCATCCGGGCTGAGCCGCTGCTCCCTGACCAGACCCTGGACGCCCTTTTCCACCAAGGGAAAAATCGATCCCCCTTGTTCAAGGTACGTCTTGAGATTGTCCAGCCCGAGGTTTTGTGCGTGTTGTTCGTCACCAAACAATTGATCGAACATTTGCAAAGCGGGGCGACGCGAATCAGCCATGATCAGGTTCCTTGAGGCGAAAGCCGGCCGGAGCAACCTGGCGTTTCCACCAGGCTGCACACTCAGTGATTAAGATTTGGCGCTTCGACAGGTCGAGTGTCTACTGTCAGATCTGACAGGTTTAACAACCGCTCGTCGGGTATGCGTTCAAGAACCTTCCACCGGCGGATGTGCGCGCTCGACCTCGAAGCGCTTGCTCTCGACCCAGTCAGATATCGTCTCGCTGTCCTCCTCATCCGTGAGGGTCTGCCTGAATCGGTACCAGTTGCCGGACTCCGGCAATGGCTGCGTCGCCTCGCCGTGCCATGTGTCACCGGCAATGGGCAACGGCTCCGTCCACTGCACATCCGGGTTGTACCAACTCACCACTGTCCCAACGCCCTTGCGCCCGCGGCCGGCAAACTGCAGCGGATGACTGACCCAGCGGCCCGCCGCCGGGGCGTCGAGGGTGGGCAGAAAAGTACCCAGCATGATCGGGCGCAGTGCCTCGACGGAGGTGAACTCCTCCAGCGACGCCACCGCCTCAAGCACGTAAGGCCCGCCGGCAAGGGAACTGAAGTCCTGTGTCACCGACCAGGTGCAATCCTCCTGCACGATGGCGCTGGACTGCAGCGAGTGCGTGGCTTCGACCAGTGTCACCGTGACCGTGTCGCCAGGCACACCGAAACCAGACACCACCGTGCGTCTGCCGACAGGGTCATCCTCGGTCGGGGTTTCGATCAGCGGTGCAGCCGGGACGACGTCATATTGCCGCGCGTCGCCGAGGTCCGACTCTTGCCGCTGGTCGTTTCCATCGACGAACGTTTGCCGGGCACGAATGATTGTGTGCCCCACCGGCAACTTCACCTCACCTTCCCAATCGCCCTTGTCGTTCACCAGGATGTTGCTGAGCAGAGGCTCGCTGACACCTTCCAGAAAGACCTCGACCCGCCCGTTCGCCATGCCGCTGCCGGTGATTTTTGCGGTACGTGGCAGCTTCCCGTTTTCTGTCGGCTGGGTGATCTGCGGCGGTAATAACACCACATCGAAATAGCAATGGTCACTGCGCTCGGACGGCCGCTCGCCAAGGATTTGCTGTGCATCGATGGTGTATCTGCGGAATTCCAGTCCGGCGAGATCGATCGACCACGCACCGTTTGCATCCAGTGTTTTTTCCGGCCCCAGCGGGCTTTGAAACTGGGCATCCCGCAACTGCATCACCGCACCCTGCATACCGTTCTCGCCCTCGACCGTGACATCACGGCCCACCTTGCTGGTCGGGTCCGGATAGGTGATCCGCGGCCGGGACATGGGCCGTCTCACGGTGAAGGTGGCGCTCGCCGGGAGCGAAGGTTGCTCGGCGGCAAACTGGGTCACGGTGACGGTATGCTCAACACCCGTCTCGAACGGCTTGTCGCGGCGGAATGTCCACTTGTCATTGCTGACCGTTGGCTTGTGCACCACATTATCTTCGTCGCTGTACTGGAGGCTGACCACCGCGCCCGGCCAGCAAGTGCCGCTGAGCCTGGGTGACAGTTCATCCTCGAGCGGGTCGTCAAGACCGGGAGCCATTGGCGGAATATTGATGTAGTACGCAACCCAGTTGGGCGAATGCTGCCCGTCCCGGGATTGCCTGATATTGAGGGGATAATTGCGCGTCGGCCCCCATTGCGTTAACGCCGTGCTCGACCATTGACCATTAGCCACCACGGCATCGGGAAAACCTGCATCGGTTCCACCGGGGTTCAACAATTGCACCGTGGCGCCGTGAGAGCCTTTACCCGTGACCGTCGGCTTATAGTCAGGGGTTGATGTCACCTCGCTCACATCGGGTAATACTTTGATGACTTTGAAATCGTAAGGCAGTGACTCGATCCAGCCACTGGCACCGTCGCCCACTTTTTGCACGATTTGCAGGTTGTAGGTGCCGTATGGCCAGTCCGTTGCGGTAGTTGCCCATTGGCCCCCGGTTGCCTCGACCTCCTCTGGCGGCGTGACCGCATAACCGGGTGCGGTGATCACCACCGTTGCGCCGGCGTGGGCGGAGCCTGAGAACTTGATGGAATTGTCGATGCACTCGACGGCGACACCGGTAAATTTGGCTGGCCGGACTCTGAATCCCCTCGGCGCGCCAAAGTTTCCCTGCACTCCGGATAAAGTCTGGCGGGCGACAATCGAAAAAGGGCCGGGCGACATTTGGTTTTCGAACGACACAATCTTCCAGCTTCCGTCAGACTCCACCACTGCCTGACCGATCCTGACTGCAAGACTCAAATCCACGAACACTTCGACCTTGGCCCCGCTCTCCCCGGTACCGGAGATAGGGCCATTGGGATCAATTAACTGGAGGGGTTGAGGAACGCTGATGATCGGGCTCCCCAGCAATAGGAAACTATGCAAGCCTGACCAATCATTCATACTCCGGTGGCCAGCAGTCATCTCAACCTTCCCCCCACTCGGGTAGTTCGCAAGATTGAAATCCGCCTCCCACGTCATGTCGTCTTTGACTTTGGCCGATGCGTGAAGAATACCGCCACCCGGCGTCATGGCGTCGAGATCCCAACGGTAAGTCCCTGTACCTCGCAACTTCAAGGGGTCGCCCAGACGCAGCACCGCATTCTTGGGTGGGTAAATAATTATTGGGCCGCGTTGGGGGTAAACGTCGACCGAGTTCGATAGCACAGATGTTTGATCACCGATTTTTTGTACAGCAATCAGGATCCCTTTTTCAGTCAAGCCGGACGGCAATTTACAGTTGGCACTCCAGCGTCCGAAAATGTCTCCGGGCCCAACTCCGACCGCAATAGAAACATTTCCATATTTGAAGTAAACGTGGATCGTGCCTCCAACAAGACTGTTGCTGCCCGAGACAAGGAATGACGTCCCTATTATCGTGTTTGGCCCCGGTCCATCGATGAATGGTTGGGCTGCGGGGTACAGCTCAGGACCGAACCCCTCATATGGTTCAACATCATTGTTTGGCCCGTCATAATCGACACGAATATAAATTCTGTTTTTCAGTCCCCCCTCGGCAACGGGCCCCCAGGGGGAATTAGTGATGCGTGAGTAATCGTGCCAAGCTCCATCTTGAAGAAGGGCGTCCGGTGAATACACCACCACACTGGTACGGGTTTTAAGGTAAAGATCTATATTGGCACGGTTCTGGTTGCCGTTCCGTGTTGTCATCTTGTATCGCAGAGTTCTTACATAGAGACTTCCGAGTTCAAACTTGTACTGGCACTGCAGTTGGGTGGTCAATTGAGGTACGCGAGGGTGCGTTTGTTTGAGGGTAACTATCGCCGAATTGGCCCAAAATACCTCGGAATATGGTCCATTGTCCGCCTGCTGATTTGAGCCGTTCCCCAACCCGATGCTCACGGTTTCACCGCCGCCACTTTCATTCAGCAGCGCTTTGCTTTTATCACCGTCATCAACGTTGTCGTTCATTTCAATAGTTCCAGGCAATGGATAACTAACGCGCTTGCGCCAATATAGGCGCCACCGCAACGCGCAACCACTGTCAGATCTGACAGGTTAAATCACCACTGATCGGAAAAACGGGGCGCCGCTTTTCCCTCGCTCCTGAACACTGCCTGCCTGTAAATCTGACAATCTCTATGCCCGGTAACTCTTCGCACAACACTGTTCGGTGGCGTCCTACAGGCGCCCATTTACGGCTACGCCGAGTTGCGCCATTGCCTACACATCCCTCAGAATCCGCCGGCTTGTGCGCCTTGCTGATGCCCCGTAACTTGATCCGTGCCGCTGCCAATCAGTGGTCGGGTTTAGTCGCCCGGTTCAAGTACGATGCGTATAAGCGTCATCCGGTCGGGTAGTCCCTATCCCCGCACTCGATGGTGGCTGTTCGCAGGGCGCTCTCGGGCGCGCCGGTTTTCGTACTCACCGGTCGACTAACCTGCTTACAGCCGCCACCCATTCGTTTAGTCGCGGATAAGGTGGCAGCCCTACTAGCGAGTACGAAATCATGTTCAAAGACACTCCAAATCCACCCGAAACCAACTCGGTTTCCCCCTATGAATCCAGCGATTCGAAAAAGCTCCACGAGGCCGCCGAAAAAGCCCTCGACCACTACCTCAAACCCAAACCCGACCCACGCAACTCCGTGGATCGCGGCATGCAGATGTTCATGATCGCGCCCGACCTCAACCCCGAAGCCGTGGCTATCCAGACCTACGAAACGTTTTCTTCGGTGAGCATTCTGCTGCTCGACCTGGCCGACAGCCTTGAAAACAAGCCGCGACACCTGGCGATGGCGATCTATCAATTGAGCGAGATGGGTTTGTTGCTGGCGGAGAAGGCGCTGGATAACGAGCGGTCGATTGCCGTTACCTGACCTTGGAGAGAGGTTGTCTGTACTGACGTTTTCGCGAGCAAACTCGCTCCCACAGTCGAATGCATTTCAACTGAAAGAATGCGGATCACTGTGGGGCGCGAGCTTGCTCGCGAAGCTTTAGGCGGTTTCCAATCAGGCCGAGGCCGGCAATGGCTGAAAACTGAAGTACTGGCGCAACGCCTCAACCAATTGCCCGTATTCCGGCGGTGGTTGTTGCAGGCTGAAACCGGCGTCGTAGTGCAGCGGGGTCGCGTCTTCGTGGCACCACAGGCAACACGCGGCCAGATCGATTATCTGTTGGCAACCCTCGCCGCAAGGGATTTGCAGCCGCAAATGGAAGTCCACACCCACCATCATCGGCAACTGGCTGATCAGCATCAGCCCGTCTTCGGACACGTTGCCCAGAAAACCGATGGGTTTGTTGGTGACGCTGTTGAACACTCTGAGGAAATACGGCAGTTGATGCCGTTCAATCCGGCGGTCGGTAAACATGCGCAGTTCGCCATGCAAGGCTCCATCACAGAGCCGCACCTTTGCTTCGGAACGCCCCTGTAGCGCAGGCGCGCTCTCCCCGCTTCCGGTGTGACGGTCGCTACGTCGCCGTCACCTGACCACTTGCCAGTCGCAGGTGTTGCTCCGGGTTTACAGATTCGGCTCTAAACCCGGGTTATTCGACTATAGCTCAGCTTGTACACACGGCCAGATTTTGTATGACAACTGTCATCAGAAGCGGGTCGGGCGCACCACGGCAGCAGCGCTGCGTGTCGGGTAATGGCCCAGGCTCTGCAAGGTTTCCAGACGCGCGCGGGCGCGGTAGGCGTATTCGCTGTCGGGGTACGAGGCGATGATGAACTGGTAGGTCTGCGCCGCATCGACAAACATCTTTTGCCGCTCCAGACACTGGCCGCGCATCATCGACACTTCCGGCCACACATACGGGCGGGCACGGCTGGCGCGTTCGACCTTGGACAGTTCGAGCATGACCTGCTCGCAATTGCCGCGGTCATAGGCGCTGTAGGCGTTGTTCAAATGATGGTTCATCGACCAACGGGTGCAGCCCGTCACGGCGAGGACGCTGAGGGCAAGGGCGGCAATGGGTACGAATCGCATGAGGGTTCTCCTGTCTTGTGCTCTTTATCGACCCTTGCCGAGAAATCTTCAGAAGTGTTTGCGCCAATCGTCGTGTTCAATAAAGAAAACAATAAGTAGTGCATTCGAACAATGACTACACCCCAAGAGCATAGTAGCCTTCGCTAGCGCTTGAACTCAGGAGTCTTTGCATGTCCGTCCGTCGTACCAAAATCGTCGCTACCCTTGGCCCGGCCAGTAACTCGCCGGAAGTTCTCGAACAGCTGATTCTGGCTGGTCTGGACGTTGCCCGTCTGAACTTCTCCCACGGCACCCCCGACGAGCACAAGGCTCGCGCGAAGCTGGTGCGTGACCTCGCTGCCAAGCACGGCCGCTTCGTTGCCCTGCTGGGCGACTTGCAAGGCCCGAAAATCCGTATCGCCAAATTCGCCAACAAGAAGATCGAGCTGAAGATCGGTGACCAGTTCACCTTCTCCACCAGCCATCCTCTGACCGAAGGCAACCAGCAAGTGGTCGGCATCGACTACCCGGACCTGGTCAAGGACTGCGGCGTGGGCGACGAGCTGCTGCTCGACGACGGCCGTGTGGTGATGCGCGTTGATACCGCCACCGCCACCGAACTGCATTGCACCGTGACCATCGGCGGCCCGCTGTCCGACCACAAAGGCATCAACCGCCGCGGTGGCGGCCTGACTGCACCGGCCCTGACTGAAAAAGACAAGGCCGACATCAAGCTCGCCGCTGAAATGGAAGTCGACTACCTCGCGGTGTCCTTCCCGCGTGACGCTGCCGACATGGAATACGCCCGTCAACTGCGCGACGAAGCCGGCGGTACTGCCTGGCTGGTGGCGAAGATCGAACGCGCTGAAGCCGTGGCCGATGACGAAACCCTCGACGGTCTGATCAAGGCGTCCGACGCGGTGATGGTTGCCCGTGGTGACCTCGGTGTGGAAATCGGCGATGCCGAGCTGGTGGGCATTCAGAAGAAAATCATTCTGCACGCACGCCGCCACAACAAGGCGGTGATCGTCGCGACCCAGATGATGGAGTCGATGATCCAGAACCCGATGCCGACCCGCGCCGAAGTGTCCGACGTGGCCAACGCCGTGCTCGACTACACCGACGCGGTGATGTTGTCGGCTGAATCCGCTGCCGGTCTGTACCCGCTGGAAGCGGTTCAAGCGATGGCGCGCATCTGCGTCGGCGCTGAAAAACACCCGAC
This sequence comes from Pseudomonas sp. Tul2A7, assembly GCF_054790505.1. NCBI lineage: Bacteria > Pseudomonadati > Pseudomonadota > Gammaproteobacteria > Pseudomonadales > Pseudomonadaceae > Pseudomonas > Pseudomonas sp. Tul2A7. The sequence continues at coordinate 3,538,524 of NZ_CP186499.1, read as the reverse complement.
CGGCAAAACCTCCAGCCACCGTATCGGCAAGGAATTCACCCGCTGCGACGAAAGCATCGCACTGGCGACCATGTACACCGCCAACCACTTTCCGGGCGTCAAAGCGATCATCGCCCTGACCGAAAGTGGCTACACCCCGCTGATCATGTCGCGTATCCGTTCTTCGGTGCCGATCTACGCGTTCTCGCCGCACCGTGAAACCCAGGCGCGCGCAGCGATGTTCCGTGGCGTGTACACCGTACCGTTCGATCCGGCTTCGCTGGAACCGCACGAAGTCAGCCAGAAAGCCATCGATGAGCTGGTCAAGCGCGGCGTTGTGGAAAAAGGCGACTGGGTCATCCTGACCAAGGGCGACAGCTACCACACCACCGGCGGCACCAACGGCATGAAGATCCTGCACGTGGGCGACCCGCAGGTCTGAGTGATGCGCTGAAAAACAAAGCCCCGCCATGTGAATGGCGGGGCTTTTTGTTGTCTACGTTGAATCGCAAGCCCCTCACCCTAGCCCTCTCCCTATGGGAGAGGGAACCGATTGAGGGATATTGCAGAATTGCACCGACCTGATAGCTCTGCGCTGAATCCGACCGGTTCTTTCAAGTCGATGTATAACGCATTACACCTCACCCCAGCCCTCTCCCTATGGGAGAGGGCTGGGCGGGCGGCGTTCCGATGAGGGTTGGCTTTTCAATACCGTTTGATAAACCCGGTCAACGCCGCCAATGCTTCCGGCGAGCGCAGCCGTTGGGTGAACAGCACGCCCTCCTCTTCGATCACCCTACGGATCAACTCACGATCCGGCGCCTTCATCAATTGCTTGCTGATACGCACCGCTTCCGCCGGCAATTTGTCGAAACGCAGCGCCATTTCCCTCGCCTTGCTTAGCGCCGCATCGCCGCTACCCAACGCTTCGGTCGCAATTCCCCACTGCGCAGCCTGTTCACCGCTAAATCCCTCGCCCAACAGCAACAGCTCAGCTGCTTTGGCCTGCCCAAGCAAACGCGGCAGGATCAGGCTGGAGCCGAACTCCGGGCATAAACCGAGATTGACGAACGGCATGCGCAAGCGCGCATCGCGGGCCACGTAAACCAGATCACAGTGCAGCAGCAATGTCGTGCCAATGCCCACCGCTGCACCGGCCACAGCAGCGATCACCGGTTTGCGGCACTCCAGCAAATTGAGCATGAAGTGGAACACCGGGCTGTCGAGGTCGCTCGGCGGTTGCTGAATGAAGTCAGCGATGTCGTTGCCGGCCGTGAAGCATTCAGCGCTGCCAGTGATCAGCACGGCGTTGATTTCAGAGTCGTTGTCAGCCTGTTTCAACGCCTCGGCGAGACGGCTGTACATGGCGCGGGTCAGGGCGTTTTTCTTCTCCGGGCGGTTGAGGCGCAGGGTCAGTAAACCGCGTTCGCGCTCCAGCAGGATGGCTTCGGTCATGGTCGGTCTCGCGTCGGAAAGATCAGCGCTCAACCACGGCTCAAAAACACATCGGCCAGCAGTTGATTGCGCGGCAATCCGGCCAGATAGAGGCGCCTTGCAAAGGCGTCGACACTGGCCGTCGAGCCGCAGACTAAGGCCAGGGTTTGCCGGGAAACAAGGCGCAGTTGCGCCAAAGCGGCGGCTGACTCGGCCGCCGTCCACAGCTCGACGCTGAGGTTTTCGCGTTGCGCGGCCAGTGCCGCCAAAGGTTTGGCCAGGTAGTGCGCGTCAGCGTCATGGGCCACGTGAATGACACGAATGGCGCCCTGATGATCCTGACGCAAGGCTTCGCGCAGCACACCGAACAACGGCCCCAGACCGGTGCCGGCGGCGAGCAGCCACAGCGGTCGGTTGTGCCAGTCAGGGTCGTAATGCAAGGCGCCGCCACGCAGTTCACCGAGGCGGATCGCGTCGCCGATCTGCAAGCGCCGCGCGGCATCGCTGAATTCGCCGGGCAGGCGGCAATCGAGGTGGAATTCGAGAAAGCGGTCCTCTTCCGGCAGGCTCGCCAGCGAATATGGCCGGGCGATGTGCTCGATCCACAGCACCAGATGTTGCCCGGCGCTGTAGCGCAGCGGCCGCTGTGGGGTCAGGCGCAAACGCAACACGCCGTCGCTCAGCCAGTCGAGCGCCTCGACCACGGCCGGGCGACCGTCGGTCAGCGGATCGAAGGTGTGCACCTGCAAGTCTTCGGTTACCTGACACTGACAGGCCAGTCGCCAGCCCTGTTGCCGCTGTTCAGCGCTCAATGCATCCGGACGGTTATCCGCCGGCAGACCTTGCACGCATTGCACCAGACACGCATGACAGCTGCCGGCGCGGCAGCTGTAGGGCACGGCGACCCCACGCTGATTGAGGGCATCGAGCAGGTTGCTGCCCGCCGCCACTGACCATTGCTGTTCACCGACGCGAAGTTCAGGCATCGACGTTCTCCCACGCCGCGGCACAACGATTGCGCCCGTCACGCTTGGCTCGGTACAGCGCCTGATCGGCACGCTGCAAGGCGTCGTCGAGGTCATCACCCAGTTCCAGCAGGGTCATGCCCGCCGACAGACTGAGGTTGCGCACGCTCAGCCCCACCAACTCGACATCGGTGAAGGCGATGCGCAGACGCTCGCAGCAAGCGGTCAAGCGTTCGGCATTGCAATCGGGCAGCAGCACCACGAATTCCTCGCCACCATAACGCGCCAATACATCGCCGTCGCGCAGACACGCCTGCGCAACGCCGGCGAACGCCTGCAGCACCTGATCGCCGGCAGCATGACCGTGCAGATCATTGATGCGTTTGAAATGATCGAGATCGATCAACGCCAGGCCGTGCACCACGTCGTTGTCCATGGCATTCAGTTCACGCGAGGCGAGGCGCAGAAAGTGCCGGCGATTGAACAACCCGGTCAATTCGTCGGTGGCGACCAGGTCTTCGAGCTGACGCATCATCCCGCGCAGGGTGTCCTGATGCGCCTGCAAGGCAAACCGGCGCTGGCGCTGGCGTTGCCGCGAGACTTGAACGAAGCGTGCGTAAAGCACCAGCCACGCCAGCACCATCGCCAGAATGCACACCTGCAAGGCGGCGAGCGCAGGGTCGGCCAAGAGGAAGTGATAACCGTCCCACAGCGTGATCGCGCAGAAACTGAAGAACACCAGCAGGGCACAGCGGATGAAGGCCCGCCGACTGAGATGGAACAGGCCGAACAGCAGAATCAGTACGTAGAACACCAGAAAGGCGCCACGGGCTTCATCCAGATGCGCGATCAGCCAGGTCTGCCAGCCCAGTCCGAGCAGCACTTGCACTTCGGTCAGGCTGGGATCGGCAAAGCGTTGGTTGCGCCCGCTCCAGAACATTGCGAACAGCGTCGCCTGACTGATTACCACCAGCGCGCTGCCGATGGCCACGGAACTCAGGGACTGGCCGTAATGACCGGCGAAAAACGCCAGCCACAGCAGCAGCAAAGCCAATCCGTAGGTGGCCGCAGCAAGGGCGAAACGTTTAAGCAAAAGACGTTGAATGGCGTTATGGGTCAATCGTTGACTCACCGTGCGATAAGAGGCTGACCGAGTGTCCTACTCTACAGACCGGCTGCCACTTTAGTGGCGTAGTCGATAAATGACCACCGATTTTCGGGCTCGAAATTTGACGTCAAAAGTGTGGCCTGCGTGTGCCGCCAAAAGCCCCTCACCCTAACCCTCTCCCAGAGGGAGAGGGGACTGATCGAGTCGATTGTCGGAGATACGCCGACCTGAAATACCACGCCGCACTCAGGCCTGAACTACATCAGGATCAACGCCTTTTCCCCAACCGAACCCAGGTTCGACAGCATGAAGATCAGCTCCCTTTCCCCAAGCCGAACCCAGGTTCGAACAGCATGAAGATCAGCTCCCTTTCCCCAAGCCGAACCCAGGTTTGAACAGCATGAAGATCAGCTCCCTTTCCTGAGCCGAACCGAGGTTTCGAAGACTGCGCAGATCAGCTCCCTTTCCCCCTCGCCCCCTCTGGGGGAGAGGGCTGGGGTGAGGGGGTAGCTCTTGAAGTGCAAACCCGCTGGCCGATATTCGCCCACCCATGCGACCAACGAATGACTGCCGGCGCGTGTACGCCCCATCGAGGCGCGGTATACTGCCGCGCCTTTTTAGCGTCGCGCCAGCAGCCCCGGCGTGCCCGGCCCCAAGGGCCAGCTTCAAGTTGCAAGCTTCCAGCCGCCAGCTCAAGCAGTCCGCGTACTGCTCCAACTTGCCGCTGAAAGCTTGAAGCCTGTAGCTGCCCCATAGAATGTTCCCGTCTTTTAGAGGAGCGCGACTCATGACCGTGATCAAGCAAGACGACCTGATTCAGAGCGTTGCCGACGCCCTGCAGTTCATTTCCTATTACCACCCCGTGGATTTCATCCAGGCGATGCACGAAGCCTACCTGCGCGAAGAATCGCCAGCGGCCCGTGACTCGATGGCGCAGATCCTGATCAACTCGCGCATGTGCGCCACCGGCCACCGCCCGATCTGCCAGGACACCGGTATCGTTACCGTGTTCGTGCGCGTCGGCATGGACGTGCGTTGGGATGGCGCCACCATGGGCCTGGACGACATGATCAACGAAGGCGTACGTCGCGCCTACAACCTGCCGGAAAACGTCCTGCGTGCCTCGATCCTCGCCGACCCGGCGGGCGCTCGGAAAAACACCAAGGACAACACCCCTGCCGTGATTCACTACTCCATCGTCCCGGGCAACACCGTGGAAGTGGACGTGGCGGCCAAGGGCGGCGGTTCCGAGAACAAGTCGAAAATGGCCATGCTCAACCCGTCCGACTCGATCGTTGACTGGGTGCTGAAGACCGTTCCGACCATGGGCGCCGGCTGGTGCCCACCGGGCATGCTCGGCATCGGCATCGGCGGCACCGCCGAGAAAGCCGCGGTCATGGCCAAGGAAGTGTTGATGGAATCCATCGACATTCACGAGCTGAAAGCCCGTGGCCCGCAGAACCGCATCGAAGAAATGCGTCTGGAGCTGTTCGAGAAGGTCAACCAGTTGGGCATCGGCGCCCAGGGCCTCGGTGGCCTGACCACCGTGCTCGACGTGAAGATCATGGACTACCCGACCCACGCCGCTTCGCTGCCGGTGTGCATGATCCCGAACTGCGCCGCCACCCGTCACGCGCACTTTGTGCTCGACGGTTCCGGCCCGGCTTCGCTGGAAGCGCCACCGCTGGACGCCTACCCGGAAATCGTCTGGGAAGCCGGCCCGTCGGCCCGTCGCGTCAACCTCGACACCCTGACCCCGGAAGACGTGCAGAGCTGGAAGCCGGGCGAAACCGTCCTGCTCAACGGCAAAATGCTCACCGGTCGCGACGCGGCGCACAAGCGCATGGTCGAGATGCTCAACAAGGGTGAAACCCTGCCGGTAGACCTCAAAGGTCGCTTCATCTACTACGTTGGCCCGGTTGATCCGGTCGGTGACGAAGTGGTTGGCCCGGCAGGCCCGACCACCGCGACGCGGATGGACAAGTTCACCCGGCAGATCCTCGAGCAGACCGGCCTGTTGGGCATGATCGGCAAATCCGAGCGCGGCCCGACCGCAATCGAAGCGATCAAGGACAACAAAGCCGTGTACCTGATGGCTGTCGGCGGCGCTGCCTACCTGGTTGCTCAGGCAATCAAGAAGTCGAAAGTGCTGGCATTTGCCGAACTGGGCATGGAAGCGATCTACGAGTTCGAAGTCAAAGACATGCCGGTCACCGTTGCGGTGGACAGCAAAGGTGAGTCGGTGCACATCACCGGCCCGGCGATCTGGCAACAGAAGATCAGCGAAAGCCTGGCGGTAGAAGTGCAGTAAACGCCTGAAGCCGTAAAAAGAAGGCCGACCCGTCATGTGACGGATCGGCCTTTTTTTGTGCCTGCGATTGCATTGGAGATAACTGCTTCGGCGATAAAAAGCCGGGACAACCACACAAATCGGTCTTGTGCACCTGTCAGGTTTGACAGGTTACGCCCGTGGCAATTGTTGATAGCGTCATTTCACTTACGCCACCGCAAGTGCACCGGACGCAATCATGGCCGAACAAGACCTGAGCATCGTTACGCCCTCCATCGCCAAGAGTTCATCGATTGCCACCATCGGTAAAAGCTGGGGTGCCGTGGGGCCGACCGGTGCAGCGTCCTTCGAGCTGCCCATCCCTCTCTCGAGCGGATGGGGTCTGGCGCCGCAATTGTCGCTGACGTACAGCAGCCAGAGCGGTAACGGGTCCTTCGGTATCGGCTGGGGCATGGGGCTGAGCCAGATCAGCCGGCGCACCACCAAGGGTGTGCCGCGTTATACCGAACACGATGAGATCGTCGGTCACGATGGCGAGGTGTGGATGCCGGAGCTGGAAGCTGACGGCACGATCAAGTCGCGTTTTGAATCAACCTACGGCGGCAAGAGCATCGGCCCGCATCGCGTGGTCCGTTATTGGCCGCGCGTTGAAAGCGACTTTGCCCTGCGCGAGCAATGGCAACTGCAGACCCGTACCACGGAAAACGCTGCGTCGACGTTTTGGCTGATACATGGCGCTGATGGCTCGCTGCACGTCTACGGCAAAACCGCCGCCTCACGCCGTGCCGATCCGGATGACCCGCAAAATATTGCGGCGTGGCTGCTCTGCGAAAGCATGAACGCCCACGGCGAGCATATCTGCTTCGTTTACAAAGCCGATGATCAGGATCCTGACCCGACCCACGACTACCGCGCGCAGCGTTATCTGGAGCGGGTGTGTTACGGCAACTTCACGGCAAGCGAGCGGTTGTTCGCCTGGACCGTGCCAGACCCGACCGAGCTGGATTGGCAGTTTCAGCTGATTTTCGACTACGGCGAGCGCACGGCGTCGCTGAGCGAAATCCCGCTGTATGACGGCGACACACTCGGCCCGTGGCGGGTACGCCCGGACCCCTTTTCGACGTACGGTCAAGGCTTTGAAATCGGCACGCGCCGGCTCTGTCGGCAGGTGCTGATGTTTCATCAAAATCCCGCCGACCTGCGAGAAAAACCGCTGCTGGCGCAACGTCTGCTGCTGGAATACCGCACTGCGCAAAACATCACGCAATGGGACTACAGCCAGATCAGCGCCGCGCACTATCAAAGCTTCGATGCCAGCGGCCAGGTCGAACACTCGCCACCGGTGGAGTTCGACTATTCCACTTTCCAGATCAATAAAAACCCTCAGCGCCTGCTTGCTGCAGATAACCAGCCGGGCGTCGAAGATGGCGGGTTCTATCAATGCGTCGACCTGTACGGCGAGGGTCTGCCGGGGTTTCTCTGCCGTTATGACCAGGCGTGGTACTACCGCGAACCGCTGCGAGCAGCGGCGGGAGGTGATGAGATCGGCTACGGCCCATGGACGGCGCTGAACCGGACGCCAGTGGCCGACCGTAATCGTGCAGTCCAGCACATGCTTACCGACCTGACCGGTGACGGGCGGCTCGACTGGATCACCGCCCAGCCAGGCAGCAGCGGGTTCCGTACATTGAATGCGCAACGAGACTTCGCCGATTTCGTCCCGTTCACTGCGTTCCCGCTGGAGTTTTTCAACACATTGGTGCAACTGGGCGATTTGAGCGGTGATGGTCTGAGCTCGATTGCGCTGATCGGTCCGAACTCGGTGCGCCTGTACGCCAACCGCCGCGAAGCAGGCTTCGCCGCCGCCGAGGATGTACCGCATGGGCCGGCCGATGACCGCTTGCCAATTTTCAGCAACGCACCGACCGAACTGGTGCTGCTCGGCAACTTGCTGGGCAGCGACATGCCGGAGCTGTGCCGTATCCGCCATGACGAAATCCGCTGCTGGCCCAACCTTGGCCACGGCAGGTTTGGCGAAGGTCGCAAGATCAGTGACCTGCCGTTCACGTACGGGCAGTTCGATTCTTCGCGGATCCGTGTGGCCGACCTTGATGGATCCGGCGCACCGGCACTGATCTATCTGAAATCCGATGTCTTCGAAATCTATCTGAACCGCGGTGGCAATGGTCTTGAACAGATACCGGTGAGCGTGCCCTGGCCCGAAGGCGTGCGCTATGACCGCCTGTGTCAGGTGAGCTTCGCCGACCTGCAGGGCTTGGGTTGTGCCAGCCTGATTCTGACCGTGCCGCACATCAAGCCGCAGCACTGGCGCTATGATTTCGTCGCGGTCAAACCGTACCTGTTGACCGCCAGCAACAACAACATGGGCTGCAACGCCAGTGTGGTCTACCGCAGTTCCGCTCAAGAGTGGCTGGATGAAAAACAGCAAATCCTCAAGCGTAAAGAGCTGCCGGTTTCGCACTTGCCATTCGCAGTGCCGGTGGTGGTCCAGCAGCAGCAACTGGATGAGATCACCGGTAACTGTCTGACGCAGCTATTGACCTGGCGCGAAGGCGTTTACGACGGTGAAGAACGCGAGTTTCGTGGCTTCGGCCTGCTGCAGCAAACCGACAGCGAAAGCGCCGGCGACGGCGACGAAGGCTTCACCCAGCCGGTGCGGGTCTGCACCTGGTTTCATACCGGGCAATCGATGGATCGCCGCCGTGACCGCTATTTCAATGAAGACAAGGGCGCCATCGGCCTGGGCAGCACCCTGTTCAGCCTTACCCCGCCCAACGGGGAGTTCGATCAGTCAATCGCCCCGCATGACGCCGATACCGAATACCAGATTGCCCGGGCGTTGGTCGGGTCGGTCGCCCGTATCGAAACCTATGCTGACGCAGACAGCGACGCACCGGGCATCGCCACGCCTCTGGTGGTAGAAGAGCTGCGTTATCGGGTGCGCGAGGTGCGCGCTCAGGGGCAGTACGCCGCCGCTGTTTTGCTGCCACTGCTGCTGGAAAAAATCAGCTACCAGTACGACCGGTTTATCGACGATCCGCTGTGCCGTCATGAGATCAGCCTGCGCCAGAACGAATACGGTTCGTCGACTCAGGCGCTGACCGTGAGCTATGCGCGCCGACTGACTGAAGAGAGCCCACCGCCTTTTACCGATCCAGATGAACAACAGTGGTGGCGCGATGCCCATGACGAGGCACAGCAGTCGTTTTACCTGAACGAAACCCGTGCGCAATACATTGACCTGACTGATCCTCAGCAGTGGCGGCTGGGCCTGCCGTATCTGCAACGTGGTAATGCCCTGGTCTTGCCCAAAGGCACACTGCCAAGCGGCCTCAGCCCGGCACAGGTGTCGTTCGAGCAACTGGCGCGCCATGAGGATTCGCCGCACTGGAACACCGAACGGGTACTGACGACCCAGTCCATACAGCGTTACGTGAAATTCGACGGCACAGCGCTGGCTGACGGTGAAGCCGAATTCGAGGCCCTGGCCGGGCCGCTGGAACTGGCGCAACTGGACAAGACTGCCCTGGACGCTTATAGCATCCTGCCGCCGCCGTTCAACATCCATACGGAATTGAGCAAAATCGGTTATACGGCGATGCCGTTTCTGTTTGAACCGGCCGCCCCCGCCGGGGCTGACCCGGCGCTGTATTCGGCGCACTTCGGCTTTGCCGAATACGCCGGCCCGGATCGCTTCTACGATGTCCTGAGCTACCGTGAAACCCCTAGCCACGGCCACACCAGGGCTGAATACGACGACTATGGCCTGGCGATCATCCGCGTCGAATTGCCAGATGGCTGCACCACCCGCATCACTTACGACTATCACGCCCTGCAACCACTGAGCATCACCGACCCCAACGAGAATATTGAAGAGGTCATCTACGCGCCTTCCCGGCAACCACTGGCCACCAGTTTTCACGGCACTGAAAATGGCATTGCCGCAGGATTCAGGCCGCTGAGTGAATACAGGCGACCCGAAGATCTTCGCCCGGATCCGGCCATTGCCAATCCGGAGGCTGCTGTGCAAAAGGCCGCCAGCACCGTGCGCAAGGATTTGTTCAGCTGGATGGGCAGCGTTGCTGTCACCGCGCAATGGGTGGATCAAGGCTATCTGCTGCCCAGCGGCCATGTTCGCGCCAGTGCCCGTCAGCGGCTGGCACGAAGCACTCATCTGACCAGCACCGAAAAGACCTTGCTCGAGGCCATTACCACAGCCCACCGCGAGCCGGTACACAGCGTGATGCTCAGTGCCGACCGCTACCCCGATGAAGAGATCGCGGCGCAGATCCAGATCGTCAAGGCCTGTGTCGACGGCTTTGGCCGGGCACTGCAAACCCAGCAACGGGTTGACCCGGGCATGGCGTACAAGGTTGAAGATGGCTCACTCGTTGTCGAAGATGGCCAGTACGTCGAGGTTCTGGCGAACCCGCGCTGGCGCATCAGCGAACGAGTCGAGTACAACAACAAGGGATTGCCGGTTCGTCAGTTCCGGGCTTTTTTCGCGGATACCCATCGGTACGTCAACGATCAATCCCTGCGCAAACTTGGCCACTTCGATCAGGTGTACTACAACGCCTTGGGCCAGCAGATCAAACTGGTCAACGCCAGAGGCGACATCTCCCGCGAGGCTTACTATCCCTGGTATCGCACCAGCGAAGATTTCAACGACACCGCGCAACCGCCAACCCATTCGGAATCGCCACGGTCATGACCCGCTCACTGGATTGGCGCACGCCTGCGCTTTCGGTGAACGATGGCCGCGGTCTGCCTACTCGTCAGGTGGTTTATTTGCGCACTGTGACGCAGGACACACCCACGCCATTGGTCAACCGTCAGCAGCACAACGCGAGCGGGCAGTTGGCGGCACAGTGGGATCCACGCCTGCCGGTGCCGTGCCTGACCACGGTGTACCGCCTGGACGGCGAGCCGGTGCAAACCGCCAGCGTTGACGCCGGCTGGCGCCTGATCCTGCCGGGCCTGGCCGGCGAACCGGTGCAGCGCTGGGACGAGCGCGACAGTCATTGGCGCACGACTTTCGATAAGCAGTTGCGCGTAGTCGCCGTCGAAGAAAACGGCGTGGCCGATGTCGATGTGTTTACCTACGCCGATGCCAGCGCCGATCCTCGGTTCAATCGACGCGGACAATTGCTGGAACAACACGACAACTCGGGCACCCTGCGCACCGACAGCTTCGCCCTCACCGGTCAGCCACTGGCCGAAATCCGTACCTTTGACGATGGCCAAGGCTTCACCAGCCGTCGTGTGTTCAGCCCGATGGGCGCCGTGCTGGAGCAGACCGATGCCGGCGGCCATCGTCAGAAATCGTGTTACGGCCTGGCCGGGCACCTTCGGCAAGTACAACTATTGATCAAGGACCAGAGCCAATGGCGGCCCGTGCTGCTTGATGCGCAGTACAACGCCGCCGACCAGATCATCGAGCAGCAGGCCGGTAATCTTGTCCTCAGTCGCTGGACCTACGACCCGGCCGATGGTCGTCTGCACACTCAGTCCAGTCGCAAAGACACCGGCGCAGTGCTGCAAGACCTCGAATACTTCTACGACCCCGTCGGCAACATTACCCGCATCGAAGACCACGCCTTCCAGCCGGTCTATTTCGCCAACCAGCTGGTCGACGGTCACCGTGATTTCAGCTACGACTCGCTGTACCGACTGGTCAGCAGCAGAGGTTACGACGACGGCCCGCTCTCGGACATTCCCGACCTGCCGAAGCCCACCGACCCTAACAACCGCCTCAACTACACCCAGACCTACACGTACGACACCGGCGGCAATCTGGAGAAACTGGTGCATGTACGCGCCGGCGCCAACCGCACCGTGCAGATGCGCATTGATTCAGTCAGCAATCGCGGCGTGCGCTGGAAACCGGATGATCCGGAGCCTGACTTCGACACACTGTTCGACCGCCACGGCAACCAGCAGCACCTGCAACCGGGACAGGCCATGCGATGGAATGCACGGGATGAGCTGCAACGCGTGACGCTGATTGCCCGAGACGGCACTGATGACGACGCCGAACACTACCGTTACAGCCAGGGCGTGCGGGTGTTCAAACGCCATGAAACATACACCGACAGCGCTGTGCACTTTCATCAGGTGCGCTACCTGCCGGGCCTGGAAATCCGCAGCAAGGACAACGGCGAAGAACTGCACGTCATCAGTGTGGGCAGTGCCCGCTGCCTGCACTGGGCAAAGAGCCCGCCCCGGGACATCGACATTGATCAACTGCACTACAGGCTCGACGACCATCTGGGGTCCTGCGTGATGGAACTGGATCAAAACGCCCAAGTGGTTAGCCAGGAAGGCTACTACCCGTTCGGTGCCACCGCGTGGATGGCAGCCGGATTGGCAATTGAAGTCAGCTACAAATTCATTCGTTATTCCGGCAAGGAGATGGACGTCAGCGGTTTGTATTACTACGGCGCACGTTATTACGCACCGTGGTTGCAGCGTTGGGTCAGCGCGGACCCGGCAGGCGACGTGGATGGGCTGAATCTGTATGGGTTTGTGGGAAACAATCCACTGCGCTACTTCGATGATGGCGGTACGACGAAGACCCCCTCGGAGCAAAAACGAATCATCGATCAAGAAAGGAAATTTCTTTCAGTTATCCCAGGCAGCATGAGAGATGTGCAGAAGGCGTTGGGGGATTTGACCTCTCCTGCAAGCTTTCGACCGAAGATACTGAGCAACTTCCTCTATCTCAGCGGCCGGGCAATCGTTGCATTCGCTGCCGGATACAACACGACCGGTACGCTCCCGGCCAGCATCCCGGGAGAGTTGCAAGGGTTGAGCCTGGGTAATGCCAGCGCAGATGCGGCCAGTTCTATCTACGCCAGGGTTGCATCGTCTCTCAATCAAATCATTTTGCCGCGACAGTCGGATCTTGATGTGCAATCACTGCGCGCTAAAAGCGCTGGCACCTCTGCCAGCCCTCTGGACAGCTACACCGTCAGTCCAGCGACATGGCAGGAAAGGTCGGAAAACATAAGGGCTTTGTTCAGCTTCGGCCGTGACGGGGTTGGCGGTGCCCTGCTTCCCGCTGTATCTGAACTGGGCGAGTTGTTTAAGGTGTCGAAAGACGCCACCAAAGCTGAACAGCTATTGACCCGCTTTGAAATGGACGCTTATGACTCGATGCTCGACAGTTTGCGCGACGCCATCATCCTTTCATCGAAAGCCGCCCACGCTGCACTTGACGCGCTGGGCGTCGAGCAGGTGTATGCAAACACTGCTGATTTCTTGATGGATCTCGCACAAGGGCGCGTGGCAGCCCCCGACTCTAGAATGGTCAGTCATTCGACAATAAAAACCGATACACAAAGTGCATTGAGCAGCGTCGAATACGCCAGGTCCATACTCGTCCGATACCGTACTTATGTTGCGGACCAAACATTGAAACGAGCGGCATAACGACATGAACGCGCGATCAGCGTTGGTGCATGCTTCTACTCCACAAATCAGTGCATGGGATTCGCGCACATTAGTCGTGAAGAGACTGGATTATCTGCGCAGGGTTGCCAGTGACACGCCCTGTGCCCTTGCGAGCCGCCTGCATCACAATGCAGCGGGCCACTTGATCGCGCAGTGGGATCCACGCCTGCCGGTGCCGTGCCTGACCACGGTGTACCGCCTGGACGGCGAGCCGTTGCAAACCGCCAGCGTTGACGCCGGCTGGCGCCTGATCCTGCCGGGCCTGGCCGGTGAACCGTTGCAGCGCTGGGACGAGCGCGACAGTCATTGGCGCACGACTTTCGATAAGCAGTTGCGCGTAGTCGCCGTCGAAGAAAACGGCGTGGCCGATGTCGATGTGTTTACCTACGCCGATGCCAGCGCCGATCCTCGGTTCAATCGACGCGGACAATTGCTGGAACAACACGACAACTCGGGCACCCTGCGCACCGACAGCTTCGCCCTCACCGGTCAGCCACTGGCCGAAATCCGTACCTTTGACGATGGCCAAGGCTTCACCAGCCGTCGTGTGTTCAGCCCGATGGGCGCCGTGCTGGAGCAGACCGATGCCGGCGGCCATCGTCAGAAATCGTGTTACGGCCTGGCCGGGCACCTTCGGCAAGTACAACTATTGATCAAGGACCAGAGCCAATGGCGGCCCGTGCTGCTTGATGCGCAGTACAACGCCGCCGACCAGATCATCGAGCAGCAGGCCGGTAATCTTGTCCTCAGTCGCTGGACCTACGACCCGGCCGATGGTCGTCTGCACACTCAGTCCAGTCGCAAAGACACCGGCGCAGTGCTGCAAGACCTCGAATACTTCTACGACCCCGTCGGCAACATTACCCGCATCGAAGACCACGCCTTCCAGCCGGTCTATTTCGCCAACCAGCTGGTCGACGGTCACCGTGATTTCAGCTACGACTCGCTGTACCGACTGGTCAGCAGCAGAGGTTACGACGACGGCCCGCTCTCGGACATTCCCGACCTGCCGAAGCCCACCGACCCTAACAACCGCCTCAACTACACCCAGACCTACACGTACGACACCGGCGGCAATCTGGAGAAACTGGTGCATGTACGCGCCGGCGCCAACCGCACCGTGCAGATGCGCATTGATTCAGTCAGCAATCGCGGCGTGCGCTGGAAACCGGATGATCCGGAGCCTGACTTCGACACACTGTTCGACCGCCACGGCAACCAGCAGCACCTGCAACCGGGACAGGCCATGCGATGGAATGCACGGGATGAGCTGCAACGCGTGACGCTGATTGCCCGAGACGGCACTGATGACGACGCCGAACACTACCGTTACAGCCAGGGCGTGCGGGTGTTCAAACGCCATGAAACATACACCGACAGCGCTGTGCACTTTCATCAGGTGCGCTACCTGCCGGGCCTGGAAATCCGCAGCAAGGACAACGGCGAAGAACTGCACGTCATCAGTGTGGGCAGTGCCCGCTGCCTGCACTGGGCAAAGAGCCCGCCCCGGGACATCGACATTGATCAACTGCACTACAGGCTCGACGACCATCTGGGGTCCTGCGTGATGGAACTGGATCAAAACGCCCAAGTGGTTAGCCAGGAAGGCTACTACCCGTTCGGTGCCACCGCGTGGATGGCAGCCGGATTGGCAATTGAAGTCAGCTACAAATTCATTCGTTATTCCGGCAAGGAGATGGACGTCAGCGGTTTGTATTACTACGGCGCACGTTATTACGCACCGTGGTTGCAGCGTTGGGTCAGCGCGGACCCGGCAGGCGACGTGGATGGGCTGAATCTGTATGGGTTTGTGGGAAACAATCCACTGCGCTACTTCGATGATGGCGGTACGACGAAGACCCCCTCGGAGCAAAAACGAATCATCGATCAAGAAAGGAAATTTCTTTCAGTTATCCCAGGCAGCATGAGAGATGTGCAGAAGGCGTTGGGGGATTTGACCTCTCCTGCAAGCTTTCGACCGAAGATACTGAGCAACTTCCTCTATCTCAGCGGCCGGGCAATCGTTGCATTCGCTGCCGGATACAACACGACCGGTACGCTCCCGGCCAGCATCCCGGGAGAGTTGCAAGGGTTGAGCCTGGGTAATGCCAGCGCAGATGCGGCCAGTTCTATCTACGCCAGGGTTGCATCGTCTCTCAATCAAATCATTTTGCCGCGACAGTCGGATCTTGATGTGCAATCACTGCGCGCTAAAAGCGCTGGCACCTCTGCCAGCCCTCTGGACAGCTACACCGTCAGTCCAGCGACATGGCAGGAAAGGTCGGAAAACATAAGGGCTTTGTTCAGCTTCGGCCGTGACGGGGTTGGCGGTGCCCTGCTTCCCGCTGTATCTGAACTGGGCGAGTTGTTTAAGGTGTCGAAAGACGCCACCAAAGCTGAACAGCTATTGACCCGCTTTGAAATGGACGCTTATGACTCGATGCTCGACAGTTTGCGCGACGCCATCATCCTTTCATCGAAAGCCGCCCACGCTGCACTTGACGCGCTGGGCGTCGAGCAGGTGTATGCAAACACTGCTGATTTCTTGATGGATCTCGCACAAGGGCGCGTGGCAGCCCCCGACTCTAGAATGGTCAGTCATTCGACAATAAAAACCGATACACAAAGTGCATTGAGCAGCGTCGAATACGCCAGGTCCATACTCGTCCGATACCGTACTTATGTTGCGGACCAAACATTGAAACGAGCGGCATAACGACATGAACGCGCGATCAGCGTTGGTGCATGCTTCTACTCCACAAATCAGTGCATGGGATTCGCGCACATTAGTCGTGAAGAGACTGGATTATCTGCGCAGGGTTGCCAGTGACACGCCCTGTGCCCTTGCGAGCCGCCTGCATCACAATGCAGCGGGCCACTTGATCGCGCAGTGGGATCCACGCCTGCCGGTGCCGTGCCTGACCACGGTGTACCGCCTGGACGGCGAGCCGTTGCAAACCGCCAGCGTTGACGCCGGCTGGCGCCTGATCCTGCCGGGCCTGGCCGGTGAACCGTTGCAGCGCTGGGACGAGCGCGACAGTCATTGGCGCACGACTTTCGATAAGCAGTTGCGCGTAGTCGCCGTCGAAGAAAACGGCGTGGCCGATGTCGATGTGTTTACCTACGCCGATGCCAGCGCCGATCCTCGGTTCAATCGACGCGGACAATTGCTGGAACAACACGACAACTCGGGCACCCTGCGCACCGACAGCTTCGCCCTCACCGGTCAGCCACTGGCCGAAATCCGTACCTTTGACGATGGCCAAGGCTTCACCAGCCGTCGTGTGTTCAGCCCGATGGGCGCCGTGCTGGAGCAGACCGATGCCGGCGGCCATCGTCAGAAATCGTGTTACGGCCTGGCCGGGCACCTTCGGCAAGTACAACTATTGATCAAGGACCAGAGCCAATGGCGGCCCGTGCTGCTTGATGCGCAGTACAACGCCGCCGACCAGATCATCGAGCAGCAGGCCGGTAATCTTGTCCTCAGTCGCTGGACCTACGACCCGGCCGATGGTCGTCTGCACACTCAGTCCAGTCGCAAAGACACCGGCGCAGTGCTGCAAGACCTCGAATACTTCTACGACCCCGTCGGCAACATTACCCGCATCGAAGACCACGCCTTCCAGCCGGTCTATTTCGCCAACCAGCTGGTCGACGGTCACCGTGATTTCAGCTACGACTCGCTGTACCGACTGGTCAGCAGCAGAGGTTACGACGACGGCCCGCTCTCGGACATTCCCGACCTGCCGAAGCCCACCGACCCTAACAACCGCCTCAACTACACCCAGACCTACACGTACGACACCGGCGGCAATCTGGAGAAACTGGTGCATGTACGCGCCGGCGCCAACCGCACCGTGCAGATGCGCATTGATTCAGTCAGCAATCGCGGCGTGCGCTGGAAACCGGATGATCCGGAGCCTGACTTCGACACACTGTTCGACCGCCACGGCAACCAGCAGCACCTGCAACCGGGACAGGCCATGCGATGGAATGCACGGGATGAGCTGCAACGCGTGACGCTGATTGCCCGAGACGGCACTGATGACGACGCCGAACACTACCGTTACAGCCAGGGCGTGCGGGTGTTCAAACGCCATGAAACATACACCGACAGCGCTGTGCACTTTCATCAGGTGCGCTACCTGCCGGGCCTGGAAATCCGCAGCAAGGACAACGGCGAAGAACTGCACGTCATCAGTGTGGGCAGTGCCCGCTGCCTGCACTGGGCAAAGAGCCCGCCCCGGGACATCGACATTGATCAACTGCACTACAGGCTCGACGACCATCTGGGGTCCTGCGTGATGGAACTGGATCAAAACGCCCAAGTGGTTAGCCAGGAAGGCTACTACCCGTTCGGTGCCACCGCGTGGATGGCAGCCGGATTGGCAATTGAAGTCAGCTACAAATTCATTCGTTATTCCGGCAAGGAGATGGACGTCAGCGGTTTGTATTACTACGGCGCACGTTATTACGCACCGTGGTTGCAGCGTTGGGTCAGCGCGGACCCGGCAGGCGACGTGGATGGGCTGAATCTGTATGGGTTTGTGGGAAACAATCCACTGCGCTACTTCGATGATGGCGGTACGACGAAGACCCCCTCGGAGCAAAAACGAATCATCGATCAAGAAAGGAAATTTCTTTCAGTTATCCCAGGCAGCATGAGAGATGTGCAGAAGGCGTTGGGGGATTTGACCTCTCCTGCAAGCTTTCGACCGAAGATACTGAGCAACTTCCTCTATCTCAGCGGCCGGGCAATCGTTGCATTCGCTGCCGGATACAACACGACCGGTACGCTCCCGGCCAGCATCCCGGGAGAGTTGCAAGGGTTGAGCCTGGGTAATGCCAGCGCAGATGCGGCCAGTTCTATCTACGCCAGGGTTGCATCGTCTCTCAATCAAATCATTTTGCCGCGACAGTCGGATCTTGATGTGCAATCACTGCGCGCTAAAAGCGCTGGCACCTCTGCCAGCCCTCTGGACAGCTACACCGTCAGTCCAGCGACATGGCAGGAAAGGTCGGAAAACATAAGGGCTTTGTTCAGCTTCGGCCGTGACGGGGTTGGCGGTGCCCTGCTTCCCGCTGTATCTGAACTGGGCGAGTTGTTTAAGGTGTCGAAAGACGCCACCAAAGCTGAACAGCTATTGACCCGCTTTGAAATGGACGCTTATGACTCGATGCTCGACAGTTTGCGCGACGCCATCATCCTTTCATCGAAAGCCGCCCACGCTGCACTTGACGCGCTGGGCGTCGAGCAGGTGTATGCAAACACTGCTGATTTCTTGATGGATCTCGCACAAGGGCGCGTGGCAGCCCCCGACTCTAGAATGGTCAGTCATTCGACAATAAAAACCGATACACAAAGTGCATTGAGCAGCGTCGAATACGCCAGGTCCATACTCGTCCGATACCGTACTTATGTTGCGGACCAAACATTGAAACGAGCGGCATAACGACATGAACGCGCGATCAGCGTTGGTGCATGCTTCTACTCCACAAATCAGTGCATGGGATTCGCGCACATTAGTCGTGAAGAGACTGGATTATCTGCGCAGGGTTGCCAGTGACACGCCCTGTGCCCTTGCGAGCCGCCTGCATCACAATGCAGCGGGCCACTTGATCGCGCAGTGGGATCCACGCCTGCCGGTGCCGTGCCTGACCACGGTGTACCGCCTGGACGGCGAGCCGTTGCAAACCGCCAGCGTTGACGCCGGCTGGCGCCTGATCCTGCCGGGCCTGGCCGGTGAACCGTTGCAGCGCTGGGACGAGCGCGACAGTCATTGGCGCACGACTTTCGATAAGCAGTTGCGCGTAGTCGCCGTCGAAGAAAACGGCGTGGCCGATGTCGATGTATTTACCTACGCCGATGCCAGCGCCGACCCCCGGCTCAATCGACGCGGACAATTGCTGGAGCAACACGACAACTCGGGCACCCTGCGCACCGACAGCTTCGCCCTCACCGGCCAGCCGCTGGCCGAAACCCGTACCTTTGACGATGGCCAAGGCTTCACCAGCCGTCGTGTGTTCAGCCCGATGGGCGCCGTGCTGGAGCAGACCGATGCCGGCGGCCATCGTCAGAAATTGTGTTATGGCCTGGCCGGGCACCTTCGGCAGGTACAACTGTTGATCAAGGACCAGAGCCAATGGCGGCCCGTGTTGCTTGATGCGCAGTACAACGCCGCCGACCAGATCATCGAGCAGCAGGCCGGTAATCTTGTCGTCAGTCGCTGGACCTACGACCCGGCCGATGGTCGTCTGCACACTCAGTCCAGTCGCAAAGACACCGGCGCAGTGCTGCAAGACCTCGAATACTTCTACGACCCCGTCGGCAACATTACCCGCATCGAAGACCACGCCTTCCAGCCGGTCTATTTCGCCAACCAGCTGGTCGACGGTCACCGTGATTTCAGCTACGACTCGCTGTACCGACTGGTCAGCGCCAGCGGTTACGACGACGGCCCGCTCTCGGACATTCCCGACCTGCCGAAACCCACCGACCCTAACAACCGCCTCAACTACACCCAGACCTACACGTACGACACCGGCGGCAATCTGGAGAAACTGGTGCATGTACGGGCCGGCGCCAATCGCACCGTGCAGATGCGCATTGATTCAGTCAGCAATCGCGGCGTGCGCTGGAAACCGGATGATCCGGAGCCTGACTTCGACACACTGTTCGACCGCCACGGCAACCTGCAGAACCTGCAACCGGGACAGGCCATGCAATGGAATGCACGGGGTGAGCTGCAACGCGTGACGCTGATTGCCCGAGACGGCACTGATGACGACGCCGAACACTACCGTTACAGCCAGGGCGTGCGGGTGTTCAAACGCCATGAAACGTACACCGACAGCGCTGTGCACTTTCATCAGGTGCGCTACCTGCCGGGCCTGGAAATCCGCAGCAAGGACAACGGCGAAGAACTGCACGTCATCTCGGTGGGCGGTGCGCGTTGCCTGCATTGGGCGAAAAAACCACCCGAAGACATCGAAGACAATCAACTGCGCTACAGCCTCAGTGACCATCTGGGTTCATGCACGATAGAACTGGATCAACGTGCCCGAATCATCAGCCAGGAAGGCTACTACCCGTTCGGCGCAACGGCGTGGATGGCGGCCGACCCGGGGGTTGAAGTCAGTTACCGGTTTATCCGTTATTCCGGCAAGGAAATGGATATCAGCGGTTTGTACTGCTACGGCGCGCGCTATTACGCGCCGTGGCTGCAACGCTGGATCAGCGCGGACCCGGCAGGCGAAGTGGATGGGCTGAATCTTTACGCCTTCGTCGGCAACGATCCGATTGGCCATGTCGACGTCAACGGGGAAACCATGTTGCCGTTTTTGGACGAGATCAATGCCGGAACGGATCGCATGATTGCTTCGCAAAATACGAGCTATGCCAAAAATGCACAACGCCTTGCAGAAAAGCGTATGGCCCGCCAAATGAATGATCAGATGATGCAACACATTGAAATCCTCGGGATCACCCAGCGCCGCGCAGGCGATGCCGCAAAGCAACTCGACAGAATGGGTTCGGGCAGCGACATTGCCTTGGCGACAACACGCAGAACGCTGGTATTTGTCGCGAGCAAAGCCCTCAGTTATGGCGTCGGTCTAACGGTCGGTGTCGGTGCTCAGGCACTCGGCGCAGCGGCACCCGGTGTCGGCAACGTGATAGGCGCAGGGATGGGCTTCGCCGCAAAAATCGGGGTCAGCGCGCTCATCGACTATGCGGCCGAAAGAACCGGACTGAGCGCGCCGGTCAATTTGAAAACCTCCAAAGTGTCAGCGAACACTATTATCGTGAAAGCCCAACACAAACAAATGCAGCCACTTGAGTATTTAAACGCCAAACTCCAGGGCTTGATTCCCCGCGACAAAAAATCCGCACTCAAGTTGGTGAAGGAGGTGGGCGCTCAGCTAACGTCGGCGGGTGCGAAGAAAACCCTGAATTCACTACCTCCCGCAGCGGCCGGCGCCATCGCTAGCGGAGCCGCGGCGTTATGGACGTTGCCGGAAATTGTCAATGAAACGGCTAAGGCCATCTCTGGAAAATCCAGCGAAAAAATGCTTGCATTCGAAGGGGAAATTCTCGGGCTTGCACAGGCTATCGAGGCGAGTAACGACACGGTCCATGAGTATGCTCACGCACTTGGCAGGACAAGCTTGAACGGCGTTGACCTCAACGATCTGGACAAGGAAACAGCCCGCATCACCGACATGCTCCACGGTCTGGCGTTAACGGTGCAAAAGCACAGAACTGCTCACAGCGCAGCCGCGTAAATGGGCGGCTTTCTGAGCAGGGACAATGTTCCCGCCTGCCGGCATGCTATCGTGCCCGCCCGACTGCCATCCGTTTGCCCAGCATGCTGCCGACTTCCCGTACTGTGCGTCTGTCGTTTTATACCCTGCTGATCATCGCTGGTACCGCGCTCGCCGCGACCCTGGCGATCCGTCACGCCGAACGCCAGGCCTTGGAAGAGGACGCCGCCCGCGCCAACCAGCAACTGGCGCTGTATGCCAATTCGTTGCACACCTTGATCGATCGCTACCGCGCCCTGCCCGCCGTGCTCGCGCTGGATCCGCAATTGCGTTCGGCACTGGCCGGCCCCGTCGCTGCAGATGAACAAGCGGCGCTGAATCTGAAACTGGAAAAGATCAACGGCGCGGCGCAATCCTCGACCCTTGAACTGCTTGATCACACTGGTCTCGCCGTGGCCGCAAGCAACTGGCGCCTGCCGAGCAGTTACGTCGGCCACAACTATGGTTTCCGCCCCTACTTCAGCCAGACCCGCACCCAAGGCACCGGGCGTTTTTATGCAGTGGGCGTGACCAGCGGGATTCCCGGTTATTTCCTCTCCAGTGCGGTACTCGGCGACCACGACGAGTTCCTCGGCGCGATGGTGGTCAAACTGGAGTTTCCCGAGCTGGAACGGGAATGGAGCCAAGGCAATGACACGTTGCTGGTCAGCGACGCGCGCGGAATCATTTTCATCGCCAATCAGCCCGGCTGGCGTTATCGCGCGCTGCGGCCGTTGAGTGCCAGCGACATGGCCGAGATCAAAGCCACGCGGCAGTACGACAAACAGTCGCTGCTGCCCTTGACCCACTTGTCGCTGCGCCGCTTCGATGACAACAGCGATCTGCGCCGCGTCGAAGGCCCGCAAGGCACGGCGGATTATCTGTGGGAATCGCTGCCGCTGAGCGCCGAAGGCTGGACCCTGCACCTGCTGCGTCATCCGCAAGTGGCCTTCGAAGACCTGCGCAACGCCGGGCTGGCCGCCGCCGGGGTGTGGCTGGCGCTGGTGTTCCTGCTGCTGTTTCTCAACCAGCGCTGGCGTCTGTCGAAAATCCGTCAGCGCAACCGCGAAGAACTGGAGCAACTGGTCGAGGAACGCACCCGCGATCTGCGCACAGCGCAAGACGGCCTAGTGCAGTCGGCGAAACTCGCCGCCCTCGGGCAGATGTCCGCCGCGCTCGCCCATGAAATCAATCAGCCGCTGACTGCTCAGCGCATGCAACTGGCGACCCTGCGCCTGCTGCTCGAGCATGGCCGCGTCGACGATGCCTATAAAGCGTTGAAACCGGTCGACGAAATGCTCACGCGCATGGCCGCCCTCACCGGCCACCTCAAGACCTTCGCGCGCAAAAGCCCCAGCGGCTTGCGCGAGCGGCTGGATCTGGCGACGGTGGTTGATCAATCCTTGCAGTTGCTCGATGCACGGCTGCGCGACGAACAGGTCAGCCTGGTGCTGCACCTGACGCGTCCGGCGTGGGTGCGCGGTGATGCGATTCGCCTGGAGCAGGTGCTGATCAACCTGCTGCGCAACGCCCTCGATGCGATGCAGGGCAAACCCTGCAAACGTCTGGAAATCCGTCTGGAAGCCGATGAACAATTGTGGCGTCTGAGCGTGAGCGACAATGGCGGCGGGATTGCCGAAGAGCATTTGGGCCAGGTGTTCGATCCGTTTTTCACGACTAAACCGGTGGGTGACGGCCTGGGCCTCGGGTTGGCGGTATCCTTCGCTATCGTGCATGAATCCGGCGGCCGCCTGAGTGCTGAAAATGGCGACAGCGGCGCGGTGTTCAGCCTGACTTTGCCGATCGATCTGGAGGCACACATCTGATGCTCAATTCAGTGATGGTGGTCGATGACGAAAGCAGCATTCGCAGCGCCGTCGAGCAGTGGCTGAGCCTGTCGGGCTTCGAGGTGCAGTTGTTCAGCCGCGCCGAAGACTGCCTCGCCGCCCTGCCCGCGCACTTTGCCGGAGTGATCCTCAGCGATGTGCGCATGCCCGGCATGGGTGGCCTGGCGTTGTTGGCCGAAGTGCAGAAACGCGACGCCGATCTGCCGGTGATTCTGCTCACCGGCCATGGCGACGTGCCGATGGCGGTCGAGGCGATGCGCGACGGCGCCTACGATTTTCTGGAAAAACCGTTCAGCCCGGAAACCCTGCTCGGCAGCTTGCGCCGGGCGCTGGACAAACGCCGTCTGATTCTGGAGAACCGTGCGCTGCACGAGCAGGCCGACAACCGCGCCAAACTCGATGCGACATTGCTCGGTGTGTCCCGTGGTTTGCAGACGTTGCGCCGGCAGGTGCTGGATCTGGCGACGCTGCCGGTCAACGTGTTGATCCGTGGTGAAACCGGCAGCGGCAAGGAATTGGTTGCGCGATGCCTGCATGATTTCGGTCCGCGCGCGGCCAAGCCATTTGTGGCGCTGAACTGCGCGGCGATCCCTGAGCAGTTGTTCGAGGCCGAGTTGTTCGGCCACGAGAGCGGCGCGTTTACCGGCGCCTCGGGCAAGCGCATCGGCAAGCTGGAATACGCCGATGGCGGCACGCTGTTTCTCGATGAAATCGAAAGCATGCCGCTGGCCCAACAGGTGAAACTGCTGCGGGTGTTGCAGGAGCAGAAGCTTGAACGGCTGGGTTCGAACCAGAGCATTCGTGTCGATCTGCGGATTGTCGCGGCGACCAAACCGGATCTGCTCGATGAAGCTCGGGCCGGACGTTTTCGCGAGGATCTGGCCTATCGCCTGAACGTCGCCGAACTGCGTTTGCCGCCATTGCGCGATCGCCGCGAAGACATTCCGTTGCTGTTCGAAACCTTCGCCCACAATGCAGCTGAACGCTTGGGGCGCACCTTTCCACCCTTGAGTGGCGCGCAATTGAGTCATCTGCTCAGCCACGACTGGCCGGGCAACGTGCGCGAACTGGCGAACGTTGCCGAACGTCAAGTGCTGGGGCTGGATGAGCCGGCACCGGGGATTGATCCGGGGCAATCGCTGGCGGCGCAGCAGGAGGCGTTTGAGGCGCAATGCTTGCGTGCGGCGCTGACCCGGCACAAGGGCGATGTGAAAGCGGTGCTTGAGGAACTGCAACTGCCGCGCCGTACGTTCAATGAAAAGATGCAGCGGCATGGGTTGAGTCGGGAGATGTTTTTGGCTGAGTGAGGCTGGGTCGGGATTTTTGGCGTGGCTGAAATCCATCCCCCTCACCCCAGCCCTCTCCCCCAGGGGGGCGAGGGGGAAAGGGAGCCGATCTTCATGCTTTTCGAAACCTGAGTTCGACTCGATCTCTCAGGTCGGTGTAACTATCAAAAGCACCTCGATCAGTCCCCTCTCCCTCCGGGAGAGGGTTAGGGTGAGGGGCTTTTGATCTTCGCCCCAATAAGCGAAAATCCGCTCACGCAATCCATTCCATCGGCACAAAACCGCTCACCCAATCCCGCCACCCCCTCTAAACCGGCACTCCCCCCGTTGGCACACGTCCTGCTATAGCCCTCGCAGGCTGCGTTCCAACGCGCTCCACAAAAACAATTAAACGAAGGATCCTTCAATGGATAACTCCAACGCCCTGCCACTTGGGTCGGCTGCCGTGCCCGCCAAAGAAAGAACCACCGCCAGCCGGATCAAATCGATCTTCAGCGGTTCCGTCGGCAACATGGTCGAGTGGTACGACTGGTATGTGTATGCCGCCTTCTCCCTGTACTTCGCGAAAACCTTCTTCCCTGCCGGTTCCACCACCGCCCAACTGATGAACACCGCTGCGATTTTCGCCGTCGGCTTTCTGATGCGTCCGATCGGTGGCTGGCTGATGGGCATGTACGCCGACAAGGTCGGACGTAAAAAAGCCCTGATGGCCTCGGTCTACCTGATGTGCTTCGGCTCGCTGCTGATCGCCCTCAGCCCAAACTATGAAACCATCGGCATCGGCGCACCGATCCTGCTGGTGTTCGCCCGACTGCTGCAAGGCCTGTCGGTCGGTGGCGAATACGGCACCTCGGCGACCTATCTCTCGGAGATGGCGACCAAGGAACGTCGCGGCTTCTTCTCGAGCTTCCAGTACGTGACCCTGATCTCCGGCCAGCTCATCGCGCTGGGCGTGCTGATCGTGCTGCAGAACGTGCTGACCACTGAACAGCTGTACGCGTGGGGCTGGCGTATCCCGTTCGCCATCGGCGCGCTGTGTGCGGTCGTGGCGCTGTACCTGCGTCGCGGCATGGAAGAAACCGAGTCGTTCACCAAGAAAGAAAAGTCCAAGGAAAGCGCGATGCGCACCTTGATGCGCCACCCCAAAGAGCTGTTGACTGTGGTCGGCCTGACCATGGGCGGCACCCTGGCGTTCTACACCTACACCACTTACATGCAGAAGTATCTGGTGAACACCGTCGGCATGAGCATCTCCGACTCGACCACCATTTCTGCCGCCACGCTGTTCCTGTTCATGTGCCTGCAACCGATCATCGGCGGCCTGTCGGACAAGATCGGCCGTCGTCCGATCCTGATCGCTTTCGGCGTGCTGGGGACGATCTTCACCGTGCCGATCCTGATGACCCTGCACACCATCCAGACCTGGTGGGGCGCGTTCTTCCTGATCATGGCGGCGCTGATCATCGTCAGCGGCTACACCTCGATCAACGCCGTGGTGAAAGCCGAACTGTTCCCGACTGAAATCCGCGCCCTGGGCGTTGGCCTGCCGTACGCACTGACCGTGTCGATCTTCGGCGGCACCGCCGAATACATCGCGCTGTGGTTCAAGAGCATCGGCATGGAAACCGGTTACTACTGGTATGTGACGGCGTGCATCGCGGTGTCATTGCTGGTGTACATCACCATGAAAGACACCCAGAAGCACTCGCGCATCGTTACTGACTGATCGGCTGTTCACAGCCACTGCAACGGTGGCTGTGATGGACTCTTCGCGAGCAGGCTCGCTCCCACATCTGGAATGCATTTCCCTGTGGGAGCAAGCCTGCTCGCGATTGGGGTCGCCGCGTTTCCCTGACCCGCATGAAAAATTCCTTACACACGCCGCAAAGCGATTAATCGCTAATTAATGCTGGCGAAGCATTCTGCCCCTACCTGATCGATGACCTGCGCGGCGTTCGCTTCGACGACGCAAGCGGTTTAAATCCGCCGCCCTTAACATCAAGTTAATCGATTGTTTTTAGCATTATTTTGCGCTTTTCAATCAACTTAATTGGCGTAGCATTAAACCCATGCAAGACACACCCGCCAACAAATCTGGAGTAAAGAACATGAAAACCAAACTGATCCTTGCCTTCGCCCTGTCCGTACTGGCTGCCAACACCTTCGCTGCCGACGGTTACGACCGCACTGGTTCCGCCGTTGCTGCAGATGGTTATGACCGCACCGGTTCTGCAGCTGTCGCTGAAGATGGCTATGACCGTACCGGCTCCGCGACCTTCGCTGAAGATGGCTACGACCGTACCGGCTCCGCGACCTTTGCTGAAGACGGCTATGACCGCACTGGCTCCGCGACTTTCGCTGCCGACGGTTACGACCGCACTCAATCGGCTGCCATCAGCTAACCCCTGCTGTAAAGCGCACAGCCCGGCTTCGGCCGGGCTTAGTCATTTCTGGGGGATGACAATTTCCTGAGTTCACATCAAACCCTGTGGGAGCGAGCCTGCTCGCGAAGACGTCGTGTCAGGCGATATCAATGCAACTGACCCGACGCTTTCGCGAGCAGGCTCGCTCCCACAGGGGAATTTCATAGCTTGGAATATCGGTGTCTGGCTGGAAATATGCGGGACGTCCTTGCACTATGGCTGCATCTAAAAAGCAGCCTCAGGAATTCACCCGCCATGCCCGATGACATCCATTTCTACGAACCCGCCAACGGCCACGGCCTGCCCCACGATCCGTTCAACGCCATCGTCGGCCCACGCCCGATCGGCTGGATTTCCTCACAGGATGCTCACGGCCAGTTGAACCTGGCGCCGTACAGTTTCTTCAACGCCTTCAACTACATTCCGCCGATCATTGGTTTCTCCAGCGTCGGGCGCAAAGACAGCCTGAACAACATCGAGCAGACCGGCGAATTCGTCTGGAACCTCGCCACCCGACCACTGGCCGAGCAGATGAACCAGAGCTGCGCGATGGTCGCGCCTGAGGTCAATGAATTCGAATTGGCGGGATTGACGACGGTCGCGTCAAAGGTGATTTCGGTGCCACGGGTGGCCGAAAGCCCGGTGTCCTTCGAGTGCAAGGTCACGCAGATCATTCAGTTGCAGCGCGCCGATGGCGAAACCGTGCCGAGCTGGCTGATCCTCGGCGAAGTGGTCGCCGTGCACATCGCCAAATGGCTGTTGAAGGACGGCATCTACGACACCGCCGCGGCAGAACCGATTCTGCGCGGCGGCGGGCCGGCGGATTACTTCCAGCTGGGGCCTGAGGCCCTGTTCAAGATGTGGCGTCCGGGCGCCAGCAAGTAACCCGTTACCAGATCAACTCGGCGTCGTCAGTGACGCCCTTGAGGTTATCCAGCTCGTTGATGGCAGCCTCATCGGCGGCGATGGCGCCGGGGAAGACCTGATCATTCAGCAGTTTGTGAAAGCGTGGTGCACCGCCATCGACCAGGGCCTTGACCGCGATTGCCGCGTGATAGCCCTTGTTGCCACCCAACTCGACGGGGACGACTGCGGAAACTGCTTCGAAGTGTTCGAACTCTTTACGTGCCATGTCACATATCCCGGCTCAGACAAACAAGCCGGACATTAAACCCTCAACCGACGAGTTTGTGTACCGGCGCCGGGCATTGACCGAGGGCTTGCGCCGCCGACACGTCCTTGAAGGTGTGGAAGTCGAGGCTGTTGACCACCAGTTCCTGCACCAGCTCGGCGAAGATTTCCATCGACGGGCTGTTGAAATAGTTGGTCATCATTTGCTGGCTGCTCCAGAACCCGCAGACCAGCCACAACTCGGGATCACACTGCGAATGCTGCAAGGCAAAGCTCAGGCAACCGGGAGCGGCGCGGGACGGCTCGATCAATGCGCTCAGGCGTACGCCGAGTTCCGCCGAACGCCCGGCGCGCGCTCGAACGAAGGCCATATGACTGACGGGAATCTGCTTGGACATGTTCAACCCTCCCAGGGAGTCGTGTGGCAGCCGGGGGACGGGCTGCGACAGGATCAAAGGTTAAGGGCCGCACGCCTGACGCCGTTAGTCGATTCCTGCCGCCGCGTTGCACAATCCTGCGAGACTGCACGCAGAACCTGTAACAACCTGTAAAACGGCGTCACACGGTTGTCATACGCGTTTTGTGTAGGAGCTGCCGAAGGCTGCGATCTTTTGATGTTGCCTTGAAGATCAACAGATCGCAGCCTTCGGCAGCTCCTACAGGGTTGGATCGCGACAAGCGCGGGAACACCCCGGGGCAGAATCAGGCAAGCATTTCGCAGGATGTGTCTACCGCTGGCGCTTGCACAAACATATGCTCTGCTCCATTCCACCTCCCCTGCCGAGGATGCCGTGCATGACGTCATTCGATCGTTTTCAAGCCGAACCCAGCGCTGACATGGAAAAACAGCGCGCAGAACTGGCGGCGATCATCCGCCGCAACACCACCGACGATGGCAGCTACGAGACCGCCATCGGCTCGCTGTTCATGTCGCGCCACACAAAATCCCACGACTTTGCCCCGGTGCTCGCGCAACCGGCGCTGTGCATCATGGCGCAGGGACGCAAAGAGGTGCGGCTGGCTGACGAGTACTTCAATTACGACCCGCTGAATTATCTGGTGGTGTCGGTTTCGATGCCGCTGAGCGGGCGCGTGGTCAACGTTTCGCCGGAGGATCCGATCCTCGCCGTGCGCTTGGACATCGATCCGACAGAAATCACCGCGCTGATCGCCGACGCAGGCCCCATGGGCGTGCCGACCCGGCCGACCGGGCGTGGTTTGTATGTCGAGAAGATCGACAGTTCGATGCTCGATGCAGTGTTGCGTCTGGCGCGTTTGCTCGATGCACCAAAAGACATCGCCATGCTCGCGCCGCTGATTCGCCGGGAGATTCTCTATCGCCTGCTGCGCAGCCCGCAGGGGCATCGTTTGTATGAAATCGCGATTGCCAACAGTCAGAGCCATCGCATCAGTCAGGCGATCAAATGGCTCAACGGCAACTTTGAACAGCCGTTGCGCATTGATGATCTGGCCAAGGAAGTGAACCTCAGCGTGTCGACCTTGCATCACCGCTTCAAGGCGATGACAGCGATGAGTCCGTTGCAGTATCAGAAGCAGTTGCGCTTGCAAGAGGCGCGGCGGTTGATGCTGGCGGAGGGGCTGGAAGCATCGGCGGCGGGGTATCGCGTGGGGTATGAAAGTCCGTCGCAATTCAGCCGTGAGTACAGCCGGCTGTTTGGTGCGCCGCCGTTAAGGGATTTGGCGCGGTTGCGACTTTCGGTGTGACCGTTAGAAGCCCCTCACCCTAACCCTCCCGAAACGTCGGACCGCCCAGAGGGAGAGGGGACTGATTGGGGAATACTCAAGAGGCTCACCGACTTGAACGATTGGCTTTGAATCCATAATCGACTGGACTTTTCAGGTCGATGGACAGCGCCAGACACCTCGGTTGGCTCCATCTCCCTCTGGGAGAGGGCTGGGGGTGAGGGTCGGCTTTCCAAGTGCTTTGACCAATCCATAATCGACTGGACTTTTCAGGTCGATGGACAGCGCCAGACACCTCGGTCGGCCCCCTCTCCCTCTGGGAGAGGGCTGGGGTGAGGGTCGGCTTTCCAAGTGTTTTGACCAATCCATAATCGACCGGATTTTTCAGGTCGATGGACAGCGCCAGACACCTCGGTCGGCCCCCTCTCCCTCTGGGAGAGGGCTGGGGTGAGGGTCGGCTTTCCAAGTGCTTTGACCAATCCATAATCGACCGGATTTTTCAGGTCGATGGACAGCGCCAGACACCTCGGTCGGCCCCCTCTCCCTCTGGGAGAGGGCTGGGGTGAGGGTCGGCTTTCCAAGTGCTTTGAGCAATCCATAATCGACCGGATTTTTCAGGTCGATGGACAGCACCAGACACCTCGTCGTCCCCCTCTCCCTCTGGGAGAGGGCTGGGGTGAGGGTCGGCTTTCCAAGTGCTTTGAGCAATCCATAATCGACCGGATTTTTCAGGTCGATGGACAGCACCAGACACCTCGGTCGGCTCCCTCTCCCTCTGGGCGGTCCGACGTTTCGGGAGGGCTGGGGTGAGGGTATGCTTTTACCCCGCCCGGATCACATGCTTGATCTCCTGAAACGCCGCCAACCCCCAAGGCCCGAGCTCGCGGCCAATACTGCTCTGCTTGTACCCGCCCCACGCCGCCTGCGGGAAAATCACTTGTGGCGCATTGATCCACACCATCCCCGCCTGCAAGGCATTGGCCACGCGATCCGCCGCAGCAGCATCGCTCGTCACCACACTGGCTACCAAACCAAACGGCGTGTCATTGGCCAAGGCAATCGCCTGCGCTTCAGTGGTGAAACTGCGCACACACAGCACCGGCCCGAAAATCTCTTCACACCACAGCGCGCTGTCCAGCGGCACGTCGGTGAACACGGTCGGCTGCAAAAAATAGCCGCGCGGCAGATCCGCCGGGCGATTGCCTCCGCAAAGCAAACGCGCACCCGCGCTGAGCCCACGGTCGATGTGCCCAAGCACTCGCTGGTACTGCGCCTGGTTGACCAACGCACCCATTTCCACCTCCGCATCGAACGGGTCGGCTACACGAATGGCCTGCGCACGTTTCTGCAAGCGACGGAGGAATTCCTCTTCCAGCTCATCAGCCACCAGCACACGACTGGTCGCCGAACACATCTGCCCGGCGTTGAAAAATGCGCCGCCACAGGCCAGCTCAACCGCCAGATCGAGATCTGCATCCGCCAACACCAGCAGCGAAGATTTGCCGCCCAACTCCAGGCTGACGCCCTTCACCGTTTCCGCCGCACGCTGCATCACTTGCACGCCGACCGCATTGCTGCCGGTGAAGGAGATTTTGGCGATACGCGGATCCGCCGCCAATGGTGCACCGACCGCCAACCCTGTACCGCAGACAAGATTGAACACGCCATTCGGCAGACCCGATTCCGCGATGATCGCCGCCAGTTCCAGTTCCGGCAGCGGTGTCACTTCCGACGGTTTCAGCACCACGCTGCAACCCGCCGCCAACGCCGGCGCGAGTTTCCACGCCGTGGTGACCATGGGGAAATTCCACGGCACGATCAACCCGACCACGCCGCAAGGTTCACGGCGCAGGCGTGCGCTGAAATCATCGCTGGGCAGCGGCAAGTTGCTGTCCTGTCTGGCGTCGAGGCCTTCGGCGAGTTCGGCGTAATACTCGAACGTGGCGATCACGTCGTCGACATCGATGGCCGCTTCAAACTGCGGTTTACCGTTGTTGCACGATTGCAGTTTCATCAAGTGCTCGCGACCGTTGCGCACACCATTGGCGATGTTGCGCAGGATTGCGCCGCGCTCGGCACCACTGGTTTGCGACCATTCCTTGAACGCGGCAGTGGCAGCGGCGACGGCTTGATCGACCGCGTGCTCGTCACCGCCATTGACCGTGGTCAGCAGCGCTTCGGTGGCCGGGTTGATCACCCGCAGATGTTCGCGGCCGGCCGACCATTGGCCGTTGATGTAGAGGCCGTCGAGTGTGGTCGGGAAACTGATCATTGCGCCACCGCCTGCATCCATTGGGTCTGATCGATTTCAATCAGGGTCGGGCCCTGACGATCGCTTGCACTACGCAACGCGCTGCGTAGTTGTTCGATGCTGCTGATCGCTTCAGCCGCGCAGCCGAGGCCCTTGGCCACAGCGACGAAATCCGGGGTGTAGATGTCCACGCCGACCGGCTCGATGGCGCGGTTGACCATGTATTTCTTGATCTCTTCGTAGCCCTGGTTATTCCACAGCAGGACGATCACCGGCACCCGCGCTTCGACGGCACTGGCCAGTTCCGGCAGGGTGAATTGCAGGCCGCCGTCGCCAATCAGGCACACCACCGGTGGCCGCGCGCCTTGATCGGTTTGACTGCCGAGCCAGGCGCCAATCGCCGCCGGCAAGGCGTAGCCGAGCGTGCCGTAGCCGGTCGATGCATTGAACCAGCGGCGCGGATGATCCGGGTTGAACGTCAGGTTGCCGGTGTACACCGGTTGCGTGGAATCGCCGACGAACACGGCGTTGGGCAGCTCATCGAGTACGGTGTCGAGGAAGCGGGTTTGCGCGAGGGTCGGCGCGTCCCAGCTCGCGGCCAGTTCAGCGCGCAGTTTGCCGGCGCGGACCTGACCCCAATCGCTGCTGCGCTCGGCGAGTTTGTCCTGCGAGAGCATGTTCAACAAAGCTTGCGCGGCGTTGCGCGCATCGGCCACCAGCGCCAGATGCGGCGGGTAGTTGCGTACGGTCTGATCGGCGTCGATATCGATGCGCAACAGTTTGCCGGGAATCTCGAAACCGCCAGCGAACGTGACGTCGTAATCGGTCTCGGCCAGCTCGGTGCCGATGGCCAGAACCACATCGGCATCGGCGACCAGCGCGCGGGTGGCAACCAGCGTTTGAGTCGAGCCGATCAGCAGTGGATGGTTGCCCGGCAGCGTGCCTTTGGCATTTATGGTCAGCGCCACCGGAGCGTCGAGCAACTCGGCGAGTCGGGTTAATTGCGGCGCTGCGTCGATGGCACCGCCGCCAGCCAGAATCAGCGGACGTCTGGCTTCAGCCAGCAGCTCGCTCATGCGTTTGACGGCCGCTTGCGCAGCGCCGGCGCGGTCGATATTGACCGGCACACTGGCGAGCAATTCGTCGGCGTTTTCGACCAGCACGTCCAACGGAATTTCGATGTGTACCGGACGTGGGCGACCGGCCTGAAACAAGGCAAAAGCACGCGCTAGCACTACCGGCAATTCAGCGGCGGACATCAAAGTGTGCGAGAACGCCGCAACGCCTGCGACCAGTGCGCTCTGATTCGGCAACTCATGCAGCTTGCCGCGCCCGCCGCCCAACTGACTGCGTGATTGCACGCTGGAGATCACCAGCATCGGGATCGAATCGGCGTAGGCCTGGCCCATGGCGGTGGTGATGTTGGTCATGCCCGGGCCGGTAATAATGAAGCACACGCCCGGTTTGCCAGCGGTGCGCGCATAGCCGTCAGCCATGAAACCGGCGCCCTGCTCATGCCGCGGGGTGACGTGACGAATGCTCGAACGCGCCAGCCCGCGATACAGCTCCACGGTGTGCACCCCGGGAATGCCGAACACCTGCTCGACCCCGTAACCTTCGAGTAACTTGACCAGTACTTCGCCACACGTCGCCATGTCGATTGCCCTTCTTGCTCGCTGAAGACACAGAGCCTTTCTGTAGGAGTGAGCCTGCTCGCGATGGCGTCTGTACATTCAACATTGCAGTGACTGACTCACCGCTATCGCGAGCAGGCTCACTCCTACAAAGAGCCCTTCATGGCTTCATTGAACGGTCGGCAGGTAGCGGCAACAATCGATTAAAAGTCATACTAGCCATGTCCTCACGTCATACCTTGGATCCTCATGAAACGCCTGCCTCCCCTGCCCGCTCTGCACACGTTTCTGATCACCGCGCAGTGCTGCAACTTCACCCGCGCCGCCGAGCAGTTGCACATCACCCAGGGCGCAGTGAGCCGGCAGATCGCCGGGCTGGAAGCGCATCTCGGTTACCCGCTGTTCATCCGCCTGGCCCGTGGCCTGGCGCTGACCGCCGAAGGACGTGAATGGCTACCGCGGGTGGAAAAAGTCTTCGGCCTGATCAGCGAAGCCACCGAGCAAATCGGCCTGCAGCGCGAAACCCTGCAACTCAAAGCGCCGAGCTGCGTGATGCGCTGGCTGCTGCCGCGCTTGCTGCAATGGCAAAAGGAACGCCCGGACGTGCCGGTGAAACTCACCGCCTCGCTGCAACACGGCGTGGACTTCCAGCGTGAGCAATTCGATGCCGCGGTGATCTACGGCCCGCCCCCGGACAACTCGCCGGGCGCGCTGCACCTGTTCGACGAGCAACTGACACCGGTCTGTTCAGCGGTTTTGCTTAAGGGCTCGCCAGCGCTGAATTCACCGGCAGATCTGCAACAGCATCTGTTGCTGCACCCCACTCACGATATTCAGGATTGGTCGGTGTGGTTGAACGCGGCTGAGCTGCGACTGAACAACCTCGGCAGCGGTCAGCATTTCGAAACGCTGGATCAGGCGATGTCGATGGCGTCCCACGGGACGGGGGTGGCGATTGGCGATTGGTCGTTGATTGGTGATGACTTGCGCGCCGGGCGGCTGGTGATGCCGTTTGAATTGAAGGTGAAGACGGGGCTGGCGTATTACGTCGTCGTGCCTGCGGGAACCGAGCCTTCGCCGCAGTTGGAAGAACTGATGATCTGGCTGGTGGAGCAGGCGCATTTGCGGTGAGGCTTTTTTCCCTCACCCTAACCCTCTCCCAGAGGGAGAGGGGACTGACCGGGTTGTCTGTTTGATCCACGTCGACCTGCAATATCCAGTCGAACTCAAGTTTGAAAAGCATGGAGATCTGCTCCCTTTCCCCCTCGCCCCCTTGGGGGAGAGGGCTGGGGTGAGGGGGAAAAGATCCAGAGTCAGACCAATCCCTCAGAAACGCCTCAATCAGTAACCAACTGTAAACCGCTGACGCGAATGCTTCGGCGTTTCCACTTCGTCGATCAACGCAATCGCATAATCAGCAAACGTGATCCAGCTACGCCCTTCAGCGCTCACCAGCAAATGATCCTGGCCGGCTCGGTAACTTCCTGTGCGCTCCCCTTCGACAAACTCTGCCGACGGCGACAGAAAGGTCCAGTCCAGATCCTGCTCCTGACGCAACGCTTCAAGAAACGCCGCACCGGCACTGGCTTCAGCTTTGTACTCCGCCGGGAAACCCGCACTGTCGATCACTCGCGTATCGTCCGGTAGCAACAGCGAACCGGCACCGCCCACCACCAGCAAACGCTGCACCCCGGCCTGCTTCACCGGTCCGACAATCGCCGCCGCAGGAACGGTGGCGAAATGCGCGGCGGTGATCACCACATCGTGACCGGTCACCGCGTCTTGCAGCGCTGCGGCATCCAGCACATCGACATTCTTGCTGACCACACCGTTACGCGCGCCGATCTTCGAAGTGTCGCGGGCGATAGCGGTCACGCTATGGCCACGACGCAGGGCTTCTTCCAGCAGTTGGCTACCGGCGCGGCCGGTGGCCCCAATGATTGCGATCTTGCTCATGACATTCTCCAGTTGGCTTGAGAGTGCTGCGTTTTCAGATTCGACTTACCACTGCATTTCGCCCTTGGCGACTTTCGCGCTCAGCTCCAGCGAGCTTTCCTCACCCAGTTTCGGGTAACGTTTTTTCATCGCGGCGATCAGTGCGGCGGAATCTTTGGCCTTGGCGGTTTCCACGTCAAAAGCCTTAATGTAGTCGGCGGTGAATTTCACGCTGGCCAGCGAACGGCTGCTGTTGCCGAGGTAATGACCCGGCACCACGGTGTTCGGCTTGAGGGTTTCGATCGAGTGCAGGGTTTCCAGCCAGTCGGCGTGGGATTGCGCGGTCTGGGTGTCGGCCATCCACACATGGATGTTCTCGGCGACAACCACACCACCGACCACGGCTTTGAGCGACGGAATCCACACAAAACTGCGATCCGGTTGTTTGCCATCGAGGCCGACCACCTGCAATTTCTGCCCTTCGAGCATCAGGCTGTCGCCCTTGAGTACGCCCGGCACGATGGTTTTCGCCGGAACGTCGGCGCCCATTTTCGGACCCCAGAAGGCCAGTTTGCCGGCGACGGTTTTGTTGATGTGATCGACGGTCGGTTGCGAGGCGAGCACCTTGGCATCGGGGAACGCTTGGGCCAGGGTGTCGAGGCCGAAGTAGTAATCCGGGTCACCGTGGCTGATGTAGATGGTGGTCAGGTTCTTACCGCTGGCGCGGATCTTTTCCACGACCTGTTCAGCCTGGGACTTGCCGAACTGCGCATCGACGAGGATCGCGTCTTTCTCACCGCTGACCAGCACCGAGGTCACCGGGAAAATCGCGTTGGTCCCCGGGTTGTAGACGTCGAGGGTCAGGTTGGCAGCCGCTGCATGCGCGGCGAAACCCAGGGAAGCGCTGGCGAGCAGAACGCGTTTGAGTGTGGTGAAGCCGATCATCTGTTGCTCCGGTGTCCGAATGCCATGCTTGGCGATGGGACAGAGCTTAGTTGCCTGACTCAGTACAAAAAATGCGATGCTTGAACATAGTTTGTTTCTGAAAGCGGGCAAATCATGGATCGTCTCCAAGCAATGCGGGTGTTTGTCACCGTCGTGGATCTGGGCAGCCAGTCGGCAGCGGCCGATCATCTGGACCTTTCGCGGCCAGTGGTTTCGCGTTATCTGGCGGAGCTGGAGGACTGGGTCGGCGCCCGCCTGATGCACCGCACCACGCGCAAGTTGAGCCTGACCACCGCCGGCAGTGAAATCCTGCCGCGTTGCCGGCAAATGATCGAA
This sequence comes from Pseudomonas sp. Tul2A7, assembly GCF_054790505.1. Taxonomy (NCBI): domain Bacteria; kingdom Pseudomonadati; phylum Pseudomonadota; class Gammaproteobacteria; order Pseudomonadales; family Pseudomonadaceae; genus Pseudomonas; species Pseudomonas sp. Tul2A7. Next base: position 3,501,479 of record NZ_CP186499.1, on the reverse strand, counting down.
CTGTCGACCGACATGCAGGCCGCCGTCAGCGAACCCCACGACGCCCCGCGCGGGTTGCTGCGAATCAGCGTCAGCACCTCGTTCGGCCAGGCACAACTGGCGGATGCGATGGCCGCTTACGTCAAACGCTACCCCGGTGTGAGCATCGATCTGCAAATGCTCGATCGCACGGTGAATCTGGTGGATGAACGGATCGATCTGGCGATTCGTACCAGTAACGATCTCGATCCCAATCTGATCGCCCGACGCCTGACCGTTTGTCGTTCGGTGGTCTGCGCCGCGCCGGCTTATCTGCAAGAACAGCCGGCGCCACAACGGGTCGAGGAATTGAGTCGGCATAACTGCCTGACGCACTCGTATTTCGGCAAGAGCCTGTGGCATTTCGAGGAGGATGGCGAACCGGTCTCGGTGCCGGTGCAGGGCAATATCAGCGCCAACGAAGCCAGCACGTTATTGCGCGCGACATTGGCGGGCGCCGGGGTGGCGATGCTGCCGACCTATCAGGCCGGGGTGCATATTCACAGTGGTGAATTGGTCCGACTGCTGCCCCATGCCGAGCCACGACAAATGAACATCTATGCGGTGTACGCCTCACGCAAACACATGCCGGCAGCACTGCGCAGCATGCTGGATTTTCTGGTGCTCAGATTCCCCGAAAACCCCGAATGGGATACCAACCTGTAAACCCGATCCCCTGTAGGAGTGAGCCTGCTCGCGATAGCGGAGTGTCAGCCAACATCTATCCGACTGACACACCGCTATCGCGAGCAGGCTCACTCCTACAGGGGGGTATCAGTGTTCTGAATGGCGGGGTACAACCTCAAGCACACTCGCTGGCAACTCCCCGCCGCTGACCTATGCTGAAAGTAATACCGCAGGGTATGTCGTTCAGAGGTCAACGCCATGAACATCAAAACAAGAAGGTACGTCGCGATTTTCATCACCTGCGCCGCCACGCTGGCGCTGTACGGCACCGCTGCCTGGCGGGTCGAGCAGTTACGACAGTTGCCGCGCGAGTATGCGAGCTGCAACTTCGAGCGGTGCATTCCGCACAATGCCACGCTGAATGCATTGCGCTGATATTCAACTGTAGGAGTGAGCCTGCTCGCGATAGCGGTGTGTCATTCAGATAAAGTTTGACTGACACACCGCTATCGCGAGCAGGCTCACTCCTACAGGGGTTTTGTGGTGTCAGTGATTAATGCTCGGCCTTGAGGCTGTCGCGGAAAGCCTTTGGCGAGATCCCCACTCGGCGCCGAAACAGCCGCGTGAAGTTGGTCGGGTCGGAAAACCCCAACAACTCCGACATCTCATAAATCGTCATGCTGGTGTACGTCAGCAAGCGCTTGGCCTCCAGTAACTGACGTTCATGCATGATCTGCAACGCCGGTTGCCCGGCCAGCTCACGGCACGTGCCGTTGAGGTGTGACACCGAAATGCCCAAGCGATGGGCCAGGTCTTCGACCTTGACGTGCTGGCGGTAAGTCTCCTCGACCAATTGAATGAAGCCATTGAGGTATTCGCGCTGACGCTGCGGACGCTGACTGGCTTTATGGCGCACGATCGCCTGACGGCTGACCCAGACCATAATCACGCTGACCAGCGAATGCATGAGCATTTCCCGCGCTGGTTGATGACCGTTGTATTCGGCCTGCAACGCCGAGAACAGGCTGTTGAGGTAATCGCCGTCGTTGCCTGCCGGGTAGTTTTCTGCGCTGGCCAGCGCGTGTACCGAATCGCCCAGTTGCGCCTGCAAGTGCTTGATCAGCGGGGTGGCGAGGGTAACGATGAACCCTTCGACATCTTCGGAAAAACGAAAGCCGTGCACCGACAACGGTGGCAGCACTTGAATCGCCGGAGTTTGGAGTTGCGTGCGTTGCCCTTCGATCTCAAGCTCTGCCTGACCTTTGAAGACGAAGAGTAACTGGCACAAATCAGCATGGCGGTGGGGTTTGATTTCCCACTCATGTTCGCGACTGCGGGAGGAAATGGTTTCACAGTGCAGCAAGTCAGGGGTCGGCCAGTCCAGGCTTTCACCGTAGAGCTTGAACACTGGAATCGAAGGCAGCTCAGGCTTGTTCATCACTTCAATCCAGGCCTCGGGGTTGTGGGCGATAATCGCACCGATTGGCAGAATGTACAGGTATCAGCTCAGTTTTCACCTTCAATTGACAGACCCGCAAGGGAAAAATGCAAGCACTCGATCCATAAAAATCATTCACCGGTCTTGGCCGCGTGAAGCTTGCGAGTCATAAAAACAATGAAAACGCTGAAAACCCAAGTCGCCATTATTGGCGCCGGTCCGTCCGGATTGCTCCTCGGCCAGTTATTGCACAACGCCGGCATCGACACCCTTATCCTCGAACGCCAGACCCCGGATTACGTCCTCGGCCGCATCCGCGCCGGTGTGCTTGAACAAGGCATGGTAGAGCTGTTGCGTCAGGCTGGCGTGAGCCGGCGCATGGACGCCGAAGGTCTGGTGCATGGCGGTTTCGATCTGGCCCTGGACGGACGTCAGGTGCACATCGATCTGCACGCATTGACTGGCGGCAAGAGCGTGATGATCTACGGCCAGACCGAAGTCACCCGCGACCTGATGGCCGCTCGTCGGGAGGCTGGTGCACCGACGATTTACCAGGCGCGTGATGTCGTTCCTCATGGCATGAAAAGCGACGAAGCTTTTGTCACCTTTGAAAAGGACGGTGAAACCTTTCGCGTCGATTGCGACTACATCGCCGGCTGCGACGGTTTCCACGGTGTCGCTCGGCAGGCGATTCCGGCCGACAGCCTGAAGGTCTTCGAGCGGGTTTATCCGTTTGGCTGGCTGGGGATTCTCGCCGACACGCCGCCGGTGCATGACGAGTTGGTCTACGCCCGCCATGAACGCGGCTTCGCATTGTGCAGCATGCGTTCGGCAACTCGCACCCGCTATTACCTGCAAGTGCCGGCGGATGAAAATGTCGATGACTGGAGCGATCAGCGCTTTTGGGATGAATTGAAAAAACGCCTGCCGGTGGAGCTTGCCGAGAAACTGGTCACCGGCCCGTCGATTGAAAAAAGCATCGCGCCGCTGCGCAGTTTCGTCGTCGAGCCAATGCAGTACGGACGGATGTTTCTGGTCGGCGACGCCGCGCACATCGTCCCGCCCACTGGCGCCAAGGGTTTGAATCTGGCGGCGAGTGACGTCAGCACGCTGTTCAATATTCTGTTGAAGGTTTATCGCGACGACCGCACCGATCTGCTGGAGAAATACTCGGAAATCTGCCTGCGCCGCGTGTGGAAAGCCGAGCGCTTTTCCTGGTGGATGACTTCGATGCTGCACCGTTTCGATGATCACGACGATTTCAGTCAGCGCATCAGCGCCTCGGAACTGGACTACTTTGTCAGTTCAGAAGCGGGGCGAAAAACCATTGCAGAAAATTACGTCGGACTTCCGTACGAGGCTATCGAATAGCTTCCTATCGACTTACACTGGCGAGCATCCACCCGCGCGCGATGGCCGCGCGGGTTCATCACTGCCCGCAGGCTCGCCCGTGACCAATCTCAATCACCCCGAAACGCCCAAACCGGCCATTCGCAGCGTGCTGGTGGCGCTGATGATGGCGATCTTTCTCGGCGCGCTCGACCAGACCATCGTCGCCGTGTCGATGCCGGCCATCTCTGCGCAGTTCAAGGACGTCAGCCTGTTGGCCTGGGTGATTTCCGGGTACATGGTCGCGATGACGGTGGCCGTGCCGATCTACGGCAAGCTCGGCGACTTGTACGGGCGGCGCAAACTGATGCTGTTCGGCATGGGCCTGTTCACCCTCGCCTCGCTGTTTTGCGGCATGGCGCAGAGCATGGAGCAACTGGTGCTGGCGCGGATCCTTCAGGGCATCGGCGCTGGCGGGATGATCTCGGTGAGTCAGGCGATCATCGGCGACATCGTGCCGCCGCGTGAACGCGGGCGCTATCAGGGTTACTTCAGCAGTATGTACGCCGTGGCGAGTGTCGCCGGCCCGGTACTCGGCGGTTACATGACCGAATACCTGTCGTGGCGCTGGGTGTTTCTGATCAACCTGCCGCTGGGTCTCGGTGCCTGGTGGGTGGCACGGCGCAACTTGCGCGGGCTGCCTATTCCACAGCGCAAACCAGTCATCGACTACCTCGGTACGTTGTTGATGATCATCGGCCTCACTGCCCTGTTGCTGGGCATTACTCAGGTTGGTCAGGGTCATTCGTGGCGCAGCGGTGAAGTGCTTGGCCTGTTCGCTTGTGCGGTGGTGGTACTGGCGGTGTTTGTCTGGCACGAGCGCCGGGCGCGGGAGCCTTTGCTGCCGATGCACCTGTTTGCCAACCGCAACGCGTTGCTGTGCTGGTGCACGATTTTCTTTACCAGTTTCCAGGCGATTTCGCTGATTGTGCTGATGCCGCTGCGCTTTCAGACCGTGACCGGTGCCGGAGCTGACAGCGCCGCTTTGCACTTGTTGCCATTGGCGATGGGGTTGCCGATTGGTGCATTTTTCGCCGGCCGGCGCACGTCGATCACCGGGCGTTACAAACCACAGATTCTGACCGGCGCTCTGCTGATGCCGATCGCGATTCTCGGTATGGCGTCCAGCCCACCGGAGGCGACGCTGATCAGCGGCCTGTTCATGCTGCTCAGTGGCATTGCCGGTGGCATGCAGTTCCCGACATCACTGGTGGGCACACAGAACTCGGTGGAGCAACGCGACATTGGCGTAGCGACCAGCACTACCAATCTGTTTCGCTCCCTCGGCGGTGCGGTGGGCGTGGCGTTGATGTCGGCGCTGTTGCTGGCGTTGTTACAGGATTCGAGTTTCGCCCATCTGGCGAGCAGCTCGTTGATGAGCGAGGGGCATTCCGGCAACGTTCTGCTCGATGGTTTGAACGCCGCACCGGGGGATGCGCAGAACGCCTTGCGGGCGGAATTGCTGGTGACGTTCCGGCATTTGTTGTGGGTGAGTGCAGCGGTGTCGTTGCTGGGATTGGCAGCGGCGATTGCGATGCCGAACAACCTGCTGCGCGGGCGTGAGCACGGCGCAAAATAACTGCAACACCACAAAACCCTGTGGGAGCGAGCCTGCTCGCGAAAGCGGTGTGTCATTCAACCACGATGTTGGCTGAAACGACGCCTTCGCGAGCAGGCTCGCTCCCACAGGGGGACGGTGTTTCATTCAAGGGCTGTAGTAACCGACTGCAACGAGGAAATGCCCGGCCTTCTTCAGGTAAGCATGTTTGTCCTCGACCTTGCCGGTCACCGGGTTTTTCCAGCGGTATTCATACTCGCCTTCATCCTGCTTGCCGATCAGCGCCAGAATCGGCTCGCCTACCGGTTTGCCATCCGGATCCTTGATCTTGCCAAAGTCGGTGTTGATCAAGCGCAGATTGGTGCCGTGGGCGACGTAGCGCTGGGTGTCCAGATCGACCACAAACACATACAAGTCGTCCTGCAAGTAGCCACCCTTGAGCGAGTTGATCGCCGTCAGCGTGCCCTTCTCGTCTTTGCCCAAATCAGTCGCTGCTTTGTCCAGCAACGCCTTGGCCTGCTCGGCCGAGGCTCGCGGCAAGTAGTAACCCACTGCCAGAATTCGCTGGCCGATGCGCTGGTAATACACATGCTTGCGCTCGACCTTGCCATCGGCCCAGTTCTGCCAACGGTACTCGGCCTGCTGGATGCCGTTGCCTTCCGGCACTTTCAACGCATCCTTGAAGGTTTTCTGCAGATCCGGGCCGAGCACCTCACTCACGTCACGACCGATCAACGCTGATGAAGGCCCGCCGCTGGCGAGCATCACGCCCTTGGTATCGACGACGAACACATAGCGATCCTTGTCGACGAACTCGCCCTGGCGGCTGAACGCGGCGAACGCCTTGTCGCCGTTGTCGTGGTAGTAGGCCAGGGCTTTTTCCAGCAAGGCGATGGCGGCCTGACTGTCATCCTTGGCGGTAGTGGCGGCGCTGACCTGGCCGAAACCGGCCAGTAACATCACGCCGAGCCAGGCCACTTTATGCAAAAACCCCATAGCGCATCCCTCGTTCTTGTTGGTGTTTCAAGAGCGTAGACGGCTTGGGGTGATGTACGAGTATTCAGAATGATGCAGGGGATTACAGAATCCCCTGCACTGATCAACAAAGCTTATGGGCGGGAATTGATCTGCTGCTGCAAATTCTGAATCTGCGCCTGAAGGGTGTTGATGTTGCGGGTCATCTGCGCACGGAAGGCGTCGAACTCGGCGGTATTGCCGCCACCCTGCGGTGCTGCCGGGCGGTTGTCCTGTTCGCTTTTGAGGACGACGATTTCCTGCTCAAGACGATCGATCGCCGCGCTCGGATTGCCCTGCTTTTTCAGTGCAGCGATATCGGCACCGAGGCTTTTGAACTGAGCGTCGAAGGCTTTCAACTGCGTGTCGACCTTGCTGGTGTCGGCCGGTGTGCTTTTCACCGTCGCCAATTCCGCGCTCAAGGCTTTCACCTGCGCCTGCAACTGGGTGTTGGCGTTCTGCTGTTCGGTGGTCTGCGCGGTCATCTGTGCCAGGCGTTTGTCCAGATCGCTGGCCTGCCCCGCTACGCCTTGCTGCTGTTTGCTCTGATCGAGCAGCTTGCCTTCGAGCTGTTTGATCTGCAGCTTCAAGGCTTCGCTGTCGCTGGTGACATTGGACTGGCTGGCGACGACCTTGCCGGAAATGTCCTGCAAGCGCCCGGCGGCTTCTTCGCTGATCCGCGCAAAGCTTTCCTGGGTCGCGACCAGTTGCTGCTCCATCAGCGAAATCTGCTGGAAACTCCACCAGGCCAGACCGATGAAGGCGAAAAACAATGCGCCGACCAAAGCCCACAACGGGCCGGTGCTGGCCGCCTTGACCTTGACCACGGGCGGCGTACGCGAGTGCACAGAGGTGCGGGCGGTGGTAGGAATGTCATCGTCGTCGAAGGCGTCGGCACGCAGGCTCGGGACATCATCGAAATCGTCGTGGGCATCATTACGCATGGACATTGAGGCAACCTTTGTGAAACGCGGTGATGGCTAAATGCTGCGAAGTATAACCGCCGCAGCCGCAGGGATTGACCCCCAAGCGGCTACACGGTTCATTGCCGCCCGGCCGAATCGTTTCAACGGATGTCCTGAGCTTTCCACCACGCGCAGAACTCATCCAGCGCCGACCACAGGCTGACTTTCGGATCGTAGTCGAGATAATGCCGGGCGCGGCTGATGTCGAGGGTGAAATTTTTTTTCATCACCTGCATGCCCAGACGCGACAGGGTTGGCTCCGGACGCCCGGGCCAGAGCTTGCACGCACCCTCATTGAGCGCTGCGACGCTGTAGGCCAGCCCATACGAACGGTACTTGGTGACTTGCGGCACTTCCATTTTGCGCATCACGTAATTGACCACATCCCACAGCGGCACCGGCGCGCCGTTGCTGATGTTGTAGGCCTTGCCCAGTGCGGAGCCGGCGGCCAGCAAGCTGCTGAGCATCGCTTCGTTGAGATTCTGCACACTGGTGAAGTCGACTTTGTTCAGGCCATTGCCGATGATCGCCAGGCGGCCCTTGCGCTGCATGTTGAGCAGACGCGGGAAGATGCTCATGTCGCCGGCGCCGGTAACGAAACGCGGGCGCAGGGCGATGGTTTCCAGGCCGAATTCCTGGGCACCGAAGACCTTTTGCTCGGCCAGGTACTTGGTCGCGGCGTAGTGATGCTTGAAGCGCTTGGGCACTTGCTCTTCGGTCAGGTTGAAATGATCGCGCCCATCGAAATAGATCGATGGCGACGACAGATGCACCAAACGCCGGACGCGCTGTTTGAGACAGGCTTCGACAACGTTTTCGGTGACCTGCACGTTGCCCTGGTGGAAGTCCTGATAGCGGCCCCACAGTCCGACGGCGCCAGCGCAATGCACCACCGCTTCGACGTCGGAACACAACTCGCGGACCAGATCGGGATCGGTCAGATCGCCGGGGACAAACTCGGCACCCCGGCGCACCAGATGCTCGACGCTCTCGGCCCGGCGACCGTTGACCCGCACGTCCAGGCCCTGCTCCAGGGCGAAACGCGCAAAGCGTCCGCCAATGAAGCCGCTTGCGCCGGTGACCAGAATTTTCATGTAACGCTCCGATGTCTTTCGTTTTGCCTGATTCGAGTGTCTTGACGCTGGCCGTCAGTCCAACGGCACCAGCCATTGCGCCGATGAACGCAGCAATTGCTCGGTCAACAAGCCTAGAAGCTGACCGCCATTGCGCCAATGATGCCAGTACAACGGCACGTCGATCGGTTTATCTGGCAACAGTTCGCGCAACACGCCGCGTTGCAGTTGATCGCGCACTTGCAGTTCCGGCACCAGCCCCCAGCCCAATCCGGCTTCGGTGAGGCGGATAAAACCCTCCGAGGACGGGCACAAATGGTGTTCGAATCCACCGTCGACGCCCAACGAGGCGAGATAGCGATGCTGGAGAAAGTCGTCCGGGCCGAACACCAGCGCCGGGGTGCGCGGCAATTGTTCGGCACGCACGCCGTCGGGGAAATGCCGCTCGATAAACGCCGGGCTGGCCAGCGCGCGATACCGCATCGCCCCGAGCAACACACTGCGCGCACCCGCCACCGGACGTTCGCTGGCGCAAAGGCACGCGGCCACTTCACCGGCGCGCATGCGTTTGAGGCCCACGGTCTGGTCTTCCACCACCAGATCCAGCAATAAATGCTGTTCGGCACAGAAATCGCCAACCGCTTCGGCCCACCATGTGGCGAGGCTGTCGGCATTAAGGGCGATGCGCAAACGTTCCGGCAAACCCTGCTCGTCCAGCGCGGGCACCAGGGTTTGCAAGTCGCGCTCAAGCAACCGCACCTGCTGCACATGGTTGAGCAGGCGCCGGCCAATCTCGGTCGGCGACGGTGGCGTGCCGCGAATCAACACCGGCTGGCCGACCCGCGCTTCAAGCAATTTGATCCGCTGCGAGATCGCCGATTGCGACAAGCCCAATACCTGCGCGGCCCGTTCGAATCCGGCCTGCTCGACCACGGCGGCCAAAGCAGAAAGCAATTTATAGTCGAACATCAGTTTTCCTAATGAGCGATCAGCACTATTGGTTTTTCTTATACAGCTTTCGCCCGGAGAATAGCCAGCAAGCACTCTTTCTCAAGGATCACTCTCATGGCTGGCGAAACTTCACTCACAACCCTGTTGCGCAGCATGAGCCCGCAACTCAACGCCGGCGAATACGTGTTCTGCACCCTGCGCGACGGTGTGTTGCCGAGCGGTCTGGAGATTGTCGGCAGCTTCCGCGAGCAGGAAGGTCTGACGGTCATTGTCGAACGTTCCCGCGCCGAACAGGCCGGTTTCAGCTTCGACTACGTCGCCGCGTGGATCACCTTGAATGTGCATTCGGCGCTGGAAGCCGTTGGCCTCACCGCCGCGTTTGCCACGGCATTGGGCAAGGCCGGGATCAGTTGCAACGTGATTGCCGGTTATTACCACGACCACTTGTTCGTCGGTCAGGCCGATGCCGAACGCGCCATGCAAGTGCTGCGCGATCTCGCAGCCAACGCGGAGTAATTGTTATGTGGCAAAGCTATGTGAACGGCCTGCTGGTGGCGTTCGGGTTGATCATGGCGATCGGCACGCAGAACGCCTTTGTATTGGCGCAAAGCCTGCGCCGTGAACATCATCTGCCGGTGGCTGCATTGTGCGTGGTCTGCGATGCGCTGCTGGTGGCGGCCGGGGTATTCGGGCTGGCGACGATTCTGGCGCAGAACCCGACGCTGCTGGCGATTGCCCGTTGGGGCGGCGCGACGTTTCTGATCTGGTACGGCAGCCAGGCGCTGCGCCGGGCCTGTTCGAAACAGAGCATGGGTCAAGGCGAAAACCAGACGGTGCGCTCGTTGCGGGCGGTGATGCTCAGTGCGTTGGCAGTGACGCTGCTCAACCCGCACGTTTATCTGGATACGGTGTTGCTGATCGGCTCTCTCGGCGCGCAGCAATCGGTGCCGGGGGCTTATGTGGTCGGTGCTGCGAGTGCTTCGCTGTTGTGGTTTTTCACGCTTGCGCTGGGTGCAGCATGGCTGGCGCCATGGCTGGCACGTCCGAGTACCTGGCGAATTCTCGATCTGGTGGTGGCGCTGATGATGTTTACCGTGGCTGGGCAATTAATTTTCTCCAGCTGATTTATTCCAAACAGCTCTGGAACCTCTATCCCACACAGTTGTTGCGTGGTTATGGCGCAACCCCGGTGCTATGATCGAAACCCTGCGCCGCAAAGAGTAAAAACTCGCCGGTGCATTTCTGGCCGCCCGTGATCGGCCTTGCGCTCACCGCAACAGACCTGATTAGGAGAATCATCATGGCTTTCGAATTGCCGCCGCTGCCTTACGCACACGATGCCCTGCAGCCGCACATTTCCAAGGAAACCCTGGAATACCACCACGACAAGCACCACAACACCTATGTCGTGAACCTGAACAACCTGGTGCCAGGCACCGAGTTCGAAGGCAAGACCCTGGAAGAAATCGTCAAGACTTCCTCGGGCGGTATCTTCAACAACGCCGCTCAGGTCTGGAACCACACTTTCTACTGGAACTGCCTGGCGCCAAACGCCGGTGGTCAACCAACCGGCGCGCTGGCTGAAGCCATCAACGCAGCCTTCGGTTCGTTCGACAAGTTCAAGGAAGAATTCAGCAAAACCTCGATCGGCACCTTCGGTTCCGGCTGGGGCTGGCTGGTGAAAAAGGCTGACGGTTCCCTGGCCCTGGCCAGCACCATCGGCGCCGGCAACCCGCTGACCAGCGGCGACACCCCGCTGCTGACCTGCGACGTCTGGGAACACGCTTACTACATCGACTACCGCAACGTTCGTCCGAAGTATGTCGAAGCGTTCTGGAACCTGGTCAACTGGAAGTTCGTTGCTGAGCAGTTCGAAGGCAAAACCTTCACCGCTTAAGCTGCGCGCCAGTCAAAAAACCCGGCTTCGGCCGGGTTTTTTTATGCCCGGATAAACCCCGTACGATGATCGTTCCCACGCTCCGCGTGGGCATGCAGCCCGTGACGCTCCGCGTCACTGGACGCAGAGCGTCCCTGGAGGCATTCCCACGCGGAGCGTGGGAACGATCAAACAGAAAATGCAGCCTCAGGCCGCTTGCCGCCGTGCCACTGCGGGCTAACATCAAAAAGAGGAAAAAATGCTGCGAACCGCTCAAGTTGAGAGCCGAAACTACCGACATAGTGCAAATAGGGCTAATACTCCAAAACAGCAGGATTTTGGCCAAGGCCACAGGCAAGTCCTCCTGAGTCTGATTGTCCCTTTGACTGCCAACACGGGATTGCCAATACTCATGGCAACTTGACGCTACCCGCACGGAACAAGGAATAACCCTTTGAAGCTGGAACTCAAGAACAGCTTGTCGGTGAAGTTGCTCCGGGTCGTGCTCCTGTCGGCATTGATCGTCGGCGTAGTCTTGAGCTGCGCGCAGATTGTTTTCGATGCTTACAAAACCCGTCAGGCGGTTGCTGGCGACGCCGAACGCATCCTCGACATGTTCCGCGACCCGTCGACCCAGGCCGTTTACAGCCTGGACCGGGAGATGGGCATGCAAGTGATCGAAGGCCTGTTCCAGGACGATGCCGTGCGTCAGGCCTCCATCGGCCATCCCAACGAAGCCATGCTCGCGCAGAAATCCCGCGACCTGCAGCAGTCCAACAGCCGCTGGCTGACTGACCTGATTCTCGGCCAGGAACGCACCTTCACCACCCAATTGGTGGGGCGTGGCCCGTACAGCGAGTATTACGGCGATTTGAGTATTACCCTCGACACCGCCACTTATGGCGAAGGGTTTATCGTCAGCTCGGTGATCATCTTCATTTCCGGGGTTCTGCGCGCACTGGCGATGGGGCTGGTGCTGTATCTGGTCTATCACTGGCTGCTGACCAAGCCGCTGTCGCGGATCATCGAGCACCTCACCGAGATCAATCCGGATCGCCCCAGCGAGCACAAGATTCCGCAGCTCAAGGGCCACGAAAAAAACGAACTGGGCATCTGGATCAGCACCGCCAACCAGTTACTCGAGTCAATCGAACGCAACACTCACCTGCGCCACGAAGCGGAAAACAGCCTGCTGCGCATGGCCCAGTACGACTTCCTCACCGGCCTGCCGAATCGCCAGCAATTGCAGCAGCAACTGGACAAGATTCTGGTCGACGCCGGCAAACTGCAACGGCGGGTCGCGGTGTTGTGCGTGGGGCTGGATGATTTCAAAGGCATCAACGAGCAGTTCAGCTACCAGACCGGCGATCAATTGTTGCTGGCCCTGGCCGATCGCTTGCGTGCCCACAGTGGCCGCTTAGGCGCCCTCGCCCGCCTGGGTGGCGATCAGTTCGCCCTGGTACAGGCCGACATCGAACAGCCTTATGAAGCAGCGGAACTGGCGCAAAGCATCCTCGATGACCTGGAAGCGGCGTTTGCCCTCGACCATCAGGAAATCCGCCTGCGCGCGACCATCGGCATCACTCTGTTCCCGGAGGACGGCGACAGCACCGAGAAGCTGTTGCAGAAGGCCGAGCAGACCATGACGTTGGCCAAGACCCGCTCGCGCAACCGCTATCAGTTCTATATCGCTAGCGTCGACAGCGAGATGCGTCGCCGTCGCGAGCTGGAAAAAGACCTGCGCGATGCCTTGCTGCGCGATCAGTTCTATCTCGTCTATCAGCCACAGATCAGCTATCGCGATCATCGCGTGGTCGGCGTCGAAGCGCTGATTCGCTGGCAACATCCGGAACACGGTCTGGTGCCGCCGGACTTGTTCATTCCGCTGGCTGAGCAGAACGGCACGATCATCGCCATCGGCGAATGGGTGCTCGATCAGGCCTGCAAGCAATTGCGCGAATGGCACGATCAGGGTTTCGCCGACCTGCGCATGGCAGTGAACCTGTCCACCGTGCAACTGCACCATGCCGAACTGCCGCGGGTGGTCAATAACCTGCTGCAGATGTACCGCCTGCCACCGCGCAGCCTGGAACTGGAAGTCACCGAAACCGGCCTGATGGAAGACATCAGCACCGCCGCCCAGCACTTGCTGAGTCTGCGTCGTTCCGGCGCACTGATCGCCATCGACGACTTCGGCACCGGTTACTCATCGCTGAGTTATCTGAAAAGCCTGCCGCTGGACAAGATCAAGATCGACAAGAGCTTCGTTCAGGATCTGCTCGATGACGACGACGATGCGACCATCGTTCGCGCGATCATTCAACTGGGCAAGAGCCTCGGCATGCAAGTGATCGCCGAAGGCGTGGAAACCGCCGAGCAGGAAAGCTACATCATTTCCGAAGGCTGCCACGAAGGTCAGGGTTATCACTACAGCAAGCCGTTGCCGGCACGCGAGCTGGGTGCCTATCTCAAGCAAGCGCAACGCACTAACGCGGCCATTCTCTAGACGATCAAAAGATCGCAGCCTTCGGCAGCTCCTACATGAATCGCATTCCCCTGTAGGAGCTGTCGAGTGCAACGAGGCTGCGATCTTTTGATCGGTGCCATCACACCGACGTAAATAAGAAATATTTCCAGCCACAACCCTTTACACATAATGCGAAAGATTTGCATTATGTCGCAGTTTTGCGCACCCCCAGCGCGAGTCCACTCAACTATCGAAGCAGGATGTTCGCCATGATTCGTATGCCTCTGGCTACCGCCAGTCTGCTGGCCATCGCTATTTCCCTCGCCGGATGCGGCGAAGGCAAAGACAAGGCTGCCGCTCCGGCCGCACCGACGCCAGCCGCCAGCACCACCGCTCCAGCGGCTGCGCCTGCCGCTGCCGCTGCCGGTAAAGTCGACGAAGCCGCCGCCAAGGCTGTGGTCGCGCACTACGCCGACATGGTCTTCGCCGTCTACAGCGATGCCGAATCCACCGCGAAAACCCTGCAGACCGCCGTCGACGCCTTCCTCGCCAAGCCGAACGCCGACACCCTGAAAGCCGCCAAGGCTGCCTGGGTCGCCGCGCGCGTTCCGTACCTGCAAAGTGAAGTGTTCCGCTTCGGCAACACCATCATCGACGATTGGGAAGGTCAGGTTAACGCCTGGCCGCTGGACGAAGGTCTGATCGACTACGTCGACAAATCCTACGAGCACGCACTGGGTAACCCGGGTGCCACCGCCAACATCATCGCCAACACCGAAGTTCAGGTCGGCGAAGACAAGGTCGACGTCAAAGACATCACCCCGGAAAAACTCGCCAGCCTCAACGAGCTGGGCGGTTCCGAAGCCAACGTTGCCACTGGCTACCACGCCATTGAATTCCTGCTCTGGGGCCAGGATCTGAACGGCACCGGCCCTGGCGCTGGCAACCGTCCTGCCTCCGACTACCTGGAAGGCGCCGGCGCCACTGGCGGTCACAACGATCGTCGTCGTGCCTACCTGAAGTCCGTGACCCAACTGCTGGTCAGCGACCTGGAAGAAATGGTCGGCAACTGGAAGCCGAACGTGGCTGACAACTATCGCGCCACGCTGGAAGCCGAGCCGGGCGAAACCGGTCTGCGCAAAATGCTCTTCGGCATGGGCAGCCTGTCCCTGGGCGAACTGGCGGGCGAGCGCATGAAGGTTTCCCTGGAAGCCAACTCCCCAGAAGACGAGCAGGATTGCTTCAGCGACAACACGCACAACTCGCACTTCTACGATGCCAAAGGCATTCGTAACGTTTATCTGGGCGAGTACACCCGTGTTGACGGCACCAAAATGACCGGCGCCAGCCTGTCGTCGCTGGTGGCCAAGGCTGATCCGGCTGCCGACACCGCACTGAAAGCCGATCTGGCGGCCACCGAAGCCAAGATCCAGGTCATGGTTGATCACGCCAACAAGGGTGAGCACTACGATCAACTGATCGCTGCCGGCAACACCGCAGGCAACCAGATTGTTCGCGACGCCATCGCCTCGCTGGTCAAGCAGACCGGTTCGATCGAAGCCGCTGCCGGCAAACTGGGCATCAGCGACCTGAACCCGGACAACGCTGATCACGAGTTCTGATCAACCGCGTCTGCATCAAAAAAGGCGACCCTCGGGTCGCCTTTTTCATACCTGCCGTACACGGCCCCTTTGTAGGAGTGAGCCTGCTCGCGATAGCGGAGTGTCAGTTGACGAATGAGTGACTGATACACCGCTATCGCGAGCAGGCTCACTCCTACAGGGGTATTGCATGGGCTTCAAGGCTTGCGTCATATCAAGCAAACGATAATTCCTCTTATTCAAACCCCCTCGCCCTGTTAGACTTTGCGCCTTTGTTTTCGCCCGTCCGCAGGATGTCTGATGCCCTCGCTGCCTCTTCGCTTGTCCGCACTGTTGCTGGCCCTGGGCCTGAGTGCCTGCGATGACGCCCCGCGTTTCACCAAGGCCGAGCCTGGTGAAGCGCGTTCGGGCGGTGCAGCGACTGTGCGCAAGACCGATCAGAATGCATTCTCCCTGCCCTCGGCCAACCTGCCGCCGTCGCGGCGGGTGGATTTCAGCGTCGGTAACAGCTTCTTCCGCAGCCCTTGGGTGATTGCGCCGTCGACCACCACGGCGCGCGATGGCCTCGGCCCGTTGTTCAATACCAACGCCTGCCAGAACTGCCACATCAAGGATGGTCGCGGCCATCCGCCGCCACCGGATGCAACTAACGCTGTGTCCATGCTTGTTCGCCTGTCGATTCCTGATGCACCGCAATTCGCCAAGCTCATCGAGCAAGTCGGCGTGGTACCGGAACCGGTGTACGGCGGCCAGTTCCAGGACATGGCCGTGCCCGGTGTCGTGCCGGAAGGCAAAGTCCGCGTCGATTACACGCCAGTGCCGATTCGTTTCAAGGACGGCACCGAAGTCGAGTTGCGCAAGCCAGTGTTGCAGATCAGCCAACTGGGTTACGGCCCGATGCACCCGGACACGCGTTTCTCGGCCCGTGTTGCCCCGCCGATGATTGGCCTCGGCCTGCTGGAAGCAATCCCCGAGGAAGCGATCCTCGCCAACGCCGCCGCGCAAGCCAAAGACAACAAAGGCATCAATGGCCGCCCCAATCAGGTCTGGGATGACGTGTTGCAAAAGACCGTCATGGGCAGATTCGGCTGGAAAGCCGGGCAACCAAACCTCAATCAACAGAATGTTCACGCGTTTTCCGGTGATATGGGCCTCACGACCAGCCTGCGCCCCTTCGATGACTGCAGCGACGCGCAAACCGCCTGCAAACAAGCGCCAAACGGTAATGGCCCGGACGGCGAGCCGGAAGTCAGCGATAACATCCTGCGTCTGGTGCTGTTCTACAGCCGTAACCTCGCTGTGCCGGCACGTCGTGGCGTTAACGATGCCGACGTCATCGCCGGCAAGAACCTGTTTTTCCAGGCCGGCTGCGATTCCTGCCACACGCCGAAATACACCACCGCCGCCAACGCGGCCGAACCTGAACTGGCCAATCAAGTGATTCGCCCGTACAGCGATCTGCTGCTGCACGACATGGGCGACGGCCTGGCCGACCACCGCACGGAATTCCAGGCCTCCGGCCGCGACTGGCGCACGCCGCCGTTGTGGGGGATCGGCCTGACGCAAGCGGTCAGCGGCCACACACAGTTTTTGCATGACGGTCGCGCGCGCAATCTGCTCGAGGCCGTGCTCTGGCATGGCGGCGAAGCGCAAGCCGCACAGCAACAGGTTTTGTCTTTCAATGCCGAGCAGCGTGCCGCGCTGCTGGCGTTTTTGAACTCACTTTAAACACTGATAAAAGAATCGGGAGCCCGACATGTTCCGTCCCAAGCTACTGTTCACCAGCCTTGCCGCGCTCGCCCTCGGCGCCTGCTCGCCGCAGGATCCGCAAGCGGTCACCTCGGCGGCCATCGCCAAATCGGTGATCCTGCCGACCTACACCCGCTGGGTCGAGGCCGACAAGCAACTGGCGGTCAGCGCCCTCGCCTACTGCCAGGGCAAAGAAACCCTGGAAACCGCCCGCGCCGACTTCCTCCACGCACAGAAAGCCTGGGCCGAGTTGCAGCCGCTGCTGATCGGCCCATTGGCCGAGGGCAACCGTTCGTGGCAGGTGCAGTTCTGGCCGGACAAGAAGAACCTCGTCGGCCGTCAGGTCGAGCAACTGGTCGTCGCCCAGCCGCAGATCGATGCCGCTGCATTGGCCAAGTCGAGCGTGGTCGTACAGGGTCTGTCGGCCTACGAATACATCCTCTTCGACGCCAAGCCTGACGTGGCCAACGCCGAGCAGAAAGCCAAGTACTGCCCACTGCTGATCGCCATTGGCGAACGACAGAAGCAACTAGCCGAAGAGATTCTGCAGAACTGGAACAACACCGACGGCATGCTCGCGCAGATGACCAAGTTCCCTAACCAGCGTTACGCCGACTCCCACGAAGCGATCGCCGATCTGCTGCGTGTGCAAGTCACCGCACTGGACACCCTGAAGAAAAAACTCGGCACGCCAATGGGCCGCCAGAGCAAGGGCGTGCCACAGCCGTTCCAGGCTGATGCATGGCGCAGCCAGTCTTCGCTGACCGCACTGGAAGCCAGCCTCGCGGCGGCGAAAACCGTGTGGGAAGGCGTCGACAACAAAGGCCTGCGCGGTCTGTTGCCAACTGAGCAAAAGCCACTGGCCGACAAGATCGATGCCGCTTATGCCGCGTCGCTGAAACTGTTCGACAGCACCCAGCGCTCGCTCGGCGAAATGCTCGAAGACGACGCCGGTCGTCAGCAACTCAACGACATCTACGACAGCCTCAACGTCGTCCATCGCCTGCACGAAGGCGAACTGGCCAAGGCGCTGGGCATCCAACTGGGCTTCAACGCCAACGACGGTGACTGATGAGGGCAAGTGCCATGCTGCGACGTCAGGTTCTGACTTTAGGTAGTGCACTGCTGGGAGCAGTGACGCTGGGCGGCTGGACGCTGTTCAAACGCAAGGATCAGAGCCCGCTGTTGCTGTCGGCGCGCGACGACACTGACGGCAAGCACTACGCCGTCGGCTATCGTCTCGATGGCACGCGGGTGTTCGCGACCGAAGTCGGCCAGCGTTGCCACGACATCATCAATCATCCGACGCAGCCGATTGCGTTGTTCGTCGCGCGGCGTCCGGGCACCGAGAGTTACCTGATCGACCTGCGCGACGGTCAGTTGCTGCAGACGGTGACGTCGCAGCCGAACCGGCACTTCTACGGTCACGCCGTGGTACACAAGGACGGCGAATACCTGTACGCCACCGAGAACGACACCACCGATCCCGGCCGTGGTTTGCTCGGCGTTTACAAGTTCGAAGGCGAACGGCTGGTGCACAGCGGTGAGATTTCCACCCACGGCCTCGGCCCGCATCAGGTGTCGTGGATGCCCGACGGCGAGACGCTGGTGGTGGCCAACGGCGGGATTCGTACCGAGGCGGAAAGCCGCGTCGACATGAACCTCAACGCCATGGAACCGAGCTTGGTGCTGATGCAGCGTGACGGTACTTTGCTGAGCAAGGAAACCCTCGCCCAGCAGATGAACAGCGTGCGCCATCTGGGCATCGCCAGCGATGGCACCATCGTTGCCGGTCAGCAATTCATGGGCGCCTCGCACGAGCGTTCGGAGTTGCTGGCGATCAAGCGTCCGGGGCAGCCGTTCGTGGCCTTCCCGGTGCCGGAGCATCAGTTGCAGTCGATGGGGCATTACACCGCCAGCGTTGCGGTGCACAGCGACTTGCGTCTGGTTGCGCTGACGGCGCCACGTGGCAATCGGTTCTTTATCTGGGATCTGGACAGCGGCGAGGTGCGCCTCGATGCGCCATTGCCCGATTGCGCCGGTGTCGGTGCGGTGAAGGACGGTTTTGTCGTGACCTCCGGCCAAGGCCGTTGCCGTTACTACGATTGCCGCCAGGATGAGCTGCTGGCCAAGCCGCTGGAATTGCCGGCAGGGCTCTGGGACAACCATCTTCACTTGATGGCGTAAAACAGCCTTAAAAGATCGCAGCCTGCGGCAGCTCCTACATTGGAATGCATTCCCCTGTAGGAGCTGCCGCAGGCTGCGATCTTTTTGCGCCCCCCTGTAAGAACTGCCAGTTGGAATCCCCCCTGTACTCGGAGTAATGTGCCCGCCTGTCTCACCTGATTTATCCAAGGAACTGGAAATATGCTGCGTCGCCGCATGCTGATCATGTTGGGTGTTGTTTTGCTGATCGTCCTGGTGCTGGGCGGGTACAAAGCCTTTTCGATCTACACCATGATCCAGGGCTTCTCCAAGCCGAAACCGCCGATCAGCGTCGCCGTGGCCAAGGCCAGCGAGCAGCCGTGGCAGCTGCGCCTGCCGACTGTCGGCACGCTCAAGGCGCTGCAAGGTGTCGAGCTGAGCCTGGAAGTCGCCGGCACTGTCACCGAACTCAAGTTCGAATCCGGACAGAAGGTCAAGGCCGGGCAACCTTTGCTGCAACTCGACAGCGCCGTCGAGACCGCCCTGCTGGAAACCGCCAAAGCCGACCTGGGTCTGGCGCAACTGGACTTCGGCCGTGGCGCGCAACTGGTCGACAGCCGCGCAATCTCCAAAGGCGAGTACGACCGCCTCTCCGCCGTTCTGCAAAAGAACAAGGCCACGGTCAATCAGCTCAACGCCTCGCTGGCGAAAAAACGCATCCTCGCGCCGTTCAGCGGCACCATAGGCATCCGCCAGGTCGACGTCGGCGACTACCTCGCCAGCGGCAGCAAAATCGCCACGCTGCAGGATTTGAGCAGCCTTTACGCCGACTTCTATCTGCCCGAGCAATCGGTGCCGAAACTGGCCATCGGTCAACCGGTGCAAATCTCGGTCTCCGCTTACCCCGGGCAAAACTTCGCCGGCAAGATCAGCGCGATCAACCCGATCGTCGAAAGCACCACGCGCAACATTCTGATCCGCGCCACCCTGGCCAACCCCGACGGCAAACTGTTGCCGGGCATGTTCACCAGCCTTGAAGTGCTGCTGCCCGACCCGCAGAAACATATCGTGGTGCCGGAAAGCGCGATCACCTACACCCTCTACGGCAACTCGGTCTACGTGGTCGGGCAGAAGAAAGCCGAGGACGGCAGCCTCGAAAAGGATGACAAGGGCCAACCAGTACTGATCGCCGAGCGCCGCTTCATCGAAACCGGTGAACGCCGCGATGGCCTGGTGATGATCAACAAGGGCGTGCAGAGCGGCGAACAAGTGGTGACGGCCGGCCAGATCAAACTGGACAACGGCGCCCACATCGCCATCAGCGACGACAAGACCCTCGGCGAGCAGAACAGTCCGCCTCGCGCCGACTGATCAAGGAATCCCCATGGCTTTTACCGATCCGTTCATCCGTCGCCCGGTGCTCGCCACCGTGGTCAGCCTGTTGATTGTGTTGCTCGGCTTCCAGGCCTGGAGCAAGTTGCCGCTGCGCCAATACCCGCAAATGGAAAACGCCCTGATCACGGTGACCACCGCGTACCCCGGGGCCAACGCCGAAACCATTCAGGGTTACATTACCCAGCCGATGCAGCAGAGTCTGGCCAGCGCCGAGGGCATCGACTACATGACCTCGGTCAGCCGGCAGAATTTCTCGGTAATCTCGATCTACGCACGCATCGGCTCGAACACCGACCGTTTGTTCACCGAGTTGCTGGCCAAGGCCAACGAGGTGAAAAACAAATTGCCGCAGGACGCCGAAGACCCGGTGCTGAGCAAGGAATCGGCCGACGCTTCAGCGCTGATGTACATCAGTTTCTTCAGCAAGGACTTGAGCAACCCGCAGATCACCGACTACCTGTCACGGGTGATCCAGCCAAAGCTCGCGACCTTGCCGGGCATGGCCGAGGCGGAGATTCTCGGCAATCAGGTGTTCGCCATGCGCCTCTGGCTCGACCCGGTAAAACTCGCCGGTTTTGGCCTCAGCGCCGCCGACGTGACCAATGCGGTGCGCCAGTACAACTTCCTCTCCGCTGCCGGCGAAGTGAAAGGCGAATACGTGGTCACCAGCATCAACGCCAACACCGAACTGAAATCCGCTGAAGCCTTCGCGGCGATTCCGCTCAAGGTCAGTGGTGACAGCCGCGTGCTGCTCAGCGATGTCGCGCGGGTGGAGATGGGCGCGGAGAATTACGATTCGATCAGCTCGTTCGGCGGCACGCCGTCGGTGTACATCGGCATCAAAGCCACACCGGGCGCCAACCCGCTGGATGTGATCAAGGAAGTGCGCAAGCTGATGCCCGAGCTGGAAGCACAGCTACCGCCGAACCTGAAAAGCGAGATCGCCTACGACGCCACATTGTTCATTCAGGCTTCGATCGATGAAGTGGTGAAAACCCTGTTCGAAGCGGTGCTGATCGTGATTGTCGTGGTGTTTCTGTTCCTCGGCGCACTGCGCTCGGTGGTAATCCCGGTGGTGACCATCCCGCTGTCGATGATCGGCGTGATGTTCTTCATGCAGATGATGGGCTACTCGATGAACCTGCTGACGCTGCTGGCGATGGTGCTGGCCATCGGTCTGGTGGTGGACGATGCGATTGTCGTGGTGGAGAACATCCACCGGCACATCGAGGAAGGCAAGACGCCGTTTGATGCGGCGCTGGAAGGCGCACGGGAAATCGCCATGCCGGTGGTGTCGATGACCATCACCCTGGCGGCGGTGTATGCGCCGATCGGTTTCCTCACCGGGCTGACCGGAGCGCTGTTCAAGGAGTTTGCCCTGACCCTGGCTGGCGCGGTGGTGATCTCCGGGATCGTCGCCCTGACCCTGTCGCCGATGATGTGCGCGTTTTTGCTGCGCCATGAGGAAAACCCCAGCGGCCTCGCGCACCGCCTCGACCGTATCTTCGAAGGTCTCAAGCGCCGCTATCAGAGCATGCTCCACGGCACGCTGAACACGCGGCCGGTGGTGCTGGTATTCGCGGTGATCGCGTTGTGCCTGATCCCGGTGTTCCTCAAGTTCACCAAATCGGAGCTGGCCCCGGACGAAGATCAGGGCATCATTTTCATGATGGCCACTGCGCCGCAGCCGACCAACCTTGATTACCTGAGCACCTACACCGACGAATTCATCAAGATCTTCAAAGAGTTTCCGGAGTACTACTCCTCGTTCCAGATCAACGGCTACAACGGTGTGCAGGCGGGAATCGGCGGCTTCCTGCTCAAGCCGTGGAACGAGCGCAGCCGCACGCAGATGCAGATTCTCCCCGAGGTGCAGGGCAAACTGGAGGGCATACCGGGCCTGCAGATTTTCGGCTTCAACCTGCCCTCCCTGCCCGGCACCGGTGAAGGCTTGCCGTTCGAGTTCGTGGTCAACACCGCCAACGACTATGAACTGCTGCTGCAAGTGGCTGACCGGATCAAGAAACGCGCGATGGAGTCGGGCAAGTTCGCCTTCGTCGATCTTGATCTGGCGTTCGACAAACCCGAGGTGGTGGTCGACATCGACCGCGCGAAAGCGGCGCAGATGGGCGTGTCGATGCTCGATCTGGGCAGCACGCTGGCAACGCTGCTGGGCGAGGCGGAAATCAACCGTTTCACCATTGATGGGCGCAGCTACAAAGTGATTGCTCAGGTCGAGCGCCCCTATCGCGATA
The DNA here is from genome assembly GCF_054790505.1 of Pseudomonas sp. Tul2A7. Classification (NCBI taxonomy): domain Bacteria; kingdom Pseudomonadati; phylum Pseudomonadota; class Gammaproteobacteria; order Pseudomonadales; family Pseudomonadaceae; genus Pseudomonas; species Pseudomonas sp. Tul2A7. Next base: position 3,478,958 of record NZ_CP186499.1, on the reverse strand, counting down.
ACCCGGACTGGCTGAACAACTACTACGTGAAAAACACTCAGGGCGAATTGTTGCCGCTGTCGACGCTGATCAAGGTCAGCGACCGCGCACGACCGCGCCAGCTCAACCAGTTCCAGCAGCTCAACGCCGCGAAGATTTCCGGTTTCCCGCTGGTGAGCATGGGCGAAGCCATCGACACCGTATTGCAGATCGCCCGGGAAGAAGCGCCAGCCGGGTTTGCTTTCGACTACGGAGGCGCCTCACGCCAGTTCGTGCAGGAAGGCAGTGCCCTGTGGGTAACGTTCGCGCTGGCGCTGGCGATTATCTTTCTGGTGCTGGCGGCGCAGTTCGAGAGCTTCCGCGATCCGCTGGTGATTCTGGTGACGGTGCCGTTGTCGATCTGCGGGGCGCTGATTCCGTTGTTCCTTGGCTGGTCGAGCATGAACATCTACACCCAGGTCGGGCTGGTGACGCTGATCGGTCTGATCAGTAAACACGGGATTCTGATCGTCGAGTTCGCCAACCAGTTGCGCAAGGACAAAGGCCTGACGGCGCGGGAAGCGGTTGAGGAAGCGGCGGCGATTCGCTTGCGGCCGGTGCTGATGACCACGGCGGCGATGGTGTTTGGCATGGTGCCGCTGATTCTCGCCACGGGCGCCGGTGCGGTGAGCCGTTTTGATATTGGTATGGTGATTGCCACGGGGATGTCGATTGGCACGTTGTTTACCCTGTTTGTCCTTCCGTGCGTTTACACCCTGCTGGCGAAACCCGATCCCAAGCCAACCGCATAACCCTGTGGGAGCGAGCCTGCTCGCGAAGGCGGTGTGTCAGACACCATAAGTATTAACTGACAGACCGCTTTCGCGAGCAGGCTCGCTCCCACAGGGGGCCAGACCCGAATTCCTGGCATAAAAAAAGGCCTCGCATCTGCGAGGCCTTTTATGTGGGCTTCAATCGGTTCAACTTTGCGGCCTCATCCCTTGAGAAAGTCCGAACATGAACAACAACAAATCATGATCAGGTTTGGTCGCCACGGAGGCTTTCGCCACCCGTGGGACTGCGCAGTGGGCGTCGTCTACAGACGCGCCAACCACCTGCATGCGAGGCTGCTCCCAGGCAGCCACCGCCAATGACGCAACTGCCAAGGCTCCAACCAAAAACAAACCTCGTGCAATTTCTAGTTTCATCGCTATAAACCTTTGATAGCGCTGCCAAACGCCGTCTCATAAAAGTAGACGAGTTTCTTCCAGTCCGCGTCGCGGAACGACGAATGGCGGCGCAATTGCTTCATGTCATGGGAAGCAGCGCGATAGGCGGTCAGACGCTGACGGCATTTCTCCAGATCGATCAAAGCGACCTCGACCTTGGCCGACTCGCCTTCACCAGTCACCCGCACAAACACGTGCTTGATGTAGATGCAGCTGTGCTGCCAACGGCCCTTGTGCATGCGCGCCAGATTCTCGGCGAGGTCCTTGAGCACACGCTCATACACCCCGTCGCCACACTGATCGCGACCGCCGGCCGCCGCCAGCCAATGTTCCAGTTCCTGGAAACCGTCCAGGGATTTGGTTACCAGCAGTGCACGCCATTTGTGCTGCGGATCAGGCTGGGCGCCGCAGAAAACGATTTCCGGCACTCGCACACCGAGCTTGCTCACGCCGGTCAGTGCGTCGAGTTCGCGCAATACGGTCGGACGGCCGAACGGATGCAACCAGCTGCGGTAGATATGTCCGGTCTGACGCTTGGCGTACAGCAGTTGTCCGTCGCGCCCAACGATACGTTGCACACCGCTTTCACCACCCCGGCGCACGTTGGGCTCTTCTACCCATTCACCGCGCTGACTCCAGTAGTAGTCGAAGCGGTCTTGCGGAGCGACTTCCGTTCCCGCTGCAAATTGCACTGCCATCCTGTTACCTCTTGCGTAATACGTAAACTCGCCACATGGCATAGAGCGGAATAAAGTCCAGTTGTTCCTGAATTCGAAAACCTGCCTCCTCGAACTCCTTTTCGACCGTAGCGGCCGGTAACACAAAGCGATTCTGATACTCGCGTTTGTCACGGTTGCGCTCGGCACGCTGGCGTTTCCAGGCCTTGAAATTGCCGTCGACCCACAGCGAAACAATCACACTGTCTCGGGTGACACGCTCGAACTCGCGCAGAATCGCCCGGCGGTGCTCGGCTTCACCGATGTGATGAAGCAGACGCATGCAGAAGATGCTGTCGACGGCGTTATCCGGCAAGGCAATGTCGAACGCAGATGTGTGCAAGGGTTGTACCCGTTTCACCACATCGGCCGGTTGCGCTTGCATGGCCGTCTTGATCATCGACTCGGAATTGTCCGCGCCGATGATTACCCGGTTGGCCTTTTCGCCCAGCAATGGCCAGAACCGCCCTGCACCGCAAGGCAGATCCAGCACCAGCCCCGGTTCGCCGACCAGCGCCAGCGCCTTGCGAGCCAGTTGTTCATCACGCCAGTGAGAGAGCCGACGTCCAAGGCTTTCCTTGTGCTTGCGCAGATATTTCTGCGCGTGCTGATCGTCGTACTTCTCGGAAAAATCGAGTTTGATCGGGCCGGTCATCACCAGGACTCCTGAATTGCTGATGGCACCACCTTAGGGAGCGGCGTGTCAGCGTCAGGTCATCCGTTTGTGAAAAAAATGTCAGGTAAACAGACAAATTATTACAGCGTTATACAGGATTCAGACAGGTTAGAGGGAGTAGCCTTGCGCCACCCCCTGCGTCAGATTCTGCCCAGATCCACTTCGAAGCGGCAGCCATTCGGTTCCATCGTGCTCAGACTGACGGTCCAGCCCTGGTTCTCGCAGATCCGCTGCACCAGCGACAACCCCAGCCCCAGCCCTTCGCCGCGCTTTTCGCTGCCACGCACGAAAGGCTCGAACATGGCTTCGCGCTTTTCTTCCGGAATGCCGACGCCGGAGTCTTCGACCGCGAAGCCGTTGGCAGTGAGTGTCAGGCGAATGAAGCCGCTTTCGGTGTAATGCAGCGCGTTGCGCAACAGGTTGCCCATCACGGCATTCAACAGGGTCGCGTTGTAGCGAATGTCTGATGGACTGCCCGGTTCGAAGACCAGTTCCAAGCCCTTGCTCTCGATCGGCCCGCGCCACAGACACAACAGATTTTCGGCGACTTGCGAGAGGTTTTGCTGAAGTGCCATGCCGGCATCTTCATGCTGGGCGCGCGCCAGCATCAGGAAGGTTTGCACCAACTCGCGCATTTCCTCACTGGCGCGAGCAATACGCTCGACCTGGGAGCGACCACGCTGGTCGATCCCGGGGTTTTCCAGCAGCAGCTCGCAGGAACTGGCCAGCACCATCAGCGGCGTGCGCAATTCATGGCTGACGTCGCTGGTGAACAAACGCTCGCGTGTCAGCGCCTGACGCAGGCGCCCCAATGTGGCATCGAAGGCCACCGCCAGCTCACCCACTTCGTCAGCCGCATAATCCGGTGCCAGCGGTGGTGCCAGCCCGAGTAACTGGTCGCGGTGGCGCACCTGCCGGGCCAGGCGTACCACCGGCGCCATCACCTTGCGCGCGAGCACCCAGCCAAGGAACACCGCCAGTGCCAGGCTGAGCACGAACCCCACCAGCACCACGGCAAACAGCACACGCTCGCGCTCTTCGAAATCGCTTTGATCCTGGAGCAATACGTAACGTCGACCGTCAACGATCTCGACCATCGCGTGATACGACAGCTGCTCGCGAAACACTTCATGGAAACCTGAATCGAGGTGGCGCAGATCCTTGGGCAACTCGAAATCGCCCGGTCCGCCGCTGAAATAGAACAATTGATCCGGCTCCGGACGGTGGCTCCAGTCCGAAACGTTGTCCATCAGCAGCAAACGCTGCAAATCACCGCCCAGCCCTGCCGAAATCAGTTTTTCTTCGACAAGGTGCACGGTCGCGACGATGCCCATGGCAAAGGCACCGGCGACCAGGGCGCTCATCAAGGCAAAGGCAATAATGATCCGCTGGGATAGGCTTTGCTTAAACTCCATTACACATCGGCCAGCCGGTAACCCACGCCGTGCACGGTGTGCAGCAATGGTTTGGTGAACGGTTTGTCGATCACCTGACGCAATTGGTGAACGTGACTGCGCAGGCTGTCGCTGTCCGGGCAATCATCGCCCCACAACGCCTCTTCGAGAATTTCCCGACGCAGCACGTGCGGGCTCTTCTGCATCAACACCGCCAGCAATTTGAGGCCGACCGGGTTGAGCTTCAGCAGTTTTCCGTCGCGGGTCACTTCCAGCGTGTCGAGGTCGTAGCTCAGATCGGCGACCTGCAACGCACGGCGGCCACCCCCCTGTGCACGGCGCATCACCGCTTCGACCCGCGCGGCCAGTTCGGACAAGGCAAATGGTTTGATCAGATAATCATCAGCCCCGGACTTGAAACCCTGCAGACGATCATCGAGCTGATCACGAGCAGTGAGCATGATCACCGGCGTGTCCCGACGGGCGTCTTCACGCAGGCGTTTGCACAGGGTGTAGCCGTCGATGCCCGGCAACATGATGTCGAGCACGATCAGGTCGTAATGCTCGGTGGCGGCCAGATGCAGACCCGACAGACCGTCCTGGGCGCAATCGACGGTATAGCCTTTGAGGCCCAGATAATCGGCCAGATTGGCCAGGATGTCGCGGTTGTCTTCGACCAACAGAATTCGCATGGACACCTCCTCCGTACGGGGTAACGGCCTACTTGGCCCGCGCAGCTTACGGCCAAGTGTGGCTCAGGGCTAGGCGTGTGTCGGGTTGTTTAGCGATAAAAATGCTCATTGCGCACGCCAACGTTTTTTTCACTTTCGGTTAACAAATCGGCGACGCCCGCACGCGCAGACTCCGCGCGGTTGCGCTCCTCAGAACATACTTACCGACCAAGGAATTGCCCATGGCGTCGACTTCTGCCCGTCCCGTTTCCAGGCCACTGAATTTCTGGTTGTGTCTGGGAATACCCGCCGTCGCGGCGATCATTCTGATACTGCTCGAATTGACCGAGCTGGACATGTATCTGGCCCGCCTGTTCTACGACCCGGTTGCCGGCGACTTTATCGGGCGGCACAGTTTTTTTCTTGAAGACATCCTTCACGATCGCGCCAAGCAGGTAGTGATCGCGTTCTCGGTGTTTGCCATCCTCGGTTTCATCGGCGCGTTTTTCCTCGACAGACTAAAACCGTTCAAGCGTGAGCTGGGCTGCCTGGTGCTGTCGCTGGGCCTGGCGACCTCGTTTGTCACTCCGGTCAAAGCCGTGACTGCGGTGCAATGCCCATGGAGCCTGGAGCAATTCGGTGGCCATGAAACCTATAGCAAGTTGATGGAGCATCGCCCACAGACCGACAAGCCCGGGCGTTGCTGGCCGGGTGGTCATGCGGCGACGGGTTTTACTTTGTTTGCGTTGTTCTTTGTCCTGCGTGATCGCCGTCCGCGTCTGGCCAGACAGGCGTTTATCTCTGCCTTTGCATTGGGTTCGGTGTTCTCGATCAGCCGGATGATGCAGGGCGCGCACTTCTTCTCGCACAACGTGTGGACGGCGATTTTCTGCTGGCTGATTTGTCTGGGGTCGTATTACTGGGTGCTGTATCGCCCGGCGGTGAAGGTTCAGCCGGTATTGGCATCAAAACCGGTTAGCGCCTGAAACACAAATCCAATGTAGGAGTGAGCCTGCTCGCGATAGCGGTGTGTCTATCAACATGTATATCGACTGACACACCGCTATCGCGAGCAGGCTCACTCCTACAAGGGTTATGCATGAGGCTAAAATTTGGGCAATAAAAAACCCCGCTGGCTTTCGCCAGCGGGGTTTTGCGTTACAGGGACAAGGCTGGCTTACATCATGCCGCCCATGCCACCCATGCCGCCCATGTCTGGCATGCCGCCGCCAGCAGCGCCGTCTTTCTTCGGCGCGTCAGCTACAGCTGCTTCGGTGGTCAGGATCAGACCGCCGATCGACGAGGCTGCTTGCAGAGCGGAACGGGTAACCTTGGTTGGGTCCAGGATGCCCATTTCGATCATGTCGCCGTATTCGCCAGTCGCAGCGTTGTAACCGAAGTTACCTTTGCCGTTCTTGACTTCGTTGACCACAACGCTTGGCTCGTCGCCGCTGTTGGCAGCGATCTGACGCAGCGGCGCTTCAACAGCGCGACGCAGAACGGCGATACCGACGTCCTGATCAGCGTTGTCGCCTTTCAGGTCAACCAGGGTTTGCAGAGCGCGGATCAGCGCAACACCACCGCCAGGTACCACGCCTTCTTCAACGGCTGCGCGGGTTGCGTGCAGGGCGTCTTCAACGCGGGCTTTCTTCTCTTTCATTTCAACTTCGGAACCAGCGCCAACCTTGATCACTGCAACGCCGCCGGACAGCTTGGCCAGACGCTCTTGCAGTTTTTCACGGTCGTAGTCCGAGGAAGTTTCGGCAACCTGGGCGCGGATCTGAGCGATACGCGATTCGATGTCGCCTGCAACGCCAGCACCGTCAACGATGATGGTGTTTTCCTTGGAGATGGTCACGCGCTTGGCGCTACCGAGGTTTTCCAGGGTAGCGGCTTCCAGGCTCAGGCCGATCTCTTCGGAGATAACGGTACCGCCGGTCAGAACGGCGATGTCCTGCAGCATGGCCTTGCGACGGTCGCCGAAGCCAGGAGCCTTCACGGCTGCGACCTTAACGATGCCACGCATGTTGTTCACAACCAGAGTCGCCAGGGCTTCGCCTTCAACGTCTTCGGAAACGATCAGCAGTGGACGGCCGGCTTTGGCAACGGCTTCCAGCACTGGCAGCATTTCGCGGATGTTCGAGATCTTTTTGTCGACCAGCAGCACCAGTGGGTTGTCCAGTTCGGCAACCATGGTTTCCGGCTTGTTGACGAAGTACGGGGACAGGTAGCCACGGTCGAACTGCATGCCTTCTACAACCGACAGTTCGTTTTCCAGGCCAGTGCCTTCTTCAACGGTGATCACACCTTCTTTACCGACTTTTTCCATGGCTTCGGCAATGATGTCGCCGATGGAGCTGTCGGAGTTGGCCGAGATGGTGCCTACCTGAGCGATGGCCTTGGTGTCAGCGCATGGCTTGGAAAGGTTCTTCAGCTCTTTGACGATAGCGATGGTCGCTTTGTCGATACCGCGCTTCAGGTCCATCGGGTTCATGCCGGCAGCGACGGCTTTCAGGCCTTCGTTGACGATCGACTGAGCCAGAACGGTAGCGGTGGTAGTACCGTCACCAGCGTCATCGTTGGCACGGGAGGCAACGTCTTTGACCAGCTGCGCGCCCATGTTTTCGAAACGGTCTTCGAGTTCGATTTCTTTGGCGACGGAAACGCCGTCCTTGGTGATGGTCGGAGCGCCGAAGCTCTTCTCGATGATCACGTTACGGCCTTTCGGGCCCAGGGTCGCTTTTACTGCGTCAGCCAGGACGTTGACGCCCTTGAGCATTTTTTTACGGGCGGAATCGCCAAACAGAACTTCTTTAGCAGCCATGATCGATATTCCTTAAATACTTTGTAGTAGCGGGAAAATGAACGGGGGTATCAGCCTTCGATAACGGCGAGGATTTCGTTCTCGCTCATTACCAGCAGGTCTTCGCCGTCGACTTTCACAGTGTTGCTGCCGGAGTAAGGACCGAACACAACCTTGTCGCCTTCTTTAACGGACAGTGCGCGCACTTCGCCGTTTTCCAGAGCTTTGCCCGGGCCTACAGCGAGAATCACACCGTGGTTGGCTTTTTCAGCAGCCGAACCTGGCAGGACGATACCGCCAGCGGTTTTCTTTTCTTCTTCGCTGCGACGGATTACGACGCGGTCATGCAGAGGACGAAGCTTCATTGTCGATCTCTCCTAATTGTGGTTTTCATCGGCCGGTGTAGTCCCGGCGGGTTTAACAAATCCGGCCTGCGCCGGTTGCGGTTCGTCAAGCGAGCCGCGGAAGACTGACTGGCTCAAATGCCAGAAACCTTTCGGTGACCGATACATAAGGGCGCATAAGCTTATTACAAGGGCCAGGCGAAAAATTTTTCACCGATGTTCTGCATAAATGCGGCCCATAAACGAGCACGGCACCCGAAGGTGCCGTGCAGCGAGCGCAGTTACTTGCTGTCGCGGTGTTCGAACTCGCCTTCGATCACATCACCCTCGCGGCCCAGAGGCTGACGCGGTGCAGGACCGCCACGGGGTTGCAGGTCGTCGGCGAACGCGCGCTGACGCATGGCCTGCTCTTCGGCGCGCTGGCGCATTTTATTCGCCAGCAGACGACGCGTGAACGGCAGCAGCATGACCAGACCGACCACATCGCTGATAAAGCCAGGCAGGATCAACAGGCCACCGGCCAATGCCAGCATCAGCCCTTCAAGCATGGTTTGCGCAGGCAGTTCGCCACGGTTCAGGCTTTCACGGGCACGCAGGGCCGTAGCCAGACCGGCGACGCGCAGCACGAACACGCCGAACATCGAGCCGAGAATAATCAGCAGCAGGGCCGGGAAAAACCCGATGGAACCTGCCACTTTGACGAATACGAACAGCTCCAGCACTGGAAACAGCAGAAAGAGCAACAGAAAAGGGCGCATCAAAGTTTCCTCAACGCAAGAAATGCCTTGCAGTAAGCCTTAGATGACGTCGCCCTTTCGTGAATTCAAGCGTCGGCCACTGCATTTTTTGGCCAGACCTGTGCGTGAGCCAATGAAACCAAGGCTTCGCGCACTTGTGTCGGCGTATGACAAGGAGCTTGAAACGGTAGCCAGTACAGCGCCTGACCGATGCGCAGGTGCATGCCTTCGCTGTCGATCCCGGCCAGTTGCGCCGGTACGCTTTTCGGTAGACCGGCGAGATCGACATAGTGCGCGATGGCTTTGCCGTGGTCGCTGTTCATGTGCTCGACCATGCTGACTTCAGCCTTGCCGGCGAACGGGTTGGCCAGGGTCAGTTGATCAATCCAGTGAATCGCGCCGAAACCGCCGATGTAGCGGTGGCGCACCGGGCTCAGTACCCAGAAATCGAAGTCGTGGGCCTTGTGATAGTTCTGCGAGTCAGGGAAATAGCGGTAATAACGCTCGGCCGCCGCTTCAATGCTGGCCGTGTCTTCGAGCTTTTGCGCTTCGGCCAGATAGGTCAGGCGACCAACGGCTTGCACATCATCGGCCTCGCGCTCGCCGACGAGCATCGAGCATTTCGGGTCTTTCTGCAGGTTGTGGGTGTGCTGGGCGATGCGGCTGATCAGGATCAGCGGCCGGCCCTGCTCGTCCAGGCAATAAGGCACTACGGAGCCAAAAGGAAAACCGGGCATCGATTTGGAGTGGGTCGACAGCACTCCACGGTATTCCTTGAGAAGCAATTCTCGGGCATTCTTCGCCACTTCAACGCTCAATTTATGACTCCTTAAATAGTATCCGTCGAAAAAACGGACGGGCGCCCGGGATCAAGTCCCAGTCACGCCAGCGGGCAATTCTCATGTGCAAACCAGCCACGGCCGGTGCAGATCGGGAGTCGCTGAAAACAAAAACTACTCAGACCTGCTATCGGGGCATGCGAATGCAACTCAACGACAAAGTAATCATTATCACTGGCGGTTGCCAAGGTTTGGGCCGTTCGATGGCCGAGTATTTCGCCGGCAAAGGCGCGAAGCTCGCCCTCGTCGACCTCAATCAGGAAAAGCTCGACGACGCGGTCGCGGCTTGCAAGGCCAAGGGCGTCGAGGCGCGCAGTTATCTGTGCAACGTCGCCAATGAAGAGCAGGTCGAGCACATGGTCGCTCTGGTTGCCGCTGACTTTGGCGCGATCCACGGCCTGATCAACAACGCCGGGATCCTCCGTGATGGCCTGCTGCTGAAGGTCAAGGATGGCGAAATGACCAAGATGAGCCTGGCACAGTGGCAGGCGGTGATCGACGTCAACCTGACCGGCGTGTTCCTCTGCACCCGTGAAGTGGCGGCGAAAATGGTCGAGCTGAAGAACAGCGGCGCGATCATCAACATCTCGTCGATCTCGCGTGCAGGCAACGTTGGCCAGACCAACTACTCCGCGGCCAAGGCCGGTGTTGCCGCAGCCACCGTGACTTGGGCCAAGGAACTGGCGCGTTATGGCATTCGTGTCGCGGGGATTGCACCGGGTTTCATCGAAACCGAGATGACCCTGGGCATGAAGCCGGAAGCGCTGGAGAAAATGACTTCGGGGATTCCGCTCAAGCGCATGGGCAAGCCGGAAGAGATTGCGCATTCGGCGGCGTATATCTTCGAAAACGACTATTACACCGGACGGATTCTGGAGATGGATGGCGGGTTGCGGATCTGACTGCCAACACAAAACAAATGTAGGAGTGAGCCTGCTCGCGATTGCGGTCATTCATTCAACAAATCTGTTGAATGTTATTCCGCTATCGCGAGCAGGCTCACTCCTACAGGGTTATCGCTGTTGCTGATTGATCAATCGTCGCTGATGGTGATATTCGGCATCGCCGGCGTCGCCGCTTCCTGCAACACAATCCGCGCGCCGACGTGGCGGGCCAGTTCCTGATAGACCATGGCAATCTGGCTGTCCGGCTCGGCGATCACCGTTGGCTTGCCGCCATCGGCCTGCTCACGGATCAACATCGACAACGGCAGCGAAGCCAGCAGTTCCACACCGTACTGGGTCGCCAGTTTCTCACCGCCGCCCTCACCGAACAGATGCTCGGCATGCCCGCAGTTCGAGCAGATGTGCACGGCCATGTTTTCCACTACGCCCAGCACCGGAATGTTGACCTTGCGGAACATTTCCACGCCCTTGCGCGCGTCGAGCAGGGCTAGATCCTGCGGGGTGGTGACGATGACAGCGCCGGCCACCGGGACTTTCTGTGCCAGGGTCAACTGAATGTCGCCAGTGCCCGGCGGCATGTCGATAACCAGATAGTCCAGATCGCCCCACGCGGTTTGCGTGACCAGTTGCAGCAGTGCGCCGGAGACCATCGGCCCGCGCCAGACCATCGGCGTGTTGTCGTCGGTCAGGAACGCCATCGACATGACTTCAACGCCATGGGCCTTGAGCGGCACGAACCACTTCTGATCCTTGACCTCCGGGCGGGTGCGCTCGGGGATGCCGAACATGATGCCTTGGCTCGGGCCGTAGATATCGGCGTCGAGAATGCCGACTTTGGCGCCTTCACGGGCCAGCGCCAGCGCCAGGTTGGCGGCGGTGGTCGATTTACCCACACCGCCCTTGCCCGAGGCCACGGCGACCACGTTCTTGACGTTGGCCAGCCCCGGGATCTGCGCCTGGGCTTTGTGCGCGGCGATGACTGTATTGATCTCTACTTTCGCGGCCGCGACACCGTCAAGGTTCTCGATGGCCAATTGCAGCATTTGCGCCCAGCCGCTCTTGAACAGGCCGGCGGCGTATCCGATTTCCAGCTGCACGTTGACGCGGTCACCGACGATCTCGATGTGCTTCACGCAACCGGCGCTGACCGGGTCCTGGTTCAGGTAAGGGTCGGTGTATTGGCTGAGGACGGCTTCCACCGCTGCGCGAGTGATGGCGCTCATGGGCAACTCCGATAACAAGACTGGGAAAAGATGGCGGGTATCCTACCCCTTCTATCCTCCGGACGGCATGCCCGGCAACGATTTGCAGGGGTGAAATATCTTGCCCGGCGCTTTATAGTGGCCGACCTCCGTTTCATCAAGTAGCGAAGCCCCACATGTCCGAACCACGCAAGATCCTCGTCACCAGCGCCCTGCCCTACGCCAACGGTTCGATTCACCTTGGCCATATGCTGGAATATATCCAGACCGATATGTGGGTGCGCTTCCAGAAGCATCGCGGCAATCAATGCATCTACGTCTGCGCCGACGACGCCCACGGTTCGGCGATCATGCTGCGCGCGGAAAAGGAAGGCATCACCCCGGAACAACTGATCGCCAATGTGCAGGCTGAACACAGCGCCGACTTTGCCGAGTTTCTGGTTGATTTCGACAACTTCCACTCCACTCACGCCGAAGAAAACCGTGAGCTGTCGAGCCAGATCTACATCAAGCTGCGTGACGCCGGGCACATCGCCCAACGCTCGATCACCCAGTATTTCGACCCGGAAAAGAAAATGTTCCTGGCCGACCGCTTCATCAAGGGCACCTGCCCGAAATGCGGCACCGAAGACCAATACGGCGACAACTGCGAAAAGTGCGGTGCGACCTACGCACCGACTGACCTGAAGGATCCGAAGTCGGCCATCTCTGGCGCCACCCCGGTGCTCAAGGATTCCCAGCACTTCTTCTTCAAACTGCCAGACTTCCAGCAAATGCTGCAGACCTGGACCCGAAGCGGCACCCTGCAAGACGCCGTCGCCAACAAGATCGCCGAATGGCTCGACGCCGGCCTGCAGCAGTGGGACATCTCCCGCGATGCGCCGTACTTCGGTTTCGAGATCCCGGGCGAGCCGGGCAAGTATTTCTACGTGTGGCTGGATGCGCCGATCGGCTACATGGCCAGCTTCAAGAACCTCTGCGAGCGCACGCCGGAACTGGATTTCGACGCGTTCTGGGGCAAGGACTCCACTGCCGAGCTGTACCACTTCATCGGCAAGGACATCGTCAATTTCCACGCGCTGTTCTGGCCAGCGATGCTCGAAGGCGCGGGCTACCGCAAGCCGACCGGCATCAACGTACACGGCTACCTGACTGTCAACGGCCAGAAAATGTCCAAATCGCGCGGCACCTTCATCAAGGCCCGAACGTATCTGGATCACCTGTCGCCGGAATACCTGCGCTATTACTACGCGGCCAAACTCGGTCGTGGCGTCGATGACCTCGACCTGAACCTCGAGGACTTCGTGCAGAAGGTCAACTCCGACCTGGTCGGCAAAGTGGTCAACATCGCCAGCCGTTGCGCCGGTTTCATCCACAAAGGTAACGGCGGCCTGCTGGTCGGCACCAATGCCGCGCCAGAACTGACCGAAGCGTTCCTCGCTGCCGCGCCAAGCATTGCCGATGCTTATGAAGCCCGCGACTTCGCCCGTGCCATGCGTGAAACCATGGCCCTGGCCGACCGTGCCAACGCGTGGATCGCCGACAAGGCGCCGTGGTCGTTGAACAAACAGGAAGGCAAGCAGGATGAAGTCCAGGCGATCTGCGCCACCGCCATCAACCTGTTCCGCCAACTGGTGATCTTCCTCAAACCGGTGCTGCCGCTGCTGGCCGCCGATGCCGAGGCGTTCCTCAATGTCGCCCCGCTGACCTGGAACGACCACACCACCCTGCTGGCCAACCACCAGTTGAACGAATTCAAGCCGTTGATGACCCGCATTGACCCGGTAAAAGTGCAAGCCATGAGCGACGCCTCGAAAGAAGACCTGACCGCCAGCCAGACCGACACCGGTGCTGCTGCGCCTGCCGGCAACGGCGAACTGGCCAAGGATCCGCTGTCGCCGGAAATCGACTTCGACGCGTTTGCCGCCATCGACCTGCGCGTCGCATTGATCGTCAAGGCCGAACATGTGGAGGGTGCCGACAAACTGCTGCGCCTGACACTGGATATCGGTGACGAGCAACGCAACGTGTTCTCGGGCATCAAGAGCGCTTACCCGGATCCGTCCAAACTCGACGGTCGCCTGACCATGATGATCGCCAACCTCAAGCCACGGAAAATGAAGTTCGGTATCTCCGAAGGCATGGTGATGGCGGCCGGCCCTGGCGGTGAAGAAATCTACCTGCTGAGCCCGGACAGCGGCGCCAAGCCGGGTCAGCGCATCAAGTAACAGCTGGCGGTCAATTGATCCCACAGGCGTGCCCGGCATGCCTGTGGGATTTTTCATATCTGGCCGGATAATGCCTAACCTAAAGAGACACACGCCCGTTTCGCTGGCAGAACCATGACCGAACTTGTGCTTACGCTCATCAGTGCTGCACTGCTCAACAACTTCGTGTTGCACTGGCCGCTGGGCGTCGATCCGCTGTTGGCGGGCAGTCGTCGCCAGGTGCATGCGCTGGGGCTGGCGACGTTGTGTCTGATGCTGGTCGTCGGTGTACTCGGTTACGCGCTCTGGCATTGGCTGTTGGTGCCATTGCAACTGGAAGCCCTGCACCTGTTCGTCTTCCTGCCGCTGAACGTGCTATTGATCGCACCGATCCTGAAACTGTTGGCGCATTGGCTGCCCGCCTGGCCATTCGACGGGTTGTGGCCGCTGTTGCTGGGCAATGCCGGCGTACTCGGGCTGACGTTGATCAATGTGCAAGACGATCAAGGCCTGTTGCACGCGACGGCTTTGAGCCTCGGTGCCGGGCTGGGCTTCTGGCTGGTCCTGAGCCTGTTCCAGGATTTGCGTGAACGCACGGTCGACAACGATATTCCCCTGCCCTTCCGTGGCCTGCCGATCGATCTGATCGGCGCCGGACTGATCGCAGTGATTTTTCTCGGATTCAGTGGACTGATCAAAACATGAGTCTGATTCAACGCATCGATGCCCTTCTGCCGCAGACCCAATGCGGCAAATGCGGCCATCCCGGATGCAAGCCGTACGCACAAGGCATCGCCGAGGGCGAGCCGATCAACAAGTGTCCGCCGGGCGGTGAAGAAACCATTGTGGCGCTGGCCGAGCTGTTGAAAGTGCCGGTGCTGGAACTCGATATCAGTCGCGGTTCGGCGCCGCCGCAGGTTGCCTTTATCCGCGAAGCCGAATGCATCGGCTGCACCAAATGCATTCAGGCCTGTCCGATCGATGCCATCGTCGGCGCGGCAAAATTGATGCACACCGTGATCATCGATGAATGCACCGGATGCGACCTGTGCGTCGCCCCATGCCCGGTGGATTGCATTGAAATGCACCCGCTGCCGCTCGGCACGCTGCCGGTGGTGGGAGGTCTGGCCGTCAATCTCGACGAGCAACGCGCCCGCGCCGCAAAGCGTGATCACGCACGCCAGCGCTTTGAGCGACGTAATGAGCGTCTGCGACGGGAAGAACAACAGAAACAGGCTGAGCGTGAAGCCCGAGCGAAACGGGCGGCGCAACCTGAAGTGTCCGCAACCGACCCGGTGCAGGCGGCGCTGGAACGGGTGCGTGCGCAAAAAGCGGCGACCGCAGATGCGGCGTTGAAGAAAGCCAAGATCGATGTGGCGATGAGCCGGGCACAATTGCACAAGTCGTTGAAAGCTTTTGGCCATCCGCCGACGTTCGAGCAACAGTCGCAACTGATCGTGCTGCAGCAGCAGTTCGAGGTCGCGGAACACGCTTTGGCAAAACTCGAAACCAGCGCCCCTCCGGCCCCGATCGTCACGGCGCCGGCGAAAGATGCTGATTTGAAACGGGCGAAGATCCAACTGGCCATGCGCCGCGCCGAACTGAAAAAAGCGCAGACCGCCGAAGCCGCGCCGGAACAGATCGCTACCCTGGAACAGGCTTTGCGCGATGCCGAGCAGGCTTTGCATGATGCCGAAGCGGCCAGCGAGCAGCCTTTGCCTGACCTGGTGCGAGTAGAAAAGCGCCCTATCGACAGCCACCTTCGCCAGTTGAAAACCGAATTGGCCTACGCTCGCGCGGACCTCAACAAACTCGAACGCCGCGCCGACACCCCGGCCGAAACCCTCGACAAGGCCCGCGCCCGCCTGCAAGACGCCGAGCGCCAGGTGCAAGACCATGCCGCCCCTTGAGGCTCTGGACTTTCGCCTGCAACAGGCAATGAGGCAGGTGCTGCTAGCCACTCTACCGGGACTGCTGGCCCTGGTCTGGTGGTACGGGTGGGGCGTTTTGATCAATCTGATCCTGTCCGCCAGCACTGCGTTGGTGGTCGAGGCCGGTATTACCCGCCTGCGCCGGCAACCGTTGCGGCCCACCCTGAGCGACGGCAGCGCGCTGGTCAGTGCAACGCTGCTTGCCGCAGCCTTGCCGCCATATTGCCCTTGGTGGCTGACAGTGGTCGCGATCGCTTCGGGCCTGCTGTTTGGCAAACACCTGTACGGCGGCGTAGGCAAAAACCCGTTCAATCCGGCCATGCTCGGTTTTGCCCTGGCGATCGTGATGTTCTCGCAGCCGATGACGCAGTGGCCTGTCCACAGTATGAGTCTGCTCGACGCCGTCCAGCAGGTATTCAACCCACGGCAGGCGCCGGATGCCTGGGTTCAGGCCACGGCGCTGGACACCTTGCGCATCAACAAAAGCCTGACCATCGATGAACTCTTCGCCGCCAACCCGGCCTTCGGGCAATTCGGCGGACATGGCGTGGAATGGGTGAATCTGGCGTTTCTGGTTGGCGGGCTGTTTTTGCTGCAACGGCGAGTGTTCGGCTGGCACGCGCCGGTCGGTATGCTCGCCAGCCTGTTTCTGGTCAGTCTGCTGTGCTGGAATGGCTCAGGCTCCGACTCTCACGGCTCGCCAGTGTTCCACCTGCTGAGCGGCGCAACCATGCTCGGCGCATTTTTCATCATTACTGAACCGGTGTCCGGCGCCAAAAGCGCGCTCGCCCGCCTGCTTTTCGGTGTTGGCGTCGGGTTGCTGACTTATCTGATTCGTACGTGGGGTGGTTACCCGGACGGTGTTGCGTTTGCCGTATTGCTGATGAATCTCTGCGTACCGGCACTGGAACGCTTTGCCGTAAGCCGACAGGCACGGACGGCGCCATGAACCGATTGACGAGTGCACTCACCCTGCTGCTGTTGACCATTGTCGGCGCCGGTACGACGTATCTGGTGCAACGCAGCAATGCCCCGCAGATTGCCGCCGAGCAACGCCTGATCGACAGCCACAAACTGCTCGATGTGCTCGCAATCAATAGTTACGACAATCAACCGCTGGAGCAGCCGCTGGCATTGGCGAATATCGCCTTGCCCCATAGCACGCTGACCGGCGGCTATCGCGCGACCCAGGCTGGGCGACCGGTAGCTGTGTTGTTGCGTAGCCAGTCCCAAGGTTATGCGGGCACTATCGAGTTACTGATCGCCATTGATGCCCAGGGAAAACTGCTGGGTGTGAAGTCCCTCAAGCAAAATGAAACTCCAGCGCTCGGCGGGCATTTGGGTGACTGGCCGAATGCCTGGCTTGGGACATTCACCGGCAAATCCAGTGATGAACCGACGGATACCGGTTGGGCTTTGAAAAAGGATCAAGGCCAATTTGATCAGATAGCCGGGGCGACGATTACGTCCCGCGCGGCGATCAACGCGATCCATGACGCGTTGCGCTACTTCGATGCCCATCGAACGGCGCTGCTGGGGAGCGAACCATGAAGCGGATGGCAAAGCTGTCGAACTCACTGATGCTGGTAATCCTGCTGGGCACAACCAGCTCCCTGGCGGGCGCGTTGGGAGCCGCTTTGATGTTCATCACTGTGGCCGGTGCATACGGCTTTTGCATGGCACCTTTGCGATGCCGTACGTCGGGGGCAAGGACATTGCTGGCGAGTTTGTTGCTCGCGGCTACGTTGACCAGTTGTGCGGAGATCTTCGCGCAACGCTGGTTTTTGCCATGGCACCAGGCTTTTGGTCTCTACGCTGGCCTGATCGGGCTGCAGTGCGTGGTGCTGGAGCACCATGGATTTTTCCGCCAGACACTGACCGAGCGCCTCAGACCCAGTGCCGGATTTGGCGTTTTGATGCTGATACTTGCCGGGTTACGAGAGCTCGCGGGCCGCGGAACCCTCGGTCACGGCCTGTTCGAACACTGGCAAGGTCTGCTCTTATTCAGTGCCGGGTTGCATTTGGCAACCGTGGTTCCCGGCGCTTTGATTTCGTTGGGGCTGCTGCTCGCAGCTCGTCAGGCGTGGACCGGCTCGAACTCTATTTTCAAGGAAACGCATCGCCCATGAATGCCGCAAAACGTCTTGAGATTTTTCGTCGACTGCATGAGGACAACCCCGAGCCGAAAACCGAACTGGCCTATACCTCGCCGTTCGAACTGCTGATTGCGGTAATTCTTTCAGCGCAATCGACCGACGTCGGTGTCAACAAAGCGACAGCGAAGCTGTTTCCGGTTGCCAACACGCCTTCAGCGATCCATGCACTGGGCGTCGAAGGGCTGTCCGAATACATCAAGACCATCGGCCTCTACAACAGCAAGGCCAAGAACGTCATCGAGACCTGCCGCTTGCTGGTCGAACGCCACGGCGGTGCAGTACCACAAACGCGTGAAGAGCTTGAAGCCTTGCCCGGCGTCGGTCGCAAAACCGCCAATGTGGTACTCAATACAGCTTTTCGCCAGTTGACCATGGCCGTCGATACGCACATCTTCCGCGTCAGCAACCGGACCGGCATCGCTCCCGGCAAGAATGTTGTCGAAGTGGAAAACAAGCTGATGAAGTTTGTACCCAGGCAATTCTTGCTCGACTCCCATCACTGGCTGATTCTCCACGGGCGCTATGTGTGTCTGGCCCGCAAGCCGCGGTGCGGTAGCTGCCGAATTGAAGACCTGTGCGAGTACAAACACAAAACATCGGACGATTGACCGGCTATTGGAATTATTGAATGGTCGATTGAAAAAATCTTTTTTACCCGACGCGGGAATGTCGATATAAGGAGCGCCAAAGGCAGTCTTAGTGTGGGAGTGATTTATGAGTACTGACAAAGAGGAACTGGAGCTGGATGACGACATCACGGAGGCAGATGACGCCGAACCGGCGGTTGAAGTTGCCAAGACCAATCTGAGCAAGCGCCGCACTATCGACAACCTGCTTGAGGAGCGCCGACTGCTAAAGCGATTGGCCGATTACGACTTTGATCTTTGAAACTTGAAAGCCTCCCGAACCGGAGGCTTTTTACTTTCTGCGACTCACTGAATTCGATCGGCCCATGACCCCGTCAGCGACTGAAAGATTCAGACGAGCCCATTGCGCTGCGCTAACTCGATCAGATCTACCAGCGAGCGCGCATTGAGTTTCAGCAACAAGCGGGTCTTGTAAGTGCTCACGGTTTTGTTGCTCAGGAACATGCCATCGGCGATTTCCTTGTTCGTCTTGCCCCGCGCCAACTGCTGCAACACCATCATTTCGCGACCGGAAAGGCGATCCACCATATCGGCTTCACTGGCATTACCCAAACTGGTCCGCACTGTGTGGAGTGCCTGATTGGGAAAGTAACTGTATCCGGATAAAACCGCCTTGATCGCACTCAACAACTCGGTGAGATCCTGCTGTTTACAGACATAACCCGCCGCCCCTGATTGCATGCAGCGCATCGAAAAGTGCCCAGGGGCTTGCGAAGTCAACACCAGCACTTTAATAGGCATGGTTGTCGAAGTCAGGCGAGCAATAACCTCAAGCCCATCAAGTTTCGGTATTCCAATATCCAGAATGACTATATCCGGCATTTGCTCGCGAGCAAGTTGTAATGCATCTACACCATTATCAGTTTCTGCAATCACTTCGTAGCCATGACGTTCCATCAGCATACGTACCGCGAGACGAATGACGGGGTGGTCATCCACGATCAGCACTTTATTCATGGGCAAGTCCAGTTTCGCTGTTCGAGTTTTTAGAACACGCACAATAGCCCAGTCACTTGCCCCTTAGTATGCCAAGCCTTTCATGGACTCGCATCGCAAGACATCCCCTACAGTGATTGAGGATTATTCCTACAAAAAATCATTGCCCTCCTAAATATCCGACGACATACCGCTCTAGATACTGCGCAACCTGTCCGTTGCAGATTTGTAACCGCGTGCGCCTGCAAAGACCGAAAAGCCTGCCAGAGCCTACGGTCACTGCATTACAAGCGTACGAACCGGATCAATACCCTTCCTACTAGTTAATAAACACTGAAACAAGATATTTACGGCCTTACAAAGGCTTTTTGCTATAAATACAAGTTCCAATCAACCACTTTACTAACAACCAAACAAAACGACGCCATCAAATGAGAAAACCAAAACAAAAGAACAAGACCATGTTAAGGATAAAAAACAAGATCAACAACCCAATGACAGTCATCGCAATATTTGCTGGACTCTCCGAGGCCTCGGCCGCT
This sequence comes from Pseudomonas sp. Tul2A7, assembly GCF_054790505.1. Lineage (NCBI taxonomy): Bacteria > Pseudomonadati > Pseudomonadota > Gammaproteobacteria > Pseudomonadales > Pseudomonadaceae > Pseudomonas > Pseudomonas sp. Tul2A7. The sequence goes on along the minus strand of NZ_CP186499.1, from coordinate 3,459,065 downwards.
ATTTCTCTACCCTTCCTCAATAATGAGGACCGGGCCGTATACGTGTGGTTCTTGATCAGTTTTCCGTTTTACTTGTTATTTCTTTTTTTTATAACGCTTAACTTCAACTACCGCTCCCTCTATTCGCCTTCCGACTTCGGCAAAGACGAGAGCTTTTTAAAAGCAATGGACAGTAATGATCATGACAACAAACGAAATACGTTAACGCAGGAACCAGGCACACTCGATACGTTTGAAATATCAAGCCACATCGTGCCCTGCGAGAGCGCGGCTGCACTGTGCAAGGATTCGTGCAAAATCCATAACGTCCCCGACCCTCCGCCACGCCTCGATACGAATCAAAACCTAACCGTTCAACACAATATTCGCTTACCCGCATCCATCAGCAACCTTCATATTGTTGATGCACGCAATATTGAGGCGTCGAGAGAGTTCGCCACGATTCTGGAAAAAATCCGAAATTCCGATAAAAATACCGACCGGGTCATCGTGTTTCTTTCCAATCATGTGTCAGATGCTTCACTGACTAAAAATGCACTCATGCAGATCAAACATGCAAAGAAAGGTTCGAGCACAACACTTTGCATTGTTTACAACCTGTGCTCACAAGCGGTGACGCTGCTGGGTCGCAATTGAACAGTCTGTCCTCGCCGCACATGCAGCCAGGTATTGGCATCACTCGACAACAAACTGACAACGAATTTAAAAAAAAGGCGGCCTTGTCTCGAAGACAAGGCCGCCCTTTCATTGCGCCTCAGCCTGAAAAATCTCAGAACAGCTTGCGGCCCTTGTTGGCAGCAATGCGCATGCGCAGCGCGTTGAGCTTGATGAAACCCGCCGCGTCGGCCTGGTTGTAAGCACCGCCGTCTTCTTCGAAGGTCGCGATGTTGGAATCGAACAGCGAATCGTCGGACTTGCGGCCAGTGACGATCACGTTGCCTTTGTACAACTTCAGGCGCACAACGCCGTTCACGTTGACCTGCGAAGCGTCGATCATCTGCTGCAGCATAAGACGCTCTGGGCTCCACCAGTAACCGGTGTAGATCAGGCTGGCGTATTTCGGCATCAACTCGTCTTTGAGGTGAGCGACTTCGCGGTCCAGGGTGATCGATTCGATGGCGCGGTGAGCGCGCAGCATGATGGTGCCGCCCGGGGTTTCATAGCAACCACGGGACTTCATGCCGACGTAACGGTTCTCGACGATGTCGAGACGGCCGATACCGTGAGCACCACCGATTTTGTTAAGCGTCGCCAGCACGGTGGCCGGAGTCATTTCGACGCCGTCCAGTGCAACGATGTCGCCGTTGCGGTAGGTCAGTTCCAGGTATTGCGCTTTATCAGGAGCGTTCTCCGGGGAGACGGTCCATTTCCACATGTCTTCTTCGTGCTCGGTCCAGGTATCTTCCAGCACGCCGCCTTCGTAGGAGATGTGCAGCAGGTTGGCGTCCATCGAGTACGGGGACTTCTTCTTGCCGTGACGCTCGATCGGGATCGCGTGCTTCTCGGCGTAGTCCATCAGCTTCTCGCGGGACAGCAGGTCCCACTCACGCCAAGGCGCGATCACTTTTACGCCTGGCTTGAGTGCGTAGGCACCCAGTTCGAAGCGCACCTGGTCGTTGCCCTTGCCGGTGGCGCCATGGGAAATGGCGTCAGCGCCGGTTTCGTTGGCGATTTCGATCAGACGTTTGGCGATCAGCGGACGTGCGATGGAAGTACCCAGCAGGTACTCGCCTTCGTAAACGGTGTTGGCGCGGAACATCGGGAACACGAAATCACGCACGAACTCTTCGCGCAGATCGTCGATGTAGATTTCTTTGACGCCCATGGCCTGAGCCTTGGCGCGGGCCGGCTCGACCTCTTCGCCTTGACCGAGATCAGCGGTGAAGGTCACCACTTCACAGTTATAAGTATCCTGCAGCCACTTGAGGATCACCGAAGTGTCCAGGCCGCCGGAATACGCCAGAACGACCTTGTTTACGTCCGCCATGCCATCACTCCACGGGGTTCTACGGAAAGCCGAGGAGTCTACCGCTCAAACGCGATAATTTACAGAGGCGCGACAGCTTAAGACGACAAAGCGACAGAATCTGTCGACAGCGCGACGATGACCGGCGGGTCAGGAAGTCGCTGCGGTGCTGGCTGGGGTGCTCGCCTGAGGCGCTGGAGCGGTGGTTGGCGCCACGCGTGCAAGCTTCACCGCAACTCGACGGTTCTTCGCCCGGTTGGCCGAATTGGTGTTCGGAACCAATGGGTATTGTTCACCGTGGAAACGTACTGTGATCTGCGATTCGGCGATGCCATTGGCCTTGAAGAAGTCGACCACTGCCAATGCTCGGCGGCGCGACAGTTCACGGTTGGTCAGGCGATTGCCGCTGTTGTCGGAATGGCCATCGAGTTCGATGTGATTGACCGTCGGATCGGCCTTCATGAATTCGAGCATCACTTGCAGCTTGGCCTTGGCGGCGGCATCGAGGTCAACGCCCTCGCCGGGGAAGCCGATCTGCGATTGCTTGATCTGGTCGAAATTCTGCGGCAGCAATTTCGCTACACAGGTCTGATAGTCGTTAAACGCCTTGCTGAATTTCACCGGCAATAAACGCACTTCCGAGACACGGCCATCGCCAGACGCACGACGTACAACCGGGCTGCGTCCGTCCAGCAGGCCGCTGATCAAACCGCCGGCCTGCGACTGCGAACTGCTGAACAGCACGTTGCCACTGCCGAGCCGGACGTTGCCCAGATTGATGTCACCACGCCCCGGCTGCCAAGGTGCAGCGGCCGCAAGCAACGTCGCCGAACCACCGCCAAGCATGGCGTTGTAGGCATTCAGACGGAAGATCGCCTGTTCGCCGGCCTTGCGCACGAACTCACCCGAGCCGAAATCAGTGATCGGTTGGGTCAGACGACATTCGAACTTGTCGCCGGCGACCGTCCACTCAATGTTCTCCAGACGGGTCTGGTACGTGAGCGCCATGGCCGGAAGGCTGGCAAACACACTGAGCAAGGCTAAATAACGCTGGCGCACGGGAGGCTCCATTGGCTTCTGAAACACAAAGACCGATTCACACTATGTTTACGGCATACCTACGGGATATCGGAAGGTTCCCGCAAAACTTGATAGCGAGTGCCTGCAAGAGTCTTTTCCGGTAGCATTCGCCTCAGTTTGACCCGCCTGGAAGCCCCTCATGTCCGACCGCCTGACCCTGCTGCGTCCCGACGACTGGCACATTCATCTTCGCGATGGTGCCGTGTTGACCAATACCGTTGCCGATGTTGCGCGCACTTTTGGTCGCGCCATCATCATGCCCAACCTGGTACCCCCGGTGCGCAACGCCGCTGAAGCCGACGGCTATCGCCAGCGGATTCTCGCTGCCCGCCCGGCCGGCAGTCGCTTTGAGCCGCTGATGGTGCTGTACCTCACCGACCGCACCCAGCCCGAAGAAATTCGTGAAGCCAAGGCCAGTGGTTTTGTCTACGCCGCCAAGCTGTACCCGGCCGGCGCGACCACCAACTCCGATTCCGGCGTGACCAGCATCGACAAGATTCTGCCGGCAATCGAAGCCATGGCAGAAGTCGGCATGCCGCTGTTGATCCACGGTGAAGTCACCCGTGGCGACGTCGATGTGTTCGACCGCGAAAAGATTTTCATCGATGAGCACATGCGTCGTGTGGTCGAGCGCTTCCCGACGCTGAAAGTGGTGTTCGAACACATCACCACCGGCGACGCCGTGCAGTTCGTCAACGAGGCTTCGGCCAACGTTGGCGCGACCATCACCGCGCATCACCTGCTCTACAACCGCAATCACATGCTGGTTGGCGGGATTCGGCCGCACTTCTATTGCCTGCCGATCCTCAAGCGCAATACGCATCAGGAAGCCCTGCTCGACGCCGCCACCAGTGGCAGCGCGAAGTTCTTCCTCGGCACCGATTCGGCGCCGCACGCCCAGCACGCCAAGGAAGCCGCTTGCGGTTGCGCCGGCTGCTACACCGCGTACGCCGCCATCGAGATGTACGCTGAAGCCTTCGAACAGCGTAACGCGCTGGACAAGCTCGAAGCCTTCGCCAGCCTCAACGGCCCGCGTTTCTACGGCCTGCCGGCGAACACCGATCGCATCACCCTGGTTCGTGAAGAATGGACTGCCCCGACCAGCCTGCCGTTTGGCGAGCTGACCGTTATCCCGCTGCGCGCCGGTGAAAAACTGCGCTGGCGCCTGCTGGAGGAACACGCGTGAGTGAAGACCATTTCGACGACGAACTGGACGGTCAAAGTGGTGGTGGCGGTTCCCGTCACCCGATGGCAGCACGCTTTCGCGGCTACCTGCCGGTTGTCGTCGACGTAGAAACCGGCGGCTTCAACTCGGCCACCGATGCGTTGCTGGAGATTGCTGCGACCACCATCGCCATGGATGAAAAGGGCTTTGTTTACCCCGATCACACCTACTTCTTCCGCGTTGAGCCGTTCGAAGGCGCCAACGTTGAAGCAGCAGCGCTGGAGTTCACCGGGATCAAGCTCGATCATCCGCTGCGCATGGCGGTCAGCGAAGAAACCGCGCTGACTGACATTTTCCGTGGTATCCGCAAGGCGCTGAAGGCCAATGGCTGCAAGCGCGCGATTCTGGTTGGTCACAACAGCAGCTTCGACCTTGGCTTCCTCAATGCCGCTGTCGCGCGACTGGACATGAAGCGCAACCCGTTCCACCCGTTCTCCAGCTTCGATACCGCGACGCTGGCCGGTCTGGCATACGGTCAAACCGTACTGGCGAAAGCCTGCCAGGCCGCCGACATCGATTTCGACGGTCGTGAGGCGCACTCGGCGCGTTACGACACCGAGAAGACCGCAGAGCTGTTCTGCGGCATCGTCAACCGCTGGAAACAGATGGGCGGCTGGGAAGATTTCGACGACTGATTGGAGGTCGTCGGGTAAATCCCGCGCATAAAAAAACCGGCCACTTGGGCCGGTTTTTTGTACCTCTACGTTGCGCCTTACAGGGCAGCAGCGTTCTCGGTCAGGTATGCAGCAACGCCTTCTGGCGAAGCGTTCATGCCTTTGTCGCCTTTCTTCCAGTTGGCAGGGCAGACTTCGCCGTGCTCTTCGTGGAATTGCAGAGCGTCGACCAGACGGATCAGCTCTTCCATGTTACGGCCCAGTGGCAGGTCGTTGATGATCTGCGAACGGACAACGCCTTTGTCGTCGATCAGGAACGCGCCACGGAAAGCTACGCCGCCTTCGGATTCAACGTCGTAAGCCTTGGCGATGTCGTGCTTCATGTCGGCAGCCATGGTGTATTTCACCTGGCCGATGCCGCCATTGTTCACTGGAGTGTTGCGCCATGCGTTGTGAGTGAAGTGCGAGTCGATCGACACAGCGATCACTTCAACGTTGCGTGCCTTGAAGTCAGCCATGCGGTTGTCCAGAGCGATCAGCTCGGACGGGCAGACGAAGGTGAAGTCCAGTGGGTAGAAGAACACCAGGCCGTATTTGCCTTTGATGGCCGAGGACAGGGTGAAGCTGTCAACGATCTCGCCATTGCCGAGTACGGCCGGGACGGTGAAGTCAGGGGCTTGTTTGCCTACGAGTACGCTCATTGATATCTCCTGGTGTAAAAACTTGAAGTTCAGGGTCCGCGCCAGCCTGCCACCCTCAGGCGACAGCCCTGTGACACGAACCCCCTTCGCAAGGGCCGACCATCATACACTGCGAATTTGGCCTGTCTTCAACGGTTTTTCAAAGCAGGCGCAGAACGACGCTGCATTTAAGGGGCCAGGCAAATCGCCAGCAAATACCGTTCGTCAGTCATGGCTGTTAATCAGCTGAAGCGTTCCGAAAGCACTTTGACAATCATTCTCGTTAACATTAAGATCCATCGCAATTGAGTCACAACCAGCGACGGTTCTCACTTATGTATGTTTGTCTCTGCACTGGCGTCACCGACGGACAGATCCGCGAAGCGATCTATGAAGGTTGCTGCAGCTATAAAGAAGTTCGCCAAGCCACCGGCGTCGCCAGCCAATGCGGCAAATGTGCCTGCCTTGCCAAGGAAGTCGTTCGCGAAACCCTGACCAAGCTGCAAACCGCCCAGGCCGCGATCCCCTATCCGGTAGAATTTACTGCTGCGTAATAACACCTCATTTCAAAGAACCGGACTTATGTCCGGTTTTTTTATGCCTGTAAATCAACTGCTTAGGCTCCAGACGCGGAACACAAACATTCTTATTCCGATTAATTTTCATATATTATTCAATAACTTAGGTTTGACACTTATAAGTGCGAAGCTCAAACTCTGGCGTATATACAGCTATTACAGGGCAGGACTCCGATCATGAAAGGCGACATTACAGTCATCCAGCATCTCAACAAGATCCTTGCCAATGAGCTGGTCGCGATCAATCAGTACTTCCTGCATGCGCGCATGTACGAAGATTGGGGTCTGAACAAGCTCGGCAAACACGAATACAAAGAATCCATCGACGAGATGAAACATGCGGACAAGCTGATCAAGCGCATCCTGTTCCTCGAAGGCCTGCCAAACGTGCAGGACTTGGGCAAGCTGCACATCGGCGAGCACACCAAGGAAATGCTGGAGTGCGACCTGCGTATCGAGAAGACCGGCCACGCTGACCTGAAGACCGCGATCGCGCATTGCGAAACCGTCGGTGACTTCGGTAGCCGTGAACTGCTCGAAGACATTCTCGAATCCGAAGAAGAACATATCGATTGGCTGGAAACCCAACTGGGCCTGATCGATAAGATCGGTCTTGAGAATTATCTGCAATCGCAGATGGGCGAAGAGTAAGTTAGCGCCCGCTAAACTCGAGACACTAAAAAGCCCCGCCCTCTTTCGAGGCGCGGGGCTTTTTATTGCCCGGATTGCGGTCAATACCGTAATCCCTGTGGGAGCCAGCCTGCTGGCGATAGCGTCATGTCAGCCGACAACGTAGTCAGCGGCAGAAAGCATTCGCGAGCAGGCTCGCTCCCACAAAAGCCGGATCAGGCTTCGGACTTGTTCGCCGCTGCCGCTTCAACAGCCGACTTGATGGTGCTTTGCAGCGAACCGTCTGCAAACATCTCGGTCATGATGTCGCTACCGCCGACCAATTCACCGCCGACCCACAGTTGCGGGAAAGTCGGCCAGTTGGCGTACTTCGGCAGGTTGGCGCGGATTTCCGGGTTCTGCAGGATGTCCACGTACGCAAACTTTTCGCCACACGCCATCACAGCCTGCGCAGCTTTCGCAGAGAAGCCACACTGTGGGGCATTCGGCGAGCCTTTCATGTAAAGCAGAATGGTGTTGTTGGCAATCTGCTCTTTAATCGTTTCGATGATATCCATGGAGCACCTCGGCTGAACTTTCCGACTCATGGGTCGGCACGGTGGCGCATTGTAACGGAATCCCGAGCGCCATGCTCGGTCTCCCCGACAGACTAGATCAAGCCGCCGCCACCGTCACCGGCACACCATTGAGCGCTGCGTTACCGGACAACTCGTCGAGCTGGCATTCATCGGTCAAGTCATTGGCACTTGACCCCGGCTGACCGCTGGCAATCGCCATTTGCACGCCCGGGCGCGCATGGCCCCAACCGTGCGGCAGGCTGACCACGCCTTTCATCATGTCGAGGCTGCCGAGTACTTCGACTTCGATTTGCCCGACCCGCGAACTGACGCGCACCAATTGACCATCGTTGAGACCACGACTGGCAAGGTCATCCGGGTGCATCAACAACTGGTGACGCGGCTTGCCCTTCACCAATCGGTGATAGTTGTGCATCCAGGAGTTGTTGCTGCGCACATGACGGCGGCCAATCATCAACAGCTCATCGGCGGCCGGTGCTTGCAATGCAGCGAAACGCGCGAGGTCAGCAAGGATCTCCGGCGGAGCGGCCTGTACATGCTGATCAGGCGTTTTCAGGCGCGGCGCCAGATTAGCTTTCAACGCCCCCAGATCAATACCGTGCGGATGATCAAACAGTGTCGCCAAAGACAGCTTTTGCTCAGACGCGTCACCGTACATGCCCATGCGCAGGCCCATGTCGATCATCTTCGCCGGTGGCATGGTCGGTTTCAGCTCCTTGCCGGTCTTCTCGGCAAACGCCTTGGCCAGGCCCACGAAGATCTCCCAGTCATGTAAAGCACCCTCAGGCTTGGCGAGGATCGCGCGGTTGAAGCGGGTGACGTTGCGCACCGCGAACAGATTGAAGGTGGTGTCGTAGTGATCGTTTTCCAGCGCCGAGGTCGACGGCAGGATCAGATCGGCGTAGCGCGTGGTTTCATTGATGTAAAGGTCGATGCTGACCATGAACTCCAGGCCGTCCAGCGCTTGCTCCAGTTGCCGCCCATTCGGCGTCGACAGCACCGGATTACCGGCGACGGTGATCAGCGCACGGATCTGGCCCTCGCCTTCGGTGAGCATCTCTTCGGCCAGCGCCGAAACCGGCAACTCGCCGCCGTATTCAGGACGTCCCGAGACACGGCTCTGCCATTTGTTGAAATGCCCGCCCGAGGTCGACGCCACCAGATCTACCGCAGGTTCGGTGCACAGCGCGCCGCCAACCCGGTCGAGGTTGCCGGTGACCAGATTGATCAACTGCACCACCCAATGGCACAACGTGCCAAAGGCCTGGGTCGAGACGCCCATGCGCCCATAACACACCGCACTCGGCGCAGCAGCGAAGTCACGCGCCAGCTGGCGGATCTGCTCGGCAGGCACGGCGCACAACGGACTCATGGTTTCAGCGGTAAACGCGGCGACTGCCGCGCGCACTTCACCCAGACCATCGACCGGCAGATGACTGTCGCGGGTCAGGCCTTCACTGAACAACGTGTTGAGCATGCCAAACAACAGCGCCGCATCGCCACCGGGACGCACGAACAGGTGCTGGTCAGCCATGGCCGCCGTCTCGCTGCGCCGTGGATCGACCACAACGACTTTACCGCCGCGCGCCTGGATTGCCTTTAAACGCTTCTCAACATCCGGCACGGTCATGATGCTGCCGTTGGAGGCCAGCGGATTACCGCCAAGGATCAGCATGAAGTCGGTGTGATCGATGTCCGGAATCGGCAGCAGCAAACCGTGGCCGTACATCAGATAGCTGCTCAGGTGATGTGGCAACTGATCGACCGAGGTCGCCGAAAAGCGATTACGCGTCTTCAGCAACCCAAGGAAATAATTGCTGTGAGTCATCAGCCCGTAGTTGTGCACGCTCGGGTTGCCTTGATAGACCGCCACAGCGTTCTGGCCATGACGCTCCTGAATCGCCGCCAGCCGCTCGGCCACCAGCGCAAAGGCCTCGTCCCACTCGATTGGCAGCCATTCACTGCCAACGCGGCGCATTGGCTGACGCAGGCGGTCCGGATCGTTCTGGATGTCTTGCAGGGCCACGGCTTTGGGACAAATGTGGCCACGGCTGAAGGTGTCGAGGGCATCACCTTTGATCGAGGTGATCGCGACGTGGCCATCGGTTTCGGTGGTTTCGATGGTCAGCCCGCAAATGGCTTCACACAGATGGCAGGCACGGTGATGGAGAGTCTTGGTCATGGCCAGTCTCTGTCTTGTTCTGGGCGGGCAATAACGTCCGCGGGAACAAAACTATGGCCCCGGCGCCGTTCAGGCGCCAGCGACGTTCGTCTTGTGAATCGACGCCTATCAGGTGCGCCGATATACCGCCCCGATCAGTTCGACGGCAGCTGCGGCGGCGCGGCCAGCTGAATTTCCTGGATGGTTTCGATCTGCTCATGGGCGACGTGGACGCCGGTGAGTTCGCCGATCAGGCGCCAGTGCTCGTCGAGGCCGGCGCTGATGGTCGCCATGCGATCAATCATGTGGCGGCCGGCGGTCTTCACCACTTCGTCTTCGCTGCGCAGCAGTTCGAAGGACATTGAGGTGACCGACGCGGTGAGATGGGTCAGGGAGCGAGCCGTGTGGCCCAGCAATTCCATTAACAGTTTTTCTTTCGATTCCATGCGGAGGCTTCCTGCGTCGCTCGAAACTTATTTATAACCCAGCACTTTGCTTTAGCAAATGTTTCAGCCTGAACATCCGACCAAATGATGGCATGGCGCCACGGTGGTAAACCGACCCAAGCGACGCAATCCCCGTCACGCCGCATTGCCAAGCCCTGCGAGGCCGGTGTACAAAGGGACTCGCTGCTGTCCTGAACCCGGCTTCAAATGCGCGACTGCAATATCCAGTGCGCCCTTCGATTTTCGCAAAAACTGTAGCCTATTGGAAAAACGCGACATTTAGTGTCAATATCGCGCCTCCCCCTATTTCGTCGCCCCGTGCGGCTTACGCCGCAGGTCTCGCCCGTTGTTCCGTTAAACAAGGCTTTGAGCATCTGCGGTTTGTAGCAAAAAGGTAGTCAATGATGAGCGCAAGGCACTTTCTCTCCCTGATGGATTGCACGCCCGAAGAGCTGGTCAGCGTGATCCGTCGAGGCGTTGAGCTCAAGGACCTGCGTAACCGCGGCGTACTGTTCGAGCCTCTGAAAAACCGCGTGCTGGGCATGATCTTCGAGAAGTCCTCGACCCGCACGCGGATCTCCTTCGAGGCCGGCATGATCCAGCTCGGTGGCCAGGCGATCTTCCTCTCGCCGCGCGACACCCAGCTGGGCCGTGGCGAACCGATCGGCGACTGCGCCATTGTCATGTCGAGCATGCTCGATGCGGTGATGATCCGTACCTTTGCCCACAGCACCCTGACCGAATTCGCCGCCAACTCGCGCGTGCCAGTGATCAACGGCCTTTCCGATGATCTGCACCCGTGTCAGTTGCTGGCCGACATGCAGACTTTCCTTGAGCATCGTGGCTCGATTCAGGGCAAGACCGTGGCCTGGATCGGCGACGGCAACAACATGTGCAACAGCTATATAGAAGCGGCGATGCAGTTCGATTTCCAATTGCGCGTAGCCTGCCCTGAAGGCTACGAACCAAACCCTGAGTTCGTCGCCAAGGCTGGCGATCGCGTGACCATCGTTCGCGATCCGGCCGATGCCGTGCGCGGCGCGCATCTGGTGAGCACCGATGTCTGGACTTCGATGGGTCAGGAAGAGGAAACTGCCAAGCGCCTCAAGCTGTTCGCGCCGTTCCAGGTCAACCGTGCCCTGCTCGACCTCGCTGCCGAGGACGTGCTGTTCATGCACTGCTTGCCTGCGCACCGTGGCGAAGAAATCAGCCTCGACCTGCTTGATGATCCGCGCTCCGTCGCCTGGGATCAGGCAGAAAACCGTCTCCACGCACAGAAGGCCCTGCTCGAGTTCCTCGTCGAACCGGCATATCACCACGCATGAGCCATGAATTACTGCTGAACCTGCGCAACCTCGCTTGCGGCTATCAAGATCAACGTGTGGTGCAGAACCTCAATCTGCACCTCAACACCGGTGACATCGGCTGCCTGCTCGGCTCGTCCGGCTGCGGCAAGACCACCACCCTGCGCGCCATCGCCGGTTTCGAGCCGGTGCACGAAGGTGAAATCACCCTCGGCGGTGAGACCATTTCCAGCGCCGGCTTCACCCTGGCGCCGGAGAAACGCCGGATCGGCATGGTGTTTCAGGATTACGCGCTGTTCCCGCACCTGAGCGTTGCCGACAATATTGCCTTCGGTATTCGCAAGCATCCGAACAAGGAGCGCGTCACCGAAGAGCTGCTCGAACTGGTCAACCTGAAAAACCTTGGCAAACGCTTTCCGCACGAGTTGTCCGGCGGCCAGCAGCAGCGCGTAGCCCTCGCCCGCGCCTTGGCGCCGGAACCGCAATTGCTGCTGCTCGACGAGCCATTCTCCAACCTCGATGGCGAACTACGCCGCAAGCTCAGCCATGAAGTGCGCGACATTCTCAAGGCCCGTGGCACCAGCGCGATTCTGGTGACCCACGATCAGGAGGAAGCCTTTGCCGTCAGCGATCACGTTGGCGTGTTCAAGGAAGGTCGACTGGAACAGTGGGATACGCCGTATAACCTGTATCACGAGCCGGCAACGCCTTATGTGGCCAGCTTCATTGGTCAGGGTTATTTCATTCGCGGCCAGCTTGGCAGCCCGGAATCGGTGCAGACCGAACTGGGAGAGTTGCGCGGTAATCGGGCTTATACCTGGCCGATTGGCGGCGCCGTGGATGTGTTGCTGCGTCCTGATGACATTGTTTATGCGCCGGACAGTGGGTTGAAAGCACGGATTGTCGGCAAGACCTTCCTGGGCGCTTCGACGCTGTATCGCCTGCAACTGCCGACGGGGGCGCAATTGGAGTCGATTTTCCCGAGCCATGCGGATCACCATGTCGGTGCGCAAGTGGGGATTCGTGTTGCCGCGGAGCATCTGGTTTTGTTCCAGGCCTCTGGCAGCACCGCAGCGCAAATCCCGGTAGTGGAAAACGGCGTGCGCCGCTACAGCACCACCCTCTGATCCGCTCTGGATCAAAACTGTGGGAGCGAGCCTGCTCGCGAATGCAATGTATCAGTCACAGATGATTTGACTGAACGACCGTATTCGCGAGCAGGCTCGCTCCCACAGTGCTTTTGGGCTAGCCCAACAACAATGTACCGCTCGCAACCAGCGTCGCATTGCCGCCGATTTTTACGCGCTCGCCCTCTAGCCGACAGAACAACTCCCCACCCCGCGCCGAACGCTGATACGCGGTCAGGCTCGACTTGCCCAGTCGCTTCGACCAATACGGAATCAAGCTGCAATGCGTCGACCCGGTCACCGGATCCTCATTGATGCCAATCGCCGGCGCGAAATAGCGCGAAACGAAATCGTGCTGATTGCCCCGCGCCGTAACGATCGCGCCCAGCCACGGCAGTTTGGCGAGTGCAACCATGTCCGGCTTGCAATCAAGCACTGCCTGCTCTGACTCCAGCACCACAAACAGTTCGTTAGAGCCGAGCACATCCACCGCCTCAACACCCAGCGCCCGCTCGACGTCCAGCGTCACACCAATCTCTGACGGCACGATCGACGGGAAATCCAGCCACAACCGATCACCTTCGCGAGTGACGCTAAGCGCGCCGGACATGCAAGTGAAGTCGATACGCTCGGCGCTTTCCTTGTAGATTTCGAACAGTACATAAGCGCTGGCTAACGTGGCGTGTCCGCACAACGGTACTTCAGTGGTCGGGGTAAACCAGCGGATATGCCAGGCCTGCCCCTCGCGCACCAGAAACGCGGTTTCCGCCAGATTGTGCTCGGCGGCAATCTTCTGCATCAGCTCATCCGCAAGCCAGGCATCCAGCCGATAGACCATCGCCGGATTGCCACTGAACGGTCGATCACTGAACGCGTCGACCTGATGAAACTCGAGCTGCATAACCTTCTCCCTAAGTCAGTCGGCAGAGCATGCAACCACGAGGCGATCAACGCCAGTGACAGAACCGGCCAATTTTCTGCATACAGTGATAACGACTACGCACGGCCGATATCGGCAAATTTCGCTTGGGTGTGTTCGGCGAGCACGGCAGGTGCCAATTCAACTTCCAGCCCTCGCCGCCCGGCGCTGACATAAATAGTCGCAAAACCCTGAGCCGAGTTATCGATGAAGGTGCGCAGGCGCTTCTTCTGCCCCAACGGACTGATACCACCTAACAGATAACCGGTGGAGCGCTGTGCCGCTGCCGGGTCCGCCATCTCGACTTTTTTCACGCCTGCTGCATGCGCCAGACCTTTGAGGTCGAGGCTTCCGACGACCGGCACCACTGCCACCAGCAACTCGCCCTTTTCGCTGGCCGCCAGCAGGGTTTTGAACACCTGCGCTGGCTCAAGCGCGAGTTTTTCTGCGGCCTCCAGCCCATAGGACGCGGCCTTTGGGTCATGTTCGTAACTGTGCACGCAATGTTCGGCACGAACTTTTTTCAACAAGTCCAACGCAGGGGTCATGGCAGCTCCGGGCTCGGCAGTGATGGAAAAACACTGTGCCGGATTCTAGGTGATCAGCCCCTAAAAGGCTCTATCCCAAGCCACGATTCCCGTGGCTTGCAGACATTCTGCAAACACCATCGCGCGTGGACGACACAGGATCATTCACACAACGAATAGTTTTATTGTGACCGACGGTTCACTTTCGACCTTTGACAGGTTTGTTTCTTGTCTATATTTTTTCGAATCTGAATAATGTAAGAATTATCGACACCGCAGCATTCAGCAGTAAACCGCGAAAGGAATGGGGATTCCTGACCGGGGAAAATCGCGCCCTGCCCTGACGGCATCGCGCCAGACAACAACAAAAAACGAGGTTTTCAATGACAACTGCTTTACAGCAACCAACGCTCTCGAGCCAATGCATGGCCGAGTTTCTGGGTACTGCCCTCCTGATCTTTTTCGGCACCGGTTGTGTCGCCGCGCTCAAAGTCGCGGGCGCCAGCTTTGGCCTGTGGGAAATCAGCATCATCTGGGGCGTCGGCGTGAGCATGGCGATCTACCTCACTGCCGGGGTTTCCGGCGCGCACTTGAACCCGGCCGTGAGCATCGCTCTGGCAATCTTCGCTGACTTCGAAAAGCGCAAACTGCCGTTCTACATTCTTGCGCAGATCGCCGGCGCCTTCTGCGGCGCGCTGCTGGTTTACACGCTGTACAGCAATCTTTTCTTCGATTACGAACAAACTCATCAAATGGTCCGTGGCTCGGCCGCCAGCCTTGAGTTGGCCTCGGTGTTCTCGACCTTCCCCAATCCGGTGCTGTCGACTGCTCAGGCGTTCCTGGTCGAGATGATCATCACCGCGATTCTGATGGGCGTGATCATGTCGCTGACCGACGACAACAACGGCCTGCCGAAAGGCCCGCTGGCACCGCTGCTGATCGGCTTGCTGATCGCGGTGATCGGCAGCTCGATGGGCCCGCTGACCGGTTTTGCGATGAACCCGGCACGCGATTTCGGTCCGAAACTGATGACTTTCTTTACCGGCTGGGGTGAAATTTCCTTCACTGGCGGCCGCGATATTCCGTACTTCCTGATTCCGATTTTTGCACCGATTGTCGGTGCCTGCCTCGGCGCTGCCGGGTATCGCGGGCTCATCGCCCGTCACCTGACCGGCGCCACACCTGCTACAAAGGATGCAGAACCGGCCATTGACGGCAAACCAAGAACTTCTTGAAACAGTCGGCGCGGGTTCCTGCCCTTTAGAGCCTGCGCCACGGCCCACCCTCCCTTATTTCGTCCAAGGCAATCGACATGACCGACATTCAGAATAAGAACTACATCATTGCCCTTGATCAGGGTACGACCAGCTCTCGCGCGATCATTTTCGACCGCGACGCGAACGTGGTCTGCACCGCGCAGCGCGAGTTCGCCCAGCATTACCCACAGGCCGGTTGGGTCGAACACGACCCGATGGAAATCTTCGCCACTCAGAGCGCGGTAATGGTTGAAGCGCTGGCCCAGGCCGGTCTGCATCACGATCAGGTTGCCGCCATCGGTATCACCAACCAGCGCGAAACCACTGTGGTCTGGGACAAGACCACCGGCCGCCCTGTCTACAACGCCATCGTCTGGCAGTGCCGCCGCAGCACCGAGATCTGCCAGCAACTCAAGCGCGATGGCCACGAAGAGTACATCCGCGACAACACCGGTCTGGTTACCGACCCGTACTTCTCCGGCACCAAACTGAAGTGGATCCTCGACAACGTCGAAGGCAGCCGCGAGCGTGCGCGCAACGGCGAACTGCTGTTCGGCACCGTCGATAGCTGGCTGATCTGGAAATTCACCGGCGGCAAGGTGCACGTCACCGATTACACCAACGCCTCGCGCACCATGCTCTTCAACATCCACTCGCTGGAGTGGGATTCGAAGATGCTCGAGATCCTCGACATCCCGCGCGAAATGCTCCCGGAAGTTAAAGCTTCTTCGGAAATCTACGGTCGCACCAAGAGCGGCATTGCTATCGGCGGTATCGCCGGCGACCAGCAAGCGGCGCTGTTCGGGCAGATGTGCGTCGAGCCGGGCCAGGCGAAAAACACCTACGGCACTGGCTGCTTCCTGCTGATGAACACCGGTGACAAAGCGGTGAAATCCCAGCACGGCATGCTCACCACCATCGCTTGCGGCCCGCGTGGCGAAGTCGCTTACGCGCTGGAAGGCGCGGTGTTCAACGGCGGCTCTACCGTGCAGTGGCTGCGCGATGAACTGAAGATCATCAACGACGCCCACGACACCGAATACTTCGCCAATAAAGTGAAGGACAGCAACGGCGTGTACCTGGTACCGGCGTTCACCGGTCTCGGCGCTCCCTACTGGGACCCGTATGCCCGTGGCGCGCTGTTCGGTCTGACGCGTGGTGTGCGTGTGGATCACATCATCCGCGCCGCGCTGGAGTCGATCGCCTACCAGACCCGCGACGTCCTCGACGCCATGCAACAGGACTCCGGCGAACGCCTCAAGGCTCTGCGTGTGGACGGTGGCGCGGTGGCGAACAACTTCCTCATGCAGTTCCAGGCCGACATCCTTGGTACCCAAGTCGAGCGCCCGCAAATGCGCGAGACCACGGCACTCGGCGCGGCGTATCTGGCCGGTCTGGCGTGCGGTTTCTGGGGCAGCCTGGACGAACTGCGCGGTAAAGCGGTGATCGAGCGCGAGTTCGAGCCGAGCCTGGACGAAACCGAGAAAGAGAAGCTGTACAAAGGCTGGAAAAAAGCCGTCAGCCGCACCCGTGACTGGGCGCGTGAAGACGCTGAATAAGCCAACCTTAGGACTGGCTGAAGCGGTCCAAACAGCGTGAAAGCGTAGCGAGCGAAGGCAAGCCAAGGCAAAAACAGGCGAGGACGCGGAGTTTACGGGCTTGTAAATGAGCAGTCCGAGCCTGTTTTTAACGCAGGATGGCTTGCGTAACGCCGTAGGCGCCCAGCACGAAGTAGCTTTCACGTTGTTTGGAAACTGGTCGGGAGCGGATTCCTGCGTCATCATGGGCAAATTTTGCACGGCAGCCCAAAGGAAGCCCCATGAATCTGCCTCCCCGTCAGCAGCAAATCCTCGAGCTGGTCCGCGAACGCGGCTATGTGAGCATCGAGGAAATGGCCACGCTGTTCGTTGTAACCCCGCAAACCATCCGCCGCGACATCAATCAGCTCGCGGAAGCCAATCTGCTGCGTCGCTACCATGGCGGTGCTGCCTACGATTCCAGCGTCGAAAACACTGCCTATGCGATGCGCGCCGACCAGATGCGCGATGAAAAACAACGCATCGGTGAAGCCATCGCCGCACAGATCCCCGATCACGCCTCGCTGTTCATCAACATCGGCACGACCACCGAATCGATCGCCCGCGCCCTGCTCAATCACAATCACCTGAAAATCATCACCAACAACCTGCACGTGGCGTCGATGCTCAGTGCCAAGGATGATTTTGATGTGCTGCTGACTGGCGGCAATGTCCGTCGTGATGGCGGTGTAGTGGGTCAGGCGAGTGTGGATTTCATCAATCAGTTCAAGGTGGACTTTGCCTTGGTCGGGATCAGCGGGATTGATGAAGACGGCAGTTTGCTGGATTTTGATTATCAGGAAGTTCGGGTTTCCCAGGCGATTATTGCCAATGCGCGGCAGGTGATTCTGGCGGCGGACTCGAGCAAGTTCGGGCGCAACGCGATGATTCGGTTGGGGCCGATCAGTCTGATTGATTGCCTGGTCACGGATCAGCAGCCGGTGCCGGCGCTGGCGCAGTTGTTGAGTCAGCACAAGATTCGCCTGGAAGTCGTTTAACTACCTTTCTCTTCATTGTCTGTACTGACGCCTTCGCGAGCAGGCTCGCTCCCACAGAGATACGAGCCAATCACAAGATTTGTGAGTCTTCCACCCACTGTGGGAGCTAGCCTGCTCGCGAAAGAAATTGATCAAACAAAACGTCTTCTGCGCCCTTGCGCGCATTTAGTGTTCGAAAATTTTCTTTTAATCGCCCTTCGATGAGTTTTTTCAATCGAACGTGACTGGCTGCGCGCGTGTTTATGGGCTACCATTTTCGCAAATGAACATTCATGTTCGATTTCCAATATAGAAAATCAAAAGAACCCGAGGCCAGCCGATGTCCACCTCTACCTTGCGTACGCCCCCACTCTCCGAGATCTACGACATCGCCGTTATCGGCGGCGGGATCAATGGCGTGGGGATCGCAGCGGATGCCGCCGGTCGCGGGCTTTCGGTGTTCCTTTGCGAAAAAGACGACCTCGCCAGCCACACCTCGTCGGCCAGCAGCAAGCTGATCCACGGTGGCCTGCGCTACCTCGAACATTACGAATTCCGTTTGGTACGTGAAGCGCTGGCTGAGCGCGAAGTGTTGTTGGCCAAGGCGCCTCATATCGTTAAACCGATGCGCTTCGTGCTGCCGCACCGTCCGCACCTGCGCCCGGCGTGGATGATCCGCGCGGGCCTGTTCCTCTACGACAACCTCGGCAAGCGCGAAAAACTGCCAGGTTCGAAAAGCCTGAAATTCGGCGCCGACAGCGCGCTGAAAAGCGAAATCAAGAAAGGCTTCGAATACTCCGACTGCTGGGTCGACGACGCCCGCCTCGTGGTTCTGAACGCCATGGCCGCCCGTGAAAAAGGCGCCCACGTGCACACCCAGACTCGCTGCGTCAGCGCCCGCCGTGCCAAGGGCCTGTGGCATCTGAATCTGGAGCGTGCCGACGGCAGCCTGTTTTCGATCACTGCCAAAGCGCTGGTGAACGCCGCCGGCCCGTGGGTTGCCAAGTTCATCCGTGACGACCTGAAGATGGAATCGCCGTACGGCATCCGCCTGATTCAGGGCAGCCACATCATCGTGCCGAAGCTGTATGAAGGCGATCACGCGCACATTCTGCAAAACGAAGATCAGCGCATCGTTTTCACCATTCCGTACCTGAACAACCACTTCACCCTGATCGGCACCACCGACCGTGAATACACTGGCGATCCGGCAAAAGTGGCGATTACCGATGCCGAAACCGATTACCTGCTGAAAGTGGTCAACGCGCACTTCAAGCAGCAGATCAGCCGCGACGATATCCAGCACAGCTATTCCGGTGTGCGTCCGCTGTGCAACGACGAATCCGACAACCCGTCGGCTGTCACCCGCGATTACACCCTGGCCTTGTCGGCCGGCGGCGAAGAAGCGCCGCTGCTGTCAGTGTTTGGCGGCAAGCTGACCACCTACCGCAAACTCGCTGAATCGGCGATGGCGCAGTTGCTGCCGTTCTTCACCCAGATGCGACCAAGCTGGACCGCCACCGCCACCCTGCCAGGTGGCGAAGACATGACCACCCCGCAGGCCTTGTGCGCGCAGATTCGCGACAAGTTCGACTTCGTGCCGACCGAGATCGCTCGTCGCTGGTCCACTACTTACGGCAGCCGCACCTGGCGCATGCTTGAAGGCGTGGAAACCCTGGCCGACATGGGCGAACACCTCGGCGGCGGGCTCTACACCCGTGAAGTCGATTACCTGTGCAGCGAAGAGTGGGCCACGACTGCCCACGACATTCTGTGGCGCCGTAGCAAACTCGGTTTGTTCACGACGCCGGCTGAGCAGGAAAAACTGGCGGCGTATCTGGGCAAGGTTGAACAGAACCGCAAGATCGAAGCGGCCTGATTTTCGGATCGTCGCTTGAACGAAAGCCCCTGAATTGTGAGATCCAGGGGCTTTTTGTTGTGCCAATGAAATCCAGCCCAGCCCTCTCCCCCCAAGGGGGGCGAGGGGGAAAGGGAGCAGATCGGGGGGCGTTCAAATACCGCGCAGGGAAAGGGAGAGCCGATCCGGGGCTGTTCAAATTCTGAGGTCGACTCGATATTTCAGGTCGGCGGAACTCGCAAGGACAACCCGATCAGTCCCCTCTCCCACTGGGAGAGGGCTAGGGTGAGGGGCTTTGGGGCCGGGATCACTGCGCCAAATGCAACAACAGAAAATCAATGAACGCCCGCGACTTGTGCGGCAAATGCGGGGTGTTGGGAAATACCACATTGATTGACTGCGAAGGCAGCGAATACTCCGGCAACAAGCGCAGCAGACGTCCGGCGGCAATGTCATCTGCTACCACCCACGCCGGCAAGACCGAGACACCGAGCGACGACAACGTCATCGAGCGAATCGCCGTCGACGAGTTCGACTCGAAGTGGCTGGTACCGCCAACCTCGACGCCCTGCCCTGACCCATGACGCAATGTCCACTGGGTCGGCGCCTGCAAATTGCTGTTGGCAATCCACGGCACGTTGTTCAGATCCTGCGGTTCACCCACAGGGTGTCGGGCGAGAAATTGCTCGGTGGCGACCAGCACGATTTCATAATCGGCCAACTTGCGGCTCTTGAATGCCGAATCCGCCAAGTTGCCCAGACGAATCACCAGATCAAGCTTTTCCGCCACCAGATCATTCAATGAAGAGTTGAAGTTGTAGCACAGGCGAATTTCCGGATAACGCTCGGAGAACAGTGGGATCAACGGCAGAATATACTTTTCACCGTATTCACTGGTTGAACTAATCCGCAACTTTCCGGATACCCGATTATTACCTTTCAGAACATTATCAAACGCATTGTCGATGTCCGCGACAATACCCTTGAACTCCTCATAAAACTCCTGACCTATTTCGGTCAGCGATATATTGCGGGTATTACGGATCAACAGCGTCGCCGACAAAACTTCTTCCAGTGCCTTGACATGCAGGCTGGCCATGGCTTTGCTGATGCTCAGATAATTCGCGGCTTTGGTGTAAGAACCAAAATCCACCACCGCGAGGAACGTCTGAACCCGATTAAGATGAGAATGCATGGCGCTATGGCTCACTGTTAAATCCTGTCAAACATTGTTTTAAGCATAGTCGTATCGACACTTCAAGTCCATCGCCCCTATGCTGCGCGGCAAAGGGGATACAACATGAACTATCGCTACAAGATTGCGCTGATCTTTTTGATCGGCTTTTTTATTGACTGTATAAACATATTCATGTCGGCTGTGGCTTTGCCGAGTATATCGGCAACTTTACAGGTCAGTACTTCATCGGTGGCGTGGGTCGCCAATGCTTATATTCTTGGCCTGACCCTGATTATTCCGGTCAGCACCTGGCTGGCCGGGCGTTTTGGCAGTCGCGAGATTCTCACCGCTTCGATGCTGGTGTTCACCGGCTCTGTGTGGATGTGCGGCATGGCCGACAGTTTCCACGAACTGGTGATCTGGCGGTTCATTCAGGGCGTCGGTGGCGGGCTGCTGATTCCGGTCGGTCAGGCGCTGACCTTCAATCTGTTTCAGGGCGAGCAACGGGCGAAAATATCCACACTGGTGATGGCCGTCGCGCTGATTGCCCCGGCGATTTCACCGACGGTCGGCGGCATCATCGTCGACAGCAGCTCCTGGCGTTGGGTGTTCTACAGCAACATTCCGTTCTCGCTGATCGCCGCCGGGCTGTCGTGGTTGTGGATCAAGGAAAGCAAACCAGCGGACCTGCCACGTCCGGACATCAAAGGCCTGCTGTTGGTCAGTGCCGCACTCGCCAGCCTGCTGATGGGCATGTCGCTGTACGGCGGAGACTACCCGGCGCTGGCCGCGTTGAGCTGTGTCGCGGCGGGCTTGCTGTTCATCGCGCTGTACCTGCGGCACTACCGCCGCTGCAGCAACGCGATCATCGAACTGAGCCTGCTCAAAAGCAAGAAACTCAGCACCTCGATCCTCATCTATTACGCGATTCCCGGCGTGTTCACCGGGGTCAACCTGATGAGCATTTTCTTCCTGCAGAACACCCTGCACTTCAGTGCCCGGCTGACCGGGATGTTCATGATCCTCTACGCCATCGGCGCGTTCATTGCGATGACGATTTGCGGCCGGGTCTACAACCGCGTCGGCGCGAAACGCCTGTTCACCCTCGGCATGCTGCTGCACAGCGCCGGCATCGCCACGCTGATGCTGGTCAACGCGCCGACGGACCTGTGGGTAATCGTCATCGCTTACAGCCTGATGGGCATCGGCGGCGGCATCGGCGCCAACACCGCGCAAACCACCTCGTTGATGGATTTCGCCGGCGGTGATACGCACAAGGCCAGCGTGATCTGGAACATCAATCGGCAGATGTCGTTCAGCCTCGGTGCCGCGTTGTTTCTGATGATTTTCAATGTGCTGCTCAAGCAGTTCGACACCACACAGGCCTACCACGCGACGTTCGCGATTGCGGCACTGGTCGGGCTGTTCCCGCTGTTTCAGATGAGTCAATTGAACCCTCCAAAGGAATGCCATGAACAACAACCTGGTTGAACGAGCGCAACACAGTATTCACCACGTGCACGAACTGATTCACCGCGTCTTCACCGATGCCGACGGTGCTGGCGCAGAAGCCATCGCGCCGCTGATGGCGGTGTTCGCCGAACACTTCAGCATGGTCACCACGTCGGCCGCCGTGATCGGTCGGGCACAAGTCGAGCAACTGTTCAGCGGCGCCGTCGGTGCCCGTAAAGGTCTGGAGATTCTGATCAGCGACCTGCACACGGTCTGGCACGAAGGCTCGACCGTGGCCCTGCGCTACAAGGAAAGCCATCGCTTGAACCAGATAGAAACGTCGCGCATCTCGGTCGCGATCCTTCGCGTCCAGCACCATGACGTCCAATGGTTGTACCTGCACGAAACGCCGATCAGTCAGGAACAGCCTGCATGAAATTCACCGTCACTCAATGCCGGATGCTCTCGGCGTCGATCAAGGAAGTTACCGTCAGTGGTCCGGCCACCCTGGCGGACATGACCCATGCCGGTGCGCACTTCAAATGGCTGATTCCGGGGCTGGACGAGTGCCGTCATTATTCGACAGTTCATGTGGATGAGGTGGCCGAAGGTTGCTTCACCTTCGCCATCCGCCTCTCGCCGGACTCCGCCAGCAGCCAGTACATCCGCACCTTGGCGGTCAATGACAGCGTGGAACTTGAAGGTCCGCTAAACACCTTCAACTACCCGCTCAATGCTGACAGCGGGCGTGACATCGCGATTGCCGGCGGCATCGGCATCACGCCGCTGACCGGCATCCTGCGCCACTTGGACGCATTGAACCGCCCTGCGCACCTGCACTACTTCGCCAAAAGCGCCGACGACGCAGTCTATGCCCGACACCTGCAAGAACAGCTGCAAGAACGTCTGCAACTGCACCTCTCCGGCAGTCGCCCGGCGATCAGCGAGGTGCTTGCCGACCTGAGCGCCGATGACCGTCTGTATGTCTGCGGCCCGGCGGCGATGCTCAGCGCCGTGCTCAGCCACGCCGAAAGCGTTGGCCTGGCGCGGGAGCAGATCCATCTGGAAGTGTTCAACGTTGCCCGCGATGACGCCGCGCAAGGCTTTGTCATCGAGGCAGCCGACTCTGGCGTCAGCGTTACCGTCAGCGCTGAGCAATCGCTGCTCGAAGCCCTCGAAGCGGCCGGACTCGACCCCCTCTACGACTGCCGTCGCGGTGAATGCGGCGTCTGTGCGCTGGACGTACTCGAAGGTGAAGTCGACCACCGTGATTTCATCATGAGCGAACAAGAAGCTGCCTGTAGCGCACGGATCTATCCCTGCGTCTCCCGCGCCAAAAGCCCGCGCCTGAAACTGGCAATCTGAGAGAGGACACCCCGTTGGACAACTATTTCAATGGCAGAGAAGTGCATAAATCTCTGTTCCTTGATCAGGCGCTTTTCGAACAGGAACAGCAGCGCGTATTCGCCGCGAGCTGGTGCTACCTGGGTCATGACAGCCTGATCCCCGAGACCGGCGACTACTTCACCACCACCCTCGCCCAACAGCCGCTGGCGATGGTGCGGCAGAAGAACGGCGCCATCGTCGTGCTGCATAACCGTTGCCCGCACAAAGGCGTGAAAGTCCTCGCCGAAGCGCGCGGCAATGTCGGCCGCTTCATGCGCTGCCCGTATCACGCGTGGACGTTCAAGACTGACGGCGAACTGCTGAGCATTCCGCTGAAAAAGGAATACGACGACTGCGACCTCAGCAGTTGTTCTGCGCACAAAGGCATGCGCCCGGTGAACGCGGTGCACAACTATCGCGGCTTCGTCTTTGTCCGTCTGACGGAACAAGGCATCGGCTTCGAGGAGTTTTTCGGCGAGTCGCTGTCGACGCTGGACAACATGGTCATGCGCTCGCCGCAAGGCCAGTTGAAAGTGATCGGCCAGCCATTGCTGCACCGCCATCGTTGCAACTGGAAAATGGTCGTCGACAACCAGACCGACACCTGCCACCCGATGATCGCCCACGAATCGTCGGCCGGCGAAGCCATACGCCTGTGGCAGGAAACCGGTGATCACGGCAAGCCACCGATGGCGGTCGAACTGTTCTCGCCGTTCATGGCCTCCTACGAGTTTTTCGCCGGCATGGGCATTCGCGTCTGGGCCAACGGCCACGGGCACACCGGGGTCAGTAATTCGATCCACAAGGCGTACACCGACATCCCCGGCTACTGGGAACAGATGGTCGAAAGCTACGGTGAAGAGCAGGCCCGAGCAATCCTCGACGACACCCGCCACAACACCGTGTATTTCCCCAACCTGATGGTCAAGGGACCGATCCAGACCTTGCGCGTGATCAAACCGGTCAGCGCCCGCGAAACCATCGTCGAGTCGTGGATCTTCGAACTGCAAGGCGCGCCCGTGCAGTTGCTGGAAAGAACCGTGCAGTACAACAACCTGATCAACTCGCCGTGCTCGATGGTCGCCCACGACGACGTGGAAATGTACGAGCGGGCCATGGAAGGCCTGGGCAGCGACGCCAACGAATGGGTCAACGTCGCCCGCCTGTTCAGCCCGAACGAATCCTATGCGCAGACCCAAGTGGTGTCCGGCACCAGCGAAATGGCCATGCGTAATTTCTATAACAGTTGGCAGCACTTGATGCGGGACGACCATGCAACACGATCAATCTAATCACCACGCCATCGAGCAACTGATCGAGACCGAACTGCACTTGCTCGACCAGCAGGATTTCGACGCCTGGCAACAACTGCTCAGCGATGACTACCACTACTGGATTCCCATGACCCGTGAGCAGGTCAGCCCGTTGCACGAATCGTCGCTGGTGTATGAAGACCGTTTTCTGACCACGCTGCGGATCAACCGGCTGGCCAACGCGCGCAACTTTTCCCAGCAACCGAAGAGTCGCAGCCTGCATATCGCCCAGCGCCCGCGGATCACCCTCGACGCAGCCTCATTCAGCGCTTTCGCCAGCTCCAACATGCTCTATTGCGAAGCCCGCGGCGACAACGAATGGCACTACCCGGTGACCGTCGAACATCAACTGATCAACATCGATGGCACGTGGAAGATTCACGGCAAGAAGATCCTCTTGCTCAACCCAGCACGCGCCCTTGAAAGCCTGCAGCTCATTATCTGATCGATCGAGAATTCCCCCCTGTGAAGCCTATTTCCCATGATTCCAGTCAGGCGTCCGCGTGCCTGTCTTTTCCCTACGTCGATCTGCTGTATGACTATGGCCAGTTCCTGCGCAGTGCCGATGAGGCCATTGGTTACCTGCCAGCGGAAACTGCCGAAAAACACATCGGCATCGTCGGTGCAGGCCTCAGCGGGCTGGTCGCCGCTTACGAATTGCTGCGCGCCGGTGCGCGTCGCGTGACGTTGTTTGAAGCCGAACCTGAGCATGTCGGCGGGCGTCTGCTGACCCAGTGCTTTGACGAAGACCAACCGCAATTCATCGCCGAAATGGGCGCCATGCGCTTTCCGCCGAGTGAAGTCGGGCTGTTTCACTACCTCAATCGTTTCGGCATCCAGACCACCGAAGCGTTTCCCGACCCGGGCGTGGTCGACACCGAAATCCATTACCGTGGCGAAGCCCATCACTGGGCGGCGATGCAACCGCCGCCAGCACTGTTCAGCACCGTGCACCAGGGCTGGATCGCGTTTCTCAGCGAGGGCGTGACCCTCGATGACGGCACGTGCCTGGCACCGCCACTGCTGATCACCGAATTGCTCAAGCAGCACAACTACTGCGAAGTGCAGCCCGAGTGGCAACGCTATCTGGACTGCTTCGGCGACAGCTCGTTTTACTCGGCGATGGTGCGCATCTTCACCGGCAAAAAGCCGCCGGGCGGCAAGCCGTGGCGCAAGCCTGAAGACTTCCACTTGTTTGGCTCGCTGGGCATTGGCTCGGGTGGTTTCCAGTCGGTGTATCGCGCCTCGTTCACCGAGATCCTGCGGCTGGTGGTGAATGCGCTGGAGGTCAATCAGCGTCTGGTGCCCAACGGCATTTCTTCGCTGGCCGAGCGGATTGCCGACAGCGAATTCAACGGTATTCAGGTGCGCGACATGATTTGCCGCACGCGCATCGAGTCGATCAACAAAGGTGCGCACGGCGAGATTCTGCTGGCCGGCAGCAATGGCGAAACCTACGCCTGCGACCGGGTGATCACCACCACCACGACCCGCGCCCTGCAAGTGAACCTCAAGCTCACGCAGAACCAGGCCTTCGTCAATCGCGACGTCGCGCGGGCGATCAACGAAACGCACATGGTCGGTTCATCGAAACTGTTCATCCTGACCAAGGACAAGTTCTGGCTCAAACATGGCCTGGCGCAAAACATCCAGACCGACACCCTGGTCAAGGGCGTGTATTGCCTTGACTACGCGCCGCACGATGCGGATTCCTGGGGCGTGGTGTTGATCAGTTACACCTGGGAAGACGACTCGCACAAGATGGTTTCGATGACCGACAAGGTGCAGCGCTGCCTGCGTCTGGTCGATGAATTGGCGATGAGCGCGCCGGAATTTGCCAGCCATCTGCTGCCGCTGGACGGTGACTACCAGCGTTACGTTCTGGAATACGACTGGCTGACCGACAAGCACGCACTCGGTGCTTTCAAGCTGAACTTCCCCGGCGACGATATTTATTCCGAGCGCCTGTTCTATCAGTTCCGCACTGCACTCGATCCGCAACAGGACACCGGTTTGTACCTGGCCGGTTGCGGCGCCTCGTTTACCGGCGGCTGGGCCGAAGGCGCCATCCAGACCGCGCTGAATGGCGCGTGCGCGGTGATCAGCAGCCTGGGCGGCGACCTGATTGCCGGTAACCCGCTCGACGACTTGCACTCGCAGTACCGCTACTGCTGACCCAGTCCCTTTCCACGCCGAGAATCATCCATGTACAGCCAGCTTTCTATTGAACAGCTCGTCAACGGCTTTCGCAGTGGCCAACACTGCCCGGACACCTGGCAGCGCGCCTTGCGCGAGCGTCATGTGCAGATGCAGCACTTGAACAGTTTCATCACTTTCGACCCGTCAGCGTTCAAGGCAAATGCTGCCGGGCGCGACAGCGCACTGTATGGCCTGCCGGTGTCGTTCAAGGACAACATCAACGTCAGCGGCCTGCCGACCACCGCCGGAACACCCGGCCTGGCCGACTATGTGCCGCAGGCCGATGCCGGCATCGTCGAGCGCTTTCGGCAATTGGGCGCGCAGATTGTCGGCAAGAACAACATGCACGAATTGTCGTTTGGCGTGACCTCGGCCAACCATTCTCATGGTGCCGTGCTCAACCCCGTCAACGAACGCTACAGTGCCGGCGGCAGCAGCGGTGGTTGCGCGGCGGCCGTCGCCGCCGGGCTGGTGCCCTGCGCAGTCGGCACCGACACCGGCGGTTCGGTGCGGATACCGGCGGCGTTCTGCGGCACCGTCGGGTTTCGACCCACCACCGGCGTGTATCCGGTCGACGGCATCGTCCCGGTGTCGCAGACCAAAGACACTCCGGGCCTGCTGACCCGCACCGTGGAAGATTGTCAGTTCGTTCACGCGCAATTGACCGGCAGCCTGCATCAACCTGAAACCCGGCCGTTGCGCATTGGCATTCCCGAGCGTTTTCTCTGGGCCGAGCTCGCCGACAATGTGCAGCGTGATTGCCGCGCGGCCATCGCTACCCTGGCCGAGCGCGGTGTGATCCTCGTGCCGGTCGACGATGCCGTGATTGGCGAGATCAACGAGAGCATTCAGTTTCCGCTGCCGATCTACGAGTTCTTCATCGACTTTCCACGCTTCCTGATGAAAGCAGGACGCGGCGAACAGTTCCTCGACATCCTCGCGCAGATTCGCGATCCGGCGATCAAGAAAATCCTCACCGCGCAACTGGAAAGTCCGGCGATTTCCTACACGGATTACGTGCAGGCATTGATGAGCAAACTGCGTCTGGAAAAGGAATACCGCACCCTGTTCAGCCGCCATCAACTGGATCTGCTGGCTTACCCGACCGTCACTTGCAGCGCGCCACTGCTCAGCGCTTGCGCGGATGAGAGCAACTTCGAAACCTTCGTGCGCAACACCGACCCGGCGAGCAACCTGGCGGCGCCGAGTATCAGCGTTCCGGTCGCGGCGGCGGGTGAGTTGCCAGTGGGTTTGTCGTTCGATGCGTTGCCGGGGCAGGACGGCTTTTTGCTGGCGAATGTTCAACGGTTAGCTCGTTTGCTCAACATCGCCTGAACCACGATCCCTGTGGGAGCGAGCCTGCTCGCGAAGGCGTCGTGTCAGTCGACATCAACTTCGTCTGCCACACCGCTATCGCGAGCGGGATCACTCCCACAAGGGCTCTGCGTCGATGCACCTATAACAATTCAGATTGCAGGCCTTGCCATGCGCGTCACCTCAATATCCTCCATTCCCGCGGTCGAACGCTCGCCGTCGATCCTCGGCGGCGCCATGATCATCGGCGGCACCATCGTCGGTGCCGGCATGTTCTCGCTGCCAGTGATCATGTCCGGACTGTGGTTCTACGGCTCCGTCGCCGTGCTGCTGTTTGCCTGGTTCTGCACCTTGCACTCAGGCTTGATGATCCTCGAGGCCAATCTCAACTACCGCGAAGGCGCGAGTTTCTCCACGATCACCCGCGATCTGCTCGGCCGTGGCTGGAGCCGTTTGAACGGCTTGAGCATTGTGTTTGTCCTCTACACCCTGACGTACGCCTACATTTCCGCCAGCGGCTCAGTGATTCACCACACCGCGCAATCCTTCGGGCTGGAGTGGTCATCGCGCGCCGGCGGTTTGGGGTTCACGCTGCTGGTGGCGTTCATTGTCTGGTTGAGCACCACGGCGGTGAGTCGCATGACCACGCTGGTGTTCGGGGCAAAAATCCTCGCATTCTTTTTGACCTTCGGCGGTTTGCTCGGCCATGTGCAAAGCACCACGCTGCTTGATCTGAACGGCGGCGACAGCCACTACTGGCCCTATCTGTTGGTGACGCTGCCCTTCTGCCTGACTTCGTTCGGTTTTCACGGCAACGTGCCGAGCCTGATGAAGCATTACGGCAAGGACCCGCAGCGAATTCGCGCCTGTCTGGTTGGCGGCACCTTGATCGCACTGACGCTGTATCTGGTGTGGATGCTCTGCAGCATGGGCAACATTCCCCGCGACACGTTCAAGGACATCGCCCAGCGCGGCGGCAACATCGATGTGCTGATCAGCGCACTGGGCGCACGGCTCAACAGCGCCAACGTCGATCTGCTGCTGACGTTTTTCTCCAACTTCGCCGTGGCCTGTTCGTTTCTCGGGGTGACCCTTGGCCTGTTCGATTACCTGGCCGATGTGCTGGGTTTCGATGACAGTCCCCTCGGTCGCTTGCAGACCGCCGCCGTGACCTTCGTGCCGCCGATGCTTTGCGGCTTGCTCTGGCCGGAAGGCTTTCTGCATGCCATCGGCTTTGCCGGTCTGGCGGCAACGTTGTGGGCGGTGATCACCCCGGCGCTGCTGGCGCGGGCTTCGCGCAAACGCTTCGGCAGCCCGCGCTATCGCGTGTGGGGCGGCACGCCGATGATCGCGCTGGTGCTGTTTTTCGGAGTGATCTGCGCGGTATCCCATTTGTTGTTCGTGTTTGATTGTCTGCCGGTGTGGCGCTGAAGTGTCTCGTTCGGTTTTCCGAACGAGACTTGACGGTCGATTCGGTTAACCGGATCAGCCAAGGTGAAAAATACCGCCACAAAACTTTAATAACGTTATAAATCATCAGGTTAGCTATCAGCGACTGGCCTGGCACGACTCATGCTCTACACTCTCTCGACGAATGCCTGTTGTGCCAACACTTCAGGAGCCGTCAGGCATTCGAAGCACAAAAGGGCCGACGAACTGGCTCCATAAAAAAAACAATTCGAGGAAAATTTGATGCGCATCGTTCCCCATATCCTGGGCGCAGCCATTGCGGCCGCTCTGATCAGCACGCCAGTTTTCGCCGCCGAACTCACCGGCACCCTGAAGAAAATCAACGATTCGGGCACCATCACACTCGCTCACCGCGACAGCTCCATTCCGTTTTCCTACATTGCCGATGCTTCCGGCAAACCAGTGGGCTACTCCCACGACATTCAAGTGGCAATCGTTGAAGCCCTGAAAAAAGACCTGAACAAGCCAGACCTGCAGGTCAAATACAACCTGGTTACCTCGCAAACCCGTATCCCGCTGATCCAGAACGGCACCGCGGATATCGAGTGCGGCTCCACTACCAACAACGCCGAACGCGCTCAACAAGTCGACTTCACCGTCAACATCTTCGAAATCGGCACCCGTCTGCTGGTCAAGAAAGACAAGGATGGCAAGCCGTCCTACGCTGACTTTGCCGACCTCAAAGGCAAAAACGTCGTGACCACCGCCGGCACCACGTCCGAGCGCATCATCAAAGCGATGAACGCCGACAAGCAGATGGGCATGAACATCATCTCTGCCAAAGACCACGGCGAATCCTTCAACATGCTGGAAAGCGGCCGCGCCGTTGCCTTCATGATGGACGACGCCCTGCTGGCCGGCGAAGAAGCCAAGGCCAAGAAACCGGCTGACTGGATCATCACCGGTACTCCGCAGTCCTTCGAAGCCTATGCGTGCATGGTTCGCAAAGACGACCCGGCCTTCAAGAAGGCTGTCGATGACGCCATCGTTGCTCTGTACAAGTCCGGCGAGATCAACAAGATCTACAGCAAGTGGTTCGAGAGCCCGATTCCACCAAAAGGCCTGAACCTGAACTTCCCGATGAGCGACAAGGTAAAAGGACTGATCGCCAACCCGAGCGACAAGCCGGCGCCTGACGTAAAAATCTGATTACTGACTAACCTTATCTCCTGAGGGAGCCACCCTCCCTCAGGCGTCTGTTACTACCTGCTGGCTATACAGTGGAACACTCGACCTGGCGGTTTTCGAGCCGATCGCGTGTGCCTGGCGTTCAACGTCAGGCGGGAAAGGATTTTCCCCACGCGGGTGCTTGTACATCGATCGATTTCGAGGGGAGACCCTAATGAATTACAACTGGGACTGGGGCGTGTTCTTCAAGTCCACCGGCGTCGGCAGCGAGACTTATCTCGACTGGTACGTCTCCGGTTTGGGCTGGACCATTGCCATTGCCATCGTGGCATGGATCATCGCCTTGCTGCTGGGCTCCATTCTGGGGGTCATGCGCACGGTGCCAAACCGCATCGTATCGGGCATCGCCACCTGCTACGTCGAGCTGTTCCGTAACGTGCCGCTGCTGGTTCAGCTGTTCATCTGGTACTTCCTGGTACCCGACCTGCTGCCGCAAAACCTGCAGGACTGGTACAAACAGGACCTCAACCCGACCACCTCGGCTTACCTGAGCGTTGTCGTATGCCTGGGCCTGTTCACCGCCGCCCGTGTCTGCGAACAAGTGCGTACCGGTATCCAGGCGCTGCCACGCGGCCAGGAAGCCGCCGCCCGCGCCATGGGCTTCAAGCTGCCGCAGATCTACTGGAACGTGCTGCTGCCCCAGGCCTACCGGATCATCATTCCGCCGCTCACCTCGGAATTCCTCAACGTCTTCAAGAACTCCTCCGTGGCGTCCCTGATCGGCCTGATGGAACTGCTGGCGCAAACCAAACAGACCGCTGAATTCTCGGCCAACCTGTTTGAAGCGTTCACCCTGGCCACGCTGATCTACTTCACCCTGAACATGAGCCTGATGCTGCTGATGCGCATGGTCGAGAAGAAAGTCGCAGTGCCCGGCCTGATCTCCGTGGGGGGTAAATAATGGACTTCGATTTCAGCGGCATCATCCCCGCCATTCCGGGCCTGTGGAACGGCATGGTCATGACCTTGCAGTTGATGGTCATGGGCGTGGTCGGCGGCATCGTGCTCGGTACCATCCTTGCGCTGATGCGCCTGTCGTCGAGCAAACTGCTGTCGCGGGTGGCCGGCGCTTATGTGAACTACTTCCGTTCGATCCCGCTGCTGCTGGTGATCACCTGGTTCTATCTGGCGGTGCCGTTCGTGCTGCGCTGGATCACCGGTGAAGACACGCCGATCGGTGCGTTCACCTCCTGCGTCGTGGCCTTCATGATGTTCGAAGCCGCGTACTTCTGCGAAATCGTCCGCGCCGGTGTGCAGTCGATCCCCAAAGGCCAGATGGCTGCTGCGCAAGCGATGGGCATGACCTATGGCCAGACCATGCGTCTGATCATCCTGCCCCAGGCGTTCCGCAAGATGACGCCGTTGCTGCTGCAACAGTCGATCATTCTGTTCCAGGACACCTCGCTGGTTTACACCGTGGGCCTGGTGGACTTCCTCAACTCCGCCCGCTCCAGCGGCGACATCATTGGCCGGTCCAACGAGTTCCTGATCTTCGCCGGTGTCGTCTACTTCATCATCAGCTTTTCCGCCTCGCTGCTGGTCAAGCGTCTGCAAAAAAGGTTCGCCGTATGATCTCTATCAAGAACATCAACAAGTGGTATGGGGACTTCCAGGTGCTGACTGATTGCAGCACCGAGGTCAAAAAAGGCGAAGTGATCGTCGTCTGCGGCCCGTCGGGTTCCGGCAAATCGACCCTGATCAAATGCGTCAACGCGCTGGAGCCGTTCCAGAAAGGCGACATCGTCGTCGACGGCACCTCGATTGCCGACTCGAAGACCAACCTGCCGAAACTGCGTTCGCGCGTGGGCATGGTGTTCCAGCATTTCGAACTGTTCCCGCACCTGACCATCACCGAAAACCTGACCATCGCGCAGATCAAGGTGTTGGGCCGCAGCAAGGAAGAGGCGACCAAAAAAGGTCTGCAACTGCTCGAGCGCGTTGGCCTGTCGGCGCACGCTCACAAGCATCCGGGGCAACTGTCCGGTGGTCAGCAACAGCGTGTGGCGATTGCCCGTGCGCTGGCGATGGACCCGATCGTCATGCTGTTCGACGAACCGACCTCGGCGCTCGACCCGGAAATGGTCAACGAAGTGCTCGACGTGATGGTGCAACTGGCCCACGAAGGCATGACCATGATGTGCGTGACCCACGAAATGGGCTTCGCCCGCAAAGTGGCCGACCGCGTAATCTTCATGGACGCCGGCAAGATCATCGAAGACTGCCCGAAAGAGGAATTCTTCGGCGACATCAGTGCTCGCTCGGAACGCGCGCAGCACTTCCTCGAGAAAATCCTGCAGCACTAAAAGCAACACACCCGCCGGGGCATTGCTCCTTCCCTGTGGGAGCGAGCCTGCTCGCGAAGAGGCCATTACATTCAGCCTGGATGTTGAATGTCAGTGCGCTTTCGCGAGCAGGCTCGATCCCACAAGGGCCGGCGTTGCCCTTGCAACAAGTGTGGTGGTTGACCCAAGGCAACTGTGATGAAATGCGACCCCAATCTTTATCGCGCCGCGCCGCCATCACTTGCCGTGAAGCCTCGTCTGATTCGTCATTTGTTCCTGCCGCCGCTGGTCATCATCCTGATGATCGGCTTGGGTTTTATCGGCTTCTGGACCAGTGAGCATTTCGGCATTCGCAGCCTCGGCGAGAACGGCCAGCGTCAGCTGGAACTGCATGCCCGCGCGGTCGAAAGCGAGATCAGCAAATACACCTACCTGCCCAGCCTGCTGGAACTCGAAACGAGTGTGTCGCAGTTGCTGGCCGACCCGACCCCGCAATACCGGGAAACGGTCAACGCTTACCTCGAAGGCCTGAACCGGCGCAGTCGCAGTCGGGCCATCTACGTCATGGACACCACCGGCCGCGTCATGGCCACCAGCAACTGGCGCGATGTCGACAGTTACCTCGGTGAAGACCTGTCCTTCCGCGCCTATTTCCAGAAAGCCGTACGCGGCGAACCCGGGCGTTTCTACGGCATCGGCAGCACCAACGGCGAACCCGGTTACTACCTCGCTCATGGCCTCGAAGAGCATGGCAAGATCATTGGCGTCGCCGTGGTCAAAGTGCGCTTGGAAGCCATGGAAGAACGTTGGCAACGGGCGCGTCTGGAAGCCTTCGTCAGCGATGAAAACGGCATCATCATTCTCTCCAGCGATCCGGCCCGGCGCCTGAAAGCAGTGATTCCCTTGAGTGAAGCCACCAAGGAAAAACTCGCCCGCAGCCTGCAGTACTACTGGTTCCCGCTCAACGAACTGCAACCGTTGGCTCGCGAAACCCTGTCCGAAGGCGTGGAGAAACTCACCTTCCCGGCCAACAGCGAAGTGCAGTCCGGCGAGGATGACATCAGCTATCTGGCGCAAACCCGACCGCTGAGCGACACGCCGTGGAATTTCACCCTGCTCACGCCATTACAGGACTTGCGCCGCGAAGCGATCAACCAAGGCATTCTGGTTGCCGTCGCGTTCGCCTTGGTGGCCTTCCTGCTGATCGCCTGGAACGAGCGGCGCAAGGTCATCGCCACTCGGCTTGCCGCCCGCGAAGCCTTGCAGGAAGCCAACAATCAACTGGAGCGTCGGATTACCGAACGCACCACCGACCTGCGCGCCAGCAACGAGCGACTGAAAAGCCAGATCCGCGAACGCCGCCAGGCCGAAGAGACCTTGCGTCGTGCCCAGGATGAACTGGTCCAGGCTGGCAAACTCGCCGCCATCGGCCAGATGTCGACCAGCATTGCCCATGAATTGAACCAGCCGCTGGCCGCGATGCGCACGCTGTCGGGCAACACCATACGCTTCCTCGAGCGCGGTCAGCTCGACGTCGCCAGCACCAACCTGAAGACTATCAATGACCTGATCGACCGCATGGGCCGGATCACCGCCAGCCTGCGCTCGTTCGCCCGCCGTGGGGACGATCAGGGCCAGGCCAGTCTTGGCAAAGCGGTCGATGCCGCGTTGCAAGTGCTCGGCGCGCGGGTGGAAACCTCGGGGCTGGACGTGCATCGTCAGTTCGTCGACGTACAAGTGCAGATCGACCAGACCCGCCTCGAACAGATTCTGGTCAACCTGATCGGCAACGCCCTCGACGCCATGCAGGCGCAACCACAGCCCGAACTGTGGCTGGAGGGCGAAGAGTTCAACGCCAAGTATCGCCTGCGCGTGCGCGACAACGGCCACGGCATCGACGCCGAAGCGCGCAAGCATCTGTTCGAGCCGTTCTTCACCACCAAGCCCGGCGAACAAGGCCTGGGCCTGGGCCTGACCCTTTCCGCCAGCCTCGCGGCCGCCACCGGCGGGCATCTGGGTGTCGAACACCCGGCCAGCGGTGGCACCACCTTCGTCCTCAGTTTACCGTTGGTAAGCCCTACTCCTGCCGAGCCAATATGAACCACGACCTTAGTGTGCTGATCGTCGAAGACGACCCCCATGTGCTGCTCGGCTGCCAACAGGCGCTGACGCTGGAAGACATCCCCTGTGTCGGCGTTGGCAGCGCCGAAGAAGCGCTGGAGCGTGTCGGCGACAACTTTGCCGGCATCGTCATCAGCGACATTCGCCTGCCGGGCATCGATGGCCTGGAACTGCTGACCCGCCTCAAGCAGCGCGATCGCAGCCTGCCGGTGGTGTTGATCACCGGCCACGGCGACATTTCCATGGCCGTGGGCGCGATGCAGAAAGGCGCCTACGACTTCATGGAAAAACCGTTCTCGCCGGAGCGTCTGGTGGATGTCGCGCGACGGGCACTGGAACAACGCAGTCTTGCTCGCGAAGTGTCATCGCTGCGCCGGCAACTGGCCGAGCGTGATTCCCTCGAGGGGCGGATCATCGGCCGCTCACCGGCCATGCAAAACCTGCGCGAATTGATCGCCAACGTCGCCGACACCTCGGCCAACGTGTTGATCGAAGGCGAAACCGGCACCGGTAAAGAACTGGTCGCGCGTTGCCTGCACGACTTCAGTCGGCGCCACAGCAAGCAATTTGTCGCGCTGAACTGCGGCGGTCTGCCGGAAAATCTCTTCGAAAGCGAGATTTTCGGCCACGAGGCCAACGCTTTCACCGGCGCCGGTAAACGCCGGATCGGCAAGATCGAACACGCTGATGGCGGCACATTGTTCCTCGACGAAGTGGAGAGCATGCCGCTGCCGCTGCAGATCAAACTGCTGCGTGTGTTGCAGGAACGCACCCTCGAACGCCTCGGTTCGAACCAGAGCGTGGCGGTGGATTGTCGAGTGATCGCGGCGACCAAGTCCGACCTCGACGAAGCGAGCAAGGCCGGCGAATTTCGCAGCGACTTGTACTATCGCCTGAACGTGGTGACGCTGGAATTGCCGCCACTGCGCGAGCGCCGTGAAGACATTTTGCAACTGTTCGAGCACTTCACCCAGCAGTCGGCCCTGCGTTTCGACCGCGCGCTGCCGGAACTGGACAACCAGACCCTGTCGAACCTGATGAGCCACGACTGGCCGGGCAACGTGCGTGAACTGCGCAACGTTGCCGAACGTTTTGCCCTCGGTCTGCCGGCGTTCAAAAAGTCCGGCGCCGGCAGCGCTGGCCAAGGCCTGGCGTTTGCCGAAGCGGTGGAAGCGTTCGAACGCAACCTGCTGAGCGATGCCTTGCAACGCAGCGGTGGCAA
Organism: Pseudomonas sp. Tul2A7; assembly: GCF_054790505.1. NCBI lineage: Bacteria > Pseudomonadati > Pseudomonadota > Gammaproteobacteria > Pseudomonadales > Pseudomonadaceae > Pseudomonas > Pseudomonas sp. Tul2A7. The sequence continues at coordinate 3,422,438 of NZ_CP186499.1, read as the reverse complement.
CCTGACTCAGGCGAGTCTTGAGCTGGGCATGGCCAAGACCACGCTGTTCGACAAAGTGAAAAAGTACGGGTTGAGCCACTGATGGATCTGTTTTTCAAAGCCCTGTTGGGCGCCGCGGTAGTACTGATCATCGCGGCGCTGTCGAAAACCAGAAACTATTACATCGCCGGGCTGGTGCCGCTGTTTCCGACGTTTGCGCTGATTGCGCATTACATCGTCGGCAAGGGGCGTTCGATTGAGGATTTGAAGACCACGATCGTGTTCGGGATGTGGTCGATCATTCCGTACTTTGTGTATCTGGCGACGTTGTATGTGATGGTCGATCGGATGCGGCTGGAGGCATCGCTGGCGATCGCGGCAGTGGCTTGGTTGATGGCTGCTACGGTTTTGGTGACTGTTTGGGTTCGGTTGCACAGCTAAGGTCAAAAGCCACCCTCACCCCAGCCCTCTCCCACTGGGAGAGGGGGCCGACCGCTGAATATTGAAGATCTCCGCCGACGTGAAAGTGCTGTACCGAATCCATAATCGACTCAATGCATCAGGTCGGCGGATAGCCAAATACAACTCGATCAGTCCCCTCTCCCTCCGGGAGAGGGTTAGGGTGAGGGGCTTTTGCTCTTCAGTTGACGGTACCGCCCTTGGACTCCGCCATGATCTGCCGGATCGCCCCGACAAACGTTTCCACCGGTTGCCCCCCCGTCACCGCATACTGCCCGTTGAACACCACGGTCGGCACCGAACTTACCCCGCGTTGCAACCACAACTGCTCTTCTTCGCGCACCTCATCGGCAAACTCGTCGGACGCCAGAATCACTTCTGCACGCTGACGATCAAGCCCGGCACTTTCAGCAATCTGCGCGAGCTGTTGATGATCCGACGGATTGCCGCCATCACTGAAATAAGCCTTGAACAGCGCCTCTTTCAACGGTAGCTGCACACCTTCAAGCCCCGCCCAATGCAGCAAGCGATGTGCATCAAAGGTGTTGTAGATGCGGCTGCTGCCATCGGTGCGAAAGGCAAAACCCAATTCAGCACCACGGGCACGAATGGCTTCGCGATTCTTCTGCGACTGCTCCGGCGTCGAACCGTATTTCTCTTGAATGTGCTCGGAAATGTTCTGCCCGGCGGCACCCATTTTCGGATTGAGTTCGAACGGCTGAAAACGGATCTCGGCCTGCACTTCGTTGCGCAGGATTTCCAGTGCCTCTAACAGGCCATATAAACCGACGACGCACCAAGGGCAGGAGACGTCGCTGACAAAATCGATTTTCAGGGCAGAACTCATCACACACCTCGCGGGGGAAATCGTGCGGGAAAGTTTGCACGATACACCTGCTCCAGATTTTTTGGTGACCATAGCGGCCCCTTCGCGAGCAGGCTCGCTCCCACCCTTGGAATGCGTTCTCCTGTGGGAGCGAGCCTGCTCGCGAAGAGGCCCGCTCAGACAATACAAAGACCTCGGTTACAGCAGATTCGCGCCCACCACCGGCTCAATCTGCGCCCAGTGCGAGGTGTCTTCACGATGCGCCTGCAAATACGGCAGCACCGCCGCCAGCAACGGTTCCTTGAACGCCTCCTGAAAACGATGCGCCAGCCCCGGAATCAACCTCAACTGACTGCCGCGAATATGCGCCGCCAGATGTACGCCGTGCATCACCGGCAACAACGGGTCCGCCGTGCCATGCACCACCAGCGTCGGCACCCGCAATTGATTGAGCAATGCCACCCGGCTCGGCTCGGCAAGGATCGCCATGATCTGCCGCTTCACGCCCTCGGGGTTGAACGCGCGGTCATACGACAGCGCGGCCTGATGCAGCAAGGCCTGCCGATCATCCGTCACCGCCGGGCTACCCAGTGCCGCCAGCAGATCAGCCTGTTGCTCCAGCGCCACCTGACGATTCGCTGCACCGCGTCGCGATAGAAGCTGCACCAGCGCCGCACTCGGTGCCGGCAATCCTTCGGCGCCCGAAGTGGTCATGATCAAGGTCAGGCTCTCGACCCGCTGCGGTGCCATGGCCGCCATGTGCTGGGCAATCATCCCGCCCATGCTCGCGCCCAGCACGTGAAATTGCTCGACGTGCAGCGCGTCCATCAAGCCCAGCGCATCGTCAGCCATGTCGGTCAAACTGTAGGGCGCCGACACCGGCAGACCGAGCTTGTAGCGCAGTACTTCGAAGGTCAGGTTGGCTTCGGCCGGCGCCTGACGCCAGGTCGACAGACCGACGTCGCGGTTGTCATAGCGAATCACCCGAAAGCCCTGCTGACATAGCGCGACCACCACTTCGTCCGGCCAGTGGATCAACTGTCCGCCCAGGCCCATGACCAGCAACAACGCCGGATCCGACGCGCGACCAATGCTCTGGTAAGCCAGGCTCACCTGCTGCAGATCAACGTGCTCTGTCGGCACATTGACGTCGCAACGCGCCGCCGCCCAGGACGACGATCCGAAAAAAATCGCGACCAAAACAGCCGCGACCGATAAAAAAGCCTTAACCATGAAAAACACCGAAACGCAGAACCCCAGTAGAGCGCGAGTCTGATGAAGTTTGTTCAAGCGCGCTGCCACACTTCCATGACAGTTTGATGAAGAGTGCCGAGCGGTCATGGACGCTGGTTGCAAACAATATCTATGTACCGCCATCGCCTCGCGCGATTTCTCTTGAATGACCCGCTCAGGGACGGATTCCCCGCCCCCGCCAATGCGAGTCACGCCACCATGCCCGATCGCCTTATTCTGGATGAGCTCCCCGCACCGTCACCGTTGCCAGAGACCGTCGAGCACCTGCCGAAAACGATTGATCACAGCCTGTTGCTGCAGGCCAGCCAACGCTGGCGCACCAGCAGTGAGGGTTTGCGCGACTTGTTTGCCACCAGCCCGGCCCTGCGCGACAGCGTCAATGAACTGCTGCGCCAACAACTGCAACTGGATGGCGAAAAAACCGGACTGCGCTTTGCTGCCACCGATGACCAGCCGGAACATATCGTCAGCCTCACCGATGCCTGTGCCTTTGTCGTTCAACAGCCGACGCTGGAAACCGACCTGGATCAGCGCTGTGACCTCACCGGTATCGGCGCAGATCATCCGTTGTATGCCTTGAAGCCCCTGCAACTCCTGGAAAAACTCAAAGCCCTCGACCCACGCAAAAGCCACGAGATTCGCTGGGTACAATTCTGGGATGCGCGAGCGCCGCGCACGGCTGTGTCGCGCCGTACCCGAGCCACGCAGCTTTACCGTGCGCATTTCGAAGCCACCGCGCACATGGCTCTCGCTCACCAGACGATTACTGCGGCGCAACTCAAGACGCTGCAACTGATCATTGATTCAGGTGCTGACGCGCTGACGGTCGATGGTCAGCCCATTCATACGGAAAAACTGGCGCTGGTACTGAGCAACGACAGCAAAGTCAAACTCCCCGGTGCATGGGTCGTCAGCGTGGGCGATGTGGACACAGCGGCTCCATTGCTTTATCTGCCCTGCAGCGCCATGTCGATCCAGACCTTCAATTCACGCGCAGCAATGCAGACGTGGCTGACCCGTCAGGTATCTATCCCCACTGGACTGCCCAAGGAAATACTGCGCGTTGACTACAGCGCAGCGCTCGAGCCGATGGTCACTGGGGCAAGCGATCTGTTCGCAGGTCGACACCACGCGCAACTCGACGCGTTGAGCAATACCAACAAAGACACTCCCGGGATCAAAGAGCACGGCGCGCAATCACTGATACATGTCGACCTGATCGATCATCAGCGCAGCAACGCGATCATTGTGGCGGCCCCGCCAAAACCGCTCACGCCCTTCAGTGATAACGAGATGGAAGACAAATTGCTGTTCGGCAGCTTGTCGGCCGGCATTCCACTGGCCGTGCGACAAGCAACGCTCAAACGCGAACGCGACGCGCTCGAACGCTTGCAGAGCAACGACGGCGACGGTGCTCGATATCGGCAATGCAAGGAAGCCCTCAAAACGCTGGAAACCGCTGAGCAAGCCGGCGAGACCGCCGCCTCATCGCTGCTGTACCGCGACAATGCCCTCGACGTCAGCACTTTCAACTCGGCGCTCACGGCCCTGCGTCAGGCGCACCGGGATGGCTTGTATGCCGAAGGCAATCTGCAAGCGGCGTTGGGCCAACTCGCCAGCGCCGAACACGATCTGCTCAAAGCCGTGCTGGACAACCCTGTTGCGGCCGAACGCGACCCGGACATCACGGCAGCGAGCCTGACCTTGTCACTGACCGAAACCAGGGACGAGATTCGTACGACGCAGAGTGAACGGCTCAAAGGCGTGCTGGTGATCGGACGGCAGGCGATGCTCACGGACCGGGCATCGACGTCCAGTCTGCTGCTCTACTGGCCAGGCACCGGTGGGGGCCTGCAGCGCTTTGCTGATCGCCAGACACTGGAGCGCGAGGTGTTCAGGATTGCGGACCACGCCAGCGATCTGACCCTGCAACTGAGCCCGCTCACCACAGACCCGCTGCATCACTGCCTCAATGAGCTGATAACCGACTTCGAATCAAAAGCCACCCTTCTGCGCGGTCAGCCCGAGCAGGCGGACGCCCTGGAAATTCTGCGCCAAGGCTGTCTCGCCACTGTGCAGGTTCCGCTGCACGACGCCCGAAGCCTGGCCTTTGCTCACCTGCAAGAGCAGGAACGCACCGCCACCCTCGCCGGCCATCGGCCAGGCTGGTTGGCCAGACTCAACGAGAATGAGCGTAACGGGCTGAAACACAACATCGAGGCGTATATCGCAGCGATGCGCACAAGCCACGCCCTTATGACGCTCGCGCTGGAACCGCGTGACGACTTCACCCGCCGACACCTGTACGCCCGACTGCGCAAGGATTTTTCCCTTGAAGGCCATTTTTCCATACAAGTCGAGTTCCCCGACTCGACCACCACCGAACAGGTTCCTGAGGCAGGGCCCGGTGGCACTCGCAAAACCACCGTCATTGTCCCTGGCAAGTCCCGCAGCAAAATGTCACTTGAGGACCTGGCTCAGCTGAATATCGATAATGTGCAATCCGTGCTCAATGACTCGCTGTCGCAACGTCTGGTCTTCCTGCGTCTGGAGGTCACCGCGACGCATAAAAAGGATCGCTCCCGTCTGCTCAACGGCATCGACCTGAGGTATCTGCGCAAGGTGCTGCCGGAACTGGATTTGCCCAAGGCGTATGAGCGAAAGATCAACGACGCATTCAGGGGAGCAAGCAGCGAGTCGCTCTTCGTCAAACAGCATCGCCGGGAAAGCCTGATCGAGCCATGGCGGCTGATGCTCAAAATACAAAGCGAGACTGCCCGCCTGCAAAAGCATCTCAGCCGTGAAGAGTCCGCCTTGCTGAACAGCGCCATCGATGCCAGCACCGTAGAAGCATGGCAAGCCAACGGCAAGCGCCTGGCCCTGCTGCCGGTCGCTCTGAAAGCGGGCGGCAAGGATACCCCCGGCGAAGGGCCGGTAACCCTGTCCGGCGTCAGCCTGATCGAAGAACAGATCAGCGGCGTCACTTTGCTGTATCTGCCAGACAGCCAGGATGGGCAGTTTTTACGCCGCTACGACAACCTTGAAGCGGCGCGCAAAGGGTTGTTCAGGTTGTGCGGGAGTGACAAGTGGATCGAGTATCTGGCGGGCAAGACGTTGCAGGGCGACGTCAGGGCTCATATCAGCCGTATCGGCCAGGCCGTGGAAAAAAACTTCGATGCCATCATTGAAGTGGGCGTGCGCTGGCCGGCAAGTACCTCGCTGGCGGCACACCTGCTCGATGCACACATGGGCCGGTTGATCGAAGCCCATCGCGGCACGTCGCGCTCCAACGATGAACTGTTCTTCGAGCGCTATGCCCTGAAAGGTCCGCGCGCTTTCAACTACATAAAAATGGCGCTGGGGATGGTGCCCTTCGTCGGCAGTGTGCTGGCGCTTTATCAGGCCTGGACCGCTGCCAATCAGGCCGCCGCCGCATTTCTGCGTGGCGACGTGGCGGACGGGCTGGTGGAAATCGAGTCGATGCTGCTGTCGTTGATCGACGCTTTCATGGATTTGCTCCCGGGCGAAGCAGCCGCCTCGACTCTCTCGCGCACCACCCGCGCGTTGACTCGGGCACGCCAACTTCACGCGGTGATCCGCAACGGGGCGGCATTGCAGAGCAAATCGCAGCGTCACGCCCGGCATGTGCTGGCGCGCTTCAAGGATTACGAATATGAAAAGCCGATTTCCCTGGCAGGCACAGAACCCGCCAGCCATGGCCTCTACCGCGGGATCTACCGGCAAGCCGATGGCGATTTCATTGAACGTCAGGGTCGCCTCTACCCAGTGGAGCTGAGCCGGGATTCGCGCAGCTGGCGTCTGTCCGGCAACTCGCGAAAAACTTACAAGCAACCGATCGCACTGGATGAAAACGGGCACTGGGACACCTGGTTCGGCGTCTACGGGGAGACCCTTGAAGGCGGCTTGTCCGGTGGTGGCAACGTCGCCGGGCGTGTAGCCGATACGCTGGATGCTTACTGGCCACCGGCAATTCGGCAGCGCCTGCCGCGCTGGCTGGTGGATCGAAACTTCCGCCGTCACCATCAACTGACCGCCGCCGCTGACGATCTGGCCGACCAACTGCAGGCCCGAGGCGCAAAAAGCGACCTGGTACTGAACGCCTACCGCGCCGCCCCGGTAGCGGAACGCCCAGCCATGTGGCCGACGGTCGAAGCCGCCTGCGTCGGCGATATCAACATAGCCAGACAGCGTTACCAGACATTGACCGAACTGACGGAGCTGACCCATGGCAGAAAGCGCAGGGAAGTCGCCGCTATGCAAAGCAAGACCGCATGGCTATTGACCGATCGCTATCGGCGGCGCGCAGTTCACGCATCGCACAATATTCACGCCATGACACTGAAGATCAAGGAGCTCAAGCAGGTACGCGATGCTCTGCCAGACGGCACACTGGCCCGGCGCCTGGAAATCATGGAAGAGATACGTGTCTTGCGTGTCGAGATCGTGAAAAAACTCGACCATATGGAAGGGTTCAAGGAGCAGGTCAATCAATGGTATGAACGTATGCTCGCCAAAGACCGGCCGAAGATATCCGCACTCGTCGACAACATCAACGTTCTGCACAGCGATACATCCCTGCTGTACCTGAAAACCTCGCAACGCCTTGAGATCGTCAAGAAAGCCGGCAGCCCCGATGATGCGTCGTGGCTCTATCTGCTGGAACTGGCGGAGCCTCTTCGAAATAACATCGACCGTGTCCTGTACAGCCAGTACGACCTGCCGAACATTCTTGGCACGGTCGCCCAACGTAACCGGATTCTTCAGGAGTGCGTCGACGTCTGTGTCCAGTACCGTCGCGAGATGGCCGCCTGGACCGCCAGCTATCCGCAATTCTTTCATCTGGAAGTGGTCGAGCCATTGCTTGAAGGCGTTGACCGACTGGCCGATCGGGCGCGCGCCGGGATCAACAAGCCGCCCGGGCCAAGCGTCGCAGGACAACCGCAACAGCGTGTGTTCATCACGGAAGACAATCAACTGCGCCATGGCGTCGAGCAATGGGACAGTGCGACCCAGACCCGACAATATAAAAGTACCGGGCCTGGTGGCCATGAAGAGATCTGGGAACAAGGCGCCGATGGCAGATTGCGCCTGACCAATCCGCAAAACATCGCAACCCGTTCGCCCGCCGCGTTGAGTCTGGCCAAACTGCTCACCGAAGCACAGCAGCGTCTGGATAACGTGGCGGCTTACCGCGCCAAAGTGCAGAGCAACGCCGACCGGGACATGCTCCCTGTCAACCTGGAACACATGATGACCAGCCAGGCAGGCGAGCTCAATACCCGCGCCAATCGCATCGCCGCCAAGTCGGCAGAGCAGCCGATCATTCAGCAATTGCGCGATCAGGCCGCTGAGCTGATCGTCGAAGGTCGTGCCCTGCGCACCCAATACTCACTGACCAGTCAGAAGCCCACCGACGGTATGCTTGATGACCTCATTGGGCAGAACGCTGTGGAGATCCGCCGACCCCTTGCGATCCGGCGTATCACCGACCATCAGGGCCAACCCGACTACCTGCAGGAATATGAGATCTGGAACATCACGCGCGAACCTGAGCAACTGCTCTGGTACGCGCACTTCCATTACCGCTCGGCGACCCGACCTTTGCGCAAATTCGAAAGGGCTCACCTGAAACTGCCGGCGCATCGCCACCTGACTCACGCTGACGACCCGACCCTGCTCGATTCCAGAATCACCGCACAGTCGATTGTTTTGCAGCATTTCGAAGGGATTTGAATCCACACGTGCTACTGCCCGTCGCTACTGTCAGATCTGACAGTAGCGCGGCGAGGTGTTCGCGCAGCCAATGGTTCGACGACGGAACCCACGTTGAGCCGTTGAAACGATCAGGGAATGGCAGGCGACTTCGAGACTGCACGCGTAAAAAGGTGTAATCGTCGACAGCGCTCTCAACTTGAGACAAACTCACCCTCTTTGCGTTAATCACAAGTTTTCCTCATGGAGCCATCGGTGCTTGAAATCCGTCACCTGAAAACCCTGCATGCCTTGCGCGAAGCCGACAGTCTGGTCGATGCCGCCGACCGTTTGCACCTGACGCAGTCAGCGCTGTCGCACCAGTTCAAGGAACTTGAGGAACGCCTGGGCATGGCTCTTTTCGTGCGCAAGACCAAACCGGTGCGCTTCACCAGTGCCGGTTTGCGCCTGCTGCAACTGGCCGATGCGACCCTGCCGCTGTTACGCGCCGCTGAACGGGATATCGGTCGGCTGGCCGGTGGCACCGCCGGGCGTTTGCATATGGCCATCGAATGCCATAGCTGCTTTCAGTGGCTGATGCCGACCATCGACCAGTTCCGCGATGCCTGGCCGGAAGTCGAACTCGACCTCGCCTCGGGTTTCGCTTTCGCACCGCTGCCGGCACTGGCACGAGGTGATCTGGATCTGGTAGTGACCTCCGATCCACTGGAAATCGCCGGCATCACCTACGTCCCCCTGTTCACTTACGAAGCCATGCTCGCGGTGGCCAATCAGCATGCTCTGGCGAGCAAACCGTGCATCGTCCCCGAAGACTTGCTGACGGAAACGCTGATCACCTACCCGGTGGAACGTGATCGCCTCGACATCTTCACGCGTTTTCTCGAGCCTGCCGACATCGAGCCGGCACAAGTGCGTACCTCAGAGCTGACAGTGATGATGATGCAACTGGTCGCCAGCGGCCGCGGCGTCTGCGGCATGCCGCACTGGGCGCTGCACGAATACAGCTCGCGTGGTTACGTGAAGGGCAAACGGCTGGGGGAAAAAGGCTTGTTCGCGACGTTGTACGCGGCGATCCGCACCGACATGCTCGATGCGCCGTACATGCGTGATTTTCTGCTGACGGCGAAAGACACGTCGTTCTCGACTCTCGACGGTGTCAGCGCCGTGCGCTGAGTCACTTGTGGGAGCGAGCCTGCTCGCGAAAGCGATGTATCAGACACACAAATAGTGACTGTCAGATTGCCTTCGCGAGCAGGCTCGCTCCCACAGGGATCAGTGTGAACTCAGATCTCGCGCCACATGTGGATCTTGTCGAAGTAGTCTTCACCCACTCGCACCGCCAGTGGTTCGAGGCCGAACTGGACGAAGCCGCAGCGCTGATAGAGATTGAACGCCGCGTCATTGCCGGCGGTGACGGTGAGCTGGAGCAGTTTCAACGCCGGGTGGTTTTGCGCTTCGGCAATCGCCGCCTGCACCAGTTCATGGCCCAGGCCGTGCTGACGAAAATCCGCCGACACGTACATGCCGAACAGCGTGGCTTTATGGCGGGCCTTTTCGCGCGGCTCGAAGGCCAGGCCGACGATACCGGCCAACGTGCCGGCTTCAAACGCGCCAAGCACCACGTCGAGCTTGCTGGTCAGGCGCCCTTCCCACCAACTCAGCGGCATCACCGCGCGTTCGCGCACGCTGGAGGTGAAGGCCTGCGGATGGCGGTCATAGGCTTCGAGCATCAGTTCGCGGTAAGCCAGGGCATGACTGGCGTCCAACCGTTCGATCCACATGCTCACGGCGTCCTGCGTTGCTCAAACATCAGCCGCACAGCAAGGCCGCCGAGGACGAAGCCCATGAAATAACGTTGCAGCGCCAGCCACGTCGGGTTGCGCACAAACCATGAAGCGATACCCGCCGCGAACAGCGCGATCAGCAGATTGACGCAGAAACTCACGCTGATCTGGGTCAGACCGAGCACGATGCTTTGGGTGAACACCGAGCCGTGTTCAGGGGTGATGAACTGCGGAAATACCGAGAGATAGAACACGGCGATTTTCGGGTTCAGCGCGCTGGTGAGAAAGCCCATGGTGATCAGCTTGCGCGACGAGTCCGCCGGCAATTGCTGTGCTTCGAACGGCGAGCGTGCACCAGGCTTCACCGCTTGCCAGGCCAGCCACAGCAGGTACAGCGCGCCGGCCCATTTCAGCACTTCGTAGGCCATCGGCACCGCAAGAAACACAGCGGTCAAACCGGCCGCCGCCGCAAACAGATGCACAAAGAACCCCGCCACCACGCCGAGCAACGACGTCACCCCGGCCTTGCGTCCCTGACAGATCGAACGCGAGATCAGGTAGATCATGTTCGGCCCCGGCGTCAGCACCATCAACAATGCGGCAGCAGCGAAAATCAGCAGGTCTTGCAGCGGGATCATGGCAAAGTCCTTTGCGGAGATGATCAGGCGATCTCGATCAGCGAGTTGCGATAAAACGGCAGGATCAGGTCGCGTGTCAATGGCGCCAGAACGACAGCGGGGTCAGTGGTCGGATCGACCCAGATCACTTCTTCGATTTCCGCCGCCGGCGTGACGTCGCTCGCGATGGTCAGCTGGAAAATTTCAGCCTGGACGGTAAACCCCGGCTCGTTGGCCGCAGGCGCCGAGAACTGGCCGAGAAAAGACGCCTGCGCCGGATCGATCCGAAGGCCCAGCTCTTCTTCCAGCTCCCGGGCCAGCGCTTGCACCGGCAGCTCGTGCGCTTCGATCTTGCCGCCCGGTTGCATGAACGCCGTGGTCCCGCGCTTGCGCACCAGCAGGGTCTGCCCTTCGGGGTTGAGCAACAGCGCGGCAGCTATACGAATGAGGTTTGCAGAAACAACGGATGCACAAGTCATGGGTCGGCTACCGGCCTGGAAAACCGCTAGGATCCCATGCCCGGCCCAATGACGTCACCTCGCCGCTCATTCGCCCTGCGCCTTGAGCGTGGCTTCAACCTCCTCCGGCACCTTGACGAAAATCGTGTACTTGCCGCCCTCCATGGCTTCGAACGCAATCAGTTTATCCACCAGCAGCGCGCTGAGCACCTTGCCGGCGTTGAGCAGCAGCATGCCGTTATCGGCATTCAGATTGCGCGCCAGCATCATCCCCGCCGCCAGATCCCGAGTAGACAGCACCTTGACCGACGGATCGGCCAGCGTCACGTCGCTGAGGAACGCCGCGCACACCTGAATGAAGTCTTCGACCAGATCGGGATCGTACAAACGTCCGGCGTACTGGCGCAGGTACAGCAGCGCTTCATCGCTGTTCATCTGCCGCTCAAGGATCAGACCGCGCTGCAACTCGACGAAATCCACCGCCAGTTTCAGCAAGCGTGAACCGAACGGAATGCCCTCGCCCTTGAGCCGGTCGGGGAAACCGCTGCCATCCCAGCGCTCCTGATGATGCAGGATCAGACGCGCCGCATCCTTCATCGGGTCCAGGGTCATGAGCAACGATTCGCTCTGCTTCGGATAACTGCGATAGCGCTCGCGTTCGGTATGGCGCAGCAGATCCGAGGGCGTGGTCATCATCGCGTCGGTCCAGCTCAGCTTGCCGACGTTGTACAGCGCCGCCGCCATGGTCAGATCGCGGCTGGTAGCCTCGTCCAGGCCGTGCTGTTTGCAGTAGCTGCGCACCAGTTCGATGATCTGCCGGTTGGTCTGCTTGGCAGGTGGCAAGCGCAGATTGGCCAGCAGCGAGAACACTTCAGTGCCGGTGACGTAGCTGTGCTTGAGCTCTTCGTACGCCAGATCGAGCATGTCGGCGGTCTGCTGCAGTTCGGCGGTGCGCGCCACCACATGTTTTTCCAGGGTGCTGTTGAGCAGTTTCAGCTGGTCGTTCTGCACCCGGGTCAAGCGCTCCAGACGCTGGCGCTCCTGCTCGGAATGCTGGTGCTCGAGGGACTGGCGCAAGATCAGCAGCAGCTCTTCGTCATTCCACGGTTTGCTGATGTAACGGTGAATCTGCCCGTCATTGATGGCTTTGATGATGGCGGCCGGGTCAGCATAGCCGGTGAGCATGATCCGCGCGGTCGCCGGATAACGCTCGCGGACATGCGCCAGTAACGAAGCCCCATCCATGCTCGGCATGCGCGCATCGCTCATCACCAGGTTCACCGGCTGCTGCGCGAGAATCTCCAGCGCCTGGGCGCCGCTGGTCGCCAGCAGCACATCGTAGGGTTGGCCGCGCAACAGGCGACGCAGACTGTTGAGGATCGACTCCTCGTCGTCGACCAGCAGCACTGTGGGTCGATGCGCCGGCATCGGCGCGGATGGCTCTTCCATGGCATGGCCTCAAGCAAACAGGGAAATTACGACGCACCGAGCCAACACTGCACCGGTCCGCGCCTGAGTCCAAGGCTAGATGATTTTCGCCGGCATTCACGCCGATCTTTGTCCGGGGCCGAAAGCGCAGTACCGGGGAGCCGACTATGCTGAAGACAGCGCAAGACACCATCGGCTGATACAAGCAGGCAAATGGCGAGGGAAAAGGATGCCCCGAATGACCACAGCATGCCTCCCCACGGGCGGCGCGGCATGACAGCAGCAACCGTGCACATCAATCGCCGCGTGCTGATCGTTGACGACAGCCCGGCGATCCATGGCGACTTCGCCAAGATTCTCAGCCCGGTCATCCCCGGCGACGATGGTCTGGGCGAAACCGAGAGCCTGTTATTCGGCACCCCGTCCGCCAGGCAATCCCAACATTTCGAACTGGATTCGGCGTTTCAGGGCCGCGAAGCCCTGGAAAAACTCCAGGCCGCACTGGCGCAAAACCGTCCCTACGCCATGGCCTTCATCGACATGCGCATGCCGCCGGGCTGGGATGGCCTGGAGACCATCGAACGGCTATGGCAGGTCGACCCCAAGCTGCAAGTCGCGCTGTGCACGGCCTATTCCGATTACTCCTGGGAGGACATCGACCGGCGTCTGGCACTGAACGACCGGTTGCTGATCCTGAAAAAGCCCTTCGACGCCATCGAGATCCGCCAGATGGCGAGCGCTCTCACGGTCAAATGGCAGATGACCGAAGACGCAGAACTGAAGATGAGCCTGCTCGAGCAAGCGGTGCAGGAACGCACCCGCGAGCTGTCGGACGCTAACGTGATCGTGCAGAACAGCCCGACCATTCTTTACCGCTTGCGCGGCGAACCCTCGTTTGCGCTGATGTACATCTCCCACAACATCACCCGTTACGGTCATGTCGCCGCCGACCTGGTGGGTTCGCCCGACTGGGCGCAAGCATTGATTCATCCGGATGATCAGGCGAACGTCGATGCGGCCATGGCCCGAGTGCTGGACCGGCATGCGTCGGGCGCGTCCATCGAATTCCGCATGCGCACCGGCCAGGGCACCTGGCGCTGGGTGGAGAACCGCTACATCCCGGTGCGCGATCAGGACGGCCGGCTACTGGAAGTCGAAGGCATCATCCTCGACATCACTGAACGCCGGCTGGCCGAAGAAAAACTGGCCTTGCTCGCGCGCTCCGATGGCCTGACAGGCCTGGCCAATCGCGCCACGTTGATCGAACGCCTGCATCAGGCGTTTGCTGCCGCGCGACGGGGCGCCATGCCGTTCGCGGTGTTCTACCTGGACCTCGACCATTTCAAGCGGATCAATGACACCCTGGGCCACCCGGTGGGCGATCTGCTGCTGCAGGAAGTCGCCCGGCGCATCAAGTGTGGCGTTCGCGAAAGCGACGTGGTGGCGCGCCTGGGCGGCGACGAATTCGCGATCCTGCAACTGGACGTCAGCGACCCAACCCAATCGGCAACGATGGCTGCCAAGATCCGCGACACGCTGCTCGCGCCCTACAACCTGGCCGGTAATGCGCTGCATATTTCGGTGAGCATCGGCATCAGCAGTTACAGCGACCTCAGCCTCGACGCCGACAGCCTGCTCGGGCAAGCCGACATGGCGCTGTACCGCGCCAAGGAAATGGGGCGCAACCAGTATCACTTCCACTCCGAGGAAATCTCCCGGGAAGTGGCCGAACGCATGACCCTCGTCAGCGAATTGATGACGGCCCTGGAGGGCAATGAGCTGATGCTGCGGTATGCGCCGGAAGTCGATCTGCACAGCGGCAGGATTCTCGGCATGGAGGCACAAGTCCTCTGGCAACATCCCCGTCGCGGCCTGCTGCAGGCCTGCGACTTCGTGCCGATTGCAGAGAAAACCGGCGCAATCATTCCGCTCGGGCGCTGGGTGCTGGATCACGCCTGCCACCAGATGCATCTGTGGCGTAACGAAGGGGTTGCGCCGCCGGTGATGGCGATCAAACTTTCGCTGGCGCAACTCAAGAGCGGCCCCGAACTGATCTACAACGTGCTACGCACCACCGCCCGCTGGGAGCTCGCCCCTTGGGATCTGCGCTTCGATGTCACCGAGGCCACGCTGGCCCAGACCAAGTGGACGCACAACGATGCGCTGCCGCGCCTGCGTGAACTGGGCGTGGCCATCGCCATCGATGATTTCGGCACCGAATACTCCTCGTTCGACTACCTGAAAACCTACCGGGTCAATCACCTCAAACTGGCGCAGAGTTTCGTCGACAGTGCTGCCCACGATGTCGCCGGTGCCAATGCCCTGCGCGCGATCGTCAACTTCGCCCGGGACCTGGACATCGGCATCATCGCTGAAGGCCAGCCGTCGTCGGATCAGCCTTGCACACCACCCGCCGCGCCCCCGCTGCCGAGCGCCCGGGGCATGTATTTCAGTGCAGCGGTCAGCGCCGAACAGGCCGGGCATTTGCTCAAGGACAGTGCCCGTCTGGCGCCAAGGGAGGACGAGGCATGAAAGCGCCTTTTCCCCAGACCAACCGGCGCATCCTGATCATCGACGACACGCCGGCGATCCACGATGACTTTCGCAAGATCCTCGCCCCGCAGGTGGCGGACGCCGTCGATTTGCAGCAACTGGAACAGACGCTGTTCGGCAGCCAGCAGACGCCGCGCCTGAGCTTCCAGCTCGACTCCGCCTATCAGGGCCAGGAAGCCTTGGCACTGGTCAACCGCGCACTGGCCAGTGGCAATCCCTACGCCCTCGCCTTTATCGACATGCGCATGCCGCCCGGCTGGGATGGCCTGGAAACCATCGAGCAACTGTGGCGGGTCGACCCGAACCTGCAAATCGCCTTGTGCACGGCGTACAGCGACTACAGCTGGGAGGCGATGGCTGAACGGCTGGAGTTTGGCGACCAGTTGCTGATCCTGAAAAAGCCGTTCGACAGTCTGGAAATCCGTCAGATGGCCAACGCCCTGACCTGGAAATGGCAACTGGCGCAGGACGCGGCGCTGAAGATGCTCAGTCTTGAACGGACCATCGAGGCGCGGGTGCACGAACTGCTCAAGGTCTCGCACCTGCTGCAGTACGACAGCCTCACGGAACTGCCCAACAGCACCCTGCTCGGTGATCGCCTGAGTCAGGCCATGGCGGTGTGCCGACGGCATGACAAACAACTGGTGGTGATGTTTCTCGGCCTCGATCGCTTCAAGCGTATCAACAACGCGCTGGGTCATCCGGCGGGTGACGAAATGCTCAAGCGGGTCGCCCGGCAACTATTGTCCTGCGTACGCGATTCGGACTCGGTGTTTCGCTACGGCTCCGACGAGTTCGTGGTGATCCTCGGCGACATCAACCACCCTCAGCAAACCCACGCCGTCGCGGAAAAACTCCTCACTGCCATTCGCTTGCCGCAGACGATTGCCGGCCATGACGTCAGCGTTACCGCCAGCGTAGGCATCAGCGTCTACCCCGATGACGGCCTCGAAGCCACCGAGCTGATCAAGAAGGCCGAGACCGCGATGCGCAACGTCAAGGAACTGGGGCCTGACAACATCGGCTTCTTCATCGAAGCCATGAACCAGCACGCCCGGGAACAGCACAGCATCGAGTCGGGCATTCGCCGAGCGCTGCAAGAGCATGAATTTGTCCTGCACTATCAGCCGAAAATCGACCTGCGCAGTGCCAAAGTGGTGGGTGCCGAAGCACTGCTGCGCTGGCAGAAACCCGGACATGGCTGGGTCTATCCGGCGGACTTCATACCGGTGGCCGAGGACAGTGGTCTGATCGTGCCGTTGAGCAAATGGGTGCTGGCTGAGGCCTGTCGGCAGACCCGGGCCTGGCAACTGGCCGGACTGCCGCCGATCCGTATGTCGGTCAACACTTCACCCATCGATTTTCGCCAGCGTGACTTCGTCGCCGGCATCGAGCGCGTACTGCAACAGACAGGTCTGGCGCCCGAGTGGCTGGAACTGGAAATCACCGAAGGCGTGCTGATGCAAAACGTCGAGGCGACGATGACTGCGCTCAATCGCCTGAAGGGGCTGGGCACGCGTCTGGCCATCGATGACTTTGGCACCGGCTATTCCAGCCTGAGCTACCTGCGGCGGTTTCCCATCGACGTGCTGAAGATCGACCAATCGTTCATTCGCAACCTGTGCAACGACCGCAGCGATGCCGCGCTGGTCAGCGCGATCATCAACCTGGGCAAGAGTCTTGGCCTGAACGTCATCGCCGAGGGCATCGAAACCGCCGAACAACTGGCGTTTCTCAAGGCCCATCACTGCGAAGAAGGCCAAGGTTACTTTTTCAGCAAAGCGCTGCCGGCAGATGCGTTTGCACGCTTGCTGGCCGGCACGCAACCCGCGCCGTGGACGATGGGATTAACACTGTGAAACCGGCCTTGAGTCAGGGAGACAATTGCCAATGAAGCTTTTCCACCACGCCATGGCGTTACTGCTGTGCGGACTCTCTGTCTGCGCCAGTGCCGAGCCGCTGGACGAGCCGCTGAAACCGTTGCCCACAGTGCCGCCGCAGGATGCCCGGCACGTGGAACTCGGTCGACGGCTATTCCACGAGCCACGGTTATCGATCAACAACACGCTGTCCTGCGCCAGCTGCCACCAACTGGACAAGAACGGTGCCGACAGCCGCGCCTTGTCACTGGGCTTCGACGGCAAACCGGTGGCCTTCAACACGCCGACCGTGTTTAACGCGGCCCTCAACTTTCGCCAGTTCTGGGATGGCCGCGTCGAAACGCTGGAGGAACAAAGCAACATCGTCATCACCAGCCCTCATGAAATGGGCAGCGACTGGAACACGGTCATCGAGCGGCTCGGGCAAAACCCCGACTATCGCCGCGACTTCGCCGCCATCTTCCCGGACGGTGTAACAAGGGCCAATGTCCAGCAGGCGCTGGCCAGTTTCGAACGCACCCTGCTGACGCCCAACTCGCGCTTCGATCAATACCTGCTCGGCAACACCGACATCCTCACTCTGGAGGAAAAGTACGGTTACCAGCGCTTCAAGGAGTACGGCTGCATCGCCTGCCATCAGGGGGTGAACATCGGCGGCAACATGTTCCAGAAGTTCGGTGTGTTCGGCGATTACATTGCCGACCGCGGCAACCCGACCGTGGCCGATCAGGGCCGCTTCAACGTCACCGGCGACGAAGCGGACCGGGCCGTGTTCAAGGTGCCGAGCCTGCGCAATGTCGCGATCACCGCGCCGTACTTTCACGACGGTTCGGCCCCCACCCTCGAACGCGCCGTGGATGTGATGTTCCAGTACCAGTTGGGGCGCATGCCGAGCGCTGAGGACAAACGGTTGATCATGCTGTTTCTTACAACCCTGACCGGCCAACGGGAAGACAAGCCATGATCAACATCTCGCGGCGACGCAGCCTGTTGTTGCTGACCCTGGTCGCCCTGACGCTGGCCTCGATCCTGTTGTTCCTGTACATCAAATCCAGCTCTGACCAGACCATGACGTACACCGAATCGCGGGATCTGATCCGGCAGATCAAACAGCAGAACTCGCTGTGGGAAAACGAGCTCCTCAAGGCGCGAGTGGCGCTCAGCCACAACTACGATCCGCTGGTGTCACCGATGAACGAGATGAACCGGCTCTGGGCGCGCTTCGACGCGATCGAGTCCGGGCATGGGCGCAACAACTCGGCGCAATGGAACGACGCTCACGAAAGTTTCCGGCAGGCGATGCAGGAAAAAACCCGTCTGGTCGAACAGTTCAAATCGCACAACGCGCTGTTGCGTAATTCCCTGGCCTTTTTGCCCACCGCTGAAGACGACATCCAACAGCAACTGGCCAGCCTGTCGGACTTCGATAAATTGCAGCTGCAAAACATCACCACCGACACCTACGACCTGCTGCTCAGCGCCCTCGAATTTGCCCAGGTCACCTCCGACGACCGGGCCGCCGACATCGAGCTCGGCCTGAACAAGCTGAAGGTGAATGCGCAACGCCTGCCGCTCGCGTTTCAGACCCCGATCAGAATCATGAGCAGCCATATCTCCCTGATCGCTCGCGAACAGCCTTTGGTCAATCAGTTGCTCGAAAACATCGAAAACATCCCCGTGGCCGAGCGCCTCGACAACATCACCACCATGCTCGATCACGATCAGCAGCGCGCCGATCAGGTCGACCGGCAATACCACTTCTACCTGCTGTTGTTTTCGGTGCTGTTGATGTTGTCGCTGGTGTGGCTGGCCATCCGCCTGATCGGCAGCTTCGCCGAGATCAACCGGGTCAACAGTGAACTGCAAACGGCCAACGATGCGCTGGAACAAAGAGTCGAAGAACGCACCCGGGAACTGCGGGACGCCCAGAGCGAACTGCTCGGCGCGGCACGTCAGGCGGGCATGGCGGAAATCGCCACCAATGTGCTGCACAACGTCGGCAACGTGCTCAACAGCGTGAACATCTCCAGCGACCTGATCACGCGCAAGCTGCGCAACAGCAAGAGCCAGGGCCTGGGCAAGGCCATGCAATTGATCAACGAACACCCGGATGACCTCGGCGCGTTCCTCAGCGAAGACGCCAAAGGCAAATTGCTCCCCGGCTACCTCAACCAACTGGTGGTCGCGATTGCCCAGGAACAACAGGAAATGCTCGACGAATTGAATCAGATGAACAAAAGCGTCGATCACATCAAGGACATCGTCGCCACCCAGCAATCCTATGCCGGCGCCAACAGCATGACCGAGCCATTGTTCATCAACGAATTGCTCGAAGATGCGTTGCGCATGAACGCCGGCGCCCTGACCCGCCACCACGTCACGGTGGTCCGGGAATACGCCGACGTGCCGCAGGTGATGGGCGACAAACACCGTTTGCTGCTGATCCTGATCAACCTGATCAGCAACGCCAAATACGCCATGTCCGACCTCAGCAACCGCCCCCGCACCATGACCCTGGCGGTCAGGATCGTCGATGACACTTTCCTTGAGATCAGCGTCAAGGATGACGGCGAAGGCATTGCGCCGGAAAACATGACGCGGATCTTTGCCCACGGTTTCACCACCCGCAAGGAAGGCCACGGCTTCGGTCTGCACAGCTGCGCCCTGGCGGCCATCGAAATGAACGGCCATCTCACTGCGCACAGCGACGGCCCGGGCCAGGGTGCGTTGTTCACCTTGCAGATACCCCTGATCAGCGTCACGGAGAACGCATGAGCGAGCTGTCGAACCGCCGCATTCTGCTGATCGACGACATGCCGTCGATTCATGAAGACTTTCGCAAAATTCTCGCGCCGCCAGCGGCGCAGTCCGTGCAACTGGACGAGATGGAAGCGGCACTGTTCGGTGCCCAGGCACGCCCCCAGCGCCCGCTGTTCGAACTCGATTCCGCCTATGGCGGCGAAGAGGGCCTGGGCAAACTGATACAGGCCCAGGCCGAACAACGCCCCTACGCGCTGGCCTTTGTCGACATGCGCATGCCCGACGGCTGGGACGGCGCGAAAACCATCGAGCATCTGTGGCAGCAGGATCCGCAGTTGCAAGTGGTGGTCTGCACGGCCTACTCGGATTATTCCTGGGATGAACTGCTGGAGCGTCTGCAGGCGCATGACCGCTTGCTGATTCTGAAGAAGCCGTTCGACAACATCGAAGTGCAGCAGATGGCCAACACCCTGCTGACCAAATGGCAGATGACCGAACGCGCGTCATTGCAAATGCATCACCTGGAACATCTGGTCGATCAACGCACGGCCCAGTTCAAGCAGGCCAGCGAAGAACTGCAGCGGGAAATCGATGAGCGCAAGCAACTGGAAAGTCAGTTGGTGCAGTCGGAAAAACTTGCCTCACTGGGGCAAATGGCGGCGGGCGTAGCCCATGAAATCAATAACCCGATCGGTTTCATCTCCTCCAACCTCGGCACGCTGGACGGCTACTTCAAACAATTGCTCAGCGTACTCGATGCCTGGCAGACGCTTGGGCCAACGCCAGACAGCGAGTCAGTGGCGCGGCTTGAGCAATTGCGCAAAGACGCCGATCTGGATTTTCTCCTCGAAGACATCCCGGTGCTGATCCGCGAATCCAAGGAAGGCATTGGCCGGGTCGGGCAGATCGTCAAGGACCTGAAGGATTTCTCCCGGGTCGATACCCAGCAGCAATGGCAGTGGGCCAATCTGCAACAAGGCATCGAGTCGACCCTGAACATCGTCGCCAGCGAACTCAAGTACAAGGCCGACCTGATCAAGGAGTACCAGCCCCTGCCGGACATCGAGTGCCTGCCGTCACAAATCAATCAAGTGATCATGAACCTGGTGGTCAACGCGGCACAGGCCATGGGCCCGGAACGCGGCACCATCACCCTGCGCACCGGGCAACAACGAGACACGGCTTGGGTGGAAGTCGCCGACACCGGCGCGGGGATTGCGCCGGACATCCTGCAGAAAATCTTCGATCCGTTTTTCACCACCAAACCGGTCGGCCAGGGCACCGGGCTTGGTCTGTCCCTGTCCTACGGCATCGTCAAAAAGCACGGTGGCGACATTTCAGTCCGCAGCGAACCGGGCGTGGGCACGACCTTTCGCGTCGAATTGCCGATGCGCCAGAACCGGCCCGCTGCCTGAGGGCGCTTCAGGTGGTTTCCTGAAAGTCCATCTCCGGCGGCTGCCGACGGAAACCACCAGTGAGCACCGCCAGGTACACCACGCCGATCGCCAGCCAGCTCAGCCCCAGATACACCGCCAGATGATCAAGGCTGACCATCAGCCACAAGTCCGCCACCAGCCCGATAAACGGGAAAACCAGAAACAGCAGGCACTCGCGCGGGCCTTTTTTCTCACCGCTGATCCAGTAATGAAAGATCACCGACAGGTTGACCAGACTGAACGCCAGGAAAGCGCCGAAGTTGATGAACGAGGTCGAAGTGGTCACGTCGAGTTTCAGTGCCAGCAATGCCACCACGGCGCAGAGCAGGATGCTGTTGACCGGTGTGCCGAAGCGCGCGTGCAGCGTGCCGAAAAACGACTTCGGCAGAACGCCGTCACGGCCCATGGCGAACAGCAGTCGCGAGCCACTGGCCTGTGCCGACAGCCCCGAAGCGAACTGGCCGACAATCAGACCGATGAGGAAGATCGACACGAACAGATCGCCGCCGATATTGCGGGCGATTTCATAGGCGGCGGAGTCGACGCTGTCGAACTGGAACGACGGGTGCGCGATCTGCACAAAGTATGAGACGCCGACGAAGATCAGTCCGCCGATCAGTGTGATCAACATGATCGCTCGCGGAATGGTGCGGCGTGGATCGCGGGTTTCTTCGGTCAGGGTGCTGACCGCATCAAAACCGAGGAACGAATAGCAGGCAATCGCCGCGCCGCTCATGATCAGCGGCATGTGCATGTCGCCATTGAAGAACGGTTTGATCGACCACAATGGCGTGCTCGCATCGCCACCGATGTAGTGCACGCACAGCGCGACGAAAGCGATCAGCACGAGAAATTGCACCAGCATCAGCAAGGCGTTGATGCCGTTGGCCAGTTTCAGGCCGATGATGTTGATTGCACTGGTGATGCCGATGAACGCCAACACCCAGATCCATTGCGGGATCGACGGGAATGCCGAGGCCAGATATGCCGCGCCGATCAGCCAGATCGCCATCGGTAGAAACAGGTAATCGAGCAACACCGCCCAACCGGCAATAAAGCCGAGTTTCGGGCTGATCGCCTTGCGCACGTAGCTGTAAGCGGAACCAGCGACGGGAAATGCAGCGGCCATGCGTCCGTAGCTCATCGCGGTGAAGAACATCGCCACCAGCGCCGCCAGATACGCGGCGGGCACCATGCCGGCGGTGGATTGGGCGAGGATGCCGAAGGTGCCGAGGACAATGATCGGCGTCATGTAGGCGATGCCGAACAGCACCACCGACCCTAATGAAAGGGTGCGTTGCAAACGAGCCATGGGCGACTTACTCCGAATGTTATTGGATTTATGGCAGAGCCGGGTTCGGCGAATGTTTTCGGGTGTGTTTTATTGTTCTGGTGTTGCCTGGTTCTTTTGTTCGACTTGAAATCTTTTCCCCCTCACCCCAGCCCTCTCCCCCAAGGGGTAGAGGGGAAAGGGAGCCGATCTCCATGGGTTTCAAATCCTGAGTCCGACTCGAATTCGCAGTTTCAAACCCTGAGTTCGATTCGCAGTTTCAAATCCTGAGTTCGATCTTGAATTCGCAGTTTCAAATCCTGAGTTCGATTCGCAGTTTCAAATCCTGAGTGCGGCTCGGTATTTCAGGTCGGCGTACCTCGGACAATCAACTCGGTCAGTCCCCTCTCCCTCCGGGAGAGGGTTAGGGTGAGGGCAGCGGTCAACGGCGTGGAATCAACAACTCACGTACACCATCGCCACGCTCCACCACCTCCCCCGGCAACTTCAACCGCTGATCATCCAGATAGCGGTAATCCCTGCGCGCAATCTCCAATCGAGCGAAATCCAGTTCAACGCTGAACGTCCCTTCTTCCCGCCCGCCCTCGAACAGCAACGTCCCCAGCGGATCGACCAGCGCACTGCCACCCGCGAACACCAAACCGTCATCCCCCGCCTCGACGCGATTGACCATCAACGCAAACGCCTGATTCTCCTGCGCGCGGGCCATGATCGCGGTGCGGTGAGTCGACGCGTACGGGTCCATGTTGCCGTTGGTTACGATGAGCAACTCGGCACCCAGTTGCGCCAAGGCACGGGCCGACTCCGGAAACTCGATGTCGTAGCAAATCAGCAGGCCAACGCGCACACCGCTCCACTCGCAGGTGGCGTAGCGGTCGCCGGCCTCGAACACGCCGCGATCCGACGCCCACAAATGCGTCTTGCGGTATTTCAGGGCGATGCCTTCAGGGGTGATCAACAGCGTGGTGTTGTAGAAGCGCCCGTTGTCGTTCTCGGCCATGCCGATCACCACGGCAATGTTGCGTTCGCGCACGGCCGCCAGCACGGCGCTGACGGTCGGGCCGTCGACGGATTCGGCGGTTTGCGCCACGGTTTCGGCTGTCGGGAAGCCCATCAGGTGGGTTTCCGGGAACACGATCAATTGTGTGTCGGCCGCACATGCGGCAATCACCGCCAGGGCGCGTTCGAGGTTGTATGCCGTGGCATTGTCACGGCCCGCCAGTTGGGCGAGTTCGACTTTCATGAGGGTTCCCTTGTTATGAGCGCCGGGCGCGGAAAGATTGCCCGGTGGCTGTCTGTGGGCCAGTATGCGCAGCAAGCGAGCGGCCAGGGAATTACGCGGCCGGGGTAACCCGATAGGGGTAGATCGATGACACTTTCGTTTGACGACATCACCTGGCACCGCGCCGTCGGGCAATTGATCGACGCGCTCGACAAGCCGAATTTCTGGGCGCAACTGGTGCGACTGCTCGACCAGTACGTGCCGTTCGATAGCTGGGTGGTGCTGCTGTTCAGCGCCGATCAACACCCGCAAGTCTTCGCCGAATGCCCGGGCGCAGACGGCAACCCTGACCCGTTGTTTCAGGATTATCTGCGCGGCCTGTACCTGCTCGACCCGTTCTACATCGCCTGCCGCGAGCAAACCCGCACCGGTCTGTATCGCCTCTCGGAAGTGGCACCGGAGCATTTCGAACTGACTGAGTATTACCAGCGATACTTTCGTCTGAATGTCGTGGCCGACGAAATCCAGTTCAATTGTCAGCTCGAAGGTGATCGCACGCTGTGTCTGTCACTGGGCAGTGAAAAACGTTTCACTGGCGAACATATCGCCTTGCTGTCATTGATCCAGCCTTGGGTGCTGGGCCTGCTGCGCCAACGACTGCCCTATGAGATCAACGAAACCGTGGCCCTCGCCGCCGCCCCTGTCCGGGCAGACTGGCGGGTGCAACTGGAAGCGTCGGTGCAACAACTCAAAGGTGCGCAACTGACCGCCCGCGAGCTGGATGTCGGGCGTTTGATGCTCAGCGGTTGCTCCAGTAAAGAAATCGCCCGTAAGCTGGAAATCTCCGTAGAAACCGTGAAAGTCCATAAGAAACACATGTACAGCAAGCTGGGGATCAAATCCCAGTCCGAGCTGTTTTCGATTTTTCTTCAGGCGCAAAACGCCTGATCGTTTGGTGAAGTTGCTTTTTGTGGGAGCGAGCCTGCTCGCGATGGCGTCGGGTCAGTCAAATCATTTGTAGCTGATACACCGCTATCGCGAGCAGGCTCACTCCTACAGGGGAATGTGTTTATCCCTGAATCTTCGCTGAATATTCCGAGTCCGAACCAAGGAAACCGTATGAGCCTGTCACTCCTGAGCCGCTACGCCTTCTTTGCCGTCTGCGTGATTTTCACCCTCGCCAGCCTGCCTTTCCTCGAACATGACTGGCTGTGGCCGATCACCGCCGTCACCGGCGTACTGAGCCTGATCGGTCTGTTCGACCTGTTGCAAAGCCCGCACGCGGTGCGCCGCAACTACCCGATCCTCGGCAACATCCGTTACCTGGTCGAAGGCATCCGCCCGGAGATTCGCCAGTACCTGCTGGAATCCGACAGCGACGCCCTGCCCTTCTCCCGCGCGCAACGTTCGCTGGTCTATTCGCGCGCGAAAAACGAAACCGCCGACAAACCGTTCGGCACGCTGATCGATGTCTATCAATCCGGATTCGAATTCATCGGCCACTCGATGCGCCCTGCGCCACTGAGCGACCCGAGCAGTTTCCGCGTCACCGTCGGCGGCCCGCAGTGCAGCCAGCCGTACTCTGCGTCGGTGTTCAACATCTCGGCGATGAGCTTCGGCTCGCTCAGCGCCAATGCCATTCGCGCACTCAACCAAGGCGCGAAACTCGGCAACTTCGCCCACGACACCGGTGAAGGCAGCATCAGCCCGTATCACCGCGAATACGGCGGCGACCTGACCTGGGAACTGGGCAGCGGCTACTTCGGCTGCCGCACCAGCGACGGCCGTTTCGACCCGGAGCGCTTCGCCACCCAGGCACAGAATCCGCAAGTGCGAATGATCGAAATCAAGATGAGCCAAGGCGCCAAACCCGGCCACGGCGGCATCTTGCCCAAACACAAAGTCACCAAGGAAATTGCTGAAACCCGCGGGATCATGATGGGCGAAGACTGCGTATCGCCGTCACGCCACAGCGCGTTTTCCACGCCGCTGGAAATGATGCATTTCATTCAGCAACTGCGTGAACTGTCCGGCGGTAAACCGGTGGGTTTCAAGTTCTGCCTCGGCCACCCGTGGGAGTTCATGGGCATCGCCAAAGCCATGCTGGAAACCGGCATCCTCCCGGACTTCATCGTTGTCGACGGCAAGGAAGGTGGCACCGGCGCGGCACCGGTCGAGTTCACCGATCACATCGGCGTGCCGATGCGCGAAGGCCTGCTGTTTGTCCACAACACCCTGGTCGGCCTGAACCTGCGCGACAAGATCAAACTCGGCGCCAGCGGCAAGATTGTCAGCGCCTTCGACATCGCCAGCGTGCTGGCCATCGGCGCCGACTGGGCCAACTCCGCGCGCGGCTTCATGTTCGCCATCGGCTGCATCCAGTCGCAAAGCTGCCACACCAACAAATGCCCGACTGGCGTGGCCACGCAAGATGCTTTGCGTCAGCGCGCACTGGTGGTGCCGGACAAGGCGCAGCGCGTGTTCAACTTCCACCGCAATACCTTGAAGGCGCTGGCGGAAATGCTCGCAGCGGCCGGGCTTGAACATCCATCACAACTGTCGGCCAAGCATCTGGTGCGGCGCATGTCGGCGACCGAGATCAAGTTGTTCTCGCAGTTGCATGTGTTCCTGAAACCGGGGGAATTGCTCACCGGGGAAGTGAATGGCGAGTTCTATTCGCGGATGTGGCAGATGGCGCGGGCGGACAGTTTCGAGCCGCAGGAAGTCGCGGCCGCGTAACGGCCAATGCGCCAGTCTGCACAACGGACTGGCGCGTTACTGCTGATTTTGGCGCAACAAGACAAAGCGGAAATACAGATAGCCTGCCAATAGATTGAGCAGCGTGAAAGACGCCACGGTGACCAATCCATGCCAGTGCTGCGCATCGGCAAGCAAACCGATGGCAAAACTCACCCCGCCCATCCCGCCGATAAACAATAGATAACCAAGCACCGACGTATTGCGCTCGAAGGTATACAGCACATTCACGTAAAACGAGAACGCCGCGGCCACGCAAAACGCGGCGAAATTACTCACCGCTTGAGTCAGCCCTGCGGCGGTGCACAGGACAAAAAATATTTGCCAGTGAATCAGCCCATCGGCGAGGCCGATCACAGTCAATGCACAGAATCCTTTCATCTCGGTTCCTTGCCAAAGCCACTTTTGGCGAACAGCCAACCTAGGTCATCACGCGCTAGCGGTCTACTGTCAGAAATTACAGGTACAGGTTGATTGCGACGAATGGTAAACAACAGGGCCTGGCGACGACCGAGCGCGAACGACAAATTCGCTGGTCCTCATGGCTGCGCCCTGTTCACGGTTGCGCGGGGAGTGATGTGTGATGAAGCTTTGAGTCGCCATGGCGGTTATGTATCGCAGTTTCAGGCCAGCGTTCGGGCTACGACACTGCCCACAAAAAAGCCCCGATCTCGCGACCGGGGCTTCGTTTTTCAGCCGCTACGACTCAAGAGGCCGAACGCGCAGCAGCCTGCGTTTCGCCGGTCGGTTGCAACTTGAACACATAGAACAACACGCTCAGCAGCACCAGGAACGCCGGGCCCACATACAGCGCCACGCGCGTGTCGGGGAAGTACGCCATCAGGCCGACTACCAGCACCAGGAATGCCAGGGCAAAGTACGAGCTGACCGGGTACAGCCACATCTTGTACTTGAGGCCGGCACGTTCGCTGGCGCTCAGGCCTTTGCGGAATTTCAGCTGCGCCAGCAGGATCATCACCCAGGTCCAGATCGCGCCAAAGGTGGCAATCGAGGTCACCCAGACAAAGACTTTCTCCGGCACCAGATAGTTGAGCATGACGCCCAACAGCAACACCGCAATCGACAGCAACAGCGCACGACGCGGTACACCATTATTTGATGTTTTGGCAAAACCGGCCGGGGCCTGGCCGTTCTGCGCCAGGCTGTAAAGCATGCGCCCGGTGCTGAAGATGCCGCCGTTGCACGACGACAGCGCCGCGGTGATCACCACGAAGTTGATAATGCCGGCGGCGGTCTTGATGCCCAGACGTTCGAAGGTCATCACGAACGGGCTGCCCTGGGTGCCGATCTCGTTCCACGGGTAGATCGACAGAATCACGAACAGTGCGCCGACGTAGAACAGCAGAATCCGCCAGAACACCGAGCCGATCGCATCGGGAATGGTCTTCTGCGGGTTCTTCGCTTCACCGGCGGTCAGGCCGATCATCTCGACGCCGAGGTAGGCGAACATGACCATTTGCAGCGACATCAGCACGCCGGTCACGCCGTTGGGCATGAAGCCGCCGTGCGCCCACAGGTTGGAAATTCCCAGCGCCACACCATCATTACCGAAGCCGAAGGCGATAATGCCGATGCCGCCGATGACCATGGCGATAATCGTGACGATCTTGATCAGCGCGAACCAGAATTCGAATTCACCGAAGGCCTTTACCGCGATCAGGTTGATCGAGCCCATGCTGATCAGCGCCGCGAGGGCCCAGATCCAGCGCGGCACATCGGGAAACCAGATGCCCATGTACACGGCCACCGCGGTGATTTCCGCGACGCAGGTCACCAGCCACAGGAACCAGTAGTTCCAGCCAGTGAGGAAGCCCGCCAATGGGCCGAGGTAGTCTTGCGCGTAACGGCTGAACGAACCGGCCACCGGATTGTGCACGGCCATTTCGCCGAGCGCGCGCATGATCACCAGGATCGCCAGACCGCCCAGGATGTACGACAGCATGATTGCCGGGCCGGCCATTTCAATGGCCTTGGCCGAACCTAGAAACAGACCGACGCCGATACAGGCGCCGAGCGCCATCAGGCGAATATGCCGTTCGCCGAGTTCGCGTTTGAGCGGACCGCCCTGAGCGGTGTCGCCGTGAGGCAGTTGATTGCCGACTGGCATAGGGGTGCAACCTCGTCTTGTTATTGGATATGACCACCGAGTGTCGAAGCGTCGGCCGGTAGGCCTTGGCTGCGGTGAAACCGCGTCAGCTTCGTGGGCAAACGCGTCTTGCAAGACAACCTGCAAGATCAGCGGGACGTGCAGTATAAAAACCTTGTTGCAGGTCTTTTCACTCTATAAACCACAAGATTCAGCGGGAGTTGCCACAAATGCGCTAGCTGGTCGGGTAGATCAACTGGTAGCCGTAGGAAAACTCGCCACTAAAAACGGCGGCGAGTATTGCACAACCTTGGTGCGTCGTCTTTTCAACGCGCGTTTTTTATCCTCAGGAATCTGCCATCAAGCTGCGTTGCTTTGCCGTGTCGGGTTGACCACGGTTTTCACGACTCTGGAACCGGTTCTGATGACCTTATCCTGAAAAAAAGCCTTGGCCACTCGGGTTGGCTTGTCAAAAAAACCGGGATCTTTAACGGAATATTGGGCGATGGTCGGGGCACCATACTGGGCTTGGTAGTGAAGTACCCATTCACCCGTAGTCCGCTCATATTTCATGTAAGCAAACCCCGTCAGAATCATGTACGCGTTGCCGTTTTCATCATTACGCAAGCCGTAATCCGGAAACTCCATGGCGGCACTCAATCCCCAACCATGTTCGTGGCTGGGCAGATCGTTGTATTGAGCAGCTTCTTTGCCTGCTTCCACGTGTCTTACGCGCAGGACGTTTTCCCCCATCTGATCGACGATAAAAGAGCAGCCGCTGAACCCAGGTGTAAACACATGATCGGGCTCACCCCATCGAGGGTGAACGGGAATGTCGACATATCCTCCCTGAGGCGCCCAATACCCCGATAACGCATTGGTCTGGTGTGGCAGTTCGTCAGGATTGCTCCACACGCTGATAGCGTTGAATTCGCCTTCAACCACGCCGGAAGTTGTCATCCTTTGCATGGAAAAAATCATCTGCCCTCCTCCTTCGGCATTGGTCATTTGCGGATCTATCTTGCGGATATCCGACCAGAACTGGGACTTGAAAAGATCAGTGCTGATAGAAAGATTATCGAATTGCGGGGCCGCCAGTGCCTGATGAATATTCGTCGGCCTGCTGGTGAAAGGGACAAATTCAAACTGCCCCCAGTCGTAGGAAAGATGGCGAACATCGTTGAGTGTGACCACTTCGATCCGAGGCTCCCACAGACCGTTGGGCAAACGCTCGCGCTGGAACGGTGGGCGCACCCAGACCGGCCTGCCAGAGGTACCTGGCTGCGGTTCGCCAGCGACGTCCGTCTCATGCGGATCACCGGTGATATCGCCGCCGAACAGCGACTGCGGTTGCCATTGATCCGGCGCCACTTGCCGATACCGGCGAGCCGCAAGTTCATTGAAAGCGGAATCGACAAGGATGACGTCGACAACCTCCGCGTTAAGGGTGAAATCATTCTTGACGCGGTACACCGCGACTTTGCCCCGCTCATCGATATTGCGAATATAGCGGCGCTGTCCGTCAGCACTTTGCAAGATGCCTTTACCTGCCGGGCTGAGGCGGGACACTTCGGATGGCCTGACGGCATTGCGACGAAACTGCCTGTTACTGAACCCGGCAGGTGTCGGTTCGACTTTTGTCGAAGGAGGTGGCAACGCATGTTGCCATTCACCAGCGCCGTCTTGCTCAACCAGCGGCTGGTAGGCCTGCGGTTTGTGCGGATGAAGAATTCTCGATTGCCCGGTGGCCGGTTCGATGACTGTCTCGAAGACGCCGTCCTCGACCTTCACATAGTGCTTGGTGCCGACCGCAAATTGATTCTGTGGATCAGGTTTCACGTCTGCCAACGAGACGTCGCTTCGATAAGGTGCGAGGTCAGGCTTCCACAAACGCTTCTGTCCAGCGGGCATTTCAATCGGCGTGAACTCCGAATGAACGCCGGCCAACAACGGAAGAGTCGCCACACCAATACCGATATTTTCCAGCACGTCGGTGATGTGTTGCCAACCGGCTTCCTTATCGCCCTTGCTGAGTTCCTCAAGCCCTTCCAGCACTTCGTCCATCATTTGCACGGCCGACACCCCGAGCATGACCAACCCCAATGGAGGGACGGCAAAAGACAGCACATTGAGTGCGGTCAGGCCGACTTCGAGGAATACCGAGAGCAAGGACTGCTCATCCCGCACGTCGGCATCGGCATTGGACACAGCAGCATCGCGGGCATCGCTGAAAATCCGCTGGTTGAACTCGCGCTGCAATGTTGTCCAGATGTCATAGTGCTGGGCCCATGGATCCCCCGATGGGTCCAGCACCCTGAGCTGCAAAAGAAAATCGGGCTGATGTTTTTGCCGACGGGTTTCATGATCCCACAGCCGCGGTTTGCCTGACGCCGTTGGAACCTCTTCGGTAAAGCTGTAGTAGAACGTCGAACGATCCTTGTAACGCATGAACCGGCTGAAGAACTGTTGATAGGCCGTTGGCGCTTTGGGCGAGTCACTTTCAGCGCGACGCACGAACTGTTCGATCAAACGGGCCTTGAGTGCCGTCACTGTTGCGTAGTGCTTGACGGGATGATCGGGATCGTCAGGAATGTAAGCGATGAAACCGTTATTGGCGTAACCGTCAACGGTCGGCAGCAGGTAGTCCAGAATGCTTTCATCGTCGGGGTCGGCGATCTCGAAAATGATACAGCTGTGCACGGGCAACTCATTGAAACTCAAGCTGCGATACCACAGCGTCTTACCGTCTACGTGAACGGGTTCCTTGCCTCCAACACTCGACATCAGCGCTTCAAAATGTTCCCGGCGAATATCACCCTTACATAATGCAATGTAACTCGCTGCCTTCAGCGCTGCTTTCTGGTAGTTGACGAACAGTTTATTCAGCTTGTTCCGAGCACTGCTGTCATCCCAGCGCAGTGCAGTATGCAAATGGGCCTGATACTGTTTGCCGATATCAAGCAGCCTGCACAACTCAACAAACTCATGAACACCAAGCCCGACCTCGACAGCCCCCCTTCCAGACGCCGTCATATAGCAATTCGGCTTAAAGAAGAACATTGCCTTTTTTTCCGCCGGACAGTTATGCAGGGCGGCGTCAAGCAGTGAAGCGGGCGCAACTTGCGAGGTGTGAAAATCACTTTTACCGGACAAATCCACCTGCACCCGATTGACGTCCAGATCCAGGCCGGACCTTTCCTTGATGGCCCTTGCCAGCAACGGTGCGGCGAACTCATGGGGTGTTTTCACCGCTGCCATGGCGTTATTCAGCAACGTGTGCGCCGTCACACTTTCTTCTATCAGGCGTTGAGCTTCTTCGCGTTGTTTCGGCGACGCACTCTTTAACCATTGCGGTGCATTGGCATCAAAACTTTTTAACATCTCCAAGTTTTCTTTTGACATTTTCAACAGTGGTGACGGCGTTGCCGCGGCAACAATATCAACATGTTCGGCAATACTAAAAACCTGACCACGAAACTCAAACATGGCGTTATCCCAGACAAATAAAATTGAACGCCGAGTTAACACCAAAACATTCAACAGCCAAAGTTCTCGAGTACTACCAGACTTTAGCAACTTGAATTTATAAAAATAACCGTCGCCAAAAAGTTACACGTGTGTGTTTTTGATGCGAAGTCTCTCGACCCGCCCACATCGCATCGCATGTTCCGTGCCGTACCTCTACGCCGGCCGCGACCGCACATTTTTTTCACCAGCGCCAACCACCGTCTAAGCTTCAGACAGATCCGATCAATCTGCGTAAATGGATCAATCGACTATGGGCGCTTTGTGGCAAACCGATTCGAGTAAAGCCGTGGTTCCGACTGAACGTGTGGATGATCAAGCGCCTGTCCCTGAAAAACCCCGCCGCAGCCGGCACGGGTGGAAGGCTTTCTGGTTATTGTTGCTGATTATCGCAATCGTGGTAGGGCTGGCGGCTGCCAAGGAGATGCGTACCTCTCGTTTCCAGTCCCGTGAACTCAGCCAGTATGCGGCGTCCCTGACTTACAAGCTTGAGCCGGGGCCCAGCGAAGCGATCCGTTATCCGGGCAACGGGCCGTTCGATATGCGTCTGGGTTACAGCGCTCTCGATGAATTTTTGCCGCGTCTGCTCAAGCGCAACTATGTCGTGACCCAACAGACGCGTTTTTCGCCCGCCCTGCTCAGCTACACCGACAAGGGCCTGTTCGTGCCCTATTCGGAGAAGATCCAGGCCGGACTGTCGATCACCGATTGCCGCGCCGCACCGCTGTACAAGTACAACTATCCGCAACAACTGTATTCGAATTTCGCGGCCATCCCGCCGGTGGTGGTCAGCAGCCTGCTGTTCATCGAAAACCGTTTTTTGCTCGACACCAAACAGCCGTTGGCCAACCCGGCCGTGGACTGGCCGCGGTTCGGCATGGCTGCGTGGTCGCAAGTGGCCAAGGTGCTGCGCCTGCCGGGGCAGTCGGCCGGCGGCAGTACTCTGGCGACACAACTGGAGAAATATCGGCATTCACCGGATGGCCTGACCGTGTCCGGTGCCGAGAAGATTCGCCAGATGATTTCCGCCAGCGTTCGCGCTTATCAACCTGGCCCGCAAACCCTCGGTGCACGGCAAAACATCATTCGTGACTACCTCAACAGCGTGCCGCTGTCGGCAGTGCCGGGTCACGGTGAAGTGCATGGCATGGCCGAAGGCTTGCGCGTCTGGTACGGCACCGACTTCAGTAAGGCCAACGAACAACTGAACAGCCCGGCGAGCGACCCGAAAACCATGGCGGAGAAAGGCCTGGCCCTGCGCGAAATGCTCTCGCTGATGATCGCCCAGCGTCGGCCGTCGCATTACCTGACCAAGGGCCGCGAAGAACTCGCCGACCTCACCGACAGCCACTTGCGCCTGCTCAAGCAGAACGGCGTGATCGACACAGCCCTCGCCGATGCCGCCCTGGCCAGCACCGTCAGCTATCGCGACTGGCAGACCCAGCCGACCCTCCAGCCGATTGAAACCAACAAAGGCATCAGTGTTGCCCGCAGTCGTCTGGCAAGCATGCTCAA
This sequence comes from Pseudomonas sp. Tul2A7, assembly GCF_054790505.1. Lineage (NCBI taxonomy): Bacteria > Pseudomonadati > Pseudomonadota > Gammaproteobacteria > Pseudomonadales > Pseudomonadaceae > Pseudomonas > Pseudomonas sp. Tul2A7. Next base: position 3,388,854 of record NZ_CP186499.1, on the reverse strand, counting down.
CCGCCCGCTGTACGACCTCGATCGCCTCGATCTTTCGGCCACCAGCACCCTGCAAGGTGACCTGCAAACCCAAGCCACCGCCTACCTGAAAAAACTCGCCGACCCGGCCTACGCTGGCGAAATCGGTCTGCTCGGTGAACGCCTGCTGACACCCACCAGCACCACTCAGGTCCGTTACAGCTTCACCCTGTTCGAACTGACCCCGGATGGCTCGCGCGTGCGGGTGCAGACCGACAGCACCGACCAGCCCTTCGATATCAACGAAGGCAGCAAGCTCGAACTGGGCTCCACGGCAAAGATGCGCGTGCTCACCACTTACCTGCAAATCATCGCCGAACTGCACGACAAGTACGCCGCCATGAGCGTGCCGGAACTGAAAAAAGTCGATGTACCGGATCAGGACCGCCTCAGCCAATGGGTCATCGATTACCTGATCCAGAACAAGGATCACGACCTGTCGAAGATGCTCGGCGCCGCACTGGACCGCAAATACTCGGCCAGCCCCGGCGAGGCGTTTTTTACCGGCGGCGGGCTGCACGTATTCCACAACTTTCGCAAGGAAGACAACGGCCGCCTGCCGACCCTGCGTGATGCCCTGCGTGAGTCGATCAACCTGCCGTTCATTCGCCTGATGCGCGATGTCGTGCGCTACGTCACCTATTCCGGCCCCAACAGCAGCGCCGAACTGCTCAAGGACGACCGCGACCCGCGGCGTCAGGAATACCTGGCGAATTTCGCCGACCGCGAAGGCACCTCATTCCTGCTCAAATTCTGGAAAAAGTACAAAAACAAAGACACCCAGGCGCGTCTCGAAACCTTCCTCGACAGCATGCGCCCGACGCCGATCCGCATGGCCGCCGTACACCGCTACCTGCTGCCCAATGCCAGCCAGGAAGACTTCAACAGTTTCGTGCGCTCGCACCTCAAAGGCGCCAAGCTCACCGAGAAGCTGACCGACGACCGCCTGATCAGGCTCTACGACGCCTATGGCCCGGGTACCTACGACTTGCCGGATCAGGGCTTCATCGCCAAGGTGCACCCGCTCGACCTGTGGCTGATGGGCTATCTGCTGAGCAACCCGGACGCGACGTTCACGCAGATCGTCAAGGCCAGTCACTTCGAACGTCAGGAAGTCTACAGCTGGCTGTTCAAGAGCAAACACAAGGGTGCTCGCGACAGCCGCATCCGCACCATGCTCGAGATCGAGGCATTTCTGGAAATCCATCAGCGCTGGCAGCAAGTCGGCTACCCGTTCGATCATCTGGTGCCTTCGCTGGCCACCGCCATCGGCAGCTCCGGCGACCGTCCGGCCGCACTCGCCGAGCTGATCGGCACCCTCCTCAACGACGGCGTGCGCATGCCGACCCTGCGTATCGACAGCCTGCACTTCGCTGCCGACACACCGTACGAAACCCGTCTGGTGAATGACCCGCATGTCGGCAAACGGGTAATGCCATCGGCAGTCGCCAATGCCATGCGCGAAGCACTGTCGCAGGTGGTGGACGCCGGTACGGCGAAACGTGTTTCCGGCAGTTTCAAACTGGCCGATGGCAGTCCGCTGGCCATGGGTGGCAAGACCGGCACCGGCGATAACCGGATCGAAGCAATCGGTTCGGGTGGACGTATCCTCAGTTCGAAGTCGATCAACCGCACCGCGACCTTTGTGTTCTACATCGGCGATCACCATTTCGGCACCCTCACCGCGTTCGTTCCGGGACGCTCGGCGGAGAACTTCAAATTCACCTCGGCCCTGCCGGTGCAGGTGCTCAAGGGCATGGCGCCGATTCTGACGCCTTACCTGCAACCGGGCAGCGACTCGCAATGCCGTCCGGTGGAGGCACCCCGCGTCGCCATGACCGGCCCGTTGCAGCCGTTAGCGAGGTAACAATTCGTGTCAGGCATTTCTGATTCAGCGTGACGTTTTTTCTCGCTCGCGGGTGGTATCCATGTATTTTTCAGATTCGAATTTTCGTCGGGTTAGCGCCCCGTAGCGCCATTTGCCCGCTGATCTTTGAACTTTTGTTTTACCCCCTCGCAGGTAGGCTGATCATTCCTTCAACAATCAAGGATGATTGGCCATGTCTGATTCCCCCGTGCCTGCAGCAACACCGGACAAAGGGCGGCACTACGACTTTATCGCCAGCGCAGTCGATGACAATTTCAAGACCGCCACGATCACTCGAGTCGAGGCACTGGCGGCGACGCCACTGAACGCCCAAGCCTGGTACACCAACGCACCAACTGCCTATCTGGAAAAACTCAGAGTCGCCAATATCAAAGCCTGGGGTTCTCAGAACGAGGTCGACCGCTTGCTGGCCAGGATCGACCTGACCGCCTTCGCCACTCCACTGCTGCAGGCCAGGCTCAAGGAACGCTACGGCATTGAATTGACCAGCGACACCGACAGCGATAGCGACATCGAGCGAACGTGGCTGCACCTGTACATGCCAAAAAGCAATCCCTGGTATGCGTTCAACCTCTCCGACGGTGGCACCGCCCGGCAGGTATCGCTGCTGCAAGCTGCCCTGCACAACTTCGCCAGCAACGAGCAGGTCGCGGACGGTTCGGACTTCATCAGCAAACCCGATAAAATCGGCAACTTTGATGTGCTGCCGATCAGACAGACGATGAGCATCCGTCAGTTCCAGACGCTGTGCCGGGAACTGGACATCGGCGCACAGTACAAAAAGCACCTCGAAAGCTACCTGCTGCCTGATGAACCGGTCGCGAAGGCGGTGCTGCAACACAAAGTGACGCAAAGCCAGAAAGATGCCCTGGCGGTCGCCGCGCACATTGCGTTGCTCACCCACGACATCGAGTACGACGCCTACAAAACGCTGCTCGCGCTGGCCGAGGGGCAGACCCGGCTGATGCTCAACGGCCGACGGCAGCAATGCTGCGACCTGTCGATGCTCGGTACGCGCCTGACCGGCATCCTGCTGCTGATCCCGGCGGTGCGCGACAGCCGCGGGATCAATCGATTGATTGCCTACCTGCCCAACGACCCCGATCATCCGCTCAAGGAATATCCGTCGCCGCAGGCTTTCCAGGCCGAGCTGGCGCGCCAGTTGCGCGAAAACAAAGTCAGCGCCGTGACCAGGCAAAGCTACCAACAGTACTTCAGCCAGTTTGTCGACCAGCAGCAGCGCGGACACTTTTTTGCCGAACTTGAACAACGCCTGTTTATCGTCAGGTATCACCAAAAAGAGTATCCCGACGACAGCCGCCCGGCATGGCGCAAGGACGATGTAGCCAAACCGCAACTGCAGTTGCAGCACGTGCCGCTGGCACCCGACTACTGGCCACACGCCTACCAGAAGAAACTCGACAAGATCCTCAACGATGCCCGCGAACTGGCCGTGTCCACCGCCGATGCCGACAGCAAGGCGCGCTGGGCCTGGTGGGACAACTTCAAGAAGATCGTCTCGGACATCTTCAATGCCGCACTGTTGATCGCCACACCGTTCGTGCCGGGGCTGGGCGACTTGATGATGGTTTACACGGCTTACCAGATCACCACCGACGTCATCGAAGGGTTGGTCGATCTCGCGCAGGGGCTCTGGCAGGAGATGGGCGAACACATCATCAGTGTGGTCACCAACGTCATTCAACTGGCGGCATTCGGCGCCGGCAGCCAGATCGGCGACGCTTTCAAGTTGAAGCTGTCACCGCTGGTCGAAGGCATGAAACCGGTGAAACTGCCCAATGGCAAACCGGCGCTGTGGCACCCGGATCTGGCGCCTTACGAACAAACGAAACTGATGCTGCCGGCCGCTTCGAAACCCGACGGGCATGGCCTGCATCAGATGGGCCGCGAAACCCTGCTGCCATTGGAAGGCAAACTCTACAGCGTCGAAAAAGCCTCGACACAACCGACCTCGAAAACGCACCGGATCAAACACCCGTCACGCCCCAACGCCTACCGGCCGAAGATCGAGCACAACGAGCATGGTGCCTGGCTGCACGAAGCCGAAAGTCCGCACGACTGGGCGGATCAGACCCTGATGCAGCGCCTGGGCCACAACGTCGAACGGTTCACGCCCACTGAGCTTGAGCAGATCCGCATCAGCAGCGGCACCGCCACCGATGCGTTGCGCCAGATGCATGACCACAACAGCCCGCCGCCACCCTTGCTGGCCGACACCATCAAGCGCTTTGGCACGTATGACGACGTCCAGCTATCAAGCACCCACATTCGCGACGGCCAGCCGCTCGCCCTCGACGCCGTCTGGTTTGAACCCATTACCACCGGCTTGCCCGGATGGCCTCGCGAACGGGCGTTGCGGGTGTATGAGCATGCCGATTTGCGCGGGTATTCACGCCAATACGGCAATCCCGCTGCGACAGAGGCGAACACCCTGAACATCAGCCACGCAGCGCTTAACAACGGCGAATTGCCCGAACGCCTCGCAGGCTTTCTCGATGATGCCGAGTGCAAGGCCCTGCTCGGTCGTGACGTGGCGTCTGCGCAACGTCCCCAGGCCCTGCGCGATCTTTTGGCCGAGGCGGTGCTGGCCCGTCGGGGCGAGGTGGCCGAGCGCCTGTACCAGGCTGGCGAGCGGTCGAACAAGGCCGATATCCGCGTGGTGCAACAGACATTTCCTCAAATGCCGCTGACGCTGGCGGAAAAACTACTGACCCAGGCCAGCCCCGCTGAAGTGCAGCGTATCGTCGATGACAACCGCTTGCCGCTGCGGATCAAGGCACAAGCCCGGGAACTGAATTTCGAAGCCTCCACTGCTCGTGCCTATGAGGGTTTTTATCGCGACGACAGCGTGGTGCCCGACACCGAACGGCTGACACTCAACGCACTCAAGGTGCACACCGATACCTTTGCCGATCTGCGCATTGAAGTGCGCGATGGCGTCCATGATGGTCCGTTGCGTTGCAGCGCGGGGGCGGATGACGCCACCCTTGTGCGGCGGCTCGTCCGCAATGAGCACGGCCAGTACGAGGTGCTGGATGGCAACAACCGCGCCCTCCATGAACCCAGTGATTTTTATCAGGCCACGCTCGATGCCCTGCCCGAGGGCAAACGCACGGCACTGGGCGAAAAAGGCGCCGATGCTGGCCGGTTCAAGTCGTGGATCATGGAAACCACCGCAGCGCCGAGCGAGCGCAGAACCTTGTTGGCCGAACCGCCCATTCGCCGGGTAGCGACAGTTGAAACAGAAACCCTGGTGCGCGGCTGGCCGACCTTCTTTGGTGAGCTTACGCCAGAGCAGAGGATCAAAAAGCTGTACCCGAAGATGAACGAAAGGGAGGTCGAGACGTTCATCAAGGTGCTCAAGCGCAACGGCGGTCACGAAGAGGCCATCCAGCGACTGGAGAACGATCGCAAGGCACTGAAAGACATCTTGCAGCGGTGGCGTGACAGCTATCGTCAGGACACCGACAGTTATGGAGAAACCATTCCAGGACCACCCGGTGAATACCTGCACAATGGCGGAAGGTATCTCGAGGAGCGCTTGCTCCAGTGTTTCGAACGCCAAAGCGAGATATTCGGTGAACGCCGCAACCACCCGGAACAGGGCTACGCCCTGGACCTGTCCGACGACTTTTCCGGCCCCAACCTTGAAAAATGGTGGCGGGCGCTGCGCCAGCAACCGGGCATCGACCTGCACCTGGCCCGGATCAGAGCCCTGAACCTCGACAACGCAAACTTTTCCAAAGCCGCCGATGGCTTGCTGAGCAGCTTCCCGCATCTGAATCAACTGAGCGCTCGCCAGTGCGGCCTGACCCAGGTGATACCGGCGATTGGCAGGATGCGTCAGCTTCGGGAGCTGGATCTGGCCGATAACAAAATCAGCCTGACCAGCCCTTCCGATGAGCCGTTCAGTGAGCTGACACAGCTGCAAACATTGAACCTGAACGGCAACCCCTTGCGCTATCCACCCGATATCGGGCGGATGGATCGGTTGAATGAGCTGAGTCTGGCCAACACCGATATCCAGACCTGGCCCCAAGGTCTGTTCAAGGTCGGTGATATGGACACACCGCGTCTGCGCAGTTTCATGCTCGACATGCGCCAGGCGCCGATCAATACCCTGCCGCAGGTCACGCCCGGCTCCGACCAGGCGTTCATCCTCAGCCGGGCGCGATTCGATCCGGGCAGGCTTGCCCCTCTCGACCGGATCCGTTACGGCGACTACCGTGAGTCCACGGGTTTGACCGCGCAGCAAGTGCTATCACCCGCAGCCGGCAATGAGCTTTCCTATTGGCGAGATCTGCCCAAAGACCATGGGTTCAGCCCCTCGGCGCAACTCGCAAAGTACCGCGAGGAGTCCTGGCATGACGTGTGGGCAGAGCCCGGCTCCGAAGGTTTTTTTGCTGTGATCGCCTACCAGAAAAACAACGGGTTCTACCAGAACGCAGCGTCACGTCCCTACCTGACCAGGCGGGTCTGGGAAATGATCGATGCAGTCGCCGTTGATTCGCGACTGCGCGCAAAACTGTTCAGCGAAATCACCTCGCCACAAGACATCAACAATGCCGGCGCCCAGCTTTTCAACGCCATGGGCATCGATGTGTTGGTGGCCAAAGCCTACGCCGAGTCGCCATCGGTCGAGGTGCTGGACGACAAACTGGTCCGGTTGGCCCATGGCGCTGCGCGTCTTGACCGAATGAGCGATCTGGCCAACGAGGAAGTCAGCCGCCAGGCACAAAGAACCCGGCTGGACCCGACGCAACCGCCACCGCATGAAATGGACGTGCATATCGCATTCGAGACAGGACTGGCCGAACGCCTGGAATTGCCCTGGCATGCCGAAAGCATTCCATTTCAACCGGCCTCGGGTGTCAGCAAAAAGACCATCGATGCTGCCTACGACGCAATCATCAAACGTGAAGCCGGCGATGGATTGGTCAACGGCATGATCGACTTGTACGGCGATGCCTTCTGGGAGCGTCATTTGCGCAACACCCACCCGGATCGTTACGCGACAAACGACCTGCATGCCGCGCACAAGATCAGTCTGCTCGATGAATTGCGCCAGGCGCAGGCGCAATGGGTCGACGAAAGTGATCTGTCGCGCCTGAACCCGCTCGCCCGCCGAATAATGCTTCTGGCAGATCAATTGCAGCTCGACCACGTTGAGGTCTTCAGCGGGGAAAAAATGAGCCAGGCCCGTTACGACAGACTGGTGAAGGACATCGGTTATGCCCGCAACGACTTATCCCGACAATTGACCCGCCAGGCGCTGAGCCGGGCCGGACTCTGAAGCTCGAACCAGGCCAGCCCCTTTCCCGGGGGGCTGGTGACCTCAGCCCACCTCCGAATCCCAGATCACCATGACGTTGCCCGAATAGCGGCGCGATGTTCCCTCCTTGATCATTTCATCCACCGCGTCACGGGCCACCTCGAAATGCAGCGTGCCGACCTTGCGATCCAGATAGAACCCGGGCTGAAACAACTCGGTGCCACTGCCATCGCGCAGCAACCGGCGGCGATTGACCGGCTGCCCTGCGCCATCGGTCAACCCGTTGGGCAGGCTGACGCTGACTTCCAGCGGTGCCTCATGGCCGGCGTTCGCTTCCCACAGCGCGCAGTTGTTGCCCATGACGTACTGGCATTCGATGCTCATCTTGAAGCGGCTCGATGCCGAAATCGTGAACGTCTGATCGCGCATCAGCCGGGTCGGCTTGCGCCCCTGGTTCAGCCAGGATTGCCAGCCCCCGAGCGGCTCCAGCACCACGCGGTTGCCGCCGGGAGGAATATCGACCTTCATGGTGTGCGTGACCTTCAGATTGAAATTGAGGGTCAGCATCGAGTCGGACGGAATCATCACATCGCCCATGTCGAAATCCATGTTCGGGCCGACGGTGTAGGTGATGGAACCGGTGTAGTCGCCTGCATCCATCTTCAGCGGATCCGGTGTGCGCAGTTCGTAGGCGTAGACGAAATACTGATAGTTCATGCCAACAGGAATATCGAACAATGCCTTTTTGGCGCAGGTACCCGCCCCCTCCGGAACTCTCCAGAAGCTGTTGTAACCATGGTGGCCCGCCGTAACGGTACCGACCCCCAGGCACGGTGGCGGAGCATAAACCCAGGCGCCACCCTCCCACAGGTCATCCCACCAGCCGCCTCCGGTCAATTCACCGACCGACAACGGGAACCCGGCTTCGTGACCAATACCGGCAATTCTCACCTCGACAATGTGTGTATCACCGGAAGCGTTCGTCACCGAAACCGTGCTCCAGTTGGACGGCACTTTGGCCATGCCGCCCCGACGCGGATCAGCATGATTGGCCTGAATCGGTGCATTGGCCGCGAACGGAATACGCGCGATCAGGCTGAACAGACCAATCGGCTCACAAGCGCTCGGCACTTGGCGACAAAATCCCTCGGACTGTGTCTGATTCTTGAACTGATTCTTTTGCGGATTGGCAAAGTCAGGCTCGAAGGTCGCGTCAATGTTGTGCACTTCGGCCGCTGCCGCGACGCTGAACAACGTCAGCAAACCAATCCAAGCCCGGATGCCCGGGGCGCTAAAAAAACTCAAGGGCGTTCTCCAAAAATATACCAATACCAGCGCTACACGCGCCGGTTCACTCGCCCGGCGCTCGGGCACTGAACAGCAGCAGCACGTTGCCGGCGTAATCACCGGCGCGGTAACCGCCCTCCGGTCTGATCGGGTCGATTTGCAACAACACCCGACTGCCCGCGGCGGCTTCGGCCTGCGACACCACCTGGCGCGGCGCCATCTCGGCGCTCAACTCCACTTCGTTGAAGGTCACGCGCAGTCTGATATCGTCCGCCGGCCGACCGTTCGAAAGGTAGGGCGCGGACTCCAGGCGCGCCTCAATCGCACCGGTGTCGTGGCGCACGTCGAAGTATTTGCGCACACTGCTCAGGCTTGAGGTCGGATGGTTCCAGTGGAGCTGCTGCGGCCGGTGAATCCAGTCCGGCTCCGCCGGAATGATGTAGAACGCTCGGCTGGGGACGTTCAGTGTCACTTCGAAGGTGTGTTCTTCCCGAGCCGCCCAGGCCGCGTCGCTGGTCAAAGCCGCCGCGGCAATCAGCGCGACGACGGTGCATTGCTTGATCATGTTGGTTACCCGTAGCGTTCAATGAAAAGCAGACCTAGCGGCTGCTGACCGTCAGGTTCTTCTTCTCGCTGCCCTCGATCAGAAAGAAGCGGTACGCACGGCCCTTCTCCTTATCGAAAGCGAAGGTTTTGCCCGCCAGCACATGGTGTTTGGTGGTCGCGCCGCAGTCGGTTTCGTTACTCAGCGAACAGCTTTTGAACTCGTCGACGATCACCACGGTATTGCCGTCATTGCGCAGTTCGTAGCGACTGGCGGTTTCATTGATCGCCGTGGCGAAGCGTGCTTCCTTGGGGCGGACAAAGAACACCGTGCCAAAACCGGTCATCACGTTGACCCCGGCCGTCAGTGCCTTTTTGTAGTCTTCACGCTCTTCCTGGCTGACTGCGAACTCGTCTTCTTTTTCCGGCACCACCGGCACGAACCGCACGCGGAAGTAACGCTCGCGATCGCGTTCGCCCATGTACAGCAAGCGGGTGCCCTGCATTCCCTGAGCCGGCACGATCAGCCGCGCCGGACTGGCCATCAAGCCGTTGCGCGAGGCGCCGTCGGCAGCGTTCTGAACCGGGATTTCCGTCGGTGTGCCGTCGGCACCGTAGACAATCTCCAGCACGTTGACCTTGACGAACGCAGTGGCGTCACCGCTGTTGAACACCCGTTTCAGGTAGGTACTTTTATCGGCATCCAGATAGTCGTACACCGTACCGACATTGATCTGCGGCCCGGCCTGCGCCGTCAGGCAAAACACGCTGAGCACGCCCAGCAAAAAACCACGGTTCATCGTCTTCAACTCCATGAAAAAAGGAAAAAGGCCCCGGCCTGCACGTTCACACGTCCGAGTCCCAGATAACGGTGATATTGCCGCTGAGCGTGTCGGTGAAACCCGGCCGCAAAAGAAAGTCGATGGCATCCCTGGGCATCTCGAAACGCAATGAGCCGGCCTTGCGGTCCACATAAAAACCCGGTTGAAAAGGACCGACCCACGTGTTGTAAAGCAGCTTGAGCTGACTCACCGTGCGCCCCATGGGCCCATCGATGCCGGCGGGCAGCGTGAGATAGGTTTCCACCTCGGTGACATTGCCTCTGGGGCTGCGCAATTTGCAGCGCGTACCGCCCGTGGAGTCGCACAGGATCATGACCTTGAAGCGCGACGAGGCGGAGATGTAGAACAGTTGATCGCGAAAGATGCGTGTCGGCGGACGGCCATTGTCGACCCAGCGCATCCAGCCGCCCTCGGGTTCGAGCAGCACTTTGTTGCCGCCCGGTGGCAGATCGACCTTGAGGGTGTGCTGCACGTCGAGCACGAAATCCAGATTCAGGCTGCCATCGTCCGGCGCCATCAACGGCCCCAGATCGAAATCGCCGCCGTTGCCGATGGAATACGCCAGCGAACCGGTGTAAAGGCCCGATGACATGCCTAACGGATTGGGCGTGCGCAACTCGTAGGCGAAATCCAGATTGTTGAAGTACATCGATGGAATGGTGAACGCGGCAATCTTGGTGCAGGCCGTTTCCACCGGCGTTTTCCAGAAAAACCGGTAGTAATTGGGCGCAAAGAAACCGACACCGCTATAGATACAGGGAGCAGGAGCATAGACCCAGCTGCTGCCGGTCCAGAGTTTCTGATGGCCTTCAAGCGGGTCGCTCACGCCCACCAGATTGGCCGCGGTGTCGCTCAACACAAATGTCGAACCGATGCCGATGATGCGGATTTCGACGGTTTCGGTTTCCTGCGTCTCGGCATTGGTCACCGTCAGCTGCCGCCAATTGGCCGGTGCCTTGACCGTCACAGCATCACCGGGCTGGAGACTGCGGGTGGACTCGAAACGAATCGGAAATTGAATACTGAACATGCGGTTATCGGCGCACTCGCTCGGGGCAGCCTCGCAATACCCGCTGCTCGGCGTTTGGTTGATAAACACGTTTTTGCTCGGCTGCGACGGATCAGGCTGAAACAACGCACGGATCTCCTGGCTCGCCGCCTCGGCGGCCGGCATCGCCAATGCCAGCCAGAGGCCCAGGCCATACGTGGATTTGTTCATCGATTCAACCCGCCTTCTGTGCGGCGGCACTGACGTCAGCCACGGTGTCCGGTGTACAGCGCAGATCGCCGATCATCAGCACATTGTTTTCACTGCGGTACTGGTTGGCATCAAGGCGGAACTGACACAGCAACCGATTATCGCGACGGATTTCGAGGGTCGGCGAACCGGCGTTCATTTCCATCGAAAAGAACCCGTCGACCTCGGTCACGCCACGGCTGGCGTGGTTGATCACGTGATGGCCCTTGAGCGGCTGCTCTGCTTCATCGATCAGTCGACCGAGCACTGTCAGGGTTTTCATCACACGGATCTTGCGATACTCCACCCCGCCTTTGTTCAGGTGATAGCGAGTGCGCGCCGGCTCGATCGTCGCCGCCGGTACGTGATTGCCTTCGAAATCGAAGCTCACCGAGCTGTTCTGATACGCGGTGATCGGGATGAAATTGCGCCCCGGTTTCAACGCCGCGCTGCCGCCGCTGTAATCGTCGGCACGCAAGGCGATATCGTCGATGTCCGACTCAACATCGACGATCATTCCGGCGCCGCGCATTTCGTACTGACTGGTCATCAACATCTGCTGACCGCCGACCACCAGCGTGCTGTCGAGGTTCAGGCCGCCGGTGAAATTGCCGTTGTAGGACGAGCGCTGGATAAAGCCATCGCCATTGACCGAATCGGTGCGGAAATTCGCCAGGCTGGACATGCCGACACCGTAGGTATCGGTCAACGCCGTGACCGAGACGTTTTGCAGGACATGATCCTTGAAGTCCTTGCGCCAGCCGATCGATCCGTTGTTGTCGCGGCTGCCGTCGCGAGCAGTGCGCGAGCCGATGCTGCCGGTAATCTGCTGGCCGGGGGCGCCAAGCGCCATATTGACGCTCAGGTCGACCCCGCGGTTGCGCGCATCGCCACTGCTGTAGCTGCCCGGCCGATCAAACAGTGACAAGCGCCAGCTGGCATCGCTGCCAAACAGTTGGGTGCGTTGGGTCCACCCCAGATCCATGCCCAGGCCTTCGACATTGCCTTCGCTGTGCGACACCCGGGCGTTGAGGGTGTTCTTGCTGTTGATGCGATGGTTGAGCGCCAGCGACGAGTTGCTGGTCTGGCCGATGAACACGTTGCGCGGGCGAACCCGGGTGCCGTCGGGCAAGGTGTCATAGGTGTTGGTGGTATCGAGCCAGCTGCGGTTGTGGCTGATCACCACACTGCCGGATCCGTAGTTGTAGAGGCTTTGCAGATCCAGACCGGTGCCGTAATCCTCGGTCTTGTAGACGTTGGCGTAGAGACTCATGTGATTGGCCAGCGTCCAGTCGATGGACGTACCGTATTGCAGCTTTTCGCGAATCTGGCGCGCCGACAACCCGAGAATCACCCGCGGGTGCAACAAGTAATTGACCGCCGCTCCGGCGGTGGGGCTACCACTGGACTGCGTGTCCCAGTTGCTCAGCAGTTTGCTTTCCTCGCCGGCAAACACGTTGTAGCGCCAGCGCTCGTCGAGGTTGCGCCAGTTACTGGGCTTGTACACCAGCTCCTGGGTGGTCGAGGTGATCTGGCCGTCTTCGATCAGGCGCACCTCCACTTCATAAATACCGCCGGGCAAAGGCCGAGTGTCGAGGGTCTGCAAACCGGCAGGCACCGACTGGGTGTTGATCAACAGACCGTCACGCCAGATCTCCACCGAACCCTGACGGTTGGCAGTGACATAAATCGGATAAACGCTGGGCATCGGGCTGTTGATCGCCAGGCTGTCGGAGCTGCCGTACATGACCCCGACCGCCGTATCCGGGCTGGTGCCGAACGTGCGCGGCTGGCGGGTCAGCCCCTCGGAATTGGGAGTGAAATAGCCCAGGCGAAAAAAACTGCCTTGCAGTTCGCGCTGGGTGTGCAGTTCGTGTACAGCGTGATAAAGCTTGTCGTCCGGCCCGCCAAGACGTGCCAGTTGCAGGTTCAGCGTCTGGCTCCAGTTACCCAGGCTGCTGCTGGCCTCAAGACCAAAGCGTCCGCCCAGATCCTGATCCTGGCCGCCGTTGAGGTTCAGTTGATTGCGCACCATCAAGCCATGGCTGCCACCTTCGGGCTGCTCGTAATAGCGCTTGGCTTCAAGGTCGCGCTCAGCGTTTGCGGTGAGAATCGAAACCAGAGAACTTTCCAGGTTGTAATGCACGGCCAGCACCTGATCCGGACAGGAACCGGTGCAGCTGCCCAGTGGCACGCCGGGCTTGAGATAAGCCGCCCATTTCTCGCGATCAGCGGGGCCGTAGCGGTTTTCGCTGGTGTCGGTGAATTCGAGCAGGGTGATGCGATCATCGCGGGACAACACCACCATGGCCTCGCCCAGGGGCTGATGATCGAGTTCGACCCGAACCGCCAGAGGCACATCGAAGAAGTGCTCCTCGAAATCTGCCGGCAGGCCTTTGGCCTGGGCCAACAGACTGCGCGGCGTAGTACCGGCAGAGTTGGAAGCCACGGCAGCGCTGGCACAAAACAACAGCGCAAGCGCAGCCGCGATGGGTGTCATCGGGAACATGAACTCTCACTCTGATTAGAACGGTGGAAGTCCGCCGGGACAGACTGTGCTGCCCCCGCGGTGAACGCTGACAGAACGTCAGCGTTTGTTGCCGGATCAATCGATCAAGGCGTACCGACCGGTGGAACGGCGTCGAAGGTCAGCGCTACAACACCGGTGTAATCACCCGGCTGAAAGTTGGAACCGATGGCACTGATCTTCAGTGGCGCGCGGAAGTTAACGTCGGACTCAGACTCGCCTACGACTTCCTGAGGGGTGGTGGTGAGGGCTTTGTTGTTGATCGCGACCTGGAGATCAATGCTGTTGGCACCCGAGATCAGTTTTGGCGCACTGTCCACGCTGGCATGGACCGAACCGTTGTTGTTGCGCACATCGAAGAAACCGTTGACTTCGCCCATCCTGCCGGTGGCCGGCTGGTAGCTCATGTCCTGATCCTTGTTGACCAGATCGGGATCGGTCGGCACCACGTAGAAGCCGTTGGTCGGCACGTGAGCGACGATGCTGATCGAGTGAGCGGCTTCACCCGCGGCGAACGCTCCCGAGGAGCCCAGCGCCAAAAGTGCCAAAGGAGCAGCGATTGCGATTTTCTTGAACATCGTTCAGTACCTTGTTTTCTTTATTGAGAAGGAGTGCATTGAAAGTTCAAGAAGCGGTCAGGGGAGTTGAGCAAAATCAACTTGTACTTTCAATGCCGGGGCATCATCGACTGTTGCCTCTGGAAAGTAAGCAAGTAACTTCCTATAAACGCGTAGTTCAACAACCCTATGACCTGCAAGAAAAAAGACCAAAAAATCGATATTCAAAACAGTGACTGTAAGTTCCGCCCTACATACAGATAAAGTTAAAAAACCATACAGCACTTGCGCCCTTGCACGGCAAGGGATCAGTTGAACTTTAGAATACTTGCTCGAATAAATAGAGTGATGACTTTAACTTCAAAGTTATTCTTCGCCAGACATTCGCCGAAAAATACCTGTTGCATTCGCGCAAGACAGCGCCGCTCGTCTGCTGGTCGAGGATCGGAGAAAAAACGCCTTGCACCCCCGTTAAGATATATCTTAAGTTGTATCTAAACACGACGAGAGAAGATCGAAATGAGAGACCATCATTCCCCCCACCGTGATCACGCTGACGGCCGTGACGGTTTTGAGAAACGCCCCGGACGCGAGCGCGGCGGTCGTGGCCCCCGGGTGTTTGCCCCTGGGGATCTGAAGTTATTGTTGCTGGCGCTGGTCGCCGAACAGCCGTGCCACGGCTATGACCTGATCCGCCAGATCGAAGGCATGTTCGACGGCGCGTACAGCCCCAGCCCCGGCGTGATCTACCCGACCCTGACCTTTCTTGAAGAGAGCGAAATGATCAGCGGCGACGCCGAGGGCGGCAAGAAACGCTACAGCGTGACCGATGCCGGGCGCCTGTCCCTGAGCGAACAAGCCGTGGCGCTGGACGGCGTGCGCATGCGCATCGACGTCAGCAAACGCTCGCTGCGTGGCCATGACCGCCCCGCCGAAATCCACGAGGCGGTACACAACCTGCGCCATGCCCTGCAAATGCACCACGGCCGCTGGAGCCCGGCAGAAATCCTGCGCGTGCGTGACCTGCTTAACGACACCGCCAAAGCCATCGTCGACGGCCCTGCCGTTCAACCTGTTTCGGAGAAAAGCGAATGACTGCAGTCGATACCCAAACCATTCACCGCGTGATGCACGAAATCAAACGCCGCAAGCTCGAAGTGCTGCGCGTGGTCGACCTGACGCCGCGCATGCGCCGCATCACCCTAGGCGGGCCGGAGCTGGCCGGGTTTATCAGCCTGGGCACTGACGATCACGTCAAACTGTTGTTCCCGCAGAACGCCGAACAGGCTGCGGCCCTCGAGACGATGGTGCTCGGCGCCGGCAAGGACGACGGACCGAAGCCGGAAATGCGCGACTACACCCCGCGTCGTTATGACCTCGATGCGCTGGAACTGGATATCGATTTTGTCCTGCACGGTGACGGCCCTGCGTCAACCTGGGCCGAGCAAGCTGCACCGGGGCAATTCCTGCATATCGGCGGCCCGCGTGGCTCGATGATCGTCCCGGACATTTTCGACAGCTACTTGCTGATCGGCGACGAAACCGCCCTGCCCGCCATCGCCCGCCGCCTCGAAGGCCTGGCGGCCAATCGCAAGGCGCTGGTGGTGATCGAAGTGGAAAACGGCGCCGAGCAGCAAGTGCTGGAAAGCCCGGCGCAGGTCAATGTGATCTGGGTGTTGCGCGAAGGCAGCAAGGACAACCTGCTGGCGACGGTGAAACAATTGCAGGTGCCCAAGGGCAATCTGTATGCGTGGGTCGCGACCGAAACGAAAGTCTCGCGGCAGATCCGCCGGGTGCTGATCGATGAGCATGGGCTGGATGAACAACTGATCAAAGCCGTCGGCTACTGGCGCGCCGAAGGCACTCCCGAAGAGGACTGATATCCCTTGTAGGCCTTCGCCTGCTCGCGATAGCGGAGTGTCAGTAAATGAAGTTTTGACTGATCCACCGCGATCGCGAGCAGGCTCACTCCTACAGGGATCGCCAGCGGTCCAAGCCAATGACCAACAACCCAATCACCACAAACCCCAGCAAAATCCCCCCCGCATTGACCAGCACCTGTGGATAACCCAACACCGCCACATCAATGAACGGATACGCATACGCGCCGAGCAAATGCCCGCGCAGCAGCGCGTAGATGAAATACACCAGCGGATAAATCAGCCACACCGGCAGATGCCACAGGCGCAAAGTGCCTTTCGCTACGCACAACCACCAATACCCCAGAAACAGCAACGGCATCACGTCGTGCAGCAACTCGTCTGCGATAAATTGCCAGCCTTGCGGGTGCCACAAATGCCGCAGCAAAATGCTGTAGGCAAGCCCGACCACAGCAATGCTCACGGCAATCCCGCTATTCACCCACGGCTGCAAAAACCAGCGGCGCACAGCAGACTCACGCTCGGTCACCGCGCAGGTCAACACCGTCGCCACCAGCGTATTGGTCAGAATCGTGAAGTAACTGAAAAAGCTCACCAGCCCGCCCAACAGGCTGGCGCCGACACTCAAGCGCGCGAAGAAAATCAGGTAAAGCTGAATGCCCAACCCCGCCCAGCCCAGTACGGCTGCGCAGGTGATCAGGCGACGACGCCAACAACCGGCGTCCATCTCAAAGCGGTCGCTTGGTGCGCATCAACTTCACGTACAGACGCTCGACCTTCTCACGTGCCCATGGGGTTTTGCGCAGAAACGTCAGGCTCGACTTGATGCTCGGATCACTCTTGAAGCAACGAATATCGATGCGCTCGGCCAGCCCCGACCATTCGTAATGGCTCACCAGCGCATTGAGAATCTGTTCAAGGGTCACACCGTGCAGCGGATCGGGGGTTTGTTCGTTCATGCCAGGCCTTTGGGCGAAGTGAAAATGCAGAAGCCGCGCACCTTAGCCGAGGGGGTGATCGGGTGGAAGGCCTACCTTCAAATGTAGGCCAACCTGAGAAGATCGCAGGCCACAACACGGGCCACAATGCGCCCGTTTGCCGCACTGTTACCGAATCCGAAACGCTGCATGTTCACAAAAGGCCTTTGTCTTTTTGTAACAGATCATTATCCTGCCGCCCTTCCGCTGAATCGCTTCACTGCCTGCGACATATTGAAGCGCTCGAATTGCACCCCGAAAACACCAAAAAAAGACTGAGCCATGCCCGATTTTTCCTTCTCCCGAGACAGCGCTATCTCAACCCTGCGCACCCTTGGCGGCTGCACCGCCCTCGGCCTCGCCACTTGCGTTCAAGCGGCGCCCGCGTTCGACAGTGAATCACCGTACATGCTCGGTGACTGGAACGGCACGCGCACCGAACTCTCGGAAAAAGGCTACGACTTCAAACTCGATTACACCGGCGAAATGGGCAGTAACCTGCACGGCGGCTACGACCACGACCGCACCGCGCGTTACAGCGATCAGTTCGGCCTGGGCACACACCTGGACCTGCAAAAGATCCTCGGCTGGGACGACGCCGAGTTTCAACTGACCATCACCAAGCGCAGCGGCAACAACATCAGCAACGACCGCATCAACGATCCGCGCGTTGGCGGCTTCACCTCGGCCCAGGAAGTCTGGGGCCGTGGCCAGACCACGCGCCTGACGCAGATGTGGTACCAGCAGAAATTCTTCGATCAGAAACTCGACATCAAGGTCGGCCGTTTCGGCGAAGGCGAAGACTTCAACAGCTTTCCGTGCGACTTCCAGAACCTCGCGTTCTGCGGCTCGCAGGTCGGCAACTGGGTCGGTGGCATCTGGTACAACTGGCCGGTCAGCCAATGGGCGCTGCGCGTCAAATATCACCTAACCCCGGAACTGTACGCACAGGTCGGCGCCTACGAGCAGAACCCGTCGAACCTCGATCGCGGCAACGGTTTCAAACTCAGCGGCAGCGGCACCCAGGGCGCGATCCTGCCGATCGAACTGGTGTGGACGCCGAAGCTCAACGGCCTGCCGGGCGAATACCGCGCCGGTTACTACTACAGCAACGCCAAAGCCAGCGACGTCTATAAAGACAACCACGGCCAACCGGCCGCCCTCAGCGGCGAAGCCTATCGCAGCGCGTCGAGCAAACACGGCGTATGGCTGGGTATTCAGCAGCAAATCACCAGCGTCGCCAGCGATAACAGTCGCGGCTTGAGCGTGTTCGCCAACGGCACGATGCACGACAAGAAAACCAACGCGATCGACAACTACGTGCAGGCCGGCATCACCTACAAAGGCCCGTTCGACGCGCGCGCCAAGGATGACATCGGTTTCGCCCTCGCCCGCGTGCACGTCAACCCGGCCTTCCGCAAAAACGCCGAAGCGAGCAACCGTGCCAATGCGGTCTACGACTATGACGATCCGTCGTTCCTGCCGCCGCAAGACACCGAATACAGCGCCGAACTCTATTACGGCGTGCACGTGACCAACTGGCTGACCGTACGCCCGAACCTGCAATACATCCGCCACCCCGGTGGCGTGAACGACGTCGACGACGCCCTGATCGGCGGTATCAAGATCCAGTCCTCGTTCTAAAGAACCACGCAAATCCATTGTAGGAGTGAGCCTGCTCGCGATAGCGGTGTTTCAGTCACTGGAGATGTTGCCTGAAACACCGCTATCGCGAGCAGGCTCACTCCTACAAATGAATTTCGTTAGCTACACAAGTTTTTATCTGAACCATGCCTGTGCCAAATCGTCATCTAAAGTGACTACAGCGCGGGACTACATAAACGTCACGGAGAATCACACTATGAGCACCGAAAGTGCTTCGAGTCGGGGCCGTTTGCTACCGAGCCTGCTCGGCATTCTGCTTCTACTGATGGGCCTGGCCATGTTGGCCGGAGGGGTCAAGCTGAGCATGCTCGGCGGCTCGCTGTACTACCTGCTGGCCGGTATCGGCATTGCACTGAGCGGCATTCTGCTGCTGATGCGCCGTCGCGCGGCGCTGGGCCTGTACGCCATCGTCCTGTTTGCCAGCACCGTTTGGGCGCTGTGGGAAGTCGGTCTGGACTGGTGGCAACTGGTGCCACGTCTGGCCCTGTGGTTTGTCCTCGGCTTCGTGATGTTGCTGCCGTGGTTCCGTCGTCCGCTGCTGCTTAACGGCCCGGCGCCGATGGGCACTGGCGGTCTGACCGTCGCCGTGGTGCTGGCCGGCGTCACCGCTCTGGCCAGCCTGTTCACCCACCCGGGCGAAACCTTCGGCGAACTGGGCCGCGACACTGCGGACACCACCAGCACCGCGCCAGCCATGCCCGATGGCGACTGGCAGGCCTATGGCCGCACCGAATTCGGTGACCGTTACTCGCCGCTGAAGCAGATTACCCCGGCCAACGTCGGCAAACTGCAAGAAGCCTGGCGCATCCAGACCGGCGACCTGCCGACCGCCGATGACCCGGTTGAGCTGACCAACGAAAACACCCCGCTGAAAGCCAACGGCATGATCTATGCCTGCACCGCGCACAGCAAAGTGTTGGCCCTGGATCCGGACACCGGCAAAGAACTGTGGCGTTTCGACCCGCAGATCAAGAGCCCGGTCGGCTTCAAAGGCTTCGCCCACATGACCTGCCGTGGCGTGTCGTACTACGACGAAGCCGCGTACGCGAAAACTGAAAACGCTGCCTCGGCGGTGATTTCCGAAGCCGGCAAAGCCGTTGCTCAGGCGTGCCCGCGTCGTCTGTACCTGCCAACCGCTGATGCCCGCCTGATCGCCCTTAACGCCGACACCGGCAAGATCTGCGAAGGCTTCGGCAACAAAGGCGTGGTTGACCTGACCCAAGGCATCGGCCCGTTCACCGCTGGTGGCTACTATTCCACCTCGCCGGCCGCAATTACCCGTGATCTGGTGATCATGGGCGGTCACGTGACCGACAACGAATCGACCAACGAGCCATCGGGCGTGATCCGCGCCTTCGACGTGCGCGACGGCCACCTCGTATGGAACTGGGACAGCGACAAGCCAGACGCCACCGAGCCTTTGGCACCGGGCGAAACCTACAGCCGCAACTCGGCCAACATGTGGTCGCTGGCCAGTGTCGACGAAAAACTCGGCATGGTTTACCTGCCACTGGGCAACCAGACCCCAGACCAGTGGGGCGCTGATCGCACCCCGGGCGCCGAGAAATTCAGCGCTGGCGTCGTAGCCCTCGACCTGGCCACCGGTAAAGTGCGCTGGAACTACCAGTTCACCCACCACGACCTGTGGGACATGGACGTTGGCAGCCAGCCAACCCTGCTCGACATGAAAACCGCCGACGGCGTGAAGCCTGCGCTGATCGCCCCGACCAAACAGGGCAGCCTGTACGTCCTCGACCGTCGTGACGGCACGCCGATCATTCCGATCAAGGAAATCCCGGTCCCGCAAGGCGCCGTGAAAGGCGACCACACCGCCCCGACCCAGGCCCGTTCGGACCTCAACCTGCTGGCCCCGGAACTCACCGAAAAAGCCATGTGGGGCGCGAGCCCGTTCGACCAGATGCTGTGCCGCATCCAGTTCAAGGAACTGCGTTACGAAGGCCAGTACACCCCGCCGTCGGAACAGGGCAGCCTGATCTACCCGGGTAACGTCGGCGTGTTCAACTGGGGCGGCGTCTCGGTCGACCCGGTTCGCCAAATGCTGTTCACCAGCCCGAACTACATGGCTTTCGTTTCGAAAATGGTGCCACGCGAGCAAGTCGCCGCCGGCAGCAAACGCGAAAGCGAAACCGCTGGCGTGCAACCGAACACCGGCGCGCCATACGCGGTGATCATGCACCCGTTCATGTCGCCATTCGGCGTACCGTGCCAGGCCCCGGCCTGGGGCTACGTGGCCGGTATCGACCTGACCACCGGCAAAGTCGTGTGGAAACGCAAGAACGGCACCAGCCGCGACAGCTCGCCAATCCCGATCGGCTTCACCTTGGGCGTGCCGAGCATGGGCGGCTCGATGGTCACGGCTGGCGGCGTCGGCTTCCTCAGCGGCACCCTCGACCAGTACCTGCGTGCGTACGACGTGAACAGCGGTAAAGAGCTGTGGAAATCGCGTCTGCCGGCAGGTGGTCAAGCGACTCCGATGACCTATACCGGCAAGGACGGCAAGCAATACGTGCTGCTGGTTGTCGGCGGTCACGGCTCGCTGGGCACCAAGATGGGTGACTACGTGATTGCGTACAAACTGCCGGAATAAGATTTCGCGGCGGTAAAAATGAAGGCGATGTCCCGCAAGGGGCATCGCCTTTTTTGTGCACGCCATTTCTGCATACACCTGAGGACCCTGTGGGAGCGAGCCTGCTCGCGAAGGCGTCAGCACATTCAACATCTACGGTGCCTGACACACCGCTTTCGCGAGCAGGCTCGCTCCCACAGGTTGAAAAGTGTTTATCTGTGGGAAATGTACTCGTCCTACAGATGTTGAAAGTGGCGCGGAGTTTTCCGACAAGTCGCGTCGGTTGTGCCTCGGAAATCGGCTGGATAGGCTCTGGGGGTCGCTGCAAATTCAGCGATGGGGCGTCGCGGCCCGATAACTGATGCATAATCGCCAACCTGACGGCACCTTGGTGCCCGTTGTTTGTGTCATGGCGGCTGTGCGCGGGATACCGTCCTTGGAGGTATGCCGATTTCTCAGTTATCGGTCCGCGAACCCGCGTACAGCTGCCACCTCAGATTGCGTCGCGGCAATCGAAGGCAGCTCCACTTTCACCAACTGAGTATTCATCATGAAAAAGCCAACACCCAATCCCCCCGAAACCAACGACACCTCGCCCTACGAATCCCCCGATTCCAAGAAATTCCACGAAGCCGCCGAACGCGCCCTCGACCACTACCTCAAACCCAACGCATTAACCCTGCGCTTCCACAAACCCAGCACCATGTTCCAGGTCGCGCCGGAACAGGACAGCGAAAGCCTGCTGGTCCACGCCTGCGAATCCCTGGCGCAAGCCAGCCTGATGACCAGCGACATCGCCGCTTATATCGACCTGCCGCAGCGGAGGACGATTCTGGCGATCCAGCAGATCATCATGCTCGCCGAACTGGCCGTGAATCGCGTTCTGGATAATGTCGAGATAACAACGCAAAACTGATGGATGATGCGCTGTGCGCGTGTGGGTTCGTTCATAGGTTGCACAACCCGACACGCGCACGACCTCCTCGCCAAAGAGCGGAAGAGGCATTTACATCATTCGTTTCGCAAATCAAAGTGCCCGAGAATATCTATGCTGCCGGCGTACGGATCATTAACCACTACATGGAAAGACATCTTGTAGTGCTGAGCTGCCGTATCAAAATCGATAGTAAACGTACCGTCCTTGGCTGTAGCTTTTTCCAGGTCATGGCCTGATTGGGCGATATACAACATCTCATGGAACGTCGCTGGCTCGGTTGATGGATTGCGCCTCACATTAAAGTACAGAGTTCTGAAAACGTCGGGATCCAGGCCCGCCTCTGACCCCGAACAGTGATAATACTCGCCATCGAAATAGACATTAACCCTGGTCGCAGCGAAGTCAGGGCGCCCCTGAATCCTGGCAGTAAACGTGCCCGTCGTACTGGAAGTTACAACCTTCTCGATCGTCATACTCAGTTCCATTGAATTTCGAAGTTGAAGGACGATCGTCTCGGAAAATCGATAAATACGTAACTGTCAGACCTGACAGGTATCTAGATCAAATAGAGATAATGCAGCGAAGCTGCTATAGCCGCAGTGCCGAAGCCTCCGATCTTTGATCAACATCGTGTCTCCTATATAACTCGTATCAAGAGACGTCATCGCGAACAAGTATAAAACCCTGTCAGATATGACAGGTCACCGTTTTTAGTTTTCCTCTCAGACTTCCTTCTCCAACCAAATCAATAAAAGGAAGCTCCCCATGACCAATCCAAACGCATCCCCAGCCGTATGGGTAAACGGTATTCTTAATTTCGATGTCAAAGGCACCATTGGCGACACGCCAGTCAAGCTGACCAGCTTCCTGACGACCAGCCTTAGTACGTCTTTCAACCAGCTTGGCGGTTACAATTTTTCTTTCGAAGATAACCACAGTTCATCGAGCCGACGATCACTCACCATCTCGCTTCGCAAGCTGCTGGATCCTTCAATCGCTGGCTACTTTGAATATGTCGTGACCGAACGAGGTCTTCAGCCTTATGTCTTTGAAGTGACATCCTCTTCCGGCATTGCTGTAAGTCAACTCAATAGCGGCCTGTACTTTTACTCCCTCGACAACTTGCAAATTTCCGCCAAGGCAGTCCACGGTGATGAAACGCGTGAGCTCACCGGTAACGGATACTTTTTTCTCCAAGAGCTGACTTACCCTATCTAACAAGCAGGTCAGGACTTCAGTCATCGGGTTAATCGTGCGTCTGCCTTTCCGTTACATGGAGGGAACTGACGGAGGAGGCATGCCGACATGAATACCGAGTCGAACTCAGACTCTGAATCAGATCAAAAGCCCCTCACCCTAGCCCTCCCCCAAAGGGAGAGGCGACTGACCGAAGTGTTTGGGAGAGCTACGCCGACTTGCGATAGCGCATTGAACTCAGATTCTGAATCAGATCAAAAGCCCCTCACCCTAACCCTCTCCCGGAGGGAGAGGGGACTGATCTGAAGTGTTTGGGAGAGCTACGCCGACGTGCGATAGCGCATTGAACTCAGATTCTGAATCAGATCAAAAGCCCCTCACCCTAGCCCTCTCCCGGAGGGAGAGGGGACTGACCGAAGTGTTTGGGAGAGCTACGCCGACGTGCAATAGTGCGTTGAACTCAGACCCTGAATCAGATCAAAAGCCCCTCACCCTAGCCCTCTCCCGGAGGGAGAGGGGACTGATCTGAAGTGTTTGGGAGAGCTACGCCGACGTGCAATAGCGCGTTGAACTCAGATTCTGAATCAGATCCAAAGCCCCTCACCCTAGCCCTCTCCCGGAGGGAGAGGGGACTGATCGCGGTGTTTGGGAGAGCTACGCCGACGTGCAATAGCGCGTTGAACTCAGATTCTGAATCAGATCAAAAGCCCCTCTCCCTAACCCTCTCCCGGAGGGAGAGGGGACTGACCGAAGTGTTTGGGAGAAGTACGCCGACGTGCGCTACCACGGTGAACTCAGGCTTTGAAAAGCCCACAAATCGGCCCCCTCTCCCTCGGGAGAGGGCTGGGGTGAGGGGCGAATCCACCACAAATCCAAAGCCGACCAAGCTGTGCTCCTCACCACTCAACAGGATGAGCGTTAGCTCGGCTGCAGCTTTTGATCTGTAAGGCGACGTCGGAAGGCTGAGTGGAGGGGTTGATCCGGGCGTGGGAGCGCAGCGACCGTTTGGCGCAGCCAAACACAGCGAGAGGAGGTGCAGCGAAGCAAACCGTAGGCGCTGCGCCCGGATCGATCCCGCAGCGAAGGAACCCCGAGCCCCAGCGAGCGGGCCGCACGTAGGAGCAAGCGTTTTTTGCTTACTTTTTTTGGCGTTTGAAAAAAAGTGAGTCGCCGTAAGGGCGAAACCCTAAGCCGCCGTTACCTAAACAACGGATATACACACCAAACACCCCCAACATGGTCGGCCCAAAGGCCGCCAAGTCAAAGCGTGACCCCTGTCAAAACCCTGAACACACAAGCAGAAACACCGCCCCCCCATTGAAACCACCCAAGCCCTGCCCCATCTAAGACCCATACCCCATTGCGCAGGTGCCCCATGAGCGACCAGCAAGAATTCCCGGAAAACCCCGACGACTACACCGAAGCCGAAAACATCGAACACACCTCCTCCGGCAAAGGCCTCGCCCTGCCAGGCCAAAACCTGCCGGACAAGGTCTACATCATCCCGATCCACAACCGCCCGTTCTTCCCGGCGCAAGTCCTGCCGGTCATCGTCAACGAAGAACCCTGGGCCGAAACCCTCGAACTGGTCAGCAAATCCGAACACCACTCCCTGGCCCTGTTCTTTATGGACACGCCCCAGGAAGACCCGCGCCACTTCGACACCGGCGCCCTGCCGCAGTACGGCACCCTGGTCAAAGTCCACCACGCCAGCCGCGAGAACGGCAAACTGCAATTCGTCGCCCAAGGCCTGAGCCGCGTACGCATCAAAACCTGGCTGAAACACCACCGCCCACCGTATCTGGTGGAGGTCGAATACCCGCACCAGCCCACCGAGCCGACCGACGAGGTCAAGGCCTACGGCATGGCGCTGATCAATGCGATCAAAGAACTGCTACCGCTCAACCCGCTGTACAGCGAAGAACTGAAAAACTACCTCAACCGCTTCAGCCCCAACGACCCGTCGCCGCTGACCGACTTCGCCGCCGCGCTGACCTCGGCCACCGGCCCCGAGCTGCAAGAAGTGCTCGACTGCGTGCCCATGCTCAAGCGCATGGAAAAAGTCCTGCCGATGCTGCGCAAGGAAGTCGAAGTCGCGCGTCTGCAAAAAGAGATCTCGGCGGAAGTTAACCGCAAGATCGGCGAGCATCAGCGCGAATTCTTCCTCAAGGAACAACTCAAGGTCATCCAGCAGGAACTCGGCCTGACCAAGGATGACCGTAGCGCCGACCTCGAACAGTTCGAGCAACGCCTGGAAGGCAAAGTCCTGCCGGCGCAGGTGCAGAAGCGCCTCGAAGAGGAAATGAACAAACTGTCGATCCTCGAAACCGGCTCGCCCGAGTACGCGGTCACCCGTAATTACCTCGACTGGGCGACGTCGGTACCGTGGGGCGTGTACGGCGAGGACAAACTCGACCTCAAGCACGCGCGCAAAATCCTCGACAAACACCACGCCGGCCTCGACGACATCAAGGATCGCATCCTCGAATTCCTCGCCGTCGGTGCCTACAAAGGCGAGATCAGCGGCTCCATCGTGCTGCTGGTCGGCCCGCCGGGTGTGGGTAAAACCAGCGTCGGTAAATCCATCGCCGAATCCCTCGGCCGGCCGTTCTACCGCTTCAGCCTCGGCGGCATGCGCGACGAAGCCGAGATCAAGGGCCACCGCCGCACCTACATCGGCGCGCAGCCGGGCAAACTGGTGCAGGCGTTGAAAGACGTCGAAGTGATGAACCCGGTGATCATGCTCGACGAGATCGACAAGATGGGCCAGAGCTACCAGGGCGACCCGGCCTCGGCACTGCTGGAAACTCTCGACCCGGAGCAGAACGTCGAATTCCTCGACCACTACCTCGACCTGCGCATGGACCTGTCGAAAGTCCTCTTCGTCTGCACCGCCAACACCCTCGATTCGATCCCCGGCCCGTTGCTGGACCGGATGGAAGTGATTCGCCTGTCGGGCTACATCACCGAAGAAAAAGTCGCCATCGCCAAGCGTCACCTGTGGCCAAAACTGCTGGAAAAGGCCGGCGTGTCCAAGGGCAGCCTGAGCATCAGCGACACCGCGCTCAAAGCCTTGATCGACGGTTACGCCCGTGAAGCCGGCGTGCGCCAGCTCGAGAAGCAAATGGGCAAACTGGTGCGCAAAGCGGTGATGAAGCTGATCGACGAGCCGAAAGCGGTGATCAAGCTCGGGCCGAAAGACCTCGAAGCGTCACTGGGTCATCCGGTGTTCCGCAACGAACAGGTGCTGTCCGGCACCGGCGTCATCACCGGTCTGGCCTGGACCAGCATGGGCGGCGCGACTCTGCCGATCGAAGCGACGCGGATTCACACGCTCAACCGTGGCTTCAAACTCACCGGGCAATTGGGTGATGTAATGAAGGAGTCGGCAGAGATCGCCTACAGCTACATCAGCTCGCATCTGAAACAATTCGGCGGTGACGCGAAGTTCTTCGATGAGGCCTTCGTCCACCTGCACGTACCGGAAGGCGCAACACCAAAAGACGGCCCGAGCGCCGGCGTGACCATGGCCAGCGCCCTGCTCTCGCTCGCGCGTAATCAAGCGCCGAAAAAAGGCGTGGCGATGACCGGCGAACTGACGTTGACCGGGCATGTGCTACCGATTGGCGGGGTGCGCGAGAAGGTGATTGCGGCGCGGCGGCAGAAGATTTTCGAGCTGATTTTGCCGGAGCCGAATCGGGGGAATTTTGAGGAGTTGCCGGATTATCTGAAGGAAGGGATTACGGTGCATTTCGCGAAGAAGTTTGCGGATGTGGCGAAAGTTCTGTTCTGACAGGCAGCCCCCCTCACCCCAGCCCTCTCCCTGAGGGAGAGGGAGCCGACCGAGGGATATTGCAGAGTTACGCCGACCTGAAAGTACTTCGCTGAATCCATAATCGACTCGGTCTTTCAGGTCGATGTATGACACAAGACACCCCGGTCAGTCCCCTCTCCCCCTGGGAGAGGGAGCCGACCGAGGGATATTGCAGAGCTACGCCGACCTGAAAGTACTTCGCTGAATCCATAATCGACTCGGTCTTTCAGGTCGATGTATGACACAACACACCTCGGTCAGTCCCCTCTCCCCCTGGGGGAGGGAGCCGACCGATGGATATTGCAGAGCTACGCAGACCTGAAAGTACTTCGCTGAATCCATAATCGACTCGGTCTTTCAGGTCGATGTATGACACAACACACCTCGGTCAGTCCCCTCTCCCCCTGGGAGAGGGGGCCGACCGAGGGGTATTGCAGAGCTACGCCGACCTGAAAGTACTTCGCTGAATCCATAATCGACTCGGTCTTTCAGGTCGATGTATGACACAACACACCTCGGTCAGTCCCCTCTCCCCCTGGGAGAGGGAGCCGACCGAGGGATATTTCAGAGCTACGCCGACCTGAAAGTACTTCGCTGAATCCATAATCGACTCGGTCTTTCAGGTCGATGTATGACACAAGACACCTCGGTCAGTCCCCTCTCCCCCTGGGAGAGGGAGCCGACCGAGGGGTATTGCAGAGCTACGCCGACCTGAAAGTACTTCGCTGAATCCATAATCGACTCGGTCGTTCAGGTCGATGTATGACACAAGACACCCCGGTCAGTCCCCTCTCCCCCTGGGAGAGGGAGCCGACCGAGGGATATTTCAGAGCTACGCCGACCTGAAAGTACTTCGCTGAATCCATAATCGACTCGGTCTTTCAGGTCGATGTATGACACAAGACACCCCGGTCAGTCCCCTCTCCCCCTGGGAGAGGGCTAGGGTGAGGGCTTGGCGTTGTCACACTTTGTCTCATCTTCAGTTATGCTCGCCGTTCGTCGCCAACGCCGGAGCCGCTGACCTTATGTCCCCCACTCGCCTGTTTCTCCCCCTCGCCCTCTCGTTGCTGGCCGCTTGCGCCACACAACCAAAACACAACGTGACCGTGGAAAAACAAAGCGAATGCCCCGTACGGCTGACCAACGGGCAAAACCTCATCATCATGCTGCCAAGCAACCCGACTACCGGTTACCGCTGGGCCATTCAGGACTCGGCTGGCGGCGTGCTGCGCGCACTCAGCCCCGAGGTTTACAGCAATCCGGAAGATGCCGGTGTGGTCGGTGCCGCAGGTCTGTCGACCTGGCGCTTCCAGGCTTTTGCCCCCGGCACCGGCCGTCTACGCCTGACCTCGCAACAGCCGTGGGCACCGGAAGTGCTGCCGGTGGAAACCTTTGACTGCGCCATTTCGGTGAATTGATCGTGGGCTGGCTGATTCTGGCGCTGATGGGCGCGGTGACGTTTCTCTACGGCGTCAGCACCCATGCGGCGCTGCTGTGCCTGCTGGTCAAACCGTTGCCAGTGCTGGCGTTACTCGGCTGGTTGCACGATGCGCCGCCCAGCGACTATCGGCGCTGGATCAGTCTTGGTCTGATTTTCTCGCTGCTGGGTGATGTATTGCTGGCGTGGCCGGGCGATCTGTTCGTGTTTGGCCTCGGTGCGTTTCTGGTTGCGCATCTGGCTTATCTGAAGGCTTATCTGAGTGACTGCAAGCGTCTGGCGATTCTGCCGCTGGTACTTGCCCTCGGAGTGGGCGCGGTGCTGCTGGGTCTTCTGATTTCCAGCGGTCTTGGGCCATTGCTGGTGCCGGTGATTGTTTATGGCACGGCGATCAGCGCGATGCTCTGGCGCGCCCTCGCACGTCTCGGCACTGACGTGCCCAAGCGCTCGGCGTTGCTGGCGGCGGGCGGTGCGCTGGCGTTTGTGTTCTCGGACAGCGTCATTGGGATTGATCGTTTCGTCGCCCCATTCCACGCCGCGCCGTACGTCATCATCCTCAGCTACTGGCTGGGCCAGTGGGGCATCGCCGCCTCCGCTTTCTCCCAAACCAAACGGATCTGATCGTTCCCACGCTCCGCGTGGGAATGCATCCTGTGACGCTCTGCGTCACTTGCGCAGGGACGCGGAGCGTCCGGGGCGGCATTCCCACGCAGAACGTGGGAACGATCACTGGCAAAAAAACGCTTTATCAGACAACCCAAGCATCCGCGCGCCACTTTGGCTAAAATGCCGGCCTTTTCCACCGACACCGCCGGAACCGCCGTGAGCAAAGAACCCGATCGCATTTTCGCCAAGCCCTTGGCTCAGGTACCTGACTTCGCCTTCAACGAAGACGTGGTGCGGGTGTTCCCGGACATGATCAAGCGCTCGGTGCCGGGTTACCCGACCATCGTCGAAAACCTCGGCGTGCTCGCCGCGCAGTTCGCCCAGCCGAACAGCGTGCTCTACGACCTCGGCTCATCGCTGGGCGCTGTCACTCAAGCCCTGCGCCGTCACGTGCGCACCGACGGTTGCCGGGTGATCGCTGTGGATAACTCTGCAGCGATGGTCGAACGCTGCCGCGAATACCTCAACGGTCAGGACTCGATGTTCCAGGAGTTGCTGCCGGTCGAAGTGATCGAAGGCGACATCCTCGCCCTCGATTTCCAGCCTGCGTCGGTGGTGGCGCTGAACTTCACCCTGCAATTCATCGCTCCCGATCAGCGCACCGCGTTGCTCGCGCGCATTCGCCAAGCGCTGCTGCCGGGCGGCGCGCTGATTCTCTCGGAGAAGCTGCGCTTCAACGATGCCGAAGAACACGCGCTGCTCACCGATCTGCACGTCGCCTTCAAACGCGCCAACGGCTACAGCGAACTGGAAATTGCCCAGAAGCGCAGCGCCATCGAAAACGTCATGAAGCCCGACAGCCTCGAAGAACACCGCGAACGCCTGCTGGCCGCCGGGTTCTCGAAAGTCGTGCCGTGGTTCCAGTGTCTTAACTTTGCCTCGTTGATTGCCTTGCCATGATTGATCTGTCCCCCCTCGCCCGCCGTCTGGCCGGCACACCGCTGGCCGAATGGGCCAACACCCTGCAAGCGCAACTCGACAAGAAAATGGAGAAAGGTCACGGCGATCTGGAGCGCTGGCAAAGTGCGCTGGATGCCTTGCCGAACATTCAGCCGAGCGAAGTTGATCTGCTCAACGGTTTGAAACTCGACACCGACTGCGACGATGAAACCCGCGCGCAGATGCACACCGCATTGATGGGCCTGTCGCCGTGGCGCAAAGGGCCGTTCGATTTGTTTGGTGTGCACGTCGACACCGAATGGCGTTCGGACTGGAAGTGGTCACGGGTTGCACCGCATCTGGATCTGAAGGGCAAGCGCATCCTCGATGTTGGCTGCGGCAATGGTTACTACATGTGGCGCATGCTCGGTGCCGGCGCGAACAGTGTGATCGGTGTTGACCCGAACTGGCTGTTCTTCTGCCAGTTCCAGGCGGTGCAACGTTATCTGTCAGAGCCGAATGCCTGGCACCTGCCCTTTCCGTTCGAAGACCTGCCGCCGAACCTTGAAGGTTTCGACACGGTGTTTTCCATGGGCGTGTTCTACCACCGTCGCTCGCCGATCGAGCATTTGCTGGCGCTGAAGGATTGCCTGGTCAAGGGCGGTGAGCTGGTGCTGGAAACGCTGGTGGTCGAAGGCGACAAGCATCAGGTGCTGGTGCCGGAAGATCGTTATGCGCAGATGCGTAACGTGTGGTTCCTGCCGTCGGTGCCGGCGCTGGAGTTGTGGTTGCGTCGTGCGGGGTTTACCGATATTCGTTGTGTAGACGTGAGCACCACGACGGTCGAAGAACAGCGCGGCACCGAATGGATGAAGTATCAGTCGCTGAGTGATTTCCTTGATCCCGAGGACCACAGCAAAACCATCGAAGGATTGCCGGCGCCGATGCGCGCGGTGATTGTCGCTCGTAAATAATCCAATCGCCCAAACACCGCGGTGAGCCCACCCCTCACCCCAGCCCTCTCCCCAAGGAGAGGGAGCTGATCTTGGGGCTTATCAAGATCTGGGCTCAATTCGATATCCTGGTTGCCAAATTTCTGCCAATCACCTCGGTCAGTCCCCTGTACCTCTGGGAGAGGGAGCTGATCGTTGGGCTTTTCAAAACTTGAGTTCGACTCGGTATCTCAGGTCGGCGGACCTCGCCTCCAACCCAGTCAGTCCCCTCTCACTCTGGGAGAGGAGGCCGATCTTTGGGCTTTTCTAAACTTGAGTTCAACTCGATAACTCAGGTCGGCGGACCTCGTCCATCCAGCTCGGTCAGTCCCCTCTCCCTCGGGGAGAGGGTTAGGGTGAGGGGCTTTTCGCTCTTCGGGCGCGGAAGAACTCGGTCAACACCGCGCCACACTCCTCCGCCAACACCCCACCCTCATACAACACCCGGTGATTCAAAAAACCCTGGGTAAAAAACTGCCCCTGACTCTGCACAATCCCCGCCTTCGGCTCCAGCGCGCCATACACCACCCGCGCCACCCGCGAATGCACGATCAAACCGGCGCACATGCTGCACGGTTCCAGCGTCACATACAGCGTGCTGCCTGGCAGACGATAGTTATCCACCGCCTGCGCGGCCGCACGAATGGCGACCATTTCCGCGTGGGCACTCGGGTCGCTGGTGCTGATCGGGCAGTTGAAACCGCGCCCGATGATCTCGCCGCCCTGCACCAGTACCGCGCCCACCGGCACTTCGCCGAGGGCTGCGCCTTGTGCAGCGAGGGTCAGCGCTTCACGCATGAAGTCTTGGTCACGGCTGCGGTCGATGATCGCCGCAGGGCGAATCTGGCGCATCACTTCACCTCGATGGCGGCCATCAGGCCGGTTTCCATGTGATCGATCACGTGGCAGTGGAACATCCACACACCCGGATTATCGGCCACCAACGCCACTTGCGCGCGCTCGTTCTTGCCCAGCAGATAGGTGTCGGTGAAGTACGGAATGATCTTGTGCCGGTTCGACGCGATCACCTTGAAACTCATGCCGTGCAGGTGGATCGGGTGCTGATACTGGGTCATGTTCTTCAATTCGAAGATGTAGCTCTGCCCCAGTTTCAGACTGGCAATCGGCCGGTCGGCGCAGGTCTTGTCGGTGATGTCCCACGCTTTGCCGTTGATCTGCCACAGACTCGGCGGCCGGCCATTGTCGACGTTGACCGACACCGAACCGACCCATTCGAAATTGAAGTTGAGTTTCTCGGCATTGGCCAGGTCCGGCTCAGCCACCGGGTTGGCCGGCAACGCTTTCGGCCAGTCGCTCGGCGCATCGTTATTGGCCACCGAACGCAGCGTGCCCAAACGCACCGGGCCGTTGCGCAGCGACAATTCTTCGCCCGCCGCCGGCGCCTTGATTGCCAGACAAATACGCATACCCGGACCCAGCCAGTATTCCTTGCCCAACGGCCGCGGTTCGACCGGGTTACCGTCCAGCGCATAGATCTGCGCTTCGACGCCGGGAATGTTGATGCGGTAAGTCAGCGTGTTGTCGAGGTTGAGCAAGCGCACCCGAGTGATCTGCCCGGCAGGCAAATCAATCACCGGCAACGGCACACCATTGATCGTCGACAGTCGCCCCGCCGTGCCGCCGCGCGCGGCTTCTCGCGGGATACTGAACTCGACGAAGTTGCCTTCGTCATCAATGTGCCAATTCTTCAGGCTCAGGGTCTTTTCGTATTTGAAACCGGTCGGCTCGCGCTCTTCGATGATCAGCGGCCCGACCAATCCGCGGCCGAGTTCTTCGCTGCTGCTGACGTGCGGGTGATACCAGTAGCTGCCGGCATCCGGCACGCGGAACTTGTAATCGAAGTATTCGCCCGGCAACACCGGCAGCTGCGACACGTACGGTACGCCGTCCATTTCCAGCGGCAGGCGAATGCCATGCCAGTGAATCGTGGTCGCCACCGGCAAATGGTTGATGAAGCGCACTCGCAACCATTCACCCTGACGCACACGCAGTTCGGTGCCCGGCGCCGATGGGCCGAACGCCCAGGCCTCGGTCTTGTGCCCCGGCACCAGCTCGACGTCCAGCGGTGCGGCGATCAGTTCATAGTCGTGGCCCGCCTCGGCGTCGGCCATTTTGCCGAGCCAGTATCGCGACGCGCCCCCCGCTCCAACGCCAACGACAACAAGACCGGCCAGGCCACCGAGGATTTGGCGACGGGTAAAGGACATGAACTCAACTACCTCACGTATCAGCGACGGCCCCTGAAGACCCGTAAAAGGCGAATACGATACACCTGCGGTTGAGAAACAGTAAGGGCGACCTGAGGCCGCACTTACCCTTCGGGTTCAGGGCCGCAGGCCGGTAATCAAGTGCACCACGCCACGCTCTTGCAGCATGACACCCGCGACACCGGCATCGCTCAGCGCCTGGCGATCCATACGTGTCAGATCGCGCAACGCCACCCGCACCCGAGTCAACGCCACCGGTTGCTGCGACTTGAGGTTATCCGCGCCTCCAAGTGCCGCGATGATCGCTGTGCTCAATCCACTGTCAGGCTCGGCCTGCACTTTAGGTACGTCGACCACGAGATCCGGAGTCAGGGCTTTCCAGAACGCCTTCTGCAATTTATCGAACATGCTCAGTTCTCCAGAACCGGTAAAGTATCGGCTGTCGCCTCGTGATACAGGCGCAGCGCCTCACGCACCTCTTCAGCACTCTCGAGCCCCAGCACTTGTTCGGCTATGGCCTTGCAGTCGAGCAGATTCACCTCGCGCACCGCCGCTTTGATCGCGGGAATCTGCGGCACGCTCACGGACAATTCATCCACGCCAAGCCCCAGCAGTAGCGGCACCGCGAGCCGCTCGGAGGCCATCGCACCACACACGCCCACCCATTTGCCATGGGCGTGCGCGGCTTCGACGGTCATGGCAATCAGGCGCAGTACCGACGGATGAAAGCTGTCCGCCTGACTGGCCAAGCGCGGATGATCGCGATCCATCGCCAGGGTGTATTGCGTCAGATCGTTGGTGCCGATCGAAAAAAAATCCACATGCGGCGCAAATCGGTCAGCCATCAATGCCGCCGCCGGGACTTCGATCATGATACCCAGCTTCGGCAGTTGGCCAAGATTCAGCGCCCGGGCTTGCTCCTCCAGTATCTGCCGGGCCTGACGCAATTCCGCAAGCTGGGTAACCATCGGCAACATGATGTGCAGACGCGTCAGGCCGACACTGCCGAGGATCGCCCGAAACTGCTCGCGCAACAGGTCCGGTCGCGCCAGACACAGTCGGATCCCGCGCAGTCCGAGGAACGGATTGGTTTCACTGTCCATCGGCACGTACGCCAGCGGCTTGTCGCCGCCGACATCCAGCGTGCGCACCACCAGATTATGCGCGGGGCCTACCGTCCGGGCGATTGCGTTGTAGGTCGACACTTGTTCGTCGCCCGTGGGTGCATGATTGCGATCCAGATACAGAAACTCCGAACGCAAAAGCCCCACGCCTGCAGCGCCCAAGGTCATCGCCTGCTCGGTTTCGCTCAGCGATGCGACATTGGCTGTCACCTCGACGTGATGCCCGTCGCGGGTACGGGCCGCCAGCGCCGCCTGCGCGTGTTCATGCTGATGGCGCAGACGTTGTCGCTCATGCCGGGCCTGCCATTGACTGATGACTACGGCACCCGGATTCAGCTGCAACTCGCCTTTGTCGGCATCAAGTAATACCTGGGCGCCATTGGCTAACGCGAGCATTTGTGCAGGCATCCCGCAGATCGCTGGCAGCCCCCACGCTCGGGCCAGAATGGCCACATGACTGGTCGCCCCACCGCCCACAGTGGCGAACCCCAACACCTTGTCGGTATCGAGTCCGGCGGTTTGCGAAGGCGTCAGTTGATCGGCGATCAGGATTGTCCCGGCCGGCAGCGCCAGCGCCTGCTCGCTGACCCCGAGGATCAGTTTCAGGACCCGCGAGCCGACATCAGCCAGATCCGCCGCCCTTTCCGCCAGCAACGAAGTCCCGAGTTGCTGGAAAAGTACCGCTGTCGACTCGGTGGCTGCGCGCCAGGCAAACGCTGCACTTTTGCCCTCGGCGATCAACGCCTGAGCCTGATCGAGCAGGCCTGGATCGGCGAGGAGTTCCTGGTGCGCCTTGAATATTTCCGCCTGAGCATCGCTGCCGGCAATGTCGCGCAGATGCTGCAAGGCCATATCGGCCTCGATCAGCGCGTTTGCCAGTGTTTCGCGCTCGATATGCGAACCGACGCCGAACGTATTGACCTCGAGCGTCGGCTCGCTGATCTGCATCACTTGCCCCAACGCCGAACCGGGTGAGGCACAGACCCCGCGTAACACCGTCAGGGTTTCTGGCTCGACGGACTCGACTGTCGCCGCCGTCGTCGGAGCGGTCACCGCTTCGCCGCAGCCCTCGGCCAGCAATCGGGCCAGCGTGTTGACCGCGACATCCGCGTCTTCGCCCAGCGCACTCACCTGCACGCTGTCACCCCAAGCCGTCTGCAACGCCATGATCGCTACCAATGACTTGGCGTTGGCTTCAGCCTGCTGTCTGTGCAAATAAATCCGCGCCGAAAAAGCCTTTGCCGCTTGCGCCAGAACGGCCGCCGGACGCGCGTGCAGACCATTGGGGTTGGGCAGTCTCAGCAACGGCGAAAACAGCCTTTCACCTTCGGCCCCCGCCGACGCTTCGCTGGTCACCTCTGGATTGGCAAGGCTCAACAGCGGCTGGCCGGTTTCGACCAGACCGGTTGGCGCGGCCAGCCAAGTGAATGGCTCACCGCTGACCACCAACATCAGGGTCATCAGGCTGCGGGCGTGCAGCGCGATGTAATCGGCGTCGAACTCGATCAGCGCCTGCCCGGCTTCAACCCGCTGACCTTCCTCGACCCGTCGGCTAAACCCCTGCCCCGCCAGATTCACCGTATCCAGACCGATGTGCATCAATACCTGAACGCCGTTGTCATCGGTGATGCTCACCGCATGCCCACTGGCCTGCACGGTGCTGACCACCCCGGCCAGCGGCGCGCGCAGCGTTGCCGAAGTCGGGTCGATGCACAGGCCGTCGCCGATCACTCGGCTGGAGAACACTTGATCCGGCACTTGATCAAGCGGTATCAGCACGCCGGACAAAGGTGCCAGCAATTGCAATTGTTGGGGTGTGGCCATGGACGTCACCTGCAGTTTGTTCTCTGAAGTGCCCGTGGAGCGCAACGCCCCACCAGCATCGCTTATTTCCACCAGTATTCGACCTGCAATCCGACGTTCGCACCGTGGCGAGCGGTGCCGAAGGCACCGGTGTCGGACAGCGCCGAGCCCTTGGCCAGTTCATTGGCCGCCCGCTTGGCGGCCTCGTTCCAGGTGGCGTAGGTGTAATACAGACGCACCTCGGGCCGCGCCCAGAATTCCGGCCCCTTGGGGGACCAGGTCGGGGCCACGGTGAACTTGCTCAGCTTGCGCGTGCCGCCCGCTGCTTCGACTTGATCGTGGCCCAGCTCGGTCACCAGTTTGAATTGTTCGGTGAGCGCATATGTCGGCCGCACGCCCAGGGATATCCAGTTCTGATCGGCACCGTCCGGGCGAATGTCTTTCTGATACACCGCCTCGATCTGACCACC
Organism: Pseudomonas sp. Tul2A7; assembly: GCF_054790505.1. NCBI lineage: Bacteria > Pseudomonadati > Pseudomonadota > Gammaproteobacteria > Pseudomonadales > Pseudomonadaceae > Pseudomonas > Pseudomonas sp. Tul2A7. The sequence continues at coordinate 3,352,005 of NZ_CP186499.1, read as the reverse complement.
GAAGCGCGGCGTTACCTGCCAATCGAAAAACTCGACGATCCGGTAACTCTTGTTGCTGTCGTCCAGCCTGACGTTGCCGGTGTAGCCCAACCCGGTGCCGGGCCCTTCACCGTATTGCAGGGCGAGTTTGTTCTTGCCGCCGAAAAAGTCTTTCTGCACATGCTGGGTGGTGACCGCCCAGCCCCGGTGTGCATCGCGACTGTCGGGTTTGGCGATGAAGCTCAAGCCGAACTCAAGCGCTCCCCCCGGATTGCTATCGAACCCGGCCACGTTGAAGTCGTGCCGGTTGATGTAGTCCTTCTGGTACAGGTTGTCCTTGCGTGAAAAGGCGTAGCTGTATTTCAGATCGCCGATCAGTACGTCCTCGACGCCGCCGCCCGTGGCGCTCTGATTCCAGTAATAGAAGTCGGAAATGTGGATGTCATTACGTTTGTAGTAGCGACGCCCGGCCCACAGTGAACCACCGTTGAGCGCAGGCAGGTTCGACCACTGTGTGTACAGCTGTGGCAGGCGCACCGAGCCGTTGTCTTCGTTGAACGTCAGGCTGCGGTTGTAGCGGTTGTACAACGAGGCCATGCCGTCGACGCTGAACACCGAGCCGTCGTCGAAGGTGTACAGATCCTGACGCAACTCCAGTTCGCCGTACTGCTCGCATTCGTTACCCAGGCGGTATTTGGTTTGCGCCCCCGGCAACTGAAAACACGATTGGCCGCCGCCCTTGAGCGAGTTGCCGAAGCCACTGCGCAGGTAACCGCCGAACTCCAGCGCGGGTGACGACTGTGGGAACGCGAGGCATATACCTGCGATTGCAAGGCTGCGATTTATTGTTGTTTTCATAAGCCATCCCATTGTTTTTATTGTGTGCTTGCATGAATTCAGCGCGCAAAACTCCCCCGCGCAGGGCTCTGCGTGTTTTTTTGGAAACGTTGGTGTTGCCGTCAGGGATCAGGAATCGATCAGATGCAGGACGAACGATTCGTAAGGTCGCAACGTTATCTGTCGACGGCGCAACGGGCCGTCCGGGTAATTGCTGATCAACTGGCGCTGGCTCATCGACTCGCTGATGACCGTCGATGGCAATTGCACTTCACAGGTTGTCCCGTAGAAGTTGTTCACCACCAACAAACGCTCGGCGTTACCTTCACGCACATAAGCCCAGACTTGCGGATGCTCCAGCAGCAATTGCCGGTACTGCCCCTCGGTGATCAAAGACTCGCGGCGACGCAGCGCGATCAGATGACGGTAGTGATGCAGCACCGAGTCCGGGTCGTCGAGCTGATTGGCGACGTTGATCTGCGCGGCATTGGCGGGTACTCCGATCCACGGTTCGCCACTGCTGAAACCGGCGTTTGGCCCGGTGTCCCAATGCATCGGTGTGCGACCGTTATCGCGGGATTTCTGCATGATCGCCGCCATGTTGTCGGCATCGCTGCTGCCGGCTTCGCGCTTGAGGCGAAAGATATTCAGCGTCTCGACATCGCGATAATGTTCGATCGATTCAAACCCCGGATTGGTCATGCCCAACTCTTCGCCCTGATACACGAACGGCGTGCCCTGCAGAAAGTGCAGCGCGGTGCCAAGCATCTTTGCCGAGAGTTCGCGGTACTCGCCGTCATTGCCGAAGCGCGAGACCACTCGCGGTTGATCGTGGTTACACCAGAACAATGCATTCCAGCCACCGCCAGCCTGCATGCCGGTTTGCCAGTCGGACAGAATGCGCTTGAGCTGGAGGAAGTCGAAATCGGCACGTACCCATTTCTGCAGGTTCGGATAATCGACTTTCAGATGATGAAAGTTGAAGGTCATCGACAGTTCTTTCGACTGCGGATTGGAGTACCGGATGCAGTGTTCGAGGCGGGTGGATGACATCTCGCCGACGTTGATCAGGTCATGCCCTTCGAAGACCTCGCGGTGCATCTCTTGCAGGTATTCGTGAACGTTTGGCCCGTCGGTGTAAAAGCGTCGGCCGTCGCTGTGGTCTTCGGGGAAGTCGGCAGGTTTGGAGATCAGGTTGATCACGTCCAGACGAAAGCCGCCCACGCCCTTGTCACGCCAGAAGCGCATCATCCTGAACACTTCTGCGCGCACCTTGGGATTGTCCCAATTGAGGTCCGCTTGGGTGTGGTCGAACAGATGCAGGAAGTATTGGCCGGTCTGGGCTTCGTACTCCCAGGCAGAACCACCGAACTTGGATTCCCAGTTGTTCGGCTGATCACGCCAGATATAGAAATCGCGATAAGGATTGTCGAGGCTGCTGCGCGCCTGCTGGAACCATTCGTGTTCGATCGAGGTGTGATTGACCACGATGTCGAGCATCAACTTGATGCCGCGTTTGCCGGCTTCGGCAATCAGCAACTCGCAGTCGGCCATGCTGCCGTAACTCGGGTCGATCGCGTAGTAATCGCTGATATCGTAGCCGTTGTCACGTTGCGGCGAACGCAGGAATGGCGTGATCCACAAACAGTCGACACCCAGCCAGTGCAGGTAGTCGAGTTTGGCGACAATGCCGAGCAGATCGCCGGTCGGATTGCCGGCGTGGCTGTGGAAACTCTTCGGGTAGATCTGGTAGATCACTGAACGTTGCCAGTCTTGCATGGCACATTTTCCTCTTGAATTTACGAGTCCTGCAGGTGCGACTTCAGGCAACCCGGTAACCAGGCCGGACAATCTTCATGCTCAGCGCACAGGTCAGAACGAACGGCACAACCATGGCAATCAGCATCCCGATCACAAACATCGGGATGAACTGCGGCATGATCGAGATGAAACCGGGCAGGCCGCCGACGCCGATGGCCGACGCCTGAATCTTGTTCAGCGAAAGGAAAATGCAACCCAAAGCGGAGCCGGCCAGTGCCGCGTAGAACGGAAACTTGTAGCGCAGATTGACGCCGAACATCGCGGGTTCGGTGATACCGAAGTAGGCAGAAATAGCCGAGGTCGACGCCATGCTCTTGTCCCGTGCACTACGGGTCATCCAGAACACCGCCAGGGCGGCACTGCCTTGAGCGAGGTTGGACATGACGATCATCGGCCAGATGAAGGTGCCACCTTGGGTCGAGATCAATTGCAGGTCGACCGCGAGGAACATGTGGTGCATGCCGGTGATGACCAGCGGCGCATACAGCAGTCCGAAAATCGCGCCCCCGACCATCGGCGCCAGGTCAAACAGCATGACCAGACCTTCGGTGATGAAGATGCCGATGTGACGGGTCATCGGCCCGATCACCGCCAGCGCCAGCACGCCGGTGACGACGATGGTGGTGATCGGTACCACCAGTAATTGAACGGCGTTGGGTACGCGCGCGCGCAACCATTTTTCGATGACGCTCATGACGTAAGCGGCCAGCAATATCGGCAGGATCTGACCCTGGTAACCGACTTTTTCGACTTCAAACAAGCCGAGAATGTCGAAGTACGGCATTTGCTGACCGTCGAGCCCGGCAACGGCCTTGCCGTAGTTCCAGGCATTGAGCAGGTCCGGGTGAACCAGCATCAGGCCCAGCACGATGCCGAGGATTTCACTGCCGCCAAAGCGCTTGGCCGCCGACCAGCCCACCAGTGCCGGCAGAAACACAAAGGAAGTGTTGGCCATCAGATTGATCAGGCTCCAGAGCCCGTCGAGCTTCGGGTAGGCATCCAGCAGCGTCTGCCCGTCGATGAACATGCCCTTGGCACCGAGCAGATTGTTGATGCCCATCAGCAGGCCGGCAATGATCAGCGCCGGGAGGATCGGCATGAACACATCGGAAAACACCCGCACCAGACGCTGCATGGCGTTGATCTTTTCGGCGCTTTTCTGTTTGACGTCAGCGATGGTCGAGGCGGCGAGACCGGTTTGACGGCGCAGCTCGGCGTAGACTTTCTCCACCTCGCCCGGCCCGATCACCACCTGGTACAAACCACCGGTGAAGAACGAGCCTTTGACCAGATCGATCTGATTGAGCGTGGCGCTGTCGACCAGGCCCGGATTCTTCAACGCCAGGCGCAAACGCGTGACGCAGTGCGCGGCCTGCTCGAGATTTTCGCTACCGCCAAGGCTTTGCAACAGCTCTCTGGCGATATTCGGATAGTCGTGGCTCATGCTAGTTCTTCCGCTGTGGATTGTTGTTATTGGCAGCATGCCGAAGCGAAAAGTACTCGTCTGTACGAGTTAATGCAACAACTCGTACAGACGAGTTTGTTTTTGTATGTTTTTGCCGGATCAACCGGGATATTTCCTACTTCACCTTCAGGCGATTCCAATCCCTGAATGGACAAAGCCCTACCCTGCCCTTAAGGTTCGAAGCTTTGAGTTCAGCCGGCAGCGAGCCCCTCCATGAGTAAATACAACCAGATCTATAGCGATCTGCTGGCCAGCATTACCACCGAACGCCTGGAACGCGGCGCGCGACTGCCCTCCGAAACCGAACTGATGGACAGCTATCAGGCCAGCCGCGGCACCGTCCGCAAGGCAATCGAGCTGCTGCAGGAACGCGGTTTCGCGCAGAAGGTGCATGGCAAAGGTACGTTCGTCCTGTCGACCAACCCGATCGAGTTTCAACTCGGTGGCATTGTCAGTTTTCAGGAAACCTACCCGCGGCTGGGGAATGACGTCAGCACCGACGTCGTCGAGCTCACTCAGTTCGCGCTTGAAGGCAGTCTGCTCGAGCACATCAAGGCCGAGCCCGGCAGCCTGATAACCCGGGTCAAACGTGTACGGCGGATTGACGGCAAACGGGTCATCCTCGACATCAATCATTTTGTCACCGAGGTCATTCCCGGCCTGTCCCTCGATATCGCCGAGCAATCGATCTACGCCTATATCGAACAGACCCTGCAGCTGCAGATCGCTTACGCCCAGCGCACCATCGAAGCACAGCCACGCAGCAGGGATGACCAGTTGCATCTGGATCTCGATGGCCAGAGCCACGTGATCGTGGTCAGCAACCAGACATTCCTGCAGGACGGCCGGCAATTCGAATACACCGAGTCACGGCACACCCTCGACAAGTTCTACTTCTCCGACGTGGCCCGGCGCTGACCCCTGCACATTTCGAACGGTAATGTGCGGTACATAGATAGTGCACTCCCCTTGAGTGATTGAGTCATGCTCGGCGTTCATTTCTCAAGGATGGAGAAAGCATGAAATCGCCCGAACAGCGCCCTCTGCCGAATGCAGCAGACAAAGCCTCTCTCAAAGCCATGGCTGCGACAGTCGTTCAAATGTGCCCAGGTCTTCACGACGAGGCGCATCAAGTCGCCCGCGAGTTGCTGGAGCGTAAACACCTGAAGGGGATCGATCCGGACCGGGTCTATTTCCATCGATTCAAATCTGCGCAAAGCAGCACCCGCTCGTTTACCGGCTGGGAGCACATCCGCGAAAAGCCCTACGAATCGATAACCCTCACACAACTGGTGATTCATCGCTTTCGGGCCACCGATCAGGACAACGCTGACCTGCTGGATCTCTATGCCGGTTTCTATACCGACGGCCCCGACAACGAAAATTTCGATCATCGCAATGAATGTCGCCTGCACGGCAACGAGGTACTCGACGCCTTCTGGGACATCGACTTCAGCACGCGGTACCACAACCAGCTGACGGCCTTCTGGAACACCCACGGCAATGATTTTCGCACGCTGGCCAAATGCACTTTTCTCAGCCGTGCGGTGCAGGCACTTGAACTCAAGCAACTGACCGACAGTGATTTCCGGTGCATCGTCGGCGCGCTGATCGGGCCTGTCACCTGGCCAGTGACCCTGGCAATGATGCAATCGAGCCACACCGTGGACGGTGACGTGCGCGCTTTCGATATCAGTGGACATGTCGCCACCAATCTCCTGCGCGTCGTCGCTCCCTCTGGCCGGCAAATCATCTATATGCCCGGTGAAGAGTTGGCATTCGTCGTCAGGCAAACTCCGGCGGACATGCACTGGTGGGTGCTCGAGCAGATGAATCAAATTACTCGGCGGCAGAACTTCTTCAGTCACTTTCCACTCGCCGAACGTCAGCGAATGACCGAGAACATCACCGATCTGATGAACCGGCTGGTGAGCACCTGGGGCCACGCCGATCATCATCTGATCAATCAGCACAACCTGGCGCTCAGTGGTGATGCGTTCAGTGGATTACGTGACACCACCCGCAACGCAATGTTCGCCGAAGCCAGCCTGTCGCTGACGTCCAACGGCGATCTGCGTAAAAAACTGTGGATCGGCTATTTGAGCGCCGGCCTCAAGGTGTTCGGCCCGATGGCCGCTGTAGGCTGGCCTGTTGCGCTGCCGGTGATTGGCGCCGGCATTGCCAGCATGGGCTTGAACATCGATCAGGCGGTCAACGGCAAAACCGCCAGCGAACGCAAGGCCGGGGTGCTTGGCGCCGTGGCGAGCGGGATTGAAACGCTGTTCAATCTCCCGTTCCTCAAAGGCACCAGTGCAATGCTCGAGACAGGCGTACAGGTCGAAGCGGCCGAGGCAACGGAAATGGCGGAGCTGATCGAGTCAGCGTCGGCCGTGGAACCGGAGCCGCCTGTCGATACGCAGCAAATCATGGTTCCGGATAGCCCCGACGTCTTCGTTTCTGAACCTGATCCCCCCAGACTGATTCCGGCGGCCAGCGCGCCGCCGCCACAGGTTCCGCACAAATACCTGTGCAATGAACTGCTCGACGGTTTGCAAGCGGAAAGCGAACCTGGACAGTTCGAAGGTATTTTTCGACTTGATGCTGATCCTCCCTACGCCGTCCTGCTGGATGAAAATCCTTACTACGTCAAATATTTCACCGACTCGCGTGGGGGTGGCTATTGGGCAATCGTTGACCCTGAGCGACCCAATCAGCTTGTTCATTCATTACCGATTCGCCTGAATGCCGAAGGTCTGTGGGAGCGTATGCGATCGCTGGGCCTTTCGGGCGGCGGCCAGTGCATGGGCAAGGCGTGTGCCCCGGATATCGAGCTCGACACCTTTGAACCCCCAGCGCCCGAAGTGGCTGTCGAACCGGAGTTCGAATCAGCCGCGACAGTCGTGCGCCCGATCCGCATCGTGCCCTCTGCCTACGATATCGAGCCGACGGTGCGCCGTTCGATAAAAGGCTGGGCGCTGAACCTGAACGAAACCCATGCCCAACTGCTGCCCGATGCCTCCGGCGCGTTGAGCATGACCGACCCCTTTGAGCTCTACGCGGTGAGCAAGCGCAAACTGCTGCAGACCGCCGCCAGAAAATTCTTCAGCAATATTCCATGGATTACCTCACCTGCGCGACCGCCAACGCCAGAAATCACGGCATCGCTGGATATTCCCGGCCTGTTGGATCGCATCTTTGAATCAGCCTCGGGGCTGGTGGTGGGCGAAACCCTGGATCGTATCGCCAGCATGCGTTTCATGATTGAAAACATGCCCGCCCTGGCAAGGCACGCAAAAACCCTCTACATGCGCGGGATCCTCAGTGACTTCGCTCAAGTGGAATTGAACCGCTATTTCACCTCCGGCACCCTGTCGGCGGATCTGCAAACCTACCTGAGCAGCCTGGGCACCGATCCGGCGGGGCGCTTCAATGCATTGGAACTGGTCAAGATTGCCAGGCAAAACGGTGTTCGTATCCAGGGGATTGATTGCGCCGCGAGCTACAAGATGAAGTCCCCGCTATCGCCCTATGACGAGCAGATGATCGGTACTTATCTGGCGAGCGACATCATGACGGGAGACACCTACCTCAACAGCCCCCGGAAATGGATCGTGCTGATCGGTGCGCAAAACACCAACACGCTCAGAGGCCTTGCCGGTATCAGCGAAATAAAGGGTGGCATCGGGTTGCGCATCGAGGAAGTCGGGATGGAAACGACCATGGACATCGAGGCTGATCCGGGTATCGAAGTGCGTCGTGGATCATTTCCAAACGGCTCTGCATCACCGGGCAATAACGACGTGCTGCGCGCTGACCTGCGTCTACGAGTACCGGCCGAACCGGTGAACTGGACTGAGGATACGTTAGAGAACCTGTTGCACAGGCGCGGTATGTTCATGCTCAGAAAAATCGCCGATACCTACACCGTGGTGCACCGCAGCAAGCAAGGCATGCTCGTGCGAACGCGCGTGAGTCAACTGCCGGATGGAAGCGTTTCGTTGCACCGCCCTTCATGGCCGCAAGTGAACGATGTCCCGTTCGCCAGCATCGAGCAAATGTCTAACCGATTGATCGAAATGGGCCTGACATTACAAAGCCGTCTTCCGGACTGACAGCGTGGCCCGAGACAGCCGCTGCCCTGCCCTCGGGAGCCGTTGCTCAGCGGGATCACGCCATCCGTCGGCCTTGCAGCATGCAATACATATGTAGTGCATCGCTCTTGAGCTTTTCGGTCATGCTTGATTCTCGTTTTCCCCATGGATGGAGAAGTACATGAACGCTCCCGAACGCCGTTTGCTGCCGAACGCAGCTGACAAGGCCAGCCTCAGGGCAATCGCTACATCACTCGTGCAGGCTTGCCCCAGCCTGCTGGAGGCGGCCCGTGAGGTCGCCCTTCAATTACTGATCGACAAAGGACTGCCGGGCCTTGATCCGGACCGTGTCTATTTCCACCGATTCAGGGCCGCGCAGAGCAGCAACCTGACCTTCACCGGCTGGGAACATCTGCTGGAAAAGCCCTATGAATCGTTGACCCTCACCCAACTGGTAATCCAGCGCTTTCGCGCCACCGATCAGGACAATGCTGATCTGCTGGGGCTGTACTGCGGCTTTTACGCAGACGGGCCGCAGGCCGACAATTTCAATCAGGATAATGAAATTCGGCTGCTGGGCAGCGATGTGCTGCAGGCGTTCTGGAATATCGATTTCAGCAGCCGCTACACCCGGCAACTGACCACTTACTGGCAAACCTCGTCGCACCATTTCCGGACACTGGCCAAGTGCAACTTTCTCAGCCTGGCAGTACAGGCGCTGCAACAGGGCCACCTTGACGGTACAGATTTTCAGCGCGTGATCGATTCGGTTATCGGCTCCGTGACCTGGCCTGTCACCCTGCAAATGCTACAAGCCTCGCACCCGGTGGGCGCTCATGTACGCGCGCTGGATCTTGATGGGCACGTCGCCCCCCATGCGCTGCGTTTCGTTGAGGACAATGGTCGGCAAACCCTTTACTTACCCGGCGAAGTGCAACCCTTTCGGCTGATGGAAGATCAAGCGGATCTGCACTGGTGGATGCTGGAACAGATGAATACGGAGGATAAGCGCAAGATTTTCATGAACCGCTTCTCCCTGGCCGACCGCAACCGGATGGGCGAAAAACTCAATGACCTGATGACTCGCCTGGTGACCACTTGGGGTCATAGTGATCACCGGATGATCAACCACGGCAACGTCACCATCAGCGGTGACGCATTCACCTGGTTAAGCGATTCGACACGCAGCGCCATGTTTGCCGAAGCAGACATGGCGCTGACCTCCAACAGTGATCTGCGCAAAAAACTCTGGATGGGTTACCTCAGTGCCGGTCTCAGGGTATTCGGCCCGATGGCAACCGTAGGATGGCCGCTGGCACTGCCGGTGATTGGCGCCGGTATCGCCAATATGGGGTTGAACATCGATCTGGCGGTCAACGGCAGGACGGCTGTCGAGCGCAAGGCCGGCACCCTTGGCGCGGTGCTCAACGGCATTGAAGTACTGTTCAACGTTCCGTTCCTGATCGGTACCGGCGCGCATCTGGAAGTAGGCCCGCAGGTCGAGTTTGCCGAAGCCGAAGAAATGGCCGGACTGATCGAATTCACCTCGGGCAACGATCCATTTCTGCCACCGCTGGATCAGGCGCCGTTGCTGACCACTGACGAGGAGACTGACGAGATGGCAAACGCAATTCCCATCGAGACATCACCCCGCCCCACGCTGCACGGTCCGCTCGCGCCACAGATTCCTGCCCGCTACCAGTGCAACGAATTGCTTGATCGTTTATCTGTAGAAACCGAGTCCGGGAAGTTTCAAGGCATTTACCGACTCGGTAACGCCCAGCCCTATGCCATCGAGATCGAAGGCAACGCGTACTACGTGCGGTACTTCGACGCCTCCGGGGACAGTGGCAGTTGGGCCATCGTCGATCCGGAACACCCCAACCAGTTCGCGTATTCATTGCCAGTGCGTTTCAGCGCAACCGGCAAATGGGAGCGCACGCCGGCGTTGCGTCTCAGAGGCGGCGGGCAGTGCGTGGGCACGCCATGCGCGTCCGAAATCGAACTGACCTCGCAGGTCATCTCATCAACCCCGTCGCCAGGCCTGCCATTGGTCGAACCGGTGCCATCCACTGCCCGTCCGCTGCGCCTGGTGACCACCCTCGGCGATACTGGAGAGCTGGACTTGGCCAAACTGAAAAAGTGGGCAATGAACCTGCCCCAGGATTCTGCCGATATGGAGAACATCGCCCCACACCATCCATCTGACGATGAACAATTCGCGCTGTTTTTCAGCCAAAAACGCACACGACTCCTGAACGAAGCCAAAGAGCATTACTCAGAGCTGGACTGGACCAATCTGCCTGCGCGTCCGGTAATACCCGAAGTCAGTCACACGATGCCGACCGATGAACTCATTGATCGCGTCTTCGAGAAAACGATGGGGCTGGTGGTGGGGGAAACCCTCGATCGCATCACCAGCATGCGATTCATGATCAGCAACATGCCAGCGTTTGCACGACACATCAGGACGCTCTACGTGGGTGACCTGCTGAGCGATTTTGCCCAGATGGATCTGAACGGTTTCTACACGACCGGGCAGATGTCAGAGGATCTGCGGATTTATCTGGGCAATCTCGGAACCGATCCGGGCGAGACGTTCAACATCCTCGAACTGGTCAAGACCGCGCAGGCAAATGGCGTACGCGTTCAAGGCCTTGGTTGCGCGGCGATCTCCAAAATGAAAGTGCCGCTCACCTCGATTGAGGAGCAAATGATGAACGCTCAGCAGATGAACAGAATCATGTGGGGCGACGCACTCCTCAACCGACCGGGCAAATGGGTCGCCTTGATCGATCCACATAACACCAATAATTTCAGAAACCTGCCAGGCATCAGCGAACTCAGAGGCGGTATCGGCTTGCGTATCGAAGAATCCTTACCTTCGGAAGTGCCAGGCGTCAGCATCGACCCGGGAGTCAAGGTGGCTCGCGGGCCCTTCGACAATGGTGCATCGACCCGCAACTCGTTCGACTACCTTTACGCTGACCTGCGCCTGCAAATCGACGCGCCGCCGGTGATCTGGACAGAGCAAGCGCAGGCACGCCTGCTCCATCGCAATGGCATGTACCTGGTCGAGAAATCGCAAAACGGTTACACGCTGGTGCGGCGCGGCAGTACAGGCAGCATTGTTCGAACGCCGGTGAACCTGACGCAGGACGGCCAGGCTTATATCTGGCTTCAGTCAATGCCGCGCATCAGTGGCGTATTGTTTCCAGATATCGCAGCGTTATCTCAGCGCCTGATAGAAATAGGCCTGAAACTGCAAAGCCGCTTACCCACCTGAAAGGATTCGAGCGGCGATTGAAACGAAAAACCCCTGGCCTGGGCCAGGGGTTTTCGTTCACTCAATACCAGCTTCGACGCGCGGCAGGATCACTCCCACTCAATCGTCGCAGGCGGCTTGCTCGACACGTCGTAAGTGACGCGGGAGATGCCTTCGATTTCATTGATGATGCGGCCGGAGACGGTTTCCAGCAGTTCGTAAGGCAGGTGAGCCCAACGCGCGGTCATGAAGTCGATGGTTTCCACGGCACGCAGGGCAACTACCCAAGCGTAACGACGGCCGTCGCCAACAACGCCAACCGATTTCACTGGCTGGAACACGACGAAGGCCTGGCTGACCTTGTGGTACCAGTCGGCTTTGCGCAGTTCTTCGATGAAGATGTGGTCGGCACGACGCAGCAGGTCGGCGTATTCCTTTTTCACTTCACCGAGGATGCGCACGCCCAGGCCCGGGCCCGGGAACGGGTGACGGTAGACCATGTCGTACGGCAGGCCGAGTTCCAGGCCCAGACGACGGACTTCGTCCTTGAACAGTTCGCGCAGTGGCTCGACCAGTTTCAGGTTCATCTCTTCCGGCAGGCCGCCCACGTTGTGGTGCGACTTGATCACGTGAGCCTTGCCGCTTTTCGCGCCAGCCGACTCGATCACGTCCGGGTAGATGGTGCCCTGCGCGAGGTACTTGATGTTTTCCAGTTTGTTCGACTGGGCATCGAATACATCGATGAAGGTACGACCGATGATCTTGCGCTTCTTCTCTGGGTCGGCTTCGCCGGCCAGGTTGTTGAGGAACTGATCTTCAGCGTTGGCGCGAATGACTTTGACGCCCATGTTTTCCGCGAACATAGCCATCACTTGCTCGCCTTCGTGCAGACGCAGCAGGCCATTGTCGACGAAGACGCAGGTCAGTTGATCGCCGATGGCCTTGTGCAACAGCGCAGCAACTACCGAGGAGTCAACGCCGCCGGACAGACCCAGCAGCACGTTGTCGGTGCCGACTTGTGCGCGGATGTTGGCAATGGCGTCTTCAGCGATCTTCGATGGCGTCCACAGGGCTTCACAGCCGCAGATGTCGAGAACGAAACGCGAGAGGATGCGACCGCCCTGTTTGGTGTGGGTCACTTCCGGGTGGAACTGCACGCCGTAGTAGCCACGGTCGTCGTTGAACATACCGGCGATCGGGCAGCTTGGGGTGCTGGCGAGGATGTGGAAGTCTTCCGGCATCCTGGTGACCTTGTCACCATGGCTCATCCACACGTCGAGGCCGAACAGGCCGTCGGCGTCGATGTGGTCTTCGATGCCGTCGAGCAGGCGGCTCTTGCCGACCACGTCAACGCGGGCGTAACCGAACTCACGCAGTTCGGAACCTTCAACCTTGCCGCCCAGTTGCTCGGCCATGGTCTGCATGCCGTAGCAGATACCGAAGACCGGTACGCCCAGATCGAACACTGCCTGTGGGCAGCGCGGGCTGTCGGCGACGTGCACGGACTCGGGGCCGCCGGCGAGGATGACGCCTTTAGGAGCGAATTCGCGGATCGCATCTTCGTCCATGTCGAACGGGTGCAGTTCGCAGTACACACCGATTTCGCGCACGCGGCGGGCAATCAGTTGGGTGTATTGCGAGCCGAAGTCGAGGATCAGGATGCGGTGAGCGTGAATATCGAGGGCCATGATTCAGTCTCGTCTAAGTCGTTCAGAAACAGTCGTGATTCAGAAACAACTCGGGGCTGAATCAAACAGCCCCGGTTGCTTACTTTATTGCTTGAAGGCTCAACCTACGCGGTAGTTTGGCGCTTCTTTGGTGATCTGCACGTCGTGCACGTGGGATTCGGCCATACCAGCGCCGGTGATCCGCACGAATTCAGGCTTGGTGCGCATTTCTTCGATGTTGGCGCTACCGGTGTAGCCCATCGAGGAACGCAGACCGCCCATCAACTGGTGAATGATCGCGCTCAGGGTGCCTTTGTAAGGAACACGGCCTTCGATGCCTTCCGGAACGAGTTTCTCGGCGCCTGCCGAGGAGTCCTGGAAGTAACGGTCGGAAGAACCTTGAGCCTGGGACATGGCGCCCAGCGAACCCATGCCGCGATAAGCCTTGTACGAACGGCCCTGGAACAGTTCGATTTCGCCCGGTGCTTCTTCAGTACCGGCGAACATCGAGCCCATCATCACGCAGGAAGCACCGGCTACGATGGCCTTGGACAGGTCACCGGAGAAACGGATGCCGCCGTCGGCGATCAACGGAACGCCAGTGCCTTCAAGGGCAGCGGCGACGTTGGCGATGGCACTGATTTGCGGGACGCCGACACCGGCGACGATACGGGTGGTGCAGATCGAGCCAGGGCCGATACCGACCTTGACTGCGTCAGCGCCTGCTTCGGCCAGAGCCTTGGCAGCGGCGCCGGTGGCGATGTTGCCGCCGATCACCTGCACTTCAGGGAAATTCTCTTTGACCCAGCGAACGCGGTCGATCACGCCTTTGGAGTGACCGTGCGCGGTATCAACTACCACGACGTCTACGCCAGCATTGACCAGAGCGGCAACGCGGTCACCGGTGTCTTTACCGGTACCGACCGCAGCGCCAACGCGCAGACGACCTTGATCGTCCTTGCTGGCCAGCGGGTAGGCTTTGGCTTTTTCGATATCGTTGACGGTCATCATGCCTTTGAGGGCGAATTTGTCGTCGACGATCAGCACGCGCTCGATGCGGTGCTTGTGCAGCAGTTCGCGTGCTTCGTCCTTGCTCGCGCCTTCCTTGATCGTGACCAGACGCTCTTTGGGCGTCATCACTTCACGGACGGTGGCTTCCAGACGGCTTTCGAAACGCACGTCACGGGAAGTCACGATGCCGACCAGGTCGCCATCGTGCAGAACCGGAACGCCGGAAATGTTGTGCATGCGGGTCAATTCGAACAGGTCACGCACCGTGGCATCAGCCTCGATGGTGATCGGATCCTTGACGACGCCGGCTTCGAACTTCTTGACCTTGCGCACTTCGGCAGCTTGCTGCTCGATGGTCATGTTCTTGTGGATAATGCCGATGCCACCTTCCTGAGCCATGGCGATTGCCAGACGGGCTTCAGTAACGGTGTCCATTGCAGCAGAAACCAGAGGAATGTTCAGCTCGATGCCACGGGTAAGGCGGGTCTTGAGACTGACTTCGTTAGGAAGTACCTCGGAATAACCGGGCACTAGGAGAATGTCGTCGAATGTCAGAGCTTCTTGGCTGATACGCAGCATCGCGGGGGCTCCCGAGCGGGAAAATGGAAGCGCGCCATTATAGTCATCCACCCCCTGCTGTTCAATGTAAAACTCAGCTTAATATCAATGTTGCTGATATACGGAGATCCCCGGCCCTACAGCTCCACCTTGACCCAAGAGACAGGTTGATCGAGCCAATCGGCGAACTCATCGATAAAGCTTTGCTTGAAACCCGCTTCCAGCCAGTTGTTGAAGATGAAGCCGAGGTTGGAAAACGCACATTCCTGCAAAAACAGAAAACCGTTGATGTCATCTTCATGGCCGCATTCCGGGCAAGTGAAGTTGTCTGTGCGGCCCGGGAACCAGTCTTCAAGACTTTCGAACAGCGCTTCGCCGACTTCACGACGGCACTCGGCGCAACCGGCTTCTTCGAGAAAGCCTTTGGCCGGGGTGTAGATGCAGCGCTTGGTGACGATCTCCAGCCCGTTGATCGGCTCACCGAATGGCAAGGCTTGCGGGTGCAGCACCACAGCACGGGCGCCATCGGCAATCGCGTAAGCCATGCGGTTACCGGTGCGGCCACAGGTGGTCAGCTCTTCTTTGATGATGTTCTTGCGCACCAGCCAGCGCACGATCGCCCGGGCCCGGGGTTCGTGGACCGGCAGGGTGGAGATTTTCGGGACGATGATGCTTTGCGAATTCATGGAAAGTCCTGCGGTGTGGCTTCTGACGCCTTCGCGAGCAGGCTCGCTCCCACATCGGAATGCAGTTCCCTGTGGGAGCGAGCCTGCTCGCGAAGAGGCCTTAAAGGCCGGCAGCTTAATCCCTGACGAAATCCGGTCAAGTGCTGAGGTAGCGCCCGATCAACGCCAGCCCGCTCGCCAGCACCAGCCATGTCACCAAACGCACAAACGCCTCACGCGACAAGCGCAGGGTCAACCGCCGGCCAATCCATAGCCCTAGCGCCATCGCGGGCAACAAACACAGCGCCAGCATCAACAAGGGTAGCTCGGCATACACACCGGCGATGGCAAACAGACTCAAACGCACCACCGTGCTGCAACTGATCAGCGCACTTTGCGTGGCCCGGGCCGCGTCTTTGGGCAAGCGGCTGTTGAGATAGATCGCATAGAGAAAGCCGCCACTGCCAAACAGCGCGCCGAACAATCCCCCCACCGTCCCCATCGGCACGGCCCACGCCGCCGACAATTGTGCCGGCCGCGCTTTCACCCACAGGCTGTAAACCGCGTAAGCGCTGATAAACAACCCCATCAACAGCAACAACACATCGGATTTGAGGTTGAGCAGGAAAATCACCCCCAGCGTACAACCCACCGCCATACACGGCAGCAGCCGTAACAATTCCGGTTTGGCCACATCCCGCCGCGACGGCAGCAGATTGCCGAACGCCGCGACAAAGTCCAGTAGCACCAGCAGAGGCACGATCTTCGACAGCGGCATGAACAGAATCAGAATCGGCCCCGCCACCAGCGCCGTGCCGAATCCGGCGATACCGAACACGATGTAAGCCAGGGCGATGCCCAGCCCGATCACCGCCCAACCGCCGGGGCCCCACGCCCACTCACTCAACAACCCCGCCACGCTCATCGATGCGCTTCCTTAATAAGCCTGTGATGACTTTAGCCAGCGCCGAGAGTTGCGACTAATATCTTAAAAGTCGCTTACCCATCTCAAAAAGGCATGCCTGATGCTTTCAACCCGTCAACTGCGTTACTTCGTCGAAATCGCTGAGTGCGGCAGCTTCAGTTCGGCAGCCGAACGGTTGTTTATTGCGCAATCGGCGCTGAGCCGGCAGATCAAGGACATGGAAACGCGTCTGCAAACGCCGTTGTTCGAACGCACGGCGCGCCAGCCCAGACTGACCGCGGCGGGCGAAGCGTTTCTGCCGCGGGCAAGAAATCTGCTCAATGAGCTGAGCAAGGCCAGCACCATGGCCACTGAGGTCGGCAATGGTCAACTCGGCACGTTGCGCCTCAGCCATTCCAGCACAGTGTCGATCAGCGGACGTTTGCTCAGTGACATCGGCGCTTATCTGCAGCAGCAACCTGGCGTGTCGCTGGATATCGGCAAACTGTCTTCGGAAGCGCAACTCGAAGAACTCGCCGAAGGACGCCTTGATGTCGGCCTGCTGCGCCTGCCGGTGTTGCGTCAGCGTGAAGGGATTCAGATTGTGCCGCTGTTTACTGAACGGTTGCTGCTGGCAGTTCCGATGGATCATCGATTGGCCGCGGCTGAGCGTGTCGACCTGGCACAGTTGAAGGACGAAGCGTTCATCTCGATCCCGCACCCGCAACGCGGCGGCTTGAGTTATCTGTGTGCCGATCTGTGCATGCGCCAGGGCTTTTTCCCGAAAGCGGCGCGGGTGATGTCGCGCAAGACCACGCAATTACAATTGATTCAGGCCGGGTTCGGCATCGCCCTGCTGCCGGAATCGATGCAGGACATTGCGCCGAGCGGCGTACGCTTTCTGCCGCTGACCGATCCCGATTGCCAAAGCACCGTCGCCCTCGCCTATCGCCAGAATCCCACCCCCCTGATTCACCACTTCATCGAAACCTTCACACCCCCTTGTAGGAGTGAGCCTGCTCGCGATAGCGGTTGAACATTCAACCTATCCTGCGACTGACACACCGCTATCGCGAGCAGGCTCACTCCTACAGGGGACTTGTGGTGATTCAACGGCAAATGCCTTTAAACTGCGCCCCATGATTAAAGATCCCTTTGCAAGACTTGGCCTGGACCGTGAAGTCCTGACCGTCAGCCAGCTCAACGGCCGCGCGCGGGTGTTGCTTGAAGACGTGTTCAGCAACATCTGGGTCGAAGGCGAAATCTCCAACCTCGCCCGCCCGGCGTCCGGCCACATCTATTTCACCCTCAAGGACAGCGGCGCGCAGGTGCGTTGCGCGCTGTTCCGGCAGAACGCTGCCAGGGTGCGTCAGGCGCTCAAGGACGGCTTGGCGGTCAAAGTGCGTGGCAAGGTTTCGCTGTTCGAAGGCCGTGGCGACTATCAACTGATCCTCGACACCGTCGAACCTGCCGGTGACGGTGCGCTACGCCTGGCCTTCGATGCGCTGAAAGAAAAGCTCAGCGCCGAAGGCCTGTTCAGTGCCGAACGCAAAGTGCCGCTGCCGGCGCATCCACAACGCATCGGCATTATCAGTTCGCCAACTGGCGCGGTGATTCGCGACATCATCAGCGTGTTCCGCCGCCGTGCGCCGCAGGTGCAACTGACGCTGATCCCCACCGCCGTACAGGGCCGCGAAGCCACCGCACAAATCGTCCGCGCCCTGAAAATGGCCGATGCCCGTGGTTTCGACGCACTGATCCTCGCTCGTGGCGGCGGCTCGCTGGAAGACCTCTGGTGCTTCAACGAAGAAGCCGTGGCCCGCGCCGTCGATGCTTGCGTGACACCGATTGTCAGCGCCGTCGGCCATGAAACCGATGTGTCGATCAGCGACTTTGTTGCCGACGTCCGGGCGCCGACGCCTTCCGCGGCAGCCGAATTGCTCGCGCCCGATTCCAGTCATTTGATCCGTCAGGTCGAAAGCCTGCATCGCCGCTTGGTGATGCGCATGCGCGATCGCTTGATGCGTGATCGCCTGCGTCTGGAAGGCATGGCGCGGCGCCTGCGTCATCCCGGCGAACGTCTGCGCCAGCAGGCGCAGCGTCTGGACGATCTGGACATGCGCATGCGCCGGGCGTTTGAGCGTCATCTCAATACTCGTCGCGAACGCCTGATCCGCCTGGAAACCCGCCTCGCCGGGCAACATCCGGGACGTCAGTTAGCGATGTTGCGCCAACGCCTCGACAGCCTTGCCGAACGTCTGCCCCGCGCCATGCGTGAAGGCCTGAAAAACCGTCGTCTGCAACTGCACAGTCAGATGCAGACGCTGCATGTGGTCAGCCCGCTGGCAACGCTCGGGCGTGGTTACAGCATTCTGCTCGATGAGCGCGGTCATGCGATCCGCAACGCCGCGCAGACCCACACCGGCCAGCGCCTCAAAGCCAAACTCGGCGAAGGCGAACTGCAAGTGCGCGTCGAGGACAATCACCTGACGCCTGTCACCCTCTCTTTACTGGACTGATCCATGCCGCGTTTTCTGGCTCCATTGTTTTTGCTCTGTCTGACCTTTAACGCCCATGCCGACAGTTACATCACCCGGCTGCTGAACAAACCGGTGCCGGGCGGCGTCGCGGTGGTTGATCTGGGCGCGGCTGCACAGGCGCCGAAAGCCACGTACCAAGGTAAACCGGTGCTGGTGGTAAAAGAGCAGAACAACTGGCTGGCGATCGTCGGTGTGCCGCTGACGGTCAAACCCGGCGCGCAGCAGATCAGCAGTGGCGGGCGCAATCTGCCGTTCACCGTGGGCAACAAAAAATACCCGGAACAGCGCATCACCCTGAAGAACAAACAGCAAGTAAACCCGGATCAGTCGAACCTCAAGCGCATCGAGGGTGAACTGGCCGAGCAGATCAAGGCGTACCGCAGCTTCAGCCCGAACACGCCGAGCAATCTGCTGTTGGACAAACCGGTCAACGGGCCGCTATCGAGCAAGTTTGGCGTGCGTCGCTTCTTTAATGGTGAAGAGCGCAATCCGCACGCCGGCCTCGACTTCGCGGTGCCGATGGGCACGCCGATCAAGACCCCGGCGGCGGGCAAGGTAATCCTCACTGGCAACTATTTCTTCAACGGCAACACGGTGTTTGTCGACCATGGGCAAGGCTTTATCAGCATGTTCTGCCACATGTCGAAGATTGATGTGAAAGTCGGCGATCAACTGGCGCGGGGCGCGGTGGTCGGCAAGGTTGGCATGACCGGCCGCGCGACCGGCCCGCACATGCACTGGAATGTCAGCCTGAATGATGCGCGGGTGGATCCGGCGATTTTCATTGGCGCCTTTCAACCTTAAATATGTGTTGAGGCGACCGGCCTCTTCGCGAGCAGGCTCGCTCCCACACTGGATCTTATTCACAACAAAGATCCCCTGTGGGAGCGAGCTTGCTCGCGAAGGCGGCCTATAAAGCACATCAACAGTTACTGAATTGCTATAAACCTCAATTGCGCCCCAATCAAACCTCGCGCAAATATCACAACGATCAGCGACCTCCAGCGCAATAAAATCCCGCAAAAACCCGCTTTCCGAGTATTCCTCTCAATTTTTTTCGACTGCTTGCCATCCTCTGCCCTCGCGGTTAGGGTTGAAGGCATGAAAACCTCTCACACCCTCATTCAGCTTCGCCAGCACCGCAGCCTGTGCCTCGTCAGCGCACGACTGCCAGGCTGAATCGCGGCACCTCGTCCCACGCTTTTCCCAGAATATTCGTAACACCGGCAGGCCGCCTCTTTTCGGCCCAGACAATAAGGAATTTCCCGATGAGCATGCTCAAAGATCCGTCTTCGAAATACCGCGCGTTTCCTGTCATCAACCTGCCGGATCGCACCTGGCCATCGAAAACCATCGACACTGCGCCGATCTGGTGCAGCTCCGACCTGCGTGACGGCAACCAGTCGCTGATCGAGCCAATGGACGCGGTGAAGAAGCTGCGCTTCTGGAAAACCCTCGTGCAAGTCGGCGTGAAGGAAATCGAGGCATCGTTCCCGGCGGCTTCGCAAACCGACTTCGACTTCGTGCGTACCCTGATCGAAGAAGGCCACATCCCGGACGACACCACCATCCAGGTGCTGACCCAGGGCCGTGAAGACCTGATCGAGCGCACCTTCGAATCCCTGCGCGGCGCGAAGAAAGCCATCGTTCACTTGTACAACGCTACCTCGCCGTCTTTCCGTCGCATCGTCTTCAACCAGGACAAGGACGGCATCAAGGCCATCGCCGTGAACGCCGCCAAGCTGTTCGTCAAATACGCGGCGATGCAGCCGGACACCGAATGGACCTTCGAATACTCGCCGGAAACCTTCAGCGCCACCGAGCTGGAGTTCGCCAAGGAAGTCTGTGATGCGGTGATCGAGGTGTGGAACCCGACGCCTGAGCACAAGATGATCCTCAACCTGCCGGCTACCGTTGAGTGCGCGACCCCGAACATCTATGCCGACCAGATCGAGTGGTTCGGCCGCAACATCAACCGTCGTGACAGCGTGATCATCAGCCTGCACACCCACAACGACCGTGGCACTGGCGTTGCGGCTACCGAACTGGGCCTGATGGCGGGTGCGGACCGCGTCGAAGGCTGCCTGTTCGGCAATGGCGAGCGTACCGGTAACGTCGACCTCGTCACCGTCGCACTGAACATGTACACCCAGGGTCTCGACCCGCAGCTGGACTTCTCCGACATCGACGGCGTGCGCAAAGTGGTTGAGGAGTGCAACCAGATTCAGGTTCACCCACGTCACCCGTACGTTGGCGACCTGGTGCACACCGCGTTCTCCGGCTCGCACCAGGATGCAATCCGCAAGGGCTTCTCCCAACAGAAACCCGATGCACTGTGGGAAGTGCCGTACTTGCCGATCGACCCGGCCGACATCGGCCGCAGCTACGAGGCGGTAATTCGCGTCAACAGCCAGTCGGGCAAGGGCGGCATCGCTTACTTGCTGGAGCAGGAATACGGCATCAGCCTGCCACGTCGCATGCAGATCGAGTTCAGCCAGGTCGTGCAGCGTGAAACCGACCGCTTGGGTCTGGAGATGACCGCCAAGCAGATCCACTCGCTGTTGATCAGCGAATACCTGCAAGCCAACACCCCGTACGCGCTGGTCAGCCATCGCCTGCAGGAAGAAAACGGCAACAGCAATGTTGAAGTGGAAGTGGCGAGCAAAGGTCAGGGTGAAACCAACCTGCACTGGCGCGGCAAGGGCAACGGTGCGCTGGAAGCACTGGTCGCCGGCCTGCCAGTTCCGGTGGAGATCATGGACTACAACGAACACGCGATCGGCGCAGGCACCAACGCCAAAGCAGCCGCTTACATCGAGCTGCGTGTGAATGGCGAACGTGCGGTGCACGGCGTGGGCATCGATGAAAACATCACCACGGCCAGCTTCAAGGCGCTGTTCAGCGCACTGAACCGCTCGCTGAGCCAGCCTGAGGCGAAAGCGGCGTAATCGACCGCTGAAATGCAAAAGGCCCCGGAGTGCGAACTCCGGGGCCTTTTTTTGCGATCGTTCCCACGCTCTGCGTGGGAACGATCGGCTGCCTCAGGTGAACTCGAAGGTGTCAGCATCCAGATTCGCTGGAAAGCGCTCGCGATACGCCGCCAGTGGCGCCGCCTCAAGCACGACCTTGAACACCCCATCCGCCTCCCCCGCCGCCAGCAAGGTTTCACCCTGGAAATCCAGCACCTGACTGTCGCCGGTGTAAGCGAAACCCTTGCCGTCGGTGCCAACGCGATTCACCGCCGCCACATAGCAAAGGTTTTCGATGGCACGCGCCGGCAACAGGCGATTCCAGTGCAAACGCCGCGCACCCGGCCAATTGGCGGTGTACAGCAGCAGATCCGTATCCTGCGCATCGCGGCTCCACACCGGAAAGCGCAGGTCGTAGCAAATCAGCGGACGCACACGCCAGCCGTTGAGCTCGAACTGCACCTGACGTTCGCCGGGGGTGTAATGGTTGTGCTCGCCGGCCATGCGGAACAGGTGACGCTTGTCGTAATGCAAGACTTCGCCGTCCGGCCGCGCCCACAACAGGCGATTACGATGGCTGCCGTCAGACGCCTGAATAATCACACTGCCGGTGATCACTGCATCGAGCTTTGCCGCCTGAACCCGCAGCCATTTGCTGGTCGGGCCGTTCTCGGCTTCGGCGAGGGTTTCGGACTCCATGGAGAATCCGGTGGTGAACATTTCCGGCAGGATGATCAGATCCGCCCCGCGCGCCTGCTCCAGCAACACCTCGAAATGCTCAAGGTTGGCCTGGCGGTCATGCCAGGCCAGGCTGGTCTGGATCAGCGCCAGGTTGAGATCGGGTAACGCACTCAGATCACGCATAGCTTCGCCGCCGCTTCACGCAGCGTCTCCTCGCGTTTGGCAAAACACAGGCGCACCAGGCGCTGGCCTTGCGGTGGGTTCTGGTAGAACACCGACACCGGGATACTCGCCACGCCGTGTTCGCGGGTCATCCACATGGCCATCTCGACATCGTTCAGGTCGGGACGAATCTGCGAGTAATCGACCAGTTGGAAATAGGTGCCAGTGACTCGGGTGAAACTGAAGCGCGACGGCGCCAGCAGATCGCAGAACAGATCGCGCTTGGT
This sequence comes from Pseudomonas sp. Tul2A7, assembly GCF_054790505.1. Lineage (NCBI taxonomy): Bacteria > Pseudomonadati > Pseudomonadota > Gammaproteobacteria > Pseudomonadales > Pseudomonadaceae > Pseudomonas > Pseudomonas sp. Tul2A7. The sequence continues at coordinate 3,329,103 of NZ_CP186499.1, read as the reverse complement.
CTGATAGAAGCCCGGCAACTCTTCGACATGTTCCGGATGCTCGGCCATGTAATCGGCCAGCGCGTATTGCAACGGCGTGACGCCGCAGAAGCTGACGTACTGGTGAACCTTGCGCAGCTCCGCGGTCAGTGCTGGCGGTGCAACGACGTAGCCGGTCTTCCAGCCAGTGACGTGATAGGTCTTGCCGAACGAGCTGACCACAAAGGCACGCTGATACAGCTCTTCGTGAGCAAGTACGCTAACGTGCGGCACGCCATCGAACACCAGATGTTCATAGACTTCGTCGCTGATCAGGTAGATGTCGCGATCGCGGATCAGCGCCGCCAGTTGATCCAGCTCGGCACGACTGATCAGTGCGCCGCTAGGGTTGTGTGGGGTGTTGATGACGATCATTTTCGTGCGCGGGCTCAGGGCCGCGGCGAGCTGGTCGAAATCGATGGAGAAGTCGTCCGGGTTCAACTGCACATGCACGCAACGACCGCCCGCCAACTCCGTCGCCGGTGCGTAGCTGTCGTAGCACGGATCGAACACGATGACTTCATCGCCGCTGTGGATAACCGCCTGAATCGCACAGAAGATCGCCTGGGTCGCGCCCGGCGTGACCGTCACTTCGCTGTCGGCATTGACCTGCACGCCATAGCTGCGAGCGATTTTCGCCGCGATCTGCTCGCGCAGCGCCGGCAAACCGGTCATCGGCGAATATTGGTTATGGCCACTGGCGATGTGTCGACCGACTGCATCACGCAGTGACTGCGGGCCGTCAAAATCAGGAAAACCCTGGGACAGGTTGATCGCGCCGGTTTGCGCCGCGAGCTGAGACATCTGCGTGAAAATAGTGATGCCGACATTCGGCAGCTTACTGGTGATCATCGGGGGTTCCCTGCTCAACACCCGGCTCTGACGACGGCGCGGGAGAGCCCGAGGATAGCCCATCCGGCGCCCATAAAAAAAGGGCGCCGGATGGCACCCTTCTCTCATATTGATCGTTCCCACGCTCTGCGTGGGAATGCAGCCTTGGACGCTCTGCGTCCACCGCTTATGTGACGCAGAGCGTCACGGGATACATTCCCACGCGGAGCATGGGAACGATCAGCGACCTGCGACCTTATTTCTTGTCGCGGCGCTTCTTGTCGGCTTTCTTGTGGTGCGACATCAAGCGACGCTTCTTGTTGACCTGGCGGTCGGTCAGCGTGGTCTTGTTGCCTTCGTACGGATTCTCGCCGCCCTTGAACTCGATGCGGATCGGCGTACCGACCAGCTTCAGCACACGGCGGTAAGTGTTCTCCAGATAGCGTACGTACGACTTCGGCACTTTCTCGATCTGGTTACCGTGGATCACGATAATCGGCGGGTTAGCACCACCCAAGTGAGCGTATCGCAGCTTGATCCGGCGGTTGTTGACCATCGGTGGCGCGTGCTCGCCAACCGCGTCTTCGAGAATCTGGGTCAGACGGTTGGTCGGCCAGCGGGTGACCGCCGACTTGAACGAGTTCTGTACGGATGCGTAGAGGTTGCCCACGCCAGTGCCGTGCAGGGCCGAGATGAAGTGAATGTCGGCGTAATCAACGAAGAACAGACGACGTTGCAGCTCGACTTTTACATAGTCGCGCTCGCTCGGCGTCATGCCGTCCCACTTGTTGATCGCGATGACCAGCGCACGACCCGACTCGATGGCAAAACCGAGCAGGTTGAGGTCGTGATCGACCACGCCTTCGCGGGCGTCCATCACGAAGATCACCACGTTGGCGTCTTTGATCGCCTGCAGGGTTTTGACCACGGAGAATTTTTCGACTTCTTCGTGGATCTTGCCGCGCTTGCGCACACCGGCGGTGTCGATCAGCGTGTACTTCTCTTCATTGCGTTCGAACGGAATGTAGATACTGTCGCGCGTGGTGCCTGGCTGGTCATAGACGATTACCCGGTCTTCACCGAGCATGCGGTTGACCAGGGTCGACTTGCCGACGTTCGGACGGCCGATGATCGCGATCTTGATGCCGTCTTTTTCGCTTGGGCCAGGAATGCGCTTGGCTTCCTCGCCTTCGGCAACGATCTCTTCTTCGCCGTCTTCAGGCTCTTCTGCGTCTTTGGGGAAATCACCCAGGGCGATTTCCAGCATCTGCGTGATGCCACGGCCGTGAGCACCGGCGATCGGGATCGCGTGACCCATACCCAACGGAGCGAATTCAGCGCGGGCCATTTCCGGGTCGATGTTGTCGACCTTGTTGGCGACCACGTAGGAACGCTTGTTACGTTTGCGCAGGTGTTCGGCGATCATCTGGTCGGCGGCGGTGAAACCGGCCTTGGCATCTACCAGGAACAGCACAACATCTGCTTCTTCAATGGCCAGCAGCGACTGCTCGGCCATTTTTTCGTCCATACCATGCTCGTCACCGGAGATACCACCGGTGTCGACCAGAATGTAGGAACGCCCTTGCCACTTGGCCTCACCGTACTGGCGATCACGGGTCAGACCGGACAAGTCGCCGACGATGGCGTCACGAGTCCTGGTCAGGCGGTTGAACAAGGTGGACTTGCCGACGTTCGGTCGGCCCACCAGGGCGATTACGGGAACCATGCGGCTCTCCACTTCGTTATTTCAGAAAATACAAAAGCCGCTGCGAGGCAGCGGCTGGTGCTCGGGGCAACACTGTGGGTGTTCTTTGTGGGAGCGAGCCTGCTCGCGAAAAACGCCAAAGCACCGCGTTTATTCAGGCCATCTGCGTAATCGTTGACGCCCATCGCGAGCAGGCTCGCTCCCACATTCATACTCACAAGTGAAGCTGCCTGGGGGTGTTAACCCCAAGCATAGTTGTTACTTGATGGTCAGGGCTTCCAGTTTGCCGCTGTTGCCATATACATAAATCGTGTCACCCACCACCAGCGGACGGGCACGCAGGCCGTCGCTGTCGATGCGCTCACGGCCGACGAAACGACCGTCAACCTGGCTCAGCAGGTGCAGATAACCTTCCAGGTCACCCACTGCAACATAACTGGAGAACACTTCCGGAGCCGACAGTTGACGGCGAGCCAGCGAGTCGTTGCTCCACAATGCTGTGGTGGAACGTTCGTCGACGCCTTCAACGGTGCCCGAAGACAGGCTCACGTAAACGCTGCCGAAACCCTGAGCGATACCAGCGTAGCTCGACGCATCGCGCTGCCAGAGTTGACGACCGCTTTCCAGGTCCAGTGCCGCAACGCGACCCTGGTAGCTGGCAACGTACAGCGTACCGCCGGACAACAGCAGACCGCCGTCGATATCGACCACGCGCTCCAGTTCCGAACGACCCTGTGGAATCGCGATCCGTTGTTCCCAGACCGGCACGCCGTTGGAAATGTCCAGAGCGACCACTTTACCGGTCGACAGGCCAGCCACCGCGAGGCGGTTGGTCACCAACGGGGCACTGGTGCCACGCAGGGTCAGTACGGCCGGCGTGCTGTCATACACCCAGCGCTGGGTACCGGTCGATGCATCCAGACCGATCAGACGATCGTCCTGAGTCTGCACCACCACGACGTCACCGTTGTTGGCCGGTGGCGCAAGGACTTCGCTGTTGACGCGGGCACGCCACTTCTCTTCACCGTTGCTGGTGTCGAGAGCGACGACTTCGCCACGCAGGGTGCCGATCAGCACCAGACCATAACCCACGCCGACAGCGCCGGAGACAGGCAGATCAAGATCCTGCTTCCATTTCACGTCGCCGTTGCCGCGATCCATGGCCATCACCACGCCGGTTACATCAGCGGCGTAGATGGTGTCACCGTCGATCGCCGGCACCAGCATGTTGTAGGTTTCGCCCTGACCGTCACCGATCGAACGACTCCACTGCTTTTGCAGAACCACTTCTTCTTTGAAGTCGGTCAGTTCAGCCGGTGGCAATTCTTTCTTGCTGTTGCTGCTGCAACCCGCGGCCAGAAGGGCCAGAGCCAGCAATGCTGCATGCTTCCAACGGATCACGTCACGCATCCCCTTTGGCCAGGTCGTCGAGCTTGATTTGAAGGCCACCGACCGCCGCTTCATCCGACAGTGCCGCCTTGGCTTTTTGATACGCCTTGTTCGCGTCATCGGTACGGCCCAGCTGCACCAGCAGGTCGCCCTTGAGTTCTTCGCGAGTGGCCAGGAACGCCTTGTCGGCATCGCCGTCGAGCAGTTTCAGGCCGTCTTCAGCCTTGTTCTGCGCACCCAGCACCTGCGCCAGACGCTGACGGGCGATCTCGCCCAGCGCCGGATTGGCCGGTTTGTCGACGATGGCTTTCAGCTCGGTCGCGGCGTCATCCAGCTTGCCGCTGTCGACCGCCACTTTGGCCACGAACAGGCTGCCGTACTGCGCGTAGGCAGAACCGCCGAATTCGCTGTTGAGCTTGCCGGCCAGATCCGCAACGCGGGCAGCATCAGGCTTGCCGTCAGGCGTCAGCGTGGTTTCCAGCAATTGCTGATAGAGCACCGAGGCGCCTTGCGACTGGTTGCTCTGATACTTGTGATAAGCCTGCCAGCCGAACACGATGACCAGCGCCAACAGGCCGCCAGTGACCAGAGGTTTGCCGTTGCGTGTCCACCAGTCCTTCAAATCCGCCAACTGTTCGTCTTCGGTACTCGACACCCCAATACTCCTTAATCGCTAAATCGGCTGTTTGGACAGCTTCAACCCTGCACGACGCAGGTGGCCAGGTGAGCGGCGAGCGCATCCCAGGCAATGCTTTGTTGTTCGCCCTGGCCACGCAGGGGTTTGAAACCTACCACTTGCTGGGCCATTTCGTCGTCACCGAGGATCAGTGCGTACAGCGCACCGCTCTTGTCGGCCTTCTTGAACTGGCTTTTGAAGCTGCCGGCGCCGGCATTGACTTGCAGACGCAGGTTTGGAAGTTGATCACGAACACGTTCAGCCAGAGCCAGACCAGCCAGCTCGGCTTCTTCACCGAAGGCGCAGAGGTAGACGTCGACCTGCCGGGAGATTTCTTCCGGGATCTGCTCGAGGGTTTCCAGCATCAAAACCAGACGCTCGATGCCCATGGCGAAACCCACGCCGGTGGTTGGCTTGCCGCCCATCTGCTCGACCAGACCGTCGTAACGGCCGCCGGCGCAGACAGTGCCCTGAGCGCCGAGCTTGTCGGTGACCCATTCGAAAACGGTTTTGCTGTAGTAATCGAGGCCACGCACCAGCTTCGGGTTGAGCACGTAAGGAATGCCGACGGCATCCAGACGCGCTTTCAAGCCTTCAAAGTGCGCACGGGATTCGTCGTCGAGGTAGTCGGCCATTTTCGGCGCATCGACCAGTACCGCTTGAGTGTCGGCATTTTTCGTGTCGAGCACGCGCAGCGGGTTGGTTTTCAGGCGACGCTGGCTGTCTTCGTCGAGCTTGTCGTGGTGCGCCGAGAGGTACTCGACCAGCGCTTCACGATAGCGACCACGGGACTCGCTGGTGCCGAGGCTGTTGAGTTCGAGCTTGACCGCATCACGAATGCCCAGCTCACCCCACAGGCGCCAGGTCATGGTGATCAGCTCGGCGTCGATGTCCGGACCGTCGAGGTTGAACACTTCCAGACCGATCTGGTGGAACTGGCGATAACGGCCTTTCTGCGGACGCTCGTGGCGGAACATCGGGCCGATGTACCAGAGTTTCTGCACCTGGCCACCGCCGGTGATGCCGTGCTCAAGCACTGCACGCACGCACGCTGCGGTGCCTTCCGGACGCAGGGTCAGGGAGTCACCGTTGCGGTCTTCGAAGGTGTACATCTCTTTTTCGACGATGTCGGTCACTTCACCGATCGAGCGCTTGAACAGCTCGGTGAATTCAACGATCGGCATGCGAATCTGCTTGTAACCGTAGTTATCCAGCAGACGCGCAACAGTGCCCTCGAAATAACGCCACAGCGGGGTCTGTTCGGGCAGGATGTCGTTCATGCCACGAATGGCTTGCAATGACTTGCTCACTTTAAATCCTTAAATTCGTTCGGCTCTTCAGTCAGGGTCAGCCGCGCGCAATTACGGCAGCGTCAGCTTCGACCTTTTCGGCCGCTTTCTGGCGGATCAGCCTTTCCAGCTCGTCCACCAGATTGTCATTCGTCAGTTTCTGCGCCGGCTTGCCGTCGATGTAAATCAGGTTTGGCGTGCCGCCGGTCAAGCCGATATGGGCTTCCTTGGCTTCGCCGGGGCCGTTGACCACGCAACCGATCACCGCGACATCCAGCGGCACCAGCAGGTCTTCAAGGCGCCCTTCCAGCTCGTTCATGGTTTTCACCACATCGAAGTTCTGCCGCGAGCAGCTCGGGCAGGCGATGAAGTTGATGCCACGGGAACGCAGATGCAAAGACTTGAGAATGTCGTAACCGACCTTCACTTCCTCGACCGGGTCGGCCGCCAGCGAGATGCGGATAGTATCGCCAATCCCCTCGGCGAGCAGCATACCTAGGCCCACGGCGGATTTCACTGTGCCCGAACGCAATCCACCGGCTTCGGTGATGCCCAGGTGCAGCGGCTGAACGATTTCTTTCGCCAGCAAGCGGTAGGCTTCGACGGCCATGAACACGTCGGAAGCCTTAACGCTGACCTTGAAGTCCTGGAAATTCAGGCGTTCGAGGTGTTCAACGTGGCGCAGAGCAGACTCAACCAGCGCGGCTGGCGTCGGCTCGCCGTATTTCTTTTGCAGGTCTTTTTCCAGCGAACCGGCGTTGACGCCGATGCGGATCGGAATACCGCGATCACGCGCAGCATCAACCACCGCGCGAACACGGTCTTCACGACCGATGTTGCCCGGGTTGATACGCAGGCAATCGACACCCAGTTCGGCGACGCGCAAGGCAATCTTGTAGTCGAAGTGGATGTCGGCAACCAGCGGCACCTTGACCAGTTGCTTGATCTTGCCGAACGCCTCGGCGGCGTCCATGTCCGGTACCGAAACGCGAACGATGTCGACGCCGGCGGCTTCCAGACGATTGATTTGCGCAACAGTGGCGGCAACGTCATTGGTGTCGCTGTTGGTCATGCTCTGCACCGCGATCGGCGCATCGCCGCCCACCGGTACGTTGCCGACCCAGATCTTGCGCGAAACGCGACGTTTGATTGGAGATTCGCCGTGCATGACTTATTGACCCAACTTCAGGCGAGCAGTCTCGCCACTGGTGAACGGAGCGATATCGACCGGTTGGCCGTTGTAGCTGACCTGTGCGGCGCGAGCTACGCCCAGACGTACGTTAAGCGGCGGCTTGCCGGAAACGGTCACGCTGTCGCCTTTATGCTTGAGACCACTGAAAATCACTTTGCCACGGCCATCGGTCACTTGTGCCCAGCAATCGGCGCTGAACTGCAGTTGTACCTGACCATCGCCAGCCACCGGAGCAGCCGCTTCTGCGGTTGGCGCGGCGGTCGCAGCCGCTACTGGCGCAGTGGTGGTCGGTGCTGGAGTCGCCGGAACGTTGGGTGCCGGGGTAACCGGGATAGCGACAACCGGCGCTGGCGTATGAGCCGGGGCGGTCGGCGTTGCAGCCGGCGCAACCGGGGCGGCCGGAGTGGTTGCCGGGGTGGTAGCTTCGGCACCGGTCGATTCAGCGGTGGTTTCAGACTGAGGCAGCGCCAACGCTGTGGAAGTATCGGCCTGATTTTCCTCGACAGCCTGATCTTCCGGCTCGTCGATCGGGTGAATCTGCGTCGTACCGTCAGCACCTTCGACTTCAACGTGCTCAGGGGCCAGGGACGTCAGGTCCTTGGTGCGCTGCGAAGTCTGATCCTGCCACCAGACGAAACCGCCGCCGATGACCGCGATCAGCAACAGCAGGCTGACAATACGCAAAATGGTGTGGGAAACCCGCACCGGCTCTTCGATACGGCCGAGGGCATGAACGTTGCTGCCCTGGGAGTCGGTGCCGGTGGACTGGTCGAATTGCTGAACCAGAACGGTCTGGTCCATGCCGAGCAACTTGGCATAGGCGCGAATGTAACCGCGAGCGAAGGTATGCCCCGGCAGCTTGTCGAAAGCGCCGGCTTCAAGATTGCTCAGGGAAGTCACGGTGAGGTTGAGCTTGAGGGCCACTTCGGCCAGCGACCAGCCATTGCTTTCGCGGGCCTGGCGCAGGGTCTCACCGGGGTTAACGCGATTCGCTGCTACAACTTCGGGATGCGCCGCTTTCATCATTGCTCCGACAGGTATTGCTGATATTCCGGCGTACCGGGATAGAGTCGTTTTAATTGCAGGCCATAACTGGCGGCCTTGTCGCGATCTTCAAACACTTTTGCCAGCCGAACGCCGAGCAATAGACTACGTGCATTTTGTTCGGTCAGCAGGCTGAAACGGTCGTAATAGTCACGCGCGGGCACATAATGCCTGTCTTCGAAGGACAACTCAGCCATTTCCAGCAATGCGCGTGGTTGTTGGCGGTTCAAACGCAGCGCTTTTTCCAGCTGCTGCTGCGCCAGATCACGCTGCCCGAGCTTCGCCGCCGTCATGCCGAGGTTTTCGAACACACGCGAACGCTCAGGATACAGGGTATCGGCAGCGGCCTGTTCAAAACGCTCGTAGGCTTCTTTATAACGCTGTTGTTCGTAGAGAAAACTGCCGTAGTTGTTGAGGATGCGCGCATCGGCGGGACGGGAGGACAAAGCCTTGCGGAAGTGTTCGTCGGCCAGCTCAGGCTCCAATTCGGACTGAAACACCAATCCGAGGGCAGCGTTGGCGTCAGGATCGGAACCGTCGATGTCCAGCGCCTTCTTCAGCGGCACCTTGGCCCGCTCGCTCATGCCTTGCTGCAAGTACCCCAGCCCCAACTGCACGTAGGCAGCCCGCGCTTCATCGCGGCCCTTGCTGGTCTTCATCGGGTTGTAGTCACCCGACAGGACACAACCAGCACACAGGCTGGTCAACAGCAACAGCAGCGCAAAGCGCAGGGACATAGAGATCCTCTCTTAGTTAGTGTTCGCGGCGTTCTGTGCCAGATCGCTGTCGGCGCTCAACTCGCGCACGGCGATGTAACGTTCGCTGCGACGGGTGCGATCCAGCACCTGCCCTACCAATTGACCACATGCGGCGTCGATGTCTTCACCACGGGTGGTACGGACAGTGACGTTGAAACCGGCCTGATGCAACTGATCCTGGAACCGACGGATCGCGTTGTTGCTCGGACGCTCGTACCCGGAGTGCGGGAACGGGTTGAACGGAATCAGGTTGATCTTGCACGGAATGTTCTTCAGCAGCTCGATCATCTCAACGGCGTGTTCAACCTTGTCGTTGATGTCCTTGAGCAAGGTGTACTCGATGGTCAACACACGTTTCTCGCCAAGGGCGGACATGTAGCGCTGGCACGACTCGAGCAGCATCTTAAGCGGATATTTCTTGTTGATCGGCACCAATTGGTTACGCAATGCGTCATTCGGTGCGTGCAGGGACAACGCCAGGGACACGTCGATGTGCTTGGCCAGCTCATCGATCATCGGCACCACACCCGAGGTGGACAGGGTCACGCGGCGCTTGGAGATCCCGTAGCCGAGGTCATCCATCATCAGATGCATGGCGGCGACGACGTTGTCGAAGTTCAGCAATGGCTCACCCATGCCCATCATCACCACGTTGGTGATGGCACGGTCGACGGTTGCCGGGACACTGCCGAAAGATTTGTTGGCAATCCACACCTGGCCGATGACTTCGGCGGCGGTGAGGTTGCTATTGAAGCCTTGCTTGCCGGTGGAGCAGAAACTGCAATCCAGGGCACAGCCTGCCTGGGACGAAACGCACAGAGTGCCGCGTTTGCCTTGGGGAATGTACACGGTCTCGACGCAGCTGCCGGACGCCACGCGCACCACCCACTTACGGGTGCCGTCGCTGGAGATGTCCTCGCTGACCACTTCCGGACCACGGACCTCAGCAATAGCCTTGAGCTTATCGCGCAAGGCCTTGCTGACGTTCGTCATGGCGTCGAAATCATCGACGCCAAAGTGGTGAATCCATTTCATTACCTGACCGGCACGGAAACGCTTCTCCCCGATTGAGTCGAAGAATTTTTCCATTTCCTGTTGAGTCAGACCCAGCAGGTTGGTTTTTACAGTCGATGTAGTCATGGATTCACCTTCACTCTTAAGCCAATGCTTAGCGAGTGGTTACTTCAGTAGCTGCGAAGAAGTACGAGATTTCACGAGCAGCTGCGGCTTCGGAGTCCGAACCGTGAACAGCGTTGGCGTCGATGGAATCAGCGAAGTCAGCGCGGATGGTGCCGGCAGCAGCTTCTTTAGGGTTGGTAGCGCCCATCAGCTCACGGTTCAGAGCGATAGCGTTTTCGCCTTCCAGAACCTGAACAACAACAGGACCGGAGATCATGAAAGCAACCAGGTCGCCGAAGAAACCACGAGCGCTGTGCTCAGCGTAGAAGCCTTCAGCTTCAGCTTTGGACAGTTGCTTCAGTTTCGAAGCTACAACGCGCAGGCCGGCTTTTTCGAAACGAGTGGTGATTTCGCCGATGACGTTTTTTGCAACAGCGTCAGGCTTGATGATGGAGAAAGTGCGTTGAACAGCCATGGTGTAACTCCAGAAACGGTAATTTGCGAAAAATTAAACCCGCGAATTATACGCGGGTTCTTGGGTATTGCCTAACCTGCGAGGACGATCAGTCCAATTCTTCAGCCCAGAGCGTCTGAACCGCTTCCAACACCTTCTCGCCAACCCGGCCAGAGGTATTGTCAAAATCCGGCAGCTCTTTGATCCATTGCTGCAGATCGACGAAATTGACAGAAAACGGGTCTACGCCCGGTTTGGCCTCGGCCAGTTCTTCTGCAATACGTTGAACATCATTCCAACCGTAGCTCATGACAGTCTTACCAGTCAGTGCGGCGCTTCGGCCGCATGGTTAAGCGAATATTTCGGAATTTCGACGGTGATGTCTTCTTCACCGACGATCGCCTGGCAAGCCAGACGCGATTGCGCTTCCAGACCCCAAGCCCGATCAAGGAAGTCTTCTTCCAGCTCGTCAGCCTCTTCCATCGAGTCGAAACCCTCGCGGATGATGCAATGGCAGGTGGTGCAAGCGCAGACGCCGCCGCAGGCGCTTTCCATCTCGATGTGGTGTTCATGAGCCAGTTCGAGAATCGATGTGCCGGGCGCAGCCTCGACCACCATGCCTTCAGGGCAGAACTTCTCGTGGGGCAGAAAAATGACCTGCGGCATCAGATATCCTCGATTTCATTCAGATTGCGCCCCGACAGAGCGGCTTTCACCGTCAGATCCATGCGGCGGGCAGCAAAAGCATCGGTCACTTGCGACAGACGCTTGGTCTGCTGCTCGATGGCGTAACCATCGGTACCTTTCATCAGTTCAGCCAGTTCCTGCAACTGCAGGTCGATGACCATGCGCTCTTCGGCGTCGAGCAAACGCTCGCCATCAACCTCCAGAGCGCCCTGCACCGCTTCGATCAGGCGCTGGGCATCGACTTGCTGCTCACGCAGAACGCGGGCGACTTTGTCGTCATTGGCATGCTGGAACGAATCCTTGAGCATTTTGGCGATTTCGCCATCGGTCAGACCGTAGGACGGTTTGACCTGAATGCTCGCTTCAACGCCCGAACCCAATTCACGGGCGGCAACGCTGAGCAGACCGTCGGCATCGACCTGGAAGGTCACGCGAATCTTCGCTGCACCGGCGACCATCGCCGGAATACCACGCAATTCGAAGCGCGCCAGCGAGCGGCAGTCGCTGATCAGCTCGCGCTCACCCTGCAGGACGTGAATCGCCATGGCCGACTGGCCGTCTTTATAAGTGGTGAAATCTTGCGCGCGCGCGACGGGGATGGTGGTGTTGCGCGGAATCACCTTCTCCATCAGGCCACCCATGGTTTCCAGCCCCAGGGACAGCGGAATCACGTCGAGCAGCAGCAGTTCGCCGCCATCACGCTTGTTGCCTGCCAGGGTATCGGCCTGGATCGCGGCACCGATGGCCACCACTTGATCCGGGTCGATTTCAGTCAGAGGCTGACGACCGAAGGCTTCGGCAACGGCTTCGCGAACACGCGGCACGCGAGTCGAACCGCCGACCATGACCACTGCGTGCACGTCTTCCAACTCAATGCCAGAATCGCGAACGGCGCGACGGCAGGCTTTCAGGCTGCGCGCGACCATTGGCTCAATCAGCGCATCGAAGGCTTCGCGAGTCAGCGACGCTTTCCAGTCGCCATAGGCCACTTCAACGCTGGCCGCATCGGTCAGCGCTTCTTTGGCCGCACAAGCGGTTTGCAGCAGATTACGTTGCGCGCCCGGATCGAGATCGGCGGACAGGCCCGCGCTCTCGATGATCCAGCCGGCAATCGCGTGATCGAAGTCATCGCCACCCAGCGCGCTGTCGCCGCCAGTGGCCAGCACTTCGAAAACACCGCCAGTCAGACGCAGAATCGAAATATCGAAGGTGCCGCCGCCCAGGTCATAAATGGCGACCAGGCCTTCAGCGTGCTGGTCCAGACCGTACGCCACAGCAGCAGCGGTCGGCTCGTTGAGCAAACGCAGAACGTTCAGGCCGGCCAATTTGGCCGCATCCTTGGTCGCTTGGCGCTGGGCATCATCGAAATACGCTGGAACGGTGATCACCGCGCCAACCAGCTCACCACCCAACGTCGCTTCAGCGCGCTGACGCAGCACCTTGAGGATATCGGCGGAGACTTCGACCGGGCTTTTCGGGCCTTGCACAGTGTCGATGAACGGCATGTGCGACTCGCCACCGACAAAGCGGTATGGCAGTTGCTCGCCCAATTGCTTGACGTCGGACAGACCACGACCCATCAAGCGCTTGACCGACAGCACGGTGTTCAGAGGATCGGAAGCGGCGGCCAGTTTGGCCGACTCGCCGACTTCGACGTGATCGGCGTGGTAACGCACAGCGGACGGCAGGATGACCTGCCCGTTTGCGTCAGCCAGCGGCTCGGAAAGACCACTGCGCAACGCAGCGACCAGCGAATTGGTAGTGCCCAAGTCGATCCCTACAGCCAGACGACGCTGGTGCGGTTGAGGACTTTGGCCGGGTTCGGCGATCTGCAGTAGGGCCATCGTGATCAGGACTTATCTGTATATCAGGCGTGCGACCGGAGCGGCACTGGGTTAATCGTCGAGGCGCTCTTCTAACTGGCGCACTTCGTAGGTGAGCTTGTCGAGGAACTGCATGCGCCGCATCAGGCGTTCGGCCTGTTCGCGTTGCGCTGCATCATCCCAACAGGCTGCGAAGCTTTCATTGAGTTCTTCCTGAGCCACTTTCAAGCGCCGCTTGAACACCGCGACACCGTCGAGGTCGACACTGTCCTGGAGGTCTTCAAGTTCTTCGCGCCATTGCATCTGCTGCAGAAGAAACTCGGGATCATGGACGGTAACTTCCATCGGCACTTCATGCCCGCTGATGGTCAGCAGGTAGCGTGCGCGCTGGGCCGGACTCTTGAGCGTCTGATAGGCGTCGTTGAGACGCGCAGACTGCTCGAGTGCCGACCGCTGCTCACGCTCGGAAGCGTCGGCAAAACGGTCAGGATGAACGCCGCGCGCCAACTCACGATAGCGCGTGGCCAACTGCTCGAGATCCAGACGGAAACCCGGTTGCAGCTCGAATAAAGCGAAATGACAAGGAATACCCACGACAAGCCTCAGATGTTGAAGCTTTCGCCGCAGCCACATTCACCGCGTACGTTGGGGTTGTTGAACTTGAAGCCTTCGTTCAACCCTTCCTTGACGAAATCGAGCTCGGTGCCGTCCAGGTAGGCGAGGCTTTTCGGGTCGATGATCACTTTTTCGCCGTGACTCTCGAACACCTGATCCTCTGCAACCACCTCGTCGACAAACTCCAGCACGTAGGCAAGGCCGGAACAGCCTGTGGTGCGAACACCCAGACGAATCCCTTCACCTTTGCCGCGCCCGTCGAGGGAGCGCCGCACGTGTCGAGCAGCCGCTTCTGTCATGCTGATAGCCATCGGTGACTCCTTACTCGTCGCCAAATCCAGAAAGTCAGATCAAGCCTTTCTTCTGCTTGTAATCGCGAACAGCTGCTTTGATAGCGTCTTCAGCCAGTACCGAGCAGTGAATTTTCACTGGCGGCAGGGCCAGTTCTTCGGCCAGCTGAGTGTTCTTGATGGTTTCTGCTTCGTCCAGGGTCTTGCCCTTCATCCACTCGGTGGCGAGGGAGCTGGAAGCGATAGCCGAACCGCAGCCGTAGGTCTTGAACTTGGCATCTTCGATGATGCCAGCGTCGTTGACCTTGATTTGCAGACGCATAACGTCGCCGCACGCCGGAGCGCCGACCATGCCGGTGCCGACATCAGGATCTTCCGCGTTCATCTTGCCGACGTTGCGCGGGTTTTCGTAGTGGTCGATGACCTTTTCGCTGTAAGCCATGATTCTAATCCTCACTCATCAGGGCCGCTCTTGAGACCCTGCAACTGCGCTGCGTAAACCGCCGCGTCGCTACAGGATCTGTATCTGGCGGCTTCTATATTTAGTGTGCCGCCCACTCGATTTTCGAGATATCGACGCCGTCTTTGTACATGTCCCACAGCGGCGACAGAGCGCGCAGCTTGGTAACGGCCTCGCAGACTTTCTGCGCGGCGTAGTCGATTTCTTCTTCGGTGGTGAAACGGCCGAAGGTGAAGCGGATCGAGCTGTGTGCCAATTCGTCGTTGCGGCCCAGGGCGCGCAGTACGTACGAAGGCTCCAGCGACGCCGAGGTGCACGCCGAACCGGACGATACCGCCAGATCCTTGAGCGCCATGATCAGCGACTCGCCTTCAACGTAGTTGAAGCTCAGGTTCAGGTTGTGCGGAACGCGGGCGGTCAGGCTGCCGTTGACGTACAGCTCTTCCAGATGCTCGACCTGCTTGTAGAAGCGGTCGCTCAAGGCTTTGATACGGACGTTTTCAGCCGCCATGTCTTCTTTGGCCACACGGAACGCTTCGCCCATGCCGACGATCTGGTGGGTCGCCAGGGTGCCGGAACGCATGCCGCGCTCGTGACCGCCGCCGTGCATGGTCGCTTCGATGCGCACACGCGGCTTGCGGCTGACGTACAGCGCGCCGATGCCTTTAGGGCCGTAGGTTTTGTGGGCGGAGAACGACATCATGTCGACTTTCAGTTTCTGCAGGTCGATCTCGACCTTGCCAGTGGACTGAGCGGCGTCGACGTGGAACAGAACGCCCTTGGCGCGGAGCATTTCGCCAATAGCGGCGATGTCGTTGACGGTGCCGATTTCGTTGTTCACGTGCATCACGGAGACGAGGATGGTGTCTTCGCGCAGTGCAGCTTCAATCATGGCCGGGGTGATCAGACCGTCTTCGGTCGGCTCGAGGTAGGTGACCTCAAAACCTTCACGCTCCAGTTGGCGCATGGTGTCGAGGACAGCCTTGTGCTCGATCTTGGAGGTGATCAGGTGCTTGCCCTTGGAGCCGTAGAAATGCGCCGCACCCTTGATTGCCAGGTTGTCGGATTCGGTGGCACCGGAGGTCCAGACGATTTCGCGCGGATCAGCGTTGACCAGATCGGCCACCTGACGACGGGCGTTTTCGACGGACTCTTCAGCTTTCCAGCCGAACACGTGGGAACGGGACGCCGGGTTACCGAAGTTTCCGTCGACCAGCAGGCATTCACTCATCTTTTGCGCAACACGCGGATCAACCGGGGTGGTCGCAGAGTAATCAAGGTAAATCGGCAATTTCATGGACTATCTCCTAAATCAGGGCTGGCGTGCCGCTAGCTCTCTGGCTGTCATTCGACGGCGGACGCTTCAATCTTGTCCAGGCGTGGCGCCTTGCTGTTGCAACGGCGCTGGTCCTGACGCTGGGCTACTTCTTGCACCTCACGGCGAGTCACAAGATCAGCCAAGCTGATACCACTTAGAAATTCGTGAATCTGCAGGCTCAAATCGCACCACAGATGGTGAGTCAGGCAGGTGTCGCCGGAATGGCAATCGCCTTGGCCCTGGCATTTGGTGGCATCGACCGATTCGTTTACCGCATCGATCACCTGAGCGACCTGAATGCCCTGCATGTCGCGGGACAACTGGTAACCACCACCCGGGCCGCGAACACTGGAAACCAGGTTGCTGCGGCGCAGCTTGGCGAACAGCTGTTCGAGGTAGGACAGGGAGATGCCTTGGCGCTCGGAGATATCGGCCAGGGACACGGGCCCGTGCTGCGCGTGCAACGCCAGGTCAAGCATGGCGGTCACGGCGTATCGGCCTTTTGTAGTCAGTCGCATGGACAGTTACCACGGAGTTCAGAATGGGGCGAGTATGCAATTCCCGAGTATTTAAGTCAACTTTAAGACCTAGTACTTTAGTCAGGATTACCCGCAAAAGAGCGCGCGCATCATAGCAAAGGCTGGCGGCGTACAGCCAGCGGTACCGCGTTATCGTTCTTCGCGAGCAGGCTCGCTCCCACAAGGGCAATACATTCCAATGTGGGAGCGAGCCTGCTTGCGAAGGCAGCGCTGAGGTTTAGCTGGCTTTGGACTCGTCTTTGCCTTTGACGCAGGCGAAGTCTTCTTCACGCAGTTCAGGCAGATCTTTCGCACAATAATTGCTGCCCAGATCCTTCAGCGCACCACACATCCCTTCCAGCCGTCCGTCCACCGCTTGCAGGTGATCGAGCAATTGACCAATGGCGCGCGCCACCGGGTCGGGCATGTCTTCGCTGACACCGTAGGCGTCGAAACCGATTTTCTCGGCCATAGCCTTGCGCTTGGCGTCCTGCTCCTCATCGGACTTGACGATGATTCGCCCGGGAATACCGACAACAGTGGCGCCCGGCGGCACCTCTTTGGTCACCACGGCGTTGGAACCGACCTTGGCACCAGCGCCGACGGTAAACGGACCGAGCACCTTGGCGCCCGCCCCCACGACAACTCCGTCACCCAAGGTCGGGTGACGCTTGCCTTTGTTCCAGCTGGTGCCACCGAGAGTCACGCCCTGATATATCGTCACGTCATCGCCAATCTCGGCGGTTTCACCGATGACGATGCCCATGCCGTGGTCGATAAAGAAACGACGACCGACTTTGGCCCCCGGATGAATCTCGATCCCGGTCAACCAGCGACCGAAGTTCGATACCAGCCGCGCCAGCCATTTCAGTTCATTGCGCCAGAGCATGCCGGCCAATCGATGAATCCAGATCGCATGCATGCCGGGGTAGCAGGTCAGGACTTCAAAAGCGTTACGCGCCGCCGGGTCTCGATGGAATACGCTCTGGATATCTTCACGCAAACGCTCAAACATCATTTAGTCCTTCCGCTTAAGAAGCTCACCACGGGCCGCTTTCTGGGTTTCCGTGAGGATGCCACGCAAAATATTCATTTCCGCCCGACTGACCGAGCTGCGTCCGTACAACCGGCGCAGGCGCGCCATCAAGTGCCGGGGTTTTTCCGGATCGAGGAATTCGATAGCGACCAGCGTCTGCTCCAGATGCTCATAAAAGCGCTCCAGCTCATCCATGGTCGCCAGCTCGGCGCTTTTCACCGAAGCCACTTCTTCTTTCTCGATCTTGCTCGGCTGACCTTGGGCGGCCAGCCAGGCCATGCGCACTTCGTAACTCAACACCTGCACCGCCGCGCCGAGGTTCAGCGAGCTGAACTCAGGGTCGGAGGGGATATGCACGTGAAAGTGACATCGCTGCAGCTCTTCATTGGTCAGACCGGAATCTTCACGACCGAAGACCAGAGCGATTTCGGCGCCCTGCCCGGCTTCCTCGACCACTTTGGTGCCGCACTCGCGCGGATCCAGCAGCGGCCAAGGGATTCGACGGTCACGGGCGCTGGTGCCTAGCACCAGATTGCAGCCGACCAAGGCGTCTTCCAACGTGGCGACGACTTGCGCGTTTTCAAGGATGTCACCGGCACCGGAAGCACGAGCATCGGCTTCGTGGTGCGGGAAGACCCGCGGTTCGACCAGCACCAATCGCGACAGACCCATGTTTTTCATGGCGCGCGCGGCCCCGCCGATGTTGCCGGGGTGGCTGGTATTGACCAGGACGACACGAATGTTCTGCAGCAAGGGAGGCGCTCTCGGACACAGGAAAGGGGTGCAAATCTTACAGAACAGCCTACCGTTAAGCTATGAAAGCGAACAGCGTCCTTCACCTGAAGAAAAGTTCTGATAGAATGCGCGGCTTTCTTTAACAACCTTAGGTGACACATCCATGCAGCCCATGCTGAATATCGCGCTGCGCGCCGCCCGCAGCGCCAGTGAACTGATCTTCCGCTCCATCGAGCGCCTGGATACCATCAAGGTCGACGAAAAAGACGCCAAGGATTATGTATCCGAGGTCGATCGCGCCGCCGAACAGAAAATCATCGACGCCCTGCGCAAGGCTTACCCGAATCACTCGATCCAGGGTGAAGAGACTGGCCTGCACGCCGGCACCGGCATCGAAGGCGAAGAGTACCTGTGGATCATCGATCCACTGGACGGCACCACCAACTTCCTGCGTGGCATTCCGCACTTCGCTGTCAGCATTGCCTGTAAGTACCGTGGTCGCCTGGAACATGCAGTGGTTCTGGACCCGGTTCGCCAGGAAGAATTCACCGCCAGCCGTGGTCGCGGCGCTCAACTGAACGGTCGCCGTCTGCGCGTCAGCGGTCGCACCAGCCTCGACGGCGCCCTGCTGGGTACCGGCTTCCCGTTCCGTGACGACCAGATGGACAACCTCGACAACTACCTGGGCATGTTCCGCGCTCTGGTTGGCCAGACTGCCGGCATCCGCCGCGCCGGTTCGGCGAGCCTGGACCTGGCTTATGTGGCTGCCGGTCGTTTCGACGCGTTCTGGGAATCGGGTCTGTCCGAGTGGGACATGGCTGCAGGCGCCCTGCTGATTCAAGAAGCCGGCGGCCTGGTGAGCGACTTCACCGGCGGTCACGACTTCCTTGAAAAAGGCCACATCGTTGCCGGCAACACCAAATGCTTCAAGGCAGTGCTGACGGCGATCCAGCCGCACCTGCCGGCCTCGCTGAAGCGCTAAGCTTCCGGCGAGACGAAAAAAGCACCCTTCGGGGTGCTTTTTTTATGCCTGGAATTCGTCACTCGCCACACCACGGGACCAATGCAGGAGTGAGCCTGCTCGCGATAGCGGTGTATCAGCCACCACCTGCATCGAATGATAAATAGCTATCGCGAGCAGGCTCACTCCTACAGGGGATTTGTTGCGTGGCTTAAATGGCGAGCACAAAAAAAGCACCCCGCAGGGTGCTTCCTTTTAAAACAGTCGGTACTTACTGAGCCGGCTCATTCTGCGACAGAATCAGCTTGCCTTCCTTGTCGACCGGAATCTGGTTGCCCGGATCGCGATCCATCCGCACTTTGCCTTCCTTGCCATCAAGCGAGTAACGCACGTCGTAACCGACGACCTTGTCGCTGATGTCATTGACCGTGTTGCAGCGGGTTTGCGTGGTGGTGTAGGTGTCACGTTCTTGCATGCCTTCCTGCACCTTGTTACCCGCATAACCACCACCGACCGCACCGGCCACCGTGGCAATCTTCTTGCCGGTGCCGCCGCCAATCTGATTACCCAGCAAACCACCTGCCAGCGCACCGACGACGGTACCGGCAATCTGGTGCTGATCTTTTACCGGTGCCTGACGAGTCACTGTCACGTCCTTGCACACTTCACGTGGAGTCTTGATCTGTGTTTTAACCGGTTCAACGGCCAATACTTGCGCATACTCAGGGCCGCTTTTAACCAGGCTGTAGGTGGCAACAGCACCCCCGGCAGTCACACCGACAGCACCCAATACCGCACCAACCAGCAACGACTTGTTCACATGAACCTCCTGACCATCACATGCGGGACGCGCCCGCGCTTCTCCCAGCCTTGGAGCATAAAAAAAGGCGCGAGTTCAACTCGCGCCTTTCTTGGGCTGACAGCCGGGAAAATGATGGCCGTTATGGACGGTCGTCGACTTCCTTCTCGGTGTTGGCCGGAGGAATCAGATCCTCGGTGGTCAGGTTCAGCCAGATCAGCACCACGTTAGCGATGTAGATCGACGAGTAAGTACCCGCCAGAACACCGATAAACAGCGCGATCGAGAAGCCGAACAGGTTGTCACCGCCGAAGAACAGCAGCGCAGCGATCGCCAGCAAAGTCGAGATCGACGTCGCCATGGTGCGCAGCAGGGTCTGCGTGGTCGAGATGTTGATGTTCTCGATCAGCGTTGCCTTGCGCAGCACACGGAAGTTCTCACGAACCCGGTCGAATACCACGATGGTGTCGTTCAGCGAGTAACCGATGATCGCCAGCACCGCCGCCAGCACGGTCAGATCGAAAGTGATCTGGAAGTACGACAGGATACCGATGGTTACGATCACGTCGTGAATCAGCGAAACGATGGCGCCGACCGCGAACTTCCACTGAAAGCGGAAAGCCAGGTAGATCAGGATGCCGCCGAGCGCCAGCAGCATGCCGAGGCCGCCCTGGTCGCGCAGCTCTTCACCGACCTGCGGGCCGACGAACTCGACACGCTTGACCGTTGCCGGGTTGTCGCCGCCGACCTTCAGCAGCGCTTCCGCCACCTGATGGCCCAGTTGCGGGTCTTCACCCGGCATCCGCACCAGCAGATCGGTAGTCGCACCGAAGCTCTGCACGATTGCTTCGTGGTAACCCGACGTCGCCAGTTGCTCACGCACCTTGGTAACGTCGGCCGGACGCTCGTAGGTCAGCTCGATGAGCGTACCGCCAGTGAAGTCCAGACCCCAGTTCATACCCTTGGTCACGACACTGAACATAGCCAGCAACGTGAGAAACACTGTGACGCCGAACGCGAAGTTGCGAACGCCCATGAAGTTGATTGTACGTAACATGGCAGCCCCTTAAATCCACAACTTCTTGAAGTCACGTCCGCCAAAGATCAGGTTGACCATTGCGCGGGTCACCATGATGGCCGTGAACATCGAGGTAAAGATCCCGAGGGACATGGTCACTGCGAAACCTTTGACCGGGCCTGTACCCATGGCAAAGAGAATCCCGCCGACCAACAACGTGGTCAGGTTGGCGTCGAGAATCGCGGTGAATGCCCGGCCGAAGCCTTCGTTGATTGCACGCTGCACGGTCATGCCGGCGGCGATCTCTTCACGAATCCGCGAGAAGATCAGCACGTTGGCGTCGACCGCCATACCCATGGTCAATACGATACCGGCGATACCCGGCAGGGTCAGCGTTGCACCCAGCAGCGACATCAAGGCCAGCAGCAACACCATGTTCACTGCCAACGCGACAGTGGCGATGATGCCGAAGAAGCGGTAGATGGCGATGATGAACAGCGACACGAACAGCATGCCCCACAGCGACGCATCGATACCTTTGGTGATGTTGTCAGCGCCCAGGCTCGGGCCGATGGTGCGCTCTTCAGCGAAGTACATCGGTGCAGCCAGACCACCGGCGCGCAGCAGCAGCGCCAGTTCGGACGATTCACCCTGACCGTTCAGGCCAGTGATACGGAACTGAGCACCCAGCGGCGACTGGATGGTCGCCAGGCTGATGATCTTCTTCTCTTCTTTGAACGTTTGCACCGCAACGTCTTTCTCGACGCCATCGACCACTTGCTTGGTGTAAGTGGTGATCGGACGCTGCTCGATGAAGATCACCGCCATGCTGCGACCAACGTTCGAACGAGTAGCGCGGCTCATCAGCTCGCCACCGTGACCATCCAGACGGATGTTCACTTCCGGGGTGCCGTGCTCGCCGAAACCGGCCTTGGCATCGGTGACCTGGTCACCGGTGATGATCAGACCACGCTCGATCTGTGCTGGCGGACGATTGCCCTCACGGAACTCGAAGGTTTCGGAGGTGGCTTTCGAAGCACCCGGCTCGGCAGCCAGACGGAACTCAAGGTTGGCCGTCTTGCCAAGAATACGCTTGGCTTCGGCAGTGTCCTGCACGCCCGGCAGCTCAACCACGATGCGGTTGGCGCCCTGACGCTGAACGATCGGTTCGGCAACACCCAGCTCGTTGACGCGGTTACGTACCGTGGTCAGGTTCTGCTTGATGGAGTATTCACGGATTTCCGCCAGCTTGGCCGGGGTCATCGCCAGACGCAGCACCGGTTGACCGTTGAGGTCGGCCGGAACAATGTCGAAATCGTTGAAGTTCTTGCGGATCAGTGCACGGGCCTGTTCGCGGGAATCTTCATCGCTGAAGCCCAGCTGAATGGCACCGCCCAGTTGCGGCAGGCTGCGATAGCGCAGCTTCTCTTTGCGCAGCAGGCTCTTGACGTCGCCTTCGTAGACTTTCAGGCGTGCATCGAGGGCTTTGTCCATGTCCACTTCCAGCAGGAAGTGCACACCACCGGACAAGTCCAGACCCAGCTTCATCGGGTGCGCGCCCAGATTGCGCAGCCACTGCGGAGTGGTCTGTGCGAGGTTCAGCGCGACAACGTAGTCGTCACCCAATGCCTTGCGCACAACGTCCTTGGCCGGCAGCTGGTCTTCAGCCTTGCTCAGACGGATCAGACCGCCCTTGCCGTTGGCGGCCAGCGTGGCTGCCTTGACGTTGATCCCGGACTCCTTGAGCGCAGTGCTCACACGATCCAGATCAGCCTGATTGACTTGCAGCGCAGTGCTTGCACCGCTGACCTGAATGGCCGGGTCATCGGGGTATAGATTCGGAGCGGAATAAATCAGACCGATCGCCAGCACCGCCAGGATCAGAATGTATTTCCACAGAGGATATTTGTTCAGCATCACGCCGCCCGTTATGAACGCGGGGCGCCTTGCGCGCCCCGTCGATTGAGTAGAAGTTGTTGCTTCAGATCGCTTTCAGCGTGCCTTTTGGCAGCGTGGCGGCGATGGCGCCTTTCTGGAACTTCATTTCGACGGTGTCGGAAACTTCCAGAACCACGAAGTCATCGGCCACTTTGGTGATCTTGCCAGCGATGCCGCCAGTGGTCACAACTTCGTCACCTTTTTGCAGGCTGCTCAGCAGGTTCTTCTGCTCTTTGGCGCGCTTGGCCTGTGGACGCCAGATCATCAGATAGAAGATGACCAGGAAGCCGACCAGGAAAATCCACTCGAAACCGCCGCCCATTGGGCCGGCAGCAGCCGGTGCAGCCGCGTCAGCCATGGCGTTAGAGATAAAAAAGCTCATTTAGCACTCCAGTTGCAAATGTTGAATCTTGGGGTCAGAAAACTCAGTCCAAAGGCGGAACGGGGAGCCCGCGTTTGGCGTAGAAGGCATCGACAAAGGCGGCCAATGTACCCTGTTGAATAGCCTCGCGCAAACCAGCCATCAGCACCTGATAATGGCGCAAGTTATGGATGGTATTGAGCATGCTTCCCAGCATTTCGCCGCACTTGTCCAGGTGATGCAGATAAGCGCGGGAGAAGTTCTGGCAGGTATAGCAATCGCAGGTCGGATCCAGCGGCGATTCATCATGGCGATGGAACGCGTTACGGATCTTCAGCACGCCGGTATCAATGAACAGATGCCCATTGCGGGCATTACGCGTTGGCATCACGCAATCGAACATGTCCACACCGCGGCGCACACCCTCAACCAGATCTTCCGGTTTGCCAACACCCATAAGGTAACGAGGTTTGTCAGCCGGCATCATGCCTGGTAGATAATCCAGAACCTTGATCATCTCGTGCTTCGGTTCGCCCACCGACAGACCGCCAATGGCCAGGCCATCGAAGCCGATCTTGTCGAGGCCTTCGAGCGAGCGCATGCGCAGATCCTGGTGCATGCCGCCCTGAACGATGCCGAACAACGCGGCGGTATTGTCGCCGTGAGCATTTTTCGAACGCTGAGCCCAGCGCAGCGACAACTCCATCGATACGCGAGCAACATCTTCGTCAGCCGGGTACGGCGTGCATTCGTCGAAAATCATCACAATGTCGGAGCCGAGATCGCGCTGCACCTGCATCGATTCTTCCGGGCCCATGAACACTTTAGCGCCGTCGACCGGGGAGGCGAAGGTCACGCCCTCTTCCTTGATCTTGCGCATCGCGCCGAGGCTGAACACCTGAAAACCGCCGGAGTCAGTGAGGATCGGGCCTTTCCACTGCATGAAATCGTGCAGGTCGCCATGCTCCTTGATCACTTGGGTGCCAGGGCGCAGCCACAGGTGAAAGGTATTGCCCAGAATGATTTCAGCGCCGGTGGCAACGATGTCACGCGGCAACATGCCCTTGACCGTGCCGTAAGTACCCACCGGCATGAACGCCGGGGTCTCGACGGTGCCACGCGGGAAGGTCAGGCGACCACGCCGGGCCTTGCCATCGGTGGCCAGAAGTTCAAAGGACATGCGACATTCGCGACTCATTCTGTTTCCTCTGGGCCTGTTTGTTCAGGGGCAGTCGGTGCGGGATTACGGGTGATGAACATCGCATCACCGTAGCTGAAAAAACGGTAACCGTTATCGACGGCGGCCTTGTAGGCAGCCATGGTCTCGGGATAACCGGCAAATGCCGAAACCAGCATCAACAGCGTCGATTCCGGCAAATGGAAATTGGTCACCAGGGCATCAACCACATGGAACGGCCGGCCCGGGAAGATAAAGATATCGGTGTCACCACTGAACGGCTTGAGCACGCCATCGCGTGCAGCACTTTCCAGTGAACGCACGCTGGTGGTGCCGACCGCAATCACTCGACCACCGCGCGCACGGCACGCTGCAACCGCATCGACCACGTCCTGGCCGACTTCCAGCCACTCGGTGTGCATGTGGTGATCTTCAAGTTTTTCGACGCGTACTGGCTGGAACGTCCCCGCGCCAACATGCAGCGTGACGAACGTTGTCTCGACACCCTTGGCAGCAATCGCCTCCATCAGCGACTGATCGAAATGCAGGCCCGCCGTAGGCGCCGCCACTGCACCCAAGCGCTCGGCGTACACAGTCTGATAACGCTCGCGATCCGAACCTTCATCCGGGCGATCGATATAGGGAGGCAACGGCATGTGCCCGACACGATCGAGCAGCGGCAACACTTCTTCAGCGAAGGCCAGTTCGAACAGCGCATCGTGACGCGCGAGCATTTCTGCCTCGCCGCCGCCATCGATAAGGATCTTCGAACCCGGTTTTGGCGACTTGCTGGAGCGCACATGAGCCAGTACGCGATGTGTATCGAGCACGCGTTCGATGAGGATTTCCAACTTGCCGCCGGACGCTTTCTGCCCGAACAGCCGCGCCGGAATCACCCGGGTATTGTTGAACACCATCAAATCGCCCGGGCGCAAATGCTCAAGCAAATCAGTGAATTGACGGTGTGCAAGGGCGCCGCTTGGCCCATCCAGGGTCAGCAGGCGACTACCGCGACGCTCGGCCAAAGGGTGGCGGGCGATCAGCGAATCAGGGAGTTCGAAAGTAAAGTCAGCAACGCGCATGATGGGGTTCGTCTAGCAGGGTCGGAAAGTTTAGCGGAAATATCGAAAATAGACCATGAAACGTGATTGACCAACGGTAATCTCATCTCTATACTTCGCCGCCATTGAGCCCTGATGGCGGAATTGGTAGACGCGGCGGATTCAAAATCCGTTTTCGAAAGGAGTGGGAGTTCGAGTCTCCCTCGGGGCACCATTTGCAAGACATAGACGACTACCAGCGTCTACGTAACACCTCTAAAGCCCGCTAACTGCGGGCTTTTTTGTTTCCGGAATTTCATCCCCCCTCGCAAGACAGCTTCTTTTTACAAGCGCTCTACAGACTCCAGAGCGCACAGTCACGCCCCACCTCACTCGCTCGCAAATCAAAGCCTCCAGGCAACCGAGAAGCAAGACACATTGCTTAATAGCTCGGGCATTGCCCTTATGCTTCAACCAAGCAAGCGCAGCTCCGCTACAAACTCTTCTGGCGCTCTCATAGGGCCGTCAGGCGCATCTGTCCGAACAAAACCTTACAGAGGCTCATAAGAGGACTGCTGAGCGAATATCGACTCGTTGCGCTCATCACATCGCGGGCGCGCTGCTACGCGAACGTGGACGGCCTAAGGGCCCTATGGCGAATGTCGCAGACGGCACCGCTGGGGAGCAATACTGGCGCTGCCCTGACATAACAACGAATCATGATTGGAGTTGCCCGAGAACGCTCAAATACTTTCCTGCGGACAAAACAAAACCCCAACTGCTTTCGCAATTGGGGTTTCGGAATTTAATCTTGACGATGACCTACTCTCACATGGGGAAACCCCACACTACCATCGGCGATGCATCGTTTCACTGCTGAGTTCGGGATGGGATCAGGTGGTTCCAACGCTCTATGGTCGTCAAGAAATTCGGGTACCGAATCGTGGCCAAGTGGCCTCGCTTCAGCAAATTGGGTATGTGACAGCTTTCGGTGTTTTGTGCTGCTTTTTTAAGTGCAGTCGAACTTTCGGTTCGTTTCGTCTTCACACACCGCAATCTGGTGCCTTTTCAGGTCAGCAAATTGCTTGGGTGTTATATGGTCAAGCCTCACGGGCAATTAGTATTGGTTAGCTCAACGCCTCACAGCGCTTACACACCCAACCTATCAACGTCGTAGTCTTCGACGGCCCTTCAGGGAACTCAAGGTTCCAGTGAGATCTCATCTTGAGGCAAGTTTCCCGCTTAGATGCTTTCAGCGGTTATCTTTCCCGAACATAGCTACCCGGCAATGCCACTGGCGTGACAACCGGAACACCAGAGGTTCGTCCACTCCGGTCCTCTCGTACTAGGAGCAGCCCCTCTCAAATCTCAAACGTCCACGGCAGATAGGGACCGAACTGTCTCACGACGTTCTAAACCCAGCTCGCGTACCACTTTAAATGGCGAACAGCCATACCCTTGGGACCGGCTTCAGCCCCAGGATGTGATGAGCCGACATCGAGGTGCCAAACACCGCCGTCGATATGAACTCTTGGGCGGTATCAGCCTGTTATCCCCGGAGTACCTTTTATCCGTTGAGCGATGGCCCTTCCATACAGAACCACCGGATCACTAAGACCTACTTTCGTACCTGCTCGACGTGTCTGTCTCGCAGTCAAGCGCGCTTTTGCCTTTATACTCTACGACCGATTTCCGACCGGTCTGAGCGCACCTTCGTACTCCTCCGTTACTCTTTAGGAGGAGACCGCCCCAGTCAAACTACCCACCATACACTGTCCTCGATCCGGATAACGGACCTGAGTTAGAACCTCAAAGTTGCCAGGGTGGTATTTCAAGGATGGCTCCACGCGAACTGGCGTCCACGCTTCAAAGCCTCCCACCTATCCTACACAAGCAAATTCAAAGTCCAGTGCAAAGCTATAGTAAAGGTTCACGGGGTCTTTCCGTCTAGCCGCGGATACACTGCATCTTCACAGCGATTTCAATTTCACTGAGTCTCGGGTGGAGACAGCGCCGCCATCGTTACGCCATTCGTGCAGGTCGGAACTTACCCGACAAGGAATTTCGCTACCTTAGGACCGTTATAGTTACGGCCGCCGTTTACCGGGGCTTCGATCAAGAGCTTCGCGTTAGCTAACCCCATCAATTAACCTTCCGGCACCGGGCAGGCGTCACACCCTATACGTCCACTTTCGTGTTTGCAGAGTGCTGTGTTTTTAATAAACAGTCGCAGCGGCCTGGTATCTTCGACCGGCATGAGCTTACGGAGCAAGTCCTTCACCCTCACCGGCGCACCTTCTCCCGAAGTTACGGTGCCATTTTGCCTAGTTCCTTCACCCGAGTTCTCTCAAGCGCCTTGGTATTCTCTACCCAACCACCTGTGTCGGTTTGGGGTACGGTTCCTGGTTACCTGAAGCTTAGAAGCTTTTCTTGGAAGCATGGCATCAACCACTTCGTCACCCAAAGGGTAACTCGTCATCAGCTCTCGGCCTTAAGATCCCGGATTTACCTAAGATCTCAGCCTACCACCTTAAACTTGGACAACCAACGCCAAGCTGGCCTAGCCTTCTCCGTCCCTCCATCGCAATAACCAGAAGTACAGGAATATTAACCTGTTTTCCATCGACTACGCTTTTCAGCCTCGCCTTAGGGACCGACTAACCCTGCGTCGATTAACGTTGCGCAGGAAACCTTGGTCTTTCGGCGTGGGTGTTTTTCACACCCATTGTCGTTACTCATGTCAGCATTCGCACTTCTGATACCTCCAGCAAGCTTCTCAACTCACCTTCACAGGCTTACAGAACGCTCCTCTACCGCATCATCCGAAGATGATACCCGTAGCTTCGGTGTATGGTTTGAGCCCCGTTACATCTTCCGCGCAGGCCGACTCGACTAGTGAGCTATTACGCTTTCTTTAAAGGGTGGCTGCTTCTAAGCCAACCTCCTAGCTGTCTAAGCCTTCCCACATCGTTTCCCACTTAACCATAACTTTGGGACCTTAGCTGACGGTCTGGGTTGTTTCCCTTTTCACGACGGACGTTAGCACCCGCCGTGTGTCTCCCATGCTCGGCACTTGTAGGTATTCGGAGTTTGCATCGGTTTGGTAAGTCGGGATGACCCCCTAGCCGAAACAGTGCTCTACCCCCTACAGTGATACATGAGGCGCTACCTAAATAGCTTTCGAGGAGAACCAGCTATCTCCGAGCTTGATTAGCCTTTCACTCCGATCCACAGGTCATCCGCTAACTTTTCAACGGTAGTCGGTTCGGTCCTCCAGTTAGTGTTACCCAACCTTCAACCTGCCCATGGATAGATCGCCCGGTTTCGGGTCTATTCCCAGCGACTAGACGCCCTATTAAGACTCGCTTTCGCTACGCCTCCCCTATTCGGTTAAGCTCGCCACTGAAAATAAGTCGCTGACCCATTATACAAAAGGTACGCAGTCACAGAACAAAGTCTGCTCCCACTGCTTGTACGCATACGGTTTCAGGATCTATTTCACTCCCCTCTCCGGGGTTCTTTTCGCCTTTCCCTCACGGTACTAGTTCACTATCGGTCAGTCAGTAGTATTTAGCCTTGGAGGATGGTCCCCCCATATTCAGACAAAGTTTCTCGTGCTCCGTCCTACTCGATTTCATGACCAAGAGATTTTCGCGTACAGGGCTATCACCCACTATGGCCGCACTTTCCAGAGCGTTCCGCTAATCTCAAAGCCACTTAAGGGCTAGTCCCCGTTCGCTCGCCACTACTAAGGGAATCTCGGTTGATTTCTTTTCCTCAGGGTACTTAGATGTTTCAGTTCCCCTGGTTCGCCTCTTGCACCTATGTATTCAGTACAAGATAACCATCTTA
>NZ_CP186499.1:3125000-3297500 GCF_054790505.1 Pseudomonas sp. Tul2A7 | reverse complement strand
AGCGTTACACGCTGCTGTCAACACCTCTTTTTCAACTTCCTTTTGGCTTCGATGAACTGAAGCACCTTACTGCCGAAACCTACATAACTCATTGAATCTCAAGGAGTTTTCCGTTTCGACTGCGCCGGAAGTGGGGCGAATTATAGACATCTGAAATCTGCCGTCAACCGTTAATTTCGCTTTTGAGCCCTGACCTTCAATTTGAATCCGCGAACGTCCGATTAGATAGCAGATCGGATTTTGCTTGGTTGCGTGTTTTTTGCAGCGACTTTTATCGCCGCATCTGTCTTAAAATGTTTTCACAGAGCACCAGTCGTTTTCTGCCTGCCACCACAGACTGATCTGAATCGATGGGTGCCTACGACGGCGGGGCAACCCGCACCAAACCTGATTGCTTTGCTAAACGAAGACTCACCTTCGAAACCTGAAAACAGCAGCTAGGACTTAAATCATGGAAACGTCACTGGAAACAGTCGCCCTTTTCTCCCTCAAGCTGGCTTATGAGGAAGAAGGCCTGAGCCCGATTTTGCGGGACGACCTTGTTATGGGGGATTACCAGAAAGACGTATTCGAATTGCTGGTGAGACGCGGAGATGTCGAGACCATTCAGTTCAAATTGAATCAGTGCCTGGGGTTGGCGATGGATGCCTTGGGGGGTACAGAGAAACCGCTGGGGCGCGAACTGCAAAAGTTGTCAGCCGATTTCGGCGAGGTACAGTCGATGGAGCAGTTGAATCAACCGCTTCTCGCGCTCAAGGGTTATCTGAAAGACATCTTGTGATTGGACTGGGCCTTTATAGAAGATGCTTTGAATGTACTTCGACATTCCCCCCATTGAAGTCTTCGCCGTGAATTCGAACTTCACTTTCCCCTGCGACGGAAAGCAAAACATGCCGGTACCTCATCGACGAGTTTTCAGCACTCGAATATCCATCGCAAACCCATCGGCACCGACCAGTTTTTTCCACCCCAAGTATTGAAGCTCATCCCGTTCATCAATGTAGTCACCCTGCTCCACCGATCGACCGCCTACCACTGCCACGCGCTTAACTTCGCCTTCTTCCCAAACGGCGCACACCGGGGCCATTGCAACACCCCGTGTGATCACACAGAACAGGCGCAAAGAGCGGGTGCTGACAGGCAGATGAGTTTCTTTGCTCTCAACGTTTAATCTGTTTTGGTATCGTGCTGCCCATCATCGCGGCGCTCGCTGCGAATGCCTGTTGTCGGCTATCGAAAGTTAAGGAAAGGATCGAATGGAGTTTCTGCGTTTTCTGGCATTTGTTGCAGTCTGGGGTTTCATGTGGCGCTGGGTGGTAAAAAACCGAGGCAACTGGAATATTTTCTACGGCAACATCGTCGGCGCGGCGGGCGGCTTCATCGTTGCGCTGGTGGTGCTGTCGATCACCTTTTCGTTGTTTCCTTCGTCGCATGATTACGAAGCGGCGCAGACTGAAAACAAGGTCACACAAGTTGCCGAGCCGACCTCACTGTTGCCTGAAGCCGAATCTGTAACGCCCGCCGCAGAGCTGAAAGATGCGCCTGTTTTTGCTGCCATCGAGCCGGATGACAAGCCATCTCCTGCCGACTCCGCATTGTTGCCGAACTACGCCAACCGGGCGCCGAAATCAATCGGGTTGCAGACCGTGCTGGATCAAAGCGACTATCAGGGTCGCATGGCCCTGGCAGCGCTGAACAAGAAACTGCGCGGCGACGCCCAGGCCGACAAGTCGATGATCGCGTATGTCATGTGCAGCCCGTTTGTGACCAGCACGTTGCGCTTTCCCGCTTCGGCGCGTTTTGCTGACAGCAAAGCGCTGGTCAGCCACCGCTTCAAGGATCAGGTCTACACCTTCAGCAGTACCGTCACCGCGCGCAACATGAACGGCGACGATGTCGCCTACCGGTTCGATTGCTCGGTGCAAGAACAGCCTCGAGCTGACGCCCTACCTGCGCAATGGCGTTTGTTGGCGCTGAAACTGCAAAAAGCCGACTCTTAAGGCTCATTTAAGGGTTCAAGGCGCCGCCTGCGCTATCATCGCCGGCCTGTGCGCCTTGAGCTTTGCCCTCGATGTCTCCAACACCTGATGACCTGATCCCGTTGCCTCCTGTTCTGGCCGGCCCTCTGCTGCGACGGCTGGAGCCAACGCGTGTGGTCATGTGGCTGGTAGGCACGCGGCCATTGTCGCTGACCTTGCGCCTGCAAGGTGTAGGAGACATTCCTCTCTGCGCCGGGAAATGCACGGTCATTCCCGTAGGTCGCCAGGCGTTTGTTCATCTTATCGACGTTACTCTCGAAAACGCCCTGCCCTGCGATACGCAAATCGACTATGACCTGCTGATCGACGACACCACCGGCATCGCTGACTGGGCGGCGCATCTGCTGTACGGCGATGCAACCTGCCCGAACTTCGTCCTGCGCTCGCGGATCGACCAACTGCTGCACGGCTCCTGCCGCAAACCGCATCACCCGGCGGCGGATGGTTTGCTTTGCGTCGATCAGCTATTGGCGAGCGAAGCCGACCCGCAACAACGCCCGGCCTGGCTGATGATGAGCGGCGACCAGGTTTACGCCGACGATGTCGCCGGCCCGATGTTGCGGGCGACTCATGCCTTGATCGAACGTCTCGGCTTGTTCGACGAACATCTCGAAGGCGCCGTGGTCAGCGACAGCGCGAAGCTCTATGAACACCCGGCCAGTTACTACCACCGTGCGGATTTGTTACCGGCGCTGGAAAGCAACGAGACATTGCGCGAGCGATTTTTCGGCGGTGCGCGTAAGCCGATTTTCACCAGCAGCAGCGCTGACAATCACTTGGTGACCTTCGCCGAAGTCATGGCGATGTACTTGCTGGTGTGGTCGCCGATGGCTTGGTCGCTGATCGATCCGCAAGCACCCGAACTGACGTCCGAACGCCTCAAGCGCTACGCCCTCGAACAGACTCGCATTGACGCCTTCAAGGCTGGACTGGGCAAGGTCGCCCGCGCGCTGGCGCATCTGCCGAGCCTGATGATATTCGACGATCACGACATCACCGATGACTGGAATCTGTCCGCGCAATGGGAGGAAACGGCCTACGGCCATCCGTTCTCCAAACGCATTATCGGCAATGCGCTGATCGCCTATATGTTGTGTCAGGGCTGGGGCAATAATCCCGATGCATTCAAGGACGTGCTGAAGAAAACCCTGGAGCTGAGCGCCAGTGGTGATGATCGGTATCTCGACAGCCCGGGGCAGGATGCGTTGATCGATGAACTGTTGCGCTTTCAGCATTGGCACTTCGTGTTGCCAACAAATCCGGCGCTGGTGGTCATCGACACGCGCACCCGACGCTGGCGCAGTGAGATGGCGCTCAAGCAACCCTCGGGCCTGCTCGATTGGGAGGCGCTGAGCGAACTGCAACAGGAACTGCTCGATCACCCGTCAGCGATCATCGTGTCGCCGGCGCCGATTTTCGGCGTGAAGCTGATTGAAACCGTGCAGAAGGTCTTCAGTTGGTGCGGCTACCCGCTGCTGGTCGACGCGGAAAACTGGATGGCTCATCGCGGCGCGGCGCAGGTGATCCTGAATATTTTCCGCCACTCGCGCACACCGGGTAATTACGTGGTGCTGTCGGGCGATGTGCATTATTCCTTTGTCTACGAAGTGCTTATCCGCCACCGCAAGGCCGGGCCGCGGATCTGGCAGATCACCAGCAGCGGCATCAAGAACGAGTTTCCGAAAAGCCTGCTGGAATGGTTCGACCGCCTCAACCGCTGGCTCTACTCGCCACGCTCCCCGCTGAACTGGTTTACCAAACGCCGACGCATGCGCATCGTGCCGTACACGCCGGAACATGCTGAGGCAGGTGAACGGTTGTGGAATTCGGCGGGGATCGGTCAGGTGTTTTTCAATGAACAGGGGCAGCCGCGCGAGATCATTCAGCACAATTCGAATGGCAAGGCGAAGACACGGATGCTGGCGCCGGATCTGGCGGATTATCCGGACTAAGGCCTACACCGTACATGTGGGAGCGAGCCTGCTCGCGAAAGCGGTCGATCATCCAGCAGAGATGTCGACCGATAGTCCGCCTTCGCGAGCAGGCTCGCTCCCACAGTGCTACTTACAAGCCATCAATGCGCGATCAGTGCTCGCCCCACACCTCTGACAATCATCTCCACCTCACGCTCATCAATCGTCAACGGTGGCAGCAGCCGTATCGTCTTGCCTCGCGTGACGTTGATCAACAGCCCATGATCCCGCGCCGCGATCAGGGTCAGATCCCGCACCGGTTGTTTCAGCTCGATACCGATCATCAAGCCCTGCCCACGAATCGCCAGCACATTGGGATTGTCCGCCAGCTCTGCACGCAGACGAGTCAACAAACGCTCGCCCTGAATCCGGGCGTTTTCCAGCAGGCCTTGCTCTTCGATGATATCCAGCACCGTGCAACCGACCCGACACGCCAGCGGATTGCCACCGAAAGTGCTGCCATGGCTGCCGGGCGTGAACAGATCCGCAGCCCTGCCCCGCGCCAGACAAGCGCCGATCGGCACACCATTGCCCAGACCTTTTGCCAGCGTCATGACATCTGGAACGATGCCTTCATGTTGAAACGCGAACCAGCGCCCGGTGCGGCCGATGCCTGTCTGGATTTCATCGAGCATCAATAACCACGCATGGCGATCGCACAATTCACGCAGGCCCTTCAGATAATGGGGCGGCGCCAGCTGCACACCGCTTTCACCCTGGATTGGCTCGACCAGAATCGCCACGATGCGCTCGCCGTGCTTTTGCTGCAGTTGCCCCAGTGCCACCAGATCACCGAACGGCACTTTGAGGAAATCACCCGGCAATTCGTTGAAACCCAAACGCACCGCCGGGCCATCGCTGGCCGACAAGGTGCCAAGTGTGCGGCCATGGAACGCGTTGGCCATGACCACCACCAGCGGCTGTTCGATGCCCTTGCGCCAGCCGTACAAACGCGCGAGTTTCAGCGCCGTTTCATTGGCCTCGGCACCGGAGTTATTGAAGAATGCGCGCTCCATGCCCGACAGCTCAGTCAGCCGTTTGGCCAGCTGTTGTTGCCAGTCGATGCTGTACAGATTGGACGTATGCAGCAGCAAACCCGCCTGCTCGCTGATCGCCGAAACGATCCGCGGGTGTGAGTGGCCGACATTGGTCACCGCGACACCGGCCACCGCATCCAGATACTCGCGGCCGGCCTGATCCCACAGGCGAGTGCCGAGGCCTTTGGTGAAACTCAGGGCCAAAGGTTGGTAGGTGTTCATCAGGGCGGCGGTCATGACTTCAAACTCCAGTGCAGGTCGGTGTGCTGGCAGTATGGTTAGCCACCGAAACTGGATAAACTCGGCAAAACTTCATTCATTTAAAAGCAGAGCTTGATAATGGACCTGTTCCAGTCGATGAGCGTGTACGTCAAAGTCGTCGAAGCCGGGAGCATGACGGCGGCCGCGTTGCAGTGCGATATGTCGACGACCATGGTCGGCAATCATCTGCGCGCGCTGGAACGACGGCTCGGCGTGCAACTGCTGCAACGCACCACCCGGCGTCAGCGCCTCACTGAATTCGGCAGCGTTTACTACCAGCGTTGTCTGGAAGTGTTGGGATTGGTCGCCGATTCCGAACGCCTCGCCGAGCAGACCCTCGATCAACCCCGGGGCATGTTGCGCCTCACCGCGCCGCTGACCTTCGGCGTTGAACGGCTGGCCCCGGCGCTCAGTGAGTTTTCCCTGCTGTACCCGCAGGTCAAACTCGATGTGGTGCTGACCAACAGCCGCCCCGATCTACTGGAGAGTGGCCTCGATGTGGCGTTTCGGCTGGGCAATTTCGACCAGTCCAACTTGATCGCCCGGCCCTTGATCGACTACACCCTGACTGTGTGCGCCTCGCCGCACTACGTCGCCCGGCGCGGCATGCCGAAAACCCCGGAAGACCTGCAACAACACGACTGCCTGTCGTTCGCCTATCCTGCCGGCGACGACTGGCAATCGGTGGAAAAGCGCTGGCGCCTCGGCGGCCCCGACGGGGAAATCATGATCGACGTCAGCGGGCCTATGCTGATCAACAGCTCCGCCGGTTTGCATCAGGCTGCCCGCACCGGCATGGGCATCGTGATGCTGCCGGATGCGCTGGTAGAACAAGACCTGCGCGAAGGCCGACTGGTGAAGGTGATCGCCGACTTCCAGCCCCCCAGCAGACCGATGCATCTGCTCTACGCGCCCGATCGCTATCGCTTGCCGAAATTGCGCCGATTCGTGGAGTTTGCGATGCAGACGTGGGGGAAATCCTGAGGCTGCCTGCTCGACGTTCCCCAGAAAACTCGCTGACAAGGACATGAACAGCAGATGAACAACACTCTCAACGTACGTGATTTGCTGCCCGCCGAAACGCAATCGGTGCGGCAGTTTCTCGGGCAGCATGGCTGGGGCCATCGCACCGGCTCAGCTGAACACTTCGCCCTGTTGATCAAGAACTCTCAGCGCACCGCCGTCGCCGTTCAGGGTGAGCAGATCATCGGATTCGCTCGCGGGATCAGCGATGGTTTGTCCAACGGTTACCTGTCGATGGTGGTGGTCGATGACCAGCATCGGCGTGCTGGGATTGGCCGCGCACTGGTCGAGCACATCATGGGCGACAATCCGGATATCACGTGGGTGCTGCGTGCCGGACGCGAGGGCGCAGAGGCTTTTTTTGCCAGCCTGGGTTTTGAGACCTCGGTGATCGCCATGGAACGGCCGCGCTTGAAATAGTGCACGCCGGGAAAAAACTCGACCGGCAGACCGTTGCTCCGTGACAACGCCGCCGCGCTCCCCTAAATTAGTCGGCCTGAAAAAGCCCTCGGCTTTCTCATCTCCACTCAAGTTAAAAAGTAGTGAAATTTCAATGTCCGATTTCAACACCGCTGAATCCGTAGTCACCGAATCGTCCAAAGCGGAATACGAAAACTCCATCAATCTTTCACAACACCTGCCACAAGCCAAAATCATCAGCGAGATGGTCCTGGACGCGTTCCAGTCGACCCGCGAAAGCGACCAGATCCGCGAGCTGCGCGCGGCGATCCGTCAGGCTCACGACAGCTTCGATGACGACAAGGCCTACGAGCTGATGGGCGAACTCAAGGCACTGAAAGACGCCGAAGCCGCCGACCTCGCTGCCCTTGAAGACCTCAGCAGCAAGTTCTCGATCGGCCGCATTCTGTCCAGCTTCAAGGACGATCCGGCGTTCCAGGAAATCGTTTATGGCCTCGCGCTGAAAGTGCTGAATCAGACCCATCAGGCGATCAGCAATCCGAGCGGCGGCAAGGGCAAAGCGGCGAAGAAGAAAGAAGTCGAAATCTTCACCATCAGCAAGGACGGCATCAGCGTGACCCTGCCACTGCGCACGCCACGCTCGCGCCTGAACGTTGACCGTGCAGCGCTGGAGTTCCTCGGTTTCACCTTCGTCGGAGAAGGCGAAGAAGCGGAACTGGAAAGCGAAGTCTTCGTCGACAACGCGGGCACCGAACAGGCAGTGAACCGCAAGAACATCATCACCGCGCTGCAACAGCAGACTGCGTTTGATGGCTATAGCATCGCCGCGCAGTAATAGCGCAGCCGCTGTACGAAAAAGCCCCGCGCTGGGATTCAGACGGGGCTTTTTGTTGTCCGGCTTGGTATTCGTGAGGAGGCGAAAATCCTCGCCCCTCACCCCAGCCCTCTCCCGAGGGAGAGGGAGCCGATCGGGAGATATTCAAGAGATGCACCGAAATGAAAGTGCTGCGCCGAATCCACTATCGCCTCAATCTCTCAGGTCGATGTAGAGCGCAACACACCTCGGTCAGTCCCCTCTCCCGAGGGAGAGGGAGCCGATTTGGGGATATTGTAGAAGTACGCCGAAATGAAAGTGCGGTACCGAATCCACAATCGCCTCAATCTCTCAGGTCGATGTAGAGCGCAAGACACCTCGGTCAGTCCCCTCTCCCGAGGGAGAGGGTTAGGGTGAGGGCAAGCCGTCAAACCACCCTCAAGCCGAAGGATGCAACGCTACAATCATGTCGACCTCAATCGCCGCGTTCTTCGGCAACTGATACACGCCAACCGTAGTGCGCGTGTGCCGGCCCGCATCGCCGAGCACATGACTGAACACGTCCGACGCACCGTTGGCGACTTCGCTCAGGTCAACGAAGTCCGGCGTCGACTTCACGTAAACAGTGACCCGCAACAACGCCTTGATCTTGTCCAGCGAACCCACCGCATCAACAATCAGCGCCAGACAACGCATCGCACTGATGCTGGCGGCGGCTTGCGCATCCTTGAGGGTCAGCTCCAACCCCACACGACCCGGGTACTGAATCTTGCCATTAGTGCGCGGCACCATACCGCTGATGTACAACTCATCGTGATGACGGATCAGCGGCGCGTAATTGCCGCCAGCGGTGTTCTCGCCATAGATGTCGTAGTTCAGCTCTTGGGCCAGGGCAATAAAACGCTCGTCGCAGGTCATCCTCTCAGTCATTTCGCCCAGCCTTTTGATCAGTGCATGAAGAAGCTCGAATCACGGCAGTAAAACACCGAAAAAATGGCTTGGTGCTATCACTGTCGAGGTTGGATCCAAATCTAGGGGTTTTGAACTCCACTCGCAACCCTCACCCTAGCCCTCTCCCATAGGGAGAGGGAACCGAACGCAGGATATTGACGACATACACCGACCTGAACGCACTTTACCGAATCCATAATCGCCACGACTTTGCAGGTCGGCGGTGGACTCGAGACAACTCGGTCGGCCCCCTCTCCCTCTGGGAGAGGGCTGGGCGGGCGGCGTTCCGATGAGGGGCTTTACGCCAGGCAACAAAAAAACCCGCACATCTCTCAATGTGCGGGGTTTTTCTTCAAGCCTTTGAGCCTTACGGCGCGTACGTCAGCAGCAGCTCTGCGGGCACCTTGAAGTCCAGGGACATCATGACGCTCAACGCAGTGATGGTGAAGATCGAGAACACGAACAGCTTGCGTGCCCAGACCGTGTCATCCACCGCTTTGTAGCCGGTCCAGGCCATGTACAACCAGTACATGCCCATGGCCGCGGCGACGGCGAGGTAGCTCATGCCGGCGTAACCGCTGAAGGTCAGCATCAAGGTCGCTACGAGGAACGCCAGGATGTAGAGCAGGATGTGCTTCTTGGCCACTTGAATCCCGCGCTTCACTGGCAGCACCGGAATCGATGCGGCCAGGTAATCGTTGAAGCGGAAGATCGCAATGGCGTAGGAATGCGGCATCTGCCACAGGCTGAACATCACCAGCAACGTCAGCGCGGCCATGTCGAAGCTGTTGGTTACGGCGACGTAACCGATCACTGGCGGCATGGCGCCCGACAGACTGCCCACCAGCGTGCCGTGAACCGACTTGCGCTTGAGGTACAGGCTGTAGAAGCCGACGTAGATGATGAAGCCGATCACCGCGAACAAAGCGGCCAACGGATTGGCTACCTTGTACAACAATGCAACGCCGAGAACACCAAGGATGGTCGCGTAAACCAGAGCCAGTTTCAGGGAGATCAAGCCCTGCACCAGCACCCGGTTCTTGGTGCGTTCCATCTTCAGGTCGATGTCGCGGTCGATGCAGTTGTTGAACACGCAACCGGAGGCAACAACCAGGGATGTACCGATCATGGCAGCCAGAAACACCGCCAGATCCACATGCCCTTTCGAGGCCAGGAAGAACCCGCCTGCCACAGAAAGCACGTTACCGAAAATGATCCCCGGTTTGGTGATTTGGATAAAGTGCTTGAGCGACATCGGGTCTTACCTCACTTCGCCATCATGTAGGTGTGGATGCTGAACATGATCCACAACGACAGGCCAACCAGCAGCACGATCACAATCGCCGTAAAGACGAATGCAATCACGTTGTTACGCTGAGCAATGGAACGGTCCAGGTGCAGGAAGTAATACAGGTGAACGATCACCTGGATCACTGCGAACAACAGAACGATTGCCAGTGTGGTGGCCTTCGGCAGGCTCGGGTACATCACCAGACCGAATGGAATCACGGTCAGGATCACCGACAGGATGAAGCCAATGGCGTACGACTTTACGCTGCCGTGGCCAGCATCATGGCTGTCATGGGAGTGTGCATTAGCCATTACAGAGTCCCCATCAGGTAAACAACGGTGAATACGCAGATCCACACCACGTCCAGGAAGTGCCAGAACAGGCTCAGGCAGCTCAGACGGGTCTTGTTGGTCGCCGTCAGGCCGTGCTTGTTGACCTGATACATCATGATGCCCATCCAGATCAGACCCGCAGATACGTGCAGACCGTGGGTACCGACCAGGGTGAAGAACGCGGACAGGAAGCCCGAACGGCTAGGACCGAAGCCCTCGGAGATCAGCAGGTGGAACTCGTTGATCTCCATGGCGATAAAGCCTGCGCCGAGCAGGAAGGTCATGAACAACCAACCCAGGACCGCCTGCTTCTTGCCTTTGTACAACGCCAGCATGGCGAAGCCGTAGGTGATCGAACTGAACAACAGCAGAGCGGTTTCGCCCAGCACGTATGGCAGTTCGAAGATGTCGTGGCCCGACGGGCCACCGGCTACGTTGTTTACCAGTACTGCGTACACCGCGAAGATCGACGCAAACAGAATGCAGTCGGTCATCAGGTAGAGCCAGAAACCGTATACGGTCATCTCGCCCGAGTCGTGGTGATGGTCATCGTGCCCATGGTCACCATGGGCGTGTCCAACATTGGTCACTAAGTTCGACATGGTTTAAGCCTGTTCCAACGAGGTTTCAACACGGGGGGCACCGGCCGGGATTTTCCCTGCCGCAACCAGACGCTTGTGCTGCTCGGCTTCGATACGCTCGATCGTTTCAACCGGAACCATATAGCCCTGGTCGTCACGTGCAGCGTGGATCACGAAGTAAACGACGGTGCCTACCAGGCTCGCGATCGCCAGCCACCAGATGTGCCAGATCATTGCGAAACCGAAGACGGTCAACAGTGCGCCCATCACCACGCCAGTGGCGGTGTTGTTCGGCATGTGGATCGGCTCGTACTTGGCCGGACGCTGGTACGCAGTACCGTTTTCCTTGGCTTCAGTGAACGGGTCGATGCAGTCAGCCTTAGGCAGCACGGCAAAGTTGTAGAACGGAGGTGGCGACGAGGTCGACCATTCCAGGGTGTGTGCATTCCACGGGTCACCGTGATCGCAAACGTTCTCTGGCTTGTTGCGGTCACGCACCGACACGTACAGCTGGATCAGCTGGCAGGCGATACCCACAGCGATCATCACCGCACCGAACATGGCAACGTACAGGTACGGTACCCACTCAGGGTTGGTAGTGGCGTTCAGACGACGGGTCATGCCCATGAAGCCCAGTGCATAGAGCGGCATGAACGCGACGAAGAAGCCCGAGATCCAGAACCAGAACGCTGCTTTACCCCAACCTTCGTGCAGCTTGAAGCCGAACGCTTTCGGGAAGTAGAACGCGAAACCAGCGATGTAACCGAATACCGCACCGCCGATGATCACGTTGTGGAAGTGCGCGATCACGAACAGGCTGTTGTGCAGAACGAAGTCAGCACCCGGGATGGCCAGCAGTACGCCGGTCATGCCGCCGATGGCGAAGGTCACCATGAAGCCCAGAGTCCACAGAACCTGGCTGGTGAAGCGCAGACGGCCCTGGTAGATGGTGAACAGCCAGTTGAATAGCTTCACACCCGTCGGGATGGAAATCAGCATCGTCGCCAGACCAAAGAAGGCGTTGACGCTGGCACCCGAACCCATGGTGAAGAAGTGGTGCAGCCAAACCATGAAGCCCAGTACCGAGATCGCGCCCGAAGCGTAGATCATCGAGTGGTGGCCGAACAGTTTCTTGCCGGTGAACGCCGAGATCACTTCCGAGAAGATGCCGAATGCCGGCAGGATCAGGATGTAAACCTCAGGGTGGCCCCATGCCCAGAACAGGTTGACGTACATCATTGGATTGCCACCAAGTTCATTGGTGAAAATGTGGAAATCCATGTAACGGTCAAGGGTCAGCAGTGCCAGGGTAGCGGTCAGGATCGGGAACGAAGCCACGATCAGAACGTTTGCCCAGGTGCAGGTCCAGGTGAAGATCGGCATGTCCATCAGTTTCATGCCAGGGGTACGCATTTTCAGTACGGTCGCGAGGAAGTTAACCCCCGTTAACGTCGTACCTAACCCGGATAACTGTAGCGCCCAGATGTAGTAGTCCATGCCCACGCCAGGGCTGTACTGCAGACCCGACAATGGTGGATAGGCAACCCAACCGGTCTTGGCGAATTCGCCGACGCCCAGGGACAGGTTGATCAGTACTACGCCGGATACCAGCAGCCAGAAGCTCAGGGAGTTCAGGAACGGGAACGCAACGTCACGTGCGCCGATCTGCAGCGGCACTGCAAGGTTCATCAGGCCGGTGAAGAATGGCATCGCCATGAAGATGATCATGATCACACCGTGAGCGGTGAAGATCTGGTCATAGTGTTCAGGTGGCAGGTAGCCAGGCGAACCTTCGGTGGCCATGGCCAACTGGGTACGCATCATGATGGCGTCGGCAAAACCGCGCAGCAGCATGACCATGGCGACGATGATGTACATCACGCCGATTTTCTTGTGGTCGACCGAAGTCAGCCACTCGGTCCACAAGTACGTCCACTTCTTGAAGTAGGTGATTGCAACGAACAGCGCCAGACCACCGAGGGCGATCATGGCGATGGTCACCATCACGATCGGCTCGTGGAATGGGACTGCTTCCCAACTTAATTTACCAAACATCGTTTACTCCTCTGCCCCGGCAGCTGAATGCGAACTCGAGTCAATTTCCGTGGCCGCCACTTCTTTCTCTTTCTTCTCGTGCTTCAGCGGCTTGCCCGGCTTCATACCTTCGTACTTGTCGACGATGATCTGGAACTGGTTCGGCGTGACCGAGGAGTAGAGCTCGACTGGGTTGTTCTGGCTCGGTTTGGCAAGGGCCGCGTATTCAGCTTGATCAAGCTGTTTAGGTGACTTCTTGACTTCACTTACCCAGGCGTCGAAATCTTCCTGAGTGGTGGAGATAGCCTTGAATTTCATACCGGTGAAACCCGCGCCGCTGTAGTTGGCGGAGATACCGTCCATTTCAGCGTTACGGTCAGCGATCAGGTGCAGTTTGGTCTGCATGCCCGCCATCGCGTAGATCTGGCCGCCCAGACCCGGGATGAAGAACGAGTTCATCACAGCGTCAGAGGTGATCTTGAAGTTGATTGGCGTGTGCGCCGGGAACACGATCTTGTTGACCGTGGCAATGCCTTGTTCCGGGTAGATGAACAGCCACTTCCAGTCCAGCGCGACCACTTCGATGGTCACAGGCTTGACGTCGGACTGGATCGGACGATACGGGTCCAGTTCGTGGGTCGAAATGTAGGTGATGTAACCCAGGGCAATGATGATCAGAACCGGGATGGTCCAGACTGCCACTTCGATTTTGGTCGAGTGCGACCATTTCGGGGTGTAGACGGCGTTCTTGTTCGACGCGCGGTACTTCCAGGCGAACAGGAAGGTCATGACGATAACCGGCACAACGACCAACAGCATCAGCAGGGTCGCGGTGATGATCAGGTTGCGCTGTTCCAGGCCGACCTGGCCCGTTGGATTGAGCAAGGTCATGTTGCAGCCTCCCAGCAACAACGTGCCGAGCAGCGGCACTAGGCCTAGTAATCTGGGGTACCTGTTTTTACTCATCTCACGACCTCTAAAGCAGCTTGCGCAATGCAGTTGGGTTTTGATCGCCAACACTTCACCCTGCCAAGGGTTGGCATTTTCTTTGGATTGAATAAGGGCCGCCCGTCGCGCGTCAGACGCTCGACAAAACCTGGGACAGCGGTCAGTTCTTATTCGAATTCGTGGTCAAAGGCCTTGTTACAGACCAATTCCATTTGGTGCGGAAAGTTGGAAGGCACCGACACCTGGGTGTCTTGGAAGCCTTGCGACTCACTCGACACCCGACTTTCTGCGCAGCGCCTTAATAAAAAGCGTTCCTTAATAAAGGCTGAACAGTGCCGGGAATTCAGTGCGGGCGATTGTAGATAGGTAGCGCCCTATACACCATGTCTTATCCCGAAATAATTTT
This sequence comes from Pseudomonas sp. Tul2A7, assembly GCF_054790505.1. Taxonomy (NCBI): domain Bacteria; kingdom Pseudomonadati; phylum Pseudomonadota; class Gammaproteobacteria; order Pseudomonadales; family Pseudomonadaceae; genus Pseudomonas; species Pseudomonas sp. Tul2A7. The sequence continues at coordinate 3,283,390 of NZ_CP186499.1, read as the reverse complement.
TATCCGTTCGAGCAACAATCCATCGCCATTTTTGCAAAAGTTCCGCATCTTATCGAAATCAATTCTCAACAAAAACACCAAAAATTGTAGGTGTACCCGCGTCAGTTCAGACAGCTCTGAAGGCTTTTTCCGAACGCTCGAACAGCGCAAGCCCCGATAACCCAAGGCTTTTGGCCATATGCCCGCGCTTGTTAAAACTGCCTGCTCTGGCACCCGCGTGCTAAAGCCGAAAAACCCCGAAGCAGACCAATCCTTTTTTGTAACAACGCCCGATTCCGCATCACTGAAGCGTCCTGCGACACCGCGCGTGTGACAACATGTCGCACACTTGCCGCACCCTGCCTTGCCGTCCGTCACGGTGTTTTCACAAACACTCTGAAATGCAAAACGCCCCGATTGGCTGATCCGCAAATCGGGGCGTTTTCTGTATCGGCCAGACAGCCGAATAGTTGACTCAGCGCAGTGCTTTTCGATTACGCGAGGTCAGCAGCGGCACCAGGATCACCACCAGCACGAACGCCACGAGCGCCCATTGCGCCAGCGACAGGCCGAGGATCGGCGGGTACGGCGTCGAGCAGAAACCGTCGACCTGGAAGCCCAGCGGGAAAATCTTCGCCAGCGGCAGATCATCGACAATCGGCTGCAGCACATCGATGCCGCAGCTCACCGCTGGGTAGAACTGGGTGTACACGTGATGCCCGGCCACACCGGCCCCGGCAATCGCGCAAAGCACCACCAGCACTTCGAACACGGTGATGCTGCGACGGGTACGCATCGCCGCGCCGATGAACGCGAACAGCGCGATCAGCAGCAATGCATAGCGCTGCAAAATGCACAGTGGGCACGGTGCTTCGCCGAGCACGATCTGCATGTACAGCGCACCGCCGATCAGTGCCAGGCAGATGATGCCCAGCAGCACCAGAAAGCGCCGCTCACGTCCCAGTCGAATCGTTTCCTCGCTCATCGCGTTTCCTTTATATGTCCATGGTTCAGCTGGCCGGCGGCTGCGCTTGCAGTTGCGCCATCAAGCTGATGTTGTCTTCGATATGCCAATTGGCCGCAATGCGACCGTTATCAATCTGATAGATATCGGTTGCCCGGAAGTCTACACGCTGGCCCTGCCCTTTGAGAGCCTTGAACGTACCGCTGAAATGCCCGCGAAAGTGCAGATGCACCACCACGCGGTCACCGGCGATGATCATTTGCTCGATGTCGCAACTCAAGTCCGGCACCGCCGTGCGAAAGAACTTCGACGCCAGCAACGGCCCGGTCGACCCCTGTACCCGGCCTTCGGGTGGCGTCTGGTCGACAAACTGCGGCGACAACGCCGCCGTGGCCAACGCCTCCTCACCGGAATTCCAGAAACTGGCGTAACGCCGCGCGGCCATTTCCATAGCTTCGACCTGCGTCTTGGGCAGGCTCTGATCGACGATCAGGGTCTGCGGCTTTATCAGGGCAGATTCGGCAAAGGCAAACGGGCTCGTCAGCAACGCGGCCGAAAGACCGATGGCTGCGAAGCTGAAACGACGGGCGAAGGCAAAATGCGACATGGGGGCGATCCTGATCATGTAAACGACGAGCGCCTATCATCAGCATCGGGGAATAAACGATAAACCGGTTAAGAAACGATTAACCTTTAAACACTTTTTAAGAATCAGCACCGCGTAACGGCCTTCGCGAGCAGGCTCGCTCCCACATTGGATCTGTGTCAAACACAAATCCCCCGTGGCAGCGAGCCTGTTCGCGAATGAAGGCAACCCGGTTTCAGATCACTCCAAAGCAGCAGCCGGCCCAAAGAACTCATAACGGCTTTGTTTCTCCGGCACACCCAGCGCTTTCAGATGCCGCTTGATCGCGCCCATGAAGCCCTTCGGCCCGAGGAAGTACGCGTCGACATCACGCTCCTGCGGCAACCACTCGCCCAACAGCGCCTGATCCAGCATCCCGACCTTGTCCGCCGCCGGGCTGACACCGTCATCTTCGGCATAGCAGTAAAAACGCTTGAGTTGCGGATGGCGCTCAGCCAGCTCATCAATCCAGTCACGGAACGCATGCACGCTGCCATTACGCGCGCAATGGATAAAGTGCACCGGCCGCTCGGTTTCCAGCGCCGCTTCGAGCATCGCCAGAGTCGGCGTGATGCCGACGCCGCCGCTGATCAGCACCAGTGGCTTGTCGCTCGCAGCCAAGGTGAACTCACCCGATGGCGGGAACAGCTGAATGCTGGCGCCGACATGCAGTTGATCGTGCAGGTGATTGGATGCGCGGCCACCCGGTTCGCGCTTGACGCTGATGCGGTACTGACCGTTATTCGCCAATGCCGACAACGAGTAATTGCGGCGGATTTCTTCACCGTCGAGGATCAGCTTCATGCCGATGTACTGGCCCGGCTCCGCCGCGAGGATCGGGCCTTTATCAGCAGGCTCGAAGTAGAACGAAATGATTTCCGCGCTCTCCTCGACCTTGGCCGCGACGATGAACTCCCGCGCCCCGCGCCAGCCGCCGACGGCTTGCTCTTTCTGGTCGTAGATCGCGGTTTCGGCGCCGATCAGAATGTCCGCCAGTTGCCCGTAAGCCGCGCCCCAGGCGTTCATCACTTCCGGTGTGGCAATCTCTTCGCCGAGCACTTCGGAAATGGCGCGCAGCAGGCAGGCGCCGACAATCGGGTAATGCTCCGGAAGGATCTGCAGGGCCACGTGTTTGTTGATGATTTTCGCCACCAGATCGCCCAACTGGTCGAGCTGATCGATGTGCCGCGCATACATCAACACGCCGTTGGCCAGCGCGCGCGGCTGGTCACCGCTGGCCTGGTGCGCCTGGTTAAACAGCGGGCGAACTTCCGGGTATTCGGAGAGCATCATGCGGTAGAAGTGCGTGATCAGCGCTTCACCGCCGCTTTCCAGCAGGGGCACAGTGGATTTGACGATGGCACGATCCTGGACGCTAAGCATAAGGTGACTCCTGAGTTTCTTGGAAAAGTTACCTTAGGCTTATCAGGTTTCATGCCAACTATTTTATCTATATAAATCAATACCTTGAAAACACAGTAGTCATAAAGACTCAAAGGCCTTTATAGTCATCCCGACTACATCTTGTCTCTTTGACTACAAGACCATGATCGCCAAATCCTTGCTTACCACCCTGCTGCCTCTCGTCTCCGACCTGTCCCGCGAACTGCCCGAGGGCGAGCGCTATCGGCGCTTGCTTGAAGCCATGCGCGCCCTGCTGCCCTGCGATGCCGCCGCATTGTTGCGCCTCGACGGCGAAGCGCTGGTGCCGCTGGCGGTGGACGGTTTGAGCACCGACACCCTCGGCCGGCGCTTCAAGGTCAGCGAGCATCCGCGCTTCGAAATACTCCTGAGCGGTGCCGGACCCACGCGATTCGCCGCCGACAGCGACTTGCCCGATCCTTATGACGGCTTGGTCGATGGCCTCAACGAGCATCTGGAGGTCCACGATTGCCTCGGCTGTCCTTTATTTGTCGATGAAAAGCTCTGGGGCCTGATTACCCTCGATGCGCTCGATCCCGAGCGTTTCGAACCGATCGAGCTCGACGCCTTGCAAGCCTTCGCCAGCCTCGCCTCGGCCACGGTCAACGCTGCCGAACGCATTCAACGCTTGGCCAATCGCGCCGAGGACGAACACCAGCGCGCCGAGGTTTATCGTCAGGCCAGCGGCCAGCAGAATCGCGAAATGATCGGCCAGAGCAAGGCGCTGAAGAAGTTAGTAGAAGAAATCAATCTGGTTGGCGGCAGTGATCTGACCGTGTTGATCACCGGCGAAACCGGCGTCGGCAAAGAGCTGGTCGCCCAGGCGATTCACGCCGCATCAGCGCGCGCCGACAAACCGGTCATCAGCCTCAACTGCGCCGCCCTGCCGGATACGCTGGTAGAAAGCGAATTGTTCGGCCACGTGCGCGGCGCCTTCACCGGCGCCACCAACGACCGTCGCGGCAAGTTCGAACTGGCCAATGGCGGCACACTGTTTCTCGATGAAGTCGGTGAGTTGTCGCTGACCGTGCAGGCGAAATTGCTGCGCGTCTTGCAGAGCGGTCAATTGCAACGTTTGGGCTCGGACAAGGAGCATCAGGTCGATGTGCGCCTGATTGCCGCGACCAACCGCGACCTGGCCGAAGAAGTGCGCAGCGGTCGCTATCGCGCCGACTTCTACCATCGCCTCAGTGTGTACCCGCTGCGCGTACCGGCGCTGCGCGATCGCGGCCGCGACGTGTTGTTGCTCAGCGGCTTCTTCCTCGAACAGAATCGCTCGCGCATGGGCCTCAACAGCCTGCGCCTGAACAGCGACGCTCAGGAAGCGCTGCTCGCCTACACTTGGCCGGGCAACGTGCGCGAACTTGAGCACTTGATCGGGCGCAGTGCGTTGAAAGCGCTGGGCAACTGCAAGGTGCGGCCGAAGATTCTCAGTTTGAGCGCGGCGGATCTGGATTTACCGCGCGAGGCTGTGGATAACTCGGTTGAGGCTGTTGTTGGTGCGGTGACCGAGATGCCGCTGATTAGCGGAGATTTGCGCAGTGCGACCGAGCAGTATCAGCGGCGTTTGATCAGTGCGGCGCTGGAGCGTAATCAGGATAACTGGGCGAGTGCGGCGCGGGAGTTGGGGCTGGATCGGGCGAACCTTGGGCGGATGGCCAAGCGGTTGGGGATGAAAGGCTAAAAGCACACCCTCACCCTAGCCCTCTCCCAGAGGGAGAGGGGACTGATTGGGGGATATTCAAGAATTCCGCCGACGTGAAAGATCTTTACCGAATCCATAATCGACTCGGTCATTCAGGTCGATGTACAACGTTTGACACCTCCGTCGGCCCCCTCTCCCTCCGGGAGAGGGCTGGGGTGAGGGGCTTTGGCTTTTGATCGAAACACAACCCGACAACTAACCTAAAGCCCACCCCTTTAACGCCGATAACCCGGCATCAATAGTTTCTGGCGATTTCCACCCTCGCCCACCACCTTTCCACAGAAGGTTCATATGTCCTCCACCAAAGCCCGCGCAGACTCACTTTCGCTTCTGCTGTTTACCTTGCGCAGCGGCAAGCTGATGGCGATCAACCTGCTGAAAGTCAGTGAAATCATCCCCTGCCCGCCGCTGACCAAACTACCGGAGTCGCACCCGCACGTTAAAGGCATCGCCACCCTGCGAGGCGCCTCGCTGTCGGTCATCGACCTTAGCCGCGCGATCGGTGAGCGTCCGCTCGAAGATCCGAACGGCGGCTGCCTGATCGTCACCGACGTCAGCCGCTCCAAGCAGGGCCTGCACGTACAAGCGGTGAGCAAAATCGTTCACTGCCTGACCACCGACATCAAACCACCGCCATTCGGCTCCGGCGGTTCACGCGCTTACATCACCGGCGTGACGTCGGTGGACGGCACGCTGGTGCAGGTACTGGATATCGAAAAAGTTATCCACAGCATCGCCCCGGCGCAGATCGAAATGGCCCCGACCGATCTGAGCATGGAAGACGCTGATGTGCTCGGCAATGCGCGGATTCTGGTGGTCGACGATAGCCAGGTGGCGCTGCAACAATCGGTGCACACCCTGCGCAACCTCGGCCTGCAATGCCACACCGCACGCAGTGCCAAGGAAGCCATCGACTGCCTGCTCGACCTGCAAGGCACGGCGCAGCAGATCAACCTGATCGTCTCCGACATCGAAATGTCCGAAATGGACGGTTACGCCTTCACCCGCACCCTGCGTGAAACACCGGACTTCGCCCATTTGTACGTGTTGCTGCACACCTCGCTCGACAGCGCGATGAACAGCGAAAAAGCGCGCCTGGCCGGGGCGAACGGCGTGTTGACCAAGTTCTCATCGCCGGAACTGACCCACTGCCTGATCGAAGCGGCCAAACACGTCGCCGCACACGGGCACTGAGTCTTGGCCGAGACGTATTGTTTTTTGATGCGGCGCGATCTTGCCAAGGACGCGCCGGATGCACTTTGGCCTGAAGGCATTGAACTGGGCACGTACTCCGTCGAAATCGCGCCGGACGTGCATCATTTGATGCAACTCGGCTACCCCGAAGGTGGCGGCCGGGTGCCGGCGCTGGACACTTGGCAGCAGCAATTCGAGACCGATCCTGAATACGATCCGACCCTGTGCTTTATTGCCCAGGATGCCGAAGGCGTGGTCGGCGTGGCGCAATGCTGGACAAGTGCCTATATCAAGAATCTGGTGGTGCATCCGCGCATGCAGGGGCGCGGATTGGGCCGGGCGCTGTTGCTCAAAGCATTCAAGGTGTTTCAGCAGCGGCGCGAAGGGTTTGTCGATCTGAAGGTGCTGGAGGACAACCGGCGGGCGCAGCGCTTGTATGAAAGTGCCGGGATGTATGTGGTCCGCCGGGAGTTGGTGCCGGACTGATCGACCGTCTTCGCGAGCAGGCTCGCTCCCACATTTTGAAATGCCATTCCAGGGTGGGAGCGAGCCCTCTCGCGAAAGGGCCGGCACAGGCAACTTCTAACACTCAGGCAGACTCCAACCTTGGCCACCCCCGCCCAAGGACGCCCACCATGAAAGCCCTCACCTTAAGCCTGCTCTGCCTCACCGCCCTCGCCTCTCAAGCCCACGCCTCCAGCCCCGACGCCTGGGCCGCTTACGACAAAACCGTACTCGCCAGTTGCACCAAAGCCAGCAGCCTGAAAAACACCAAACCCGTCGGTACCCCAGCGCAGTTCGATGACCGCGTCGGCTACACCGCCGTGTTGCTGCAAGGCCAGTACCCGCAAAAACACATGAAAGGCCAGCAAGGCACCGAGCTGTGTCTGTACAACAAACAGTCGAAAACCGCCTTCGTCACCGAGTGGGACTCGATCCGTCCGAGCGCCAAATCCCAGTGAGTGGCGCATAACTTGCTTCGATCAGCGTCTGTGCGGTGGTTTTCCGCCACCGTTTCACACCCTGATTGAAGACAGATCGCTCAATGAATACGACGTTTTCCTGCGTAGGCTGCGGCAAATGCTGCACCGATCACCATGTTCCCCTGACCCTGGCCGAAGCCCGCATGTGGGCGGCGGATGGCGGTCAGGTGATTGTGCTGGTGGAGGCTTTTCTCGGTAATGACCTGGGTCTGCCGGCGCAGCAGCGAGAACATGCCGAACGTCGCTCAGCGGTCGTTCGCAGCGGCGCAACCGACGCCCATGTGGCAATCACCTTCGCGGCTTACAACGTCGGCCCCTGTCGGAATCTTGACGAAGACAAGTTGTGCCGGATCTACAAGCGACGGCCGTTGGTCTGCCGCATTTATCCGGCGGAAATCAATCCGCATATCCCGCTCAACCCTGCCGCCAAGGATTGCCCGCCGGAGTCCTGGCAACAGGGGCCGGTTTTGATCGCTGGCGGCGAGTTGGTTGATCAGGAACTGGTCGAATTGATTCAACGTTCGCGCCAGGCCGATCGCGATGACATCGGCATCAAGGACGCGATCTGCGCGATGCTGGGGATTCGCACCACGGCGTTGAAGGGTGACGGGTTTACTGCGTACTTACCGAATATGGATGCGTTTGCGGCGGTGATTGATCAGGTGACAGCGCAACCGTTGAAGACTGCGCCGAGTGAGTGGGTGTTTCATCTGTCGGGCGATGATGTTGCCGGGCAGGTGTTGGCGGCCGGGGCTCAGGTGGTGACGGAGCCGGCGCAGACGTATGCGTTTATCTCGTTGCGCGTGGCTTGATCCAGATTCTTTAGCGTCTGCACGGGCCTCATCCCGAGCAGGCTCACTCCTGCATTTGAAATGCATTTCCCAGTAAAACTGAGCCGCTCGCTGATCCCGCTGAAATGATCGCTGTTCTTGCAACGATTTTTCACCAGGCCCATCCACGACTGTCCGTGCTTGAGCGCCTGCCACATAGGCGCAAGCGCCTGCGCCGGCATGCATTTAGCCATCAACCGCACGCACAACGCAGCGACGGCTGACGGCTGACGGCTGACGGCTGACGGGAATGCTTGCGACTTTTTCAGCTGGCAGCCACTGCCAGACATTCAAGCTCCACTTTAGCTCCCGGCACCACCAGTTGCCTGCCCGCGAACGTCGTGCGAGCAGGTAACCGGTCGGCAGGGAAATAGCGGCGATAAACCTCGTTCATCCCGGCGAAATCCTTGACGTCGGTGAGAATCACGGTGCACTTGGCCACGTGCGCGAGAGATGAACCACTTCGGTCCAGCGCGCTACGCAGATTCTCCATGACCTGAACCATTTGCGGACGAATCCCGCCCGCCGCCAGTTGGCCATCGACATCCAGCCCGAGCACACCGGACAAGTAGATCGTCTCACCTATCTGTACGGAATCGGAAAACGGCAAATCCTGCGCCTTGGCTCGATAACGGGGGAAGTCGCTGATAGCAGACGACAGATAGCGCTCAGTTATCGCCTGATACTGGCCGCTCTGTTTTAAACGCTCGAGGGCCGCATTGAGTTCATCACGCAGTTTGCTGTCGGTTTTGCGCAAAGCCATGGCCGCGCCCGTGCCCAGCATCGGATCCTTGAGCGCCGGCCCTGCAAAACCGAACGCCTGACCCTGCGGCCGGCTCAAGAATGCGTGCGTGATTTCGATGGAATCCTGCAAGGTGGCATCGATTTCACCGCTCTGCAGACTCGCAATCAGTTGATCGTTGAATTGAAAACTACGAATCGTCACACCCGACTCAGCCCAGCGCGCCTTGGCGAACGCCTCGCGACTGGTGCCGGCCAACACACCAATACGTGTGCCTTGGAGTGATTTGGCATCAGGTTGCAGATGCGTCCCCTTGCGCGCGACCAACTGGCTGCTCAACGGGTAGAGGTTTTCAGTGAAATCGATGCGTTCCCGCCGCGCCGGGGTGGCCGTCATCGGCATGATCACGTCGAAACGATTGGCCTCAAGCGCCACGATATTGGTCGCGTAATCCTGATCGACCCACACGCAACGTTTTTGCAGTTCGGCGCACAAGGCATTGCCCAACTCGATGTTGAGTCCGACCAGTTCACCTTTATCGTTGCGACTTTCAAAGGGGGGTACGAGAGGTTCGACGCCAAACCGCAGCGTCGGCTCGACCGTCGACGACACACAACCGGTGGTCAGGGCTAACAGCGACAAAGCGGACAGGATTTTTGCCAGAGACATGGAAGCGACCTTTATCAAAGCGTTCACGGGGCATGAATCTTTGACGAAAGGTCGCTTGGATTCCCAGAGGGCGAATCTGCTATCTCTGTGGGAATATTCTGCGTCTTGGTGCGATTACCTCAAGAACAGATCAGCGCTTGCCCATCGAACGACGGGTACCCGGCGGCGCCATGCCCGGGGTCTTGGTGTGGCCATTCTTGGCGCCGTTCTTGTACCACGGCTGGTTCGAGCCTTTGGCAGAGGCCAGCTCGCCCGGCTTGAATGGGAACTTGAAGGCCGGGATTTCGGCTTTGGTATCGCTGGTGTCGGCCAGTTCAGCCGGGACATCGCTCACGGCGTCGTCAACCGGCGGCAGGGTCGGGGAAGTCATAAAAGCTCCGGAAAGCAAAAAGTCGGGCCCGATCAGTGAGCCGCGAAGGCGCGCAGTATACCTGTGCGCCTTGTTTCGGCACCTGAAGATTTGCAGCGCACGCCGAACGGTTTACAGGTAACTGATGATGACGATGCCTTTGTCGGTCGAGGTCTTCAGCGCTTCGTAGCGCATGGAAATCGGCAGCGACTGATGACTGCAAGCGTTGCGATCGGTGTCGACATCGACTTTCACACCGGGCTTGATTTCGATCTGGCGAAACTCACGAGACGCAAACGCCCCGACCGGTCCGACCTGACAGCCCGAGTCAACGATTTGCCCGGTGAAGCGGATCTCGCCGGATTGACTGACAGGCGCGGCGAAGGCTGTGAGTGGAAGCAACAGAAGCACAGACGGCAGAGCGGTTTTCAGCTTCATTTCAAGCCCCCCCCGGGGTGAGCGGCCCAGAGAACCCAGGCTACACAATGTTTATCCGCGTGGAGGGACGGATCTTGAGAAGCGTAGTGGGCAAATAGGTCCCGGATTGGGACTGCTCAACAAAAAATGGCCTTTAGAGATGGGGTGCCCAATCAGACGTCTTCGCGAGCAGGCTCGCTCCCACAGGTGGACTGCGCTTCAAACGGTGGGAGCGAGCCTGCTCGCGAAGAACGATGACGCGGTGTTCCGACGGATTACGTTTGTGGATCAACCCGATCCAGCGCCCGGTTCACCGCCAGCTCGGCAAGCATGACGATCTGCTGGATCGCCAGCGCCGTACTGCGCTGCGGGCGACTGAGCTGATCGGCCAGATCACCGGCCATGACATTGGCTGAAGCCAGCGATTCGCAGGCGTGGGCGAGCAGGCTTTCGGTGTCGATGTTCGGGTGGATGAGGAACATCGTACTGGGCTGACGCGGTTTGACAGGTTCGGGGCAGAGGTAGAAATCGAGCGCGCGCTTGATGGCTTCGCGGGTTTTGATCTGGTCGTCGGCGCGGATGGCGTCTTCGAGTGGGGTGGTGGGATCGATGGGTGGATCGGGTACGGGCTTAGTCATTTACTCAGTCCTCACTGATTGGAGCCAACAATTACCGTTTCTCACGCGGCGAATTGGGTGGCAGCTACGTACGGGGTGAGAAACCGGGCAAGGACCAGTAAAACCTCCGGCCGGACCGAAGTCCGCCCGTACATAGCCGCCATAAAAATGCAGGCAGCAATCAGCTGGCGCCGATTATGACGGTACTGGTATTGGAATAATACTTAGCCCGGGTTCTCACACCCGATCGCCGAGTTTTCGGCGACAACCAAAGACTAGAGAGCGCACGTCCGACGGACAACCTGAAAAGCTTGTGGGAAGGTTCTGGTTATTTGACACAAATTTAAACAGCCAAAAGCCAACCCTCACCCTAGCCCTCTCCCAGAGGGAGAGGGGACTGACCGAGGTGTTTGGGAGAGGTACGCCGACGTGCGATTGCCGTGTTGAACTCAGATTCTGAAACAGATCAAAAGCCCCTCACCCTAGCCCTCTCCCGGAGGGAGAGGGAACTGATCGAGGTGTTTGGGAGAGGTACGCCGACGTGCGATAACGTGTTGAACTCAGGTTTTGAAACAGATCAAAAGCCCCTCACCCTAGCCCTCTCCCGGAGGGAGTGGGAACTGACCGAGTCGTTTGGGAGAAGTACGCCGACGTGCGATACCGTGTTGAACTCAGGTTTTGAACCAGATCAAAAGCCCCTCACCCTAGCCCTCTCCCGGAGGGAGAGGGAACTGACCGAGTCGTTTGGGAGAAGTACGCCGACGTGCGATACCGTGTTGAACTCAGGTTTTGAAACAGATCAAAAGCCCCTCACCCTAGCCCTCTCCCTCCGGGAGAGGGCTGGGGTGAGGGGCGAATCCACCACAAAACCAAAGCCGAACACCCGCGCTCTTCACCACTCAATAGGCCGAGTGTCAGCTCGCCTGCTCTTGATCTTGATCTTGATCTTGATCCACGGGCGACGTCGGAAGGCTGAGTGGAGGGATTGATCCGGGCGTGGGAGCGCAGCGACCGTTTGGCGCAGCCAAACACAGCGAGAGGAGGTGCAGCGAAGCAAACCGTAGGCGCTGCGCCCGGATCGATCCCGGAGCGAAGGAACCCCGAGCCCCAGCGAGCGGGCCGTACGTAGGAGCAAGCCTTTTTGGTTACTTTTTCGGCGTCTGGAAAAAGTGACCCGCCGTAAGGGCGGAACCGTAATCAGCAACACCCGCAGCAACGGATATACACACAGAGAAAACTGACAGCGCTGACAGCCAGCCGTCACCCTCCTGACCCCCAAACAAGTTTATAAAGACCCTAACCCTGCCCAAACTCCGCCCGGCGCCCACCCCGCATGCGAATCCAAAAGAACAAAGCCCTGCTCGCCACCCTATTGATCGTCCTCGCAGGCGCAGGTCTGTGGTACGCCCTGAAACCCGCCCCAACCAAACTCGCCACCCCCACAGCAATCCCCGTGCGAGTCATAGCGGTCAGCGCAAAAGACGTCCCCCGCTACACCAGCGGCATCGGCTCCGTCCTTTCATTACACAGCGTCGTCGTGCGCCCCCAGATCGACGGCATCCTCACCAAAATCCTCGTCAAAGAAGGCCAACTCGTCAAAGCAGGCGACCTGCTGGCCACCATCGACGACCGCTCCATCCGCGCCAGCCTCGATCAGGCCCGCGCCCAACTGGGCGAAAGCCAGGCGCAACTGCAAGTCGCCCTGGTCAACCTCAAACGCTACAAACTGCTCACCGTCGACGACGGCATCTCGAAACAGACCTACGACCAGCAACAAGCCCTGGTCAACCAACTGAAGGCCACCGCCCAAGGCAACCAGGCCTCGATTGATGCGGCGCAGGTGCAACTTTCCTACACGCAGATCCGCTCCCCCGTCACCGGCCGCGTCGGTATTCGCACAGTCGATGAAGGCAACTTCCTGCGCATGACCGACACCGCCGGCCTGTTCACCGTCACCCAGATCGACCCGATCGCCGTCGAATTCTCCCTGCCGCAGCAAATGCTGCCGACCCTGCAAGGCCTGATCAACGATCCGCAGCGCGCACCGGTCAAGGCCTACATCGGCGCCGACACCGACGGCGAAACCGGCAACCTGCTCGGCGAAGGCCACCTGACCCTGATCGACAACCAGATCAACGCCAACACCGGCACCATCCGCGCAAAGGCCGAATTCGACAACGCCAGCCAGAAGCTCTGGCCCGGCCTGCTGGTCACGGTAAAAATTCAGACAGCCCTCGACAAAGATGCGCTAGTCGTCCCACCCACCGTCGTACAACGCGGTCTCGACCAACACTTCGTTTACCGCGTGAATGGCGACAAGGTTGAAGCCGTGCAAGTGCAGATGGTTTATCAGGGCAGCGGCCAGGACATCATCAAAGGCGTGAAGGCCGGTGATGTGCTGGTCACCGACGGCCAGTCTCGGCTCAAGCCAGGCTCGACCGTACAAGTGATGACCGAGCCGGCGCAGGTAGTGCAGGCGGAGCCGAAACCATGAAGGCGCACAAAGGCGTCTCGACGTGGTGCATCGATCACCCGGTCGCCACAATCCTGCTGACCATCGCGCTGGTGCTGGTCGGTTTGATTGCCTTCCCGCGTTTACCGATTGCCCCACTGCCGGAAGCGGAATTTCCTACGATCCAGGTTTCCGCGCAATTGCCCGGCGCCAGCCCCGACACCATGGCCTCGTCCGTGGCCACGCCGCTGGAGGTGCAATTCAGCGCCATCCCCGGCATGACCCAGATGACCTCCAGCAGTGCGCTCGGCTCCAGCCTTTTGACCCTGCAGTTCACCCTCGATAAAAGCATCGACACCGCCGCCCAGGAAGTCCAAGCGGCGATCAACACCGCCGCCGGCAAACTGCCCAAAGACATGCCGACCCTGCCGACCTGGAAGAAGGTCAACCCGGCCGACAGCCCGGTGCTGATCCTCAGCGTCAGCTCGACGCAAATGCCCGGCACCGAACTCAGCGACCTGGTGGAAACCCTGCTCTCGCGTCAGATCAGTCAGATCGACGGCGTGGGACAAATCAACATCACCGGTCAGCAACGTCCGGCGATTCGCGTACAAGCCTCGGCGGACAAACTCGCGGCGATCGGCCTGACCCTCGCCGACATCCGACTGGCGATTCAGCAGACCAGCCTCAACCTCGCCAAAGGGGCGCTGTACGGCGAATCAAGCATCTCGACGCTGTCGACCAACGACCAGTTGTTCCACCCCGAGGACTACAGCCAACTCATCGTTTCCTACAAGGATGGCGCCCCGGTTCACCTGCGCGATGTCGCCAAAGTCGTCAACGGTTCGGAAGATGCCTACGTGCAAGCCTGGGCCGGTGATCAACCCGGTGTGAACCTGGTGATCTCGCGCCAGCCCGGCGCCAACATCGTAGAAACGGTCGACCGCATTCAAGCTGCCCTGCCCGGCCTCGAAGCGATGCTGCCGGCCTCGGTGCAAGTGAAAACCCTGATCGACCGCACCCAGACCATCCGCGCTTCGCTGCATGAAGTCGAAATCACCCTGTTGATCGCGATCATGCTGGTGGTCGCGGTGATGGCGCTGTTCCTGCGTCAGTTGTCGGCGACCCTGATTGTTTCGGCGGTACTCGGCGTGTCGTTGATCGCCAGTTTTGCCCTGATGTATATCCTCGGTTTCAGCCTGAACAACCTGACGCTGGTGGCGATCGTCGTCGCGGTTGGTTTCGTCGTCGACGATGCGATCGTGGTGGTCGAAAACATCCACCGACATCTGGAGGCCGGCGACGACATGCGCGAGGCGGCCATCAAAGGCGCTGGCGAGATCGGTTTCACCGTGGTCTCGATCAGTTTCTCGCTGGTGGCGGCGTTTATTCCGCTGCTGTTCATGGGCGGCGTGGTCGGCCGGCTGTTCAAGGAATTCGCCCTGACCGCGACCTCGACCATCATGATTTCCGTGGTGGTGTCGCTGACCCTGGCGCCGACTCTCGCTGCGCTGTTCATGCGCAAACCGGTGCATCACGCCCACGCCAAACCGGGCTTCAGCGAACGTCTGCTCGGCTGGTACGAGAAAGGTCTGCGCCGCGCCCTCGCCCATCAGAAACTGATGATCGGCGTGTTCGGTTTATCGCTGGCGCTGGCCATCGGCGGTTACATCTTTATCCCGAAAGGTTTCTTCCCGGTGCAGGACACCGGTTTCGTCCTCGGCACCACCGAAGCTGCGGCGGATATTTCCTACGGCGACATGGTGAAAAAACACCTGGCAATGGCCGAAATCGTCGCCGCGGATCCGGCGGTGCAGGCGTTTTCCCACTCGGTCGGCGTGTCCGGCAGCAACCAAACCATCGCCAACGGCCGCTTCTGGATTGCCCTGAAAAAACGTGGCGACCGTGACGTCAGCGCCAGCCAGTTCATCGACCGCATTCGCCCGCAACTGATGAAGGTCCCCGGCATCGTCCTCTATCTGCGCGCCGGCCAGGACATCAACCTCAGCTCCGGCCCGAGCCGCGCGCAGTACCAATACGTGCTCAAAAGTAACGACGGCGCGACCCTCGCGACATGGACGCAACGCCTCACGGAAAAACTGCGCAGCAACCCGGCGTTCCGCGATATTTCCAACGACTTGCAACTGGGCGGCAGCATCACCCACATCAGCATCGACCGCAGCGCCGCCGCCCGTTTCGGCCTGACCGCCAGCGATGTCGATGAGGCGCTGTACGACGCCTTCGGTCAACGGCAGATCAATGAATTCCAGACCCAGGTCAACCAGTACAACGTGATTCTGGAACTGGACACCAAGCAACGCGGCAAAGCAGAAAGCCTCAACTATTTCTACCTGCGCTCGCCGCTCAGTGGCGAGATGGTGCCGCTGTCGGCGCTGGCCAGATTCGATGCGCCGACCATCGGCCCGCTGTCGATTGCCCACGATGGCATGTTCCCCGCCGCCAACCTGTCGTTCAACCTCGCGCCCGGCGTGGCGTTGGGTGATGCGGTGATTCTGCTTAATCAGGCCAAGGCCGAGATCGGCATGCCGACGGCGATCAGCGGCAATTTCCAGGGCGCAGCGCAGGCGTTCCAGAGTTCACTGGCCAGCCAGCCGTGGCTGATTCTCGCGGCACTGGTGGCGGTGTACATCATTCTCGGTGTGCTTTATGAAAGCTTCGTACATCCGCTGACGATCATTTCGACATTGCCGGCAGCAGGTTTGGGCGCGGTGATCATGCTGTGGATTTGCGGCCAGGACTTTTCGATCATGGCCTTGATCGGGCTGGTGTTGCTGATCGGTATCGTCAAGAAGAACGGCATCCTGATGATCGACTTCGCGCTCGAAGCGCAGCGCCACCGAGGCCTGTCGCCGCAGGATGCGATTTTCGAAGCGTGCATCACGCGGTTCCGGCCGATCATCATGACCACCCTCGCCGCCCTGCTTGGCGCGCTGCCGCTGATGCTCGGTTACGGCACCGGCGCCGAGTTGCGCCAGCCGCTGGGGATCGCGGTAGTCGGCGGTTTGCTGGTCAGCCAGATGCTGACGTTGTTTACCACTCCAGTCATATACTTGTGGCTCGAGCGGCTGTTCCACCGGCCCAAACCGATGCCCTCACCGGCATTGGCGACCACAGACTGAGGCAGGGTCATGCGCGTTCTGATTATCGAAGACGAGGAAAAAACCGCGGACTATCTGCACCGCGGTCTGACGGAACAGGGTTACACCGTGGATCTCGCCCGCGACGGCGTCGAGGGTCTGCATCTGGCGCTGGAAAGCGACTATGCGGTGATCGTCCTCGACGTCATGTTGCCGGGCCTCGACGGCTTCGGCGTACTGCGCGCATTGCGTGCACGCAAGCAGACCCCGGTGATCATGCTCACCGCCCGCGAGCGCGTCGAAGACCGCATCAAAGGCCTGCGCGACGGTGCCGACGATTACCTCGGCAAACCATTTTCCTTCCTTGAACTGGTCGCGCGCCTGCAAGCGCTGACCCGGCGCAGCGGCGGGCATGAACCGGTGCAGGTGAGCATCGCCGACCTGTGGATAGATCTGATCAGCCGCAAGGCCACCCGCGCCGGAACCCGACTGGATCTGACGGCCAAGGAGTTCTCGCTGTTGAGCGTGTTGGCCCGCCGGCAAGGTGAAATCCTTTCGAAAACCGCGATTGCCGAGATGGTCTGGGACATCAATTTCGACAGCGATGCCAACGTCGTCGAAGTCGCGATCAAACGTCTGCGCGCCAAGCTCGACGGGCCGTTCGACGAGAAACTGCTGCACACCATTCGCGGCATGGGTTATGTACTGGAGAGCCGTGGTGTCCAGTAATTCCATCGCGTTGCGCCTCAGCGGCATGTTCACATTGGTGGCGCTGCTGGTGTTTCTGTTGATCGGCGGTGCGCTTTATCAACAGGTGGACAAGGGACTGGGCCTGCTGCCGGAAGCCGAGCTGGATGCGCGTTACAGCGTGCTCGAATCGGCACTCAATCGCTTCGGCACACCCGAGCACTGGGTGAAGATAAACGCCAAGTTGAAGCTGCTCGGCGAAGAGGACAAACGTATTCGTTTCTGGGTGGTGAGCGGCGATCCGGGTTACGAATACGGTCAGCCCGATGCAGCGATTCGCGCCTTCGCCCAAGGGCCGCTGGGCATGCATGACCTGCAGTTGCCCGACCATCCTTATCCGCTGAAAGTGTTGCTGACCGAGTTGCCAGCCAAGGATCAGCGCCCGCCGCTACGGTTCATGATCGGCATTGATACCGAGACCTTTCACGAGACTCAGCACAACCTGTTGATCGCGCTGATCGGGCTGGCGATTGTCGGTGTGCTGATGGCTTCGGCGCTGGGTTATTGGGTGGCGCGGATTGGTCTCAAACCGTTGATCAAACTGTCCCATGAAGCCCAGCGTCTGGCGCCGCCGCTGCGGGCCGGGCGCTTGCGTTTGTCGCCGCTCCCGCCGGAGCTGGAGCAGTTTGTCGACTCATTCAACTCGACGCTGGAACGGGTTGAAGTCGCCTATTCGCGGCTGGAATCGTTCAACGCCGACGTCGCCCATGAACTGCGTTCGCCGCTGACCAATCTGATCGGCCAGACGCAAGTGGCGCTGACCCGTGGGCGCTCTGCCGAACATTATTTCGAGGTGCTGCAATCGAATCTGGAAGAGCTGGAACGGCTGCGTTCGATCATCAATGACATGCTGTTTCTGGCCAGTGCCGACCAGGGCAACAAGGCGACCAAACTCACATCCACTTCGCTGGCGGATGAGGTGGCGACGACACTGGAATATCTGGATTTCATTCTCGAGGACGCGCAGGTTCAGGTGCAGGTCAGCGGTGATGCGCTGGTGCAGATCGAGGTCGCGCATTTGCGCCGGGCGTTGATCAATTTGTTGAGTAATGCGGTGCAGCACACCGGGCCGGGACAGGTGATCGAGGTATGCATCGAGGTCGAGGAGCATCAGGTGAGTATCGGCGTGGCCAACCCCGGTTCGCCGATTGCCAGTGAGCATTTGCCACGCTTGTTCGAGCGCTTTTATCGGGTGGATGCGTCGCGTAGCAACAGTGGCAATAACCATGGGTTGGGGCTGGCGATCGTCAAGGCGATTGCGCTGATGCATGGTGGGGATGTGTTTGTGCGCAGTGATCGGGGGATGAATACTTTCGGGATTTATTTGCCGGTCTGAAAAGCCCCTCACCCTAACCCTCTCCCGGAGGGAGAGGGGACTGACCGAGTTGTTCTCTCGAAGTACGCCGACCTGAAATATCCAGTCGAACTCGGATTTTGAAAAGCCCCGGATCTACTCCCTTTCCCCCTCGCCCCCCTGGGGGAGAGGGCTGGGGTGAGGGGGTTGCTCTTGGCTGCACCGCAATATTCGACTTTTACCTCCTGCGCAACAGTCATTTATGAAAATCACGCTGTTTCCCAACGCCCGGCAACCTTATCTTTGCCCGCACCAAACAGCACTCGCCAAGCGAGAAGGTTTTCAAGATGTCCAACAGTATGGGTATTGCCAGCGCTTTCGTTTTGTCCTCATTGATCCTGTCGCCGATGGCGATGGCTGAAGAATCCCACGCGTTCGTGGCGCAGAATTCTGCCCGCGCTCAAGCGTATGACCAGCATCAGGCAGAAATGATGGCCAAGGCCAAAGACGCGACGCAAGCCCCTCAGGCTGCAACTTCCCAGGCTCAATCGCTGGAAAAAGACAGCTGAGTCGCGCACCGCACCGTTTCCCTCGACGCGGTTGTTTGGCTCTTCCCGTTCAACCGTCGTCATTCCAGGCCGCTGCCTTTCAGCGGCCTTTTTTCGTTGTGGTCTGAAAGCCGTTTGGTTCGTCTGTAACAACAAGAAACATCGAGCGCCTCAAAATATAGAGGCGCCAGTTGACCCAAGGAGCTCCATTGCACGTGCGTTACCCAGTTCGCTTCACCCCGCTGTTCATTGCAATTGCCGCAACGATTGCCCCTGCCGCTCACGCCGACGAGCCTGCCAAAGAAGGTTTCGTCGAAGGTTCGAGCCTCAACCTCAACGCCCGCAACTACTACATGAATCGCAACCGCTTGCAGAAAGCGGACGACAACATCGAGTGGGGCCAGGGCTTTCTCGGGGTCTTCAAGTCGGGTTACACCGAAGGCACAGTCGGTTTCGGCATTGATGCCCACGCCATGCTCGGGTTGAAGCTGGATGGCGGTGGCGGCACGGACGGCTCGAGCATCCTGCCGGTCAGAGAGAACGGCGGCAAAGCACCGGGAGCGTTCTCCACCGCAGGGGGCACGTTGAAAATGCGTGCGTTCGATACCGAGTTGAAGGCCGGCGACCTGTTCCTCACCAACCCGGTGATTGCCGGCGGTGACACACGCATGCTGCCGCAGACCTTCCGTGGTGTGAGCCTGACCAACCACAGCTTCGACGGCTGGTTGATCGAAGGCGGCCAGGCCAGTTTCACCAAGCCTTACAACCAGAGTGGCCACACGCGCATCGGCACTTCCTACGGGACATTGGCCGACGGCGATGAGAGCCAGCACCTGAACTGGGCCGGCGTGGCGTGGAGCGGTGTCGAAGGTCTGACCAGCAGCCTCTATGCCTCTGAGCTCAAGGACATCTGGAACCAGTACTACTACGACCTCGACTACACGTGGCAGTTGAACGAGCTGGTCAGCCTCAATCCGGGCCTGCACTTCTATCACACGCAAGACACCGGTGATGCGCTGCTGGGCAACATCGACAACAACACCTACAGCCTGCACTTCACTGTCGGCGTCGGAAATCACAGCGTTACCGCCGCATATCAGCGGGTCAACGGCAACACACCGTTCGACTACATCAGCCAGGGCGACAGCGTTTACCTCGATAACTCACAGCAATATTCCGACTTCAACGGCCCGAACGAGCGCTCGTGGAAGCTCAAATACGCTTATGACTTCGCCGGTGTCGGCATGCCGGGACTGACCTCGGCAGTCTCCTATTCGCGCGGTACGGTGGATCTGACCAAGGTGGATCCGAACAGCAAAGGCTATTCCAACTGGTACAGCGCCGATGGCCGCAACGCCAAACATTGGGAGCGCGATCTCGACTTGCAGTACGTGGTGCAGAGCGGTCAGGCCAAAGACCTGGCGGTGCACTTGCAATGGGCGACCAACCGTGGCGGCAACGGTTACGGCGTGATTGATTCGGATACAGATGAATACCGCGTGATCATCGACTACCCGATCAACGTCTTCTAAGATCGGCGCTAAGCTGACTGCAGACTGACTCCGATAGCTCAAGCAATTACCAACCCTGTGGGAGCGAGCTTGCTCGCGAAGGCGATCTTTCAGCAACATTGATGTTGGCTGACACAACGCATTCGCGAGCAAGCTCGCTCCCACAGGTATTTGCGTCAGGCGCTTCGGTGGTGTTGTGCAACTACGCTTATAAGACTTCCCCCAACCGACAGCCCAATCATGATCGCGAGCCGTACCCCACCCGTCACGGGCAAGACCGGACGCCCCGAGCTGCTGCTGATCTGCGGCAGTTTGCTGACCGTGATCGCGATTCTGTGCATTGTTACGTTCCTGCTGATTCGTGAGCACGCCAACGCTCAGGAATCGGCCACCCGCAGCGCCACCACCATCGCGCAACTGATCGACGCCGATGTGCTGCGCACCGTCGAGTTGTACGACCTGACCCTGCAAGGCCTGATCGCCGCCGCCCAGCGTGATGACCTGCAAGATGTCTCGCCGCAGATCCGCCATCTGGCGCTGTTCGACCGCTCGACCACGGCACGCTTCAAGGGCGACATCCTGTTGCTCGACAAGCATGGGGATGTGATTGCCGATTCTTCGCGAATCGAGCCGAAACCGGGCAACTTTGCCGACCGCGATTACTTCCTCGCCCACGCGTTCAACCGCGATGTCGGCATGTTTATCAGCCGCCCGTTCAAGACCCGTTGCGACTGCGACGAGGCCAATCAATGGCGGATCAGTTTCAGCCGACGCATTTCCTCGGAGACCGGTGAGTTCGCCGGAGTAGCCGTGGCGTCGATGAAGCTCGACTACTTCGACCAGTTGTTCAACAGCCTCGACATCGGCAAAGACAGCACGTTGAACATCATCGATAACGACGGCGTGCTGCTGGCGCAGAAGCCTTATCTGCAAAGTGATTCCATCGGCAAAAGCTTCGGCAACCGGCCCAACGTCATACGGATTCTGCGCGACAAGAGTGGCAATGGCAGTTTCAACAGCGTTTCGAGCATCGACCATCAACAACGCCTGTATACCTATTCGCGAGTCGGCAATCTGCCGTTGATCGTGATGGTCGCGCTGTCCAGCGACGAGGTATTCGGCACTTGGCGGCGCACCGCAATATTGATCAGTGGCGCCACGGGTGTGTTGTGCGTGGGCTTGTTGTGGCTGACCTGGCTATTGGCTCGAGAGTTGCGCTTGCGCCAACGGGCCGAGCGCGAACTGGCGCAACTGGCCGCCACCGACGCGCTGACCGGTGTAGCCAATCGGCGGATGCTTGATCAGGCATTGCGTCATGAGTGGTTCCGCGCCCAGCGCTCGGGAAAACCGATGTCGGTGATGATGATCGATGCCGATCACTTCAAGGCGTTCAATGACCGCCATGGGCATCAGGCCGGGGATCAGGCGTTGAAGACGCTGGCCAAGGTCATTACTGAAAATGTGCGGCGACCGGCGGATCTGGTGGCGCGTTATGGAGGAGAGGAGTTTTCGGTGATTCTTGCCGAGACTCACAGCAGTGGCGCGCAGCAGATTGCCGAGCATATTCGTCAGGCTGTGGAACAGTTGCCGTTGGTCGACGGGGCCGGGCGGCCGATGACCGTGAGTATTGGCATCGCCACATGGACGGCGGCGAGTGAGATGACGCTGGAGCAGTTGCTGTTTGCGGCGGACAAGGCGTTGTATCAGGCCAAGGAAGGTGGGCGCAATCGGGTGGTGGTGGCGGCCTGACAGGTCTGCGGCGATTGCACCGGCGCCTTCGCGAGCAAGCTCGCTCCCACATTTGAAATGCGTTCCCCTGTAGGAGTGAGCCTGCTCGCGATGGGGCCGGCCCAGGCAACACAAAAACTGCAGGCATAAAAAAAGGCCATCCGGGGATGGCCTTCAAAAAACTAGAGAGGTTTTTTACTTACACTGCCGCAACCGGGCGCATGTAAGAGATTGGTGCGGTGCTGGCGTCTTCGAACGTCACCACTTCCCAAGCATCTGTCTGCTCAATCAACTTGCGCAGCAGCTGGTTGTTCAGTGCATGACCGGACTTGAAGCCTTTGAACTCACCAATCAGGCTGTTACCCAGCAGGTACAGGTCGCCAATGGCATCGAGGATCTTGTGCTTCACGAATTCGTCTTCATAGCGAAGGCCGTCTTCGTTCAACACGCCATCGGCATCGACCACGATTGCGTTTTCAACGCTGCCGCCGAGTGCGAGGTTGTGCTTGCGCAGGTACTCGATATCACTCATGAAACCAAAGGTACGGGCGCGGCTGACTTCTTTTACGAACGAAGTGCTGGAAAAATCCACGCTTGCACTTTGGGTGCGGTCCCGGAATACCGGGTGATCGAAATCGATCTCGAAGCTCACCTTGAATCCTTCGAAAGGGACGAAAGTGGCGCGCTTGTCGCCGTCTTCCACTGTCACTTCACGCAGGATGCGGATGAATTTCTTGGCGGCGTCCTGTTCTTCCAGGCCTGCCGATTGAATCAGGAATACGAAGGGTCCAGCGCTGCCATCCATGATCGGGACTTCGGACGCGGAGAGCTCGACGTAGGCGTTATCGATGCCCAGGCCAGCCATGGCCGAGAGCAAGTGCTCTACCGTGTCCACTTTCACGTCGCCGTTAATCAGCGTCGTCGACATAGTGGTTTCACCGACGTTTTCCGCGCGGGCAGGAATCTGCACCACAGGGTCGAGGTCAGCGCGACAAAACACAATGCCAGTGTCGACAGGCGCAGGCTTGAGGGTCAGATAGACCTTCTCACCGGAGTGCAGGCCTACACCTGTGGCACGGATAATATTTTTCAGTGTGCGTTGTTTAATCATGGCTTGGGCCGCTTCAGCGCAAATTGCGAACTGGTATCAACAAAGGCTGGCGATGATAGCAGACCATGCCTTTGCTGAACACCAATCACCTTCATAGCCCTGATACATTCCATCAATCGGCCTGACGACGCAGGAAAGCCGGGATGTCCAGGTAGTCCAGATCATCTTGCGGATTCATCTTCGCGGCAGCCGCAGCACCGGCCTGAGCCTGGTTGCGCATGACGGTCGGACGGTCCAGATCACGGTAATTGACCGCTGGCGCTTCCTGACGGGCCGGAGCCGGTTGTTGCACCTGGGCGGAAGCCATGGAGGTGTGAACGGTGTTGTCGATGACCTTTACAGGTTTCTCGATCTTCGCGCCCAGACCGGTGGCAACCACGGTTACGTGCAGCTCGTCGCGCATGTCCGGATCGATAACGGTACCGACCTTGACCATCGCGTGCTCGGAAGCGAAGGCTTCGATGATGCTACCCACGTCGGAGTACTCACCCAGAGACAGGTCAGGACCGGCGGTGATGTTCACCAGGATGCCGCGTGCGCCTTGCAGGTTCACGTCTTCCAGCAACGGGTTGCGGATCGCCGCTTCAGTAGCTTCACGTGCACGGTTCGGACCGCTGGCGCAGCCAGTGCCCATCATCGCCATGCCCATTTCGCTCATCACGGTACGTACGTCGGCGAAGTCGACGTTGATCATGCCCGGACGCTTGATGATGTCGGAGATACCGCGAACGGCACCGGCCAGTACATCGTCGGCCTTGGCGAAAGCCGACAGCAGGCTTGCGTCTTTACCGAGGATGGTCAGCAGCTTCTCGTTGGGAATGGTGATCAACGAGTCGACGCTTTCCGAGAGCATGCGGATGCCTTCGTCGGCGATCTGCATACGCTTGCGGCCTTCGAACGGGAACGGACGCGTTACTACCGCAACGGTCAGAATGCCCATTTCCTTGGCCACTTCGGCGATGATCGGCGCAGCACCGGTACCGGTACCGCCGCCCATGCCAGTGGTGATGAACACCATGTTGGTGCCCTGCAGGACTTCGGCAATGCGCTCACGGTCTTCGAGAGCGGCCTGACGACCTACTTCAGGGTTGGCGCCAGCGCCCAGACCTTTGGTCACGCCGGTACCCAGTTGCAGAATGGTGCGCGCGCCGATGTTTTTCAGCGCTTGAGCATCAGTGTTGGCGCAGATGAATTCAACGCCTTCGATGTTGCTCTTGACCATGTGATTGACAGCGTTGCCGCCGCCACCGCCAACACCGATAACTTTGATTACCGGGCTTGCGGGGATGTTGTCTACGAGTTCGAACATTTTCCCTCTCCTTACATTCTCTAGTTTTTTCGCCTACTGCATTTTTGTTGCGGTGTTGCGGTAAAGCTTTAGAAGTTGCCTTGAACCCACTTCTTCAATCGGTCCAGCAACGGCGCCTGTGGCTCTTCGTTGCTGTAGCTGTCGCGGCTGCCGATGCCGGAGAACGAAACCCCGTCGGACTGCTTTTGCAGGCCGTACATCAACAAGCCAACGCCAGTGGAATAAATCGGGTTGCGCACCACGTCATCCAGGCCCTTGACGCCATGCGGCACGCCGAGGCGGACCGGCATGTGGAAGATTTCTTCGGCCAGTTCAGTGGCGCCTTCCATTTTCGAAGTACCGCCAGTCAGGACGATGCCGGCCGGGATCAGGTCTTCGTAGCCGCTGCGACGCAGCTCGGCCTGGATCAGGGTGAACAGTTCGTCGTAACGCGGCTCGACCACTTCGGCCAGGGCCTGACGCGACAGTTCGCGCGGTGGACGGTCGCCGACGCTCGGCACCTTGATGGTTTCACCGGCACCGGCCAGTTTCGCCAAGGCGCAGGCATAGCGAATCTTGATCTCTTCGGCGTACTGGGTCGGGGTGCGCAACGCCATGGCGATGTCGTTGGTCACCTGATCACCGGCAATCGGGATCACCGCGGTGTGACGGATCGCGCCTTCGGTGAAGATCGCGATGTCGGTGGTGCCGCCGCCGATGTCGACCAGGCACACGCCCAGTTCTTTCTCGTCGTCGGTCAGTACCGAGTAAGCCGAGGCCAGTTGCTCAAGAATGATGTCGTCGATTTCCAGACCGCAGCGACGCACGCATTTTTCAATGTTCTGAGCGGCGTTGACGGCGCAGGTGACCACGTGGACCTTGGCTTCCAGACGTACGCCGGACATGCCCAGTGGCTCGCGTACGCCTTCCTGGTTATCGATCACGTAATCCTGCGGCAGGGTGTGCAGCACGCGCTGGTCAGCCGGGATCGCCACGGCCTGAGCAGCGTCGAGCACGCGCTCAAGGTCGGCCGAGCTGACTTCACGATCGCGGATCGCGACGATGCCGTGGGAGTTCAGGCTGCGGATGTGATTGCCCGCCACGCCGACGAACGCCGAGTGAATGCGGCAGCCCGCCATCAGTTGGGCTTCTTCGATCGCGCGCTGGATCGATTGCACGGTGGACTCGATGTTGACCACCACGCCCTTCTTCAGGCCACGGGACGGATGGGTACCAATCCCGACGATTTCCAGCGAGCCGTCGTCGGAGACCTCGCCGACCAGCGCCACCACCTTGGAGGTGCCGATATCGAGACCGACGATCATTTTGCCGCTTTGCACGTTTGCCATGGGTCCTGCCTCTTCTTAATTCTTTGCGACAGCGGGTTGGGCTGTCGTCGGCGCTACTGGTTCCCGCCAGCCAACAGCGAGGCCGTTGGCGTAGCGCAGATCGATGCGCGCAATGTTCGTAATCTGGTCTTTAAGTGTCTTGTCATAGATGGCGATAAAACGGCGCATCTTTTCCACCAGGTTGCCGCGTCCCAGCAGCAACTCGATGCCGGGGCCAGAACTGCCGGCACCGGTGGTCAGGAACCAGCTCCCGCGTTCACGCAGTTCCAGGCGTGCGATCGAGAAGCCCAACGGCCGCAGCATCTGGCTCAGCACCTGATACTGCTGCATGACTTGCTGCTGGGCCCGTTGTGGGCCGAACAGCTGTGGCAAATGTTCGTAGTTCGCCAGTTCCTTTGGCGTAAACGCCTGGCCCTGGTTGTTCAGCAATGACTCGTCGCCCCACCGTGCGACCGGCAGTTGCTCTTCGAGACGGATCACCACTTGGTCCGGCCACACGCGACGGACTTCGGCGTGAGCGATCCACGGCATCTGCTCAAGCTCGGTGCGCATACCGGCCAAGTCGATGGTGAAGAAGCTCGACGCCACGAACGGAGCGATTCGCTGCTGTACCGCTTGCTGGCTGATGTAGCTCAGGTCGCCCTGCACGGCGATCTTGGTGATCGGCCGGTCGGCGTACGGCAGCAGACGCGTTGCGCCTTCGTAAGTACCAAAGCCCAGCACCACCAACAGCACCGGCCAGAACAGACTTTTCAGAAAGCTGAAATTGGCTTTCGGCAGGCGCGCGGACATCGGCTCTTTCGCCACCATTCGGCTGGCACCCCGTGGCACCGGCTTGCGGCCGGGTGCGGGAGGCTGATGTCGGAGCTGAGCGCCTTGCATCGTCTTAACCTCGAGCGTCTTCAACACTGGCGGCCAGAATGGCCAGAACCAGTTGCTGGAAATCCAGACCGGCCGCACGCGCGGCCATCGGTACCAGACTGTGATCGGTCATGCCCGGAGCGGTGTTCACTTCCAGAAACCAGAACTGCCCGTCGGCGTCCTGCATCACGTCCGCCCTGCCCCAACCGGCAATACCCAGCGCCTCACAGGCCTTGGCCGTGAGATCCATGAGTTGCTGTTCCTTGGCGGCATCCAGCCCGCACGGAATGCGGTACTGGGTATCGTTGGCGATGTACTTGGCGTCGTAGTCGTAGAACGTGTGCGGTGTACCCAGGGCGATAGGAGGCAACACCTGGTCACGCAGGGTGGCGATGGTGAACTCCGGACCTTGAATCCATTGCTCAACCAAGACTTGCGAATCGTAGGTACTGGCCGCTTTCCATGCGTCGATCAACTCGGACGCAGAACTCACTTTGGCCATCCCGATACTTGAACCTTCATGCGCCGGTTTGACGATCAAAGGGAAGCCCAGTTCCGTCGCCGCCGAAATACAATCGGCTTCGCTGCACAGCACGGCGTGACGCGGCGTCGGAATCCCGAGGCTGTGCCAGACCTGCTTGGTGCGCAGTTTGTCCATCGCCAGTGCCGAAGCCAGAATGCCGCTGCCGGTGTACGGAATGCCCGCCACTTCGAGCAGACCCTGCATGGAGCCGTCTTCACCGCCACGACCGTGGAGAATGATGAAGGCGCGGTCGATCTTTTCGCTGAGCAGACGTTGCAGAATGTCGTCGCCAACGTCGATGCCGAACGCGTCCACGCCTGCGCTTTGCAGCGCGTCGAGCACGGCGTTACCGGATTTCAGCGAAACCTCACGCTCGGCACTCAGGCCACCGAAGAGCACGGCGACACGGCCGAAGTCTTTCGGCGCTATGGTGGAGAACAGGTTGGCGTAGGCAGCAGTCATTTCAACTTCCCCTCGACCGGCGCCGCCACGGCGCCAGCGAACAATTCACTTTTCAACAGCTTCGGCGCGAGACCGCCGATATCACCAGCGCCCTGGCACAGCAGGATGTCGCCGGCACGCAGCAGCGGCTTGACCAGCGGCGCCAGATCGACGCCACGCTCGATGTAGATCGGGTCGAGCTGACCGCGCTGGCGGATGCTGTTGCACAGCTTGCGGCTGTCGGCGCCCGGAATCGGCTCTTCACCGGCCGGATAGACTTCCATCAGCAGCAGCACGTTGGCGTCGGCCAGGACATTGACGAAATCGTCGTACAGATCGCGGGTGCGGCTGTAGCGGTGCGGCTGGTAGACCATCACCAGACGGCGCTCCGGCCAGCCACCGCGCACGGCTTTGATCACCGCGGCGACTTCGGTCGGGTGGTGGCCGTAGTCGTCGACCAGCATCACGTTGCCGCCGTCCACCGGCAGTTCGCCGTAGACCTGGAAGCGTCGACCAACGCCCTGGAAACCCGACAGGCCCTGGACGATGGCTTCATCACTGACGCCTTCATCGGTGGCGATGCAAATGGTCGCCAGCGAATTGAGTACGTTGTGGTTGCCGGGCATGTTCACCGACACGTCCAACGGCTCGCGATCCGGGCGCAGCACGGTGAAGAAGGTCTGCATGCCTTGCTGGCGGATATTGATCGCGCGGACGTCAGCGTCTTCACTGAAGCCGTAGGTCACGGTCGGACGTTTCACCAGCGGCAGGATTTCACGCACGACCGGATCGTCCAGGCACATCACCGCCAAACCGTAGAACGGCAGGTTGTGCAGGAACTCGACGAAGGTTTTCTTCAGTTTGTTGAAGTCACCGTCATAGGTCGCCATGTGGTCGGCGTCGATGTTGGTGACCACGGCCACCAGCGGTTGCAGGTGCAGGAAACTCGCATCGCTTTCATCGGCTTCGGCGATCAGGTAACGACTGGTGCCGAGCTGGGCATTGGTGCCCGCGGCATTCAGACGACCACCGATAACGAACGTCGGGTCCAGACCACCGGCGGCGAACACCGAAGCGATCAGGCTGGTGGTGGTGGTTTTGCCGTGCGTGCCGGCGACGGCGATGCCGTGGCGATAACGCATCAGTTCAGCGAGCATTTCGGCACGCGGCACCACTGGAATACGACGCTCAAGGGCAGTCGCGACTTCCGGGTTGGAGGTGTTCACAGCGCTCGACACCACCAGCACATCGGCGGTCGCGGCGTTCTCGGCGCGGTGGCCGATATAGATGTGCGCGCCGAACGACTCCAGACGCTCGGTGACCGGCGACGCTTTCAGGTCGGAACCGGAGACTTCATAGCCCAGGTTCAACAACACTTCGGCAATGCCGCACATGCCCACGCCGCCGATGCCGACGAAGTGGATGCGACGGATGCGGCGCATTTCCGGTTGCGGCATGGCTTTCTGATTCTCAACCATGGGCCACCTCCAGACAGGTATCGACCACACTACGGGTGGCATCGGGTTTCGCCAGACGGCGGGCCGCTTGGGCCATATCTTCGAGTCGTTGCGGTTGCATCAAGACCTCTGTCAGGCGCGCGGCAAGGTCCGCGGCACCAGTCGTTCTTTGCGGCATCAGGAAGGCTGCGCCTTCACGGGCCAAATAATTGGCGTTGCGGGTCTGGTGATCGTCGATCGCGTGGGGCAAAGGCACCAGCATCGAGGGCAGACCGGCGGCAGCCAGCTCACTGATGGTCAACGCGCCTGCGCGGCACACCACCAGGTCAGCCCAGCCATAGGCCTGGGCCATGTCTTTGATGAACGGCTGCACCTGCGCATCGACGCCGGCGGCGCGGTAGCGCTCTGCAGTCACTTCATCGTGGTTTTTGCCGGCCTGATGGAACACTTCCGGGCGCAAATCGGCAGCGACTTGGGCCAGGGCTTCAGGCAGCAACTTGTTCAACGGTTCTGCGCCCAGGCTTCCGCCGAGGATCAGCAAACGCGCTTTGCGACCGGCCAGGGCAGGTCGCGATGTGTCGAGGAACAGCTCGCTGCGCACCGGGTTCCCGGTGGTACGGCGGGTGTCCGACAGAGTAAAGGTGTCGGGGAACGCTTCACACACTCGGGCGGCGAACGGCACCAGCAACCGATTGGCGGTGCCGGCCACAGCGTTCTGCTCATGAACGATCACCGGCACGCCGGCCAGTTTCGCGGCAAGACCACCGGGGCCAGTCACATAACCACCGAAGCCGACCACACACACTGGCTTCAAGCGACGAATGATCGCCCGCGCCTGCCACACCGATTTGAGCAGCATGAACGGCGCCTTGAGCAGCGACAGCTTGCCCTTGCCGCGCAGGCCGGTGGCGTTGATGCGGTGCAGCTCCAGCCCTGCGGCTGGCACCAGTTCATTTTCAATTCCGCGTGGCGTGCCAAGCCAGTGCACGGTGTAACCGCGCGCCTGAAACTCGCGGGCACAGGCCAGCGCCGGGAACACGTGGCCGCCGGTTCCGCCGGCCATGATCAATACGTTAGCGCCCATGATTCGGCTCCTCGGCGAAGTCGCTCTCATGGAATTCCATTTCTTCACTGCCCAGGTGGGTTCGACTCTCCCACTCAATCCTCAATAACAAACCGAGGCAGGCGCAGCAGATCACCAACGAGCTGCCGCCATAACTGAGGAACGGCAAGGTAAGACCTTTGGTTGGCAGCAGGCCGACGTTCACCCCGATGTTGATCAGGAACTGACCAATCCACAGGAACGACAGACCGTAAGCCACATACGCGGCGAAGAACTGCTTGGCTTTCTCCGCCCACAAGCCGATGTACATGCCGCGAATACACACGAATACGAACAGTGCGACGGTGCACAGCGAACCCACCGCGCCGAGTTCTTCGGCCAATACCGAGAACACGAAGTCGGTGTGCGCTTCCGGCAGGTAGAACTGCTTCTGCACGCTGTTGCCCAGACCGACGCCGAGCCATTCACCGCGACCAAACGCGATCAAGGCCTGCGACAACTGATAGCCGGCGCCGAACTGGTCAGCCCACGGGTCGGCGAAGTTGGTCAGTCGCGCCATTCGATACGGCTGCATCTGGATCAACAGGACCACGGCCCCGACCGCCAACACCACCATCAGCGAGAAGCGGAACAACCCGACTCCGCCGAGGAATAGCATCGCCGCCGCTGCGCCCATCATTACTACGGTGGCACCGAAGTCCGGTTCCATCAGCAACAGGCCGGCCATCGGCAGCAGCACGATGAATGGCTTGAAGAAGCCCATCCAGCTCTCACGCACTTCCTTCTGACGCCGCACCAGATAACCGGCGAGGTAGATCACCACGAATACTTTGGCGATTTCCGACGGCTGCACGTTGAAGAAGCTGAAACCGATCCAGCGCATCGATCCGTTCACTTCTCGTCCGATGCCAGGAATGATCACCATCACCAGCAAGCCGAACGCACCGATCAGCATCAGCCAACCGAGACGTTGCCAGGTGGCGATCGGAATCATCATGGTGACGATGCACGCGCCCAAGCCCAGCACCACATAAATAAGGTGGCGAATCATGTAGTACAGCGGACTGCCCGACTGCGCCGCCGCGACTTCGGTGGAAGCCGAGGCGATCATGATCAAACCGAGACCGAGCAGTGCCAGGCAACCGGCGAGCATCGGGAAATCGAGGTCGATGCCGCGCCCGGTGATGATCGGCGACGGATACGGCTTGATGATATTGAACAGGCTCATGCCAAGTCCTCCACAGCGCGGACGAACTGGTGACCACGATCTTCATAGTTCTTGAACATGTCGAAACTGGCGCAGGCCGGCGACAGCAGCACCACATCACCCGGCTGGGCGGCGGCGCGGCATTGTGCGACGGCGTCAACCAGCGAGGTTGCGCGAATCAGTGGCACGGCATCACCGATGGCCGCGCCGATCTTGTCGGAGTCGCGGCCCATCAGGATCACGGCGCGACAGTTGGCCGCGACCGGATCACGCAGATCGTTGAATTCGGCACCCTTGCCATCGCCACCGGCGATCAGGATGACCTTGCCGTCGATGTCCGCGCCCAAGCCTTCGATGGCGGCCAGTGCGGCACCAACGTTGGTGGCTTTGGAATCGTTGTAGTAAGCCACGCCGTCGAGATCACGTACCCACTGGCAGCGATGTTCGAGACCGGCGAAGGTGCGCAGGGCCGAGAGCATGGCGTCGAACGGCAGGCCTACGGCATGCCCCAGCGCCAGCGCCGCGAGGGCATTGGACTGGTTGTGTGCGCCGCGAATCTTCAGCTCACGAACCGGCATCAGATTCTGGAATTCAAAGGCCAGATACTTCTCGCCGTCTTCTTCACGAATACCGAAGGCTTTGAAATCAGGTTTACTCAGACCGAAGGTCCAGCATGGCTGCCCCTCGCCCATCAACGGACGAGTCAGCGCATCCTGACGGTTGACCACGAACTGCTTGGCACCACGGAAGATCCGGTGCTTGGCCAAGTGGTACGCCGGCAGGCCGCTGTAGCGATCCATGTGGTCTTCGCTGATGTTCAGCACGGTGGCCACTTCAGCGTTGAGCTGGTCGGTGGTTTCCAGCTGGAAGCTCGACAGCTCCATGACGTACAGCTCGACGTCGTCGCTGAGCAGATCCAGCGCCGGGGTGCCGAGGTTGCCGCCGACGGCGACACGTTTGCCGGCCGCAGCCGCCATCTCGCCGACCAGGGTGGTGACGGTGCTTTTCGCGTTGGAACCGCTGATGGCCACGATCGGCGCCCGCGCGTTACGCGCGAACAGCTCGATGTCGCCGGACAGTTTCACGCCACGGGCCGCAGCGGCTTGCAGGGCCGGGGTCGCCAGTGCCAGGCCGGGGCTCACGTAGAGCTCGTCGGCACGGCAGAGGAATTCGACGTCCAGCTCGCCACAACGCACTTCCACGTGCGGATAGTCACGCTTGAGCGTGGCCAGTTCCGGTGGATTTTCCCGCGTATCCGCCACGGCAAACGACGTGCCCCGGTTCGCCAGGAAGCGAACCAGGGACATGCCGCTCTTGCCGAGGCCGACAACGATGCGGAAGTGGTCAGAAGCGATCAGAGACACTCGTTCTACCTCAGCTTCAGGGTGGCAAGGCCGATCAGCACGAGAATCACGGTGATGATCCAGAAACGGACGATCACGCGCGGCTCGGGCCAGCCCTTGAGTTCAAAATGGTGGTGTATCGGTGCCATGCGGAACACACGGCGACCGGTCAGCTTAAAGGACGCAACCTGAATGACGACTGACAGGGTTTCCATCACGAACACGCCGCCCATGATGAACAGGACGATTTCCTGACGGACGATCACGGCGATGGTGCCCAGTGCCGCGCCGAGTGCCAGTGCACCGACGTCGCCCATGAACACTTGCGCCGGATAGGTGTTGAACCACAGGAAACCGAGACCGGCACCGATCAGCGCGCCGCAGAACACGATCAACTCGCCCGCGCCCGGCACGTAAGGAATCAACAGGTATTCAGCGAATTTCACGTTACCCGACAGGTAGCAGAAGATGCCGAGGCCACCACCGACCATCACCGTCGGCATGATCGCCAGACCATCGAGGCCGTCAGTCAGGTTGACTGCGTTGCTCGAACCGACGATCACAAAGTAAGTCAGCACGATGAAACCGAGGCCCAGTGGAATGCTGTAGTCCTTGAGCATCGGCAGGATCAGCGTGGTTTCCACCGGGGTGGATGCGGTCATATAAAGGAAGATCGCTGCGCCGAGGCCGAACACCGATTGCCAGAAATACTTCCAGCGGCTCGGCAGGCCACGCGAGTTCTTCTCGATGACTTTGCGGTAATCGTCGACCCAGCCGATGGCGCCGAACAACAGCGTCACCAACAGAACAGTCCAGACGTAGCGGTTGCTCAGGTCAGCCCAAAGCAAAGTGCTGACGCCGATCGAAGACAGAATCAGCGCGCCGCCCATGGTCGGGGTGCCCGACTTGGACAGGTGCGATTGCGGGCCATCATTACGAACGGACTGACCGATCTGACGGTTCTGCAAAGTGCGGATCATCCACGGGCCATAGCACAGCGACAAAACCAGCGCGGTCAGCACACCGAGGATCCCGCGCAGGGTCAGGTACTGAAAGACCGCGAAGCCTTTGTAAAACTGTTGCAGATACTCCGCTAGCAGCAGCAGCATTAATGTTTCTCCAGACTGGACCCGCACAGAGCCGCAACGATGTTTTCCATCGCTGCACTGCGCGAACCCTTGATCAAAATGGTGGTGTTTGTGTCCTGCTCGGCGTCGAGGGCCTGAATCAGTTCGGCTTGCGTGCCGAAGTGATGCGCCTGTTCACCGAAAGCGTTTACGGCGTGAACCATGTTTGGCCCGACGGCATAAAGCGCGGAAACCTTGCCCCGGGCGTACTCGCCCACGTCGCGGTGCCCCTGCTCCGCCCAATCGCCCAACTCGCCGATATCTCCGAGCACCAGGACGGTGCGGCCGGAAAAGCCGGCGAGTATATCAACGGCCGCGCACATCGAGGTGGGGTTTGCGTTGTAAGTGTCATCGATCACGCGCATGCCGTTTTTCGCCAGTTGCGCGACGGTGCGACCCTTGACCGGTTGCACGGCGCCAAGCCCGGTGGCGATGCCGAACAGCGACACGCCCAAGGCGTGAGCGGCAGCGGCGGCGGCCATGGAATTGGCGACGTTGTGGGTGCCGAGCAGGCTCAGTTGAACGCGCTCGACACCTTCAGGTGTGTGCAGATTGAAGGCCGGGCAACCGCGTGCATCAGTGGTCAGATCGCTGGCGTAGAAGTCCGCCTGAGTGTTGCTCAGGGCGAAGGTCAGCACTTTGCGCGCGCCGGCACGGGACTTCCAGATACCGAAAGCCTTGTCATCGAG
Source organism: Pseudomonas sp. Tul2A7 (assembly GCF_054790505.1). Lineage (NCBI taxonomy): Bacteria > Pseudomonadati > Pseudomonadota > Gammaproteobacteria > Pseudomonadales > Pseudomonadaceae > Pseudomonas > Pseudomonas sp. Tul2A7. The sequence continues at coordinate 3,249,057 of NZ_CP186499.1, read as the reverse complement.
GTTGAGCACGGCGACGCCATCGGCCGCCAGCCCATCGATGATTTCGCCTTTGGCTTCGACGATTTTTTCCGGGCCGCCGAACTCACCAACGTGCGCGGTGCCGGCATTGTTCAGGATCGCTACGTGCGGTTTGGTCAGGCCGACGGTATAAGCGATTTCACCCAGACGCGAGGCGCCCAGTTCGATGACGGCCGAAGTGTGCTCCGGAGCCAGTTCGAGCAGGGTCAGCGGCGCGCCGAGGTCGTTGTTCAGATTGCCACGGGTCGCCAGTACCGGACCGCGCGTGCGCAGGATGCTCGCGAGCATTTCCTTGACGGTGGTCTTGCCGCTGGAGCCAGTGATGGCAGCGACTGGCTGAGTGAATGCAGCACGGTTCAGCGCGCCCAACTGGCCGAGGGCCTGACGGGTGTCTTTGACCAGCAGTTGCGGCAGCGTGCTGTCGGCGACTTCACGCTCGACCAGCGCAGCAACGGCGCCTTTGCCGGCGACATCGTTCAAATAGTCATGACCGTCGAAACGCGGGCCGGTCAACGCAATAAACAGTTGGCCGGGCTGGATCGCGCGACTGTCGATGCTGACGCCGTCGAAACTGGCATCGGCGGCGATCAAACGTGCGTCGAGCGCGTTGGTCAGTTCGCTGAGTTTCAGGGCCTTAAGCATGGGCCACCTCCCAAGCGGTCAGGGCATGATCAGCCTCGACCAGATCGGAGAAAGCGTGGCGCTCGCCGTTGATTTCCTGATAGTCCTCGTGACCTTTACCGGCCAGGACAATCACGTCATCCGCCGAAGCACCGGCGATCAGCTGCGCAATCGCCTGGCCACGGCCGGCGACGAAAGTGACTTTATCCACAGCCGTGAAACCGGCGCGGATGTCATCGAAAATCACTGCCGGATCTTCAGTGCGCGGGTTGTCGTCGGTGACCAGTACCTGATCGGCCAGACGCTCGACCACTTCGGCCATCAACGGACGCTTGCCGCGATCACGGTCGCCGCCGCAGCCGAACAGGCACAGCAACTGACCTTTGACGTGCGGGCGCAAAGCAGTCAGAACCTTTTCCAGCGCATCCGGGGTGTGGGCGTAATCGACCACCACCAACGGCTGCGTGCCACCACCGAGACGCTGCATGCGTCCGGCCGGGCCTTCGAGTTTCGGCAGTACCTTGAGAATTTCGTCGAGCGCGTAATCCAGACCGAGCAAGGCACCGACCGCTGCCAGTACGTTGCTCAAGTTGAAACGGCCGAGCAGCGTGCTGCGCAGATGATGCTCGCCCTGCGGCGTGACCAGCGTGGCGCGCACGCCGTGGTCGTCAAACTGCGCTTCGCGGCAAAACAGGTACGCGCTGCTGTCGAGCAGGCTGTAGGTGATCAGCCGCGATTCACGTTTTTCAGCGGCCAGTTGCCGACCGAAATCGTCGTCGAGGTTGACCACACGGCACTTCAGATCACTCCAGGCGAACAGCTTGGCCTTGGCCTCGGCGTACGCTTCCATGGTGCCGTGATAATCCAGATGATCGCGGGACAGGTTGGTCATCACCGCGACGTCGAACGCCAGCGCCGTCACGCGGCCCTGATCCAGACCGTGGGACGAGACTTCCATGGCCACGGCTTTGGCGCCGGCCTTTTTCAGGTCGCCCAAGGTCGCTTGCACGGCGATCGGATTCGGCGTGGTGTGCAGACCGCTTTGCAGTGCGCCATAGAAGCCGGAACCCAAGGTGCCGACGATGCCGCAATGCTGGCCGAGCAGATCCAGCGCCTGCGCGACCAACTGGGTCACGCTGGTCTTGCCGTTGGTGCCGGTCACGCCGATCAGATTCAGGTGATGACTTGGCTCGCCGTAAAAACGCCCGGCGATGTCCGACAACTGCGCCGCCAGACCTTTGACCGGAATCAGCGGCACGTCAGTGATCGGCAGCACGGTGGCGCCTTCCACTTCATACGCTACAGCCGCCGCGCCACGTTGCAGGGCATCGGCAATGTGCGCACGGCCATCGAATTTGCCGCCAGGCACGGCGAGGAACAGATCGCCTGCGCGCACGTTGCGGCTGTCCAGCGCCAGTTCACGGATCAACAGATCGTGGCCGGCGTGGGGGAATATCTTGTTCAGACTTAATGACATCAGCCGCGCCCTCCATTGGCTTTCAGCGGAACGACCGGGGTGGCGTTGGCTTGTTGCGTCGTCGGCAGGTTGTCCGGCGTTACGTTCATCAGGCGCAGGGTGCCGGACATCACACGGCTGAACACTGGCGCGGAAACCAGACCACCGAAGTAACCGGCCTTGGACGGTTCATCGATCACCACAACAATCGCGTAACGCGGATCGCTCATCGGGCCGAAACCGGCGAACAGCGAGCGATAAGAATTTTCCGCGTAGCCCTTGGTACCCACCGAGGTCTTACGCGCGGTACCCGACTTGCCCGCCACGTGATACGCCGGCACCTGCGCACGGAACACGCCGCGCGGTGCTTCGATCACCTGGGTGAGCATGCCTTGCAGGGTTTTCGCCACAGCTTCCGGCAGCACTTGCGTGGTCTGCGGTGGCTTGTCGGTTTTGATCAGGGTCAGCGGCGCGAGACGACCGTTGTTGGCCAGCGCCGAGAACGCGTGGACGAGCTGAATCGCGGTCACGGAAATACCGTAGCCGTAGGACAGGGTCGCGGTTTCAGCCTTGCGCCAATCGCGGTAGTTCGGCAGGTTGCCGACACGTTCGCCCGGGAAACCAAGGCCGGTGTCCTGGCCAAGACCGACTTTCTGCGCGAGGCGGAAAATCGTTTCGCCGCCGATATCGAAGGCGACCTTACTCATGCCGACGTTACTGGAATTGATCAGGATGCCGGTCAGATCGAGCACCGGCCCCTCGGTCCTGGAAACGTCCTTGATCGTGTACTTGCCGATCTGCAGGGAGCCCGGATACACCTCGACGGTGTCGCTCGGTTTCCAGCGGCCGGTTTCGATGGCGGCGGCCATCGAGATGGCTTTCATGGTCGAACCCGGTTCGAACACGTCGATCATCGCGCGGTTACGCATCATCGCCGGTTGCAGGTTGCGACGGTTGTTCGGGTTGTAGGTCGGCTGGTTGACCATGGCCAGGATCTCGCCGGTCTTGACGTCCATGATCACCAGGCTGCCGGCCTTGGCGCCGTTCTCGATGATCGCGTTACGCAGTTCGCGGTTGGCCAGGTATTGCAGACGCAGGTCAATGGACAACGCCAAGGGCTTGCCGGCCTTGGCGTTTTTGGTGACCTGGACATCCTTGATCAGCCGACCGCGCCGATCCTTGATGACCTGTCGTTTGCCCGGCACCCCGGCGAGCCATTCGTCATAGGCCAGTTCGACACCTTCACGACCGTGGTCATCGATGTCGGTAAACCCGACCATGTGCGCGGTGACTTCACCGGCCGGGTAGAACCGGCGGAATTCTTCGATGCCGTAGACGCCCGGCACTTTCAGATCGAGCACAGCCTGGCCCTGCTCGGGGGTCAGCCCGCGCACCAGATAAATGAATTCTTTGTTGGCCTGGGCTTCGAGGCGTTCGGTCAGGGCTTTAGGGTCCTGACCCAGCGCGGCGGCGAGTGCCGGCCACTTCTCTTTCGCCGTCTGCATTTCCTTGGCGTTGGCCCACAGCGTGGTCACCGGGGTACTCACGGCCAAAGGCTCGCCGTTACGGTCGGTGATCAGACCACGGTGAGCCGGAATCGGAATGTGACGCAGACTGCGCGCGTCGCCCTGACCTTTGAGGAAGTCACGGTCAACCACTTGCAGGTCGATGATGCGCCAGCAGATCGCAGCGACCATGATGCCGAGCAGCGCCACCATCAGGCGGAAGCGCCATGGGAACAGTGCGCCTTCGAGTTTCATCATGGCGCCACCATCTTCACGTCAGCCGCGCCGGGAATGTGCATTTTCAGTTGTTCGGTGGCCAGCACTTCGATGCGACTGTGCGCGGTCCAGGTGCTTTGTTCGAGAATCAAACGCCCCCACTCGGCCTGCGCCTTGTCGCGCACGCTGAGTTCGTTGTAAAGGGTGTTGAGCAACTGCCGGTTCCAGTGCGCGCTGTACGACACGGCAATGGCCGAGACGAGCACGCCGATAAACAGCAGCAGCATCAAAAAGCTGCCGCCGGGCAGTGGCTTGGCGAAAAGCTTGCTCACCGCAACTTCTCCGCGACGCGCATGACGGCGCTGCGGGAACGTGGGTTGGCTTTGAGTTCGGCGTCGGAGGCCGTCTGCGCTTTGCCATGGACTTTGATTTTCGGTTCGAACGCGACGTGGCGCACGGGCAGGTTGCGCGGCAGGTTGTCGGCTTCGCCTTTCACCAGCTTGCGCATGAACAGTTTGACGATGCGATCTTCCAGCGAATGGAAGCTGATCACCACCAGACGACCGCCAATTTCCAGAGCGTCCAGTGCGGCTTCGAGGCCGGCTTCCAGATCGCCCAGTTCGTTGTTGACGTGAATGCGCAAACCCTGGAATGCACGGGTGGCCGGGTTCTTGCCCTTTTCCCATGCCGGGTTGGCGACTTTCAACACTTCAGCCAGATCGGCAGTGCGCTCGAACGGCTTGATATCGCGACGCTCGGCCACGGCACGCGCCATGCGCCCAGAGAAACGTTCTTCGCCGTATTCCTTGAACACCCGGGCGATTTCCTCAGCCGGCGCGGTGTTGACGAACTCGGCAGCGCTGATGCCGCGGGACGGATCCATGCGCATGTCCAGCGGGCCGTCGTTGAGGAAACTGAAGCCGCGCTCAGCGTCGTCGAGCTGCGGCGAAGACACGCCGAGGTCAAGCAGAATGCCGCTGACCTTGCCGCTCAGACCTTGCTCGGCGACCACCGAACCGAGCTCGGCAAAGCTGCGCTGCACAACGACAAAGCGGCCGTCTTCGGCCGCTAGCGTTTGCCCGGTGGCAATCGCTTGTGGATCTTTGTCGAATCCGATGAGCCGACCGTCCGTGCCGAGCTGGCTGAGGATCAGCCGGCTGTGTCCGCCGCGCCCGAACGTGCCGTCCAGATAGCAGCCATCAGGACGTACGGCGAGAGCCTCGACGGCTTCGTCAAGCAGTACGGTGATGTGGTTAAAGCCGCTATCAATAGTCACAGGATCAAATCACGCAGTTCATCAGGCATCGCGCCCGGTTGTTGAATGGCAGCAAGGTCAGCGGCAGATACCGCGTTCCATGCATCCTCGTCCCACAATTGGAACTTGTTCAGTTGGCCTACCAGCATTGCGCGCTTATCGAGCTTGGCGTATTCGCGCAAACGCGGTGGAACCAGAAAACGACCACTGCCATCGAGCTCGAGGTCGACGGCATTACCAATCAGCAAACGTTGCAGGCGACGGTTCTCTTCGCGAAGCGAAGGAAGCGCGCGCAACTTGGTTTCAATAATTTCCCACTCGTCGAGCGGATAGACACACAAACACGGATCAACGGCATCAATGGTCACGATCAATTGGCCGGAACTGCGCGAATCGAGCTCGTCACGGTACCGGCTCGGCATAGCGAGACGGCCCTTTGCGTCGAGACTGATAGCGTTAGCTCCGCGAAACACGTCTGCGTTTCTCCAATTTTTATCGTTTTGAGCTCAAAAAACCCACTTCATGCCACTTTCCGCCACTTGCGCACACTATAGGAATGCGCCCACCACACCGTCAAGGCGCGGATTAAAGGAAAACCCTTACAGAACGGAGATTTAGGAGCATAAAAGGAGGTGTAACGAGAATCTGGCGGATACTTTTGACCAATAACCTGATGCAGCACTGAAAGCTGCGCTCGAAAGTTAAAGTAATTTGTTAAGAGTAAGATTTTTTCGGTATTACAGAAGCGCTTCTGCTGTTGATTGAAGCAAGGTGGGAAATGGCTATTACTGCGTGTGCCGCTGCCGAACTTTCAGAGCAGGCCTGCTGATATTACACAGCCCTGTTGCCAATGATTCAAGCAGGGAAAGAAAAAGGTGGAGAGTCGATCTGTAAGCCGGGTTCTGTCTTGAACAGTCATTCGTCTACGATGGCCATCACTGGACATCTTTAGCAACCTACCCGGTCCCAGCGCGGGCCACGCCTTGGGACCCTATTTGGTCTTGCTCCAAGTGGGGTTTACCTAGCCACGAACTGTTGCCAGACGTGCGGTGCGCTCTTACCGCACCTTTTCACCCTTACCGGCGCCGAAGCGCTTAGGCGGTTATTTTCTGTGGCACTTTCCGTAGGCTCACGCCTCCCAGGCATTACCTGGCACTTCGCCCTATGGAGCCCGGACTTTCCTCCCCCCCCTAATTTTCATAGAGGGCAGCGACTGTCCGATCGACTCTCCGCCGCGAAGGTTAACGGCAGAGCGCCCGAAGAACAAGCGCTAAAAGCCTCAAGACCGCTATGGGCGACGGCTTACACGCCTTTCTGTTTATCCAGCGCGACCTGATACAGCACGTTTTTGCGCTCGCCGGTGATCTGCGCGGCCAGCGCAGCGGCACGCTTGAGCGGCATCTCTTCAAGCAACAGATCGAGGATGCGCATCGCTTCGCTGCTGACGGCGTCTTCGGACTCCGGCGCCGTCCAGCCTGCCACCAACACTACGCATTCACCGCGCTGCTGATTGCTGTCGGATTCGACGAACGCGCGCAGCTCAGCCAGCGGCAGACCTTTTAGCGTCTCAAAGGTTTTGGTGATTTCCCGGGCGAGTAATGCCTGACGCTCACCGCCGAACACTTCTTCCATATCCTGCAGGCATTCAAGAATGCGGTGCGGTGCTTCATAGAAGATCAATGTGCGCGGCTCTTCCTTGACGGCTTCCAGTCGCGCCTTGCGCCCGACCGATTTGGCCGGCAGAAAACCTTCGAAGATGAAGCGGTCGGACGGCAGACCGGCCGCCGACAGCGCGGCGATAAGGGCGCAGGCACCCGGCACCGGCACCACATTGATCCCGGCTGCGCGCGCCTGGCGCACCAGGTGATAACCCGGATCGGAAATCAGCGGCGTTCCCGCATCGGAAATCAGCGCGACGTTGTCACCGGCCAGCAAGCGGGTAATAAAGCGGCTACCTTCATCTCGTTCATTGTGTTCGTGACACGCGGCCAGCGGCGTGCCAATCCCGAAGTGCTGCATCAGGCGCGCCGAGTGACGGGTATCTTCGGCTGCGATCAAAGCCACTTCGCGGAGAATCTTCAGGGCCCGGGCGCTGATGTCGTCCAGGTTGCCGATGGGCGTCGCCACCACATAAAGCGAGCCAGCAGCGGAATTCAGGGAACCTGGAGCAGTCAAAGCGCACACCTCGTGATCGGTAAAAGCGGCCATTGTAGCGCGTCACGAGGCTTGCGATGCGTTCAAGCCGAACCAGGTTTTGCACGCCGTTGTGCGCCGCCGCAACATTTACTCCAGCTAAATTGTCCGATTCACACCAGTAACATCGCGCCCCGGCCAGTGCTTGGGTACAATTCGACGCTAATTTGATCGAGTATCAGGAACACTTACATGATCGCTTGCCTGCGGCTGTTCACTGCCCTCTGCCTCGCTGCCCTGTTGGCGGCTTGTGCCAGCTCCCCTTCCTCCAGCCTCGGCGAACTTCCACGGACTCCGGATGCCAGCATCGAGCAACTGCTCGAACAGGCTAGCCAGGCGAAAACCCCGGAAAAAGCCGCTCTGTTGCGCCTGAGCGCTGCGGACCTGGCTTATCGTCAAGGTAACGCCGGTCAGTCCGCGCAAATCCTGCAGCAAGTGCCGATGGAGCAACTCAAGCCCGGCCAGCAGATTTTCGCCAGCACGCTGAATGCCGAACTGGCCATGACCCGCAATCAGCCGAAAGCTGCGCTGACTGCCCTGAGCCATCCAAGCCTGCAACATTTGGGCGAGATGCCTGAAGAGCAGCAAGTGCGCACCGGCACCGTTCACGCCCGCGCCCTTGAAGCCGATGGCCAGACGTTGGCTGCCGCCCGCGAGCGTGTGTTTATCGCGCCGATGCTGCAAGGCGAAGCCGCGAGCAAGAACCACGAAGCGATCTGGACCCTGATCGGCTCGCTGCCAACCGACCAACTGCAACCGAACAGCACCGACGATCTCGGCGGCTGGATGGGCCTGGCCATGGCGGTAAAATCCGCTGGCACCCTGGAACAGCAGCAAGCCGCGATCGATACCTGGCGCGCGCAGAATCCAAAACACCCGGCTGCAATCAACCTGCCGCTGCCGCTGACCAAGCTCAAGGAACTGGCCAGCCAGCCGCTGAGCAAAATCGCCCTGCTGCTGCCGCAGGACGGCCAATTGGCCGCCGTCGGCAAAGCACTGCGTGAAGGCTTCATGGCTGCGCACTACCAGGCTCAACAGGCCGGACAGAAGCCGCCAGCGATCGAGTTCTATGACAGCTCGAAACTGACCTCGATGGACGAGTTCTACCGCAAGGCTCAGGCTGACGGCGTGCAACTGGTGGTCGGTCCGCTGGAAAAACCACTGGTCAAACAACTGAGCACCCGCCCGCAACTGCCGATCACCACCCTCGCCCTGAACTACAGCGAAGGCGATCAAGGTCCGGCGCAACTGTTCCAGTTCGGTCTGGCCGCTGAAGACGAAGCCCGCGAAGTCTCGCGCCGTGCCCGTGCCGATGGCCTGCACCGCGCCGCGATCATGGTGCCGAAAGGCGAATGGGGCGACCGCGTACTGCGTGCGTTCAGCCAGGACTGGCAGGCGAATGGTGGCAGCATCGTCGCCACCGAACGTGTTGATCAGCCGGTGCAACTGGCCCAGCAGATCGCCGACATGTTCCAGCTGCGTCAGAGCGAAGCCCGCGCCAAGAGCCTGCAGAACGCCGCCGGCACCAACGTAGCCGCGCAGCCGTCGCGTCGTCAGGACATCGAGTTCATCTTCTTGGCCGCAACGCCGCAACAGGCGCAGCAGATCAAGCCGACCCTGAACTTCCAGTACGCCGGTGACGTTCCGGTTTACGCGACCTCGCACGTTTACAGCGCCAGCGGCGACGTCAACCAGTACAACGACATGAACGGCATTCGCTTCTGCGAAACCCCTTGGCTGCTGGACACCAGCGATCCACTGCGTCAGCAAGTGGTTGCGCAGTGGCCGCAAGCCGCCGGCAGCCTCGGTCGTTTGTACGCGATGGGTGTGGATGCCTATCGGCTGGCACCGCGCCTGGGTCAACTCAAAGCCCTGCCGGACAGCCGTATCGACGGTGAGTCGGGCAGCCTCGGCATGACTCAGACCCAACGCGTCGTGCGTCAGTTGCCTTGGGCGCAGTTCGTCAGCGGCCAGGTTCAGCGCTTGCCGGACACCCCGCGCTGATGCCTGACAGGTCACGCTCGCAAAGCGGCAAGGATGCCGAGCGCCAGGCGCTTGAGCATCTGCAACAACAAGGTCTGCGCCTGCTGGCGCAGAACTGGTTATGCAAACGCGGCGAGCTTGATCTGGTCATGCTTGATGGCGATACAGTAGTATTCGTTGAAGTTCGCTACAGAAAAAACACTCAATGGGGTGGCGCGCTCGCTAGCATCGATGGGCGCAAGCAGCAGAAACTGATTTTCGCTGCACAGTATTTTCTTCAGCGCGAGTCGCGTTGGGCCAATTCCCCTTGCCGCTTCGACGTGGTGGCCATCGACAGCCATCCGGATCAACTGAACTGGTTGCAGAATGCTTTCGACAGTTGATCGTCGGCGTTGCGACCCGGACAATCCCACCGACAAATTTTGCTCTTTGCTTTGCGGGCTGCACATTCATGTGCCGGACAGCCGCGCTACTTAAGGTCACACAGATGGACATGCAATCCCGAATTCGCCAGCTTTTCCAGGCCAGTATCGACACCAAGCAACAGGCGATGGACGTACTTGCACCGCACATCGAGCAAGCCAGCCAGATCATGGTCAACGCCCTGCTCAACGAAGGCAAAATGCTTTCGTGCGGCAACGGCGGCTCGGCCGGCGATGCCCAGCACTTCTCCTCCGAGTTGCTCAACCGCTTCGAGCGCGAGCGCCCGAGCCTGCCGGCGATCGCCCTGACCACCGACACCTCGACGATCACCTCGATCGCCAACGACTACAGCTACAACGAAGTGTTCTCCAAACAGATCCGTGCGCTCGGCCAGCCAGGCGATGTCTTGCTGGCGATTTCGACCAGCGGCAACTCGGCGAACATTATTCAAGCGATCCAGGCCGCACATGATCGCGAAATGATTGTCGTAGCTATGACCGGACGCGATGGCGGCGGCATGGCGTCGCTGCTGTTGCCCGAGGACGTCGAGATTCGCGTACCGGCCAATGTCACTGCACGTATTCAAGAAGTCCACTTGCTGGCGATCCATTGCCTTTGCGATCTGATCGACAGCCAACTGTTCGGGAGTGAAGAATGACCCCTAATCGCCTTGGCCTTCTGGCCTTGACCCTGTGCCTCGGCATCAGCGGCTGCACCTCGGTGGTGAACGCCAGCCGTGAAGCACCGATCGACGACGACCGCGGCACCCGCACCTTCGGCAGCAAGATCGACGACTCGTTGATCGAAACCAAAGTGGGCGTGAACGTGGCCAAGGCCGACCCGGCCCTGGACAACGATTCGCACATCGTCGTCACCAGCTTCAACGGTGTCGTACTGCTTGCCGGCCAGACACCTCGCGCAGACCTGAAAGCCAAAGCTGAACAGGCAGCAGCGGCGGTCCAACGGGTAAAAACCGTTCATAACGAACTGCAAGTCATACCACCGTCCGGCTTCCTGGCGCGCCAGAACGACACCTGGCTGACGTCCAAGATCAAGACGCAGATGCTCACCGACGCCAGCATCCCTGGCTCGCGCATCAAGGTCGTGACCGAGAACGGTATCGTCTACCTGCTGGGCCTGCTGACCAAACAGGAAGCCACTCAGGCGACCAATCTGGTGCAGGGCGTATCGGGCGTGCAGAAGATTGTGAAGCTGTTCGAGTACATCGACTGATTCACGATCTCTGTTGGTTTTGTAACGCGCACAAAAAAGGCGATCCATCCGGATCGCCTTTTTTATTACTTCACCACTTTCAAACTCGGCCGACCGCTAGGGCGCGGTGGCTCGCTATCCGGTGGCGGCAGGTCGTCATCCGGCTCAATGTCATCCTCGTCATCCATTGGTGACTCGATATCGAACACCATGCCCTGACCGTTCTCCCGGGCGTAGATACCCAGGATCGCGCTGATCGGCACGTACAGGCTGTGCGGGACGCCACCGAAGCGACCTTCAAAGGTCACCACGTCGTTGTCCATGTGCAAGTGCCGTACGGCACTTGGCGAGATGTTCAGGACAATCTGCCCGTCACTGGCGAAACCCTGCGGCACCTGCACTGCCGGGTATTCGGAATTGACCAGCATGTGCGGGGTGCAATCGTTATCAACAATCCACTCGTAGAGCGCGCGGACCAGATAAGGTCGACTGGAGTTCATAGCGGCTCCTTAAGCCTTAGCGCATATCGCGTTCGACACCAGACAGACTCGCCTGGAAAGCCTCACGCGCAAACGAGCGCTCCATATAATCAAGCAGCGGCTTGGCTGGCCGCGGCAGTTCAATACCCAGAATCGGCAAACGCCAGAGTATTGGCAATAGGCAGCAATCCACCAGACTTTGTTCCTCACTGAGGAAAAACGGCTTGTCGGCAAACAGCGGCGACACGCCCGTCAGGCTTTCACGCAATTCCTTGCGCGCCACGACACGCGCGGCCTCCTTGGACTTGGGATCCAGAATCAGATCCACCAGACCACACCAGTCGCGCTGAATACGATGAATCAGCAGACGGCTGTTGGCACGCGCCACCGGATAAACCGGCATCAACGGCGGGTGCGGGTAACGCTCATCCAGATATTCCATCACCACGGTCGACTCCCACAACGCCAGGTCACGATCGACCAGCGTCGGCAGACTGCCGTAAGGGTTTACCTCAATCAGTTTAGGCGGCTGACGACCAGCTTCCACATAAATGATCTCGGCGCTGACACCCTTCTCTGCAAGCACAATGCGCACTCGGTGGGAATAGTGGTCGGCGGGGTCGGAGTAACAGGCCAACCGATTGGTCACGCCCATGGCGATCCTCCTCGCTTGTTGAAATTATCGGAACCGGAAAAACGCGCGCGCCCAGAGGGCGCCTCCCGCAACCTCTGGCTGACCAGACGTTGCGTTATCGGAGGCGCCCTTGGGCGCGCGCGATTAACAGCAATGCTTGAAGCGTATCAGTGCACGTCTTTCCAGTATTCACGCTTGAGCAGGTAGGCGAACACAAAGAAGAACGCCAGGTACAGCAAGACATAAGTACCGATGCGCTGATGTTGCAGCTTAACCGGGTTAGCCGAGTAAGCCAGGAAGGTTACCAGATTCTTGACCTTCTCATCGAACTGCTCTTCGTTCAGAGCACCGGATTTCGGCACGATGGTCAGTTGATCGCACGCTTCATGGGTCAGAGGCGTGCCGGTCAACGGATCATATTGCTTCTTGCCGTCTTCGACGATCTGCACCTGCTTGCAACCCACGACCTGACGACCTTGCAGGCCGACCAGTACGTTAGGCATGCCGACGTTCGGGAAGACCTTGTTGTTCACCCCCCATGGACGTGCAGGATCTTCGTAGAACGACTTCAGGTAACCGTAGAGCCAGTCGGTGCCGCGCACGCGAGCGACCAGGGTCAGATCCGGTGGTGCCGCGCCGAACCAGGTCTTGGCATCCGCCGGCTGCATGCCGATGTTCATGTGATCGCCGATCTTGGCACCGGTGAACACCAGCTTCTCCAGCATCAGTTCGTGCGGCACACCGAGATCATCGGCAACCCGCTCGTAACGCTGGAACTTGGCACTATGACAACCCATGCAATAGTTGGCAAAGGTGCGTGCGCCATCCTGCAGGGCAGCTTTGTCGGAAACGTCGATGTCGACCTTTTCCAGCTCCGGACCACCGTGTTCAGCGGCGAAAGACAGCACAGGCAACGCAGCAAAAATCAGAGCAAAAAATAACTTTTTCATCAGCCAGTCACCCTTTCCGGAACCGGTTTGGTCTTCTCGAGCCTGGTGTAGAACGGCATCAGAATGAAGTAGGCGAAGTACAGGAAGGTGCAGACCTGCGACAGCAAGGTTCGCCCAGGCGTCGGCGCAAGCACACCGAGAATGCCGAGAATCACGAACGAAATGCAGAACACCAGCAGCCAGATTTTGCTCATCCAGCCTTTGTAGCGCATCGACTTGACCGGGCTGCGATCGAGCCACGGCAGCACGAACAGCACCGCAATCGCCGCCCCCATGGCGATAACGCCCATGAGCTTGTCAGGGATCGCACGCAGGATCGCGTAGAACGGTGTGAAGTACCAGACCGGCGCAATATGCTCTGGCGTCTTGAATGGGTTGGCTTGCTCGAAGTTTGGTTTTTCGAGGAAGTAGCCGCCCATTTCCGGGAAGAAGAACACAATGAAGCAGAAGATAAACAGGAACACCACAACACCGACAATGTCTTTCACGGTGTAGTACGGGTGGAAGGCAATGCCGTCCAGCGGGATGCCGTTTTCGTCTTTGTGCTTCTTGATGTCGACGCCGTCAGGGTTGTTCGAACCGACTTCGTGCAGCGCCAGAATATGCAGCACCACCAAGCCGAGAATCACGATCGGCAGCGCGACAACGTGCAAGGCGAAGAAGCGGTTCAGGGTGATCCCGGAGATCAGGTAGTCACCACGAATCCACTGAGTCAGGTCGTTGCCGATGACCGGAATCGCACCGAACAGCGAGATGATCACCTGGGCCCCCCAGTAGGACATCTGGCCCCACGGCAGCAGATAACCCATGAAGGCTTCGGCCATCAGCGCCAGGTAAATCAGCATGCCGAACACCCAGACTAGCTCACGCGGTTTCTGGTACGAGCCGTAGAGCAAGCCACGGAACATGTGCAGATAAACCACGATGAAAAACGCCGAAGCACCGGTCGAGTGCAGCAAACGCAGGATCGAGCCGTACTCGACGTCACGCATGATGTATTCGACGGAAGCAAAGGCTTCTTCTGCCGACGGCGTGTAGCTCATCGTCAACCAGACACCGGTAACGATCTGATTTACCAGAACCAGCAGCGCCAGGGAGCCGAAGAAATAGAAGAAGTTAAAGTTTTTTGGCGCGTAATACTTGCTGAGATGGTCTTCCCACATTTTTGTCGCAGGAAAGCGCGCATCAACCCAATCCATGAATTTGCTCATCACGCTTTCTCCGTATCGACGCCAATGACAATCAGGTCATCGGTCTCATAGGAATGCGGGGGAACTGGCAGGTTCAAAGGCGCAGGTTGCGACTTGTAGACGCGGCCAGCCAGATCGTAGTGGGAACCGTGGCAAGGGCAGAAATAGCCACCGACCCAGTCTTTGCCCAGATCCGCAGGTGCCACTTCGGGACGGAAAGTTGGCGAGCAACCCAGGTGCGTGCAGATCCCGATCAGCAGCAGAATTTCCGGCTTGATCGAGCGCACTTCAGGGTCGACATAGGTGGGTTGCGTGGAGTTTTTGGAGGTTGGATCGGAGAGCTGGCCCTCGATCTTCTTGAGATTCCCCAGGATTTCCTCGGTACGGCGGACAATGAACACCGGCTGGCCGCGCCACTCAGCAATCATCTGCTGTCCTGGCTCGATTTTGCTGACATTCACTTTCACCGGTGCACCGGCGGCTTTCGCCTTGGCACTGGGAAACCATGACCCCACGAACGGGACCGCAGCCCCCACCGCTCCTGCAGCACCCACCACGGATGTGGCTGCTACCAAGAAGCGACGCCGGCCTGCATTCACGCCGTCATTGCTCATTCAGTCCTCTCCCATCAGCTTTTGTGGCCTGTTAAATCAGGCGTCTACTAAATAAATCAATGTTACTTATAAAAATTTTGCCGAGATGGTAATGAAAAGCCCCAATTCTGACAAGGGAATTACCCGGAGCTCGTACCCTCAAGCCTTGCAGTATAGGGGGTCTACGGAAGTGGCAAGTTGTCGCAGCGCAATTCTTTGATAAATCACAGGCATAAAAAAACGCCCGCTTCCGTGAGGAGGCGGGCGTTCTTTTTGAACGCGGAAGCGGAATTAACGCTTCGAGTACTGCGGACGCTTACGCGCTTTACGCAGACCAACTTTCTTACGTTCAACTTCACGGGCGTCGCGAGTAACGAAGCCAGCTTTGCGCAGAGCGCCACGCAGGGTTTCGTCGTAGTCCATCAGAGCGCGAGTGATGCCGTGGCGGATTGCGCCAGCTTGACCACTTACACCACCACCGATCACGGTGACGTAGATGTCGAACTTCTCGACAGTCTCAGTCAGCTCCAGCGGCTGGCGAACTACCATGCGGGCAGTTTCACGGCCGAAGAAGTTTTCCAGCGAACGGTTGTTGATGGAGATGTTACCAGTACCCGGACGCAGGAAAACGCGTGCGGTTGCGGTCTTGCGACGGCCAGTGCCGTAATTTTGAGTCGCCGACATAATGTACTATTCCGTTAAAACTTCAGTTCTTGGGGCTGCTGAGCAGTATGTGGGTGTGCAGCGCCCGCATAGACTTTCAGCTTACGGTACATGTCGCGACCCAGTGGGTTTTTAGGCAGCATGCCTTTAACCGCGGTCTCGATCACGCGCTCAGGGGCTTTAGCGATCAGCTTTTCAAAGTTGATCGACTTGATGCCGCCCGGGAAACCGGAGTGGGAGTAGTACATTTTGTCAGTGGTTTTAGCACCGGTAACACGAATCTGCTCAGCATTGATTACGACGATGTAGTCGCCGGTGTCAACGTGAGGAGTGTACTCAGGCTTGTGCTTGCCACGCAGACGGCTCGCGATTTCGGTGGCCAGACGACCCAGGGTCTGACCAGCAGCGTCGACGACAAACCAGTCGCGCTTTACTGTTTCCGGTTTAGCAGTAAAAGTTTTCATTCTTTATAGCCTCAGGGGCCGCCCTGTAAATTAGACGGCGGATCTTACTGAATAGTGCGTACTTTGACAAGTCAAAGGCAGCCGGATACAGACGCTTTCGGGGGCTCGGGTCGGCGCGTCCGTTCAACGGCAAGATTCTTCGGCGGCGGCGCATCACTTCCACTGCAGAAAGAGGTCGGCAATTATGCAGATTGCGAAAAATATTTCAACCTGCTTTTATGATTGTTTTGCCCAAGGAGCACCCGATGGACTATCGCCAGCTAGGCCGTACCGACCTGAACGTGAGTGCAATCTGCCTCGGCACCATGACCTGGGGCGAGCAAAACACTGAAGCTGAAGCCTTCGCCCAGATCGAACGGGCCAAGGAAGCCGGGATCAATTTCATCGACACCGCCGAGATGTACCCGGTGCCGCCGAAAGCCGAAACCTATGCCACCACCGAGCGCTATATCGGCAATTACTTCAAAAGTCGCGGCGACCGGGCCGACTGGATCCTCGCCAGCAAGATCGCCGGCCCCGGCAACACCATCGACTACATCCGCGACAAAAACCTGCGCCATAACCGCCAGCACATCACCGCAGCGGTGGACGCCAGCCTCGAACGCCTGCAGACCGACTACATCGATCTGTATCAACTGCACTGGCCGGAGCGCAGCACCAACTTTTTCGGACAACTGGGCTACAAACACAAGATCGAAGCCAACCTGACCCCGCTGGAAGACACCCTCGAAGCGCTCGACGAACAGGTGAAGGCCGGCAAGATCCGCCACATCGGTCTGTCCAATGAAACGCCGTGGGGCACCATGCGTTTTCTGGCACTGGCCGAAGCCCGTGGCTGGCCGCGTGCCGTGTCGATCCAGAACCCGTACAACCTGCTCAACCGCAGTTTTGAAGTCGGCCTGGCGGAAATCGCCATCCGCGAACAGTGCGGCCTGCTGGCCTATTCGCCGCTGGCGTTTGGTTTCCTGTCAGGCAAGTACGAAGGTGGCGCGCGCCCACCGAAAGGTCGCCTGAGCCTCTACAGCCGCTTCAGCCGCTATTTCAATGCGCAGTCGGAAGCAGCGTGCAGCCGTTATGTGGCGCTGGCCCGTGAACATGGTCTGGATCCGGCGCAGATGGCGCTGGCGTTCGTGACGCAGCAGCCGTTTGTCACCAGCAATATCATTGGTGCGACCACGCTTGAGCAACTGGACAGCAACATTGCCAGCTTCGATCTGAAGCTATCGGAAGAGGTGCTGGAAGGGATCGAGGCGATTCACAAGGATCATCCGAACCCAGCGCCTTGATTGACCGCTAAAAGCTTCGCGAGCAGGCTCGCTCCCACAGGTACAGCGTGATCCTTGTGGGAGCCAGCCTGCTCGCGAAGAGGCCGATCAGATCACCACCAAAGCGGAACGCGGAGCGTCCCCGGCGGCATTCCCACGCAGAGCGTGGGAACGATCATCAAAGCGACCGCGCAATGATCTCCTTCATGATTTCATTGGTGCCGGCATAAATCCGCTGCACCCGCGCATCCGCCCACGCCCGGGCCACCGGGTATTCCCACATGAAGCCGTAGCCGCCATGCAACTGCACGCATTCGTCGAGCACCTTGCATTGCAGGTCGGTGCCCCAGTATTTCGCCATCGCCGCTGTCGGCACATCCAGCTTGCCTTGCAGGTGCAGCTCCAGACATTTATCGACGAACACCCGGCCGATCTGGATTTCAGTCGCCATCTCCGCCAGCTTGAAGCGCGTGTTCTGGAAGTCGGCAATCGCTTTGCCGAATGCCTTGCGATCACGGGTGTAATCCAGCGTCCACTGCAACGCCGCTTCGGCTGAAGCCAAGCCGCCAATCGCCACCGTCAGACGCTCTTGCGGCAATTCCTGCATCAGGTAAGCGAACCCTGCCCCGGCCTGGCCCAAAAGGTTTTCCTTCGGCACGCGCACGTCCTGGAAGAACAATTCCGACGTGTCCTGCGCCTTCATTCCGACCTTCTCCAGGCGTTTGCCCTTCTCGAAGCCCGGCGTATTTGCCTCCACCAGAAACAGGCTGGTGCCCTTGGCGCCGGCCTTTGGATCGGTCTTGGCGACGACGATCACCAGGTCCGCGAGAAAGCCGTTGGTAATGAAGGTTTTCGAACCGTTGATCACATATTCGTCACCATCCAGCACAGCGGTGGTCTTCACGCCTTGCAGGTCGGAACCGGCGCCCGGCTCGGTCATCGCGATTGCCGTGACCATCTCGCCGGAGACCAGTTTCGGCAGGTACTTATGCTTCAGCGCATCGCTGCCGTAATGCAGGATGTACGGCGCGACAATGTCCGAATGCAGCGAGAAACCGATGCCGGTCAAACCCAGTCGACCGACCTCCTCGATCACCACCGCGCTGTAAAGAAAGTCCGCCCCCAGCCCGCCGTATGCTTCCGGCAGGTGCGAGCAGAGCATCCCCGCCTCCCCTGCCTTGTTCCAGAGTTTGCGGTCGATGTGGCCTTGTTTCTCCCATTGCGCATGGAACGGCACCGCCTCTTTTTCGAGGAAGGTTCGTACGCTGTCGCGAAACAATTCGTGCTCGGAGCTAAACAAGGTTCTGGGGATCATGCGGCACCTTTCTTTCTTGTTGGAGGGAGATGACCTTCAGAGACTAAGCCTCCCTTCTGACACGGGACACTGGACACATCCGACAAAAAATAAGACGATCCAGCCGTCTGGTGACCACTTTCCCTTATAAAAACAAAACAAAAGTTGAATTATGTCCAAGCAAGTCTCCACGCCCTTGCGGCGCGTCAGCATCCTGGCAATCGACCGGGTTTTCGCTTCCACTCTCATGCAAGCCAAGGATTTCTTCCATCTGGCCAGCCTGCGTTATGGCAAACAACTGGGCCACGGCCTGACACCGGCGTTCGAAACGCGCCTGGTCAGCCCCGACGGCAAACCGGTGAACAGCTTCAGTGACGTCGTGATGCCGGTCGACGGCGGCCTGGAAAACGCCGATGTCATTATCCTCCCGGCGTTCTGGGACGATTTCGACACGCTGTGCGGCCGTTATCCCCAAGTGTTGCCCTGGCTGCGTGAACAGCACGCCCGTGGCGCGGTATTGTGCGGCGAAGCCACCGGAGTGTTCTGGCTGGCCGAGGCCGGCTTGCTCAACGGCAAGGAAGCGACCACTTACTGGCGCTTCTTCAATGCCTTCGCCGAGCGCTTTCCCAAGGTCTATCTCAATCAGGACAAGCACCTGACCGATGCCGACAACTTGTATTGCGCCGGCGGCACCACGTCAGCCTGCGACCTGTACATCTACTTGATCGAGCGTTTCTGTGGGGCCAACGTCGCGCAAGCGGTGGCTCGCGATATTCTCTATGAAGTGCAGCGCAGCTATGCGCCGGGGCGTATCGGGTTCGGTGGGCAAAAGCTGCACCAGGACGTGATCATCCTGCAGATCCAGCACTGGCTCGAAGAGCATTTCGCCGACAAGTTCCGCTTCGAAGATGTCGCCCGCGAGCACGGTATGAGCATCCGCAACTTCATGCGGCGCTTCCAGACCGCCACCGGTGACAAGCCACTGCATTACTTGCAACGGCTGCGTATCGAAACCGCGAAAGGCCTGCTGTCCGGCAGCCGCAAGAGCATCAAGACCATCAGTTATGAGGTCGGTTACGACGATGCGAGCTTCTTTGCGCGGTTGTTCCGTCAGCATACGGAGCTGTCGCCGAACCAGTATCGGCAGCAGTTTCAGCAAGCTGCGTAGCCCTCCCCCCGATGATCGTTCCCACGCTCTGCGTGGGAATGCTGCCAATGGACGCTCTGCGTCCGCCCCGGAATGTGACGCAGAGCGTCACGGTATGCACTCCCACGCGGAGCGTGGGAACGATCAGTGTGCGCGGGCCGGTGAATTCGAGATAAAAAAGGGCCTGCAATTGCAGGCCCTTTTTTTGTCTCGCAAAATTGTTTAAGGCTTGTGCGCCCGCGACAGGAATTCGTGCGATTGCATCTCCAGCAGACGGCTCAGCGTGCGCTGGAATTCGAAGTTCAGACGGCCGCCGGTGTACAGATCCTTCAGCTCGACTTCAGCCGAAATGATCAGCTTCACGTTGCGGTCGTAGAACTCGTCGACCATGTTGATGAAGCGGCGGGCGATGTCGTCGGTGGTGACACTCATCTGCTCGACACCGCTGAGCAGCACGGCGTGGAAGATCTTGCCCAGCTCGATGTAATCGTTCTGGCTACGCGGGCCGTCGCACAGCTCGCGGAAGTCGAACCAGGCCACGTCATCGCAAGTACGCAGGGCGCGGATTTCGCGGTTCTCGATCATCAGCACATCGTTCTCGACCGCGGCAGTGCACTCCGGCGTCAGTGCCTTGAAGCTCTTGCGCAGGCTTTCGTGAGCGGCTTCGTCGAGCGGATAGTGGAACAGTTCCGCTTGTTCGAGGTGACGCAGACGGTAGTCGACACCGCTGTCGACGTTGACGATCTCGGTGTTCTGCTTGATCAGCGCAATCGCTGGCAGGAAACGCGCGCGTTGCAGACCGTCCTTATACAAGCCATCCGGAACGATGTTCGAGGTTGCGACCAGGGTCACGCCATTCTTGAACAGTTCTTCCATCAGCGTGCCGAGGATCATTGCGTCGGTGATGTCGGAGACGAAGAATTCATCGAAGCAGATCACCCGCGACTCGGTGGCGAAGCGCTTGGCGATGATGGTCAGCGGGTTTTTCTCGCCGCCGAGGGTTTTCATTTCTTCGTGCACGCGCTTCATGAAGCGGTGGAAGTGGGTGCGGGTCTTTTCCTTGAACGGCAGCGCTTCGAAGAAGGTGTCGACCAGGTAAGTCTTGCCGCGACCTACGCCGCCCCAGAAATACAGGCCCTTGACCGGTGTCTGATCTTTTTTGCCGAACAGCTTGCTCAGCAGACCCGGCTTGTTCTGATCGGCAGCGATCAGATCCTCGTACAGACGCTGCAAATGACGCACAGCAGTTTCCTGCGCGGCGTCATGGAAGAAGTCCGGGCGTTTCAGATCAGCTTGGTATCGTTCTAGGGGCGTCATAATTCGTTAGCAAGGCAACAAAAACGGGCCGTCACTGTAGCGACGGCCCGTGGGAATGGCAATCGGCCCTTGGTCGGACCGTGCCGCCGATTAGTCCTGAACCGGGGTCAGCGCGACGCGCAGCACCTCGATGGCCGCGTCCCGCGCAGCACTGTCGGCGAACGCAGGGCTGTCGCCAACGCACTCACCTTCCAGCCAGACGCTGAAGCTCAGGTCTTCGCTGCGCACATCCAGCGGCTGGCCGGATTGCAGTTGCTTGGTCACCTGCCCGGCGGTTTTGCCGTCGGCGAAGTTGCGCGACAGCAGCAGTTGCTCGCCATCGGCCGCCAGCAGGCGGAAACGGAAGCTGCCGTCGTCTTCACGGAAGCTGACGAAACGTGCGGCTTTCGCGGCTTTCTTCTTGGTCGTCGCGGCAACCTGAACCTGATTGACGAAAGAGCGCAGGCCCACGGCTTCACGCAGTTCGTTGAGGAACGGCGTCGCTACGGCACGAGCCTTCTTGGCCCCGATCTGCAGGATGTCTTCCAGATCAGCCGGGCGCTCGATCAACTGGTGATACTTGTCGCGCGCTTCGCCGAGTTCGTTGTCGAGCAACTGGAACAGACGGTTCTTCGCCTCGCCCCAACCCAGACCGCCGAGCAGTTCGCTACGGAACTCGTCAGCCTGCGCCGGCGTGGCGAACGCCTGGAACAGCGTGAACAGGTGCGAGTTGTCCGGATCCTTGGCTTCGCCTGGCGCTTTGGAGTCGGTGACGATGCGCGAGATCGCGTCCTTCATCTCTTTGGCGCTGGAGAACAACGGGATGGTGTTGTCGTAGCTCTTCGACATCTTGCGACCGTCGAGGCCTGGCAACGTCGCCACGCTCTCTTCGATCAGCGCTTCGGGCATGGTGAAGAATTCTTTGCCCTGACCGAACAGGTGGTTGAAGCGCTGGCCGATGTCGCGGGCCATTTCCACGTGCTGGATCTGGTCGCGACCGACCGGCACCTTATGCGCGTTGAACATCAGGATGTCTGCGGCCATCAGCACCGGGTAGCTGTAGAGGCCCATGGTGATGCCGGCGTCCGGGTCTTCACCGGTTTCGACGTTCTTGTCCACCGACGCCTTGTAAGCGTGCGCACGGTTGAGCAGGCCCTTGGCGGCAACGCAGGTCAGCAGCCAGGTCAGCTCAGGGATTTCCGGGATGTCGGACTGGCGGTAGAAGGTCACGCGGTCGACATCGAGGCCACCGGCCAGCCAGGTCGCGGCGATTTCCAGACGCGAGCGCTGGATGCGCAGCGGGTCATCGCATTTGATCAGGGCGTGGTAGTCGGCCAGGAAGTAGAACGAATCGGCATTGCTGTCGCGGCTGGCGAGGATTGCCGGGCGGATGGCGCCGGCGTAGTTGCCCAGGTGCGGCGTGCCGGTGGTGGTGATGCCGGTGAGGATACGGGTACGGTTCGTCATGGGTAATCGCTTGTCAGACTGCAATCAATTCGAGAGACGCGGCAGGATCAGATCCTTGAGATCGGTCAGCTTGCCATGAAAAAAGTGTCCGCATTCTGCCACTTTCAGCAGCTCATGGGGGCGCTGGAGTTTTTCCGACCAGTCGTAAACCAGTTGCGGATCGATGACTTCGTCGGTTTCTGGCTGGATCACCGTGAGTTCACCCTGTTGCGGCAGTTGATCCTGTTCACCCAGACGCATTACCGCCGGGGCGACCATGAACAGGTGCTTGAGCTGCACGCCTTGGGCTTCGAGACGGCCGCCGAGACTTGCTGCAACAAATCCGCCGAAGGAGAAACCGAACAGGGTCAGTGGCAGATCCGGGTGTTTTTCACGCAGCCATGCAGCGGCAGCCTGAGCATCGTCGACCTCGCCGGTGCCCATGTCGTGCGAACCTTCGCTGGCACCAACGCCGCGATAGTTGAAGCGCAAGGTGATCAGGCCCGCGTCGCGCGCGGTGCGCTGCAGGGTCGAGACGACCTTGTTGAGCATGGTGCCGCCCTGCACCGGATTCGGATGGCAGATCAGCGCGATGCCGCGCGGCTGCTCGTTGTCGAGGTACAAAGCTTCGATTTGGCCGACTGGGCCATCAATCACTACAGGGGTTTCACGCATCAGCAAGGAAGGAACTCCGTGACCTCGAATCGGGTCGACTCGTCTAGCAAATTGTCTGTGCCAATCTATTGCGAGTGAATCGCGGTATACAGCGCAGGTTCGAGCCGTTAACGTAAAGCAAAGCCGTTTATAGAGGAAGGACTCGTGGAACACTCGCTCTTAGTTTGGTTGTTACCGACTCTTGCCCTGGTTGTGGGTGTCGCCATTGGATTCCTGATCGCGCGCGTTGCGCCGAACGCCGCGCCGAGCCGTACGCAGCGTCAACTGGATGATATCCAGGAGCGTTTCGACAGTTATCAAAACGAGGTGGTCACCCACTTCAACAGCACCGCGATGCTGGTCAAGAAGCTGACCCAGAGCTATCAGGAAGTGCAGGATCATCTCGCCGAGGGCGCCAATCGTCTGGCCCTGGACGAGCAGACCCGCCAGCGCCTGATCGCTGCCCTGCACGCTGACGCGGCAGTCGCGCCACGCGAACGCCTGACGCCACCGCGCGATCAGGAGCCGCCACGTGATTACGCACCGAAGAGCCCGAACTCGCCGGGCATGCTCGATGAGCATTATGGTTTGAAAAAGTAATCAGTCTTCGCACCAAAGAAAAAGCCCCCGGACAGTGATGTGTCCGGGGGCTTTTTTGTGTCTGTAATCTTCGGTGTTTGTAGCGGCCCCTTCGCGAGCAGGCTCGCTCCCACAGGGTAATGCATTTCAAATGTAGGAGTGAGCCTGCTCGCGATGAGGCCAGCACAGTCCCCACACAAAAATGCCCGATCACAGGACCGGGCATTTCTTTATTCAGGCAAGCGCTTACGGATACTGCTGAACCGTACCCGGCTGCTGTTGCTGCTGACCACCATACTGCTGACCCGGAATCGCCTTCAGGTTGACTTCAACCCGACGGTTCTGCGCCCGGCCATTCACGTCACCGTTGCTGGCAATCGGGTTATCCGGACCGGCGCCACGGGCCGACAGGTTGGCACCGCTGACACCTTGCGAAGTCAGGTAGGTCGCCACGCTCTGCGCACGCCGTTGCGACAGGTCCATGTTGTGTTGGCGGCTGCCCGTGCTGTCGGTGTAGCCGACAATTTCGATCTGGTTCTGGCTGAACTCTTTCAACGAGCCCGCGAGGTTGTTCAGCGGCTGATAGAAGCTGGAGGCAATGTTCGCCGAATCGGTAGCGAATGTGATGTTGCCCGGCATGATCAGCTTGATCTGATCGCCCTGGCGCTGCACTTCAACGCCAGTGTTGGCCATGCTCGCGCGCAGTTTCTTTTCCTGCTGGTCGGCGTAGTAACCGTAACCGGCAGCGGACGCACCCACCACGGCGGCACCGATCAAGGCACCTTTACCGCGGTTGTTGTGGTCGATCGCGGCACCGGCCAGCGCACCGGCCAGCGCACCGAGGCCGCCGTACTTGGCGGTTTTGCTCATGCCTTGCGAGCCACCGTCGGCCTGCCCTTGATTGTCATACGGGTTGGGCGAGGCGCAGCCGGACAGCAAGGCCACGGCAGTAGCGACAATAATCAAACGACGCTTGGTGAACATGGAGAGCTCCTGGTTTTTCGCATTCGGTGGTGCAGCGGTCACTGGGTTAATGGACCTGCGCGGGCGTTTGATCATGACAATGCACAAAAATTCCGCCGGGCACTCGTGACAAAATATTTAGGCGCGCACAAACGGGTTTTCGCGCATCTCGTCACCCAGACGCGTATCCGGCCCATGTCCGGTCACCACGGTCGCGTCCTCGTCCAAGGTGTATAGCCGCTGCTTGATCGAACGCACGATGGTCGCCTGATCGCCGCCCCACAAATCCGTGCGCCCTACGCCGCGACGAAACAACGTGTCGCCGGCTATCAACAGCTTAGCCTCGGAAAACCAAAAGCTCATGGAACCGGGGGTATGTCCCGGCGTATGCAGGGCAACGCCGCAGCCGCAGGCGAGTTCCTCATCGTCGCTCAGCCAGCGATCCGGCGATGGCACCGGAACATATGGCACACCGAACATCTGGCATTGCATTTCGAGGTTATCCCAGAGGAACTGGTCTTCCTTGTGTAAATGCAGGGTCGCCCCGGTTTTTTCCTTCATCTGCCCGGAGGCGAGAAAGTGATCGAGATGCGCATGGGTGTGAATGATGCTGACGACTTTCAGGCCATGCGCATCGAGACGCGCCATGATCAGGTCGGGGTTGCCGCCCGGGTCGACGACGATGGCCTTCTTCGTTACAGGGTCGCCGATGATCGTGCAGTTGCACTGAAGCGGGCCGACGGGGAATGTTTCGCGAATCAGCGAGATGCTTTGAACGGTCATTGAAAAATCCCTGGAGTCTGGACGAACGGTCGTGCGCTTTTATCAAGAATTCTACGTCACCACCGATACAGAAGGCCCAGCCGCTTATTTGACGTCATTAAAAAAATATAGTGGCAATATAATGTCAATCGCCATTTTCTCGTGCAAAATTGACATCTGTAGCGGCCACATTCAGGAAGGGCCGCAGCCTACTCTGGAAAAATCCGCATGCCCCGTCCAACTGGTTTCACCGTAAGCAGAACCTCGAACTCTACTGGCAGCATCCAGCTCGACAGCCTGATTTCCGGTTATCAATGGCAAAGCACTCAGCCAAACGTGCCCGGGGCAGTGACGGACCTGACTTACAGTTTCATCAAGCCCAACAGCTCCTATTTCGCCACCGCATACAGCTCCACCAATGAATACAATGCTGTTTACTCACTGACCTACGGTCAGCAGATTGGTGTAGCCGACGCGCTGGCTACCTGGAGTGCGGTTGCCAACATCACTTTCACGATGACCAGAGATAACGTCGTAGGTGTCGGTGATCTGCGCTTTGGTGGTTTCTCGCTGATGGACCCCAAGATCGCTGCCTGGGCCTACCTGCCGGATGATACGCCCAAGGGTGGAGACGTCTGGATCGGCCCGGCAACGGATAACCCGGTGCCTGTCAAAGGCTCCTACGATTTCCTGACCTTCGTGCATGAGATTGGTCATGCCATCGGTCTCAAGCACCCCTTTGAAGCCAGCCCGGGCAACGGGACCATTCTTGCCCCGGCAATGGACGACGTCCGCTATACGGTCATGAGCTATAACGACTCATATTCCTATCAGCCGACGACACCAATGCTTCTGGATATCATGACCATCCAGAACATGTATGGCGCCAACACCCTGTGGCAATCGGGGAACAATGTTTACCAATGGGCATCGGACCAATCCGTATTCGAGACGATCTGGGACACGGGTGGTTATGATGTAATCGACGCCAGCAATCAGCTCGCTGCGGTACGCATCAACCTCAACGAAGGCCAATTCAGCCAGATAGGCCAGGTGTTCCTGAATCTCGATACGCTGACCGCGTTCAATGAGGGCCTGACAATTGCTTACGGCACTAAAATCGAAACGGCCATTGGCTCTGCATTCAACGACACCCTGATCGGTAACGACCTGAACAACTCGCTGGATGGTGGAGCAGGCGCAGACACCATGGACGGTGGTGCCGGCAATGACACCTACTATGTAGATAACATCAATGATGTCGTTATCGAGCGAGGCACATCCCTGACAGAAATCGACACGGTGAATGCCAGTGTCAGTTTCACCCTGGGCGCAAATATCGAGAACCTCAACTTACTGAACTACGACAACATCAACGGCATCGGCAACGATCGCAATAACGTGATTACCGGCAACGCCGGGAATAATATTCTCGACGGCGGCACAGGTGTCGACACCCTGATCGGTGGCGCCGGAAACGACACTTACCTGGTCGATAACTACGGCGATGTCATTGTTGAATCCAGCAATTTTCTCTTTGAGATCGACACCGTTCAGTCCTCGGTCAACTGGGCCCTCGGCGCCAACCTGGAAAATCTCACTCTTATCGGCACCGGCAACATCGCCGGTAACGGCAACGCCCTCGACAACGTGCTGATCGGCAACGATGGCAACAACGAACTCAATGGTCTGGGTGGCCTGGACACCATGATCGGCGGCAAAGGCAACGATGCCTATGTCCTTGACCAGTCGGGCGAACTGGCGCTGGTGCAGGAAAAGGCTAACGAAGGTGTCGACACCCTTTATATCGGCTACGCGGCGACCTTCAGAACCGGCACCATCGACCTTAGCAGCAACCCCCTGCAAAATTTCGAGAACGTCACCCTCAATGGTGCGGGCCAGTTCACCGTCATCGGTAATGACCAGAACAACACACTGCTCGGCAATGCCGATGCCAACACCCTTCAAGGCGGTGCGGGCGACGATATTCTGGACGGTCGCGCAGGTGCGGACACGCTGATTGGCGGAACCGGCAACGACACCTACGTCGTCGACAACTATGGTGATGTCATCACTGAAACCAGCACACTGCCTGGCGAAATCGACACTGTTCGCTCCTCCGTCAACTGGGTTCTGGGCGCCAACCTGGAAAACCTCACCCTGACCGGCACCGGCAACATCGCCGGCAGCGGTAACGCACAGGACAACGTGCTGATCGGCAACGACGGCAATAACGAACTCAATGGCATGGCAGGCCTGGACACCATGATCGGTGGCAAGGGCAACGATGCCTATCTGCTCGACCAGACCGGTGAACTGGCACTGGTTCAGGAACTGGCCAACGAAGGCACCGACACCCTCTACATCATGTACGGCTCCACGCCGCAGACCGAGACCGTTGACCTGAATGCCGGTAATCTGCTGAACGTCGAAAACGTCACGTTGCTCGGTGCAGGCCGGTTCACCGTCATGGGGAATGGCTCGAACAACACACTGACCGGCAACAGCGGGGACAACATCCTCGACGGCAGTGTGGGTGCCGACACCCTGATCGGTGGAGCCGGAAACGACACTTACGTGGTCGATAACTACGGCGACGTCATTATCGAGAGCAGCACCCTGGCCAGTGAGATCGACACCGTTCGCTCCTCCGTCAACTGGGCACTGGGCGCCAACCTGGAAAACCTCACTCTCACCGGCTCCGGCAACATCGCCGGTAACGGCAACGCCCTCAACAACGTGTTGATCGGCAACGATGGCAACAACGAACTCAATGGTCTGGGCGGCCTGGACATCATGATCGGCGGCAAGGGCAACGACGCCTACGTACTGGATCAGGCGGGTGAACTGGCGCTCGTGCAAGAGTTGGCCAGCGAAGGTAACGATACGTTGTACCTCATGTATGCAGCGACGCCCTCGACGGCCGCCGTGAACATCAGTCTTGCTAACCTGGCCAATATCGAGAACGTCACACTCAAGGGTGCCGGCGCGTTCACGATACAAGGTAACGATCTGAACAACATCCTGATCGGCAACAGCGACGCCAACACGCTCAATGGTGGTCTGGGAGCCGACACCATGAACGGCGGCGCCGGCAACGACACTTACTACATTGACAATATTGGCGACGTGATTGTTGAAACCAACGCAGCGCTCAATGAGGTCGACTCTGTCTTGTCGACCCTGAGCTACACGCTTGGCGCCAACCTGGAAAATCTTTCGTTGCTTGGCAATGCGGACATCAACGCGACCGGCAACGAGCGCAACAACAGTCTGAACGGCAACGCAGGCAACAACATTCTCGATGGTGGTGCGGGTGCGGATACGCTGATTGGCGGAACCGGCAACGACACCTACATCGTCGACAACTATGGTGATGTCGTCATTGAGGACAGCACACTGCCTGGCGAAATCGACACTGTTCGCTCCTCCGTCAACTGGGTTCTGGGCGCCAACCTGGAAAACCTCACCCTGACCGGCACCGGCAACATCGCCGGCAGCGGTAACACACAGGACAACGTGCTGATCGGCAACGACGGCAATAACGAACTCAATGGCATGGCAGGCCTGGACACCATGATCGGCGGCAAGGGCAACGATGCCTATCTGCTTGACCAGACCGCTGAACTGGCACTGGTTCAGGAACTGGCCAACGAAGGCACCGACACCCTCTACATCATGTACGGCTCCACGCCACAGACCGAGACCGTTGACCTGAATGCCGGTAATCTGCTGAACGTCGAAAACGTCACGTTGCTCGGTGCAGGCCGGTTCACCGTCATGGGGAATGGCTCGAACAACACACTGACCGGCAACAGCGGGGACAACATCCTCGACGGCAGTGTGGGTGCCGACACCCTGATCGGTGGAGCCGGAAACGACACTTACGTGGTCGATAACTACGGCGACGTCATTATCGAGAGCAGCACCCTGGCCAGTGAGATCGACACCGTTCGCTCCTCCGTCAACTGGGCACTGGGCGCCAACCTGGAAAACCTCACTCTCACCGGCACCGGCAACATCGCCGGTAACGGCAACGCCCTCAACAACGTGTTGATCGGCAACGATGGCAACAACGAACTCAATGGTCTGGGCGGCCTGGACATCATGATCGGCGGCAAGGGCAACGACGCCTACGTACTGGATCAGGCGGGTGAACTGGCGCTCGTGCAAGAGTTGGCCAATGAGGGCACTGACACCCTCTACATCAACTACGCCGCAGCTACCCAGACCCGAACCATCGATCTTGGCCTGAGCAACCTGCACGATGTCGAGAATGTCACGTTGCTAGGCGCCGGCCAGTTCACCGTCATCGGTAATGACCAGAACAACACTTTGCTCGGCAATGCCGATGCCAACACCCTTCAAGGGGGTGCGGGCGACGATATTCTGGACGGTCGCGCAGGTGCGGACACGCTGATTGGCGGAACCGGCAACGACACCTACGTCGTCGACAACTATGGTGATGTCGTCATTGAGGACAGCACACTGCCTGGCGAAATCGACACTGTTCGCTCCTCCGTCAACTGGGTCCTGGGCGCCAACCTGGAAAACCTCACCCTGACCGGCACCGGCAACATCGCCGGCAGCGGTAACGCACAGGACAACGTGCTGATCGGCAACGACGGCAATAACGAACTCAATGGCATGGCAGGCCTGGACACCATGATCGGCGGCAAGGGCAACGATGCCTATCTGCTTGACCAGACCGGTGAACTGGCACTGGTTCAGGAACTGGCCAACGAAGGCACCGACACCCTCTACATCATGTACGGCTCCACGCCACAGACCGAGACCGTTGACCTGAGTATCGGCAACCTGCTGAACGTCGAAAACGTCAAGTTACTGGGGCTCGGTCAATTCACGCTCACTGGCAACAACTTGAACAACACGCTGACTGGAAACATCAATGCCAACATCCTGGATGGAGGCTTTGGTGCCGATACCCTGACCGGTGGTGGCGGTGCCGATATCTTCAAGTTCGGCGCCGTAAACGAAATGGGGATCGGGGCCAACCGTGATGTCATCACTGACTTCAGCAGCCTCCAGGGCGATAAAATCGACCTGACCCACTTTGATGCCAACTTACTGACCGCCGGTTTCAATGGTTTCACATTCATCGATGGCAACGACTTTACCGCGGCCGGGCAAGTCCGCTTCTCCGACCACATTCTCTCCGGAAACGTCTCCGGAGGTCCTGGCGCTGACTTCGAAATTCAGTTGGTGGGTGTTAATAGTCTGAGTGCCAACGACCTGGTCGCCTGACACTCCATCACCACAGGATCTGCTTGCAGATCCTTGCCTGAAAAAAAATGCCCCGAACCTTGGTCCGGGGCATTTTTTTCGGGTCAGTCTTATGGCCGTCAGGTGAGCAGTCCTAGCCCCTTAGCCCGTGCGACCGCCTGTGTGCGCCGCTCGACGCCCAACTTGCTATTGATGTGACTTGCGTGGGTTTTCACCGTATGTAACGAGATGAACAGCTGTTCGCTGATTTCCTGGTTTGAACAGCCCAGTGCGATCAGGCGAAGCACCGCCAGCTCTCGACTGCTGAGTTGCTCGGCTGCTACCGGATCCGCAACCGAACGAGTGGCAGGTAGCGGAAGATGCACGAGCAACTGCTGGCTGACATCGCTCGAAGCGCTCAACGCCAGTTGCCCGCGCAACCAATCTGCATGCTCTCTGAGCAAGGCATCGAATGGCTGCAGCACGCCGCCGGTTGCGGCCTCCAACGCCTGGTGCAACGCTTTACGCGCTTCGGGCTCGCGTGCGCCCGCCAACAGCAACGCCACCTTCTGCGTCAACGCCATCACACTGAGCAACTGTCGCCCGGTTTGCTGACCGTTTTCATGCAATACGTTCAACCGCCCCTCGGCGAGCATGGGTTGCCCTTGAATCAGGTCCAGCAACGCCTGTTGCAGTTCAACATGCAAAGGCAGCTGTGGATGAAACTCCGGCGGCGCAGCGGCGCGCTCGCCAGTATAGGTCTGCCCCAATCGCGCCAGCCACGCCTCGGCCAGATCGGTGCGGCCCTGCGCCAGCCACAGTTCACATTTGACCAGCGTGATCATCGCCAGATAGTAGATCGGCGGCACGTCCCAGATATGCATCAGGCGTTCGGCTTCGGCGAGTTCGGCAAAGGCCTTGGCGAACTCGCCACTGCTGCCGTCCAGTCGAGCGATCACGCAGTGGCCGATCAATACGCTGATGTCGCGACAGGCGCGTGCCTCGCCGATTCCGGCCAACAAACGCACGCGTGCCGCTTGAGGCTGCAAGCGCATGGCCAACAGAAAACCTTCATACAACGTCAGCCTTGCGCGCACCGCATACAGGCGTTGTGGCGACAAGCCGCGCAAGCGCTCCAGGCCCTGATGGACTTCATCGAGAGCACGCAGGATTTCGCCGCGAGCCTGCAACACCCGCGCACGATCGTAGTGCGCCAGCGCTTCGAACAACGGATTGCCGACGCGCTGCGCCAACTCCAGGGATTCGCGGTTAAGTCCACGTGCGCGCCACAGATCGCCGTCGGCAATGGCCAGATTGGACAAGGTCGATAAACACATCAGCCGCTGGCCATAGCGCTTGGCCGGCAGGCTTTCCAACGCTTCGCTGCAATACCTGAGGGTCAACTCACGATGGCCGCGGCCACGGGCAATGATCCCGCTCAACGCCAGCCATTGCGCCAGCATCGACTTTTGCGCCGTGGCCGATGGCGCCGGCAGGAAACGGCTCAGATGGCTGGACAACTCTTCGGCGGCATCGAGCTGACAGGCCAGCCCCAACGCCCAACTATAGAGAACGATCAACCGCGGCGTGCTGATCAGCAGACTGTCGGGCAAGTCCATTTTCCAGCGCAGCAGCATGCCGACGTTCTGCTCGGCCAGCAGTTGTTCTTCGGAAAGGTTCTGCACCAGATTCGCCGCCACATCGAGATGGCCGGCGCGCAACGCCTGTTCGACCGCCTCATCCAGCAGCCCCTGCGCGTTGAACCAGCGACAGGCGCGCAGGTGCAACGTGGCAGTCGGCACCATCGCTTGCGCAATCGGCCTGCTGCGCAGCAGATCCGAGAACAGATGGTGATAGCGATACCAGTGGCCGTGCTCGTCCAGCGGCACCAGAAACACCTGATGCGCCAGCAGGAAACGCAGAATTTCGGCACTGTCGTGAGCTTCACGGACGGCATCGCACAGTTCGCTGCAAAAACGCTCTTGTGGTGCGGTGTCGTAGAGAAAGGCCTGCACTTCGGCGGGCAGGCAATCGATGACTTCTTCCAGCAGATAATCGCGGATCAGCCCTTCCCCGCCGTTCAGCGCTTGTGGCAGCGCCGCATCGCTGCCCGCTTCGGACACCGCCAGCAACCAGAAACGCAAACCGGCGACCCAGCCTTCGCTGCGCTGGATCAGGTTTTCCAGTGCCTCACCGCGCAGGGAACTGCTGTGGCGATCGAGCAAGGTCAGCGCTTCGTCGTGGGTCAGGCGCAGATCCTGCTCATGCAGCTCCAGCAACTGCCGGGACAGGCGCAAACGTGCCAGATGCCAGTCCGGGCGCTGGCGACTGGTCACCATCACCAGCAATCCATCGGGCAAATGATTGAGGAAAAACTGCAGACAGCGGTCGAGTACCGGACCTTGTGCAAGATGATAGTCGTCGAGCACCAGCAGCAACGGCTTGGCGGGATCGAGGTGCAGGGTCAACTCATCGAGCAAGCCGTCGAGCCATTCTTCGAAGGCAAATGGCTGATGGCGTTGACGCATTTTCAGCAGGCCGAGTGCGCGACTGCCCAGTTGCGGAAAGTAGTCCTGCAAGCCTTCGAGCAAACGCTCAAGAAAGCGTCCGGGGTCGCTGTCACGAGGGCTCAGCCCCAGCCAGAGGCTTTGCCAGTGCGCCGGCAGACTCTGACAGAACTCCACTGCCAGCGAGCTCTTGCCGAACCCGGCGGGAGCACTGACCAGCAACAGGCGCCCAGCGAGCCCGGCCTGCAGGCGCTCGCAAAGGCGTGGTCGCAAGACATAGCCGTCAGGCAACGGCGGGCGAAAAAAACGCCCGTCCAGTGCCGCGACGGCAACGCTTGCGGGACCCGGAAGTGGGGACAGATCGGTCATGGCCGGCTCTTGTTCGAATTGCTGTTGGCGG
Organism: Pseudomonas sp. Tul2A7; assembly: GCF_054790505.1. Classification (NCBI taxonomy): domain Bacteria; kingdom Pseudomonadati; phylum Pseudomonadota; class Gammaproteobacteria; order Pseudomonadales; family Pseudomonadaceae; genus Pseudomonas; species Pseudomonas sp. Tul2A7. The sequence goes on along the minus strand of NZ_CP186499.1, from coordinate 3,215,666 downwards.
CATTGCAGATGTCCGCAGACTAGCCTTAAACGAACCGGTTATGAAGGTTGCTGCTACAAATGGCTACAAAAAGGCTACACCCTCCTGTAGCTCCCCCCTACAAAAGCAAAAAAAACGCCCCGAACCAGTCGGGGCGTTTTCACGAGGATGCGGCCTCGGGTTACAGCGGGTTAGCGGACACCATCCTGACGCAGTGCAGCCGGGGTGAAATCACTGGTGGTGGCCGTGAAGCCGAAGTCATACGCACTCTTCTCTTCGTTCTTCATGCCCAGTGCCAGATAACGGCCGGACTGCAAGTCGTAAAGGGTTTCCAGCGCGTACCACGGCACTTGCTTGTCGTAGTAGTTCTCCGCGTGTGCTTCAGCGACGCGCCACAGCTGACCACGACCGTCGTAGTGATCGATCACCGCAGCCTGCCAGGTATCTTCGTCAATGTAGAAGTCACGTTTGGCGTAGATGTGGCGCTGACCTTCTTTCAAGGTGGCAACCACATGCCAGACGCGGCGCAGCTCGTAACGCGCCAGGTCCTGGTTGATGTGGCCGGCCTTGATGATGTCGGCGTACTTCAGTTTCGGGTCGTCGAGCTTGTAGCTGTCGGAGGCGATATACATCTCTTTCTTGCCTTCGAGTTTCCAGTCGTAGCGATCCGGTGCACCGTTGAACATGTCGAGGTTGTCGGAGGTACGCAGGCCATCCGCCGCAGTACCCGGGCCGTCGTAGGACACTTGTGGCGCCCGACGCACACGACGCTGGCCGGCGTTGTAGACCCACGCCGAACGTGGCTCTTTTACCTGGTCAAGGGTCTCGTGCACCAGCAGCACACCGCCGGCCAGACGCGCCGGCGCGGTCACTTTCTGCTTGAAGTAGAACAGGATGTTGCCCGGGTTCGCCGGATCGTAGTCCTTCATCTTGTCGCGGAACACGAACTGATCCTGGAAGTACACCAGGCTATACGAGCCGTTCGGTTGCGGCGTTGCCTGGGTCACCAGACGGGTCACGCTGCCACCGCGGTAGCGAGTGATGTGGTTCCAGATCACTTCCACACCGGTTTTAGGAATCGGGAATGGTACGGCGGTGTCGAAGTTTTCCAGACCGTTGCCGCCAGACACCAGGTTGGTGGTGGTGGCATTTTTCTTGATGGCGGCGAATACGTCATCCGGCACGGTCGCGCCGCGATGGGATGGGTAGACCGGCATCTTGAAGGTTTCCGGGTAACGCTTGAACATCGCGTACTGACCCGGCGCCAGCTTGTCCTTGTACTTGTCGACGTCTTTCGCCGTGATGGTGAACAGCGGTTGCTCACTGGCGTATGGATTGGACAGGAAACCCTTGCTGTCGACCGAGCCGGCGTTCTTCGGCAGCGGCTTCCACGCCGGGATCGAACCGTCGGCGTTACCGGCCATTTCGGCGCCCATCGGCGTCAGGCTCTTGCCCAGTTTGTCGGCTTCGGCAGCAGGCACCGCGGCCATGACGCCGGTCGCCAGCAGCGACAGGCCCAGAACACCGGCGTGGAACAGACTCTTTGTTATTTTCATAAATTCGTTCGTCCTGAATGCAGTGCTTAGAAGTTCACGCCGAAGCTGAGCGCAACGAAGTCGCGGTCATCCACAGTGGTGTACTTGCCGTCAAAGAAGTTGGTGTAAGCCAGGCTCGCGGTGTAGGTGTTCTGGTACTCGGCGTCGACGCCCAGGCTGACCGCTTTGCGACCTTCCTCGAAGTTGCCGCCAGGGCCTGGCGAGTAACCGCTGACGTCGTGGGACCAGGCCACGTTCGGCTTGAGGTTCACACCGGCGAAGACGTCGTTGTATTCCCAGATGGCGCGGCCGCGATAGCCCCACGACATCGAAGTGGTGAAACCGTCGTTGTCGCAATTGCGGCTGCGGTTGTTCTGCGGCGAACCCGGCCCTGCACCGTTGATGGTGCTGGCGTTGAGAATGTTGGCGCAGGTATTCACACCGCCAGTGGCTGGCAACTCGCCCGGGCCATACACCGGATCGCGGCCATAACGCTTGTCGGAACGGCTTTCCAGACCGCCGACGTAGGTCGCGCCGACTTCACCGACGAGGGTCAGACGGCTGGCGCCCATGACCTGATCGAAGAAGTGCGTGAACGTCGTTTGAATCTGGGTGATTTCCTTGCGCTCGTAACCGTGCAGATCCTGGCCCGGCACACCATTGAGTATCGAAGCGTTGGTCAATGCGCCGCCGATCGGACGCACACCGGCGAACAGGATGTCGGTGGAGTTCAGTTGTACCGGCGCGTTCGGACGGTAGCTGATCTCACCGCTCCACGCCGTACCGGTGGGCAGGGTGGTGGAGAAGCTCAGACCGTAGAGGCGAATGTCCTCAGGGTATTCAATGAAGTAGTTCGAGTTGCCCGCGACCAGCAGCGGGGCGAGCGCCGCAAACGGCCCTGGCAGCGAGGCGGCAGTGTTGTAGACCGACTGCGGCGCGCCGGTGGCGCTGAAGATCGGCGCACGGCTGTGGTAATTCATGAAGTAGGCGCCGAACTCGGTGTCGAGTGGCTCATACATGTATTTGAAGGACGCGCCCCACTGGCCACTGTCGCGGGCGTCGCGATCCGGGCCGCGGCGCACCAGCACGCCCTCTTCGTTGACGTTGACACCGGCGCCGGCAAGCGGCCCCAGAGCAATCGCGGGAATCTGCGAACGCTTGTTCAGCACGCGCAGGTTGTCGTTGCAACCGTCGGCCACAATGTCTGGCTGCGAGAAGAACGTGCCGCAGTTGTCGACGACGGTCTGGTCCCATTCCAGTTGATAGAACGCTTCGGCCGAAAGGTTTTCGGTCAGGCTCTGGGACACGTAGAACATGTTGACCGGGATCAGGCCTTCCTTGATCTCGGCGCCCGGACGACGGAACGCGGAGACGTCGATCGGGTTGATCGAGTTGATGCCGCCGCCGATGAAGGTACTTTCACCCCAGCTCACCACCTGCTTGCCCAGACGCACGGAACCCGGCTGATCGGCGATCGCGTAGTTGTGGTAGACGAAGGCGTCGAGGATCTGCCCGCCGGACGACTTGGCGCCCTCTTTGCGACCCGAATCGCTGATGTCCTTGAACTGGCGGCTTTCGTCCTTGAGTTCGAAGTCGTACCAGTATTTGCCACGGACGAACACGCCGGTGTCGCCGTATTTCAGTTCAAGGTCATGGATGCCCTTGAAGATCTTCGAAAAGGTTTCGCCGCTCTTGAAGTTGGCGTGGCCATCGTCAGAAGTCTGCGACAGACCATGGCCGCCGTTGTTGACGCCGATGAGGTTCTTGTTCGGGCTCTGGGTAGACCAACTGGCACCGATCGACAGGGACGAGTCGAACTGGCCTTCGATTTCACCGACGTTGAAACTGACGCCGAATGCGGGCCCGGCGAGCGAAGAGGCAAGACTGACTGCCAGAGGCAGTTTCGCCCGGCGCCAGAACTGGTTTACTGAGGTCATCGACGCTACTCCATGTGCATTATTGTTATGGCAGTGAGTACTTTTAAAAACGTCCGAAGGACCGGGTGCCAGAGACAGCCCGAAGTCACTCCAAAAATGCATCGCCCCGATTTGTGCGTGTGCCCCGTTCTTAAAAATCCTTGAGCGGACTATAGCCAGCAGGTGGTACTGCTTGATCCCTCTAAAGTGTGATTTGCAGCTGCCGGCCACTCTGGAACAGTCCTTTCGCCAGTCCGACGCATGTCGGCACGGCAAGGATGGCTGATTTTTTCGATTTCACAAGCCAAGCGCTTGCTTGGTGGGTCTGGCGCGCCGGTTTCGGCGCGCCAGCAGACACTTAAAGTGTCGAGAGGAAGGTGCTGTTGTTGGCCTGCCATTCGGTGATGTCGAGGCGGATACGCTTCTTGTCGAGCTTGCCGACACTGGTCTTGGGAATTTCGGTAACAAGGGCGATCTGACTTGGAATCGCCCACTTGCTCAGGTGGCCCAGTTCCACGAACGGCTTGAGGTGTTCCTTGAGCTCGCGCGCCCCGATCACATGCCCTTCGCGGATCACCAGCAAGGCAAACGGACGCTCGCCCCACTGCGGATCGGCGATGCCCACCACTGCTACTTCGCGTACCGCGACGTGACGGCTGATCAGGTCTTCGAGGTCCAGCGAGGAGATCCACTCGCCGCCGGTCTTGATCACATCCTTGATGCGGTCGCGGATGTCGATCACGCCCATGCTGTCGAGCGTGGCGACGTCGCCGGTGTGCAGCCAGCCGCCGGCCCAGAGCTCGGCGCCCTTCTGCGGTTCGTTGAAATAGCCCTCGGTGAGCCATGGCGCACGCAGCACCAGTTCGCCCTGGGTCTCGCCGTCGGCCGGGAGAAAGTTACCCTCGGCATCGACGATCGCCGCTTCCACCAGCGGCCCGGGTACACCGGCCTTGATCCGGTAGGTGGTGCGTTCGTCTTCGCTGCCGGCCATCAACTCGTCATTGAGGTGCGCACAGGACACCAACGGCCCGGTTTCCGACATGCCATAGGCGGCGGTCAGCTGAATGCCGCGCGCCTTGGCGGTTTCGTACAGCGTGCGATTGAGCGCGCTGCCGCCAATGACGATTTTCCAGCCGCCGAAATCGGTGCCTTGTGCGCCCTTGGCGTTGAGCAGCATTTGCAGGATGGTCGGCACGCAGTGAGAGAAGGTGACCTTCTCTTTGCGCCACAGCTCCACGAGAAACTCCGGATCGTAACGCCCCGGATAAACCTGTTTCAGGCCCAACATGGTCGCCACGTATGGCAGACCCCAGGCGTGAACGTGGAACATCGGCGTGATCGGCATGTACACATCGTTGGTGCCGAGCAGGCGCACGCTGTCGATGGAGCCCATGATCGTCGACACGCCCATGGTGTGCAGCACCAGTTGCCGATGGGTGAAATACACGCCTTTCGGGTTGCCGGTGGTGCCAGTGGTGTAGAACGTGGTGGCGACCGAGTTCTCGTCGAAGTCCTGGAAGTCGTACTGCGCACTCGCGGCGGCCAGCAGTTGCTCGTACTCGCCGACCAGATTCGGCAACTCGGCAATTTTTTCCGGCAGATCAGTCAGCAGCAGGGTTTTCTCGACCGTGGTCAGGTGCGGCGCAATTGCTTGATACAGGCCGACAAACTCGCTGTTGACCAGCACAAAGCGGTCCTCGGCGTGGTTCATGGTGTAGAGGATCTGCTCAGGCGACAGACGCACGTTGATGGTGTGGATCACCGCGCCAATCATTGGTATCGCGAACATGCACTCCAGATAACGGTGACTGTCCCAGTCCATCACCGCGACGGTGTCACCGGCCTTCACACCGGCCGCCGTCAGCACGTTGGCCAACCGCGCCACGCGCTCGATCAGGGTCGGGTAGCTATAGCGAATCTGGTCGCGGTAAATGATCTCGCGGGTTTTCTCGTAGCGGGCGCCGGACATCAGCAGCCGCTTGATCAGCAATGGATACTGGTAGGCCCCATCGGCCGGGGGAATGACGCGAGTCTGCAACATAAGAATCCCTTTTCTGACTGCACGGTGTTGGGCGTAGAGATCGGTACTCTAGAACCCTTATACGCCAGCCAAATCAGCCAAAGGAATGATTTGCAAAGCCGTACAAATGCTAGCTTTGCGCCAGCATTTGCCGGTTTTCGTCTCAGGTCAGGCCGTTTGCCCTACAGCCTCCTCGGAAGGCGTCCGTGGGAATACGACCGCTGCAAGGAAGGTCAATGCGCCGAAACCCGCGAGAATCAAGTACAAGCCTACAAAACCATGGCGCGGTTCAACATAGGAAATCAGTGGAATCGCCGTCGCACTGGCGCCGAACGATAAGCAGTAACGCAGGGCGAACACCCGTGATTGCCATTGCGGGGCGACGAAGTTGGCAACCATCGCATCGTTGACTGTTACCTGCCCAAACACCACGAACATGAACGCTGCGCCGAGGGCGATCACCGCCCAGCCGTCGGCATAGGCCAGCGCAAACAGCAGCGGTGCCTGACACAGCGTCAGGACAATGAACGGCCATTTCAGGCTGAGCCGATGCAACACCCGACCAATACTCAACTGCGCGACCGCGCCAAAGGCATACGCCAGACTGACCACCACGCCGAGGGTTTGCGGCGAGGCGAACAGCTCATGCAAACGTTCCTGAAACAGCTTCGGATAGGTCATGGTGGTGGCGTTGAACACCACGCCGCCGGTGGCCGTGGCCAACGCCAGCACGCCGAACACCATGACCATCGAAATACGCTGGCCGGCGGCCCCCTTGAGTGGCGTGTGCGCACGCTTCGGAATCGGTTCTTCGCGCACCTGCAAGGCGAAGCCAAAACCCAGCACAATCGCCACCGCACCCGGTAACAGAAACGCCGAGCGCCAGCCGAATTGCGCCACCAGCAGGCCGGTGATCAGCGCCGAAAACGCCACGCCCAGATTGCCCCACATGCCGTTGATGCCGATTTCACGGCCACGGTTCTGTGCGTAAGCAACCAGCATTGCCGTGCCCACCGGGTGATAAATCGCCGCGAAAATACCGATCAGGGTCAGGCCGATCACCAGCATGCTCGGGCTGCTGCTCAGCCCAGTGAAGATCGCCGAGGCACCGATACCGAAGAAAAATACCAGCATCATCTGCCGCCGACTCCAGTGATCGCCTAGCCAACCGGCGGGCAGCGAACAGGCGCCGAAGGCGATGAAGCCGCCCAGTGACAAGCCGATCAGCGCGGCGTAGTCGAGGCCGAACGCTTGAGTCATGCCGAGCACGGCGGCGGGAAAGATCAGCATGAACATGTGATCGATCACATGCGCGGCGTTGATGTAGCGAATGACATTACGGGATTGATTCATGGCGGCACGCTTTACGTTGTTGTGTGCCGTCTATGCTAGGTTGGCCGTAAAGCGCATTCCTGCCAAGCAAGTCATCGAATCAGACATGTTGATCAGCCATTTCGAACACGGCCCGGTGAGTGCCTACCCCCGGGATTATCTGGACGGCGCCCACCAGCCGCTGCACCTGCATCGCGAGGCGCAGTTGTTGTACGCGGTCAGCGGGATCATGCGCGTGGTCACGGCATCCGGCGCGTGGGTGATCCCGCCAAGCCGTGCGGTGTGGATTCCACCTGAGGTGGCGCACGAGATTTTCATGAGCGGCGATGTGCAGATGCGCTCGCTGTTCATCGCGCCAGAATTGTCACCCGCCAGCCTGCAAGAGTGCTGCGTATTGGCCGTGACGCCGCTGCTGCGCGAGCTGATCCTGCGCGCGGTGCAAGGGCCGCCGCACGCCGACAATCCGCTGATTCAGCAGTTGATGCTCGAAGAGCTCGCCAGTCTGGAAAACCTGCCGCTGCACATTCCGATGCCCAGCGACCGGCGTCTGCAAAACATCTGTCTGGCACTGCTGCACACCCCGGATCATGCCAATACCCTGGAAGACTGGGCGCAGCAGGTCGGCGCCAGCTCACGGACGTTGGCGCGACTGTTTCAGCAACAATTGCAGATGAGTTTCAACGCCTGGCGCCAGCAACTGCGCCTGATGGAAGCCCTGCCGCGCCTGCTCGCCGGGGACAGCGTGCAGCGTGTGGCGCAGGATTTGGGTTACGGCAGCGCGCGGGCGTTGAGCGCGATGTTTCGCCGTTTGCTTGGGGAAAATCCCCGCGAATATCTGAATACCCTGAGCAAGCTCAGCAAACTGGTGTAAGGCCCTGTGGGAGCGAGCCTGCTCGCGAAAGCGGTCTTTCAGCCACCAATAATGTCGACTGACCCAACGCCTTCGCGAGCAGGCTCGCTCCCACAGGTTTAAGTCGCGGTTCTGAGATCAGTGCATCTCGGTGAACGCGATTTTCACGCCGAGAGCGATCAGCACCACGCCCATAGTGCGGTCGAACCAGTGGCCCATGCGGGCGAAACCGGCGCGTACACGTTGCTGGCTGAACAGCATCGCCACCAGACAAAACCAAAACGCAGTCGCAACGGCCAGGTAAATCCCGTAACCGGCCTGCACGGCCAGCGGCGTGTGCGGGTTGATCACCACGGTAAACAGCGACAGGAAGAACAGCGTGGCTTTCGGATTCAGACCATTGGTCACGAAGCCCGAGGTGAACGCGCCGCGCGCCGTGCGTACGCCGGCCTCTTTGTGCAGATCATCGGCCACGACTTTCGCCGGTTGCGCGCGCAACGCCTTGAAGCCGATGTACAGCAAGTAAGCGGCGGCCGCCCATTTCAAGGCGTTGAACAGCACGATCGACTGCGACACGATCAGGCCGATACCCAGCAATGAATAACCGACGTGGAGGAAAATCGCCGTGCCCACGCCCAGCGCGGTCCAGGTGCCGGCGCGACGCCCGTGGGTCACGCTCTCGCGCACCACCACGGCAAAGTCCGGGCCGGGGCTGGCGACGGCCAGCAAGTGGATCAGTGCAACGGTCAAGAACTCGGTCCAGTACATGGGGGCTCCTTTCGGCCAAGCGTATCAATTTGTTTCATCTGGTAGGCTCGGCAGATTACGCCCAACGCTCACAGCACAAAAGGTACAGTTGATGACGAACACGCGCCGCGCGGTATTCCTTGATCACCCTTCGCTGGATCTCGGCGACCTCGATCTCAGTCCACTGCGTGAGTGTTTCAGCGATCTGCAGCTGTTCGCGCAGACATTGCCCGAGCAAGTTAGCGAGCGCCTGCAAGGCGCCACCGTGGCGATCAGCAACAAGATCATGATCGACGCTGCCGCCATGGCAGCCAATCCTGATCTGAAACTGATCCTGATCACCGCCACCGGCACCAACAACGTCGACCTCGCCGCCGCCCGCGCGCAGGGCATCACCGTGTGCAACTGTCAGGGTTACGGCACGCCGTCGGTGGCGCAACACACGATCATGCTGTTGCTCAACCTTGCCACGCGTCTGGCCGATTACCAGAAAGCCGTTGGCGAAGGTCGCTGGCAGCAGGCGAAACAGTTCTGTTTGCTCGACTATCCGATTGTCGAGCTGGAAGGCAAAACCCTCGGCCTGCTCGGTCATGGCGAACTCGGCGGCGCCGTAGCGCGACTGGCCGAAGCCTTCGGCATGCGCGTGTTGCTCGGGCAGATTCCCGGGCGCCCTGCTCGCCCGGATCGCCTGCCGCTGGATGAACTGCTGCCACAAATCGACGCCCTCACCCTGCATTGCCCGCTCAACGAGCACACGCGCCACTTCATCGGTGCTCACGAGTTGGCGTCGATGAAGCCCGGTGCGTTCGTGGTCAACACCGCCCGTGGCGGCCTGATCGACGAGCAGGCGCTGGCCGATGCCTTGCGCAACGGCCACCTCGGTGGCGCAGCTACCGATGTGCTGAGCGTTGAACCGCCGACTCAGGGTAATCCGTTGCTCGCGGCGGACATCCCACGCCTGATCGTCACACCGCACAACGCTTGGGGCAGTCGCGAGGCACGGCAACGCATCGTCGGCCAATTGACCGAAAACGCTCAGGCGTTCTTCAGCGGTAAGGCGCTGCGGGTCGTCAGTTGATAAACTGCGGCACTTTTTTTTGAGGAGCAGTTATGGATCCGCGCAGTGAAGTACTGCTTCGTCAGCCCGAGTTGTTTCAAGGTTCGTTGTTGTTGGCCGGTTTGCCCGCCGACGATTTGCTCGGGCGCCTGCCCAATGCATTCGGCTGGTGCTGGCATGCCGGCGATCAAGCTGCGCTGGACGCACGCTTCGAGGGTCGCAGCCATTTCGGCGTGAACATTCCCGAGCGCGAGTTCGACAGCGCCGTGGTGTTTCTGCCCAAGTCCAAGGATCTGACCGCCTACATCCTCAATGCCGTGGCTTCGCGTCTGGCCGGGCGTGAAGTGTTTCTGGTCGGGGAAAAACGCAGCGGCATCGAAGGCGCGTCCAAGCAGCTCAACCCGTTCGGCAAACCACGCAAACTCGACAGCGCGCGTCATTGCCAGCTCTGGCAAGTCACCGTGGCCAACGCCCCTGAAGCGAAATCCCTGGAAAGTCTGGCGCAGACCTATGAATTGCCTTTGGCCGAGGGTCCGCTGAAAGTCATCAGCCTGCCGGGCGTGTTCAGCCACGGTCGCCTGGATCGCGGCAGCGCCCTGCTGCTGGAGCATCTGGACAAACTGCCGAGCGGCCATCTGCTCGACTTCGGTTGCGGCGCAGGCGTGTTGGGCGCTGCGGTAAAACGTCGCTACCCGCACAATCAGGTCACGCTGCTCGATGTCGATGCGTTCGCCGCCGCCAGCAGCCGTCTGACGCTGGCGGCCAATGGTCTGGAAGCTGAAGTGCTGACTGGTGACGGTATCGATGCTGCACCGATGGGTTTGAATGCAATTCTGAGCAATCCACCGTTCCACGTCGGCGTGCACACCGATTATTTCGCTACGGAGAACTTGCTGCGAAAAGCAGCGAAACATCTGAAAAACGGCGGCGAACTGCGTCTGGTGGCGAACAGTTTCCTCAAGTATCAACCGCTGATCGAAGAGCATCTTGGCGTGTGTGCGATCAAGGCTGAAGGCAATGGTTTCCGGATTTACCGGGCCAAGCGCGGCTGAAACTTGTTTTAAAAAAGAGGCTTGCTCAATCGGATTTGCCTAGGCAGAATCCGCTCCGTCCTAGGGGAGTAGTCTCCCACGAGCGCCAAGCTCGTCCGGCATACGTCAACATACTTGATCCTCAGATCATGGCGTATGCGACCCAAGCGTCCGCAGCAGACGGATCGCAGGGTTTGACAAGACCTATGACACGCACACCTTACCCGGGGCGGGAAGGCTGTACGTGTCATAGCCGTGTCGACCCGCCCCTTAGGAAATCCTGATGCTGGACTCGTTACTCGTTCCCACCGCAATCGTTGCCTTGGCCGAAATCGGCGACAAGACGCAACTGCTCGCGCTGATTCTCGCCGCTCGCTTCCGCAAACCCTGGCCGATCATTGCCGGGATTGTCGCCGCGACCCTGGCCAACCACGCAGCAGCCGGTGCGGTCGGCGCCTGGTTCGGCAGTTTCTTCTCGAATGCGACGCTGCACTGGATTCTCGCCGCAAGTTTTACGGCCACGGCGCTGTGGACGCTGGTTCCGGACAAAATGGATGACGATGAAACCAGCACCGCACGCAAGTTCGGGCCGTTCCTGACCACGCTGATTGCGTTCTTCCTGGCTGAAATGGGCGACAAGACTCAGGTCGCGACCGTGATGCTCGCGGCACAATACCCGGATCTGTGGCTGGTGATTATCGGTACCACGGCGGGCATGTTGATTGCCAACGTGCCGGTGGTGCTGGCAGGTAACTTCGCCGCAGACAAACTGCCACTGACCCTGATCCGTCGCCTCGCGGCCTCGGCGTTCATGATTCTGGCGATCGTTGCGGTGTACAAGGCGATGCAGAGCAGCGGCTGGGTTTAACCCTGAGAGAAGGATCGTTCCCACGCTCCGCGTGGGAATGCAGCCGGGGACGCTCTGCGTCCCATTGGAACGCGGAGCGTCCCTTGAGGCATTCCCACGCAGAGCGTGGGAACGATCATCGACTCAGGATTTCGGAGCCTGTTCGTACAGCGGCATAACCTTCGGAATCGCCGCCTGCAACGAAGCAATCCGGCTGGTCGAAGCCGGGTGAGTGCTCATGAACTCCGGTGGCGAACCTTCCGACGCCTTGCTCATCTTGTTCCACAGAGTGATCGCGGCATTCGGGTTGTAGCCCGCACGAGCGGCCAGTTCCAGACCGATCAGGTCGGCTTCGTTTTCGTTAGCCCGGCTGTTCGGCAGGGTCATGCCGTAATTGGCCACGGTGTCAGCCAGCGCCAGACTGTCCTGACCCAGACCGAGCAACGCACCCGCGCCCTGCTTGGCCATTTCGATCCCGTAGGCCTTGGACATCGCTTCACGACCGTGCTCGCGCAGGGCGTGGGCAATTTCATGGCCCATCACTGCGGCGATTTCATCGTCGGTGAGTTTCAGGCTGTCGATCAGCCCGGTGTAGAAAATGATCTTGCCGCCAGGACCACAGTTGGCGTTGAGCTCGTCGCTCTTGATCAGATTGACTTCCCACTGCCATTGCGCCGCATCCGGACGGAAGTTCGGCGCCTGGGCGATCAGGCGGTTGGCAATCGCCTGAACCCGCTTGGCCTCGGGGCTGGTCTTGTCCAGCACACCTTTACTGGAGGCCTCGCCGACGGTTTTCTGATACGACTGGGCATACATCTGGTCGACCTCTTGCGAGGACAGCATGCTGAACATGTACTGCTTGCGCTCCACACCCACGGCGCCGCCGCTGGTGGTGTTGACCGACTGACAACCGGCCAGCAACAGCGCTGCGCTCAGTGCACTTACAACCATTGTCTTGTTCATTCAAAAGCTCCCTGAAAACCTGTCGCGTATCCTAGGCGGGTAATTGTATCGGCGCCAGATACAACGGACGTGTTGCAGCGACTTTCAGACGTTTCCCACTTGGCCTGTCGTAAAAAATTCACAGCCACCACCAAGCCCCGTGCAACTGCGTCGCGCACTGATCCATTTGCGACATCGGCTTGCAATTGCACCGGCTCGCACTCATGGCCCAATGCCCGCTGCCGATACATCAGCGCAGACGTCCTCTTGCGTGCGGAGCTCCCATGAAGTTCAAGTCGATCCAGTTTTCCGTTGCCGCCCTGGCCGGCGCCATCGTGCTTAGCGTGGTGGCCGCGCTGGTGCTGTATGCGCTGTTCTCCGGCGCGCGCACGCAAGAAATGGTGCAGCAGCGCACCCAGGCGCAGTTCGAGCAAGTCATCGAACAGCGCCTGACTTCGCTGGCGCAAACCCAGGTCAGCCAGATCCAGCGCGAACTCGAAGCGCCGCTGCTGATCGCCGGCGGACTGGTGCGAGTCAACGCCCTGTTCGGTACGCCGGGCGCCGATGGCCAGCCGCGCCTGAGCGTCAGCCGCGAACAACTGATCAGCCTGATCAAAGAAAACGTCGAAAAGAACCCGAAGATTCTCGGCACCTATATCGGTTGGGAAAAGAACGCCCTGGACCACAATGACGCGGCCTACGTCGGCACCAGCGTGATCGGCATCGACGCTGCCAACGGGCGCTTCCTGCCATGGTGGTTCCGCAATGACGACGGCACTCTCGGCCTCGACAAACTGGTCGACGTCGACGATCAGAAGACCCTGTCCACCGGCGTGCGCGCCAGCGAGTACTACTTGTGCTCGAAGGAAACCAAGAAAGCCTGCGTGATCGATCCGGCGCCGTACAAGGTCGGCGACAAGATCGTCATGCTCGCCTCTTTCATTGAACCGATCATGCTCAACGGCGCTTTCCAGGGCATCGTCGGCGCCGACCTGTCGGTGAACTTCATTCAGGAAATGCTCCTCGGCGCCAATCAGAAGTTGTACAGCGGCGCCGGGCAAATGGCCCTGATCGGTGGCAACGGGCGGATCGTTGCCTACACCAAGGACCCGAGCAAATTCGGCGAAAAAGTCAGCGACATTCTCGATGCCGGGCAGATCGGCAACCTGGCCAATCTCAAGCGCGGCGAAGTGACTTACTCGGTCAACAAGGACAAGGGCCGCATCGAGTTGTACCTGCCGTTCGGTATCGGCCAGACCGACGCGCGCTGGACATTGATGCTGCAATTGCCTTTGAACGCCGTTATGGCGGATCTGCAAAAGCTACAGGCCGATCTGGATGCTCAGCGTAAATCCGACACCTTCGGCATGGCCATGGTCGGTCTGCTCATCGCCGGCATTGGCCTGCTGGTGATCTGGCTGGTCGGCCACGGCATCGCCCGACCGTTGAAGCAAATGGTCGCCATGCTCAATGACATTGCTCAGGGTGAAGGTGATCTGACCCGACGCTTGAGCAGTGATCGCAGCGATGAGCTCGGCTCGATTGCCAAGGGCTTCAACACCTTCCTCGCCAAGTTGCAGGCGATGATCACCCAAGTGGTGACATCGGTGCAGAGCGTCAGCGATTCTTCGGAACACACCGCTGACATCGCCATTCGCACCAATATCGGCATTCAAAAACAAATGGCCGAGATTGATCAAGTCGCCACGGCGGTACAGGAAATGACCGCCACCGCACAGGATGTCGCACGCAACGCGACGCAGGCGGCGCAAGCGGCCAGCCATGCCGATCAGGCGGCGAGTCAGGGCATGCAGATTGTCCGCGATACGTCCAATTCGATCGGCGTGTTGGCGCTGGAAATCGGCAAAGCTGTAGATGTGGTGCAGACCCTGGCCAAGGACAGCGAAAACATCAACGCCATCCTCACGGCAATTCGCAGCATCGCCGAGCAGACCAATCTGCTGGCCCTGAACGCGGCGATCGAAGCGGCGCGTGCCGGCGAGCAGGGTCGTGGTTTTGCCGTGGTGGCGGACGAAGTGCGCAATCTGGCGCAGAAAACCCAGAAAGCCACCGAAGAAATCCAGAGCATGATCCAGCAACTGCAGCAGGGCACTCGCGATGTCGTGCGGGTCATGGAAGACAGCCAGAACCGCACAGATGAGAGCGTGCAGCACGCGGCGAAAGCGGCTCAAGCGCTAGAAACGATCACGCAGGCGGTGTCGGTGATCAACGACATGAACACGCAGATTGCCAGTGCGGCGGAAGAGCAGAGCGCGGTGGCGGATGACATCAACCGCAACGTGATCAATATCGGCCAAGTGGCCAATGAAGTGGCGGGTGGTGCGGATGAGTCGAGTTCGGCGAGCGCTGATTTGACCAAACTGGCGGAGCAACAGCGGCGGTTGATCAATCAGTTCAAGGTCTGAAAAGCGAAAAGCCCCCTAACCCTCTCCCAGAGGGAGAGGGGACTGATTGGGGGATATTGACGAAGTACACCGACTTGAACGCTTTTCACCGAATCCATAATCGCCACGATTTTTCAGGTCGATGCATGACGGTAGACAACTCGGTCAGTCCCCTCTCCCTCCGGGAGAGGGCTAGGGTGAGGGGCTTTTGATCTAAAAGGCTTTAACCCGGAGTCAAACACTCCGGCCCATTGAGTTTCGGATCATTGATCAGATTCGCCAGCACCCGCTCGCGCAGCACCGCCGGCTCACTGGCCAGCAACCCTTGCAACACATGCAACGGCGTCTCGGGATCGAGCCACGCCGCCTGCCCCGCCTCATCGAGGATCAACGGCCGCCGCTGACTCGACGCCGGTTGAGTAATCACCGCAGTGCTCAGCCACACCTGCTCCTGCACCGGATAAGCCTCCCAGATCGCCGCGAAGAACAGCGAAGAGCCCTCCCCCGGCGTCAGCCAGAACGGACGCTTGCGCTGGGTCCCGCGCCACTCGTAAAAACCATTCGCCGGCAACAGGCAGCGACGCTGGCGCAGCGCCTCACGAAACATCGGCTGCTCGGCCACGGTTTCAGCACGGGCATGCGCCGGGGTTTTCGACAGATCGGTCAGCCACGGCGGTGTCAGCCCCCAACGGGCGCGCGCCAGGGTGCGCTGGTCGTCTTCAGCGGCGCGCAGCATCAACACCGAATCATTGGGGGAAATGTTCCACTGCGCCTGCTGATCGGCGGGAAAACCTGGCAGGGCCGCGAAGTCGCGGTTCCAGCGAAACAGGGCATAACGTCCACACATGGGGCAACACGACTCTGAAGTAATACGAAGCTCAGCCTAACAGACCAGCGTCCCGGGGAAGCTCTCCGGTTCATCGCCGGGCAGCGGCAGCGCGGCATTGTACGCGGTGATCAGCTCACGGGCGTATTCGGCCTGATCGTTATCCACAGACAAGCCCAACAGACCGAAGATCGGCAGCTCGCCCGTCCCACCGAGCAAATCGCGACCAATCAAGTGCGCCTCGATGCCTTCGCTGGCGAGCATGCCCTTGAGCATTTCACCTTCCATCAGGTTTTCCGGCTCATAGATTCGCTGCATGGGCGCGCCTCACTCGTTTTCGCTGAAGACTTCCAGATGCCATTCCTCTCCATGAACCTGCAATACAAACGTGATCGGCCGACAACACACCTGACAGTCCTCAATGTAAGTCTGATCTCCACCGGACAGGTCCAGCGTCGTCTCTACTACTTCCCCACAATAAGGACATTCGTAATCAGCGGTTTCCAGCATCGCGGTCTCCCAAGTGACTTGTGCGTATAATCGCCGGTCTATTTGCAGGGCTATTTTTGTCTGGCTACTTTTTCAGACCGTGCCCCGCGGGTTTTCGATCAAAACCTTTACTTACCCTAGCCGTTTCCAACAAGAGAGCATGATGGGCGAATTCGATGCCATCCGACCTTACGACGACAGCGAAGTACCTGTGGTACTGGCAAGACTGCTCGGCGACAAGGCGTTTCTAGATATCCTCACCCACTTCCGCTTCCCGCGTTTTGCCGGTGCCTTCGGCTGGATGCTCAAACCACTTATAGCCCATCGGCTGCGTCGTGAGTTCGCCGACGTGACCTCGGTGGCGACGTTGCAGGACAAGGTCGAGTCCTACGTCGACCACACCATCGAGCGCGCCACCGATGGCGTGACCTACACCGGTGTCGAGCAATTCAAGTCCGGCAGCGCCTATCTGTTCATCGCCAACCACCGCGACATCGTGATGGACCCGGCCTTCGTCAACTACGCCGTGTACCACGCCGGCCTGCCGACGCCGCGCATCGCGATCGGCGACAACCTGCTGCAAAAGCCGTTTGTCAGCGACCTGATGCGTTTGAACAAGAGCTTTATCGTCCACCGTTCGATCACCGGCCGTCGCGAGAAAATGGCTGCGTATCAACTGTTGTCGGCGTACATCAACCACTCGATCCGCAACGATTGCGCCTCGATCTGGATCGCTCAGGCCGAAGGTCGGGCGAAGGACGGCGACGACCGCACCGAGTCGGCGATCCTCAAGATGTTCCACATGAGCCGCAAGGACGAGCCGTTCGGCGAAGTGATCCGCTCGCTGAATGTCACCCCGGTGTCGATCAGCTACGAATACGATCCGTGCGACCAGGCCAAGGCCCGCGAGCTGTACATCCGCGCCACCACCGGCACCTACGCGAAAGCGCCGGGCGAGGATGACGTGAGCATCGCCAAGGGCATCACTGGCTACAAGGGCCGCGTGCACGTGAACTTTGCCGCGCCGATCACTGAGCTGTTCGAAGACACCAAGCAATTGGCGGTCGAGATGGACAAGCAGATTCTCGGCGGTTACCGGTTATTCCCGGTGCATTACCTGGCGTATGCGCAGTGGGCCGATGTCGATCCGCAGTTGAATGTGCCGAAAGCTGCCGAGGTATTCCCGGCGGATGAACTGGCCAAGGCGCAGGAAGAATGGCAGAGCCGGCTGGATGCGTGCCCTGCAGAGCACCGTCCGTATCTGGTGCTGCAATACGCGACGCCGGTGCGTAATCAGTATCGGGTCAAGGCTGGGTTGCCGCTGTAAAACAACGGCAAGATCAAAAGATCGCAGCCTTCGGCAGCTCCTACAGGGGATTCGTGTAGGAGCTGCCGAAGGCTGCGATCTTTTGCTTTTAATAGCGCGTGCTGATCCAGGAAACGATCAGGGCCAGAGCGAGGCAAGCAAAACCGAAGCGATAGAAAAACCGGTTCATGCGCAAGGTCGCCCAATCCAGTATCGGCTCGGCGTTCGGTTGCGCCTGACGCTGGGCGGCAATGCTGGCCATCGCGCGCTGTTCACGGCGGCGGGTGGCGTGCAGCAGCCAACTGCCCGGAAACGCCAACAGCAGCGCCAGCAAGTTGATCAACTTGGCGGGATGGGCGGTAAACAGCGTCATCAAGTGCAGCGACATCACAGACCTCTATCTGAACCGGTATGGCAGACGCCAGATCGACGACCGCGGCGCGGATTCTACCGAAACCCGAGCGCCCTGCCCCAGGCTTTGCGACAAATTACCTGACAATCGACCGATGGCTGTCCTGTGTCACGGCTTCGTCATGTGGATACACCAAGATGCGCGCCTCGAAACGCATATGGAACGCGACATGCTTCACGCTGAAAACCAGGATCGTCTGTACCTCATTACCCCCTACGACGAGCAGCAAAGCCTCGTCGGCAGCCTCGCCTTCAATGTTCAGGATCGCCATTGGCTGGTGTATTGCGCGCTCGGCGGGCATCAGCATGCAGATTTGCCTGAGACGGATTTGTTGACGGGCGTTAGCGTTCTCGACTTCTACTCGCAGGCAGCTTGAAAAATCAAAAGCGCCCTCACCCTAGCCCTCTCCCGGAGGGAGAGGGGACTGACCGGGTTGTTTGGTCGAGGTGCATCGACCTGAAACTCCGAGATGAATGTAGATATCAAGAACAAACCAAATCGACCTGAAACCCCGAGATGAATGCAGGTCTCAAAAACAACACCGATCGGCTCCCTTTCCCCCTCGCCCCCTTGGGGGAGAGGGCTGGGGTGAGGGGGATCGATCTCCCATACGACACAAATTCCAATCCCGACACCCACAAAAAAGCCCGAAACCATTACTGGCCCCGGGCTTTTTCACATCCGCTGAAAACCTACTCAGCCAAAACCTGACCCACAGTCGGATCCTTGAACAGACGCGTCAGCGCATCGCTCAACACATCGCTGACCAGTTTGGTGTTGGTTTCCTGGTTCGGCGCCATGCCGAAACGCTGGTCCAGCGAAGCGCCGTAACGACCGCTGTAACGGCGGTTGGCGTTCTGCACGTCGGAACGGAAGGTCGCGCCGATAGTCGCTTCGGTCACGTACATGCCTTCTTTCGGCGACTGATACTTCAGCTCGGCCAGGGTCACGGTCAACTGCGGCGCATTCGGCGCGTTGTTGGTCGGGGTGAACCCCAGCAGACGCACGGCAGCTTCAGCCTGAGCCTGCAGCTTCGGCAGGATCTGCTCGCGCTGCACGGTGATGGCGCTGGTTTCCGGGTACAGACCGCCACGGGTACCGAGGGTTGGCGACGGACGACCGTCAACCACACGCACGACGACTGGCTGACCACGGCCGACCGCTGGCAGCTGGGTGGTCAGCTTCGGCTCCGGGTTCAGTTGTTGCGGGCTGTGGGCGCAGCCGGCCAGGGTCAAACCGGCCACAGTGATCAATCCGAACAACAGGCGTTGCAACATGCTCTTCTCTCCAGAATCAGGCACAAACAGGCCGGCAGTATAGCGGTGGGCCACTGCGGGTAACCAGCGCCCGGCAGCGAATACTGAAATGTCTGACAAACCCTTGGGAAAGCGGTTCCTGTCACAGATTATTCACCCGCCATACACGTTGACGTCACGGCGCCTTGGCAACCTTGCAATCAGTCCCCCCCAAGGTACTCAACCATGCGTTATCTGATCTCGTTGTTCGCACCGCGCCCACTGCATCGCAGCTTCGCCCTGCTCGACCGCAATGGCCATTGCCAGGCATTCAAGCAGTGCAGCCTGCAGCCAATGGGCGACGGCTGGGTGGAAATCGAAGAAATCCGCCTCAACTGGTTGCATCAACCACTGCCCGCCAGCGCCCGCGTCATAGCGTCGCAGCCCCGTGCACGCGTGCAAGCGATGTTGAGCATCTGACCGGATGCCTAATAAAAGTCATTAAACACGAGCAACTGCCCGCATTTCTTCGATACAATCTCCCCCCGATTATAAGGACGTCTCCTGATCGGGCCCCGCAACAGCGTCAATGCGCATGCATTTGACATCAAAATCGCCCACAGAGAGCCGCCCACACAGATCGAGTGAAGTTGGCGCGCTTGCCTGTTCTTCCGGCAAAAACCCCGCTTTTCGCGAATCTGCAGAGCTGTCATGACGCTCGGCCACCGCGTTGTTTTTGCCCTCGGGCAAGGTGCCAGGCCTGGACAGCCCTTTTTTGAGGTTCACGTCTTCAAAAGAGCGTGAAAAAAACGGGTTTTCACAACTTCACAAGAGTGTGGCGAGCAAATGAAAAGTTTTGCGTCTGAACATGCACCATTAGCGTCTGAAACAGCCCAACGACACAGGACCGGGTATACCTCGAATATCGGAGCCTGAAGCCTGTCCGCTACGGATTTGGTTGCACAAAAACGGATGTCTCGACCATAAGTCGAATTGCCAGCTGCGTGCTGAAATGAGTTCATGGAGCTCTTGAAAGCCAAGCCGCATACATCCGTCGAAGTTGCGAAAAATTGCGAAGATTCGGACATGGCGAACCTGACCACGGATAGCCCGGACATCATTGACCTGTCCCGGAACGCCTGGCAGCCATGCCGACAATTTGGTGCTGCAGATTTTGGAGACGCGTTAAATGGCGCATAACGAAGCAGTCGACGTAGTTCTGGTTGGGGCGGGCATCATGAGTGCCACCCTGGCAGTACTGCTCAAAGAGCTCGACCCCGCGATCAAGCTGGAAGTCGTCGAGCTGATGGATTCCGGTGCTGCCGAGAGTTCCAACCCTTGGAACAACGCCGGTACCGGCCACGCCGGCCTGTGCGAGCTGAACTACACGCCGCAAGCCGCCGATGGCACCGTCGACATCAAGAAAGCCGTGCACATCAACACCCAGTTCGAGGTGTCGAAGCAGTTCTGGTCGTACCTGACCAAGAAAGGCACCTTCGGCTCGTGCAAATCCTTTATCAGCCCGGTGCCGCACCTGAGTTTCGTCCAGGGCGACAGCGGCGTGTCTTTCCTCAAATCGCGCTTCGACGTGTTGAGCAAGCACCACGCTTTCTCCGACATGGAGTACACCGAAGACAAGGCCAAGATGGCCGAGTGGATGCCGCTGATGATGCCGGGCCGCTCGCCGGACGAAGTGCTCGCTGCCACTCGCGTGATGAACGGCACCGACGTCAACTTCGGCGCCCTGACCAATCAGTTGCTCAAGCACCTGACCAGCGCTCCCGACACTCAAGTCAAATACTGCAAGCGCGTCACTGGCCTCAAGCGTAACGGCAGCGGCTGGACCGTCAGCATCAAAGACGTCAACAACGGCAACACCCGTGAAGTCGATGCCAAGTTCGTCTTCCTCGGTGCTGGCGGCGCGGCACTGCCGTTGCTGCAGGCTTCGGGCATCGAAGAAAGCAAAGGTTTCGGCGGCTTCCCGATCAGCGGTCAGTGGCTGCGTTGCGACAACCCGGAAGTGGTCAAGCATCACCAGGCCAAGGTCTACAGCCAGGCCGCTGTGGGTTCGCCACCGATGTCGGTACCGCACCTCGACACCCGCGTAGTCGACGGCAAGAAATCCCTGCTGTTCGGGCCATACGCCGGTTTCACCACCAAGTTCCTCAAGCACGGTTCCTTCATGGACCTGCCGCTGTCGGTTCGCGCCGGCAACATCGGGCCGATGCTGGCCGTGGCGAAAAACAACATGGACCTGACCAAGTACCTGGTCAGCGAAGTGATGCAATCGATGGAACAGCGTCTGGATTCCCTGCGCCGTTTCTACCCGGAGGCGAAAGCCGAAGACTGGCGCCTGGAAGTGGCCGGCCAACGGGTACAGATCATCAAAAAAGACCCGAAAAAGGGCGGCATCCTGCAGTTCGGTACCGAACTGGTTGCGGCCAAGGACGGTTCCCTCGCCGCCCTGCTCGGCGCTTCGCCGGGTGCGTCGGTGACCGTTTCGATCATGCTCGAACTGATCGAGAAGTGCTTCCCGGCCAAGGCCAAGGGTGAGTGGGCCGGCAAACTGGCAGAAATCTTCCCGGCCCGTGAAAAGGTCCTGGAAACCGATGCTGCGCTGTATCGCAAGATCAACACGCAGAACAACATCGCACTGGAGCTGGTTGAAGAAAGCAGCGAGACCCCAAGCTACGCTTGATCCAGCCGCATAAAAAACGCCCCGTACTCAGTGAGTGCGGGGCGTTTTTTTATGGCCTTGAAAAGCAAAAGATCGCAGCCTGCGGCAGCTCCTATAAAGGTTCTGTGTTCACCCTGTAGGAGCTGCCGAAGGCTGCGATCTTTTGATCTTAAGCGCGAGCTTTATCGATCAGCTCGATGTAGTCCGGGGCGTTGCGCTGATCGCCGATCAGGTCAACGAAGGTCTTGCCCTGTTCGTCCTTGCCATCAACGTCATAGCCCGCCGCGACAAAGAAGCCGAGGAAGCGTTCGAAATCATCGATACGCAGGCCACGGTAAGCCTTGATCAGTTTGTGCAGCGACGGCGAAGTGGCGTCGACCGGCTCAAAATCGAGGAACAGCTTGATCTGCTCATCGCCGATCTCGTCACCAATCACTTGTTTCTTATCTTTACGCATTGCCGACTCCAGCTCGCAGACATTACACGGGGCGGGCAGTTTACCCCTGCCCGGCCGCCCGGCTCAACGCGATCGCACGGCCCCGGTGTGCAAATCGGCCCAGATATGGCCGTTGGCGTAACTGAGGAACTGCACATACACGGTGTCGTTACGCAGCAAGTCGATCACCACGCGGTACTGGGCCAATGGATAAAACAGCGTGAGGGTTTTGCTCGTACCGTCGTAGATCGGTTTTTTCAGGCTTTTGCTTTCGCCATCGAAATTGACCAGCACCTGAGTGATGGTCGCGCCCTTGTTCAGGGATTTGCCCTTGAGGCGGATCATCAGCGATGAAGTGACCGGAATCGGCTGCTGATTGGACTGGCGTTGCGCGCCGACGACCACCGAGTAATCGGTGACCTGCAACAGTTGCTGCTGTTCAGGCTCGGCATCGCGCACCGTCAGATCGTCCGGCGGCAGGAATTGGCTGTGCATCGGCGCGGCAGACAGAGGCAGGCTCAGGGTCAGCAAGAGGGCGGCAAAGCTGCGGATCAAGAGGCTCATGACAGGCTCCGGAGGCGGGGCCGAGCACTCTAGCATGGGTATCACGCAAACAAATGTAGGAGTGAGCCTGCTCGCGATTGCGGTCTGTCAGCAACGTTGATGTTGGCTGATACGACGCTATCGCGAGCAGGCTCACTCCTACAGGGGATGGTGCAGGGTCTTACATGCCTTTAACGGCAAAGATCCCGTTGGCGTTGCGCCAGTAGCCTTTGTAGTCCATGCCGTAACCGAAGATGTAACGGTCGATGCACGGCAGGCCGACGAAATCGGCTTTCAGGTCAGGACGCGCCTTGCGGTCGTGATCCTTGTCGATCAGTACGGCGGTGTGCACTTTGCGCGCGCCGGCGTGTTTGCAGAAGTCGATGATCGCGCCGAGGGTGTGACCTTCGTCGAGGATGTCGTCGATGATCAGCACGTCACGGTCGATGAACGAAACTTCAGGCTTGGCTTTCCAGAACAGGTCGCCGCCGCTGGTTTCGTTGCGATAACGAGTCGCGTGCAGGTAGGACGCTTCCAGCGGGAAGTGCAGATGGGTCAGCAGCTTGCCGGAGAAGATCAGGCCGCCGTTCATCACGCAGAACACCACCGGGTTGCTGTCAGCCAGTTGTTCGTTGATTTGTGCACCGACACGGGCGATGGCCGCCTCGACTTCAGCTTCGGTGTACAGGCAGTCAGCCTCTCGCATGATTTGACGGATATGCTCGAGATCAGCGGACATGGCGCTCTCCAGGGGTTGGCGGAATTGGAAAAGCGGGCAAAGGTACGCATCCATCGAGGCCGAATCAAGCCTTTATGGACTAACGTACAGAATGTCCTATAGGACATCACCCTCGGATAGATTAATCTAGGCCGGTTTTTTTGCCCGCCGCCGGAGTTTTTCCATGCCCATCCTCGAGATCCGCCATCCGCTGATCCGTCATAAACTCGGCCTGATGCGCCGCGCCGATATCAGCACCAAGAACTTCCGTGAGCTCGCTCAGGAAGTCGGCGCCCTGTTGACCTATGAAGCTACAAAAGATTTGCCGCTGGAGTCCTACGATATTGCAGGCTGGTGCGGCACCGTGTCGGTCGAGAAAATCGCCGGCAAGAAGATCACCGTCGTGCCGATCCTGCGCGCCGGCATTGGCATGCTCGAAGGTGTGCTGAGCCTGATCCCGGGTGCCAAAGTCTCCGCTGTGGGTGTCGCCCGCAACGAAGAAACCCTGCAAGCGCACACCTATCTGGAAAAACTGGTTCCGGAAATCGACGAACGGTTGGCGATGATCATCGACCCGATGCTCGCCACCGGCAGCTCCATGGTTGCGACCATTGACCTGCTGAAGAAAGCCGGTTGCAAAGACATCCGCGCCATGGTGCTGGTGGCCGCGCCGGAAGGCATTGCTGCAGTAGAAAAAGCTCACCCGGACGTGACCATCTACACCGCGTCCATCGATGAGCGTTTGAACGAACACGGTTACATCATCCCTGGACTTGGCGACGCCGGTGACAAGATCTTCGGCACCAAGCAGAAGGACGCGTAACCATGCAGCAAGAGTTCAACGATCCGCTCTGGCGCACGGTGCTGTCCGGCGCCCAGATGCTGTTCGTGGCTTTCGGCGCTCTGGTGCTGATGCCGCTGATCACGGGCCTGGACCCGAACGTGGCACTGTTTACCGCAGGTCTGGGGACGATTCTGTTCCAGATCGTCACCGGGCGTCAGGTGCCGGTGTTTCTGGCGTCGAGCTTCGCTTTCATCACCCCGATCATTCTCGCCAAGGGCCAGTTCGGCCTTGCCGCGACCATGGGCGGGGTGATGGCGGCCGGTTTCGTCTACACCTTCCTCGGCCTCGCCGTGAAGATCAAAGGCACGGGCTTCATCGACCGTTTGCTGCCGCCGGTGGTGATTGGTCCGGTGATCATTTCCATCGGTCTGGCCATGGCGCCGATTGCCGCAAACATGGCGATGGGCAAGGCTGGCGACGGTTCGGAACTGATCCACTACCAGACCGCGATGATGATCTCGATGCCGGCATTGCTGACCACGTTGATCGTGGCTGTGTTCGGCAAAGGCATCTTCCGTCTGGTGCCGATCATTTCCGGCGTGCTGGTCGGTTTTGCCATGGCGTTCTATTTCGGTGTCGTTGATACCGCGAAGATTGCCGCTGCGCCATGGTTTGCGATTCCGCACTTCACCGCGCCGGAGTTCAACTGGCAGGCGATTCTGTTCATCGTTCCGGTGGCACTGGCTCCGGCCATTGAACACATCGGTGGCGTGATTGCCGTCGGTAGCGTGACCGGTCGTGACTATCTGAAGAAGCCAGGCCTGCATCGCACCCTGCTCGGTGACGGCATTGCCACCACCGCAGCAGGCCTGTTCGGCGGTCCGCCAAACACCACCTACGCCGAAGTGACGGGCGCGGTGATGCTGACCAAGAACTACAACCCGAAAATCATGACCTGGGCGGCGATCTTCGCCATCAGCCTGGCGTTCATCGGCAAGTTCGGCGCCCTGCTGCAAAGCATTCCGGTGCCGGTGATGGGCGGGATTTTGTGCCTGTTGTTCGGCTCGATCGCGGCGGTGGGCATGAACACCCTGATCCGTCACAAGATCGATCTGGGCGAGGCGCGCAATCTGGTGATCGTGTCGGTGACGCTGGTGTTCGGGATTGGCGGTGTGCTGGTCGGCACCGGTACCGGTCCGGACGATTTCGGCCTCAAAGGCATCGCGCTGTGCGCGGTGGTGGCGATTGCGCTGAACCTGATTCTGCCGGGCAATGATGGCTGGAAGAACAAGAAGGCGGATGAGCCGCTGATCTAAGCCTTTAGATCTGATCGTTCCCACGCTCTGCGTGGGAATGCAGCCCGTGACGCTCCGCGTCACTGGACGCAGAGCGTCCCTAGAGGCATTCCCACGCAGAGCGTGGGAACGATCACTACAACGCCAGCGGTGCTCTTTCGCAGAGGGTCGCCAAGGCCTTCGCCCATTTCCGGTCGTCGTTCAGGCACGGCACCAGCACCAATTCCTCGCCCCCCGCTTCGCGGAACTGTTCCTTGCCGCGATCACCAATCTCTTCCAGCGTCTCGATGCAGTCGGCAACAAACGCCGGGCACATCACCAGAATCTTCTTCACGCCGCTTTTCGCCAGTTCATCCAGCCGCGCTTCGGTGTACGGCTCGATCCACTTGGCCCGCCCCAGACGCGACTGAAACGACACCGACCATTTGCCATCCGGCAGGCCCATCCGCTCAGCAAACAACGCCGCAGTCCGCAGGCATTGCGCGCGATAACAGGTCGCCAATACCGCAGGCGAGGCGTTCTTGCAGCAGTCTTCATTCTTGAAGCAATGATTGCCGGTCGGATCGAGTTTGGTCAGGTGCCGCTCGGGCAAACCGTGGAAGCTCAGCAGCAAGTGATCGTAATCCTGCAGCAGATGCGGCTTCGCGCTTTCAACCAGCGCATCGAGGTATTCCGGCTGATCGTAGAACGGCTGCAGCACCGACAATTGCACGTCGAGCTTGTTCTGCCGGATCACCCGTTTCGCTTCTTCGATCACCGTGGTCGTGGTGCTGTCGGCGAACTGTGGGTACAGCGGCGCCAGCGTGATGCGCCTGTGCCCCGCCGCGACCAGTTTGAGCAAGCAGGTTTCAATCGATGGCTCGCCGTAACGCATCGCCAGTTCTACCGGGCCCTGGGTCCACTGCGCCTTCATCTGCTGTTGCAGGCGCCGGCTGAGCACCACCAGCGGTGAACCCTCCTCCCACCAGATCGAGGCATAGGCGTGGGCCGATTGCTCGGGGCGTTTGATCAGGATCAGCGACACCAGCAGACGCCGCACCGGCCATGGCAGGTCGATCACGTACGGGTCCATCAGGAATTGATTGAGGTAGCTGCGCACATCGGCCACCGAGGTAGAGGCCGGGGAACCCAGGTTGACCAGAAGCAAGGCGTGATCGGTCATGCAACGTCCTATTTCAGAGGCGGCTGGAGAGATCGTCCAGGGCCGCACGTAAATCCGTGAACTGGAAAGTGAAACCCGCTTCCAGCAAGCGTGCCGGTATGGCCTTCTGGCCACCGAGCAACAACAAAGACATCTCGCCGAGGCCGACTTTCAGTGCCAGCGTCGGCATCGGTATGAACGCCGGGCGGTTTAGAACGCTGCCCAGCGTCTTGGCAAATTCGCGGTTGCGCACAGGTTGCGGCGCGCACGCATTATAAGGACCACTGGCCTGATCGCGGTGCAGAAGAAAATCAATCAGGGCGATTTGATCGTTGATATGAATCCACGGCATCCACTGCCGACCATTGCCAAAAGGCCCGCCCAGCCCGAATTTGAACGGCAACAGCAAGCGCGACAAAAAGCCGCCCTCGGCCGACAGCACCAGACCGGTTCGCACCAGCACCACACGGATGCCTTGGGCCTCGGCACGTTGCGCGGTTTCCTCCCAGGCAATGCACAACTGACTGGCAAAATCGTCGATCACCGGCGGCGATTCTTCGGTCAACTCGCGCTCACCACCATCGCCGTACCAGCCGATCGCCGAACCGGAAATCAGCAACGCCGGTTTCTGCGTGCGGGTTTCGAGCCAGGCCAACAGGGTTTCCGTCAACGTGATACGGCTGCTCCAGAGCAACGCTTTGCGGCGATGGGTCCACGGCCGATCGGCAATCGGCGCACCGGCCAGATTGATGATCGCGTCCACAGGCTCATCGCCGAGATCTTCCAGACGCGCGATGCCACGCACCTGCGCGCCGCAGATCTTCGCGACTTTTTCCGGCTTGCGACTCCACACCGTCAGACGATGCCCCTGCCCTGACCAGTGTCGGCAGAGCTGACGTCCTATCAAACCAGTACCGCCGGTCAGCAATATGTGCATGACATCTTCCTCGCGTGGCGTTTAACCCGGATCACTAGTCTATTTTTATAAACAGGGATCTTTTCTATCGGGCAGGCTCTATTGTTTAACCATAGGCCAAGCTGTCAGAACGAGAACGCTAGAAGTTATACCAAAAAACAAAATTGTACAGGTTTCATCCACGGCGTAGTCTGTACAGAAAGGTAAACGAGGCCCCTATGACTGTACCTATCGCAATCATCGGCACCGGCATCGCCGGGCTCTCCGCCGCCCAGGCTCTGACAGAGAGCGGGCACACCGTTCAGTTATTCGACAAGAGTCGCGGCAGCGGCGGGCGCATGTCGAGCAAGCGCAGCGACGCTGGCTCGCTGGACATGGGCGCGCAATATTTCACCGCCCGCGACCGCCGCTTCGTCACTGAAGTACAGCGTTGGCAAAGCCACGGCTGGGTCGCCGAGTGGACGCCGCAGCTCTACACCTATCAGGGCGGGCAGCTGAATCTGTCGCCGGACGAGCAGACCCGCTGGGTCGGGACGCCGCGCATGAGCGCCATCACTCGTGGCCTGCTCAACGGCCTGGAAGTGCACTTTGCTTGCCGGATTACCGAGGTCTATCGCGGTGAGGAACACTGGCATCTGCAAGACGCCGAAGGCTTCACCCACGGGCCGTTCAGCCACGTCGTGATCGCCACGCCCGCGCCGCAAGCAACTGCCTTGCTGGCCGCGGCACCGAAGCTCGCCGGCGCGGCTGCCGGAGTGAAAATGGAGCCAACCTGGGCTGTTGCCCTCGCCTTCGAGACACCGCTGGATACGCCCATCGAAGGTTGCTTCGTGCAGGACAGCCCGCTCGACTGGCTGGCGCGCAACCGCAGCAAACCGGGGCGCGACAACACTCTCGACACTTGGGTGCTGCATGCCACCAGCGCGTGGAGTCGGCAACACATCGACCTGTCCAAGGAAGCGGTGATCGAGCAACTGCACGGTGCGTTCGCTGAACTGTTGCACAGCGCGATGCCGGCGCCGAGCTTCAGCCTCGCCCACCGCTGGCTCTATGCACGGCCTGCGACGGGTCACGAATGGGGCACGCTGGCCGATGCCGATCTGGGCCTGTACGCCTGCGGCGACTGGTGCCTGTCCGGGCGTGTCGAAGGCGCTTGGCTCAGTGGTCAGGAAGCCGCGCGACGTTTGCACGAACACCTGCAATGAACCGCATCAATCCGCAAAAATTGCTGCTGTCGAAATGGACAGCAGCCCACCCGCAGAATCGTGAAAAACACTTTCTGGTGACCGAGCTGTTTCGCGACGAGGAAGGCACAGTGCTGGCGGTCGAGTTGCAGGCGGTTTTGACCAAGCGTGCCGAACGACTCGATTGGCAAACCCTCAAGAACAACGATCACTGGTTATTGGGTTGGCAATAAAATCCCCTGTAGGCCTTCGCCTGCTCGCGATAGCGGTTTGTCAGTAACATCGATGTTGCCTGAGACGGCGCCATCGCGAGCAGGCTCACTCCTACAGGAATCGCATCAACCGGCAAATGTTGTACAAACCATTTGACTTGTACACCCATGAATCTATGCTGAGCAAAGTTGTACAGAGATCAACCTCTGTACAGGTATAGATTCGAGGTGCCCATGTCTGACCCTTGCGTAGCCAAGCCAAAAATCGCCATCAGCGCCTGCCTGCTGGGTGCCGAGGTGCGCTACAACGGTGGGCACAAGGAATCACGCCTGTGCAGCCGCACCCTCACCGAGCATTTCGATTTCGTCCCGGTGTGTCCGGAGGTCGCAATCGGCCTGGGCATTCCTCGCGAACCGATCCGCCTTGTCGGCGACGCCGAGCATCCACAAGCGGTCGGCACGGTGAACCGGGCGATCAACGTCACCCAGCCACTGGCCGAATACGGCGAGAAAATGGCCGCCGAACTCGATGACATCTGCGGCTACATCTTCATGCAGCAATCGCCGTCCTGCGGTTTGGAACGGGTCAAGGTCTACCACGCCAACGGCGCCCCGGTGAACGGCGGCGGGCGCGGGATTTACGCTCAGGCGTTTTGCGCACAGCACCCGGATCTGCCCGTGGAAGAAGCCGGGCGCCTCAATGATCCGGTACTGCGCGAGAACTTCATCACCCGCGTGTTCGCCTACAGCGAATGGCAACAAGTCCTCGCCAACGGCCTGAGTCGTCGCGCCCTCACCGAATTCCATTCGCGCTATAAATATTTGTTGATGGCGCACAATCCGCCGCAATACAAAGCGCTGGGCAAAATGCTCGGCAACATGGCCGACACCGATCCCGCCGAACTCGGCCCGCGCTATTTCAGCGAACTGATGGCGGCATTGAAGAAATGCGCCACCCGTGGCACGCACTGCAACGTTTTGCTGCACATCAGCGGTTATCTGAAACAGGCGATCAGCGCCGAAGACAAACAGGAAATGCAACACGTCATCGGCCAGTATCGCCAGGGCATCGTGCCGCTGGTGGTGCCGTTGACGCTGCTCAAGCACCACTTTCGCCTCCATCCGGATTCGTACATCGCGCAACAGGTTTACCTGCAACCGCACCCGGAAAACCTCAGCCTGCGAAACGCAATCTAATGAACGACAAAATGGATACCAGCGCCCAGGAAGACCTTGGCGCGGATTTTAAGAAAGCCCTCGACGAGGGCTGGCTGCCGATTCGCGAAGTCGCCCGGCAGACCGGCGTCAACGCGATCACTTTGCGCGCGTGGGAACGCCGCTACGGGCTGGTCGTACCGCAACGCACGCCCAAGGGCCACCGGCTGTATTCGGCCGAACATGTTCAGCAAATTCTGACCATCCTCACCTGGCTCAACCGTGGTGTTGCCGTCAGTCAGGTCAAACCGCTGCTCGACGCACCGCAGGCGTTCAGCGAATCAGTGGAAAACGATTGGCAGCGCTTGCGCCAGACACTGCTGACGGCCGTTACGCAGCTCAATGAACGCAGCCTCGACGACAGCGTCAATCAGGCCATGGCGCTCTACCCGCCACGCACGCTGTGCGAGCAATTGCTGATGCCGTTGCTGGCGGAACTGGAGCAGCGTTGGCAGGGCCAGTTCGGCGCGCAGATGGAACGGGTGTTCTTTTATTCGTGGTTACGCAGCAAATTCGGCACACGCATCTACCATAACAATCGTCAGTTACATGGCGCCCCGCTGTTGTTGATCAATCACTCCGACCTGCCACTGGAACCTCATCTGTGGCTGTGCGCGTGGCTGATCAGCAGCGCCGATTGTGCGGTGCAAGTGTTTGACTGGCCGCTGCCGGCCGCCGAACTGGCGCTGGCGGTCGAACATCTGCAAGCCCGTGGCGTACTGCTGTATTCCAGCAAAGCCATGAACCTTGCGCAGTTGCCGAAACTATTGAACGGAGTCAGTTGCCCGAAAATGCTGGTCGGACCAACGGTATGCATCCACCACGCCGAGTTGTCCGTAAAAACCTCCGAGATGGCTGATGTGTTCCTGGCGGAAGACGCGCTTCTTGCGCATCAGGAACTCGTTCAGCGTGGGCTGATTTAATGGACGCCGTGAGTTCCGACATGCAATTGATCTGGCTGCGCAGCGACTTGCGCCAACATGACAACACCGCCCTCGCGGCCGCCGCAGCGCGCGGCCCGACGGTCGCCGTGTACCTGTTGAGCCCGCAGCAATGGCTGGAACATGACGATGCGCCGTGCAAGGTCGACTTCTGGTTGCGCAACCTGCGTGAGCTGAGCGCAAGCCTTGGCCAACTCAACATCCCGTTACTGATTCGCACTGCAAGCCATTGGGATCAAGCTCCGGCGGAACTGCTCAAACTCTGCCGGCAACTGAAGATAGCGGCGGTTCACGTCAATGAAGAATATGGCGTCCATGAAAGCCGTCGCGATGCAGCGGTGGCCGAAACACTGAAGGCCGAGGGCATCACCTTTCACAGCTATCTCGACCAGTTGCTGTTCAAACCCGGCAGCGTGCTGACCAAGACCGAGAGTTACTTCAAGGTGTTCAGCCAGTTCCGCAAAGTCTGTTACGAACGCCTGCATCGCTCGATGCCGGCGTTGGTCAAGGCCCCGGGCAAACAGGCAAAACTGGCGATAGACAGCGACCCGATTCCCGATTCCGTCAAAGGCTTCGCCACACCGAGCCAAACCCTGCGCGATCTGTGGCCGGCCGGTGAACAGGAAGCCCGACGCCGCCTCGACACCTTCACCGACGCGCAAATCGACTACTACCAAAGCGAACGCGACTTCCCGGCCAAGCCCGGCACCAGTCAGCTCTCGGCGTATCTCGCTGCCGGTGTGATTTCGCCACGGCAATGCCTGCACGCCGCCCTGCAAAGCAATCAGGGTGAATTCGAAAGCGGCAAGGTCGGTGCGGTTACCTGGATCAACGAGCTGCTGTGGCGTGAGTTTTACAAACACATTCTGGTCGGCTATCCACGGGTCTCGCGGCACCGCGCCTTTCGCCCGGAAACCGAAGCCCTCGCCTGGCGTGATGCGCCGGACGATCTCGCCGCGTGGCAAGAGGCGCGCACCGGCCTGCCGATCATCGACGCCGCGATGCGCCAACTGCTCGAAACCGGCTGGATGCACAATCGCCTGCGCATGATCGTGGCGATGTTCCTGACCAAAAACCTGCTGATCGACTGGCGCGAAGGCGAGCGTTTTTTCATGCGTCACCTGATTGATGGCGACTTGGCGGCGAACAACGGCGGCTGGCAATGGAGCTCGTCGACGGGCACCGATTCGGCGCCGTACTTCCGCATCTTCAACCCGTTGAGCCAGTCGGAAAAGTTCGACAGCGAAGGCCTGTTCATCAAGCACTGGCTGCCGGAACTGGCCGACCTCAACAAAAAACAAGTGCATAACCCTGCCGACGTAGGTGGCTTGTTCGGCGCGGTGGATTATCCGTCGCCGATCGTCAACCTCAGCGCCTCACGCCAACGAGCGCTGGCCGCGTTCAAAGATCTGCCGTCGCGTGCGTCGGTCGGAGGCGATGATGAGTGAATTCCTGCGCCGCTTCGCCCGGCAATTTTCAGCGTTGAACAAAGACAACCTGCAAAGCCTGGGCGAGCTGTACAGCGATGACATTCATTTCACCGACCCGCTGCACGAAGTGCAGGGGCTTTCGCAACTGCGCGACTACTTCGGCGAGCTATACGCCAACGTCAGCGAACTGCGTTTCGATTTTCATGGTTTCGACCAGATCGGCGACTGCGAAGGCTACCTGCGCTGGGTCATGAGTTATCGCCACCCGCGCCTGGCGGGTGGCCGCGTGATTCGCGTCAGCGGCTGCTCGCATCTGCTGTGGCACGACAAGGTTTATCGCCATCGGGATTATTTCGATGCCGGGGCGCTGCTGTATGAACACTTGCCAGTATTGGGCCGGGTCATTGCCTGGCTGAAAAGGAGAATGGGATGAGTCGTACACCTCCACGGCGTTATTGGTTGACCGGGGCCAGCAGTGGCATCGGCGCAGCGCTGGCTGAAGAGATCCTGAAAACCGGTGCGCACCTGGCGGTCAGTTCCCGTCAGATTGCCCCGCTCAAAGTCTTGTCACAACGCTATCCAGGGCAGGTTTTGGTGGTGCCGGGGGACCTGACCAACAGCCAGACGGTTCGCGAAATCGGCGAGCAGATCGCCGCAGACTGGGGTTCGCTGGACTCGGTGATTCTCAACGCCGGCACCTGCGAATACGTCGATGCCAAGCAGTTCGACTCCTCGATCGTCGAGCATGTGGTGCGCACCAATCTGCTCGCCAGCAGTTATTGCATCGAAGCCGCGCTGCCGCTGCTGCGCAAAGGCACCGCGCCGCATCTGATCGGCGTGGCCAGTTCGGTGACCTATTTGCCACTGCCACGGGCCGAAGCCTATGGTGCCTCAAAGGCCGGTTTGCGTTACCTGTTCGAGTCGTTGCGCATCGATCTGGCCGACGAAGGCATTGAAGTCACCGTGGTCAGCCCCGGTTTCGTCGAAACACCCCTGACCGCGAAAAACGATTTCCCAATGCCTTTGAGCTGGCCTGTGGATAAAGCCGCGCGGCACATCTTCGCCAAGCTCAAGGACCGGCCGCTGGAGATCGCCTTCCCGGCGCTGTTCATGGCCGCGTTGTGGCCGCTGTCGAAACTGCCGGCACGCGTGCAACTGGCGATCGGCAAGCGCATGGTGCGCAAGTCGCCTCCGCTGACGGATCCGACATGAAAATCGCCATCGTCGGCAGCGGGATCGCCGGGCTGACCTGCGCCTACCTGCTCAATCGCCGCCATGAAGTCACGGTGCTCGAGGCTGGCGACTGGGTTGGTGGCCACACGCACACGGTGCCGGTGACCGTCGATGGCCGCCAATACGCGGTGGACACCGGTTTCATCGTGTTCAACGACTGGACCTACCCGAACTTTATCCGCCTGCTTGGCCAGCTCGGCGTGGCGTTCAAACCGACCGAAATGAGTTTCTCGGTGACCGACCCGGACACCGGCCTGGAATACAACGGCAACAACCTCAACAGCCTGTTCGCCCAGCGCAGCAACCTGTTTTCGCCGGGGTTCTGGGGCATGTTGCGCGACATCCTGCGCTTCAACAAAGAAGCCCAGCGCGACCTGCTTGAACTGCGCATCGCCGCTGACACAACCCTTGACGAGTACCTCAAGGCGGGCGGTTACGGTGAACGCTTCATCTTGCATTACATCGTGCCAATGGGTTCGGCGATCTGGTCGATGCCGATGGCGGAAATGCTCAATTTCCCGCTGCAGTTTTTCGTACGTTTTTTCAAGAATCATGGACTGTTGTCGGTCAGTGATCGTCCGCAGTGGCAGGTCATTGAAGGTGGCTCGAGCGCTTATATCGCGCCGCTGACGGCCGCGTTCAAGGAAAGGATTCGTCTCAATTGCCCGGTCACCCGGGTTGATCGTGACATGCATGGCGTAGTTATCCACAGCCCGGCGGGCCTCGAGCACTTCGACCAAGTGGTGTTCGCCTGTCACAGCGATCAAGCGTTGAAACTGCTGGCGGTCCCGAGCGAGGCCGAACGCGCGATTCTCGGTGCCCTGCCCTACGCCGACAATGAAGTGGTGCTGCACACCGACACGCGTTTGCTGCCGACACGCAAACTCGCCTGGGCGAGCTGGAACTATCGGCTCAGCGGCGCCGGCCACACCCACGCCGCCGTCACCTACGACATGAACATTTTGCAGGGTATTCAGAGCGACACCACGTTCTGCGTCAGCCTCAATCAGAGCGCCGGCATCAGCCCCGACAAAGTGCTTGCCCGTTACACCTACGCCCACCCGCAATTCAGCCTCGCTGCAGTGGCGGCACAGAATCGCTGGGGCGAACTGGATGGCGCGCAGCACACGCATTATTGCGGCGCCTATTGGGCCAACGGTTTTCATGAGGACGGTGTCGTCAGCGCCTTGCGCGTGGCCGCCGCGTTCGGGGAAACCTTATGAACAGCGCCCTCTACAGCGGCTGGATCGGCCATCGGCGCTTCTCGCCGCGCCGCCATGAGTTCCGCTATCGGATCGGTCTGCTCTACCTCGACCTCAGCGAACAGGACGCCGTGCTTGCACTGTCGCCGCTGGCCGGGCGCAGTCGCTTTGCGCCGTTTTCCTTTCGCGAGACCGACTACCTGAAGACCTTCACCGGCCGTGGCATACGCCTGATCGACGCCGTGCGTCAGCAGGTCGGCATTGCCATCGGCCATGAACCGCAAGGCTCGATCTGCCTGCTGACCCAGGCGCGCAGTTGGGGGTTGTCGTTCAACCCGGTGAGTTTCTTTTATTGCCATGAGGCCGACGGGCAACTGGCGGCGATTGTCTGCGAAGTCACCAACACGCCGTGGCGCGAGCGTTATCACTATGTGCTGCCGGCGCGCACGCCCGCCAACCTGCAGGATTTTCATCAGCACTTCGCCGTGGCCAAAGCCTTTCACGTTTCGCCGTTTTTGCCGCGCGATCTCGAATACCGCATGAGCTTCAGTCCCGCCGCGCAAAACCTCGGTGTGCACATGGCCGACTGGCAGGGCGAGCACAAGCTGTTCGACGCGACGCTCAATCTGCAACGCGAAAGCCTCGATCGCCACAGCCTGCACCGTTACTTGCGGCGCTTTCCGTGGATGACCGCGAAAACCGCCTTGGCCATTTACTGGCAAGCGCTGCGACTGCTGCTTAAACGCGCACCGATCTTTGCTCATCAGACTGCCGACGGCAGCTTTCAAACCGCCACTGTGCCTCCCAAGGAGCACCGCCATGAAATCCTCTAGTCTGTCGATCAGTCGGTTCAGCACCAACGGTTTGACCGGATCGCTGCTGCGTCGTGGCGTGTTACGCCAATTGGCGCAGCTCAAACTCGGGCAACTGCTGGTGGTCGAGGATGGCGAACGGCTGATGTTCGGTACGCCGGGCAGTGCGTTGCTCGGGGAAATCCATGTGACGGATCCGGCCGTCTGGGGCATGGTCGCCGGCAATGGTTCGATTGGTGCTGGCGAGGCGTTTATCCACGGTTATTGGAGTTCGCCGGATCTGACAGCGGTGGTGCGCGTGTTCGTCAGCAACCTCGACGTGCTCGATGCCATGGAGGGTGGCCTGGCCCGTCTCGGTCGGCCGTTGGTGCAAGGCCTGCATTGGCTGAATCGTAATACGCGCAAGGGTTCGCAGAAAAATATCGCCGCGCACTACGACCTCGGTAACGATCTGTTCGAGCAGTTTCTCGACCCGACCATGATGTATTCGGCGGCGCAATTCCTCACCCCGGAAGATAGCCTCGAACAGGCGCAACTGAACAAACTCGAGCGGATCTGTCAGAAGCTCGCGCTCCAACCCAGCGACCATTTGCTGGAGATCGGCACCGGTTGGGGCAGCATGGCGCTCTACGCCGCACAGAACTACGGTTGCCGCGTCACCACCACGACGCTGTCAAAAGAGCAGTATGCGTTTACCGCGCAACGCATCGAACAACTGGGTTTGCAGGATCAGGTCACGCTGCTGCTCAAGGACTACCGCGACCTGACCGGCGAATACGACAAACTGGTGTCGATCGAGATGATCGAAGCGGTCGGTCACCGCTTCCTGCCGACCTACTTCAAACAGTGCGCGCACTTGCTCAAGAGCAACGGCCTGATGCTGATCCAGGCAATCACCATCCGCGAACAACGCTACGAACAAGCCAAGCGCGGCGTCGACTTTATCCAGCGTTACATCTTCCCCGGCGGCGCCCTGCCCTGCGTGCAGAAAATGCTCGAAGTGGTCGGCCGCGACACCGACATGAACCTGTTGCACATGGAAGATTTCGGCCTGCATTACGCAAAAACCCTGCGCCTGTGGCACGAGAACTTCCGTCGCGCCCACGGCCGCTTGAGCGAGTTGGGCTATGACGATTATTTCCTGCGCCTGTGGGAGTTTTACCTGTGTTACTGCGAGGGCGGCTTCCTCGAACGCACCATCGGCACCGCGCAATTGTTGCTGGCCAAACCGGCGGCGATGACCGCACCGCTGCTCGGACGCTTCGATGCTTGAGCGTGCGGCCAATGCCGTGTTGTTCCAGATCGGCTGGCTGATCTGCGTACTCGGCGGCAACAGTTTGTGGCTGCTGGTGGCGCTGGCGGTGCTGGTTATCCATCTGTGCTGGATCAGCAGTTGGGCGGCTGAGGGCCGTCTGATGTTGAGCGTGGTGATTGTCGGCACGGCGGTGGACAGCGTTTTGCGCGCTTTGGGCGTATTCGAATTTCAGGATTTGTCGCCGCTGATTCCACTGTGGCTGATGCTGCTGTGGGCGTTGCTCGCGACCACTTTGCGCCACTGCCTGGCATGGAGCGCCCGGCCATGGTGGCTGGCGAGTTCACTGGGTGCCGTCGGCGGCGCATTGTCTTACTACGCCGGCGGGCGGCTGGCAGGCGTGCAGTTTCCCTACGGCGAGTTACCCACCCTGATCGGCATCGGCCTGCTCTGGGCGCTGCTGTTTCCGCTGTTGCATGTGATGGCCCGGCGATTAAGCCACTGAGCGTCCGTCAGAGCTTTCACACGCATGTCGACCACTGCCTTACACTGCCGGCCATGAAGACCATTCCCCACCAACAAATCACTGAACCGGCAGTCACCTGCTCGACCTGCGCGGCGTGCTGTTGCCAGCTCGAAGTGATGCTGATCACCGACACCGGCGTGCCTGATCGCTTTATCGATACCGATGAGTGGGGCGGCCAAGTGATGCTGCGTCTGGACGACGGCTGGTGTGCAGCGCTGGATCGCGACAGCATGATGTGCACGATCTACGAAAAGCGTCCGCTGATCTGTCGCGAGTTCGAAATGGGCGCGCCGGAGTGCATCGAAGAACGCAAAGGCATCACGACTGCCTACCGCTGATCCCAAGAACACCCCAAAACAAATGTAGGAGTGAGCCTGCTCGCGATAGCGGTGTATCAGTCAATATATGTGTGACTGACACACCGCCATCGCGAGCAGGCTCACTCCTACAGGGGTAATGCGTACGGCTTACAACGGCATTGTGTAATGCAGCGAGTAACTTTCTACACCGTCGTTGTCACTGGCAAGACCAGCATTGGAATAGTGCGTCGCACGAATCCCGACTTCATGCCCGCCATTGAAACGCAGACCAAAACCGAGGCGGTCTTCAAACTGGAAAGAGCCGCCGAGATTGTTGGATTCGTACTTGGTATTGGAGAACGCCGCGACGCCGATCCCCGCTTCGATGTACGGTTTGACCGACTGACCGGCAAACTCGTAAACAAATACCGGCGAGAACGACAGGCTGTTGTTACTGGACGTCTTGTCACCTTCCCAGTAAGTGTAAGCCCCGCTCCAGTAACCGGTCAGGCGACCGACGTCACTTTGCAGCCAGCTCTTCTCCCAGTCAAAATTCATGCCCAGGCGGTACGTCATGGTCGAATCGCTGGTGGCCCCCACGGCGAACTCAACACCTGCCGCTTGCGCAGTAAAACTTTGCCCCATCAGTGCGGCCGCAATCGCGGCCAAGCAGAATAGTCGCTTCACGTTGAAACTTCCTTTTCCGGAACGATCGTTTGGTTTTCTAGATAACTCTTCGCTATAGAAGCTAGCGCCTGCTCAGAAGTTCAGCTGATTTTTTAGTTATTTCACAATTTTTTTACAAGTCGAAGTTTTGCACTTCGCCAGCGTTTTGTCCGAGCAGTGGCAGGATGTTTTTAAAGTACTCGGGATCGGCACTGGTCCAGAATCTGACCGGTTGGTTCGGGCCGGCAGCGAGCAAATCGCGCTCCGCCAAAAGCCGCTGAAGTTGCCGCGCTACAGCAGCACCGGTATCGATCAGACTGATGTCCGCAGGGATCATCGACTTGAGCATCGGCTTGAGAAAGGGATAGTGGGTGCAGCCCAGAATGATCGTGTCGCAACCGCTGGCCAACAGCGGCTCGACGTAACCTTGCAGCAACTGGCGCAACTCGGCGCTGTGCAGATCGCCGCTTTCAATCAACTCGACCAGGCCGGGACACGGCTGGGTGATTACACGAACGTCAGTGGCGAAACGATCCAGCAACGCAGCGAACTTGGCGCTCTGCAATGTGCCGGTGGTGGCGAGCACGCCGACCACACCGCTGCGGGTCGCGGCGGCGGCAGGTTTGACCGCAGGCTCCATACCGACAAGCGGCCAGTCGGGAAAATCACGGCGTAGATCGGCGACACCCGAGACCGTCGCGGTATTGCACGCGATGACCAAGGCCTTGGCACCCTGCTCACGGAAAAACCCGGCCATCACACTGCAGCGCTGACGGATGAATTCCGGGGTTTTCTCACCATAGGGAATGTGCCCGCAATCGGCGACATAGAGCAGTGATTCATTGGGCAGCAAACGCTGGATTTCCGCCAGCACCGACAAGCCGCCGACACCGGAGTCGAACACGCCAATCGGCGCTTCACGCATGGCGCGAACCACAGACGCGGCAGCCCGGATCACGCTTGACGCGCAACTCGCGGAAGCGCGAACCGAGAGCATCGATCAACAGCAAGCGACCCACCAGCGGTTCGCCGAAACCGACCAGCACCTTCAAGGCTTCCAGTGCTTGCAGGCTGCCAACCAGACCGACCAGCGGCCCAACCACACCGGCCTCACTGCAAGTCAATTCGGCTTCGCTGCCGTGCCCGTATAAACAGTGGTAGCACGGGCTCTCGTCGCGGCGCGGATCGAACACCGACAACTGCCCTTCCAAACGAATCGCCGCACCGCTGACCAACGGTTTGCACGCAGCTACGCACGCAGCGTTGACCGCTTCGCGAGTGGAGAAATTATCGGAGCAGTCGAGCACCAGATCCACCGCTGCCACGGCTGCGGCGAGAGAATCCTCGTCCAGCGCCTGACGATGAGGGATCAGTTGGATTTCTGGATTGATCGCGGTCAGACGCTTGAGCGCCGAGTCGACTTTGCTCATGCCGACGCTGTCGGTGTCATGAATGATCTGGCGTTGCAGGTTGGTCAGATCGACCGTGTCGAAATCCGCCAGATGCAACTCACCGACACCCGCCGCTGCGAGGTACAACGCAACCGGCGCACCGAGACCGCCAAGGCCGACGATCAGCACGCGACTGTCCTTGAGCTTCAGTTGCCCGTCGATGTCGATGTGTTGCAGCAGAATCTGCCGGCTGTAGCGCAGCAATTCCTGATCATTCAGCACGGCAGGCGCCCCAGACTGATGCGTTGATGACCGCCCAGGTCGGTGCGGCTGTGGACTTCCTCAAAACCGCGGGTCAGCAGCAGATCACGCACGGCTTCGGCTTGATCATAGCCGTGTTCGAGCATCAACCAGCCAGCGGCCTCCAGATGTTCCGGGGCCTGCGCAACGATCAAACGCAGATCATCGAGCCCGTCTTCCCCGGCAACCAGCGCACTGGCCGGTTCGAAGCGCACATCGCCTTCGACCAGATGCGGATCGGCGGCAGCAATGTACGGCGGGTTGCTGATGATCAACTGGAAACGCTGACCTTCCAGCGCGCTGAACCAATGGCTGCTCAGCACCGTGGCGTTGTTCAAATGCAGACGCTGACGATTGCGCTCAGCGAGGGCCACGGCTTCGAGTACGCGATCCACCGCAGTGACCTTCCACGCCGGACGCTCGCTGGCCAAGGCCAAAGCAATCGCGCCGCTGCCAGTACCGAGGTCGAGTACTTTGGCCGGCGTCGCGGGCAGTAATTCCAGCGCCGCTTCCACCAGCAATTCAGTGTCCGGGCGCGGGATCAGCGTGTGCGGCGCGACTTCCAGATCGAGTTTCCAGAAACCCTGCTGACCGAGAATGTAGGCCACCGGTTCACCGCTACGGCGGCGTTGCAGGTATTCGGCAAAGGTCAGCGCTGCTTCACTCGGCACGATGCGCTCGGGCCAGGTGTGCAGAAAACTGCGCGATTTGCCCAGTGCCGCCGCGAGAAGCAACTCGGCATCCAGACGCGCGGTGGGCGAGTCCGGCAATTCAGCGGCGCGCAACAGGCTGGCGATGATGGTCATTTATTCACCTATCGCTGCGAGTTGGTCAGCCTGGTATTCGGCCAGCAACGGCTCGATCACCGCTTCAACGCCACCGGCGAGGATTTCATCCAGCGAGTACAGGGTCAGGTTGACGCGATGGTCGGTAACCCGGCCCTGGGCAAAGTTGTAGGTGCGAATCCGCTCGGAACGGTCACCGGAACCCACCAGCAGTTTGCGCTCGCTGGCGATCGCGTTGGCCGCCGCTGCGGTCTGCTGATCGTTGAGCTTGGCCGACAGCCAGGCCATCGCGCGGGCACGGTTCTTGTGCTGGGAACGTTCTTCCTGACACTCGACGACAGTGCCGGTCGGTATGTGCGTGATGCGGATCGCCGAGTCGGTGGTGTTGACGTGCTGACCACCGGCCCCGGAGGAACGGAAAGTGTCGACGCGCAAATCCGCCGGATTGATCTCGATGGCTTCGCGCTCGTCCGGCTCGGGCAATACCGCCACGGTGCAGGCCGAAGTGTGGATACGACCCTGGGATTCAGTGGCGGGTACGCGCTGTACGCGGTGCGCGCCGGATTCGAATTTCAGCTTGCCGTAAACATTGTCGCCTTCGATGCGCGCGATGACTTCTTTATAGCCACCGTGTTCGCCTTCGTTTTCCGAAAGGATCTCGACACGCCAGCCACGGCGCTCGGCGTAACGCGAGTACATGCGGAACAGATCGCCGGAGAAGATCGCCGCCTCGTCGCCACCGGTGCCAGCACGAATTTCGAGGAAGACGTTACGTCCGTCATTCGGATCCTTGGGCAGCAACATGCGTTGCAGGTCGGATTCCAGGGTGATCAGCAATTCCTTGGCTTCGCGGACTTCTTCCACGGCCATTTCACGCATGTCCGGGTCGCTGTCCTTGAGCAACGCCTGTGCGCCTTCAAGGTCGCCTTGTACGCTGAGCAGCTTTTTATAGCCTTGTACCACCGGCTCGAGTTCGGCGTATTCCTTGGAATAAGCGCGGAATTTGGCCTGGTCGGCAATGACTTCGCCGTCGCCGAGCAGCGCGGTCAGTTCCTCGAAACGGTCCTGGAGGATGTCCAGCTTATTGAGCAGTGACGCTTTCATTGCGGTTTTTTATCCGAAAAGCTATCCGGTGAGCCCTCGAGGGCAAAGAGTTCCTGAGCCATGGCCAGCGCATCGAGGCGGCCTTCGGCAGAAAGCTTTTTCAGTTGCACGCTGGGCGCATGCAACAGTTTATTGGTCAGGCCACGGGCCAGTTGCCCGAGCACATCTTCGGCGTTAGCGCCGTTGGCCAGCAGACGCAGGGCCTTTTGCAACTCCTCGTCGCGCAGGCGTTCGCTCTGTTGACGATAGGCCTTGAGCACATCGACCGCCGCCAATTCGCGCAGGCGCACCATGAAATCGTCAGCACCGACCGAGACCATCTCTTCAGCGGCTTGCGCTGCGCCCTGACGGCTCTTGAGATTCTCGGCGACCACTTCGTGGAGATCGTCGACGCTGTAGAGGTAAACGTCGTCCAGTTCGCCGACTTCCGGCTCGATATCGCGGGGAACGGCGATGTCGACCATGAAGATCGGCTTGTGCTTGCGCAGCTTCAGCGCACTCTCGACCGCGCCCTTGCCGAGAATCGGCAACTGACTGGCAGTCGAACTGATCACGATATCGCTGCGCACCAGTTCTGCCGGGATGTCCGACAGCAACACCGCGTGAGCGCCGAACTGTTCGGCCAGCAGACTGGCGCGTTCGAGCGTGCGGTTAGCGACGACGATGCGCTTGACCCCCAGTTCGTGCAAATGGCGGGCGACCAATGTAATGGTCTCGCCGGCGCCAATCAGCAAGGCCT
This sequence comes from Pseudomonas sp. Tul2A7, assembly GCF_054790505.1. Taxonomy (NCBI): domain Bacteria; kingdom Pseudomonadati; phylum Pseudomonadota; class Gammaproteobacteria; order Pseudomonadales; family Pseudomonadaceae; genus Pseudomonas; species Pseudomonas sp. Tul2A7. Next base: position 3,172,936 of record NZ_CP186499.1, on the reverse strand, counting down.
GACTGCGCTGCAAATCACTGAAAATCTGCTTGGCCAGGCTGACGGCAGCAAACGCCACCGACACCGGGTTTTCACCGATAGCAGTGTCGGTGCGCACCTGCTTGGCGGCATTGAATGTCGCTTGAAACAGTCGCCCCAGCAGCGGACCGATGGTGCCGGCCTCGCGGGCCACGGCATAGGCCGATTTCATCTGACCGAGAATCTGCGGCTCGCCCAGCACCAGCGAGTCGAGCCCGGAGGCGACGCGCATCATGTGACGAACTGCCGCATCATCTTCATGCACATAAGCACTCGCGCGCAGCTCATCGAGGCTTAAATGGTGATAGTCGGCCAGCCAGCGCAGCACGATATCGGCAGAAAGCTGATCCTGTTCTATATAAAGCTCACTGCGATTGCAGGTGGAGAGGATCGCGGCTTCGCGGCTGTCGGTCAGTCGGCAGAGCTGCTGCAAGGCCTCCACCAGCTGTTCAGGAGTAAAAGCCACGCGCTCGCGGACGTCTACTGAAGCAGTCTTGTGGTTGATACCGAGTGCAAGGAAGGCCATTCAAGGTCGCTGATGGTGACGTGAAGCCGGCAATTGTCCTACTTCGAAAGATTCAGAACAACTACCGCTGACTATTGTCCCAATCGTCAGTCCCTATAATGGGCACAATTGAGTCTCGGTTATGTTTGGCCGAAGGCTTGTGTCATGATGATCCGACCGCAGGTTAGTCGTCCTCTTCCTATATGAATAGATCCTCCGCGTTGCTCCTCGCTTTTGTCTTCCTCAGCGGCTGCCAGGCCTTGGCTCCCGTTTCGCCGGACGGTACGCCGTCGGTTGAAGACACCACGCCCGCGCCTGAAAAGCCCAAGGTTTACAGCTCGTTCAGCGAGGAAACCGTTTTCAGCCTGTTGAGCGCCGAACTCGCCGGCCAGCGCAATCGTTTCGACATTGCCCTGGATAACTACGTGACCCAGGCCATCAATACGCAGGATCCGGGCGTCTCCGAGCGCGCATTCCGTATCGCCGAATATCTGGGTGCCGATCAACCGGCCCTCGATACCGCGCTGATCTGGGCGAAAAACGCTCCGGACGACCTCGAAGCGCAACGCGCCGCTGCCGTGCAACTGGCGCGCGCCGGGCGTTATGACGACTCGATGGTCTATATGGAAAAGGTCCTGCAGGGCAAGGGCGATACCCATTTCGACTTCCTCGCGTTGTCGGCAGCGGATACCGATCAGGAAACCCGCAACGGCCTGATGAAAAGTTTTGACCGCTTGTTGCAGCGCCATCCGAACAACAGCCAGCTGATTTTCGGCAAAGCCCTGCTCTTGCAGCAGGACGGTGACAACAAAGCCGCACTGGCCCTGCTCGAAGACAATCCGCCGGATGACGGCGAGATCGCACCGATTCTGCTGCGCGCGCGCCTGCTGCAGATTCTCAACCGAGGCGACGAAGCGCTGCCTCTGCTGCAGAAAAGCATCAAGAAGTACCCGGACGACAAGCGCCTGCGCCTGACTTACGCGCGCATGCTGGTTGAACAGGACCGGATGGAAGACGCCAAGGCCGAGTTCTCCAGCCTTGTGCAGCAATACCCGGAAGACGACGAACTGCGTTACTCGCTGGCCTTGGTCTGCCTGGAAGCCAAGGCCTGGGACGAGGCCAAGGGTTATCTGGAAGACCTGATCGCCCGCGAAAGCCACGTCGATTCGGCGCACCTGAACCTGGGGCGAATTGCCGAAGAACGCAACGACCCGCAAGGCGCGCTCATCGAGTACGCCCAGGTCGGCCCGGGCAACGATTATCTGCCGGCGCAATTGCGTCAGGCCGATATTCTGATGAACAACGGCAAGACCGCTGAAGCGCAAAGCAAACTCGCCGCCCAGCGCGACGAACAGCCGGACTACGCGATTCAGTTGTACCTGATCGAGTCGGAAACCCTGTCGGCCAATAAACAGGACGACAAGGCCTGGAAAGTCTTGCAGCAAGCCTTGCTGCAATACCCGGATGATCTGAATCTGCTCTATACCCGCGCCATGCTCGCGGAAAAACGCAATGACCTGGCGCAAATGGAAAAAGACCTGCGCCTGATCATCAAGCGTGATCCGGACAACGCCATGGCGCTCAACGCGCTGGGCTACACCCTGTCCGACCGCACCACCCGCTACGCTGAAGCCAAGACGCTGATCGAGCAGGCGCACCAGATCAACCCGGAAGACCCGGCAGTACTCGACAGCCTCGGCTGGGTGAATTACCGCCTGGGCAACCTGGACGACGCCGAGAAATATCTGCGTCAGGCGCTGGAGCGTTTCCCGGATCACGAAGTTGCCGCGCACCTCGGCGAAGTGTTGTGGACCAAGGGTAACCAGCGTGAAGCCAAACAAATCTGGGGCAAATTCCTCAAGGATCAGCCCGACAGCACCATTCTGCGCAGCACCATCAAGCGCCTGACCGGATCCGAGACTCTTTAACTCATGTTTTTGCGCCACGTTATTGTTTTCAGCTTCATCGCCCTGCTCGCTGGCTGCTCGGGTTTTGGCACTCGCGAATCGGTCGAGGGCCACGGCAGTCCGGCTCAATGGGCCGCAAACAAACAACAGCTGACCGGCCTCGACGGCTGGCAGATCGACGGCAAGATCGGCATCCGCGCACCGAAAGATTCCGGTAGCGGCACGCTGTTCTGGCTGCAACGTCAGGATTACTACGACATTCGTTTGTCCGGCCCGCTGGGTCGTGGCGCGGCCCGTTTGACCGGGCGTCCGGGCAAGGTCTCGCTGGAAGTCGCCAACCAGGGTCGCTATGAATCGCAGTCCCCGGAAGCCCTGCTCGAAGAACAGCTCGGCTGGAAACTGCCGGTGTCGAATCTTGCCTGGTGGGTCCGTGGCCTGCCCGCTCCGGACAGCAAAAGTCGCCTGAATCTGGATGCCGAAAGCCGCCTGGCCAACCTGGAACAGGATGGCTGGAAAGTCGAATACACCGCCTACACCGAACAAAACGGTTACTGGTTGCCGGAGCGCATCAAGCTGCACGGCACTGACCTGGACGTGACGCTGGTGATCAAGACCTGGCAGCCGCGCAAACTGGGGCAATAAGCATGACCGCTCCACGCTTGACCCTGCCCTCGCCGGCCAAACTCAATCTGATGCTGCACATTCTCGGCCGCCGTGAAGACGGCTATCACGAGTTGCAGACATTGTTTCAGTTTGTCGATTACGGCGATGAAATCACTTTTGCCGTGCGCGATGACGGCGTGATTCAACTGCACACCGAATTCGCCGGCGTGCCGCATGACGGCAACCTGATCGTGCGCGCGGCGAAAATGCTTCAGCAACAGTCCGGTTGCACGCTCGGCATCGATATCTGGATTGATAAAGTCCTGCCCATGGGCGGCGGCATCGGTGGCGGCAGTTCGAATGCGGCGACGACTTTGCTCGGCCTGAATCATTTGTGGCAGTTGGGTTGGGATGAAGATCGCCTGGCCGCACTGGGCCTGACGCTCGGCGCCGACGTGCCGGTTTTTGTCCGTGGTCACGCGGCGTTTGCCGAGGGCGTGGGCGAGAAACTCACCCCGGTGAATCCCGAAGAACCGTGGTATCTGGTGCTCGTGCCGCAAGTCTCTGTTAGTACGGCAGAAATTTTTTCCGATCCTTTGTTGACACGTAACACGCCGCCCATTAAAGTGCGCCCCGTTCCCGAGGGAAACAGTCGAAATGACTGCTTGCCGGTGGTTGCAAGGCGTTATCCAGAAGTACGTAACGCATTGGATTTGTTAGGTAAATTTACCGAAGCAAAACTCACCGGAACTGGAAGTTGTGTGTTTGGGGGCTTCCCAAGCAAAGCTGAAGCTGATAAAGTCTCGGCCCTTCTGACAGAGACCCTTACAGGGTTTGTAGCCAAAGGCAGCAACGTTTCGATGTTGCACCGCAAGCTGCAAAGTCTGCTCTAAAGGAACCAAGTGCTCGGCACTTGATGCAACAGATACAGGGGCGTCGCCAAGCGGTAAGGCAGCAGGTTTTGATCCTGCCATGCGTTGGTTCGAATCCAGCCGCCCCTGCCATTTTCTATACTCATCCAGGTTACCCTCAGCCTCTAGGTACTGCGCGTGTCCAAGATGATGGTCTTTACGGGGAACGCTAACCCCGATCTGGCTCGGCGTGTTGTACGTCAGCTGCATATCCCTCTCGGTGACATCTCTGTCGGTAAGTTCTCCGACGGCGAAATTACTGCCGAGATCAATGAAAACGTTCGCGGTAAAGACGTTTTCATTATTCAGCCGACTTGCGCTCCGACCAACGATAACCTGATGGAACTGGTAGTGATGGCTGACGCCTTCCGCCGCTCCTCGGCTACTCGTATCACTGCTGTTATTCCTTATTTTGGTTATGCCCGTCAGGATCGCCGTCCGCGTTCCGCACGTGTGGCTATCAGCGCGAAAGTCGTTGCTGACATGCTTACCGTAGTCGGCATCGACCGTGTTCTCACGGTTGATCTGCATGCTGACCAGATTCAGGGTTTCTTCGATATTCCGGTAGATAACATCTACGGCTCCCCGGTTCTGGTGGATGACATTGAAGATCAGCGCTTCGAAAACCTGATGATCGTGTCCCCGGACATTGGTGGCGTCGTGCGTGCACGTGCCGTTGCCAAATCCCTGGGTGTGGATCTCGGGATCATCGACAAACGCCGTGAGAAAGCCAATCACTCTGAAGTGATGCATATCATCGGTGATGTCGAAGGGCGTACCTGTATTCTGGTCGATGACATGGTCGATACCGCCGGCACTCTGTGCCACGCGGCGAAGGCCCTGAAAGAGCATGGCGCAGCCAAGGTCTTTGCCTACTGCACACACCCTGTGCTGTCGGGTCGGGCCATCGAGAATATCGAAAATTCCGTGCTGGACGAGCTGGTGGTGACGAACACCATCCCGCTGTCCGCTGCAGCACAAGCCTGTGCACGTATCCGTCAACTGGATATCGCACCGGTTGTTGCCGAAGCGGTTCGCCGCATCAGCAATGAAGAATCGATCAGCGCGATGTTCCGTTAAGGGCCCTGCCCTTCGCGAAATGTCTCGTTGACGAAAAGCGCCCCGCCCCGGCATTCCTGCCGGGGCGGGGCTTTTTTGCCCATACCGTGTTTGGCGCTGGTCGCAAACGCCACTCCGGTCATGGCTATTTTGGAGATACAAAATGAACGATTTTACTCTGAATGCTGAAGTGCGTTCCGACCTGGGGAAAGGTGCGAGCCGCCGCCTGCGTCGTCTCGCCGCTCTGGTTCCAGCTGTTGTTTACGGTGGCGAGAAAGCCCCTGAATCCATCAGCATGCTGGCCAAAGAAGTTGCCAAACTGCTCGAAAACGAAGCTGCCTACAGCCACGTTATCGAACTGAACGTTGGCGGCAAAAAGCAGAACGTCATCATCAAAGCTCTGCAACGTCACCCGTCCAAGGGTCACGTTCTGCACGCTGACTTCGTACGCGTCGTAGCCGGTCAGAAACTGACCGCTATCGTGCCTGTGCACTTTGTTGGTGAAGAAGCTCCGGTCAAGAAAGGCGGCGAGATCTCGCACGTCCTGAACGAAATCGAAGTAACTTGCCTGCCGAAAGATCTGCCTGAGTTCATCGAAGTCGACCTGTCGGCTCTGGAAATCGGCGCAATCGTCCACCTGTCCGACATCAAAGCCCCTAAAGGCGTTGAGTTCGTTGCACTGGCTCACGGTGACGACAAAGCTGTTGCAAACGTACACGCTCCACGCGTTGCTCCAGAAGCTACCGAAGAAGGCGCAGCAGAGTAATTCACTCTGTTTAGCCTGAGTGAGCAAGTAACATCGCGGACTGGAACGTAGCGAGAAAGCGGGCGAGAACGCGGAGTTTACATCCATGGTAAATGAGCATTTTTCGTCCACTTTCGCCGCTTTGCCTGATCGCGGCGATGTTACTCACCACTCAAAGGAAGGGCCCCTATCGTGACTGCCATCAAACTGATCGTTGGCCTGGGAAATCCAGGCGCCGAATACGACCAGACCCGGCATAACGCAGGGGCCCTTTTTGTTGAGCGCATCGCCCACGCACAGAATGTGAATCTTGTGGCCGATCGCAAATATTTCGGCCTGACCGGGCGCTATTCGCATCAGGGTCAGGATGTTCGTCTGCTGATTCCCACCACTTACATGAACCGCAGCGGCCAGGCCGTGGCGGCACTCGCCGGTTTCTTCCGCATCAAGCCTGAAGAAATCCTCGTGGCGCATGACGAACTCGACTTGCCTCCGGGCGTTGCCAAGCTCAAGCAGGGCGGCGGCCATGGCGGTCACAACGGGTTGCGCGACATCATTGCGCAACTGGGTAATCAGAATACGTTCTACCGCCTGCGGCTTGGCATTGGCCACCCGGGCGTCGCCAGTATGGTTTCAAATTTCGTCCTGGGTCGTGCGCCACGCGCCGAACAGGAAAAACTCGATGCCAGCATCGACTTTGCCCTCGGCGTGCTGCCGGATATCCTCGCCGGGGAATGGAACCGCGCGATGAAAAACCTGCACAGCCAGAAGGCCTGACTCTACTCCGAGGGGAAACACCATGGGATTCAATTGCGGCATCGTCGGCCTGCCTAACGTCGGCAAGTCCACCCTGTTCAACGCCCTGACCAAATCCGGTATCGCGGCCGAGAACTTCCCCTTCTGCACCATCGAGCCGAACAGCGGCATCGTGCCGATGCCGGATCCGCGTCTGGAAGCCCTGGCGGCCATCGTCAATCCGAAGCGCATCCTGCCGACCACCATGGAATTCGTCGACATCGCAGGCCTGGTGGCCGGCGCCTCGAAAGGTGAAGGCCTGGGCAACAAGTTCCTCGCCAACATCCGTGAGACTGACGCGATCGCTCACGTGGTGCGCTGCTTCGAAGACGAAAACGTGATCCACGTTTCCAACAGCGTTGATCCAAAACGCGACATCGAAATCATCGACCTGGAACTGATCTTCGCCGACCTCGACAGTTGCGAGAAGCAACTGCAGAAAGTTGCGCGCAACGCCAAGGGCGGTGACAAGGACGCCGTGGTTCAGAAAGCTCTGCTGGAGCAACTGATCGCGCACTTCACCGAAGCCAAGCCGGCGCGCAGCCTGATGAAGAACATGAGCACCGACGAAAAAGCGGTGATCAAGGGCTTCCACCTGCTGACCACCAAACCGGTCATGTACATCGCCAACGTCGCTGAAGACGGTTTCGAGAACAACCAGCACCTGGACGTGGTTCGCGCCATCGCCGAAGAAGAAGGCGCGATGGTCGTTCCGGTCTGCAACAAGATCGAAGCGGAAATCGCCGAGCTCGATGACGGCGAAGAGAAAGACATGTTTCTCGAGGCCCTGGGCCTGGAAGAGCCTGGCCTGAACCGCGTGATCCGCGCCGGTTACGAAATGCTGCACCTGCAGACCTACTTCACCGCCGGTGTCGAAGAAGTCCGCGCCTGGACCGTCAAAGTCGGTGCCACCGCACCTCAGGCTGCCGGCGTGATCCACACCGACTTCGAGAAAGGCTTCATCCGCGCCGAAGTGATCGCCTACAACGACTTCATCCAGTACAAGGGCGAAGCCGGTACCAAAGAAGCCGGTAAATGGCGTCTGGAAGGCAAGGATTACATCGTCAAGGACGGCGACGTGATGCACTTCCGCTTCAACGTGTAAGCGTTACGCCCAAGAAAAAGCCGCGTCTGATACGCGGCTTTTTTGTGCCTGAAATTTACTGCTGAACCTATCTCCCCTGTGGGAGCGAGCCTGCTCGCGAAGAGGGAGTGTCATTCACATCTCTGCGGATGACACACCGCATTCGCGAGCAGGCTCGCTCCCACAGTTGGGGATTGTGTGGCGTCAGACCTTTTTAGTGCGCGGCAAGAAGATCGCCAACACGCCAAACAATGGCAGGAACGAGCAGAGGAAATACACGTACTCAATCCCGTGCACATCCGCCAGATGCCCCAGCAACGCCGCGCCAATCCCGCCAAAACCAAACATCAAACCGAAGAAGATTCCGGCGATCATCCCGACATTCCCCGGCACCAGTTCCTGCGCGTACACCACAATCGCCGAGAACGCAGAAGCGAGGATGAAGCCGATTACCACGCTGAGAACACTGGTCCAGAACAGATCGACGTGAGGCATCAGCAGCGTGAACGGCGCCACGCCGAGGATCGAAAACCAGATCACTGCCTTACGGCCGATCTTGTCGCCAATCGGCCCGCCAAAGAACGTACCCGCTGCTACCGCGCCAAGGAACAGGAACAAGTGCAGCTGCGAACTGGCCACCGACAGGTCGAACTTCTCGATGAGGTAAAAGGTGAAATAGCTGGTCAGGCTGGCCATGTAGAAATACTTGGAGAACACCAACAGCCCCAGCACCACCAACGCACTGGTCACCCTGCCCTTCGACAGCCCGTGCGTCGCCGCTTGGCCGGCCTTGAGCTTGAACAGATTGAGGTGATGGGCGTACCAGCGACTGATGCGGTACAGCACGAACAGCGCAAACACCGCGAACAAACCGAACCACGCCACGTTGCCCTGACCGAAGGGAATAATGATCGCCGCCGCCAGCAACGGGCCGAACGCGGAACCGGCATTACCGCCGACCTGAAAGGTCGACTGCGCCAGGCCAAAGCGTCCGCCCGAGGCCAGTCGGGCAATCCGCGAGGCTTCCGGGTGGAACGTCGAAGAGCCGATACCAATCAGCGCCGCCGCCAGCAGGATCAGGGGGAAACTGCCAACCATCGACATCATCACGATGCCAATCAGGGTGCAAATCGAACCGGCCGGTAACAGCCACGGTTTTGGATGCCGATCAGTGTGATAACCGACCCACGGTTGCAACAGCGAGGCGGTCAGTTGAAAGGTCAAAGTGATCAGGCCGACCTGAGTAAACGTCAGGCCGTAATTGGCCTTGAGCATCGGGTAGATCGACGGTAGCACCGACTGAATCAGGTCGTTGATCAAATGCGCCAGCGCCACTGCGCCGATGATACGCATCACCAAAGGGTTGCTTTGCGGAGCAGCGGGCGCCGAGGCAGCGGCGGTCTGAACGTTGCTGATAGCCATGGAGTTTTCCGGACAGCAGATGGGTGCACGCAGGCAGGTGCGTCAATGTGCCATTTTTCGGTGCGCCAGCGCCATCCCCTTAGCCAGCTAACTAACTGACCTGACCGAATCATGTAGGAGCTGCCGCAGGCTGCGATCTTTTGATCTTGCCGTTAAAAACACAGATCAAAAGATCGCAGCCTTCGGCAGCTCCTACAAGGGATAGGTGATAGCGCAACGCCATGGTCTGAATCTTGCCTTGCTTCTCCCCTTGAACGCGGGCGCCTTACAAAGGCGACCGACAATGGGAAGTTTCGCTACAGAGCCGGCCTACAGAGCGGGCGAGAGTGAACTTTCGAGGCCTTTTAGCAGGGCACAACATCAACGTCGAACGACCGCGATGCACGCCATTGGTGCGTGGTGTCCAGAGGAGTCATGGGGCATGCAGGCTTTCCTTTCACCGGGGATCAAATTGCTGGGGCGGTTTGGCTTCGCAGGTAAATTCCAGTTGTTGTTTCTGCTGTTCATTCTGCCGTTGGCCGGCAGCCTGTTGATGATCGGCCAGGACTATCGCGACAAACTCAATCTGATTTCCGGCGAACGTGCCGGTGTGCGCCAGTTGCTCGCGCTGGATGCGCTCGACAACCTGCTCGCCGCCCAACGTGATCGCGCTGCCCGTTGGCGCGCCACGGAAACCAATCGCCAACCGACGCCGGCCACTCTCGCTGCCATGGGCGCGTTCGACGCGGTGCAACCAGCGGTTCTGCAAGCGACCACGGATTTGGGCGCCGCCCTGAAAAACGAAGGCGCAGAAGGCGAAACACTCAGCCGCTATCAAGCACTGCAAACCGCACTCAATGGTCTGGATTCAAAAAGCCTGAGCAGCGTCGGTTGGTGGCCGGACGGTTACGACCGCTTCACCAACGCCCTCAGCGCCCTGCAAGCGTTGCGCGAGCAGATCGTCATGGACAATCGCCTGACCCTCGCGCCGTGGCTGGAAACCTATCTGCTGACGCAAATTTCCACGCAGCACGCGCCGGATCTCATCGAACGGGTCGGACGCCTCGCTGCGGTCGGTCAGGCCTCGGTGGTCTCCGGCCAATTCACCCTGCAAAGCCGTCTGCAATTACGCGACCTGCGCAGCCGCATCGGTGACGCCCGCGAGCAACTGGTGAAAACCGCAACGCTGCTCGAAGCGCGCCTGCCGAAAGATCAGCAGAGCTGGGCCAACCAATACCACAACAGCCTCAAACACCTCGACAGCGGTCTGAAGGTGCTGGACGACGGTGTATTCGGCGGCTCTATCAATCTCAAACCGGAAGAATTCGAACGCAGCCTCGATGCGCTGCTGACCGACCTCGCCGCCCTGCGCCAGCAATCGCTGGTGTCGCTGGATCAGCGCCTCGACGCCTACCACAGCTCGGCGATTCGCCAATTCATCATCGTCGCCACAATCTTCGGCTGCCTGCTACTCGCGGCGCTGTATTTGTTCGTCTGCCTGCAAGCCTCGATCCGTCGCAGTGCCAGCGGCATCACCCTGCTCGCCGAAGCCCTGCGCGATGGCAACCTCAGCCTGCAAGTGCCGGTGGTGGGCCGTGATGAACTGGCCGCGATCAGCACCGCACTCAACGTTGCCGTGGTGCAACTGCGCACGAGCATGCTCGGTGTCGATCACGAGACCTCGCAGTTGAGCAACGCCGTGCGCAGCCTCAACGAGCACTCCAGTGGCGCCCTTAGCGAAGTCGAGGCGCAACAGTTGCAGATCAGCCAGATCGCCGCAGCTGCCACGCAATTGGCCGCCACCTCGCAAGGTGTGGCGCAGAGTTGCGAACAGGCGTCCGGCAGCGCTCAGCACACCCGGCGCATCGCGGCCGACAGCAGCCGCGACAGCCAACGCACCACGGCGAGTATTCAGCAGCTCAACCAGCGTTTGAACGACACCGCTGCGGCACTCGGTCGAGTCAGCGAGCAAGGCCAGCAGATTCAATTGGTCGTCGACACGATTCGCGGTGTCGCCGAACAGACCAATCTGCTCGCGCTCAACGCAGCCATCGAAGCCGCGCGAGCTGGTGAACAAGGACGCGGTTTCGCTGTGGTCGCCGATGAGGTGCGCAGCCTGTCGCAACGTACGCAGTCGTCCACCGCGCAAATCGCCGGCACGGTCGACAGCCTGCGCGCCACGGTCAACGAAGCCGTGAGTTTGATGGAAGCCGCGTGCGGCCAGGCGCAGACCGATGCCGAGTCGGTCACCGGTCTCGGTGAGCGTTTAGGAGAAATCGCCAGCGCCGTGCAAAGCGTTACCGACACGTTGGCGCAGATCGCCACAGCGGTTGAGGAGCAAGCGAGTACCGCCGATGAAGTCAGCGGCAATATCCAGCAGGTCGATCAGGCGGCCGTGCGTTTGCTTGAAGGCGCACGCGCGGTGAACCTCGCGGCGGACACCCTGAGTCAGGGCAGCCACGCCCTGAGCGCCAATACGGCAAGATTTCAGCTGCGTTGATGCCCCGCCCGGCCCGGATTTTCCGGGCTGGAGGATAAGCGGTTGAAAATAAGAAGAAATATTTTAAATTTACGCTTGACGCTTTTCCATTTCAGGGGAATAATGCGCGCCACTTGGCTACATAGCTCAGTTGGTTAGAGCATAGCATTCATAATGCTGGGGTCCGGGGTTCAAGTCCCTGTGTAGCCACCAAGTACTAAAAACGGCTTACCGAAAGGTAGGCCGTTTTTTTATGCCTCAAGAAAAGTCTCGGTAATCTGTTACTTCAAAATATCCTTCTCTTCGTCGCTCGCTTTGGTCGCTGCCTGTGCGATCAGGGCGTCGAGCATCTGCGCAATGACCTTCTGCTGGACCTTCGAAAGCTCATTGATGGACTGCAGCCGTCGATACCACGTCGAGGTCAAGCTGCGTCTGGGCGTCTCCGTGTAAGAGGGAACCCCGAGCAGGTCTTCAACAGGCACGCGCAGCGCAAATGCCATCTTCACCAGTGTCGTGACCGGCATGCTGCGGGTGCCCTCCTCGTAGCCCTGAAAGGTTTGCCGGGAAAGACCTAAAGCCCTTGCAAACCGAGTCTGTGTGATCTCGTGCACTATGCGTAAGTGAGCAATGCGACTGCCCATCGCCACTAGAAAATCGCGGTCCTCATTGGAAATACTCATGACAATGGCCGACTGAAAATAGAGTTGAATGGCAACGGACTCATCCTTTTCATCTGAAATCCATCCTGGAAAAAACGATAGAAACCATCCTCAGGTAAAGGCGCGTAAGTTGTCGACCTGAAAAATCTGTAGGAAGAATTCAGGCGCGCCCTCCATCCAAAGCGAAAGACTACAAGCGCAAAACACCGCTGGTTCATCTGAATCAATCACCAATCAACAGGCCGAGAGAGCGCTGTAGGAAACAGTTCCGATTCAGGTACGAATTGGATTTTTCGTAAAACCACCCGCCTGAAACTCAACCCATCGGTTTGTCCGAATCCCCCATTGACCGACAAGCTTCCCTGGCTCGATTCAAAGCCATACAGGGAGTTGGCATGGCTCTATTCAAATCTCTCTTCGATGAAGACTGGCCTTGGGAACGTCCGAGATGGAACGGCTCGTGGGCCGCCTGGAATCCGCCTCCCCCTCCGGAGCCGGTGTACGTCGAAAAGGATGAATGGCCAACGCCCAAGCCCCGCGAAGATCAGGTGTTCGCCAAGTCCTGCACTGTGGATAACTGGTGCCGAACGGACGCCGGTACGGCACCCGAACCCGCCAGCAACTTCGGCAAGGTCATGGTCGCCGGCGCCATGCTCTTGCCCTCTGCCAGCACCGCTGTCGCGACGGCAATAGGTGCCGATCTGGCCTTGGGGCGGTTGGCGGGCGGCGGCATTCTGCAACAGCGCCTCAACTGGGCAATTCGCGGCGCTGCTGGGCCGGCCAGCGTGTTCGTCCTCGGGATGCTGCCGACCCGCATGGGCGACGGCACGCTGCACACCGACGAACAACTGCGCCGCATGAGCCACGCTCCCACTCGTGTGCGCTTCCAGTTTCGGCGTGATGCCGAAGGGGTCATGCAGGTTTACGGCATCCACTCCGGCGCTTCGGGCGATGACTCGGTGCGTACCGTCAAAGTCGAGTGGAACAGCGACAAGACTGCGATGGAGGCCAAGCTCAACGGCATCACGATTTTGTGGACGCCGCAACGCGGGCCACTCGGTTCAATGCCGCCGCTGGTTTATCCCGAACACGGCGAGCAACTGAACACGATCCTTGTTCACCCGATTCCAGAAAACACTGATACCCAGATAGAAGGCCTGCCCGGCGAGGACATTACTGCCGAGGATTGTATTCTGGTGTTCCCGGCGGACACTGGGCTTAAGTCGCTATATGTAGTGTTTTCGAGGCCGGCCAGACTGACGCCGGGTACGGTGACTGGGATTGGTGAGGATGTATCCGGGGTATGGTTGGAACATGCCCGGACTGGATCTGGCGCACCAATCCCAACCACTATTGCCGACTCACTGAGAGGGCGCGAATACTCTACTTTTGATTCATTCAGACGAGCCTTCTGGACCGCGGTCTCGAGAGATGGTGCGGTAGCCGGGCAGTTTAGCGATGACAGCTTGGAACGTATGCGCAACGGGAAGGCACCGCGAGCTCGCTTGATGGATACGGCGGGCAAGAGGATCTCTCACGAGATTCACCATGTGGAACTGATATCCGAAGGCGGCGAGGTCTATAACGTTGATAACCTGCGGATCCACACGCCAAAAAATCACGTCGAATTACACCAAGAATAGGGAACAGCATGAGCGATCCATTCATCAAGCGCAGCTTTTCGGACTACACCGAACATGACTTCGTTGAATTCGTGGACGAGATTAGAAAAGAAGATAAGGCGCCCACTGATGAGCGTGCAGATGTTTTAGTGCGGCACTTCAACTCTATTGTTGGACATCCAAGCGGGATGGACCTTATTTACTATCCAGAACCCGGAGCTGACACGTCGTCCGCTGGTATAGCTCGTACAGTCGCAGCATGGCGTGCAGCCAACGGACTGCCTGGTTTCAAGCAATAGGTATCGAACGCAAAATATGATCTCTCTTTTTACCAAAAACAGTATTTCGGAGTACACCGAGGCAGAATTTCTGCGTTTTATGCAGGAGATTCGAACAGCCAATAAAAATGCTTCTGACGATGTGCTTGACCCGATGTTAGATCACTTTTGCAGCATCACCGAACATCCAGATGGAACGGACTTGATCTACTACCCAGAAGATGGGGCGGACAACTCCAACGAAGGCATCACCGAAACTGTAAAAAAGTGGCGCGCTGCCAACGGACTTTCAGGCTTTAAACAGTAAGGCCCTACATGGGCCCTGGCTCAGACTCTACCCGGCCTACTCAGACTTCTTTGCAGTCAACGCCGCCAACCCCTTCCCCAAAATCTGCCGAGTCCGCAGCCCCACCATCGCCCGCCAATCCGGATCAGCCGGATAAAACTGCTCCAGCAAATTCACTTTGATCCCCCTCCCCGTCGCATCCAGCGGATCGCCATGCAAATGCAGCCAATGGTCATCGCGCAAATGCCGATGCACCTCCGGCCCCGGATACGTCCCGCACTCGATCACGAACGGCATCAGTTGCACGCTCGGCAACGCATTGAGCAACGCCTGCGAGGTGTACCCGGTAGCCGTCGCTGCCACACCGGTTTCGCTCAGGGTGTCGGCGCCGGTGTTCAGGGTGTAAAGCCATGGACCATAAATCGCCTGGGCTTGCGCGAGTGCCGGGTACGGCGCCTGGGTGATGGTCAGCAACATCGGATGACCGTACTCACCGGCGCCGGTGTGCAGGTCGAAACACATCACGGTTTCAGCGCCAGCCAGATGCGTTTCGATGATTTGATGCAGCGTGCGATTCGACCAGCTCGGCGCACGGCCACCATAGAACAGTCCATCGGGATGACTGTGCTGACCGCCCTCGACAATCGACATCACTGCCGGCCAGCCGTGTTCGGCAATCTGCGCATCGAGCAAGGCGTCGGTCCGCGCGCGCTCCGAACCGTTCAAATCGGTGCAGGCGTAAATCTCATGCAAGGTCCCGTAAGCGCGGTTATGCGGTAGCGGCCCGGTGAAATCGAGGTGATTGCGGTTGAGGTCGATGTTGTCTTCGTTGACCCGGCGCAACCACGCCGTGCCCCATGGGTTGATCAGGTGCACCATGACCACCGCGACATCCTTGGGCAGCGAACCAGGTTCGAAGGTTTTCAGCCAATCGATCTGACAATCCGAACCGTAATAACCCTCGACGCCATGCGTACCGCTGAGCGCTACCAGACGACGTTTTGCCTGTGGATCGCCGAGCACGGCGACGTCGGTGCTCAGCGGTTCGCCGAATGGCCCGCAACGCGGATGCGCGTAAGAGGTGAGCGTGGCGGCGGCGGCGTTGGCGGCGGCGAGAAACTGTTCGCGTTGATCACGGTAGCTGGATTCGGTGGGGAATTCGCTGTGCATTCTTGGCCTCTTGTGATTTTTATGCCTTTACCTTTGTAGGAGTGAGCCTGCTCGCGATCGCGGTGGGTCAGTCAGCAATGATGTTGAATGTGATGACGCTATCGCGAGCAGGCTCACTCCTACAGGGGATGCTGGTGCTCTATAAATTTGAGCTTGACCCTAGCGAACTTCCGCCCCGAAAAGAAAGACAAAAATGCCCATCGGTTTGCGTCGCGACCGGGCGGTCGATAAAGTCCCTGAGACTTTTATCCCACGGACGGAGAGCCCGCGTGTTTTCAGCCTTGCCCTTAAGCCGCTTTCGCCTGCCAGCCCTGACGCTGATCATCAGCGCCCTGACCCTCACCGCCTGCAACGCCCCGCCCTCCTCGACCTTGCCGCTGGCACCGGAAGCCGCGTCCGGTTTCCGCACCGATCTGCAAACCCGTCACGCCAGTAAACACATGGCCGCAGCTGCCAATCCACTGGCTGCGGAAGCCGGGCGCGAGATGCTGCGTCAGGGCGGTTCGGCGATTGATGCGGCGATTGCGATGCAAGCGGTGCTGACCCTGGTTGAGCCGCAGTCGTCCGGGATCGGTGGCGGCGCGATGATCGTGCTGTGGGACGGCAAACAGGTGCGCACTTATGACGGCCGCGAAACCGCACCGGCCGGCGCCACCGAGAAGCTGTTCTTGCGTGCCGATGGCCAGCCGATGGCGTTCCCGCAGGCGCAGATCGGCGGTCGTTCGGTGGGTACCCCGGGGGTGTTGCGCGCGCTGGAAATGGCACATAAACAACACGGTCGCCTGCCATGGGCGAAGCTGTTTGAACCAGCGATCAAACTGTCCGAGCAAGGCTTTGCGATCTCTGCGCGTTTGCACTCGCTGCTGGAATCAGATCCAGTCATCCGCCAGTCGCCGGATATGGCCAAGTACTTCCTCAATGCCGATGGCAGCGTCAAAGCCGTCGGCACGCGCCTGCAAAACCCGGCATTGGCTGCAGTGCTCAAACGCATCGCCAACGAGGGCCCGGATGCGTTGTACAAAGGCCCGATCGCCGAAGAAATCGTCGCCAAGGTGCAGGGCCACGCCAACCCCGGCAGCCTGTCGCTGAACGATCTGCAGCGCTATCAGGCCAAGGAGCGCGCGCCGCTGTGCACCGACTACAAACGCTGGCAGGTTTGCGGCATGCCGCCACCGTCGTCGGGCGGGATCGCCGTGGCGCAGATTCTCGGTACGTTACAGGCACTGGAAACCCGCGATCCACGTCTTTCCCTGACGCCGCTCAAACCGGTTAAAACCGACAAACCAGCCGGCATCGAACCGGCGCCAGAGGCTGTGCATCTGATCGCCGAAGCCGAGCGTCTGGCCTACGCCGACCGTGCGCAATACGTCGCCGATACTGACTTCGTGCCGGTGCCGGTCAAGGGCTTGGTCGATCCGGGTTATCTGGCCAGCCGCGCCAGCCTGATCGGCGAACGCAGCATGGGCAGCGCCAAACCGGGCACACCGCCGGGCGTGCAGGTCGCCTACGCGCCGGACCGCTCTCCGCTGCGCATCTCCACCTCGCAAGTGGTCGCGGTGGATGACCTCGGTGGCGCGGTGTCGATGACCACTACCATCGAAGCCGCGTTCGGCTCGCACCTGATGGTTCAGGGTTTCCTGCTCAACAACCAGATGACCGACTTCTCGTTCATCCCCGAAGAAAACGGGCAGAAAGTCGCCAACCGCGTCGAACCCGGCAAACGCCCACGCTCGTCGATGGCGCCCACGCTGATCTTCGACCGCAACAGCGGCGAATTCCTCGCCAGCGTCGGCTCACCGGGCGGCTCGCAGATCATCGAATACGTGGCGAAAACCACCGTCGGCCTGCTCGACTGGAACCTCGACCCGCAAAGCGCCATCAGCCTGCCCAACTTCGGCAGCCGCAACGGCCCGACCGAACTGGAACAAGGCCAGTTCAGCCCGGCGCTGATTCAGGCACTGAAAGACAAAGGGCATGCGGTGAATGAAATCGACATGACCAGCGGCACCCAGGCCATCGTGCGGGTCAAGGATGCGCAGGGGAAAGCGTCGTTGGAGGGTGGCGCGGATCCTCGGCGTGAAGGAGAGGCGCTGGGGGACTGAGGACTGCGCAGTGAATGGAAAAGGCTTACCGGGAGGTAGGCCTTTTTTATTGGGCAGTTTGCGAAATATTGATAGTCGCCATTGGCGGCTGCCTATTTCGCGGGCACGGAGTTCGGCAGTCTTAGCCATGAACTCACAAAGCTATTCAGCGAGTTTTTGGTGTGACTCCAAATCCACAAGCCGAGAAACAGGACCATTGGCTTTCAGGCGCTCAGTGACCACTTTTGGCCACAGGTTTCGGGAGCGGCGTTTGGCAACGCTGTAGGTGAATTCCTGGATTCGAAAACAGGGATAAAGAAGAAATGTGCAGACAACCATTACTACGTCGGTTCCGCCCAAGTAATTTCTTCCGCCATTTTCGGCTCTGGTTTTTTTAATGCCATCGAGGGTGTCCTTGAACGCTCCGCTCATGTTGGGTTTCACTGCCAATTGGCTCTTTACAAAAGCATCCGACTCACTGTGGTTGCCGTGTTCATCAAAATAAGGACCGTTGTTCATGTATGAGCGGATGTACTCCCAAAAACCCTTTTGCATTTCCAGGGATTTACCAAATGGAGCACCGAGGCTGACCATGAGCGCCACTTCCGGCTCTTCAAATTTCCACACCCGGATTTCCAGCGATGCGCTCTGCATTCCGCCTATGTGGGTGCCAACAACCTGGAACTCATTGGCTACGGCTGACATGCCATCCCATGGTGCGTGAAACAGTTCACCGTTGTAATCGAAATACACCTCACGAGTGCGGCGATTGAACAGAATGGGTAGAGGTAGCGGCCGGAGTGTTTCCCAAAGGAAGGGCACCATGAAAAATGCCGCTGACATAATCAGACCTGTTGGTACTCCTTCCCACTTCCCGTTAAACATCAGTAATACAGCGAGGCCTATACAAGTGACTCCACCCACTCCACCTAACATTCCAGTCCATAATCCCCGGAAAGAATCCCCCCCTGATTGCAACGCCAAGTAATGTTCGGTGTGTTCATCGGTAATAAACAGCTCCATTGGCTGCTCGCCAGTAGGTGTACTGGCATCAAGGATCACGGCGGATGAAGTACTGTTTCGAGTTTGTTCCGGGCTGTTCATATCCATGCTCGTTCCATGATCGTGACTGCTGGCAGCGTCAGTCCTTCTTGTGGGGAATAGATCAACTCACCCTCGATCCGCATCAAGTCCCGCACTCCATCCTCATGGTAAACACGGCGATACGGAGTGGTTCCTGGTGAGGCAGGAATGCGGCTGCCGCTATGCAGAGCAAAGTCCTTACCCGTCCATTCGACCTTTTTGATTTTCTCTGGATGGTAACCAAGGGTATCGCCCCAGACCTCGCTGCCCTTGAAATGAATCATTGCCTCGGTCAGCAATACGTTTTCCCCAGGCAGTTTCAGCACTAAATACGTGGAGGTGACTTGCCCCTGATACGGGTTCATCTCTGACAGGCGTCGGGCTTCAAAACTGATGGGAAAAAGAATGGGGTACAACTTATCCATGGACTGGGTGTAGCTGCTCGACCAGGTATCGTTCGAGCGGATGCCAAAACGACTGTGTTTTACCCACTGCTCCAAAGGCGAGTCCGCTGTGTAGAGCCGGGCGATGACACACGCGACAATTACCACAGTGAAGCCCAATATTTTTACTCCTATATGTGGTGCGACGTTCATCCCTGCTGCAATGGCCGATGCCTCGCCGGCCAGCACAGCCGCTTGGGCAGCACGGTAGGCCCGAAAAAGTTTTACATAGAGCACTACGCTGGATATATCGGCGCCGACGATTGCCAGATTCGTAACCATGGAATCAAAATCGCCAGCCTGATAGGCGTCGAAAGCCTCCATCCCGTAGATTGCGGCATCTAGACTTAGAACAACAACTTGTGCAGCTGCAACCGCAGCTGCAAAGCCCAGCGCTCTAATCAAAAGTAACCTTGCTGGTACTGAAGTTCCCCCGCTCTGTCGCACAGCCGAAGCCCAATCAACCTCCGTCACGCGCTGAGCGACGGCAGCAACGGCAGCAGCAACACCAAATGCAGCACCAGATATTCCCACCCATTTTTTGGTTGTTTCGCTCTCAACCAACTGCCCCGCCGCCCAAACAAAATTCCCCCCCGCCACCAACGTCACCAAAACCTTCACCGGCGCCTTACTCAACGCCCCCTTCAAATCAAACACACCACTCAACTCCCCCCCTGCCGCCAGATTCACCGGCAACGGCGCCAACTGGGTACTGGCCGGCACCAAATGCATGAACGGAATCCCCGCCGACACTCCACTGGCCAGCGAAGCAACATTCAAATGCGCGGGCGGTGTCTGCCGAGTGCCCATCAAGTCGCTGTACCACTCACCCAATTGGCGCGACGTAACAGCCAGCGTCTGAATGCGCTGATCGCTGCGGGCCAATGCTGCCGCCATGTACAGGCGCCCGGCGTTGCTGGCGGCATTGTCGGCCTGATGCAGTTGCAGCGCGGCGACGGGGGCGAGGGACAAGAACAATGCTTCAAGACTGGCCGCCGGATTGTGTTGCTTGAGCTTGTCGGCGGCTTTGTTCAGCCCTTCGGCATGGGCAAAGGCTCTGGCCAGTTTGTCGGCGCTCTCTTGAACAGCCGCTTTGTTGTCGCGCGTCAGGTCGCCGAAGTCCACGATGTATTTGATTTCGCCAATGCTCAGCCGCGACGGTAACCCGAGTAACGCCCAAAGCAGCCATGGCTTGCCGGCCTTGTCCCCTTCCAGATTGAGGGTAATGGCCGCAGCGCCAATGCTAGTGCTAGCCGGCCCGAGGCAGGCTTCGGCGAAATGCAGCTCGAAGGCTTCTCGGGCAATCGCCTGGGTAATGTCGAAGTGGCCGCAAGCCGTGTCCATGCTCGACGGGCCGGTCGCTTGCAGGGTGTTGAACCATGCCACCCAGAGTTGAGCAAGATGCCGAACATCAGCGGTATATCGCTCGTTTTGTGCCTCTTGATCCTTCCATGTCCGCTGGAGTTCGTCGTAGCGAGTAATGGACGGCAGTTGCGCATTCAACTGACGGTCGCTTTCGCTCAGGGACTTGAGAACACCGGCTATCGCCCATTCTTCGGCGTGATGCTCCTGATAGCTGTCGAACGCGTTTTTGCGTGCACGGATCAGTGCAGCGAGGTCAAACAGTACGCCCCACGGATCATCGATGAGTGCAAAGGTCTGTTGCTCGCACGCCCTCATCTGTCGCTGCATTTTCAACCAGTCAGGCGCGTGCTCCGTTTCAGGCTGAGCGCTCCAGCCGTACCGTGTTGCATCGGCGTATTCGCCGATCTGTTTGCCGACGGTTTCGACCGGGCCGCTGAACGGTGCCACGCCCGGGACAAGATTGCGCATGATGCGCTTACGCACGGCGGCATCGGTTTTGGCTGAAAGATATTGCGGCTCGCTCCAGCGAACGGGCGACCACACCAATGCGGCAGGGTCACCGGCCCGCAACAGTAGATGCGGCTTGACCCGCGTGTCGATCACGTTGCCCGCGCGCGGGGTTTGGGTGAGCAATGCCTTTTCGACTTGATACTCCACCAGTTGGGCTGGCTTGCTTTCCCAGACGTAAAGCCAGCCATCACGCAACAAACGGGCGGTGTAGTTGAGTGGATGCTCAGTCAGGTCAGGATGGCGCGGCCCAAGCTCGGGGAATTGCCCCGTCAGCGCAGGCAAGCCATGAGCATCGGTGGCAACAGAGGCCGTCGGGCCAATTGCGTAACGCAATGGCAGAACGGCGGCGAACAGCGGGCAAGTGCCAAAGCGATTCTTGTGGCCGGCGCTCATGGGTTTGTCTCCGGATTGGCCGGCAGACTGAGCGCCAGCAGCAGTGACTCAGACAGGGTTATTTGCGCGACCAGAGCTTTTTCCTCTGGTGCCGAATCGTATTCCGGATGCTGGTTTTCCCAGGCGCAGACAGCCCCGTTTCCGTGCCTCAGCCAGACACTGTCGACACCAAACCAGAAGCCTTTCGGCCATTGCGCACTTGCCATCCAAGCGCGGGTCAGCGCCGGGCCGTCGGCCAGGCGCAACCAGAATTCTTGTTGTTGCTCGTCAACGATCCGTAAGCGGCGCTGCAGAATCGACAGCAATTGCTGGGTGGTTTTAGACGTTGCCAGCCATACGCCGTGTTGCAGATCCGCGCCGCTCCACCACGCGGTATGGGTCGCACTGCCGATTGAGGCGTTAAGCAAAAACGGTCCGCAAGCGCTGATTGGCTCGTAAGCGGTGCGGTTGAACAGCGACTGCGGATGGTCAGGACCGTAGTGCTCGTGAAGCCAACCCGTGCCGTCCTTATATTGAGATCCGTCGATCAGGAGCAATCCTTTGTTCGGGCTATCTGACTTCATGCTTCAGCCCTCCCGGCGGCATCGCATACCGGACAAATGCCGGTATCCGCCTCACGAAAGACGATGGCTTGTTTGAGCAGTGCCTCCATCGGGATCGCTTCAACGACAATATCCTCGGCTGCTGCCGCCAACGCCGTCTGCGCCGGCACACCGGCCACTGGCGCGCCACCCTCGACGATGGCCACACTGCTGAAGATCCCGCCCGAATTGATAACGATGTGATGCCCACCCGCCGTCAGCGTCAGACTCGTGACGGCATCAATCACCACTTGGCTGGCCGTAACGCGCGCATGCAGGCCAGCCTGAATCACCAGCGTGCCGTCCGCCGTGGTGCTGCTGTTGCCACTGATGCTGAGCACGTCGTCGGTGCCGATGACGGTGTTACGCATACCCTCAGTGGTGTGCCGTTCATCAGCCTTGATCAGGCTGGTGCTGTGGTTGTCGACCTGTTCGATGCGGTCATGACGGATCAGGCTGTGGCTGTCATTGAGGATCAGTTGTTCGAAATCACGCTCGGCGCGAAGGTAGATTTTTTCCTGGCCGGCGCGGTCTTCGATCATCAGTTCGTTGTAGCCGCCGGTGTGCGGTGAACTGTGGCTGCGCAGCACGGTTCTGGTCTTGTGCTCGGGCAAGGCGTAGGGCGGGGACTTGACCTTGTTGGGCACGCAACCGGTGATCAATGGCTTGTCCGGATCACCTTCGAGAAAGGTCACCACGACTTCCATGCCGATGCGTGGAATCGTCACTGAACCGAAGCCTTCCCCAGCCCAACTCGATGAAACCCTGATCCAGCAACTGCTGCGCTCGCTGTTGAATTCGGCTCGGTCCCAATTGAACTCGCACTTAATACGGCCGAATTCATCGCAATCCGTTTCCTCATGGGCCGGCCCGGTGACGCGGGCGGTCTGACAGACCAGCGGCCGACGTGGTGCTGGCAACGGTGGGCGAAACACTACCTCGGCAGGAATCACACTAAAAGTGTTGCGATAGCCTTGGGTGAAACCATCAGCGGCTTTGGTGTCGCTGGTGACCGATTCTTCGAGCACTTGTGGCTGTCGGCCGGTGTGCGACACGCTGAGCAACAACCACAGGTCATTGCAGGTTTTACGCGGGTGTTCGGTCAGTTCGAACAAGTGGCCGCAGCGCAGGTTTGCCTGATCGCTTTGACCTTCGCCAAGCTCATAGTCGCTACGATGTCGCTCTAGCGCTTGCCGGGCCAGTTGTTTGCCGCATTTTTCGTTTTCTATTAACAGTGGGTAGCGATAGTCCTCCAGCGCCGGGGTGAACTCGGCGGTGAAGTGGCTTTCGAGCAATAGACTTGGGCGTTTCAAGTCGTAGTCGCGGCGAGTGACCGCGCTGGTTCGGGTGCTGGTTCGTACGCTGAAGCGGCTGACCACCGAGTGTTCAGCGACCATTCCGGAGTCTTGCTGATACGGCGTGGCGCCGAGTTTGGGCAGGAACACCTGATCGTCGGTGAACACCAGCAGATGCCCATCCGCCGAGTGCTGGTGATGCCAGGCAATGCCGTCCTCGGCGCATAACCTTTGAATGAATTCCAGGTCAGATTCCGCGTACTGCGTGCAGTATTCGCGAGCGGCGCTGGTGCTGACGTGGAAGGTAAACGCATCGGCCTGAATGCCATGGCCGTTGAGCACTTGGGCGATGATCTGCGGCACGTTCAAGCGTTGAAAAATCCGCTGATTGTGGCTGAACTGCAAATAGTGCAGTGCCGGCACCAGCGTCAGGTGATAGCGCGTCAGGCGTTTACCGGCCTCACCGACCAAGACGTCTTCGATACGACCGTGAATGCCTTCACCGTTGTGGCCAAATTGCAGAAACGCCGGTTGGCTGAGCACGCTCTCCAGATCGAAATCCGGGTGCTCGCTGACCAGTTCAATGTGGATGCCGTAGAGGGTGCTGATCGCTTCGGTGCCGCTGAAGGCCAGCACCTGGAAGTCGTGACGAATAGCGGGAATCTGCAACGCGAAATGCGCCGCATTGGCCGACCGGAACATACGCTTATCCTTAAGCAAAGAGGAAAAGAGCGCGATGTCCAAACCGCCCATGGTTTGTGCTCGCGAGAACTGGCGGGCACGGTAACAAGGGGGCTGATGATTTTATGTAGGGTGCTTCTCTCGTCCATGTAGGACGGCTCGCGAACTAAGACGCGCGTCAACGAGAGTGAGTATTAGGCAAGTCACCCCTTCAAAATGCTCAGTCAACAATGCACCGATCGATCTGCGCGGCGGACTGCGTATTTCAATTCGGGATGTTTAACGCCCGCGATAAAAATACAGAACCGTCCCACAAGGTTTTCAGGTTGTCCGTCGGACGTCCGCTCTCTAGGCTGTGCTCGTCGCTGCCAATTCAGTGACCGGGATTGGAAACCCCGAGTAGAACCGAGCGCACAAGCTCCTTTCATAACGTATCCTTGCGCACCTTCATGGTGTGCACTCCGTTATGGCGGCTGTGCGTGGGAGACCTTCGGGTCAACCGGGTTCTCCGTTCCCCGGGTTTCCAACCTGCGCACAGCTGCCACCCCTTCGTTCGGAAACCGAATGGGTCAGCTCCAATCCTGATCGGAGAACATCATGAAAAAGCCAACACCCAATCCCCCCGAAACAAACACCGATCCAACCTCCCCCTACGCCTCCATCGACAGCAAAAAACTCCACGAAGCGGCCGACCGCGCCCTCGACCACTACCTCAAACCGACCGCTCACCTCATGGCGTCCAGTCGCCCCTACGAACCGATGTACCTCGCCAACCCGGTGTACGACACCGAATCGTTGTTGGCCAATGCCAGCGAAACGTTGGGCTCGGTCACCGAGATGCTCAACAACTTCGCCGCCATGCTTGATACCTCACACCGCAAGACCGCGCTGGGCATCGCGCAAATCGTCATGCTGACTGAGCTGGCGGTGAATCAGGCGCTGGATAACGTTCAACCGACGGCGTAATTACTGCGGCGCATAAAAAATCCGATGCCCGTACAGGCATCGGATTTTTCTTGCAGCTAAAAGCCAAGCAAGCGGTCACGACTGGCCTGAAATGGAGTAGCCCGTGAACATTCGAATAATTCATGACGAAGCAGACTACCGTGAGGCGCTCAAAGACGTGTCTGCCCTTTTCGACAATGAGCCAGAGCCGGGCTCTCCTGAAGGTGATTACTTCGGCGAAATGGTCACTCTCATCGAGACCTATGAAGCAAATCTGCTCCAGCACTCGCTGAAGAAATACCGGGGTTGAAAGAAACTGAAAACGCAGCCTCTTTCAGAATTAGCGACTAGCCACCAAATGCGCACCAAACAGCAGATAACAACCGCCCGCCAACCGATCCAGCCATTGCCGCGAACGTTCGTAAACACCGGCAATCCGCCGACTGGCGAAGAACAGCGCCACGCTGCAATACCAACTGAACGACAACGTGGCCATGGTCATCACCGCCAACGCCAGCAGCAACGGCGGTATATGGGCAGGCATCGCGGTTGCGAAGATTGTTGCGACGAAAAGCGCCGATTTCGGGTTGGTCATGTTGCCCAGAAAACCGCGCCCGTAAGCACCGAGCAACGTTTGCTGCGCAGCATCTAAAGCGCCTGGGACGATGGGCGCCTTGCGCTTGAATTGCTTGAGCCCGAGATAGATCAGGTAACAGCCGCCGGCGATCTTGAAGCTAAGGTAAAGCGCCGGTGCCGCGCTGAACAATGACTGGATGCCCAGACCGCCCGCCAGTCCCCACAACACCGTTCCGCTGGCGACGCCGAGCGCCGCTACCACGCCATGGCGGCGGGAGCGGCTGACTGCCAGTTGAGCGATGTTGAAGAAGTTCGGGCCGGGCGTGACCACCGCAACCGTCCACAGCAACGCCAGCGACAGCAGCGGAGCGAGATAACTCGAAAGGGAAAGATCCATGGGGGCATGTGCCTGATTGGTTCGACAATGCCCCTACCTTGCAACATTCGGCAATGGTTTGCCATCAACCAACGTTAAAGCGCCAGCGTCTTGCCATCCACCGCATCACCAATCGTCAGGAAATGCCCGCCCGCCACGTGGTGCAGCGTGCGCAAACCATCATGCCCCTCGAAATGCCAGCGCCCCTCACTGAACACGCGCTCATCGGCGTGGGCGGCGATGACTTCGGCGAGGAACAGATCGTATTGCTCGTGATTGCGCGGCTCGGGCAACAAGCGGCATTCGAGCCAAGCGACGCATCCTTCGAGCAGTGGCGCTTCGACCTGTTCACCGCTAAAAGTCTGCAAGCCGTAAGCCTGAAACTTGTCCTGCCCCTGGTTTTGAGTGATTTCCAGACCTGACGTGTTTGCCAACGGTTTGCACGATGTCGGCCTGATTGACACACGGCACGTTGAGGACGAAGGTGCCGGACGCTTCTAGCAGTTGCCGCGTCCAGGTGGATTTGTCGAGTACCACGGCAACTTTCGGCGGTTCGAAATCCAGCGGCATCGCCCACGCAGCAGCCATGATGTTGCGCTGGCCGTCATGGGCAGCGCTGACCAGTACGGTCGGGCCGTGGTTGAGCAAACGGTAGGCTTTGTTCAGGGGCACCGGGCGGCGGTGGGAGTCGCTCATGGGGATCTGCTCCGGGGAAAAAGAGCGGATTGTAGCGCTGTCACTGAAGAAACACAGATTCGGTGGGAGCGAGCCTGCTCGCGAAAGCGCTGTGTCAGTCAACAGCACTGCTGAGTGAACTGACGCCTTCGCGAGCAGGCTCGCTCCCACATGGGATCAGTGGAGATCAGTGAGAGAGTTGATTGGCGAACTGGCCGACCGCATCCACCACTTTCTGCGCGCCGTCCTGAATCTCGACGATCACCGTGCCCGCCTCCGCCGCCAGCGCCAGGCCTTGCTCGGCCTGGTGTTTGCCGTCGGTCATCAGCGCCACGGCGTTGCGCGCCATTTCCTGGTTCTGACGCACCACGCCGACGATTTCCTCGGTCGCCTGGCTGGTACGTGAAGCCAGTTGTCGCACTTCATCGGCCACCACCGCAAAACCACGGCCCTGCTCACCGGCGCGCGCCGCCTCAATGGCAGCGTTGAGCGCCAGCAGGTTGGTCTGTTCGGCAATCCCGCTGATGGTTTTGACGATGGTGCCAATCACCAGCGACTGCTCGTTCAGAGCTTCAATGCCTTCGCTGGCTGTCTGCATATGCCGCGACAAGTCACGCATCACATTCACCGCTTCGGTCACCACGGTGGTGCCGCGCTGAGCGGTGCTGTCGGTTTGTTGCGAGGTGCTGTAGGCAATGCTGGCCGCATCGGCGACGGCTTGTTCGCGATTGACCTGATCAGTGATGACCGTTGCGAACTTCACCACTTTGTACAGTTTGTTGTTGGCATCGACCACCGGGTTGTAGGACGCCTCTAGCCAGACTGTACGACCATGGCTGTCGACACGCTTAAAGCGGTCAGCTACAAACTCGCCGTTGTTCAAACGGCGCCAGAAGTTCTGGTACTCGGCGCTGTTGTATTCCTCGGGGGTGCAGAAGGTGCGGTGATGTTTGCCCTTGATCTGCGCCAGGCTGTAACCCATGCCGTTGAGGAAGCGCTCGTTGGCGTTCAGCACATTGCCATTGAGGTCGAACTCGATTACGGCAGTGGAGCGCACCAGCGCGCCGATCAGGTTTTCGTGCTCGCGGGAAGCTTCGATGGTGCGGGTCAGGTCGCTGGAGTAGATCGAGATGTGCTTGATCCGCCCATCCGAAGAGCGCACAGGCTGGGCGATCGAACGCAGCCAGGCCTCTTCGCCATTACCACGCAACAGGCGCACGGCCCCGGCGAAGTGCTCGCCTCGGCTCATTGCGTTCTTGAAGCGGCGGTAGAACTCGTCGGACTTGACGTGGGCCGGCACGATGTCTTCAAGCGCCCGGCCAATCAGGTCCTGGCTCTTGTAGAGCATCTCGTTGAGGAAGTTCTGGTTGACCGATTGAATCCGTCCGTCGGGTTCGAGGGTCAGCACCAGCATCTCGCTTTCCAGGCTTTCCTTCACTTGCTGAAGGCTGGAGAGTTCTTCACGAAGAGCGGCCAACTCTTGCTTCAAGCGTTTGTTGAACATGGGAAAGCACCGATGGGCAGGGTAGTAAGCGGGATACAGCCTAACCATCGGCCTTGAACACCATTTCTGAAGAGCGCTTGAGACTCATCAGTCAAAAATAGTTCGGGCCCATTGCGCTCAAGCAGTCCCCGCCACCTGGCACTGGCCCGTGCGCGGCATCCGCGAGCCGAAATACGCCGCACTGAGGACGCCTACCGCGCCCATTACCGCGCAAAACATCACGCAGATCCATGGGCTCCACGGCATCAAGCCGATCAACAAAAGCGGTGTGATACTCGCCCACGCGGCGTAGGCAATGTTGTAGGTGAAGGAGATGCCCGATACGCGAATGCGCGCCGGGAACAAACCGACCATCACTGATGGCACCGCGCCGACAACGCCACACGCCAGACCGGCCACGGCGTAGGCCACACCGACCCAGTCGCCGCCTGTGATCAAACAGCCGTAAAGCACGGCAATGCCCAGCGGCAGCAGCAGGCTATAGAGCATGACGGTACGCCAGGCACCGATGCGATCAACCAGCAGACCGGCGAGCACGCAACCGATGTTGAGGAAGACAATGCCCAATGCACTGAGGGCGAACGTGTGGCTGGCGGTCATGCCAAAAGTTTTCTGCATCATGGTCGGCGTAATGACGACGAACACCACCACCGCCGAGGTCAGCACACAGGTCAGCAGCATCGCTGGCCACATCGCCAGCCGATGCTCACGCAGCACCGTGCGCAACGGCAGTTCAACCCGCGCTTCACGCTGCGCTTCCATGGCCATGAACACCGGGGTTTCGCTCAGCCAGCGGCGCAGGTACACGCCAATCACGCCGAACACGCCACCGAGCAGGAAAGGATAGCGCCAGGCGTAATCGAGGATTTCCGCCGGGGTGAACACTTGTGCGAGGAACGTCGCGGTCAAAGCGCCGATCAGGTAACCGAAGGTCAGCCCGGCCTGCAAAAAGCCCAGGGCGTAACCACGATGGCCGGCCGGCGCGTGCTCGGCGACAAACACCCAGGCACTCGGCACCTCACCACCGACCGCCGCGCCCTGGAGGATGCGCAACGCCAGCAACAGCAGCGGCGCGAAGTAGCCAATCTGCGCATAGGTCGGCATGATCCCGATCAGCAGGCACGGCAGCGCCATCATCAGGATGCTCAGGCTGAAGACTTTTTTGCGTCCGAGTTTGTCAGCGAAATGCGCCATCAGGATCCCGCCCAGCGGCCGCGCCAGGTAACCGGTGACGAAAATCCCGAAGCTTTGCAGCAGACGCAGCCATTCGGGCATTTCCGGCGGGAAGAACAGCTGGCTGAGGGTCAGGGCGAAGAAGACGAAGATGATGAAATCGTAGATTTCCAGCGCGCCGCCAA
Source organism: Pseudomonas sp. Tul2A7 (assembly GCF_054790505.1). NCBI lineage: Bacteria > Pseudomonadati > Pseudomonadota > Gammaproteobacteria > Pseudomonadales > Pseudomonadaceae > Pseudomonas > Pseudomonas sp. Tul2A7. The sequence continues at coordinate 3,143,548 of NZ_CP186499.1, read as the reverse complement.
GGGCCGCAAGGCCGAGGGTCTTGTAGTCGGAACGGCTGAACGGCGCAGGTTTGGCCGGGGATTGGGCAGTCATGGCAAAGAACTCGGAAACAGGCAAAAAACCAAGGCGCCCATGGTCTACGCAAATGGGCGGATGGACAACCCGTTAGACCATAGTCCCGGTTTTGCAAAACCTGCTCACAAAGCATCGGCAGTTGAATTACTGTTATTGCCTGTCCAGCGGGCCGACGCCAGCACCGATCAATCACAGTGAACCCCATGTGGGAGCGAGCCTGCTCGCGAAAGCGTCAGTTCAGGCAACCTCGATGTTGAATGTGCCGACCTCTTCGCGAGCAGGCTCGCTCCCACAGGGATCTCTGTGTTGTCGAGATCGGCGAGCGTTCCCGCGGACCACAATAACCATAAAAATCCGAGGTACTCCCTGTGGCCGTTGATATCGAAGATAGCCGCTCCGCACGCTTTGCCCTGCGCTGTTCCAATTTTGCCGAACGCTGGTTTCCCGACTCCTGGGTATTCGCCGCGCTGGCCGTGATCATCGTCGCCCTGGCCACGCTGGCCATGGGCGCCAAACCCACCGATGCGGCGATGGCGTTCGGTGACGGGTTCTGGAGTCTGATCCCGTTCACCATGCAAATGGCCTTCGTGGTAATCGGCGGCTACGTAGTCGCCAGCTCGCCACCGGCCGTGAAACTGATTGACCGGTTGGCACGCATCCCGAAAAACGGCCGCTCCGCTGTAGCGTGGGTGGCGCTGATCTCGATGGTCGCCTCGTTGCTCAACTGGGGCCTGTCACTGGTGTTCGGCGGTTTGCTGGTGCGCGCCCTCGCCCGCCGCACCGATCTGAAAATGGATTACCGCGCCGCCGGTGCTGCAGCTTATCTGGGTCTTGGCGCGGTGTGGGCGTTGGGCTTGTCGTCGTCGGCTGCACAGTTGCAGGCCAACCCCGCCAGCCTGCCACCGTCGATCCTGTCGATCACCGGAGTGATTCCATTCACCGAAACAATTTTCCTCTGGCAGTCCGGCGTGATGCTGCTGGCGCTGATCGTGATCTCGATCATCATCGCCTACGCTACCGCCCCCGGGCCGAACTCGGCGCGCGACGCCAAGGCCTGCGGCATCGACCCGGCCTTCAATCTGCCACCGCTGCAACCGCGCACCCGTCCAGGTGAATGGCTCGAACATAGTCCACTGCTGATCATCTTGCTGGTGCTGCTGGCGGCGGGATGGCTGTTCCATGAGTTCTCGAGCAAACCGGCGATCACCGCGATCTCCGGGCTGAACACTTACAACTTTCTGTTCATCATGCTCGGCGCATTGCTGCACTGGCGCCCGCGCAGCTTCCTCGATGCCGTGGCTCGTGCGGTGCCGACGACCACAGGCGTGCTGATTCAATTCCCGCTGTACGGTTCGATTGCCGCATTGATGACTACAGTCAAAGGCGCCGATGCGCAGACCTTGGCGCATCACATCTCGACGTTTTTCGTCAGCATCGCCTCCCACGACACCTATGCACTGCTGATGGGCGTGTACTCGGCGATTCTCGGTTTCTTCATTCCGTCGGGTGGCGGCAAGTGGATCATCGAGGCGCCGTATGTGATGCAAGTCGCCAATGATCTGCAGTATCACCTCGGCTGGGCGGTGCAGATCTACAACGCGGCCGAAGCGCTGCCAAACCTGATCAACCCGTTCTACATGCTGCCGTTGCTGGGCGTGCTGGGGTTGAAGGCGCGGGATCTGATCGGTTTCTCGTTCGTGCAATTGCTGGTGCACACGCCGCTGGTGCTGTTGTTGCTGTGGGCGCTGGGGACGACATTGGCGTATACGCCGCCGGTGATGCCGTAATTTGAAGAGGTTGCACCTGCCTTAGTGCAGGTGCGATCAGTTCTGTTCGGTAGGGAGTACCGTCAATAGCTCAGGCAAAGCGACCTGAACCGTTTCCCACACTACATCCAGATTGATATCGAAGTAGCCATGAGCGATTCGATTACGCACCTTGGTAGCCGCCTCGCCAATGATGACCAGACTCATAATGACTGCTTGCTGCGTTCGCTTGTCTTCGGCGAACTCTTCCTTATTCAGGCCTTCGACAAACATCAACGCATCACTGGCGGCCTGCCGCATATGTTCAAGGTAATCGCCAAGCCGGTTTTCGATCATACGGGACGAGCCTGATCCAGAACCTGCTGACGAAACTTCAGCGGTAGATCTCCTGGTGTCAGCAGATCGACAGTCACGCCTAACAAGTCCTCGAGTTCCACTTGCAGCCCACCGAGATCGAACAAAGTGGTACCGGGAAGTGGATCGACCAACAAATCCAGATCACTGCCTTCCAGATCAGTCCCAAGTGCGGCGGAGCCAAATACACGGGGATTTACCACACGAAATCTTCCGACAACCTCACGGATGGCAACGCGTTGCAAATCAAGAGCAGTGGAAGGCTTCATGGATCACCGTAACCAGATTCATTAATGCAGCAGTCTAGCAGTGCCAAAGGGCGCTAGACACCGCTCCATTTGTAACCCAACCGTCACATCCCCTTGCTAGCGTCCGCCCGAAACATACTGAAACATTTAAGCAAAACGGGCTGAGACATGAGCGACGACACAGACGGCATCGACACACCCTCCCCTGAATCCGAAAACCCCACCGACACCAGTCGCCGCCGCTTTCTCGGCGGCGTCGCAGTGCTCGGGGTCGGCGCGACATTGGCCGGCTGCGGCAACACGAGCGAGCAACCAGGCAAACCGACCGAGCGCCCGCTAACCCCGTCCGAGCTGGACAAGGCCCTGCGCGATCAGGTGAAAACCGTGGTGGTGATCTACGCCGAGAACCGCAGTTTCAACAATCTGTTCGGTGATTTCCCCGGTGTCGAAAAGCCGCTGTCTGCGCTCAAGCCCGCTGACTATCAACAACGCGATCGCGACGGCTCGCTGCTGCAAACCCTGCCGTCCGTTTGGGGCGGCGTCCTGCAAATCGGCCCGCAAACCCTCGATGGCGTGACCTACCCCAGCGCCACACAGTTTCAGGAAAACCTGCCCAACGCGCCCTTCGCCCTCAAGGGACCAAATGGCGAGGACTTGCCGTTCGGTCTGGTGACCCGCGATTTGTGGCACGTGTTCTATCAGAACCAGATGCAGATCAACGGCGGCAAGAACGATGGCTTCGTGGCCTGGGCCGACTCCGGAGGCTTGACCATGGGCCACTACGCGCAGAGCCGTTATTCCCTGCGCCTGTGGGACGTCGCGCAGGAGTTCGTGCTGTGTGACAACTTCTTCCAGGGTGCTTTTGGTGGCTCGTTCCTCAATCACCAATACCTGATCAGCGCCACCGCGCCGTTCTATCCGGACGCAGCCAATTCGGTGGCCAAGTCGCAGATTGCCGCGCTGCAAAGCGACGATCCCGCCGATCCACGCCTCAAGCCGCTGGAGCAATCCCCCGCCAGCGCGATGACCGGCCCGCCGCAGTTCGGCCCGAGTGCGCTGACCCCGGATGGCTTCGGCGTCAACACCCTCGCCCCGCCCTACTGGCCCACCTGGATTCGCGACCCCGAGCGCCCGGCGTATTCCAAAGCGGATCTGCCCAACGTCATGGTGCCGCAGACCCACGAACACATTGGCGACAAGCTGTCGAAAAAGCACATCGATTGGGCGTGGTATGCCGGTGCGTGGCAGGCGACGCTGGATCAGTACAAGGATTCCGGCGGCATTCCGAAAATTCCCAACTTCCAGTATCACCATCAGCCGTTCAACTACTTCAAGCAGCAAGGTCCGGAGAACCCCGACGAGCGCAACAAGCGTCTGCGTGATGCTGGCTTGGGTGATGAATCGAGCAGCAACAAGTTCTTCGCCGATGCCGAAGCGGGCAAGTTGCCGGCGGTGAGTTTCTACAAACCTCAGGGCAACCTGAACATGCACGCCGGTTATGCCGATGTGGCGTCCGGGGATCGGCACATGGTGCGCGCGCTGAAAGTGCTGCGTGAAAGCCCGCAGTGGAAAAACATGGTGGTAATCGTCACGGTCGACGAGAACGGTGGCTGGTGGGATCATGTCGCACCGCCCAAGGGCGACCGCTGGGGCCCAGGGTCACGCGTGCCGGCGCTGGTGGTGTCGCCGTTCGCGCGCAAAGGCGCGGTGGATCACACGGTCTACGACACGGCATCGATCCTGCGGCTGATCACTCGTGTGTTCCAACTGGAAACCCTCGACGGCCTCAAACAACGGGACGAGGCGATGATTGCCCGGGGTCAGAAACCCATGGGCGATTTGACCAACGCCTTGCATTTTCCGGCGTGAAAACCAGCCCTGTGAGTTTGCGCAAAAATCTGCCGATGACGGCTTCTCTGTCAAACGCGGCTGATCCACTATGAGGCGCCCCCGATACGCGGGGGAACCCACGCTGAAAAGGATCTGAGCATGTTCAAACTCGCAGGACTTAACCCGACAGCACTGGCTCTTGCCGCACTTACGCTGAGCGCGGCCGCCCACGCCGATGTCGATCTGAAACTGGGCAGCACCGAACGCGTCACCCGCCTCTTCGCTTACCCCAACAACTGCAATGTCATCTGCTTCCGCAACTGGACGCTGGAACAGACCGTCACCCATTACTTGAGCCAGAGCGTGCAACGCGATGGTTATGCCGATGCCAAGGTGCTGGTAAAAACCGACAACGGTCAGCTCTACGCCGAAATCACCGGCGTGCCGAAGGATTACGACAAGCCCCTGTCGGCGCTACTGGACGCGGGTGATCTGGCCTACACCGGTGCCAGCAAGCTCAACGCCGACGGCAAATGGGCCTATAGCTGGTATTTGTTCCTGCCACTGGGCATGGCCCTGGAAAACCGTAAAAGTGTCGAGCTGCTGCACTTCCCGCCGGATTACTCGCTGACCCAGGCACAGGATTATCTGCGTTCGAACACCACCGATCGCTGGGCAACTCTGCTGACTGACAATGGCATTCCTGCCGAGCAGACGCCGGCCTTCCAGACCATCATCGACATTGCCCCGATCGCTGCGCCGTCCAACGCCGGTAGCGATCTGGAAGGCGTCTATGACTACTTCAAGGATTACCAGACCACACTGGTCCAGCAGTTCAGCCAGACCACCAGCGGCACGACGTTGCCGATGGTCGCGTTCGGCGCGCCGGTGCGTAACTGGATCAAGCAGCAATACGGGCCAACCGTGAATGTCTTGGGGCTGGCAACCATCAGCCCGAGCGAAGGTGTGAAAGTGCCGGTGCTGGGTTCCAACCACCCAAGTTATATCTGGTACGCAGCCGACCCGAAGAGTTACACCGGCGACGATGCACAGGCCAAGGCTGATGCTGCGGGCCTGAAAGTCATGGGGCAGGATTTGAGCGCCGCCTGCTGGCAGGCTGGCATGGGCAGCAAACCGGGCAGCGATGCGCAGGCCACTCTCAACAGCTGTACGCAAACGTGGCAGGTCACGCAGAAAGTCAAAACCTGCGAGCTGTTCTACACCTCGATTCGCAACCTGACCCCGGAGCAGGCCGCTGCCAAGTGCACAACCACTGCGATCAAATCGCAACTGAAGCAATTGAAAGCGCCGCTGCCGGCCGCCGCTATTCCCGCCCCACACCTGTAATTGCTTGTGACATTCCCGTGTCAGCCAATGCTGACGCGGGAAAGCGTCTATATCGCCTGTCAGATCTGACAGTAGACCGGCTATACCTAATAAGACACGATTGGATCCAAGTACCGACATCGCAGTAGTGACAGGACGTCAACCCAGGGAAGTCGCAAAAACCTTGCGACAAGGACTGTTATGAACATCCACGCCATGGCGCACTCTGCTCCGCGCGATACCGAAGGCATCTACCCCTTCGCCGGCTTGCCCGTGCGCCTGGGGTTTCCCTCCTGCGCCGATTTCGAAATCATTCAGGATCACTACGGCAGCCCAATGGCGGTCGGGGCGCGCCGAGAGTTCCTGCAAACCCACCGAATGTGCAGGGTTTCCGGGCAACTATTGCCCTATCGATGCCGGCAGACCCGACAAATGCTGGCAGGCATTCACCTCTACGACCCGCGCTTTTGCGGATTGATCGAACACGCCTGCGACCCCAACGTATTTCTCGACATGAGCGAGTTGTGGCTGTGGGCGTTGAAGGATATCCACAAGGGTGAGCGGCTGACCATGGACTACGCCGCCACCGAAGACAAACTGCTGCGCCAGTTCGCCTGCGGTTGCGGTTCACCGCGTTGCCGTGGGTGGATCAACGGATACAACGAGCCACCCTGCCTCGAAGGCCAACACTTTTTACAACGCTGGCGGCACTCGGGTTGGCGCTGACAGGCGGATTACAACGCGCCAACCGGACGCAGACGATATTGCGGTGGCAACTGCTCGAAACCACTGATGGTGGTGTTGAGACTTTTCCAGCGACCATCCTTGATGCCGTAGATGCACCCGTGGATCGACAGGCTCTGCCCGCGATGCCAGGCGTTCTGGATGATGCTGGTGTGAGCGACGTTGGCCACTTGCTGGATCACGTTGAGTTCGCACATGCGATCAACCTGCTCTTCTTCAGTCGGCAACTTGGCCAGTTCTTCGCGTTTCTCGTAGTACAGATCGCGGATCGAACGCAGCCAGCCATCGATCAGGCCGAACTGCCGGTCCTGCATCGAGGCGCGCACACCGCCGCAACCGTAGTGGCCGGTGACGAGGATATGTTTGACCTTGAGCACGTCGACTGCGTACTGGATCACCGACAGGCAGTTGAGATCGGTGTGCAGCACGACGTTGGCGACGTTACGGTGGACGAACAGATCGCCCGGCAGCATGCCGACGATCTCGTTGGCCGGCACTCGCGCATCGGAGCAGCCGATCCACAGATATTCCGGCGTTTGCTGGCGCGCCAGTTTGGCGAAGAAATCCGGGTCTTCCTTGGTGATCGCGTCAGCCCAACGCTCGTTGTTATCAATCAGGTCTTGTAAGTCATGCATGCTGTAAGGCCTCAAGAAAGATGCGCTGGTATGACAGACGACCGCCCGTCGGGGTCACGCCAGAACCGCAAGTGATTTCATTGGAATTCTCGTGTGCCCGGTGAGTCCACCTAAGTAAGGCCCACAGTATGAGGAATTGCCATGACTGATTCACGACGCCCTTACGATGCAGTGCAACCGGAGCCCATCGATGATAACGAAGACCGCATGGGTTCGGTGCATGAGCTGGATTTCGATGAAGACCAACCCAGCGCGAAAATCGGTGATGAGATCCCGGAGCGTGAACGTGAGCAGTTGATGCCGCGTGAGCGGGTGCGTGAGGCCGGATTGACCGGCGCATCGACCGCGGACCATGAACCCACCGACGATGATCTGAGCCCGGAAACACTGATTCATGAAGATGGCGCACGAGATGCCGAAGAGGCCGGGGAAGGCAATCAGGCCGATTGGGATCTGAGCATTGTCGATGAAGATGACATTGGCGGTGGCAATGGGCTGGATGAGGCGGAACTGGCGCAGCGTGAACCGCTGGATGGCAACCGCTGATCGTCGCTGCCTGGTAGGACACTTTCGCGAGCAGGCTCGCTCCCACAGGGGTTTTGGGGTGCGCACAAAATGTGTGAACACCATGAACCAAATGTGGGAGCGAGCCTGCTCGCGAAGCTTTTAAAGGCGATCAGTCAACCAGGGTGCAGGCCATGACCACGGCATCCTCACGCCCACCCACTGCCGGATAATAATCCCGGCGCCGGCCGATCTCATTGAAGCCATAACGCTCATACAACTTGAACGCACCCGTATTGCTGTCACGCACTTCCAGAAAACATTCTCGCGCAGAAGCCGCATACGCCCGCGACATCAGATGCTCAAGCAACGTCAGCCCCAGCCCGCGCCCCTGATTCTCCGGTTTGACGGTGATATTGAGCAGGTGCGCCTCATCCAGAATGATCTGCACCACGCCGTGGCCAACCTGCTGCTCACCCTCGAACATCAGCCAGATCTGGTATTTGCCCAGGCCGTCGAGAAAAATCCCCCGAGTCCATGGATGACTGTAAGCGGCGTACTCGATTTTCAGCACGGTTTCCAGATCCGCCTCGGTCATCGGGCGGAACGATACAGCGTCACTCATTCGATTCTTTCCAGCGCGCCATTAGCCGACGCATGGCTTGCCACACAGCGGCCTTGCGCTGTGGCTCTTCCATTAACAATTCCAGACCGGGAATGGCCCAGGCCGAGCCCAGTCCTTCGATCTGCAATTCACGATTGAACGCTTCGGCATCCGCTTCACCAGCAAAACGCACCGCCGGCAGGCCGATCAGCCACAGGCAGGCACACGGAGCGGCTTCCATTTGCACGGAAAGGAACCCCTGAACGAAGTCGCGCGCCGCTTCCGGGCCTTGATCCATCGTGCCGCGATTGAGCCACGGCCAGCGCACAGGCTCGCCGACGATTTGCGGTGCATCCGGCAGACCGGCGGCGCGCAGCATGTCTTTGAGTAACAGATAGGCGGGATCGCGGGACTGGAACGGTTCGCCTGTGGGTAACTCGACCAGCAGCAGGCAACGCCCGGCACGGAGCAATTGCAGAGCAAAACGTGGCGGTGGCACTGGCGCCGGTTTGGCGACAACCGGCGTGTCGTCGGCCTCTTCCACCGGTTTGGCGTTGGTCCGGGTGCTGGCCAACGAAGGACGCGGCACTTCGATCTTCGGCCGTTCGACCGGACGAGCGGCTGCCGTTTGCACCGGCGCTTCGGCTTGCTGCGCGGACGCAACCGGCGCTTCTACCTCGGGCTCGGGCATGTCCAGCAGTTCGGGCCGCGAGGGTGCGGCGAAGGGCAATTCGGTGCGCGGCAGCCAATTGACCACCTGCATGGCGTTCAAATAGGCGCGGCGGCGGGACTCGATTAGCAAGGGTCGGCCACTTGTGGATAACTGAAGTGCGCCGATTCTACCGCCCTTCGTTCAAGATCGCCCGTTGTAGATCGATACTCTTTCACGAGGCGCTTTAGCCACGCTCTTTATACAAAGAATGCGACAGCCCGTCCCGAGAGTGAATCGCATCCTTCGTGATGCAGTACAATCGCCGCTTTTCATTGCCAACCAGCCGGGCATTCCGATGATCGAACCCAAGCGCGTCTTGCGCGCCCTCGCTGAACACTGGGCACTGCTTGAGCCACTGTGTGAGCACTTCGACCAAGGCACATTGAGCCTCAACGAACTGCGCTCGCAACTGGCCGCCCAACAACTGGACAGCACGCCGCAGGACATCACCAGTCTGCTCGACGTGTGGATTCGCCTCGATATTCTGATTCCGGTGGCAAAAAGCCCGAATCGTTTCGAGCTGAACGCGCAGATTCACGACTTCCTCGCCTACTTGCGTCGTGAACACCGCTTGGGCCTGTGCCTGGAAATCGAAGCCTATCTGCGTCACCTCGAACGTCTGGCCGGTTACATCCAGGACGCATTCGAAGTCCGCGATGGCCACGACCTCGCTCGCCAGCTGCGCCTGCTCGACATGCGCGTGCGCGATGTGCTGAAGAAGCTCGACAACGACGAACAGGCGCTGGTCGCCGTCGCAGAACGCGCGAAGACCAGCGACCGGCAGATTCCATTGCGTCAGCGTTACGCTGAAGTACTGGCGACCTGGGACGAATACGTCGAGCCGATGATCGATCTGGTGAACGCCGACGGCGCCTTCGAACAAGGCGTGCGCAAGGTCGAAACCGTATTGCTGAAGATGCTCAGCGAACAGCAGCGCCTCGGCCATCTGGTCGATGACGACATGCTCCTGCGCACCCACGCACGCATCCTCGAAATGCAGACCAGCGCGCAATTGACCCTGCGGCATGCCCGCGAATTGCTGCTGCCGCTGCGTGAAGAAGCGCGCCGGCACAACGCCGTGACCCGTGGCGCCGCGTTGGCCCTGGCGGCGATTCGGCGCAAAGGCATCGACGCCGTGCCGCAAGCCGCGATGCCGCTGTTCACCCGCCCGCAAAGCACCTTCCTCGGCAGCGCCAGTCAGGTCGAAGCCTACGTTTATGCCTTGGCACGTTTCGAGCCGAAACCGGCGCGTTTCCCCAAGGCGCACAAAACGCAGAAAGGCGAAGCCCCACGCGCGCCACGCACCGTGCGCGAGATGGTCGACCGTTGCGAAGAAGCCCTGCCGATGCCGGATCTGATGACCTGGCTGCTGGAGCAGGAACCGGACGGCGCCACCGACGAATTGCTCTACTGGTTCTCGCGCCTGTCGCGGGAAAAACGCTTCAAGCGCGAGCGTCTGGAACGCCGCGAATACCACACTCACGAGCATCAGGTCAGCCTGCGCTCCTTCGCCCTGCTCTCGGCCAGCGATAACGCCGCCGAGAATTCTGCGAGCATCCCCAATGCATCTTGATCTTTCCGAACTGTCGCAACTCGCGCCGATCTTCCGCGAGCTGTTCAAGGGTTACCACGTCAGCCGCCGCGACCCGGAGCTGTACGCGCAACTGTCGAACTTCCAGGATCAGTACCGCACGCTGTTCAAGGCGCTGGGTTTTGAACTGGTCTGCGACACCCGTGGTTTCTACTACTTTGTGCCGGACATGGCCGCCGCCGCGGTGAACAAGACTGCCCAGCGTCTGGCGCTGTTCACCTTCATCCTCGTCGAGCATCTGGCCGATCAGGGCCGCGACCCGATCGCCGTGCTCGATGGCGGCAGCCTCGGCCGTGAAGAGTTGCCATCGCTGCTGGAGAAATACCGCGACCTGTTCATTCAGGCCGAAGTGCAGACCGTTGAAGAGCTCGAAGAAAAGATCATGCGCCGCATGACTCAACTCGGTTTCGCCAGCGAAGAAAACGGCGTGTACCGCTTCCTGCCGCCGATGCACCGCTTCCTCGATGTGTGCCTGTCGGTGCAGCAGGACCGCGATCTGGCGGCCAGCGTACACAGCGTTCTGCCGCTGCCGGCACCGGTGCTGATCGACGAAGCGGCCGAAGCCAAATTCCTCGAAACCGACGACCCGCTCGATCTTTCAGAGTTTGAAGAAGAGAGCGAAGAAGACGCACTGGCCCGCGCCATTGCCGAAGAACAGGAGTCCGACGCATGAGCCAGGAACGCTACGGCATCCGCCGCTTTGCCCTTTTGAACACCGCCGGTTACAGCCTCGGCCTGTTCCCGCTGGAAGAACCGCTGTCGGTTTACGGCGCAAACAACCTTGGTAAATCGGCGTCGATCAACGCCTTGCAGTTCCCGATTCTGGCGCGCATGTCGGACATGAGTTTCGGCAAATACAGCCTGGAACAATCGCGGCGCTTCTACTTCGCTTCCGACACCAGCTACATCCTCGTTGAAGTGAATCTGCCCCATGGCCCGCACGTGATCGGCGTGGTCGGTCGCGGCCCGGGCGGCGGTTTCGGTCACCAGTTCTTTGCTTACGCCGGCAAGCTCGATCTGGCGCATTACCAGAAGAACGACACCTGCCTGCGCCAGAAAGAGCTGTTCAGCAACCTTGAAAAAGAAGGCCTGAAAGCCTACGAACTCAAGCCGGATGAGCTGCGTCGTTTGCTGGTCGGCGGTCACACGTCGATTCCGCTCGACCTGACTTTGATTCCGCTGCGCTCCACCAGCGAACAGAGCCTGAAGACCTTCCGCGCGCTGTTCATCAACCTGCTGCACATGCGCGAAATCACCGCGGCCAAGCTCAAGCAGTTGTTCCTCGATGCCTTCGAACACAGCCTGCGTTCCGGCAGCGTCGATTACATCGCCGCGTGCGAAGAAGCCTTCCGCGATGTGCGGCGCATGGAACAGGACTACAACTCGCTGGTTGCTGCCGGCCCGTTGGTTGAGGCCTTGGCCAACGGCGTGAAACAGCGCGACGTGCTGCGCGGCAAACTGCATCGCCTGTCGCCGCTGCTCGACTCGCTGCTCGGCACCTGGTCGGACTACGCCAGTGCGCGCAAGGAAGAGCTGACGATTCAGGCCGAGCACTACCGTCGAGAGCAGGACGATCTGCAGAACGATCAACGCGGTGGTACTCAGGAACTGATGCGTCTGGAGCGGGAAATCTCCGGCATCCAGCGCTGGCTCGGTGAGTTGTCGGTGCTGAAGAACCGCTTCGCGCTGGTCGATGACGTCAAAGTGCTTGAGCAACAACTGCTCGCGGCCAAGGACGCGCACGACGAACTGGCCGGTGCCCTGGCGCAATCCCGCCAGTTCAGTGCGGAAGATCTGGAAGAGCGCGTGCGCGATCTGGAAAAACGCCTGAAGTCGGTGAAGCAGCAGCTCGATCACGCTGACAACAACAGCTATGCCCGTCTGCGCGAAGAGTTCTCGCAACAGGACGTCGAGCGTTTGATGCGCCTGTTCAACAGCGCACTGTTCAGTCTGCCGCTGGGTGAACACGGCATCACCCTCGACGACGATGGCGCGTGGGTCAAATCCGTTGAGCTGATTCTCGATGGCTTCAAAGGCGAGCGCTTCGAAGTGCCGGGCTTGTCCATCGACATCTCGCACATCGAGCCACCGGCGCTGCAAGCGCTGGCCGACCGTGCTGCACTGCGCGATCAGAAAGAGCGTCTGGAAAAAGAGCTCAAGCAACTGAAAACCCAGCAAGCCGTGGCCGCCGACCGCGCCGCGAGCAAGACCCAGACCGAAGCGCTGTACCAGCAAGTGCTGGACGCGCAGAAAGCTCTGGAAGATTTCCGCCGCACCCAAACCCTGAGCGCCGAAGAAAGCGACAAGCTTGAGCAACTGGCGCAGATGGAAGGCGCGCAGGACGAACTCAAGCGCTCCAGCGACGCCTTCACCGAACGCGTCCAGCAACTGTCGGCCAAGCTGCAACTGGTCGGCCGCCAGATCGCTGACATGGAAGCCAAGCAACGCACCCTCGACGATGCGCTGCGTCGTCGTCAGTTGCTGCCGGCGGATCTGCCGTTCGGTACGCCGTTCATGGATCCGGTCGATGACTCGATGGACAACCTGCTGCCGCTGCTCAACGACTATCAGGACAGCTGGCAAGGCCTGCTGCGCGCCGATGGCCAGATCGAAGCGTTGTATGCGCAAGTGCGCCTCAAAGGCGTGGCCAAGTTCGACAGCGAAGACGACATGGAGCGCCGCCTGTCGTTGCTGATCAACGCTTACGCGCACCGTACCGATGAAGCGCTGACCCTGGGCAAGGCCCGCCGTGCAGCGGTCACTGACATCGCCCGGACCCTGCGCAACATTCGCAGCGACTACGACAGCCTCGAGCATCAACTGGCGCTGTTCAACCGCGAGATCAACAAGCGTCAGGTCTCCAACCTGCAAAGCTTCCGTATCGTCCTCGCGCCGAACAAGGAAGCCCTCAAGCACATCGACCAGATCATCCACAGCGCCGGTCAGTACGAAGAAGGCGAAACCCTGTCGGTATTCGACCTGAGCCAGAGCGCCGAGCAGGACAACAAGAACGAAGAGGCCAAGGAATACCTGGCGCGGCTGGTGGCGGCGAACCACAACCAGCTCGGTCTCAAGGACTTGTTCGAACTGGCGTTCGAGATCACCAAGGTCAACGGTCAACCGGTTATTCACACCGACATCGATGGCGCGGCGTCCAACGGCACGACCATGACCATCAAGGCGCTGACCAACATGTATTTGTTGCTGCACTTGATGGATCGCGATCAGGCCGGTCGCGTGCGTCTGCCGTACTACCTCGACGAGGCGGCGGATATCGATGAGAAGAACCAGGCCGCGCTGCTGGAAACCAGTCTGCAACTGGGCTTCGTGCCGATTCTGGCGAGTGTGAAGCCGCAGGTCTGCGCCAGTGTCGCGATCGACCTCGAAGGCGGCAGCGGCCCGGCGGGGATCTACATTGATGAGGCGGACTGGAAGTACATCCGTCGGCATGATGTGGTGAAGGCCACGCTGAATGTTGAAGCGGATGAGCCGGAGCTGGATGCGGTTTGACCGGCATTAACTGAAGGCAAAAAAAGGGCCGCGATCTGATAGGATCGCGGCCCTTTTTTATGGCTTGGGATTTTTTGCTGATTTTGCGGGCCCTATCGCGAGCAGGCTCACTCCTACAGTTGGAATGCGTTCCCCTGTAGGAGTGAGCCTGCTCGCGATGGCGTCCTTACAGACGCTGAAAGTTTACTTACCGAGCGAAATCTTCGGCGCCCACGTCAGCCACTCATCCTCAAACTTGTCGAACAACGGGAACGTCTGCTCAGGTCGCGCCGGGTTGCCCATGCGCTCACCGTCCGGCGTAGCGAAAGCAATCCCGCCCTGAATCGCCGTCTCCAGCGACTCGGTGCGTACCGTCAGCCCGTTGAACAAGCCGATATCGAAACCCACACCACTGGTGTTCCAGAAACGACTGCCACTGCGCACCAGTGGCGCGTATTTCGGCTCGATCAAAATGTGCACCAACACCCGATCAGCGGTCTGCCCCAGTTCATAACCGGTGACTTTACCCACGGTAATTTCACGGTAAGTCACCGGCACACCCGGCTTTAGCGAACCACGACGGGCCGCGCTCAATACCAGACTCAGCCCCGCTTCTTGCTTGGTCACTTCCGGCGCATTCGCTAGCGCCACGAAGTTCTTCTGCGGGCCGAGGTTCTTCGCTGCCGGTTGCACTTCTATGTATTTTCCGGTCACCAGGGTTTCCAGATTTTCTGTCTTGATCAGGCCCAACTCCGGTTTGACCACCCAGAACTGACTGCCGACCCGCGCGATCTTCTCCGACACTTCCGTGATGCGTGCCGTGAGGATGACCGATTGCAAGTCATCGGTCAGGTCGACACTTTCGATCTTGCCGACATCCAGCCCCTTGAAGCGAACCGGTGTGCCACTGCGTAAGCCGTCGGCACGATCAACCTTGATAGTGACTACCGCGCCCTTCTGATTGGCGTCATCGTGATTGGCGAACAGACGGAAGCGCGGAATGCGTTTCTGCAACGGCGCCTTGGCTTGCGGTGTTTCAAAGGCAATGCCGCCGGCCATCAAGGTCTGCAGCGACTCACTCTTAACTTGAATCCCGCCGGTCAAACCGCCAGTCAGCGTCACACCACTGACGTTCCAGAACCGCGTCGAGGCGTTGACCAGGTTTTCGTATTCCTTCTCGATGTGAACACCGATCACCAGTTGCTTGCGGGTCTTGGAGAACTGATAGCTCTGCACCGAACCGACCTTGACCTGTTTGTACAGAATCGGACTGCCGACATCGATCGAGCCGAGGGTGTCAGTGAACAGCACCAGGTGCAGACCCGGTGAGCGCAGATCCAGCGGCGGCGCTTTCGGCCGTGCCTCGAACTCGCGTTTCGGCGGCGCGCCTTTATCACCCGGACGCACAGCGATGTAGTTACCTTTCACCAAGGCTTCCAGACCGGTAATACCTGCCAGCGAAATCGATGGCTTGACTACCCAGAACTGCGTGCCATCGACCAGATAGTCTTCGGCCAACGGATCAAGAGTCAGCTCGGCAGTGGCGCTGTTCAGATCCGGATCGACCTTCAGCGCTTTCAGATTGCCGACCTGAATGCCTTTGTACATCACCGGCGTACGGCCGGCCTGCAGGCCTTCGAAATCGCTGAGTTTGACCTTCACACGAATGCCGGCAGCAGCGGCATCGAAGTCTTCGTAGAGACGGAAAGGCAGGCTCGGATCGGTCGGCGGACTATCCTTGCGGTTCTCCGGTGTGGCGAAGGCGATACCACCGGCAACGATGCTGGCCAGCGATTCGCTGCGCACTTTCACGCCGGACAGGTTGGCGTCGATGCTGATGCCGCTGGCATTCCAGAAACGCGTGTGTTTGCGCACCAGTTTGGCGTAGGTTGGCTCGATGAAAACCTTGAGCTCGACGGTACTCTGGTCTTCCGAGAGCAGGTAGCTTTTGATCTGGCCGACTTTGATCTGCTTATAGAACACCGGGCTGCCACGGTTTAGCGAACCGAGACGATCAGCCTTGATGGTCAGGTGCAGACCGGGCTTGGCGTCCGACAGCGGCGGTTCTTCGGCCAGCGCCTTGAACTTGCGCACAGGCTCGCCTTCGCCAGGACTGATGGCGACGTAGTTACCGGAAACCAGGGTTTCCAGACCGGTGATACCGGCCAGGGTCACGCTCGGTTTGACCAGCCAGAAGCGCGTGCTGGTCTTGAGGTATTGCTCGACGTCCTTGTTCATCTCAACGGTGGCGATCACACCTTTTGAGTTGCCTTCATCGTCGAGCTTAAGTGCCTTGACCTTACCGACCGACATGCCTTTGTACATGACCTCGGTCTTGTTGGCCTGGATGCCTTCGCCACTTTCAAAACGGATCTGAACTTCGATACCGGTTTCGGAATAGGCACGCCAGCCGAGCCAACCACCGATGATCAGCGCGATCAGAGGCAGTACCCAAATGGCAGACCAGTTCGAGGCCGGTCGGGTTTTCGCTAC
The DNA here is from genome assembly GCF_054790505.1 of Pseudomonas sp. Tul2A7. Lineage (NCBI taxonomy): Bacteria > Pseudomonadati > Pseudomonadota > Gammaproteobacteria > Pseudomonadales > Pseudomonadaceae > Pseudomonas > Pseudomonas sp. Tul2A7. Next base: position 3,127,197 of record NZ_CP186499.1, on the reverse strand, counting down.
GGGCAAATCAGTCATGGTCGTCGTCCGACTCCGTGTTATCCCAAATCAGTCGGGGATCGAAAGTTACTGCAGCGAGCATCGTCAGGATCACCACACTGGCGAAGGCGATGGCGCCAAGATTGGCTTCGACACTGGCAAGCCGGCCGAAGTTGACGACCGCCACGAGAATGGCGATCACAAAAATATCGAGCATCGACCAGCGGCCAATGAACTCGATGAAACGGTACATCCAGATGCGCTGACGAGCGGACAACGGCTGACGTCGTTGTACTGAAAACAGCAGCAGCGCGATACCGACAAGTTTGAAGGTCGGCACCAGAATGCTGGCGATAAACACCACCGCAGCAATCGGAATCATGCCGTGCTGCACCAATTGGATCACCCCGGACATGATCGTGCTCGGATCACCCTGCCCCAAAGAACTGACAGTCATGATCGGCAAGACATTGGCCGGAATATAGATAATCGCTGCCGTGATCAGCAGTGCCCAAGTGCGGGTGAGGCTGTTCGGCCTGCGAGCGTGGACCAATGCACCACAGCGGGTGCAGGTTTGCTCGTCGGTGTCCGCTTCCTGCCTGTTCAACTCATGACATTCGGTACAGACCAGAATGCCCGCATCAATCGCCCGCATGAGCATCTTCCCCTGATAACGCCTGCCAGATCTGATGCGGTGACATCACCACCTCCAGCCATACCTGTACCAACAACAATCCAATAAAACACGCGAGGCCAAGGCCTGCGGTGATGGCTGCCATGTCCGCCAGTTTGACGATCGCCACCAGTACGCCCATGAGGTAGACCTCAAGCATTCCCCAGTCTTTGAGGTGGTGATAAATACGGTAAAGCAGCAAACCGTAACTGCGACCGACGTCGAAGCGGATCGTTAGCAAGACGAACAACTGGCACAGCAACTTCAACAGCGGAATGGCCATGCTGCACAGGAATACGACGATCGAAACGCCCTGCATGTCCGTATTGAACAAGCCGAGCACGCCGCTCCAGACCGTATCCTGCGAAGACTGTCCGAGGATATTGAGCTGCATGATGGGCAAAAAGTTTGCCGGGATGTACAGCAGCAATGCTGCAATCACCAAGGCAAGGCTGCGCTGCACCACATTATGGCGGTGGGCATACAACTCGTAACCGCAGCGTGGGCAGAGCGCTTTCTCGCCATGGGCAAGTGTGGGCTTGCGCATCAGCAGGTCGCACTCGTGACAGGCCACCAAGTCTTCCAGCGGTAAATCTGACAGCCCTGGGGCGTCAACCGACTCTGACATAAAGGCTCTGGCTCCGAATAAGGTGGGGCTATTCTAGTGTTCTGATTCGAAAATAACTGTGCAAATTTGTTCGCTATCGCGAGCAAAAACTTTTCCACAGGCAAAACAAAACCCCAACTGCTTTCGCAATTGGGGTTTCGGAATTTAATCTTGACGATGACCTACTCTCACATGGGGAAACCCCACACTACCATCGGCGATGCATCGTTTCACTGCTGAGTTCGGGATGGGATCAGGTGGTTCCAACGCTCTATGGTCGTCAAGAAATTCGGGTACCGAATCGTGGCCAAGTGGCCTCGCTTCAGCAAATTGGGTATGTGATGGCTTTCGGTGTTTTGTGCTGCTTTTTTAAGTGCAGTCGAACTTTCGGTTCGTTTCGTCTTCACACACCGCAATCTGGTGCCTTTTCAGGTCAGCAAATTGCTTGGGTGTTATATGGTCAAGCCTCACGGGCAATTAGTATTGGTTAGCTCAACGCCTCACAGCGCTTACACACCCAACCTATCAACGTCGTAGTCTTCGACGGCCCTTCAGGGAACTCAAGGTTCCAGTGAGATCTCATCTTGAGGCAAGTTTCCCGCTTAGATGCTTTCAGCGGTTATCTTTCCCGAACATAGCTACCCGGCAATGCCACTGGCGTGACAACCGGAACACCAGAGGTTCGTCCACTCCGGTCCTCTCGTACTAGGAGCAGCCCCTCTCAAATCTCAAACGTCCACGGCAGATAGGGACCGAACTGTCTCACGACGTTCTAAACCCAGCTCGCGTACCACTTTAAATGGCGAACAGCCATACCCTTGGGACCGGCTTCAGCCCCAGGATGTGATGAGCCGACATCGAGGTGCCAAACACCGCCGTCGATATGAACTCTTGGGCGGTATCAGCCTGTTATCCCCGGAGTACCTTTTATCCGTTGAGCG
>NZ_CP186499.1:1972500-3120000 GCF_054790505.1 Pseudomonas sp. Tul2A7 | reverse complement strand
ACAATCCGAGAAAGCCCAACGCCCCCACTATTATGTAAGGGCGCTTGCGCAACTCGACCGCCAGCTGCGACCAATCGAAACCCAGAATAAACGCCATATAGCTGCACAGATGCAAAACCACATAGGCAAAACACCAAAGCCCCAACTGCCGGCGAACAGCAATCCACCCTGCCCAACCGGTTACTTTCTGCATAGGCGTCATGCTCAGGGTAATCAGCAACAACACCAACGTGCCCAGCCCCAAGCGATCGACCAACACCTTGCCGGGATCAGGCCCGAGTAAATCCTCAAGCGCTTGATACAACCACAGCATCGGCCAGATAGCCGCCGCAATGAATACGCCTATACGCCATAACGGAAATCGCATCAGTAGTTCTTCCGCAGATCGAGCCCTGTGTATAAAGAAGCGACTTCATCCGAGTAGCCGTTGAACATCTGCGTATCCCGCACATTTGGCTTGAACAGACTGTTTGGCAAGCGCCGCTCCCGCGCCTGGGTCCAGCGTGGGTGATCAACCGTCGGGTTCACATTCGCATAGAAGCCGTATTCATCTGCCGCGATACTCTGCCAGGTCGTCTTCGGCTGCTCGCTGACCAGGCTGATACGGACGATGGATTTAACGCTTTTGAAACCATACTTCCACGGCACCACCAAGCGTAGAGGCGCGCCGTTCTGATTCGGCAGCTCACGGCCATACATGCCCACCGCCAAAATCGCTAACGGATTCATCGCCTCATCCAGTCGCAAGCCTTCTACATAAGGCCAGTCGATCAAGGCAAAACCGGAGCGTTGACCGGGCATACTCTTGGGATCTTGCAGGGTCTCAAAGCGGATATATTTGGCATTGGATGTCGGTTCGACCTGCTTGAGCAGCGCCGAGATAGGAAAGCCGATCCACGGAATGACCATCGACCACGCCTCGACACAGCGCAAGCGATAGATGCGCTCCTCCAACTGGTACGGTTTCATGAAGTCTTCCAGCGCATAGCGCCCTGGCTTACCCACCTCCCCGTCTACCACCACACTCCACGGTTCGGTTTTCAGCGAGCCAGCATTCGCCGCCGGGTCACCCTTGTCGGTTCCGAACTCATAGAAGTTGTTGTAATGGGTGGCATCTTTATAAGGCGTGATCGCCTCATCCTTAACGTTGACCGCCCCCCATTGAGTAGAGGACAGCTTCTCGCTAAACCAGGCAGGTGCTTTGCCCGGTTCGACATCGGCATACCGCGCCGCATCGTCGGCATTGGCCCAGCGCGGCAGGCTGCTGACGGCGATACCGGCAGCAGTGGCCCCCAACAATTGGCGGCGAGAGAGATAAATGGCTTCAGGTGTGACATCCGACTCATGGCAGTCGGATGCTTTGGGGACTTTGATCAACATGGCAACTCCGCAGCTTTGGAGGACTGATGCACCCATAGACTGCGGAGTATGCGGGAAATTACATCACTCGGCTTTTTTGTGCCGACGAAGATGCAACAGGTACTGCACCGGGCCGGAAGCCGCGTAAGCGAGGAACACCAACAGCAGAATGCGCGGTGGATCGCTGAACACCACGGCGAACACCAGCACCACAGCAAGGATCGCCACGAACGGAACGCGACCCTTCAGGTCCAGCTCCTTAAAGCTGTTGTACTTGATATTACTGACCATCAGCATGCCGGCCGCCGCGACCATCAGCGCGACCAGGAACGACATCTTCGAACCCTGAATGCCGTAATCGCTGAACGCCCAGACAATCCCCGCAACCACACCGGCCGCTGCCGGGCTGGCCAGACCGATGAAATAGCGTTTGTCAGCCGTACCCACCTGAGTATTGAAGCGCGCCAGACGCAACGCCGCGCCCGCTACATAGATGAAGGCGACCATCCATCCAACCTTGCCCATGTCACCCAGCGCCCAACCAAAGGCAAGCAACGCCGGCGCAACACCGAACGCGACCATGTCCGACAGCGAGTCATACTCGGCACCGAAGGCACTTTGCGTATTGGTCATGCGCGCCACGCGACCGTCGAGGCCGTCGAGCACCATGGCGACGAATATCGCGATCGCGGCGAACGCGAAATACTTGCTCGCATTCGCCGAGTCGCCAGCGCTTAGAGCAGCCTGCGCGCTCATCGAGTTGATGATGGAATAAAACCCTGCGAACAGGTTCGCAGTGGTGAACAGATTCGGCAGCAGATAGATACCACGATGCCGGACTTTACGACCTTCTGCGTCGTGCCCTTCTTCGATGTGTTCATCGATGGGCAGCAGGCTTTCGGCGTCAGAAGCCTTGTTCGGCTCTTCGGGACGTTCGCTCATGGACATTACCTTGCAACGGTTTGAAGAAAATTCGACAGATGCTTGAGGACGACAGTTCGGCCACAAACGCTGCAGCTTTATACCAGAACCACCGCCTCAAACGAAAAAACGCGGCCGAGGCCGCGTTTTTCGTACAAGGAACGACGACTTAGTTTTTGGCTTTGTCGACGATCTTGTTGGCACCGATCCACGGCATCATGGAGCGCAGTTGCTCGCCGATGACTTCGATACCGTGAGCGGCGTTGTTACGACGCTTGGCGGTCATCGAAGGGTAGCCGGTTGCGCCTTCGCTGATGAACATTTTGGCGTATTCGCCGTCCTGAATACGTTTCAGGGCGTTGCGCATGGCCTGACGGGATTCGGCGTTGATCACTTCCGGGCCAGTCACATACTCGCCGTACTCAGCGTTGTTGGAGATCGAGTAGTTCATGTTGGCGATACCGCCTTCGTACATGAGGTCAACGATCAGTTTCAGTTCGTGCAGGCACTCGAAGTAGGCCATTTCCGGCGCGTAGCCAGCTTCAACCAGGGTTTCGAAACCGGCTTTTACCAGTTCAACGGTACCGCCGCACAGTACGGCTTGTTCGCCGAACAGGTCGGTTTCGGTCTCGTCCTTGAAGGTGGTTTCGATGATGCCGGTACGACCGCCACCCACGCCAGCAGCGTAGGACAGTGCAACGTTTTTGGCGTTGCCCGAGGCGTCCTGGTAGATCGCGATCAGGTCAGGAATACCGCCGCCTTTCACGAACTCGGAACGTACGGTGTGACCCGGAGCTTTCGGCGCGATCATGATCACGTCGAGGTCGGCACGCGGAACAACCTGGTTGTAGTGGATCGCGAAGCCGTGGGAGAAGGCCAGGGTGGCGCCTTTCTTGATGTTCGGCTCGATTTCGTTTTTGTACAGGGAAGACTGGAACTCGTCCGGGGTCAGGATCATGACCAGGTCGGCAGCCGCAACAGCGGAAGCAACGTCGGTCACTTTCAGGCCGTGAGCTTCAGCTTTGGCAACGGTGGCCGAACCTTTACGCAGACCAACGGTAACGTCGACACCGGAATCTTTCAGGTTGCACGCTTGGGCGTGGCCCTGGGAACCGTAACCGATGATGGCAACTTTCTTGCCCTGGATGATCGACAGGTCGCAGTCTTTATCGTAGAAAACTTTCATGAATTTCCCCTTTATATCCAGGCCTTTCAGGCCATTCGCTAATTTGGTTTAGATGCTGAGTACTTTGTCGCCGCGGGCAATGCCGGTCACGCCGCTACGGACGGTTTCCAGAATCGATGCGGTGCCGATGGACTGAATGAAGCTGTCGAGCTTGTCGCTGGTACCGGTCAGTTGAACGGTATACACGCTGGCACTGACATCGACGATCTGTCCACGGTAAATATCGGTGGTGCGTTTGATCTCGGCGCGCTGGGCGCCAGTGGCCTTGACCTTGACCAGCATCAGTTCGCGCTCGATGTGAGCGCTTTCCGACAGGTCCACCAGCTTGACCACTTCGATCAGCTTGTTCAGGTTTTTGGTGATCTGCTCGATGACTTCATCGTGACCAACGGTGGTCAGCGTCAGACGCGACAAAGTCGGGTCTTCGGTCGGGGCCACGGTCAGGCTTTCGATGTTGTAGTTGCGCTGCGAGAACAGGCCGACTACGCGAGACAAAGCGCCGGGTTCGTTTTCCAGAAGCAAGGAAATAATGTGCCGCATGATTAAGTACGCTCCGTCTTGCTCAGCCACATATCGCGCATCGAGCCGTCTTTGATCTGCATCGGATAGACGTGCTCGCTGGTGTCGACCGAAATATCGATCACGACCAGGCGATCCTTCATGGCGAACGCTTCTGCCATCTTCGACTTCAAATCCTTCGATTCGGTGATGCGTACGCCAACGTGGCCGTAGGCTTCAGCCAATTTGACGAAGTCAGGCAGCGATTCCATGTAGGAGTGCGAGTGACGGCTGCCGTAGCTCATGTCCTGCCACTGACGAACCATCCCCAGAACACCGTTGTTCAGGATGACGATTTTCACTGGCAAGCCATACTGCAGGCAGGTCGACAGTTCCTGGATGTTCATCTGGATACTGCCTTCACCAGTGACGCAGGCAACATCGTCATCCGGGAAGCTCAACTTGATGCCCATGGCCGCCGGGAAACCGAAGCCCATGGTGCCCAGACCGCCGGAGTTGATCCAGCGATTCGGTTTGTTGAACGTGTAGTACTGCGCAGCGAACATCTGATGCTGGCCCACGTCGGAAGTGATGAAGGCATCGCCCTTGGTCACTTCGCAGAGGGTTTCGATCACGGTCTGCGGCTTGATCATGCTGCCGTCGCCCTTTTCGTAAGGGAACAGGCCGCGATCACCGCGCCACTCATCAACCTGCTTCCACCAACTGGCCACGGACTCCTTGTTCGGGGTCTCGCCGATTTCCTTGAGGATCGCGACCATTTCGGTCAGGACGCTCTCGACCGGACCAACGATTGGCACGTCGGCCTTGATGGTCTTGGAAATCGAAGCCGGGTCGATGTCGATGTGGATGATCTTGGCGTTCGGGCAGAACTTCGCCGCGCCGTTGATCACGCGATCGTCGAAACGCGCGCCGACCGCGAGGATCACGTCAGCATGGTGCATCGCCAGGTTGGCGGTGTAGCTGCCGTGCATGCCGAGCATGCCGATGAACTGACGATCAGTCCCCGGGAAACCGCCCAGGCCCATCAACGTGTTGGTCACAGGCAAGTTGAGCATTTTCGCAAGTTCAGTCAGCGGTGCGGAACCGTTGCCGAGGATGACGCCGCCACCGGAGTACATGACCGGACGCTTGGCTGCCAGGAGCATTTCTGCTGCCTTGCGGATTTGCCCGGAGTGACCGCGAACGGCCGGGCTGTAGGAACGCAGCTTGGCTTTCTTCGGGAAGATGTATTCGAACTTCTCGGCCGGGTTGGTCATGTCTTTCGGGATATCGACCACGACCGGGCCCGGACGACCGGATTGCGCCAGGTAGAAGGCCTTCTTCATGACTTCCGGGATTTCCGAAGCGTGCTTGATCATGAAGCTGTGCTTCACGATCGGCCGGGAGATACCGATCATGTCGGTTTCCTGGAACGCGTCGGTACCGACCATGGTGCTTGGCACCTGACCGGAAATGATCACCATTGGAATCGAGTCCATATAGGCGGTCGCGATGCCGGTGATGGCGTTTGTGGCGCCAGGACCGGACGTCACCAATACCACACCGGCTTTACCGGTGGCACGGGCATAACCGTCAGCCATATGGGTTGCCGCTTGTTCGTGACGAACCAGGATGTGAGTCACTTCCGGTTCTTTGAACAGGGCATCGTAAACATGCAGGAGAGCACCACCCGGGTACCCGTAGATATATTTGACGCCTTCGTCACGCAAAAAGCGGACGAGCATCTCACCGCCAGATAAAAGCTCCACGTTGTTCACCTCTAAAACGCCAGAATACCGTCCACAAAAAGGGGCGGGTCTTAATAGGTTTACTTCTCGGCAGAGCATGAGCGACGGTGGTCGCCGACTACGTCAGCACTGACTGAGCAAGTATTGGGATCGTCCCAAGTGTTGCGGGCCTTTCCCACCCAGCGCGAGGTAACGCGTTGCGGGTGTAACAGGTCGGCGCGGATGTGCGCCTCATGATCTACCGAGTGGGTCTGCTTCTGGCAGTCCCTCTACAGCGGACTTTGGATTCTTCTGTTTCGCCCTCTCCAAGTCAAGTCGTCTGTGTGGTTAATTGTGGGTAAGCACATGAGAACGCAAGAAAAAACCTGAAAACCGCTACTCTGTTAGTGTCAATTGCGCATTTTTGCCAAGGAATCAGCATGCGAACGCTCCTCCTCACTCTGCTGATCGGCCTCAGCCCATGGTGCATGGCCGCTCAAATCTACAAATGGGTCGATGCCCAAGGTGTCACGCACTTCGATGCGCAGCCGCCACCGGGCCAGCCGTCGACAACCTTGCAGACGCCGTCCTCGCCCCCGGCGAAACCTGCGGTAATGCCGGGCAGTGGCGCGCTCGGTGATCAGAAGGCTATCGACGACAAGGTGAAGAAGCAGGTTGCGGATCAACAGGCGCAGCTCAAACAGTTTTGCGAACAGGCACGGACGAACCTGGCGCAGTTGCAGAACAATCCGCGATTGAGGGAAGAGGTCGAGGGACAGTTGCGAAGGCTGGATGATGCGCAGCGGCAGGAGCGCATCGTCGAGGCTCAGAAACAGATAGCCGAGAATTGCCAATAGGCATCTGCAGGACTGTAGGAGCTGTCGAGTGAAACGAGGCTGCGCTCTTTTGACTTTAAAGATCAAAAGATCGCAGCCTTCGGCAGCTCCTACACAGAATCGGTACTAGCGCGAGGCAGTGATCAGCAGATCAAACTCTTTGAGCAGCACCTGAAGCTGACGATCCTTGCCGCCCACGTTGCGCTGGGCAAAGACCATTTCAGCCATTTCCTGAATACCCGAGGCATTCGGCAACGGCAGATCCTGTTCGAGGATCATTTTCATGCGTGGCAGGAAGATCCATTGCAGCCATTGCTCGAAGTCGAGCGTATCGACTGAAAACGGCTCGACACTGCTCAGGGCTTCGGCCGACGGCTGCACCTCATCCCACCAGCCTTGGGTGCGCAGTTCACGCTCGATCAGCAACAACTGATCGGCGATCTTCGGGAAACGAGCATCCATCACAGCGAAACCTTGGCCTTCTGCCGGGCCTGAGCGGCGCCGGCGGAATCGCCTTGTTTCTCACGGGACTGGGCAATAATTTCCCACAAGCTGGCCTGCAGATCCGGACGACCGTTGGCCATGGTCAGTGCACGACGGGCGAACTGCTCGGCTTGCGGCGCATCGCCTTGAGCCATGCGCACCTGCGCCAGGCGATAAAGCACTTGCGGCTCACGCGGCGCCACACGCTGGGCGCGCTCCAGACTCGACGATGCGCCGTTGAGGTCGCCACCGGCCTGCTGCTGTTGAGCCGTCGTCAGCAAGGCAAGCACCGGACCGTCCAGTTGCTCATCCGCCGACAAGCCACCGCTGCTGCTGGCCGAAGGAATTCCGCTCGGTGTCGAAGGCATGTTGTAAGTGCCCGAATTAATCGGCGCCGATTCAACTGCTGAAGGGTTGTACGGCCCCGGCGTGATGCCACCGGACGCCGGACCCGGCACGATTGGCGAGGAGCTGATCGGCGCAGAAGTCGTCGCGCCGCCACCCGGTACCATCACCACCACGCCAGTATCACCTTGCGGGATCGCCTGAGTCTGGCCCTGCGCAGGACGCTTGACCGTCGTTTGACGGAAACCGCCATTGGCCGAAATACGCTCGCTGTTGGACACCGCAGTACCGGAATCAACCACCGGGATCGAACCACGCTGTACGGTAGAGCAGCCGCTGAGCAAAGCCACGGCGGTCACTGCTGGAATCAACCACTTGTTCACTTGAAATCCTCTTTGCTTAATTCATCCAGCCCTTGACCCAATCCATCACCGACTCGCCGGAAGCAGGCGTTTCGCTTGCACAGGCAGCGCCGGGTGGCGGTTCGCTGCCGCGAATATACGGCATCTGCACCGCCCCTGGGCAGTTGGCATCGGAGCCTTGCCCGGTACGCGAATCGACCCACGCCTGCACGACGTTATCCGGCTGCGGCATGTCCAGCGGCAGCGGATCGGCCTTGCGCATGAAACTGGTCCAGACCTGCAACGCACCGGTGGCACCGGTGAACGGCGTCTTGCCGTTGTCATCGCGACCCAGCCAGACCACCGCCAGCAAATCCTGACTGAAACCGGCGAACCAGCTGTCACGGGAATCGTTACTGGTACCGGTCTTGCCCGCCAGCGTCAGAGTCTTGGGCAGCACGTTATAAACCGAGCTGCCGGTACCTTCACGCATCACGCGCTGCATGGCGTTCTGGATCAGATAGATGGACGCCGGATCGAAACGCTGTTCGATCTGGAAAGGATAACGCTTGAGCGGTTCGCCCTCAGCGGTCAGCACGCTGCGAATGCCACGCATCGGCGTGTTGAAACCACCGTTGGCCAGCGTCTGGTACATGGTCGCTACTTCAATCGGCGTCATCCCACCGGCACCGAGCAGCATCGACGGGAATGCAGGGAATTCACGCGTCACCCCCAGACGACCCAAGGTCTTGAGCACATTCGGCACACCGACTTCCAGACCCAGTCGCGAGGTCGACAGGTTGTAGGAATGCGCCAGACCTTGATAGAGGAACACGGTACCGTGGGAGCGGCGATCATAATTCTGCGGTTTCCACACCTGACCGTTCGCGCCTTTGACCGACAACGGATCGTCGGACAGCCAACTGGTCAGTGTGTACTGGCTCGGCTTTTCCAGCGCAGTCAAATAAACCGCAGGCTTGATCAACGAACCGATCGGCCGCACCGCATCCAGCGCACGGTTGAAACCGGCATAACTGGCCTGACGGCTGCCGATCATGGCCTGGACTTCGCCGGTTTCCGGATTGGTCACGACCATCGCCGCTTCCACATCATCGGAGCCTTTGCGCCCGGACAGACGTTTAAAGGTGTCGTTGACCGAGGCCTCGGCCTTCATCTGCAGAATCGGATCGAAACTGGTGAAGATGCGCAAGCCTTCTTCGGTCAAGTCTTCGTCGCGGTAGTCTTCACGCAACTGGCGTTTGACCAGATCGATAAAGCCCGGGAACGAGCTGTCGGCCAGTTTGCCGCGCGTGGTCACACCCAATGGCATTTTCTTCGCTGCTTCGACCTGTTCGGCCGTCGCCACGCCTTGCTGCTCAAGCACGTCGAGCACCAGATTACGCCGCTCCAGCGCACGCTCCGGGTTGCGACGCGGGTTGTAGTAGGACGGGCCTTTGACCATACCGACCAGCATCGCCACCTGGTGCAGTTTCAGCTCGGACAACGGCTGACCGAAGAAGAACTGACTGGCCAGACCAAAACCGTGGACCGCACGCTGACCGTCCTGTCCGACAAAGACTTCGTTGAGGTAGGCCTCAAGGATTTCCTTCTTGTCGTAATGCAGTTCCAGCAACATCGCCATCATCGCTTCGGTGAGCTTGCGGGTCAGGCTGCGTTCATTGGTCAGGTAGAAGTTTTTCACCAACTGCTGGGTCAGCGTACTGCCGCCCTGCGTCATCTTGCCGCCCGAGGTGTTGACCCAGACAGCGCGGGCAATCGACTTCGGCGACACGCCCCAGTGGCTATAAAAGTCGCGGTCTTCAACAGCGATCAGGGTTTCGAGCAGATACGGCGGCACCTGATCGAGCTTGATCAGAATGCGGTCTTCGAGATTTTTCGGATAAATGCCGCCAATCATCAGCGGTTCAAGACGCACCACAGACAATTTCGAACCGTTGGTCGCCGACAGCTCGGCCACATAATCGCCGGAGAAACGCACGCGCACCGGCTGCGGTTTCTCCAGGCCTTCATAGAACTGGAAGCCGCGGGTATTCAGATCGACCGTATTGCCGCTGACGGCTGCGGCGCCGGGGCCATTGCTCACGGCTTCGCGGCGATAGCCAAGGGCGTCGAGTTCGGTGAGGAAATCGTCCTTGCTGAGCTTTTGTCCGACGAACAGCTCGAGCGGCCGCGCGTAAACCTTGGCCGGGATGGTCCAGCGCTTGCCGGAGAACTTCTCCTGCACCACGGCATCGAGGTAAACGGCGAAGCCGGCCAGCACCACAAGGCCGACCAGACTGAGTTTAATGGCCCAGCTCAACCATGGGCTAAGGCCCTTGGAGGGTGGTTTTTTCTTGGTACGGGGAGATCGAGTTCGAGTCATGGCGGCGGATTATACGCACTTTATTCATACTCAACAGGAGCGCTCCGAGGTTTGCGTCAGGCTGGCGAGCGGCCATAATGGCGACCTCGAATTTCCCCCAGTCTCTGAAGGATCGCCCGTGAGCCAGTCACTGATCGCTGCCCTGCAAAACCCGGCCCTCTACCCGCACCCCGTTGAAGGGTTCCAGGTCATCGAAACCCATATCTCGTGGGTGATCCTCACCGGTCCCTTCGCTTATAAAGTGAAAAAACCGGTCAACTTCGGCTTTCTCGACTTCACCGGTCTCGACTCGCGCGCACATTTCTGCGCTGAAGAGCTGCGTCTGAACCAGCGTCTGACCGACGATTTGTACCTGGAAGTGTTGCCAGTGACCGGTAGCGTCGAAGCACCGCAACTGGGCGGCGACGGCCCGGCCATTGAATATGTGCTGAAAATGCGCCAGTTTCCGCAGACCGGTTTGCTCAGCACCCTGCAAGCCAACGGCGAGCTGACCACCCAGCACATCGACGAGATGGCGCAGCAGATCGCTCACTTTCACCTCACCGCGCCAAAAGTCCCTGCCGAACACGATGCCGGCACCCCGGACAGTGTGATGGCGCCGGTCTCGCAAAACTTCGAGCAGATCCTGCCGTTCCTCAGCGACAAAAACGATCTGCTGCAACTCGAGGCACTGAAAGCCTGGGCCGAAAGCAGCTTCGAGCGTCTCAAGCCACTGTTCGCGCAACGCAAGACCGAGGGTTTCACCCGTGAATGCCACGGTGATATCCACTTGGGCAACGCCACGGTCATCGACGGCAAAGTGGTGATCTTCGACTGCATCGAGTTCAACGAACCGTTCCGCTTCACCGACGTCTGGGCCGATACCGGTTTCCTCGCGATGGACCTGGAAGACCGTGGCCTGAAATCCCTGGCCCGCCGCTTCATCAGCCAATACCTGGAACTGACCGGCGACTATCAGGGCCTGGAAGTGCTGAACTTCTATAAAGCCTACCGCGCACTGGTGCGCGCCAAGGTTGCGCTGTTCAGCATGCCGGCGGACGCGACGCCGGTGCAGCGCGCCACCACCCTGCGCCAGTACCGCAACTACGCCAACCTGGCCGAAAGCTACAGCACCATTCCATCGCGCTTCATGGCGATCACCCATGGTGTTTCCGCTGTCGGCAAGAGCCACGTGGCCATGCGCCTGGTCGAAGCGCTGGGCGCGATTCGTCTGCGTTCGGACGTAGAACGCAAGCGTCTGTTCGGTGAGCAGACTGTTGCCAATGATGTGCAGGCCGGCATTTACAGCGCCGACGCCAGCGCCGCCACTTATGCGCGTCTGCATGAGATCGCGGAAGTAATCCTGCATGCCGGGTTCCCGGTGGTGATCGATGCCACTTATCTCAAGCGTGAACAGCGCGACAACGCGGCGAAGATCGCCGAAGCCACCGGCACGCCGTTCCTGATCCTCGACTGCAACGCGCCGCAAGCGGTGATCGAGAGCTGGTTGGCGATCCGTCAGGCCGACCAGAAGGATCCGTCCGACGCCACCCTGGCCGTGATCGAAGCGCAGCAGGCCAATCGCGAAGCGCTGACGCCGGAAGAAATCCTGCGCAGCAAACGCGTACAGACCAATGAGTCCGGCACCCTGGACACCGTGGTCGCGCAGATCCGTCAGCGCTTGCCGGGCCTGTAAGAAACTATTTCGGCCGTGAAGCCCTCGCTTGCTTCACGGCCGCCAAATAGTGGCACTATACTGGCGTCATAAAACCAACGGTGATATGACATGAGCCAGCCGAAACTTCTCGACACCCCGCTATATGCCTTGCTGCACAAAGACGACATCACAGGCTTCAACAAGGAGCGTCCACAGGACGGCCCGATCGATATGGTCGGTGGCGATTTTCGTGGCCTCGATCTGCGTGAACTGAATGCCGATGGCGTGGATTTCCGGGACGCGTATTTCCGTTCTGCCGATTTGCGCGGCATCGATTTCCGTAACGCATCGCTGGAAGGTGCAAGCCTGGCTCACGCGCAAATTTCCGGGGCGTACTTCCCACCGGAGCTGAGTGCCGACGAGATTCTGATGTCGATGAATTTCGGTACGCGGTTGCGTTATCGCACTCGCTGATATAACCATCTCGCGCCTGCCCCTGTAGGAGTGAGCCTGCTCGCGATAGCGGTTTAACATTCAACACATGTGTGCCTGGCAGTCCGCTATCGCGAGCAGGCTCACTCCTACATTGATATGTGTGTTTCCCCTCCTTTCTGCGTTCGCAGCCCCTTTCTTAGAAGCGTTTGCGTTGAATCCGACCAAACAACCACGCTTTTCCTACTGATGGCTACACTCCTGAGAAGCTCGCCCACGCACCATTCGGCCGTCGCAAGGAGGCTTGATGAATGATGAACTGCAACACCTGAAAAATCTTGGCAAGACGTCGGCGCAGTGGCTGCATGCCGTGGGCATCCACAGCGCCTCGGACTTGCGTCGCCTGGGCGCGGTGGACGCCTACCGGGCCGTGCGTACCCGCGGGTTTCGCGCATCGAAGGTGTTGTTGTATGCGATCGAAGGCGCGCTGATGGATGTGCACTGGAACGACATCCCCGCCGAACGCAAGGACGCCCTGAACAAACAGCTTGAAGCCATCTCCTCGCGCCACAAGAATTGAACGGGCATAGACCGTTATGTATTTACTGGGGGAACAATCGGCTCACGTCGATGCCTTGATCAACCGTTTGCAGAGCTTGCCCGCGCTGTGGCTGCGCGATCTGTTGCCTTGCGGGCCGGTTCTGCAACTTGAAGCGACGGACGATCTGATGACGCAGTTACCCGCCGATCAGTTGTTTCTGCTCAATGACGGTGTGATCAATGGCTGCATCGGAACCCGGCCACTGTTTTATTGGCAGGAGGGCGATGTGATCGGCCTTCAGCAGGGAGACGACTGGGCGGATTGCCGCTTATGCAGTGAGGGCACGTTACGTTTGACGCCCTATCGACGTCCGGAAGTCTTCCAGCATTTATTTGCTGACTCTCGTCGGGCAGAACAGTTTCTCGAGTATCTGCTGGGGCAAATGGCGATCCTTGCCCATGCTGTCGCGGAACTGAAGCCGCGAGAGTTTCGCAGTACCAACGGTTTTAAACGGGTTGAGGCGGGGGAAACACTGATCAACCAGGGTGACGCTGCTGACCATGTGTTTGTGATCATCGATGGGCATGCCGAGGCGTTTGTGGACGGACTTAAGGTGGGAGACGTGGCCAAGGACGAGATTTTCGGGGCCATGGCCGTGTTTACCGGCGAGCTGCGCAATGCCACGGTCATTGCCCGGGAGCCAAGTACGGTGATGCTGATTCCCGGTGAGCAATTCTTGAGCATGACCCGCACCAATCCAAAGATTGCACACAGCCTGATCGAGAGCATGGCGCGACGAATCGGCCAACTGAACAAGCAAGTCACCCAATTGAGCGCAAACAAAAGCTAAGGCCAAGCCCTTTGTTTTCGGGCCATTGCGGCCATTTCCAAGTCTAATTCAAAGAAATGAGAAAACAGTTGTTGACGCCGTAATGAGAATCGCTATGATTATCACAACTGGTCGCGAGATCAGTCGATATTCTGAAAAGCCCTTGGTTCGGACTCTCAGATTATCTCCTCATCAGGCTAATCACGGTTATTTGACCCGGTTTTTACCGGGTCTTTTTTTGCCTGTGGAAAAGTCATTTGCCCAACTGTTTGCGCATCTGCTCGCAGTAATCCTGTTTTGGCGTGACGGACGTGTACCAAACGTAATCGGCCATTGTTGCGGTCACTTCGGCGCCCTGCTCTGCCAGCATCAGCACTGTCGGTGACTCAGTGGCGCCCAAATCCACAACATGCAGCGGCACGCCAACATCCTTGCGCGCATGCCACGCACCGGCCAGCAACAGAGCAGGTTTCGGTGCAGCTAACAAGCGTTCGGCCATCCGCCGATCACGCTGTTGCTGAACGGCGAGCATCGCCGGCATCTGTGATTCAGGCAGCAGGCCACAATGGGAGTCGCTGATCTGTTCTAGCAAAACAGCTTTCACGGATGCTGTATTGCTGCGCTCCCCGTTAAGCACGGGCGGATCGCGATAGAAGGTGCGGATTTCAGCGCTATCCAGATTCGCCGCCAGCAGTGGATACGGCTGAGTCAGCGCGAAGCGGACAATGGGTCCATAAAGATTCCACTCCCAGCCGTCCTCCCAGGCCAATGCGGCAGGGAAGTCCGCGGGCGGCGTTGCGGCCTGGCGCACTTGATCAACGCGAGGCTGCTGATCCGGCGTGAGCATTTCCAGTAGCAGACTGCCCTGCGGCCGCTGTTCACCGAGCGAGCGCAACAGCCACAACTGCGCGGCGTGATGATCGGCGTTGTCATGCTGTTCACCGATAATCAGCCGTTCAGACTCGACAAGACGCGTCAGCAACTGCTGTGCCGTCAGCACCTGACCGCTGCGCATGTCGCGAATCTCGCCACTGATCGGCGGTGGCGCCGCAACATGCTGACACCCCGCAAGTAACACCACCGCCAACAGCCACGACCCACGCATGACACCACCTCAATGATCCAGTCAGCGGGCGATGATCAACGGATGCCCGCGCTCCGGGTGCGGCTGCACCAGCACTTCGAGACCGAACACAGCCTGGAGCGTGTCCGGACGCAAAACCTGCTGCGGTGTATCCAACACCACCGGCCGCCCGCCTTCCAGCAGCAGAATGCGATCACAATAACGCGCCGCCAGATTCAGATCATGCAGGATCACCAACACCGCCGCGCCACGATCGGCAAACTCGCGCACAGCCTGCAGCGTGGTGTGTTGATGCAGCGGATCAAGCATCGACGTCGGTTCATCCAGCAGCAACGTTTGCCCGGCCTGTCCCGGCCAGAGTTGCGCCAACACCCGCGCCAGGTGCACGCGCTGACGCTCGCCACCGGACAGCGCCAGATAACTGCGCCCGCTCAAGTGTCCGGCATCCGCCGCCGCCAAAGCCGCCGCGATGATTTCGTCGTCACGCACCCGACCGCTTTGATAAGGCAAGCGGCCCATGCCGACCACTTCTTCAACGCGAAAGGCGAAATCCAGGGTCGACACTTGTGGCAACACCGCCAATCGTTGCGCACGCTGCGGGCCAGTCCATTGACTCAATGCCTGCCCGTCGAGCGAAACCTCGCCCGCACTCGCCGCCAACTCACCGCACAAGGCGCCCAGCAAGGTACTTTTGCCAGCGCCGTTCGGCCCAAGCACAGCGAGCACTTCACCCGGTTCAAGTTGCAGCGTTACATCGCTGAGCACTGCCTTGCGCCCACGCTGGATGTGCAAATTTTGCGCACGCAACATCAGGCGCGTCCTCGCAGCAGCAGATAAAGGAAGAACGGCGCACCGATAAACGCGGTAACAATACCGATCGGCAACTCCGCCGGCGCCAGTGCCAACCGCGCGACCAGATCAGCCAGTAATAACAGACTCGCCCCGGCCAGCACCGATGCCGGCAGCAGCACTTTGTGATCCGGCCCCGCCAGCAACCGCACCAGATGCGGCACCACCAGCCCGACAAAACCGATCATGCCCGCGGCTGCCACCGCTGCGCCAACACCCAGCGCCGTGCAGAACACCAGTTCACGCTTGAGCCGCTCGACATCAATGCCCAAATGCCCAGCCTCGGATTCCCCGAGCAGCAAGGCATTCAGCGCTTTGGCGCGACGTGGCAACCACAACGCCACGCCGGCGCTGATGATCAGCAATGGCCACAGCCGCGAGTAACTGGCGCCGTTGAGACTGCCGAGGTTCCAGAACGTCAGCGTGCGCAGGGTCGCGTCATCCGCCAGATAAGTGAACAGGCCGACCGCCGAACCGGCCAGTGCGGTCAGGGCAATACCAGCAAGCAACATGGTCGCCACATTGGTCTGACCGTTACGGCGACCGAGGCGATAAACCAGCGCCGTCACCCCGAGGCCGCCGAGAAACGCGCAGAGTGACAGCAGATACGGCCCGAACCACTCCGGCAAGCCACCAAAAAACGAGCCACCGACAATCGCAATCGCCGCACCCAGCGCTGCACCGCTGGAAACCCCCACCAGTCCTGGATCCGCCAGCGGATTACGGAACAAACCCTGCATCGCCACACCGGACAGCGCCAGCACACCGCCAACCGCCAACCCGAGCAAGGTTCGCGGCAGACGAATCTGCCCGAGGATCAGCTCAGCCTGCTCCAGACCGTCCGGCGCCAGCGGCACGCCGAGCATGCGCAACGCTGCGCGCAACGTATCGAACAGCGGCAGGCTCACCGGCCCCAGCGCCAGTGACAGCCAGATCGCCAACAGACATAGAAGCGTCAGGCCAATGAACAAACCACGGGGTTTTACCAATGTGGTCATTGGCCGCTCTTGGCCGGGTAGAAACCGTCGGAGAGGGTTTTCAGCGCTGCCGGCAAGCGTGGCCCAAGACCACCAACCAACAGGGTCGGGTCCAGTTCCAGCACTCGGCCGGCCTTGGCCGCGCGACTTGAATTGAGAATCGGGTTTTCCTTGAACAGCGCCGCTTTCGCCGCGTCTCCGGTCAATGCACGGTCGGCGAATACCAACACTTCAGGATCGAGGCTGGCGAGGGATTCCACGGAAAACGGTTTGTAACCGGTATGCGTCGCCAGGTTATGCCCGCCCGCCTGTTGCAGCAGCCAGTCGGCAGCGGTGTCCTTGCCGGCGATCAATGGTTTGCCACCGGCATGCCCGAGCAACAACAGAACGCCCGGCGCTTTTTGTTTGGACTGCGCATCTGCAACCCGCACGTTCTGCGCATCGAGTTGCTGTTGATAACTTTGCAGTAGCTGCTTTGCCCGGGCTTCTGTGCCGAGCAACTGGCCCAGATGGGTGACGTTTTTCTCCAGTGTCGGCAGATCCGGCTGAGCCGAGAACAACTCCACCTGAACCTTGGCGGCCTTGACCTGTGACAGCACCGGCGGCGGGCCCATTTCTTCGGTACCGATAAGAATGTCCGGGCGCAGACTGAGAATGCCCTCAGCGGAAAGGCTGCGCTGATAACCAATGCTCGGCAGCGCCTTCAACGACTCCGGATGCTGGCTGGTGGTATCAACGCCGACCAGCTTCGACTCGCCGCCCAACGCACTGACCCATTCCGACAGCGCACCGCCGGCGCTGACCCAACGTTGCGGCAAATCGGCCGCTGCAGACTGATAGCTGACGAACAGTCCGGCACACAGCACAACAACGCGAGTACTCAGGCGCATACACAGCTTCCTTGAAAGACGTTTTTCCCGGGCATCCGGATGACAGGCCAAGTATCCTCGCCCCTGCCAGCCGCCCTGCGGACGAAGGCCGCCATTTGATAATTGTTTGCATTTAAACGTCAAGCTCGGACATATCCGGACACGAGCGGACATTAGAGGATAGCCATGAAGTTTCTCTGCACGGGCACTGAACTCGCCGAAGCGGCCAGCCGTGGCTTTGAAGTCAACGGGAACAAGCTGTTCGCCGTGCGCCGCAATGGGCAAGCGTACGTTTATCTCAATCGCTGCCCGCACCGGGGCGTTGGTCTTGAATGGCATCCCGACCAATTTCTCGACCCAAGCAACAGCCTGATCCAGTGCGCCACCCACGGCGCACTGTTTCTGATCGAGGACGGTGAATGCGTCGCCGGGCCTTGCGCCGGGCAATCACTCAGCGCCATTGCGTGCCGGGAAGACGCGCAAGGCTTGTGGATCGATGTTTAACCGTTGAGCAGCACGTCGAGACGCCGGTCGATGACCATCTCTTCATGGTTCAAGCGAACGCCGTAAGCCAGCACTTCAACACCACACGCCACCGCTTCACGCAGCGCCTCGGCGTAGGCCGAGTCGATCTCCTCGGCCGGTCTCACCGCTTCAATTCCGCTCAGATTGACGCAATACAACTGCACCGCCCGGATCCCGTCCCGCGCCAGATGTGCCAACTCCCGCAGATGCTTGGCACCACGCTGAGTCACGGCATCGGGAAACGCTGCCACCGCTGTGCCGTCGAAGCCCAGGGTGACGCTTTTCACTTCCACATACGCCGGGCCGCTTGGGTATTCGAGGCGAAAATCGATGCGGCTTTTTTCCTGCCCGTAGGCCACTTCGCGCTTCAACGCGGTAAAGCCGTTCAACTCAGTGATAACGCCAGCCTGCAACGCCTCCTCAACCAAACCGTTGGCCCGGGCGGTATTCACGCAAAACAAGCGGCCCTGCGGGGTTTCACCGATTTCCCAAGTGCCCGGTAATTTGCGTTTCGGGTCATTGGAGCGGCTGAACCAGACCTGTCCGCCCTCGACCTGGCAATTGAGCATCGAACCGGTGTTCGGGCAGTGAATGGTCAGCAACTCGCCGCCAACGGTTTCGATATCGGCGAGAAAACGCTTGTAACGACGGATCAGTCGCGCCTCTTCCAGAGGGGGATAAAAGCGCATCAGCCTTGCCAACTCTTCAAGCCACGGGCGATTCGCTCCACCGCTTCCTGTAAGCGAGGGAGGTTTTGCGTGTAGGCAAAACGCACATGGTGACTGGCCTGATAACGACCGAAGTCCAGACCCGGCGTGAAGGCAACGTGCTCGGTTTCGAGGAAATGTCGGCAGAACGCGAAGGCATCGCCGCCGAACTGGCTGATATCAGCGTACAAATAGAACGCGCCCTCAGGCTCCACGGCGATGTTGAAACCCAATTCGCGTAACGCCGGCAAAAGGAAATCACGACGACGGCCAAATTCGGCACGGCGCTCTTCAAGAATCAAGAGGGTGTCCGGCTCGAAGCAGGCCAACGCCGCGTACTGCGCCATGCTTGGCGCGCTGATGTAGAGGTTCTGCGCCAGCTTCTCCAACTCGCTGACCGCCGCATCCGGTGCCACCAGCCAACCCAGGCGCCACCCGGTCATGCCGAAATACTTGGAGAAACTGTTCAACACAAAAGCGTTGTCATCGACTTCCAGAACGCTGGCGGCATCGGTGCCGTAGGTCAGACCGTGATAGATCTCATCCACCACCAGATGCCCATGTTTCGCCTTGATGGCTGTGGATAACCCGGCCAGCTCATCGCGAGTCAGGATCGTGCCGGTCGGGTTGGCTGGCGAAGCGACCAGTGCGCCGACGCTGTCGTGATCCCAATGCCGCTCGACCAGATCAGGAGTCAGTTGATAACGCACGTCCGGACCCACCGGCACCAGCTGCGCCGCGCCTTCCACCAAACGCAGGAAGTGCCGGTTGCACGGGTAACCCGGATCCGCCAACAACCAGTGTTTACCCGGATCGACCAGCAACGCACTGGCCAGCAACAGCGCACCGGAACCGCCCGGCGTGATCAAAATCCGTCGCGGATCAATGTTCAAGCCATAACGCGATTGATAAAACCCGGAAATTGCCTCGCGCAGTTCCGCAATCCCACGGGCAGCGGTGTAACGGGTCTTGCCCGCCGTCAGCGCCGCCTGCCCGGCACGAATGATCGGTTCAGCGGTAGTGAAGTCTGGCTCGCCGATCTCCAGATGGATCACGTCGTGGCCTTCAGCCTGCAATTCATTGGCCCGCGCCAGCAGCGCCATCACATGGAACGGTTCGATCGCACGACTGCGCGCACTGTAGGGCTGAGCCATTGGTTTTCCTTCGGCAGGGAAAAAGAGACGATTCTACCTATCTGCCGGAACGAGCGAGAACCCGCAGCGGTCACAGCCTCAAGAACGCTGGACTGTAACGATATGAGCGTACGCTCCAGGATTGACTAAAATCAGTGATTGAACAGGTCTTCAACACCACCAGACACGGCTTGCCAAACATTTGCAAGCGCCACCCGCCGGGGCCTCGACATCCGGGAGTAGCGCAGGCCGATTTGATCTGGTAAGTTCGCCCGCTTGCAGCCGCAGGGCCGGCAGGTGTCGGTGATGGAGCAATCCTGCGCAATGGATTACAAGAGTAGAGGCGGTCCATTTCATGCCCACCCAAGCAAAGCAACAGCAGCAAACGACGATCAGCGGTTTCGAACCTTACGTTCCGAAAGCCGGTGAAGAGTACATGGGCGCTCCGATGCGCGCGCACTTCACCAAGATCCTGAACAAGTGGAAACAGGACTTGATGCAGGAAGTCGACCGTACTGTTGATCATATGAAGGACGAAGCGGCCAACTTCCCTGACCCGGCCGATCGTGCCAGTCAGGAAGAAGAATTCGCCCTCGAGCTGCGCGCCCGCGACCGCGAGCGCAAGTTGATCAAGAAGATCGACAAGACGCTGGAGCTGATTCAGGACGAAGAATACGGCTGGTGCGAGTCCTGCGGCATCGAGATCGGCGTCAAGCGCCTCGAAGCCCGTCCTACTGCGGATCTGTGCATCGACTGCAAGACCCTGGCGGAAATCAAGGAAAAGCAGGTCGGCAAGTAATTCCGACCTGAACGAAAAACGGAGCGTGTGAACGCTCCGTTTTTGTTTCTGACGTTTGCCTTTTGCCTTTTGTAGGAGTGAGCCTGCTCGCGATAGCGGTGGGTCAGTCAATATCGGTGTTGAATGTCACACCGTTATCGCGAGCAGGCTCACTCCTACAAGTTGACCTGCATATAGCCTGAAAAGTAGTTTCGTTTCCATGACTGCCAACACACCCCCCGCCTACATCGGTCGCTTCGCCCCAACCCCGAGTGGCCACCTGCACTTCGGTTCGCTGGTCGCTGCCCTCGCCTCCTACCTCGACGCCCGTTCGGTCGGCGGTCGCTGGCTGGTGCGCATGGAAGATCTCGACCCGCCCCGCGAAGAGCCTGGCGCACAAGCGGCGATCCTCAAGGCGCTGGAAAGTTACGGCTTCGAATGGGACGGCGACATGGTGCGGCAGAGCGATCGGCACGCTGCTTACGCCGAAGTGCTCGACAGCCTGTTCAATCACGGTCTGGCCTATGCCTGCACTTGCTCGCGCAAACAACTGGAGCCGTATAACGGGATTTATCCTGGCCTGTGCCGCAATGCCGGCCACGATCAACAGGACGCGGCGATCCGCCTGCGCGTACCCGAACTGGAATATCACTTCATCGACCGCGTACAGGGCGAATACCGCCAGCATCTGGGTCGCGACGTCGGTGACTTCGTGATCCGTCGCCGCGACGGTCTCTACGCCTACCAATTGGCCGTGGTGCTCGACGATGCCTGGCAAGGCATCACCGACATCGTCCGCGGTGCCGACCTGCTCGACTCGACGCCACGTCAGTTGTACCTGCAAGAACTGCTCGGCCTGCGCCAACCGCGTTACCTGCACCTGCCGCTGATTACCCAACCGGATGGCAACAAGCTCGGCAAGTCCTACCGTTCGCCGCCTCTTGAAGCGGATCAAGCCACGCCATTGTTACTGCGAGCCCTGCGCGCCTTGGGGCAAAACCCCGGCGCCGAACTGGCCCACGCTTCGCCGCAAGAATTACTCAGGTGGGGCAGCGCGCACTGGGATGCCACACAGATCCCGCGCACACTGACTCTGCCCGAGGCGCAACTGCTGTGACGGCACTTGCAGTCGCGCGCCCATCCGTTACCATCGCCGCACGTTTTCGGGCACGCGCATAAAAAAGAGAGGCCGGGATGTACATCTATCGCTTGGTCCTGCTTTTAGTCGTGGGGATCTACCTGTTTTCCCCCGCCATCATGGATTGGTGGATCGACGCTACGGGCGCCTGGTATCGCCCCTATCTGCTCTGGCTGATCCTGATTGTCGTAACCTTCATCCTGCAGAGCCAAAAAGATGCCGATGAGCTTTAGCCTGACCCAGATGATCCTGGTCAGCGCCGCGTACCTGGCGGTGCTGTTCGGCGTTGCCTGGATCAGCGAACGGGGCATGATCCCGCGCGCGATCATTCGCCACCCGCTGACCTACACACTGTCGCTGGGTGTTTACGCCAGTGCCTGGGCGTTTTACGGCACGGTGGGTCTGGCCTATCAGTATGGCTACGGCTTTCTTTCCAGTTATCTCGGCGTGTCTGGCGCGTTTCTGCTGGCGCCGGTGTTGCTGTATCCGATTCTGAAAATCACCCGCACCTACCAACTGTCATCCCTGGCAGACTTGTTTGCGTTCCGCTTTCGCAGCACCTGGGCCGGCGCGCTGACCACGATTTTCATGCTGATCGGTGTGCTGCCGTTGCTGGCGCTGCAGATTCAAGCGGTGGCCGACTCCATCGGCATCCTCACCGGCGAACCGATTCAGAGCCGCGTGGCGCTGGCGTTCTGCGCACTGATCATCCTGTTTACGATCTTCTTTGGTTCCCGCCATATCGCCACCCGCGAAAAACATGAAGGGCTGGTGTTCGCGATTGCCTTTGAGTCGGTGATCAAACTCATTGCCCTTGGCGGCGTCGGCCTGTATGCGCTGTACGGCGTGTTCGACGGCCCGCAACAGCTGGAACTGTGGCTGCTGCAAAACCAGACCGCCCTCGCGGCGTTGCATACGCCCTTGCAGGAAGGCCCGTGGCGCACGCTGCTGCTGGTGTTCTTCGCCTCGGCGATCGTGATGCCGCACATGTATCACATGACCTTTACTGAAAACCTCAACCCCCGTTCATTGGTGAGTGCGAGCTGGGGCCTGCCGTTGTTTCTGCTGTTGATGAGCCTGGCGGTACCGTTGATCCTGTGGGCAGGCCTGAAGCTCGGCGCCACCACCGACCCGGAATATTTCACCCTGGGCATCGGCATTGCAGCCAACAGCAAACCGCTGGCATTGCTTGCCTACGTCGGAGGACTGTCGGCGGCCAGCGGTCTGATCATCGTCACCACGCTCGCCCTTTCGGGCATGGCGTTGAACCACTTGGTGCTGCCGCTTTATCAACCACCGGCTGAAGGCAACATCTATCGCTGGTTGAAATGGACCCGCCGGGCGCTGATCGTCGCGATCATCATGGCCGGGTTTTGCTTCTATCTGATGCTCGGTGCCGGACAGGATCTGGCCAACCTCGGCATTGTTGCCTTTGTCGCGACGCTGCAATTCCTGCCGGGTGTGCTCTCGGTGCTGTACTGGCCGACCGCTAACCGGCGCGGCTTTATTGCCGGTTTGCTGGCGGGAATCCTGGTCTGGGTGGTGACCATGCTGCTGCCGTTGGTCGGCAATCTGCAGGGTTTCTACATCCCGTTGCTGAACATGATTTATGTGCTCGACGACACCAGTTGGCACATGGCGGCCATCGCCTCGCTGGCGGCCAACGTCTTGATGTTCACCCTGATCTCGCTGTTCACCAATGCCAGCCCCGAAGAAGCCAGTGCCGCTGAAGCCTGTGCTGTGGATAACGTGCGTCGTCCGCAACGCCGCGAATTGCACGCCGCCTCGCCGCAGGAATTCGCCACGCAACTGGCGAAACCGTTGGGTGCCAAGGCTGCGCAGAAGGAAGTCGAGCAAGCGCTGCGTGACCTCTATCTGCCATTCGACGAACGCCGCCCGTATGCCCTGCGCCGTTTGCGCGATCGCATCGAAGCCAACCTCTCCGGTCTGATGGGGCCGAGCGTGGCGCAGGACATGGTCGAAACCTTCCTGCCCTACAAGGCCGGCGGCGAAAACTACGTCACCGAAGACATCCACTTCATCGAAAGCCGCCTCGAGGATTACCACTCGCGCCTCACAGGTCTGGCTGCCGAACTCGATGCCCTGCGCCGTTACCACCGCCAGACCTTGCAGGAACTGCCGATGGGCGTCTGCTCGCTGGCCAAGGATCAAGAGATCCTGATGTGGAACAAGGCCATGGAAGAACTCACCGGGATCGCCGCGCAGCGTGTGGTCGGTTCGCGCCTGAGTACCATCGGCGAGCCGTGGAAAGGTCTGCTGCAAGGTTTCATCGATCTGCCGGACGAGCATTTGCACAAACAGCATCTGGCCCTCGACGGCCAGACGCGCTGGCTGAACCTGCACAAAGCGGCGATCGATGAGCCGTTGGCACCGGGTAACAGTGGCTTGGTTCTGCTGGTCGAAGATCTGACCGAAACGCAGATGCTCGAAGACAAACTGGTGCACTCCGAACGTCTGGCGAGCATTGGTCGCCTTGCCGCCGGTGTAGCCCACGAAATCGGCAACCCGATCACCGGCATCGCTTGTCTTGCGCAGAACCTGCGCGAAGAACGCGAAGACGACGGCGAACTGACGGAAATCAGCGGGCAGATTCTCGAACAGACCAAACGCGTCTCGCGCATCGTCCAGTCGCTGATGAGCTTCGCCCACGCCGGCAGCCATCAGCACAGTGACGAGCCCGTCTGTCTGGCTGAAGTCGCGCAGGATGCAATTGGCCTGCTGGCCCTGAACCGACGCAATTTCGAAGTGCAGTTCTACAACCTGTGCGATCCCGATCACTGGGTCGAAGGCGACCCGCAGCGGCTTGCCCAAGTCTTGATCAATCTGCTCTCCAACGCCCGCGACGCCTCGCCGCCGCACAGTGCGGTACGGGTCAAGAGCGAAGCCGGCGAACACACGGTCGATCTGATCGTCGAAGACGAAGGCAGCGGTATTCCGAAGAACATCATGGATAGATTGTTCGAACCCTTCTTCACCACCAAGGATCCTGGCGAAGGCACCGGTCTGGGCCTTGCACTGGTCTATTCCATCGTTGAAGAGCATTATGGACAAATCACCATCGACAGCCCGGCTGATGTACAAAGCCAACGCGGCACCCGTATCCGGGTGACCTTACCGCGTCATGTCGAAGCGACGTCCGCTGTGAACTGAGACCGTCGAGAGTATCGAATCAATGCCGCACATTTTGATCGTCGAAGACGAAACAATTATCCGCTCCGCCTTGCGCCGCCTGCTGGAACGCAACCAGTACCAGGTCAGCGAAGCCGGTTCAGTGCAGGAAGCACAAGAACGCTTCACCATTCCTACGTTCGATCTGATCGTCAGCGATCTGCGTTTGCCGGGCGCTCCGGGCACCGAGCTGATCAAGCTCGGCCAGGGCACGCCGGTGCTGATCATGACCAGTTACGCCAGCCTGCGCTCGGCGGTCGACTCGATGAAGATGGGCGCGGTGGACTACATCGCCAAGCCTTTCGACCACGATGAAATGCTTCAGGCTGTCGCGCGGATCCTGC
This sequence comes from Pseudomonas sp. Tul2A7, assembly GCF_054790505.1. NCBI lineage: Bacteria > Pseudomonadati > Pseudomonadota > Gammaproteobacteria > Pseudomonadales > Pseudomonadaceae > Pseudomonas > Pseudomonas sp. Tul2A7. The sequence continues at coordinate 3,094,890 of NZ_CP186499.1, read as the reverse complement.
GTGATCGCCAATCGGCACCGGCGGCCGGCGAAGCGGTTGCCAGCAAACCGACCAATGGCAGCGGCAAATCTGCCGTCGACAACAGCAATGGCGAGATTGGCATCATCGGTTCCTGCCCACCGATGCAGGATCTGTACAGCAAGATCCGCAAAGTCGCGCCAACCGATTCCAATGTGTTGATCCAGGGCGAGTCTGGCACCGGTAAAGAACTGGTGGCCCGCGCCCTGCACAACCTGTCGAAACGCGCCAAGGCGCCGATGATCTCGGTGAACTGCGCAGCCATTCCGGAAAGCCTGATCGAGTCCGAACTGTTCGGCCACGAGAAAGGCGCGTTCACTGGCGCCAGCGCCGGGCGTGCCGGTCTGGTTGAAGCGGCGGACGGCGGCACGTTGTTCCTCGACGAAATCGGCGAATTGCCGCTGGAAGCTCAGGCGCGCCTGCTGCGTGTGTTGCAGGAAGGTGAAATTCGCCGTGTTGGTTCCGTGCAGTCACAGAAAGTTGATGTGCGCCTGATCGCGGCCACTCACCGGGACCTGAAGAGCCTGGCGAAAATCGGCCAGTTCCGTGAAGACCTTTATTACCGCCTGCACGTGATCGCCCTGAAACTGCCGGCCCTGCGCGAGCGCGGTGCCGACGTCAACGAAATCGCCACGGCTTTCCTCGCTCGCCAGAGCGCACGCATCAACCGTACCGACCTGAAATTTGCCGCGGATGCCGAACAGGCGATCCGGCATTACTCCTGGCCGGGTAACGTGCGAGAGCTGGAGAACGCAGTCGAGCGCGCGGTGATTCTGAGCGAAAGCCCGGAAATCTCTGCCGACCTGCTGGGCATCGACATTGAACTCAGCGATCTGGAAGACGACGAGTTCATCGGTCTGCCGCCACAAACGCCGGGTAACGCCAGCAACAGCAGCCATGAGCCAACCGAAGACCTGTCGCTGGAAGATTACTTCCAGCACTTCGTCCTCGAGCATCAGGACCACATGACTGAGACCGAACTGGCGCGCAAATTGGGCGTCAGCCGTAAATGTCTGTGGGAACGCCGTCAGCGTCTGGGCATCCCACGGCGCAAGACCGGGGTCGCCAGCGAGAGCTGAACGTTACCTGTCGAGTGTGCAGGTAACGCTTGAAGAGGTGAAAAAACTGTTACCTCAGTCGATTCACGTAACAGAAGCCGGGGTTATCGGTAACGAAACCCCGGCTTTTTTTCGCCCCGACAAAACGGCTATATCGACCTAACCCCTTGTTTTATTGGGTTTCGCAAAAGTTGGCACGGCCCCTGCTACATGTTTGGTACAAGAACAATAACAAGCAATGCACAAGACAATAAAAATAAGACGAATCGACTCACGCACAATAAAAACAAGACGGCGAGAGGCGCAGCTAACTGATTCTTTTGGAGAGGCGTTGTATTTGGGGCTTGCCCCACGACCAGGCCGAGAACAACAAAAACTGTCCTAAGACAGAGCCTGTACTGGTTGGATCGAGAGATCACTGCAATTCAGCGACCAAAGCAATCCGTTTGCTCTTGGCTCCCGATTGGGAGGGTCACGAAGGAAACACTTCGTGGCGAGGGCACTCAACAAAAACAAAAAGCCCGAATCAATAATAAAAAGAGCACGCAACTACTTCTTGGGGAGCTTCGGCTCCCCTTGTAGTTTCTCCCCGCTACAAAATCCCCCGTTTTTATCGCGCGCGATGCCTGTAGCCTGCGGCTTGCAGCTCAAATCGGCCGTGTCCTACACCATCCCTCGACTAAATGCTAGAATCTGCGCCCATCATGCGGTCATTCTTTGGTATGGCCGAACATTCCTTCAAACAGTGCATCCCATGCTGAAGAAGTTGTTCCAGTCATTCCGAACTCCCGTGCGTCGTACGCAACACATCCGCAGCACCCCTGAAGTGCTCAACAGCGGCCAACACTCGCTGCAGAAAACGCAGTTCAGCCGCTATGCGGTGAATATCGTCGAACGCCTGCAAGGTGCCGGTTACCAGGCTTATCTGGTCGGCGGTTGCGTGCGTGACATGCTGTTGGGCATCACGCCCAAGGATTTCGACGTCGCCACCAGCGCCACGCCCGAGCAAGTCCGTGCCGAATTCCGCAATGCGCGGATCATCGGTCGCCGCTTCAAACTGGTGCACATTCATTTCGGTCGCGAAATCATTGAAGTCGCGACCTTCCGCGCCAATCACCCGATCAACGAAGACGACGAAGACAGCAACCAGTCTTCGCGTAACGAGAGCGGGCGGATTCTGCGCGATAACGTTTACGGCACCCTGGAAGAAGACGCGCAACGCCGCGACTTCACCATCAACGCCCTGTATTACGATCCGGTCAGCGAGCGCATCCTCGATTACGCCAACGGTGTACACGACATTCGCAATCACCTGATCCGCCTGATCGGCGATCCGAAGCAGCGTTATCAGGAAGACCCGGTGCGCATGCTGCGCGCCGTGCGTTTCGCCGCCAAGCTCAACTTCGGCATCGAGAAGCACACCGTGCAGCCGATCCGCGAACTGGCGCCGATGCTGCGCGAGATCCCGTCGGCACGCCTGTTCGAAGAAGTGCTGAAACTGTTCCTCTCGGGCCACGGCGCGATCACTTTCGAAATGCTGGTCGACCTGCAACTGTTCGCCCCGCTGTTCCCGGCCAGTGCCGACGCGCTGGAACACAACCCGGAATACACCCACACGCTGATCAGCGAAGCGCTGACCAACACCGACCTGCGCATCAAGCAGAACAAACCGGTAACCCCGGCGTTCCTGTTTGCCGCGCTGCTGTGGCCTGCCCTGCCGGCTCGCGTGCTGCGCCTGCAAGAGCGCGGCATGCCGCCGATCCCGGCAATGCAGGAAGGCGCCCACGAACTGATCGCCGAACAGTGCCAGCGCATCGCGATTCCGAAACGTTTCACCATGCCGATCCGCGAGATCTGGGACATGCAGGAGCGTCTGCCACGCCGCAGCGGCAAACGTGCCGACCTGTTGCTGGATAATCCGCGATTCCGTGCCGGTTACGACTTCCTGTTACTGCGTGAAAGCGCTGGCGAGGAAACGGATGGCCTGGGCGAATGGTGGACAGACTATCAGGACGCCAACGACAGTGAACGTCGCGACATGATCCGCGACCTCAGCGGTAAAGGTGATGACGCCAGCGGTGCTCCGCGCAAACGTCGCCGCAGCAGCGGTTCCAAGCGAAAACGCGCCGGCGCACCGAGCGCTTCGACAGGCGAGTAAAGGCATGGAACGCATCTACATCGGCATGGGCAGCAACCTCGCTGACCCGGCCGAACAATTGCGCAGCGCCGTCGAGGCGCTGGGGCAATTGCCGCAGACCACACTCGCCGGCGTTTCTGCTTTCTATCAAAGCGACTCGTTGCTGCCGGGCCAACCGCGTTACACCAACGCGGTCGCGGCGCTCGACAGCTCGCTCGCCCCACTGGAACTGCTCGATGCATTGCAAGCCATCGAGAATGACCAAGGTCGCGAACGCCTCGAACGCTGGGGCCCACGTACGCTGGATCTGGATATTCTGCTGTTCGGTGATCGCCTGATCGACGAGCCGCGCCTGAAAGTCCCGCATTACCAGATTCAGGAACGCGCGTTCGTGCTCTATCCCCTCGCCGAACTGGCCCCGCAAGATTTGCACCTTGCCGACGGCCGCAGCCTGTCCGATCTGCTCGCCGCCTGCCCGTTCGTCGGCTTGGAACGCCTCCCGACAGATTGATTGCAATCCCCAGTGGGAGCGAGCCTGCTCGCGAAAGCGATGTTTCCTTCAACACTGCGTTGACTGATTCGCCGCCTTCGCGAGCAGGCTCGCTCCCACATTGGTTTATTGCGTACGCTGGATTTTGTCGGACAAAAACCCTTCGAATCAGCCCCGCCGCGCCGCTGAATCGCATCAGTAACGCCGGTAACACTCCCCTCGTAACAACGCGGTAACACACGCAATTGACTTCCTGTTGGCTCATCACGACTATAGGCGTCCCGCTGCCGCCAACACGGCACATACGGGCGCAATCCAGGCCTTATAAGCACGACAAAAGAGCGTGCGCCTGAGTAGATGAAGAATCACGCGCGTTACTCGCAGTAGTTTCCAGAGCGCCTGAACGAGGATTTTTTACATGCCAGCCATCACCCTGACCACGCTCCAGAGCCTCAAGCAGAAAGGTGAAAAGATCACCATGCTGACCTGCTATGACGCGACCTTCGCTCACGCCTGTAATGAGGCCGGTGTCGAAGTGCTGCTGGTGGGCGACTCCCTCGGCATGGTCCTGCAAGGTCACGACAGCACGTTGCCGGTGACCACCGCAGAAATGGCCTACCACACCGCTTGCGTCAAACGCGGCAACAGCGATGCCCTGATCCTCGCCGACCTGCCGTTCATGGCCAATGCCACCCTTGAACAAACCATGACTAACAGCGCCATGCTGATGCAGGCCGGTGCGCACATGGTCAAGGTCGAAGGTCAGCTGTGGCTCGCCGAGTCGATCCGTCTGCTCGCCGAACGCGGTGTACCGGTGTGCGCGCACATGGGCCTGACCCCGCAAGCGGTGAACATTCTCGGCGGCTATAAAGTGCAGGGGCGCAACGAGAACCAGGCGCGGCAGATGCGTGCTGATGCGATCTCGCTGGAACAGGCCGGTGCGGCGATGCTGCTGCTCGAATGCGTGCCGAGCGAACTGGCCGCCGAAATCAGCCAGGCGGTGAAGATCCCGGTGATCGGCATCGGCGCCGGTAACGCCACCGACGGTCAGGTATTGGTGCTGCACGACATGCTCGGCCTGTCGATCACTGGCCGCGTGCCGAAGTTCGTGAAGAACTTCATGCAGGGTCAGGACAGCATCCAATCCGCGCTGAAGGCTTACGTCAACGAAGTCAAAGCCACCACGTTCCCTGGCATCGAACACGGATTTTCTGCATGAACACCGTCAAAACCGTACGCGAACTGCGCGCCGCCGTAGCCCGCGCCCGCAGCGAAGGCAAGCGCATCGGCTTCGTGCCGACCATGGGCAACCTCCACAGCGGTCACGTCGCACTGATCACCAAAGCCACACAGCGGGTCGATTTCGTGGTCGCGAGCATTTTCGTCAACCCGCTGCAATTCGGCGCCGGTGAAGACCTCGACAAATACCCGCGCACCCTCGCGGCCGATCAGGAAAAACTCCTTGAAGCCGGTTGCTCCCTGCTGTTCGCGCCGACTGTCGAGGAAATGTACCCCGACGGCATGGCCGGGCAGACTCGGGTCAGCGTGCCGCAATTGTCCGAAGGCCTGTGCGGCGCCAGCCGTCCGGGGCACTTTGAAGGCGTGGCGACCGTGGTCAGCAAGCTGTTCAACATGGTCCAGCCGGATCTGGCGATTTTCGGCCAGAAGGATTATCAGCAACTGGCCGTGATCCGTGCCCTGGTGCATGACCTGAACATGCCGATCCAGATCATCGGCGAGCCGACCGTACGCGCCGCCGATGGCCTGGCGTTATCGTCGCGCAACGGTTTCCTCAGCGAAGAACAACGCGCGGTGGCTCCGGTCGTTTATCGCTCGCTGAGCAACATTGCCGAGTCGATCAAGCAGGGTGAACGCGACTTCCCGGCGCTGATCAGTGCCCAGTTGCAGCAGCTGGAAGCAGCGGGGCTACGTCCGGACTATCTGGAAATCCGCCATGCGCTGACCCTGCGTCCGGCGACGGCTGAAGACCGTGATCTGGTGATTCTGGTGGCGGCGTTCCTCGGCACTACGCGGTTGATCGACAACCTGCACCTGAATCTCGACACCCCGGCTTAAAAACACCGCATCGCCCCCTGTAGGAGTGAGCCTGCTCGCGATGGCGGGGTGTCAGTCAGCATTAGTGTTGAATGACACACCGCCATCGCGAGCAGGCTCACTCCTACAGTGTTTTTCAGCGTCATGAAGATTGCATTCCAGCTGTATTGCCGCCTTAAAAGCCTTCGGGCACACTGCCCGCCGTTCGATTCCAACCCGGGAAAACACTCATGCACGCGATCATGCTCAAGGCCAAACTGCACCGCGCCGAAGTCACTCATGCGGTGCTCGATTACGAAGGTTCGTGCGCCATCGATGGCGAGTGGCTGGACTTGTCCGGCATCCGTGAATACGAGCAGATCCAGATTTACAACGTCGACAACGGCGAGCGTTTCACCACCTACGCGATTCGTGGTGAAGAAGGCTCGCGGATGATCTCCGTCAACGGCGCCGCTGCGCACAAGGCCAAGGTCGGCGACCGCGTGATCATTTGTGCCTACGCCCATTACAGCGAAGCCGAGCTGGTCAATTTCAAGCCGCGCATGCTCTACATGGCGCCCGGCAACGAGCTGAGCCACACCAGCAACGCCATCCCGGTTCAGCTCGCCTGATCGCGAAATCGCCCCGCTCCCCCTCCGTTTGTCGGCCAGTTCCCGGTCTGGATGTTAAAAAAGTACAGGGATCTGGTCAGACAAAGTCAAGACAGAACGCAGCGCGAGGTTTACTGTATTCGCCCTGTGTCCAGAAATCGTGTCGACGCAGATGATCCCATGCCCAAACAGGGCGTGCCGGGTCTGTTCAGTGTTCAAAAGGCCGTTCAAGTAAAAAGGAAAACCGCAGCGATGGCGTATTACCTCACTCCTCAAGACGTTACCGCTCTGCCCGCCTGGCAAGCGTTGAAAGATCACCGCCAAGCCATGCAGGATTTCAGCATGCGCGAAGCCTTCAACGCCGATCCGCAGCGCTTCAACCAGTTCACCCTCAGTAGCTGCGGACTGTTTCTCGATTATTCGAAGAATTTGATCAACGCCCAGACCCGCAACCTGCTGGTCGGTCTGGCCAATGAAGTCGATCTCAAGGGCGCCATCAAAGCGCTGTTTGAAGGCGAAATCGTCAACACCTCCGAAGGTCGCCCGGCGTTGCATACCGCGCTGCGCCGTCCGGTGGGCGACAAGCTGTCGGTCAATGGCGTCAATGTGATGCCGGAAGTCCACAAGGTCCTGAACCAGATCACCGACCTGGTTGGCCGCATTCACGACGGTCTGTGGCGTGGCTACACCGAGAAGCCGATCACCGACGTGGTCAACATCGGCATCGGTGGCTCGTTCCTCGGCCCTGAGCTGGTCTCCGAAGCCCTGCTGTCGTACGCGCAGAAAGGCGTGCGTTGCCATTATCTGGCGAACATCGACGGCAGCGAATTCCACGAGCTGACGCAGAAACTGCGCGCCGAGACCACGCTGTTCATCGTTTCGTCGAAGTCGTTCAACACCCTCGAAACCCTGAAGAATGCCCAGGCTGCTCGTGCCTGGTACCTGGCGCAGGGCGGTTCGGAAGCCGAGCTGTATCGTCACTTCATCGCCGTATCGAGCAACAACGCAGCGGCCGTGGCGTTTGGTATCCGCGAAGAAAACATCTTCCCGATGTGGGACTGGGTCGGCGGTCGTTATTCGCTGTGGTCGGCCATCGGTTTGCCGATTGCTTTGGCCATCGGCATGTCCAACTTCAAGGAGCTGCTGTCCGGTGCCTACACCATGGATCAGCATTTCCAGACTGCGCCGTTCGAACAGAACATGCCGGTGCTGCTGGCCCTGCTCGGTGTGTGGTACGGCAACTTCTGGGGCGCGCAAAGCCACGCGATCCTGCCGTACGACCACTACCTGCGCAACATCACCAAGCACTTGCAACAACTGGACATGGAATCCAACGGCAAGAGCGTGCGCCAGGACGGCACGCCGGTGTCGACCGATACCGGTCCGGTGATCTGGGGCGGCGTCGGCTGCAACGGTCAGCACGCTTACCACCAGTTGCTGCATCAAGGTTCGCAGTTGATCCCGGCCGATTTCATCGTGCCGATCGTCAGCTTCAACCCGGTTTCCGACCACCATCAGTGGCTGTACGCCAACTGCCTGTCGCAGAGCCAGGCGCTGATGCTCGGCAAGACCTTGCCGGAAGCCGAGCAGGAACTGCGCGACAAGGGCATGAGCGAAGAAGAAGTGCACAAACTGGCGCCGCACAAGGTGATCCCGGGCAACCGTCCGAGCAACACCATTGTGGTTGAACGCATCAGCCCGCGTCGTCTTGGCGCGCTGGTGGCAATGTATGAACATAAAGTGTTCGTACAAAGCGTGGTCTGGGGCATCAACGCCTTTGACCAATGGGGCGTGGAGCTGGGCAAGGAACTGGGCAAAGGCGTTTACAACCGTCTGGTCGGCAGCGATGAAACCACCGCTGACGATCCTTCCACTCAGGGCCTGATCAACTACTTCCGCGGTCGTCACCGCGGTTGATCAGTCGCTTGATAGAGAGCCCCTGAAGTTCAGGGGCTTTTTTTTTGTCTGGCGTTTGGCGTGGATTTCGCGGTGACAGCCAAATCGCTTCCCCCTCACCCCAGCCCTCTCCCCCAAGGGGTAGAGGGGGAAAGGGAGCCGATTTTCACGCTTTTCAATACTTGAGTTCGACTCCGGAATTTCAAGACGATGTATCAAGCCCAAACACCTCGGTCAGTCCCCTCTCCCTTTGGGAGAGGGTTAGGGTGAGGGGCGGCCTTGATCCCTTGCCCCCATCGGCGCATCTTTATTCCTGTCGCACCACAAGAATAAGGAACCGTCATGTTCGATATCAGCACGTTCCCCAAAGCCGATGCCGTCCGCCGGGCTGCGCAATTGAGTCAGGATGACTACCGGCGCCTGTACCGCGAATCCATTGAACACCCCACAACCTTCTGGGCCGAACAGGCCACGCGCTTCCTCGACTGGAGCACGCCGTGGCAGACCGTTCAGCGCTATGACCTGAAAACCGGTGAAGCTGCCTGGTTTGCCGGGGGCAGACTGAACGTCAGTTACAACTGCATCGACCGCCACCTGGCAAAACGCGGCGAGCAGACCGCCCTGCTCTGGGAAGGCGACGACCCGGCCGAATCGGCACAAATCACTTACAAAAAACTCCATCACCACGTCTGCCGCTTGGCCAACGTGCTGAAAAGCCGTGGCGTGAAGAAAGGCGACCGGGTGTGCATCTACATGCCGATGATCCCCGAAGCCGCGTACGCCATGCTCGCCTGTTCGCGGATCGGTGCGATCCATTCGGTGGTGTTCGGCGGTTTCTCCCCTGATTCCCTGCGTGACCGCATTCTCGATGCCGATTGCCGCACGGTGATCACGGCGGATGAAGGCGTGCGCGGCGGCAAGTTCGTTCCGCTGAAACAGAATGTCGACAAAGCCCTGCAAAGTTGCCCGGACGTCAGCACCGTCGTGGTGGTCGAACGCAGCCAAGGCAACGTCGATTGGGTCGAGGGTCGTGATCTCTGGTATCACCAGGCCGTGCGCGATGTCAGCGACGATTGCCCACCGGAACCGATGGACGCCGAAGATCCGCTGTTCATCCTCTACACCTCCGGCAGCACCGGCAAACCCAAAGGCGTGCTGCACACCACCGGCGGTTACCTGCTGCAAGCGGCGATGACCTTCAAATACGTTCTCGACTACCGTGACGGCGAGGTGTTCTGGTGCACCGCCGACGTCGGCTGGGTCACCGGCCACAGCTACATCGTCTACGGCCCATTGGCCAATGGCGCAACCACGCTGATGTTCGAAGGCGTGCCGAGCTACCCGAGCAGTTCACGCTTCTGGCAGGTGATTGATAAACACAAGGTCAACATCTTCTACACAGCACCGACCGCCCTGCGCGCGTTGATGCGCGAAGGTGCCGAACCGTTGAAGGAAACCTCGCGCGCCAGCCTCAGATTACTCGGCAGCGTCGGTGAGCCGATCAACCCGGAAGCGTGGGAATGGTATTTCAACGTCGTAGGAGAACAGCGCTGCCCTATCGTCGACACCTGGTGGCAGACCGAAACCGGCGGCATCATGCTCAGCCCGCTGGTCAGCGCACAGCGGATCAAACCGGGCTGCGCCACCCAGCCGATGTTCGGCGTGCAACCGGTGTTGCTTGATGAGCAAGGCAAGGAAATCAAAGGCGCCGGCAGCGGCGTGCTGGCGATCAAATCGAGCTGGCCGGCACAGATCCGCAGCGTCTACGGCGACCCGCAACGCATGGTCGACACCTATTTCAAACCCTACCCCGGTTACTACTTCACCGGCGACGGCGCGCGCCGCGACGAGGATGGCGACTACTGGATCACCGGGCGCATCGACGACGTGATCAACGTCTCCGGTCACCGCATCGGCACGGCTGAAGTGGAAAGCGCGCTGGTGCTGCACGACAGCATCGCCGAAGCCGCCGTGGTCGGTTACCCCCACGACGTCAAAGGTCAGGGCATCTACGCCTTCGTCACGCCCATGAACGGCACCGAACCGAATGATGAACTGAAGAAAGAACTGCTCGCCCATGTCAGCAAGGAAATCGGCAGCTTCGCCAAACCGGACTTGATCCAGTGGGCGCCGGCCTTGCCGAAAACCCGTTCAGGCAAGATCATGCGGCGCATCCTGCGCAAGATCGCCTGCAACGAACTCGACAGCCTCGGCGACACCTCGACCCTGGCTGACCCGAGCGTGGTGCAAGGCCTGATCGACAAGCGCCTCAATCAGTAACACCCCGGGCGCGGTCAACCGGCCGCGCCCGCCCTTTCGCACTGAGTGGTCATGGAATTCATCCGCAGTCGTATTGAAAACCAGCTCATGAGCCTGACCGGGCTGTCCCTCGGCCAACTCGATCTGGAAAACCCCAAGGGCGACCCCGGCCTGTTCGGCCCCGACTCGATCAGTTGGCAGGTGCACGGCGACTTCAGCAGCATGTTGATCGGCGGCATCAGCGCGTTGTTGCTGCAAGCCTTGCATCCGCTGGCATTGGCCGGGGTTTGGGATCATTCGAATTTTCGTGAAGACATGCTCGGACGCTTGCGGCGCACCAGTCAGTTTGTTTCCGGCACCACATTCGGCTCGCGAAAGGACGCCGACTGGCTGATCGAGAAAGTGCGCATCATTCACCTGCAAGTGGTCGGTACCGCGCCGGATGGCCGCCCTTACGCGGCCAGCGATGCGGATTTGCTGACGTGGGTGCATGTGGCGGAAGTGAGTAACTTTCTCGCGGCGCATTTGCGTTATCGCAACCCGCAGTTGTCGGGGGCGGATCAGGATTGTTATTACGCGGAAATCGCCGTGATTGCCGAACGCCTCGGTGCGCGGAATGTGCCGAAATCGCGGCAAGCGGTAGCCGATTATCTGCAACGCATGCGCCCGCAGTTGCTGTGCGACGAGCGCAGCCGAGAAGTGTTGCGCCTATTGCTGGCCGCACCGGCGCCCAGTGTTCTGGCCCGGCCGTTTGGCGATCTGATGATGAAGGCCGGTATTGATCTGCTGCCGGACTGGGCCAGCGATATGCTCGATGTCCGCCAGAGTTCGCTGCAACGCCAGTTGATTCGCGCCAGCGTCAGACGCAGCGCACCGATGCTGCGCTGGGCGATGCGCAATGGTTCGGTGCAACGGGCCAAACGCCGGATGGGTTTGCTGACCTAAAAGCTTCGCGAGCAGGCTCGCTCCCACAGGAGATTTGATTTGCAGCACATATCCCATGTGGGAGCGAGCCTGCTCGCGAAGGCAGCACCTCGGTTACCCGCCAAACTGCTAAACTCCCGCGCCCCCATTCTCACCAGCAAGGCGCCCGCATGTCTTCCTTGAATCAGGCGCTGCGCGCCGCCCTCGATCAACGCCAGGATTTGCTGGCCGAGCTGCACCGCCAGGGCACCGATTGCTATCGGCTGTTCCACGGCAGCCAGGAAGGCGCCGGCGGTCTGACTATCGACCGTTATGGCCCGCAACTGCTGGTGCAAAGCTTCCACCAGACGCTGGAGCGGGACGACCTGCTGCAACTGCACGCCATGGTTAATCAGAGCCTGGGGCTGGAAACCTTGCTGGTCTACAACGACCGCTCCCGTGGCAACTCGCGCATTGACCGCGAAGACAGCGTCTATAAGGCTGACGAGGCGGCGCTGGCCGATCTGGTTGGCCACGAATGGGGTCTGAACTACCGTGTGCGCGGGCGTCATGCCGGGCAGGATCCGCTGCTGTTCCTCGACCTGCGCAACACCCGTGGCTGGGTCAAGGATCACGCCAAGGGCAAATCCGTGCTCAACCTGTTTGCCTACACCTGCGGCGTCGGCCTCAGTGCGGCCGCCGGTGGCGCGCGTGAGGTGTGTAACTTGGATTTCGCTGAAGGCAATCTGGCGGTCGGCCGTGAAAACGGTCTGCTCAACCCGCAATTGCCGCAGATGCAGTTCATCCAGTCCGATTACTTTCCGGCAATCCGGCAACTCGCCGGTCTGCCGATCAGTCAGCGCCGTGGACAGAAACTGCCGAGCTACCAGCGCCTCGATCAGCGCCAATATGATCTGGTCCTGCTCGACCCGCCCGCGTGGGCCAAGAGCGCATTCGGCACCGTCGACCTGCTGCGCGACTATCAGAGCCTGCTCAAACCGGCCCTGCTGACCACCGCCGACAACGGCGTGCTGATCTGCTGCAACAACCTGGCGAAAGTCAGCATGGACGACTGGCGCGAGCAGGTGCTGCGCTGCGCCGAGAAGGCCGGGCGACCGGTGCGTGAGTGGAGCGTGATGACCCCGGGCGCCGACTTTCCGTCCATGGACCAGCAACCGCCGCTGAAAACCCTGATCCTGCAGCTCTGAGCTGCCCGCGCAGCTGACAACTGTCCAATGTGGGAGCGAGCCTGCTCGCGAAAGCGATGTATCAGCCAACAGATAGAGTGGCTGATAGAACGCCTTCGCGAGCAGGCTCGCTCCCACATGGAAAGCGTTCCTACAGAAGAATCTGAACAATCCTGCTCCATGCGAGGTACTTCGGAACCAGAATCGCGTGCCATACTCCAAGGCACTCCGATTCAGACAGATGAAGCCGCACATGCCCAAAGGATTGATTCGCGCGATTGGCGCCTTGTTGACTGCTCTGGCCCTCTACAGCCTGCTGGGGTTTCTGATTTTGCCGGGCATCGCCCTGCGTGTGGCCAATCAACAACTGGCCAATTACGCAACGGTGCCTGCGCATATCCAGCGTATCGAGCTCAATCCGTTCAGCCTTGAAGTCACCCTGTGGGGACTGGTCATCGGCGAGCCGGGCAAGGAACAGGTCGGCTTCGATCGCCTGTACGCCGACCTGCAAATCGACAGCCTGTGGACCAAAGCCCTGCATCTGGCCAACATCGAGCTGGACAAGCCGAAAACCGAAATCCTTTTCGCCAAAGACGGCAAACTCAACCTGCTCGGCCTGTTCAATGTGCCGGCCAGCGAGCCGACACCAGCCGACCCGGACGCCAAACCGTTCCCGCTGCGCATCGACAACATCAAACTGGCCGGCGGCGTCGTGCACTTTGAAGACGTGCGTCCGAGCGAGCCCATCGAATTTCTCTACGACGACCTCAGCTTCGAACTGAAAAACCTCAGCACCCTGCCCGAAGACAGTGCCGACATGACCCTGGTCGCCATCGGCCCGGCCGGTGGGCGGATCGACTGGAGTGGCAATTTCAGCCTGATCCCGTTCACTTCCGAAGGCACCCTGAAAGTCACCGACGGCAAGATGAAAGCGTTCTGGCCCTACGTGCGTGATTCGGTGCCGCTGGTGCTGGAAGACGGTGTAATCAGCCTCAGCAGCGAATACAAACTCAATCTGTCGAAAGAAACCGAGCTGCAACTGAACAACGTTGCGGTGAGCATCGCGCCGTTCGCCATCAAGGCTCCGGATGGGCGACCACTGGCGAAACTCGAACGCCTGGACGTCAGCGAAACCTCGGTGGATCTGGCCAAACAACAAGTCGTGGTCGGCAAGATCCGCAGCAACAAACTGGAAACCTGGGCCGCCCTCGAAGCCGACGGGCAACTGGACTGGCAGAAACTGTTCGCCAGCCAACCGTCGAAACCCGCCGCCAAAGCCGCTGCGGAACCTGCCAGCACGCCAGCCGCTGCTGATTCGCCGAAGCCAGAATCCACTGCGCCGAGCAAACCATGGCAAGTGCTGCTCAAAGACGTGCAATTGCGTAACTACACCGTGCATGTGGCCGACCGTTCGGCAACCCCTGCGGTGGCACTGGATATCACCCCGCTAAACGTCGACCTGCAAGACTTCGACAGCCTCAACGGTTCGCCCTTCAAGCTCAAACTCGACAGCGGCGTGGGCAAGCAAGGCAAGATCATGGCAGACGGCACGGTCAATCTCGCCCCGGTCAACGCCCAGCTCAACGTGAAAACCCAGGACATCGACCTGCGGGTTGCGCAGTCCTACATCAACCCGTTCATTCGTCTGGAACTGCGCAGCGGCATGCTCGGCAGTGATCTGAAGGTCAATCTCAAGAGCACCGAACCACTGGCACTCAGCGTCACCGGTCGCGCACAGATCGATCAACTGCACACCCTCGACACCTTGAAAACCCGCGACTTCCTCAAATGGCAGCAAGTGGTGGTCGAAGGCCTGAACTATCAGCACGGCGACAGTCTGTCGATCGACAAGGTCAACCTGTTCCAGCCTTATGTGCGGTTCATGATCAACGACGATCGCACCACCAACATCGACGACCTGCTGATCCCGCAACCGGCCGACAGCGGCGCAAAAACCACGGCAGCCAAACCGGCCAGCAACGAGAAACCGTTGGGTATTCACATCGGTGGCATCGCGATCAATGACGGCTCGGCCAACTTCGCCGACTTCAGCCTGACGCCCAACTTCGCCACCGCCGTGCAGCAACTCAACGGCCAGATCGGCACCATCGACAGCCGTCAGGCGAAACCGGCCAGCGTCGACATCAAAGGCAAGGTCGATCGCTACGCACCGGTGACCATCAAGGGCGCGGTCAATCCCTTCGACCCGATGGCCAGCCTCGACATCGCCACCAGTTTCAAACGCGTCGAGCTGACGACACTGACGCCCTACTCCGGCAAATTCGCCGGTTACCGTATCCGCAAGGGCAGGCTCAACCTCGACCTGCATTACCTGATCACCAAGGGCCAGCTCAAAGCCGAAAACAAAGTGGTGGTCGAGCAATTGCAGCTCGGCGAAAAAGTCGACAGCCCGGATGCCGTGAGCCTGCCGCTGAAACTGGCGATTGCCCTGCTCAAGGACGTCGACGGCAAGATCTCCATCGAGTTGCCGGTGACCGGCGACTTGAACAACCCGCAATTCAGCGTGATGCCGATTGTCTGGCAGACCCTGCGCAACCTGATCGTCAAAACCGCCGCCGCGCCATTCAAGATGATTGGCGGCCTGATCAGTGGTGGCAGCTCGCAAGACCTTGGCACCGTGTCGTTTGCTCCGGGTTCCAGCGAGTTGAGCAAGGATGCCGAAGCGGCGCTGATCAAACTGTCTCAGGCGCTGAAGGAGCGTCCGGCACTGCGTCTGGAGATCGAAGGCACTGCCGCCAAAAGCAGTGACGGCCCGTTGCTCGCCGAGCAGCGTCTGGAACGTGAATACCAGTACAACTACTACAAGATGCTCCAGCGTCGTGGCGATAAAGTCCCGGCTCAGGCGTCGCTGCTGCAAGTGCCCGACAGCGAGAAAGGTCCACTGCTCGAGGGCATTTACCGCACCCGTCTGAAAACCCAGCCTCCGGCGGAATGGAAGGATCTGGGCAAGGAAGAACGCACAGCGAAGATGCGCGAAGGCGTGATCCAGTTCTGGAGTGGCAGCGATGTGCTGTTGCGTCAGTTGGGTCAGGACCGGGCCAGCAGCATCAAGGATTATCTGGTCGATAAAGGCCAACTGGCAGACGACCGTGTGTACTTCATCGACGCCAATCTCGGTGAAGCCGAGAGCGATGGCCGCGTGGTGACGCAAATGCACCTGGATGCCGAATGATGAAACTGCAGTGGCTGGCATTGATCGCAATGACGTTCGCAGCCAATCACGCCTCGGCGTCCGATACGCTGCGCTGCGGCAGTCAGTTGATCAGCCTTGGCGACCGTTCCAGCGAAGTCCTGCAAAAGTGCGGTGAGCCGGTCAGCCGTGATCTGCTCGGCTACAAGCGCAGCGCCAATCGTCGCGAAGAGTTTCAGGTCGAGGAATGGACTTACGGTCCGAGCAACGGCATGTACCAATACCTGCGCTTTGAAGGCAATCGCCTGCGGCAGATCAACAGCAAACGCGGTAACTGACTCAACACCAACCCCCTTGTAGGAGTGAGCCTGCTCGCGATGGCGTTAGGTCAGTCGACACATCAATCGACTGATACACCGCTATCGCGAGCAGGCTCACTCCTACAGTTGTTTTGTTGCGTCTCTGAAATAGAACAGGCCCCGACACAAGTGGCGGGGCCTGTAATGGTCACATCCGTGTGACCGTTCGCATGAACTCTAAAGTTGCGGCAGACGTATTGCTCGGCCCGTCTGTCGCGTCTTCTCCCGGTCCAGGCGAGAAGTCATGCCTTACTCGGCTTTCAGGCCGTCAGCGGAGACCGCTTTGACGCCTTTGATTTTCTTGGCGATCGCTACAGCAACGTCTTTCTGCGATTCAGTTACAGCAGTAGTCGACGACAGCGATACAACGCCTTTGTTGGTTTCTACTTTGATGTCAGTACCAGGAATGCCTTTTTCGGTAACCAGGTCAGCTTTGACTTTGGTGGTGATCCAAGTATCGGAAGTATCTTGTTTCATCTCGGTGACTTCACCGGCAGCCAGAGTCATTGGAGCCTGGGTAGCCTGAGTGGATTGTGCGAATGCACCGGAAGCCATGGTCAGGGTCAGCGCGGTAGCAGCAGCGGCAGTGATAGCGAACTTCTTCATACGAGTAACTCCTGTTTTTCTGGAAAGTCTGCTGGTTGTCTTGTCAGCAGGGTTACCAAGGTAGTTGCGAACGCTGTGCCAACTTTTGAAAATCAATATTTTCTTTATAAATCAACAACTTATGAATTACCGAAATTTTCGAAATCATGCAATTTGCATGACCTTCGAATTATCGACATGCAAGTTACGGTTTTTTGGAAAGTTCCTAAGACGCTGAAATTATTGAAGCTTTTGTGAACGGCTGCGCAATGAAAAATGCCCCGCACTGCGGGGCATTCTGTTCAGCACACATTCAACTTATGTACCGCTGGCGGTGCAGCCTTTTGGCGAATAGTCCGGCGCCACAGTGGTGCCGCAAGTCCAGACGCCAGCACCGGTGCCCGATGAACGGGTCAAGGTGATGGTTTTGTCCAGAACAGGGCCAGGAGCGTTCTTGATTGTGCAGACAATGGTGCCGGCCCCGGTCGAAGCGGTGCCCGATGCGGTCACGGCGCAATTTGACGTTGTGACGGTGGCACTACCGGCCACCAGTGTCAGCGTCGGATCGGTACCTTGGTTGATGGTGTCTTCGAACGGCACTTTCATCGCACTGATCTCCGCCAGCCCCGCCGTTACCTTCGACCGCGCCTGATACTTGGAATACTGCGGCAAGGCGATGGTCGCCAGAATCCCGATGATCGCCACCACGATCAGCAGTTCGATCAGAGTAAAACCTTGTTGTTTTTTCATAGACACGCTCCATGCATGAGTCGAAATCTCATGATCTGCAAGGGAAGCAGCATAGGCCATGCCAACGCCTCCAAGCCCCGCCCGTTGGGCGCGAACCCTCTACAACGCCATTTCCTACAGCCCGTAACCGCACTATCTGACACTTTTTGTCACCTGCACCCGCCGTGTTTGGCGCTGTCACTTGACTAGGCTATAAGTCATGAACTGCAAGCGTGCGGAATCCCCATGAATGACATCGCTCTGAGCGGTCTGGCCAAGCAACTGGTACAGGCCGAGTTGCTGACAGAAAAAAGTGCCCATCAAGCCTGGCAACAGGCTCAGCGCAATCGCCTGTCGCTGGTCAGCTATCTGGTGCAGAACAAACTGGTCAAGAGCTGGCAGGTAGCCGAGATCGCCAGCGAGCATTTCGGCATGGCGTTCGTTGATCTAAATTGCCTCGACAAGGAAACCCAGCCCAAAGGCCTGGTCAGCGAAAAACTGGTGCGTCAGCATCACGCTCTGCCTCTGTGGCGGCGAGGTAACAAGCTATTCGTAGGCATTTCCGACCCGAGCAATCATCAAGCAATCAACGACATCCAGTTCAGTACGGGGCTGAGCACCGAAGCCATTCTGGTCGAGGACGACAAGCTCACCGATGCCATCGAAAAATTTTTCGACACCCACACCAGTGGCCTGGAAGACATGGCCGATGTCGATCTCGACGGCCTCGATGTCGAATCCATCGACGACAGCAAGCAAGACACGATTGGCGGACTCGACGCCGACGATGCGCCGGTGGTGCGTTTTGTTCACAAGATGTTGCTCGATGCGATCAAAAGCGGTTCTTCCGATTTGCACTTCGAGCCCTACGAGAAGAACTACCGGGTACGAGTGCGCACCGACGGCATGCTGCGCGAGGTGGCCAAACCGCCGATTCAACTGGCCGGGCGGATCGCCGCACGTTTGAAAGTCATGGCCAGTCTCGATATTTCGGAGCGGCGCAAGCCGCAGGACGGGCGGATCAAGATGCGCCTGTCGAAGAGCAAGTCGATCGATTTCCGGGTCAACACCCTGCCGACGCTGTGGGGGGAAAAAGTGGTGATCCGGATCCTCGATCCGTCCAGCGCACAGATCGGCATCGACGCGCTTGGTTACGAACCCGCGCAGAAAGAACTGTACATGGCCGCGCTCAAGCAGCCCCAAGGCATGATTCTGGTCACTGGCCCCACCGGCTCGGGGAAAACCGTGTCGCTGTACACCGGCCTGAATATCCTCAATACCGTCGACATCAATATCTCCACCGCCGAGGACCCGGTGGAGATCAATATGGAAGGCATCAACCAGGTCAACGTCAACCCCAAACAGGGCCTCGATTTTGCCCAAGCGCTGCGCTCGTTTCTGCGCCAGGACCCGGACGTGATCATGGTTGGCGAGATCCGCGATCTGGAAACCGCCGAGATCGCGATCAAGGCTGCGCAGACCGGCCACCTGGTGCTCTCGACCCTGCACACCAACAGCGCTGCGGAAACCCTGACCCGTCTGCACAACATGGGCATCCCCGGCTTCAACATCGCCACCTCGGTCAGCCTGATCATCGCTCAGCGCCTGGCGCGAAAACTGTGCAGCCACTGCAAGAGGCCCATCGAGATCCCACGCGAAACCTTGATCAAGGAAGGTTTCCCCGAGGAACGCATCGGCCATTTCACGATCTACGAGCCGGTCGGTTGCGATCACTGCAACGGCGGTTACAAGGGACGCGTGGGGATTTATGAAGTGGTGAAAAACACACCGGAGTTGCAACGCTTGATCATGGCCGAAGGCAACTCGCTGGAAATCGACATCCAAATGCGCCGCGACGGCTTCGACGATCTGCGCACATCTGGGTTGCACAAGGCCATGCAAGGCATCACCAGCCTTGAAGAAATCAATCGGGTCACCAAGGACTGAACATGGCGGTCAAGGCAGCGAAAATCAGTATCTACGCCTGGGAAGGTACGGACAGGAAAGGCAGCAAAGTCACCGGTGAGCTGAGCGGACAAAACCCGGCGCTGATCAAGGCACAACTGCGTAAACAGGGGATCAATCCCGGCAAGGTGCGCAAAAAATCCGCGTCGTTGTTGAGTTTCGGCAAACGCATCAAGGCCCAGGACATCGCGCTGTTCACCCGGCAGATGGCGACCATGATGAAGGCCGGTGTACCGCTGCTGCAGTCGTTCGACATCATCGGCGAAGGCTTTGAAAACCCGGCCATGCGCAAGCTGGTCGACGAGGTAAAACAGGAAGTCGCCGCCGGTAACAGCTTTGCCAACGCCCTGCGCAAAAAGCCGCAGTACTTCGACGAGTTGTATTGCAACCTTGTCGATGCTGGTGAGCAGTCCGGCGCCCTTGATACCTTGCTGGAACGTGTTGCGACGTATAAGGAAAAGAGCGAGGCCCTCAAGGCCAAAATCAAGAAAGCCATGACCTATCCCGCCGCCGTGGTGCTGGTGGCGGCAGTGGTGACCGGGATCCTGCTGGTAAAAGTGGTGCCGCAGTTTCAGTCGGTGTTCTCGGGTTTCGGCGCCGAATTACCGGCCTTCACCCTGATGGTGATCAGCCTTTCGGAGTTCATGCAGCAATGGTGGTGGGCGATTCTCGGCGCGCTGGTCGCGGCGATTTTCGGCACCCGCCATGCGTTGAAAACCTCTCAGGCGTTACGTGATCGCAAGGACACCTGGCTGTTGAAGCTGCCATTGGTGGGCACGCTGATGTACAAGTCAGCGGTCGCCCGTTTCGCCCGAACCCTTTCCACTACATTTGCTGCTGGTGTGCCATTGGTGGAAGCGCTCGACTCGGTGGCCGGCGCCACCGGCAACGTGGTGTTCAAGCGCGCCGTGCTGCGGATTCGTCAGGATGTCTCCACCGGCATGCAGCTTAACTTTTCGATGCGCAGCACCGGAGTCTTTCCCAACATGGCCGTGCAGATGACCGCTATCGGCGAGGAATCGGGTGCGCTGGATGAAATGCTCGACAAGGTTGCAGGCTTTTACGAGGAAGAAGTGGATAACATGGTCGACAACCTCACCAGCCTTATGGAGCCATTCATCATGGTGGTGCTGGGGGTGATCGTCGGCGGTCTGGTCGTAGCCATGTACCTGCCGATTTTCCAACTCGGCTCAGCGATCTGACATGCCTATCGACGAACTGTTTGCCCTGTATCCGCTGGCCTTTGTCTTCACCGCCCTGCTGCTCGGTCTGGTGGTCGGCAGCTTTCTCAACGTGCTGATCTGGCGTCTGCCGAAAATGCTCGAACGTGACTGGCGCCAGCAGGCCCACGACGTGCTCGGTTTGCCCGGCGAGACGCCTCAGCCCACCTACAATTTGATGCTGCCGCACTCCGAATGCCCACATTGCGCCCATCGGATCCGCCCGTGGGAAAACATTCCCCTGCTCAGTTATCTGTGGCTGCGCGGGCGCTGTTCGGCGTGCGCAGCGCCGATCAGCAAACGTTATCCGCTGACCGAACTGGCCTGTGGGTTGCTCTCGGCCTTCATCGCCTGGCACTTCGGTTTCGGTTGGCCGGCGTGCCTGCTGATCGTCCTCACCTGGGGTTTGCTGGCGATGAGTCTGATCGACACCGAACATCAACTGCTGCCCGATGTGCTGGTGCTGCCGCTGCTGTGGCTGGGGTTGATCGTCAACAGCTTCGGCCTGTTCGTGCCGTTGCACGATGCGCTGTGGGGCGCAGTGGCCGGTTACATGGCGTTGTGGTCGGTGTTCTGGCTGTTCAAACTGCTGACCGGCAAGGACGGCATCGGTCACGGGGATTTCAAGTTGCTGGCGCTGCTCGGCGCGTGGGGCGGCTGGCAGATTCTACCGCTGACCATCCTTCTGTCATCGCTGGTGGGCGCCATTATCGGGGTGGTTTTACTGCGCTTGCGCAATGAGAAAACATCCACGCCGATCCCCTTCGGCCCCTGGCTGGCAATTGCCGGCTGGATTGCCTTGCTCTGGGGTGGTCAAATAACCGACTTCTATTGGCAGTTTGTCGGTTTGAAATGAATACCCCTGTGGAAAAACCCTGGATTCTCGGCCTCACCGGCGGCATCGGCAGCGGCAAAAGCGCGGCGGCCCAGCACTTCATTGATCTGGGTATCCACGTGGTGGATGCCGATCACGCGGCGCGCTGGGTGGTTGAGCCGGGCCGTCCCGCCCTGGCAAAGATTGCCGAGCACTTCGGCCCCGGCGTATTGCAGGCCGATGGCACACTGGACCGCGCCGCCCTGCGCAAACTGATCTTCGAAGTACCGGAGCAACGCCGCTGGCTCGAAGCCCTGCTGCATCCGTTGATCGCCGAGGAAATCGCTCATCATCTGGCGCTGGCAAAATCGCCTTACGCGATTCTGGTTTCGCCGCTGTTGATCGAATCCGGGCAATACGCGATGACCCAGCGCATCCTGGTGATCGACGCCCCGCAACAATTGCAGATCGAACGCACCTTGCAGCGTGACCAGACCAGCGAACAGCAGGTTCAAGCGATCCTCAAGGCTCAGTCGAGCCGCGAAGACCGTGTGAGCCGTGCCGACGACGTGGTGGTCAATGACCGCGACCTCGCCTGGTTGCACAGCGAAGTCGAGCGTCTGCATCACTTTTACCTGACTTTATCCGGAGGCCAAGCATGAGCCAGATCCCCACCGTTGAATGCCCGACCTGCGGCGCCCCCGTGGAATTCACCCCCGAAAACAAGTTTCGGCCGTTCTGTTCCGATCGCTGCAAACTGATCGACCTCGGCGCCTGGGCGTCGGAAGAACACAAGATTCCGGTCGCTCCGGATGCCGAGGACGAACTGTTTTCCGGCGATTTCGATCCGCGCCACTGATCCCGATCAGGGCCGCATAAAGCCGTAGTCCTGATCGTCGTCGAGGTTTTCCGCGAGAAAGCGCAACTCGTCGGCCAGGTCTTCGGCGTTGCGCACAGCCTTGCTCTGCTGCACCACCGCACTGAGCAAGGCACGCAAACTCAACCCCGG
This sequence comes from Pseudomonas sp. Tul2A7, assembly GCF_054790505.1. Classification (NCBI taxonomy): domain Bacteria; kingdom Pseudomonadati; phylum Pseudomonadota; class Gammaproteobacteria; order Pseudomonadales; family Pseudomonadaceae; genus Pseudomonas; species Pseudomonas sp. Tul2A7. The sequence continues at coordinate 3,072,465 of NZ_CP186499.1, read as the reverse complement.
GTCAAAGCCCACCTCCTGCGCCATGTCCAGACTCTGCCGGGTCTCCTGTCTTGCCCACTCGTAAACGCTCATGCCGCTGCTCCTGAAGGGATTTGCGCGAGCATGAAATTTCCCGCGCGTGGCGGGTTTGATGTGGATCAAGACTTCGGGTCGTCGTCCTTCCACGGCGCCGAGAGGTAGCGCGTGCGGTTGAAGGTTTCCAGCCATTCCGGGCTGAATACCACCAGCGCACTGATGATCATGCCGTTGATGAACGCTTCGGGGAAAATGATCAGCCACACGTAACCGATAAAGTCTTCCAGCCATTCCGGCATGGCGAATAGGCCGTCGTACCACAGCAGCGTCAGACTGAGGATCAGGCACAACAAGGCCGACAACGCGGCGGCAAAGAATCCGGAACAGAAAATGTACACAAACGGATTGCGCGGTTGAGCACGCTCGACGAGGATTGCCACGCACTCGGTGACCAGCACCGGCAGCAAAATGAACAAAGCACCATTGACCCCCATCGCCGCGAGATCCTGACGCCCGAGCAGCACCAGGCCGATTTGCGCCACCAGCCCGCCGACGATCGCCAGCGGCCAGTCCAGCAACAGCGTTACCGCCGTCATGCCGAGGAAGTGATACGACACGCCCGTGTCGAAATCCCTGCGCATCAACCACAACAGAAACAACGCAAACACGGTGCCGAACAGCAGATGCTGACGCCGGCTGTCGCTGAACAACTCGACCCACGGCGCCCGTACGATCGCCCAGAGCAGCACCGGCAGATAAATCAGCCAGCCCAGCAGCAGACTTTCATTTGCCAGCACCTCGACGCCGATCATGGGCGCGCCTTCTCCAGTGCCTCGCGCAGTTCGCTCGCGTTGGCGTACTCACGTTGCGAGAGCAATCGACCGTCCTTCAATTGCAACCACAACACCTGGCCTTCTGCGCCGGGATAGCGCGACGCGACCCGGCCTTCTCGATCAAGCATGACCCGGTAGTGGTAGTCGCGCATGGCCGGTACGGCAAACATTCTGGCAATCAGCGCTGGCATGCGCTGGATATCGGCAACGAATACCGCGTGGCGCGCCTCCAGATAGCCCTTGGGCTGATCCTTCAACGCTTCTTTGATCAGCTTGGCGCCGTCCATATCGCGCGCCACCAGCAACGTGGTGGTGCTGTTGTCGAGGGTGAAGGGCTGCTCGTACTGGTCGAGCAACGTCCAGGGAGCCAGACGCTCGCCGGGTTCGAGTGCATGGGCAAACAGCGGAAGAACAGCAAACAGCAGCAGCCAGCGAAATTTCACGATGAGTCCTCACGGTTTGGCGTAAATAGTCGATTGCCATGAGTCTACACCGCCCTTCTCCACTGCCCACTGATGCACTTTGCCGCGTAACGCTTTCTGCTTGTCGCATTTGAACGCTAAGCTTGGGCCTATGGATGACTCAGATTATTTACGCCTGCTGACCATCGCGGCCGAGCAAGCCAACGCCTTTCTGTCCAATGCCCGCAAATGGGAGCGTGAGCGTTGGGTCTGCCAACGCCTGCTGCAAGGCTTGAATATTCCCTACCGCGCCGACGAATTCGCGCCGGCCGGCGAACCGCCGGATGTGCTGTTTCGCGACGCCAATTTCGAGGTGTTCTTCGTGCTCGACGAGGGGCGCCGACTCAACGACGAATGGCGCGATGAACTGCAGCGACGACGCAGCGCCTTCTCTCTCAGCCAACTGGTGCGCCGTGAGGCCAAGCCCAAGCGCATTCCGGCCAATGAATTCCTGCTGCGACTGGCACCGACCTTGCGCAAGAAGGCGCACAACTACAAGGAACGCGGTATGGATCTGGGCGAATTGGATATCATCGCCTTCGCCAGTCTTAAACGTGAGGTGCTGGATCTGAACAGCCATTTCCCCCCGCCCACTGAATATCTGCGCCAAGGCTGGCGCTCGCTGTCCCTCGTCGGCCCGACCTTCGCCCGTGTGCTGTTCGCTCACCCGGACGCACCGGACTTCCTGCGTAGCAACCTCGGTCGCAGCATTGTTTTTGATGTGGGAATCAGCCTGTGACGCCGCTGCAGCAATTGATTGCCGATGTGCCACAGACTGGGTGTGTGCGCTGGATCGGCGTGCGTCCGGAATCCCGTGGGCCGATGATCGAACTCGATGCCGTGGAAGCTCGACTTGAAGCTGGACTGACCGGCGATCACGCCCGCCCCGGTGTGCGCAACGCACGGCAGGTGACCCTGATCCAGTGGGAACACCTCGCGGTAATCAGCGCATTGATGGGCCGACCGCACGATCAACCAGTCAGGCCTGAAGATCTGCGGCGCAATCTCGTTATCAGCGGTATCAATTTGTTTAGCCTCAAGGGTCGGCGCTTTCGCATCGGTCAGGCAATATTCGAAACCACGGGCTGGTGTCAGCCCTGCGCACGGCTGCAGAACAACCTCGGCCCGGGCACCTTTCAAGCGGTGCGCGGGCATGGCGGAATTACCGCGCGGGTGTTACAAAGCGGGATCATTCGCCTCGAAGACCGTGTAAGCGTCGAGCCGGTTCCGGACAGCGGCTATGCTGCGTTCAACCCCGGATAAAAACCGCTGTAGCTTCTGCCCATTCAGCAACGTCTACCTGACGAGGCAAATATGACCAGCCGCCTGAACCCCGAAGACCAGAAACATGTCGAAGAGTACCTGCAACTGTCCCAACACCGAGTCGAGCGCCGGCCTTTCCGGCCGTGGATGCTCCTCGTGCTGGTGCTGGCAGTGACCATTGGTCTGGGCCTGTTGAGCCGATTTATCAGTTACCTGACGCTATGAGCAGCCTCGCGCTCGCTTGGGTAACCGCACCGATTTCCTTTAAAAACCTTGCGAGTTATCCCCATGTCCCATCGTATTGTTATTGTCGGCGGCGGCGCCGGCGGTCTGGAGTTGGCTACCCGTCTGGGTAAGACTCTGGGCAAGCGCGGCACGGCCAGTGTGATGCTGGTCGACGCCAACCTGACGCACATCTGGAAACCGCTGTTGCACGAAGTGGCTGCCGGATCGCTGAACTCCTCCGAAGACGAACTCAACTATGTTGCCCAGGCAAAATGGAACCACTTCGAGTTCCAGCTAGGGCGCATGAGCGGGCTCGATCGTGCGCAGAAGAAAATTCAACTGGCGGCGACCTACGACGAAAACGGCGTAGAACTGGTGCCTGCACGTGAAGTGCAATACGACTCGCTGGTAATCAGCGTCGGCAGCACCACCAACGATTTTGGCACTCAGGGCGCGGCGCAGCACTGCCTGTTCCTCGACACCCGCAAGCAAGCCGAGCGCTTCCATCAGCAATTGCTGAATCACTATCTGCGTGCACATGCCGGGCAAACCGATGTGGTCGAGCAGATCAGCGTGGCCATCGTCGGTGCCGGTGCGACCGGTGTCGAGCTTGCGGCAGAGCTGCATAACGCTGCGCATGAGTTGGCCGCTTATGGTCTGGACCGGATCAAACCGGAAAACATGCACATCACCCTGATCGAAGCCGGGCCACGGGTGTTGCCTGCCCTGCCGGAGCGCATCAGCGGGCCGGTGCACAAGACCCTGGAAAAACTCGGGGTCAATGTGATGACCAACGCTTCGGTCAGCGAAGTGACCGCCGACAGCCTGATCACCGCCGACGGCAACGAGATCAAGGCCAGCCTGAAAGTCTGGGCGGCGGGCATTCGCGCACCGGGTTTCCTCAAGGACATCGACGGCCTGGAAACCAACCGCATCAATCAGCTGCAAGTGTTGCCGACCCTGCAAACCACCCGTGACGAGAACATCTTCGCCTTTGGCGATTGCGCCGCGTGCCCGCAACCGGGCACCGATCGCAACGTGCCGCCCCGGGCGCAAGCCGCGCACCAACAGGCCTCGCTGCTGGCCAAGTCGCTGAAATTGCGCATCGAAGGCAAGGCCCTGCCGGAGTACAAGTACACCGACTACGGCTCGCTGATCTCGCTGTCGCGTTTTTCGGCTGTGGGTAACTTGATGGGCAACCTGACCGGCAGCGTGATGCTCGAAGGCTGGCTGGCGCGGATGTTTTACGTGTCGCTGTATCGCATGCACCAGATGGCGCTGTATGGGCCGTTCCGCACGGCGATGCTGATGCTGGGCAGCAAGATCGGCCGTGGCACTGAACCGCGTCTGAAACTGCACTAAAAAACCTTGTAGGAGTGAGCCTGCTCGCGATAGCGGTGTGTCAAACGACAACGATGCTGTCTGATACACCGCTATCGCGAGCAGGCTCACTCCTACATTTGATTTGTGATTCTGTCTCGTAATGTATCTGCGTCCGTAATATCTAACCTTCGCTTACAAACTCCCCGCCTGGCGACACAGTCGCGATACACCGCCACCGCCTAATGGCCACACCCGAGCAACACCTGCTCAGGCTTGCGTCTTTAACGTGTGGTTGCGTTTTGCAGCCCAGGAGAATCCAAATGTCCCGTACTTCGACCCTCGGTAAAAAATCCATTGGCCTGATCGGCGCCGCACTGGCTGGCGGTCTGATGTTGTCCGGTTCGGTGTTTGCCGCTCAACCACTGGCGCAGGGGTACATGGTCGCCTCGGCGGAAACCTCGGTGAAAGCGCCGGAAGGCAAATGCGGTGAAGGCAAATGTGGCGATGCTTCGATGGCCAAGACTGACAGCGATGGTGACGGCAAGGTCTCCCGCGCTGAATTCCTCAAAGTCGCGCCAAAGTCCGACTTCGACAAGATCGACACCAACCATGATGGTTTCATCGACGAGCAGGAGGCCTACAACAACGTGAAGGCCAACTTTGAAGCCAATGGCAAGAAGATGCCGAAAGGCCTGTTCGAACACCTGAAAGACCAAGACGGCGCCTGATCAGCGGAAAAAACCAAGCCGCGCTTCTCCTGAGAGAAACGCGGCTTTTTCATGTCTGCCGTTTTACAACTGGAAGCGCCGCACCATGCCCTGCAAGGCGTTGGCCAGTTGCGACAACTCATGGCTGGAGGCACTGGTCTGGTTAGCGCCAGCGGCAGAACGTACTGACAAATCACGGATATTCACCAGGTTGCGATCAACTTCCCGCGCGACTTGCGCTTGTTCTTCCGCAGCGCTGGCAATGACCAGATTGCGCTCATGGATCTCATGCACCGACGCGGTAATGGTTTGCAGCGCCTCACCGGCACGCTCAGCCAACGCCAGCGTGGTCGTCGCCCGCGCCGTGCTGGCCTGCATCGAATCCAGCGCCAGGCTCGAACCGCTGCGCATGCCCTGGACCATCTGCTCGATCTCCTGCGTCGATTGCTGCGTGCGATAAGCCAGCGCCCGCACTTCATCAGCGACTACGGCAAAGCCTCGGCCGCTCTCACCGGCCCGCGCCGCTTCAATCGCCGCGTTGAGCGCCAGCAGGTTGGTCTGCTCGGCAATCGCCCGAATCACGTCCAGCACTTTGCCGATGTCCTGCGACTGGTTGGCCAGTGATTGCACCAACTCACCGGTCTGTTGCACATCGCTGGCCAGAGCATTGATGGCCGTGGCGGTCTCACTGACCCGCACCTGGCCCAGATGCGCCGACTCGCTGGATTGACGGGTCGCGTCAGACGTCGACACCGCATTGCGTGCGACCTCTTCCACTGCGGCCGTCATCTGATTAACAGCCGTCGCAGCCTGTTCGATTTCGTTGTTCTGTTGTTGCAAACCCTGTGTGCTGTCGAGTGTCACTGCATTGAGTTCATCAGCAGCGGTCGCCAGTTGCGTGGCCGAACCGCTGATGCCTTTCAGCGTCTCACGCAGGTTCTGCTGCATGGTCGCCAGAGCCTTGAGCAAGCGACTGACTTCATCGTTGCCATGGGTTTCGATTGGCCGGGTCAGATCGCCCTGCGCGACACTTTCTGCGGCGCTCACGGCACTGCTCAGCGGACGAACGATACTGCGCGTGAGCATCATCGCCAGTGCCACCGTGGCCAGCGCGGCCAAAGCAATGAACAAGCTGACGATCGTGCGCGAGTTTTCGTAGTGAGCAGCGGACTTCTGACTTTCAGCCGCGACCTGTTTGGCAAACAGGTCCGCCAGGTCGTTGAGTTGCTTTCCGGAGCCATCGACGACGGTTTTCATGTCGACCAGCAACAATTTGGTCAGCTCATCACGCTTGCCTTGCTCGGCGAGGGCGAAGGATTGGGCGATGCCACTGCGATACGCGGCGAAGGTCTTTTTGAACTGGTCGTATAGCTGCTGGCCTTCCGGGGTGTTGACCAGTTTGTCGTAAGCGGCGATTTTCTCGCTCAGTTCCTTGTCGCGGGTGTCCATCTGGCTGCGGTAGGTGGCGATATTGTTCGTGTCCTGATCCAGCGCCATGCGCAACGAGATGGTGCGGATACGCAGCATGATCTCGCGAATCTCGTCGCCGCCACGAATGCTCGGCAGCCACTGATTTTCCACCGCGACTTCACTGTCGCGAATGCTCGACATCTGCCCCAGCGCAAAAACGCCGAGCAAGGCCACCAACACCGCGATCAGGGCGAACCCCAGAGCCGCCCGGGGAGCAATATTCAACTGACGAAGCAACATGACGAACGCCCTTATTCTTGTATTGGCCAGATTCAAGGGGCGAAGCCATGGCAGTCCCCTCGTGTTAGCGGGCTATCGGCAGGTTGTATGATGACTTGAAGGGGAAATGAGTTTTTGTCGGACAAAAAAAATCCCCGTATCTTTCGATACGAGGATTTTTAATATGGTCGGGGTAAGGGGATTCGAACTCCTGACATCCTGCTCCCAAAGCAGGCGCGCTACCGGACTGCGCTATACCCCGGTAAAAAAAAGGCGACCTTTCAAAGATCGCCTTCTTCGATCAGCGCTTTTGGCCTCTGATCTTAAGATTCGATCCCAGCGTTAACTGGTTTCAAAAATGGTGGGTCGTGTGGGATTCGAACCTACGACCAATTGGTTAAAAGCCAACTGCTCTACCAACTGAGCTAACGACCCAAAAATGGTCGGGGTAAGGGGATTCGAACTCCTGACATCCTGCTCCCAAAGCAGGCGCGCTACCGGACTGCGCTATACCCCGGTTTGAAATTGGCTCCGTGACCAGGACTCGAACCTGGGACCCAATGATTAACAGTCATTTGCTCTACCGACTGAGCTATCACGGAACTACATATTTCAATTTACAACGGTGAAACTTACTGCATCTAGTCACTCGTTCGCATCGCTGCGTTCGTGTGTCTGAGGCGCGCTATTCTACAACCTAGAACACCTCTGTCAACCCCCTAAATTGCTTTCAAGTTAATGATTTGCAACTTATTTCAGATTTCAACTCAGTGAGCTGAGACCGTCTTGGCGACTGACTGCGGGGCGCACTTTACAAGCCTTTTCCTTTGAGTTCAACAGCCTAACGAAAAAAAAGGCCCCACAATGTGGGGCCCTCCTTTTTTCATTGGCGTTTGGACTCAGTTGAAAACGATTTCGTCGTTCTCGACCTTGCCGGTCGCCGTTTCGCCTGGCATGAAGTGACCCGAGAGGATTAGCTGTGCCAACGGGTTTTCGATCCAGCGCTGAATCGCCCGTTTCAAAGGACGTGCGCCATACACCGGGTCGTAACCCACCGCGATCAGCTTGTCCATCGCTTCCGGGCTGAGCTCCAGCTTCAGCTCGCGCTCGGCCAGACGGCTGCGCAGACGGCCCAACTGGATCTCGGTAATGCCCGCGATCTGATCCCGCGCCAAAGGCTCGAAGATCACCACCTCGTCGACCCGGTTGATGAACTCCGGACGGAAGTGCGACGTCAGCGCATCCATGACTGCAGCACGCTGAGCCTCGCGATCACCGACCAGCTCCTGAATCTGCACAGAGCCGAGGTTCGAGGTCATGACGATCACGGTATTGCGGAAGTCCACCGTGCGGCCATGGCTGTCGGTCAGGCGACCATCCTCAAGCACTTGCAGCAAGATGTTGAACACATCCGGGTGCGCCTTCTCGACTTCGTCCAGCAGGATCACCGAATAAGGCTTGCGACGCACGGCCTCGGTCAGGTAACCGCCTTCTTCGTAACCGACGTATCCCGGTGGCGCACCGATCAAGCGAGCCACGGAATGTTTCTCCATGAACTCGGACATGTCGATCCGCACCATCGCCTCTTCCGTATCAAAGAGGAATTCAGCCAGCGCCTTGCACAGCTCGGTTTTACCGACACCGGTCGGGCCGAGGAACATGAACGAGCCGCTCGGACGATTCGGATCGGACAACCCGGCACGTGAACGTCGTACCGCATTGGCCACGGCGACCACGGCTTCTTCCTGACCAATCACCCGTTTGTGCAACAGGCTTTCCATTTTCATCAGCTTGTCGCGCTCGCCTTCGAGCATTTTCGACACCGGAATGCCGGTCCACTTCGACACAACTTCGGCAATCTCTTCCTCAGTCACCTTGCTGCGCAGCAACTGGTTCTCGCTCTTGCCGTGCTGATCGACCATTTGCAGGCTGCGTTCCAGATCAGGGATTACCCCATACTGCAATTCAGCCATACGGTTGAGGTCGCCTTTACGGCGTGCCGCTTCCAGTTCCTGGCGCGACTGCTCGATCTTCTGCTGAATCTGCGCAGAACCCTGCACCTCGGCTTTTTCCGAGTTCCAGATTTCTTCCAGATCGGAATACTCGCGTTCCAGTCGGACGATTTCTTCCTGGAGTTTCTCCAGACGTTTCATCGCCGCTTCGTCGCTTTCCTTCTTCAGCGCCTGAGATTCTACCTTCAACTGAATCAGGCGACGCTCCAGACGATCGAGCACTTCCGGCTTGGAGTCGATTTCCATGCGGATGCGGCTAGCCGCCTCGTCGATCAGGTCGATGGCCTTGTCCGGCAGCTGCCGGTCAGTGATGTAGCGATGGCTGAGCTTGGCCGCGGCGATGATCGCGCCGTCGGTGATCGCCACCTTGTGGTGAACCTCGTAACGCTCCTTGAGGCCGCGCAGGATGGCGATGGTGTCTTCTTCGCTCGGCTCATCCACCAGCACTTTCTGGAAGCGTCGCTCGAGCGCCGCGTCCTTCTCTATATATTGGCGGTACTCGTTCAGCGTGGTCGCGCCGACGCAATGCAACTCGCCGCGCGCCAGTGCTGGCTTGAGCATGTTGCCGGCGTCCATCGAGCCTTCGCCTTTACCGGCGCCGACCATGGTGTGCAGTTCGTCGATGAACAGAATGATCTGCCCTTCCTGCTTCGACAGTTCGTTGAGCAGCGATTTCAGGCGTTCTTCGAACTCACCGCGATACTTGGCACCGGCAATCAGCGCGCCCATGTCCAGCGAGAGCAAACGCTTGCCTTTAAGGCCGTCTGGCACTTCGCCGTTGATGATGCGTTGGGCCAGACCTTCGGCAATCGCGGTTTTACCCACGCCAGGTTCGCCGATCAGCACCGGGTTGTTCTTGGTGCGGCGTTGCAGAACCTGAATGGTGCGACGGATTTCGTCGTCACGACCGATCACCGGATCAAGCTTGCCGTCTTCGGCGCGCTTGGTCAGGTCGACGGTGTATTTATCCAACGCCTGCCGCGACTCCTCGTGATTGGCGTCGTTTACCGCTTCGCCGCCACGCAGGTTGTTGATCGCGTTTTCCAGGGCTTTCTTGCTCACGCCCTGACCGAGCAGCAACTTGCCGAGCTTGCTGTTCTCGTCCATCGCCGCAAGTAGCACCAATTCGCTGGAAATGAACTGGTCGCCCTTCTGCTGGGCCAGACGGTCAGCCTGATTGAGCAGGCGCGCCAGATCCTGCGACATGTTGACGTCACCGGTCGGGTTCTGGATTTTCGGTAATTGATCGAGCTCTTTGGTCAGCTCTTTGCGCAAGCTGTTGACGTCGAAGCCCACCTGCATCAGCAGAGGTTTGATAGAACCACCCTGCTGTTCAAGCATGGCTTGCATCAAGTGCGCCGGCTCAATCGCCGGATGATCGTGGCCGACAGCCAACGACTGGGCGTCGGACAAGGCCAACTGTAATTTGCTGGTTAAACGGTCTATTCGCATAAGTCACCTTCCTTTTGAGCAGGCCGGACCTAAAAACCATCCTGAATAAAGAAACCTGCCAGATACCACTGTAGATGCGGTCGATTCTGGGAGATTCAAGCGTCAGAGGGTTGATTCAGGTCAGGCAAGTCTAGCGGGTGAGCCAGATAAGGGAGGCAAAGCGACCGGTGCGTGACGCACGGCGATAAGAGAAGAAGCGTGGATCGGTCACGGTGCAGAAACCGCCGCCATAAACATCGGTAACACCACGTTCAGCCAGACGCAGGCGCGCCAGCTTATAAATGTCAGCCATGAACTTGCCGGCGTTGTCGCTCGGCACGAAGGCTTCTGCCGCTGCGGGCAATTGATTGATGAAGACTTCCCGCACTTCCGGGCCGACTTCAAAGGCTTGCGGGCCAATGGCCGGACCGAGCCAGACCAGCACCTCTCCCGCCGGAACATCGAGACTGTCGAGCGTCGCTTCCAGCACGCCCGCCGCCAGACCACGCCAACCGGCATGGGCCGCTGCCACACGCGTGCCGGCACGATCGCAGAACAATGCCGGCAGACAATCCGCCGTCATCGCCGTGCAGGCAATTCCGGGGGTTGTCGTCCAACTGGCATCTGCAGTCGCGACAATGCCCGGATCAGCATGAGCCACGGCAATCCCGTGCACTTGCTGCAACCAGGCAGGCTGTATAGAGAAGTGTTCAGTCAGGCGCCGACGGTTTTCGGCAACGGCCTCTGGACGATCATCGACATGATCGCCCAGATTGAGGCTATCGAACGGCGCCTCGCTGACGCCACCCTCGCGACTGGTGACGCAGGCTTTGACGCTGGCCGGCGCAGGCCAGTCCGGCGTCAGCCAGTTCATCCGACGAATGCCTCGCGATCCTGCTTGAGCAGGGTCAGCAGCCAGACGAAATCTTCCGGCAGCGGCGATTCCCAGCTCATGCGTTCACCGGTCGTCGGATGATCCAGCTCAAGGAAGCGCGCGTGCAGGGCCTGGCGCGGGAAGTGCTTGAGCGATTCAACCATCGTCGGGTTCGCGGCTGGCGGAATGCGGAAACGGCCGCCATACGCCGGATCGCCGACCAACGGGAAGTTGATGTGCGACATGTGTACGCGAATCTGGTGAGTACGACCGGTTTCCAGCTTCACCCGTACGTGGGTGTGCGAGCGGAAGCGCTCCAGCACGCGGTAGTGGCTGACGGCAGGCTTGCCGCCTTCCATCACCGCCATGCGCTGACGCTGCTGGCCGTGACGACCGATCGGGGCGTTGATCTTGCCCCCGGCGGTCACGACACCGATCACGATGCACTCATAGATGCGGCTGACACTGCGACTCTGCAACTGAGTAACCAGTTTGGTCTGCGCCTGAATGGTCTTGGCCACCACCATCAGACCGGTGGTGTCCTTGTCCAGACGATGCACGATGCCGGCACGCGGGACATTGATGATGTCCGGCACGTGGTGCAGCAAGGCGTTAAGCAAGGTGCCATCGGCGTGACCGGCAGCCGGGTGCACCACCAGGCCCGCAGGCTTGTTGATCACCAGAATGTCGTCGTCTTCATAGACGATGTCGAGCTCGATGTCCTGGGCGATCCATTCGCCCTGGGCTTCCTGCTCGGCAGTCAACTCAAGGATGGCACCGCCATGCACGATGTCGCGAGGGCGGATGACCGCCCCGTCCACAGTCAGGCGACCCTCTTTGATCCAGGCGGAAAGGCGCGAGCGAGAGTGCTCAGCGAAGAGTTGGGCAGCGACTTGATCGAGGCGTTGGCCGCCCAATTCGGACGGCACCTCTGCGCGAAGTTCAATTTTATCGGACATGCTCTGACTGTGCGTCGGCACAGCTTTTGGTTTCGGCTGCGCGCTTGTGGTTAAATACGGCGTCTTTTGCCCCGAGGCTTTTCAACGGGGCGCTCATCATAACAGGACGGCCCCGCCCAAGACAGCGGCCGTCATAGGGACGCAAGCCGCCATGCAAGTGAAACACCTGCTGCTGATCGCCATCCTCGCATTGACCGCTGCTTGCTCATCGAAGGAAGTCGTAGACGAAAACCTCAGCGAAGCCGAGCTGTATCAGCAGGCTCAGACTGACCTGGGCAACAACAGCTACACCAGCGCCACAGCCAAGCTGAAGGCTCTGGAGTCGCGTTATCCGTTCGGTCGCTACGCCGATCAGGCACAGCTGGAGCTGATCTACGCCAACTATAAGAACGCCGAGCCGGAAGCTGCAAAATCCGCTGCCGAGCGTTTCATTCGTTTGCATCCGCAGCACCCCAACGTGGATTACGCGTACTACCTGAAAGGTCTGACTTCTTTCGACCAGGACGTCGGCCTGCTGGCGCGCTTCCTGCCGCTGGACATGACCAAGCGTGACCCGGGCGCCGCGCGCGACTCGTACAACGAGTTCGCCCAGCTGACCAGCCGCTACCCGAACAGCCGCTACGCGCCGGACGCCAAGCAGCGCATGATCTACCTGCGCAATCTGCTGGCGGCCTACGAAATCCACGTGGCCGACTACTACCTGACCCGTCAGGCTTATGTAGCCGCTGCCAACCGTGGCCGTTATGTAGTGGAAAACTTCCAGGAAACCCCATCGGTCGGCGACGGCCTGGCGGTGATGACTGAGGCTTACCAGCGTCTGCACCTGGACGAACTGGCCAACACCAGCCTGGAAACCCTGAAGCTCAACTACCCGAACCACCCGAGCCTGCAGGACGGTCAGTTCGTGCCACGGGTTGCCGAAGCCGACAACCGCTCGTTCCTGAGCAAGGCGACTCTGGGTCTGATCGAGTCGCGTCCACCGCTGCCGCCGGGCGAAACCCGCGCCAACCAGGACGTGCAGAAGCAGTTCCAGGACGCGAAAGACGCGATCCCGAACGAGCTCAAGCCTAAAGACGAAAACGGCGACGTGATCGAAGAGCCAGAGCCTGAGTCGAGCAACACCGACCGCTCGTGGTTCAGCTACATGACTTTCGGCGTGTTCGACTGATCACACTGACGGTACAGAAAAGGGAGATCTGCGGATCTCCCTTTTTCATGCCCGCGCTTTATTAGGCTGTGCGCTTGTCAGGTCCTTGGCTAAACTGCCGGATCATCAGTCAAAAAGCCGCTCATCATGCTTCGTTTATTGTTCTGGATCGTCGTGATTTTCGCCGCGATATGGTTGTGGCGTAAATTCAAGGCGCCTGCCGCGTCCAATCAATCCAATCGCGCCCCTCGCGAACAGGACGCGCCACCGATGGTGCGCTGCGCCCATTGCGGCGTGCATCTACCGCGCGACCGCGCGCTAAGCGTGCAACAACAGTGGTATTGCAGCCAGGCTCACCTTGAGCAAGGCCCGGGTGCCAGTGATCGCTGAGGCCACCAGCGCCGACAGCAAACAGGCGCAGCGCCTGCTGCGCCTTTATCATCTTTACCGTTTAAGCGTCGGCATCACCCTGGTGCTGCTGATCTCCAGCAACATGGACAACCGCCTGCTGACGTCAGCCAACGACGAATTGCTGCGCGGTGGCAGCTGGCTGTATCTGATCCTCAACATTCTGTTGGTGGTGTTCCTTGAGAACACCCGACGGCCAGCGCAACTGTTCAGTCTGGCCCTCGTTGATGTCCTGCTTTTATGCGCTTTGTTCTTTGCGGCGGGCGGCGTCGGCAGCGCGCTGGGCAATTTGCTGATTGTCTCGGTGGCGATCAGCAACACCCTGCTACGGCGGCGCATCGGGCTGTTGATCGCCGCCATCGGTGCGCTGGGCATCGTCGGTTCGAGTTTCCTGCTGAGTTTCAACCATCCGCTGAATGCCAATGAATACCTGCAAGCCGGCACCCTCGGTGCGCTGTGTTTTGCCGCGTCGTTGCTGGTGCAGGGGTTGATCCGCCGCCTCGAAGTCAGCGAAACCCTTGCCGAGCAGCGTGCCAGTGAAGTGGTCGGCCTCGAAGCCCTCAACGCGCTGATCCTGCAACGCATGCGCACCGGTATTCTGGTGCTCGATGAGGAGCGGCGGGTGCAATTGGCCAACCACAGCGCGCAATCCCTGCTCGCGCAATCTCATCTTCAGGGGCATCTGATCGATGACTATTCGACGGCGCTGGTCGATCGCCTGCAACTGTGGATGAACAACCCGACCTTGCGCCCGCAGAGCCTGAAAATCCCCGGCAATGGCCTGGAGCTGCAACCGAGTTTCATTGCCCTTGAACAGAGCCCCAACCAGCAAACCCTGGTGTTTCTCGAAGACCTGGCGCAAATCGCCCAGCAAGCGCAGCAACTGAAACTTGCCGCACTCGGCCGCTTGACCGCCGGCATCGCCCACGAGATCCGCAATCCGCTCGGTGCCATCAGTCACGCCGCGCAGCTATTGGCTGAATCCGAGGAACTCGATAGCGCCGATCGGCGTCTGACGCAGATTATTCAAGATCACTCCCAGCGCATGAACCGAGTCATCGAAAACGTCCTGCAACTGTCCCGCCGCCAGCAGAGCGCGCCACAACGGCTGGATCTCAAGCCGTGGCTGGAAAACTTCGTCGCCGAAAGCCGTGAACAAGCCAGCGAGCGCCAGCAGATTCATCTGCGGATCAATTCAGGGGACTTCACCACGCTGATGGACCCCAATCAGCTCACGCAGATTCTCGACAATCTGTTACGCAATGGCTGGCGCCACAGCGCCATGCTGCATGATCAAGCCGAAGTCTGGCTGGCCCTGTTTAGTGATCCCGACAGCCAATTGGCGGTCCTCGAAGTGCAGGACAACGGCCCCGGCGTACCACCCGATGAACAGACACATCTGTTCGAACCGTTCTTCACCACCAGCAGCCAGGGCACCGGCCTTGGGCTTTATCTGTCCCGTGAGCTGTGCGAAAGCAACCAAGCGCGCCTAGACTTTCAATCACGCCAAGGCGGCGGCTGCTTTCGCATCACCTTTGCTCACGGACGGAAACAAAGTTGAATACGAGCCCACGGCAAAAAATCCTCATCGTCGACGACGAACCGGATATCCGCGAACTCCTGGAAATCACCCTGGGACGGATGAAACTCGACACCTACAGCGCGCGCAATCTGGCTGAAGCGCAGGCACTGCTGAACCGCGAGAGCTTCGACCTGTGCCTGACAGACATGCGCTTGCCCGACGGTACGGGGCTGGAGCTGGTGCAGAATATTCAGCAACGTTATCCACAACTGCCGGTGGCGATGATTACGGCCTATGGCAGCCTGGAAACGGCAATCAACGCCTTGAAAGCCGGTGCCTTCGACTTCCTCACCAAACCGGTGGACCTTACCCGCTTGCGCGAACTGGTCGGCACGGCCCTGCGCATGCCTGCGGCGGGAGGCAGCTTTACCTCCATAGATCGACGCTTGCTCGGCGATTCACCGCCGATGCGCAATCTGCGCAAGCAAATCGACAAACTCGCTCGCAGTCAGGCGCCGGTGTACATCAGTGGCGAATCGGGCAGTGGCAAGGAACTGGTTGCGCGCCTGATTCATGAACAGGGGCCACGCGCCGGCCAGCCGTTCGTGCCGGTGAACTGTGGAGCAATCCCCTCGGAACTGATGGAAAGCGAGTTTTTCGGCCATCGCAAAGGCAGTTTCACTGGCGCGGTCGAAGACAAGCCCGGGTTGTTTCAGGCCGCCAATGGCGGCACGTTGTTTCTTGATGAAGTGGCGGACTTGCCGTTGTCGATGCAAGTAAAACTGCTGCGGGCGATTCAGGAAAAAGCCGTGCGCAGTGTCGGCGGTCAGCAGGAAAGCGTGGTCGATGTGCGGATTCTTTGCGCCACCCACAAGGATCTCGATGCCGAAGTCGCGGCCGAGCGTTTTCGTCAGGACCTGTATTACCGCTTGAACGTGATCGAATTGCGCGTGCCGCCCTTGCGCGAGCGCCGTGATGACATTGAAGTGCTTGCGGCCAACATGCTCAAGCGCCTGGCCAAGGATACCGGCCAACCGGCAGCACGCTTGCATCCGCAGGCGTTGGAAGCGCTGAAGAATTACCGGTTTCCGGGGAATGTGCGGGAGTTGGAGAACGTTCTCGAACGGGCGCACACCTTGTGTGAAAACCGCACGATCGAGGCGCAGGATTTGCGTCTGAGTGAAGGAAACTGCGCAGCGGATGGCGGGATTGCCGATCTGACCCAGATCGACAATCTGGAAGATTATCTGGAGAACGTCGAGCGGAAGCTGATCTTGCAGGCGCTGGAAGAAACACGCTGGAATCGTACGGCGGCGGCGCAGCGGTTGAGTCTTTCGTTTCGGTCAATGCGCTATCGGCTGAAGAAACTCGGTCTGGATTGAGGGCCCCTTCGCGAGCAGGCTCGCTCCAACATTGGATTTTGTGATCGACAAAGATCAACTGTGGGAGCGAGCCCGCTCGCGAAAGCGGTCTGCCAGGCTACAGAGAAATATCAGACTAAATGCGGCCTTCCGGCGCATACGGCGTCGGATCAATAATCGGCGCCCTTCCCAGCATCACATCAGCAAACAACTGACACGACGCCGGCGCCAGCACCAGCCCATTGCGGTAGTGCCCGCAGTTCAACCACAACCCGGCAACCCCCGGCACCCGGCCAATGTAGGGAATCCCCTCCGGCGAGCCCGGACGCAACCCCGCCCAGTGCCCGACTACCTCGGCATCCGCCAGCGCCGGTAACAACTCCACCGCCGAAGCCTTGAGACTTTCCAGTGCAACGTCGGTCGGGGTCTTGTCGTAGCCTTCGTGCTCCAGCGTGCTGCCGATCAGGATATGCCCGTCGCGACGCGGAATCGCGTAACGGCCCTTGGCCAATACCATGCTAGGCAGGAAATCCGCCGCACACTTGTAGAGAATCATCTGGCCTTTGACTGGCTCGACCGGCAGCGCCAGGTCCAGCGTCTTGAGCAGATCACCGCTCCACGCCCCAGCAGTCAGCACGACCTGATCACCGTTGATCACACCCTTCGACGTCTCGACGCCAACAACCTGCTCACCCTCGCGGACAAACCCGCTGACTTCGCATTGTTCGTGAATGGTCACGTTCGGCAGTGCCTGCAACGCCGCTTTCAGTGACTTGACCAAGCGCGGATTGCGCACGTTGGCGACATCCGCCATGTAGATCGCCCGGGAGAAACCACCACCGAGCACTGGCACCGCATCATGCGCCGCCGAGATATCCACAGCCCGCAACGGGCGATTTTCCCGCTTGGCCCAGGCCAGCGCTTCGGCTTCATCGTCCAGATCCAGCCAGTACAGGCCGGTGGTGTGCACTTCAGGATCAACGCCAGTGTCGGCAAACAAACGCTCGCCGAGCTGTGGATAAAAATCCTGCGACCAATGCGCCAGCGCGGTAACCGCCGGGCTATAGCGCCACGGATACAGCGGCGAAACGATACCGCCGCCCGCCCAGGACGATTCCTGGCCGAGGCTCGAACGATCGAGCAGCACCACACTACGCACTTCGGAGGCGAGGTTGTAGGCGTTCAACAGGCCAATCACCCCGCCACCGACAATCACCACTTGCTGTTGCCTGGTCATGTTTGATCCAACCGTAAAAAAGACAGTGGGCGCAAAAGGCACCCGAAAGAAAGCGCCTCAGCGGCCCCAGCAATCCTTGGTGGTCAGCCCGGTGGTCGCGTTGTTCATGCTGCGAACACCGGTGTTGCTCAGGGTGAAATCCCCGCACTTGTCGGTGGCCATGGAGGTACCCGTTTTGCGGGTAGCGGTCAGCAGGAAGGTCTGGTCAGCGATGGTCGGGGTTAGGGTGTAGAAATCATTGCCCGTGCTGAGTCCGGAGATACCGGTGTAGACATTGTTCTTGGTGTAGAAGCGTTCGAGGCTCTGCGCCTGCTCCGAGAGCAGCGACACCACTTCGGCGCGGCGGCCCTTTTTCAGGTACTCGGTATAGCTCGGTGCGGCGATGGTGATGACGATCCCGATGATCGCAATCACGATCATGATTTCGATCAGGGTGAAGCCTCGGTTGAATCTGCGCATGCCTCAAACTCTCACTTACTGTATTTGTCGCCACATGATACGACGGCTGCCACCGCCGCCCTTTTCCACCAGGGTGGTGATGTTACCGCTGGAATCGTTAACAATTTTGCGTGTTGCGCCGTTGACGATGGCGTTCAGGGTCGGAATGCCACCGGTAAATATCACACCACTGGAAATCGTGTCGCTGCTGTCAACCACTCCATCCCCGTTGGTATCGAACACCGCATAGTTGAGCATCTTACCGCTGAACGCATCGAGTTCGGCCACTTTGCCGGTTCCGAAACTGGAACAGGGATCGGTGGTATCGACGCTGGCGGTGGTGAAGACGATTCGCCCAAGCACCAGACTGGCCTGATTGATCACGCGCTCACCGATCAGCGCGTTGTTATACACCAAGGGCAGGTACCAGCCCTTCTCTCCCGGATAGGTCGTGTCGTTCTGGGTAGTTGTCACAAACTGCCCGGTATTGCCGGAGAACACGCCAGTCACCGCCTGCGCCTGCAAACTGCCAACAGTGATGTTTCCGGAGCCGCCATCGGCATCCCACACCGAATAGAACGCCTGCAAATCCTTGTTGGTTTTGTCAGCCGTCTCGTTGAATTTACCGGTACCGACGAAAATCTGTTTGCCGCCAAGCGCGTTGTCCGCCAGTAGCGGTTGCGCGGTGATCGGTTGAGTCGCCCCGCCCGCCGTGGTGAATAACGGCTTGCCGGAAAACGCTAAACCCCAACTGTCCGTCGAGGTCGCGCTCAAGTCGAACTTCCATAAGCGCCCTTTCAAATCACCGCCATAAGCGGCCTGCACGACGTTCTGTGAGTTGACCTTGAGTTTCACCGAGGACAAACCATTAGTGGTTTCGGTACTGTCGATGACGATTTTCTTGATCAGCGACCCATCACGTACGTCCAGCACATACAACGCCGCCACGCCGGAGTTGCTGCCGTAGCCATTGGCAATGAAAGCAGCCCAGCGACCATCGGCCAAGCGTGCCACTTCCGGGCGTGCGTAGGCGTAACCCAGATCATTGAAAGCGTTGGCGGTGCTTGCAGTCGCCGGCGCACTGACTTCCCACAATGCGCGCAAAACGTTACCCGCCGAAGCGTCAAACAGTTGCAGCGCGTAGAACGTCTTGCCTCCGGCACCGGTTCCGCCGATGGCCAGGGTTTTCCATGCGCTATTGAGCTGGGCGTCATACACCCCGACCTGGCCGTCGACCAGAAACTTGTGGCTGACGCCGTTGAAGTAGTTCGGATCGGCAATCAGCCGCAGCGACGGTAATACGCTGGAAGGCATATAAGCGTAACGACGGCTGCCGTTGCCCGAGTTGATGACGTTGACGAAACCGTCGTTGGCGTTCACCACCAGACTGGCATTCATGTTTGCCGCTTTGGTGGTCAGGTAAGCGGTGTACGTGGTGTCGCCCGACAGATCGGAGGCTGTCTTGTCCGTCGGTGAGGCCAGCACCAACGGCGAGTTGATGATGTCGCCGAGCAACACGCTACGCACTTTGAGCCCGGTCTTGTTGGTGCCTTTGCTCCACTCCACCAGATCACTACCGGTAATACCGGTGGGCAGGCCATGGCTGAGTGTCGTCTGCTGGGGCGCGGAAAAATTACCATAGGCCAGCGCAACCGCGGCGTTGCTTGTAGTGTTCCACGACTGATAGGTCGGTGCGATCGCACTCGGTACGATAGTGGTGTCAGTGGTCCAGAGCACCGCAGAGGTATTCACCGCTCCGGATGCATTGAAGCCGAAGGACTTGATCGTGCCGCGCCAGTCCTTGGGGTCGTAACTGGTCTGAAAGTAACTGGAGCCGCTCGCCAGTGTGGTGCCGCTGGTGACACCACTACCGCCGGAACCGGCCTTTGAAGTGATATCACTCAACGCCGACGACAACGCGGCGTTGAGCCCGGTGCTGTCAGTCGCCTGGTAATACCTGCCCTGCCCGTAACTGGCCGCGTCCGACAGCATGTCGTTGTCGGCGGTGAAGCCCACGGTATAGGTGTTCATATTCTGCTTGGGAAAATCCACCGCGTTCCAACTCTTGCCCGCCGCGTCGGTACCGGTCGAGCGCATGTCGATATCGAAGGCGAACTTGGCGATATCATCCAGATACAACGTATCCCCTTCTTTGTCGCCATAGAGGTTGTTGCCGTCATTGCTGACACCGTCCCAGTTCGGTAACCGGCTGCCGCCCAATGGGTCGTTGCTCGGAAAGGTACGGTCGAAGGTCGGCAAGCCATCGGTTATCACCACGCCATAATTTTTCTGGCAGCGGTACTGGATCGGACTGGTATAGGTCGCGGGCGCGCTGTTGTAGTACGGCGCCATGCCGCGCATATAGCGGGTGATTTCATAGTAGGTTTCTGCCAACGGCGTGTTGGCCACGGCACTCAAACCATTGATCGATGAGATCAGCGCGTTGTAGTTGGTGTCTGCCTGCGCCTGCGTGACGCTCCCGGACACCGGCGCCAAGTCGCTGATCGAGCGGGCGATATAACCGCCATTACCAGAGTCGTTGTTGGTGACCGGGTTGAAAGTCGACAGGCCAATACGCAAAGTGCGATTGCTGGTGACCAGCGCCGTCGACACGTTACGCGCGACGTTGATTCGGTAGTCGTTGGGAATCGCCCCAGTGGTGAAATCGCGTGTGCCATTGTTGATGGCCAGACTGACGACGTAGGAAATGTAGTCGCCTGTATATCGCGTGTTGCCGCCACCCACAGGGTCTGGCAGTTTCAGACACAGTGGCGCGACACTGTTGTTGTAAAACGCGTACGCGCCACCCGAACACCCGGAGGTCGGAAGGCTTGATAAAAACACAGGATCGCCAGTGATCGTTGGCGCGTTCAGAGGGGTGCATAACCCGAGAAACGCATTGCACTGCCGCGCCGGTGTGCGATCAACCGTCGGATCGAATCCGGACGCATAAATGATGCTGTTCATACTCCCCGAATCGTCGATCAGCAGCATGACGTTGGGGGGCACCGCCGCCGCACTCAACAGCGGTGAATCGGAAGGCGTGAACGCATAGGCCGGCGCAGCGAGGTAAACACTCAACAGCATGCCGATCACCAGCGATGTGCAGCGCTCAATACTTCGCATAAACACTCTCCACCACGCTACGCGAAGTACCGGCGATGCCGACCGCTGTAACCCGATACAACGTCGCCGAGGTATTGCTCGGTACGTTCACCGCCGTGAGCGTGGTGCCGATATTCTGCACACCATAGAAACCATTGCCGGCGGCGATCCAGGTCACCCCGGAGGTCGAGTTGAACCCCGCCGCGCTGACCACTGATGACTCCGCTGGCGGCGCGCATTGCGTGAGACCGCTGCACACGGCCAGCGAATAACTGTCCAGTTGCACCGCACTTTCGCCAATCCGCAACGCCGCCTCGGCAGTCTGGAACGATTGATTGCGCAGACTCACGCTGCCGGCCATTTTTTCCTGCAGGTTGGCGCTCTGCATCGACGACAAACCAATCAGGGTCAACAACAGCAGGAAGACCAGACTGACCAGCAACACCATGCCGTGCTGAGTCTGACGGGTGTGAAGAGAAATCCTCATCAGCGCGCCCTCACTGCAAGCGGTTGCGCAAAGCGGCAACCACGTTGAAGGTTTGACTGCGCACCCGATTGTTCGGATCGTTGAGGGTCAGGCTCAGGCGCACACTGCGGATGCGCGCCGGATCACTGGGGTTGGCGCTATAAGTCGAAGCGGCCACATCTGTCGCGGAACTGGCCAGACCGAACATCACAGTGAACGCACTGACGTTGTTCACCAGCACCTGCTGCGTCGGTGTGCCGCTGCCGGTGCCCATGAGAATCTGATTGTTGCTGAAACTGTAGATCAGACGCCGGATCGGAAACGCGATCTGTCCACTCGCCGCAGATCGCAAGCCGGTATACGCCGTTGCACTGTTACGGCAGTCGGAGAGCACCGTCCAGGTCGGCGTGCCCCCGCCGCTGCCGATATCGGCGGTGACCAGCGTCAGTTTCAGGTTGGCATTGTCCCAACTGATCGGCATGACCTGCGCAGCGTTGAAGTCGCCCGCGGAGCTCGAATCGAGGATGGTGCCCAGACAACCGAACATCCCGACCATGCGAATTTCCTGAATCATCTTGCTCAATACGAACCGCGCGTCTTCCTGCATCGCGGCGGCGCTGTTCTGGCTGACATAAGTATTTTTCGCCGCGATGAAAATCTGCACCACGCCCAGCACCACAATCAGCCCCAGTGCCAGGGCGACGAGCATCTCGATCAGACCAAAACCACGCTGACCACGCCTCATGGTGTAGCCACCGGATCGACGGCGGCGCGGCTGGTCAGGACAAAACTGCGTTGAGCACTGGCGCTGTTGGCGGCTCGCGCATCGCTCCAGTTGATGGTAATCGTGTAAACCCGCTGATTGAGGGTGATGCTGCCTGTCGCGGTCGGGCCGCCGAAGTTGACGATGTTGGTGGTGAAATCGTAGAGATCCTGGTCGCGCGCAACGCTGAGATTGGCCGAAGTCGGCGGCGTGACGGTGTAGTCGGCGCCAGAGTTGGCGCGGATGCGGTCCATCATGTCGTAGGCGATGAAACTGGCCTGGCTGGTCATCCGCGAGCTGTCGGTGTACTTCAGCGCATTCAGTTGCACCGCTGCCGCGCCCAGCAGCCCGACCGTCAGAATCAGCAACGCGACCAGTACTTCGATCAGCGTCATGCCCTGCTGTACATATTGACTCCCTGCCCTCATCCGCAACTTCCACCCAATTGAATTCGTCCGTTCAAACACACGTTCAGCGTCCTGCTTTGCGTTCCCAACGTGTAACTGATGGTCACCGCCGTCGACGGCGCTGCCAGACCACCGAGGTTGTTGAAATCCAGTGCGGTCACTCCTGAGGGTAGCGTCAGAGTGGCGCCGCTGCTCATCGCGGGAACAACCCGCAACACATTGGCCGGATTGCCAGTACTGTCGTAGACCGATAACTCACCGGTCCAGACGCTGCCGCCAGCGGTTGGACGCAGGCGCAGGGTGGTGCCACGGTCGATCGCTTCGAGCCTGGCGAAATTGATCGCTCGCTGCAGGTCGCCTATCTCGGTATCGGCCTTGCTGCCCTGTATCGAACGAGTGAACGCCGGCACCGCCAGGGTGATCAGGATCACGGAGATCGCGATCGCGACCAACAACTCGATCAGCGTGAAACCTTTTGTACGAAGATCCATCAATGCCCTCCGTTGCCGTCGGCTATACCTGCTTCTACAAGCTAGAACATTCAACCGGCCCGCGTCGGTTGATTTGCCCTGCCCGGCGCACGGAGCGCGCCGTTCATCACATTCCACGGAGGGAGTTTTCATGCCGCAACAGGGTTTCAGCCTGATCGAACTGCTTATGGGACTGGCAATTGGCGCAATTGTTCTGCTGCTGGTCAGTCCGGCATTTGCCACGCTCAGGGAATCGAACCAACGTGATCAAGCCGCGCAGTCGCTGCTCGACGGTATTCGCAACGCGCGAACACTGGCCATCACGCGCAATCAGAGCGTGGTGATTCATGGCATCAACGGCGACTGGAGTCAGGGCTGGCGGATCATTCTGGATATCAGCGGCCAGGGGCCGAAGGACAGCAGCAATCCGCTGCTGCAAGAAAGTGTGAGTGACACGCAGGTGCCGATTGTCGGTAATTGGTCGGTGAGTCGTTACGTACGTTTCAGCAGTCTGGGGCAACCGCTGATGCCCGGGCGGGCGTTTCAGGCAGGGACATTACATGTCTGCTCGGCTCGCGAGCCGGTCAGCCAGCGTCAGATAGTGCTGGCGGCGACCGGACGCGTGCGCCTGAGCAGCGAAGAAGCTGAGCAGGCGCTGTGTCAAAAAGCCAAACGTATCAGATCGAACGCACGCGCAGCTCTTTAGGCATCGAGAACGTGATGTTCTCTTCGCGCCCGGCCAATTCATCGGCACCGGTCGCGCCCCAGGCCTGCAATTGCTGAATCACGCCACGCACAAGCACTTCCGGCGCGGACGCCCCGGCGGTGATGCCGATTCGCTCGACACCATCGAACCAGCTCTTTTGCAGGTCTTCGGCACCGTCGATCAGGTAGGCCGGTGTGGCCATGCGCTCGGCGAGCTCACGCAGACGGTTGGAGTTGGAGCTGTTCGGGCTGCCAACCACCAGCACCACGTCGCATTCGTCGGCCAGTTGCTTGACCGCGTCCTGACGGTTTTGCGTGGCGTAGCAGATATCGTCCTTGCGCGGACCACCGATGGCCGGGAAGCGCGTGCGCAAGGCATCGATGACGCGACTGGTGTCGTCCATCGACAGCGTCGTCTGAGTAACGAAAGCCAGTTTTTCCGGATTGTGCACCTGCAACTCGGCAACGTCTTTCTCGTCTTCGACGAGGTAAATCGCGCCGCCATTGCTGCCGTCGTACTGACCCATGGTGCCTTCGACTTCCGGGTGACCGGCGTGACCGATCAGGATGCACTCGCGACCGTCGCGGCTGTATTTCGCCACTTCGATGTGCACCTTCGTCACCAGTGGGCAAGTGGCGTCGAACACTTTCAGGCCACGGCCGGCGGCTTCGGTACGCACGGCTTGGGAAACACCGTGGGCACTGAAGATCACGATGACGTCGTCCGGCACCTGATCCAGCTCTTCGACGAAGATCGCTCCGCGGCTGCGCAGGTCTTCAACGACGAACTTGTTGTGCACCACTTCATGGCGCACATAGATCGGCGGCCCGAAGACTTCCAGGGCGCGGTTGACGATTTCGATCGCCCGGTCCACGCCGGCGCAGAAGCCACGGGGGTTGGCGAGTTTGATTTGCATGCTGTGCCTCGTGTCTTGCGCGCGAAAACAATGAAAAACCACTGTAGGAGTGAGCCTGCTCGCGATCGCGGAGTGTCAGTCAACATAAATGCTGAATGTCAGGCACTCATCGCGAGCAGGCTCGCTCCCACATTTTTACAGCGCTTTGACGGAAATGATTTCCACGTCAAAGGTCAGCGTCTTGCCCGACAGCGGGTGGTTGAAGTCGATGGTCACTTGCGTGTCGTCGAACTCTTTCACCACACCCGGCAGCTCAGTATTGGCCGCATCGTTGAAGATCACCAGCAAACCCGGCGACAACTCCATGTCGACGAACTGCGAACGCGGGATGATCTGCACGTTCTGCGGGTTCGGCTGGCCGAAAGCGTTTTCCGGCTCGACGGTCAGCGTGCGCTTGTCGCCGGCCTTGAAGCCGAACAGCGCCGCTTCGAAACCCGGCAGCAAATTGCCGTCGCCAACCTTGAAGGTCGCCGGGGCTTTGTCGAACGTACTGTCGACGGTGTCGCCGTTCTCCAGGCGCAATGCAAAGTGCAAAGTGACTTCCGTGTTCTGGCCGATGCGTTGCTCAGCCAATACCTGTTCAGTCATGAACGGCTTCTCCGGTTTTTTTACTTTTGAACATATCCAGTGCCAGCATCACCGCGCCAACGGTAATAGCGCTGTCGGCGAAGTTGAACGCCGGGAAGTACCAGCGGTTCTGCCAGTGCACCAGAATGAAGTCGATTACATGGCCCAGGGCAATGCGGTCATACAGATTGCCCAGTGCACCGCCCAGCACTAGTGCCAGAGCGACAGCCAGCCAGGTGTCATTGCGGCCCAGGCGCTTGAGCCAGACCACCAGCACCGCACTGACCACAATCGCGATCAGGGCAAACAGCCAACGCTGCCAGCCGGAGCTGTCCGCAAGGAAGCTGAACGCAGCGCCGGTGTTGTACGCCAGGGTCCAACTGAAGTAATCGGGAATGATCACGATCTGCTGGAACATTTCGAGCTTGCCTTCGAAGTAGAACTTGCTGGCCTGGTCAATGACCAGAACCAGCAAACTCAACCAGAGCCAGCTCAACCGTCCGAAACGGCCAACGGCATTAGGCATAGTGACGAACCTCGCCAGCGCCGCTGATGTTGTCGACGCAACGACCGCAGATTTCCGGATGCTCCGGGTTCACGCCGACGTCTTCGCGGCAGTGCCAGCAACGGGCGCACTTCGGGAAGGCCGATTTGACAATCTTCAGCTTCAGGCCGCTGACTTCAGTCACTACCGCGTCGGCCGGAGCCTGAACGAACGGCGCAACGCTGGCAGTCGAAGTGATCAGGACAAAGCGCAGTTCGTTGCTCAGCTTGGCCAGATCGGCGCTCAGCGCGTCTTCGGCGTACAGCGTCACTTCGGCTTGCAGGTTGCCACCGACGGCTTTCGCCGCACGCTGGATTTCCATCTCTTTGTTGACCGCTACTTTGACCGCCATTACGCGCTCCCAGTAGTCGCGACCCAGTTCAACGTCGGCCGGCAGTTCGGTCAGACCTTCGTACCAGGTGTTGAGCATCACCGACTCGTTACGCTCACCCGGCAGGTATTCCCACAACTCGTCAGCAGTGAAGGCGAGGATCGGTGCGATCCAGCGCACCAGCGCTTCGGAGATGTGGAACAGCGCGGTTTGCGCCGAACGGCGGGCCTTGCTGTTGGCGCCAGTGGTGTACTGACGATCCTTGATGATGTCGAGGTAGAAACCACCCAGCTCCTGCACGCAGAAGTTGTGGATCTTCGAGTAGACGTTCCAGAAACGGTATTCGCCGTAGTGCTCTTGCAGCTCGCGTTGCAGCAGCAAGGTGCGGTCGACCGCCCAACGATCCAGTGCAAGCATTTCTTCGGCCGGCAGGATGTCGGTGGCCGGATTGAAACCGCTCAGGTTCGAAAGCAGGAAACGCGCGGTGTTACGGATACGACGATAGGCGTCCGCACTGCGTTGCAGAATCTGATCGGAAACGGCCATTTCACCCGAGTAGTCGGTCGAAGCGACCCACAGACGCATGATGTCGGCGCCCAGGGTGTCGTTGACCTTCTGCGGCGCGATCACGTTGCCCAGAGACTTGGACATCTTGCGCCCGGCTTCGTCGACGGTAAAACCGTGAGTCAGCAGTTCGCGGTACGGCGCGTGGTTGTCGATGGCGCAACCGGTCAGCAACGACGAGTGGAACCAGCCACGGTGTTGGTCGGAACCTTCCAGGTACAAGTCGGCACGCGGGCCGCTCTCGTGACCCATCGGGTGCGAACCGCGCAGGACGTGCCAGTGCGTGGTACCCGAGTCGAACCAGACGTCGAGGGTATCGCTGATCTTGTCGTACAGCGGCGCTTCGTCGCCGAGCAGTTCGGCAGCGTCCATCTTGAACCAGGCTTCGATGCCTTCGACTTCAACGCGCTTGGCGACTTCTTCCATCAGCTCGACGGTGCGAGGGTGCAGCTCGCCGCTTTCCTTGTTGAGGAAGAACGGGATCGGCACGCCCCAGTTGCGCTGACGCGAGATGCACCAGTCTGGACGGTTGGCGATCATCGAGTGCAGGCGCGCCTGGCCCCAGGCCGGAACGAACTTGGTGTCTTCGATGGCTTTGAGCGAGCGCACACGCAGGGTGTCGCCGCTGGTTGGCTCTTTGTCCATGCCGATGAACCACTGCGCGGTGGCGCGGTAGATCAGCGGGGTCTTGTGGCGCCAGCAGTGCATGTAGCTGTGTTCGATGACGGTGGTGTGCAACAGCGCACCGACTTCGGTCAGCTTGTCGACGATGGCCGGATTGGCCTTCCAGATGAACTGGCCGCCGAAGAATTCCAGCGACGGCACGTACACGCCGTTGCTCTGCACCGGGTTGAGGATGTCGTCGTTGACCATGCCGTACTTCTTGCAGGTCACGAAGTCGTCCACGCCGTAGGCCGGGGCGGAGTGAACCACGCCGGTACCAGCGCCCAGTTCGACGTAGTCAGCCAGGTACACCGGCGACAGACGGTCATAGAACGGGTGACGGAAGTTGATCAGTTCCAGTTGTTTACCGGTGCTGGTCGCAATGACCGAGCCTTCAACGCCATAGCGCGCCAGGCAGGCTTCGACCAGCTCTTCAGCCAGCACCAGCAGCTTGTCGCCGACATCAACCAGTGCGTAGTTGAATTCCGGGTGAACGTTCAGCGCCTGGTTGGCCGGGATGGTCCACGGGGTGGTGGTCCAGATCACGATCGACGCTGGTTTGCCCAGCGACGGCAGACCGAACGCAGCAGCCAGTTTAGCTTCATCAGCGATCGGGAAGGCGACGTCGATGGTCGAGGACTTTTTGGTCTCGTACTCGACTTCCGCTTCAGCCAGGGCCGAACCGCAGTCGAAGCACCAGTTCACAGGCTTGAGGCCCTTGAACACGAAACCGCCCTTGACGATTTCAGCGAGGGCGCGGATTTCACCGGCCTCGTTCTTGAAATCCATGGTTTTGTACGGGTTGGCCCAATCGCCCAGCACGCCGAGACGGATGAATTCGGACTTCTGCCCTTCGATCTGCTCGGTGGCGTAGGCACGGCAAAGTTCGCGGGTCTTGTCCGCGCCCAGATTTTTGCCGTGGGTCACTTCAACCTTGTGCTCGATCGGCAGGCCGTGGCAGTCCCAACCCGGAACGTACGGCGCGTCGAAGCCCGACAGGGTCTTCGAGCGGATGATCATGTCCTTGAGAATCTTGTTCAGTGCGTGACCGATGTGGATCGTGCCGTTGGCATACGGAGGACCGTCGTGCAGAACGAACTTCGGACGATCCTTGCCAATCTCGCGCAACTTTCCGTACAGGCCAATACTGTCCCAGCGCTGCAGGATCTGCGGTTCGCGCTGTGGCAGGCCGGCCTTCATTGGGAAGGCGGTGTCCGGAAGGTTTAGCGTGGCTTTATAGTCGGTCATTTAAGGCTCTTCATTAGCGATGGGCGCTAGGTGCGGCTAGTGCACGGGCGGTGGCGACATCCGCATTGATCGCCGTTTTCAATGCCTCCAGAGAGGCGAAGCGCTGCTCTTCACGCAGCTTTTGGTGGAAAACCACCGTCAAACGCCGGTCATACAGATCGCCGGCAAAATCTAGAAGATGGACTTCAAGGTGGGCCTTGCCATCACCTTGTACCGTGGGCCGTACGCCGATATTGGCGACGCCGGGCCAGGTCTTGCCGTCGATATCGACATCCACCAGGTACACCCCGGTGAACGGCACGCGACGACGCTTGAGTTGAATGTTGGCAGTGGGCGTACCCAGTTGCCGGGCCAGTTTCTGCCCGTGCAGCACGCGACCGGCAATCCGGTACGGGCGACCGAGCAAACGTTCGGCCAAGGCAAAATCGGCAGCGGCCAACGCGTTGCGCACCTGCGTGCTGCTGACGCGAATGCCGTCCAGCTCGACGGTTTGCGCCGCTTCGACGGTAAAACCGTGCATCTGCCCGGCCTGCAGCAGGAAATCGAAATCGCCGAGGCGGTCGCAACCGAAACGGAAATCGTCACCGACTTCCAAATGCTGCACGCCAAGACCATCGACCAGGATGGTATCGACGAACTCACTGGCGCTGAGTTTGCTCAGACGCTGGTTGAAGGCCAGGCACAACACCCGGTCGACGCCTTCGGCAGCCAGCAATTGCAGCTTGTCGCGCAAGCGGGCCAGACGTGCCGGCGCGGTCTCGGGGGCAAAGAATTCCCGTGGCTGCGGCTCGAAAATCACCACGCAGCTGGGTACGCCCAACTCGAGCGCACGCTCACGCAGTCGGGCCAGGATAGCCTGGTGACCACGGTGAACACCGTCAAAGTTGCCAATAGTGGCGACGCAGCCCCGATGCTGGGGGCGCAAGTTGTGGAGGCCTCGAACCAGCTGCATAACGCGCTTCTTGCTCATAAAGTGGTCGATTATAACCACACCCGACGGCCGACGACAGGCAACACCGTAACGCAAAGTGAACGAGCCGACAAAACTGCCGGCCCGCGCCTGTTTATAAGGGGTAAAACCTTAGCTCAAGGCCTTGCGATTGAAATCGCGCAGACGGAAACCGAGCAGCAGCAACATACCGAAATACGCCACTACGCCGGCAGCCACCAAAGCGCCAAGACGCAGGAAGCGCTCAAGCATGTGACCTTGATCCCACGCCGGCATGAAATGCATGCCAAGCAGCAACACTGCCGACATCACCGCCACCGCGATAACCAGTTTGAAACCGAACTTGGCCCAACCCGGCTGCGGCTGATACATCTGCTGTTTGCGCAATTGATAGAACAGCAATCCGGCGTTGAGACAGGCACCGGCACTGATCGCCAGGGCCAGCCCCGCGTGCGCCAACGGGCCAATCAGCACCAGGTTGAACAGTTGAGTGACGATCAGGGTGAAAATTGCGATTTTCACCGGGGTACGGATGTTCTGTTGCGCATAAAAGCCCGGCGCCAACACTTTGATCACGATAATCCCGAGCAAACCGACAGAGTAAGCAATCAATGCGCGCTGAGTCATTTCGGCGTCGAAGCCACTGAACTGACCGTACTGGAATAACGAAACAGTCAGCGGCTCGGCGAGAATCCCCAGCGCCAGCGCACACGGCAGCACCAGTACAAAGCACAGACGCAGGCCCCAATCGAGAATCCGCGAATACTCATGACGATCTTTGCTCGCGTAAGTTTTCGCCAGCGTCGGCAGCAGAATCGTGCCCAATGCCACGCCGAGCACACCGGATGGCAACTCCATCAGGCGGTCGGCGTAATACATCCACGACACCGAGCCTGCGACCAGAAACGAGGCGAAGATGGTGTTGATGATCAGCGAAATCTGGCTGACCGAGACACCGAGAATCGCCGGCAGCATCTGCTTCATCACGCGCCAGACACCGCTATCGCGCAGGTTCAGGCGCGGCAGCACCAGCATGCCGATCTTTTTCAGGTGCGGCAGTTGATAGAGCAACTGCGCCAGGCCGCCGACCAATACCGCCCAGCCCAGCGCCATCACCGGTGGATCGAAGTACGGTGTGAGGAACAGCGAAAACACGATCATGCTGACGTTGAGCAGAGTCGGCACGAAGGCCGGCACCGAGAAACGGTTCCAGGTATTGAGAATCGCGCCCGCCAGTGAGGACAGGGAGATCAGCAATATATAGGGGAAGGTCACCCGCAACAGATCGGAGGTGAGCTGGAATTTTTCCGGCGTATCGGTAAAGCCCGGAGCCGTTGCCCAGATCACCCAGGGTGCGGCGATCATGCCCAACGCCGTCACTACCGCCAACACCAGCGTCAGCAGACCCGACACATAGGCAATAAAGGTTCGGGTCGCCTCTTCACCCTGCTGACTTTTGTATTCGGCAAGAATCGGTACGAAAGCTTGAGAGAAAGCTCCTTCGGCGAAGATCCTGCGCAGCAGATTGGGCAATTTGAAGGCGATAAAGAAGGCGTCCGTCGCCATCCCGGCGCCGAATGTACGAGCAATCAGCGTGTCACGAACAAAGCCCAGAATCCGGGAAAGCATCGTGATAGAGCTGACGGCGGCCAACGATTTGAGCAGATTCATTGAGGGAATTTGTGCCTGTCGATAAACAGCAGGCGAACAAAGCGCCTACTTGTGCGATACTCCGCGCCGCAGCAGCACAGAGCCAAAGCTCGCGAGTTTACAGGTCAAGCGCCGGAAATAAATATCCCGCCTCTTTATACCTACCACTTAGCGGAACGTTTCAAGTGCCCTTGACAAGACTTCTCTTCATCGGCATGATTCGCGGCCTATTTTGTTTGCTATTTCCTAAAAAGTCTTTCGAGGAGCTCGACGGTGGCCAACTCACCTTCCGCCAAAAAACGTGCAAAACAGGCTGAGAAGCGTCGCAGCCACAACGCCAGCCTGCGTTCCATGGTTCGCACCTACATCAAGAATGTAGTTAAAGCCATCGACGCAAAAGACGCTGAAAAAGCTCAAGCTGCATACGTTCTGGCTGTGCCAGTTATCGACCGTATGGCCGATAAAGGCATCATCCACAAGAACAAGGCTGCTCGTCATAAGAGCCGCCTGAATGGCCACGTCAAAGCGCTGAAAGAAGCTGCTTAATCGACGTAGTCATTAAAAAAACCGACCTTAGGGTCGGTTTTTTTATGCCTGAAATTTGGTGAATCCAGCGCAAAAAAATGTAGGAGTGAGCCTGCTCGCGATGGAGTTGTATCAGTCGATGCATATATTGACTGATACAACGCCATCGCGAGCAGGCTCACTCCTACAGTTGGATTTGCGGTGTTATTGCTGGACGGGCACCCACGGCAGGATCGGGATGGCGGTCACGGCATTCTGCGGACTGCCTTCGATCAAGCGATCGCTGTAGACCAGGTACACCAGCGTATTACGCTTCTTGTCGAGGAAACGCACCACCTGCATGGTCTTGAACACCAGCGAAGTGCGCTCCTTGAACACCTCGTCGCCATCCTTCAGATCACCCTTGAACTTGATCGGACCCACCTGACGACAGGCGATCGACGCTTCGGCGCGATCTTCAGCCAGACCCAAACCGCCTTTTACGCCGCCAGTCTTGGCGCGCGACAGGTAGCAAGTCACACCCTCGACTTTCGGATCATCGAAAGCCTCGACCACAATACGGTCGTTAGGGCCGACAAACTTGAACACCGTCGACACTTGACCGATTTCCTCGGCCGAGGCGAGCAATGGCAGCGCCATCAGCAAGCCCAACAATCCTTTTGCTAAACGCATCGAGTTTTCCTTAGACCAGAATCAGGTTGTCACGGTGAACCAGTTCAGGTTCCGCCATGTATCCGAGCAAACCGACAATCGCATCCGACGACTGACCGATGATCTTTTGTGCTTCCAGCGCGCTGTAGTTGGCCAGCCCCCGGGCAATCTCACGACCGTCAGGCGCCACGCAGACGACCATCTCGCCGCGACGGAAACTGCCCTGCACCAACTTCACACCTACCGGCAGCAGGCTTTTGTTGCCCTTGGACAACGCCGACACCGCCCCCTCGTCCAGCACCAGCGTGCCGCGAGTCTGCAGATGCCCGGCCAGCCATTGCTTGCGCGCCGCGAGCATGCCGCGCTCAGGCGACAGCAACGTACCGATACGCTCACCCGCCTTCAGGCGATCCAGCACGCGCTCAAGACGCCCACCAACGATAATAGTGTGCGCACCGGAACGCGCAGCCAGTCGCGCCGCTCGCAACTTGGTCTGCATACCGCCACGCCCCAGCGCCCCACCCGTGCCGCCCGCCACCGCATCGAGACTCGGATCATCGGCGCGCGCTTCGTAAATCAGCTGCGCGTCGGGATTGTTGCGCGGATCAGCGTCGAACATGCCATCGCGATCAGTGAGGATCACCAGCAGATCGGCCTCGACCAGGTTAGCCACCAGCGCCGCCAACGTGTCGTTGTCGCCGAAACGGATTTCGTCGGTGACCACGGTGTCGTTTTCGTTGATGACCGGGATGACTTTCAGCTCGACCAGTGCGCGCAGTGTGCTGCGGGCATTCAGGTAGCGCTTGCGGTCGGACAGGTCGTCGTGAGTCAGGAGAATCTGTGCAGTGTGCCGACCATGCTCGGCGAAGCTCGACTCCCACGCCTGCACCAGACCCATCTGACCAATTGCCGCAGCCGCCTGGAGCTCGTGCATCGCACTGGGTCGTGCGGTCCAGCCCAAACGACTCATGCCGGCCGCCACCGCCCCGGAGGACACCAGCACCAACTCGACGCCAGCCTCATGCAAGGCCACCATCTGCTCGACCCAGACACTCATTGCCGCGCGATCCAGCCCCTTGCCATCAGCTGTCAGCAAAGCGCTGCCGATCTTCACGACCCAACGCTGCGCACCTGTCACCTTGCTCCGCATCATCTTCAACCTTAGCTTGAGGGCAACGCGACCCAGCGCCGCCCATGACGTTATTTGTGACTTGCGATTTCCAGATACTAAAACGCCGCTCGATTGAGCGGCGCTTAAGTTTACTGCAACGAATCAGTCACGCACGTAAATGATTTCCGGACCGTCTTCGTCATCCACATCTTCTTCGTCCCAATCATCGTCGCCGATGTCATGGACCGACTTCACGCCGCTGCGACGCAGGGCACGCTTGTCATCCAGCGCCTGCAGTTGCGCACGAGCTTCGTCTTCGATGCGCTGATCGAGATCGGCCAACTCTTCCTTGTAAGCCGGGTCATTGGCCAGGCGATCGGCGCGGTCTTCCATGTAACGCATGATGTCGTGGCACAGACGCTCGGTACCGATCTTGGCGATCGCCGAGATCACATAGACCGGACCCGTCCACTCGAGGCGATCAACGATTTCCTTGACGCGCTCATCGTGCTCTTCTTCAAGGATCTGGTCGCACTTGTTCAGCACCAGCCAGCGATCACGCTCAGCCAGGGACGGGCTGAACTTGATCAGCTCGTTGACGATCACTTCAGCGGCATCCGGTGCACTGCTGTCATCCAGCGGCGCCATGTCGACGAGGTGCAGCAGCAAACGCGTGCGCGCCAAGTGCTTGAGGAAGCGAATGCCCAGGCCAGCACCGTCGGAAGCACCTTCGATCAGACCCGGAATGTCAGCAATGACGAAGCTCTTCCAGCGATCGACGCTGACCACACCGAGGTTCGGCACCAGCGTGGTGAACGGGTAATCGGCAACTTTCGGCTTGGCGGCCGATACCGAACGGATAAAAGTACTTTTACCGGCATTCGGCAAGCCCAGCAGACCGACGTCAGCCAGTACTTTCATTTCCAGTTTCAGATCACGCTGCTCACCCGGCTTACCCGGAGTGGTCTGACGCGGCGCACGGTTGGTACTGGATTTGAAACGGGTGTTGCCCAGACCGTGCCAGCCGCCCTGTACTACCATCAGCTTCTGGCCAGCCTTGGTCAGGTCGCCGATGACTTCCTGGGTAGCGGAGTCGATCACCGTGGTGCCAACCGGCACGCGCAGGATCAGGTCTTCGCCTTTTTTACCGGTGCAGTCGGTGCTGCCGCCGTTGGAGCCACGCTCGGCATCGAAGTGCCGGGTGTAACGGTAGTCGACCAGGGTGTTGAGGTTTTCGTCAGCCATCATGTAGATGGAACCGCCGTCACCGCCATCACCGCCGTTCGGGCCACCGTTTTCGATGAATTTTTCCCGACGGAAACTCATGGCGCCATTGCCGCCGTCACCAGCCTTTACGCGAATCGATACTTCATCAACAAACTTCATAACCAACGCCTCTCGCCATACGGACGAGCCGAAAAACAATCAAGACATAAGACTCTTGCAAAAATGAGCGCAGCGACCCCAAAACACGACATGTATCGCACGCCGACAGCCCATACAAACAGTTTTGCAAGAGACTCACCCCACAAACGAAAAAGCCCCGTCGCGAGACAGGGCTTTTCCAGCGATCGCGCAATTAAGCTGCGACAACGCTCACGTAACGGCGGTTGAACGCGCCTTTTACTTCAAACTTGATCACGCCTTCGATTTTCGCGAAGAGGGTGTGATCCTTACCCATGCCAACGCCGTAGCCAGCGTGGAATTGGGTGCCGCGCTGACGCACGATGATGTTGCCCGGAATGATTTTCTGGCCGCCATACATCTTAACGCCAAGGCGTTTGGCTTCTGAGTCGCGACCGTTACGGGTACTACCACCAGCTTTTTTGTGTGCCATGAGTCAATTCTCCTAGTGAGGAATTAGGCTGAAATTAAGCCTGAATACCGGTGATTTTGATCTCGGTGTACCACTGGCGGTGGCCCATACGCTTCATGTGGTGCTTACGACGACGGAACTTGATGATGCGGACTTTATCGTGACGACCTTGGGAGATCACTTCAGCCACAACGGTAGCGCCAGCAACAACTGGAGCGCCGATATTCACGTCGTCGCCATTGGCAACCAACAGAACGCGATCAAAGGTAACGGATTCGCCGGTGGCGATTTCCAGTTTTTCGATCTTCAGGTATTCACCTGGGGCGACTTTGTACTGCTTGCCGCCAGTAACGATTACTGCATAAGACATGGTATTTCTCCGATAATCCTGCTCACCCAGCTCTTTATAAGAAGAGGTATTGGCTGGCATGGCTGCATTAGGCTGGAAGGCCTGTTGCAATTGCGTAAGGCAGGTGCTGCCCAGGAAGTTCAGGGTGCGCGATTGTACGCAAGCTGCGAGAGTCACGCAAGAGGCCGTCCATCGCGCCTTGACAGGTCCGGATGGGGGTCCTAGCATGCCGCGCAACCCTTCTGGAGCGACTCTCGCTGATGCAACCCCAAGCTTTCTACCGCGCGGTGGCGGACGATTTTAGCGCCGTCGACGGCATCATCAAGAAGCAGCTGACTTCCCGAGTACCGCTGGTATCGAAAATCGGCGATTACATCACCTCGGCCGGCGGCAAACGTCTGCGTCCTTTATTAGTGTTGCTGTGTGGCAAGGCCCTGGGTCGCGAAGGCGACGACATGCGTCTGCTGGCCGCCACCATCGAATTCCTGCACACCGCCACCCTGCTGCATGACGACGTGGTCGACATGTCCGGCATGCGCCGTGGCCGCTCGACCGCCAACGCCATGTGGGGCAACGCCCCGAGCGTGCTGGTCGGCGACTTCCTGTACTCGCGTTCGTTCGAAATGATGGTCGAACTGGGCTCCATGCCAGTGATGAAGATCCTCTCCCAGGCCACGCGCATCATCGCCGAAGGCGAAGTGCTGCAACTGTCCAAAGTGCGCGACGCCAGCACCACCGAAGAAACCTACATGGAAGTCATCCGCGGCAAGACCGCGATGCTCTTTGAAGCTTCGACCCACAGCGCGGCTGCATTGGCCGGCGCTACCGCCGAGCAGAGCGAAGCCCTGCGTACTTTCGGCGATCACCTGGGTGTGGCGTTCCAACTGGTCGACGATCTGCTCGACTACAAGGGCGACGCCGAGACCCTGGGCAAGAACGTCGGTGACGATCTGGCTGAAGGCAAACCGACCCTGCCGCTGATCTACACCATGCGCGAAGGCACGCCGGAACAGGCTGCCCTGGTGCGTCAGGCGATCCAGAAAGGCGGGATCGAAGACCTGGAAAGCATCCGCATTGCTGTGGAAGCTTCCGGTTCGCTGGAGTACACCGCACAACTGGCCCGTGATTACGTGGCCCGTGCGATCAAGTGCCTTGAGGCGCTGCCGGCCAGTGAATACCGCGATGCGCTGGTGGAACTGAGCGAGTTTGCGGTCGCCCGTACGCACTGATTCTGCCAGCCTCAGCAAAAGCCGCAGCCTTCCTTCGAAGCCTGCGGCTTTTTGTTGCCTGCCCTCTTGCGATTAAAACCCTATACAATGTGCGACTTTTAGCGATCCACATCCCAAGGAGCCTTAGTGAGCACGTTGCCACCCTGCCCGAAATGCAATTCCGAATACACCTACGAAGACGGTACCCAACTGGTGTGCCCGGAGTGCGCCCACGAGTGGTCCGCCAGCGGCGAAGCCGAAGTGGCGTCCGATGATGCAGTGAAGAAAGATTCGGTCGGCAACGTCCTGCAGGACGGCGACACCATCACCGTGATCAAGGATCTGAAGGTCAAGGGCACCTCGCTGGTGGTCAAGGTCGGCACCAAGGTCAAGAACATCCGTCTGTGCGACGGCGACCACGACATCGACTGCAAGATCGACGGTATCGGCCCAATGAAACTCAAATCCGAGTTCGTCAGAAAGGTCTGATTCCGCTGTCATCCATCCCGCGCCGGGCGTGGGATGGAGCTTCGCCCTCCCCGCTCCACCCAGCAAAACCGCGCAATAGCCAAACGCCAGCCGTTTTGACCTTACGCAATCTTTACCCGGAAAATTTCACAATCCGCCAATAGACGCTTGCTATTTGATGAATAAGAATTATTCTCATTGAAACCCTTCAAGGAGATGAGAACCATGACTTATTTGATCGACGCCTGGCTGGACCGCCCACATCCTTACCTCAGAATTCTCCATCGGGAAACCGGCGAGGTCTGTGCGGTACTTGAAGAAGAAGCCCTGCATGAGCTGCAGGATCAAGGGGATCTGGACGTCAGCAGCCTGAATTCCAGCGAACCATTGGTGCTCAAGGAACTGGTGCGCAATCTGTTCCTGTTCTGCTATGCCCGGGCCTTGCGCCCGACCAGTGAACTGCATCACAAGATAGAACTATGAGCATCACCCAAAAAACTGTGGGAGCCAGCCTGCTGGCGATGGTATCAACGCGGTCCTGAAGGAAAACCCGGTCGATCCATCGCCAGCAGGCTGGCTCCCACATTAGCCCGCCATCAAGGCAGGCCCGGTCTTACAGAACGTCCAGCAGCTCGACGTCGAATACCAGAACGCTGTGCGGCGGGATGCTGCCAACGCCTTGAGCGCCGTAAGCCAGTTCGCTCGGCACGTACAGACGCCATTTGCTGCCGGCATTCATCAGTTGCAGGGCTTCGGTCCAGCCGGCAATCACGCCGCCAACCGGGAATTCTGCAGGCTGGCCACGCTCGTAGGAGCTGTCAAACACGGTGCCGTCGATCAGGGTGCCATGGTAGTGAGTACGCACGTCGTCTTCACGGGTCGGCTTGGCGCCTTCGCCCTGAGTCAGCACTTCGAATTGCAGGCCGGAAGCCAGGGTGGTGATGCCGTCACGCTTGGCGTTTTCAGCCAGGAAGGCCAGGCCTTCGCCAGCAGCGGCTTCAGCTTTGGCAGCGGCTTCGGCTTGCATGATCTCGCGGATCACCTTGAAGCTGGCGGACATTTCTTCCTGGCCAACACGGCTTTCCTTACCGGCGAACGCGTCGGTCAGGCCTGCCAGGATCGCGTCCAGGCTAACGCCCGGTGGCGGGTTGTCGCGCAACTGGTCACCCAGCTGACGGCCGATGCCGTAGCTGACGCGGGTTTCGTCGGTGGACAGATTTACTTCGGACATGACACTGCTCCGCTGTGCGGACGGCCACAAGACTTGCCGTGCGTGCACAGCGCGTCCCGGCGCGCCCGGAACCAAAAGGGCGAGCAGACTAGCACAGATGTTCCGGCGATGGCGCGCAACGCCTACAGGGCAGAACGCCAGGCAAGCGGCACCTTCAGGCTTTCCTCGCCACTGGCACCCAGGCCACACATTTCATCGTGCACCGAGGTGTGTACAAGGTTGAAGGGCAACACCGGAAAGGCATGCAGCAAATCCCGCGCATGCTCAACCGAACGTAGCGTCAGCATATTGCCTTTGAGATCACTCAACGGATATGCCGCCCCGTGCATCCGCGCTTCGAGCAGATAAATCCCGCCTTCCATGGAGATAAGGTTCAACTCATCAACCTTCCTGGCGATGGCAAACGCATTCAACTCTTGCAGGTTCATGAACGCACCTCACAACGTGGCGAGTCAGGACCTCTACAGGGATAAGCCTGCGCACACCAAAGCACAAGCCACAAACGACACCGCCCGTCTGTTTCGCAACAGACGGGCGGTGTTTTTGCAGCGATCAACGCTTGATCAGTGCTTGGTGACCTTGTCCAGGTAACCCATGGCGAACGCCGAAACGACGAAGGTCATGTGGATGATCACGTACCACATCAAGTGCTCGGGATCGACGTTCTTGGCGTCCATGAAGATGCGCAGCAAGTGGATCGAAGAAATTGCCACGATCGAAGCGGCGACTTTCATCTTCAACGACGAAGAGTCCATGGTGCCGAGCCAACTGAGCTTTTCCTTGCCTTCATCGATGTTCAGTTCAGAGACGAAGTTCTCGTAGCCGGAAATCATCACCATCACCAACAGGCCACCGACCAGTGCCATGTCGATCAGCGACAGCAGCACCAGAATCAATTCCGATTCAGCCATTGAGAAGACGTTGGGCAGGATGTGGAAAACTTCCTGGAAAAATTTCAGTGCCAGCGCCAGCAGTCCGAGGGACAGCCCGATATAGATCGGCGCCAGCAGCCAGCGCGAGGCGTACATTGCATTTTCGATAAAGCGTTCCATTGAATCTCACACAGGGGGCTGGAAATGGCGGCGAGTATAACAGCCCGCTATGACA
Source organism: Pseudomonas sp. Tul2A7 (assembly GCF_054790505.1). NCBI lineage: Bacteria > Pseudomonadati > Pseudomonadota > Gammaproteobacteria > Pseudomonadales > Pseudomonadaceae > Pseudomonas > Pseudomonas sp. Tul2A7. The sequence continues at coordinate 3,032,745 of NZ_CP186499.1, read as the reverse complement.
GCCAGAAACCGCCGAAAAATCCGCCACCTGCGTGTGTGGGTGATTTTTTTTCTGCTAGTGTCCAAACCATTGACAGCCCAGTGACTGTAGACAGGACGCGTGGAAATGGATGTGCGATTACCAATAACGACCGCCCTAATATGCCTTGCTGTGTTGCTCAGCGGCTGCTCGCCCGGCGACGAGAAGCACGTCGCCAGCCTTGAAGAAAAGACCGCAACGTTCGAACAGGCGCTGGACGCCATCACCGATTCGAAACTCAAGGACGCCATCACCGAACTCGGCGGCTCACTGCTGCTGCTCGAACGCGCGCAACTCAAACTCAGCGACAATCCACCGCGCACCGAATACGGTGAAGACGCCCTTGCCGTGCTCAAGCACTACCCTGCCCCGCAGACCCTGGTCGACACCTTTATCAATGGCCTGTTCGTGCTGCACAAGGACGCCAGCTCCGATTACCTCACCGATCTGCAACCCGTGTTCCCGTTCAACCTGAACATTCCCGGCGGCTTCCTGTTCCCCCATGGCGTGGAATGGCAGTCGGTAACGTTGAGCAACAAACGCGTGATCGCCTATCAGCCGGAATGGTCGGAAACCGATCCGGGCATTCAGCTCAGCCCCTCCAGCTCCAACGTCACCAACCCCGATGACCTGACCGTGACTTACCCGTTCATCGACGGACTGGATGTGGACAAGAAGTCCCTGCCGCAACCGGTCAGCCTGCAAGGCCAGATCGAAGTCATCGCGCCGCGCCGCTTGTACAGCTTCGACCTGACGCAAAAGGACGTCGGCCAGACCCGCAGTAATGACAATCTCAGCGTCAAATTGCTGAAACTTGAAAGCAACTACGCCGAAGTCGAATTCAGCAACACCTTGCCACTGGCTGCGGAAGTAGCAGAAGCCCAGCTCAATCCGCTGATCGTCCAGGCCCGCGATAAAACTGGGCAGTATCTGGTACGCGCCGGTTCGATCAACGAAAGTCCGGAGCAAGTGGCCTTCTACCAGAAACAACTGGCGTACCTGCAACAGCAAAAGAGCTGGAGCGATACGCTGGAAAAGCAGCTCACGCAAGAGCAGCAGGCATTCGAGGAGAAACATCCACGTCGCTACAACAAGGTCTATTTCAACGGCCCGATCGATACCCTGGAAGTCAGCGTGCTGGATTTTTCCTCGGCAACCGTGACCCGCAAATCGCTGGACCTGCCGATTCGCACGTTCAATCAGCACACCACGGAGAAAACCATTCAGCCGCTGGATCCGTCGGTGACGGTTTACGACGATCTGGCAGTGAATTGGCTCAAGGGTGCGAGCCTGACCGAAGAACAACTGAAGGCCGGCATTCGCATCCATCAATCCGTGGAAGAACCGAGCGCCGCGCGCATCGAGTTCTCCCATCGCCGCACGTTCAACGATGAATTGCTGGGCGATGACTTCAGTCCGGGCGTCAGTCCGGTCACGTTCTTTACCGAAAAGCGCGGTGGCAAGCTCGATGAACCGATCGAACTGCCGCCCGAGGCGTACCAGGTCGATCCGCTGCGCGCGACGATCACTTACGACCTGAACCTGTTCCCGGAAACCCCGGCGATTGCCGTCGGCTCAATGCCGCTGTTTCTCGCCACAGTTGCCAAACAGGCATACGACGCCAAATCCTTGCCCAAAGGCCTGGAGATCAAGAACAACCAATTGGTGGTGGATCTGAAACTGTTCCCGCCCAACGAATGGCGATTCTTCGTCAAAGACGACAGTGGCAACTACCTCAAGCAGATCCTCTCGGTCAGCCACGATGCGAGCGCAGAAGGCCCGGCGTTGTTTGGCGTGCATTACTTTTATGGCCGCCCGACCCACGTGGAAACCTATCAGCGAACTGACCTTGCCACCGTGCAATACGGCTTTGAGGTCAAACTCGACAAGGCGCAGGTGCCTGAGACTGCGCCTTGAAGAGCCAGATCAAAAGATCGCAGCCCGCGACAGCCCCTACAGGCGTAGATCCTAATTCAGGCTGCGGCCACGGCCACCGTTGATCTGCCGCAACTGGGCTTGCAGGTGCAGGCTCCAGATCTGCGGATCGTCGGCCAGTTCGTAGCCATGCAAGGTCAGGCTTTCAACGATCGTGTCGAGTATCGATTCGGCGGCGACCGGCCCATGAAACGGGCCTTGGGCCTTGATGGCGGAAGGTTGCTCGCCGGCCATACCGGCCGCGAAAAGCAGCGTCCACATGCCGTTATCGCCGGCCAACGGCTTGATGGCGCATTCGATTCGGGTCACCAGACCCAGGCACTGACGGGTGAGACAGAGGTTGCGCGACATGGCGGCGACCCTCGGTGAAGCCGGTATTCAGCCCCCACGGGAGGACTGGCTCGATCCAGTGATACTGTCGATATCCTTGAGCTGAGAATAGAAGAAAAGTCCGCTGCGCAAGCAAGATAGAACCAGAAGGCGCCGAATGGTCATTGTGTGAATATTGACGTCAGAGTTGTGGCGAATTTTCGATGAATTCACACCAAACAAATGTGGGAGCGAGCCTGCTCGCGAATGCGGAGTGTCAGGCAACTTATTCGTCGTCTGATACAGCGCTTTCGCGAGCAGGCTCGCTCCCACAGTTTTTGACCGCGTTTAGGCTCAGGCCGGTTTTGCTTCCGCCAATGCTTCTTGTGCCAACTCCTTCTCGGCCTCTTTAAGGTCTTCTTCGCTGATCATCTCGGCGATGTCGCGCAAGCGCTCCACCACCCGTGCGTTGATGCTGCCTTCAGGGAATTCGCCATCGGCATTCGGCTCACCGGCCGGTTCGCCCACCAGCAGGCTCAATGCCTCGTCGGCCTGACGCACCGCGTACACGTGGAACTGCCCGGCACGCACCGCCGCCAGTACTTTCTCATCGAGCATCAGCGTGGCGACGTTGGCCTGCGGAATGATCGCGCCCTGCTCGCCGGTCAAGCCGCGTGCTTCGCAGAGGCGGAAGAAGCCTTCGATCTTCTCGTTGACTCCGCCCACCGCCTGCACTTCACCGAACTGGTTGATCGAACCGGTGATCGCGAAGCACTGCTTGAGCGGGGTTTTCGACAGCGCCGAAATCAGCGTGCACGCCTCGCCCAACGACGCACTGTCGCCATCAACGTAACCGTAGGATTGCTCCAGTGCGATGCTCGCGGAAATCGCCAGCGGGAATTCCTGAGCGTAACGGCTGCCCAGATACCCGGTGAGGATCATCACGCCTTTGGAGTGGATCGGCTGCCCAAGGTTGACCTCACGCTCGATGTCGACGATGCCGCTGCCACCCGGATAAACCGTGGCGGAAATACGCGCCGGCACACCAAACGCCGAGTCGCCGACTTCGAGCACGGTCAGACCGTTGCACTTGCCGACTGCAGCACCATCGGTGTCGATCAGGATGATCCCGGCGAGCATGTCGTCGAGAATCCGCGCCGACACACGCCCGGTGCGCGTGGCTTTGGCTTTCAGCGCACGTTCTATATGCCCGGCATCGGTCATCTCATCGCCGGCCAGATGACGAATGAAATCCGCCTCGCTGACCAGTTGGAACAGATCGCCGATTCGCGCCGACAAACGCCCCTGATGCTCGGCCAGCCGTGCGCTGTAAGTCGCCAGACGCGCCACCGCATCGGCGGTCAGCGGTGCCATGCCTTCTTCCGAAGTCCGGGTTTTCAACAGTTGGGCGAATTGCTCCAGGCTCTCGTCGACCATCGGGATGTCTTCGTCGAAATCAACGAGAACGCGAAACATCTCCTGGAAGTCCGGATCGAGGTCTTGCAGCGTGTAGTACAGCGATCGCGCACCGATGATGATGACTTTGACCTGCAACGGAATGTGCTGCGGGTTGAGGGTCACGGTGGCGAAACGGCCCATCTCGCCCAGCGGTGATTCCATTTTCAGTTTGCGCGATTGCAGGGCGCGTTTCAGCGCATCCCACACGAACGGCTCGCTGAGCATTTTTTCCGCTTCAAGAATCAGGAAACCGCCGTTGGCGCGGTGCAAGGCACCCGGACGCAACTGGCGATAGGTGGTGTAAAGCGCGCCCTGATCGGTGGTGTATTCGATGCGGCCGAAGAGGTTTTCGTAAGTCGGGTGCGGCTCGAACACCACCGGCGCACCGCCACTCACAGGATGGCCGACCACTAGACTCGGCGCGTATTGCTCTTCCAGCAGCTTGCGTGCAACGGCGTCGGTCTTGCTGTCGTCGACCAGTTGCTCGACCACGGTTTTCAGCAGGTAAACCTGCATCGCTTGCAGGTAACCGCAGACCGCAGCGTTCTCGGCGTACTTCTCCGACAACGGCGACAACAATGGCTGCAAGGCCAAGGTGATGGTTTCTTCGTTGAGCGCACGCAGTTGATTGTTCGACTCACGTTTCCATTGCGGCAGGCTGGCGAGTTCTTCGTTCAAGCGCTCTTCGAGGCCGGAAATGTCATCGTGGAATCGCTCACGATCGGCTTCCGGCAACTGAGCGAATTCCGCTTCATCCAGCGCTTTACCGTCGAGCATCGGCGTGAAGGCAATGTTGCTGGCGTCGCGATACAGGGCGACGTCTTTTTCCAGGGCCAGACGCTCGATGATGTCGAGGGCCTTGTCGTAGCGCTGGTTGAAGGCGCGGTCGATGGCGCTTTTCTTTTGCTGGTAGGACGGGTGCTCGAAGACTGCCGGAAATGTCGCCAGCAGGTTGTCGATCAAACCGTTGATGTCGCCGATAAAGGCGCTGGCCGTGCCCGAAGGCAATTCCAGTGCGCGGGGTTCGCGCGGCTCATCGAAGTTGTTGACGTAGACCCAGTCCGCCGGGGTCTGCAGGCGTTTGCCTTCGGCTTTCAGGTAGCGTTTGACGAACGAGAAACGACCAGTGCCGGGCTCGCCCATGACGAAAACGTTGTAACCGGGGCGTGGCATCGCCACACCGAACTGCAAGGCTTCGACCGCGCGTTCCTGGCCGAGCACACCGCGAAAGGGCTCCAGATCATTGGTGGTAGTGAAGCTGAACTGTTCAGCGGAAAACGGACGGGTCAGCGCTTCGGGCGCGAGACGCAAGCTGGCAGCAACAGGATCAGGCATCGGGCTTCCTTAACAATCAGGCGGGGCAGATAGCGGCATTCTGGCGCTGCCCGTGCCCCACTGGCAAGGCGCGCCACACGACAAAGCATAGACAACTGCCTGCCCCTGCCCCGGCACCCGTGAAATCGGGGTTATCGCCAAATCTTTTGTAAAAACTCACGGAACCCCAGGAACGTGCCTAAACTCCAAACTGCGCGGCTGGAACTAATACTGGCCCACTGGCACCGTCAGGCGCCAGAACCCTGTCCATTGGTATGCACACAAAGAGAAAAAAGCTATGAAACGGATTCTTCTCGGTACTCTCTTCACCGCTGTATCCATCAACGCAATGGCGCAAGCTCCAGGCGGCCCGGATTGCGGTTGGGGCAACATGCTGTTCGAAGGTCAGCGTGGCACCCCGGCTCACTTCCTCGCTTCCACCACCAACGGCACGTCCGGTAACGCCACCTTCGGGATGACGTCCGGCACCAACGGCTGCTCGACCAACGCTTCGCTGACCTACGGCGGCAAATCCTGGTTTGCCATGAATGGCATGATGAACGAGCTGTCCGAAGACATGGCTAAAGGCAACGGCGAAGCGCTGACGACTTATGCCGTGGTACTGGGCGTGGCGCCGGAAGACCGTGCGCACTTCGCAGCTGTGACTCACGAGCACTTCCAGCAGATCTTCAGCAAGGCTGACGTGACCGCTGAAGACGTGCATACCAACACCCTGGCCGTACTGAAATCGGATCCTCGTCTGGCCAAGTACGCAACTCAGGCTTAAGCTCGACCTCGCCCGCTTCCTTCGGGAAGCGGGTTTTATTTTTTCGGCCCGTCCCTCCTTGGGTCTTTATTTCTTTCCTGTTCAAGTTGCCGACTATGCTCAAACGCCTTGCCTGGCTGGCGCTCTGTGTCTGCGCCCCGCTGTCCGCCGCGCCAACCATCGACCCTCAACGTTTGCAGCAACTGGCCAACGACCGCTTCTGGATTTCCCTCGGCCATTACGAAACCGCCAAGCTTGGCGGCTGGCGCAGCTATGTCAGCGACAAGAAGTTCTTTCTGGCGCCCGATGGCAATGAACATCCCGATCATGAACTGGCAGCCACCGTGCAAGCGCTGTACGCCCCGGCCAGTCTTGGCGAGCAACATGCGCAATGTGTTTATCCGGCGCGCACCCGCTGGCTGAAAGCGCAACTCAATCTCAGCGATCTGCCGACACCGGCATGCGCCGAGTACAAGAAATGGTTCAAGGACGTCTCGCCGCACAGCGCGGTGATGATCTTCCCGGCGGCCTATCTGAATAGCCCGTCATCGATGTTCGGCCACACCCTGCTGCGTATCGATCAGGCCGACGTGCAGGCCGACAAAACGTCGCTGCTCAGTTACGCGATCAACTTCGGCGCCTACATCGAAGGTTCGGACAACAGCATTCTTTACGCCTGGAAAGGCTTGATGGGCGGTTATCCCGGCCTGTTCGCGCTGGTGCCGTATCAGGAAAAACTCTCCGAATACCGCAGCCTGGAAAACCGCGACCTGTGGGAATACCGACTCAATCTGACCCAGGAAGAAACCGCGCGTATGGTCGAGCATGTGTGGGAGTTGAAGCAGATTCAGTTCGACTATTTCTTCTTCGATGAAAACTGCTCGTACCGTTTGCTGGAGTTGCTGCAAGTCGCCCGGCCGAGTCTGCGCCTGACCGAACAATTTCCGCTGACCGCCATTCCCACCGACACCGTCAAAGCGGTGAAAGAAGCCGGGCTGGTGGAAAGCATCGAATATCGTCCGTCCCGTGAACGCGAATTGCTTAGCCGCGCCGAGCCATTGAACAGTGACGAACAGCAATGGGTGCTGAACGTCAGCGCCGATCAGCAGCGGTTGCAGGATCCGGCGTTCAAAGCCCTGCCACGCGCCCGTCAGGCGCTGATCATCGACGCGGCGTATCGCCTCGAGCGCTACCGCGCCAACGGTCAGGAGCGTGATCCGCAACGGGCGCAGCGCAGTTTCGAACTGCTGCGGGCGATCAACAAGAACCCCGCGCCTGAGCTGGACATCCCGCAACCGGGCTTACCGGAAGACGGCCATGAATCACGCACCTGGCAGGCCGGCCTCGGCACTCGCGGAGATCGTGCGTTCGGCGAGTATGGCTTGCGCATGGCCTATCACGATCTCAACGACAACGCCGAAAGCTTCCCGCTCGGCGCGCAAATCGAGATCCTGCAGATGAAGTTGCGTCAGTACGAAGGCAATCACTGGCAGTTCCAGCAACTGGATCTGGCGACGATTCGCTCACTGACACCGCGCAATGAGCTGCTGCAGCCGCTGTCGTGGCAGGTCACCGGTGGTCTTGAGCGCGTACCGGGCAAGCATGATGACGAAACGCTGGTCAGCCATGTGAATGGTGGTGGTGGCGGCACGTGGGCGCTGGGCGATGATGTGCTGGGTTTTGCCCTCGGCACCGTGCGCGTTGAGCACAACAATGATTTCGCCGAGTTCGTGTCCCCGGCGGGTGGTTTCAATACCGGCGTGTTGTGGAAAAATCCGCTGGGCAACCTGAGCCTGGAAGCCAAGGGCGATTACTTCTTCAATGGCGAAGTGCGCCGCAGCCTGAGTTTGAATCAGCAGTGGGAGTTGTCGCGCAACCTCGGTTTGCGCTTGAGTGCGCAGCGTGAGTTCAGCCACCTTGCGACCCCGGAAACAGAGGTCATGCTCGAAGTGAAGTGGTATCACTACTGAGCTGAAGCCCGACAAATTCCCCCTGTGGGAGCGAGCCTGCTCGCGAAAGCGGTGGGTCAGTCAGCATCTTTGTTGAATGACCGATTGCATTCGCGAGCAGGCTCGCTCCCACATTGGTCTTGTGGTGTTAATGGATTTTTCACGGGGCTTCGACAGCCGTGTCATGAATCCCCTTCTAGACTTTCCCCATAAGCCGGACAACCGGCGCGGGAGAGTGCGATGTGGCGGTGTGCGGGTTTGCTGGGTGTTGTGTTGTTGCTGGGCGGTTGCCAGACCACCCATGAAGACTTGATCGCCAAGGGTTATCCACCGGCCTTCGCCGACGGCTTCGATGACGGTTGCATCAGCGGTCGTCAGGCGGCCGGTTCGATCAGCGGCGAGTTTCGCAAGAACGTGCCGCGCTACCTCAAAGACAAGCAATACGCCGAAGGCTGGACCGACGGCTTCCGCCAGTGTCAGGCAATGCTGGAAAACAAGGATCGCGAGCAGTACCGCAACGAACACTGGGACGAACGCGAGCGCGCCTGGCAGCAGCAGAAAGATCAGGACGCCGGGCGGGCCTATCGCTCGCAATAGGTCGCTCCCAGACATCCAGTGAAACCAAATGCCTGCGAGCATGGCCCAAACCTCATACGAGGAGGACACCATGAGTCGCGCATTCGTCAACGAAGACAACGCCGCCGCGCAGGCCGATCAGCCGGTCGAACGGCAGGTCAGCGAGCAGCCCAATTACGTCACCGCGCAAGGGCTGGCGCAGTTGCAGGAAAAAGTCGCCGAACTGCAAACCCTGCATGCCGAACAATCAGCCAGAGGTGAGCAGGCCGACAAACAACGGCTGGCGGATCTGCAACGGGATTTGCGTTATTTCAATCAGCGCCTGAGCAGCGCACAAGTGGCGGTTGCCGCTACGTCCAGGGACAAAGTACAGATCGGCAGTTGGGTGACCTACGCCGATGAGCACGACACCGAACGCCGCGTGCAACTGGTCGGCGAGGATCAGGCCGATGCCAGCAAAGGCCTGATCAATTGGGGTTCACCGCTGGGCCGGGCGCTGCTTGGCGCCCGACTCAACGACGAGGTGCTGTGGCAGCGCCCCGCCGGCGATCAAGTGATCGAAGTGATCCGCATCGAACCGGCTTAAACCACGCCTTGCGCCAACATCGCGTCGGCGACTTTGACGAAGCCGGCGATGTTCGCGCCTTTGACGTAGTTGATCCGCCCGTTCTCTTCGCCGTAATGCACGCACGCGTGGTGGATCGACTGCATGATCGCGTGCAGCTTGCTGTCGACCTCGCCCGCCGTCCACAGCAGACGCATGGCGTTCTGCGACATCTCCAGACCACTCACCGCCACGCCGCCGGCGTTGGATGCTTTGCCCGGGGCGAAGAGAATGCCGGCCTCGATAAAGATATCCACAGCCTCCAGTGTGGTCGGCATGTTCGCGCCTTCGGCCACGCACACGCAGCCATTGCGCAGCAGCGTGCGTGCAGCCTCAGCGTCGAGTTCGTTTTGCGTGGCGCACGGCAGCGCGATGTCGCATGGCAGCGACCACGGCAGTTGACCGGCGCGGAATTCCAGACCGAACGCTGCCGCCAGTTCACTGATGCGTCCGCGCTTGACGTTCTTCAACTCCAGCAGCGCCGACCACTGCTCTTCGCTCAGGCCAGCCTCGCAATACAGCGTGCCTTCGGAGTCGGACAGCGAAATCACCTTGCCGCCCAGATCCATGACCTTGCGCGCCGCGTATTGCGCCACGTTGCCGGAACCGGAGATCGCCACGCGTTTGCCTTCGACGGTCTGCTCGCGGCGCTTGAGCATTTCTTCAGCGAAATACACGCAGCCAAAACCGGTGGCTTCCGGACGAATCAGGCTGCCGCCGTAGGTCATGCCCTTGCCAGTGAGGACGCTGGTGAACTGGTTGCTCAAACGCTTGTACTGGCCGAACAGGAAGCCGATCTCACGCGCACCGACGCCGATATCACCGGCCGGTACGTCTACGTCGGCGCCGATGTGACGATACAACTCGCTCATGAACGCCTGGCAGAAACGCATGACCTCGGCGTCGCTCTTGCCCTTCGGATCAAAGTCGGAACCGCCCTTGCCGCCGCCCATGGGCAACGAGGTCAGGGAGTTCTTGAAGGTCTGTTCGAAGGCGAGGAATTTCAGCACGCCCAGGTTCACCGAAGGATGGAAGCGCAAGCCACCCTTGTACGGGCCGATGGCGCTGTTCATCTGGATGCGGAAACCGCGATTGACCTGGACTTTGCCCTGGTCGTCGACCCACGACACGCGGAACACCACGGCGCGCTCCGGTTCGCAGATGCGCTCCAGAATTCCCGAGGTCAGGTAGTGCGGATTGGCTTCGAGAAAAGGCCACAGACTGCGCAGGACTTCTTCGACGGCCTGGTGGAATTCGGGTTGATCCGGGTCGCGTTTTTTCAGACGAGCGAGGAAGGATTCGACGGATTCGATCATGGGAAAAGTCTCGGCAAATTTATTGTCGTTGGAGGAGATTGGGCCGGACTGTAACAAACGAAATGCGCACAGGAACAGAGCAAAATGTCGCAGTTATGAAATTAAATGGTGCACAGGATATAAATCCGAAGGTTTTTTGAGCTTGTTTTGCACCTGAATGGGGAGTCTGGGTTCAAGAAATGCACCACCAGTTATACAGCTATCGCGAGCAGGCTCACTCCTACAGGGGAACGCATTTCAAAGGTGGGAGCGAGCCTGCTCGCGAAGGGGTCATATCGGCACTCCCGAAAAACCGGGCAAAAAAAAACGGAGCCCGAAGGCTCCGCTTTTTCATGCAACCAACCCGAATCAGGCCAGTTTCTTGTGACGTACCCGGTGTGGCTGGGCAGCCGCTTCGCCGAGACGCTTCTTGCGATCGGCTTCGTACTCGGTGTAGTTGCCTTCGAAGAAAATCGCTTGCGAGTCGTCTTCGTACGCCAGGATGTGTGTCGCCACACGGTCAAGGAACCACCGATCGTGAGAGATCACAATGGCGGCGCCCGGGAAGTCCAGCAGGGCTTCTTCCAGGGAACGCAGGGTTTCAACGTCGAGGTCGTTGGACGGTTCGTCGAGCAGCAGGACGTTGCCGCCCTCCTTCAGGGTCAGCGCCAGGTGCAGACGACCGCGCTCACCACCGGACAGATCCTTGACGAACTTCTGCTGATCGCCGCCCTTGAAGTTGAAGCGACCGACGTAAGTACGCGATGGAATCTCGTAGTTGCCGATGCGGATCTGATCGGAGCCGTCGGAGATTTGCTGGAACACAGTCTTGCTGCCATCCAGGTCGTCGCGGCTCTGATCGACGCAGGCCAGTTGCACGGTTTCGCCGACTTCGATGCTGCCCGAATCCGGTGTTTCCTTGCCCATCAGCATGCGGAACAGGGTCGATTTACCAGCACCGTTACCGCCGATCACGCCAACAATGGCGCCCTTCGGCATCGCGAACGACAGGTTGTCGATCAGCACGCGATCGCCGTAGCCCTTGGTGACGTTCTTGAATTCGATGACCTTGTCGCCCAGGCGCGGACCGGCCGGGATGTAGATCTCGTTGGTTTCGCTGCGCTTCTGGAATTCCTGCGATTGCATTTCTTCGAAGCGTTGCAGACGTGCCTTGGATTTCGACTGGCGGGCTTTCGCGCCTTTGCGCACCCACTCCAGTTCTTCTTTCATGGCTTTTTCATGCGCCGACTGCTGCTTGGATTCCGCAGCCAGACGATCGGACTTGGCTTCGAGCCAACCCGAGTAGTTGCCTTCGTACGGAATGCCCGCGCCGCGGTCGAGTTCGAGAATCCAGCCAGCGACGTTGTCGAGGAAGTAACGGTCGTGCGTAATCGCTACCACGGTGCCCGGGAAGTCGTGCAGGAAGTGCTCCAGCCACGCCACCGAATCGGCGTCCAAGTGGTTGGTCGGTTCGTCGAGCAGCAGCATGTCCGGTGCGGACAGCAGCAGACGGCACAGGGCCACACGACGTTTTTCACCACCGGACAGGTGTTCTACTTTCGCATCCCACGCCGGCAGACGCAGCGCATCGGCGGCGACTTCCAGTTGGCGCTCAAGGTTGTGACCATCGCTGGCCTGCAGGATCGCTTCGAGCTTGGCCTGTTCGGCGGCGAGCTTGTCGAAGTCGGCATCCGGATCGGCGTAAGCGGCGTAAACCTCGTCCAGACGCGCTTGCGCATCCTTGATCACGCTGACCGCTTCCTCAACCACTTCACGCACGGTCTTGGTCGGATCAAGTTGTGGCTCTTGTGGCAGATAACCGATGTTCAGGTCCGGCATCGGACGGGCTTCGCCCTCGAACTCGGTGTCGACGCCGGCCATGATTTTCAGCAGCGTGGACTTACCCGAACCGTTGAGGCCGAGTACGCCGATCTTGGCGCCGGGGAAGAAGGACAGCGAAATGTTTTTGAGAATTTCCCGCTTCGGCGGAACAACTTTGCCCAGCCGATGCATGGTGAAGACGTATTGAGCCATGGAGAACCTTGGGTCAGTGACAGATGAATGATTGCAGCGCAGGCGAAGCCCGGCCAGACCATGCGCGTCGTTCACTTGATGGTTATCAATGCGTGCGCGCTGAAAAAGTCTGAGTCTAGGAGCTGGAACGCTCCCGCGTAACCGGCAAAGCTACCTGAATGATGAAAGGCAGTCCAGCCGCGCGGGGCTGGCACTTCGCCACGACTCAAGGCATGCTAGCCGCCCTTTGGGCGTCCGGCTTATAGTGCACGTCGCGCCAGTCCAGCCAAACCGCAGGATTCCAGCTTGTCCAATGTCACTCCGCCAGCCTCTGTGAGCAGCACCCCACCGGCGCCCGGCTCGTCCCTGCGCGGTACATTAAAGGGTGCGCTGGCGACACTCGTGCTTTTGTTGCTCGCGTTGCTGTTTTGGCAACTGCTCGACCAATTGCGCGAAACCCAGAAAAACCAGCGTCAGTACACAATCGATTACACCGCCGACCTCGCTTCACAGGTCAGCCTGAACATGGCGCTGAACGCGCAAATCGCCCTCAATCTGCTACCGATCGTCGAACAACCGCAATCACCCGACGAACAGCAGGCGCTGCTGCGCAAGCTCCAGCAATCGCTGCCCGATCTGCGTAGCCTGGCGTTGCTCACCCCTTCCGGCAAAATCATCAGCGACAGTGCCGACAACAGCCACGACGCCGATTACCTGAGCGAACTGGTGCGCCGCAGCCGTGCACAGGCGCATTACTTCAGCAACGCCGACGACGGTTCGGTGGTGCATCTGTTACTACATCAGGCCAGCGGCAGCACGCGCGGTTATTGGGCGTTACGCCTGACCCCGACGTTCTTCGACTCGCTGACCAAACAGGGCGAAACCGGTATCCGCCCGTTGTGGCTGGTGGAAAACCGCATCAACCATCAGATCATCAGCCGCGACGAAGCGCAGCCTTCGGCCAGGCCCGGCGTGCTGAGCCCGGACGACCTGGCCAACACCGTGCTGACCGTGCCACTGAGCAGCAGCGACTGGCAGTTGCGTGGCCTGTTCGACCGCCAGCGTGTGCTGGAAGAATTGCTCCCGGCGTTTATCGGCAAATGCCTGTTGGGTCTGGCGTTCTCGATGCTGCCGGTGATTGCGCTGTTGAACATGCGCCGCCGCCAGCGCCAGTTGCACGAAGGTCGTCGACGCTATCAGGACATTTTCGAAGGCACCGGCGTGGCCCTCTGCGTGCTTGATCTGTCCGGTTTGAAGCAGGTCTTCGACAAGGCGCAGATCCAGACCAGCGACCAGCTCAAGGCCTGGCTCGACCAACCGCAGCAACGCCAGCAACTGCTGCAGGAACTGCGCGTCACCGAGGTCAACCAGGTCGCGTTGCAACTGCTCAACGTCAACTCTTGCGAGCACGCCTGGCAATTGCTGATCGACGGCCATCCGCACCGCCAGTGCGCGATTGGCAATCAAGTCCTCGATGCCGTGCTGCAGCAACAAAAGCAGCTGGAACTGGAAATCAAACTGCCGGACATCAATGGCCGCGATCAACACCTGTGGATGGTGTTGCGCCTGCCGACCGAGCAGCACGACTACAAAGCGGTGATCCTCAGCATCAACGACATCACCAGTCGCAAGCTGATCGAACTGTCGCTGCTCGAACGCGAAGGCTTCTGGTCGGACGTAGTGCGCACCGTGCCGGATCATCTGTATGTGCAGGACGTGATCAGCCAGCGGATGATTTTCAGCAACCACCACCTCGGCCAGACCCTCGGCTACAACCGCACAGAACTGCACCAGATGGGCGAGTATTTCTGGGAGATCCTGCTGCACCCGGAAGACGCCGACTACTACCATCGTTCGCGGCAGATGCAGCGTCACGCCGGTTACAGTCAGTTGTTGCAATGCCAGTTGCGCTTCCGCCATCGCGACGGCAAGTGGCGGCGTTTCGACATTCGCGAACAGGCCCTGGCCCGCGACAAACACGATCAGGTCACGCGGATCATCGGCGTGGCCAAGGACATCACCGAACAGATCGAAGCCAGTGAATCGCTGCGTGACAGCGAGCAGCGCTATCGCATGCTCGCCGAAAGCATCAGCGACGTGATTTTCTCCACCGACAGCAAGCTCTCGCTGAACTACGTCAGCCCGTCGGTGCAAGCCGTGCTGGGTTACGACGCCGAGTGGATTTTCCAGAACGGCTGGCAATCGACCATCGCCAACCCGCAGCAACTGAGCGGCATCTACACGCTGATGGATCGGGTCAGCAAGGCGCTGGACAAACCCGAGCAACTGGCGGTGTTGCGCAATCAGGTGCAGACGCAAATGTTCCTGTTCGACTGCCTGCGCGCCGATGGCCGCAAGATCCCGATCGAGCTGCGTCTGGTGCTGGTATGGGACGAACATGGCGCGTTCGAAGGCGTGCTCGGCGTCGGTCGCGACATCAGTCAGCAGCGCCGCGCCGAAAAAGACCTGCGCATGGCCGCCACGGTTTTCGAGCACTCGACCTCGGCGATCCTGATCACCGACCCGGCCGGCTATATCGTCCAGGCCAACGAAGCCTTCAGCCGCGTCAGCGGTTACGCCGTGAGCGAAGTGCTCGACCAGTTGCCGAACATGCTCACCGTCGATGAGCAGCAGGACGCGCATCTGCGCTACGTGCTCAAACAATTGCATCAGCACAGCACCTGGGAAGGCGAAGTCTGGCTCAAGCGCCGTAACGGCGAGCATTACCCGGCGTGGGTCGGCATCACCGCGGTGCTCGACGACGAAGGCGATCTGGCCAGTTACGTGTGCTTCTTCAGCGACATCAGCGAGCGCAAGGCCAGCGAGCAGCGGATTCATCGCCTTGCCTACTACGACGCCCTGACCCATCTGCCGAACCGCACGCTGTTCCAGGATCGCCTGCACACCGCACTGCAATCGGCCGAGCGGCAGAAGTCGTGGGTGGTGCTGATGTTCCTCGACCTCGACCGTTTCAAACCGATCAACGACTCCCTCGGCCACGCCGCCGGCGACCGTATGTTGAAAGACATGGCCACGCGCCTGCTGGCCTGCGTCGACGATGACGACACCGTGGCGCGCATGGGCGGCGACGAATTCACGCTGCTGCTGCAACATCGCTCCAGCCGCGAAATGGCGCTGAACCGGGCGATTCATGTCGCCGAACAGATCCTCGGCAGCCTGGTCCGACCGTTCGTGCTTGAAGGCCGCGAGTTCTTCGTCACTGCCAGTATCGGCATCGCCCTCAGTCCACAGGACGGCAACGAACTCAGCCAGTTGATGAAGAACGCCGACACCGCGATGTACCACGCCAAGGAGCGCGGCAAGAACAACTTCCAGTTCTATCAGGCCGACATGAACGCCAGTGCGCTGGAACGTCTGGAACTGGAAAGCGATTTGCGCCATGCCTTGGAGCAAAACGAATTCGTCCTGTATTACCAACCGCAATTCAGCGGCGACGGCAAACGCCTGACCGGCGCTGAAGCGCTGCTGCGCTGGCGTCATCCACGCCGTGGACTGGTGCCGCCGGGGGATTTCATTCCGGTGCTGGAAGAGCTTGGTCTGGTGGTGGACGTTGGCGACTGGGTGATCAGCGAGGCGTGCCGCCAGTTGAAGACCTGGCACCAGAATCGCGTGCGCGTGCCGAAGGTCTCAGTGAACATTTCCGCGCGGCAGTTCTCCGACGGCCAGCTCGGCACGCGGATCGCGACGATCCTGCGCGAAACCGGCCTGCCGCCGGCGTGCCTGGAGCTGGAACTGACCGAAAGTATCCTGATGCGCGAAGTCAGCGAAGCGATGCAGATTCTCGCCGGGCTGAAAAACCTCGGTCTGAGCATCGCGGTAGACGACTTCGGCACCGGTTACTCATCGCTCAACTACCTCAAGCAATTCCCGATCGATGTACTGAAAATCGACCGCACGTTTGTCGATGGTTTGCCGTCGGGTGAGCAGGACGCGCAGATCGCCCGGGCGATCATCGCCATGGCGCACAGCCTGAATCTGGCGGTGATCGCCGAGGGTGTGGAAACCCATGAGCAGCTGGACTTCTTGCGCGAACATGGCTGCGATGAGGTTCAGGGCTATCTGTTCGGGCGGCCGATGCCGGCGGGGCGATTTGAGGCGCAGTTCAGTAATGATGCGCTGTTCATGTTCGACTGAAGTCCTGCGGCGCGGCATTCGCGAGCAGGCTCGCTCCCACAAGGGATTGATGCCGGTCAGAAAATCGCAAGAGCACCCGGTTACTGTGGGAGCGAGCCTGCTCGCGAAGAGGCCTTCAAAAGCACCGCACATCTGTCATGAACGCCACTTGTCTGCGACATGATGTCGTTTCATATGCCATCCAAAACCCATTGGGTTAGAATGCCCCCCTTTTCTGCCCCCGATCCTTGAGGACCGCCATGTTCAGCCGTGATTTGACTATTGCCAAGTACGACGCCGACCTTTTTGCCGCCATGGAGCAAGAAGCTCAGCGCCAGGAAGAACACATTGAGCTGATCGCTTCGGAAAACTACACCAGCCCAGCGGTGATGGAAGCTCAAGGCTCGGTCCTGACCAACAAGTACGCTGAAGGTTACCCAGGCAAGCGTTACTACGGTGGTTGCGAGTACGTCGACATCGTTGAGCAACTGGCCATCTACCGCGCCAAAGAGCTGTTCGGCGCCGATTACGCCAACGTTCAGCCGCACGCCGGTTCGCAAGCCAACGCCGCCGTTTACCTGGCCCTGCTGCAAGGTGGCGACACCATTCTGGGCATGAGCCTGGCCCACGGTGGTCACCTGACCCACGGCGCCAGCGTTTCCTCCTCCGGCAAGCTGTACAACGCCGTGCAGTACGGCATCGATGCCAACGGCTTGATCGACTACGACGAAGTCGAGCGTCTGGCGGTTGAGCACAAGCCGAAAATGATCGTCGCCGGTTTCTCTGCCTACTCGCAGATTCTTGACTTCCCGCGTTTCCGCGCCATCGCCGACAAAGTCGGTGCTTACCTGTTCGTCGACATGGCTCACGTGGCCGGTCTGGTTGCCGCTGGTGTCTACCCGAACCCGGTGCCTTTCGCTGACGTCGTGACCACCACCACGCACAAGACCCTGCGCGGTCCACGTGGCGGCCTGATCCTGGCGCGCGCCAACGCCGACATCGAGAAGAAGCTGAACTCTGCGGTATTCCCGGGTGCCCAGGGTGGCCCGCTGGAGCACGTGATCGCCGCTAAAGCGATCTGCTTCAAGGAAGCGCTGCAGCCTGAGTTCAAGGCCTACCAGGAACAAGTGGTGCTGAACGCCCAGGCCATGGCCGAAGTGTTCATCGAGCGCGGTTTCGACGTGGTTTCGGGCGGTACCAAGAACCACCTGTTCCTGCTGTCGCTGATCAAGCAGGACATCTCCGGTAAAGACGCCGACGCCGCTCTGGGCAAAGCGTTCATCACCGTGAACAAGAACTCCGTGCCAAACGATCCACGCTCGCCGTTCGTCACTTCCGGCCTGCGCTTCGGTACTCCGGCTGTGACCACTCGCGGCTTCAAGCAAGCCGAGTGCAAAGAGCTGGCCGGCTGGATCTGCGACATCCTGGCTGACCTGAACAACGAAGCGGTGATTGACGCCGTTCGTGAGAAAGTCAAAGCCATCTGCAAGAAACTGCCGGTATACGGCGCTTAATTGCGACGTTAAGTCCGCAGCATGAAAAACCGGCCAAGTGATTGGCCGGTTTTTTTTCGCCTGTGATTCCCCTGTAGGAGCTGCCGAAGGCTGCGATCTTTTGATCTGGATCTTAAAAACAAGATCAAAAGATCGCAGCCTTCGGCAGCTCCTACACGTGGCCATGGCCACTGGTCAGACCGGTCATGCCAATTTTGCTGTTTTCACTTGTCATCCCGAAAAAACCGAGCGTAGACTGCACCCGCACTGGACATACCGGTAAGACCACAATAATTAAGTCCTGAATCTGATGCGTTCAAGCGCACGGCAGCCAGGACACCGACCAGGATTCCTCCCATGCTCAGATGGTGCTCGCGTTCAATCTTCCTCCAAGTGGTTCTCGGACTGGTGCTCGGCATCGTCTGCGGGCTGACCCTTCCTGAATACTCGGCCCAGCTCAAACCGCTCGGCGACGGCTTCATCAAACTGATCAAGATGCTCATCGGCCTGATCGTGTTCTGCGTGGTGGTCAGCGGCATCAGCGGCGCGGGCGATCTGAAGAAGGTCGGGCGCATCGGCCTCAAGTCGGTGATCTACTTCGAAGTGTTGACCACCATCGCGCTGGTGATCGGTCTGGTGTTCGCCTTCAGCACCGGCATCGGCAGCGGCGCGAATATTCATTTAGAGCAGCTGTCGACCGCCGACATGGGCGATCTCGCCGAACGCGGCCAGCACATGCACACCACCACGCAGTTCCTCATGGACCTGATCCCGACTTCGGTGATCGGCGCCTTTGCCGACAACAACATCCTGCAGGTGCTGCTGTTCTCGGTACTGTTCGGCAGCGCGTTGAATCTGGTGGGTGAGGCGGCTTCCGGGATCTCGCGACTGATCAACGAACTGAGCCATGTGATCTTCCGCATCATGGGCATGATCGTGCGTCTGGCACCGATCGGCGTGTTCGGCGCCATCGCTTTCACCACCAGCAAATATGGCCTGGATTCCCTGCAGCATCTGGGCAGTCTGGTCGGTTTGTTCTACCTGACCTGCATCGCTTTCGTCAGCGTGATTCTCGGTCTGGTGATGCGTGCCTCCGGCCTGCGCATGTGGCCACTGCTCAAGTACCTGCGCGAAGAACTGCTGATCGTCATGGGCACCGCCTCGTCCGACGCCGTGTTGCCACAGATCATGCGCAAACTCGAACACCTCGGCATCGGCAGCTCGACCGTAGGGCTGGTGATTCCCACCGGCTACTCGTTCAACCTCGACGGTTTCTCGATCTACCTGACCCTGGCCATCGTCTTCATCGCCAATGCCACCGGCACGCCGCTGGCGATGACTGATTTGCTGACGATTCTGCTGGTGTCGCTGATTACCTCGAAAGGCGCCCACGGTATTCCCGGGTCGGCACTGGTGATTCTGGCGGCCACACTGACAGCGATTCCGGCAATCCCGGTGGTCGGTCTGGTGCTGGTGCTGGCGGTGGACTGGTTCATGGGCATCGGCCGGGCACTCACCAATCTGATCGGCAACTGCGTCGCTACTGTCGCCATTGCCCGTTGGGAAAAAGACATCGACGTACAACGCGCCAACAAAGTACTCAGCGGTCAGCAGGGCTACACCTTTCAGCCGCGTAAAACAGCAACTCCGGCGCACCAGCAGGAGTTCTGATTTCAACCCTATCGGCGCTGCCGCAAGTGGCGATCTTTTGATCCCGGTTTGCGGCGCCCCTTTAGGCACATGGAGCAAGACAAGTGATTACCACATCAACCGTCGTCAACTCAGTCGTAGAAAAACTGCGCGCCGCATTGGCCCGTGGCCAGTGGCGCTCCGGCGAGATGCTGCCGGGCCAGCGTGAACTGGCCGAGCAACTGGGCATCAGCCGCCCGAGCCTGCGTGAAGCGGTGATCGTTCTGGAAACCCTCGGCCTCGTCCGTTCGATGCCGGGCAAAGGCGTGGTCGTGCTCGACGCGCAAATCGGCGACAGCCAGAGCCACGACAGTGCGGTGGCCGGCGCCAGCCTCGAAGACGTGCTGCAACTGCGTTACACCCTCGAGCCGTTTATCGTCGGCCTGGTCGCGCAGTCGATCAGCAGCAAGGAAGTCGGCCAGTTGCGCCTGACTTTGATGGACATGCGCGAAGCCCTTGAAGCCGGCGACAGTGAGGCCGGGGTCAACGCCTACATCGCCTTCCACGAAGAGCTGTTCACCCTGACCTCGAATCCGATTTTCCAGAGCGTGGTGCAGCAGACCAGCAATGCCCTCAAGCAAAGCGCCGAGGTGTTGCGCAATTCGCCGGAGCATCTGGCCGAGCGGCTGGAAGAAAACGAGGCCGTGGTGCGCGCGATCCGCAGCAAGAACAGCGCACAGGCCAGCGCCGAAATGCGTCGGCACATTTTGCGCGAAGGCCAGCGGATGGGGATTGAGTTGAATATTCCGGAAGACAACCTGAGTCGCTGATTTCTATTGGAGACAGGCTATGAACAGTTTCGCTTCACCCTCGCACGCCCAGCCGACCACCGTGCCCCTGCCCTTTTCCCGGCTGCGGGCGCCGGTGGAGGATCTTTATCCGCGACTGTTGGATGCGATTCTCGAACAGCGCATCAATCCAGAAAGCCGCTTCACCGAAGACAGCTTGAAAGAGATGTTCTGCGCCAGCCGCGCCGATGTGCGCCGGGTGCTGACGCAGTTGTCGCTTGAGCAGGTCATTGTGCTGCGCGCCAATCATCGGCCGCGTGTCGCTGCATCTGATCGGGAGCAGACGCGGCAGGCTCTGCATGCGCGGCGACTGGCCGAAAACACGTTGGTGCGTCTGGCCTGCCAACGTCCGCAGGCGGAAGGGTTGAAACGCTTGCGTGGGCTGATCGAACGCGAACGTCAGGCGGTCGAGCAGGATCGGCGGGGTGCGGCGATTCGTTTATCCGGGGAGTTTCATCTGACGTTGGCACAGATGGCGGGGAATGCACCGTTGGCGCATTTTCTCGGCACTCTGGTGCCGTTGACGTCACTGGCGATTGCGCGAAGTGAGGGTCAAACGCACAGCTGTTGCGCATGGCAGGAGCATTTGGCGCTGGTTGAAGCGGTGGAAAATCGGGATGCTTACAAGGCCGGGATGCTGATGAATCAGCATCTGGATCATCTTGAGCAGACGCTGTTGGGTTCAGACCTTGAGCATTGTGCTGTCGGTTAGATCGCCTTCGCGAGCAGGCTCGCTCCCACAGTGAATTGCATTCTTCCTGACACAACGCGGTCCACTGTGGGAGCGAGCCTGCTCGCGAAGAGGCCATCACTGACAACCAAGATCCATCAGGCAGAAGCCACTCTGGCAAACCCCGCCCGAATCTTCTCTTCCGGCAACTCATCAGCAATAAACACAATCACACTCTCCCGCGCCTCACCCTCGGCCCACTCCGTGTCCCAGTCGAAACCATAAAGCTTCAACACGCCCTGAAACACCAAGCGCCGATCCTCACCGGCAATGTTCAGCACACCCTTGTACCGCAGCAATTGCTTGCCGTGTTCTTCCAGCAGTTCATTCATGAACTCGCTGAGCTGATCGATATCCAGCGGCTGATCGGTGCGCAGCACCAGACTGGAAATACGATCAATCGACGGTGCCTTGCTGACCGGGCGCAAGCTCAATCCGCCGCCAAGATCGGCGTTGAGGTTGAAGCCGCGCACATCCAGCAGCTCTGCCAGATCAATGTTGCCGTGCTCAACCACGCGGATCGGCGCGCGACGGTTGATCCGCGTCAGACGTTCGCTCAGCGCGGTGAACGTGGCTTCGTCGACCAGATCGGTCTTGCTCACCAGCAAGCGGTCAGCGAAACCGATCTGTGCCTGGGCGATGGTCTGGCTCAGATGTACTTCAGCGTGAGCGGCATCGACCAGGGTGATGATGCCGTCGAGCAGGTAACGCTCGCGCAGTTCTTCGTCGATGAAGAAGGTCTGTGCCACCGGAGCAGGGTCGGCCAGACCCGTGCACTCGATGACCAGACGATCAAAGGCGATTTCGCCGCTGTCGAGACGCTCAAGCAGCAAGTACAGCGCCTTGGTCAGGTCGGTGTGAATGGTGCAGCAGACGCAGCCGTTGGCCAGGGTCATGACTTGCACCGGCTCATCACCCAGCAACTGAGTGTCGATGCCGGCGTCGCTGAATTCGTTTTCGATCACGGCGATTTTCAGGCCGTGCTCGGCCTTCAGAATATGCCGCAGCAAAGTGGTCTTGCCGGCGCCGAGGAAACCGCTGAGTACCGTTACAGGTATGGGAGAAGACAAAACTGATCCCCTTCACAAAATGAATGAACAACACAAAAACAACTGTGGGAGCGAGCCTGCTCGCGAAGGGGTCGTGTCAGTCGACATCATTGCTCGATGACACACCGCTTTCGCGAGCAGGCTCGCTCCCACAGGGGATTACCTCAACCTCGTGCTGTCATCTCAACAGCACTTCGGCCCACCCTTGCCACCGTAACGGGCTTCCTGACGTTCGCGGAAGAACATCTCGTAGCTCATCACCGGTTTGTCCGGGTGCTTGGTTTGCATATGCTCGACGTAGGTGTCGTAGTCGGGCATGCCGACCATCAGGCGCGCGGCCTGACCGAGGTATTTACCGAGGCGACTCAGGTCATTGAACATGCTGCAATCCTCTGGTTACGCATCCGGCAGAGCCTGGAATGGCGATTCTTTATCCGTACGCTCTTTTTTGCCCCAGGCGGCGATGCCGACCTTGAGCGCATAGAACAGGATACTGAAGACCACGAACAGGAACAGCGCGGTAAGCGTTGCGTTGGTGTAAGCGTTGAAGATCACGTGCTGCATCTGCTCGACGCTTTTTGCCGGGGCCAGCACCTGACCATTGGCCAGCGCATCGCTGTACTTCTTGGCCAGCGACAGGAAGCCGATCGCCGGGTTGGCATCGAACAGTTTGATGAAACCGGCAGTCGTGGTGCAGATCAACAGCCAAGTGGCTGGCAGCAGGGTGACCCAGATGTAGCGCTGGCGCTTCATCTTGATCAGGACCACGGTGCCGAGCATCAGCGCGATACCGGCCAGCATCTGGTTAGAGATACCGAACAGTGGCCACAGGGTGTTGATGCCGCCCAGCGGATCGATCACGCCCTGGTACAGCAACCAGCCCCACATCGCCACACAACCGGCGGTGGCGATCAGGTTGGCGGTCCACGATTCGGTGCGTTTCAGCGCCGGAACGAAGGAGCCGAGCAGGTCCTGCAGCATGAAGCGCCCGGCACGGGTGCCAGCGTCCACAGCCGTCAGAATGAACAGCGCTTCGAACAGGATCGCGAAGTGGTACCAGAACGCCATGGTGTTTTCACCCGGCAGGACACTGTGCAGGATCTGCGCGATACCGACCGCCAGGGTCGGCGCACCACCGGCACGGGCCAGGATGGTGGTTTCACCAATGTCATGCGCCACGGCTTGCAGCGCTTCCGGCGTGATCGCGAAGCCCCAACTGCTGACCACTTGCGCTACCGATGCGACATCACTGCCGACCACGGCAGCCGGGCTGTTCATGGCGAAGTACACGCCTGGCTCGATCACCGACGCGGCAACCATGGCCATGATCGCCACGAACGACTCCATCAGCATGCCGCCGTAACCGATGTAACGGGCGTTGGTTTCGTTATCCAGCAGCTTCGGCGTGGTGCCCGAAGAAATCAGTGCGTGGAAACCCGATACCGCACCGCAGGCGATGGTGATGAACAGGAACGGGAACAGGCCGCCCTTCCACACCGGGCCAGTGCCGTCGACGAATTGGGTCAGCGCCGGCATTTTCAGCTCAGGCATGGTGATCAGAATACCGATCGCCAGGGCGACGATGGTGCCGATCTTGAGGAACGTCGACAGGTAGTCACGCGGTGCCAGAATCAGCCACACCGGCAGCGATGCAGCGACGAAACCGTAACCGACCAGCATCCAGGTAATCTGCACGCCGGTGAAGGTGAACGCCTTGGCCCACACCGGATCAGCAGCAATCTGCCCGCCGAGCCAGATCGAACCGAGCAGCAGCAATACGCCGACCACGGAGATCTCGCCGATGCGGCCCGGGCGGATGTAGCGCATGTAAATGCCCATGAACATCGCGATCGGGATGGTTGCCATCACGGTGAAGATGCCCCACGGGCTCTCGGCCAACGCTTTAACCACGATCAGCGCCAGCACCGCGAGGATGATGATCATGATCAGAAAGCAGCCGAACAGGGCGATGGTGCCGGGCACGCGGCCCATTTCTTCACGCACCATGTCGCCCAGGGAACGGCCGTTGCGCCGGGTCGACATGAACAGCACCATGAAGTCCTGCACCGCGCCCGCCAGCACCACACCGGCAATCAGCCAGAGCGTGCCGGGCAAGTAGCCCATCTGCGCGGCCAATACCGGGCCGACCAGAGGCCCCGCGCCAGCGATGGCAGCGAAGTGGTGACCGAAAAGAATGTGTTTGTTGGTCGGCACATAGTCCAGACCGTCGTTGTTGAGCACGGCGGGGGTGGCCCGACGTGGATCAAGTTGCATCACGTTGTTGGCGATGAACAGACTGTAGTAACGGTACGCAACCAGATAAATGGCCACAGCGGCGACCACAATCCACAAGGCGTTGATCGCCTCGCCGCGGCGCAATGCCACTACGCCCAGGGCGCACGCTCCTACGATTGCCAGCACTAGCCAGGGTAAGTGGCGTAGCAGGCTATTATTATTTTTCATTTTATTATTCCAGCCAGGGTGGACAAGAAAGACAGCCACCCCGAGTTTAGCGCTTACGGCGCCAAAGGCCATACCCCGACGTTGGTCTAGACGCTTTAGCGATTGGCTGGCGCCCGCATTCGCGGTCTATAGTCAGCGAACCTTCATGAGGATTGCGCCATGAGCGAGCACCCCACCAATCGACGTCGTTTCAAACGTATTGCGTTCGATGCCAGTACCGAGCTGAGTCAGGGCGAGTACATCTGGCCGGTCAAGCTGATCGACCTGTCGCTCAAAGGATTGCTGATCGAAAGGCCGGAGCCTTGGCTTGGGGATAGGGAGCAGGATTTTTTCGTCGATATTCATCTGAGCGATGACGTGGATATCGAGATGGATGTGCAACTGGCCCATGAAGAAAAAGGCCAGCTGGGTTTTGTCTGCCGACATATCAGCCTGGAATCGATCCAGCGCTTGCGGCGCTTGATCGAGCTGAACCTGGCTGACGAGGCCGAACTGGAGCGCGAGTTGGGCGCCCTGATCGAAATCTAGAATCCACCACAGATCCAATGTAGGAGTGAGCCTGCTCGCGATAGCGATTTGTCATTCAACATTTGCGTTGACTGGTTCACCGCTATCGCGAGCAGGCTCACTCCTACAGGGGTCGGTGGTTTATTCGAAAAGCGCGTCAAGGGCCTGTTCGAGGCGGGTCACGGCAATGATCTGCAAGCCCGGAGGCGATTCCTTCGGTGCATTGCCCTTCGGCACGATCGCCCGTTTGAAGCCATGCTTGGCCGCTTCCTTCAAACGCTCCTGCCCGCTCGGCACCGGGCGCACTTCGCCGGACAGACCCACTTCACCAAACACCAGCAGATCATGCGGCAACGGCCGATTGCGCAGGCTCGACATCACCGCCGCCATCAGCGCCAGATCCGATGCCGTCTCCAGCACCTTCACCCCACCGACCACATTAAGAAACACATCCTGGTCGTGCGTCGGAATCCCGCCATGGCGATGCAAAACCGCCAGCAACATCGCCAAACGGTTCTGATCCAGCCCCAACGTCACCCGGCGCGGATTGGCCAGATGACTGTCATCGACCAGCGCCTGCACTTCCACCAGCATCGGCCGCGTGCCTTCCCACGTCGCCATGACCACACTGCCCGGGACTTCTTCCTGCGCGCGAGTGAGAAAAATCGCCGACGGGTTGGAGACTTCTTTCAAACCCTTGTCAGTCATGCCAAACACGCCGAGTTCGTTAACGGCGCCGAAACGGTTTTTCACCGCACGCAGCAAACGCAAACGCCCATCGGACTCGCCTTCGAAATACAGCACGGTGTCGACCATGTGCTCGAGAACGCGAGGCCCCGCCAGCGCGCCTTCCTTGGTGACATGGCCGACGAGGAAAATCGCCGTACCACTTTGCTTGGCGTAACGCACCAGCAACGCCGCACTCTCGCGCACTTGCGATACGCCGCCAGGTGCCGATTGCAGCTGTTCGGTGAAGATCGTCTGGATCGAGTCGATCACCATCACCTTGGGCTTTTCCTGACGGGCCGTGGCAATGATGGTTTCGATGCAGGTTTCGGTCATCACCCGCAGTTGATCCTGGGGCAAGCCGAGGCGCCGGGCGCGCATGGCCACTTGCTGCTGGGATTCTTCGCCAGTGACATAAAGGGCCGGCATGCTCTTGGCGAGATTGCACAGGGTCTGCAACAGGATCGTCGATTTGCCGATGCCAGGATCACCGCCGATCAACACCACCGAACCATCGACCAGACCGCCGCCCAAAACCCGATCCAGTTCACCGGACGCGGTGGAGAAACGCGGAATCTCTTCGATGCTGACTTCGGCCAGCGTCTTGATCTGCGCCTGCTGCCCGGCCCAACCGGTGCGGCCGGTCGGCGCGGTGGCACCACCGCTCTCGATCATGGTTTCAGTCAGGGTGTTCCAGGCGCCGCACTCGCCGCACTGGCCCGCCCACTTGGGAAAGGTTGCGCCGCACTCAGTGCAGCCGTACATGCGCTTGGCCTTGGCCATCTGGATCCCCCGGCAAAAACCGCGATGATAACGCAGCCACCGCTCAGCGCGGCGCGGCGGTGCGGATTTCGCCGTTGGCCAGACGCGCGGCGCTATTGCCCAACGGGTCTTCGGCATTGAGGTCGGCGCCCTTGGCCTTGAGCCCATCGAGCAATTCCAGGCGCTTGAACAATCCGGCGTACATGGCCGCCGTCTGCCCGGCGCCGTTACGCTGATCGGGGCTGCAATCGGTGGCCATCAAACGGCGGGCGATCTGTATTTCACCTTTGAAAATCGCCCCCATCAGCGCGGTGTTGCCACGTTGATCTTGCGCACAGGCATCGGCGCCGGCCGCGAGTAACCGCTCCACCGCCGGCGCTTGACCGTGATAAGCCGCGAGAATCAGCGCGGTGTAGCCTTTGCTGTCGCGGGTATCGAGGGAATAGCCGGACTCGATGAAGGTGTCGAGCATCGGCACGTCACCGCGCCGGGCGGCATCGAAATAGTAATCCTGCAGCTGTGCCTTGATCGCCTCAGGGCTTTGCCCGGCCTGCGCTGTAAAGGACAGACAGGCGAGTAACAGTAAGAGATAGGGACGCATAAACACTCTCCTTGGGCAGAACGGGGCCTGAATCAGGCCCCGCGCTGCACGGCGTCGAGATCAGTCGGCCAGTTTGGCCGCCAACGTCTTGACCCGGCTCAGGTCACCCTTGGCCACTTTGGTCACACCGGTCCCGTATTCCGGGTCGGCCTTATAAAGGAAGGACAGGATGATGTGCTTGCTCTCCTCATCGGTGGTCGCCAGCGAGCCGCCGAAGCTGTCGATCAGGTCCTTGCGCTCCTGCTGGCTGAACGAGCGATACAGATCACCGGCCTGCTTGAAGTTCTGCTCACGCTGGATCTTCGCCTGCTGCGTGCTGCCCGACAGCGCCGACTGGCTATAACGCGCACCTGGCGTCTCGTCTCGGGGTTGCAGTCGGCTCGGCTGATAGTTCACGCCGCTGTTGCTGGCGCCGAAGTTCATCGCGCCATCCTGATTGCCATTATTCACGGCAACTTTTGGCGCATTGATCGGCAATTGCAGCGCATTGGCACCCAGGCGATACATTTGCGTATCGGCATAAGAGAACACTCGACCTTGCAATAAACGGTCTTCGGAAGGCTCAATACCCGGAACAATATTCGCTGGCGCCATGGCCACTTGTTCGGTTTCCTGGAAGACATTAGCCGGATTACGGTTCAACACCATTTGTCCAACTTTCCGTTCTGGAATACCCGGCCAGATCTTCGTTGCGTCCAATGGATCAAAATCAAACTTGGACAAATCTTGTGGCTTCAGCACTTGAATGTACAAGTCCCATTTCGGGAAGTTACCTTTATTAATGTTGCTCACCAGATCATTGGTCATATGACTGTAATCTTGACCCTGAACGTTAGCGACTTGCTTTGGCGTCAGATTATTTATGCCCTGCAAGCTCTTCCAGTGAAACTTTACATAGTTAACTTCGCCCTTGGCGTTGATCAACTTGTAGGCATGTACGCCGTTACCGTCCATTTCTCGATAACTGGCGGGAGTTCCCGAATTCGAATACAACTCGGTCAGCGTGCGAGTGGCCTCCGGTACATGGGAGAAGAAGTCGAAGCGACGCGAATCGTCATCGAGGTTAGTCCGTGGATCGGGTTTGAAGGCGTGCACCATGTCGGGAAACTTGATCGCGTCACGGATGAAAAAGGTCGGAAAATTGTTACCGACGAGGTCCCAGTTGCCATCGGCCGTGTAGAACTTGGTGGCGAAACCCCGTGGGTCACGCAGGGTTTCCGGCGAGTGATTGCCGTGCACCACCGCAGAGAAGCGCACAAATACCGGCGTGCTCTGGCCGGCGGCGAACACCTTGGCCTTGCTCAGGTCGCTAAGATCGTTGGTCACGGTGAAGGTGCCATGGGCGCCGGTACCGCGAGCGTGAACCACGCGCTCGGGAATGCGTTCACGGTCAAAACGCTGCAACTTCTGAATCAGTTGCACATCCTGCAGCAGCACCGGGCCGTTGACGCCGGCAGTCTGCGAGTTCTGATTGTCGCCCACTGCGGCACCGTTATCGCGAGTCAGCGGCGCGGCGTTAACGGAGAAGGTCAGCAAGCTGGCGGTGAGTACACCGAAGGTACGGCGACGGGGAAAAGCCCCCAGTCCAAGTGCGGAGTTCATATCAGGATCCTCTGGTTGTTTTGGGGCGCATCCAGATGCGCCAAGCCAAGGCTAGAGGCCTGCGACGTCGAACATAAATAGAAAGAACGTAACGCCATGATTGATAAAATTGGCTTTCTGATCAGCGAGTTACCGGATATAACGCGCGCGATTGATGGCACTTTGCAAACTAATCGTCGATTAATGTGTCGATAAAAACGGGCATTGTAAGAAGGTGTTTCGCGCAGGACGCGTTTTGCTGATTTACACTGCGTACACCAAACTCATCTGTAACAAGGAAATAACCTATGGGCGTGATAAGTGAGTTCAAGGCCTTCGCGGTCAAAGGCAATGTGGTCGACATGGCCGTCGGTATCATCATCGGTGCGGCCTTCGGCAAGATCGTTTCATCGTTTGTCGGCGACGTGATCATGCCGCCAATCGGCCTGCTGATCGGCGGGGTGGACTTCAGTGACCTGGCCATTACGCTAAAGGCCGCAGTGGGAGACAGCCCGGCGGTGGTATTGGCTTACGGCAAGTTCCTGCAGACTGTGCTCGACTTCATCATCGTTGCCTTCGCCATTTTCATGGGTGTCAAAGCCATCAACCGTCTGAAACGCGAAGAAGCCGTGGCCCCTAGCCTGCCACCGGTTCCGACCAAGGAAGAGGAATTGCTGGGCGAGATCCGCGATTTGCTCAAGGCACAAAATACACAGCCCTGAACCTTCGGCACAAAACACAACGGCGCCTGCGAGGCGCCGTTTGTTTACCAGTAGTTTTCCACCGCCACCTGGCCAGGTCGACGGGTCAGGCTGAGGCTCATGTGCCGTTTTTTCAGCAAGGCGCGAGTGTCGTCAATCATCTGTGGATTGCCACACAGCATGACTCGGGAGTGTTCGGCCGAAAGCTCCACGCCTGCGGCGCGCTCAAGCTCGCCGTTTTCGATCAGCGTGGTAATCCGCCCAGCCAGCGCGCCAGGATGTGACTCTCGCGTGACGGTCGGGATGAATTGCAGTTTGTGGATGTGCTCCGCCAGATAATCGCGCTGTGCCAGACCCGCAATCAATGACTGGTACGCCAGTTCGCGCGCCTCCCGGACGCTATACACCAGAATGATCCGTGCGAATCTTTCCCAGACTTCAAAGTCCTGCAGAATCGACAGGAACGGGGCCACTCCCGTACCGGTGGACAACAGCCACAAATCCCGGCCATCGACGAAACGATCCAGGGTCAGATAGCCAAACGCCTGCCGATCCACCAGCAGCGTATCTCCGACTTCAAGTCGACTCAGTTCACTGGTGAATTCGCCACCGGGCACCACAATGGAAAAGAATTCCAGGTGCTCATCGAACGGTGAGGACACCATGGAGTAGGCACGCCAAACTGTACTGCCATCAGCCTTGACCACACCGAGGCGGGCGAACTGACCGGCCCGAAAACGAAATCCCGGGTCACGGGTGGTTCGCAAGGTGAACAGGCTGGGCGTCAAGGGTTTCACGTCAAGCAAGGTCTGGCAGGTGAAATTCTCTACGCTGGCTGTCATGGGACACTCCATTCAACGATTGCCACCAGTTTCGCGCAAAGCCGCGCTCTTAAACACCACTGATTCGTAATGATATTGCGCGCATTCAACTACCTCTCAAGAATTGTACAAGTCTTGTCAAACGTCACTTGCCAATAAAAACTGTCAAAGATGACAAGTCACATATAACACCACGTACTTAAGAACACGTTATGCAGTTGCCCTCTCCCTTTAAGAGCAAAAAAATCAAAACGCAAAGTAGGAAACGTCCTACACTCGTTTGCGTGCTAATCCCGTTGGATCCAAAAGCACCCCAGACATTGCACGGAGCACTTTTAATGGAAACGTGGAAGGAGTCACAGTTAAAACAACTGACTTTCGCCAAAGGTATTGATACTGCCTACCCGATACTGCTGAGATTTGCCGAAAACCTGGGATTTAATTTCTTCGCAATATCAGTCACTTCACCACAGCAAGTAACAAAGACGAACGCTCTGCAAATCAATAACTACCCCACCCAATGGAATGACCAATATGAGCAATTGCACTACTCTGAAGTTGACCCGGTAATAGCACACTGCAATCACTCAATGATGCCGGTGATCTGGAATGAAGCGCTGTTTTCCAACGCTCCGCAACTTTGGCAGGGCTTGCAAGAACAAGGTCTGCAACATGGCTGGTCACAATCTTTCCATCATGAAGCAAGCGGCTTTTGCAGCATTCTCAGCCTGGCGCGCAAGCATTGCCCGATCAGCCCACTCGAGTTGTATGAGCATTTCGGCTACATCTTTTATGCGGCCAGTCATTTGAGCGAATTATTCGCCCGCACGCTCCCCATGGCAGCCAAGACCCGACAGCCGCATCTCTCCCCCCGAGAGCTGGAGATTCTGCAGTTATCCGCCGGGGGCAAGACCGCTTACGAAATCTCGAAGATTCTTAGCCTGAGCGAACGCACCGTGAACTACCACGTACAAAACGTGATCGAGAAGCTCAACGTCTGCAACAAGATTTCTGCCGTCATTGCGGCAGCCAGAGCTGGCATCATCTAGATGCGAGGCCTTGTAAAGGATTAAAACTTGCGGGTATTCCCGACGAAAAAAACGTAACATTTACGCCCTTCCTGAGTGATGGCGCAGTCTTCCTCGCGTTGCAGTGCACTCGGTCGGGTTCCGCCGCAAGCTCCCGCTGGCTGCGGGACACCCCTCGATTACCCTGAGTCCCCGCCCCATGCCTTTGCTCGATACACCCTTCGCCCAACTCGACCTGATCCGCCAGCCCGAACAGCAGAACGAGCCGTTGCAAGCGTTCGATGCCGCCGATGAATACCTGCTCAACCATCTGGCAGCGCAGCAGCCGACAGCCGACACGCGGGTATTGGTGCTCAACGACAGTTTCGGTGCGCTGGCGGCGAGCCTGCTGGGCAAGGTTGCCGTCACCAGCAGCGGCGATTCGTTTCTGGGCTTTCAGGGACTGGAAAAGAACCTGCTGCGCAACGGCCAGGCATTTGATGCGATTCGCGGTGTCCCGGCCAGTGAGCCATTGGTCGGACCGTTCGACCGGGTACTGATCCGCGTACCGAAAACCCTCGCGCTGCTGGAAGAACAACTGATCCGCTTGCAAGGGCAGCTCGCGCCCGGCGCCGAAGTGATCGCAGCGGCCATGGTCAAACACCTGCCACGCGCTGCCGGTGATCTGCTTGAACGCTACATCGGTCCGGTACAAGCCTCTCTGGCGATGAAAAAGGCTCGGCTGTTGATCGCCACACCTGAAGCAAAAGCTCCGGCTGTCTCGCCCTACCCTTCGCGGTATCGCCTCGACGAGCCGTCGATCGAATTGCTTAACCACGCCAACGTGTTCTGCCGCGAAGGCCTGGACATCGGCACACGCGCCTTCCTCCCGCATCTGCCGAAAAACCTGGGCAGTGCCCGAGTCGCCGATCTGGGCTGTGGCAATGGCGTGCTGGCGATCGCGAGCGCTCTGCAAAACCCTGATGCGCAGTACACGCTGGTCGACGAATCGTTCATGGCCGTGCAATCGGCTGCCGAGAACTGGCGCGCAGCGCTGGGTGAACGCGAGGTGATCGTGCGTGCAGGCGACGGTCTGGCCGGACAGGAAGCACAATCGCTGGACGTGGTGCTGTGCAATCCGCCGTTCCATCAGCAGCAAGTGGTCGGTGACTTTCTGGCTTGGCGCATGTTCCAGCAGGCGCGCGAAGCGCTGGTGGTGGGTGGCGCGCTGTACATCGTCGGCAACCGTCATTTGGGTTACCACAGCAAACTGGCGCGGCTGTTCCGCGGCGTCGAGCAAGTGGCCGCCACGCCGAAATTCGTGATCCTCAAGGCCCGCAAGTAACCTTCAGACAAAAAAAACCCTCCGTGAGGAGGGTTGCAAAGCCGTACCCGAAGGCGCCGGGACGGGGATGATTCAGTGCGTGGTCAAGCCTGCCGCGTTCATGAACATACGCATCAGGCTGGCGGCGATAAACAGCACGCCGACGCTACCGACCCAGATCAGGGCCAACCAGCCGAGCCGCTGCCACAGCGGTTTTTTTTCGGCCTCTTCAATGTCGTGCAGGGAATGTTTGCCGGGCATTGTTTCGATCCTCATCAGTCAGATCGATGGCGCCCTTGCCGACGCCATCGCGAGCAGGCTCGCTGCCACTGGGTTTCGCTTAGTGATAACCGTCTTCATGGGTGACCTTGCCGCGGAACACGTAGTAGCTCCAGAAGGTGTAACCCAGGATGAACGGAATGATGAACAGCGTGCCCACCAGCATGAAGCCCTGACTTTGCGGCGGTGCGGCGGCGTCCCAGATCGAGATCGACGGCGGCACGATGTTCGGCCACAGGCTGATGCCCAGACCACTGTAGCCTAGGAAGATCAGCACTAGAGTCAGCAGGAACGGCATATAGTTGGCGTTGCGCGCCACGGCGCGGATCAGACCGTACATCGTCACCAGCACCAGAATCGGTACCGGCATGAACCAGAACAGGTTCGGCATGCTGAACCAGCGGGTGGCAATATCCGGATGAGCCAGCGGTGTCCAGATACTGACAATACCGATCACGGCCAGCAGTACGAAAGCCAATGGCCGTGCCAGGTCATGCATCTGTTCCTGGAGTTTGCCTTCGGTTTTCATGATCAGCCAGGTGCAGCCGAGCAAGGCATAGGCCACCACCAGCGCAGCGCCGCAGAACATTGTGAACGGCGTCAGCCAGTCCAGTGAACCGCCAGCGAACTGCCGATTGACCACCGGCAAGCCATCGATGAACGCACCCAGCGCCACGCCCTGGAAGAATGTCGCCGCCACCGAGCCGCCGATGAACGCCTTGTCCCACAGATGACGCTTGTCGTCCTTGGCCTTGAAGCGGAACTCGAAGGCCACACCACGGAAGATCAAACCGATCAACATAAAGATCAGCGGCAGATACAGCGCTGACAACACCACCGAATAGGCCAGCGGGAACGCGCCAAACAACGCCGCGCCGCCCAGTACCAACCAGGTTTCGTTGCCGTCCCAGACCGGGGCGACGGTGTTCATCATCACATCACGGTCAACTTTGCCGGGGATGAACGGGAAGAGAATCCCGATCCCCAGATCGAAGCCGTCCATGACCACGTACATCATGATGCCGAAGATGATGATCACGGCCCAGATCAGCGGAAGATCAATACCCATGAGTCAAATCTCCTTGGTCACGCGAATGTCGTCGTCGCCGTGATCGGCATCGGCCGAGTCGTCGGCAGCGGACAACGGACGGGCCGGTGTGCGTTTCTTGCCTGGACCACCGTCCGGCGTTTCCGCGCCCTCGCTGATCTTCGGCCCCTTGCGCACCAGGCGCATCATGTAGCCGAGACCTGCGCCGAACAGGGCGAAATACACCACCACAAACATGATCAGGGTGATGCTCATCTGCATGAAGCTGTGGTTGGAAGACGCATCCGCCGTGCGCATCAGCCCGTAGACCACCCACGGCTGACGACCGATTTCCGTAGTGAACCAACCGGCGAGAATCGCAATCAGACCGGACGGCCCCATCCACAACGCCAGATACAGGAACGGCCGTGAGGTGTAGAGCGTGTCGCGTTTGCGCAGCCACAGGCTCCACAATCCGGTGAAGATCATCAGGAAACCAAGGCCAACCATGATCCGGAACGACCAGAACACGATGGTCGAATTCGGCCGGTCTTCCGGCGGAAACTCCTTGAGCGCCGGCACCTGTTTGTCCAGCGAGTGGGTCAGGATCAGGCTGCCGAGGTAAGGGATCTCCACGGCGAACTTGGTTTTCTCTTCTTTCATGTCCGGCCAGCCGAACAGGATCAGCGGCGTCGCTTCATCACCGTGGTTTTCCCAGTGACCTTCGATCGCAGCGATTTTTGCCGGTTGGTGCCTGAGCGTATTCAGACCATGGAAGTCGCCGATGACCGCCTGGATCGGCGCGACAATCAGCGCCATCCACATCGCCATCGACAGCATGGTGCGGATCGCCGGATTGTCCTTGCCGCGCAGCAAGTGCCAGGCCGCCGAGGAGCCGACGAAGAACGCCGTGGCGACGAACGCCGCCGTCGCCATGTGCATCAGGCGATACGGGAACGAGGGGTTGAAGATGATCGCCAGCCAGTCGGTGGGGATGACTTGCCCGTTAACAATCTCGAAGCCCTGTGGGGTTTGCATCCAGCTGTTGGAAGCGAGAATCCAGAAGGTCGAAATCAGCGTACCGATCGCCACCATGACCGTGGAAAAGAAGTGCAGCCCGCGCCCGACCTTGTTCCAGCCAAACAGCATCACCCCAAGGAAACCGGCCTCGAGGAAGAATGCCGTGAGCACTTCATAGGTCAGCAACGGCCCGGTGACGGCGCCGGCGAAGTCCGAGAAGCGGCTCCAGTTGGTGCCGAACTGGTAGGCCATGACCAACCCCGAGACCACGCCCATACCGAAGTTGACGGCGAAGATCTTCGACCAGAAATGGTAGAGGTCACGGTAGGTGTCGTTACGGGTTTTCAGCCACAGGCCTTCGAGTACCGCGAGGTAACTCGCCAGGCCAATGGTGATAGCCGGGAACAGGATGTGGAACGAGATGGTGAACGCGAACTGAATTCGGGCGAGATCTAGTGCCTCTAAACCGAACATATGGCTTCCTCTGTCAGGTAATACCGGCTGCGGACCCGGAGGCCTGCACCCACTGCCCCCACGGATATGGAGTGCGGCGAATTCTGATTCGTTCTTTTTAAACAACCATCGCAACGCAGGGAGTCTGGCCAACTGGCCACCGGATCAATTCCTTTTGGGTCTTGATCTGGATCAAGCAACGTTGAAAGAGTAGTCCCATTTTTGCCGATGAACTGCGTGGTCGTTTGCCGCGTGACAAGTTGCCTCATTGCAGCCGCGATGCTCTGCCAGACATTTCCTGCGCCAAGCTTGCGGAAATCGATGTCTGGCTAACTAATTTTTTTGTCATAGCCACTTCCTGTTACAGACTGGTGATAACCTCGGCATTCCCCTCGAGCCAGACCTGCCTTCAGATGCCCAGCCAAGAGCCCCTGCTGTTACGTCATCACCGCCCGTTTCTCGCTTTCTGGTTCGCGCGGATCTTTACCGCCAGCGGATTTCAGATGCTCACCGTGGCCATCGGCTGGAACCTCTACCAACTGACCGGCAACGTCCTCGATCTGGGTCTGGTCGGGCTGGTCGAATTCGCCCCGCGCGTGCTGTTCATGCTGCACACCGGGCACGTCGCCGATCGCTATGACCGGCGTAGAGTCGCCGCAATCTGTCAGTCGTTGCAGGCTCTGATCGCGCTGGCATTGGCCATCGGCAGCGCCACCGATCACGTGACCCGCGAGATGATCTTCATCCTCGCCTTCCTGCTCGGCGCGGCGCGCTCGTTCGAGATGCCGACCACCCAGGCACTGCTGCCGAGCATCGTGCCCAGCGCGCTATTCCCTCGGGCAGTGGCAGCTGCCCAATCGGCGCAGCAGTCGGCAACGATCGTCGCCCCGGCGCTGGGCGGTTTGCTATATGCGTTCGGCAGCGTCTGGGTTTATGGCCCGACGGTGCTGCTCTATGTGATCGCCTGCACCCTGATGCTCAACCTGCCCGCGCGGCAAACGCCGTTGAACAAAGGCAAAGCCACGCTGGATTCATTGCTGGCGGGGATTCGCTTCATTCGCAGCCGCCCGGACATTCTCGGAGCGATTTCGCTGGATCTGTTTGCGGTGTTGCTTGGTGGCGCCACGGCGCTGCTGCCGGTATTTGCCAAAGACATTCTGCTGACCGGGCCGTGGGGCCTCGGCCTGCTGCGTTCGGCGCCGGCAGTCGGCGCACTGGGCATGTCGCTGTTCCTCGCGCGGTTTGCCGTGGAGCGCAATGTCGGCCGGGTGATGTTCACCGCGGTCGGGGTGTTTGGCGTCGCGACCATTGCCTTCGGCCTGTCGACCTCGTTCTGGTTCTCCCTGGCGGTGCTGGTGGTACTCGGCGCGGCGGACATGATCAGCATGGTCATCCGCGCGTCTTTCGTGCAGTTGGAAACCCCGGACGAAATGCGCGGCCGGGTCAGCGCGGTGAACGGGCTGTTTATCGGTGCCTCGAACCAGTTGGGCGAATTCGAATCCGGTGTCACCGCCCACTGGTTCGGCACCGTGCCGGCGGTGGTGATGGGCGGGATCGGCACGCTGGTGGTGACGGGGACGTGGATCAAGTTGTTTCCGACATTGGCTAACCGCGATCGCATGCATGTGCCGGTGGAAGAAGTGAGGGTCTGACAACCTCCAAAGCACAAGAAAACTGAAAATGTGCGGTACATAGTTACCGCACCGAGTGTAATGTATCGCCTTACACTCGAGCTCATGATCAAATCCTTTCAGCACAAAGGCCTTCGCGGCTTCTATGAAACAGGTTCGACTCGCGGGATTCGTGCCGACCACGCAAAACGGCTGTCGCGCATGCTGCAGTTCATGGATCGCGCTACGATTCCCGCAGACTTGGATCTTCCGGGCTGGCGCCTGCATCCATTGAAAGGTGAGCTGACGGAGTACTGGTCGCTGAGCGTTTCGGGCAACTGGCGAGTGATCTTTCGTTTTGTCGGTTCGGACATCGAACTGGTCGACTATCTGGACTACCAAGAGGCAGATTCATGCCCATGCACAACCCGCCACACCCCGGTGAAACACTGCTGATGGATGTTTTGCCCGAGCTTGGCATCATCGTGACCGAATTGGCCCGACACTTGGGCTTCGCACGCCCGCATCTTTCACGTGTATTACACGGACATGCGCCAATCAGCCCGGATCTGGCTGTGCGTCTTGAGCGTGCCGGCATTGGCAAGGCGCGTGTGTGGCTAGGCGTACAAACCGACTACGATCTGTGGCAAGCGGAGCATCGGGAGCAACCGGTTATCGAACTGATCGCTGTCCACGCCTGACACCTCCGCGATTACAACTCCCCCGCCACTTTCCCCCGCAAGGTCTTGCCGCCGAGTTGCTCGACCAGCGTCAAGGCAAACTCCAGCGCAGCGCTGGAGCCTTGCGCGGTGATGCAATTACCGTCGACCAGCACCGATTGATCAACAAACGTACAGCCCGAGAGTTGATGACTGGCGCTGGGCAAACAGGTCATGCGTCGTTGACGCAGCACGCCGAAGGTTTGCAGGGCGACGGCCGGGGATTCGGCGATGGCGGCAAACAGGCGTCCGGCGCTGGATTGATCCTTGAGCAACTGTTGCAGAGGTTGGTGCGCGGCCAGGTGTTGTGAACCGACAGCGCCGCCGGGCAGGACGATCAGGTCAAAGGTTTGCGCCAGCACATCGACCAGCATGCCGTCGGCGGTCAGGCGTGTGCCACGCGCGCAGGTCAGCATGCGTCG
Organism: Pseudomonas sp. Tul2A7; assembly: GCF_054790505.1. Classification (NCBI taxonomy): domain Bacteria; kingdom Pseudomonadati; phylum Pseudomonadota; class Gammaproteobacteria; order Pseudomonadales; family Pseudomonadaceae; genus Pseudomonas; species Pseudomonas sp. Tul2A7. Next base: position 2,994,602 of record NZ_CP186499.1, on the reverse strand, counting down.
GCCTTCAATACTGGCCGCCACCACTTCGATACCGGCGCGGCGCAGCACGTCGATCAGAGTCACGCTTTGCAGATCATCGATGCCCTCGGCGAGGGTAATCAGGGCTCTAAAGGTCATGGGCGTTATCCGCTGGGTGATACTTGAAGCGTAGTCAGCTTCACCCGGATCGCGCTGCAACAGCCGTTACTTGATGTAAAGCTGGGTCGACATCGTGTTGCGTGGCGCGTTGATCGAGGTGTTGCTGAAGGTGAAGGTGCCTTCCTGCTTGCCCGCCAGATCGAAGGTATAAAGAGAACCGACGGTTTTGTTGCCGGGAGTGCATTCGGTCAGGTTGCCGTTATCAAAGGCACACACCGGGGCACGTGTGCCGTTCACTTCAAAACCGTCCAGTGCGACCTGAGGCTGGCTCTTGCCATAGCCGACTTCGAGCACGTAAACCTTGATGTTCGGTCCGCTGTGATTGCATTGAGTCTGCGTCTGCCCATCGCCGATGTCTTCAAGACCACAGGCTGGCGATTGCACCTTGATCACTTTCACTTGCGTCAACGGTGGCGCCGATGCCGCCCAGGCTGTCGACATCCCGGCCATCAGTACGGCAATCAAACCCAAAACCTTCATCCAGCACTTGCTCATGCGCTTCCCGCCCCGAAAAAATCAGCGCGCAGTATGGCGCAGTTGGCATCAACGCAAAACTTCGCCGACGATCGACACCGACAACCGCCATATTCCTCACGCTGCTGGTATGATGCGCGGCTTTTTCCGGCCCACCACAATTTTCCAGGCGCTTGCGACGGTCTGTGCTTTGCTGTTGAGGTCGATACATTCACGGCGCCACGCGCGCCACGGGGAGCAGACATGCTGGAAAGGCTGTTTCAACTCAAGGCACACAACACCAACGTGCGCACCGAGATTCTTGCGGGCATCACGACGTTCCTGGCCATGGCCTACATTCTGTTCGTCAACCCGAGCATTCTCGGCGAGACCGGCATGGACAAGGGCGCGGTGTTCGTCGCCACCTGTCTGGCAGCCGCCATCGGCTCGACGGTGATGGGCCTGATCGCCAACTACCCGATCGCCCTCGCACCGGGCATGGGTCTGAACGCCTTCTTCACCTACACCGTGGTCCTGCACATGGGCCACACGTGGCAAGTGGCGCTGGGCGCGGTGTTCATTTCGGCGGTGCTGTTTTTCCTGCTGTCGATCTTCCGTATCCGTGAATGGATCATCAACAGTATCCCGCTGCCGCTGCGCTCGGCGATTGCTGCCGGTATCGGCCTGTTCCTCGCGCTGATCGCCCTGCACAACGCCGGCATCGTCGTCAGCAATCCGGCGACCATGGTCGGCCTCGGTGACCTGAAACAACCTGCGCCGATTCTTGCCACCCTCGGTTTCGCCCTGATCGTCGCCCTCGAAGCGCTGAAAGTGCGCGGTGCGGTGCTGATCGGCATTCTGGCCGTGACTATCGTGTCCATCGCCATGGGCTTCACCCCATTCGGCGGCGTCACCTCGATGCCACCATCGCTGGCCCCGACCTTCCTGCAACTGGACATCAAAGGCGCACTGGACATCGGTCTGGTCAGCGTGATCTTCGCCTTCCTGTTCGTCGACCTGTTCGACAACTCCGGCACCCTGATCGGCGTCGCCAAGCGCGCCGGCCTGATGGGCAAGGACGGTCACATGCCGAAAATGGGTCGCGCGCTGATCGCCGACAGCAGCGCGGCCATGGCCGGTTCGTTGCTGGGCACTTCGACCACCACCAGTTACATCGAATCGGCTGCCGGCGTCAGTGCTGGCGGGCGTACCGGTCTGACGGCCATTGTCGTGGCGATTCTGTTCCTGCTGGCGTTGTTCTTCTCGCCACTGGCGGCCAGCGTTCCGGCCTTCGCCACCGCGCCAGCACTGCTGTTTGTCGCCGTGTTGATGACTTCAGGCCTGGCGGAAATAGACTGGGACGACATCACCGTCGCCGCACCGGTTGTGGTCACCACGTTGGCCATGCCATTCACTTACTCGATCGCCAACGGCATCGCGTTCGGCTTCATCTCCTGGACCGCGATCAAGCTGCTGTCGGGCCGTGCACGTGAGCTGAACCCGGCGCTGGTGATTCTGTCGATTCTGTTCGTGATCAAGTTGGGTTGGTTCAACGCATGACTTTCGATTCCCAGGCTTACGCCGAGCAACTTCAAGCCAAGGTCACGCGCTTGCGTGATCTGCTGGCGCCGTTCGATGCCCCCGAGCCGACCGTGTTCGACTCGCCATTGCAGAACTTCCGTCTGCGCGCCGAATTCCGCCTGTGGCGCGAAGGCGGCGAGCGGCATTACGCGATGTTCTCCCAGGACGACAAACGCACGCCGATCCTCATCGAAGAATTCCCGATTGCCAGCCTGCGCATCAATCAGTTGATGCCGCAGTTGAAGGCGGCGTGGCAGGCCAGTTCGGCGCTGAGCCACAAGCTGTTTCAGGTGGAGTTTCTGACCACCCTGTCCGGCGATGCGATGATCACCCTTTGCTATCACCGTCCGCTGGACGAACACTGGCACGCGGCAGCCACCAAGCTATCGGCGGATCTCGGCGTCAGCATCATCGGTCGCTCGAAAGGTAAACGCGAAGTGCTTGGCCTCGATTACGTGGTCGAGAAACTTGAAGTCGGCGGTCGCACTTTCAGCTATCGCCAGCCGGAAGGCGCGTTCACTCAGCCTAACGGCACGGTGAACCGGAAGATGCTCAACTGGGCGTACGAGGCATTGGGCGATCGCACGGACGATCTGCTGGAGCTGTACTGCGGCAACGGCAACTTCACCCTGCCGCTCGCCACGCGCGTGCGCAAAGTCCTGGCCACCGAAATCAGCAAGACCTCGGTCAACGCTGCATTGAGCAACCTCAGCGAAAACGCTGTGGACAACGTCACTCTGGTGCGTTTGTCCGCCGAAGAACTGACCGAAGCGCTCAACGAAGTGCGCCCTTTCCGTCGCCTGCAAGGCATCGACCTGAAGAGCTACGAGTTCGGCAGCGTCTTCGTCGACCCGCCGCGCGCCGGCATGGACCCGGACACCTGCGAGCTGACCCGCCGCTTCGACAATATCCTGTACATCTCCTGCAACCCGGAAACCCTGGCGGCGAACATCGCCCAGTTGCACGACACGCACCGTATTACCAAATGCGCGTTGTTCGACCAGTTCCCGTGGACGCATCACATGGAATCGGGTGTGTTGCTGACCCGGCGTTGATTACGGGACAGCAGATACGAAAAAGCCGTCGTGATTGACGGCTTTTTTGTGGGCGCTCATTTGTTTGTGCGATCACCGAACATAAAACACCAAGGCCATTTTTGTTCAATTGACCCATGTAACCATCTAGTACATTTTATCTCCACAGGCTGAAATCCTCGGCCAAAGCCAAAAACAATAAGTGGAGTTACCCCTCATGCCCCCTATCGTTCTGGTGCTCAACGGCCCGAACCTGAACCTGCTCGGCACTCGCGAGCCGGCGACTTACGGCCACGAAACCCTGGCGGACATCTCGGCGTTGTGCGGTCGCGCCGGCGAAGAACTCGGCCTGGCCGTGGAGTTTCGCCAGACCAACCACGAAGGCGAACTGCTCGACTGGATTCACGCGGCCCGTGGCCGTTGCGCCGGGATCGTGATCAATCCGGCGGCTTGGACACATACCTCCGTAGCAATTCGCGATGCACTGGTTGCCAGTGAATTGCCGGTGATCGAAGTGCACCTGTCCAACGTGCACGCCCGCGAGCCGTTTCGTCATCACTCGTTCGTCTCGGCGATTGCCACGGCGGTAATGGCCGGGTTTGGCAGTCATGGCTATCGCCTGGCACTGGAACATTTCAGCCAGCGGCTGAAGGGGTAAACCGCATGTCTCGCTCTAATGTAATACTCGCCGGGCTGATCGGCGCCGGCATTCAGGCTTCGCGCACGCCGGCACTGCATGAGCACGAAGGTGATGCCCAGGGTCTGCGTTATCTGTATCGACTGATCGATCTCGATCAACTGAAAATGGACAGCACCGCCCTCTCCGACCTGCTGCTGGCGGCCGAGCGGATGAACTACACCGGGCTGAACATCACCTTCCCGTGCAAGCAGGCAATCATCCCGCTGCTCGATGAGTTGTCGCCGGAAGCCAAAGGCATCGGCGCGGTGAATACCGTGGTGCTGAAGGACGGCAAACGTGTCGGTCACAACACTGACTGCCTTGGATTCGCCGAGGGTTTTCGTCGGGGTCTGAAAGACGCCGCCCGCGAGCGCGTAGTCCAGATGGGCGCCGGTGGCGCCGGTGCGGCAGTGGCCCACGCATTATTGAGCGAAGGCGTACAGCAACTGACTATTTTCGATGTCGACAGTGAGCGCGCCGAGAGCCTGGCGAATAATCTCAATCAACATTTTGGCGTTGGTCGTGCGGTGGCCGGCCGGGATCTGCCGAGTACGCTGAATCAGGCCGACGGCTTGGTCAATACCACGCCGATGGGCATGGCCAAACTGCCGGGCATGCCGGTGCCGGTCGAGCTGCTGCGCAAGGAATTGTGGGTGGCCGAGATTGTGTATTTCCCGCTGGAAACCGAACTGCTGCGCAATGCCCGCGCGCTGGGTTGCCGGACGCTGGACGGCGGCAATATGGCGGTGTTTCAGGCGGTGAAGGCGTTTGAATTGTTCAGCGGCGTGGTGCCGGATGCGCAGCGGATGCTCGCGCATTTTCAAAGCATGAATAGTTAACACTGTAGGAGTGAGCCTGCTCGCGATGGCGTCCTGTCAGCCAACACATTAGTTGCCTGACACACCGCCATCGCGAGCAGGCTCACTCCTACAGGGGTTCTGTGTCAGGCTTGCAGATAACGCAACACCGACTCGCAAATCATCTCGCGATGACGTTGCTTGACGCTTTCATCCGGCAGATCGATCTGAAAAATCTCGCCAAATGTGTGCCGGTTCGACACGCGATAGAAGCAGAACGAACTGATCAGCAAATGCACATCCAGCGCGTCCAGCCCAGTGCGGAATACACCCTCTTCAGCGCCGCGACGCAGAATCTCACCGAGCGAATCGAGGATGGTGTTGTTCATCGCCTTGATTGCATCGGAACGCTTTACGTATTCAGCGTTGTGGATATTTTCAATGCTGACGATGCGCACGAAATCGACGTTGCGGTCGTGGTGATCGAAGGTGAACTCGACCAATCGGCGAATCGCTTCCACTGGCGCCAGCTCGGCCAGGTGCAAACGGTTTTCGGTGCTGCGGATATCACCGTAAAGCTTCTCCAGCACCTCGACGTACAACTGCTCCTTACTGCCGAAGTAGTAATAGATCATGCGTTTGGAGGTGTGGATACGCTCGGCAATTGCGTCGACGCGAGCGCCGGACAAGCCTTGCTGGACGAACTCGACGATCGCCTCCTGCAGGATGTTCTCGCGGGTCTTTTCCGGGTTGTTCTTGCGACTCTTGCGCGGCTCTACAGCGGAAACTTCAGAAGCTGCGGAAAGTTCTGTATTCATCGTCATTGCGGGCTCACGGCCATCACTGCACAGGCGGCGATTATGGGCCGCACAGCACAGTGAAGGAAGCTGCGGGACCTGTGTTTAATCCCGCGTTTACGAATTTCCTACAACTTCGCCTGGCGCACTGCACCACTGCGTGATTTGGCCATGGCCGCCAGACGCACCGCGACGTTAGCCGCGCCGTAACCGGCATAGCCGTTTTTGCGCTGAATGATCTCGAAGAAGAAACGCCCTTCGAACGGCTCGGTGTAGACGTGGAACAGCTCGCCACCCTGCGCATCACGGTCGTACAAGACGTTGTAATACGCCAGTTCGCTGAGGAATTCGTCGTCGAAATCGAAGCGCGCAGCAAGGTCGTCGTAATAGTTCAGCGGGATATCCAGCAATGGCACGCCGGCTTCTTTGGCGCGGCTGACTTCGGCGAAGATGTCGTCACAATCGAAGGCGATGTGGTGCACACCGGAGCCGCGATAACTCGACAGCGCGTGGGAGATGGCGGTGTTGCGGTTCTCGGAGATGTTCAGCGGCAAACGGATCGAACTGTCGCGGCTACGCAAGGCGCGGCTCTTCACCAGACCATACGGATCAGGCAGCACCACTTCATCGTCCGCCTCGAAATCCAGCAGACTCTTATAGAACAGCACCCAACTGTCGAGGCTGTCGGCCGGCAACGCCATGGCCATGTGATCGATACGCTTGAGACCGCCACGGGCCGGCGCGTCGGCCAGCAAATTGAAATCGGTGCCGTAGACATCAGCCTGTTCATCCACCAGATAAATCAGGCTGCCGTCCGGCGCGCGCACTGCCGCCAGTTCCAGTTCATTGGGGCCGACCAGTCCGCGATAGGGCTGACCTTTGTAGGCGACGGCGCGTGCCAGTGCACTGGCGCTGTCCTTGACCCGCACAGCGGTGGCGCACAGCGACGGGCCGTGAGCCTCGAAAAAGCTGTGAGCAAACGAATACGGTTCAGAGTTGAGGATCAGATTGATGTCGCCCTGACGCAGCAGACTCACGCTCTTGGAGCGGTGCTGCCCGGCCTTGACGAAACCGAGGCGTTCCAGCCAGTTCGACAGCTTGGCGCCGAGGCTTTCATCGACGGCAAACTCAAGAAACTCGATGCCGTTGTACTCGCTGGCCTTCGGCGTTTCGAAGAGAATTTCGCGGTTGGCCACAGGTTTGGTTTCCTGCTCAAGACGCTGACGGGTCTTCTCTTCCAGATACAGCAGCGAGCGCAAACCGTCGGCGGCATTGGCCCGTGGCGGTGCGGCGCGGAAGCCGTCGTTGAAGATTTCCAGCGACAGCGGTCCGGTGTAACCGCTTTGAATGATCGGCGCGAGGAACCCCGGCAAATCGAATTCGCCCTGCCCCGGGAAACAGCGGAAGTGCCGGCTCCACTCCAACACGTCCATCTGCAGGATCGGTGCATCAGCCATTTGTACGAAGAAGATCTTCTCGCCCGGAATGTCGGCGATAGCGCTAGGATCGCCCTTCAACGACAAGGTGTGAAAGCTGTCGAGCAAGACGCCGAGGCTCGGGTGATCGGCTTGGCGCACGATGTCCCAGACCTGTTGATAAGTGTTGACGTGACGGCCCCAGGCGAGCGCTTCGTAACCAATGCGCAAGCCGCGCGCGCCAGCGTGCTCGGCCAACAGGCGCAGATCATCGACTAGAATTTGCTGATCGCCGACGCTGTCGGCCGAGGCGTTACTGCAGACCAATACCAGGTCGGTACCCAGTTCCTGCATCAGGTCGAACTTGCGCTCGGCCCGCTCGAGATTGCGCGCGAGGCGATCGCGGCGGCAGCCTTCGAAATCGCGGAACGGCTGAAACAGGGTGATGGCGATGCCGAGATCGGCGCACATCTGTTTAATTTCCCGCGGACTGCCGTCGTAGTACAGGAGGTCGTTTTCGAAAATCTCCACCCCGTCGAACCCGGCGGCGGCAATGGCTTCGAGTTTTTCCGGCAGGGTGCCGCTCAAGGAAACGGTGGCAATGGAACGCTGCATGTTTCAACTCCCGGACTGCGCCGCTTTATCTTTACTGTAGGAGCCGCCGAAGGCTGCGATCGTTTGATCTTTATTCGTGAAAACAGAACCAAAAGATCGCAGCCTGCGGCAGCTCCTACATGGGATGGTTTTTATAGTAGGGAAATTATTGGCTGCATCGATCGCGGCAGCAATTTAAAGTGTACTACCCGGTTAGTTTTGCGTGCGATTATCGAACACAATGGCGGTTTGGCGAATTGACGATTTTTCGTCCACTGCCCAACATCGACTGCACATTGAGTCCGGATCTGAACCGCCGGTCGCAGCGTGCAAGTAAAAAGCACACCAAATAACAAATCCAAAAACGGGTGGAACACATGATTCCTTCACAGACTTCCCGCATGGCTCCGGCCATGAGCACTGCCACGGGTGGCATCGGCGACAAGATCCGCGGCGCCATGGCTGTCGGCAAGACCCGTTGGGGCATGCTGGCGCTGGTGTTTTTCGCCACTACCCTGAACTACATCGACCGCGCCGCCCTCGGCGTCATGCAGCCAATCCTCGCCAAGGAAATGAGCTGGACGGCGATGGATTACGCCAACATCAACTTCTGGTTTCAGGTCGGCTACGCGATCGGTTTCGTCCTGCAAGGACGCTTGATCGACCGGGTCGGCGTCAAACGCGTGTTCTTCTGCGCCGTGCTGCTGTGGAGCCTGGCCACTGGTGCCCACGGTCTGGCGACGTCGGCCGTTGGCTTTATGGTCTGCCGATTTATTCTCGGTCTGACTGAAGCGGCGAACTACCCGGCCTGCGTGAAAACCACACGCCTGTGGTTCCCGGCCGGCGAACGTGCAGTCGCCACCGGCATCTTCAACGCCGGCACCAACGTCGGCGCGATGTTCACGCCGATGCTGCTGCCGCTGGTCCTGCATGTCTGGGGCTGGCAAGCGGCGTTCCTGTGCATGGCGGCACTGGGCGGTATCTGGTTGCTGTTCTGGGGCTTGAAATACTTCAACCCGGAAGATCATCCGAGCGTTAAACAATCCGAACTGGACTACATCCAGCAAGAAGTCGAACCGGAACAGGCCCGCGTACCGTTCTCGAAAATCCTGCGCATGCGCGGTACCTGGGCCTTCGCCCTCGCCTACTCGCTGACCGCGCCGGTGTTCTGGTTCTACCTGTACTGGCTGCCGCCGTTCCTCAATCAGCAATACAACCTGGGCATCAACGTCACCCAGATGGGTATTCCGCTGATCATCATCTACGTCACGGCCGACTTCGGCAGCGTCGGTGGCGGCATTCTGTCTTCGTTCCTGATCGGTCGCGGGATGAACTCGATCAAGGCGCGGCTACTGTCGATGTTCCTGTTTGCCTGCTGCATCATCGGCGTGGTCATGGCGGCTGGCTCTGCCAATCTGTGGGTGGCGGTGGCTGCGATTTCTCTGGCGATCGGCGCGCACCAGGCGTGGACGGCGAACATCTGGAGCCTGGTGATGGACTACACGCCCAAGCACATGATGAGCACGGTGTTCGGTTTCGGCGGCATGTGCGCAGCGATTGGCGGGATGTTCATGACCCAGATCGTCGGCCACATCCTCACCGTGACCAACAACAACTACACCGTGTTGTTCACGCTGATTCCGGCGATGTATTTCATTGCGCTGACGTGGATGTACTTCATGGCACCGCGCAAGATTCCTACCGTTACCGAATAATCTGCCTACACAACGCGACCTGTAGGAGTGAGCCTGCTCGCGATAGCGGTGTATCAGTCGATGAAGATGGTGACTGATAAAAAGCCATCGCGAGCAGGCTCACTCCTACAAGGGAAGATCGGTTTCTTCAACGACGGCTCTGCTGCCACGCCGCCGCCAGCCCGCTGCAACAGATCACCGCAATGCCGATCACCGTCAACAAACTCGGCGTGTGATTGAACAGCAGCCAACCCAACAACCCCGCAAACACGATCTGGCAATAACCGAACGGCGCCAGCAGTGCCGGCGCGGCATGGCGGAACGCCTGGGTCAGAAACAAATGCGCGGTCATCCCGCAACTGCCCAGCGCCAGCATCAACCCGGCATGGGTCAAGGTCGGCACCTGCCAGAAGAACGGCACCAGCGCACTCATCACCAGCGTGTTGCACAGCCCGGCGAAGAAGTTGCTGGTAGTCGGGCTGTCGACTTCGGCGAGCTTGCGGGTCAGCAACTGATAGAAGCAGAAAAACAGCGCCGAGCAGAACGGCAGCAACACCGCCGGGGTGAACAACTCCCCGCCTGGGTGAACGATGATCAGCACGCCGATAAAGCCGCAGATCACCGCGATCCACTGACCTCGGGTCACTCGTTCCTTGAGCAGCGGCACCGACAATGCGGTCACCAACACTGGCGCAAGAAAGTTGACCGCCGTGGCTTCCGCCAATGGGATATACAGCAGCGCCGTGGTGAAAAACAGGCTGGTACCGAGTAGACAAAGTGCCCGCGTCAGCTGCCATAACGGCTTCTTCGTGCGCAAAACGCGCAACCCGGATTGCGGCAGAAAAATCCCCGCCATCAGCAGTGTGTGCACCAGATAGCGCGCCCACACCACCATCACGATCGGATAGAAACCGGACAGGTATTTCGACAGCGCGTCGTGACTGGAGAACAGGAAAGTTGCCACGACAATCAGCAAGATCCCCTTGAAGGGTTGGTTGACACCGGAGAGCGGGGTGCTGACGGTCATTGGGTTTCCTTGTGTTGCCAAAAAGATCAAAACCTTCGCAGGAAAGTCGCGCCGCCACAGGAACAACACGGTCCCTGTGGCAGCGGGCTTGCCCGCGATAGGTGCGCAGCACCGCTTAAAGCCGCGCCAATAATTCCCGGGTTCTATCGATCGCCATCTGCGCTCGCTGCAATCCGCTCACGCCCTGCTCCAGCAGTTTTACCGTGGGAATTTCCAGACTCAGTGGAATATTAGTCGGCAGCGCTCGCAGCAACCCGAGCAGATCGCAATCACCCTCGCCGGGAAACCGCCGGTCGTTGCGCGCCTGACGCAAGATCTCGGCCATGTCTGACGGCCTCGGCCCCGCGACATCACATAATTGCGCATAACGCAGGCGCGACGCCGGCACTTCAGCCAGATCCTCCAGGCGTGACGCCGAACGATCAAAGTGGAACGCATCCACCAGCACCGCAGCGTTCTCCCGATCAGCGTTCTCGACAATTCGCAGTGCTTGTTCGAGGTTGCGCGCATCGGTCCAGGGCATGAACTCCAGATGCGGATGCAACCCATAATGCGCCGCCAGATCGCAAAGGGCCGCGAAGTGATCGGTAAGCCGCTGCTCGTCAGGATCGTTACCGGCGACGAGTAATTCCGTGGCGCCGAATTCCGCGCCGACCGTAAGAAGTTTCTCAAAATCGGCGACGACGGTTTGTGGCTTCAGACGCAGGATTTCCACGTCGAGCACACGGATGCCGGTATCGCGCAGGCGCTGCAACGTCTGACGCCGCAAATCACCGTCGGCGACCAACGGAAAGTGATATTCCTCAGGAGTCGCTGGCTCCAGACGTAGGCCGACATGGCTGTAACCGGCATGCGCAGCCACTTCGACCATTTGCGGTGGCGACAACTCCAGCACGGTGAGGCTGGCCAGGGACAGGATTCGTTCACTCATGTTCAAGCCTCGATCAGTGCAGGGGTGCAGGCTCGACCGGTGGCGGCGGCCTCGCGTATGGCTTCGACCAGCGCAAGGGTGCGGGCGGCATCGGCCGCACTCACCAGCGGTTCGACTTCACGCCGTGCCACGCGTACGAAATGCTGTAACTGCAAGCGCAAAGCGTCGTCACCGCTGTAGGACTCTTCGACCATCAACAAGGGTTCATGCCAACCGGCGTCGACCTGATCGGCGGCGTAATGCCAGCGCTTGAGCTGCGGGATGCTCAAGGCGCCAGCAGTCCCCGCCAGCAGATAGCACGGCTGATCGGCCTGACGCGGATACACCGGGTTTTCGCCGGAATCCAGCTCCCAACTCCACGGCGCGGCGACCGCGTCGGAACCGCTCAATGTGCCCAGTGTGCCGCCCTCGAATTGCAGCAACACCGCCGCGCTGTCTTCATTGGCAAAACCGCGCACTGAGTTGTCGGTGATCGCTTGTACCGAGCGCACTTCGCCGCACAGATGCCGTAGCAGGTCGAGGTCGTGAATCAGATTGGTCAGCAACATCCCGGCGCCCGGTTCGCGGCGCCATGGGATTTCGAAATAGCTGTCGGGTTTGCGCAACTGGAACAGTGCGGTCACCGTGGTCAGACGCCCGAGCGCCCCGCTCTGCACCAGTTCATGGGCGCGTACGATCAGCGGATTGTGACGCCGATGATGGCCGACCAGCACCGGCACGCCGCTGCTTTTGACCGCCGCGACTAGCTCGCGCGCTTCATCCAGGTGCACCCCGACTGGCTTCTCCAAAAGCACCGGCACACCCGCCGCCAGACAATCGAGCGCGGTGCTGACGTGTTGATTATTCGGATTGGCGACGATGACCGCGTCTGGCCGGATGAGCTCAAGCATCTGACGATGATCGGCGAAATGCCTGACACCCCATTCAGCCGCCAAGGCTGCGGCTTGCGGTCCGGGATCAGCCACGGCGCACAGCGCTGCTTCGTTGAGGGTTTGCAGATGCCGATAATGCTGCTGGCCCATGTTACCGGCGCCGATCAGGGCGATTCGAAGGGGCGAATTCAAGGTGCGGTCCTTTTGTGATTGTTGTTGGAATATCACTCCAGCAACAATTTAGAACCGAGTTCCACAATCAAACACCCATCCATCCCAAAAACGTGCGAACACCGCACAACTTCGTAAACAACAAAAATCCCCTGTAGGAGTGAGCCTGCTCGCGATAGCGGTGTGTCAGCCAACATTGATCCCAGCTGATACACCGCTATCGCGAGCAGGCTCACTCCTACAAGGGAACTGCGTGAATTCGGATTAGATAAACAATTCGGAAGCCAGACTCGCCGCCGACATTTCTTCGGCAAACTTCAGTAACAACGGCGCCAGCTCATGCAACCGCGCCCCCGGCATCCGCGCACTGGGCCCGGCGATACTCAGTACACCAATCACCCGACCATCCGTTGGATGCCTCACCACTGCCGCAATCGCCGAAGTCCCCACTGCCGAACTTTCTTCAACGCAGGCATAACCCTGCTCACGAGCCAGACGCAGCCGTTCCAGCAATTCGATATTTGAACGCGGCGCATTCGGCCCGATCCCCACCGGCACCTCCGCCGCCTGCCGCTCGACCAGTGACAACGCCTCGGCATCACTCATGCACGCCAGCCACGCATGCCCGGAGGCGGTGTAGAACAGCGGCGCATCACGGCCCATGTCCGGGTCATAACGCAGACCGGTACGCGCGCCCTGTGCCTTGGCGATCCAGGTCTGGCGCTCGCCATCGATCACGCCCAAACGCACCAGTTCGCCGGTTTCCTGAGCCAGTCGATCAAGCACCGGCTGGACGATATCGGCACCGCTGCTCGACAAATACTGAAAGCCCATCGCGACCAGTTTGGTCGACAAGTGATAACGCAAGGTTTCCGCATTCTGTCGTACGTAGCCCAAGCGGATCAGCTCGGCGAGCAAGCGGTGCGTCGCGCTTTTGGGGATATCCAATTGCTCGGCCAACGTCTGCATCGGCAGCCCGCGCGGATCACTGGTGAGGCTTTCCAGCACACTGAAAACCCGTTCGATTTGACTGCCAGCCATGGGAACATCCAAAGGAAATTTTGCCGATTCTAGAAGAGATCAGCGGCAAAGCAAAATCTGGAACCGGTTGTTCGATAACCGCCCGCTTTGTTGAATCAACGCTTGTCGAGCCGCTCCAGCACTGGTTATTTTCTGGAATCAAATTCCAAAAATAATTTATCGCTGGAGTGTTGTTTGATGCCTGCCGAACTCCCTGATATCGACTGCGACGTGTTGGTCGTCGGATCCGGCGCTGCCGGATTGTCGGCCGCCGTGACTGCCGCGTGGCATGGCTTGAAAGTCATCGTCGTCGAAAAGGATCCGGTGTTCGGTGGCGCCACGGCCTGGTCCGGGGGCTGGGCGTGGGTGCCGTGCAATCCGCTAGCGCGTCGAGCCGGGATCGTCGAAGACATCGAACAACCGCGCACCTATTTGCGCCATGAACTGGGCGAGCACTTCGACCCGGCGATGATCGACGCTTTCCTTGAAGCGGGGCCGCGCATGGTCGCGTTTTTCGAGCAGCACACCGCGCTGCAATTTGCCGATGGCAATACCATTGCCGACATTCATGGCGATACGCCGGGGGCCGGCACTGGCGGCCGTTCGGTCATCGCTGCGCCCTATGACGGACGCAAAGTCGGACGCCTGCTCAAGCGTCTTCGTACCACCATGCGCGAAACGTCCTTCATGGGCATGCCGATCATGGCCGGGGCGGATCTGTCGGCGTTCCTCAATCTGACGCGCTCGTTCAAGGCGGCATGGCACGTAACCCGACGTTTCACTCGGCACCTGTTCGACCTCGCCGTGCATGGCCGGGCGATGCAACTGGTCAACGGCGTCGCGCTGGTGGCAAGACTGGCGAAGTCCGCCGAAGACCTTGGCGTTCTGCTCTGGGAATCAGCGCCTGCGACGGAACTGCTGCGTGATGGCTCGCGCGTCTGCGGCGCGGTGGTCAACACCCGCAAGGGCCTGATCCGCATTCACGCACGCAAAGCCGTGGTGCTCGCCGCCGGAGGTTTCGCCAATGACATCGAGCGACGCAAAGCCTTATTCCCACGGACACCGACCGGCCACGAACATTGGGCGCTGCCACCGCTGGCCGTCAACGGCGATGGCTTGCGCCTGGGCGAAAGCGTCGGAGCACGGGTCAATACCGATGTGGCTTCACCCGTGGCGTGGGCACCGGTGTCGCAAGTGCCACATTCCGACGGTAGCACCGGCCATTTCCCACACATCATCGAGCGCGGCAAACCCGGGATCATCGGCGTGCTGCGCAACGGCCAGCGTTTCGTCAACGAAGCCAACGGTTATTACGACTACGTCAGCGCCATGGTCGCTGCTGCGCCGGAAGGTGAAGAAGTCGCCTCATGGCTGATCTGCACGCGCGCCTTTCAACGGCGTTATGGACTGGGCATATCGCGGCCATTTCCGCTGCCAGTGTCAGATTTTATCCGCAGCGGCTATCTGAAAACCGGCAACACCGTTGAAGAATTAGCCACTGCATGCGGCATTGACCCGGGCGGTTTGCGCCAGACCCTCGACGACTACAACCGCCACGCACGCCATGGCGAAGACCCGCAGTTCGGGCGCGGCTCAACTCCCTACAACCGTAAACAGGGTGATCCGGCGAACCTTCCCAACCCCTGCGTTGCCCCAATAGACACCGGCCCGTTCTACGCCGTAAAAGTCCAGCCGGGCTGCTTCGGTACGTTTGCCGGCCTCAAGGTCAACCCACACGCGCAAGTGCTGGATGCCAACGAACAACCCATCGCCGGCCTCTACGCAGCGGGTGGCGACATGGCCAGCATCATGGGTGGGCACTACCCGGCGGGCGGCATCAACCTCGGCCCGGCCCTGACTTTCGGTTACATCGCCGCCCGGCATATTGCCGGCATGACTGCTTTCGAACAGGAGATCGACCATGCAGCACATCGTTAACGCCCAAGGTTTGAACATGCCGAAACTCGGCCTCGGCACCTGGCCGATGCTCGGCGACGAATGCACCCGCGCCGTGGAGCAAGCGCTGGAATTGGGATATCGACACATTGACACGGCAGCGGCCTACAACAACGAAGACGCGGTCGGACAAGCGCTGGCGAATACGCCGACACCGCGCGAACAGATTCATGTCACCAGCAAAGTCTGGTGGGATCAGCTGCAACCCGACGCGATGCGCCACTCCATGGACCGCAGCCTTACCGCTTTGCGCAGCGACTACATCGATCTGTTCATGATCCACTGGCCAAGCACCGACTGGGATTTGCCAAGCACCCTCGCCACGCTGGCCTCGTTCAAGGAGCAGGGCCTGGCGCGCAACATCGGCGTGGCGAATTTTCCACTACCGTTGTTACGCAAAGTCATCGAGGAATATGGGATTGGTCTGTCAGCGATTCAGGTCGAGTACCACGTCCTGCTCGGCCAGAACGCCCTGCTCGACTACGCCCGTCAACACGACATGGCACTGACGGCCTACACCCCACTGGCGCGCAACAAGGTCTCGGACATCCCGCAGATTCAACAGATCGCCAACAAGCACGGTGTGTTGCCGACCCAGATAGCGTTGAAATGGTTGCTCGATCAGCCGAATGTTGCGGCCATTCCCAAGGCCAGCAGCCGAGCCAATCAACTGGCCAACCTCGCATCTCTGCAGGTCGAACTCGACGATGAAGACCGCGCATTGATCGCCGCGCTGTCGAAGCGCGAACGTCAGGTCAGTCCGGATTTCGCCCCGGAGTGGGATGCGTTTGATCGCTGATTGATAATCCAGCGATAGAAATCCTGCGTGCGATTGAATTTGCCGCGCGCCAGACCGTCAATAACAGGCCCGACCTCGTCAGCACGAAGCCGGGCCTGTTTGCGTGTGGCCAATAGACGGACGACCGGACTGGCGCCACACTCACACAGCAGCAACACTCATCACCACCCGATACACACAGAGGATTCCCACATGCTATGGAAAAAAGGCCGACGCAGTGACAACGTCGTCGATGCCCGTGGTGATGATGCCGGCGGTGGCGGCGGCATGCGCTTCGGTGGCGGCAAAGGCCTGAGCCTCGGGGCCATCCTGCTGATCGTCGGTATCGGCTGGATCACCGGGCAGGACCCAATGCAGATCCTCGGTCAACTCGCCGGGCAATCCACACAACAATCGGCACCGACCTCGCAAACCCGCCAGGCACCGCCGGCCAACGATGAACAGGCCGAATTCGTCCGCTCGATCCTTGGTGACACCGAAGACACCTGGGGCACGATTTTCCAGCAGGCCGGCCGGCAATATAAAGATCCAACCCTGGTGTTATTCAGCAATCGGGTCAATTCCGCCTGCGGTCTGGCGACCTCGGCAACCGGCCCGTTCTATTGCCCGGCGGACCAGAAGGTCTATTTGGACATGGCGTTCTTCCAGGAAATGTCGCAACGCTTCAAGGCTGCCGGCGAATTCGCCCAAGCCTACGTGATCGCTCACGAAGTCGGACACCATGTGCAGACGCTTCTTGGCGTCTCGGCGAAAATTCAGACAGCCCGCCAGCAAGGTCGGCAGATGGAAGGCGATGGCGGCTTGCTGGTGCGTCAGGAATTGCAGGCCGACTGCCTCGCTGGCGTCTGGGCCTACAGCGCACAGAAGCGCTTGAATTGGCTGGAACCGGGCGACATCGAAGAAGCCTTGAACGCGGCCAACGCCATCGGTGATGATCGCTTGCAACAACAAGGTCAGGGCCGTGTGGTGCCGGACTCGTTTACCCACGGTACGTCGGCGCAAAGGGTGCGCTGGTTCAAAACCGGATTCGCGCAGGGCCAGGTCGGCCAGTGCGACACCTTCGCGGCGAAAAACCTGTAAATGCATAAATGGCTTTTGGCGTTACTGATGGTTGGCAGCACTGCGCACGCCGCCGGTGTCGATGCGATCAGCCCCGGTCGTTTGCAACTCAAAGCCGGGGAAATGGCGGTGGGCATTGGCCCCGCGCCGGAGAAAATCGAGCGTGTGCTGATCGTCATTCATGGCCGGTTGCGCAACGCCGAAACCTACCGAAAAAGCGCCGAAAATGCGGCCGAGCTTGCGGGACAAACCGCGCACACCCTGGTGATCGCCCCGCAGTTTCTCAATGAAAGCGATGTCGCCCTGTACTCGTTACCCGCAACCGTCCTGCGCTGGCGGGGCAACGAGTGGATGGGCGGCGAGTTATCCACAGGGCCGAATCCGTTGAGTTCCTATGCCGCACTCGATGAAATCATCGGACGGATCAGCGACCGCAAACAGTTTCCGGACGTGAAGCAGATTGTGATCTTCGGCCACTCCGGCGGCGGCCAGGTGGTGCAGCGCTATGCCCTGCTGGCCAAGGATCAGCCGGCGCTGAAAGCCAACGGCATCCGCTTGCGTTATGTGGTGGCGAATCCGTCGTCGTATGCCTATTTCAATGAACAACGGCCGGTGGCGTTCGATCACGCCAAGTGCGCGGGTTTCAACCGCTGGAAGTACGGTCTGTCAGACATGCCGGTCTATGCCGGTGGGCAAACGCCGTTGCAACTCGAGAGCAGTTACATCAAACGCGAGGTGATTTATCTGCTCGGGCAGCAGGACGTCGATCCCAAGCATCCGGCGCTGGACAAGGGTTGTGAAGCCGAGGCGCAAGGTGCGTATCGCCTGGAGCGAGGCAAGTTGTACTTCGGGTATTTGCTGCGTAGGCATCCGGAAGGGGTGAATCAGCGATTGGTTGAAGTGCCCGGGGTTGGGCATAACGGTGATGGGATGCTGACGTCGCCGGAGGGGCAGAAGGCGTTGTTCGAATAGCTTTGTGCTGAATGATCTGACGCCATCGCGAGCAGGCTCACTCCTACAGGGGAACGCATTCCAATTGTAGGAGTGAGCCTGCTCGCGATGAGGCCAGCTCAGGCACCCAAGATTTCAGGCCAGCAGCATCCGCCGCAACTCGACACAATCCTTCGCATGCCAATCGGTCAACTCCGGCCACGGGTTATCCGGCAAATTCACCAATACCGTGCGCGCCCCCGCCGCACGCCCGCAATCCAGATCAAAGCGGTAATCACCGACCATGACCATCGCGCTGGCCGGCACGTCCCAAGCGTCTGCCAGTTTCAGCAACCCACCCGGGTGCGGTTTCGGTGGCGCTTCATCGCGACCCAAAACATCCTCCACCGCAAAACAGTCAGCCAAACCAATCGCTTCCAGCGTCACGTGCGCCAGTTCCCGCGCATTGCGGGTCAGAATGCCGAGGCGATAACCACGCGCATGCAGATCACGCACCAGTTCCACCGCGCCGGTGGCCGGGGTCGAACCCAGTGCCAGATCCCTTTCGTGTTCCAGCAGCCAAGCGTGTTTCGCAGCCGCCTCATCCGCCGGCAATGCCGCAAGATGGGTGAGGATGTCGTCCTCCGGCGGAATTGCCAGCGCCACGCGAATCGCCGCGAAATCATGCACGGCGACGGTCAGCGTGCCGTCCATGTCGAACACCCAGTGCTTCACCTCTTTCAGGCTCATGCCCAATCCTTGCGATGGCGGATCAGGCCTTCCTGCGTCACCGACGCGACCAGTTGGCCGGCGCGGTTGTACACGCTGCCACGGGAGAAACCACGGGAATTACCGGCCCACGGACTGTCCATCGCGTAGAGCAACCAGTCATCGGCACGCAGATCGTTGTGGAACCACAGCGCGTGATCGAGGCTGGCGACCTGCATGTCTTTCTGCCAGACCGATTTGCCGTGAGGCAGCATCGAAGTGGTCAGCAGGCCGAAGTCCGAGGCGTAGGCCAACAGGTATTTGTGCAGCGCCGGGATGTCGGCCAGTGCGCCATCGGCACGGAACCACACGTATTTCACCGGATCCGCCGGTTGCGGGTTGTACGGGTCTTTTTCGGTGACCGGGCGCACTTCGATCGGTTTCGGGCACAGCAGTTTTTCACGCATGTGCTCGGGAATCAGTTGCGCGCGTTGCTGGAACAGCTCCAGCTCCGACGGCAAGTTTTCCGGGCCGACCACCACCGGCATCTGGCTCTGGTGCTCGAAGCCTGCCTCGTCGTATTGAAACGAAGCGCTGCAGGTGAAAATCGGATGGCCCTTCTGGATCGCCGTGACCCGACGCGTGCTGAAGCTGCCGCCATCGCGCACGCGATCAACCGAGTAGACCACCGGCAACTTGGCATCGCCCGGACGCAGGAAATAACCGTGCATCGAATGCACATGGCGCGCCTCTTCAACGGTCTGACTGGCCGCCGACAGCGACTGACCGAGCACCTGACCACCGAACAACTGACGGAAACCCAGATCCTGGCTACGGCCACGGAACAGGTTTTCTTCGATCGGTTCCAGGGTCAGCAGGTCGAC
Organism: Pseudomonas sp. Tul2A7; assembly: GCF_054790505.1. NCBI lineage: Bacteria > Pseudomonadati > Pseudomonadota > Gammaproteobacteria > Pseudomonadales > Pseudomonadaceae > Pseudomonas > Pseudomonas sp. Tul2A7. The sequence continues at coordinate 2,975,063 of NZ_CP186499.1, read as the reverse complement.
CAGATCTTCCAACACTTGGCTCATTCAGACTCTCCTCACACAAAGCTATGCCGCGCAGTCTTGGCTGCGGCGGCCGATTCAGATTCTGGCGCGGGCCAATGATATGGCGGCCATTGTAAACGTCCGTGTCGGCTTATCCATGCAAGGTTTGCAGCCATTGTTCCCGAGTGATGCGGTACAGCACATGCCGGCGTAACGGATGATCGACGGCCAGTTTCGGGTGATCGAAATCATCGTCCGGGGCGTGATGCATGCCGATCGCCTGCATGACTTTCTCCGAAGGCAGATTGGATTGCGCGGTGAAGGAGACAATTTCCTTCAGCGCCAACCGATCAAAGCCACAGCGCAGAGCGGTCCACGCTGCTTCGCTGGCATAGCCCAGGCCCCAATGTTCCTTGGCCAGGCGCCAGCCGATTTCCACCGCGGGGGTGAACGGCGCATCGAAACCGACCACGCCGAGTCCGGTGAAACCGATGAATTCACCGCTGTCCTTGCGCTCCAGCGCCCACAAGCCGAAACCGTGCTCGGCAAAATGCCCGCGCACGCGGCCGATCATCGACGCGCTCTCCAGGCGGCTCAACGGTGCCGGAAAATAGCGCATCACCTGAGGATCGGCGCACATCGCGGCAAATGCCGGCAAATCCTCGTCCTGCCACTGACGCATCAGCAAGCGCGCGCTTTCAAGTTCCAGTATCGGCTCCATCGTGCCCCTCCGTTTCCATGCCGCAAGTCTACATCGCTGGTAGGATCCTTCACTCTTTCCTACGTTCCTACATGAAACCGCCATGCCATTGCCGCTGATCTACCACGAAGACTACAGCCCCGAGTTTCCGGCGGATCACCGCTTCCCGATGGACAAGTTTCGCCTGCTGCGCGATCACCTGGTCGACAGCGGTCTGACCCGCGATGCCGACCTGCTCCGCCCGGAGATCTGCCCTAACGACATCCTCGCCCTGGCCCATGACCGTGCGTATATCGAACGCTACATGAGCGGCGAGTTGTCCCGCGAAGACGAGCGGCGTCTCGGCCTGCCATGGAACGAAGCCTTGGCGCGGCGTACGGTACGCGCGGTCGGCGGTTCGATTCTGGCGGCGGAAAAAGCCCTGGAACATGGCTTGGCCTGCCACTTGGCCGGCGGCACTCATCACGCGCATTACGATTACCCGGCCGGTTTTTGCATCTTCAATGACCTGGCGATCATCAGCCATTACTTGCTGCAGAGCGGCCGGGTCAATCGCGTGCTGATCTTCGATTGCGACGTGCATCAGGGCGACGGCACCGCGCGAATCCTGCATGACACGCCGGAGGCGATTACCGTTTCCCTGCACTGCGAGAAGAATTTTCCTGCACGCAAAGCCGAAAGTGACTGGGATATTCCGCTGCCCAAAGGCATGGGCGATGCTGATTACCTGAAAGTGGTCGATGACACGCTCAACTATCTGCTGCCGCTGTATCAACCGGATCTGGTGCTGTATGACGCCGGCGTTGATGTACACAAGGACGATGCCCTCGGTTATCTACAGCTCACCGACGAGGGCGTCGCCGCCCGCGATGAAAGCGTGATGCGCCATTGCCTGGGCCGCGACATTCCGGTGGTCGGTGTGATTGGCGGCGGTTACAGCAAGGATCGCCATGCCCTCGCCCGCCGCCACGGCATCCTGCATCACAGCGCGCAACGGGTCTGGCAGTCACACGGTTGTCATTGAGTTGTGCTGCGTTACCCACAATGGCTGTGGAACTGCCTGTGGATAACCTGAGTGAAAGGGACTACAGGCCATACCGATCATGACCTGCAGCGCACTGATCATTTTTCAACCAGCATTTCAAGCCAACCCGAATCCCTTGTAGGAGTGAGCCTGCTCGCGATAGCGTCAGCACCTTCAACATTAACTTGGCTGATACACCGCTATCGCGAGCAGGCTCACTCCTACAAAAGATCTCGGCTGTTAGAATGCGCGCCTTATCCCGCCATACCGCAGCGCACGCCATGACCCAGAACTCCGCCTCCTCCCCCGCTCACGTCGCCATCATCGGCGGTGGCCCCGCCGGCCTGATGGCCGCCGAAGTGCTGAGCCAGGCCGGAATCCGCGTCGATCTGTACGACGGCATGCCCTCGGTGGGCCGCAAGTTCCTGCTCGCCGGTGTCGGCGGCATGAACATCACCCACTCCGAAGCCTACCCGGCGTTCCTCTCGCGCTATGCCGAGCGCGCACCGCAGATCGCGCCATTGCTGCGCGGCTTCGACGCCGATGCGTTGTGCCAATGGATTCATGATCTTGGAATCGAGACCTTTGTCGGCAGCTCCGGCCGCGTATTCCCCACCGACATGAAAGCCGCCCCCCTGCTGCGCGCCTGGCTCAAACGCCTGCGCGACAGCGGCGTAGTTATCCACACCCGCCATCGCTGGCTCGGTTGGGACGAACACGGTGCGCTGCGCATCGACAGCCCGGAAGGTGAAATCACCGTCAAGCCCGACGCCACCCTGCTCGCCCTCGGCGGCGGCAGTTGGGCGCGCCTCGGTTCCGACGGTGCGTGGATGTTGCCGCTGGAGCAACGCGGTGTAGGACTGGCGCCGTTGCAGCCGAGTAATTGCGGCTTCGAAGTGCAGGCCTGGAGTGAATTGATGGTCAGCAAATTCGCCGGCGCGCCGCTGAAAAATATCGCCATCGGTTTGAACGACGATATTCCGCGCTTGGGTGAATGCGTGATCACCGCGACCGGGATTGAAGGCAGTTTGATCTACGCGCTGTCGGCGCCGATTCGTGAGGCGATCAATCAGCATGGCGCGGCGGTTATTCACATTGATCTGTTGCCCGGCCGGCCTGTGGATAAATTGCAGGCGGCGTTGAGCAAGCCACGCGGTTCGCGGTCGATGGCCAAGCATCTGCACAGTCAGGTCGGGATTGATGGAGTGAAAGCAGCGTTGTTGCGTGAGTTGACTGATGCGGCGACGTTTGCTGATCCGGCGCTGTTGGCGCGAGCGATCAAAGCGTTGCCGCTGACGTTGGTGAAAACGCGGCCATTGGACGAGGCGATCAGCAGTGCCGGGGGCGTGACGTTCGAGGCGATGGATGAGCGCTTGATGCTCAAGGCGTTGCCGGGGGTGTTCTGCGCAGGCGAGATGCTCGATTGGGAAGCACCGACGGGCGGGTATTTGCTGACGGGATGTTTCGCCAGCGGCAGGGCGGCGGGGTTGGGGGTCGTGCAGTGGCTCAAGTCCGAGGCGTCTGCCTGAACCCTCACCCCTGCCCTCTCCCAGAGGGAGAGGGGGCCGACCAAGGTGTCTGACGTCCAACATCGACCTGAAACACCGAGTCGATTATGTATTCAACCCTGCAAGATCAGGTCGGCGTATCTCGAATATCCAACTCGGTCAATCCCCTCTCCCTCGGGGAGAGGGTTAGGGTGAGGGGCTTTTGACCTTAAGGCTTGCGCTTGCGCGGCCCAGTATTGAACACCGGCACTTTACGCACAGGTTTGATCGAAGGCTCCGGCGCCTGCGTCTCGCCACTATCAACCCACTTGCCCAGATTGCGCTTGCCACCACCGCCCGACGCTTTCGGCTTCTTCGGTTTCTTCGGCTTCTTGATCACCTGACCGCTGGCATCGGTATCCGGCACGCGGTGCTCAGGCTCAAAATCCGGCTCGTTCTGACGCTTCAAAGTCTGCCGCGTCAGCATCTCGATCGCCGACAACATGTTCACTTCATCCGCGCAGACCAGCGATATCGCCTCACCGGTTGCACCAGCACGGCCCGTACGGCCAATACGGTGAATGTAATCCTCAGCCACGATCGGCAGATCGAAGTTGATCACCAGCGGCAGATCTTCGATGTCCAGACCTCGCGCAGCAACGTCGGTGGCCACGAGAATCTGCACTTCACTGAGCTTGAAACGATCCAGCGCGCGCTGACGGGTGGCCTGCGGTTTGTCGCCGTGGATACCGTCGGCATTCACACCCAGGCCCTGAAGTTTTTCCACCAGCGCATCGACACCGTTGCGGGTCTTGGCGAACACCAGCACCTGCTTCCACTTGTTCTTGCGCATCAAATGCACGAACAGTTCGGCCTTGCGCTTCTTGTCTACTGTGACGATCCACTGCTTAACGGTGTTGGCCGCGACGTTACGCGGGCTGACTTCAATGCTCAGCGGATCGTTGAGCATCTGCCCGGCCAGCAGGCGGATGTCATCGGAGAAGGTCGCGGAGAACAGCAGGGTCTGGCGCTTTTTCGGCAGCATGCGGTAAATGTTCGCCAGTTCTTCGGAGAAGCCCAGGTCGAGCATACGATCGGCTTCATCCAGCACTAGAGTCTGCAACTGATCGAGCTTCAGCGCGTTCTGGCGGAACAGGTCGATCAGGCGACCTGGCGTGGCGACCAGCACATCGACGCCGCCGCGCAGCTTCATCATCTGCGGATTGATGCTGACACCGCCATAAACCGCATAAGTGCGCAGCGGCAGGTTTTCGGCGTACTGGCGCACAGACTCATGAACCTGCTCGGCCAGCTCGCGGGTAGGCACCAGAATCAGCGCACGCGCCGAGTTGGCAGCGACTTTCGGCCCTTCCATGGCCAACAACTGCAGCAGTGGCAAGGCGAAACCGGCGGTTTTGCCGGTGCCGGTCTGGGCCGCTGCCATCAAGTCACGACCGGCCAGCACGGCCGGAATGGCTTGCGCCTGAACCGGCGTCGGGGTCTGGTAGCCGAGCGTCTCGAGGGAGCGCAGCAAGGGTTCGATCAGGCCAAGGGTGGCGAAAGTCATGGGAGTACCGTAGAAAAAAATGACGCGGGCATGCAATGCCGCGCAGTTTACCCTAATTCGTACGCTGTTCTTCGCGAACGGCTGTCGGCGCTACGATCGGCGGCTGTGCCGGACGGCGCCACTGCGGCAGTCCGATCAACACCACGGCGCTGATGATCACCAGCATCGCCAGCGCTTCCTCGATCCCGATGGTCTCGCCAACAAATACAATCCCCAGCAACACCGCGACCGCCGGGTTGACGTAGGCATAACTGGTCGCCGCCGCTGGACGCACGTGCTTGAGCAAATACATATAAGAGTTGAAGGCGATGATCGAGCCGAAAAAGATCAGGTACGCCAGCGCCAGCCAGCCCTCAACCGGAGGAATCGCTTGCAAATGCTCGCCACTGACGGCGCTGCCGATCAGCAGCACCACACCGCCGACCAACATCTCCACCGCACTGGCCATCGCGCCCTGCGGCAACGGCAAATGCCTGCTCCACACCGAACCGAACGCCCAGGTCGCCGCCGCGAAAATCAACAGCGCCGCGCCCATCGGACTTGATTGCAGGTTGGAGCCCATATTGAGCATGGCGATGCCGATAATCCCCAGCGCCACCCCGGCCCACTCCAGACGGGTATTACGCGCGCCCCAGAAATAACCGCACAGCAAAGTGAACAACGGCACCGTCGCCACCGCCAATGCCGCAACGCCCGAAGCCACGCCAGTGTGTTCAGCCACACTCACCGCGCCGTTACCGAAACTGAGCAGCAAAATCCCGATGATCCCCGCCGCTTTCCATTGCGCCCAGGTCGGTGCCGGCGCCCCGCGCCAGCGCAGGAAGGCGTACATCAACGTACCCGCGATCACAAAGCGCACACCGCCAAGCATCAGCGGTGGCCAGTATTCGACGCCGATGCGGATCACCAGATAGGTCGACCCCCAAATCACGTACAGCGCAAAAAACGCGGCGATCAGCGGCAAGGAAAAACGGCGATCAGCGGCAAGGAAAAACGGCGCAAGGCAGGCATGGGCAACTCGAAAGTCTGGCTCAGGGGATGGATTATTCTAGAAAGGCTGACGAGCAAAAATAAGTTACAAAACCTGTTTATAGCGCCGGTACACTTTGGAAATCACGGAGATCGCTGGAATAAACCACGATTTCGAAAGTCTGGCATTTTCAGGAGTCCGGCCTTGGACAAATACGACCGCATGCTGCTCAGCGCCCTGCTCGAAAATGGCCGCGCGTCCTACGCCGACCTCGCGCGCAAAGTGAACCTCTCCGCCCCGGCCGTCGCCGAGCGCGTAGCCAAGCTAGAGGCATCCGGGGTAATTACCGGGTATGAGGCGAAAATCGACCTGTCGAAAATCGGCCTGCCGATCCAGTGCATGATCGAATTGCGCCTGCACCAGAACGGCAGCCAGAAGGTCTACGACGAACTGGTGAAAATCCCGCAACTGACCGAGTGTTTTCGAGTGACAGGCGATCCGTGCGTGATGATGAAGGCCGCAGTGGGATCGATGACGGAGCTGGAGGAGTTGATCAATCGGGTCGCGAAGTTTGGTTTCAGCAAGACCTCGATTGTGCTGTCGAGCGCCATCGAAAAGCGTGTGCCGCTTGGCCACATCGAAAGCAACGGCAAATAGTTCGGATCACCACAAATCCAATGTAGGAGTGAGCCTGCTCGCGATAGCGGAGTATCAGTCGATACAAAGGCTGACTGACACACCGTCATCGCGAGCAGGCTCACTCCTACAGGGGTTGTGTGCCGGATTCGGGATCAGCGGTAACGCAGCAAGTGCTCGCTGACTTTCGCAGCAGGGACTTTCTGCAGTTTGCACAGCAGGTCATGCGATAGCTCGCTGACGCCGTGCTTGTGCCGCAACTCATCAGCCAGATGCGCCATCAGATTCGCCGCCATCTCGGCATCGGCCATCGCCCTGTGCGCCTGGCCGGTATGCGGCAAACACGCGAAAGTGGTGAGCGTGCCCAGCTTGTGATTCGGCGCGGCGGGCATCAGTCGGCGAGCCAAGAGTAGAGAGCAGGCAAAGTTCTGCAACCGCGTGCGCTTGATCCGCCCCAGTTCAAAGTCCCAGAACTTCTGGTCGAACGAGGCGTTGTGCGCCACCAGCGGTGTGCAGCCGACAAACTCGTTGACCTCGTTCATCACCTGTTCAGCCGGCGGCGCGGTACGCAGCATGGCGTTGCTGATGCCGGTCAGTTGTTCGATGAACGCGGGGACGCGCACGCCGGCGTTCATCAGGCTCTGGTAACGCTCGACGATGCGGCCGTTTTCCAGCATGACCACGGCGATTTCCGTGGCGCGGCAGCTGCTGTTCGGCGACAGGCCGGTGGTTTCAAAGTCGATGACTGCAATGCGTTCCAAACCGGGTTCAACTCCGTACAAATCAATTCTTCAGCTTAATTTTTTAACAGCAGCGCGCCTTCGATCGGCACGTAACGGCTGGCGGCGCGGATCAGCGAGTTGGCGGTCAGGCCGGGCACACCGTAGGCGACGGCTTGAACGCCGTGCTTGCTGATGATGCGTTCGAGCAGCATGTCGAAATCGCCATCACCGGAGGCCAGGACAATTTCGTCGACGTGGTCGGCGGCGTCCATGATGTCGAGGGTGATGCCCACGTCCCAGTCGCCCTTGGCCGAGCCGTCGCTGCGCTGGATGTAGGGTTTGAGTTTCACGGTGAAACCGAGGTTGCGCAGGATCTGCTGGAACTGCTGCTGCTTGCTGTCGCCACGGTCGATCGCGTAGGCGTAGGCCTCGACGATCTGCCCGTCCTTGCTGATGTCGGCCCACAATGCGGCGTAGTTGAAGTGACAACCATAAGCCTGACGCACGGTGTAGTAGAGGTTCTGCACGTCGGCGAACACTGCGATTTTTTTCACCGGAGTTCCTGTGGGCGCGCAAGCGCACGAAGCGGGATCAGGCGCAGGGCCCGAAAAAGGCGCTCAGTATGCCAGTCCGAAGGAGGGTTCCGCGAATAATCGGCCCGGAGCCCTCAGGGGCTCCGGACGAATGGTGAATCAGACGAAGGAATCGTCGTCATCGAAGAACGAGGAGTTGTCGTTGCCGTAGTCGGTGTCGGTGAAGCCGCCCTGGTCGTTGCCAGAGAAGCCATTGTCCGCCACACGCTGATCATCGCCCCAGCCGCTGCTGCTCTGGTCGGCAACCTGCGCCGGCTCTTCCTTGATCACTTCAACGATTTCTTCCGGCTGCTGGTTGTGATGGAACAGGCTGCTGATGCCCTGCGCCAGCATCACGCCACCGGCCACACCGGCCGCAGTTTTCAAGGCGCCGCCAAGGAAGCTGCTGCCCGCCGCCGGAGCCGCTTGCTGAGCGTAATTAGATGGTGGTGCACCGAAGTTCTGTTGTGGCGCGGGTGCGCCGAAACTCTGCTGCGGGGCCGGTTCACGCCAGCCGCCCGTGGACGCCGGGGCCGCACTCTGGGTCGGCGCCGGACGCGGGCTGCCACCAAAAATGCTCGACAGGAAACCGCCACCACCGCTCGGCGCGGGTGCGGCACTCTGGGTCTTGGCCGATTGCAGTTCGGCCTGCAACTGCTGGACTTGCCGGGTCAGTTGCTTGTTCTGCTCATCGAGGCTCTTGAGCGCAGCCTCTTGCACCAGAATCGCCTGGGTCATGAAATAACCTGCCGCTGGCTGGCGGGTCAGGTGTTCCTTGATCCGCGCCTCAGCCTGGGCGTCGCGCGGGGCTGCCTCCGTTTCGGCCTGTTGCAGCCGGGAAAACAGTCCATCGATCAGGGTTTGCTCTTCGCTGTTCATGGCGACCTCGTAGATTGCCGGGGATAACATTGCCCTCGTCCACGTTTGCCGAGGTGCTCTCATGTAATGGAGACGGTGACAAAACGTTTCAATGACCTTTACCGAATGTTTACGTTTGTGTCGCGCCAGCCATCATCGGTTAAAGTGAGCCACTGTTTTCGACCTGCGATACCGACTGATGAATGCCCTCGAAGTACTGCGTGACTCTCTGTATTTTTTCAAACGCCATTTGGGCAGCATCGTGCGGTTGTGCCTGCCGTTGGTGATTTTCGAAGCGTTCCTGCAACAAGTTGTCGATCACGCCAGCGGACCGGAAAACATCTCGGCGATCAGTATCGTCGTCGGTCTGCTGGTGTATCCGCTGTACACCGCGGCGCTGATCCTGTTCCTCGATGCGCGCAGCCGTGGCGAGGCGCCGCGCAACCGTGATCTGCTGGCGATGGCTGCCACTCTGTGGCCACGCTTCGCCCTGCTCACGGCGCTGAACACCTTGCTGATTCTGTTGGGCCTGTCGCTGTATTTCCTGCCGGGCCTGATGTTGATGGTGATGCTCGCGTTCGGCGAATACCTGCTGGTGCTGCGCGGCATGGGCCCCTTGCAGGCGATGAAGGAAAGCCTGCGCCTGACACGTGGGCATTTCTGGCGGATTCTGCTGTGCATTCTCTGTGTGATGACGCCACTGTGGTTGCTCAAAGGTGCGACGTTGGCGGTGTACCCCGAACCGCAAAACCCGGTGATCGCGATACTGATCGACAGCGCTCACAGCTTCCTGCAACTGTTCACCAGCGTAGTGTTGTTCCGCCTGTTCATGCTGATCAGCGAATTGCCTGACAAACGTGACAGAGCGGTCTGACAGCTCTGCGCTTGGGCTTCGAGACGGCCGTCAGGTATGCTCGGGGGCACTTTCTGTAACGCTATAAGCCGAGCCATGACCCGTCTACTGCGCTACACCCTGTTGCTTGTTGTGCTGGCCGTCGTGTTGATCGGCGCGCTGATGTTCAGCCTGACCTGGCGCCCCGATGCCCGCGAAACCCTGCCGGTCAGTTGCACGGGAAAGCCACCGACGCTGGTGCCGGGGCAGGCGCTGAAGGTCATGACCTGGAACGTGCAGTACCTGGCCGGCAAACGTTACGTGTTCTGGAATGATCTGGCCCAGGGCAACGATGAAGCGCCGACCCTGGAAGACATGGCCTTCAGCCTCGATGAAGTGACGCGGGTGATCCGCGACGAGCAGCCAGATGTGGTGCTGTTACAGGAACTCGATGACGGCGCCAAGGCAAGTGACTACCAGGACCAGCTGAAGTTACTGCAGGAACGCGTTGCCGACCTGTATCCGTGCAGCGCCAGCGCGTTTGACTGGAAGGCCGAGTTCGTCCCCGATGCTCATGTTTTCGGCAGTGTCGGGCGACAACTGGCGACCCTGAGCCGCTACCGCATCGAACACGCCGAGCGCCTGCAATTGCCGGTCGCCTCAGCCAACTTCATCAGCCGCCAGTTCCAGCCAAAAGATGCGCTGCTCGCGACCAAACTGCCCCTGAGCGATGGCGGGCAACTGACCGTTTTCAATACCCATCTGGAGCGTGCCAGGCAACCCGACGACACCTTGCAGGCGCAAGTGAGCGCCGTGGCCAAAGTGCTCGACAAGTACGAAAGTCAGGGCCTGCCGTGGTTGATCGGTGGCGATTTCAATCTGCTGCCGCTGGGTCAATATCGTCGCTTGCCTGCCGAGCAACGCACGCCATACTCCGCCGACAGCGAACTGCACCTGCTGTGGGACAAGTACCCGATGATCCCGACCAACAACGAAGCTGGCGGCATCGACCGTTCCCGATGGCTGACCCACTACCCTAACGACCCAGGCCTGAACGGCCCGGATCGCACGGTCGACTATCTGTTCTACAGCCCGAAGATCAAACGGGTCGAGGCGGTGGTGCGGCAGGACGATACCTTGCGCATCTCTGATCATTTACCGGTGATCGCCCGCTTCCTGCTCCCCGCCGCCCCATAATCGAGATAATCCCGTGTAGGAGCAGCCTTCGGCAGCTCCTACGGGAGCACGTTTCAGTGGGCTTTCTCCTGATTGCGTGCAAAACAACCGACAGCAAAAGCCGACGACTGAATGCATCTCCCACCCTCAGGATGTCTGGGCAGACCTCTGCTCGATTTCAATGCCGATAAGCGGACGCTTCATGGCCATCGACACCCACGCGCCGACGGCTGCGATGACGCAGGCGGCAAATCCCAGCAGGAAGGACAGAAAGCTGAGTTCTTGCGCGACGGCCAGAAGTCCGAGCACCGCAGCGGTGGCTTCGGCGGCCCCCCACACACAGGTCTGCACCGCCATCGCGACAGAGCTGCGCCCGCGCCATATCTTCACGGCTTGGGCCTGATACAACGGGCCACAAATCATCTCGCCAATCACGATGAACACCACGACCAGAAACAGAACCGCCTGAGCTTGCGAGGAAATGGTCAACAGCAGGCAACCCGCGCCGATCAACAGGTTTGAGACAATCACCCGCGACAAACGCGACACCCGCTGAAAAAGCGCAGTTACGTAAACCTGGCTGAAAATGATGATGCCGCTGGCGACCAGAAACAGGATGCCCACCAGCTCACTGGAAAAGCGTTCGGTCGCGTAGGTAGGAAACACGTAATAAAACTGCGCATAACCCATCATCGTCAAAAAGTTGATGGCCATGAAGGCAACAACCTTGGGCGAAGCCTCGGGCAGTCCGGCCAAGGAGGCATTACCCGCTGGCTGCAATCCCACTGACCGGGCCACATGAGGAATCAGCGTGGTGGACGCGGTTGCCATCACGCCTAACAGTAATGGCAAGGCAACAAACCAGTAACCCGCGCCGGCCAGAATCAACGACGCAACAAAGGGCGCAACGCCAGCGCCAGCGTTGGCAGCGACATTTTCGTAGGACAGAACACGTTCATGCTCGGCCTCACCAAAGTACTGAACGATGTAGGAAATCTGGGAAATCGTAGCAATCGAATTCGCGACTCCGAACACTACCACCAGTGCGATCCACAGCAGTGTGTGGGTGATCCCCAGCGCTGCCGTCAGCAACATGCAGCACGCGGCGACCGCCACACAGAACAACGCAAGGGCAATTTCCCGCCGTCGGTCAACCTTGTCCAGCATCCCTTGAAAGGCCAATGCGCCAATGCGGTTTGAAACAATGGCGAAGCCGACGACGACGCCGGCAGCACTGGTGCTCAAGCCCACGGTCGAGTTTAGCCAGATGGCCATGAACGGGTAAAAACAGCTCCAGGCTGCAGACGAAAGAAACCGCACGAAATAGATCATTGGAATACCGGGCTTCTAGGGCCGCGATCAGTCAGAACGCGCACTTGAGCGATCTCGTCCACGACCACGTCGGCGTAGCCGGTCAGCATGCCGATCCATGCGTAGTCGGACGTACCGATCGGTACGATCAGGCTGCCGACATTGGCGATTGGCGTATGAATGGACGCCAGCGGCGGTATCTCCCAGTCTTGCACGACGGCCTCATGGTCCAGGCAATACCAGTAACTCAAGGTCTGTCGACACTGTTCGACAGGTGAGTAGTGAAGCGTGCCTTCCAGCAACCCCAACGGCAGCAACGCAACCTGTTGCAGCACGGTCGCCGGCGCCAGGTCGTAGGCCAAGGCAATTTGCTCGACGATACTTGCGCCGCCCAGACGTCCCATGTTGGCGTCGATCAGATAAGCCGTGGCTGGGGTGGCGATAAATTCGCAATGAAAGAAACCGTTATCGAATTCCGAGCGCTTGATCAGGTCGCGCACGGCCGTCTCCATTTTCGAACGAACGGAGGAAGCGATTACCCCATTGGCTGGAAACCGGTTGGCAACTTCAGTGAAACCGACACGATCACGTTTGGACACGCCCAGGAACGTCACCTGCCCGTTCTGTGCAAACCCTTCCATGCTGACGAGATCGCCCACGCAATGCGCCTGAACAATCCAGGTGATGTTTTCAGGATGATCGATTCCACTCTGCAGAATCGCTGACCTGATCACTTCGGCCGGATCGGTATCCGCCGCGATAGTCAGCAGCATCGTGGCCACCGCACCTGAACCAACCGAGGGTTTCAGCACCACGTCGTTGCCCACACCCGGCGTCAACCAAGGAATGTCGAGGGTTGCATCGGCCAGCGAAACGCAGGACTCGGCCGGAACATGTTCAGGTACCAAACGCCCGACGAATTCCTTGGACGACAATTTGGCAAATACCGCTGGCGGCGCATTGAAACCAAACTCTTCGGCAATCGCCGATACCACGGGAAACAGTTCATCAAAGAAGGTTGTAATGCTGTGAATCCGACCTGCCAATTCTGCATGAGTCTTCAAGTAGGAAGACAAGGCGTCTGCATCACTGAATCCTGGAATGCAGGTGACGCCCTCGAATACAGCTTTGGCCGTGCCGTGAAAACCCGATGGGTCAACGGACAGAATCGGCTCGAAACCCACGCTGCGGATCGCATCGCAAACGTACTTGATGGAAACCTTGTTGATTCCAACGATCAAAATATGGCGCATCTTTCATGTCCGTCCGTAAAAATGAAAAAAAGATGCTTATTGAGCATCGACAGTGCGTGGGTGATACATCTTGCCGGGGTTGAGGATGTTCGCTGGGTCCAGTGCCGCTTTGATCGCCCGCATGCAGTCGAGCGCCGCGCCGTGCTGGGCCGACATCCATTTCACTTTGCCCTCGCCGACGCCATGCTCACCGCTCACGGTTCCGCCGAACGACAATGCCCGACTCGACAAACGACTGAGGAAGGCTTGAATCGACACGCTTTCGTCTTCACCTTCCTGAAGCATGATCAACAGGTGAAAGTTGCCGTCGCCGACGTGGCCGATCAACGGCGCATCCAGCCCGGAAGCGGCGATGTCTGCCACGGTAGCGCTGATGCAGGCACTCAGGGATGACAGCGGGACACAGACATCCGTGGCCAGCCCCTTGCGCCCTTTGTAATACGCATGAAATGCCCACCAGGCGTCATGCCGGGCCTTCCACAGGGCCGTGCGCTCTTCGAGCCGATGGGAAATTTTCAGTTGGCCGCCAAACTCATGCGCGCAGTCGATAAAGCCTTCAACGCTACTGGCGACGGTTGAGGTGTCACCGTGGAACTCAAGAAACAGATGGGGATTTTCCGGCAAATTCAACGAAGGAGAGTAAGCGTTGCAGGCGCGAACGGCAGTGACATCCAACAGTTCGATGCGTGCGACCGAGAGGCCTTGGCCGAGTGCACTGGCCACCGTTTGCACCGCATCATCGACGGAGGCAAACGAGCAGACGCCAGCGACAATCGCTTCCGGCACCGGATGCAATCTGACGTCCAGCTCGCTGAACAGTCCAAGGGTTCCTTCCGAACCCACGGCAATCGCCAGCAGATCCAGGCCCATGGCGGATTTGGGCGCTCTTGAGCCGATTTGCGCCACCGTTCCGTCAGCCATTACCCAGCGTGCCGCTTTGACATTGGCAGCCATCGTCCCATAGCGCACGGAGTTGGTCCCTGAGGCGCGTGTCGCAGCCATTCCGCCCATCGAAGCATTGGCACCAGGATCGACTGAAAAAAACAGCCCCGTTTCGCGCAAGTGACTGTTCAATTGTTCGCGGGTGACACCCGGCTGAACCGTGGCGGTCATATCGGTCGTATTGATGCCGACAATTGCGTTCATCTCGGAACAGTCGATACAGACGCCGCCCTGCGGCGCGTTGATTTGCCCCTCGAGGGATGAGCGCGCTCCCGCGGCAATGACTGCCACGCCGTATTCGTGGCAGAGCGACACAACCTCAACGATTTCCTGCTCGTTTCGAACCGTGACGACGGCATCGGGCGGGCTCAACTGGACGCCGGGAGGCGCCTGGCAGAATTGTTGCCGGATGCTGTGTTCAAGCCGTACGCGCTCGCCAAACAACTGACACAGTTTTTCGATTACCTGCGTATTCATTACTCTCGTCCCTGTTTTAACTGATCACTGTCCGATTTGTTTTTATCGGTCGCATTGCTGCACCATCCCGCGCACTCCTTTGAGCAGTCGACTGACGCAGTTCATCCCACAGGGAGGACGGTGAATACCGTCCTCTCCATAATTACTCTTTATCTTCTTTCGCTGTTCGGGCAGCACGCCCGTCGTATTCGGGACGGCCCGAAACAATCAGGCCGAAGAAGTAAGGCTGAGCACCTGAATCCTCAAGTTGAGTACCTGATTTGTTATGCACTTCAATCAAGGAAAACAGATCGACGAGACGATCCTGAATCTGCTCTATTTCCGCGTCTTTCAGGGTCACCATCGAGCTGTATTTGAAAGAACCTGAAACATCAAAGTATTCACTTTTTTCAGGTTTGAGCAGTGATCGTTCCACCTCATGGCGCAGGAACATATCCTTCAACTTCAATGCGTCAACAGACCTTGGCATCCTCAGCGTGGGCGCATGACGGACAAACGGCTCTTGGGGGGCGTCGCGCTCCTTGGAGACAAGATTCAGAAAAGCTTCGGTCCGTTGATCATAAGCAAGGCCAAGTTGCTGGCAAACCAGCTGCATTTCCGCAACGCCAGCGCTGTCCACCATATAGAGGTAGGTCATCAATGGCAGCAGTTCGAAGTTCTCTTCGAATGCCTTGATCACCTCTTCGGTAATAATGAACTCCCGCTCGTAGCGGCTCAGGCTCAATGCCCGACGCAATATCTTCGAATCATGCTCTCTGAGTTCGATTCTCGAAGAAAGATCGGTGACCTCGACACCCTTGCCAAATAACATTTCATGCACATCGCCCGGCAACAGATCTCTGAAGTAGTGCCAGTAATAATCAAAGCTGGCTTTACTGTCGACATCGATACCCAAGTGATCATGCAACTCTACGGCGGCATCGATGCTCAGGTATTTTCTTCCTGCCTCTACGTCGCGGTAGTAATTAGCCGAGAAAGGAATATTGACATCTTCGAGAAACGTCGAAATCTTCAGATGCCCGGCATCGATCCGCAGCTGCATCAAAAACGCACCAAACGCTCGTTTATTCTCCAAGCGCTTGAGCCTCTGCCGACAGCGTGATAATCACCCGGGTCGTGTTTTTCTTGATTTTCATACTGGAAGTTACCAAGCCTATTTCCTGCGTATTACGCACATGAACTCCCCCACAGGGAATTGACCAGTTTTCGCATTGCCACCAACGAAATCCATGTCCCTTGCTCGTATCCGCTTCCGTACGAATCTCATGACTTGCAGAGCAAAACGCGTTCAGGGCAGCGGTTGCCTGCCTCAAACTGTTTTCATCGAACTCTTCGATAAACTCGTATTGATTTTCCCCCCCGGCGTCACTCAACGGCGAACGTACAGGGTGTGGAATCGAGCGCCCCAGCGTTTCTTCAAGCATGCAGTGGATCAAATGCATGGCTGAATGAATCCGCATCTGATGATATCGCAATGACCAATCAAGGGATGCAGTCGCCTTCTGGCCAACTGCATGGGCGCTCAACAAGGCAAACGCTTCATCGTTGATATTCAGGTAATGCCGGATCTGATCGTCGCGCTTCTTCGTCGCGACGATTTCGAGTTCCGGCAAAGCGAAGCCTGCCTCCGTGACCGGAATGCTCAACACTCCTCGATCCCCGAGCTGACCGCCTCCTTGCGGGTAAAAGACCGTCTGGCCAAGGAGCGCAAAAGGCAGGCCCATGTCGTCGCGCTCAAGCAGATCGACTCTACAATCCAGCTGCTTCAGATACGGGTTTTCGTGAAACAAAGGCAGTGTTTCGCTCATTCTTACCTCGAGTCAGGTCTCTTTCATGGGTGTTGCAAACTGATGCGAAGCGCTTGGGATTTCCAAGCCGCCCCAATTCTGTCGAGAACTGTCGGTGTGCAGCTGTTTTCGAAGCACATCACACAATCCAGTCATTTGCATGTCGCTGCCAATCGAGATCCTGAGGCAGTGACCAAGGCCATAATCGGTCAACGGCGCAGTCAGGAAACCTTCACTTGCCAGGCAGGCATGCAACGCCTGGCACTCCTGCGTGTTTTCGAACTCGACAAATACAAAGTTGACGTACTGGCTTCTAGCCGCAATGCCACAGGCATTGAACAGACGGACGATCTTTTGCCCCCACGCGACGCAATGTGCCGCCGTTTTTTCCAGATGCTCGGTGTCCCACAGCGCGTACTCTCCAGCGCGGGCGGAAAACGCGCTGACGTTGTAGGGCGCACGACGCGCTTGCAGCACTGCAATCAGATCAGCACTGGCATAGGCCCATCCCAGCCGTAAACCCGCGAGCCCATAGGCCTTGGAAAACGTTCGCAGGCATATAGCGTTGTTGCGAATATTGACGACCTGCACACCTGGCGAGTTTTCCCGGTCCGGGGCGAACTCTGCATACGCTTCGTCGATGATGACCGTCGTACTTTCCGGGATGGTGGCAACCAGCCTCAGCAGCTCAGCCGGCGGCAGATAGTCCCCCAGCGGATTGGATGGGTTCACCAGCACCACGACGTCCGGTTTTTTTTGCAGGGCCGTACTCAGCGCAGTTTCGTAACCTTCACCCGCAACCGGAACCATCTCACTGTAGTCAGCGCCCAGTAGTTCGGCCCTGATTTTGTACATTTTGAAACTGTGCTGCTGAGCCACGAGGCGGCTGCCAGGTTTCAACAGACTGCGCAGTGCAATATCGATCAGTTCGTCAGACCCCGCCCCTGGCATCACTCGCGCAGGATCAACATTCCATCGCTCACCGATGGCCGTGCGAAGCGACTTGTACGTCACCTCCGGGTACTCGCTCAGAAGCGCAGGCATCGATGTGCACAGATGCAGCGCCAGTGCCGATGCACCCAGCGGATTTTCGTTGGCATGCAAGCGAGCATCAGGCATCTCGGCGGGCACCGTAGCCTGCCCGGCCGAGACAGGGTTATCACTCGGCGAACTCATCGGCCATGCCCCCCGAGAACCTGCGCTACGAGACTTTCCAGATACCCGGTCAGAGCGATATCACGATCGAGATAAGGGATCAGCTCGCGCACCTGTGCATGCCACGCACGTCCGCGCGGACTCAGCTTGGCGCTACCGCGAATGTCTGCTGCCTGAGCTGCACAAATCAGTTCGAAGGCGATGACATAGCGCGTGTTCTGCAGCACTTCAGCCACACGACGCGCGGCAATAAGGCCGAAGGAAACCACGTCCTGAAAGTCAGCCGTGGTGGTCAGCGTCTGGATCGAAACCGGTGTGGCCAGCGAACGGTTTTCTGCAGTCAGGGAAGCCGACATGAATTGGCCGCCCATGAGGCCAAAACGCAGACCGCCATTTTCTGCACAGAGGAAAGACGGCAGACCGTTGCTGTTGGCTTTCGTCAGGAAACGATCTATTCGACGGTCGGCAAGGTTACACATCGTGATCATCGAAATCGTCAGATAATCCATGGCCGAAGCGATGTACTGCCCATGGAAATGCCCATTGTGGAACACCTCGCCATTCTCCGGCGTGACCAGCGGATTATCGTTGGACGAGTTCAGTTCATTGGCCACTATCCGCTCGACGAACTCGATGGTTTCCAGTACCGGCCCCAGAATCTGCGGCGTGCAGCGAATCGAGTAGGCATCCTCGATGGGCATGGCTTCCTGGCGAACTGCGTCGGTGCGCAATGCACTCAGCTGCGATGAGAGCTCAATGTCATCGATCGCCAGTTCCGAACCTTGCAGATCGTCCCAGATGGTCTCGGCGATTTTCTGCTGGCCCAGATGCGGTTTCAACTTGTGGACGTCAGGGTGAAATGGACGTACTCGGGCCTGCAGTGACTCGAAAGAGAACGCCGAGATCGAGATGTATTGCTCAAGAAGCTGACGCGCCTCGACCACGTTCATCGCCGCGACAGCGACCATGCAGGACGTGCCATTGATCAGCGCCAGTCCTTCCTTGTAGCTCAAGTGCAACGGTTTCAGCTGCAATTGTTCAAGCGCCTGCGCCGCCGGAACGCGCACGCCATGAAGGTAAGCGTAGCCGTCACCGGTCAACATCCGCGCAACAGCCGCCAACGGTCCCAGATCACCGCTGGTGCCCAGGGAACCTTTGCTGGGAATCTCAGGAATCAGCCCGGCGTTGTAAATGGCAATGTATCGATCAAAGTTCTCCAGCGAGATCGCCGAGTTACCACGGGACAAAGAAACAATTCGCGCGAACATCGTGGCGCGGGCGACGCTGTCGGGGAAGCGCTCACCAACGTTCGTCGATACACCTTGAATAAGGTTGGATTGCAGCTCATGGGCTTTCTCGAGCGGCACAAGGTGATCCACGAACCCGCCCATGCCGGTGTTGACGCCGTAAATGACCGCCCCTTGCGCAACCAGATTTTCCAGCGCCTCTCTCGAGGCCTGGACGCGCTGTCGCGTGGCTTGCGAAGCGACCACGGTTTTCCCCGGTTGGGCAAACGCGATCAGGTCCTTGAGGCATACGTCGACTCCGGGAGTCAGCACAAACGTGCTATCGGAGGCGAAATTCCTTTCCTGAATTGTCATTTTTTCATCCTTGAACGGCGTATGACTGGTCACCGGCCCAATTGCCGATGATCACGTTGATGGTTCGGTTACCCGAGAATGCACGTCGTCCGTGCGCATACTGCAAATTATCGAGCAGAAGGATGTCGCCCTCGCCCAAATCGATATCCTGTTCCAGCCCGCGCACGGCGTGGAAAAGCGCCAAGGTCAGATCTTCCGGGAGCGGTTCACCGTCACCGAAGCACATGGCCTCCAGCAGTAGCGGGTTTTCGCGTTGCGCCGTCATCAATTCACGGGCGTCCTGCTCCCGACCGTCGATAAGCGCCCACTCGATCATGGCTGCCGCCCCCCAGAAATGCGCTTGATTGCTCCAGATATTTGCGCTGGTCAGGGGATGTGCACGCATCGGGGAAATACAGTCCTGCCAGAGGATCAGGTCCGCGCCATTCCACTCGAAGTCCCATCCCCGGGCGCGGCAATGCATCTCGGCTTCAACCTGACGGTGGGTCGAGAAAGTTTCCTGCCAACTCTTTTTCACGCCGGGCTTGAGACCGACCCGGTCTTCACTGGGTAACGTTCTACGTAATTTCAGGCCGCGCTCCGTCAGTCGTTGCAACATTGCCGGATCCACCAGACGTTCGAGTTTGCGCATGTCACCGATGACAGACTCGCCGCCCTTTCCAGCAGGCTCAACGCATACGAATGCGATGATCTCGGGAGGGCTTTTTACGTAGGCCATTTCCTGGTGAAGGATGACGGACCAGTCTGGCGGTGTGCGGGTCGCTTCCATCACCTTGCCCTGAATAGTCGAGCGCGGTGAGCTTCCACCTACGTAATCACGGGTTTCAAAGCCAAGTGCAGCAATGGCTGCCTCAAACACGCCGGGATCCCTGCACTGCCTGGCGGAGCGAATGAGCACCGCGCCGTCATCGAGCAACCGCGCACGAATGTCATCCGCGGCCTGCGAAAAAAAGTGCTTCGGATCAGCGTGTCCGCTGGTGACGAAATCAAATGGTGCTGTTGAATTGCTGCCCTTCACCTTCTCACTCCTTACGTCCCTGTAATCGTCGGCATGTCCTTCTGCGGTGCATTTGATATCACTCCCTATTTACAAATTCAACAGATAGAAATATGTTTCTTCCAATAGATTTAATTCGCTCTTGCCCGCAACCACACTGGTTCAAGGCCGCGAAAAAAAGCCAACCGATTGATATTCATGAGAAATAATTTCAAGGACGAGATGCACGAATGATCACGGAAAAAGAAGTCCTTCAGCGCGCACAGCGGCTTCATCACTGCGGCGCATTCAACCGCGAAAGCCTCCCGGCAAGTTTTCTCAGCAAAATTCAGGCGAGCCCATTCCAATGAGCGGACCCGAAGCGCGCTCAGGCGTACTGAAACGCGGCCTGAAAAATCGACATATCCAATTGATCGCGCTGGGTGGCGCTGTGGGAACCGGGCTGTTTCTGGGTTCGGCGGGCGCACTCAAGTCTGCTGGTCCGTCAATGATCCTCGGTTACGCGATTTGCGGTTTCGTCGCTTTCCTGATCATGCGGCAGTTGGGCGAAATGATCGTTGAAGAACCCGTCGCAGGCTCGTTCAGCCACTTCGCCCATAAGTATTGGGGCGGATTCGCCGGATTTCTGTCGGGATGGAATTGCTGGATGCTGTACACCCTGGTGGGCATGTCCGAACTGACTGCCGTCGGCAAATATGTGCATTACTGGTGGCCCGATATTCCGACCTGGGTGTCGGCCGCAGTCTTTTTTGTACTGATCAATGCCCTCAACCTGATCAACGTGAAAATATTCGGTGAGGCCGAATTCTGGTTCGCCATCATCAAGGTCCTGGCAGTGATCGGCATGATCGCCATGGGCAGCTATCTGCTGGTCAGCGGCCACGGTGGCCCGCAAGCGAAGGTCAGCAACCTGTGGGAACACGGCGGATTTTTCCCACATGGACTCGGCGGACTGGCGATGTCCATGGCGGTCATCATGCTGTCCTTCGGTGGTCTGGAAATGCTCGGTTTCACCGCGGCCGAAGCCGATAAACCGCAGACCGTGATTCCCAAAGCGATCAACCAGGTGATTTATCGCATTCTGATTTTCTACGTCGGCGTACTTGTCGTGCTGCTGTCGCTGATGCCGTGGGACAGTCTGGTCATCTCACTCAATGCAGCTGGAGACACCTACAGCGCCAGTCCTTTCGTTATGGTGTCGTCGATGCTCGACAGCGCCACCGCGGCGCACATTCTCAATTTTGTAGTGCTGACCGCTGCGCTGTCGGTCTATAACAGCGGTACTTATTGCAACAGCCGCCTATTACTGTGCCTGGCCGAGCAAGGTGATGCTCCGCAAAGCCTGACCAGGATCGACCGGCGTGGCGTCCCCGTACGCTCGATTCTTGCGTCTGCCGCTGTGACCCTGTTTGCCGTGCTGATGAACTACGTAATCCCGCAATATGCGCTGGAGCTGCTGCTGTCACTGGTGGTTGCGACGCTGGTGATCAATTGGGTGATGATCAGCCTTTCCCACTTCAAGTTTCGCCAACATCTGAACAGGGCCGGGCGCAAGCCATTATTCAAAGCACTCTGGTACCCCTACGGTAACTATGTGTGCCTTGCATTCCTGGCCTTCATCCTCGGCGTCATGCTGCTCGACCCCGTCATTCGCATCGCGGTGTACGCGATTCCCCTGTGGATCGGATTGATGTGGTTTTGTCATGGCATCAAGCATCGACGCACTGCTGCGCAGGGCCTCTACGGGGAAACCTGAACCACTGAGCGCCCCCACCGATCAAGTCGCGCCGGTAGCTCTACTTGCGCGGCTTGATCCGCGCAGTCGCCTCGGCCACCAACGGATCATCCGGCCAATAATGCTTCGGATAGCGCCCCTTCAAATCCTTCTTCACCTCGGCATAGGTGCTGCGCCAGAAGTTGGCCAGATCCTGCGTCACCTGCACCGGCCGCCGCGCAGGCGATAGCAGATGCAATTTGACCACCTGCCGCCCGCCGGCAATTCGCGGCGTATCCGCCAGCCCGAACAATTCCTGCAAACGCACTGCAAGAATCGGTGGAAACTCGCTGTAGTCCAAACGAATCGATGAGCCCGACGGCACGCTCAAATGATGCGGCGCCAGCTCATCGAGCCTCTGCGGCAACGGCCACGGCAGCAGGTTACGCACGATGCTCGACAGATCCAGGTTGGCAAAATGGCTGAGCCGCGAGACCTTGCCCAGATAAGGCATCAGCCAGTCTTCAAGGGTGTCCAGCAACGTCGCGTCACTGACATCCGGCCACTGATTGTCATCCTGATGGTTCAACTCCAACTGCCGCAACAACGCCACCCGCGCCTGCCACTGACGCAGTTCCGGCGTCCATGGCAGCAGCTCCAGACCTTTGCGCCGCACCAGATTGACCAGCGCCTGACTGCGCGCATTTTCATCGAGACCGGTCAGTGGCTCGCGGCTGAGAATCAGCTCGCCGACCTTGCGCTGACGCTCGGCGCGCAGCACGCCTTCGCGCTCGTCCCAGTCAAGTTGATCGACGTTGCGCACCTGTTCGGCCAACACCGAATCGAACAGCGCCGGGTCGAAATCCGCCGCCAGATAAATCCGTTCTTCGCGCTGGCCCTGACAGCTGCCGAGATCGGCGATGACGATCCACGGTTCTTTCATCAGGCTGTCAGCTTCGGCGAACAGCGCCGCACGACCGTTGGCCAGCCGATATTCGGCACCGCCAGCACGCCGCTGTTGCGCGACGCGATCCGGATAGGCCAGCGCCAGCAAGGCACCGAGCCAGCGCGGATGATCGGGATCGCTTACCGGCTCACTCGCTTTGCCGCGCAGGTAACCGCGATATTGCCGCGCCAATTGCTTAGCGCGCTGCACCCCGCCCTGCGCACCACGGGCGGCACGTTCCTCGCCGGACAGCAGCACCAGCCGACTGTGCAGATCGGCCCCGGCGCCACGCAAGATATCCCGCTCGCCGAGCAACGCGGCGACGTCGCAGGCCATGTCGGCCAAACCCAACGCCTGTCCGCGCAACAGCAAATGGCCGATGCGCGGATGCGCCGGCAATTCAGCCATGGCCTGACCATGAGTGGTCAGCGCCTCACCTTCCAGCGCACCCAGCCGTTGCAGCAAATCCTGCGCCTGGGCATAAGCAGCCGCTGGCGGAACATCGAGCCAGACCAGTTCGCCCGGCGTCACACCCCAGCGTCCCAGTTGCAGCGCGAGGCTGGCGAGATCCGCCGAAAGAATTTCCGCACTGCCATAAGCAGCGAGTTGTTCGTGCTGATCCTGCGACCACAAGCGATAACAAACACCCGGCTCCAGTCGCCCGGCGCGGCCCGCACGCTGGGTGGCGCTGGCCTTGGAAATCCGCTGGGTATCGAGGCGCGTCATCCCGCTGCCGGGATCGAAACGCGGCACCCGCGCCAGCCCGGCATCAATGACTACGCGCACGCCGTTGATGGTCAGACTGGTCTCGGCGATGTTGGTCGCCAGCACCACTTTACGCTGCCCAGCCGGGGCCGGATCGATCGCCGCGCGTTGCGCATTGAGGTCGAGTTCACCGTGCAAAGGGCAGAGCAACACATCGCCGCGCTCTCCAATGGCGTCTGCCAATTGTTGATGCACACGACGGATTTCCGCCTGCCCCGGCAGAAACACCAACAGGCTGCCGCTTTCATCGTGCAGCGCTTCGAGCACGGTTTGCGTGACACGTTGGTCGATGTATTCACCGGGCTGAAACGGCCGGCCCCAGCGCATCGTCACCGGGTACATGCGGCCTTCGCTGCGCAGGATCGGCGCATCATCCAGCAACCCGGCCAGACGTTCACCTTCGAGCGTGGCCGACATCAACAAAATCTTCAGCGGCTGTTCAGCTCGGAACAGCTCGCGACCGTTCAAACTGAGCGCCAGCGCCAGATCGGCGTCGAGGCTGCGTTCGTGAAATTCGTCGAAGATCAGCAAGCCCACGCCTTCCAGCGCCGGGTCATCCTGCAAGCGACGAGTGAGAATGCCTTCGGTGACCACTTCGATGCGTGTATTGGGGCCGACCTTGCTGTCGAGGCGAATGCGATAACCGACGGTTTCACCGACCTTCTCGCCCAGCTCGCTGGCCAGACGTTCCGCCGCCGCACGCGCGGCGAGACGGCGCGGTTCAAGCATCAGAATGGTCTGCCCGGCCAGCCACGCTTCATTGAGCAAAGCCAAGGGCACGCGGGTGGTTTTACCGGCGCCGGGCGGTGCTTCGAGCACGGCTTCGTGGCGCGTCGCCAAGGCTTCACGCAGGGCGGGTAAAACTTCATCGATTGGCAAAGAAATCATGCTGGCTCCCCAGGGCGTGCCCACAGTAAATTGCGAGTCGCGTTAAAGCTGTGAGCGTGCCAGGCAAGGCGCGGGACGCAGGTAAGGGTCGTTTCCTTGCCAAGTCCCGCAACGCAGCATGGCGCGCTCACAGCTTTAGCCCGGAGGGCCGAACCCCGATAGGATTCGTTGGCCTTCACGCGGTGTCGATCTGGAGAAAACAACTTCAATCCTCAACGTATTTCGGTAGGGGTGAGACGAGGCCGCAATTTACTGTGGGCACGCCCTGCCAGCGGCGAGTATAACGGCGAACTGCAAGGCGTTCGTCAGGGTCTTAACTTCACACGACTACGCTTCGTTCTTAGATGAATCAGGAGATTTCCCCATGCGCTTACCTTTTCGCCTGATCGGCGGTGTACTGGTCGCCACCCTGCTCACGCAAATCACCGCGTGCGGTTCGATTTTCTACCCGGACCGACGCGGTCAGATCGACGGCAAGATCGACCCAGCCATTGCCGTACTCGACGCCGTGGGCCTGCTGTTCTACATCATTCCCGGGCTGATCGCGTTTGCCGTCGACTTCGCCACCGGTGCGATCTATTTCGAACCGGGCCACACCGCGCAGATCGACCCGGCCAAGCTCAAGCAAGCCATCGGCCCGGACGGTCAGGTCGATAATCACAAGTTGCAGGCTATTCTCGAAAGCGAGTTGGGCCGAGACTTTCCTCTCGACGATCCGCGCCTGATTCAACACAAGGGCAGCACTCAACAATTGGCGATGTTCGGCCTGCAACCCGCCGCTTAAAAAGGAAGTTAAATGACCTCCAGCCCCGAACACGCCCGCCTGCTAAGGCTGGCGACCCGCGCCTCGGTGGCGGTCGCGTGCACGCTGATCGTCGCCAAAGCCATCGCCTGGTGGCTGAGCGGTTCGGTGAGCATGCTTGCCGGCCTCACTGACTCGGCGCTGGATGGCGTCACTTCGCTGCTCAATCTGCTGGCGGTGCATTACGCGCTGCGCCCGGCCGATGACGATCACCGTTATGGTCACGGCAAGGCGGAATCGCTGGCGGGCATGGCGCAGGCGCTGTTCATTGGCGGCAGTGCGGTGTTGATTGCGTTTCAGGCCTACGAACGCATCCAGCACCCGGAACCGCTTGGCGCGCCGTGGATCAGCATTGGCGTGATCATTTTCTCATTGCTGCTGACGGTGGCCTTGCTGGTGCTGCAGCATCGAGTGATCAAGCAGACCGGCTCCAACGCCGTGCGTGCCGACTCACTGCATTACCGATCCGATCTGTTACTCAACGGCAGTATTCTGGTGGCGCTGATGTTGGCCGGGTTCGGCTGGCATCAACTGGATGCCTGGTTCGGACTTGGCATTGCCGCCTACATTCTGTGGAGTGCGATCCAGATCGCCCGGGAAAGTTTTTCGGTGCTGATGGATGAAGAACTACCGACGGATGTCAGTCAACACATGCTCGAACTGGCCTGCAGTGTGCCGGGGGTGTTGGGCGCGCATGACTTGCGCACGCGAATCTCCGGCAACCACTGGTTCGTGCAGTTGCACCTGGAATTACCGGGGGAATTGACCTTGTCAGTGGCGCACGGCATCAGCGACCAAGCCGCCGATGCCATTCACAAAGCCTACCCGCGAGCCGAAGTGCTGGTGCACGCCGATCCGCAGGAAGTGGTCAAGTCAGAGCGGGCGCAAACCCGGCTTCAGTAACTGACCTGATAACCGCGACTGCTCAGGCAATTGCCCTGAGCCTGACGGTAGGCCTGAACCACCTCGGGCGCTGGCTGATAGGTCGCGGTGCGCGGATCGAAACCGCTTTGCTGCACGGCGTACTGATAGCACTGGTAACCGTCTTGCTGCACCTGCTCCGGCGACTGGCCGTTGGCCGGGTATGCCTCGACGTCATAACCTTGGGATTGCGGTTGCGGTTGCTGCTGCACCGGCGGTTCGACCACGATGTAATCCTGCGTCGCTTCCTGATAGGCATAGTAGGAACCAGCGGCAAGGAACAGCAGCGAACCACCGATCCACACTTCACGGGCGTAATCCGGCAAATACTGGATGCGGATCCCGCGCGGCGGTTGCACAACGATGTAGCGCGGGCCTTGCGGGCGATACCAGTAACCGCCGGAAAAGAAGTAATCCTGCCCGCGATACGGCACGCGGTAATCGCGATCCGGGAAGCGGTCGATCACATGTCCCGGCCGATATTGCGGGCCTGGACCCCAACCGTTGCCGTGACCGTCAGGACGACCCGGCCAGCGATTGTCGTTGGGCCGATTGTTGGTCTGCCAATGCTGGTTGTTGTAGCCGTTCTGCGGACGCTCATCGCGGTAGTAACCCTGACGCGGCTCTTGAGTCTGGCGCACGGCGTCGGGCCGTGGCTGGATCGGCAGGCTGTTGGCCGGCAGTTGCGGCGGCGGTGGTGGCTGGCGCACCGGATTGGGGTTGTAGGCCGGGCGATTCTGGTCGCGGTTCTGCCACTGGCCATTGTTGTTGCCGTTGTGTTCGAACTGGCGGCTGTTGTCGCCACGAATGATCTCGTTGTTCTGCGGACGCGGTTGATTCTGTTGCGGCTGATTCTGCGATGGATTGTTCTGCGGGCGCGGCTGATTGTTGCCGCCACGGCCCTGATTGTTGCCCTGATGATCCTGGCCGTGGCCTCCGCCATCCGGGCCGCGATTCTGTGGCTCATCGGCAAGCGCTTGCACACTGACACTCACACACAGCAAACCAACACCAGCCAGACGCCAGATGCGCGAATTCATGCTTTTTCTCACTGCGGGGCCTGCAAATGTAAGAGGACTTGTCACTAAGACCGGGAATACACACACCGGGTTCTGCAACAGGTTATCAGTCGCGCAACTTATTTATTGAGCGCCCGACATGAAATCGCAGGCAAGAAAAAAGGGAGACCCGTCGGCCTCCCTTCTAGAGAACTTCGTCCTGGCTCGACGCTTTTGACGTCGGCTCACCTCACGCCGTCTTCTGGACAGTGTGCAGCTCGGGGGCCGGCACAACCCCGGTGGGGGTGGCGGCCGCGGCAGGCCGGATAGGGCGGGCCGCGTGGACTGTGTTACCGAGCAGTGATTCTGGTGATAAGAATAGGCCTGGGGCGGCGACAGAGGATTGCGAAGATTGCTGAAATAAACACCACTTGCGCAATTTTTAACCCTGGATAGATAATCTGCCGCAATAGTTACAACCAAGGACAGATTGATGAGCAAACTCGACCGTTACGACCTGAGTATTTTGGCGGAATTGCAGCGCGACGCCCGCATCTCCAACCAGGAATTGGCCGAGCGCATCGGTCTGTCGCCCTCCCCTTGCTCGCGCCGGGTCAAGCAACTCGAAGACGACGGGTATATTTCGCGTCAGGTGGCGTTGCTTGATCGCAAGATGCTTGGGTTGAGCCTGACGGCGTATGTGTTGATCGGCATGGACCGGCATACACCGGAGCGTTTCGAGAATTTCGAAGCGGCGATTCGGACGTTGCCGCAGGTGCTGGAGTGCAGTCTGGTGACGGGCGTGGATGCGGATTACCAGTTGAAAGTGGTGGTGCCGGATATGGATCACTATCAGAAGCTGTTGCTGGGGCACCTTACCCGGATTGAAGGGGTGACCAGCGTGCGGTCGAGTTTTGTGCTGAATCAGGTGTTGAACAGCACCGAACTGCCGCTGACTCATTTGCGTAGCTGATCAAGGGCACCCTCACCCCAGCCCTCTCCCAGAGGGAGAGGGGGCCGACCGTGAGATGCTGAAAAAGTACGCCGACCTGAGCGTTCTGCTGTGAATCCATAATCGACTCGATTTTTCAGGTCGATGTATGACGCCAGACACCTCGGTCAGTCCCCTCTCCCTCCGGGAGAGGGTTAGGGTGAGGGCAACAGTTCCGGATCAGACCCAGATCAATGCCACCCCACACACCTTGGCGTATACTCGCCGCGCCCTTTTAGCCCCATGCGCGCCGGAGAAACCCAATGGATCCAGCATTATTAGAAGAGTGGATGATGACCGGTCTGGTCAGCATCCTGATCATTTTCATGGGTTTCATCGTCTGGGATCTGGCGAAGAAGTCCAAGGCCGGGCGCTTTGGCTCGTTCATTCTGTTCTTCGTGCTGGGCCTGGGCGTGGCCGCGTTCATCATCAAGAGTGTGGTGATCGGCCTGATCGAATCCGGCGCTTTATAAGCGCGCCGGCACTTCTTTCCACTGGCCCTGATCGAGCCCTTCGATCGTCCAGTCACCAATCCTGACCCGCACCAGCCGCAACGTCGGTAACCCGACCGCCGCCGTCATGCGTCGCACCTGACGGTTGCGCCCTTCGCGGATCACCAGTTCCAGCCATGACGTCGGTATGGTCGCGCGAAAGCGTACCGGCGGATTGCGCGGCCACAGCTCAGGCTCATCCAGTTGCCGCGCCTCGGCAGGCAAAGTCATGCCGTCATTCAGCTCAACGCCGTCACGCAAGCGCTGCAACTGCTCGGCCGTCGGCACGCCTTCGACCTGCACCCAATAGGTCTTCGCCAGTTTGTGTTTCGGGTCGGCGATGCGCGCCTGCAACTGCCCGTCGTTGGTCAGCAGCAACAAACCTTCGCTGTCACGATCGAGGCGTCCGGCCGGATAAATGCCGGGCACATCAATGTAATCCTTGAGCGTCGCCCGCCCTTCGCCGTCGCTGAATTGCGTCAGCACATCGAAGGGTTTGTTGAACAGGATCAGTTTCGGCTCGGCCGGTGGTGCCTTGGCAACACGGCGCGGGGAAGCAGACTGAGGCTTCGCGCCAGGACGGCGGGAAGGTGGACGTGGAGGACGGGACATGGCGAAAAGAACATCTAACGGTCAGGGCTGCCAATGCTAGTAGCCTGACCGTTAAATGACCATCAACAAATCAGCGGAACGGCGGTTCGTCGAAGCTGCGCAGCTTGCGCGAGTGCAAAGAGTTGAGTTCCGTGCGCAGCAGGTCCACCGCTTCAATGCCGATCTTCAAGTGCTGGCTGACCGCGCGTTCATAGAAAGCGTTGGCCGAACCCGGCAGCTTGATTTCACTGTGCAGCGGTTTGTCCGAAACGCAGAGCAACGTGCCGTAAGGCACCCGCAGGCGATAACCCTGGGCGGCAATCGTGCCGCTTTCCATGTCCACCGCGACAGCACGGGACAGGTTGATCAACGGCCGTTCCTGCGCCCAACGCAACTCCCAGTTACGGTCGTCGTAGGTCAGCACGGTGCCGGTGCGCAGGCGTTTTTTCAGGTCATCGCCCTTCTCGCCGGTGACATTCGCCGCTGCTTGTTGCAGCGCCATTTGCACTTCGGCCAGCGCCGGGATCGGAATGTTCGGCGGCACTACGCGGTCGAGAATGCCGTCGCGACGCATATAAGCGTGAGCCAGCACATAGTCGCCGATGGTCTGCGACTGCCGCAGGCCACCGCAGTGACCGATCATCAGCCAGCAATGCGGACGTAGCACCGCCAAGTGGTCGGTGATGTTCTTGGCATTGGACGGGCCGACGCCGATATTCACCAAGGTCACGCCGTGGCCATCGCTGGCGATCAGGTGATAGGCCGGCATCTGGTAACGGTGCCAGACCACACCGGCAGCAATCGCCGACGCCTCGCCGTGATCCATGCCTTTCTCGATGATCACGTTACCCGGCAACACCATGCGCACGAAACGCGGGTCGCTGCGCAGTTGCTCCAGACCATGGACGATGAATTGGTCGACGTAGCGGTGATAGTTGGTCAGCAGAATCCACGGCTGCACATGGCGCCAGTCGCTGCCGGTGTAATGCACCAGACGCCGCAGCGAGAAGTCCACACGCGCGGCGTCGAACAGCGCCAGCGGCAGCGGATCGGTGTTTTCCCAGTCGTAGAGACCGTCGGCAATGCCATCGGTGGCCGCGGACAGGTCGGTACTCGGAAACACCCGCGCCAGCACGGCAGCGGTGACGCCGGAACCGGCCAGTTCATCGCCCTGCTCGACCACGTACGGATACGGAATGTTCTGCTGGCTGACGCCGACTTCCACGGTCACGGTGAAGTCGTGCATCAACGGCACAAGTTGTTCGAGCAGGTATTTGCGAAACGCCGCCGGATGGGTAACGGTGACGCTGTACGTGCCCGGCAGTTGCACCTTGGCGTAAGCGCGAGTGGTCTGCGGGACTTCGCCCTGGCAGTGATAGGTCAGACGCAGTTCGGGATAACGAAACAGAGCACGCTGCGCAGCGTCGGGTTCGACGCGATCCTTGAGGTAACGCTTGAGCGCCGAGTTCAGCGCAGTGGTGGCCCGCTCATGTAGCTCGGCCAGACGGTCCACGGCTTGTTCGGCGGTTTGAACGACAATAAACGCTTCGGTCACGATCAGCTTCCTGTGTTCTGACTTGCAGGGGTTCATCTTGCCTGCATCGTGGCGTCACGGGAACAGTGGCATGTTGGCAACCGCACAATATGTCAGGCATACCCGATCCCTGTAGGAGTGAGCCTGCTCGCGATAGCGGTCTACCTGTCGACATTTGCATTGACTGATACACCGCTATCGCGAGCAGGCTCACTCCTACAAGGGATTTGTGGTGGGTCAGAGAATCTGTGGCGTTGAGCGGGCGACGATGGCTTCGATGTCGAGACCGCGTGGCAAAGCGCCGTAGACGCGGCCGCCAGCGCTCAGGCGGCTGGCAATGAAGGCGTCGCTGACGGCTGAGTTTCCGGCCTCCAACAGGAGCCTGGCCTGCAAACCGAGGGCGATGTCCTCAGTCAGTTGCCGCGCCCGATACTGAATGTCGCCGGTATCCTTGAACTGCGCCTGCAATTGCTGAATATGCGCGGCCAGTCGCTTGTCGCCATGGCCATCGCCCAACTCGCTGAACAACACATCCAGCACACCCGGCTCTTTCGACAAGGCTCGCAGCACGTCGAGGCACTGCACGTTCCCCGAACCTTCCCACGTCGAGTTCACCGGTGCCTCGCGGTACAGGCGCGGCAGAATACTGTCCTCGACATACCCGGCGCCGCCCATGCATTCCGCTGCTTCGTTGATCATCCCCGGCGCGCGTTTGCAGATCCAGTACTTGCCCACCGCCGTCACCAGTCGCGCGAATTGCGCTTCGTGGCGATCATCCAGATGATCCAGCGCCTTGCCCATGCGCAAACTCAGGGCGAGCGCGGCTTCGCTTTCCAGGGCCAGATCGGCCAGCACGTTTTGCATCAATGGCTGTTCGCTGAGCAGTTTGCCGCCGACCTTGCGATGCGCGCAGTGATGGCTGGCCTGGGTCAGCGCCTGACGCATCAGTGAACTGGAACCGACCATGCAATCGAATCGGGTCATCGCCACCATCTCGATGATGGTCGGCACGCCGCGCCCTTCCTCACCGACCATCCACGCCAGCGCGCCACGAAACTCGACTTCACTGGAGGCGTTGGACTGGTTGCCGAGTTTGTTTTTCAGGCGCTGGATATAGAACTGATTGCGCGTGTCGTCCGGGCGATGGCGTGGCAGCAGGAAGCAGCTCAAACCCTTGTCGGTCTGCGCCAGCGTCAGGAAGGCATCGCACATCGGCGCCGAGCAGAACCACTTGTGCCCGACCAGTTCATAGGCCTGCCCCGGACCACTGGCGCCGACCGGGTAAGCCTTGGTGGTGTTGGCGCGCACGTCGGTGCCGCCCTGTTTCTCGGTCATGGCCATGCCGATGGTCACGCCGGCCTTGTGCGCCATGCCGACGTTGCGCGGATCGTATTCGGTGGCGAGGACTTTCGGCAGCCATTGCTCAGCGATGTTCGGCTGCAAGCGCAGGGCCGGCACGCTGGCGAAGGTCATGGTCAACGGGCAACCGCTGCCCGCTTCGGCCTGGCTGTGCAGATAAGTCATCGAGGCGCGGGCGACATGGGCGCCGTCCTGTGGATGTGCCCACGGCAATGACGTCAGTCCGTGTTCGATCGCCGTGCGCATCAGCTCGTGATAAGCCGGGTGAAACTCCACCAGATCGATGCGATGGCCGTAGCGATCGTGGCTGGCGAACACCGGTTTGTTCTGGTTGGCAAGGAAGCCGGCTTCCATCAACGGCCCACCGGCGAGCGCACCGTAGGCATCGATCCGCGACTCGGCCCAACCGGCGCCGAATCTGCGCGACCATTCCTGTAACGGCAGGTCGATGCGGTACAGGTTGGTGCCGTCCAGCGACGGTGGCTGGTTGGTGACTTGGTGGGTTTCGGCGAACTGATGCAGGTTCATGACGGGGCTCCTTGAATCAACCGGAGCGGTCAGTTAAGCACCGCCCCCAAGCCGATCAAAGTGTCATAAACGCCGAATTGGCGGCGCTTTTACCCTATCAACAGCACAACAGCCGACGCTCCAGTGCGGATTGCAATTCCTCGAATTTCACCGGTTTGTTCAGGTAATCGACCGCTGCTCCCGTGGCGCAAAACTCTCGGTCGGCGGTCAATGCGAGCATGAACACCGGCAGATTGGCGCAGCCCGGCAACGCATGAATCTGGCAGCACAACGATGCACCATCGTGAGCGGGCAGTTGGCAATCGATCAGCACCGCATCGAAGGCCTCACGCTGTAAACAATCCAATGCCGTCGCGCCATTATCGGCAGTGCGCACGCGGAAACCGAGCTTGAGCAACATGCCGCGCATCACCAATTGGTTGACGCTGTTGTCGTCCACCAGCAACACCGTGCAGTCCTGCGGTGCACGCAAGCAATCGCGCGAAGGCAGCGGGTTTGACGCAGGCTCAACCACCGGTAGTTCAAACTCGACGTCCAATTGGAAGCGACTGCCACGCCCGGGCTCCGAGCGATGTGTGAGCTTGCCACCAAGCAACTCGACCAACTGTCGGCAAATCGCCAGACCAACGCCCAGGCCGCCGTATTCGCGGGTCATCGAACCGTCGAGCTGGAAGAAGCGCTGATACATCGTCGCCTCGCCCAGGTCGGTAAAACCGATGCCGGTGTCGATCACCGCAAACGACAACGCCAGACGATTGCCCGTCGACGGTTTGCCGGTTACCCGCAATGCCAGCCCACCCACGCGGGTGAACTTGATCGCGTTATCCAGAAGACACTCCAGACATTGCGCGAGCTTGGCGCTGTCGCCGTGCAGGCGATCCGGCAGGGTTGGCAGCACATCGACCTTGAAGTCCAGCGACTTGCTCGCTGCATTGCCGTCGAACTGCACGCGCAACGCTTCAACTACTGCGCGCAGACTGAAGCTGCCCGGCGAGGCCTTGAGTTTTCCGGCCTGCAACTCGGTGAGGGTGAGAATGCCGTTGACCATGCGCATCATGTCGCGGGCAGATCCTGCGGCGGTTTGCTGATATTGCTCCAGCTCCGGATCCAGCTCGACGGTCTGCATCAGCTCCAGCGAACCGATCACACCGTTCATTGGCGTGCGCAGTTCGTGGGTCAAGGTCGCCAAAAACTCATCTTTGAGCTTGTTGCTGTGCGCCAGTTGCTGGTTGAGCACTTCGAGTTTCTGCCCGGCGTCGTACAGCGTCTGCGCCTGTTGCTCGCGCATCGCGTTGATGCGGTCCGCCAGTGCCAGCGACAGCAGCGCCACCTCGATCGCCGAGCCGATCTGGCTGGCATACATCGTCAGGAACACGTTCGGCAGCAAGCCGAGCACCATCAGCGTGTTAACGATGCCGCCGAGCAGGAACGCCGACCAGGCGATGATGAAATAACGCGCCACGCGCAAGCCGCGCCACCAGGCCAGAATCCCGGCGGCGAAAATCACCACAGTGAAGGTCAGCGCCAGTATCGTCGCCAAGCGCAGCGACAACGCGTAACTGGTCATCAGCGACAAACCAACCACCAGCGCGCCGAACGCGATCAGTGCAATCAGCAAGCGATCAAGCCAGCGGCTATGGTTTTTGGTCTGCAGGAAACTGCGGGCGAACTGACTGCCGAACAGCCCCGCACAGCCGATGAAAAATGGCGTGGCTGCGTTGGCCCACCAAGGATTATCCGGCCAGAAGTACTCGACGGCAGCGCCATTCACCGACAACTGATAAAGGCCGAACGAGGCGATATAGAAGATGTAGTAGAGATAGCTGGTGTCGCGCACGCTGAGGTAGATGAACAGGTTGTAAACCACCATCCCCAGCAGCACACCGTAAATGATGCCCAGCACATACAGGCGCACCGGTTGGTCTTCGAGATACGCGGTGCTCGACCACAACGTCACCGGTGCCTGGATCGAGCCTTCGCTCGCCAGTCGCAAGTACACGGTTTGCTGTTGGTCCGGTTTGAATGAAAGGCCGAACAAATAATTGTTCTGGCGGATCTCGCGGCTGGCGAACGGCAAGGCATCACCGGTTTGCCGGACGAGGCGGTAGTCGCCATTGGCATCGGGCATGTACAGGTCGAGATGATCGAGCGGTGGATACGCCAGTTCCAGCAGCCAGGTACGCTGGGCAGCGGGATTGCTCGGACGGTAATGCAGGTCGATCTTCAGCCAGTACGCCGAGCGTGAATAACCGGCATTTAGCGTGGCTTTATCGTGAAGTTTGAAATTGCCGGCGGCAGCCTGCGCGCGAACATCGGCAATGCTCGCCTGACCACTCGGGTCTTCGAACACTTGCAGCGACCGGCCCAGAGGAAGGCTCTGGGTGAATTCGTCGAATTCGACGGCGCTCGCCATAAGGGGCAAGCAGAACAGCAACATCAGCAAATAGCGCATTGAAGCCCCAGCGTGGCTCGTCCGGTTGTGTCAGGAAGCCCCCCATTCCCTTTGAGTAGACGTAAAACCGGTATTACCTGTTATTGGTTTGGATCCAGACTAGCATAGCCGTTGATGGCCATTGAGCACCATCGAAACTTTTCCTACAAAGGCTCTAGAACGGGCGTTCCAGAGCAAAGCATCGAGATAGAGCTGTTGGGTTGGTCAGGTTGTGACAGTACGGTCGGATTCTCTTGCCAGGTTATCGGCCAGGCACAAAGGCACTGAACCCGAAAATCAGCTTTGGTGGTAAGCTCGCGCACCATGAATATCTACAGCTCCCGCCCCGTTGTCCTCTGTCTCTCCGGCCACGACCCAAGTGGTGGCGCCGGCTTGCAGGCAGATATCGAAGCCCTGCTCGCGCAGGGTTGCCATGCGGCTCCGGCCGTCACCGCCCTGACCGTGCAAGACACCGTCAACGTCACTGACTTCCGCGTCCTCGACCGTGAGTGGGTGTTGGCCCAGGCCAATGCCGTGCTCAACGACTCCGAAGTCGCTGCGGTCAAACTGGGCATGCTCGGTTCGCTGGAAATGGTCGACACCGTTGTCGAACTGCTTTCCGCGCACCCGCACTTGCCGGTGGTCTGCGACCCGGTGCTGCGCGCCGGTGGCGGCGGTCGCTTGGGCAAGGACGAGGTCGGCTATGCGATGCGCGAGCGTCTGCTGCCGCTGTCGATCATTGCCACCCCGAACCTTCCTGAAGCGCGCATCCTCGCCGAACTGCCCGAAGGCACCGCG
Source organism: Pseudomonas sp. Tul2A7 (assembly GCF_054790505.1). Taxonomy (NCBI): domain Bacteria; kingdom Pseudomonadati; phylum Pseudomonadota; class Gammaproteobacteria; order Pseudomonadales; family Pseudomonadaceae; genus Pseudomonas; species Pseudomonas sp. Tul2A7. The sequence continues at coordinate 2,939,257 of NZ_CP186499.1, read as the reverse complement.
GACGAGTGCGCTGAAAAACTCCTGCCGTTCGTCAAAAACCTGCTGATCACTGGCGGCCACGGCGACGAAACTGAAATCCACAACCGCGTGTACAGCCGCGAAGGTCTGCGTGAAACCTTTATCTGCCAGCGTCTGCCGGGCAGCTATCACGGTTCCGGCTGTACCTTGGCCAGCGCCCTCGCCGGCCGACTGGCACAAGGCGAACACCTGGCCAGCGCCGTACGCAGTGCTCTGGATTACACCTGGCGCACCCTGCGCGATGCCGAACAGCTGGGCAAAGGCCAGTTCGTCCCGCGTCGCCTGCCGCTGGATTTCTGCTCGTAACGTCGTGAGGTCTGCCCGATGAAACTACGTGGCCTGTATGCCATTACCGACAGCCAATTGCTGGCGGGCAAGTTTCTGTCTTATGTGGAGGCGGCGCTGGAAGGCGGCGTCACCCTGCTGCAATACCGCGACAAGAGCAGCGACGAGGCCCGCCGTCTGCGTGAGGCCGAAGCGCTGCGTGATCTGTGCGAGCGCTACAAGACGCAGTTGATCATCAACGATGATGCCGAACTGGCCGCGCGCCTCAACGTCGGCGTGCACCTCGGCCAGACCGACGGCCCACTGTCGCCGACCCGCGCCCTGCTCGGTTCAAAAGCGATCATCGGTTCGACCTGCCACGCGCAAATCGCGCTGGCCGAACAAGCCGCCAAAGAAGGCGCGAGCTACGTCGCCTTCGGCCGCTTCTTCAATTCCAATACCAAACCCGGCGCGCCGACCTGCAGCCTCGACCTGCTGGACGAAGCCAAGCGCACGTTGCACCTGCCAATCTGCGCGATTGGCGGCATCACCCTCGACAACGCCGCGCCGCTGGTGGCCCATGGCGTCGACCTGCTGGCCGTGGTTCACGGTCTGTTTGGTGCCGAGAGCACCGCCGAAGTGACCCGCCGCGCCCGCGCGTTCAATGAATTACTGAAAGTCTGATTTGAGAGCCCGATCATGTCTCGTTCCGAAACCCTGTTTGCCAATGCCCAGAAACACATCCCCGGTGGCGTGAACTCGCCCGTTCGTGCGTTCAAGAGCGTTGGCGGCACGCCGTTGTTCTTCAAGCACGCTGAAGGCGCTTACGTTACCGACGAAGACGATAAGCGTTATGTCGATTACGTCGGCTCGTGGGGCCCGATGATCCTCGGCCACAGCCACCCGGACGTTCTGGACGCGGTGCGCAATCAGTTGCAACACGGTTTGTCGTACGGCGCGCCGACCGCGATGGAAACCGAGATGGCCGATCTGGTCTGCTCGCTGGTGCCGTCGATGGACATGGTGCGCATGGTCAGCTCCGGCACCGAAGCAACCATGAGCGCGATCCGTCTGGCCCGTGGTTACACCGGCCGCGACAGCATCATCAAGTTCGAAGGCTGCTACCACGGTCACTCCGATAGCCTGCTGGTCAAGGCCGGTTCCGGCGCCCTGACCCAAGGCGTACCGAGCTCGGCCGGCGTGCCGGCGGCATTCGCCAAACACACCCTGACCCTGCCGTTCAACGACATTGATGCTGTGGAAAAGATGCTCGCTGAAGTTGGCGAGGAAGTGGCCTGCATCATTGTTGAGCCAGTGGCCGGCAACATGAACTGCGTGCCGCCAGCGCCAGGTTTCCTCGAAGGCTTGCGTTCGCTGTGCGACAAGCATGGCGTGGTACTGATTTTCGACGAAGTGATGACCGGTTTCCGCGTTGCCCTCGGCGGTGCTCAGGCGTACTACGGGGTCAATCCTGACCTGACCACATTCGGCAAGATCATCGGTGGCGGCATGCCGGTGGGCTGCTTCGGCGGCAAGCGTGAAATCATGGAGCGCATCGCGCCGTTGGGTCCGGTGTATCAGGCCGGCACGTTGTCGGGTAACCCGCTGGCCATGGCCGCTGGTTTGACCACGCTGCGTTTGATCAGCCGTCCAGGCTTCCACGCTGAGCTGACCGACTACACCACGCGTTTGCTCGACGGTCTGCAACAACGCGCCGATGCCGCGGGTATTCCATTCGTGACCACTCAGGCCGGCGGCATGTTCGGTCTGTACTTCAGCGGCGCCGACGACATCGTCACCTTTGAAGACGTGATGGCCAGCGACGCGGCCCTGTTCGGGCGCTTCTTCCACCTGATGCTGGAAGGTGGCGTGTACCTGGCACCGAGCGCGTTCGAAGCCGGTTTTACCTCGATCGCTCATGGTGAAGCCGAGTTGCAACTGACGCTGGACGCTGCCGAGCGTGCCTTCGCTGCACTGAAATAATTGTCGTACCGCTGACGTTGGCTATCGCCAGCGTCAGCATTCACCTACATCCGCGCTGTTTTTCCGATGCCCCTGCTAAAAATCTCCCCTAAAGTGGGCGATATATTCCCCACGCAGCAGAAAAACGAGTAAAGACTTTGTAAGGTTGGCCCTGCTTATTTCATAATGCGCGCTTATTGGATCCCTCGATGGGTCCGCGTGCCCTTCAGAGGTAAGTCGATTCCCATGAACCGCACCGGCCGCACCCTTGCCTTGGGCTGCCTGTTGCTCCTTCAGCCCCTGCTCGCGCATGCACAAGCAGGCGGCAACTCGTTGTTGATCCCGGCGATGGGTCGTTGCACCCTCAATACTCAGCCGCAAGACGTCACGCAGGCACTGGCCGCCTGCCAGAAAGCGGCGGACGAAGGGGATGCGCAAGCGCAATACGAGTTGGGTGAGTTCTACTACGACGGCAAGAATGCGCCGCGCGACCTCAATCAAGCCCTGAGCTATTTCGAAAAAGCCTCGTTGCAAGGCCACGCTCAGGCGCAATTCAAACTTGGCACCATGTTCTTCCACGGTGAAGGCGTGCAGGCCAACAACATTCAGGCGTATATCGTGCTGAAGATGGCCGCGGTCAACGGCGCTGAAGATGCGCTGGATACGGCTGACGAAGTTTCCGAAAAAATGTCCCGCGAAGACCTCGAAACCGCCACCCAGGTGCTCGGGCAAATTTTCCGTAAATATCTGATGGAACTGCAGAGTGCCGATGGGCGTACGCCGTTCTCGCCCCTTCCCTGACCGCCGATAGTTCCCACGCTCTGTGTGGGAACGATCAAAAATCCAGATCCGGTTTTACTTTTCAGGCATCGGCATCGGAAACGGCATCACATTGCCGACCGCGCCCCGGGCTTCGCTGATTTTCGGGGTGCCCAGACGCTCCACCTCGTCGATACGCACAATCGAATGCATCGGCACAAAGCTGCGCACCACGCCTTCGAACTGCGCCTTGAGCTTTTCTTCGCTCGGGTCGACGACCACTTGCGTGCGCTCGCCAAAGACGAACTCTTCCACTTCCAGAAAGCCCCACAGATCACTTTGATAGATCTGCTTGGCGTACATTTCGAACACCTGGCCCTGGTTGAGGAAAATCACCTTATAGATTGGAGCTTCGCGTTTGGTCATGGCGGGGGGATAACATCGGGGATAAAAATGAGGGCGCAAACTATAGCATAGCCACCGGACGCGCAGCGGTAGGAACCTGAGGGCTTGTTCCCTATAATGCGCGGTTCTTTGAATCACGTGATGACCCTAATCCATGGCCAAGAAGCTTTACATCGAAACCCACGGTTGCCAGATGAACGAGTACGACAGCTCGCGCATGGTCGATCTGCTGGGTGAACATCAGGCCCTGGAAGTCACCGCCCGTGCGGAAGACGCCGACGTGATTCTGCTCAACACCTGCTCGATCCGTGAGCGCGCCCAGGATCGCGTGTATTCGCAGCTCGGCCGCTGGCGCGAACTGAAACTGGCCAACCCGGAGATGGTAATCGCCGTTGGCGGTTGCGTGGCCAGCCAGGAAGGCGCGGCGATTCGCGATCGCGCGCCGTACGTCGACGTCGTTTTCGGCCCGCAAACCCTGCACCGCCTGCCGGAGATGATCGACGCCGCGCGCATCACCAAGCTGCCGCAAGTCGACGTGTCGTTCCCGGAAATCGAAAAATTCGACCATTTGCCCGAGCCGCGCATCGATGGCCCGAGCGCCTATGTGTCGGTGATGGAAGGCTGCAGCAAGTACTGCACGTTCTGCGTGGTGCCTTACACCCGTGGCGAAGAAGTCAGCCGGCCATTCGACGACGTGATCGCCGAAGTCATTCACCTCGCCGAAAACGGCGTGCGTGAAGTGACCTTGCTGGGGCAGAACGTCAATGGCTATCGCGGTACGACCCATGACGGTCGACTCGCCGATCTCGCCGAGCTGATCCGCGTTGTCGCCGCGATCGATGGCATCGACCGTATCCGCTACACCACGTCGCATCCACTGGAATTCTCCGACAGCCTGATCCAGGCCCACGCCGACGTGCCGGAGCTGGTCAAGCACCTGCATTTGCCGGTGCAATCGGGTTCCGACCGGATTCTGGCGGCAATGAAGCGCAACCACACGGCGCTTGAGTACAAATCCAAGCTGCGCAAACTGCGTGCGGCGGTACCGGGGATCTGCATCAGTTCGGACTTCATCGTCGGTTTCCCGGGTGAAACCGAGAAAGACTTCGAACAGACCATGAAGCTGATTGCCGACGTCGGTTTCGACTTCTCTTATTCCTTCGTCTATAGCCAGCGCCCGGGCACCCCGGCTGCCGATCTGGCCGACGACACCCCGGAAGAGTTGAAGAAGGAACGCCTGAACGCGCTGCAACATCGCCTGAACCAGCAAGGCTTCGAGATCAGCCGACAAATGGTCGGTTCGGTCCAGCGCATTCTGGTGACGGATTATTCGAAGAAAGACCCGGGCGAACTGCAAGGGCGCACCGAGAATAATCGTATCGTCAACTTCCGCTGCGACAATCCAACCCTGATCGGCCAGTTCGCCGACGTGCACATCGATGCGGCGCAACCGCACTCGCTGCGTGGTTCGCTGATCCAATAATCAACACAGGGCACTGTGGGAGCGAGCCTGCTCGCGAAGGCGGCGACACATTCAACAACAATGTGTCTGACACACCGCTTTCGCGAGCAGGCTCGCTCCCACAGGAACAGCGATGATTTAAGAGCTTTCGCACCCACGCCTCTGGCGTTATCCTTGATTTCATCTTAATTGCCCCAGGGCGGCTAAATACGACCTTGAACGCACCCATAGAACCACATCGTTTTATCCTCGAGCCCTTTGAGGCTCGCCGCTTCGCCAATCTGTGCGGGCAATTCGACGAGCATTTACGCTTGATCGAACAGCGCCTGACGATCGAGATCCGCAACCGCGGAAACCAGTTCGAGCTGATCGGCGACCCCAAACACACCACGTCTGCGGAAAATCTGATTCGTCGCCTGTACCGGGAAACCAAAGGTTCAGAGCTGTCGCCAGATACGGTGCACCTGTTCCTGCAGGAATCGGCCGTCGTCGAACTGGATAACCACGCCCCCGCCGAAGCCTCCGTCGCCCTGCGCACCAAGAAAGGCATGATTCGCCCGCGCGGCTTGAATCAGCTGCGCTACGTGAAGGAAATCCTCGGCAACGACATCAACTTCGGCATCGGCCCGGCCGGTACCGGCAAGACCTATCTGGCCGTCGCTTGCGCTGTCGATGCCCTGGAGCGTGAGCAGATCCGGCGCATCCTGCTGGTGCGTCCGGCGGTTGAAGCGGGTGAAAAACTCGGCTTCCTGCCCGGCGACCTGTCGCAGAAGATCGACCCGTACCTGCGCCCGCTCTACGACGCGCTCTACGAGATGCTCGGTTTTGAATACGTGGCCAAGCTGATCGAACGTCAGGTGATCGAAGTTGCGCCACTGGCCTACATGCGCGGTCGCACGCTGAACAACAGCTTCATCATTCTCGACGAAAGCCAGAACACCACCGTCGAACAGATGAAGATGTTCCTCACGCGGATCGGTTTCGGCTCTACAGCAGTCATCACCGGTGACATCACCCAGGTCGACCTGCCGCGCGGTACCAAGTCCGGCCTGCATCATGTGATCGAAGTGCTCAAAGACGTACCGGGTATCAGCTTCACCCACTTCCAGCCTAAAGACGTCGTGCGCCATCCTTTGGTCCAGCGGATCGTCGAAGCCTACGAGCGCTTCGAAAACCGTGACGAAGTACCCAAGGACACCTCGCGAAATGCTTGAGCTAGACCTGCAAATCGCGACTGAAGCGAGCGCGCCGAGTGAAGCCGATTTCCGCCTGTGGTGCGAACTGGCCCTGCGCCAGCGCACCGCCGACTCGGAAATGACCATTCGTCTGGTCGACGAGGAAGAAGGCCGCGAACTTAATCACACCTGGCGCCACAAGGATTACGCGACCAACGTCCTGTCGTTCCCGGCCGAAGTACCCGACGAGTTTCTCGACATCCCATTGCTCGGTGATCTGGTGATCTGCGTGGCGGTGGTTGAGCGCGAAGCTGCCGAACAAGGCAAGGAACTAAAGGCCCACTGGGCACATCTGGTCATTCACGGCTGCTTGCATCTGCTCGGTTACGACCATATAGATGACGAAGAAGCCGAGGAAATGGAAGCACTGGAACGCGAGTTGCTTGCTGAACTGGGCTATCCCGATCCGTACGCGGACGACGAACCCGAAACATCCCCTATCGTTACAACAAAGGATTCAGAGTAATCGCTATGAGCGAAGATCGATCGAGCAACGGGCAGAAGTCATGGCTGGGTAAACTGACCCAGGCTTTTGCCCACGAGCCGAAGAACCGTCAGGAGCTCCTCGAGCTGCTGCGTGATGCACATCAGAACAAACTGCTGGACAGCGAAGCGCTGGCCATCGTCGAAGGCGCCATTCAGGTGGCTGACCTGCAAGTACGCGACATCATGGTGCCGCGCTCGCAGATGATCAGCATCAAGGCGACCCAGACACCCCGTGAGTTCCTCCCGGCCGTGGTCGACTCGGCCCACTCGCGCTATCCGGTCATCGGCGAAAGCCATGACGACGTGATGGGCGTGCTGCTGGCCAAGGATCTGCTGCCGCTGATCCTCAAGGAGAACGGCGACAGCTTCAACATCAAGGATCTGCTGCGCCCGGCCACCTTCGTGCCGGAGTCCAAGCGCCTGAATGTGTTGCTGCGTGAATTCCGCGCCAACCACAACCACATGGCCATCGTCATCGACGAATACGGTGGTGTGGCGGGTCTGGTAACGATTGAAGACGTGCTGGAACAGATCGTCGGCGACATCGAAGACGAGCACGACGTCGAAGAAGACAGCTACATCAAGCCGCTGCCCAGTGGCGACTTCCTGATCAAGGCGCTGACGCCGATCGAGAACTTCAACGAGTTCTTCGACAGCGAATTCTCCGACGATGAGTTCGACACCGTCGGCGGCTTGGTGATGAGCGCGTTCGGCCACTTGCCAAAACGCAACGAAATCACTGAAATCGGCGCCTATCGTTTCCGCATCCTGAACGCCGACAGCCGTCGGATTCATTTGCTGCGACTCACGCCAATCGCCCGGTAAAAAATCTAAGGACTGAAATGCGCTGGACAACCCGCCCCGGCTGGCCCGGTAACCTGCTGGCCGTGGCGGCCGGTGCAATCACCACCTTCGCTCTGGCACCGTTCAACATCTGGCCGCTGGCTTTGCTGGCGGTCGGCCTGTTCTATGCCGGTTTGCGTGAACTGAACCCGCGTCAGGCGCTGGGCCGTGGCTGGTGTTTCGGTTTCGGCCTGTTCGGCGCCGGCACAAGCTGGATCTATTACAGCATTCACCACTTCGGTGGCGCTTCGGTGCTGCTGGCCGGGTTCCTGATGCTGCTGTTTACCGCCGCGATTGCCTGGTTCTTCGCCCTGCCGGCCTGGATTTGGGCGCGCTGGTTGCGCCGCAATGAAGCGCCGCTGGCCGATGCTTTGGCGTTTGCCGCGCTGTGGGTCGCTCAGGAAATGTTTCGCGGCTGGTTTCTCACCGGTTTCCCGTGGCTGTACTCAGGTTACAGCCAACTCGATGGCCCGCTGGCCGGGCTCGCGCCGGTCGGCGGCATGTGGCTGGTGTCGTTCACTCTGGCGCTGACCGCGGCGCTGGTCTACAACGCTCCACGGTTGCTGCAGACCGGGCGCAAAGGTTTTGCGGTGGCGGGTTTGGTACTGCTGATCGGGCCATGGGCAGCGGGCATTGCGCTCAAGGGCCATGCCTGGACCAGTCCGTCGGGCGCGCCACTGAGCGTTGCTGCAATTCAGGGCAACGTCGCGCAGAGCATGAAATGGGATCCGGCCGAACTCAACGCGCAACTGGCCCTGTACCGCGATCTGAGTTTTCGCTCAAAACCAGTGGATCTGCTGATCTGGCCGGAAACCGCCGTGCCGGTATTGAAAGAGTCCGTCGAGGGCTACCTGAGCATGATGGGCAGCTTCGCCGCCGAGCGTAAATCAGCGCTGATCACCGGCGTGCCGATTCGCGAAATGGTCCGTCATGAAAGACGCTTCTTCAACGGTATCACCGTGGTGGGCGAAGGCGACGGTACTTACCTCAAGCAAAAACTGGTGCCATTCGGTGAATACGTACCACTGCAGGACATCCTGCGTGGTTTGATCGCATTCTTCGACCTGCCGATGTCCGACTTTGCCCGCGGCCCAGCCGATCAGGCGCTGTTGCAGGCCAAGGGTTATCAGGTTGCGCCGTTCATCTGCTATGAAGTGGTGTACCCGGACTTCGCCGCAGGCCTGTCGGCACGCAGCGATCTGTTGCTGACGATCAGCAACGACACCTGGTTCGGCACCTCGATCGGCCCGCTGCAACATTTGCAAATGGCGCAGATGCGTGCGCTGGAAGCGGGCCGCTGGATGATACGCGCGACCAACAACGGTGTGACCGGGTTGATCAACCCGTTCGGGCAGATCACCGAGCAGATTCCGCAGTTCGAACAGGGCATTCTGTATGGCGAAGTGGTGCCAATGCATAACCTGACGCCGTACCTGCAATACCGCTCGTGGCCGCTGATGATTGTTTGCGTGCTGCTGTTTGGCTGGGCACTGATGGCCAGCCGGATGTCGAAAACCCTTTAAAGCAAAAGATCGCAGCCTGCGGCAGCTCCTACAGGGAAAACGCAAATCCCAATGTAGGAGCTGCCGCAGGCTGCGATCTTTTGATCTTCAGCGGTAAAACAACGAATACCCCACCTGCCCCACCGCCTCATTCAGCAACTGCCCGCTCTGCCAGATCGACTTGAACTCCGGCAACCAGCCACCAAACGGCCGCGCATTATCAGTGCCCAGAAAGCCTACAGGCGCCGGCACCACTTCAAACCCTGCCTGCTGAAAACTCCACACCGAGCGCGGCATGTGCCAGGCCTGAGTGACGACAACCACGCGCTTGATCCCCTGCGGCAACAAGATATCAGCCGTGAACCTAGCGTTTTCCCACGTCGTACGGCTTTCACCTTCCTGCCAACGCACTGTCACGCCAAAATCGTCGCGCAATGAGTCCGCCATCAACTTCGCCTCAGTCGGCGGCGTACCGTAATGCAGGCCTCCCGTGGTCAGAATCGGCAAGCCGGAAGCTTTGGCCAGCCGCGCCGCATATCGCTGACGCTCAAGACCCACGCCGGTCGGTTGATCCTCGCCCCAGGCCAGATCGCCACGTTCACGCCCGGAACCCAGCACCACAATGGCATCAGCCCGTTGCGCGAGCGTTGCCCACTCTTCCCGGGCCAGCGCAGGCTCACGCTCCAGCGCCTTGGCACCCCATTGCACCACCACCGGCAAGCTCATCAGCCAGAATCCGCCAAAGCCAATGGCAAAACACAACCCGGCCAATCGCGGCCGCGAACGGCGCAGCCACCACGCGACCAGCAACAGCAGCAAAAGAATGCCGGGCGGCAAAAGAAGTTGTTTGATGAAATAACGAATGGGCATCGGGCATCTCCAAAGATGCCCGAAGCCTAAGAGTGTTAATAATGCGTTACAACCGATAGGTGGGATCCTGTTGAAAAAGATCCGGTTCTTGACCTGCCATGCGCTTACTTGGCCTGCAAAGCCCGTACCTTGACGGTATCTCTGCCGGGCGCCTTGTCCTTGAGCCAGATGACCTTGGCCGAATGTGCTGCATCGAGCTGCTTCACTGCCTGCGACAAGCATCCATGCGTTTCACGTTCACTACGATCCAGATAGGCCTTGACCAGTTTGAACTCGGCGGGGCTCAAGCCACGCAATTCCAGTTCCAGGGGGCGCTCGTCGCGCAGCCGGTCAGCGGTTTTGGCAGCATCCAGGGCCATGCCCAGACGGTTCATCAACCGCTCGTACAACTCAGGTTTCGTGACGTTTTTCTGCCGTTGCTCCACCATCCCTCACCTCATTGAAGATAAGACTCACTCCCCAGTTAGAGCTTAGCTTCGCTGCACAAACCGGCTGCACGCCGCGACCAACGGCCCTCGTCATGGATTCGCCGTACCAAACAGCTGTAATCAGGGTTTCCCTAGGCCAAGCGCGGTCATGTATGCTACGGCGCTTCCTGTAATTCCACTTCCAGCTCGTCCGGGCCATCCCGAATGCCGCGTTGAAGAGGATTAGGCCACCCCTATCCAGTACAAAAGTAGCCATGCACGAACAATATCAGCCCCGTGAAATCGAAGCCGCCGCCCAGTCGTTCTGGGACGAGCAAAAGTCCTTTGAAGTCAGTGAACAGCCAGGCAAGGAGACTTACTACTGCCTGTCGATGTTCCCTTACCCCAGCGGCAAGCTACACATGGGGCACGTGCGCAACTACACCATCGGCGACGTGATCTCCCGTTATCAGCGCATGCAAGGCAAGAATGTTCTGCAACCGATGGGGTGGGACGCTTTCGGCATGCCGGCAGAAAACGCCGCGATGAAGAACAACGTCGCGCCGGCCAAGTGGACCTACGAAAACATCGCCTACATGAAAACCCAGCTGCGCAGCCTGGGTCTGGCGGTCGACTGGTCGCGCGAAGTCACCACCTGCAAGCCTGATTACTACCGCTGGGAACAATGGCTGTTCACTCGCCTGTTCGAAAAAGGTGTGATCTACCGCAAAAACGGCACCGTGAACTGGGACCCGATCGACCAGACCGTTCTGGCCAACGAACAGGTGATCGACGGTCGCGGCTGGCGTTCCGGCGCGCTGATCGAAAAGCGCGAAATCCCGATGTACTATTTCAAGATCACCGCTTATGCGGATGAGCTGCTGGAGAGCCTCGACGAGCTGACCGGCTGGCCTGAACAGGTCAAGACCATGCAGCGCAACTGGATCGGCAAATCCCGCGGCATGGAAGTACAGTTCCCGTACAACGTCGACTCGATCGGCGAAGCCGGCACTCTGAAAGTCTTCACCACCCGTCCGGACACCCTGATGGGCGCGACCTATGTCGCCGTGGCTGCCGAGCACCCACTGGCCACCCTCGCCGCAAAAAACAATACCGAGCTGCAAGCGTTCATCGCTGAATGCAAGGGCGGCAGCGTCGCCGAAGCCGACGTTGCTACCCAAGAGAAAAAAGGCCTGCCGACCGGCCTGTTCGTCGAGCACCCGCTGACCGGTGAAAAACTGCCGGTGTGGGTCGCCAACTATGTGCTGATGCACTACGGCGATGGCGCTGTGATGGCGGTACCGGCGCACGACGAGCGCGATTTCGAATTCGCCCACAAGTACAACCTGCCGGTCAAATCGGTGGTGCGTACCAGCTCCGGCGATACCAATCCGGCCCCGTGGCAAGACGCCTACGGCGAGCACGGCACGCTGATCAACTCCGGCGAGTTCGACGGTCTCGACTTCGCGGGCGCGTTCGACGCCATGGAAGTCGCCCTGATCAAGAAAGAACTGGGCGCCTCGCGCACCCAGTTCCGCCTGCGCGACTGGGGCATCAGCCGTCAGCGCTACTGGGGCTGCCCGATCCCGATCATCCATTGCGATACTTGCGGTGACGTGCCGGTGCCGGAAGATCAATTGCCTGTCGTCCTGCCGGAAGACGTGGTGCCGGACGGCGCCGGTTCGCCGCTGGCGCGCATGCCTGAGTTTTACGAGTGCGCTTGCCCGAAATGCGGCCAGCCTGCCAAGCGTGAAACCGACACCATGGACACTTTCGTCGAGTCGTCGTGGTATTACGCCCGTTACGCCTCGCCGCACTTTGAAGGTGGCCTGGTCGAGAAATCCGCGGCTGACCACTGGCTGCCGGTCGATCAGTACATCGGCGGTATCGAACACGCGATTCTTCACCTGCTCTATGCGCGCTTCTTCCACAAGCTGATGCGCGACGAAGGCCTGGTGAGCTCCAACGAGCCATTCAAGAACCTGCTGACCCAAGGCATGGTAATCGCCGAGACTTACTACCGTCGCGAAGCCAATGGTGCTTACACCTGGTTCAACCCGGCGGACGTAGAACTTGAGCGTGACAGCAAAGCCAAGGTCATCAGCGCCAAGCTGAAATCCGACGGCCTGCCGGTGGAAATCGGTGGCACCGAGAAGATGGCCAAGTCGAAGAACAATGGCGTTGACCCACAGTCGATGATCGATCAGTTCGGCGCCGATACTTGCCGCCTGTTCATGATGTTTGCCTCACCGCCAGACATGAGCGCCGAATGGTCGGACTCCGGCGTTGAAGGCTCGCACCGTTTCCTCAAGCGCGTCTGGCGTCTGGCGCAAGCCCATGTTAGCCAGGGTCTGCCGGGGAAACTCGACATCGCCAGCCTGAACGACGAGCAGAAAGCCGTTCGCCGTTCGATCCACGTGGCCATCAAGCAAGCCAGCCACGACGTCGGCCAGAACCACAAATTCAACACCGCCATCGCTCAGGTGATGACGCTGATGAACGTGCTGGAAAAGGCCGCACAAGGCACCGAACAGGATCGCGCACTGGTTCACGAAGGCCTGGAAGCCGTGACCTTGCTGCTCGCGCCAATCACGCCGCACATCAGCCACGAGCTGTGGAATCAACTGGGTCACAGCGATCCGGTGATCGACGCTGGCTGGCCTGTGGTCGACGAATCCGCGCTTGTACAAGACAGCCTGACCCTGGTCATCCAGGTCAACGGCAAACTGCGCGGGCAGATCGAGATGCCGGCGACCGCAACACGTGAAGAAGTCGAAGCGGCTGCTCGCATCAACGAGAACGTGCTGCGCTTTGTCGACGGCCTGACTATTCGTAAAGTGATCGTTGTGCCGGGGAAACTGGTCAACATCGTTGCCAGCTAATTGGATCGGGCGTCAGGTTCGCCTGGCGCCAAGTAAAACCTTTCGGGCCGTACAGTCGGCCCACGTGGTTTCAAGGGGAGCAACACAATGATCAAACGCAATCTGCTGGTGATGGGCCTCGCCGTCCTTCTGAGCGCCTGTGGTTTCCAGCTGCGCGGTACTGGCACCACCGAACTGGCGATCAAGGAGCTCGACGTGAGCGCTCGTAACGCCTACGGCGAGACGGTCACTCAACTGCGTCGGGTGCTTGAGTCCAGCGGCGTCAAGGTTTACAGCGGTGCACCGTACAAGCTGTTCCTGGCTGACGAGCAGGAAAACCAGCGCATCCTCAGCTACGCCGGTGCAGGTCGTACGGGCGAGTATCAGGTCACTACCGTCCTGAGCTACGACATCCGTGGCGACAAAAACCTTTCGCTGCTGAGCGACAAGCTTGAAGTGCAGAAAGTGTTTATCCACGACGGTAACAACCTCGTCGGCTCCGACCAGGAAGCCAACGACGCCCGTCGCGATATCCGTCGCGAGCTGGTTCAGCGCATGATGCTGCGCCTGCAACAGCTGACCCCAGGTCAACTGGAGCAACTGCAGCAAGCTGCCAACAACCGCGCCAAGGCTGAAGCTGACGCGCTCGAAGCGGCGCAAAAGGCTGAAGCGGAAACACCGCGCCAGTCGCCGCTCGAAATCCCGCAGCAGTAAGACGTTCGGGGCGCTCACGCGCCCCGTTCGACCTTTCTTATGAAGCTCGCTCCCGCCCAACTCGGCAAACATCTGCAAGGCGCCCTTGCGCCGGTCTACATCATCAGTGGCGATGACCCGCTGCTGTGCCAGGAAGCCGCCGACGCCATCCGCAGTGCTGCGCGTCAGCAAGGTTTCGACGAGCGCCAGGTGTTCGCTGCCGATGCCAGTTTCGATTGGGGTACGTTGTTGCAGGCCGGCGCCAGCATGTCGCTGTTCGCACAAAAACGCCTTTTGGAACTGCGCCTGCCTTCGGGCAAACCGGGTGACAAAGGTGCCGCGGCGCTTATCGAATACTGCTCGCGTCCCGCTGAAGACACGGTGCTGCTGGTCAGCCTGCCCAAGCTCGATGGCAGTGCGCAGAAGACCAAGTGGGGCAAGGCCCTGGTTGAAGGCCAGCAGACCCAGTTCATACAGATCTGGCCGGTCGATGCCAATCAACTGCCGAGCTGGATTCGTCAGCGTCTGTCGCAGGCCGGGTTATCGGCCAGCCAGGACGCCGTCGAATTGATTGCCGCACGCGTCGAGGGCAACCTGCTCGCCGCCGCGCAGGAAATCGAAAAGCTCAAGCTGATGGCCGAAAGTGGGCAGATCACCGTCGAAACCGTGCAGGCCGCCGTCGCGGACAGTGCGCGATTCGACGTGTTTGGCCTGACCGATGCCGTGCTCAACGGCGAACCGGCTCACGCCTTGCGCATGCTCGAAGGGCTGCGCGGCGAAGGTGTCGAACCGCCAGTGATTCTCTGGGCACTGGCGCGAGAGCTGCGGTTGCTGGCCAACATCTCGCTGCAATACAGCCAGGGTACACCGCTGGACAAGTGCTTCAGCCAAGCCAAACCGCCGGTCTGGGACAAGCGCAAGCCGCTGATGAGCAAAGCCCTGCAACGCTACTCGGCGCAACGCTGGGCGCAGTTGTTGCTCGAAGCACAGCGGATCGATGCGCAGATCAAAGGCCAAGCCGCCGGTTCGCCGTGGATGAGCCTGAGCCGCTTGGCGTTGTTGATGTCCGGCCAGCGTCTGACACTCCCCGCCGAATAACCTGTTCTACCGCATAACGGCCATTCGCGAGCAGGCTCGCTCCCACATTGAAATGCATTCCAAATGTGGGAGCGAGCCTGCTCGCGAAAGCGTCAGAACATTCCTACACAACAGGCACTGGACAGATGCCCAACATCGGCAGATTATTTCCCCCGCAAAACCCACTCACTCGAGAGAACCCTCATGAGCAAAAAGCCATCGAAACATGGCCCGAACAAGGCCAAATCCATCGTCGCCCAGCCCCTGTTCCGCAGTCGCCAGGAACGACCAACCAAGGGTAAAGGCAGCTACCGCCGCGAAGCCTTCCAGTCTGACAGCTGGGAGGCTTCTTACTTTCTGGTTGCTTGAAGCGCAGTACCCCCAGGTCATGTTAAGGTCTGCACCTGATTCGTATCCCCTGGACCTGTGCATGCCCTTTAGTCTTTCCCATCGTTGGCCTGTCCGCCAATTGATCGCTGCCTCCAGTTTCATTCTGCTTGTCGCTTGTGCGGAAAAACCGACCGCCGCCGATGCGCAACCCCTTCAAGCCGCCCCTGTTGCCACGGCCCCAGCGATCATCCCGCCGGTAGTGCCGTCCGCCGACCCTCTCGATCTTCAGCCGACTCAGACCTTTGCCGAATGGCAGGCAGGTTTCCGCAAGGACGCGCTGGCCGCCGGGATTCGTCCAGAGCTGTTTGATCGCGCCTTTGCCAATGTCAGTTTCGACGCCAGCGTGATTCGTGCCGACCGCAGTCAGCCGGAATTCTCCCGCCCGGTGTGGGAATACCTCGACGGCGCGCTGTCGCCGCTGCGCGTGCGCAAGGGCCAGGCGCTGATCAGCCAGTACGCCGATATTCTACAAAGCATCGAGCAGCGTTATGGCGTCGACCGTCAGGCGCTGGTGTCGGTGTGGGGCATGGAAAGCAACTTTGGCCAGTTCCAGGGCAGCAAGTCGGTGATCAACTCGCTGGCTACCCTCGCTTACGAAGGGCGCCGTCCGGGCTTTGCTCATGCGCAATTGATCGCTGCTTTGCAGATCCTGCAGCAGGGCGATATCACGCCGGAGAAAATGCTTGGCTCGTGGGCCGGCGCCATGGGCCAGACCCAATTCATTCCGACCACCTACAACACTCACGCCGTGGACTTCGACGGTGACGGTCGCCGCGATATCTGGGGCAGCCCTGCCGATGCACTGGCCTCGACCGCGCATTACCTGCAAAGCTCCGGCTGGCAACGTGGTCAACCGTGGGGTTTTGAAGTGCAATTGCCGAGCAGTTTCAATTACACGCTGGCTGATGGTGCTATTCGCAAAAGCGTTGCCGAATGGCGTCAACTGGGTGTGATGCTGCCGAACGGCACTCAGGTCCCGGCAGGTTCAGAACAACTGTCCGCCGCCCTGCTGCTGCCCGCCGGCTATCGCGGGCCGGCGTTCCTGATCCTCGACAACTTCCGGGCGATCCTCAAGTACAACAACTCTTCGTCGTATGCCTTGGCGGTGAGCTTGCTGTCCGAGCGTTTCAGTGGCGGTGGCTTGATCAACGGCAGCTGGCCGAAAGATGACCTGCCGCTGAGCCGTACCGAGCGTATGGAATTGCAAACCCTGCTGAGCGCGCGCAATTACGATGCCGGCACAGCGGACGGGATCATCGGCGCCAATACGCGCAAAGCGATTCGCAGTGCCCAGCAGTCGCTTGGCTGGCCGGCGGACGGGTATCCGACGCACAAGCTGCTGGAAAGCCTGCGCAACCAATAAAGTAAAAATCAAAAGATCGCAGCCTTCGGCAGCTCCTACAGGGCAAATATCAATCCCCTGTAGGAGCTGCTGAAGGCTGCGATCTTTTTGCTTCACCCACAAACTATCGGGTGACGACATCCTGCTCCAGCATCAACTCCTGCTTCCCGGCATCCAGCCGCACCAGCGCCCCCATTGGCAACGTCAGGTTCGGATCGCAGTGCCCGCTACGCCACCCCGACAAAACCGGAATCCGCAACGGCTCGAAAGTTTGCTTGAGCAAGCGGTTCAGTGCCGCGACATCCACACCTGCTATGTCCCCGACCAGCACGCCACGCAGTTTGGCTAATTTGCCGGCCAAGCGCATCTGCGTCAGCAATCGGTCGATGCGATACAGCGGCTCGTTGATGTCTTCGATGAGCAGAATCACCCCTGCGACATCAATCTCGTAAGGCGTGCCCAGCGTTGCGGCGATCATCGCCAGATTACCGCCGAGCAAGCGCCCATGGGCGATACCAGGCTCGACAGTGGTCAATGGATAAGCCACCGGATGGCTAAACACACTCCCTGCCTTCAATTGCCCGCGCAGCATGGCGAAGAACGAGGTGACCGTCGGCGGCTCCTTGTCACCCAGCAGGTCAGCATTGAGCAGCGGCCCGTGAAAGGTCACGAACCCGGCATAACGACTGATGGCCAGGTGCAGTGCGGTGATATCGCTGTAGCCGACGAAAGGCTTGGCGTGGCGGCTCAGCAAATCGTAGTCGATGCGGTCGAGCAAGCGCGGCGTACCGTAGCCGCCGCGCAGGCAAATGATGGCATCAACCTCGGGATCAGCGAACGCTGCGTGCAGATCGCGCAGGCGCACATCGTCACTGCCGGCCAGATAGCCGTCCTTCTCGTAGACGCCGGGAAACACTTTCAAGCCATAGCCGCGGGCGCGCATCCATTGCAGCGCCTTATCTGTGTCCAGAGCACCGGGGCCGGCAGGTGCAATGACGCCGATCAGTCCTTCTGAGGGCAACGCGGGCACGGCTCTGTGCGGACAAAGTGTGTGGGTCGGTCGAACGGTCATCCTTGGATCTCCCTGTGAGTCATGCACACACAGTAGTCAGGAACGGCGGCAAACAGAAGAGGGTCGGCCACGCCGCAGGTTGCAGGAAAAATCAGCATCGAATGTAAGACGGGCAAAAAAATGCCCGCCGGGTGTTAAAACCTCGGCGGGCATTTTTTCATTCAGCGCCGGATCAGGAACCCAGCAGCTCAGCCTTGACCAGCTTCGCTTGCTCATCGGCGTGATACGAAGAACGCACCAGCGGGCCCGACGCGACGTTCTTGAAGCCCATCTTGTAACCTTCCTCGGCGAACCAGGCGAAGGTGTCCGGGTGCACAAAACGCTGCACCGGCAAGTGACTGCGCGACGGTTGCAGATACTGGCCAAGGGTCAGCATGTCGATGTCATGTTCGCGCATGCGCTTCATCACTTCGATGACCTCTTCATCGGTCTCACCCAGACCCAGCATCAGGCCGGATTTGGTCGGAATGTGCGGCATCATCTGCTTAAAGCGTTGCAACAGAGTCAGCGACCACTGGTAATCCGAACCCGGACGCGCAGCCTTGTACAGGCGCGGCACGGTTTCCAGGTTGTGGTTGAACACATCCGGCGGCTCGGCGGCGGTGATTTCCAGCGCGACGTCCATGCGGCCACGGTAGTCCGGAACAAGAGTCTCGAGCTGCACGTTCGGCGACAGTTTGCGGATTTCGCGGATGCAATCGGCAAAATGCTGGGCACCGCCGTCACGCAGGTCGTCGCGGTCAACCGAAGTGATCACCACGTACTTGAGCTTGAGGTCGGCGATGGCGATGGCCAGGCTTTCCGGCTCGTTGACGTCCAGTGGCTTCGGACGACCGTGGCCAACGTCGCAGAACGGGCAGCGACGGGTGCAGATGTCACCCATGATCATGAAGGTCGCGGTGCCGCCGGAGAAGCACTCGCCCAGGTTCGGGCAGGAGGCTTCTTCGCAAACGCTGTGCAGCTTGTGTTTGCGCAGCAGGCTCTTGATGCGGTCGACTTCCGGCGAAACCGGGATGCGCACGCGAATCCAGTCAGGTTTCTTCGGCAGTTCGGTGGTCGGAATGATCTTTACCGGGATGCGTGCAACCTTCTCGGCGCCGCGCAGCTTGACGCCGGCTTCTACCTTGGGACGCGGGGCCGGGCGCTCGGTCACGTCGAGCGTCGGGATCATGGTTTGCACTGCATCAGTAGTCATATCAGTCGATTCCGCCCGTCAGGGTCGTCTGCTCAGCATAGTCGAGGTGTTTGACGAGCTGCGCGCGCAGCCGGGCACTTACCTCGGCAAATTCAATCGATCCTGCGTGGTCGCTCAGCTGGGTCATCGCCAGCCCGGCATAGCCGCAGGGATTAATCCGTCGAAACGGTTCCAGGTTCATATCCACGTTCAGGGCCAGGCCATGAAAGGAACAACCGTGGCGAATCCGCAAACCCAGAGAAGCGATTTTCGCTCCATTGACGTACACACCGGGAGCGTCTGGCTTGGCCGCCGCGGTCACGCCGTAGCTGGCCAGCAGTTCGATCAGGCAAAGCTCCATGCGGCTGACCAGATCACGTACGCCGAAACCCAGCTTGCGCACATCCAGTAACAGGTAAGCCACCAATTGGCCGGGGCCATGATAAGTCACCTGGCCGCCACGATCGACCTGCACCACCGGGATGTCTCCCGGCAGCAGCAAGTGTTCGGCCTTGCCAGCCTGGCCCTGAGTGAACACCGGCGGGTGTTCGACGAGCCAGATTTCGTCGGCGGCATTGCTGCCGCGTTCATTGGTGAAACGTTGCATGGCATGCCAGACCGGCTCGTAAGCCAACTGGCCAAGTTCGCGAAAGCCCAGCGTGCCCGGCATCACAACACCATGTGTACGAAACCGGTCGCCCGCAGTTCGCTGTTGATGTTGTACAGCTGATCCTGATCGGTCGCGACGATGTGCAACTGAATCGTGGTGTATTTGCCGTTGCTGCTCGAACGTTCGTCGACACGCTCATCGTTGATCTCCGCGAATTTCTTCACGATCTCGATGATCTTGTCTTTGTGACCTACACCCGTATCGCTGATTACCTTAATCGGATAATCAGTCTGGGGAAATTCGATCTTTGGCGCCTTTACTTCGGTATCGGTCATGGCGTAACGGCCTCTTGAGCGCAAGCCGTGATAACGCGCATGGCCCCGCACCGGATCGGGGCGGGGCCATGCAGGTCAACACAAATCAGTTGAACAAGCCGTAGAAGAATAGACGGATGCTATCCCACATGCGGCGGAAGATACCACCCTCCTCGACGCCATCCAGAGCGATCAGGTCAGCGCTGTGCACGACCTTGTCTTCCAGTTTGACTTCGACTTTACCGATCACGTCGCCCTTGGCGATTGGCGCGGTCAGTTGCGGGTTCATGGTCATGCTGGCAGCGAGCTTTTTCAGCTGGCCTTTTGGCAGGGTCATGGTCAGGTCTTCAGCCAGGCCGGCCTTGACTTGATTGGTGGTGCCTTTCCACACCGGGGCCTGAGCCAGTTCGGTGCCCTTCTGATAGAAGGTCTGGGTTTCGAAGAAGCGGAAACCGTAGGTCAGCAGCTTCTGGGTTTCAGCGGCGCGAGCCACTTCGCTGTTGGTGCCGAACACCACGGCGATCAGGCGCTGGCCATCACGTACAGCCGAGGACACCATGCAGTAGCCGGCTTCATCGGTGTGACCGGTTTTCAGACCGTCAACGGTCTTGTCACGCCACAGCAGCAGGTTGCGGTTAGGTTGCTTGATGCCGTTCCAGAAGAACTCTTTCTGCGAGTAGATCGCGTAGTGAGCCGGGTCTTCGTGGATGATCGCACGCGCCAGGATCGCCATGTCGTGAGCCGACGAGTAGTGCTCAGGATTTGGCAGACCGGTCGGGTTCATGAAGTGGGTATTGGTCATGCCCAGATCGGTGACGGTCTTGTTCATCAGATCGGCGAACGCATCTTCGCTGCCGGCGATGTGCTCGGACAGCGCCACGCTGGCGTCGTTGCCGGACTGGATGATGATGCCGTGCAGCAGGTCGCTGACAGTCACCTGCGAGCCGACTTTGATGA
The DNA here is from genome assembly GCF_054790505.1 of Pseudomonas sp. Tul2A7. Lineage (NCBI taxonomy): Bacteria > Pseudomonadati > Pseudomonadota > Gammaproteobacteria > Pseudomonadales > Pseudomonadaceae > Pseudomonas > Pseudomonas sp. Tul2A7. The sequence continues at coordinate 2,918,554 of NZ_CP186499.1, read as the reverse complement.
ACATCCGCGAACCGCCGGTACGCCAAGCGTTCTCGCTGACGGTCACCGGATCGTTTTCACCGATCTGGCCACGACGGATTTCCAAGGTCGCGATGTACGCGGTCATCAGCTTGGTCAGGCTGGCCGGTGGCAAACGCTGGTCACCGTTGTTTTCTACCAGCACGTTGCCGCTGGCGGCATCCATGAGTACGTAGGCTTTAGCGGCCAGTTGCGGTGGCGACGGCATCATCTCGGCCGCGAAGGCGGCTGGCGAGAGGAGCAGCGGGACTAGCAGACACAGGCGTTTGGCAAAGGTGGTGATGTTCATCCGTCTCTCGAAATCGCTAATGGAAACTGCCCTTGCGGACAAAATTTAATCAGATGACTTTCTAACGAGCCATCGCGTGTTCAGTTGCTCACTCCAGTCACCCTTGCCGGGCTTTTGTTCTTCGACGAGCCAACAACCTGGTTCACCCCCCGATACCGCAAGTGAACCGTCAATCAAGTTCTACGTATTACTCGGTGACCACGCTTGGCGAACCAAGATTGGCCAGGCGCACGCTGTTCTGCACCTGGGCGATTTCACCCGGCGAGCCGATCGGCCCCAGGCGTACCCGATGCAGAGTCTGCTGATTGCGCACGATCGAGCTGATGAACACCGGAGCGCTCACCATCCCGCTGAGCTTCGACCTCAGCAGTTCTGCAGCGTCCGGGTTGGCGAACGCGCCCACCTGCAGATACTGGCCAGACGCTGTTGCAGAAGCGTTTTTTTTTGCGCTCATCGGCACCGGGACGGTGTCAGAGGCGTGTTGTTGCGGTGGCGGCGTCCATTGTTCGACGGTGCCGGCCGATGCCGTGATCACCGGAGCGCTGTTCTGCGCGACTTGCGGCTCGTTGAGCATCAGCGGTGCCGGACGGCCCTTGGCAGCCCAATACTGCTGCGGATCGATGCCTTCAACCTTGACCCGCGCGGTGCCGGTTTCGGCGTAACCGAGTTTTTTCGCCGCCGCGTAGGACAAATCGATAATGCGGTCAGAGTAGAACGGCCCACGGTCATTGACCCGCAGGATCACCGTCCGGTTGTTGTCCAGGTTGGTCACCCGAACGTAACTTGGCAGTGGCAAGGTTTTGTGCGCGGCACTCATGCCGTACAGGTCGTAGACCTCGCCATTGGCGGTGTTCTGACCATGAAACTTGGTGCCGTACCAGGACGCCGTACCCGAAGCGACGTAGGTCTTGGACTCTTGCAACGGGAAGTAGGTCTTGCCCAGCACGGTATACGGGTTGGCCTTGTAGGGCCCGGTGTGCAGGGTCGGGGTGGCATCGGGGATGCGCGACACGTCGACGTCCCACCACGGCGCGCCATCTTTGTGTGCGCGGTTGATGTCCAGGCCCGGCTGCGCACGCACAGCGGTCGAAGAGGTTTTCTGTGTCGGCGCACGGCTGGTCGTACAACTGGCGACCAACACCGCCAACGCAGCGAAAGCCACCAGCTTCAGGGGTTTATTGTTAGGCAATGCCCGCATTACTTGACGCCCCGTGCTTGTACCAGCTGTTCAGACAGTTGATGTACGGCCATGGCGTACATCACGCTGCGGTTATAACGCGTGATCGCGTAAAAATTCTTCAGGCCCATCCAGTATTCGGGGCCATTGTCGCCTTCGAGGCGAAATGCAGTAACCGGCATATCATCGCGCAGCGCATCATGACTTGACCAGCCCAGCGCTCGCAACTCTGCGACGGTCTTTGTCGGCTCGATGCCGGTGGTCAGGCCTTCATCGACCTGCTCGCCACGCACATCGGCGCGGCTGACCACAGGTTCGCCGGCCACCCAGCCGTGACGCTTGAAGTAACTGGCGACGCTGCCGATCGCATCATCCGGGTTGTTCCAGATATTGATGTGGCCGTCACCGTCGAAATCCACCGCGTAAGCGCGGAAGCTGCTCGGCATGAACTGCGGCAAGCCCATGGCCCCGGCGTACGAGCCTTTCAGGGTCAGTGGGTCGACCTGTTCTTCACGCGCCAGCAGCAGGAACTCACGCAGTTCCTTGCGGAAAAATTCGGCACGGGGAGGATAGTCGAAACCGAGCGTGGACAATGCATCGATCACCCGGAAATTACCGGTATTACGTCCGAAAAAGGTTTCAACGCCGATAATCGACACGATGACTTGTGCCGGTACCCCGTATTCCTGCTCGGCACGGGCCAGGGTCGCCTCGTGTTGACGCCAGAAGTCCACACCACGAGCAATACGCGCGTCAGTGATGAACATCGGGCGATATTCTTTCCACTGCTTGACCCGTTCGGCGGGCTTGGAAATGGCGTCAAGAATCGACTGCTTGCGCTCTGCCTCGCGGAACACCCCCATCAGTTGTTCACCGGCGAAACCATAGTCGCGGGTCATTTCACCGACGAACTCGGCCACCTGCGGCGAGCCTTCGTATTCGCCGGCCAGCGCTTCCTGCACACTGCCCAGGAGGCCCATCAGGCCAACCAGCGGCGCGCATCGAGTCGCCCAGCCACGCATTACTTGCATTGAACTCTTCACCTTATTCAAACCTGCGCGATCCACTTGCGATGGGTATGGATCGACATCAAAACCCCAAACGCTGACAGCAGTGTCACCAGCGAAGTTCCTCCGTAGCTAATGAACGGCAACGGCACCCCTACGACCGGCAACAGGCCACTGACCATACCGATGTTGACGAAAACGTAAACAAAAAACGTCATGGTCAACGCCCCGGCGAGCAATTTGCCGAACAGCGTTTGTGCCTGCGCGGTAATCACCAGCCCTCGGCCGATCAACAGCAGGTAGATCAGCAACAGCGCGCAAATGCCCACCAGCCCGAACTCTTCGCCGAGTACGGCAATGATGAAGTCGGTGTGGCTTTCCGGCAGAAAGTCCAGGTGCGACTGAGTACCGAGCAGCCAGCCCTTGCCAAAAACACCGCCGGAACCGATCGCGGCTTTCGACTGAATGATGTTCCAGCCGGTGCCCAGCGGGTCACTTTCCGGGTCGAGGAAGGTCAGGATCCGCTGCTTCTGGTAGTCGTGCATGATGAAAAACCACATCGCCACCGACACCGGAATTGCGGCGGCCAGCACGCTGAGAATCCAGCGCCAGCGCAGCCCGCCCATGAACAAGACGAATGCGCCGCCCGCCAGGATCAGCAGCGAAGTGCCCAGATCGGGCTGGCGCACAATCAGCGCGAACGGCACGCCGATCAGCATCAGGCTGATGCCGACATGCTTGAGTTGTGGCGGTAACGTGCGCTTGGACAGGTACCAGGCGATGGTCGCCGGCATCAGAATCTTCATGAATTCCGAAGGCTGGAAGCGAATCACCCCTGGGATATTGATCCAGCGTGTCGCGCCCATGGCGTTGTGACCCATGATGTCCACCACCAGCAGCAACACCACGCCAATCACATAGCCGAGCGGCACCCAACGCGCCATGAAACGCGGCTCGAACTGGGCGATGATGATCATCGACACCAGACCGATACCGAATGAAGTAGCCTGTTTGGCCAGCAGATCCCAGCTTTTGCCACTGGCCGAATACAGCACGAACAGGCTGCCGGCGGCGAGGATCAGCAGCAGAATCAACAACGGGCCATCGATATGCAGTCTTTGCAGCAACGTCGCGCGGCGACGCATCACATCCTCACTGGAGAGCATGCGATCAAAGTTATTCATCACGGGCCGTAGCCTCCGCACTGATTGGGCTGGCGTATTCGGCCTTCAAACGTCCGTCCTGGTCGAGCAGCCAGGCATCCATGACCTGGCGCACCACCGGCGCCGCAACGCCGGAGCCGGACTCACCGTTCTCGACCATCACCGATACAACGATTTTCGGGTCATCGGCCGGGGCGAAACCGACGAACAAGGCATGGTCGCGGTGACGTTCCTGAACCTTGGAGCGGTCGTACTTCTCACCCTGCTTGATCGCCACGACCTGCGCGGTACCCGACTTGCCGGCAATGCGGTATTGCGCGCCGATGGCCGCTTTGCGCGCAGTACCACGCGCGCCGTGCATCACCTGCTGCATACCGTGGTTGACCTTGGTCCAGTCCGACGGATCACGCAGGACAATGTCCGGCATCGGATTCTCGTCAACCGGCTTCACCCCTTCGAGGGACTTGGCCAGGTGCGGACGATTCCAGATGCCTTTGTTGGCCACCAGCGCCGTCGCCTGGGCCAATTGCAGCGGCGTCGATTGCATATAGCCCTGGCCGATCCCGAGGATCAGGGTTTCGCCCGGGAACCACGCCTGTTTGCGCGTCGCCCGCTTCCACTCGCGCGATGGCATCAGGCCGGGGGATTCTTCGAACATGTCCAGCGAGACCTTCTGGCCGATGCCGAACTTGTTCATATAAGCCGACAACCGATCAATGCCGAGCTTGTGCGCCAGGTCGTAGAAGTAGGTGTCGTTGGAACGCATGATCGCGGTATCGAGATCGACGAAGCCGTCACCGGTGCGGTTCCAGTTACGGTATTTGTGATCGTAGTTGGGCAGCATGTAGTAGCCCGGGTCGAACACCCGGCTCGACGCCGTCACCACACCGGAATCAAGACCGGCAATCGCCACCGCCGGTTTGATCGTCGAACCCGGCGGATACAGACCGCGCAATACACGGTTGAACAACGGCCGGTCGATCGAATCACGCAACTCGGCATACGCCTTGAAGCTGATCCCGGTGACGAACAGGTTCGGATCGAAGCTCGGCTGACTGACCATCGCCAGCACTTCGCCGGTCTTCGGATCCAGCGCCACGACCGCGCCGCGACGTCCGCCCAATGCTGCCTCGGCGGCTTCCTGCAATTTGATGTCCAGGCTCAGCACAATGTCCTTGCCGGGAATCGGATCGGTGCGCTTGAGCACCCGCAACACACGGCCACGGGCGTTGGTCTCGACTTCTTCGTAACCGACCTGACCGTGCAATTCCGGCTCGTAGAAACGCTCGATGCCGGTTTTACCGATGTGGTGGGTGCCGCTGTAGTTGACCGGGTCGAGGCTCTTCAACTCTTTCTCGTTGATCCGCCCCATGTAGCCCACCGAGTGCGCAAAATGCGCGCCCTGCGGGTAGTGACGAACCAGTTGTGCAACCACCTCCACGCCGGGCAGGCGGAACTGGTTCACGGCGATGCGGGCGATCTGCTCTTCGCTCAGCTCGAACAGAATCGGCACCGGCTCGAACGGCCGGCGCCCTTGGCGCATGCGTTTTTCGAAAATCACCCGGTCCTCGGGCGTCAGCTCCAGCACTTCGACGATGACGTCAAGCACTTGCTGCCAGTCGCCGGAGCGCTCGCGGGTCATGCTCAGGCTGAAGCTTGGACGGTTGTCCGCTACCACCACACCGTTGCGGTCGAAAATCAACCCACGGGTCGGTGGAATCGGCTGCACGTGGACGCGGTTGTTTTCCGACAGTGTCGAGTGATACTCGTACTGGATCACCTGCAAGTAATACAGCCGCGCGATCAACACGCCGATCAACAGCATGATCGCAATGGCCCCGAACACGACGCGGCTACGCACCAGGCGTGCGTCCTTTTCGTGGTCCTTGATGCGGATCGGCTGAGACATGAGGGCTGGATTACTTGTGGTAAGGGTGACCGGACAGCACGGTCCAGGCACGATACAACTGTTCGCCGATCAGGATCCGCACCAGCGGGTGCGGCAACGTCAGCGGCGACAACGACCAGCGCTGATCGGCACGGGCGCAGACTTCCGGCGCCAGCCCTTCGGGGCCACCAACCATGAAATTGACCGTGCGCGAATCCAGCCGCCAACGGTCAAGTTCGACCGCAAGCTGCTCGGTGCTCCAGGGTTTGCCGTGGACTTCCAGCGTGACGATCTGCTCGTTCGGCCCGACCTTGGCCAGCATGGCTTCGCCTTCCTGGCGGATGAATCGGGCCACGTCGGCATTCTTGCCACGGGTATTGAGCGGTATTTCCACCAGTTCCAGCGCCAGCTCGGACGGAAGACGCTTGGCATATTCATGCCAGCCTTCTTCCACCCACTTGGGCATGCGTGAACCGACGGCGATCAGGCGCAGTCGCACAGCAATCCCTTACAGCTGGTCTTTGTTGAGCTTGGTGAAATGCTCGTGGGTGTTTTCCGGGCTGTGGTGCTTGGCGTCGGCCGCACGGCTTTGCTCGGCACCGGCCCACAGGCGCTCCAGATCGTAGAACTGACGCGCCGAGGCAGTCATCATGTGCACGATTACCAGGTCCAGGTCGAGCAGCACCCAGTCACTGTCGCCCTTGCCTTCTTCGCCCAGCGGCTTGGCGCCCTGCTTTTTGACTTCTTCGCGAACCTTGTCGAGCATCGCGTTGATCTGGCGGTTGGAGGTACCGGTGGCGATGATCATGTAGTCAGTGATGCTCTGCTTGTCGCGAACATCAATGATCTGGATGTCTTGCGCCTTGACGTCTTCCAGAGCGGCTACGGCAAGCTTGACCAGTTCGTCGCCCTTCAGCGGCTCATTGGTGTTGACCGGTTCTGGCAGCGGGGCGCTCTTGAATGTGCCTTTGCGCTTTACTTTGGTTTGGTCTTTGTCAGTCATATAAAACTCGTTTTGCTCGTATATTCGGCGGCTTGGCGACACGTGGATTCGTATCAGTGAAGCACGCCTTGTTCAGTTCGACGCACGGTACAGACCGTGCGCATCGATGTAGGCCAGGACCGCGTCGGGCACCAGGAAACGTACCGACTTACCGCTGGCCAGCAGTTGACGGATCTGGGTGGCGGAAACCGCGAGCGGTGTCTGCCAGACGAATGCAATCTGTCCGCTCGGCCCTTTCAGGGCCAGCGGGTCGCTCACCGAACGCGCTGCCAGCAGGTTGCGCAAGGCATCCGGCGGTTCGCTGTCGGCGTCCGGGCGCTGTAGCACCAGGATGTGGCAATGCTGGAGCAACTCTTCCCAGCGGTGCCAAGTGGGCAGGCCGCAAAATGCGTCCCAGCCCAAAAGCAGAAAAACCTGGGTCTCGGCGGGCATTTCAGCGCGCATCGACTCCAGGGTATCAATGGTCCAGGACGGCTTGTCCCGCTGCAATTCGCGGGCGTCCACCACCAGCGGCGGCATGCCGGCCACCGCACACTCGACCATCGCCAAGCGATCCTGCGCCGACACCTGCGGCGTACCGCGATGTGGCGGCCGCGCGTTCGGCATCAGGCGCAACTCGTCGAGCGCCAGCGCTTCGGCGACTTCCAGCCCACCGCGCAAATGGCCGATGTGTACCGGGTCGAACGTGCCGCCCAGTACGCCGATACGACGGGGGCGGGGCTCGCTGCCGGTTTGCGGCGCTGTCAGGTCGAGGTCGGTCAAGTCAGACCGGCGCCTGGCCGCGCAACTGGCCATCACCGACCACGACATACTTCTCGCACGTCAGTCCTTCGAGACCTACCGGGCCACGGGCGTGCAGCTTATCAGTAGAAATGCCGATCTCGGCACCCAAACCGTATTCAAATCCATCGGCGAAGCACGTCGGCGTGTTGATCATCACCGACGCCGAGTCGACTTCCGCCACAAACCGGCGGGTGTCGGCGAGGTTTTCGCTGACGATCGAGTCGGTGTGATGGGAGCCGTAATGGTTGATGTGTTCAATGGCCTGATCCAGACCGTCGACCACGCGGATCGACAGGATCGGCGCCAGATACTCGGTGTTCCAGTCGTCTTCGCTGGCGGCAACGGCGTCGATGATCGCCCGGGTGCGCTCGCAGCCACGCAGTTCGACGCCTTTTTCGCGGAACTGCGCCGCCATCGACGGCAGGAAATCCTTCGCAACAGTTTCGTCAACCAGCAAGGTCTCCATCGCACCGCAGATGCCGTAACGATAAGTCTTGGCATTGAAGGCGATGCGCTGGGCTTTGAGAAGATCGGCGTGGGCGCTGACGTAAACGTGGCAGATGCCGTCCAGATGCTTGATCACCGGCACCCGGGCATCGCGGCTGATGCGTTCGATCAGGCCACGGCCACCGCGCGGCACGATCACATCGACGTACTCAGGCATGGTAATCATCGCGCCAACGGCGGCACGGTCGGTGGTCTCAACCACTTGCACCACGGCAGCGGGCAGTTCGGCTTCGGCCAGCCCGCGCTGAATGCACGCGGCAATCGCCCGGTTGGAGTGAATCGCTTCGGAGCCACCGCGCAGGATGGTCGCGTTGCCGGACTTCAGGCACAGGCTGGCGGCATCGATGGTCACGTTGGGCCGGGATTCGTAGATGATCCCGATCACGCCCAGCGGCACGCGCATTTTGCCGACCTGAATCCCCGACGGACGGAAGCTCATGTCGCGGATCGCACCGACCGGGTCCGGCAGTGCCGCGACCTGACGCAAACCGACGATCATGCCGTCGATGCGCGCCGGGGTCAGCTCCAGACGCTCCAGCAGGGCCGGCTCCAGACCATTGGCGCGACCGGCGGCCAGGTCCTGTTCATTGGCTGCGGCAAGCTCGACGCGCGCAGCGTCCAGGGCATTGGCAGCGGCCTGCAAGGCGCGGTTTTTCTGCGCGGTGCTGGCACGGCCGATGACCCGGGAAGCTGCGCGGGCGGCGCGACCCAATCGGGTCATGTAGTCAAGAACGGACTCAGTCATGGTCTGCTGGGGTCTTGGCAAAGAGGAAAGCGGCAGATTATAGCTGTCGCGTCACGGGACTAACAGCGGTGACGGGCGGATGGTCGAAATGAACGTTGATTCGCCGGTGTTCAGGCTCAATTAAGCCGTGCGTTGTTATCATCTCGACCTCTTCAGCCTGGATAAACATTGCCCGCCATGTCCAACCTGACCGTTCGCAACCGCGCCGAACGCCTGCCGCTGGGGCTCCCGGACACGTTTTTCGACCGTGACGCGCAAGTGCTGGCCCGCGATCTGCTCGGCAAAGTCATCCGCCATCGGATCGGCGACCTGTGGCTCAGTGCGCGAATCATTGAAACCGAAGCGTATTACTGCGCAGAAAAAGGCAGTCACGCCTCCCTCGGCTACACAGAAAAACGTAAGGCTTTGTTTCTGGATGGCGGACACATCTATATGTATTACGCCCGCGGGGGTGACTCCCTGAACTTCAGCGCACAGGGGCCGGGCAATGCGGTACTGATCAAATCCGCCTATCCGTGGGTCGATGAAATCAGCGGCCCGGCGAGCCTGGCGCAGATGCTGCTGAACAACCCGGATGCTCAGGGCCGTCCGCGCCCGTCGCAGAAGCTCTGCGCCGGTCAGACCTTGCTGTGCAAAGCACTGGGTTTGAAAGTTCCGATGTGGGACGCCAAACGTTTCGATCACCAATTACTTCTGGTAGAAGACACCGGGCCTGCGCCGTCGCACATCATTCAAACCACACGCCTGGGCATTCCCCATGGCCGTGACGAGCACTTGATGTACCGCTTCGTCGACTCAGCTTATGCGCAATGGTGCACGCGGAACCCGCTTCGACGCGGCCAGGTCGAAGGCCGGGATTATTTCTTGCTGTAACCCCCAATGCAGGAGTTGCCGAAGGCTGCTCCTACACAGGGCTAATCAATGATTGGAGTTTTTCTGTATGGGCCCATGGCTCGATAGCGTGACCGGTTGGCTGGCGGCCAATCCACAGTGGCTGGCCGCGGCGGTATTCATTGTTGCCTTTGTCGAATGCCTGGCGATTGCGGGGCTGATCGTGCCTGGCACGGTGCTGTTGTTTGCCGTGGCCGCACTGGCTGGCAGCGGCGCGCTGTCGTTGAGTGAAACCCTGTTGCTGGGCTTCCTCGGCGGCATCCTTGGCGATTTGATCTCGTACTTTCTCGGTCGACATTTCCACCAGAACATCCGACGACTGCCGGGACTGCGCCATCACCCGGAATGGATGGCCGGCGCCGAAACCTATTTCCAGCGCTACGGGATCGCCAGCCTGTTGGTAGGACGCTTTATCGGCCCACTGCGCCCGATGCTGCCAATGGTCGCCGGGATGTGCGACATGCCCTTCCCGCGCTTCGCCGCCGTCAGCTTGTTGGCCGCCGCAGGCTGGAGCCTGGCCTATCTGTTGCCCGGTTGGGCCACCGGCGCGGCGTTTCGCTTGCCATTGCCGGAGGGTTTCTGGCTTGAGGCCGGGATCGTCGCTGCCAGCATCGCGGTCATGGTCGGCCTCAGCGCGAACAGCAGCCTGCGCCGTCACCGCCGGGCGACGCTGTGGATCAGCAGCATGAGCCTGTTGATTCTGCTCGGTCTGTTCATCGGCTATCCGTATTTGACAGCCCTCGACCAAGGCGTGATGACGCTGGTGCAGGAACATCGCCAACCGCTGCTGGATGAAATCGCCGTCACCTTTACCCTGATCGGCGAGTTCCGCAACATGCTGATGTTCAGCGTTCTGCTGACAGGTCTGCTGTTGCTGTGCCGCCAGTGGCGTCAGGCCATTTTTGCCGCAAGTACCCTGCTGTGCACGGCGCTGGCCAACACGGTGACCAAGCTGTTTTTCGCAAGGGTTCGTCCGGAAATACTAGCCGACCCGATTACCAGCTTCAGCATGCCCAGTGGCCATGCCTCGGGTTCGTTCGCACTATTCCTGACCCTGGGCGTCCTCGCTGGCCGCGGTCAACCACCCCGCATGCGCTTGACCTGGCTGCTGGTTGGCTGCATTCCGGCCCTGGCGATTGCCCTTTCACGGGTTTACCTGGGTGCGCACTGGCCGACCGATGTCCTCGCCGGCGCGATGCTGGCGGCATGTGTCTGCGCTGCAAGCCTGTGGCTGAACCAGCGCCAGGGCCCCCTCAATGCAATGCCTTTCAAAGTCTGGTGGCTGATTCTGCCGGCACTGGTGGCACTGTTCAGTTTCTTCGCGTTTCGCCACCTGCCCCACACACTATTGCGTTACGCGTACTGATTAAACCTGTTTGTCCCTTTCCCCTATCCGCCACTCTTTGAGGATTATTCCGACAAGAGTGGCGCGATCTCCCTACGCCCCCTTAATACCTTCCCGGTAAGTATTCCTCGCTTAATAACTCCAGCTACCTACATCACCCCGCCCTATAAAATTCAAGTTACATATTTAACCGCAGCATCGTAACAACGCGCCCACTGCCCGACAAAAAATCAATTACATTGAAACCGCCAGAACTTCAAAACCAAAAAATCAAATAACCACTGACAAACTTTCATATGCAACACACAAACATCACACGCACTCAATCAGCAACTTAAATACCCATGAACCCAATCAACTCCGAGTAATCCATGAGTCCAAAAACACCGCGCAAACCACCCACTGTATCGTCGCACCCCATCGAATCCATTACGCCGCCTGCGCGCCAGCCGGACTTCGCTTCTACACGTGCACACTGGCCTTTCGATTCCCGTCTTTCAACACACGCCACTCGCCCCCAGACGCCTGATCCGGCCATCGAATACCTCCCGCCAGCCACGTTGCACATCAGCGAAATGCCGACACGGAGCATTGACGGCCACGCGAACGAACACCCTGTGGACAAATACTGGCTTCACGCCCCTTTCCTGCGGGGAATGCAATCCGCCAACGATGAGGGCTGGCGTTTCATCGTCGGCCGCCGGTTTGTCGATGTCGAACACGACGGAGGCCTGCGCACCGCGCATGTCGATCTGGACGAAAAACTCAAAGTCTATCGGCTGAAACTGCTCAAAGACCGTCATGCACTTGGCCCGATCATCTACAAAAATGAAGGGCGGCCAACCTGGCGCCTGACCTCCGACGACATTGCCACCAACCGTGTCCGCCAGACCGCACAAACGGCAGGCGAGCCTGCTCCCAAGCGTCGCTCTGCATTCACGGACGAACAGATCGATCAGCCCTCTGCTGCCAAACAACCGCGCACGATGGAGGCGCCGACATTCATCGACCCGAACCGCTACAGGCCATCGGATCGTTCTCCGGATGCTCAGGGCTATTACGAACTTGAACCGAGACCGGGCTCAACGCGAACCGACTCACTGTTTGCATTCCGCGATCGATACGCCCGATGGATCCAGGTCGCCCCGCCCGTCAACGGGTTTGGCGCCCCCGCCACGCATTTGCAGCAATGGACCGATCATCAGATATGGCAGGCGTACGCCGTGGAAGGCCAGGACATCGCGCGATTCCGGATCGAGGCCCAGGCTTCGGGCGGCCCGCCACGCTGGGCCGAGCCACGAGACATGCCGAACGCGGTCGAGGCATTGCTGGGAAGCTCACTGCGCTGGCTGCATCCGTCCATGACCGCGACAGAACGCGAGACATTCCTGCAGTCATACAACTTGCTGCCAAGCCAGTTGACCCGCTTGCAGCAGCACCTCAAAAGCGAGCTGAAGTTGCCGGCGTGGGCAACGGCGCATAAACGTCTGACGCAAGACATCGGCAACCCGCATCGCCTCGACCAGCTGAGTCGGGATGCTATCAGCGAACTGCATTTGAAACGCCACCCGCGCCATGACTGGTACGACCCGGAACGCCTCTTGACCGTTGAGCTGCGCGAAGCGCTGTTGGCCAAACTGGGTTACCTGCGCAACCAGCACAACTGCCTTTATCGAACCGACGTGCCGGCGCTGTTTCGCGGGGATGAACGCACACCGTTCGAATTGGCGAATGACGACACTATGCTGTCCCGCTACGCACACAGTCCCGGAGCCTCCACGCATAAACCGATGAGCGCCACGTTCAGCCTCAAGGAAGGGCAGATGTATGCCAGCGCACCGGACCCGGAATACCTGCGATTCAACAGCCAGACCAACAAGTATCCCGGCAGAGCCGCAGACGATGCGTCCCCTGACAGCGATGCCGGTAACAGCAGCGACAGCAGCGCCTCTTCCGACTGGTCGGATGCCGCAAGCCCGGTCGCGATGGACCGTGAACGCAACTACGAACGGACCCGGGAGCGCCAGACACAAATGTTTATCTATGTACTGGACACCCGAGGCCTGGAAGTGGTCCCCCATGAAGTGAACTATCTGTTCAACTCGTCTGCCCTCGACGCTCCGACCACCCGGTTTCCCTCGGATGATCACGAAGGCCTGATTTCCGTGACCAAAAAAGGTCTGGACGCCAAGCGCGTCTGGTTGCTGGATTCAACCCTGAGCAAAGCGGCGAACGTTTACGACCTCCAGGAACAGGCCGGCGCAAACGCCGAACGCATCGAAGCGGCAACCCACGCAGGGCGTGCCAACCAAGATGAATACGATCGACTGATCGATGCCGCGCAAGCGGCGGGCAAACCGATACTCAAACTTTCCGGCAATAAAGACGAGTTCGGCGATGACATCACCTGGCCTGAATAAATGCACTTGAGCGCCGGTACTCGCAACAACTTCGCCTGATTAAAATCAGTTAAACGCTTTATTCAAACCGGTACGGAAACCGGGGCGGCACAACGCTTGTCATTAAAAGGATCAACTCGTGGCAAAACTTATAGAACCGGCAATCGAAATACCTCTTGGCCCCACTCTGCAGGTCACAGCAATAAGTCGTTCGGCCAATACTCATGCGCCTGCAGCCAACAATACTGAAGCCACTTCCACACTTTCAAACATAACAACAGACACACTCATTGAAGGCGATGGCGTAAAACACACACTCAAATCCCTCGATAAACATTTCGGCCCCCTGCGCATCGGTGAAGTCTGGGTGAGCCGTGTGGAACTCAAGGCCCTGGGCGCCACGGTCAACGGCCAGGTAATCAGTGCGGCGAACGCCAGCATAAAAACACCGGACCAGGCCTTTCTGAATGCACTCAACTTCAACTCGGCAACGGTCGAGACACGCGTCAGACACGCGGACATCGCCGACAGCGGGGTCGTGGCCACCCTCTTCTTTGAAATTGCCTGCAAACGTTCCAGCGACGCCTCGGCGCTGTTCGTCAGCGGCAGACCGCTGCCCGCCGGCAGCGGAATGGATCGCCTGAACCAACTGAGCCACGCTGCACAAACCCTGGACATTCATCGCGTCGACTCGTTTGAAAATGCACCGGGCTGGGTCAGCAAATCCAAAAGCTACCTGATGAGTGGTGCCGGTGTCGGCTTGCAGGCATTCGGGATTTACAGCGGCTACATGGCGATGATGGATGCCATCAAAAAAGGCGACACCCTGGAAGCCGTCTACCAGGGGAGTTCGATTGCTGCCGAATTCGGTTCTCTGATCATCGAACGCGGCCTGACCAAAACCGGCGAAGCGATGCTCAGAAACGGTTCGAGGGCGTTTGGGCGATTCCCGCTGACGTCGGCCGGCAAATACCTGAGTCGGGGTGCCGGCCTCTTTGCCAGCGCAATCACCCTGCCATTCGACATCAAGGATGCCGTGTCCTCGTTCAATGCGGCCGCGGCGACCAGCGGCAAGGAGGCACAGGATCACTACGTCGCCGGCGCTCTGAGTGTCGCCAGTGCGGGCATCAGCCTGGCCCTGGGCGCAGCGGCGCTGGCCGGTTTTGGCAGTGTCGCCGGCCCGTTGGGCCTGGCCGCAGCGGCCATCCTCATTCTCGGGTCGATGATTTACCAGGCCGCGCGAGTGGTCGACGATATTGATGATTACATCGAACTGAGCGCCCATGAACGCTTGCGCTCCGGCTGGTTCGCCTTCACCGGGCAGGAGCTGGATCAAGAAGTGCTGGACCGCTTCAAAATCTCCAAGGCATTCAGTGATTACACCCGGCAACGGGAGGTCTCGACCAAAGCCTTGCTGGAAGGTGCCTACAAGAACTTTGCCGAATATGTGGTCAACGGCAGCTTCAGTGTCGAACTGCAACCCTTGAAAATCTGGCGTCACCAATGGAATGAGCGCGCCGGAGAGCAAGCGTTCAAGCTCGACAGCGAAACAGTCATCATCGGCGGCGACGACATCATTGATGCCCGCAACGGCATACCGCCAAACCTCGCGGGTAGCGTCAAAGGCACGCCCGGCGATGACAAAGGCGTGTTCTGGCGCCTCGATGACGGCAACGACCAGGTCGTCGGGGTCAAGGACAAACCTAACTTCTTCAGCTATCGGGAGGGCACGAAGACCCTGACCGGGGGCAGCAAGGCCGATGAGTTTTACTTCGAAACCACCGACAAGTTGCTCAATCAGCAAGCAGCGCCATCCGGTATCAGCACGCTCGATGGCGGCGAAGGTTCCGACACCCTGGCCTTTGAAGGCCGCCGCCCCGTCACTGATACTCGCCACCTCGGTTACAACATCAATCTGCAGACCGGCAAGGTCGCCCTGCGCAGCCATGACCAGACCACGACTGCGATCGAGATCGCACACGTGCGCGCGATCGAAAACATCTCGACATTGCGCAATGGTGTCAGTCTGGTCACCGGGAGCAGCGAGGCCAATCGCATTTCGGCCAATGGCAATGATCACATCGCGGCCGGTGACGGTGACGATACCATTGCCATCCGCGGTGCCGATTGCCGTGTTGACGGAGGTCTCGGCCTGGATCGCTACTACATCGCGAACACCTCAGCCAGAACCACGATCATTGAAGACGGTGAGCAGTCGAGTGTCATCGAACTGGGCTGGCCCATCGAATGGATCCAGCGTTGGCAGATCGTCGGCACTTCACTGCTCGTCAGTTCATTGCGTGGCCGGGACGGTGAGGACCCCGAGCATGTCCTGACTATCGAAAACATCTACCAATGGGTCGACGGTCAACGTCACCTGAAAAATGGCCAATTGCTGTTCAAGACCCAGGACGGCTATGAACTGCTGCCTGCCCTGCCATCGCTGATGCAGGGGGCGCCGGCGCAGGATGTTGAAGTGGTCGTCAGCGTCATCGGCAAATCCGCTGCCACCGAGATCATCAATGGCGGCACGGTCACGCTCACGGAGCAGGGATCGAAGCGGCATTTTGTGGCACGCACCGAGCGCAGGGTCGAATTCGTTGCCGGGCCCGGCCTGCGCAAAACCTCCAGAGTCATCTATCTGGATTACAAGGATGCCGAGATGGTCGATGTGGTCGTCAATTACCATGTCGAGAAGCGCGCGGGCGTATCGCTCAACTCCCACCTGTACTACAGCAACATCAATATCTCGCTGTTGCTTCCAGAGAAAATAGTGACGCTCAAGGGCGTCGTCCAGACATCGACGTACGCCAATGGCTACAGCGGCCAAAACAGCCTGAAGGTCACGACTGCTCATCTGGCACAGGACATTGCCGTGGTAATGCAGGACGGCGTCTCTTACCGGCTGCAATTGCCTGACCTGCCCTATCTGTCGGACGCCATGGAACCGGGCAGCAAGATTCGCAAGGCCGCTGGCTGCCTGAAGCCAAGACATGGTGAATATCTGTTTTCCCGGCCAACGATTGCCCGCACCATCGCGCTGCCGGCCACACCCAACCGGGTCGATATAGAGGCCGCATCCCACAACGGCATCTATGTTCTCCAAGGCGCAAGTTCGTCCTACGACATCTACCTGACCAGCAACATGATCATTCGCCTGATGACTCCGGGAGCCCAAGCAAGAACGAGCAATGCCTCGACCTGGAATCTGTTCACCGCGCGGATGACCGAGGCGATCAGCCGCGATGACATCAAACTGGACGCCGAGCGCCTGTGGGTGGGGAGCGCCCTGATCGAGTTGCCGACCATAGAAGATGACATGCCGGTCGAGTCGGTGAGCGTAGTGACCCGCTCCGGCAACATCTATGAGGTCGCCTTGCTGTTTGAAGTGCTGCAACTTTACCTGATCAACGCACAGAGCTATTCGAGCGTCGATAGCCTGCTGGCCGACATTCGCCTGCACCGGCAACGCAATGAGCTGGCCGCCAGAATCATTGTCCAGCACCTTGGCGTGACGACGAAACTGGACGGCACGCTGTATTACAACTCGACAAAAGACTACTGGGGAATCGACAGCGACCCGGCCTTGCGGATCAAACCCGAAGACCTGGTCATAGCGCCGGCCAGCGCCTCTTGACCCTGACCGAAGCTGCTTGATGCCAAGCGCCCGATGTGATGTTCCTCGTCACATCGGAGCCTGACCATTATTGGGCCCGACAACGAGCGCCAGTGAATCTTGCCGAAGAAAGCCCGAACACTGCGGGCAGGTGGCAGGGGCCCATCGAAGTGTCACTATGCGAACAATTCGCCCTGCAACTCATCGAGCAACGCCTGGATTGCATCGAGTCGCTGTTGCGGATCATCGAGTTGTAGCAGGTCGATTTTGTCTTCTTCAGCGAAAGGCAACAGATAGGCCAATTGATTGGCCAAAGACTGCTGCCCCAGCGCTTCGATGCCCATGTTCAGCGCCTCGACCATCGGATGCTCCGCCAATGCCTTGAGCAGCGCCATCAGGTCGGCGTCTTCGTCCTGCAACGGTTGCTCGGGCTCCTCGTCCAGCCACTCGACATCGGCGATGATCAATTGATCACGCTGCACCTCGGTGCGTAACACGTTGAAACGTCGAGCGCCCTGCACCCGAATCCCCAGCAGACCATTGTCCTGCTGCTGGAAATCGGTGATGCGCGCCTCACATCCGACCAAGGCAAAACCTTCAGGGGCAGCGCCGACTTCATGGCCCTCAAGGATGCACACGACGCCAAAGCCGCCGCCCTGTTTCATGCAGCGGCCGATCATGTCCAGATAGCGCGCCTCGAATATCTGCAAATCGAGATTGCAACCGGGAAACAGCACCGTGTTCAGCGGGAAAAGCGGCAGACTCATAGACATTTCCTTACACCACCATCGACACCGCCAACGGCAGGAACACCGCCGTGGCCACGCCCATCAGACTCATCGCCAGCGCCGCAAAGGCACCGCACTCATCACTTTCCTGCATGGCCACTGCCGTGCCGACCGCGTGGGCGGTCATCCCAAGCGCCATGCCGCGCGCTTCCGGGCTGTGCACACCGAGGCGGTTCAACAGCGTCGGACCAAAAATCGCGCCAATCACCCCGGTGATCAATACGAACACAGCGGCCAGTGCCGCAACACCACCGATCTGCTCGGCGACCAGCATGGCAATCGGCGAGGTCACCGACTTCGGCGCCATGGTCATCAGGATCATGTGCTCGGCACCGAACCACCAGCCCAGCGCCACGCCCATGCCCGTGGCCACGACACCGCCTATCACCAGCGTAGTAAAAATCGGCCAGAACAATTGCCGAATACGCCGCAGGTTGAGATACAGCGGCACGGCCAGCGCCACCGTCGCCGGGCCGAGCAGAATGCTGAGAATTTCGGTGCTCTTGCGGTACTCGGCATAGGTCAGGCCGCAGCCGACCAGCACGCCGATCACCAACAGCATGGAGACCAGCACCGGTTGCAGAAAGATCCAGCGGGTCTTCTCGAACGCTGCCAGTACCAGTTGATAAGCGCCGAGGGTGATGCCGATACCGAACAGCGGATGATGAATCACCGAAGCCCAGGCGCCCTGCCAGTCGAAAAGCATCAGGATTCCTCCGACGCAGGCGCGTGTCGTTTGACCAAGCGCTGCATCAGCACCCCGGCGAAAGCCATCGACAGGATCAGCGACAGCACCAGCGCGCCGACAATCGCCCAGAAATCCGCGGCAATGTCGCTCGCATAAACCATCACGCCCACCGCCGGCGGCACCAACAACAACGGCAGATAACGCAGCAGGCTGCCGGCCGCGAGATTCAGCGGTTCGCCGACTTCACCGCGAATGATCAGAAAGACCAGCAACAGCAGCAGACCGATGATCGGCCCCGGCAGTACCGGCAACAGCAAATGATTGAGCGCCGTACCGAGCAATTGGAACAGCACCAGCATGGTCAGGCCACGTAGCAACATCCGACATCTCCGTCTTACTTTCCACTGTGCAAGTCGCCCGCATTATAAGCACGCCTGCGCTATGGACCGGCATTCGCCAAAAGCATGGTCGGTTGACCGGAGCAAATCGCCATGATGATCTACAGTGGTTCGCAGGGAGGTCAAATCCCCCCACCTGAAAAACTATAAAACCGATGAACCCAAGGAGAGTCTCAATGCCCTATGTTCCAGTTGCAGAGCTCAAAGATTATGTCGGCAAGGAACTCGGACGTTCCGAATGGCTCACCATCGATCAGGAACGCATCAACCTGTTCGCCGAAGCCACCGGGGATTATCAGTTCATTCACGTCGACCCGGTCAAAGCCGCGCAAACACCTTTCGGCAGCACCATTGCCCACGGTTTCCTGTCGTTGTCGCTGATCCCCAAACTGATGGAAGACATCCTGATCCTGCCGCAAGGCGTGAAGATGGTGGTCAATTATGGTCTGGACAGCGTGCGTTTCATTCAGCCAGTGAAGGTCAATTCCAAGGTTCGGCTGAAGGTCGATCTGGGTGAAGTCACCGAGAAAAAACCCGGGCAGTGGCTGCTCAAAGCCACCGCGACACTGGAGATAGAAGGCTCGGACAAACCGGCCTATATCGCCGAGCCACTGTCGCTCTGCTTCGTCTGATCGTTCCGGATGCGAAGCAGCGCACGCTGTTTCGCGTCAACACTGGTTTTACCGGCTGCATTAGGTCACATAGCTGCGGCATACTCGGTCGCCTAATTGCCCGGATCCCGCTATGCGCTCAATTGCACGTCTTGCACACCTTGCCTTGACCCTGATGCTCACCGCTTGCGGCGACGGCGAATCGCTGTTGCCGCCGGATGCGCGCCTGCCCGACGGCGGTCGCTATCGCGGTGAACTGGTCGATGGCTTGCTGCAAGGTCAGGGCCGCGTCGACTACCCCAACGGCAGTTGGTATGCCGGGCAGTTCGACAAAGGTCAGTGGCATGGGCAGGGCGAATGGCATGGCAGCAACGGCGAGGTCTATCGCGGACAGTTTCAGCAAGGCCTGTTCGACGGCCAAGGCAGCCTGACCACCAACGCCAGCAGTTACACCGGCGGCTTCAAACAGGGACGTCGCGAAGGCGAAGGCACCCTGAAAGAAAACGCCATGACCTACCGTGGCGAATTCAAGGCCGACCAATATTCCGGGCTCGGTCGTCTGGAAATGGACGACGGCAGCTCCTATCAAGGCCAGTTCGCCCACGGCAAACCCAACGGCGAAGGCCAGCGTGGCGACGCCAGCGGCAACTCGTTCACCGGGCATTTCGTCAACGGGCAGCTGGAAGGCAACGGCACCTTCAACAGCGCTGACGGCGATATCTACGTCGGCGGTTTCAAGAACAATCAATTGCACGGCAAAGGTCGCTACGAAAACGCTGACGGCGACGTCTGGCTCGGCCAGTTCAAGGAAGGCGCACTGACCGGCAAGGGCGAACTGATCGGCGCCGACGGCAGCCACTACATTGGCACGTTCAGTGACTGGCGCTTCAGCGGTCAAGGCCGCTTGAACCTGCCTGATGGCAGCTTCTATATCGGCGGCTTTGACAACGACAGTTACGCCGGACGCGGCACCCTGGTGCTGACCGATGGCAGCGTGATGAGCGGCACCTGGATCAACGGCCAGCGTGTGCGCGACGCCGACGGCAAGTTGCTGCCCGATACGCTCGAGCTCGGTTTGCTGGCTCAGGGCCGGTTGCTCGATGACGCATTGGCCGCCATCCCAGCGTCGACTCCAGCGGTCGAGCTGTACACCCTGACCCTCGGTGGCGACGGCAAGCAAAGCGTGTTCCTGCGCGAATCCGACTATGTCGCCAACATGCTCAACACGCGCTTCGGCGCCTATGGCCAGGTCCGTCTGGTCAACCACCGCGACCACCTCGGCGACCGGCCGATGGCCACCCGCGAGAACCTGCGCCGCGCCGCACAAACCCTCGCCGAACGCAGCGGCCCGGAAGACCTGCTGTTCATCTACCTGACCAGCCACGGTACCGCCGAGCATGAACTGGTGCTCGACCAGCCACGCATGGAGCTGGCCGACCTGCCCGCCGATGAACTCGCTGCCGTGCTGGCACCGCTGAAAAATCGCGACAAGATCATCGTGATTTCGTCGTGCTACTCCGGCGGTTTCATCCCGGCGCTGAAAGACGAACGCACGCTGATCATGACCGCCTCGCGCGCGGATCGGGTGTCCTTCGGCTGCTCGGAAGAAGCCAACTTCACCTATTTCGGCGACGCACTGTTCGCCCAAGCGCTGAACCAGACCGACGATCTGGAGCAAGCCTTCAAACTGGCCAAGGCCACCGTCGCCGAGCGTGAACTGGCGGACAATTTCGAAGCCTCGGAGCCGCAGATCTGGGCGCCGAAAACCGTGTTGTCGCACTGGCAACTGTTGCGCAAACAGCAAGCAAGAAAAGCTTTGCAAAGTGCTGCATTGAACGACGGAGCGATAAAGAGCAACTAAGCTGAACAGTATCAAGGGAGAGACACTATGTACTTGACGCCTCAGCACGTATTGCTTGCCGGAGCCACCGGTTTGACCGGTGAACATCTACTCGACCGTTTGCTCAACGAGCCAACGATTTCTCGCGTGCTCGCCCCTTCCCGTCGCCCCTTGGCCGAACATCCGCACCTGGAAAACCCCGTCGGCGACCCGCAGGTATTTCTGCCGCAGCTCAGTGGTCGTGTCGATATCGCCTATTGCTGCCTCGGTACCACGATCAAGCAGGCCGGCTCGGAAGCGGCGTTTCGCGCGGTGGATCTGGACATGGTCGTGGCGTTCGCCAAACGTGCGCGGGAGATGGGCGCGCGACATCTGATTGTCATCAGCGCGATTGGCGCCGATCCGAAATCGTCGGTTTTCTACAATCGGGTCAAAGGCGAAATGGAGCAGGCACTGCGTGCGCAGGACTGGCCGCAACTGACCATTTGCCGGCCTTCATTGTTGTTGGGTGAACGGACTGAACCGCGTCTGGCCGAGCAGCTCGCC
The DNA here is from genome assembly GCF_054790505.1 of Pseudomonas sp. Tul2A7. Lineage (NCBI taxonomy): Bacteria > Pseudomonadati > Pseudomonadota > Gammaproteobacteria > Pseudomonadales > Pseudomonadaceae > Pseudomonas > Pseudomonas sp. Tul2A7. Next base: position 2,896,852 of record NZ_CP186499.1, on the reverse strand, counting down.
GGACCGTTGTCGAAGCTGATTCCGGGTAAATACCGAGGCATCGAAGCTTGCCATTTGGCGCGGGCGATGTGGCGGTTGGCGCTGGAAGAGCAGGACGGGGTACGGGTGATCGAGTCGGATGATTTACGCAAGCTCGGCAAATAATCTTCCGCCGCATGATCGTTCCCACGCTCTGCGTGGGAACGATCTGTCTAACTACAATCCGCCCGTTGCCTGAAAACTCACGCCTATCACCGTGAGCAGTGACAACGGCAACAACAGCGTATCAAGCAAGGCACTCGCCGGCAGATCCACCCCCGGATAACTCGGCGCCTCAGCCCCGAACCGATCCATCGCGCAACACCCGCCATTCAATGCATACAAATCCAGCCGCGTCCCGGAGTACACCACCGGCGCACCCGGCTTGGCCGCACCCAGCGTGCGCGCTGTCGCACACCCGGTCAGCAACAACACCAGCCCAATCGCCAGCAGCTTATTCATCGCTGCTCAGATGGTGCTCACCCCAACGCGGCAACATGTCCTGGGGAATACCCAGCAAATTGAGAATCCGCGCCACGACGAAATCGATCAGGTCATCGATGGTCTGCGGCTGATGATAGAAACCCGGCGAGGCCGGCAGAATCGTCACGCCCATGTTCGACAGTTTGAGCATGTGCTCCAGATGAATGCTCGAATACGGCGCTTCACGCGGCACTAGAATCAACTGACGCCGCTCTTTCAATGTCACATCGGCGGCGCGTTCGATCAGGTTGTTGCAGGCGCCCGTGGCAATTGCCGATAGCGTGCCGGTGGAGCACGGCACCACGACCATCGCCGCCGGAGCGCCAGACCCCGAGGCCACCGGCGACATCCAGTCTTCCTTGCCGTACACGCGGATCTGCCCGGCGGCAGCCCCGGTGTATTCGGTCAGGAAGGCCTGCATCATCTGTGGCTTGGGCGGCAACGTCACATCGGTCTCGGTGGCCATCACCAGTTGTGCGGCCTTGGAGATCAGGAAGTGCACTTCGCGATCTTCACGCACCAGGCAATCAAGCAAGCGCAAGCCGTACTGAGCGCCGGAGGCACCGGTCATCGCCAGCGTGATGCGTTCGGGGCCATTGTTCATACCAGCGCCTCGGCGAGTTTGCCGTGCAGGCCGCCGAAGCCGCCGTTGCTCATGATCACCACGTGCGTGCCGGGCTGGGCCTGGCTCTTCACGCGTTCAATGATGCCCTCCAGCGAATCGCTGACAATCGACGGCACCGTGCACAACGCGGCGGTGCCGGCGAGGTCCCAGCCGAGGTTGGCCGGGGCGTACCAGATCACCTGATCGGCATCGACCACACTGTCCGGCAAACCGTCACGGTGCGCGCCAAGTTTCATCGAGTTGGAGCGCGGTTCGATGATGGCGATCAGCGGTGCGTCGCCGATGCGTTTGCGCAAACCGTCAAGGGTGGTGGCGATGGCAGTCGGGTGGTGGGCGAAGTCGTCGTAAATGGTAATGCCGCGGACTTCAGCGACTTTCTCCATGCGGCGTTTGACGTTCTTGAACGCGCTCAACCCGGCGATGCCCATCGACGGCACTACGCCAACATGGCGCGCAGCCGCCAAGGCAGCCAAAGCGTTGGCGACGTTGTGCTGACCGGTCAGCTCCCACTCGACGGTGCCTTGCGACACGCCTTCGAACATCACCTCAAACGCCGAACCGTCTTCGCTCAACAGTTTGACCTGCCACTGACCGCCGGCACCGGTGGTCTGCACTGGGGTCCAGCAGCCCATTTCGATCACCCGCTGCAACGCAGGCTCAGTAGTCGGATGGATGACCAAGCCTTCACTCGGGATGGTCCGCACCAAGTGATGGAATTGCCGCTCGATCGCCGGCAGATCCGGGAAGATGTCGGCGTGATCGAACTCAAGGTTATTGAGGATCGCGGTGCGCGGACGGTAGTGAACGAATTTCGAGCGCTTGTCGAAGAAGGCGCTGTCGTATTCGTCAGCCTCGATCACGAAGAACGGTGTACCGCCCAGACGCGCCGATACCGAGAAGTTCTGCGGCACACCACCGATCAGGAAACCCGGGCTCATGCCGGCATGTTCCAGTACCCAGGCGAGCATGCTGCTGGTGGTGGTTTTGCCGTGCGTGCCAGCCACCGCCAAGACCCAGCGACCTTGCAGCACATGGTCAGCCAGCCACTGCGGGCCGGACACGTACGGCAGGCCTTTGTTCAGCACATATTCCACCGCCGGGTTGCCGCGCGACATGGCGTTGCCGATCACCACCAGATCCGGTGCCGGATCGAGCTGCGCCGGGTCATAGCCCTGCGTCAGTTGAATGCCTTGGGCTTCCAGCTGTGTGCTCATCGGTGGATAGACGTTGGCGTCGGAGCCGGTCACGTGATGGCCCAGCTCTTTGGCCAACACCGCCATCGAGCCCATGAAAGTCCCGCAGATACCCAGAATATGAATGTGCATAGTCGACCTCGTAAACATGGCCGCAGGTTAGCGTAGGGAGGGGGAAATCGCACTCTTTAGGTGAGGGGCGGGACTGGTTGGGCTTGGCATTTGGACTCGCCTGTAGATTGCGGCCCCTCACCCCAGCCCTCTCCCGAGGGAGAGGGAGCCGATCTGTGCTGCTTTCTAATCCTGGGTTCGACTCGATAACTCAGGTCGGCGTAAGTCGCCAAAACACTTCGATCAGAAGCTGATCTCGGTTGCTTTCAAGTCCTGAGTTCGGCTCGATATTTCAGGTCGGCGCAGATCAGTAGAGCGACCCGGTCAGTCCCCTCTCCCCTTGGGAGAGGGCTAGGGTGAGGGCCTTCTAACTGACTCGCCGCTCAATCCCATGCTTACGCAGCTTTCTATAAAGGGTATTGCGGCTGACCCCAAGCTGCTCAGCCGTATGCGTCATATGCCACCGCGTCTGCTCCAAAGTTTTAAGCAGTGCAATTCGCTCGGCATCATCCAGTGGATGCTCCGAGCACTCGGCTCGCGGAAGGACTGGACGCCCCTGCCGAATCATCACCGGCAAATCCTCCACCCCGATCCGCCCGTCATCACACAACGCCGCCAGCGTGCGCAGGACATTGCGCAACTGCCGCACATTGCCCGGCCAATTGAACGCCAGCAAAGCCTGACGCGCCGGCTCGTCGATCAGGATCGCTTCACCGCCCGCCTCTTCGGCCAGCAGAAAATCCAGCAACTGCGATTTATCACTGCGTGCGCGCAACGCTGGCAACGCCACTTCCAGACCGTTGAGCCGGTAATACAAATCCTCGCGGAAGCTGCCATCGGCGACCCGCTCCAGCAGATTGCGGTGGGTGGCACTGATGATCCGCACGTTGACCGATTCCGGCTCGCCGCCAATCGGCACCACCTGCCGATCTTCCAGCACCCGCAACAGACGAGTCTGCAAGGCCAGCGGCATATCGCCGATTTCATCGAGGAACAACGTGCCGCCATCGGCCTGCTGCAACTTGCCGCGCATGCCGTCCTTGCGTGCGCCGGTGAAGCTGCCGCCGCGATAGCCGAACAGTTCGCTCTCAATCAGGCTTTCCGGAATCGCCGCGCAGTTGAGTGCAACGAAGGCTTTGGCGGAGCGTTGACTGGCCTGATGCACAGCCTTGGCGAAGGCCTCCTTGCCCGAGCCCGTTTCGCCATTGATCAACAACGGCACGTCCCGCTCGAATACGCGCAAGGCTTTGCGGAAGTCGGCCTGCAACGCCTCATCCCCGAGGCAGATGCCCGACAGGCGCGGTGCTTCAGCCACGACTGGCGCCGATACCATCGGTAAAGGCTTGCGCGATTCACCGCGCAGCACGGCAAACAAATGCCGGCCGTCACGGGTGCGCAGCGGCCAACTGGCACTGGCATTCGCACTGGCGCGGCCAAGCAATTCATCCAGCGAACAATCGAAAAACGCTTCCACCGGTTTACCCAGCAAGCCGCCACGAATATGCCCGAGCAAATTCAGCGCACTCTGGTTGACCGCACTGATCCGCCCTTCGCCGTCAAACGCCAGCAAGCCTTCGCTGAACAGCCCGACCGATTCGGCCTGCAGATGAAAGCGCAGCAACCATTGGTTATCGAAACAGCGCAGGAAGTAGCAACTCTCGATCATCTTCGCCGACAGATTGACCAGCGCCATGGTGTGGAACTGGCTTTGCCGCGAGACATCGTGGCGCGCCGAAGACACGTCGAGCACCGCGAGCAGTTCGCCGTGCGGGTCGAACACCGGGCTCGCCGAGCAGGTCAGGCCGGTGTGGCGACCGCGAAAGTGTTCGTCCTGATGAATCGTCAGCGCCTGGCGCTCGACCAGGCAGGTGCCGATGCCGTTGGTGCCTTCGCAGGCTTCGCTCCAGTCGGCACCGAGCCACAGGCCGGCGCGTTCGAAGATCTTGCGTTCGGCCGGCGCGGTGACGCAGTTGAGGATCACCCCGCGCGCGTCGGTCAGCAATACCGCGTGGCCGGCGCCGGAGAGTTGTTGATGCAGGCTGCTCATTTCATTGCCAGCGATCTGCAGGACTTGCTGTAGTCGTTCGCGGCTTTCGAGAACGCGCCCATGTTCGAGCACGGTCGGCGCCATGCTCAGCGCCGGGTCGAGGTGATAGTCCTCAAGACAGCGCAGCCACGAACGGGCAATCGACGGATCGGCACCGGGCCCGTGCAGGTGCGGTTTGCCCTGAGTAGCGGTGAGAACCTGCTGCGCATGGCGGCTCAAATGGTTGTCGTGCATTTCTTATTGTTCTCCCCGAGGCTCGACGGCCCAATGCTGAGGTGACGCCCAGCATCCTCCAGCCACCGACGCATTGCAATGCTGGCAAGACTGCCCGGTCATCAGCTGTGCCGAAAGCGGTACAAACTGTCACCCCACCTGTACCGAAACCGTCACAGACGCCATCCGCTCGTCCGACACAAACCACCCAAGCCCTTGATTTACCTGCCCTGCAAGGCAGTGGCCCGACCTTTGCTCTACGCTTATAGCAAGCGCACTTGCGCGTTTCTCAAATAAGTACAAAGCCAAGGAGAACATCATCATGCGTTACGCTCACCCCGGTACTGAAGGCGCCAAAGTCTCGTTCAAAGCCAAGTACGGTAACTACATCGGCGGCGAGTTCGTCGCGCCTGTCAAAGGTCAGTACTTCACCAACACCTCGCCAGTGAATGGCCAGCCGATTGCCGAATTCCCCCGCTCCACTGCCGAAGACATCGACAAGGCACTGGACGCCGCCCACGCTGCTGCCGACGCGTGGGGCGCGACCTCCGTACAGGCGCGCTCGCTGACCCTGCTGAAAATCGCCGATCGCATCGAAGCGAACCTCGAACTGCTGGCGATCACCGAAACCTGGGACAACGGCAAAGCCATCCGCGAAACCCTCAACGCCGACATCCCGCTGGCCGCCGACCATTTTCGCTACTTCGCCGGTTGCCTGCGCGCTCAGGAAGGCAGCGCTGCCGAAATCGACGGCAACACCGTGGCCTATCACATCCATGAACCGCTGGGCGTGGTCGGCCAGATCATCCCGTGGAACTTCCCGATCCTGATGGCCGCGTGGAAACTCGCACCGGCACTCGCCGCCGGTAACTGCGTGGTGCTCAAGCCTGCCGAGCAAACCCCGCTGGGCATTACCGTGTTGCTGGAACTGATCGGCGACCTGCTGCCACCGGGCGTGCTGAACATTGTCCAGGGTTATGGCAAGGAAGCCGGCGAAGCGCTGGCGACCAGCAAACGCATCGCCAAAATCGCTTTCACCGGCTCGACCCCGGTTGGCTCGCACATCATGAAATGCGCCGCCGAAAACATCATTCCGTCCACCGTGGAACTGGGTGGCAAATCGCCGAACATCTTCTTCGAAGACATCATGCAGGCCGAGCCGACCTTCATTGAGAAAGCCGCTGAAGGTCTGGTCCTGGCGTTCTTCAACCAGGGTGAAGTCTGCACCTGCCCTTCCCGCGCATTGGTGCAGGAATCGATCTACGACGAGTTCATGGCCGTCGTGATGAAGAAAGTCCTGCAAATCAAACGCGGCGATCCACTGGACACCGACACCATGGTCGGCGCCCAGGCGTCCGAGCAACAATTCGACAAAATCCTTTCGTACCTGGAAATCGCCAAGGGCGAAGGCGCCGAGCTGCTGACCGGCGGCAAGGTGGAAAAACTCGAGGGCAACCTGTCGACCGGTTATTACATCCAGCCGACCCTGCTCAAGGGCACCAACAAGATGCGCGTGTTCCAGGAAGAAATCTTCGGGCCGGTGGTGAGCATCACCACGTTCAAGGACGAAGCCGAAGCCTTGGCGATCGCCAACGACACCGAGTTCGGCCTCGGCGCCGGTCTGTGGACTCGCGACATCAACCGCGCCTATCGCATGGGCCGCGCGATCAAGGCCGGTCGCGTGTGGACCAACTGCTACCACCTGTACCCGGCGCATGCCGCGTTTGGCGGGTACAAGAAGTCCGGCGTTGGCCGTGAGACGCACAAGATGATGCTCGATCACTACCAGCAGACGAAAAACCTGCTGGTGAGCTACGACATCAATCCGTTGGGCTTCTTCTAAGCGGATGGGGGGCGAGGCAGTCATTTCTGCATCGCCCCTCAGATAGCTTTCGCGAGCAGGCTCGCTCCCATAGGGAACTGCGTGCACCTGCAATGTTCGACTCGACACAACTCCAATGTGGGAGCGAGCCTGCTCGCGAAAGCGGCGTGCCCTTCAACCCCAAGGTTCCTGACGGAACGATCGGGCCAATACAACAATAAGAAAGGTAAACCCTATGCCTAGCGAATCCCCGGCTGGCGCTCCGGCGACCGGCGCCTCCGTCGACTTTGAAAAAGTCGGATCGGATTACTTTCAACAACGCGAACTGAAAAAAGGTGCCGCCGGCTGGGTGCTGCTGGTGGGTCTGGGCGTTGCCTACGTGATTTCCGGTGACTATGCCGGCTGGAACTTCGGCCTCGCTCAGGGTGGCTGGGGCGGCATGTTCCTGGCGACGCTGCTGATGGCCACTATGTACCTGTGCATGTGCTTTTCTCTGGCCGAGTTGTCTTCGATGATCCCCACCGCCGGCGGTGGCTACGGTTTTGCCCGCAGTGCATTCGGGCCGTGGGGCGGGTTTCTCACCGGCACCGCGATTCTCATCGAATACGCCATTGCCCCTGCGGCTATCGCGGTGTTCATCGGTGCCTACTGCGAATCGCTGTTCGGCATCGGCGGCTGGATGATCTATCTGGCCTTCTACATCATTTTCATTGCCATCCACATTTTCGGGGTCGGCGAAGCGCTCAAGCTGATGTTTGTCATCACCGCCGTCGCCGCGCTGGCGCTGGGGGTGTTTCTGGTGGCGATGGTGCCGCACTTCGACGTCGCCAACCTGCTCGACATTCCGGTCACTGCCGCGGCGGGTGCCAGTCCGTTTCTGCCATTCGGCTATGTCGGCGTCTGGGCGGCGATTCCCTATGCGATCTGGTTCTTCCTTGCCGTCGAAGGCGTGCCGCTGGCCGCCGAGGAAACCAAGAACCCCAAGCGTGACCTGCCACGCGGCTTGATCGGCGCCATGTTGGTGCTGCTCATGTTTGCCCTGCTGATTCTGATCGTCGGTCCCGGCGGTGCGGGTGCCAACTCGCTGCTGACCTCCGGTAACCCGTTGGTCGAAGCGTTGAGCAAAGCCTATGGCGGCTCGACCTGGATGGGCAGTTTCGTCAACCTCGTGGGGCTGGCCGGACTGATCGCGAGTTTCTTCTCGATCATCTACGCGTACTCGCGGCAGATTTTCGCGCTGTCACGGGCCGGCTACCTGCCACGCAAACTGTCCGAAACCAATAAAAGCAAGGCACCGGTCCTGGCGCTGGTGATTCCCGGCATCATCGGTTTCGGCCTGTCGCTGACCGGCCAGGGCGACCTGCTGATTCTGGTGGCGGTGTTCGGCGCAACCATTTCCTACGTGCTGATGATGGCCGCGCACATCACCTTGCGGATTCGCCGCCCCAAAATGGACCGGCCGTACCGCACACCGGGCGGCATCTTCACCTCCGGCGTGGCCTTGGTGCTGGCGTGCATCGCCGTGGTCGCAGGCTTCCTGGTCGATCCACGGGTGGTAATCGGTGCCGCCGTCATCTATGGAGTGTTAATTGCTTACTTTGCGTTCTACAGTCGACATCACTTGGTAGCAGGCACGCCGGAAGAGGAATTCGCGGCGATCCAGAAGGCTGAGCAAGCCTTGCACTGAGTGCCGACAATCCCGGCGCAGGCTCGGTCTGCGCCGTCACGGAGAATTGTGTATGGCCAGTTTCGCTCACACGGTCGGCGCCCAGACCTATCGCTTCGACAGCCTCAAGGACGTCATGGCCAAGGCCAGCCCGGCGCGCTCCGGGGACTTTCTCGCCGGCGTCGCCGCGCTCAACGACGGCGAGCGGGTGGCTGCGCAAATGGCGCTGGCTGATATTCCGCTCACGCATTTCCTGCAGGAAGCGCTGATTCCTTACGAGTCCGATGAAGTCACCCGGCTGATCATCGACACCCACGACAAGCAAGCCTTCGCCGTGGTCAGCCACCTCACCGTCGGTGGTTTCCGCGACTGGCTGCTCAGCGACGCCGCCGATGAAACCAGCCTGCGCAACCTCGCCCCCGGCCTGACCCCGGAAATGGTCGCCGCCGTGTCGAAGATCATGCGCGTGCAGGATCTGGTGCTGGTGGCGCAAAAGATTCGCGTGGTAACCAAGTTTCGCGGCACCCTCGGCCTGCGCGGGCGTCTCTCCACGCGCCTGCAACCCAATCACCCGACCGACGAGCCTTCCGGCATCGCCGCGAGCATTCTCGACGGTCTGCTCTACGGCAACGGCGACGCGATGATCGGCATCAACCCGGCCACCGACAGCATCGCCTCGATCTGCGCGATGCTGGAAATGCTCGACGCGATCATCCAGCGCTACGACATCCCGACCCAGGCCTGCGTGCTGACCCACGTCACTACCTCCATCGAGGCGATCAATCGCGGCGTGCCGCTGGACCTGGTGTTCCAGTCGATTGCCGGCACCGAAGCGGCCAACGCCAGTTTCGGTATCAATCTGAACGTGTTGCAGGAAGGCTACGACGCCGGCCTGAGCCTGAACCGCGGCACTCTCGGGCAGAACCTGATGTATTTCGAAACGGGTCAGGGCAGCGCGCTGTCGGCCAATGCCCATCACGGTGTCGACCAACAGACGTGCGAGACGCGGGCCTACGCCGTGGCGCGACATTTCAAGCCGTTTCTGGTGAACACCGTCGTAGGATTTATCGGCCCGGAATACCTCTACAACGGCAAACAGATCATCCGCGCCGGCCTCGAAGACCATTTCTGCGGCAAGTTGCTCGGCGTGCCGATGGGTTGCGATATCTGCTACACCAACCACGCCGAGGCCGATCAGGACGACATGGACACCCTGCTGACCCTCTTGGGTGTGGCCGGGATCAACTTCATCATGGGCATCCCCGGCTCCGACGACATCATGCTCAATTACCAGACCACCTCGTTTCATGACGCGCTCTACGCCCGCCAGACTCTGGGGCTGAAACCGGCGCCGGAGTTCGAGCAATGGCTGGCCAACATGGGCATCTTCACCCAAGCGGACGGCAAGGTTCGCTTTGGCAACAACTTGCCGCCGGCCTTCCGCCAGGCATTGGCGCAACTGGGATGAGTCACATGGAAAAACCGCCTGTGGACCCGCAGAACCCGTGGCTGGAACTGCGCCGCCTGACCCCGGCGCGCATCGCTCTCGGCCGCACCGGCACCAGCCTGCCGACCAGCGCGCAACTGGATTTCCAGTTTGCCCACGCGCAAGCGCGCGATGCCGTGCACTTGCCGTTCGATCACGCCGGGCTCAGCGCGCAACTCGGTGAGCGCGGGCGCGAAAGCCTGCTGCTGCACAGTGCCGCCGTAGATCGAAACAGCTATCTGCAACGCCCGGATCTGGGCCGCAAGCTGAGCGATGAATCGGCGCAGGCCTTGCGTGATTACGCGGCGGCGCATCCCGGCGGTGTCGATCTGGCGATTGTCGTGGCCGATGGCCTTTCGGCGTTGGCGGTGCATCGGCATACGTTGCCGTTTCTCAATCGGCTGGAAGAGCAAATGAGCGCTGACGGCTGGTCGATGGCGCCCGTGCTTCTGGTGGAACAGGGACGCGTTGCCGTCGGTGATGAAATCGGCCAGTTGCTCGGCGCAAAAATGCTGGTAATGCTGATCGGCGAGCGCCCGGGCCTCAGTTCGCCGGACAGCCTCGGTTTATATTTCACCTACAATCCAAAAGTCGGACTGACCGATGCCTATCGCAATTGCATCTCCAATGTGCGGCTCGAAGGCTTGAGCTACGGCATGGCGGCGCACCGCTTGCTTTATCTGATGCGCGAAGCCTGTCGGCGGCAGTTGTCAGGGGTCAACCTGAAGGACGAAGCACAGGTTCAGACGCTGGAATCGGACGCCGGTGTAGATATGAAAGGCAATTTCCTACTCGATCCGCCCACAACCTGAACCGTTTCCGCATTGCGTTTCTGCGCCGGTTTCAGGCAGGATCGATGCACGGCCGCCAGGGTTTCCCATCGCCGTCAGAGCAGTTGAAGACAGCCACTTGAAGACGAGACCTATCATGCGGATTATTCAAGCGACCCTCGAACATCTGGATTTGCTGACCCCATTGTTCGTCAAATATCGCGAGTTCTACGGTTCCCTGCCTTACCCGGATTCCTCCCGCGCGTTCCTCGAAAAACGCCTGCGCCGCAAGGAATCGGTGATCTATCTGGCCCTGGCCGATGATGACGACAAGAAGCTGATGGGCTTTTGTCAGCTCTATCCGAGCTTCTCCTCGTTGTCGCTCAAACGCGTGTGGATCCTCAACGACATCTATGTCGCTGAAGACGCCCGCCGCCAACTGGTCGCCGACAACCTGATCCGTACCGCGAAGAAAATGGCCAAGGAAACCCAGGCCGTGCGCATGCGCGTTTCCACCAGCAGCAATAACGAAGTGGCGCAGAAAACCTACGAATCCATCGGGTTCAAGGAAGACACCGAGTTCAAGAACTACGTGCTGCCGATCAGCGAAGAGCTCTGACTGCAAGTGCAAGGTGTGATGAGGGAGTCCGCTCCCTCAGGCCCCCGAATGCTTCCTGACAATTGTTCACACCTCGACATCCCTCGCTACAAAACCAACGCGCGTTTCATCCTTCAGACCGTATAATCCCGTTCTTTCCGGCTTGTAAGAAAAACTACACCCCGCTGTAGGCTTACACGAAGTCATCCGCACAGGCCTGCCGAGTCGGGCCGCCATACAGGTGCCTCCATGGATTTCAACCCGCTCGACCTTATCCTGCATCTCGACGTTTACCTCGATTTGCTGGTGAACAACTATGGGCCATGGATCTACGCCATCCTGTTTCTGGTGATTTTCTGTGAAACCGGCCTGGTCGTGATGCCTTTCCTGCCGGGTGATTCACTGTTGTTCATCGCCGGTGCAGTTGCCGCTGGCGGCGGCATGGATCCGGTGCTGTTGGGCGGACTGCTGATGCTCGCGGCCATCCTGGGCGACAGCACCAACTACGTGATCGGACGAACGGCCGGAGAAAAACTGTTCAGCAACCCGAACTCGAAAATCTTCCGTCGCGATTACCTGCAAAAAACCCAGGATTTCTATGACAAACACGGCGGCAAGACCGTAACGCTGGCGCGCTTCCTGCCGATCATCCGTACCTTCGCGCCGTTCGTCGCCGGTGTGGCGAAGATGCCATACCCGCGCTTCTTCGGTTTCAGCGTGCTGGGCACCATCCTCTGGGTCGGCGGTCTGGTCACGCTGGGCTACTTCTTCGGCAACGTACCGTTCATCAAGAAAAACCTGTCGTTGCTGGTGGTGGCAATCATTCTGTTGTCGCTGGTGCCGATGATACTCGGCGTGGTTCGCAGCCGTTTCGGCGGCACCAAAGCCCAATCGCATTAAGCCGATGTGGTCGCTGAGCGCCTGGCGTCGCCGGCGCATTCTGGCGAAGCACCCGATTGCCGACGACATGTGGCAACGGGTGCGCCATCACCTGAGCTTCCTTGACGGTATCAGTGCAGCCGAAGACCAGTGGCTGCGCGAAGCCTGCGTGCTGTTCCTCGACGACAAACACTTGAGCGCCCTGCCCGGCGTCGAACTGCATCAGGAACAACGCCTGTTGCTCGCCGCCCAGGCGCAATTGCCGCTGATGCACCTCGGCGATCTGAATTGGTATCAGGGTTTCCACGAGATCGTGCTCTACCCCGATGACTTTCTCAGCCCGCAACGTCATCGCGACGCCAGCGGTGTCGAGCATGAGTGGGACGGCGAACACAGCGGCGAAGCCTGGCAGCAGGGGCCGATCATCCTCGCCTGGCCCGGCGTGATGGCCAGTGGTGGCTGGGAAGGCTATAACCTGGTGATCCACGAACTGGCGCATAAACTCGACATGCTTAACGGCGACGCCAACGGCCTGCCGCCGCTGCACACCGACATGCGCGTCAGCGACTGGGCCGAGGTGATGCAACACGCCTACGACGACCTCAACCGCCAGCTCGACCATGACCCGGACGCCGAAACCGCCATCGATCCCTACGCCGCCGAGAACCCGGCGGAGTTCTTTGCGGTCACCAGCGAGTATTTCTTCAGCGCCCCGGATCTGCTGCATGAGGCTTATCCACAGGTGTATGCGCAGTTACAGCTTTTCTACCGTCAGGATCCGTTGAGCCGGTTGCGGCAACTTCAGGCCTCAGACCCGGTCTATCAGGCGCACGACTAAGGTCTGCACGACTTTCGGTACATGGCGTCGACGGCAGAATATGCCTATAATCGCCGCCACTTTTTGGTCAATCCGGCCAAGTGTTTTTGGTCAACTACGGGGGCAACGCCCAATGAGCTACAGCAAGATTCCGGCTGGCAAAGACCTGCCGAACGACATCTACGTCGCGATCGAGATCCCGGCCAACCACGCGCCGATCAAATACGAAATCGACAAAGACAGCGATTGCCTGTTCGTTGACCGTTTCATGGCCACCCCAATGTTCTACCCGGCCAACTACGGTTACATCCCGAACACCCTGGCTGACGACGGTGATCCCCTCGACGTGCTGGTTGTGACCCCTTACCCGGTTGCTCCAGGCTCGGTGATCCGCGCGCGTCCAGTCGGCATCCTGAACATGACCGACGACGGCGGCGGCGATGCCAAAGTCATCGCAGTGCCACACGACAAGCTGTCCCAGCTGTACGTCGATGTGAAGGAATACACCGACCTGCCGCCACTGCTGATCCAGCAGATCGAGCACTTCTTCGCGAACTACAAAGATCTCGAAAAAGGCAAATGGGTCAAGATCGAAGGCTGGGCCGGTGCTGACGCCGCCCGCGAAGCGATCACCAAGTCGGTTGCCGCCTACAAAGGCTAAGCACCTGCGCTACGCGTGATGCTTGAAGAAAACCCCGGTTGATCCGGGGTTTTTTGTGCTCGGGGAAAAGCCGCCTTAAACATAGTGTTTATGACGGACTACAGAAAAGTTTTATCTTGTGTAATTTCCCACAAGAACGTCTTACATCCCGTCGCAAAATTCAGTCCGTTTTTGAACGCCCGGTTTATTCAAACCGCTCTGGCACGGCCGTAGACTCCGTGTTTATGAGAAAGAACACTAGCGGTCCAAGATTCAAGGCACTCCTGGAAGCAGCGAACATCTCCACGACGGGTTTCGCAAAGTTCTGGGGCACGGAAGCCCAAAATGTCCACAACTGGTACACCCGGGGCGTCCCGGCGTATCGCATGGAAGAAGTCTCACGCCTGCTGTCCGTCAACAGCGAATGGCTGAAAACCGGCGAAGGCATAAAAGAAGCGCCGAGCCTGAATCAGCCTGCCAGCAATGGCGACAGCTTTGATGCCCACGACCCCCAAGGCGCCTATCGATTCATCCATCCCAACGACATCGAACTGGTCTTCTTCAAAGAAACACCACTGAGCAACGGCTCCGACAAAACCCACGTCATTCAGGATCAGGATCTGTCCATCCGGCTGCTGCGCGCGCCCCTTGATCAACTGGAAATCCGCCCCGCCGATGCTATCTGTGCACACATGATCGGCAACAGCATGGCCGAACGCATCGAAGACGGCTCCATCGTCGCCATCGATCGCGGCCTGACTCAAGTGGTGGACGGCGAGATCTATGCCATCGAACACGACGGCATGCTGCGCATCAAATACCTGCACCGTATGCCTGGCAACGGCCTGCGCCTGCGCAGCCACAACAGCGCCGAATACCCGGACGAAGTCTTCCGCCCGGCGCAGATCGAGGAGCAACGCATACATATATTGGGCTGGGTATTCTGGTGGTCGACAGTGAGCAAGCGGCGGCCGGTGGTGCCGTTTCTTTGATCTTACGGCCTGCAAAGCTCCCTGTAGGAGTGAGCCTGCTCGCGATGAGGCCCTGATAATCGGTACAAATCCCGGATTTCTGACGCACAAGTCGCTCTAAACCGCACTCCAGACTGGGAATCCACAGCAAAACTCAGTATCCTGCGCCCCACATTTGCGCATCGACCCGCCCTGCGGCCCAGACAGCGCCCGACGCGGCAGACCAACGTCTGACCAAGTCCCACAGCCGGACGCAGATCCGGATGTACGTTTTGAAGGCTGGCAAGGCTTACCAAAAATAGGCCAAGCCAGTCCCCGAGAAGCCGGCCACAAGCCGGCTTTTTAATGCCTGAAAGAAACCTAACCTACCGTCAGAAACGTCAATTCGCGCTTGTCGAATATGAAAGCCTCTTGCTACCGTAACGACAAACGTCATTACAGGTACCCCATCATGGCCTCCATCAATATTCGCATCGACGATGAGCTGAAACAGCGCTCCTTCGCCGAGCTCGAAAAGCTCGGCATAACTCCGTCAGAGCTTCTGCGCCAAACACTTCAATACGTCGCCGAGCGGGGCAAGCTGCCGTTCAAAGCGGCATTAATCAGCGAGGAAGATGAAGCCCTCATCGCCGTAGTCACCGAACGTCTCGCCGCTCCTCAGCGAGTCAAGGTAAGTCTGGATGACCTATAAACCTTGAATTTGATCGTCGGGCGTTAAAGGAGTGGAACAAACTGGGCGATACGGTTCGCCAACAGTTCAAGAAGAAGCTAGTTGAGATAATGAAAAACCCTCGAATAGAAGCCAATCGACTTCGCGAGCTGCCGGACTGCTACAAAGTGAAGTTGAAAAGCGCTGGCTTTCGATTGATCTATCAGGTGCTTGATCAGGAGATCGTGGTGTTCGTAGTCGCTATCGGGAAGAGAGAGCGAGAGGCTGCTTACGAGGTTGCGCAAGACCGACTGTCACCCCAAAGTTGAATCAACTCAATGATTGAGACTCTCTGAAATAGGTCAGCAACCCGCTGACCTGTTCTTTTGTTCAGAACACGTTGCCCCTCACGGATAACTGAACGCCTTAACCAACGTCAACTCCCCCGCCGTCCGCATCGGGATCAGAAAAGTCTCCATCTTCTCGCTCGGCGTGCCCTCTTCAGTAATCACCGTCACCTGCGCGGTGGTCAGTGCCTGTACCGCTTCATCGCCGCCCTCGTCATCCCCGCGATAGCCACCGCCGTAGTAATTCACATACACCAGATACTGGCCCTTGATCGGCGCCGGCATGGCGAAGATTTCCGGGCCATAGCCGGTGGTGACGTCGACGTCGAGGGCGGCGCCGTTGGCGGCGCTGCGGTTGCCGTACCAGATGTGCGCGCCGTCGGGGGTGACGAGGTGCAGGTCGAGGTCGGTGCCGTCGCTGTCCCATGCCAGCAGTACGCGCAGCTTGGCCGGGGTGGCGCCGCCGCTGGTGTTGAGGAATTGCGTGCGGTGGCGTTGCTGCCCGTCGGGGCTGCGTACTTCGACGCTGTTGCTGCCATTGGGGAAGGAGAAGGGGCGATCGAAGCGGCCGCTGTCATCGATTTTCAGCGGCATGCTCACGCCGTTGACGATCAGGCGGCCGGGTTGGTTGTCCTTCCGCGCTGCATTGATTTCGCCGCTGATGCGGGCGGTGTTGGCCTGGCCGACCGGGGTGTTGACCGACGAAGCCGGGTAGTTGACGGTCTGGCGGAAGCTTTCGCCCTCGCCTTCGGGAGCGCCACTGCGCCAGCCGCCGACCGGGGTGTCGAGTTTGACGCTGTCAGCGGCCATCGCCGGCGAGAGCGCACTCAAGGTGCAGAGCAGCAGCAAGACCTGGGGATAACGGAGTGTCATGGTCTATTCCAGCAAAAGATGACGGGCGAGCCCTTCGATGTAGGTTTCATCCTGGCCGTTGGGGTGTGCTTCAAAAGCCAGGTGCAGATATTCGTGGGTCAGGTCGAGGCGATCCTGCAGGGTCAGCACGCCGCGCACGTAGATGCGTTGGCGTTCGCGGTCGACGAAGGGCCTGCCGAAGGCCAGTTTGCACACAGCGAATGTGCTGACTTCGTTGTAGCCGGTTTCGCTTTCCAGCTTCGGACGCCAGCCGCGTCGCTGTTTTTGCAGCCAGTCTTGTGCGGCGGGCAGCGCTTCGCAGGAAGCGACCGGATTGTCCCAACGGCTAAGGCTGGCGCGCGGATAGGCGTGCAGCAGAATCGCGTCGTAACGCTGACCGGCATTGGCTTGCGCGACGGCTTGTTGCCAGGCGAGTTTGTCCGGGCCGGGTTGATCGGAGTGATAGGTGACGGTGCTGCCGGCCAACACCAGATCCGCCGTCCACGCCGCGATGTTGCGTGACTCGGCCGAGGCTGGACGTGGGGCGACGCGTTGGCGATTGCTGCTGTCGTCGATGTTCAGGCAATCGCCGTTGCGCGTGGCGTTTTGCAGCAGATAGGTGCGGATCGCCACGGCCAGCGCTTTGGCCGCCTCGGCGGGTTCTGGTTTGGCTTCGCGCTCCAGCACGCGGGCGACGTACTCTTCGCGATCAAGCCTTGCGACGAGTTTATCGTTGAGCAGAAACAGTTCGCCGTCACTGTGGATATCCAGCGCGTTGCCGTTGGCGAACTCGACGCGATGGTCGCCCTGCAACGGGCCGGAAGTGACCACCCGCTCGCCAGTCAAAACCCGGGTTACCGGATAGCGCGAGAACAACCCGACTTCAACACAACGCCCCGCGTCTGCCGGCCATGCCGCTGGCAACACCGTCGCCAGTGCCTGACCGTAATGCCGCAAAACCATCTGACTGGTGCCGCGTCCACCTGCCCATACCGGCGCACCATCGGCCGTCCAACCGGCAAACCCACCCTGTCGCGATTGCGGGTCCTGATCGCCGAGCCAGCTCCAGGTTTTCACCCGCAAGCGCCCGCCCAGTTCACCAACGACATTGCCGTCCGCCGCGTTCAGCACCACGTCGAGTAGCACTCGACGCGCCTGATCCTGCGCCGGTAGCGAGGCCAGAACCTTCAGCAACTCAACCACGGAAACCCGTTGAGCCGGTTGCACTAACGGCAAATCCAGCAACCACGACGGTGCCTGTCGCGCCTGCCAATACATCCGCCAATCGGCAGCAGAAATGCCCAACCGTGCTGGCTCAAAATACAACCCGCAAGATTTCACCAACGCCTGATCACGCTCGATCCTGCCGCCCGCCGAGCAGCAATAAACCTCTTCCTTCGACTGTCCGCGACATTCATACGCAGGCTCACGCGCGCCGGTATCCACCAGCCACGCGTAAACAAACAGCTTCCACAGACTCCCCAGCGGCGCATCCAGCGACAACGGCAACGGTTCACGGGCGATCAGTTGTGTCTGACTCAACGACAACAACTCGCCCTTGTACGCCACGCGCAGCGGCTCGTCCTGCGCCGTTGCCAGCACAGGGATCACACACATCAGCAGCCACAGCAGCGGCCGGCTCATGTCAGTTGACCGTGACCTGACCGAGAGCAGCTTTCGCTTCCTGGGCCTGATGCTGCGGCGCGTAGACCTGCTTGAAACGCACCGACGGCAAGTTGAACTGGCCCTTCTGCGAGAAACGCACCAGATGACGCAGGCGCAATTCGCCGCTCAACGCATCGACCGGCACGGCGTAGGCCAACTGGCCCGGTTCGAAACGCGCCTTCTCCAGCGCGGTCGGTTCGGTGCCGTCCTTGCCCTGCAACTTGATGCCCCACGTGGTGCGTTCGACATCGGCACCCGGTGGCAGCGGCACCTCGAGCATGCCGTAGCGCAGTGGTTTCGGCGCTTTGCTGGTGAGGATCACTTCGTCCAGATACAGGCTGTCGCTGGACAGCGGCTTGGTACCCACCGGCTCCAGCTTGAAGGTGAAGGCTTCATCGCCCGGCACCAGTCGCGACAGGCGACGGGTGATGGTCACGGCCATCGGATCGACTGGCGGTTGCTGGGTCTGGAAGCTCAACGCCGCACGCAGCGGACGCTCTTGCGTGCCCGACACGGTCAGCACGCTCGGCACTGGCGCCGCGCCTTGCCACGTCCAGTACATCTCGCCGCTGGCACCGTAGTTTTTCTTCCAGCCTTCACCCGGCGTCAAGGCGATGGTCGGCGAAGCCTGGGCGATGCTGCGTTGCAACCAGGTCAGTGCCAGCGCACGTTCGAGGGTCGATTGCTGCGGCAACAGCCGTTGCAGCAACGCTTGCGCACGTGCCTGATCGAACGGTTGCAGCGACAGGTTCAACGCTTCGGAAAATGGCTGCGAGCTGACCGACAGACGCTGTTGTGCAGCGCCCACCTGACGATTGAACGCGTCAGGGAGAGCAACCTTCGACTGCATGGCCAACGAAGCGGTCAAGACCCGCGCTGCCGCCAGACCGAGCGCCGAATCCGGATCACTCATCACCAGACTGTCTTCACCATCGTCCATCAGGGTTTCGGCGTTGCCTTCACCGGCCTTGGCCAGATCCTCCATCAGACCGCTGAGCAAGGTGTTCACCGGCAAATGCATCTGCTTGGCAAACGACAGAATCAGCGCCCGTTGCAGCAATGGCGTGTTCGGCGCTTGCTTGGCGTACACCTCCAGCACTCGCTGCCAGTGCTCCGGCGGCAAGGTCAGTTCCAGCACCTGGCTGGCGTTAAAGTCAGCGTAATAGGCGTAGGCAGTAAGGAACGCATCCGGCTCACCGTCGTAACCCCACCAGGTGAAACTCGCCGATGGCCCGGCCATTTGCACCAGACGCAGACGGCTGTTCTGCATGATCAGACGCAAGCGATCACGGATCTGCGGATTCGACGCGAGCGACGGATAAGCAATGCTCAGCGGCAGCAAACGACTGGCGGTCTGCTCGACACCACCGTACGGATAACTCAGCAGATCATCGAGGGCAGAACGGAACAGCGCTTGCGGACTGTCATCCAGACGCAGGCGAATATCCGTGGCATCCGCCGGCAGACTCAGCGCAGTGTCGCCGCTGGCGACATCCAGACTTTGCGTCTGCGTCACTTGCCAGCCATCACCGGTCGCACTCAGGCGCACGGCGAGCGAGTCGGCGGTTTTGCCATCCAGCACCAACTCCGCCGTCCACTCGCCGGAAGCCAGGGCGAACGCTGGCAGCGGCAGATAATTGATGCCGTTGTTCAGAGTCACCGGCAGGCGTTGTTCGGCGCCCGCGTAGTGCGTGACGAGTTCAGCCTTGACCGGTTTCTCGGCCTGACTGAACGCGAACACACCGAGTTGCGGCTGATCGCCCTTGCGGAATTTGCTCGGCCCGCTCCACTTCAGGTACAGCGGTTTTTCCGAACGGACGAACTGCTTTTTCTGCCCGACCTGACCGTCATCGGCGATGGCGCGGGCGGTAATGCGCCAGCGGGTCAGCGAGTCCGGCATCTTGAAAGTGAAGCGGGTTTTGCCGTCGGCACCGGTCAACAACTCCGGTTGCCACGCAGCGGTGTCGACGTCTTCACGACGCGGACGCTCCAGCACTTTTACCCCGCGCTCGCTGCGGTTGGCCTTGCCCGGCGCGCCGGGGCTACCCGGCAACGCGACGTCGTAACTGATGAACGACAGGCTGGCGCTGGTGCGCACGTTGTTGCGACGCGGGTGATAGAAGAACTGGTCGATGGTCGGCGCAACTTCTGGTTGCAGCGCGTAGACCATTTCGTCGACGACGCTGACGGTCAGATGCGCCGGTACTGCTTTGCCGGCGAACTGCGTGGTCAGGTCAACCGTGACCGTGTCGCCCGGCAGATACACCGCTTTGTCGGTGCTGATCGCCACGTCGATTTGCGGCGCGATCACTTTGATCCCGGCGTTCTGGAAGCTGTACTGACCGCCCTTGGTGTAGAGCACGGAGAAGGTCAGGTTTGGCGCAAAGTTGTCCTTCACCGGGATACGCGCGCGGTATTGGGTATCGCTGAGTTTTTCCAGTTTCAGCCAGTCGCCGCCCTTGGCCAGCAGCGCAGTGGCTTCGACCTTGTCGCGTTCCAGCGAAAGCAATGCATCGCTGACCGGTTCCGGGAACGTGATCAGTGCCAGCGCTTCATCACCGGCCTTGTACTCAGGCTTGTCGAGGACGATTTCCACGGTGCCCGGCACTGCTTTGACACCGTCGCCAGTGACCGAATGCCCAGTGGCACCGAGCACGCGGCCGTGTTGATCTTTCAAGATCAGGTTGTAGGTGCCCGGACGTTCGAAAGCGAGACTGAAGCCCTTGTCCGTCGCCGCGAGTTTGCCTTCACTGGTGCTCTGGTCTTCCAGACGCACCCAGCCATACGTGCTCGGCGTCACCGCTTTGCTTTGTTCGCTGCCGCCCTCGTTGGCGTAGCTGAACGCAACCTTGTCGCCGACCGCGCTGAAGCGTTGCGGTGCGCTCAAGCGGAAACTCGCCGCGCCACGATCGATGAAGATTTCCTTGGTGGTCTTGACTCGATACGCCGCGCCATCGCTGGCAAACACGGTGAGCATGTAGCGGCTCGGTTTGTCGGCGGCTGGCAGGTCAAGGGTCGCGTTGCCCTTGCCGTCGGTGGTCAGTTCGGTACTGGTCAGCTCCACCGGGAATTGCCCGAGGTATTGCAGCTCGTTATCGACCATCGACAGTTGCTGGGCACGCAGGCTCAGGGTCAGTTTGGCGTTGGCCACCGGTTTGCCGTCCGGGTAGAGCAGCACCAGACTGCCCTTCACCGGTTCGCCGGTGCGGTAGTCCTGCTTGGCCAGGTTCAGCGAGATCTCGAAGTGCGGCTTGATGTATTCGGCCACACGGAAGGCGCTGCTGTAAGCCTGATCCTTGTAGTTGAAGCGAATCTCGTAACCACCGGCCACGGCGTTGTCCGGCAACTGGAAACGACCCTGAGTACCGGCCTTCGAATCGAGTTTCAAATCGAGATGCTGCAACTCGGTACCGGTGGCATCGAGCACGCTGACCGTGACATCTGCAGCGCCCGGCAACACCGAGTCCCGCGCATTCTTGAACTCGCGGCCGACGATCTTCAGCGAGACCCAATCACCCGGGCGATACAGCGGCCGATCGGTGAAGGCATAGAGTTTGGTGTCGTAGATTTCGCTGTCGTAATAGAAGTTTTCCGAGACGAATACACCGCCCTCTTCGTCCTCGCCGATGACAAACGAACGCTCAGGGCTAACGTGTTTCAGACGCAGCAAACCATCGGCATCAGTGGCGCCACTGCTCATCACGCCGAGGCCATCCGTCCACAGCACGTTTACCTTCGGTACCGAACTGCCTTCGTGTTTGCGCGCGGCCCAGACCAGCAATTCGTCGCCGGCAATCTTGCTCACTGCGACGGTGTTGGAAACGAAAACCATGGTGGTCGCGCGGTATTTACCGATCAGCGCTTCGACCAAGTACAGACCCGGTTTCAAATTGCCCAACGGGATATAAACGTTGCCCGGCGCGACGCTGACGAAATCGCTCGAAGAGCCCGCGAGATTGACCCCGGCCGGCGGCTGAATCGGCTTGGCCTGCCACAACGGATAACGGAACTGGCTGACCACCGGCAGACCCGGAATCAGCGCGAATTGCGGCTGCGCGTCGTACGGAGTAGGCGCGGCGATGGCGTTGCCCATCTTCAGTTCCGGCACTTCCTCGGTGACCTGTTTGCGCGACTCATAAGAGAACGCGCGTTGCATCACTCGACGGGATTTTCGATACCAGTTGTCCCACAGGTACGCGAGGGTGTTGGACAAGCCTTCGCCCTTGAACTGGCCGTCGCTGACCACGCGATGCAGGTTCTTCTGGCGCTTGAGGAAGTCCAGCGGCTTGTCGATGCGGTACACGCGAATGTCGGCGCCGCCGTACGGTTCCATGCGGAAGCGACGGTAATCACGGCCCGGCGCTTCGAGGCGCACCATCGCCTGCTCGTCCGCCGCAAAACTGCTGTCGGCCAGCAGGAAGAAGCTTTCACCGGACACCGGCGTGTAGCCGCTCGGCTCGACCGAATCTTCGGCGCTGACGGTAGCCACTGGCAGCAACAGCGCCAGCAGCAAAGGAATTCGGGAGCAGAGTCGCAACATGCGGGCACCGGTCATTGGGAGAGAAAGTTCAGTCGATAGACGCCGATGAAGTTGGGGTTGGCTGCGTCGGGTATCCATCGGGTGTCCTTCCATGTCATGAGTTGCTGCAGGCTTGCCGAACGCATGCCGTTGTCAGTCGGGGTGGTAGTGCCGGTGTGATAGGCGATGTAGCGGCCCATCCAGATCATCAGGTGCTGGTCGTCGCCCTGATCGAAAAACATCAAGTCACCGGGCCGCGCCTGCGACACGTCGCGGCTGACCAGATGGCTGTTGAACTGAATCAGTTTGATCGCGTTGACATACGGTCCGACCTTGCCGCCGCCCTGCTGCCACTGCTGGGCAAACTTGCGTTGCTCATCGCTGAGCGACAGTTCCGGCGGCAGATAACGATTGGACAGGCCATTGCTGCGCAGCCATTTGTCGTCGTGGACTTTCAGCGCTTCGTTGGCGGCGAAGCGCACCAGCCCGGCACAGTCCTGTTGATACCAGCGCGGGCTCGGGCCTTGGCTGAGTTGCTCTTGGGCAATGCGCACGAACCAGGCGCGAAACACCTGGGACTGCGCCGGATCGAGTACGGGTGCTTCAACGGCACGGGCGCCCGCACTGAGCAACAGCGCGAGCAGACCGAGGCTGCGGATCAGTGTCGTCACAGCGCTTTCCATTCCAGCGGCAACCATTGCCAGTGGCCGTCCGGCTCGCTGCCTTCCGGCAGCGTCAGGGCATATTTGCCATAGCCGCCAAGGGTGCGCAGTTTCGGGATCAGATAGGTTTGCGCGGCGTTGTAAAACACCGGCTCCATGTCCTGCGGCAGGCTGTCGAGGGTTTCCTGCTGCATCAGTTGCGCCATCGAATCCGGGCCGAAGTAGATCGGCATCAGCACATCTTTGGGCAGCACATCGGCCATCGGCGGGAAGCGTTTGTCGAGGGTGCCGAGGGCCTTGTCGACCAATTTGTCGTCGAGGGAAAACAGCAGCGTCGAGCCGTGACGGGCGAGGCTGACTTTCATGAACGCCTTGCCGCTGATTGCGTCCGGGTTCTCGGCAGTCTTCGCCGCATACGGGCCGAAGTTGGAGCTGACCTGACGCTGCCAGACATGGTTCTGGCCCTCTTGTTTCTCGACCACGGGGAAGACGTTTTCTTCGACGTTGGCTTCGAATGCGCCGACCATCGAACCGAACAGTTTGCCGAGGTCGCCATCGAGTTTACTGCTGTCTTCATCTTTCAGACTGGCCACCAGCAACGGCGTGTACAACCGCGAATCGGCGTACCAGCACAGGCCCGCCGCGCCGGCCACGTGTTCGGTGAGGGTTTGCGCCACGGCGTCTTCGGCGCCGAGTTTTACCAGCAGTGGTTTTTGCGGTTCGGCGGCGACCGGCAAGGTTACGCAGGCACTGGCGCCGAGCGGCATGGCTTGCCAGACCGGTTTGAAATCGAAGTCGGGCTGGTTTTCCAGCTTGTTCATGGCCAGGTAGCTGTGCCAGCCCTTGTCGTCCATGTCGAAACGCAGCCCGGCGAAGTTCGGGATGAAACGCTGATACCCCATGGCCAGGACACTGGAGTTCACCGACAGGCGCTGTTTGGTTTCCGGAGTTTTCGCCGGCAGGCCGAAGGCTTCAGGGAACAGTTTTTCGCCATTGAGCAGCGCCGCCAGCGCTTGTGGCGAGACGTGACCGGACTCTTCAGACACGCCGCTTTCCGGGTCGTAGTACTTGGCCGGATTGGACAGCACCACCAGCTTGTCCCCGTGGGAGGCAAACAACAGGGCTTTGCTGGCGTTATAAGTCAGTTGGTACAGCGGCACGCTATCGCCGCCGACCTTGAGTTCGCCCATCTGGCTGAGCTGAGTGTCATCCAGCGCGACTTTCGCCAGCGGCTCGAGCAGCTTCGCCAGCCCGCCGCGATCCATCACCAACAGGAAATCCTTCAAGCGACCATCCGCGCCACGCCACAGCGCGACATCGGCCGGTTGATCGAAAAGCTGTTCGATCAAGCTGTCCTGCAACTTCAGATCATGCTCGTAGATGATCCGGCGCAGACTGCCGATCAAGCCGAGGCGATCAGCATGAGTCTCGTAATAGAAGACGAAATCCTCGGTGAGCGTGGCCTTGAGGAACGGCACCGTCAGCAGGTCCTTGGGCAACTGGCTCAGCGAACGGGTCTCCAGCAACGCATCCGGGCGGCTGAGGCCAAGCTTGTCACCGGCCAACTCCGCTGGCGGCGCCTTGGGCTTGAGCAGCAGCCAGCCAAAACCACCCGCCACACCGGCCACCAGGCACAACCCGGCCAGCAACAAGGGCCAGCGCCGCGAAGGTTTGGCCACGGGCGTGTCGGCGGCCGGAGTAACAGTGTTATCGCTCATCTTCTCGCTCATTTCCCAAAGTTCAGGATTTCATCCGTGGCGGAATGCTTACTTAATAGTTGAAAGTCTTGACCAGCAGCAGATCACCGATCGCCCGCAGGGGCACGATGAAGGTCTCGCGTTTTTCATCGACGGTGTTTTCGTTGAGCACCAGCGTGATTTGCGAGGTGATCACCTCGCTCTGGTTGCTGGTCTCCTCGAAGTTATAGCCGCCGTTGCCGAAGTTGCCCCAATAGTTGACGTAAACCAGATAGGTGCCGTGCAGCGGCGCGGTCATGGTGAACATCTCCGGGCCGGGGCCATCGACACCATCCGGATCGAGACCGCCGCCATTGCTCAGCGCCGGACGCGCCCAGAACGCATGCTGACCGTCGGGCGTGACAATGTGCAGATCGAGCTCGGCTTTCGGATCGTCCCAGCCCAAGACAAGACGAATACGCGCCGGCGTGCGCAAGTTATTTGCTTCATAAAATTGCACGCGCTTGAGCGACTGGCCTTCGGCGCTGATCACTTCGACACTGTTGGAGCCGGCGCCGAACGCGTACGGCCGGGCAAAACGGCCCTGGTCGTCGGTGTACAGATTCAGTGGATTGCCATTCACCGCGAGGCTGTGCGGCGGGCGCATGTGGCCGATGGCTTTGAGCTGGCCCTGGATCATCGTGCGATTGCGCTGAATGCCGCGATCGATCGGCGGCGTCGGGTAGGCGACTTGCGGGTTTTCGCTGCGGTCGAGCAAGCCGTGATAGCGCCAGCCACCGACCGGCTCCGACAACTCGGCCGTCGGCGCCGCCAGCAGCGCTGGCGCGCAGGCCAGGCCGATCAGCAGCCAAAGAAATGAACGCATGTAATGCCTCCTGCCATGCCTGAACGAAACCTTGCACCCGATCCTCGGTACTTCACAGCGGTGAAAACTGCGTTTCGTCTGAAAGACCCGTGACTATGGGGTCGTAGAAGGCGCGAAGATTAGCCATTTGGCGGTTTTTTAACAATCGGATACATGTGCTTTTGCTGTAGGAATCACGCCAATCCGGTGGACGGTGAGCCGAATAGCCGTCATATTCGGCTCATAAAATGAGCCGAATAGCTTTTCTATTCGGCTCACGGACTCAAGGCAGGCAACGAATGGCAAATCACTGGATCTGGCAGCAGCCCGATTGGCCCGACTTCAACTGGCAGGCAGAACGCCTGACGCCGTTGTTGCGCGAGTGTGTACAGGCACAAGGTCAGTTGATGGGGATGGCCGGTTCAGTAGGTAACTCTTTGGGGGCTCAGACCGAGCTGGACGCGCTTTTGCAGAATATCGTGACGTCTTCGGCCATCGAAGGTGAGCAACTGAATGTTGGCTCCGTACGGTCGTCCTTGGCGCGACGGTTGGGCCTGGAGTTGATCGACGGCGATAACGTCAGCCAACGCAGTGAGGGTCTGGCGCAGCTTATGCTTGATGCCACCCGTCGATTTGCCGAACCGTTGACGCTGGAACGCTTGCTGGAATGGCACCAATGGCTGTTTCCCGATCAAGAGGCTGACCTTACTGCGCGCTCAATGCATGTGGGTGCGCTGCGGGGAGACGAGCCAATGCAGGTGGTATCGGGTCGCATTGATCGTCCAACGGTTCATTTCGAGGCGCCACCTCGCCAAGGTCTTGAGCAGCAGCTCGACCAATTTCTCCAATGGTTCGAGGCCAGCCAGCATCAGACAGCACTGGACCCGATGCTTCGTGCGGGCATCGCCCATTTCTGGTTCGTCACCTTGCATCCGTTCGACGATGGCAACGGCCGTCTGACCCGCACCATCACTGATCTGGCGCTGGCACAGGGCGAAGCGCAAGCCATCCGTTTCTACGCCATGTCGGCGAGCATTCTGGATGATCGGTCCGGCTACTATCGGATTCTGGAATCGAGTCAAAAAGCCACACTGGACATCACTGAATGGCTCACATGGTTCCTGCAAACCTTGCTACGCAGTCTGCAACAAGCCATCACCCGCATTGAAAGCGTGCTGGGCAAGACGCGTTTCTGGCAGGCACACCGCGAGTCCGAACTTTCGGCGGAGCAGGTCAAAGTGCTCAATCGTCTGCTCGACGGCGGCGAGCGGGGCTTTGAGCACGGCATCAGTGCCGGGCAATATCAAGCGGTGGCGAAAGTGTCGAAGGCCACAGCAACCCGACACCTTGCGGAGTTGCTGGAGAAAGGTTGCCTGCAACGCTTGCCGGGAGGTGGCCGTAGCACGCGCTACCAGATCAATTATCCGGACAGAGCAGCACGTTAAACCCAACCGCCACAGAGTCATGTTTGCCCTTGAGAGCCGCCCCGCTCATTTGCCCATAACCCCCCTATCTGCTAGTGTCGCGCCGGTTTAACGTCAACCGGAAATCGCCGCCATGGCCCGCAAAAAAGCTGCACTGGATTTCGAACAGTCCCTCGCCGACCTGCAAACATTGGTCGAGCGTCTGGAGAACGGTGAATTGTCGCTGGAAGACTCGCTGACCGCTTTCGAGCAGGGCATCGGTCTGACCCGTGACTGCCAGGCAGCGCTGGCGCAGGCCGAGCAGAAGGTGCAAGTGCTGCTGGAGCGCGATGGCGAACTCGCCGAGGAACCCTTCGACGCGGAACAGCCAGAATGATCGCGGCGTACACGGCGACCAGTCAGACCCGGGTTAACGCAGCGCTGGAAACCCTGTTCAACGCACCGTTGCCGGAGCTGGCGCGGCTTTACGAAGCCATGCGCTACAGCGTGATGAACGGCGGCAAACGCGTACGCCCACTGCTGGCCTACGCCGCGTGCGAAGCGCTCGGTGGCAAGGCTGAACAGGCCAACGGCGCGGCTTGCGCAGTCGAGCTGATCCACGCTTATTCGCTGGTTCACGATGATTTGCCGGCGATGGACGACGACGATCTGCGTCGCGGCCAGCCGACCACTCACAAGAAATTCGATGAAGCCTGCGCGATTCTCGCCGGTGATGGCTTGCAAAGTCTGGCTTTCAGTGCCCTGCTCGACCCGCGTCTGAGCGACTGCAGCAGCGACATCCGCCTGCAAATGGTCACCGCGCTGGCTAACGCCGCCGGCCCGGCAGGCATGGTCGGCGGTCAAGCCATCGACCTCGGCTCGGTCGGCCTCAAACTCGATCAGAAAGCCCTCGAACAGATGCACCGGCACAAGACCGGCGCGCTGATCGAAGTCAGCGTCAAACTCGGTGCTCTGGCCAGCGGCCGTGCCGAGCCGGATGAACTCCGCGCCCTGCAGACTTATGCACAGGCCATCGGCCTGGCCTTTCAGGTGCAGGACGACATTCTCGACGTCGAAAGCGATACCGAAACCCTCGGTAAACGCCAAGGCGCCGACATCGCCCGCGACAAACCGACCTACCCGGCGCTGCTCGGTCTCGACGCTGCCAAGGCTTATGCGCTGGAACTGCGCGATCAGGCATTGCACGCCCTGCGACCGTTTGACGCGGCCGCCGAGCCGTTGCGCGAGCTGGCCCGGTATATCGTCGAGCGGCGCAACTGACGGCGTATCCGCCAAAAAAGACCAACGCGTGGGCAGGGGGCGATGCATCAGGTAAACTGCCGCATCTTTTATACCTATAACGATTCGCCTGATGCCCACGACGTTTCATGAGATTCCCCGCAAGCGCCCGACCACGCCCCTGCTCGACCGCGCGAATACGCCGGACGGCCTGCGCCGGTTAGGCGAAGCCGAGCTGGAAACCCTGGCCGATGAGTTGCGCCTGGAATTGCTCTACACGGTCGGTCAGACCGGTGGGCATTTCGGTGCCGGCCTGGGCGTGATCGAGCTGACCATCGCGTTGCATTACGTCTTCGACACGCCGGACGACCGTCTGCTGTGGGACGTCGGGCATCAGGCGTATCCGCACAAGATCCTCACCGGTCGCCGCGAGCGCATGGGCACCCTGCGCCAGAAGGACGGCATCGCCGCTTTCCCGCGTCGCTCCGAGAGCGAGTACGACACCTTTGGCGTCGGCCACTCCAGCACCTCGATCAGCGCAGCGCTGGGCATGGCCATTGCCGCCCGCCTGCAAGACAGTGATCGCAAGGCGATTGCGGTGATCGGCGACGGCGCGCTGACCGCCGGTATGGCCTTCGAGGCGCTGAACCATGCGCCGGAAGTGAACGCCAACATGCTGGTGATCCTCAACGACAACGACATGTCGATCTCGCGCAATGTCGGCGGTCTGTCGAATTATCTGGCGAAGATCCTCTCCAGCCGCACCTACGCGAGCATGCGTGAGGGCAGCAAGAAAGTCCTGTCGCGTCTGCCCGGTGCCTGGGAAATCGCCCGTCGTACCGAAGAATACGCCAAAGGCATGCTGGTCCCCGGCACCCTGTTCGAAGAGCTGGGCTGGAACTACATCGGCCCGATCGACGGCCACGACCTGCCAACCCTGATCGCCACGCTGCGCAACATGCGTGATCTGAAAGGCCCGCAGTTCCTGCACATCGTCACCAAGAAAGGCAAAGGCTTCGCCCCGGCGGAAGTCGACCCGATCGGTTACCACGCCATCACCAAACTCGAACCACTGGACGCTCCGGCCGCCGCGCCGAAAAAGGCCAGCGGGCCGAAATACTCGGCGGTGTTCGGCGAGTGGCTGTGCGACATGGCGGCAGCTGATCCACGTCTGGTCGGAATTACCCCGGCGATGAAGGAAGGCTCGGATCTGGTGGCGTTCAGCGAACGCTTCCCGCTGCGCTACTTCGACGTGGCGATTGCCGAGCAACACGCAGTGACGTTCGCTGCCGGTATGGCCTGCGAAGGCGCGAAACCGGTGGTGGCAATCTATTCGACGTTCCTGCAGCGTGGTTACGACCAACTGGTGCATGACGTCGCGGTGCAGAACCTCGATGTGCTGTTCGCCATCGACCGTGCAGGTTTAGTTGGCGAAGACGGACCGACCCACGCTGGCAGCTTCGATCTGTCGTACCTGCGTTGCATCCCGGGCATGGTCATCATGACCCCGAGCGATGAAAACGAGCTGCGCAAAATGCTCACCACCGGCCACCTCTACAACGGCCCGGCGGCGGTGCGTTACCCGCGCGGCAATGGGCCGAATGCGACCATCGAGAAAGACCTCGAGCCGATCGAAATCGGCAAGGGCATCGTCCGTCGTCAGGGCAGCAAAGTCGCCGTGCTGGTATTTGGTGTGCAACTGACCGAAGCGCTGAAAGTTGCCGAGAAGCTGGATGCCACAGTGGTCGACATGCGTTTCGTCAAACCGCTCGACGAAGAGCTGGTGCGCGAGATTGCCGACAGCCACGAACTGCTGGTGACCATCGAAGAGAACGCGATCATGGGCGGCGCCGGTGGCGCGGTCAGCGAGTTCCTCGCGCGGGAGAACATCCTCAAATCGATGCTGCATCTGGGCTTGCCGGATGTCTACGTCGAGCACGCCAAGCCTGCGCAAATGCTCGCCGAGTGCGGACTGGATGAGGCCGGGATCGAAGCGTCGATTCGTGAGCGTCTGGCCTTACTCGACAAGTAAACGCAATACCCTTGTGGGAGCGAGCCTGCTCGCGAATGCGGACTGTCAGTCAAATCAGGGCTGACTGATACACCGCATTCGCGAGCAGGCTCGCTCCCACATTTGATTTGTGTACACCTGAAACACCAGTGGACTGTCCATGAAACTCTCGCACCTCGCCCTGCCCTTCTTCCTGCTGCCGACCACCAGCACTCTCGCCGACACCTTCGAGCGTGATCA
Organism: Pseudomonas sp. Tul2A7; assembly: GCF_054790505.1. Taxonomy (NCBI): domain Bacteria; kingdom Pseudomonadati; phylum Pseudomonadota; class Gammaproteobacteria; order Pseudomonadales; family Pseudomonadaceae; genus Pseudomonas; species Pseudomonas sp. Tul2A7. Next base: position 2,866,385 of record NZ_CP186499.1, on the reverse strand, counting down.
GGCACTGAAACTGCCGGACACGCTGATCTCAGCCAACCGTCAGGTCGAAGCCCGCAACGACAGCAGCGCCGCCAACACGGTATTTACCCGTGAAGACATCGACCGCCTGCAACCGAGCGATGTGCCGGACCTGCTGCGGCGCGTTCCCGGTATGCAAGTGGCGCAGGCCGGCGGGCGCGGCAGTCTGCCGGGGATCTACATTCGCGGCACGCAGTCAGCGCAGAGTCTGGTGCTGGTCGATGGCCAGCGCATCGGCAGTTCGACCTCTGGTGACAGCAACCTGCAGCACCTGAACATCGAGCAGATCGAACGGGTGGAAGTGCTGCGCGGTTCGCGTTCGGTGATTTACGGCAGCGATGCGATTGGCGGGGTGATTCAGATCTTCACCCGGCGCGGCACTGAGCAGGGTTTGCAGCCACGCCTGCACGTCGGCTTCGGCAGCAACCAGACCTGGGAGCGCAGCCTCGGCCTGTCTGGTGGCGATTACAAGACTCGCTTCAATCTCGGCGCCAGTCTCGATGAAACCGCCGGGATTGACCGTACCCATGAGTCGTACCCGAGCGATGGCGATCACGATGCCTACCGCAACAAGTCGGTCAGTCTGAGCGTCAGCCATGCGCTGACCGATGACATCGAAGTCGGCGCCAACCTGCTGGATAACCACGGGAAAAGTGAATTCGACAGCCCGTTTGGCCGTTATGACTACGTCACGGATACGTCCTACCAGCAGCAGCCCTACAGTGATTTCAATGTCAGCAGCGTCAGCAGCTACGTCGATGCCCGGGTCAACGACATCTGGAAAACCCGCGTCGAATTCGGCCATACCGAGAACCGCGAGAAGACCCTCGACAAGCTCAGCGACGAGCGCACGGTGTTCAACACCTACCGCGATTCGGTGAACTGGCAAAACGACTTGACCCTGAATACGCGCAACAGCCTGATCCTCGGCGGCGACTGGTACGAAGACCGGGTCAACAGCAGCACCGCGTTCGATGAAGACAGTCGCTGGAATCGCGCCGCATTCATCCAGCATCGTTATCAGGCTGACAGCTTCTCCACGGAGCTGGGGCTGCGCCATGACGATAACCAGCAATTCGGTAGCCAGAACACTTGGAGCGGCACGTTCACTTTGCCGCTGAACCCGGACAACGATCTGTTGCTGAGCTACAGCGAAGGCTTCCGCGCGCCGACCTTCAACGACCTGTACTACCCGGACTTCAGCAACCCGGATCTGAAACCGGAAACCTCGAAAAGCTATGAGCTGCAATGGCGCAGCCAGTTGAGCGACAGCAGCCGCCTGGAAGCGTCGATTTATCGCACCGACCTGCAAGACGCGATCATCTTCGGCAGCAATTCACGCCCGGAGAACGTCGCTTCGGCGCGGATCAACGGCTTTGAAGCGGCGTTGAAGCAGGAACTGTTCGGCTGGCAGAGCAACCTTGGCGTGGCGATCATTGATCCGCGCGACCGTGATAGCGGGCACACTTTGGCGCGACGTGCTCGGCGCACGTTGAGCTGGGATCTGGATCGACAGTTTGACCAGGTTAGCCTCGGTGCCAGTTGGCAGGCGGTCAGCAGCAGTTATGACGATAAGGACAATACGCAGGCGCTGGGCGGCTATGCGCTGTTCGGCTTGCGCAGCAGTTGGGCACTGAATCGCGAGATCAAGCTGGATCTGAAGGTGGATAACCTTTTCGACAAGGGTTACAGCCGCGCGAATTACAGCTATGACGGCAGCCAGTATGGCTATCGCGAGGAAGGTCGGGTGTGGATGTTCGGCGTCACCTGGACGCCAGAGCTTTGATCTGAGCTTTGCAGTGCTTTGGCTGCCCTCTTCGCGAGCAGGCTCGCTCCCACAGTAGATTGAGCACAACCACACATTTTGTGCTCGCCAGAGAACCAATGTGGGAGCGAGCCTGCTCGCGAAGAAGTCACACCGGTTTCAGCGGTCAGGCGCGATTAATTGACAGAGCTTGGCGGTGGCGCTGATCATCTGGCCGCTTGGGCGTTCGAGTCCTTTGTCGGTGACCAGCAGTAATTGCTGCTGTTTTACAGCCGCCACTTGCGGCCAGGCCTTCCACGCATCAAGTTGCGCCTGATCACCCGCCAGAATCACCTCAGGATCGCGCTGCAACACCGCCTCAATACTCACCTGCGGCGCCGGCAGACTCAAATCAGCGAACAAATTACTCGCCCCGCACACCTCCAGCGCATCACTGATGATTTGCCCGCCACCGACGGTGTACAGCGGCTTGTCCCACACCTGATAAAACACCCGCAACGGCACGTCACGGCGATAACGCTGGCGCAGCTCCGCGAGTTGTTGGCGCAACGCCGCCGCCCGTTTCACCCCACGCTCAGGTCGCCCCAATTGCGCGGCAATGGCTTCAATCTGGGTGGTGAGTTGTTCTAAAGAATGCGGTTCGGCGACGAAGGTCGGGATGCCCAAGCGCTTGAGCTGATCACGCTGCGCAGGGCCGACACTGCCGGGCCACAGCAACAATAAATCAGGCTGGAGGCTCAGCAATTGTTCCATGTCGAGTTGGCCATAGCGGCCGACAGAGGGGGCGTTGGCAATTTCAGCAGGACGCTCCCCGGCATCCAGCACACCGACCAACAGATCAGCCGAACCCAACTCAACGACAATTTCAGAAAGCGACGGGGCCAGGCTGACCACGCGCAGTTGCGCCAGCACAGGGCCATTGACGGCCAGCAGCAGAAGCGCCAGCCACAAACGGCGCATCAGCCGAGTTGACGCGGGATACGGTAGAGGTAGAACAGCACCGCTGTGGACAGCGCCAGCAGCATCAACGGTACAGCTTCGAGACCGACGAAAACCGCCAGTGCACCAATCCACGCCGGCAAGGCTGCCGCGAGAAAAGCCGCACGACGACGCGCAGCGAGGGCAATCCACGCGGCCGGTTCATCGGGGGTATCAAGAGCTTTTTGTGTGGCGATCAGCGCATGTTTATAACGGCCAAAAAACTTCAGGCTGACAAACATCGATGCCACGCCGGCAATAAAGAACGGCATCGCCAGTACTGGCAGAATCCCTTCGCCCTGACCAAACAGCGCGTTGAGCACGAACAACGGCACCAGCGCCAGCGCGAGGTATTTCCACCAATCGACCGACAATCGGCGCCGCACCTGACCGCGGGTCACGCCCGGTCGACCTCGCCCTGATGCTCGTTGCCCATCATGTGGTCAAGCTTGCTCGCCTTGGTTGCCAGGTAGAGTTTGTTGTGCGGATTGTGGCCGGTGTGCAACGGCACGCGCTCGGCGACGGTGATGCCCATGTCGGTCAAGGCTTTGACCTTGCGCGGGTTATTGGTCATCAGACGCAGGGACTTCACGCCCAGATGCTCGAGCATCGGCAGGCACATGGCGTAGTCGCGCTGGTCGGCGGCAAAGCCCAGACGCTCGTTGGCTTCCACGGTGTCAGCGCCGCCGTCCTGCAGTTCGTAAGCGCGGATCTTGTTCAGCAGACCAATGCCGCGACCTTCCTGACGCAGGTAGAGCAACACGCCACGGCCTTCACGGGCGATGGCTTTCAGTGCGCCTTCCAGTTGCGAGCCGCAGTCGCAGCGCTGGCTGAACAAGGCGTCGCCGGTCAGGCATTCGGAGTGCAAACGGCCGAGAACCGGGGCACCGTCGGCAATTTCACCCAGGCTCAGCACGACATGCTCGCGGCCGGTGGCTTCATCGAGAAAACCGTGCATGGTGAATTGCGCAAAAGGCGTTGGCAGCTTGGAAGCGGCGACAAAGACGACAGGCACCGGTGTGCTCCTGATCTAAAGAGTCTGAAAATTCGCAGGCCGGCATTGTAACAGCAGGTTCCTGCAGACGCTTAGGCTGAATTATCGGGCATAACGATCAAAAAGTTTGATAACAACTGAGTTGCCTCGATCCCCTGTGGGAGCGAGCCTGCTCGCGAAGGCGTCGTGTCCATCGCCCCAATGCTGGCTGAACCACCGCTTTCGCGAGCAGGCTCGCTCCCACAGGGGTAAGTGATCAGTTCGAGTTGAACGGATACGGCTGCTTCCACTTCTCGAAGATCGGTTTCAACTCGCCGCTCTTTACCAACTGCTCCATGCGCTGGTCATACAGCGCCATCAGCGCTCGCGCCTGTGGCGTGTCGGCAAACCCGAGAAACAACGGCAGCTCGATCAGATGTGAATAGCGATACAGCGCCGGATCTGCTGCGGTTTTGACCACGGCCTCGATCTCGGTCAGCGCATCGATGTAGTAATCCGCCCGCCCCTGCTTGAGCATCGACAAAATGCCGGTACGCCGTTGGATCTGATTGTAACGCTTGATATTCGGCAGGTAGTTTTCGTAGCGATAACCACGCACCCAAGCCAACCGATACTTGCCCAGCGTCGCCTCGGTGGGCGATGGATTGCTCGCCAGCCCCAATGCATAGATGTGGTCGGAATCGAAGTTCCAGTGCGGATACAAGACCTGCTCGGCCTCGTCGCGGTAGGAGCCAACCAGCGCGTCGACTTCCTTTAACTGCACCAGCCCGACCGAACGGGTGTAAGGCACGCTGCGGATATCGAGCTTGACCCCGACCGGTTCGAACACCTTGCGCAACACGTCCCAACCGAGGCCATGGCCATCGGCGGCGGTGTAGTCTTCCCAGTCTTCGCTGGCCAGATGGATGACCGTCGGCGTCAGCGCAGCTTCCTGCGCACCGGCCACGGTACTCAGCAAAGCCAAAACCATTAACGCCAACCAGCGTCGAGCCATCCCTAGTCCCTCACTTGACCCTGATATCCCTTGGAATCAGACGAAAACCCATACCAGACCCTGCATCGCCAGCCAGGCGAACACACCGGCCAGTACGTCGTCGAGCATGATCCCTACACCACCGTGGACATGCCGGTCGATCCAGCGAATCGGCCATGGCTTGAGAATGTCGAAGAAGCGGAACACCAGAAAACCCGCGAGCAGCCAGTACCAGCCCTCCGGCACCAGCCACAGGGTGATCCACATACCGACCATTTCGTCCCAGACGATGCCTTCGTGGTCGTGTACCCGCAGATCGTCGGCGACTTTGCCGCACAGCCAGAAGCCGAACAGCATGGTGATCCCGAGCATCAGCCAGTAACCCCAGTCGGGCAGCATCTGCCACAACGGAATAAAGGGTAGCGCAACTAACGAACCCCACGTGCCCGGGGCTTTCGGCAGGGTGCCGGAGCCAAAGCCGAACGCGAGGAAATGCCAGGGATTGCGCCAGACCGACGGCGGAACGAATTCGGCCGGAACCTGTTTCGGGTGATCTGTCACGGTGTCTCCTGAAAATGTTGATAGCCCCGGATTTGCGGGGTGATGTCGTGCCCTTCGCGATCCAGCAGAATCACGCCCTGACCTTCTGCCACACGACCGATCACATGGATCGACCAGCCGTTGGCCAGCAGCGGCGGCAGCTCGACGGACGGCAGGGTGAACGCCAGCACGTAATCATCGCCACCGCTCAGCGCTGCACGCTCGGCGCCACGCTGACCGAGAAACGCCACTAATGCATCCGACAGCGGTACGCGCTCGCGTTCAATCTCAAGCTGCACCTTCGATGCCAGGGCGATGTGGCCACAGTCGGCGAGCAGGCCATCGGAGATATCCAGCGCCGCCGTGGCTTTGCCACGCAGGGCCTGGCCGAGGGCAAGTTGCGGTTGTGGCGACCAGTAATGATCGAGCAGCGGTTGGGCGACCTCTGGCTCGGCGTCACGTTGCCCCAGCACCAGCGGCAAGGCACCGGCAGCATTGCCCAGTTCACCACCGACACAGAGCAAGTCGCCCGGTTGCGCGCCACTGCGAGTCAATGCCTGACCCGTAGGCACACGACCAAACACAGTCACCGTCAGACTCAACGGCCCACGCGTGGTATCGCCGCCGACCAGCGCAACGCCGCAGCTCTGCGCCATGCGGTTCAAACCGTGGGCATAGGCTTGCAGCCAATCGGCGGTCACCGTCGGTACAGTCAGGGCAAGGGTAAAGGCAACGGGCGTGGCGCCCATGGCGGCCAGATCGCTGACCGCGACGGCCAGCGAGCGCTGACCGAGCAGAAACGGATCGCAGGGGTCGGCAAAATGCACACCGGCCACCAGCGTATCGGTGGAGATCGCCAACTGTTCCCCGGGGGGAACAGCGAGCAAGGCGCAGTCGTCGCCGATCCCCAGAGCAACGCCTTCGCCGCCCTGCGCACAGGGCGCGGCGGCGAAGAAATTGCGGATCAGCTCAAACTCGCCCATTGAAGTATCAAGCGCGTTTCAGCGCTTGAACGCCTTCACTTCAGCTTCACGCAGGCGCGGGGCCAGCTTGTCGAGCACGCCGTTGACGAACTTGTGGCCGTCGGTCGAACCGAAGACTTTCGCCAGCTCGATACCTTCGTTGATCACCACGCGGTACGGCACGTCGACGCGCTTGAGCAGTTCCCAGGTCGACAGGCGCAGAACGGCCAGTTCAACCGGGTCCAGCTCTTCGATCGCCAGATCCAGGCAAGGCGTCAGGGCGGTGTCGATTTCGGTCTTGAACTGCGGAACCCCGTGGAGGATTTCGCGGAAGTAAGCACCGTCGACATCGGTGAAATCGTTATCAACGCGAAACTGCGCTTCGATCTCGTTCAGCGATTGCTTGGCCATGTGCCACTGGTACAGCGCTTGAGTCGCGAGCTGACGGGCTTCGCGACGCTTGACGCTTTTCGAGGGCTTGCCGGCATCCGCAGGTTTTGGATCGCGCGGGTTGAAACGATCGCTTTCGTCGCTAATCACTTGGCCTCCAACTGTGCCAGCAGGCTGACCATTTCCAGAGCGGACAGGGCAGCTTCGGCACCTTTGTTACCGGCCTTGGTGCCGGAACGTTCGATGGCTTGCTCGATGGAATCAACGGTCAGGACGCCGAAAGCAACCGGAACGCCGAACTCCATGGAGACCTGGGCCAGACCCTTGGTGCACTCGCCTGCCACGTATTCGAAGTGCGGAGTACCGCCACGAATGACCGCGCCGAGGGCGATGATGGCTGCGAATTCACCTTTCTGGGCGACTTTCTGCGCAACCAGCGGGATTTCGAAGGCGCCAGGTGCGCGGATGATGGTGATGTCGCTTTCGCTCACGCCGTGGCGAACCAGGGCATCAACTGCACCGCTGACCAGGCTTTCAACCACGAAGCTGTTGAAACGGCCCACTACCAAAGCGTAGCGGCCTTTAGGGGCGATGAAGGTACCTTCGATGGTCTTCAGGGTCATTCGTCAGTTCTCTTAAAGAGCCGGGACGCGTCTGCTACGCGTCCCTCAGTGATTTATTTGCCGCGAATCGGAGTCCGTAAACAACCGGTCATTATTCGGAGGGCACGTATTCTACAACTTCCAGATCGAAACCGGATATCGCATTAAATTTCATTGGCGCAGACATCAAGCGCATTTTGCGTACGCCGAGGTCACGCAGGATCTGCGAACCGGCACCGACAATGCTGTAGGTGGTCGGTTTTTTCGGCGTGGCCTGATCACCGGTTTCGCGGATGTGCGCCAGCAGCACGTCGCCATCGAGCGGGTGACCGAGCAACAGCACCACACCGCTGCCCGCCTCGGCAACCGCCGCCATGGCGGCGCGCAGGCTCCAGCGGCCCGGTTGCTTGACCATCAGCAGGTCGCGCAGCGGGTCCATGTTGTGCACGCGAACCAGGGTTGGTTCTTCGGCGCAAACAGTGCCCAACGTGAGGGCCATGTGCACGTCGCCTTCCACCGAATCACGATAGGTCACAAGGTTGAATTGGCCCAGTTCGCTGTCCAGTGGCTGCTCGGCAATCCGCTGAACGGTACGTTCGTGGATCATCCGGTAGTGAATCAGGTCGGCGATGGTGCCGATCTTGATGTTGTGTTCAGCGGCGAACGCTTCCAGTTCAGCGCGACGGGACATGGTGCCGTCGTCGTTCATCACTTCGCAGATCACGCCACTTGGCTCGAAACCGGCCATGCGCGCGAGGTCGCAAGCGGCTTCGGTGTGGCCAGCACGAGCGAGGGTGCCGCCGGCCTGCGCCATCAGCGGGAAGATGTGGCCCGGGCTGACGATGTCCTCAGCCTTGGCGTCTTTAGCGGCCGCCGCTTGCACGGTGCGCGCACGGTCAGCGGCAGAAATGCCGGTGGTCACGCCTTCGGCGGCTTCGATCGAGACGGTGAACTTGGTGCCGAAACCGGACCCGTTGCGCGGCGCCATCAGTGGCAGCTTCAACAGTTCGCAGCGCTCGCGGCTCATCGGCATGCAGATCAGGCCGCGGGCGTGCTTGGCCATGAAGTTGATGTGTTCGGCCTGGCAGCATTCGGCGGCCATGATCAGGTCGCCTTCGTTCTCGCGGTCTTCGTCATCCATGAGGATGACCATCTTGCCTTGGCGGATGTCTTCAACCAGTTCTTCGATGCTATTGAGCGCCACAAGGCACCCCCTTCAGTCAGGATTTGAGGTAGCCGTTGGCGGCTAGAAAGCTTTCAGTAATACCGCCAGCACTTGGCTCTGCAGCCTTGTCACCGAGGAGCAGACGCTCCAGATAACGCGCCAGCAAATCGACCTCCAGATTCACCCGGCGACCTGGCTTGTAGGACGCCATGATGGTTTCGCTCAGGGTGTGCGGAATGATCGTCAGCATGAATTCGGCGCCATCGACGGCGTTCACGGTCAGGCTGGTGCCGTCGACGGTGATCGAGCCTTTATGGGCGATGTACTTGGCCAGTTCTTTCGGCGCGCGGATACGAAATTCCACGGCGCGGGCATTGTCACTGCGCGAGACGATTTCGCCGACGCCGTCGACGTGACCGCTGACCAGATGGCCGCCGAGACGGGTGGTCGGGGTCAGGGCTTTTTCCAGATTGACCGGGCTGCCGCTTTTCAGGTCGTTCATGGCGGTGCAGTCGAGGGTTTCGCGGCTGACGTCGGCGGCGAAGCCGTCGCCCGGCAGCTCAACGGCAGTCAGGCAGACGCCGTTGACCGCGATGCTGTCGCCGAGTTTGACGTCGCTCAGGTCGAGCTTGCCGGTGGCGACGTGGACCCGCACATCACCGCCCTTTGGGGTCAGTGCGCGGATACTGCCGATGGATTCGATGATGCCGGTAAACATGGGGTTCTCCTTGAGAACTAAGCCAGCGTAATAACGATGGCCGGGAATTATACGCTCGGCGAAAGGACAGGGATGGCAGTGACTCGCCAGTCATCGCCCACCGCGCGAATTTCGGTGATTTTCAGCTCGGGAGCGTCCTTCATATAAGCCAGCGGCCAGTCCAGCAGCGGACGCGCCGTGGAACCGAGGAACTTGCCGGCGATGAAGATCACGAACTCGTCGACCAGACCAAGCTGAGCAAAAGCGCCGGCCAGACGCGGGCCGGCTTCAACCAGCACCTCATTGACGCCACGGTTGGCCAGTTCAATCAGCAACTGATGCAGATCGACCTGACCGTCATCACCCGGCACGATCAGGCACTCGGGGCCGTGAGCGTATTGCTCTTCGATCGCGACACAGGTGGCGACCAACGCCGGGCCGGCCTTGAAGAACGGCGCATCCAGCGGCACCCGCAGGCGGCCATCGATCAGCACGCGCAGCGGCGGGCGACTCATGGCCAGCGCGGTTTGCTCACTGTCCAGACCGAGTTCGTCAGCACGAACAGTCAAGCGCGCCCCGTCGGCCAGAACGGTGTCGGCGCCGGTCAGCACTACGGCGGCCTGAGCGCGCAAACGCTGAACCGCCGAACGCGCAGCGGGGCCGGTGATCCATTGGCTCTCGCCGCTTTCCATCGCTGTGCGACCATCGAGGCTCATCGCCAACTTGACCCGCACGAACGGCAAGCCGTGTTCCATGCGTTTCAGAAAACCTTGGTTGAGCTTGCGCGCTTCGGCTTCGAGTACACCGCTTTCGGTGGCGATGCCGGCATCGGCCAGGCGCTGCAAACCACGTCCGGCGACCTGCGGATTGGGATCACGCATCGCTGCCACCACTCGAGCGACACCGGCATTCACCAGCGCATCGGCGCACGGCGGCGTACGGCCATGATGGCTGCACGGTTCGAGGGTCACATAAGCAGTGGCGCCCCGGGCCAGTTCACCGGCGGCGCGCAGGGCATGGACTTCGGCGTGCGGTTCGCCGGCACGTTCATGCCAGCCTTCGCCGACAATCTGCCCGTCACGCACCACCACGCAGCCAACCCGAGGATTGGGATGGGTGGTGTAGTGACCTTTGCGCGCCAGTTCCAGCGCACGCGCCATGAAGTGGGCGTCGAGGATGGCCTGCTCGGCGGCGGTCATTGTTTCACCGGTTCGCGGGCGAGGCGGTCGATCTCTTCGCGGAATTCGTTGAGGTCCTGGAAGCGCTTGTACACCGAGGCGAAACGGATGTAGGCGACTTCATCAAGCTTTTGCAACTCGGCCATCACCAGTTCGCCGACCACGAGGGATTTGACCTCGCGCTCGCCGGTGGCGCGCAGCTTGTGCTTGATGTGAACCAGAGAGGATTCGAGGCGCTCGACGCTCACCGGACGCTTCTCCAGCGCGCGTTGCATGCCGGCGCGGAGTTTTTCTTCGTCGAACGGTTGGCGGCTGCCGTCGGTTTTGATCAGGCGCGGCAACACCAGTTCGGCCGTCTCGAACGTCGTGAAACGCTCGCCGCAGGCCAGGCATTCACGCCGGCGGCGCACCTGTTCGCCCTCGGCGACCAGACGCGAGTCGATGACCTTGGTGTCGTTGGCACCGCAGAAGGGACAGTGCATGGTGGCTGGCAACAAAAAAAGGGAGGGCCATGGTAGCGCATCCCGGTGGCAAGACAAGCCATAGGCTTTGCGGTATACAGAACGGCATGATCGTTTGATCCATGGATTTCATTTTGCCGGAGCATCCAATGCCGTTACGTCCGCTCGTTTTGCTCAGTCTTTTCAGCCTGCTGGTGGCCTGTGGCAGCGATGCACCCAAGCCCCAGCCGCCAACGCCAGGCCCGGCGCCGCAGCAAGCGCAGAAAAAAGCCAAAGAGGCTGCCGACCTTGGGCCGCTGCCGGCCTATCAACGGGAATTGAGCGGTACCCTGCAAGGCGTGCCGGCCGGTGCCGAAGTCGAACTGGCGTTGCTGGTGATCGACGTGAAGGATCGGCCGCAACAATTGCTCGCCAGTTCCAGCCTGATCGGCAACAACCAGATCCTGCCGTTCCGCCTGCGCTTCAACCCGGACGCCTTCCCCGTCGGTGCGCGGGTTGAGTTGCGCGGTCGCGCCAGTCAGTCCGGCCAGTTGATCCTGCATCTGCCGTCGCAGACCATCAGCCAGCCGACCACCCAGGCGCTGGGTCAGTTGCAATTTGTCAAAGCACCATGACGGCACCGCTCGACCTGCAACGGGCGTTGGGTGAATTGCTCGGCGACGCCAGACTCAAGATCTGTGCGTTGCCGGACACTGATTTACAGCTATGGCTGATCGATGGCGACAACATGGATCGCCAATTCAGCCAGGAAGAAATTCAGCGAATTCTGCACGAGCCACCGTATTGGGGTTTCTGCTGGGCCAGCGGTCTGGCGGTGGCGCGGTACCTGGCCGAGTGCCCGGAGTGGGTGCGCGGAAAACGCGTGCTGGATTTCGGCGCGGGTTCCGGGATTGCCGGGATTGCGGCGGTGAAAGCCGGGGCGCTTGAAGTCGTGGCGTGCGATCTCGATCCGCTGGCGATTTCCGCGTGCCGGGCGAATGCCACGCTGAATGGCGTAGAGATGAATTACTCGACGGATTTCTTTGCCGAGGCGGATCGGTTTGATCTGATTTTGGTGGCGGATGTGTTGTATGACCGGGCCAATCTGCCGTTGCTCGATGCGTTTTTAAGCCGTGGGCGTGAGGCGCTGGTGGCGGATTCGCGGGTTCGGGATTTTCGGCATCCGTTGTATCAGCGCATCGAGATGCTTGAAGCGATGACCTTGCCGGATCTGGCTGAGCCGGAAGAATTCAGACATGTCAGCCTGTACCACGCGCGGCGCTAGCTAAAAGCTTCGTCGGAACGCCGCCCGGAGCAGGCTCGCTCCCACAGGGGAATGCATTCCAGGGTGGGAGCGAGCCTGCTCGCGAAGGCGTCCGCCCACAACACACCTCTCAAAAGCTGACCGCTTCCGGCCACACCCCAGCAAGCCGTATAGTTGCCCCATCCACGCTTTGACGAGATCCCCCATGAGTCAGCAAACGCCATACATCTTCGACGCCACGACGGCCGATTTCGACCAGTCGGTGATCGAGGCTTCCTTCAACAAACCGGTGCTGGTGGATTTCTGGGCCGAATGGTGTGCGCCGTGCAAAGCGCTGATGCCGATGCTGCAAGGCATTGCCGAGAGCTATCAGGGCGAATTGCTGCTGGCCAAGGTCAACTGCGACATCGAGCAGGACATCGTCGCCCGCTTCGGCATTCGCAGCCTGCCGACCGTGGTGCTGTTCAAGGACGGTCAGCCGGTCGACGGCTTTGCCGGTGCACAACCGGAATCCGCCGTGCGCGCCCTGCTTGAGCCGCATGTGCAAATGCCGCCACCGGCCGCCGCCGATCCGTTCGAACAGGCTCAGGCGTTGTTCGATGACGGCCGTTACGCCGATGCCGAGGCAGCGCTGGTGGTGATGCTCAACGAAGACAATACCAACGCCAAGGCCCTGATTCTTTATGCACGCTGCCTGACCGAGCGCGGCGAACTGGATGAAGCGCAAACCGTGCTCGACGCGGTCAAAAGCGACGAACACAAAGCCGCGCTGGCCGGGGCCAAGGCGCAGATCAAATTCCTTGGCCTGGCGCGTGACCTACCGGATGCCGCTGACCTGAAAGCGCGTCTGGCGAAAAATCCGCAGGACGATGAAGCGGTGTATCAACTGGCGATTCAGCAACTGGCGCGCCAGCAATACGAAGCGGCGCTGGATGCACTACTGAAGCTGTTCATCCGCAACCGCAGCTACAGCGAAGGCCTGCCGCACAAGACCTTGCTGCAGGTGTTCGAGCTGCTGGGCAACGATCATCCGCTGGTGACGGTGTACCGCCGCAAGATGTTTGCGGCGCTGTACTAAGCCCTCATTCGATCCAGCTGTAGAGCGGCGTATCCCCGCCGCTCACCACTTTCACGTCCGAACTGTGGCGCAGGCGCACCAACAAGCGTTTGCCCGCCCCCGCGCTGCCGGTCAGGCCTTCCAGTTGATCAAGCAGATCCGGCCCACTGAGCTGCCCCGCCTTGCGCAACAGATCCTTGGCCACCTGCCATAACGCATCGTCCTGATTCAGCGGTTTCGCCACCGGGGCTGATGCGACTGGCTCAGATTGAGCGACCGGCGCCTGCCCATTCAGCGCTGAACCGAGCTTCGCCCAATCGCCGTCATCCAGTTCCACCGTCAAATCCACCGGCACATCGCCGACGGTTCCGCGTATCCGCAACATTGAGTTCGCTCCCGCACATTTCTGACCTGCATGCTCCCACGGGACTTGTGCAACGCCAAGCGCACGGGCAAACTCTGCGCACTTTCGTTATAAGATTACATAACAAACTCTTCACTTTACTTCCCGGAGACCGCCATGCGTCGTCTGCTGCTCGCTTTGCCGTTTGCCCTGTTGCCGCTGGCCATCGCCCATGCTGCCGATGAGCATGACCACGATCACGACCATGAACACGGCAGCCTCGGCGCGCATGAGCATGGCGTGGGTCGCCTGAACGCGGCGCTGGATGGCCAGACCCTGGAGCTGGAGCTGGAAAGCCCGGCGATGAACCTCGTCGGTTTCGAACACGTCGCCACCAGCGATGCCGACAAGGCCAAGGTCGCCGCTGCCCGAGCGCAACTGGAAAAACCCTTGGCCCTGTTCAGCCTGCCCGCTGCTGCCGGGTGCAAAGTGCTCAGCCAGGAACTGGAAAGCCCGTTGTTCGGCGACAAGCCGGATGCCGATGACCATGACGCCGATGAAGCGGACAAGGACGGTCACGAGCATCACCATGACCACAGCGAAATCCACGCGCATTATCAATTCAGCTGCGCCACTCCGGGCGCGCTGAAGACTCTGGATCTGGCGAACGTCTTCAATACCTTCCCGGCGACGCAGAAAATTCAGGTACAACTGATCAGCGCCAGCGGCCAGCAAGGTACCGAAGTGACGGCCAAGGCTGCAGCCCTGAAATTCTGAAATCTGTGAAGATCCCTTGTAGGAGTGAGCCTGCTCGCGATAGCAGACTGTCAGTTGATTCAGTGCTGACTGGTACACCGCTATCGCGAGCAGGCTCACTCCTACAAAGGGGCCACTCAACTCCATATCCGGTTTCAAATGACCCAAGCACTCATCGAACTGTCCGACCTGGGCTTCAACTGGCCCGGCCACCCGCCATTGCTGGACATCCCGGCGTTTCGTCTGGAAGCCGGCGAAACCCTGTTCCTCAAAGGCCCCAGCGGCAGCGGCAAGACCACCCTGCTCGGCCTGCTCGGCGGCGTGCAGAAACCCGGTCGCGGCAGCATTCGCCTGCTCGGCCAGGAACTCACCGAACTCTCTGCCGGCGCTCGCGATACGTTTCGCGTCGATCACACCGGCTACATCTTCCAGCAGTTCAACTTGCTGCCGTTTCTCTCGGTCCGCGAGAACGTTGAGCTGCCGTGCCACTTTTCCAAATTGCGCGCACAGCGGGCGAAACAGCGCCACGGCAGTGTCGTTCAAGCCGCCGCCACCCTCCTCGCCCACTTGGGCTTGAAGGACGAAAGCATCCTCAGCCGTCGCGCCGATTCGCTGTCGATCGGCCAACAACAGCGCGTCGCTGCAGCCCGTGCCTTGATCGGTCAGCCTGAGCTGGTGATCGCCGACGAACCGACTTCGGCCCTCGACTACGACGCTCGGGAAAACTTCATTCGCCTGCTGTTCGCCGAATGCCGCGAAGCCGGATCGAGTCTGCTGTTCGTCAGCCACGACCAGAGCCTGGCGCCGCTGTTCGACCGTCATCTGTCCCTGGCCGAACTCAATCGCGCCGCCACGTCTGTCGAGGTCTGAGATGTATCTGTTTCGTCTGGCCATGGCCAGCCTGGCCAACCGCCGCTTTACCGCCCTGCTCACTGCCTTCGCCATTGCCCTGTCGGTGTGCCTGCTGCTCGCCGTCGAGCGGGTACGCACCGAAGCCAAAGCCAGTTTCGCCAGCACCATCAGCGGCACCGACCTGATCGTCGGCGCCCGCTCCGGCTCGGTAAACCTGTTGCTGTACTCGGTGTTCCGCATCGGCAACGCCACCAATAACATCCGTTGGGACAGCTTCGAACACTTCGCCAGCAACCCGAAAGTGAAGTGGGCAATCCCGATGTCCCTCGGCGACTCCCATCGCGGCTATCGCGTAATGGGTACCACTGAAGCCTATTTCGAGCATTACCAGTACGGTCGCCAACAACACCTGGCACTGGCCGATGGTCGCGCGTTTGCAACCGATCCGTTTGAAGTGGTGCTGGGTGCCGAGGTCGCGGATGCGCTGCATTACAAGCTCGGTGACAAACTGGTGCTGGCCCACGGCGTGGCCGCGATCAGTCTGGTCAAGCACGACGACAAGCCGTTCACCGTGGTCGGCATTCTCAAGCGCACCGGCACGCCGGTCGATCGCACGTTGCACATCAGCCTCGGCGGCATGGAGGCGATTCATATCGACTGGCACAACGGCGTGCCGGCGCGAGGTAACGGCCGGATCACGGCGGATCAGGCGCGCAACATGGATCTGACGCCGCAAGCAATCACCGCGTTTATGCTCGGTCTCAACAGCAAGATTTCCACCTTTGCATTGCAACGCGAGATCAATGAGTTTCGTGGTGAGCCGATGTTGGCGATCCTCCCGGGCGTGGCCTTGCAAGAGTTGTGGAGCCTGATGAGCACTGCTGAAAAAGCGCTGTTCGTAGTCTCGCTGTTCGTGGTGCTGACCGGGTTGATCGGTATGCTCACGGCGATTCTCACCAGCCTTAACGAGCGGCGCCGCGAGATGGCGATTCTGCGTTCGGTCGGCGCGCGACCGTGGCATATCGCGAGCCTGTTGGTGCTCGAAGCTTTTGCACTGGCGCTGACAGGCGTCATCGCAGGGTTAGCGTTGCTGTACATCGGCATCGCCGCCGCGCAGGGTTATGTGCAGGCCAATTACGGTTTGTATCTGCCGCTGGCGTGGCCGAGCGAGTATGAATGGACGCTGCTCGGTGGCATTCTGGCCGCCGCGCTGCTGATGGGCAGCGTGCCGGCCTGGCGCGCTTATCGCCAATCGTTGGCCGATGGCCTGTCGATCCGTTTATGAGGATGTTCACCATGCCCCGCGCCTTACTTGCGCTGCTATTGCTGGTCGCCCTGCCCGTGTGGGCAGCGGCGCCGAAAGACCTGACGTGGTCGGAAATGATTCCGCCGGACGCCGCGCCGGAGGTGCCGAACATGACGCCGCTGCATGACCTGTCGAAGATGGGCGATGCGCTGTCTGCCGAATCCGCGCCAGCGGCGAAACAGGACATGCCGAATGCGCCGGTGGTGAAGGCTCTCGACGGTCAGAATATTCGCTTGCCGGGCTACATCGTGCCGCTGGAAGTCAACGAAGAAGGACGCACCACGGACTTTTTGCTGGTGCCGTATTTCGGCGCGTGCATCCATGTGCCGCCACCGCCGTCGAACCAGATCGTGCATGTGAAAAGCGAGTTGGGCGTGAAGCTCGATGAGCTGTATCAGCCTTACTGGGTCGAGGGGCCGTTGCAGGTCAAGGCGTCGAGCAGCGAACTGGCGGATGCCGGGTATCAGATGGATGCGGACAAGATTTATGTGTATGAGCTGCCGGAGTGAATCCGGCAGTTTTGTGTTGATTGATCCATCGTCTTCGCGAGCAGGCTCGCTCCCACAGGTGATCACATTCCAGGGTGGGAGCGAGCCTGCTCGCGAATAGGCCCTCAAAGGTTCCACAGAAACCCGCCCCTTCACTGTTTCATTGAGCTGAGTCAAAAGACCGTATCAGTTGGCTTCGTACCATAGGACATCAGAAACTTTTAACGTCCTTTCGGAGCCCCCATGAACAAGTCCTTGCTCAGCGCTTCGCTGTTTGCCCTCGCGCTCGCAGCCCCGCTCGCCCATGCCCACGAAGCCGGTGACATCCTCATCCGCGCCGGTGCGATCACCGTCAACCCGAAGGCCGACAGCTCCAGCGTCAAGGTCGATCAGGGTCCGTTGAGCGGCGCTAATCTGGGCGGCAAGGCGACCATGAGCAGCGACACCCAACTGGGTCTCAACTTCGCCTACATGCTGACCGATCACGTCGGCCTCGAACTGCTCGCGGCCACGCCGTTCGAGCATGACGTCAAGCTCAAGGGCACTGCCCTGCCAGCGGCCAATGGCAAGCTCGGCACCCTGAAACACTTGCCGCCGACCCTCAGCGTTGTCTACTACCCACTGGATTCGAAATCGGCCTTCCAACCGTACGTTGGCGGCGGCATCAACTACACCTGGATCTACGACGAACACGTCGGCAGCGAAGCCAGCGCCAACGGCTTCAGCAACTTCAAGGCGAAAAACTCCTGGGGTCTGGCCTGGCAGATTGGTGCTGACTACATGCTGACCGACAACATCATGCTCAACGCCCAAGTGCGTTACATCGACATCGACACCCGCGCCACCGTCGAGAACAACGCGGTTGCGCCGGGCACTCGTGCACGGGTGAATGTCGATGTGGATCCGTTCATCTACATGGTCGGTTTGGGCTATAAGTTCTAAGTCGATTGACCGAACGTTCACGTGGTGGTGAATGAGGCTTGGGGCGAGCAGGCATAGAACTGACGGCGACCGTACGCAGTTGATCGGGGGATAACATCCCCTCGCCACAGGAGTAGCGACATATTCCGGCCGTGAAAAAGGCGCCTGTCATAGGGCGCCTTTTTCATGTCTGCTGGAAAGCTGTGGCGTGAGCTGGATTCCCCCCTCACCCCAGCCCTCTCCCTCAGGGAGAGGGGGAAAGGGAGCCGATTTGTGTGCTTTTCAAATCCGAGTTCGACTCGATATTTCAGGTCGGTGTATCTCATCCAACACCTCGGTCAGTCCCCTATCCCCGGGAGAGGGAGCCGATTTGGGTGCCTTTCAAAACTTGAGTTCGACTCGGTATTTCACGTCGGTGTAACTCGAAAGAACACCTCGGTCAGTCCCCTCTCCCTCTGGGAGAGGGTTAGGGTGAGGGGGCTTTTCAGGAGCGACCGAGTAGTCGCGCCAAACCCACGCTCATCGGCGTCTGCTGTGGCAGCTTGAAGCGCTCCAGCAATCGAGCGTTGTTCGCCCGCGAATGGCGGATATCACCAGAGCGCGCCGGGCCATAGCTGATCGGCGGCAATTCACCGACCACCGCTTGCAGTGCTTCAAGCATCTGCTTGAGGCTCATTGCCTGATTCCAGCCGACGTTCACCGGGCCGACTTCGACCTCAGGCTTTTCGATCCCCTGAACCAGCAGATCGACCAGATCTTCCACATAGAGGAAATCACGCGTCTGCTCACCATCGCCGAACACGGTAATCGGCAAGCCTTTCTGCGCGCGCTCGCTGAAGATGCTGATCACCCCGGAGTACGGCGAGGACGGATCCTGACGCGGGCCGAAGATGTTGAAGAAGCGGAAAATCACCGGCTCCAGACCATGCTGGCGGCGATAGAAATCGAAATACTGTTCGCCCGCCAGTTTGTCCGAGGCGTAAGGCGTCAGCGGCGCCTTGGGCGTGTCTTCATCTATCGACTCGCCCTCGCCGTTGTTGCCGTACACCGCCGCACTGGAGGCATACAGCACCCGTTTGACCCCGGCCAGACGCATGGCTTCGCAGACGTTCAGCGTGCCGATGAAATTGCTCTGGTGAGTTTTCACCGGATCATCCACCGAGGCCTGCACCGAAGCCACGGCCGCCAGGTGAGCGACCGCACTGCAGCCGTGCATGGCCTTGGCCACCAGCGCCGCATCGGCAACATCACCGACAATCAGCTCAAGCTTTGGATTATCCAGCGGCAGGTTGCTGCGCTTGCCGGTCGACAAGTCGTCGAGGATGCGCACCGAATGTCCCTTGGCGAGCAACGCATCGGTCAGGTGCGAGCCAATGAAGCCAGCGCCGCCGGTGATTAAAACAGTCCCTTCAGCCATGACGGTAGAACCTATCCAGTAAGCCCGGGAGTGCGGCACGCCAGGCGCGCGGTTTGATCCCGAAAGTGTGCAGAATTTTCTTGCAGGCCAGCACCGCGTGTTGCGGCTCTTCGGCAGCGTCCGGCCGCGCGGCGTGAGCCTGGGCGGTCGGCGCTTCGATGGCCAGGGCGTGCAGGCTGCGCGCTTCGGTCAGAATCGCCTGACCCAGCGCCAGCGGCGTGGTCGCCTCGTGGCCGGCGTAGTGGTAAGTGCCCCACAGTGGCGCTGCGCAGTCCAGTTGCTTGAGCACCGAAATGATCACTCGCGCGGCATCGTCGACCGGCGTCGGGTTGCCACGGCGGTCATCCGCCAACAGCAATTCGTCCGGTTGCTCGGCACGTGCGAGGAAACGCCCGAGCGTGCCATCGGGGCTGTCATCGAGCAGCCAGCCGAAACGTAGCAGGACATGTTGCGGGCAAGTGGCGCGAACGCTTTGTTCGATCCGCCACAACGCCTGACCGCGCAGCCCCAGCGGCACCGGCTCGTCTTTTTCGCTATACGCCGTGGCGCGCGAACCATCGAACACCCGATAACTGGAGGGCTGCACGAGGACGATGTTGTGGTGCTGGCACAATTCGGCCAGACGCTCGATCGCACGTTCCTGCCCGGCCATGCGGCTTTCGCTGACGGTTTCGGCCTGGAACCAGTCGAAATAGTAGGCGAGGTTGATCAATGCATCGGGACGGGTGTCGTCGAGCAATTGGGTCAGGCTCGCGGCATCCCAGCCGTTTTCGGGCGGGCGGGGGGCGAGGAAACCGATGTCTTCCTCTGCACCGAGGCGAATCAGCGCCTGCCCAAGGGCATTTCCGCCGCCCAGTAACATAAGGCGCATTCGCATAGAGTCAGCAGGCCCAGTCTGATTGGAACGATGGCTTTAGCGACGGATCTCGTGGAACCGTCGTCGATAATTGCCGGAATCGTTGCATTTTGCGGGTTTAGTGCGCAACCGTCATCCGTAAAGTGTACATCCCGGATATTTGTAGCGCTTCGACTGGCGCCATCGCGAGCAGGCTCACTCCTACAATTGAAATGCATTCCCCTGTAGGAGTGAGCCTGCTCGCGATGAGGCCCGAACGGTACTTGCATCTTCCCCCCTGCGCCCGCATAACTTGAGCCATGAATCTGCCCATCCCCACGGACGCGGCCCTGGCAGGCTTTCACCCCGCCGTCAGCGCCTGGTTCAGCAAGACTTTCCCGACGGTCACCGCCGCCCAGGCCCGTGCATGGCCGTTGATCCACCAGCGCCGCTCGACCCTGATCGCCGCGCCCACCGGCTCCGGCAAAACCCTCACCGCATTTCTCGCCGTGCTCGACGACCTCGTCCACCGTGGCCTGGAAAATCCCGACGGCCTGCCCGATGAAACGCTTGTGGTCTATGTCTCGCCACTGAAGGCGCTGTCCAACGACATCCGCATCAACCTGCAAAACCCGCTGGCCGGAATCACCGAGCAACTGCGGCAGATGAACCTGCCCGAGCTGCAAATCACCACCGCCGTGCGCACCGGTGACACCCCACAGAAAGAGCGCGCCGCCATGCGCAAATCGGCGCCGCACATTCTGGTGACCACTCCTGAATCGCTCTACGTACTGCTCGGCTCGGAATCGGGACGGAAAATGCTCGGCACCACGCGCACGGTAATCATCGATGAAATCCACGCGATGGCCGCCGGCAAACGCGGCAGTCATCTGGCCCTGAGCCTTGAGCGACTACAGGCGTTATGCAGCGAACCGCTGACCCGCATCGGCCTGTCGGCCACGCAGAAACCGGTGGAAGCGGTGGCGCAATTTCTCGTCGGCCATGAGCGCCCCTGCGAAATCATCGACATTGGCCACGCGCGGCCACGGGACCTGGGCATCGAAGTGCCGCCAGTGCCGTTGTCGGCAGTCATGGCCAACGATGTCTGGGAACTGGTCTACGACCGCCTCGCGGAACTTGCCCGCGCGCACCGCACCACGCTGATTTTCGTCAACACACGGCGCCTCGCCGAGCGCCTGAGCCGACACCTCAGCGAACGCCTCGGCAAGCACGCAGTGGCGGCGCACCACGGCAGTCTGGCCAAGGAGTTTCGCCTCGACGCCGAACAACGCCTCAAACGTGGTGAACTGCAAGTGCTGATTGCCACCGCGTCGCTGGAATTGGGCATCGATATCGGCGAAGTCGATCTGGTCTGCCAGATTGCTTCGCCGCGCTCCATCGCCGGGTTTCTGCAACGCGTCGGCCGCTCCGGACACCAGGTCGGCGGCACACCCAAGGGTCGATTGTTCGCCACCACCCGCGACGACCTGATCGAATGCACCGCCTTGCTCGACTGCGTGCGCCGTGGCGAACTCGACACCCTGCACATCCCCGAAGCACCGCTGGATGTACTCGCCCAGCAAATCATCGCCGAGGTCAGTTGTCAGGAATGGTCGGAGGACGCCTTACTCACGATGTTCCGCCGAGCCTCGCCCTATCGCCATCTCGACGAAAAGCACTATCAGGCCCTGCTGAGCATGCTCGCCGAAGGTTACAACGGTCGCCAAGGCATCCGCAGCGCCTACCTGCACCGCGACGCCGTCAGCCGCACCTTGCGTGGCCGCCGTGGCGCGAAACTCGCTGCCGTGACCAGCGGCGGCACCATTCCCGACAACGCCGATTACAGCGTCATGCTCGAGCCGCAAGGCCTGAACATCGGCAGCGTTAACGAAGACTTCGCGGTGGAAAGCATTGCTGGCGATGTGTTCCAGCTCGGCAATACGTCGTATCGGATCCTGCGTGTGGAAACTGGCAAGGTGCGGGTCGAGGATGCCCACGGCCAGCCGCCGACCATTCCCTTCTGGCTTGGCGAAGCGCCGGGACGCAGTGATGAATTGTCGTTCGCCGTGGCACGTCTGCAAGCGCAGCTCGACGAACTGCTCGGCGCCAGCCCCGGCGATCTGCAACCGGCGCTCGACTGGCTGACGCACACCCTCGGTCTCAACCCTGCTAGCGCCGAGCAACTGGTCGAATACCTCGCCCGCGCCCGGCAGACCCTCGGCGCCCTGCCCTCGCAGGACACGCTGCTGATGGAGCGGTTCTTTGACGAGTCCGGCGGCACGCAATTGATCATCCATTCGCCGTTCGGCAGCCGCATCAACCGCGCCTGGGGCCTGGCCCTGCGCAAGCGTTTCTGTCGCACCTTCAATTTCGAATTGCAGGCTGCTGCCAGTGAAGACGCGATCGTGCTGTCGCTGTCCACCAGCCACAGCTTTGAACTCGACGAGATCTGGCGCTACCTGCACAGCAACAGCGCCGAGCACATTTTGATCCAAGCGGTACTCGATGCGCCGCTGTTCGGCGTGCGCTGGCGCTGGAACGCCGGGGTAGCGCTGGCGTTGCCGCGCTTCACCGGTGGGCGCAAAGTCGCACCGCAATTGCAGCGGATGAAAAGTGAAGACCTGATCGCCAGCGTGTTTCCCGATCAGATTGCCTGCCTGGAAAACCTCGCCGGCGAAAGGGAAATTCCCGAGCACCCGCTGATCGAGCAAACTCTCGACGATTGCCTCCACGAGGCGATGGACAGCGAAGGCTGGCTCAATCTGCTGCGGCGCATGGAGCGTGGCGAGGTGCGTTTGATCAGTCGCGATCTGCCGGCGCCCTCGCCGCTCGCCGCAGAAATTCTCAGTGCGCGGCCGTACACCTTTCTTGACGATGCACCGCTCGAGGAACGTCGCACTCAGGCAGTGATCAACCGGCGCTGGAGCGATCCGCAATCGACCGACGACCTCGGTGCGCTGGACGCGGACGCTATTAACGCCGTGCGCGAAGAAGCCTGGCCGACACCGAACGCTGTGGATGAAATGCATGAGGCGCTGATGAGCCTGGCGTGTATCAGCGAGGCAGAAGTGCAAGCGAACGAAGGCTGGCGAGAGTGGCTGGAAACCCTGTCCAGCAGCGGTCGCGCCTGCCGTTTGCAGATCGACTCCGAGCATGGCTTGTGGCTGGCCCGCGAACGCCTGACCTGTCTGCAAGCGCTTTATCCACAGGCCAAATTGCAAGACGAACTGGAGGCGTTACCGGGGTTCGATGAAGCCTGGACGTTCGACGAGGCCTTGGTCGAAGTGCTCCGCGCGCGACTCGGTGCGTTCGGCCCACTGCCATTGCCCGCCGTCGCCGAACCGCTCGCATTGCCGGCCGCGCAAGTCCATCAGACCCTCGCCCAACTGGAGCGCGAAGGTTATGTGCTGCGTGGTCAATTCACGCCGAAACTCAATGTCGAGGAATGGTGCGAACGGCATCTGCTCGCGCGTATTCATCGCTACACGGTCAAGCGCCTGCGCCGGGAAATCGAACCGGTGGCGTTGCAGGATTTCATGCGGTTTCTGTTCGACTGGCAGCATCTGTCGCCCTCGACGCGCGGCCAGGGCAGCACCGTGTTGCCGGCGATTGTCGGCCAGTTTGAAGGCTACGCGGCGGCGGCTTCGGCGTGGGACAGCGACCTCCTCCCGGCGCGGCTCAAGGACTACTCACCG
Source organism: Pseudomonas sp. Tul2A7 (assembly GCF_054790505.1). Taxonomy (NCBI): domain Bacteria; kingdom Pseudomonadati; phylum Pseudomonadota; class Gammaproteobacteria; order Pseudomonadales; family Pseudomonadaceae; genus Pseudomonas; species Pseudomonas sp. Tul2A7. The sequence goes on along the minus strand of NZ_CP186499.1, from coordinate 2,842,749 downwards.
AGCTGGCTGGATGAGCTGTGCCGCAACGGCAAACTGGTGTGGACGCGCCTCAGTGCCCGGCAAAAAGTCAGTGGCACGGCATTACGCAGCACGCCGATTGTGTTGCTACCGCGCAGTCAGGTCGGATTGTGGAGTGCGTTGGCTGAACAGACCTCAGTGAGCGAACTCTCGCCGAAAACCCGGAAGGTATTTGAAGCCTTGAGTCAGCACGGCGCGCTGTTTTTCGATGAGCTGATTCATGAAGCGCACCTGCTGCGCACCGAGCTGGAAATCGCCTTGCAGGAACTGGTCGGCGCCGGTCTGGTGAATGCCGACAGCTTCGCAGGCCTGCGCGCATTGATCACCCCGGCAAGCAAGCGCCAGCAGCGCAGCAGTCGGCGCGGGCGCGGCGCTTTTATCGGTGGAATGGATGACGCCGGGCGCTGGGCCTTGCTGCGGCGCGGGGCGGCTGTGGATAACAGCGAAACCCTGGAGCACGTCGCGATGACGTTGCTGCGGCGCTATGGCGTGGTGTTCTGGCGCTTGCTGGAGCGCGAGGCGGACTGGTTGCCGAGTTGGCGCGAATTGCTGCGCACGTTTCATCGGCTGGAAGCGCGTGGAGAGATTCGTGGCGGGCGGTTTGTCAGTGGTTTGGCGGGGGAACAGTTTGCCTTGCCCGAGGCGATTGCGTTGTTGCGCGAAGTACGACGGCGGCCGCATGACGGCAGTCTGGTGGCGGTGTGCGGGGTGGATCCGCTGAACCTGGCCGGGACGTTGTTGCCGGGGGTGAAAGTGCCGGCGCTGGTGAATAATCGGCTGGTGTATCGGGATGGTTTGCCGGCGGCGGCGGAGATTGCCGGCAAGCAACAGTTCTGGCTGGAGCTGGATCAGATCGGCATGGAGCAGGTGCGCGGCAAATTGATCCGGCATTGAGGGTGTTTGGACTGAAGTCATCGCGAGCAGGCTCACTCCTACAGGGGAACGCATTCCAAAATGTAGGAGTGAGCCTGCTCGCGATGGCGTCGGTAATCCCACCTCAAAACCCGGCAGTCAAGTCCGCGATTCCTGTGGCACCTCGCTCGCCACGACCTCACCCTCCTGCTGCCGCTTCGGCAACAAAACCTGCTGTGGATAAGTCTGCGCGAAATGCACCACAGGACTGTTATCCACAAGCTTCTTCAAGCGCTGATTGAACGCCCGACTCACCGCATACTGCCCCCCCGACACCGTGCGGAACTGCGCCGTCAGCACCACGCCATTCAAATCCATCCTGTCGACGCCGAACACATCCAGCGGCCCTTGGAGGTTGTACTTGAGAAACGGGTCTTCGCGGATCGAATCACCGGTCTCGCGGATCAGCTCGATGGCTTTATCCACGTCCGTGTCGTAGGTGAACTGCACCGAGAAAAACGCAAAGGCAAACTGCCGCGATTGATTGGTCACTGCCTTGATCTGGCCGAACGGCACCGAATGCACAAAGCCCTTGCCGTCGCGCAGACGCAGGGTACGAATAGTCAGTCCTTCGACCGTACCGGCATGGCCCGAGTCAAGCACCACCCAATCGCCAATCGACAGGGTGTCTTCAATGATGATGAACAACCCGGTGATCACGTCCTGCACCAATTGCTGTGAACCGAAACCGATGGCCAGACCGACCACCCCGGCACCGGCCAGCAGTGGCGCAACGTTGATCCCCAGATTGGCCATGGTGGTGATTGCGCAGATCACCACGAGGATGATTTTGATCGCGTTGCGCAGCAGCGGCAGGATGGTTTTCACCCGCGTACTCGGCTGCCGCGCCGCGCGCTTGCTGAGCGGCGGTTTCAGCGCTTCTTGAATCGCCGTGTCGAGCACCACCCACAACAACCACGTGACCAGGAAGATCAGGCCGATGCTGCTTAACGCGTTGCTGATGGCTCTTCCGACCGTGCTGCTCTGGGCAAAATCGAGCAGCGACACGCCCCAGATCCGCCCGAGGATATCGATAAAGGCAATGGCGATGACGATCCGCAGCAAGGCGTGCAACAGACTGAGAAAGCGTTCCTTGTAAGCGCTGCTGCGCTGGATCGCTTCGGCTTTTCGCGACTTGAACAAGTGCTGCAGGATCGTGCTGAGAAACACCGTGCCGATCAGCAACACCGTGGTGAACAGCGCGCAGCGCAGGGCCTTTTGATTGTCCTCGCCAATACCGATCAGGTTGACCGCCGAGACCAGCACCATCAGCACGATCGGCCAGTACCACAGCCCGGAAAAGATCCGCAGCGACTCCTGCAACGAAGGTTGTTTCAGCCGTTGGCTCAGCGAACGATTGCGGATCAGATGCGCTACCGGGCGGCGCAGGCGAATCACCAGCAAGCCGAAAATGATCGAGGCGATCAGGCCGGTGAATACCGCGACGCTGCTGGTGATATTGCCGCCCAGTTGGCGGGCGATCTGCGGGCTGGTCAGCGCATCGCTGAGGGCGGCGAGAAAGCCGATCAGGAACAGCGGGCGCGGGCAATAATCACGAATGATCCGCGCCGCCGGGCGTTTGTGGCCGACGTTGAACATCACCACCACACACAACAACATCGAGGTAGAAAAGATGCCGCTACTGGTGGCGTAGGCCAGACACAGCGCCAGCGCGCGGCCTACCGAGGCTTGCAGGAAATGGCTGACGTAGAGGGTCAGCGGCAGGCAGATCAGCGCTGGCACGGTGTACGGCAGCAAGTAACCAATCAGATCCTGACTGCGCTGATGGGTGCGCAACCAGCGACCCTCGCGCAGGCGTTTGGTCAACAGGCTGCCGAGCACGGTGAGCAGCGCGAAACTGCCGAGCCAAGTGCCGGACAACGAGAGGAAATCCCCAGCGACGCTCCAGCCCGAGCGATTCGACGGCTGGTTGACCAGTTTGTCGACTTCATCGGCGGCGCGATCGGCGCGCAGGCGCCAGGCATCGACCAGGTGTTCGTTGAGATCGAGTTTGTCCTGGACGTCGTCGATGCTCGAACTGATCGCGCCGAGCAGACCGCCTTGCACAATCGGTTCAGGTTTGGCCGCTTCTTCAGCGGCAGCCGGGACACCCGGCAATGCGGCGGCGTCGATTTCACTGGCGCCGAGAAACAGCAGTGCTCCCAGCAGAATGGCGATCCTGAACTTGACCAAAACTCCGATCTCCCTTGGCTGAACCTGTAAGGAACTGATCGGTAATTGCACAGCAAGTTCAAGAGCCCCCTCACCCTAGCCCTCTCCCAGAGGGAGAGGGCACTGACCGAGTTGCCTGATCTGGCTGCACCGATCTGAAAGTCCACAGTCGAACTCAGGCCTTCAAAACCGCGAAGGCAAGTTCAAGAGCACCCTCACCCCAGCCCTCCCGAAACGTCGGACCGCCCATAGGGAGAGGGAGCCGACCGAGTTGCCTGATCTTGTTACACCGACCTGAGAGTCCGGAGTCGAACTCGAATCCTGAGAACCCTGAAGATCAGCTCCCTTCCCCCTCGCCCCCTCTGGGGGAGAGGGTTGGGGTGAGGGGGAGCGCTTTTGATCTTCGCCTTCGACGTGACCGTCCGTAACGCCATCGAAACTTTCCCGAACCGCCAGCAGTCATCAAAAGATACCGGCAACACGAGGGCTTTCAACGGGAGGGTGGCATGGCAACGATTCACATCGGTATTTCCGGCTGGCGCTACGAACCGTGGCGCGGGGACTTCTACCCCAAGGGACTGGCGCAGAAACGCGAATTGCAGTTCGCTTCGCGGGCGGTCAACAGCATCGAAATCAATGGATCGTTCTACGCCCTGCAACGGCCGGAGCGCTATGCGCAGTGGTACGCCGAAACGCCCGACGACTTCGTCTTCAGCGTCAAGGCGCCGCGCTTCATCACCCACATCCGCCGCTTGCGCGAGATTGAAAAGCCTCTGGCCAATTTCTTCGCCTCCGGGGTGCTGGAACTCAAGGAAAAACTCGGTCCGATCCTTTGGCAATTTCCGCCGAACTTCAAATTCGAGCCTGAGCGCTTTGAACACTTCCTCTCGTTATTGCCCCACGATACCGAAGCCGCCGCCACCCTCGCCCATCAACACGACGCTCACCTGCACGGCCACGCCAGCATGAAAGCCTGGCGCAAAAAGCCGCTGCGCCATGCCGTGGAAATCCGCAACGAGAGCTTCATCGACCCCGAGTTCGTGCGCTTGTTGAAACGCCACAATACCGCGCTGGTGATCGCCGACACTGCGGACAAATGGCCGTACCGCGAAGATCTCACCAGCGACTTTGTCTACCTGCGCCTGCACGGTGCCGAAGAACTCTACGCCAGCGGCTACACCGCGCCAGCCCTCAAGCGCTGGGCCGAACGCATCGACGCCTGGCACCACGGCGAGCAACCCAAAGACGCGCACCTGATCGCCCCACGCTTGAAGCCACGCGCACGCAAATCCCGCGAAGTGTTCTGCTATTTCGACAACGACATCAAAGTCCGCGCGCCGTACGACGCCCGTGATCTGCTGCATCGTTTCGAATTGGATAAAGACCTCGCCACCACCCCCGGCGAACCCGCTGGCGAAGGAGTGTTGGCATGAGTATTCCAGAACCGGTCGGCTTCACCGATGAAGGCTCGGTCGTTGCGCCGTCCGTGCGCACATTTACCGTGCTGACGGTCAACACCCACAAGGGATTTACCGCCCTCAACCGGCGCTTCATTCTTCCGGAATTGCGCGAAGCGGTGCGCAGCGTCGCGGCCGACGTGGTGTTCCTGCAGGAAGTCCATGGCACCCACGAACATCATCCCAAGCGCTACAGCAACTGGCCGACGATGCCGCAGTACGAATTCCTCGCCGACAGCCTCTGGCCGCAGTTCGCCTATGGGCGCAATGCGGTGTACCCGGAGGGCGACCACGGCAATGCGTTGCTGTCGAAATTCCAGATCATCCGTCACGACAACCTCGACGTGTCGATCAACGGCCACGAGAACCGCGGCCTGCTGCATTGCGTGCTGCGTCTGCCGGGTGACGGCACCGAAGTGCATGCGATCTGCGTGCACCTGGGCCTGCGCGAAAGTCATCGCAATGCCCAGCTGGATTTGCTCATGCAACGCTTGGCGGAGTTGCCCGACGACGCACCAGTGATCGTCGCGGGCGATTTCAATGACTGGCGCCAGCGCGCCGATGCGCAGCTCAAACCCTGCGGCCTGCGCGAAGTGTTCGCCGAGCACCAGGGCAAACCGGCGCGTAGTTTTCCGGCGCGCCTGCCAACGCTGCGCCTTGATCGTATTTACGTGCGCAACCTCAAGGCCAGCCAGCCGAAAGTTCTGGCGAACCGGCCTTGGTCGCACCTTTCCGACCACGTTCCTTTATCGGTAGAGATCGAACTATGAGCAGCGCGCCGCTGGAGAAATCCGCCGTGGAACCGGTCGCCATCACCCCGCCGATACGCGAGCCCGGCCAGGTTGATGTCGAGTATCGCTGGCAGGGCAACAATCGGGTCGAGTTGCTGGAGAACGGCGAGGAGTATTTCCCGCGAGTGTTCGAAGCGATGCGCGCGGCGAAGAGTGAAATCCTTCTCGAGACCTTTATCGTTTTCGAAGACAAGGTCGGCGCCGAGTTACAGGAGATTCTGATCGACGCTGCCCGGCGTGGTGTGCGCACCACGGTCAGCCTCGACGGCTTTGGTTGCGGCGAGTTGACCACCGGTTATCTGACCGCGCTGAGCGATGCCGGCGTGCATCTGCAAATCTTCGATCCGGCACCGAAACACCTGGGCATTCGCACCAACTGGTTCCGCCGTTTGCATCGCAAGATCGTGGTGGTCGATGGCCTGATCGCGTTTATTGGCGGGATCAACTTTTCCGGCGATCACCTCGCTGATTTCGGCCCTGAAGCGAAGCAGGATTATTCGGTGCAGGTCCAAGGGCCGGCAGTCGCCGACATCCATCATTTCGCCCTGCTGCAAAGTGGTCGGCCGGGCCGTGCGCGGTTCTGGTGGCAACGTCGGCGCCAGCGTCGCGCGGAGATGGCTTTCGATGACCACGATGGTCAGGTGCGCCTGGTGTTCCGCGACAACGATCAACACAGCACCGACATCGAAGACATTTATTTACAGGCGCTGCGCCGCGCCAAACGCCGGGTGGTGATCGCCAACGCCTACTTCTTCCCCGGTTATCGTTTGCTGCGGGAAATCCGTAATGCAGCTCGGCGCGGGGTCGAGGTGCGGCTGATTCTGCAAGGCCAGCCGGACATGCTGGTGGCCAAACTCGCCGCGCGCATGACCTACGATTATTTGCTCAAGGCTGGCGTACAGATTCACGAATATTGTCAGCGCCCGCTGCACGGCAAAGTGGCGCTGGTTGACGACGAATGGAGCACCGTCGGTTCAAGCAATCTCGACCCGCTGAGCCTGTCGCTTAACCTCGAAGCCAACGTGCTGATCCGCGACCGCGCGTTCAATCAGCATCTGTTCGAACGCCTCGAAGACCTCAGTCAAAACCATTGCAAAGCCATGGACCCCAGCAAGTCGCCGCGTGGCCGCATCTGGCACATGACCGTAGGTTTTCTGGTGTTCCACTTCCTGCGGCATTTCCCGGCGATGGCCGGTTGGCTGCCGGCGCACAAACCAAGACTCAAGCCGTTTCGAGGTGACCGCTCATGAGCCATTCCGAGGTGCATTCCGCCCAGCATTCGGCGCCAGCAACGCACTCGAAATGGAGCCGCTGGAAACGCCCGTTGACCTTGCTGTTTTTCCTCGCGCTGATCGTGTTGCTGACGATGTTCGCCACGCGCATCGAATGGGCCGAAGTGCTGGAAACCCTCGCCGACTTCAAGGTACGCACGCTGATCATTGCCGCCGGACTGACCTTGCTGAGTTTTCTCACCTACGCCAGTTTCGACCTGATCGGCCGCACTTACATTCGTCAGGACCTGACCTGGAAACAGATTCTGCCGGTGGGGATCATCAGCTATGCGTTCAACCTGAATCTGAGCGCGTGGGTGGGTGGCATCGCCATGCGCTACCGGCTGTATTCGCGCCTTGGGGTGAGCAAAGGCAACATCGCCAAGATCCTCGGTTTGAGCCTGGCGACCAACTGGTTCGGCTACATGACCATCGCCGGCGTAGTGTTCAGCAGTGGATTGGTGACAATGCCGCCGGGCTGGAAAATCAGCAGCAGTGCGCTGCAAGGCATCGGCGTGTTGTTGCTGCTGATCAGCGCCGGCTATCTGGCCGCGTGTCAGTTTTCCAAACGTCGCGAGTGGTCGATTCGCGGCGTGGAAATCAACCTGCCGTCGTTGCGCATGGCAGTCCTGCAATTGCTGCTGGGCGCGTTGAACTGGTCACTGATGGCGGCGGTGATTTTCACCTTGTTGCCGAGCAAACTGGATTATCCGCTGGTGCTGGGGGTGTTGTTGATCAGTGCGATTGCCGGGGTCATCACGCATATTCCGGCGGGGCTTGGCGTGCTGGAAGCGGTGTTCGTGGCGTTGCTGCAACACGAGGCTTCACGTGGCAGTCTGGTGGCGGGACTGTTGGCGTATCGGGCGATTTATTTTCTGTTGCCGTTGTTGATTACGGTGGTGATGTATCTGGTGGTGGAGGCCAAGGCCAAGGCGCTGCGAATAGAGAAGAAACCTTCCTGAGAGGCGTGCTGAGGCTGATGCCCTCTTCGCGAGCAGGCTCGCTCCCACAGGTTGAATGCATTCCAAATGTGGGAGCGAGCCTGCTCGCGAAGGCGTCCGAAAGAACACTAGAAGATCATGCTGATTGAATAATGCTCAACCGCTCGCCCACGACCATCTCGGTAATCCAGTCCACCAGAATCGAGGTGTACGCCTGCTGCGACACCGGCTCGCTCAACGCATGGTCGGCGCCGTCGATAATCCGGTGCGTCAGTGAATGGGTCTGCTGGCACGCCGCGCGGTAACTCATGATCGCCGCGTGGGGCACATAGTCATCGGTTTCCGATTCCACCAGCAACACATCGCCGGTGAATTGCGAACAGGCATGCAATGCCCGATTGGTGTCGGCGCGCACCAGCGTGCTGCGGTAATCACGCAAATCAGCCTTGTCCAGTTCACGCTTGGGCGTGTGCCATTGCTCGTCGCGATACAGCGCCGGCACGCGCAACGCCAGCCAGCGCACCGGGCGCAGCGAGGTGAGGATCGCCGCCAGGTAACCGCCATAACTGGTGCCGACCACGGCAATCGCCGAGGTGTCGAGCGCCGGATGCGCGAGCAAGCGGTCATACGCCGCGAGCAAATCACGCAGATTGTCTTCGCGCGTTACACGGGTCAGCGGGATCCCGGTACCGCCGGTATGTCCGCGCAAGTCGAACGTCAGGCACACACACCCGAGACCGGCGATGCCTTTGGCGCGCTCAAGGTCGCGCTCCTGGCTACCGCCCCAACCATGCACAAACAACACCCCCGGCACTTTCGATTTGGGACTGAGAAAGGTCCCGCTCATCTGTTCATCATCAATGTCGATTTGAATGCTTTCGCTTCTAGCCGTCATAGGATTTGACCGTTACGTATTTAAGGAGAAATTCACTGTTCTCGGCCGGGCCGCGATACACCTCGATGGCGTCCGCTGGCAGCGGCTGATCGATGTAGGTTTCCACCGAAGACACGCGGATCGCGCGCATTCCCGGATCGTTGACGAAGCTTTGCAGCGCTGCCACTTCGGCGCTACTGGCACCGCCCATGCGCCAAGACTGTTCGAGTACACCGCTGCGGGTTTTGCCGTTGCTGTCCAGGCCCTGAGCAATGTCGTAATTGCGCCGCGAGGCGTAGAAGCGTGGATAAGCTTCATCGGCGGCAGCGTCGAAAACCTGCGCCTGCTCAATGGCCAGACGCACATCGTCGGGCAGGTCCAGCTTCAGCAGTTCTTCATACCCACCCTGCACCACCAGCAAATTCGAGCCGCCGTAGACCTCTTCGCCGTGGGCGTCCTTGGTCAAGTATTGATCACCGCAGTAGCTCAACACTTTGTCGCCGATGAATGACTGGCCGACGCTGTGGGTGACGACATCGCTCAAGTCCTGTTCCAGCACCACCCCCTCGCTGAACTGCTTTGCAATATCGGGGCGGGCCAGGATTTCGTCGAACGCGTCGAGACTCTTGATCACTTCCTGCCCGCGACCGGCGCAGGCGTGAACCGGCTTCAAGCGGATCGGGCCGTTGTACAGCAAGTGCTCGGCAGCGGGCCGCGCGTCTTCCAGCGCAAAAACGCTTAGGCCATCGAGGACCACGTTACGCACGCGCTCGGAAAATAACGGCGACCAGCCTTGCGGCGCCTGAGCCAGATGACTGCGCAAACCGTGGCTGATCGCTTTGGTGCAGATGAAATCGTGCTCGACAAAGCCACCCCACAAATCGTCAGGGCCTGTGATACCGAGTTGATGAGCGCTGGCCGTGCCGACAATGGTTTGCGTCGGTAGCAGATACAGGTCACGGCCGCGGTGTTTGTCCGGGTCGTAACTGCCGCCGAACTTGCATCCGAGAATCTGCGCCAGCCATCGCGCCAGGGCCTTGTTGGTCTGTACTTCATGTTGCGGTGCGTCGGCGCGCACCGAGTGGGCAACAACGATTTTCCTGCGGGGTGTCGGGGTCATGCGTCCCCCTTCCATCGGTTCGATGACTGTAGCGATGAGAGGTGCAGAGATCAGGCCAACGGCCGCTCTACGAAAATTCTAGAGAAATCAGAAACTTGCCGAAAACGTACTGGCACCACGCCTGTTTCAATCTGCACGAACGCGTGCAAAACCCCGGCAAATTGCACGATCCCTAACCTTGTGCGGTCTCTTGTAGGAGTGAGCCTGCTCGCGATAGGGGTGGGTCAGTCACCTCACGGTTTTCTGACAGATTGCTATCGCGAGCAGGCTCACTCCTACATTAGATGTTCGTTGCTTTCGGGATCGGGCTCACCCCAAACCGCGCCCGATAATCACTCGGCGCCAGCCCGGTGATCTTCCTGAAAATCGCACGAAACGCGCCCGGATCCTGATAGCCCACCGTCCACGCAATGTGATCAATCGTGCCATTGCTGAACTCGAGCATTTCCCGCGCCTTGCCCACCCGCAGATGCTGGCAGTACTCGGTCGGTTTCAACCCGCTCGCCGCACGAAACCGGCGCAGAAATGTGCGTTCCTCCAGCCCCGCCCGCTCCGCCATCGCAGTCAAGGAAACATCCGTCGCGCCGGTGCTTTGCAGCCAGTGCTGAACCTTGAGAATCGCCGCATCGCCATGCCCGAGAATCGGCGCGAAATTACTGCCGCACTCACTGGCGCTGTCACTGTGCTCTATCACCAGAAATCGCGCGGTGCCGGTGGCAATGCTCGGCCCGAGCAACCTGTCGACCAGACGTAATCCCAGTTCCGACCACGCCATCAATCCAGCCGTGGTGATCAGGTCGCCGTCGTCGACAATCGGCGTATCAGCCTTGAGCTTGATCTTCGGGTAACGCTCGGCGAAGGCCTTGGCCGAGGTCCAGTGGGTGGTGGCGCTGCGGCCGTCGAGCAGACCGCTTTCAGCCAACAGCAGCGAGCCTACGCAAACCCCGCCCAGCGTCGCCCCGTTGGCATGTTGATCGCGTAACCACTGCATCAGGCTGGCCGGTGCTTGCGCCGCCGAGAACCCGCCGATCGATGGCGGAATCAGCACCGCCAGCAAAGCGCTGTCGTCACCCGCATGACTGGCGTAAGTGCGCGTTGGCGGCTGATCACCTTCGACCTGCCAGTGACTGACCCGCAGCACAGGCAACTGCGCGGCCTGATGCTCGGCGGCAATCCGGTTGGCCACCGCAAACAGATCGGTCAAACCGTGCACCGCCGCCATTTGCGCGCCCGGATAGATCAGCACGCCCAATTCAGCGACGGCGGCCCTTTCTGCGCCCATTGTCAGTTTTCCCCTGTCTATTGTCGGTGCGGCCAATCCTCGAATCGCTGGCCAGGGCCAATACTGAAGCCACTTCCAGCCAACACATCGAGGACACACCCATGGCCAAGCAAGCGCTCATCGTAGTCGATATCCAGAACGACTACTTCCCCCAAGGCAAGTGGCCGCTGGCCGGGGCCGACGCCGCTGCCGACAACGCCGCCCGGCTGATCGCCGCGTTCCGCGAGGCCGGCGATTCGGTGGTACACATTCGCCACGAATTCACCTCAGCGGACGCGCCGTTTTTCACACCGGGTTCGGACGGCGCCAAACTGCATCCGAAAGTGCTCAACCGTGCGGATGAACCGGTGGTGCTCAAACACTTCGTCAACTCGTTCCGCGAAACCGAACTGCAGGCCATCCTCGACGAACAAGGCATCAAGGAACTGGTGGTGGTCGGCAGCATGAGCCACATGTGCGTTGACGGCATTACCCGTGCGGCGGCGGATCTGGGTTATGCCGTCACGGTGATTCACGATGCCTGCGCCAGCCGCGATCTTGAGTTCAATGGTCTTACGGTGCCGGCGGCCCACGTCCACGCCGCGTTCATGTCGGCGCTGGGTTTCGCCTACGCCAGCGTGGTGTCCACTGACCAGTTCCTCACCACCCAGCGCTAAGCAACATTCTGCAAAAACACCAGGCCCGCCTTGTCGCGGGCCTTTTTTTGTCTGTCATAAAAATCTCACGCGTGAGCCATTGATGGCACTTTGAATTGGTTGTAGTGTGGCTCACGCGTGAGATGCCCATAACCGAGCCATTGCCATGAAAAGCCGTTCCCCCACCGCGAAATCAGAAAGCCCCAAGGGAGAGCGTGCGAAAGCGTCCACGAAAAAACCGTCGAGCTTCTATATGAAGCAGATGCGCGCGGGCCTGGCCGCTGCCGGTTATGTGAAACACGAAACTTGGGTGCTTCCCGAAAACCGAAGCTTGCTCAAGCAAATGGAGCAACAGCTACGCCAACCGATTCTGGCTGGCTCTTTCATGTCGGAGAATTACATGAGCGCAGGCAACAACTGGACCATCGATAGCCTCTTCAACGCCCTCAAGGCCCTGGACGAGGTGGCTTCGCAAGAGATCACGCTGTCGCTGATCCAGAGCTCCGAACCCAGCATCAAGCTGGAAATGAACGAATTCGGCGGTCTGCCGATTCATATCGCCCTGGCCGGCCAGCAGATCATCGTCGACACCGTGCTGGTGGACATCGATTCGATCTCGGACGTAGCGGCCTTCAACGACGCCGTGTTGCGCAGCCGGGAAATGTTCCCGCTATCGTCGATCGGTATCGAGTCGATGCCCAACGGGCAGACCGTTTACAACATGTTTGGCGCCCTCAGCGCCGACTCGAGCCTGACCAACGTCGTCACCGAGGTGAAAACCCTGGTCGACAACGTGCAGCGCGCGAGTGAAGCCTTCGAACACTTCTTCAAGTAATCAACAGGGAATATCCAATGACTCAGTCCATCTGGAGCAAGTTGTTCACCGCACTGCGCGGCGGCGCCAATGAAGTCGGCGAAGCGATCGCTGACCAACAGGCCCTGCGCATCCTCGATCAGGAAATCCGCGATGCCGACAGCGCGCTGTCGAACGCTCGTCGCGAACTGGTCACCATCATGGCCAAACACAAACTGGCTGCCGACCGCGTGAGCGAGTACGACGCCAAGATCAAGGATCTGGAAGCCAAGGCCGTCTCGGCGCTGAACGCCGGCCGTGAAGACCTGGCACTGGAAGTGGCCGAAGCGATTTCGACCCTGACCAACGAGCTGGATGTTGAGAAAAAGCAGAGCGACGAGTTCGGCACTTACGCCGAAAACATGCGCAAAGACATCAGCAAAGCCGAGTCGCGGATCAAGAGCCTGCGCCAGCAAGTGGACATGGCCAAGGCCCGTGAAAGCGTGCAGAAAGCCCAGGTCAGCGCCTCCATCGCCAGCGGCGGTGCCAATGGCAAACTGGAAACTGCAGTGGGTACGTTGAACCGCCTGCAAGCCAAGCAGCAGCAACGTGCGGCTGAACTCAGCGCTGCGGACGAGCTGGCTGATGCCTCGACCGGCAACGACCTGGAACGCAAACTGCGCGACGCCGGCATCACGCCGAACGAAGGCAGCGCCAATGCGATTCTTGAGCGCCTGAAGCAAAAGTCCGCTCAGTAAGCATTTGCACAAAACCTGTGGGAGCGAGCCTGCTCGCGAAGACGGAATATCAGTCGGCATATGAGTCAGCTGACATGACGCTTTCGCGAGCAGGCTCGCTCCCACGTGGTTTGTGGCGTGTTGTTGATCGCGCAGCCCGGTACACTAGCCACGCTTTTTCGCCGACGAACACCTCCACCCGCTTCAAGGAACGTACCCATGGGATGGTTTAAAGACTTGCTGGGCACCAGCAACTGGCAGACCGCTGCGCCAACACCGACCGTGGCCAGTGGCCCACTTGGTATGGCTCAGGGCAAGGCCGTCAGGTTCGATACAACCCTGGCGCTGCTGCTCGATGGCTCGACCACGGTGCGCGTGCCCTTCGATCAGGCGATCTGGAGCCACGGCTGGGTCGACCTCGGCCAGTCCAACAAACTGCACCGCTATTACATGAACGACGAGGATTTCTGGCTACAGATTCACGTTACCGGTGAAGATCAGATCGAATCGGTCACCCTGTTCAATTACCTCAGTTACGTGACCGTCAACAGTGACGCCGAACTGCAGCGCCTCGCCGGCCCCGACAGCCAGATCGGCCTGCCCGCCTACAGCCACGACGGTGTCGAATACACCCGCGAGTGGGGCACCGAACGAGGCCAGACCGAACTCGTACCGATGACCGAGCAAGTGGTCAATCCGGACGAGAGCTACACCATCGAACATCACTCAATGCTTTATGCGCGCGAGACCGGCCTGACCGATCGCCGCGAATTGCTGCTGTTCTCCGTCGAACAGGACGAAGAAGGCACCGTCAGCCTGAGCACCTCGCTGGGCATTTCGCTGTACACGACAGATCTGAGCACCATTTAAAAAAGGAAGTTTTTCATGCTGGAAATGCTGGCCGTTTCGCTGAACAAAACCGCGCTGGTCGGTTTCGTCGTCTACCTCATCGGCGCCGTTCTGCTGTTCATGCTGTTTCAATTCGTCTACACGCGCATCACGCCGCACAAGGAATTCGAGCTGATCCGCTCCGGCAACATCGCCGCCGCCATCGCCCTGTCCGGCGCGATCATCGGCTTCGCGATTCCGGCCAGTAACGTGATCGCGTTTTCGGTCAACGTCCTCGACTTTGTACTGTGGGCAGTGATTGCCGCCGTCGTGCAACTGCTCGCGTTCCTCGCCACAGGCCTGGTGCTCAAAGGCACTTCGCAGCGTATCGCCAACGGTGAAATCGCTTCCGGCATCTATGTCGCGGCGGTCGCGATCAGCGTCGGCATGCTCAACGCCGCGTGCATGACACCGTCCAACTGATCGGCAGGAAGCCTTAGATGAAACGCAGCAAATACGTTCAGTTGTCCCTTGCCGCTTCGGTGGCCATGGCCATTTCCGGCCAGGCGACAGCCGCAGATCAACCACGCAGTTTCCAGAATGTGGAACAGTGCGTCGACGCCGAAGTGGCCGCCGATGTCTGCTCCAACGCCTACGTCGCCGCCCTGACCGAACACCGGCGCATCGCCCCGGCGTACGACAACAAGGCCAAATGCGATGCGGACTTTGCCGCTGACTGGTGCCAGAAAAATTCCGACGGCCGCTTTGTGCCGAAACTCGGCGGCTTCAAACTGCCGCAGGAAGGTGAGCCGGCGCAGAACCTCGACGCCATCGCTGATGCGCAGATGCCCGCCGGTAATGCAACGGCGCAGAATGTGCAAAGCACTTCGCACGTCTCCAGCGGCGGTGGCGGAAATGGCTGGCTGACCGGCTGGCTGATCGGCAACGCGATGAGCAACAACGCCGAACGCACGGTTTACCGCGATCGCGAAACCCGCCAGCCGTACAACACCTCGACGCAGTACCGCAGAGCCGAAACCACGACGCGCAGCCAACCTGATTACGAGAGCAGCAAAAGCAAACCGGTCAACGTGGCGTCTTCGACCTCACGCGGCGGCTTCGGCAGCCAGTCCAGCGCGCGCAGCGGTTGGGGTGGTTGGGGCAGCAGTTCCGGTCGTTCGAGCAGCTGACCATGAAGAAGATTCTCTGCGCCGAGCGCCCCGACTGGAAGCAGACTGCCGAAAGCCTCGGCTTCATGTTCCACACCATCGATGACGAGCCGTACTGGGACGAAAGCGCGTACTACCAGTTCACGCTCGCGCAGATCGAAAACGATCTCGAGGACCCGACCACTGAACTGCACGAGATGTGCATGGACCTGGTCGACCGCGTGGTGCACAGCGAAGAACTGCTGGATCGCCTGAGCATCCCGCCGGCGTACTACGACATGATCCGCACCTCCTGGCGGGAAGGTCATCCGCATCTGTACGGGCGCATGGACTTTTCCTACAGCGGCAACGGCCCGGCAAAGCTGCTGGAGCTCAACTACGACACCCCGACCAGTCTTTACGAAGCGGCGGCGTTCCAGTGGGGCTGGCTGGAACAATGCATCGAGCGCGGCACGCTGCCGCGTCATGCTGACCAGTTCAACAGCATCGACACCCAGCTGCATAAGGCCTTCGCCGAATTACAGCTGAAGCGGCCGTTCTACTTCGCCTCGATGAAAGACTCGGTCGAGGACAAGGGCACCACGGATTACCTGCGGCTGATCGCCGAGAAGGTCGGCATCGAATCGCGGCACATCGATATCGAAGACATCGGTTTGACGGCGGAAGGGCGTTTCGTCGACCTGGAAGATCGCTGGATCCCGCACCTGTTCAAGCTGCATGCCTGGGAGTTCATCTTCCACGAGCCGTTCGGGGCGGCAATTGCCGAGAGCGATACGCAGTTTTTCGAACCGGCGTGGAAGGCGATCCTGTCGAACAAGGGCGCGCTGCCGTTGCTGTGGGAGTTGCACACAGGGCATCCGAACCTGCTGGCGGCACATCTCGATCCGGATCCGGCCAGCGCCGTGCCCAAGGGTTGGGTGCGCAAACCGTATTTCTCCCGGGAAGGCGCCAACATCGAACTGCAAACGGCGGAAGGTCTAATCGTCAAAGAGGACGGGCCGTACACCGATGCGCCGTTCATCCTGCAGGAGTTCGCGCCATTGCCGAAGTTTGGCGACAGCTACACGCTGATCGGTTCGTGGGTGATCGGTGATCAGGCGGCGGGAATTGGCATGCGTGAAGACAACAGCCTGATCACTAAAGACTCCAGCCGCTTCTTGCCCCACCTGATCCTCGACTGAAACACAAATCTTCTGTAGGAGCTGCGGCACGCTGCGATCTTTTGATCTTGTTTTTTAAGATCAAAAGATCGCAGCCTCGTTTCACTCGACAGCTCCTACAGAGGATCGGCGTTATCTCTGATTCTTCAACACAAAAAAAGGCCCGTCGTTTAAGCGACGGGCCTTTTTATTTGCAGCGGTTACAGCAACAAATCAGAACGGAATATCGTCATCAAAGCTGTCGAAATCCGGAGCCGGTTGCGGTGCGGCCTGCTGTGGAGCCGGGGCCGAACGCTGCTGTGGAGCCGACTGCTGCGGACGCGGCGCCTGCTGGCGTGGGGCCGGAGCGGACTGCTGATAATTGTTGCCACCGCCTTGTTGGTCGCCCTGTTGTGGACGGCCGCCGAGCAGTTGCATGGTGCCTTGCATGTCGACCACGATTTCGGTGGTGTAACGCTTGATACCGTCTTTTTCCCACTCACGGGTCTGCAGCTTGCCTTCGATGTAAACCTGCGAACCCTTGCGCAGGTATTCGCCGGCGATTTCGGCAACCTTGCCGAACATCGAAACACGGTGCCACTCGGTCTTCTCGACCTTCTGACCGGTTTGCTTGTCGGTCCACTGTTCGCTGGTGGCCAGACTCAGGTTGGTCACGGCATTACCGTTAGGCAGGTAGCGAACTTCGGGATCCTGGCCGCAAGTGCCGACCAATATGACTTTGTTAACCCCACGGGCCATAACGTTCTCCTAGGCTTCGCAAGCAGCCCCGGCCGGGTTGTTCACCAGGCGTTCGAGGGTGTCGCGATCCACTAATTCTTTGTCCAGTTTGATGTAAACAGCCGCTTCGTCAGCAACTATCACTGCATCGGTTACCCCTACGAGGGCCTTGAGGCGCTCGACCAGACCCGCTTCGCGGATCGCCTCGGGCGACAACGGCAAGCGCAGGCTCGTCACGTAGGGAGGTTCACGCATGGTAACAGCAAAGGCCAACCAAAGTGCAGCCAGCCCGGCACATCCAAGGAACACAACCGACAGACCGCCATGCTGAAACAGCCAGCCGCCGAGTATCCCGCCGAGTGCCGAACCGAGGAACTGGCTGGTGGAATACACGCCCATCGCCGTGCCCTTCCCGCCCGCCGGTGAAACCTTGCTGATCAGCGACGGCAATGAAGCCTCCAGCAGATTGAACGCGGTGAAGAACACCACCGTACCGATCACCAGAGCCCGCAGGCTGTCGCCGAACTGCCAGAAGAATAGCTCAGTCAGCATCAGCGTCATGACGGCGCCGAGCAAAACTCGTTTCATTTTGCGTTTCTTCTCGCCATAGATGATGAAGGGGATCATGGCGAAGAACGAAATCAGCAGCGCGGTGAGATAGACCCACCAGTGCTGCTCCTTGGGCAAACCGGCTTTTTCCACCAGTGCCAGGGGTAACGCAACGAAGCTGGACATCAACATGGCATGTAACACAAAGATGCCCAGATCGAGTCGCAACAGGTCAGGATGCTTGAGCGTCGGCATCAAGGCCTGACGCGCCACGCCGGACTCGCGATGCGTCAGCGGTCCAGTGGACTTGGGCACCATGAACATCACGATCACGATCCCCACCAGCGCCATGCCGCCGGTGGCGAGAAACAATCCAGAGAGCCCGAAAGCACGGGTCAACAGTGGCCCGACCACCATGGCCACAGCGAACGACAGACCGATGGTCATGCCGATCATGGCCATCGCCTTGGTGCGATGCTGTTCGCGGGTCAGGTCGGAAAGCAGCGCCATGACCGCAGCGGAAATCGCCCCGGCGCCCTGCAGGATCCGCCCGGCGATCACGCCCCAGATCGAATCGGCCTGAGACGCCAGCACACTGCCGAGGGCGAAGACGATCAGCCCGAGGTAAATCACCGGACGGCGGCCAATGCGGTCCGAAATGACGCCGAACGGAATCTGAAAAATTGCCTGGGTCAGGCCGTACGCGCCGATAGCCAGCCCGATCAGGGCTGGGGTCGCGCCTGCCAGATCCATGCCGTAGGTCGCCAGTACCGGCAACACCATGAACATGCCAAGCATGCGGAAGGCGAACACCAGGGCCAGACCGCTCGCCGCGCGGGTCTCGCTGCCACTCATGCGTTCGCTGTGGGGATCGTGCATGGAAAAACCTCGTGTGAACCGGCGGCGATTCTACCAGTCCCATCGGAAGACGGGGTAGATCGCGACGCTTTGACGCGTATAGATGAAACTCTCTTCATCCAGGGCAAAAAACCCTTCGTTTGATAGTGTGCATCCATCCAGTATTTGCCCGTATACTCCTACGTTTTCGACGCCCGCCGAGCGAGGCCACTTTGGACAAGATCCTGATACGTGGGGCCCGTACCCACAACCTGAAGAACATCGACCTGACCCTGCCACGGGACAAGCTGATCGTCATCACCGGCCTGTCCGGATCCGGCAAGTCGTCCCTGGCCTTCGATACCTTGTACGCCGAAGGCCAGCGCCGCTATGTCGAATCGCTGTCGGCTTACGCCCGCCAGTTCCTGTCGATGATGGAAAAACCCGACGTCGACACCATCGAAGGCCTGTCGCCAGCGATCTCCATCGAACAGAAGTCGACTTCGCACAACCCGCGCTCCACGGTCGGCACAATTACCGAAATCTACGATTACCTGCGCCTGCTTTATGCACGCGTCGGCACGCCGCGCTGTCCGGATCACGACATTCCACTGGAAGCGCAGACCGTCAGCCAGATGGTCGATCTGGTCCTGGCGCAGCCGGAAGGCAGCAAACTGATGTTGCTGGCCCCGGTGATTCGCGAACGCAAGGGTGAACATCTTTCGGTCTTCGAAGAACTGCGCGCCCAAGGTTTCGTCCGGGCGCGAGTCAACGGGCGGATCTGCGAGCTCGACGAACTGCCGAAACTGGATAAACAGAAGAAGCACTCGATCGATGTAATCGTCGACCGTTTCAAGGTACGCGCCGATCTGCAGCAACGTCTGGCCGAATCCTTCGAGACCGCATTGAAACTGGCAGATGGTATCGCCCTGGTCGCGCCGATGGACGACGAGCCCGGCGAAGAGATGATCTTCTCCGCGCGCTTCGCCTGTCCGATTTGCGGCCACGCAATCAGCGAGCTGGAACCCAAGCTGTTTTCCTTCAACAACCCGGCCGGCGCATGCCCGACGTGCGATGGTCTGGGTGTGAAGCAGTTCTTCGACATCAAGCGACTGGTCAACGGTGAACTGACCTTGGCCGAGGGCGCAATACGTGGCTGGGACAGGCGTAACGTCTATTACTTCCAGATGCTCGGCTCATTGGCCTCGCACTACGGTTTCAGCCTCGAAGTACCGTTCAACGAACTGCCGGCCGATCAGCAGAAATTCATCCTGCATGGCAGCGGCTCGCAGAACGTCGACTTCAAATACCTGAACGACCGTGGCGATATCGTCAAACGCTCGCACCCGTTCGAAGGCATCGTGCCCAATCTGGAGCGTCGCTACCGCGAGACCGAGTCGGCCAGCGTGCGCGAAGAGTTGGCGAAGTTCCTCAGCACCCAGTCCTGCCCGGACTGCCGTGGCACGCGCCTGCGTCGCGAAGCGCGCCACGTGTGGGTTGGCGAGAAGACATTGCCGGCAGTGACCAATCTGCCGATCGGCGATGCTTGCGAATACTTCGGCCAACTGAAGATGACCGGCCGCCGTGGCGAGATCGCGGACAAGATTCTCAAGGAAATCCGTGAGCGTCTGCAGTTCCTCGTCAACGTCGGTCTCGATTATCTGTCACTGGATCGCAGCGCTGACACCCTTTCCGGTGGTGAAGCACAACGTATTCGTCTGGCCAGCCAGATCGGCGCCGGCCTGGTGGGTGTTTTGTACATCCTCGACGAACCGTCCATTGGCTTGCACCAGCGTGACAATGATCGACTGCTCGGCACGCTTAAGCACCTGCGCGACATCGGTAACACGGTAATCGTGGTCGAGCACGACGAAGATGCGATTCGCTTGGCTGACTATGTCGTCGATATCGGCCCGGGCGCTGGCGTACACGGTGGGCAGATCGTTGCCGAAGGTACGCCGGCTGAAGTCATGGCGCATCCGGATTCCCTGACCGGTAAATACCTGTCAGGCCGAGTGAAGATCGAAGTGCCGGCCAAGCGCACACCGCGCAATAAAAAGCTGACCCTGTCGCTCAAGGGTGCGCGCGGCAACAACTTGCGCAACGTCGACCTGGAAATCCCGATTGGCTTGCTGACGTGCGTCACCGGTGTATCCGGGTCTGGCAAATCGACGCTGATCAACAACACACTGTTCCCGCTGAGCGCCACGGCACTCAATGGCGCGACCACGCTGGAGGCCGCTGCACACGACAGCATCAAAGGCCTGGAACATCTCGACAAAGTCGTCGACATCGACCAGAGCCCTATCGGCCGTACACCGCGCTCCAACCCGGCGACGTATACCGGGTTGTTCACACCGATCCGCGAGCTGTTCGCCGGCGTGCCCGAGTCTCGCTCTCGCGGCTACGGCCCGGGGCGTTTCTCGTTCAACGTCAAGGGCGGTCGTTGCGAAGCCTGTCAGGGCGATGGCCTGATCAAGGTTGAGATGCACTTCCTGCCGGACATCTACGTGCCGTGCGATGTGTGCAAGAGCAAGCGCTACAACCGCGAAACCCTTGAAATCAAATACAAGGGCAAGAGCATCCACGAAACCCTCGAGATGACCATCGAGGAAGCCCGGGTGTTCTTCGATGCGGTGCCAGCCCTAGCGCGCAAGCTGCAAACACTGATGGATGTCGGTCTGTCGTACATCAAGCTCGGGCAGTCGGCAACGACGCTTTCTGGTGGTGAGGCGCAGCGGGTCAAGTTGTCTCGCGAGCTATCCAAGCGCGATACCGGCAAGACGCTGTACATCCTCGATGAACCGACCACCGGTTTGCACTTCGCGGATATTCAGCAGTTGCTCGATGTGTTGCATCGACTGCGCGACCACGGCAACACCGTGGTGGTGATCGAGCACAACCTCGATGTGATCAAAACTGCCGACTGGCTGGTAGATCTCGGACCGGAGGGTGGCTCCAAAGGTGGGCAGATCATTGCCACCGGCACGCCGGAGCAGGTGGCCGAGATGAAGCAATCTCACACTGGCCATTACCTCAAGCCATTGCTGATTCGCGATCGGGCTTAAACGCCAGACACGAAAAAGCCCCTGTCACTTCAACAGTGACAGGGGCTTTTTTGTATCTATTGCAATCAGGAAGCGTGGGATTGCAGGTAGTTTTCGAGACCAATCAACTTGATCAGGCCCAACTGCTTTTCCAGCCAGTAGGTGTGATCTTCTTCTGTATCGTTAAGCTGAACCCGCAGGATCTCGCGGCTGACGTAGTCTTTATGCTGCTCGCACAGCTCGATGCCTTTGCACAGTGCAGCGCGAACTTTGTATTCGAGGCGCAGATCAGCTTCGAGCATTTCCGGCACAGTGGTGCCGACATCCAGATCATCCGGACGCATGCGCGGCGTGCCTTCGAGCATCAGAATCCGGCGCATCAACGCGTCAGCGTGGCCAGCTTCTTCTTCCATCTCATGGTTGATTCGCTCGTAGAGCTTGGTGAACCCCCAGTCCTCATACATCCGCGAATGAACGAAATATTGATCACGCGCGGCCAGTTCGCCGGTCAGCAACGTGTTGAGGTAATCGATTACGTCTGGGTGGCCTTGCATCGCCCTACATCTCCCTACTTGAAAGTCTGTAGTTTGAACCAACCTGACTGGAAGGTCACCCGCTTCACGCAATAAAAGCGAAGATATTCTGAGAAAAGCAGCCTAAATAACGCAAAAACCGCCCAAATGAGGGCGGTTCTGCTTCTCGTTTAGACTTCGTTAAGCTGTACGTTGAGCAGCTTTGCGATTGCTTCTCCATACGCCGTGTCGGCTTTGTAGAAATGCTGCAACTGACGATCGACCACATCACTGGAAACACCCGACATGGCGCCGGCGATATTGCTGACCAGCAATGCTCTCTGCTCGTCGCTCATCAGGCGGAACAGCGCACCGGCGTGGCTGTAGTAATCGGTGTCTTCGCGGTGATCGTAGCGATCGGCAGCACCGCTCAAGGCCAGTGCAGGTTCTGCGTAACGCGGAGCTTGTTTCGGCGCTTCGGTGTAGCTGTTCGGTTCGTAGTTAGGTGCTGCACCACCGTTGCTGCCGAACGCCATCGAGCCGTCGCGCTGGTAAGTGTTTACCGGGCTGCGTGGCGCGTTTACCGGCAGTTGCTGGTGATTGGTACCCACGCGGTAGCGGTGAGCGTCAGCGTACGCAAATACGCGGCCCTGTAACATACGATCTGGCGACAGACCAACACCTGGCACCATATTGCTTGGGCCGAATGCCGCTTGCTCGACTTCTGCGAAATAGTTCTGCGGGTTGCGGTTCAGCTCCAACTCACCCACCTCGATCAACGGGAACTCTTTCTGCGACCAGGTTTTGGTGACATCGAAAGGATTCTCGTAATGCGCAGCAGCCTGAGCCTCCGTCATGACCTGGATGCACACGCGCCATTTCGGGAATTCACCGCGCTCGATCGCTTCGAACAGATCACGCTGGGCGTAATCCGGATCGGTGCCAGCCAACCGTGCAGCATCGGCCGGAGCCAGATTCTTGATGCCTTGTTTGGTCTTGTAGTGCCATTTCACCCAGTGACGCTCACCTTTTGCGCTGATCAGGCTGTAGGTGTGGCTGCCGAAGCCGTGCATGTGACGGTAGCCATCAGGAATGCCACGATCGGAGAACAGAATGGTGACTTGGTGCAGCGCCTCAGGCGAATGCGACCAGAAGTCCCACATCATCTGCGCGCTTTTCAGGTTGCTTTGCGGCAGGCGCTTTTGGGTGTGGATGAAATCAGGGAATTTCAACGGATCGCGAATGAAGAACACTGGCGTGTTGTTGCCAACGATGTCCCAGTTACCTTCTTCGGTGTAGAACTTCAGCGCGAAACCACGAGGGTCTCGCTCGGTATCCGCCGAACCGCGCTCGCCACCGACAGTGGAGAATCGCAAAAATGTCGGGGTCTGCTTGCCGACAGATTCGAACAGCTTGGCGCTGGTGTACTCGGTTATGTCACGAGTCACGGTAAACGTGCCGTAAGCACCCGAGCCTTTGGCATGTACGCGGCGCTCAGGAATGTTTTCCCGATTGAAGTGGGCGAGCTTCTCGATCAGATGAAAGTCGTCGAGCAGCAGCGGGCCACGTGGGCCGGCGGAGCGAGAATTCTGGTTATCAGCGACAGGTGCGCCACTGGCGGTCGTAAGCGTTTTGATCTGGCTCATACGGTCTTCTTCCTCTGTCAGTCTTGAAGCTGCCGGCTAATCGGCTTGCTGGAAAGTATCGATCATCCATGTGACGCATACAAATTCATTAACTTGCAGACATCGATAGATAATTACTAATTATGTTTCCCAGCACATAGTGACAACAGAGACATGTCGGAAGCTTGTATGAACCGCGCATTTTCTTGCAGGCACAAAAAACCGGGCACTAGGCCCGGTTCTTTGTTTCAGACTGACGTCTTACTCGGCGGATACAGCTTCGCCAGCAGTAGCACGATCAACCAACTCGACGTACGCCATAGGCGCGTTGTCGCCAGCGCGGAAACCGCACTTGAGGATGCGCAGGTAGCCACCCTCACGGGTAGCGTAACGCTTGCCCAGATCGTTGAAGAGCTTACCAACGATAGCTTTCGAACGAGTACGGTCGAAAGCCAGACGGCGGTTAGCCAGGCTGTCTGTCTTGGCCAGAGTGATCAGCGGCTCAGCAACGCGACGCAGTTCTTTGGCTTTTGGCAGAGTAGTTTTGATCAGCTCGTGCTCGAACAGCGACACCGCCATGTTTTGGAACATGGCCTTGCGGTGCGAGCTGGTGCGGCTCAGGTGACGACCACTTTTACGATGACGCATGGTTCATTCCTTACCAAACACTACGTTCGGTGATTACGACGATCAGGCAGTCGCCTTGTCGTCCTTCTTAAGACTTGCAGGCGGCCAGTTGTCGAGGCGCATGCCGAGGGACAGACCGCGGGAGGCCAGAACGTCCTTGATTTCAGTCAAGGATTTCTTGCCCAGGTTCGGAGTCTTCAACAGCTCTACTTCGGTACGCTGAATCAGGTCGCCGATGTAGTAGATGTTTTCCGCCTTAAGGCAGTTAGCCGAACGTACAGTCAGTTCCAGATCGTCAACCGGGCGAAGCAGGATCGGATCGATCTCGTCTTCCTGCTCGACAACCACTGGCTCACTGTCACCTTTGAGGTCGACGAACGCAGCCAACTGCTGTTGCAGGATGGTTGCAGCGCGGCGGATAGCCTCTTCAGGATCCAGAGTACCGTTGGTTTCCAGATCAATAACCAGCTTGTCCAGGTTGGTACGCTGCTCGACACGGGCGTTTTCCACCACGTATGCGATACGGCGAACCGGGCTGAACGAAGAGTCAAGCTGCAAGCGACCGATGCTGCGGCTTTCGTCTTCATCGCTCTGACGCGAGTCGGCTGGTTCATAACCACGACCACGAGCTACGGTGAGCTTCATGTTCAGGGCGCCGTTAGACGCCAGGTTAGCGATTACGTGATCGGGATTAACGATCTCGACATCATGATCCAGCTGAATATCGGCAGCGGTAACCACCCCCGAACCCTTCTTCGACAAGGTCAGCGTAACTTCGTCACGACCGTGCAGCTTGATGGCCAGACCTTTAAGGTTCAACAGGATTTCAATTACGTCTTCCTGTACACCTTCGATGGCGCTGTACTCGTGGAGCACACCGTCAATCTCGGCCTCGACTACTGCGCAGCCGGGCATTGAGGACAACAGGATGCGTCGCAGCGCGTTGCCCAGGGTGTGGCCAAAACCACGCTCGAGAGGCTCGAGAGTGATCTTGGCGCGGGTTGGACTGACAACCTGCACATCAATATGGCGGGGTGTCAGGAACTCATTTACCGAAATCTGCATGGATGCACCTATTTTCTAGCCCTTACTTGGAGTAGAGCTCGACAATCAGGCTTTCGTTGATGTCGGCGGACAGATCACTGCGAGCAGGAACGTTCTTGAAAACGCCCGACTTCTTCTCAGTGTCTACTTCTACCCATTCTACGCGGCCACGTTGGGCACACAGATCGAGAGCTTGGACAATGCGAAGTTGGTTTTTTGCTTTCTCGCGAACTGCAACCACGTCACCAGCACGAACCTGATACGACGGAACGTTTACGGTCTGACCGTTAACGCTGATCGACTTGTGCGATACCAGCTGACGGGATTCGGCACGAGTCGAACCAAAGCCCATACGGTATACAACGTTGTCCAGACGGCATTCGAGCAGTTGCAGCAGGTTTTCACCGGTTGCACCTTTCTTGCCAGCAGCTTCTTTGTAGTAGCCGCTGAACTGACGCTCGAGAACGCCGTAGATACGACGGACCTTCTGCTTTTCACGCAGTTGGGTGCCGTAATCGGACTGGCGACCGCGGCGTTGGCCGTGGATACCAGGTGCTGCTTCAATGTTGCACTTCGATTCGATCGCGCGCACGCCGCTCTTCAGGAAGAGATCGGTGCCTTCGCGACGAGCGAGTTTGCATTTTGGACCAATGTAACGAGCCATTCTTTACAATCTCCTGGATTACACGCGGCGCTTCTTCGGCGGACGGCACCCGTTGTGCGGGATTGGCGTCACGTCGGTGATGCTGGCGATCTTATAGCCACAGCCGTTCAATGCACGGACAGCAGACTCACGACCTGGACCTGGACCTTTGACGTTAACGTCGAGGTTTTTCAGGCCATATTCCAGCGCAGCTTGACCAGCACGTTCAGCAGCTACTTGAGCAGCAAACGGGGTGGACTTGCGGGAACCGCGGAAACCCGAACCACCGGAGGTAGCCCAAGAAAGCGCGTTACCTTGACGGTCGGTGATGGTCACGATGGTGTTGTTAAAAGAAGCATGGATGTGGGCGATGCCATCAACCACTGTCTTTTTAACTTTTTTACGAGGACGAGCAGCAGGTTTTGCCATGATTAATTTCCTGTCGATTCGCGTGGGCGATTACTTGCGGATCGGCTTACGCGGACCTTTACGGGTACGCGCGTTAGTCTTGGTACGCTGACCGCGCACTGGAAGACCACGACGATGACGCAGACCACGGTAGCAACCGAGGTCCATCAAACGCTTGATTTTCATGTTGATTTCGCGACGCAGGTCACCTTCAGTGGTGAACTTCGCCACTTCGCCACGCAACTGCTCAATCTGCTCGTCGCTCAGATCTTTGATCTTTGCGGCTGGGTTTACCCCAGTCTCTGCGCAAATTTTCTGCGCAGTAGTGCGACCAACACCATAGATGTAGGTCAGCGAGATAACAGTATGCTTGTTATCTGGAATGTTAACGCCTGCAATACGGGCCATTCAGTGGGACTCCAATTGACAGCTACCTACGCCCCGGAAGCCAAGAAATAGGGCGCGAGATAATATCGCTGTAATAACAAATAATCAACCCGGTAGCGCACTAGCTACCGGGCTTGAAGCACAATCACACTCAGCCTTGGCGCTGTTTGTGACGCGGTTCCGCGCTGCAAATTACTCGAACAACACCTTCGCGGCGAATAATCTTGCAGTTACGGCACAGCTTTTTCACCGATGCACGAACTTTCATCACCAACTCCTCGAACCTTATGGGTACTCAGCGCAACATGCCGCTGCCGTAACCCTTCAGGTTGGCTTTCTTCATCAGGGATTCGTACTGGTGCGAAACGAGGTGCGATTGTACTTGGGACATGAAGTCCATCACAACCACGACCACGATCAGCAACGAGGTCCCGCCAAGGTAGAACGGAACGTTTGCTGCAACCACCAGGAACTGGGGCAACAGGCACACGGCCGTCATGTAAAGAGCACCGAACATGGTCAAGCGAGTCAGAACGCCATCAATATAGCGCGCAGACTGCTCACCTGGACGGATGCCCGGAATAAAGGCACCGGACTTCTTCAGGTTTTCCGCTACGTCTTTCGGATTGAACATCAACGCCGTATAGAAGAAGCAGAAGAAAATAATCCCTGCACTAAACAGCAGAATATTCAACGGCTGACCAGGAGCGATCGACTGCGAGATGTCCTGCAACCAGCCCATACCTTCAGACTGACCGAACCAGGCACCCAACGAAGCCGGGAACAGCAAAATGCTGCTCGCGAAAATAGCCGGAATAACACCGGCCATGTTCACCTTAAGCGGCAAGTGGCTTGTCTGTGCAGCAAAAACCTTGCGGCCCTGCTGACGCTTGGCGTAGTGAACAGCAATACGACGCTGACCACGCTCAATGAACACCACGAAACCGATAATCGCTACTGCCAGCAAACCGATGGCAACCAAGGCGAAGATGTTGATATCACCCTGACGCGCAGACTCGAAAGACTGCCCGATTGCTCTCGGAAGACCGGCGACGATACCCGAAAAAATCAACATCGAGATACCGTTGCCTACACCACGCTCAGTAATCTGCTCACCCAGCCACATCATGAACATCGCACCAGCCACAAAAGTGGATACCGCGACGAAATGGAAGCCAAAGTCACCAGTGAACGCAACACCCTGCCCCGCCAGACCAATGGACATGCCAATAGCCTGAACGAGAGCGAGGATGACGGTGCCGTAGCGGGTGTACTGGCTGATCTTGCGACGGCCAGCTTCACCTTCCTTCTTCAACTGCTCCAGCTGCGGGCTGACGGCTGTCATCAGTTGCATGATGATCGATGCCGAAATGTACGGCATGATCCCCAGTGCAAAGATGCTCATCCGTTCCAGCGCGCCGCCGGAGAACATGTTGAACAAGCTAAGAATGGTCCCCTCATTCTGTCGAAACAGGTCTGCGAGTCGGTCCGGGTTGATACCTGGAACCGGGATGTGTGCGCCTATTCGGTAGACGATAATCGCCAGGAACAGAAAACGCAGACGAGCCCAGAGTTCAGACATACCGCCTTTGCCGAGCGCAGAGAGAGCACCTTGCTTAGCCATTTATTCCTCGAACTTGCCGCCAGCTGCTTCGATAGCCGCACGCGCACCTTTGGTGGCGCCGATTCCCTTGCCGATAGTGACAGCGCGAGTCACTTCACCGGACAGCATGATTTTCACACGCTGTACGTTGACGTTGATCACGTTGGCATCTTTCAGGGACTGCACGGTGACGATGTCGCCTTCCACTTTAGCCAGTTCGGACAGACGCACTTCTGCGCGGTCCATGGCTTTCAGGGAAACGAAACCGAACTTCGGCAGGCGACGATGCAGCGGCTGTTGACCGCCTTCAAAGCCTGGAGCAATGGTGCCACCGGAGCGGGAGGTCTGACCTTTGTGACCACGGCCACCAGTCTTACCCAAACCGCTACCGATACCACGGCCCGGACGATGCTTTTCGCGACGGGAACCCGGCGCTGGACTCAGATCATTGAGTTTCATCGATTAACCCTCGACACGCAGCATGTAGTAAGCCTTGTTGATCATCCCGCGATTCTCGGGAGTATCCTGGACTTCTACAGTGTGACCGATGCGACGCAGACCCAGACCCTTAACGCACAGTTTGTGGTTAGGGATGCGGCCGGTCATGCTTTTGATCAGCGTTACTTTAACGGTAGCCATGATCAGAAGATCTCCTTGACGCTTTTGCCACGCTTGGCGGCAATGGATTCAGGAGACTGCATAGCTTTCAAACCTTTGAAAGTGGCGTGAACCACGTTTACCGGGTTAGTCGAGCCGTAGCACTTGGCCAGAACGTTCTGAACGCCAGCAACTTCGAGGACAGCACGCATAGCGCCGCCAGCGATGATACCGGTACCTTCAGAAGCAGGCTGCATGTACACCTTCGAAGCGCCGTGAGCGGACTTCATTGCGTACTGCAGAGTGGTGCCGTTCAGATCAACTTGGATCATGTTGCGGCGAGCAGCTTCCATTGCCTTCTGGATCGCAGCAGGCACTTCACGCGACTTGCCACGGCCGAAGCCAACACGCCCTTTACCATCACCAACCACGGTCAACGCGGTAAAAGTGAAGATACGGCCGCCTTTAACGGTTTTGGCTACGCGGTTAACTTGAACCAGCTTCTCAATGTAGCCTTCGTCGCGCTTTTGGTCGTTATTTGACATAACTTAGAACTCCAGCCCAGCTTCACGAGCAGCATCAGCCAGCGCTTTAACGCGGCCGTGGTACTTGAAGCCAGAGCGGTCGAAAGCCACTTGCGAGACGCCAGCGGCCTTAGCACGCGTAGCGACCAGCTGGCCAACCTTTGTGGCCGCGTCGATGTTGCCAGTGGCGCCATCACGCAGTTCTTTATCCAAAGTCGAGGCGCTTGCCAGGACTTTGTTGCCGTCGGCCGAGATGACCTGGGCGTAGATGTGCTGCGACGAGCGGAACACGCAGAGACGCACGACTTCGAGTTCGTGCATTTTCAGGCGTGCTTTGCGAGCGCGACGCAGTCGAGTAACTTTTTTGTCGGTCATTTGCTATGCCCTACTTCTTCTTGGCTTCTTTACGACGGACGACTTCGTCCGCGTAGCGCACACCTTTGCCTTTGTACGGCTCTGGTGGACGGAAGTCGCGGATCTCAGCAGCCACTTGACCTACCAGCTGCTTGTCGATGCCCTTGATCAGGATATCGGTCTGGCTAGGAGTCTCAGCGGTGATGCCTTCCGGCAGTTCGTAATCCACTGGGTGCGAGAAGCCAAGGGCCAGGTTCAGAACCGTGCCTTTTGCTTGCGCCTTGTAACCAACACCGACCAGCTGGAGCTTGCGCTCGAAGCCTTGGCTTACGCCTTGGACCATGTTGTTTACCAACGCACGCGTGGTACCGGCCATTGCGCGAGTTTGTTGATCGCCATTGCGAGCAGCGAAACGCAGCTCACCAGCTTCTTCAACGATCTCAACGGACGAATGGATGTTCAGTTCAAGAGTACCCTTGGCACCCTTCACCGAAAGCTGTTGGCCTGCGAATTTTACTTCGACACCGGCTGGCAGCTTAACGGGGTTCTTAGCGACGCGAGACATGCTTATCCCCCCTTAGAACACAGTGCAAAGAACTTCGCCGCCGACACCGGCAGCGCGCGCAGCACGATCCGTCATCACACCTTTGTTGGTGGAGACGATAGACACGCCAAGACCGCCACGAACTTTCGGCAGATCTTCAACGGACTTGTACTGACGCAGGCCTGGACGACTAACGCGCTTCACTTCTTCGATAACCGGACGGCCTTCGAAGTACTTCAGCTCGATGGACAACGACGGCTTAGCGTCGGTGGTGATCTGAAAATCCGCGATGTAACCTTCGTCCTTCAGGACTTTTGCTACAGCCGCCTTCAACGTGGAAGATGGCATGCTTACGACAGACTTTTCAGCCATCTGGGCATTACGGATTCGAGTTAGCATGTCCGCTAACGGGTCCTGCATACTCATGGGCTAGACGCTCCTAATACAGAAAAATTAGCCTTGCGGCTACTACTTGTCGCCGAGAACTTCCGGGCATGAAAAACACGGGCTCAGGCGAGCCGGTCATTCTAGACACACCCCAGAAATGAATCAAGCCCCAAAAGGGGCTTGATTCAGATTCAAGGCCACCGATGGTCAGGTTCTTGCGAACCCGAACATCGAGACTTTGACAGCAATTACCAGCTGGCTTTAACCAGACCTGGTACGTCACCACGCATTGCAGCTTCACGCAGCTTGTTACGGCCAAGGCCGAACTTGCGGTAAACGCCGTGCGGACGACCAGTCAGGCGGCAACGGTTACGCATGCGCGAAGCGCTTGCGTCACGTGGTTGCTTCTGCAGAGCTACGGTAGCTTCCCAACGTGCTTCTGGACTTGCGTTCAGATCAACGATGATAGCTTTCAGCGCTGCACGCTTGGTGGCGTACTTGGCAACGGTGAGCTGACGCTTCAGCTCACGGTTTTTCATGCTCTTCTTGGCCATTTTCCTACTCCAATCAGTTGCGGAACGGGAATTTGAAAGCACGCAGCAGAGCGCGGCCTTCATCATCGTTCTTGGCAGTGGTGGTCAGGGTAATGTCCAGACCGCGGAGAGCATCGATCTTGTCGTAGTCGATTTCCGGGAAAATGATCTGCTCTTTCACGCCCATGCTGTAGTTACCACGACCATCGAAGGACTTGGCATTCAGGCCGCGGAAGTCGCGAACCCGAGGCAGGGAGATCGAAAGCAGACGATCCAGGAACTCATACATACGCTCACGGCGCAGAGTCACCTTGACGCCGATCGGCCATCCTTCACGGACTTTAAAGCCAGCGATGGATTTACGAGCGTAGGTCACAACGACTTTTTGGCCGGTGATCTTTTCCAGGTCAGCAACAGCATGCTCGATGACTTTTTTGTCACCAACAGCTTCGCCCAGACCCATGTTCAGGGTGATTTTTGTAACGCGTGGAACTTCCATCACGTTCGAAAGCTTAAGTTCTTCCTTAAGCTTCGGTGCGATTTCCTTCCAGTAAATCTCTTTTAGTCGTGCCATGGTCTTCTACCTAGCAGTGTTCAAGCATCAACCGCTTTTTGGGTCGACTTGAAGACACGAATTTTCTTGCCGTCTTCTACTTTGAAACCAACGCGGTCAGCCTTGTTGGTTTCGCCGTTGAAAATGGCGACGTTAGAAGCGTCCAGTGGAGCTTCTTTTTCGACGATACCGCCTTGCACGCCCGACATCGGGTTAGGCTTGGTATGACGCTTGACCAGGTTCAGACCGCTGATAACCAGACGGTTATTAGCAAGAACCTTGAGCACCTTACCGCGCTTACCTTTGTCTTTGCCGGCGATCACGATGATCTCGTCGTCACGACGAATCTTTTGCATGTCGGATCTCCTTACAGCACTTCTGGGGCGAGCGAGACGATCTTCATGAACTTCTCAGTACGAAGTTCACGGGTCACTGGCCCAAAGATACGGGTGCCGATCGGCTCTTGCTTGTTGTTCAGAAGAACAGCAGCGTTGCCATCAAAGCGGATAATGGAGCCATCAGCACGACGTACGCCGTGACGAGTGCGGACTACAACAGCAGTCATCACTTGGCCTTTTTTCACTTTACCGCGAGGAATTGCTTCCTTCACGGTAACTTTGATGATGTCACCGATACCAGCGTAACGACGATGGGAGCCACCCAGCACCTTGATGCACATAACACGGCGAGCGCCGCTGTTATCGGCCACATCGAGCATGGATTGAGTCTGAATCATATAATTTCTCCGACCCCTAGTCCTTAGACTTCCACAGCGCGTTCGAGAACATCAACCAGCGCCCAAGACTTGGTCTTGGCCATAGGACGAGTTTCACGAATAGTGACTTTGTCGCCGATGTGGCACTGGTTGGTTTCGTCGTGCGCGTGCAGCTTAGTCGAACGCTTAACGTATTTACCGTAGATCGGGTGCTTTACGCGACGCTCGATCAATACGGTGATGGTTTTGTCCATCTTGTCGCTGACAACACGGCCAGTCAGCGTACGGACAGTTTTTTCGGCTTCAGCCATGATCACTTACCTGCCTGCTGGTTGAGCACAGTCTTCACGCGAGCGATGTCACGCTTAACTTGCGAGAGCAGATGAGACTGCCCCAACTGGCCAGTTGCTTTCTGCATACGCAGATTGAACTGGTCGCGCAGCAAGCCGAGCAGTTGCTCGTTCAGCTGCTGTGCGGATTTTTCACGAAGTTCATTCGCTTTCATCACATCACCGTCCGTTTAACAAAGGCGGTGGCGAGCGGCAGCTTTGCAGCAGCCAGGGCAAAAGCCTCACGCGCCAGCTCTTCAGAAACACCCTCGATTTCATACAGGACTTTGCCTGGCTGAATCTGGGCAACCCAGTACTCCACACTACCCTTACCTTTACCCATACGAACTTCGAGGGGCTTTTTGGAAATAGGCTTGTCCGGGAATACACGGATCCAGATCTTGCCGCCACGTTTAACGTGACGGGTCAGAGCACGACGCGCTGACTCGATCTGACGAGCGGTGAGACGACCACGAGCTACAGACTTCAGCGCGAACTCGCCGAAGCTGACTTTGCTACCGCGCTGAGCCAGACCACGGTTGTGGCCTGTCATCTGCTTGCGGAACTTCGTACGCTTAGGTTGCAACATTTGGCGTACCCCTTACTTAGCAGCTTTTTTACGAGGCGCTGGTGCTTGTGGTTTCAGCTCTTCTTGGCGACCACCAATTACTTCGCCTTTGAAGATCCAAACCTTTACACCGATCACACCGTAAGTGGTGTGAGCTTCGTAGTTGGCATAGTCGATGTCGGCACGCAGGGTGTGCAATGGCACACGACCTTCGCGATACCATTCAGTACGTGCGATTTCAGCACCGCCGAGACGACCGCTCACTTGGATTTTGATGCCCTTGGCACCAATGCGCATTGCGTTCTGAACTGCGCGCTTCATAGCGCGACGGAACATTACACGACGCTCCAGCTGCTGAGCTACGCTCTGCGCAACCAGCATACCGTCGAGCTCCGGCTTGCGGATCTCTTCGATATTGATGTGCACAGGCACACCCATTTGCTTGGTCAGGTCCTGACGCAGTTTCTCAACATCTTCACCTTTCTTCCCGATAACGATACCTGGACGAGCGGTGTGGATGGTGATACGTGCAGTTTGGGCCGGACGATGGATATCGATACGGCTTACGGACGCGCTTTTTAGTTTGTCTTGGAGATACTCACGCACTTTCAGATCTGCGAACAAGTAGTCCGCATAAGTCCGACCGTCTGCGTACCAGACGGAGGTGTGCTCCTTGACGATTCCCAGGCGAATGCCAATGGGATGTACTTTCTGACCCATCTCTTCGACTCCGTTACTTGTCAGCAACCTTGACAGTGATATGGCAAGACCGCTTGACGATGCGATCAGCACGGCCTTTGGCACGTGGCATGATGCGCTTCAGCGAACGCCCTTCGTTGACGAAAACAGTGCTGACCTTCAGGTCATCAACGTCTGCGCCTTCGTTATGCTCGGCGTTGGCTACGGCCGACTCCAGCACTTTCTTCATGATCTCGGCGGCTTTCTTACTGCTGAAAGCCAACAAGTTGAGCGCTTCGCCCACCTTCTTCCCGCGGATCTGGTCGGCGACCAAGCGGGCTTTCTGGGCGGAGATTCGAGCGCCCGACAACTTAGCGGCTACTTCCATTTCCTAACCCCTTAACGCTTGGCTTTCTTGTCAGCCACGTGCCCGCGATAGTTGCGGGTACCGGCGAACTCGCCCAGTTTGTGGCCGACCATGTCTTCGTTAACGAGAACTGGGACGTGCTGACGACCGTTGTGTACTGCGATGGTCAGACCGACCATTTGTGGCAGGATCATCGAACGACGCGACCAAGTCTTAATTGGTTTGCGATCGTTCTTTTCCGCCGCCACTTCGATCTTCTTCAGTAGGTGAAGATCAATAAAAGGACCTTTTTTCAGAGAACGTGGCACTGTCGTATCCCTCTATTTACTTGCGACGACGGACGATCATTTTGTCGGTACGCTTATTACCACGAGTCTTCGCGCCCTTAGTCGGGAAGCCCCATGGCGATACCGGATGACGACCACCAGAGGTACGACCTTCACCACCACCATGTGGGTGGTCAACCGGGTTCATGGCAACACCACGAACGGTTGGGCGAACGCCACGCCAGCGCTTGGCACCAGCTTTACCCAGCGAACGCAGGCTGTGCTCGGAGTTCGAGACTTCGCCCAGGGTCGCACGGCATTCAGCCAGGACTTTACGCATTTCACCGGAACGCAGACGCAGGGTAACGTAAACGCCTTCACGAGCGATCAGCTGAGCCGAAGCACCAGCAGAACGAGCGATCTGTGCGCCTTTACCTGGCTTCAGTTCGATGCCGTGTACGGTAGAACCGACTGGAATGTTGCGCAGTTGCAGAGCGTTACCTGGCTTGATTGGAGCCAGAGCGCCTGCGATCAGCTGGTCGCCAGCACTCACGCCTTTAGGGGCGATGATGTAGCGGCGCTCGCCGTCTGCGTAGCAGAGCAGTGCGATGTGAGCAGTACGGTTTGGATCGTATTCGATACGCTCGACAGTGGCGACGATGCCATCTTTGTCGTTGCGACGGAAATCGACCATACGATAATGCTGCTTATGACCACCACCGATGTGACGCGTGGTAATACGGCCATTGTTGTTACGACCACCAGTCTTCGATTTTTTCTCGAGCAGCGGTGCGTGAGGAGCGCCTTTATGCAGCTCCTGGTTGACCACCTTGACCACAAAACGGCGGCCAGGGGAAGTCGGTTTGCATTTAACGATTGCCATGATGCACCCCTTCCTTACTCAGCACTGCTGCTGAAATCGAGATCTTGGCCTGGCTGAAGGGAGATAACTGCCTTCTTCCAGTCATTACGCTTGCCCAGACCGCGAGCAGTGCGCTTGCTCTTACCCAGAACATTCAGGGTAGTGACGCGCTCTACTTTCACGCTGAACAGGCTTTCGACGGCCTTCTTGATTTCCAGCTTGGTTGCGTCAGTAGCAACCTTGAAAACGAACTGGCCTTTCTTGTCTGCCAGAACCGTAGCCTTCTCGGAAACGTGCGGGCCAAGCAGAACTTTAAATACGCGTTCCTGGTTCATCCCAGCAGCTCCTCGAATTTCTTCACGGCCGACACGGTGATCAACACCTTGTCGTATGCGATCAGACTAACTGGATCGGAACCTTGGACGTCACGTACATCTACGTGCGGCAGGTTACGAGCAGCCAGGTACAGGTTCTGATCAACAGCGTCCGACACGATCAAAACGTCGGTCAGGCTCATGTTGTTCAGCTTGCCCAGCAGATCTTTGGTTTTCGGAGTTTCAACAGCGAAATCCTGAACCACGACCAGACGATCAGTACGCACCAGCTCAGCAAGGATGGAACGCATTGCTGCGCGATACATCTTCTTGTTCAGCTTCTGGGAGTGATCCTGTGGACGTGCTGCAAAAGTGGTACCGCCGCCACGCCAGATTGGGCTACGGATAGTACCGGCACGAGCACGGCCAGTACCTTTCTGACGCCATGGGCGCTTACCGCCACCACGAACGTCGGAACGGGTCTTCTGCTGCTTGGTACCTTGACGGCCGCCAGCCATGTAGGCCACGACTGCTTGGTGAACCAGCGTCTCGTTGAATTCGCCGCCAAATGTCAGTTCGGAAACTTCGATCGCTTGAGCGTCATTTACATTTAATTGCATGTCAGCTTCCCCTTAACCGCGAGCCTTGGCTGCTGGACGTACAACCAGGTTGCCGCCAGTAGCGCCAGGAACAGCACCCTTGACCAACAACAGATTGCGTTCAGCGTCCACGCGCACTACTTCCAGGGACTGCACGGTCACGCGCTCAGCGCCCATATGACCGGACATTTTTTTGCCCTTGAATACACGACCAGGAGTCTGGCACTGGCCGATAGAGCCTGGGACGCGGTGGGATACGGAGTTACCGTGGGTGTTATCTTGCCCGCGGAAATTCCAACGCTTGATCGTACCCTGGAAGCCTTTACCCTTGGACTGACCGGTTACATCAACCAGTTGACCAGCGGCGAAGATTTCAGCGTTGATCAGATCGCCAGCCTGGTACTCGCCTTCTTCAAGACGGAATTCCATGGTAGTGCGACCAGCGGCAACGTTCGCTTTAGCGAAGTGGCCAGCCTGAGCTGCTGTTACACGCGAAGCACGACGCTCGCCGACAGTGACTTGCACTGCACGATAGCCATCGGTCTCTTCAGTTTTGAACTGGGTGACGCGATTCGGTTCGATCTCAATGACCGTGACCGGAATGGAGACACCTTCTTCGGTGAAAATACGGGTCATACCGCATTTACGACCGACTACACCAATAGTCATGTTGTAAACCT
This sequence comes from Pseudomonas sp. Tul2A7, assembly GCF_054790505.1. Lineage (NCBI taxonomy): Bacteria > Pseudomonadati > Pseudomonadota > Gammaproteobacteria > Pseudomonadales > Pseudomonadaceae > Pseudomonas > Pseudomonas sp. Tul2A7. The sequence goes on along the minus strand of NZ_CP186499.1, from coordinate 2,805,720 downwards.
CATGAGTGTACGGGGCTTTCACCCGCTATGGCCGCCCATTTCAGAGCGTTACACGACTAAGACCGAGTCTTAGCCGAGGCTGATCTGCACTTCCACACCGGCCGCAAGATCAAGCTTCATAAGAGCATCAACGGTTTTATCCGTTGGCTGGACGATGTCCAGAACGCGCTTATGAGTGCGGATTTCGTACTGGTCGCGCGCGTCTTTGTTGACGTGCGGAGAAACCAGAACGGTGAACCGCTCTTTACGGGTAGGCAGTGGAATTGGACCACGCACTTGAGCACCAGTACGTTTCGCGGTTTCCACGATTTCCTGGGTTGATTGGTCGATCAGGCGATGGTCGAAAGCCTTCAACCTGATACGGATTTGCTGATTTTGCATTGGATTTCAGACTCCGGCTGCTATTCCCACCGAGCGCAATACGCCCGTTAAAAGGAGGCGCAATTCTATAGACGCCCCAGATAGGTGTCAACCCAATAAAAAAGCCCCCGCTGAGCGGGGGCTTTTTCAAGTCAACAAGCAAACTCTATAAAAGAGATTACTCGATGATTTTGGCTACGACGCCAGCGCCGACGGTACGACCGCCTTCACGGATAGCGAAACGCAGACCGTCTTCCATCGCGATGGTTTTGATCAGGGTAACAGTCATCTGAATGTTGTCACCTGGCATTACCATTTCAACGCCTTCTGGCAGCTCGCAGTTACCAGTCACGTCAGTAGTACGGAAGTAGAACTGTGGACGGTAGCCTTTGAAGAACGGAGTGTGACGACCGCCTTCTTCCTTGCTCAGAACATAAACTTCTGCAGTGAACTTGGTGTGCGGCTTAACCGAACCCGGCTTAACCAGAACCTGACCACGCTCAACGTCGTCACGCTTGGTACCACGCAGCAGAACGCCGCAGTTCTCGCCAGCACGACCTTCGTCGAGCAGCTTGCGGAACATTTCAACACCGGTGCAAGTAGTAACGGTGGTGTCACGCAGACCAACGATTTCCAGCGGATCCTGAACGCGAACGATACCGCGCTCGATACGACCAGTCACAACAGTACCGCGACCCGAGATCGAGAATACGTCTTCGATTGGCATCAGGAATGGCTTGTCGATCATACGAACTGGTTCTGGGATGTAGCTGTCCAGAGTTTCAACCAGCTTCTTGACGGCAGTGGTGCCCATCTCGTTGTCGTCTTTGCCTTCCAGAGCCATACGAGCCGAACCGATGATGATCGGAGTGTCGTCGCCCGGGAAGTCATAGGTGGACAGCAGGTCGCGAACTTCCATCTCAACCAGTTCCAGCAGCTCTGCGTCGTCTACCAGGTCAGCCTTGTTCAGGAAAACCACGATGTACGGAACGCCTACCTGACGGGACAGCAGGATGTGCTCACGGGTTTGCGGCATCGGACCATCAGCGGCCGAGCAAACCAGGATAGCGCCGTCCATTTGAGCAGCACCGGTGATCATGTTCTTCACATAGTCAGCGTGACCTGGGCAGTCAACGTGAGCGTAGTGACGGATCAGCGAGTTGTACTCAACGTGCGCGGTGTTGATGGTGATACCGCGAGCTTTTTCTTCTGGAGCGCTGTCGATCTTGTCGAATTCAACTACGGCCGAACCGAAAACTTCGGAGCAGACGCGAGTCAGAGCAGCGGTCAGAGTGGTTTTACCGTGGTCAACGTGACCGATAGTGCCAACGTTGACGTGCGGTAGGGAACGATCAAATTTTTCTTTAGCCACGACAATTAACTCCTAGCCTAAAGGGGCTGAATCAGCCTTGTTTTTTGGTTACGGATTCGACGATGTGCGACGGAGCCGTATCGTATTTTTTGAATTCCATAGAGTAGCTTGCGCGACCCTGGGACATGGAACGAACGTCGGTCGCATAACCGAACATCTCACCCAGTGGAACTTCGGCACGGATAACCTTGCCGGACACTGTGTCTTCCATACCCTGGATCATGCCGCGACGACGGTTAAGGTCGCCCATCACATCACCCATATAGTCTTCAGGCGTAACAACCTCTACAGCCATGATCGGCTCAAGCAACTCACCACCGCCCTTCTGGGCCAGTTGCTTGGTCGCCATGGAGGCAGCCACTTTAAACGCCATCTCGTTGGAGTCGACGTCGTGGTAAGAACCATCGAACACGGTAGCCTTCAGGCCGATCAGCGGATAGCCGGCAACAACGCCGTTCTTCATCTGCTCTTCGATACCCTTCTGGATAGCCGGGATGTATTCCTTAGGAACCACACCACCTACAACTTCGTTCACGAATTGCAGACCTTCCTGACCTTCGTCAGCAGGAGCAAAACGGATCCAGCAGTGACCGAACTGGCCACGACCGCCGGATTGACGAACGAACTTGCCTTCGATTTCACAGTTCTTCGTGATGCGCTCACGATACGAAACCTGAGGCTTGCCGATGTTGGCTTCGACGTTGAACTCACGGCGCATCCGGTCAACCAGGATGTCCAGGTGCAGCTCGCCCATGCCGGAGATGATCGTCTGACCAGTCTCTTCATCAGTTTTAACGCGGAAAGACGGGTCTTCCTGAGCAAGCTTGCCCAGAGCGATACCCATTTTTTCCTGGTCATCCTTGGTCTTAGGCTCTACGGCAACCGAAATAACCGGCTCCGGGAAGTCCATGCGAACCAGGATGATTGGCTTGTCAGCGTTGCAGAGGGTTTCACCAGTGGTGACGTCCTTCATGCCGATCAGGGCCGCGATGTCACCAGCGCGTACTTCCTTGATCTCTTCGCGGGCGTTTGCGTGCATTTGCACCATACGACCCACACGCTCTTTCTTGCCTTTAACCGAGTTGATCACGCCGTCGCCGGAGTTCAACACGCCCGAGTAAACACGGACGAAGGTCAAGGTACCCACGAATGGGTCGGTAGCGATCTTGAACGCCAGAGCCGAGAACGGCTCCGCATCGTCTGCATGACGCTCCAGCTCGATTTCCTCGTTATCAGGGTCAGTACCCTTGATCGCAGGAATGTCGGTCGGTGCAGGCAGGAAGTCGATAACGGCGTCGAGAACCAGGGGAACGCCCTTGTTCTTGAACGAAGAACCGCAAACAGCCAGAACGATTTCGCCGGCGATAGTACGCTGACGCAAAGCAGCTTTGATCTCTTCGATCGACAGCTCTTCGCCTTCCAGGTACTTGTTCATCAGCTCTTCGTTGGCTTCAGCAGCAGCTTCAACCATGTTGTTGCGCCACTCTTCAGCCAGCTCTTGGAGCTCGGCAGGAATGTCCTTGCGAACAGGGACCATACCCTTGTCAGAGTCGTTCCAGTAGACAGCTTGCATGTTGATCAGATCGATCTGACCCTGGAAGTTGTCTTCGGAACCGATGGCCAACTGGATCGGCACCGGAGTGTGACCCAGACGCTGCTTGATCTGACCGATCACGCGCAGGAAGTTGGCACCAGCACGGTCCATCTTGTTTACGTAAACAAGACGTGGAACACCGTATTTGTTGGCTTGACGCCATACGGTTTCCGACTGAGGCTCAACACCCGAAGTACCGCAGAACACAACGACAGCGCCGTCGAGTACGCGCAGGGAACGCTCAACTTCAATAGTGAAGTCAACGTGGCCCGGGGTATCGATTACGTTGAAGCGGTGCTCGTCCTTGTACTGCTTCTCGGAACCTTTCCAGAAAGCGGTGATGGCAGCAGAAGTAATGGTAATACCACGCTCCTGCTCCTGCACCATCCAGTCTGTGGTCGCGGCGCCATCATGCACCTCGCCCATTTTGTGACTTTTGCCGGTGTAAAAAAGGACGCGCTCGGTGGTGGTGGTTTTACCAGCATCCACGTGAGCGACGATACCGATGTTACGGTAGCGGCTAATCGGAGTAGTACGAGCCATAAAGCCCTCGCAAAATTAGTGAAGCTAAAATTAGAAGCGGTAGTGCGAGAAAGCTTTGTTGGCTTCAGCCATACGGTGCACGTCTTCACGCTTCTTAACAGCAGCACCTTTACCTTCAGCAGCATCCAGCAGTTCGCCAGCCAAACGCAGAGCCATAGACTTCTCGCCACGCTTACGGGCGAAGTCTACCAACCAGCGCATTGCCAGAGCGTTACGACGGGAAGGACGAACCTCGACCGGAACCTGGTAAGTAGCACCACCAACGCGGCGCGACTTCACTTCGACCAGCGGAGCGATGGCGTCGAGTGCTTTTTCGAAGAGTTCCAGGGGATCGGTGCCAGCCTTACGGGTCGCAACGGTTTCCAGGGCACCATAAACGATACGCTCGGCAACGGCTTTCTTGCCGCTTTCCATAACGTGGTTCATGAATTTGGCGAGGATCTGGCTTCCGTATTTCGGATCGTCCAGAATCTCACGCTTTGCTGCTACGCGACGTCTTGGCATGATAAGCCCTCAAGCGGTCTTCAGGTTAGCTCGGGACAGATCCAATGGATGCGTGCCCGACCTTACTCTTATCGACTCAATAAAATGAAAATCTGCAAAGCGGCCGATTACTTCGGACGCTTGGTACCGTACTTCGAACGACCCTGGTTACGGCCTTTAACGCCGGAAGTATCCAAGGAGCCGCGAACGGTGTGGTAACGAACACCTGGCAAGTCTTTTACACGACCGCCGCGGATCAGTACCACGCTGTGCTCTTGCAGGTTGTGGCCTTCACCGCCGATGTACGAGGAAACCTCGAAACCGTTGGTCAGACGCACACGGCATACTTTACGCAGTGCCGAGTTAGGTTTTTTCGGCGTGGTGGTATACACACGGGTGCATACGCCACGACGTTGCGGGCAGTTCTGCAGCGCAGGTACGTCGGATTTCTCGACGATACGCTTACGCGGCTGACGTACCAGCTGGTTGATAGTTGCCATCTACTAGCTCCACTGTTGTCTTGCGACGCTATTGTCTTGCAAGAAAAGCAAAATGGCAGGAACGAATTCCCGCCAAATTTAGGGGATCAAGAGTCTAAAGAGGATCTTGCCCCCAGTCAAGGCAAGGCCCCGACCTCCCCGCCCGTCGAACCTTGACAATATGTCTCGATTCGACGAACGGAGCGATCAGGGCCTCAGCTCATTTACCGCAGAACTCAGTTACCGCTCGAGTTCAGCGCTTCGGTCAGTGCAGCTTCCACTTCACTGGCGCTTACGCGCAACGGCTTGTCAGCATCACGGCGACGCTTGCGCTCGCTGTGATAGGCCAGACCGGTACCGGCCGGGATCAGACGACCCACGACTACGTTTTCTTTCAAGCCGCGCAGGTAATCGCGCTTGCCGGTGACTGCCGCTTCGGTCAGTACGCGGGTGGTTTCCTGGAAGGAAGCCGCCGAGATGAACGATTCGGTGGACAACGACGCCTTGGTGATACCCAGCAGAACGCGAGTGTATTTGGAGACGAATTTGTCTTCGCCGCCCAAACGCTCGTTCTCTACCAGTACGTGAGTCAGTTCCATCTGGTCGCCCTTGATGAAACTCGAATCGCCGGATTCAGCGATTTCAACTTTACGCAGCATCTGACGCAGGATGGTCTCGATGTGCTTATCGTTGATCTTCACGCCTTGCAGACGGTAAACGTCCTGGATCTCGTTAACGATGTACTTGGCCAGCGCGCTCACACCCAGCAGACGCAGGATGTCGTGCGGATCGCTTGGGCCGTCGGAGATAACTTCGCCGCGGTTTACCTGTTCGCCTTCGAACACGTTCAGGTGACGCCACTTCGGAATCAGCTCTTCGTACGGATCGGAACCGTCGTTCGGGGTAATAACCAGACGGCGCTTGCCTTTGGTCTCTTTACCGAACGCGATGGTGCCGCTGACTTCAGCCAGAATCGACGCTTCTTTCGGACGACGGGCTTCGAACAAGTCGGCAACACGCGGCAGACCACCGGTGATGTCGCGGGTCTTCGAAGTTTCTTGCGGGATACGCGCGATAACATCACCGATCGCGATCTTCGCACCGTCCGCCACACCGACCAGGGCGTTGGCTGGCAGGAAGTACTGAGCGATAACGTCAGTGCCTGGCAGCAACAGATCCTTGCCGTTGTCGTCGACCATCTTCACTGCTGGACGGATTTCTTTGCCCGCAGCTGGACGATCTTTCGCGTCAAGTACTTCAATGTTGGTCATACCGGTCAATTCGTCAGTCTGACGCTTGATCGTGATGCCTTCTTCCATGCCCACGTAGGTCACGGTACCTTTCATTTCGGTAACGATTGGGTGAGTGTGCGGATCCCACTTGGCCACGATTGCGCCAGCGTCGACCTTGTCACCCTCTTTAACCGAAATCACAGCACCGTACGGCAGCTTGTAACGCTCGCGCTCACGACCGAAGTCATCAGCGATGGCCAGCTCACCGGAACGCGACACAGCAACCAGGTGACCATCCACTCGCTCAACGTGCTTCAGGTTGTGCAGACGGACGGTACCGCCATTCTTCACCTGAACGCTATCGGCTGCGGAAGTACGGCTTGCCGCACCACCGATGTGGAACGTACGCATGGTCAGCTGGGTACCCGGCTCACCGATGGACTGGGCAGCGATAACGCCGACCGCTTCACCGATGTTCACCTGATGACCACGAGCCAGATCACGGCCGTAGCACTTGGCGCAAATGCCATAGCGGGTTTCGCAGCTGATCGGCGAACGCACGATCACTTCGTCGATGCTGTTCAGCTCGATGAATTCAACCCACTTCTCGTCTACCAGAGTACCGGCCGGAACGATGACGTCCTCGGTACCTGGCTTGAATACGTCACGGGCAATAACACGACCCAATACGCGCTCACCCAACGGCTCTACAACGTCACCGCCTTCAATGTGCGGAGTCATCAGCAGACCGTGTTCGGTGCCGCAATCGATCTCGGTTACAACCAGATCCTGCGCCACGTCTACCAGACGACGAGTCAGGTAACCGGAGTTCGCAGTTTTCAACGCGGTATCCGCCAGACCTTTACGAGCACCGTGAGTCGAGATGAAGTACTGAAGTACGCTCAAACCTTCACGGAAGTTCGCAGTAATCGGCGTTTCGATGATGGAACCGTCCGGCTTGGCCATCAGACCACGCATACCGGCCAGCTGACGAATCTGTGCTGCGGAACCCCGCGCACCCGAGTCGGCCATCATGTACATCGAGTTGAAAGACTCTTGATCGACTTCAACGCCATGACGGTCGATAACCTTCTCTTTCGAGAGGTTGGCCATCATTGCCTTGGAAACTTCGTCGTTCGCTTTCGACCAAAGGTCGATCACTTTGTTGTACTTCTCGCCCTGGGTTACCAGGCCGGAGGCGTACTGGCTCTCGATCTCTTTCACTTCGTCGGTGGCTGCACCGATGATGCGGGCTTTCTCGTCCGGGATAACGAAGTCGTTAACACCGATGGAAACGCCGGAGATGGTCGAGTAAGCGAAACCGGTGTACATCAACTGGTCAGCGAAGATCACGGTCTCTTTCAAACCAACCACGCGGTAGCACTGGTTGATCAGCTTGGAGATCGCCTTTTTCTTCATCGGCAGGTTGACGACGTCGTACGACAGACCTTTTGGCACAACCTGGAACAGCAGCGCACGGCCGACGGTGGTGTCGACGATACGGGTACCGCTCACGCTGTTGCCGTCACGGTCGTTGACGGTTTCGTTGATACGAACCTTAACCTTGGCGTGCAGTGCGGCTTCGCCGGCACGGAACACACGGTCAACTTCCTGCAGATCCGCGAACACACGACCTTCGCCTTTGGCGTTGATCGCTTCACGAGTCATGTAGTACAGACCCAATACAACGTCCTGCGACGGAACGATGATTGGCTCACCGTTGGCTGGCGACAGAATGTTGTTGGTCGACATCATCAACGCACGCGCTTCCAACTGGGCTTCCAGTGTCAGCGGTACGTGCACGGCCATTTGGTCGCCGTCGAAGTCGGCGTTGTACGCGGCGCAGACCAGAGGGTGCAGCTGGATAGCCTTACCTTCGATCAGTACCGGTTCAAACGCCTGGATACCCAGACGGTGAAGGGTCGGTGCACGGTTGAGAAGAACCGGGTGTTCGCGAATCACTTCAGCGAGAACGTCCCAAACCTCTGGCAGTTCGCGCTCGACCATTTTCTTGGCCGCTTTGATGGTGGTCGCAAGACCACGCATTTCGAGCTTGCCGAAAATGAACGGTTTGAACAGCTCGAGAGCCATCTTCTTCGGCAGACCGCACTGATGCAGACGCAGGGTCGGGCCTACGGTAATTACCGAACGACCGGAGTAGTCAACACGCTTACCGAGCAAGTTCTGACGGAAACGACCTTGCTTACCCTTGATCATGTCAGCCAGGGATTTCAGAGGACGCTTGTTCGAACCGGTGATAGCGCGGCCACGACGACCGTTGTCGAGCAGAGCATCGACAGCTTCCTGCAACATACGCTTTTCGTTGCGCACGATGATGTCCGGAGCGGACAGATCCAGCAGGCGCTTCAAACGGTTGTTACGGTTGATCACTCGACGATACAGATCGTTGAGGTCGGAAGTCGCGAAACGACCACCATCCAGCGGGACCAGTGGACGCAGATCTGGCGGCAGAACCGGCAGAACGGTCAGCACCATCCACTCTGGCAGGTTGCCGGAACCCTGGAAGGCTTCCATCAACTTCAGACGCTTGGACAGCTTCTTGATCTTGGTTTCAGAGTTGGTTTGCGGAATTTCTTCACGCAGACGGCCAATCTCGTGTTCCAGGTCGATAGCGTGCAGCAGTTCACGGACAGCTTCAGCACCCATGCGGGCGTCGAAATCGTCACCGAACTCTTCCAGCGCTTCGAAGTACTGCTCGTCGTTCAGCAGCTGACCTTTTTCAAGGGTGGTCATGCCTGGATCGATAACGACATAGCTCTCGAAGTAGAGAACGCGTTCGATATCACGCAGAGTCATGTCCATCAGCAAGCCGATACGGGACGGCAGCGATTTCAGGAACCAGATGTGGGCGACCGGCGAAGCCAGTTCGATGTGCGCCATGCGCTCACGACGAACCTTGGCCAGTGCAACTTCAACGCCGCACTTCTCGCAGATCACACCACGGTGCTTCAAGCGCTTGTACTTACCGCACAGGCACTCGTAATCCTTTACCGGGCCAAAGATCTTGGCGCAGAACAGGCCGTCACGCTCAGGTTTGAACGTACGGTAGTTGATGGTTTCCGGCTTTTTAACTTCACCGAACGACCATGAGCGGATCATCTCAGGCGAGGCCAATCCGATACGGATGGCGTCGAACTCTTCGACTTGACCCTGGTTTTTCAGCAAATTCAGTAGGTCTTTCAAGGCCTTTCCTCCTGGCGGAGCAGAGAGCGGGCAATCCTGCCCCGCTCTCGATTCGCGTCACGTGTTATTCGGTTTCCAGATCGATATCGATGCCGAGGGAACGAATTTCCTTGATCAACACGTTGAAGGACTCGGGCATGCCCGGCTCCATACGGTGATCGCCATCCACGATGTTCTTGTACATCTTGGTACGGCCGTTCACATCGTCCGACTTCACTGTGAGCATTTCTTGCAGAGTGTAAGCAGCACCGTATGCTTCCAGTGCCCAGACCTCCATCTCCCCGAAACGCTGACCACCGAACTGCGCCTTACCACCCAGCGGCTGCTGGGTAACCAGGCTGTACGAACCGGTAGAACGCGCGTGCATCTTGTCGTCTACCAAGTGGTTCAGCTTCAGCATGTACATGTAGCCAACGGTAACTGGACGCTCGAACTTGTTGCCGGTACGGCCGTCAGTCAGCTGCATCTGGCCGCTTTCCGGCAGGTCTGCCAGTTTCAGCATGGCCTTGATTTCGCTTTCCTTGGCGCCGTCGAACACTGGAGTGGCCATTGGAACGCCGCCACGCAGGTTCTTCGCCAGATCCAGGATTTCCTGATCGGAGAAGCTGTCCAGATCTTCGTTACGACCGCCGATCTGGTTGTAGATCTCGTCCAGGAAGGTACGCAGTTCAGCGACTTTACGCTGCTCTTCGACCATCCGGTTGATCTTCTCGCCCAGACCTTTGGCCGCGAGGCCCAGGTGGGTTTCAAGGATCTGACCAACGTTCATACGCGAAGGTACGCCCAGCGGGTTGAGGACGACGTCGACCGGGGTGCCATTGGCATCGTGCGGCATGTCTTCAACCGGCATGATCACGGAGACCACACCTTTGTTACCGTGACGACCGGCCATCTTGTCGCCCGGCTGGATACGACGACGGATTGCCAGGTAAACCTTGACGATTTTCAGCACGCCTGGAGCCAGGTCATCGCCTTGCTGCAGTTTGCGCTTCTTGTCTTCGAACTTGTCGTCCAGCAGACGGCGGCGATCAACGATGTAGGCCTGAGCCTTCTCGAGCTGCTCGTTCAGAGCATCTTCAGCCATGCGCAGTTTGAACCACTGACCATGCTCAAGACCGTCGAGAACTTCGTCGGTGATGTCCTGACCTTTCTTCAGACCTGCGCCGCCTTCAGCCTTGTGCCCTACCAGAGCGGAACGCAGACGTTCGAAAGTCGCGCCTTCAACGATACGGAACTCTTCGTTCAGATCCTTGCGGATCTCGTCCAGCTGGGACTTCTCGATCGACAGAGCACGAGCATCACGCTCAACGCCGTCGCGGGTGAAGACCTGTACGTCAATGACAGTACCTTTGGTACCGGTAGGTACGCGCAGGGAAGTGTCTTTAACGTCGCTGGCTTTTTCACCGAAGATTGCACGCAGCAGTTTTTCTTCCGGAGTCAGCTGGGTCTCGCCTTTCGGAGTGACTTTACCCACCAGGATGTCGCCTGCGCCAACTTCAGCACCTACGTAAACGATACCGGCTTCGTCCAGTTTGTTCAGTGCAGCCTCACCCACGTTAGGGATGTCTGCAGTGATTTCCTCAGGCCCAAGCTTGGTGTCACGGGCCACACAGGTCAGTTCCTGAATGTGGATCGTGGTGAAACGGTCTTCCTGAACCACACGCTCGGACAGGCAGATGGAGTCTTCGAAGTTGAAGCCGTTCCATGCCATGAACGCGATGCGCATGTTCTGACCGAGCGCCAGTTCACCCATGTCGGTGGACGGGCCGTCGGCCATGATGTCGCTGCGCTGAACGCGATCACCCTTGCTCACCAGCGGACGCTGGTTGATGCAGGTGTTCTGGTTCGAGCGGGTGTATTTGGTCAGGTTGTAGATGTCGACACCAGCTTCGCCGGTTTCAACTTCGTCATCAGCAACACGAACCACGATACGGCTGGCGTCGACGGAATCGATCACGCCGCCACGACGAGCCACGACGCAAACGCCGGAGTCACGGGCTACGTTACGCTCCATGCCGGTACCTACCAGCGGCTTGTCAGCACGCAGGGTTGGTACAGCTTGACGCTGCATGTTCGAACCCATCAACGCACGGTTGGCGTCGTCGTGCTCGAGGAACGGAATCAGCGACGCTGCGACCGAAACTACCTGCTTCGGCGAAACGTCCATCAAGGTGACTTCTTCAGGCGCCTTAACGGTGAATTCGTTCAGGTGACGTACGGCTACCAGTTCGTCGATCAGGACTTTCTGGTCGTTCATGGTCGCCGAAGCCTGCGCGATCACGTGATCGGCTTCTTCAATAGCGGACAGGAACACGATCTCGTCGGTGACCACACCCTCTTTCACCACGCGGTACGGGCTTTCCAGGAAGCCGTACTGGTTGGTGCGAGCGTAAGCAGCCAGGGAGTTGATCAGACCGATGTTCGGACCTTCCGGCGTTTCAATCGGGCATACGCGACCGTAGTGAGTCGGGTGTACGTCACGGACTTCAAAGCCTGCACGCTCACGAGTCAGACCGCCAGGGCCGAGTGCAGAGACACGACGCTTGTGGGTGATCTCGGACAGTGGGTTGTTCTGGTCCATGAACTGCGAGAGCTGGCTGGAACCGAAGAACTCTTTCACCGCCGCAGCCACTGGCTTGGCGTTGATCAGGTCTTGGGGCATCAGGCCTTCGCTTTCAGCCATCGACAGACGCTCTTTGACCGCACGCTCAACACGCACCAGGCCAACGCGGAACTGGTTCTCGGCCATTTCGCCTACGCAGCGAACACGACGGTTACCCAGGTGGTCGATGTCATCGACGATGCCTTTACCGTTACGGATGTCGACCAGAGTCTTCAATACCGCGACGATGTCTTCCTTGCACAGCACGCCCGAACCTTCGATCTCGGTACGACCGATACGACGGTTGAACTTCATCCGGCCGACCGCAGACAGATCATAGCGCTCAGGGCTGAAGAACAGGTTGTTGAACAGGGTTTCGGCAGCGTCTTTGGTTGGCGGCTCGCCTGGACGCATCATGCGATAGATCTCGACCAGCGCTTCCAATTGGTTGCTGGTGGAGTCGATCTTCAGAGTGTCGGAGACGAACGGACCGCAGTCGATATCGTTGGTGTACAGAGTTTCGATGCGAACAACACCAGCCTTGGCAATTTTTGCCAGGACTTCAGTGTTCAACTCGGTGTTGCACTCTGCCAGGATTTCGCCGGTAGCCGGGTGCACGATGACCTTGGCGGTAGTACGGCCCAGGACGTAGTCCAGAGGTACTTCCAGAGTCTTGATGCCGGCTTTTTCGATCTGGTTGATGTGGCGCGCAGTAATACGGCGGCCCGCCTCAACGATGACCTTGCCCTTCTCGTCCTGGATATCCAGAACCGCAATTTCACCACGCAGACGCGAAGCAATCAGTTCCAGACTGAGGGTCTCGCCGCTCAGTTTGAAAACGTTGGTGGTGTAGAACGCGTCCAGCACTTCTTCAGTGGTATAGCCGAGCGCGCGCAGCAGTACCGATGCCGGCAGCTTGCGACGACGGTCGATACGCACGAACACGCAGTCTTTCGGGTCGAACTCGAAGTCCAGCCACGAACCGCGGTAAGGAATGATGCGCGCGGAGTACAGCAGTTTGCCGGAGCTATGCGTCTTGCCGCGGTCGTGGTCGAAGAACACGCCCGGGGAACGGTGCAGCTGGGAAACGATTACACGCTCGGTACCGTTGATTACGAAGGTACCGTTCTCAGTCATCAGGGGAATTTCACCCATGTAGACTTCTTGCTCTTTGATGTCCTTGATCGCTTTGTTCGACGATTCTTTGTCGAAAATGATCAGGCGCACTTTTACCCGCAAAGGTACGGCGAAAGTCACACCGCGCAATACGCATTCTTTGACATCAAATGCCGGTTCGCCCAGGCGATAACCGACGTACTCCAGCGCAGCATTGCCGGAGTAGCTGATGATCGGGAAAACGGATTTGAAGGCCGCATGCAGGCCCACGTCGCGGAACTGATCTTTAGTCGCTCCCGCTTGCAAGAATTCACGATACGAATCCAGCTGGATGGCCAGGAGGTAAGGCACATCCATGACGTCCGGCAACTTGCTAAAGTCCTTGCGGATACGTTTTTTCTCAGTATATGAGTAAGCCATCAGCGTTCCCCAGCTTGGTCACCTGCTTGTTTGGCCCCTCCCGACGGGAGCAGCCAGAAAATCGTGCAAACCCCATGGTTTGCTCCACCGCATCGGGTGGTTACAGCGCCTCTATCAGCACCGACCCAGTCGGCTGCCAATAACGGAAAAAGGCCGGTGGCAAGAGCCACCAGCCATCAGCCTGTCGCTTGACGCTCGGGCTGGAGGAGCAAAGTCGATGCTTATTTCAGCTCGACTTTAGCGCCTGCTTCTTCCAGCTTCTTCTTGGCGTCTTCAGCAGCTTCTTTCGAAACGCCTTCAGCTACAACCTGAGGAGCGCCGTCTACTTTCTCTTTGGCTTCTTTCAGGCCCAGACCGGTCAGTTCACGAACTGCCTTGATCACGTTAACCTTCTTCTCGCCAGCTTCCAGCAGAACAACGTTGAACTCGGTTTGCTCTTCAACAACAGCGGCAGCAGCAGCTGGACCAGCCGAAGCAGCAGCAGCGGTAACACCGAAGGTTTCTTCCATCGCTTTGATCAGCTCAACGATTTCCACTACGGATTTCTGGCCGATTGCTTCGATGATTTGTTCGTTAGTCAGAGACATGACTCAATTCCTGAATTGGGGGACGGCCTACGCGACCATCGAAATAAACAAAAAACGCGAGAAGTTGACGAGCCTTAGGCTGCAGCAGCTTCTTTCTGGTCGCGAATTGCCGCCAGAGTACGAGCCAATTTGCTGGTAGCGCCTTGAATCACGCTCATCAGCTGAGAAATTGCTTCGTCACGGGTCGGCAGAGTTGCCAGTACGTCGATCTGATTAGCTGCGAGGAACTTGCCCTCGAACGCAGCTGCCTTGATCTCGAACTTGTCCTGACCCTTGGCAAACTCTTTGAAGATACGGGCAGCAGCGCCCGGATGTTCGTTGGAGAATGCGATCAGGGTCGGGCCGGTGAACACGTCGTTGAGGACACTGTATTGAGTGTCAGCAACAGCGCGCTTGAGCAGGGTGTTACGTACAACACGTACGTAAACGCCAGCTTCACGAGCCTCTTTACGGAGTCCGGTCATTGCGCCTACTGTTACGCCACGTGCATCAACCACGACAGCGGACAGAGCGACTTTGGCAGCCTCGTTGACTTCAGCGACGATGGCCTTCTTGTCTTCGAGATTAATTGCCACGGGTTTAACTCCTGCTTGTTACCGTTTCATTCGATCGGAACCGAATGTCGTTTTGGTGTCTGATTCGGTAAGGAACCGGGAGCACCATCTGCGTAGGCTTATGGTTTAAGACTTGCGTCGCCTACGGTCTTGGATAGCCCCCGCCAGGCAGGGACCCCAATCTTTCAATTGGCGCGAACCATCGCACCAACCTTTGTCTTACGCGTCCAGCGAGCTCTGGTCGATGACCAGACCTGGGCCCATAGTGGTGCTCAGGGTAACGCGCTTGACGTAGATACCTTTCGAAGAAGCTGGCTTGATACGCTTCAGATCAGCGATCAGGGCTTCAACGTTTTCCTTCAGCTTGACGGCGTCGAAGCCCATCTTGCCAACGGAAGTGTGGATGATGCCGTTTTTGTCGGTGCGATAACGAACCTGACCAGCTTTAGCGTTTTTAACCGCGGTAGCTACGTCTGGAGTTACGGTACCAACCTTAGGGTTAGGCATCAGACCACGTGGACCGAGGATCTGACCCAACTGACCTACAACGCGCATGGCATCCGGGGATGCGATCACTACGTCATAGTTCAGGTCGCCGCCTTTCATTTCGGCAGCCAGGTCGTCCATACCTACACGGTCAGCGCCGGCAGCCAAAGCGGCCTCAGCAGCTGGACCCTGGGTGAACACAGCAACGCGAACGGTCTTGCCAGTGCCGTGTGGCAGCACAGTAGCGCTACGAACAACCTGGTCGGATTTACGCGGGTCTACACCCAGGTTTACAGCAACGTCGAACGACTCGCTGAACTTGACAGTCGACAGCTCAGCCAGCAGAGCAGCAGCGTCTACAATGTTGTAGGCCTTGCCTGCTTCGATTTTGCCGGCGATAGCCTTTTGACGCTTGGTCAGCTTAGCCATTACACACCCTCCACGTTAAGGCCCATGCTACGAGCAGAACCGGCGATAGTACGCACGGCTGCATCCATATCAGCTGCAGTCAGATCCGCGTTTTTGGTTTTCGCGATTTCTTCCAGCTGAGCACGGGTAACGGTGCCAACCTTAACGGTGTTCGGACGAGCGGAACCGCTGGTCAGACCGGCCGCCTTCTTCAGCAGAACCGAAGCAGGGGTGGATTTGGTTTCGAAAGTGAAGCTACGGTCGCTGTAGACAGTGATGATCACTGGAGTCGGCAGACCAGCTTCAAGACCCTGAGTACGGGCGTTGAAAGCCTTGCAGAATTCCATGATGTTCACGCCGTGCTGACCCAGAGCAGGACCAACCGGTGGACTTGGGTTAGCCTGAGCGGCCTTCACTTGCAGCTTGATGTAAGCGGTAATCTTCTTGGCCATGAGGCACTCCAATTACGGGTTCGAACGCCTCGAAAGGCTCCCCGGTTACTTGCGCGTATATCCCAGTGACGACAAAACCCCACAGCCTATGGCTGCGGGGTTGGGATGCTTGTTCAATTAGACCTTTTCGACCTGACTGAACTCCAACTCTACCGGGGTAGAGCGACCGAAAATGAGCACCGCCACTTGGATCCGGCTCTTTTCGTAGTTAACTTCTTCAACAACGCCATTGAAATCAGCGAATGGACCGTCGTTGACTCGCACCGTTTCACCCGGCTCGAAGAGAGTCTTCGGCTTAGGCTTGTCGCTACCATCAGCAACACGACGCAGAATTGCTTCCGCCTCTTTATCGGTGATTGGTGCAGGCTTATCGGCTGTACCGCCAATGAAACCCATCACCCGAGGAGTATCCTTGACCAAGTGCCAAGTACCCTCATTCATATCCATCTGAACCAGAACATAGCCTGGAAAGAACTTGCGTTCGCTTTTGCGCTTCTGGCCATTACGCATTTCAACCACTTCTTCAGTGGGAACCAGAATCTCGCCGAAGCCATCTTCCATGCCAGCCAGCTTCACGCGCTCGACCAGCGAGCGCATCACATGCTTCTCGTAACCCGAGTAAGCATGCACAACATACCAACGCTTAGCCACGGGACACCCTTAGCCGACAATCAAGGAAACAAGCCAGCCGAGCAGGGAATCAAGCCCCCACAACAGCAACGCCATAACCAGAACAACAGCCACCACAATCAGGGTGGTCTGCGTGGTTTCTTGGCGAGTTGGCCACACGACTTTACGAATCTCGGTGCGAGCTTCCTTAACCAGTACAAAGAAAGACTTGCCCTTCGCAGTCTGCAGGCCTACAAAGGCAGCTACAGCAGCAATGACAAGCAAAGCGAGTACACGGTACAGGATCGGCGAAGCAGAGTAATACTGATTGCCAACAACGCCAACAACCACCAAAGCGACAACTACAAGCCACTTGAGCAGATCGAAGCGAGAGCCTTGAGCTTCAGCTTTAGGAGTCATCTATGAAGATCCTGTGAAAAGAAAGCCAGACACACCGAGTGAATCTGGCAGGTCAGGAGGGAATCGAACCCCCAACCTACGGTTTTGGAGACCGTCGCTCTGCCAATTGAGCTACTGACCTAAAACAAAATCAGGCCGACCATTATGCCGGCCCGAAAAATACATTACAACCACTTACTCGATGATTTTAGCTACGACGCCAGCGCCGACGGTACGACCGCCTTCACGGATAGCGAAACGCAGACCGTCTTCCATCGCGATGGTTTTGATCAGGGTAACAGTCATCTGAATGTTGTCACCTGGCATTACCATTTCAACGCCTTCTGGCAGCTCGCAGTTACCAGTCACGTCAGTAGTACGGAAGTAGAACTGTGGACGGTAGCCTTTGAAGAACGGAGTGTGACGACCGCCTTCTTCCTTGCTCAGAACGTAAACTTCTGCAGTGAACTTGGTGTGCGGCTTAACCGAACCCGGCTTAACCAGAACCTGACCACGCTCAACGTCGTCACGCTTGGTACCACGCAGCAGAACGCCGCAGTTCTCGCCAGCACGACCTTCGTCGAGCAGCTTGCGGAACATTTCAACACCGGTGCAAGTAGTAACGGTGGTGTCACGCAGACCAACGATTTCCAGCGGATCCTGAACGCGAACGATACCGCGCTCGATACGACCAGTCACAACAGTACCGCGACCCGAGATCGAGAATACGTCTTCGATTGGCATCAGGAATGGCTTGTCGATCATACGAACTGGTTCTGGGATGTAGCTGTCCAGAGTTTCAACCAGCTTCTTGACGGCAGTGGTGCCCATCTCGTTGTCGTCTTTGCCTTCCAGAGCCATACGAGCCGAACCGATGATGATCGGAGTGTCGTCGCCTGGGAAGTCATAGGTGGACAGCAGGTCGCGAACTTCCATCTCAACCAGTTCCAGCAGCTCTGCGTCGTCTACCAGGTCAGCCTTGTTCAGGAAAACCACGATGTACGGAACGCCTACCTGACGGGACAGCAGGATGTGCTCACGGGTTTGCGGCATCGGACCATCAGCGGCCGAGCAAACCAGGATAGCGCCGTCCATTTGAGCAGCACCGGTGATCATGTTCTTCACATAGTCAGCGTGACCTGGGCAGTCAACGTGAGCGTAGTGACGGATCAGCGAGTTGTACTCAACGTGCGCGGTATTGATGGTGATACCGCGAGCTTTTTCTTCTGGAGCGCTGTCGATCTTGTCGAATTCAACTACGGCCGAACCGAAAACTTCGGAGCAGACGCGAGTCAGAGCAGCGGTCAGAGTGGTTTTACCGTGGTCAACGTGACCAATGGTCCCAACGTTGACGTGGGGCAGGGAACGATCAAATTTTTCCTTAGCCATCGATATCACCCTCAACAGAAGAAATTAGACAAACAATATCAACCATTAAAACAAAGGCAGATATTTTCATATCTGCCTTGTTATATGGAGCTCTTGAGCGGATTTGAACCGCTGACCTCACCCTTACCAAGGGTGTGCTCTACCAACTGAGCTACAAGAGCAAAACACTTTGCAAAACCTGCAAACTTGGAGCGGGTAGCGGGAATCGAACCCGCATCATCAGCTTGGAAGGCTGAGGTTCTACCACTAAACTATACCCGCGGAGCCTGCAGCTCACGCTTAAATCTGGTGGAGGGAGAAGGATTCGAACCTTCGAAGTCGTAGACGTCAGATTTACAGTCTGATCCCTTTGGCCGCTCGGGAACCCCTCCTAATCAGGCCGGCATTCTATACCATGCCAAACCCTTGTCAAGCATTTTCTCATTTAAAAACCTGAGGTTAGCTGCATTGACATCGCTTCACTTTGAATTCCTTTTTAGGTCTTCGCTGTGGAGCGGGCGCCATTCTATGCAAACTATTCAGTAGGTGCAACCCCCTCACATAGCATTATTTTATGTTTTAACTCATTGAATTCGTTGGAAAGGTTTTGCAACTGTACATCCCCCAGCAAACGCTGGCCCTGAGGCGAAACAGACAACCAATAACCAGCCCCAGATACATCCCTCGTCGAAGATTTTACATCAACCCCCATTTCAGCCAGACGCTGCTGGAGCGCTGGAATCGATTCCTGCCGAGAAAAACCGCCAAGGAAAAGACACTGTTGCCGACGCCCCGCCTGCCCCTCCCGAACCTCACCCGTCGTTTCGCTGAGCAAGCGAATGTCTTGCTGGGAACCTCGATACAAACTAAGAGGCGTTACATCCTTCGCCCGCAAGGGCGCCTCCTGCTGATGCCAGACATAATAGAAAACATTAAGAACAAGAAGCAGGAGAAACAACCAACGCATACAAACCTCAGGAAAAAGGACACGCCATAGCCAACCCCACAAACACCAGATCAGGAACGACTCGAGCCTCGGGCGAGACCCCCGCAACCAATTCAGCATCCCCGCCAGTGATAAAGACTGTGAAGTCCTCACCCCAGTAGGAGCGCGCCAGTTCCAACTGTGTCAATACGAAACCCCGCAACATCAATAAACACCCTCGCTCCACCGCCTCAACGGTGGACCGCCCAGGCGCACTACCGGACAGCGCACGCTCAGCAGCAAGATCTCCATAGCGAATATTACGAGTATGCGTACGTAGCTGATTTCGCATCAAAGGCATTCCGGGGCAAATAAAACCGCCGAGATGCTCACCATCCGCAGCAATAAAATCTGCAGTTACCGCCGTACCGAAATCAAGCACCAGGCAAGCACCACCAGATGCGAGATGAAACCCGCCAAGCATGGCCAGCCATCGATCCAGCCCTAGACGCTCGTAGTTTTCATAACCATTTTTGACACCGGACATTTCACGAGCAGGTTTCGCGCACACCACCGAAATACCGAACTCGCGCTCGATAGCATCGATCAAGGCATCAGTCTCCTCAACAGTCCTGACACTGACCACGCGACATTTACGAAGCACAAGCCCATCGAGTGCTCTCAAACTGTCAAGCAACGCGAGATCAGAGTCGACAACCCCCTCAGAAAAAAGAGCGTCGAGCGAAGCCCTCAGCACTCGCCACTTAATAAAGCTGTTCCCACAGTCGAGCTCAAGAATCATCACGCAACCTCAGGCTGAGCTCACCACCACTAAAGACTTTTTCCACGCCATCCACCTTTAGCCGCAGCGCACCCTGACCATCGATTCCGAGCACAACACCATCTAACTGACTGGAGCCCGCAATCAATGACACAGCACGACCTTGCCACAGATGATTCGCCTCCCATTCCGCCTGGAGTGCCGAAAAACCGACCATCTGATGGCGCTGGATGTAATCATTTAACTGCTTACCAAGCTCAGTCACCAAGGCATTGCGATCAGTGCTTCTACCTGACTCAAGCCGAATCGACGTCCATTGCTGATCAACATCATCGGCCTCCTGCATATTCACGTTGACGCCTATTCCCAGCACTACATGGCAAACGTCTGCCGGATCTCCAACGAGCTCAAGGAGAATGCCGGCAATTTTCTTGTTACCCACCAAGACATCGTTAGGCCACTTCAATCCCGCACCCGGTACCCCAAAATTTCTCAGAGCCTGCAAGACAGCCAAACCCACAACAAGACTCAAACCCTCGAGCTGGCGCATTCCGCCATCTATGCGAAGGACAAGGCTGTAATAGAGATTTTCTGCAAAGGGACTCACCCATTTACGACCTCGTCGCCCACGCCCAGAGACTTGCCGCTCCGCGAGCACTAAAAAGGGCGCCAAACTACCTTGGCCAACCGCGCGCAAGGCTTCAGCATTTGTCGAGTCGACCGAATCCAGAACAGTAACCGGCCAACCGGGCGCCATTGCCGACAATGTCCGAGAATCGAGCAACGTCAATGGCGCAGCCAGTTGATAACCCCGCCCTCGAACTTTATGGATGGACAAGCCAAGCTCCACCTCAAGATGCTGAAGCTGCTTCCACACCGCACTTCGACTTATTCCCAGGGCGGCCCCCAGATCCTGACCAGAATGGAATCGACCATCTTTCAGGAGGTTCAACAACGTCAACATGCAGGTCTCGTCCTCACAATGAGGCCCGAATGATAGCCATGACCCGGGCTGTTGCATAGAAATCAAGCAGATGCTTTTCCTGCGGGCAAAACAAAACCCCAACTGCTTTCGCAATTGGGGTTTCGGAATTTAATCTTGACGATGACCTACTCTCACATGGGGAAACCCCACACTACCATCGGCGATGCATCGTTTCACTGCTGAGTTCGGGATGGGATCAGGTGGTTCCAACGCTCTATGGTCGTCAAGAAATTCGGGTACCGAATCGTGGCCAAGTGGCCTCGCTTCAGCAAATTGGGTATGTGACAGCTTTCGGTGTTTTGTGCTGCTTTTTTAAGTGCAGTCGAACTTTCGGTTCGTTTCGTCTTCACACACCGCAATCTGGTCCCTTTTCAGGTCAGCAAATTGCTTGGGTGTTATATGGTCAAGCCTCACGGGCAATTAGTATTGGTTAGCTCAACGCCTCACAGCGCTTACACACCCAACCTATCAACGTCGTAGTCTTCGACGGCCCTTCAGGGAACTCAAGGTTCCAGTGAGATCTCATCTTGAGGCAAGTTTCCCGCTTAGATGCTTTCAGCGGTTATCTTTCCCGAACATAGCTACCCGGCAATGCCACTGGCGTGACAACCGGAACACCAGAGGTTCGTCCACTCCGGTCCTCTCGTACTAGGAGCAGCCCCTCTCAAATCTCAAACGTCCACGGCAGATAGGGACCGAACTGTCTCACGACGTTCTAAACCCAGCTCGCGTACCACTTTAAATGGCGAACAGCCATACCCTTGGGACCGGCTTCAGCCCCAGGATGTGATGAGCCGACATCGAGGTGCCAAACACCGCCGTCGATATGAACTCTTGGGCGGTATCAGCCTGTTATCCCCGGAGTACCTTTTATCCGTTGAGCGATGGCCCTTCCATACAGAACCACCGGATCACTAAGACCTACTTTCGTACCTGCTCGACGTGTCTGTCTCGCAGTCAAGCGCGCTTTTGCCTTTATACTCTACGACCGATTTCCGACCGGTCTGAGCGCACCTTCGTACTCCTCCGTTACTCTTTAGGAGGAGACCGCCCCAGTCAAACTACCCACCATACACTGTCCTCGATCCGGATAACGGACCTGAGTTAGAACCTCAAAGTTGCCAGGGTGGTATTTCAAGGATGGCTCCACGCGAACTGGCGTCCACGCTTCAAAGCCTCCCACCTATCCTACACAAGCAAATTCAAAGTCCAGTGCAAAGCTATAGTAAAGGTTCACGGGGTCTTTCCGTCTAGCCGCGGATACACTGCATCTTCACAGCGATTTCAATTTCACTGAGTCTCGGGTGGAGACAGCGCCGCCATCGTTACGCCATTCGTGCAGGTCGGAACTTACCCGACAAGGAATTTCGCTACCTTAGGACCGTTATAGTTACGGCCGCCGTTTACCGGGGCTTCGATCAAGAGCTTCGCGTTAGCTAACCCCATCAATTAACCTTCCGGCACCGGGCAGGCGTCACACCCTATACGTCCACTTTCGTGTTTGCAGAGTGCTGTGTTTTTAATAAACAGTCGCAGCGGCCTGGTATCTTCGACCGGCATGAGCTTACGGAGCAAGTCCTTCACCCTCACCGGCGCACCTTCTCCCGAAGTTACGGTGCCATTTTGCCTAGTTCCTTCACCCGAGTTCTCTCAAGCGCCTTGGTATTCTCTACCCAACCACCTGTGTCGGTTTGGGGTACGGTTCCTGGTTACCTGAAGCTTAGAAGCTTTTCTTGGAAGCATGGCATCAACCACTTCGTCACCCAAAGGGTAACTCGTCATCAGCTCTCGGCCTTAAGATCCCGGATTTACCTAAGATCTCAGCCTACCACCTTAAACTTGGACAACCAACGCCAAGCTGGCCTAGCCTTCTCCGTCCCTCCATCGCAATAACCAGAAGTACAGGAATATTAACCTGTTTTCCATCGACTACGCTTTTCAGCCTCGCCTTAGGGACCGACTAACCCTGCGTCGATTAACGTTGCGCAGGAAACCTTGGTCTTTCGGCGTGGGTGTTTTTCACACCCATTGTCGTTACTCATGTCAGCATTCGCACTTCTGATACCTCCAGCAAGCTTCTCAACTCACCTTCACAGGCTTACAGAACGCTCCTCTACCGCATCACCCGAAGGTGATACCCGTAGCTTCGGTGTATGGTTTGAGCCCCGTTACATCTTCCGCGCAGGCCGACTCGACTAGTGAGCTATTACGCTTTCTTTAAAGGGTGGCTGCTTCTAAGCCAACCTCCTAGCTGTCTAAGCCTTCCCACATCGTTTCCCACTTAACCATAACTTTGGGACCTTAGCTGACGGTCTGGGTTGTTTCCCTTTTCACGACGGACGTTAGCACCCGCCGTGTGTCTCCCATGCTCGGCACTTGTAGGTATTCGGAGTTTGCATCGGTTTGGTAAGTCGGGATGACCCCCTAGCCGAAACAGTGCTCTACCCCCTACAGTGATACATGAGGCGCTACCTAAATAGCTTTCGAGGAGAACCAGCTATCTCCGAGCTTGATTAGCCTTTCACTCCGATCCACAGGTCATCCGCTAACTTTTCAACGGTAGTCGGTTCGGTCCTCCAGTTAGTGTTACCCAACCTTCAACCTGCCCATGGATAGATCGCCCGGTTTCGGGTCTATTCCCAGCGACTAGACGCCCTATTAAGACTCGCTTTCGCTACGCCTCCCCTATTCGGTTAAGCTCGCCACTGAAAATAAGTCGCTGACCCATTATACAAAAGGTACGCAGTCACAGAACAAAGTCTGCTCCCACTGCTTGTACGCATACGGTTTCAGGATCTATTTCACTCCCCTCTCCGGGGTTCTTTTCGCCTTTCCCTCACGGTACTAGTTCACTATCGGTCAGTCAGTAGTATTTAGCCTTGGAGGATGGTCCCCCCATATTCAGACAAAGTTTCTCGTGCTCCGTCCTACTCGATTTCATGACCAAGAGATTTTCGCGTACAGGGCTATCACCCACTATGGCCGCACTTTCCAGAGCGTTCCGCTAATCTCAAAGCCACTTAAGGGCTAGTCCCCGTTCGCTCGCCACTACTAAGGGAATCTCGGTTGATTTCTTTTCCTCAGGGTACTTAGATGTTTCAGTTCCCCTGGTTCGCCTCTTGCACCTATGTATTCAGTACAAGATAACCATCTTATGATGGCTGGGTTCCCCCATTCAGACATCTCCGGATCAAAGTCTGTTTGCCGACTCCCCGAAGCTTTTCGCAGGCTACCACGTCTTTCATCGCCTCTGACTGCCAAGGCATCCACCGTATGCGCTTCTTCACTTGACCATATAACCCCAAGCAATCTGGTTATACTGTGAAGACGACATTCGCCGAAAATTCGAATTTCTCAACTAAGAGAACTCACAAATTTTACCTTAGCCTGATCCGTTACCAGTGAAAGTAACGTTCAGTCTATCTTTCTATCACATACCCAAATTTTTAAAGAACGAACTAGTCAAAGACTAGAAATCAACATTCACCATCGTCACGATGGAATGCTCATTTCTAAGCTTTCAAACTTCAGAAGCAGTAGTGGTGGAGCCAAGCGGGATCGAACCGCTGACCTCCTGCGTGCAAGGCAGGCGCTCTCCCAGCTGAGCTATGGCCCCGTATGTCTACAGGTATTTCCCACACAAAATTGGTGGGTCTGGGCAGATTCGAACTGCCGACCTCACCCTTATCAGGGGTGCGCTCTAACCAACTGAGCTACAGACCCAATTTCGGGCTGCTTCTTTCGTCTTCTTCAATGAATCAAGCAATTCGTGTGGGAACTTATGGAGCAGCTGATGTCGTCGATTAAGGAGGTGATCCAGCCGCAGGTTCCCCTACGGCTACCTTGTTACGACTTCACCCCAGTCATGAATCACACCGTGGTAACCGTCCTCCCGAAGGTTAGACTAGCTACTTCTGGTGCAACCCACTCCCATGGTGTGACGGGCGGTGTGTACAAGGCCCGGGAACGTATTCACCGTGACATTCTGATTCACGATTACTAGCGATTCCGACTTCACGCAGTCGAGTTGCAGACTGCGATCCGGACTACGATCGGTTTTATGGGATTAGCTCCACCTCGCGGCTTGGCAACCCTTTGTACCGACCATTGTAGCACGTGTGTAGCCCAGGCCGTAAGGGCCATGATGACTTGACGTCATCCCCACCTTCCTCCGGTTTGTCACCGGCAGTCTCCTTAGAGTGCCCACCATTACGTGCTGGTAACTAAGGACAAGGGTTGCGCTCGTTACGGGACTTAACCCAACATCTCACGACACGAGCTGACGACAGCCATGCAGCACCTGTCTCAATGTTCCCGAAGGCACCAATCCATCTCTGGAAAGTTCATTGGATGTCAAGGCCTGGTAAGGTTCTTCGCGTTGCTTCGAATTAAACCACATGCTCCACCGCTTGTGCGGGCCCCCGTCAATTCATTTGAGTTTTAACCTTGCGGCCGTACTCCCCAGGCGGTCAACTTAATGCGTTAGCTGCGCCACTAAGAGCTCAAGGCTCCCAACGGCTAGTTGACATCGTTTACGGCGTGGACTACCAGGGTATCTAATCCTGTTTGCTCCCCACGCTTTCGCACCTCAGTGTCAGTATCAGTCCAGGTGGTCGCCTTCGCCACTGGTGTTCCTTCCTATATCTACGCATTTCACCGCTACACAGGAAATTCCACCACCCTCTACCATACTCTAGCTTGTCAGTTTTGAATGCAGTTCCCAGGTTGAGCCCGGGGATTTCACATCCAACTTAACAAACCACCTACGCGCGCTTTACGCCCAGTAATTCCGATTAACGCTTGCACCCTCTGTATTACCGCGGCTGCTGGCACAGAGTTAGCCGGTGCTTATTCTGTCGGTAACGTCAAAACAGCAACGTATTAAGTTACTGCCCTTCCTCCCAACTTAAAGTGCTTTACAATCCGAAGACCTTCTTCACACACGCGGCATGGCTGGATCAGGCTTTCGCCCATTGTCCAATATTCCCCACTGCTGCCTCCCGTAGGAGTCTGGACCGTGTCTCAGTTCCAGTGTGACTGATCATCCTCTCAGACCAGTTACGGATCGTCGCCTTGGTGAGCCATTACCTCACCAACTAGCTAATCCGACCTAGGCTCATCTGATAGCGCAAGGCCCGAAGGTCCCCTGCTTTCTCCCGTAGGACGTATGCGGTATTAGCGTTCCTTTCGAAACGTTGTCCCCCACTACCAGGCAGATTCCTAGGCATTACTCACCCGTCCGCCGCTGAATTCAGGAGCAAGCTCCCGTCATCCGCTCGACTTGCATGTGTTAGGCCTGCCGCCAGCGTTCAATCTGAGCCATGATCAAACTCTTCAGTTCAAACATCTTTGGGTTTTTAAGAAACCCTAAACTTGGCTCAGCAATCGTTGGTTACATCTTTGATTTCTCGCGGAGTAACTTGTGATGCTGATAATCTTTTTGACTATCAGTCTGACTCCACAAGCACCCACACGAATTGCTTGATTCAGTTGTTAAAGAGCGGTTGGTTAAGATCTTTCGTCTCAACCGAGGCGCGCATTCTACAGCAGCCTCATTTGCTGTCAAGTGATTATTTTCAGAAATTTTCGAAGAATTCTTCAACAACTTCAACCACTTGCGCTTCCGATCTCTCGTCAGCGGGAGGCGAATTCTACAGCGTTACACGCTGCTGTCAACACCTCTTTTTCAACTTCCTTTTGGCTTCGATGAACTGAAGCAACCTGCTGCAGAAACCTACATAACTCATTGAATCTCAAGGAGTTTTCCGTTTCGACTGCGCCGGAAGTGGGGCGAATTATAGACATCTGAAATTCGCCGTCAACCCTTATTTTCAGCTTTACTCGGATTTGAGCGTAATACGCGCAAATGCCTTCTTGCCCGCCTGGCAAACGTGGGTCGCGCCCAGTACATATATATAGGAGCGATCAACCACCTCACCATCCACGCGCACACCGCCTGACGCCAACAAGTCGCGCGCCGCTGCAGAGTTCTTCACCAGACCGGCTTTGTTAAGGACAGCTGCGATCGGCATGTCTTCAGCAGAGACCAACTCGATCTCCGGCAGATCATCCGGCAGCTCGCCATCCTTCATGCGATTACCCGCTGCACGATGAGCATTGGCCGCAGCCTCCTCACCATGGAAACGTGCGACGATCTCTTCCGCCAGTTTGATTTTGACGTCACGCGGATTGGCACCGGCTTCTACATCAGCACGCAGCGCATTGATCTCATCCATCGAGCGGAAGCTGAGCAGCTCAAAGTAACGCCACATCAACGCATCCGGAATCGAAACCAGCTTGCTGTACATGACACCCGGCGCTTCCTGAATACCCACGTAGTTGCCCAACGACTTGGACATCTTCTTCACGCCATCCAGACCTTCGAGCAGCGGCATGGTCAGAATGCACTGAGCCTCTTGACCATAACCACGCTGCAGCTCACGCCCCATCAGCAAGTTGAACTTCTGATCGGTACCACCCAGCTCGACATCCGCGCGCAGAGCGACCGAGTCATAACCCTGCACCAGCGGATAGAGGAACTCGTGAATAGCGATCGGTTGATTGGTGGTGTAACGCTTGTCGAAGTCATCACGCTCAAGCATGCGCGCGACGGTGTACTGCGAAGTCAGGCGAATAAAGTCCGCCGGCCCCATCTTGTCCATCCAGGTGGAGTTGAACGCGACTTCGGTTTTCGCCGGATCGAGAATCTTGAACACCTGAGTCTTGTAGGTCTCGGCGTTTTCCAGGACTTGTTCACGAGTTAGCGGAGGACGCGTTGCACTCTTGCCGCTCGGATCACCGATCATCCCGGTGAAGTCACCTATAAGGAAGATCACCTGATGCCCCAGCTCCTGGAACTGGCGCAGCTTATTAATAAGCACCGTGTGCCCCAAGTGCAGATCCGGCGCGGTCGGATCGAAACCAGCCTTGATACGCAGCGGTTGGCCGCGTTTGAGCTTCTCGACCAGCTCGGACTCGACCAACAGTTCTTCCGCACCACGTTTAATCAGCGCTAGCTGCTCTTCAACCGACTTCATAACAGACCCGCAAGGCTCAGATTCAAAGGGAACCAACCATACAAGATCGCGCACCAATTACAAGTTTTGCCCGGCGCACGGACACCAATCCACAGACGCGATGTCTGTAGACTTGCTTCAGAGATGATTTGGTTATATTTTATACAGTTATTTCATCTTCATCATGTCATTCATCTTTTCCAATTCATCATTTTTCAAAGTCAAAATTACCTATGACCACTGAACCGTCTAAAGCGCCGCCGCTTTACCCGAAGACCCACCTGCTTGCTGCAAGTGGGATCGCCGCCCTTCTTAGCTTGGCTCTACTGGTATTCCCTTCCAGTGATGTTGAAGCCAAAAAGACGACCCTGAGTCTTGAACTGGAAAGTCCTGCTGAACAACTGACACAAGATCAAGACGCTGCTGATGCGGCTCAAGCCACAAATGCGCCAGTAGCTTCGCCATTTGCTCAAATCGAAAACAGCGAAGAAAACGCCCCGCAAACCGCAGAAGCAGCACCGGCACCAGCCGCTGAAAAGCCAAAAGCGCCTGGTCATCGTGAAGTCATCGTTGCCAAGGGCGATACACTATCGACCTTGTTCGAAAAGGTCGGCCTGCCTGCCGCCTCCGTTCATGAAGTCCTGGCCAGCGATAAACAGGCCAAGCAGTTCAGCCAGCTTAAGCACGGCCAGAAACTCGAGTTCGAATTGAATCCTGAAGGCCAACTGACCAGTTTGCACAGCAAGGTCAGCGACGTCGAAACCATTACCCTGACCAAGAATGACAAGGGTTATGCCTTCAACCGGGTTACCGCAAAGCCGACTGTCCGCACTGCTTACGTCCATGGCGTCATCAATAGCTCGCTTTCGCAATCCGCAGCCCGTGCCGGCCTGTCCCACAGCCTGACCATGGATATGGCCAGCGTCTTTGGCTACGACGTCGACTTCGCTCAGGACATCCGTCAGGGCGACGAATTCGATGTGATCTACGAGCAGAAAGTGGTCAACGGCAAAGCGGTCGGTAATGGTCCGATCCTGTCTGCCCGCTTCACCAACCGCGGCAAGACCTACACCGCCGTGCGTTACACCAATAAACAAGGCAACAGCAGCTACTACACCGCTGATGGCAACAGCATGCGCAAGGCTTTCATCCGCACACCGGTGGACTTCGCCCGCATCAGTTCGAAGTTCTCCATGGGCCGCAAGCACCCGATCCTCAACAAGATCCGCGCCCACAAAGGCGTTGATTACGCTGCGCCGCGCGGTACACCAATCAAGGCTGCCGGTGACGGTAAAGTGCTGCTCGCCGGGCGTCGTGGTGGCTACGGCAACACCGTGATCATCCAGCACGGCAATACCTACCGCACGCTGTACGGCCACATGCAAGGGTTCGCCAAAGGCGTGAAGACTGGCGGTACCGTGAAACAGGGCCAGGTCATCGGCTACATCGGCACCACCGGCCTGTCCACCGGCCCGCACTTGCACTATGAATTCCAGGTCAACGGCGTTCACGTCGATCCTCTGGGCCAGAAGCTGCCAATGGCTGATCCGATTGCCAAAGCCGAACGCGCTCGCTTCCTTGCACAGAGCCAACCGCTGATGGCGCGTATGGATCAAGAGAAGGCCACCATGCTGGCTTCGAGCAAGCGCTAAGCCATGGCTCTTTATATCGGCGTGATGTCCGGAACCAGTCTCGACGGTCTGGACATTGCCCTGATCGAACAGTCCTCGGCGATCAAGCTGATCGCTACGCACTACATTCCAATGCCCGAATCCCTGCGCGCCGAGCTGCTTGGCTTGTGCGCCAGCGGTCCTGACGAAATCGCCCGCTCGGCGATTGCTCAACAGAACTGGGTGAAGCTCGCTGCGCAGGGCATTCATACCCTCCTCGATCAGCAGCAACTCAAACCCCAAGACATTCGCGCGATTGGCAGCCACGGCCAGACTATCCGTCACGAACCGGCGCGCGGCTTCACTGTGCAGATCGGCAACCCTGCCCTGCTGACCGAACTCACAGCCATAACCGTAGTCAGCGACTTCCGCAGCCGCGATGTCGCAGCCGGAGGCCAAGGTGCTCCGCTGGTTCCCGCGTTCCATGAAGCTTTGTTCGAAGAGCGTACCGGCAATCAGGCCGTCTTGAATGTCGGCGGTTTCAGCAATCTCAGCCTGATTGAGCCGACCAAGCCTGTAGCCGGTTTCGACTGTGGCCCTGGGAATGTGCTGATGGACGCCTGGATTCAGCAGCAACGTGGCGAAAACTACGATCGCAATGGCGACTGGGCAGCCAGCGGTAAAGTGGAGCCAACATTACTCGAAGCGCTCCTCCGCGATCCGTTCTTCGTCACCAAAGGACCAAAAAGCACCGGCCGCGAAGTGTTCAACCTGCCATGGCTGGAACAACACCTTTCACACCTGCCAACCTTTGCCGCTGAGAATGTGCAGGCCACGCTGCTTGAACTGACCGCATTGACCGTCATCGAGTCGCTGCAAAGCGCTCAATCCGACACTCAGGAATTGTTGGTCTGCGGCGGCGGCGCACACAACGCCACACTGATGGAGCGTCTGGCAGACCTGCTGCCAAACGCAACGGTCGCCAGCACCGCCACTCACGGCGTTGACCCGGACTGGGTCGAGGCCATGGCCTTTGCCTGGCTGGCCCATTGCTGCCTCGAAGGCATCGCTGCCAACCGTCCAAGCGTCACCGGCGCCCGCGGCTTGCGGGTATTGGGCGCGATCTACCCCGCTTAAACATCACGCACAGCAAAACGCCGCAGAACCATAAGGCTCTGCGGCGTTTTGTTATCTGAAGCGCAGTGCGATCAGATCGAGAACGAAGACCCGCAACCACATGTAGTGGTGGCGTTCGGGTTCTTGATCACGAAACGCGAACCTTCCAGACCTTCCTGGTAGTCCACCTCAGCACCGGCCAGGTACTGGAAGCTCATCGGATCCACCACCAGACTCACGCCTTCGCGCTCGACGATAGTGTCGTCCTCGGCCACATCTTCATCGAAGGTGAAACCGTACTGAAACCCTGAACAACCGCCGCCCGTAACGAATACGCGCAGCTTCAAGCGATCATTCCCCTCTTCATCGACCAGGCTCTTCACCTTGTGCGCGGCACCGTGGGTGAATTGCAAAGCCGTGGGGGTGAAGGATTCGACGCTCATGCTGACTATCTCCCGGCGTTACGCCGCCATAATGCGTGATGACGCGCATTATCCGCTTCTCCTAGAAAATCGGTCAACTATTGTTACGGTATATCAATAAACCCGATCAACTGTTCAGAATGCAAAAAGGCCCGTTTGACGGGCCTTTTTGCTGTGCGGCTTAAAGTGTTACGGCAGCATACCGGCATGGGACAATCCGAAGCGCTCGTCCAGACCGAACAGGATGTTCATGTTCTGCACCGCTTGGCCCGACGCGCCTTTGACCAGATTGTCGATCACCGACAACACCACCACCAGATCGCCATCCTGCGGACGGTGAACAGCGATACGGCAAACGTTGGCACCGCGCACGCTACGGGTTTCCGGATGGCTACCGGCCGGCATCACGTCGACGAACGGTTCGTTGGCATAACGCTTTTCAAACAGCGCCTGCAGATCTACCGAGCGATCGACCACAGTGGCGTAGAGCGTGGAGTGAATGCCACGGATCATCGGGGTCAGATGCGGAACAAAGGTCAGACCGACATCCTTGCCCGCTGCGCGACGCAGACCCTGGCGAATTTCCGGCAAGTGACGGTGACCTTTCACCGCATAGGCCTTCATGCTTTCCGAAGTCTCGGAGTACAGGGAGCCTACAGCCGCACCGCGACCAGCACCGCTGACGCCGGATTTGCAGTCGGCAATCAGACGCGAAGCATCCGCCAGACCGGCTTCAAGCAGCGGCAGGAAACCCAGTTGCGTCGCGGTCGGATAGCAACCCGGCACCGCGATCAGGCGAGCCTTTTTGATCTGCTCGCGATTGACTTCCGGCAGACCGTAAACCGCCTCGTCCAACAGCTCAGGCGCGCCGTGTGGCTGACCGTACCACTTGGCCCACTCTTCAGCGTCTTGCAGGCGGAAGTCGGCCGACAGGTCGATGACCTTGGTGCCCGCTGCCAGTAATTCGCCCGCCAGCGCGTGAGCGACACCGTGCGGTGTGGCGAAGAACACCACGTCACAAGCGCCAAGGGTCTTGATGTCCGGCACGCTGAAGGCCAGGCCGTCGTAGTGACCGCGCAGGTTCGGGTACATGTCAGCCACGGCCAGACCGGCCTCGGATCGGGAAGTGATGACAACCACTTCTGCCTGCGGATGCTGCGCCAACAGACGCAGCAGTTCGACACCGGTGTAACCCGTGCCGCCGACGATACCGACCTTGACCATAACCTGCCCTCAAAGAACCCACTGGAAAGCCGTCGATAATAGGGGCCGCGGGGCCCTGCGACAACCGTCAAGGTGACGTGCGGACGCTCAAGCCTCTACTATCCGGCTTACCGTGAACCTGGAATAACTAAAAATGCTCTATCTATGGATCAAAGCTTTTCATATTGTCAGCGTCGTTTGCTGGTTTGCCGGGCTGTTCTACTTGCCGCGTCTGTTCGTGTATCACGCGCAAAGCGAAGACACGATCAGCAAAGAGCGCTTCAGTGTCATGGAGCGCAAGCTGTATCGCGGCATCATGGGCCCGGCGATGATTGCGACGCTGATCTTCGGCGGCTGGCTGATCTATCTCAACCCGAGCCTCTTCAGCATGGGTGGCTGGATTCACGCCAAGTTGACACTGGTCGTCTTGCTGATCGGCTACCACCACATGTGCGGCGCGCAGGTAAAACGTTTTGCCCGTGGCGAAAATACCCGCAGCCATGTCTTTTATCGCTGGTTCAATGAAGTGCCGGTTCTGATATTGCTGGCTATCGTAATTCTGGTCGTGGTCAAGCCGTTCTAACTTCAACAAGTACAGATCCTTGGGGTGTTCATAATGTCGCTGCCCGCACTACTCGAACAACGTCTGCGTCTGCCTGTGGTGGCCGCGCCGATGTTTCTGATTTCCAACCCGGAACTCGTCCTCGCCTGCTGCCGCAATGGCGTGGTCGGCAGCTTCCCAGCGCTGAACCAACGCGAAAGCAGCGGGTTCAAAGCCTGGCTGGAACAGATCGAAGCGGGCCTGGCGACACTGGACAACCCGGCGCCGTACGCGGTGAACCTGATCGTGCACAACAGCAACCCGCGCTTGCAGGCGGATCTGAACATCTGCGTCGAGCACAAAGTGCCAATCGTCATCACCAGCCTCGGCGCGGTGAAGGAGTTGGTCGACGCGGTACACAGCTATGGCGGTCTGGTGTTCCATGACGTCACCACTCGCCGACATGCCGAGAAAGCGGCCGAGGCCGGTGTCGACGGTTTGATCGCCGTGGCGGCCGGTGCCGGGGGCCATGCCGGCACCTGGAGTCCGTTTGCGCTGATTGCCGAGATCCGCCAGTTCTTCGATAAAACCCTGCTGCTTGCAGGATGTCTTAACCACGGTCATGAGATTCTCGCCGCACAGCTGCTCGGCGCGGATTTGGCCTACTTCGGTACGCGATTTATCGGCACCACCGAAAGTCATGCGCCTGACGCCTACAAGGAGATGCTGCTGACAGCCAAGGCTGCGGACATCATCCATACTCCAGCGGTCTCGGGAGTGCCGGCGAGTTTTATGCGTCAGAGCCTGGAGGCGGCCGGTTTCGATATGGCGGCTCTGCAAGGCAAGGGCGAGGTCAATTTCGGTGACAAGCTCAAGCCGATCAGCGATGAAGCCAAAGCCTGGAAAACCGTGTGGTCGGCCGGTCAAGGCGTAGGGCAGATCGACGACCTGCCGAGCGTGGATCAATTGATCGCACGGCTGGACGCCGAGTATCGCCAGGCACAGGAACGCGCAGCCCAGCTACCGCAACGCTGGCCACGCTAAGAAAAATCAGGCCAGCCCCAATGGACTGGCCTTACACTGCTGACCTTTCAATCCATTCGCGACAAGGATGCCTCGGCCATGAGCGAACCCCGTTACAAGATCGTCTTCGACGGCGCTCTACAGCCCGGTGTCGATATCACCACGGCCAAACTCAATCTGGCGGATCTGTTCAAAAGCGATGTGGCCGCGATCGAACGCCTGTTCAGTGGCCGCACCGTCGCACTCAAGCGTGATTTGTCCCACAGTGATGCGCAGGTCTATCTGCAAGCGCTGAGCAAAACCGGGATCGACGCACGCATTGAAGCTGAAACGGCAATCGAGCTGAACCTGGCAGATGTCCATGAGCACACCGCCGTTGTGGCCGAACCGGACTCGCCGTATGCACCGCCTCGCGCAAGCGTTGGCGAAAGCCAGGCTGAGTTCGCCACACTCAAGCCGTTCAGCGTCGAAGGGCGAATCGGACGCTTGCGCTTTCTGGCGTGGACGATGGTCCTGAGCCTGGTGACCCTGCCCATTGTCGGCGTGTTCGCCCTGCTGGCTCTGGGGCTGGTCAGCGGCGATTCCACCACTGGCCTGATCATCGGCGGAATCTTCGCCTTTTTCCTGTTTGTCGCATTCCTGATTGTCAGCATTCTGTTCAGCGTCCAGCGTCTGCACGATATCGGCTGGTCAGGCTGGCTCTGGCTGCTGAACCTGGTGCCATTCGTGGGCAGTTTCTTCCCGCTGGTGATCATGGTCGTACCGGGCAACACCGGCACCAACCGCTATGGCCCTCCCCCTCCGCCAAACAGCACCGCAGTGAAAGTGCTGTGCTCCCTGTGGATCGTGTTCTTTGCGCTGATCTTTGTCGGTGGAATGCTGGGCGGGATCTCGGCCATCCAACAGGAATATGAAAGCAATCTGGAAAGCAGCTACGAAAGTGGCTCGGTGACCACTGATGAAGTCGAAGTAGAGGTCGAAGCGCCAGCGGATTCCGCCGACGAGGCAGCCGAAGCGGCGCAGGCCCCTGTAGACTCTGCGAAAGAATGAACAGCGCTCCCCGCCGTGACACCCGCGTCGCCGGCGCGGAGCTGTTGCGATGGAGAATTGCATGACCCGTTACGCACTGATCACCGGCGCCTCCAGCGGCATCGGCCTGGCGATGGCCGAAGCACTGGCCCGGCGTGGCCGCAGCCTGATTCTGGTGGCCCGACAGCGTGATCAGCTGGAAAGCATTGCGATCGAGTTGACCCAGCGTTTTGGCGTCGAGGTACTGTTCCGCGCCTGCGATCTGGGCGAGCCATTGCGTCTGTCCGGCTTCCTGCTGGAACTGGAAGAAGGTGACCGGCAGATCGACTTGCTGGTCAATTGCGCCGGTATCGGCACTTGCGGCCCGTTTCTCGCGCAAGACTGGATGACCGAGCAGGATCTGATCGAAGTGAACATCCTCGCCCTCACCCGCTTGTGTCACGCCATTGGCAACAGCATGGCGTTGCAGGGTGGCGGGCAGATTCTTAACGTTGCCTCGGTGGCCGCGTTCAATCCCGGCCCATGGATGAGCACTTACTACGCCAGCAAGGCCTATGTGCTGCACTTCTCCGAAGCCTTGCGGGTTGAACTCAAACAAAGTGCGGTGAAGGTTTCGGTGCTCTGCCCCGGCCCGACCCGTACGGCATTTTTCCGCACGGCACAGCTCAACAGCGACAAACTCAAAGACAGCAAATTGCTGATGAGCCCCGAGGAGGTTGCGCTGTACACCGTGCGCGCCCTCGACAAGAACCGCGCGATCATCATTCCGGGAAGACGCAATCGATGGTTCGCCTTCCTGCCGCGACTGGGTTCGCGCTGGCTCAATCGCACCATTGTCGGCATGGTCAACAAGGCTTACTGCCCGCGCTGAAATGCCCTACAGGTAAAACACTGGGCGGGATAAGCCGCCCTGCGTACACTCAGACCAGCCCAAACAACGGAGAAAACAGCAGTGGATACTCTGTTCACCAAGATCATCAACCGGGAGATTCCGGCCAAGATCATTTACGAGGACGACCAGGTTCTGGCGTTCCACGACATCGCCCCTCAGGCACCGGTGCATTTTCTGGTGATCCCGAAGAAACCGGTGCGCACCCTCAACGACCTGACCGAAGACGACAAGGCTTTGGCCGGGCATATCCTGTTCACTGCGCAGCGTCTGGCACTGGAACTGGGCTGCGAGGAAGGTTTCCGCGTGGTGATGAACTGCAATGAAAAGGGTGGGCAAACCGTCTACCACATTCATATGCACGTACTCGGTCAGCGGCAGATGAACTGGCCGCCGGGCTAAGGCACGCCCCATCCCCCTGTGGGAGCGAGCCTGCTCGCGAAGACGTCAGCACATTCAATGTATCAGTGCCTGACACTCCGCCTTCGCGAGCAGGCTCGCTCCCACAAAAAATCATGACCGCGCGGCAAATGACCCAGCGCAAACCTTCCCCCGGCCGATTCGGTTAAACTGGCCGCCGAGATTCTTCCCGGAGGTCAGCATGACTACCCAACGTCACTACTCGCCGATTGACCGTCTTCTGCTGCAAGCCGATGCCGCGATGCGTACCCTGCTGCCGTTCAGTGGCCAGCCGTACCGTCCATCGCCGGCGATTTTGCAACCGGACACGCAAATGAGCGACGAAGACACCCGCCACGTCGCCGGCCTGATGCGCATCAACCATACCGGTGAAGTCTGCGCCCAGGCGCTGTATCAGGGACAGGCGCTGACCGCCAAGCTGCCTCAGGTGCGCGAGGCCATGGAGCACGCCGCCGAAGAGGAGATTGATCATCTGGTGTGGTGCGAACAACGCATTCATCAGTTGGGCAGCCATACCAGCGTGCTCAATCCGCTGTTTTACGGCATGTCGTTCGGGATTGGCGCGGTGGCCGGGTTGATCAGCGACAAGGTCAGCCTCGGTTTTGTTGCGGCGACCGAACATCAGGTGTGCAAGCACTTGAATGAACACCTGGAGCAATTGCCGGCAGAGGACGAGAAGTCCCGGGCGATTCTCGAGCAGATGCGTATTGATGAAGAACATCATGCCGAAAGTGCTTTGGAGGCTGGAGGTTTCCGTTTTCCGGCGCCGGTGAAGTTCGGGATGAGTATTCTGGCCAAAGTGATGACCAAGAGTACTTATCGGATTTGAGAACGGTATTGCTGCAAAGGGCCCCTTCGCGAGCAGGCTCGCTCCCACAGGTGGGGCGGTAGAATTGAAAAAGGCGACCGAAAGGTCGCCTTTTTTGTGCCCGGTGAATCTTAGGTCGGCATGTTGCGCGCGTAGAAGATTTCGAGCATTTCGTGTTTCACCCGGTCAGTCACCTGAGCGCGTTGCTCGGAGGACAGGTTGCTGGTGGCGTCGCCGAACAGGTAGTTATCCAGTTCGAAGTTCTTCAGCAGCATTTTGGTGTGGAACAGGTTTTCCTGGTACACGTTCACGTCGGTCATCTGGTAAGCGTCGCGAGTGTCTTCGGACAGGTAGTTCTGGATCGAGTTGATCTCGTGATCGATGAAGTGCTTGTTGCCTTCAACGTCACGGGTGAAGCCGCGCACACGATAATCCACAGTCACGATGTCCGAATCGAACTGGTGAATGAGGAAATTGAGCGCTTTCAGCGGTGAGATGACACCACAAGTCGACACGTCGATGTCCACACGGAAGGTTGCAATACCGTCGTCCGGATGGATTTCCGGGTAGGTGTGCACCGTGATGTGGCTCTTGTCGAGGTGGGCCAGGATAATTTCGGGCAAC
The DNA here is from genome assembly GCF_054790505.1 of Pseudomonas sp. Tul2A7. Taxonomy (NCBI): domain Bacteria; kingdom Pseudomonadati; phylum Pseudomonadota; class Gammaproteobacteria; order Pseudomonadales; family Pseudomonadaceae; genus Pseudomonas; species Pseudomonas sp. Tul2A7. The sequence goes on along the minus strand of NZ_CP186499.1, from coordinate 2,768,060 downwards.
GGGCCCGGCGATTCTTCGATCTGGCTTTCAGTCGGGGTTACCGGCTCTTCAGAAATCAGAATCGTGACGCTGGCGCCCTGAGGTTCATAGTCCTGACTGGCAATGTTCAGGATGTTGGCACCAATGATCTCGACAACTTCTGTGAGAATCTGCGTCAGGCGTTTCGCGTTGTACTCTTGATTGATGTACTCGACGTAAGCCTGCTGGTCTTGCGGGGTTTCCGCGTAGCAGATGTCATAGATGTTGAAGCTCAAGGTCTTTGTCAGGTTATTGAACCCGTGGAGCTTGAGTTTGCTTTTCACCGTTAAAAACTCTCTATGTATGCGGCCCGGCCGCGTGATCAAGCATGCCCGTCAAGTGCGAACAACGCACCTGCGTAGGACGGTTAACACCTCTTCGCGATGGCGATTTTGGTTATCTGTTCAGGCGGATGATCTGTCGGCTGACTGATCACTGCCCTGAAAAAAGTGGCGCATTATGCAGACGTCAGCGGGGGATCGCCAGAGTCTGCACTGCTTTTATGATAGTTGAATGTCGGTTCAACCGAGTTCGACGATTTCATAGTCGTGGGTGATCGCAACACCAGCCGCGCCGAGCATGATCGAAGCGGAGCAGTATTTCTCGGCGGACAGTTCGATGGCGCGCTTGACCTGGGCCTCTTTCAGGCCGCGGCCCTTGACCACGAAATGCATGTGGATCTTGGTGAACACCTTCGGATCTTCAGTCGCGCGCTCGGCTTCAAGGAAAGCTTCGCAGCTTTCAACCGCCTGACGGGACTTCTTCAGAATGCTGACCACGTCGAAGTTGCTGCAACCGCCAACACCCAGCAGAAGCATTTCCATCGGGCGAACACCCAGATTACGACCACCGGCGTCCGGCGGACCGTCCATCACCACGACATGACCGCTACCGGATTCGCCGAGGAACATGGCTTCGCCAGCCCATTGGATGCGTGCCTTCATCGCCCAGACTCCACTGTAAAAAAAGGGTCGCCAGCTTAGCACAGGGCTTCGCCCGGACAGCGAGCGACCTTCCTAGGACGGATGCCTCAGCGACGTAGGTAATTTCTCGAATTTTCGACGAAGTGTCTGTTAAGCTGGCGCCAATTCGCTGGCGCCCATGTCAGCTGTGTAGCGACCGCCTTCAGCGCCTCATAAAAAAATCAAACATCACCGTGCAGTCTTTTCGGGATACAACCATGGTTGCTATTACCCCCACACCCAAAATCAAGAATCTCGACAAGCTGTTGATGCATTGCCAGCGCCGTCGCCATGCGGCCAAGAGCAACATCATCTGTGCGGGCGATCGCTCGGACACGCTGTACTTCATCATCAAGGGTTCGGTGACGATCCTGATCGAGGATGACGACGGGCGCGAGATGATCATCGCTTACCTCAACGCCGGGGATTTCTTTGGTGAGCTGGGCCTGTTCGAGCAGGCGGGCCAGGAACAGCAGCGCAGTGCTTGGGTGCGGGCCAAGGTCGAGTGCGAAACCGCGGAAATCAGCTATGCCAAGTTCCGCGAATTGTCGCAGCAGGATCCAGACATTCTTTACGTACTCAGCGGACAAATCGCACAACGCCTGCGTAACACCACGCGCAAGGTCGGCGATCTGGCGTTTTTCGACGTCACTGGTCGAGTGGCGCGTTGCCTGCTGGAACTGTGCAAGCAGCCAGACGCGATGACGCATCCGGACGGCATGCAGATCAAGGTGACCCGTCAGGAAATCGGGCGGATTGTCGGTTGCTCGCGGGAGATGGTCGGTCGCGTGCTCAAGGATCTTGAGGAACGCAACCTGGTCGATGTGAAAGGCAAGACCATGGTGGTCTTCGGTACGCGCTAAGCCCGAATATCAGGCGCTGTACATCTGCGCCAGCATCAGACGAAACAGCTCATCGAGACGCGCCAAGGCCTGTGGCGCGTTGAATTTCTCATGCAGAGCAATGTGGCTTTGCGCCCGCACCCGCTGCTCCAGGCCACAGGCTTCATTGAAGCGATTGACCGCGGCCACCATCGATTCCCGTTCGTTATCCATCAGCATCGCACCGTGCACCAGACCGACCGGGCGCTGTCCACCCTGACTCTGGCGCCAGCGCTGCGCGGTGCCGACCATTTTGCGGCCGTCGAGATTGACGTTGAAGCGACCGTCGCAGAACGCACCGTCGATTTCACCCAACGATGATGTGCCACCTAACTCATCGAGCAACTGACAGATCGGATCGCACAAGCGGCGGTAGCCGGTTTCGATGCGATTGAGGTCGCCTTCGCTGCGCGGTGGTGCGTAGACCAGAGCGATGTTGATAGTGGCGGCAGATTGCGGCACGGGTTCGCCGCCGGTTTCGCGCAGCAGGACGGGCCAGCCGCCGGCGGCGGAGACTTCACAGGCGCGGTCGAAACCGGGGAGACGATTGAGGCGGCGCGGCATGACCAAGGCGCGATCGCTGGGTTGCCAGAACAGCAGGCCGAATTCGGCGTCACCGGCGCAGACCGAGGCCAGCAAATCCTGTTCGGCTTGCAGGCCGGCTTCGATGGTCAGGGGGGTTGGCAGCGACATGGAAGGCTCCGGCATATCTGGAATCTTTGGGGATTTCTAGTACCTCATCGCGAGCAGGCTCACTCCTACAGGGGGAACGCATTCCAAGTGTAGGAGTGAGCCTGCTCGCGATGGCGTCGACTCGGTCTGAAGCGAATCAGTCGAGAGTCGAACCGCTGATCGAGGTGCCACGCTCCGGGAAAAACAGCCGCTGCAGTTCAGTGCCCGGATTTTCCGCGCGCATGAACGCTTCGCCGACCAGGAACGAATACACGTCGCTGATTTCCATCAACTCGACATCGGCACGATTGAGAATACCGCTCTCGGTGATCACCAGACGATCGCGCGGAATGCGCGGCAGCAGGTCGAGGGTGGTTTCCAGGCTGACGTCGAAGGTATGCAGATTGCGGTTGTTGACCCCGACCAGCGGTGTGTCGAGGGTTTTCAACGCACGTTCCAGTTCATCACCGTCGTGCACTTCGACCAACACATCGAGACCGACGCTTTTGGCGACGGCGGCCAGCTCGGCCATTTTCACGTCATCCAGTGCGGAGACGATCAACAGCACACAGTCGGCGCCCAGCGCACGGGCTTCAACGATCTGGTAAGGATCGATCATGAAGTCCTTGCGGATCACCGGCAGGCTGCACGCGGCACGGGCCTGTTGCAGGTAGGCATCGGCGCCCTGGAAGTAATCGATGTCGGTCAGTACGGAAAGACAGGTCGCCCCACCCTTCTCGTAGCTTTTGGCGATGTCGGCGGGAACGAAGTTCTCGCGGATCACGCCTTTGCTCGGCGAAGCCTTTTTGATTTCCGCAATCACCGCTGGTTGTTTCTTTTTCGCTTGCGCCAGCAGCGCGTTGGCGAAACCGCGGGGTGCATCGGCCGCCTTGGCCAGACTTTCCAGCTCGCTCAGGCTGACGCGGGCGCTACGCTCGGCGACTTCCTGAACTTTGCGGGCCAGAATGTTTTCCAGAACCGTCGGTACACTCATCCCTCATTCTCCACTCTGAATACCGCGGTAAAGGCACCCAGCTCCTCGAGTTTTTCCCGAGCGAGACCGGTGTGCAAAGCGTCGTGCGCGAGCTCCACGCCCTGTTTCAAACTGCTCGCCACGTCGGCGGCGTACAGCGCAGCACCGGCGTTGAGCACAATCATTTCGGCGGCTTTCTGGCCGTTCTCGGTCTTGCGCTTGCCGAGGGCATCGCGGATCAGCGCCAGCGACGCTTCCGGGCCGTCGACCGACAGACCGTGCAGGCTCTGGCTCTTCATGCCGAGGTCTTCCGGCTCGACCCAATATTCAGTGATTTCGTTGTTCTTCAGCTCGGCGACAAAAGTCGGTGCGGCGAGACTGAACTCGTCCAGACCGTCCTTCGAATGCACCACCAGCACATGCTTGCTGCCCAGACGCTGCAAGACTTCGGCCAGTGGCCGGCACAGCGCCTTGTTGAATACGCCCACTACCTGATGCTTCACACCGGCCGGATTCGTAAGCGGGCCGAGCATGTTGAACAGCGTACGCAGACCGAGATCGCGGCGCGGGCCGGCGGCGTACTTCATGGCTTTGTGGTGGGTCTGGGCGAACATGAAACCGATGCCGACGTTGTCGATGCAACGCGCGACTTGCACCGGTGTCAGGTTCAGATAAATGCCGGCCGCTTCCAGCAAGTCGGCGCTGCCGCTCTTGCCCGAGACCGCACGGTTGCCGTGTTTGGCCACGGTGCAACCGGCTGCTGCGACAACAAAGGAAGAAGCGGTCGAGACGTTGAAGATGTTTGCACCGTCACCGCCGGTACCGACCACATCGACCACGCCGTCGAGGGTTTTCAGGTCAACCTGATCGGCCAGCTCACGCATGACCGATACGGCGCCGACGATTTCGTCGATGCTTTCGCTCTTCATGCGCATGGCCATCATGAACGCGCCGATCTGCGCGTCGCTGCATTGGCCGGTCATGATTTCGCGCATCACGTCGCGCATTTCATCGGTGCTGAGGTCGAGGTGTTCGACGATACGGCTCAGGGCTGTCTTGATATTCATGGGAAGTCCTTAGCGCGTGCCGCCGGTTTGTTTGAGGAAGTTGGCAAACAGTTCATGACCCTGCTCGGTCAGGATCGACTCGGGGTGGAACTGTACGCCCTCAATGTTCAGGGTCTTGTGACGCAGGCCCATGATTTCGTCGACCGAGCCATCATCGTGTTGGGTCCACGCGGTCAGTTCGAGGCAATCGGGCAAAGTGTCGTGCTTGACGATCAGCGAGTGGTAGCGGGTAACCGTCAACGGATGATTCAGACCTTGGAAAACGCCCTTGTCCTCGTGGAATACCGGGCTAGTCTTACCGTGCATCACTTGGCGGGCGCGGACTACATCGCCGCCAAACGCCTGGCCGATGGACTGGTGGCCAAGGCAGACACCGAGGATCGGCAGCTTGCCGGCGAAGTGTTTGATGGCTTCGATGGAGATGCCGGCTTCGGTGGGTGTGCACGGGCCTGGCGATACCACGATGCGCTCAGGTTTCAGCGCCTCGATTTCGGCGACGGTCAATTCGTCGTTGCGCACCACTTTGACCTCGGCACCCAGCTCGCCGAGGTATTGCACAACGTTGTAAGTAAAGGAGTCGTAGTTGTCGATCATCAGCAACATGGCGTGTCGAACCTCTTGAATTCTGATTTGAAAACAGCCTTCAGATCACTTGCCCGCAGGGCGCTGCACGATGTCGGACGCAGGTGGACGCGTCGGCACAGCGGCATTTCAAACAGGCAAGGAAGGCAAAGCGATACAGATCCGGCGGGGCCGGCAGAAAAGATTCAGGCGCGCCAACGCCAGCGGGCGTGTGCCTTGATGACTTGATCCAGAAGTTTGCTGGTGATCAACACGGGGAAGGTCTCGTTCATACGTTCCGGCACAGTAACTTAGCTGGGCGGAGCGTGCAATATGGCCGGGACCGCGGGAGATAAAACCGGGGGAGGATTCACGACCGATGGCAAAATGCCGGGAGTTTTTGGTACTGTCGTTTCGTTCACCTACAACAATAAATAAACGGACTTGCTCATGATCAAACAGACGTTGTTTGTACCGCTGGCCGGATGCTTGCTCGCACTGGCCTGCGCCCAGGCCAATGCTGCGCCCAACCCCTATTCGAATTTCATTGTTTTCGGCGATAGCCTGAACGATGCCGGGACCTTTACCGACACCGGCGGCCCGGCCGGCTCCACCGAGCGTTACACCAACCGTACCGGGCCGGTGTATCAGGATGGCAGCGGTGAACTGTATTCATTGAATTCCACGCAACTACTCGGCGGGCGCCTGGGTTTTTCCGCAGACCAGACAGCCTCTTCCAGTTCCGCAGTGCGTGCCGAAAACGGTCAACCTGATGGCAACAACTGGGCGGTCGGCGGCTATCGCACTGACCAGATCCTCGATTCGATCACCACACAATCCGCTACCGGTGAACGCACCCGTGCCGGTTACCTGCCATCCAACGGTTTGCGCGCCGACCCGAATGCGCTGTATTACATTTCCGGCGGCGGTAACGATTTCCTGCAAGGGCGCATTCTCAGCCTGCCGCAAGCCAACGCCGCCGCCGATCGACTGGCTGACAGCGTGCAAACCCTGCAAACCGCCGGCGCCAAATACGTGATGGTCTGGCTGTTGCCTGATGTCGGCCTGACCCCGGCCATCAACGGTACGCCGCTGCAAGCCTTCAGCAGCCAGCTCGCCACGCAGTTCAACAGCCAGTTGGTCACACGCCTGCAAGGCATCAACGCCGAAGTCATTCCGCTGAACATTCCGGTGCTGCTCTCGGAAGTGTTTGCCGATCCTGGACGCTTTGGCCTCGCCACCGATCAGAACCTGACCGCGACCTGCTTCAGTGGCAATAGCTGCACCGAGAACGCCCGTTACGGGATCAACAGCGCGACACCCGACCCGAGCAAGCTGATCTACAACGACGGCGTACACCCAACCGAAGCCGGGCAAAAACTGATCTCCGACTACGCCTATTCCCTGCTAGCCGCGCCGTGGGAACTGACGCTGTTGCCGGAAATGGCCCACGCCACCGTGCGCGCGCATCAGGATGAACTGCGCAACCAATGGCAAGCGGATTGGGAGAACTGGCAGGCAGTCGGCCAGTGGCGGGCGATTGTTTCCGCCGGTGGCCAGCATCTGGATGTCGACAGCCAAAGCAGCGGCGCCAGCGCCGACGGCAGCGGTTACAACCTCAACGTCGGTGGCAGCTATCGCTTGAATGAAGCCTGGCGCGTCGGCGTGGCAGGCGGTTTCTACCGGCAGAATCTGGAAGCCGGACATAACGACTCGGACTACAAACTCAACAGCTACATGGCCACGGCATTCGCCCAGTTCCAGCAGAACCGCTGGTGGGCTGACGCGGCGTTGACCGGCGGCAAACTCGACTACGACAACCTCAAGCGCAAGTTCGATCTCGGCGCCAGCGAAGGTGCGGAGAAAGGCGACACTGACGGCAGCCTCTGGGCCTTCAGCGCGCGTGTCGGTTACGACATTGCCCAGCCGGGCAGCGAGTGGCACCTGTCGCCATTCGTCAGCGCCGACTACGCCAGCGTTGATGTCGATGGCTACTCAGAGAAGAGCAACCGCGCCACGGCGCTGAGCTTCGATGATCAGACCCGCGACTCTAAACGCTTGGGTCTTGGTTTGCAGGGCAAGTACAACATCACCCCGCAAACCCAGGTGTTTGGCGAATACGCTCATGAGCGTGAGTACGAAGACGACGTGCAAAAGGTCAATATCGCGCTCAATACCTTGCCGGCGAATGACTTCAAACTTGAAGGCTATACGCCGCAGAGTCATTTGAACCGCTTGAGTCTGGGCGTCAGCCACAAGCTCACGGCTGATCTGGCGCTGCGCGGCGGGTATTCGTTGCGCAAGGATGATGACTTTACCCAGCAGGGTGTGAATGTCGGGGTCGTTCTGGACTTCTAAACCCCAGGCACAAAAAAAGCGGCGCCCTCACAGGCGCCGCTTTTTTATTGCCGAACGCAAAGCCAACTGTGGGAGCGAGCCTGCTCGCGAAGAGGGTGTGTCAGTCGCCATTAATGTTGGCTGACACACCGCTTTCGCGAGCAGGCTCGCTCCCACAAGGTTTTGTGTTGGTCAAGCTTCCGGGGTTTGCTCGGCCAGCGCCACGGCGCGGAACATCGCGCGGCGTTTGTTCAGGGTTTCTTCCCATTCCAGCGCCGGCACCGAGTCGGCAACGATGCCGCCACCGGCCTGCACGTGAAGTTCGCCGTTCTTGATCACTGCCGTGCGAATGGCAATCGCGGTGTCCATGTTGCCGTTCCAGGCGAAGTAACCGACCGCGCCGCCGTACACACCACGCTTGACCGGTTCCAGTTCGTCGATGATTTCCATCGCACGAATTTTCGGCGCGCCGGACAAGGTGCCCGCCGGCAGAATCGCCCGCAGTGCATCCATCGCCGTCAGCCCTTCTTTCAACTGCCCGGTGACGTTGGAGACGATGTGCATCACGTTGGAATAACGCTCGATAACCATTTTCTCGGTGAGTTTCACCGAGCCAATCTCCGAGACGCGACCGGTATCGTTGCGACCGAGATCGATCAGCATCAAGTGCTCGGCGATCTCCTTGTCGTCCGACAGCAGGTCTTCTTCCAGCGCCACGTCCGCCTCTTCGGTCGCGCCACGTGGGCGAGTGCCGGCAATCGGGCGCACGGTGATCAGGTTGTCTTCAACGCGCACCAGCACTTCCGGTGAACTACCGACAACATGGAAGTCGCCGAAGTTGAAGAAATACATGTACGGCGTCGGGTTGAAGCAACGCAGGGCGCGGTACAGATCGATCGGTGCTGCCTTGAAGTCGATCGACATACGCTGCGACGGCACGACCTGCATGCAGTCACCGGCAAGGATGTATTCCTTGATGGTGTCGACGGCTTTTTCGTAATCGTTCTGGGTGAAACTGGAGCGGAACACTGGATCAGTGGATTGTTGCTTGCTGAAATCCAGGCCCCGGCGCGGGGTGATCGGCTGACGGAGCTTTTCCAGCAACGCCTGCAGTTGCGCCTGACCTTGTTCGAAAGCATCGGCCTGCGCAGGATCGGCCAGCACGATCGCGTGCATCTTGCCGGCGAGGTTGTCGAACACCACGACCGCGTCGGAGACCATCAACAGAATATCCGGCACACCCAGCGGATCCGGGTTCGGGCACTTGCCCAAGCGCTTCTCGACATAACGTACGCAGTCGTAACCGAAGTATCCGACCAGACCACCGTTGAAACGCGGCAGACCGGCGATGGTCGGCACGTTGTAGCGCGCCTTGAAGGTTTCAACGAACGCCAACGGGTCTTCCACGTCGTGGCTTTCGGTCTCGACGCCATCAACGGTGATACTGACGTGATGGTCGTGAACCCGCAGCACGGTGCGGCACGGCAGGCCGATGATCGAGTAACGGCCCCATTTCTCGCCGCCCTGCACCGATTCGAGCAGATAGGAGTTGGGCTGGTCGGCCAGTTTCAGGTAGATCGACAGCGGCGTGTCGAAGTCGGCCAGGGTTTCGCAGGCCAACGGAATGCGGTTGTAGCCGTCAGCGGCCAAGCGCAGGAATTCTTCGCGGATCATAAGGTGCCTCGTGGTGTGAGGGGCAAATCAGTCAGGTATGCAAACGCGCCGGCAGGCCGGCCAGGAACAAGTCAGGCGCGCCAACGCCAGCGGGCCAGAGCCTTGATGACTTTCATCCAGAGTTTGCGAGTGACCACCACGATGGCGTTTCCAGAATGGGATTGAGCAGCGTCGGGCAACGTTATCTCAGCGGCCGAACCGAGGCAACCGGGAATTAGCTTGCGCAGATCGTCGATGACCAGCGCCGGCGACTCTTCGGCAATCGGTCGGCCGTGGTTGTAGCCATAGCTAAGCGCCACGCATTTGACCCCCGCCGCTTTCGCCGCCAGCACGTCGCTGCGCGAGTCGCCGACGAACAACGATTGCGAGGCCGGGATGTTGGCCATTTTCATTACAAAAAACAGTGCGGCTGGATCAGGCTTCTTCTGCGGCAAGGTATCGCCACCGATAATCCACTTGAAGTAGCGACCGATCTTCATCTGATCCAGCAGCGGCGCGACGAAACGCTCCGGTTTGTTGGTGATCAGCGCCATGGCCACGCCTTGCTTGTGCAGCCACTTGAGGGTGTCGCGCACGCCGGGATAGACCACGGTCAGCTCATGGCTGGCACCGTAGGCTTGCATGAACACTTCCAGCGCATGTTCGGCTTCGACGTCATCCACCGCCGAATGATCGATGCCACCGGCCAACGCACGGCGCACCAGGACCGGCGCGCCGTTGCCGACCCACTCGCGCACCGAGTCGATGCCGGCAGGCTTGCGGCCGAGGGAGAGCAGCATGGTGTCCACCGCCGCTGCCAGGTCTGGAACCGAGTCGATCAGCGTGCCATCCAGATCGAACATCACCAGCCGTGGCAGTTTTCCCGGGAACAGCTGCTCAAAACCGCTCATGGGCGTGCCAGTGCCAGTTCGGAACGCATCTTGTCGATGACTTCCTGATAGTTCGGCGCATTGAAGATCGCCGAGCCGGCAACAAACGTGTCAGCGCCAGCGGCAGCGATTTCACGGATATTGTTGACGTTGACGCCGCCGTCGATTTCCAGACGGATGTCACGGCCCGAGGCATCAATGATCGCCCGTGCTTCGCGCAGTTTGTCGAGGGTGCCGGGAATGAATTTCTGCCCGCCGAAGCCCGGGTTGACGCTCATCAGCAAGACCATGTCGACCTTGTCGATCACGTACTTGAGCACGTCCAGCGGGGTCGCCGGGTTGAACACCAGACCGGATTTGCAGCCGCCTTCGCGGATCAGTTGCAGCGAACGATCAACGTGCAGCGTGGCTTCCGGGTGGAAGGTGATGTAAGTCGCGCCGGCTTCGATGAAGTCGCCAACGATACGATCCACCGGGCTGACCATCAGGTGTGCGTCGATCGGCGCGGTGACCCCGTATTTGCGCAATGCCGCACAAACCATCGGGCCGATGGTCAGGTTCGGCACGTAGTGGTTGTCCATGACGTCGAAGTGGACGAAGTCGGCGCCAGCGGCGAGAACGTTGTCGACTTCCTCGCCGAGGCGGGCGAAGTCGGCGGAGAGAATCGACGGAGCAATTACGAAGGGCTGCATGACGCACCTTTTCTGAGCTAAATCACGATGGCGCGCATTGTATACCTCAAGTTTCCAAGCGCGCACCGTGACCGCGATGATTGGGTTGTGCCATGACGGATGACCGGCGCTGACTCAATACGCCGCGCGGTAGATCTTCTCGATGTCGACAGCGCTGAGCTTGCGCGGATTGTTGCGCATCAGGCGCTCAATCCCCGCCGCTTCCACGGCCATCGCCGGGATGGCGTCTTCCGGCACGCCGAAACTGCGCAGCCCGGCAGGAATTTCCACGGCCGCGCACAAGTCGGTCATCGCCTGTACGGCTTTGTCCGCCGCCTCGGTTGCACTCAAATGAGCAGTCTTCACCCCCATGGCTTCGGCGATATCCTGCATGCGCTCGACGCAGGCCATCTTGTTCCAGGTCATGACATACGGCAGCAGCAAGGCATTGCTGACGCCATGGGCAATGTTGAAACGCCCGCCCAGCGGATACGCCAGCGCATGCACCGCGCCGACCCCGGCATTGCCGAACGCCATACCGGCCATCAGGCTGGCGGTGGCCATGTCTTCGCGGGCTTGCAGGTTGGCACCGTTGGCATAAGCCTTGGGCAGGGACCTGGCAATCAGCTTGATGGCACCGATGGCCAGCGAGTCGGTGATCGGCGAGGCATTCACCGACAGATAGGATTCGATGGCGTGCACCAAGGCGTCGACGCCACTGGCGGCGGTGACGCTGCGTGGGCAGGTCAGGGTCATCTGCGGGCTGACCAGCGCCACGTCCGGTAAGAGATAGTCGCTGACGATGCCTTTCTTCAACTGCGCGACTTTGTCGGAGAGGATCGCGACGTTGGTCACTTCGGAACCGGTGCCGGCGGTGGTCGGGATGGCGATCAGCGGCGGGCCTTTGCGTGGCACCTGATCGACGCCGAACAGGTCCTCCAGTGCGCCGTGGTAACCGGCGTAGGCGGCGACGCTTTTGGCGATGTCGATGGCACTGCCGCCACCGAGGCCGATCAGGCCGTCGTGCCCGCCCTCGCGGTAGACACGCATGCAGTCTTCGACGATGGCGATTTCCGGGTCTGGCAGTACGCGGTCGAAAATCTCGTAGTCGCGTCCACCGAGTTGCACCAGCGCCAGCTCCACCGTGCCGGATTTGACCAGCGCGGCATCGGTGACGATCAGGGGGTTGTCGATGTCGAGGCGTGTGAGTTCGGCGGCCAGTTGTTCGATGGCGGCGGCGCCGGTGATCAGTTTGTGAGCGATTTTGAACTGGGACAGACTCATCGTGCGCAGCCTCTTATAGATGTGGGAGCTGGGCACAAGATTAGCTGGGGATTTGGGGTTGTCTGCTATTCAGGTGGTGAATGACCCATCGAGCGCAAGAGCAAGAGCCCCTCACCCTAGCCCTCTCCCAGAGGGAGAGGGGACTGACCGAGGTGGATGGGAAAGGTACACCGACGTGCGATACCGAGTCGAACTCAGGTTTTGAAAAGCACAACGATCTGCTCCCTTCCCCCCCGAAGGTAAAAAGACTGACCGAGGTGGATGGGAAAGGTGCACCGACTTGCGATATCGAGTCGAACTCAGGTTTTGAAAACCATGAAGATCTGCTCCCTCTCCCCCAGAAGGTAAAAAAGACTGACCGAGGTGGATGGGAGAGGTGCACCGACGTGCAATACCGAGTCGAACTCAGGTTTTGAAAACCATGAAGATCTGCTCCCTCTCCCCCAGAAGGTAAAAAAGACTGACCGAGGTGCATGGAGGAGCTACACCGACGTGCAATACCGAGTCGAAATCAGGTTTTGAAAACCATGAAGATCTGCTCCCTCTCCCCCAGAAGGTAAAAAAGACTGACCGAGGTGCATGGAGGAGCTACACCGACGTGCAATACCGAGTCGAACTCAGGTTTTGAAAACCATGAAGATCTGCTCCCTCTCCCCCAGAAGGTAAAAAAGACTGACCGAGGTGCATGGAGGAGCTACACCGACGTGCAATACCGAGTCGAACTCAGGTTTTGAAAACCATGAAGATCTGCTCCCTCTCCCCCTCGCCCCCTTTGGGGGAGAGGGCTGGGGTGAGGGGGTAAGCTTTTGATCTGGCCCTTAAACCTGAGCGGTACGCAGCTTCTCGCTGCGGCCTCGCAACCACTCAAGGGTCAGCAACAAGATGACGGAGAAGGCAATCAGCAACGTAGCCGCAGCCGCAATCGTCGGACTCAGGTTCTCACGAATCCCGCTAAACATCTGCCGAGGCAATGTCGCCTGCTCAGGTCCCGCGAGAAACAGCGTCACCACCACCTCATCAAACGACGTCGCAAAGGCAAACAGCGCCCCGGAAATCACCCCCGGCGCAATCAGCGGCAAGGTCACCCGACGAAACGCGGTCAATGGCGATGCACCCAAACTCGCCGCTGCACGCACCAGATTGTGATTAAACCCCTGCAACGTCGCCGACACCGTGATGATCACAAACGGCACGCCCAACACCGCGTGCACCACAATCAACGAAAAGAAGCTATTGCCCAACCCCAGCGGCGCGAAGAACAGATAACTCGCCACACCGATGATCACCACCGGCACCACCATCGGCGAAATCACCAGCGCCATCACCAGCGCTTTACCGGGGAAGTCACCGCGGGTGAGACCGATTGCCGCCAGCGTGCCAAAGATCATCGCCAGTACCGTCGCCGCTGGGGCGACGATGATGCTGTTCTTCAGAGCGCGCATCCATTCCGCCGAAGCGAAGAAGTCGTGGTACCACTGCAGCGAGAAACCCTGCAGCGGATAGACCAGAAAGCTCCCCGAGTTGAACGACAGCGGAATAATCACCAGCACCGGCAGAATCAGGAACAACAGAATCAGGCCGCAGAGGATCCGCAGGCTGTAGAACCACACCCGTTCAATGGGCGACATGTAAGGACTCAGCATCTCGAATTCCCCTTAGCTCAGGCGCAGGCGACTGGCGCCGACCAGCCAGCTGTAAATCAGATAAAGCACCACGGTCGCCAGCAGCAACAGCCCGCCCAGTGCGGTGGCCATGCCCCAGTTGATGCTGGTATTGGTGTAGAAGGCGACGAAGTAGCTGACCATTTGATCGTTCGGGCTGCCGAGCAGCGCCGGGGTGATGTAGTAGCCAATGGCGAGGATGAACACCAACAGGCAACCGGCGCCGACACCGGCATAGGTCTGCGGGAAGTACACCCGCCAGAAACTGGCGAACGGGTGGCAGCCGAGGGAAATCGCCGCGCGCATGTAGGTCGGCGAGATGCCTTTCATCACGCTGTAGATCGGCAGGATCATGAACGGCAACAGGATGTGCACCATCGAGATGTAGACGCCAGTGCGGTTGAACACCAGTTCCAGCGGTTTATCGATGATGCCCATGGCCATCAAACCGCTATTGATCAGGCCGCCCGATTGCAGCAGTACGATCCATGCGGCGACGCGCACCAGAATCGAGGTCCAGAACGGCAGCAGCACCAGAATCATCAGCAGATTGCTTTGCCGCGATGGCAGGTTTGCCAGCAGGTACGCCAGCGGATAGGCGAGCAGCAGGCAGATCACGGTGATGACCAGGCCCATCCAGAACGTGCGGGCGAAGATATCTAGGTAAATCGCCTGATCTGGAGTAGCCGGGGCGATTTCGCCGAGGTCGTCGATGCGGTGGTCGACGGACGCCAGCAGGTAATAAGGGGTGATGCTGCTGGTGTTGCGTTTGACCGCTTGCCAGTAGGCCGGATCGCCCCAACGCTCGTCGAGAGCTTCCAGCGCTTCTTTATAAGAGGCCGGTTCGCTGGCGAACGGCAGCGCCCGGGCGGTTTTGGTCAGCAGGCTGCGATAGCCGGCCAACTCCATGTTCAAGCGCTTGGACAAATCGCCCAGCGTCTGGTTTTTACGTGCTTCGGCGAAGTCTTCGCCAGCGGCTTTGTAGACCGGTTCAGCGGGCAGGCCACGGCCGTCCCAACTGGCGATGGCCGCCACGGTGCGCGGCATGCCGCCGACCACTTCGGGGTTGCCGACGCTTTTGTAGAGCAGCGCCACGATCGGCACCAGAAACACCAACAGCAGAAACAGCACCAGCGGCGCAATCAGCGCTTGAGCCTTCCAGCGGTTGACCCGCTCGGCGCGCTTGAGCTTCTGCTTCAAGGTGGGGCTGTTGCCCTCGTTCAGGGGAACGGCGATGGCCATGACGTACTCCGCAAATCTTTGATCGTTACAGAGGTGGCGAACCACCTCGAACTTTAGCTACTGATCGTTCCCACGCTCTGCGTGGTAACGCATCCAGTGACGCTCTGCGTCACAGGGACGCGGAGCGTCCCGGGCGGCATTCCCACGCAGAGCGTGGGAACGATCATCCGGAAAGCCCTCGGTCCGTATGCTCGGGTTACTTCGCAGCCCAGGAATTGAAGCGCTGCTCGAGTTGCTCGCCGTTGTCAGCCCAGAAGCTGACGTCGATCTGCACCTGATTGGCGATGTTTTCCGGGGTGGTCGGCATGTCTTTCAGGACATCCTTGGCCAGCAGCGGCACAGCCTGGGTGTTGGCCGGGCCGTAGGCGATGTTTTCCGAGTAGGTCTTCTGTTGCTGCGGCTGTACCGAGAAGGCGATGAATTTCTTCGCCGCTTCGGCACGCTTGGCGTCCAGACCTTTCGGGATGGCCCAGGCGTCGAAGTCGTAGATGCCGCCGTTCCACACCACTTTCAGGTTGGATTCTTTCTGCACGGCGGCGATGCGACCGTTGTAGGCCGAGCTCATCACCACGTCACCGGAAGCGAGGTATTGCGGCGGTTGCGCGCCGGCTTCCCACCACTGAATGCTTGGTTTCAGCTCATCAAGCTTCTTGAACGCGCGATCCTGACCACCCTTGCTCGCCAGTTCTTTGTAAACGTCTTTCGGTGCCACACCGTCGGCCATCAGAGCGAATTCGAGGGTGTACTTGGCGCCTTTGCGCAGGCCTCGCTTGCCCGGGAATTTCTTGGTGTCCCAGAAATCCGCCCAACTGGTCGGCGCGGTTTTCAGCTTGTCGGCGTTGTAAGCGAGTACGGTCGACCAAACGAAGAAACCTACGCCGCACGGCTGAATCGCGCCTTTTACGTAGTCTTCAGTCTTGCCGAACAGCGCCGGGTCGAGTTGTTCGAACATGTCTTCGTCGCAGCCACGGGACAGCTCTGGCGATTCGACTTCGACCAGATCCCACGACACGCTCTTGGTGTCGACCATCGCTTTGACCTTGGCCATTTCGCCGTTGTATTCGCCGGCGACGATCTTGCCGTTGCCCGCCGCTTCCCACGGTGCATAGAAGGCTTTGACTTGCGCCGCCTTGTTCGCCCCGCCAAACGACACCACGGTCAAATCCGGGCCAGCGGCCATTGCGCTTGCCGCACCCATCAAGCCCAGGGTCAGGGCGGTGAACTTCAGGGATCTCAACATTTATTGTTCTCTCCACGTGCAGGGTTGGTGTTGGTATTGCCGGGGCGATCAGTTCGCCTCTAAAAGCGGGTCAAGCGCGCGAACGTGCTCGACCTGCCAGCCAAGCGGAACCACGTCACCGACGGCGAGCGCAGGATCGAGCTCGGCAATCGGTTGTTTCACGAAGAAGTCGGTCTTGCCGCAGACTTCCAGGCGCACCCGGACGTGGTCGCCCAGATAGATGAATTCCGCCACCCTCCCTGAGAAGCGGTTAACGCATTGATCGCTCGAACCGTTGAGGCTGACGCGCTCGGGGCGGATCGACAAAGTCACCGGTTCGCCGGTCTGGCCGACGTTGACCGCCAGCGCCTCGACCTTTTCGCCACGGCCCAACTCGACCACGCAGCGCTCGCCGCTCTGGCTGAGCAAGCGGCCGTTGAGGCGGTTGTTTTCGCCGATGAAATTGGCGACGAAGGTATTTTTCGGTTCTTCGTAAAGCGTGCGCGGTGGCGCGATCTGCTGGATTTCGCCTTGATGGAACACCGCGACGCGGTCGGACATGGTCAGCGCTTCACCCTGATCGTGGGTCACGTAAACCACGGTCACGCCGAGGCGCTGGTGCAGGTGTTTGATTTCCATCTGCATGTGTTCACGCAGTTGTTTGTCGAGGGCGCCGAGGGGTTCGTCCATCAGCACCAGCTGCGGTTCGAACACCAGCGCGCGGGCCAGTGCCACACGTTGTTGCTGACCACCGGACAGCTGCGCCGGGTAGCGCGAGGCGAACGCATCGAGCTGGACCATGCTGAGGACTTTTTTCACCCGATCGCTGACGTCGCTTTTGTTCAGGCCACGCACGGTCAGCGGGAACGCGAGGTTTTCCGCCACGGTCATGTGCGGGAACAGCGCGTAGTTCTGGAACACCATGCCGATGTCGCGCTTGTGCGGCGGCACATTGTTGATCGAGCGCCCGGCCAGCAGAATTTCGCCGGCGGTCGGTGTTTCGAAACCGGCGAGCATCATCAGGCTGGTGGTCTTGCCGGAACCGGACGGCCCGAGCAGGGTGAGAAATTCGCCTTTGCGAATGTCCAGGTTGAGGTCTTTGACGATCAGGTTCTCGCCGTCGTAGCTCTTCTGCACTCCACGAAAGCTGACCAGCACATCGCTGGCCCCTGCGTTTGTATCGACCTGGCTCATACCCACACCTTTGTTGTTGATGACTGCTTGTGGGTTAAGCCTAGTGGTTGCTGACAGGCGCGCAAATCGGGGCGCAGGAGAGAATCGCCTCAGCCGGATGGAAGGTTGGGGGTAGGGATTGCCCTACAAGGATGGCGTTAATGGATAAGGCAGTGACAAGCGACAAGCTGCGAGCCACAAGCAATGGCAAAAACGCGTGTCGCTTAGGGATATGCGCACAATCCGGATCCAAAGCAGATCCCTTGTGGGAGCGAGCCTGCTCGCGAATGCGGTGGGTCATTCAGCTTATTCGGTGACTGTTACACCGCTTTCGCGAGCAGGCTCGCTCCCACAGGGGAACAGTGCTGATCAGAGGAGTTTGTGTTCCATCGCGTATTTGACCAGTTCGGCCAGCGAGGTGATGTTGAGCTTCTGCATCAGCCGCGCCTTGTGGGTGCTGATGGTTTTGCTGCTCAGGGCCAGTTGCTGGGCGATGTCATTGACGTTGGCGCCTTGGGCCAAGCGTTCGAACACCGAGAACTCGCGTTCGGACAGCAACGAATGCAGGGGCCGTGCATCGGTCAGGCCGACTTCAAACACCATGCGATCCGCCAGATCCGGATCAATGTAACGCCCACCCGCCGCGACTTTGCGAATGGCTGTCAGCAACAGCGCCGGATCGCTGTCCTTGGTCGCATACCCGGCCGCGCCGACCTTGAGCGCCCGCGCGGCCATCTGCGCTTCGTCGTGCATCGACAGCACCAGAATCGCCGGCGGATTGTTCAGCGCACGGATGCGCGGAATTGCTTCGAGGCCATTGACCCCTGGCATGGAAATGTCGAGCAGCACCACCTCGCACGGAATATGGCGCAGGGTCTCGAGCAATTGCTCGCCATTGCTCGCCTCGCCCACCACTTGCAGATCCTTGGCCAGGCCGATCAATTGCTTGATGCCCTCGCGGACGATGGTGTGGTCTTCGGCTACCAATACACGGATCAATTCTTTTCTCCAGATTTCAGGTGCACACCATTCCCTGTAGGAGTGAGCCTGCTCGCGATAGCGTCAGCCCAAACACTACAGACTTTCGACCTCACTCACCGGCACCCGCACCACCAGACTGGTGCCCTCCCCCGGCTCACTCTCCAGCGTCAGCCGCCCGCCCATGATCAGCACCCGCTCACGCATGCCCACCAGCCCAAACGAAGTCGGCCGACCGGCAGCGGCGACGAATCCTACGCCATCATCACTGACCGTCAGACACAATTCGTCGCCTTCCAGCGACAGCGTCAGTTCCACAGTATGCGCCTGCGCATGGCGCATCACATTGGTCAGCGCCTCCTGCAGGATCCGGAACAGGCCAATCGCCTTGGCATCACTGAGCGCCGGCAGATTGTCCGGCACCTGCACCAGACACGGTATCTGTGTGCGCGCCTCGAACCGCCGCGCCTGCCATTCGATCGCCGACGCAATCCCGGCATCGAGAATCGGCGGACGCAAAGCCGTCGCCACATCGCGCACCAACTGGAACAGCTGGGCGATCAGGCGCTTCATGCTGTTCAGCCGCTCGTTCAGCCCCGGATCGAGTTGCGCGTAGGCCAATTCGCACATCGATGTCTCCAGTTTCAGCACCGTCAACATTTGCCCCAGCTCATCGTGAACCTCGCGGGCGATCCGCGCCTTCTCTTCTTCGCGCACGCTCTCAAGGTGCGCCGACAGTTCGCGCAGTTGCTCGCGCGACGCCGCCAGCTCCAGCTCGATACGCTTGCTCTCGGTGATGTCCCAGACGATGCCGTCCCAGACGTACGCGCCATCTTCAAGTTGCCGGGTGATCGCCTTGATCTCGGCCCAGCGTTGCTCGCCCTGACGCGTGAGGATTCGGCCCTGCCATGACCAGTCGCTGTCGGTGTCCAGCGCCTGATCCTGGGTTTGGTGATAACTGGCCTTGTCGTCGGGATGCACCAGGCTGCGCAGGCCCATGTCGCGATGCGCGAGAGTGGCCGGGGCATAACCGACCAGCGTTTCGCTGCCTTCACTGATGTAGGCAAAATCGATCTGCCCGGTCACCGGGGCCCGCTCCAGACGGAACACCAGCCCCGGCACGTTGGCGGCGATACCTTGCAGGCGCGCCTCGCTTTCCTGCAACGCCGCCAGTGCACGGCGGCGCTCGGTGACATCCGTGAGGTAAACCACCAGATATTCGCTGTCGCGAAAACGCAGAAAACTCAGCGAAACATCCGCAGGCAAGACACTGCCATCGGCGCGCACGCAACTGGTTTCGAAACTCAGCGGCCCTTCTTCACTGGCCCGCGCGCGCTTCCATAGATTGAGCCAGCGATCCATGTGCAGACCCGGCTCGAAGTCGATCAAGGGACGTTCGATCAGTCCGCCCGAGGGATACCCGAGCATGATTTCCGCCGCGCGATTGGCGTAGCGCACATGGCTGTCCCAGTTGACCCAGAGAATGCCGACGGTGCTTTGATCGATGGAGAACTGCGTCAACCGCAGCGCTTCTTCGCTGGCCGCGCGCAAGGCGATGTCTTCCCGGGCGGCCAGCAGTCGCTGTTCGAGACTGTGCTGTTGGCGGCGCTGCCAGAATACGATCGCGACACAACTGAACAGCATCACCGCGAACAACAGACTGAGGTTCTGCCAGAACCCCGGTGACTCCGACAGCCGCGGATATTTCGGTTGCAGCCATTGGCTGTGCAATTGCTCCAGATCCTTGGCCGGGATTGCACGCAAGGCGCTTTGGACGATGCCAGCCAACTCTGGCCAATCGCGGCGTGAGCCGACTCGCAGCAGTTGCGGCAGGCCGATATCGCCGACCACCACCAGTTCGGCGAACTCCGGTTCTACCGACAAGCGTCCGAGCTGCGCCTCATCGACCACGGCGTAAGTGGCCTGCTGACTCAACAGCAACTGCAACGCCTGACGTTCCAGCGGAACGCCTTGCAAGTTCAAATGTGGATAGTTGCCGCGCAGATAGTCAGCGGTGCTGCTGGGCATACGCACCGCAACGCGAACCTGGCTGTCGAGTTTCTCCAGATCGACCACGCCACTGGCTTTCTGATCGCTGACCACCAGTTGCGGGACACGCATGTAAGGATCGGAGAACTGCCACAGGCGCAGCGCACTCGGGGTCTGACTCAGGCCCGGAGCGATATCGATCTCGCCCTCACGCACGGCGGCTTCCAATTGCGCGAGATCCTGAAAATTGCGCCAGCTCAATTCGACATTGAGCGCCTTGGCCAATAACTTCATCAGTTCGACGTTGGCCCCCGACAACCGCT
Source organism: Pseudomonas sp. Tul2A7 (assembly GCF_054790505.1). Classification (NCBI taxonomy): domain Bacteria; kingdom Pseudomonadati; phylum Pseudomonadota; class Gammaproteobacteria; order Pseudomonadales; family Pseudomonadaceae; genus Pseudomonas; species Pseudomonas sp. Tul2A7. The sequence goes on along the minus strand of NZ_CP186499.1, from coordinate 2,747,506 downwards.
GCAAGCGCCGGTCGTATTGCGCGTACGGCGCTTGCAACACCAGGCCGACGCGCAATTCATTGTGTTGCGCCAGCCATTGCTGCTGGCTCGCCGACAACTGTGCGAGATGAGACGGCGGCGCAGGCGCCGCCCAGCCCATCAAGGGAAAGCACAAACAGCCGATAACCCACAGGCAGCAAAATCGCTTCATTGAAGTCTCATACACTGACAAATTCTGACCAACCCATTAGGCTGCCGGGATACTTTCTGGCCTGGAATAACCGATGCCCTCTGTTTACCGCCTGGCAATGCCAGCATTGTGCCTGTCGCTGATCCTGCCTTGTGCGTTTTCCGTCAACGCCGCCGACCCCGCCCCTGCCGCGGAAAAACCGGCAGAAGAAAAACCGGCCGAACGCCAGCCACTGCTTGAGCGTAGTCAGGAAGAGGCCGCCGCACTGGAACGTAAAGTCCCGGCACAAGAACAGCAACAATTACAGGCCGGCAGCGATACCTTCCTCGCCCTGTGGAAACCGGCCAACACCGCCGAGCCCAAAGGCGCGGTGATCATCATCCCCGGCGCCGGCGAAACCGCCGACTGGCCGCAGGCAATCGGCCCATTGCGACAAAAACTGCCAAACGCCGACTGGAGCAGCCTGAGCATCACGTTGCCTGATCTGCAAAGCGATGCCATTGCCCCGCGTGTAATTGAGCCCGCCGCAGCGCCGAAAGCGCCGGAAAGCGGCAGCAAGGATGCCACCACTGCACAACCGATCGAGCAGGCGGCGGGCGGTGAAGCAGAAGTGGCGGATCAAGTGGTCGCCGAAACCACTGAAGAGCAATCCAAGGCAGACGCCGAACGAATCTTCGCCCGCATCGACGCCGCGCTTGCCTACGCCGAGCAGCAGAGCGCACGCAGCATAGTCGTGCTCGGACACGGCACCGGTGCCTATTGGGCCGCGCGCTACTTGAGCGAGAAACAAACTTCGCAAGTCGAAAAGTTTGTCATGGTTGATGTGCAGACGCCGACCAAGGCCAAACCGGCGCTGGTAGAACTGACGCCGACGCTGAAATTGCCGACCGTGGATATTTTCTACATGGACAAGCCGCTGGATCGCAACGCAGCGCTGGAGCGCATGCAGGCGAGCAAACGTTTGAAGACTTCGGCGTTCAGCCAGGTCGCGCTCAAGGCCTTGCCGGATAACAAGGCAGAACAGGAACAGCTGTTCCGCCGGGTGCGTGGCTGGTTGAATCCGCAGAACCCGGACTGATCGGTAAACCGCGTCGCCCCCTTCGCGAGCAGGCTCGCTCCCACATTGGATCTGCGAACACAATCCATTGTGGGAGCGAGCCTGCTCGCGAAGGGGCCAGCGCAGTCGCTACACCTCTAACGACTAGCGAAAATCCCGCCGCTCACGAATCAACGTGTAGGCACTGTGCAACTCGCGGGTTTTCTCGGTCGCTTCACGCACCTGCACTGGCGTCGCTCCCGTACCGGCAATCTTGTCCGGGTGATGACGACTGAGCAGACGTCGATAGGCCCGTTTGATCTGCGCCGGTTCACTGGACGCCGACACGCCCAATAAACGCATCGCCTCCTGATAGCTCACCGCGGCACTGACGATCGGTCGTTTACCCGGCTCGTAATCACTGGCCAATGCCTGCACCTGATGTGTCGTCCAGCCCAGCCACTTGCCCCACTGCGCCAGCAACTCACGCTCACTGACGCCCGCGCGACCATCGGCCCAGACCATCCGCCAACAGGCGCGCAACACACCTTCGGCGGCATGCGGCTGGGTGCTGAGGCGGCGCAGATAACCGCGCAGATTGTCGCTGCCGGACTTGCCACGGTTGAACGCGGCAATCGCCCGACGTGTCGCCGGTTCGCTCATCTCCAGCGCACGCATCTCGTTTCGCGCCTGCTGGATATGCCCATCGGTGACGCGACCGTCGCTCTTGGCCAGGCGACCGAGCAACACGAACAACAATTCATCATTGCGCAGCATCGGCTTACCGCCGAGCTTTTCCCGCAGATGCCCCCAGCTCTGCAAGTGCAAACGCCGATCCAGCGCTTGCCCCAACAATGCCCCAAGCATGGCCCCCGGAATGCTGGCAATCGCAAAACCCGCTCCGGCTCCAATCAGAGTCCCTGGCCACAACATGTCAGCGACTCGCTTCTATCAAGGTTTCAGCTTCGGCCAGACGCTCGTGCGTACCTACATCGACCCAGTGACCTTTCAGACGCTCGCCCGTGACTTCGCCAGCCGCCATGGCGTTGCGCAACAGCGGTGCCAGTTTGAAAGCACCGTCGGCGCAGCCGTCGAACAACTGAGGATGCAGCACCGCGATGCCGCTGTAGGTCAGGGTTGCAGCGTCCGGCTGACCGTCGTGCACCTTGCCATCGACCAAAGTGAAATCTCCACTCGGGTGATGCGCCGGGTTGTCCGCCAGCACCAGATGCGCCAGGCCGTTGATCGGCTGGTGCAGCACGCTGAAATCGTAATCGGTCCAGATATCACCGTTGACCACCAGAAAGGCATCATCGCCGAGCAGCGGCAGCGCACGGAAAATCCCGCCGCCGGTTTCCAGTGGCTCACCTTCCGGTGAGTACTGAATGCTCACGCCAAACTGCGAACCGTCACCCAGGTAATCTTCGATCTGCTGGCCGAGCCAGGCGTGGTTGATGACGATCTCGTTGAACCCCGCGGCCGCGAGGGCGCGCAGGTGATATTCGATCAGGGGGACGCCGCCGGCACGCACCAGCGGTTTCGGAGTGGTCAGGGTCAGCGGGCGCATGCGCTCGCCTTTGCCTGCCGCCAGAATCATTGCCTTCATGCCGTCGCTCCACCCCGCAGGCTGGTGAACAGCGTTTGCAGTTCCGCCAGTTCAGGACGACGCGCAATCACCGCTTCTATATAAGAGAAGAAACGCGGCACGTCGGCCAGATAACGCGGCTTGCCGTCGCGGTGACAGATGCGCGCAAAGATGCCGATGACTTTCAGGTGACGCTGCACGCCCATCAGATCGCTGGCGCGCAGGAAGTCTTCGAAGTCCGGCTGCACCGGGATGTTCAGCGCCGAGGCTTGTTGCCAGTAACTTTCCAGCCAGCCGCGTACGCGTTCTTCAGGCCAGCTGAGAAACGCATCTTTGAACAGGCAGGTCACGTCGTAGGTCACCGGACCATAGACCGCATCCTGGAAATCCAGCACACCGGGATTCGGCTCGCTGATCATCAGGTTGCGCGGCATGTAGTCGCGGTGCACCAGCACTTTCGGCTGCGCAAGGGCGCTGTCGATCAACAGGTCGCTGACCTGTTGCCATTGTTGCTGCTGGGTCGCGTCGAACTCGATGCCAAGCTCACGCTTCACGTACCACTCGGGGAACAGTTCCAGTTCACGGCGCAGCAACGCCACGTCGTAACTCGGCAACGGCGCGACCATCGGCAACTGCTGAAAAGCCAGCAGCGCTTGCAGGGCATCGTCGAACAAAGCGTCGGCATTCTCGCCATCGATCACGTCGAGATAGGTCTTGTTGCCCAGGTCATTGAGCAAAAGAAAACCGCGTTCGAGGTCTTCGGCATAAATTTTCGGCACGTTTATTCCGGATTTCGCCAGCAAAAAGGCGATATCCACGAACGGTTTGCAGTTTTCCTGGGGCGGCGGCGCGTCCATCACGACAAAGCTGCGACCCTCACCTTCCCAACGGAAGTAACGGCGAAAACTCGCGTCGCTGCTGGCCGCAGTCAACGTGGCCGGGGGCACGGCGCCCCAGCCCTGATCTGCAAACAGGTTTGCCAACTGCTCATCGAGCCAAACTTTCAGGTGTTGCAAGCGTACATCTTGGTCAGGCATTGCAAGGGTCTCCGACGGCGCTAGCCGTCAAGCGGGTCATGCTTTATTATCCAGCATCTTTTTCAGACCATCGAGAGGCGTGCGGCCCACACCGCGGGCAGATGGCACGCAGGAAGCCCGGACTAATAAGATGGCATTGAAATCCCCCGCGTTTCGTAAAAAATTTCCGTTGTTGGTAACCGGCAGTCTGCTGGCTATGCAACCTCTGGCCAGTCAATTCGTTGTTGCCGCCGAGCAGTATGACTGCTCCGTCTCGGCTTCGGGTGGTTGGGCCTGTGCGCCCAAATCAACCGCTGCTGCGTTGCCGCCGCGCCCGGTGCATGACGGCAGTGCCGTCAGCGCTACCGGCGAAGCCGCGACCGAGACCGGTTCGGTTGCCGACACAGCCCCTAAAACGGCGCTGGTCACCGAAGCCAAGGGCCGCGGTCTGAAATCCCGTAGCGAAGACTTCAGTCACCTCGACTGGGTTCCGCGCGAGAAGCTCACCGCCGCCCAATTGGCCGAGACCGGGCCTTACTGCTCTGGTGCCTATATCGAACCGATTCGTCCTGGCATGAATGACAAGACGAACAAAAGCGATGCTCCGACCTTTATCGGCGCAAAAGCCTCGCGCTATAACACCGATGATCAAGTCGGTACGCTGGCCGGCGATGTCGTCCTGCGTCAGGGCAGCATGCAGGTCGAATCCGACGAGGCCAGCCTGTATCAGGCCGAGAGCCGCGCCGAACTCAATGGCGATGTGCGCATCCGCGACAACGGTGCGCTGATCGTCGGCGACCACGCCGATGTGCAGCTCGACACTGGTGAAGCCAAAGTCGACAACGCCGAATACGTGATGCACAAATCGCGTATCCGCGGCAACGCGCTGTACGCCAAGCGTGCGGAAAACGCGATCATCCGCCTGAAGGACGGCACGTACACCACGTGCGAACCGAACAGCAACGCCTGGCAGCTCAAGGGCAACAACATCACCTTGAACCCGGCCACCGGTTTCGGTACCGCGACCAACGTGACGTTGCGCGTAAAAGACATTCCGATTCTGTACACGCCGTACATCTACTTCCCGATCGACGACCGTCGCCAGTCGGGCTTCCTGCCGCCGACCATTGGCAGCGGCAGCGACACCGGCTTCATGCTGGTCACACCGTACTACTTCAACCTGGCGCCGAACTACGACGCCACGTTGTACCCGCGTTACATGAGCAAGCGTGGCATGTTGGTGGAAGGCGAATTCCGTTACCTGACCAAGTCGAGTGAAGGTCAGTTCGGTGCGGCTTACCTCAATGACGAGGACGATGATCGCAAAGGCCAGACCGACTACGATAAAACCCGCTACATGTATAACTGGCAGCACAAGGGCGGTCTCGACTCCCGCGTGCTCACCGAGGTTGATTACACCAAGATCAGCGATCCTTATTACTTCCAGGATCTGCAAACCGATCAGATTGGTGTGAAAAGCAGCGACTACGTGAACCAGCAGGGCGCGATCACCTATCGTGGTGATAGCTATACCGCACGCCTGAATGCTCAGCAGTACCAGTTGGCGACTGTTTCCAACATCACCCCGTATGGGCGCCTGCCGCAGATCACCTTCAATGGTCAGCTGCCGTACCACCCGGAAGGTTTGAACTTCGATTACGAGACCGAGCTTGTCCGGTTTGATCGTGATTTGAAAACCGGCAACTTTGTTAACGAAGACGGCACTGTTGATCGTCGTCTCGACAACAATGTCCAAGGGCTCGACCGCGCGAACGGCGATCGGTTGAACCTTAAGCCGGGTGTCAGCCTGCCGATGAACTGGACTTATGGCTTCCTGAAGCCATCGCTGAAGTATCAGTACACTCAGTATCAGCTGGATCTGGACGGTACTGGTAAATCGCAGATTGTCGCGCAGCAAAACGCAGCAGCTGCAGCCGGCACTGATTACGTCGGCGGCAAGTTCGACAGCAATCAGAATCGTGGTGTACCGATTGCCAGCATCGACAGCGGTTTGTACTTCGACCGCAATACACAGTTCTTCGGCAAAAACTATCGTCAAACCCTGGAACCACGCCTGTTCTACCTTTATGTTCCCGAGGTGGATCAAGAAGACATTCCAGTCTTTGACACCAGCGAATACACCTTCAATTACGCCTCGCTGTTCCGCGACAACCGCTTCTCCGGCGCCGACCGTGTCGGCGACGAGAACAAGCTGTCGCTGGGCGTTACCAGCCGCTGGATCGAAGACGATGGCTTCGAACGTCAACGCATCAGTGTTGGTCAGGCTCTGTACTTCAAGGACCGTGAAGTTCAACTGCCTGGCATTGCGTTCAAGGATCGTGATGACGCGAAATCCAAAGTCTCGCCCTATGCACTGGAATACGAATACCGCTGGAACCGCGATTGGCGTACCACGGCCGACTACAACTGGGATCCAGACAGCCGCAGCCCGCGCTCCGGCAGTGCGATGTTCCACTACCAGCCTGAAGACAACCCGAACAAGGTCATCAACGCCGGTTATCGCTATCGCAATGACCAGGTCCGCTACGACCAGAACACCGGTAAGTGGTCGGTGGGTGGTGGTGACTACGGCACTCCGGGCACACCTGGCTACGTGAAGGACTACTACAAGATCCAGCAGCATGACTTCTCGGTCATCTGGCCGATCGTTCCGCAGTGGAACGCGATCAGCCGCTGGCAGTACGACTACAACCGTAACCGTACCCTGGAAGCGTTTGGTGGTTTCGAGTACGACAACTGCTGCTGGAAACTGCGCCTGATCAACCGTTACTGGGTTTCCTATGACGAGTTCAGTCAGAACGCCCCGGAAAACGAAAAAGGCGACCATGGCATCTTCCTCCAAATTGTTCTGAAGGGACTCGGCGGCCTCACCGGCGCCAAGGTAGAGAGCTTCCTCGACAAAGGCATTCAAGGTTATCGTGAACGTGAAGACCAAGCTTTCTGATTGTCTGCGCCCGCTGATGCTGGGCGCGCTGTTCCTGGGTACTGCGGCTAACGCCGCAGTTCAATCCATCGACAAAGTGGTAGCAATCGTCGACAACGACGTGGTCATGCAAAGCCAACTGGACCAGCGCGTCCACGAAGTGCAGCAGACCATCGCCAAGCGTGGCGGCGGTTTGCCGCCTCCTGGCGTGCTGGATCAACAGGTGCTCGAGCGCCTGATCGTCGAAAACCTGCAACTGCAGATTGGCGAGCGTTCCGGCATCCGCATCACCGATGAAGAATTGAACCAGGCAGTCGGTACCATTGCTCAGCGCAACAACATGACGGTTGAGCAGTTCCGTGCTGCTCTGGCTCGCGACGGCCTGTCCTACGACGACGCCCGTGACCAGATCAAACGCGAAATGGTCATCAGCCGTGTGCGTCAGCGTCGCGTGGCAGAACGCATTCAGGTCTCCGAACAGGAAGTGAAAAACTTTCTCGCCTCCGACCTGGGCAAAATGCAACTGTCCGAAGAACTGCATCTGGCCAACATCCTGATCCCGACGCCGGAAAGCGCCAACTCTGACGCGATTCAGAGTGCTGCCCGTCAGGCCATGGAGGTTTACCAGCAGCTCAAGCAAGGCGCTGACTTCGGCCAGATGGCCGTTGCCAAATCCGGCAGCGACAACGCTCTGGAAGGCGGCGACATGGGCTGGCGTAAAGCCGCGCAACTGCCACCGCCGTTCGACCGCGAGCTGAGCAGCATGGCCGTCGGCGACATCACTCAACCTGCACGCACACCGGGTGGTTTCATCATCCTCAAGCTGCTGGCCAAGCGTGGTGGCGAAGCGCAGATGCGTGACGAAGTGCATGTTCGTCACATTCTGGTGAAGCCAAGCCCGATTCGTGATGAAGCGAAAACCAAAGCGCTGGTTCAATCTTTGTATGAACGCATCGTGGCCGGTGAAGACTTCGCCACTCTGGCGAAAAACTACTCAGAAGACCCGGGCTCGGCGCTCAACGGCGGCGACCTGAACTGGATCGACCCGAATGCACTGGTGCCGGAATTCCGCGAAGTGATGGCCAAGACCCCACAAGGTCAGCTGTCCAAGCCGTTCCAGACCCAATACGGCTGGCACGTTCTGGAAGTCCTTGGCCGCCGCGCTACCGACAGCACCGAACAAGCCCGCGAGCAGCAAGCCATGACCGTACTGCGTAACCGCAAATACGACGAAGAGCTGCAAACCTGGCTGCGTCAGATCCGTGACGAAGCGTACGTAGAGATCAAACTCCCTGGTGCAGACCAGGCAGCGCAGTGAAACCCCAGCGTTTCGCGCTGACACCCGGCGAACCAGCCGGCATCGGTCCCGACCTGTGCCTGCTGCTCGCCTCGCAAGCCCAGCCACATCCCCTGATTGCCATCACCAGCCGCGACCTGCTCACCGAGCGGGCCGCGCAGCTGGGGCTGGCCGTCAACTTGCTGGATATCGGCCCGAATCACTGGCCGGACGCCCCGGCACCCGCAGGCAGCCTGTATGTCTGGGATACGCCGCTGAGCGCCCCCGTGGTTGCCGGGCAACTGGACAAGGCCAACGCTGCGTTCGTCCTCGAAACCCTGACCCGCGCCGGCAACGGCTGCCTCAACGGCGACTTCGCCGGGATGATTACCGCCCCTGTACACAAGGGCGTGATCAACGAGTCGGGCATCGCGTTCTCCGGACACACCGAATTCCTCGCCGACCTGACTCACACCGCCCAAGTGGTGATGATGCTCGCCACCCGTGGCTTGCGCGTGGCACTGGTCACCACTCACCTGCCCCTGCGCGAGATTGCCGATGCGATCACGCCAGAACGGCTGGAGCGGGTCACACGGATTCTGCACAGCGACCTGCAAAACAAATTCGGCATCGCCCAGCCACGCATCCTCGTCTGCGGACTCAACCCGCACGCCGGTGAAGGCGGCCACCTGGGCCATGAAGAAATCGACATCATTGAACCGACATTAGAGCGCCTGCGCGGCGAGGGCATGGACCTTCGTGGCCCGCTGCCTGCCGACACTCTGTTTACCCCCAAATATCTGGAGCACTGCGACGCAGTGCTGGCGATGTACCACGACCAGGGTTTGCCTGTGCTCAAGTACAAAGGCTTCGGCGCTGCCGTCAACGTGACCCTTGGTCTGCCGATCATCCGCACGTCGGTCGACCACGGCACCGCCCTGGATCTGGCCGGCAGCGGCAAGATCGACACCGGCAGCCTGCAGGTCGCCCTGGAAACCGCTTACCAGATGGCCGAGACCCGTTTATGACCGAGCAATACCAACACAAGGCGCGCAAACGCTTTGGCCAGAACTTCCTGCACGATGCCGGCGTTATCGACCGTATCCTGCGCTCCATCAGCGCCAAGTCTGAAGACCGCCTGCTGGAAATCGGCCCGGGCCAGGGCGCATTGACCGCTGGCCTGCTGAACTCCGGCGCGCAACTCGATGTAGTGGAACTGGACAAGGATCTGATCCCGATCCTCAACCAGCAGTTTGCCGGCAAGAGCAACTTCAACCTGCATCAGGGTGATGCGCTGAAGTTCGACTTCAACACGCTCAACGCCGCGCCAAACAGCCTGCGTGTGGTTGGCAACCTGCCGTACAACATCTCGACGCCGCTGATTTTTCACCTGCTGAACAACGCCGGCATCATTCGCGACATGCACTTCATGCTGCAAAAAGAAGTCGTCGAGCGTCTGGCCGCAGGCCCTGGCGGTGGTGACTGGGGTCGCCTGTCGATCATGGTTCAGTACCACTGCCGCGTAGAGCACCTGTTCAACGTTGGCCCGGGCGCGTTCAACCCGCCGCCGAAGGTCGACTCGGCGATCGTCCGCCTGGTGCCGCACGCGGTACTGCCGCACCCGGCCAAGGATCACAAGCTACTGGAGCGAGTCGTCCGCGAAGCGTTCAACCAGCGTCGCAAAACCTTGCGTAACACCCTCAAACAATTGCTCAGCAACGCTGAAATCGAAGCCGCCGGCGTCGATGGCAGTCTGCGTCCGGAGCAACTGGATCTGGCCGCGTTCGTGCGTCTGGCCGACCAGCTTGCGGTACAAGTCCCGGCCTCCCCCGCCGCCGACTGATAAACGATGAACGCTATCGGGCAGGACGCCACTCTGGTTTACTGCCCGATACTTGCCTAGACTGATTCCCCATCAGCTACGCCCCGCGTTCCGCTTCGTTTAAGGCCTCTTGCATGTCCGATTCCCGTTACCAGGTCGATGTCAGCGTCGTTACCCGCTATCTGGCAGACCAATCGCAACCCGAGCACGACCGCTTCGCCTTCGCCTACACCATTACCGTTCAGAACAATGGCGAGCAGCCCGCACGCCTGATGTCGCGACACTGGGTGATCACCGATGGCGACGGCCATGTCGAAGAGGTGCGTGGCGCCGGCGTGGTGGGTCAGCAACCGTTGATCGATGCTGGCCAGAGTCATACCTACAGCAGCGGTACAGTGATGACCACCAAGGTCGGCACCATGCAGGGCACCTATGAAATGGTCGCCGACGATGGCAAACATTTCGACGCCATCATCAAGCCGTTCCGCCTCGCCGTTCCCGGATCTTTGCACTGATGGCGACGTATGCCGTCGGCGACCTGCAGGGCTGCCTCGAACCGCTGAAATGCCTGCTCAAGCAGGTGGCATTCGACCCAAAGCTTGATCGACTGTGGCTGGTCGGTGACCTGGTCAACCGTGGCCCGCAGTCACTGGACACCCTGCGCTTTTTGTATGGCATGCGTGAATCGCTGGTCTGCGTGCTGGGCAACCACGATCTGCACCTGCTGGCTGCGGCTAAAAACATCAAGCGCCTGAAGAAGTCCGACACCCTGCGTGAGATTCTCGAAGCGCCGGACAGCGCCGAGCTGCTGGAATGGGTACGCCAGCAAAAGCTCATGCACTACGACGAGACGCGTGATGTCGCCATGGTCCACGCCGGCATACCACCACAATGGTCACTGCGTCGCGCACTGAAGTGCGCCGCCGAAGTCGAATCGGCCCTGCGTGACGACAATCTGTTCCCTGCCTACCTCGACGGCATGTACGGCAACGATCCGGCGAAATGGGACAACGACCTTAAAGGCGTGACCCGCCTGCGCGTCATCACCAACTATTTCACGCGGATGCGCTTCTGCACTGCCGAGGGCAAGCTCGACCTGAAGAGCAAGGAAGGCCTCGACACCGCGCCCGCCGGTTACAAACCGTGGTTCCAGCATAAAGAGCGCAAGACGAAAGGTTTGCGAATCATCTTCGGCCACTGGGCGGCACTCGAAGGCAATATCCATGAGCCAGGCATCTCGGCGCTGGACACCGGTTGTGTCTGGGGCGGCAGCCTGACCCTGATGAATGTCGACAGCGGCGAACGGCTGTCGTGCAAATGCGATGAACACGGCGGCCTCGCGCCAACTGTCGCACCACTTATCCCCCAAACTTCGCCAGTCAGCGCACCGCGTTAGACTGCGCTTTCAGCCGAGCAACAGGAACCCGCCATGAGCGAATTCAAACGAATCCCCCCGGAACAGGCCCAGGCCCTGCGTGAACAAGGTGCCGTCGTCGTCGACGTACGCGACCCGGCGACTTTCGCTGCCCTGCACATCAGCGGCTCGAAGCATCTGGACAATCATTCCCTGCACGCTTTCATTCAAGGCGCTGACCTTGATGCACCGACCGTGGTCGTCTGCTACCACGGCAACTCCAGCCAGGGTGCTGCGGCCTACCTGATCAGCCAAGGCTTCTCCGACGTTTACAGCATGGACGGCGGCTTCGAGCTGTGGCGTACGACTTATCCTGCGGAAACTGCGCAAGGCACCGCCGAATAATTTTTTTGTCACGCGCAGGCCCCGGCTGCCGTGGGCCTGCGCGGGCAGACGAACGGTCTTGCCACAACTAATTACGTATCTCGCCTTTACCTCCCGAATTCCCAACTATCCTTAAGCCCAGGCCATCCAAATCAGGGGAGAGCCGGTACACCGGCGCACGGGTCATCGGGAGTGACTTTCACGATTGTCGATCGTGAAAGTGTTCTGGGGGGTAAACAAACAGCTGCCAAAACGGTTGTTTGCCAGCATCGACTGAGTGATCCGGCGTCGGCTCCACGTATCGAGCGAGGTGACGTCATGAGTATCTTTAGCCACTTCCAACAACGCTTCGAGTCCACACGCCAGGAAGAACTCTCGCTGCAAGAGTACCTGGAGCTGTGCAAGAAAGACCGTAGCGCCTACGTTTCCGCCGCCGAGCGTCTATTGCTGGCCATCGGCGAGCCGGAACTGCTCGACACCTCTACCAATTCGAGGCTGTCACGCATCTTCTCCAACAAGGTGATCCGTCGCTATCCGGCCTTTGAAGACTTCCACGGGATGGAAGAATGCATCGACCAGATCGTCTCGTATTTCCGCCATGCCGCCCAAGGCCTGGAAGAGAAGAAACAAATCCTCTATCTGCTCGGCCCCGTCGGCGGCGGTAAATCGTCCTTGGCCGAGAAGCTGAAACAACTGATTGAAAAAGTGCCCTTCTATGCGATCAAGGGCTCGCCGGTATTCGAATCACCGCTGGGTCTGTTCAACGCCACCGAAGATGGCGCGATCCTCGAAGAAGACTTCGGTATACCACGGCGCTACCTGAACACCATCATGTCGCCATGGGCGACCAAACGCCTGGCCGAATTCGGCGGCGACATCAGCCAGTTCCGCGTGGTCAAACTGTATCCGTCGATCCTCAACCAGATCGCCGTGGCCAAGACCGAACCGGGTGACGAGAACAACCAGGACATCTCGGCGCTGGTCGGTAAGGTCGACATCCGCAAACTCGAGGAATACCCACAGAACGACGCCGACGCCTACAGCTACTCCGGTGCGCTGTGCCGGGCCAACCAGGGCCTGATGGAATTCGTCGAAATGTTCAAGGCACCGATCAAGGTGCTGCACCCATTGCTCACCGCAACCCAGGAAGGCAACTACAACAGTACCGAAGGCCTCGGCGCGATTCCGTTCACCGGGATCCTGCTCGCCCACTCCAACGAATCGGAATGGCACACCTTCCGCAACAACAAGAACAACGAAGCGTTCATCGACCGGATCTACATCGTCAAAGTGCCGTACTGCCTGCGCGTCAGTGACGAAGTGAAGATCTACGACAAACTGCTGTTCAACAGCTCCCTGGCCAAAGCGCATTGCGCGCCGGACACTTTGAAAATGCTGGCGCAGTTCACTGTCCTGTCACGCCTCAAGGAGCCGGAAAACTCCAACATCTACTCGAAGATGCGCGTCTACGACGGCGAAAACCTCAAGGACACCGATCCGAAGGCCAAGTCGATTCAGGAATACCGCGACTCGGCAGGTGTCGATGAAGGCATGAACGGTCTGTCGACCCGCTTCGCCTTCAAGATCCTCTCCAAGGTGTTCAACTTCGACCCGCACGAAATCGCCGCCAACCCGGTGCACCTGCTCTATGTGCTGGAACAGCAAATCGAACAGGAACAGTTCCAGGCGGAAACCCGCGAGCGCTACCTGCGCTACCTGAAGGAATACCTGGCGCCGCGTTATATCGAATTCATCGGCAAGGAGATCCAGACCGCGTACCTCGAGTCTTACAGCGAGTACGGCCAGAACATCTTCGACCGCTACGTGCTGTACGCCGACTTCTGGATTCAGGATCAGGAATACCGCGACCCGGAAACCGGCGAGATCCTCAACCGCGTCGCGCTGAACGAAGAACTGGAGAAAATCGAAAAACCGGCCGGTATCAGCAATCCGAAGGATTTCCGCAACGAAATCGTCAACTTCGTCCTGCGCGCGCGGGCCAACAACAACGGCAAGAACCCGACCTGGCTCAGCTACGAAAAACTGCGGGTGGTCATCGAGAAGAAAATGTTCTCCAACACCGAGGATCTGCTGCCGGTCATCAGCTTCAACGCCAAGGCTAGCAAGGAGGACCAACAGAAGCACAACGACTTCGTCACTCGCATGGTCGAACGTGGCTATACCGACAAACAGGTACGACTGCTGTCCGAATGGTACCTACGGGTCCGGAAGTCGCAGTGAAGCAGCAGCAAGCTTCCAGCTACGAGCTGCAAGAACAAAGCGCGTAACCCACTGATGCCCGGGAACCTGCTTTTACTTGCAGCTTGAGGCTCACAACTTGAAGCTGCCCGGAGGGCTTCCTATGAGTTATGTGATCGACCGACGTCTCAATGGCAAGAACAAGAGCACGGTAAACCGCCAGCGTTTCCTGCGGCGCTACCGTGACCACATCAAAAAGGCTGTCGAAGAGGCGGTCAGCCGGCGTTCCATTACCGATATGGAACACGGCGAACAGATCAGCATTCCCGGTCGCGACATCGACGAACCGGTGCTTCACCATGGTCGCGGCGGCAAGCAGACCGTGGTTCATCCGGGGAACAAGGAATTCACCGCTGGCGAACACATCGCCCGCCCGCCGGGAGGTGGCGGCGGACGCGGCCCGGGAAAGGCCGGCAATTCCGGCGAAGGCATGGACGAGTTTGTCTTCCAGATCACCCAGGAAGAATTTCTCGAATTCATGTTCGAAGACCTTGAGTTGCCGAACCTGGTCAAGCGCAACCTCAGCGGCACCGATACCTTCAAAACCGTGCGCGCCGGCATCAGCAATGAAGGCAACCCATCACGGATCAACATCATCCGCACCCTGCGTTCGGCCCACGCACGGCGCATTGCGCTGTCCGGCAGCAGCCGCGCCAAACTGCGCGAAGTCAAAGAAGAACTTGAGCGTCTGAGACGCGAAGAGCCGGACAACTTCGGCGATATTCAGGAACTCGAGGCGGAAATCGAAAAACTCAGCGCGCGTATCCATCGCGTGCCGTTCCTCGACACCTTCGACTTGAAATACAACCTGCTGATCAAACAGCCAAACCCCAGTTCGAAAGCCGTCATGTTCTGCCTGATGGACGTTTCCGGCTCCATGACCCAGGCGACCAAGGACATCGCCAAACGCTTTTTCATCCTGTTGTACCTGTTCCTGAAAAGGAATTACGACAAGATCGACGTCGTGTTCATCCGTCACCACACCAGTGCCCGGGAAGTCGATGAAGAGGAGTTTTTCTACTCGCGGGAAACCGGCGGCACCATCGTTTCCAGCGCCCTGAAACTGATGCAGGAGATCATGGCCGAGCGTTACCCGAGCAACGAGTGGAACATCTACGCGGCGCAGGCTTCCGACGGCGACAACTGGAACGACGACTCGCCAATCTGCCGCGACATCCTGATCAACCAGATCATGCCATTTGTGCAGTACTACACTTATGTGGAGATCACCCCGCGCGAACATCAGGCCTTGTGGTACGAGTACGAACGCATCGCCGAAGCCTTTTCTGACACGTTTGCCCAGCAGCAACTGGTCTCGGCCGGGGATATTTATCCGGTCTTCCGTGAACTCTTCCAGCGCAGGTTAGTGACATGACCGCCAAAGAGCAGAAGCGCCAACCCATTTCCACCGGCTCCGAATGGACGTTCGAGCTGATCCAGACCTATGACCGCGAAATCGCCCGGATCGCGGCCCGCTATGCGCTGGATACCTACCCCAACCAGATTGAAGTGATCACCGCCGAGCAGATGATGGATGCGTATGCCTCTGTGGGCATGCCACTGGGCTACCACCACTGGTCCTACGGCAAACACTTCCTCAGCACGGAAAAGTCGTACAGCCGTGGGCAGATGGGCCTGGCCTACGAAATCGTGATCAACTCCGACCCGTGCATTGCCTATCTGATGGAAGAAAACACCATCTGCATGCAGGCGCTGGTGGTGGCGCATGCATGCTACGGCCACAACAGCTTTTTCAAAGGCAATTACCTGTTCCGCACCTGGACCGATGCCAGCTCGATCATCGATTACCTGGTGTTCGCCAAGCAGTACATCATGCAGTGCGAGGAGCGCCACGGCATCGATGCGGTGGAAGACTTGCTCGACTCCTGCCATGCGCTGATGAACTACGGCGTCGATCGCTACAAGCGTCCGTATCCGATTTCCGCCGAAGAGGAGCGCCGGCGGCAGAAGGATCGCGAAGAGCACCTACAGAAGCAGATCAACGATCTGTGGCGCACCATTCCCAAAGGCGCGGACAAGTACAGCGACAGGGACAACGCGCGCTTCCCGGCCGAGCCGCAGGAAAACATCCTGTACTTCATCGAGAAACACGCGCCGCTGCTCGAGCCATGGCAGCGCGAGATCGTGCGGATCGTGCGCAAGATCGCCCAGTATTTCTATCCACAACGCCAGACCCAGGTGATGAACGAAGGCTGGGCGACGTTCTGGCACTACACGCTGATGAACGACCTGTACGACGAAGGTCTGGTCACCGACGGCTTCATGATGGAGTTCCTCACCTCGCACACCAGCGTGGTGTTCCAGCCAGGTTTCGATAGCCCTTATTACAGCGGCATCAACCCCTATGCACTGGGCTTCGCCATGTACCGCGACATTCGGCGCATGTGTGAAGAACCTACCGAAGAAGATCGTCACTGGTTCCCGGAAATCGCCGGGACCGACTGGCTGTCGACCATCAAGTTCGCCATGAGCAGCTTCAAGGATGAGAGCTTTATCCTGCAGTACCTGTCACCGAAAGTGATCCGCGATCTGAAACTGTTCAGCATCATGGATGACGATCAGAAGGATGACTTGTTAGTGCCTGCGATTCATGACGAACCCGGCTACCGGATCATTCGCGAAACCCTTGCTGCGCAGTACAACCTCGGCAATCGTGAACCGAACGTGCAGATCTACAGCATTGATCGGCGCGGCGACCGCTCACTGACCTTGCGTCACCAACAGCACGACCGCAAACCATTGGGCGATTCCACCGAAGAAGTGCTCAAACACTTGCATCGCCTGTGGGGCTTCGACATTCACCTGGAAACCCTGCAAGGCGACCAGATCATGAAAACCCATCACGTTCCGCCACGCAGTGAACTCAGCGAAGGGGATTACGGTCGGCTCGACCTCGCAGTCATTCATCTTTGAAACGGTTCTGGCCTCCGAAAGTCCGGCGCAAGGGTTATCCTGTCGGGCTAACGGAGGTTTTTTATGCAGATTTTCAAGGTTGGCGGCGCAGTACGTGATCGCTTGCTGGGCAAACCGGTTACTGACATCGATTGGGTGGTGGTCGGTGCCACCACAGAAGAAATGCTCGCCCTGGGTTATCGTCCGGTCGGTGCGGATTTCCCGGTGTTTCTTCACCCCAAAAGCGGCGAGGAATACGCCCTCGCCCGTACCGAACGCAAAAGCGGGCGCGGTTATGGCGGCTTCACCTTTCACGCCAGCCCCGAAGTCACGCTTGAAGAAGACCTGATCCGCCGCGATCTGACCATCAACGCCATGGCTGAGGACGACCAGCAGAATCTGACCGATCCGTACCAGGGTCAGCGCGACCTGGAAGCTCGAATCCTGCGCCACGTTTCTCCGGCGTTCGCCGAAGATCCACTGCGAGTTTTACGCGTTGCACGCTTTGCCGCGCGTTATGCCGGATTGGGTTTTACCGTTGCGCCAGAGACGCTGGAATTGATGCGACAGCTCAGCGAATCCGGCGAACTGGAAGCGCTGACCGCCGAACGCAGCTGGAAGGAAATCTCCCGCGCATTGATGGAAGACCAGCCGCAGGTATTCATTCAGGTGCTTCGCGACTGTGGCGCACTGAAAGTGTTGATGCCGGAAGTCGACGCGCTTTTTGGCGTGCCACAACCGGAAGCGCATCACCCGGAAATCGACACTGGCCTGCACACGCTCAGCGTTCTGGAGCAATCAGCGCTGCACAAACAACCGCTGACGGTACGCTGGGCTTGTCTGCTGCATGACCTCGGAAAAGGCCTGACCCCGGAAGAACAGTGGCCACGACATATCGCCCATGAACACACCGGGTTGAAGCTGATCAAAGCGGTCAACGAACGCTTCAAGGCACCGAAGGATTGTCAGGAGTTGGCCTTGCTTGTCGGCAAGTACCACACCCACAGCCACCGGGCGCTGGAGTTGAAGGCCTCGACGCTGCTGGAGTTGTTGCAGAGCTTTGATGTGTATCGCCGACCGCAGCGGTTTGAAGAGTTTATCGCCGCATGCGAAATGGACGCCCGAGGCCGTAAAGGGCTGGAGCAGAGAAGTTATCCACAAGCGGATTATTTGCGCGGTGCGGCGAAGGCAGCCCGGGAGGTCGCGGTGCAGCCGTTGCTGGAGAAGGGATTCAAAGGCCCGGAACTGGGCGAAGCGCTGAAGCGTGAGCGCCTGAAAGCGTTGAAGGCTTACAAGGAAAACAGCTAACGCAAGATCAAAAGAGCGCAGCCTGCGGCAGCTCCTACACGGGAACACGCGTTTCTCTGTAGGAGCTGCCGCAGGCTGCGATCTTTTGCTTTTAAAGATTCTGCGGGGTCAACTGCGCGCCACGCCATTCGAACGCAACCGGTGCCAGCACCTGATCAATCTGCGCCTCAGCCCACAACGTCGC
Source organism: Pseudomonas sp. Tul2A7 (assembly GCF_054790505.1). Classification (NCBI taxonomy): domain Bacteria; kingdom Pseudomonadati; phylum Pseudomonadota; class Gammaproteobacteria; order Pseudomonadales; family Pseudomonadaceae; genus Pseudomonas; species Pseudomonas sp. Tul2A7. The sequence goes on along the minus strand of NZ_CP186499.1, from coordinate 2,729,256 downwards.
GAAGGTTTTTCCCACACCCGGATGCACGCGATCCGGCGCAATCAGCGACAACGGCCACAGCACAAAAGCATTTTTCAGAATTTCCGCCCGAGGCAAAACCAGACCGTCGAAATTCCCCACCTGATCGCCATACAACAGCACGTCGATATCCAGCGGCAAACCCTTGCGATCCGGCGCGTAACGGCCGTTATCCGCCTCGATGAATTTCAAGCGTCGATCCAGCTCCATCAACGGCAGGTCGGTGTACGCCGACACCACAAAGTTGAAGAACGGCCCGCTCTTGATCCCCACTGGCGCGCTCTCGAACACCGCCGAACAGCGGATATCCACCAGAAACTTCGCCAAAGCATCAAGGCCGGCGCGCAAATGGGTTTCGCGCTCGATATTGCTACCGAGCCCGAGGTAGACCTGAGTCAGCGACATCCGCGCTCGATCTCCACACCCACACCACCCTTCGCAGCCGGAACGGCGCCAGGCTTGGTCAGCTTCAGACGCACCCACGTGATGCTGAAATCGCTCATCAGCACTTCGACCAAACGTTCGGCAAAGGTCTCGACCAACTGAAACTGCGCCTGCTCGGCAAAAGCCTGAATCCGCGTGGAAACACTGGCGTAGTCGAGCGCCAGGGTCAGGTCGTCACCGGCGGCGGCCGGGCGATTATCCCAAGCGAAGCTCAGATCAAGTCGCAAGCACTGTCGGATGCCGCGCTCCCAGTCGTAGGCACCGATCACGGTGTCGACTTCCAGGCCCTCGATAAACACTCTGTCCAAGCACTTCTCTCCGCTGCACGACAAGGGCGCAATGCGCCGTTAGAATCAGGGCGTCCTCGCCCGGAATAGTTAGCATGTTTTGGTTACTGGCGACTTTCGCCTACCTGCTCGGCTCGCTGTCCTTCGCCATTTTGCTCAGCCGCCTGACCGGAAATCCGGATCCGCGAATGAGTGGCTCGGGTAATGCCGGCGCCACCAACATGCTCCGCCTGGTCGGTCGCAAACTGGCGATCCTGACCCTGTTGGGTGATCTGTGCAAAGGCCTGGTGCCGGTGCTGATCGCCTCGGCTGTCGGCCTTTCGCTACAGGATCAGGCGTGGATCGGCGTGTGCGCCGTGATCGGTCACCTGTTCCCGCTGTATTTCCGCTTCCGTGGCGGCAAAGGTGTCGCCACCGCTGCCGGGATGCTGCTGGGCCTGTATCCGCCCGCTGCGCTGTTGGCCGTGTGCGCCTGGCTGCTGACGTTCTACCTGACCCGTACCAGCTCGCTGGCCGCGTTGATTGCCACGCCGCTGACCCTGCCGTTGCTGGCCTGGCAGGAACCGGAGGCGCTGTTGCCAATGAGCGCACTGACCTTGCTGATCGTCTGGCGCCACCGCGGCAATCTACGCGACCTGTTTGCCGGGCGCGAACGGCATTTTTAAATAGCGCCCATGAGCGCCGCTCATCACAACGGCGACAATTGCTCCATTGGCCAGCGCGCCTGCACGCTGATTGCCAGACTTTCCTGCTGACCGGCCTGCAAGCGCTGGCAACCGGCAAACGCGATCATCGCGCCGTTGTCGGTGCAGAACTCGGGACGGGCGTAGAACACATCACCCTTCAAATCGCCGAGCATCTTTTCCAGCGAAACGCGCAAGGCCTTGTTGGCACTGACGCCGCCAGCGATCACCAGACGCTTCATGCCGGCCTGTTTCAGGGCACGCTTGCACTTGATGGTCAAAGTCTCCACCACGGCCTGCTGGAACGCCAGCGCGATGTCGCAACGGGCTTGCTCGTTGTCGTCCCCGGCGCTGACGCACTGCTGCCAAGCGTTGAGCGCAGAGGTTTTCAGACCACTGAAGCTGAATTGCAGACCCGGGCGATCGCACATCGGACGCGGAAAGGTGAAACGTCCTGCAACGCCCTTCTCGGCCAGTTTGGCGATTTCCGGGCCACCCGGGTAATTGAGGCCCATCATTTTCGCGGTCTTGTCGAACGCTTCGCCGGCGGCATCGTCGAGCGTCTCGCCGAGCAGGCTGTATTGGCCGATACCATCGACCTGAACCAGTTGCGTATGACCGCCGGAGACCAACAAAGCGACGAACGGGAATTCGGGTGGTTTCGGCTCCAGCATCGGGGCGAGCAAATGCCCCTCCATGTGGTGCACACCGAGCGCCGGAATACCCCACGCAAACGCCAGCGCCTGAGCGCAGGAAGCACCGACCAGCAACGCGCCAACCAGGCCAGGACCCGCGGTATAGGCGATTGCATCGATCTCGGTCGGCACACAGTCAGCCTCGGCCAACACCTGACGAATCAAGGGCAGCATGCGTTTGACGTGATCACGCGAGGCCAGCTCCGGCACTACACCGCCATAGGCCCGGTGCAGGTCGATCTGGCTGAACAGCGCGTCGGCCAGCAGGCCGCGTTCACTGTCATATAATGCGACGCCGGTTTCGTCGCAGGAGGTTTCTAATCCCAGTACTAGCATGGGTTTGCGCCTTGTTTAGGCTGAATTCGAAGGCGCGCATAATAGTCGCCGCGCGATGCCCCGACCAGCGGTTTTCGATCAGAGGCTTTGCATTCCGAGCGATGAGGGGTTAACATCCGCAACCCTTAAAAACCGACGTCTTCAAGTGCTCTTTTGCCGCGAGGATGTTGACCCCGGTAATGAATGAAGGTAGCTCTGGATGCCAGCCGTCAAAGTTAAAGAGAACGAACCCTTCGACGTAGCTCTGCGTCGTTTCAAGCGCTCCTGCGAAAAAGCCGGTGTACTGGCTGAAGTTCGTAGCCGCGAATTTTACGAGAAGCCAACTTCTGAGCGTAAGCGCAAAGCAGCAGCCGCTGTTAAGCGTCACGCCAAGAAAGTTCAGCGCGAACAGCGCCGCGCCGTTCGTCTGTACTAATACACAGACGTTCGTAGCAAGCTTCTTGCCTAAGCCCGGCTCTCAGCCGGGCTAATGGCATTTGCGTAAAACGCTTGATGCTTCACCGTCGAAGCCGCACACGCGACCGAGACAAATCTGCTTCACGCGTCAGACCTGGCTCTTTTGCCAGCGGTGCACGTCTTTTCTGACGAGCCTTTCAAGGCTACTGACGAGCACACCCACTGATTCCTCTTACGACGATCAGCCCAAGGCACCTGCATGCGTGCCCGCTTTATTGAGCTATCCGAGGCCCTTTACCGGCCGCCAGCGGATTCAGCGCAACACTTTCAAATAGTCGAAGGCTGATGAGTACTAACGTCAGTGGATTTTCGGCAGATACACTTCCCGACAGCGATTACGCAGACGACACCGGTCGAGCCGCATATTTTGCGCGCTTCAAACAATGACCCGCGTTCGGCAGCATTTCGCATCGGACTTATTACAGCGCAGACGACGAGTACGCCATGGCCGGGCTGATTCCCCAGAGCTTCATTGACGACCTGCTGAACCGCACCGACATCGTCGACGTGGTCAGTTCGCGCGTGCAATTGAAGAAGGCCGGCAAGAACTACACCGCCTGTTGCCCGTTTCACAAAGAGAAAACCCCGTCCTTCAGCGTCAGCCCCGACAAGCAGTTTTATTATTGCTTCGGCTGCGGCGCCGGCGGCAATGCCCTCGGCTTTCTCATGGATCACGACAACCTGGACTTCCCCCAGGCCGTCGAGGATCTGGCCAAAGCCGCCGGCATGGAAATTCCCCGCGAAGAAAGCGGCCGCGAGCGCAAGCCACGGCAACCGACCGATTCGCCGCTCTACCCGCTGCTCACCGCTGCCGCTGACTTCTACAAGCAGGCGCTCAAGAGCCATCCCGCCCGCAAGGCTGCCGTGGATTACCTCAAGGGCCGCGGCCTGACCGGCGAAATCGCCCGCGATTTCGGCCTCGGTTTCGCGCCGCCGGGCTGGGACAACCTGTTCAAACACTTGAGCAGCGACACGCTTCAGCAAAAAGCCATGATCGACGCCGGCCTGCTGATCGAGAACGCCGAAACCGGCAAACGCTATGACCGCTTCCGCGATCGCGTAATGTTCCCGATCCGCGACACGCGTGGGCGGATCATCGCTTTCGGCGGCCGCGTTCTCGGCGACGACAAGCCGAAATACCTGAACTCACCGGAAACCCCGGTCTTCCATAAAGGCCAGGAGCTCTACGGCCTTTATGAAGCGCGCAAGAACAACCGCAACCTCGACGAAATCATTGTCGTCGAAGGGTATATGGACGTCATCGCCCTCGCCCAGCAAGGCCTGAAGAATGCCGTCGCGACACTGGGCACCGCGACCAGCGAAGAGCATTTGAAGCGCCTGTTTCGCGTCGTGCCGAACGTGTTGTTCTGTTTCGACGGCGACCAGGCTGGCCGTAACGCTGCGTGGCGCGCACTCGAAGCAACGCTGTCGAGCCTGCAGGACGGGCGTCGCGCACGCTTTTTGTTTCTGCCCGAAGGCGAAGATCCGGATACGCTGGTTCGCGCCGAAGGCACCGATGCCTTCAAGGCGCGCATCAATCAGCACGCTCAGCCGCTGGCGGATTATTTCTTCCAGCAACTGACCGAAGAAGCCGATCCGCGCTCGCTCGAAGGCAAGGCCCATATGGCCACCCTTGCCGCACCGTTGATCGACAAAGTGCCGGGCGCCAACCTGCGCATTCTGATGCGCCAGCGCCTGACCGAAATCACCGGCCTGAGCAGCGAAACTGTCAGCCAGCTCGCACAAAATGCGCCGCAGGAAGCGCCGCCCGCCTACGATCCAGGCATCGATTACGACGCAATGCCGGATTACAGCGACTACCATCAGCCGCAGGCACAGGACATGTATGTGCCGCAGCAGGAGTGGACGCCGAAAAAACCCGGTGCGGGCGGCAAAAAGTGGGACAAGAAACCCTGGGACAAGAACGGCAAGCGTGGCGGCGATCGTGACCAACAACGCCCGCGCACGCCGATCGGCGTCGAATCGCCGACCCTGACCGCCCTGCGCACCTTGCTGCATCACCCGCAATTGGCCGAGCGCGTTGAAGACGCCGGACACATTGCGGACGAAAATCAGACCAACGCCCAGTTGCTTGTGGCATTGCTCGAAGCCGTACAGAAGAATCCCAAGCTAAACTCATTTCAGTTGATCGCGCGATGGCACGGCACTGAACAGGGTCGCCTGCTCAAGGCACTGGCAGAAAAGGAGTGGCTGATTGACGGAGATAACCTTGAACAACAGTTTTTCGACACCATTACTAGCTTGTCAGCCCGCCAACGCGAGCGAAATCTGGAACAGTTGCTCAGGAAAGCGCGTCAAAGCGAACTGAGCATTGAAGAGAAAAACCAACTGCGCGACCTATTAAGTCGCAATGTTTCCGCATCAAACCCGACCTCAACTGGCGCGTGAGGTCATAGCTCAGGTATAATCCTCGGCTTGTTTTTTGCCCGCCAAGACCTTCAGTGGATAGGGTGTTATGTCCGGAAAAGCGCAACAGCAGTCTCGTATTATTGAGTTGATCAAACTGGGTCGTGAGCAGAAGTATCTGACTTACGCCGAGGTCAACGACCACCTGCCCGAGGATATTTCAGATCCAGAGCAGGTGGAAGACATCATCCGCATGATTAACGACATGGGGATCCCCGTACACGAGAGTGCTCCGGATGCGGACGCCCTTATGTTGGCCGACGCCGATACCGACGAGGCCGCTGCGGAAGAAGCAGCCGCTGCGTTGGCCGCGGTGGAGACCGATATCGGTCGCACCACTGACCCAGTGCGCATGTACATGCGTGAAATGGGTACGGTCGAGCTTCTGACTCGTGAAGGCGAAATCGAAATCGCCAAGCGTATCGAAGAGGGCATCCGTGAAGTGATGAGCGCAATCGCGCACTTCCCTGGCACGGTTGACCACATTCTCTCCGAGTACACCCGCGTCACCACCGAAGGTGGTCGCCTGTCCGACGTCCTGAGCGGTTACATCGACCCGGACGACGGCATTGCGCCGCCTGCCGAAGTGCCACCGCCTGTCGAAGCGAAAGTGGCGAAAGCCGACGACGACACCGACGACGATGAAGCCGAATCTTCCGATGACGAAGAAGAAGCCGAAAGTGGCCCGGATCCAGTCATCGCTGCCCAGCGCTTCGGCGCCGTGGCTGACCAGATGGAAATCACCCGCAAGGCCCTGAAAAAGCACGGTCGCAGCAACAAGGCAGCGATCGCCGAGTTGCTGGCACTGGCCGAGCTGTTCATGCCGATCAAACTGGTTCCGAAGCAATTCGAAGGCCTGGTCGAGCGTGTTCGCGGTGCCCTGGATCGTCTGCGTCAGCAAGAGCGCGCGATCATGCAACTGTGTGTACGTGATGCACGTATGCCACGCGCCGATTTCCTGCGTCAGTTCCCGAGCAACGAAGTCGACGAAAGCTGGTCCGACGCCCTGGCCAAAGGCAAGAGCAAGTACGCCGAGGCCATTGGTCGCGTGCAGCCGGACATCATTCGTTGCCAGCAGAAACTGATCGCGCTGGAAACCGAAACCGGTCTGACCATCGCAGAAATCAAGGACATCAACCGTCGCATGTCGATCGGTGAGGCCAAGGCCCGCCGCGCGAAGAAAGAGATGGTTGAAGCCAACTTGCGTCTGGTGATCTCGATCGCCAAGAAGTACACCAACCGTGGCCTGCAATTCCTCGATCTGATCCAGGAAGGCAACATCGGTCTGATGAAAGCGGTAGACAAGTTCGAATACCGTCGTGGTTACAAGTTCTCGACTTATGCCACCTGGTGGATCCGTCAGGCGATCACTCGCTCGATCGCCGACCAGGCCCGCACCATCCGTATTCCGGTGCACATGATCGAGACGATCAACAAGCTCAACCGTATTTCCCGGCAGATGCTGCAGGAAATGGGTCGCGAACCGACTCCGGAAGAGCTGGGCGAACGTATGGAAATGCCTGAGGATAAAATCCGCAAGGTATTGAAGATCGCTAAAGAGCCGATCTCCATGGAAACGCCGATCGGTGATGACGAAGACTCCCATCTGGGTGACTTCATCGAAGACTCGACCATGCAGTCGCCAATCGATGTCGCCACTGTTGAGAGCCTGAAAGAAGCGACTCGCGAAGTGCTGTCCGGCCTCACTGCCCGTGAAGCCAAAGTACTGCGCATGCGTTTCGGTATCGACATGAACACCGACCACACACTCGAAGAAGTGGGCAAACAGTTTGACGTAACGCGTGAGCGGATCCGTCAGATCGAAGCCAAGGCGCTGCGCAAGCTGCGCCACCCGACGCGAAGCGAGCATCTGCGCTCCTTCCTCGACGAGTGATACCAGAACCCCCGGCCCAGGCCGGGGGTTTTGTTTATATGGCAGATTAAATCCTTCGCAACGCCCCTCCCCCGCATACCCCGTCTACACTCGAAACAATCATCCCCGAGCCATAACGAGAGCGTTATGCCCAGATTGGCGTCCGTGCTTTTTTTGCTGTCACTGATGATCTGGACCGCAACGGCTGACGCGCTGACTCTGACCGATGAAGAACGTAGCTGGCTGGCGGCTCACCCGGACTTGCGCCTGGGTGTCGATGCATCGTGGCCGCCCTTTGAGTTTCGCGACGATCAGAGCCGCTACCAGGGCCTGGCTGCCGACTATATCGATGTGATTCGCCAACGCCTGGCAATCAAGTTGACCCCCATTGAGCCAGTGAGCTGGACGGTGGTGCTGGAGCAGGTCAAATCGGGCAAAATCGATCTTCTCCCCGGCATCATGTCCACCCCTGAGCGCCAGACCTACCTGTCGTTCACCCGCCCTTATCTTGATTTCCCGATTGTCATCCTTGCCCACATCGGCGGCGCACAACCGCGCAAACTTGACGACCTGTACGGCTTGAAGATCGCCGTGGTGGAAAATTACGCGCCCCACGAACTGCTGCGCACCCATCACCCCGACCTGAATCTGGTGGCCATGCCCAATGTCAGTTCGGCGCTGCAAGCGTTGGCGACCGACGAAGTGGACGCTGTGGTCGGCGACCTCGCCTCCAGTGTCTGGAGCCTGCGCCAGCTCAAGCTCGACGGCCTGTACGTCAGTGGCGAAACCCCGTATCGCTATCAACTGGCAATGGCCGTGCCCCGCGATAACAAGGTACTGGTGGGGATTCTCGACAAAGTACTCGCGGACATGAGCCCTGATGAAATCAGCAGCATTCAGGAGCACTGGGTCGGCAACGTCCTTGATCATCGGACATTCTGGTCAGATTTGTTGATCTACGGATTGCCAGGACTGTTGCTGCTGGTGACGATCCTCGCCGTGGTAATCCGCATCAACCGCCGCCTGAGTTCGGAAATCGCCCGACGTATCGACCTCGAACAGGAACTGCGCAGCAGCGAATATCACTATCGTGGACTGGTCGAGAGTCTGTCGGCCATTGCTTGGGAAGCGCGGATGAGCGACTTCACCTACAGCTACGTGTCACCCCACGCCGAGGACTTGCTCGGCTATCCACAATCGCACTGGCTGATCCCCGGCTTCTGGCACAACATCATTCACCCGGCCGATCTGACCCGTACGCAGAGCTACTGCAAGGAGGCCCTGCGCGAGGGCCGTGATCACATCGTCGACTATCGGGTGATCACCGCCGATGGTCGCTGCTTGTGGGTGCGCGACATCGTCAGCCTGATCGAACATGGTCATGAGCCGGTAATGCGCGGCCTGATGATCGACATCAGCGAAATCAAGCGCACTGAAGAAGCACTGCAGCTCTCGGAGCAAAAATTCGCTTCGGTTTTCCAGCAATGCCCGGACATTCTGGTGATTGCACGACTGTCCGACGGTTGCCTGCTGGAGGTCAACGAAGCGTTTGAAGAACAGATCGGGCTGAAAGCCGAGGAAGTCCTTGGCCAAACGGCGACCGACCTGAATATCTGGGGGATTCCCGGCGTCGGTCCGGGACTGCTGCAACGTTTGCAGGCGGGCAGCATTCGCAATCTGGAGATGCCCTTTCGCCGCAACAATGGCCAGTTGTTCACCGGTCTGATCTCCGCCGAGCCCTTCGATCTGGACACCACGCCAGCCCTGGTGGTCGTTGTACGTGACATCACCCAGCTCAAGGAAACCCAGCAGCAACTGCAAACCTCCGAAGAGAAGTTCGCCAAGGCCTTCCATGCCTCGCCGGACGGTTTGTTATTGTCGCGCCAGAGCGATGGTCTGCTGCTGGAGGTCAACGAAGGTTTCAGCCGAATCACCGGTTTCAATAGCGCCATGTCGGTGGATCGCTCGGCGCTGGACCTGGGGATATGGGTCAACCTCAACGAGCGTAAACAGATGCTCGACCTGTTGCACCGCGACGGCTTTGTGCGCGACTTCACCTGCCACATCCGCCGCAGCGACGGGCAGATTCGCCTCTGCGAAGTCTCCAGCCGCCCGCTGCCGATCGGTGAAGAAGACTGCATGCTGACCATCGCCCGCGACATCACCGAGCGTCATCTGATGCAGGAAAAACTGCAACAGGCCGCCACCGTGTTCGAAAGCACCGCTGAAGGCGTATTGATCACCGACACCCAACAGCACATCAGTGCGGTCAACCGCGCCTTCACCGAGATTACCGGTTACAGCGAAAGCGAAGCCCTCGGGCATACACCGCGCCTGCTTGCCTCCGGCCTGCATGACAGCGCGTTCTACGCGGCAATGTGGCACCAGTTGACCGACGAAGGTCACTGGCAAGGCGAGATCTCCAACCGGCGCAAGAACGGCGAGTTGTACCCGAGCTGGCTGACCATCAGTGCCGTGCGCAATCGCGACAGGTTCATTACCCACTTTGTCGCGGTGTTTGCCGACATCTCCAGTCTCAAGCATGCGCAAGCCAAACTCGACTATCAGGCACACCACGACCCGCTCACCGGCCTGCCAAACCGCACGCTGTTCGAAAACCGCTTGCTGATGGCACTGAACAGTCAGCAGGAAAATGGCGGTCAGGGCGCCGTACTGTTTCTCGATCTCGACCGCTTCAAACACATCAATGATAGCCTCGGTCACCCGGTCGGCGACCTGCTGCTCAAGGGCATCGCCGTGCGCCTGAAAGAGCAACTGCGCGACATCGATACCGTGGCGCGTCTGGGTGGTGACGAATTCATCATCCTGCTGCCCGGCCTGCAACAGGCCAGCGACGCCGACAACATTGCCACCAAACTGCTCAATTGTTTCGGTGCGCCGTTCCAGGCCGGCGAGCATGAGTTCTTCATCAGCGCCAGCATCGGCACCAGCCTCTATCCGCGGGACGGTTGCGACGTCGCTACGCTGGTAAAAAATGCCGATGCAGCGATGTACCGCTCCAAGGCCAAGGGCCGCAACCGTGTCGAGAGCTATACCCGCGACCTCACCGCCCAGGCCAGCGAGCGCATCGCGCTGGAACACGAACTGCGCCGGGCCATCGAGCGCGATGAACTGTTTCTCTACTACCAGCCGAAAATCAGTCTGGAGGATCACAGCCTGGTCGGTGCCGAAGCGCTGATCCGCTGGCGCCATCCGACCTTCGGCGACGTGCCGCCAGAGCATTTCATTCCGCTGGCCGAAGAGAACGGCATGATCCTGCAGATCGGTGACTGGGTGCTGGAGACCGCGTGCCGGCAAATGTTCGAATGGAATCAGGTCTACGACAGCCTCGGCCCTCTGTCGGTGAACCTCGCCGGCGCGCAACTGCGTCAGCCGAATCTACTCGGACGCATCGAACAACTGCTCAACGACAACCACCTGCAGCCGGATTTACTGCAACTGGAAATTACCGAGAATTTCATCATGAGTCAGGCCGAAGAGGCGCTGGCCGTGCTGCACCAACTCAAACATCTCGGCGTACAACTAGCGATCGACGACTTCGGTACCGGATATTCTTCGCTCAGTTACCTCAAACGCCTGCCGCTGGATATCCTCAAGATCGACCAGTCATTCGTTCGTGGATTGCCCGATGACCCCCACGACGCGGCCATTGTCCGGGCCATTATCGCGCTGGGCCGGAGCATGCAATTCACGGTTATCGCCGAGGGCGTGGAAACCCAGGCACAACAACAATTTCTCGCTGCCGAAGGCTGCGAACAGATCCAGGGCTACATCGTCAGCCTGCCGCTGCCGCCAGAAGAATTCGCCGCGACGTTTCTTCGTGTAACCGTATCGGATTATTCGGATAGCACAGCCGAGAAACCGTCGCTATAATCCGCGACCTACTGAGGGCCTATAGCTCAGTTGGTTAGAGCAGAGGACTCATAATCCTTTGGTCCACGGTTCAAGTCCGTGTGGGCCCACCAAATTGAAAGCCGCGCAATGCGCGGCTTTTTTTTGGGTGATGGTTTGGTCTTTGCGAGTGCAATATTCGGAAGACTTCCCCGAGGACTGTAGGCAACTTCCGAAGCTGTCGTTTGAGGCAGTTTGGCGCCTGTTGGTCTTTTCTTTGGCGGGATACTCTCAAGACGTCGCTGCTCATCAGCGGCCGGGCTTGGAAACCCGTCGAAATCAGTAACCAGCAACAGCGCTTGCACTTGAGTCATGGCGGCTGTGCGTGGGACGTCTTCGGACGTGCCGGTTCCTGGTTTCCGGTTTTCCAACCTGCGCATAGCTGCCACCCATTCGATTGGAAACGAGAGTGGTAGCTCCTCACACCAGGAGTAAGACCATGACCGAATCAACTAAACCCCACCCTTCTGACCTGAAAACAACCGGCCTCACCCCCTTCATCTACTGCTCCAACCAACCCCTCTTCCATGTCAGCGCCGGCGTCCCGATTGGCGATGCCCTGTCTCAAGCCTCGGACCTGCTGTCTCTGGTCAAAGCCTTCGCTGAAGACGCCGCCTTCGACACAAAAACCGACCGTCATGCCTGGGGTGCTTATTTCCTCGCGGCGATGAGCAAAGCGGTGATTGATGATGTGATGAAGGTCATCAACCATCAAAGCTTTACGACACGGAGTCAAACGCAGGTTTAGCGCTACTTTCCTCGACACGCGCCCCGTTGAATCGGGGCGCCGATGCCACTACAACCTGATATCCAATGATATGTAGCCTGGAAATGATTACGAGGCATGGTGCATCGAGAAGCAGACCAGTATTGTCTGCCAAGCAGATTTATAAGGGAGCCATGAATGGCCGTCAGTAACTACATAGAAGCGGTGGAGATCATTCGTCGACTGGAAGGAGGGATCACACGCCCATTCCTGTGTCGTGCAAACAATGACAAGCACTATGTGGTCAAAGGCTTGGAACTACCGCCCGCCGAACGCATTGCCGAACTACTCTGCGCCCGTTTGGCTGCTCAGTTCGGCCTACCGATCCCCGAGCACGGCTGTATCTATGTCGATCCAGCCTTGTTGCGTTATAACCCGGAAGCTCGCAGTGATCTCGGACCAGGGGACAGCTACGCCCTTGCCTACGTCGCCGATGCTGCTGACCTGCTGTATTCACAAGCACTACAGGTTCCGAGCAGCCTTCAAAAAGCCGTCTTCGTTTTTGATTACTGGGTCGGTAACAGTGACCGCCAGTTGGGACGATTTGGGGGGCGTCCAAATCTGCTGATGTGCAGTACCAACAATCAGCTACAGCTGATCGATCACAACCAGGCATTCCAATGGCCACTGGATACTTCAAGGTTTGCTGAAAGCCATGTGTTCGGCCCCGAAAATCGGGAATGGCGTTTGGATCTGGTCGACAAAGTTGAATACGCTCAGCGGATGCATGACACTGCTGGACGATTTCGTAGCCTATGCTCAGACATTCCCGAAGAGTGGTGTGAGTCCATTGGAGCACTCGGACTGGAAACGCTGCTTGAGAAAATTGAACGCAGCCTAATGCTTTGCCAATCGGACGAATTCTGGAGCGTCCTGAAATGAAATACACCTGTCTTTACAGCATTGTGCGCTTCGCGCCTTTTGCGGAAACCGAAGAATTTGCCAATGTGGGCATCGTTCTCTCGGCACCTGCTATTGGCCGCATGGAGTACAAACTCGCTCGTAAAAATCTGAAACGGGTCAATCATTTCTTTGAGTGCAGCAACCTATTCGCGAAGGCTATGGAGATAGCCCAAAACGAACTGGACAGCATTCGCCTTATGACAGCAGGCGCTCAAGAATCGCAGATCGTTAACCACTTTCGATTCATGACGGAGCCGAAGGAGTCGATGATTCGCTTCAGCCCTATGCGATCAATACTCGTGGAAAACCTCGATGCGACCCTAGCTACGCTGTTCAACCGCTACATAGATCGCCAAGGCATAGGCCGCGAGCGGCGCGAGGAGATCATGGTTCGGGAGATTCGAGAATTGTTTTCGCAAGCGTCTATTCGTAGTTTTCGCGATGACACCCTGACTGGCGATCTGACCAAACTTCATCTTCCCTTGGTACATCGCAACAAGGTCGTAGCGGCTATTAAACCCTTGGCTTTTGACCAGTCAGAGCCCAGCGCAATACTCGATCACTGCGATCAGTGGCTGATGAAATTCGTGAGAGCGGAGCAGGAAGGCATAATTCAGCTGCAAAACGTGCTTATCCCCGTAAGCACTCCTGCGGAAAGTGAATCCCCACGCCACCGCAAAGCGGTACAAGTTGCCAAGGAAAGCATTGAGGCACGTGGTCTACAACTGGTTGATTTCCAGGCAACACAGAAAATTGCCGACTTCGCACAGCGCTACGCTCAATAGTTGCTATTCGCTCCATAAAGCCGTGCATTTGCGCGGCTTTTCCTTTCTTGTGTGATGTCTATATCTCACCCGCGGAGCCTGTAACATGCGCAGGCCAACCAACCCGCACCCCATGGAGCAGCCCCTTGCCAGACACCCGCCCGCCCGTGCTCGATGAAATCGACCGTCAACTAATCGCCGCCCTGCAGATCAACGCCCGCGAAAGCGTGGCCATGCTCGCCCGGCAATTAGGCATTGCACGCACTACCGTAACCTCACGTTTGGCACGCCTGGAAAAGGCCAAAGTGATCACCGGTTACGGCGTGCGTCTGGGTCAGCGGGTGGTCGATGGCGGCTTGCAGGCCTACGTCGGAATCAAGGTGCAGCCCCGCTCTGGCAAAGAGGTGTTGCGTCGGTTAAGTGCGATGGCCCAAGTGCAACAGCTGTGTGCGGTGAGTGGCGAGTTTGATTATGTGGCGTGGTTGCGTACGGATTCGCCGGAGCAACTGGATCAGTTGCTCGATCAGATTGGCAGCGTGGACGGGGTGGAGAAGACCACGACGTCGATCATTTTGAGTAGCAAGATTGATCGGGGGCAGCCGGTTTAAGATTCTGATCGGGCTTCTCGGGCGATTTCAGGGCCTCTTCGCGAGCAGGCTCGCCCCCACATTTTGGTCAGTCTGTAGTCGCTGCTCGTCATATTGATTGCTAGTTTTGCAAAACGACGACACTTTGCGTCTTATTAACGTGTTCTACGCTCCCTAGAATGGCTGGCATCTTTTCCTATACTCAGACGCGCATCCCGCGTCGGGTCGCCAGCAAGGTCAGCCATGAACAAGAACAATCGCCATCCTGCAGACGGTAAGAAACCGGTCACCATTTTCGGCCCGGACTTTCCGTTCGCCTTCGACGACTGGATCGAACACCCGGCCGGTCTCGGCACTATTCCTGAACATAATCACGGCGCCGAAGTGGCGATTGTCGGCGCCGGCATCGCTGGTCTGGTGGCGGCTTACGAGTTGATGAAACTCGGCCTGAAGCCTGTGGTTTATGAGGCATCGAAACTCGGTGGTCGTCTGCGTTCGCAGGCCTTCAACGGCACTGACGGCATCGTCGCTGAACTGGGCGGCATGCGTTTTCCGGTGTCCTCCACCGCGTTCTATCACTACGTCGACAAGCTCGGCCTGGAAACCAAACCGTTCCCGAACCCGCTGACGCCGGCCTCCGGCAGCACCGTGATCGACCTGGAAGGCAAAACCCATTACGCACAGAAACTGGCGGATCTTCCCGCACTGTTTCAGGAAGTGGCTGACGCCTGGGCGGATGCACTGGAGGCCGGCTCGCAGTTCGCCGATATCCAGCAAGCCATTCGCGACCGCGATGTGCCACGCCTTAAAGAGCTGTGGAATACCCTGGTGCCGCTGTGGGATGACCGCACCTTCTACGACTTCGTCGCCACCTCGGAAGCCTTCGCCAAACTGTCGTTCCATCACCGCGAAGTGTTCGGTCAGGTCGGATTCGGCACCGGCGGCTGGGACTCGGATTTCCCCAACTCGATGCTGGAAATCTTCCGCGTGGTGATGACCAACTGCGACGATCACCAGCACCTGGTGGTCGGCGGTGTCGAGCAAGTGCCGCAAGGCATCTGGCGCCATGTGCCGGAGCGCTGCGTGCACTGGCCTGAAGGCACCAGCCTGAAATCCCTGCACCGTGGCGCCCCGCGTTCCGGGGTGAAGAAAATCGCCCACGCGGCGAATGGCCGTTTCGCCGTCACCGACAACAACGGTGACACCCGCGAATACGCCGCCGTGCTGACCACTTGCCAGAGCTGGTTGCTGACCACCCAGATCGAATGCGACGAAACCTTGTTCTCGCAAAAGATGTGGATGGCGCTCGACCGCACCCGCTACATGCAGTCGTCGAAGACTTTTGTGATGGTCGACCGACCGTTCTGGAAGGACAAGGACCCGGAAACCGGCCGCGACCAGATGAGCATGACCCTCACCGATCGCCTGACCCGTGGCACCTATCTGTTCGACAACGGCGACGACAAGCCAGGCGTGATCTGCCTGTCGTACTCGTGGATGAGTGACGCGCTGAAGATGCTCCCGCATCCGGTGGAAAAACGCGTTGAGCTGGCGTTGAATGCGTTGAAAAAGATCTATCCGAAAGTCGACATCGCTGCGCGGATCATCGGCGACCCGATCACCGTGTCGTGGGAAGCCGACCCGTACTTCCTCGGCGCCTTCAAAGGTGCACTTCCGGGCCACTATCGCTACAACCAGCGCATGTATGCGCACTTCATGCAGGACGAGATGCCGGCCGAACAGCGCGGGATTTTTATCGCTGGCGACGACGTTTCGTGGACACCGGCGTGGGTCGAAGGCGCAGTGCAAACCTCGCTCAACGCGGTGTGGGGGATCATGAAGCATTTCGGCGGTTCGACACATAAAGCGAACCCGGGCCCGGGTGATGTGTTCAAAGACATCGGCCCTATCGCCCTGCCCGAGTAAGAGGAATCCCTGATGCGTGTAGCCCTTTACCAATGTCCGCCGCTGCCATTGGACCCCGCCGCCAACCTGCAACGCCTGCATCAACTGGCGATGGAGGCCAAGGGCGCCGATCTGTTGGTGCTGCCGGAGATGTTCATGACCGGCTACAACATCGGCGCAGAAGCGGTCAGCACCTTGGCCGAGGTCTACAACGGTGAATGGGCGCAGCAGATCGGCCGGATCGCCAAAGCCGCAGGTTTGGCGATTGTTTACGGCTATCCGGAGCGCACCGCCGACGGGCAGATTTACAACGCGGTGCAGCTGATCGATTCGCACGGCGAGCGCCTGTGCAATTATCGCAAGACGCATCTGTTCGGCGATCTGGATCGCTCGATGTTCAGCCCCGGCGATGATGATTTCCCGATCGTCGAACTCAACGGCTGGAAGCTCGGTTTCCTGATCTGTTACGACCTGGAGTTTCCGGAAAACACCCGCCGTCTGGCACTCGCCGGCGCCGAGCTGATTCTGGTGCCAACGGCGAACATGATTCCGTTCGATTTCGTCGCTGACGTCACCGTGCGTTCCCGCGCTTTCGAAAACCAGTGCTACGTGGCCTACGCCAACTATTGCGGTAACGAAGGCGAGATCCACTATTGCGGGCAAAGCAGCCTCGCCGCACCGGATGGCAGCCGTATCGCCCAGGCCGGACTCGACGAAGCGCTGATCGTCGGCGAACTGGATCGGCAGTCGATGCTCGACTCGCGCGCGGCCAATCGCTACCTCAGCGACCGCCGTCCGGAGCTTTACGCCGCGCTGAACCAGCGCTAATCCGCTAGCATTGGCACTTCACTGTTCTGGAAGTGCCCATGCCTGCGCCGACTCACCCCCGCCCTCACACTGAAACCCTGGCCAACGGCTTGCGCGTGACCCTGCGTCATGCGCCCGGCCTGAAGCGTAGCGCCGCCGCTTTGCGCGTGGCTGCCGGTAGTCATGACGTGCCGTTGGCGTGGCCGGGGCTGGCGCATTTTCTCGAGCATTTGCTGTTTCTCGGCACCGAGCGTTTTCCTGCGGGTGAAGGGCTGATGGCCTACGTGCAAGGCCATGGCGGGCAAGTGAATGCCAGCACGCGAGAACGTACCACCGACTTTTTCTTTGAACTGCCGACACTAGCGTTCAGCGCTGGATTGGAGCGTCTGTCAGACATGCTCGCCAATCCGCGTATGAATCTGGACGATCAGTTGCGGGAACGGGAAGTGTTGCAGGCGGAGTTTGTCGCCTGGTCGCAGGATCCTGCGGCTCAGCAGCAGTTTGCGTTGTATGAAGGTTTACCGGCAGAGCATCCGTTGCGCGGGTTTCATGCGGGGAATCGGGACAGCCTGAAGGTTGAAGATCCGGCATTTCAGCAGGCGTTGAAAGATTTCCACCAACAGTTTTATCAGACCGGGCAGATGACCTTGAGTCTGGTCGGGCCACAGAGCCTTGAAGAATTGAAATTGCTGGCGGAGCAATTCGCGGCGGCGTTACCGGCTGGGGATAAAGTTATGCAGGCTGCGCACCTGCCGCTGGCGGTGAAAAGTTATCAACAGGTCGGCAAACAGCGCGGCAACCTGATGTTCGCCTTCGATACCGTGCCTGAATCGTCCGGCGAGGCTTTGGCGTTTCTCTGTCATTGGTTGAACAGCGGCAAACCCGGCGGATTGCTGGCGCATTTGCAGCAGCAGAATCTCTCCGATGGTTTGAACGCAGTGCCGGTTTATCACTTTGCCGGACAAGCGTTACTGCATCTGGAATTCACTGCTCCATCCGAATCGTTGACGGCCATTCGCGAACATCTGCGCGATTGGCTGAGTTTCTTTGCCCAGCAGGATTGGGCGCCACTGCGCGAGGAGTACGCCGCCCTGCTTCAACGTCAGCAGCAAGTCAGTGGCGCGCTGCAACTGGCGCGGCTCGACAGTGAGCAGTTGGAACACGGCTTGGACGATTCCGGCGTTGCAGCCCTCAGGCAGATCCTCGGCGACATCGGCACTGTGGATAACTTCAGCGAGCGCTGGCACCTGCCCGCTGCCAATCCATTCCTGCGCGCCAGCGAACCTCTGGCCAATGCCGGGTTGATTCGCGGCCAGACCAGCGCCCACCGTGGCCTGCGCACGTTTGCTCAGGATCGCTCACGCGGGCGCCGCGAACGCTCGCCGATGCAGTTCAGCCAAGCATTGTCGGACAGCGGCGATGAAGGCGCGATCTATCTGCGTTGGTACATGGAAGCTGCAGCCACCGCTGAGCTGCACTCAAGATTGCAACGCAGTCTTCGGCAAACGCAGCAGGACGCGCGCGAAGCCGGGGTGGCGTTGTCTTTCAACGCCAGCGGTACGCAATGGCTCCTGAAGCTCACCGGTTTTCAGGAATCGATGCCCAGCATCCTTGAGCACGCGCTGAAAAATCTGACGCAAGTTGACGCGAATTCCCCGCGCAGCGAGCCGGAAACGCCGCTTGTCGCCATCCGCCAACTGCTTAAAGCACTGCCGGAACAGGTTCTGCAACCAGCAAAAACCGGCGATGACGCCAAACACCTGTGGACAACTTCGCGCTGGGACGGCCTCGCACTGGGCCTCAACCAACCAACGCAATCCGCCATGGGCCTGGCCCTGAGCCGCATACCCGGGATCCCGGACAATCAGTTGCCCGGGCCAACAGTGATCTTCGCGCAAAAGCACTGGCGCAACATCGATT
The DNA here is from genome assembly GCF_054790505.1 of Pseudomonas sp. Tul2A7. Classification (NCBI taxonomy): domain Bacteria; kingdom Pseudomonadati; phylum Pseudomonadota; class Gammaproteobacteria; order Pseudomonadales; family Pseudomonadaceae; genus Pseudomonas; species Pseudomonas sp. Tul2A7. Next base: position 2,710,473 of record NZ_CP186499.1, on the reverse strand, counting down.
CCGCATCCAGCGAACATGCCTTGCTGCTGCATTGCCCAACCGCCAGCCGTGACATCGCAGACGAGGCAGCGTGGCGAATGCTCGCGCAACTGTGCCAGACACCGTTCTATCAGCGTTTGCGCATCGAACTGCAATTGGGCTACGCCGTGTTCAGTGCGCTGCGGCAGATCCAGGGTCAAACCAGTCTGCTGTTCGGTGTGCAATCGCCAAATGCCAAACCTGCGGAGTTGCTCGAGCACATTCAACAGTTTCTCAACGGCATTCCCGCGCTGATCGAACAGCTTGATGACGTCGGCCTCAGCCAACACCGGCAAAAGCTCGCCGATCAATTCGACGACGCCACCCTGGCCGGCAAAGAGGCGGCCGAATTGCTCTGGCAGGCCAAGCTCGCTGGCCACTCGTCGGATTATCTTGAGCAACTGGTCGCTGCCATCGGCCTACTGGATCGCCAGACACTGCTCAGCGCCGCACAGCGCTTGATCAACGCAGAAGGTGGCTGGCTCTGCCTCGCCAGCGATCCAGTGCCGCAAACGCCATGGCAAGCGGGAAATTGATCATTACCGAGGCTGCAAGGAGCTTTCTCAAAGATTCACGGGCAAACCCGGTGAAATTTTGAGTAACATAGCAGCCTAACTATTTGGAACATCTCTGCGCTGCCGTGGACTATAACTATGGACAGCGCTATCCCACCCACCCTGAGGAGACACACCATGTCCTGGACAAAACCTGCTTACACCGACCTGCGTATCGGCTTCGAAGTCACCATGTACTTCGCCAGCCGCTGAGTTCTGCTTACGTAGAATTGCAGTGCAACGCCTCGGCTCGCCGGGGCGTTTTATTTTCCGCGTTGAAATGATGGAGCGTTCATGTTCGTCCAGATTCTGGGTTCGGCCGCCGGTGGCGGTTTTCCGCAGTGGAACTGCAACTGCGTCAACTGCGCAGGCTTTCGCGACGGCAGCCTGAATGCCAAGGCCCGCACCCAATCGTCCATCGCGATCTCCGATGACGGCGTGAACTGGGTGCTGTGCAACGCCTCGCCGGATATCCGCGCGCAGCTGCAAAGCTTCGCCCCGATGCAACCGGGCCGCGCCCTGCGTGACACCGGCATCAGCGCGATCATTCTGATGGACAGCCAGATCGACCACACCACCGGCCTGCTCAGCCTGCGCGAAGGTTGCCCGCATCAGGTCTGGTGCACGGACATGGTTCATGAAGATCTGAGCACCGGTTTCCCGCTGTTCAAGATGCTCACGCACTGGAATGGCGGGCTGGACTGGAACCGCATCGAACTCGACCAGAGTTTCACCGTGGCCGCCTGCCCGAACCTGCGTTTCACCCCGCTGCCATTGCGCAGCGCCGCGCCACCGTACTCGCCGCACCGCTTCGATCCGCATCCGGGCGACAACATCGGTCTGATCGTTGAAGACCTGAAGACCGGCGGCAAATTGTTCTATGCGCCGGGGCTGGGCAAGGTCGATGCACCGCTGCTGGAGATCATGGCGAGCAGCGATTGCCTGTTGGTCGACGGCACGATGTGGGACGACGATGAAATGCAGCGCCGCGGCGTCGGCACCCGCACCGGTCGCGAGATGGGCCACCTGGCGCAGAACGGACCTGGCGGCATGCTCGAAGTGCTGGAGCAACTGCCTGAGCAGCGCAAGGTGCTTATCCACATCAACAACACCAACCCGATTCTCGATGAAGATTCGCCGGAGCGTGCGGAGTTGGCGCGGCGCAATGTTGAAGTGGCGTATGACGGCATGAGTATTGTGCTGTAAGCATTTGAGACCGCTGCGCAGTCTATCGCGAGCAGGCTCACTCCTACATTGAAATGCGATCACCTGTAGGAGTGAGCCTGCTCGCGATAAGGCCGGTACAGACACCAGATATTTCTAGGGTTTTTCCCCGGAGAACCGCAATGACCGACACCCCGCTGTCCCCCACCGAATTCGAAGCAGCCCTGCGCGCCAAAGGCGCCTACTACCACATCTACCACCCGTACCATGTGGCGATGTATGAAGGCCGCGCCACTCGCGAGCAGATTCAGGGCTGGGTCGCCAACCGCTTCTACTATCAGGTGAACATTCCCCTGAAAGACGCGGCGATCCTCGCCAATTGCCCGGATCGCGAAATCCGCCGCGAATGGATCCAGCGCCTGCTCGACCACGACGGCGCCCCCGGTGAAGACGGCGGCATCGAAGCCTGGCTGCGTCTCGGCCAAGCGGTCGGTCTCGACCCGGATCAACTGCGCTCCCAGGAACTGGTGCTGCCCGGCGTGCGTTTCGCCGTCGACGCCTACGTCAACTTCGCCCGCCGCGCCAGTTGGCAGGAAGCCGCCAGCAGCTCGTTGACCGAACTGTTCGCACCGCAGATCCACCAATCGCGCCTCGACAGTTGGCCGCAGCATTACCCGTGGATCGACCCGGCCGGTTACGAATACTTCCGCACCCGCCTCGGTCAGGCGCGGCGCGATGTCGAGCATGGTCTGGCGATCACGCTGGAGCACTACAAGACCCGCGAAGGCCAAGAGCGCATGCTGGAAATTCTCCAGTTCAAACTGGACATTCTTTGGAGCATGCTCGATGCCATGAGCATGGCCTACGAACTGAACCGCCCGCCGTATCACAGCGTCACCGAACAACGGGTCTGGCATAAAGGAATCACCTTATGAGTTTCGACCGCAGCAAAGTCCCGACCTGGCGTCCCGGCTACCGCTTCCAGTACGAACCGGCGCAGAAAGGCCATGTGCTGCTCTACCCCGAAGGCATGATCAAACTCAACGAAACCGCTGCGTTGATCGGCGGTTTGATCGACGGCGAACGCGATGTCGCGGCGATCATTGCCAAACTCGACGAGCAGTTCCCCGGCGTGCCTGAGCTCGGTGATGACATCGAGCAATTCATGGAGGTTGCCCGTGCGCAGCACTGGATCGAACTTGCCTGATCTGCCGGCCAAGCCTGAAATCGGCCTGCCGCTGTGGCTGCTCGCCGAGCTGACCTACCGCTGCCCGCTGCAATGCCCGTACTGCTCCAATCCGCTGGATTTCGCCGAGCAGGGCAAAGAACTGACCACAGAACAATGGGTCAAGGTGTTCCGCGAGGCGCGGGAGATGGGCGCGGCGCAACTGGGTTTTTCCGGCGGCGAGCCGCTGGTGCGTCAGGATCTCGCCGAGCTGATTCATGAAGCACGGCAGTTGGGTTTCTACACCAACCTGATCACCTCCGGCATCGGCCTGACCGAGCAGAAAATCAGCGACTTCAAGAAGGCCGGACTGGATCACATCCAGATCAGTTTTCAGGCCAGCGACGAGCAAGTGAACAACCTGCTCGCCGGTTCGAAAAAGGCTTTCGCGCAGAAGCTGGAAATGGCTCGGGCGGTGAAGGCCCACGGCTATCCGATGGTGCTGAACTTCGTCACCCATCGGCACAACATCGACAAGATCGACCGCATCATCGAGCTGTGCATTGCGCTCGAAGCCGACTTCGTCGAACTCGCCACCTGCCAGTTCTACGGTTGGGCGCAGCTCAATCGTGTCGGTCTGTTGCCGACCAAGGAACAACTGGTGCGCGCCGAACGCATCACCAACGAATACCGGGCGAAGCTGGAAGCCGAAGGGCATCCGTGCAAGCTGATTTTCGTCACCCCGGATTACTACGAAGAACGCCCGAAAGCCTGCATGAACGGCTGGGGCAGCATCTTTCTGACGGTCACCCCGGACGGCACCGCCCTGCCCTGCCATGGCGCCCGACAGCTGCCGGTGCAGTTTCCCAATGTGCGCGATCACAGCATGCAGCACATCTGGTACGACTCGTTCGGCTTCAACCGCTTTCGCGGTTACGACTGGATGCCCGAGCCGTGCCGCTCGTGCGATGAGAAAGAAAAAGACTTCGGCGGCTGCCGCTGTCAGGCGTTCATGCTCACCGGCGACGCGAGCAATGCTGATCCGGTGTGCAGCAAATCCGAACATCACGGCGTGGTTCTCAAGGCCCGCGAAGAAGCCGAGACCGCCACTCAAACCATCGAACAATTGGCCTTCCGCAATGAACGAAACTCGCGCCTCATCGCCAAGGGCTGAGCCTTTCAGCGCCTCGCAAGCCGTCGCTGCCGGCATGGATTTCGCCGAACTGCAACTCGGCGCCAATGGGCTGTTCTGGAATGAATACCGCCCGGAAGATGCCGCGTGCCGGATCTGGCATTGGCGCGATGGCGTGGCGAAATGTCTGACACCGGATGGTTTCAGTGTGCGCAGTCGGGTGTACGAATATGGCGGTGGCGCGTTTTGTCTGACGCCGGATGGGGTGGTTTTCGTCGCTGAGACGGATCAGCAGTTGTATCGGCAATCGCTGGATGGTTCGCCAGAGGCGCTGACGTCGGGCGGATGCCGTTATGGCGATGTGCAATTCGCCTTCGGCCAGGTTCTGGCGGTTGAAGAACAGCAAGATCAGCATCGGCTGGTGGCGATTGATCTGGCGGATGGCGCGCGACGTGTACTGGCCGAAGGTGCGGATTTCTACGCGGCGCCCACCCTCAGCCCGGATGGTCAGCGTTTGGCGTGGATCGAGTGGAGCCGGCCTCATCAACCGTGGACTTCAACACGATTGATGGTGGCTGACGGTGATTTTTCTGCGCCCCGTTGCGTGGCGGGAGACCAGGTTGAGGAGTCGATTCAACAACCGCGATTCGATGCCGAAGGTCGTTTGTACTGCCTGACTGATCGGGGTGGTTTCTGGCAGCCGTGGGTTGAAACTAGCGATGGCTTGAAACCACTGCTCGCTGCGCAGGCCGATCATGCGCCGGCACCGTGGCAACTCGGCGGCTGCACTTGGTTTCCTGTTGGGGATTCCTTTCTTGCCAGTTGGAGCGAAGGTGGTTTTGGGCGCCTGACGCTTGGCGATGAAGATTACACGGGGGATTACAGCCGCTTCCGCCACTTGGCGCTGGATGCACAAAACATCTACTGCATCGCCGCCTCGCCGATCAGCCCTTCGGCGGTCATCGCCATTGATCGAACCACGCGCGGAGTGGAGGTGTTGGCCGGTGGCGTAGCGCCCCTGCCCGCCGAACGCATCAGCCGTCCGCAAACCCTGCGCTACCCAAGCGGTTCGGGCGAAGCACACGGATTCTTTTATCCAGCCATGAGCGGCGAGACAAAACCGCCGCTGGTGGTGTTCATTCACGGCGGCCCGACATCAGCCTGCTACCCGATGCTTGATCCGCGCACTCAGTACTGGACGCAACGCGGCTTTGCCGTCGCTGATCTCAACTATCGCGGCAGCAGTGGTTATGGCCGCGAATATCGACAGGCCTTGCATCTGAGCTGGGGTGAAGTGGATGTCGAGGATGCTTGTGCGGTGGTGAACTATCTCGCCGAGCAGGGTTTGATCGACGGTGAACGCGCATTCATTCGTGGCGGCAGCGCAGGCGGCTACACCACATTATGTGCGCTGGCGTTCAAACAGGTTTTCCGCGCCGGAGCGAGCTTGTACGGCGTTAGCGACCCGGTTGCATTGGCTCGGGCAACGCACAAATTCGAGGGTGATTATCTGGACTGGCTGATCGGTGATCCCGAGCAGGACGCCGAACGCTACGCCGCACGCACACCGTTGCTGCACGCAAACAAAATACGCGTGCCGGTGATCTTCTTTCAGGGAGAACTGGACGCTGTGGTTGTCCCGCAACAAACCCGCGACATGGTCACGGCGCTGGAGCAGAACGGCATCGCGGTCGAAGCGCATTACTACCCCGACGAACGCCACGGCTTCCGTCGCGCGGCCAATCAGGCGCATGCGCTGGAGCAGGAGTGGAAGTTCTATCGGCGGGTGATGGGGTTGGCGGACTGATCAGGGCGCCCCGTTGAAATCGCGCAGCCCCATTCGCGAGCAGGCTCGCTCCCACACTGGATCTGTGTCGTTCACAAATCCGCTGTGGGAGCGAGCCTGCTCGCGAAAGCTATCTACTTGGCGCCGCAGTACTCAGCGCTTGGCGATGATGTACACCGCATGCACGATCCCCGGAATATAACCGCACAACGTCAGCAGAATGTTCAACCAGAACGCCCCGCCAAATCCGACCTGCAGAAAGACGCCCAGTGGTGGCAACAGAATAGCGATGATGATGCGAATGAAATCCATGGGGCAGCTCCTGTATGGGGGGTTGGCTCACTTGAGCCATACAAGCTAATCGACCTGCGCCGTTCGTCAGGGTTCAGTGCAACGGCCATTTGATCGCCATCACCCGCTCAAAAAAACGCCCCACGCCAAAAGAATCAGGCGTGGGGCGTGCGTTATACCGCGAGACGGTTCTGGAAATCGGGTAGGAAACTTCAGCTCAGACGGCAATCCCTTTGCGGCATTGCAGTTGTGCGGTGCGCACTCGCGAAAAGCCGCGGCCCAGGCGCAGGAGCATTTCGTCGATGTTGGTTTTGCTCACGGTGAGCGCCGGAGTGAAGCGCAGGCAGTTGGCTTGCGGGGCATTGAGCAGCAGGCCTTCATGCAGTGCGGCGTGGACCACGGCTTCGGCGGAATCGTCTGACAGGGTCAATCCGTAGAACAGGCCCTGGCCGCGCAGTTCGCCGTGGTCGTAGCGGTGTGCCAATCGGGCCAGACCTTCACGCAGGTGCTGACCGTTATCTTTGATCTGCTGGAGGAAGCTGCGGTCGTGCACGCTGTCGAGCACGACCAGACCGGCCGCCGTCATCAATGCATTGCCGTGATGCGTACCGCCGAGCTCGCCGGCCTCGAAACAGCAGGCCTTGCCCCGCGCCAGCAGCGCCGCCAATGGCACACCGCCGCCAAGCCCTTTGCCGAGCACAACGATATCGGCGCGCACGCCGTAGGATTGTTCGGCGAGCAAGGTGCCGCAGCGACCGATGCCGGTCTGTACTTCGTCGAGAATCAGCAGAATGCCCAATTCGCGGCACAGTCGTTCGACACCTTTGAGGTAATGCTCGGTCGCCGGCACAACTCCTGCGTCGCTCTGGATCGGCTCCAGCATGATCGCCACGGTCTGCGCATCAACCGCCGCGTGCAGTGCCGGCAAGTCGTTGAACGGCACCAGATCGAAACCCGGCAGCAGTGGCGCAAAACGGTTGTGCAGGTTGCAGCTGTCGGAGGCGGAAATCGTCGCCAGACTACGGCCATGACAACCCTGCTTCGCAACAATAATCCGCGACGCGCCGCCGCGATGCAGTTGGCCCCATTTGCGCGCCAGTTTGATCGCCGCTTCACAGGCTTCGCTGCCGCTGTTGAGCAAATAAGCCTGATCGCTGAAAGTGGCGGCGCAGAGGCGCTCGGCAAGGCTGAGCATGCCGCGATTATGCAGATTGAAACCGGGATTGATCAGCGCCTGCGCCTGACTGCTGATGGCTTTGACCAACGCCGAAGGGCTGTGGCCAAGGCTGTTGGCACCGCCGGCCTGGGAAAAGTCGAGGTACGCGCGGTCGTTACTGTCCCACAACCACGAACCCTGCCCCCGGACGAACACCTGCTGCGGTCGTTCGATGCTGGGCATCAGCCTTTCAACGCTAAGATTTTCGCTGCTTTCTGCAGGATTGGCCTCGAAGGCGAGGTCATCAAGACTCGGCGTCTGACGCCGCAAACTGAACAGATTCATTGAAAAACACCTCGTTTCAGGTGTTTTGAACTGCCTATGCAAACACTGTCGAAGCGAACGCTATTCATCGCGCTTTCTGGCCCTGTAAGCCTTGTGAATGCGGTTAGACTAGGCTCACCGAGGCTTGCGGGCCATTTCGATTTACCAGCATTTTCGATAAGCATTACTTATGGATTTCAAACAACTGCGTTATTTCGTCGCGGTCTACGAAGAAGGCCATGTTGGCCGGGCGGCGGAGCGCCTTTCGATCTCGCAACCGGCACTATCGCAGCAGATCCGTCAGCTCGAACAGAACCTCGACGTCACCCTGTTCGAACGCAGCAGCAAACGTCTGCTGCCGACCCTCGCCGCTCACACTTTGTACAACCATGCCTTGCCATTGCTTGATGGCTTGCAACGGGCGCGCGAGGCATTGGGCAACTTCAAGGGCCAGGCCTTGCGCACGCTGGCGATTGGCGTGCTGCAAACGGTTCACACCAGTCTGGTGCCGCAAATGCTCGAACGGGTGCGCAAGGCGCAACCGCATCTGGTGGTGCAGATTTATGAGTTGACCGGACTTGAGATCGAGCGGCGACTGCTCAACGGTTCATTGGACATCGGCATCAGTTATCTGCCGCCACGCCAACCTGGGCTGCACGGCGTAATGCTCTACGAAGATGAACTGACGCTGGTGATCCCGGCGGATCATCCGTTGCGTGAATTCAAGAAAGTCTCGATGCGCCAGGCCGCCGAACTGCCCATGTTGCTGTTGGGCGAAGAATTCCAGATCCGCCAGATCTGGCAGGCGCAACTGACCGCCCTGGGACGACGCCCGCAAGTGCAGGCCGAGCTGAACAATATGGTGGGGATTCTCGACAGTTTGCCGCACACCAAACTGGCGACCGTGTTGCCGGGGCGTTCGCAGAAGGAATACGACGATCAGGATCTGCTGTGGAAACCGCTGAGCGAACCACGGGTGCCGCTGAAGGTTGGCTTGGTCTGTCGCGATGTGCAGCGCCAGCAGGCGCCTTTGGCACTGTTACAAACGTTGCTGGAGGAAGTGATGGAGCGCGAAGTGAAGCCGGCGCTGGATCCGCTGGCCTGACTACTTTTCTGCAGGCAAAAGAAAACCCCGCCGAAGCGGGGCTTTGCAGACTGTTTCCCTGACATCCATTTCACTCCGCCACCCTGGCAGAATCCTACGTGTCCGTGTTGTTGCTTTGCGCTTCCTGCGCGACGTCCATGAAATGTAGATTAGCCGTGGATCCAATCCACGCATATGGGAGAACAGCAGCACGTCATGTAAGCAAATGCTTACATGACGCTTTCTCATCAGAATTGCGCTGCATCCAGCAGGAACAGCGACTCGCTACCGGCCTTCACCGACGCACTCAACGAGTGAATACGCGGCAGCAAACGGGCGAAGTAGAAGCGCGCGGTGCCAAGCTTGCTGGCATAGAAATCGTCCTGCGCTTCTTTACCCAACGAGGCTTTGGCCATCAACGCCCACATGTAGGCGTAGGAAACGTATCCAAACGCTTGCAGATATTCGACTGAGGCCGCGCCGATTTCGTTCGGGTTGTTTTTCGCCCGATCCAGCAGCCACGAGGTGAGCTCGTCGAGGGTATTGACCGCATCGTTCAGCGGTTTGGTGAATTCGCCCAGATCGGCACTCGCGGTGGCGGTGAAGTGGCGGATCTCGTCGGCGAACAGTTTGTAGAACGCGCCACCGCTGCCGACGATCTTGCGACCGACCAGGTCCAGTGCCTGAATGCCGTTGGTGCCTTCGTAGATCTGGGTGATGCGCACGTCGCGCACCAGTTGCTCCTGACCCCACTCGCGGATATAGCCGTGGCCGCCGAAAATCTGCTGGCCGTGCACGGTGGTTTCCAGACCCAGATCGGTGAGGAACGCCTTGGCCACCGGCGTCAGCAGTGCAACCAGATCTTCCGCACGTTTGCGGGTGGTGGCGTCTTCGCTGAACTTGGCGGTGTCGAGTTGCATCGCCACGTAGGTGGAGAACGCACGGCCGCCTTCGTTCGAGGCTTTCATGGTCAGCAGCATGCGCCGCACGTCCGGGTGGACGATGATCGGGTCTGCGACTTTGTCTTTGTTCTGCGCGCCGGTTGGCGAACGGCTTTGCAGACGGTCACGCGCATATTCAACGGCGTTCTGGTAAGAGCGCTCGCCGGTGGCCAGGCCCTGGATGCCGACGCCCAGACGTTCGTAGTTCATCATGGTGAACATCGCGGCGAGGCCTTTGTTCGGCTCGCCAACCAGATAACCCACGGCTTCGTCGAAGTTCATCACGCAGGTCGCGGACGCCTGGATGCCCATCTTGTGTTCGATCGAACCGCAGTTCGCCGGGTTGCGCGCGCCCAGGCTGCCGTCGGCATTGACCATGAACTTCGGCACCAGGAACAGCGAGATGCCCTTAGGACCGGCCGGAGCATCTGGCAGTTTGGCCAGCACCAGGTGAATGATGTTTTCGGTCAGGTCGTGTTCGCCACCGGTGATGAAGATCTTGGTGCCGCTGACTTTGTAGGAACCGTCGGCCTGAGGCTCGGCCTTGGTGCGGATGATCCCCAGGTCGGTGCCAGCGTGCGGCTCGGTCAGGCACATCGAACCGGCCCAGACGCCGGCGTACATGTTCGGCAGGTACGCAGCTTTCAGCTCTTCGCTGGCGTGGGCGTTGATCGACAGGCAGGCGCCGGCAGTCAGCATCGGGTACAGACCGAAGGACAGGCTGGCGGAGTTGACCATTTCTTCGACTTGCGCCGACACGGCTTTGGGCATGCCCATGCCGCCGTAGGCCGGATCACCGCCAACGCCGACCCAGCCGCCTTCGGCATAAGTCTGATAAGCCTGTGGGAAACCTGCCGGAGTGGTGACGGCACCGTCGGCCCAATGGCAACCTTCCTCGTCAGCCGCACGGCTCAGTGGCGCGATGCTTTTGCTGGTGACCTTGCCGGCCTCTTCGAGAATGGCTTCAACGGTTTCGGCGTCGACGGTCTCGGCCAGCGCTGGCAGTTCAGCCCAGAGTTTGGCGACTTCGAACACTTCATTGAGGACGAAGCGCATATCGCGCAGCGGCGCTTTGTAGTCAGCCATGGCAAACCTCGCAAGATCTAAACAGGTGATTCGTGGAATGGTGTTTTCGTTGAGCCGGAGTGTACCTCAACAACTTTTGCGACACATAGGGTCAACCGGTGACTGTTTTGTTATTTTTAGTCACCACAAAAATCGCAGCCCCGACAACGCCCGTTCCCTGTAGGCGCTGCCGAAGGCTGCGATCTTTTGATCTTCCTTAAAGCGCAAACAGTTCAGCAGGCAACTTCATCAAACAATCACTCCCCGCCTCAATCGCCGCCCGATGCGCTGACGTACGCGGCAACAAACGCTTGAAGTAAAACTCGCACGTCGCCAACTTCCCGCGCAGGTAATCCGCCTCACCCTCGCCCGCCTCCAGTTGCGCCTGCGCCACCAATGCCATACGCAACCACAAATAGCCGAGGATGATGTAACCGCTGTACATCAGGTAATCCACCGACGCCGCGCCCACCTCATCCGGGTTCTTCATCGCCGCCATCCCAACCTTCATGGTCAGGTCGCCCCACTGCTGGTTCAACTCATTGAGCTGCGCAACGAAACTGCCCAGTTGCGGGTGCTCGGCGTTGGCCGCGCAGAATTTGTGGACGATTTTTGTAAAACCCCGCAGCAACTTGCCCTGACTGCCCAGCACCTTGCGCCCCAGCAGATCCAGCGCCTGAATGCCGTTGGTGCCTTCGTAGATCGGCGCAATCCGACAGTCGCGAACCAACTGCTCCATGCCCCACTCGCGAATAAAACCGTGGCCACCAAACACCTGCATGCCGTGGTTGGTCACTTCCAGCCCGGTGTCGGTCATGAACGCCTTGCAGATCGGCGTGAGGAACGCCAGCAAGTCCTCAGCCTCCTGACGCGCCTCGGCATCGCTGCTCAGATGCGCGACATCAAGCAACTGCGCGGTGAAATACGTCAGCGCACGATTGCCCTCGTTGAAGGCCTTCATGGTCAGCAGCATGCGCCGCACATCCGGGTGAACGATGATCGGATCGGCGGCTTTGTCCGGGGCTTTGGCGCCGGTCAGCGAGCGCATCTGCAAACGGTCGTTGGCGTATTTGATCGCGCCCTGGAAACTCGCTTCGCCCAGACACAAACCCTGCATCCCGGTGCCGAGCCGTGCGTGGTTCATCATGGTGAACATGCAGTTCAGGCCCTTGTTCGCCTCGCCGATCAGATAGCCCTTGGCGCCGTCGAAGTTCAACACGCAAGTGGCCGACGCCTTGATGCCCATTTTGTGTTCGATCGAACCGCAGGACACGCCATTGCGCTCGCCTGCCTCACCCGTCGCATCCGGCAAGAATTTCGGCACGATAAACAGCGAAATCCCTTTGGTTCCGGCCGGCGCGTCCGGCAGTTTAGCCAACACCAGATGGATGATGTTGTCGCTCATGTCGTGCTCGCCGGCAGAGATGAAAATCTTGCTGCCGGTGACCGCGTAACTGCCATCGGCCTGAGGCACGGCGCGGGTCTTGATGATGCCCAGGTCGGTGCCGCAGTGGGCTTCAGTCAGGCACATGGTGCCGGTCCACTGGCCGGCGGTGAGTTTGCTCAGGTAGGTGTCTTTCTGCTCGGCGCTGCCGTGGGCGTGAATCGCCGACATCGCGCCGTGAGTCAGCCCCGGGTACATGCCCCAGGACGTGTTGCTGGAGCCGACCATTTCGCTGATCACCAGCCCCAGCGAACTCGGTAGGCCCTGGCCGCCGTAGGACGTGTCTGCGGCCAGACCGTGCCAGCCGCCTTCCACGTATTGTGCGAAGGCTTGCTTGAAGCCTGTAGGCGTTGTCACCACACCGTTGTCGAAATGGCAGCCCTCTTCGTCACCGCTGCGATTGAGCGGTGCCAGAATGTTCTCACAGAACTTCGCACCCTCTTCGAGAATCGCGTTGATCATGTCCGGGCTGGCGTCGTGCGCGCCGAGGGCGGCGTAGTTGCTGTGAAAGTCGAAGACGTGGTCGATCAGAAAGCGCATGTCGCGCAGGGGAGCTTTGTACTCAGGCATGGTGGCTTCTCCGTCAGCAGATTGCCTCAACCTACTGCCGGCCACCACGCCCCACAATCATTGTGCAGGCGCTGAATGCGCCGTCATCACTCAACCCGCAGCGGTGTCCATACGCACCGCGCCACGGCGGTTTTGTCCGTACGCCATCACGCAGTTACGCCCCGCGCCTTTAGCGGCGTAAAGCGCCTCGTCGGCAGACTTCAGCACTTGTTCCGGGTTGCGCTGCTCCACTCGCTCGGCGACGCCGATGCTCACTGTCACCGACACACTGGACGCTCCCGAACCGGCGCGGCGCTGGCGACCTTGCTGATCATCCTGCGGACGGTTTTCCTGATTGCGCAGTTGAATGCTGTAGGACGCAATCGACTCGCGGATCACCTCAAGATGCGGCATGCACTCTTCAAGGGTTTTGCCTGCGAACACCAGAGCAAATTCCTCACCACCGTAGCGATACGCCCTACCGCCACCGCTGATTTTCGACAGCTTGCTGGCGACCAGACGCAGTACCTGGTCACCGACATCGTGACCGTGGGTGTCGTTGAATTTCTTGAAGTGATCGACGTCGCTCATCGCCAGCACATAGTTGCGGCCCAAGCGCTGCATGCGTTCGTTGAGCGCGCGACGTCCCGGCAGACCGGTCAGTTCGTCGCGGAAGGCCATTTGATAAGCCTCGTGCGCAACGGCGGCGGCAATCATCAACATCACCTGACTGCACATGATGTTCAAGGTAAACGGCAGGATGAAGGTTTTCGGCAGCATCCAGAACACGCCGAGCAGGCCAACCAATTGTGCCGCATGCAGTGGGCGCGGATTGCGCCAGTACTGCCAGGCCAAGAGCAGGAACGCCGAGATAAATACCGGATAGGAAAGCTGGATCAGACTCATCCATGCGCCATGCAGCGCCGGCCAGCGGATTTCCGACAGCCACATCAGCAGCGCCTGGGGATAACTTTGCTCAAGCCCCAGCGCCACGCTGCCGAAGGCCAGCAGCACGGCGAAGCGCGCAACCATGTCCTGAAACAGATGCGTACGTTCCTGCCACGCAGCGAACAAGCCGAACAACAACGGCAGCAGCAAACATACAAGATGAAAGACCACGGCAGCGTCTTCGCGGACCTTGCCGTTGTCGCGGTAATAGTCGGTCTGGGTGTCGAGCAAAAAGTACGCGATGTACACCGTGAGCATCAGAAACAGTTCACGCTGACGCCGATAAACCGCGCAATAAGCGCCACCCAACAGCAGCACCAGGGTCGGCAACACATTGAACAGCGAAGTGAAGAACACGCTGAGGTCTTTGACGTACGCAGCCGCCAACCCCGCAAGTAACAACAGCAGTGAAGGTAGGAAATGGCTGAAACGTACAGCGGAAGAACGCGGCAAGGGTAAAGCTCCGACCCGTCATATCAAAGAGATGGCATTGTGCCTGCAAAGTGCAGCCAAGCCCACACAATGTGATCCAGATCACACACTGTCTCTTTAACGGCCGGTAGCCCGACTATCTGAACTGTTCACCAACAAAAAAACCGCTACCCCCTAACGGGAGCAGCGGTTTTCAGGAGACTGCGTTAAGGCTTAGTAACCCAGTGCGAAGTCTTCTTCTTTCATGTCCATCAGGTTGTTGGCGCCCGACAGCATAGTGGCCACGTGGGTACGGGTACGCGGCAGGATGCGCTGGAAGTAGAAACGCGCGGTTTGCAGCTTTGCGGTGTAGAACGCAGCGTCGCCGCTGCCTTCTGCCAGCTTTTCAGCAGCCAGACGCGCCATGTCGGCCCAGAAATAAGCCAGGCAGGCATAACCGGAGTACATCAGGTAGTCCACGGAAGCCGCGCCGACTTCTTCGCGATCTTTCATGGCGGCCATACCGACCTTCATGGTCAGCTCGCCCCATTCCTTGTTGATTGCCGCCAGCGGTGCGACAAACTCTGCAACGGCTTCGTTGCCTTCGTTGTTCTGGCAGAACTTGTGGACGATCTTGGTGAAGCCCTTCAGAGCTTCGCCTTGCGTCATCAGCACTTTACGGCCCAGCAGGTCGAGTGCCTGGATACCGGTGGTGCCTTCGTACAGCATCGAAATGCGGCTGTCGCGAACGTTCTGCTCCATGCCCCACTCGGCGATGAAGCCGTGGCCGCCGTAGATCTGTACGCCGTGGTTAGCGGATTCGAAGCCGACTTCGGTCATGAACGCTTTGGCGATCGGGGTCATGAAGGCCAACAGTGCGTCGGCTTTCTTTTTCTCTTCTTCATCGACGCCGTATTTGACGATGTCGACCTGTTTGGCAGTGAAGTACACCATCGCACGGTTGCCTTCGGCGAACGCCTTCATGGTCAACAGCATGCGGCGTACGTCTGGGTGCACGATGATCGGGTCAGCGGCTTTATCCGGCGCTTTCGGGCCAGTCAGCGAGCGCATTTGCAGACGATCGCGAGCGTATTTCAAGCCACCCTGGAAACCGATTTCGGCGTGGGCCAGGCCCTGCAGCGCGGTACCCAGACGTGCGGTGTTCATAAAGGTGAACATGCAGTTCAGGCCTTTGTTCGCCGGGCCGATCAGGTAACCGGTGGCGCCGTCGAAGTTCATCACGCAGGTGGCGTTGCCGTGAATGCCCATCTTGTGTTCCAGCGAACCGCAGCTCACTGCGTTGCGCTCACCGACGGTGCCATCGGCATTCGGCATGAATTTCGGAACGATGAACAGCGAGATGCCTTTGGTGCCAGCCGGTGCATCCGGCAGGCGGGCCAGCACGATGTGGACGATGTTATCGGCCATGTCGTGTTCACCGGCCGAGATGAAGATCTTGGTGCCGGAAACCTTGTAGGAACCGTCGGCCTGAGGTTCGGCTTTGGTGCGCAGCATGCCCAGGTCGGTGCCGCAGTGCGGTTCGGTCAGGCACATGGTGCCAGTCCATTCGCCGGAGACCAGTTTGGTCAGATAGGCTTCTTGCTGCTCTGGGGTGCCGTGCTCGGAGATGGTGTTCATCGCGCCGTGCGACAGGCCTGGGTACATGCCCCACGACCAGTTGGCTTCGCCAACCATTTCACTCACTGCCAGACCCAGCGACTCAGGCAGACCCTGACCGCCGTGCTCGACGTCGTGGGCCAGGCTTGGCCAGCCGCCTTCAACGAATTGCTTGTAAGCCTCTTTGAAGCCCGTCGGGGTTTTCACGCCGGACTCGCTCCAGGTGCAACCTTCGAGGTCGCCCACGCGGTTCAGCGGTGCCAGTACCTGCTCACAAAACTTGGCGCCTTCTTCGAGAATGGCGTCAACCATGTCCGGAGTTGCGTCTGCGCAAGCCGGAAGGCTCTGATAGTGCGCTTCGTAGCCGAGCAGTTCGTCACGAACGAAGCGAATATCACGCAAGGGGGCCTTGTAGTCAGGCATAGCGATAAACCTCTGCTGATGTAACCGGGAATGAACGACCGTGTTGATTTGTTGTGACGGTCAAACAGTTGTTTGAAACATACGTTTACGCCGAAATCTTGTCAAGCGTCGATCTTTTGCCGTTCGTCATCGCACCTTTCAAACGCCGGGCACAGCAAACCGCCATGCGTTCGAATGAGCCACGGGCGCTGAAAAAAGATTAGTTGAGGGAGAAGGACTTACAACAAAAAACGCCGCGACAAGGCGCGGCGTTCAGGGTGCAGATTGCGAAAAATCAGGCGAAGGTGTCGATGATCGTACCGAGCACTTCGTCGGAGGCTTTGGCGACTTTCACACCCAGCTCCGCCTGGATCTTGCCCTGAGACATCTCGACCATATTGCTGGCCAGATCCGATTGCTGGGCGCGATCGACACCGCGCAGACGATCAATCTGCACTTCAGACGACTGGCTGGTCACCGAGCGCTCGATTGTATTGTTGGCAATCTGGCTGGCAGCCTGATCGACGCGGTTCTGCCCGCTCTGAATCGAGCTCAGACCTGCATAAAAAGCTGTGTTACCGGAGATTTCCATAACAGTTCTCATCCCTGGGAAGGATCAATGGCTGCCATTGAAGCAGAGGCGCCAGAAAAACACCCGTCAAAAACACTAATGGCACAGTGCCTGCCCATAGAGAAAAGCTTAGTCGAGCAGATCCAGTTGCAAATGATCCGCCACCGTTTCTGCGCTCAGGGCCTTGAGTTTCGGCACGCGCCCCAGGCACGGCGCCGGAATCCGCTCGGCCAACGTCGCGAGGTTTTCTTCCAGCCGTGAAGTCTTCGGATCGATGATATTCGCCACCCACCCGGCCAGTTGCAGCCCATCACGGGCAATCGCCTCCGCCGTCAGCAAGGCATGACTGATGCACCCCAGCCGCACGCCCACCACCAGAATCACCGGCAACTTCAGCGCAATCGCCAGATCCGACAGATTATCCTGATCGGCCAAAGGCACCCGCCAGCCGCCCGCGCCTTCGATCAGAGTGAAATCGGCATGCATCGCCAGAATCTCGCGCATCGGCGCCAGCAGCGATTGCACGGTCAAGGCCACACCCGCTTCACGCGCCGCCAGATGCGGAGCAATCGCCGGCTCGAACGCCACCGGATTGACCTGTTGATAAGTCAGCGGCAGCGAACATTCGGCCAATAGCGCCAATGCATCGGAGTTGCGTAAACCCTTGGGCGTCACCTCGCACCCTGACGCCACCGGTTTTCCCGCCGCCGTACTCAACCCCGCCGAACGCGCCGCGTGCAGCAATCCGGCGGCGACCGTGGTCTTGCCGACATCGGTGTCCGTACCGGTGATGAAATAGGCTGCGCTCATACGGGTTTCTCCAACACGGCGTAGACCACCTGATAAGTCGCCGGCAACCCCGACGCCTCACGGAACTGCTCGTAAGCTTCAACCAAACCGAGAATCCGCGCCCGCCCGGTCAAACCGCCCGGGCGACCCGGATTCAGATTGTGCGCCCCCAAGGCTTTCAACTCATGGGTCAAACTGCGCACATCCGGGTAATGCAGCACGTGCGGTTGATTCTCCAGGCTCAGCGTGCGCAAACCACTGGCCGCACACAATTGCTCATAACGGGAGAACTCGCGGAAGCGGTTGACGTGCACCAGCCCATCGACCTGCCGCCAGCTGTCGCGCAACTCAAACAGCGTCCCTACACAAAGACTAGCAAACGCGAAGAACCCACCTGGTTTCAGCACACGAAACGCTTCGCTGAGCACCGCCTCGAAATCCGCACACCACTGCACCGCGAGGCTGGAGAAGATCAGGTCGCAGGTCGAATCCTGCAGCGGCAGGCGCTCGGCATCACCAGCAATAAAATACTCAGCGCCACCCAATGGCCGCGCGTGATCGAGCATTCCTTCGGCAATGTCCAACGCCAGACCGTGGCCCTCGGCAAACCGCGAAGCCAGCGCGCGGGTGAAATAACCCGTGCCACACCCCAGATCCAGCCAACGCGCCGGCACAAATTCCTGCGGCAAACGCTCAATCAACTGTGTACCGACATCACGTTGCAACTCGGCGACGCTGTCGTAACTGGCCGCCGCACGAGAAAAAGAGGCTGCGACCTGACGCTTGTCAGGCAAGCCGCCAGGCAGCACAAGAGACAAATCAGTCATCACCGCACTCATGTAAAAAAGCCTGGATAGCGCCCGCCAGTCCGTGGGGGTCTTCCAGAAGAAAGGCATGGCTGGCCTGTTCGATCAGACCGATTTCGATATCCGGTAACAGGGCGAACAATGCCCCCGCCGCTTCCGCCGGGACCAAGCCGTCCTGTCCGGCGAACAAATGAAACTGCGGGCCACGAAAAGCCTGCAGCGCTTCGCGGGTGTCCATTTGCGCAAGCAATTCCAATCCCGCCATCAACGCCGACGGCGCAGTATTTGGCGCGCCGCCCAACATCAACCGCGACAACCCGCGCGGGTCTTGCGCGCCTTGAGCACAGAGCAGCGAGAAGCGTTTGAGAGTTGTGCGCGGATCGGCCTGGCAACCGGCAAGAAACGCGTCGAAAGTCTCGCCGGGCATCGCGTTCGGCCACTGCTCATGGGCAACGAAAGAAGGATTGCTCGCCAGCGTCAGCAAACCGCAGCAACGCTCGCCACGGCGCGCCGCTAATTCGGACGCGAGCATGCCGCCCAGCGACCAGCCACCGAGCCAGACGTCTTGAGGAATGCACTCGTCGAGTTCATCGAGCCAGTCTTGCAGGTCGCTGGAGTTCAGCTCCGGCAGCGGCTCGATATCGACTTTCAGATGTTCATCAAGGCCTTGCAATGCGGCGGCCAGCGGCTCCATCGGCGACACACCGAGGCCCCAGCCGGGCAGCAGAATCAGGCGATCACGCATGGCTTGGCTCCGACGACAGTTGGGCAAAGCAATCGGCCAGTCCCTCTAACAATAGCTGCACCTGCGCCTCGCTGTGAGCGGCGGTCAGGGTCACGCGCAAGCGGGCACTACCGGCGGGCACGGTCGGCGGGCGGATCGCGGTGACCATCAGCCCGCGCTCGCGCAACATCTGCGACAGCCGCACCGCGCGTCCGGCATCGCCAATCATGATCGGCTGAATCGGCGTAAAGCTGTCCATCAGTTCCAGACCAATCTGCTCGGCGCCATGGCGGAACTGACGGATCAGCGTCTGCAGATGTTCGCGACGCCAGTGTTCAGTGCGCAGCAGCTCGATACTTTTCAGCGTCGCGCAGGCCAGCGCCGGTGGCTGGCTGGTGGTGTAGATGTACGGGCGGGCGAACTGGATCAGGCTTTCGATCAACTCTTCGCTGCCAGCGACAAATGCCCCCGCCGTGCCGAACGCTTTGCCGAGGGTGCCGACCAGCACCGGCACATCCTCCTGACTCAAACCAAAATGCTCGACGATGCCGCCGCCATTCGCACCCAGCGGCCCGAAACCGTGAGCGTCATCGACCATCAACCACGCGCCTTTGGCCTTGGCTTCACGGGCCAGCACCGGCAGATCCGCGAGGTCGCCGTCCATGCTGAACACACCGTCGGTGACCACCAACGTATTGCCGGTGGCTTTCTCCAGACGTTTGGCCAGGCTCACCGCGTCGTTGTGCAGATAGCGATTGAAACGCGCCCCAGACAACAGACCCGCATCCAATAACGAAGCGTGATTGAGGCGATCTTCCAGCACCGTATCGCCCTGCCCGACCAGCGCCGTGACCGCGCCGAGATTGGCCATGTAGCCGGTGGTGAACAGCAGCGCGCGCGGGCGGCCGGTGAGGTCAGCCAAAGCTTCCTCAAGGGCGTGATGCGGACTGCTGTGGCCGATCACCAGATGCGAGGCGCCACCACCGACACCCCAACGTTCAGCGCCGGCGCGCCAGGCTTCGATCACTTGCGGGTGATTGGCCAGACCGAGGTAATCGTTATTGCAGAAGGCAAGCAACGGTTTGCCGTCGACCACCACTTGCGGCCCCTGCGGGGACTCGAGCAGCGGTCGCTGGCGATAGAGGTTTTCGGCACGACGGGCAGCAAGGCGTGCGGCGAGATCGAAAGACATGCAGGCCTCGACTTTCAAGTGACACAGATCCCATGTGGGAGCGAGCCTGCTCGCGAATAGGCCTTCACATCCAACATCAATGTCGACTGAGGCACCGCTTTCGCGAGCAGGCTCGCTCCCACAGGGGTTTTGCATTCCTTCAGAGGAATCCGCGCAGCTTTAAACCGCGGCGTTATAGAACTGCTCGCTGCTCTTCTGCTCGACCAATGCCTGCTCAATTGCAGCTTGGTGAACCTCATCGGAATGTTCTTCACGGGCTTCCGGCTGGATGCCCAGACGCGCAAACAATTGCATGTCCTTGTCCGCCTGCGGGTTGGCCGTGGTCAGCAACTTGTCGCCGTAGAAAATCGAGTTGGCGCCGGCAAAGAATGCGAGAGCCTGCATCTGCTCGTTCATCGCTTCGCGGCCGGCGGACAGGCGCACATGGGATTGCGGCATGAGGATGCGCGCCACGGCGAGCATGCGGATGAAGTCGAACGGGTCGATGTCTTCGGCGTTTTCCAGTGGCGTGCCGGCAACTTTCACCAGCATGTTGATCGGCACCGACTCCGGATGCTCCGGCAGGTTGGCCAACTGGATCAGCAGGTTGGCGCGGTCATCCAGCGACTCGCCCATGCCGAGGATGCCACCGGAGCAGATCTTCATCCCCGACTCACGCACGTAAGCCAGGGTCTGCAGACGCTCGCTGTAAGTACGGGTGGTGATGATGCTGCCGTAGAACTCCGGCGACGTATCGAGGTTGTGGTTGTAGTAATCGAGGCCGGCCTTGGCCAGCGCTTCGGTCTGATCCTGATCGAGACGACCGAGGGTCATGCAGGTTTCCAGGCCCATAGCCTTCACGCCTTCGACCATTTTCAGCACGTACGGCATGTCTTTCGCCGACGGGTGCTTCCACGCCGCGCCCATGCAGAACCGCGTCGAGCCGATGGCCTTGGCGCGGGCAGCCTCTTCGAGGACCTTCTGCACTTCCATCAGCTTTTCTTTTTCAAGGCCGGTGTTGTAGTGACCGGACTGCGGGCAGTACTTGCAGTCTTCCGGACAGGCGCCGGTCTTGATCGACAGCAGGGTCGAGACCTGAACGCGGTTGGCGTTGAAATGTGCGCGGTGCACCGTTTGCGCCTGGAACAGCAAGTCGTTGAAGGGCTGTACGAAGAGTGCTTTGACTTCGGCCAAAGACCAGTCGTGACGCAGGGTGGCAGTGGTGCTCGCGCTCATGGGTAGTTCCTTGGTTATGCTTGGCTGGCGGCTGCGGGAACGGAATACCCACAGGCGCTACACGGATGTTCGGCATATTTAAGGAAGAGTCATGCGCTGTCAACCACGATACGAAGGGTCGGTTTACATCTGTTTAAATAATGTACAGCCCTGCTTGCTTTGCGATGAGCCGGCAGACGCAGAAATGCCAATCTGCGTGGCCTGTGAAACCGAACTGCCGTGGCTTGGCGAGCACTGCGTCACCTGCGCTTTGCCGTTGGTCGCAGCGGGCCTGACCTGTGGTGAGTGCCTGCTAGAGCCGCCGGCGTTCGAACAGGTGGTGGTGCCATGGCTGTATGGCTTCCCGGTCGACAGTTTGATTACGCGGTTTAAACACAATGCGAAATGGCCGTTTGGCCACCTGCTCGCCGACGTTCTCGGGCAATACCTGCAACATCGCTTCGATGAGGGTTTGCCAAGGCCTGATGTGTTGTTGCCGGTGCCGCTGGCGGGTAAACGTCTGCGCCAACGCGGATTCAATCAGGCTGCGATGCTGGCGCGGTGGTTGAGTCAGTCACTGGATCTTCCGTGCGAAGAACAGGTTCTGCGGCGAGTCAAGGAGACCGGTGCCCAGCAGGATCTTGATGCCAAGGCGCGTAAACATAATCTGCGCAATGCCTTCGAGATCATGCCGGATGCGCAGGTACAAGGCCGGCATTTGGCGCTGGTTGACGACGTATTGACCACTGGCGCGACCGCACAGGCTCTCGCCCGGTTGCTGATAAACGCTGGCGCCGCCCGGGTCGATGTCTATTGTCTGGCGCGCACGCCGAAGCCCGGAGCCTGAATATTGAACAGTCCCCTGTGGGAGCGAGCCTGCTCGCGAAAGGGGCCAGCACATTCAACATTTATGCTGGCTGACACTCCGCTTTCGCGAGCAGGCTCGCTCCCACAGGGTTCTGCGTCAGGCTTGACTCTCGCGTTGCGAGCGGCCAACTTCCTCCCCCACCGCCACAGCAAAAAAGCACCCCATCCATGTCCATGCCTTCCCTGTTGTCCCAGCACATCGTCCGCCGTCCGCAGCGTATCGCCCTGCTGCAACATATCGCCGAACAGGGCTCGATCACCCGCGCCGCAAAAAGCGCAGGCCTGAGCTACAAGGCGGCGTGGGACGCTATCGATGAGCTGAACAATCTGGCGCAAAAACCATTGGTCGAGCGCGCCGTGGGAGGCAAGGGCGGTGGCGGCGCGCAACTCTCCAGCGAAGGCGAACGCGTTTTGCGCCTGTACCAAAAACTCCAGGCCTTGCAGGCGCAGGTGCTGGAAGCGGCGGAGGACGCCAGCGATCTGGATCTGCTCGGTCGCCTGATGCTCAGAACCAGCGCGCGCAATCAGTTGCACGGCAAGGTCGTGGCGATCCAAGCGCAGGGCCGCAATGACCTGATCCGTCTCGAACTGGCCGAAGGGCTGTGCCTCGACGCGCAGATCACCCACGACAGCACCGTGCATCTGGAGCTGCAAGCCGGCACCGAAGTGGTGGCGCTGATCAAGGCCGGCTGGCTGGAATTGCTCGGCTGCGCGCAATCTGCAACGTCTGGTCACAATCTTCTGAAGGGCACTATCGAAGCGATTCTCGACGCCGAGGACGGCCCGAGCGAAGTACGGATTACCCTGCCCAACGGCCATACCCTCTGCGCCCTGGCTGAGCCGCTCGATTTGCGCACTCGCGGGCTGACCGTCGAGCAACCGGTGCAGGTGCAGTTTTCCCCGTCCAATGTGCTGATCGGCACGCCGCTGTAATCAGGCGCTGCAACGAAAGCGTCATCGACGCTCATTAAGGTAGCTGCCAAAACCAAGCAGGGAGCCTGATGTGAGCCTATTAGAAGAAAACCAATCCACTGACCTGGAAAAAATGGTCGGCCTCAGCCGTCGCGGTTTCATCGGCGCCGGTGCGCTGTGCGGCGCGGCGATGTTCCTCGGCGGCAGCCTGTTGAGCCGTAGCGCACTGGCCACCGGCGTCAGCGCCGGCAACAGCCGCCTGCTCGGTTTCGAGAGCATTCCCGCTGCGACCACCGATGTCATCACGCTGCCCAAAGGTTACAAGTCGTCAGTGCTGATCAGTTGGGGCCAACCGTTGCACAAGAACGGCCCGGCCTTCGACCCAAGCGGCAACGGCACCGCCGCCGCACAGGAAGTGCAGTTCGGCGACAACAACGACGGCATGAGCCTGTTCGCCTTCCCCGACGACCGCAACCGCGCATTGATGGCGATCAACAACGAATACACCAACTACCGCTATCTCTACCCGCACGGCGGCATGCCGCAATCGGCCGAAGACGTGCGCAAGGCGCTGGCCTGCGAAGGCGTGTCGGTGATTGAAGTGCAGCGCAAAAACGGTCAGTGGCAGTTCGTCCAAGGCTCGCGCTACAACCGCCGTATTCACGGTAACTCGCCGCTGCGCATCAGCGGTCCAGCGGCCGGTCACGACTTGATGAAAACCGCCGCCGACAAACACGGCAAAAAAGTCCTCGGTACCTTCCAGAACTGCGCCAACGGTAAAACCCCGTGGGGCACCTATCTGACCTGCGAAGAAAACTTCACCGACTGCTTCGGCAGCAGCAACGCCCAGCAGCAGTTTGACCCGGCGCAAAAACGCTACGGCGTCTCGATCGCCAGCCGCGAGATCAACTGGCACCCGTACGACCCGCGTTTCGACATGGCCAAGAACCCCAACGAACTCAACCGTCACGGCTGGGTGGTCGAAATCGATCCGTTCGATCCGCAATCGACTCCGGTCAAACGCACCGCGCTGGGCCGCTTCAAACATGAAAACGCCGCACTGGCCGAGACCGATGACGGCCGCGCCGTGGTGTACATGGGCGACGACGAGCGTGGCGAGTTCATCTACAAATTCGTCAGCCGCGACCGCATCAACCACCGCAACGCCAAGGCTAACCGCGACATCCTCGACCACGGCACCCTGTACGTGGCCAAGTTCGATGCTGGCGACAGCAACCCCGATCACCCGAAAGGCCAGGGCCAGTGGATCGAGCTGACCCACGGCAAAAACGGCATCGACGCCAGCAGCGGTTTTGCCGATCAGGCCGAAGTGCTGATCCACGCGCGCCTCGCCGCCAGCGTAGTCGGCGCAACGCGCATGGACCGCCCGGAATGGATCGTCGTCAGTCCGAAAGACGGCCAGGTTTATTGCACCCTGACCAACAACGCCAAACGCGGCGAAGACGGGCAACCAGTCGGTGGGCCGAACCCGCGTGAGAAGAACGTCTACGGGCAG
Organism: Pseudomonas sp. Tul2A7; assembly: GCF_054790505.1. NCBI lineage: Bacteria > Pseudomonadati > Pseudomonadota > Gammaproteobacteria > Pseudomonadales > Pseudomonadaceae > Pseudomonas > Pseudomonas sp. Tul2A7. The sequence goes on along the minus strand of NZ_CP186499.1, from coordinate 2,685,851 downwards.
ATCCTGCGCTGGCGCACCGACCGCGACGATCACGCGTCGAAGACGTTTGCCTGGGACCTGTTTGTGGTTGCCGGCAATCCGGGCGTACATGCCGGGACGCCGAAGGGCGGCTCGAAGAACATCACCCCGCAGAACATGTTCAACAGCCCGGATGGTCTGGGCTTCGACAAGGCCGGGCGCTTGTGGATTCTCACCGATGGCGACTCCAGCAACGCCGGGGACTTTGCCGGGATGGGCAATAACCAGATGCTCTGTGCCGATCCGAAGACCGGTGAGATTCGTCGGTTCATGGTCGGGCCGATTGGTTGCGAGGTGACGGGGATCAGCTTCTCGCCGGATCAGAAGACCCTGTTTGTCGGGATTCAGCATCCGGGGGAGAACGGCGGGTCGACGTTCCCTGAGCATTTGCCGAATGGCAAGCCGCGGTCTTCGGTGATGGCGATCACTCGCGAGGATGGTGGAATCGTCGGCGCCTGACACACCGCCTTCGCGAGCAGGCTCGCTCCCACATTGGGAATGAGATCCCCTGTAGGAGTGAGCCTGCTCGCGATAGCGTCAGCACAGACACCAAACCCCTAAGGGCCTGCCATCTGCGCTACCATGCTGGGCCGGACGCGGCAGCCTGCTGCGCGCAGGAGTCAGCATGGCCCACCCGTTTGAAACCCTCACCCCCGACCTCGTGCTCGATGCCGTTGAAAGCATCGGCTTCCTCAGCGATGCGCGCATTCTGGCGCTCAACAGCTACGAAAACCGCGTCTATCAGGTCGGCATCGAAGACTCCGAACCGCTGATCGCCAAGTTCTACCGTCCGCAACGCTGGACCAACGAAGCCATCCTCGAAGAGCACCAATTCACCTTCGAACTGGCCGACGTCGAAATCCCCGTGGTGGCGCCGCTGATCCACAACGGCGAAACGCTGCACGAGCACGCAGGTTTCCGCTTCACCCTGTTCCCGCGTCGCGGCGGCCGTGCGCCGGAGCCGGGCAATCTTGATCAGTTGTACCGCCTCGGCCAGTTGCTCGGGCGGATTCACGCGGTCGGCGCGACCAAGCCGTTCGAACACCGTGAAGCGCTCGCCGTGCAGAACTTCGGCCACGCCTCGCTGAACACCTTGCTCGAAGGCAATTTCATTCCGAAAAGCCTGCTGCCGGCCTACGAGTCCGTCGCCCGCGACCTGCTTAAACGCGTGGAAGATGCTTACGCCAACACACCGCACCAGAACATCCGCATGCACGGCGATTGCCACCCCGGCAACATGATGTGCCGTGACGAGATGTTCCACATCGTCGACCTCGACGACTGCCGCATGGGCCCGGCGGTGCAGGACATCTGGATGATGCTCGCCGGTGATCGTCAGGAATGCCTGGGGCAGTTGTCGGAGTTGATGGATGGCTACAACGAATTCCACGATTTCGATCCGCGTGAACTGGCGCTGATCGAACCGTTGCGTGCCTTGCGTCTGATGCACTACAGCGCCTGGCTGGCGCGCCGCTGGGATGACCCAGCATTCCCGCACAGTTTCCCGTGGTTCGGCACCGAGCGCTATTGGGGCGATCAGGTGTTGGCGTTGCGTGAGCAATTGTCCGCGCTCAACGAAGAACCGCTGAAACTTTTCTGATCACCACCTCCCCCTTGTAGGAGTGAGCCTGCTCGCGATAGCGCTTTGTCAGTCGACGTAAATGTTAAATGTCAGACCGCGATCGCGAGCAGGCTCACTCCTACATTTGTCCGGTGTTCACAATTTCCCGACCATTACGCTACGGCACTCGCCGACAAATCTCCTTACAATCCCTCCTTTGTTAGCTGCCTAAGCAAGGATTCTGCATGCAAGCCGCCAACCCGCGTCGCGGGTACATTCTGGGCCTGAGTGCCTACATCATCTGGGGTCTGTTCCCGATCTACTTCAAAGCCATCGCCGAAGTGCCGGCGGTCGAGATCATCATCCACCGGGTGCTGTGGTCGGCGCTGTTTGGCGCGCTGTTGCTGATAGTGTGGAAACACCCGGGCTGGTTGCGCGAATTGCTCGACAATCCCAGGCGACTGGCGATTCTGGCCCTGAGCGGCACGCTGATTGCGGCCAACTGGCTGACCTACGTGTGGTCGGTGAACAACGGGCGCATGCTCGAAGCGAGCCTCGGTTACTACATCAATCCCTTGGTAAACGTGCTGTTGGGGATGTTGATCCTCGGCGAACGCTTGCGACGGATGCAGTGGATTGCGGTCGGTCTGGCGGCGGTTGGTGTCGCGCAACAGGTGTGGCAGGTCGGCAGTCTGCCGTGGGTGTCGCTGGTGCTGGCATTGACTTTTGGCTTCTACGGCTTGATCCGCAAACAGGCACCGGTCAAGGCGTTGCCGGGGTTGGTGGTGGAAACCTGGATGCTGGTACCGATCGCGATTGCCTGGCTGCTTTTCAACCAGACCGCGACCAGCGCGCAACCTGAGTTCTGGACTACGTCCCAAGCCTGGTGGCTAGTAGCGGCCGGGCCGGTGACGTTGATCCCACTGGTGTGCTTCAACGCCGCCACGCGCCACTTGCCGTACACCACGATCGGCTTCCTGCAATACCTGGCGCCGACCCTGGTGCTGTTGCAAGCTGTACTGCTGTTCGGCGAGCACTTGTCGTCGAGCACGTTAGTGGCGTTTATCTTCATCTGGGCCGGTCTGGCCGTTTACAGCGTCGATGCGGTGATCAGTTTACGCCGACGCAGCTGATCAAAAAACGTACAAACCCTCACAGGCCACGGTTCTCGTGGCCTGCATCGTTCCTTCCCAAGGTTATCCACAGCGTGATCCCCGCCGTTTGTGTGCAAGTCACTGAATGTTGGCGGTTTTTTGATCAGTTCCGCGCAAGCCCCGGCCGGCTTGACGCTGCGCCCGGCCTCTACAGGTTATCCACAGGCAGGTGCACGTTTAAACTGGATAACCTGATCGACCCTTAAACGTCTGTGCGTAACACCAGTTCGACCATCAGATCGTCAGCCAGGGTTTCCAGACGCGACTGCAAGACATCAAGCGACAGGGTCAGTGGCACCGCGAGGATAGCTTCAGCGTGGAACAGCGGCTCACTGCTCATCGGCGCTGGACGCACTTCCGTGACCAGCCTTTCCAGATTCACGCCCTGCTCGCTGAGCAAGCGGGTGATGTCGCGCACAATCCCCGGCCGATCATTGCCCACCAACTCCATGGCGATCGGTTTCCAGGTGCAGGACTGCTCGATGCCACTCTCGGCAATCAATACGCGGATGCCATGCGTCGACAATGCTTGTAAGGAATCGACTAATTCGTCGTAAGCCTCCGCCGGCACGCCGACCCGAAGAATCCCGGCGAACTGCCCGGCCATCCGCGACATGCGGCTTTCCAGCCAGTTACCGCCGTGCTCGGCGATGCATTGGGCGATGCGCTCGACCTGTCCGGGCTTGTCCGGGGCAAAAACGGTGAGTACGAGATGGTCCATGGCGCAGCCCTCTTGTCATGACTTTTGTTATAGAAGGGGAAGTATAGGCAAGGGTCGATTTTGCGTTGAGTCGACCGACGCTTTCGCGAGCAGGCTCGCTCCCACATAAACCGCTGCCATAGCAGCCAAATAGCATTTATGTGTACAACTTTTTATATTTAGCTGGAACAATCCATCTGTTTTTTGAGAACATCCCGTTCCGCGATGTGACCGCAATGCGACATGAGGTCGCAGAACGACGTAATTAGTCTGATTTTCACAAGCGCAACTCATCATGTAGTATGCCGCAGCGCGCACTACATAACGCTGGATCGATGTCTGCCCAAGGCCTGTTCGCAACCCTGAAAGCCCCGTCAGCAAGGCCCCAAGCCTTTGATTGGTCCCAGCCCAGCCGCCCGCAATGGCATGTACTGGTCGGCAGGTTTGTGGTTTAAATGGCCAGAGGCTTCATTGTCAAAATTGAAGAGCTGAAAAGCGAAATAGCTGAGCAGAGTGAGGCAAGCAATGACTGAACACGTTCAAGTCGGTGGCCTGCAGGTCGCCAAAGTCCTGTTCGACTTCGTGAACAACGAAGCCATTCCCGGTACCGGCCTCACCGCCGAAAAATTCTGGGAAGGTGCCGACAAGGTCATTCATGACCTGGCGCCGAAGAACAAAGCCCTACTCGCCAAACGCGATGACTTCCAGGCTCGCATTGACGCCTGGCATCAGGAACGCGCCGGTCAGGCGCACGACGCCGTGGCCTATAAAGCCTTCCTGCAAGAAATCGGTTATCTGCTGCCAGAAGCGGCTGATTTCCAGGCAACGACACAAAACGTCGATGATGAAATCGCCCGTACCGCCGGCCCGCAACTTGTTGTGCCGGTGATGAACGCCCGCTTCGCTCTCAATGCCTCGAACGCCCGCTGGGGTTCGCTGTACGACGCCCTCTACGGCACCGACGCGATCAGCGAAGACGGGGGCGCGGAAAAAGGCAAAGGCTACAACAAGGTGCGTGGCGACAAAGTCATCGCCTTCGCCCGTGCGTTTCTCGACGAAGCTGCGCCATTGGCTGCTGGCTCTCACGTTGACTCGACCGGCTACAAAATCGCTGACGGCAAACTGCTGGTCACCCTCAAGGGCGGCAGCAACACTGGCCTGCGCGACGATGCACAATTAATCGGTTTCCAGGGCGACGCCAACGCGCCAATCGCGATCCTGCTGAAACACAACGGTCTGCATTTCGAAATCCAGGTCGACGCCACCACCCCGGTTGGCCAGACCGATGCCGCCGGCGTCAAAGACATTCTGATGGAAGCGGCGCTGACCACCATCATGGACTGCGAAGACTCTGTCGCTGCGGTCGATGCCGACGACAAAGTGGTGATCTACCGCAACTGGCTCGGCCTGATGAAGGGCGACCTGGCGGAGTCCGTGTCCAAGGGCGGTCAGACCTTCACCCGCACCATGAACCCGGATCGCACCTACGCCGCGCCGAATGGCGGTGAAGTGACCCTGCACGGTCGTTCGCTGTTGTTCGTGCGTAACGTTGGCCACCTGATGACCATCGACGCGATCCTCGACAAAGACGGTAACGAAGTGCCGGAAGGCATCCTCGACGGTCTGGTCACTTGCCTCGCGGCGATGCACAACCTCAACGGCAACACCTCGCGCCGCAACACCCGCACCGGTTCCGTGTACATCGTTAAACCGAAGATGCACGGCCCGGAAGAGGCGGCGTTCACCAACGAGCTGTTCGGCCGCATCGAAGACGTGCTGGGCCTTACACGTAACACTCTGAAAGTCGGGATCATGGACGAGGAGCGCCGCACCACGGTCAACCTCAAGGCCTGTATCAAGGCAGCCAGTGAGCGCGTGGTGTTCATCAACACCGGCTTCCTCGACCGTACCGGCGACGAAATCCACACCTCCATGGAAGCCGGCCCGGTTGTGCGCAAGGCCGACATGAAGGCTGAGAAGTGGATCGGCGCCTACGAAAACTGGAACGTCGATATCGGTCTGAGCACCGGCCTGCAAGGTCGTGCGCAAATCGGTAAAGGCATGTGGGCGATGCCCGACCTGATGGCGGCGATGCTCGAGCAGAAAATCGCTCACCCGCTGGCCGGCGCCAACACCGCTTGGGTTCCATCGCCAACGGCTGCTGCGTTGCATGCGCTGCACTACCACAAGGTCGACGTGTTCGCGCGTCAGGCCGAACTGGCCAAACGTGCTCGCGCTTCGGTCGACGACATCCTGACCATCCCGCTGGCGGTCAATCCGAGCTGGACGCCGGAGCAGATCAAGAACGAACTGGACAACAATGCCCAGGGCATTCTCGGTTACGTGGTGCGCTGGATCGACCAGGGCGTGGGTTGCTCGAAAGTCCCGGACATCAATGACGTCGGCCTGATGGAAGACCGTGCCACGCTGCGTATCTCCAGCCAGCACATCGCCAACTGGCTGCGCCACGGTGTGGTCACCGAAGCGCAAGTGATGGAAAGCCTCAAGCGCATGGCGCCGGTGGTGGATCGTCAGAACGCCAACGACCCGCTGTACCGTCCGCTGGCACCGAACTTCGACAGCAACATCGCCTTTCAGGCGGCGGTCGAACTGGTGGTTGAAGGTACCAAGCAGCCAAACGGTTACACCGAGCCGGTATTGCACCGTCGTCGTCGCGAGTTCAAGGCTGCTAATGGCCAGTAAATTTGCGTAGATGTGAAAAAGCCCTGGTCGAGAGATCAGGGCTTTTTTGTTTGTGCGGTGTGGGCTGGTATTTGTGGTGGGCTTGAGATCGACCCCCCTCACCCCAGCCCTCTCCCCCAAGGGGTAGAGGGGGAAAGGGAGCAGATCTGTATGCTTTTCAAAATCTGAGCTCGGCTCAGGAATTGCCCAGGGTAGAGGGGGAAAGGGAGCAGATCTGTATGCTTTTCAAAATCTGAGCTCGGCTCAGGAATTGCCCAGGGTAGAGGGGAAAGGGAGCCGATCTCTGTGCTTTTCAAAATCTGAGCTCGGCTCAGGAATTGCCAAGGTAGAGGGGAAAGGGGAAAGGGGGCCGATCTTTGGGCTTTACAAACCCGGAGTTCGACTGAGGAATTACAGGTCGGTGTACCTTGCACATCCACCTCGGTCAGTCCCCTCTCCCTATGGGCGGTCCGACGTTTCGGGAGGGCTAGGGTGAGGGGCTTTTAAGGATCGATACCCAACTCGTGTTTGACCAGACCGAGCAACTTGCCCGTATCAATCGGCTTGAGCAGAAAATCCACCACGCTCAAATGCATCGCCGCAATCGCGTCTTTCACATCGGCATCGCCGGACACAATGATGATCGGCATCGCCGCCCGCACCGACTCACGCACTTGCCGAATCAGCTCAAGCCCACCGACATGGCCCATACGCAGATCGGTGATGACCAGGCCGATCGAAGGTTTGTCTTCAAGCATCTTCAGCGCCGTTTCGCCACTGGCCGCGGTCATGCAACGAATACCGTCCAACGCGAGAATCTCCGACAACAGCTCCCGGGCGTCCTTGTCGTCATCGACGATCAGTACGCGCTGCGGCGGCAAGTCGGGTTCGAGCATTACAGCGCTGAGCGCTTCACGCTCGGCGTCGCTCAAAATATCGTGGTCGGACATGGCATTCTCTACGTTTTCAAATCAATCACCTGGCACAGTCGTCAGACATCGCTAAGCAGAGCTTCAATGTGCACTTCGTCGGATTTTTTTCCAAGGGGGCAAGCAAGGGAATTTCCGACTGTTTGCGTAGGGAATCTCCGAAACTGCGCCAATGGTGGCAAAACCTAGACTTACGTCCAATGGGCACCCTGTCCGTAGGGGTCGACCATGGCCGTAACGATCCGACAACAACAATTCGAAAAAGACTGCGGTAATGGTTATGAGTAAAGCGGACGCCTTCACCCAGGCAGGGAAAACCGCGGTATTGCAGAACATTCAGGGCACCCTGCAATTCCTCCAGCGCTTCCCGCCCTTCAATCAGATGGAACATGCCCACCTCGCGTATCTGGTCGAGCAATGCCAACTGCGCTTTTACGCTCAGGGCGAGAGCATCATCAAACCCGCCGACGGCCCGGTCGAGCACTTCTATATCGTCAAACAGGGTCGGGTAGTCGGCGAACGTCAGCACATCACCAAACCCGGCACCGAGACCACATTTGAAATCACCACCGGCGAATGTTTTCCGCTGGCCGCATTGCTCGGCGAACGCGCGACCCGCACCGAACACCTGGCCGGCGAAGACACCTTCTGCCTGCAACTGAACAAACTGGCGTTCATCAAACTGTTTGCCCTTTCCAACGCCTTTCGCGACTTCTCCTTGCGCGGGGTCAGCAGCCTGCTCGATCAGGTCAATCAGCAAGTGCAGCAGAAAGCCGTGGAAACCCTCGGCACCCAGTACTCGCTGAACACTCGCCTCGGCGAACTGGCCATGCGTCACCCTGTAACGTGCAGCCCCGACACGCCACTACGCGAAGCGGTGAAGTTGATGCATGAGCAGCAGGTCGGCAGCATCGTCGCCGTGGATGAACACAAGGCGCCGCTGGGGATTTTCACCCTGCGCGATTTGCGCCATGTCGTGGCCGAAGGCATCGGCGATTTCAGTGAAGCCATCGAGCGCCATATGACGCCTTCGCCCTTTTATCTTTCGCCGGATCACAGTGCCTTCGACGCGGCGATTGCGATGACCGAGCGGCATATCGCCCACGTCTGTCTGGTCAAGGATCAGCGCCTGTGCGGCGTGGTCTCCGAGCGCGATCTGTTTTCCTTGCAACGGGTCGACCTGGTGCATCTGGCGCGGACGATTCGCAGCGCGCAACGCGTCGAACAACTGGTGAGCCTGCGTGGTGAGATCGGCCAACTGGTCGAGCGCATGCTCGCCCACGGCGCTTCTTCGACGCAGATCACCCACATCATCACCCTGCTCAACGACCACACCGTATGCCGGGTGATCGAACTGACTCTCGCGGAAAAAGGCGATCCCGGCGTGCCGTTCAGTTGGCTGTGCTTCGGCAGCGAAGGCCGGCGCGAGCAGACCCTGCACACCGATCAGGACAACGGCATTCTGTTCGACGCCCGCGATGCCGCCCATGCAGCGGAGATTCGCGGCAAGCTGCTGCCGATTGCCCAGCAGATCAACCAGAGTCTGGCGCTGTGCGGCTTCACCCTGTGCAAGGGCAACATCATGGCCGGCAACCCCGAGCTGTGTCTGTCGCGGGCAGAATGGGCACGGCGCTTTGCAGCTTTTATTCGTGAGGCGACGCCGGAGAATCTGCTCGGGTCGAGTATTTATTTCGACTTGCGCGTGGTCTGGGGTGATGAACAAGGCTGTGAACAACTGCGCCGAGGCATTCTTGATCAGGTCGGTGACAACCGTTTGTTCCAGCGCATGATGGCCGAAAACGCTCTGCGCAATCGCCCGCCGGTGGGGCGTTTCCGCGAGTTTGTGCTGGCGCGCAAGAATGGCGAGAAAGCCACGCTGGACCTGAAGGTTCAGGGACTGACGCCGTTCGTGGATGGCGCGCGACTGCTCGCACTGGCCAACGGCATCGACGCCAACAACACCCTCGAACGCTTCCGTCAGTTGGTCGATAAAGAAGTCATCGAACGGCTGGACGGCGCGGCGTATGAAGAGGCGTATCACTTCATTCAGCAGACCCGCATGCAACAGCATCAACTGCAGACGCGGGAGAACCAGCCGTACTCCAACCGCGTCGATCCCGACAGCCTCAATCACCTCGACCGGCGCATCCTGCGTGAATCGTTGCGACAGGCTCAACGCCTGCAAAGCAGCCTGACCTTGCGGTATCAGCTATGAGCCTGTTTTCGTGGCTGCGCCCGGCGAGTGCGGTGGTGCCGGTGGATTTCCAGCAGCGTCTGGCGCAGCTGCCGGCGATTACCGAACTGCGCGAATGCACGTTGCGTGAACAACGTTGGGTGGTGCTGGATCTGGAAACCACCGGACTCAACCTGAACAAGGATCGGGTGTTGTCGATTGGCGCGGTGGTGATCGAGGACGGCGCGATCGATTTCAGCCAGCAGTTCGAACGCACGTTGCAATGTCGCGAATTGAAGCTCAGCCCCAGCGTGTTGATTCACGGGCTGGGGCCGAATGCGATTGCGGCGGGCAGTGAGCCGGCCGAAGCATTGTTGGAGTTCATGGAGTTTGTCGGTGACAGCCCGGTATTGGCGTTTCATGCGCCGTTCGATCAGCACATGCTCGGGCGCGCGTTGAAGGAGCATCTGGGGCACAAGTTGCAGCAGGTGTTTCTGGATGTCGCCGACATTGCACCGCTGGTTTGCCCACAGGCGCACATTCGTGAGGCCGGGCTGGATGAGTGGATCGACTGGTTCAAGCTTGAGGTGTTCGAGCGGCATAACGCGAGCGCCGATGCGCTGGCGACGGCGGAACTGGCGTTGATTCTGTTCAGCCGGGCGCGGGGGCAGCAGATTCATAGTCCGTTGAACTTGCAGCAGCGGTTGAGTCAGTGGAAGCGGCGGCAGCAGGCGCCTTCGTTCTGAATCAAAAGCCCCTCACCCCAGCCCTCTCCCAGAGGGAGAGGGAGCCGACCGAGGTGTCTCGGGTTTTCCATCGACCTGAGAAACCGAGTCGATTATGGATTCAGCAGAAATCTTTCACGTCGGTGTATTGCGTCAATATCCCCCAATCGGTCCCCTCTCCCTCTGGGAGAGGGCTAGGGTGAGGGTTTGCCTTCGCCGCCCACCCGACCAGTGGCCAATTGCTAACCATTCCCACCTCTGCCACAATCGCGAACAATTCGCGTTAGTTAATATTTCCCAATCGGTGATGTCCGGTGTCGTCAGTCCCAAGCCCTAACAGTGAGCTCGTCGGTGCGATGTATCGCGACCATCGTGGTTGGCTGTTGGCATGGCTGCGACGCAATGTGGCGTGTCCGCAGCGTGCCGAAGACCTGAGTCAGGACACCTTTGTGCGCCTGCTCGGTCGCGACGAAATGCTGACACCCCGCGAGCCGCGCGCCTTTCTGGTGGCGATCGCCAAAGGCTTGCTGTTCGACTACTTCCGTCGCGCGGCGCTGGAACAGGCCTACCTCACCGAACTGATGCTGATCCCCGAAGGCGAACAACCGTCGGTGGAAGAACAGCAAATGATCCTCGAAGACCTCAAAGCCATCGACCGCTTGCTCGGCAAACTGTCGACCAAGGCCCGCGCCGCTTTCCTTTATAACCGCCTCGATGGCCTCAGCCATGCCGAGATCGCCGACAAGCTCGGCGTCTCGGTGCCGCGCGTGCGCCAGTATCTGGCGCAAGGCATTCGCCAGTGCTACATCGCCCTGTACGGTGAGCCGACATGAGCCCGGCCAGTTCCAGACCGGTGCCGGCGCATGTGCTGGATGCGGCGATTGCCTGGCAACTGACCCTCGACTCGAGCAGTCCGCTGGAGCGCGAAGAGTTCGCCAAATGGCATGCGGCCCATGAAGAACACGCCCGTGCGTGGCGGCAACTGGGCATGCTCGATCAGCGTTTCAGCGTGGCCAAAGGGCCGGCGCGCAGTGCGCTGCTGCAATCACGCGAGGGCATTCGCCGGCGGGTGCGCAAACTTGGCAGCGGGCTGGCCAGCGTCGTGGTGCTTGTTGGTGTGGGGCTTTTCGCCAGCGAACGGTTTATGCCGCTGGATTACTGGCTCGCCGATCAACGCACGGCTACGGGCGAACAGCGCACCGTGCACCTGGCGGATGGCACTGTGCTGAATCTCAATACCCACAGTGCGGTGGATGTGCGGTTCGATGACAAGCGCCGGCTGATCGTGTTGCAGGAAGGCGAAATTCTCGTCGAGACCGGTCATGGCGATGCGCGCCCGTTCATCGTTGAAACCCGCGAAGGCAGCATGCGCGCCTTGGGTACGCGCTTTCTGGTCAAGCGTGAAGAAGCAGGCACGCGCCTGAGCGTGTTGCAGTCGGCCGTGGCCGCCCACGGGCAAGCAAATCCAGAAGAGCAAATCCTCCATGAAGGCCAGCAAGTGCTGCTGCGCAGTGACGGATTGGGCTCGATTGTCGCGCTCAATCCCGGCGCCGACGCCTGGACGCGCGGGATGCTGGTGGTGGATAACGCACGCCTCGGCGATCTGGTGCATGAGCTCGGGCGTTATCGTCGCGGGCATCTGGGCGTGGCGCCGGAAGTGGCGGACCTGCGGATTACCGGCAGCTTCCCGCTGCATGACACCGATAAGGCCCTGAGCGCATTGCTGCCGACCCTGCCGGTACAGATCGAGCGGCATACGCCGTATTGGGTCACTGTCGCCAAGGCTGAGCCCTCCTCCCCTTGACCTGATCGTTCCCACGCTCTGCGTGGGAGTGCAGCCCGGGACGCTCTGCGTCCCTGTCGAAGCGGACGCAGAGCGTCCATTGAGGCATTCCCACGCGGAGCATGGGAACGATCAACCCCGCAGAAATGTGGCTGTTTTCCAGTTAATCGAAATTATTTCCATCCAGCCCTATCACTTTTTGATTTTCATCCGGCACACAGGCAATTGAGAAATGTTTCCATTCAGGAGCCGCCGTATGTCCCGTTCGCTAGACACCTTGTTGCGCCCCAGTCTGCTGGCCGTCGCCATCGCTCTCGGCGCCCCGCTGATCAGCAGCCCGCTGCTCGCCGCTGAACAAGCGTCCAGCGTGCGCGCCTACAACCTGCCGGCCGCGCCCCTGTCCACCACGCTGAACCAGATCGCCAGCCAAGGCGGCATTGCGCTATCGCTGAATCCGTCGCTAGCGGCGGGCAAGACGTCGGCACCGGTCAACGGCCAGTACGATGCGGCTGGCGCCTTGCGTGCGGCCCTGCGCGGCACCGGTCTGCAACTGGAGCAAAGCAGCACCGGCACCTACACCCTGGTCGCCGTGCCTGAAGGAACGCTGGCCCTGCCGGAAACTTCCGTCATCGGCGTGGAAAACTTCGAAAGCGCCTGGGGCCCGGTCGAAGGCTATACCGCCACTCGCACCGCTGCTGGCAGCAAGACCGACACCGCGCTGGTCGAAGCACCGCGTTCGATCTCCGTCGCTACCCGCCAGCAAATGGACGACCGCAGCGTGCACAGCCTCGACGACGCGGTGCGCTACATGCCGGGCATCACCGCCAGCAGCTACGGCAGCGACACCCGCGCCGACTGGTTGCGTGTGCGCGGCTTCGAACCGACCCAGTTCCTCGACGGCCTGCCGCTGCCGAAAGGCGTGTACGCCAACCCGAAACAGGAAACCTGGAACCTCGACCGCCTCGCCCTGCTGCGCGGCCCAGCCTCTTCGGTTTACGGCCAGACCCCACCGGGCGGCCTGCTCGACATGGTCAGCCGTCGTCCAAGCGCTGAAGCCAGCAATGAAATCCAGCTGCAATACGGCAGTGACAACCACCGCCAGATCAACTTCGCCAGCACCGGCAAGATCGATGACGCCGGCCAGTTTCTCTACGGCCTCAGCGGCGTAGTACGCGACAGCGGCACGCAGATCGATCACGTCGACAACAAACGCTACAACATCGCACCGAGCCTGACCTGGAACATCGACGACGACACCAAGCTCACCCTGCTGAGCCAGTTCACCCGCGACGATACCGGCATCACCAGCCAGTTTCTGCCAATTCAGGGCACCAAGATCAAGTCACCGTTCGGCGATATCTCTCACCACAAGAATCTGGGTGATCCGGACTGGGAATATTACGATCGCACCTACTACGCACTGGGCTATGCCTTCGAACATCGTCTGAACGATGTCTGGCAGTTCAAGCAGAACCTGCGTTATACCAAGTCGGATCTGTCGTTCCAGTCGCTGACGCCGGGGTCGTACCCATTCACCGAAGTGGATGATCAAGGCAATGTCGGACGCACCAGCACCAGCGTCGAAGAAGACATCAGCCAGTTCGCCGTGGACAACAACTTCCAGGCCGACTTCGCCACTGGCGATATCCGCCACACTCTGTTGTTGGGTCTGGACCATCAGCGCAGCAACACCAACTACACCTCGATCTTCGGCTTTTCGGATACCACTCCGGGCACCAACGTGATCACCCCGATCTACGGCCAGCCGATCATTCGTCCAGCGCGTTCCACCGCGTTTTACGATTACAACCAGAAGACCTACCAGACCGGCCTGTACATCCAGGACCAGATGGCCCTCGACCAGTGGCGCCTGACCCTCGGCGGCCGTGAAGACTGGGTGCACACCAGCACAAAATTCATCAACAAGGGCGATGCCACCAACACCCAGCGCGACAAGGCCTTCAGCGGCAACGCCGCGCTCAGCTACGTCTTCGACAACGGTTTCGTGCCGTACCTGTCGTACGCCGAATCCTTCCAGCCGACCACAGGCGCCGACGCTACCTCGACCGGTTCGCTCAAGCCAACCGAAGGCAAACAGTGGGAATTGGGCATCAAGTACCAGCCACCGGGCAGCAAAACCCTGCTGACCGCCGCCGTGTATGACCTCACCCAGAAGAACGTTTCGGTCAACACTTTCGTCAACAACGTGTCGATCACCAGCCAGACCGGCGAAGTGAAAGTCAAAGGTCTGGAGCTGGAAGCGGTTTCCGATGTGACCGATAACCTCAAAGTCATCGCTGCCTACACCTTGGCCAAATCGGAAGTGCAGAATGGCGTCGACAAGGGCAATCGCCTGCAACTGATGCCGAACCAGCAAGCGTCGCTGTGGACCGATTACACCTGGCACGCCGGCGTCCTCGACGGCTTCGGCATTGGCGGTGGCGTGCGTTACACCGGCAACACCTACGGCGACAAGGCCAACACCTGGCTGGGCAAGGCGGACGCCTACACCGTGTTCGACGCTTCGGTGCATTACGACCTCGGCCGTCTGGACAACAGCCTCAAAGGCGCGTCGTTGGCCGTCAACGCGACCAACCTGTTCGACAAGGAATACATTTCCACCTGCGACAGCTTCTACTGCTACTACGGCGACACGCGCAGTGTCGTCGCCAGCGCCACTTACAAGTGGTAAGCAACTGAGCTGAAACAGGCCCTGTGACCAGGCCGTCCTTCGTGGACGGCTTTGGTGTTTTTGAAGGTCATGAAATGAAAAGTAAAACAATTCGTCGCTGGTCGTTCGTGCACACCTGGACCAGCCTGGTCTGTACCGTGTTTTTGCTGATGCTGGCACTGACCGGTCTGCCGCTGATCTTCCATCATGAGATCGAACATCTGCTCGGCGATGCGCCCGAAGTGCGCGAGATGCCGGCCGACACGTCGCGTCTGAATCTGGCGCAACTGGTCGAGGCCGCAGAAAAGCATCGCCCCGATGAGGTCGTGCAGTACTTCGGTTTCGATGATGACGAACCGAATGCCGTACTGACGATCATGGCGAAAACCGCCGGCACCGAACCGAACTCCTCGCACACCTTCATGCTCGACGCGCGTACCGGTGAAGCGCTGGAAACGCCGTCCGCCAACGGCGGCTTGATGCTGTTTATCCTGCGTCTGCACGTCGACATGTTTGCCGGGCTACCGGGCAAATTGCTGCTGGCGTTCATGGGGCTGCTGTTTGTCGTGGCCATCGTGTCCGGGACGGTGCTGTATTTGCCGTTCATGCGCCGTTTGAAGTTCGGCACCGTACGCCAGGACAAATCCACCCGCCTGCGCTGGCTCGACCTGCACAACCTGATCGGTGTCGTCACCCTGACCTGGGCGTTGGTGGTCGGCGTGACCGGCGTGATCAGCGCCTGCGCCGACCTGCTGATCGCTGCCTGGCGCAATGACGCACTGAATGCGCTGATCGAGCCTTACCGCGATGCGCCACCGCTGACGCACCTGGCGCCGGCCACGCGTTTGCTCGACATCGCTGCTGAAGTTGCGCCGGAGATGAAACCTGATTTCATTGCCTTCCCCGGCACACGCTTTTCCAGCGAACACCATTACTCGGTGTTCATGAAGGGCGGCACGCACCTGACTTCGCATCTGTTGACGCCGGTACTGATCGACGCCACAACGCTGCAGGTCACTGCGGTGGCCGAACGACCGTGGTACATGGACGCCATGGGCATGTCGCAGCCGCTGCACTTTGGTGATTACGGCGGCATGCCGATGAAGATCCTCTGGGCCACCCTCGATGTGCTGACGATCATCGTGCTCGGCAGTGGCGTGTATCTGTGGGTGGTGCGGCGCAAAGGGGCCAAGCCTGTGCTGGAAACGGCGGAGGCGTCTGCATGAAGCCGCGTCAGTCGAATTTCTGGAAGGTATTCAGCACGCCGATCGTGATTGCGTTGCTCAGTGCAGCAGGGTTGTTTGCGGCGTTGCTGGGGGATGGGATTTGGGATGCATTGAGCTGGGTTGGGCTGGGTGTTCCGGCATTTCTGGCGATACGAGGTTTTCTGCCGCGAAGCTGAAAAACCTTTGTAGGAGTGAGCCTGCTCGCGATGGCTGCGGGTCAGTCAACATAGGTGTTGAATGTTATTACGCTATCGCGAGCAGGCTCACTCCTACATTTGGTTCGGCGCAAGGCTTGAGCTCGTGCACTGACAGGCTATGCTGCTCCCTCATCGTTCTGATCGAGACCCTGCCAATGTCCGCCCCCAGCATGACCCTGTACCACAACACGCTCTCCCCGTTCGTGCGCAAAGTGATGGTGTTGCTGCACGAAACCGGCCAGCAGGATCGCGTTGCCTTGCAAGATTGCGTGCTCAGCCCGGTCAGCCCGAGTGCCGAGCTCAATGCCGATAACCCGTTGGGCAAGATTCCCGCCCTGCGTCTGGCCGACGGCAATGTCATCCATGACAGCCGTGTCATTCTCGAATACCTCGATCAACAACACGTTGGCAACCCGCTGATCCCACGCGAAGGCGCGGCGCGCTGGCGGCGTCTGACCCTGGCCTCGATGGCTGACGGGATCATGGATGCGTCGGTGATGGTGCGTTATGAAATGGTCCTGCGTGCTCCGGAAAAGCATTGGGATGAATGGCTTGAAGCGCAGCGTGACAAGATCCGCCGCGCCCTCGCTGTGCTGGAAAGCGACGCGATTGCCGAGCTGACCAGCCATTTCGATGTGGCGGCGATCAGCGTGGCCTGTGCCTTGGGTTATCTCGATTTGCGCTTTCCGGACTTGGGCTGGCGTGACGCCACCCCGCAACTGGCCAACTGGTTTTTTGAAGTAAGTCAGCGACCGTCCATGATCGCGACCATGCCCAAACCTTAAATCGGCGGCGCCTGTTCCGGCCTCTTCGCGAGCAGGCTCGCTCCCACATTGTTTTTGGGTATGGCAGAAATCTCTGTGCCAACACCAATCCTGTGGGAGCGAGCCCGCTCGCGAATGCACCACCTCGGTTCCGGCGGCAGCGCTGCAAAAATCAGTGTCACCAAAACCTCCACCTCTCGCTGATCTTCACGCAACCCGCTCATTGCATCGCCCCCACATCAAACTCCAACGGCTTCGCCGGTTTCTGCCCGATCCCGTACCAATCCAGTTTGCGCGTCAGCACCATGAACACACCGAGCAGACCGAACAGCAACAACGAGCCCATCAACAACGCGTAATCCTCAGCGCTCAGCAAGCCATAGAGCAAGCCATACAAAGCCGCCAGCCCTGCCGAAAAGCTCAAACCATGACGCACACTGCGCAGCACATGGCAGACATAAAACCCGATCAACAACACACAACCGCTGGCCGACAACAGATACGCCGGGGCAAAACCAATGTGCTCCGACAGCGACAGCAGCAACAGATAAAAGAACGCCAGCGCCACACCGACCAACGCGTATTGCACCGGGTGCACCGCCAGGCTCTTGAGTACTTCGAAGAGGAAGAAGCCAGCGAACGTCAGGACGATGAACAGCAGCGCATATTTGATCGCTCGGTCACTCTTCAGGTACTGATCCACCGGTTCAATGAAGCTCACACCGAAGCTGCGACCGTTGAACGCCTCGCAATCATTGCTGCTCACGCAACGGCTCATGGCGTCTTGCAGGTTGGTGGAGAAAAAAGTGGTCTGCCAATCGGCGCTGAAACCCTGATCGTTGATCTCACGTTTGGCCGGCAGGAAATTGCCGATGAAACTCGGGTGTGGCCAGTTGGCCGTGAGACTGACGCTGCTGCTCTTGCCCACTGGCAGCACTTGCAACGAACCGGTGCCTTGCAGACGCAGGTCGAAGCCGAAGCTCAGTTCCGTGGTTTTGCTGGTGTCGAGCAGCGGCAGCGTTACCCGTACGCCTTCACCGAGCCAACCGACTTGCGTACCAGGGACGAAGTCCAGACGCTGGCCGTCGAGTTCCAGTTTCAGGGCATTTTCGATGCCGCGAATGTCGCTGATGCCGACCGCAAGAAACGGTGCATCGAACTGGTAATCGCTGAAGTCTTCTCTAATGCCCAATTGTGCTTGCAACGAGAAATGGCCATTGATGCGGTTGTCGGCGTGGAACAACCGCGCCTCATAAATACCCCGCGCACGCAGTTCGGTTTGCACCTGGCCGTCGAGTTCGAAACGCTCCGGCAGGAAGTACAAACGACCGCGCTCTTCGCTCGGTTCGTCGTAGCGCTGGTTGGTCTTGTCGTTGGTTTTCCAGTTGTGAATCACTTTGCGATACGGCACCACCATCACCGGCCCGCTCAGTTGCTGGCTGTAGCTGGAACTGCGGGCGATGTCTTCGAGCACGCCGTCGCGCAGTTGCTGGCGGTCGTCGATGACGCCGTCGATCATCAGCAGCGGGATCAGCAACAGCAGGATCAGCACGGCGATGGCGCCGAGCTTGATGGTCAAATTCTTGTTCATGGGACTCTCCCTGTTTGGATGGGCAGAGTCTGGTGATCGGGTGTGGGGGTTTTGTGGGGGGAATGTGGAGATTGTGTGGAGACTTCACCGGCCCCTTCGCGAGCAGGCTCGCTCCCACATTGGATCTGTGTCGTTCACAAATACCCTGTGGGAGCGAGCCTGCTCGCGAAGGACGCACCTCGGTATCAAGGCAAGCGCAATGTCACTTCAACACCGTTCTCGACATTGCGGATCTGCATCGACCCGCCATGCAACTTGACCACTTCTTCAACGAAGTTAAGCCCCAACCCGGTGCTTTTTCGTCCACTGTCCGGACGTGGCAACGAGTAGAAGCGCTCAGTCAGACGCGGCAAAGCGTAGTCAGGAATCGGCGCCGTTTCATTGAACAATCGAAATTCGATCTTCTCGCCGACCCGTTCGGCACTGAAGCGCAGCAACCCCTCAACCGGAGTGAAATCCAGCGCATTCTCCAGCAGATTACCCAACGCCTGACGCAGCAGAAACGGCTCGCCGATCAACAGAAGATCAGCCGCAATCGCCTGTTCGATGCGCAACTGTTTGCCTTCAATCCGCGCTGCCTGCCCCTGCAACAACTGATCAACCAGCGCCGCCAACGGCACGGCGACCCGCTCTTCAAGGCCCTGACGTTGTTCCACCTGCGCCAGATTCAGCAACCGTTCGATCAACTGCTGCATCCGCGCACTTTCGCTGTCGATGTTGCCGACAAAGCGTAGGCGCTGAACCGGCGGCATGTCGCCTTGCAGCAACTCGGCGGCGCCACGAATCGCCGCCAGCGGACTTTTCAGTTCATGGGTCAGCGTGTGCACATAGCGCTCAACGTACGCCTTACCCTCCAGCTGTGTGCGCATCTGCTCGACCGCTGTCGCCAGTTGCTCCAGCTCACCGCCGCGATAGTGCGGCACTTCCACCCGCCGCCCTTCGCTCACCGCTTGTGCATAACCGGTCAAACGGTGCAGCGCACGGCTCAACCACCATGACAACAAAGCACCGAACAGCAGACCGAGGCCGATCAACCCGGCGCCGTAATACAGCAAGCGCCGCTCGGTACGATCCACGTAAGGCTGTAAAGAGCTATTGGGTTTGGCCACGGTGACCACACCGATAATCTGCCCGTTGTCGCGGATCGGCGCGCCGACGTGCATGACTGAAGATGCCGGGTCATCCGCATCGCTGCGACTGGAGCGCGCACCGTACTCGCCACGCAGGGTCAGGTAGACGTCGTTCCAGCGCGAGTAATCCTGACCCACCGCGACACCACTGGAATCGAGCACGACGATCCCTTTCGCGTCGGTGACGTAGATGCGATGGTTGACCTGATTTTTCGGTAAGCCCCAAATGGTTGCTTGCGGCTGACGATCACCATACGCGCGCAGCAATTCAGGCCAGCGGTTCTCGCTAAGGGTGCCGGCCTTGAAATCGTCCCGCAGGATCTCCGCCATCAGGTTGGCGGTATCGACCAGGGTTTCTTCGGTGGACTGACGCACGCCGGGACGGATTTCTTCCATCACCGTGTTGAGCACGAAATACCCGGTCAGGCCGACAAACAGCACATACACCAGAAAGATCCGCAGCCCCAGTGACATCAGCTGTGCCCCGGGCTGTAGCTGTAACCGAGGCCGCGATGGGTCTGGATCGGCTCGGCGTCGGCGCGCACCAGACGCAGTTTGGCGCGAAGGCTTTTGACGTGGCTGTCGATGCTGCGCTCGTAACCGGCGTCGGCCGCTACGCCCAGCGCGTCGAGCAACTGCTCGCGACTGAATACCCGCTCGGGTTGTTCTAGCAGGCATTGCAACAGGCGGAATTCGTGGCGGGTCAGGCTTAATGTCTGGCCGCGATAAATGATTTGAATCCGTTCCGGATCGATACGGAACAACGCTGAAGTGGCTTCAATCACAGGACGCGGCGCCATGCGTTTAAGGATTGCCTTCACTCGCGCCGCGACTTCACGCGGGCTGAACGGCTTGACCACATAATCGTCGGCACCAATTTCCAGACCCACCACGCGATCAATCTCGGCATCGCGGGCGCTGAGGAACAGCACCGGCACTTCGCTGAAGCGCCGCAGTTGCTTGCAGGTCTCGAAACCGCTGATGTCCGGCAGGCCGATGTCGAGGATGATCAGATCGGCCGGCGTCTGCCGCTGATGTTCAAGCGCCGCCGCGCCGAGGCTCAGCCACGTGGTGGTGAAGCCCTCGCCCTGCAAGGCAAAAATCAGCGTGTCGGCAATCGCCGCTTCGTCTTCGACAATCAGGATATGAGGCATGGCGTCCGAGCCCGTGGGTTAAGTGCGCGAACGGTGCCCCAAGCCTGACGTTACGTCAATGAGACCACTTGGCTCAGCAGTCCGGTTTGTCGGCGGTGAAGCGCCGCGCCGGGTTTACCGCAGCGCCAAACTCGCGCAAGGCCTTGGCACCGATCAGCAGCGGATAGTTGAAGTTGCTGCGGTCGGTCAGGTTGACCTCAACGGTACGCTTGACGTTACCCAGGCACAGCTCCAGATCGACCACCGGGCGCTTGGCGACTTCGGTGCTTTCGCCCTCGTCCTCTTCGTCCGAGCGGCTCTTGATCTTGCTGATCCGTGCGACCTTGTGTTCGTAGACCTTGTTGCTGGCGTCCTTGGTGGCGAGGCGGAAGCGCACCCATTCGTCGCCATCGCGGGTGAAGGTTTCGATGTCCTTGGCCGACAGCGAGGCGGTCAGCGCGCCGGTGTCCATCTTGGCCTTGAGCACTTCACCGCCGATTTCCGGCAGCGCAATGTATTCATAGCGCCCGTACAGGGTCGGCTCGGCGGCCATGACCGGCAGGGCGACGAGGGCAAACAGTGCAAGGAGGGATTTCACGTAAGGGGCTTCCTTGAGAGGTTGGGCAACGGGATTTTAGACCGTTGCGCGCTTGATCGTTCCCACGCTCTGCGTGGGCATGCATCCAGTGACGCTCTGCGTCACAGGGACGCGGAGCGTCACGGGCGGCGTTACCACGCAGAGCGTGGGAACGATCAGGTTAACGCGACTGAAGTGAAACATTCGTCACCACCGATTTGGCCTGCCGCGCGAAGCTGCTTATCATGGCGCGCCCATCCGTTTGCAAAGAGTTGCTTATGCGCCGCCTGCTCACCGGCTGTTTCGTCACCCTGCTGCTGTTGCTCAACACCCTGATCCTGATCGGGCCGTTGCTGGTCTTCGCCCTGCTCAAACTGATCGCACCAGGCCGCTGGCGCGATTACGCGTCGGGCGCGGTGATGTGGATCGCCGAGACCTGGGCCGAGATCGACAAGCTGATTTTCCGCTTGTGCATCCCCACCCAATGGGACATTCGCGGTGGCGAAGATTTGCGCGGCGACACCTCGTATCTGGTGGTCAGCAACCACCAGTCGTGGGTGGATATTCCGGCGCTGATTCAGACGCTGAACCGGCGCACGCCGTTCTTCAAATTCTTCCTCAAGAAAGAACTGATCTGGGTACCGTTTCTGGGGCTGGCGTGGTGGGCGCTGGATTACCCGTTCATGAAGCGCTACACCAAGGCATTCCTGGCGAAGCACCCGGAGCTGGCCGGCAAGGATCTGGAAATCACCAGACAGGCCTGCGAGCTGTTCAAGCGGCAGCCGGTGACCGTGGTCAATTATCTGGAAGGCACGCGCTACACCGCGGCGAAAAGCGCGCAGCAACAATCACCGTTCAATCACCTGCTCAAGCCCAAGGCTGGCGGCGTGGCGTTTGTCCTGGCGGCGATGGGTGAACAGCTGGATGCGATTCTCGACGTCACCGTGGTTTATCCACAGGAGCGAATTCCGGGTTTCTGGGATTTGATCAGCGGCAACGTGCCGCGCGTGATCGTCGATATCAAGACCCGCGAACTCGACCCGGCACTGTGGCAGGGCGACTACGAGAATGATCCGGCGTTTCGCCAGAAGGTCCAGAACTGGGTCAACCAGCTCTGGAACGAGAAGGATCAGCGCATCGCCGAGCTGCGCAACGAGCGGCGCTGAATCAGCTACCGGTGCCGGCGCCCCAGATGCTGTCCAGACTCTGCAGCAGCGGGCCGCCAACGCCTTGGTCACCAAGATACTTGAGCAGCACCGGGGCAAACTGGCCGACCATGCCGCTGTCCATGCCCAACGCACCGAAAGCGTTGTTCAGGTCATTGGTGTCCTTGACGTTGCCCAGCGCGTTTTCCAGACCGGCAGACTTGCCGGACTGACCGAGCAACCCGCTCAACGCCGCCAGGTTGCCGCTACCGCCCGACAGCTTGTCGATTCCCGGCACTTCTTTGGCTAACTGCGAATAATCGGTGCTGCTCAATTGGTTCTTGGCCAGGCCCAGCATCGCGCTGGTGCCGCCGACGGCTTGCTGCGGGGTAACGCCCAGACCGGTGACGGCTTGCAGCAGGCCAGCCGTTTCCGAGGTCGGCGCGGCGGCGGTGGCAGCGTTGCCGCCCTGCATGCTGGAAGCAGCCTTGGTCACGTCGTCCAGACTGAAACCGGCAAACACCGGGCTGGCCGCAAGGGTCATCAGTGAAGCCAAGGCAATACCGCGTGAAATCTTCATTCAGACATCCTCTTGCGCTGTGAAAACCACCCGTTGAACGGGCAGTGAAACTGCCGGTTTGACCGGGTATCCGCCGGCATGTTCCGGCGCGGCGCATCCATTTTCATCCGGCCCGCGTATATAAAACGTGAAATCCCGGACACCCTCGCGATGAATGGCACAACCGCTGTCGCTGAACTAGCCTGTGAACAGTCCGAGCCCAGCCCTCGTCGCCCGGCCTTTGCCTGGAGTTGAACGAGGCGCAGAAAGCCTTGATCGGTAAACCGATTGCGCTGGCAGTGAGTCTGGAGCCGAAAGGTGGTTCGCCGACCGGGCAGCCGACGGGGCCGGTTCTGTATCAGGGGGCCTTGGCGGCGCTTTAAAGCAAAGCCCCTCACCCTAGCCCTCTCCCAGAGGGAGAGGGGACTGACCGTGGGATATTGACGTAATACGCCGACATGAAAGACTTGCGTTGAATCCATAGTCGACTCGATCTTTCAGGTCGATGTACGACGCGAGACACCTCGGTCGGCCCCCTCTCCCTCAGGGAGAGGGCTGGGCGGGCGGCGTTCCGATGAGGGTCGCTTTTGACCTTGCCTTCCAATAAAAAACGGCGGCCCTGAGGTCGCCGTTTTGTATTGCACTCAAGCCTTATGCCGCACTGAACAACTTATGCGGATCAATCACAAACTTCTTCGGCACGCCCGCATCGAACTCGCCATAACCTTCCGGCGCCTGATCAAGGCTGATCACCTGCACGCCCACCACTTCGGCGATGTTGATGCGATCCCACATGATCGCCTGCATCAGCTGGCGGTTGTACTTCATCACTGGCGTCTGGCCGGTGTGGAAGCTGTGCGACTTGGCCCAGCCCAGACCGAAGCGAATGCTCAGGCTGCCCATTTTTGCGGCAGCGTCCACGGCACCTGGATCTTCGGTCACGTACAGGCCCGGAATACCGATCTTGCCGGCGACACGCACCACGCCCATCAGTGAATTGAGCACGGTGGCGGGAGCCTCGGCTTTGACGCCGTCGTGGCCGTGGCCGCGTGCTTCGAAGCCGACGCAGTCCACCGCGCAATCCACTTCCGGCTCGCCGAGCAGTGCGGCGATCTGTTCGTGCAGCGGCGTGTCCTTGGACAGGTCGACGATTTCAAAACCTTGAGCCTTGGCGTGAGCCAAGCGGATGGTGTTTACGTCGCCCACGATCACCACAGCCGCACCGAGCAGGCGCGCCGAGGCTGCAGCGGCCAGACCGACCGGGCCAGCGCCCGCGATGTAAACGGTGCTGCCCGGGCCAACGCCCGCTGTTACGGCGCCGTGGTAACCGGTGGGCAGAATGTCGGAGAGGCAGGTCAGGTCGCGGATTTTCTCCATGGCCTTGTCGCGATCCGGCAGTTTCAGCAGGTTGAAGTCGGCGTACGGCACCAGCACATATTCAGCCTGGCCACCGGTCCAGTCGCCCATGTCGACATAACCGTAAGCGCCGCCGGCACGGGCCGGGTTGACCGTCAGGCAAACGCCGGTGTGTTGCTCCTTGCAGGAACGGCAGCGCCCGCAAGCCACGTTGAACGGTACGGAAACCAGATCACCGATTTTCAGGTTTTCGACGTCGGAGCCTTTTTCGATCACCTCGCCGGTGATCTCGTGGCCCAGCACCAGACCGGTCTGCGCCGTGGTACGGCCGCGCACCATATGCTGGTCGGAGCCGCAGATGTTGGTGGAAACCACTTTGAGAATGACCCCGTGCTCGATCTTGCGACCGCGCGGGTCCTGCATTTTCGGATAGTCGATTTTCTGTACTTCGACCTTGCCAGCGCCGAGATACACCACACCACGATTGCCAGACATGCTTTCACCTCGCTGTTGTTTTTATGGAACCGCGTTGCCCAGGCAGGCAGCGCGTTGAATGCTCGGGTATTGCTTGTTGGTCTTGCGTTGTCAGTTATGGCCCCTTCGCGAGCAGGCTCGCTCCCACAGTTGATCTTTGGTGTGACAGAGACCTGTGTTTCAACACAAATCCCTGTGGGAGCGAGCCTGCTCGCGAAAGCGCTCTAAAGAACGACGGTTCTATTGGCGTTCAAAAAAACCCGTCTCTCAATGTGATACCCAACCGCCCGCGCCAGCGTCAGGCCTTCAATATCGCGCCCCTTGGCAATCAGATCCTCAGGGTAATGACTGTGATCCACCGCCTCGACGCCTTGGGCGATGATCGGCCCTTCATCGAGATCGTTATTGATGTAATGCGCCGTCGCGCCGACCAGTTTCACGCCTTTGTTATAAGCCTGGTGATACGGCTTGGCGCCCTTGAAACCCGGCAGCAGCGAGTGATGAATGTTGATCGCTTTGCCATCGAGCTTGCGGCACAGCTCCGGCGACAGCACCTGCATATAGCGCGCGAGGATCACCAGTTCGGCGCCGGACTCTTCGATCACCTGCCACACCTGACGCTCCTGCGACGGTTTGTCGTTGGGGTCGAGGGGGAAATGGTAGTAGGGAATCTGGTGCCAGTCGGCCAGCGGTTTCAGATCCGGGTGGTTGGAGACCACTGCCGCCACGTCCATCGACAACTGGCCGATGCGCTGGCGGTAGAGCAAATCGTTGAGGCAGTGATCGGCCTTGGAGACCATGATCACCACTTTTGGCCGGTAGTTCGGCGCAGTCAGCTCGAAGATCATGCCGAAGGCCTGGCCGCGTTCGGCGAGGCCGTCGCGGAAGGACTGTTCGTCGAAGCCGTCGGGCTGACGGAATTCCACGCGAATGAAGAAGCGGCCGGAGAGGCGGTCATCAAACGAGTGGTGCTCGGTGACGTAGCAGCCCTGCTCGAACAGAAAACGCGTGACCGCGTCCACGGTGCCGAGGACGCTGGGGCAGTCGGCGGTCAGAATCCATGTGTCTGGGGCGCGGCTCATGGTGCGGTGACTCCTGTTCTTGTGCGGGGTGTCAGGGGGATTTTTGCCCCTCACCCTAGCCCTCTCCCAGAGGGAGAGGGGACTTACCTAAGTGTCTGCCGAGTTACATCGACCTGAAATCTCGCGGGTGAATACAGATCGCAAAAACACCCGAGATCGGCTCCCTTTCCCCTCTCCCCCTTGGGGGAGAGGGCTGGGGTGAGGGGGAAAAAGTCTCCAGCCCTACACGCAAGCACGCTCAACGCAATTCACTTTAAGCCTGAACGCTCAACCCGTACTCAGCCGAAGCATCCTGCAACCACAACCACCAGTAATCCGAAAAGCTACGACGAATCAGCAGTTCCCAGGTGTCTTCAGCAGTATGACGAATCATCAGCTGCGACTTGGCAAACACCGTGCCGACCGCTTTACCCACCGGGAAGTTATTCGGATGCACGTCATAGCTGGTCGACTTCATCAGCACCTGACGCACGTTCGGGCCGCTCAGTTCGAGCACCTGCTGGCCGCCGCTGACGTTGACGATCGCGATATGCAGATCGCCCAGCGCTTCACGCAGTTGCTGTTCGGCGGCGAACTCTTCACCGCTTGGCACGATCAGCAGCCACTCGTCCGGGCCCATCCATTGCAGGCTGGTTTCGCCTTTGACGATGACGCTCAGAGCGCCGGGCAGTTCGATGCCCAACGCTTTGTGCACACCGGCGGCGAACGCGGCATCGTGGCCGTCGCCACGAATGGTCAGGTGACCGAGGAGTTTCTTTTCCCGCACGATCACGCCGGCGTTCTTGCGGCCCTTGCCGACCAGGCTGGCGAGGTCGGCATGGTGCAGCGACGACTCGGCCTTGGCGCCGGTGGTCGGGCGTTGTTGGTACACGTTGGCTGTGGTCATAAAGCACCTTCCTGAATTCTGTTGGTTCCTGCGGTGGCTGATCTGCCGCTTTCGCGAGCAGGCTCGCTCCCACAGGGGAACGCGGTCGAATGTGGGAGCGAGCCTGCTCGCGAATAGCCGCCCGCCCACAGTTCTTGAGGCCGTCAGATGTTCTGGCGATCACCCTTCGGATCGAAGAACACCGAAGAAACAATCTCTGCCTCGATCACGCTGCCATCGGCCAGCGGTGCAAACACCCGCTCGCCCATGCGCTTCAGACCGCCCTTGACCACACCCATGGCAAACGAATAACCGAGGGAGTTGTGCGCGTAGCTGGAGGTCACGTGGCCAACCATGGTCATCGGGATCGTCTGCTTGGTGTTGAACACCAATTGCGCACCTTCCGGCAGCCACACGTTCGGATCGATCGGCTTCAGACCGACCAGTTGCTTACGCTGATCCTTCACGCAGTCTTCACGGTTCATCCCACGCTGACCGATCCACGAGAACGGTTTGGTGCGACCCACGCACCAGCCCATGTTCAGGTCGTCCGGGGTCATCGAGCCGTCAGTGTCCTGACCAACGATGATGAAACCCTTCTCGGCACGCAGGACGTGCATGGTCTCGGTGCCGTACGGGGTCAGGTTGTATTGCTTGCCGGCCTCGACGATTTTCTCCAGCACGCCCATCGCGTAGTCGGCCTGCACGTTGACTTCGTACGACAGCTCACCGGTAAACGAGATGCGGAACACCCGCGCCGGCACACCGCCGACGAGACCTTCTTTCCAGGTCATGAACGGGAAGGCTTCGTTGCTCAGATCAATGTCGGTCACGGCGCTGAGCAGCTTGCGGCTGTTCGGCCCGGACAGGGTCATGGTCGCCCAGTGGTCGGTGACGGAGGTGAAGTAAACCTTCATGTCCGGCCATTCGGTCTGGTGGTACAGCTCCAGCCATTGCAGCACGCGCGCCGCGCCGCCGGTGGTGGTGGTCATGACGAAATGGTTGTCGGCCAGACACGCCGTGACACCGTCGTCGAAGACCATGCCGTCTTCTTTGCACATCAAACCGTAGCGGGCCTTGCCCACGTCGAGTTTGGTCCAGGCGTTGGTGTACACGCGGTTAAGAAACTCGCGGGCATCCGGGCCTTGAATGTCGATCTTGCCGAGGGTCGAGGCGTCGAGCAGGCCGACGCTGTCGCGCACGGCTTTGCACTCGCGCTTCACCGCGGCATGCAGGTCTTCACCGTTTTTCGGGAAGTACCATGGACGTTTCCACTGACCGACGTCTTCAAACTCGGCGCCATTCTTCACATGCCAGGCATGCAGCGCGGTGTGACGCACCGGTTCGAAAATGTGCCCACAGTGACGACCGGCCACGGCGCCGAAAGTCACCGGCGTGTAGTTCGGGCGGAACATCGTGGTGCCCATCTGCGGGATGGTTACGTTCAGCGAGCGGGCGGCGATGGCCAGACCGTTGACGTTGCCGAGCTTGCCCTGATCGGTGCCGAAGCCCAGCGCGGTGTAGCGTTTGACGTGCTCGACCGACTCGAAACCTTCGCGGGTTGCCAGTTCGATGGCGGCGGCAGTCACGTCGTTTTGCAGGTCGACGAATTGCTTCGGCGCCCGTGCAGTGTTCTTTTCGTGCGGCACCTGGAACAGCGCCAGCGTCGGTTCTTCGTGACGGCTCAGGGCTTTCGGCAGCACGCCTTCGACGGTCTGGAAACCGGCTTCAGCGGCAGCGCGCACGCCACCTTCAAAACCGTCAGCGAGCGAATCGCCGAGACCGTAAACGCCGTTGATGCCACCGACGCACACGCGTTTCTGCGGTGCTTCGCCCGGTACGAAACCGAGGATGTCTTCGCGCCAGGTCGGCTTGCCACCAAGGTGCGAAGCCAGGTGAACGACCGGGCTGTAACCGCCGGAACTGGCAACCACATCGCAGTCGAGCCATTCGCCCGGGCTGGTCACCGAATGGGCTTTGACATCAATCGCGGCAACGCGGGCAGCGGTCACGCGCTTGCTGCCACGGGCTTCAATCACGGCACTGCCAGTGAGGATACGAATACCTTTGGCGCGGGCTTCTTCCACCAGTGCACCACGCGGATTGCTGCGCGCATCGGCGATGGCCACCACTTGCAGACTGGCGTCGAGCCAATCCAGAGCTACGCGATAAGCGTGATCGTTGTTGGTCGACAGCACCAGTTTCTTGCCCGGCGCTACGCCGTAGCGACGCACGTAAGTCGACACCGCACCGGCGAGCATGTTGCCCGGCACGTCGTTGTTGCCGTAAACCAGCGGACGCTCGCAGGCACCGGTCGCCAGCACCACACGCTTGGCGCGAACACGGTGAATGCGCTGGCGCACTTGACCAATCGGCGCGCGGTCACCGAGGTGATCGGTGAGGCGTTCGTGAATGGTCAGGAAGTTGTGGTCGTGGTAACCATTGACCGTGGCGCGCGGCAACAGCAGCACGTCCGGGGTGTTCTTCAGTTCGGTGATGACGCTGGCGACCCAGTCCATCGCCGGTTTGCCGTCGAGGCTTTCACGGGAGTCGAGCAGACTGCCGCCGAACTCTTCCTGCTCATCGGCCAGAATCACTCGGGCACCGCTGCGCGCAGCGGCCAGGGCAGCGGCGAGACCGGCCGGGCCAGCGCCGACGATCAGCACGTCGCAGTGCTGGTTCATGTAGTCGTAGGTGTCCGGATCGACTTCGGTCGGCGAACGGCCAAGACCTGCAGCCTTGCGAATGTACTTCTCGTAAGTCATCCAGAACGATTGCGGGTACATGAAGGTTTTGTAGTAGAAACCCGGCGGCATCAGCTTGCCGCCGACCTTGCCGAGAATGCCCATCATGTCGTTGTTGACGCTCGGCCAGCCATTGGTACTGGTCGCGACCAGACCTTGATACAGCGCTTGTTGCGTGGCGCGCACGTTGGGAATCTGCGTGGCTTCGGTGGCACCGATCTGCAGCACCGCGTTCGGCTCTTCGGCACCGGCGGCGAAGATCCCGCGAGGACGCGAATACTTGAAGCTGCGGCCGATGATGTCGACGCCGTTGGCGATCAGCGCGGCGGCCAGCGAGTCACCCTCGAAGCCTTTGTAGCTCTGACCGTTGAAGGTGAAGCTCAGCACTTTGTTGCGGTCGATCCGTCCACCGTTGGACAGGCGATTGGTCTGGCTCATACCTTCTCTCCCAGCGCCGTCGTGGCTGTTTTCGCCGAATCAGCCTTGTCGGTGAATTGCGGCTTGGTGCCGATCTTGTAGGTTTCGAGAATCTCGTAGGTCACGGTGTCGCGGGTGACGTTGAAGTACTGACGGCAACCGGCAACGTGATCCCACAACTCGTGGTGCAGACCGCGCGGGTTATCGCGGAAGAACATGTAGTCGCCCCACTCCTCGTCGGTGCAGGCGCCAGGGTCGAGCGGGCGCGGGATGTGCGCCTGACCGGATGCGTGGAATTCCTCTTCGGAGCGCAGTTCGCCGCAGTGAGGACAGAAGATATGCAACATGGGGATTTCTCCTGTTAGTGGGCAACCGCAGCAGCGCCGTGTTCATCGATCAACGCACCGTTGTGGAAACGGTCGATGGAGAAAGGTGCGGCCAACGGGTGCATTTCACCCTTGGCCAGACTCGCGGCAAACACGTTGCCCGAGCCAGGTGTGGCTTTGAAACCGCCGGTGCCCCAACCGCAGTTGAAGAACATGTTCGGTACCGGGGTTTTCGAAATGATCGGGCAAGCGTCCGGGGTGGTGTCGACGATGCCGCCCCACTGACGGTTCATGCGTACGCGCGACAACACCGGGAACATCTCGACGATGGCCTGAATGGTGTGCTCGATCACCGGATACGAACCGCGCTGGCCGTAGCCGTTGTAACCGTCGATACCGGCGCCGATCACCAGGTCGCCCTTGTCGGACTGGCTGATGTAACCGTGCACGGCGTTGGACATGATCACGCTGTCGATAATCGGCTTGATCGGCTCGGACACCAGCGCTTGCAGCGGGTGGGATTCGATCGGCAGACGGAACCCGGCGAGTTTGGCCATGTGCCCGGAGTTACCGGCAGTGACCACACCGACGCGCTTGGCGCCGATGAAACCCTTGTTGGTTTCAACACCGATGCACACGCCGTTTTCCTTGCGGAAACCGATCACTTCGGTCTGCTGGATCAAGTCCACGCCCAAGGCGTCGGCGGCACGGGCAAAGCCCCAGGCTACGGCATCATGACGGGCGACGCCGCCGCGACGCTGCACGGTGGCGCCCATGATTGGGTAGCGGGTGTTTTTCGAGCAGTCGAGGTACGGAATTTCGTCAGCCACTTGCTTGGCGTTGAGCAGTTCGCCATCGACGCCATTGAGGCGGTTGGCGCTGACCCGACGCTCGGAATCACGGATGTCCTGCAGGGTGTGGCACAGGTTGTAAACGCCGCGCTGGGAGAACATCACGTTGTAGTTGAGATCCTGGGACAGGCCTTCCCACAATTTCATCGCGTGTTCGTAGAGGTGCGCCGACTCGTCCCACAAGTAGTTGGAACGCACGATGGTGGTGTTGCGCGCGGTGTTACCACCGCCCAGCCAACCCTTCTCGACCACGGCGACGTTGGTGATGCCGTGTTCTTTCGCCAAATAGTAGGCAGTCGCCAGACCGTGCCCGCCGCCGCCGACGATGACCACGTCGTAGACCTTCTTCGGCGTTGGCGTGCGCCACATGCGCTGCCAGTTTTCGTGGTGGCTGAGGGAGTGTTTGAAGAGGCCGAAGCCCGAATAGCGTTGCATAGTCATTTACTCCAGAACGCTCAGCGGTAAACCGGGAAGTCTGCGCACAGGGCCGACACTTGCTGGGCAACATTGGCCTCGACATCGGCATCACCGAGGTTGTCGAGGATGTCGCAGATCCAGCCAGCCAACACTTCGCACTGGGTCACTTTGAAACCGCGAGTGGTGACAGCCGGAGTGCCGATGCGCAGGCCCGAGGTCACGAACGGCGATTGCGGGTCGTTCGGCACGGCGTTCTTGTTCACGGTGATGTGTGCACGGCCAAGGGCGGCGTCGGCGTCTTTGCCGGTCAGGCCCTGACGGATCAGGCTGACCAGGAACAAGTGATTGTCGGTGCCGCCGGACACTACATCGTAGCCACGTTTGATAAACACGCTGGCCATCGCCTGAGCGTTGTCGATCACTTGTTGCTGATACGCCTTGAAGCCTGGCTCCAGTGCTTCCTTGAAACACACGGCTTTACCGGCGATGACGTGCATCAGCGGGCCGCCCTGAGCACCGGGGAATACGGCGGCGTTGAGCTTCTTCTCGATCTCTTCGTTGGACTTGGCCAGGATCAAGCCGCCACGTGGGCCGCGCAGGGTTTTGTGGGTGGTGGTGGTGACCACGTCGGCGTACGGCAGCGGGTTCGGGTACAGACCGGCGGCAACCAGACCGGCGACGTGGGCCATGTCGACGAACAGCAGCGCGCCGACCTTGTCAGCGATCTGACGGAAGCGCGGGAAGTCCAGAGTCTTCGAGTAAGCGGAGAAACCGGCGACGATCATTTTCGGCTTGGATTCGACGGCGAGACGCTCGACTTCGTCGTAATCGATCAGCCCGGTGTCGGTGTTGATGCCGTACTGCACGGCGTTGTAGAGCTTGCCCGAGGACGACACTTTGGCGCCGTGGGTCAGGTGACCGCCGTGGGCCAGGCTCATGCCGAGAATGGTGTCGCCCGGCTGGATCAGCGCCAGGTACACGGCGCTGTTGGCCGAAGAACCGGAGTGTGGCTGAACGTTGGCGTAATCGGCGCCGAACAGTTGCTTGGCGCGTTCGATGGCCAGTGCTTCGACTTTATCGACGTGCTCGCAGCCACCGTAGTAGCGCTTGCCCGGATAGCCTTCGGCGTACTTGTTGGTCAGACCGCTGCCTTGCGCTTGCATCACGCGTTTGCTGGTGTAGTTCTCCGACGCGATCAGCTCGATGTGATCTTCCTGACGTTGCTCCTCGGCATTCATCGCCGCCAGCAGTGCATCGTCGTAACCCTGGATCTGGTCTTGCTTGCTGAACATCGCGTCTCTCCCAGCGGCATCTGTGCGCCATTCGTCTCGGTAAGGCACTGGCAATGAAGGCAGTGCCCTTTGATGCCGATGGTATGACCGGCGCAGACAGCTCAAATGCCTGCGCGCGCCACGCAAAGGTGCGTTTACGACATGGCTGGAAATGGCTTGTTGAATCTGCACAGATCCCCTGTAGGAGTGAGCCTGCTCGCGATGGCGGTGGGTCAGCTGAGCAAATGTTGGCTGATACACCGCCATCGCGAGCAGGCTCACTCCTACAGGGGTTATGCGATCAATTGGCGGACGGCGAGCAGCAGGAGGAAATGTGCGGGATAGAGGGCGTAGGCCCAGCGCCGCATCGGCGGTGGCTGGATATATCGTGCATGTCGCAACAGGAACATTCCGAGCAATGGCGCAAACAGACAAATGGCAATCCCGAGAATGGCGACGCTATTACCAAATCTCGCCGACTCATACAGCACTTGCCATTGGTTAGCGGCGAGACAGACCAAACCCGGCAACAGGCTGAAATACCAAGGCCGGCGAAACACCAGCAGCATCGCCAACGGCAACACAACACCAAAGAGCCCGAACATCAGCCGTTCCGGGAAAACTATCGCCAACACCAGGGCAGCAACACCCAGCAATCGCGACATGATCGAGGGATCCTGCCACCCCCGCGCCACCAACAAACCCAACGCCAGCGTCGGCATCACGTTCAACGTATCCGGCTCTGGAAAGTACAACCGATACGGAATCTCGCTCACCGCACTGAACAGCAACAACCAGCCCAGATAGCGCCATTCCATCTTCCGCGAACCATCGCGCGCCAGATTCGCCGCCATCGCCAGGCAAAACCACGGAAACGCTAGCCGCCCAGGCACATACAGCCAATCGGCGGAGAACCCGGCATATCGCAGGTGATCGAGCAACATGCACAGCAGCGCCAGCCACTTGAGCAGATCCAGTGCGCCGTCGCGTTTGCTCAAGTGCATAATCGTCCTACAAACTGGTAATTTCCTGAACGTGACATCCCGTGTGCTCCCCGGAAGATCTTCGGTAAAGTGCGCACCCTCATTGACCACGAGCCTTCACAAGAGTCTCGACCACGGAAGCCGGCCATGACCGACAAGAGCCAACAATTCGCCAGCGACAACTACTCCGGTATCTGCCCTGAAGCCTGGGCTGCAATGGAACAGGCCAACCACGGCCACCAGCGCGCGTATGGCGACGATGAATGGACCGCACGCGCGGCCGACCATTTCCGCAAACTGTTCGAAACCGACTGCGAAGTATTCTTCGCCTTCAACGGCACCGCCGCCAACTCACTGGCCCTGTCGTCGCTGTGCCAGAGTTACCACAGCGTGATCTGCTCGGAAACTGCCCACGTCGAAACCGACGAATGCGGCGCCCCGGAATTCTTCTCCAACGGCTCGAAACTGCTGATCGCCGGCACTGAAAACGGCAAGATCACCCCGCAATCGATCCGCGAAGTCGCGCTCAAGCGTCAGGATATTCACTATCCGAAACCGCGCGTGGTGACTCTGACCCAAGCCACCGAAGTCGGCAGCGTCTACACCCCGGAAGAAGTCCGCGCCATCAGTGCCACTTGCAAAGAGCTGGGCCTGCACCTGCACATGGACGGCGCACGCTTCTCCAACGCCTGCGCCTTTCTCGGCTGCTCGCCGGCCGATCTGACCTGGAAGGCCGGCGTTGATGTGTTGTGCTTCGGCGGCACGAAAAACGGCATGGCCGTGGGTGAAGCCATCCTGTTCTTCAACCACAAACTGGCGGAAGACTTCGACTACCGCTGCAAGCAGGCCGGGCAACTGGCATCGAAAATGCGCTTCCTCTCGGCCCCGTGGGTCGGCATCCTCGAAAACGACGCCTGGCTGAAATACGCCCGTCACGCCAACCACTGCGCGCAATTGCTGGCAGAACTGGTCAGCGACATTCCGGGTGTCGAGCTAATGTTCCCGGTCCAGGCCAACGGCGTGTTCCTGCAACTGTCGGAACCGGCCATCGCCGCGCTGACCGCAAAAAACTGGCGCTTCTACACCTTCATCGGCAAGGGCGGCGCACGCTTCATGTGTTCCTGGGACACCGAAGAAGAACGCGTCCGCGAACTGGCGCGCGACATCCGCGAAGTCATGTCCGCCTGACCTGACGCCACACCCTCCCCTGTAGGAGCTGCCGCAGGCTGCGATCTTTTGATTTGTTTTTTAAGATCAAGATCAAAAGATCGCAGCCTTCGGCAGCTCCTACAGAGATTGCGTTGCCCTTGGTCTACATTGTCTGTCGAGCCCTCCGCTCATATAACAATAAGCAGGAGCATCGGCATGTCGTTACAAGGCAAAACCCTGTTCATCACCGGCGCCAGCCGTGGCATTGGCCGTGAGATCGCGCTGCGTGCCGCGAGGGACGGGGCCAATATCGTGATTGCGGCGAAAAGCGCCGAACCCCACGCCAAACTGCCCGGCACCATCCACAGCGTCGCCGCCGAAGTCGAGGCGGCGGGCGGCAAGGCTCTGGCCCTGCAAGTGGATGTGCGTGATGAAGAGGCTGTGCGCAAAGCGCTCGCGCAGGCCAACGAGCATTTCGGCGGCATCGATGCGCTGGTGAACAACGCCGGAGCGATCAAGTTGACCGGCGTGCAACACATTGAGCTCAAGCGTTTCGACCTGATGCACCAGATCAACACCCGCGCAGTGCTGCTGTGCAGCCAGGCCGCCCTGCCCTATTTGAAGAAATCTGCCGGGCACATTCTCAACCTGTCGCCGCCGCTGAATCTTGCGAGCAAGTGGTTTGCACAGTTCAGCCCTTACACCGTAACCAAGTACGGCATGAGCATGCTGACGCTGGGGATGAGTGAGGAGTTTGCCGGTTATGGGATCAGCGTCAACTCGCTGTGGCCGCAGACGATGATTGCCACGGCGGCGATCGAGTTTCAGCTAGGGAATCGGGAGTCGTTCAAGCAGGCGCGAACACCAGCGATCATGGCGGATGCTGCGCATGTGATTTTGAGTAGCAGCGGACGGCAGATTACCGGGCGGTTGTTGATTGATGAGGAGATTTTGCGCGAGAGCGGCGTGACTGAGTTCGATCATTATCGCTTTGATCGAGAAAGCGAGGCGGCACTAATGCCGGATTTGTTTATCGACTGAAAAGCCCCTCACCCTAGCCCTCTCCCAGAGGGAGAGGGGACTGATTGGGGGATATTCGAGAATTACGCCAACCTGAAACTGCTTTACCGAATCCATAGTCGACTCGATATCTCAAGTCGGTGTAGCTCGTGAGTACAACTCGGTCAGTCCCCTCTCCAACAGGGAGAAGGGGCTGATTGAGGGATATTTGAGAGTTACGCCGACCTGAATCTGCTTTGCCGTATCCATAATCGATAAGGTCTTTCAGGTCGATGTAGAACGCCAGACACCTCGGTCGGCCCCCTCTCCCTCTGGGAGAGGGCTGGGGTGAGGGTTACCGATCAGAAATCGATACGCACATCCCCTTTAGGCACACTGCAGCACGACAAGATAAACCCTTCCGCCTCGTCGTCCTCGGTAATCCCGCCGTTGTGCTCCATCTCCACTTCACCACCCAGCTTGAGCACCTTGCACGTCCCGCAAATCCCCATCCCGCACGCCTTCGGAATCATCAAGCCCAGCTTGGCCGCCGCCGCATGCACGGTCTCGCCCGGTGCCACACGAATGCTTTTGCCGGACGAGGTGAATTCGACCTGATGCAGATCCGCCGCATCGATTTCCGGCGCATCCGCAGCCTGCTCGGCTTGCTCCACCGCATCGGCACGGGCTTCCGGTGGCGTGGCGCCGAAGGATTCCTCGTGATAACGCGACATGTCGTAACCGGCCACTTCCAGCAGGCGCTTGACCGCATTCATGTACGGCGTCGGGCCGCAGCAGAACACTTCGCGCTCAAGAAAGTCGGGCACCATCAGTTCGAGCATCTTGTGATTGAGGTAGCCGCGATACCCGGCCCACGGCTCGCCCAAGCCGTGCTTCTCGCAAATCAGGTGCAGGCTGAAGTTGTCGATCCGCGACGCCATGTGTTCCAGCTCGCGGTGGTAAATGATGTCTTTCGGCGAGCGCGCGCTGTGGATAAAGGTCATGTCGACATTGGCGTTGGTGTCGTAGAACCAGCGCGCCATCGACATGCATGGAGTAATCCCCACGCCGCCGCTGAGATAGAGGACTTTCGGGCTCGGAAAGTCGATGGCGTTGAACAGCCCGACCGGCCCGTGCACCGCCAGCTCCTGGCCTTCATGCAGCGTATCGTGCAGCCAGTTGGACACCTTGCCCCCCGGCACGCGTTTGATCGTCACCGAAAAGCTGTACGGCACCGACGGCGAACTGGAGATCGTGTACGAGCGCATGATCGGCTGGCCTTCGATTTCCAGCTCCAGGGTTACGAACTGCCCGGGCTTGAAGAAGAACAGGATCGGCTGATCAGCCATAAAGCAGAAGGTGCGCACGTCCCAGGTTTCCTGGATGACTTTGACGCAACGGACGATGTGTCGGCCATTGGCCCAGGTCTGGGTGGTGACCGGATTCAGGAAGCTGTTGGACATGCTGTTCTCCACGGCCGACTGTCGGCCTCATGTCGGCGATTCTGCGTATAGCGTGAACCGTCCGTTTACCTATCCGCGACATCGGCATACTTATCGCGACCAGCCCCCAACCACCGGGGGTTGCGCGTCGGGAACAGATTGCACCATGTCGCCCATGGATAAGGTTCGCGGCAGCGCCGGCCCCACACTCGCCCCAACACCAAGACAGATTCTTTACACCTTGCGTAGCAACCGTTAGCAGCACACCTGATCAGCCACTTTTCGCCGGCCACGCAGATGGCCATGAGGATCACATCGATGGACGTCACCGCAAAAATCAGCCTGGGCGATCCGCTGGAACCCGCACGCAAGGCCACCGCACAAATGCTCCAGGAGCGCGAGCGGACGTTTTCGCTGCCGCAACCGTTCTATAGCGATGAGCGGCTGTTCGATATCGACATGCAGGAGATCTTCCAGAAAGAGTGGTTGATCGCCGGCATGACCTGCGAGATCCCGGCCAAGGGCAACTACCTGACCCTGCAGATCGGCAAAAACCCGATCATCGTTATCCGTGGCGCCGAAGGCGTGGTGCACGCGTTCCATAACGTCTGCCGCCACCGTGGTTCGCGACTGTGCACCAGCGAAAAAGGCAAGGTTGCCAAACTGGTCTGCCACTACCACCAGTGGACGTACGAGCTGGACGGGCGCCTGCTCTTCGCCGGCACCGAAATGGGCGCCGACTTCGACATGAAGCAGTACGGCCTCAAACCGGTGAACGTGAAGACTGCCGGCGGCTACATCTTCATCAGCCTGGCCGAGAATCCACCGGCCATTGATGACTTCCTGGCGACGCTGAACCATTACATGGAACCGTACGACATGGAGAACACCAAGGTGGCGATTACCACCACCTTGATGGAAAAGGCCAACTGGAAACTGGTGCTGGAAAACAACCGCGAGTGCTACCACTGCAACGCGTCGCACCCGGAACTGCTGAAAACCCTGCTGGAATGGGACGACGTCACCGACCCGCGCGCCGATCAGGCGTTCAAGGATCACGTTGCTGCGTCCGCTGCTGCCTGGGAAGCCGAGAAGATCCCTTACGCCCACGCCAGTTTCGGCCTGCGCAACCGCATCGTGCGCATGCCGCTGCTCAAGGGCACCGTGTCGATGACCCTCGACGGCAAACAGGGCTGCGCGAAACTGATGGGCCGGATAAAGAACCCGGATCTGGGCTCGATGCGCATCCTGCACCTGCCGCACTCGTGGAACCACTGCATGGGCGACCACATCATCGTTTTCACCGTGTGGCCGATCAGCGCGCAGGAAACCATGGTCACCACCAAGTGGATCGTGCACAAGGATGCGGTTGAGGGGGTCGATTACGACGTCGAGCGCATGCGTCAGGTGTGGGATGCGACCAACGATCAGGATCGCCGACTGGCGGAAGAGAACCAGCGCGGGATCAACTCGACGGCGTATCAGCCTGGGCCTTACTCGAAGACTTATGAGTTTGGCGTGGTCAACTTCGTTGATTGGTACAGCGAACGCTTGCTGAACAACCTCGGCGCCGAGCCAGCGCCGTACCTCAAAGGCGTGCCGGTTCAGGGCTGATCAAAATCAAAAGATCGCAGCCTTCGGCAGCTCCTACAGGTGGAATGCGTTCCCTTGTAGGAGTGAGCCTGCTCGCGATAGCTATTTCACATGCACCACATCCCTGAACCTTGATTGCACAAATTCTGATCAACCACCCCACACCCCATACCCGCCAAGCCCCCCAGCCTTCCGCAAACAAGTTATCCACATAGCCACCCACAGCAAATGGGGGTAACTGTGGATGAACCATAAAATAACTGACTGATTTGTGAAGAAAAATCGTGACTTATCCAGAAGCACGGTTTGCAAGGCGCATTGGTTGATTTTTGATCGCATTCTTGTAAGCCACGTTCTGTATGGTCTGTAGAGGATGGCAAACATGTTATCCACAGAAGCGCCAACAGAGTTCGGGGGTAACTTTGCCTTGTCTGTGGAAAAGCGTTGGAGGCTGTGTGAAATCGAGGTTTGCGCGAGCGTTTTTCGTTGAAACAGATGAATTGATTGTTTTTTGATCAACTCTTCACAGGCCACGGTTTATAAGGGTCTCAGCGGATAGCGAACATCTTATCCACAGAAACGCCAACAGAGATTGGGGGCAACTTGCTCAGTTATCCAAGAGAAAAAGCCCTGAAAATCCGTGACTTAGGCTGGTTGTTTTTTGATCGCACGGCTGTAGGGCTTGATTGGCGTGGGGTGTAGAGAGGGGCGAACACGTTATCCACAGATCCGCCAACAGGGATTGTGGGTAAACCGCCTACCCTCACCCCAGCCCTCTCCCTCCGGGAGAGGGAGCCGACCCAGGTGTATTGGAAATATGCAGCGACCTGCGACTTATGCGGTGTCCTTAGCTTTGCCAGACCTGAGTTCACGCCGATCTCTCAGGTCGATGTAACGCTTGAGTACGCCACCGTAGATCCCCTCTCCCTCTGGGAGAGGGCTAGGGTGAGGGGCTTTTCAGCGAACCACACCTTCTTCAATCAGCAACTTGAGGATCGCTTCAGCCCCGGCCTGTGCAGTAACACCTTTGAGCACCTGCCCACCGCCGCCACTGGCCTTGGCCGTCGCGGCCTTCATCCGGTCTGCCCCGCTTTTGGCCTTGATCACCTTCAAGCGTTTCGGCCGCGGCTTGGCCGCTTGCAAGGTGGCAACCGTGAGCAACTCATCGTCCACCACTTCGACATCTTCAGCCTGCAAAACACCCCGTCGCGCCGGTCCATAGGCACTCTGTCGAGGCTTCGGCGCAGCGTTATCCACAGTCGCCAGAAACGGCAGTTTCACCTTCAAGCGCCGACGCTGCCCACGCGGCAAAGCCTGCAGCACCAACGCTGAACCGTCACTGATCGACTCGACCTGCGCCAGCCCCACCACCAGCGGCCAGCCCAGACCTTCGGCGAGCAGAAACGGCAACATTCCCGAACCTTCACCGGTTTCTGCCTGGCTGCCAGTCAGCACCACTTGCGCACCGGCATCGCGCAGATACGCGATCAGCGCTGGCAGCGCATCGGCACCAGCAGGTTGTTCCAGCACATGCATCTGCTCAAGACCCATGCCCAAATAGGCGCGCAACGCCGGTTCCGCAATGTCGCCGGCATGCAGCACTTGCAGGTTATCCCCAGCCAGTTGCAGGCCCAGTTCAACGGCGCGCGCATCCTGATCAGCTCGGCGTGGCCGACCGGAAGTCGGATGGGCGCCGATGGAAACCAGACTGATAACTTTCGTGTTCATAGCGTTTCCTTAAGCCGCATCGCGCTTGGCTTCGTTGCGGTAAGCCGCTACCGCCGCGATCAAGGCTTGAAGAATCTCTGCGCTTTCTCCGATCACCGAGAGGTCGGCGCGTTTGATCATGTCGCAACCTGGATCAAGGTTGATCGCCACGACCTTGTCGCAGGCGCCAATGCCTTGCAGGTGCTGGATCGCGCCAGAGATACCCACAGCCACATACACCCGTGCGGTGACCCAGGTACCGGACGCACCGACCTGCCGATCACGGGCCATGAAGCCATCGTCCACTGCCACTCGCGAGGCACCTTCGGTCGCGCCGAGTGCCGCCGCCGTTTCGTGGAACAGCTGCCAGTCCTTGACGCCGTTGCCGCCGGAGAAAATGAACTCCGCTTCGGCCATCGGAATCGCCGCCGGGTCGACCGCCACCGCGCCGAGATCTTCGATCCGCGACAGGCTGCGCGCGACACTTGTGGATAACTCCACCGGCAACGCTTCGTGACGGGTTTCACTGACCGGCTCGGCGCATTCGGCGGCAGCCAGAATCAACCGTGCAACCGGACGGGCAAGGTCTTGCAGCCCAGCGCCCGCGCGGCCAATGCACTCCTGATCCTTGACCTGCCAGACCCGTGTCGCCGGGCGTTCGCCCAGTGCAGCGGCAAAGCGCCGACCGAGTTCACCGCCACCGCTGCGGCTGTCCGGCAGCAACCAATGACGCGGGTTGAACTGGTTATCCACAGCGCGCAAACCTTGCACTCGTTGCTCCGGTGCATAACCGCTGAATTCCTCGCCTTCGAGTACCAGCAAGCGATCGACGCCAGCGGTCGAGAAAGCGTTTTCCTTGTGCTCGCCAAAGACCACCGCCAACACCGCACCGTCCTGGCCGGCGAGTTGATGGGCGAGGCCGAGCAAATCACGGTCGTGACTGCTCAAGCGGCCGCCGACCATGTCCGGCACCACGTTGATGTAGAACGCCGGGGCCGGCACTTGATGCAGCGGCAGTTGCACTTCCACAGCAGCGGAACGTTTGACCGCCCCGCCCTGTTGTGCGCCGCTGCGGTCGATACGTTTGATGCCGTTGGGGCCGATAAAACCGATGCCATGCAGATTCTTGCGGATGATGCCGTTGGGCCCCATCCAGCTGTGTTGCGCCGGTTGCATGGCCGCGTGCAACGGGTGCAGACGGTTACGGGCAATCCATTCGGCGCGCGGGTCGCGGCGGATAATGTCGCTCATCAGTGGGCCTCCGCAGGTTCACGTTTGGCCGGGGTCGCAGGCTTGCTCGGCGCGGCGTCTTCGAGCAGCGCGTCGGCCACCAGTTCGGCGATGTCCTTGATCAGCGGACGCGGTTCGACCACGCCTTCGAGCATCGCCGTGCACTGTGGACAACCCACGGCCACCAGTTCGGCGCCGGTCTCGCGGATGTCTTCCATGCGCATATCAGGAATCCGCTGTTTACCCGGAATATCAGTGATCGGCGCCCCGCCACCGCCGCCGCAGCAGCGCGAACGGAAGCCGGAACGTTGCATCTCTTTAACCTCGATGCCGAGTGCACGCAGCACTTCACGCGGTGCTTCGTACTCGCCGTTGTAGCGGCCGAGGTAGCACGGATCGTGATAGGTCACGCTGTTGCCTTTGTGCTGACCGAGATTGAGCGCGCCGGCCTGAATGATTTCTGCCATGTAGGTGCTGTGGTGCTGCACCAGATAGTTGCCATCAAACGCGCCGTACTCGTTTTTCAGCACGTGGAAGCTGTGCGGATCGCAGGTGACGATGCGGTTGAAGCTGTATTTGGCCAGGGTCTGGATGTTGCGTTTGGCGAGCAACTGGAAGGTTGCTTCATCGCCCAAACGGCGCGCCACGTCACCGCTGTCACGCTCTTCAAGACCGAGCACGGCGAAGTCGATTTTTGCCGCTTTCAGCACTTTGACGAACGCGCGCAAAGTCCGTTGGTTGCGCATGTCGAACGCACCGTCGCCAACCCAGAACAACACGTCGGTGGATTTCTTTTCGCTGAGCAGATTGAGATTCAAGTCCGCCGCCCAGTTCATCCGCCCGCCCGGGGCGAAACCGCCGGGGTTGTCGGTGGCGATCAGGTTTTCCAGAACTTCGGCGCCCTTGTTCGGCGTCGCGCCTTTTTCCAGAGTCAGGTGCCGGCGCATGTCGACGATGGCATCGACGTGCTCGATCATCATCGGGCATTCCTCGACGCAGGCGCGGCAGGTGGTGCACGACCACAGGGTTTCGGCGTCGACCAAGCCGTTGACGATCGGTTGATGTGGATTACCGCTATGTTCGCCTACAGGTTTGCCCGGATACGGGCTGCCGGCGAACTTGGCATCGGTGCCGCCAGCGAGGCCGACAACCATGTCCTGAATCAGCTTCTTCGGGTTCAGCGGCTGGCCGGCAGCGAAGGCCGGGCACGCCGCTTCGCACTTGCCGCACTGCACGCAGGCGTCAAAACCGAGCAACTGGTTCCAGGTGAAATCCTTGGGTTTTTCCACACCCAGTGGCGCGCTCGGATCGTTCAAATCGAGCGGTTTCAAACCGGTGGAACGACCACCACCAAAACGTTCAGCGCGACGGTGCCAAGCCAAATGCAACGCACCGGCAAAGGCGTGTTTCATCGGCCCGCCCCAGGTCATGCCGAAAAACAGTTCCGACACACCCCACAGCACGCCAATCCCGAGAATGACCGCGAGCACCCAGCCACCGAAGTTCTCCGGCAGAATCCCGGCCACCGGCAACGTCAGCAGGAAGAACGACGCCGAGAACGCCAGCAGGCTTTTCGGCAAGCGCATCCACGGGCCTTTCGACAGCCGCGCGGGCGGGTTGCGCCGACGCAGATAAACGAAGATCGCGCCGACGAACATCACCGCCGTCATCAGCAGCAAGGCGTAACCGAGGATGCGGTTGTGCAGGCCGAAACCGTGCACCAACAGCGCCAGCACAATCGACGCCACCGCACCGCCCGCTGTCGCGACGTGGGTGTTGGCAATGTATTTGTCCCGCGCCACGACATGGTGCAAGTCGACCATATAACGCTTGGGCATGGCCAACAGGCCGCCGATCAGATCGACCTTCGAGGCCCGGCCCCGGCGCCACATCGCTACCCGCCGCAACGCACCGAGGACACCAAGGCCCAGAGCGGCGAACAACAGGATTGGAAGAAGGGTGTTCAACATGGTGAAGCTCCCACCAGTACAGCCTGGAGAAACACGGCGTTCAATGATCGTTCCCACGCTCTGCGTGGGAATGCATGCCGGGACGCTCCGCGTCCCAAGCGGACGCAGAGCGTCCATTGCGGCATTCCCACGCAGAGCGTGGGAACGATCGGTTCACTAGCCCTTAGAAATCCTTGCACAACCGCAGGGCGTCATAGATCGCAGCATGGGTATTGCGCTGCGCCACGCAGTCGCCGATGCGGAACAGCAAGTAGCCGTCGCCCGCCTCGCTCAGCGAAGGTTGCGGCTGGATCGCGAACAACGCTTCGACGTCGATCTGGCCCTTGTTGCGCGAACCCTCTTTGAGCGCGTAGTAGATTTCCTCATCCGGCCGCACGCCGTTTTCC
Organism: Pseudomonas sp. Tul2A7; assembly: GCF_054790505.1. Lineage (NCBI taxonomy): Bacteria > Pseudomonadati > Pseudomonadota > Gammaproteobacteria > Pseudomonadales > Pseudomonadaceae > Pseudomonas > Pseudomonas sp. Tul2A7. Next base: position 2,641,871 of record NZ_CP186499.1, on the reverse strand, counting down.
ACCACCACCTGATCGACCACCCGCTCCTCTTTCGCGCCGGTGTATTCGTTCTCCAGCACCGCGACCAGTTTGTCGCCTTCGCGGTAGACCTTCTCGAGCATCATGTCGCCGGTCATGATCACTTCTTTCGGGTACATGCTGCGGTAGTAGGTCGGGAACGACGTACCGCCGATGGCCACACCCGGTTTGATGTCGTCGGTGACGATCTCGACCTGGCTGCCCTTGTCGGCGAGGAAGTCGGCCACCGACATCCCGGTGAACTCGCAAATGGTGTCGTAGACCAGCACGTTCTTGCCCGGCGCCACCTTGCCGTCGAGCACGTCCCAGCTGCTGACCACCAGCCCTTCGGCGGCACCCCAGTGTTCGTTCTGTTCCAGGTACGGATGCCCACCTACCGCCAGCACCACCACGTCCGGACGCAAGTCCATGATGGTGTCGGCATCGGCCGCCGTGCCCAGGCGCAAATCGACTTTCAGCCGCGCCAGTTCCAGCTGGAACCAACGGGTAATACCGGCGATCTGGTCACGCTGCGGCGCTTTCGATGCGGTGGTGATTTGCCCGCCGATGAATTCTTTCTTCTCGAACAGGGTCACGTCGTGGCCACGCTCGGCAGCAACACGTGCCGCTTCCATCCCGGCAGGGCCGGCACCGACGATCACCACTTTGCGTTTCGGCCCGCTGGATTTCTCGATGATGTGCGGCACGCCCATGTATTCACGGGAGGTCGCGGCGTTCTGGATGCACAGCACGTCCAGACCTTGGTACTGGCGGTCGATGCAATAGTTGGCGCCGACGCACTGTTTGATCTGGTCGATCTGGCCCATCTTGATCTTGGCGATCAGGTGCGGGTCAGCGATGTGCGCGCGGGTCATGCCGACCATGTCGACGTAACCGCCCTCAAGAATCCGTGTGGCCTGGTTCGGGTCCTTGATGTTCTGTGCGTGCAGCACCGGCACCTTGACCACTTCCTTGATCCCGGCGGCCAGATGCAGAAACGGCTCCGGTGGATAACTCATGTTCGGAATCACGTTGGCCAGGGTGTTGTGGGTGTCACAACCCGAGCCGACGACGCCGATGAAGTCGAGCATGCCGGTGTCGTCGTAATACTTGGCGATCTGCTTCATGTCCTCGTGGGACAAACCGTCCGGGTGGAACTCGTCACCGCACAGACGTATGCCCACGCAGAAATCATCACCGACCTCGGCGCGCACGGCCTTCAGCACTTCCAGACCGAACTTCATCCGGCCTTCGAAGGTGCCACCCCATTCGTCAGTACGCTTGTTGACGCGCGGACTCCAGAACTGGTCGATCATGTGCTGGTGCACTGCCGACAGCTCAACGCCGTCGAGGCCACCGGCCTTGGCCCGGCGCGCGGCTTGGGCATAGTTGCCGATCACCCGCCAGATTTCTTCCGGCTCGATGGTTTTGCAGGTGGCGCGGTGCACCGGTTCACGGATGCCCGACGGCGACATCAGCGTCGGCCAGTTGAAGCCGTCCCAGCGCGAGCGGCGGCCCATGTGGGTAATCTGAATCATGATCTTGGCGCCATGCTTGTGCATGGCGTCGGCCAGATTCTGGAAATGCGGAATGATCCGGTCGGTCGACAGATTCACCGAGCTCCACCATTCCTGCGGGCTGTCGATGGCGACCACGGAGGAGCCGCCACAGATCGCCAGGCCGATGCCGCCCTTGGCTTTCTCTTCGTAATACTTGACGTAGCGGTCGGTGGTCATGCCACCGTCCGTCGCGTAGACCTCAGCGTGCGCGGTGCTGAGCACGCGGTTGCGGATGGTCAGTTTGCCGATCTGGATCGGCTGGAACATTGCTTCGAAAGCCATGGCGGGTTCCTCGACTTACAACGGCTTGACGGTGAACAGGCCGTCGTCGTGGCCTTCTTCGGAGCCACCGTAGACTTGCTCGGCGACGGTGCGAATCTTGCTGCCGCGTGCTTCAAGAATCTGATCCATGGCCCCGGCAAACCAACCGGTGAACATGTAGTCGACCTTGCGCCCGACCTTGCCGTACACATAGACGAATGCCGAGTGTTCGAGCTTGACGCTGGCGGTGCCTTTGTCGAGGTCGATGTCCTGGATCTTGAACAGGCCCCAGCCGCGTTGCGACAGGCGCTTCATGTAGTGCTCGAACACCGCAACGCCTTCCAGGCCGTGGCATTCAGCTTCTTTCTCGCACCAGTGCCAGGCGGATTTGTAGCCGGCCTTGTAGAGGATCTCGGCGTAGGCGTCAGCGCCCAAAACCTCTTCGATGCCCATGTGGTTATTCACGAAGAAGTGACGCGGCACGTAGAGCATTGGCAGGGCGTCGGAGGTCCAGACACCGGTCTCGCTGTCGACTTCGATTGGCAATTGCGGGGCGATCTTGGCCATGGAAACTTAACTCCAGAAAAATAGTGGATTCAGTGGTGACCGCTGCCCTCACCCCAGCCCTCTCCCACAGGAGAGGGGGCAGATCGGCGGCGGTCTTGAGTCAGCGTTACTCGCCCCAGACGTCTTTCAGGACGTTGACCCAGTTTTCGCCCATGATCTTGCGCACAACGCGCTCGGAATGGCCGCGCTTGAGCAGGGTTTCAGTCAGGTTCGGGAACTCGCCGACGGTGCGGATGCCCAGCGGGTTGATGATCTTGCCGAAGCTGGTCAGACGGCGGGCGTAGCCCTTGTCGTGGGTCAGGTATTCGAAGAAGTCCTGACCGTGACCCTGGGTGAAGTCGGTGCCGATGCCGATGGCGTCTTCGCCGACAATGTTCATCACGTATTCGATCGCTTCGGCGTAGTCGTCGATGGTCGAATCAATGCCCTTGGCGAGAAACGGCGCGAACATGGTCACGCCGACAAAACCGCCGTGGTCGGCAATGAACTTCAGCTCTTCATCGGACTTGTTGCGCGGGTGCTCTTTGAGACCCGACGGCAGGCAGTGGGAATAGCAGACCGGTTTTTTCGATTCGAGGATGACTTCTTCGGAAGTCTTCGAGCCGACGTGGGACAGGTCGCACATCACGCCAACGCGGTTCATCTCGGCAACGATTTCGCGACCGAAACCCGACAGGCCGCCGTCACGCTCGTAGCAACCGGTGCCGACCAGGTTCTGGGTGTTGTAGCACATCTGCACGATGCCAACGCCGAGCTGCTTGAACACCTCGACATAGCCGATCTGGTCTTCAAAGGCGTGGGCATTCTGGAAGCCGAAGAGGATGCCGGTCTTGCCTTGTTCTTTGGCGCGACGGATGTCGGCAGTGGTGCGTACTGGCATCACCAGATCGCTGTTTTCGCGGATCAGCTTCTGGCTGGCAGCAATATTGTTCACGGTCGCCTGAAAGCCTTCCCACACCGACACAGTGCAGTTGGCCGCCGTCAGACCGCCCTTGCGCATGTCTTCGAACAGCTCGCGGTTCCATTTGGCAATGATCAGACCGTCGATAACGATGCTGTCGGCGTGTAATTCGGCTGGGCTCATCAGGCGTCCCCTTATTGGCGATTCATGCGCCGAATCGTCTGCCGGCGCTTTGGGGCCAGCATATGCCTCGGTGCCGGGGCGACCGGGTGCAAAAACGACAGGGGAATTGCCGAAAGCGTCAATCCGCGACAAAGGGTCGCCAGACGCCCCGATCAGCTACCTGTTCAAGCCCGCCAGCTTGAGCCAGAATCTAGCGCATCTTGGAAACACCACTGGATTAGAGCGGCGACAACAATGAAATCGATCTTCCTGGCTTTGGCTTTGCTTGCGACCGGCGTGCACGCCGCCGAAGAGTCCGACAACAACCCGTGCGATGCCGTCGAAAACGACGTCCAGACCCTGGAATGCTCGACTTATAGCCGCACCACCGCTGAAGACCTGCTCAAGGACAACTACGCCAGCCTGACCGAACGCATGCAGACCGCCTACGGCAAAAACGCCACGCAACTGGCGGACATCACCGCCAAGATCAAGACGGCTCAGCAGCAGTGGTTGAAGACGCGGGATGCCGATTGCGCGGTGGAAGCGTTCCCGGCGACGGCGGGCAGCAAGGCCTTCACAATTGCGCAGAATGACTGCGTGGCGCGGATGAGTGATGAACGGTCGGAGTTTTTGGAGTCGATTGGGCAGGAGTGAGTGTCTGAGCTGTAAGCTGCCCTTCTATAGCCAATCTAGGTAAGCACATGAACATCTGCGGCATCGAAATCAAAGGCAGCGAAGCGATCATCGCCGTGGCCGCTCTGGACGGTTCGACCCTGAGCCACGTTCCCCTTGCCACCAAGAAGATCGCCCTCGAAGACGATGACGAGTCGGCCAACGTGAAAGTGTTCGCGGCGCAGTTGGCGTCGTTTGTGCGGGAGAATTCGGTTGACCGGATTGCGATCAAGAAGCGCAGCAAGAAGGGTGAGTTTGCCGGCGGGCCGACGACGTTCAAGATTGAGGGGATTTTGCAGTTGCTCGATGGTTGCGAGGTGACCTTGTTGTCGCCGCAGACGATCAATGCGCAGGCGAAGAAGCATAGCTTTGAGCTGCCGGGGACGTTGAACAAGTATCAGCATGAGGCCTATAAGGCGGCGTGTTCGGCGTTGGTGAAGAAGTAACGCGATCAAACTGTAGGAGTGAGCCTGCTCGCGATGACGAAGTGTCAGTCGACATCAGTGTTGTCTGACTTACCGCTATCGCGAGCAGGCTCACTCCTACAGGGGTGTTGTGTGCATCCATTCAGGCTTGGGCGGTACGCCGATCTTCGCGGGGACAGCGGGCGAACTTTGCGCGGTAGCTACGAGTGAAGTAGGACGGCGATTCAAACCCGCAGGCGATGCTGACTTCGAGCACGCTCATGTCGGTCTGGCGCAGTAGCTGCCGGGCTTTTTCCAGGCGTAGGCGCAGGTAGAAGTTGCTCGGCGTGTCGTTCAGGTGCAGGCGAAACAAGCGCTCCAGTTGCCGTCGTGTCACCTTGATCGACTCCGCCAATTGCAGCGTGGTCAGCGGCGGTTCGCTGTGCTGTTCCATCTCGCCGATCACCTGCACCAGTTTCTTGTTGTTGATGCCGTAACGCGTGGCGACTTCCATGCGCTGGTGGTCTTTGCGCGGACGGATGCGCCCCAGCACAAACTGCTCGCTGACCTGAATCGCCAGTTGCGGCCCATGGGACTGGGCGATCAGATCGAGCATTAAATCGATGGAAGCAGTGCCGCCCGCCGAGGTGATGCGTCGGCGGTCGATCTCGAACAGCTCCTGGGTCACGCTGAGCTGTGGATAAGATTCCTTGAATGCGTCGATGGCTTCCCAGTGCAGGGTCAGGCGATGGCCATCGAGCAGGCCCGCTTCAGCGAGGACAAAGCTGCCGGTATCGATGGCACCGAGGGTCACGCCTTCGTTATCCAGCCGCCGCAACCAGTGTTCAAGGGTGGGCGTGGCGAACTTCAGCGGTTCAAACCCGGCCACCACCAACAGCGTCGCGCCTTTCTTCAACGGCTCCAGTGCCGCGTCGGCGTTGACCGACATGCCATTGCTCGCCAGCACCGCCCCGCCATCAGCGCTCAACACATGCCAGCGGTACAGCTCGCCACGAAAGCGATTGGCCACGCGTAGCGGTTCGATAGCGGAAATAAAGCCGATGGCGGAGAAGCCCGGCATCAGCAAAAAGTAGAAATCCTGGGACATGTGCGCACTCGGTTGGCGGGTAGCGTGGCTCGTTGATACGCCGATTGTCGTCGGCATTCAAGAGCGCAGGTCGCTACAGTGCAAATGCCAGTCGCCGCAGTGCGCTTTCATGGGCGTATAGCTGCGTAACTTGGCATCACCGGCGCGTCAGACGCCGGGAGCCACAATAAACGACCTGCCGAGGAACCCGACATGAAACGACTGATCAGCAGCTGTGTTCTTGCACTCAGCGGTACCGCTTTCTTCAGCGCCAGCGTCATGGCGGCCGAACCCGCCTCATGCCAGAACGTGCGCATGGGCGTGGTCAACTGGACCGACGTGATCGCCACCAGTGCCATGACCCAGGTCCTGCTCGACGGCCTCGGCTACAACACCAAACAAACCAGCGCGTCCCAGCAGATTATCTTCGCCGGGATCCGCGATCAGCGCCTGGACCTGTTCCTCGGTTACTGGAACCCGTTGATGACCCAGACCATTACCCCGTTCGTCGACGCCAATCAGGTCAAAGTCCTCGACGCACCGAGCCTGAAAGACGCCCGCGCGACCCTCGCCGTACCGACTTATCTGGCCGACAAGGGCCTGAAAACCTTCGCTGACATCGCCAGGTTCGAAAAAGAACTGGGTGGCAAGATTTACGGCATCGAACCGGGCTCGGGCGCCAACACGCAGATCAAGGCGATGATCGCCAAGAACCAGTTCGGCCTCGGCAAGTTCCAGTTGGTCGAGTCGAGCGAGGCCGGCATGCTCGCCGCCGTCGACCGCGCCGTGCGCCGCAAAGAGGCCGTGGTGTTCTTCGGCTGGGCGCCGCACCCGATGAACGTCAACGTAAAAATGACTTACCTGACCGGCAGCGACGACGCCCTCGGCCCGAACGAAGGCATGGCCACCGTGTGGACCGTCACCGCGCCGAAGTACGCCGAGCAGTGCCCGAACATCGGTCGCCTGCTGACCAACCTGACGTTCACCGCCGAGGACGAGAGCCGGATGATGCAGCCGCTGCTCGACCACAAGGACGCGTTCGAATCGGCCAAGCAATGGCTCAAGGATCACCCGGAAGACAAGCAGCGCTGGCTTGAGGGTGTGACCACGTTCGATGGCAAACCGGCCGCTGAAAACCTCCAACTGACCAGCAAATAACCGCCACCCTCACCCTAGCCCTCTCCCGTTGGGAGAGGGAACTGAACGACGCTTCGCAGCCCGGCAAAGGGCTGCGAACAGACCCATCACGCCTGAAGGAAACCGCACCATGAACCACGACGTCATCATCACCTGCGCACTCACCGGTGCTGGCGACACGACCGCCAAGAGCCCGCACGTGCCGGTCACCCCGAAACAGATTGCTGCTGCTGCGGTGGAAGCGGCCAAGGCTGGCGCCACGGTTGTGCACTGCCATGTGCGCGATCCGCAGACCGGCAAGTTCAGCCGTGACGTGGCGCTGTACCGCGAAGTGATGGAGCGCATCCGCGAGGCCGACGTCGACATTATCGTCAACCTTACCGCCGGCATGGGCGGCGACCTCGAAATCGGTGCCGGCGAGAACCCGATGGAGTTTGGCCCGAACACCGATCTGGTCGGCCCGCTGACCCGTCTCGCCCACGTTGAAGCACTGCTGCCGGAAATCTGCACCCTCGACTGCGGCACGCTGAACTTCGGCGATGGCGATACCATTTACGTCTCCACGCCGGCGCAACTGCGTGCCGGCGCCAAGCGCATTACCGAGCTGGGCGTGAAGGCCGAGCTGGAGATTTTCGACACCGGTCACCTGTGGTTCGCCAAGCAGATGATCAAGGAAGGTTTGCTCGACAACCCGCTGTTCCAGTTATGCCTGGGCATTCCCTGGGGCGCCCCGGCGGATACCACCACCATGAAAGCCATGGTCGATAACTTGCCAGCCGATGCGGTGTGGGCCGGGTTCGGCATTGGCCGGATGCAGATGCCGATGGCCGCGCAAGCGGTGCTGCTCGGCGGCAACGTGCGGGTCGGGCTGGAAGACAACCTGTGGCTGGACAAAGGTGTGCTGGCGACCAATGGCCAACTGGTCGAGCGCGCCACCGAAATCCTCAGCCGCCTCGGCGCCCGCGTGCTGACCCCGGCGGAAGGCCGCAAGAAAATGGGCCTGACCCAGCGCGGCTAAACGACCACTCATTTCCCACTGTGGGAGCGAGCCTGCTCGCGAAGAGGCCGGTACATCCGAAGCATCTTCATCAGCAGAGCCAGCGCTTTCGCGAGCAGGCTCGCTCCCACAGTTGATCGCCGAACTATTCAGGAATGTCGCCATGAGCTTTATCACCGAAATCAAAACCTTCGCCGCGCTGGGCAGCGGTGTCATCGGCAGTGGCTGGGTTGCCCGCGCCCTCGCCCACGGTCTGGATGTGGTGGCCTGGGATCCGGCCCCCGGCGCCGAAGCGGCGCTGCGTAAACGCGTGGCCAACGCCTGGGGTGCGCTGGAGAAAAACGGTCTGGCGCCGGGCGCTTCGCAGGAGCGCCTGCGCTTTGTCGCGACGATCGAAGAGTGCGTACGTGATGCCGATTTCATTCAGGAAAGCGCCCCGGAACGTCTGGAGCTGAAACTGGATCTGCACAGCAAAATCAGCGCAGCGGCCAAGCCCGATGCGTTGATCGGATCGAGTACATCGGGCCTGCTGCCGAGCGAGTTCTACGAGAGTTCGACGCACCCGGAACGTTGCGTCGTCGGCCATCCGTTCAACCCGGTGTATCTGCTGCCGCTGGTGGAAGTTGTGGGTGGCAAGAACACCGCGCCCGAGGCCGTGCAGGCAGCGATGAAAGTCTACGAATCCCTCGGCATGCGTCCGTTGCACGTGCGCAAGGAAGTGCCGGGGTTCATCGCCGACCGCTTGCTTGAAGCGCTGTGGCGTGAGGCGCTGCACCTGGTCAATGACGGCGTGGCGACTACCGGCGAGATCGACGACGCGATCCGCTTTGGCGCTGGTCTGCGCTGGTCGTTTATGGGCACGTTCCTGACTTACACCCTGGCCGGTGGCGATGCGGGCATGCGCCACTTCATGTCGCAATTCGGCCCGGCGTTGCAACTGCCGTGGACCTATCTGCCGGCACCGGAACTGACTGACAAGTTGATTGATGATGTGGTCGATGGCACCAGTGATCAGCTTGGCCGCCACAGCATTTCGGCGCTGGAGCGCTATCGTGATGATTGCTTGCTGGCGGTGCTGGAGGCGGTGAAGACCACCAAGGAAAAACATGGGATGGCGTTCAGCGAGTGATGGGGTTGGCATGACATCGCTGCCCTCACCCTAGCCCTCTCCCGGAGGGAGAGGGAACTGACCGTGGTGTTTTTGCGAGCTACGCCGACTTGCACCATCGAGTCGAACTCAGGACTTGAAACGCTTGAAGATCTGCTCCCTTTCCCCCTCTCCCCCCTGGGGGGAAAGGGCTGGGGTGAGGGGGTAGCTCTTGATCTTAACGACCCGCCCACTGCCGGAACCCACTCATGCCCACTCTCACCACCTACCAAACCACAATCATCCCCGACTGGGTCGACTACAACGGCCACCTGCGCGACGCCTTCTACCTGCTGATTTTCAGCTACGCCACCGACGCCCTGATGGATCGCCTCGGCATGGACAGCAACAACCGCGAAGCCAGTGGCAACTCGCTGTTCACCCTCGAACTGCACCTCAATTATCTGCACGAAGTGAAACTCGATACCGAGGTGGAAGTACGCACGCAAATCATCGCCCACGACAGCAAACGCCTGCACCTCTATCACAGCCTGCACAAGGTCGGTGACGAGCAGGAACTGGCCGGCAACGAACAGATGCTCTTGCACGTCGACCTCGCCGGCCCGCGCTCGGCGCCGTTCAGTCCGGACACTTTGGGCCGCCTGCAAAGCATCGTCGCCGAGCAGCAAGACCTGCCCGCTCCCGCTTACATCGGCCGCGTCATCGCGCTGCCGCCTGCAAGGTAAATCCATCGATCGCAAGGAGCCGCCATGAACACCGCTGCCGCTGTTGCCGATTTCCGTACTTATCCGTTGATCAGCGCGCTCGGTGGCGTGCAGAGCCTGGCGGATCGTGTTGCCATTGAGTGGGCTGACGGGCGCATCAGCCCGTTTCACCATGTCTGGTTGCGGGACAACTGCCCGTGTCCGCAGTGCGTCTACAACGTCACCCGCGAGCAGGTTTTCGAGATAGTCGATGCCGCTGAAGACCTCAAACCTGCTGCCGCACATATCGATACCGACGGCTGTCTGCGCATCGACTGGCAGGACGGCCACCTCAGCCGATTCGATCCAGGCTGGTTGCGTGCTCATGCCTACGACGAAGATTCCCGCGCCGAACGCTTGGCCGGCAAACCCAAGCCTTATCTGTGGCGCAGCGATATGCAGTTGCCGGTGTTCGAATACGCGGCACTGATGAACGACAACGCCGCGCTGCTGCAATGGCTGATTGCGGTACGCGACATCGGCCTGACGCAAGTGCGCGGCGTGCCCACCGAACCCGGTTCGCTGAAACTCATCGCGCAACGTATTTCCTTTATCCGTGAGAGCAATTTCGGCGTGCTGTTCAATGTGCAATCCAAGGCCGATGCCGACAGCAATGCCTACACCGCTTTCAACCTGCCGTTGCACACCGATCTGCCGACCCGTGAGCTGCAACCGGGGCTGCAATTTCTGCATTGCCTGGTGAATGACGCAAAAGGTGGTAAGAGTATTTTTGTCGACGGGTTTGCGATTGCCGATGCGTTGCGCCAGGAAGATCCCGAGTCATTCCAGGCCCTGTGTGAAATCCCCGTGGAGTTTCGCAACAAGGATCGGCACAGCGACTATCGCTGCCTGGCGCCGATCATTGCTTTGGATGCCTTGGGACGCGTGGCGGAAATTCGTATGGCGAACTTTCTGCGCGGGGCGTTTGATACCTCGGTGGAACAGATGCCACGGTTGTATCGGGCTTATCGACGCTTCATCGCAATGACCCGCGAGCCACGGTTTCGGCTGATGCAAAGGCTCAATCCCGGTGAGCTGTGGTGTTTTGACAACCGCCGCACATTGCATGCGCGCAATGCCTTTGACCCGGCGACCGGGGCGCGGCATTTCCAGGGTTGCTATGTCGACCGGGATGAGTTGTTGTCGCGGATTCTGGTGTTGCAGCGCTAGACCGCGTCATCGTTCTTCGCGAGCAGGCTCGCTCCCACATTTAATCGCATTCCCCTGAATGAACGCGTTCACCTGTGGGAGCGAGCCTGCTCGCGAAGGCGTCAGCAGCAACACACCGTTCTCTGATTCACAGGCAAAAAAAACTCCGATCAAGCCGTGACAGGATCGGAGCTGAGGAGGGTACTGTTGAGGAGCTGCCAAGCGAGGGTGACCAAACCTTCGTGTTGCAAGCTGAGTTCAGTGTGCCCACTCCCTTGAGCGGCAAGTTAGCCGAAAACGACCTGTTCATAGCCGTCGCAGCCACTGCGACAAAACGCCCTTGCCGTGCCCCGGCGTGGCTACCAGAATCGAGCTACGACCTCCGTTATTGAAGAAGGATGCGCGTCATGATGTATGCCGATTTGATCGATCAGGAAGATTTGTTGGGCCAACTCAAGGCGTTGGGTATTCAAGTGCCCAGTGGCACGACCGCCGATCAGGCTTGCGAGTGCGCGGTGCGCGGTCTGGATAATGTTCGCGCGTTTGAACTGCGCAAGATGGTCAAGGACATGTACACCAGCGGCGCCAGTATCCAGCCGGCGGTGCGTCAGGCGATCGACAAACAGTTGTTGCCGGCACTCGCGGACTACCAGCAAAGCCATAGCGCCTGACGTTGCTCACCTGATCGTTCCCACGCTCTGCGTGGGAATGCCTCAACGGACGCTCCGCGTTCGGCCTTTTGGGACGCAGAGCGTCCCGGGCTGCGGTCCCACGCAGAGCGTGGGAACGATCCTCATCAGAGCCTTACGCTGGCAAACGTCGATTCATTGCGCGCCTGACTCAACGCCGACATCGGCCCCGACAGCGGCGACATCACGATTGCCTGCGGCAGCGGCAGCATCGCCACTTGCTGAGTGGTGTTGGAGCCTACGCGCTCGTCACGCGGCGGAATGCCGAAGTATTCGCGGTAGCACTTGGAGAAGTGCGGCGTCGAGACGAAACCACACACCGACGCCACTTCGATGATCGACATCGGCGTTTGCTTGAGCAATTGCCGGGCGCGGATCAGACGTAGCTTCAAGTAATAGCGCGACGGCGAGCAGTGCAGGTATTTCTGGAACAACCGCTCCAGCTGTCGACGCGACACAGCGACATACACAGCCAATTCATCGAGGTCGATCGGCTCTTCCAGATTGGCTTCCATCAGCGCGACGATTTCCTGCAGTTTCGGCTGGTTGGTGCCGAGCATGTGCTTGAGCGGCACGCGCTGGTGATCCTGTTCGTTGCGGATACGTTCGTAGACGAACATTTCCGAGATCGCGGCGGACAGTTCACGGCCGTGATCGCGGCTGATCAGGTGCAGCATCATGTCCAGCGGCGCGGTGCCGCCGGAGCTGGTGAAACGGTTACGGTCGAGGGTGAACAGACGCGTACTCATCGCCACACGCGGGAAAGCTTCCTGCATCGCCGCCAGACATTCCCAGTGCACGCTGCAATCGAAACCGTCGAGCAACCCGGCGCAGGCCAGTGCCCAACTGCCGGTGCACACGGCGCCGAGACGCTTGGACTGACGCGCCTGGCTTTGCAGCCAGGAAACGTGTTCACGGGTCACGGTGCGTTGAATGCCGATGCCGCCGCAGACAATCACAGTGTCCAGTGGCGGCGCTTTGTGCATGGAGGCGTCGGGAGTGATTTGCAGACCGTCACTGGCCCACACCTGGCCGCCATCGACAGTGAGGGTGCTCCAGCGATACAGCTCGCGACCGGACAATTGGTTGGCCATGCGCAGGGGTTCTACTGCGGACGCCAGAGAAATCAGCGTGAAATTGTCCAGCAGCAGAAAGCCGATGGATTGAGGCGCACGGTTCTGGGGTTGGGCCCCGGAGTTGAACGACGTCATCGCGGTATCTCCTCACACAAAGCGGGTGATGGCCTCAGGCGGAGGCTCTTGTTATTGCCAGCGTTCTCGCGTGGGAGACGGGCTTTGTTATGACAGAGCAATTGCCATGCCTAAAATTGGATGGCCGTTCAATAACTCCTGAAAACGACGTCGCGACGTGTCTATACGAGCGGTCCGCCCAGTGGAGTTTCGAAGTGCCATCAGCGGCGGCAAAAGCCCTGCTCCGGCAGGTGTGAGCAGATCGGTAGCACTTGTGGGAACTGGCCTGCGCGCGATTGTAGGACAGTGTCACCGCAAGCACAGGTGACGGACGGTAGGGGGTGCTGGTTGCCTGTAACAGGTGGGAAAGACTCTTATCTGTTTGCGACGCGCTAAAAGGTGGCGTGATTTATTGTCTGTGTTCACTTGGTGAGCAGTTTTGACTGGTCTGCCCCCTTCGCGAGCAGGCTCGCTCCCACATTGGACCCTGGCGTTCACACATTTTGTGTTCACTGGAGATCTACTGTGGGAGCGAGCCTGCTCGCGAAGAATTCACCTCGGTGTCACTGACTCAGCACTCAACCGCACTGACCGCCAATCCACCCCGCGATGTCTCCTTATATTTGTCATGCATGTCAGCGCCGGTATCACGCATGGTGCGGATCACCCGGTCCAGCGAGATAAAGTGCTGACCATCACCACGCAATGCCATCTGCGCCGCATTGATCGCCTTCACCGCGGCAATCGCATTGCGCTCGATGCACGGCACTTGCACCAGACCGCCAACCGGATCGCAGGTGAGGCCGAGGTTATGTTCCAGGCCAATTTCGGCCGCGTTGCACAACTGCTCCGGCGTAGCGCCAAGAATCTCCGCCAGCCCCGCCGCCGCCATTGCGCACGCCGAGCCGACTTCACCCTGACAGCCAACCTCAGCGCCCGAGATCGAAGCATTCTTTTTGCACAGAATCCCTACCGCCGCTGCACCGAGGAAGTAATCGACTACGTTGGCGTCAGTCACTGCTTCGCTGAACTTCATAAAGTAGTGCAACACCGCCGGAATGATCCCCGCTGCGCCATTGGTCGGCGCCGTGACCATGCGCCCGCCCGCCGCGTTTTCTTCATTAACCGCCAGGGCGAACAGGTTGACCCACTCCATGGCGCTCAGCGTCGAGCCGATGACATTGGGCTTGCCCAATTCCTGAAGACTGCGATGCAACTTCGCCGCGCGCCGCCGCACATTCAATCCGCCCGGCAGGATGCCTTCGTGCTTCAAACCCTGCTCGACGCAATCCTGCATCGCTCGCCACAGCTTCATCAGCCCGGCGCGAATTTCTTCTTCACTGCGCCAGACCTTTTCGTTGGCCATCATCAATTCAGCGACGCGCAGGTTGTTGTTCTTGCACAACTCCAACAGTTCGACCGCGCTGGAAAAGTCGTAAGGCAATTCAGTGCGATCCAGATCGACCACGCCGCTGGACGCCTGCGCTTGATCCACGACAAAGCCACCACCCACCGAATAGTAGGTGTCGCGATGCAACTCGCCGTGATCGCCCTCGGCAACAATCGTCATGGCATTGGGATGGAACGGCAGGTTCTCGTCGATCAGGCGCATGTCCCGCGCCCAGACAAACGGCACCGCCAGGCGACCATCCAGTAAAAGAGTGTGGGTTTCGCGTAGCGCCTGGATACGCGGACCGATTTGCGACGGGTCGATTGCGTCCGGCCATTCCCCCATCAAACCCATGATCACCGCGTTGTCGCTGCCGTGACCAATGCCCGTGGCGGACAGCGATCCGAACAATTGCACCTCTATACGACGCACCTGCTCCAACTGATGCTTGTCCCGTAGCGACTCGACGAACAACGCCGCGGCGCGCATGGGTCCGACGGTGTGGGAACTGGAAGGGCCGATGCCGATTTTGAACAGGTCGAAAACGCTGATAGCCATTGCTGCAGAGCTCCTGAGGATGCCGGTCCGGGGCGTGAAGCGCCCGCTGGCGGAGCTGCTACGCTCAAGCTGCGATCCGCCGGAATGCCCGCATCATCAGGCTTTTGTCGGAGCGCACGGCGTCTGACACCGACGCACTCATGTCCACCAGCGCCGCGCCGTTTTCGTCCCGGTTTTTCGCCGTTTTTGTGCGGTTCAGATGGCCATTCGGGGCTGAAAAAAGCTGTAAACGACGTCACTGACACTGGATGCGACCATCCCTGTACTGGATACGACCCCCCCTGTAGGCGTCAGATTTTCACTGGTACATGATCGTTATGACTCGATTGCAAGGCGCCGTGACAGAGCTGTCTCCAGAACGCCATCCAACCGCAACCTATAAGTGCGGTGGTCCACAGTCGGAACACTGCCAAAAAAAACACCAAGGAGTCCATCCATGAAAGGTTCCCCGTCGTTGTTGTTGGCCGCCATGCTGAGTCTGCCGTTACTGGCGCAAGCTGCAGAACCGGCGCAATGCAGTACCGTTAACTTCTCGGATGTCGGCTGGACCGACATCACCGCCACCACCGCCACCACCTCCGTTGTCCTCAACGCCCTCGGCTACAAGACCAAGACCACCATGATCTCCGTGCCCGTGACCTACAAGTCGCTGGCCGACGGCAAGAACATGGACGTGTTCCTCGGCAACTGGATGCCGACCATGGAAAACGACATCAAGGCCTACCGCGACGCCGGCACCGTGGAAACCGTGCGCACCAACCTCAAGGGCGCCAAGTACACCCTCGCCGTGCCGCAAGCCCTGTATGACAAAGGTCTGCATGACTTCGCCGACATCGCCAAATTCAAGAAAGAGCTCGACGGCAAGATCTACGGCATCGAGCCTGGCAACGACGGTAACCGTCTGATCCAGAGCATGATCGACAAGGACGCCTTCGGCCTGAAGACCGCCGGTTTCAAAGTCGTCGAATCGTCAGAAGCGGGCATGCTCTCGCAGGTTGATCGCGCGCAGAAACGCGACACCGCCGTGGTCTTCCTCGGCTGGGCGCCGCACCCGATGAACAAGCGCTTCAAGATTCAATACCTGACCGGTGGCGATGATTTCTTCGGCCCCGATTTCGGTGCGGCGACCGTGGCGACCAACACCCGCAAGGGTTACGCCACGGAATGCAGCAACGTCGGTCAGTTGCTGAAGAACCTGGAGTTCACCGTCGACATGGAAAGCGAACTGATGGGCAACATCCTCGACGACAAGATGAAGCCTGACGCGGCCGCCAAGGCCTGGCTGAAAAAGAATCCACAAGTGCTCGATACCTGGCTCACTGGCGTGACCACCATTGACGGTAAACCTGGCCTGGAGGCCGTGAAAGCCAAGCTTCAGTAATCGCTTATGCCGGACGGCTGCGGCCGTCCGGGCTGTTTATTTCCTTGCATGCGGACGTTCACTACCATGCTGATTGATCAGAAAATACCTTTAGGCCAGTACATCGCGGGCTTCGTTGAATGGTTGACGCAACACGGCGCCAACACCTTCGACGCAATCGCCGTGACCCTGGAAACGATGATCCACGGCGTGACGTTTGCGCTGACCTGGTTCAACCCACTGGTCTTGATTGGCCTGATTGCAATCATCGCCCATCTGATTCAACGCAAGTGGGGCCTGACCGCATTCGTGGTCGCCTCCTTCCTGCTGATCCTCAATCTGGGGTACTGGCAGGAAACCATGGAAACCCTCGCCCAGGTCATGTTCGCGACCCTGGTCTGCGTGGTCATCGGCGTACCGTTGGGCATCGTCGCCGCGCACAAACCGATGTTCTACACTGTCATGCGTCCGGTACTCGATCTGATGCAGACCGTACCGACCTTCGTTTACCTCATTCCTACCCTGACCCTCTTCGGGCTGGGTGTGGTCCCGGGCCTGATCTCCACGGTGGTGTTCGCCATCGCTGCGCCGATCCGCCTGACCTACCTGGGCATCCGCGATGTCCCGCAAGAACTGATGGACGCCGGCAAAGCCTTCGGCTGCTCGCGTCGCCAACTGCTCTCACGGATTGAACTGCCTCACGCCATGCCGAGCATCGCGGCCGGCATCACCCAGTGCATCATGCTGTCGTTGTCGATGGTGGTGATCGCCGCATTGGTAGGCGCCGACGGACTCGGCAAACCGGTGGTCAACGCACTGAACACTGCTGATATCGCCCTGGGCTTCGAAGCGGGCCTGGCGATCGTACTGCTGGCGATCATGCTCGACCGTATCTGCAAACAACCCGACGCCAAAGTAGGGGGTGACGCATGAGCATAATTCGCTTCGAAGACGTTGACGTAATCTTCTCCAAAGATCCGCGCGAGGCACTCAAGCTGCTGGATCAGGGCATGACCCGCAACGAGATCCTGAAAAAGACCGGACAGATTGTCGGCGTGGAAAAAGCCACGCTGGACATCAACAAAGGTGAAATCTGCGTGCTGATGGGCTTGTCCGGTTCCGGCAAGTCGAGCCTGCTGCGCTGCATCAACGGCCTCAATACCGTGAGCCGCGGCAAACTATTCGTCGAGCATGAAAACCGCCAGATCGACATCGCCTCCTGCACCCCGGCCGAGCTGAAAATGATGCGCACCAAACGCATCGCCATGGTGTTCCAGAAGTTCGCCCTGATGCCTTGGCTGACGGTGCGCGAGAACATCAGTTTCGGTCTGGAAATGCAGGGCCGTCCGGAGAAAGAACGCAAGAAACTCGTCGATGAAAAACTCGAACTGGTTGGCCTGACCCAATGGCGCAACAAGAAGCCTGACGAACTCTCCGGCGGCATGCAGCAGCGTGTCGGTCTGGCGCGGGCACTGGCGATGGACGCCGATATTCTGCTGATGGACGAACCGTTCTCGGCGCTCGACCCGCTGATCCGTCAGGGTCTGCAGGATGAACTGCTGGAACTGCAACGCAAGCTGAGCAAGACCATCGTGTTCGTGAGTCACGACCTCGACGAGGCGCTCAAATTGGGTAGCCGCATCGCGATCATGAAGGACGGCCGGATCATCCAGTACAGCGTGCCGGAAGAGATCGTGCTGAACCCTGCGGACGACTATGTGCGCACCTTCGTCGCGCACACCAATCCGCTCAACGTGCTTTGCGGTCGCAGCCTGATGCGCACACTGGACAAGTGCAAACGCATCAACGGTTCGGTGTGCCTCGATCCGGGCGGCGATTCGTGGCTGGACCTCGCGGAAGGCAACACCAT
This sequence comes from Pseudomonas sp. Tul2A7, assembly GCF_054790505.1. Taxonomy (NCBI): domain Bacteria; kingdom Pseudomonadati; phylum Pseudomonadota; class Gammaproteobacteria; order Pseudomonadales; family Pseudomonadaceae; genus Pseudomonas; species Pseudomonas sp. Tul2A7. The sequence goes on along the minus strand of NZ_CP186499.1, from coordinate 2,624,067 downwards.
CAAAGGCGCGCGGCAGAATGGTTCGGTGCTGAACCTGCAGAACTGGGCGCCGGGGCAAGCGGTTGAGGGACTGGAGCGCAAGCCGACGTTGGTGGATTCGAACATCGGTATGCGCGATGCGCTGCAGATTCGTTATCAGACCGGCAACAAGCTGGTGCTGCACGATGACAATCATGTGGTGGGGATCTTGGGCGACAGCGAGTTGTATCACGCGCTGCTAGGCAAGAACCTCGGTTAAGGAGGGATAAAAAAAGGGATCGCGGTGAGCGATCCCTGATCGTTCCCACGCTCTGCGTGGGAATGCAGCCCGGGACGCTCCGCGTCCCACAACAGCGGACGCAGAGCGTCCATTGAGACATTCCCACGCGGAGCATGGGAACGATCATGCAAAAGGGGCTCAATCGAGCCCCTTTTGTTTTAGCGGTTTAGCTGTACACCCGGCCAAGGAGCTGCCGATGGCTTTCAAACTGATCGAGCACATCGCGCGTGATCTGATCCTGCGTGAAGCCCATCAGATCGTAATCCTGGCTGCCGTTGTGCAGATACACTTCAGCGCGGTAGTAACGCTGACGCGCTTCATCGGACTGCGCCGATTCAGTCGGAGTCGCCAGATAGCCATCCAGGCTGACTTCGTAGACAAAAGGGTTGCCCTCTTCCATCTCGACGCGCACACCCATGCAACGTTTGGATTTACCCAACAGCGTCTGCACTTCCAGACCCTGCGCACGCATCTGCGCGGTGGCATCTTCCAGCGCCGGGCTGACCTGCTTGTCCATAAAGCGCTGCACCACCGATTGGCTCGGTTGCAGATCCAGTTGCGTCAGACGCTCGCTGAAACCACGACGACCGCGCTCCGCCAGTTGCGCCTGCTCCTGTTCGATCTGCACGTCCTGACGCATGGCCTTGTGCAGGCCGAACATGAAGAACACCAGCACCACCGAGAACGGCAGACCGGCCAACACGACCATGGTTTGCATGGCTTCGAAGTTACCGGCAAACAGCAGACCGATGGTCACCAGGGTGATCACCACCGACCAGAAGATCCGCAGCCAGTGCGGCGCATCTTCATCGACGTTGCCGCCCTTGCAGGACAGATTCGCCATCATCACCGCGCCGGAGTCGGCCGGGGTCAGGAACAGTACGAAACCGACAAAGATCGACACCCCGATGACGACTTTCGACGCCGGGTAGTGCTCAAGCAATTGATAGATCGCCATCGACGGCTGTTCCAGTGCCGTCTTGCCGAGTTCCACCGCGCCATGGTTCATCACCAGGTCCAGTGCCGAGTTACCGAAGATCGACAGCCAGGCCAAGGTGAAGCCCAGCGGAATCAGCAGCACGCCGGCGACCAGTTCACGCACGGTACGACCACGGGAAATACGCGCGATGAACATGCCTACGAATGGCGCCCAGGAAATCCACCACGCCCAGTAGAACAGGGTCCACAGGCCCATCCAGCGCTCGGACTTGGCGTTGTCGCCTTCGTACACATAAAGGTCGAAGGTTTTAAGCACGATGCCATTGAGGTAGTCACCGATGTTCTGCACGAAGCCGTTGAGCAGGTGCAAAGTCGGACCGAACAGCAATACGAAAATCAGCAGACCGCTGAACAGCACGATGTTCAGGTTGGACAGACGACGGATGCCGTTTTCCACGCCGGACACGGCAGCGATGGTCGCCACGGTGCTCATCACGATGATCACGATCAACAGGTTAGTGTTGCTGTGTTCCATGCCGAACAGGTTTTCCAGCCCCGACGACACTTGCAGCGAACCAATCCCCAGGTTGGTCACCAGACCCAGCAGGGTCACGAACATGCCGAAGCCGTCCACCGCGTGACCGGCAGCGCCTTTGACCCAACGCTCGCCGACCAGCGGATACAGCGCCGAACGCAGGGCCAGCGGCTGGTTATGACGGTAAGCAAAGTACGCCACGGCCAGACCGACCAGTGCGTAGATCGCCCAGCCGTGCAGGCCCCAATGCAAGAAAGTCAGCTGTACAGCCTGACGCGCGGCCAGGTTGCTGGCCGAGGTGCCTTCCGGCGGATTGAAGTAGTGATCCAGCGGCTCGGACGCGCCGAAGTACAGCAGCGAAATACCGATACCCGACGAGAACAGCATCCCCGCCCAGGCGCCGTAACTGAAATCCGGGGTGTCGTCCTTGCTGCCCAGTTTGAGTTTGCCGTACGAGGAAAACGCCAGGCCCACGACAAATACCAGGTAGGCGGCGATCACCACCATGTAGTACCAGCCGAAGCTGCGCGACAACCAGGCCTGAGCGATACCCAACAGTCTGCCGGCCTCTTGCGGGGCGATAATCAGAATGGCGGTCAACAACAGAATCAGCGCGGTAGAGGTGTAAAACACCCAACCGTTGACCGTCACCTTCTCGGGCGGGGTCTTTATAAGCGAGGCAGAACTCATGGCACAAATGCTCCAGGCAGTGCGAGAGAAGAACACAAGGCAACACGGAACCCGACCAATCGGTTAGTTGGCAGCCGACCGGCGGGTGATATAAAGACACCCCGAAAAATGCCCGAACCTGCCGAAATGGCGCTGCGAATCGCTTTCGTGGCCGAAGGTGGACGGACGTTCATCCGAAACCTGGCCCTGAGCGTCTTGCCCTTTCAACACGTCCATCGAATCGCGAACCGCGCCATGCCCCACGCAGGTTTCGAGCTTTTTCGGATGTCGGTTTTATCGCCACTTACACGTAGGAAAAATCTGTAGGCAGCGACGATTTGTCGCAGATCTTATTCTTTGTTGATTGAACGTTCAATCAAAACAAAATAGACTGGCCGTCAATCCGATAGGCGTGATTCGCCGCTCGGAAGGCCTAAGGAGATGTGCAAGATGCCCAAGGTCGGTATGCAACCCATCCGCCGCCAACAACTGATCGAAGCCACTTTGCAGGCGGTCGATCAGGTCGGAATGGGGGACGCCAGCATTGCGCTGATCGCCCGTTTGGCCGGTGTCTCGAATGGCATCATCAGTCATTACTTTCAGGACAAGAACGGCCTGATTGCCGCCACGATGCGGTATCTGATGACAGCCCTCAGCGAGAGCGTCACCGCGCGCCGTCAGGCGCTGGCAGATGACAGCCCACGGGCGCATCTGCAGGTGATCATCGAAGGCAACTTCGACGCCAGCCAGGTCAATGGCCCGGCAATGAAAACCTGGCTGGCCTTCTGGGCCACCAGCATGCACCAGCCGTCTTTGCACAGGTTGCAGCGGATCAACGATCACCGTCTGTATTCCAACCTGTGCTGCCAGTTCCGCCGTGTGCTGTCGCTCGAAGATGCGCGCAGCGCAGCACGTGGCCTGGCAGCGTTGATTGACGGCTTGTGGTTGCGCGGCGCTTTGTCGGGAGACGCTTTCGACACGGCGCAGGCGCAACAGATCGCTTACGAATACATGGATTTCCAATTGGCCAAGAAGGTGAGCTAGAGCACACAGAAAACGCTCGGCCCCTGAACGCCACCGCAGCCTCACCGCGGTGGTCAACGCCAACCACCAATGCACTTGCGAGGACACTATGGCCCGTTTCGAACTGCAAAAACTTTACATCGATGGCGCGTACTCCGACGCCGGCAGCGATGCCACCTTCGAAGCCATCAACCCGGCTAACGGTGAAGTCCTCGCACTGGTGCAACGTGCGACCAAGGAAGACGTCGAGCGCGCCGTGGTCAGCGCTGAAAAGGGCCAGAAAATCTGGGCCGCGATGACCGCCATGGAGCGTTCGCGCATCCTGCGTCGCGCCGTCGACATCCTGCGCGAGCGCAACGATGAACTGGCTGCTCTGGAAACCCTGGACACCGGCAAATCCTTCTCCGAAACCAAGTACGTCGACATCATTACCGGCGCCGACGTGCTGGAATACTACGCAGGCCTGGTGCCAGCCATCGAAGGCGAGCAGATCCCGCTGCGTGACACTTCTTTCGTCTACACCCGTCGCGAGCCACTGGGCGTGGTCGCCGGTATCGGCGCGTGGAACTACCCGATCCAGATCGCGCTGTGGAAATCCGCACCAGCCCTGGCGGCCGGTAACGCAATGATCTTCAAGCCAAGCGAAGTGACCTCGCTGACCACCCTGAAACTGGCCGAGATCTACACCGAAGCCGGCGTTCCAAACGGTGTGTTCAACGTCCTGACCGGCAGCGGCCGTGAAGTCGGCACCTGGCTGACCGAGCACCCGCGCATCGAAAAAATCTCCTTCACCGGCGGCACCGACACTGGCAAGAAGGTGATGGCCAGCGCTTCGGCTTCGTCGCTGAAAGACGTGACCATGGAACTGGGCGGCAAATCCCCGCTGATCATCTGCGACGACGCCGACCTCGATCGCGCTGCCGATACCGCGATGATGGCCAACTTCTACAGCTCCGGTCAGGTCTGCACCAACGGCACTCGCGTGTTCGTTCCGGCGCACCTGAAAGCCGCTTTCGAAGCCAAGATCGTTGAGCGCGTTGCACGCATCCGCGTTGGCAACCCGGAAGACGAAAACACTAACTTCGGCCCACTGGTCAGCTTCGCGCACATGGAAAGCGTGCTGGGCTACATCGCCAAAGGTAAAGAACAAGGCGCCCGCGTACTGTGCGGCGGCGACCGTCTGACCGATGGCGAATTCGCCAAAGGCGCGTTCGTGGCGCCGACCGTGTTCACCGACTGCACCGACGACATGACCATCGTTCGTGAAGAAATCTTTGGCCCGGTGATGGCGATCCTCTCTTACGAAACCGAAGAAGAAGTGATCCGCCGCGCCAACGACACCGACTTCGGCCTGGCCGCCGGTATCGTCACCAAAGACCTGAACCGCGCACACCGCGTGATTCATCAACTGGAAGCCGGTATCTGCTGGATCAACGCCTGGGGCGAGTCCGACGCGAAAATGCCGGTTGGCGGTTACAAGCAGTCGGGTGTTGGCCGTGAAAACGGCATCAGCTCGCTGAACAACTTCACCCGCATCAAATCGGTACAGGTCGAGCTGGGCGATTACGTCTCGGTGTTCTAAGACCCGAGTCTTGTATTGCTCGCGAGGCCGTCTTCGCGAGCAGGCTCGCTCCCACAGGTTTGGTGTCGTGCACCAAATCTGTGGCATCCCCAATCCCCTGTGGGAGCCAGCCTGCTGGCGATTGAGTGCAAAGCACTCACCCGGCCTGACCTGACCACTATCAAAGAGGGTGCATTCAATGTCCCAAGAATTCGATTACATCATCATCGGTGCCGGCTCGGCCGGTAACACCCTGGCGACCCGTCTGACTGAAGACGAAGGCGTCACCGTTCTGCTGCTCGAAGCAGGCGGCCCGGACTACCGTTTCGACTTCCGCACGCAAATGCCGGCTGCACTGGCATTCCCGCTGCAAGGTCGTCGCTACAACTGGGCGTACGAAACCGATCCAGAGCCACACATGGACGGTCGTCGGATGGAATGCGGTCGCGGCAAAGGCCTTGGCGGTTCTTCGCTGATCAACGGCATGTGCTACATCCGCGGCAACGCGATGGACTACGACGGCTGGGCAAAATTGCCTGGTCTGGAAAACTGGTCGTACCTCGACTGCCTGCCGTACTTCCGCAAAGCGGAAACCCGCGACATCGGCCCGAACGATTACCACGGTGGCGAAGGCCCGGTCAGCGTGACCACGCCGAAGGCTGGCAACAACCCGCTGTTCCACGCCATGGTTGAAGCTGGCGTACAAGCCGGTTACCCGCGCACCGAAGACTTGAACGGTTATCAACAGGAAGGCTTCGGCCCGATGGACCGCACCGTGACGCCGAACGGCCGTCGTGCTTCCACCGCCCGTGGCTACCTCGACACCGCTAAAAAGCGTTCGACCCTGACCATCGTCACCCACGCCCTGACCGACAAGATTCTGTTCGAAGGCAAGCGTGCGGTTGGCGTGCGTTATCTGGTCGGCGACGCCGAAGAGCGCGTTGAAGCCAAAGCCCGCAAAGAAGTCCTGCTGTGCTCCGGCGCCATCGCTTCGCCGCAGATTCTGCAGCGCTCCGGTGTCGGCCCTGCCGAACTGCTGAAGTCGCTCGACATTCCGGTGGTTCACGACCTGCCGGGCGTCGGTGAAAACCTGCAGGATCACCTTGAGCTGTACCTGCAATACGCGTGCACTCAGCCAGTTTCGCTGTACCCGTCGCTGCTCTGGTACAACCAGCCAGCCATCGGTGCCGAGTGGCTGTTCAACGGCACCGGCATCGGCGCCAGCAACCAGTTCGAAGCCGGCGGTTTCATCCGTTCGCGTCCGGAATTCGAATGGCCGAACATTCAGTACCACTTCCTGCCGGTAGCGATTAACTACAACGGCAGCAACGGTGTGAAAGAGCACGGTTTCCAGGCGCACATGGGTTCCATGCGCTCGCCAAGCCGTGGTCGCATCCAGGCCAAGTCGAAAGACCCGCGCCAGCACCCGAGCATCCTGTTCAACTACATGGCTACCGAGCAGGACTGGCAGGAATTCCGTGACGGCATCCGCCTGACCCGCGAAATCATGCAGCAGCCGGCACTCGACGCCTTCCGTGGCCGTGAAATCAGCCCGGGCATTGAAGTGCAAACCGATGAGCAGCTGGACAAGTTCATCCGCGAGCACGCCGAAACCGCGTTCCACCCGTCCTGCTCGTGCAAGATGGGCACCGACGAGATGGCCGTAGTGGATGGCGAAGGTCGCGTGCACGGCATGCAAAGCCTGCGTGTGGTCGATGCCTCGATCATGCCGATCATCACCACCGGCAACCTCAACGCGCCAACGATCATGATCGCCGAGAAAATCGCCGACAAGATCCGTGGTCGCAAACCACTGCCGCGCAGCAATGCTGCTTACTACGTGGCGGGCGATGCGCCGGTGAAGGGCAAGCCGATGCGTGATATCACCCCGGCTGCTCAGTAAGACGTAATACCGAGGCGCGGCCTTCGCGAGCAGGCTCGCTCCCACATTGGTTTTTGGTAGCTCACAAACTTTGTGTCCACTGAAAATCTACTGTGGGAGCGAGCCTGCTCGCGAAGGGGCCCTCACATTCAGCACAAATTCCCCTGCTACACAGTAAATCCCCCTACACCCCCTCTTCACTTGATCCTACCCCCACGCAGGCCTACTCTAGACCTCGCGCAACCGTTTCACCCCCTCCCCGCCGCTGCTCTACCGCTTCCCCCTGACAAGGAGGTTCCCGAATGTTCGATTTCCACCCCCAGCTCAAGCAGCGCTTCGCTGCCTTGCGCACGGGCGCTGAGTTTTTTTCCCTGCGATACGTACGCGAATCCGGTCAGTACCTGTCGGTGCGTAAAAACGTCGCCGAACCGCCGAGCCTGAGCCGTGACGAAGGGGCGATGCTTACCGTGCGCGTCAATGGCGTTGAGGCCTACGCGGCAACCAACGACCTCTCGCAACAAGGTCTGCAAGCCGCCCTCGAACGCGCCGAGCAGCAAGCCCGTCGGCTCAAGCCGCACGCCTTGCTCGACCTGCGCGATCAGCCAGTTTCCAGCGATCGCGCTGATTATTTTTCGCCCAATCTCGAACAACCCTTCCCGTCCCTGAGCGAATGCTTTGAGCTGCTCGGCGCGGAATCCGCCTCGGTGCCAAAGGATGAGCGCCTGGTGAACTGGCAGGTGAGCATTGGCATTACCCACGTCGAGCAGATCTACCTGAGCAGCGCCGGGGCTGAATTGCGCCAGGCCCAGCGCTTCGTCTACCCGGGCCTCGACGTCACCGCTTACGACGGTAACGACAGCCAGACCCGCAGCCTCGGCCGCGAGAACTTCGGCCAACAGGGCGGCGCGGACGTGATCAGTCGTTGCGGCTTGATCGGCGCCGGTCCGCAGGTTGCCGATCAGGCCCTGCAACTGCTACTCGCGCCGAACACCCCGCAAGGCCCGCGCGACCTGCTGTTGATGCCCGATCAAATGATGCTGCAGATCCACGAATCCATCGGCCACCCGTTGGAACTCGACCGCATCCTCGGCGACGAGCGCAATTACGCCGGCACCAGTTTCGTCAAGGCCAGCGACTTCGGCAGCCTGCAATACGGCTCGAAACTGCTCAACGTGACGTTCGATCCGGGCATTCCCGAAGAACTGGCCAGCTACGGTCATGACGACGACGGCAGCAAGGCCAGCAAACAATTTCTGATCCGCGATGGTTTATTGCTGCGTCCGCTGGGCGGGGCGCTGTCGCAGTTCCGCGCCGGTCTCGATGGCGTTGCCAACAGCCGCGCTTGCGGCTGGAACCGGCCGCCGATCGATCGCATGGCCAACCTCAATATCGAACCGGGCGATCAGCCGCTGAACAAGCTGATCGAAGGCATCGAGCACGGCATTCTGATGAGCACCAACCGTTCTTGGTCGATCGACGATGCGCGCAACAAATTCCAGTTCGGCTGTGAATGGGGCCAGTTGATCGAAAACGGTGAACTCAAAGGCGTAGTGAAAAACCCGAACTATCGGGCAATTTCCGCGCACTTCTGGAAAAGCCTGCGCGCCGTCGGCGACGCCAACACCGTCAAGGTGCTGGGCACGCCGAACTGCGGCAAGGGCGAGCCGAACCAGGTGATCCGCGTCGGCCACGCTTCGCCGGCCTGCGTATTCAGCAACGTTGATGTGTTTGGGGGAGACGCCTGATGAGCATTTCGAAGAGTCAGTCCGACGCCTTCAAGGTCATGGTCGAGTGGCTGCGCGACAGCGTGCGCGAGCCGGAACAGTTCACCCTCAGCTTTGCCGCCGAATCGTCGGCGTTCGTGCGTTTCAATCACGCCAAGGTGCGGCAGGCCGGGCAAGTGCAGCAGGCCAATATCGTCCTGAAGCTGATCAACGATGGTCGCCACGCCGATCTGCAGGTCACTTTGTCCGGTGATCAGGAAGGCGATCTGCGACGCCTCGCCGAAGGTCTGCAACAACTGCGCGAAACCCTGCCGTTGCTGCCGCAGGATCCGTACCTGTTGCTCAACCACAACGGCTGGCAGAGCCAGAACGTGCAGGAACATCCGCTGCCGGACACGGAACAGGTGGTCGATGAAATCTGTGCTGCCGCTGAAGGTCTGGACTTGGTTGGCTTCTATGCCGCCGGCCCGATCAGCCGGGGTTTCGCCAGTTCAGCGGGGGCGTTTGGCTGGCATCAGGCCAACAGCTTCAACTTCGATTTCAGCCTGTTCCACGACAACGGTGAAGCGGTGAAAGCCAGCTACGCCGGGCATGACTGGAGCAGCGAAGGCTTCGCCAAGCGCTTCGGCCAGGCACGCGAGCAACTGGAGTTTCTCGGCCGACCGCTGCGCACTTTGGCGCCGGGGCAGTACCGCGCCTATCTGGCACCGGCGGCGCTGGAAGAAATCATGGGCATGCTGAGCTGGGGCGGTTTCTCGGCGCAGTCAATTGCCAGCAAAAGCAGCCCGTTACAGAAGCTGTATGTAGGCGATCAGGCGTTCAGTCCGCTGGTATCGCTGGATGAGAAAGTCAGTGAATCGTTGAGCCCGGCGTTTTCCGGCGAAGGTTATCCGCGCAGTGATTTGCGTTTGATCGTCGAAGGCAAAGCGGGCGATCAACTGGTCGGCTCACGCAGTGCCGCTGAATACGGTCTGGCCGCCAACGGCGCCGGTGGCGGTGAAATGCCAAGTGCTTTGAACATGGCGGCAGGTGATCTGTCGCAAGCAGAGATCCTCAAGCAGTTGGGCACCGGGCTGTACATCAGCAACCTGTGGTACCTGAACTACTCGGATCAACCGGCCGCACGCATGACCGGCATGACCCGTTTCGCGACCTTCTGGGTCGAGAACGGCGAGATTCAGGCGCCGGTCAGCACCATGCGCTTTGACGACAGCGCTTACAGTCTGCTCGGTTCGCAGTTGGAAGCGTTGACCGTCGAGCGTGAGTTGCTGCTGTCGGCGAGTACGTACAGCCAGCGCAATACCTCGTCGGCATTGCTGCCGGGGGCGTTGGTCAGCCGACTCACGCTGACTCTGTAAACGCAAAACCTGTGGGAGCGAGCCTGCTCGCGAAAGCGGTAGATCAATCGACATCAATGTTGAATGAAATGGCCTCTTCGCGAGCAGGCTCGCTCCCACACTGACCGCGCTCGACAATGGATATGCATTAACCCCAACGACAAGAGGTTCCATGCCCAACCGCCCGCCTCTCGACGCCATCACCGCCCGCTGGTTGCCGTGGGTCGTCGCCATCGCTTTCTTCATGCAGTCCCTCGACGGGACCATCCTCAACACCGCCCTGCCGGCCATGGCTCGCGATCTGGCCGAAGACCCGTTGCGCATGCAAGGCGTGATCATCGCCTACATGCTCACCGTGGCCTTGTTGATTCCGGCTTCGGGCTGGATCGCCGACCGTTTCGGCACCAAGAAAATCTTCTTCGGCGCGATTCTGCTGTTCAGTTTCGGTTCACTGCTCTGCGCGCTGTCGAGCAGCCTGAGCATGCTGATTGGCGCACGGGTGATTCAAGGCCTGGGCGGTGCGCTGATGCTGCCGGTCGGACGACTAGTGGTGCTGCGCGCTTACCCACGATCCGAGCTGGTGCGGATCATGGGTTTCATCACCATTCCCGGCCTGCTCGGCCCGTTGATCGGCCCGACCATGGGCGGCTGGATGGTCGAATACCTGACGTGGCACTGGATCTTCCTGATCAACCTGCCGGTCGGCGTGATCGGCTGCTACGCGGTGTGGAAATTCATTCCCGACCTGCGCGGCACCGAGCGTACGCGTTTCGATAGCCTCGGTTTTCTGCTGTTCGGCGCGGCGATGATCCTGATCACCATCGCCATGGAAGGCCTCGGCGAACTGCACCTGCCGCACCTGCGGGTGATGTTGCTGCTGTTCGGCGGCATGGCTTGTCTGGCGGCGTACTGGTTGCGCGCCGGGCACATCGAAAACCCACTGTTCGCGCCTTCGCTGTTCAAAACCCGTACCTTTGCCGTCGGTATTCTCGGCAACCTCTTCGCGCGTTTGGGCAGTGGTGCCCTGCCGTTTCTGGTGCCGCTGCTGCTGCAAGTGGCGCTGGGTTATTCGCCGTCGCAAGCGGGGATGAGCATGCTGCCGCTGGCCGCGGCGGCGATGATCGCCAAGTGGGTCGCGCGGCCGCTGATCGAACGCTTCGGCTATCGAATCGTGTTGACCGGCAACACATTGGCACTGGGAATCATGCTGGCGAGCATGGGCCTGGTCAGCGAGCAGACGCCGTACTGGCTGCTGCTATGCCTGCTGGCAGTGCTGGGCGCGATCAACTCGCTGCAATTCACCGCGATGAACACCGTGACCCTGATTGATCTCGACGATGCCAGCGCCAGCAGTGGCAACAGTTTGCTCTCGGTGGTGGCGCAGTTGTCGTTGAGTCTTGGCGTTGCCTGCGCTGGTGCATTGCTCGGCGGGTTTACCGCAGAGATCGGTAACGATGGCGTGGAAACCGTACTCGGTGCCTTCCAGCTGACCTTCGTCACCGTCGGCATCATGGCGATGCTCGCCGCGACGATCTTCTCGCAACTGTCGAAACAAGACGGCCGCCGCGCCAAGCGTCCGGAAGAACACATCGAACATTAACCACTGTTCGTCCAGAACTTTCGAAGAAAGTGGCACGGGGCTGCTACACTGCGCGACATTTTGTTTTGCAGGCCAGTCCCGTGACCACCATCGCCACCGCTTTTAATACTCTGCCGCTGTCCGCCGCCATGCTGGCTAACCTCGAATCCCTCGGTTATGCCCAGATGACGCCGATCCAGGCGCAGAGCTTGCCGGTGATCCTCAAGGGGATGGACCTGATCGCCCAGGCCAAGACTGGCAGCGGCAAAACCGCCGCGTTCGGCATCGGCCTGCTCAACCCGATCAACCCGCGCTATTTCGGTTGCCAGGCACTGGTGATCTGCCCGACGCGTGAGCTGGCCGACCAGGTCGCCAAGGAAATCCGTCGTCTGGCCCGTGCCGAAGACAACATCAAGGTCCTGACCCTGTGCGGCGGCGTGTCGTTTGGCCCGCAGATCGCTTCGCTGGAGCACGGCGCGCACATCATCGTCGGCACCCCGGGCCGCATCCAGCAGCACCTGCGCAAGGGTTCGCTGGTCCTCGATGGCCTGAACACGCTGATCCTCGACGAAGCCGACCGCATGCTCGACATGGGTTTCTACGACGCCATCGAAGACATCATCATCAAAACCCCGGAGCGCCGTCAGACCCTGCTGTTCTCCGCGACGTACCCGGTGGGCATCAAGCAACTGGCGTCGAAATTCATGCGTGATCCGCAAACGGTGAAAGCCGAAGCCTTCCACGATGACACGCAGATCGAGCAGCGTTTCTACGAGATTTCCCCGGAAGACCGCATGAGCGCAGTGACCAAAGTCCTGCACCACTTCCGCCCGGCTTCCTGCGTGGCGTTCTGCTTCACCAAGCAGCAGGTGCAGGAAACCGTCGATCACCTGACCGCCAAAGGCATTTCCGCCGTCGGCCTGCACGGCGATCTGGAACAGCGTGACCGCGATCAGGTACTGGCGATGTTCGCCAACCGCAGTACCTCGGTACTGGTCGCCACCGACGTTGCCGCCCGCGGTCTGGACATCGATGCGCTGGACATGGTGATCAACGTCGAACTGGCCCGCGATTCGGAAATCCACATTCACCGCGTTGGCCGTACCGGTCGTGCTGGCGAGAAAGGCATCGCGATCAGCCTGGTTGCTCCGGGCGAAGCGCACCGCGCGCAAGCCATCGAGCAGCTGCAGAAGTCGCCGTTGAACTGGGATCAGGTCGATAACCTCAAGTCCCAAGGCCTCGCCCCGCTGCAGCCGCCGATGACCACGCTGTGCATCGGTGCGGGCCGTAAAGACAAGGTTCGCCCGGGCGACATCCTGGGTGCATTGACTGGCGATGCCGGCATTCCCGGTGCACAGGTTGGCAAGATCGCCATCTTCGATTTCCAGGCTTATGTAGCCGTTGACCGCACCGTGGCCATGCAGGCCTTGCAGCGTTTGAACGACGGCAAGATCAAGGGCCGTTCGCTGCGCGTCCGCATCCTCTAAGGACTGCGTACATCCCCTGTGGGAGCGAGCCTGCTCGCGAAGGCAATCTGTCAGCCAACATCAATGTTGAATGGCATACCGCTTTCGCGAGCAGGCTCGCTCCCACATTAGGTTCCGGTGATTTTGAAATTTGTGTGAGGACACCGTTTTGCGCTCTACCGAAGTCGTGATCATTGGCGCTGGCGCCGCTGGGTTGATGTGTGCACTGACCGCCGCCGGGCGTGGGCGTCAGGTGTTGCTGCTCGACCATGCGAACAAGGCCGGCAAGAAAATCCTGATGTCGGGCGGTGGCCGCTGCAATTTCACCAACATGTACACCGAGCCGAGCAATTTCCTTTCGCAGAACTCGCACTTCTGCAAATCCGCGCTGGCGCGTTACACCCAGTGGGATTTCATCGGCATGGTCAGCAAGCACGCCGTGCCGTATCACGAGAAGAAACTCGGCCAGTTGTTTTGCGATAACAAATCCAGCGACATTCTTGAAATGCTCCTGACCGAGTGCGATCAGGTCGGCGTCGAACTGCACCTCGACACGTCGATTCAAACGATTGAGAAAGTCGAGAGCGGTTACCTGCTCGACACCACCCTCGGCCAAGTTCAGTGCCAGTCGCTGGTGATCGCCACGGGCGGCTTGTCGATCCCGACGCTGGGCGCCACCGGGTTCGGTTATCAGGTCGCCAAACAGTTCGGCCATGAGCTGCTGCCGACCCGCGCCGGGCTGGTGCCGTTCACCATCACCGATCAGCTCAAGGAGCTCTGCACCGAGTTGTCCGGGACGTCAGTAGATTGTCTGGTCAACTGCAACGATCAGAGATTTCGCGAGAACATCCTCTTCACTCACCGTGGCCTCAGCGGCCCGGCGATTTTGCAGATTTCTTCGTTCTGGGAATCCGGCGACACGGTGGAAATCAATCTGCTGCCGGATCACGACGCGGCGAGCTGGCTGCAACAGCAAGTGGCCGAGCGTCCGAACAGTGAATTGAAAACTCTGCTCGGTGAGATCTTCACCAAGAAGATGGCCAATCTGCTGGCGGACAACTGGTTCGTGTCCAAGCCGATGAAGCAGTACACCCATGCTGAACTGGCGGAAATCGCCGACAAGCTCGGCAGCTGGAAAGTCGTACCGGCGGGGACTGAGGGTTATCGCACGGCCGAGGTAACGCTCGGTGGCGTTGATACCCGCGAAGTGTCGTCCAAGACCATGGAATCGCTGAAAAGCCCGGGTCTGTATTTCATCGGTGAAGTGCTCGACGTCACCGGCCACCTGGGCGGCTTCAACTTCCAGTGGGCCTGGGCCTCCGGCTACGCTGCCGCGCAGTACGTCTGACTCAGAGCCAAATACAAAACCCTGTAGGAGTGAGCCTGCTCGCGATAGCGGCCTGTCAGCCAATAAATTCGGTGACAGACACACCGCTATCGCGAGCAGGCTCACTCCTACAGTTGTTATGTGTGATGCAGTAAGGAACACTTTTTGCTGTCAGATGTGATCGGCGCCATTGCGTCGGCGTCATTACTGGCTCAATTTAGCGGCATCGCCTCGGAAGGCCTTCGCACTTCATGTCCTCGACCTCGTTTCGTCAGTCTTTGCGGCGCCTGTGGGCGCTGGATAAATTCAGCTACAGCGTGCGGGTGTTCATCGCCCTGACCGGCAGCATGGCGCTGTGTTGGTATCAGGATGAAATGGGCCTGCTGATCCCGTTGTTCCTCGGCATCATCGCCAGCGCCCTGGCCGAGACCGACGACAGTTGGCAGGGCCGCCTCAACGCCCTCGCCGTGACGCTGGTGTGTTTCAGCATCGCCGCGCTCTCGGTGGAATTGCTCTTCCCCTACCCGATCGTGTTTGCCATTGCCTTGGCGCTGGCCAGTTTCGGTCTGACCATGCTCGGGGCGCTCGGCGAGCGTTATGGCGCGATTGCTTCGGCGACGTTGATTCTGTCGGTGTACACGATGATCGGCGTTGATCAGCGCGGCGGCGCGGTCACCGACTTCTGGCACGAGCCGATGCTACTGGTGGCCGGCGCCGCTTGGTACGGCTTGCTCTCGGTGGTGTGGCAGGCGCTGTTTTCCAACCAGCCGGTGCAGCAGAGTCTGGCGCGGTTGTTCCGCGAACTGGGTTTTTACCTGAAGTTGAAATCGGCGCTGTTCGAGCCGATCCGGCAAATGGACGTCGAAGCCCGGCGGCTGGAACTGGCCCAGCAAAACGGCCGCGTGGTGGCGGCGCTGAACAGTGCCAAGGAAATCATCCTGCACCGCGTCGGCAACGGCCGCCCCGGCTCGAAAGTCAGCCGCTACCTGAAGCTGTATTTCCTCGCGCAAGACATCCACGAACGCGCCAGTTCTTCGCACTATCCGTACAACGCGCTGGCCGAAGCATTCTTCCACAGCGACGTGCTGTTCCGCTGCCAACGCCTGTTGCGCCAGCAGGGCAAGGCTTGCCGCGCGCTAGCCGAATCGATTCAGATGCGCCAGCCGTTCATCTACGACGCCAGTTTCGCCGAAGCCCTGAGCGACCTCGACGCCTCCCTCGAACATCTGCGCATCCAGAGCAACCCGGCCTGGCGCGGGCTGCTGCGTTCGCTGCGTGCCCTGGCAGCGAACCTTGGCACCCTCGACCGCTTGCTCAGCGACGCCAGCAACCCCGACGCCTTGGCCGATGCGACCGACAGCAGCCTGCTCGACCGCTCGCCACGCAACCTCAAGGACGTCTGGATTCGCCTGCGCACGCAACTGACGCCAACGTCGTTGCTGTTCCGTCATGCCCTGCGCCTGCCCTTGGCGCTGAGTATCGGCTACGGCATGGTGCATTTGATTCACCCGTCGCAGGGTTACTGGATCATCCTCACCACGCTGTTCGTCTGCCAGCCGAACTATGGCGCGACGCGGCGCAAACTCGGGCAGCGGATCTTCGGCACCGCCATCGGCCTGACCGTGGCGTGGGCGCTGTTCGATCTGTTCCCGAGTCCGTTGGTGCAGTCCTGTTTCGCCATCGCTGCCGGCGTGGTGTTCTTTACCAACCGCACCACCCGCTACACCCTGGCGACGGCGGCGATCACCATCATGGTGCTGTTCTGCTTCAACCAGGTCGGCGACGGTTACGGGCTGTTCCTGCCACGGTTGTTCGATACCTTGCTCGGCAGCCTGATTGCCGGCCTGACGGTGTTCCTGTTCCTGCCGGACTGGCAGGGCCGACGCCTCAACAAAGTGCTGGCCAACACCCTGACCTGCAACAGCATCTACCTGCGCCAGATCATGCAGCAATACGCCGCCGGCAAGAGTGACGACCTCGCTTATCGGCTGGCCCGACGCAATGCGCACAACGCCGATGCCGCGCTGTCGACGACACTGGCAAACATGCTTATGGAGCCGGGGCATTTCCGCAAGGAAGCGGATGTCGGCTTCCGCTTTCTGGTGCTGTCACACACGTTGTTGAGTTATCTGTCAGGGCTGGGCGCGCATCGCGAGACGCAGTTGCCGGCGGACGTGCGCGAGCATTTGATTGATGGCGCCGGGGTGAAACTGGCGACGAGCATTGATGAAATCGCCCAAGGGCTGGCGAACAAGCAGCCGGTGGCGATTCAGAGTGACGAAGAAGAAGCGCTGGCCAATGAGCTGGAGCAGATGCCTGATGAGATTGATGAGGGGCAGCGGTTGGTGCAAACGCAATTGGCGTTGATTTGCCGGCAGTTGGGGCCGTTGCGGACGTTGGCGGCACACCTGATCAAGGACAGCTCAGAAATCAGCGGCGGCTGACAGGGCGTCATCGCGAGCAGGCTCACTCCTACAGGGGAACGCATTTCAAATTGTAGGCCTTCGCCTGCTCGCGATAGGGACATCAGCCACACAGAGGATTCTGGATCAGCCTTCACATCCCATGCTGGCGAAGCAACTTGTCATAACTCCCATCCGCCTTCATCGCCGCAATCGCCTTATCAAACCCGGCAACAATCTGCTCATGCTGCGGATTTTTCAGGCTAACCAATATATGCAGGCTGTTCTCACTCAACGGCTTAGGCAAAAACTCCACCGAATTGCGCACCTTGGCGGATTCCCGCGCCAGGTAATACTTCGCCACATACTCATCTTCCAGCGTCAGCTTGACCCGATCCGCCGCGAGCATGCGCACGGCCATGGCAAAATTATGCACAGGGACTTTCTGCAACGCCGTGTCGGCATCGAACGGCGCCGAATAGGCGTAACCGCGCACCACAGCGATCGGATAGGTGTGCAACTGCTGCAGATTGGAATACTCGAGTGGTGTGTCTTTGCGCTTGAGAAAGCGGATGCGGTTGAGCAGGTATTCACCGGAAAACTGGCCGAGCCTGGTCCGCTCGTCGTTGTACCAGGCGTTGACCAACACATCGTAGCGGCCCTCGCCAACACCAAGCAGCGCCCGCGCCCACGGCACCTGTTCGTAACCGCTGGCATAGCCGGCCCGGGCCAGCGCGGTGCTGACGATGTCGGTGGCCAGTCCGCCGTTGACCAGCGTGTCGTCGGTAAAGGGTGGCCAGATATCAAACACCAGCCGCAGCCTCTCCGCTGCAGCGGTCTGGGCCAGCAAGAGCAATCCGGCCAAAGCAAAGGCTCGATGCAAACGCGGCATGCTTGAAAATCCTTAGCGGGCGAGTTGCCCAGCATGTTTTCAGTCAAAACCCCAAGGCCCCTTACCGGCAAAACCCAGGCCCTAACATTAGCTCATTGCAGCCAGTGCACAGGGCTCTCCAGCAGATTACACAAAGTCACCGCGGCTGCGAGAAAGGAATGATGGCATTTTGACCTTTGTCACAGACTCTTACGCCATACAGACATCTTTGCCGCAGGCGCTTAGTATCCGGTGACACGTTCAAGGAATCGGCAAATGACAATCGAATGGGTCTGCAAACATCACAGTGATCTGGGCAAGGAGCAGCTGTACGCGCTGTTGAAGCTGCGCTCGGACGTGTTCGTGGTTGAACAGAAATGCGCTTATCCGGACCTCGACGGTCAGGATCTGGAAGGCGATACCTATCACCTGATGGGTTGGGAAGATGATCAGTTGATGGCGTATCTGCGCCTGCTGGATCCGGAATCCCAGGGTGGCGACGTGGTGATCGGCCGGGTGATTACCGCACCGCAAGGGCGCGGCAAAGGGCTGGGGCACGAAATGATGGAGCAGGCTTTGAAACAGGCGGAGAAGCATTGGCCGCAGGTGCCGATCTATCTGTCGGCGCAGGCGCATTTGCAGGGGTACTACGGCAAGTACGGGTTTGTTGTGGCGGGTGAAGAGTATCTGGAGGATGACATTCCACACATTGGGATGCGTCGTGCCTGAACAGCCCCTCACCCTAGCCCTCTCCCGGAGGTAGAGGGGACTGACCGAGTTGTCGTGCGTCAGACATCGACCTGCAAAACCGAGTCGATTATGGATTCACAGCAACACTTTCAGGTCGGCGTACCTCTCCAATATCCCCCAATCGGCCCCCTCTCCCTCCGGGAGAGGGCTGGGGTGAGGGCATTTAGGGATACTCAAGCACAGCCTTGATCTGCCGCAAATTACGCTCGATCCACCCGCGATCAATCGCTCCCCACTCACGAATCCGATAGCGCCCGGCATGATTGCGCGCGCCCTCTTCCTGCTCGAATTCACAAACGATATCCAGATCCGCCAACGCGGCAATCGTGTCCTGCGCCGTGCGCCGGGGCATGCCGGTCACTTCGGTCAGCGTCGGCACACTCGGCGCCAGACCGCTGTCGATCAGGTACGCCACATACAAGCGGCGGTAGAAACTGCTTTTGGTCTTGCTGACGTCCATCCCCACCTTCCTGGTTGCGTACTGTTAAGCCTGCAGATCCCGCCATGTCAGATACACGCGCAGATCAAACTCGACCTGGTGATACCCCGGCAGCATGTGCTCACACAATTTATAGAACGCCTTGTTGTGATCCGATTCCTTGAAGTGCGCCAGTTCATGCACGACGATCATTTTCAGAAAGTCCGGCGCGGCGTCCTTGAACAACGAGGCGATACGAATCTCTTTCTTGGCCTTGAGCTTGCCGCCCTGCACCCGTGAAACCGTGGTGTGCAGGCCCAACGCGCGGTGGGTCAGGTCGAGGCGGTTGTCGAACAGCACCTTGTCGATGGCCGGGGCGTTGCGCAGGTATTCCTGCTTCAGGTCCAGCGCGTAGCTGTACAAAGCCTTGTCGCTCTGCACGTCGTGTCGCCCCGAATAACGCTGATTCAGGTATTCACCCAGACGCCCTTCGGCAATCAGTTGGCGCACCTGGTCCTGCAATTGCGCGGGATAAGCCTGGAGGTACTTCAACACAGTCATGGACGGGCGACACGGTTCGAAAAAGGTCCGCCAGTGTAGCGAATTCAACCGGGCAGCGCGCTCCAGTCGAACGGCTCGGCGAAGCTCGCAGCGTCCTCGGCGATCAATGGCCGCGCCACGAGGAAGCCCTGCACGTACTCACAGCCATGGGCTTGCAGCCATTGATATTGCTCGATGGTTTCAACGCCCTCGGCAATCACCAGCAAACCGTATTGCTTGCACAGACTGATGACCGTGCTGACCAGCGAGGCGTCCCGTTTGGAGTCCGGCAATCGCGCGATGAGATGGCGATCGAGTTTTAGCGTATCCAGTTCCAGATCGCGCAAATGCGCCAACGAACACGGCCCGGAACCGAAGTCATCCAGCGCCACGCGCACACCGAGATTGCGCAGCAAACGCAGCTGTTTGCGGGTTTCATCGGGGTTTTGCATCAGCGCTTCTTCGGTGACCTCGACCTCCAGTTGCCGAGGCTGCAAGGCGTGTCGCTCCATGACCTGGCGCAATTCGGTGACCAGATTCGGCAGGCTGAACTGCGTGTTGCTCAAACTCACGCCGAGCACCAGGTCCTCGGCAAACAGGGTTTCCCAGGCTTTGCGCTGACCGGCGCCACGATGATAAATCCAGCTGCCGAGTCGGCTGATCAGCCGCGCCTCTTCCAGCAGCGGCAAGAACAGTCCCGGCGGCACATCGCCGACACTCGGATGCTGCCAGCGCAACAACGCTTCAAAGCCACGAATCTGGCCCGTGTCGATGGCTACTTGCGGCTGATAGACCAGATTGAAATCGCGATTCTCGATGGCGGCACGCACACTTTCTTCGAGCATCAGTCGGGAGCGCGCCCGGCCGTTCATTTCATGATCATAAAAGCGATATTGCTGACGTCCGGCGCGTTTGGCCTCGTACATCGCGATATCGGAGGCACGCAGCAATCCGTCAAGGTTGGAGCCGCAGTCCGGGTAAGTGGCGATACCGATGCTGGCACCCAGCGCGATGTCCAACCCTTCGATCTGCTGACAGATCGACACCCGCTCAATGAGCTTTTCGGCAATCTTCGCCGCTTGCTCGGGAAACTCCAGATCCAGCAGCGCGGTGAATTCATCCCCGCCCATGCGCGCAAGAATGTCGAACGGTCGCAGGCAGGCTTTCAATTGCTCGGAAACCCAACGCAACACCCGATCGCCGGCATCGTGACCGAGCGAATCGTTGACCCGCTTGAAGCCGTCGAGATCCAGATAGAGCAACACCCAACTGCTGTCGCTGCGCTCGCCGCGCAGCAGCAGGTTTTCAACGGTCTGGTAAAAGCCGCGACGGTTGAGCAACCCGGTCAGAGGATCGGTCACCGCTTGAAATTCCAGTTGCTGGTGCAGGTGCCGCACCACCGACATGTCCAGCACGGTCACCACCATCGCGTGTTGCTCGGAAGGCAGCGCGGCGCACGACAGCGCCACCGGCACTTGCTGGCCGGGCGCGGTGCGCAGCAAGGCGTCGTGCAGTCTTAATGTTTCGCCACGCTTGTAGCTGGCATAAAACTCGGAATCGGCCCACAGCGGAATGTGCGGTTTCTGAAGAAAATCGAGAAACTCCTTACCTTCCAGCTCCTTCACCGGCGCATTCAACAACCGCGAAATCGCTGGGTTGGCAAAGCGGATCAAGCCGTCCTCGCCCACCACCAATATCCCCTCGGCAGCGTTATCCAGCACCGAAGCATTGAAGGCGCGCGCCAACTCCAGATCATGACTCAAGCGCTGCAACGCGCGGCGATTGCGCTGATGTTCCAGCAACGCCTGCACTTTGGGCTTGAGGATCTGCGGGTCGAACGGCTTGAACAGGTAATCCACCGCGCCACTCGCGTAGCCCTTGATCACGGCGTCTTGTGATTGCTCGTTGGCGGTCAGAAAGATAATCGGCGTCAGGCGCGTGCGCTGGCTGCCGCGCATCAGCCGCGCCACTTCAAAACCGTCCATGCCCGGCATCTGCACGTCCAGCAGCACCAGGTCGACATCGTGGGAGAGCAGAATATTGAGCGCTTCGAAACCGGAGGCTGCGGTGAGGACGTGCCAATCCTGGCGCTGCAGCAACGCGCGCATGCTGATCAGATTTTCAGGGTAATCATCAACGATCAAAAGGACAGAGCTGCCTTCACCTGGCGGGGGTTGCGCGCATTCCATGCTGCTTCTCTTGTCGGGACTTCAGGGCGATTCCGGTAAAACCGTACGTACATCGAGCCTTCACTCTAGTCGTGGATCCGAAAAAGCAGAAGCTGTCATCAGGCCATCATTTAACCAAAGCGTGAGTTTGCCGACTAACGGTCACCGCTGAAGCCCCCGGAAACCGGCAGAGATGGCATTTCGACAGGATGTTGACGTCAATCATCTGCCAAACGGGCATTAACAAAAAATCCCTCTACGCTTATAAAGGCCGCCCCAAAACGTGCGGGCTAGAGCTTCTGGCACGTACGTGCAGTGAAACTTGAGTGGAAGAACCGACATGATCGATCTCGCAACCTGGAACCTCAGCGTTCCCGTTGGCAGCCCGCCATACACCGTCGAAACCTCAAAACTGGTGAACGGCTTCAAAGATCAGTACTTCCATTCCGACACCGGCACCTTGTTCTTCTGGTCACCGGTTACCGGGTCAAAAACCGAAAACGCCATCTACCCGCGCACCGAACTGCGTGAAACCTACAGCAACGGCACCCTGCGCAACTGGTACTACCCGGACGCCGACAACCTGCTGCGCGCGACCCTCACCGTCAACAAAGTGCCCAGCTCGGGCAAGATCGTCATCGGCCAGATTCATGCTTATGAAAGCCAGAAGCCGATGGTCAAACTCGAATACCAGTACAAGACCAAAACTGAAACCGGCAACCTGGTGATCAAGGTGCGCATGCACCCGGATGACGACGAAAGCCGTGTCATCACACTGGCTACCGGGATCAAACTGGATCGCGAATTCAACTACCTTATTCACTTGAGCCCCGGCGGCGCACTCGGCATCAGCGCGGCGGGTTATCAGTGGGACTCACAGATCAGCGCGACGTGGCGGAACAAACCGTTGTACTTCAAGGCTGGGGTTTATGTGCAGGACAACACCGGGTACACCAGCGAAGGTGGCCAAGTGACCTTCTCCAAACTCGACATCGATCACGACAAGTAACCAATCCCCACTGTAGGAGCTGCCGAAGGCTGCGATCTTTTGATCTTGTTTTTGATTCTAAAAAGACAAAATCAAAAGATCGCAGCCTTCGGCAGTTGCCACCTTTAAACAGCGCTGTTTAGATCTGTCGGCGGTTACTTCCCGAAGCCTACAACAGCTTGCGTCGTTGCCTACGGGTACGCCAGAATCCGCCGGCTTGTGCGCCTGGCGGGCCATCGGTAACTTGATTCGCGTCACTGATTTCCAGTGATCGGGTTTAGTAGCCCGTGGTTACGCGAAGCGTATGTGCATCCGTTCAGTCAGGTATTTCTAAACCTGCACTTGATGGTAGCTGTACGCAGGGCGCCTTCGGGTGCGCCGGTCGCGTCTCCCCGGTCTACTAACCTGCGTTCAGCTGCCACCCCTTCGTTTAGTAGCGATCCGGTGTCGGCTCCATTTACCGGAGACGAAACATGATCAGATCAACGCCGCACCCGCCAGAAACAGATCCCGCATCCCCCTACGAATCCCTCGACTCAAAAAAACTCCACGACGCCGCAGAGCGCGCCCTCGACCATTACCTCAAACCGTCCGCCTTCATCATGGCCAGCACGCATAAACCCGAACCCATGTACCTCGCCAACCCGAAGTACAACACCGAATCCCTGCTGGCCAACGCCAGCGAAACCCTGGGTTCAGCCAGCGAAATGCTCAACAACTTCGCCGCGACGCTCGATACCTCGCACCGCAAGACAGCCCTGGGGATCGCGCAGGTGGTCATGCTCGGTGAATTGGCAGTGAATCAAGCGCTGGATCACGTGGAGTTGAAGGAATAGCCACCCATATCGGACTTTTCATCTAAAAACCTCTTGGATGTCCGCTGTAGGTGACAATTCCTTGTAACTGATGGGAAATCAACCACAGATAAACCCGCCCCGCGGCGGGTTTATTCTATAACAGTCCAACGCTCCGACTTATTTGCCCTTAGCCTTGAACTCTTCCTTCAGATAACGCCAGTAACATCGCTTCCAGCGAGATCGTTTTGGTCTTCAAAGTATTACCGGCAGTAGCGAATACTTCATTACGAGCGATACACACATCACGCATCGGGATCACAGTAACTCCGGAGATCTTACGTGGGTGGAATTCGCTCAAATTGCTTAAATAAAGGGAACAGACCTGCTTAAATTCCAACTTCTTATACCGAATTTATGAATTACCCGAACAGATCATCGCGAATGACTATAAAAAACTGTCATTTCTATCAGGTTACAAGAAACAGACTTCAACCTAACCTCATCAGCGTGATACCGGAAAAACGACTTCGGACTGAAATTTAGCCCGAGCCTTAAATATCGCGAGCAAAAGGTTAAGAAAATAATGCTTACTTTCCAAGGAACCGTCTCTGATACAGGCGAAAGCAATCCCGCCACACTTACATTTGATGACCTAAGCCAACAGGCTGGCAAGTTAAATAATGGGAAAATGAAATATTACGGGCTTAACTTCACCGTCACCGGGAACTATACCGCGAAGACATCCAGATCTTTTAATCTTCAGGCAAAAGCAAAAGCTTCAGATGGGGATGAATATGGGCATGGAGACAGTTCACTCACCATCACCCTGAAGTCGTCCGATGGCAACGACAATCAGTTGGGCGGTACTGTTAAAGTTCTCGCAGGCGGGCCGAATGTGGGTAAGACCTACAATATGAACTTCACAAGAGGGTAACCCCAGAGCACAAAAAACCCGCCTTTCGGCGGGTTTCTTGAATCAGCAAATTAACGCTCAGGCTCAGTTAACCTTAGCGTTCAACTCACCCTTCAGATAACGCTGGAACATCGCTTCCAGAGAAATCGGCTTGATCTTCGAAGCATTACCCGCAGTACCGAACGCTTCATAACGAGCGATACACACATCACGCATTGCAGTCACAGTCGCGCCAAAGAATTTACGTGGGTCGAACTCGCTCGGGTTGGTGGCCATCAGGCGACGCATCGCACCGGTGGACGCCAGACGCAGGTCGGTGTCGATGTTGACCTTGCGCACGCCGTGCTTGATGCCTTCGACGATTTCTTCAACCGGTACGCCGTAGGTTTCTTTGATGTCGCCGCCGTACTGGTTGATGATTGCCAGCCACTCTTGTGGCACCGAGGACGAACCGTGCATCACCAGGTGGGTGTTCGGGATGCGCTTGTGGATTTCCTTGATGCGGTCGATCGCCAGCACGTCACCGGTTGGTGGCTTGGTGAACTTGTAAGCGCCGTGGCTGGTGCCGATGGCGATTGCCAGGGCATCGACCTGGGTGCGTTTGACGAAGTCAGCGGCTTCTTCCGGGTCGGTCAGCATTTGGCTGTGATCCAGAACGCCTTCAGCGCCGATGCCGTCTTCTTCACCGGCCATGCCGGTTTCCAGCGAACCCAGGCAGCCCAGCTCGCCTTCTACCGAGACGCCGCAGGCGTGAGCCATGGCCACGGTTTGTTGGGTAACGCGGACGTTGTAGTCGTAGTCGGTCGGGGTCTTGCCGTCTTCGCCCAGCGAGCCGTCCATCATCACCGAGCTGAAGCCCAGTTGAATCGAGCGCTGGCAGACGTCAGGGCTGGTGCCGTGGTCCTGGTGCATGCACACCGGGATGTGCGGGAATTCTTCGATCGCGGCGAGGATCAGGTGACGCAGGAAAGGCGCGCCGGCGTATTTGCGAGCGCCGGCCGAAGCCTGGACGATCACCGGGGAGTCAGTCTTGTCAGCGGCTTCCATGATGGCGCGCATCTGCTCAAGGTTGTTGACGTTGAAAGCTGGAACGCCGTAGCCGAATTCGGCTGCGTGGTCCAACATCTGGCGCATGCTGATAAGTGCCATTGTGTGTGTCTCTCCCGGTTGAGGGTCGTTAATCGTGCCAGCCTGCCGGAGCGGCGGCGGCTATTCAAGTGATTGCAGATCGGGGGTTGAGGCCCGGTCTGGTGATTCGATAAAGCCGATTCTTCAGAACTGCGCAGAACCCTTGTAGGAGTGAGCCTGCTCGCGATAGCAATCTTTCAGTCAATATTGCAGCGGCTGTCATACCGCTATCGCGAGCAGGCGAAGGCCTACAATGGGCCTGCGGTGTTGCAATTATTCAGCTTTGCAGCCGCGGCCGATCAGGTCATTGGTGGCGACCCAGTACACCAGGCCTTCCTCTCCCTTGACGTGAAACGCCAGCATGCCGTCGCTGTACAGCGTGCCCGAGGCGCCCGGCTCTTCTTTCAGGCGATAGACCTGATCACCGCCGCCCAGTCGAACGTCGACTTCCTTCTGGCCGGCATCGGCGTAACGCCACAGCACTTTGGCCTCGCTGTCGCAGGTCCAGGTGGTCCAGTTGTCCGCCGGAGCAGACGACTGAAACAGGTTCAACTGCGCGCATCCGCCCAACAATGCCAACGCCGCAATGGCGATCAAGCCTTTCATCCGTGTTCCTCGACTGACGGCACACGCCGCCAGCCCTGAGTTAAAGAGTCAGACCCGTCAAGGACAACCATGTTCCTTGGCCGGGGTTTGCGTCTCGTATTTGTCCAGGCCGTCCGGCCCCGAGCGCTTGTTCAGCACCGGGTTGGTTTCGGCCTGCCAGTCGGCCTGATAACAGCCCTTCTGCGACTCGCTCGGCGCCGGCGTGGCTTCGGCCTTCGGGTTACTCCCGCAGGCCGCCAGCGTACCGGTCAGCAACAACAGCGCTAACGACTTGACCATGTAAACACTCCTTTGCCTGGCCAAACGGGCGGCCTCAGGCCTTGGCCCGGCTTTCCAGGACTTCAACGGCTGGCAGCACTTTGCCTTCGACGAATTCGAGGAACGCGCCACCACCGGTGGAAATGTAGGAGATTTGCTCAGCCACGCCATATTTATCGATGGCGGCCAGAGTGTCGCCACCGCCAGCAATCGAGAATGCCGAGCTTTCAGCAATGGCCTGGGCCAGCACTTTGGTGCCGTTGCCGAACTGGTCGAATTCGAACACGCCGACCGGGCCGTTCCACAGAATGGTTTTCGACGATTTCAGCAGTTCGGCGAAGTTGGCTGCAGTTTGCGGACCGATGTCCAGAATCATGTCGTCAGCCGCAACGTCAGCGATCAGCTTCACGGTGGCTTCTGCGGTTTCAGAGAATTCTTTGGCAACCACTACGTCAACCGGCAGCGGCACGCTGACCTTGGCGGCGATGGCGCGCGCGGTGTCGAGCAGGTCTGGCTCGTACAGCGACTTGCCAACCGGGTGACCGGCCGCCGCGAGGAAGGTGTTGGCGATGCCGCCGCCGACGATCAGTTGATCGCAGATCTGGCTCAGGCTGTTCAGTACGTCGAGTTTGGTCGACACCTTGGAGCCGGCAACAATGGCCGCCATTGGCTGAGCCGGTGCGCCGAGGGCTTTGCCCAGTGCATCCAGTTCAGCGGCCAACAGTGGACCAGCAGCGGCGACTTTGGCGAACTTGGCCACGCCGTGGGTCGAACCTTCGGCGCGGTGAGCGGTGCCGAAAGCGTCCATTACGAACACGTCGCACAGGGCCGCGTATTGCTGAGCCAGTTCGTCAGCGTTCTTTTTCTCGCCCTTGTTGAAGCGCACGTTTTCGAACAGCACGATGTCGCCGGCCTTGACGTCAACGCCGCCGAGGTAATCAGCCACCAGCGGCACTTCACGACCCAGCGCTTTGCTCAGGTAGTCAGCGACTGGCTTGAGGCTGTTCTCGGCGGAGAACTCGCCTTCGGTCGGACGGCCAAGGTGCGAGCAGACCATCACCGCCGCGCCTTTTTCCAGGGCCAGCTTGATGGTCGGCAGCGAAGCCAGGATACGCGCATCGCTGGTGACAACACCGTCCTTGACTGGGACGTTGAGGTCTTCGCGGATCAATACGCGCTTACCTTGCAGATCGAGGTCGGACATCTTCAACACGGTCATGGGTCGCACTTCCTACGGTTTTTTTGAAGTTGCTGTTTGCAGATAGTGTTCTGCAACGTCCAGCATTCGGTTGGCAAAACCCCATTCGTTGTCGAACCAGGCCAGGATGTTCACCAGTTTTGGGCCGGAAACACGGGTCTGACTGGCATCGACGATGGCCGAATGTGGGTCATGGTTGAAATCACAACTGGCGTGCGGCAGCTCGGTGTAAGCGAGCAAGCCTTTGAGCGGGCCATTGGTGGCGGCCTCGCGCAGGATCCGGTTGACCTCATTGGCGTCGGTCGCCGTGGCGGTCTGCATCGTGATGTCGAGGCAGGACACGTTGACCGTCGGCACGCGTACGGCTTTGGCCTGAATTCGCCCGGCAAGTTCCGGCAGCAGGCGCTCGATACCGCGCGCCAGACCAGTGGACACCGGGATCACCGACTGGAACGCCGAACGGGTGCGGCGCAGGTCTTCGTGGTGATAGGCGTCGATCACTGGCTGATCGTTCATCGCCGAGTGAATGGTGGTGATCGACACGTAATCGAGGCCGATCGCCTTGTCGAGCAAGCGCAACAGCGGCACGCCGCAGTTGGTGGTGCACGAGGCGTTGGACACCAGCAGTTCGTCGCCGGTCAGGCAATCCTGATTGACGCCGTAAACGATGGTGGCGTCGACATCCGCCTCGCTGGCCATCGGCTGCGAGAACAACACGCGCGGCGCGCCAGCGTCGAGAAAGCGCTGGCCGTCTTCACGGGTGTTGTAGGCACCGGAGCATTCGAGCACCAGATCGACGCCCAGCGATGCCCAATCGATTCCTTCGGGGGTGGCACTGCGCAAAACCTTCACGCAATCGCCATTAATATGCAGACAATCGCCTTCTACTCGCACCTCGCCCGGAAAGCGGCCGTGGGTGGAGTCGAAGCGTGTCAGGTATTCGATGCTGGCCATGTCCGCCAGATCGTTGATCGCGACAATTTCAAACCCGGCTTTCTCGCCTCGCTCAAACAACGCACGCAAGACGCAACGACCAATCCGGCCGTAGCCGTTGAGTGCAACTTTGTAAGGACGCGGTTGAGGCATGGGGTTCTCGATTACCGTGGTGAATCGGGTAGTGCGATGTTGCCCGAACCAACGCTTTCGCGAGCAGGCTCGCTCCCACATTGGAATGCATTTCCCTGTGGGAGCGAGCCTGCTCGGGAAGGCGTCAGCTCAGACGACATCTTTTCCGGATCAGTCTTCCAGCAGTTCTTCAGCCTGACCCAGGATGTTTTCCAGGGTGAAGCCGAACTCTTCGAACAATGCCGAAGCCGGTGCCGATTCGCCGTAAGTGGTCATGCCGATCACGCGACCTTCCAGACCCACGTACTTGAACCAGAAGTCAGCGTGAGCCGCTTCGATGGCGATACGTGCGCTGACTTGCAACGGCAGCACGGCTTGCTTGTAGCCGGCGTCCTGAGCATCGAACACGCTGGTGCACGGCATGGAAACCACACGAACCTTGCGACCTTGCTCGGTCAGTTTGTCGAAGGCCTGAACCGCCAGACCGACTTCCGAACCGGTGGCGATCAGGATCAGCTCAGGCTCGCCTGCGCAGTCCTTCAGCACGTAACCGCCACGGCTGATGTCGGCAATCTGGCCGGCATCGCGTTCCTGGTGCTGCAGGTTCTGACGCGAGAAAATCAGCGCCGATGGGCCGTCCTTGCGCTCCAGAGCGTTTTTCCAGGCCACGGCCGATTCAACGGCATCGGCTGGACGCCAGGTGTCGAGATTCGGTGTGGTACGCAGGCTGGTCAATTGCTCGATCGGCTGGTGCGTCGGGCCGTCTTCGCCCAGACCGATGGAGTCGTGGGTGTAGACGTGGATCACTTGCTTCTTCATCAGCGCCGACATGCGCACGGCGTTGCGCGCGTACTCCATGAACATCAGGAAGGTCGCGCCGTAAGGCACCAGGCCGCCGTGCAGGGTCACGCCGTTCATGATTGCGGTCATGCCGAATTCGCGCACGCCGTAGTACATGTAGTTGCCGCTGGCGTCTTCAGCGCTGACACCTTTGCAACCTTTCCACAGGGTCAGGTTGGAACCGGCCAGGTCAGCCGAACCACCGAGCAGTTCCGGCAGCAGCGGGCCGAAGGCGTTCAGGGTGTTCTGGCTGGCTTTACGGCTGGCGATGGTTTCGCCTTTGGCCGCGACTTCAGCGATGTAGGCCGAAGCTTTTTCGGAGAAGTCGGCCGGCAGTTCACCGCTCAGGCGACGTACCAGTTCGTTGGCTTCAGTCGGGAATGCAGCGGAGTAGGCAGCGAAACGCTGATCCCACTCGGCTTCCGCCGCGCGACCTTTTTCCTTGGCATCCCACTCGGCATAGATGTCGGCCGGGATTTCGAACGGGCCGTGGTTCCAGTTCAGCGCCTGACGGGTCAGGGCGATTTCTGCGTCACCCAGTGGAGCGCCGTGGCAATCTTCTTTGCCCTGCTTGTTCGGCGAACCGAAACCGATGGTGGTCTTGCAGCAGATCAGCGTCGGCAGCGGGCTCTTGCGCGCGGTTTCGATGGCAGTCTTGATCTCTTCCGGATCGTGACCGTCAACGTTACGGATCACTTGCCAGTTGTAGGCTTCGAAACGCTTCGCCGTGTCATCGGTGAACCAGCCTTCGACTTCGCCGTCGATGGAGATGCCGTTGTCATCGTAGAAAGCGATCAGCTTGCCCAGACCCAGAGTACCGGCCAGGGAAGCGACTTCGTGGGAAATGCCTTCCATCATGCAGCCATCACCCAGGAACACGTAGGTGTGGTGGTCGACAATGTTGTGGCCAGGACGGTTGAACTGCGCGCCCAGCACTTTTTCAGCCAGAGCGAAGCCCACAGCGTTGGCCAGCCCCTGACCCAGCGGGCCGGTGGTGGTTTCAACGCCCGGGGTGTAACCGAATTCAGGGTGGCCCGGGGTGCGGCTGTGCAGTTGACGGAACTGCTTGAGGTCTTCGATCGACAGGTCGTAACCGGTCAGGTGCAGCAGCGAGTAGATCAACATCGAGCCGTGGCCGTTGGACAGCACGAAGCGGTCACGGTCGGCGAACGATGGATTGCTCGGGTTGTGCTTGAGGTAGTCGCGCCAAAGCACTTCGGCGATATCTGCCATACCCATAGGGGCACCGGGATGGCCGCTGTTGGCTTTTTGCACGGCATCCATGCTGAGGGCACGAATGGCGTTGGCACGCTCACGACGGCTAGGCATCGCTGATCTCCTGGGTTCTGGTAAGTCGAAACGGAAAAAAGGAGGGCATTTTCCCTCACCGGGGCGCCTCGGGGCAATGACAGATAGTCATCGGGGGGCGTTTTTCCAATGGATAGCAGCGCTTTCTGTTGGTGAAACCTTTCCGCTACTCGTTTGTAGAGTTAACCGGTGGGTGAGAAGTGCAATAAAAAGCGCCATTGATCGAGCAATATCAAAACTTTTTGATATTGCCCTTGCGATGAATTCCCCCCGTCTCTAGACTGCGGCCCTATGAATTTACGCGTGCCTTCCATTCGCCATGACGATTGCGACGAGCTGGCGGCCCTGTGCAAGGCCGGCGGCGATCCGTTGCGGCTGAATGTACTGCGCGCATTGGCCAACGATTCGTTCGGTGTTCTGGAACTGGCGCAGATTTTCGGCATTGGCCAGTCCGGCATGAGTCATCACCTCAAGGTACTGGCACAAGCCGACCTGGTGGCGACGCGCCGTGAAGGCAACGCGATTTTCTATCGCCGCGCCCTGCCCCACACCGAACTGCTCGGCGGCAAGTTGCACGCGGCATTGTTAGAAGAAGTCGACAATCTGGATCTGCCTGACGATGTGCAAGCGCGCATCGAGCAGGTTCACGGCCAGCGTGCCGCCGCCAGTCAGGACTTTTTCGCCCGGGTCGCGGAGAAATTCCGTGCCCAGCAAGACTTGATCGCAGGCTTGCCGCAGTACCGTGACAGCGTGCTGGCCCTGCTCGACAAACTGAACTTCGATGGCGCTGCCACGGCCATTGAAGTCGGCCCCGGCGATGGTGCTTTTCTGCCGGAACTGGCGCGTCGCTTCGGCACCGTAACCGCGCTGGACAACAGCCCGGCGATGCTCGAACTGGCGCGTCAGGTTTGCGTTCGTGAACAGCTGGCTAACGTCAGCCTGCAATTGGCCGATGCATTGAATGGCACAAGCCTTCAGGCCGATTGCGTGGTGTTGAACATGGTGTTGCACCATTTCGCCGCGCCGGCCGATGCGCTCAAGCACATGGCCGACCTGCTGCAACCGGGCGGTAGTCTGCTCGTGACAGAGTTATGTAGCCACAACCAGAGTTGGGCCAGGGAGGCCTGCGGTGATCTGTGGTTGGGGTTTGAACAGGACGATTTGGCCCGTTGGGCCACCGCTGCGGGACTCGTTCCCGGGGAAAGCCTCTATGTAGGCTTACGTAATGGTTTCCAGATCCAGGTCCGCCACTTTCAGCGACCGGCTGGCGACACTCACCATCGGTAAATTCAGGAAAACATCGAGATGAGCGAATACTCCCTCTTCACCTCCGAGTCCGTGTCCGAAGGGCATCCGGACAAAATCGCCGACCAGATTTCCGATGCGGTGCTGGACGCCATCATTACCCAGGACAAACACGCACGTGTTGCCGTGGAAACCCTGGTCAAGACTGGCGTGGCAATCGTTGCCGGTGAAGTGACCACCAGCGCCTGGGTCGATCTGGAAGAGATCGTGCGTAACGTGATTCTCGACATCGGCTATAACAGCTCCGACGTCGGCTTCGACGGCGCGACCTGCGGCGTGATGAACATCATCGGCAAGCAATCCCCAGACATCAACCAAGGTGTTGACCGTGCCAAGCCTGAAGATCAGGGCGCCGGCGACCAGGGCCTGATGTTCGGCTATGCCAGCAACGAAACCGACGTTTTGATGCCAGCACCGATTACCTTCTCGCACCAACTGGTACAGCGCCAGGCCGAAGCCCGTAAATCGGGTCTGCTGCCTTGGCTGCGTCCGGACGCCAAGTCGCAAGTGACTTGCCGTTACGAAGGCGGCAAGGTTGTCGGTATCGACGCTGTTGTTCTGTCGACACAGCACAACCCTGAAGTGTCGTACAAAGACCTGCGCGAAGGCGTGATGGAGCTGATCGTCAAGCACGTGCTGCCTGCCGAACTGCTGAGCAAAGACACCCAGTTCCACATCAACCCGACCGGCCAGTTCATCATTGGCGGCCCGGTAGGTGACTGCGGTCTGACCGGTCGCAAGATCATCGTCGACAGCTACGGCGGCATGGCCCGTCACGGCGGCGGCGCGTTCTCCGGTAAAGATCCATCGAAGGTTGACCGTTCGGCTGCCTACGCTGGCCGTTATGTTGCCAAGAACATCGTCGCTGCCGGCCTGGCCGAGCGTTGCGAGATTCAGGTTTCCTACGCGATTGGTGTGGCTCAGCCTACTTCGATCTCGCTGAACACCTTCGGCACCGGCAAGATCAGCGATGACAAGATCGTCAAACTGGTGCGTGAAGTGTTCGACCTGCGTCCATACGCAATCACCACCATGCTCGATCTGCTGCACCCGATGTACCAGGAAACTGCAGCGTACGGCCACTTCGGTCGCACGCCAGAGACCAAGACTGTTGGCGAAGACACCTTCACCACCTTCACCTGGGAAAAAACCGACCGCGCCGACGCCCTGCGTTCTGCTGCTGGTCTGTAAGACTTCCCCGGCGGTACAAAAAAGCCCCGCACGGTTCGCGCCGTGCGGGGCTTTTTCATGTCTGAATTCCGGAGTTCAACTCATAACGTTCAGGTCGATGCATATCCAGCAAACCACTCGGTCAGTCCCCTCTCTCCCCGGGAGAGGGTTAGGGTGAGGGGCTGTTTTCCCTGCAAAGAAACAAGCGGTAAAACACCCACCCGGCAGAGTAAATATCTTCACCTAACCTTCAAACACTCCCCTTGAGCAAGGACGCTCACGATGCTTGCCACGCTGCGCCTGATATTTATTTTCCTGCTGATGTCTGCAACGTTCAGCGCCCAAGCCACCTGCCCGAACTGGCCTGCGCCCCAAGCCCAACGCGAAATCACTACCCTGCAAAAACAGATCAACCAATGGGACGACGCCTACCACCGCGAAGGCCGCTCACTGATTGCCGATGAGCTCTACGATCAATCCCTTGCGCAACTGAACGAGTGGCGAGCGTGTTTCAAACTGCCCTCGCCACTCGATCCTTTGCGCACAGTTTCAGGCTCAAACGCGCACCCCATCGCCCATACCGGCCTGGATAAAATCCACAAAGATGAGGCCGCGGGAGCCTGGCTACGTGATCGCAAGGACGTCTGGATACAACCCAAAGTCGACGGCGTCGCAGTGACGTTGATTTATCGCGCGGGCGTTTTGCAACAGGTCATCAGTCGCGGTGACGGGGTTCGTGGGCAAGACTGGACGCCATCAGCGCAGAAGATCGGCGCCATTCCTCAACGCCTGACACAACCATTGGATCTGCTGGTGCAGGGCGAACTCTACTGGCGCTTGAACGAGCACGTGCAAGCTCGATCCGGCAGCGTTAACGCTCGCTCCACCGTCGCGGGCCTGATGGGACGCAAAACCCTGGATGCCGAGCAAGCCACCGGTATCGGACTGTTCGTCTGGGACTGGCCACAAGGCCCAGCGCGATTGCCCGAGCGAATAGCCACGTTGGCGACGCTGGGTTTCGCCACGATTGAACCGTACAGTCATCCTGTCGCCGACTTTGCTGCAGCACAGAAATGGCGCGATCACTGGTATCGATCACCCATCCCCTTTGCCACTGACGGCGTGGTATTGCGCCAGAGCCAACGACCACCCGCCGAGCGCTGGCAGGCTCGCGCTCCGTATTGGGCAGTTGCGTGGAAGTATCCTTTTGCTCAAGCGCTGGCCGAAGTGCGCAAGGTCAACTTCAAGATCGGGCGCACCGGGCGTATCACGCCAGTACTCGAACTCAAACCCGTCATGCTCGATGACCGGGAAATCAAACGGGTCAGCGCCAGTTCCTTCAAACGCTGGCAAGACCTGGATATCCGCCCCGGCGACCAAGTGGCAATCAGCCTCGCCGGCCTGACCATCCCACGGCTCGACAGCGTGGTGCTGCGCGCCGCCGAACGCCCAGACCTCAACATCCCCAACGCCGACGACTTCCACACCTTGAGCTGCTGGCAACCCACGCCCGGCTGCGAAAGCCAGTTTCTCGCGCGCCTGACCTGGCTCAGTGGCAAACAAGGGCTGGCGCTGCAACATGTCGGTCGTGGCACTTGGGAGAAACTTTTCGAAACAGGCCGCGTGAACAACCTGCTGGATTGGTTGACCCTCGAGGGGCCGGAGCTTGCTAACATTGCCGGCTTCGGCGAACGCAGCAGCGAACGCCTGATGAACAGCTTTCACAGCGCTCGCCAGCGGCCGTTCGCCCAATGGCTCAAAGCCTTGGGCTTGCCGCCAACCGGTCAGGCACAACTGCCTGATTCGTGGCAGGCGCTGGCACAACGCGACACCGAACAATGGCAGGCCGAAGCCGGTATCGGCCCGGGACGCGCAGCGCAATTAAGCGCATTCTTTCGCGATCCGCAGGTGCTGGCCTTGAGCGAAACCCTACATGCCGCCGGAATCGACGGTTTCTGACTACGCAATCCCGGCGCGCCGGGAACCCATCGGTCACTGAGGCGCTCCAACAGCGCAGTGCCTGACCGACCCGATTGCCTTTGCACATGGAGCTTTTATGAAATTTCTCGCACCGCTCGCCATGCTGACCCTTTGCGGCGTGATGGCCGCCCCTGTCATGGCCGACGAAGACGCCCCGGGCCTGACCGGTTGCGCTGCCAAGAAGCAGGGCATCATGAATCAGATCGAACAGGCCAAGTCGCGCGGCAACGCCGATCAGCAGGCAGGCCTGGAAACGGCCTTGCGTGAAGTGACCGAACACTGCACCGACGCCGGCCTGAAGAAAGAACGCGAAAACAAGGTGCTCGAAGCCAAGCACGAAGTGAGCAAGCGTCAGGCTGATCTCGACAAAGCCATGAAAAAAGGCGATCCGGAGAAGATCAACAAGCGCAAAGACAAGCTGGCCGAGTCGCGCAAAGAACTGCAGGATGCGCTGGACGAAATCGATAAGTAAAAATCAAAAGATCGCAGCCTGCGGCAGCTCATACATTGATCAGGGTAGGAACTGCCGCAGGCTGCGATCTTTTAAATATCAATGATCGCGAAACTGTTTATGGCAAGCGCTGCAGGCATCTTCAACTTTCTGCACCGCCGGCCCGAGGTTGCTGGCCTTGTACGGCTGAACCTGGCTGGCGATCACCAATTCACCGGTGGCCGCTTCCAGGGTGCGGGCCATTTCCTGAAACTGCGCCTGCTTCTGCCAGACATCGTCCTTGGCGCTGGTGTGATCTTCTTCGCGAACCTGCGGAAAATGCTTCCACGGTTCATGGGACAACGCATCGAGTTTGAGCGCGCCGTCGGCGAACTTCGGCCCGTCGAACGGAATACGCCCACGCAACATGCCGCCCAGGTCTTCGCCGGTTTTGAGCATTTGCTTGAAGATCGCTTTGCGTTGGCCCAACGGAGAATTCGGATCGACACCGCCACAGGCGGACAAGGTCAGACAGGCCAGCAATACAACAGAAATGCTTTTAAGAGTCATGGTGGCTTCAGGTCACGGAATTCGGCGGCCAGTATCCTCGCGTCACCACCAAACACCAATAGCCCTATTAAAATACGGGTTGTTCGAACGCATGGAGCACTCGGACAACCGGCACAGGAATTACTCCATGAATAGCCGTCTCAAGGCCTGGCGTCACCCGCTGATCGTCACGCTTCCACTGTTGGCGATCCTCGCTGGCTGCACCGGTGGTGACACCGCCAAGCCAAAAACCCATGCGCTGGCCACTTATTCCAGCGCCACTTGGGAGGCCTTGCCAGCAGTGTCCGATAGCGATCTGGTCGCCGGTTTCGGTTCGTGGCGCAGCGCCTGCACCCGACTCAAGGCTGACGCGGTCTGGGGCACAACCTGTGCAGCAGCGGCCAATGTGCCGCAGAGCGCCGCAGAGATTCGTGCGTTCCTCAAACAGAATCTCGATGTCTACGGCCTGCGCGCTGAAAACGATAACCCCAACGGGTTGATCACCGGCTACTACGAGCCAGTCTACCCCGGCAGCCTGACGCCCACCGACGTGGCCAACGTGCCGGTGTATGGCGTGCCGGAAGACATGATCATCGTCTCGCTCGACAGCATTTATCCCGAACTCAAAGGCAAACGCCTGCGCGGTCGCCTCGAAGGTCGAGTGCTCAAACCTTACGACGACGCAGCAACCATCGAATCCAAAGGTGTGAAGGCCCCCGTGGTGGCCTACCTGACCGACCCGATGAATCTGCAATTCCTGCAGATTCAAGGCTCCGGACGCATTCAGACCGAGGACGGCAAACAGCTGCGCATCGCCTACGCCGATCAGAACGGCCACCCGTACCGCCCAATCGGCCGCTGGCTGGTCGAGCAAGGTGAGCTGAAGAAAGAAGACGTGACCATGAACGCGATCAGCAACTGGGCCAAGGCCAATCCGTCGCGCATTCCCGAACTGCTTGGCAGTAACCCGAGCTATGTGTTCTTCACCCGCAACCCGGACAGCAACGAAGGCCCGCGCGGTTCGCTGAACGTGCCGCTAACGGCTGGTTACAGCGCAGCGGTGGATCGCAAGGTAATTCCGTTGGGCAGCCTGTTGTGGCTATCAACCACAAAACCGGATGGCACTGCACTGGTCCGCCCGGTGGCGGCACAGGACACCGGCGGCGCGATTGCCGGTGAGGTCCGTGCAGATCTGTTCTGGGGCACCGGTGATGCGGCCGGGCAACTGGCCGGGGACATGAAGCAGCAGGGGCAGATCTGGATGCTTTGGCCTAAAGGTGCAGCGCTGCCACAAGTGCCGCAGGTGGCTGATACAGAGAAGAAGTAACCCTTAGGATTTTTGTCGTGTGAACAATGGCTTTCGCGAGCAGGCTCGCTCCCACAGTTGGACTGCATATCCATGTGGGAGCGAGCCTGCTCGCGAAGAGACCATCAGCAACACCCGAGTATCAGACCGACACGAAGAAGAACGAAGCAATCAACCCCATCCCCACAAACCACACCAGCGACCGCAAGATCGCCCAGTCCGCCAGATAGCAAATGATGTACAGCAGGCGACTGGTGATAAACAGCACCGCCAGCACATTGACCGTCACCAACTCCGCCGTCCCCACCAGGTGCGCGACGATCACCGCCGCTGCAAACGCCGGCATCACTTCAAAGCTGTTCAGTTGTGCCGCGTGCGCCCGACGGGCCACGCCACCCACGCTATCAAGGAAATCCCGGGGATCATGATTATCCCCCAGCCTGAAACCGCCCGAGACCTTGGCCACAATCGTGCACACATATGGCAGAAAAATCGCGATCAACACACACCACAGAGCCACCGTCATAACGCCGTCCTTTTTTCGAGTTATAGAATTCGCGGGCGGTCAGAACTTCATCACCAACATGCCGATCAGCACCAGCCCACAGGCTAAGAGCCGCGGCCGGCCAAAAGGTTCTTTGAGGTAGCGCATGCCGAACAGCACCACCAGAATCACGCTGATCTCGCGCAATGTCGCCGCTTCCGCAATCGAGCCCAACTGCATCGCCCACAGCACCAGAGCGTAGCTGGCCAATACGCAGAAGCCCACCGCCAGCCCCAGCTTCCATTGCTCACGCCAGAACTGCATGAACGCCGGACGCTTGGCGACCCACGCCAGCAACGGAAACGGCCAGGCGCTGAGCAGCGTGACCCAGACCAGGTAATCGAGCGGATGCGACCAGCGCCGCAACGCCTGGCCATCGATGTAGGTGTAGCAACCGATACACAGGCCGATCAACGCCACCACCGGCAGCATCGACCATGGCAAATGCTTGCCGCCACCGCCCTGCCACAACAGACAAACCATGCCCAACGGAATCAGCATGATGCCGAAAATCTGCTGGGTGGTGAGCACTTCACCGGCGAAGATCAAGGTCAGCGCCAGCACCACCAGCGGCGATAGTCCGCGCATCAGCGGATACACCAGGCCCAGATCGCCGACCCGATAAGCCTGAATCAGCAGGTAGCGATACAGCAATTCAAACGCTGCCGACGCCAGAATCCACGGCCAGATATCCATGGGCGGCAAGCTCACGAATGGCAGCGCGATGGCGACGACCAGCAACGCCACGGTGTCCATGCACGCCACCACCAGCAACCGTTCGGCGCTGAATTTGATCAATGTATTCCACGTCGCATGCAACAGCGCCGCCATCAATACCAACCCCGTCGCCAGCACGTCTTACCCCTTATTTTTATGAGTCCCCATGCAGGAGCTGCCGCAGGCTGCGATCTTTGATTCTGATTTTTAACAGCAAGATCAAAAGATCGTCCGAACGCGGCCCGAGCCTGCGGCAGCTCCTACAGTGAATCGTCGAATAGTCAGATTATTGATTCGCGATGTGTCAGCAGCTGTTTATACTGCAGGCGACCACGCCGCACTCAGTTGCGCACAGAAAAATACCAATAATTCCTGCCTGCACCGCCCTTCTTCGAGATCGGTCGTCGGCCTGCGTATGCCTGATCAAAGCGTCAAGACTACCGACAGAGACCTTGCGCATGCCACTCGCCTTGCTTGCACTCGCTGTTGCCGCGTTCGGCATCGGCACCACCGAATTCGTCATCATGGGCCTGCTGCCCGACGTCGCCCGCGACCTCGCCGTGAGCATTCCTCACGCGGGTCTGCTGATCACCGGATACGCACTTGGCGTGGTGTTCGGCGCGCCAATCCTGGCGATCGGCACCGCGAACATGCCGCGCAAAGCGACGCTGCTGGGCATGACGCTGATGTTCATCCTCGGCAACGTGCTCTGCGCCCTGGCGCCGAACTACGCGACGCTGATGGCCGCTCGCGTTGTCACCGCCCTCTGTCACGGCGCGTTCTTCGGCATTGGCTCGGTGGTCGCCGCCGGACTGGTGGCGCCGAACAAACGCGCGCAGGCGATTGCGATGATGTTCACCGGCCTGACACTGGCCAACGTCCTCGGCGTGCCATTGGGCACGGCGCTCGGGCAATACGCCGGCTGGCGTTCGACTTTCTGGGCGGTCTCGGTGATTGGTGTCGTCGCCGCCCTGGCGCAGTGGCTGTGGTTGCCGAAACACATCCCGATGGACAAGGCCAACCTCGCCAGCGAATTCAAGGTGCTGGGCAAGGTCAATGTGTTGCTGGCGCTGGGCATGAGCGTGTTGGCCTCGACCAGCCTGTTCAGCGTGTTCACCTACATCGCGCCGATCCTGCAGGACATCACCGGCGTCAGCCCGCACGGCGTCACGGCGATGCTGCTGTTGTTCGGCGTCGGTTTGACCGGTGGCAGCATGCTCGGCGGGCGTCTGGCTGATAGCCGTTTGTTGCCGTCGCTGGTCGGTGTGGCCCTGGCGGTGGTGGTGATTCTGGCGGCGTTCAGTCAGACCAGCCGTTCGGTGGTGCCGGCGGCGATCACCTTGGTGCTGTGGGGGATTTTCGCTTTTGCGCTGTGCCCGATTCTGCAATTGCTGATCATCGATCAGGCCCATGAAGCGCCGAACCTCGGCTCGACATTGAATCAGAGTGCTTTCAACCTCGGTAATGCGGCGGGGGCGTGGATTGGCGGGCTGGTGGTTGCCAGTGGCGCG
Organism: Pseudomonas sp. Tul2A7; assembly: GCF_054790505.1. Lineage (NCBI taxonomy): Bacteria > Pseudomonadati > Pseudomonadota > Gammaproteobacteria > Pseudomonadales > Pseudomonadaceae > Pseudomonas > Pseudomonas sp. Tul2A7. The sequence goes on along the minus strand of NZ_CP186499.1, from coordinate 2,584,004 downwards.
GATCTGGCGGACTTGCCGTGGACCGGTGCGCTTGTTGGCGTATTGACCGTGCTGACGGCGCTGTTTTTTATCTATCTGCAACGTCGCGAAGCGGCTGCGGTCAATGTGTCCGGCTAGCCCTCACCCTAGCCCTCTCCCAGAGGGAGAGGGGACTGAATGGGGGATATTTGAGAGATACGCCGACGTGAAACCGCTTTGCTGAATCCATAAGCGATAAGGTCTTCCAGGTCGATGTCTGACGCCAGACACCTCGGTTTGCCCCCTCTCCCTGAGGGAGAGGGGACTAATTGGGGGAGGCTTCAGAAGTACGCCTACCTGAACGCGCATTGCCGAATCCATAATCGACTCGGTTATTCAGGTCGATGCATGCCGCGAGACAATAAGGTCGGCTCCCTCTCCCTCCGGGAGAGGGCTGGGGTGAGGGAAGCTTGTGCCCTCTGTCGCTCTCAGCCCATCCAACCCCTGCACCAAAGATTCGGTGCGCTATCTTTCACCCCTCATCCAAAGGACCCCGGATGCTTGAACTTGTCGCCGCTTTCATCTGCCTCACCACCCTCCTGACTTTCGTCAACTTCCGCTTCATCGGCCTGCCGCCGACCATCGGCGTGATGGTTACCGCGCTGCTGTTCTCGCTGATCCTGCAAGGCCTGAGCGTGCTCGGCTATCCCGGTCTCGAAGAACGCGTGCAGCAACTGATCGGCCAGATCGACTTTGGCGATCTGCTGATGAACTGGATGCTCTCTTTCCTGCTGTTCGCCGGCGCCTTGCACGTCAACCTCAACGACCTGCGCAGCTACCGCTGGCCCATCGGCCTGTTGGCGACCTTCGGCGTGTTGATCGCCACCACTGTGATCGGCAGCCTCGCCTATTACATTTTTGCCCTGTTCGGCTGGCACGTGAGCTTCTTGTATTGCTTGCTGTTCGGCGCGTTGATTTCGCCAACCGACCCGATTGCGGTGCTCGGCGTGCTGCGTACCGCCAACGCCTCGAAGCCGCTGAAGACCACCATCGTTGGCGAATCGCTGTTCAACGACGGCACAGCTGTTGTGGTGTTCACCGTATTGCTGGGCATCGCCCAACTTGGCGAAACCCCGACCGTCAGCGCCACGGCGATGTTGTTCGTTCACGAGGCGATTGGCGGTGTGCTGTTCGGCGGGCTGATCGGTTATCTGGTCTATCGAATGATCAAGAGCGTCGAGCAGCATCAGATCACTGTGATGCTGACCTTGGCGCTGGTCATTGGCGGTTCGGCGATGGCCACGGAGATTCACGTTTCCGCGCCGATCGCGATGGTGGTGGCCGGTCTGATCATCGGCAACGTCGGGCGCAATCTGGCGATGAATGACATGACCCGCCGCTATCTCGACGGTTTCTGGGAATTGCTCGATGACATGCTCAACGCGCTGCTGTTCGCGCTGATCGGTATGGAGCTGTTGCTGCTGCCATTCAACTGGCTGCACATGGCAGCGGCAGGGTTGTTGGCGGTGGCGATTCTGCTCTCACGCCTGCTCACCGTAGCTCCGGCAATTGTCCTGCTACGCCGCTGGCGGACAGTGCCGGCCGGCACCATCCGGATTCTGACCTGGGGCGGTTTGCGCGGCGGTGTTTCGGTGGCACTGGCGCTGGCCCTGCCGCTGGGCCCGGAGCGCGATCTGCTGCTGAGCATCACTTACATCGTGGTGTTGTCGTCGATCCTGTTGCAGGGCCTGACCATCGGCAAACTGGTCAAGCACGCGACTCGCAACGAGCCGAGTGCTGCGACCGAAACCGCGCACTGACACATCACTGCGGCGCCGTCGTGGAGTACTTTCATGACGGATCGCAGAGTAATTCGAGCAGATGTCGCATCGCCAACGGGCGGTGCGGCGTCGAGCTGTGCATCACCACCAGTTCCCGCGAATAACGCTGCTGCTTTTCCACCGGCAGGACATACATTCCGTCCAGCGCCATCCCGGCCCATTGCGGCACCAGTGACACTCCCATCCCCTGATTGACGAGCATGACGATGGTTTCCAGCGCATCCAGTTCACACAGCACATTCGGCTCGATCGCCTGCTCGTCGAGGTAGCGCTGTGCAATCTGCCCGCCCCATGAACGCGCGTCGTAACGTATGAATGGACCTGCACGCAGCAATGTTTCCAGCGATTGCCCGGTGTGCGTGGCCGGAGCAACCAGAACCAACGGCTCGATCTTAAGCACGGTCAGCGCCAGAGCCTTGGGTGGCTGAAATGGTGGCCTGACCAGAATCGCCGCATCCAGTTCGCCCGCCAGCACTTTTTCGTAAAGGCTTTTTGAATCCCCGGGCGTGATCTTCAGCTTCAACGCCGGCGCCGAAAATGCCAATCGCTCGATCAACCCCGGCAACACACCCGTCAACGCCGTCGAGATCGCGCCAATTTTCACCTCTCCCGTCAGAGCATCGTGGTTCAGATCGTTTTGCAACGCCTGCGCCTGTTCGATGATCGCCCTGATTTGCGGCAGCACCTGCAGACAGAGATCCGATGGCCGTACGGCATGCGCGGTGCGCACCAACAAGGCATAACCCAGTGACCGTTCGAGAGCCTGAACTCGCTGACTGATCGCCGCCGCCGTGCGGTTTTCGCGGCGCGCGGCGGCCGCAATCGAACCGGTTTCAACTACTGCGATCAGGCTTTGAAGAAAGCGCACGTCCATAAGTTTTCCTTTCGCTCAGAACAAGGCGAAGCCGTTTTGCCCCGCCGCATGGCCTGTTTAACCTGTGTGTTCCTTCACTCAGGGCTATCACATGAACAGACCTTTTCACGCTGCATACCATGTTTGCGACCTGGAACAGACGCGGACTTTTTATCGAGATGTGTTGGGCTGCACTGAAGGCCGCAGTACAGAGACGTGGGTCGACTTCGACTTTTTCGGCAATCAACTCTCGCTGCACCTGGGCAAACCCTTCGCGACAACCCGCACCGGGCAGGTCGGCGAGCACAAGGTGCTGATGCCACACCTCGGCGTGGTGCTGCCGCTAGAGGAATGGCTGGAACTGGCCGAGCGGCTGAACCGCCTGGGCACTCACTTTGAAATCCCACCGGTGATTCGTTTCGCCGGCGAAGCGGGCGAGCAACGCACGATGTTCTTCCTTGACCCCAGCGGCAACCCGATCGAAGTCAAAGGCTTCAAGGACTTCAACGGTCTGTTTGCGCATTGATTCCAACCCCAACAAACACAATAAAAAGGGGCACAGCATGAGTAGCAAAACATCCACCAGCCTGGTCACTCGCATCATGATCGGGCTCGCCGCCGGGGTCGTCGTCGGCATCCTCCTCAACCAGTTTCCCGAACACAAAGCCTGGTTTATCGACAACCTGCTGCAACCGGCGGGCGACCTGTTTATCAGGCTGATGAAAATGATCGTCGTACCGCTGGTCTTTGCCTGCATGGTCGTTGGCATTGCCGGCGCGGGCAGTACCAAGGCCTTGGGACGGGTCGGGATAAAAACACTGGTGTATTTTTTCACGATCACCAGCATCGCCATCGTCTTCGGGCTGATCATCGGCAACGTATTCCAGCCCGGCGCTGGCGCGGATTTCAGCAGCACCTTGCAAGCACCGGTCACCGGCCTGGCCGCTACGGGTGAAACGCAGAACCTGGGTCGAACCTTGGTCAACATCGTCCCGGACAACATCGTATTGGCCATGTCGCAGGGCAAACTGCTGTCGGTGTTGTTCTTTGCCATCCTGTTCGGCTGCGCCTTGTCGATGCTGCCCGAGCAACAGAAGGCGCCGCTGATCGCGGTGATGCAGGCGGTTTCCGACACCATGTTCAAGGTCACGCATCTGGTCATGCACTATTCGCCGATCGGCATCTTCGGCCTGATCGGCGTGACCGTGGCCAGCTTCGGTTTGAGTGCCTTGCTGCCGCTGGCCAAGCTGATCGGCATCACTTACGTAGCCGTGCTGCTGTTCGCATTCTGCGTGCTGGGGTTGGTAGCACGAATCGCCGGGATCCGTTTTTTCCATCTGATTCGGGAAATACGCAGTGAACTACTGCTGGCCTACAGCAGCGCTGCTTCGGCCACGGTGATGCCGCAGTTGATCGAAAAAATGGAACGCTACGGGGCGCCGCGTCCGATCACCAGCATGGTCATTCCATTGGGTTACTCGTTCAACCTGGACGGCGCATCACTGTTTGCAGGGCTGGGCACGTTGTTCATCGCTCAGGCTTATGGCATTGACCTGGGTCTGGCAGATCAGGCGATGCTGGTGCTGATCATGGTGCTGACATCCAAAGGCGCGGCGGGCGTGCCGGGCTTCATGTTCATCATTCTGACGGCAACGCTGACCGCCGCCGGATTGCCAGTGGAAGGCGTGGCGATCATCGCTGGCGTTTACCGGTTGATGGACATGCCGGTGACTGCGCTGAACGTGTTGGGCAACGCGCTGGCACCGCTGGTCATTGCGCGTTGGGAAGGCCAGCTCAAGGCGCCTGAAAGCGAGCCGGCCGCGTCACCGGTCAGCCCGCCGTTCAACGCCTGAAACTATCGGCTTTTGCTGTCTGAATCATCCTCGCGGGATTCGCCAGAGGCGGGTTTATCCGTCTTTGGCGCCCCGCTCTCGCTGCGAATCTGCGCATGGCTGATCAGCGCAAAGATAAAGCTGCCACCAATGATGTTCCCCGCCAGCGTCGGCCCGGCGAAGACCATCCAGAAATCACTCCACGGCAATTCGCCGGCAAACACCAGATACGACACCTCGGCCGAACCCACCACGATGTGAGTGAAGTCGCCGAGCGCCATCAGGTAGGTGATGAGGATGATGATCCACATCTTCGCGCTCTCCATGGACGGAATCATCCAGACCATGGTGGCGATCATCCAGCCAGACACGATGCCTTTGGCGAACATCTGGCTGGCGTGGTTTTCCATGACCTTGCGGCCGATTTCGAGGAAGGCAACGTCGGTCTTGCTGTCGAAGATCGGCAGTTCGAGCATCACGTACGCGACCAGAATCGTGCCGCACAGGTTGCCGACCAGCACCACCGTCCACAGGCGAATCAGCCGTCCGAAGTTTTGCAGGGTCGGCTTGGTCATGACCGGCAGCACTGCAGTCAGGGTGTTTTCGGTGAACAGTTGCTGACGGGCAAGGATCACCGCGAGAAAACCTGCGCAGTAACCGAAGCTGGCGATCACCTTGAATTCGTCGCCCTCGGGCAGGCGCGAATTGAGCAGGCCCATGCCCATCAGCGACAGGCCCATGGTCAACCCGGCTGCCAATGCCGACCACCAGAGTGCGGCGATGCTGCGCTCCAGTTCCTGATCGCCTTGAGAGCGGATGATTTCATGCAGAACGGCCGCGCGGGGCGGCTGGTTTTTCTCGACTTCGTGCTGTTCTTTGGCCGAGAGATCGGGGGTCTTGCCGTCGGTGGGAGTGGTCATGGCGTGGGAACCGTGGGGGTGGTGTTTACCTACGACTCCCGCGGCTCACGACTGTTCAGTGACCCGATCAATCTTCAGTGACTTTGAAAGCGCTTTCGCGAGCAGGCTCGCTCCCACAGGTTCACGCTGTACCTGTGGGAGCGAGCCTGCTCGCGAAGGGCGCACCGCCGATGTCACTTGGTGACCAATTCATCTTCCTGGAACTGATCTTTCACATATTTGATTTCAGTGCGGCCATGCGGTGCCGGCAAGCCGTCTTCACCGAGGTTCACAAATACCATCTTCTCAACGGTCAGAATGCTCTTGCGAGTGATCTTGTTGCGCACTTCACAAGTCAGGGTGATCGAGGTGCGGCCGAACTCGGTGGCGGTGATGCCCAGTTCGATGATGTCGCCCTGGCGCGAGGCGCTGACGAAGTTGATTTCGGAAATGTACTTGGTCACCACGCGCTGATTGCCCAACTGCACGATGGCGTAAATCGCCGCTTCTTCGTCGATCCAGCGCAACAGGCTGCCACCGAACAGGGTGCCGTTGGGGTTGAGGTCTTCGGGTTTTACCCATTTGCGGGTGTGGAAATTCATCTTCACTCCTGAGTGTCTTGCCGAACGATGGACGGTATCTTGGCAGACTGAGCGGTCAGGCTCCATGCGGCTTCGACTATGGTCGTCATTAACGATCTTCATCTGGCCGACAGAAACCCTTTGGAAGATCAGTCTAGACGGCTATAATCGCCACCGTTTCAAAACGGTAACGTTCACTTGCTACCGTTTTCCCGCCACCTGTCCGAGGGGCGCTGCAGCAGGTTCAACCTGTCAGGCTCGGATGGGGCGTTGACCGGCCTTAGGCTGGACACTAAACGCACAACGGCGCCCATTCGCATACATTACGAATGGAGGCTCTTCATGAGCGCTGTTATCACGCCTGCAGATTTTAACGATTACAAAGTTGCCGACATGTCCCTGGCTGCCTGGGGCCGTCGCGAAACCATCATCGCCGAATCGGAAATGCCGGCCCTGATGGGTCTGCGTCGCAAGTACTCCGGCGAACAGCCGTTGAAAGGCGCCAAGATCCTCGGCTGCATCCACATGACCATTCAGACCGCCGTGCTGATCGAAACCCTGGTTGCCCTGGGTGCCGAAGTACGCTGGTCGTCGTGCAACATTTTCTCGACTCAGGATCAGGCTGCTGCCGCTATCGCTGCTGCCGGTATCCCGGTTTTCGCCTGGAAAGGCGAAACTGAAGAAGAGTACGAGTGGTGCCTGGAACAAACCATCCTGAAGGATGGCGCGCCATGGGACGCCAACATGATCCTCGACGACGGCGGCGACCTGACTCAGCTGCTGCACGACAAGTACCCACAAGTACTGGATCGCGTTCACGGCGTGACCGAAGAAACCACCACCGGCGTACACCGTCTGCTGGACATGCTGGCCAAGGGCGAGCTGAAAATCCCGGCCATCAACGTCAACGACTCGGTGACCAAGTCCAAGAACGACAACAAGTACGGCTGCCGTCACAGCCTGAACGACGCGATCAAGCGTGGTACCGACCACCTGCTGTCCGGCAAGCAAGCGCTGGTCATCGGTTACGGTGACGTGGGCAAGGGCTCGGCTCAGTCCCTGCGTCAGGAAGGCATGATCGTTAAAGTCTCCGAAGTTGACCCGATCTGCGCCATGCAAGCGTGCATGGACGGTTTCGAACTGGTTTCGCCGTTCATCGACGGTATCAACGACGGTTCCGAAGCAAGCATCGACAAAGCGCTGCTGGGCAAGATCGACCTGATCGTGACCACCACCGGTAACGTCAATGTTTGCGACGCGAACATGCTCAAAGCCCTGAAGAAGCGCGCTGTTGTCTGCAACATCGGTCACTTCGACAACGAAATCGACACCGCTTTCATGCGCAAGAACTGGGCATGGGAAGAAGTGAAGCCGCAGGTACACAAAATTCACCGTACCGGCCCGGGCGCTTTCGATGCTCAGAACGACGACTACCTGATCCTGCTGGCCGAAGGCCGTCTGGTTAACCTGGGTAACGCTACTGGCCACCCAAGCCGCATCATGGACGGTTCGTTCGCCAACCAGGTTCTGGCGCAGATCTTCCTGTTCGGCCAGAAGTACGCCGACCTGTCGCCAGCCCAGAAAGCCGAGCGCCTGACCGTTGAAGTACTGCCGAAGAAACTCGACGAAGAAGTGGCCCTGGAAATGGTTCGCGGCTTCGGCGGCGTGGTCACCCAACTGACCAAGCAACAGGCTGACTACATCGGCGTGACCGTCGAAGGCCCGTTCAAGCCGCACGCTTACCGCTACTAACAGGCGCTTGCTCGCTCTCCCTGTGGGAGCGAGCCTGCTCGCGAAGGCGTCTCAACATTCAACATCCGTGTTGTCTGACCCGGCGCTTTCGCGAGCAGGCTCGCTCCCACACGGGATTGCAGCGCCTCGAAGGTTCTTGTTTCCAAGGGTATGACCATGTCCCAAGACCGTCGCTACAGCTTCGAGTTCTTCCCGACCAAGACCGATGCTGGGCATGAAAAACTGCTCGCCACTGCCCGTCAGCTGGCCACTTACAACCCCGACTTCTTTTCCTGCACCTATGGCGCTGGTGGTTCGACCCGTGATCGCACCCTCAACACCGTTCTGCAACTGGAAAGCGAAGTCAAAATCCCGGCCGCACCGCATCTGTCGTGCGTCGGCGACAGCAAGGACGACCTGCGCGGCCTGCTGAACGAGTACAAGGCGGCCGGCATCAAGCGCATCGTCGCCCTGCGTGGTGACCTGCCGTCTGGCATGGGCATGACCAGCGGTGAGCTGCGTCACGCCAATGAACTGGTTGAATTCATTCGTGAAGAAACCGGCGATCATTTCCACATCGAAGTTGCCGCTTACCCGGAGATGCATCCACAAGCACGCAACTACGAAGACGATCTGGCCAACTTCGTGCGCAAGGCCCGTGCCGGCGCCGACAGCGCAATCACCCAGTACTTCTTCAACGCCGACAGCTACTTCTATTTCGTCGACCGTTTGCAGGCGCAGGGTGTCGATCTGCCGATCGTTCCGGGGATCATGCCGATCACCAACTACAGCAAACTCGCGCGCTTCTCCGATGCCTGCGGTGCGGAAATCCCGCGCTGGATCCGCAAGCAACTGGAAGCCTACGGCGATGACACTCAGAGCATTCAGCGCTTTGGTGAGCAAGTCGTCAGCGAGATGTGCGAACGCCTGTTGCAGGGCGGCGCACCGGGGCTGCATTTTTATTCCATGAACCAGGCTGAGCCTAGTCTGGCGATCTGGAATAACCTGAAGTTGCCTCGTTGAAGCAGCGGCAAGCTTCAAGCTGAAAGTGACAAGCAAGATCAAGAGATCGCAGCCTTCGGCAGCTCCTACATTGAGATTTCGTATCCCGTGCAGGAGCTGCCGAAGGCTGCGATCTTTTGCGTTTAAAGGCCCGAAACAGAGCTTGTGCAGGCACTTTCTGGCTCTTTCGCGTTTCTCGTCGTAATCTCAAGCCATGCCTTTGATCACGCAGTTATTCGCCGTGCTGGTTTTTGCTTGCCTGAGCTTCGCCGCTCGAGGCGAGAAACTGCGTATTGTCACCGAGCCATGGGCGCCTTACGTCTATGAAGAGAACGGTAAGAACCTCGGACTGGATTACGAAACCACGGCCATCGTCTTCAAGCGACTGGGCATTGAAGTCGAATGGCAATTCCTGCCGTGGAAGCGTTGCCTGTCGATGCTGGAAACCGGTCAGGCCGATGGTGCTCTGGATATCTTTCACAGCGCTGAGCGCGACGCCACCCTGCTCTACCCGAGCGAACCGCTGTCGGACGTCGAGTTCGTGATGTTCTACGCCAACAACCGGCCGCACCCGTTCAGCAAACTCGAAGAACTCAAAGGCCTGACCATCGGCACTTCGCCGGGTTATCTCTATAGCCCCGACTTCAGCGAATCAACATTGTTTACCCGTGAGCCGGCCCCGACCCACGAAGCCAACTTCGGCAAACTGGTGCGCGGTCGCATCGACTTGCTGATCACTGATCGCCGCGTCGGTCAGCATTTGCTCGATGAGCTGAATATTCGCGATCAGATCAGCGAAAACCCTACCGTTATTAGCCGTCAGAGCCAGTTTCTCGCGGTTCGGCGCAATGCCGGCATGGATTTACTGGTGCAGCGGTTTGGCGCCGAGCTCAAACGATTCAAGCGTGAACCGGCTTACGCCGAGCTGAGCGCACGCTACGGCGCCGCACCCGCCGGCAGCCCTTCACTGAACTCAGCCACGGCCAACCGCAAAACCGTTGAGCAGCAGGAAAGCAGCGCGCAGTGATTGCTCTGTTATACTCCGGCGTTCCCGCCAGGCTCACGCCCGGACGCCCGGAACCGTAACAGGCCTCTCGACCCGCTACAGCGCAGCTTTGCAGCCCGCGCGAGCGCTCCAGACGTGCCTTCGGAACCGCAGCAGGACCGGACGGGATTGCGTCCTCTTAAACGCCATTCGCGCCAGGCAAGACTCCCATTGGGCCAAGCCCTAACTAAAACAGGATTACTCATGTCCTTTGCTTCCCTCGGTCTCTCCGAGGCTTTAGTCCGCGCCATCGAAGATGCGGGCTATACCGAGCCTACTCCGGTGCAACAGCGGGCCATTCCCGCCGTGTTGCAAGGTCGCGACCTGATGGTTGCGGCACAGACAGGTACCGGTAAAACCGGCGGTTTCGCCCTTCCGATCCTGGAGCGGTTGTTCCCCAACGGTCACCCGGACAAATCCCAGCGTCATGGCCCGCGCCAACCGCGCGTACTGGTCCTGACCCCGACCCGCGAACTCGCGGCCCAGGTTCACGAGAGCTTCAAGATCTACGCCCGTGACCTGAAATTCGTCAGCGCCTGCATCTTCGGCGGCGTCGGCATGAACCCGCAGGTTCAGGCCATGTCCCGTGGCGTCGACGTGCTCGTTGCCTGCCCGGGTCGTTTGCTCGATCTGTGCGGCCAGGGCAGCGTTGACCTGTCCCACGTGGAAATCCTCGTCCTCGACGAAGCCGACCGCATGCTCGACATGGGTTTTGTGCACGACGTGAAGAAAGTCCTCGCGCGCCTGCCGTCCAAGCGTCAGAACCTGCTGTTCTCGGCGACCTTCTCCAAGGACATCACCGACCTCGCCGGCAAGCTGCTGCACAACCCGGAACGCATCGAAGTGACACCGCCGAACACCACGGTCGAGCGCATCGAACAACGCGTATTCCGTCTGCCGGCCAGCCACAAACGTGCGCTGCTGGCCCACCTGATCACCGCTGGCGCCTGGGAACAGGTGCTGGTGTTCACCCGCACCAAGCACGGCGCCAACCGTCTGGCCGAGTACCTGGACAAGCACGGCCTGCCGGCTGTGGCGATCCACGGTAACAAGAGCCAGAACGCGCGCACCAAAGCGCTGGCCGACTTCAAGGCCAACCAGGTGCGCATCCTGGTTGCCACCGACATCGCCGCACGCGGTCTGGACATCGATCAGTTGCCACACGTGGTCAACTTCGAACTGCCGAACGTCGATGAAGATTACGTGCACCGTATCGGCCGTACGGGCCGTGCCGGTCGTTCGGGCGAGGCGATTTCGCTGGTCGCGCCGGACGAAGAAAAACTGCTGAAAAGCATCGAACGCATGACCAAGCAGAAAATCGCCGACGGCGACCTGATGGGCTTCGATTCGAGCACCATTGAAGCCGAGAAGCCGGAAGTGCGTGAGCGTCCGGACGTGCGCAACCCGCGCAATCCACGTGGCCCACGCGGCGACGGGCCGAATGGCGGCGGCGGTGGCGGCGGTCGTAAAGACAAAGGCAAAGACAAGGGCAAGGAAAAACCGGCCGGTGAACGTGGCGAGCGTCCTGCCCGTCAGCAGAAGCCGCGCGAAGGCACTCCAGCCCGCGAACAGCGCCCGAGCCAACCGCCACGTGCGGCGGCTGATCGTGCACCGGACGAGTTCCTCGACGACGATGTGGATAACTTCGGCAACCGCGTTGACTACGTGCCCAAGCCTGCCCCGGCTGGCGGTCGCGGCCGTCGTCCAGGCGCACCGGCTCAAGGTGCTGGCGCAGGTTCGGGCGCACCACGCGGCGGTCAGTCGCAGGGTCGCCAGAACGGTCCGCGCAACAGCAACGGCTCGAGCACCGGCACCCCGCCAGCCAAACGCAGCGGCGGCCCGCGCAACGGCGCACCGCGTGATGGTCAGTCGGGTCGTCGCGACGATTCCGCCTCGTCCTCGCGCAACCGCCGTCCGGCCCGTGACGATCAGCCACGCAGCGAGCCAGCCGTGCAGAACCCGCGCAGCAACGGCCCGAAGATCATGCACAAGGAATCGAAAGCCGACCGCTTCCCGACGCCTGAGCAGCTCGATCAACTGCCAAGCCGCCCGCGTGGCGAGAAACCAGCCTTGCTGACCCGCAATCGCTGAGTTAACGCCGCCCTAAAAGATGCCCCGCCTCGAAAGAGCCGGGGCATTTTTTTGCCGCAGCGAATACCCCTGAATCACCGCATATCCCCTGTGGGAGCGAGCCTGCTCGCGAAAGCGGTCATTCAGCCAACATCATTACTGACTGAGCCGTCGCCTTCGCGAGCAGGCTCGCTCCCACAGGGGATGTGTGTGTGTGTGGCGGGCAATAAAAAACGCCCCCGGCCTTTCAACCGGGGGCGTTTTTGTGTGGCGGGGCGAAAGTTATTTAACTTTCACGCCTTCCAGCGAGATATCCAGATCCGCAGTTTGCGAGGTAGGACCTGGGCCCTTGATCCCGAAATCGTTCAGGTTGAGGGTGGTCTTGGCGTTGAAGCCAGCACGCTCGCCGCCCCATGGATCCTTGCCCTCGCCATTGAACGTGGCCTTGAAGGTCACCGGCTTGGTCACGCCGTGCAGGGTCAGGTCGCCAGTCACGTCAGCAGTCTTTTCACCGGTCGATTTAACGGCAGTAGAGACGAACTTGGCGTCAGCGAACTCGCCCACGTTCAGGAAGTCTTTGCTGGCGATGTGCTTGTCACGTTCAGCGTGGTTCGACCACAGGCTGGCGGTTTTCACATCAACCGAGATCTTGCTGGCTTCAGGTTTGGCCGAATCCCACGAGAATGTACCGTCGAAGTCTTTGAAAGTACCGTGGATGAAGCTGTAACCCAGGTGGCTGATTTTCCAGTCAACGAAGGCGTGCTGGCCTTCCTTGTCGATTTTGTAATCCGCAGCCATGGCCTGACCAGCCGAGAGCAGTGCAGAACCGATTGCCAGAGCGGCCAGAGTCTTTTTCAACATGCTTTCTTTTCCTTTGAGTCGAGGTTGAACTTCAGGCTTTGCGACCGAGCATTCGTGTCAGGGTCGCATCACGATCGATAAAGTGGTGCTTCAATGCTGCCAACGCATGGAGACCGGAAAAAATTACCAGCGCCCACGCCAGCCAGAGATGAATCACCCCAGCGGTATCTGCCTGATCCGGTAGCCCGGAAACCAGTGCAGGAACTTCAAACAGGCCAAACACCGGGATCCCGACACCGTCTGCGGTGGAAATCAGGTAACCGGCAATCATCACAGCGAACAGCGCCAGATACAGAAACCCGTGGCCAAACTTTGCGCCGATACGGGTCATGCGGCTGTAGCTTTGCAGCGTCGGCGGCGGTGGGCTGATAAAGCGCCAAAGCACCCGTAACACCATCACGGCCAGCAACACCAGGCCGATGCTCTTGTGCAGATCCGGCGCGTCTTTGCGCCAGCTGCTGTAGTAATCCAGCCCGACCATCCACAAGCCCAGCGCGAACAGCCCGAAGACCACCAGCGCCACGCCCCAGTGCATGAAGATGCTGACCCAACCATAGCGCGAAGAAGAGTTACGTAGCTGCATTGCCCAAATCCTGTGAGAACTGCGAACCAAGACTAGCGAGTTATCTATCGAATTAAAGCGGAAAATTTCGCTTTGAAATATCGAGAAATACGATCAAGAGTCTGGAAGTGACGTGTTAAGGAAAGATTAAAGGCGATTACGGCGTGGGACGTCTGGACAAATGATCGTTGCTGAAACTCTCGGGCGCCTGCACAAGCGCAAGCAAAGGTGGCCGAGGGAAACGGCCGAACGGGACAGAGTTATTCAAGTAACCGGCCCTCTATTCATGGCTGATTAATTATGAAGTATCGCCGGCGGTTGCAGACAATCGGCGCTGTAGGGATCTATCTGGCATTTATGCGCGAGCTCTGAACCATAACCACCAGGAAAGAAACGCCCGTTGGAGCAACCGGGAAGTGCAATCAGCAAAAGCATGAGCGTGAACGTTTTCATCAAGTGCCTCCTATTTTTCCCAGCATAGAATTGGCGCCGGGGCACCCGCTATCACCTCACTCTGAGTACTTTGTGGGAAGGTTCCGGTACACAAGTAAGCTCCGTGACCGGATGGCGAAGGACAAAAATGCAGGAAAAAAAAACGCGACCCGAAGGCCGCGTTTTTTATTGAAGCAAAGGCTTACTGCGCCTTGGTCTCAGTGGTTGCCGCTGGCTTGGCCGCTGGCTTCTTCGCCGGCTCAGCCTTTTTTGCTGCCGGTTTCGCCGCAGGCTTTTTCGTCTCGGTTTTAGCCGCAGGCTTCTTCGCCGCTGGCTTGGCTGCCGCTTTCTTCGCTGGCTCAGCTTTCACCGGAGTCGCTGGCTTCGGCGCTTCCACCGGAGCAGGCGCAGGTGCCGGGGTTGGCGCAGGCGCTGGAGCAACCGGAGCTGGAGCAGGCTCTGGCGCCTTCACTGGCTCAGGCTTCTTCTCGTCATCCGAACCGCCAAACAGGTTGCTGAAGAAGTTGCCCTTCTTCGCCGCCACGGCACCCGCCGCGCCTGCCGCTGCTGCAGCCGGCAGCACTTTCGCCGGTTCGAACGATTTGCCCGCCGCCAAGTCTTCAACCTGACTGGCCGCACGCTGGCCGGTGCGCAGTGCGCCTTCCAGCGTGCCCGGGTACAAGGTGTCGGTGTGTTCGCCAGCGAACGTCACGCGTTGCAGCGGACGTTCCCACAGGCGCCAGAACTTGCTGATCTGGCCCGGGCCGTAAGCTAGGTAGGCGCCGCCCATCGACGGGTCGGTGCTGTAGCGACGGATTTCATAACCGGTGAACGAGCCACGGGCCTGTGGATAAAACGCGTGCAGACGAATCAGCACCTGATCGACCATCTGCTTGTCGCCGAACGCCTGCATCACGCGGGCATTGTCGCCGGACAGGTTGATCACCACGTTGGCGCCGCCCTTCAGGGCAGGCTCGATCCACAACATGCCGAGGCCGGTGTTGCTATAGATCTCGCCGGACATGCGCGCCTTGCTTTCCCACACCGGCGTCTTGAACTTCAGCATGATCTGGTCGCGCCAGCCGTAGTTGGTGCCTTTGATCGCGGCCATGTGCTGGGCATCCAGCGCCGGGGTCAAAGCAATCTTGTTCAGTGCACGCAGCGGCACAGCCAGCACAACGTAATCGGCCTGATAGCCAACACTGCCAACCTTGACGGTCACGCCGTCCTTGTCCTGAGTGATCGCGGACACCGGCGAATTGGTCTTGATCGTTTTGATCTGCTTGACGAACGCCTGCGCCAGCACCTGGCTGCCGCCGACCAGACGCGAAGCACGCAGGTCACGGTCGGAGATGCCGCGATACACGCGGTTCTGCTGAGCGAAGTACAGCAGCGACAGACGCGACGGCTCGTCGTAGTGGGTGCGGATGTCCTGGTTGATCAACTGGCGCGCGGTGGCCGGCAGGTTCTGCTTGTCGAGCCAGCTCGACACGGTGATCTGGTCCAGCGCGTGCAGGGTGCTGGTCGCCGCCGGATTCTGCGGGTCGTCGATCGATCGCGCCAGATCGTCGAGGGTTTTCTGATAGCGCTTCAGGGCATCGGCGGTGGCCGGTTGCTTGGTCGCCAGATCGGCGGCAGAGAAATACTCGCCGTCGATCAGGTAGCCCGGGGTCCGCACGAATTCCGGCGCAGGCGTGGTACCGAGCTTGAATGTCGAAACATACTTGTTCAGCACCGGCTGCGTCTTGTCGTTGCCGATCCACTCGCTGGTGGCCATGCCCGAGCGCCCGCCCAGACTCGGTTTGGCTTCCAGCAGGGTGACCTGCCAGCCTTTGTTTTGCAGTTCATAAGCGGCAGTCAGGCCCGACAGGCCGCCGCCGATCACGATTGCAGTTTTATCCTTGGCCAGCGCTGTAACGCTGAACAGCCCCAACATCACCAGCGCACAGGCGCGCAGCCAACCGACAGACATTCAGCGAACTCCGGAAATACACGTAGGAAAAAGCACTTTTGCGGGTCAGACGACCCAAAGAACCGCGAAGAATACGTTAGCCATCAAAACGCCGCCAGCGACGTCTATCGGCTCATACAAAGTAGCTCAATCGACACAATGGGTTGTCCCCACGCGACGCATTGCATAGGCTTGCGCGATTGTTTGCCCGCGCCTGTCGCGAGCCGCCTCGAGGAGACTGTAAATGGGCCTGAATAACCAGTGGATGCAACGCGACCTCGCGGTGTTGTGGCATCCCTGCACCCAGATGAAAGACCACGAACAGCTGCCGCTGATCCCGATCAAGCGCGGTGAAGGCGTCTGGCTCGAAGACTTCGAAGGCAAGCGTTACCTCGATGCTGTCAGCTCGTGGTGGGTCAACGTGTTCGGCCATGCCAACCCGCGGATCAACCAGCGCATCAAGGATCAGGTCGATCAACTCGAGCACGTGATTCTCGCCGGTTTCAGCCATCAGCCAGTGATCGAGCTGTCCGAGCGTCTGGTGAAGATGACCCCGGAAGGCCTGAATCGGGTGTTCTACGCCGATAACGGTTCGTCCTGCATCGAAGTCGCGCTGAAAATGAGCTTTCATTACTGGCTCAATCGCGGCCAACCGAACAAGAAACGCTTCGTCACCCTGACCAACAGCTACCACGGCGAAACCATGGCAGCGATGGCGGTCGGCGACGTACCGCTGTTCACCGAAACCTACAAAGCGCTGCTGATGGACACCATCAAGGTGCCGAGCCCGGATTGCTACGGACGCCCGGAAGGCATGAGTTGGGAAGAACATTCGCGCAACATGTTCGCGGCCATGGAACAGACCTTGGCCGATAATCATGACAGCGTCGCGGCAGTGATTGTCGAGCCGCTGATTCAGGGCGCTGGCGGCATGCGCATGTATCACCCGGTGTATCTGAAATTGCTGCGCGAGGCCTGTGATCGCTACGGCGTGCACCTGATACTCGACGAAATCGCCGTTGGCTTCGGTCGCACCGGAACCATGTTTGCCTGTGAACAGGCTGGCATCCGTCCGGACTTCCTCTGCCTGTCGAAAGCCCTGACCGGCGGCTATCTGCCGCTGGCGGCGTGCCTGACCACCGACGAGGTTTACAGCGCTTTCTACGACGACTATCCGACCCTGCGCGCGTTCCTGCATTCGCACAGCTACACCGGCAACCCGCTGGCGTGCGCGGCGGCACTGGCGACGCTGGATATCTTCGAGCACGACAACGTCATCGAGAACAACAAGGCGCTGGCACAACGCATGGCCTCGGCGACGGCGCATCTGGTCGATCACCCGAACGTTTCCGAAGTGCGCCAGACCGGCATGGTGCTGGCCATCGAGATGGTCAAGGATAAAGCCACCAAAGAGGCCTACCCTTGGCAGGAACGCCGTGGTTTGAAGGTGTTCCAGCATGCGCTGGAGCGTGGCGCGTTGCTGCGTCCGCTGGGCAGCGTGGTGTATTTCCTGCCGCCGTACGTGATCACCCCGGAGCAGATCGACTTCCTCGCCGAAGTGGCTAGCGAAGGCATCGACATTGCTACGCGAGACAGCGTCAGCGTTGCCGTGCCGAAAGACTTCCACCCCGGCTTCCGCGATCCGGGTTGATTCGAAATTTGTGGTGCCCGACCTGCCGCTTTCGCGAGCAGGCTCGCTCCCACAGGGGAATGCATTCCAAATGTGGGAGCGAGCCTGCTCGCGAATGAAGTCGACACCGATCCACCTGATTCACATTTTTCCAGAGACCCGAAATGAGACTGTCCCGCTTCTTTATCGACGCCCCGCTGAGCACTGGCCAACACGAACTGCCGGAAGCCCAGGCGCATTACATCAGCCGCGTGCTGCGCATGGCCGAGGGCGATGCGGTGCAGCTGTTCGACGGTTCCGGCCATGAGTTTCGCGGCGCCCTGCTGGAAGTCGGCAAGAAACGCGTGACCGTACAGATCGACGAGCAATTCGCCGGTCAGATCGAATCGCCGCTGCACATCCATCTCGGCCAGGGCCTGTCCCGTGGTGAGCGCATGGATTGGGCGATTCAGAAAGCCACCGAGCTGGGCGTGAATGAAATTACGCCGATCTTCAGTGACCGCTGCGAGGTGCGCCTCAAGGACGAACGCGCCGACAAACGCCTGCTGCACTGGCGTCAGGTGGCGATCAGCGCGTGCGAGCAATGTGGTCGTTCGCGGGTGCCGGTGATTCATCCGCCGGTGTTGTTGGCAGACTGGATCAAGCAGACCGAAGCGGAGTTGAAACTGGTGTTGCATCCGGTGGCGGAGCCGTTGGTGAGCCATGCCAAACCGGCGACACTGGCGTTCTTGATCGGGCCTGAAGGCGGGTTGACTGACGCCGAAGTTGAGCAAGCCAAGAGCAACGGCTTCCACGCCGCCCGCCTCGGACCGCGGGTGCTGCGCACTGAAACTGCGCCGGTGGTTGCACTGGCGGTGGCCCAGCAGCTTTGGGGTGATTTCTAAGGCCCCTTCGCGAGCAAGCTCGCTCCCACATTGGATCTAGGGTGTTCACAAAATCTGTGTTCACTGGATATCTACTGTGGGAGCGAGCCTGCTCGCGAAAGCGGTGTATCAGCCAACATCAGCATCAGCTCTACTGACGCCTTCGCGAGCAGGCTCGCTCCCACAGGGGATTGGGGATGATTCGGTTTAGAGGACATAAAACAGAATCGCCACAAAGTGCAGCAAGCTCCCGGCAATCACGAACAGATGCCAGATCCCATGCGCATGCCGCAACCGGTGATCGAGGGCAAAAAAGATAATCCCCACTGTGTACAAAACCCCGCCCGACGCCAGCCAGGCAAACCCTGTGGTGCCCAGCGCCGCAATCAACGGCTTGACCGCCACCAACACAATCCAGCCCATCACCGCGTAAATCACGATCGACAGAATCCGCGCCTCCGAACGCGGTTTGATCTCTTGGAGGATGCCGATAAGCGCAAGCCCCCAGACAATCCCGAACAACGTCCAGCCCCACGGCCCGCGCAGGGTCACCAGGCAGAACGGCGTGTAGCTGCCGGCAATCAACAGGTAGATCGAAAAGTGATCGACCTTCTTCATGATCGCTTTCTTGCGCCCGCGCACGCTGTGGTACACGGTCGAGGCGCTGTAAAGCACCAGCAGGGTGAAAGCGTAAATCGCCACACTGACAATCTTCCACGGGCTGCCGTCCAGGCAGGCAATCACCAACATCCACACGCCACCAATAAATGCCGCCACCGCCCCGACCAGATGAGTCCAGGCGTTCAATCGTTCTCCGTGATACATGTATTGCTCACCTCACATTCGTTACCGCAGCGCGCAAGGCTCGGGCCTTGAGCGTAAAAGCGCAATGTTTCTGTTCAACACCAGCCTGCACACATCGTGGTAATTGGGCACAATCGGCCGATACCAAAAAGAGTCCGCGCCATGCTGATCGACGAAGAATTGACCCTGAAAAAACTCGAGGTGTTCCTCGCCTTCATGCGCACCGGCAACCTCGCCCGCGCCGCCGCCGAGTTGCAGACCAGCAACGTCAGCGTGCACCGCGCCATTCATTCGCTGGAAAGCGCCCTGCGCTGCCCGCTGTTCAAACACGAAGGCCGCAACCTGACGCCGCTGGAAAGTGCTTATGTACTCGAAGAGCGCGCGCAGAAGCTGATCAATGACGTCGTCGAAAGCGTGCGCCTGACCCGCGAAGCCGCCGGGTTCTCGGCTGAACGCTTCAAACTCGGCTCCCTGTATTCGCTGACGGTGAAAACCGTACCGCAACTGATCATGGGCCTGAAGATTCGCCGCAGCGAACTCAACATCGACCTGATCCTCGGCTCGAACATCGACCTGCTCTACAAGCTGAAAAACATGGAAGTCGACGCGATTCTGGTGTCGCTGGACGACAGCATCAACGACCCGGATTGCGAGCAGATTGCGTTGTTCTCCGACGACATCTTCCTCGCTACCCCGGCGGATTCGAAGTTTGCTCAGCGCAGTGAAGTCGATCTGGCAGAGGTGCGCGATGAAACTTTCATCACCCTGACTCAGGGCTTTGCCACGCATCAGGATGGCGTGCGGGTGTTCAAGCAGGCGGGGTTTGAGCCGAAGGTGGCGATGCAGGTGAATGACATCTTCACGCTGCTGAGCATGGTCAGTTCGGGGGTGGGTTATGCGTTGCTGCCGGGACGGATTGCGGCGGTGTATGAAAACCGGGTGAAGCTGATTCCGTTGCAGGAGAAATATCGGTTGCAGCAGCACATTGGGGTGGTGTTTTTGAAGGCCAAGGAGAGGGATCCGAATTTGCTGGCGCTGTTGGCGGAGTGTCGGATGTATGCGAATCGGCAGTTGGTGGATTAACAGCAGATCAAGAGCCTACCCCCTCACCCCAGCCCTCTCCCCCAAGGGGGCGAGGGGGAAAGGGAGCAGATCTTCGTGGGTTTCAAGATCTGAGCTCGACTCAGGACTTTCAGGTCGATGTATAACGCCAAAACAACGCGATCAGTCCCCTCTCCGCCAAATGGTAGAGGGGGAAAGGGAGCAGATCGGGGAGATTTCAAGACCTGAGTTCGACTCGGAAATTTCAGGTCGGCGTAGCTCCAACATCCAACGCGATCAGTCCCCTCTCCCCCCGGGAGAGGGCTAGGGTGAGGGGCTCTTGATCTTCAGCCCACAATCCCGCGAACAATAAAGAACAGCAGCGATGGCCCAAGCAAACACCCAAGCCCGGTGTGAAACGTAGCCGTCAACGCCCCATAAGGCACCAACCGCCGATCCGTCGCCGCCAGCCCTGCCGTCACGCCACTCACTGTCCCGGCCAAACCACCAAACACCATCGCCGAACGCGGGTTATCGAGTCCCATCCAGCGCGCCGCGACCGGCGTGCCGACCATCACCAGAATCGCCTTGATCAACCCGGTGGCAATCGACAGCGCCATCACATCCGATGTCGCGCCAATCGCCGCACCCGTCACCGGCCCAACAATGTAGGTCACCGCACCCGCGCCAATGGTAGTCATGCTCACCGCATCGCGATAACCGAACGCCCAGGCCATGCACGCGCCGACAATGAACGGCAGGATCGTACCGAGCAACAACGCAATCACACCAATCAACCCGGCCTTCTTCGCCTCGGTGGCCTGCACTTCAAACGCCGTGGCCACAATCGCAAAGTCACGCAGCATCGCCCCGCCCATCAGGCCGATGCCAGAGAACAACGTCAGATCCGCCAAGCCTTTCTGGCCACCGGTCATGGTGCCGCCGACCCACGCCAAAACCAGACCAATAACAATGGCAATCGCCGAACCGTGAATACGTCCGAACGTCAGGCGTTTGGACAGAACCACCGACACCCACATGATCACGCCGACAAAAGCGAATGCAGTGACCAGCCCATTGTGTTCCAGACCTTTCTCGATGAGATCCCACATATCAGCGGCCTCCTACTGGCGTGCCGACCGGGGAGATTTCCGCCGGTTCATCAGGCAATGGCTCGCCTTTATGCGTGCGGCTGATCAAAGCAATCGTGCAGCCACAAACCACCACCGAACCAATCGCCGCCAGCACCGCCACCGGGCCACCATGCAGCGCGGTGACGACGTTCTGTTGCGCCGCCATCGCCACCACCACTGGAATGTACATCGCGCCCCAGAAGCCGACGCCCATCTCGCATTCCTTGGTCATGCCGCCGCGTTTCTGCATCCACAACCGCGCGCAGATCAGCAGGATCATGGCGATGCCGACCCCGCCGACATTGGATTTCACGCCCAACAACACGCCGAGCATGTCACCCATGATCACCCCTGCCAGCGTACAGATCGCGAGCAGCGCCACACCGTAAATAATCATTGTTGTAGTCCTCAAAGTGCATCGTCGAATGTTGTTTTTGTTGTTCGAAGCTTGAGTCGGCGGTTTTAGAGTTGGCGGCCACCCTCCTCTCGCAACAGCGCCTGCAAGGTGTCGAGACGCGCACTGTCGAAGGCAGTGACCGTGCCTTGCTCGAACACCCGGCGCGCCAGCCCGGTCAGCACCGCACCGGGCGGCAGTTCGATTTGTAGACGCACGCCGCGCTCGTAGGCGCTTTGTACGGTGCCGCGCCAATCCACCACGCGGCACATGTTGAAGGCGAGGTCGTCGCGCAGCGCTTCTACTTTGGTCACGGGGCGCGCGCGGCTGCCGCTCAGGTAAGCGATTTTCGCGGTTTTCAGTTCGATCTTGGCGAAGGCTTCGGCGAGGGTTTGCGCCGGTTCGTCCAGCAGCGGGCAGTGCGACGGCACGCTTACCGACAGACGTTTTGCCAGACCGGCGCCACGACTGCGCGCCAGTTCGGCCACCGCTTGCATGGCCTTGTCACTGCCGGCAATCACCACCTGATTGTCGGCGTTGATGTTGGCCAGATACACCGGCGAATCCTCGCTATGCACCTGCGCCAGCAGCGTTTCGACTGTGGATAATTGCAGGCCGATGATCGCGGTCATGCCGTAGCCCTGTGGATAAGCCTGTTGCATCAACTCACCGCGCAGGCTGACCAGATGCAACGCGTCGCGGAAGCTCAACGCCCCCGCAACCACTGCTGCCGGGTAAGCGCCGATGGACAGGCCGGCAACGTAGTCCGCCGTGAGTCCGTCCTGCAACAACTGCCGCGAAGCAGCGACTCCGGCGATCAGCAGGCATAGCTGAACCGCCCTTGTCGTGTGCAACGCATCGCTGGAGTCCAGCAACAAAACATCTTCACCAAGCACATCGCTGGCCTCGACCAACGATTCCCGAGGCAAACGCTGAAGCATGCCCGCTTGCTGCGCACCCTGGCCGGGGAACACCAGCAGACTGCTCACGCTGCCTGCTCCTGCGGGTTCCACGGGTCAGTCACCAAACAGGCCTGATACTCGTTTTTCAGCAGCACGCGTGCCGATCCGCTGGCCCACTCGCGCAATGCCACAGCACCGAACGGCGTCTGTAACTGCATGTCGATCCGGCACTCGGTTTGATCAAAAATCTCTACGAATTTACGAGCCTGATTACGCGTGATCAGCTGCGGCGTACGCAGAATCAGATCGAGATCACTGGCCGCGTGCATCGCGGTAAAACCACTGGCCAATTCAAACCCGACGCTGCCGCTGACACCCCAGATCCAACCGCAATCGTCGAGCATTGGCCGCAGTTGTTTGAGCGCGTGCATGACCGGCAGATCGCGCTCGCAATCGACATGACAAAGCCCCTCGGGGCTGACGCGACAGGCAATCGAATCGAGCTCCATAAACGCCGCCAGCCGCTGCTCGCGCAACACACCGCGCACGCCCACCGCGACAAAACCTTCAGCACTCAACGCCCGCCGCACCACCACCGGTTGCCCAGCGGCCAGCGACTCGACTGCCCACAGCGGCGCATCCGCCGGCAACTGCGCCGGGGTCATGCCCCAGAGCAGATCGTGGGCCAGAGGCGTGTTCACCACTGCGCCCTCAGCAATTCGCGAACCTTGCTGGAGGCCGCACGGTTTTTTGCGCCGAGGCGATTGCTCAAGTCAGTACCGGCGATATCGCCGATGGCTTGTTTGAGGAACTCGTTGACTCTTGATAGATCTTCCGCCGTCGGCTGCTCAATCTGCTCCACCGACAGGGTTTCCCAGAGCAAACCGAGGCTCGCATAACTGTCGATGTCATAGGCCATCGGCGGCACGCTGGCGGCCAGCGCTTCCAACTCTTCAACACTGCGCAACGTCACCCGCGCCGCCGAAGCCTTGCCCATGGCATGCACCATCACGCCCGGATCACGCAGCGCGATCAAACGATTGGCCTGATAACCGTGAGCCAGAAACGCCCCGGACATCGCCTTACCGACCAGTAATGCAATCACCGGATGCCCGGCCAACCGCGCACGGGCATAACTGTCCGCCGCACCGGCCAACGCCTGATGAATGCCGAGCGCTTCTTCGCGCCGACCATAAGCCTGGCTCGGCACATCGACGATGGCGATGATCGGGCGCTTCTGCGCTTTGTCGCGGTCAGCCATGATCGCGTCATCCACAGCCTTGGCCAAACCCCAGCCTTCGAGCAAACCGACTTCGCCGTTGCGCGCACGCGGGAAACGATTGTCCGGGTCAGCGACCACCGCGATAAAACGCCCCAGCTCACCGTCAGCAACCTTCAACGAGGCCGGTAGCCCTTCGACCGCGCCAGCGCCCGCGCTCAAAGCGTTGAACCAGTTCAAACCGCGCAGTGAATAACCGCTCATGAGCGCTCTCCTTGATACAGATCGCGAACCACCGACGGTTCGATTTGCGGGTCAGTGTTCAGGCTTCTGAGGCGTTGCAGAAACCATTCGGCGCGCTGGCTGCGTGGTTTCGCTGGCAAACCCTGCTGCAGTAATTCACCGACCTGCTGACGAATATTCGCCACGTCATCGGCGACATACCGATCCACCAGACCACTGGCAAAACGCTGCTCGCCGCCAGTCAGGCTCCAGATGAATGGCCGGTCGCGAGAGTCGTATTCTTCGATTCCGGCTTCCTGCTCAATCACCTGCGGGCCGTTCAAACCGAGGCGTGCTTCCTGAGTCACCAGCAAATAACTGCACAGCGCCGCCGCAATCGACATACCGCCGAAACACCCAACGCTGCCCGCCACCACGCCGACCACCGGTTGGTACTGCTGCAAATCGACAATCGCCGCATGAATATCAGCAATCGCCGCCAGCCCGAGATTGGCTTCCTGCAAGCGCACGCCGCCGGTTTCCAGCAACAGCACCGCGCGGGTCGGAATGCCTTTGCGGTTGTCTTCAGCGGCCAGTTCCAGCGCGCCGGCAATCTTCGCCCCGCCGACTTCGCCAAGGCTGCCACCCTGAAATGCGCCTTCAATCGCGGCAATGACCACCGGCAAACCATCGAGGCTGCCCTTGGCGATCACCACACCGTCATCGGCCTGCGGCACCACGCCCTGGCGTTCGAGCCACGGCGACATCACCCGTTGAAACGGATCGAGCAATTCGCGAAAGCTGCCGGCATCGAGCAAGGCTTGCGCCCGTTGCCGCGCACCGAGCTCGACGAAGCTGTGTTTGTTGAGCAGCGCTGTGCTGTCAGTCATGGCCGATCTCCTCGAAACCTTGTTCCAGCCGCAAGCGCACCACCCCCGGCGTCGCACCGAAATCGTGGATATCGATGGCCATCGCCGGCGGCGTGGTGCCGTCGAACATCCGCGCAAACAGATGCTGCCAGCGCAGTTGCGCGCCGTTGACCGAGGTCTGCACATTGATCGTCAGCTTGCCGGCCAGGCCCGGTTCGATCAGCACTTCCAGATCTCCGGAGCCGACACAACCGACCAGCGCCCGCCCGCGTGGCGGCTGCCCGGCGGAGAATTCAAACGATAGGGTTTCCATCAAAACGCTCCCTGAAGGATGCCGTCGCGCTCGATGCGATCGAGCAGCAGCGTGACGGCGAGCAAGTCGGCGGCGCCACCGGGCGAGGCATTTAATGCGATGAGTTGTTGATCCAGTTCGTGCAAGCGACGACGCCCGCTGAGGCTGGCGCTGCCACCGGCATCGAGCACCGCTTGCGCGCCGGACTGCATGGCGTGCAGGCCCTCTTCACCGGCGCGGTAGAGCACGCAGGTGTCGGCCAGATTGGTCATGATCGCGAGCAAGGCGTCGAGCCGGGCGTTCTGTTCGCCGTGGCCGTTGCCGCGGCTGCGTTTGAGTTGTGGGAAGCCGCGTTGCAGCACCGAAGGGAAGCCGAGTTGCGCTTCTTCCCGAGCACCGCGAGCGCCGTAACGCAGGGCGACTTGCGCGCCATGGCTCAATGGCTTTGACGCGTAACGATCATCCAGCAAGGCCAGGCGTGCGGCGCGCAGGGTCACGGCGTTAGCGCTGGAGGATTGCGGTTCCAACGCAGCAGCGGTCACCAATAATCCCAAGGCCCAGATCGCCCCACGATGCGTGTTCACGCCATCGGTGGTCGTGAGCATGGCTTGCTCGCCTTCACGACCGATGCGGCCAATCGCTTCGCGCAACGTTGAATCGACGTCGCCGATTTCAACCGCCGCTTCAGCCATTTCCTTGAACGCCGGCCACAACGACAGCGCCGAAGCGTGCATCAGGCCCAGATGCAGATCGGTGTGCGCGCCATTGCCGCGACGGTCGACCAGCGCCGGTTTCGGCGACAGATCGGCTTCGTCGATCAAGGCGTCCACCGCCAGATCGGCCAATCGATCAGCGAGGGACAGCGGTTTCGCTTGCAGGTTAAGTGCGTGCATTACCAGCTCCTGAATTTGGCGGGCGGGTTGTACAGGCCGCCGGACCACTCGACCAGATCAGCCACGCTTTTCGCCGCGAGCAGTTCGCGGGTGGCATCGGTGCGGCGGATACCGAGGTCTTCGGGCAAGGCGATCAGGCCTTCGCGGCGCATGCGTTCGGTGTCTTTCGGGTTGTGGCGCAGGCCGATGGCGGTGACGCCGGCGACCGCTGCGATCATCGCCTGGCGCTCTTCCAGCGAGCGTGCCTTGTACAGGTAGGCGATGCCTTCTTCGGTGAGCAAGTGGGTGACGTCGTCGCCGTAAATCATGATCGGCGCCAGCGGCATGCCGCTTTTCTTCGCCACTTCCACCGCGTCAAGGGTTTCGACGAAGGTCGGTTTGCCGCCCTCCTGGAACGTCTCGACCATTTGCACCACGAGTTTCTTGCCGCGTTCGAGCATCGGCTGCTGCGAGTCGTCGTGGCGCATATCCAGCCACGCCGGGGTGCCGTGACGGCGACCGCGCGGGTCGTGGCCCATGTTCGGCGCGCCACCGAAACCGGCGAGACGGCCACGGGTCACGGTCGAAGAATGGCCATCGCCATCGACCTGCAACGTCGCGCCGATAAACAGATCCACCGCGTATTGCCCGGCCAGTTGGCAGAACATCCGGTTGGAACGCAGCGAGCCGTCGCGGCCGGTGAAAAACACGTCCGGGCGCGCGGCGATGTAGTTTTCCATGCCCAGTTCGGTGCCGAAGCAATGCACGCTTTCGACCCAGCCGCTCTCGATCGCCGGGATCAACGTCGGGTGCGGGTTGAGCGTCCAGTTGCGGCAGATCTTGCCTTTGAGGCCGAGGGATTCGCCGTAGGTCGGCAGGATCAGCTCGATGGCGGCGGTATTGAAACCGATGCCGTGGTTGAGCGACTGCACGTTGTGTTTTTCGTAGATGCCGCGAATCGCCATCATCGCCATCAGTACGTGCACAGGCTTGATGTGGCGCGGGTCACGGGTGAACAGCGGCTCGATATAGAACGGCTTATCGGCGACTACCACGAAATCGACCCACGACGCCGGAATGTCCACGCGCGGCAGTTCGCTGACGTCGTCGACCAATTGGTTGACCTGGACGATGACGATGCCGTCGCTGAACGCGGCCGGTTCGATCAGTGCCGGGGTGTCTTCGGTGCTCGGGCCGGTGTAGATGTTGCCGGCGCGGTCGGCCATGAACCCGGCCGAGAGCACGACGTTTGGGATCAGGTCTACCACCAGCCGGGCATAGAGTTCGATGTAGGTGTGAATCGCGCCGATTTCCAGCAGGCCGTCTTCGAGTAACTGGCTGATGCGCAGGCTCTGGGTGCCGGCGAAGGAGAAATCCAGTTTGCGGGCGATGCCGCGTTCGAACAGGTCGAGGTGCTCGGAGCGACCGACGCTGGGCATGATCATGTGCAGATCGTGGAGCTTTTCCGGGTCGGCTTTGGCTAGCGAGCGCGAGAGGAAGTCCGCCTGCTTCTGGTTGTTGCCCTCGAGTACCACACGGTCGCCGGGATGGATCAGCGCTTCGAGCGCGGCGACGATCTTGTCGGTGGGCAACACCACACCGTCGGCCAGCCCGCGCACCTTGTCGAGCCGGCGCTGCTTCTCATCGCGCCGCCGCGTCCAGCGCGAATCGGGGGAAATTGTTGTTGTCATGCTCACTCCACGGGGTTCGCTGTCGTGGAGCTAAGGTAGGCGTGTGGGGTGGGGGCATCAATCAAGCGCGGTGGTGAATCATTACGCTGAGCGTAATGGTCAAGAGCGCCCTCACCCTAGCCCTCTCCCGGAGGGAGAGGGGACCGATTGGGGGATATTCGGGAATTGCGCCGACCTGATCGTGCTTTACCGAATCCATAATCGACTCGCTTTACCAAACCCATAATCGACTCGGTTTTTCAGGTCGATGTATGACGCCAGACACCTCGGTCGGCCCCCTCTCCCTCCGGGAGAGGGCTGGGGTGAGGGTCAGCTTTTAAGTCACTCCGTCGGCACCAACCTATCCAACAAACGGTTAACAGCCATCTCCGCCACCATCACCACCTGCGCAATACCTTGCACAGTCTTGCGGTGCGTACCTTCCACCATTGCCGCATGGTTATTGAGCATCACCGTGGCCGACCCGAGGGTTTCACTGGCGTCGGCCAGCAGGGATTCGGTGTCGGCATTGGGGTTGGCCATGTACAGCGTGTTGGGGGTGTAAGGCGTGGCCATCAGGTCGGCGTTGGTCGGGCCGAGGTAATGGTCGAGGGCGCGTTCGGCGGCTTCGTGGAATTTCTTTGAATCGGGGGATTCGTAGGGAGATGCCGGGTCGGTGAGCGGCGGGTTTGGCGTTACTTTGAACATTTACCAGATCCTCATTCGGGCTAGCCACCGCTTCTCTACTAAAAGAAGTGGAGGCAGCTGTACGCAGGTTAGTAGACCGGGGATCTGGGAAACCGGCGCGCCCGAAGGCGCCCTGCGCACAACCACCATAAAGTGCAGGTATGGAGTACCTGACTGTCTGATGAGCTATACGCCCCAAATATGACGGGCTACTAAACCCGATCACTGGAAATCAGTGACGGAATCAAGTTACGCAGCATGCCCAAGGCGCACAAGCCGGCGGATTCTGGTGCATGCGTAGGCAGCGGCGCAAGGATTTGTAGGCTAGGGAGCCGTAACACCGGGTGTCTTTAAACAGCTTGGCTGAATGGTGTTTATTGCGCACAGCGATTGAGGATTTGTCTGTCGGATTGAGGTGATGCGACTGGCGCTTTCGCGAGCAGGCTCGCTCCCACAGGGGGTCTGTGTCGTCCGCAAAATTCGGGATCACTGGAGATCCATTGTGGGAGCGAGCCTGCTCGCGAAGAGGCCAGCCGAAGCAGCGCAAATTCTGGATCAGCCCGCCGATGATCGTTCCCACGCTCTGCGTGGGAATGCCTCAACGGACGCTCCGCGTTCGGCTTTTTGGGACGCGGAGCGTCCCGGGCTGCATTCCCACGCGGAGCGTGGGAACGATCAAACACTGAAGACTCTGGATCAGTGGACCAGCCCCGCCTCCACCAACAACTTCTCCAACCCCAACAAATCCGGCACCTTCGCCACCTGCTCCCCGACCTGCACCGCCGCCTGCTCCAGCGCACACAACGGCACATCGACATAACTCAACTGACTGTCGAGCTTGTACGAGCGCGGAATCCCTTGCACCAGCAGCGCAATGAACTTCAACTCCGGCAATCCGCCCAGCGCATTCAAAATCACGATCCGCGCGCGCTCGCCAATGACGATTTTCTGCCCGCACGCCGATTCAAAACTCAGCAGCGGAATCTGCCGCTCACGCCACTTCACGCGCCCCAGGTACCACGGCGGCGTATCCAGATCGAAGGCGCTGGCCTGGTAATCAATCAACTCAGCGACAGCGACGTTAGGCAAGATCAGGTTGCGATCCGCCAACGGCAGCAACAACCCGGTCAACTGACTGCTGCGTTGATTATGCCGGCGCTCATGCATGTTTCTTGCTCCACTGGGCAATGCTTTCAAGCAGCACCGACTCTTGATACGGCTTGCCGAGGTAGTCGTTGACGCCGATGGCCATCGCGCGATCGCGGTGTTTCTGGCCGGTGCGTGAGGTGATCATGATGATCGGCAGGTGTTGCAGGCGTTCGTCATTGCGCACCTGGGTGGCGACTTCGAAGCCGTCCATGCGCGGCATTTCGATGTCGAGCAGCATCAGGTCGGGCATGTGTTCTTCGAGCAACAACATGGCGTCGACACCGTCCTTGGCGGTCAGCACGTTCATGCCGTGACGTTCGAGCAAACGGCTGGTGACCTTGCGCACGGTGACCGAGTCGTCGACCACCATCACCAGCAGCGGTTTCTGCGGTTCGCTGTCGATCTCCGGCACCGTCGGTGTCTGCGCAACCCGCGCTTGCATCGCCCGAATCGGTGCGAGCAAATCGAGAATCAGCACCACCCGGCCATCGCCGAGAATCGTCGCCCCGGACACGCCCTGCACTGCCGCGAATTGGGCGCCAAGGCTCTTGACCACGATCTCGCGGGTGCCGGCCATGGTATCCACCAGCACCGCGATGCGCCGGTCGTTGTAGTGCACCAGCAGTACCGGCAATGGCAGGTTCTGGCCGAGCAGTTTCGGCCGTGGCGCGGTTTTCAGCAGTTCGCCGAGGTAGCACAGTTCATAGGTCTGGCCGCCATACTGGTAACGCGGCGGATCAACCCGGAAGTGCGCTTCCAGATCATTCGGCAACACGCGAACAATGCCTTCGATGGTGTTCAGCGGAATCGCGTATTGATCCTCGCCACACTGCACCATCAGCGCACGGTTGACCGACACGGTGAACGGCAGCCGAATGCGGAAATGCACGCCCTGCCCCGGCACCGAGTCGATGCTCATGCTGCCGCCGAGTTGCCGCACTTCTTCGTGCACCACGTCCATGCCGACGCCGCGTCCGGAAATCTGCGTGATTTTTTCGGCGGTCGAGAATCCCGGCTGAAGGATGAACTGCAACACGTCGCGGTCGCTGATCTCCGCTTCCGGCGCGAGCATGCCACGCTTGATCGCCTTGCGCCGCACCGCTTCCAGTGGCACCCCGGCGCCGTCATCGCGAATATCGAAAACAATGTCGCCGCCCTCGCGGGACAGGTCGAGGCTGATCTGTCCTTGCGCCGGTTTACCCGCCGCCAGCCGCACTTCGGCCGACTCCAGACCATGGTCGACGGCATTGCGCAGCATGTGTTCCAGCGGCGCGGCCATGCGCTCGAGCACGTTGCGATCCATCTCGCCTTCGGCGTTGCCGACGACGAAGGCAACGTCTTTGTTCAGCTCTTCAGCGACCTGACGGACGATGCGTTTGAGGCGCGGCAACATGCGCTCGAACGGCACCATGCGCGTGCGCATCAGGCCTTCCTGCAATTCGGTGTTGATGCGGCCCTGTTGCTGCAACAGGTTCTCGGCGTCGTGATTACGGCGGTCGAGGGTTTCCTTGAGGTCGAGCAAGTCGGATGCCGATTCGAACAGCGCCCGCGACAGTTGCTGCAACTGCGAATGGCGGTCCATTTCCAGCGGATCGAATTCTTCGTAACCGAGGCGTTCGGCATCGACTTGCTGGCGGCTGAGAATTCGCCCCTGGGTTTCGGTGTCGAGACGACGCAACTGATCGCGCATCCGTTCGATGGTGGTTTCCATCTCGTTCAGGGCGATCTGCGCGTCGTTGACTTGCTGCTCGATACGACCACGGAAGATCGAGGTTTCGCCGGCCAGATTGACCAGTTCATCAAGCAGTTCGGCGGAGACCTTGACCATGTCCGCGCCAGCCTCGGCAGCCGGCGGCGCCGCGTCAGTCTTGACCGGCACAGATAGCACTGGCGGCGTTTCTACCGTCACTGGGTGGCTGAAATTCTGGATCGCGTTGATCAACCGATCCGCCGGTGGACACGGTTGCCCGGCGCGCACGCCATCGAGCATTTGCGCCAGGCGATCATGCCCGCGCTGCACCAGCGCAAACAGTTCGGTCGACGGCTGCAATGTTCCGGAGGAAAGACTTTCGTAAAGGTATTCCAGCTCATGGGCGAGGTCGCCGATCGGGCCGATCTCGACCATCCGCGCGCCGCCCTTGAGGGTGTGCAGATCGCGCAGCAGGGTTTCCACTTCCTGACGATTACCCGGCTCGGCCTGCCAGCGCAGCAGCGCGGCGCCGGAGTTTTCGATGATGTCGAAACCTTCTTCGAGGAATATCTCCAGCAGCTCCGGGTCGTGGCCAGCGCTGTCATGATCGGCCGCTGGCTGGGGCGTTTCGCTGACGGCCTGGCCTTGACGCACCTGACGCAGGGTTTCGATCAAATCCTGCGCCGGGGTCAGTGGCTGATGTTGTTGCAGTTGTTCAAGCAGCAGCGCCAAACGCTCATGACTCTTGAGCAGCAGACGCCTCAAGGTTTCGCTGTAGTTGAAGCGACGATCGACCAGACCTTCGTAAAGGCTTTCCAGCTCCTGTGCCAGATCGCCAATTACCTCGACTTCGGCCATCCGCGCGCCGCCCTTGAGCGTATGCAAATCGCGCTGCAACGAGGACAGCGGCGCGGCATTGTCCGGGTCGCTCAACCAGCGCTGCAAGGCCTGGCCTGAGCTGTCGAGAATGTCCACCGCCTCTTCGAGGAAGATCTCGACGATCTCGTCATCGGGTTCAAGCGCCGTTGCCTTTTGCTGCAACTCAGCGGTGGCGCTGCCCAGTTCACGGATGCTCAGGGTGCGGCTGCCATCGCTGCGAATCAGGCCCATGGAAGAAGGATCGAGGCTCTGATCGAGCAGATCATGCAACGCCCGAATCCGCTCTGGCTGCGGCGTGACTTCCTGACCCGCCGCCAGTTCGTCGAGCATGTTGATCAGCGCTTCGTGAGCGTTTTGCGCTTCCTGGAAAAACCGTTCGCTGACCGCCAGGCTGCTTTCTTCCACGGCGCCGTAGAGATCGAGCAAGGCTTCGCACAACACATCCACCGGCAGCAAATCCGCCAAATGCGCGCCTTCGCCAAGGGTGGTCAGTTCATCCAGCAAGGCGCTGAGTTCCTGACGCTCGCCGGGGTGTTGCTGCCAGCGCTGTAGCAGGCTCTCAGCATCCAGCAGGATATCCATGCCCTGAGCGAGAAAGTTGTTGATCAGTTGCGGATCGCGCTTGATCCGCAGGCCGGTATTGGGCGCATCGAGGATCGACGCCAGACGCTCGGCGAGCAGGGTTTCCGAGCGTTTGATCAGCGACTGTGCACCGACAATCGGCGCCAGCGGATCGTGCTTGAGCTGACGCAGGCCGACGCGAAACAGGCCCTCGGCTTCGAGCAGCAACTCCACTTCGTCGAGGTCGAGCGGCAACTGATGCGCCTTGAACTCGCGGGCCAGTTGATCGAGCGGTGCAGCGAGTTCGGCAATCGGCAACACCCCGGCCATGGAGGCGCTGCCCTTGAGCGTGTGCAGGGCGCGCTGCAATTCATCGCTGGCCTGTAGCGGCACATGCTCGGCGGCTTGATCGAGAAAGCGATTGAGGCTGGCGAGGTGGGTCTCGGCTTCTTTGCGGAAGATCTCCAGCAACAGCGGATCGAGCGCGGCGACATCGTCGACGTCTTCGGCAGCCAGCGGTTCGTCACCCTTGGCCAAGGCGTGAGCACGGGCAGCGAGTTGATCGACATCGCTGCGTTGCCGTTGGCTGTTAGTGGCGAATTCGCTGATCAGTTCGGGCAGCAACAGCACGGTGTCGGTCAGCACTTGCTGCACCACCGCGCACGGTTCGACGCTCTGCTCCAGCACGCGGTTAAGCAGGTTTTCCACCGACCACGCCAGTTCACCGAGAATCAGCGCGCGGACCATGCGCCCGCTGCCCTTCAAGGTGTGAAAGGCGCGACGCAGCTCGGTCAGCGCATCGCGGTCCTGCGAATTGGCGATCCAGCGCGGCAGGTATTCGTGGAGAACTTCGAGGACCTCGTCGGTCTCTTCGAGGAACACTTCGCGCAGCTCATCGTCGACCGGTTCTTCATCAGCCGGTGGCGGCATCAGGCTGCCGGGAGTAATCAGGGCCGGCGGGTTGAGCGCCGAAACCGGGCTGGCCAGAACGTCGGCCAGCGACTGTACGGTTTCCGGATCGTCGAGCGCCTGCATGTCCTGCATCACCAGCGCTTCGCTGGGGCTGAGCACGTCGTCGAGCACGGGCACATGCGGCTCATTTGGAAAGAAACCCAGACTCGCAAGGGACTTCTGCGCGACATCCAGCAACTGCTCGCTCGGCGCCTGCGGATCGTCGCTCAGACGTTCGAGGTAATACTCGAGGCTGCTGATGACATCGGCCAGATGATCGAGTTGTTCCCAACCCGGCTCGTGCGGATCAAGCAGCAGATGTTCGCGGATAAAACCGTTGCAGGCTTCGACCAGACTCGCCGCGCGGCTGAGCGGAATCATCGCCAGCGCACCGCGCACCTGCGTCAACAGCGCCGGCAGCGGTTGCAGGTGCTGGCGATCCCAATCGGCGTCGATGTAGTCGACGATCATGTCCTTGGCCTGTTGCAGGCAGATGCGCGCTTCCTTGATGACGATCTGATGGATCTGCGTCAGGTCGGTGGTCGGCAGGCGCGCGTCTTCCGGGCTTTCCGGCTCGACGGTGCCGACCATGCCGGCCAGCGTCGCCTCGACGTAGAGCAGAGCACCGGCAACGTCCATGAGGATCGCGTCATTCGGTTCGCGCTGGCCTTGGGCGAGGCTGAGCACCACGGCCAATTGATCGATGATGACTTTGCGCGGCTGGCCGAAACCCAGCACGGCGAGGGTGTCGGCAATCTGCCGCAGTGGCGCCAGCAGGCTCTCCAGATCCGAGGTGTGCTGACGGTCGCTGCGCACGAACAGGTCGAGGCGTTCCTTGACCCGCACCAGCTCTTCGCACAGCGCCGCCAGCACCGAGCGCATCGCATCGCGGTCGGGGCCGGCCAGGCGCGCGCGTTCTTCGTCGACCATCGCGCTGTCGGGCAACGCGTCGTCCAGGGAGTAGCGATCTTTCATGGTCAGCATCTGCCCGGTGGGATGTTCGGCTTTGGCAATATAGAACAACAGGCTTTTCAGCAGCTCCGCCGGTGGCGGCCGATTGAGGCCGGCCATGCCCTGATCGAGCAGGCGTTTGAGTTCTTTGTCGGCGTCCTTGAACAGGCTGCGCAGCGCCGGACTGTTGGCGATGATGCCTTCGCGCATGCCTTCGACCAGCGCCGAGGCGACTTGCCACAGCGGGCTCAGCGGCGAATCACCGCTCAGCGCTTCGAGGCGGGTGAAGACTTTGGCCAGATACTCGAGATGCGTCTGGTCATCCTGTTCGCGCAACAAACCGACCAAAGCCATTTGCAGCATCTGCCGTAATTTGCGCAGCACGTTCGGCAACTCTGCCGGCTCAAGCAGCGCCAGTGCTTCGGCGCTCAAGGGCGGTAACTCAGGCAGTTGCGGGCTGAACAGGCTGGTTTCCGACAACAGGCTTTCGCCACGAGCACTGCGCAGATCGTTGAGCAGCGGCAGCACCACCAACGGCAAATCGCGGCGGGCGCTCTGCACGCGGTCGAGGTAGATCGGCAATTGCCCAAGGGCTTGCAGCAACAGATGCAGGGCTTCGTCGCGATGGCTGACGCGCTCATGCTGCAAGGCTTCGACCAGATGTTCCATTTCTTCGGCGAGCAAGGCTGCGCCGTAGAACTCGACCATCTGCAAACTGCCGTGGACCTGATGGATGTAATCCAGGCACTCGTCCAGCCCGGGAAAGGCCTGCGGATCATCGAGCACGGCTTCAATCGCCTGATGCGCCAGCCTCAGCGTTTCGGCAATTTCGCCTTTGACCCATTCGAGGGCCACATAGTCGTGCCGATCACCCATAACCACTCCACTCACGCTTTATCTGTCGCCGCCGGCAAGGTGAAGCCGGACACCGAACGCCGTAACTGACTGGCCATTTTCGTCAGGTTGCCGATGCTCTCGGCGGTGGCCGTGGAGCCAGACGAAGTCTGCGAGGTGATCTGCTGGATCACGTTCATCGTCAGCGAGATCTGCCCGGCGGAAGTCGTCTGCTGCTGCGCTGCGTTGGAAATGCTTTGAATCAGCGCCGCGAGGGTCTTCGATACGCCCTCGATTTCTTCCAGGGCCACACCGGCATCCTGCGCCAGTCGCGCGCCGCGCACCACTTCGGTGGTGGTTTGCTCCATCGAGATAACCGCTTCATTGGTGTCGGTCTGAATCGCCCGCACCAGGGTTTCGATCTGCCGGGTGGCGGCGGACGAGCGTTCGGCCAGCCGCTGCACTTCATCGGCGACCACGGCAAAACCGCGCCCGGCATCACCAGCCATCGACGCCTGAATCGCCGCATTGAGGGCGAGGATGTTGGTCTGGTCGGCAATGTCGTCAATCAGGCTGACGATGTCGCCGATTTCCTGCGACGACTCGCCGAGGCGCTTGATGCGTTTGGCGGTGTCCTGAATCTGTTCGCGGATGTTGTCCATGCCGTGGATGGTGTTGTGCACCACCTCGTTGCCCTTGTTGGCGATCTCCACGGAACGCTCGGCTACCGCTGAAGACTCAGCGGCGTTGGCCGAGACCTGATCGATGGATTCGGCCATGTCGCTGATCGCCGTCGAGGCTTCGGAAATCTGCTGGGCCTGATGTTCCGAGGCTTGGGCCAGATGCATGGCGGTGGCCTGGGTTTCCTGCACCGCTGCGGCGACCTGGCCGGCAGTGAGGTTGATCGTCGCGACGAGATCGCGCAGTTGGTCGACGGAATAGTTGATCGAGTCGGCGATGGTGCCGGTGAAGTCTTCGGTCACCGAAGCGGTCACAGTGAGGTCGCCGTCTGCGAGGTCTTCGATCTCGTCGAGCAGACGCATGATCGCGTTCTGGTTGCGCTCGTTCTTCTCGGCGGTTTCGCGCAACTGGCGATTGGTTTCCCGAACCATCACCAGACCAATGAGGATGATCGAGGCCAGCGCCAGCAAACCGAGAACGTAGCCGCCGATGGTGTCGGTATTGCGCCCGCCGGCAAGGTTCTCGAAACGAGTGGCCAGGTGCGAGGCTTCGTCGAGCAGGGTTTGCGAAAGGCTGAAGATGTTGCTCGCCGACTCCCGCACCTTGAACAGCTCCGGCGAGGTTTCGAGAATTTCATCCACCGAGCCGGACACGAACTGGAACAGCTCGGAGATTTCGCTCAAACGCGCACGGGCGTCGCGGTCTTCGACCTGGCTGATTTTCAGCACCGGGTTACCTTGCAGCATGCCGTTGAGCACTTGGCCGAAACGCGTGGCGTCGCGGCCGAAGGCATCGGCGGCTTGCTGGGAGTTTTCGTCGCCGGCGAGCACGGTGTTGACCGCGCCAAGAATGCGTTCGGCCAGCAGTGATTGGCGCTGGGCCATCGCCACCTGCGCCGCCGGGGCGCCGCGCTGGAGGAGGATTTCGACGACTTTTTCGTATTCGATCTGCAACTGCGGCACGGTTTCGGCCAGGGTCGCGGCGACCTGATGCAGCGACAGCACGGTCTGTTCGCTGGAAAGAATCGCGTCGGTGTTTTTCAGCAGGCGCTCCCAGTCGAGCTGCACGGCGCGCATTTCCGGGCGCACGTTGGCCGGGGCGGGAGGTAGGCCGGTGGCCGGGTCGCCTTTTTTCAGGTAACCCCAGCGCTGGGCGAAATCGTTGCGCGCATCGCTGAGCAACTTGAACGCGGCAGCCTTGCCGGCGGCGGCTTCGGTGGCGTTCTTGGCGATACGTTGCGAGAGCACGCGCAGCTCACCGGCGTGGCCGATGTACTGTTTGTCGTAGTTCGCCTGGGTGTTGAGGTACGCGAAGTTGGCGAACAGCAGCATGATGAACACGATCAGTGCGATGAACAGCACGATGATCTGCGAGCGACTGCGCGACCCTTCCGCCGGCTTGCCTGTTTTTGCTTTTGTCATCGGTCCTCGCCCTTAACCCACACCTTTGAGGCCTGCTGCAATCCCTGTGGGAGCGAGCCTGCTCGCGAAAGCGCTGGGTCAGCCAATATTTATCTTGCCTGACACGCCCTCTTCGCGAGCAGGCTCGCTCCCACAGGGGACGGTGTTGAATCTGTTATATCGCGACGCTCATGAACACCGGGGATTTCGCCAGGGCAAACAGGCTGAACACCCGCCAGTTCTGCTCACGGCGGAAATAGCCTTTGACGAACTCGGCCTTGGAGCCCTGGCGCTTGCTGATCGAGATCGGTTCAAAGCTGTCCTGCTCGAAATGCTGCAGACCAATCACCTCATCGACCATCAACCCGGCAAACACATCGCCATGCTCGACCACCAGGACCCGCCGCTGTTTACGCAGCGGCGACAGTTCATGACCGAAAAATCCGCACAAATCCATGATCGGCAACAGCCGCCCGCGCAGGTTAGCCACACCTTTGACCCACGGCTTGACCCCGGGCAATTGAGTGAAGCGCGGTTCGTGCAGCACTTCGCTGACTTCGCCCATCGGCGCCACATACCAATGCTCGCCGAGGCGAAAGCCGATGCCGCTCCAGCGATCCTGGCGCGCCGGTTGCGACGGCAAGTCCGCCGCCAGCAAGCGGCAGCGCTGGTCGATCTGCCAGAGCAGTTCGAACGCGGTCAGCGATTCGCTCATGGTCGCGCGATCAGCCTTTGAGTACGTTGTTCAGGGTCTTGATCAGGGTGTCTTCGTCGACCGGTTTGGTCAGGTAGTCCTTGGCGCCCTGACGGGTGCCCCAAACCTTGTCGGTTTCCTGATCCTTGGTGGTGATGATGATCACCGGGATGTGGCTGGTGTCGGCATCCTTGGTCAACTGGCGGGTGGCCTGAAAACCATTGAGACCGGGCATGACGATGTCCATCAATACCGCGTCGGGTTTTTCCTGACGGGCCAGGGCCACGCCGTCGGCGCCATTCTCGGCCTTCAACACTTCATGGCCGTGCTTTTCGAGCATGCCGGTGAGTTTGTACATTTCAGTCGGCGAATCATCGACGATCAGGATACGTGCCATGGTTTTCCCCATTTTTCTTGTCGACGCCCGGCCCGCTGGCCGAGCGTCACTGTACGTGTCTTACTGCGGCAAAACGGCGGCGAAGCCCGGAACATGGGCCTGGATCGCGTTGAGCAGTTCTTCCTTGCTGAAAGGCTTGGTCAAAAATTGATCAGATCCGACAATCCGCCCCTTGGCCTTGTCGAACAGCCCGTCACGCGATGACAGCATGATCACCGGCGTGGCCTTGAACGCACTGTTGTTCTTGATTAAAGCGCAGGTCTGATAACCATCCAGACGCGGCATCATGATGTCGACAAAAATGATCCCGGGATGGTTATCGGCGATCTTGGCCAAGGCGTCGAAACCGTCGATCGCCGTGATCACTTCGCAACCGACATTCTTCAACAATGTTTCGGCGGTGCGACGAATCGTTTTCGAGTCATCGATCACCATGACCTTCAAGGCGCTGGACTGCTGTTCCATAAGAGGGCTCTACCGTCGCCTTTGCGAATCAAATTGTCCGTTTTGCGATGACTGATGGCTGGAAACCCTTGATGCTCAAGGGCCAGCACGGCATGGCAGCCTTTTTAGCACAGTCTCCAGATGCAATCTATCGACGGGTTTTTCCTTGACCGAAAACCCGCCCGGCGCCACTCTGGCGGCACTTTTTCAATACCGATCCGGTAGCCAATTTTCGAGGAAAACCCAATGAGCGTTCGCGTCGGGATTGTCATGGACCCTATCGCCAGCATCTCCTATAAAAAGGATAGCTCGCTGGCCATGCTGCTGGCCGCGCAGAAGCGTGGCTGGGAACTGTTCTATATGGAACAGCGCGACCTGTACCAGGGTGAAGGTCAGGCACGGGCGCGGATGAAGCCGCTGAAAGTCTTCGCCAACCCGGAAAAATGGTTCGAACTGGACGCCGAGCAGGACAACCTGCTGAGCGATCTGGACGTGATCCTGATGCGCAAGGATCCACCGTTCGACATGGAGTTCGTCTACTCCACCTACCTGCTCGAACAGGCCGAAACCGCCGGTGTGTTGGTGGTGAACAAGCCGCAGAGCCTGCGCGACTGCAATGAAAAGCTGTTCGCCACGCTGTTCCCGCAGTGCACGCCGCCGACCATCGTCAGCCGCCGCGCCGACGTGCTGCGTGAATTCGCCGCCAAGCACGGCGACGTGATCCTCAAGCCGCTGGACGGCATGGGCGGCACGTCGATCTTCCGTCACCGCGCGGGCGACCCGAACCTGTCGGTGATTCTGGAAACCCTGACCGCCCTCGGTGGCCAGCAGATCATGGGCCAGGCTTACCTGCCGGCAATCAAGGACGGCGACAAACGCATCCTGATGATCGACGGCGAGCCGGTGGATTACTGCCTGGCGCGGATTCCGGCACAGGGCGAAACCCGTGGCAACCTGGCCGCCGGTGGCCGGGGTGAAGCGCGGCCGCTGACTGACAAGGATCGCTGGATTGCTGCACAGGTAGGCCCGACCCTGCGTGAGAAAGGCCTGCTGTTCGTTGGTCTCGATGTGATCGGTGAAAGCCTCACCGAAATCAACGTGACCAGCCCGACCTGCATCCGTGAAATCGACAACGCCTTCGGCACCGACATTGGCGGCATGTTGATGGATGCAATCGCCAAGAAGCTGCAAGCCGCCGGCAAAATGCCACAAGCTTGATGCACGTCACATGCAGTCTGTCGCTTGAAGCGTGAAGCCCAAGGCGTGAAACCAACATTGCGTTATCATGCGCAGCCTCTGAAAAACGCGATGTTGGTTTTCTTGTCATGACCCTCCCGTCCGATCTGCCCGCAGAACTCGCCCACCGTGGCGTGCGCCCGGCCGATCGCCTCGGTTTTACCCTGTTTCTCGCGGCGCTGATCCATTTGGCGCTGCTGCTCGGCGTCGGCTTCACGATGGTCGAGCCCAAGCAAATCAGCAAAACCCTGGAAATCACCCTCGCCACCTTCAAAAGCGAAAAGAAGCCAGAGAAGGCTGATTTTCTCGCCCAAGAGCATCAGGAAGGCAGCGGCACGCTGGACAAGAAGGCGATCCCCAAGACCACCGAGGTCGCGCCGTTCCAGGACAATCAGGTCAAAAAAGTCACCCCGCCACCGGCCGCCAAGCCGGAAGTGCAGGAAGCTGCGCCGAAGGCTGCGGTGACCACGGTTGCGCCGAAACCGAAAAAAGCGCCGACCAAGAAAGAAGAAAGCAAGACCGAGGTCAAACCGACGGTCGATGCGCCGGAATTCGACAGCTCGCAGCTGTCCAGCGACATCGCCAGCCTCGAAGCGGAACTGGCCAAGGAACAACAGCTCTACGCCAAGCGTCCGCGTATTCACCGCTTGAGCGCGGCGTCGACCATGCGTGACAAGGGTGCCTGGTACAAGGATGACTGGCGCAAGAAGGTTGAGCGCATCGGTAACCTCAATTACCCCGAGGAAGCACGGCGCAAGCAGATCTACGGCAATTTGCGCCTGATGGTCTCGATCAACCGCGACGGCTCGCTGTATGAAGTGCTGGTGCTGGAATCGTCCGGCCAGCCGCTGCTGGATCAGGCGGCGCAGCGCATTGTCCGACTGGCGGCACCGTTTGCGCCGTTTACCGGGGACTTGTCGGATATCGACCGTCTGGAAATCATTCGTACCTGGAAATTTGCCCGGGGCGACAAGCTCTCGAGCAACTGACACACCACAGACCCCTTGTAGGAGTGAGCCTGCTCGCGATAGCGGTATGTCAGAACCTGAACATTTGACTGACACACCGCTATCGCGAGCAGGCTCACTCCTACAGTTGATCGGTGTGTTGCATACATCTCCAGCTTGTCAGTTTGCCCCCCGAACGCCACACTAGCGCACATGAAAAACGTCAGCCCCAGCTACCTCAAGCATCAATTCCTGATCGCCATGCCACACATGGCCGACCCGAACTTTGCCCACACCTTGACCTACATCGTCGAGCACACGGCCAATGGCGCTATGGGGATTGTGGTCAACCGACCGCAAGAGCTGAATCTGGCCGACATCCTTGAGCAATTGCGCCCGGACATCGACCCGCCAGCACTGTGCCAACACGTACCGATCTTTATCGGCGGCCCGGTGCAGACCGATCGCGGCTTTGTTCTACACCCGGCGGGCAAAACCTTCCAGGCCACCGCACAGCTGGACGGCGACCTGGCCCTGTCGACCTCGCAGGACGTGCTGTTCGCCATCGCTGACGGCGTCGGCCCGACGAAAAGCCTGATTGCCCTCGGTTACGCCGGTTGGGAAGCCGGGCAGCTGGAAGCGGAACTCGCCGACAACGCCTGGCTGAACTGCACGTACGACGCCGATATTCTCTTCAACACCAGCAGCGAACTGCGCCTCGAAGCGGCAGCCAGGCACTTGGGGATCAACCTCAGCCTGCTGACCAGCCAGGCAGGTCACGCCTGATGGCCCTGCGCCTGATTCTCGGCTTCGACTACGGCACCAAACAGATCGGCGTCGCGGTCGGCCAGGTGATTACCGGCCAGGCCCGCGAGCTGTGCACCTTGAAGGCACAAAACGGTGTGCCGGACTGGAACCAGGTCGAAGCCCTTATCAAAGAATGGAAGCCCGACGCTGTCGTCGTTGGTCTGCCGCTGAACATGGACGGCACACCGAGCGACATGTGCGTACGCGCAGAAAAATTCGCCCGCCGCCTCAATGGCCGCTTCAATCTGCCGTTCTATACCCACGACGAACGCCTGACCACGTTTGAAGCCAAGGGCGAGCGACTGGCCCGTGGCGGTCAGAAAGGCAGTTACCGCGACAACCCGGTGGACGCCATCGCCGCCGCTCTGCTGTTGCAGGGCTGGCTCGATGAAAACACTGCATTGTTTGAATCCTGACAAGCGCTTCGGCGCTTTTCTTTTGAGTGAAAAACCGAGTTGCGTCCAAGGACCTGACTCGCCCCCAACAAGGAGCAACCATGAGCCTGCCAAATCCCGCCGATCTGATCAGCCAGATGGCGACCCGCCTCAAGGCGCACCTTGCCCAGCGTGACATCACTGAACCGCGTTACATCGGCATCCGCACCGGCGGCATCTGGGTCGCGCAGGCCTTGCTCAAGGAACTGGGCAGCGACGCGCCACTGGGCACGCTGGATGTGTCCTTCTACCGCGACGACTTCAGCCAGAACGGTCTGCACCCGCAAGTGCGCCCGTCCGCCCTGCCCTTCGAGATCGAAGGCCAGCATCTGGTGCTGATTGACGATGTATTGATGAGCGGCCGCACCATCCGCGCCGCCATGAACGAATTGTTCGATTACGGCCGCCCGGCCAGCGTGACCCTGGTCTGCCTGCTGGACCTCGACGCCGGTGAGCTGCCGATCCGCCCGAACGTGGTCGGCGCGACCTTGTCGCTGGCCGCTCACGAACGGGTGAAGCTGTCCGGCCCCGAGCCGCTGACGCTCGAACTGCAAGACTTCAACCTTTAATCCGCCCTATTGAGAGTCCCCTTCGCGATGACGCCTCTAGATACCAAGCGCCCGCTGCAGCTCAATGATCAGGGCCAGCTGCGCCACTTCCTCTCGCTCGACGGCCTGCGCCGCGAGTTGCTGACGGAAATCCTCGACACTGCCGACTCGTTCCTCGAAGTCGGTGCCCGGGCGGTGAAGAAAGTCCCGTTGCTGCGCGGCAAGACCGTGTGCAACGTATTCTTCGAAAACTCCACGCGCACCCGCACCACTTTCGAACTGGCGGCCCAGCGGCTGTCGGCAGACGTGATCACCCTGAACGTGTCGACCTCGTCGGCAAGCAAGGGCGAAACGCTGCTCGACACCCTGCGCAACCTTGAAGCCATGGCCGCTGACATGTTCGTCGTGCGCCACGGTGATTCCGGCGCCGCGCACTTCATCGCCGAACATGTTTGCCCGCAAGTGGCGATCATCAACGGCGGCGACGGCCGTCACGCGCACCCGACGCAGGGCATGCTCGACATGCTCACCATCCGTCGGCACAAGGGCGGCTTCGAAAACCTCTCGGTGGCCATCGTCGGCGACATCCTGCACTCGCGGGTCGCGCGCTCGAACATGCTCGCGCTGAAAACCCTCGGTTGCCCGGACATCCGCGTGATTGCGCCGAAAACCCTGCTGCCGATCGGCATCGAGCAATACGGCGTGAAGGTCTACACCGACATGACCGAAGGCCTGAAGGACGTCGATGTGGTGATCATGTTGCGCTTGCAGCGTGAACGCATGACCGGCGGCCTGCTGCCGAGCGAAGGCGAGTTCTACCGTCTGTTCGGCCTGACCACCGCGCGTCTGGCCGGGGCTAAACCGGATTGCATCGTCATGCACCCGGGGCCGATCAACCGGGGGGTGGAGATCGAGTCCGCCGTGGCCGACGGCCCGCACTCGGTGATCCTCAATCAGGTCACCTACGGCATCGCAATTCGTATGGCTGTGCTGTCCATGGCCATGAGCGGGCAAACCGCCCAGCGCCAATTCGAGCAGGAGAACGCCCAGTGAAGCTCAGCATTCTCGGCGC
Source organism: Pseudomonas sp. Tul2A7 (assembly GCF_054790505.1). Lineage (NCBI taxonomy): Bacteria > Pseudomonadati > Pseudomonadota > Gammaproteobacteria > Pseudomonadales > Pseudomonadaceae > Pseudomonas > Pseudomonas sp. Tul2A7. The sequence goes on along the minus strand of NZ_CP186499.1, from coordinate 2,540,113 downwards.
ACGCGTCATCGATCCAAGCAGCGGCCTGGATCAAGTTACCGACATTCACGTTGAAGCCTGCAAGATCGTCGCCCTCGGCGCCGCCCCGGCCGGTTTCAGCGCAGTAGAAACCATTGATGCCCAAGGCCTTGTCGCCGCTCCGGGCCTCGTTGACCTGAACGTGGCCCTGCGTGAGCCGGGTTACAGCCGCAAAGGCTCGATCATCAGCGAAACCCGCGCAGCGGCCGCCGGTGGTGTGACCAGCCTGTGCTGCCCGCCGAAAACCAAACCGGTGCTCGACACCTCCGCCGTGGCCGAACTGATCCTCGACCGCGCCCGCGAAGCCGGCAACACCAAGGTGTTTCCGATTGGCGCGCTGAGCAAAGGTCTGGACGGCGAGCAACTGGCTGAACTGGTGGCGCTGCGCGACGCTGGCTGCGTGGCGTTCGGCAACGGTCTGGAGAGTTTCCGCAACACTCGCACCTTGTGCCGGGCGCTGGAATACGCAGCGACCTTCGACCTGACAGTGATCTTCAACTCGCAGGATCATGATCTGGCTGAAGGTGGCTTGGCCCACGAAGGCGCCGTCGCCAGTTTCCTCGGCCTGCCGGGGATTCCGGAAACCGCTGAAACCGTGGCATTGGCCCGCGACCTGCTACTGGTTGAGCAGACCGGCGTGCGTGCGCACTTCAGCCAGTTGACCAGCGCTCGCGGCGTCGCCCTGATCGCTCAGGCGCAGGCCCGTGGCTTGAAGGTGACGGCGGATGTCGCGTTGTATCAGCTGATTCTGACCGACGAAGCGCTGATCGATTTCAGCAGCCTCTATCACGTGCAACCGCCGCTGCGTACCCGCGCTGACCGCGACGGTCTGCGAGAGGCAGTGAAGTCCGGCGTGGTCTCGGCGATTTCCAGCCATCACCAGCCGCACGAACGCGACGCCAAACTGGCGCCGTTCGGCGCGACCGAGCCGGGCATCAGCAGTGTTGAGTTGCTGCTGCCGCTGGCGATGACGCTGGTTGAGGATGGTTTGCTCGATCTGCCGACCTTGCTGGCGCGTTTGAGCGCAGGCCCGGCTGAAGCGCTGCGTCTGCCGGCTGGCAAACTGGCGGTGGGTGGGGCGGCGGATATCGTGCTGTTCGATCCGCAGGCTTCGACGGTGGCCGGTGAAGGCTGGTTGTCGAAGGGTGAGAATTGCCCGTTCATAGGGCACACTTTGCCGGGTGTGGTTCGATACACGCTGGTGGATGGGCGGATCAGTCACCAAGCGTAAACTCTAATGATCGCAGCCTGTAATGGGCTGCGATCTGTTGGACTTCGGTTAGTAACACCAAATTGTCTAATTACTGAAATTCCGCTCAGCTCCCTTCTTGAACCAGCACATACACTCGTCTAACTCCCGCTAATTGCCCTCCATCAACAGGTGTAGGAAAAGGCACGCGAGCCACAAAGAAATTTCCGACACCTTTCTTTCCTACGAAAATAACCTCGGCACAATCAGAAACAGACTACAAAATTTCCATATCCAAGTTTAATACGCCACCCCTAATATAAAACCTGCAAAAAGGGCGACAATTATCAACAAGGATGAAGATATGAGAAACGGACTTACGCTTCCACCTATCGTCACCAGGGGCACAACAGGGAATTCTGGTGGCTTTACAGTTAACCATGGTTTTAGCTGGGGAACCTACGCCACGGCAGATTGGCAGGGCACTGGAGAAGCCATTATCAATCATGATGGTCAAACCTACTCACTCCCCTTAAGCGATGGGCCTGTGTTGTCTTCAGCGGAAATGGATATGTTCCATTCCTGGCTGGAAATGAAATCTGGCATCAAAGCTTTCACCTATGAGCTCCAAATGGTGAACAAGGCAATAAATAACGATGCTCTGGGAGGTATTCGTGACCTGTGGAGAATCACTGAAAGCGATAACTACCTACTCAACAGCGCCGCTGTTATTAGCCACGGCTACTTTAAGAACAAGATTATAAATTTCAGTTTGGCCGATGCATTTGCTGCGCAGCAGAAACTGAGCCCGATAGAAGCACTGATCAAAGTTTCAGCGACAGCTCCATACAATTTAAATTACGAAACATTGACTACCGAGTTGTCGGGAGGCACTTTCAGCCCGATTAAAGCTTTCGCCCACTACCTGTGGGGGAACGGGGAGAGGATGAGAGTGAGCATTAACAATATCGGCCTGAACGTCAGGGCCAACGAACTGCCGCTACTGGCCAATTCAATTGCCAGCACCCGAGAGGCCGGTACCTATTATTTATCTGATCCGAAGATCCCTTACGCAACCATCAATGACAGCAACGTCACCGGAGCTTACCTAGGAAGAATAACGTTGAGCATGGAAGGAAGTTTCACGCGAGATGTACAAGGATCCTGGATTTTCGATGGCGTCGTCAGAGCGTATACCGATACTTATGATTTCGACGCCAGCAACAGATCAACAGCGCTTGAAGTCTTAACAACAGCCGGTAGAGTATTCTCCGGAACGCATTACGAGATCGATATTTTCGGCGAGCAAAAAATACGGCTCACCGGAACTGGCTTTCAACCGACCCCGTAGACTTTAATAAAATCTTCGACGCCCGCTCAGTGGAGCTCAAATGAAGAGATTCTATAAATTTTCGAGTTGTACGTATCTCATTTTGCTCGCAGTCACATTTTGCACCGGCGCATTCATACTCACTAAAAATCTCGAGGCACAAATATACGATGCCAAACAAGATTCAATCGGCATCCCTTTTATCGTATTGTTTGCTATATGGCTGACACTGACACTTAACCACCTAATGCAGATTCTATTATTGCGAAAGTCACGCACTCGCTTCTCTGCAAGTCTAATCCGAAAAATACCAGCATATTTGCTTGCCTCGGTGTCACTGGTGATTCTTGTAGGAAGTATTGTTTATTGGTCGATCCCGCACCATGCGCTCATCGCAATATTTTACGTTGCTAGCGCAATCGCGTTTATCGCTTTTCAGGCAAGCACATTTGCCCAATCTAAATAACACATTAGCAAAACAACTCTTTGAGTAACTTGCCAAACCGTTCGTCTAAGCGGTCTGGCAAGTCTCTCCTGTTTACTGGAAAGCACCGCGATTCTGCGCGTTACGCACCGAGACTTGATCATTCAGCGTCCAGAAGTCATACAGCACACCCAGAAAGAACAACCCGCCCGTCAGCAGATAGATCAGGCCACTGATCCATTTCCCCTGATACATCCGGTGCACACCCAATGCTCCGAGGAACGTCAGCAGAATCCACGCCACGTTGTATTCGATCGGCCCGGCGGTAAAACGCAAATCCGCCTCGCGATCCATTGCCGGGATCAAGAACAGGTCGATCAGCCAGCCAATGCCCAGCAAACCGAAGGTGAAAAACCAGATCGTCCCGGTCACCGGTTTGCCGTAATAGAAGCGGTGAGCGCCGGTAAAACCGAAAATCCACAGCAGATAACCGATGATTTTGCTGTGCGTATCTTGCTGCTGAACAAATTGTTGATAGGGGTTCATGAAGACCTCGATTCACACGATAGATAAATATTCTTGAATTCTTTGTGACTTTTTTACAGGTAGCCGACGTACGGCAAATGTTACCGTTGCTACCGTCAAAGCCTTATAGCACCTGACTTCTGTCCGACAATTGCGTCCATTTGCCGCTTATTTGGTTCCGTTGGCCTCCAACTGAATCGACCAACGGCCTCGGAATGAAAAAAAACTCTGTTATAAAGTTGCGCGCTATCACTTAAGAGCCACGCCTAATGCGACCATTTTTCAAGACATGGCTAACCATCTGCCTATTAATGCCACTGGCCGCCCACGCCACCAATCGTGAGCAACGTCTTCCTAACGTTAACGGCTTTACCCCTAAATCCCATGCTTCGGCTCCTTCGAGCAAAAGCAGCAAAAGCAAAACCACCACGCTGAGCAGCAAGAGCCACAGCAAGCTGGTGCCACCGATGGCGAGCAAGGAAAGCAGCAATGTGCTGAGCCGTGCGGTGAACGTCCTCGGTACACCTTATCGTTGGGGCGGCAGCAGCCCAAGTAAAGGCTTCGATTGCAGCGGTCTGGTGAAATACGCGTTCAACGACGCCACGTTCGACCTGCCACGTACCTCGAATGCCATGGCCAGCGGCCACGGCGAGAAAGTCGAGCGCAAGGATCTCAAGCCAGGCGACCTGATTTTCTTCAACATCAAGAGCCGTCGGGTCAACCACGTTGCCATCTACCTGGGCAACGACCGCTTCATCCACGCCCCGCGTCGTGGCAAAGCGGTGAGCATCGATACGCTGAACAAGCCGTACTGGCAGCAGCATTACGTGGTTGCCAAGCGTGTGTTGCCGAAAGAGCAGAGCCAGATGCGCGTGGTTCAGCGCTAACACCATACCAATCGTTCCCACGCTCCGCGTGGGAATGCCTCAATTGACGCTCCGCGTCCGCTTCGGCAGGGACGCAGAGCGTCCCGGGCTGCATTCCCACGCAAAGCGTGGGAACGATCACTCCCTCAGAAATTATCCGGCGTACGCGCCTTCTCCCGCGCATGGTCGCGGCTGATCAAGCCCTTGGTCAGCAGATCCTTCAGGCACATGTCCAGTGTCTGCATACCCAACGACCCACCCGTCTGAATCGCCGAATACATCTGCGCGACCTTGTCCTCGCGAATCAGGTTACGGATCGCCGACGTGCCCAGCATGATCTCGTGCGCCGCCACCCGTCCGCCGCCGATCTTCTTGATCAGCGTCTGCGAGACCACCGCCAGCAACGACTCCGACAGCATCGAACGCACCATCGACTTCTCGTCGCCGGGGAACACGTCGACCACCCGGTCAATGGTTTTCGCCGCTGAGGTGGTGTGCAGCGTGCCGAACACCAGATGCCCGGTTTCGGCTGCGGTCAGTGCCAGGCGAATGGTTTCCAGGTCACGCATCTCGCCGACCAGAATCACGTCCGGGTCTTCGCGCAACGCCGAGCGCAGAGCGGTGGCGAAACTGCGGGTATCACGATGGACTTCGCGCTGATTGATCAGGCATTTGCGCGATTCGTGAACAAATTCGATCGGGTCTTCAATGGTCAGAATGTGGTGATGCCGATGGGTGTTGAGGTAATCGATCATCGCCGCCAACGTGGTCGATTTGCCGGAACCGGTCGGCCCGGTGACCAGCACCAGCCCGCGCGGCGCATCGGTGATCTTGCGGAAGACGTCGCCCATGGCCAGATCTTCCATGCTCAACACCTTCGACGGAATGGTACGAAACACCGCCCCGGCGCCACGGTTCTGGTTGAAGGCATTGACCCGAAAGCGCGCCACGCCCGGCACTTCGAAGGAAAAGTCGGTTTCCAGATGTTTCTCGAAGTCGACCCGCTGGGTGTCGTTCATGATGTCGTAGATCAGTTCGTGCACTTGCTTGTGATCCAGCGCCGGCAGATTGATCCGCCGCACATCGCCATCGACACGGATCATCGGCGGCAGACCGGCCGACAGGTGCAGGTCGGAAGCGCCCTGTTTGGCGCTGAAGGCCAGCAATTCAGTGATATCCATAGCGCTCCTCAATTCCAGTAGAATGCCGCGAACCTTCAGACCGCTGGCGCCTCTTGATGTCCACGATAGCAGACAACATTTTCCACGTTGGTTCGCGCATCCAGACCGCGACCCAAGCCGCACACCGTCCTGAAAACAGCGTCCAGTTGCTCGCCGTGAGCAAAACCAAACCCGCCGAAGCGCTGCGCGAAGCGTATGCCGCCGGCCTGCGCGACTTTGGCGAGAACTACCTGCAGGAAGCCCTGGGCAAACAGCTCGAACTGGCCGACCTGCCCTTGATCTGGCACTTCATCGGCCCCATTCAATCGAACAAGACTCGCGCCATCGCCGAGCATTTCGACTGGGTGCACTCCGTGGATCGTCTGAAAATCGCTCAACGTCTGTCCGAACAGCGCCCGGCCGAGCTGCCGCCGCTGAACATCTGCATTCAGGTCAACGTCAGCGGTGAAGCCAGCAAGTCCGGCTGCACGCCTGACGATCTGCCGGCATTGGCCGCTGCCATCAGCGCTTTGCCGCGCCTGAAACTGCGCGGCTTGATGGCGATTCCCGAGCCAACCGACGACCGCGCCGAGCAGGACGCGGCCTTCGCCGCCGTGCAGAAATTGCAGGCGAGCCTCGCTCTGCCGCTCGACACACTGTCCATGGGCATGAGTCACGACCTCGAGTCGGCCATTGCCCAAGGCGCCACTTGGGTGCGTATCGGTACCGCCCTGTTTGGCGCCCGCGATTATTCCCAGTCTTGAACCATTCCAGATAAGGACCACACATGAGCAACACACGTATTGCGTTTATCGGTGCGGGCAACATGGCGGCCAGTCTGATTGGCGGCCTCCGTGCCAAGGGGCTGGAAGCCGGACAGATCCGTGCCAGCGACCCGGGTGAAGAAACCCGCGCCAAGGTCAGTGCCGAACACGGCATCGAAACTTTCGCCGACAACGCCCAGGCCATCGACGGCGTCGATGTGATCGTACTGGCGGTCAAGCCGCAGGCCATGAAAACCGTGTGCGAAGCGATTCGCCCGAGCCTGAAGCCGAATCAATTGGTGGTATCGATCGCAGCGGGCATCACCTGCGCAAGCATGACCGCGTGGCTCGGCGAGCAGCCGATCGTGCGCTGCATGCCAAACACCCCGGCGCTGCTGCGTCAGGGCGTCAGCGGTTTGTACGCGACCAGCGAAGTGACCGCCGAGCAGCGTCAGCAAGCTGAAGAGCTGCTGTCCGCCGTCGGTATCGCACTGTGGCTCAACGAAGAACAGCAACTGGACGCAGTCACTGCCGTTTCCGGTTCCGGCCCGGCCTATTTCTTCCTGCTGATCGAAGCCATGACCGCCGCCGGCGTCAAACTCGGTCTGCCTAAAGACATCGCCGAACAACTGACCCTGCAGACCGCACTCGGCGCCGCACACATGGCCGTCTCCAGCGATGTTGACGCCGCCGAACTGCGCCGCCGCGTAACTTCGCCAAATGGCACCACGGAAGCTGCAATCAAATCATTCCAGGCCAATGGCTTTGAAGCACTGGTCGAAACCGCACTCGGCGCCGCCGCGCACCGCTCGGCCGAAATGGCCGAACAACTGGGCAAATAAGGAGCCTTACATGATTGGATTGAACACCGCAGCGGTTTACGTGCTGCAAACCCTCGGCAGTCTGTACCTGCTGATCGTGCTGCTGCGCTTCGTGCTGCAACTGGTACGGGCGAACTTCTACAACCCGCTGTGCCAGTTCATCGTCAAAGCGACCCAGCCGCTGCTCAAGCCACTGCGCCGGATCATTCCGAGCATGTTCGGTCTGGACATGTCGTCACTGGTGCTGGCGATTCTGGTGCAACTGGCGCTGATGGCGCTGACCCTGCTGCTGACTTACGGCACCACCGGCAATCCGCTGCAGCTGTTTATCTGGTCGCTGATCGGCGTGACCGCGCTGTTCCTGAAGATCTTCTTCTTCGCCCTGATCATCAGCGTGATTCTGTCGTGGGTTGCACCTGGCAGCCACAATCCGGGCGCTGAACTGGTCAACCAGATCTGCGAGCCGGCGCTGGCACCGTTCCGCCGCTTTCTGCCGAATCTCGGCGGTCTGGATCTGTCGCCGATCTTCGCCTTCCTCGCGCTGAAGCTGATCGACATGCTGGTAATCAACAATCTGGCGGCGATGACGATGATGCCGGAAATCCTCCGTCTGCTGATGTGAGCTGGTTTCGATGGGACGGTGACGACTTGATCCTCGAGTGTCACCTGCAACCGGCAGCCCGCAGCGATGACTTCGCCGGGCTGCATGGGGATCGCCTGAAGATTCGTCTGACCGCACCGCCGGTTGAGGGCAAGGCCAATGCTTATCTGATGGGCTTTCTGGCCAAGGCGTTTGGGGTGTCCAAGAGCCAGGTGAGTTTGCTCAGTGGCGAGTTGAACCGGCAGAAGCGGGTGAGGATCTGCTCGCCGAAGAAGTTGCCGGACTTGCCTGACCTAATGCGCTGATCGTTCCCACGCTCCGCGTGGGAATGCATCCCGGGACGCTCCGCGTCCCCTGCCGAAGCGGACGCCGAGCGTCCAATGAGGCATTCCCACGCAGAGCGTGGGAACGAGCGCAGGTAGTTGCTTGCCGCTAACCCCCCCGGTCTTTAGACTTACGCCTCATTTCAACGAGAGCAGGGTCGATGCCAACTGCCTTTCCCCCCGATTCTGTTGGTCTGGTGACGCCGCAAACCGCGCACTTCAGCGAACCGCTGGCCTTGGCCTGTGGTCGTTCACTGGCCGCCTATGACCTGATCTACGAAACCTACGGCACGCTGAACGCGCAGGCGAGCAACGCCGTGCTGATTTGCCACGCCTTGTCCGGCCATCACCACGCCGCCGGTTATCACAGCGTCGACGACCGCAAACCCGGTTGGTGGGACAGCTGCATCGGCCCCGGCAAACCGATCGACACCAACAAGTTCTTCGTGGTCAGCCTGAATAACCTCGGCGGCTGCAATGGCTCTACCGGCCCGAGCAGCGTCAACCCGGAGACCGGCAAACCGTTCGGTGCCGACTTCCCGGTGCTCACCGTGGAAGACTGGGTGCACAGCCAGGCGCGTCTCGCTGACCTGCTCGGCATCGGCCAGTGGGCGGCGGTGATTGGCGGCAGCCTCGGCGGCATGCAGGCATTGCAATGGACCATCACTTACCCGGACCGCGTGCGCCATTGTCTGGCTATCGCCTCGGCGCCAAAACTGTCGGCGCAGAACATCGCCTTCAACGAAGTGGCGCGTCAGGCGATCCTCACTGACCCGGAATTCCACGGCGGTTCGTTCCAGGAAGCCGGCGTGATCCCCAAGCGCGGCTTGATGCTGGCGCGGATGGTTGGGCACATCACTTACCTGTCCGACGATTCAATGGGCGAGAAATTCGGCCGTGGCCTGAAGAGCGAGAAGCTCAACTACGACTTCCACAGCGTCGAATTCCAGGTCGAAAGCTACCTGCGTTATCAGGGCGAAGAGTTCTCCGGACGTTTCGACGCCAACACTTATCTGTTGATGACCAAAGCGCTGGACTACTTCGATCCGGCGGCGAACTTCGACGATAACCTGGCGAAAACCTTCGAGAACGCCACAGCCAAGTTCTGCGTGATGTCGTTCACCACCGACTGGCGCTTCTCCCCTGCCCGTTCGCGGGAACTGGTGGATGCGCTTATGGCAGCACGCAAAGACGTCAGTTACCTGGAAATCGACGCACCCCAGGGCCACGACGCCTTCCTGATTCCGATCCCTCGCTACTTGCAGGCGTTCGGTAATTACATGAACCGCATCACGCTGTGAGAAAGCCATGAGAGCTGATCTGGAAATCATCCAGGAATGGATCCCCGCCGGCAGCCGCGTCCTCGACCTCGGTTGCGGTGACGGCGAGCTGCTGACCTGGCTGCGCGACAACAAGAATGTCACCGGTTATGGCCTGGAAAACGACGCCGACAACATCGCCCAGTGCGTGGCCAAAGGCATCAACGTTATCGAGCAGGATCTGGACAAAGGTCTGGGCAACTTCGCCAGCAACAGTTTCGACGTCGTCGTCATGACCCAGGCCCTGCAAGCCGTGCATTACCCGGACAAGATCCTCGACGAAATGCTCCGGGTCGGCCGGCAGTGCATCATCACCTTCCCGAACTTCGGTCACTGGCGCTGCCGCTGGTATCTGGCGAGCAAAGGCCGCATGCCGGTTTCCGAGTTTCTGCCGTACACCTGGTACAACACGCCGAACATTCACTTCTGCACCTTCGAAGACTTTGAAGAACTTTGCCGCGAACGTGATGCGAAGGTCATTGATCGGCTTGCCGTGGATCAACAGCACCGTCACGGGTGGGCCAGTAAGCTATGGCCTAATCTGTTAGGTGAGATCGGTATCTACCGCGTCAGCAGCCCGCAGCTTGCAGACCACAAAGTCGCGGTCTGAATCCCGTCATTTCGAGGAGCACGATCATGGGTCGTTTAGCGTTGTTGTTATTGACTGCCTGCCTGAGCGCCAGCGCTCTGGCGGCCGACGTCATCAAGGGTGAGCGCAAGGAAACCTTTGGCGACGTGACGGTGCACTACAACACCTTCAACTCGACGTTCCTGCAACCGGACATCGCCAAGGCCGCGGAGCTGATCCGCAGCAAGAATCAGGGCGTGATCAATGTCTCGGTAATCAAGAACGGCAAACCGCTGGTCGCCAACGTCACCGGCACGGTCAAAGACCTGACCAGCCAGAGCGTGCCGCTGAATTTCAAGCAAGTCACCGAGCAGGGTGCGATCTACTACATCGCCCAATACCCGGTGCCTCAGCAGGAAACCCGCACCTTTGAAATCAAGGTGCAGAACGGCGACAAGATCAACACCATCAATTTCAACCAAGAACTCTTTCCCGGCGAATGATGAACATCAAGCAGCTCGTACTGGCCAGCCATAACGCCGGCAAACTCAAAGAACTCCAGGCCATGCTCGGCGAATCGGTGCAACTGCGCTCGATTGGCGAGTGGAGCAAGGTCGAGCCGGAAGAAACCGGTCTGTCGTTCGTCGAGAACGCCATTCTCAAGGCGCGCAATGCCGCGCGCATTTCCGGGTTGCCGGCGCTGGCCGACGATTCCGGTCTGGCGGTGGATTTCCTTGGCGGTGCGCCAGGCATCTATTCGGCGCGCTATGCCGACGGCAAGGGCGACGCGGCGAACAACGCCAAACTGCTCGACGCGCTGAAGGATGTGCCGGAAGCCGAGCGCGGCGCGCAGTTCGTCTGCGTGCTGGCATTGGTGCGGCACGCTGACGATCCGTTGCCGATTCTCTGCGAAGGCCTGTGGCACGGGCGCATCCTCACCACTGCCAGCGGCGAGCACGGTTTCGGTTATGACCCGCTGTTCTGGGTGCCGGAGCGCGATGTGTCCAGCGCCGAATTGAGCCCGGCCGACAAGAACCAGATCAGCCACCGCGCCCGTGCAATGGATCTGCTGCGCCAGCGTCTGGGCTTGAAATGACCCGTGACTCTTCCGCGTCGTCGCTGATCGTCGGCGGCGCCGCTTCTTCGCCTCGGGCATCGCTGCCAACGCTGCCGCCCTTGGCGCTGTACATCCACATCCCGTGGTGTGTGCGCAAATGCCCGTATTGCGACTTCAACTCGCACACTGCCAGCCCGGTGTTGCCGGAGCAGGAATACGTCGACGCCTTGCTGGCCGATCTCGATCAGGATCTGCACGCTGTTTATGGGCGTGAAATCAGCTCGATCTTTTTTGGTGGCGGCACACCGAGTCTGTTCAGCGCCGAAGCCCTCGGGCGGCTGCTGGAAGGTGTCGAGCAGCGCATCCCGTTTGCTCAAGACATCGAAATTACTCTGGAAGCCAATCCGGGCACCTTCGAACAAGAGAAGTTCGTCGCGTATCGCAAGCTGGGGATCAATCGCCTGTCGATCGGTATCCAGAGCTTCCAGCAGGAAAAGCTCAAGGCGCTGGGCCGGATTCACAACGGTGACGAAGCGGTGCGTGCTGCCGGCATGGCGCGGCAGGCCGGGTTCGATAACTTCAACCTCGACTTGATGCATGGTTTGCCCGATCAGTCGCTGGACGATGCCTTGAGCGATCTGCGTCAGGCCATTGCGCTGAATCCGACGCATATTTCCTGGTATCAGCTGACCCTGGAGCCGAACACCGTGTTCTGGAACCAACCGCCAGTGCTGCCGGAAGACGACACGCTGTGGGACATTCAAGAGGCCGGGCAGGCGCTGCTGGCCGAGCACGGTTACGCACAATACGAAGTGTCCGCGTATGCACAGGCCGGTCGCCCGGCGCGACATAACCTCAATTACTGGAGTTTTGGCGACTTCATCGGCATTGGTGCGGGTGCGCATGGCAAGTTGAGTCATCCGGACGGGCGCATCGTGCGTACCTGGAAGACCCGTTTGCCGAAGGACTATCTCAACCCGGCAAAAAGCTTTCAGGCCGGCGAAAAAGCGCTGACCAATGACGAGATGCCGTTCGAGTTTCTGATGAACGCTTTGCGCCTGACCGCTGGCGTCGAATCGCACCTGTATCCAGAACGCACCGGGCTGTCGCTGGAAAGCCTCGCCGAAGGCCGGGCAGCGGCAGAACGAAGCGGTCTGTTGCAGGTCGAACCGTCACGTCTGGCGGCGACCGAGCGCGGACAGCTGTTCCTCAACGACTTGCTGCAACAATTTCTGAACTGAGCCCGACCCTCAACTTCAGCTCCAAGGAAAAACGCATGGATTTGATACTCGACCTGCTCGCCACCGTCTCCCGCTGGAGCCGCAGCAACCTCTCGGAAATCGCCCTGGCGCTGGTCGGCTGCCTGCTGGTGCTGTTCGGCGCCGACTTCAAAGGCTGGGTCGAGCAACGCCTGGGCAGCATCGCCGGCGCCCTGCGCGTGCCATTGATGGCGCTGCTGTGCGTGATCGGTAGCGGCGCGGCGCTGATTTACGCCACGCCGTGGGTAATCAAAGGCCTGAGCCAGTTCAACAACTACAGCCTGGCGCCAGTCCTGCTGGTAGTCCTCGTCCTCATCGGCGTAGTCGCCGACCGCCGCTGATCTTTCAGTACACCCAAAACAACTGTAGGAGTGAGCCTGCTCGCGAAGGCGTCATTTCAGCCAACATCACTGCTGAATGACCGATCGCTTTCGCGAGCAGGCTCGCTCCCACAGTTGATCGCAATGACAGGGAAGCTCATGAGTAAAAAACTGCTGGATGAGACGAGCAAATTTCTTAGCTACGTACTGCGCCACGAGCCTCAGGCGATTGGGCTGACGCTGGATTCGGAGGGTTGGGCAGATATCGAAGCACTGATCAGCGGCGCTGCGCGTGATGGTCGAAGCCTGGATCGCTCACTGATTGAAAACGTCGTAGCGAACAACGACAAAAAGCGCTTTTCGATCTCGGAAGACGGCCAGTACATTCGCGCCGTTCAGGGCCATTCGACGAAAAGCGTAGCGCTTCAACTGGAGGAAAAGCAGCCACCGCACACGCTGTATCACGGCACGGCGACGCGCTTCATGGACTCTATCAACCAGCAAGGCTTGATCCCGGGATCGCGTCACCACGTGCATCTATCGGAAGAATCCGCCACCGCCTCAGCCGTCGGGCAACGCTACGGAACCGTGGCAATCCTGAAAGTCGCCGCACAGCAAATGCAGGAGCAAGGCTTCAAGTTTTATCAGGCTGAAAATGGCGTCTGGCTGACAGAACTAGTGCCAGTGCGCTTCATTTCCACCCTGTAACTTCTGACGAAACCGAAAACAACTGTAGGAGTGAGCCTGCTCGCGATTGCGGTCCGACATTCAACCTCTTCGGTGACTGTCAGTCCGCCATCGCGAGCAGGCTCACTCCTACATTTTTACCGCGTGATACTTAGGACTGTTTTTCGAACTTCAGGTCCCACACGCCATGGCCAAGACGTTCGCCGCGGCGTTCGAACTTGGTGATCGGGCGTTCGGCCGGGCGTGGCACGCACTTGCCGTCTTCGGCGAGGTTGCGGTAGCCCGGGGCGACGTTCATCACCTCCAACATGTATTCGGCATACGGTTCCCAGTCGGTGGCCATGTGCAGAATGCCGCCGACCTTCAACTTGCTGCGCACCAGTTCAGCGAACGACGCCTGAACGATACGACGCTTGTGGTGACGGCTCTTGTGCCACGGATCCGGGAAGAACAGCATCAGGCGATCAAGGCTGTTGTCGGCGATGCAACGGTTGAGCACTTCGATCGCGTCGCAATCGTAGACCCGCAGGTTGGTCAGGCCCTGAGTCAGCACACCATTGAGCAGCGCGCCGACACCCGGACGGTGAACCTCAACGCCGATGAAATCCTGATCCGGCGCGGCCGCGGCCATTTCCAGCAGCGAGTGGCCCATGCCGAAACCGATCTCCAGCGAGCGCGGTGCCGAACGGCCGAACACCTGATCGTAATCCACTGGGGCATCGGCCAGCGGCAGCACGTACAGCGGCGCGCCCTGATCCAGACCGCGTTGCTGGCCTTCGGTCATGCGCCCGGCGCGCATCACGAAACTCTTGATGCGGCGGTGTTGGCGCTCGTCGCCTTCTTCCGTCTGGATAGGCGTGTCGTTCGATTCAGTCATCAATGGCTCTTACTTGATCAGACCATCCAGCGGCGAAGAGGCGCTGGCATAGAGTTTTTTCGGCATACGGCCAGCGAGGTAGGCCAGACGGCCTGCAACGATGGCGTGTTTCATGGCTTCAGCCATCATCACCGGTTGCTGGGCGTGGGCGATGGCCGAGTTCATCAGCACTGCATCGCAACCCAGCTCCATGGCGATGGTGGCGTCGGAAGCAGTACCGACACCGGCATCGACCAGCACGGGAATCCTGGCTTCTTCGAGGATGATCTGCAGGTTGTATGGGTTGCAGATCCCCAGGCCCGAACCGATCAGACCGGCCAGCGGCATCACTGCGATGCAGCCGATTTCTGCCAGTTGCCGGGCAATGATCGGGTCATCGCTGGTGTACACCATCACGTCGAAACCTTCCTTGACCAGCGTTTCGGCGGCCTTGAGGGTTTCGATCACGTTAGGGAACAGGGTTTTCTGGTCGGCCAGTACTTCCAGCTTCACCAGGTTGTGGCCATCGAGCAGTTCACGGGCCAGGCGGCAGGTGCGTACGGCTTCGATGGCGTCGTAGCAACCGGCGGTGTTCGGCAGGAAGGTGTAGCGCTCCGGCGACAGCACGTCGAGCAGGTTCGGCTCGCCTTCGATCTGGCCCAGGTTGGTGCGGCGCACGGCGAAGGTGACGATCTCGGCACCCGAGGCTTCGATGGCCTGACGGGTTTCTTCCATGTCACGGTACTTGCCGGTACCGACCAGCAAACGCGACTGGTAAGTACGACCGGCCAGAACAAAAGGCTTGTCGCTACGAACGATGCTCATGGGGAATCCTCTTTAGGAGTGAGGGTCTTGCAGAATTCTGTACCCTTACGGGCCGGGCGATCAGCCGCCGCCGATGGCGTGCACCACTTCGACGTTGTCACCGTCATTGAGCGTGGTGCTGGCATGCTGGCTGCGCGGGACGATATCCAGATTGAGTTCGACTGCCACCCGGCGTCCGGTCAGTTCCAGACGGGTGATCAGGGCCGCAACAGTCTCGCCGTCGGGCAGTTCAAGGGATTCGCCGTTCAACTGAATGCGCATGCGCAACGCCGCCATCATTTTTAGGGGCTGGCATTCTAGCCCGATCATGACCTAAAGGTCAGCACCAAGCGTCAAGCGGTTGGTTGCAAGCGCCAGGCGGCGAGCCCCAGGCACAGCCAGCCGATCAGAAACGCCAGGCCACCGAAGGGGGTGATGATGCCGAGCTTGCTGATACCGGTGGTGGTCAGCAGGTACAGGCTGCCGGAAAACAGCAGGATACCGACAGTGAAGGACACGCCGGCCCAAGCGACCAGTCGGCTCTGAATCTGCGTGGCCAACAGCGCCACACCGAACAGTGCCAGGGTGTGGACCAATTGATAGGTGACGCCGGTATGGAAAATCGCCAGATACTCCAGCGTCAGGCGGCTTTTCAGGCCATGGGCGGCGAATGCGCCCAATGCGACACCGGTGAAACCGAAAAAAGCGGCCAGCATTAAAAAGCCACGCAGCATTGGGAACTCCAGTCAGACGCGATCGGCAGGGTCTGTATAATGGCCCGCTCCACCGGTTCGGCCAAGCCATCTCTATGCTGCGTACTATTTTCCGTCGTCTCACGAAGGCCCTGCTCTGGTTCGCGGGCGGCAGCGTCTTGCTGGTGCTGGTGTTTCGCTTCGTGCCGCCGCCGGGAACGGCGCTGATGGTCGAGCGCAAGGTCGAATCCTGGGTCGATGGCGAGCCGATTGACCTGCAGCGCACCTGGAAACCGTGGGACGAGATCTCCGACGACCTCAAAGTGGCGGTCATGGCCGGTGAGGATCAGAAGTTCCCCGAGCACTGGGGTTTTGATTTCAGCGCGATCCAGGCCGCACTGGCGCACAACGAGCTCGGCGGCTCGATTCGCGGCGCCAGCACCTTGAGCCAGCAAGTGTCGAAGAACCTGTTTCTGTGGGCTGGGCGCAGCTATCTGCGTAAAGGTCTGGAGGCATGGTTTACCGCGCTGATCGAGGTGTTCTGGCCCAAGCAGCGGATTCTTGAGGTGTACCTGAACAGCGTCGAGTGGGATGACGGGGTGTTTGGTGCGGAAGCGGCGGCTCGGCATCACTTTGGCGTGAGCGCGAAGTCCTTGTCACGGCAGCAGGCGAGTTATCTGGCGGCTGTGTTGCCCAATCCACGGGTATGGAGTGCGAGCCATCCGACCGCTTATGTGTCGCGCCGGGCCGGGTGGATTCGCCAGCAGATGAGTCAGTTGGGTGGGGATAGCTATTTGCTGGGCCTCAACGATTCACGGCGGGCACCGTGGTCTCGATGACACCGAGGATCTAAATGTAGGAGTGAGCCTGCTCGCGATAGCGGTACATCAGTGACGGCAATGCTGACTGTCACACCGCTATCGCGAGCAGGCTCACTCCTACAATGTTTTGTGTTGGAGCAGAAATAAAAACGCCCCGATCATCGCTGATCGGGGCGTTTTTTTATTGCCTGCTCGCCGGTTATGCGGCAATCGACAACTTGAGCTTGTTCATCGCGCTCTTCTCGAGCTGACGGATCCGCTCGGCCGACACGTTGTACTTCTGCGCCAGGTCGTGCAGCGTGGCTTTCTCTTCTGCCAGCCAGCGCTGGTAGAGGATGTCGCGGCTGCGTTCGTCCAGCACTTCCAGTGCTTCGTGCAGGTTGTGGTTGGAGTTATCGCTCCAGTCGGCATCTTCCAGTTGACGCGCCGGGTCGTACCGGTGGTCTTCCAGATAGTTGGCCGGCGACTGGAAAGCGCTGTCGTCGTCGGCTTCAGCAGCCGGGTCGAAGGCCATGTCATGGCCGGTCAGGCGACTTTCCATCTCGCGCACTTCACGCGGTTCAACGCCGAGGCTTTCCGCCACACGGTGGACTTCCTCGTTGTTCAGCCACGCCAGACGTTTCTTCTGGCTGCGCAGGTTGAAGAACAGCTTGCGCTGGGCCTTGGTGGTCGCGACTTTCACAATGCGCCAGTTGCGCAGGATGAACTCGTGGATTTCCGCCTTGATCCAGTGCACGGCGAACGACACCAGACGCACACCCATTTCCGGGTTGAAGCGCTTTACGGCCTTCATCAGGCCGACGTTACCTTCCTGGATCAGGTCAGCCTGAGCCAGACCGTAGCCGGAATAGCTACGGGCGATATGTACGACAAAACGCAGGTGGGCGAGCACCATCTGCCGAGCCGCCCCCAAATCCTGCTCATAGTAGAGACTCTCGGCCAGTTCACGCTCCTGCTCCGGCGTCAGCAATGGAATGCTGTTGACGGTGTGCACGTAGGCTTCCAGGTTCGCACCCGGAACCAACGCATACGCAGGTTGCAAAGAATTGGTCATACGAAAAAACCTCCCACTTACATACTCGTGCCTCTCGGCACTGCGAAAAATTGACCGGGAATTCAAGTGCAAGTTCCCAAAAAAACCGCGAGGTCAATCACGCGCAAAAAAGATTCTACTTCGGCGCCAGCTCCCTGAGATGGCGTGCGACTGCAATCCATGCACCGATATAACCCAACAGCACCGCGCCAAGCAAGAGCGACAGACCGTCGGCAACTGGCACTCCGGCCAGCGCGAAATCACTGCCGTACAAGCCGGCCAACCCAACCACCGCATCGTTCAGCCAGTTCAGGCCAAACGCCAATACACCCCAGGACAACAGTCCCGCACCGAAGCCATACAACGCGCCCATATAAAGGAAGGGGCGACGCACATAGCTGTCAGTGCCGCCGACGAGTTTAATCACTTCTATCTCTGTGCGGCGGTTTTCAATATGAAGACGAATGGTATTGCCTATCACCAAAAGTAATGCAGAAACCAAAAGCACCGTCAGACCGAAGACGAAACGATCGCCAAGCTTGAGGATGGCCGCCAGACGCTCGACCCAGACTAGATCAAGTTGCGCCTGTTGTACCTTGGGCAGCTCGGAAAGTTTTTGTCTTAATGCTTCCAGCGTTGGCTTGTCGACTTCGTTCGGCGTGACCAGCACCACGCCCGGCAACGGGTTCTCCGGCAGCTCACGCAGGGCTTCGCCCAATCCGGACTGCTGCTGAAACTCTTCCAGCGCCTGATCGCGGCCGACATATTCAGCATCAGCTACGCCGGGCATGCCTTTGATCTGCTCGCGCAACGACTCGCCCTGCTCCGGGCTGGCGTCGAGTTGCAGATACAAGGATATCTGCGCCGCCCGCTGCCACGAACCGCCGAGACGCTCGACGTTGTTGAGCAACAGCGAAAGCCCCATCGGCAGGCTCAGCGCGACCGCCATCACCATACAGGTGAAGAAGCTGCCGATCGGCTGCTTGCCGAGACGACGCAGACTGTCGAGCAGGCTGGCGCGATGGCTTTCGACCCAGGCACGGAACAACGTGGCGAAATCCGGGCCATCGTCATCGTCGTGCTTTTTCTTCTTCGGCGGCTGCGGATCGGCGGCTTTCGGGGCCACGCGTTCGGAAACCTTCGGACTGCGTGTGGCACTCATTCGCCGGCCTCCCCGTCGCCGATCAATCGGCCGCGTTGCAGGGTCAGCATGCGGTGACGCATGCGCGCGATCAGTGCCAGGTCGTGACTGGCGATCAGCACACTGGTGCCCAGACGGTTGATGTCTTCGAACACGCCCATGATTTCCGCCGCCAGACGCGGGTCGAGGTTACCGGTCGGTTCGTCCGCCAGCAGCAAGGCCGGGCGGTGCACGATAGCGCGGGCAATGCCGACGCGCTGTTGCTGACCGGTGGACAGATCGCCCGGGTACAGATCGGTTTTATCCGACAGCGCCACGCGCTCCAGTGCCGAATCGACACGCTTGGCGATTTCGGCCTTGGACAGCCCGAGAATCTGCAGCGGCAAGGCGACGTTGTTGAACACCGTGCGATCGAACAGCAACTGGTGATTCTGGAACACCACGCCGATCTGCCGACGCAGGAACGGAATCTGCGCGTTGCTGATGGTGCTCAGGTCTTGCCCGGCCAGCAGCAGTTTGCCGCTGGTCGGACGTTCCATCGCCAGCAACAGACGCAACAAAGTGGATTTACCGGCACCGGAGTGGCCAGTAACAAACAAGAACTCGCCACGACGGACTCGAAAGCTCAGCTCATGCAAGCCGACGTGACCGTTCGGGTAGCGTTTACCGACCTGTTCGAAACGAATCATGAACGCTCCCGCTCGGCAAACAGTGCCTGGACAAAGGGTTCGGCTTCAAAGGTACGCAAGTCGTCGATGCCTTCACCGACGCCGATGTAGCGGATCGGCAGGCCAAACTGCTTGGCCAGGGCGAAGATCACCCCGCCCTTGGCGGTACCGTCGAGTTTGGTCAGCGCCAGGCCGGTCAGTTCGACGGTCTGGTTGAATTGCTTGGCCTGGTTGATGGCGTTCTGGCCGGTACCGGCGTCGAGCACCAGCAGCACTTCGTGCGGCGCGTCGGCGTCGAGCTTGCCGATCACCCGGCGAACCTTTTTCAGTTCTTCCATCAGGTTGTCTTTGGTGTGCAGACGACCGGCGGTGTCAGCGATCAACACGTCGATGCCACGGGCCTTGGCAGCCTGCACGGCGTCGAAGATCACCGAAGCCGAGTCGGCGCCGGTGTGCTGGGCGATCACCGGGATCTTGTTGCGTTCGCCCCAGACTTGCAGTTGTTCCACGGCAGCAGCGCGGAAGGTGTCACCGGCGGCGAGCATGACTTTCTTGCCTTCCAGTTGCAGCTTCTTCGCCAGTTTGCCGATGGTGGTGGTTTTGCCGGCGCCGTTGACGCCAACCACCAGAATCACGAATGGCTTGTTCTGCGAGGCGATTTTCAGCGGTTGTTCGACCGGTTTGAGCATCGCGGCCAGTTCGGCCTGCAGGGATTTGTACAGCGCGTCGGCATCGGCCAGCTCTTTGCGGGCGACCTTCTGGGTCAGGCGCTGGATGATCTGTGTCGTGGCTTCAACACCGACGTCGGCGGTGAGCAGACGGGTTTCGAGGTCATCGAGCAGATCGTCGTCGATGGTTTTGCGGCCGAGGAACAGGCTGGCCATGCCCTCGCCGATGCTGGCGCTGGTCTTCGACAGGCCTTGCTTGAGACGGGCGAAGAAACCGGCTTTGGTTTCTTCGGTGCGCGGGGCTTCGACCGGGGCTTCGGCAACCACTTCGACCGGCACGGCTGGAGCTGCAACTACGGGAGCAGGTTCTGGCTCGCGCTGTTGCACGACTGGAGCAACAGGAGCAACAACGACCGGAGCAACAGGCTCAGGCGCAATCATTTCAGGAGCAGGTTCAGCAACCACCCGCACAGGTTCGATGATCGGCTCCACCACTGGCGCCGGCGCCACTTCAGGCACAAACGCAGCAGGTGCAGGAATTTCCGGGGTGATATGCGGCGCAGCCTCTTCAACCAACGCCACCGGCTCTTCCGCTACCGGCAAGGTCAGCCACGGCTCGGCGGCCGGGGTCAGCGGCAGCTCAGCCGCCACCGGAGCTTCAGGCTCTGGCTCAACCGGCTGCAACACCGGCTCGGCAATCGGCAGCACAATCGGTGCCGGCTCTTCTTCTATTACCGGAGTCGGCGCCGGGGCAGGCTCAGGAATCGCAGGCGGCTGTTCGACGACGGGTTCCTGCGGTTTCTTACGCAGCCATCCGAACAGGCTTTTCTTTTCGCCAGCCGCAGCTGGGGTCTTCTTGTCGTCGTTGGAACCAAACATGGAGGACGGCTATCTCACGGTAGCGACGCGCCATAAGGGCGCCCCGGCAAATAAATATTCGATGCAGAACAGACTGTGTTTCATCCAGCTTGTTCACGCGCAACATTTTGTCGAGGCGCCACAGGCACCTCAAAGGTCGATTAATACGAAGGACTGGAACGGCATCGTCGGCGAAAACGCAGAGTTTAGCTGACAAACTCAAAGCTTCTTCCGGGAACCCATACAACCTATCGACCGATCAGTGGCTTGATAGGCGTGGCCGCCAGTAAAACGGATCAGTATCCTAGCACCCTCTCGCCCGCTGACGCTAAGACCAAGCGGGCAGCCCAACAGGTTAAAAAACGAATGAATGCTCTAGCCCGCCGCGCTGCAGGCCTGCTGCTCAGCACAGTCTGCCTGCCCCTTTCGGCCTTGGCGGCCGACCCGCAACCAACCCACGAATTCACCCTCGACAACGGCCTCAAGGTCGTCGTGCGCGAAGACCATCGCGCGCCAGTGGTGGTGTCGCAGGTCTGGTACAAGGTCGGTTCCAGCTACGAAACCCCGGGCCAGACCGGTCTGTCCCACGCGCTTGAGCACATGATGTTCAAGGGCAGCGAGAAAGTCGGCCCCGGCGAAGCGTCGTTGATCCTGCGCGATCTGGGCGCTGAAGAGAATGCCTTCACCAGTGACGACTTCACCGCCTATTACCAGGTGTTGGCCCGCGACCGTCTGGGCGTAGCCTTCGAACTGGAAGCCGACCGCATGGCCAATCTGCGCCTGCCGGCCGACGAGTTCGCCAAGGAAATCGAAGTCATCAAGGAAGAGCGCCGCTTGCGCACCGATGACAAGCCGATGTCCAAGGCTTACGAGCGCTACAAGGCCATGGTCTACCCGGCCAGCGGCTACCACACGCCAACCATCGGCTGGATGGCTGACCTCGAGCGCATGAAAGTCGAAGAGCTGCGCCACTGGTACCAGTCCTGGTACGTGCCGAACAACGCCACACTGGTGGTGGTTGGCGACGTCACCCCGGACGAGGTGAAAACCCTCGCCCAACGCTATTTCGGCCCGATCGCCAAACGCGACGTGCCACCGGCGAAAAAACCGCTGGAACTGGCCGAGCCGGGCGAACGCCAGATCACCCTGCACGTGCAAACGCAACTGCCTAGCCTGATGCTCGGTTTCAACGTGCCAAGCATCGCCACCGCTGAAGACAAGCGCTCGGTCAACGCCTTGCGCCTGATCTCGGCGCTGCTCGACGGTGGTTACAGCGGGCGCATCCCGACGCAACTGGAGCGCGGCGAAGAGCTGGTCTCCGGCGGTTCTTCGAGCTACGACGCCTACACGCGAGGCGACAGCCTGTTCACCCTGTCGGCAACCCCGAACACCCAGAAGAAAAAGACCATGGCACAAGCCGAGGCCGGTCTGTGGAAGTTGCTGGAGCAGCTGAAAACCACCGCGCCGTCCGCTGAAGAATTGGAGCGCGTGCGTGCGCAAGTGATTGCCGGTCTGGTCTTCGAACGCGATTCGATCACCAGCCAGGCCACCGCAATCGGTCAACTCGAGACCGTAGGCCTGTCGTGGAAACTGATGGACACCGAACTGGCCGATCTGGAAAGCGTGACCCCACAAGACATCCAGAACGCCGCCAAGCTGTATTTCACCCGCGAACGTCTCAGCGTCGCCCACGTCCTGCCACTGGAGACGACTCATGAGTAAGCGCAAATCCCCACGCCTGCTGCTCGGCTTGATCGCCATCGCGGTGATCGGCTCTGCCGCTTTCTACCTGACGCCAAGCGCTGACAGCAAAGCGAGTGAAGCCCTCGACAACGCCAAGACCAGCCAAAAGCTGCAATCGCTGGCCGAACTCGACGGCAAGGCCCCGGCCAGCCGCAAACTCGACGTACAGACCTGGAACACCGCCGAGGGCGCCAAGGTGTTGTTCGTAGAAGCCCACGAGCTGCCGATGTTCGACATGCGCCTGATCTTCGCCGCCGGCAGCAGCCAGGACGGCAATGCATCGGGCCTGGCGGTACTGACCAACGCAATGCTCAACGAAGGTGTCGCCGGCAAAGACGTCGGCGCTATCGCTCAGGGCTTTGAAGGCCTGGGGGCGGATTTCGGCAACGGTGCGTTCAAGGACATGGCATTGGCCTCGCTGCGCAGTCTGAGTGCGCCTGAGCAACGTGAACCGGCGCTGAAGCTGTTCTCGGAAGTGGTCGGTAAACCGACCTTCCCGGCCGACTCCTTTGCGCGCATCAAGAACCAGCTGCTCGCCGGTTTCGAATACCAGAAACAGAACCCCGGCAAACTCGCCAGCCTTGAGCTGATGAAGCGTCTGTACGGCGATCACCCGTACGCGCATTCGAGCGACGGCAATCCGCAAAGCGTGCCGAAGATCACCCTCGCGCAATTGCGTGAATTCCATGCCAAGGCTTACGCCGCTGGCAACGCGGTCATCGCGCTGGTCGGCGATTTGTCCCGCGCCGACGCCGAGGCGATTGCCAATCAGGTGTCCTCTATCCTGCCGAAAGGCCCGGCGCTGGCGAAGATCGCTCAGCCGCAGGAACCGAAAGCCAGCGTTAATCACATCGAGTTCCCGTCGAAGCAGACCAATCTGATGCTCGCGCAACTGGGTATCGACCGTGACGACCCGGATTACGCCGCGCTGTCGATGGGCAACCAGATACTCGGTGGCGGTGGTTTCGGCACGCGTCTGATGAGTGAAGTGCGCGAGAAGCGCGGCCTGACGTACGGCGTGTATTCGGGTTTCAGCCCGATGCAAGCGCGTGGCCCGTTCATGATCAACCTGCAGACCCGTGCAGAAATGAGCGAAGGCACGCTGAAACTGGTGCAGGACGTGCTCGCCGACTACCTGAAAACCGGGCCGACGCAGAAAGAACTCGACGACGCCAAACGCGAACTGGCCGGCAGCTTCCCGCTGTCCACTGCGAGCAATGCCGATATCGTCGGCCAACTCGGCGCGATGGGCTTCTATAATCTGCCGTTGAGCTACCTGGATGACTTCATGCGTCAGTCGCAGAGCCTGACCGTGGAACAAGTCCGCGACGCCCTGAACAAACACCTGAGCACGGACAAAATGGTCATCGTCACCGCTGGCCCGACCGTGCCGCAAAAGCCGTTACCGGCCCCATCTGATAAACCTGCCGAGCAACCGCTCGGGGTTCCGGAGCATTAATGGCTACCCGATCGCCTAAAAAACCTGCGCAAAACGTCCACAACGGTGTGAACCAGTTGCGCATCATTGGCGGCCAATGGCGCAGCCGCAAGCTGAGTTTCCCCGATGCGCCGGGCCTGCGCCCGACGCCGGATCGCGTGCGTGAAACCCTGTTCAACTGGCTCGCGCCGTACGTTGAAGGGGCCAAAGTGCTCGACCCGTTCGCCGGCAGCGGCGCGCTGTTTCTCGAAGCACTGTCCCGTGGCGCGGCCATGGGTCAGGCGCTGGATGCCAGCAACATTGCGGTGTCCAGCCTGAAAGAACACCTCGGTACCCTGCGCTGCACCAACGGCCAGGTGCAGACTGCAGACGCCCTGCGTTATCTGGAGACCCAGACCGCCAGCGCGTACGACCTGGTGTTCCTTGATCCGCCGTTCAACCAGAACCTGCTGCCGGCCGTTTGCACCTTGCTCGAAGAGCGTCAGTGGCTGGCGCCCGACTCGTGGATCTACACTGAAAGCGAAACGGCGCCATCGACGCTGGGCCTGCCGGGCAACTGGCGCCTGCACCGCGAGCAGAAATCCGGCCGGGTTTACTACGCGCTGTGGCAACGTACGGCAGAGATCGCCGGTTAACCGACCGGCCTGAACAAGCGGCGCGCCTCGACCGAGGCCGCCGCGCTGCATCGAGAACCATCGTGCCCCCTTCGTCAGAACGCTTCACCCCCGCCTTCGGCCTCGGCAATCCGCACCTGCAAACCCTGTGGGGGCCGCTGTGGCGCAAAACCGTGCATATCGAACGTGAACGCGAACGCCTGTGGCTTGAGGACGGCGACTTCCTCGATCTCGACTGGCACGGTCCGCACACCGCCGATGCGCCCCTGGTGTTGGTACTGCACGGCCTGACCGGCTCCTCCAATTCACCTTACGTCGCCGGCATCCAGAAGGCGCTGGCCGATCAAGGTTGGGCCAGTGTTGCGCTGAACTGGCGCGGTTGTTCGGGCGAGCCGAATCTGCTGCCGCGCAGCTACCATTCCGGCGCCAGCGAAGACCTCGCCGAAACCATCAGACACCTGCGCGCCAAGCGACCGTTGGCACCGTTGTATGCCGTTGGCTATTCGTTGGGCGGCAATGTGTTGCTCAAACATCTTGGGGAGACCGGCAGCGCCAGCGGTGTGCTAGGTGCCGTGGCGGTGTCAGTGCCATTTCGCCTGGACCAATGCGCTGACCGTATCGGCCAGGGATTTTCCAAGGTCTATCAGGCGCATTTCATGCGCGAGATGGTCGCCTACATCAAGAACAAGCAACGGCAGTTTCAGCATGACGGCCGCGAAGACGGACTCGCCGCGCTAGCAGCCCTCGGCTCGCTGGAAAACATGCGCACGTTCTGGGATTTCGATGGCCGGGTGACCGCGCCGTTGCACGGCTTCAATGATGCCGAGGATTATTATCGTCGCGCCTCAAGCCGCTATTTCCTCGGTGAGATCCGCACGCCGACCCTGATCATTCAAGCGGCGGACGATCCGTTCGTGTTCCCGCACAGTTTGCCGCAAGCCAGTGAGCTGTCGGCCTCGATTGCCTTCGAGTTACAGGCACGCGGCGGGCATGTCGGCTTCGTCGATGGCTCGATTCGTCAGCCCGGTTATTACCTGGAACGACGCATCCCGCAGTGGCTGTCTCGCGTGCCCGCATGAGCGATCAGGGCGAGTCGATCCGTTTCTGGCAAACCGCGCCACTGGCCGGGGTCGAGTTGTTGTCGGCGCGCTACATTGAGCATCGTTTCGCCCCGCATGTGCACGACGGATTCGTGATCGGCATGATCATGGCCGGCGCCCAGCGTTATCGCTATCGCGGCGCCGAACATCTGGCCGGCAGCGGCACACTGGTGTTGATCAATCCGGACGAACTGCACACCGGGCACAAGGGCACCGAGGATGGCTGGCTGTATCGGGCGTTTTATCCCGATACGGTGCAAATCGTTTCGCTGCTGGATGAGCTGGAGCTGTCCACCACGAATCTGCCGGCATTCGGCGCCACGCTGTACCGCGATGCGGATCTGGTCAACGGCTTTGCGCAGTTGCATCGTTTGCTCGAAAGCCCTGCCACCGCACTGCAACAGCAAACGCTGTGGCGCGAGATGATGTTGCGGCTGTTGCAGCGCCATGCGGCAGTGCCGGTGCCCGGTCGGGCCGGCAAGGAACACCGAGCGGTGCTGTTGGCCAAGGAATTGTTGCACGCACAATTGGCGGCGCCACCGTCACTGGAGGAACTGGCGGCAGCGGTGAATCTGTCGCCCTTCCATTTCGCCCGGGTGTTCCGCCGCGCCACCGGCATGCCGCCGCACAGCTGGCTGATGCAGCAACGAATCGCCCAGGCGCGCGCACTTCTGCAACACGGCTGCCTGCCGGTGGAGGTCGCCACACAATTGGGGTTTGCCGACCAGAGCCACTTGAGCCGGCAGTTCAAACAGGCTTATGGCGTCGGCCCCGCCGCGTACCGCAGCGCCCGACAATTTCCTTCAGACAACGAATAACCAATGTGGGAGCGAGCCTGCTCGCGAAAGCGGTGTGTCAGTCCAAGAAATAGTGGCTGACAGGACGCATTCGCGAGCAGGCTCGCTCCCACAGGTGTTGGTTATTCGCCAGTGGCGATGCCGCGAGCCGGTTCGTTGATCCACTCGCTCCACGATCCGGCATACAACGATCCGAGCGGATAACCCGCCAGACACAACGCAAACAGGTTTTGACACGCCGTCACGCCAGACCCGCAATAGGCAACCAGATCCGCTGGCGAACGCTCACCGATCTTGGCGGCAAAGCGCTGCTTGAGCTGATCCGCCGGCAGGAATCGCCCATCGCTGCCGAGGTTGTCGGTGAATGCCGCGCATTGCGCGCCGGGAATGTGCCCGGCAATCGGATCAATCGGCTCAACTTCACCCTTGAATCGCGGCAAAGCCCGAGCATCAATCAAGGTCAACGCAGTTTGGCCAAGACGCTTTTGCAATTTTTCGGCGCTGATCAGCAGGCTCATGTCCGGCTGACCACTGAAAGTGCCGCGACTGACCGTCGGCGCATCCAGACTCAGCGGCAGCCCCGCCGCATGCCACGCCTTGAGCCCGCCATCGAGAATGAACACGCCATCGCGCTTGCCCAGCCACGCCAGCAACCACCACGCCCGCGCCGCGTAAGCACCAGGACCGTCGTCGTACAAAACCACGTCGCTGTCGTTGTTGATGCCCCACGCCTGCAGCCGCTCGATCAACACCGCTGGCTCGGGCAACGGATGCCGACCGGTCACGCCTTTGACCACTGTGCCGCTGAGGTCTCGTTCAAGATCGGCGAAGCTCGCCCCGGCAATGTGCCCTTCGGCATAGCTGCGCTGACCGTAGTCCGGGTCTTCGAGGGCAAAACGACAATCGAGAATCACCAGCCCCGGCTGCGCCTTGCGGGCGTCCAGTGCTTCGGGGCTGATCAGTTGCGCAATCGGCATAACAGGCTCCTGAGGGAGTTCAACAGAACGGTTTATTTCACGTCTTCAAGGGCCTGGGCCAGCGGCACATAAAACTCCTCGAACAACGCATTGACCTCGTCTCGCGCCTGCTCGGTGACAAACCCGGCTTCCAGCACCAACACCTGGTACACGCCACGTTTAATGGCTTGTTCACTGAGGTGGTTGGAATTCTCGCGGGTGGTGCACAGGAAACGCACCCACGACGTCAGGATGATCCAGGCATTGAGGGTCAGGGACTCTATCTGCACGCGGTCCATATCGAGAATCCCGGCGGCGACAAAACCTTCGTAGATCGCCGCGCCCTGAATCACGCAGCGTTGCGAGAAGCGCCGATAGCGGGCGGCCAACTCCGGATCGCTGTCGAGCAGATGCTCCAGATCGCGGTGCAGAAAGCGGTAGCGCCACATCGCCGAGAGCAATTCCTTGAGATAGAAACGCTTGTCCTCGACCGTCGCCGCACGCCCCTGCGGTGGGCGCAGAAAGCTGTCCACGAGGCTTTCGTACTCACTGAACAACACGGCGATGATCGCCTGCTTGTTGGGGAAGTGGTAGTACAGGTTGCCCGGAGAAATCTCCATGTGGGCGGCAATGTGATTGGTGCTGATGCTGCGCTCGCCCTGCTGATTGAACAGCTCAAGGCTGTTCAGCACGATACGCTCGCTGGTTTTTATTCGTGGGGCCATGGCTTGAGCTTTAATTCAGAGTGCGTTGGGGGGCATCTTACGACCTAACCGGAAATGGATAAAACACTGCTGTGCAAGGAAGTCATTTGACTTTCTAGAGCATAGACTCTAAAAAGTTCATCACTACAATAAATCCGGAGCAGACCATGACTGCCGACATTGCTTACCTGCAAACGCTGCAACAACCACTGGCAGAGCTGGATCGGTTGTTCGCGGCGCAGCGGGCCGCGTATGCCGCCAATCCGATGCCGCCCGCCGCTCAACGCCAGCAATGGCTCAAGGCGCTGAGTGATTTGCTCAGCAACGAGCGTCAGGCGTTGATCGAGGCGATCAGCTCCGATTTCAGCCATCGCAGCGCCGATGAAACCCTGCTCGCAGAGTTGATGCCAAGCCTGCACGGCATTCATTACGCCAGCCGTCATCTCAAAGGCTGGATGAAAGCTTCGCGGCGCAAGGTCGGCATGGCGTTCCAGCCTGCTTCGGCAAAAGTGGTGTATCAGCCTCTCGGCGTGGTCGGCGTTATCGTGCCGTGGAATTACCCGTTGTATCTGGCCGTCGGCCCGCTGGTCGGCGCCTTGGCGGCGGGCAACCGGGTGATGCTCAAACTCAGCGAATCGACCCCGGCCACCGGCTTGTTGCTCAAAGAATTGCTGGCGCGAATCTTCCCCGAAGACCTGGTTTGCGTGGTGCTCGGTGAAGCCGACATTGGCGTGGCGTTCTCGCGGTTGCGCTTCGATCATTTGCTGTTCACCGGCGCCACCAGCATCGGCAAACACGTGATGCGCGCCGCCGCCGAAAACCTCACCCCGGTGACACTGGAACTGGGCGGCAAGTCGCCGGCCATCGTCTCCCGCGATGTACCGCTCAAGGATGCTGCCGAGCGCATCGCCTTCGGTAAAACCCTCAACGCCGGGCAGACCTGCGTTGCCCCGGATTACGTGCTGGTGCCGGAAGATCGGGTCGGTGCTTTTGTCGAAGCCTATCGCCAGGCGGTGCAGGGTTTTTACCCGACACTCACCGACAATCCGGACTACACGGCGATCATCAACGAACGCCAACTGGCGCGGCTCAACGGCTATGTAAGCGACGCCACCAGCAAGGGCGCGCTGCTGATTCCGTTGTTCGAACAGGCTCAGGGCCGACGCATGCCGCACAGTGTGCTGCTGAATGTCAGCGATGAGATGACGGTGATGCAGGACGAAATCTTCGGTCCGCTGCTGCCGATCGTGCCGTATCAGGATCTCGAGCAGGCATTCGCTTACATCAATCAGCGGCCACGTCCTCTGGCTCTTTACTACTTTGGCTACGACAAACGCGAACAGAACCGCGTGCTGCACGAAACCCATTCCGGCGGTGTGTGCCTGAACGACACGCTGCTGCATGTGGCTCAGGACGACATGCCGTTCGGCGGCATCGGCGCTTCCGGCATGGGCCACTACCACGGTCACGAAGGCTTCCTGACCTTCAGCAAAGCCAAAGGCGTGTTGATTAAACAGCGCTTCAACGCGGCCAGGCTGATTTATCCACCCTACGGCAAATCGATTCAGAAACTGATCCAGAAGCTGTTCATTCGCTAAACCTTCGTCACCGCCGGGTAATAAAAACAATGCACCCAAGCCTGACCGAAACACCTGCACTGTCCCGCCGTGGCCTGCTGAAATTCAGCCTTGGCGCCACGGCATTCCTCGCCACTGCCGGGCTCGGTGCCAGTCTCAGTGGCTGCTCATCGAGCGTCGCGGCCAACGGTTTTGTCTCGTTGCGTGACGGCGATCTGCTGTTTTTGCGCGCACTGATTCCGGTGATGCTTGACGGTGCCGTGGCGGCGGAAAAAATGCCTGCTGCCGTCGATGGCACGCTCAAGTCGCTGGACTACAGCCTCGATCACCTGTCGCCGGAAATGCTCAAACTCACCCGACAACTGTTCGACGTACTCGGTATGGCCGTGACCCGCGGACCTCTCACCGGAGTCTGGGGCAGTTGGGAAAATGCCAGCCCCGAAGCAATGCGGGATTTTCTTGATCGTTGGGAAAACAGCTCATTGAGCTTGTTGCGCATGGGCCACAGCTCGCTGCAGCAGATGGTGATGATGGCCTGGTACACCCGCGCAGAATCGTGGGCGCATTGCGGTTATCCCGGCCCGCCTACCGTTTGAGATCGGCGTCGCGCCCTTCGCGAGCAGGCTCGCTCCCACAGGAAAATGCATTTCAAATGTGGGAGCGAGCCTGCTCGCGAAGAGGTCGGCCGCCACACCGCCGCATCCAAAAATAATAAAGAGAACCTGATCGATGCCCGTACCCGACCCGTTCCGCGAAGGCCTCGCCCGAGGCTGGAGAACCTACAATGGCGCACAGCTGAGCGACGACCTCACCCTTGAGGCCGACGTGGCGATCATCGGCAGCGGCGCCGGTGGCGGCACCACCGCCGAAATCCTCAGCGCCGCCGGTTTCAAAGTGCTGCTGATCGAAGAAGGCCCGCTGAAAACCAGCTCCGATTTCAAAATGCTTGAAGACCAGGCCTACAGCAGCCTCTATCAGGAAGGCATCGGCCGCATGAGCAAGGACGGCGCGATCACCATCCTGCAGGGGCGCGCGGTCGGTGGTACCACGCTGATCAACTGGACATCGAGTTTCCGCACCCCGGAGCCGACCCTCGAGCACTGGGCCAAGGAACACAACGTCAAAGGTCACAGTCCCGCCGAGATGGCGCCGTGGTTCGAGAAAATGGAACAACGCCTCGGCGTCGCCCCGTGGATGGTCCCGCCCAACGCCAACAACGATGTGATCCGCAAAGGCTGCGAGCAACTTGGCTATAGCTGGCACGTGATCCCGCGCAACGTGCGCGGCTGCTGGAATCTCGGCTACTGCGGCATGGGCTGCCCGACCAACGCCAAGCAATCGATGATGGTCACGACCATTCCGGCGACGCTGGAAAAGGGTGGCGAGCTGCTTTATCTGGCCCGCGCGGAGAAGCTGCTGATCAGCGGCGATAAAGTGACCGGTCTGCAATGCGTGGCGATGGATGAGCGCTGCGTCGAACCGACCGGGCGCAAGATCAGCGTCAAAGCGCGGCATTACGTATTGGCCGGCGGTGGCATCAACAGTCCGGCGCTGTTGCTGCGTTCGGACGCTCCGGACCCGCATAAAACCTTGGGGAAACGTACCTTCCTGCACCCGGTGAACATGTCCGCCGCGCGCTTTGACGAGGTCATCAACCCGTTCTACGGGGCGCCACAGTCGATCTATTCCGACCATTTCCAGTGGAAGGACGGCACCACCGGGCCGATGGCTTTCAAACTTGAAGTGCCGCCGCTGCACCCGGCACTGGCGGCCACCCTGCTCGGCGGATTTGGTGAAGAAAGTGCGCAACACATGGCTGACCTGCCGCACACCCACGCCATGCTGGCCTTGCTGCGTGATGGTTTTCACCCGGACAGCACTGGCGGCTCCGTCGAGTTGCGTGGCGATGGTTCGCCGGTGCTCGACTATCAGGTTTCACCCTACGCTTGGGAAGGCCTGCGCCGGGCCTTTCAAGTCATGGCCGAGATTCAGTTTGCCGGCGGCGCAAAAGCGGTGATGCCGATGCACGCCGACGCCCGTTACGTGAAAACCCTGGCCGAAGCGCGCACGCTGATCGATGGTTTGAGCCTGGAGCTGTACCGCACCCGCTTGGGCAGCGCCCACGTCATGGGAGGTTGCACGATGGGTGAAGAGCCGAAAAGCGCGGTCACCGACAGTCTCGGCCGTCATCATCAACTGGCTAATCTGTCGATCCACGACGGCTCACTGTTCCCCACCAGCATCGGCGCCAACCCGCAGCTGTCGGTGTATGGCCTGACCGCGCAACTGGCGACATCCCTCGCCGATCGGCTGAGAAACCCGTGAAAAAACCCATTATCGCGATCGTCTATAGTGCTTTCTTACCCAACAGGCGACTTGGCCGACCGGGACGGCTGCGATACCATCCGACTCCCCAACGGACTCCCGCCAGGACGACGCGATGAACCGAGTGTTGTACCCAGGTACCTTCGACCCTATTACCAAGGGCCATGGCGATCTGGTCGAACGCGCCTCGCGCCTGTTCGACCACGTGATTATTGCGGTCGCTGCCAGCCCGAAGAAAAACCCGCTGTTCCCGCTGGAACAACGGGTCGAACTGGCTCGCGAAGTCACCAAACACCTGCCGAACGTGGAAGTGGTCGGCTTCTCGACGCTGCTGGCGCATTTCGCCAAAGAGCAGAACGCCAACGTGTTCCTGCGTGGTTTGCGTGCGGTGTCGGACTTCGAATACGAATTTCAGCTGGCCAACATGAACCGCCAGTTGGCCCCGGATGTGGAGAGCCTGTTTCTCACCCCATCCGAGCGTTATTCGTTCATTTCGTCGACGCTGGTGCGGGAAATTGCTGCGCTGGGCGGAGATATCAGCAAGTTCGTCCACCCGGCCGTGGCCGATGCGCTGACCCTGCGCTTCAAAAAGTAGACGTTGCCGAAGGCTCGGGCTGCGATCCTGGCTGTTGATTACAGCCCTTGATCGCAGCAGCGTGCACTGCGCGCGCCAATGCGGCACAATTGCGCGCATTGATTTATAGCGCCCGGGCCTGCCGCCCCGGCTGGAGTTAGCATGTCCCTGATCATCACCGACGATTGCATCAACTGCGACGTCTGCGAACCCGAGTGCCCGAACGCCGCCATCTCCCAGGGCGAAGAGATCTACGTGATCGACCCGAACCTGTGCACCCAGTGCGTCGGTCACTACGACGAACCGCAGTGCCAGCAGGTTTGCCCGGTGGATTGCATTCCGCTGGACGAAGCGCATCCGGAGACTGAAGAACAGTTGATGGAGAAGTACCGCAAGATTACCGGCAAGGCCTGAGTCTTCCAGCGCCTGTACAAACGCCATCGCGAGCAGGCTCACTCCTACAGTTAAATGCGTTCCAATGTAGGAGTGAGCCTGCTCGCGATGAGGCCGTCAGCCACACCGGAAATCCCTGATCAGCTCACTCACGCTGCTCAAACCCCTCCCCGATACACCCCAGACACCGCACAAAAGCGGCTTTCGCCGGATCCACCACCAACGCCTGCCCCGCATCGCCAATCCCGCCGCCCAGCGCGGTAAACGGCAGCGACACGACAAACGCCCCCGCACCGATCACCGTCGCCACCACCAATAAAGGGCGGGCAATCAGCAGATCGCCAAGCATGGCGTAGGCCGGTGGATTCTGGATGGTGTAGCGCGGGTCACCGCTGCCATTTTCCGCGGCCTGAACAGCCAGACTGGAACACAGCAGCAGCGCAACAAAGAGGACTTGCAAGGACTTCATGGCACGATCCTTCGGGCTGAACAGTGAGAGAACTCACTATAGACCGTAGGACTTTTTCAGCTTTTTGCCTCAGCTCTGGCAGCGCGGGCAGAACACACTGGCACGCTGACCCAGCTTCACTTCACGCAGCCCGGTACCACAGACCTTGCAGTGCTCACCGCCACGGCCATAGACAAACAGTTCCTGCTGGAAATATCCCGGCTGACCGTCACCGCCAATGAAATCACGCAACGTCGTCCCGCCACGCTCAATGGCAGCGGCCAGAATGCGTTTGATCTCGATCGCCAGCTTCAGGTATCGCCCTCGGGAAATGCCTCCGGCCTCGCGGCGCGGGTCGATCCCAGCAGCGAACAGCGCTTCGGTCGCATAGATATTGCCGACGCCCACAACCACCGCGTTGTCCATGATGAACGGCTTGACCGCCATCGAACGCCCGCGCGACAGCTGAAACAAACGCTCGCCATCGAACAGATCGGTCAGTGGTTCCGGGCCGAGACGAATCAGCAATTCATGATTGAGCGGATCGTTGCTCCACAACATCGCGCCGAACCGTCGCGGATCGGTGTAGCGCAGCGCCAGCCCCGACTCCAGTTCAATGTCGACGTGTTCGTGCTTGAGCGCTGGCAGCCCGACTTCGACCAAACGCAAATTACCCGACATGCCCAAATGACTGATCAACGTACCGACCTCGGCGTTGATCAGCAGGTACTTGGCGCGGCGCTCGACCAGCACGATGCGCTGCCCCGACAGGCGCACATCAAGATCTTCCGGGATCGGCCAGCGCAGGCGCCGATCACGCACGATCACCCGACTGACGCGTTGGCCTTCCAGGTGCGGGGCAATCCCGCGACGGGTGGTTTCGACTTCCGGCAGTTCAGGCATAGCGTCCTCGAATCAATGCGCGCCGAGGTCGCGGATCGTTTGTTTGAGGGTTTCGAAGTCGTAATCCGACAGCCCTACGTAATCGAGTACCAGCGGCCCGACGGCGTTCCATTCGAAGTCTTCGGTCTGGTTGCCCAGCACGCGGTAAGACGCACAAATGTGCTCGGCCATCTTCAGGATCGCCAGCAGGTTTTTCAGCTGACTGTTGCGCGACGACTCATCGCTGAAAATCGCCAAGGCGTTGTGGTGATTGGCGATGGCCGCGCTGACATGCTCCGGCAGGCGCCAGGATTTGGCGGTGTAGTAGCCGACCACTGCGTGGTTGGTGTTGAACTCGCTGTTCTCGGTGTCGACCACCCGACATTCGGCGCTGGCATTGGCGTAGGCGGTTTCCAGCACCGACATGTAGTTAGGGAAGCGCTGCAGCATCAACGGCACGCCGCAATCGTGGAACAGACCCAAGGCATACGCCTCATCCCCGGCCTGAGTGCCGATACGCTTGGCCAGTGTCAGGCACGTCATCGCCACGTCCTGGGCGGTATCCCAGAAGCGGTTGAGCGTGACGATGGTGTCGTCGTTCATCTCGCCTTTGATCGACTGCGCGTTGATCAGGTTGATGATCGAGCGGCTGCCCAACAGATTCACCGCACGCTGAATCGAGGTGATCTTGTTGCTCAGGCCGTAATACGGCGAGTTGACGATTTTCAGCAGCGAACCGGACAGGCCTGGATCCTGGGCGATCAGTTTGGCGATCACCTCCAGGTCCGGGTCGGGCATGTACTGCTCCATTTGCAGATCCACCATGATCTGCGGTTGCGCCGGCACACTGATGCCTTGCAGCGATTGTTGAATCTGTTCGGTGGTCAGCTCTTGGGACATAAGTACACACTCAGGGACAGGCGGCGATTCTAACCTCTAAAAACCGCACGACGACACACCAGTGGGCAATTGTCAGGAACTTTCATTCACGCGCAGGCTTCGGAATCTGTAATGCCCAACGGGTCACACCGGCCCATTGCGGCGGCAAACTCCCACAGACTCAGGAGCTTATCGATGGCCACTTCCCTCACCGGCAAACGCGTCGCCATTTTGGTAACAGACGGTTTCGAACAGGTCGAACTGACCGGTCCCAAGCAGGCACTGGAGCAAGCCGGCGCGCAAGTCGACATCCTTTCCGCCGAGGCTGGCAAGGTCAAAGGCTGGAATCACGACAAACCGGCGGATGACTTCAAGGTCGACCAGACCTTTCAAGGAGCCAGCAGCGAGCAGTACGACGCGATCGTCCTGCCGGGCGGCGTGCAGAACTCCGACACCATCCGCATTGATCAGGATGCCCAACATCTGGTCAAGACCGGCGCGTCTGCCGGCAAACCGATTGCGGTGATCTGCCATGGCGGCTGGTTGCTGATCTCGGCGGGGCTGGTCAACGGCAAAACCATGACCAGTTACAAGACGCTCAAGGACGACCTGATCAATGCCGGGGCCAATTGGGTCGATAAAGAAGTGGTCAAGGATGGTCACCTGATCAGTAGCCGTCAGCCGGATGATATTCCGGCGTTCAACAAAGAGCTGATCGACGCACTGTCGGCGTAGCATTGGGGACCGCATTCGCGAGCAGGTCGAATCGTCGCACCGTCGCTCCCACATTGGTCTTGTGTCGGTCACAAGCCCTTTGTGGGAGCGAGCCTGCTCGCGAAGGGGCCATCAGCGTTTCATCGCTCATCAAACCCGACACAAGTCGCAACACGCTATACTCCCGCTCTTTTTTCCGGAGCGACGTCATGTCCCTGCCTAGCTTGCGCCTCAAAGCCAACGCCGACCGTCGCCTGCGCGCCGGTCACCTGTGGGTCTACAGCAACGAAATCGATGTAGCCGCCACCCCTTTGCACGGCTTCCAGGCCGGCGATCAAGCCATCCTCGAAGCCGCTGGCGGCAAGCCGTTGGGCATCGTGGCGATGAGCCCGAACAACCTGATCTGCGCCCGCCTGCTGTCGCGCGACATTAAAGTTGCGCTGGACAAATCGTTGCTGGTGCACCGCCTGAACGTGGCCCTGTCGCTGCGCGAGCGCCTGTTCGACAAGCCATTCTATCGTCTGGTCTACGGTGACTCCGACTTGCTGCCAGGTCTGGTGGTCGACCGTTTCGGCGACATCCTTGTGGTCCAGATCGCCTCGGCGACCATGGAAGCGCATAAAGATGACGTGATCGCGGCGCTGACCCAAGTGCTCAAGCCAAGCGGCATTCTGTTCAAGAACGACTCCGCCGCGCGTGATGCCGAAGGCCTCAACCGCTACGTCGAAACCGTGTTCGGCCTGGTGCCGGAGTGGGTGGCGCTGGAAGAGAACGGCGTGAAGTTCGAAGCGCCAGTCATTCAGGGCCAGAAAACCGGCTGGTTCTACGATCACCGCATGAACCGTGCTCGCCTGGCCCCTTATGCCAAAGGCAAACGCGTTCTCGACCTCTATAGCTACATCGGTGGCTGGGGCGTGCAGGCTGCCGCTTTCGGCGCCAGCGAAGTGTTCTGCGTCGATGCCTCGGCGTTCGCCCTCGACGGTGTTGAGCGCAACGCTGCGCTGAACGGTTTCGCCGACAAGATGACCTGCATCGAAGGCGATGTCTTTGAAGCGCTGAAAGAACTGAAAGCCAGCGAAGAGCGCTTCGACGTGATCGTTGCCGACCCGCCAGCGTTCATCAAGCGCAAGAAAGACATGAAAAACGGCGAAGGCGCCTACCGTCGCCTGAACGAGCAAGCCATGCGCCTGCTCAACAAGGACGGCATCCTGGTCAGCGCGTCGTGCTCGATGCACCTGCCGGAAGACGATCTGCAGAACATCCTGCTGACCAGCGCCCGCCACCTGGATCGCAATATCCAGCTGCTGGAACGTGGCGGTCAGGGTCCGGACCACCCGGTGCATCCGGCCATTGCCGAGACGCGCTACATCAAGAGCATCACCTGCCGCCTGCTGCCTAACAGCTGATCAATGCGGATGACGGGGAGCCAGCAGGCTCCCCGTTTGCTGTACGCCTGGCCTGGCAGTCATTCCGCGCCTGTTAATTCTTCCGACGTTTACGACTTCCTACACGTGCCTTCCTATGAACGTGCAGGATATTTCCCTACGTCTTTTAATTATTGAAACTTACCCTACATAATCGATCTCCAGCTAAAGATTATTCCGACAAAATTACTGGAGCATTCCTACTTAATATCCACTTGCCAATAACCCATTACAAACTATTATGAAGTCGTCACCACGAGGTGACTTAAAATTTCAA
Organism: Pseudomonas sp. Tul2A7; assembly: GCF_054790505.1. Lineage (NCBI taxonomy): Bacteria > Pseudomonadati > Pseudomonadota > Gammaproteobacteria > Pseudomonadales > Pseudomonadaceae > Pseudomonas > Pseudomonas sp. Tul2A7. The sequence continues at coordinate 2,502,496 of NZ_CP186499.1, read as the reverse complement.
CGAACAAGGAGTTCACATCATGAAAAAGATTTCTCTGGAAACCAACAAAATCGCAAACCTGGCTTTTCTGGTTGCTCCTAAAGCCCGTTAAGTAAGTCAGGACGCTGGGGAGTGCCGGCAACCCAGCGTCCTTTCGACTTCAGCCAGAGTGAACAGCCCCATGTACATCAACCCTTATCTTTTTATATTGCCGCGCTCACCAGGACAAATAGTATGGAATTACAAAGACCACACTCAACATGAACTCGACATCAACTATTCATCGCGTCTTGCCCAACTAATAAACAACCCAGACCTGTTCGACACCCACAACATCATAGATACACAACTATTAAGCGCGGGCATTCTAACCATTGCAAAAATCGACACCCCGCAATGGGGCTGGGATGAATTATCAAAGATCTATCACATCGGCACTCAAAACATTCCCTGCGAACACTCACCACAGAACATTCATGAGTGGTCCAGACAATATCTGGCGCACTGCAACGAAGTATTGGCTTGCCCTCCCCCCGCGACTGAGCGCCCACAGCATGAGACTGATCAGCGCATTGCGCTGCCCGTCCCGTACGCATTGAGCAACGACAGCCTGAATAACGCGTTGCTTCAGCGAAAGACCTGCCGTTCCTTTACCGATGCAGCGATGACGCTCAGCGACGTCGGCACCCTGTTTTATCTTTCACTCGGTTATCTCCACGAGCGCGACATTGATCGCGACGACAGCATCGCCCAAGGCCTCGGCGCACGTCGCAGCAGCCCCTCCGGTGGCGGCCTGAACGCCTGTGAAGGCTTTCTGCTGGTACAAAATGTCGAGAGTCTGGAACCCGGCATCTACGCCTACCACCCGGCGCAACACACCCTGAGCCGGGTCAATCCATTACCACAACCGGCGCTGGGCGATTTGCTCGGCGGCCAGCATTTCATCAACAACCTGCCGCTTGGGTTGTTCATCACGGCCCGATTTGATCGGCTCTGGTGGAAGTACGAACACTCACGGGCCTATCGAATGGCGTTCGTCGAAGCCGGTCATCTATCGCAGAGCTTTCAACTGGTTGCCACAGCGCTTGGCCTTAACACCTGGCTGACCGGTGCGTTTGCCGACAAGCAAGTAGAAACACTGCTCAAACTTGAGGGAAGCGCTGAACAACCGCTGTTCTTTGTCGGCTGCGGTGCGAGCGACGGGCACGTGATGTGCGCGGAAATGCGCGATCTGCTGCGCGAGGTCCAGGCATGACCCTGCTGATCCCCGATCCGAATGAAGTACCGGTGTCATGGGCGCTCAAGTTCACCCTCAGGGACTGGGACAGCCGAGCCTCGGTACGCAGCAGCACCCACGACTATCAATTGCCGGACGACGTGCAGCAGCAACTGCAAAGCCGCTACTGGTTCCCGCCCGCCTTCCTGCCCTACCTGGCTCATCCAGCAATCCAGGCTGCGGGGCGCGAGGTGTTGCATCGACTGACGGCCAATCACTTGGTGCACTTCCTCGACTACACCACGCTGCTCGAACACCGCATCGTCAACCGCGCGGTTGAAGTCATTGCGCATCGGGAACTGCCCATTTACGTGCCTCTGCCGATGAAGCACGCGGCGCTGCAACTCTACACCGATGAGGGTTACCACGCGCTGTTCTCCAATCGTCTCGCGGAGCAGATCGCCGGGCTCTACGGAATCACCGGACGGCCGACGATCCCCAAGCGGATCACCCGCATGAACGCAATGATCGCCCGCACCCCGGAGAAGAACCGCGCACTGGCATGGTTTCTGCTCGGCTTCGTCTCGGAGACCATCATTGCCCGCGAGCTGCTGGACATCTGCCGCGACACTCTGGTGTCCAGCGTGAACGACATGCTGCGCGACCATCTGGCCGACGAAGCCCGCCACAGTCGCTACTTTGCCGAAGTGTTCCACTACTGCTGGCTGTCCATGAACAGCCGCCAGCGTACGTTTGTGAGTAGAACGCTGCTGGAGATCATCGGAATTTTCTTCGAGGTCGACGAACGCTGGCTGCAACAGAGCCTGCGTGGCGCGGGCATCGCCGACAGTGACGTGATGGAGATAGTCGGTGGCATGGCAACGGTGCAGGCCAACCGCGCGCGTGCACGATCAGGTTGCATCGCTACGGTGGATGCATTGCGCAAGGCCGGATTTTTCGCCACACCCCATAACCAGACACTTTTTGCCAAGGCAGGACTGATCGATGGATAAAGGAAAATCCGTGGTAACTCCCCGTCAACGTCGCGGGGCGGTCAGCCTGTTGCTCGCAATGGTGCTGCTTGGCGTGTTTCCACTGGATGTCCTGCTGCCTTCGTTTCCGGCACTGGCGGCGCATTTTCGCAGTACACCGGCGGACATCGCACTGTCGATCAGTCTGTTCGCCGTGGGTATCGCGTTTGCCCAGGTGTTGATCGGCCCACTGTCCGACGTGATTGGCCGCAAGGGCTTGTTGCTCGCCGGCATGAGTGTATCGATGCTCGGTGCCGTCGGTTGCGTGATAACCAGCGATTACGCACTGTTCCTGGTATTCCGGGTAGTACAGGCCTTGGGGTGCGGCTGCTTCGTACTGTCCCAGGCACTGGTGCAGGATCTGTTCGAAGGTGAAGAGCGTGATCGTCTGCGTATCCTGATGGTTACGGCCACCGGGATTTTCATCTCCGTATCGCCGCTGGCCGGCACCTTTCTGCAAGCAACCCTTGGCTGGCGCGGCAGCTTCTGGGTGTTCACTGCGCTGGCTGGCGCAGTGTTGCTCAAGGCCTGGATTTTCCTGGAGAACACCCGCCCCGTTGTCAGCGGCCCTCCCATGAGTTTCCTCAAGGCCTATCGACGGGTTTTGGGAGATTTCGACTTCGTCGGCTACTGGCTGATTTCAGCCTTCGCATTTGCCTGCCATTTTTCCTTTATCGTGATTTCACCGCTGATTTTCATGGACCAACTGCAAATGTCGGCCTATGAGTTTTCGCTGATCCTGCTGGTGTACGGCGCCGCGTATGTCGTGGGCGGCATCATTGCCACCGTATTGAACCGACGTATCACGCCGGGCCGGCAAATCATCACCGGGCTTAGCCTGATCCTGCTGTCGGGACTGGTCATGCTGTATCTCGCCGCCCACCATGCTTTGGCCCCCGCCACGGTGCTGATCCCGATGCTGATCTGCACCGCCGGCACCACCATCACGCGTCCAGCCGCCACCTCCCGGGCCATGGGTCTGTTTCCCGAAAATGCCGGCACATCAGCCTCGGCCGGCAGCACAATCATCTTCATCTGCGGCGGGTTGATCAGCGCATTGATCAGCCTGAGTCCGACCAATATGCAATCGACGCTGGGATACAGCTTCGTGCTGCTCAGCGGCATCGCGCTGATACTCAACAGCCGGATAAGCCAACGCGCCAGGAACCTTGCAGACAATGCGCTTGCGCAACCGGGTGGGGATTAAACCTGCCGATCGTCATCCCACACGCACCGTCGGCACTGGAACAACACTTTGCGCCATTCCCTCCAGACGCCAGCGGTGTAGAATCGGCTGATTCATCGCCATTCATCCCCCGGCGGGTTTATGAGCTCAGGCTGAGACCAGCGGCGATCCCGCAACGTCATCGGCAACATCACGGACACACGGCCATTTCTGAGTGTTCCAGACGTCAATAGAAGCTCACTCCCCTTTTGCACCTGATTAGTAAGCGATTAGCCGCCCGGAGTGCTCCATGCCAGATTACCGCTCGAAAACATCCACCCACGGCCGAAACATGGCCGGTGCCCGTGCACTGTGGCGCGCCACGGGGATGAAAGATGACGACTTCAAAAAGCCGATCATCGCCATCGCCAACTCGTTCACCCAGTTCGTACCGGGCCACGTGCACCTGAAAGACCTGGGTCAACTGGTCGCCCGCGAAATCGAACGCGCTGGCGGTGTAGCGAAAGAATTCAACACCATTGCCGTGGATGACGGCATCGCCATGGGCCACGACGGCATGCTGTATTCGCTGCCGAGCCGCGAGATCATCGCCGACTCCGTCGAGTACATGGTCAACGCCCACTGCGCCGACGCCATCGTCTGCATTTCCAACTGCGACAAGATCACCCCGGGCATGTTGATGGCTGCTCTGCGCCTGAACATTCCGGTGATCTTCGTTTCCGGCGGCCCGATGGAAGCCGGCAAGACCAAACTCGCCTCCCACGGCCTCGACCTCGTCGATGCCATGGTGATCGCCGCCGACGAAAGCGCTTCTGACGAGAAAGTCGCCGAGTACGAGCGCAGCGCCTGCCCGACCTGCGGTTCGTGCTCCGGCATGTTCACCGCCAACTCGATGAACTGCCTGACCGAAGCCCTGGGCCTGGCCTTGCCGGGCAACGGTTCGACCCTCGCCACCCACAGCGACCGCGAACAGCTGTTCCTGCAGGCCGGTCGTACCATCGTCGAACTGTGCAAGCGCTACTACGGCGAGAACGACGAGTCGGTATTGCCGCGCAATATCGCCAACTTCAAGGCATTCGAGAACGCAATGATGCTCGACATCGCCATGGGCGGTTCGACCAACACCATCCTGCACTTGCTTGCTGCCGCCCAGGAGGCCGAGATCGACTTCGACCTGCGCGACATCGACCGTCTTTCGCGCACCGTTCCACAGCTGTGCAAGGTTGCGCCGAACATCCAGAAGTACCACATGGAAGACGTGCACCGCGCCGGCGGCATCTTCAGCATCCTCGGCTCGCTGGCCCGTGGCGGTCTGCTGCACACCGACCTGCCGACCGTGCACAGCCGCAGCATGGAAGAAGCCATTGCCAAATGGGACATCACCCAGACCACCGATGAAGCGGTACACCACTTCTTCAAGGCCGGCCCGGCCGGGATCCCGACCCAAACGGCGTTCAGCCAGTCGACTCGTTGGGAAACTCTGGATGATGACCGTGAAAACGGCTGCATCCGCAGCTTCGAACACGCCTATTCGCAGGAAGGTGGTCTGGCTGTGCTGTACGGCAACATCGCTCTCGACGGCTGCGTGGTGAAAACCGCCGGTGTCGATGAGTCGATCCACGTCTTCGAAGGCAACGCGAAGATCTTCGAAAGCCAGGACAGCGCCGTACGCGGCATCCTCGCCGACGAAGTGAAGGCAGGCGACATCGTCATCATTCGCTACGAGGGTCCGAAAGGCGGCCCGGGCATGCAGGAAATGCTCTACCCGACCTCGTACCTGAAATCCAAGGGCCTGGGCAAAGCCTGCGCCCTGCTCACCGACGGTCGTTTCTCCGGCGGTACTTCCGGTCTGTCCATCGGCCACGCTTCGCCAGAAGCCGCCGCCGGTGGCGCGATCGGTCTGGTGCAGGACGGCGACAAAGTGCTGATCGACATTCCGAACCGCTCGATCAACCTGTTGGTCAGCGACGAAGAACTGGCGGCACGCCGCGCCGAGCAGGACAAGAAAGGCTGGAAACCTGTAGAAGTGCGTCCACGCAAAGTGACCACCGCCCTCAAGGCTTACGCCCTGCTGGCGACCAGTGCCGACAAAGGTGCGGTGCGTAACAAAGCGATGCTCGACGGGCTGTAAGCGTCAAATCGCCGAGACAAAATGCCCCGCCAAGTGCGGGGCTGATCGTTCCCACGCTCTGCGTGGGAACGATCAATGGCGACTGACACTACGCTTTCGCGAGCAGGCTCGCTCCCACTTTGGATCGGTGTGGCTTACTGAATTTCCTCAGGCTTGACGATCACCCAGTTCTTGTCCGCCGTCACCGGCAACCCTTCTTTCGCCTGCGCCGCTGCATGCTTGGCCATCATGCCGTTGAGCTGGGTCATGTATTTGTCCTTGCGGTTGATCCACAAGTGAATGCCGCCCTTGGCCACGTCGACATCGTGGAACAGCATGTAGCCGTCGCTGGTCGGCGTATCGCCACCGACCAACACCGGTTTTTTCCATTCGTCGATGTAGGTGAGAATCGCCGCGTGCTTGCCGGCCATCCACGTTGCCGGGGTCCACAGGTACGGCGTCAGCTCGAGCCCAAGGTTGGCCTTCTCGTCATATTTGCCGGCAGTGATCTGCTTGCGCGCCGTGGTCAGTTCATTGGTTTCGCGATTCTTCAATAGCGTGGTCACGCCGATGACGTTTTGCGGTTTGATGTTGTAGCCATACTTCGGATCCGCCGCGACCATGCGCACCAGCTCTTCAGACGCGGCGGTCATCACGTAGACCTCGATGCCGTTCTCCATCAGCTTGTTGTACAACTCTTGCTGGCCGGTGAAGATCTTCGGCGGGTTGACGTCGAGTTTCTTCACCACATCGCCTTCGTAATACGTCGCCGGCACCGGCTTACCGGAAGCCATCAACTCATCGACGTAGCCTTTGAGTTCCTTGAGGGTGAAACCGGAGAACACCTGCGCCACCCACGGGTAGCAGACCATGTCGTCGACTTCGCAGAGGCGATAGTAGTAACTGAACAGGCTTTCCTTGTGGTCGGCGGTGTCCTTGAACGGCATCAGTTTCAGGGAGGGGTCGAGTTTGTCGCGGGTGATCAGGCCCTTGTTTTCCATGAACGGCAACAAGGACTCTTCGAGGTCGTAGCGGTAACTGGTGTTGTCCATGTCGAACACCGCGTAGTTACCCTTGTTGGCGTTGGCGGCGATCATCGCGTCCAGCGCCTTGGCCTGATCGGCCGGCCAGTGTTTCAGGTCAGTGGCGAAGGCCTGAGTGGCCAGGCCCATGCCCACTGTCAGTGCGACAGCCAGAAATTTCGGTGCGAACTTCATAAGCCTCTTCTCCCTGATTCAAAGAGATCGACGCTAACAAATATGTGTGACAGTCCTCGCCTGTCAGCGACCGCCCACGTCCCTATCGCGCCAGATGCATTGCCGAGAGCGACACGGGCTTATTCCAAAAACGACGGACGCCCTAAGATTTCGGTATTAAATCATTGCAAATCAAGCTGTTAGGCTTGCCGGTTCGCAGCAGCCCCGGAAGGCTGTTGGCAAAGTCTTTCTGGAGTTCTCATGAATCTACCGTTGATTCTCAACCTGCTGGTGTTCCTCGCCCTGCTCTTCGGTCTGGCACAGACCCGCCACACCACGTGGAGCCTGGCGAAAAAAGTCCTGCTCGCGCTGGTGCTGGGCGTCGCGTTCGGCGTGGCCCTGCACACCGTTTACGGTGCCGGCAACCCGGTGCTGAAAGCCTCGATCGGCTGGTTCGATCTGGTCGGTAACGGTTACGTGCAGTTGCTGCAAATGATCGTTATCCCGCTGGTGTTCGCCTCGATCCTCAGCGCAGTGGCGCGCCTGCACAATGCTTCGTCGCTGGGCAAGATCAGTTTCCTGACCATCGGCACCCTGCTGTTCACCACCGCGATTGCCGCGCTGATCGGCATCGGCCTGACCAACCTGTTCGGCCTCACCGCTGAAGGTCTGGTCGCCGGCACCCAGGAAATGGCCCGCCTGCAAACCATTCAGTCCGACTATGCCGGGAAGGTTGCCGACCTGAATGTGCCGCAACTGCTGCTGTCGTTCATTCCGCAAAACCCGTTTGCCGATCTGGCGCGGGCCAAGCCGACCTCGATCATCAGCGTGGTGATTTTCGCCGCATTCCTCGGGGTTGCCGCGCTGCAACTGCTCAAGGATGACGTCGAAAAAGGTCAGAAAGTGATCAACGCCATCGACACCCTGCAAGCCTGGGTGATGCGTCTGGTACGTCTGGTGATGAAACTGACCCCTTACGGCGTGTTGGCGCTGATGACCAAAGTGGTCGCCGGTTCCAACCTGCAGGACATCATTAAACTCGGCAGCTTCGTCGTGGTGTCGTACCTCGGTCTGGGCCTGATGTTCGTGGTGCACGGCTTGCTGGTGTCGGCCGCCGGGATCAACCCGCTGCGCTTCTTCCGCAAGATCTGGCCGGTGCTGACGTTCGCGTTCACCAGCCGTTCCAGCGCGGCGAGCATTCCGCTGAGCATTGAAGCGCAGACTCGTCGTCTGGGGATTCCGCAGTCGGTGGCGAGCTTTGCCGCCTCGTTCGGTGCGACGATTGGCCAGAACGGTTGCGCCGGTCTGTACCCGGCGATGTTGGCGGTGATGGTGGCGCCGACTGTTGGCATCAACCCGCTGGATCCGCTGTGGATCGCGACGTTGGTGGCGATTGTGACCTTGAGTTCGGCGGGCGTGGCCGGGGTCGGTGGCGGCGCGACGTTCGCGGCGCTGATCGTGCTGCCGGCGATGGGTTTGCCGGTGTCGCTGGTGGCGTTGCTGATTTCGGTTGAGCCGCTGATTGATATGGGCCGCACGGCGTTGAACGTGAGTGGTTCGATCACGGCTGGCGCGATTACCAGTCAGGTGATGCAGCAGACTGATAAAGCGTTGCTGGATGCTGATGAGCATGCGGAGCTTGCTCAGGCTTGATTAGCGCCTGACAGACCGCTATCGCGAGCAGGCTCACTCCTACAATTGGAATGCGTTCCCCCTGTAGGAGTGAGCCTGCTCGCGATGCTCTTAGGCTTTCTCCCAAACCTCAAAGCTGTACGCGGGTTTATCGCCCTCAGCCGGATTCGGCACATTCGACACCAGTTTCCACTGCTCCAAATCAAACTCCGGAAACCACGCATCCCCTTCCGGGCTCAGCGCCACGCGAGTCAGATACAGACGATCCGCCTGCGCCAGCCCTTGCGCGTACAACTGCGCGCCGCCAATCAGCATCAGCTCATCGACGCCCTGCTCCTTCGCCCATTCCTCGGCGCGAACCACCGCGGCTTCCAGCGACGGATAAACTTCCGCCCCTTCGAGCACCAGACCGGCCTGACGACTGACCACGATATTCAGGCGCCCCGGCAATGGCCGACCGAGCGAATCCCAGGTCTTGCGCCCCATGATGATCGGTTTGCCCAAGGTCGTGGCCTTGAAGTATTTGAAGTCCCCCGGCAGGTGCCAGGGCATGCTGTTGTCGACGCCGATCACGCGGTTTTCACCGAGGGCTGCGATCAGGCTGAGGGGGAGTGATTTAGTCATGCCGGCGAGGATACCAGAGCCGCGCTTACCCCGATAAGCGCCACAGCGGTTATGCTCAGCGCTCAATTAAGCGACGGGACGCTGCGTGACTGAACTGACTCCACTGCAAAACCTCTGGCTCACCGAGACCGTGCGCCTGCGCGAAGAACACGCAGGCCCATTGGATGATCTGGAAGCCAATCGTCTGGCCCGCACCGCCGGCGGCGATCTGCCGAGCCGCATTCAGCGCCGCGCTTTATGGCTGGCCGAACGCGACGGGCTGACTGCTGCCCTCAAACACTGGCTGCAAGGCGCGCGTCTGGCACTGCTATTGATGGTGCTGCTGGCCTGCGTCACCGGGGCTGGCATGGCATTTTCTGCGCTCGGCGACGGTACGCGAGCGGTGAACATTTTCTGGGCGCTGGGCACCTTGCTCGGGGTCAATCTGATCCTGTTGCTGAGCTGGGCATTCGGCCTGCTATTCGCTGGCGAACACGCGGCAGCACTCGGCCGCCTGTGGCTATGGCTCAGCGAGAAACTTGCCCGGGACGCCAAAGCCGCGCAATTACCCCCCGCATTACTGGTCCTGCTGCAACGCCACAAACTCAATCGCTGGGCGATTGGCTCACTGGTCAATGGCCTGTGGTTGCTGATCATGTTCAGCGCGCTGAGCATGCTGATATGGATGATGGCCACCCGGCAATATGACTTCATCTGGGAAAGCACGCTGCTGGGAGCAGACTTCTTCGCGGCACTGACTGATGCGTTGACGGTTATTCCCCATGCGCTGGGCTGGAGTGCGCCGAGCGTGGACATGATTCGCGTAACGCTGGACACCGATTACAACCGCGTCCTGGTTCGCCAGATGTGGGCGATATGGCTGGTCGGCGCGGTGCTGATCTATGGCGTGCTTCCCCGTCTGCTGCTGATGCTGTTCTGCCGTTGGCGCTGGAAGCGTGGACGTGATCGCTTGCGTCTGGAGCTGAACCTGCCCGGCTACGCGCAGCTGCGCGAACGTTTGATGCCGACCAGCGAACGCCTCGGCGTCAACGACCCGGAGCCTGCGCAATTGCACCGCGTCGAAAGCAGCGTCGGCGAACTGGCTAGTGAAGGCGCATTGCTGGTGGCCATCGAACTCGACGAACAACGTCCATGGCCGCCCGCGTTATCGAAAAATGTCAGCAATGCCGGCATCCTCGACAGCCGCGAATCGCGGCACAAACTTCTCGAACAATTGAGCCGCTTCCCGCCGGCACGTCTGGCGATTGCCTGCGACCCACGGCGCTCGCCGGATCGCGGCAGCCTCGCCTTGATCGCCGAACTGGCGCGCAGCGCTGGCGAAACCCGCGTGTGGTTGCTGCAAGCGCCGCCCGGCGAAGCGCTGGATGCCGAGCGTCTCGGCGACTGGCACGTCGCACTGCAACAACTTGACTTGAAGTTCGCCGATTGCGCGCCGTTGAACTGGCTGGAGACGGGTCATGACTGATGCCTGCAAAACGCCGCTGAAACTCGCGGTGGTCGGCCACACCAACGTCGGCAAGACCTCGTTGTTGCGCACGCTGACCCGCGATGTCGGCTTCGGCGAAGTCTCCCATCGCCCGAGCACCACGCGGCATGTCGAAGGCGCGCGGTTGTCGGTCGATGGCGAACCGTTGCTCGACCTCTACGACACGCCGGGGCTGGAAGACGCCATCGCCCTGCTGGATTTTCTCGAACGCCTGGAACGCCCCGGCGAACGCCTCGATGGCCCGGCCAGACTGGCAAGATTTCTCGACGGCAGCGAGGCGCGCCAGCGTTTCGAACAGGAGGCGAAAGTGCTGCGGCAATTGCTCGCCTCCGACGCCGGTTTGTATGTGATCGATGCGCGCGAACCGGTGCTGGCCAAGTACCGCGATGAACTGGAAGTGCTGGCCAGTTGCGGCAAACCGCTGCTGCCGGTGCTGAATTTCGTCAGCAGTGCCAACCATCGCGAGCCGGATTGGCGCGAAGCGTTGGCACGGCTTGGGCTGCATGCGCTGGTGCGTTTCGACAGCGTGGCGCCGCCCGAGGATGGTGAGCGTCGGTTGTATGAAAGTCTGGCGCTGCTGCTGGAAAACGCTCGTCCGCAACTGGAACGCTTGATTGCCGATCAACAGGCTCAGCGCCTGGCGCGGCAGCAAAGTGCGGCGCGGTTGATTGCTGAATTGTTGATCGACTGCGCCGCGTGTCGGCGCAGTGTGGTCAGCGAGGCGGCGCAGGAACAACAAGCCATCAGTGAACTGCGCAAAGCCGTGCGCCAGCGCGAGCAGAAATGCGTCGAGGCGCTGCTCAAGCTGTATGCGTTTCGCCCGCAGGATGCGGCGGCGAGTGATTTGCCGTTGCTCGATGGACGTTGGGGTGATGATCTATTCAACCCGGAAACCTTGAAGCAGCTCGGCGTACGGGTTGGCGGTGGGATTGCGGCAGGCGCGGCGGCCGGGGCTGGCGTGGATCTGCTGGTTGGCGGAATCACCCTCGGCGCGGCGGCATTGGCCGGGGCGATTGCCGGTGGCGCGCTGCAAACGGCGCGCAGTTATGGCAGCCGGTTGCTGGGCAAGATCAAAGGGCAGCGCGAGCTGACGGTGGATGACGGGGTGTTGCGGCTGTTGGCGTTGCGTCAGCGGCAGTTGGTGTTGGCGCTGGATCAGCGTGGGCATGCGGCGATGGATGCGGTTCAGGTGGCCACGCCACAGGACAAAACCTGGCGTGAGGGCAAGTTGCCGGAAGCGCTGAACAAGGCGCGGGCGCATCCGCAGTGGTCGTCGCTGAATCCGCAGGCGAAGTTGAATCAGGCGGAACGGCAGGAGCAGATTGAGGCGTTGGTGGGGAAGGTGCTTGAGCTTTAGATCGCCCCCCTCACCCCAGCCCTCTCCCAGAGGGAGAGGGAGCTGACCGTGTTGTTCTTCCGTCATACGTCGACCTGAGATATCCAGTCGAACTCAGGTTTGAAAGGCATGAAAATCGGCTCCCTCTCCCTCCGGGAGAGGGCTGGGGTGAGGGTTGCAATCACTCAGCCAACAACAAAACCTCAGCCTTGCGCTTGAGCACCGCCAGATCAATCACCGGCACCGCCCTCTCCTTGGCCAACTCATCCCACTGGCGCATCCGCAGGCTAACGGCACACAGCGGATCCCGCTCAAACTCATTCGCCTCGGCCTCGGTCATCACCCCGCCCTGATATTCCAGGGTCCGCCGACTCGCCTCACTCAAGCGTCCGAAATACCCCAGCTCACGCAACGTCAGATACCGCTTGGCCTGCACGTGATATTCCACCAGCCGCGCCATACGCTCGCTGAAACCGGCTTCACGCAAATAATCCGCACCCAGGCGTTCATGACTGACCACGCCATAACCGCCCATATTCTCCGCGCCCTCGGCACACAAATGGCCGATGTCATGAAAGAACGCCGCCAGCACCACTTCATCATCAAAGCCCTCAGCCATTGCCAGTTCGGCCGCCTGCGACATGTGCTCGATCTGCGACACCGGCTCGCCGATGTAATCGCTGGTGCCAAAACGCTCATACAGCGCGAATACCTTGGCGACGGTTTGCTCGTGACCTGTCATCAAACTTCCTCCAGCAACTGCGCAACATTGCGCTCGGCCATGGCCGGGCCGACGCTCATGCCGACGCCGGTGTGCATCAACGCCACACTCAACCCCGCTGCCGGACGCAGCAAAGAAAATGGCCCCGGCCCCCGAGAACCATAGACGCCCTGCCAGCGCTCGACCACTTGCACCTTGCAGCCCAGCGTCTGCTCGGCCAGCTCGATCATCCAGTTATCCACTTGCTCAGCGTTGAACGGTGAAGGGTCGCTGCCGTAGTGGTGCGAGTCGCCGATGATCAGTTCGCCGTACGGCGTCGGGCTGATCAGCAGGTGGATACCGTGGTCGTGCAGGTGCGGTTGCTCACGGAAGATTTGCGCCTGCACCGCCGCCGCTTCGGGTAGATCGGAGAAGGCGCCGTAGTGCACGCAACTCAAACCGGTGAGCAAGGCGTGTTGCAGATTCAGATCGACCTGCGGTTTGGCGCGGAGCATTTGCAGGCGGCAGATTTGCGGGTCGAGGGCAGCGATCGGCTCGGCCAGCAAGGTCTGATAATCGTGGCCGGAGCAGACGATGATCTGCTTGGCGGTAAAACTGCCGGCGGTGCTGTGCAGGTGCCCCGGCTCGACGTCGCGTACCAGCGTGGAGAAGTGGAACTCGACGCCGAGGTCGCGACGCAGGTAATCGATCAGCGCCGGGATTGCTTCACGCGAGTACAGCTGTTGATCGTCCATGCCGTGCAACGCGGCACGGTGGTGGCTGAACTGGCCGTGATACAGATCGCGCAAGGCCGCGCCGCGCAGCAATTGGATGTTGTAACCGTGCTCCACGGCGCGACCGTTGCAGAAGGCTTCCAGCAAGTGTTCTTCAGCTTCACTGCGAGCGAACAGGTACGAGCCGTTACGCTTGATCTGCAAACCGGCGAGCTGCGCCCAGTCGCCCCAGATGTCGCGGCTGGCCTTGGCCAGTTCGAGCATAAGCCCGGGAGGTTGGCCAGTGACCAGCGCCTGGCCGAAGTTGCGCACCGAAGCGCCGAGGGGCGTGGCAGTGCGTTCGAAAACGGCGACCTTGAGGCCGCGTTTGGCGGCGGCGTAGGCGTGCGATAAGCCGAGAATGCCGGCGCCTACGATGAGCAGGTCTTTGTGTTGTGTCATGAGGCTACCTCAATGATCGTTCCCACGCGGAGCGTGGGAATGCAGCCAAGGACGCTCTGCGTCCATAGTGACGCGGAGCGTCACGGGATTCATTCCCACGCGGAGCGTGGGAACGATCAGCAGAGCGTGGGAACGATCGGCAAAGGTTACTTGGCAGCGACTTTCTCGGACTTGCCGTCATAACGCTTGCGCCATTCGGTCAGGATCTCGTCGCGATTCTTCGAGGCCCAGGCAAAGTCGTTCTTGATCAAACGCTGCTCGTAATCGGCCGGCAATTCGGTCTGCGGCTTGGCGATGCCCGGTTGCGCGAGGACAGCGAAGTTCTCCTTGTACAGATCCATCGCTTCGGCGCTGGCGGAGAAGTCAGCCAGTTTCTTCGCCGCGTCTTCATGCGGCGTACCTTTGATCACGGCAGTCGCTTCGATCTCCCAGCCCAGACCTTCCTTCGGCAGAATGATGTCCAGCGGCGCGCCCTGACGCTTCAGCTGTACCGCCGGATATTCAAAGGAAATCCCGATCGGGAACTCGCCCGCCGCCGCTAATTTGCAAGGCTTGGAACCGGAGTGAACGTACTGACCAATGTTCTGGTGCAAGCCATCCATGTACGCCCAGCCCTGCTTCTCGCCAAAGGTTTGCAGCCAGGCGCTGACGTCGAGGAAACCGGTGCCGGACGAGGCCGGGTTTGGCATGACGATCTTGCCCTTGTACTCAGGCTTGGTCAGATCCTGCCAGCTCACCGGTTTGGTCAAACCCTGCTTCTCGGCCTCGACGGTGTTGAAGCAAATCGTTGCCGCCCAGACGTCCATACCGACCCAGGCTGGCGGGTTGGCAGCGTCACGGTAGTTCGCGCCGATCTTGCCGAGGTCCTTCGGTGCATAGCTTTGCAGCATGCCTTGCTGATCGAGGATCGCCAGACTGGAAGCCGCCAGGCCCCACACCGCGTCAGCCTGTGGACGGGCCTTTTCGGCGAGCAGTTTGGCGGTGATGATCCCGGTGGAATCGCGCACCCATTTGATTTCGACGTCCGGGTTGGCCTTTTCGAACGCTTCTTTATAGGACTTCAGTTGTTCGGCTTCGAGGGCGGTGTACACCGTCAACTCGGTTTTTGCCGCGAAGGCATTCAGGCTGAAAGTAGCGAGCACAGCAGCGGCCAGGGCCATAGGCTTGAACATGATCGTTTTCCTGTAAGTGAGTTGAACGGGGTTGGAATCAGTGACCGGGCGCAGTTTGCCGCCAGGCTTGAGAACGGCGCAGCAAGCCGCGCGAAGCCCACGCCAGCAGCAAGGACACGCCCGCCGAGGTGAACAGAATCAGGGTCGACATCGCCGCCGCGCCGCCGACGTTGCCGGCGTCATCCATGTTCAGCACCGCGACCGCCGCGAGGATGGTGTCGGGGCTGTAGAGGAAGATCGCCGCCGACACCGTGGTCATCGCCGAGACGAACAGGTAGCGCACGATGTCCAGCAGCGCCGGCAGGCAGATCGGCACGGTGACGCGCAGGTAGTGGCGGTACAGCGGCGCCTTGAGCGACAGCGCAGCCGCTTCGAACTCGGCGTCGAGTTGGCGCAACGCGGTGGTCGCGGTCATTTGGGCGGTGGTCAGGTAGTGCGCAATGGTGCAGACGATCAGCAGCGTCATCGTCCCGTAGAGCACGTGCAGCGGGTTGCCAGTGAGGTTGAAGAAGAAGACGTAACCCAAGCCGAGCACCAGCCCCGGCACCGCCATCGGCACGAAACTGAGCATGCGCAACGCCAGGTTAAGGCCGCGCTGGCTGCGGGTTTTCTCCATCAGGTAGGCACCGGTGAAGATCAGCACACTGCCGATCAACGCCGTGCCCAGCGCCATCTTCAAACTGTTGCTGTAGGCCAGCCAGCCACCGCCAGCGGTTTCGTTGAACTGGTAGTGGTTGAGCGACAGCGACAGGTTGTACGGCCAGAACTTCACCAGCGAGGAAAACACCGCCATGCCGAACACCAGAATCAACGCGGCGCTGATCAGCAAGACAATCGCCAGATAACAGCCATCGCGCGCTTTCGACGGTGCCGGTTTGAACACCTGCGCCCGACCGCTCATGGAGTCGCCGTGACGCCGACGCAGCCAGGCATCGACACCGAAGCTGAACAGCGCCGGCAGCAACAGCACCATGCCGATCAACGCGCCGCGACCGAATTGTTGTTGGCCGACCACGGCTTTGTAGGCCTCCAGCGCCAGCACTTGATAGTCGCCACCGACCACCACCGGCACGCCGAAATCGGTGATGGTCAGGGTGAACACCAGACAGAACGCAGCGAATACGGCCTGCCGAGTCGCCGGCCAGGTGATGCTGCGAAACGCCTTGGCCGGACTGGCGCCCATGCTCGACGCGGCATCGAACAGTCGCGCATCGGCCAGTGACAACGCCGAGAGCAGAATCATCAACGCATGGGGAAAGGTGTAAATCACCTCACCCAACACAATCCCCCAAAACCCGTAGATGTTGTCCGAGAGCAACCCGCGCAACATGCCCTGGTTACCGAACAGATAAACCAGCGCAATGCCCGGCAGCATCGACGGCGCCATCAGCGGCAGCAGGGAAATACCGCGCCAGATGCCCTTGGCCGGAATCAGCGTGCGTTGCAGCGCATAGGCAAACAGGTAAGCCAGCGGTACGACGATGGCCGCGACGCTGAGGGAAACTTTCAGGCTGTTGCCAAGCAGCCAGTGGAAATTCTCGCTGCTCACCAACTCCTTCGCCGCCACCCAGCCACCGCCCTGCCCGGCTTCACTGCTGAAGCCACGCCAGAAGATCGCCAGCAACGGCAGCAACACCGCGACGCCGAGTAACAGCAGCAGTAGGACTTTGCCGCCGACGACAAAAATGCGGTCGCCTATCTCGGCTTTCGAAGACTGTCGCACCTGCTTGTGCGGTAGCGGCAGCGCGAGGTTGCTGTTCATCAGGCAAACACCTGCAGGCTGCGCGGCGGCAAGGCGACCATGATTTGCTGGGCGCCGAGGCGCGGCATGGCTTCCGGGGCGAGTTCGGCGAGGAGTGCGTGACCTGGCAGTTGATCGAGTTCGAAGCTCATGCGGCAGCGGTTACCGAGGAAAGTGATCTCGCGCACCTTGGCCGGGAACAGGTTTTCCTCATGCACCAGCGGATTGACGTTGATCGCTTCGGGGCGACAGAACAGCCGACCCGAGGCTCCGCTGACGCTGCCGTCGGCCAGACGCACATTCATTCCGCCAACCCGGGCGTGGCTGTCGCTGCTGCGCTGGAACGGCAACCAGTTGCCCTGGCCGACGAACTCGGCCACAAACGGTGTGGCCGGGTGGTTGTAGATTTCCTGCGGGGTGGCGTATTGCTCGACGCGACCGTTATTCATCACGGCGATGCGGTCAGCCATCAGCATGGCTTCGTCCTGATTGTGCGTGACCATCAGGGTGGTGATGCCGAGGTTGCGTTGCAGTTGGCGCAACTCGGTGCAGAGATGCTCGCGGACCCGGGCGTCGAGGGCGGACATCGGTTCGTCGAGCAACAGCAGTGATGGTGCAGGTGCCAAGGCCCGAGCTAGAGCAACGCGCTGTTGCTGGCCGCCGGACAATTGGCCGGGGTACTTTTTCTCGCTGCCGGTGAGGCCAACCAGTTCGAGCATCTGTCCGACGCGCTGGCGCACTTCATCGCGACCGCTGCCAGCAAGGCCGTAGGCAATATTCGCCTCGACGGTCAGATTGGGGAACAGTGCGTAGGACTGGAACAGAATCCCGTAGTCGCGGGCTTGCGGGGCGAGGTGCGAGACGTCGCGCTCGCCGAGGTACAACTCGCCGCTGTCCTGCTTTTCCAGACCGGCGATGCAGCGCAGCAACGTGGTCTTGCCGCAGCCCGACGGGCCGAGCAGGCACACCAGTTCACCGGCGGCGACGTCGAGGGAGACGTTATCCAGTGCGGTGAACGCGCCGAAGCGTTTCTGCACGCCGCGCACTTTCATCGGCGCACCGGGGTTGGTCAGGGCAGTTGCGATGGCAGGATTCATGGACAGACCTCATCAAGCAGATGGGGCCAATCCTAGAGTTGTAATGCGTCCGTCATATGGCAGTGAGGCAAAAACGGCCGATAGTGGTATTCGGGGATTTTGGTTCACTACCGATCGTTCCCACGCTCTGCGTGGGAATGCCTCATCGGACGCTCCGCGTTCGGCTCTTGGGACGCAGAGCGTCCCGGGCTGCATTCCCACGCGGAGCGTGGGAACGATCATTACGCAGGGGACATTTCCTGCGCCAACCCGAGAAACGCCGCCGGCAACCGCGCGCCCTTGCGCTCTTTCAGGCAATACAGATATTCAGGAATCT
This sequence comes from Pseudomonas sp. Tul2A7, assembly GCF_054790505.1. Taxonomy (NCBI): domain Bacteria; kingdom Pseudomonadati; phylum Pseudomonadota; class Gammaproteobacteria; order Pseudomonadales; family Pseudomonadaceae; genus Pseudomonas; species Pseudomonas sp. Tul2A7. The sequence goes on along the minus strand of NZ_CP186499.1, from coordinate 2,484,499 downwards.
GCGGCGCATTCTCGATGGTCAACACGCGCAACTGCGGATCATGCGGCACTTCCTGCCGCGCAATAATACTGATGCCAATATTGCGCAACACCGCCTCACGGATCGACTCACGACTACCAATTTCCAACAACGGCCCGAAACTGACCCCGGCGCTGGCCAGCAACTCTTCAGTCAGACGCCGCGTCGTTGACCCGGTTTCGCGCATCAACAAGGTATGCCCGGCCAGCGCACTCAACGCCACATGCTCCTGCGCCGCCAACGGATGATTGCGATGCACCGCCAGCACCAGCGGATCAGTGCCCAACACCCGACGAATCAATCGCGCGTCATCGAGCAATTGCGACGACGCGGCGATGTCCACGCGGTAATCCTCCAGCGCTTCGAGCACCTGCTGCGAATTACCGATTTCCACCGATACTTCCACTTGCGGCAAGCGCTCGCGAAAGGTCTTCACCAGATCGAGGATGTAATACGGCGCCGTCGCCGCGATGCGCAACGTGCCCTGCACCTGGCCGCTGTTGCGCAGGAAGAACTCGATATCGGCCTCTTGCTGCAGCAGGGTCTTGACCATCGGCAGCAACCGCGCGCCTTCATCGCTGACGCTCAGGCGCCGACCGCCACGGTAGAACAGCTCCACCGAATACTGGCTTTCCAGATTACGGATCTGTGTGGTCACGGTCGGTTGGCTGAGGCCGAGTTTTTTCGCCGCCAGCGTAATGCTGCCCAGGCGGGCGACCATGTAAAACGCTTTCAGCTCGGCACTCAGCACAACCTTTCCTCATCTATTTGCGCAGCAGGCGCAAACCGTTGAACACCACCAGCAGGCTCACGCCCATGTCGGCAAACACCGCCATCCACATGGTGGCGAGCCCGGCGAAGGTTACCGCAAGAAAGATAGCTTTGATCACCAGGGCCAGCGCGATGTTCTGTTTCAGGATGCTGGCGGTATTGCGCGACAGGCTGATGAACGCCGGGATCTTGCGCAGATCATCGTCCATCAGGGCGACATCGGCGGTTTCAATCGCCGTATCGGTGCCGGCAGCGGCCATGGCGAAACCGATCTCGGCGCGGGCCAGTGCCGGCGCGTCGTTGATGCCGTCGCCGACCATACCGACCCGATGACCTTTACCGTAAAGCTCCTCGATGGCTTGCAGTTTGTCGGTCGGCAGCAAGTCGCCGCGGGCCTCGTCGATACCGACCTGCGCAGCAATCGCCTGAGCGGTGTGCACGTTGTCACCGGTGAGCATCAGGGTTTTCACCCCGAGTTCATGCAACTGGCGGATCGCTTCGCGGCTGGTTTCCTTGACGGTGTCGGCCACCGCGAACAGCGCTAGCGGGCCGGAACTGTCGAGCAGCAGCACCACCGATTTGCCCTGCTTCTCCAGTGCGAAGAGTTTTTCTTCCAGTGCCGGCGAGCACAGGCCGAGTTCTTCGACCAGACGATGGTTACCCAAGTGATAGGTCTGGCCGTTGATCTCGCCTTTGACGCCACGCCCGCCCAACGCTTCGAAGTTATCCACAATCAGCGCGGCGAAGTTTTTATCCACAGCGGCGTTGGCGATGGCCAGCGACACCGGGTGGTCGGAGCGACCAGCCAAAGCAGCGGCAATTGCAGGCGCGGTGGCGTCGGCGGTCGGATCGAGCGACAGGTAATCGGTCTGCACCGGTTTGCCGTGAGTGATCGTCCCGGTTTTATCCAGCGCCAGATAATCGAGCTTGAAACCGCCCTCCAGGTACACGCCGCCCTTGACCAGAATGCCTTTGCGCGCCGCCGCCGCGAGGCCGCTGACGATGGTCACCGGGGTGGAAATCACCAGTGCACACGGGCACGCGACCACCAGCAACACCAGCGCGCGGTAGATCCAGTCGAACCACACAGCACCCATGAACAGCGGCGGAATGATCGCCACGGCCAAGGCAAACACGAACACTACGGGCGTGTAGATTTTCGAGAACTGATCGACGAAGCGCTGGGTCGGTGCACGCGCACCTTGGGCCTGTTCAACAGCGTGGATGATGCGCGCCAGGGTCGAATTGTTCGCCGCTGCGGTCACCGTGTATTCCAGCGAACCGGCCTGGTTGATGGTGCCGGCGAAGACTTTGTCGCCGACGGTTTTTTCTACCGGCAGGCTTTCCCCAGTGATCGGCGCCTGGTCGATGGTCGAACTGCCGCCGACCACTTCGCCGTCCAGCGCAATACGCTCGCCCGGCTTCACCCGTACGCGGGCGCCGAGTTCGACGTTTTTTACGTCCTGTTCAATCCATGAACCGTCAGCCTGCAACACCGTGGCTTGCTCCGGCGTCATCTGCATCAGGCCGCTGATCGCGTTGCGCGCACGATCGAGCGAGCGCGCCTCGATCAGCTCGGCAACGGTGAACAGGAACATCACCATCGCCGCTTCCGGCCACTGGCCGATAAGGATGGCACCGGTGACGGCGATGCTCATCAGCGCGTTGATGTTGAGGTTGCGGTTCTTCAGAGCGATCCAGCCCTTTTTATAAGTGGTCAGGCCACCGCTGAGGATCGACACCAGCGCGATGATCGCCACCACCCAGGTCGGTGCGGCGTTGGTGAAGTGGATGACTTCGGCGGCGAGCGCGCCGACACCGGACAGCGCCAGCGGCCACCAGTGTTTTTTCACCGGGGCCGGGGCTGGCGAGTCGAGGCCCGCCTCCAGCGGTTCGGCGTGCATGCCGAGGGATTTGATCGCCTCGGTGATCGGTTCCGTGCCCGGCAGATTGTGGGTCACGCCGAGCACGCGATTGATCAGGTTGAATTCCAGTTGCTGCACACCGGCGAGTTTGCCGAGTTTGTTCTGGATCAGCGTCTGCTCCGTCGGGCAGTCCATCGCCTCGATGCGGAAACTGCTCAGCCGCGCATCGGCGCTGGTCTTTTCGCTCAGTTGCACCAACGCAGGCGCGGCGGCTGTCGACGAGCAGCAGGAATCTTCGTGCGCGTGAACCGGTGCCGGCGCAGCGGCTTTTGACCCACAGCAGGCATCGCCGCCGTGGGCATGCTTATGCACAGGCTGCAATTTATGACTGTGATCGTGGCCGTCGCCGGGCTTGTGGGTGTGCTGGGAATCGCTCATTGGTCGCGTCCATGAAGGTGCCTGTTGCCAAGTAAAGACCCTGTAGCCACTATAGGGTCAAGCACCCTTTTGGAGATTGCCGTCATGAAGATCGGAGAACTGGCCAAACTCACCGACTGCGCCGTGGAAACCATCCGCTATTACGAGCGCGAAAACCTCCTGCCAGAGCCGGCCCGCAGCGACGGCAACTACCGCGTCTACACCCAGGCGCACGCCGAACGCCTGACCTTCATCCGCAACTGCCGCACCCTCGACATGACCCTCGAAGAAATCCGCAGCCTGCTGGCCATGCGTGATAGCCCGCAGGATCAGTGTGAAAGCGTTAATACCCTGATCGACGAACATATCCAGCATGTGAAGGCGCGCATTGATGGGTTGTTGGCGTTGCAGACACAGTTGCTCGACCTGCGCCAACGTTGTGGCGAAGGGCCGATGGCCGATCAATGCGGGATTTTGCAGCGGCTGGAGGTCAGCGGCGGAGTCGTCGCAACCGAAGTCGAACACTCCCACGTAGGCCGCAGCCACGGCCACTGACGTTGGCGCTCGTTCCCATGCTCCGCGTGGGAATGCCGCCATGGACGCTCCGCGTCCTAAGTGACGCGGAGCGTCACGGGATTCATTCCCACGCAGAGCGTGGGAACGATCCTGCTGACTAGACCGCCATCGGTGCAGTCATCGGCGCGTGATGCTCATAACCTTCCAGCGAGAAGTCGCTCGGCTCGACCAGCTCCAGCCATTCCGGCTGGTAAACGCCAGTCTTGGCAAACTCCGGCACACGATCGGAGATCTTCAGCTTGGGCATGGCAAACGGCTCGCGCTTGAGCTGTTCGTTGAGCATGTCCAGGTGGTTTTCATAGACATGCGCATCACCAATGAAATAGGTGAACCAGCGCGGCGTGTAGCCGGTCAGGCGACCGATCAGGCTCAGCAGCGCGGCGCCTTCGGTGAGGTTGAACGGCGTGCCCAGACCCAGATCGTTAGAACGGATGTAGAGGGTCAGAGAAATCTCTTTGGTCTCGACATTCGGGTGGAACTGGTACAGCAGATGGCACGGCGGCAGGGCCATTTCATCCAGTTGAGCAACGTTCCAGCCGTGGAACAGAATACGGCGGCTGCCCGGATCGTTGATGATCGTATCGACGCACTGACGCACCTGGTCGATGGCTTTGTACAGCACCACGTAGGCCTGGCCATCTTCTTCGCCCTGAGCGATCTGCTTGTAGCCGTTGCTCAGGGTTTGTTCGATGGCGGCGCTGTTGCTCAGCGGGATCTGCTTGTACGCCGGCCACTTGCGCCATTGCACGCCGTAGATCTCACCGAGGTCGTCATCGCCCTGACGGAACGGGTTGGCCAGCCACTGTGCGTTTTCGTTGGCGTTCTGGTCCCAGACTTTGCAGCCCAGCGCACGGAATTCAGCGGCGTTGTTCACGCCACGAAGAAAACCGCACATCTCGCCGATGGCCGATTTGAAGGCCATTTTGCGCGTGGTGATCGCCGGGAAACCTTCCTGCAGATCGAAACGCAGCATCGCCCCCGGAAAACTGATGGTGTTGATGCCGGTGCGGTTGGCCTGTTTGGTGCCGTTCTGAATGACGTGCGAGACCAGTTCGAGATATTGCTTCATGAGTTACCTGTGTCCTTTGAGCCCCGGCGTCGCGCGCCGGGGTTCGTAGTTTAAGCCGTCGGCGCGAGCGGTGCTGCCGGCGCGCGACGATAGGCCAGCCAGATCAGGAACAGCCCGCCGACGATCATCGGCACGCAGAGCACCTGGCCCATGGTCAGCCAGTTCCAGGCCAGATAGCCCAACTGCGCATCCGGCACGCGGACGAACTCGACGATGAAACGGAAGATGCCGTAGAACAGCGCGAACATGCCGGAAACAGCCATGGTCGGACGCGGTTTGCGCGAGAAAATCCACAGGATCAGGAACAACGCCACGCCTTCGAGCGCGAACTGATACAGCTGCGACGGGTGACGCGGCAGTTGCGCCGGATCGCTGAATGGCGGAAAGACCATGGCCCACGGTACGTCGGTGGCTTTGCCCCAAAGCTCGGCGTTGATGAAGTTACCGATGCGCCCGGCGCCCAGACCGATCGGCACCATTGGCGCGACGAAGTCCATCAACTGGAAGAACGACTTGCCGTTACGCTTGCCGAACCACAACGCGGCCAGCATCACGCCGATAAAGCCGCCGTGGAACGACATGCCGCCCTTCCACACTTCGAAAATCAGCGTCGGGTTGGCCAGGTAAGCGCTCAGATCGTAGAACAGCACATAGCCCAGACGTCCGCCGACGATGACGCCCATCGACATCCAGAAGACCATGTCGGAGAGTTTCTCCTTGGTCCAGGTCGGGTCGAAACGGTTGAGCCGGCGCGACGCCAGCAGCCACGCACCGCCGATGCCGATCAGGTACATCAGACCGTACCAGTGGATTTTCAGCGGACCGATGGCCAGGGCCACCGGGTCGATCTGCGGGTAAGGCAGCATTGCGACTCCTCGTTAGAGTTGAAAGCAGAATTCCCGGGCGACGCTGTCACCTCAGGATTAAGCCAGGATTGCGACGAGATCAAAGCAAAAAGCTTAAACCTACGGTGAACAGCAAAGCGGCGAACAGCCGTTTCAGCAAGCGCGGCGACAACCTGTGCGCCAATCGCGCGCCGATGCGGGCGAATACCATGCTGGTCAGGGCGATGCCCAACAACGCCGGCAAATACACAAAACCGAGACTATGGGCCGGCAACAACGGATCGTGCCACCCCAGAATCATGAAACTTAATGCACTGACCAGCGCGATTGGCAGCCCGCAGGCCGACGAGGTCGCCACCGCTTGCTGCATCGGCACGCTGCGCCAGGTCAGGAACGGCACGGTTAGCGAGCCGCCACCGACGCCGAAAATCGCCGAGGCCCAGCCAATCACACCGCCGGCCACGGTCAGACCGAGTTTGCCCGGCACCGTTCGGCTGGCCTTGGGTTTGATGTCCAGCGCCAATTGCACCGAGATAATCAAGGCAAACACGCCGATGATCTTTTGCAGGTGCGGGCCGGAAATCGCTTCCGCAGTCAGTGCACCGAAACCTGCACCGAGCAGAATGCCGACGGCCATCCACATGAAGATCGGCCAGCGCACTGCGCCTCGTCGATGGTGCTCACGCACGGCGTTGACCGAGGTGAAGATGATCGTCGCCAGCGACGTGCCGACCGCCAGATGCGTAAGGATCGACTGATCAAAGCCCTGCAAGGTGAAACTGAACACCAGCACCGGGACAATAATGATCCCGCCGCCAACCCCGAACAGCCCGGCCAGCACGCCCGCACAGGCGCCCAGCGCCAGATAGAGCAGAAATTCCATGACCGTCTCCCCAGACCGCATCCGCAAAACCGGAGCGGCATGGTAACGGATGCACACCCTCTGGCTCCACTGGCGATGGATGCACGGACGCGGGATGCGTAGAGTGAGCAAAAAACACACAAGGACCACCTTATGTGCCTGATTGTTTTCGCCTGGCGCCCGGGTCATGCCCTGCCACTGATTGTCGCGGCCAACCGTGACGAGTTCTACGCCCGGCCGAGCCTGCCGCTGGCGCAATGGCCGGAAGCGCCGCATGTGCATGCCGGACGTGATCTTGAGGCTGGCGGGACTTGGCTGGGGATTGGCGCCAACGGACGCTTTGCTGCGCTGACCAATATTCGCGATCCGCAGCAGGCGCCAGCGCGCAAGTCACGAGGGGAACTGGTGGCGAGGTTTCTCACGGGTGATGCGTCGATTGATGATTATTTAAGCGATGTGGTCGGGCGTTCGGCGGAATATGCCGGGTTTAATCTGTTGCTCGGCAACAGTCATGAGCTGTGGCACTTCAATGCGCGGATGTCGGAACCGGTGATGCTGGAATCGGGCATCTACGGATTATCCAATGCCGGGCTGGATACGCCGTGGCCGAAGTTGCTGAAGGCCAAGGTTGCTTTGAGTGCGGTGCTGGATGATCCGACGCCTGCGCGGTTGCTGGGGTTGTTGAGTGATGCGCAGGTTGCGCCGTCGGCCGAGCTGCCGGATACCGGCGTGGGTCTGGCCACTGAAACATTGCTGTCGAGTGTGTTTATTGCCAGCCAGAGTTACGGGACGCGGGCGAGTACGGCGTTGATCGTGAAGGCGGATGGGTCGCGGCGGATGGTCGAGCGGAGTTTTGGGCCGTATGGCGGGCATTTGGGCGAGGTGGAAATAACAGCTTAAAAGCTTACCCTCACCCCAGCCCTCTCCCGGAGGGAGAGGGAGCCGACCGTGATGTCTTGAGCCATACATCGACCTGAAAGACCGAGTTGATTATGGATTCAGCAGCACCTTCAGTCGCTGTGAGTCGATTATGGATTCAGCAAAGCACCTTCAAATCGGTGTGAATCTATTATGGATTCAACACAGCACTTTCAGGTCGGCGTACCTCTGCAGCATCCCCCAATCAGTCCCCTCTCCCGGAGGGATAGGGGGGCCGACCGCGTTGTCTTGAGCCATACATCGACCTGAAAGACCGAGTTGATTATGGATTCAGCAGCACCTTCAGTCGCTGTGAGTCGATTATGGATTCAGCAAAGCACCTTCAGGTCGGTGCGGGTCGATCATGGATTCAGCACAGCACCTTCAGGTCGGCGTACCTCTGCAGCATCCCCCAATCAGTCCCCTCTCCCTCTGGGAGAGGGCTAGGGTGAGGGGCTTTTGATCTTCAGAGGGCCTTGACCACCGCCGGCGGATGCATCTTCGACAACCCAAGATTCTTCAGCGCCAATTGCAGCGAGCTGTGGATAACCTGCGGGTTATCAATGGTCATCAGCTCCGCCAGCAATTCCTGAGCCTTGCTCAGATTGACCTGACGCAGCATCCACTTCACCTTCGGCAAGTTGGTGGCGTTCATCGACAAACTGTCGAAACCCATCGCCATCAACAGCACCGCCGCCGCCGGGTCGCCAGCCATCTCGCCGCAGATACTCACCGGTTTGCCTTCCGCATGGGCATCGCGCACCACGGTCTGCAAAGCTTGCAGCACCGCCGGATGCAGGTAATCGTAAAGATCGGCCACACGCGGGTTGTTACGGTCGACCGCCAGCAGGTATTGGGTCAAGTCGTTGGAGCCGACCGAAAGGAAGTCGACCATCCGCGCCAGTTCCTTGGTCTGATAAACCGCTGCCGGAATCTCGATCATCACGCCAATCGGCGGCATCGGCACGTCGGTGCCTTCGTCGCGCACTTCGCCCCAGGCCCGGTGGATCAGGTGCAAGGCTTCTTCGAGTTCGTGGGTGCCGGAGATCATCGGAAGCAGAATCCGCAGGTTGTTCAGGCCTTCGCTGGCCTTGAGCATCGCGCGGGTCTGCACCAGGAAGATTTCCGGGTGGTCGAGGGTGACGCGAATGCCGCGCCAGCCGAGGAACGGGTTGTCTTCCTTGATCGGGAAGTACGACAGCGACTTGTCACCGCCGATGTCGAGGCTGCGCATGGTCACCGGTTGCGGGTGGAACGCGGCGAGCTGCTCGCGGTAGATCGCCAGTTGTTCCTTCTCGCTCGGGAAGCGCTGGTTGATCATGAACGGCACTTCGGTGCGGTACAGGCCGACACCCTCGGCGCCACGCTTCTGCGCCCGCGCCACATCGGCAAGCAGTCCGGTGTTGACCCACAGCGGCATGCGGTGGCCGTCGAGGGTCACGCATGGCAGGTCGCGCAGGGTGTCGAGGCCCAGCGCCAGTTGTTTCTCTTCTTCGACGACCTCGGCGAACTGCTTGCGCAGCACTTCGCTCGGGTTGGTGTAGACCTCGCCGCGGGTGCCGTCGACGATCATTTCGATGCCGTCGACCTTGGCGTACGGCAGGTCGACCAGACCCATCACCGTCGGAATGCCCATGGCCCGGGCGAGGATCGCGACGTGCGAGTTACCCGAGCCGAGTACCGAGACCAGACCGACCAGCGTGCCTTCCGGCACCTCGCCGAGCATCGCCGGCGTCAGTTCTTCGCTGACCAGAATGGTTTTTTCCGGGTAGACCAGGTTCTGCTGACGCTCTTCCTGCAAATAGGCGAGCAGACGGCGGCCAAGGTCTTTGACGTCCGATGCACGCTCACGCAGGTAGGCGTCGTCCATCAGTTCGAACCGGTTGACGTGTTCCGTGACCACCTGACGCAACGCGCCCTGGGCCCACTGGCCGGTCTTGATCACCGTGGTGATTTCGCTGCCCAGCGAGGCATCGTCGAGCATCATCAGGTAGACGTCGAACAGTGCGCGCTCTTCCGGGCGCAACTGGGTCGCAAGCTTGGCGGACAACGTGCGCATGTCTGCGCGCACGCCTTCGATGGCGGTCTTGAACAGCGCCAGCTCGGCGTTGATGTCAGTGATGGTCTTGTCTGGCACTACGTCGAGATCGGCCGGCGGCAGCATGACCACCGCGGTACCGACCGCCGCACCCGGCGAACCCGGCACGCCGACGAACTTGGCTTCCTGAATACCTTTGCCCTGACGGCCCAGGCCGCGGATCGAACCGGTGGCCTCGGCGTGGGCGATAACCCCGGCGAGCTGCGCGCTCATGGTCACGAGGAAGGCCTCTTCACCTTCGTCGAACTGACGGCGTTCTTTTTGCTGGATGACCAACACGCCGACGACGCGGCGGTGGTGAATGATCGGTGCGCCGAGGAACGAGGCATAACGCTCTTCACCGGTTTCGGCGAAGTAGCGGTAGCGCGGGTGAACGGAAGCGTTTTCGAGGTTCAGGGGTTCTTCACGCGTGCCGACCAGACCGACCAGACCTTCGTTGGGTGCCATGCTGACCTTGCCGATCGAGCGCTTGTTCAAGCCCTCGGTGGCCATCAGGACGAAACGGTTGGTCTCGGGATCAAGCAGGTAGACCGAGCAGACCTGGCTGCCCATGGCCTCTTTGACGCGCAACACAATAATCCCCAACGCCGCCTTGAGATCCTTGGCGGAGTTAACTTCCTGGACGATCTTGCGCAGCGTATTGAGCATGGCTCGGGGTCGAACTCCGTCGTCAGTCGCGCGCTAAAAGGCGCGGGGCAAGCTCTTTGAGGGCGCGGCGATACACCTCGCGCTTGAATGTCACCACCTGGCCCAACGGATACCAATAGCTGACCCAGCGCCAGCCATCGAACTCCGGTTTACCGGTCAAATCCATCCGCACCCGCTGCTCGTTGGAGATCAGGCGCAGGAGAAACCATTTCTGTTTCTGGCCGATGCACAGCGGTTGGCTGTGCGTACGCACCAGTCGTTGCGGCAAACGATAGCGCAACCAGCCCCGAGTACAGGCCAGTATTTCAACATCTTCACGTTCCAGGCCAACTTCTTCGTTCAGCTCGCGGTACAAGGCGTCTTCCGGCGTCTCTTCAGGGTTGATTCCCCCTTGCGGAAACTGCCAGGCATCTTGATTGATACGGCGAGCCCATAGCACCTGGCCGGCGTCATTCGTCAGAATGATCCCGACATTGGGGCGGAAACCATCGGGGTCGATCACGGCAACAACCTCGCAAACGCATGTCGCCGCATTGTTCCACAAAGGTTGATAAGGCGGCAACGAAGCTTCCTACCTTATGTGCACTCTTGTGAAAAGACCGTATTCTTGTCGCCTTTTTACAGACTTATCAGCGGGTAACTGCAATGCGCCTGGCACTCTTCGATTTGGACAACACCCTTCTGGGCGGCGACAGCGATCACGCCTGGGGCGACTATCTGTGTGAACGCGGCTTCCTCGACCCGATTGCGTACAAAGCGCGCAACGACGAGTTCTATCAGGATTACCTGGCCGGCAAACTGGATAACGCCGCGTACCTGAACTTCTGCCTGGAGATCCTCGGCCGCACCGAAATGGCCGTGCTCGAGCAATGGCACAGCGATTACATGCGCGACTGCATTGAACCGATCGTATTGCCGCAGGCGCTGGAGCTGCTGAAAAAACACCGCGACGCGGGCGACAAACTGGTGATCATCACCGCGACCAACCGCTTCGTGACCGCGCCGATTGCTGTGCGTCTGGGCGTTGAAACCCTGATCGCTACCGAATGCGAGATGGTCGATGGCCGTTACAGCGGGCGCAGCACTGATATTCCGTGCTTCCGTGAAGGCAAGGTGACACGCCTGAACCGTTGGCTGGAAGAGACCGGGTATTCTTTGGATGACAGCTATTTCTATAGCGATTCGATGAATGATTTGCCGTTGCTGGAGCAGGTGGCGAATCCGGTGGCGGTGGATCCGGATCCGAATCTGCGTGCTGAAGCCGAAAAACGTGGCTGGCCGGTGATTTCGCTGCGCGGCTGATTACGCCTTCGCGAGCAGGCTCGCTCCCACATTGGATCTGTGTAGGTCAAAAATCCCCTGTGGGAGCGAGCCTGCTCGCGAATGGGGTCAACTCGGTCTCAAGCCTTAAACAGGCTTAGCCCCCATCAACCCGGCAATGGCGAGAAATCCGATGCCGCTGACAATCGCCAGCGCCAACGTGAATTTCCAGTTACCAACCCCGCTAGTCCACAGCTGATTAAGCCGCACCAACAACCACACTGCACTCAACGTCGCCACGGCATAGATCACACTGGACCCCAGAATCCACAACTGCCCCAGCGGCCAGCCGATCAGGTGTACCAACCACCAGCCGGTGAAAGGCATGCTGAGCATACCGATCAGCATCAAACACCAGATAAACAGCCAGGGACGCTGCATCGTGCTGGCCGGCCCTTCGCTGCGATTAAGCCAGGTCAGAGCGGCGAGCCCCAGCCCGCTCGCGAGTATGACCACGGTCGCTGCGACGTGAAGGACTTTCAGGGTGGTCAGGGTTTCCATGAATTTCTCTTCCTTGGGCCATGCCCATCAGCGTAGCTGTTCAGCCAAGAAACAGCTGATAGGCCGGGTTTTCGCTTTCATCCCAGTACGGGTAACCGATTTCCGCAAGCGCCGCCGGCACCAGATGACGCTCGTCGTGCGGCACTTGCAGGCCGGCGACCACGCGGCCATCGGCGGCGCCGTGGTTGCGGTAATGAAACATCGAAATGTTCCAACGCCCACCGAGCTTATTAAGGAAGTTGAACAGCGCCCCCGGACGCTCCGGGAACTCGAAACGGAACACCACTTCATCGACCACCTGCGCCGCGCGGCCGCCGACCATGTGCCGGATGTGCAGTTTGGCCAGTTCGTTGTCGGTCAGATCGGTGACCGGGAAACCTTGCTCGGTCAGGCTCGCCAGCAATGCGCTGCGCGGGTCGTTTTCCGGATGGGTCTGCACGCCAACGAAGATGTGCGCTTCGCTGCCGGTGTTATAGCGATAGTTGAATTCGGTGATCTGGCGCTTGCCGATCGCTTCGCAGAACGCCTTGAAGCTGCCGGCCTTCTCGGGGATGGTCACGGCGATGATCGCTTCACGGCCTTCGCCCAGTTCGGCGCGTTCAGCGACGTGGCGCAAGCGGTCGAAGTTGACGTTGGCGCCGGAATCGATCGCGACAAAAGTCTGGCCGCTGACGCCGCGCTGTTCGACGTATTTCTTGATCCCGGCCACGCCCAACGCGCCGGCAGGCTCGGTGATCGAGCGGGTATCGTCGTAGATATCTTTAATTGCTGCACAGATCTCGTCGGTGCTGACGGTGATCACTTCATCGACATAGTCTTTGCAGATGTCGAAGGTGTGCTGGCCGATCTGTGCCACAGCAACGCCGTCGGCGAAGATGCCCACGGTCGGCAGCACCACGCGCTCACCGGCGGCCATCGCCGCTTGCAGGCAGTTGGAATCGTCCGGCTCGACGCCGATGACTTTGATGTCCGGACGCAGGTATTTGACGTACGCGGCGATGCCGGCGATCAGACCACCACCGCCAACCGGAACGAAAATCGCGTCCAGCGGCTGCGGGTGCTGGCGCAGAATTTCCATGGCCACGGTGCCCTGCCCGGCAATGGTGTGCGGATCGTCGTACGGGTGGATGTAGACGTAGCCTTTTTCATCAACCAGTTTCAGCGAGTAGGCCAGGGCTTCCGGGAACGAATCCCCGTGCAGCACCACTTTGCCGCCGCGCGAACGCACGCCTTCGACTTTGATCTCGGGGGTGGTCTTGGGCATGACGATCGTGGCTTTGACGCCCAGCACTTTCGCCGCCAGGGCCAGACCTTGCGCATGGTTGCCCGCCGACGCGGTGACCACGCCACGGGCGCGCTCTTCATCGCTCAGTTGCGTCAGTTTGTTGTAGGCGCCGCGAATCTTGAACGAGAACACTGGCTGCAAGTCTTCGCGCTTGAGCCAAATGTCGTTGCCCAGCCGCTCGGAGAGCTGGCGAGCGTTCTGCAGCGGGGTTTCTACGGCAACGTCATAAACGCGCGAGGTGAGGATCTTTTTGACGTACTGTTCGAGCATCGGAAAGCATCACTGAGCGGTTGAGCGGGACCGAGGAGTCTAACCCGGCTTTTGCCCGCACGACCACACGAATCCAGAGGTTTTAGCCACGCTTGCGGCTATAATGCCGGCCTTTCCGTTCTCACCTTGCCCGCTTCCGGAGCCCGCATGACCCAGGATCAACTCAAACAGGCAGTGGCTCAGGCCGCCGTCGACTTCATCCTTCCGAAACTAGACGACAAGAGCATCGTCGGGGTCGGCACCGGCTCCACTGCCAACTGCTTCATCGACGCCCTGGCCCAGCACAAGGGCGCGTTCGATGGCGCCGTCGCCAGTTCCGAAGCCACCGCCGCGCGCCTGAAAGGCCACGGGATTCCGGTGTATGAACTGAACACCGTCAGCGACCTGGAGTTCTACGTCGACGGCGCCGATGAAAGCGACGCGCACCTGAACCTGATCAAGGGCGGCGGCGCCGCACTGACCCGCGAGAAGATCGTCGCGGCCGTGGCCAAGACCTTCATCTGCATCGCTGACGCCAGCAAACTGGTGCCGGTGCTGGGCGAATTCCCGCTGCCGGTCGAAGTGATCCCGATGGCGCGCAGCCACGTCGCCCGTCAGCTGGTGAAACTGGGCGGCGACCCGGTGTATCGCGAAGGCGTGCTGACCGACAACGGCAACATCATTCTCGATGTGTTCAACCTGCAGATCACCAACCCGGTGGAGCTGGAAGCGCAGATCAATGCGATTGTCGGCGTGGTCACCAACGGCTTGTTCGCGGCGCGTCCGGCGGACTTGCTGTTGCTGGGTACTAGCGAAGGCGTGAAAACCCTCAAGGGTGAGTAAGCCCAGACTGTCCACTCTTTATGGGCAGACGAATAAACCTGTGGGAGCGAGCCTGCTCGCGAAAGCGCCAGTTCAGCCAACATTTTCATTAGCTGACACGACGCCTTCGCGAGCAGGCTCGCTCCCACAGTGTTTTGTGGTGTGAGTTAAGGCTGTGCAGGTTTTTTGAAGACGTAAAACAGATTCGGCTCACTCACCAGATACAACGTCCCGTCATCATCCATCGCAATGCCCTCCGCCTGCGGTACGGTCTTCTTCAAACCCTGCCGACCGCCACTGATGGACATGGTGCTCAACGGCCGCCCGCCGACATCCAGCTCCAGAATCAGCCGCGACTCATCGGACAGCGCCAATAAATGCCCGCTGCGCTCGTCGTATTGCAGGCTCGACAGATCGCGCACAAACATCCCGGCGTCACGCTTGGGATCGTTGATTACATGCACCGCGTAGGACTTCTCCGGATTGAAGTGCGGAAAGCCGTGCACTTCGTAGATCAGCATCGGATTGCGCTCTTTCGCGACAAACAGGCGCTTGCCCACCGAGTCATACGCCAGGCCTTCGAAGCCTTTGTTGCTGGCCATATGCACACCGAGGGTCATCTGTTCGGCATCCGCTGCGTCGAGGAATGTGGTGTCTGCTTCCAGGTGAATCTTGATCAGCCGCTGCTGACGCTCGTCAGTGATCACGTAGGTGTCGGCGCTGATGTACTCGACCGCTTCGGGATCGCCAAAACCAATCAGGGCAATGCGCCGCAGGATCTTGCCTTCGAGCGACAGTTCGACCAGTTCGGAATTCTTGTTGGTCACGGTGAACAGGCTTTTGCGCACCGGATCGAAGGTCAGCGCCGAAACATCGTCGTCCAGCCCGTCAATCACCCGCGCTTCAATCTCGACGCGATACTGATCCAGCCCAATCGACTCGCTACTCTGCGGTTGCCACAGGGTGTGCAGGTTGAACCAGGCACGCTCGAACAGGCGCATGTATTGACCGATCGCAATCAACGCGATCAGGGCAATCACCGTCAGGAAGATAATCAGAGGCTTGGGGCGGGCAAGTCGACGCATGTGGATGAGCTCGGGATCAAAACAGGCGGATGAAATATCACGCCCGTCTGAACTGAAGCTTAATGGCCACTTGCCTCAAACCACAAGCCAACCCGTGTAGGAGCTGCCGCAGGCTGCGATCTGATCGTTCCCACGCTCTGCGTGGGAATGCAGCCGGGGACGCTCTGCGTCCCACAGTCAAAAGATCGTCCGAACGCGGCCCGAACCTTCGGCAGCTCCTACACAGAGGCACTACCTCTGTTTTTCGAAGCGGTAGAACAGGTTCGGCTCGCTGACCATGTACAGCGTACCCGCCTCGTCCATGGTCACGCCTTCGGCGCGGGGAATGGTGTTTTTCAGGCCATTGAAGCCGCCAAGCAGGGTCATGAAGCTGACCTGTTCGCCCTTCTCGTCCAGCTCCAGCAGCAGATGTGAGTCGGCGGACAGCACCAGTGTGTGCTGGGTGCGCGGGTCAATCGCCAAGGCCGAGAGGTTGCGAATATCCAGTTCATCACTGACGAGTTTCTGCTTGTCGCCCTTGAGGATCTGGCTGCCATCGCTTTTCCAGGTGAACAGCGCTGGTGGCCGCTCCTCGCCCAGCAACAGTTGCTGATTGCGAGCGTCCCACGTGATGGCTTCGAAGGCTTTATTCTGGTCTTTCGAAGGACCGAGATCGTATTTCGGGAAATCGGCGATGTTCAATTCACGAGTATCCGCGTCGACCCTGACGATCGACAGCAGGTGCTGGCGCTCGTCGACGATGGCCATCAAGCCGTTTTCCATCATCGTCAGGCCTTCCGGATTGCTCCAGCCCACCAGCGGCATCTTGCGCAGCACATCGCCCTGTAAAGTCAGTTCAGCGAGAAACGGGTTCTTGCCCATCACCGAGAACAGCGTTTTGGTCTGCGGGTTGTACGCCAGATCCGAAGCTTCGTCCTTCTCCATCCCCTTGAGCGGCTTGGCATCGATCACCACGCGATAGTCCGGTAGCCAGATGCTTTCCTTCTGCTCGGCCTGGCTTTCGAAGCGTTCCTGCAGCCAAAGCACTCCGCGATCATCCCAATGCATGGCAAACGCCACGGCATAAGCGGCGGCAAGGACCAGCAAAAGCCAGACATACCAGCGCAGGGCGAAACGTGAACGGCGAGTGGGTTTGAGCTGAGTTTGAGATGACATCGAGGGACGCGTTCCGAAAATTCAGGCTAAGGGTAATAGCACAAAGAGGCCGGCTCAGACGCCAGAATGAGAGGAATTATCCGTACAGGATGTGAAAAAAACGGCAAATGGCGGGATTGCCCTGCACCATTGTGGGAAAGATCACAAAACCCTGTAGGAGTGAGCCTGCTCGCGCCATCGCGAGCAGGCTCACTCCTACAAGGGGACCGCGTTAAATCAGCGCACGCTGCTGGTGAAGCTGCTCGCACCGACCAGTTCGAGGACGATGTCATCGCCCACGTTCAGCGGGCCGACGCCGACTGGCGTACCGGTAAGGATCACATCACCGGCCTGCAGCGAGAAGCAACCGGCCATGTGCTGGATCATCGGCACGATCGGGTTGAGCATCGCGCTGCTGTTGCCGTCCTGACGCACTTCGCCGTTGATGGTCAGGCGGATACCGATGTCGGTCAGGTCAGCAAATGTGCTGCCGACCACGAACGGAGCAAGCACCGCCGCGCCGTCGAACGATTTGGCGATTTCCCACGGCAGGCCCTTGGCTTTCAGCTCGGCTTGCTTGTCGCGCAGGGTCAGATCGAGTGCCGGGGCGAAACCGGAGATCGCGTCGAGCACTTCTTCACGGCTTGGCTTGGTCGACAACGGCTTGCCGATCAACACAGCGATTTCCGCTTCGTAGTGCACCGAACCGCGCTCGGTCGGAATGGCGAAACCGCCTTCCAGCTCGACCACGCAACTGCCCGGCTTGATGAACAGCAACGGCTCGGTTGGCACCGGGTTGTCCAGTTCCTTGGCGTGTTCGGCGTAATTACGGCCAATGCACACGACTTTCCCGATCGGGAAGTGGATGCGCGTGCCGTCGACGTACTGGTGCTGATAGCTCATTTACCGACTCCTGCCTTCATTGATTCATCAAAGATTGCCGATCAAACCGCGAAGATCTTGCCCGGGTTCATGATGCCGTTCGGGTCGAACACCGCTTTCACCGCTTTCATGTACTCGATCTCAACCGGCGAGCGGCTGTAGGTCAAGTAATCGCGCTTGGTCATGCCGACGCCGTGTTCGGCGGAGATCGAACCGTTGTACTTCTCGACGGTTTCGAACACCCACTTGTTGACGGTCGCGCACTTGGCGAAGAACTCGTCCTTGCTCAGGTTATCCGGCTTGAGAATGTTCAAATGCAGGTTGCCGTCGCCAATGTGGCCGAACCAGACGATTTCAAAGTCCGGATAGTGTTCACCGACGATCGCATCGATTTCCTTCAAAAACGCCGGTACTTTCGAGACCGTGACCGAGATGTCGTTCTTGTACGGCGTCCAGTGCGAGATGGTTTCGGAGATGTACTCGCGCAGTTTCCACAGGTTCTGCAGTTGGGTTTCGCTCTGGCTCATCACACCGTCAAGCACCCAGCCCTGTTCGACGCAATGCTCGAAGGTTTCCAGTGCGCTGTTGGCCACTTCTTCTGTGGTCGCTTCGAATTCCAGCAATGCGTAGAACGGGCAATCAGTTTCGAACGGCGCCGGTACGTCGCCACGGCCCATGACTTTGGCCAGGGCTTTGTCGGAGAAGAATTCGAACGCGGTCAGGTCGAGCTTGCCCTGGAAGGCGTGCAGCACCGGCATGATCGAGTCGAAATCGGCGGTGCCGAGAACCATCGCGGTGAGATTCTTCGGCGCGCGATCGAGGCGCATGGTCGCTTCGACGACGAAACCGAGGGTGCCTTCAGCGCCGATGAACAGCTGACGCAGGTCGTAACCGGTGGCGTTCTTGATCAGGTCTTTGTTCAGTTCCAGCACATCGCCCTTGCCGGTGACGACTTTCATACCGGCCACCCAGTTACGAGTCATGCCGTAGCGAATAACCTTGATCCCGCCGGCATTGGTGCCGATGTTGCCGCCAATCTGACTGGAACCTGCAGAGGCGAAGTCGACCGGGTAATACAGGCCTTTTTCTTCGGCGACGTTCTGCAAATGCTCAGTGACCACGCCCGGCTGACAAACGGCGGTACGGTCGGTGAGGTTCACGTCGAGAATCTGATTCATGTAGTCGAACGACACGACCACTTCGCCGTTGGCCGCAACCGCAGCCGCAGAAAGCCCGGTACGCCCGCCCGATGGCACCAGCGCCACCTTGTGCGTGTTGGCCCAACGGACCACCGCCTGCACCTGTTCGATGGTCTTGGGAAACACGATAGCGCTTGGCGCCGGGGCGAAGTGCTTGGTCCAATCCTTGCCATACGCATTCAGGGAGTCGGCGTCGGTCAGGACCTTGCCAGGCTCGACCAGGGTCTTCAGTTCTTCAATCAGGGCAGGATTGGTCATCGACAGAACTCTCGAACAATTCATGGTCATCCTGAGAACGCTTCACGTCGCAGGAATGAGTGTTTAGCGGGGAGGCTATGCTAGCATATCGACCCCGCAGGACAGTGCCCAAGGCCAGATCCGCGGAGACGACTTTCTTGTCGTCCGGGTCAGCGTCTGTTGACCATTTCCTGCCATTTTTCTCCGGGATACAGGTTTACGCAGATGAGCAAGACTTCTCTCGATAAGAGCAAGATCAAGTTCCTTCTTCTCGAAGGCGTCCACCAATCGGCTGTCGACGTCCTCAAGGCGGCGGGCTACACCAGCATCGAATACCTGACAGGTTCCTTGCCGGAAGCCCAGCTCAAGGAAAAGATCGCTGACGCTCACTTCATCGGCATTCGTTCGCGCACCCAACTGACCGAAGAGATCTTCGATCACGCGAAGAAGCTGGTTGCGGTCGGCTGTTTCTGCATCGGCACCAACCAGGTTGACCTGAGTGCTGCCCGTGAGCGCGGTATTGCCGTGTTCAACGCGCCGTACTCCAACACCCGCTCCGTTGCCGAGCTGGTGCTGGCCGAAGCGATCCTGCTGCTGCGCGGCATCCCGGAGAAAAACGCTTCCTGCCACCGTGGCGGCTGGATCAAGTCCGCAGCCAACTCCTTCGAGATCCGTGGCAAGAAACTCGGCATCGTCGGCTACGGCTCGATCGGCACTCAGCTGTCGGTTCTGGCTGAAGGTCTGGGCATGCAGGTGTACTTCTACGACACCGTGACCAAGCTGCCACTGGGCAACGCGACTCAGATCGGTAGCCTGACCGAGCTGCTGGGCATGTCCGACATCGTCACCCTGCACGTTCCGGAAACCGCTGCGACCCAGTGGATGATCGGCGAGAAGGAAATCCGCGCCATCAAGAAGGGCGGCATCCTGATCAACGCGGCGCGCGGTACCGTGGTCGAGCTGGACGCCCTGGCGGACGCGATCAAGGACAAGCACCTGATCGGCGCGGCCATCGACGTATTCCCGGTGGAGCCACGCTCCAACGACGAAGAGTTCGAAAGCCCGCTACGTGGCCTCGACAACGTGATCCTGACCCCGCACATCGGTGGTTCGACCGCCGAAGCGCAAGCCAACATCGGTCTGGAAGTGGCAGAAAAACTGGTCAAGTACAGCGACAACGGTACGTCCGTTTCGTCGGTCAACTTCCCGGAAGTAGCCCTGCCGGCTCACCCTGGCAAGCACCGTCTGCTGCACATCCACGAGAACATCCCGGGTGTGATGAGCGAGATCAACAAGGTCTTCGCCGAAAACGGCATCAACATCTCCGGTCAGTTCCTGCAGACCAACGAGAAGGTTGGCTACGTGGTGATCGACGTCGACGCCGAGTACTCGGACTTGGCGCAAGAGAAGCTGCAGCACATCAACGGCACTATCCGTAGCCGTGTGTTGTTCTGATCGAACGCTGAGCGACAAAAAAGGGAGCCTTCGGGCTCCCTTTTTCATGCACGTCGAAACGTTAATCGACGTTGACGGTGATCTTCTTCGACACGATGGGTGGATCGAACGGCATGTGGCCGCTGTCTCCCAGTTCCAGTTGCAAAGTGTGCTTGCCAGGGGCCAGTTTGATGGTCGCTTCGGTCTGCGCCTTGCCGAAATGCATGTGGTTGGCATCGTTGGGAATCGGCGCACCGGCCGCTGGCAGCTTGTCGACGTCGATCAGCAAGTGATGGTGGCCGGTGTTCTTGGTGACATCACCGGCCGGAGCCAGCGCAACGTCCTTGGTGCCAAACTTGACCTTGAACTCTTGGGAAACCTTTGCCCCGTCTGCGGGAGAAACGATGAACACTTCAGCACCTTTGGGGGCCGGTGTCGCCGCACTGGCCAGCACCGAAACGCCCATCAGCACACCCGCGAACGCTGCACGTGACATAAAGCTTTTCATTTTCTTCTCCAGTTTTTCCGTAAAATCCGCACGGTCATGACAACTTCATGACCATTCGTTGTCGAAGGCACTCGACAACCATAGCAAAGCGAGCCTGAATCAGAGCGTCGCGATAATGATTTCAAAGGAGTGACCATGCGTTTTCTGCCTGGCCTGATCTGCCTGCTACCCCTTTTGAGCCCTTTGGCTCACGCCGAACTGATTGATGACGTCAACGACCGTGGCGAGCTGCGCATAGCCCTTGAGGCTAATACACCGCCCTTCAATTTCAAGGAAGGCGACACACTCACGGGGTTCGAGGTCGAGCTTGGGCAACTGCTGGCCAACGAGCTGGATGTGCGCGCCGACTTCATCGTCACGGATGAGGCCGACCTGCTCCAGGGCGTTGAAAGCGGCAAGTACGACGTTGCGCTCAACCACATAGCACTGACATCCGAACTCAAGGATCGTTTCGACTTCAGCGAGCCTTACGGCAAGGTCGATTCGCAGTTGTTGGCGAAGAAGGATGAGCAGCCACGGCCGATGGTGTTGGTGCAGGCGTTGACGGAAGAGAAGCCGAAAGCGGCGGAGCCGGTGGATTTGGCGATTCCGTTCCAGAAGGGTAATCCGGCGTTTCAGGCCAGCCTTGCGAGTGCGATGCAGAGGATCAAGGACGACGGGCGCCTGGCAGCGCTGACCGAGAAGTGGTTGAAGCCTTAAAAGCCCCTCACCCTAGCCCTCTCCCCGAGGGAGAGGGGACTGATTGGGGGATGCTGAAGGAATACGCCGACCTGAAATGGGTATACCGAATCCGAAATCGACTGAAAATGGCTTTGTCGAATCCATAGTCGATCGTTCATGGCTTTGTCGACGTAATCGATCAGTCATGGCTGTCTCGAATCCATAGTCGATAAGGTGTTTCAGGTCGGTGGACAACGCCAGACACCTCGGTCGGCCCCCTCTCCCTTCCGGGAGAGGGCTGGGGTGAGGGCAACGATTGCGGATCAGTCCAAAGCAGCCAGGGCCAGCGCGGCCTGCGGCAGTTCAAGTTCGCTGAAGACCTGCACACCATGACGCTTGAGCAACGCGGCCGTCACCCCTTCGCCACTCACCTTCACGCCACTGAACGTCCCGTCATACGTCAGCAGATTCCCGCAAGAAGGACTGTTGGCCTTCAACACCGCCACGCGAATCCCGTGCTTCTGCACCAGCTCCAGCGCCTGCCGCGCGCCATCGAGAAACTGCGCACTGACATCCTCGCCCTCGGTGGTGATCACCGCCGCGACACCATCGAGCACTTCACCACCCTGCCCGCCCGGAATCTCCGCCGCCGCCCGCGGCGTCGGCAATCCTCCCGCGACCTCCGGACACAACGGCACCACCCGCCCTTCGGCAATCCACTGTTCAAGCAAATCAAACGGCCCGCTCGCACCGCCGTCATAACGCACGCGATGACCCAACAGGCAGCGACTGACCAGAATCCTGTCCATCTCAGAACGGCTCGTTGCCACGGCGGCGGAACCAACCGGTCAGCGACAAGCGCTCGCGGTTTGCCGGCAGCACTTCATGAGGCACCTCACCAGAGAGAAACACCACCAGACACCCGCCGGTAGGCTGCACGTCGTGCACGCGCTCATCGTTCAGGTACATGCGCAACTGACCGCCATCCTCCGGCAGCCACGCGTCATTGAGGTAGACCACCACCGAGACCATGCGCTTGTCGTCGTCGCGAAAACGGTCGACGTGCTTGCGATAAAACGCACCCGGTGGATACAGCGCGAAGTGGCATTCGAAATCCTCAAGACCAAGAAACAGGCCACGGTTGAGCGCCTCGCGCAGGCTCTCCATCAGGTTCAGATAGCGGTCGCTGGCCTCGGCCTGACCGGGATCGATCCACTGAATATGGTCGCCACGAATCCCCTCGCGGATCTCCGAAAACGGCCCACGCCCCACCGCCGCCGGCGCCAGTTCACCCTCGGCCTCACGTTTACGGCACTCGGCCGCCAGCTCGCGGGTCAAACCGGCGGGCAGGAATATGTTCTGCTGCGACCAGCCGTGTTCGGCCAGGTCGTCGACAATGCGTAACAGCAGTGGGTGTTCAGAGGATATTTGCATGGCGCGCATAGTATGTCGGCGGCAAGAAATCCGACAGAGCCACGCGGCGGCTTGCTACGAATTCTCGACAAGTACCGGCACCGCACGGAGAATAGTCCGCTGCTGACAGGAGTCCCTATGCGCCGTTTGCTTTTTTCACTGTTGATGTTCTGCGTTTTGCCCGCCTGGGCGGACGGCCACGATCAGTTGTACAAGGTCGCCGGCTGGCCAGATCAACGTGCGCATTTCAACGATGCCCTGACAGCCGCACAGCAGCGCTACCAGAACAGCCTGCCGCCCGCCGTATTTCAGGCGCTGGTGAACAACAGCAATCAGCGCTTCGCCCCGCAGGCTGTGGATCAACGCGCCGAAGCGCAACTGCGGCAGAAGCTCGCCGACCCGAAACCGGCGCTGACTTTCTTTCAATCGCCACTGGGCAAGAAAATCGTCGCCGCCGAATTGCTCGCAACCCGTCGCGATCAATTGGCGAAAAACGCCAAGGGCCTGCCGAAGATGCAGGTCAGCGACAGTCGTCTGCTGATCATCGGTCACCTCGCTCAGGCGCTGCCAGCGCGTGAAGCCGGCGCCGAAGTGAGTCTGGCGATTGCTGGTGTGGCGGCGGACAGTTTGAGTTCGATGATTCCGGGGCTGCTCGGTGGTGGTCAGGCGCAGGGCATGTTGAATGGTCAGCGCCAGCGCTTGATGGATCAGATTGGCGCGGACATGAACAACACGTTGCTTTACGTCTATCGCGATCTGTCGGATGAAGAGCTCGAAGAGTTTGCGACGTTTGCTGAATCGGCTGAGGGCAAGGCGTATTACCAAGCGGCGTTGGCGGCGATTCGGGCGGGGTTGGCGGTTGGGCAATGATCTTTAGCGCCTGACCGGCCGTCTTCGCGAGCAGGCTCGCTCCCACAATGGATCTTCAGCGAACACAAAATTTGTGAGTCCCCCGAAATCCCTGTGGGAGCGAGACTGCTCGCGAAGAGGCCCTCCCAGACGCTACAGATTCCGGCCTCTGATCCGCTTGCTCAGAAACTCGAAATACTCCTCACGCATCTCCACCGTCTCATTCGCCAGATGATGCCGTGCCTCGGCCAGCAGCAAGATCTGCGGTCGATCAAACTTCCATTTCAATACCTGCAAATTGTGCTGCCAGTCGACGGTCATGTCCGCCTGCCCCTGAATGATCAGTGGCCGCCGCGGACTTTTCTTCGCGTGCTCGACGCGAATGATCCAACGCGACAACGCCCCCACCCATTTCGTCGGCAAGCGCCGAGGCTGCAACGGATCTGCCTGCAGAAACGGCAGGAAATCCGGATCATTGGAGTTCTCGCTGAAGCGTCGAGCGACACCCCGAACGAAAGGCCTGAGCAGGTAATAACTCAACTGCGACCAGCCCCATGCCCGCGGCCGCACCAGTGGCGCCATCAGAATCACCTGGCCCTGCGCCGGGCTGTTTTCCGCGTGATTGAGCAAATGATCAACCACAATCGCCCCGCCGGTGCTCTGCCCGCACAGATGCCACGGCTGCGGCAACGCGATCGACTGCGCCTCGGCGAACAAGGCCTGCAGGACGTCCTGGTATTCAGAAAAATCGCGAATGCTCGCACGCGGCCCGCTCGACAGGCCATGGCCCGGCAAGTCGCAGGCGATCACCGCGAAGTCCTGATCCAGCGCCCACTCGATCACATGCCGATACAGCCCGGTGTGATCGTAATAACCATGCAGTAGAAACAGCGTCGCCTTGACCTTCTCCGGCCACCAGCAATGGCTGACCACTTCATAGCCATCGACTTCGAAACGGCCCATGCCACGCCAGACATCGCGATGGGGAAAATCGGTTTTATAAAACTGCTGGTACGCCTTGGCCTCGTCCGACAACGGCTGCCACTCGGCCAAAGGCTTGAGGCTGGCGCGGATTTGATCGGGATCGAAAGTGGCAGACATAAGGCAATTCCAAAGCGGTAAACAGACTTTATCGGCCTGCGATATTCATCTGTCGCGGCAAGCATGGCAAGCTAGCCCGCCTCTGAGGAACCAAATCCATGCGTTCGCCCTACCGCACCGCACTGTTTGCCAGCCTGCTCGCGCTGATTTGCGCCGGGGTGCTGTGGGCGGCGTATGACTGGTTTCAGGGGCGTTATCTGCGTGCGTTCAGCGAACACACGGCAGTGTTTTCCGGTGATCCGCTGCGCCTGCCGGACAACCTCGCCGGCCCCGGCAAGATCCGTCTGGTGCATTTCTGGGACCCGGCCTGTCCGTGCAATGTCGGCAATCAACAGCACCTGACCGAGATGGTCGAGCAGTTCGGCGCCAAGGGCGTTGAGTTCTTCGCCGTGCAAAAGACTGGCAGCCACGGCCAGTTGCCCGCGACCCTCAGCAGCCTGAAAACCATCACGATATTGCCCGGTTCCGAACAGGTGCACGCCAGTCCGGCCGTGGCGATCTGGGATCGCAGCGGCAAACTGGCGTACTTCGGCCCTTATAGCGAAGGCCTGACCTGCAACTCCAGCAACAGCTTTATCGAACCGATTTTGAATGCCCTGACAGAAGATCGCCCGGTCAACGCGACACACACGCTGGCAGTCGGCTGTTACTGCCCGTGGCCGGTGGAGGCGCAGTAAGGCATTCCGGACTTTTCAAGGACAGCGCTGCACGGCACAGAAGGTCTGTGCTAATTGTTTGCAGCCCGACGGGCGGCAATCCCGCCTGCACAAGGAGTCACCATGAAGCGCGTGTTCACCGTACTTGGCTTGCTCATCGTTGTTCTGCTCGCCGGCGTCGGCTGGTATGTCTACAGCAAACAACCGACGCGCCAGGGCCAGGTCGAACTGCGCAACCTGCAGGGCTCGGTGACCGTACGCTATGACGAGCGCGGTGTACCGCACATTCGCGCCGAGAACGAAACCGACCTCTACCGCGCCCTCGGCTACGTGCATGCCCAGGATCGCCTGTTCCAGATGGAAGCCATGCGTCGCCTTGCCCGTGGTGAACTGGCGGAAGTACTCGGGCCGAAGTTGCTCGACACCGACAAACTGTTCCGCAGCCTACGCATCCGTGAGCGCGCCGCCAGTTACGTCGCCAACCTCGATAAACAGTCGCCGGCGTGGAAAGGCCTGCAAGCCTATCTGGATGGCATCAACCAATATCAGGACAGCCACGCCGCGCCGATCGAGTTCGACGTGCTGGGCATCCCCAAGCGGCCGTTCACGGCGGAAGACAGCATCAGCGTCGCTGGTTACATGGCCTACAGCTTTGCCGCCGCATTTCGCACTGAGCCGCTGCTGACCTATGTGCGCGATCAGCTTGGCGCCGATTACCTCAAGGTCTTCGACCTCGACTGGCAGCCCAAGGGTGTCCTCGCCAAGGATCACGGCAAATCGACTCCGACCCTCGCTGCCGGCGACTGGAAAGACCTCAACGCCCTCGCCCGCCTCAGCGAACAGGCACTGATCGATAATGGCCTGCCGCAGTTCGAAGGCAGCAACGCCTGGGTGATTGCCGGCAGCCGCAGCCAGAGCGGCAAACCGCTGCTGGCCGGTGACCCGCATATTCGCTTCTCGGTGCCGTCGGTGTGGTACGAAGCGCAATTGTCGGCGCCGGGCTTCGAGTTGTACGGCCATCATCAGGCGCTGGTGCCGTTTGCTTTTCTGGGGCACAACCTCGATTTCGGCTGGAGCCTGACCATGTTCCAGAACGACGATCTCGATCTGATCGCCGAGAAGGCCAACCCGGATAACCCGAATCAGGTCTGGTATCGCGGCCAGTGGACCGACATGGTCGTCACACAGCAGCAGATCAACGTGAAGGGGCAGTCGCCGGTGACCCTCACCCTGCGCCAATCGCCCCACGGCCCGATCGTCAATGATGCCCTCGGCACCGCTGCCGGCAAAACGCCGATTGCGATGTGGTGGGCCTTCCTCGAAACACCGAATCCGATCCTCGAAGGCTTCTACCAGCTCAACCGTGCCGACACCCTGGCCAAGGCCCGCGCCGCAGCGGCCAAGGTTCAGGCGCCGGGGCTGAATCTGGTTTACGCCAACGCCAAGGGCGATATCGCCTGGTGGGCTTCGGCGTTGCTGCCCAAGCGCCCGTCCGGGGTGCGGCCGGAATTCATTCTCGACGGTAGCAGCAGTCAGGCCGACAAGGACGGTTTCTACCCGTTCAGCGCCAACCCGCAGGAGGAGAACCCGGCGCGCGGCTACATCGTCTCGGCCAACTTCCAACCCGTCTCGCCGACCGGCATGGAGATTCCCGGTTACTACAACCTCGCCGATCGCGGCCAGCAACTCAATCGCCAGCTCAGCGACAAGAGCGTGAAGTGGACCAACGAGGCCAATCAGAAACTGCAATTAGGCACCGCCACCGGTTACGGCCCGCGCTTGCTGGCGCCATTGCTGCCGGTGCTGCGTGAGGTGGTCAGCGATCCGGCGCAACTGAAACTGGTCGAGCAACTGGCGCAGTGGCCGGGCGATTATCCGCTGGATTCGGTCAGTGCAACGGTGTTCAACCAGTTCCTCTACGACCTCGCCGATGCGGCAATGCGGGATGAGTTGGGCAATGACTTTTTCGAGACACTGCTGTCCACGCGGGTGATCGATGCGGCGCTGCCGAAGCTGGCGGCGAATGCCGATTCACCGTGGTGGGACAACCGCAGCACGCCGAACAAGGAAACCCGCGCCGATGTCGTGCGCGCGGCGTGGCAGGCGAGCATGCAGCACTTGAAGCTGACCCTCGGCGACAACACTGCCGAATGGAAATGGGGCGCGGCACATACGCTGACTCACGGCCATCCGCTGGGACAGCAGAAGCCGCTGGATCGGATTTTCAATGTCGGGCCGTTTGCGGCGCCGGGCAGTCATGAAGTACCGAACAATCTGTCGGCGAAGATCGGCCCGGCGCCATGGCCGGTGACTTACGGGCCGTCGACGCGTCGGCTGGTGGATTTTGCTGATCCGGCGCATGGGTTGACGATCAACCCGGTTGGGCAGAGTGGTGTGCCGTTCGACAGTCACTATGACGATCAGGCTGAGGCGTATGTCGACGGGATGTATGTGCAGGCGCATTTCAATGCCGAAGAAGTGACGGCGAATACGCGCAGTACGTTGAAGCTGTTGCCGGCGCGGGCGGCGCCTTAAAAGCCCCTCACCCTAGCCCTCTCCCAGAGGGAGAGGGGACTGACCGAGGTGTCTTTTGTCATACATCGACCTGAAAGAGCGGTGTCGATTATGGATTCACAACCGCTCACTCAGGTCGGCGTATCTACCCAATATCCCCGAATCGGCCCCCTCTCCCTCTGGGAGAGGGCTGGGGTGAGGGTCAAAGCATCACCGCAAAATTCAGCCGAAACTGCTGCGGCGTCACACCCAGCCGCCGGTTAAACACCCCACGCATATGCTGCGCATCACGAAACCCGCACTGATACGCCACAGTCTTCAACGGCGCTGCCGTGCTCTCCAGCATCACCCGCGCCGCATCCACCCGCGCCCGCTCGACAAACTCCGCCGGCGTGACTTTGGCTTCCCGGGCGAACACCCGCGAGAAATTGCGCGCACTCATGTTCGCCGCATTGGCCAGATCGGCAATCGTCAGATCGCCGGTGAGATTGGCCAGCACATACAACTGCACCATCGCCACCGCCGAGGTCGGCTCTGCATGCGGCGTCAGGAACGGACTGAACTGCGACTGGCCACCAGAGCGCTGGGTGAACACCACCAGCCGCTTGGCCACGCTCAGCGCCACTTCAGCACCGTGATCACGCGCCAGCAGGTACAGCGACAGATCGATCCCCGCCGTCACCCCCGCCGAGGTATAGAGCGTGCCGTCCTCGACATACAAGCGATCTGCTTCGACCTGCGTTGTCGGGCACAACTGCGCCAACGCCACGGCGTCGTTCCAGTGCGTGGTGACGGTGCGCCCCTCCAGCAACCCCGCGCGAGCGAGCATGAACGCGCCATTGCAGATTGAACCGAAGCGCTGCGCCCGTGAACACGCCCCGCGCAGCCAATCATCAAACGCCGCGCCAAAATCCATGAACGGCAGTTGCGGCCCTCCAGCGACCAGCAACAGGTCGTAGGCCTCAACGGCTTCGCTGAAATGCCAATGGGCATTCAGGTTCAAACCGTTGGAACAGGCCATCGGGCCGCGTTCTACGCCGATCACTTCGAGCCGATAGTGATCCTCGGGCGCCAGGAAGCGGTTGGCCTCGGCAAACACATCCATCGGGCCGCTGACGTCCAGCGACTGCACGCCTGCGAACACCACAATGGCGACGGCTTTATTCATGGCTGTGGATTCCCTTTCAAGAGCAAAAGATCGCAGCCTTCGGCAGCTCCTACAGGTGTCCCCGCTTTCCCATGTAGGAGCTGCCGAAGGCTGCGATCTTTTAGCTTGGCACGATTTGCAGGTGGATTGGCAAGGATCGCAGCCATGGAGCGATTGTTCGCTTTCAGCCTCGGGAACAGACTTTCCCCATCAGCGCCACGACGGCGCTTTCAGAAAGGAAAGCACCATGAGCACCACCATCGCCGGCATCAAAATCCCCGACAGCGCCCTCGCCCGGGCCACCACCGAATACATCCGCGACATCGAATCCGATCTGCTCTACCACCACTCGCGCCGGGTATTTCTGTTCGGTGCATTGAGCGGCGAGCGCCAGCAACTGGCCTACGATCCGGAGTTGTTGTACGTCGGCGCAATGTTCCATGACCTCGGTCTGGTCGAAGGTCATCGCAGTGATGATGAGCGTTTCGAAGTGGATGGTGCCAACGCGGCAGCGGCGTTTCTCAAACCGTACGGGCTGAGCGATGACGATATCGAACAGGTGTGGCTGTCGATTGCCCTGCACACCACGCCGGGCGTGCCCAAGCATCTGCGTCCAACCGTGGCGCTGGTGACCGCTGGTGTGGAGATGGATGTGCTGGGTATGGATTACGCAGCCTTCAGCACCGTGCAGCGTGAGGCGGTGGTGCATGCGCACCCGCGTGGGGAAGGTTTCAAGGAGTGCATCATCTGCGCGTTTGCCGATGGCTTGCGCCATCGTCCGCAGACCACGTTTGGCAATGTGAAGACCGATGTGCTGAAGGA
The DNA here is from genome assembly GCF_054790505.1 of Pseudomonas sp. Tul2A7. NCBI lineage: Bacteria > Pseudomonadati > Pseudomonadota > Gammaproteobacteria > Pseudomonadales > Pseudomonadaceae > Pseudomonas > Pseudomonas sp. Tul2A7. Next base: position 2,454,594 of record NZ_CP186499.1, on the reverse strand, counting down.
TCAGGAGCCGGGGTTCAAGCCGATGAACTTTGTTGAAGTCATCCGCAACTCTCCCTGGACTGCATAAAACCCATGTAGGAGTGAGCCTGCTCGCGATGGCGTCCTGTCAGTTGGAAACTTCCTGACTGACACTCCACTATCGCGAGCAGGCTCACTCCTACAGTTTGAATTGGGTTGGCCTCGAGAATGAGGCCAACCCATTAGTGCTTACGCCGCTTCCGGGCTTGGCGCCCGACGTACGTCCGGCTGTTTCCACGAATCGGCTGCGCTTTCTTCGATGGCTTGCTGGATGGCTTTCTTGCGCGCTTCCTCGGCACGGCGGCTGAAGAACCAGACCATGAAGGTCACGATCGATACCGCGAGCAGAATCAGGCTTGCCACGGCGTTGATCTCAGGCTTCACACCCAGACGCACCGCCGAGAACACTTCCATCGGCAGGGTCGTCGAACCCGGCCCCGAGACGAAGCTCGCCAGTACCAGGTCATCCAGCGACAGCGCGAACGACATCATGCCGCCCGCCGCCAGCGATGGTGCGATCATCGGGATGGTGATCAGGAAGAACACCTTCCACGGCCGCGCACCGAGGTCCATCGCCGCTTCTTCGATCGACAGGTCCAGCTCACGCAGACGCGCCGACACCACCACCGCCACATACGCCGCACAGAACGTGGTGTGGGCGATCCAGATGGTGACGATGCCACGCTCCTGCGGCCAGCCGATCATCTGCGCCATGGCCACGAACAGCAGCAACAGCGACAGACCGGTGATCACTTCCGGCATCACCAGCGGCGCGGTGACCAGACCGCCGAACAGCGTACGGCCCTTGAAGCGGGTGATGCGCGTCAGTACGAACGCTGCCAGTGTGCCCAGCGCCACCGCGGCAACCGCGGTGTAGCAGGCGATTTCCAGCGAGCGTAGCACCGAGCCCATCAGCTGGCTGTTGTCGAGCAGGCCGACGTACCACTTGATCGACCAGCCGCCCCACACCGTCACCAGTTTCGAGGCGTTGAACGAATAGATCACCAGGATCAGCATCGGCAGGTAGATGAACAACAGACCGATGACCAGCATCAGGCTGGAGAAACGGAAGCGCTTCATTCTTTACCCTCCATTTCCTTGGCCTGACTGCGGTTGAACAGAATGATCGGCACAATCAGGATCGCCAGCATCACCACCGCCAGCGCGGACGCCACCGGCCAGTCACGGTTGTTGAAGAACTCTTGCCAGAGCACTTTACCGATCATCAGGGTTTCCGGACCGCCGAGCAGCTCCGGGATCACGAACTCACCGACCACCGGAATGAATACCAGCATGCAGCCGGCAATAATCCCGTTCTTGGACAGCGGAATGGTGATTTTCCAGAAGCTGTTGAAGGTGCTCGAACCGAGGTCGGACGCGGCTTCCAGCAAGCTGTTGTCGTGCTTCACCAGGTTGGCGTACAGCGGCAGGATCATGAACGGCAGGTACGAATAAACGACACCGATGTACACCGCCAGGTTGGTGTTGAGGATCTGCAAAGGCTCGTCGATGAAGCCCATGCTCATCAGGAAACCGTTGAGCAAACCGTTGTTGCTGAGGATGCCCATCCACGCGTAAACGCGGATCAGGATCGCCGTCCAGGTCGGCATCATGATCAGCAGCACCAGCACCGTTTGCAGCTCTTTACGGGCGGTGGCAATGGCGTAGGCCATCGGGTAGCCGATCACCAGACAGAGGATGGTGCTGATCAGCGCCATCTTCAGCGAGCCGAGGTAAGCGGCGATGTACAACTCGTCGCCCGCCAGCATCGCGTAGTTGCCCAGATTCAGCAGCAGTTGCAGCTTCTGCTCGGCGTAGGTGTAGATCTCGGTGTACGGCGGGATGGCCACGTCGGCTTCGGCGAAGCTGATCTTCAGAACGATGAAGAACGGCAACATGAAGAACAGGAACAGCCAGATGAACGGGACCCCGATGACCAGTTGGCGGCCATTGGGGATTATTCGGTTGATGCGGCGTTTGAATTTGCGCATGTTCATGAGCGAAGTACCACGCCGCTGTCGTCTTCCCACCACACGTAAACCTGATCGCCCCAGGTCGGACGCGCGCCACGACGTTCTGCGTTGGCCACAAACGACTGCACCAGTTTGCCGCTCGGCAATTCAACGTAGAACACCGAGTGACCGCCGAGGTAGGCGATGTCGTGCACCTTGCCGCTCGACCAGTTGTATTCGCAGGTCGGTTGATCGGCGGTGACCAGCAGCTTCTCCGGACGGATCGCGTAAGTCACGGACTTGTCCTGCACCGAGGTGCTGATGCCGTGGCCGACGTAGATCTGCCGATCGAGGTCTTTGCAGGTGATGGTTGCGTGGCCCTCAGCGTCGTCGATCACTTCGCCTTCGAAGATGTTGACGTTGCCGATGAATTCGCAGACCAGACGGCTGGTCGGGGTTTCGTAGATGTCGATCGGGCTACCGATCTGGGCGATCCAGCCCAAGTGCATGATCGCGATGCGCTCGGCCATGGTCATGGCCTCTTCCTGGTCGTGGGTCACCATCACGCAGGTCACGCCGACGCGCTCGATGATTTCCACCAGTTCCAGCTGCATCTGCGAACGCAGTTTCTTGTCCAGTGCGCCCATCGGTTCGTCGAGCAGCAACAGCTTCGGCCGTTTGGCCAGCGAACGCGCCAGCGCCACACGCTGACGCTGACCGCCGGACAATTGATGCGGTTTGCGCTTGGCGTACTGGCTCATCTGCACCAGCTTGAGCATCTCGGCCACCCGAGCATCGACTTCAGCCGCCGGGATCTTGTCCTGCTTGAGGCCGAAGGCGATGTTCTGCGCCACGGTCATGTGCGGGAACAAGGCGTACGACTGGAACATCATGTTGATCGGACGTTCGTACGGCGGCATGTCGGTGATGTCGACGCCGTCGAGAAAAATGCGCCCCTCCGTGGGCCGTTCGAACCCTGCCAGCATCCGCAGCAGAGTGGATTTGCCCGATCCCGAACCGCCGAGCAGGGCGAAGATTTCGCCCTTTTTGATTTCCAGGGACACGTCGTCCACGGCAATCGTCTCGTCGAACTTCTTCGTGACCCGGTCGATTTTGACCAACACCTGTTTCGGTGTCTGGTCGCCCTCGAGGGCTTTCTTATAGGCGCCGGAGGCAACTGCCATTTACGAAACTCCCAGAAAAAAACAATGCAGTTCGCCCCGCAAGGCGAACCCAGGATAGTGTGTGCCTTACATCCCCGACTTGACCTTGGTCCAGCTGCGGGTCATCAGGCGCTGAATGTTCGGTGGCAACTCGGTCGATACGTAGGCCTTGTCGATAACGGCCTGCGGTGGGTACACCGACGCATCGGTACGGATGGATTGTTCCATCAACTTGTCCGACCCCGGATTGGGGTTGGCGTAACCGACGTAATCACTGACCTGAGCGATCACCTCAGGTTTCAGCAGATAGTTGATGAAGGCGTGGGCTTCTTTGACGTTGGACGAGTCCTTCGGAATCGCAAGCATGTCGAACCACAACGCGCCGCCCTCTTTCGGCACCGCGTAGGCGATGTTCACGCCTTTCTTGGCCTCCGCTGCGCGGTTCTTCGCCTGGAAGATATCGCCGGAGAAACCGATGGCCACACAGATGTCGCCGTTGGCCAGATCACCGATGTATTTCGAGGAGTGGAAGTAGGTCACGTAAGGACGCACCGCGAGCAGCTTGGCAGTGGCTTTTTCGTAGTCCTTCGGATTGGTGCTGTTGGCATTCAGGCCCAGATAGTTGAGCACGGTCGGCATCATTTCATCCGCCGAATCGAGGAATGCCACGCCACAGCTTTGCAGCTTCTTGATGTTCTCAGGCTCGAACAAAACGCCCCACGAATCGATCTTGTCGACACCCAGCACGGCCTTCACTTTATCGACGTTGTAACCGATGCCGTTGGTGCCCCACAGGTACGGCACGGCGTACAGGTTGCCCGGATCGTTCTGTTCCAGACGCTTGAGCAGCGCCGGGTCGAGATTGGAATAATTCGGCAGCTGCGACTTGTCGAGCTTCTGGAACGCGCCCGCCTTGATCTGCTTGCCGAGGAAGTGGTTCGACGGCACAACCACGTCGTAACCGGTACGCCCAGCCAGCAGTTTGCCTTCCAGGGTTTCATTGGAATCGAAGACGTCGTAGACCGGTTTTATCCCGGTCTCTTTCTGGAAGTCGGCCAGGGTGGTCTCGCCGATGTAATCGGACCAGTTATAAATATGCACCGTACCGGCGGCCTGGGCTCCGACAGCAATCGTCAGGCCGGCAGTGGCCAGCAGGGCTTTGCGCAAAGAAGAAAAAATAGGCAAGTGGAGGTCCTCTAAATTAGTTGGGCCCAAGTTGCCCCGCGCTGCATGACAGCCATGACTGCCCGGCAACAAAACCGGCGCGCAACTTACCCTCGAAAAACCGTTCCTGCAAAACTTCCTGTCATTTAATTGATCCACTGGCCGCCTTCGCGGGAGACGGCGGCCAGCGGTTGCTGCTTCAAACCGGCTTATTTACCGGATTTGATCTTGGTCCAGCTGCGAGTGATCAGGCGCAGGGTCGCTGCGTCCAGATCGCTGATCGCGTAGAGCTGCTTCTTCACTTCAGCCGACGGGTAGATGCTCGGATCGCTGGTGATGTCCTTGTCCACCAGTGGCGTGGCAGCCTTGTTGCCGTTCGGGAAACGCACGGCGTTGGTGATGCCGGCCATCACTTGCGGCTCAAGCAGGTAGTTCATGAATTTGTAGGCGGCTTCGACGTTTTCGGCATCCTTGGGAATGGCGACCATGTCGTAGAACGTGCCAGCACCTTCTTTTGGAATGGTGTAGGCCAGCTTGACCTTGTCACCGGCTTCCTGGGCGCGGGTCTTGGATTGTTCCAGGTCACCCGAGTAACCGACGGCGACGCAGATGTTGCCGTTGGCCAGGTCGGAGATGTACTTGGAGGAATGGAAGTAGGCAACCGAAGGACGAATCTTCAGGAACAGGTCTTCGGCGGCTTTCAGGTCAGCCTTGTCCTTGCTGTTGGTCGGCTTGCCCAGATAGTGCAACGCCGCCGGAATCATTTCGGTCGGTGCGTCGAGGAAGCTTACGCCGCAGCTTTTGAGCTTCTCGATGTTTTCAGGCTTGAACACCACGTCCCAGGAATCGATCTTGTCGATGCCCAGCGCAGCCTTGACCTTGGCCGGGTTGTAGCCGATGCCGATCGAGCCCCACATGTACGGGAACGCGTGCTTGTTGCCTTGGTCGCTGGCATCGCCAACAGCCTTGAGCAGGTCTTCGTCGAGGTTCTTCCAGTTCGGCAGCTTGGACTTGTCCAGCTCCTGGTAAACACCGGCCTTGATCTGCTTGGCGAGGAAGTTATTGGAAGGCACCACGATGTCGTAACCGGACTTGCCGGCCAGCAGCTTGGCTTCCAGGGTTTCGTTGCTGTCGAAGACGTCGTAGACGACTTTGATCCCGGTGGCTTTTTCGAAGTTGGCCACGGTGTCCGGGGCGATGTAGTCGGACCAGTTGTAGACGTGCAACACCTTGTCGTCCGCGTGCGCCGCAGCCGCCATGATTCCCATCAGGGACACGGCGAGCAGAGTCTTGCCAGCGAGCTTTTTGCCTAATGCCTTCATGCGTTAATGCTCCAAATTTTTCTTTTTTGAACCACTTTGTTCAGCGGCCGAACCCGGACAACTGGAACCGCGGCTAGTCTGGCAAGATCCGAGGCGGTCTTTCAAGAAAAGACCAGCCTTTCTGACAGCTTTGAGCGCGAGCGCCACGGCTCCCCCGCTCAAAGCCTAGCACTTAGCCCTGCAACGCACTGAGGGTCAGGTCCAGACACTTGCGTGCCTTTGTAACCAGCTCATCGATCTCGGCTTTGCTGATCACCAGCGGCGGCGCGATGATCATGGTGTCGCCCACAGCGCGCATGATCAGGCCGTTGTCGAAGCAGAACTGGCGGCAGATCATGCCGACGCCCTTGCCTTCGTAACGCTTGCGCGTGGCCTTGTCCTGCACCAGCTCGATCGCGCCCAACAGACCGACGCCGCGAACTTCACCCACCAACGGGTGATCGTTCAGTTCCCGCAGACGTTTCTGCAAATACGGTGCCGTTTCGTTGTGCGCGTTCTCGATAATTTTTTCGTCGCGCAGAATGCGGATGTTTTCCAGGCCCACCGCCGCTGCCACCGGGTGACCGGAGTAGGTGAAGCCGTGGTTGAAATCGCCACCTTCGTTGAGCACCGCTACCACCGAGTCACGGACGATCAGGCCGCCCATCGGGATGTAGCCGGAAGTCAGGCCCTTGGCGATGGTCATCATGTCGGGCTTGAGGTCATAGAAATCGCTACCGAACCACTCACCGGTGCGGCCGAAACCGCAGATCACTTCGTCCGCCACGAACAGGATGTCGTACTTGGCGAGGATTTCCTTGATGCGCGGCCAGTAGCTGTCTGGCGGAATGATCACGCCACCAGCACCCTGAATCGGCTCGGCAATAAAGGCACCGACGTTGTCGACGCCGACTTCGAGAATCTTCTCTTCCAACTGATTGGCCGCCCAGATGCCGAACTCTTCCGGGGACATGTCGCCGCCTTCGGCGAACCAGTACGGTTGCGCGATGTGGACGATGCCCGGGATCGGCAAGTCGCCTTGCTCGTGCATGTACGTCATGCCACCGAGGCTCGCGCCGGCCACGGTCGAACCGTGATAACCGTTCTTGCGGCTGATGATGACTTTCTTGTTTGGCTGGCCTTTGATCGCCCAGTAGTGGCGAACCATGCGCAGCATGGTGTCGTTGCCTTCGGAGCCGGAGCCGGTGAAGAACACATGGTTCATGCCTTCCGGTGCCACGTCGGCAATGGCCTTGGCCAGTTCCAGCGCTGGCGGGTGCGCGGTCTGGAAGAACAGGTTGTAGTACGGCAGTTCGCGCATCTGTTTGGCGGCCGCGTCGGCCAGCTCATCGCGACCATAACCGATGGCCACACACCACAGACCGGCCATGCCGTCGAGAATCTTGTTACCTTCGCTGTCCCACAGGTAAACGCCCTTGGCGTTGGTGATGATCCGCGGGCCTTTCTCTTTCAACTGCTTGAAGTCGCTGAACGGGGCCAGGTGATGATCATTGCTGAGTGCTTGCCACTCGCGGGTTTGCGGGTTGTTGCTGGTCATGCCAATTCTCCTTGTTATCGGTGAAGACGCGGCTGCTGCCAGCCGCGCCTGGCGTATCAGACGGCGAAGAGCAGGTACTCACGCTCCCAGGAACTGATCACGCGCTTGAAGTTTTCATGCTCGGCCCGTTTTACCGCGACGTAGCCTGTGATGAAGGTTTTGCCCAGGTACTTCTCGATGGTCGCGCTGTTTTCCATACGCTCCAGCGCGTCTTCGATGGTCAGCGGCAGGCGCAGGTTGCGGCGCTCGTAACCACGGCCCACCACCGGCGCGCTCGGGTTGAGGCCTTCGACCATGCCGATGTAACCGCAGAGCAGGCTCGCGGCGATCGCCAGATACGGGTTGGCGTCGGCGCCCGGCAGGCGGTTTTCCACACGACGGTTCTGCGGGCCGGCATCCGGTACGCGCAGGCCGACGGTGCGGTTCTCTTCGCCCCACTCGACGTTGACCGGTGCCGAGGTGTCCGGAAGGAAGCGGCGGAACGAGTTGACGTTCGGCGCGAACAGCGGCAGCAATTCCGGAATCAGCTTCTGCAAACCACCGATGTGGTGCAGGAACAACTGGCTCATGGTCCCGTCTTCATTAGAGAAGACGTTCTTGCCGGTCTCGATGTCGATGATGCTCTGGTGCAAGTGCATCGCACTGCCCGGCTCGCCGGTCATCGGTTTGGCCATAAAGGTCGCGGCGACGTCGTGCTTGAGCGCGGCTTCACGCATGGTGCGTTTGAACACCAGAATCTGGTCGGCCAGTGACAGTGCGTCGCCGTGACGGAAGTTGATTTCCATCTGCGCCGTGCCGTCCTCGTGGATCAGTGTGTCGAGGTCCAGTTCCTGCAGTTCGCACCAGTCGTAGACGTCTTCGAACAGCGGGTCGAATTCGTTCGCCGCTTCAATCGAGAACGACTGGCGACCGATTTCCGGACGGCCCGAACGGCCAATCGGCGGCTGCAACGGATAGTCAGGGTCGTCGCTGCGCTTGGTCAGGTAGAACTCCATTTCCGGCGCCACGATCGGCTGCCAGCCCTTGTCGGCATAGAGTTTCAGAACTTTTTTGAGGACGTTGCGCGGCGACAGCTCGATCGGGTTGCCTTGCTTGTCGTAGGTGTCGTGGATCACTTGCGCGGTCGGCTCGATGGCCCACGGCACCAGGTACACGGCGTTCTGGTCGGGGCGGCAGATCATGTCGATGTCGGCCGGGTCAAGCAGTTCGTAATAGATGTCGTCTTCGACGTAGTCGCCGGTCACGGTCTGCAACAGCACGCTCTCGGGCAGGCGCATGCCTTTTTCGGCGATGAACTTGTTGGTCGGCGAGATCTTGCCCCGGGTGATCCCGGTCAAGTCGGCGATCATGCATTCGACTTCTGTGATCTTGTGGTCTTTCAACCAATCGGTGAGCTGGTCGAGGTTGTTACTCATAAATGCCTCTGGGCTGAGTCTCCTGACATGATGTCAGGCAAAGTTTGACGCTTGGAGCGTCGCGTTAAAGGGGGCTTGCTCGCGCAGTGCCGGCTTACGCCTGGCACCGCGCATAGACAATGAAAGAGGAGCTTACCTGCCCTTTACGCTGGCGTTGCATTTCCTGTGCACACTCAAGGCGTGCAGAATCATGAGCACGGCTTGGCAAGCGGCACAGGCTTTGAGGGTGAAAGCGATCTATATTGGAAAGGGACGCCATAAACAGGATGCTTTCCCGTACGTCCAGAATATCGGACGCTGACGCTTGAGCGGTCATGGACGGGAACATCGTCGCTAACGGGCGAGCCATGCTGGCTGCGCTACGGACGGATTGGTCGCCACTGATGTGATGAGCATGCAGACCGGACTGTTGCGAGCAGTCGGTGATGCCGATTAACGGCAGGCGAGACATGAAGCACCCCGGTATTATTGCTGTTATGGGTTTGATCGGAGCTTAGCCTTGTTCATTTTTTTACACAACACCCCCGTAAAAAATACAACACGGCCTGCTCAAGCCTGCGGGTGCACAGTCTCGCAAGGACAAAAAAACGCCCGAAAGTGCCCCATAAATGCCCTCACAGCGCTTTTTTAGGGCAAAAAAGGCCTCGCTTGACTTCGGCAGGCCGTTCGGGTTGACTGAAACCAGAAAAGATCAATGATTGATATTTTTAACAACAAAGGTGTTGCATCATGTCGGTACCCCCGCGTGCCGTTCAGCTTAACGAAGCGAACGCGTTCCTTAAGGAACATCCTGAGGTTCTGTACGTTGACCTTCTGATTGCGGATATGAATGGTGTGGTGCGCGGCAAGCGCATTGAACGCACCAGCCTCCACAAGGTTTACGAGAAAGGCATCAACCTGCCGGCCTCTCTATTTGCTCTGGATATCAACGGTTCCACGGTGGAAAGCACCGGCCTGGGCCTGGACATCGGCGACGCCGATCGTATCTGCTATCCGATCCCCGATACCCTGTGCAACGAGCCATGGCAGAAGCGCCCGACCGCGCAACTGTTGATGACCATGCACGAACTCGAAGGCGACCCTTTCTTCGCCGATCCGCGCGAAGTGCTCCGTCAAGTTGTTGCAAAGTTTGACGAGCTGGGCCTGACCATCTGCGCCGCATTCGAACTCGAGTTCTACCTGATCGACCAGGAAAACGTGAACGGCCGTCCTCAGCCGCCACGCTCGCCGATCTCCGGCAAACGTCCGCACTCGACGCAGGTCTACCTGATCGACGACCTCGACGAATACGTCGACTGCCTCCAGGACATTCTGGAAGGTGCCAAAGAGCAAGGCATCCCGGCCGACGCCATCGTCAAGGAAAGTGCCCCGGCGCAGTTCGAAGTGAACCTGCACCACGTCGCCGACCCGATCAAGGCATGCGACTACGCGGTACTGCTCAAGCGTCTGATCAAGAACATCGCCTACGACCATGAAATGGACACCACCTTCATGGCCAAGCCGTACCCGGGCCAGGCAGGTAATGGTCTGCACGTACACATTTCGATTCTGGATAAAGAAGGCAAAAACATTTTTGCCAGCGAGGATCCCGAGCAGAACGCCGCGCTGCGTCACGCGATCGGCGGTGTGCTCGAGACCCTGCCCGCGCAGATGGCTTTCCTCTGCCCGAACGTCAACTCGTACCGTCGTTTCGGCGCACAGTTCTACGTGCCGAACTCGCCGTGCTGGGGCCTGGACAACCGCACGGTGGCGATTCGCGTACCGACCGGCTCTTCCGATGCCGTGCGTATCGAACACCGCGTGGCCGGTGCCGATGCCAACCCGTACCTGTTGATGGCTTCGGTTCTGGCCGGCGTGCACCACGGTCTGACCAACAAGATCGAGCCGGGCGCGCCAGTCGAAGGCAACAGCTACGAGCAGAACGAGCAAAGCCTGCCGAACAACTTGCGCGATGCCCTGCGCGAGCTGGACGACAGCGAGGTGATGGCCAAGTACATCGATCCGAAGTACATCGATATCTTCGTCGCCTGCAAGGAAAGCGAGCTGGAGGAGTTCGAACACTCCATCTCCGACCTTGAGTACAACTGGTATCTGCATACCGTTTAAGCGGATTGCAGCACCAGGAAGAACGCCGTTGGCTGATTCAGCCAACGGCGTTTTTTTATGGCCGAACACAAATCCTTGAGATGGGAGTGAATGGCCGCCTGCGGCGGTTCGCGAGCAGGCTCGCTCCCACAGTTGATCTTCAGTGAACATGAATGCTGTGCACACAGAGCCTCCCTGTGGGAGCGAGCCTGCTCGCGAAAGCGGCCGACAAGACAACACAAGAGCCGGCTCGTACAATGCCCGCTGCCCCGCAGGAGACTTCCATGACGCGTCCCGCCCCCGTCCGCAAACCCCGTGCCCGCAGCCAGGCGCGCATCGATTCGATACTCGACGCCGCGCGTACGCTGCTGGCCGCCGAGGGTGTGGCGAGTCTGTCGATCTACAGCGTCGCCGAGCGCGCGCAGATTCCGCCCTCCTCCGTGTACCACTTCTTCGCCAGCGTCCCGGCATTGCTCGAAGCTCTGACGGCGGATGTGCACGCCGCGTTTCGCGCCTGCCTGCAAGCGCCGATCGATCACGAAGCCCTGCGTGACTGGCGTGATCTGTCGCGGCTGGTCGAACAACGGATGCTGGAGATCTACGACGAAGACGCCGCCGCACGGCAGTTGATCCTCGCGCAACATGGTTTGACCGAAGTCACTCAGGCTGACCGTCAGCACGACATCGAACTGGGCGACCTGATGCACAAGCTGTTCGATCATCACTTCGAGTTGCCGAGGCTGCCGGAGGATGTCGATGTGTTTGCCTTGGCCATGGAGTTGGGTGACCGGGTTTATGCGCGCTCGGTGCAGCAGCATGGGCAGATTACGCCGCGCATGGCCGAGGAAGGGATGCGGGTGTTTGATGCCTATATCGGCCTGTATCTGCCACCTTACCTGCCCAAGCGCTGAGCCATGATCGTCCCCACGCTCTGCGTGGGAATGCAGCCCGTGACGCTCCGCGTCACTGGACGCAGAGCGTCCCAAGAGGCATTCCCACGCGGAGCATGGGAACGATCGCCAGGCACAAAAAACCCCGAAGGGCTCACGCCCTCCGGGGTTGTTTTTTGCTCACCGGCTTACAACTTGGCGATCGACACCTCGGTGGATTTCACAAAGGCGATCACTTCGCTGCCGACCACCAGTTCCAGCTCCTTGACCGAGCGGGTGGTGATCACCGAAGTGACGATGCCGGAAGCAGTCTGCACGTCGATTTCCGACAGCACGTCACCGAGGACGATTTCCTTGATCGAGCCTTTGAACTGGTTACGGACGTTGATGGCTTTGATAGTCATGGCAATGATTCCTGTCGTTTGCTTGAGTTATTGAGCCCAACGCAGTTGCGTAGGCAGTGGTGAAACAGGTTCCGGCGCCGGCGGCTCGCCGGGCAGGGAGAGAACACGGTTAAGCACTTCGGTTTCCAGCGCCGCCAGGCGATGCGAACCGCGCACCCTTGGGCGCGGCAATTCAACATGCAGATCAAGACCGACTTCGCCGTCCTCGATGAGAATCACCCGGTCGGCAATCGCCACCGCTTCGCTGACGTCGTGGGTCACCAGCAGCACGGTGAAGCCGTGTTGCTGCCAGAGACGCTCGATCAGTTGCTGCATTTCAATTCGGGTCAGCGCATCCAGCGCACCGAGCGGTTCATCGAGCAACAGCAGACGTGGTTGATGGATCAGTGCGCGTGCCAGTGCGACGCGTTGTTTCTGCCCGCCGGACAACGCCGCCGGCCACTCATTGGCACGATCCGCCAAGCCAACCGCTTCCAGCGCTTCGAGAGCCTTCGGGCGCCAGTTGCCTTTAAGGCCCAAGCCGACGTTGTCGATGATCTTTTTCCACGGCAGCAGGCGTGCTTCCTGGAACATCAATCGGGTGTCTTCCCGCGCATCGCTGAGCGGCGCGGCACCTGCCAGCAAGTCGCCGCCAGTCGGTTGATCGAGGCCGGCGAGCAAACGCAGCAAAGTACTTTTGCCGCAACCACTGCGCCCGACCACAGCGACGAATTGCCCCGCCGGAATGTGCAGGTCGATGTCACGCAGCACCTGCCGCGTGCCGAAGGTTTTCTGCAGGTTGCGCACCGCCAGCGGAATCCCGCGCAACAGGCGTGGAGGTTGTTGAGCAGTCATGCCGCACCTCCTTTGGCAACCTGATAAGCCGGGTGCCAACGCAACCACACACGTTCAAGTCCACGGGCCGCAAGGTCGGCGAGTTTGCCCAGCACGGCGTAAAGCAGGATCGCCAGTACCACCACATCGGTCTGCAAAAACTCCCGGGCATTCATCGCCAGATAGCCGATGCCGGAACTGGCGGAAATGGTTTCGGCGACGATCAGCGTCAGCCACATAAAGCCCAGGGCGAAACGCACGCCGACCAGAATCGAAGGCAGCGCCCCCGGCAGAATCACCTGCCAGAACAGGCTGAACCCGCTCAAGCCATAACTGCGCGCCATCTCCACCAGCGCCGGGTCGACGTTGCGGATGCCGTGATAAGTGTTGAGGTAGATCGGGAACAGCGTGCCCAACGCCACCAGAAAAATCTTCGCCGACTCGTCGATGCCGAACCACAGGATCACCAGCGGAATCAGCGCCAGGTGCGGCACGTTGCGGATCATCTGCACCGAACTGTCGAGCAGGCGTTCGCCCCATTTCGACAGGCCGGTGATAAAACCCAAGACCAGACCGATGCTGCCACCGATGGTGAAACCGAGTGCCGCACGCCAGCCACTGATCGCCAGGTGCGTCCAGATTTCACCGCTGCGCACCAAGCTCACGCCGGCTTCGATCACCGCCACCGGTGCCGGCAGAATCCGTGTCGACAACCAACCGGCCGACACCGACAACTGCCACACCGCCAGCAACAACACCGGCAACGCCCAGGGCGCAAGGCTGTGGATGATTTTCTTCATGGCGCGCCTCAGCTCTGCGACGCGGCTTTGGGAAGAATGTCGTTGGCGACCATCTCGCCGAACGGGCTGACGTACCCGGCGCTTTTCGGCAGTTCCGGACGCTCGATGTCGAGGTGCGGGAACAGCAGTTCGGCGACGCGATAAGACTCTTCGAGGTGTGGATAACCGGAGAAGATAAAGGTGTCGATGCCCAGATCGGCGTATTCCTTCACACGCGCGGCCACGGTCGGGCCATCGCCGACCAGCGCCGTACCGGCACCGCCGCGTACCAGACCGACGCCGGCCCAGAGGTTCGGGCTGACTTCGAGGTTGTCGCGACTACCGCCATGCAGCGCGGCCATGCGTTGCTGGCCAACCGAATCGAAACGCGCCAGCGAAGCCTGAGCACGAGCGATAGTGTCGTCATCCAGATGCGAGATCAGCCGATCCGCCGCTTGCCACGCTTCAGCGTTGGTTTCACGAACGATCACGTGCAGACGAATGCCGAAGCGTACGGTGCGACCGAGCTTGGCAGCTTTGGCGCGCACTTGGGCAATCTTCTCCGCCACTGCTGCGGGCGGCTCGCCCCAGGTCAGGACCATTTCCACTTGTTCGGCGGCCAAGTCCTGCGCCGCTTCCGAAGAACCACCGAAGTACAGCGGCGGACGCGGTTGCTGAATCGGCGGGTAGAGCAATTTCGCACCCTTCACGCTGATGTGCTGACCGTCGTAATCAACGGTTTCGCCCTCGAGCACACGACGCCAGATGCGGGTAAATTCCACCGAGGCTTGATAGCGTTCTTCGTGGCTGAGAAACAGACCGTCGCCAGCCAATTCTTCCGGGTCACCGCCAGTCACCAGATTGAACAGCGCACGGCCGCCGGACAGACGATCCAGCGTGGCTGCCTGCCGCGCTGCGACCGTCGGGGAAATGATCCCGGGGCGCAGGGCAACAAGGAACTTCAGACGCTGGGTCACCGGGATCAGCGACGCCGCCACCAGCCACGAGTCTTCGCAGGAACGCCCGGTGGGGATCAGTACACCGCCGAAGCCCAGACGATCCGCCGCTTGCGCGACCTGTTGCAGATAACCGTGGTCGACGGCGCGGGCGCCTTCGGCGGTGCCAAGGTAATGGCCGTCGCCGTGGGTGGGCAGGAACCAGAAGATATTGAGGCTCATGGAGTGGTCTCCTTGGGGATTCGAATTACTGCGCTTTAGCCACAGCGGCCGGTGGTGTCCAGATCACATCCTTGATGCTCAGCGGCTTCGGAATCAGCTTGAGCTGGTAGAACGTGTCAGCGATTTTCTGCTGTGCGGCGACCACTTCCGGGGTCAGGAACAGCGCGCCATAGCCCTGGCGTTTCACCGAGGTCAGAGTGATGTCCGCCGGCAGACCGAGCAGTGGTGCAACCTGTTGGGTCACGTCTTCAGGGTTGGCCTTCGACCACTCGCCAACGGCGCGCACTTCTTCCACGAGGGTCTTGATCACCTCAGGGTTCTTCTGTGCGTAAGGCTTGGTCGCGAGATAGAACTGATGGTTGTCGACGATGCCTTTGCCGTCGCGCAGGGTGTGCGCTTGCAGTTGTTTCTCGGCGGCAGCCTGGTACGGATCCCAGATGACCCAAGCGTCGACGCTGCCACGTTCGAACGCGGCGCGAGCATCGGCGGGCGGCAGGAAGACGGTCTGGATGTCGGTATATTTGAGGCCGGCGTCTTCCAGTGCACGCACCAGCAGGTAGTGGACGTTGGAGCCTTTGTTCAGGGCGACTTTCTTGCCCTTGAGATCAGCCACCGACTTGATCGGCGAATCTTTCGGCACAAGGATCGCTTCGCTGTTCGGCGCTGGTGGTTCATAGGCGACGTAAAGCAGATCGGCGCCGGCAGCCTGAGCGAAGACTGGCGGGGTTTCGCCGGTGACGCCGAAGTCGATAGAGCCGACGTTCAGGCCTTCGAGCAATTGTGGGCCGCCAGGGAATTCAGTCCATTGCACGTCGACGCCTTGGGCGGCCAGACGTTTTTCCAAAGTGCCCTTGGCTTTGAGCAGCACCAGCGTGCCGTACTTCTGATAACCGATCCGCAATGTCTCGGCTTGAGCTTGAGTGATGGCGCCGAAGGTGACAGCCGCAGCAAACAGAGCGACCAGACCACGACGCAAAAATACAGTGCGCATAGCGCTCTCCTTTTTGCTGTTGGGTTTTGGCTGCACCTGCTTGCCCGTTAGCGGGCGAGTAAGGCCAGTACTTCAAATTTCGGTGAGGCTTAAATGCTCCAGCGAGCACTCAACAAACGTTCGTTCAACAGGCCCGGTTCCAGCGGCTTCGGGCGGCGCGCCATGGCGCCGACAAACTGATCCAGCGCTTCATGCAGACGCTGCTCCAGCGCCGGTGCAAGTTGCGCGGCGGCACTGCCTTCTCCGTAAGCGATCTGGCTGTCCTCGGCGAAAATCCCCTGGAGCATTTCCTGGGCTTTCAATGCCGACAGCACCGGCTTGAGGGCGTAATCGACCACCAGCATGTGGGCGATGCTGCCGCCAGTGGCCATCGGCAGGACAATCTTGTGGTTCAGTGCGCGCTCGGGCAGCAAATCCAGCAGGGTCTTCAGGGCGCCGGAAAACGACGCCTTGTAAACCGGTGTGGCGATCAGCAGGCCGTCGGCGTTTTCGATCTGTTGCAGCAGGTCGAGCACCTTCGGGCTGTCGAAGCGGGCGTGGAGCAAATCCTCGGCCGGGAAATCCCGAATCTGATAACTCACCACTTCCACGCCTTGCTGCTGCAACCAACGTTGCGAGCGCTCCAGCAGCACCCCTGAACGGGAGCGCAGGCTGGGACTGCCACCGAGTGAGACGACCAGCATTGAGACAATTCCTTAAGCGTTACAGGCGATTCGCGGGTTGCGATCTCGCTTCGATGGGAGTGACCTTACCAGTTGATTTATATATCCATAAATCATATTTATTCATTTGGTTATGCGTTTTGGAGATATACGATTCAAGCTATTCAAGGCGAAAAAAAAGGCCGTCGAAACGGCCTGAAATCCCCTG
Source organism: Pseudomonas sp. Tul2A7 (assembly GCF_054790505.1). Lineage (NCBI taxonomy): Bacteria > Pseudomonadati > Pseudomonadota > Gammaproteobacteria > Pseudomonadales > Pseudomonadaceae > Pseudomonas > Pseudomonas sp. Tul2A7. The sequence goes on along the minus strand of NZ_CP186499.1, from coordinate 2,438,013 downwards.
CTTAGTAGCTACCACTGATCGTTCCCACGCTCTGCGTGGGAATGAATCCATGGACGCTCCGCGTCCACTGTGACGCAGAGCGTCACGGGCGGCATTCCCACGCGGAGCGTGGGAACGATCTGCCCGGTGAGATCACTTGTTCGGCTGTGGCGTCAGGCGCAGGTACGGTTTTACTGCGCGATACCCCTTCGGAAAGCGCTGCTTGATCTCTTCTTCATCTTTCAACGAAGGCACGATCACCACCTCTTCACCGTCCTGCCAGTTGGCCGGCGTAGCCACCTTGTAGTTGTCGGTGAGCTGCAGCGAATCGATCACCCGCAGAATCTCGTGGAAGTTACGCCCGGTGCTCGCCGGATAGGTGATGGTCAGGCGAATCTTCTTGTTCGGATCAATCACGAACAGCGAACGCACGGTCAGCGTGTCGTTGGCATTCGGGTGGATCAGGTCATAGAGATCGGAAACCTTGCGATCGGCATCGGCGAGGATCGGGAAGTTGACGATGGTGTTCTGGGTTTCGTTGATGTCTTCGATCCACTTGTGGTGCGAATCCACCGGGTCGACCGACAACGCGATGGCTTTGACGCCGCGTTTGCTGAACTCATCCTTGAGCTTGGCGGTGAAGCCCAGCTCAGTGGTGCACACCGGGGTAAAGTCCGCCGGGTGGGAGAACAGCACGCCCCAGCTATCGCCCAGCCATTCGTGGAAACGAATCTTGCCGGCGCTGGAATCCTGTTCGAAATCGGGGGCGATGTCGCCGAGTCTGAGGCTCATGATGCTGCTCCTGATGAGTTGTTCGAGACCTCAACTGTAGCTCGTGATTTGCCATCGTGAAAAAGAATAAATAATGAGATATCTAGATCATAAGTGAATATTAAACATCTGTTCACTGGACGCTCGGCGGCATCCCGACGAACATCGGTCGCAAGGTTCGAGAAGGCCTTGAGTTGCTGTAAAGAGGGAAATCGGGGATGGCTTACGGGGGTGGGCCTGACTCGAAAACGCAAAAGCCCCGTCCGGCGCGATGCCGGACGGGGCTTTTTTTACATCAGGTGCAGGAGCTCGCTATTACAGCAGCGGGATCGAGTAGCTGACGATCAGGCGGTTTTCGTCCTGCGAACGGGTGTTCGGCAGATCGGTGCGCCAGGTAGCGTTTTTCCACATCAGGCCGACGTTTTTGAACGGGCCTTCCGGCACTACGTAGCCGATGGTGAAGTCACGTTCCCACTCAGTGTGGTCGCCGCTCGGAGTGTCGATGTTGTCACCACGCAGGTAAACAACACCGGCGGTCAGACCAGGTACGCCGACCTTGGCGAAATCGTACGAGTAACGACCCTGCCAGGTGCGTTCGCCGGCACGGCCGAACTTCTGGATTTGCATGTCGGTGATGGTGTAGTTCGACGAGCCGTCACCCTGGTTCAGCCAAGGGAAATCGCTGTCGCCGTTGCTGACCTGATAGCCGCCGCCGAAAGTGTGACCAGCAACGGTGTACAGGAACAGGCCGCTGTACAGATTGTTGTCGACTTTACCTTTGGTGACGTTACCGCCGTAGTAGCCCGTGGTGAAGTAATTACTGTCGTGGCCGTTGGCGCCATCGTCACGGCTATTGAAGTAACGGAGGTCCGACTTCAACACGCCCGGGCCAATTGCCCAGTTGTGAACCAGCCCCAGGAAGTGCTGTTTGTAGAAGTCTTCCAGGTTGCCGTAGTAGTACTGGGCAGTCAGGTCTTTGGTGATTTTGTAGTCACCACCGGCGTAGATGAACTTGTTGCTGTCGCGGCCAGCCGCGGTACGGCCGTTGGCACCGGAGATCGACAACTGTTCGTTGTTGCTCGAGTTACGACCTTTCACGGCTTCGATCTGGCCGCCGACCAGAGTCAGATCCTTGATGTCGCCGGAAGTGATCTGGCCACCCTGCCAGGTTTGTGGCAGCAGACGACCGTCGTTGGTCACGATCACTGGCAGTTTTGGCTGCAGGGTGCCCAATTTCAGTTCGGTCTGGGAGATTTTGGCTTTGGCAGTCAGGCCCAGGCTGGAGAAGTTGTCGACCGCTTCACCATTGTGCTCGCTAGGGAACACAGTGCCGCCGTACGAACCGGCGTTGGTGCGGGTCGCTGCCGTGGCGCCGTTAGTGCCGCCGCCCGAATCCAGACGTACGCCCAGCAGGCCGATAGCGTCGATACCGAAACCAACAGTGCCTTGGGTGTAACCGGAGATGAAGCGCAGATCGAAGCCTTGGCCCCACTCTTCGTTCTTGTTGGCGCCAGTGCCATCACGGTTATCGGTGTTGATGTAGAAGTTACGCAGCCCCAAAGTAGCTTTGCTGTCTTCGATGAAACCGGCGGCGCCTGCCTGCTGCGCCATAACCCCTACGGCCACAGCCAGGGCCAAGGTGGACTTGTTCATGTAAAGCTCCTCTCGTTTCTAATTCTTGTGTTCCTGGCCCGGGGTCTGATGCCCTGGGTCCTAAGATGCGCGATTAGCGCCAGACCGTGACTGACAAGTCAATCGTAACCTTGTGTGTCTACGACCAAGGTCTAATCGCAGTGATTTGGTCCGTGCAGAGTAAAGATTTCCTGATAAACCCAAAAAGAATTTATTCATTCTTTTTCATATCATTTCGGAATATGGCCATTATCGTGCCATCTCCGCCGGGAAACAGCGTATCGGCGACTAAGCTCATTCCTAAATGGTATTTGTTAGCCTTTTTTTATATCGATTAGCTTTGGCGCAACCCCGAATCGTCAAACCCTATCGAAAAGGCGACGCCATGATGGCCAAACGCGCACTATCTAGTCAATTTGTTACAGTTTGTGTGTCGGCGATGATTAGTTTTTCCGCCCATGCCGCCAACCTCACCGTGGGTTATCAAACCGGTATCGACCCGAGCAAAGTCCCCCAGGCCGACGGCGTCTACGAAAAAACCATCGGCGAGAAAATCGACTGGCGTCGCTTCAACAGTGGCCCGGAAGTTGTGACAGCCATTGCTTCGGGTGACGTGCAGATCGGCAACCTCGGTTCCAGCCCGTTGGCAGCGGCGGCCTCGCGTAATCTGCCAATTGTCGCGTTCATCGTTTCGGCGCAGATCAATGCCGCCGAGGCCTTGGTGGTGCGCAATGGCAGCGGCATCAACACACCCCAGGATCTGGTCGGCAAGACCATCGCCACGCCTTTCGTTTCCACCTCACACTACAGCCTGCTCGGTGCACTCAAGCACTGGGGGCTGGATAGCTCGAAAGTTAAAGTGGTGAACCTGCAACCGGCAGAGATCGCAGCGGCGTGGAAACGTGGCGATATCGATGGCGCGTTTGTCTGGTCGCCGGCGTTGGGGGAAATCCGCAAGACCGGCAAGACCCTGACCGATGCTGCACAGGTCGGTCAGTGGGGCGCGCCGACCTTCGAGGTTTGGGTCGCGCGCAAGGATTTCGCCGAGAAGCATCCAGACGTCGTAGCAAAGTTTGCCAAGGTCACGCTGGATTCATTCGCCGATTACGCGGCGCATAAAGACAGCTGGACAGCTGACTCGGTGCCGGTACAGAAAATCGCCAAACTGACCGGTGCCAATGCCGCCGATGTACCGGAATTGCTGGCAGGTTCAGCGTTCCCGGATGCCAAGGCGCAGCAAACCACCGCGCTGCTGGATGGCGGCACGGCGAAAGCGATTGGCGAGACGGCGAAGTTTTTGAAGGAACAGGGCAAGGTTGAAACGGTGCTGCCGGATTATTCACCCTACGTCAGCGCCAAATTCATCACCGAGTAATTGATCGTTCCCGCGCTCTGCGTGGGAATGCAGCCCGGGACGCTCCGCGTCCCATCAAAAGCCGAACGCGGAGCGTCCGTTGAGGCATTCCCACGCAGAGCGTGGGAACGATCGAATGGACCAACTCGGTTAAAGGGTTTTTTCGAAGATCTTCGAATTGCGCTGAAAGTTGTACAGCGACGCTCGGGCCGCCGGCAGGCGTTCAACGCTGCTCGGTTCGAAACCACGCTCGCGAAACCAGTGCGCGGTGCGCGTGGTGAGGACGAACAAGGTCTTCAAACCCTGCGCCCGTGCGCGGGTTTCGATGCGTTCCAGCAGTTCATCGCCGCGACCGCCATGGCGATACTCCGGATTCACCGCCAGACACGCCAGTTCACCTGCATCGGAATCGGCAATCTGATACAGCGCCGCGCAGGCGATGATCATGCCTTCACGCTCAACCACGCTGAACTGCTCGATCTCGCGCTCCAGCACTTCGCGCGAGCGACGCACCAGAATCCCCTGCTCTTCCAGCGGACTGATCAAGTCGAGCAAGCCGCCGACGTCTTCAATCGCTGCCTCACGCACCAGTTCGAATTGCTCCTGCGCGACCAGCGTACCGCCACCGTCACGGGTGAACAGCTCGGTCAGCAGCGCGCCGTCTTCGGCGTAACTGACGATATGGCTGCGCGCCACACCGCCACGGCAAGCCTCGGCGGCAGCATCGAGCAGTTCCGCCTGATAGTTGCTGCCAAGGCGTTGCAAATGTGCCGGCACCTGTTGCGGGCGCAGTTCACGCACCAATTTGCCGTTTTCGTCGATAAGACCGAGGTCGGCGCCAAACAGCAACAATTTATCTGCACCCAGGTCGATGGCGGCGCGGGTAGCGACGTCTTCGCAGGCGAGGTTGAAGATTTCACCAGTCGGCGAGTAGCCCAGCGGCGACAACAGCACGATCGAACGCTCATCGAGCAGACGGTTGATGCCTTTGCGGTCGACCCGGCGCACTTCGCCGGTGTGGTGATAATCGACACCTTCCAGCACGCCGATCGGCCGCGCGGTAACAAGGTTGCCGCTGGCCACACGCAGACGCGAGCCTTGCATCGGCGACGAAGCCATGTCCATCGACAGCCGCGCTTCGATGGCGATGCGCAATTGGCCGACCGCGTCGATCACACACTCCAGGGTTGCGGCATCGGTGATGCGCATGCCGTGGTGGTAATGCGGGGTCAGGCCACGAGCAGCGAGGCGAGTTTCGATCTGCGGGCGCGAACCGTGCACCAGCACCAGGCGCACGCCGAGGCTGTGCAGCAGGACGATGTCGTGCACGATGTTGCCGAAATTCGGATGCTCGACGCCGTCGCCGGGCAGCATGACAACGAAGGTGCAATCGCGGTGGGCATTGATGTAAGGGGACGCGTGACGAAGCCAATTAACGTATTCGGGCATGAACCTGGGCCTGTAATAAATAGCAGCCTAAAAAGGGGCGAAACGGAAAACGCACAGCGGGCTGATGGTTATCGTCGGAACAGGCTTGGCGACACGCGCGCTCTCCTCATGAATACGGGTTGGGATGCTGGCAATTTACAGCGTTTGGTCAGACAAAACACATACCTCCTGTGGGAGCGAGCCTGCTCGCGAAAGCGGTCTGTCGACATCGAGGTGTCTGAACTGGCGCTTTCGCGAGCAGGCTCGCTCCCACAGGGGTGGATCATCGTTCGTCAGCGGTCAGGCAGTAATGTTCAATCAGTTGCCGTAATAGATGCACGGTAGGCTGCAAACGTGACATTTCAAGGTACTCGCCGGGCTGATGCGCACAGGCAATGTCGCCGGGGCCGAGCACAATGGTTTCGCAGCCAAGGCGCTGAAGATAAGGCGCTTCGGTGCCGAACGCTACTGCTTCGGCGCGATGACCGGTGAGCTTTTCGGCGATGCGCACCAGTTCGGCGTCTTCCGACTGCTCAAACGGTGGCACTTCCGGGAACAACGGTTTGTAATCGATCTTCACCTGATGCCGTTCGGCGACCGGGTTGAGCTTGCGCAGGATCTCTGCGCGCAGGACTTTCGGGTCCATGCCGGGCAGCGGTCGCAGATCAAACTCCAGCGAACACTGACCGCAGATACGGTTGGGATTATCGCCACCATGAATGCAGCCAAAGTTCATCGTCGGCTGCGGCACGCTGAACTGCGGGTTATTGAATTCACGTTGCCACAACAGACGCAGGCCGCGCAGTTCGCCGATGGCATCGTGCATCGCTTCGAGGGCGCTGTGGCCCAGGCGCGGATCCGACGAATGGCCGCTCTGCCCGAGGATGTCGATGCGCTCCATCATGATGCCTTTGTGCATGCGGATCGGCTTGAGCCCGGTCGGCTCGCCGATCACCGCTGCGCGGCCCAATGGACACCCGGCCTCGGCCAGTGCACGGGCGCCGGACATCGAGCTTTCTTCATCGCAGGTGGCGAGGATCAGCAGTGGCTGCTTGAACGGCTGATCGAGCAGCGGCAGCACCGCTTCGATGATCAGCGCGAAGAAACCTTTCATGTCGCAACTGCCCAGCCCGACCCAACGGCCATCGACTTCGGTGAGTTTCAGCGGATCGGTCTGCCACAACGCATCGTCGTACGGCACCGTGTCGCTGTGCCCGGCCAATACCAGCCCGCCAGGACCGCTGCCAAAACTGGCGAGCAGGTTGAATTTGCCGGGGCTGACTTGCTGGATGTCGCAGCTGAAACCCAGATCCCCCAGCCAGCCGGCGAGCAAATCGATCACCGCGAGATTGGATTGGTCGAGGTTTGGTTGGGTACAGCTGACCGACGGCGCGGCGATCAGCGCCGCGAACTGGTCTTGCATGGATGGCAAAGGCATCGCTGACTCCAACTCCCGAATTGAAGTCCATCATAGAACCATCCGGCGCTCGGAATAAACCGTCGCAGGGCGTAGGAAGTTTGAGTCCTGTACACTGCACGGCCTTGGCAGCCACATATTCCCCGGCTGCGCTCCCGATCCTGGATTTTCCGGCCATGCAGAAAGAAACCGAAATCAAACTCCGCGTCAGCCGCGAAACCCTCGCCGCCCTGCGCGAGCACCCGTTACTGAAAAAACGCAACAAAAGTGGCTGGGAACGCCGTGAGTTGATGAACCAGTACTTCGACACCCCCGAGCGCGACCTGGCCCAGGCCAAAGTCGCCCTGCGCCTGCGCAAGGACGGTGACGAAGTGATTCAGACCCTCAAGACCCGTGGCCAGAGCGTCGCCGGTCTGTCCGAGCGTAACGAGTACGACTGGAAGTTGCCGAAAGCCAAGCTTGACGTGAAGAAACTCGACGGCGAATGCTGGCCCGAGTCGCTGGCCGAACTGGACAAGAAAACCCTCAAGCCGATCTTCACCACCGATTTCGTCCGCGAACGCGCCGAAATCGCTTGGGGCCGTGGCAAGAGCAAAGTGGTCATCGAAGCCGCGCTGGATCTTGGTCACGTTGTCGTCGGCAAACAGAAAGAAGAAATCTGCGAGCTGGAACTGGAGCTACGCGAAGGCGAACCTGCCGCGCTGCTGGAACTGGCCGCTGAACTGGCGGAAACCCTGGCGCTGATGCCGTGCGATATCAGCAAGGCTGAGCGCGGTTATCGTCTGTACGACGCCAACAGCTACTCGCTGAGCCTGGCGGCGCCGGAGCTGACTGCGGACACCCAACTCGACGACGCCTTCGCCGCGCTGAGCTGGCACTTGCTCGGCAGCAGCCAGCGTCTGGCTGAACAGTATCGCTTCAACGGCCACTGGCGCCTGTTGCTCGACTGGGTCGAGAACCTCGCCGAAATGCGCGCTCTGCTCAGCAGCCTCGGCCAGGCCGCGCCGCGCCAGTCGACTCACGACTTGCGCGTTGCTCTGGATGCGTTGCTGGAAGACTGGCGCCCGCTGGTGCAGGCCGGTATCGAAGACGAAGACGTGCGCAAAGCCGCACCGGAGCAGTTCCTCGAAGAACTCGAAGACCCGCGCTGGGGCCTGTTCTCGCTAAACACTTCGCGTTGGTTGCTGGCCCGCACCTGGACCGCCGAGCGTAACGTGCGTGGCAATCGTCAGGGCGGCGCGCAGTTGCACAGCTGGTTGCCGCGCCTGTTGGGCGAAGAAGCCACGGCCCTGCAATTGCAGCGCTATCAGCAACAGCCGGAAGATCTGGCTGAGCAATTGCCGCGTATCGAGCGCATTCAGGTCTGGCTGCACCACGCCCGTAACGTGCTGGACATCGCGGAAATGGACCGTCTGTACGGTGAACTGAACAAACTGGCGCAACTGGCCAACGAGCCGACGATCACTGACGAACTGCTCGACGCACGCAAGCAGCAGGCGATTGCGGTTTACCAGAATCGCGCGTGGAAAATGCTCCTGCGCATGTAAAACCGCTTTCGCGAGCAGGCTCGCTCCCACAGGGGATTGCATTCCAATGTGGGAGCGAGCCTGCTCGCGAAGAGGCCAGCAGCCTTGCCTCAAACCGGCAGGCTGGTGGTGGACTTGATTTCCGATAACGCCACAATCGAATTCACCTCCTGTATCCCCGGCACCAGCGACAGCTTCTCGAAGAAGAACCGCTCATACGCCTCAATATCTGCCGCGACGATGCGCAACAGAAAATCCACCGCGCCCATCAGCACATAACACTCCAGCACTTCCGGAAAGCCGCGAATCGCTTCAGTGAACTCAGTGAAGTTCGAACGCCCGTGCGCGTTGAGTTTGATCTCGGCAAAGATCTGCGTATTCAGGCCAATCTTCTTGCGATCGAGCAAAGTCACCTGGCCGCGAATGATCCCCTCCTCCTTCATCCGCTGAATTCGCCGCCAGCACGGCGATTGCGACAGGCCGACCTGCTCGGCGATCTGCGCGCTCGACAGGGAAGCATCCTCCTGCAGCAGGGCGAGAATCTTGCGGTCGTAGCTGTCCAGTTCGCTGTGCATAGAAAAACCTCAATAACCGGATTATGCGAATTGATCTTTTCGATCAGCCGTCATTAACGCCGATCATAGCCAAGAAATACCCCGCGCCGAATGTAAAAATTCCTCCAGAGATTTTGGAGACTCGTCATGCCGCACCTCGAAGCCGTAACCACCGCGCCAACCCGCGCCGATGTCTGGAACGTCAGCAACGCCCATTGCCTCGCGCAGTATCAGATTCTCGCCGAGGCTGAGCCGGACTTGCTGGTGCGGGTGCTCAACCTGTTCGCACTGCAATTCCTCACACCGGAACAGGTCAACGTGCAGCGCATGGATGACTTGATGTCGATCGACATTGTCATGGGCGGTTTCAGTTGGCATCGCGCGCAAGTGATCGCGGAAAAACTTCGTAACCTGATCAGCGTTTGCTCGGTGAACCTGCAAAACGCCGACAGCTTCTGGGATGCACCCGCGCAAGCCGCTGGCTGACAAATCCGGCAACGGCTTCGTCGGGTAGTGGCCCAACGGTCTGCGGGGCCACGACTATCATTTTGCGCACTGTCGCTCAAAAGGAAGCCCGCATGCCCGTTCAACTCGCCACTCAGGACCGCTGGCTGGAACTCAACGAGGTGCTGCGTGAACTGGTCGCCCAAGGCTTTATCGGCCAGGACTCGGCGGAGCAGGCACTGAATGCCCGCCGTCGCCATGCAGCCCACGGCCAGATGCACCCGCTGGAATTCATCGCCAGTCAGCAACTCGATGACCTTAGCCGTCCAGGCAAACACCTCGACCTGGAAAGCCTGACCCTGTGGCTGGCGCAGCAGGCCGGTCAGCCGTATCTGCGCATCGATCCGTTGAAAATCAACGTCGCCGCGATCACGCCGTTGATGTCTTACGCCTTCGCACAACGGCACAAGATTCTCGCCGTAGCGGTCGACCGCGACTCGGTCACCGTGGCCAGTGCCCAGCCTTACGTCACCGGATGGGAAGCCGATCTCACCCACGTATTGAAACTGCCGATCAAGCGGGTGGTTGCCAACCCGGCGGATATCCAGCGCTTCAGCGTCGAGTTCTTCCGCCTGGCCAAATCGGTCAGCGGCGCCAGCAATGGCGATCAGCAGAGCGGTAACCTCGGCAACTTCGAACAACTGCTCAACCTCGGCGCCAGCGATCAGGAGCCGGACGCCAACGACGCGCACATCGTCAACATCGTCGACTGGCTGTTCCAGTACGCCTTCCAGCAGCGTGCCAGCGATATCCACATCGAGCCACGGCGTGAACAAGGCACCGTGCGCTTTCGCATCGACGGCGTGCTGCACAACGTCTATCAATTCCCGCCACAGGTGACCATGGCGATTGTCAGTCGCCTGAAAAGCCTCGGGCGCATGAACGTCGCCGAGAAACGCAAACCCCAGGACGGCCGGGTCAAAACCAAGACCCCGGACGGCGGCGAAGTCGAGCTGCGCCTTTCTACCCTGCCCACCGCGTTCGGCGAAAAAATGGTCATGCGGATTTTCGATCCGGAAGTGCTGCTCAAGGATTTCGATCAACTGGGCTTCAGCGCCGACGACCTGAGGCGTTGGCAAGACATGACCCGCCAGCCCAACGGCATCATTCTGGTCACCGGGCCGACCGGCTCGGGCAAGACCACCACGCTGTACACCACGCTGAAAAAACTGGCGACGCCTGAGGTCAACCTCTGCACCATCGAAGACCCGATCGAAATGGTCGAACCGGCGTTCAACCAGATGCAGGTGCAGCACAACATCGACCTGAGTTTCGCCGCCGGGGTGCGCGCGCTGATGCGGCAAGACCCGGACATCATCATGATCGGCGAGATCCGTGACCTGGAAACCGCTGAAATGGCGATTCAGGCGGCGCTCACCGGGCACTTGGTGCTGTCGACCCTGCACACCAACGACGCCCCCAGCGCGATCAGCCGTCTGCTCGAACTCGGCGTGCCACACTACCTGATCAAAGCCACCGTGCTCGGGGTCATGGCCCAGCGTTTGGTGCGCACCCTGTGTCCGCATTGCAAGGCGCCGCTGACGCTGGAAGACGAAGACTGGCAAACCCTGACCCGCCCTTGGCAAGCGCCACTGCCAGGTAACGCGCAGCGTGCCATCGGTTGCGTGGAATGCCGCGACACCGGTTATCGCGGTCGCGCCGGGGTTTACGAAATCATGCAATTGAGCGACAGCCTCAAAGCCTTCATCACTCCGGATACCGACCTCACCGCCATTCGGCGGCAGGCGTTCAAGGAAGGCATGCGCAGTTTGCGTTTGTCCGGCGCGCAGAAGGTTGCGGCAGGGCTGACGACGGTAGAGGAAGTGCTACGGGTGACGCCGCAGAGCGAGCAGAAATAAGCCGCCACGGAACCGGATCGGGGAAATGGCGATCCAAGGCCCTAGTTAACCCCCAGGAGTCATCTCATCATGCGTCTCAAACTTGCTGTCGCCACTCTGGCCTTGCTGTCCCTTCCCGTTGGTTCGGCCATGGCGGACAGCTTTTGGCGTAACGTCATCTCGTCCGGCGCCACCACCGGTTCGACCTACCTGACCTTCAAGGATCACAAGCTGATCATCGCCGCGCAGGACGATGCCGGCAGTTTCGTTGCCAGTGACGGCGGCATTCGCGGGCCGTATCTGGAAGCAGCGATGCAGAAGGTTCGCGCCGACAATCCGGGCCTGCAGGCGTCGGACATGGAACTGGCGAATGCGATTCTGGCGAAGAACGCCGTGGCTTCCGAGTAAGCCGTTCGCCGAAGTAAAAATGCCGCTCAATCGAGCGGCATTTTTTTGCCCGGATTTCAGATTCACCACAATCCCTCGTAGGAGTGAGCCTGCTCGCGATAGCGGTGTATCAGACAAATTCTCCGGTGACTGATCCACCGCTATCGCGAGCAGGCTCACTCCTGCAGGGGAACTGTGTGGGCCTAAGTATCAGCGGTAGTCGTCCACCGGGACGCAGGCGCAGAACAGGTTGCGATCGCCGTAGACATTGTCGACCCGATTCACCGCCGGCCAATACTTGTGCGCCTTCGTGTGCGCATCCGGGGTAATTCCTTGCTCAATGCTGTACGGCCGCTCCCAGACTCCAGTGACATCCGCCAAGGTATGCGGTGCCCGCTTCAGCGGATTGTCCTCGGCCGGCCAGTTGCCGTTCTGCACTTCGCTGATTTCCGCACGAATGCTCAACATTGCGCCGATAAACCGATCCAGTTCCGCCTTGGATTCACTCTCGGTCGGTTCGACCATCAACGTCCCCGGCACCGGGAATGACATGGTCGGCGCGTGAAAGCCGTAATCCATCAGACGCTTGGCTACGTCTTCCTCACTGATGCCGGTCTGCGCCTTCAACGGTCGCAGGTCGAGAATGCATTCATGAGCCACACGCCCGTTGCGTCCTGTGTACAACACCGGGAACGCGCCGGATAAATGTTGCGCCAGGTAATTCGCCGCCAGGATCGCCACTTCACTGGCGTCCGCCAATTGCGGCCCCATCATGGCGATGTACATCCAGCTGATCGGCAAAATACTTGCGCTGCCCCATGGCGCCGCGCTGACGGCGCCGTTCTGCGCCAGTGGCCCAGCAATCGGCACCACCGGGTGATTGGCGACGAACGGCGCAAGATGCGCGCGAATGCCGATCGGGCCCATACCCGGCCCACCGCCGCCATGAGGAATGCAGAAGGTCTTGTGCAAATTCATGTGCGAGACGTCGGCGCCGATGTCCGCCGGCCGCGCCAGCCCGACCTGCGCATTGAGGTTGGCGCCGTCCATGTACACCTGACCGCCGTGTTTGTGGATAACTTCGCAAATCTCGCTGATGCCCTCCTCGTACACACCGTGAGTCGACGGATAGGTTGCCATCAGGCACGACAACTTATCCCCAGCCTCGGCGGCTTTCGACTTCAAATCTTCCAGATCGACGTTGCCGGCCTCGTCGCACTCGACGATCACCACACGCATGCCGGCCATTTGCGCCGAGGCCGGGTTGGTACCGTGAGCCGAGGACGGAATCAGGCAGATATCCCGCGCGCCCTGCTGCCGGCTCTCGTGATATTTGCGGATCGCCAGCAGCCCGGCGTATTCGCCTTGGGCGCCGGAGTTGGGCTGCATGCAGATTGCATCGAACCCGGTGATTGCGCAGAGCCAGCGCTCCAGTTCTTCGATCATCAAGGTGTAACCAACTGCCTGCTCACGCGGCACGAACGGATGCAGGTTGGCGAATTGCGGCCAGGTGATCGGGATCATTTCGCTGGTGGCGTTGAGCTTCATCGTGCAGGAACCCAGCGGGATCATCGACTGGTTGAGCGCCAGATCCTTGTTCTCCAGTTGTTTGAGATAGCGCAGCATCTCGGTTTCGCTGTGATGGGCGTTGAATACCGGATGGCGCAGATAAGGCGTCTTGCGCTGAAGGTTGTCGGGGATGCCGGAAACCAGTACTTCGGCGTCGAGATCGTCGACGTTCAACCCGTGATCGGCACCGAGCAGTACATCGAACAGTTTCGCCACGGTGCGTTCATCGCAGGTCTCATCGAGACTCAGCCCGACCCGACCACGGCCGAGAATCCTCAGGTTGATCTGTGCAGCCTGGGCGCTCTTGATAATCGCGGTTTGCGCACCGCCGACGTCCAGCGTCAGCGTGTCGAAGAACTGCGTATTGACCCGGCTGATGCCTTTGCGCTCAAGCCCCGCCGCCAGAATGCAAGTCAACCGGTGCACACGCTGGGCGATGCGTTTCAAGCCTTCCGGGCCGTGATAGACCGCGTAGAAACTGGCGATGTTGGCCAGCAATACCTGCGCCGTACAGATGTTCGAATTGGCCTTCTCCCGGCGGATATGTTGTTCGCGGGTTTGCAGGGCCATGCGCAGTGCCACGTTGCCCCGGGCGTCCTTCGACACACCGATGATCCGCCCCGGAATCGCCCGTTTGTATTCCTCACGACTGGCAAAGAACGCTGCGTGCGGCCCGCCATAACCCATCGGCACGCCGAATCGCTGAGACGAGCCGAACACCACATCGGCACCCAGCTCGCCCGGCGGCGTCAGCAACAGCAGACTCAACAAATCCGTAGCGACACAGGCCAGCGCCTGTTGTGCATGCAAGTGATCGATCAGTGGACGCAGATCGCGAACCTCGCCATGGGTGTCGGGATACTGCAGCAGTGCGCCGAACACCTGATGCTGTTTCAGGTTATCCACAGCGTCGATGATCAGCTCGAAGCCGAAGCCTTCGGCGCGGGTCTGCACCACGGAAATGGTTTGCGGGTGGCAGTTCTCATCGACGAAAAACAGATTGCTCTTCGACTTCGCCACACGCTTGGCCAAAGCCATGGCTTCCGCCGCCGCCGTGGCTTCATCGAGCAGCGAGGCGTTGGCCAATTCGAGGCCGGTGAGGTCGATGGTCAACTGCTGGAAATTCAGCAGCGCTTCGAGTCGGCCTTGAGCGATCTCCGGTTGATAGGGCGTGTACGCGGTGTACCAGCCTGGATTTTCCAGCACGTTGCGCAGAATGACGGTCGGCGTGAGGGTGCCGTGGTAACCCATGCCGATCAGACTGGTCCAGACCTGGTTCTGCTCGGCGTAACCGCGCAGTTTGGCCAGCGCGGCCTGTTCATCGAGGGCGGGCGGCAGATCCAGTGCGCGATTGAAGCGAATGCCCGGCGGCACGGTCTGCTCGATCAGTTCGACCCGGCTGCCGAGGCCGAGGCTGTCGAGCATCGCCTGTTGTTCGGCAGCATCGGGGCCGAGGTGACGGCGCAGGAAGGCATCGGGGTCGCGTAACTGGCTCAGGGACGGCAACTGGGACATGACGGGCTCTCTCTTGGCTGGCGCTCAGCGTCAATGCAACACGGTCAAACCAGCATAGCAGCCCACATCGCCACCCATTTTCAGAGCAACCGCTTTCCCCTTGTGGGAGCGAGCCTGCTCGCGAATGCGGTGTGTCAGTCAATTCAAATGTTTCTGACACACCGCATTCGCGAGCAGGCTCACTCCTACAGGGGATTTGTATCGCCCATGAAAAAGCCCCGACGAGTCGGGGCTTTGGGGTGTTGCTTAACACTTACTCGCCGATGGCAGCCTTATAAGCAGCAGCATCCAGCAGCTTGTCCAGCTCAGCCTTGTCGCTTGGCTTGAGCTTGAAGATCCACGCACCGTACGGGTCGGAGTTCAGCAGCTCCGGCGAGCCGCCCAGCTCTTCGTTGATTGCGATGACTTCACCGCTGATCGGCGAATAGATGTCGGAAGCAGCTTTCACCGATTCAACGACGCCAGCCTGATCTTCAGCGGCGAACACCTTGCCCACTTCAGTCAGCTCGACGAACACCACATCGCCCAGCGCTTCCTGCGCGTGATCACTGATGCCCACGGTGACGGTGCCGTCAGCTTCCAGACGTGCCCATTCATGACTTTCGGCAAAACGCAGTTCAGCGGGGATATTGCTCATCTTCGGTGTCCTCGGAATTGGGTCAGCGGTCATGCCCGCCGGAAAAAGGTTAGATCAAAGTTTTGCCATGGCGTACGAAGGTCGGTTTGACCACTCGTACCGGGTACCACTTGCCACGGATTTCCACTTCGGCGCGGTCGGCGGTGGCCATCGGAACACGCGCCAGGGCAATCGATTTGCTTAGCGTAGGAGAGAAACTACCACTGGTGATCTCCCCTTCGCCAACATCGGCGATACGAACCACTTGATGAGCACGCAAAACACCGCGCTCTTCCAGCACCAGGCCGACCAGTTTGTGTGCAACACCGGCGGCTTTTTCCGCTTCCAGCGCGGCGCGGCCGATGAACTGGCGCGTAGTCGGTTCCCAGGCAATGCTCCAGGCCATATTCGACGCCAGTGGCGAAACATCCTGATGAATGTCCTGACCGTAGAGGTTCATTCCGGCTTCAACGCGTAGCGTGTCACGGGCGCCGAGGCCGATCGGGGAAATGCCGGCGCCGACCAGATCGTTGAAGAACCCCGGCGCCTGACTGGCCGGCAGGCAGATTTCCAGACCATCTTCACCGGTATAACCGGTACGGGCGATAAACCAGTCACCGTCGGTGTAGCCTTCGAAGGGTTTGAGGTGCTGGATCAGCGTGGCGCGGGACTGGGTCACCAGTTCGGCAATCTTGTGCCGGGCCTGCGGGCCTTGTATGGCGAGCATCGCCAGCTCGGTGCGCTCCTGCAGTTGCACGTCGTAATCGCCGCGCTGCGCGTTCATCCAGGCCAGATCCTGATCGCGGGTGGAGGCGTTGAACACCAGACGATAAGCGTCATCGAGGCGGTAGACGATCATGTCGTCGACGATGCCGCCGCGCTCATTGAGCATGGTGCTGTACAACGCACGGCCGGGGCGGTGCAGGCGGTCGACGTCATTGGCCAGCAAATGCTGCAGCCAGGCTTTGGCCTGGGGGCCGGTGACATCGATCACGGTCATGTGGGATACATCGAACACCCCGCAATCGCGGCGCACTTCGTGGTGCTCCTCGACCTGCGAGCCGTAATGCAGGGGCATGTCCCAACCGCCAAAATCGACCATCTTCGCGCCGAGGGCGAGATGCAGGTCATACAGAGGCGTACGCTGTCCCATGGGTTTCTCCTTCCGGGCGTGGCGAAGGTGCGGACAGTCGCTGCACAGCGTGAAAGCCTTGTAATAGAAGGCCTTCAGCCAATTTCAGCGAAAAGATCTGTCAGACGAACCGCACCGAATGCCGCGCATTGTAGCCGCATGATTCAGGACTCACTACTAAGTGTTTCGATGGGCGGAGCGGCGAATCAGGCCGATGACCGGTAACAATCCAACCAGAACCAGAGTCAGCGCCGGCAAAGACGCCCGCGCCCATTCGCCTTCGCTGGTCATTTCAAAGATGCGTACGGCCAGCGTATCCCAGCCAAACGGGCGCATCAGCAGGGTCGCGGGCATTTCCTTGAGCACGTCGACGAACACCAGCAACGCCGCGCTCAGCGTGCCGGGCAGCAACAGCGGCAGATACACTTTGAAAAACAGTCGCGGCCCACTGACACCCAGGCTACGTGCCGCTTCGGGCAAAGAGGGCCGTATACGCGCCAGACTACTTTCCAGCGGGCCGTACGCGACCGCCACAAAACGCACCAGATACGCCATCAGCAACGCGGCCAGGCTGCCGAGCAGCAACGGTTTGCCTGCGCCACCGAGCCAACTGGAAAGCGGAATCACCAGTTCACGATCCAGATAACTGAACGCCAGCATGATCGATACCGCCAGCACCGAGCCCGGTAGGGCGTAGCCAAGGTTGGCCAGAGCAACACCAGAGTTGATCGTCTGCGTGGGTGCCAAGCGCCGGGCAAACGTCAGCAGCAAAGCAACGCTGACAGTGATCAACGCCGCCATGCCGCCTAGATAAAGGGTATGCAGGATCAGCCCGGCGTAGCGTTCATCCAGATCGAATCGCCCGCGCTGCCAGAACCAGACAACCAGTTGCAGCACCGGAATAACGAAGGCGCAGGCGAACACCAGGCCGCACCAGCTCATCGCCGCAAAGGCCTTCAGTCCGCGCAGGTGATACAGCGCTTTCACCCGCGGCCGCTCGTTGCTTGCCCGGTTGGCGCCGCGGGCACGACGCTCGCCGTACAGCACCAGCATCACCACCAGCAGCAACAGGCTGGCCAGTTGCGCCGCACTCGACAGGCTGAAGAAGCCGTACCAGGTCTTGTAGATCGCCGTGGTGAAGGTATCGAAGTTGAACACCGACACTGCACCGAAATCTGCCAGGGTTTCCATCAGCGCCAGCGCCACACCCGCGCCAATCGCAGGGCGCGCCATCGGCAATGCCACACGCCAGAACGCTTGCCACGGCGATTGCCCGAGCACCCGCGCCGCTTCCATCAGGCCTTTACCTTGGGCGAGGAACGCGGTGCGCGCCAGCAGGTAAACGTACGGGTAGAAGACCAGCACCAGCACGATAATCACCCCGCCAGTGGAGCGCACCCGTGGCAGGCGCAGACCGGTGCCGAACCATTCCCTGAGCAGTGTCTGCACCGGGCCGGCAAAGTCGAGCAGGCCGACGAAAACGAAGGCCAATACGTACGCGGGGATGGCGAACGGCAGCATCAGCGCCCAGTCGAGCCAGCGCCGCCCGGGGAATTCACAGAGGCTGGTGAGCCAGGCGAGGCTGACGCCGAGCAGCGTTACGCCGACACCGACGCCGACGACCAGCGTCAGGGTATTGCCCAGCAGGCGTGGCATCTGGGTTTGCCACAGGTGCGACCAGATTTGCTGATCGATGGTTTGCCAAGAGAGCAGCAGAACACTCAGGGGCAACAGCACCAGCGCGGCGATGGCGAAGACGATGGGGTACCAGCGGCGTTGGGCGGGGTGGGCCACTTTTGGGTCTCTGGGGGGATTGGGTGTTCTTGGATTGAGTATTTCAGGTTGGGATTTTTGCCCTCACCCTAACCCTCTCCCAAGGGGAGAGGGGACTGACCGCGTAGTTTATGAGAATTACGCCGACCTGAGATATCGAGTCGAACTCAAGTTTCGAAAACAACACAGATCGGCTCCCTCTCCCTCCGGGAGAGGGCTGGGGTGAGGGCAGCGATCTAAAGTGAACAGTGTTATCGGAAAAGCCTCAATTCCAACCCGCCCGATCCATCATCCGGATCGCCTCGGCCTGACGCTTGCCCGCCACTTCCACCGGCAAGGTATCGGCGATGAACTTGCCCCACGCCGCCACTTCTTCCGAAGGTGCCACCGCCGGGTTGGCCGGGAACTCCTGGTTCACGTCAGCAAAAATCTTCTGCGCTTCAGGCGTGGTCATCCACTCGACCAAAGCCTTGGCCGCTTCCGGGTGCGGCGCATGTTTGGTCAGACCGATGCCCGACAGGTTCACGTGCACGCCACGATCGGCCTGATTCGGCCAGAACAGCTTCACCGGCAGCTCCGGCTTCTGCTTGTGCAGGCGACCGTAGTAGTAAGTGTTGACGATGCCGACGTCGCACTGGCCGGCGTTGATCGCCTCGAGCACCGCAACGTCATCGGAGAACACGTCAGTGGACAGGTTGTTGACCCAGCCCTTGAGGATTTTTTCGGTTTTCTCGGCGCCATGGACTTCGATCATGGTCGCGGTCAGCGACTGGTTGTAGACCTTCTTCGCCGTGCGCAGGCACAGGCGCCCTTCCCAGTTCTTGTCAGCCAGTGCTTCGTAGGTGGTCAGCTCGCCCGGTTTCACGCGTTCGGTGGAGTAGGCGATGGTCCGCGCGCGCAGGCTCAGGCCAGTCCAGGCATGGGTGGACGAGCGATATTGCAGCGGGATATTGGCGTCGATTGTCTTCGAGGTGAACGGCTGGAGAATGCCCATCTGCTCGGCTTGCCAGAGGTTGCCGGCATCGACCGTGAGCAACAGGTCGGCAGTGGCGTTTTCACCTTCGGCCTTGATCCGCTGCATCAGCGGCGCTTCCTTGTCGGTGATGAACTTGATCTTCACCCCGGTCTTGGCGGTGTAGGCATCGAACACCGGTTTGATCAGCTCATCGATGCGCGACGAGTAAACCACCACCTCATCAGCGGCCTGGGCCGTTGTGCTGCCGATCAGGGTCAGGGCCAGTGCGGTCAGAAGACGCTTGGGTGCCAACATGGGAGTGGTCTCTCGGTCGGGAATTGTGGGCCAAATGATAAGGACTCACATTTACCACCTCAATCGAACTCTTTTTGAAGGAGTTACCAGATGTTGCACAGTTTGAAAATTGTGGTGCCTGGACGGGCGCCTTCGCGAGCAGGCTCGCTCCCACATTGGAATGCATTTCAACTGTGGGAGCGAGCCTGCTCGCGAAGAGGCCATCAGCAGCAACGAAAAGATCAAGGCTTGGCGAGGGCCGGTAGATCGCCCGTCAAACCAAGGGCCTCACGCACAAACAGCGCCTTCGCCTCCGGCATCTGCTCCACCAGCTTCAACCCGGCATTCCTCAGCCAACGCACCGGCAACGGATCAGCCTGGAACAACCGCTCAAAGCCCTCCATCGCCGCCATCAACGCGAGGTTATGCGGCATGCGCCGACGCTCGTAACGGCTCAGCACTTTCACATCCGCCAAACGCTCACCGCGCTCCGCGGCCTGCAACAGCACTTCCGCCAGCACCGCCGCATCGAGGAAACCCAGGTTCACACCCTGCCCCGCCAACGGGTGAATGGTGTGCGCCGCATCGCCGATCAACGCCAGGCCTTCCGCCACATAACGCTTGGCATGGCGCTGACGCAGCGGCACGCACAGTCGCGGATCGGCACTGATGACTTCGCCGAGACGCCCCTCAAAGGCACGCTCCAGCTCACGGCAGAAAGCCGCCTCATCCAGCGCCATCAATCGCTCGGCCTCGCTCGGCGTGGTCGACCAGACGATCGAACACCAATCCTGCTGCCCGTCACGTTCCAGCGGCAGAAACGCCAGCGGCCCGTGATCGGTAAAGCGCTGCCACGCAGTCATCTGATGCGGTTTGCTGCTGCGCACGCTGGTAACGATGGCGTGATGCAGGTAATCCCACTCACGCGTCGCCACACCAGTGAGACGGCGAACAGCTGAGTTGGCGCCGTCAGCGGCAATCACCAGCGGCGCGCGCAACTGCCGACCGTCAGCCAGCGTCAGCAGCCAGTCATCACCCGAGCGACGCATCTGTTCCAGCCGCGCATTGGCCAGCATGCCCAGATCGCAATCGTGCAAACGGTCGAGCAAGGCGTCCTGCACCACACGGTTTTCGACGATATGACCCAGCACCTCGGCGTGCACACTGCTGGCCGAGAAATGAATCTGCCCGGTGCCGCTGCCGTCCCAAACGTGCATGTCGGTGTACGGGGTGCTACGGCGTTTGGCGATGCCGTCCCAGACGCCGAGGCGTTCAAGAATCCGCTGGCTGGCCGCCGATAACGCGCTCACCCGCGGTTCAAACGCCGCGCCGGCATCGAACGGTTTGACGCTCAGCGGGCTGCCGTCGAGCAGCAGGACTTCGAGTCCGCTGTCCTGCAACGCCAACGCCAAAGCGCTGCCGACCATTCCGGCTCCGACAATCAGCAGATCTGCGCGCATTTCCATGCTTTAAGCCTGTCTCGCTTGCGGCTTGAGCCGCACGTAAAGGGTTTTACCGACCCGCGCCACCAGATTGCCGGCGCCGTCATGAATGTCGACCTGCAACTGCGGCAGGTATTTCCCGCCATCGGCGGTCTGCCGGCGAATCTCGGCGAGCAAGGTCTCGTCGATAGTGAAGCGGGCGAACACCGGGCCTTTACCCGGCGCAATGAAATCGATATCAGCCGCCTTGTCCCAGACGATGTAACGCGAACCGAGGTTTTCCATGAGCATCAGCATGAAAAACGGATCGACCATTGAATACAGGCTGCCGCCGAACTGGGTACCGACGTAGTTGCGGTTGTACCAGCCCAGCCCCATCGACACCTGCACGTCGCGAAAGTCATCGCTGATGTGCCGAACCCGAACACCGGCGCCAAGGTACGGCGGGTAGAACGTCATGACCCAGCGCATCAACCGCGCCTTGCCGAATTTAGCGGTCAACCACTTAAGCATCCGGTCGCGTTCCCAAACCCATGGCCTGACGCGCAAACCAGCGCTTGGCCGGCGGCAACAGATCGAGACCGAGCAAACCGATGTTGCGGCCCAGCGAAACCAGCGGCTGGGTGCTGCCGAACAGGCGCGTGACCTGATCGGAGAAGCCGACGGTGAGATCCTGATCGAGACGCTGACGCTCGCGATACGCCTGCAACGTGGCGAAGTCGCCCAGCGGTTTGTCGCTGGCGAGCAGCGCGGCAGCGAGGGCATCGGCATCACGCAGGGACAGGTTGAAACCCTGCCCGGCAATCGGGTGCAAACTGTGCGCAGCATTGCCGAGTACGGCCAGATGCGAGCGCACCTGCTCTTCGGCCTCGACCAGCGTCAGCGGATATAAATGCCGCGCGCCGACCTGTTTCAGCGTGCCGAGGCGGTAACCGAATACGCCCTGCAATTCGCTGAGGAAGTCGCGCTCGCTCAAGTCAGCCAGACGCTGCGCGTCCATGCCCAGACGGGTCCAGACCAGTGCGCAGCGGTTGTCCGGCAGCGGCAGCAGCGCCATCGGCCCTTCGTCAGTGAAGCGCTCGAAGGCCATGCCGTTGTGCGCTTCGCTCGGGGTGATGTTGGCGATCAGCGCGCTCTGGTTATACGGACGCTTACGCACATTGATGCCCAACTGTTCGCGCAGCCCGGAGCGACCGCCATCAGCGAGCACCGCGAGATCGCATTCAAGGGTGGTTTCATCGTTGAGGGTCAGGCGATAACCGTCGGGCAGCGGTTCCATGCGCGTGACTTCCGCCGGGCAACGCCAGCTGATCACGTCTTTATCGATGTGCTGCCACAGGCACTGGCCGAGCCAGGCGTTTTCCACCACATAACCGAGCGCCGGCACACCCTCTTCCATCGCAGACAAACGCGCGGTAGAGAAGCGACCACGGTCGGAGACGTGAATCTGTTTGATCGGCTCGGCGCGGCGGGAGATTTCCTGCCACACGCCCAGACGTTGATAAATCTGTCGCGAACCGAAGGACAGCGCCGACGAACGTGCGTCATAGCTCGGCTGCCAGCTGTCGCCGGGAGCGAACGGCTCGATCAGCACAATTTTCCAGCCACGTGCCTTGGCCCCGGCCTGCAAGGCCAACGCCAGACTGGCGCCGACCAGACCGCCACCGATGATTGCCAGATTGACTCGACTCATGCCGCGTGTGTCCTTGCTTGCGCCATCAGCGCTTCGATGTCGGCGACGGTTTTCGGTACGCCGGTGGTGAGGATTTCACAGCCCGTTTTGGTCACGACCACGTCGTCCTCGATACGCACGCCAATGCCGCGCCATTTCTTCGCGACGTTCTGATTGTCCGGGGCGATGTAGATGCCCGGCTCCACGGTGAGTGCCATGCCGACCTCGAGCACACGCCATTCGCCGCCGACCTTGTACTCGCCGACGTCGTGTACATCCATGCCCAGCCAGTGACCGGCGCGGTGCATGTAAAAGGCTTTATAGGCTTCGCTGGCGATTAACTCGTCGACCTCGCCTTGCAACAATCCGAGCTTCACCAGCCCCGTGGTGATCACTCGCACTGTGGCTTCATGCGCCTGATTCCAGTGCTTGTTCGGGGCGATTTCGGCGAACGCGGCTTCCTGCGAGGCCAGCACCAACTCGTAGATCGCTTTCTGCTCGGGCGAAAACTTGCCGTTGACCGGCCAGGTGCGGGTGATGTCGCTGGCGTAGCAGTCGATTTCGCAACCGGCGTCGATCAAGACCAGGTCGCCATCCTTGAGCAGCGCGTCATTCTGCTGGTAATGCAGGATGCAGCTGTTGCGCCCGGCGGCGACGATCGAGCCGTAGGCCGGCATCTTCGCCCCGCCCTTGCGGAATTCGTAATCGAGTTCGGCTTCGAGGCTGTACTCGTAGAGCCCGGCCCGACTGGCCTGCATCGCCCGAATATGCGCTTGCGCCGAGATCCGTGCGGCTTCGCGCATCACCTTCACTTCTGCCGCCGATTTATACAGACGCATGTCGTGCAGCAGATGATCCAGGGCAACGAATTCGTTCGGCGGCTGGGCGCCAAGGTGCGCTTTGGAGCGGATCACGTTGATCCAGTCCATCAGGTGGCGATCGAATTCGGGGTTGCTGCCCATCGCCGAATACACCCGGTCGCGGCCTTCGATCAGGCCCGGGAGGATGTCGTCGATGTCGGTAATCGGGAAAGCGTCGTCGGCACCGAAGTCGCGGATCGCGCCTTCCTGCCCCGCGCGCAGACCGTCCCACAACTCGCGTTCGGCATTGCGCTCACGGCAGAACAGCACGTACTCGCCATGTTCGCGGCCGGGCATCAGGACGATGACGGCTTGCGGCTCGGGAAACCCGCTGAGGTACTGGAAATCACTGTCCTGACGGTAGACGTGCTCGACGTCGCGGTTGCGAATAGCGACCGCGGCGGCCGGCAGGATCGCGATGCTGTTGGGTTCCATCTGCGCCATCAGGGCCTTGCGGCGACGGCTGTATTCCGCTTTCGGGATATGGGTCATGGGCAGATGGCTTTCCCTGGCACGCGATTAATGCAGCGACGGCTTGGCGGCTGGCGGCACGTCGGTTTTCTTGGTTTCCGAGAACAGCAGCAACGGCGCGACGCGCAGGTACTCCATGACTTCCATATAGTCGGTTTCGCCGTCTTCGGATTCTTCGAGGGCGTCCTGCACTTGGGAAATGGCGGCCAGATCCTGCAGCACTTCGGTGGCTTCAGTGCTGAGCATGCTGCTGTCGCGGCAGTTCAGGCCGAAACCGCTGAGGAAGCCCTGGCACCATTCGCCCAGTGCAGCGGCGCGGTCGGCCAGCGGTGCGTCATCGGTCGGCAGCAACAGAACAACGGTGACGTCGTCGCCGGTCAGCTCGCCTTTGACCATCTCTTGCAAGCCGATCAAGGCGTTGCGGACGTTGTCCTGAATGTCGCCTTCGAGCAGTTCGGCGGCGTCGATCAGCCAGCCTTCGTTATCGAAGCCGGCACCGGCGCAGCTGCGTCCGAGCAGCACGCCATGCAGTTCGGCAGGCGAGACGTTGTGGCCGCTGGCAGTCAGCAGGGTGGCAAAGGCTTGGTACGGGGAATTCGCAATGGTCATGGGCAGCTAGGCGCCAGACGGCGCTATGTCTAGAATGAAGGCCTTGTATCCTACATCGACAGACTCGCCAAGACTATTAAAGGCTGTCCGCCAGCTAACCCATCAGACAGTGAAACCAATGGAAGACAACGACCTGCAAGCGCTGATGGCCAGACTCGAACTGCTGATTGGCCGAGTCGAGCAACTAAAGAGTCAAAATGCACTCTTACTAGCTCAGGAAAAGACCTGGCGCGAGGAACGCGCTCACCTCATTGAAAAAAACGAAATCGCCCGGCGTAAGGTCGAATCGATGATTTCGCGCCTCAAGGCCCTGGAGCAAGACTCATGAGTTCAAGCAATAGCGTCACCGTGCAGATCCTCGATAAAGAGTATTCGATCATCTGCCCGCAGGAAGAACGCAGCAATCTGGTCAGCGCCGCCCGTTATCTGGATGGCAAAATGCGCGAAATCCGCAGCAGCGGCAAAGTCATCGGCGCCGATCGCATTGCCGTGATGGCCGCGCTTAACATCACCCATGACCTCTTGCACAAAGAAGAGCGCCCGGATATCCAGGCCAGCGGTTCGACCCGTGAACAGGTGCGCGACTTGCTCGATCGTGTCGATCTGGTGCTTGCCGACGATCAGAACACCACCAAGGGCTGATTCGACTGGCCGCTTGCGGTATACTCGCGGCACTCCCTGGGGTGCTTGCCAGTTGACGATGTCCCTGAGCCGATTCGCACTACCCTGGAAGTTGCACGTTGGGCTGGTGTGCATGTCCGCCAGACGGAAAGCCTTAAAGTCTACTGCATCTTCCACCTTGAACTTTCGGGTTCAAGGGCTAAGTTGACAGCGGTTCATCCGGGGAGCCTGATTCGAATCCGATGTCGGTGAATGCCGACATCGGATTTTTTATGCGTACGTTTTCGTCCAACCTGCCGAAGCCGAACCATGACCGAACCCGCGCTGCTACCCCGCCCGCAACTTCGTCGCCTGCTGCGCAAGGCGCGCCGCGCGCTCACGCCGGGCGAGCAACGCCAGGCAGCCAAAGGCCTGTTCCGGCAGTTGGCCCAAGACCCGCACTTTCGTCGGGCGAAACACATTTCCCTGTACCTGCCCACCGACGGTGAAATCGATCCGCGCCTGCTGCTGCGTGAAGCCCAGCGCCGAGGCAAAGCCACGTACCTGCCAGTGCTCAGTGCCTGGCCGCGAACCAAAATGGTCTTCCAGCGCATTCGCCCCGGCGAGAAGCTCAAAGCCAATCGCTTTCGCATTCTTGAGCCGCGGGCCAATCTGGCTCGGCAACGCAAGGTCTGGGCGCTGGATCTGGTGTTGTTACCGCTGGTGGGTTTTGATGACGTCGGCGGACGCTTGGGAATGGGCGGCGGTTTTTACGATCGCAGCCTCGCGTATCTGGCCCGGCGCCAGAACTGGCGCAAGCCGACGCTCTTAGGGCTGGCTCATGAATGTCAGAAGGTCGAACGCTTGGCGCAAGCAAGCTGGGATGTACCGTTGCAAGGCACGGTCACCGATAAAGCGTGGTATTTCGCGGGATAGGACGCCGCACAGAACAGCGGCGTCGAGAAAGCAGTTTCAGCGCTTGAAAGCGGTCGACTGTTGAACCTGTTGCGCGACTTCAATCGGCGCATCGGCCTTGTTCGACCACAGGCTCTGCGCGTAACCGGTGGTCACGACACCCAAGCCAAACAAAATTACCAAAGTCCATAGTAAATCCGGTTTGCGTTTCATCGATTGCCCCCCTCAAGGCACATCATCACGATGACAGCAGCGGTTTCCGTTTGTAGGCCGTGCAGCAGCGTCAAGCTTTAAAGGCCGGCATTTTGCGACAACGTGAACCTGCGCGCAAACGCTGACGTCAACCGACCGTCGGTTTGTCATAAAATTGCCCGACAACCTGCCCAATGACCGTTTCAGGAGCAAAAACCATGGCCTATTGGCTGATGAAGTCCGAGCCCGAAGAACTTTCGATCAAAGGCCTGGAAAAACTCGGCAATGCGCGCTGGGATGGGGTTCGCAACTATCAGGCGCGTAATTTTCTGCGCGCGATGGCAGTGGGCGATGAGTTCTTTTTCTACCATTCCAGCTGCCCGGAGCCGGGAATTGCCGGGATTGGCAAAATAATCGAAGCGGCGTACCCGGATCCCACCGCACTGGAACCGGAGAGTCATTACTTCGATCCCAAGGCCACGCCGGAGAAAAATGCCTGGAGTGCGATTGACGTTGAACACGTCGAGACGTTTGCGCGGGTGTTGAAGCTGGATTATCTGAAACAGCAGACGGCGCTGGCGGAGATGCCGTTGGTGCAGAAGGGTTCGCGGTTGTCGGTGATGCCAGTGACGGCGGAGCAATGGGCGGCGGTGATTGCGCTGAAACCCTGATTCATTGGCGCCTGATAAATCGCTTTCGCGAGCAGGCTCGCTCCCACAGGGTTACTCGGTGAATGCAAAAATGTGCATCACTACAAATCCACTGTGGGAGCGAGCCTGCTCGCGAAGAGGCCCGCCCGGACAACAAATGACTTACTGAATGATCAGGTTGTTGAACAACAGATCTTCAACCACCGGCTTGCCGGTCTCGTCATTCATCACTTGCTGGGTCTGTTTCAACGCTTCCTGACGCAGCTTCTCTTTACCCTCGATGCTGCCCATCGCATCGGTGGTCTGCTGAGTGAACAGCGCTACCAACTGATTGCGGATCAAAGGCTCGTTGGCCTTGACCAGTTTGCTCGCCTCTTCACCGGTCACGCGCAATGCCACATCGGCCTTGTATACCTTGAGCTTTGGCGTGCCGTCCAGCCCGTAGTTGCCCACGAACGGCGGGCTCAGGGTGATGTAGCTTACCTTCGGCGCCTCGCCTTCTTTGGCTTCTTCGGCCAGCGCTGCCACAGGCAGAGACAGGGCCAGCAACAACATGATCCACGCTTTCACAATTCGCTCCTTATCCGGTTTGCGGCCTAGCATAACGACCCGCCGCGCAAGCACAAGCTTATGGCTGACTATCAGGGCCGGGCATGCTCGTTGACCCGTTGACTGACACACCTACACTTATCGGCCATCACTCCCAAAGGAATAGCCCTGATGAAAGCCGTGCTGTGCAAAGCCTTCGGCCCTGCCGAATCGCTGGTGCTGGAAGACGTCGCCAGTCCTGTCGTGAAGAAGAACGAAATCCTGCTGGACGTGCACGCCGCCGGGGTCAACTTCCCGGACACGCTGATTATCGAGGGCAAGTACCAATTCAAGCCGCCCTTTCCGTTTTCACCGGGTGGCGAAGCGGCCGGCGTGGTCACGGAGGTCGGGGAAAAGGTCAGTCATCTGAAGGTCGGTGACCGGGTCATGGCTCTGACCGGCTGGGGCAGTTTTGCCGAACAGGTCGCGGTGCCGGGCTATAACGTGCTGCCGATTCCACCGTCGATGGATTTCAACATCGCTGCTGCCTTCAGCATGACCTACGGCACCTCGATGCACGCGCTCAAGCAGCGCGCCAATCTGAAAGCAGGCGAAACCCTGCTGGTGCTTGGCGCATCCGGTGGCGTCGGCCTGGCGGCGGTGGAAATCGGCAAAGCCATGGGCGCCCGCGTCATCGCTGCCGCCAGCAGCGCGGAGAAACTGGCAGTGGCCAAAGCTGCCGGCGCCGATGAGTTGATCAATTACGGCGAAACCAGCCTCAAGGACGAAATCAAACGCCTCACCGACGGCCAGGGTGCCGATGTGATTTACGACCCGGTCGGCGGCGATCTCTTCGATCAAGCCATCCGCGCCATCGCCTGGAATGGTCGTCTGCTGGTGGTCGGCTTCGCCAGCGGGCGCATCCCGGAGTTGCCAGTCAACCTCGCCCTGCTCAAAGGCGCGGCGGTGCTCGGCGTGTTCTGGGGCTCCTTCGCCCAACGCCAGCCGCAGGACAACGCGGCGAACTTCCAGCAGTTGTTCGCCTGGTTTGCCGAGGGCAAGTTGAAACCGTTGGTGTCGCAGGTCTATCCGCTGAGCAATGCGGCGCAGGCAATCAATGATCTTGGCCAGCGCAAGGCGGTGGGCAAGGTGGTGGTGCAGGTGCGCTGAGTGACCTTTCGATAAAGGCCAGAATCTCCGGTTCGGTCGTTCTGGCCTTTGTTATCAAAGCAACTCACGAATCTCCTCCGGCAACAGGCTCATGAATTTGCGCGTAGGGCTGTCTCGACAAGCCCTGACGATCTTCTCAACCTGCCGGTTCATCTTGGCAATCATTGCCAGACGTTGTGCGTCCGGTAACTGGGTTTTATGGAAGACGTTCGTAAGATAGGCGCGGGTTTGTGCGAACGCCGCCGAATCGATCCATGAATACTCGGCAATGTTGGCGAGATTCTCGTTAACCGTTCGGCATCGCAAGACTTTCAGTTGCTGATTGACATGAATGGGCTGATCCAGATCGAGCCGAAAGGCTATCGGCGCGACGACTTCCTGCTTTTCGGGTTTGCCCTCCTCAACGTCCCAAGGTTCGAAACGCCACTGCGCCAGCGCGACTCTGACCGCCTCGGCCAGATCGGGGTGATCGCTGTTCAGAATGCTGATCTCGCTGACCGAGCCGTCCGCCCTGGCGATGAAACGGGCCTTCACCTCACCCGTAATCCCTGCCCTGGACAGCGCTTGAGGATAAACCGGTCTGGGGTTGTCTTCAGGAATCAAAAGCACCTCTCCCGGCGCAACACCGCCGACGACCAACAAAAACAACGCCACAATCCACCGCATACCCCACCCCTAGCGCTCGAATGCCAATCCCGGCAACAACACAAAGGTTACGGAGCGATGACGCTTAACTGAATGGCGCAACTTCTGCTTTGGGTGCAGGACATTTCCCAAGACAACACGGTAAATCGGGCGAAAGCGCCACGCGAATGCTCAGAGGTAACTCTTCTGACGGATTCCTTTACCACTCAGCCTGCAATATCACCCGGCATCAGATGTTCCTGAACCTTTTCGCTACGCGACTGGATTAACTGCCCCTTGTCATCGAAGCGCAGAACAATCAGCCAATCGTAAACATCGACCGGCCATTTCGGCTGGCCGATCAGTGCCGGGCCGTCTCCACCGAACGCCGCAATCAGTTTGTTGATATGGCTGTGGTGCCAGGCGATCAACACGGTTTTCGCCTGATTATTCTTGCGCAGCGAGCTGACCAGTTTGTCGACGTCGTTATTGGCGTAGGGCTGCTCGATCGGCAGTTGCAGGCGTTGGGACAGTGGAATCAGCGTCTGTCGCGGGCGGATGCTTTCCGGGCTGTCAGCGGTAGCGATCAGACGTTGAGGCGTGAGTGTCTGGTCATCCAGTTGCAACGAGGTGAAATAGTCCGCGTAAGCGGCGGCGCGCTGTTCGCCCCGGGCATTGAGTTCTCGGCCGACATCAGGCTTTTCCGCATGGCGGACGATCAATACGGTGACATTGCGCAGGCCTGGTGCTGCAGAACCTTGGGCGAAGCTCAGTGCCAACACTGAAACAGTCACCGCGGCGACCATCAACAGCCTGGGCAATAGCCTGCGAACTTTCGGGGTCATCGTTTATCTCGAGATATCAGTCGATCTGTAGATCGCGAGTCTAAGTCACAACGTCCCGAGCGCGACAAAAACGCCCTGTTCTTACAGCTGAGCGACAGGTTCGTAAAGGAACACGCGACATCCAACATTTTCCGCTATTTGCTCGATGCGAACCGGTGCTATTTTCGGTAACGAAACTGTAACATTCGCATCCGCAGTCAAAACAAGAAATCTGGAGCTCTTGAATGTTTGCTTTCTTTCGTCCTGCCGCACATCAGGCTCCATTGCCTGAAGAAAAAATAGACAGCACGTACCGACGCCTGCGCTGGCAGATCTTCGCCGGTATTTTCTTTGGCTACGCGGGTTACTACCTGCTGCGCAAAAACTTCTCGCTGGCCATGCCGTACCTGATCGACGAAGGCTACAGCCGCGGCGATCTGGGTCTGGCGATGTCGGCAATCGCCATTGCCTACGGTCTTTCCAAGTTCCTCATGGGCCTGGTGTCCGACCGTTCCAACCCGCGTTACTTCCTGCCGTTCGGCCTGCTGGTGTCGGCCGGTGTGATGTTCATTTTCGGTTTCGCACCTTGGGCAACGTCCAGCGTGACCATGATGTTCATCCTGCTGTTCATCAACGGCTGGGCCCAGGGCATGGGTTGGCCGCCAAGTGGCCGGACCATGGTGCACTGGTGGTCGCAGAAGGAACGTGGTGGCGTGGTGTCCGTGTGGAACGTGGCGCATAACGTCGGCGGCGGTCTGATCGGCCCGCTGTTCCTGCTCGGCATGGGCTTGTTCAACGACTGGCATGCAGCGTTCTACGTACCGGCAGCCGTGGCGTTGGGTGTGGCCGTGTTCGCGTTCATCACCATGCGCGACACCCCGCAATCGGTTGGCCTGCCGCCGATCGAGAAGTACAAGAACGACTACCCGGAAGGCTACGACGCCAGCCACGAAGACGAATTCAGTGCGAAAGAGATCTTCGTCAAATACGTGCTGCGCAACAAAATGCTCTGGTACATCGCCATGGCCAACGTCTTCGTCTACCTGCTGCGTTACGGCGTGCTGGACTGGGCGCCGACCTACCTGAAAGAAGCCAAGGGTTTCACCGTCGATAAAACCTCGTGGGCCTATTTCTTCTATGAGTGGGCGGGTATTCCGGGCACGCTGCTGTGCGGCTGGATGTCGGACAAGATCTTCCGTGGCAACCGTGGCCTGACCGGCATGGTGTTCATGGCGCTGGTGACCGTTGCGACCCTGGTTTACTGGCTGAACCCGGCCGGCAACCCGACCGTCGACATGATCGCGCTGTTCTCGATCGGCTTCCTGATCTACGGCCCGGTGATGCTGATCGGCCTGCAAGCGCTGGAACTGGCACCGAAGAAAGCCGCTGGCACCGCTGCCGGGTTTACCGGTCTGTTCGGTTATCTGGGTGGCTCGGTCGCGGCGAGTGCGGCGATGGGCTACACCGTTGACCATTTCGGCTGGGACGGTGGTTTCGTGCTGCTGGTGGGCGCTTGCCTGCTGGCGATGGCCTTCCTCGCCCCGACGCTATGGCACAAGCAAGTCGCCAGTCAGAGCCGTGAAGCGGTCGCTTGATCAGTCTGTGACTTACAGCGCTTGAGCCGCGCCTCCAGATTTCGATCTGGCATGGCGTGGCTGCGCAGGGCGTGTGCGGTCTGCTCGACATAATCGCGAGTGGTGCCGTAACGCCCGCTGGCGCTTTCGAACACCTGGCTCAGCACGTGATCCGGCAAGTTGCCGGCATAGCTGGGCAGGTGTCGCTCCAAAACGAATCCCAACGCCTGAACCTGACTGCCATCTTCGAGCCGGCAGTTGAGCCAGTGTGGCCGATAGGACGGCACCGGCATTTCGCGTTTCCACAAGGCGTACAGCGCAGTGTCGAGATTGTCTTCCGGCAAGCGATAGGCGAAGCCGCTGCACGAACCGCCACGATCCAGACCAAACACCAGACCGGGCATTTCCGGCGTCCCGCGGTGCTCGTGGGACCACAGGTACAAGCCGCGATGGTAGCCGTGCACGCGCCCCCGTACGCGTTCCACTGCCGAACATTCCGGCCGCCAGATCAGCGAACCGTACGCGAACAGCCACACCGGCCCGCCCTTGTGGCGCGCCATGGTCGATTGCATGGAAGCGAGAAGTTGTTCGTGCGTCAGCTGCGGCCCAAGATCGAGCCGCGGAGGGTAATTCAGATTCAGAAAAGCGTTTTCAATGGCACTCATGGCGAATAGCGTTCAGCTCCCCGCGGGTAAAGAATTACTTAATAGAACGCACCGCTGTAACAATAAGGCACATATGTTTTAAGGCAATTTGAGTGCCATGGCACAGTTCTTAATTGATTGCCTGATTGATATATAACCTAGCGGTATTTATGCAATTACATAAATACCGATCGGCTATATAGAGAGTTATAACGGATTCAGGAGCGGGGAGCGTAAGCGAACACGTCGGCACGCATTTGATGGGCGTCCATCCCGGCTTCGACCAATGCGTCCAGCGTGCCGTAGACCATGGCCGGCGAGCCGCTGGCATAGACGTGCAGCGGTTTCAGGTCAGGGAAGTCTTCACAGACCGCCTCGTGCAGCATGCCGCAGCGCCCTTCCCAACCGCATTGATCGCTGACGACTTTGTGCAGGAACAGATTGGGCAACTTCAGCCATTCATCCCAATGTTCGATCTCATAGAAATCTTCTGGGCGGCGCACGCCCCAGTACAGATGCACCGGGTGTTTGAAGCCGTTGGCGCGGCAGTGCTCGATCAGCGCATGAATCTGGCCCATGCCGGTGCCGGCGGCAACCAGCACCAGCGGTCCATCCGGCAATTCTGCCAAATGCGTGTCGCCGAACGGCAGCTCGACCCGCACCATCGCGTTGCGTTGCAGCTGTTCGATCAGGCTCAGTGCACTGGCTTCGCGCGCCAGCACATGGATTTCCAGATCACGCCCACCGTGCGGCGCCGAGGCCATGGAGAACGCTGACTTCTCACCGTTCTCACGCTCGATCATCAAGTACTGCCCGGCGTGATAACGCGGCGGCTTGCCCGCCGGCGCACGCAAACGCACGCGCCAGGTGTCGCCACCCACATCGCGGCATTCGATGACCTGACATGACAGGCTACGCACCGGCAGTTCTCCCAATGCGAGCACGCCATCCCACAGCAGGATGCAGTCTTCCAGCGGCTCGGCTATGCAAGTGTAGAACTCGCCGTGGTCATGCACCTTGCCGTCCTGCGCGACACTACCTTCAACCAGCAGCGCCGCACACACATGACAATTGCCGTTGCGGCAGCTTTGCGGGCATTCGTAGCCCAAGCGCCGCGCGCCGTCGAGAATCCGCTCACCGGGCTGTATCTCAAGCACTGCTCCGGAGGGCTGCAGGGTTACACGCATCAATCTATTCCTAACTGATTCCAGATGGCATCGATCCGTTGGGTG
Source organism: Pseudomonas sp. Tul2A7 (assembly GCF_054790505.1). Taxonomy (NCBI): domain Bacteria; kingdom Pseudomonadati; phylum Pseudomonadota; class Gammaproteobacteria; order Pseudomonadales; family Pseudomonadaceae; genus Pseudomonas; species Pseudomonas sp. Tul2A7. Next base: position 2,404,762 of record NZ_CP186499.1, on the reverse strand, counting down.
ACGGCGTCGTCCTTGACGATCACGCGGCCCCACTCGCGAGTGGTTTCGCCCGGCCACTTGTGGGTGGCATCGAGGCCCATTTTCGAACCCAGGCCGGAGATCGGCGAGGCGAAGTCGAGGTAGTCGATCGGCGTGTTGTCGATCATCACCGTGTCGCGCTTGGGGTCCATGCGCGTGGTGATGGCCCAGATCACGTCGTTCCAGTCACGGGCGTTGATATCGTCGTCGGTGACGATAACGAACTTGGTGTACATGAACTGTCGCAAAAACGACCAGACACCGAGCATCACGCGCTTGGCATGGCCCGGATACGACTTCTTCATGGTCACGATGGCCATGCGGTACGAGCAGCCTTCCGGCGGCAGGTAGAAATCGGTGATCTCAGGGAATTGCTTCTGCAGGATCGGCACGAACACTTCGTTCAGCGCCACGCCGAGAATCGCCGGCTCATCCGGCGGACGGCCAGTGTAGGTGCTGTGGTAGATCGGTTTGATCCGGTGGGTGATGCGTTCGACGGTGAACACCGGGAAGCTGTCGACTTCGTTGTAGTAACCGGTGTGGTCGCCGTACGGGCCTTCGTCGGCCATTTCGCCCGGATGAATCACGCCTTCGAGGATGATCTCGGCAGTGGCCGGCACTTGCAGGTCGTTGCCCCGGCACTTGACCAGTTCGGTGCGGTTACCGCGCAAGAGACCGGCGAAAGCGTATTCGGAAAGGCTGTCCGGCACTGGCGTCACCGCGCCAAGGATGGTCGCCGGATCCGCACCCAGGGCCACGGACACCGGGAACGGCTGACCCGGATGCTTCTCGCACCACTCACGGAAGTCGAGGGCGCCGCCACGGTGGCTGAGCCAGCGCATGATCACCTTGTTGCGGCCGATCACTTGCTGACGGTAGATGCCGAGGTTCTGGCGCTCCTTGTTCGGGCCTTTGGTGACGGTCAGGCCCCAGGTGATCAACGGGCCGACGTCGCCGGGCCAGCAGGTCTGCACCGGCAGCATCGCCAGATCGACGTCGTCGCCTTCGATGACCACTTCCTGGCACACCGCGTCTTTGACGACTTTCGGCGCCATCGAGATGATCTTGCGGAAGATCGGCAGTTTCGACCACGCGTCTTTCAAGCCCTTCGGCGGCTCCGGCTCCTTGAGGAAGGCCAGCAGCTTGCCGATTTCACGCAGCTCGCTGACCGACTCGGCGCCCATGCCCATGGCTACCCGTTCAGGCGTACCGAACAGATTGCCGAGCACCGGAATGTCATAGCCAGTCGGTTTTTCGAACAGCAGCGCCGGGCCCTTGGCCCGCAGCGTGCGGTCGCACACCTCGGTCATCTCCAGCACCGGCGAGACGGGAATCTGGATGCGTTTCAACTCTCCGCGCTGCTCAAGCTGCTGCACGAAATCCCGAAGATCCTTGAATTTCATTGACGATGGCACCCTCAAAATAGGCGTACATCCTACCTGCTCTGACGGGCAAACAGCAGCCCGTCAGGCACCGGCATCGCTCAATTGTGCCTCGCGCCCAGCAGCAACGGTGCAAACAGCGGGCTCAGTCGGGCGCTGCCGACATCCGACAGGTGATCCTCATCCTTGTACTGCGAATGACCATTGACCTCGATACTGCAGATTCCGTTCGCACACATCAGCGGTGTTGGATCGATCACGTGAACCCCCGGATCGGCAGCGCTCATGGCGTCGAACAAGGTACTGAGGAACTGCTGTCGCGCCAGATGCTCTTCAAGCGGACGGCCCAGCCCCTCGGCCGAACGCCCGATGCGCGCCAGACTGGTCAACCGGTTGATGATGCCTTTACGTTGTAAAGGCACTTCTTTGAACAACCAGACTTGCGCGCCCGCCGCTCTCAGCGCGGCCACTCGCGCCTTGAGTGCAACGGCCATGCGTTGCTCGGCCTGGGCAGTAGTGTCGTGGGCGTTGAGCAGTACTTTTTTATCGCCGTCTTCACGGCCGTACACATAAAGGCTCCAGTTCGAGGCCAGCACTACGTCCTTGATACCCAGGCTGCGCACACGCTCCATGGTTTGTTCGTTGAAGTCTTTGCAACGCTGACGCGGATCATCGCTCAGAATCGGTGGGCAGGCGCTCATGCTGTACAGCCACACCGGACGTCCTTCGCGGCGGGCATTGCTTTCGATGGCCGGCAGCAACGCAGCGGTGTGGCTGTCGCCCCAGAACAATTGCGTGGCCGGGACATCCTCGCGCCCACCCACCAGGCATGCCTTGTCCAGCGACTTGTCCTGGGTGACCAACATGCACTTCATCTGCCCGGCGCGCCATTCCCGCGACTGTGCATATTCCAGCGCTTTGCCGGTCAGCCGTTGTGGCACACCGTCAGCTGAACGGATCGCCGAGCCCGTCGCCACCAACACGACAATCGCAGCCACAGCCCCGGCCAATATGGCGTTACGCCCGGCCAGCAGGCGTTTTTCCCGAAACGGCAACTCGACATAGCGCAGGCTCAGCCACGCCAGTCCCAGCGCCATGGCCATCCAGGCGAACGCCTCGACAGGCTGAATACCGTCGATGGAAATCGCGTTGGCGTAGACAAAGACCGGCCAATGCCACAGGTACAGCGAATAGGAGAGCAACCCGACCCAGACCAACGGCCGCAGGCTCAAGAGTTGCGCGGTCCAGCTCTGACCCTGCGCGCCCGACCAGATCAATGCCGTGGTACCCAGTACTGGCAGCAACGCCGCCCAGCCCGGAAACACCGTAGATTTGTCGAACGTAAACACCGCAAACAGCACGGCAGCCAGACCCGTGATGCCAACCGTTTGATACAACCACGGGCGCACCGCCTGCTTCGGCGCCGGTGTCACCGCGAGCATCGCGCCGCAGAGCAGCTCCCAGGCCCGGGTCGGCAGCGAGAAGAAGGTGAATTCCGGTTTGTGTTCGATATACGCGATATTCAAGCCGAACGACACCAGCAACACCGCGAACAACATCCAGCGCCAATGCCGGACATAACGGATCAGCACCGCCATCAGCAGCGGAAAGAAGATGTAGTACTGCTCTTCTACCGCCAGCGACCAGGTATGCAGCAGCGGCTTCAGATCGGAGGCCGGCTGGAAGTAGCCATCCTCACGCATGAACAGGATGTTGGAGATGAACAATGACTGATAGCGCACTGTTCGCCCAAGTTCGGAGAAGTCCTTGGCCGTCAGCAGCAGCCAGCCCAGCGCCAACGTGACCAGCATGACCACGCTCAGCGCAGGAATGATGCGACGGGCACGGCGCGCCCAGAAATCAATGAACCTGAAGCGCTGTGCGCTGATTTCTCGGAACAGAATGGTGGTGATCAGGAATCCGGAAATGACGAAAAAGACGTCCACCCCGACAAATCCGCCACTGAATGTACTGAATCCGAAATGAAACAGTACGACAGGAATAACCGCCAGTGCCCGTAATCCGTCGATATCACGGCGATTGCCAAACGTGTGCATGAAAACCTTTCTCTTTTTGGATACAGCGTCCCTGGAAAGCGCGAAAGTTATCAGCAGCGTACATTTCAATCCAGACACAAATAATCCGGCGCAAAAAAAAACGCCCCTTTCGGGGCGTTCTTTTTCAAACCGCTTACGTATTACTTGCGCTTCATCGACAAGAAGAACTCGTCGTTGGTCTTGGTCGTTTTCAGCTTGTCGACCAGGAACTCGATGGCAGCCACTTCGTCCATCGGGTGCAGCAGCTTGCGCAGAATCCACATGCGCTGCAGTTCGTCGTCGGCGGTCAGCAACTCTTCGCGGCGGGTGCCGGAGCGGTTGATGTTGATCGCAGGGAACACGCGCTTCTCGGCGATCTTGCGATCCAGAGGCAGTTCCATGTTGCCGGTACCCTTGAACTCTTCGTAGATCACTTCGTCCATCTTCGAGCCGGTTTCAACCAGCGCGGTGGCGATAATGGTCAGCGAGCCGCCTTCTTCGATGTTCCGCGCAGCACCGAAGAAACGCTTTGGCTTCTCCAGAGCGTGGGCATCGACACCACCGGTCAATACCTTGCCGGAGCTCGGGATCACGGTGTTGTAGGCACGGGCCAGACGGGTGATGGAGTCGAGCAGGATCACCACGTCCTTCTTGTGCTCGACCAGGCGCTTGGCCTTCTCGATCACCATTTCAGCAACCTGCACGTGACGGGTCGGCGGCTCGTCGAAGGTCGAGGCAACCACTTCGCCGCGCACGGTGCGCTGCATTTCGGTCACTTCTTCCGGACGTTCGTCGATCAGCAGCACGATCAGGTGAACTTCAGGGTTGTTACGGGCGATGTTCGCTGCAATGTTTTGCAGCATGATCGTTTTACCGGCTTTCGGCGGTGCAACGATCAGACCGCGCTGGCCTTTGCCGATCGGGGCGCACAGGTCGATTACACGACCGGTCAAGTCTTCGGTGGAACCGTTACCGGCTTCCATCTTCATGCGCACGGTCGGGAACAGCGGGGTCAGGTTCTCGAAGAGAATCTTGTTTTTCGCGTTCTCGGGACGATCGAAGTTGATCGTGTCGACCTTGAGCAGAGCGAAATACCGCTCGCCTTCCTTCGGAGGGCGGATCTTGCCAACGATGGTGTCACCGGTGCGCAAGTTGAAGCGGCGGATCTGGCTTGGCGAGACGTAGATATCGTCCGGGCCGGCCAGGTAGGAAGCGTCAGCGGAGCGCAGGAAGCCGAAGCCGTCCTGGAGAATCTCCAGCACGCCATCACCGGAGATTTCCTCGCCGCTTTTCGCGTGCTTTTTCAGCAGGGAGAAAATCACGTCCTGCTTGCGCGAACGGGCCATATTTTCTATGCCCATCTGTTCGGCCAATTCGAGCAGTTCGGTAATCGGCTTTTGCTTGAGTTCAGTCAGATTCATATAGGAATGACGTAATCATTTATGGAGGGGGGGAAATTAAGCTTTTGGCTTAATGAGGCCGCGCCGCGGAGAAGGCGACAGGATCGCGAACTAATTCGAAAAGGAGTGCGTCGGCGACGGCTAGCAGGGGGCAATGGAGAAACCAGTGCGGGGCCGAATGTACCACCTGAGTTTCAGAGCGTCTAGCCCTGAATACGCAAAAAGCCCCGCTATTTTGCGGGGCTTTTTTTCAGGCACTTTACAGCGACGCTTAGATGTTGGCGTCGAGGAAAGCAGCCAGTTGCGACTTCGACAGGGCGCCGACTTTGGTCGCTTCAACGTTGCCGTTCTTGAACAGCATCAGGGTCGGGATACCACGCACGCCGTGCTTGGCCGGGGTTTCCTGGTTCTCGTCGATGTTCAGTTTGGCAACGGTCAGCTTGCCTTTGTAAGTCTCGGCAATCTCGTCCAGTACCGGAGCGATCATTTTGCAAGGACCGCACCATTCAGCCCAGTAATCGACCAGGACAGCGCCTTCGGCCTTGAGTACGTCGGCTTCGAAGCTAGCGTCGCTAACGTGTTTGATAAGATCGCTGCTCATGGAATTCTCCAGGTTGTAAGCAAAAAAACGTGGCCCATCATAGCCGCCCTTCCCCTGTTCAGGAAGCCGCAGTTGATTGAGTCTTGCTATGGCACTCGATGAGTTTGGGTATAGCTCAAGTCACGCCGTGGCGGGGGCGATGAAGGAAATTCCGGTACGCAGGGCGGCGTTGCGCACGTGTTCCTGCATGGCTTTTTGCGCAGCAGCAGAGGCCCGGCGAGCGAGGGCGCGGAGGATCTTGCGGTGTTCCTGCCAGGTTTCCATGGCGCGTTCGGCACGGATGAACGGTAGTTTCTGGCTCTCCAAGAACATTTCAGCGCTGGCCGTAAGGATGCTCAGCATCGCCTGATTGCCGCTGGCCAGCAGAATGCGTCGGTGGAACTCGAAGTCGAGTTTCGCCGCCGCGTCAAAGTCGCCGGCCTTCAACTGATCGCGCATGGCCGCGACATTGTCTTCCAGCGCATCCAGATCGAACGTGCTCAACGTCACCGCCGCCAGCCCCGCCGCAAATCCTTCCAGCGCATAGCGCAGTTGAAAGATGTCCAGTGGCGACGCCTGCGCCGCGAACGACCAGCCCGGTGCGTTTTCGCCACGCGACAATTCCACTGGCGACTGCACGAACACGCCCTTGCCCGGCTGAATGCTGACCACACCCAGCGCACTCAGCGACGACAACGCCTCACGCAACGACGCCCGACTCACGCCCAATTGCAGCGCCAGATCCCGTTGCGACGGCAAGGCATCACCCGCGCCGAAACCCTGCTCGGTGATCAGTTTGCGGATCGCTTGCAGCGCCACTTCGGGTACCGCACGGGAAATCGAATTCATGTTTTTTCAGACGCGCCAGGCCAATGTGCGGCTAGTTGTAAAGCTATTCGCCGAGTCCGGCAAGTCGTGCCCCAGCGGGGTTCGGTGCTGCGGAGCGATGCGCGATAGCGGTGCGAAAAACAACCTGACTGTTCAGACCAGTAAGACCGAACAAACCCGCTGAAACCGCGGCCTGCCACGACGAAAGCCACGTATTGGCACGGCCCATGCTCTGTCCGAACGCAGAAATCACTTCCCGCCGATCCGGAGATTGTTCATGACCAAGCGTTACAGCGCCCTCCTCGCCGCCCTGTTTTCCTCTTTGTTGCTCAGCCAGGCTCCCGCTCACGCCGACGGTCTGGACGACGTGGTCAAGCGCGGCACGTTGAAAGTCGCCGTGCCCCAGGACTTCCCGCCATTCGGCTCGGTCGGCCCGGACATGAAACCTCGTGGTCTGGACATCGACACGGCGAAATTGCTGGCCGATCAACTCAAGGTCAAACTCGAACTGACCCCGGTCAACAGCACCAACCGCATTCCGTTCCTGACCACCGGCAAGGTCGACCTAGTGATCTCCAGCCTCGGCAAAAACCCCGAGCGCGAGAAAGTCATCGACTTCTCCCGCGCTTATGCACCGTTCTACCTCGCCGTGTTCGGCCCGCCAGACGCGGCGATCGCCAGCCTCGACGACCTCAAGGGCAAGACCATCAGCGTCACCCGTGGCGCCATCGAAGACATCGAACTGACCAAGGTCGCCCCCGAAGGCGTGACCATCAAACGCTTCGAAGACAACAACTCGACCATCGCCGCTTACCTCGCCGGCCAGGTCGACCTGATCGCCAGCGGCAACGTAGTGATGGTCGCGATCAGCGAGAAGAACCCGAAACGCGTGCCGGCGTTGAAAGTGAAGCTCAAGGATTCGCCGGTCTACGTCGGCGTGAACAAGAACGAAGCGGCGCTGCTGGCCAAGGTCAACGACATCCTGACCACCGCCAAGGCTGACGGCGCACTGGAAAAGAATTCGCAGACCTGGCTGAAAGAGCCGCTGCCGGCCGATCTCTGATCGACTGCGCGGGAGACCTTCATGGCTTATCAGTTCGATTTCATGCCGGTGGTGCAGAACACCGACCTGCTGTTGCGCGGGGCGCTGTTCACCCTTGAGCTGACGGCCATCGGCGCGTTGCTCGGGGTTGGCGTCGGGATTGTCGGGGCACTGGTGCGAGCGTGGAACATCCGCCCGTTCTCGGCGATCTTCGGCGTCTACGTCGAGTTGATCCGCAACACGCCGTTTCTGGTGCAGTTGTTCTTCATCTTCTTCGGTTTGCCGTCGCTTGGCGTGCAGATTTCCGAGTGGCAAGCGGCGGTGCTGGCGATGGTGATCAACCTCGGCGCCTATTCGACCGAGATCATTCGCGCCGGCATTCAGGCGATCCCGCGCGGGCAACTGGAAGCCGCAGCGGCATTGGCGATGACGCGCTTCGAGGCGTTCCGCCATGTGGTGCTGCTGCCGGCGCTGGGCAAGGTCTGGCCGGCGCTGAGCAGCCAGATCATCATCGTCATGCTCGGCTCGGCGGTGTGTTCGCAGATCGCCACCGAAGAGTTGAGTTTTGCCGCCAACTTCATTCAATCGCGCAACTTCCGCGCCTTTGAAACCTATGCGCTGACCACGCTGCTCTACCTGTGCATGGCGCTGCTGATCCGCCAGTTGCTGAACTGGATCGGCCGGCGCTACATCAGCAGGAGCCGCGCATGAGCGATTTCACCTTCTGGGACATCCTGCGCAACCTGCTCACCGGCCTGCAATGGACATTGGCATTGTCGCTGGTGGCGTTCATTGGCGGCGGGATTGTCGGGTTGCTGATCCTGATCATGCGCATTTCGAAAAATACGCTGTCTAGCAGCATCGCCCGCACCTGGATCGAGCTGTTCCAAGGCACGCCACTGCTGATGCAGCTGTTTCTGGTGTTCTTCGGCGTAGCGCTGGCCGGGATCGAAATCTCGCCGTGGATGGCCGCAGCGATTGCCCTGACCTTGTTCACCAGCGCCTATCTGGCAGAGATCTGGCGCGGCTGCGTCGAGTCGATCTCCAATGGCCAGTGGGAAGCCTCGGCGAGTCTGGCGCTCAATCCGCTGGAGCAACTGCGCTATGTGATCCTGCCGCAAGCACTGCGCATCGCCGTGGCACCGACCGTGGGCTTCTCGGTGCAAGTGGTCAAAGGCACCGCCGTGACCTCGATCATCGGCTTTACCGAGCTGACCAAGACCGGCGGCATGCTCGCCAACGCCACGTTTGAACCGTTCATGGTCTACGGCCTCGTCGCCCTCGGCTACTTCCTGCTCTGCTACCCCTTGTCCCTCAGTGCGCGCTACCTGGAAAGGAGACTGCATGCCTCTGCTTAGAATTTCCGCCCTGCATAAATACTACGGCGATCACCACGTGCTCAAAGGCATCGACCTCAGCGTCGAGGAAGGCCAGGTGGTAGCAATCATCGGCCGCAGCGGCTCGGGCAAATCCACCCTGCTGCGTACGCTTAATGGTCTGGAGTCAATCAACGACGGCGTGATCGAAGTCGACGGCGAATACCTCGACGCCGCCCGCGCCGATCTGCGCAGCCTGCGGCAGAAAGTCGGCATGGTGTTTCAGCAATTCAACCTGTTCCCGCACCTGACCGTCGGCGAAAACGTGATGCTCGCGCCGCAAGTGGTGCAGAAAGTGCCGAAAGCCAAAGCGGCGGAACTGGCGCGCGAGATGCTCGAGCGCGTGGGTCTTGGGGAAAAGTTTGATGCGTTCCCGGATCGACTCTCTGGCGGTCAGCAGCAGCGCGTGGCGATTGCCCGGGCGCTGGCGATGTCGCCGAAGGTTTTGCTCTGCGACGAAATCACCTCGGCGCTCGACCCGGAACTGGTCAATGAAGTGCTCAGCGTCGTGCGGCAACTGGCCAAGGAAGGCATGACGCTGATCATGGTCACCCACGAAATGCGCTTTGCCCGCGAGGTGGGAGACAAATTGGTGTTCATGCACCATGGCAAGGTGCATGAGGTGGGGGATCCGAAGGTGTTGTTTGCCAATCCGCAGACGGCGGAGCTGGCAAACTTTATTGGCACGGTTGAAGCGACAGCCTGAATCTGCCTCATCCTGATCGTTCCCACGCTCCGCGTGGGAATGCAGCCAGGGACGCTCCGCGTCCCGAAAGCGGACGCAGAGCGTCCGGTGAGGCATTCCCACGCAGAGCGTGGGAACGATCAGGTTCGGGGGGCGCGCTCCGGCGGTTTGAACCATGCGCGTTGGCGCCAGCGTTTGATCGTGGCACGATGTCGGGGTTATCGACCGAGACCCCCTGACCATGCCGCAATCCCAAGCCAAGAATCTGTCCCTGATCGCCGCAATCGACCTGGGCTCGAACAGCTTTCACATGGTCGTGGCCAAGGCCCAGAACGGCGAAATCCGCATTCTCGAGCGCCTCGGCGAGAAGGTTCAACTGGCTGCCGGCATCGACGATGAGCGCAAGCTCAACGAAGAATCGATGCAGCGCGGCCTCGATTGCCTCAAGCGCTTTGCCCAACTGATCAACGGTATGCCGCTCGGCGCCGTGCGCATCGTTGGCACCAACGCTTTGCGTGAAGCGCGCAACCGCCTCGAATTCATCCACCGCGCCGAAGAAATCCTCGGCCACCCGGTGGAAGTCATTTCCGGCCGTGAAGAAGCGCGTCTGATCTATCTGGGCGTATCGCACACCCTCGCCGACACCCCGGGCAAACGTCTGGTCGCCGACATCGGCGGCGGCAGTACCGAGTTCATCATCGGCCAGCGTTTCGAGCCGCTGCTGCGTGAAAGCCTGCAAATGGGCTGCGTCAGCTTCACCCAACGCTATTTCAAGGACGGCAAGATCACCCCGGCCCGCTACGCCCAGGCGTACACCGCAGCACGGCTGGAGATCATGAGCATCGAACACGCCCTGCACCGCCTGACCTGGGATGAAGCCATCGGTTCCTCGGGCACCATCCGCGCCATCGGCCTGGCACTAAAGGCCGGCGGTCATGGCACTGGCGAAGTGAATGCCGAAGGTCTGGCCTGGTTGAAGCGTCGGCTATTCAAGCTCGGCGACGTCGACAAGATCGACTTTGAAGGCATCAAGCCGGACCGCCGAACAATCTTCCCGGCAGGTCTGGCGATTCTCGAGGCGATTTTCGACGCCCTCGAACTGCAACGCATGGATCACTGCGACGGCGCCCTGCGTGAGGGCGTGCTCTACGACCTGCTCGGTCGCCATCATCATGAAGACGTGCGCGAACGTACGTTAACTTCGCTGATGGAGCGCTATCACGTCGATCTGGAGCAGGCGGCGCGTGTGGAACGCAAAGCCTTGCACGCGTTCGATCAGGTCGCGGTGGACTGGGAACTGGATGACGGTATCTGGCGCGAACTCCTCGGCTGGGCGGCGAAAGTGCACGAAGTCGGCCTCGACATCGCTCACTATCACTATCACAAGCACGGCGCTTACCTGATCGAACACTCGGACCTCGCCGGCTTCTCCCGCGAAGACCAGCAGATGCTCGCGCTATTGGTGCGCGGCCACCGCCGCAACATTCCCAAGGACAAGTTTGCCGATTTCGGTGACGACGGCGACAAGCTGATTCGCCTGTGCGTATTGCTGCGCTTTGCGATCCTGTTCCATCACATTCGTGGCACGCAGGCGATGCCGCAGGTGGTGTTGCACGCTAAGGGCAACACTTTGGATGTGGAATTCCCGGAGAACTGGCTGGATGAGAATCAACTGACTCAGGCGGATTTCGGGCTTGAGGCGGATTGGCTGACGCGGGTGGGGATTGTGCTGACTGTTCACTGAGTTAAATCTTAGGCGCAAAAAAGGCGATCCTTCTGGATCGCCTTTTTTATAGGGTTCGACTTGAGAGCGGAGGTGAACCTTCCCCTCACCCCAGCCCTCTCCCGAGGGAGAGGGAGCCGATTTGTGGACTTTTCAAAACCTGAGTTCGACTCGATTTCTCAGGTCGGCGTATAGCGTGAGACACCTCGGTCAGTCCCCTCTCCCTCCGGGAGAGGGCTAGGGTGAGGGGCTCTTTTGCTCTTGGCTTTAGCTGCTCACCGGCAATATCGGGCTACCCAACCGCTCCAGCAACGTCGCCTGCGCACTCCTCGGGTTCTGGTTACCGGTCGGCGTGTTGCGGATGTAACGACCGTCCGACTGCAAGCTCCAGCTATGAGTGTTATCAGTCAGATACAGCTCCAGCTCTTTCTTCACCCGGGTCAGCAGTTTTTTGCCTTCGACCGGGAAGCAAGTCTCGACGCGCTTGTCGAGGTTGCGCTCCATCCAGTCGGCGCTGGAGAGGAACATCTGCTCGTCGCCGCCATTGAGGAAGTAGAACACCCGCGTGTGCTCAAGGAAGCGGCCGATGATCGAGCGCACATGAATGTTGTGCGAAACCCCGGCAATCCCCGGACGCAGACAGCACATGCCGCGCACCACCAGATCGATGCGCACGCCTGACTGGCTGGCCTTGTACAGCGCGCGAATGATCTTCGGATCGGTCAGCGAGTTGAACTTGGCAATGATGTGCGCCGGCTTGCCTTCGACGGCGAACTGGGTTTCGCGGGCAATCATGTCGAGCATGCCCTTCTTCAGAGTAAACGGCGCATGCAGCAGCTTCTTCATGCGCAGGGTTTTACCCATGCCGATCAACTGGCTGAACAGTTTGCCGACGTCTTCGCATAAAGCGTCGTCGGAGGTCAGCAAGCTGTAGTCGGTGTACAGCTTGGCGTTACCGGCGTGGTAGTTACCGGTGCCGAGATGCGCGTAACGGACGATTTCGCCGGCCTCACGCCGCAGGATCAGCATCATCTTGGCGTGGGTCTTGAAGCCGACCACGCCGTAGATCACCACCGCACCGGCCGCTTGCAGACGGCTGGCCAGTTGCAGGTTGGACTCTTCGTCGAACCGCGCACGCAGCTCGATGACCGCCGTGACTTCCTTGCCGTTACGCGCGGCATCCACCAGCGCATCGACGATCTCGGAGTTGGCGCCGGAGCGGTACAGGGTCTGGCGTACAGCGAGAACGTGCGGGTCTTTCGCGGCTTGACGCAGCAGGTCGACCACCGGGGTGAACGACTCGAACGGGTGCAGCAGCAGAATGTCCTGCTTGCTGACTACGCTGAAGATGTTTTCGCTGTTCTGCAGCAGTTTCGGGATCTGCGGGGTGAACGGCGTGTATTGCAGCTCCGGATGGCTGTCCAGACCGGTGATGCTGAACAGCCGCGTCAGGTTGACCGGGCCGTTGACCTGATACAGCTCGCTCTCGCTCAGGTTGAACTGCTTGAGCAGATAGTCCGAAAGGTGTTTCGGGCAAGTGTCAGCGACTTCCAGACGCACCGCATCGCCGTAGCGGCGCGAGAACAACTCGCCACGCAGGGCGCGGGCCAGGTCTTCGACGTCTTCGGAGTCGAGCGCGAGGTCGGCGTTTCGGGTCAGACGGAACTGGTAGCAGCCCTTGACCTTCATCCCCTGGAACAGATCATCGGCGTGGGCGTGGATCATCGACGACAGGAACACATAGTTGTCGCCGGGGCCACCAACTTCTTCCGGCACCTTGATGATCCGTGGCAGCAGGCGCGGCGCCGGGATGATCGCCAGACCGGAGTCGCGACCGAAGGCGTCGATACCTTCCAGCTCGACAATGAAGTTCAGGCTCTTGTTCACCAGCAACGGGAACGGGTGCGTCGGGTCGAGGCCGATCGGGGTGATGATCGGTGCGATCTCGTCACGGAAATAGCGGCGCACCCAGGTCTTGATCTTGACCGTCCAGTGGCGGCGACGGATGAAGCGCACTTGGTGCTTTTCCAGCTCCGGCAACAGAATGTCGTTGAGGATCGCGTACTGACGATCGACGTGACCATGGACCAGCTCGCTGATCCGCGCCAGCGCTTGATGCGGCTGCAAGCCGTCAGCACCGGCCTGTTCACGGGCGAAGGTAATCTGCTTCTTCAGGCCGGCGACGCGAATTTCAAAGAATTCGTCAAGGTTGCTGGAGAAGATCAGCAGGAACTTCAGGCGTTCCAGCAACGGATAGGACTCGTCCAGCGCCTGTTCCAGCACGCGGATATTGAATTGCAGTTGCGAAAGCTCACGGTGGATGTACAGGCTGCTGTCATCCAGGCCCGGTATCGCAATCACTGGCGCCGCCGCGACAGGTTCGGCGACGGGCGCGGGTGGCGCAGGCTCCAGCTCCGGCGGGGTCTCGGTGATTTGCTCGACCACCGGTTGAGCTTCTTTTACTGCAACTTCCGTGAGTCCTTCGGTATTCATTGAATGTTCCTGGGAGGGCTATTTCTGCTCTCGTAACAATTGAGCGGCGCGGACAGCAAAGTAAGTCAGGATGCCATCAGCGCCGGCACGTTTAAAGGCGGTCAGTGATTCGACAATCACCGCCTCGCTCAACCAGCCATTCTGGATCGCCGCCATGTGCATGGCGTATTCGCCGCTGACCTGATAGACGAAGGTCGGCACTTTGAAGGCATCTTTTACCCGGAAAAGAATGTCCAGATACGGCATGCCCGGTTTGACCATGACCATGTCCGCGCCTTCAGACAAGTCCGCACCGACTTCGTGCAGCGCTTCGTCGCTGTTGGCCGGGTCCATCTGATAGGAGGCCTTGTTGGCCTTGCCAAGGTTCGAGGCTGAACCCACGGCATCGCGGAACGGGCCGTAATAGGCGCTGGCGTACTTGGCCGAGTAAGCCATGATCCGCACGTTGACGTGACCGGCGATTTCCAGTGCTTCGCGGATTGCCTGAATGCGACCATCCATCATGTCCGACGGCGCGACAACCTGAGCGCCGGCTTCGGCATGGGACAAGGCCTGACGGACCAGCGCGTCGACGGTGATGTCGTTCTGTACGTAGCCTTCTTCGTCGAGAATGCCGTCCTGACCGTGGGTGGTGAACGGATCAAGCGCAACGTCGGTGATCACCCCCAGTTCCGGGAAACGCTCTCGCAGCGCGCGGGTGGCGCGCTGGGCGATGCCTTGAGGATTCCAGGCTTCGGCGGCGTCGAGGGATTTCAATTCAGGTGGAGTGACCGGGAACAGCGCCAGCGCCGGAATCCCCAGTTCGACCCACTTCGCAGCCTCTTCGAGCAACAGATCGATAGTCAACCGCTCTACACCGGGCATCGAGGCCACGGCTTCGCGGCGGTTTTCACCGTCGAGCACGAACACCGGCAGGATCAGGTCATCGACCGTCAGCACATTTTCCCGCACCAGCCGACGCGAAAAATCATCACGACGATTGCGGCGCAGGCGTGTGGCAGGGAACAGACGATTGGCAGGGGTAAAGCTCACGGCGGACTCCTGAGCCCGCGCAAACGGGCGAGCGTGACAGTTATAGACGGCCATTATGACGAACAGATGACAGTTATGTGTGCCCCGTGACATGTAGCCGCATTCCATTGTCAGTGTAGGAATTGTTCACGTCGAGACACATTTGGACACTTTCATGAATGTGTCCGAAGGGTTAGGCTGCGCGTTCATTTCGCCAGCACCCAGACAATGCTCCAACAATTTCTGCATGACTTTGGCTACTTTGCCTTGTTCCTCGGCACGTTTTTCGAAGGCGAAACCATTCTGGTGCTCGCGGGCTTCCTCGCGTTCCGTGGATACATGGACATCAATATGGTGGTGGTCGTGGCGTTCTTCGGCAGCTATGCCGGTGATCAGCTGTGGTATTTCCTGGGGCGCAAGCACGGACGCAAATTGCTCGCGCGCAAACCGCGCTGGCAGATGATGGGCGACCGCGCGCTGGAGCACATTCGCAAGCATCCGGACATCTGGGTTCTGAGCTTCCGCTTCGTCTATGGCTTGCGCACAGTGATGCCAGTGGCGATCGGTCTGTCGGGTTATCCGCCGGGGCGTTATCTGCTGCTCAACGGCATCGGTGCAGCGATCTGGGCGACCGCGCTGGCCGCTGCGGCTTACCACTTCGGGGCGGTGCTGGAAGGCATGCTCGGCAGTATCAAGAAGTACGAGCTGTGGGTGTTGGGTGCATTTCTGGTGCTGGGCGTTGGCCTGTGGCTGCGCCGTCGTTTCAAGAATGCCCGTCTCGCCAGGCAGGTCTACGCCGACGAGCAAGCCGCAAAAGCTGCACTGCTGAATCAAGCTGAAGTGAGCAAACCTGCCGAACCGAAGACGCCAGCCGAGTAACTCGCTGGCGACTGGCGTACAGCCCTGTGCACTGCGCGGGCTGGCCGCCTCTTTCAGTCATTTATCCCCCTCTGCGCTAGCGGACTTCCGTTCGTCAGCGGCGTTCTCACGCCAAAAATCACCCGCTCATCACGCAACAGACTTGCCAAATAATGAACACCCCGCCGTTGTTGCGATCCATGTAGAAAGCGCTCCATGCAGGTGCAGCCGCGACTTGGGCCTATGGCAACGCGCGACAATTTAGTGGACATTTAGCGCCATGAATCTGGAGAGAAACCCATGAGCAAAAAAGTTGCAGTGATCCTGTCCGGCAGTGGCGTGTACGACGGCGCCGAGATCCATGAAAGCGTCATCACCCTGCTGCGCCTCGACCAACGCGGCGCGCAGGTGCAGTGCTTCGCCCCGAACATCGCGCAATTGCATGTGATCAATCACCTGACCGGCGAAGAAATGCCCGAGTCGCGCAACGTCCTGGTGGAATCAGCGCGGATTGCCCGCGGCAACATCAAGGACATCCGCGAAGCCGACGTCGACGACTTCGATGCGCTGATCGTGCCGGGTGGGTTTGGTGCGGCGAAGAACCTTTCGAACTTTGCCGTTGAAGGCGCAGGCTGCAGCGTGCAGCCGGAAGTGTTGGCACTGGCCGAGGCATTTGCCGAAGCGGGCAAACCGGTGGGCCTGATGTGCATTTCCCCGGCATTGGCGGCGAAGATCTATGGCCCGGGCGTGACCTGCACCATCGGCAACGACGCCGACACGGCCACGGCAATGAACAAGATGGGCGCCACCCATGAAGATTGTGCGGTAACGGAAATCATCGAAGACAAGGCGCGCAAACTGGTGACGACCCCGGCTTACATGCTGGCGCAGAACATCAGTGAGGCGGCTTCGGGGATCAACAAGCTCGTGGATCGCGTCCTCGAACTGACCCACGAAAACGACGCCTGACACGGTCTACTGTAGGAGTGAGCCTGCTCGCGATGGCGGTGTATCAGGCACATATCTGTTGAATGACCGACCGCTATCGCGAGCAGGCTCACTCCTACAAGGGGATTTGTGTAGGGCTTAAGGTTTGCGCGTCAGGCGGGTGAGGATCCGGTCCAGCGCATTGGCAAACGCTTGTTTCTCGCGATCGCCAAACGGTGCAGGTCCACCGCTCATCTGGCCTTGTTCACGCAGGTCAGTGAACAGATTGCGCACGGCCAGGCGCTCGCCCATGTTCTGCGCATCGAACTCCTTGCCACGCGGATCCAGCGCCGCGACACCCTTCTTCACCAAGCGATCGGCCAATGGAATATCGCTGCAAATCACCAGCTCACCCGGTACCGCGTGCTCGACCAGATAATCGTCTGCCGCATCCGGGCCGCTCGGCACCACGATCAACTTGACGATGGCCAGCCCCGGTTTGATCTGCGGCTGCCCGGCCACCAGCACCACTTCAAACTGACGCTTGAGCGCAAACTTCACCACCAGATCCTTCGCCGCCCGTGGGCAGGCGTCGGCATCGATCCATACACGCATTTTTCTAACCTCCAAAAACAATTCGCGAGCAGGCTCGCTCCCACAGAATACACACCGTCCCTGTGGGAGCGAGCCTGCTCGCGAATGTGAGCGCAGCGAATGCTGTTAAGCGACTACCCGTCGCTTCTCAGCCATCCAACTGCGCCCATACAACACAGCAATCGCCAGAATCGCCACCGCCTGCGCCGTCAGCGAATAGGCATCGGCATGAATCCCCAGCCAATCGAATTCAAAGAACGCCACCGGCCGCGTGCCGAAGATCCCGGCTTCCTGCAACGCCTTCACGCCATGCCCGGCAAACACCACCGACAACGCGCAGAGCAGCGCCGCGTTGATGCTGAAGAACAGCGTCAGCGGCAGTTTCGCCGAACCGCGCAGAATCACCCACGCCAGCCCCACCAGCAGCACCAGCGCCGTCGCACCGCCGGCGAGTACCGCGTCATGCCCGGCCGGGCCGGCCTGCAGCCACAGGGTTTCGTAGAACAGGATCACTTCGAACAACTCGCGGTACACCGAGAAGAACGCGAGGATCGCGAAGCCGAAACGCCCGCCGCCGCCAACCAGGCTGCTCTTGATGTAATCCTGCCAAGCCGCGGCATGGCGACGGTCGTGCATCCACACGCCCAGCCACAAGACCATGACACTGGCGAACAGCGCCGTCGCACCTTCGAGCAGTTCACGCTGCGAACCGCTGACGTCGATCACATACGCCGCCAGCGCCCAGGTGCCCAAACCCGCCAGCAGCGCGAGGCCCCAACCGACGTTGACGCTGCGCACCGCCGATTGCTGGCCGGTGTTGCGCAGGAACGCGAGGATCGCCGCCAGCACCAGAATCGCTTCCAGGCCTTCGCGCAGCAGAATCAGTAAACCGGAGATGTAGCTCAGCGACCAGCTCAGACCATCGCTGCCAAGCAACCCGGCGGACTCTTTCAACTTCGCCTTGGCCGCGTCCAGACGCTGCTCGGCCTGCTCGACCGGTAAGCCGTCCTGCAACGATTGCCGGTACGCCATCAGCGATTTTTCAGTGTCCTTGCGCACGTTGGCGTCGACGTTATCCAGCGAGCTCTCGACCAGTTCGAAGCCTTCCAGATACGCCGCGACCGACAGGTCGTAAGCCTGATCGTGTTCGCCGGCGCGGTAAGCGGCGAGGCTCTTGTCCAGCGTTGCGGCGGTGTAGTCGAGCAACTGCGCCGGGCCACGCTTGACCTGCGGCGGCTGCCCGCGTTGCGCACGGAACGTCGCCGCCGCTTGCGGGCCTTCGGCAGCCTGCACTTCGGCCGGGGTCTGGCGGGCCAGATCGGCGATGTTATAGGTCTTCTCGGCTTTGGCCGCCGCCGGATCGGCGCTGAAACCGGCGATGTAAGTCGCCAGATCCCAACGCTGGCGATCATCGAGCTGATCGGCAAACGCCGGCATGTCGGTGCCTTCGACGCCTTGGCCGAGGGTGTTGTAGATCGCGTACAGGCTCAGGTGATCCAACCGCGCCGCATCACGCAGATTGGCCGGTGCCGGGGTCATGCCGAGTCCCGCCGGGCCATCACCGGCGCCGCTGTCACCGTGGCACACCGAGCAATTCTGCGCATAGAGCGGTGCGCCGCGAGTCGGATCCGGAGTGATGATCGGTGCCTGGCTGACTTCATACGCCACCGCCAGTTGCGCGCCCAGTTGCCGCGCCTGACGGGCCACTTCGGCGCCGTCCTGCTTCGCGGTGATCGCTGCCTTCAATGCGCTGACACCTTGCTCCAACGCAGCTTTTTCAGGCTTGGCCGGCATGCCGGCGATCAAGCCTTGCAGCGCTTGGGTGAACTCCAGTTGCTCGCGATATTCGGAGTCATCGACCACCTTGCCTGCGGCTACCGTCGGCGGGTAGTCGGCGCTGATGTAGTCGAGCAGGTGCAGCGCTTGCGGTGCGCCTTCCACGGTATCGGCCAGCAGATTGAAGCTGCTCAGGGCAAACAGCGGGAACACCAGCCAGGCCAGAAAACGGGACGAGGCAGTCATGGAGGATTCTCAAATGGAAATGCGAAGTTACATATTGTTCACTTCGAACGCGTTTCCCTCAAGCTTTGTCGACGTAGCGCCACACATGACGCAAGCCATCGGCCTACAAAAATGCCACATCACTTAGCCACTATTGCACCCTATACTGCGCGACCTGTCGCATTTCCCGCTCAAGGATGAACCCCTTTCATGCGCCATCGCTTGCACTTGCCCCTGTTGATCGCCGCCGTTGTGCACCTGAGCGGCTGCGGTGCGTATCGCAATTACGATCTGGAACTGCAACAGACCACCGATCAGTTCAAGGCCGGCAACATCAACAGCACCCTGTCCGTGATCGAGGCGAACAACCCGGCTGCGGAAAAAGACCTGCTCTACTATTTCGAAAAGGGCACTGTACTGAGTGCCGGCGGCGAGTTTGCGCAGAGCCAGACAACCTGGCGCAGCGCCGAGCAGATGATCATCGAGCGCCAGGACACCATTGAAACCACCGGCGACAAGTTGCTCGCCGCCATGGGCGATCACTGGGGCAGCATCATCAATGACAAGCTGCGCCGCTACGATGGCTACGACTACGAAAAAGTCATGCTCACCACGCAAATGGCCCTCAACCAACTGGCCTTGAATGACTTTGACGGCGCCCGTGCCGACATCAAGAAAACCCACGAGCGCGAAGCGCTTATAGCCCGCCAGCGGGAGCTGGAATACGAGCGTGTCGAAGAAGCGGCCAAGGCCCAGGGCGCGCGCGTGCATTACAAGGATCTGCAGGGTTACCCCGTGGTAATGCTCGAATCGCCTGCGGTGATTGCTCTGAAAAACGGTTACCAAAGTGCATTCAGTCACTATCTCGCCGGCTTCACTTACGAAGCGCTGGGCGAGAAAGATCTGGCAGCGCCCGGCTATCGTCAGGCAATAGAACTGCGTCCGGACATGGCGTTTTTCCAACAGGCATTGCGCGACCTCGACAGCCCTGGCTTGAAGGCAGACGAAAGCGATGTACTGATCATCGTGCAGAGCGGCCTGGCGCCGGCCCGAAGCTCCGTGCGCGTGCCCTACCCGGTGAAGCTCGCGGACGGGCAAGTCATCGTTGCCAATGTTTCGTTTCCTGTGATGGTTCCCGACACCTCGACCCCGGCATTCAATCAAGTGGCTATTGATGGTCGTCAGAAAAAGCTGACTGCGGTCAACAGCATTACCGACATGTCCCTGCGCACCCTGCGTGACGACATGCCGGGCATTATCCAGCGCACAACCTATCGGGCATTTCTGGCGGCCGATGTTCAGGCTACGGACAATCGACGCGATCCGAGCAAAGCCTCCTACGTCACGCACTGGGATGGCTTCGAGCAGGCCGACACCCGCACCTGGCGCACCCTGCCCAACCTCACCCAGGTTGTGCGGCTACGCCTGAAAAAAGGTGACCACCTGATCAGCCTGCCTAACGCGTCCGGGGCTGCGCCACTGAAAATCCGTATCGACCAGAACCGCCAGGTTATCGGCCTGCGTGCCTTGGGTGATCGGGTGTTTGCCAATGGCAGCGCATTTCAGTCGGATGGGGCGCCGGCAAAGAGCGTGGTATCCAACCTGAAATAAGTAATGGCACCAAACTAACAAGTGCGATTAAAAAGCTATTACATAGCCATCACCGCCTGCTTATAATGCCGCGCCCGCGTTATTGCGATCGGGCATTAAAGCTCCTCTAGTTATGAGGAATTGGCAGGAGGCCAGCGCCACTGTCGATGGGTCACACCAGCCCGACCAGCATCCGCGGCTGTATTACTCCAGGGAAGAAGTACCCCCATGGCATTCCGCGCCCCCACTCTGATCGCGCTCAGCGCCGTCACTCTGCTGTCCGGCTGTTCGGCGTTTCGCAACTACGACTCCGAACTGGCACAGACCAACCAGCAACTGGCCTCCGGCAACGTCGACGCCGCGCTGACTCTGCTGGAAAAGAACAACACCGGCCCCGACAAAGACCTGCTCTATTACTTCGAGAAAGGTGAGTTGCTGCGCGCCAAGGGTGACCTCTCCGGCAGCCAGAATGCCTGGAGCAGCGCCGATGGGGTGGTCGGTCAGTGGGAAGATGCCGTCAAGCTCGACACCGGTAAGTACCTGGCCCAGTTCGGCAGCTTCATCGTCAACGACAAAGTGCGTCGCTACGAAGGCTACGACTACGAAAAAGTCATGCTGACCACGCAGATGGCCCTGAACCTGCTGGCGGTCAATGACTTCGACGGTGCGCGTACCGCGATCAAGAAGACTCACGAACGTGAAGCGGTGATCGCCGAGTTGCGTGACAAGGAATACCTCAAGAGCGAAGAAGAGGCCGAGAAAGAAGGGATCAAGACGCAGTACAAAGACCTGCAGGGCTATCCGGTCGCCAGTCTCGACGCGCCGGAAGTGGTCGGTCTGAAAAACAGCTACCAGAGTGCGTTCAGCCATTACCTGTCCGGTTTCGTCTATGAAGCGCTGGGCGAAAAAGGCCTGGCTGCACCGGGCTACCGCAAGGCCGCCGAACTGCGTCCGAACACGCCGCTGCTGGAACAGGCGCTGGTCAACCTCGACAAGCCGAGCAAATCCGACGACAGCGACATCCTCATCGTTGTCCAGAGCGGTCTGGCCCCGGCCCGTGACTCGATCCGCGTGCCGTTGCCATTGCCGATTTCCAACAACGTGGTGATCACACCGTTGTCGTTCCCGATCATCAAGCCTGACACCTCCACGGCGACTTTCGCGCAGATCGGCGTCGACGGTCAGCAGGTCGACCTGACCGCGCTCAACAGCACCACCGCGATGTCCCGCCGCGCCCTGCGCGACGATATGCCGGGAATCATTGTGCGCACCACCGTGCGGGCGATCACCAAGGGTGTAGCGCAGAAGCAGATCAACGAAACCAACCCGCTGGCCGGTCTGGCCGTCGGTATCTCTTCAGCTGTGCTCGAAGGTGCCGATACCCGTACGTGGCGCACCCTGCCGGATTACACCCAAGTGGTGCGTCTGCGTCTGAAAAAGGGTGAGCATCAGGTTACCCTGCCAAGCGCCGTCGGCGGTTCAGTGGTCAAGGTCACTGTCGATCAGCGTTATCAAGTGATCACCCTGCGCGCCGTGGGCAACCAGGTGTTCGCCGGTGGCCTCGCCGCACACGTCATCCCGAGCGCCGGCGCGACCAACGTCGCCAGCCTCAAACAACCTTAAGAACGGAGTCTTTGCATGCGCTTCAAACTCATCGCCGTCGCCGCCCTCGCCTTTTTGGCGAGCGGCTGCGCCACCCCGCCACCGCCAGAGCCGGGCAGCGCCGCGAGCAAAGTCGTGGCCATGGGTCCGCAGAAACACATCGTCGTCGGCGCCATGCGCGTCGCCCGCGAAAACGGCTTCATGACGGTCAATGTGCAGTTGAGCAACACCCTCAACAGCAACAAGATTTTCTACTACCGCTTCGCCTGGCTCGGCGCGGAAGGCTTCCCGATTGCCGAAGAAGAAGTGTGGAAAAGCCAAATGATGTACGGCGCCCAGACCAGCTTCATTCAAGGCATCGCCCCGACCCCGAAAGCCGTGGACTTCCGTCTGGAAATCAAGACGCCGTAAGCCTGCCACCCTATTCCTGTTTTAGAGAGCACTCCCATGTTTGCACGCTTTTCCTGCATCGCCGTCATCGCCCTGCTGGCCTCCGGTTGCGCCAACACCTCGCCGACCCTGGGCAGCAAGAACATCAGCTACGGCGACACCAAAGCGGTTGAAACCGTGACCAACGAATTCGGTTCGACCGACCTGCAAATGATCGCCGAGTCGATGACCCGCTCGCTGGCTCAGTCCGGCATCCTGCAGGGCCGTCCGGTGGTTCAGGTCTACGACGTGAAGAACAAGACCAGCGAGTACATCGATACCCGCGAAATCACCACCAGCATCAAGACCCAACTGATGAAGACCGGTGTGGCCCGCTTCGCCAGCGACAACAACGCGATGCAAAGCCAGGTTGACCAGCTCAAGCTGCAAAACCAGAGCGGTCTGTACAAGAAAAGCACCGTGGCCAAGACTGGCAACATGGTTGCCGCCAAGTACCGCATCGAAGGCTCGATCAGCTCGATCGTCAAGCGCAGCAGCGACTACAAGGACGTCTTCTACAAATTCAGCCTGCAACTGATCGACGTTGAAAGCGGTCTGGCCGAGTGGATGGACGAAAAAGAGATCCGCAAAACCACGGAGCGTTAATCAATGCGCACATGGATTGGCATGATGGCCCTGGCTTGCGCGTTCAGCGCGCAGGCGGCCCCGAAAGTCGCGGTGACGGATCTGGCGTATCAGGAACGTGTGGAGCAATACATCCACATCGTTTCGGCCCAGAGCAATCATCGCGAGGGTTACTACAGCTCCAGCGGCTCGTCGAGCTACAACGAGATTGAAGCAACGACCAGCTACATCGAACAGACCGAGCTGCGTAAATTCACTGGCGACATCAAGGGTGAAATTCTGCGTACCGGTATGTTCCAGCTGGTGCAGGGCACGCCGTACACCGCGTCGTCCAAAGGTGACGTCTATGACGTGATCAAGCGCATCAAGGCCGGCAACTTCAAAGGCGCCGACTATGTGCTGTTTGGTACGGTGTCGGACATCGACTTCACTCAGGACATCAACGAGCTGGCGAACACCGACAGCTATTCGGCGGTGCTGGGCCTGACATTGGTGGCGGACTTCAGCCTGATCAACACCAAGACCTTCGAGATCACCTCGGCCTTCACGGCGATGGGCGAAGCGCAGGACACCAAACTGGTGAACCACCGCGACATCAAGATCTCGCTGAACCGTCCACGGGTGGTGCGTGACGTGTCCAAGGCCTTGGGTGAAGACGTGGCCGGGCAACTGAGCATGCAGCTCGGTGGCGGCGGTTACGAGCAGCCTCGTGAAGCACCGCAGCGCAACAATCTGCCGCGTGATACCGCGCCGGTGATTTTGCGCTGATGACTGGCCCCTGATCTTTCCCATGCACCGCGTGGGAATGCATCCCGGAACGCTCCGCGTTTCAGCCACAAAAAAGGCGACCCGCAAAGGTCGCCTTTTTTCTGCCCGCGATGTTTATGCCGCCGCTTTACGCAACGTCGCCATAAACGCCGCCGCGCCGATGAACAACCCGGCAAACGTGCGGTTCATGCGCTTCTGCTGCTGCGGTGTGCGCAACAGACGCAACACCTTCGACGCCAGACCGGTGTAGCCGGCCATGACGATCAAATCAACGCAGATCATCGTCACGCCAATCACCAGATACTGAATCAGCAACGGCGCATGCGGGTTGATGAACTGCGGCAGCACCGCGAGCATGAAGACCAAAGCCTTGGGGTTGCTGATGTTCACCAGAAAGCCACGGAATATTAGCGCCAGCGGTTTGCCGATCGGCCGCACCGCCGCGTCATCACTCATGTCCATGGGCAGCGCGCGCCATTGCTTGATGGCCAGGTACACGAGGTAAGCCACACCAAACCATTTGATCGCGTGGAAGGCCGTTGCCGAAGCGGTCAGGATCGCGCCAACACCGGCGCCGACAATCGCGATTTGCACCGCCAGACCAATCTGCAGGCCAAGGGCGTTCCAGTAACCGCGCCAGAAACCGTATTGCAGACCGCTGGACATCGACGCAATGGCGCCAGCACCCGGAGACAGACTGATCACCCAGCAGGCGGCAAAAAACGCCAGCCATGTTTGAAGCTCCATCGCACACCTCGACTCATGCTCGTGACAAATGCCTAAGCTAATGCGGGTTTGAATGGATGACTACCGATTTTTTGCTGAATGTTGCAGGTGCTGCTGAGGGCCCCTTCGCGAGCAAGCTCGCTCCCACAGTAGACCGCGATCTACTGTTGGAGCGAGCCTGCTCGCGAAGGCGCCAGATCAGACGCCGCAGAAATCACTTTTCGAAACCGCTCGACGGAAACACATCCGTCCCACGCCAACGCCGCACCGAACGCTGGAAGAACAAGCTGTTCGGCACCTGCACCATCGCGCTGCCAGTCCCCAACTCTTCCGCCTCGATCAACGTGGTGTAAAGCAGATTGATCGCCACCACTCGCCCCTTCACGCCGGGCTTGTCGGTGGTGTCCACCAGCTCAACGATATCCCCCAACCGAAACGGCCCGACCGTGAAGATCAGAATCGCGCAGAGCAAATTCGACAGCACGCTCCACATCGCAAAGAACGCCACCGCCGCCACCGCGACGAAACCCGACAGCGCCGTCCACAACACCGTGGCCGAGACACCGAGGCGCTCCAATACGAAGATCAGTGCACTGCCCATGATCAGCCAGCGCAGCACACCACGCAGCGGCATCAGCAACTGCGGCGGGAACGGATAGCGCTCACCCAATCTTGTCAGACCTTTGGCAACGAAGCGCTGGGTAAGGTAACCGGCCAGCAGGATCAGCAGAATCTGCACCGTGAACCAGACCGGCTCGACCCACACCGCCGGCAGCGGCAGCTTGAACGCATCCATCAGGACAGCGCCTCCAGCTCCGCCTGCATGCTTTCCAGCACCTCGAGGGCTTCCATCCACGCTTCTTCCAGCTCGCCTTCGCGAACCTTCAGTTTGGCCTGTTCGGCGAGCAGATCACGCAGTTCGTTCTTGCGCGCCGGCTCGTAGATGTCGCTGTCGCCGAGGCTGGCATCGACCTTGGCGAGTTTCTCGTGAAGCTTGCCCAGTTCGGCTTCGAGCTTGTCGGCTTCACGCTTGTGCGGGGCCAGTTGCTGACGCAACGCGGCGGCCGCCTGACGCTGAGCCTTCTTGTCGGTCTTGTCCGGATTGACCGGGGTGTTGCTGACCGGCGCGTTGCGCTGGCGGTATTCCACCAGCCAGCGTGCGTAGTCTTCGAGGTCGCCATCGAACTCTTCGACCTTGCCGTCAGCGACCAGGTAGAAATTGTCGGTGGTGCTCTTGAGCAAATGCCGATCGTGAGACACCACCAGCACCGCGCCGCTGAATTCCTGCAGCGCCATGGTCAGCGCCAGGCGCATTTCCAGATCGAGGTGGTTGGTCGGTTCGTCGAGCAGCAACAGGTTCGGACGTTCCCAAGCGATCAACGCCAGGGCCAGACGCGCCTTTTCACCACCGGAGAAATTCAGCACTGGCTCGTCGATGCGCGCACCACGGAAGTCGAAACCGCCGAGGAAGTCGCGCAGGGTCTGCTCGCGTTCGGTCGGCGCCAGACGCTGCATGTGCAGCAACGGGCTGGCCTTGGAATCCAGCGAGTCGAGTTGATGTTGAGCGAAGTAGCCGACCACGGTGTTCTCGCCACGGGTCAGGCGCCCGGCGATCGGTGACAGCTCGCCGGCGAGGTTCTTGATCAGCGTCGATTTACCCGCACCGTTCGGGCCGAGCAGGCCGATCCGCGCACCCGGGGTCAGTTGCAGCTTGACCTTCTCCAGGATGGTTTTTTCGCCGTAACCCAAGCTGGCATCGGACAGGTCGATCAGCGGGCTGGAGATCTTGCTCGATTCGCGGAAGACGAAGTCGAACGGCGAATCGACGTGGGCCGCCGACAGCTCTTCCATCCGCTCCAGTGCCTTGATCCGGCTCTGCGCCTGACGGGCCTTGGTCGCCTGCGCCTTGAAGCGGGCGATGTAGCTTTCCATGTGCGCACGTTGCGCCTGCTGCTTCTCGTAGGCCTGCTGTTGCTGGGCCAGACGTTCGGCACGCGCACGTTCGAACGCGGTATAGCCGCCACGATAAAGAGTGATCTTGCGCTGATCGACATGCGCGACGTGATCGACGACTTCATCGAGGAAATCACGGTCGTGGGAGATCAGCAGCAAGGTGCCCGGGTAGCTTTTCAACCACTCTTCGAGCCAGATGATCGCGTCGAGGTCCAAGTGGTTGGTCGGTTCATCGAGCAACAACAGGTCCGACGGGCACATCAAGGCCTGCGCCAGGTTCAGACGCATCCGCCAGCCACCGGAGAAATCCCCGACCTGACGATCCATCTGCTCGTTGGTGAAACCGAGACCGGCGAGCAGCTTGCGCGCCCGCGCATCGGCGGTGTAACCGTCGGCGCTGTCGAGTTCGGAATGCAGACGGGCCTGAGCGGCACCGTCGTGCGCCGCTTCGGCGGCGGCGAGGTCACGTTGCACCTCGCGTAGACGCAAGTCGCCATCGAGCACATAGTCGACGGCAAGGCGCTCGAGCGTCTCGATTTCCTGGCGCATATGGGCGATGCGCCAGTCAGCCGGCAGGAAGCAATCACCCGAGTCGGGGTGCAGCTCACCCCGAATCAGGGCGAACAGGCTCGATTTGCCGGCGCCGTTGGCACCGATGAGGCCGGCTTTGTGGCCGGCGTGCAGGGTCAGCTCGGCGTCTTCTAGCAGACGTTGCGGGCCACGCTGTAAAGTCAGGTTCTGAAGTCGGATCATAATGGCGGCGGAGTCTACCAGCTTCGCTCACAACTGGCGCGAGTAGCACGATGTCCTCTGACCTGTGGAGCTTTTCCCTTGCCACCTACGCCCGAGCGGGTGTGGAAGATGCCTGCCTGCAACTGCAAACGGCGGGGGCCAATGTCTGCCTACTGCTGTGCGGCTTATGGCTGGAACAACGTGGCGCAACCTGCGACGAACAACGCGCAAGGCAGCTTCAGGCGCTGACCGGTCAGTGGGATATCGAGGTGGTGCAGCCGCTGCGAACCCTGCGCATGCAATGGAAAGCGCGGGCGGTGGATGACGCGGTTTTGAAAGGCATGCGCGAGCAGATCAAATCACTGGAGCTGGAAGCTGAGCGAGCGTTGCTGTCACGGCTTGAGGGTGTGGCGCAGGAGTGGATGCAAAACGACGCAGGCCCGGAAACCTGGCTGGAAGAATTGGCCGGCACGGCAGCCAGCCCGAACCGCGACGCGCTGCAAGTGCTGCGCGTCGCGGCAACCGACACTTAGGAAGCGCTGGTTGGGTTGTTGCTGGTGCTCGACACAGCGGCTGGCGATGGCGCAGTCGATGGCGTCGAGGTAGTCGCGGCTGGAGCAGCTGCCGATGGCGCAGCCGACGCTGCCGGTGCGGCAGGCTTAGCGGCAGGCGCGGTAGCCGGTTTAGCGGCAGCTGGTTTGGCAGCGGCTGGCTTTTTAACGGCTGGTTTTGCAGCTGGCTTGGCGGCTGGTTTTGCAGCAACAAGCTTGGCACCAGCAGTCGCTGGTTTGGCAGCAGCGGCCGGTTTAGCGGCTGGCTTGGCTGCCGGTTTGGCGGCGGCATTCACGGCTGGTTTGGCAGCAGCTTTTACTGGTGCTTTTGCTGGTGCTTTTGCAGCTGGTTTGGCGGCAGCTGGTTTAGCGGCAGTCTTGGCAGCTGGTTTTGCAGCAGCAGTTTTAGCAGCAGGTTTTGCGGCAGCTTTGGCAGCAGGTTTGGCAGCGGCGGTTTTCGCTGGAGCAGCTTTTGCTGCAGCTGGTTTGGCGGCTGGTTTAGCAGCGGCGGCACGGGTAGCCGGCTTGGCAGCGGCAGTACGCGCAGCAGGTTTTGCCGCCGTGGTTTTAGCTGCTGGTTTTGCAGCGCTCGCCGCAGCAGGTTTCTTCGCTGCAGGTTTTGCGGCCGCTTTGGCAGCTGGTTTTGCAGCGGCTTTCACCGGTGTTTTTGCAGCTGGCTTGGCAGCGGTTTTAGCAGCAGCTTTTGCAGCAGGCTTGGCCGCTGCGGTTTTCGCTGGAGCTTTTGCAGCAGCAGGTTTGGCCGCGGCTTTCTTCGCCGGTGCCGCTGCCGGTTTGGCTGCGCGGGTGGACAATACTTTGCCCACGGCTTCTTGAACGCGACCAACACCCTGAGCCAGTTTCAGGCTTTCCTGGGCATCGCGCTTGAGTTGCAGAATGTAGCTGCGAGTGTCGGACTGACGATCCTTCAAGGCATCGAGCAGGTCTTCCAGTTCTTTCACGGCGCCTTTGGCTTTGGTCTGTGCCTTGGCTTTGCCGGCGGCAGCTGCGTCCTGCAATTTGGTGCGGGACTTGTGCAGTTTTTCTTGCGCCTTGCCGCGTTGCTTTTCCAGTTTGGCGAGCAGTTTTTCAGCATCAGCCAAAGCTTGAGAGCAAGCGTTTTCCAGATGCTCGAGCAAGCTGCCCGAGAGTTGTTGGAGTAAGTGCAACGGAGTATTTACAGGCTTCTTGGTGGCCGACATGGTTTACCTCCTGGCTGACGTGAGTGCGGCTCATACTAGACCTCTGCAGTTACCGCCGCTAGGGCATCTTGACAGTATCGATTGCGTTGCGTTGCACCGAATCGAAAATGTTCTGCGCGAAGGCAAAAGCAGTTCACCGTTGGCGACGTTCGCGCTGGCATAATCCACCGCATCTCAGGACGGAGAGTGCCCATGTCGCGCTACTTTTTTTTATCCCTCTGCATGGTTTTTTCGGCCGCTCACGCTGACCAGAAAACCACGGCGAACGACGCTCACGATCTGGCCTACAGCCTCGGTGCCAGCCTCGGTGAACGGCTGCGCCAGGAAGTCCCGCAATTGCAGATTCAAGCGTTGGTCGACGGCTTGCAGCAGGCTTACCAAGGCAAGCCGCTAGCATTGAGCGAGGCACGTATCGAGCAGATTCTGGCCGATCACGAATCGCAGAATGCCGAACACTCGGCACAGCCTTCGAGCGACGCGGCGATGGAAAACGAACAGCGTTTTCTCACCGCTGAAAAAGCCAAACCAGGCGTGAAGGAACTGGCCGACGGCATCCTGCTCACCGAGCTGACGCCTGGCAACGGCACCAAGGCCGGGCCCGATGGAAAAGTGCAGGTGCTGTATGTCGGTCGATTGCCAGACGGCACCGTGTTCGATCAGAACACTCAGCCGCAATGGTTCAATCTCGACAGCGTGATTGCCGGGTGGCGCACTGCGTTGCAGAACATGCCGGTGGGCGCGAAATGGCGACTGGTGATTCCATCGGATCAGGCCTATGGCGCCGACGGTGCCGGCGACCTGATCGCACCGTTCACACCGCTGGTATTTGAAGTGGAGTTGCGCGGCGCCACCAGTTGAGCAGGCAATAAAAAACGGTGCGCTTTTGGGCGCACCGTTTTTTTCGATCAGGGAAAAAGATCAGGCCTGAACCGGATCCTCTTCCTTGTGTGCTGTGTGCAGCACTTCAATCAGACAGTCTTCGAGTTCGAAGCGCTCGTGCAGCAGGCCACCGAGTTCCTTGAACTTCTCGGCTACGCACTTGCCTTCATCGCACAGATCGTTGAAGGCGAGCAGCTTCTCGGTGATGACGTCGATGCGCGGATAGATCGTCTCGGCGAGCTCCAGACCGCGCTTGTCGTTGAACGCCTTGGCTTCGCCAGTCAGCTGTTCATAGATTTCGAAGTGCCCGGCCGATACATAATCGACCAACACACCGCAGAATTCCTGCAAGGGCTTGCGGCTCTCGGACAGCGACTCAGGCTGTGCGCCGAGCTTGTCGTAGGCGCCGATCAGCTCTTCACGCTCCTGCAACCAGCGGTCGATCAGCAGATGAACTCCACCCCAGCGTTCCTGAGCATTCTGACAACTTTCGAGCATGGCGATCTCTCTTCCCTTGTGGGTCATGCTGCTCTACACCCGCGCCCCTCTTTTGATTTTGACTTGGGGGACGGCCGGGCAGAGCGTCATCGAGCAACATAAATCCAATGACACGTGCGGGCCAGATTATGCCCGCACGCCTATGGCTTCAAGGTACGCAGGAGATAAAGTTCATACAAGTGTTTAATCCCGCAGCAGCTGTCGGTGCGACGCTTCGCCGCTGAGCGGGCGTTGCAGAGCACTCCAGACCAGCCGTAACAATTGATATACCGCCAGTATCGATACCGCGACAAAGAACAACAGGCTCCACTCCGGGATGCTCAGGTCGAACAGCGTCCAGGATATTTCCGCGCAATCGGTGCCGCCGCTAAACATCCTTTGCAAGGCGCAGATCCAGGGCAGACCACTGAACAATGTCTCGGGGTGCGGAGTACATTTGAGCAGTTGCAGCATCGGGTCACTCTGTATCAATACCTGTCGCCAGGCAGCCGTAGTGCCGCCCAGGCTCGCGACCAGCGTCAACAGCCAGTAGAACCACAAACCGACACGCCCGGGGCCGTGCACCGCTGCCATGCCACTGGACACGCACAGCAGCGTGAGGAACAGGCGCTGCACCAGACACAGGCTGCACGGCGTCAGGCCGACAGCATATTCAAGATAATAGGAAGCTCCCAGAGCGAAGGCCCCCGCAGTGAAAGCCATGAAGAACAAGGAGCGTGAGCAGGCCAACGACATGGCTTTTCCGTAACAGTAGAGACAGACGGTTACGGTAGAGGAAAGCGTGTCAGCCTTTCAAGGCGAGGCCCTGCCGACAGTTCACCAGAGGTGTAGGGAAAACCCGACAGGTTCAAGAGGAAATGGTGTAGCCCGCTGTAGGACTTTGCCTGGGACGATTGCTGAAGTTGAAATTTCAGCCACAAAAGGTAAGCGAGGGAGCGAGCTCCCTCACCACTTCAGACCTGCGCTGGAACCGGTAACGGCGCGGCCAGCAGGCGTTCGTCGAGCAGACCGAGGCCTTCCTGGAACAACTGATTGCTGCGTTCGGTATCGCCCAACTGTGCTAGCAGGCGCGCCAGCTCTGCACAGGCCTCCGGATTGCGCTGCACACGCAGGCTGCTTTCCAGATAATCCCGCGCTTTACCCCAAAGACTGGTTTGCAGACACAACCGGCCGAGGGTCAACAGCAAGCTCGGATCGTGCGGATGATCCTTCAGCCAGCCTTCGGCGGTTTGCAACTGACGGGCCGGATCACTGCCGCGCACCAGACCATAGAGGCGGGCCAGATGGCTGTCGTACTTGCGCTTGAGGGCAGTGCGCAGCACTTCTTCCGCTTCGACCTGAGCGCCCAACTGCCGCAACTGTTCGGCATACGCCAGCACCAACGGCGGTTCCTGACGCTGTGCCGAGGTGAGTTGCTCCCAGGCGCGCGTGAGCGACTGCAAACCAACGCTGCCATCCTCTTCACGCTGTGCGGCCAGAGACAGGTTTTCACCCCAGGCGCGGCGTTCGAGTTCGGCCAGTTCGGCGCGCGGCAGGACTTTGTCCTTGCGCAATTCCGGCAGCAAACGAATCACCGCCGACCATTCGCCGCGCTGCTGATACAAGCGCTGCAACTGACGCAGCGTCTGCGCATTGTGTGGATGGCGATCGTGCATCGCTTGCAGGGTCACCAAGGCACCGTCGGTATCACCACGATCGGTCTGCAACTGCGCATGGCTCAAGGCAATCGCCAACTCTGCCTGCGGCTGACGCTCCAGCGCGCGCTCCAGCAAACGATCGCACTCTTCGTAATTGCCTTGTTCGTTGGCCGCGCGGGCAGCGCCGAGGTAGTACAGCAGCGGCTGGCGCTCGGCCTCAGCCGCTCGATACAGATGACGCTGCGCGCTGGCCCAGCGACCTTCGGCCAGATCCAGTTGACCGTGCTCGATCGCCACTTGCACGCGCCGACTGCGGTTGCGGCGCGACCATGGATTGACCACGCCACTCGACGTCATGACCAGCTCGACCAACGCTTTGATGCCCCAGATCAGCAGCCACAACACCGCGATCACCGCCAGCGTTGCCCAAAGACTCGCTTCGTAACGGAAGCTCTTGTAGGCAATCAGCACGTAGCCGGAATGCTGGGCCACTGCAAAGCCCAGTGCCGCCGTCGCCGCGATCACCAGAAACACGATCACATACAGGCGTTTCATGGCGTGGCCTCCTGCGCAGTATTGGCCGCAGGTTTGGCAAAGGGTTTCACCGACTCTTCGGCGTTGACGTTGCGTCGCTCAAGGTAGGCTTGCACGGCACTGAGGGTGCCGGCCAGATCAGGCGTCGTGACTGTGACCGGTTCCTTGCTCAACTCACCGACCTGTTCGAGCATCACTTTGCTTTGCGGATTGTCCGGATTGAAATTGCCCTTGAGCACATCACGCGCTTCGGCCAGTGCCTGGGTGTAGACCGGCGCCTGCCCGTTGAGGGCGGCCCACTGCGCCTGCTCCAGTGCCAGGCTCAGCGCCAGGCGCACCTGACTCAGGCTCTGCCCGGCCAGCAGCGGCCGCACATTTTTGTCGGCGTTGAAATCGATACGGATGTAGCGCGAGACCTGATCCCACCACTGCGCCCAACGACTGGCACCGTCACCGTCAGCGGTCAGGCCCAGCAGCGATTCGCCGCGATCCTTGTACTCCGGCGCCAGCTCGGTGAGTTCGATGACTTGATCACGCAGTGCGCCGAGCCGCAGGAACAGTCCGGTGCGATCCGGCTGCGCGGTGCTGCGCAGCGCCACCAGGGTTTTTGCTACTTGCTCGCGAGCGGCGAAAGAGCCGGGATCGTTCTGCTCACGGAGGATTTCGTCAGCCCCCTGCACCAGCGCTTGAGCACTGCTGATGTCCTGCAACGCCGAAAGACGCAAGCTGGCCAGACGCAGCAGGTGCTCGGCCTCGGCCAGACGCCAGTCCTTGCGGCTGGCACCGAGAACCGTTTCCAGACGCTGATTAAGGCGCTGTTGATCGCCCTGAAGTTGCGTCACCAGACGCTGGCGCTCGGCGAGTTCGTCGGCCCCCGGTAGCTGCGCGAGGCGCTCGGTCAGGCGCTGCTCATTGAGCTTCAGGCTCTGCGCCTGATCGTTCAAGGCCTGCACTTCACCGGACTGCTGCTGAGTATTGGTCTGCAGGTGACGGACCTGCCAGACACCCCAGCCACCGATCGCGACGCCGGCAGCGCCGAGCAACAGGGCGACGATGGCCAGTCCATTGCCTCGGCGCGGCTCTATGGCCGGCGGTGGAGTTTCAACCTGGGTTTCAATCACAGGTTGCACATCATCTTTAGGCAAGGCTGTTTCGCTCACGTATCCATCCTTTGCATTAGAAAACGGGTACGGGATGCTCCCGTAGCGCCGTCAGCAAAGCCGCGGCACTCGCGCCGCGGCAATCCACAACTGTTTGAGCCCCGGCGGCAAATGCCTGCTCGGCGACTCTTGGGCTTGGTACAAACAACGGCAATTGCGCGATTGCCGGCCAGGCATCGCCGGCCATCTGACGCAGGTGCTCGAAACCCTGTCCACTGCTGACCACCAGCCCGTTCAAGCGTTCCGCTTCGATCCGCCGTGGCAGTTCATCCGGGGCATAGGCTGGCAGGTCGCGTCGATACAATTCCAGATACTCGACACTAGCACCTAGCTCACGCAAGCGCTCGGCAAGTAGCTCGCGCCCGCCCTCCCCGCGCAGGATCAACACCCGCGCACCGGACTGGCCGACCGCCTCACGCAGACGCGGCAATTGCAGCAAGGCTTCGCTGTCATCACCGGCGGCCGGGAAATTCGCGTCCAGACCGTGATCCAGCAGAATCTGCGCGGTCGCCGCGCCGACACTGAACCACGGCATCGTCAGCGCAGAACTGCCGTCGAGCAGATCCAGCGCAATACGTGCCGCGGGCTTGCTGACGACGATCACTGCGCTGCAACCGGACAGCTGCGCCATCGACTGACGCATTTTGTCAGAGACTGGCAGCGGGACAATTTCCAAAAGCGGCAGGCAACTGCTGAAAATCCCCTGCGCGGCCAACGTCGCGGCCAGCGCCGCACAGTCTTCCGCAGGGCGTGTCAGCAGCAGGCGCCAGCCAGTCACTCGTGACCTGCCTCGCCGTAGACCGCTTTGAGAATGTCGTCGGCGCCCTGGCTGAGCAAGTCTTCAGCGACCTTGACGCCCAATGCTTCGGCATCGGTACGGGGCGCGCGCGCTTCAGCGCTCAGCAGCTTGCCGCCACTCGGTTCACCGACCAGACCACGCAACCACAACTGCTCGCCTTCGAGCACGGCATAGCAGGCGATCGGCACTTGGCAGCCGCCATTCAGATGTTTGTTGAGAGCCCGCTCTGCGGTCACACGCGACGTGGTATCGGCGTGATGCAGCGGCGCGAGCAAGGCGTGGATTTCAGTGTCGGCGCTACGGCATTCAATGCCGACCGCACCTTGGCCACCGGCCGGCAGACTGTCGTCGACGCTGATCGCCGAGGTGATGCGCTCTTCGAAACCAAGACGGATCAGACCGGCCGCCGCGAGGATGATCGCGTCGTACTCACCGGCATCGAGCTTGGCCAGGCGCGTGTTGACGTTGCCGCGCAGGAAGCGGATTTGCAGGTCCGGACGACGGGTCAGCAACTGTGCCTGACGACGCAGACTCGACGTGCCGACAATGCTGCCGGCAGGCAACGCCTCCAGGCTGGCATAGGTGTTGGAGACGAAAGCATCACGCGGATCTTCACGCTCGCAGATGCAGAACAGGCCAAGGCCTTCAGGGAAGTCCATCGGCACGTCTTTCATCGAGTGCACAGCGATATCGGCTTCGTTTTCCAGCAGCGCGGTTTCCAGTTCTTTGACGAACAGGCCCTTGCCGCCGATCTTCGACAGGGGCGAATCAAGCAGCTTGTCGCCGCGACTGACCATGGGCACCAGCGTCACCTGCAAGCCCGGATGGGCCGCTTCCAGACGAGCTTTGACGTATTCGGCCTGCCAGAGGGCCAGCGCACTTTTACGGGTGGCGATGCGGATTTCGCGAGAGGACATGGATCAATCCGTACTGAATAGATACGGCGGATAATAACAGCTCAGCCAAATCCACTTTGACTTGAATCAGAGTCGGCACGGCCTCCCTGGCCGCCAATGCCTGGTAAATAGAATGAAGAACCGCCCGGAATGACCGGGTTACAGCCCCTGCATCATCTTGCGCACACCGGCCACATGCCGACGGCTGACGATCAGCGCATCACCATTGAGACCTTTGAGGAACAACTGGAAATGCCCCAGCGGCGTACGTTGTAAACGTTCGATGCGGTCGCGGGCGACCAGGGCGTTGCGGTGGATGCGCACGAAGCGTTCACCGAATTCGTCTTCAAGGGCTTTGAGCGGCTCGTCCAGTAACACTTCACCGGCCTCGTGGCGCAAGGTCACGTATTTGTGGTCGGCGATGAAGTAGACCACCTGATCCAGCGGGATCAGTTCGATGCCTTTGCGGGTACGGGCACTGATGTGGCTGCGCGGGCCGGTGCCGCTTTCGGCAGCGGGACGGGTCAGGGCCGAGAGTTGCGTCCGATTGGGACGTTCAGCCCGTTTCAGGGCGTCATGCAGATGTTCAGTTCGCACGGGTTTCACCACATAGCCCACGGCGCTGGCCTGCAGGGCTTCCACGGCAAATTCATCGGGGCTGGTGCAAAACACCACGGCCGGCGGCGTTTCGCGTTCGCACAGACGGGCAGCGACCTGCAGGCCATCGAGGCCTGGCATACGGATATCGAGTAGCACGATATCCGGCTTGTGGCTGTCGATCAGTGCCAACGCCTCTTCGCCATTCGTGGCGCTGGGCTCCAGAACTGTGTAGCCCTCGAGCTCGCTCACCATTCGGCTGAGGCGCTCGCGAGCAAGTGGTTCGTCATCAACGATCAGGACATTCATATTGCGCTGGATTCCTGCGTGAGTCTCGCACAAGGATAGCGTAGACAGGTGAAGTGACGTCCGTCACCGCGATCCACGCTAAGACTAGCCCGAGCGCCAAAAAGTGCCGTACGTCGGCCAGCAATATTTGCCAGTGTCCGGGTCGTACTGCTCAAAGCCCGCTGTTTCCTGCGTTTTTCACGGGGATTGCCGAAGGACAATTACACCCATCCCCTCTTCTTATAGTCGGCGTCCAGGCCTTTGCCCGATCCAAGTCACACCGACCCTTATGTCCAACTGTAGACGCTTGCCGGGCCGATATTGCTCAATCGAAAAATATCCTTGCGCAAAACCTCCGGGGCCAGCGCCGACTATGCCGCACACAATGAGAAAAAACGTATCGACCAGTGTCAGCGACAGGATTGGCAACCCTGTTATTATCCGCGCCAGCGTTTCACGCCTTTTTTCTTCAAGCCGATACGAGCGAATTCATGAGCACTGACAAGACCAATCAGTCCTGGGGCGGCCGCTTCAGTGAACCCGTCGACGCCTTCGTCGCCCGCTTCACCGCCTCCGTCACTTTCGACCAGCGCCTGTATCGCCACGACATCATGGGCTCGATCGCCCACGCCACCATGCTGGCCAAGGTCGGCGTGCTGACCGATGCCGAGCGCGACAGCATCATCGATGGCCTGAAGACCATTCAGGGCGAAATCGAGGCCGGCCAGTTCGACTGGCGCATCGACCTTGAAGACGTGCACATGAACATCGAAGCACGCCTGACCGACCGCATCGGCGTCACCGGTAAAAAGCTGCACACCGGGCGTAGCCGCAACGACCAGGTCGCGACCGACATCCGCTTGTGGCTGCGTGACGAAATCGACCTGATCCTCGCTGAAATCACCCGCCTGCAGAAAGGCCTGCTGGAGCAAGCCGAGCGCGAAGCCGCGAGCATCATGCCCGGCTTCACTCACTTGCAGACCGCACAGCCAGTGACTTTCGGGCACCACATGCTGGCCTGGTTCGAAATGCTCAGCCGCGACTACGAGCGCCTGGTCGACTGCCGCAAGCGCACCAACCGCATGCCACTAGGCAGCGCCGCGCTGGCCGGCACCACCTACCCGATCGACCGTGAATACACCGCGCAACTGCTGGGCTTCGACGCGGTTGGCGGCAACTCGCTGGACAACGTTTCCGATCGCGACTTCGCCATCGAATTCTGCTCGGCCGCGAGCATCGCGATGATGCACTTGTCGCGCTTCTCCGAAGAGCTGGTGCTGTGGACCAGCGCGCAATTCCAGTTCATCGATCTGCCGGACCGCTTCTGCACCGGCAGTTCGATCATGCCGCAAAAGAAAAACCCCGACGTGCCAGAGCTGGTGCGTGGCAAGACCGGCCGCGTGTTCGGCGCACTGATGGGCCTGCTGACCTTGATGAAGGGCCAACCGCTGGCCTACAACAAGGACAATCAGGAAGACAAAGAGCCGCTGTTCGACGCCGCCGACACCCTGCGCGACTCGCTGCGGGCCTTTGCCGACATGATCCCGGCGATCAAGCCAAAGCACGCGATCATGCGTGAAGCGGCGCTGCGGGGTTTCTCCACCGCGACCGATCTGGCGGATTATCTGGTGCGTCGTGGTCTGCCGTTCCGTGATTGCCACGAGATCGTTGGCCATGCCGTGAAGTACGGCGTCGACACTGGCAAGGATCTGGCCGAGATGAGCCTGGAAGAACTGCGCCAGTTCAGCGATCAGATCGAGCAGGATGTGTTTGCCGTGCTGACCCTGGAAGGCTCGGTGAATGCCCGTGACCATATCGGCGGCACTGCGCCGGCGCAGGTCAAGGCGGCTGTGGTTCGCGGCCAGACGCTGATCGCCAGTCGCTAAAAGCAAAAGCCAAAAGCATCGCGAGCAGGCTCACTCCTACATTGGAACGCGTTCCCCTGTAGGAGTGAGCCTGCTCGCGATAGCTGCGTTCAACTCACTACAAAAATCACTTCTTGGCAGCGATCATCGCCAAAAACGCCGGCATCGCCGCCTCCTTGTCCGCCGCAATCTCCTGCACATGCGGATTCTGCTCAAGCCGCTCAAGCAGCGCCTTCGCCTGTGGCATCTCCGCCAGCAAATCGATCCCGAACAGCTTCTGCCCGACCGCACAGGCCAGCGGCACGCTGTAAAGGAAGTACAAATCGGCAATGCTCAAACTGTCGCCCGCCACGTACGGGGCGAATTTGCCATGTCGGCCCAGCGCCGCAAAACCCAGCTGCAATTCAGTCTTGGTCTTTTCCTTGATCGCCTCCGGCAGGGTCATGCCAAAGAACGCCTCGCCGTAACAAGCGCGTCCCGGCAGCTCGATGTACAGCTCGATTTCCTTGGCAATTGCCAGCACCTGTGCGCGCTCGAACGGATCGCTCGGCAGCAGCGGCGTGCCTTTCTGGGTCTGTTCGAGGTATTCGAGAATGATCGCGGTCTCGTTAATGAAACCGACGTCCACGCCCAGCACCGGTACCTTTCCGCGCGGGCTGATGGCCAGTGATTCCGGGGTCTGCGCCGGGTAGAACGTGACCTCCTCGAACGACAGGCCTTTTTCCAGCAGCGCCAGTTTGACCATGTTGTAGTAGTTGCTGACTGAGAATCCGTAAAGCTTGAGCATCACATAGCCTCCAGGCCGTGCGGGGTGGGCAGTGCCTGTTTATAGATCGCGCAGGCCAATCGCGCCAGCAGCATCACGCCGCTGAATGCGGGTAAACTGGCGCCTTTCCTTGAGGAGCCTGCCATGAGCGAGCCGACAGACATCGACAACGACAATGACGAAGAAGAGTTCGCCGAGGCTACGTTGATCGAAGCCATCGAGAACCAGATCGAAAGCGACAACCCGCCAGCGGCCAAAGCGACTTTCAACAAGCTGACACTGGTCGGAACTGAGCGTGAAGAAATCCTCAACCTGATGGCGCATGTGCTGGCCTATGAGATTGACGCGATGCTCGATGAAGACCGCGCGTTCAATACCGAATGGTACGAAGCGGCGTTGCGTGCATTGCCAGAACTACCACCGGAAAAGCAGTAACCCCGATCCTGTAGGAGTGAGCCTGCTCGCGATAGCGTTCTGTCAGTGATGAATATGCTGACAGGCACTGCGCTATCGCGAGCAGGCTCACTCCTACAATGTTTGTAACGTATCCATCCGGCCAACTCCCGCCTCCCGACTACACTGGAATCCGCCTCAAGACAAAATCCCTGATCTGAGCACTGGACATGCCGCAAAAGCGGGTTCACCTTAGGGACGCTGTCGTCCAATTCCTAGAAAGTCTGGAGTCCTTATGTCGCTTACCCCTGAGTTGGTTGCCGAACTGGAAGTCCTCGCACTCTTCAACCTGGACAGTTCCCAGGAAGGTCTGAAAATTCATCAGACCGCTGCCCCGAAACACATTGCTGCCGCCAAACGCCTCTTTGAAAAAGAACTCACCGACCAGCCCGATGGCGGTTATCTGACCAGCCTCGGTCGCGACGCTGCACAAAATGTGCAAACCGTGCTGACCATTCTGAGAGAGCAGGAAACCGCCTGATCCCCTGACTTCGCCCACGGGAACTCCTGCCACGGGATTTCCGCGGGCCTGCCCGGCCTCCCGCGATATAAATCTGACGTCAAAAAACAAATTCAGCTTAAAAGTCCCGCTGCGCTAAGGCTAAACTGCCTGACATTCCGAGACCCTCTACGTCCGAGCCTGCGAGCCGGTTTGAGCTGACATGACGCGCACCCACGAAATCCGCCCCGACCTGGACGAAGGCATCGACCGCAAGGTACTCAGCCAGCTGCGCGCGCGTTTTCTCAAACTCAATGAAGGCCGCCTCGGCCGCGCCCTGGAAGGTTTGTCGACGCGTCAACAGAGCGTACTGACGTTGTTGCCGCTGTTCTTCCACGTCAACCATCCCCTGCTGCCGGGCTATGTCTCGGGCAGTACACCGGCCGGCCTGTCGAATTACGAGCCGGACGCCAATACGCTTGCCGAAGCGCAACGCCTGACCCGTTCGTTCTCCTACAAGCCGCGCCACGGCAGCAACCCGCCACGACCGATCCACGGCCTGTTCCTGATGGGCAGCCTTGGCACGCTGGCACAGGCCGATCAGAGCGACATGGACGTGTGGGTCTGCCACGCGCCTGACTTGAGCGAAAGTGAACTCAGTGAGCTGAGCAAGAAATGTCAGTTGCTCGAAACCTGGGCTGCGAGCCAGGGCGCCGAGGCGCATTTTTTTCTGATCGACCCGCAGCGCTTCGTCAAAGGCGAACGCGACACCCAGCTCAGCTCGGAAAACTGCGGCAGCACTCAGCACTATCTGTTGCTGGACGAGTTTTACCGCACCGCAATCTGGCTGGCCGGGCGCACGCCGATCTGGTGGCTGGTGCCGGTTTACGAAGAAACCGCCTACGACCTCTACACCCACACCCTGCTGTCCAAGCGTTTCATCCGCGCCGACGAAACCCTCGACCTTGGCCATCTGGCGAGAATCCCGCCGGGCGAGTTCATCGGCGCCGGATTGTGGCAGCTGTTCAAGGGCATCGAGTCACCGTACAAATCGGTGCTCAAACTGCTGCTGACCGAGGTCTACGCCAGCGAACACCCGCAGGTGCAGTGCCTGAGCCTGCGCTTCAAAAAAGCCGTGTTCGCCAACCAACTGGATCTGGATGAACTGGACCCGTACATGGTCGTGTACCGGCGCATTGAGGAATACCTCACCGCGCGCAACGAGCCGGAGCGGCTGGAACTGGTGCGCCGCGCGCTGTACCTGAAGGTCAACCGCAAGCTCACCGGCAACAGCCGCACCCAGAGCTGGCAACGCACGTTGCTGGAACGACTGGCCAGCGAATGGCATTGGGATCAGCGACAACTGACCCTGCTCGACAGCCGCAGCCAGTGGAAAGTCCGCCAGGTCAGCGCCGAACGCCGCGCGCTGGTCAATGAGCTGAACTACAGCTATCGCTTCCTGACCCAGTTCGCCCGCACCGAGCAGACCGTCAGCCTGATCAACAAGCGTGATCTCAATGTGCTCGGCCGCCGGCTCTACGCAGCCTTCGAGCGCAAGGCCGACAAGGTCGAGTTCATCAACCCCGGCATCGCCCCGGATCTGGCCGAAGACACCCTGACGCTGGTGCAGTCGCGCAATAAAAAGGAGCCCGGGCAAACCCAGTGGGGCCTGTATAACGGCAGCCTCACGGCGCAGGAGTGGGAACACTTCGCGCCGATCAAGCGCAGCCGCGAATTGCTTGAATTGCTGACCTGGTGCCACCGCAACGGCGTGATCGACAGCAGCACGCGCCTGGCCCTGCATCCCGGCACCAGCGACCTGAGCGAGTTTGAGCTGTTCAACCTGCTCGGCAGCCTGCAACAGTGCATCGCCCTGCCCTTGCCTACAGTGGCTGAAGAGCCATTGCTGCGCGCCGCGGTGCCGAGCGAAGTGCTGATTCTGGTCAACGTAGGGATTGACCCGCTAAAACATCACCGCGACCTCAATATCCTGATGACCACCGAGCGTACCGACTCGCTGAGTTACGCCGGCGTGCGCGAAAACCTCGTGTTGACCCTCGATCAAGTCACGCTCAACAGCTGGAACGAAGTGCTGGTCAACCGCTTCGATGGCCCGCACGCCCTGCTCGATTGCCTGCGCGATTACCTCAACAACCTGCCCCGCGGGGCTTTGCAGCCGTCGTTGAAGGTGCGCTGCTTCTGCCACAACCGTGCACAGTTCATCGCCCGTCGCGTCGAGGAAATCATCGACACCGCGCAAAATCTGTTGCTCAGCGAACTGAATCATCGCTACCTGATTCAAGTGCAGCAGCATTATCACGTGCTGGAATTGGTACCTGGTCAGGTC
The DNA here is from genome assembly GCF_054790505.1 of Pseudomonas sp. Tul2A7. Lineage (NCBI taxonomy): Bacteria > Pseudomonadati > Pseudomonadota > Gammaproteobacteria > Pseudomonadales > Pseudomonadaceae > Pseudomonas > Pseudomonas sp. Tul2A7. The sequence goes on along the minus strand of NZ_CP186499.1, from coordinate 2,362,515 downwards.
AACCACGTCGCGCTCGCGACATTGCCAGCGTTGCTGGATTACCTTGGTGAAGAACAGCCGCGCTACAGCCCGCTGCACCTGGATCCGATGGCGCTGGAAGATCACGACCTCGCGCTGATCCTGCCGATGGGTCAGCCGGAATGCATTCAAGTGTTCTACCGGATCACCGATCAGCAGGCCGAGTTGTACGTATTGGATGAGTTCAATGCGCTGTGGCAGCAACATTTGCCCTATCACGACGAGCAGAGTCTGCTGGTGCCGTTGCAGCGTTTCCTGCAATCGATTCTGTTCCGCCGCGAAGCCGTGCTGCCGATGGACGCCGGCCCGGATGCCCGTCTCGAAACCTTGTATTACCAGTTATTGCCTTCGGGTCCGGGGCGCGCGCGCCGAGTCGAAGCGCGGCCGGCACCGCAGACGCCAGTGAACAAGCCGTTCTACGACGTGCAGGCGATCGTCGGCAAAGCCGCACCGGGCGAAGTGCAGGTCACCCTGTATTGCAATCAACGGGAATTCAGCGAGCTGGAACATGGCGACCAGCTGTTCAGCGTGGTCGCCCGGGAGATCGTCGAGCAGCGCCGCGACAGCGAACGCTATCGCTGCTACATCACCGACCTAGACCTTTCGGGCCTGCTCGGTGACGGGCAGAGTTCAAGCAATCTGTATCTGCGCTACAAGGCCGACCTGGAGCGCGCCCTGAACGAGGCACTCGAACAGGTCTGAGGCGGGCTTACTCGCGGAAATCACCGCCGTTGGCCGGCTGCGATTCAACTTCGAGCAACGTCAGTTTGAGGGTCTTGCCACCCGGTGCCGGCCAGTCGATGTGCTGACCGACTTTCAGGCCCAGCAACGCGCTGCCGACCGGAGCCAGGATCGAGATCTTGCCTTCATCGGCGTTGGCATCCTTCGGATAGACCAGCGTCAGGTGATAGTCCTTGCCACTGCCTTCTTCGCGGCAATGCACACGGGAATTCATCGTCACGACATCGGCGGGCACTTCATCGTGGCCGACCACGGTATCGGCGCGGTCCAGCTCGGTTTGCAGCGCAATCACGCCCGGCGCAGCCTGGTCTTTATCGTTCAGGCTATCGATCAGGCGTTCCAGACGTTGCACGTCCAGACGGGTAAGGGTGATGGAAGGTGCGGTCATGATCCGAGCAGACTCCTTTCTTCTGCACACAAAAAAAGCAAAACCCCGCCAAAAAAGACGGGGTTTTCACCAGGCCTCGATGGGTTGAGGCGTGTTCGGACACTATCACAGCTCAAAAAATATACAAGTCACCCACCCGGCCAGCCCCTACATTGAAGAATTGCGGCGGTCTGCGGCTTGGGCGCAGATGACCCGGCGGCGTTGATCGTCCGCCGAACGCCATTCGCGAATGTCTTCGACATGGCGGAAGCAGCCGAGGCAGACCTTTTGCTCGTCCAGTCGGCATACACCGCTGCACGGCGAAGGCACTGCCGGGCTGATGTTGCTGTAGAGCGGCTTCGGAGGCCGGGCGGGAGCAGTCTCAGTCACGGAATCACAGACCTTCGAAATCGAATTCGGCGCCGGCCTGCTGCTTGACGATGCGCTCGAGCATTTCGCCCAATTGCTCTTCGCTCTTGTCGCACATCCAGCGCTCGCTTTCTTCGTCGTAGTCGAAGTGGAAACCACCGGACACCGCCGCCAGCCACAGCTGACGCAGCGGCTCCTGGCGGCTGAAGATCAGCTGCGAGCCGTTTTCGAACTTGACGGTAAGCACACCGGCCGAGCTCTCCAGGTCGATATCCAGATCACTTTCGTCAAAGATGTCTTCCAGTTTTTCCTGGGTTTCATCGACCAGATCGTGAAAACGGGCTTCGGACAAACTCATTGCGGCAACCTCAAAAAATGTCTGATCAGGCTCAAGCGCCGAAAGATACGGACGCTGCTGGCCGATTGCAAAGATTAACGACCTGTGGGAGCGAGCCTGCTCGCGAATGGCCGGCACATTCAACATTATTGCTGGCTGACCCGCCGCATTCGCGAGCAGGCTCGCTCCCACAGAGATATTGGTGCATTTAGAGAGCCCCGCCGGACGGGAGGGCCATCACATAGGCAAGCCGCCGGGTGGCCGGTATACTCCGGCGCAATTAACGCATTTTCAAGGATTTCGCCATGAAGCGCCTGATCTCTTCCCTTGCTGCGCTCGTCGCGGTTGCCTGCCTTGTTTCGGCCTGCGGTCAAAAAGGCCCGCTGTACCTGCCCGATGATGATCAGGACCCGGCCGAGCAAGCCCAGTCTTCGCAAAAGCAGCCTGCTTCGAAAGCACACAAGCACGACGTTTACTAAGGGATCGCCATGGACGCTTTTAACTACCGTGGCGGGGAGCTGTTCGCGGAAGGCGTGGCGCTGTCAGCCATCGCCGACCGTTTCGGCACGCCCACTTATGTTTATTCGCGCGCGCACATCGAAGCCCAGTATCTGGCCTACGCCGATGCGCTGGCCGGCATGCCACATCTGGTTTGCTTCGCGGTCAAAGCCAACTCCAACCTCGGCGTGCTGAATGTCCTGGCCCGTCTCGGTGCCGGTTTCGACATCGTTTCCCGTGGCGAGCTGGAACGCGTGCTCGCCGCTGGCGGCAGCCCTGAGAAAATCGTCTTCTCCGGTGTCGGCAAGACCCGTGACGACATGCGTCGCGCGCTGGAAGTCGGCGTGCACTGCTTCAACGTCGAGTCCACCGACGAGCTTGAGCGCCTGCAAGTCGTCGCCGCCGAGCTGGGCGTTCGCGCACCGGTATCGCTGCGCGTGAACCCGGACGTCGATGCCGGCACCCATCCGTACATTTCCACCGGTCTCAAAGAGAACAAGTTCGGCATCGCCATCGCCGACGCCGAAGACGTGTACGTGCGTGCCGCGCATCTGCCGAACCTGGAAGTGGTTGGCGTTGATTGCCACATCGGCTCGCAACTGACCACGCTGCCACCGTTCCTCGATGCCCTTGATCGTCTGCTGGATCTGGTCGATCGTCTCGGCGATTGCGGCATTCACCTGCGCCACATCGATCTCGGTGGTGGTCTGGGCGTGCGTTATCGCGATGAAGAGCCGCCATTGGCTGCCGACTACATCAAAGCCGTGCGCGAGCGTCTCAACGGTCGTGATCTGGCGTTGGTGTTCGAGCCGGGCCGTTTCATCGTTGCCAACGCCGGCGTGCTACTGACCCAGGTCGAATACCTCAAGCACACCGAACACAAAGACTTCGCCATCGTCGACGCGGCGATGAACGACCTGATCCGCCCGGCGCTGTATCAGGCATGGATGGACGTCACGGCGGTCAAACCGCGTGACTCCGCTGCGCGCAAATACGACATCGTCGGCCCGATCTGCGAAACCGGCGACTTCCTCGCCAAGGATCGCGAACTGGCCCTGGCCGAAGGCGATCTGCTGGCCGTGCATTCGGCCGGTGCCTACGGTTTTGTGATGAGTTCCAACTACAACACCCGTGGCCGTGCCGCCGAAGTGTTGGTAGACGGTGATCAGGTTTTTGAAGTGCGCCGCCGCGAAACCGTGGCCGAGCTGTTTGCCGGCGAAAGCCTGCTGCCGGAGTAACCCATGCTGCTGCGTTTTACTAAAATGCACGGCTTGGGCAATGACTTTATGGTTCTCGACCTGGTCAGCCAGCACGCGCATATTCAGCCCAAGCACGCCAAGCAATGGGGCGACCGCCACACCGGCATCGGTTTCGACCAGTTGCTGATCGTTGAGGCGCCGAGCAATCCGGATGTGGATTTCCGTTACCGGATTTTCAACTCCGACGGATCCGAAGTTGAGCAGTGCGGCAACGGTGCACGCTGCTTCGCCCGTTTCGTGCTCGACAAGCGTCTGACCGCCAAACGGCAGATCCGCGTCGAAACCAAGGGCGGCATCATCGAACTGGACGTGCGTAACGACGGCCAGATCGGCGTGAACATGGGCGCCCCGCGTCTGGTGCCGGCGGACATTCCGTTCGAAGCGCCGGCGCAGGCGACCAGCTATCAGCTGGAAGTCGACGGTACCACGGTCGAACTGGCCGCCGTATCGATGGGCAACCCGCACGCGGTATTGCGCGTGCAGGACATCAACAGCGCACCGGTGCATGAACTGGGGCCGAAAATCGAACACCATCCGCGCTTCCCGGCGCGAGTGAATGTCGGTTTTCTCCAGGTCATCGATCGTAACCGCGCGCAATTGCGTGTGTGGGAACGCGGCGCCGGGGAAACCCAGGCCTGCGGCACCGGCGCGTGTGCAGCGGCTGTCGCTGCGATCAGCCAGGGGTGGATGGATTCGCCGCTATTGATCGACCTGCCCGGCGGGCGTCTGTCCATTGAGTGGGCAGGCCCTGGCCAACCGGTGCTGATGACCGGTCCGGCAGTGCGTGTATATGAAGGACAAGTACGTCTTTGAGTGAGCAGAAACCATGACCGATAAGCCTCAGGTACCCGCCCGACAGTCCGACGAATCAGCGTCCGAGAGCCTCGAGGCGGCAGCGGTTGCCGCATACCTCGAGGCGCATCCGGACTTCTTCGTCGAGCACGAAGAACTGCTGCCCGCCTTGCGCATTCCCCACCAGCGCGGTGACACCGTTTCGCTGGTCGAGCGGCAGATGACTATCCTGCGCGACCGCAACATCGAGATGCGTCACCGCCTCTCGCATTTGATGGACGTCGCCCGCGACAACGATCGCCTGTTCGACAAGACTCGTCGCTTGATCCTGTCCCTGATGGACGCCAGCAGCCTGGAAGACGTGGTGATCAGCGTCGAAGACAGTCTGCGTCAGGACTTCCAGGTGCCTTTTGTCAGCCTGATCCTGCTCGGTGACAACCCGGCACCGGTCGGTCGCTGGGTTACCCACGCTGACGCCCAAGTCGCCATCGGCGGCTTGCTCACCGAAGGCAAAAGCGTCAGCGGCAGCCTGCGCGAGCATGAACTGGACTTCCTCTTTGGCGAAGAACAGCGCAAGCAAATCGGCTCTACCGCGGTGGTCGCGGTCAGCCACCAAGGCATCCACGGCATTCTGGCGATCGCCAGCCGTGATCCGCAGCACTACAAGAGTTCGGTCGGTACGCTGTTCCTCAGCTATATCGCCGAAGTCATGGGCCGCGTGCTGCCACGGGTCAACAGCTCCCTGCGCTCGGTACGCTGAACATGGAACGGCAACTGGACGCTTACTGCGAACACCTGCGCAGTGAGCGACAGGTGTCGCCGCACACGCTGTCGGCCTACCGCCGCGACCTCGACAAAGTCCTTGGCTGGTGCGTCAAACAGAACATCGGCAGCTGGGCAGCGCTGGATATTCAGCGCCTGCGCAGCCTGATCGCTCGCCTGCATGCGCAAGGACAATCTTCGCGCAGCCTCGCCCGGTTGCTCTCGGCGGTGCGTGGGCTTTACCACTATCTGAATCGCGAAGGCCTCTGCGACCATGATCCGGCAACCGGTCTGGCACCGCCGAAAGGCGAGCGACGCCTGCCGAAAACCCTCGATACTGACCGTGCTCTGCAACTGTTGGAAGGTGCAGTCGAGGATGATTTTCTTGCGCGTCGGGATCAGGCGATTCTGGAGTTGTTCTATTCCTCGGGGCTGCGTTTGTCAGAGCTGACCGGGCTCAATCTTGATCAGCTCGACCTCGCCGACGGCATGGTCCAGGTGCTCGGCAAGGGCAGCAAAACCCGTTTGCTACCGGTGGGTAAAAAGGCCCGCGAAGCACTGGAACAATGGCTACCGTTACGGGCCATGACCAACCCCGCAGACGACGCCGTATTCGTCAGCCAGCAAGGTCGACGCCTTGGCCCGCGAGCGATTCAGGTGCGGGTCAAACTGGCCGGCGAACGCGAACTGGGGCAGAACCTGCACCCGCACATGCTCAGGCATTCTTTCGCCAGCCATCTGCTCGAATCCTCGCAGGATCTGCGCGCTGTGCAAGAATTGCTCGGCCACTCCGATATCAAGACCACGCAGATCTACACCCACCTGGACTTCCAGCACCTGGCGGCGATCTACGACAGCGCCCATCCACGGGCCAAACGCATGAAAGGCGATGATTCATGAGCATCCAGTTGATCACCTTCGACCTCGACGACACGCTATGGGACACCGCCCCGGTGATCGTCAGCGCCGAAGCGGTATTGCGCGAATGGCTGAGCGAACATGCGCCGAATCTGGGCGCGGTGCCGGTCGAACATTTGTGGTCGATCCGTGAGCGGGTATTGGCTAATGAACCGGGGCTCAAGCACCGGATCAGCGCTCTACGTCGGCGGGTGTTGTTTCATGCGATGGAGGACGCCGGCTACGCCCATGGCGAAGCCACCGACTTGGCAGACAAGGGTTTTGAAGTGTTCCTGCATGCGCGGCATCAGATCGAAGTGTTCCCTGAAGTCGAGCCCGTGCTGGAGATTCTCGCCAATCACTATGCGCTTGGCGTGGTCACCAATGGCAACGCCGATGTGCGCCGGTTGGGGTTGGCGGATTACTTCAAGTTTGCCTTGTGCGCGGAAGATATCGGCATCGCCAAACCGGATGCGCGGTTGTTTCATGAGGCGTTGCAGCGTGGTGGCGCCACGGCCGAAACCGCCGTGCACATAGGTGATCATCCGGGGGATGACATTGCCGGGGCGCAGCAGGCGGGATTGCGGGCGATCTGGTTTAACCCGGCGGGTAAGGCCTGGGAGGCGGATCGCCTGCCGGATGCCGAGATTCGTAGCCTGAGCGATTTGCCAGCCGTTCTCGCACGCTGGAATGCCCCCTCGAACTGACACAGTTCCCTTGTAGGAGTGAGCCTGCTCGCGATAGCGGTGTATCAGATACATCTGGGTTGACTGACACACCGCTATCGCGAGCAGGCTCACTCCTACAGGGGGATAGTGGCGCGTGCGGAATTCCAGACATGAAAAAGCCCGCAGCGACGGCGGGCCTTTTCAGCAAGCCAGCGGCACGCCTCAGATAGGGCGGCTACCGTACTTGTTGTCTGGCTTCTTCGGCGGATCGGCGACCACATTGGCCTCCACTTCCTGCACTTTTCCGCCGCGAGACAGGAACTCTTCCATGGCCTTGGCCAGGGCGTCGCGCTCCTTGTTCTTGGCTTCAATGCTCGGCAACTCGTCTACCGACACCGCAGCCTTGGCTTTGCCTTTGGCAGCCGGGGCCGGCGTATCGTCGCCGCCATCGTCGTCAGCAACGTCTTCCGCTGCTGCTTCCAGACCTTCCTCGGCCTCGTCTTCGTCGCCTACTTCGAGGTCGTCGTTTTCCAGATCATCGTCGCTCATGTTCTACCTCATGACTTGCGAAAAGCAGATTAGTTATAGACCAGCTTTGGCAACTGTCGAAAGTCGCCGTTAAAAAATCAGTAACCATTGGTGACCAACGGTTTATGCCCCTTCACCGTGCAAGGTGGCGAGGACTTTTCGGGCACCGCCATGATCACGGTGCTCGCCCAGATAAACGCCTTGCCAGGTCCCCAGTGCCAGGCGACCTGCCGAAACCGGCAGACTGATCTGGCAGCCAAGCACGCTGGCCTTGAAGTGCGCCGGGAGGTCGTCCAGGCCTTCGTCGTTATGCTCATAGCCGTCTGTTCCTTGTGGGATCAGACGATTGAAAAATCGTTCGAAGTCGCGACGTACCGCCGGATCGGCGTTCTCGTTGATGGTCAACGACGCCGAGGTATGCTGCAGCCACAAATGCAACAGACCGACCCGGCACTCCCTGAGTTCAGGCAGCCCCGCGAGTAACTCGTCCGTTACCAGATGAAAGCCCCGGGGCCGTGCCCGCAGGGTTATCAGAGTCTGTTGCCACATACAGTTCTCCGCACGTTCGGGGCGCATTCTAGCGCGCTCTGGGAAAAAACAAAGGCCCTAATATTCCTGCAATCATGTAAGCCATTGGCCGCAGAAAAACGCCCGTCGTAAACACGACCAAAGCAGTACGAAAAATCCTTTCAGCTGCTCTCTGAATGACAAATTCCGGACAAAAAAATGCCCGGCGAACCGGGCAAATTTTTTAATGCGGGTACTTACAGGTTGTAGCCGCGTTCGTTGTGTTGTGCCAGATCGAGGCCAACCGACTCTTCTTCCTCGGTCACGCGCAGACCCATGACGGCGTCCAGGACCTTGAGGATGATAAAGGTGACGATCGCGGTGTAGATCACCGTGAAGCCCACGCCTTTGACCTGAATCCACACTTGCGCACCGATATCAGTCACGGTGCCGAAACCACCCAGAGCGGGAGCTGCGAACACACCGGTGAGGATCGCGCCGAGGATACCGCCGATACCGTGCACGCCGAAGGCATCCAGGGAATCGTCATAACCGAGTTTGCGTTTCAGGGTGGTGGCGCAGAAGAAGCACACCACACCCGCCGCCAGACCGATCACCAGTGCGCCCATCGGGCCCACGGTGCCGGCTGCCGGAGTGATCGCTACCAGACCGGCAACCACACCCGAAGCGATGCCCAGCGCGCTTGGCTTGCCGTGGGTGACCCACTCGGCAAACATCCAGCCCAGTGCGGCGGCAGCGGTAGCGATCTGAGTGACCAGCATCGCCATGCCGGCGGTGCCGTTGGCCGCTGCAGCGGAGCCGGCGTTGAAGCCGAACCAGCCGACCCACAGCATCGCCGCGCCCATCAGGGTGTAACCCAGATTGTGCGGAGCCATCGGGGTGGTCGGGAAGCCTTTACGTTTGCCCAACACCAGGCAGGCAATCAGACCGGCGACACCGGCGTTGATGTGCACCACGGTGCCGCCCGCAAAGTCGAGCACGCCCCAGTCCCACATCAGGCCGCCGTTGCCGGACCAGACCATGTGCGCGATCGGCGCGTAAACCAGGGTGAACCAGATAGCCATGAAGATCAGCATCGCGGAGAACTTCATCCGCTCGGCGAACGCACCGACGATCAGCGCCGGGGTGATGATCGCGAAGGTCATCTGGAAGGTGATGAACACCGCCTCAGGGAACAGCGCCGCTGGGCCGGTCAGGCTCGAAGGCGTGACACCGGCGAGGAACGCCTTGCCCATGCCGCCGAAGAACGAGTTGAAGTTGACGACGCCCTGCTCCATGCCGGTGGTGTCGAACGCAATGCTGTAGCCATAAATGACCCACAGGATGCTGATCAGACCGGTAATGGCGAAGCACTGCATCATCACGGAAAGAATGTTTTTCGAGCGAACCATGCCGCCGTAGAACAGCGCCAGGCCCGGGATGGTCATGAACAGCACGAGGGCTGTCGAGGTGAGCATCCAGGCAGTGTCGCCAGAATTGAGGACTGGGGCCGCCACTTCGTCTGCCGCCATTGCAAGGCTTGGCATTACGATGGACAACAGGGCTCCTAGCCCTGCGAATTTACGCAGAGTCATATTGTTTTCTCCTGGGGCGTTGGGGTTTGTGGCGGCGTTTAAATCGCGTCGGTATCGGTTTCGCCGGTACGGATGCGGATCGCCTGTTCCAGATTGACCACGAAGATCTTGCCGTCACCGATCTTGCCGGTGTTGGCCGCCTTGGTGATCGCCTCGATAACCCGATCCAGATCCTTGTCGTCGATGGCCACGTCGATTTTCACCTTGGGCAGAAAATCGACCACATATTCCGCGCCGCGATACAGCTCGGTGTGACCCTTCTGCCGGCCGAAGCCTTTGACTTCAGTAACGGTAATGCCCTGCACGCCGATTTCGGACAGCGACTCGCGCACGTCGTCCAACTTGAACGGCTTGATGATGGCAGTGACTAGCTTCATGAAAACTCTCTCCCGAATTGGTGGACTTGCCCCAGGAAAACAAACCCGACTCAAGTCTAAGCGCAGTGCCTGGCTTTGTAACGCATCGTCGGCCTTACCTGCCCGACTGACGCCAGCTAACCGCTGCCGACGAAACTCCCCGCTCCGTCTGCCGCACTGCATTCGTCACAGCGACTGCATCAGTGCATGGGTCGAAGGTGACTAAGCAGAAACCTTGCCATCTCGCCAAAATCCCCTGATTTCAATCCCTTGGCCGCTGCCGCAAGCCATCCCGTGCAAAACGCCATCCGGATACGCACAACAACGGTGCGTCGCCATCCGTCCGCCTGCGCGAAAAGCGTGCATCCCTGACCACGAGATTGACTATAGACACTGCGTGATACACTGCCGGCCATTGTTTCCAGGACATCCACCATGCTCGCGCCCAAAGACTTCCTCGACGCCCTGAGCGGCACCGCCTCCCGCCTGTTCAGCGGCGACACCCCGCTGCCGAAAGCCGAAATCGAAAGCCAGTTCAAGATGCTGCTGCAGAGTGCGTTCAGCAAACTCGATCTGGTCAGCCGTGAAGAGTTTGATAGTCAGATGGTTGTGTTGGCGCGTACTCGCGCTCGACTTGAGAGTCTCGAAGCCAAAGTCGCCGAGATGGAAGCCAAGCTGACGCCGCCCGCTGAATAATCCGCGCCCCCTGTAGGAGCTGCCGAAGGCTGCGATCTTTTGATCTCCAGCCCTTCAACCATCCCGGCAACGTCCTACAACCTGAATGACCGCCGTCCGATTGCGCCGAAAAGCCCCGGTTCCTAAGCTCATCCGATGCTGAATGTTCAGCACCGGGTTTGGCGACCTGGAAAGCTTAAGGCGCACGACTACCATGATGGCGGCTACATTTACCGCCTCATCGAGTTATGGCGGTTGTGCGTGGGAGATCTTCGGGTCTGCCGGGTTCCTTTTGCTCCGGTTCGCCAACCCGCGTACAACTGCCACCCAATCGTTTGGCGACGATTGAGGGCAGCCCCTTAAGCAAGAGGAACTGCTCAATGAATCAAGAAGAGACTTGTCTGACCCCGCACATCTTCACCCGCCACAAACTCCCCCTCCACGCCCTCCTCATCCAGAACCAACCCTGGTTCTGCGCTCGAGACCTGAGCCGCCTGCTGCACATCTACCTCAACGAACGCATGCTGCGAAAACTCGACCCCGACCAATACCAGACCCGCAAAACCCTTATCCACAACCAGATCGAAAACACCCTGCTGATCAGCGAATCCGGCATCTACGCCCTCCTCGTCTACCACTACTGCCCCGAATACCGCTCGCTGCGCGAATGGCTCACCCACCAGGTCATCCCCACCCTTCGCGACGCCCAACACCCCAGCACAAGCGAACGCCCACACCTGAGCCTGCTCAATTGGCCGGACATGACGTTGAGTTTGTTGCATTGGAATAATCAGCCGTGGATACGGTTACAAGATGTGCCGCTGATGATGGTGGAACGGGAACAGACCAAGCGCCCAATGACGGGGCCATGGTGGAAAAGAGCTTCGCGGATGCTGCAATCGCTATAAACCCGCATGCCGGAGCTGGGCCCTGCGCAATCGTAAGTCGATTGGAGATTCATCCAGAACTCAGGCGTAGTGTTGAGATGAGTGGCAAGGCTGATTGCCAGATCGGCGCAGATCCTCAGCTGGCATTTCACAAGCTTTTCGATCTCACTTTCGGGCCAGTTCGTGGGCATGGCCAGATCCATGACAGTCATGCCCAACGGCTCCATGAATTCCTTATTCAGAACCTCGCCCGGATGAATCGGGCGCATACCATTGCGGTTCATTTCTCGACTCCAGAGGCTGCGTTGAGTGGCCAAACTGGAACATCCGACTCCCGGATACAAGACCTTCACCCCCCTTTCGCCGGCGTCCTACAACTATTAGGGCATGGCCCTACAAACATTAGCGTCTGCGCCTGATTACGCGACTTTTCCTCCTTGTACTACGGTGGCCAACAAAGCATCTGTCATCCAAAAAAAGAGACCTCAATGAAAGACAAAAAGAGAAGGGCAAAGCTAGAAGAGATTGTTGGATATCACGCTGAAGCACTTCGGTTAGCCGGAGGTATTTCAGCCAATCAGCGTCGTTTTATTGAGGTAGCGGCCAAGTACGGTAAAGAACTCGAACCGGATGGTTGGCTGGCCGGGGGAGGAAGCCAAGTAAGAAATCCCGAAGAAGAAAACTAATGTGGCGCCTCTACTGAAGGTGGAAGGGCACCTTGGCAACATCCAGTGAAGGTTTGCCCTCGCATCCGTGCCACTTGGACTCGCTCTCCCAACTACCCTTAAAAAACCCGCAGGAAGCGGCCCCCGATTCAGCTCAAGGAACGACCATGTCCCTCTCCATCGTCCACAGTCGCGCCCAGATTGGCGTGGAAGCCCCCGCTGTCACCGTCGAAGTTCATCTGGCCAACGGTCTGCCGTCGCTGACCATGGTCGGGCTGCCCGAGGCGGCGGTGAAGGAGAGCAAGGATCGGGTGCGCAGCGCGATCATCAATTCCGGGCTGCAGTTTCCGGCGCGGCGGATCACCTTGAATCTGGCGCCGGCGGATCTGCCCAAGGATGGCGGGCGGTTTGATCTGGCGATTGCCTTGGGGATTCTGTCGGCGAGTGTGCAGGTGCCGTGTCTGACGCTGGATGATGTGGAATGTCTGGGAGAGTTGGCGTTGTCCGGCGCAGTACGAGCGGTGCGCGGGGTTTTGCCGGCAGCATTGGCGGCGCGCAAGGCGGGTCGTGCGCTGGTGGTGCCGCGGGCGAATGCCGAGGAGGCGTGCCTGGCCTCGGGGTTGAAGGTGTTTGCGGTGGATCATTTGCTGGAGGCGGTGGCGCATTTCAATGGACATACGCCGGTTGAGCCGTATGTATCAGACGGGTTGATGCATGCCAGCAAGCCTTATCCCGACTTGAATGAAGTGCAGGGGCAAGTGGCGGCGAAACGGGCATTGCTGATTGCCGCAGCGGGTGCCCATAACCTGCTGTTCAGTGGGCCGCCGGGAACGGGTAAGACATTGCTGGCCAGCCGATTGCCGGGACTGTTGCCGCCGCTGGCCGAGAGTGAAGCGCTGGAGGTGGCGGCGATTCAGTCCGTCGCCAGTGGCGCACCGCTGACCCATTGGCCGCAGCGTCCCTTCCGTCAACCGCACCACTCGGCATCCGGGCCGGCACTCGTTGGTGGCAGCTCGAAGCCGCAGCCCGGCGAAATCACCCTCGCCCACCATGGTGTGCTGTTTCTCGATGAGTTGCCGGAGTTTGATCGCAAGGTATTGGAGGTTTTACGCGAGCCTTTGGAGTCAGGACATATCGTCATCGCCCGAGCGAAGGATCGCGTACGTTTTCCGGCACGCTTCCAGTTGGTGGCGGCGATGAATCCCTGCCCTTGTGGATATCTTGGCGAGCCCAGCGGCAAGTGCTCGTGCACACCGGACATGGTGCAGCGCTATCGCAACAAGCTATCGGGGCCGTTGCTGGATCGGATTGATCTGCACCTGACGGTGGCGCGGGAAGCGACGGCGTTGAATCCTGCGATTAAACCCGGCGAGGACAGCGCCAGCGCTGCGGCATTGGTGGCCGAGGCTCGCGAACGACAGCAGAAGCGTCAAGGCTGCGCCAACGCGTTTCTCGATTTGCCAGGACTGAAAAAACACTGCAAGTTATCCACAGCCGATGAGAAATGGCTGGAATCAGCCTGTGAACGGCTGACGTTATCGCTGCGCTCAGCACACCGGCTACTCAAGGTCGCCCGCACTCTGGCAGACCTTGAGCAAGTCGATGCAATCAAACGCGAACACTTGGCCGAGGCGCTGCAATATCGGCCGGCAACACCTTAATGCTCGGTCAGATCCACCAACGGCGTCTGCCGCACTTCGGTCTCGCGCCCCGCCTGAATCTCGGTCACACGCTTCAAGGCCTTATCCACAGCACCTTTGTCCGCGAGCAGGCTGTAGCTGATCTGGAACTGTTTGTGTTCTTTCGGTGCAATGGTCGGCACCAGATTCAGCGGACGCTGATAGCGGCGATTGTAGGAAAAGCTGGTGCCCGGCTCCAGCCCGGTGACATAGCCCTGGCCTTGCGTATCGGTGTTTTTCCACAGGGAAAACACTGGCAACTGCTGGGTATTGAAGCCGACGGAGACGCCGAGGCTACCGGCCTTATTGTGCAAAACGGTCAGGGTTTCACCTTTGGCGTCGGCATAGGGCACGACGTTGTAGACGGTTTCGTCATAGTCCTTGGTCGGCGCGCGATAGGTCTGCCAGTCAGCCAGATCGCCCTTGGCCTTGTCGTTGAACGGCGATACCTGTTTAACCGGTGCAGCAAAACGTGCGCCCTGCTCGAGGAACGGCGTGCTGAAATTGCTGTGATACAGCGCCTGGTATTCCTTCGGATAATCGCCGTTGTTGGTCAGCGTATCGTTAAGTGCGAAGCGCACGCTGCCGGGCTCGGTGACCAGTTCAGTGACGACCGAGAAGTCGACTTTCTTGAACGCCTGCTCTTTCAGTTCACCGCGCAGGCTGATGGCGTAGGGTGGCTTTTCGTCGATGTGCAGCGTGACGGTACTGGCCGGGATGTTGGCAGCGCGTCCGTGCAGGGTCAGCAGCTCACCATTGTCCATGCCGGGATGGCCGACCCATTCGTAACCACAACGGGTCACCAGCTCATTGAAGCCTTCCAGCCAGCCCAGACCACCGCGGCCGTTGAGTTCGATGAAGGCCGGGTTGACCACATCCTTGACCGGCGAATCCCAGCCCATGCGCACGTTGCCAACAGAGGCGTGCAGAACGTTCATGCCTCGGGTTGGCACCACCGAGAGTTTCATCGTGCCGTTATCGATATCGACGATGCTGACGCCTTCCTGCCGCCCACCGTGCAAGGTACGCAGGCTTACAGAAAAGGGTTTGTCGGTTTTCACGCCAAGCTGCTCACTGGTGATGGTCCAGTTTTGCGCGGGCTTGTTGGTATCGAGAAGGACGTAATCCCAAGCCATGGCGTGGGAGGCAGCAGTGAAAGCGCCGAGGGCGACGGCGAGTTTGAGCGGGGTCATGGCAGCAGCCTTTATTGGAGTTGTGCCATTTTTATAGCGCTGCGGAAACGTTTCAGCAAGTGTATTAGATCGACAGATTGCATGTTCTGCCGAAGATCTTCAGTAATGCAATCGCGAGCAGGCTCGCTCCCACAGGGGATCCGGGTCTTCACAAAATCTGTGAATCACACCGAACACTGTGGGAGCGAGCCTGCTCGCGAAAGCTATTTCAAAGGTGCATCAACGGAAGCGATCAACCTCGGAACGCAAATCCGCCGCCAGCTTCTCAAGCTCCTTGGCGGTAACAGCCAGGTTCGACACAACCTCACGCTGCTCACTGTTGGCCAGTGCAATGCTTTGCAGGTTACTGCTGAGCAAGGTCGCGGTGCTGCTCTGCTCCTGAGTCGCCGTGGTGATCGCAGCAAACTGCTGCCCCGCCGAACGGCTCTGCTCGTCAATACGTGCCAGCGCCGAAGCGACATTGGCGTTGCGCGACAGGCCTTCCTGCATCAGCACATTGCCTTGTTCCATTGTGCTGATCGCGTTGCCGGTTTCCTGCTGGATGCTATGGATCATGCTGGAAATCTCGTCGGTCGCCTGACGGGTGCGCGAAGCCAGGCTGCGCACTTCATCAGCCACCACGGCAAAGCCGCGACCTTGTTCACCGGCACGGGCCGCTTCGATGGCAGCGTTGAGCGCCAGAAGGTTGGTCTGTTCGGCAATCGAGGTGATCACGCCGACGATGCCGCCGATCTCCTGGGAGCGCTGGCCAAGGGTGTTGATCACCGTGGCGGTGCTGTTCAGGGCACCAGCGATTTGCTCCAGAGAGGACGAAGCTTCTTCCATCGAGCTGCGACCAATCTGCGTTTGCTGCGCGTTTTCCAGAGCCAGACGCTGGGTGGCGCCCATGTTGTCGGCGATGTTCAGCGAGGTGGCGCTGAATTCTTCAACCGCGCCGGCCATGCTGGTGATCTCGCCGGACTGCTGCTCCATGCCGTCATACGCGCCGCCGGACAAACCGGACAATGCTTGCGCACGGCTGTTGACCTCTTCCGAAGCGCGGCGGATGTGCTCGACCATGGTCGACAGCGCCTGGCTCATCTGGTTGAACGCGCGGGACAGTTGACCGATTTCGTCGTTGCTCGACACGTTCAGGCGCACGCTCAGATCGCCGGCGCCCAGAGCTTCGGCTTGCCGAACCAGGTCGCTCAGCGGCGCCAACTTGCTGCGCAGCAGCCAGACCACAGAACCGACCGCCAGCAGCATCGCCAGCAAACTGCCGATAGCCAGTTGCGTGCCAACGCTCCAGGTCACCGCACGAATCTCGGCTTTTGGCATGCTCGCCACGACCGCCCACGGCCCACCGTCGAACGGCACCGAGACGCTGTAGAAATCTTCAGCCTTGTCGCTCCAGAACTGGCCTTTGCCCGGGGTTTTGGCCAGGCCGCCAATCACCGTAACCGCCTGATCCAGCGCTTGGACACCCGCCGGAGCCACCAGCCATTTGTTTTGCTCATCGAGCAGCGCCAGCGAGCCGGTCTGACCGATGCGGAAGCGCTTGAGGTTGTCGAACTGGGCGTTCTGCGCGTCGGTGTAGTCGAACCCGACAAACAGCACGGCAATCACTTTGCCGCTGCCGTCACGCACGGGCGTGTATTGAGTCATGTAGGAGCGATCAAACAACAAGGCGCGACCGACATAACCCTGCCCCGCCATCAGCTTCGCATAGGCCGGGTGCGCGTGATCGAGCAAGGTGCCAATGGCGCGAGTGCCATCCTGCTTGGTCAGCGAGGTGCTGACCCGTACGAAGTCTTCGCCGCTGCGCACGAACAGCGTGGCGACGCCAGCGGTCATCTGCTTGAACTCGTCGACTTCCTTGAAGTTGTTGTTCAGCACTTCACTGCCCAAGTGCAGGCCCGGGGTCTGGGTGCCGGCGACGGTCACCGGTTCACTCGGGTGAATGCTCAAACCTGCGCTGAAACGCTTTTCGAACAGCCCGCTCAGACGCTGCGTGCTTTCGCGCAGCGTGCCGTGGAAGGTGCTCAATTGGTCGGCGAGCAGACGCGCTTCACTGGCGAGATGCTCTTCACGGGTAGCAAGGTTGGCGGTATCCAGCGAACGCAGGGCGAATACCGTACTGCCGCTGATAACAATCGCCAGTATCACGGCGAGCGCGAGGCCCAGCTGCGAGGCGATCCGAGCGCGAGGTTGAGACATGGAAAGCTCCTGACCGAACTTCCCGATCCTCCTTGATCGCAGCTCGGATAATTTTCTAATGGGGTGAATCCTGGATACCGGCACGACGGTTCCACATGCACGTATTCGGCGGTAAAGCCGAATACTTGAGCGAGCAGCAGGGTTATGGCACAAGGCCGCCATTGTGGCGGCTCGAACGTTTCAGCTCAAGCGCGCAACCGCCGGCAGTTCCATGGCGCGGACTTCGCCTTGCAGGAAGTCGCTGAGGCGGCGCAAACGTTCACCTCCCGGACGGGTCTTTGGCCACACCAGGTAATAATTCAGTCCGCTGGCGACGGCCGTCGGCCACGGCAAGCTCAGTCGTCCCTGCGCCACATCTTCGGCGACCATCAACAGGTCGCCCATCGACACACCATAACCGCGCGCCGCGGCGATCATCCCTAACTCGAGGGTATCGAACACCTGTCCGCCCTTGAGCGACACCTGATCGGACAGCCCCATGTGCTCCAGCCAACTGCGCCAGTCACGACGATCCGGGGTCGGGTGGAGTAATTCGGTGGACGCCAGCCGGGCCAAATCCCATGGCTGATCATTCAGCAGGTTTGGCGCACCCACCGGAATCAGTTCTTCGGGAAATAACAGGCTCGCCTCCCAGTCCGGTGGAAAATGCCCGTCACTCAACAGCACAGCGCAATCAAAAGGCTCATCGTTGAAGTCCACCGAATCCACATCCATCCAGGCGCTGGTCAGTTGCACTTCGTTGCCCGGCTGCAAGTGGCGGAAGCGACTGAGCCGTGCCAGCAGCCAGCGCATGGTCAGGGTCGACGGCGCCTTCATGCGCAGAATGTCGTCTTCGGCGCGCAAGGTATTGCAGGCCCGCTCCAGCGCCGTGAAGCCTTCGCGGATGCCGGGCAACAGCAGGCGAGCGGCCTCGGTCAGTTGCAGGTTGCGACCACTGCGATGGAATAGCCGGCAAGCGAAATGATCTTCCAGGGTTCGAATATGCCGACTGACTGCGCTCTGGGTGATCGACAACTCTTCCGCCGCACGGGTGAACGAACTGTGCCGTGCCGCCGCTTCAAATGCGCGCAGGGCATACAAGGGAGGAAGACGACGAGACATGCAGAAAGCTCCTACAGCGGGATGCAGCCGACGTGAAAGAATGTGTTCAAGATGAGTTTTAATCATGCCACCCATCCTTTTTATCCCTTTGTGCAAAGCCTGCCAAGCGCCGAGAATCCTCGATCTCCTGTTCCCTCTGAAAATCGAGTGGTGATGACCATGCAGCATCCTGTGCGTACCGAACTCTGGGCCATCCTGCGGCTGTCGGGGCCGTTGATCGCTTCACAGTTGGCGCACATGTTGATGGTGCTGACCGACACCCTGATGATGGCGCGCATCAGCCCCGAAGCACTGGCCGGCGGCGGTCTGGGCGCGGCGAGCTATTCGTTCGTGTCGATCTTCTGCATCGGCGTGATCGCAGCCGTCGGCACGCTGGTGGCGATCCGCCAGGGCGCAGGCGACATTCTGGGCGCTGCACGCCTGACCCAAGCAGGGTTGTGGCTGGCGTGGCTAATGGCACTGGGCGCCGGCTTATTGCTGTGGAACCTGAAACCGGTGTTGCTGCTGTTCGGCCAGACCGAAACCAACGTCAACGCTGCCGGGCAATTCCTGATCGCCCTGCCCTTCGCCCTGCCCGGCTACCTGAGCTTCATGGCCCTGCGCGGCTTCACCAGCGCGATTGGCAGGGCGACACCGGTGATGGTCATCAGCCTCGGCGGCACAGTGGCTAACTTTCTGCTCAATTACGCGCTGATTACCGGTATGTTCGGCCTGCCGAAACTGGGGTTGATGGGGATCGGGCTGGTCACAGCGATTGTCGCCAACTGCATGGCGCTGGTGCTGGCTTGGCATATTCGCCGGCATCCAGCCTACGACGCTTATCCGTTGCGCGCGGGCCTGTCGCGGCCCAATCGGCAATACCTGAAGGAACTGTGGCGCCTCGGCCTGCCGATTGGCGGCACCTACGCGGTGGAAGTCGGGCTGTTTGCCTTTGCAGCGCTGTGTATGGGCACCATGGGCAGCACACAAATGGGCGCGCACCAGATTGCCCTGCAGATCGTTTCGGTAGCGTTCATGGTGCCAGCCGGTATGTCGTATGCGATCACCATGCGTATCGGCCAGCATTACGGCGCCGGTCAGTTGCTGGATGCACGCATGTCGGGCCGGGTCGGCATCGCGTTCGGCGCGGTGGTGATGCTGGCTTTTGCCATGGTGTTCTGGCTGTTGCCGAATCAGTTGGTCGGCTTGTTCCTCGACCATAACGATCCGGCGTTTGCCGAGGTGATCCGCCTCGCGGTGAGCCTGCTGGCCGTGGCGGCGTGGTTCGAGCTTTTCGACGGCACGCAGACGATTGCCATGGGCTGCATTCGTGGCCTCAAGGATGCGAAAACCACGTTCCTGGTCGGGCTCGCCTGCTATTGGCTGATCGGTGCGCCGGCGGCGTGGTGGATGGCGTTCCATTTGAACTGGGGGCCGACGGGCGTCTGGTGGGGATTGGCGTTGGGGTTGGCGTGTGCGGCGGTGAGTTTGACACTGGCGTTTGAATGGAAGATGAAGCGGATGATTCGGTTGGAGCCTGCGTCGTCGAATCACTACACAGTCGCTCAGGCCGACTGAGATCCCTTGTAGGAGTGAGCCTGCTCGCGATAGCGGTGTATCAGTCGAAGCAAAATGTTGACTGGTAGATTGCTATCGCGAGCAGGCTCACTTCTACATTGGTTATGTGGTCAGTTCACGATTTCGAGGGCTGGCTGCTGACTCGATCCAAACGTCAGATATTCCACCAACTCCGCCAACGGCAACGGTCGGCTGATCAGATAACCCTGCACCTGATCGCAGCCAAACCCGCGCAGCAGCTCCAGTTGCTCCGGCGTCTCAACCCCTTCCGCGACCACTTCCAGATGCAGGTTGTGCGCGAGATTGATCATCGCGTGCACCAGTTTGCGGTTCTCCTCACGTTGCTCCATGCCACCGACAAAGCTCTTGTCGATCTTCAGCAAAGTGATCGGCAGGCTGTTGAGGTGCACGAACGACGAGAACCCGGTACCGAAATCATCCAGCGAAAAACGCACGCCGAGGCGACCAAGCGCATCCATGGTCTGCTTGACCAGATCGCTGCGGCGCATCACCGCGGTTTCGGTCAATTCGAATTCCAGCCATTGCGCCTCGACGCCGCGTTCGGCGATCAAGCGGCTCAATGTCGGTAACAGCTGACTGTCCTGAAACTGGCGGAACGACAGGTTGATCGCCATGTGCAGCGCCGGCAATCCGCGTTCGCGCAGCGCCTGCATATCGCGCAAGGCCCGGGAAATCACCCAGTAACCCAGCGGCACAATCAAGCCGCTCTGCTCGGCCAGTGGCACGAACTCGCTCGGCGGCAGCAGGCCGCGCTCGCTGTGACGCCAACGTACCAACGCTTCGAGACCGACAATCTGGCCATCCTGCATGTTCAGACGGGGCTGGTAATGCAGCTCCAGCTCATCGCGGCGCAAGGCCCGGCGCAGTTCGCTTTCCAGATCAGCCATGCTCCGCGCATTGCGGTTGATACGTTCGTTGAAGATATGAAAGGTGCAGCCCTGCGTACTCTTCGCCTGCTGCATGGCGATGTGCGCGTGCCACATCAGCGGGTCGGCGCCGCCCTGCGCGCGAGCGTGGGCGATGCCGAGGCTGGAGCCGATCAGCAGGCTTTCGCCATCGACCCAATACGGTTCGGCGAGCGCTTCGGTGATGCGTTCGGCCATCCACTCGGCGCGCTGCGGCGCACGGCGGGTGTCGATCAGCAAAGCGAATTCATCGCTGCCCAGCCGCGCCAGTTGATCACCGGCCTCCAGCTGGCTTTTCAGCCGTGCGACCACTTGCAGGATCAAGCGATCACCGGCCTGATGACCGAGGGCGTCGTTGGCGTGGCGGAAGTTGTCGAGATCGAGATGCCCGAGGGCCAGGCCGCGACCGTCGTTTTCCGCGAGGCGCGCGGCGAGCAAGGTCTGAAAACCCTGGCGATTGGCGATGCCGGTCAACGGATCCTGTTCGGCGAGGCGTTGCAGGGTGTTTTCGAGAACGCCGCGTTCGCGCACATGGCGCAGACAACGGCGCAGCATGCCGGCGTCGAGGGCGTCGAACACCAGCCAGTCACTGACGCCAACCGGTGCGGTGTCCGGTTCGTGCTCCAGCAGCAATACCGTCGGCAGGCTGCAACGGCCCGGTGCCGGTTGCAACGCCGGAAGGGTCAACAACACCGCATTGCGGTTGTCTTCGAACAAACTGCTGACCGAGTCCCAGCTCGGCGCGCTGATCAGCACCGCCGCGCTCCCCATCGGAGCCAGACACTCGCGCAATAACGCTGTCCACGCTGGCTCTTCGGCCAGTAGCAGCAAACGCAAGGGTTCGACAGGCGTAGACAAGCTAGCTCCCTAGACTCTGCAATGATGTGGGCGGGGCATTATGCCGTTGCACCGTTCAATGACCAAATGACAACGGTTATCAAAACGTTATTTTGTGTCACGAAGGAGAACATTAGCCGCAAAATCACCGCGCATCCTCCGCGAAAGTAACAAAACCGGCAAATTTGAATCGCGCGGTACGTCACAAGTCGGACAGAGCAGCACAATTCTCTGAGCCTGTTAAAATGCCGGCCCATTTCGTCAACGACTCCCGAATTTTCGTATGTCCCGACTCAATCCCCGGCAGCAAGAAGCCGTGAACTACGTCGGCGGCCCTCTATTGGTGCTCGCCGGTGCTGGCTCCGGCAAGACCAGCGTGATCACGCGCAAAATCGCGCACCTGATCCAGAACTGCGGCATCCGCGCCCAGTACATCGTCGCCATGACCTTTACCAACAAGGCCGCGCGCGAGATGAAAGAGCGGGTCGGCACCCTGCTGCGCGCCGGCGAAGGGCGCGGCCTGACGGTCTGCACGTTCCACAACCTCGGTCTGAACATCATCCGCAAGGAACACGTGCGGTTGGGCTACAAGCCCGGTTTCTCGATCTTCGACGAGACCGACGTCAAGTCCCTGATGACCGACATCATGCAGAAGGAATACGCGGGCGACGACGGCGTCGACGAGATCAAGAACATGATCGGCGCTTGGAAAAACGACCTGATCCTGCCGCCTCAGGCTCTGGAGAACGCGCGTAATCCCAAGGAGCAGACCGCCGCCATCGTCTACACCCACTATCAGCGCACGCTGAAAGCGTTCAACGCGGTGGACTTCGACGACCTGATCCTGCTGCCGGTAAAGCTTTTCGAAGAACACGCCGACATCCTCGAAAAGTGGCAGAACAAGGTGCGCTACCTGCTGGTCGACGAATATCAGGACACCAACGCCAGCCAATACCTGCTGGTAAAAATGCTCATCGGCAAGCGCAACCAGTTCACCGTGGTCGGCGACGACGACCAGTCGATCTACGCCTGGCGCGGCGCGCGGCCGGAAAACCTGATGCTGCTCAAGGACGACTACCCATCGCTGAAAGTGGTGATGCTCGAGCAGAATTACCGCTCCACCAGCCGCATCCTGCGCTGCGCCAACGTGCTGATCTCGAACAACCCGCACGAATTCGAAAAGCAGCTGTGGAGTGAAATGGGCCACGGCGACGAGATCCGCGTGATCCGCTGCCGCAACGAAGACGCCGAAGCCGAGCGCGTGGCCATGGAAATCCTCAGCCTGCACTTGCGCACCGACCGGCCGTACAGCGATTTCGCGATCCTCTATCGCGGTAACTATCAGGCCAAACTGATCGAGCTGAAACTGCAGCACCACCAGGTGCCGTATCGCCTGAGCGGCGGCAACAGCTTCTTCGGCCGCCAGGAAGTAAAAGACCTGATGGCCTACTTCCGCCTGATCGTCAACCCGGACGACGACAACGCCTTCCTGCGGGTGATCAACGTGCCGCGCCGGGAAATCGGCTCGACCACCCTGGAAAAACTCGGCAACTACGCCACCGAACGCAAGATCTCGATGTACGCCGCCACCGACGAAATCGGTCTGGGCGAGCATCTGGACAGCCGCTTCACCGATCGCCTGTCGCGCTTCAAGCGTTTCATGGACAAGGTCCGCGAGCAGTGCGCCGGCGAAGACCCGATCTCGGCGCTGCGCAGCATGGTCATGGACATCGACTACGAGAACTGGCTACGCACCAACAGCTCCAGCGACAAGGCTGCCGACTACCGGATGAGCAACGTCTGGTTCTTGATCGAGGCGTTGAAAAACACCCTCGAAAAGGACGAAGAAGGCGAAATGACCGTCGAGGACGCCATCGGCAAACTGGTCCTGCGCGACATGCTGGAACGTCAGCAGGAAGAAGAGGACGGCGCCGAAGGCGTGCAGATGATGACGCTGCATGCGTCCAAGGGGCTGGAATTCCCCTACGTGTTCATCATGGGCATGGAAGAGGAAATCCTCCCGCACCGCTCCAGCATCGAAGCCGACACCATCGAAGAAGAACGCCGCCTGGCCTACGTGGGCATTACCCGCGCGCGTCAGACCCTGGCTTTCACCTTCGCCGCCAAGCGCAAGCAGTACGGCGAGATCATCGACTGCGCGCCGAGCCGCTTCCTTGATGAGCTGCCGCCGGACGATCTGGCCTGGGAAGGCAACGACGACACACCGACCGAAGTCAAAGCCGTGCGCGGCAACAACGCATTGGCCGATATACGCGCGATGTTAAAGCGCTAGAATTGACCACTTTTTACTAGACCTTCGGCGCACAAGGCGCCAAATGAGGACAGCTTCATGGAAGCATTGCACCAGAAAATCCGCGAACAAGGCATCGTGCTTTCCGACCAGGTCCTGAAGGTCGACGCCTTCCTGAACCACCAGATCGACCCGGCCCTGATGAAGCTGATCGGCGACGAATTCGCCTCGCTGTTCAAGGATTCGGGCATCACCAAGATCGTCACCATCGAAGCCTCGGGCATTGCCCCGGCGATCATGACCGGTCTGAACCTCGGCGTGCCGGTGATCTTCGCCCGCAAGCAACAGTCCCTGACCCTGACGGAAAACCTGCTGTCGGCGACCGTTTACTCGTTCACCAAAAAGACCGAAAGCACCGTGGCCATCTCGCCGCGTCACCTGACCAGCAGCGACCGCGTGCTGATCATCGACGACTTTTTGGCCAACGGTAAGGCCTCGCAAGCGCTGATCTCGATCATCAAACAGGCCGGCGCCACCGTCGCCGGCCTGGGCATCGTCATCGAGAAGTCGTTCCAGGGCGGCCGCGCCGAACTGGACTCGCAGGGTTACCGCGTAGAGTCGCTGGCTCGCGTGAAATCGCTGACAGGTGGCGTGGTCACCTTCATCGAATAAGCCAGCAGCACCGCAGTCCCCCTGTAGGAGTGAGCCTGCTCGCGAAGGCGTCGTGTCAGTCGATACATTCTTTGACTGACACACCGCGTTCGCGAGCAAGCCCGCTCCCACAGGTAAGTCTCAAGCCTTCGACAAATCCATTCTGTACCCTGCCCCCGGCACTCCCTCATGCATCGCAGCTTGAATATCCGCGTACAAGGCATTCGCCTCGCCGGTAGTAATCGAGCGCGAACAATCCCGTAGCACCACATGCAAAAGCACGTTCTCCTGACCCGGCAACATTCCGAGTCGCTCAATGGCTTGCGCCGGTAAATCCGAACGCTGCCAACGCCCCTTGATTCGCATCTCCTCAATCCATCCAGAACAATCCCCTGCCGCCTGCAACATCCTCTCGGTCAATACCTCTTCACTCAATCCCGGCGTTACCGCCAACGAGATATCGCGGGCAATCGACGGCAAACGAGATACCGCAGTCCACGGATCCAGATCATGCATCTGCGCCTGCACGCGCACATTCTGATCACGCAACAAACGAATATCAGGAATGCCTTTGCGCAACATCGTCAGGCGATCCAGCCCCATCCCAAGAGCGAGCCCGCCATGGCGCAGAGGATCAATCTGCAAACGCTGCAATAGCGACTTCGCGATACGCCCGCACTCAAGAACCTCGACCGGCACGCCATCATTCAACACATTCACTTCAATCCCGCCCTCGGTGTAGTGATGTGGACTATCGCTATAAACCCAGGATTTTTCAGGAACGGCCAACTGCAAAATATCGCCAACAAGACGCAGCAAATGCTCGTGGGATGCCAACTCCGGGTCGCCCAACACCCAAATGTCCATTTGATGCGGCTCGGCGCAATGCCAACGATCTCGGCTATCACGCCTGAAGGTAATGCCTGGCGCTGCCAGCAAAATGGTTTGTCCCGGCTGACGAACCTCGGCGGCCCGCTGAAGCGCCGCAGGTATTTGGCTGGTGGTCTGTGTTCGCAAAAGCGAATGCTCATCGACCCAACGTGTGTGCTCACTGCCGAGGGTAATTTCTGCCGGGTCGTAACCCAGCAAACCGTAGTTTTCTTCGGCGGACACAATCCTTGGCCCAACCTGCAACTGTGCTCGGGGCCAGCCCTTTTCTTCGAGACCCTGAAGGACTTTATTCAGTAATAGTCGAACAGCGTGATCAGGGTGGCTCTTTTCGGTTAAGTCAGTGAGGAGTAAGGCTTGGTGGACAGATACATCTGTCAGGTATTTCTTTGATATATGCACTTTGTGCCCCTGTATTTATGGTTGGCATGAGCCCCAAAAAACAAACCCATAAATAAAACCTAACCAGACAAGACCGCTCACCACAATTTAAAAATATTGAATTTACAACTTTCAGATTAAGCCTACAGACGCAATCCGCTTAAATAACCGAACCACCCACCTCACAAAACAAGACAGACGAAATGATTCTTAAAAAGCAAAAATAATTATTTAACACCATCTCAAACTTATGCATTAATCCGCTCACTCCCATACAACATGGGGGACCACAACAAAATCAGCAAAAGGACAATAAAATGCAAACTGAAAAAACCATAAAAGAAAATCTTAATCGAATCACTTCTGGCCCGGACAATTTCGGGTGGGCACCGTTAGCCTGGGCGCATACTGAAGATTAATTGAAAGCACCGCGCGGCAACCGCCCTTGCCGCGCACTTCAAAATAAGGAGGGTTTTATGTCACCGCCAAATATAGCGTCGACGCTCTTCAATCATGAAGAATTTTCGATTATCGCCGACTCGAATGAATTCCTTAGAGAATGCGAGTTCTTGGGTTTCGCAACGGCCAATATTGCTCAGTTAGAGACATTCCCACAAAACAGCATCATTTTTTCTTTCAGCAACGAAGCTGCAAAAATGACATTTGAGATCGCCAAAAAAACAGAGCGCAAAAAAATCATCTTCTGCGCAACCCAAGTATTTGAGCCATCCTTAGCCGCCGCGCTATACAGCCTAAGGCTTCTGATGGGCAGCGATTTTCAGCAATCGCTCTGCTCGCAGCGAGCTGTATTGAATATGCTTAACTCCCACCGGACCTTTTCGTTATCTGGCAACGAATCCAATGCAACCGTATCTATTCTTCCCCATGCACAGCCTTATGCATTACTTGGCGAAGATGTGACCGAAAACTTCGTACAGTCCGTCGCAGAATTTTTTGAAGTTCATTACGCACATATGAACCCATTAGAGCCCTGCCCTTTTATATTCTCAGGCACGTTGAATGTTTCCGGAATACTGACTGTACTCAGAAAGCCTAACCCCGAATTACCTGCCGGTGTAAAAACATCTCTAAAATGGCTAAGCGATCGGATATCAAACGAAGAGACCTTGCTCACAATAGAAGAAAACAATATAACCTCATTGAGAATAAATAACGAAGAACATATAAAGCTTCTGGATCTGGCTGCGGGCAAACGCGGACTGAAACTTACGGAATTTGCCATCGGTGTTAACGAATCCATCTCGAACAAAATCGATTACAAAATCAACTCCCAAATGAACGAGGGAGTCAGCGGTGTTCATTTAGCTATTGGTGATGGTTCCTCTGGCTACCACATAGATTTTCTTAGCCCATCCGTGAGCGTCCATCCAACTCATTCGCTAGAATGCGCTTAATATGTAGGAGTGAGCCTGCTCGCGATAGCGTAGTGTCAGCTGATATTTTCGTCGGCTGATACACCGCCATCGCGAGCAGGCTCACTCCTACAGTTGTTTTGGGTCAGGGAGTTATTGGGTGGTGGCTTTGAGGCCGGTGAGGAGCAGGCGTTGGAAGAGGTCTTCTTTCAGGCCTTCCGGATTTGTGAGTTGCATGCGTTCGAGGTGTTCGGGGTAGAGCGATGCCTCGGGGGCGTCGAGGGCGGCTTTGCCGAGTTCGAGGATTTCGGTGAGTTTGAACTTGCTCTTCAGCCAGTTCAGCGCGCGCAGCAGATCCCGTTCGATCGCGGTGAAATCACAGCCCAGCGGATACTCCGGGAACAGGTTCGGATGCCGTGCGGCGATCGCTTGCAAACGCTGTGGTGTGTTGTCGGCGAAGCGTGGATCGAGGCGGAAATCCTTTGGCAGCTTGCCGACCTTTTGCGCTTGCTCGATCAAGCCTTGCTGGAAACGGGAATCGCTGATGTTCAGCAGCGACTCGATCACCACCGCGTCGGATTTACCGCGCAGATCAGCGATGCCGTATTCGGTCACGACGATGTCGCGCAGGTGCCGTGGGATCGTGCAGTGGCCGTACTCCCAGACGATGTTGGAACTGACGTCGCCACCGGACTCACGCCAACTGCGCAGAATCAGAATCGAACGGGCATCGTGCAACGCGTGACCCTGCGCGACGAAGTTGTACTGCCCGCCGACGCCACTGAGCACGCGCCCGTCTTCCAGTTGATCCGCCACGCCGGCGCCGAGCAAGGTCATGGTGAACACGGTGTTGATGAACCGCGCATCAAGGCGCTGCAGACGCTTGAGCTCTTCCTGCCCGTACAACTCGTTGATGTAGCTGATGCGGGTCATGTTGAATTCGAGGCGTTTGCTCTGCGGTAACTCGCGCAGGCGCTCGTAGAAACTGCGCGGGCCGAGGAAGAAGCCGCCATGCACCGAGATGCCGTCGGTCTGCGCCGACTCGTCGAGGGTGCCGGCGTTGGCCTGTTCCTGCGTCAGCACATCGGGGTAGACCTTGCGCCGGATGATCCCGGCATCCGCCAGCACCAGCAGGCCGTTGACGAACATTTCGCTGCAGCCGTAAAGGCCTTTGGCGAACGGCCCGGTGCCGCCCTCGCGGTTGATCAACTGCGCCCATTGGCTGAGGTTGATGTCGTCGAGCAACGCCTTATAACCGGCGTTATCCGCCTGACGCGCCAGCAATGCGGCGGTCAACGCGTCACCCATCGAACCGATGCCGATCTGCAACGTGCCGCCGTCACGCACCAGCGTACTCGCGTGCAAGCCAATGAAATGGTCCTGAAAGCCCACGGGCATGTTCGGCGTGGAGAACAGCGTGCTGCTGTCCTTCGCGTCGATCAGCAGGTCGAAGGTGTCGATATCGACTTCGGCATCGCCGGGCATGTACGGCAGATCGGTGTGCACCTGGCCCACCAGCAAAATGGTCTCCCCGATTTCGCGGCGCTTGGCGATCAGCGGCAACAGGTCGAGGGTGATGTCGGGATTGCAACTCAGGCTCAGTCGATCGGGATGCTCGCTGCTGCTGGCCAATAACTGCGCCACCAGATTCAGGCCAGCGGCGTTGATGTCGCGGGCGGCGTGGCTGTAGTTGCTGCTGACGTAATCCTGCTGGGCCGGTGCGCTGTTGAGCAGGCTGCCGGGCTGCATGAAGAACTGTTCGATGCGGATGTTGGCGGGCAGGTTGTCGCGGTGCAGGTCGGCGAGGAAATCGAATTCCGGGTAGTCACCGAAGACGCGCTCGACGAAGGGTTCGATGAAGCGTTTCTGCAAACCGTCGCCCAGGTTCGGCCGGCCAAGGCACAGGGCGGTGTAAATCGTCAGTTGCCGCTTGGGCAAGTCTTTGATCCGCCGGTACAGCGCGTTGACGAAGTGATTGGGCTTGCCCAGGCCCAGCGGCATGCCCATGTGGATGTGCGCCGGCAAGCGTGCCAACACGTCGTCCACTGCCTGTTCGATCGAACACAACTGCACCATCTGAAGCCTCCTGCCCGTTCCGTGAATAGGGGTAGACCGAGCTTGCCTTGAGTTTGCTGCAAAGAACAGCTTCAGAGTGAGTGTGCGCTGTTCTTGAAATGTTTTTCCGACTCGAAATTGTTGCCCTCACCCTAGCCCTCTCCCAGAGGTAGAGGGGACTGAATGGGCGATATTGGGGAGGTACGCCGACGTGAAATAACTTTGCTGAATCCATAATCGCTAAGGTCTTTCAGGTCGATGTATAGCGAAAGACACCTCGGTTGGCCCCCTCTCCCTCCGGGAGAGGGCTGGGGTGAGGGGCTCTTGAATCGCAGGCACAAAAAAACCGTCCGAAGACGGTTTTTTTCATCAGATGCACGCCTTACTTCAGGCCGGACATTTTCTCGATTGCGCCTTTCAGGTCGGCGTCGGTGCAGTCAGCGCAGGTGCCTTTAGGCGGCATGGCGTTGATGCCGGTGATGGCCTTGGCGAGGATGCCGTCGAGGCCGCCCTGGTGATCGGCGCGTTCCTTCCAGGCGGCGGTGTCGCCGATTTTCGGCGCGCCTAAAAGGCCGGAGCCATGGCACGCGTTGCAATGTTTGGCAATGATTGAGTCTGGAGTCTTCGCATCACCGCCGCCGGCAGTCGCAGCCACTTCCATCCCCTTGCACTCCTTCCCTTGCACACACACCTGGCCAACAGGCTCGAGGCGTTTGGCAATGTCGTCATTCGTCGCAGCTTGAGCGCTGACAGCCCAGAGGGCCAGTACGGTTGCTGGTGCGGCCAGCATTTTCATAATTAGGTTCACGCGTTCACCCTCAATGGTGGCTATTCACGCCTGCGGCCACGGTTCGCAGGCGGGCGGAAGTATAGCGGGTAGCCCGTCACACTGAAACAACCCCATAGTCGAAGGGGTTATACCGCACGGTAGAAAAACTCTCCGGGTGCCTTTGCCGTAATGGCCTGGCGCCTCTTTGTTAAAAATTCGCCGGCGTGGCTGCGCTGATTAGTCGCGCAGGCGCGTCGAACGGATTACGGAAACGATGCGGCTTGGTACTTTCAAAGTAGTAGCTGTCGCCGGCTTCGAGAATAAAAGTTTCCAGACCCACCACCAGTTCCAGACGACCTTCCACCAGAATCCCGGTTTCTTCGCCTTCATGGGTGAGCATTTCTTCGCCAGTATCGGCGCCCGGAGGGTAGATTTCATTGAGGAAAGCGATAGCGCGACTGGGGTGCGCGCGGCCGACCAGTTTCATGGTCACGGCGCCGTCGGAAATGTCGATCAGCTCGTTGGCCTTGTAGACGATCTGGGTCGGGACTTCCTGCAGGATTTCTTCGGAAAAGAACTCGACCATCGACATGGGGATGCCCCCCAGCACCTTTCTCAGCGAACTGATCGAAGGGCTGACGCTGTTCTTTTCGATCATCGAAATGGTGCTGTTGGTGACGCCCGCGCGTTTGGCGAGTTCACGCTGGGAAAGCCCTTTGAGCTTGCGGATCGATTGCAGTCGTTCACCGACGTCCAAGGCGGGAGCCTCCTGATGTTGTAAGAATATTGAGCGTTATCATGGCGACAGCGTTCAGTATTTACAACACTTGGCCCCCGCAGTGGCGTCAACCCTCGGAATAGAGCCTTGGCACTCGACGCAGGTTGCAGAAGATCTGGTACGGAATGGTCTCGGCCCACTGCGCCACTTCACTGGCGAGGATGTTTTTTCCCCACAACTCGACGCTCGAACCGAGGCCTGCTTCCGGCACATCGGTCAGATCGATGCAGAGCATGTCCATCGACACCCGACCGAGAATGCGGCTGCGCTTGCCAGCGACCAAAACCGGCGTACCGGTCGGCGCCTGACGCGGGTAGCCGTCGGCGTAACCCATGGCGACCACGCCGATGCGCATCGGCTTGTCGGTGATGAATTTGGCGCCGTAGCCGATCGGCTCGCCAGCGGGCAGCTCACGGACGCAGATGACTTTCGATTCCAGGGTCATCACCGGTTGCAGGCGATCAGCCACGGCGTTGGCTTCTTCGAACGGGGTCGCGCCGTAAAGCATGATGCCCGGGCGCACCCAGTCACTGTGGATCTTGGGCCATCCGAGCACGGCCGGCGAGTTGCGCAAGCTGACTTCCGCCGCCAGACCCTGACGCGCCGCTTCAAACACCGCGACTTGCTCGGTGCTGCTCTGCGCGTGCAGTTCATCGGCGCGGGCGAAGTGGCTCATCAACACAATCTTCGCCACTTTGCCGCTGGCCAACAGACGCTGGTAAGCCGCCGGATAATCCTTTGGATGTAGACCGACGCGGTGCATGCCCGAATCGAGCTTCAGCCAAACAGTGATCGGTTTGCTCAGGGATGCCTGTTCGATCGCTTCGAGCTGCCACAGCGAATGCACCACCGTCCAGAAATCATGCTCGACGATCAACGCCAGCTCATCGGCCTCGAAGATCCCTTCCAGCAACAACACTGGCGCACGAATACCCGCGGCGCGCAGCTCCAGAGCCTCCTCGATGCAGGCCACGGCAAAACCGTCGGCCTCGGCTTCCAGCGCCTGCGCGCAACGCACCGCGCCATGGCCATAGGCGTCCGCCTTGATCACGGCAAGCGCCTTGGCGCCGGTGACTTCGCGGGCAATTCGGTAGTTGTGGCGCAGGGCTTCTAGGTCGATCAGGGCACGGGCAGGACGCATGGCGGCAGACTTCTAGGCGGTCATGGGAATAAAAACCGGCGCCGACTGACGACGTGAACCGCCAACAGCGCCGGGAGAGGGATCTTTACAACGGTTACGGCAACGCGGCGACGATGGAAATCTCTACCAGAATGCTCGGCTTGGCCATCTTCGCTTCGACGGTGGCACGGGCCGGGGCGGCGCCTTTGGGCAACCACTGGTCCCAAACCGAGTTCATCCCGGCAAAGTGTGCCTCGATGTCGTTCAGGTAGATCGTCGCCGACAACAGGTGCTGTTTGTCAGTCCCGGCCAGATCAAGCAAACGCTCGATATTGGCCAGTACGTCACGGGTCTGCTGTTCAATCCCGGCGTCGAAGTCGTCGCCGACCTGCCCCGCCAGATACACGGTGCCGTTGTGGCTGACGATCTGACTCATGCGCTCATTGGTGAGCTGGCGCTGGATTGCCATGTTTTGCGGACTCCTGGATTTTGTTGCCGTAACGGGAAATATCGAGGCCTTCGGCGCTGATCTGTGGCTTTTTCTTCGCCATCAGGTCGGCCAGCAAACGGCCGGAACCGCACGCCATGGTCCAACCGAGCGTGCCGTGACCGGTGTTGAGAAACAGGTTCTTGAACGGCGTGGCGCCAACGATCGGCGTGCCGTCCGGCGTGGTCGGACGCAGACCGGTCCAGAAACTCGCTTCGGCCAGATTGCCGCCCTGAGGATAAAGGTCGTTGACGATCATCTCCAGGGTTTCGCGGCGACGCGGGTTCAGCGACAGGTCAAAACCGGCGATCTCGGCCATGCCGCCAACGCGGATGCGGTTGTCGAAACGGGTGATCGCGACCTTGTAGGTCTCGTCGAGAATAGTCGACGTCGGGGCCATTGCCGGGTTGGTGATCGGCACGGTCAGCGAGTAACCCTTGAGCGGATACACCGGGGCTTTGATGCCCAGCGGCTTGAGCAGTTGCGGCGAGTAGCTGCCGAGGGCCAGCACGTAGCGGTCGGCGGTTTCCAGCTTGCCGTCGATCCACACACCGTTGATGCGATCACCGGCGTAGTCGAGTTTCTGGATGTCCTGGCCGAAGCGGAATTCGACACCGAGCTTCACCGCCATTTCGGCAAGACGGGTGGTGAAGATCTGGCAGTCGCCGGTCTGATCGTTCGGCAGGCGCAGGGCACCGGCGAGGATGTCAGTGACACCCGCCAGCGCTGGCTCAACGCGAGCAATGCCGGCGCGGTCGAGGACTTCAAACGGTACGCCGGACTCTTTCAGCACGGCGATGTCTTTGGCGGCGTTATCCAGTTGCGCCTGGGTGCGGAACAGCTGAGTCGTGCCGAGGCTGCGGCCTTCGTAGGCGATGCCGGTTTCGGCGCGCAATTCATCGAGGCAGTCGCGGCTGTACTCGGACAGACGCACCATGCGCTCCTTGTTCACCGCGTAACGGCTGGCGGTGCAGTTGCGCAGCATCTGCGCCATCCACAGGTACTGGTCGATGTCGGCGGTGGCCTTGATCGCGAGAGGGGCGTGGCGTTGCAGCAGCCACTTGATCGCTTTGAGCGGCACGCCCGGCGCAGCCCACGGCGAGGCGTAGCCCGGCGAGACCTGGCCGGCGTTGGCGAAACTGGTCTCCATGGCCGCAGCGGGCTGCCGGTCGACCACCACCACTTCAAACCCGGCACGGGCCAGATAGTAAGCACTGGCGGTACCGATGACGCCGCTACCCAAGACCATTACGCGCATTTTTGTATCCCTCATCGCGGCAGGGCCGCGTACGTCTGTTGTTAGAGCAATGATGCGCGCAGTGTAAAAAAGAAATGCCAGTGCTTTTCACTATATAAGCGCCTATATTTGGCGACAATTCTCGGCAAAAACCCTTTTCACGGAGGCGCATCCCCTATGCGTACCAACACTCAGACCAAACGTGAGCTGGACAAGATCGACCGCAACATCTTGCGGATCCTGCAGGCGGACGGACGGATTTCCTTTACCGAACTCGGCGAAAAGGTCGGCCTCTCCACCACGCCCTGCACCGAGCGCGTGCGGCGTCTGGAGCGCGAAGGAATCATCATGGGCTACAACGCCCGGCTGAATCCGCAGCACTTGAAGGGTAGCTTGCTGGTGTTTGTCGAGATCAGCCTCGACTACAAATCCGGCGACACTTTCGAGGAGTTCCGCCGCGCGGTGCTGAAGTTGCCGCACGTGCTGGAGTGCCATCTGGTATCAGGGGATTTCGACTATCTGGTGAAGGCACGGATTTCCGAGATGGCTTCGTACCGCAAGCTGCTGGGCGACATTCTGCTGAAGCTGCCGCATGTGCGGGAGTCGAAGAGTTATATCGTGATGGAAGAGGTGAAGGAGAGCTTGAGCTTACCTATTCCGGATTGAAGATCGGTGGCGCTCCATTCGCGAGCAGGCTCGCTCCCACAGGGGAATGCATTCCAAATGTGGGAGCGAGCCTGCTCGCGAAAGCGTCGACTCGGTCCCGAGTGAACGCGTTAAACCAACACCTGCCGATTCGCCGCCATGTACTCGAAAATCTGCTTTTCAACTCGCGGATGAATCAACTCCACCGGCCGCCGCTCATTCGGGCACGGCAAGGTTTTGGTCGTGCCGAACAGCCGGCAAATCAGCGGCCGCTCCTCATATACGGTGCAGCCATTCGGCCCCAGGTGCACACAGTTCAACTCCTCCATCGCCGCATCCTGCTCGGCGCGGGTCTTGCGCGGCAGGCGCGCCATTTCTTCCGGTGAGGTGGTCACCGGCCCGCAGCAGTCATGGCAGCCGGGCACGCACTCGAACGAGGGGATCTGCTGACGCAAAGTGCGGATTTTCTGGCTGTTGCAGCTCATTGCAGCGGTGACCGAGGTGAAATAGACGGCAATTGTGCCGCAAAAGTCGCGATCCAGACACCGCAGGCCGACCAATGTTGCCCGCGCTCGGGCGTGCGGCTTATGCTCCGTCAAATTTTCTCGACACCTTAGCCGTTGGATGACGCCCATGACTGCCCGCGCCTTCACCTCCGCGAGCCAACCCCACGTTGCCTCTTATTACGCCGCCAGCAGCTTGCCGCAGCCGGATCATCCTGCGCTGCAGGGTGAAATAGTGGCTGATGTCTGCGTGGTTGGTGGCGGTTTTTCCGGGTTGAACACGGCGCTGGAACTGGCTGAACGCGGCCTCAGCGTAGTGTTGCTGGAAGCGCACAAGATCGGTTGGGGTGCCAGTGGCCGCAACGGAGGGCAATTGATTCGCGGGGTCGGTCACGGCCTCGATCAGTTCACCAACGTCATCGGCGCCGACGGCGTGCGCGAGATGAAACTGATGGGCCTGGAGGCGGTGGAAATCGTTCGCCAGCGGGTCGAGCGTTTTCAGATTGCCTGCGACCTGACCTGGGGCTACTGCGACCTCGCCAACAAACCCGCCGACCTCGAAGGCTTTGCCGAAGACGCCGAGGAACTGCGGGGCCTCGGTTATCGTTACGAAACCCGTTTGCTGCAAGCCCACGAAATGCACACGGTGGTCGGTTCCAAGCGCTATGTCGGTGGTTTGATCGACATGGGGTCAGGGCATTTGCATCCGCTCAATCTCGCATTGGGCGAAGCAGCAGCGGCGCAGCAACTGGGCGTCAAACTGTTTGAACACTCGGCAGTGACGCGTATCGATTACGGCCCTGAAGTCAAAGTCCATACAGCTCAAGGTTCGGTGCGCGCCAAGACCCTCGTGCTCGGCTGCAACGCGTATCTCAGTGATCTGAATCCGCAACTCAGCGGCAAGGTCCTGCCCGCGGGCAGCTACATCATCGCTACCGAACCGTTGAGCGAAGAACAGGCGCACAGCCTGCTGCCGCAGAACATGGCGGTCTGCGACCAGCGTGTCGCGCTGGATTACTACCGGCTCTCGGCGGATCGTCGTTTGCTGTTCGGCGGGGCCTGCCATTATTCGGGACGCGACCCGAAAGACATCGCCGCGTACATGCAACCGAAGATGCTCGAGGTTTTCCCGCAACTGGCCGGGGTGAAGATCGATTATCAGTGGGGCGGCATGATCGGTATCGGCGCGAACCGCTTGCCGCAGATTGGCCGGCTCGCGGATCAGCCGAATGTGTATTACGCCCAGGCGTACTCCGGGCACGGCGTGAATGCCACGCACCTGGCGGGCAAGTTGCTCGCCGAGGCGATCAGCGGCCAGCACAGCGGTGGCTTTGATCTGTTTGCCAAGGTGCCGCACATCACCTTTCCGGGCGGCAAGCATTTGCGTTCGCCGTTGTTGGCGTTGGGGATGTTGTGGCATCGCCTCAAAGAGCTGGTCTGAACCACCCTCTGTTGATCGTTCCCACGCAGAGCGTGGGAACGATCGGTGCCCACAGATCTCAGATCCGCCAGAACGGCTTCAACCCCTCCTCCTGCGCCTGCTCACGGGTCAGCCCGATATCCTTGAGCTGATCCGCCGTCAGCGCCAGCAATGCCTTGCGCGTGTGCAGACGATGCCACATCAGACCCCAGCGGCTCAGGCCGGACGGTGCATTACGCAGGGTCTCATTGCGCGCACGATCCTTCTGCCCAGCCTCCAGTTCCTGACTGTGTAACGTCAGCCGCACATCGCTCAAGCCGTTCATTTTCAATGCTCCTGTTTACTTGGGTAGCCAGAGATTCCATGATGCGCGGGCGAGCAAAACCATTACAGATTCAAAGCAACTGTATTAACTCCATACAGATTTACCGCTTTGCAGACTGAATTGACGATTTTTCTCGCATCTGTACTGGTCTTCCGAAAACCCTGCACCGAGGCAGCGCCATGACCCTCTACGTAAACCTCGCCGAATTGCTCGGCACGCGCATCGAACAAGGCTTCTATCGCCCCGGCGACCGCTTGCCGTCGGTACGTGCCTTGAGCGTTGAACACGGGGTCAGTCTGAGCACGGTGCAGCAGGCCTATCGCATGCTCGAAGACAGCGGACTGGCCACGCCGAAACCCAAGTCCGGCTACTTTGTGCCAGTCGGTCGCGAACTGCCGGAACTGCCCGTCGTCGGCCGCCCGGCGCAACGGCCGGTGGAGATTTCGCAGTGGGATCAGGTGCTGGAATTGATTCGCGCAGTGCCGCGCAAGGATGTCGTGCAACTGGGTCGCGGCATGCCCGACATCAGCTCGCCGACCATGAAACCGTTGCTGCGCGGCTTGGCACGAATCAGCCGTCGCCAAGACATGCCCGGTCTGTATTACGACAACATCCACGGCACCCTCGAACTGCGCGAACAGATTGCCCGGTTGATGCTCGATTCCGGCTGCCAGTTGAGCGCCAGCGATCTGGTCGTGACCACCGGTTGCCACGAAGCGCTGTCCACCAGCATCCACGCAATCTGCGAGCCGGGCGACATCGTCGCGGTGGATTCGCCGAGCTTCCACGGCGCCATGCAGACCCTCAAAGGTCTGGGCATGAAAGCCCTGGAAATCCCCACCGACCCACTCACTGGCATCAGCCTCGAAGCGCTGGAACTGGCGCTTGAGCAGTGGCCGATCAAAGTCATCCAGCTCACCCCGAACTGCAACAACCCGCTCGGCTACATCATGCCGGAGTCGCGCAAACGCGCGCTGCTCACCCTTGCCCAGCGCTTCGACGTGGCGATCATCGAAGACGACGTGTATGGCGAACTGGCCTACACCTATCCGCGCCCGCGCACGATCAAATCCTTCGACGAAGACGGTCGCGTACTGCTCTGCAGTTCGTTTTCCAAAACCCTGGCGCCGGGGCTGCGCATCGGTTGGGTCGCGCCGGGGCGATACCTCGAGCGCGTGCTGCACATGAAATACATCAGCACCGGATCGACCGCGCCACAACCGCAGATCGCCATTGCCGAATTCCTCAAATCCGGCCATTTCGAACCGCATTTGCGGCGGATGCGTTCGCAATACCAGCGCAATCGCGACGTGATGATCGATTGGGTGACGCGCTATTTCCCCGCCGGAACCCGCGCCAGCCGTCCACAGGGCAGCTTCATGTTGTGGGTTGAATTGCCGGAAGGTTTCGACACGCTGAAACTGAATCGTGCACTGCTCGACCAAGGCGTACAGATTGCCGTCGGCAGTATCTTTTCTGCCTCGGGCAAGTACCGCAATTGCCTGCGCATGAACTACGCGGCCAAACCGACAGCGCTGATTGAAGAGGCGGTGCGCAAGGTCGGTGCGGCGGCGATCAAACTGCTCGCCGAGTCCGAGCTCAGTCCAGTCTGAACACGCCTTCGCCGTCCAGTCGGGTCAGATCCGCGACCCGGCTGGCCTCGTTGCTGATTTGCCCCTCGACTTCGAATTCGATATCCAGGCGTCTGCCGCTCGCCAACAGTGGCAGAAGGCGTTCGCCGGGGCGCAACACGTCGTACTCCCCTGCCCTTTGCGTGACAACACCGTCGACGCGCACCGCCATCACCTTCAGCCGCAACGTGCCAATGCCGAAGCGATAACGCTCGGCGTCAGCCCCCGGCGCATCGAAACGCAATGTCAGCGGTGACGCCTGATCGCAGACAACCTGCACTTGCACGCGGCGACTGCCAAAACTCAGTTCATTGGCACCGGCACTTTGCTGCAACAACGCGCCCCGGTCGGTCAGGCCAAAATCAAACGCAGGCGGACTGACTCGCACCTCGCACGCCTGGTTCTGCGCCCACGCCGCCGTGCAGCACAGCCACAGCATTGCCACACTCGAAACGTTGAAAACTGTCATCGGAAAATTCCTCATCACGCGTCACTGCAACGCGCGGACGCAGATTCGTAAAGCTCATCGGGATCGGCTTCTTCAGCCAGTTCGAAGGTCAGATGACAGCGCGAGCCATCGGCCTTTTGCACGTGCAACGCAGCGTCCGCCTGAATGTCGGAAAGAAAAATCCGTCCGTCATCGAGCACGCTGGTGACGTAGCGGCCCTGCTCATCAAACACCCCGAAACCCTTGCCGACGACTTGATCATCGGCCGTGTGTGCGTGCAGCAAGACGCGCCGGGACGTGGCCATCTGAAACTCCAGTCGCTGCACCGAACCGCGCGCCGCTGCGATCTCGCGGTAGCCGTTGAGCACGTCGACATTGCGCGCCAGGCTCGCGGTGTCGATCTCCACCCGCGTGTTGCGATAGGCCGGCACGCTGGCCACCACCGCGCGCCCGGCGGCGTCCGTCCACACCGGCCCGTAAGGCGTGCGCAACTTGACCCCGGCGGCATCCCCGGCCTTGAGCAGGGCAAAGGTCTCGCGCACGGTGTAGGGCGATAAGGTCAGGCCTTCGCTGTGCAACGCGACGCCGCCCCTTGCGCCGAAGTCGTAACCGGTCGAACCGGAGCCGCGCTGCGAATAACCCAGATCAACCTGGGTGTAACGCGGCAGCAGGTTGAGCCGGCCACTGACATCCGCCTCGCCGTTTTCCGGGCGCTCGACCGTGGCGCTGTAGGCCACGGCGTCGTTGATCTGCTGATTCAGACGCAAGCCGCTGCGGGTGCCGCTGAGGTCGTCCTTGCGGACAAAACTGCGCAGCGCGCCGCTGCGACCCATCGGCACGCTGACCGTCAGATAGGTCGCAAAACCACGGCTGTCATGCGCCGAACCGCCCATGTCACGCTCCAGACTCAACGACACGCTGGTGCGCTGAAACATCCGTGACCACGAGGCGCTGAGGCGCGAACTGGTGTCGTCTTCAAAATCGGTGAAGCGTGAAAATCCACCGGAAAATGATCCCAACAGTAGGCTCGCGCCGCTGAGCCCCAGCGTCATCTGGTTGCGAATGCGTTGATCCGGTTGATCGGTGTCGCGATTCCACGTGGTATCGGACAACGTGCGAAAACCCTGCACTTGCTGAGTGACCGACAGGTTCGCCGAGACGCGCTCGGTCAGCGCCGTGCTCAGGCTGAGCTGAAACTGCGCACCTACCTGATCTTCGCGACGGGCGCGGGACACCACCTGACGCAGTCCCAACGCTGTGCGTGGCAACAACGGAATTTGCAGCGCCATCCCGGCCGATTGATAGTCGCTGCCGAGCATCGCTCCCGCCGTCAGTTGCTTGCCGGCGGCCAAACGCCAATCCTTGCTCGCGGCGACAAAATCAGGCGCGTCGCGATCATCGCGGGCATAGCGACGAACGCGTCCCGCCGTCACCGCGAAACCCGGCTGGCGGCCCGGCGCCAAACCACCAAGGCTGTCTCCGGGAAC
Source organism: Pseudomonas sp. Tul2A7 (assembly GCF_054790505.1). NCBI lineage: Bacteria > Pseudomonadati > Pseudomonadota > Gammaproteobacteria > Pseudomonadales > Pseudomonadaceae > Pseudomonas > Pseudomonas sp. Tul2A7. Next base: position 2,322,656 of record NZ_CP186499.1, on the reverse strand, counting down.
GATAAAACTGCGTTGCTGGCCATCCTCTTCGTACACGGTGACTTCCAGATCCAGGCTCTGGCTGAGCAGCGGCAGACCCACCAGCGAAAACGGCCCTGGCGGCACCAGCGTGGTGTAGATCAGCGCGCCGTTCTGCCGAACCTCGACCCGGGCGGCGGAATAAGCGATGCCCTCGACGTGGGCGCCTTCACTGTCCGCCTCCAGCTCCCCCAACGCGGCTTCAGGCTGCAATTGCACACCGGTGAAAGCCTCGCCGGCAAACAATGGCGAGGCCATGTTGAGCTGACCGAGTTGCATGTTGGTTTGCAGCGACTCGAAGGTGCGCGAAGCGTAGGCATACAGATGCTCGGTCTGGCTGCTGCCCTCGAACGCCGCGTAGGACTGACGGCTGCGCAGCGCCCAGTCGTTGATGTTCAAACCCAGCTCGGTGTTGAGGCTGCGGTAGTGTGTGGTCTGGCCAACGTACTCGTTGCCCAGCACCAGCGCGTCGTAGTTGAACAGCGCAGCGCTGCCACCGTGCGCGTAGTTGCGACGCGCCGCAGCCGTCGGCGCCACGAGCCCGGTGGGCAGCAGCAGTTCGATCTGTTCCTTGCCCGGATCAAGCCGCGCGATCACGCCGTCGAAGCTGTCGACGAAGCGCCTGCAATCAAGGTTCGGCAACGCCTCGACGCGCATATTTGCCTGTTCGAGCAACGTTTCGGTGGCACACAACTCGCCCTGCTCGTCGAACGTCGCCAGCACTCGTCCTTTCGGCACACCGTTGACGCTGAGCAGCACCGAATGCGTCCCCTGCTGAAAGCGCGGCGCGTCCTGAAAGTATTCCGCCAGTTGCAGATCGAGCCCACGGGCGCGCAACACGTTCGGGTCGAAGGTGACCGACTCGGCGCAGGCATTCGCCGACGCCAACAGGCTGAGCAGCGCAAGGCTGTGACGGTAACTCATTCACCGGTCACCAGCGGCGCATCGAAATTGCCGGCAGCGAAACCGTACATCGTCGCCGGGTACAGACGCACTTGAGTCGCCGTCGCGGGCAGCGGCGATGCGGACGTCAGACGCAGTTTTTCGCCGGGCAAAATGTAGCTGCGGCCCAGGTCCACCGAAGCATCGCCGGGCAGCAGATTGACGGTATTGGCCAGACGCACCACATAAGGGCTGGGATTGCTGACCTGCAGTTGAGTGTCCTGCACTGACCACTTCAGCAGCGTCCATGGCTGGCGTTCGATGGGCAGGTTTTTCGGGCGCAGAATGGCGGGAATGTTCTGTTTTACGGTCAGGCTGACCCGCGCATTACCGCCCTTTTCCAGCGGCTGAATGCCTTCGAAAATCACCCGTTTCAGGCGCTCGGTTTGCAGCGGCTCAGCGCTACGCAGAATGAATCGCACCAGTTGCGTGCCACCGCTTTCCACCCGGGCTACTGGCGGGGTCAGCAGCAACAGCAGCTCGGTGTCTTCCGGGACATTTTCAATGCTCGTGTGCAGGAGAGCCGGGAGCGGTTCAGTGTTGGTGATGTTGATACTGGCTTCGCCGGTGGACTCTTCGAGAATCAGGATCGGCGTTTGCGGCACCATGCCGGCGGCGTCGGCCACGGATGTTGCGCTCGATAGAAGCAGCACCGCCATCAGGGCGGTGGTTGAAAAACGTTGAATTTGAGGCATGACGATTCCCTGGCGCCCCATTTTTCGCACCGTCGGCGCAAGGGCCCATCGTTGAAACACAAACGTAAAAAGGTGCGCCTGTAGCGCAAAAAAACGACGCACCGCAAGGACTGCGGCGCGTGCTTGATCAGGTCGAGAGTGTGCTCACGACATCCCTGGACTCAGAGGTAAACCAGCTCGAACGTCGCGGAGCCGTCCAGAGTGATGTCCGAGCCTGTAGGCAGCGCATTGGCCGGGCCGACGACTGGAACCAGTGTCATTGGGAGGGTGTGGATGCGGCCGTTGCTTGGGCCTTCAGCGATGCTGCGTCCCCAGGAATAGTGAATATAGCCGCCACCCGAAGCGGTTTTGCCCACCAGCGTCGCGGAAGGCTGATGCCATGTCGGCCCGCCGATACCACCACCTTGCTGATACATCAGGGTCATCGATGAACTGTCCACGGTTGGCGTGCCATGTCTCAAGCCATACCCGCCAATTTTCACTCCGCTGGCAGCGCCCATTCCGTAGATGTACATGTTTTCTGCACGGCCATCGATGGTGATACCGTCCAACTGTGTGGCGGCCTGGTTGTCATGTACTTTTACGGCTACAGGCACCTGACCATTGCAGGTCATGCTCAGCGTAATATTTTTCAAAGCCAACTCGGTTTGCGCATTGGCATTCAAATCCGCCGCCGAGATCTTGCCCAGATCAACAAGGCTGCCCCCGGCAAAACTTGGCGTGCACGCGGTAGGAATAATCGTGCCACTCAGCGTGAGGCTGGCACTTTCTGCGAGGGCAAGAACAGGCAACACCGTAGCCACCACCGTGGCGCTGATGAAAAGCTTTTTCATGAGAAATTCTCGTTCCGTAAGAATTAAAAGGACGACAGCAAGTAGCGCATCGTCTGGCGTGAAATAGCGAAAATTCCTGCCTGACAACGCCCGGCCATTATTGCGATTTGCCCGTGTTTCCGATGTAAGACGAAGTTACAAAGCACCCAGAGAAAATTCGCCTGAGGCCGTAGCTGACAGGAGTAGGAGAAATGCCCTACTTCAAAAATTCTCTTTTCCTGCCCGTCGGCCATTGCCTACACAGCGCTCAAACCGGGCGGTTCCCCACGGCAGATTTTTCCTGAATCAAACGCCGCCGATGACGGTCATAACCCGTGCCATACTCCGATCCCTACTCACACGCGGAATGATCCGACTTGCGATCCAGCCCTCTCCTGCTTCTGATCTTCGTGTTGTCGCTCGCCGGCTGCGCCAGTGTCGATGTGCAACGCGAGCCCAGCCAGGCCTTGCCGGCCAGCAGCTCGGCTTTTGGCCGTTCGATTCAGGCTCAGGCCGCGCCGTATGAAGGCCGCTCCGGCTTCCGCCTGCTGTCCAACAGCACCGAATCTTTCACTGCCCGCGCCGAGCTGATCCGCCACGCGCAGGTCAGCCTCGATTTGCAGTACTACATCGTCCACGACGGCGTCAGCACGCGAATGCTCGTCGAGGAATTGCTCAAGGCTGCCGACCGTGGCGTGCGCGTACGCATCCTGCTCGACGACACCACCAGCGATGGTCTCGACCAGATCATCGCCACGCTGGCGGCGCATCCGCAGATCCAGATTCGTCTGTTCAACCCGCTGCATCTGGGCCGCAGTACCGGCGTGACCCGCGCGGCCGGGCGCCTGTTCAACCTGTCGTTGCAGCACCGGCGCATGCACAACAAATTGTGGTTGGCGGATAACAGCGCGGCCATCGTCGGCGGGCGCAATCTGGGCGATGAGTATTTCGATGCCGAGCCGAACCTGAATTTCACCGACATCGACATGCTCAGCATGGGGCCGGTGGCCGAGCAGCTCGGGCACAGTTTCGATCAGTACTGGAACAGCGCGCTGAGCAAGCCGATCGAGGAATTCCTCTCCAGCAAACCGTCGGCCAAGGACCTGCAGAACACCCGCACGCGCCTGGAAGAATCGCTGGAAGAAACCCGCCAACAGAATCACGCGCTGTATCAGCAGTTGATGACTTTCACCACCGAGCCGCGCATGGACATCTGGCGCAACGAGCTGATCTGGGCGTGGAATCAGGCGTTGTGGGACGCGCCGAGCAAGGTGCTCGCCAAGGACGAGCCGGATCCGCACTTGCTGCTGACCACGCAACTGGCGCCGGAACTGAACAACGTCAGCAAAGAGCTGATCATGATTTCGGCGTACTTTGTGCCGGGGCAACCGGGGCTGGTCTATCTGACCGGGCGCGCCGATGCCGGCGTCTCCGTGAGTCTGCTGACCAACTCACTGGAAGCCACCGACGTGCCGGCGGTGCACGGTGGGTACGCGCCGTATCGCAAGGCGCTGCTGGAACACGGTGTGAAGCTATATGAGTTGCGGCGCCAGCCTGGGGATAACGATGGCAGTGGCCCGCATGTGTTTTACAGCAAGTCGTTTCGCGGTTCGGATTCGAGTTTGCACAGTAAGGCGATGATTTTTGATCGACAGAAATCGTTTATCGGCTCGTTCAACTTTGATCCGCGCTCGGTGTTGTGGAATACCGAGGTCGGGGTGCTGGTGGACAGTCCAGAACTGGCTGAGCATGTGCGTGAGTTGGCGTTGCAGGGTATGGCCCCGGCGTTGAGTTATCAGGCGAAATTGCAGGACGGGAACATCGTCTGGGTCACTGAAGACAATGGTCAGATGCATACGCTGACCAAGGAGCCGGGGAGTTGGTGGCGACGGTTTAATGCGTGGTTCAGCACCAGCGTCGGCCTGGAACGCATGTTGTGATCAAACAGAGAACTCTGCTCTAGAGGGCTTTTGTGGCGAGGGGATTTATCCCCTCGCCACAGGTATCAGTGCTTCAAACTCCTCGTCAGGCAGGTTCTGTCACCGGGCCGAATGCCCCTTGGCGCAACAGCAAAATCACCAACCCAAACGCCCCGATCGCCATCAACAGCGGCAACGCATGCCCGCTGATCCACTGGCTCCCCGCCCCCGCCGCCAAAGGCCCGATCAAACAACCCACGCCCCACAGCTGCGCGATATGCGCATTCGCCCGCACCAGCGCATCGTCGCGATAACGTTCGCCAATCAAAATCAACGACAGCGTGAACAGGCCGCCAGCGCTGGCGCCAAACAGCACCCACAACGGCCAGATCAGCAGCGTATCGAGCAACAGCGGAATCGCCAGACTCGACAACATCAACACCACCGCGCAGCCGGCAAACAGCGTGCGTCGCGACAGGTAATCGGCCAACGCGCCAATCGGCAGTTGCAGCAACGCATCGCCGACCACCACGGTGCTGACCATCGCCAGCGCGATTTCAGCGGTGAAGCCCTGTTGCAGGCAATACACCGGCAGCAACGTCAAAATCATCGCCTCGAACGCTGCGAACAATGACACCGCCCAGGCAATCGCCGGCAGCTCACGCGCAAACCCCCATAGATCGCGAAACGTCACGCTGCTCGCTTCACTGCTCGGCGCACCGCTGCGGCCCAACAACAGCAACGGCGAAACCAGCAGCAGGCCGACGCCCACCCAGAATCCGTAATCCTCTTCGGTGCCAAGCGCACCCAGCAGCAATGGGCCAGACAGCTGGCTCAACGCATAACTGCTGCCATACAGCGCCACCAGACGACCGCGCCAGTGCTCGACCACCAGTTGATTGATCCAGCTCTCGCCGAGGATGAACACGATGGTCAGGATCACGCCGATCATCAGGCGCAGCACCAGCCAGATCGGGTAGCTCGGCAATAACGCCAGCAAGCCGATCGACAACGCGCCCGCCCACAGGCACAGGCGCATCAGATTGGCCGTGCCGAAGCGCGCCGCCAGATGACTGGAAATCTTCGCGCCCAACAACACGCCAATCGCTGGCATCGCTGCCATTACACCGATGGCGAAGGAACCGTAACCCCAACCCTCCAGGCGCAACGACACCAACGGCATACTGACCCCCAGGGCCAGACCGACACTCAAGACAGACGCCAACACGGCGAAATACGTCGCCCACCGCATGTTCCACGCTCCTGTGGATAATTATTTTTTGGAGGCCACATCAAACAAATGTGGGAGCGAGCCTGCTCGCGAATACGGCTGCACATTCAGCACATGGGCTGACTGATACACCGCTTTCGCGAGCAGGCTCGCTCCCACAGGGATCTGCTTCGTCTGGAGGTTCTGCTCTTGCGAACAGACCCTCCTAACGGCTTACAGCTTGATCCACGTCGCCTTCAGCTCGGTGTACTTGTCGAACGCGTGCAGCGACTTGTCGCGGCCGTTGCCCGACTGTTTGAAGCCGCCGAACGGCGCAGTCATGTCGCCGCCATCGTACTGATTGACCCACACGCTGCCGGCACGCAGGGCCTTGGCAGTCAGGTGCGCCTTGGAGATGTCCTGGGTCCAGACCGCAGCGGCCAGGCCGTACGGCGTGTCGTTGGCGATCTGGATCGCTTCTTCAGCGGTATCGAAAGCGATGACCGACAGCACTGGCCCGAAGATTTCTTCCTGAGCGATCTTCATCGCGTTGCTCACGCCGTCGAAAATCGTCGGCTCAACGTAAGTGCCACCGGTTTCCTGCAGAATGCGCTTGCCGCCAGCCACCAGTTTGGCGCCATCGGTATGACCGGATTCGATGTACGACAGCACAGTGTTCATCTGCTGCGTGTCGACCAGCGCACCAACGTTGGTGGCCGGATCCAGCGGGTTGCCCGGCTTCCAGGTTTTCAGTGCCTCGATCACCATCGGCAGGAATTTGTCCTTGATCGAACGCTCGACCAGCAGACGCGAACCGGCGGTGCACACTTCGCCCTGGTTGAAGGCGATGGCGCTGGCGGCGGATTCGGCAGCAGCCTGCAAATCCGGCGCATCGGCAAAGACGATGTTCGGGCTCTTGCCGCCGGCTTCGAGCCAGACGCGTTTCATGTTCGACTCGCCGGAGTAGATCATCAGTTGCTTGGCGATCTTGGTCGAACCGGTGAACACCAGCGTGTCGACATCGTTGTGCAGGGCCAGCGCCTTGCCGACGGTGTGGCCGTAGCCCGGCAGCACGTTGAGCACGCCTTTCGGAATACCGGCTTCAACAGCCAGCGCGGCGATGCGGATGGCGGTCAGCGGGGATTTTTCCGACGGCTTGAGGATCACCGAGTTACCGGTCGACAATGCCGGACCGAGTTTCCAGCAGGCCATCATCAATGGAAAGTTCCACGGTACGATGGCGCCGACCACCCCCACTGGCTCGCGGGTTACCAGACCCAGTTGATCGTGCGGCGTGGCCGCGACTTCATCGTAAATCTTGTCGATCGCTTCACCGCTCCAGCTCAGCGCTTGCGCCGCGCCCGGGACGTCGATGTACAGCGAATCGCTGATCGGCTTGCCCATGTCGAGGGTTTCGAGCAGGGCCAATTCTTCGGCGTGCTGCTTGAGCAGGCCGGCAAAACGGATCATGGTGGCTTTGCGTTTGGTCGGCGCCAGGCGCGACCAGACGCCGGAATTGAAGGTGGCGCGGGCATTTTCCACGGCGCGCTGTGCGTCGGCGGCGTCGCAGCTGGCAATCTTGCCGAGCAGACGGCCATCGACCGGGCTGATGCACTCGAAGGTCTCGCCGGAGACGGCGTCGGTGTATTCGCCATTGAGGTAGGCGCGGCCTTCGATTTTCAGGTCGCGGGCGCGTTGTTCCCAGTCGGCACGAGTCAGGGTGGTCATTTCGAGTGTCCTCCGCTTGTTGAATACGAGCGCCGCGCGATCTTCGCCAGCGTCCTCAGGAATTCTGCCCGGCCAGCCGGTTTTTCGGCCAGAGGCACCCGCCACCCTAAACCAGCGGCCGGGGTTGTTTCAATATATTTGACATAAGGTGGCCATACGGCCTTGCGGTGTTGATTTTAATCAACATAGACTTTGGCCCTTTCCAGCCAATCGCGCCGTATTCACGGGGGATAACAACAATGAACATCCAGAACGTCGTCGACATCAGCCTGACCAGCAGCGAAGCCGAACGCTATCGCCCGGACCCGGCGAAAGTGCTCAAGGGCGACCCGGAGCAAGCCGTGTTCCATCAATACGACAGCCCGTGTGGGCAGATGGGCGTTGGCGTGTGGGAAGGTGCGGTTGGGCAGTGGACGGTGAACTACACCGAGCACGAATACTGCGAGATTCTGCAGGGTGTGTCGGTGTTGCGTGACAGCGATGGCAATGCCAAGACGTTGCGTGTTGGCGATCGATTTGTGATTCCGGCGGGGTTTCGTGGCACCTGGGAAGTGCTGGAGGCTTGCCGCAAGATCTATGTGATCTTTGAACAGAAAAGCTGATCCGACACACACGGTGACGAGCAGGGTAAGGCATATCCAGCAGGTTTGAGTGAAACTTCGACTGGTCGCTTAGGAATCGAGAAAAGATCAGTCAAACCAGGAGGTTAGTCTGATTCGATGAATAAGGGGCCTCAACTCAAACCAAAGCAAGGAGGCACAATGTCCAGCCAATGCAATCTCTACAACGCGCAATTTTTCCTCGGTGATGTTGCTACTACTGACAATCTGCTCGCTGTGCGCAACGCAGCCGGAGTAACAAAGCATCGCCTCGAAGTGCCGGACGGCATGTACAACCTGCGCACTGATGCGGACCGCATCAGGGTCCTGGTCAACGAGAAAAACGAGATCATTGAACTGATCTGTGGTTGATCGATCACGCTTCAAGGCAACAAAAAAGGCCCGTATCGTGAGATACGGGCCTTTTTCGTAAGTCGGGAAAAATCAATTACTTGATTTTGCCTTCCTTGTAGATCACGTGCTTGCGAACAACCGGATCATATTTCTTGATCTCGATTTTGTCCGGGGTAGTACGCTTGTTCTTGTCGGTAGTGTAGAAGTGACCAGTACCGGCGCTCGAGATCAAACGAATCAATTCACGCATGATTAGCTCCCTTAAATCTTGCCATCGCGGCGAAGTTCGGCGAGCACGACAGTGATGCCACGCTTGTCGATGATACGCATGCCTTTGGCAGATACGCGCAGACGCACAAAACGTTTCTCTTCTTCAACCCAGAAGCGGTGATGCTGCAGGTTCGGCAGGAAACGACGACGGGTTTTGTTGTTTGCGTGGGAAATGTTATTCCCAGTCACCGGACCCTTACCGGTAACTTGACATACTCTCGACATGCCTCAGCCCTCTAAAACCACATGCCCAACCCGGCATGGGTTGGCCGCTTAATCTCTCAGTCATTTGGCGCCAGGCGCCGCGTTTCTTTAGAGGTCTTACCGGCTACACCTACAGTGAAGGAACCGGGCCCCTAGAAAAGAGCGCTGCTTTATACCAGAAAGACTTCGGAGCAACAACAATCGGTGTGCAATCAATCGGTAAAAAGGCGTTTTTTTGGCCCGCGAGCGCCTTGGATAAAGGCTGGCAACGGTTTTTACCACTCGTCGCAGAAAACCACCCTTGCCGGCGGTTCAGACTTTTTAACGCGCGCCACGGTCTGAAAAACCGCCATCACTGTGCCCCGAAAATGCAAAAGGGGGATAGTCATTTGTAATCCAGACCTCTAGGGTAGGCCTTTTCCAGACTGCACTTGCAGATGGGCCTTCGATCTGTAAAAGGAAACCGACCATGCGCCTCGCTGCCCTACCCCTGTTGCTCGCCCCGCTCCTGCTGAGCCCCCTGGCCCAGGCCGCCGCGCTGAGCGTCTGCACCGAGGCCAGCCCTGAAGGGTTCGACGTGGTGCAATACAACTCGCTGACCACCACCAACGCCTCTGCCGACGTGCTGATGAACCGTCTGGTGGATTTCGACACCGCCAGCGGCAAAGTCGTGCCGAGCCTGGCCGACAGCTGGGAAATCAGCACCGACGGCCTGACTTACGTGTTCAAGCTGCGTCCGCAGGTGAAATTTCACACCACCGAATACTTCAAGCCAAGCCGTGAACTGACCGCCGAAGACGTCAAATTCAGCTTCGACCGCATGCTCGACCCGGCCAACCCGTGGCACAAAGTCGCCCAGAGCGGCTTCCCGCATGCGCAGTCGATGCAGTTGCCGGCACTGATCAAGAAAATCGACGCACTTGACCCGCTCACCGTGCGCTTCACCCTTGATCATCCGGATTCGACATTCCTGGCGACCCTGAGCATGGGCTTCGCTTCGATCTACTCCGCCGAATACGCCGACAAGCTGATGAAGGCCGGCGCGACCGACAAGCTCAACAGCCAGCCGATCGGCACCGGCCCGTTCGTGTTCAACCGTTTCCAGAAAGACGCGGCGATCCGCTACAAGGCCAACCCGGATTACTTCGGCGGCAAGCCTGCGGTGGACCCGTTGATCTTCGCCATCACCCCGGACGCCAACGTGCGCCTGCAGAAACTGCGGCGCAACGAATGCCAGATCGCCCTCTCGCCGAAACCACTCGACGTACAGGCCGCGCTGAAAGAGCCGACACTAAAAGTCGAAAAGACTGACGCGTTCATGACCGCTTTCGTTGGCATCAACAGCCAGCACCCGCCGCTGGACAAGCCGGAAGTGCGTCAGGCGATCAACCTCGCCTTCGACAAGGCCAACTACATCAAAGCTGTGTTTGAAGACACCGCCGAAGCCGCCAACGGCCCTTACCCGCCGAACACCTGGAGCTACGCGAAGAGCCTGCCGGGCTATCCGCATGACATCGCCAAAGCCAAGGCGCTGATGGTCAAGGCCGGTTTGAAGGATGGTTTCCAGACCACTATCTGGACGCGTCCGTCAGGCAGCCTGCTCAACCCGAATCCAAGCCTCGGCGCGCAGATGCTGCAGTCGGATCTGGCAGAAATCGGCATTCAGGCGGAAATCCGCGTGATCGAGTGGGGCGAACTGATTCGTCGCGCCAAGGCTGGCGAGCATGATCTGCTGTTCATGGGTTGGGCGGGTGACAACGGTGACCCGGACAACTTCCTCACGCCGCAGTTTTCCTGTGCGGCGGTCAAGTCGGGCACCAACTTCGCCCGCTACTGCAATGCCGATCTGGACAAGCTGATCAGTGCCGGCAAGACCACCAGTGAGCAAGGCGTGCGCACCAAGCTGTACGAACAGGCGCAGACGCAGATTCAGCAGCAGGCGTTGTGGCTGCCTCTCGCACATCCGACGGCCTACGCACTGACACGTAAGGACGTGCAGGGTTACTCCGTGAGCCCGTTTGGCCGGCAGGACTATTCCAAGGTCAACCTCAAATAACCTGCCTTACACATAACCTGTAGGAGTGAGCCTGCTCGCGATAGCAATCTTCCAGCCACCAAACATGTTGACTGAAATGAAGCCATCGCGAGCAGGCTCACTCCTACATGGACTTGCGTTTTGTCCCTAGAACTACATCCAGCCACACTCCGCCATCGACAGCGGCTCACTATCGCCAACGATGAAATGATCGAGCACCCGCACATCAATCAGCTCCAGCGCCTTCTGCAGACGCTTGGTCAGCAATCGATCCGCCTGACTGGGGTCAGTGTTCCCCGATGGATGGTTGTGGCACAGGATCAACGCAGCGGCGTTATTGGCCAGACATCGCTTCACAACCTCGCGGGGATGCACGCTGGTGTTGTCGATCGAGCCGCGAAACAGTATTTCGAAATTCAGGACTTGATGTTTGGAGTCGAGAAACAGGCAACCAAACACCTCATGCGGTTCGTGACGCAGCATCGCTTTCAGATAATCGCGAACGACCTGAGGGTTTTCCAAGGCTGGTTTCTGCCGTGACTTCTCAGCCAAATGCCGCCTGTTCATTTCCTGAGCCGCCTGCAGTTGCGCAAACTTCGCCGGCCCGAGCCCCAATTGTTTGCTGAATGCGTGCTGATCGGCCTCAAGCAGCAAACGCAGGCTGCCGAATTGAGTCAACAGATTGCGCGCAAGGTCCACAGCGCTTATTCCGGGCAATCCGGTGCGCAGAAAAATCGCCAATAATTCAGCGTCCGAAAGACTCGCTGCCCCATGCTCCAATAACCTTTCCCGCGGGCGTTCCGCCGCAGGCCAATCGCGAATACTCATACACATTCCCTGTCTGTGGGCGCCGCTGTTCCGTAGCGGTCGCTGTGATATCGTAGCCCATCTTTTTTGCGGTCGATTCAACCCTGGGGAGGGGCATCGCATCGCAGTCATCAACGAAATGAAAGGCAGACCTATGCAGCGGCTGTATCGGAAACGCATCGTTCTGGGCGTCGGCGGCGGCATCGCGGCCTACAAGAGCGCTGATCTGGTTCGTCGCCTGATCGACCAGGGCGCCGAAGTGCGTGTGGTCATGACCCACGGTGGCGCCGAGTTCATCACCCCGCTGACCATGCAGGCGCTGTCCGGCCACCCGGTGCACCTCGACCTGCTCGACCCGGCCGCCGAAGCCGCGATGGGCCACATCGAGCTGGCCAAGTGGGCCGATCTGGTGCTGATCGCCCCGGCCACCGCCGACCTGCTCGCCCGCCTGGCCCAAGGCATTGCCAACGATTTGCTGACCACCCTGGTGCTGGCCACCGACGCTGTCGTCGCCGTTGCTCCAGCGATGAACCAAGCGATGTGGCGCGATCCGGCAACCCAGGCCAACCTGCAACTCCTCGAAAGCCGTGGCCTGAAGACCTTCGGCCCGGCCTCGGGCAGCCAGGCCTGCGGCGACGTCGGCATGGGCCGCATGATGGAAGCCACCGATCTGGCGCAATGCGCAGCGGATTGCTTCCAGCGTCAGGCGCTGACCGGCAAGCATGTGGTGATCACCGCCGGCCCGACCCAAGAAAACATCGACCCGGTGCGCTACATCACCAACCACAGCTCCGGGAAAATGGGCTTTGCCCTCGCCGAAGCCGCGGTAGAAGCCGGCGCCCGTGTCACGCTGATCAGCGGCCCGGTGCACCTGCCGACGCCGGATCGCGTCACCCGTATCGACGTGGTCAGCGCCCGCGACATGCTCGCGGCCTGTGAATCCTCGATCCCGTGCGACGTGTTCATCGCCTCGGCAGCCGTAGCGGACTACCGCCCGGAAGTCGTCGCCCCGCAAAAACTCAAGAAAGATCCTACGAGCGGCGACGGCTTCGTCCTGCAAATGGTGCGCAACCCGGACATCCTGGCCACCATCGCGACCCGTCCCGACCGTCCGTTCAGTGTCGGCTTTGCCGCCGAGACCGAACACCTGCTCGACTACGCTGCACGCAAGCTGAAGGACAAGAATCTCGATTTGATCGTCGCCAACGACGTCGCCAACCCGAGCATCGGTTTCAACAGCGAAGAAAACGCCTGCAGCGTGATTGACCGTGCGCTGCACGCCACGGTTTTCGCCCAGACCAGCAAGAGCAAGATCGCTCGCCAACTGGTCACTTTTATCGCCGAACGTCTGAACCAGGTTTAATTTACATGCACGCTTTGCAAGCCAAGATCCTCGACCCACGCATTGGCACCGATTTCCCGCTGCCGCAATACGCCACCCCGGGCTCCGCCGGCCTCGACCTGCGCGCCATGCTGGATCAGGACATCGTGATCAAACCGGGTGAAACCGTGCTGATCCCCACCGGTCTGTCGGTTTACATCGGCGACCCGAACCTCGCCGCGCTGATCCTGCCGCGCTCGGGCATGGGCCATAAGCACGGCATCGTGCTGGGCAACCTCGTCGGTTTGATCGACTCCGATTACCAGGGCCCGCTGATGGTGTCCTGCTGGAACCGTGGCCAGAGCGATTTCACCATGACCGTCGGCGAACGTCTGGCGCAACTGGTGCTGGTACCGGTGGTGCAGGCGCACTTCGAAATGGTTGAAGAGTTCGTCGAAACCGAACGCGGCACCGGCGGGTTTGGCCATACCGGCACCAAATAACCGGAGTCATCTCCTGTAGGAGCTGCCGCAGGCTGCGATCTTTTGATCTTGATCTTAAAAAAACAAAGTCAAAAGATCGCAGCCTTCGGCAGCTCCTACAGGGGAAATTTGTGCAGTTTCAGCGGCAGGTTTTAACACCGAAAATCAAGGTTTTGCCGGCCCAAAGCCACGCCAGCCGAGGCGTCATGGCCCTTTCACACCACGAACTCTCTGTGAAAAACGCCGTCATACCCTTCAGTTTGAGCCTGCCGTCGAACGATTCGTCGGTCTGTCCCGCCCCTTTCGAGATGGAGCATTTCCGTAGATGAGCACCCCAGCCAAGATTGCCCCGAAGCTGCCCGACAGCATTTTCCGCGCCTATGACATTCGCGGCACCGTGCCGGAATTCCTCAATGCCGAAACCGCTTACTGGATCGGCCGCGCCATCGGTTCGCAGAGCCTGGCCCAAGGTGAGCCGAACGTATCCGTCGGCCGCGACGGCCGTTTGTCCGGTCCGGAGCTGGTTGCAGAACTGATTCGCGGTATCGCCGAGAGCGGCTGCCACGTCAGCGATGTCGGCCTGGTGCCAACGCCGGCGCTGTACTACGCCGCCAACGTCCTGGCCGGCAAATCCGGGGTGATGCTCACCGGCAGCCATAACCCGTCGAACTACAACGGCTTCAAGATCGTCATCGCCGGCGACACCCTCGCCAACGAACAGATTCAGGCCCTGCATGAACGCCTCAAGACCAACAACCTGAGCAGCGGCACCGGCAGCGTCACCCAGGTCGAAATCCTCGACCGCTACAACACCGAAATCGTCCAGGACATCAAACTGGCACGACGCCTGAAAGTCGTGGTTGACTGCGGCAATGGCGCGGCCGGTGTGATCGCCCCGCAATTGATCGAGGCGCTGAACTGCGAAGTCATCCCGCTGTTCTGCGAAGTCGACGGTAACTTCCCGAACCATCACCCGGATCCGGGCAAGCCTGAGAACCTCGTCGACCTGATCGCCAAGGTCAAGGAAACCAACGCCGACATCGGCCTGGCCTTCGACGGCGACGGCGACCGTGTCGGCGTGGTGACCAACACCGGTAGCATCGTCTACCCTGATCGTCTGCTGATGCTGTTTGCCCGTGACGTAGTGGCGCGCAACCCGGACGCGGAAATCATCTTCGACGTCAAATGCACCCGCCGTCTGGTGCCGCTGATCAAGGAATACGGTGGTCGGCCGCTAATGTGGAAGACTGGTCATTCGTTGATCAAAAAGAAAATGAAACAATCCGGCGCGCTGTTGGCCGGTGAAATGAGCGGGCACATCTTCTTCAAGGAGCGCTGGTTCGGTTTCGATGACGGCATCTACAGCGCCGCACGGCTGCTGGAGATCCTCAGCAAAGAAAAATCCACCGCGGAAGAGCTGTTTGCGACCTTCCCGAACGATATTTCTACGCCGGAAATCAATATCCATGTGACCGAAGAGAGCAAATTCAGCATCATTGATGCACTGCACGACGCACAGTGGGGCGCAGGCGCTGACCTGACCACCATCGACGGCGTGCGAGTCGATTACGCCAAAGGCTGGGGCCTGGTGCGCGCCTCCAACACCACACCGGTGCTGGTGCTGCGCTTCGAGGCCGATGACGAAGCTGAATTACAGCGCATCAAGGACGTGTTCCACGCCCAATTGAAACGCGTTGCACCTGATCTCCAACTACCGTTCTGATCCACCCGGAGCCCTGAATGACCCTCGAACGCGATGCCGCCGCCAACACTGCCAAGGTCCTGTCCGAAGCGCTGCCTTACATCCGACGCTACGTCGGCAAGACCCTGGTGATCAAATACGGCGGCAACGCGATGGAAAGCGAGGAGCTGAAAACCGGCTTCGCCCGCGACATCGTGCTGATGAAAGCCGTGGGCATCAATCCGGTGGTCGTGCACGGCGGTGGCCCGCAGATCGGTGATCTGCTCAAGCGCCTGTCGATCGAAAGCCACTTCGTCGATGGCATGCGCGTCACTGACGCCGCGACGATGGACGTGGTCGAAATGGTCTTGGGCGGTCAGGTCAACAAAAGCATCGTCAACCTGATCAACCGCCACGGCGGCAGCGCCATCGGCCTGACCGGTAAGGACGCCGGGCTGATTCGCGCGAAGAAGCTCACCGTCACCCGTCAGACCCCGGAGATGACCCAGCCGGAAATCATCGACATCGGTCACGTCGGCGAAGTGGTCGGGATCAACACCGAACTGCTTAACCTGCTGGTCAAAGGCAACTTCATCCCGGTCATCGCGCCAATTGGCGTGGGTGAGAACGGCGAGTCGTACAACATCAACGCCGATCTGGTGGCCGGTAAAGTCGCCGAAGCGCTGAAAGCCGAGAAGCTGATGCTGCTGACCAACATCGCCGGCCTGATGGACAAGTCGGGCACGGTGCTGACCGGCCTGAGCACCCAGCAGGTCGACGACCTGATCGCCGACGGCACCATCTACGGCGGCATGCTGCCGAAGATCCGTTGCGCGCTGGAAGCGGTTCAGGGCGGCGTCGGTAGCTCGTTGATCATCGACGGTCGTGTACCGAATGCGATCCTGCTGGAAATCTTCACCGACACCGGTGTGGGTACGCTGATCAGCAATCGCAAGCGTCCGTAAGCTTTAGCGCAAACAAAAAGACCCCGCTCAGCCTGACTGAGCGGGGTCTTTTTTTGCCGGCGATCCCTGTGGGAGCGAGCCTGCTCGCGAAGACGGCGGCACATTCAACATTGATGCAAGCTGACCCACCGCTTTCGCGAGCAGGCTCGCTCCCACAGTGCTCCGCCGTTAAACGCCGAACTGGGCGCGATAGGCTTCCACGGCGGGCAGGTGTTGCTTGAGCTGCGGATCATCGGCGAGGAATTCCAGCACCTGATTCAGCGAAACAATGCTGATCACCGGAATGCCGAAATCACGCTCGACTTCCTGGATCGCCGACAACTCACCGTTGCCGCGCTCCTGACGGTTCAGGGCGATCAGCACGCCGGCAGCCTTGGCGCCGTCCTGCGAAGCGATGATCTGCATCACTTCGCGGATTGCCGTACCGGCGGTGATCACGTCGTCGATGATCAGGACGTCGCCGGTCAGCGGGGCACCGACCAGACTGCCGCCTTCGCCGTGGGCCTTGGCTTCCTTGCGGTTGAAGCACCATGGCAGGTCACGGTCGTGATGCTCGGCCAGCGCCACGGCAGTGGTTGCCGCCAGCGGAATGCCTTTGTAGGCCGGGCCAAACAGAACGTCGAAGGGAATACCGCTTTCAGCGATGGCTGCCGCGTAGAAACGCCCCAGCTGCGCCAGAGCCGAGCCCGAGTTGAACAGGCCGGCGTTGAAGAAGTAAGGACTGGTGCGCCCGGACTTCAGGGTGAACTCACCGAAGCGCAAAACGCCGCGATCGATGGCAAAACGAATGAAATCGCGCTGATACGCTTGCATGAAAAAAACCCCAAATACCACGGATTTAGCTAATTAGCTTGACGCCGTGTATCATACACGCACGCGATTTTTGGGGCCATTTATGCGGATCATCAGTGTGAACGTCAATGGTATTCAGGCTGCAGTCGAGCGTGGTTTGCTCAGTTGGCTGCAAGCACAGAATGCCGACGTCATCTGCCTGCAGGACACCCGTGCCTCCGCCTTTGAACTGGATGACCCAGCCTTCCAACTGGATGGCTACTTCCTTTATGCCTGCGATGCTGAAGTCCCTGCCCAAGGTGGCGTGGCTTTGTATTCGCGGTTGCAACCGAAGGCTGTCATCAGCGGTCTCGGTTTCGAGACGGCCGACCGCTACGGGCGCTACCTGCAAGCAGATTTCGACAAAGTCAGTATTGCCACCTTGCTGCTCCCTTCGGGGATGAACGGCGATGAGGACTTGAACCAGAAGTTCAAGCTCATGGACGACTTCGGCAAGTACCTGGACAAACAGCGACGCAAACGTCGCGAGTACATTTATTGTGGCTCGCTGTACGTGGCGCAGCAGAAGCTCGACATCAAGAACTGGCGCGACAGCCAGCAATCCCCGGGTTTCCTGGCGCCTGAACGCGCCTGGATGGACGAGATTGTCGGCAACATGGGCTACGTCGATGCCCTGCGCGAAGTCAGCCGCGAAGGCGACCAGTACAGCTGGTGGCCGGACAACGAACAGGCCGAGATGCTTAATTTGGGCTGGCGCTTCGACTACCAGATCCTGACCCCGGGCCTGCGGCGCTTCGTGCGCAGCGCACGCCTGCCACGTCAGCCACGGTTCTCGCAGCATGCGCCGTTGATTGTCGACTACGACTGGACGCTGACCATCTAAGCGACGTTTCGCAGTACAAAAAATGCCCGTATCGCAAGATACGGGCATTTTTTATGCCTGCGCTCAAGGCGGAATCGAACTCAGACGGCGGCGAAGAACGGCAACATCAAGTACAGCTTGATCACGACGACATTGATAATGTCGATGAAGAACGCCCCGACCATCGGCACCACCAGAAACGCGATCTGCGAGGGGCCGTAGCGCTGCGTCACGGCCTGCATGTTGGCAATGGCAGTCGGCGTGGCGCCCAGGCCAAAACCGCAATGCCCTGCCGCCAGCACGGCCGCATCGTAGTTGCGGCCCATCAGCCGGAATGTCACGAAGATCGCGAACAGCGCCATGACCAGCGCCTGCACAGCCAAAATGATGAAGATCGGCAACGCCAGCGCAGCCAGATCCCACAACTTGAGCGACATCAGGGCAATCGCCAGGAACAGTGACAGGCTGACATTGCCCAGTACCGAGACTTCACGCTCAAACACCTGATACAAGCCCAGCGCTGAAAGCCCGTTGCGCAGCACCACGCCTATAAACAGGACGCAAACAAACGTCGGCAACTCGAATGCGGTCCCCTGCAGCAGGCCGTTCAACAGATTGCCCGCCAGCAAACTGACCGCGATCAAGGCGAGTGTTTCTATAAACGAAAATGGGGTAATCGAGCGTTCTTTGTTTGGTTGCTCGAAGCCTTTTGGCAACCGCGGCGGCACATCCTGACTCTGACCACCGGGCACCTGCACTCGCTTGATGAGCAAGCGCGCGACCGGTCCGCCGATCAAACCACCCAGCACCAGACCAAACGTCGCGGAAGCCATCGCCAGTTCGGACGCAGAGGCCAGACCGTACTTCTCGCTGAATACCGTACCCCACGCAGCACCCGTGCCATGGCCGCCCGCCAATGTGATCGACCCGGTCAACAGCCCCATCAATGGATCAAGCCCAAGCATTTTTGCCAAGCTGATACCCATCGCATTCTGCACCACCAACAGCCCGGTGACCGCCAGGAGAAATATCCCGACGATGCGCCCGCCTTTCTTCAAGCTGGCAAAATCTGCGCTTAGACCGATGGTGGCAAAAAAGGCCAGCATCAGAGGTGTCTGCAGAGAAGTATCAAAACGAATTTCAATATCGAACGTTCGCAGCAGCAACAACAGCAAGGCAACTACCAGACCACCCGCTACAGGTTCAGGTATATTGTAACTGCGCATGAAACCAACACGCATAACGAGCCCGCGCCCTAGCAGAAGCACTAAGGAAGCAGCCACAAGTGTTCCGTAAAAATCGAGCTGAATCATTGGGATTGTTCTTGGTTATATATTCAGAGGCGCGCTTTTTACCTGCACGCACCTCATGAACCGGCTGATTGTCTCAACACTGATTACTCGGAAATTCAAAAGCCTTCGATGGCTTGAATATATCTTAATATTTCAGGAGAAATATTATTCGGCCAACTTTAACAATCGTCGCCTTTGATTCCAAGGCCATAAATCCAAACTAAGCCAATGCAGTTGTGACCAAAAGTGTATATACGGAAAGAGTATCGACCAGTCATCGCGGTCAGATTATTCCTACATATAGTAGAGACTAATTTAGTTGCATAAATAAAAATTCCCTGACAGGTCGGGGCATTGGTTTTAAACTTTTCGAATTTCTTATTTGATCAGCCGCCAGGTAAACGGATATCGATAAGGAAAACCTTCATTGGCTTTCACACCGGCGATGATCGTCAAAACCAGCGCGCCGATCGCCAGTATCCCCAGCAGGAAGAACCCGATGATCAGCACCATCAGCAGGAAGCAAATCAACGAGGCGATGGCGACGGTGATCTGAAAATTCAACGCCTCCTTGCCCTGCGCATCAATGAACGCATCTGTCTCGCGCTTCATCTGCCAAAGGATCAAGGGTCCGATCAGATTGCCGAACGGAATCCAGATCCCCAGCAAGGCGGACAAGTGACAAAACATCGCCCACTGGCGAACCTCCTGGCTCGGTTTGGGCAGCAGCTCTTGCTCGTCACTCATCGTGTCCTCCTTGCGGTTATGCACCTGCTCAGTCGGCCAGTGCAGCCTTTTGCAGTTCGAAGATTTCGTTCATGCCCTGCTTGGCCAGTTCCAGCATGGCGTTCAAGTCTTCAGGCTGGAACGGCGCACCTTCGGCAGTGCCCTGCACTTCGATGAAACCACCGGTGCTGGTCATCACTACGTTGAGGTCGGTCTCGGCAGCGGAATCTTCAAGATAGTCCAGATCCAGCACGGCCTCGCCCTGATACATGCCGACCGATACGGCACCGATCATCTGCTTGAGCGGATCGCCGCCCTTCAGGCCGCCACGCTTCTTGATCACTTTCAGCGCATCAACCAGCGCAACCATGGCACCGGTGATCGAAGCCGTGCGAGTACCACCGTCAGCCTGGATCACATCGCAGTCGACGTACAGGGTCACGTCGCCCAGCTTGGACATGTCCAGCGCAGCGCGCAGGGAACGACCGATCAGACGCTGGATTTCCAGGGTGCGACCGCCCTGCTTGCCACGGCTCGCTTCACGCTGGTTACGTTCGCCAGTGGCGCGCGGCAGCATGCCGTACTCGGCGGTCAACCAACCTTGGCCCTGACCTTTAAGGAAACGCGGCACGCCGTTTTCGACGCTAACGGTGCAGATGACTTTGGTATCACCGAATTCGACCAGTACGGATCCCTCGGCGTGTTTGGTGTAGTTGCGGGTAATGCGGATCGAGCGGAGCTGATCGGCAGCGCGACCACTTGGACGTTTCATAGGGAATACCTGTACTGGGGACGGAAAACTGCCGAGCATTATAGAGCCCTGCACCGCGACTGGGCACTTGTTAAAAATCCCGACCGACGATCGAAGCCCCTGAAACACCCATTACCGACGGGCTGCAGCCCTTTGTCACACCGTGTGTTTGGGCGCATTCGCCGCACTGCGCTACAATCCTGCGCCTTTGCTGCCAGTCGGCTTAAATTCATTCATATCGTGCTCGCGAAACTCACGTTTCGCGCCGATCTGCATTGCGAGGTCACCGCCATGGTGCACAGCATGACCGCCTTCGCCCGCGTCGAAAAAGCCGGCGCACAGGGCACCCTGAGCTGGGAGCTGCGCTCGGTCAACAGCCGCTATCTGGAGCCCCACCTGCGCCTGCCGGAGTCGTTTCGCGACCTCGAGGGCGCGGTACGTGAAGCGCTGCGTCAGGGCCTGTCGCGGGGCAAACTCGAATGCACCCTGCGTTTCACCGAAGAAAGCACCGGCAAAACACTGCAAATCGATCGCGAGCGCGCCGCGCAGTTGGTCGCCGCCGCTGAGACGGTCGCTGGTCTGATCAAGAATCCTGCCGCATTGAATCCGCTGGAAGTGCTGGCCTGGCCCGGCGTATTGGTGGGCGATGCGACTGACCCGCAGGCATTGAACGCCGACGCACTGGCCCTGTTCAATCAAGGCCTGAAAGAGTTGAAGGCTGGCCGCGAGCGCGAAGGCGCGGAGTTGGCACGCTTGATCAACGAGCGCCTGACCTCTATCGAAGAAGACGTGGTGACCCTGCGTGAACTGGTGCCGCAAATGCTTGCGACCCAGCGCCAGAAAGTCCTCGACCGCTTCGCCGACATGAAGGCCGAGCTGGACCCGCTGCGCCTCGAACAGGAAATGGTCATCCTCGCGCAAAAAAGCGACGTGGCCGAAGAACTGGATCGCCTGAGCACCCACATCATTGAGGTACGCCGGGTGCTCAAGTCCGGCGGTGCGGCCGGACGCCGCCTCGATTTCCTGATGCAGGAACTCAACCGCGAAGCCAACACACTGGGCTCCAAGGCCTTCGACCCGCGCAGCACCCAAGCCGCCGTCAACCTCAAGGTGTTGATCGAGCAGATGCGCGAACAAGTGCAGAATATTGAGTAAGGCAACCCCGACATGACCCACAGCACCGGCACCCTGTACATCATTTCCGCGCCATCTGGCGCGGGCAAGAGCAGCCTGGTCAAGGCGTTGACCGACGCCATACCGGAAATTCGCGTTTCGGTTTCCCACACCACCCGCGCCATGCGCCCGGGTGAAGTGGACGGCGTGAACTATCACTTCGTGACCCGCGAAGAGTTCGTGAAGATGGGCGAGCATGGCGACTTCCTCGAACGCGCCGAAGTCTTCGGCAACTTCTACGGCACCTCGCAAAGCCGTCTGCAGCAGACGCTGGACGAAGGTCACGACTTGATTCTGGAAATCGACTGGCAGGGCGCCGAGCAAGTGCGCAAATTGATGCCGCAAGCGCGCTCGATCTTTATCCTGCCGCCGTCGCTTCAGGCCTTGCACCAGCGCCTGACCAACCGCGGTCAGGACAGCGACGAGATCATTGACGGGCGGATGCGCGAAGCGGTCAGCGAGATGAGTCACTATGTCGAGTACGACTACCTGATCATCAACGACGATTTTGCTCACGCACTGGATGATCTGAAGGCGATTTTCCGCGCCAATCAACTGCAGCAGAAACGCCAGCAGGTACGTTTCGGCAAATTGCTGGCTGAGTTGCTGGGTTAAAACAGCACTTCCCAAAACAGCTGCAAGCGCTTTACATTGGTGCTTGCAGCGCGTTGAAGGGCTTGGTCAAAAAATCAGCGCTTCCCTAATCGCTGGTGATTTTTTAAACTGTTGAGTCCGCTCGCCCAACCGGGCAGCGCGCATATTGCATTCGCTCCGAGGAATACCATGGCCCGCGTAACCGTTGAAGACTGCCTGAACCACGTGGAAAACCGTTTTGAGCTGGTCATGCTCTCTACCAAACGTGCCCGTCAACTGGCCACCGGCGGCAAAGAGCCACTGGTTCAGTGGGAAAACGACAAGCCTACCGTTGTAGCGCTGCGTGAAATCGCTGAAGGCCTGATGAGCTACGAGTTCATCGCCGAGCAGGAAATCGTCCAGGATGAGCCGCTGTTCGCAGCGTTCGAGGACGAGTCCAACGAGGCCGTCTAAGCCTATGCCTGGTCGACGTAGCACGGCGCGGGGTCACAACCTACGGCAGGAATTATCATGCCGAGCATAGACGCCCTCGCCGATCGCTTATCGACCTACCTCGGCAATGACCAGGTCAACCTGGTCCGCCGAGCGTATTTCTACGCCGAACAAGCCCATGACGGTCAGCGCCGTCGCAGCGGCGAGGCGTACGTCACGCATCCTCTTGCCGTGGCCAATATTCTTGCCGACATGCACATGGACCATCAGAGCCTGATGGCCGCGATGCTGCATGACGTGATCGAAGACACCGGTATCGCCAAAGAAGCGCTGCAAGCGCAGTTCGGTGAAACCGTGGCCGAACTGGTCGACGGGGTCAGCAAACTGACCCAGATGAATTTCGAGACCAAGGCCGAAGCCCAAGCCGAAAACTTCCAGAAAATGGCCATGGCCATGGCGCGCGATATTCGCGTGATCCTGGTCAAGCTCGCCGACCGCCTGCACAACATGCGCACGCTGGAAGTGCTGTCCGGCGAAAAACGCCGGCGGATCGCCAAGGAAACCCTCGAAATCTACGCGCCCATCGCCAACCGGCTGGGCATGCATGCGATCCGCATCGAATTCGAAGACCTCGGCTTCAAGGCCATGCACCCGATGCGTTCCGCGCGGATCTACCAGGCGGTCAAACGCGCCCGGGGCAACCGCAAGGAAATCGTCAACAAGATCGAAGAATCCCTTGGCCATTGCCTCGCGATCGACGGCATCCAGGGCGAAGTGAGCGGTCGGCAGAAACACCTCTACGGCATCTACAAGAAAATGCGCGGCAAGCGTCGGGCCTTCAACGAGATCATGGACGTCTACGCGTTCCGGATCATCGTCGACAAGGTCGATACCTGCTACCGCGTGCTGGGCGCTGTACATAATTTGTACAAACCGTTGCCGGGGCGCTTCAAGGATTACATTGCGATCCCCAAGGCCAACGGCTATCAATCGCTGCACACCACGCTGTTCGGCATGCACGGCGTACCGATCGAGATTCAGATCCGTACCCGTGAAATGGAAGAGATGGCCAACAACGGCATCGCCGCCCATTGGCTGTACAAATCCAGCGGTGACGAGCAGCCGAAAGGCACTCACGCCCGTGCCCGCCAGTGGGTCAAAGGCGTGCTGGAAATGCAGCAACGTGCCGGCAATTCGCTGGAATTCATCGAAAGCGTGAAGATCGACCTGTTCCCGGACGAGGTCTACGTCTTCACCCCGAAAGGCCGGATCATGGAGCTACCGAAAGGCTCCACGGCGGTCGACTTTGCCTACGCGGTACACACCGACGTCGGCAACAGCTGCATCGCCTGCCGGATCAACCGTCGACTTGCACCGCTGTCCGAACCGCTGCAAAGCGGCTCCACGGTCGAGATCGTCAGCGCCCCAGGCGCACGACCAAACCCGGCGTGGCTCAACTTCGTGGTCACCGGCAAGGCGCGCACGCACATCCGCCATGCGCTGAAACTGCAACGTCGCTCCGAGTCCATCAGCCTCGGCGAACGCCTGCTGAACAAAGTGCTCAACGGTTTCGACAGCGCGCTGGAGAAGATCCCGGCCGAACGCGTCAAAGCGATGCTCACCGAGTACCGCCTCGAACTGATCGAAGATTTGCTCGAAGACATTGGCCTCGGTAACCGCATGGCCTACGTGGTCGCCCGCCGCCTGCTCGGCGAAGGCGAACAGCTGCCAAGCCCGGAAGGCCCGCTGGCAATTCGCGGTACCGAAGGTTTGGTACTGAGCTACGCCAAATGTTGCACGCCGATCCCGGGCGACCCGATTGTCGGGCACCTGTCGGCGGGCAAAGGCATGGTCGTGCACCTGGACAACTGCCGCAACATCAGCGAAATCAGGCACAACCCGGAAAAATGCATCCAGCTCTCGTGGGCCAAGGATGTCACCGGCGAATTCAACGTCGAACTGCGCGTCGAGCTGGAACACCAGCGCGGCCTGATCGCCCTGCTGGCCAGCAGCGTCAACGCAGCCGACGGCAATATCGAGAAAATCAGCATGGACGAACGCGATGGTCGCATCAGCGTGGTCCAGTTGGTGGTCAGCGTCCACGACCGTGTGCACCTGGCCCGCGTGATCAAGAAGCTGCGCGCCTTGACCGGGGTAATTCGCATCACCCGCATGCGTGCATAACCTGCCTATTACAAGGAGTCATTCATGACCAAAACCGTAATCACCAGCGACAAGGCCCCGGCCGCCATCGGTACTTACTCCCAGGCGATCAAGGCAGGCAACACCGTTTACATGTCGGGGCAGATTCCTCTGGACCCAAAAACCATGGAACTGGTTGAAGGCTTCGAAGCCCAGACCGTCCAGGTGTTCGAGAACCTCAAAGCCGTGGCTGAAGCTGCTGGCGGTTCGTTCAAGGACATCGTCAAACTGAACATCTTCCTCACCGACCTGAGCCACTTCGCCAAGGTCAACGAGATCATGGGCAAGTACTTCGACCAGCCATACCCGGCCCGCGCCGCCATCGGCGTGGCTGCCCTGCCAAAGGGTTCGCAGGTTGAAATGGATGCCATTCTGGTCATCGAGTGATGCGCACGGCGCGGCCTCCAAAGCCGCGCCGACTGCTCTGCAAGAAAAGGTTTTGAAAGGATTCCACCATGCGCAAAGCGCTAGCTCTCCCGCTGCTCGCCATTTTCCTCGGCGGCTGCGCCAGCAACCCTGCCGACCGTGACATCAGCGGCACCTGGATCAATCAGGTGGCGATCGATGCCGCAGCCAAGGGCGGCCCCCTGCGCGAAGCGCTTCAGGCCTACGGCCCGAACCTGGAATGGGACGTTAACACCAAGGCCAGTCAGGCCCGCTACACCAACGGTTTTGAGAACGTCGAAGGACGGCTGCTGGGTGAACAATCCGGCGCCTGGAAAGTCGACTTCTATGGCAGCTCCGCCAGCGAGCTGAAACGCGACGGCGGGCAACTGCAGCAAGCCGCCAGCGACAACGAACCCGAGCAGGTCTTCGACCGTGCGCAGATTCCGGTGCCGGAAGGCGCGCCGATCGGTGCCAGTTTCGAACGCGCGCTGTATTCGGCCTATCTGGGCGGTGACTGGAAAATCACCAACGGCCAGGGCGAAGGCAGCACGGTGCAATTCCAGGCTGACGGCCAAGTGTCCGGCTTGCCCGGAGCCGATCGCTACGCACTTTGTCTGGCCGGCGATTGCGCATCGATGAGCAACGGCAACGACAGCATGTGGTTGCAGCAGAACGGCCAGGGCAATAACTGGATCTTTGTGCGCAAGGGCAAAGAGCTGGAAATTCTGCAGGCGGTGAATGCCGCGTTGGCGGATGAACAACCGCAGTTCACCGCCGGTGAGCGCAAGTGGTTGCTCGAGAAGCAGTAACCCGCTTCTGAATTCGCAGCTATCCCCTGTAGGAGTGAGCCTGCTTGCGATAGCGGTTTAACAGTCAGCACAAGTGTTGAATGTTATGACCCCATCGCGAGCAGGCTCACTCCTACAGTTGTTTTGGGGTGCCAGGAAGTCAGCATTTACCTTCGAGGATCGCGGCGTAACCTTCGCGGTAGCTCGGGTACGTTGGCGTCCAGCCCAACGCTTTCGCCCGGGCATTGCTGCAGCGCTTGCTACCGGTTCGCCGCACGCTCGCGTCGTCCGCCCACTCGGTAACGCCCAGATACTCACGCAACCAGCCTACGACTTCCGCTAACGGCGCCGGCGCATCGTCAACGCCGATATAGAAATCCTCCAGCTTTACGCCCTGCCGGTCTTTCTCCAACAGAAACGCCAGCAATCCTGCCGCGTCGTCAGCATGAATCCGGTTGCCATACAGCGGGGGTTCGACCGCCACGCGATAACCGCGACGTACTTGAGTGAGTAGCCATTCGCGGCCCGGACCATAGATCCCGGTCAAACGCAGAATGCTCGCAGGAATGCCACTCTTAAGCGCGACCTGCTCAGCCTCAAGCATCAATCGTCCTGAATAACCGGCAGCGATGGTCTCTGAGTTCTCATCGACCCACTCACCCTCCTGCTGCCCATACACACTGCTGCTGGACACGAAGATCAGCCGCTCAGGCACCTGCCCATAGTCGTCGAGCCAACTCAGAACATTCTGCAAACCCTGCACATAAGCCGCGCGATAACCGGCTTCATCGTGATCGGTTGCCGCTGCGCAATACACCAGATAGTCCACGGCACCCACCGGCCAGGTCGCCGGACAGTCTTCGTTGAACAGGTCGCCGGCAACGCCAACCACACCGTCAGGCAGCTTCGAAACGTCCCGGCGCAGGCCATGAACTTCCCAGCCAGCCGCCAGCAATTGCTTGGCCAGACGACTGCCGACATCACCACAACCGGCAATCAAAACAGAAGGCGCGGACATCAAAAAACTCCTATCGGAAAGACACAGACTAGCCTCGGGACAGGACGAGCGGCTAGCAATGCAGGAAAAAAAGATACTCTATTACTTTTGTTAACAAGAATTACTTGCAATAATGCATGCCACTTTTGTTCTCGGCCTCACGAGGCCTGGAAGAGCATTAACGTTTTTCTATCTCAGGTCCGGCCAGCATGACACGTAATCAAATCCCCGCTTCGCCAACCAATCGACCTCGCGCCTGGAGCGCAGTGGCGGCTCTGCTGCTCAGCTTGATGCTGGCGCCGACTGCCGCTTTCGCCGACGCCCAGGCACCTGCAACGCCAGCCGCCACCGAGCAAAGCGCACCAGCTGCCGCTCCGGCTGCCCCGGCCGCTACCGATCCGGTGCAAGCGGTTGACGCTGCCGACGCTCCTGAAGTTCTCGAAGCCGACAACAGCCTGGGCATGGCCCACGACCTGTCGCCGTGGGGCATGTACCAGAACGCCGACATCATCGTGAAAATCGTGATGATCGGTCTGGCCATCGCTTCCATCATCACCTGGACCATCTGGATCGCCAAAGGCTTCGAGCTGATGGGCGCCAAGCGTCGTCTGCGTGGCGAAATCGCCGCCCTGAAGAAAGCCACCACCCTTAAAGAAGCCAGTACCACTGCCGGCAAGGAAGGCACCCTCGCCAACCTGCTGGTGCACGACGCGCTCGAAGAGATGCGCCTGTCGGTCAACAGCCGCGAGAAAGAAGGTATCAAGGAACGCGTCAGCTTCCGTCTCGAGCGTCTGGTAGCAGCCTGCGGTCGCAACATGAGCAGCGGCACGGGCGTCCTCGCCACCATCGGTTCCACCGCGCCGTTTGTCGGCCTGTTCGGTACCGTGTGGGGCATCATGAACTCCTTTATCGGCATCGCCAAAACCCAGACCACCAACCTTGCTGTCGTAGCGCCCGGTATTGCTGAAGCACTACTGGCCACCGCACTGGGTCTGGTTGCCGCGATTCCAGCCGTAGTGATCTACAACGTCTTCGCCCGCTCCATCGCCGGTTACAAGGCGCAGGTTTCCGACGCATCGGCAGAAGTTCTGCTGCTGGTCAGCCGCGACCTCGACCACCAGCCTGAGCGCAGCTCGCAGCCGCACATGGTCAAAGTGGGGTAATCGGCCATGGGCCTGCATTTGAAAGAAGGCGCAGACGACGATCTGGCCGAGAACCACGAAATCAACGTCACGCCGTTCATCGACGTGATGCTGGTGCTGTTGATCATCTTCATGGTGGCGGCTCCATTGGCCACCGTGGACATCAAAGTCGACCTGCCGGCCTCTACCGCCAAACCGGCGCCGCGGCCAGAGAAACCGGTGTTCCTCAGCGTCAAGGCTGACCAGCGCCTGTACATCGGCGACGATGAAGTGAAAGCCGAAACCCTCGGCGCCGTGCTCGACGCCAAGACTCAGGGCAAGAAAGACACCACCATCTTCTTCCAGGCCGACAAAGGCGTGGATTACGGCGACCTCATGAGCGTGATGGACAAGCTGCGCTCCGCCGGTTACCTGAAGGTCGGTCTGGTCGGACTTGAGACGGCAGCCAAGAAATGATCACGACGCGCCATAAGCTGACGCGTTACAGCGGTAGCCTGGCCGTGGTGCTGGGCGTTCACGCGCTGGCCATCGCGCTGGCGCTGAACTGGACCGCCCGCCCGCCCATCGAATTGCCGCCGCAGGCAATGATGGTCGAGCTGGCCCCGGTTCCGGCCCCGCCACCGCCTGCTCCGCCGAAGGTCGTCACACCGCCGCAGCCACCGGCTCCGGTGGAAGAGTTGCCGATTCCGAAGCTGGCCGAAGCACCGAAAGCTGAAATCGCGGTGCAGAAACCCAAGCCAAAGCCCAAGCCTAAACCGCCGAAGCCGATCGAGAAGAAGCTGCCTGATCCACCGAAGGAAAAACCTTCCGAGGAGAAACCGGCCGACACGCAACCGACTCAGGCACCAACGGAGAAATCCGCCCAGCCTGCACCGGGTCCTTCGCCGGCTCAGATGGCTGCCAAAGCCAGTTGGCAAGGCACCCTGCTCGCGCATTTGGCCAAGTACAAAAAGTACCCGGCCAGTGCTCAGGCACGGGGCAAGGAAGGCTTGAACCGTCTGCGTTTCGTGGTCGATGCCGAAGGTAATGTGCTGTCGTTCGAACTGGTGGGCCGTTCCGGCAACGCTGATCTGGACCGGGCAACTCTGGAAATGATCCGCCGCGCGCAGCCGCTGCCCAAGCCACCGGCCGACATGTTGAACAATGGCTCGATCGAAATTGTGGCGCCGTTTGTTTACTCGCTGGAACGCCGCCGCTAAGGCACATCGCCACACCTGTGGGAGCGAGCCTGCTCGCGAAGAGGCCGTGTCAGTCAGCTCATGTTTGTCTGACCCACCGCTTTCGCGAGCAGGCTCGCTCCCACAGGGGTTATGTGGTGAAGGTTAGATCGAGATAAAGGCACCGAAAGGTGCCTTTTGCGTATCTGCGCGCGGCAAACCTACATTGCCCGGTGTCGCATGCCTCCCTCAGTCTGATAACGTGCGTCTATCGATTGCAGCCGGTATGCTTGGCCCGCATCTTCATGGACGCTTGCTATGACCCTCACAGAATTACGCTACATCGTTACCCTCGCCCAAGAGCAGCATTTCGGCCACGCCGCCGAACGTTGCCACGTCAGCCAGCCGACCCTGTCGGTGGGCGTGAAAAAGCTTGAAGACGAACTCGGTGTGCTGATTTTCGAGCGCAGCAAAAGCGCCGTGCGCCTGACCCCGGTCGGCGAAGGCATCGTCGCCCAGGCGCAGAAAGTGCTCGAGCAAGCCCAAGGCATTCGCGAACTGGCCCAGGCCGGCAAGAACCAGCTGACCGCCCCATTGAAAGTCGGCGCAATCTACACCGTCGGCCCGTACCTGTTCCCGCACCTGATTCCGCAACTGCACCGGGTCGCCCCGCAGATGCCGTTGTACATCGAAGAAAACTTCACCCACGTGCTGCGCGACAAACTGCGCAACGGCGAGCTCGACGCGATCATCATCGCCCTGCCGTTCAACGAAGCCGACGTGCTGACCCTGCCGCTATACGACGAGCCGTTCTATGTCTTGATGCCGGCCCAGCACCCGTGGACGCAAAAAGAAACCATCGACGCCGGCCTGCTCAACGACAAGAGCCTGCTGCTGCTCGGCGAGGGCCACTGCTTCCGCGACCAAGTGCTGGAAGCCTGCCCGACCCTGACCAAGGGCAACGACGGCGCCAAGCACACCACGGTCGAATCCAGCTCGCTGGAAACCATCCGCCACATGGTCGCCTCCGGTCTGGGCATCTCGATCCTGCCGTTGTCGGCCGTCGACAGCCATCACTACGCCCCCGGCGTGATCGAAGTGCGCCCACTGTCGCCGCCAGTGCCGTTCCGCACCGTGGCCATTGCCTGGCGCGCGAGCTTTCCACGGCCAAAAGCCATCGAGATCCTCGCCGACTCCATTCGCCTGTGTTCGGTGGCCAAGCCAGCGGCACCGGTTACGGCCGGTTAAGCGAGCGTCATGACGGAGTTGTCGCAAGTGTCGGTGACGGCACTCAAGGGTGTCGGCGAAGCCATGGCCGAGAAATTGGCCAAGGTCGGTCTTGAGAACCTGCAGGACGTGCTGTTCCACCTGCCGCTGCGCTATCAGGATCGCACCCGTGTGGTGCCGATCGGTGCGCTGCGGCCGGGACAGGACGCCGTGGTCGAAGGCACCGTCAGCGGCGCCGATGTGGTCATGGGCCGCCGCCGCAGTCTGGTCGTGCGCTTGCAGGACGGCACCGGCGGCCTGAGTCTGCGTTTCTACCATTTCAGCAATGCGCAGAAAGAAGGCCTCAAGCGTGGCACGCGGGTGCGCTGCTACGGCGAAGCCCGACCCGGCGCGTCAGGACTGGAAATCTACCACCCGGAATACCGCGCCATTACTGGTGACGAACCGCCGCCAGTCGATGAAACCCTGACCCCGGTCTACCCGCTCACCGAAGGCCTGACCCAAGCGCGTCTGCGCCAGTTGTGTCTGCAGACGCTGACCCTGCTAAAGCCAGATACGCTGCCCGACTGGCTGCCCACCGAACTGGCGCGCGACTATCAACTCGCGCCGCTGGCCGATGCGATCCGCTACCTGCACAACCCGCCCGCCGATGCCGACGTCGATGAACTTGCCCTCGGTCATCACTGGGCCCAGCATCGCCTCGCTTTCGAAGAACTGCTGACGCACCAACTGTCACAGCAACGTCTGCGCGAAAGCATGCGTTCACTGCGCGCGCCAGCGATGCCGAAAGCGAAAAAGCTGCCGCCGAAATATCTGGCCAACCTCGGCTTCAACCCGACCGGCGCGCAACAGCGCGTCGGCAACGAAATCGCCTACGACCTCAGTCAGCACGAACCGATGCTGCGCCTGATTCAGGGCGACGTCGGCGCCGGCAAAACCGTGGTTGCCGCCCTCGCCGCCCTGCAAGCGCTGGAGGCCGGTTACCAAGTCGCGCTGATGGCGCCGACCGAGATTCTCGCCGAGCAACACTTCATCACCTTCAAGCGCTGGCTCGAGCCGCTGGGCATTGAAGTCGCATGGCTGGCCGGCAAGCTCAAGGGCAAGAACCGCGTTACTGCGCTGGAACAGATCGCCAGCGGCGCACCGATGGTGGTCGGCACTCACGCGCTGTTCCAGGACGAAGTGCAGTTCAAGAATCTGGCGCTGGTGATCATCGACGAGCAGCACCGCTTCGGCGTACAGCAACGTCTGGCGCTGCGGCAGAAAGGCGTCGGCGGACGCATGTGCCCGCACCAGCTGATCATGACCGCCACGCCGATTCCACGGACATTGGCGATGAGCGCCTACGCCGACCTCGACACCTCGATCCTCGACGAGCTGCCGCCCGGTCGAACCCCGGTCAACACCGTGCTGGTCACTGACACCCGCCGCGTCGAAGTCATCGAGCGCGTGCGCGGTGCCTGCGCCGAAGGCCGTCAGGCCTATTGGGTATGCACGCTGATCGAAGAGTCGGAAGAGCTGACCTGTCAGGCCGCCGAAACCACGTTTGAAGACCTCACCCTCGCCCTCGGCGAACTGAAAGTCGGGTTGATCCACGGGCGCATGAAACCCGTCGAGAAGGCCGCCGTCATGGCCGAATTCAAGGCCGGCAACCTGCAATTGCTGGTCGCCACCACAGTGATCGAAGTCGGCGTCGACGTGCCCAACGCCAGCCTGATGATCATCGAAAACCCCGAGCGTCTTGGCCTCGCGCAACTGCACCAATTGCGCGGGCGCGTTGGCCGGGGCAGCGCCGCCAGCCATTGCGTGCTGCTCTACCATCCGCCGCTGTCGCAGATCGGTCGCCAGCGCCTGGGCATCATGCGCGAGACCAACGACGGTTTCGTCATCGCCGAAAAAGACCTCGAACTGCGCGGCCCCGGGGAAATGCTCGGCACCCGTCAGACTGGCCTGCTGCAATTCAAAGTCGCCGACCTGATGCGCGACGCCGACTTATTGCCCGCCGTACGCGACGCCGCGCAAGCCTTGCTGGAACGCTGGCCAACCCACGTCAGCCCATTACTCGATCGCTGGTTGCGTCACGGGCAGCAATACGGCCAAGTGTGAGCACCGTCGCAGTTTCTGACAGATCGTTCCGACCAAGCTGGTTATACTCCTGCCATTGTTTCAAAAACGGATACAGATCATGACCGAAGCCGCTCTCGCCCCCGAATCTCCGCACGCGCCGTCTGTCATTCGGCTGCTGCTAGGCAAACTCGGGATCGCCTACGAAGAAGTGCTCGACCACCACGGCCTCAATGCATCGCGCAAGGTACAAGCCGTGTTGCTGGACGACGCCGTCGGCGCGCTGATGGTGCTGTTTCCGCAGAGCCAATTGCTCGACCTCAACCGCCTCGCCGAACTGACTGGCCGTCGCCTGACCGCCGTGTCCACCGAGCGCCTGGAAAAGATGCTCGGCAAACACAGCCTGAGCCTGCTGCCAGGCCTGCCGGCGCTGACCAGCTCGCCGTGCCTCTACGAAGAAAGCCTGCTGCGCGAACCGAAGCTGCTGATCAACTCCGGCGAGCCGGGCCTGCTGCTGGAAATCGCCAGCGAAGACTTCAAGACCATGCTGACCAAGGCCAGCGCCGCCAACTTCGGCGAAGCCCTGAGCAGCATCCGCCCGAACCTCGACCGCCCGGACGATGACCGCGAGGAAATCACCCAGGCCGTGCAAGCGTTCACCGCGCGGCGCATTCAGCAGCGTCTGGAAGCGACCATCGAGATTCCGCCGCTGGCCGAAACCGCGCAAAAAATCATCAAACTGCGCGTCGACCCCAACGCCACCATCGACGACATCACTGGCGTCGTTGAAACCGACCCGGCGCTGGCCGCGCAAGTGGTGAGCTGGGCGGCGTCGCCGTACTACGCCTCGCCGGGCAAAATTCGTTCGGTGGAAGACGCGATCGTCCGCGTGCTCGGTTTTGATCTAGTGATCAACCTCGCGCTGGGTCTGGCCCTCGGCAAGACCCTGAGCCTGCCGAAAGACCACCCGCAACACACCACGCCGTACTGGCAGCAATCGATCTACACCGCCGCCGTCATCGAAGGCCTGACCCGCGCCATGCCGCGCGCCCAGCGCCCGGAAGCCGGCCTGACGTATCTGGCCGGTCTGCTGCACAACTTCGGTTACCTGCTGCTGGCCCACGTCTTTCCGCCGCACTTCTCACTGATCTGCCGCCACCTGGAGGTCAACCCGCACCTGTGCCACAGCTACATCGAGCAACACCTGCTCGGTATCAGCCGCGAACAGATCGGCTCGTGGCTGATGCGCTACTGGGACATGCCGGACGAGCTGGCCACCGCGCTGCGCTTCCAGCACGACCCAAGCTACGACGGCGCCTACGCCGAATACCCGAACCTCGTCTGCCTGGCCGTGCGCCTGCTGCGCAGCCGCGGCATCGGCTCCGGCCCGGATGAAGACATTCCGGATGCACTGCTCGAACGTGTCGGCCTGACTCGCGAAAAAGCCAACGACGTTGTCAGCAAAGTCCTCGAAGCCGAAGTCCTGCTGCGCGAACTGGCCTCGCAGTTCAGCCAGGCATAAAGAAACCGCTCTCACGGATCATTCTTGTTCGTGAGAGCGGCCATTACAGCGTCGTTCATTCATCAGGCAATGAAACGTGCTATCCATCCGCTTGTAGGAAAACTCAACCGGTCTTTCCAATACTCACCGCAGATGACGATTTTATTATGCGCGGTGACGTGCAGATCCAAATTACTTTCCAGTTTCTCAGCCTGATCAAAAGATACCCACCCACTACCGTTGAACGTCGAATCGAGCTCGCCGGTAAGGCGATAACGTGCGCAAACAGCGTGCATCTCATCAGTAGCAAGCCGTCCACCACTGGTGCCAGCAACAATCAACTTGCTTTCATCCTCGTCGCCAAAGGCGCAGCTCGACCAATTCTGGCCAATCTCAGGCACAACTTTGGTACATAACGGCTGGCCATTGTTGAACAGAGGGTGAGGTGAGCCATCCGCACTGAGTACGACAATCACCCCTTCCCCCTCGAGGAAGCCTTCACCGGCCTGGCCTCCTATCAAAGCAATCATTCCGTCCTTTTTCCTCACGGCAATATCGCGAAAAATCGGCAGCCGATCAGAGGACACAATAGCTGTCTTGAACTTGTCGTCGCGCATTCCATCTTTTGTGAAGCGCACGGCATAGGTACCGAAGGTGCCTTCATCATGAAAGTCGCCATACACCACCAAGCTACCGTCCGCTTGCACAGCCAATCCACGGGCGGCGTTATCGCCTGCCGGACTCAACTCAGCCAGTTCAACAGTGGCCGAACCGATTTTGTTGAAGGTGTCGTCAAAAGTGCCATCAGGATTGAGTCGCATGACCAAGCCTTTGGTTTGCTCTGCCACATGATCAAAGCCAAAATAGACCAACGCTATTTTGCCGTCTGGCAACTCGATACCGGACGCTCCAGAACTGGCGGTGCTCTGAACAGCAGGCTTAATATTTCGAGATACATTTTGGCGTGCGCGTGCAGCCTTGGCCGCTCGACTTAGTGTTACGGGTACCGAACCGTACGGGAACGTGACCACACCGTCTTCACCAAACTCATCGTTGAGTCGACCGTCCGGCAGCAACTGGATGGCAATGAAACCACTTTCATAACTCGGCGACTGCGACGTGTAATCGACCGTAATCAGCAACCCACCATTACTGAGCAAGCTTGCGCCCAATTTTCCTGATAGGAGTTTTTCCCCAGTCAAAATCCGCGCAAAACCTTGCTGGTTCTCGCCAAACCCGGTACCGACATCAAGCAGTCCCTTTTCAGTTAGCCGTGCCGCTACGAAGCCAGGGAAAACACCTGACTCATTCGCCACGACGAGCAGCCGACCGTCAGGCAAAGGGAGGACAACTTGCGGGGCAATGCTGACAAACTCAGGAAACGCCCAATCGAGTTTGCCGTCATTGGCGAATGTTGAATCAAGTTCACCTGCTTGTACGGTCATGTTGATAACTCTCCAATCCGGATAAGTCCCTTTACTGCTGGACGATCCCTATGAAGCCTCAACATGCAAACAAAAACACCTGTCACTTCTGACAGGTGTTAGTGGTGTTACGCGCCAATTGACCGACTTATCGAGCCAAACCGATTACCCACCGGGTTTTAAAAAATGGCGCTTCACGCCTTAGGCTTGGCCTTCCTCGGCTTCAAATATTTCATCAAACCCTGAAACCACATCACCAGCGCAGGATTACCCTTCAGCTGGATCGACTTGTCCTGAATCCCCTGCATAAACGCCAACTGCTTGTTCTTCGCCTGCATCGTGGCAAAGCCATAACCGGCATCTTTAAACGCAATCGCAAACGCCGGCTCTGCCACCACACCGGATTTGCTGGTAATGCGCTGATCCTTGACCACGAAATGCCGCGCCACTTTCCCGTCCAGCGTCTGCAGCTGAAACACCAGATCCTTGTCACCCAACTGCTGCTGGAACGCAGGATTTGTCCGGCTGGCCTTACCCATCAACAAACCCATCATCCACAGAAGAAAACGAAATTTCATGCGCACAGCCTCAAAAGGAAAATGAACGGCCGAGGCAGTGTAAGGGATTCGGACGATAACGCCAGTATCTGACGCTGTTGGAGGATGATGCAGCCCATTTCCCGCACGATGACTGCCAAGTCACGATTCAGCGCTCGCCCCCTGATCGTTCCCCCGCTCCGCGTGGGAATGCATCCCGAGACGCTCCGCGTCTCACCACTCACCTTTCCTACACCTGTTGAAACACATCCCTGTAGGAGCTGGCGAAGCCTGCGATCTTTTGATCTTCCGGCCCGCGAATCTATGGGAAATTTCCTGCAAAGTGCGGGGCTGTCCATGAACTAGGCGAGTTGGTGCGGTGGGGATAGGCTCTGTGGGTCGCCGCAAAATCGGTGACTCGGACGTGCAAGTCCAGACTCGTCATGCATTCAGTTATGGCTATTCGCCGGGTGTTTTCCTATGCTCGCGAACTGTTATGGCGGCTGTGTATGGGAGGCCTTCGGGTCTGCCGGTTTCCGAGTCCGGTCTTGCACACCTATACACAGCTGCCACCCTTTCGAAGCAAGCGAAACGGTGTTGGCTCCATAACTCGGAAAATACCTATGATCAAACCAACACCCAATCCCCCAGAAAACCCCGATATTTCGCCCTACGAATCTCTGGAATCAAAGAAATTCCACGAAGCCGCCGAGCGCGCCCTCGACCACCATTTCAAACCAGCCGTCGAACCACATCCCAAACGTGAGAACGGCCTCTTCAAACTCTCCCCCGGCACCGACGCCGAAGCCCTCATGGCCAACGCCTCCGAAGACCTCCTGTCCATCAGCGTCATCGCCTGCGACCTCGCCGACGACCTCCACGGCTCACGCCGCTCGGTGGCACTGGCCCTGAGCAGAATGGCGGACGGGGTGAGATTGATGGTGGAAGGGACGCTCGACCAGATCGAAGTGCGAAGCGTGGCGGCCAAGCCGTAGCGAGATTTGCGGATGAAAAAAGGGGACGTTAAGTCCCCTTTTCTGATCCTCAACAACAACGACTAGCGAAAATCCTCCGCACTTTTTGGACGTGTCTCCAACCCGAAAATCGCTGCGCGGTGGATGTACGCATCCCCACCCGCATTACAGGACTGTCGAAATACGACCTTGTCGCCCTTGAGTACAGAGAGATAACTCACGAACGCCTGATTAACGAGGTAGGTGTAAACACCGCTTTTGAACTTGATGATGTTCAGGTTCACGCTGCCTTCCGACGCATCCACAACAAAGAATTTGCCCTTGGGCGGCAAAGCCGTCTTCGGATAGCTCATTTCTATTTTGCCCGGCACGCCGTAACGGTACTGAACAGAACCGGCCGTGGGTTTGCTGTTCCCTCGCGCACAAATGGAAACCGTCTTGCCACCCTGCAGCGGGCAACTGAAGTAAATGTCTTCGTCATCTGAACACAACGTTCCATCCTGCCCGCCCTTCAAAGGCGCTGTTTCTTGCGAGACGCGTTCTGGTATTTGAGTGACATCGGCGCAATTGGACAAACACACCAGCTTCGAAAGCTCCGGAACATCACTTTCAGTAAACAGGTACGTCGCTGAACCGTCACGGTTGCGGGCGTGGTAAACGGGAACACTGACGGCCAGCCCCTTGGCGGATACGGGCACGACCTCATCCTTCCCTGAGACGACCCAGCCTTCAGCACCACCGCACAACGCCTCCAAGGCAACGTCACTGAAGGGTTCTTTCGTTGGCACTGCGAACGGCTTGGCATCACCTCGGCAGTCGTAGCCGTGCCAGTAGGGACCCGTATTCGGATTAATGTCTATCGAGAAAATATAGGCGCCGTCGAGAACTACTGTCCCGCTGTTGTAGGTAAAAACCAGCCAACGGCGGGACTTTGCCTGGGAGTAATTTTCGTTCGCCAGGATGTAACGCTCGCCATCTCGATACAGCCAGAAACCACTCATTGCCCCGGCTGATTCCGCCTCCTCTGAAAGACGCTGTCCGGATTTTGCGTCCACAAGAACGTTGTCTCTCAGCGCCAATGCGCAATCGCTGTCAGCGTCCATGCAGGACTTGAGGGACGGGAATATTGGCCCCGCCGCCACAGAGAAAGAACACAGCAATAACGCGATCAAGACTAATCTTTTCAACTTGCCTCCCTGCTTATGATTTACGGGGCTGATTAAACTTTCCTCACCGCAGATCTCTGCGTCTTAAAGCGAGTAATCCATCACTTCTTCCAACTGCCAGCATTGTCCACGGACAAACCGATACTCGAAGACGTAGTCGGTATCTGGCTTCTGCAGGATCGCGATCGCCTTGTCACCCCGCTCTTCCTTGACGGTCAACGTCAGGCCCTGGGCCTCTCGCTTCGCCGGATCCGGGATTATTGGGAACTTGAGCTGATCACCGCTGAGACTGTTTTTTTGCATCTCGGGCTCGGGGTCGCCGGCCACGGTTGTGACCATTTTCAGCGGCTGTAGGACGAAGGCTTTCTGCAACTCCGCGCGTTCAGAGAAGGCTGAGAGGAATGTTGAAAAGTCGGGCGAGGGACACACTTCACCGTCGATCTTTAACGCTTTCTGGCGGATCTCCTGTTGCAGTTTCGAATCGGCAATGATTTTTGCATCAAGGTCTGCCAGACGCTTTTTGATACTAGTTGCATCCTTGTAGGCACACACAACATCGACGCCGTTTTCAAGGTCTCGGCCGTCTCGGCAATCCTGCAATTCGGGGTCTGGTGGATCACCGCGAAAAAACCGCAACGACAACCGTTCGCCCTGCTTGATGAGTGGCAATTCCAGCGTCCAATAGGTGTAGCCTTCGAAACCACCGTCTGCCTCTTTTTGCCTCATGAGCACGTAAAGGGACTTCCCCGCTCGCTCAGGGAATTTGCGTTCGAAAAAAAACACCGATGCGACTTCATCACCCACGAGCGGCGCCACAAACGAGAGTTCTGGCCTCGTGGCACTCATTGTCGTGTAGAAAACCTCCCCACCGGGAACGTAGGCACCTGTCGTCTGACCTTTGAGTGTGTTCTTCAAGAACAACACGGTGATCTTCTGCCCGCCCACCGTTGCCACCACCGGCGGATGCATTTGCTTGATGGTTTGCAGGTCATCCGCCGTTGCCGTTTGCGCGGTAAAACCGATGATCGATGCGAGCAAGCACACACAACTTGAAAACCTGTTCACTTCCATTACTTCCTTGTCGATCGACGAATTGATCAATCTTCAATAACTAGCGCGAGGGCATCACGATGACTCAGGTTCGCCACATTTCAGCGCTTTTATTTGCTCGTTCTTGATCGGAATCACACAGGCGCGACGCTTCTCACCGGGCGCGCGAAGCTCCGTAGTGCTTAACGTCAGGTGCAGACCGTCATCTGTAAATACAGGGGCCTCGAATCCAGCATCGGCGTAACCGGACTGGAATGACTTGCCGTCAAAACTGCAGAACCGCGTCAATGACAACACTCGCCATCCACCGTCAGGCGCGAGAATTTGGACCGTCAAGCATGGGTTGTCGAACGAGTAGAGATAGCGCGCGACTACATCCTGGTAACGCTTCGCGCCGGATCTGGACACCTTATTCATATCAACCACATCACCCGAGTCATCTGCCACGATCCTGTCCAGATATGCAGCGCGTTCCAGGCTCATTCTGATGATGCAGCTATCGACGGTTGTAGAGTGAAGCGCCGTATCAGGGTCGATATCCGTGGCTTCGAGCGGGCATGTGGTATCGCGCAACTTGATCCACGCACGCTGTGACTCTCTGGCGATGGCCATGAAAGCCTTGCCCTGTTCAGGGTCGCGTTTTTGCTGAACCTCAAACCTTGCCATCAGCTTTTTGTAGCTGGCATTGAGGTTGGCGTCGGCCCGCTTAAGTTCGGCCGCCACGCATTGATTAAATTCCAAGCTAGAGGTAATGACTTCGCATTCGTCCTCGGCGTGCGCATATAACGCGCATAGCATCCCAAGAGGTAACGCGATAAAGCGGACAATCCTGTTCAATTTTTCATTCCCTGATGTGCAGTTCGCTCAATCACTCTTTGCGGAATTTTCTGCGCCTTGCCGTCGGCGCTCATCGCGTCGCGGTACTCGCGGTAATAACGCTGCGCTTCTTCTTTCCGATCAAGGCGCCAGAGTGAATCGGCGATGTTCAACATCAGCACCGTGCGTTTACCAACGGCCTCAACGCCGCGATAAAACTTCAGCGCCAACTCATCTCTACCGCCCTCGGCCAAATAGAAGGCCAAGTCGTTAAAAGCTTGAACATTGCGCGCTGGTGGGTGACAAGCCATATAGGACTCTGGACTTATAGTGCGAAGATTGAATGCGAGTTCTTCCACGCGAGATTGCGGCATCTCAATATTTGAGACCTGCTTCAATAAGTCCTTTGGAGACGGCGTCTGCAGGACGAGGTCAGGCGCATCCTCTTCCCCGGAAGTCCACCGATTGCCCTCCCACTTGCCGTAGCAAAACCTGGCTGCAGGCTGACTGAGCACGCAACCGGTCTCCATCGAAATGACCCCGCAACCAGTTTCCTCTGTTGGGATTTCTTCACCCTCCTGGCCAATGACAACGCCATACAGAGTCTGAAGGAGGAGCAATGTTTTCTTGTCGGGACTTAACCAAGCCTCATGCGTTTCAGTACCCACCGCGGGTACATAGAGGGGAAACGTTTTTCCATTGGCGGTAAACGAGGCAACCGCCGACTCCGCAGCAGGCCTGCCCCATGTCTTGTCCTTCAGCGTTACTAAGTGCCCGCCAACCCCCACGATCTGAATATTTTCAGACAAGGCATTGGCTGAAGCTGACAGGCCCATGACAAACATCAACCGCTTAAGACTGACCGCGAGAAGACGGTTCATCCACTCACTCCTCATCCATCGGCGACGATTCCACGTCGGTCATGCTCAGCAGCCGGAATTCGTTGTTCACAAATTCGTAGTAACGGTCCCGGTTACCACTTTCCAACGCATTCCCTTGGGCATCTTCTTCGCCGTCGAGCGTGATGCCGGAGACGATGATCAAGCGGCTGTCGGGCTGGTAAACCATGCCGAAGGTGCTGCCGTCGTAAGCATTCGGCAGACCGCCAACCACTTCACCGGTCTGGGCGTCCAGCACCTCGCCGCAAATGGCGCTGCCGCCACAACTGAGCCTGTACAGAATGTAATGGCCGGCGAAGTTGACCTTGCCTTTCAGGGCTTGCACCCGTGCCTGATCCATCATTGGGCTGCTGTTCTCTTGCGGCACCAGCTTATGGTTGGGGCCGGTGAAAACTGGCGTGACGGTGTAATCCTTGAAGGTTGGATCGGCAGCGAATGCCATGGACGCGGCAGCCAATATCAAGCTGCCGAGAAGAACCGAAAATCCTTTCACGTAGTAACTCCGTAAATGCCGTGGGGACCGTCGGCTTACTCAGCCTGCCCTTCGTAACGCTGTGTCTGCGGGTCGAATTGCCACAGATGTGGCCGGGTCATGCCCTTTTCACCCTTGTAGCGAATCCGCCCGCGCTTGTCCCTGATGTAGGAGTAGATCTCGATGTCCTTGAACTCACCTCCCCCCTTGGCTGGGCCGTCCAGAACTTTGACCCCGGCGAAGTAACCGCCGCCCGAATACCTCAAATAACCACGGCACTGGATCAGGAAGGCGAATGTGCTATCCATTGATGAGCCAATGCCGACGCGGGAATTGAAGATGAAGTCTTCGATGCCATCGCCATTTAGATCGCCGCGAAAAACCACGTGGCCCGGATCGATAGAAAACTCTTTTCCATCGAGATTGGAAAGTATGTCTTCCGGATGTTCACTGCTCTGCGACCATTGCGATAAGAAATATTTTGAGTCAGCTTCCTGATTGCAAACATCTGCCGCCATAACCGCTATCGGCAACCAGCTCACACATAACACCAGCAATCGTTTCACTTCGCATCCTTCGAATTGATCAATTGCAACTCACCATCCCGATACAACACCTCACACCCCACCCACGCCGGATCCACCTGCGGCATCACCGCCGATGGCTTGCGCAGCTCCCGCAGCAACGTCGAGCCATGGGACAAGCGACCACCCATCCGTGCAATCACCGCCCGCGCAGTTTGGTAATGCGCGTGCCGCCCCGGATCGAGGGTGTCTTCGAGCAAGATGTCGGCGCCGAGGATGCCTTGCACCTGCCCCGGATAAATCATGAACCCGGTGGCCTGTTCCGCACCTTCGCGACCGTCCTGCCAGAAGCTGCCATCGCGGGTGCGCACGTCGGGATGCGGCGCGAACCAATGCTCGCGGTCCGCCAGCGGCATGGCGTGGTGCAGGCGGAAGAAGATTCGCATGAGGTTGTCGCGATACCACTCGCGCACTTGCAGGTAGTAGCCGCGCAGGCCCGGCAGACCGGTCAAATGCGCGAGGTGGATCAGCCCTGACCATTGCGGGAATGGTTGTAACGGCAGCTCAGTTGCCGCCGGCCGAGGCGTAGCGGGATCGGTTTCCCACGGCAATCGATGCGGACTGTTTTCAAGATTGTCGTAAGCGGTCGGCGGGCGGCCCATCCAATCACCGCCACTGCTGGCCAGCGCCGTGGCGATGCACAGATTGCCTTGCACGACGAACACGTAAAACCGGGTGAACCAGTCCGCCAATTGCTGACCATCGGCAACTTGGGCGACGAGTTCGGCCAGCTCTTGATCAAAGCGCTGCAAGCCGCTTTCAAGATTCAGCAAATGCCCGCGAGCCT
Organism: Pseudomonas sp. Tul2A7; assembly: GCF_054790505.1. Classification (NCBI taxonomy): domain Bacteria; kingdom Pseudomonadati; phylum Pseudomonadota; class Gammaproteobacteria; order Pseudomonadales; family Pseudomonadaceae; genus Pseudomonas; species Pseudomonas sp. Tul2A7. The sequence goes on along the minus strand of NZ_CP186499.1, from coordinate 2,279,819 downwards.
TGCGTTGCATACGCAAAAACAGCGGCAACGAACGCAGCATCTTCAGCGGTTGCCACGGCAGATGCGGCGTCGCGCCGCCAACTTCACCAGCGTAGTTATCGGCGCTGATGCCCCAGTCGGCCAACCGGGCGAGAAACAGATCATTGTTGATATAGGACGCGCCGCCGAACACTGCGGTGAACGGCTCGTTGTCCTGCAACACCCGCGCATCCCAACGCGCCATGATCGCAGGGATACTCGCTGCCGCGCGGCGCTGGGCGTATTCCACCAGAACGCTCGGTTGCGGCGGCAGGATCTCGGCGATGTTCGCGGCAGTGAGGTGTCGGCGCCAGCCGTAGTCGCTGATCGGCCGGTATTGCAGCAGCCACAGTTGTGAGCCGTCCCAGGCCCATTCGACGTCTCCGGGCACGTAGTGGAACACGCGCAGCACGTCTTGCAGAAAGCGCCACAGCAAGTCTTCGGTCAAACCATGGGCCGGCGTGAACGTGCCGCTGCGCCAGGCATCGCCGAGCCGCGAAAGCGTTGCCCGCGAGGGGCTGACGTGACCGTCGGCCAGCGATTCGAGATGGCCTTCAACCCACTCAAGTTCTACCGAGAGATGGCGCACGAAAGCGATGCCGGAAACGACCGGCGTGATGAAGCGCTGCACCACCACTTCCTCGACACCTTCGGCCGTCAGTTCGGCAATGCGTTTCGGCACATTGGCGGTCGGCTCGCGCAGATAGGTTGTGCTCAAACCGGCATTCGCCGAATCGGCCTGATCCTCGCCATAACTGGAGGAGCGCACCGCCCATGTCACATCAGGTTGGGCGGCGAGAAATGCCGGCAGACGCGGATCGCTGCAATCGTTGAGCGTCAGTGCCGCCGGCACCGCTTGCCGCGCCAGTTCAGCCAGGCGCAAACGCCCGCCCTTGGTGTGCGCGACAAACCCGCGCTCGCCCGACTCCAGCCACTGCGCGAACTGCGCAGGCGAGTCGATCCACGGGTAATGACCCCAACCGGGTTTCAGGCTAATGGTCAGATCAGCGCGGGCGAGAATCGCCGACCACGCCGCCGCTTGCTCGATGCCGAGCACCGCGTCCTGATCGCCCCAAACCAACTCGACCGGATCAGTGATCCACTCCAGCAGCGGCAGCGCAGTGTCGGCGCGAATCAGATCCCAGTGCGGCACAAACGCACGGCAGCGCGCATAGCCGGAGCCCATGCGCTGGTACTGCTCGGGCGTCCAGGTCTGGTTGGAAAACTTGCGCGCGAACAGCGTGGGTTTGTTCGACAGCAGCCAGTGGATGGTCTTGCGGATCGGCAGCGGTGACATCAGCGCCGGCAATCGACGCTGCCACAAAAATGCCCCAACCGGCGCCAACAGAACACTGCGGGAAAAGTGTCCGGGCCGACGCTGCAACGCATGCAATACAAGCAAGGCATTGACCCCGACCGCCATGATCGCGCTGCCCTGCTCAGTCATCGCCAGCAAGGTCTGCGCGTAGTCCGCCAGATCTTCGCAGGGTGGCTGCGGATTGGCGCCGAAGCCCGGCAACTCCAGCGGCACGACTTCGTAGCGCTGGAAGTGCGGCAGCGCGTCATCCCACCAATCGGCAGCGCTGCCGTTGCCGGCCAGCAGGTACATCAACGGCTTGCTCATGAGCGATCCTCAGGTCAGATCGCGCAGAGCGGCGTCGAGGGTTGGATAGCGGAATGTGTAGCCAGCCTCGGTCAAACGCTGCGGCACCACGCGCTGACCGTCGAAGAACAACTGCGCCATCTCGCCTGCCAATGCGCGCACTGGCGCGGCGGGAATGTGCAACCACACCGGACGCTTGAGGACCTTGCCGGCCTGCTCGGCGAACGCGGCCTGACTGACCGTTTCGGGCGCGACCATGTTGTAGGTGCCGCGCAAACTTTCATCGTCGAAGGCCAGGGCGATTACCTGAAGCACATCGTCACGATGCACCCAGCTCATGATCTGCTGACCGTCGCCCATGCGCCCGCCGAACCCCATGCGGAATGGCAGCAGCAACGGCGTCAACGCACCGCCCGGGCCGAACACCACACCGAGACGCAGCACCACCTGACGCACGCCAAACTCAGTGGCTGGTTGTGCGGCAGCTTCCCAACGCGCGCAGAGTTCAGCCATGAAGCCGTCGCCCTTGCTGGCGTGTTCGTCGAGGCTTTCGCTGGCATCGCGCACGCCGTAGAAACCGATGGCCGAGGCTTGAATCCATAGCGCTGGTTTGTGCTTGGTGTTCTTCAGCCAGGTCATCAACGCTTCGGTGGTGCCGACTCGGCTGGCGAGCAGTTGCGCCTGACGCTTGGGAGTCCAGCGTGGGCCGGCGACAGGGGCACCGGCGAGATTGATCACTACGTCGAAGGCTTCGTCGTGGCTGAGTTCGCTGAGCGAATGCACGCAGCGGACGCGGCCGTTGAATAGATTGGCCGCGCTCAACGGATCGCGCGTCAGTACGCTGACCGAATGGCCCGCGTCGAGTAATTGATTGACCAAGGTTTCACCGATGAACCCGGTGCCGCCGGTGATTAGCACACGCTTGAAAGTGCCGCCGGCAAACGGGTTGGATTGGCTCGGAGTCTTTTCTGAAGGGGATTTCCGGCGGTCATGCCGATACAGCCAGAATAACGGCGGCACCAACACCAGCAACGCAAAACCGTCGAGCCACAGGTGCGACCAAACCTGTTGTTGCGCCGAGAGCCACATGTCCTGCGGCGCCCATAACAGGATGCCAGCGATCAACCAGCCCCACACTGCCGGGGTTTTCAAGCGATTGCCCAAGTGCACCAGCGCGAGCATGTACAACGAATAACTTTGCAGCGTCGCGCCGAACAGCGCGAGCCACCAGACTTGTTGTTCGTGGCCGGCCGCAGGTACCGCATCGCCGCCCCAGAATGCGAGTTCGAGGGTGTGCAGATAGCCGTCGAGTAATCCGGAATGGCCGGCCCAGGTCAGGGTGAGGCCGGCGAGAATGTGCACGATTGCGGCGGCGTATAGCCAGAGCACTAGCGCGGGGCGAAGGGAGTTCGAGGGGGCTGGCATTCCGTGTCCTGAGCGCATTCCTTGGGGGTGGGGGAGTTTAAAGGAAAATCGCGGTCGTCAGATGCTCAAAAACTAAACGTTTTACCGGACTGATTCAGACTCAACGACTGCGAAAACGCATCAGACATGACCCGGCATTTCAGATGCAGTGACTGGCTTTGATCGGTTCAACGCCTGACGATCCCAATCGCCCCACGTTGAAGATGCCCAACTGATTACCTTTGTCAGCCGCCATCTGATAACAGGCTAACGCCCGGGACATATCCTTCGTTCCAAACTCGCCACCTTCAAAGGTCGAGGCCAGATAATTCATCGCATCAGCGGAGCCCATGGAAATAGCACGAATAACCTGCTCTTTTGCCTGCTCGGGATTGAGGCAAGGGCCGTTATAGTCAGTGGAGTTTCCTGAACAAAGAAACGTGGCATAGGCCAGCGCGCCACTTGGTATTTTCGAGGCCGCTTTGAACAGCGCCTCAACCTTCGGGGTTTCCAACTGAGACGCCATTTGCGAAAGGCTTAGGCTTGCCGCCGACAGGCTCGCCTGTGCGTCACCCGACTCTGCAGCACACACAAAATTTTCCAGCGACGCTTCAATCAACTCCACCGTCAGCGGGTATTGTTCAAGAAACCCCAGCCCACCTAGCGCTTCGGCACGCTGATAACAGAAGTTCTCGGCGCGGCTCATTCCCGGGTTCTCTGTTGCGACAAGATCCTTCTCGCTGATCGACCAATCCTCAATCCCCTCAAGCACCCAACATGCCTGACGAGAGAAGTTGAAGATTTTCACATTGCTGTTGCCTGCCCTCTTATCCACCACATTGACGTGACTATCATCAACCTCTTCGATCTCGACGCCAGGTATCTTGCCGGGTGTGATTGCAGCCATCAGCGGATAGGTGAACGTTGTTCCACTAATACCCGAGGTCGAAGGCTCAAAGGTACTTCGATCCTTCCCAGCTACCGGTTTCAACACCAGCGACTTGACCGTCATCGCCGTGAGACGGCGCTGTGATTCGCTGTTGGCGGAAAACGCCGTCAGGAACGGCGCGAACTCCTCCGAGGGGCAAGCGTCGCTGGTCGGTGCCGTCGAAGCGCTCTTATCGGATGCAAGCGCAGGGACAATCTTGTCCAGATACGCCGAGCGCTCGCGGCTCATTCTGGCGATGCACGAGTTAACGGCGAACACATGCGCCGGCATCCCCGTCTCGATTTCGAATGCCTCCAAAGGGCAGTTCGCATCGCGCAACTTCAACCACGCACGTTGCGACTCTTTGACCTTCGCCGCGTACTCCGCGCCCAATGCCGGATCTGCTCGATAGTCAGATTCAAGCCGCGTCATCAACTGCTTGTAACTGACATTCAACTGCGTATCGGCAGCCTTCTTCGCCGCCTCCGAACAGGGCACCATTTCCAGGCTTGAGGTGACATGGCTGCAATCGTCCTGCGCATAGGCCGCTGAAACTGGCAGTAGTAGCGCGGCTAGCAGGGTAAAAACAAAACGGTTCAATGTGTTCTTCCTTGAGTCATTCAGGTTTTGCGTTTGGTGAATCGGGTGATGCATTGCTTGGGTATGTTCATTTCCCAGTAAGTGCTGAGCAACGCTTTGCGCTTTTGGTCGACGCGCAGGTTAACGAAGCCATCGCCGCAGTCCGGCTGTAACTCTTCGAAGGCGCCGGTTTTGACTTGGTAAATGAACACCCGGTAGTAGTGGTAAGTGCCCATGCCGTCATCGAGTTGCCAGACCGCGAAATCCTGGGCGCCGTCGAAATTGAAATCGTCGAACTGCATGTGGAGTTCGTTTTCGGCTTCAAAATCGATTGTTCGAGACTCACTGTGCGTTTCGCTTTTAACCGCGATGTTCAGTTTGGAGCCTTCGAGAATCAGCGTCGCGTCGACGCCTTTGGTTGGACTGAACGTGGTGGTTTCGGCCAACGCCGGGATTGTCCACAGCAGGCCGAGCAGAGATACCGCTAGAGTTTTGAATTGCATGTGCTCGCCCTACTCCTCCCCGTGAAACGCGGCTCGTCTCAATTGCAGTTTTCTCGAGATTTCGCTGCCTGCGGAATACGTTCACCCTTTCCGTTCATTGTCATTTTTTCGATGTATTCCTTATAAAGCGGACATGCGTCGGACTTCATTCCGATATCCCAATAAGCATCTGCCAAATTCAATGTTGCAACGACTCTCTCCGGAAACTTTTTATGAATCCCCCTCAAAAGCAAAGCAGCTAAAACATTGTTTTTGCTACGATACAAATAATAAGCATAGTCATTTAGAGGCCCGACATTATCATTGGAAATTATCAACGTTAGCTCATACACCAGCTCTTGAGGAATACTCCTCCTTACCTTGTTCCCGCTATCATCGAGCCCATAAAATAATTCTCCTTTTTCGCCCTGAGGAAGCTTACCAAGAATATATTTTAAGTCTTTCCTGATTTCTGCAAGCTGATCCTCATTACTCAAATAGCTAAAATTGGGACCATTTTCGGAGAACTGAGAAAATAGGGTGCAACACGCCACACGCTGAACATTAAACTTCTGCGGAAATAGTGCTTCAACTGGTACCCTCTCACCACCCAAGGTATATTTTTCATCTCTACTAGGTTGCGCCCAAGTAGATTTTTTATAGAGAACCCAGTCTTTCCGCGCAGAATTCCATTTAAAACTATACTGCGTAAGATCAGTATTACGAGTATAGAAATCCAGCAACAACGAAAACTCACCTGGTAGATAACCTACAGATAACCCACCGTCTCCAAGTTCAAAAACCCCCGAAACTGACTTGTTACCCCCACCAACATCTATAATAATTCGCGAAATTGTACCGTCATCCTCAAGTGGTCTAACACCATACGAATCGCAGATTCCATCCCCATTCAGGTCAGCCTCGCAGCTAGAACTCGCATTGACCACTGACGCCATGAGCGCGAAAACTAAAAAAGCTACCACCCTCATTCTAAGGTCCCCTCAAGTGCAACTATGCGCGCTTCGGCATATTTTTTAGCCGCTGAAAATAAAAATGGACAACAAAGGGGACAGATTTATTTGGGCTCAACGATAAAACAAACAGATAAATAAATCCGTCCCCTTTACCACCTGACTTAAATTGCCAATGTGGTGACGTATGCGCTGGATCATCTGGAAGACTAGATGGCGGTGAAGCAGGAAGTCACACCGCAAGAGGATACACGGGACGGATTCAGCTAAAAATGAACCGCTCCGTTTCTCTATTGCCGCGCACACAACTTTTAATGTTTTTTGTCCTGCAAGCTAAAGTAATTTTTAATGCTCGCCGCATCTTTATAAGCACAGACCACTTTATTTCCCGTTACCAGATCTGCCCCCTCCATACAATTATCTAGAGCTGGGTCAGGCAAATCGCCACTAAAATGAAGCAAGGATACACTTCCACCATCTCTCCTTATTGGAAACTCCATTACCGAATAAGCAAAACCGTCAAATGCCGAGTTCGACAATTTTCTTTTTGTCAACACAAACATAGACTTTCCGGCTCTCGCAGGGGACTTCCACTCGTAGAAAAATACAGAAGCGATCTGATCCCCCTCAACCTTCCAAACATAGTTTAGAGAGGGTTTACCGGAGCTCAATGATGAGTAATATATCTCAGCATCGGCAACATGCTCTTCTTTAGCTATCGCCTTCAGACTATTTTTCAAAAAAAATACAGCGATCTTTTCTTCGCCCAAAGAGGCTACCACCGTAGGATGGAATTCACCTATTGTGGGTGCGGCGTCCGCAAACACATTGGACGCTACGAAACCAAAAACTACATACGGAATAAAATGCCGCTTAAATAGAGTTAAATATTTTTTCAACTTTATATATCCTTTTTAGGAAAAAATGGAACAGACCACGTTTTTCGTGGCAAATACTAAAACCGTGATCTGTCCTCATTTCACCCTAAGAGCTGCCCGCGGGACGGACTAAAAAAATAAATCCGTCCCTTTTATTACGATCGCTCTAAAACTCTCTTAGGAATTTTCATGGCTTTTCCCGACTGCTGCATCATAGAGATATATTTTTTATAGTTCTCTGCAGCCAAATCTTTTTGGCTCAACCCCCAATATGCATCAGCTATATTCAAGTAAGCGACAGTTCTCTCTGGTTTTTCAGAAATCACCTTTCTTAGCAGTTCAACCGATTCTGAATAATATCCTGCCTCAGCAAACAAAAATCCGAGATCATTGGACCAACCCACCTTGTCAGGATAGAAATACGCTTCAGCTATGTAGCTTTCAGGTGCACACGACTCACTACTGCCCCCATCGGCAACAAGATAACCCATAGATTCTATGAGCTTATTTTTATCATTATTTTTGTATGCAACGAGTGCTTGGTCTGCCGTCGAGACAACAAAGGATGACATGAGTTTTTCACCTTTCACCCGCCCCGCCTGAATGTCCAAATTTAACTTTTGAAGATATTCAAATGCAGTCGCACCGTCGAAATCTTCAAGTGATTTAGAAATCAAAACATTCAGAGGTAAAATATAAGCACTCTTAAGAGACCTATCGCACGATTCATTATTAACCGTATAGACAATCCGGCTAACTGCCACACTTTTGCGAGTAGCATCATATTCAAATTGAACATTAAAATTCTGCGACGTTTGGTCTTCTTTTTTTGTAATCAAATTCAAAACATCTCCCACAACGTGAGCGTCTGAATTGAAGGTGTATATTTCCCCTTGAGAATCCACAACACCTATAGTTTTATCGACGCCTTTAACAACAGAAACATTGAAGCCGTCATAACTTTTAGGCGAATACACATTATTAATTTTCGCCAATGCCGATTTTGCGCTCAATATAACCGAGTCTTTCCCAGACACCTCAGCAACCAAGACTAGTTTGTCGGGAAGTGCAGCATCGTCATTTTTTACGACCAGGAGTCTTGGAGACTTTAATCCAGGAACCAAACCAACATCAAACTGTTTCTTCACCATTTCTGCAGGAGGAACACTATCGTTTGCAGTACCAAGCGAAGACTGGCCAGCAAGAAAAATAAATAAAAAAATCTGTAGACACCAAAATTTTTTTAAAATAATCATTTATTAAGCTCCTGATAAATCGCTGTAAAATTAGTCCTGCGCTCCGCATAACTATCAGTATGCTTATTAACTACTTCTGTAATTTTATTAGTAGAGTCCGTATTTGGCGCGACTAGATTATTTATATTATTTACATCCCAAAACCCCATAGCCGATAATAATCCTATTTTTGTATCCAGCAACTGGTCTGGATTGGAAACCATTTCAATGGTTTCCTCAGGTATTTTTTGCTTTAAGCGGTCCTCTACCGCCTGATAGTTTGATTTCCACGTCAGCTGAATAAAACCTTTGCCTTTATACTTCTTACCTTCTTCACAGCCACCCGCAGTCAATACAAATCCACCTTGAACTGAGTTGCAGCAATAAATACGCTTCGCGATCTCGTCTTCATTTGGGAATTGAGAATATGCTTTATTTTTACGAATCGTATAGGCGCTCTTTGCCGCAGGGCTTAGTGCATTATACTGCGCCATTGTAATGCGTTTATATCCATACAGTTCAGCTTCCGCAGGATATGTGTTGAAATACCTTCCAAACTTAGACCTGAGAGCTTCAGCTGAATACCAAAGATCTTCTACCTTACCTACCAAGGCGCTACCAACCTCGGTCTTCACTTGAGCAAAAAACTGAGCCATTTTCGGCGCGGTATTAATTTCAAATCGATCAGCATACTTATTAAATAACCCCCTTACCTCCTCACGCTTTTGATCGGTAGAGTCTGGGAACATTTTCTTCATTTGATCGAAAGAGATCAGTTCCGCGGCCGATGAAGTAAACCCAGCTATGAACTCTATCGGATGAAAGTGCCAAACTAGACTGGATTCAACTGACGCTTTTCCAGATAGCTCATCCCAGAAGATAAATTTATCTATCCTCTCTTTTTCATGAGCCTTTAATTTTGGCGAATGCTCTAAAATATCATCCAGCCGAGCCCATTTTGGTTGATTAGCTCTATCTTTCCATTCCGTTGGATGCTTGGCGACAAGCTTTGACCATTGAGAGCGTGTGTCAGTATCCTTCAACGCGTCGGCCAACTCTGATGCGTCTATCTCTTTATTATTATCTTTATCGATTTTTTCAAACAATCTTTTGAAGAAAACGGGCATATCGTTTGGATCGAGAAATCCATCAGCAGCAGCGTTTGACTCCTCCACTATCTGAAAGCCCAGCTTCGCCCAATCATGCTGCGATATTAAAGTGGCGCCAGCCTTACGTACTAAACCGGCCACGTTTTGCCCTTCGTCTATTACATTGATCTCATACCACTCTTGTGTATCTTTATAAATCGGCGCTTTGCTTAACTCTACAGCATGCAGTTCTTTCAGAGAAACTTCCCCAGTGGCTGGGGCCTTTAACTTAACCAGAGAATTTTTGGCTAAATACAAATACTGTCTGCCAACTTTTAAGGCAGCAGTATTATTCAAAAAGTCTTCTATACCTGTATCAGCGGTAAAAATTTCTATATGGGCTTGGAACTTACTACTAACCTCCCCAGCTTCAGTGACATTCTCCATTTGCCCAAGGTAACCGACAGGATCTCCCGCCTTAATTCCAACTCCTATATTCAAAACAGTGTCAACAGATGCCGGTTCAGCTACACTCCATTTTAGAACATTATTTTCCGAAGTATTTTCAACACACGCCCAGAATGTCGGTGGCACATTTCCTGTGGCGACCGGACCACCACTCACCAGCGTGCATTCGGCCATACGCTGCAGGGATGGCCCGACAACTAAATTCAAAACTTTTTGACTATCAAAAGCTACGACGCTGTTCATCATCAACTGCAAGGCACCGAGCGAAGCACCCGCTGGCTTGCCATTAGTAGGATCTGACGGTGCACCGAAAAGGGGAAGCTTATTAACTACTGTCCCATGAACCTTGCCCTGCCAATAGGTTGGCCGCTCTCGCTCTGGTACCTTTTCTTCCAACCAAACTCTATCACCGGCGTTGTTTTTATAGGGTTCGCCGGCCTTTAAGTACGCAAACCAGACTTCACTCCCTACTTCTCGTGTCTTTTGTGAGTTTACCTGCACACTTCCAGATATGATTTTACCTTTAGCATAAATTCGGTCTGTACCCGCGACCGGACTTTGATCTAAGATTTCAAGTTTCGAGTCTTTATTTAACTTACCCACAGACACAATACTAGATGACACTGGCAATTCGTCATATGCTTTAAAATCATTGACCTGCATTGTCACTTTCGGCTTAGGCGCTTCCTCAGGAGGTATAGGATAACGATCAAACGGTAGCAAATGCATATATAGGCTATAGAATGTCAGCTTATTTTGCTTCCCCTTATTCGCCCCTTCTTCTGGATTAGGTGCAGACTTATACTCGTGCCGGACCAGACAGAAAGAATTCGAATACTTTAATTTTTTTGAACTCCCACCTGCATCAAATGATGATTCTAGATATTCTTTATTTAGGCGATAAGCAACGACTTCACCATCAGCCATACACCGTAATGGTTCATCCAATACACATTGGGGAGCGCTTGCATTGCTAACATGTAGTCCGCCATGCCAGAATTTGTTACTACCTAACAAATAATGACCAGATACTTCGCTCTCTAGTACCTTATATACTTCGTCAGCCCCAGTGAACTGCTTGCCATCTGGTTTACGGAATGGATATTGGAAGCTCATCAGCGGAGCTGGGCCTGCTGGTGCAGGGGCCGGCGCAGGATTAGATGCGGGTGCTGGTTGTGCGCCTCTGAATTGGGGCCTCGGGCGTAAAAATTTTTCAGGCATTGGCCAGTAACCACTACCCGCCCCATACTTGGCAGATTTCGGTCCGTTTGAAGACTGTGAACCGAAGAAATTTCCCCTATCTCGAACAGGCGACCCGGAGATGTCTTCGATGACCCCCGTATGTCCATGAAAGTTTATCCACAGCGCAATATCGCCAGGCTGTACTTCCGTAAGCGGGATCACATCAAAATAAGTAGTGTCGGTATTCAACCCTGATGTTGTGAGGTAAGGGATCGTATACCCCGCATCCTTCAGCATTCGATACAGAAGCCCGGAGCAGTCGATTTCCTTCTTGCCATCGTTATCATGGTCAGTCTCGCCCTTGAAAGGGCCGTACTCGTAACCAGTGCGATATTGCTGCCTTTGTTCAAGTAGTCCTGTGCTCATCAAAAGCTTCCTGCTTCAAAACATTGAATAGAGTTATCGCTGACGACGCCTCGGGCTGCCAAGCGCTCAACCAAAGCGGTAGCCGTCTTGGGATCGGTTTTCTGAATATTCCGGTAACACGCCATCGCGCGTGGCAAGTCAGCCGCTACGAGGGCTCCCGCTTCGTACACTTCACCTAATCGAATCAGTGCGTTAGTCGAACCTAGGCGGGCGGCACGCTCCAATGTCGCTATTGATTCTCTGGGATTAATACAACCGTGACTTTCGTCGTATTCACCTTCATCGCAATAAAAATCTGCGAGAGTCAAGCCGGCATCCGGCACTTGCTCTGAAGCTTGAATCAATAACGCCACGATTCTGGAATTCTCCAAGCGTGGCGCCTGCCCAGAAAGGCTGATTCCCGCAGCAGCAAATGCTGCTTGCGCCGAACCCTTCCGGGCGCCATCTAAATAGCTATCCAATGCCGCGGCGTACAAATAGATCCCTGATTCGGGAGAGGCCTTGTTTACCAACCTGTCGAATATGACGCCTTTTTTGAGTTCCAGCTCACCGGGCGTTAGTTTCTCAGACTGAGTGATCTCTTCCATGACCGCATCGATTGCCCAGTTCTCCACTCGATTCAGAGCCCAGCAATCACTGTGTTTGAAAAGAAAAATCTTCAAAAAATGGCCCGCCTCATCTCGGACGACCACCCTGTCAGGCACCTTGGTTTCAATAGTGAGATCCAATTTGGCAGCATTTTCCGGAAGCAGCACCTTCAACTCATCGGCGGAAATCGAGCCCAGGCTCCGTTCGACAACCTTCGGTATTTTCCCATCAGCTATCACGTGAACATGCTTCACAGGAGACGCAATAAACGCTTTCTGTGTCTCTGGCTCAGATGCAAAAACTTTTACGAAATCAGCAAAATTGCCACTTGGGCATTGGGCGGTGCTGGACGAAGAGGCAAAGGCCCCCGAAGTCATCCCCCAGCACAACAAAACAATCGAAAACCACTTCATCTGCCTTACGTACCTGTTTGTTGTCATCACGACACTCATCACTCAGAAAACACAAAAAAAGCCTTGGGCTTAACCTTCTCAGGCGGCGCATTCAACAACGCCTGATCCATCAAACTCCCCGCCTTATCCTTATCCGCCGCCCCCGGCAGCACCGGCGGTTTAATCCCGATCCCCGTGCCGGAGCCAGCCGAGCCCCCGGCATTGATCTTGATCACCGGCCCAACCACCGTAACCCCACCGCCATCAAGCTTGATAAAGCTCCCACCCCCAAGAATGGTCAGCTCCGTCCCCGCCTCAATAACAATCTTGTCCCCAGCCTTAAGGTGAATCTCTTTCCCCACACTCGTCAGCTGCGCAGTCCCCAACTTCACATGCTGGTTTTGCCCAACCGTCAGGTGATCATCCAGCTTCGCTTCAACCTTGCGGTCGGCAATCGTGGTGCGGTGTTCTTCAGCCTTCAGCTCGGTGTAGGTGTTCTTAACCACCGTGTCATGGCGTTCATTCCCGACCCGAATCTTCTGGTCATGCTCAACGTTCTCATCCCAATCGCGCTGCGCATGAATGTAGATCTGCTCCGCACCTTTCTTGTCTTCAATACGCAGTTCGTTGTACCCACCACCACCCGGCGAGCTAAGGGTTTTGAACACGCTGCGCGTCTTGTTCGCCGGCAAGGCGTACGGCACCGGGTTTTCCTTGTGGTACAGGCAGCCGGTCACCAGCGGTTGGTCGGGGTCGCCTTCGAGGAAAGTGACGAGGACTTCCATGCCGATGCGCGGAATGCTGATTGCACCGTAGCGGTCGCCGGCCCAGGAGCTGGAGACGCGCAGCCAGCAGCTGGTTTTGTCGTCGGCCTGGCCTTCGCGGTCCCAGTGGAACTGGACTTTGATGCGGCCGTATTGGTCGCAGTGGATTTCTTCGCCTTTGGGGCCGGTGACCATGGCGGTCTGGCTGCCGAGGACGCGTGGTTTCGGGTGTTCGAGGGCTGGGCGGTAGAACACGTCCCACGGGGTGGCGAGGAAGGTGTTGCGGTAGCCTTGGTGAAAGTCGTCTTTATTGTCGGTGGTGTCGCTGGTCACGCCTTCTTCGAGGACTTGCGGCTGCTTGCCTTCGTGAAAGATTTCGGTGAGCAGCCACAGGTCGTTCCACTCGCTGCGCGGGTGGTCGGACATGGCCATGAAGTGGCCGCTGACCAGTTTGGTCTGGTCGCCACGGCCCTCGGCCTGGCGGTAGTCGGCGCGGTGGCGTTCGAGGGCGCGCTGGCTGAGGAACTTGCCACGGGCGCGGTCGATGAAGCGGCCCGGGTAGTCGTAGTCTTCGAGATCTGGCTCAGTGCTTTCGCCATCGGGTCTGTAGGCCGCTTCCATTTGCAGGCGCGGTTTTTCGAAGTCGTAGTCGCGCCGTGTGATGCGGCTGGTGCGGGTTTCCAGGCGCAGTTTGAAGCCTTTGATCACCGGTTCTTCGGCGACCATGCCGCTGCCTTGCACGTACGCGGTTGGCTGGCCGAGGTCGGGGAACACGGTCTGGTCGTCGCCGAACACCAGCAGGTGGCCTTTATCGCTGTGCTGGAAGTGGTAGTGAATGCCTTCCTCTTCGCACAGGCGCTGGACGAAGTGCAGGTCGGTTTCGTCGTATTGCACGCAGTAGTCGCGATCCGGGCACGGCTGGCTCAACTGGAAACTGTAGGCGTTACCTTTGATGCCGTGCTCTTCAAGGATCAGCGCGATGATTTTCGGCGCCGACATCTGCTGGTAGATGCGCTGGTTGGTGCGGTGATGCAGGTATTGCAGTTGCGGCACCATCGACACTTTGTAGCGGGTCAGACGCTTGCCGGCATCGCCTTGGGCGACGCGGTAGATCTGGCCATGGATGCCCGAGCCTTGTGGATCGAATGCGAGGAAGGCCTGCTTGTGCAGCAGTTGTTCGAGGTCCAGATCCGGGTTTTCGCTGACCAGTTCGAGGTCGAAGCGATACGGCTGGCTGATGCCTTCGGTGCCGGTGAACGACAGCACTTGCAGGTCGCCGACGTAGTCTTCGACCTTGAGGCTGAAGTGGGTTTCGTTAGCTGGGTTGAACATAAAGTGCTCCCTGTTCGAATGTCATCCGTTACGCCCGAAGTCGCAGACGTTGCAGCCAGGACGAAGTGGCGCCCAAGGCGTCACGCAATTGTTGGGCAGTGATGGTGCGTTCTGCCGGGTCGAAGCTCAGCGCGGTTCGCAGCGCTGGCCAGCCGTGTTTCGGTAAGTTCGCCGGTGCTTGCAGTTCGCGCTCCAGGTGCTCGTCGCGGGCCTGGTTCGAGGGCAAGCGGCGGAACGGGTGTTTGCCGCCCGCCAGTTCGTAGATCACGCAGGCCACGCCGTACACGTCCGCGCTGGCCGACAACGGTTGGCCCTCAAGCAGTTCGGGGGCGGCGTAGCCCGGGGTCCAGGCGTTGAAGCGTTCGCGGCTCAGGTGCGGCAGGCCGGGCATCACGCCCTCCTCTGCCTGACCGAGGCCGAAGTCGAACAGGCGCAGGCCGTCTTCGCTGAGCATGACGTTGCTCGGTTTCATGTCACCGTGCAGCACGCCGCGACCGTGGGCGTAGGCCAGCGTGTCGAGCAGCGGCAGGACGATGTCGCGCAGTTCTTGCCACGGCAGGCCGAGGGGCCGCTCGCAGAGCAATTTGTCCAGGGTCAGGCCACGCATGTATTCCATGGTGATGAAGGCCCGCTGGCAGTCGGTGTCGACTTCAAAGGTGTGCGCACGCACGACGTTGTCGTGGCGCAGGCGTCGGGTCAGGGCGAACTCGCTGTAGAGCAAGGCACTGGCGTCCGGCGATTCGGCAAATTCTTCGCTGAGGATTTTCAGCGCAATGTAAGGGTCGGGATCACCGAACTGTTCGTGCAGCAGATCCCGCGCCCGGTAAACGGCGCCCATGCCACCGGCCCCGAGCAGACGCTCGAGGTGGTAGCGACCGGCGAGTACATCCGGCAGTGCACCGATGCTGGCCTTGGTTGGCGCCAGCAAAGGTTCTGCTTTGTTTTGCTTGGCGAAGGCGAAGTAGGTCAGGTTGTTGGCCTGTTCTTCGCTCATCAGCAAGTCATCGACTGAGGATTCGATTTCAGTCATTGGCGGATCACCACGGCTGTCAGGTTGTCGCGCGCGGCGCCACGCAGGGCGCCGTCGAACAAACGTTCCAGCGCCACGTGCGGCGCGCTGAGGCTGAGGGCGTTGCCGAGGGCATCGCTGCTCAGGCCCTGATACAAACCATCGCTGCAGAGCAAAAACGCATCGCCCGGATAGACCTCGAGCTCCAGTACATCCAGAGTCAATGTTTCGGCCGCGCCAACAGCTCGGGTCAATGCCTGAGCCGCCGGATGCGCCGCCGCTTGTTCGACGCTCATTTGCTGTTCGTCGATCAGTTGCTGTTGCAGCGAATGGTCTTTGGACAGCTGATACAGCCGCTGCCCACGCCACATGTAACAACGGCTATCACCGGCCCAGATGCAGGCCGCGCGATTGCCTTCCACCAACAGCGCCACGACGGTGCTGCCCATGATGCTGTCGTGACGTCCGGCGGTGACCGTCAACTCCTGCCCCAAACGCCGGTTCAGCCAGTGCAGGCACTGGCGGATGGCTTTGAGGCGTTCGTCGAAGTCCTCGTGTTGCGGCAGTTCAGCCAGGCTGGCGACGATCAACTGGCTGGCGATGTCGCCACCCTGATGACCGCCCATGCCGTCCGCGACCACCCACAGCCCCTGCTGTGGCGAGTCGAGGAAGGCATCTTCGTTGCGCGCCCGCACCTTGCCCGGGTCGGTACGCGCCGCGCTGCGCCAGGCACTGGCCACCAGCATCAGAGCTGCACCGGCATACGGAAGGTGCGCAGTACGCCCATGTCGAACGGGTTCGGCGTGCGCTGGCTGGTCAGCAGGTAGTTGGCGCGCAGGCCACCTACGTCGGCTTTCAGCACCAGCACGTCGCGACCGCTCAGGTATTCGGTCTGCATCAGGTCGAACAGGCGGAACAGCGACCATGGGCCGGAGTTCTTCTCGATGCCGATCGGGCGACCGGCCATTTTGTCCATGACCAGACTGGTGCGACCGTCTTCAGCGTCGGTCGGCCATTTGAACGACATTGGCAGGATCGGACCGTGGCGGTATTCCATGGTCTTGTCGCCGAACTTGAACTCGGAACGGCTGACCGCCGGGTCGAGGGTGTACGGCTCCAGTTTGAACTGCACGGTCGGCTCGGCCGGGTTGATCGAGAAGAAGCTCTGACGAATCGTCAGCGCGGCGGCCATCTGGTCGAGGTACATCTTCGATACCGGCAGGCTGTGACCGTCGACACTGCGCATGCGGTAGTTGCCCGGATCGCCGCTGACGAACGGACGCATGTAGCTGTCGAAGAAACGGTCGACGGTGCCTTGAGCGCGGAAGAACTCGCGGAAGTCGCTGATCGCCACGTCGCTGGTGCTGCTGGCGCTGAACGGATAACGCTTGCTGATGGTTTTGCCATACACGCTGTACAGCTCGTTCTGATAACGGCCGTTCAGGTATTGGTAAGCATCGTTGAGCACCAAACGCCACGAGTCTTCAGCCAGCACGTTGAACCACACGCTGAGCGGACGCGGCAGACGGCTGGACGCATTGCGCAGGTTGGTCAGCGCATCACGCTGGCCGCTCATGCGGGTTTTCGCCATTTCGAACGCGGCTTGTTCCGGCGTACTGGAACGGGCCAGACCGGCCAGTTGCAGTTGCAGATCGTTGAGCGCGCTCAGTGCCGGGGTCAGGTCCGCCGCCGGGCCGTTGTTGTCATCGAGCAAACGATGCAGCGGTTCGAAGCGGCGTTGCAGCGATTTCTTCGCGGTGTCCGGCAGGGTCTTCGCCACGTTCAGGGCCGAAGCCTTGTCCGCTGCGGCGGCGGCAAGTTTGCCAACCTTACCCAGTTTGCCTTTCTGCCCGGCCAGCGCATCAGCAGCGTCGCCAGCTTCTTCGACAGGGTCTGCAGCGGCCTGGAAGCGGGTGTTCTCACGCACTTCAGTGAGCAACGCCAGTACCGGCGAGTTGGCTGAGGTCAGGCCCGCCAGTTGTTCGGCGCCTTCACCGGCGTCGCTGATCGGCGGCAGGGCAACCTGGCCAACCGCTTCGCTCCAATAGTTGGCGTAGTCGCGGAAGTACAGTTGCTCCAGCTCGACCATCAGACGACGCAAGTCCATGTCGCTGATGCCCGCGCCTTCACCCAGCACCCAGTTGTCACGCAGGATGTCGGTAACCAGCGCCGAACCCTGTACCGAGAAATACTGCTGATAACCGGTTTGCGTGTAGAAGCCCGGGATCACGTATTCGGTGCCGATAAACAGCGAGCCTTGTGGACCGAGGTGTTGGCTGAAACGGTAGTCCGGCAGGTTGCGCGCCTGCTCGCGGAGCATGCGGTAAACCACCGTGGCCAGCGATTCGCTGCGCAAGACCTGACGCGCCTGAGTGACCAACTGATCGTTCAGCGGGTAGATAAACGGCTGCTTCAGCAGACGTTCCAGATGCGCGCTTAAACCGTTCTGCACAGCGGTGTTGCCGGTGTAGCGCGTCGACCAGTCAGTGGCGACCCAGTCCTTGAGCCACGCGGCATCGCGACGATCCTTCATGTTCAACATCAGGTACGCGCGCAGGCTGTTGAGCAGGCGGTCGCGGTCCTTCATGTTGGCGCGGATCTGCCCTTCGAGCATCGTCGCTACCCGTGGCAGCAGTTGCTTTTCAAGCTCGCGCTCGTAAGCCTCTTTGACCACTGGATTGACGTCTTCGCCCTGATACAGACCGCCACGTTCGTGATACGAAACGTCGCCCTTCTTCGGGAACACCTGCGTCGCGGCGTAGCTGCTGTCGAGGGTTTTCAGTACGCCCATGGCGTCATCACGCGGCGACAATGCCGTGCGTTGTTGCGTCCAGTTCTGCGCCAGATTGCGCAAGTTTTCCAGACGCTCGTAGTTGGCCGAGAAACCGCCCGCCCAGAGCATGCCGAACAGTGCCAGCGCCGCCAGTGCGCCGACGTACAACGCACGTTGGCCCCAATGAATACGGCTGCGCTCGCGCTTGTCCAGACCGGCCAGGTCGGATTCAGGGAAAATCACCTGGCTGAACAAGTGATGGATAAACCGTGAACGACCGCTGCGCAGGGTCGGCAGCACACCGGCATTCAAGCCGAGGCTGGCACCGATGCCGGCGGTGGTCGAGTCCATCTCTTGAGTCAGGTGCGGTGCGCTGGTCAGGTAGAAACCGCGCAGTTGCGTGGCACGCTGATAACGGTTGCCAGTGAACGCCATGTCGACGAACAGGCACAGGCGCTCGCCGATCTGCCCGAGTTGATGCGGGAAGTCGAGGATGCGGCCACGGCGCTGAGTGTCGCG
The DNA here is from genome assembly GCF_054790505.1 of Pseudomonas sp. Tul2A7. NCBI lineage: Bacteria > Pseudomonadati > Pseudomonadota > Gammaproteobacteria > Pseudomonadales > Pseudomonadaceae > Pseudomonas > Pseudomonas sp. Tul2A7. The sequence continues at coordinate 2,261,180 of NZ_CP186499.1, read as the reverse complement.
CTCGGAGTGCATGCGCATGATCACTTGGCTGTTGAGGCGACGCAGCAGTTCTTCGAACTCGTTGCGCAGCACAGCGACGTCGGTGCCGACCTGATCCTTGCGGAAGCTGGTGCCGAGCACTTGATCGCTTTCTTCGCGGGTCAGTTGATCGAAGAACTCGTCGAAGCCGAGCAGCTTGTCAGCCTTGCTCAGGACCAGATACACCGGCACATCGACGTGCAGTTTCTGATGCACGTCTTGCAGACGGCCGCGAATCTGGCGCGCGAGGGTGTCGATGTCCTGCTCACTGCCACCGAGCAGGGTTTCCACCGGAATGGTCACCAGCACGCCGTTCAACGGACGCCCGCGACGACGCTTGCGCAGCAGCTCCAGCAATGTCGTCCAGGCACCGCCGTCGACTTCCACATCCGGTTGCGTGGTGTAACGCCCGGCGGTGTCGATCAGCACACCGTGGTCGGCGAAATACCAGTCGCAATGACGGGTGCCGAGGGTGTCGCGGGTCAGCTTGCGGTCGATCTTGTTGATCGGGAATTCCAGACCGGAGAAGTCCAGCAGGCTGGTCTTGCCGGAAGCCTGCGGACCGATCAGCAGGTACCACGGCAAGTCGCTGCGCCAGCGCTCGCTGCGGCCGCGATACAGGCTGGAAGTCTTCAGGGTTTTCAGCGCGTCTTTGAAGCGCGCCTTCAACTCCTTCTGTTCTTCGTCGATCAGCTCTTCACGGCGAATGCGATCCTGGCCGTCTTCGCTTTCTTCCTCGGCTTTCTTGCGGATACCCGCGCGCCAGCTGACGAAGACCATGGTCAGGCCCCAGATCAGGAACAGCACGGCAATGGTCAGCAAGCGCGAGGTCGGGCTCTCCCAGAACTTGTAATCATCGACTGCCAACAACGGGCCGACGAACCACACCAGCAGCGCCACGAACAGCACCAGCAGCAAGGTCCAGACCCAGGTCTGGCGCAGGAAGGCGCCGACTTTCTTGAAAAACTTTTTCATCACACGTCCCTGTTTACGGCTGCGACTGCGGTTGCACCGCGGCCGGATCAAGCGGCTGATAAGGTTGCAGAACGGTGTCGCGCTGCTCGCCCAAGACCCAGGCGAAGCCCGAATACATCACCACCAGACAGACGAAAGTGAACAACACCACCATCCACGCCGGCACAATGCGCACCAGGTTGCGACGCTGATCGTTGAGGCCTTCCCAGTGCGGCGACAACTCGCGCGGCACGTCGCCACGCAACTGACGGATCTGCCGATACAGAGCATCGCGGATGCCTTCGAGTTCGAGCATGCCGCGTGCCTGGACGCGGTACTTGCCCTCGAAACCGAGGGACAGGCACAGGTACATCAGCTCGAGCATCGGCAAGTGCTTGACCGGGTTCTTCGACAGTCGATCGAGCAACTGGAAGAACTTCTCGCCACCAAAGGTTTCGTTGTGGAAGCTGCTCAGCAGGCTCATCTGCGACCATTCGCTTTCGTTGCCCCACGGCGTGGTCACGACAGCTTCGTCGACCACGGTGCAGAGCACGTAACGCGCGGCCATCACCTGGCTGCTTTCGGCGCCGTTGTGCAGGGCGCGTACTTCAAACAGCTTGAGCCCGGCAGTCAGGCGCTCGTTGAGTGCGTACAAGTCTTCGCGGGTTTCGCTGTGCTTGAGACGCACCACTTCCGAAAGCAGCTCGGACGAGGCCGCGACCAGCGAATTGAGGCTGATGTTGAACGCTTCGGCCGGGCGCAGGCGCGCGGCGTAGATCATGCGTTCTTCCAGTTGCTCGAAACGCGGCGGCGCGGCGAAGTCGGTCAGCGGACTCGATGCCGGTCCGTGGCCCTGACGATCGAGCAGGACGGTTTTGTCGTCCTGGTTGTAATCCGTTTCCTTGATCATGTCGGTCAGTTCCTGATGGCCCAGAATTTCAGTTCAAGCTCGGCGAATTCGCCGGACACGTGGAACGCGAAACCGCCGGAGCGCTCGAGTTGTGCCAGGTCTTCGGAACTGAGTTCGAGGATGAAATAGGTTTTGTTCGAATGGAACGCGATCTGCCGCGGGGCCACCGGCAACGGTTTGACCTTGATCCCCGGCAAGTGCAGGTTGACCAGTTGGCGGATACGCTCCACCGGGCCGACCTTGAGGTGCGCCGGCAAGCGGTGGCGCAGTTCTTCGGAGTCGCAGTTGGCACTCGCTGCCAGCACGAACGACGCCGAGCCAAGCAGTTTGTGGTCGTGCAACGGCGAGACGATGATGCCGTACTGACGCGCTTGCAAAATCAGTTCGATGGCGTGCTGTTCGAGCACCATCGACAGCACCTGACGAATTGCTTCCATCAGTTTGCGGAAGCTCCCGCCCTGGTCGGCGTGGGAGTAGCGACTGTCCAGACGCGGACGTTTGCTTTCGCCGGAGAAGGTCGCCAGATCGCCGAGCATGGTCAGCAGCGTGCGGTACAACTCTTCCGGGTGCACTTGCTCCAGGCCGAGGTAGTGACGCAGCAGCAGTTCGGTGCGGTTGATCAGTTGCAGCATCATGAAGTCGCCGACCTCGGCACCGCCGACCTTGCCGTTGGAGCGAATCCGCTCGGCAATCGTGTCGCCACGGTGGTTGAGCATGCTGATGACTTCTTTCAGGCACGACAGCAGATAGCTGGAGGCGTGGGCCTGAATGTAGGTCGGCACGAAGTCCGGATCGAGGCTGATCACGCCGTCGGGCGTGGTGTCGAGCACGTCGCAGATCTTCAGCTTCACGTAGGCCTGATCGCTCTGCTGCTCGCCGAGCAACAGTTTGAAGTCCGGGCGACCGCAGCTGACCTGGCTGGCGGAATCGTCGCCGGCGTTGGAGTCGGCCACTTCAGCGTCGTACGCGGTGTAACGCGCGAGCACGTCGGATTGCTCCGGACGGCGCGACTCGATGTGGTTACCGGTGACCAGCGGCAGCGCCAGGTAGATCGGCGTGTTGCCGGTGTTCGGCGGTACGTCCAGCGCCAGCGGCTCGGTATTGCCACCCAGTTCGAACAGGCTGCCGTCCGGCAGAATCCCCGAGGCTTCACTGATCACCAGTTTGCCCATGTTGAGGAACTGCAAGTCGATCTCCAGATTGAGGAAACCCCAGGTGTAGCCACCGAGCAATTGCGTGCGGGTTTTCATCTGGTGATCGTAATAACGATCGTTGTGCTGGAAGTGCTGCGGACGCAGCAGCATGCCTTCCTGCCAAATGACTTTATGGGTATTCATGATCAGTCATCCGCCTTGGCGAGCACTTGATTGGTGTTGCGGATGCCAGTCTGATCCAGAGTCAAATCGACTTCGGTAACTTCCAGCGGAGTGATCTGAACGGTGTGGCGCCATTGGGTGTCGGGCAAGTCGCGGTAAGCGGCGAGAACGCCCACATAAAGGCTGCCCTCTTCCACCTTGAGCTTCATTTCCACGGTTTCACCCGGGCGCAGCTCGAGTTCTTCGCTGGCCACCAGATCCGGGTTGAGGGATTCCTTGGCGCGTTCGTAAAGGCTGAAGAAATCAGCGTTCTCGAAGGTCACCGGGTGCTTGAGTTCGAACAGGCGCACGACGATCGGCGACGGCCGACCGTTGAGGTCCGGGTTGAGCTGATCGCTGCCGGTCAGCTTCAGGTTGATCTTGGTCACTTTCGAGTACGGCGACAGCGACGAGCAACCGGCGAGCAGCACCAGCACGGTGAGCGCAGTCAGCGTCTTGAAAAAAGCGGTCGAGCGGCGAGACATGCGCATCATCCTTGGTGGTCGGTGTGGAGGGTGGAGATCAGGCGGATCTGTTCTTCGTAAGCCTGGGCAAAATCGCGGGCCAGCAGGCGCTCGCTCCAGTCATCGTCCTGACGCAGCGCCTGGTGATAACGGCCGAACGCTCTCCAGCGCCCGCCCGATGTCGCGATCAACGGCTTGTTGTCACGCTCGAAACGCAGGGTCAGTTGCTCCGGCGAGAAGTGCTCCAGGGTGCCGCGCACGGCGGCGCGGCTGGCGGTCAGCAGTGCAACTTGATGCGCCTGAAGATCGCGGAACGCGCGGGAGATGGCTTGCTCGGCCGGCAGATGACCGGGCTTGCTTGGCTGCAACAGAATCTGCAGCGCTTCGCTCGGATCGACGGCGAATTTCAGCGGGTTCTTGTTGGTGCCTTGCACGGTGGTCTGGGCCAGACGCAGTTCGTTTTTCAGCTCGGAACGGGTACGCAGGCTCTGCTGCAGACCGCCGATGCTTTGGCGCAACAGACGCGCAGCGTTCAGCGCCAGGGCTTCGCGTTCGTCGTGACTGAGGCCTTTGACGTCGACGCCCAACGCCGCACCGAAGTGCTCCCAGAAACCTTCGCTTTGACGCTCAACGGCTTTCGGTGCCGGAGCGGGCTCAGGTTCGACGGGGGCTGCAATCAGCTCCGGCACCATCAGGCTTTCCATGTCGATGCGTGCGTAGTCGGCGCGTTGACGGGAATCCTCAGGCTTGGTGTTCGGCGCCAGCAGTTCGTCGATTTCCGAGTACACACGCTCTTGCTGCTCGAGGGCGTTGAGCGGATCGAGATCGAGGAACGCGTCGTCGGGAATGATGCTGCCAGCGGCGCGTGGACGACCGACTTCACCGTCGAAGGTCGCCGGGTCGCGTACCAGGCGCGCGCGAATCTCGAAGTCGCCCAGCACGTAGGTGCTGCCGTGTTCGATGCGCACCGGTTCGCCTTTGTGCAGGCGTGCGCCGCTCTCGCCGTCCTGGACACCGTTGCTGCTGGTGTCGGTGAGGAAGAACGTGCCCTCGCGGTAGCTGACAATCGCGTGGTGATTGGACAGGTGACGCTTGCGGTCAGGGATGATCCAGTCGCAGTCCTCGCCCCGCCCGATCACGCCGCCAGCCTGTTTAAAGGTCTTCTGGCACAACTCGGTGGGCACGAACTGCTTGGTGTTCAGCATTTCGAAAACCAATTCCATGTTTGATGCTCCTTGCGGTCACTTGCCGCGATTGACCGCTTGCGGATCACCCAACGGGCGATAGTCGTTGTCGTTGAATTTGTAGTTGCCGCTACAGCCGCCCAGGCCGCATAGAACGACGAGGGTCAGCAGGACAGCTTGCCAGTGACGAACAGACATCAGAGGGTCTCCAGGGGTAGACAAAGCACAAAGCGCCGACCCTTGCGGGCGGCGCTGAAATTGGTTTTTGCGAGGATTTCGATGACGTTTTGCCTACCCATCGAAATCTCCCAGATTGATGTTCAAACGGCCGAGCCGATACAGCAGCGTGCGCCTCGGCAGCCCGAGTTCGCGGGCGGCGAGGGTCTGGTTGCCGTCGTTTTTGCGCAGGCAGTCGAGCAATAACGTGCGTTCGACCTGCTCCAGACGTTCGCGCAAATTCAGGTGGCTGTTGTCTTCCGGCATCGGCTCCATGCGCAGGGAGAAATGCTCGGCGAGCAACTCGCCGCCTTCACACAACAACACCGCACGCTCGACCAGAGCCTTGAGTTCACGCACGTTGCCGGGGAAGTTGTAGCCGGACAGATGTTCCAGCGCGGCACTCGACCAACGCACCGGATCGCGTTGCAAATACGTGCAGGTCTTTTCGGCGAAGTGCTGGGCCAGTTCGAGGATGTCGCCGTCGCGCTGACGCAGCGCCGGCAGCTCGATCGGGAATTGCGCGAGGCGGTAGTACAAGTCCTCACGGAATTTGCCCTCGCTGACCAGCGTCGACAGATCGCGGTGCGTCGCGGCGATGATGCGCACGTCGATCTTGTGGGTGTCGTTGGAGCCCAGCGGACGAATCTCGCCTTCCTGCAATACGCGCAAGATCTTCGCTTGCAACGACAGCGGCATGTCGCCGATCTCGTCGAGCAACAGCGTGCCGCCATTGGCCGCATCGAACAGCCCGGCGCGGTCGCGGTCGGCACCGGTGAAGGCGCCTTTGCGATAGCCGAACAGCTCGCTTTCCAGAAGATTTTCCGGAACCGCCGCGCAGTTCTGCACGATGAACGCCTGAGAACGACGCGGGCCGCAATCGTGAATCGCCCGCGCGACGACTTCCTTGCCGGTGCCGGTTTCGCCGCGCAACAGCACGGTGTACGGACTGTGCAGTACTTTGCTGATCAGCGAATGGGTCTGGCGCATCGCTGCGCTTTTGCCGATCAAGCCATAACCACTGATGCTCGGCACGCTGCGTGCCACTGTTGCCGATTCCGCCAGCGGTTGACGCAGGCGTTGCAGCAGATGCAACTGGCCAAGCACGAACGAGCCGAGCTGGCCGAGGGAATCAGCGAAGCCTTGCAGGTGGGTGCGACGACGGCTGGCGCATAGCAGCAAACCTTCAACAGCTTTGTGCTGATTGACCAGCGGCACGCACAACAGCGACTGCCACGGCGAGGTCGCCGCCGGCAGAAAACTGGTTTCGTGCAGGCTGCCGCTCAAGTCATCGAGGCACACCACGCGGTTCTGGCACAGGGCGAATTGCAGCAGTTGCTCACCGTTGTAATCCGCTGGCAGGCTCGCCGCTTCGCGCGGTTGCAAGGCGCCGTCGAGGCATTCGGCGTTCATTCCCAGGCACGTGTGTGTAGCGTCGAGCAGATACAGCTGCGTCAATTCGCAACCGCTCAACTCGGCCAGACCGCGCACGAAGTCACCCAGCAACGCAGCACCGTCCGCCGCGCGCGACAGACTGGCGAACTGCGCCAGCAACGCTTCGGCATAGACCAGTGGCTGCGGCACCTGAGTGAACATCACACCCACCTCAGGCGAACTCGCAGGTCACGCTGGCATCGCCGTCGATCGTGGCGTGCACGCGCTTGAGGCTTTCACCGGTGGCCATGGCGTCGAGCAGACGATCCGCCACCAGCGGCAGCACGTGCTGATCGAGCAGATGGTCGATCAGGCGCGCGCCGCTGTCGCTTTGCGTGCAACGCTCGGACAGGTGATCGACGAGGTTCTGGCACCAGCTGAAATCCAGCTGACGACGATTGAGGCGCTCGCCGAGACGACCGAGTTTGATCTCGATCAGCTCGCGCAATACCGGGCCGCCGACCGGGTAGTACGGCACCACTTTCATCCGCGCCAGCAGCGCCGGTTTGAAGTGTTTGCTCAGCACCGGGCGAATGGTTTCTTCGAGGACTTCAGCGGTCGGCCGTGCGCCGTTCTCGCAGAGGTCGCTGATCTTGTCGCTACCGAGGTTCGAGGTCATCAGGATCAACGTATTGCGGAAGTCGATCTCACGACCCTCGCCGTCGTTGGCCACGCCTTTGTCGAAGATTTGGTAGAACAGGTTAAGCACGTCCGGGTCAGCCTTTTCGACTTCATCGAGCAGCACCACCGAGTACGGCTTCTGGCGTACGGCTTCGGTGAGCATGCCGCCCTCGCCGTAACCGACGTAGCCTGGTGGTGCGCCGATCAGACGGGAAACGGTGTGCTTCTCCTGGAACTCGGACATGTTGATGGTGGTGATGAAACGATCACCGCCGTACAGCAAGTCAGCCAGGGCCAGCGCGGTTTCGGTTTTACCGACACCGCTCGGGCCGACCAGCAGGAACACGCCGACCGGTGCGTCAGGCTTGTTCAGGCCGGCAGCGGTGGCGCGCATCGAGCGATCCAGTGCGTGCACGGCTTGTTCCTGGCCGCGAATGCGCGTGCGCAGGTCGGTGGCGAAACTGGCGACTTTGGCGTTGTGTTCGCGGGCCAGTTGCGCCAGCGGCACGCCGGTCCAGGCGCTGATCACTTCGGCGACCAGACGCGGGCACACTTCGAAGCTGACCAGACGCTCTTTGACTTGGGCGGCGGTCAGGGCGCTGTGGGTTTCGTTGAGTTGGGCTTCCAGCGCTTCGACGCTTTGGCCTTCTTCGACTTCGGCGGCAACGGTTTCGATCACGGTGCCTTCGGCGTCTTCTTCAACGGTGACCACGGGTTCGACCGCTGCAGCTTCGCGGGCCTTGGCCAGTTGCTGACGCAATTCCAACAGGCGCTCGGCCAGTTGCTTCTGTTCAGTCCACAGGGTTTCCAGCGCGACCATTTCGTCTTCGGCTTCGTCGAGACGAGCTTCCAGAGCATCCAGCGCTTCGTGGTCGATCAGCAGACCGGCTTCGGCATCGCGGCGCAGCGCCTGACGCTGGCGGCCACCTTCAGCCAGTTCGCCACGCAGGCGCTCTAGACTTTCAGGGGCGGCGGCGAGGCTGATGCGTACGCGGGCGCACGCGGTGTCGAGCACATCGACGGCTTTGTCCGGCAGTTGCCGACCGGCCAGATAACGTGCGGACAATTCCGCCGCCGAGACCACCGCGTCATCACGCAGATAGATGCCGTGGCTCTTCTCGTAAACCTGGGCCAGACCACGGAGGATGGTCACCGCTTCGCTGACGGTCGGTTCGTGCAGTTGCACCGGTTGGAAACGACGGGCCAGCGCCGGGTCTTTCTCGAAGTATTTCTTGTACTCGGCCCAAGTGGTCGCAGCGATGGTGCGCAGTTCGCCACGGGCCAGCGCCGGCTTCAGCAGGTTGGCCGCGTCGGAACCGCCCGCGTTGCCGCCCGCGCCGATCAGGGTGTGGGCTTCGTCGATGAACAGAATGATCGGTTTCGGCGAGGCTTTGACTTCGTCGATCACGCCTTTGAGACGACGTTCGAATTCACCTTTGACGCTGGCGCCGGCCTGCAAAAGGCCCATGTCCAGCGACAGCAGTTCAACGCCTTTGAGCACTTGCGGTACTTCACCGGCAGCAATGCGCGAAGCCAGGCCTTCGACGATGGCGGTCTTGCCGACACCGGCCTCACCAACCACGATCGGGTTGTTCTTGCGGCGACGGGCGAGGATGTCGACCATCTGGCGGATCGCGCCGTCACGGCACAGCACCGGGTCGAGTTTGCCGTCGCGGGCCTGCTGGGTCAGGTTGTGGGTGAAGCGCTGCAGCAGCGATTCGCCCTGCGCGGCAGGTTTACCGTTGGCCGCCGGTTGCTCCTGTTGCGACAGGGCAAATTCTTTCAGGCGATCGATGTTCAACTTAGCGAGCAGCGGCTGATAACGGCTGCCGGCATAGCGCATCGGATTGCGCAGCAGGGCGAGGATCAGCGCGGCGTCTTCGACCTGGGTCTGGCCCAGTTCGAGGTTGGCCACCAGCAGCGCGTCTTGCAGCCACTGCACCAGTTCCGGGGCGAACACCGGATTACGCGAAGCGCTGTGTTCGACGCGCGATTGCAGCGCGGCGCTGAGCTCACCGGCGTCGACGTCGGCATCCTGCAGTGCGCGCGACAGCAAGCCGTTCGGACGCTCGAGCAGGCCGAGCATCAGGTCTTCGACAAGGATCTTGCTACCGCCACGGGCCACGCAACGCTCGGCGGAACGTTCCAGATCACGACGGGTTTCGGCGTCCAGCGCCTGGATGAGTTGTTGCAGGTCTACGTTGATCATGGCTCACGTCCTTAATGAATTTTGCTGCCCAGGGTCACCACGCCGTCCGCTTTCTCGCGGCCCAGCCAACTGGTCCAACCGAGGCGACAGGCGTTCTGCTCACCGATGCGCAGTTCGCGGATTTCTTCCTGGCGCAACACCAGGCGGATGTCGTAATCGAGCGGGTCACGCAGGGTGAACCGCACCAGCGCGCAGAGCGGCTGGTAACCAAAACCGATCGGCAGGAATTCATGGAATCGCTGCCAGTCGAGTTCGGTGATGTGAATGCGGAATTTGCCGCTGCGGTCGCGCACGTGTTCGCCGAGCACAAGGTCTTCGCCGAGCAGGCTGTTGGCGCGGCCCAAACGATTGCGCTGCTCTTCGAGAATTTCCACGCGGCGCTCGATGCACTGCTCGATGACCAGGTCTTCGTGCTTGAAGTAGTAACGCAGCACGGCTTCGATCAGCGCCGCCGAGTGCGCCCGCAAACTGAGCAGACCGAGGTATGGCAGCAGGCGTTTCCAGTTGAGTTCCTTGGCCTTGCGAATCTCTTCGCCGCCCAGACCGATCAGGGCGAACAGCTGCGAGGAAAACGGGTCAATCGCGCCGCTCTGGAAGCTCGCGCGGTAGCGGTATTTGCGCCAGATCGGCAGCATCAGCCGTTGCAGGCGATGGTGAAACAGGTCGAGGAAGTTGCGCGTCGGGTTGCCGTCTTCGCTGTCGCCCAGGGCTTGTTCGCCGTAGAACGCCGGCAACGGCGAACCCGAGCCGACCAGGCCGATCAGGTTGAAACGCATGCGCGCGCGCATCTGCCCGTGTTCTTCGAAAAACTCGACGCGATCGACGTCGCTGCGCGGAAAGCCCAGGCTCGGGTTGGCCTGAAACTCCACGTGGTCGTACAGATCGTCTTCGCTCAGGTACGGGTGTGCTTCGCGCAGCCGGTCGATCACCAGCAGCACGGCCTGAAACAGCGAGTACTCGCGTATTACCTTGGTCAGCCCGCTTAAAGCAGGGGCTGCAGGCCCATACGTGGTGTCCATTGGTACACCTCTCCCTGTGTGCTTTTTACGCGCAGCTCATGAAATGAATTGAGACTGGCGTAAAGCGCGAAAAACTCGTTAAGAACCGAAGCGAAAACGAACAGGTCGCCTTCGCCGATGTACCCTTCCGGGTCGATGGTCAGTTCGGTGCGCAAACCGCGCACCGGCAACCCACGGTGCAAGCGGTCGACGTGGTGATGCTTGATGTGCTTGAGGCCGCCGAGCAGGCGTTTGCTGACCTTCTCCGCGTGCTGGTCGTAGTAGCGCGGCAGGTCATAGGTTTCGAGAATCACCTTCAACGCATTGACGTCGGCCAGCGACAGATAGTTAAGCGACATGTTGCTGATCAGCTTCCACAGGAAGTCACGGTTCAGCGGTGGCGCGAAGCTCGACGTGGCCGGGGTGATGTTGCGGAAGCTCAAGAACTCCGGCGTCTCTTCGCAGGCCATGCAGATGTCGCCAAGCTTGAGCTTGCGCGGCAGGTTCTGGTTGGTGCAGATCAGCTCGATCGACAGGGTTTCGTGGGCTTCGGTGTGGCGGATGCCGAAGCTCAGGTAGGTGTCGAGGCCGTCGTGCAGCAAGGACGAACGCTGGCGGATGCTGTAATGCGGACGGCTGTTGGGCACGTCGAAACTCGGGTCGTGCTCGAAGGATTCGAACGGCACGTATTCCTGATAACCGAGGCCGCCGGGCTTCCAGCCGGTCACGGTTTCCACCGAAAACACACCGCAATTTTCCAGATCGTATTCCGCCGGCAGCAACAGGTATTCGTCCTGCTTGCCATCGAGGCGAATCGGCAGTGCGTCGTGGGCGAACAGGTTGGCAATCGGCGTGCAAAACAGCTTCACATTATCCAGGGTCGGACGCATACGCATGATGCCGCTCTTGCGGATATCGAAGCGCAATTCCAGGCCGCGCATCTGCTTGAGGGTGTCTTCCGGCAGCGCGTTGATGATGTCCAGACCGTTGACGTCGACGAACAGGAACTTGTCCTGAAAGGCGAAGTATTCCTGCAGGTAGCGATAGCCGCGGAAGGTGTTCAGCGGATACGGGATCAACGCTTCTTCTTCGGCAAAGCCCACCGGTTTGACCCGATCACCGGGAATCTTGAACGCCATCGGCTTGCCGCTGACGCCATCAATCGGTTTACCGGCGCCGTCGAGCGGGATCAGTTCGATGCCTTCAAGGTTGCGCAGCAGGCTCAGATAAAGCATCTGGCTGATGTAGCGCTCGCCGGCAAAGTGCAGACGCAGCTTGCTCAGTTCCAGTTCACCGAGGTGGCCGTCGGCACTCATTTCCAGACGCAGGCTGAGCAGCGAGCCGTCGCCCTTCACCGAGTAGTTCAGCGCGGCCAGATCCAGCGGCAAGACTTCGGTCGGGTAGCAAGTACGGAAGCGGCAACGCACGTCTTCGATCGGTTTGCTTTCAATCGGTGTATCACGCTCGACGCGCAACGCAGGCCCGGAACGCTTGAGCGGATCGAACTGCAAAATACTGAACGCCGGCAGCGGGCGCATGTAGTTCGGCCACAGCAACTGCATCAGCGAATGGCTGAGTTCCGGCAGCTCGTCATCGAGCTTCTGGCGCAGCCGCCCGGTCAGAAACGCAAAGCCTTCGAGCAACCGCTCCACGTCCGGATCCCGCCCGGCCTGCCCCAGATACGGCGCCAACGCCGGACTACGCTCGGCGAAACGGCGACCGAGCTGGCGCAGTGCGGTGAGTTCGCTTTGGTAGTAGTGGTTAAAGGACACGGGTTACCTGCCTGGTAGTGGAACTCATCAAAAAAATATCCTGTAGAGCGCGACCGTCACGCCGGCACAGACGTAACCGCCAATCAGGAGAAACGGCACAATCGAGATCCAGCCGTACGCCATGTAGGCATCACTGAGCTGACCGACGGCCAGACTGAGCAAGCCATACAGCATCCATGGCACGGCATAGAACGGGATGAACTTCACCGGCGCCCACCAAACCATCCGCAATGCCTGCTGCTCGTTGCGGCTCTGCGCCGATCGGGACATCCATAGCGAAAAACCCAAAAGCCCGGGAATTCCCCACCACAACAGGTACTGCCAATAAATCCCGGACGACTCGGGTGTTGAATACTCGCCATTCCACAGGTCATAGGAACTGATCGCCAACACCGCCAGCAATGGCCACCATAAGGCCACCATGAAGAAGCTCAGTTGCGCACGACTAAGCATGAGCATCTCACTTGATGAGTCGGTCATCGGCGAACCTCCACAGCGTGATCCATGCACCATGTGCGGACATCGCGCTTGTCGAAGCCTGCGCACCCATTGTCTTTTGCGATCACGCGATATGAATGTTCAGGGACGTACGCAAAAAAGTAATAGTTGTCCCTGTCCTCACCGTAGAGCCAGTAAGACGAAGAACCTTGATTGATTTCGTAAGGTTCGAATGTCCAGATGGACGACTGCGCAGGGATAAAATTTTCGCGGTCCATCAGCAACATAAAAGCGTTGGAAAGCGCGTGCGCAGCAAAATAGAGCATGCAAGCGAACGCTCCCACCACGAGTAGCAAGCGCTGCAGCCAAATCATTGCGAAGCGACCTGAGTCGGTCATGCGTCCGTCTCCTGCCCCGGGGTCGCTGGCACGTATTTATTCATCGCTGCGCAACTCCCTGTTTTTGCGGCGTGATCGCGACACCCGTATAGACATAGAGCTCTTCACCGCCGTAGCCACCAATTGCCGCAGTGCTGAGTGGATGGCTGTCCCTGGTGCCATATCGAACCCAGCCTTCAGTCCACATCCCACCATTTTCGTGACGAATTTCCACGTAATAGTCCGGCGCTTCGTGCTTGGTAATCTCGACGAATACCCCACCATCCTCGGCGCCAATCCACAACGCGTGGGGATGCGCGAACAGCTTTGGTTCGGTCGAGCTTTCCATTCGCACCAGCAGCGCGAAGCCGACCAGAATCGTCAGCAAACCGACCGAGCTGAGAAAAGCGATGAGACATTGCCAGGCTCTGAGTTTCATCGAGCCAACCCGAACAAGTGCTTCATGGGCAGAAAGCCCCGGTATCGACCGTCCACGAACGGACAGCTTTTTCTTCAGTTTTTTTGATGCTCGCTACTGCCTTTCGCAAGGTCTGCGCGTCGATGGACTTAGTCGCGTTCTGGCTTTTGATCGACAGGCTGTACTGGTCGCTGATCTGACCCGATACGTCTTCACCGAATGACTGGTAGTTGCCGATGGAACTGCGCTGGTTCGGGTTTAACGTGAAACTGCGTGGCTGATCGTCATAGTTGGAGTCGTTCGCCAACGTCAGCTCCAGTGGTACTCCACACGTGTTCAGCAGGTAAACATCATTGCGATAGACCTGCTGCGTAGCGCATGCAGTCAGCGAAACGAAGCACGCGAAGAAGCTTACCCATCTCATCATCAAAATCGTCCTTGGCAGTTTCATGGACAAACCGAAGCCTCGCTGATTGTCCACTCGCGCTGGTACACCTGCTGAGCAGCACAGCCATAAAGGGAAACGAACGGCAAGATGAGACCGGTCAACCTAGTCATCGAACTCGACCCTTGCCAGCCAAAGCAGGCTTTTGACGTCCTGTTCAGACGCCGCCATTCTCTTTTGCAGATCAGCGGAGGACTGCGTGTAACTGCTGAAGTAATGCATGACATCCACCTCGCCGGCGTTCGGCGTCGGGTGGTTGTCCTTTGGGTTTTGCATCAATGTCGATGTTTCTTTGTGAGTCCAGGAGTAACCGGGGATGATTCCCCCGCCGTACTCATTGAGAATCAAATGACCAAACTCATGAGCCGACGTTTCTTTGAACTCTTCTCTGGCAATGTCTCTAGCGAACTCTGGAGTTCGACGTCGTTGAACAACGTAGCTTTCATAGGCATAACCGGCGTTGTGATAAACCTTTCTTGCAATCGCCAGACTGGTGGAACGACCAAAGTCCTTCGACAAGGAGTCAATCAACGGGAAATTCCCGGCTTTGGGCTCGACGTTGATCTCGGTTTTGACCGTGACTTTGTAAAGGCCTTTGCTGGTCGTGATGCCCTCGGCGATACCGCCGCCGCGTGAGCCATTACGCGACCAGTACAACTCGATACCTTCCTTGGCCCAGCCAAGCAACGTGCTGAAAGGCGTGGGTACCAGTCCGGGTGTGGAACCACTGCTGCCGCCATCCGAAAAGCTCGGGCGCAACGTCACTTCAACGGTCTTGGCGTTGCGGTCAACACGCACATCGACCCATTTCACCTTTTTAGCCGAGCAATCAAGCTTCACTTCAGTCACTTGCTGCTTCCCCGCCCCGGTCGCGGTGAGGCGCACTTTCAGGTTCGGGCTTTTCAGGACCTTGGTATCGAGGATGCCGGCCGTGTCGTAGCCGTCCCACTGCCATGAATGCTTGCCTGGTGGCAGGAACGGTGCGGTGTTGGCCTCGGCGTATACCAGCTTCTCGCCGTCCAGCACTTCCAGCTTCACACTGTCAGCTGCGTCCATGCGGTTCTCGACGACGAAATCGACCAACTCACGGTTTTTCGATGTTCCTGATTTCAGCTCGTCGAAGTCTGGAATTTCCAGCGGCGTCAGTACCGAGTTGCCACCGGACTTCAAACCCAGTCGGTAATCCAGCGCCGCGACAACCGCTATAGCGGCAAGCCCCGAAAATGGCACTGGCGAATGCGAATTCCCGATGATCACCGTCCCGGAACCTGCCGTAACCTTATTCCCGTGAGATCCAACGGAGCCGACCGTGGCGGCCGGTTTTCCATTGATCAACACCGTGGTCGCCAGATCGCCGACCATCGCACCACCACACGCCGAGGCATCGCCTTGGCGGGCGGCCGCGAGGCCATCGAAGAACACGTCGCCGGAACCGGCGGCGATCGGGTTGGTACCGTGGCCTGGAAGTGGGCAAGCGGTGGGGTCGGATACGCGTGCTGCTGGTTTGCCAGACATCGGGGATCTCCTTAGGTGACCTTCACTTGACCGCTGCCATCCAGGCGCGCGGAAAAACTGACCTGACGCTTGAACCCTTCAACTTCCAGCAGGCCTTCGATGCTGAAGGCGAGGCGCAGTTGATCGTGGTCACGCGGCAGGGAAATGACACGCACATTGCTCAGGCGCGGCTCGTAGGCTTCGATGAAGTTTTCGATGGCCAGACGGGCCTGACTCAGGGAGTCGTGCAGGCTCAGACGCATGTCATTGAGATCGGGCAACCCGTAGTCGGAAAGCGTTTGCACGCTGCCGGCCCGGGTGCTGAGCATTTTGGCCAGATGGGCAGCCACTGACGCCATGGCACAAGCCTCAAGGCTGTTGCCCTTGCGTAGTTGCGCGTCGCCGTTGAGGCGTTCGAACAGGCTGCCGTATCCGTCCATGAGTCGCTCTTACTCTTTGTCCAGCTTGCCAACCAGCGACAGGGTGAAATCGGCACCCATGTACTTGAAGTGCGGACGCACGTTCAAGCTCACGCGGTACCAGCCCGGCTCGCCTTCAACGTCGCTGACGATCACTTGCGCAGCGCGCAGCGGACGACGGCCACGCACTTCGGCGCTCGGGTTTTCCTGGTCGGCGACGTACTGACGGATCCACTTGTTCAGTTCCAACTCGAGGTCGGTACGCTCTTTCCACGAACCGAGTTGCTCGCGCTGCAGCACTTTCAAGTAGTGAGCCAGGCGGTTGACGATCATCATGTACGGCAGTTGGGTGCCGAGCTTGTAGTTCAGCTCTGCGGCCTTGCCTTCTGCGCTGATGCCGAAGAACTTCGGCTTCTGCACCGAGCTGGCGGAGAAGAACGCCGCGTTGTCGGAGCCTTTACGCATGGTCAGGGAGATGAAGCCTTCCTCGGCCAGTTCGTATTCACGACGGTCGGAAACCAGAACTTCAGTAGGAATCTTGGTTTCGATTTCGCCCATGCTTTCGAAATGGTGCAATGGCAGGTCTTCAACTGCGCCACCGCTCTGCGGGCCGATGATGTTCGGGCACCAGCGGAATTTGGCGAAGCTGTCGGTCAGCTTGGTACCGAACGCGTAAGCAGTGTTGCCCCACAGGTAGTGCTCGTGGCTGTTGGCAACGGTTTCCTTGTACACGAACGATTTCACCGGGTTTTCTTCCGGATCGTACGGGTTACGCAGCAGGAAACGCGGCACGGTCAGGCCAACGTAGCGGGAGTCTTCCGAAGTACGGAAGCTCTGCCATTTGGCGAATTGCGGGCCTTCGAAGTGGTCTTTCAGATCTTTCAGATCCGGCAGGCCGGTGAAGCTTTCCAGACCGAAGAATTTCGGGCCGGCAGCAGCGATGAACGGCGCGTGCGACATGCACGAAACGCTGGCCACGTACTGCATCAGCTTTACGTCTGGCGAGCTTGGCGACATGTAGTAGTTGGCGATGATCGCGCCCACAGGCTGACCACCGAACTGGCCGTATTCAGCGGTGTAGATGTGCTTGTACAGGCCCGACTGCATGACTTCCGGCGAATCTTCGAAATCGTCCAGCAGGTCTTCTTTCGAGACGTTGAGGATTTCGATCTTGATGTTTTCGCGGAAGTTGGTGCGGTCGACCAGCAACTGCAGACCACGCCACGAGGATTCCAGCGCCTGGAAGTCCGGGTGGTGCAGGATTTCGTCCATCTGACGGCTGAGCTTGGCATCGATCTCGGCGATCATGCGGTCAACCATGGCCTTCTTGACCGGCTCACCGTTGTTCTGCGGCTTGAGCAGTTCTTCGATGAACGCCGACACACCGCGCTTGGCGATGTCGTAGGCTTCGTCGTCCGGAGTCAGACGGGTTTCGGCGATGATGCTGTCGAGAATGCTGTATTCGCCGCTGGCGGCGCTCTTCTCTTGTGCTGCGCTAGTGCTCATTGTGTTGGCTTCCTTGGCTGGAGTCTCAGGCGTCCGGGGCTGCGGCGTTCAGGCCCAGCTCACCGAGTACGCGACCGCGGGATTCGTCGTCGGCGAGCACGCCTTCGATCGCTTTACGGAACGCAGGTGCGTTACCCAGCGGGCCTTTGAGGGCCACCAGCGCATCGCGCAGTTCCATCAGTTTTTTCAGCTCAGGCACTTGCTCGACCAGGCTGGCCGGGTTGAAGTCCTTCATCGAATTGACGCGCAGTTGCACAGCCAGCTCGTCGGCCTCGCCATCTTCCTGCAGACGGTTCGGCACGCTCAGCGTCAGACCCAGTTCTTGCTTGGCCAACACTTCGTCGAAGGTCATCTTGTCGATGCTGATCGGCTTGCGATCTTCGATTTTGCGATCGTCCTTGCGGTGGGTGTAGTCACCGATTGCCAGCAGCTTCAGCGGCAGTTCAATCTCTTCCTGAGCACCGCCGGTGGCGGGTTTGAAGGTGACGTTGATGCGTTCCTTGGGGGCTACCGAGCCTTCTTTGGCCATGGCTTTTCTCCTTGCGGTTGTGGCCCTGGGGCCTATTCGAGTACCACTTCGAGGTCGAGGTGGCACAGCCTGCGATAAATCTCTTCCTTGCGTTCACGTACGGCATGGTTCTGCGGCAACAACTCGCAGCAGCTATGCAGTAGATGCAGCACTTCCAATGCAAGATCGGGCTCCCAGGCGTGCAGGCCTGAGTCCTGTAATGTCTGATCGAGGGTTTCCAGCTGGTTCTTGGCCAGTTCGTATTTCTTGGCCATGAAGCACAGCCGTGCGAGGGCGAACTGCCAGAAGAAGCGCTCGCGCCCGCCATGGGCCGACTGCAAACCTTGCTTGAGCGTCTGCACGGCCGGCTTCAGGCCTTCCTTGCGCAGCAGCGGCAGGACTTCTTCGAGGGCCTTTTCCCAGGCCGGCTGGGTTTCGACGTTTTCGCTTTCGACCTTGCGCGGCGCACTGGCGCTTTGCAGGTGCGGCATGACGTTGGCGGCGATCCACGCCCGGGTGGACGGATCGGCAAACGGCGCGCCGTCATGGAAGCGCAACTCGACGATGCCGGGCAGCCGTTGAACCAAAAGCGCGAAGTGGATTTCCACTTCGCGCATTGCCAGCTCGGCGTTGAGGTTCTGGAGACACTCCCAGACCATCCTCTGGCCATCGAACCAGAACGGCGCCTTCGCCAGGCTCGCCTCCAGTTCCACCAGCAGATCAGCGTATTTGCCCTGATCGAAACGGTCCTGATAGAGCTTGAGTTTTTCCAGCGGCAGACCGCGTAACACGGTGATCTGCTCGGCGTTGCGCTCCGGCACCGCGTCAATGGTCATCCACAGCAGCGTGCGATTGAGGCGCAGGGCGCGCAGGTCGGTGGCTTTCTGCTTGAGCCACCAGGCGCACAGCGGCCGGGCGCTTTCCTGTTGGGCGCGCAGGGCTTTGTGCGCCTCGCGCTCGTTGTCGATCGGTGCGCCGGGGGTGAGCAACTGACTCGCCGCCTGCTTGACCTGCGCCACCGCCGCACCGACCACACCGGGGGCCGGCTGGTTGTCGGCCGCGCGCTGGATCATGGTTTTCAGGCGACGGGAGATCGGCAGCAGCAGCGGCGAATCATCGCCCAGGTGCTCAGCACACGCCGCTTCGAGACCGGACAGGTGCTCGGAGAGCTGCCGGAACATCGGCAACTGCTCTTTGATCGCAATGTTTTCGGTGATGACTTGCTCGAGACGCGGCACCAGCCAGCCGATGGCGGCGGCACGGGTGCGGGGTTTGAGCGGGTGAACGTCGGCCCAGTTGTTTTCCGACAGATGGTGCAGCAGACCGAGGCCGGCCAGCAGCCCGGGGAAGGATTCGCGCTGGTACAGCGACCAGGTCAGCCAGGCGCCGACACGCAAATCCTTGGATTGGGTACGCAGCAGATTTTCGCTGTTTTCGCGAATTTTCAGCCAGTCGATCTGCCCGCTTTCGTGCATCGACGAGGCTTTGGCCAGCTCGCTTTCCAGCGCCTCGAATTCGCTCGAAAAACGAACGTCTTCGCCCGCGAAATTCTCTTTGGAAACAGAGACTTTAGCGAGTTCGAGGTAATGGGCGGAAAGTTTGCTTGAGTAGGACATCCATGGCCTTTATTAAGGATTACAGTCAGGCGCCTATTGGAGTAACCGCGGCGCGGGACAGTATCGAAGAGCGGTGGTGCGACTCATCCAATTGAGATGTGCTCTTTCAAGTGGGCGCATCGTAATCACTATGATGGCCACTAGCAAGCATCTGATTAAACAACAAGACGAAGTGTTCATTGGGGCCTGTAGGAGATTGCCCTATATGTCGCAAGGGAATCCCTGATAGTCATTTATATTCGCCACATTTCTGTCTCCCCCGCCAAAGCCCTGAGCCAGAGCGCTTCTGTACGGCGAGACGACATCCTCCCGGACGCTCGTCCCATTACAGGGTGGCAAGCATGACAACTCTTGAAAAAAATAGAAGTAGGACACTTCCGAAAATGCATCAGCCTCTTTGAATAATTCAGCGAGGACAATGACGAACAGAAAAAGTGCCATCAATTTGATGGCAAATTACTTTGTGAAACTTTCAGCAGGCCGGAAACACTGCACATTCGTGCTAATTCAATAGTTATCGAACTCCCCTCCTACAGTCATTTCCTTCAATTCACACAACACCTTACAACCCGGAAGTCTCTGACAAATGTCAGAGACGGTTCTTACATCAATTTATTTCCCCCGCAGCTAGCGTGCCTTGGCAAATTTTTTATGCGTGGCGATCACGGAGGATCGGACACCGCGCGTCGACTCACCTTGCTTAAGGACAAGCGTATGTTCAGTACGGGCAATTGCGCGCCTTTTAACCTGCAAATTCCCGGAGTTCGCCACGACTTCAAGGTGCTCGCGTTTGAGGGTGATGAAGCCATCAGCGGCCTGTACGCCATCCGTATTGAGCTGGTCAGCGAACGAGCGGATATCGATCTGGAAGGTCTGCTCAGTCAGCCGGCGTTTCTGCAATTCGGGTTTAACCAAGAAGGCATTCACGGACGCATTGAAGATGTGCGGATGGGTGAAGCCGGAAAACGCCTCACCGATTACCAACTGACGCTGGTGCCGGCGTTGTACTACTTGCAGTTCAGCCATGACCAACGGATTTTTCAGCAGCGCACGGTGCCGCAGATCATCGCGCAGGTGCTCAAGGGTCACGGTATTCAAGGTGATGCCTTCAGCTTTCATGTCACCCCGAATCCGCCTCGCGACTATTGCACTCAATACGCGGAAAGCGATTTTGAATTTATCCAGCGGCTGTGCGCCGAGGACGGTATCGCCTGGCATCACCAGCATTCGACAGACGGCCATTTGCTGGTGTTCACCGATGACCAGGTGTTTCTCCCCAGGTTGGCTGCGACACCGTATAAGCAGGAATCCGGCATGGTGGCCGAGCATCAGGTGATCAGCCGATTTGGTGTGCGTAACAGCACGCGCACCAGCTCCGTCACCCGCCGTGACTACGACCTGAAGCGCCCGAGCCTGTTGCTTGAAAGCTGCTTCACCGCCGGGTTCACTCCAACGCTTGAGGACTACCGCTATCCGCTGCTGATCGAGAACGAAAGGCGCGGCAAACAAATTGCCCGTCAGGCACTGGAGCGCCACCGTAGCGATTACGAACTGGGCGACGGCGAAAGCGATCAGACGAATCTGCGTTGTGGCCACCTGTTTGAGCTGACCGGACACCCGCGTAAAAAGTGCAACGACCTGTGGTTTCTGCTCAGCGTTGCCCATGAAGGCCGACAGCCACAAGTGCTTGAGGAGTTCGGCCCCAGCGACGTCAAAACCGCCGATGGTTTTACCCAAGGCTACCGAAATCGCTTTAGCGTGATTCCCGCTGAGGTGGTTTTCCGGCCTCCGCTGCCTGCACCACGCCGCCCGCTGGTGATCCAGACCGCACGGGTTACCGGCCCCGAAGACGAAGAGATTTACTGCGATGAGTTAGGTCGCGTGAAGATCGAACTTCCTTGGGATCGCAAAGAACTCAACAGTGAGCGCAGCAGTTGCTGGGTACGCGTGGCGAGCAGTTGGGCCGGAGATCATTTTGGAGCTGTGACCATTCCGCGGGTCGGCATGGAAGTCGTGGTGTCCTTTTTGGAGGGTGACCCGGACAAACCACTGATCACCGGGTGTGTGGCCAACAGAGTTACCACGCCGCCCTACTCTTTACCCGACCACAAGACCAAAACCGTCTTGCGCAGCGAAAGCTCGCCGCGCAATGGCGGCTACAACGAACTGTCGATTGAAGATCGCGCGGGACAGGAACTGATCTACTTGCGCGCGCAACGCGACATGGCGCAGAAAATCGGCAACAGCCTTCAACTGGAAGTGGGCAACGAACGCCGCGAAACCATCAATGGCAGCAGTTACACCCAGGCTGGAAAGTCTCTCGACATCGAGGCCGGCCAGCAAGTGCATCTGAAGGCCGGCGCCAGTGTGGTGCTGGATGCCGGGGCTAGCATCACGCTGAAAGCCGGTGGCCATCACCTCGTGATCGACGCGGGCGGTATTTTCAGCAGCACGGAAATCAAGACGGGCCGCAAGCCACACGACAGTGAAGCGCCCAATCTGCTGCTTCCAGGCCTGGATGGAGCGTTTCCCGTTGCGCCAGCGGTACACGCACCTACAGAGGACGAACTCGAAGAAGAGGAGGAAGAAGTCGAGCTGGACGATGAGACGCCGGAGGGAATTACTTTGCGTATCGGCGTGTTTTTCGATGGCACCGGGAATAACAAGGCCAACAGCGAGACGGTCGCCGCGTGCTACGCCGCAGACGCCAATCTTGCGGAAGCGGCTGCAGAGATCCAGCAGCACTGCGCCACCTACGGTTACGACGGAAACGGGAGTTCGCCGGACAACAGTTATGGAAACGATGTGAGCAATATTGTGCGGCTGTATGAGCTG
Source organism: Pseudomonas sp. Tul2A7 (assembly GCF_054790505.1). Classification (NCBI taxonomy): domain Bacteria; kingdom Pseudomonadati; phylum Pseudomonadota; class Gammaproteobacteria; order Pseudomonadales; family Pseudomonadaceae; genus Pseudomonas; species Pseudomonas sp. Tul2A7. The sequence continues at coordinate 2,238,989 of NZ_CP186499.1, read as the reverse complement.
TATACGGATCATTCCTTCGAAACACTGCCGGAGAAAACGAGAAACGCCTCTTTGCGCGTGTATATCGAAGGTATTGGCACAACAGCTGACGCAGGTGACTCACTTTACGCACAAGCGACAGGCCGAGGAGAGACTGGCGTATCGGCTCGTGTGGAGCAGAGCCCTGAAAAAATCATTCGCCAATTTCGCTCACTGATCGATAAGAACCCCAATCTACTTATAGAAAAGATCGAATTCGATATTTTCGGCTTCAGTCGAGGTGCCGCTGCGGCTCGACACTTTGCAAATGAAGTTCTCAAAGGCAATCGCAGTATTCTTGCGGATGCGCTTCCAGCAGGTTCTCCGGCTCTCTCCAGCACCTTTGACTGGCAGCCGCAATCAAGTATCAGCATTAATTTCATAGGTTTGTTTGACACCGTTGCAGCAATCGCCAACCCATGGCTGCTCGATTTTACCGGCGCTAACAGCAGAAACCACGGTCTCGATTTAAAGCTGCCTGATGGTTGCGCCAAAAAAGTAGTCCATCTGGTTGCGCGTGATGAATATCGCGAGAACTTCGCACTTAACAGCCTGGGCGACATCGATCTGGCTTTGCCCGGTGTTCACTCGGATCTGGGCGGCGGTTACTTGCCCAGGGCCAAGGAAAAACTTCTGCTGAGCAACCCGATCACCAGCACTATCAGCCGAGACAAGGACGCGACCCGCAGTGTGGCCTATGTTGCGGCCGAGAAAGAAGCATTTGCCTGGTATGCAAAAGGCGTCATCGATGAGGACGTCCCGGGCAGTCATTTGCGCGTGGCATTTTGGGAAAGAGCCGTTACTCAATCAACAGCAAATGGTAGATCAAGCCCGGATCCTCAAAAGCGGGTTTACGCGGCGGCCAGCATTGAGCGGCCAGTACATGGCGAGCTGTCGCTGGTGTATCTGCGCATCATGCGTGAGCTTGCGGTTAGGCATGGAGTGCCATTCCAAGAGATTGACGAGAATGAGCCAAGACTGGCCCTGCCTGCGGAATTGATCCCGATCCACGCCAAGCTTGAAGCTTATGCGCTTGGAAAATCATCCGTCGAAGCGCTGACTATCAAAGAAAGGGCTTTGTTACGTAGCCGCTATATACATCTTTCCGCTCACTGGAATGCAGCCAAGGGCTTGAACAGCAGCGACTTGAATATTGTTTTCATCAACCGACCAACCAAGAACAATCAACGAGTGGTGCACCCCCATGAATGACTTCACTCGACCTATCAGGAAAACAATGTACTTCCTTCTAGGCATATTATTGGCCGGCTGCGGACTAGACGTCTCCCAGGCTGCGGACAAGCTGCCATGGTTTCTTGGCTTTGGAGCACCGGACTACATGGAGGTCTGGATTGAAACCGCCGATGTGGTGGATATTCGAGAGCGAGTATTCCGACGTGCCGGAGCCGGGATTGCTTCGGTAAGAACTCCCGCTGATAACAAAGGCACGCCCGCAGGGTGGCCAGAAAACCCCGGAAGTGGCGCAGGGCGGGACGTCACCGGCGCCGACCTGCCCCGTTTGATCTATGTACGATGGCAATCCCAGGCCGAACCTCAAACCTATGAGGCTTACATCACCATTTCCGAATCGGCCCGGGAAATCATGCGCAAGCCGGAAAAAGCTTTCTGCAGGGCTGATGGAAAATGGATCACCGATTACCGCAATGATATCGGTATCGGTCTGGCACCCGGCGGCATAGCAAAGGTCTGGCTGGGCGGCCCCTGCTTTAAGGCGGTCGAAATTGCCCGCGTTCAAGGAACAATCAATCCCAAAGGCCCTTACGAGGGTAAATCCGGCGGTAAACATCGGCCTCTAACCGACGTATCCAAAGCCTACATCGAAAAATTCGGCATCCCCTTCGGGAGCTGGTAAGGAGCATTACCTCATGGAATTGAAACCGCTGTTGTTCGCAGCGCTGATGTGGCTTCCCGCTACCCAGGCGTTTGCAGACACCTCGTCACTGGACGGCCATTACTACCTGTCTGGCGCCATGGAAATGGCCGCCGAGTTGCTGTTGCGTAAGGACGGCAGCTTTTCTGCTGGTATCGCCTACGGATCGACTGGCGGTTTCGCCAAGGGAAACTGGTATGTCGAGGAAAACACTCTCATGCTGGAGCAAGAGCCTGCTGCCCAACCAGCAAAGAAGCTTTCCTACAATCTTTCACGCGAGAGAACTCTGGTCGAACTCAAGGAGCATGCCGACAAAGAAAGCAATGAGTTGGCTAAAGAGAGCTACGTTTTAGAGCTTCGTTACGATCACCAACCTCCGCCGCCGCCCCTGAAGCCCGTGATGGTCAGTCTCGAGTTCAATTCAGGTCCACCGGGTCAATTGCTCCTGAACTCGAATCAACAAACAGACCTCTGGTTTCCTTACGATCACCAGAGAACGCTGAAAAAAATCGGCTTTGGCACAGATCAAAATCGTGGAACCTATCAATGGTTCAATGTCGCGGAGGATAGCCGAGCCTTTAACATTGGTTGGAAGAAACGAAAAAACCAACCCTTAATGTTCGAACAACCCATCGGATTTGATCTGGCGACCACCAGCCGTTATCTGGCTGCAGAAGAGCGAGAACGAGTTGACCATAACTATTGGTTGACGTTTTATCACTTCGATCCGGTCTCACCACCCGCGATCCATCCAGTGGAAGTTCATTGGCAATTCGAAGACGGTTCGACGTTGAAGGAGGTTTGGACAGACTCGCAGCGAAACACGCTGACACTGCCGTTCTCCCCAAATAAAGCATTGGCAAAAATCGGCTTACATACACAAAATTCTCCTGATGAAATCGAGTGGTTCACCGTCATGCCGGAAACTCGATGGGCGACGCTGGACTGGCAAGCCTATCCTGACCCTGCCAACGGCGATCTTTCTGTGTTGTTCAAAGATCTGCAATTAGCCATCGAACCCAACTGCTTGGCCGTCAATTTTGGCAACGGTAAGGCCTGCTTCCGGCGTCAATAAGCCGATCCGTCAGCCACAAAAAATGGGCACCCAACCGCAATTGGTGTGCCCATTTTTCATACGGTTCTCCCGGTTATTCGAGGAGTTCGCCGCAATTAAGGATTAACGCTGTCTTTCAACGATTTGCCTGGCTTGAACGCAACGGTGTTGCTGGCCTTGATTTTGACCGGCTCGCCGGTCTGCGGGTTTTTGCCGGTGCGGGCGCCGCGGTGGCGTTGCAGGAAGGTGCCGAAGCCGACCAGCGTGACGCTGTCCTTGCGGTGCAGAGCGCCGGTAATTTCTTCGAGAACGGCGTTGAGTACGCGGTTGGCCTGTTCTTTGGTCAGATCTGCTTTTTCAGCGATTGCAGCGGCGAGTTCTGGTTTACGCATTAGTGAAGCCCCTTTGACGGTTTTTTGTTGTTATGTCCGTGCTGTTCTCGTTGGAACAGCGCCCAAGGCGCCGCAGGCTCTACTCTGCGGCAGACGGGAGTGAGAATGGCACGCGGATACCGGCGGCGCCAGTCTCCCCGCGACCTTTGTAGGGGCAAAAGCGGGGTGATTCCGACAGAACGACCGGTATTTACGCCAGCAGGGCCGGAAGCTGTTTGTTCAGGGCGAGTTTTTCCATCACGGCTGCACCGGTCAGCGCGTAACCGAGCAATTGGCCGTCGGCGCTGTGGCACAGGGCTTTGATGTCGGCGCCCTGCCCTTCAACCGTCCAGACGCCTTCGCTGCCCCGTGGCGGCGGCGAAACCACCAACGGGCACACAGGGGTTTTCACGGTGATCGGCATCGGGCCGTAGCTGACGGCGGTCGGGTTACCGGCGAGTGTTTGTGCCAGTGCTCGCGCACAGCTCATGAGGGGCATTACGTACAGCAGATTCAGCCCGTCGACCTCGGCACAGTCGCCCAAGGCGTAGATATTGGCGTGGGAGGTTTTCAGGTGCCGGTCGACCACGACACCGCGATTGACCTGTACGCCCGCAGCGGCCGCCAGATCGATGCGTGGGCGCAGGCCAATCGCCGACACCACCACGTCGCACGGGATGACCTGACCGTCGGACAGGTGCGCTTCCAGTCCGTCGGCGACTTTCTGCAATCGGGTCAGCACGGGGCCGAGGTGGAATTTCGCACCGAGGCTTTCCAGTCCGGCCTGCACGGCAGCCGCAGCGGCCGGGTGCAGCAGCATCGGCATGACTTGTTCGCACGGCGCCACCAGTTGCACTTCGTAGCCGCCGAGAATCAGGTCATTGGCGAATTCGCAGCCGATCAGGCCGGCGCCGAGCAACAACACCCGGCGCGTGCCCGCCGCAGCGGCGCGGAAACGTGCGTAGTCTTCGAGATCGTTGATCGGGAACACCAGATCCGCGCCATCGCCTTCGATGGGCACACGCACGGTTTCTGCACCCCAAGCGAGGATCAGATCGCGGTAATAAACCGCTTCTTCGCCGATCCACAAGCGCTTGTGGCCGGCATCGATGCCGCTGACGCGCGTATGAGTGCGCACCTCGGCCTTCAACTGCTCGGCCATGGCGCCCGGTTCGGCCATGCTCAGGCCATCGGCGTCTTTGTTCTTGCCGAAACCGGTGGAGAGCATCGGCTTGGAGTAAGAGCGGCCGTCATCGGCGGTGATCAGCAGCAGCGGGGTTTCGCTGTCGAGTTTGCGAAACTCCCGGGCCAGGTTGTAGCCCGCAAGGCCAGTGCCAATGATGACGACAGGTGCGCTCATGCCTTACTCCTTGATTGTGCTTAGTTGATTTCGATCATTTCGAAGTCCATCTTGCCGACGCCGCAGTCCGGGCACAGCCAGTCTTCCGGTACGTCTTGCCACAGGGTGCCCGGCGCGATGCCGTCATCCGGCCAGCCATCGGCTTCGTTGTAGATCAGGCCACAGACGATGCATTGCCACTTTTTCATTCAGGTACTTCCTCAGGGTTCAGGCTGGGTGCCGGCGCGGACGGTCGATGGGTGTTGCGCTGCCATCCGGCTCAGGGCGTTTTGTACTGATGGAGCCGGGCAGATGCAAGCCTGTTCGGCGCAATGGCGACCCGGATCAATCAATAGCGCAGCTCACCATGGTAAGCTCGCCGCCTCATTTGCGGCCAATAATGACTCATTGTGCAACATTCAAATGCCTGCCCGACCCCGCTCTGGCTGACCCAAAGCCAACTGACGCCCCTCCCCGATTCGTTGACCCTCGACTGGCTGTTCGACGAAGGCTCCCTCACCCGCCGACTGACCCGGTTGTCCAATGACGGCTTCAGCGTCACGCCGCTGTTTGAAGGCTGGGACACCTTGCGCGCTGACGAATGCGCCGCACTGGATCTGGCCGTGGGCAGCGAAGGCTGGGTGCGCGAGGTGTATTTGCGCGGTCATGGCGAGGCTTGGGTGTTTGCTCGCAGCGTCGCCTCACGCGCCGCTTTGCAGGGCGACGGTTTGCACATGGACGAACTGGGCAGCCGCTCGCTGGGCGAATTGCTGTTTTGCGATCAGGCGTTCCAGCGCCGCGCCCTCGAAGTTTGCCACTACCCTGAACAATGGCTGCCGCCAGCCGCCAAAGCGCCAGAATTGTGGGGCCGGCGTTCGCGCTTCGACCGTGGTGCGCTGAGCGTACTGGTCGCGGAAATCTTCCTGCCGAACCTGTGGACCGCCGCCCGCGCCCATCCGGAGAACTGCTGATGTATCAGAGCCTGCTCAAGTCGCTGAATCGCTTGAACCCGCGTGCTTGGGATTTCATTCAGTTGACGCGGATGGACAAGCCGATCGGCATTTACCTGCTGCTGTGGCCGACGCTATGGGCGCTGTGGATTGCCGGCAAAGGTTCGCCGTCGCTGGCCAACGTGGTGATTTTTGTCCTCGGCGTGGTGCTCACCCGCGCCGGCGGCTGCGTGATCAACGACTGGGCGGATCGCAAGGTCGACGGCCACGTCAAACGCACCGCACAACGACCATTGGCGGCCGGCAGAATCAGTTCGAAAGAAGCGCTGGTGTTCTTCGCGCTGTTGATGGGTGTGAGTTTTCTGCTGGTGCTGTGCACCAATGCGCCGACGATCTGGCTGTCGCTCGGTGGTCTGGCATTGGCGTTCACTTATCCGTTCATGAAGCGCTACACCTATTACCCACAAGTGGTGCTGGGTGCAGCGTTTTCGTGGGGCATGCCGATGGCGTTCACCGCCGAGACCGGCGAGTTGCCGGCGGCGGCCTGGCTGCTGTGGATCGCCAATCTGCTGTGGACGGTGGGTTACGACACCTATTACGCGATGACCGATCGCGATGACGATTTGAAGATTGGCGTGAAGTCGACGGCGATTCTGTTTGGCGAAGCGGATCGAGTGATCATCCTGAGCTTGCAGGCGTTGTCGCTGGGTTGCCTGTTGCTGGCCGGTTCGAAGTTCGAGTTGGGGATGTGGTTCCATCTCGGCTTGCTGGTGGCTGCCGGGTGCTACGCGTGGGAATTCTGGTACACGCGGGATCGCGACCGTATGCGTTGCTTCAAAGCGTTTCTGCACAACCACTGGGCCGGGTTGGCGATTTTCGTCGGGATCGTGCTGGATTACGCGTTGCGCTAAACACCAATCAATGTAGGAGTGAGCCTGCTCGCGATAGCGGTGTGTCAGTTAACGAAAATGCCGACTGATACACCGCTATCGCGAGCAGGCTCACTCCTACAAGGGACCGCGCTTACTTGGCTTTGGCGACTTTCCACGCGCCGTCCATTTTGCCGTCACCGGTCATGTCACCGGCTTTCTTGTCCATCACGAAGGTGTACAGCGGCATGCCTTGGTAGGCCCATTGCATCGTGCCGTCGTCGCGTTTGATGACAGTCCAGTCACCCATCGACTTGTCACCCGCGGTCGCCATCAACGGCGGCCAGTTGGTTGCGCATTTGTCGTTGCACATCGACTTGCCGCCCGAGTCCTTGGCGAAGGTATACAGGGTCATGCCCTTGTGGTCGGTGTACATGCCGTCCTTCTCCATCGCCGGCTCCGCAGCCAGCGCAAATCCAGGCAGAGTCAGGGCCGCAGCCATCAGCAGGGCTTTGAAAGAAACAGTCATTTGAGTCATGGAAACCTTCTTTTGTGGTTGTCAGGATTCGGACTTAGAGCTTAGTTCAGGATTTGCACAATCGCCGCCGGACTAAAATACTGTCACACGACTGCAATAATTCCGTTATCTAATGCGGCGCAAGACAGTTAAATGACAAGAGGATTAAGGCATGGTTGGCAGGAGCATTCTGATCGTCGACGACGAAGCGCCCATTCGCGAAATGATCGCCGTTGCGTTGGAAATGGCCGGCTATGACTGCCTCGAGGCAGAGAACTCGCAGCAGGCCCACGCCATCATCGTCGACCGCAAACCGGACCTGATCCTGCTCGACTGGATGCTGCCCGGCACCTCGGGTATCGAGCTGGCCCGCCGCCTCAAGCGTGACGAGCTGACCGGGGACATCCCGATCATCATGCTCACCGCCAAGGGCGAAGAGGACAACAAGATCCAGGGTCTGGAAGTCGGCGCCGACGACTACATCACCAAACCGTTTTCCCCGCGTGAACTGGTCGCCCGTCTCAAAGCCGTGCTGCGCCGCGCCGGTCCGACCGACGGCGAAGCGCCGATTGAAGTCGGTGGACTGCTGCTCGACCCGATCAGCCACCGCGTGACCATCGACGGCAAACCCGCCGAGATGGGCCCGACCGAATACCGTCTGCTGCAATTCTTCATGACCCATCAGGAACGCGCCTACACCCGTGGCCAGTTGCTGGATCAGGTCTGGGGCGGCAACGTCTATGTTGAAGAGCGCACCGTCGACGTGCACATCCGCCGCCTGCGCAAGGCCCTCGGCGACGCCTACGAAAATCTGGTACAAACCGTGCGCGGCACCGGCTACCGGTTTTCCACCAAGGCCTGAGCCGACCGCCAGACTCGCTGACAAGGACCGTATTTCCCGTGAATCAAAACTGGCATGGCACCCTGATTCGCCACATGCTGTTGCTGGTCACCGCCAGCCTGGTGATCGGCCTGATCACCGGCTATTACGGCTGGAGCCTCGCGGCGGGTCTGGGGATTTATCTGGGCTGGACGCTCAAGCAATTGCTGCGGCTGCACGAATGGCTGCGCCAGCATCAACCCGACGAAGCACCGCCCGACGGCTATGGCCTGTGGGGCGAGGTGTTCGACAGCATCTACCACCTGCAACGCCGCGACCAACGCGTACGCGGGCGCCTGCAAGCGGTGATCGACCGGGTGCAAGAGTCCACTGCTGCGCTGAAAGACGCGGTGATCATGCTCGACAGCGACGGCAACCTGGAATGGTGGAACCGCGCCGCCGAAACCCTGCTCGGTCTCAAGACGCCGCAAGACAGTGGCCAACCGGTGACCAACCTGGTGCGCCATCCGCGCTTCAAGGAATACTTCGAGCAGGACAGCTACGCCGAGCCGCTGGAAATCCCCTCGCCGACCAATGATCGCGTGCGCATTCAGCTGTACCTGACCCGCTATGGCAACAACGAACACCTGATGCTGGTGCGCGATGTCACGCGTATCCATCAACTCGAACAGATGCGCAAAGACTTCATCGCCAACGTCTCTCACGAGTTGCGCACACCACTGACAGTGATCTGCGGCTATCTGGAAACCCTGCTCGACAACGTCGAAGAAGTGAATCCACGCTGGAGCCGTGCCCTGCAGCAGATGCAGCAACAGGGCGGGCGCATGCAGACGCTGCTCAACGATTTGTTGCTGCTGGCGAAACTCGAAGCCACTGATTATCCATCGGACAACCAGCCGGTGCAGGTCGACACCCTGCTGCAATCGATCAAGAGCGATGCGCAGCAATTGTCCGGCGCAAAGAACCAGCGCATCACCCTCGACGCTGACGCCGGCCTGTTGCTCAAGGGCAGCGAAGCGGAGTTGCGCAGCGCGTTTTCCAATCTGGTGTTCAACGCGGTGAAGTACACCCCGGCCGAGGGCAACATCCGCATTCGCTGGTGGGGTGACGATCAAGGCGCACACCTGAGCGTGCAGGATTCCGGGATCGGCATCGACAGCAAACACTTGCCGCGCCTGACCGAACGCTTCTACCGCGTCGACTCCAGCCGCAACTCCAACACTGGCGGCACAGGCCTGGGCCTGGCCATCGTCAAGCACGTGTTGCTGCGCCACCGCGCACGCATGGAGATCAGCAGCGTGCCCGGTCACGGCAGCACGTTCACCTGCCATTTCGCCCCGGCTCAGGTAGCCCAGGCGCGGGCGATCAGCGCCGCTGAGTAATGTCGCACTAGGCAATCGCCAGGTCAGCCGCTACATTGGCTGACTTGTGCCTGCCTTTCAGGCGCGACTTTTCTCTCTTTTGAATCACACGGAACCCGCAAAACTCCATCATGGATCCTTCCCCTGGCTTGTCCCTCGCTACAATTTTCGCCGACTTCGGCATGATCCTTTTCGCTCTGATCCTGGTTTTGCTCAACGGCTTTTTCGTTGCGGCGGAATTCGCCATGGTCAAACTGCGCTCGACCCGGGTCGAGGCCATCGCCGATCAGAACGGCTGGCGTGGGCACATCCTGCGCACCGTACACAGTCAGCTCGATGCGTACCTCTCGGCCTGTCAGCTGGGTATTACCCTCGCCTCGCTTGGCCTCGGCTGGGTCGGTGAGCCGGCGTTCGCACACATCCTCGAACCGCTGCTGAGCGCGGTCGGCGTGCAGTCGCCGGAGATCGTCAAAGGTGTGTCGTTCTTCACCGCGTTCTTCATCATTTCGTACCTGCACATCGTGGTCGGCGAACTGGCCCCGAAGTCCTGGGCGATCCGTAAACCCGAGCTGCTGTCGCTGTGGACGGCGGTGCCGCTGTACCTGTTCTACTGGGCGATGTACCCGGCGATCTACCTGCTCAACGCCAGCGCCAACGCGATTCTGCGTATCGCCGGTCAGGGCGAACCCGGCCCGCACCACGAGCACCATTACAGCCGCGAAGAACTGAAACTGATCCTGCACTCCAGCCGTGGTCAGGATCCGAGCGATCAGGGCATGCGTGTTCTGGCGTCTGCGGTGGAAATGGGCGAACTGGAAGTGGTCGACTGGGCCAACTCCCGCGAAGACCTGATCACCCTGGAATTCAACGCACCGCTGAAAGAAATCCTGGCGATGTTCCGTCGCCACAAGTTCAGCCGTTATCCGGTGTACGACAGCGAGCGCCAGGAGTTCGTCGGCCTGTTGCACATCAAGGATCTGCTGCTGGAACTGGCGGCGCTGGACCACATTCCCGAGTCGTTCAACCTGGCTGAGCTGACCCGTCCGCTGGAGCGCGTGTCACGGCACATGCCGCTGTCGCAGTTGCTGGAGCAGTTCCGCAAGGGTGGCTCGCACTTCGCCGTGGTCGAGGAGGCTGACGGCAACATCATCGGCTACCTGACCATGGAAGACGTGCTGGAAGTGCTGGTCGGCGACATTCAGGACGAACACCGCAAGGCTGAGCGCGGGATTCTCGCCTATCAACCGGGCAAGCTGCTGGTGCGTGGTGACACGCCGCTGTTCAAGGTGGAACGCTTGCTGGGCATCGACCTTGATCACATCGAAGCGGAAACCCTCGCCGGGCTGGTCTACGAAACCCTGAAACGGGTGCCGGAAGAGGAAGAAGTGCTGGAAGTCGAAGGCCTGCGGATCATCATCAAGAAGATGAAAGGGCCGAAGATTGTGCTGGCCAAGGTGTTGATGCTGGATTGATGGGCTGATCCAGCACCGCGCCGCCCCTTTCGCGAGCAGGCTCGCTCCCACTCTGGAATGCATTTCAACTGTGGGAGCGAGCCTGCTCCGGGCGGCGTTCCGACGAAGGCGTCAGATCAGATACCTCATCACTGCTTGCCCAACGCAAAGTTGGGCAACGCCCCCAGCGGCTGATTGAACTGATACGGAATCGACACCAGCCCGTCTCCGGTATTGCGCTGCACCACAAAGTGCAGGTGCGGACCGCTGCTGTTGCCGGTGTTGCCTGACAGCGCCAACGGACTGCCCACCGTCACCCTTTGCCCCTCGCGCACGCTCACCGAACCTTGTTTGAGGTGCAGGTACACGCCCATGGTGCCGTCGTCGTGCAGCACTCGCACAAAATTGCCGGACGCATCCGAGCCACGCCCGGTTTGTGAATTCTCGGTCTTCACCACCACCCCGGCCCGCGCGGCAATGATCGGCGTGCCGACCGGCATGGCGATGTCCATCGCGTACTTGTTCTTCGGCCCGTAGTGGCTGTATTGGCCGTTGGCGCCCTGGCTCAGGCGGAACGGCCCACCGCGCCATGGCAGCGGATAACGATAGCCCTGCGCGGTTCCAGCGGGGTCGCCGAGGGAGTAGTGAAATTGCGGCGTATACACCAGCGGCTGCTTGCCGGACACCGCCGTCAGCAGCGCCAGCCGCGTATTGCTGCGTGCCGGCAGCACGCGGCGGATGGTTTGAGTCGGTGCACCACGCACATTGCTCAACCCGGTAAACGCCAGTGCCACCTCAACCGGCGCATACAGATCGTTGCGTACGAACACTACGTCGGTGCCCTTCTGCTTCTTGATATCGAGGTAGACCTGGCGCTCGAGGCGTTCGACCATCCGATCCTGAAAGACGAACACCTGCGCGCCTTTGCTCGGGCGGTCGCTGTACGAGACCACGCCGTTGGCATCGGTGGATTTGTAAATGGTCATGGCCACAGCCGAGGTGGAGGCCATGAAGAGACCATAGAGAAACAGCAGGCGCGCGAGCATGGGCAAGAGTCTGTCGAAAGGAAGGCCTGGAAATGAGCCTAGCAGGTGAAGCAGACCAGGCTAGTCGACAGATGTTTCAAATTGGCCAGTCTGGGAGATTGGTGGTGCAAGTGATGGCCCCTTCGCGAGCAGGCTCGCTCCCACATTTGGAATGCATTCCAGGGTGGGGCGAGCCTGCTCGCGAAGGCGGACTGTCAGGCGACGAAGATCACGCGCCCGGAACGAAGTGCTTCTGCGCCGTGCCGCGAGCGATCAGGCGGGAGATGTAGTCGAGCTTCTGCGCATCCTGATCGACGAAACGGAAGGTCAGTTGCAGCCATTCGCTGTCCGGTTTCTGCTCAAACGCGACGACGGCGTGCAGATAGCCGTTGAGGCGAGCGATTTCGGCGTTGTCGCCCTGCTCCAGATCGAGCACGGCGCTGTCGAGGATCTGCGGCAGGGTGTCGGTGCGTTTTACCACCAACAATGCTTCCTTGATGCTCAGGGCCTTGATCACGCATTGCTGAGTACCGCTTGGCAGACGCAATTGGCCTTGGCCGCGACCGCTGGCCGGCGCCGACGCGGCGGCGGGTGCCTTGACCGGAGGGCTGTTGAGCAAGCCACGGGATGGCGCAGCAGCGGGCGCTGGCGCGGCAGCAACCGGTTTGGCAAACGGGTTGACCGCAGCAGCTGCCGGCGCGCCGCCGACCACGGCAGGCTTGCCGCCGGTCAAGGCGCTCAGGGAGTCGTTGCCGAACGCCGAGTTCATTTTGGTCGGCGCGCTGTTCATCAGGGTGTCGAGCTTGCCGACCTTGTTCAGCGCCTGCTTGACCTTGGTCAGCAGTTGCTCGTTGGTGAACGGCTTGCTGACGTAGCCGGAAACACCGGCCTGAATCGCCTGCACGACGTTTTCCTTGTCGCCACGGCTGGTGACCATGACGAACGGCATGGTCTTGAGGTTGTCTTGCTCTCGGCACCAGGTCAGCAGCTCGAGACCGGACATTTCCGGCATTTCCCAGTCGCACAGAACCAGGTCAAACGCTTCCCTGGCCAGCATGGCCTGAGCCTTTTTACCGTTGACGGCGTCCTCGGTGCGGATCCCCGGGAAGTAATTACGCAGGCACTTTTTCACCAGGTCACGAATGAACGAAGCATCGTCCACGACCAACACACTGATCTTGCTCATCCAACACCCCTATTAAAATCCCGGCAAGCATAACGCTGGCTGATGGCACATTGCCAAAACTCTTCAGTCACGCCGGGACTTTTCGTTCGCGGGTGCTGCTTTTTAATCGAATCTGCCCATGAAAAGCACAAACAAAAACGCCCGGCCAAAGGGCCGGGCGCTTTTCTCAGGCAATCTTACTTATCGTCAGCATCGCCCGGAACATTAGCGGTTTCGCCGCTTGTCCCTTCAACTTCTTCTTTCATGCGCTTGAGGCCCATGTGGCGCACGTCGGTGCCGCGCACCAGGTAAATGACCAGTTCGGAGATGTTGCGCGCGTGATCGCCGATGCGTTCCAGCGAACGCAGCACCCAAATGATGCTCAAGACCCGCGAGATAGAGCGCGGGTCTTCCATCATGTAGGTGGCCAGCTCACGCAGCGCAGTCTTGTATTCACGGTCGATGATCTTGTCGTACTGCGCCACCGACAACGCCAGATCGGCGTCGAAACGGGCAAACGCGTCCAGTGCATCGCGAACCATGTTGCGCACCTGGTCGCCGATGTGGCGAACCTCGACGTAACCGCGCGGCGCTTCGCCTTCTTCGCACAACTGAATCGCGCGGCGGGCGATCTTGGTCGCTTCGTCGCCGATGCGTTCAAGGTCGATCACCGACTTGGAAATGCTGATGATCAAACGCAGGTCGGACGCCGCCGGTTGACGACGGGCGAGAATGCGCAGGCATTCTTCGTCGATGTTGCGTTCCATCTGGTTGATCTGGTCATCGATCTCGCGCACCTGCTGAGCCAGACCTGAGTCGGCCTCGATCAGTGCAGTCACCGCGTCGTTGACCTGCTTCTCGACCAGCCCGCCCATGGCCAGGAGGTGGCTGCGCACTTCCTCAAGCTCAGCGTTGAACTGCGCGGAGATGTGATGGGTAAGGCCTTCTTTACTAATCATGTTGGCGTCCTTGGAGCGTCCGGTAAGGTGCGGTGGGCCGCAGCGTCAATTCTGTGAATAACCCGCAACTGTCAGCCATAACGACCGGTGATGTAGTCTTCGGTCTGCTTCTTCGCCGGATTGGTGAACAGGGTGTCGGTGTCGCCGAATTCGACCAGTTTGCCCATGTACATGAACGCCGTGTAGTCGGACACCCGCGCCGCCTGCTGCATGTTGTGGGTCACGATGACGATGGTGAACTTGGATTTCAGCTCGTAGATCAGCTCTTCGACTTTCAGCGTCGAGATCGGGTCGAGGGCCGAGCACGGTTCGTCGAGCAGCAGCACTTCCGGCTCAACCGCGATGGTACGGGCGATCACCAGACGCTGTTGCTGACCACCGGACAGACCGAGGGCTGACTCGTGCAGACGGTCTTTGACTTCGTCCCACAGCGCCGCGCCTTTCAACGCCCACTCGACCGCTTCGTCAAGGACGCGCTTCTTGTTGATGCCCTGGATGCGCAAGCCGTAGACCACGTTTTCGTAGATGGTCTTCGGGAACGGGTTGGGCTTCTGGAACACCATGCCGACGCGACGACGCAACTCGGCAACGTCTTCGCCTTTGCGATAGATGTTGTTGCCGTACAGGTTGATCGCGCCTTCTACGCGGCAGCCGTCAACCAGGTCGTTCATGCGGTTGAAGGTACGCAGCAGCGTCGACTTACCGCAGCCGGACGGGCCGATGAACGCGGTCACGCGCTGCTTCGGGATGTTCATGCTGACGTCGAACAGTGCTTGTTTCTCGCCGTAGTACAGGCTCAGGCCCGGTACTTCGATGGCCACGGTTTCCTGCTCGAGACTGAGGCTCTGCTTGTCGCGGCCCAGGGCAGACATATTGATGCCGTGGGTATGTGTTTCGTGCTGCATGGGAGGCTCCCTGTGCTAACAAATTCGGTTCGGTTTTTTGTAGGAGTGAGCCTGCTCGCGATTCAGGCGCTGCGGTTTGTCTATGAAACCGCGGTGTTGCCATCGCGAGCAGGCTCACTCCTACATAAGAAATCAGCTATCCAGCGCTTTGTACTTTTCGCGCAGGTGGTTCCGGATATAAACGGCCGACAGGTTCAGTGTCGCAATCACCAGCACCAGCAACAGCGCCGTGGCGTACACCAGCGGACGCGCCGCTTCGACGTTCGGGCTCTGGAAGCCGACGTCATAGATGTGGAAGCCCAGGTGCATGATCTTCTGATCCAGGTGCAGGTACGGGTAGTTGCCGTCCACTGGCAGCGACGGCGCCAGTTTCACCACACCCACCAGCATCAGCGGCGCCACTTCACCGGCGGCGCGAGCCACGGCGAGGATCATGCCGGTCATCATCGCCGGGCTGGCCATCGGGATCACGATCTTCCACAAGGTTTCAGCCTTGGTCGCGCCCAGCGCCAGCGAACCTTCACGCACGGTGCGCGGAATACGTGCCAGACCTTCCTCAGTCGCGACGATCACCACCGGCACCGCCAGCAACGCCAGGGTCAGCGAGGCCCACAGCAGACCCGGTGTACCGAAGGTCGGTGCCGGCAGTGCCTCGGGGAAGAACAAGCGGTCGACCGAACCACCCAGCACGTAAACGAAGAAGCCCAGACCGAATACGCCGTAAACGATCGCCGGAACGCCCGCGAGGTTGTTCACCGCGATACGAATGATCCGCGTCAGGGTGTTCTGTTTGGCGTATTCACGCAGGTACACCGCCGCCAGTACGCCGAACGGGGTGACGATCATCGCCATGATCAGGGTCATCATCACGGTGCCGAAGATCGCCGGGAAAATCCCGCCTTCGGTGTTCGCTTCACGCGGGTCATCCGAAAGGAATTCCCAGATCTTGCTGAAGTAGAAACCGACCTTGGTGAAGGTGCTCATCGCGTTCGGCTGGTAGGCGTGAACCACTTTGCCCAGACCGATTTCGATCTCTTTGCCGTTGGCGTCACGAGCGGTCAAGGCATCGCGGTTGAACTGCGCATGCAGATCGGCCAGGCGCGCTTCGATGTCCTGATAACGCGCATTCAACTCGGCACGCTCGGATTCCATGTCCGCTTGCGCGGTGGCGTCGAGCTTGCCTTCCAGTTCCAGTTTGCGACCGTGCAGACGGATGCGCTCCAGACCTGCGTTGATTGCACCGATGTCAGTCTTTTCCAGCGACTTCAGTTGTGCCGCCAGACCGTTCACACGGTTGATCCGCGCCTGCAGCTCTGGCCACGCGGCCTCGCCCTCGGCGATGACCTTGCCGTCCTGTTTGACGTTGACCAGGTAGCCGTAGAAGTTGCCCCACTCGCGGCGCTCGATCGCCATCAGTTCTGGCGGCGTAGTCTGGTTGGTCAGCCACTCGCCGACGATCCAGGTGAAGTCGTTGCCATTCAGATCACGGTTGCCGACCTTGATCAGCTCGCGGGTCATGAATTCCGGGCCTGCATCCGGCACCGGCAAACCGGCGCTCTTCAGACGGGCGCGGGGCACTTCTTCTTTCTGTACCACTTCACCGATGACCAGGTGATTGGCCTGGCCCGGTACATCGTAGTTGGCGTGGACCAGGTCCGCCGGCCAGAAGTGACCGAGACCGCGCACGGCAATCACCGCCAGCAGGCCAATGGTCATGATGACCGCGATGGACACCGCGCCACCGCTGATCCAGACGCCTGGGGCGCCGCTCTTGAACCATCCTTTCAGGGAGTTCTGTTTCACAGACTTCTACCTTTGCTTAAAGCGACGAGTATTTCTTGCGCAGACGCTGACGAATCAGTTCTGCCAGGGTGTTCATGACGAAGGTGAACAACAGCAGCACCAGCGCCGAGAGGAACAGCACGCGGTAGTGGCTGCCGCCGACTTCCGACTCGGGCATTTCCACCGCGACGTTGGCGGCCAGGGTGCGCAGGCCTTCGAACAGGTTCATTTCCATGACCGGGGTGTTACCAGTGGCCATCAGCACGATCATGGTTTCGCCGACCGCACGGCCCATGCCAATCATCAGCGCCGAGAAGATCCCCGGGCTGGCAGTCAGGATTACCACGCGAGTCATGGTCTGCCACGGCGTGGCACCGAGGGCCAGCGAGCCGAGGGTCAGACCACGCGGCACACTGAACACGGCATCTTCAGCGATCGAGTAGATGTTCGGGATCACCGCAAAACCCATGGCCAGACCCACCACCAAAGCGTTGCGCTGGTCGTAGGTGATGCCGAGGTCGTGGGAGATCCACATGCGCATGTCACCGCCAAAGAACCAGTTCTCCATGAACGGGCTCATGTACAGCGACAGCCAGCCCACAAACAGGATCACCGGAATCAGCAGCGCACTTTCCCAACCGTCCGGGACTTTCAGGCGGATCGATTCAGGCAGACGGCTGAAGGTGAAACCGGCGACCAGAATGCCGATCGGCAGCAACATCAAAAGACTGAAGATGCCCGGCAGATGCCCTTCCACATACGGCGCGAGGAACAGACCGGCGAAGAAACCGAGGATCACCGTCGGCATCGCTTCCATCAGTTCGATCACCGGTTTGACCTTGCGGCGCATGCCCGGGGCCATGAAGTAAGCGGTGTAGATCGCAGCGGCAACCGCCAGCGGCGCCGCCAGCAGCATCGCGTAGAACGCGGCTTTCAGGGTGCCGAAGGTCAGTGGCGACAGGCTCAGCTTCGGTTCGAAGTCGGTGTTGGCCGCAGTCGATTGCCAGACGTACTTAGGTTCGTCGTAGTTTTCGTACCAGACCTTGCTCCACAGCGCGCTCCACGACACTTCCGGGTGCGGGTTGTCGAGCAGCAACGGTTGCAGCTTGCCGCCGGCTTCGACGATCACGCGGTTGGCGCGTGGCGACAGACCGAACAGGCCTTGGCCTTCCACCACTTGATCGACCAGCAAAGTGCGGTGCGCAGTGCTGTGGAACACGCCGAGCTTGCCGCTGGCATCCAGGGCGAGGAAGCCTTTGCGACGCTCTTCAGCGCTGATTTCAACGATTGGCGTGGTGCCCATCTGGAAGGTGCGGATCTGCTTCAGGCGCAGCTCGCCGTCGGTGTCGCGGGCCATGAACCATTGGGCCAGACCACCCTTGGAGTCGCCGACGATCAGCGAAATGCCACCGACCAGTTGCGTGGTCGCGGTGACTTCAGCGTCAGCGTTTTCCAGCAGTTTGTAGCGCCCGTTGAGGCTCTTGTCGCGCAGGCTGAACACATCGGCCTGAGCGCGACCGTTGACCACGTACAGCCACTGCTGGCGCGGGTCGACGAAGATGTTTTTCACCGGCTCAGTCATCTGCGGCAGATCGATACGCTTCTGCTCGTTGGTGACTTCACCAGTCATCATGTTTTCTTCGCTGGTCAGCGACAGAACGTTGAGTTGCGAACCGGTCGAACCGACCAGCATCAGCGTCGTGTCGGTGGCATTCAGGCTGACATGCTCAAGCGCACCGCCGGCTTCGTTCAGCGCGATCGGTGCCTCACCATATGGATACTCGATAGCCGGGCTGATGGTTTTCTTGCCATCGGGGTAGCTGACTTTATAGGTGTGACGGAACACCAGCGCCTGCCCATTGGACAGACCCACGGCCACCAGCGGATGGCCCGGCTGGTCTTCACCAATCGAGGTCACGCTTGCACCGGCGGGCAGCGGCAGATCGACGCGCTTCAGTTCAGCGCCACTGTCGATATCAAAGAACAATGCCTGGCCCTTGTCGGAAACGCGCATGGCCACCTGATTCTGCTCTTCGAGCGAAATCATCAGCGGCTTGCCGGCGTCCTGCATCCAGGCCGGAGTGATCGAGTCTTTCGCCGTCAGGTCAGCGCCCTGAAACAATGGCGCAACCACGTAGGCGAGGAAGAAGAAGATCAGGGTGATGGCTGCCAGCACCGCGAGACCGCCAACGAGGACGTACCAGCGGGTGAAGCGATCCTTGAGCGCACGAATGCGGCGCTTGCGTTGCAGCTCAGGCGTATTGAAGTCAATGCGCTTGGGAGGATTAGTAGTCATTTGGGAATTGGCCAGATCATTCATGCGCTCACCCTAGCGATCCTGTATGACAGAAAGATGACAATGCAGTGACGCAGCAAATCCACCGCCAGCGGGACTGGCAGAGGATCAAAAATTTGAGGTGTGGAAAAGGCCGGCCTGCGTGCAGATCCGGCCTTTCACCTGAGTCCGGTGGGGTTCACCCTGGACTCAATTTGTTACTTCTTTGCGACAGCGCCGCCTTCTTGCAGACCCAGGTCAGCCAGTGCTTTTGCAGCAACCTTGGCTGGCAACGGGATGTAACCATCCTTCACTACAACTTCCTGGCCCTGTTTGGACAGAACCAGTTTCACGAACTCGGCTTCCAGCGGGGCCAGAGGCTTGTTCGGGGCTTTGTTGACGTACACGTAGAGGAAACGCGACAGCGGGTACTTGCCGTTCAGGGCGTTTTCTTCGGTGTCTTCGATGAAGTCAGTGCTGCCTTTCTTGGCCAGAGCGACTGTTTTCACGCTAGCGGTTTTATAGCCGATGCCCGAGTAACCCACGCCGTTCAGCGAGGAGCTGATCGACTGCACGACCGAAGCCGAACCAGGTTGTTCGTTGACGTTTGGCTTGAAGTCGCCTTTGCACAAGGCTTCTTCTTTGAAGTAGCCGTAGGTGCCCGATACCGAGTTACGACCAAACAACTGAACCGGCTTGTTCGCCAGGTCGCCGGTCACACCCAGGTCACCCCAGGTTTTCACGTCGGCTTTGGCGCCGCACAGGCGAGTGGACGAGAAGATCGCGTCGACTTGCTCCATGGTCAGACCCTTGATCGGGTTGTCCTTGTGTACGAATACAGCCAGGGCATCCACGGCAACCGGGATAGCGGTTGGCTTGTAGCCATATTTGGTTTCGAAGGCTTGCAGCTCGTTGTCCTTCATCTTGCGGCTCATCGGGCCCAGGTTAGCGGTGCCTTCAGTCAGCGCAGGTGGCGCGGTCGAAGAACCGGCAGCCTGAATCTGGATGTTTACGTTCGGGTATTCTTTTTTGTAGTTCTCAGCCCAGAGGGTCATGAGGTTGGCCAGGGTATCGGAGCCGACGCTGGACAGGTTGCCCGACACACCAGTGGTCTTGGTGTAGCTCGGGATAGCAGGGTCAACAGCGGCAACCGCGTTGGCAGTCGCAACGCCAGCAGCGACAAAAGTCATTGCCGCCATCAAACGCTTCAGTTTCATGCCTTACTCCTAGCAGATAGGGTGTGTTAAGTCGGGGCCAAGTATCAGCAGGCCGTGTGAACACTCTATGGCTGAAATATGACAATTGGATGAAAGGCCAGCATCCAGAGACAGATCGTTCCCACGCTCTGCGTGGGAACGCCGCCATAGACGCTCCGCGTCCGCATTTGAGAGGTGACGCGGAGCGTCACAGGATGCATTCCCACGCGGAGCGTGGGAACGATCAGGCGGGAGGGGAAATCAGCGCCCCTTCTTCCACAGCCACGCCCCCACCAGAATCCCCATCGCGCACAGCACCGCCACATAGTAGGCAGGGCCCATCGCACTTTCTTTCAGCAGCAGACTGACCACCATCGGCGTCAACCCACCAAAAATCGCATAAGCCACGTTGTACGAGAACGACAGCCCGCTAAACCGCACCACCGGCGGGAAGGCTTTCACCATCACATACGGCACCGCACCAATGGTGCCCACCAGAAAACCGGTCAACGCGTACAGCGGGAACAGCCAGTTCGGGTGATCGGCGAGGCTGTGATAGAAGGTCCAGGAGCTGATCAGCAAGCCCAGGCAACCGAACACAAACACGCGACCGGCGCCGAAGCGATCTGCCAACGCGCCGGAAATAACGCAGCCGATGCTCAGGAACACGATCGCCAGACTGTTTGACTGCAACGACTCGGTCGGCGAGAAGTGATAGACCGTTTGCAGCACGGTTGGGGTCATCAGAATGACCACAACGATGCCAGCGGAGAGCAACCAGGTCAGCAGCATCGAGATCGCAATCGCGCCGCGATGGTCACGCAGCACCGCACGCAGTGGCACTTCTTCAGCCAAGGCTTTACGCAGTTGCAGCTCGGCGAATACCGGGGTTTCGTGCAGCCAGCGACGTAGATACACCGAGAACAGGCCGAACACGCCGCCGAGCAGGAACGGGATCCGCCAGGCGTAATCGGACACCTCAGCCGGCGTATAAATGCTGTTGATCGCGGTGGCGACCAGCGAGCCGAGCAGGATGCCGGCAGTCAGCCCGCTGGTAAGCGTGCCGCAGGCATAACCCATATGTTTTTGCGGTACGTGTTCGGAAACGAAGACCCAGGCGCCCGGCACTTCACCGCCGATGGCCGCGCCTTGAATGACCCGCATCAATAGAAGAAGGATCGGCGCCCACATGCCGATCTGTGCATAGGTTGGCAGCAGACCCATGATCAGGGTCGGCACGGCCATCATGAAAATGCTCAGTGTGAACATCTTCTTGCGCCCCAGCAGGTCGCCGAAGTGCGCCATGACGATGCCGCCCAGCGGCCGCGCGAGGTAGCCAGCGGCGAAGATGCCGAAGGTCTGCATCAGGCGCAGCCACTCGGGCATGTCGGCCGGGAAGAACAGCTTGCCGACCACAGTGGCGAAGAATACGAAGATGATGAAGTCGTAGAATTCCAGCGCACCACCGAGGGCGGACAGCGACAGAGTCTTGTAGTCATTGCGGGTCAACGGTCGTGCGGGTTGCTCGGGCTGCGCGAGGCTCGAAGGCGCTGTGGTCATGGCAAGGGCTTCTCTTATAGTCGGATCTGCCGCCACAACAACGCTGGCGGTGGCTTGGGCAGGTTCGGCACCATAGCAAATTGTTCGAAAAAGCACATAGAGGCGCGTAATTGACGGTCAAAATCAGAACCGGATGGTCGTCGTGGAGTCTACCGACCGATATACTCGCAACCTGCTCCGGTTTGTAGGGGGTTGCTGTGCGAAAACGTCGTTGGCCCGGCCTTTGCTCGGGATTAGCCGGTTTCGCAGAGTTTCTCCTTAGGCGCCTGATGGAAAACGTGACGAACGTAGTAGGTTCGGTGCTGAATCGTTTTTCCCGAAGACGGCTACCACCAGCAATACCAACGAAGAGTCACGGGTCAGAGGCACCCCCGGCATGATAGAGCTCGAACAAGAAGATCCGATCCCGCAAGGCGACCTGGCCCTGCAAATCACCGCACTTCCACGCGAAACCAACGGCTTTGGCGATATTTTCGGCGGCTGGCTGGTGGCGCAGATGGATTTGGCCGGCACCGCGAT
The DNA here is from genome assembly GCF_054790505.1 of Pseudomonas sp. Tul2A7. NCBI lineage: Bacteria > Pseudomonadati > Pseudomonadota > Gammaproteobacteria > Pseudomonadales > Pseudomonadaceae > Pseudomonas > Pseudomonas sp. Tul2A7. The sequence goes on along the minus strand of NZ_CP186499.1, from coordinate 2,216,941 downwards.
GGCCAGCCGTGTCGCTGGCGGCCGCGTCGCCACCGTGGCCATTGATCGCATGGCGTTCCTTGTGCCTGTGGCAGTCGGCGCACAATTGTCCTTCTATACCCAGACCCTGGAAATCGGCCGCAGCTCGATCCAGATGATGGTCGAAGTGTGGAGCGACGACCCGCTGTCCAGCGAGTGGCGTAAAGTGACCGAAGCTGTCTTCGTCTTCGTCGCCATCGACGGCAGCGGCCGCACTCGCTCGGTTCCACCACGCGCGCGCTAAACCTCGTGGCCGTTTGACGGTCGATAGTGGTCCTTGTTACTGATCGAGAGCTGTCCCATGAACACGCCCAACGTTGAAGCGGTGAAACTGGATGAACTGAACTGCTGGCGCATCCGCCACGGTCAGGCCGAAGTGCTGGTGGCCCAGCAAGGCGCGCACATCCTCAGTTATCAGATCGATGGGCAACCGCCGATCATCTGGCTCAACGACAAGGCCGACTTCAAAACGGGCAAAAGCATTCGCGCCGGCGTGCCGGTGTGCTGGCCGTGGTTCGGCAAGTTCGAACGCAACCCGCAGAGCGTGCAGGCCATGTACACCGGTGCGCAACCGGCACCCGCGCACGGTCTGGTGCGGGCGATGGATTGGGAGCTGGGCGGTATCGAATCAGAGGCTGACGGCGTCAAGGTCGAATTCAAGCTGCCCTACCCCGAAGGTGGCCTGCCGGGCTGGCCGCATCAGGTCGATCTGACCCTGACCCTGCATTTGTCCGAGCAACTGAGTTTCAGCCTGACCAGCCACAACCGTGGCAGTGACAGCGTCAGCCTGAGCCAGGCGCTGCACACGTATTTCGCGGTCAGTGATGTGCGCAATGTGCACGTCGACGGTGTAGATGGTTTGAATTACATCGAGACGCTGGATGACTGGAAAACCACCAGTCAGCAAGGCGATCTGCATTTTGCCGGTGAGACCGACCGCATCTACCTCGATGCGCCGCCACAGCTGAGCATTGTCGACCAGGCCTGGGAAAGACGCATTGTGCTGACGGCCACAGGTTCACGCACGGCGGTGATCTGGAACCCGTGGATCGATCGCGCGGCGGCATTGGCGGATATGGATAACGATGGCTGGCAGCGCATGTTGTGCATCGAGACGGCGAATGTGATGGATGACATCGTCACGCTCGCGCCGGGTGCGAGCCATACCATGGGCGTCAGCGTGGCCAGCAAACCGCTCTAACCAACACCGCAATACAAAATGTGGGAGCGAGCCTGCTCGCGAAGACGTTGTATCAGTCAACATTCATATGTCTGACACACCGCTTTCGCGAGCAGGCTCGCTCCCACAGTTGTTCAGTGTTGGCTGTTAGAGATCGGACTCCTGCACCACCCGCACCTTGTCCGCTTCCAGCGCATACGCCGCATCGGCCAGGTCATTGCTGACCTTCTCGACTTTCAGCGTGCCGGTCACCCACAACGGCGTGTAGATATCATCCAACTTCAAACCTTTCGGATAACGCACCAGCACCAGTTGATTCGGCGGCGGTGGCGGCACATGGATGCAAGCGCCCGGATACGGCACGAGGAAGAACAGCGTGCTGCGGCCCTTGGCGTCGGATTCCAGCGGCACCGGATAACCACCGATGCGAATGTGCTTGTCGTTCATCGACGACACGGTTTTGGTCGAATACATCACCGCCGGCAAACCTTTGGCCTGCTTCATCCCGCCCTTCTCGGTGAAGGTGCCGATGGCTTCCGGGGAGTTGTGGTCGATTTCAGGCATGGCCTCGAGGGCCTTTTGATCCGACTTGGGCATCAGTTCGAGCCAGTCGGTTTCCGGCAGTTCGCCGGCGTGGGCCAAACCGCTGCCCAGAAAGAGAAGAGTCAACAGAAGACGGCGCATGAAGGTGCTCGGTATAGAAGGGAATGAACGTTGAATCGCCGAGCATTCTAGCCCTCCCGGCCACTTTGGCAGAGAGGGCTTTGTCGCTTTGATCAGTTCTTTTTGATCAGGCCGTAGATCACCAGCAACACGATTGCGCCGACCAGTGCGCCGATGAAACCTGCGCCCTCGCCTGCGTGATAGATGCCCAGAGCCTGGCCGCCGTAAGTGGCTGCCAGCGAACCGCCGATACCGAGCAGGATGGTCATGATCCAGCCCATGCTGTCATCGCCCGGTTTCAGGAACCGTGCCAGCAGGCCGACGATCAAGCCGATAAAGATGGTTCCGATAATTCCCATGGCAATTCCCTCTCAAAGATAGATATGCGAAGCCTAGTCAGACTTTGGCATCCTGCCATGAGAGAACGGCGGCCCCTGAATGGTTCCGCCGTTGCCACATGAAACTGTCGTTACTCGGCGATCAGCGCTTCAACCTTGACGATCTGCGCTTGCAGCGTGGCCATGTCGGCGCAGCGCAGGTTGGCGTGACCGACCTTGCGTCCAGCCTTGAAGGCCTTGCCGTAGTGATGCAGATGGCAGTCTTCGATAGCGATGACTTTCTCAACCGGCGGTACAACACCGATGAAGTTAAGCATCGCGCTCTCGCCAACCTTGGCCGTCGAACCCAGCGGCAGGCCGGCAACGGCGCGCAGGTGGTTTTCGAACTGGCTGCACTCGGCGCCTTCGGTGGTCCAGTGCCCGGAGTTGTGCACGCGCGGGGCGATTTCGTTGGCTTTCAGGCCACCGTCGACTTCAAAGAACTCGAACGCCATCACGCCGACGTAGTTCAACTGCTTGAGCACACGGCTCGAGTAGTCTTCGGCCAGCGCCTGCAACGGGTGATCGGTGCTGGCAACGGACAGCTTGAGGATGCCGCTGTCGTGGGTGTTATGTACCAGCGGATAGAACCTGGTTTCACCATCGCGGGCACGCACGGCGATCAGCGAGACTTCACCGGTGAATGGCACAAAACCTTCCAGCAGGCAGGACACGCTGCCCAGTTCGGCGAAGGTACCAACCACGTCTTCCGGTTTGCGCAGGACTTTCTGGCCCTTGCCGTCATAACCCAGGGTGCGGGTTTTCAGCACGGCAGGCAGGCCGATCGAAGCTACGGCGGCGTCCAGATCGGCTTGCGATTGAATGTCGGCGAAGGCTGGAGTCGGGATGCCCAGGTCCTTGAACATGCTCTTTTCGAACCAGCGGTCGCGAGCGATGCGCAGGGCTTCGGCGCTCGGGTAGACCGGGACGAATTGCGACAGAAATGCCACGGTTTCGGCCGGGACGCTTTCGAATTCGAAGGTCACCAGATCGACTTCATCGGCCAGTTGGCGCAGATGATCCTGATCGCCGTAATCGGCCCGCAGGTGTTCGCCCAGCGCAGCGGCACAGGCGTCCGGCGCAGGGTCGAGGAAAGCGAAGTTCATGCCCAGCGGAGTGCCCGCCAGGGCCAACATGCGACCCAACTGGCCGCCACCGATTACACCGATCTTCATCTCAACAACCTCAGGCAATACGTGGGTCTGGATTGTCCAGGACGCTGTCTGTCTGCTCGGCACGGAAGGTTTTCAGTACCGCGTGGAACTGCGGATGCTTGGCGCCGAGGATGCTCGCCGAGAGCAGGGCGGCGTTGATCGCGCCGGCCTTGCCGATGGCCAGGGTGGCGACCGGAATGCCCGCTGGCATCTGCACGATCGACAGCAGCGAGTCGACGCCCGAGAGCATGGCCGACTGCACCGGCACGCCCAGCACCGGCAGGTGGGTCTTGGCCGCACACATGCCTGGCAAGTGGGCTGCGCCACCGGCACCGGCGATAATCACCTCGATGCCGCGGCTTTCAGCCTCTTCGGCGTACTGGAACAGCAGATCCGGGGTGCGGTGGGCAGAAACCACTTTGACCTCGTACGGGATGCCGAGCTTTTCCAGCATATCGGCGGTGTGGCTAAGGGTGGACCAATCGGACTTGGAGCCCATGATCACGCCAACCAGTGCACTCATCGTCGCGCCTCTTCTCTCTGGAGCGCCCGCAGGCGCGTCATAAAACAACAAGCCACGCAGGTTGCGTGGCTTGATTGTACGAAAAATGGCCGGACGTACCGGCCGAAGGCCGCGCAGTATACCGCAATGAAAGCAATAAACAGCCCCCCGCGCGACCATCTGTCAAATGAGCGAGAGGCCCGGTTTTATTGACTTGAAGGTCAGCGACAGAACACCGCAAATCCCCTGTAGGGGTGAGCCTGCTCGCGATGGCGGTGTATCAGTCACATCATCGTTGAATGTGCAGACGCTATCGCGAGCAGGCTCACTCCTACAAGGGGTCCGCGTAGGCTCAGGAAGCTTGTGCGGCGCCACCCTCGAGCTTGCGCCACAGCAGGCGCACGTTGGCTTTGCGCACCAATGCGCAGCGATACAGACGAATCTCCAGCGGCACGTGCCACTGCGGGCCGCCACAGACCACCAGTTCGCCGCGAGCCAGCTCAGCACGCACGCTCAGTTGCGGAACCCAGGCAATCCCGAGGCCTTCCAACGCCATGCTCTTGAGGCTGTCAGCCATCGCGGTTTCGTAAATAGTGGTGAAGCGCAGTTGACGCTGACGCAGCAAGCCATTCACCGAACGCCCGAGAAACGCCCCGGCGCTGTAAGCCAGCAACGGCACGCTCGCATCACCTTCCAGATCGAACAACGGCTTGCCCTCGGCATCCGCCGCACAGACCGGGAGCATTTCCGTCTGACCCAAATGCAGCGAGGGGAAGATTTCCGGGTCCATCTGCATCGCCGCATCCGGGTCGTAGAACGCCAGCATCAGATCGCAGCCACCTTCACGCAACGCATGCACCGCGTCACCGACGTTGGTCGCTACCAACCGAGTGGCAATGTTCAGCCCTTCATTACGCAACTGCGCGATCCAGCGCGGGAAGAAACCCAGCGCCAGCGAGTGAGCGGCCGCGACTTGCATCACTTCGCCCTGCCCGCCTTCCAGATGATGCAAATGACGTAGCACTTCACCGAGCTGTTCGACCACCGTGCGCGCCGTCACCAAAAACAGTTGCCCCGCTGCCGTCAGTTCGACCGGCGTGCGCGAGCGATTGACCAGAGTCAGCCCCAGTGCAGCCTCCAGACTGCGAATCCGGCGGCTGAACGCCGGCTGGGTTACGAAGCGCCGTTCGGCTGCTTGCGAGAAGCTGCGGGTGGCGGCCAGAGCACTGAAGTCCTCGAGCCATTTGCTTTCCAGATTCATCACGTCCTCCCGGACACGCACCAAAACAGGTCACACGTCTGCCGCGCACGCGGCGTCACACGGGCATTATGCCGAATGTGCATAGGGCAGTGCTGAACAGCATTGGCCCAAAATTTCCCACAAGCCTAGCATTCGCAGCGTTCCGGCACAGACCGGGTCCATATCGAGATGATTTCTATCATGTCCTCCGCTGCATCTTTCCGCACAGAAAACGACCTGCTTGGCGCCCTCGAAGTACCGGCTCAAGCGTATTACGGCATCCAGACTCTGCGAGCGGTGAACAACTTCCGTCTCTCGGGCGTTCCGATTTCGCATTACCCGAAACTGGTTGTCGGTCTGGCAATGGTCAAACAGGCCGCTGCTGACGCCAACCGCGAGTTGGGTCACCTGAGCGAAGCCAAGCACGCTGCCATCAGCGAAGCCTGTGCCCGATTGATCCGCGGTGATTTCCACGAAGAATTCGTGGTCGACATGATTCAAGGTGGCGCCGGTACTTCCACCAACATGAACGCCAACGAAGTGATCGCCAACATTGCTCTGGAAGCAATGGGTCACCAGAAAGGCGAGTACCAGTACCTGCACCCGAACGACGACGTCAACATGGCGCAGTCGACCAACGACGCTTACCCAACGGCTATCCGCCTGGGTCTGCTGCTCGGTCACGACACCCTGCTGGCCAGCCTCGACAGCCTGATTCAGGCGTTCGCGGCCAAGGGCAAAGAATTCGATCATGTCCTGAAAATGGGCCGTACCCAACTGCAAGATGCCGTGCCGATGACCCTCGGCCAGGAATTCCGTGCCTTCGCCACCACCATGGGCGAGGACCTGGCGCGTCTGAAGACGCTGGCCCCGGAACTGCTGACTGAAGTGAACCTGGGCGGCACCGCGATCGGTACCGGCATCAACGCCGACCCGCGTTATCAAGCGCTGGCGGTACAGCGTCTGGCCCTGATCAGCGGTCAACCGCTGGTTCCGGCGGCCGACCTGATCGAAGCGACTTCCGACATGGGCGCCTTCGTGCTGTTCTCCGGCATGCTCAAGCGCACTGCGGTGAAGCTGTCGAAGATCTGCAACGACCTGCGCCTGCTGTCCAGCGGCCCACGCACCGGCATCAACGAAATCAACCTGCCAGCGCGTCAGCCAGGCAGCTCGATCATGCCCGGCAAGGTCAACCCGGTCATCCCGGAAGCGGTTAACCAGGTGGCGTTCCAAGTAATTGGTAACGACCTGGCGCTGACCATGGCAGCCGAAGGCGGCCAACTGCAACTGAACGTGATGGAGCCGCTGATCGCTTTCAAGATCTTCGACTCGATCCGCCTGCTGCAACGCGCCATGGACATGCTGCGCGAGCACTGCATCGTCGGCATCACCGCCAACGAAGCGCGCTGCCGTGAACTGGTCGAGCACTCGATCGGTCTGGTCACCGCACTGAATCCGTACATCGGCTACAAAAACGCCACCCGTATCGCCGGTCTCGCCCTTGAAAGCGGCCGCGGCGTACTGGAACTGGTGCGCGAAGAAGGTCTGCTCGACGAAGCCATGCTCGCCGACATCCTGCGCCCGGAAAACATGATTGCTCCACGTCTGGTTCCGCTGAAAGCCTGAACCGACGCGTTACTTGTAGCACCGCTCACCAGGTCGAGGGACTAGACACCTCTCACCTTTTGAGGGCTTGGGGATTTAGTCCCCAAGCCCTTTTTTTTAACTATTTGAAGGACAAACGTCTTCTGTAGGAGTGAGCCTGCTCGCGATCAACGATGACGCGGTGTGACATTAGAACCGCAGCGCCTGCATCGCGAGCAGGCTCACTCCTACAAAGGCCCGACGCCGGTAACGTCGGGTGTTTCAAAGCCTCGTTTCGTCGCTTGCACCACTACCGTGCAGACGGGCGCGTCACTGATCGGTATAGTGCCGCCCCTCTTCGCGTGAGCGGTCGTCGGTAACGAGGCCATAACCCATGCGAAACCCGAACTAATAACAAACCCGCGAAATGGAACCGGACGAAACCTTCGCCTCACCCGTCGTGCCGCGCGCACACCGGTGTAACACGATGTTTCTTCCATCCAGTATTTGCTTACACAATAAACAGCGAGGAAAAATCCATGCTCGAAGTCATTAACGACTTCCTCTCAGGGAAAGTACTGATCGTGCTCATTGTCGGGCTCGGTAGCTACTTCACGATTCGCTCGCGTTTCGTTCAATTGCGCCACTTCTTCCACATGTTCGCGGTGTTCCGCGACAGCCTCAAGGGCAGCGCCGGGCAACTCAGCTCGTTCCAGGCCCTGATGCTCAGCCTTGCCGGCCGCGTCGGTGCAGGCAACATCGCCGGTGTCGGCATTGCCGTGACCCTCGGTGGTCCAGGTGCGGTGTTCTGGATGTGGGTAACCGCACTGGTCGGCATGTCCAGCAGCTTCTTCGAGTGCACCCTGGCCCAGGTCTACAAGCGCGCCGATGGCGACGGCTTGTACCGTGGCGGTCCGGCTTACTACATCCAGCACGGCCTGAAACTCAAAGGCATGGCGGTGGTGTTCTCGATCCTGCTGCTGGTCACCTACGGCTTTGCCTTCATTGGCCTGCAGTCCTACACCGTGACCCACTCGCTGCAAAACGCCTTTGAATTCAACCCACAGCACACCGGTATCGTCCTCGCGGTGCTGCTGGCGATCACCTTCATCGGCGGCATCAAGCGCATTGCCTCGGTGTCCGACCTGCTGGTACCGATCAAGACCCTGGCCTATATCGGTGTGACCCTGTACGTGATCGGCACCCAGATCGAACACGTGCCCGCCATGCTGGAAACCATCTTCAAGAGCGCCTTCGGCCTCGACCCGGCCTTTGGCGGCCTGCTCGGCAGCGCCATCGTCATGGGCGTGAAGCGTGGCGTGTTCGCCAACGAAGCGGGCCTCGGCAGTGCGCCGAACGTCGCCGCCGTGGCCGCCGTGAAGCACCCGGGCGCTCAGGGTGTGGTTCAGGCTTTCAGCGTGTTCCTCGACACCTTCGTGATCTGCACCTGCACCGCGCTGCTGATCCTGCTGTCGGGCTTCTACACCCCGGGCTTCGAAGGTGATGGCATCGTCCTGACCCAGAACTCGCTGGCCGCCGTGGTCGGTGACTGGGGTCGCATGTTCGTCAGCGTCGCGCTGTCGCTGTTCGTCTTCACCTGCATCCTCTACAACTACTACCTGGGCGAAAACAGCCTGCAGTTCCTCACCCGCAACCGCGCCGCGCTGATGATTTTCCGCGGTCTGGTGCTGGCGCTGGTGGTATGGGGTTCGATGCAGGACCTGTCGACCGTGTTCGCCTTCGCCGACATCACCATGACCTGCCTCGCCTTCGTCAACCTGATCGCCCTGGCCATGCTGTTCAAAGTCGGCATGCGCGTGATGCGCGACTACGACGAGCAACGCCGCGCCGGCGTCAAACAGCCCGTGTTCGACTCCAGCAAATTTACCGATCTGGATCTCGACTTGAAGGCCTGGCCGACCAACCCGTCTGCCGCTGCTGGCAAGACTGAACCCGAGCCGCAAGGCGTGCCTGCTGCAGCGCAACGCTGACAGGTGAATGACGGGCGCATCCCCTGCGCCCGTCAGTTATTGTGATGCAATAACTTGTAGGAGTGAGCCTGCTCGCGATAACGGTTCATCATTCAACATCTATGTTGGCTGAAAGACCGCTATCGCGAGCAGGCTCGCTCCCACAAGGACCTCATCCTTTCGGAGAATCCCCATGAATTCGTCGACCTACCCCGCCGCCCAACACGTCATGGTGCTCTACACCGGTGGCACCATCGGCATGCAGGCCAGCGCCAACGGCCTGGCCCCGGCGTCCGGTTTCGAAGCACGGATGCGCGACTACCTGCACAGCCAGCCTGAACTCGTCGTGCCGCAATGGCGCTTCCGTGAAATGTCGCCGCTGATCGACAGCGCCAACATGACCCCGGCCTATTGGCAGCAACTGCGTGAAGCGGTGGTCGATGCCGTGGATGTGCAAGGTTGCGACAGCGTGCTGATCCTGCACGGCACCGACACGCTGGCTTACAGCGCGGCGGCGATGAGTTTCCAGTTGCTCGGCCTGCACGCCCGCGTGTGCTTCACCGGGTCCATGCTGCCGGCCGGCGTCACCGACAGCGATGCCTGGGAAAACCTCGGCGGTGCGCTGGTTGCCCTCGGCCAGGGCTTGGCGCCCGGTGTGCATCTGTACTTCCACGGTGAGCTACTGGCGCCAACCCGTTGCGCGAAGGTGCGCAGCTTCGGCCGTCATCCGTTCAAGCGCCTGGAGCGTCAGGGCGGCGGTATCAAAGCGCCTTCAATTCCAGCGTCGTTGAACTACAACCAGCCGAAGCAAATGGCCAAGGTGGCGGTGTTGCCACTGTTCCCGGGCATCAGCGCGGAAGTCCTCGACGGACTGCTCGACAGCGGCATCCAGGGTCTGGTGCTGGAGTGCTACGGCAGCGGTACCGGCCCGAGCGACAATCCGCAATTCCTCGCCAGCCTTGGCCGGGCGCGGGATAACGGCGTGGTGGTGGTTGCCGTGACGCAATGCCATGAGGGTGGCGTTGAGCTGGATGTGTACGAGGCTGGCAGTCGTTTGCGCGGTGTCGGCGTATTGTCCGGTGGTGGCATGACTCGCGAGGCAGCGTTCGGCAAGTTACACGGCCTGCTCGGTGCAGGGCTTAACACACAGGAAGTTCGTCAACTGGTTGAGCTGGACCTGTGTGGCGAGCTGGTCTGACCAGCGCTGCCCACTACATCTCTCGTCATAAATAAACCTTCCTGCAAAATTGATGCAGGAAGGTTTAAACAATCAACCTAATGTAACTTCAAATTTTCCGCCGGTAAGTTTGGAGTTATTGTCTCCATCGCCCTGCACATTATCCAGCAATCCAGCGATTTTTTTACTGCCCTCTTGCCACTCGACTCGAATCCAGCCCTTTGTCGCCACCCACTCTTGCACAGAATCCTGAAACAACAAATAAGCAGGGTCGCCGTGCCCCACAAACTCCACTTTCTTATTCAAATGAGCTTTGCCGATTACCACGCCGATAATATTATTGCGGTCCGGATCTCCGCCGCTCATATCGAAGTCCAAAACAATATCATTTGCACGGACTTCGGCGTGAATGACCGGAAACGTTTGCTTTTGACCGTCAACCTCCACAGTGATTTGGCCTTGAAGCGCCTTCTTGCTGCCTTTGAAAAATTCGAGCGGATATTCTTTAGCTTGTGAACGGCTCATTTAAATCTCCTTTTTCGACACATTAGTCAAAATTCATATTTACTGAAAAACCCGCAACACCCACTAAACAACTAGCGACATCCACTGGCAAACTAGACCCGACTTATGGAGCTGTCAAAAAAAATACCTACAAATAAAAATATTCGACAAACGGTTAACAATTCGCCAAAAACCCGTAATTTCTGACAGTAGACCAAGCGCTGCTAAAACTTTAGAATTGAAATGCGCCATGTCCTGCTCTAATTATTCGAAGTCTTATCGTTAACTTTAAAAAACATAACTTGCAACTTGCAAATCTCTCGCCAGTGATTGGAAGTTTAACTTTCAATATATTCTCGACATTACAAATTATCTGAACGGCACATAAATTGCTGGGGTATCCCCATCCATGATCGGGAAACTTCTTATGCTCCACTCCCACCTCACCACCCTTAACGCGGTATCGCTGATCCTCAACACCTTCAGGGCCGAAGGCCTGTCGAGCGAAGCGTTGCTGGCCGGCAGCGGCATCAGTGCGGCGGATCTCAGCCGCGCCGACACGCGCATCACCACCAATCAGGAGATGCAGGTCTGCGCCAACGCGGTCGCGCTCAAGCACGATATCGGTCTGGAACTGGGCCGGCGCATGCATGTTTCCTGCTACGGCATCCTCGGTTACGCGCTGCTGACCTGTGCCACCTTCGGTGACGCTTTGCGTCTGGCGATCCGTTATCCGGCGCTGTTGGGAACACTGTTCGAACTGAGCCTGGAAGACGATGGCGAGCGCGTCTGGTTCGTCGCCGCCGATTACCGCGAAAGTCCGGCGATGGCGGTGTTCAATGCCGAGTTCTGCCTGGTGTCGCTGAAAGTCATTTGTGATGACCTGCTCGGGCATCCGCTGCCCTTGCGCGCGACGCGGTTCGAGCACGCCGCGCCGGACTATCGCAACAGCTATGCCGAACACTTCAACGCACCGTTGCACTTCGCTGCGAAGGACAACGCCTTTGCCTTCGACCGTCACTGGCTCGATCAACCGCTGCCGCTGGCCGATGCCATCACCCATCAAGCCATGGCCGAACGTTGTCGCAAGCAGAACCTTGAGTTCACCGGGCGTCAGGCGTGGCTCGGGCGCATCCGTCAGTTGCTCAGCGCCCAACTCAACGCCGCGCCGGGACTGGAAGGTCTGGCGCAACAGATGAAGTGCTCGCCGCGCACGCTGCGCCGGCATCTCAAGGACATGGGCAGCAGCTATCAGGAACTGCTCGATGAACTGCGCTTCGAACGGGCCAAGCAGATGTTGTGTGAGGATCAGTTGCCGATTTATCGCATCGCCGAAACCCTGGGCTTCAGTGAGACCGCCAGTTTCCGCCATGCCTTCGTGCGCTGGAGCGGCGTGGCGCCGAGCCAATTCAGGGCCTGAAGGGGCGAATTGCGGTCAGGATTTTTGGCCATATCCATCCCCTTTTGGCCTTTCCTGCCGTTCTCTGATTCGCCGCGCGCCGCAACACTGAGGTCAACCGAATCAGCCCTGCGGAGAACAACAAATGCTGACGATCTACTCGGACGATCACCACCTGCACCATGGCCGCTGCGAACTCATCGATGGCCAGCTCAAGCCGTGCTTCGAGATGCCTTCACGCGCCGATCACGTGCTGCAACGTGTACAGAATCAAAATCTCGGCCCGGTCGAGGCGCCGAAGGATTTCGGTCTGGAACCGATCGCCCGCATCCACAGCCGCGACTATCTCGACTTTTTCAAAGGCGCGTGGGCGCGCTGGACTGAATTCAACACCGACGGCGATCTGCTGCCCTACACCTGGCCGGCGCGCACCCTGCGTGCAATCAAACCGACCAGCCTGCACGGCCAGCTCGGTTATTACAGCTTCGACGGCGGCGCACCGATCACCGCCGGCACCTGGCAAGCGGCATACAGCGCAGCGCAAGTCGCGCTGACCGCGCAAGCAGAAATCCAGCGTGGCGCGCGCAGTGCCTTCGCCCTGTGTCGCCCGCCGGGACACCACGCCGCCAGCGATTTGATGGGCGGTTATTGCTACCTCAACAATGCCGCCATCGCCGCTCAAGCGTTTCTGGATCAAGGCCACCAGAAAGTCGCGATTCTCGACGTCGATTACCACCACGGCAACGGCACCCAGTCGATTTTCTATGAGCGCAGCGACGTGCTGTTCACCTCGATCCACGGCCATCCGGAGGCGGAATTCCCGTTCTTCCTCGGCTATGACGACGAGCGCGGCGAAGGTGCCGGTGAAGGCTTCAACTTCAACTACCCACTGCCGACCGGCTCCGCTTGGGACGCGTGGAGCGCCGCGCTCGATCAGGCTTGCGACGAGATCGCGCGCTATGGCGCGGAGATCATCGTTGTTTCGCTCGGCGTCGACACATTCAAGGACGACCCGATCTCGCAGTTCAAGCTCGACAGCCCGGACTATCTGGCCATGGGCAAACGTATCGCCGCACTCGGCAAACCGACGCTGTTTGTGATGGAAGGTGGCTATGCGGTGGAAGAAATCGGCATCAACGCAGTGAACGTACTTGAAGGTTTCGAAAGCGCCGAGTAACCCTAAAAATGGCTGAAGACCCGCGCTCGCGGGTCTTTTTTTGCCCGCAAGATTTATGTACCGCACGCCACCGCGACCCGACCTCTACCTTGCCCCTGATATGAATCTCTATCGTCAGATCAGGAATTGCCCATGCCCGATTTTCCCCGACTCAATACCGTTGATGCAGTGACTCAACTGATGACCGGCCCCTCATTGCGCGAGGTCGCTTCGAAAACGCTGAAACCGGCACTCAAGGCGCTGTACCCGACGCTGGACATCGATCCGCAGCAAGCCATGGTGGTAACACCGTCATGGATCATTGAGGACAAGCGCATCGTCCCGGGCCGCGAGCAGATCGAATCACTGACCGATGCTCTGGTCCGGCTCTCGCTGAACGGAACCACCGTGACCTACCTCGATACAGAGCATTTTCTGACGTTGCAGCCCGGCAGACTGGCGATCCAGCTACCGGTAAAGATTGACGCCGTCGGCCGCCTGCTCAACGAACTCGCGCCCCTCATGTTCGTTTCCTTCAAAGAACAACATATTGCTTATTGGGGCACATTCATCGCTGCGCATCAGCCACGCTGGCAGCAAATGTCGGACGCACTGCGCAACGCGTGGAATGTCAGCGCCCAAATTGGCTGGGATACCGACCAACTGGCCATGGCTCAGGCCGTTTTCAAGGTTCCGGACAAGGAGCAGCGTTTGCCCGCCGACCCCTACAAGACTCGTGCCTGCCTGATTGATCTCGATCAGAGCGAAACCGCTGACGAAGACGGCGGGCATCTGACGCTGCTGGACAGCGCCGTACTGATCGGAACCGTCGGGCAGCGCACGATGATCCTGACGTATTCAGTGCTCCATGGTTTCCAGAGTTTCGACTCGCTGGATGAGCTCGGCGATGCACTGCCGCGCAAATACTGGCAACGCACCTCTACCCACCAGCTCAAGTGGCGGCTGGTGGAACCGCAAGGCGACTTCTTCGATCACCAGGCCTGCACGCTGATCGCGCTGGAGGGCGACGCTCTCGGCGAGATCAGTTACTTCGAAGGGCCATCGTTTGATCTGCTCAACCCGCACACCGGTCGCTCCCGGCAGCCGCCGCCAGCCATCAAATCCGATGTCAACCGTCTACGCCCGATGCTGCCGGCCTGGCTGGACAACGCCGCGCCCGACGATCAGGCCGCTTTCAGTCGTTATCTGCTGGGCCTGACGGCGCTGCAGCAGGAGAACAACGGTCAGTCGTTTCAGGCACAGGTTGCAAGTCTGCAAACATTCACTCGGGAGGCCCTGATACGGCAGATTCTCAAGGAACACCCGACCGCGAGCGACGTGAACATCGACAACATCGAGATCAGCATCACCAGTCTTGAGGTCTGGGGTACGTTCGTCTTGCCGGGCCATATTCAAACCAAGAGCCTGTCGCTGACCGAGCTCGCTCTGCAAAACCTGGCAGGTCTGCCGCTGGGCAATAAAACCGTCCGCTACAAGGACGACAGTGCACTGCCGGGCTGGATGACCGTGGCTTATGTCGAGCAACTGGTGAGCAGCGTCGACATTGGCAAAACCTACCCCGCGCACTTGAAAAAGCTTCTGGTCGACGATGCTGTGCAGGCGGCTGCCTTGCAGAAGCTCTACACCCGTCAGTTGGTTCTCGAACTGCCGCTGCTGGCACTGCAACACAAGATCCGCGGCACAGCAGGTATCGATGAACAGGGTTACCGATACGTGGTCGCCGCGCTCGACGACCGCGCCGAAGCGCGTCAGGTCGGCGGGCAAGAAATCGTCATCCGGCCCTTGGCGTTCGTGGCCCATCGCATGAATTCAGCGGCCGACACCGTGACCAACATGTTTGTCATTGGCCCGCGCGACGTCAGCAAGGGACCCTGTGTGCTTTATCGGCCGCTGTTCGACATGGCATTGATTCAGTACCCCAGTCACGCCAACCTGCTCTATTCAATCCGGCATTCACGACAACTGCGTGAATCGGTACTGGCCTGGTTGCCGGACGATGTGCGATTCAATTACAGCCAATTCGTGTTTACCGCTAAATTGCCGTCGGTCTGGACGATCCCGCAATTGTTGGTCAACCCGCTTACCGCCCTTGATATGTCCGGCCCCGTTACTCTGGGCACTGCCGTCATCGAAGGTGACACTCTGGTGAACTTGCACACCACTAACGCTCAGGCTGTCATCACTCAAGCCGATCGCCAGTCTGTCTCCAATGCCGAATCACGTTGGGCCACACTCAAAAGCGGCGGCTGGATGCTTTTCAATGCGGCATTGCCATTTCTGGGTCGCAGCGTCGGCACGGCGGCATGGATCTGGCAGATCATGGACGACTTGCAGGAGATCAGCGACGTCGCCAACCAAGAGTCCGGCAAGTTTGCCTGGACGGCGCTGGCCGATATTTTCCTCGCGCTGGGCATGGTGCTGGCTCATCGCGCAGCGGTTGGCGACACGCCCCCCGCCGAATCGGCCTATGTGGAACCCGAGGAAGCGCCGCTGACGACAACCCCACGCCCTGCTCCGCTCAAACCGCTGCGCTTGCCCGACATCACCAACACCGAACTGCCCGCTGCCCATGAATCCTCAGTCAACGCCATGGCCGCGCTACGGCGCTCGCCCCTGGCGCTGGCTTCACTGCTCGATCGCTTCAACATCGCCAAACCCGAAGGGCTCGGTGATGCCGCCAGCACAGGTCGCCATCAGCACCTCTACGCACACCAGAGCAAATGGTATGCCCCCGTCGGCAAACGCTGGTTTGAAGTGGTGATCAATGACAACGAAGACGTGCAGATCATCGACTCGCGCCAGCAACCGCTACAGACAGGCCCCTTGCTGACCCATACCGAAGGCGGTCAATGGGTCGTCGACCTGCGCTTGCGCCTGCGCGGAGGCGGGCTGCGCAATCGCCGCAAGGAAGCCAAGAGCAAAAGCGACAAGCAAGCCAAAAAACTGAGCGCCGAACTCAAGGCTTTCGATCTGGCGATGGAGGACAAACAGACCCGACTCGATCAAGCTCACAGCGCAATGCTCAATGCCCAGCCACAAACCAGCGCAGCGGCACGCCAAGCGTATCTGGACACCCTCGATGCGCAGAGCAAGGACTACAGCGCAAACATCAAGAAAATCAAGGCATTGAACCTTGTGCAGGACATTCCCAACTATCGCACGACGATGATCGAGCGGCTGGAGATGCAGTTGTTTCTTGGCCAGGAATGGCTCACCCAGCATTCCACCGACTATCAGACCAATGTCGCGAAGGCGATGGCGATGATTGCGGACGACGCCCGCGTCGAGCGACAGGCGTTTATCGAAACCTGTGAACAAATGACCGATCAGACCCAGGGCATCATCGAAAAGGTCGAGTCGGCGCATAGCCGGTTCCGGGAACTCGAACTACTGGGCAAGGACGCCGTGGAAACCCTGGCCGTTTATCGAAAGGCGCTGCCGACCTACGATTTGAATGATCTCAAGCTGCTGCAGATCAGCCTGGGCCAAGAGATTTGCATCAGACCCGGCGAGGCCGCGAGCCGCGTCGATGCGCTGCAGATACTGGAAACGCTCATTGAAGACGCTGCACTGAATATTCAGAGCTCACTGAACCTGACCGCTGACGAAAGCCTGAGCAATCTGCGCGAACGAGTCGACGCCCTGAGCAATGTGTCGCAACAATTTACCGCGGTGGATCAACGCTTCGCCGATTTTGCCAGGGATTTTCCCGAGCACATTCAGACGGCTCGACTGGGGCACGTGCGCGCTCGAGTCATCGAGTTCAAGGCTCAAACGGATGTGCGACTGGCAGACCTGTTGCGTAACAAACACTTACTGGAACCTCAGCCGGGCCCGTCGAGAGCCCCTTCAGGCTCGGGACCGAACCGAAAAATCATCAAGACCCGATTCAAAGGCACCCTGGTCGGCGAACGAAAAAAGAGTATCGATGGCCAAAACACCGATATGGTTGAAGTGCGTAGCGAGCTGACCGGGGTGATCGCCACTTTTCATGAGAAATCGCCTGGGGAGTGGGTCGAACACGGCAAGACGCAATTGCCTCGTGCCCGGCCGAATCTTAAAAAAAGCATTGAGGGCGGGCAGGCGTTGATCGACGGCCTGCCCGAGTTCGAACAGCGTACCGAGGCCCGCATCAAACGCGCCCGACGACTTCCGGTCGAAATTGAAGAGGCGTTTCACAATCATGCTGCCCGCCTGCGCAAGGCAAACGCTGCGATCGATGAGGCGTTGACCGCAAGCAATCTCACTGCCGGCTCGTCCCCCGGGACGGAAACCCTCGGTCACGCCCTCAACGATGCCGCGACCCGCCTTGACAAAAAAGGCACCCGCCTGCGCAGCCAAATGATCAAACAGCAACCCCCAACGGCAGCAGGGGTCGAGTGGCTGAAAAACCACGGTGAAGTCCTGATCACCAAAACCGTTACTCGACGCAGGTTGGGAAAAAACGCCAACGACTTCCTCGATGAATACGAAGTACGCGATGTGAACACCAAGAACGTACTGTGCTATGCGCACTTTCACTATCCCAGTGTCGACGCCCCGCTGACGCCCATCGGCGCCGCACATGTGAAAGCCGTGGCACAGCGTCGCCTCGGTGGTAAGTACGACCTGCGAAGCCTGAACAATCAGCAGGTGATCGAAATTCATCGCAGCGAGATTCTTTCAAGTCAGCTGGCCGAAACCGTGTTCTTCACGCCCGCCAAACCCGCTGCAACCGGGTCAGAGCCGCTTTGATGGCAGCCTCCGGCACAGCAGCAAAGCCCAGCACCAGACCGGCGCGCTGGTCGGCTGACGTCAAGGAGTCGGGCAACCAGTAGTTGCTCAGACCGTTGATTTCGACATCCACGCGGGCGGCCTGCTCGATCAACTGCTGCTCGCGTGCGATGCCGTCCACCGCCACGGTCAGGTGCAATCCGGCAGAAACAGCAGGCAGAGGACCCACACCGGGGATCTGCGCCGGCCAACCGTCGAGCAACGTATTACGACGGTTAAGCGCAGCCCGGCGCATCCGGCGGATATGCCGCTGGAAATGCCCGGCCGCCATGAACTCGGCCATCACCGCTTGCGTGCTCACCTCGGAATGCCGGACATCCACGGCCCGGCGTTGCGAGAAGGCATCGACCAGCGCCGGAGGCAGCACCAGATAACCGAGGCGCAATGCCGGAAAGGCAACCTTGCCGAAAGTGCCGACATACAGCACGCGCCCCTGTCGATCGAGTGCCGCCAACGGCGCCAGCGGCGCACCGGTGTAGCGGTATTCGCCATCGTAGTCGTCCTCGACGATCCAGCCTTGGTTGCGCTCGGCCCAGGCAAGCAGTTCGAGGCGTCGGGCAAGGCTCATCACCACGCCGGTCGGGTACTGATGAGAGGGCGTCACATACGCCACCCGACAGTCCCCGGTGGCCGACAGCGCCGAGCAATCCATGCCCTCTTCGTCCACGGCAATGCCGTGCAAACGAGCCCCCGCCACGGCGAACGCATGACCGGCCGCGCGGTAGCCCGGATTCTCGATCGCCACAGCATCGCCCGGCTCCACCAGCAACTGTGCACAAAGGCTAATGCCCTGTTGTGCGCCGCTGGTGATCACAATTTGCTCAGGTGAGCACTGCATGCCGCGCGAACTGCGCAGATAGGCAGCGATCATTGCACGCAAACGCGCATCGCCGGACGGATCGCCATAACACAGCTGCTCAAGATCCGGTTTGCGCCAGAAAGCCGCATTCAGCTTGGCCCACACCTCAAACGGGAACAGATCAAACGCTGGAACCCCGACCCGAAAGGCGCGCGGCGGACCGCTTGGTGGCTTGGACAAATGGTTGTTTTCGATGCGCGAAAAACCACCACTGTGGATAACTTTACTGGATGGAACCACAGGCAAATCCAGCCAATTTGTGGATAAGGCTGTGGGTAAGCCTGTTGAAAACCCTGTGGATACTTTTGTGGATAAATTTTTCGTTGGACTCGCCACGGGCATCAGTTGTGCGACGTAGGTGCCATCCCCTACCCGCCCTTCGATAAACCCCTCGGCATAAAGCTGATCGTAGGCCCGCACGACGCTGTTGCGGGAGATCCCCAACGCCGCCGCCAGATCGCGACTGGCCGGCAACCGCGTGCCGCTCGCCAGTCGCCCGTCCAGTACCCGCAGGCGCAACGCCTGATAGAGCTGCCGACTCAAACCCTGGCGGCGATCAAGCTCGATACCGGCAGGGTTGAATGGCATGGACATCGTTGGCGAATCGGACATGACAATGGACCTATGAAATTGGTCATCAATGGCTCTTACAACAGACCAATAGCCTGCCTACGATGCTGGCATTCGCCAAGGAAAATCTGCCCATGTACACGCCACGCGCCTTTGCCATCGAAGAGTTGTCCCAACTGCACGAACTGATCCTCGCCACCCGCCTCGCCATTTTGGTGACCCACGGCGAAAGTGGCTTGCAGGCCAGTCATGTACCGGTGCTGCTGCATTGCGAACAAGGCGAGTACGGCACGCTGTACGGGCACCTGGCCCGCGCCAATCCACAGTGGAAAGACTTGCGCGACGGTGCCGAAGCCATGCTGATCTTCGCCGGCGCGGATGCCTACGTCAGCCCGGGTTTTTACCCGAGCAAGGCCGAGCACGGCAAAGTCGTGCCGACCTGGAACTACATCGCCGTGCACGCCTATGGCCACGCCGAAACCTTCAGCGATGGTGGGCGTTTGCTCGACATCGTCAGCACCCTCACCGACCGTCATGAGGCCGGCCGCGCCCAGCCGTGGTCAGTCGCCGATGCGCCCGCCGATTACATCGACGGCATGCTCAAAGCGATTGTCGGTTTTGCCATTCCCATCGACCGTCTCGAAGGCAAGCGCAAACTCAGCCAGAACCGCAGCGCCGAAGACATTGCCGGCGTGCGCGAAGGCCTCGCTGCCAGCCCGGAAATCAATGATCAAACCCTCGCCCGATTGATGCGCTAAGGAAATCTCCATGAGTCAGATCGACATTCGCCCGGTCAGCGCCGACGACCACGCCGCGTGGCTACCGCTGTGGCAGGCTTACTTGCGTTTCTACAACACTGAATTGCCGGAAGCTGTGACGCACAGCACCTGGCAGCGTTTTCTCGACCCAAGCGAGCGAACCCACGCAGCATTGGCGTGGGCCGACGGTAAAGCCGTGGGCATGGTGCATTACATCTACCATCGCTCGAACTGGAGCATCGAAAACTCCTGCTACCTTCAAGACCTGCTGGTGATACCCGAAATCCGCGGCACCGGCGTCGGCCGTCTGTTGATCGAACACGTTTACGCCACGGCCAAGACTGACGGCTGCTGCAAAGTGCACTGGCTGACCCACGAAACCAACGCCACCGCGATCCAGCTCTACGAGCGCATCGCCGAACGCCCGGGCTTCATCCAGTTTCGCAAAGCCATTTAAGGAGACGCACGCATGACCGCATCACTCGCTGACTGGAAAGGCGTCCCTGCCCCTAGCGCCACACTGCTCGAAGGCCGTTTCATCCGCCTGGAAAGACTCGACCCGGCGCGCCACGGTGACCAACTGTTCGCCGCCCTCGAAGGCCCCGGTGCCGACCCGAAACTCTGGGATTATTTGCCCTACGGCCCGTTCCCGGAACGCAGCGTTTTCGACGCTTGGCTGAACAACCACGCGGCCGCCAGCGACCCGTATTTCTTCAGCATCGTTGATCGCGCGACCAATCAGGTACAAGGCATCCTCAGCCTGATGTCGATTGTCCCGGCCCAGGGTCGCATCGAAATCGGCCACGTCACCTTCGGCGCGCCGATGCAACGCTCGCCGAAAAGCACCGAAGCGGTGTACCTGCTGGCCAAACACTCCTTCGACCTCGGCTACCGCCGCCTCGAATGGAAATGCAACAACGGCAACGCCCGTTCCAAGTACGCCGCCGAACGTCTGGGTTTCAGTTTTGAAGGTGTGTTCCGCCAGCACATGGTGGTCAAGGGGCAGAACCGCGACACCGCGTGGTATTCGATTCTGGATGGCGAGTGGCCGGCGATTGCGGCAGGGTTCGAGAGGTGGCTGTCGGATGAAAATCAGACGCCCGACGGACAGGTGAAAGGCTTGGTTGAATGCCGATCGTGATTACCTGAAAAGCAAAAGATCGCAGCCTGCGGCAGCTCCTACACGGGATTGACGTTCACCCTGTAGGAGCTGCCGCAGGTTGCGATCTTTTGAGCTATTTTCAGCCCAGCTTTTGCGCAAGCACCGCAATGTGCTCTGGCCCGATCCCGCAGCAACCGCCCAAATGGCTCGCACCGCGCTGCTGCCAGTCAATCGCCCAGTGCAAGTAACCCGGCGGATCCAGATCCTCGCGTAGCGGATCGAGTCCGTCATTGGCGGTAGCTTCTTTTGGCTGCGGCGGAAACGCATTGGCGTAAGCACCAATGTGAATCTTCACCCCCAGACGCTCGAAGGTGTCACGCGCGGCATCAATCGCGGCACCGATCACTTCTGGCTGACTGCAATTGAACAACAACGTCTCGACACCCAACTCAGCCGCCACCGCCGCGGCCTCGGCGACCGGTTCGCCAGAGCGCAGGCGCGGCACTTCATCGGTGTCTTCGTCCTTCAAGGTGAACGACAACCAGAACGGTTTGCCATCCTTCGGCAATCCCGCGTGAATGGCTCGCGCCTCGATGATCGAGCTTTGGGTTTCCGCCAGCCACAGATCAACGTGCGGTGTCAGGCCATTGACCAAGGGCGTCAGCAACTCGGTTACTCGTGCGGCCTCGAACAGATCCGGACGATAGGAGCCAAACAGCGGCGGCAATGAGCCGGCCACCCGCACGGATTTCCCCGAGGCCTGCACCGCACGCCGCGCCAGCTCACCGGCCAACGCGGCCAGCGCCTGCCCTTCGGCGGCGAAACGTTCTTCGCCAATATGGAACGGCACCACGGCGTAACTGTTGGTGGTAATCACATTGGCGCCACTGGCGATATAAGCGGCATGCACCCCCTCAACCGCTTGCGGCGCCTCGCTCAACGCCAGCGCCGACCACTCCGGCTGACGAAATGGCGCCCCGGCGCGCTGCAACTCACGGCCCATGCCGCCATCGAGAATAATCGTGCTGCCTGCGCCCATATGCTTTTCACTCATATGCTTATGAAAATAACTCACTATCAGAGTCGTTCTTATAACTATTTAATACGCACCATTCCGTTAAAAACAACCTCTTTTTTACCCAGGGATCGACTGTGAAATTCAAACCGCTACTGGCCCTGGGCCTGACGATTCTGGCCGCGTCCACTCACGCCTTTGCTGGCGCCACGCTGGATCGTATCGAGCAGAAAAAAGAACTGGTCGGCGTGCTGATGGAAAGCTATCCACCGTTCTCGTTTCTCAATGACCAGAACCAGCTCGATGGCTTCGACGTGGACGTCGCCAAAGCAGTGGCTGACAAGTTGGGTGTCAAGCTGCGACTGGAAACGCCGTCGTGGGACGTCATTGCCGCCGGCCGCTGGAGCGGGCGTTACGATATCTGCATCTGCTCGATGACGCCGAGCAAGGCCCGCGCCGAAGTGTTCGATTTCCCGGTCGAGTACTACGCGTCGCCGGCAGTGATCGTGGTCAACGCCAAGGATGATCGGATTCACGCTGCCAAGGATTTGAGTGGTAAAAAAGTCGGCCTCACCAGCGCGTCCAGTTACGAAAGTTATCTGAACAAGAACCTGGTCATCGAAGGCGCCGAAGACACGCAGTTGCAGTACCCGTTCGACGATGTGCAGATCGCGCCGTACGATACCGACAACGTCGCCTTCCAGGATTTGGGCCTGGGTGCCGGCGTGCGCCTGGATGCAATCCTCACCAACCTCGTCACCGCGCAACCACGTCTGAACCAGGACAAACGCTTCAAACTGGCCGGCGCGCCGCTGTATTCGGAACCGAACTCGGTGGCCATCGAAAAGGGTGACGCGCAATGGGATGCCAAAGTGCGCGAGGTGTTCGCGCAACTGAAACAGGACGGCACCCTGGGCAAGCTGTCGCAAAAATGGATCGGCGCCGATATCAGCCAATGACTTCTTTCCCGACACCGCCACAGCCACCACAACCGGTGGCTGAATCACGCCTGCAACGCCTGTTCGGTTTTCGAACGCGGCTGTACATGACCTGGGCCGCGCTGTTCTGCCTGTTCGCCGGGTTCTTTCTGAGCTTCGACCTGAAGTTCTCGATCATCCTCGACAAACTGCCCAATCTGATCGGTCTGCACCTGGCGCCCAACGGTTTTCTACAGGGTGCGGCGCTGACGCTTTTCCTCTGTGTGTGCTCGATTGTCGCCTCGTCCCTGCTGGGCTTCGTCACGGCATTGGCACGCCTGTCGAAAAGCGCCGTGGCGTTCGGCATCGCCAGTTTTTACACCTCGTTCTTTCGCGGCACGCCACTGCTTATCCAGATTTTGCTGATCTATTTGGGCTTGCCGCAACTGGGCATCGTGCCTGGCGCCATCGTCGCCGGAATCATTGCCCTGTCGTTGAACTACGGCGCCTATCTCAGCGAGATCTTCCGCGCCGGCATCCTCGGTGTCGACCACGGCCAGCGCGAAGCTTCGCTGGCCTTGGGGATGCGCGAGACAGTGATTTTCTGGCGTATCACCCTGCCGCAAGCCATGCGCACGATCATCCCGCCCACGACCAACCAGTTCATCTCGATGCTCAAGGACTCGTCGCTGATTTCGGTAATGGGGGTTTGGGAAGTGATGTTTCTCGCCCAGTCCTATGGACGCTCAAGCTACCGCTACATCGAAATGCTCACGACGGCGGCGATCATTTACTGGCTGATGTCGATTGGACTGGAATTGATTCAGGCGCGGATGGAGCGGCATTACGGCAAGGCTTACGTGCGGCGGAGCTAGGGCGATCGACACATTGCGGGCTGCGTCGGATTTTAATTGGTCTCTCGGCGTACCCGCACGACGCCCATTTTCAGGCCAAACAATCGGAATATTGAGTCCAACGACCTCAACGTCTGATTACCCTCAGCGTGCTCTATGTGTATCAACGTGCGGACCGAAATTTTGCACATCTTAGCGAATTGGATTTGATGCAGCCCTGTCACCTCCACTCGTAAACGGCGGACGGCTTCGCTGATTTCCAATGTCCCGTCGGCCAGCGCTTCTTGGATGCTTTCGATGAGCGCCATGCGCTCAGCTACCGTCAGGCTCATTGCAGATCCCACGCTTTCATTTCCTGTACTTTTAAATACATTTCAACAGAGCCTTCATTGATGCCGGATGCAATGTAGTGCATTCAAAGCCTGATAGAACGCCAAAATCTGCAACAAAATGCAGATTTACCCCTAACAAGCGAAATCTGAATGCAAAACAATGCAGATCAACCACCGACATCATTCTGTAAAAACCCTTCGCTATACAGGACGGCCCGCTTATAACAAGAAGGCCGTACGACCATGCCGTTCCCGCCCCAGCGTCTGTCCCTCGCCATTGCCCTGTTGATCGCTGCCACATCGGCAAACGCTAAAACCGTGCAGATCGACACCGCCACCACGGCAGCGCAAACCCTGGGTGGCAGCGACACATTGACGATTTCCACGCCGGGCAGC
This sequence comes from Pseudomonas sp. Tul2A7, assembly GCF_054790505.1. Taxonomy (NCBI): domain Bacteria; kingdom Pseudomonadati; phylum Pseudomonadota; class Gammaproteobacteria; order Pseudomonadales; family Pseudomonadaceae; genus Pseudomonas; species Pseudomonas sp. Tul2A7. The sequence goes on along the minus strand of NZ_CP186499.1, from coordinate 2,192,420 downwards.
ATCACCAACAGCGGCAAGGCCGTGAGCCTGAAAGACAAGACCAGCGGTGCCGGTGTGGTGATCGATAACGCCGGCAAAATCGTTTCCAGCGGTGGCCGGGCCATCGACAGCAGCGGCGATCTGACCCAGGCGCGGAACTACATAATCTATAACCGCAGCGGCGGGCAGATTCTCGGCGCCAACGACGCCTTGCGCATCGACAGCAACTTTGTCAGCGGCAGTCTGTTGATCGACAACAGCGGCGTGATTCGCTCCACAACCGGTCAGGGTCTGGACCTCGATGCGCTGCGCAGTGACGGCGTGAAGACCACCATTATCAACCGCGTCGGCGGGCTGATTCGCGGCGACGCCAGCGACGGCATGAAGACCGGCGCGAATGCGACGATCAGCAACTATGGCGAGATTTCGACCGGCGATTCGCACAATGCCGACGAGAAATTCGACGGCATCGATATCGATTCCGCGAGCGGCGTCAGTGTGACCAACTACGGGGTGATTTCCGGTGGCCGGCACGGCATCACCACCGATCTTGGCGCGACGCTGATCAACTACGGGCAGATCACCGGCCGCAATGGTTCCGGCTTCGGTTCCGACGGCGATGGCACGGTGATCAACCACGGCACCATCAACGGGGCTTACTCAGGCTTGCAAGCGAACGGTGACGGCGACGGCGTGGACATCGACAAGATCGCCCACATCGAAAACTACGGGACCATTCAGGGGGTCGGCGCGGGCGGTGTGGACAAGGGCGGTTTCGCCAATGGCAGCGAGGGTATCGCGCTGGGTGGCGGTTACATCCTCAACGCCAGCAACGCTTTGATCAGCGGTGCCGACAGCGCCATTCTGGTCGACGATGGCAGCGGCGGCTCGGGACTGGCGGCGACCACGCTGGAAAACTTCGGCACCATTCAAGGCCTCAACGGTTTCGGCGTAAAGTTCGTCGGCGAGTTCGCCGACAACGTCATCAACGGCGGCACAATCAGTGGCAGCAATGGCCTGGCGCTGGATCTGGGTGGCGGCAACGACAGCCTGACCCTGCGCAACGGCAGTCGCTTCGTCGGTGTTGTCGACGGCGGCAGCGGTTATGACCGGGTGGTGATGGATGACGCGGCCGGTGGCAGCTTCGGCGCCAGTCGCAACTTCGAATGGCTGGAGATCGAACAAGGTGCGTGGACGCTCACCGGCAGCGGCGACTTCAGTGACGGTGGCGCGGTGCGCGACGGTGCCACACTGGTCAACCAAGGCAGCATCGCCGGCAACCTGACCGTGGATGCCGGCGGTGTATATGCCGGTGGCGGTTCGGTGGGCAGCCTCACTGTCAACGGCACATTGCGCACCGATACCAGCCTCGGTCGCGCAACCATCGTTCGCGATTTGATCATGGGCAGCACAGCCACCCTCGCTTACAGCGTCAACGCCGACGGCAGCAGCGCGCCGGTACAGGTCGGCGGCATCGCCAATCTCAACGGCGCAACGCTCGCAGTGAATCCCGGCAGCGGCACGTATCCATGGCAGAGCCACTACACCGTGCTGCAAGCGGCGCAGGTCAACGGCACCTTCGGCAAGGTCAGCAGCGACTATGCGTTCCTGACGCCGACCCTCGCCTACACGCCAACCCAGGTCGACCTGACCTACACCCGCAATGACGTGGCGTTCAATGAGTTCGCCACGACCGGCAACGGCAGCAACGCCGCCAACAGCCTCGCCTCGATCGGTAAAAACAATGCGCTGTACAACGCCTTGCTCAACACCAGCCAAAGCACGGCCGGCGCGGCGATCGAGCAACTGGCCGGCGCCAGCAACGCCAACCTGACCAGCGCCACCCTCGGCGCCAGCAGTCAGGTCGGCAGCAGCATGCTCTCGGCGATGCAGCAAATGGGCGGCAGCCCGGGACTGCTGGTCGGTCTCGATCAACGCGACACACCCGTGCTGGCAGCCAATGGCGTGCCGTCCGAGGCGCGCAACCTGAATGACCCGAACGCACGCGGCCGCCTCTGGCTGCAAGGCATCGGCGGCTACGGCAAACTCGATGGCGAGCACGGCAGCAGTGGTCTGGAGCAACGCACCAAGGGCAGCGTGCTGGGCGCCGACTGGGCACTGAATCCGGCATGGCGCCTGGGCGTACTGGGCGGTTATTCGAAAACCGATCTGGACGCGACCGGCGTCGACGGCAACGTTGAGAGCTGGCACGCAGGCGTCTACGCGCTACATCAAAACGGCCCGATCTCGCTGCGTCTCGGCGCGGCGTACAGCGGCCATCAGGGCGAAAGCAAACGCACCATCGCCTTCAATGGTTTCAGCGACCGCCCGAAAGGCGACTACGACGCCGATAGCCAGCAAGCCTTCGCCGAACTCGGCTATGCCATGGGCAGCGACCGCCTCAGCGCCGAACCGTTCGCCAGCCTCGGTTATCAGCGTTACCACCGCGATAGCTATCAGGAGAAAGGTGGCGCCGCCGCGCTGCAAGTCGACAGCCAGACCCAGGACAACTTCAGCAGTACCTTCGGCCTGCGCCTGGCGCACCTGAGCAGCCTCGACAATGGCATGAGCGTAACGCCGCGCATGGCCGCTGGCTGGAAACACACCTACGGCGATGTCAGCAACTCGACGCGTCAGGCGTTTATAACCGGCGGCACAGCATTCAACGTCGATGGCAGTGCGCTGGATCGCGACAGCCTGGTGCTGGAGGCTGGGCTGGATGTGGGGATTTCTGCGCGGCATACCCTGGGTGTGGGATACAGCGGTGAGATCGGCAGCAACAGTCGTAATCACGGGCTGATCGGGCAGTGGCAGATGAGTTTCTGAGGGTTGAACAGCCGGCGCGGTCTTGATTGTTTGTAGGAAAAAGGACCGCTGCGACCGAGTAAAAATCGAGGTAGCGGTTCTCTCGGTCATTTTCTACAAAACGATCCGATGTCGCCTGCAAGCGTGCGGGAAGCAGCCGACATCGGATTTTTCGGTGCATCAATAGAGTTGGGTCTCCTTCCAAAGAAAGGCTCTGTTCGATGCCCGTTCAACACACGTACCAAGCAAAAAAAATCGCGCTGGCGATCGCACTAACGCTGGGATGCTCCCCCTTTGTTCACGCTGAACTCGCTGCTGATCCAGTGCCACGTGCCGACGGATTGATCGGGATACTCGACGCTTTCGTCGGTGATCCTGACACCGTCAAACACCTTCCCACTAAATCAAAAGTCAGTGCCACCGACGGTATTTCACTTCGATTTGATGATCGCAATGACCTTATTACTCTGGGCAGCCGAGGCAGCTTTGCCGGGCTGGTCGATGGTGGCGGCGGCGTCAACGTCCTGCAACTCGATGCGGCAAAGGGAACGCTGGGGAAAACAATCAACTTCGACGGCCTGGAGGTCAAGCAAGGCGCATGGCGTCGAAGTGGCGACGGCGATTTTAGTGTTGGCGTCCTGGTCAGACCAAAAGCATCACTGACCAATGAAGGGAACATCTTGGGGGATGCGGTAGCCGGGGGGATTCTGATCAACACCGGTTCGATCGTCGGCAATGCCATAGTTCTGAGCAGCGGCGATCTCACCAACAAGGGACTGATCGGAGGTGACGTCACCGTTCAGGAAAACGGTCATTATGCGGGCTATGGAACACTGCATGATCTGAACGTCAACGGTCGTCTTTCGGTCGATGAGGTCTACCGCGCGCCAACGCTTACGGGAGACCTGAACCTGTCCCGAACAGCAGTGCTTTCATACGCCGTTGATGCTGCCGGTAGCAGCCCGACAATCGTAGTCGGTGGAATTGCCCGCCTTGGCGACGCAACACTGAAACTGGTGACTGCCGGTGAATACCCGCAAAGCAGCCAACACACCATCCTCACTGCTACGTCAGTCGAAGGTCGCTTCGCCAACATCGAAAACAAACTGGCCTTTATGACGCCAGAGTTGCATTACGACGAGCAGAAGGTCGGGCTGACTTATTCCCGTAATGAGGTAGACATTGAAAGTGTGGCGACGACAGACAATGGCCGTGCGATTGCCAACAGTATTGAAGAGCCACAAGCCCCTTCGACATCTGCAACACCAGCATCGTTGACTGCATCAGCAACTGATTCAGTTTCAGCCACGCAACCAATGGCACCATCGGTTGCGATTGCGGAGCAGCCAGCTGCTGGACCTGAAAAGCCGGTTAACGCAGCAGTCGCCGCGTTACTGACCAGCGACAAAGTCACCGCCCCAATCGCAATCGAACAACTCGCGGCTGGCAGCAATGCCAACCTCGCCAAAGCCACCCTGAGCAGCATCACACCGGTGAGCGCGAGCATGCTCTCGGCCATGCAACAACTGAATAGCCGTTACGGTTCTGCCTACAACTCCGGCAACTCACCGCGTCAGGCCGCCGGCGCTGCCGATTCAGGGCGGGTGTGGATTCAGGCGCTTGGTCATGGCGGCAAGGTCGACCGCGACTTCGACAGCACCCTGAAACACGCCACCCAAGGTCTGGTCATGGGCGCCGACTGGCGGCTCGATGGGCAATGGCATATCGGCCTGGTCGGTGGTAAGTCGCAAACCCGACTCGACGCCCGGCAATACGATGGCGACCTCGACAGCTGGCACCTCGGGGCCTACGCCGTGCGCCAGGACGGACCGTTCTCACTGCGTCTCGGGGCGACCTATGCCAGTCATGACGGTGATAGCAAACGCCGGGTGGCTTTCAACGGCTTCAGCGATCGCCTCAAGGGCAATTACGACGCCAACACTCAGCAAGCCTTTGCCGAACTGGCGGTCAATGTTGGCCGGCACAACGCGACGCTCGAACCGTTCGCCAGCGTCGGTTATCAGCGCTACCAGCGCGACAGCTACAGCGAAAAAGGTGGGGATGCGGCGCTGAAAGTCTTTGGGCAAACCCGCGACAACCTCAGCAGCACCTTCGGTCTGCGTACGGCGAAAATCAATCGGCTGGATAACGGCATGACGTTGACGCCGCGCTTCAGTGCCGGCTGGAAACACACCTTTGGCGAGATTGAAAGCGACACCCGCCAGCAACTGGTCAAGGGTGGCAAGCGGTTTGAGGTTGCCGGTGCCGCGCTGGATCGCAACAGCCTGGCCTTGGATGCCGGCATTGATCTCGGGCTGTCTGCCAATCACACGGTCGGTGTTGGTCTCACCGGTGAAATGGCCACTGACAGCCGAACTCACGGCGTGATGGGCCAATGGCGCATGGCGTTTTAACTGACACAACATTTTCTGTAGGAGCTGCCGAAGGCTGCTCCTACAGGTGAAAAATTCAGGCAAAAAAAAGGGGAGCACATTCCCCCCCCCGAGGTTTAAAGCGTTGGATCGCGGCGGTTATCTCAGCCTTCGATCTCGATCAGAATTTCGCCCGGGTTGACCCGATCACCCTTGGCCACATGAATCGCGGTGACCTTGCCGGCAATCGCTGCCTGGACTTCGGTTTCCATCTTCATCGCTTCGGTGATCAGCACAGCCTGGCCGGCCTTGACGGTATCGCCTTCCTTGACCAGCACATCGACGATGTTGCCCGGCATGGTGGTACTGACGTGGCCCGGTGCCGAAGCCTGCTTGCGCTTGCTGCTACCACCGCTGACGAACTCGTTGAGCGGCTCAAACACCACTTCTTCCGGCATGCCGTCGATGGACAGGTAGAAGTGACGCTTGCCTTCAGCCTTGACGCCAACACCGGTGATGTCGACGCGGTAGGTTTCGCCGTGGACGTCGATAACGAACTCGGTCGGCACGCCTTCGCCGCCAGCCTTCGTCACACCGCCAGCCTCTGGAATCGGCAGCAGCACTTCCGGCGTGAGGGTGCCGGCGGCACGTTCTTCGAGGAACTTGCGGCCGATGTCCGGGAACATGGCAAAGGTCAGCACGTCTTCTTCGGACTTGGCCAGTGCACCGATGTCGGCACGCAGCTTGGTCATTTCCGGCTTGAGCAGATCGGCCGGACGCACATCGATGACTTCTTCACTGCCGATGGCCTGACGACGCAGTTTTTCGTTGACCACGCCCGGCGCTTTGCCGTAGCCGCCCTGCAGGTACAGCTTCACTTCGTTGGTGATGGTCTTGTAGCGCTCGCCGGCCAGCACGTTGAAAAATGCCTGGGTGCCGACGATCTGCGAGGTCGGGGTCACCAGCGGCGGGAAGCCGAGGTCTTCACGCACGCGCGGGATCTCCGCCAGCACTTCTGCCATGCGGTTTAGCGCGCCCTGCTCTTTCAACTGGTTGGCGAGGTTGGAGATCATCCCGCCCGGCACCTGGTTGACTTGCACGCGGGTGTCAACGGCAGTGAATTCGCTTTCGAACTGGTGGTACTTCTTGCGCACGGCGTAGAAGTACAGACCGATCTCTTGCAGCAGCTCGAGGTTCAGGCCGGTGTCGTACTCGGTGCCCTTGAGTGCAGCAACCATCGACTCGGTGCCCGGGTGACTGGTGCCCGACGCGAAGCTGGAGATCGCGGTGTCGATGTGGTCGGCGCCGTTTTCGATCGCCTTGAGCTGGCACATGGTCGCCAGACCGGCAGTGTCGTGGGAGTGGATGAACACCGGCAGCGATTGCTCGGCCTTCAACGCACGAACCAGTTCACCGGTGGCGTACGGGGTCAGCAGACCGGCCATGTCCTTGATCGCCACCGAGTCGCACCCCATGGCTTCCATTTGCTTGGCTTGCGCCACGAACGCATCAATGGTGTGCACCGGGCTGGTGGTGTAAGCGATGGTGCCCTGGGCATGTTTGCCGGCCGCTTTCACCGCTTCGATGGCCACGCGCAAGTTACGCACGTCGTTCATCGCGTCGAAGATGCGGAATACGTCGATGCCATTCACCGCAGCTTTGGCGACGAAGGCTTTGACCACGTCGTCGCTGTAGTGACGGTAGCCCAACAGGTTCTGCCCGCGCAGGAGCATTTGCAGACGCGTGTTAGGCAGTGCCGCGCGCAGTTGGCGCAGACGCTCCCACGGGTCTTCTTTCAGAAAGCGTACGCAGGCGTCGAACGTCGCGCCGCCCCAGCACTCCAGCGACCAGTAGCCGACTTTGTCGAGCTTGTCGCAGATCGGCAGCATGTCTTCGGTGCGCATGCGGGTGGCGAGCAGCGATTGGTGAGCGTCGCGCAGGATGGTATCGGTGACATGTATTTTTTTAGAAACTGGGGTCTTGGACATTGTTGTATTCCTCACAGGCCTGCGTGGGCGGCGATGGCGGCGGCGATGGCCAGGGCCAGCTCTTCGGGTTTGCGCTTGATCGAGTAGTTGGTCAGTTCAGGGTGGCTTTCAACGAAGCTGGTATTGAACTGGCCGCTGCGGAATTCCGGGTTGCGCAGAATTTCCTGGTAGTACGCGGCGGTGGTCTTCACACCTTGCAGACGCATGTCGTCGAGGGCACGCAGGCCACGGTCCATCGCCTCTTCCCAGGTCAGCGCCCAGACCACAAGCTTCAGGCACATCGAGTCGTAGAACGGCGGAATGGTGTAGCCGGTGTAGATCGCTGTGTCGGTGCGCACACCCGGGCCGCCGGGGGCGTAGTAACGGGTGATCTTGCCGAAGCTCGGCAGGAAGTTGTTCTTCGGGTCTTCGGCGTTGATACGGAACTGCAACGCGAAACCACGGTGCTGAATGTCTTCCTGTTTCACCGACAGCGGCAGACCGGAGGCGATGCGAATCTGCTCGCGGACGATGTCGATCCCGGTGATTTCTTCGGTGATGGTGTGTTCCACCTGCACCCGGGTGTTCATCTCCATGAAGTACACCTCGCCCTCGGCGAGCAGGAACTCCACGGTGCCGGCGTTCTCGTAACCCACTGCCTTGGCAGCACGTACCGACAGGTCGCCGATGTAGGCACGCTGTTCCGGGGTCAGTTGCGGGCTCGGGGCGATTTCAATGAGTTTCTGGTTGCGGCGCTGGATCGAGCAATCACGCTCGAACAGGTGCACGACGTTGCCGAAGCTGTCGCCGAGAATCTGCGCTTCGATGTGCTTGGGATTGACGATGCATTTTTCCAGGAACACTTCGGCAGAACCGAAGGCCTTGGTCGCTTCGGAAATCACCCGAGGGAAATTCTGTTCGAGTTCTTCGCGGCTGTTGCAGCGACGGATACCGCGACCGCCACCACCGGAGGTGGCTTTAAGCATCACCGGGTAACCGATGCGGTCGCCCTCGGCCAAGGCTTCTTCGATGTCGGCCACGTTGCCTTCGGTGCCCGGCGTGACTGGTACGCCAGCCTTGATCATGCTGCGGCGCGCTTCGGTCTTGTCGCCCATGCGGCGGATGACTTCTGCCGACGGGCCAATGAATTTGATCCCGCGTTCAGCGCAGATATCAGCCAGCTCGGCGTTTTCCGAGAGGAAACCGTAACCGGGATGCAGTGCATCGCAACCGGTTTCGACGGCGAGGTTCACCAGCTTGCGCGGGTTCAGGTAACCGGCCAGTGGCTCGGCACCAATGCTGTGGGCCTCATCCGCACGCTTCACATGCAACGCATGACGGTCGGCGTCGGAAAAAATCGCAACCGAGCGAATGCCCATTTCGGCGCAGGCTCGCACGATTCGTACGGCAATCTCACCACGGTTGGCGATCAGGATCTTTGTTATCACTTGGAGGTTCCCTTGAGCCGGTGGCACCACGACCTGCTAGACCCAGGTCGACGCGTGACCAAATGTTTCAATTTAGTCGCAGGTCCACACTAGCGCTCATGAGGGATTAACAAAAATGAATAAAAATTGGGTCAGGCATAAGTAAAGACTTATAGTTGAAACATCCGCCAGCCGCCAGAGCCTATAAAAATGCGTAAGTCCTTGATGCGTATGACATTACGCCAGCTTCAGATCTTCAACGAAGTGTGTGATTTACGCTCTTACAGCCGCGCAGCCGAGGAAATGTCGCTCACACAACCGGCCGTCAGCCTACAGATTCGTCAGCTCGAAGAGCTGATCGGGCAGCCATTATTCGATTATGTCGGCAAAAAACTCTACATGACCGAGGCCGCTGAAGCCTTGCAGCGTGCCAGTCGGGACATCTTCGGGCGCCTGGAAAATCTCGATATGCAGCTGTCGGACATGCAGGGCTCGCTGCAAGGTCAGCTGAAACTGGCGGTGGAATCCAGCGCCAAGTATTTCGTGCCGCACCTGTTCGCCGCATTCAAGCGCCAGCACCCGGAAGTGAATCTGCAACTGACCGTGGTCAACCGTGGCCAGGTGATTCGCCGGCTTTCGGACAACCGCGACGATCTGGTGATCATGTCGATGGTGCCGCAGGACATGGGCCTGGAATTCCTGCCGTTCCTGAACAATCCGATTGTCGCCGTGGCGCGCCCGGATCACCCGCTGGCGCACATGGGGCCACTGCGTCTGCAAGATCTTGAGCCTTACACGCTGCTGATTCGCGAACCCGGTTCAGGGACGCGGTTGGCGTGCGAGGAATATTTCAAAGAGAAACGCGTGCACTTCACCCAGACCCAGGAAGTAGCGTCGGCCGAAGCGCAACGAGAATGTGTGCAAGCGGGTCTGGGCCTGGCGCTGTTGACGCGCCACGCCCTGAACCTGGAGCTGGCGACCGGCGGCCTCGTCGAGTTGCCGGTCGAGGAATTGCCGCTTTTCCGTAGCTGGTGCCTGGTGCAAGCGAAAGCCAAACGCTTGTCACCGGTGGCGCACGCCTTCCTGGCGTTTATCCGCAGCGAACGTGTGCAGATCAGCGCGCTGGTTGAGCGCTTCGACGGGAAGCTGCGGGTGCCGCCTGCCAGTGAGTGATCTCGGGAAAGTCGCCGATTTCGGCTTGAAGCTGACGGAGTTCGAAGCGATCTTCGATGGCGCGGCGAAATTCCATGCGGCGCTGATCTTCCTGCTGACGACGGGTTTTCGCGGCGCTGTTGCGTTCTTCGTAGGGCTGAGCCATTTCGAGTCTCCCAAGGCGATGACGGGAGTTTCACGATAGGCGGCGGGGATGACGGTTTGGCTGCGTGTGGATGACAGTGCGATGAAACTTGCGCAGGGTTGTGGTGTTTCTGAGGACGCCTTCGCGAGCAGGCTCGCTCCCACATTTGATATCGGTATGACACAGAATTTGTGTACCCGGAGATCCCCTTTGGGAGCGAGCCTGCTCGCGATTAAGGTCGGAACGACCTTGGATGGCTTCAGTCATCCAGCGCTTTGGCGGCTTTTGGCGACAGACGCAAGCTGCGCAGACTGCGCTTCACGCTCTTGAGGTGGTTGACCAGGCTCGGCCCGCGCGCCATGGCCACGCCCATCGCCAGCACATCGATCACCACCAGGTGCGCAATGCGCGAAGTCAGCGGCGTGTAGATTTCCGTATCCTCATGCACATCGATCGCCAGATTGACCGTCGACAATTCGGCCAACGGTGTCTGGCTCGGGCACAGGGTAATCAGTGAAGCGCCGCTCTCACGCACCAGATTGGCGGTGATCAGCAGATCCTTGGACCGCCCCGACTGCGAAATACAAATCGCCACATCGGTCGGTTTCAACGTCACCGCCGACATCGCCTGCATGTGCGGATCGGAATACGCCGCTGCGGTCAGCAGCAAACGGAAGAACTTGTGCTGGGCATCAGCCGCCACCGCGCCCGAGGCACCGAAACCGTAGAACTCGACGCGCTGCGCCTGCGACATCAACGTCACCGCACGCTGCAACTCGATCGGGTCGAGCTTCTCGCGAACCTCCATCAGGGTGTGCAACGTGGTGTCGAAAATCTTCAGGCTGTAATCGGCAACCGAGTCGTCTTCATGGATCGCGAACTGGCCGAAGCTGGCACCGGCGGCCAGGCTTTGCGCCAGTTTGAGTTTGAGATCCTGAAAACCGGAGCAACCGATGGCGCGACAGAAGCGCACGATGGTCGGCTCGCTGATGCCGACGCTGTGGGCCAGGTCGGCCATGGAACTGTGCATCACCGCCGCCGGGTCAAGCAGCACGTGGTCGGCGACCTTGAGCTCCGACTTGCGTAACAGGTGACGTGACTGGGCGATGTGTTGCAGCAGATTCAAGGGGCTGGACTCTTCTTATGGGCAAGGATGTAGCACGCTTGTAGTTATACTACATGAATTGGCTTTTTGCCTGCTCAATGCGTAACTCGATGTCCCCATATCAGGCGCGATGGGGTGCATGTAGCCCTTAAAGCGGTTTGTCCTGATCGCGCAAAAGCCCGGCCAGACTGGCAGCTTCCACGGGCCGGCTGATCAGATAGCCCTGCACCTCATCGCAACGCTCGGCGCTTAAAAACTCCAACTGATCCTGTCGCTCGACGCCCTCAGCCACTACTTTCAGCGACAGCCCGTGAGCCATGGCAATGATCGCGCGAGTAATCGCCGCATCTTCACTGCCCTCACCCAACCCGCGAATGAACGCCTGATCGATCTTCACGTAATCCACAGGAATGCGCTTGAGGTAACTCAGCGACGAATAGCCGGTGCCGAAGTCATCGATGGCCAGCTTCACCCCCAGATCGCGCAACTGCTGGAAGGTCGCGATGATGTGTTCGACGCTGTCGAGCAACTGGCTTTCGGTCAGTTCCAGTTCGAGGAAGTGCGGCGCCAGCCCGGTTTCCTCCAGCACCTGGCGCACCAGACTGACCAACTTGCCCTGACGCAATTGATGCACCGACAGGTTCACCGAAACACGGATCGGCGCAAGGCCCTGACGCTGCCACTCGCAGGCCTGCCAACACGCCTGACGCAGGACGAATTCGCCGATCGGGCCGATCAGACCTGTTTCCTCGGCCAGCCCGATGAAATCCCCCGGCGGCACCCGCCCCATGGTCGGATGATCCCAGCGCACCAGCGCTTCCGCCGCATTCAAGCGCCCTGTTTCCAGACACAGTTTGGGCTGATAGAACACTTTCAGTTGCTTGTCTTCAATAGCCTTGCGCAACTGGTTTTCCAGCTGCAAGCGCTCAAGGGTGCTGGCCTGCAGGCTGTCGGTGTAGAACTGGAAGTTGTTGCCGCCCAAGTGCTTGGCGTGTTGCATGGCCATGTTCGACTGGCTGACCAGCGCAGAAATCTCCCGGGCATTGTCCGGCAGCATGCTGATGCCCATCGACGCGCTGACCACCAGTTCATGACCTTCCACGGTCAGCGGCAAGCGCAACTTGGCCGACAACCGCGTGGCCACCCGGGCCAGACTCGACAGGTTGCCGTAGGCATCGAACAGCACCGCAAACTCATCGCCGGACAAACGGGCAATGGTGTCGGCTTCCGGCAAGGCGTTGACCAGCCGGCGTGCCATTTTCTGCAGCAACTGGTCAGCAATCTCATGGCCCAAACTGTCGTTGAGCAATTTGAAGCGATCCAGATTGATGTGCAGCAACGCCAGACTGCGTCGGCCCTGACGCGAACGTTGATGCGCTTCGTGCAGTCGCTCGCGGAACAGCGAGCGGTTGGCCAACCCGGTCAGTTCGTCGTAATGGGTCAGGTAACGCATGCGCTCTTCGGATTCGCGTCGCGCTGAAAGATCGGCGAAGAAGCCGACGATATGACTGACATTTCCCCGACCATCGCGCACCGCATTCAGTTGCAGCCACTGCGGGTACAACTCGCCGTTCTTGCGCGTCTCCACCAGTTCGCCCTGCCAACTGCCATGCTGCTCGAGTGCATGACGGATCGCCACGTAATGACGGCGGGCGTCGCGGCTGCATGGCAGCTCGACGACGTTGCGCCCGAGCATGTCCTCGATGTCGTAACCGGTGACCCGGCTGAACGCCTGATTGATGGCGATCAGCGCGTAGTTCGGATCGAGAATCACGATGCCTTCACTGGCCGCTTCGAACACCGTCGCCGCCAGCCGTTGCTGCTCTTCAAGGCTTTTACTGGTGCTGATGTCGCGGCGGGTGCCGACCATGCGGATGACTCGCCCGCTGTCGCTGCGCTCGACCGCGCGGCCACGGTCTTCGATCCACACCCAATGGCCATCGCTGTGACGCACGCGGTATTCGATCTGGTAGTCCTCGGTGCGCCCCTTCAAATGCTCGATCAGCGCGTATTTCAGCGTCGGCACATCGTCTGGATGCAGGCGTGGTTTGAGGTCGCGCAGGAGCGCCGTGACGTATTCCGGAGCGAGGCCGAACAGTTCCTGAATCTGCGTGTGGTGGACTTCGTCAGTTTGCAGGTTCCAGTCCCACAGGCCCAACTCACTGGCCTTCAACGCCAGCGCCAGCCGCGCCTCGCTTTTGCTCAGGGCCTGATTGGCGGCGTCCAGTTCTCGGCTGCGCTGGGCAACGCGGTCTTCGAGTTCGACCTGGGCTTCGCGCAGCTTGCCCTCGGCGCAGCGGCGATGATCGATTTCCTTGGCCAGTTCCTGATTGAGCTGTTCGCTGCGCGACTGCGTCTGCTGCAGGTGTTCGATCAAGTGCTGATTCTGGAAGCGCCGCAGTAAACCGCGATCAATCAGCCGATTGACCTGCCACGCCACCACGCTCAGGGAGCCGAGCAAGATCAACCCGAGCCAGCCCCAGCCGCGCGCCTGCTCATCGCCGCCCCAGAACAGATAACCGATCGCCGGCAATAGACAGGGCAAGGTAAACGACAGAAACGCCGGCAGGCTCACCGCATAGGCGACGCTGGCCGACAGGGTTGCGGCGCCGATCAGGCCGAATACCCAGGCTTGTTGCATGAAGTTGTCGGCGGGCACCAGGGCGATGCCGGCGCCGGCCAGAGTCAGGCCGGTCATGGTCGAGCCGAGCAGAAACATCCGCCGCCAGATCGGTTGCGCCTGACGGTCAGGGATCGCCGAATCGAACGCGGCAACCTGAATCACCCGCAACGCCACCAGCGACAACAACCACACCAGCCAGACGCTGACCACGAAATAACGCTGCGGGCTCCAGAGCAAAGCGGCGCAGACCAGACCATTGATCAACATGAATAACGTGGGCAACAACGAGCCCTGATACAGCAGACGCGTGCGCTCCACCGCCATTTCGACGGCATAGTGCTTGCGGATAACCCGGGGTTCCACAGAGGGGCCCGACGGTTCGGCGCTGAGGGTCATGGGCAACGTTCTTGTTCTTATAAGGAGGGCGTGCGCCCGAAGCGTGGACGGAGCATACACAAGCCGATCCCGTTGCCAAACTGCTCCAGGTCATATTTTCAGCGAAACTTTTCGCCCCCGCGAAGCCAACGAAACCCGCAGAGCGAGGCAGGCTGACGCTTGCAGGGGGTGACCGACCGGTCGTCATTCGCAGCACTTTCATCGGCTAATGCAAAGCTCGGTTTGCCCGGGCCTGCGGCGCACCCTAGAATGCCCCGATGCGCGATGATCTCTCCCTTCTGCTGAACTCCCTCAACGATGCCCAACGCCAGGCCGTAGCAGCCCCCGTTGGCCGTCAGTTGGTTCTGGCCGGTGCTGGCTCCGGTAAAACCCGAGTGCTGGTGCACCGTATCGCCTGGTTGATCCAGGTCGAAAACGCCTCGCCCCACTCCATCCTGTCGGTGACCTTCACCAACAAGGCCGCTGCGGAGATGCGTCATCGCATCGAGCAGTTGCTGGGGATCAACCCGGCCGGCATGTGGGTCGGCACCTTCCACGGCCTGGCGCACCGCTTGCTGCGGGCGCACTGGCAGGAAGCCGGCCTGAGCCAGACATTCCAGATTCTCGACAGCGACGACCAGCAACGGCTGGTCAAGCGGGTGATCCGCGAGCTCGGTCTCGACGAGCAGCGCTGGCCGGCCCGTCAGGCGCAGTGGTTCATCAACGGCCAGAAAGACGAAGGTCTGCGCCCGCAACACATTCAGGCCAGCGGCGACTTGTATCTGGCGACCATGCGCGGCATTTACGAAGCCTACGAGGCGGCGTGCCAGCGTGCCGGCGTCATCGACTTCTCCGAACTGCTGCTGCGCGCCCTCGATCTGTGGCGCGATCATCCGGGCCTGTTGGCGCACTACCAGAAGCGCTTCCGGCATATTCTGGTGGACGAGTTCCAGGACACCAACGCCGTGCAGTACGCCTGGTTGCGCCTGCTCGGCAAGGGCGGCGACAGCCTGATGGTGGTCGGCGACGACGACCAGTCGATTTACGGCTGGCGCGGCGCGAAGATCGAAAACATTCATCAATACTCCTCCGACTTCGCGGATTCGGTGACCATTCGTCTGGAGCAGAACTACCGCTCCACCGCCGGCATCCTCAAGGCCGCCAACGCCTTGATCGCCAACAACACCGGGCGTCTGGGCAAAGAGCTGTGGACCGATGGCGGCGACGGCGAAGCGATCAATCTGTACGCCGCGTTCAACGAACACGACGAAGCTCGCTACGTTGTCGAAACCATCGAAAGCGCGCTGAAAACCGGCTTGGCCCGTAGCGATATCGCGATTCTGTATCGCTCCAACGCCCAATCACGCGTTCTGGAAGAAGCGTTACTGCGTGAACGCATTCCGTACCGCATCTATGGTGGTCAGCGCTTCTTCGAACGTGCGGAAATCAAGAACGCCATGGCCTACCTGCGTTTGCTCGAAGGTCGCGGCAACGATGCGGCGCTGGAACGGGTGATCAACGTGCCGGCCCGTGGCATCGGCGAGAAAACCGTCGAAGCCATCCGCGATCACGCGCGTCACAGCGATGTATCGATGTGGGAAGCGATGCGTCAACTGGTCGCCAACAAAGGCCTGACCGGTCGCGCGGCGGGTGCCCTTGGTGCGTTTATCGAGCTGATCGAGAACCTCGCCGCCAAGTGCATGGAAATGCCGTTGCACCTGATGACGCAAACCGTCATAGAGCAGTCCGGCCTGATCGCTTATCACGAAGCGGAAAAAGGCGAGAAAGGCCAGGCCCGGGTAGAAAACCTTGAGGAACTGGTCAGCGCCGCACGCAACTTCGAGAACACCGAAGAGGACGAAGAGCTGACGCCGTTGGCGGCGTTCCTCGGCCACGCTTCGCTGGAGGCCGGCGACACTCAGGCTGACGAGCATGAAGACAGCATTCAGCTGATGACCCTGCACAGCGCCAAAGGCCTGGAATTCCCTTACGTGTTCCTCGTGGGCATGGAAGAAGGCCTGTTCCCGCACAAGATGAGCCTGGAAGAACCGGGTCGTCTTGAAGAAGAACGGCGCCTGGCTTACGTGGGCATTACCCGGGCGATGCAGAATCTGGTGATGACCTACGCTGAAACCCGACGCCTCTACGGCAGCGAGACCTACAACAAGGTCTCGCGCTTCGTACGTGAAGTGCCGAAAGGTCTGATCCAGGAAGTGCGTCTGTCGAACAGCGTCAGCCGACCGTTCGGCGGCAATCAGTCGATGAGCGGCAGCAACCTGTTCAGCGGCAGCGAAATTCCGGAAACGGGGTTCAGCCTCGGTCAGGCGGTGCGCCATTCGGTCTTTGGCGACGGTGTGATCCTCAACTTTGAGGGTGCTGGCGCACAGGCGCGAGTGCAGGTGAACTTCAGCGAAGGCAGCAAGTGGCTGATGCTCGGTTACGCCAAGCTGGAAGCGATCTGACGCCGATTTTGCTTTTATGTGGGAGCGAGCCTGCTCGCGAATGAAATCACCGCGGTTGATCTGATAGACCGCGGTGCGGCCTTCGCGAGCAGGCTCGCTCCCACAGGGTTCGGTGTTCTGAGCCAATAATCCCGCTGAACCTATCTCCTTTTCCTACAGACAAAAGTACATAGGCTGATTGCCTCGCGAAGCTGAACGCGACCTGTCAGGCAAAAGCCCGAAACACTCTCTCGCTAGCCAGTAACACTTCAGCTGTGCAACATGGCGCGCGTGTCTCCACAAACGGGAATACCCTTTATGAAACGTTTTCTTAGCATCGCCATGGCGTTGTGCATCGGCCTGACGATGAGCCTCGACGCCAACGCCAAGCGCTTTGGTGGTGGCAAAAGCGCCGGCGCTGCGCCGACGCACCAGACCAGCCAGATGGCTCCTTCTTCTCCAGGTGTCGGCGGCGCTGCTGCGACCGCAGGTGCTGCCGGTGCCGCAGGCGCTGCTGCCAAGGCCGGCGGTGCTTCGAAATGGCTCGGCCCTCTGGCCGGTATCGCCGCCGGTGGCCTGCTCGCATCCATGTTCATGGGCGGCGGCTTCCAGGGCATGCAGATCTTCGACATCCTGATCATGGCCGTGATCGCGTTCGTGATCTTCCGCTTCATCGCCGCGCGTCGACGCAAGCAGCAGGAGCAGTTCGCTCCGGCCGGCGCGCCGATGCAGCGTGAAGCGTTCGAGCAGAAGCCTGCTGCCATGGGTTCGATCTTCGGCGGCTCGGCTGCACCTGCTGCCGCCCGTCCGGTGATCAACGCGCCGGCCTGGTTCAATGAGCAGAACTTCCTTGAAGCTGCACGCAGCCACTTCCAGTCGCTGCAGCAGCACTGGGATGCCAACGAAATGGACAAGATCGCCGAGTTCGTGACCCCGCAAATGCTCGAGTTCCTCAAGCGTGAGCGTGCGGATCTGGGCGACGCGTTCCAGTCGACCTACATCGACAACCTCCAGGTACAACTGGATGGCGTGGATGATCGTGCCGACAAGACCATCGCCACCCTGACCTTCAGCGGTGTGTCGAAGTCCTCGCGCTTCGACCAGGGCGAAGTGTTCAGCGAAAGCTGGAACATGGAACGTCCGCAGGGCGACAACCAGCCTTGGCTGGTTGCAGGTATCCGCCAGAACGGCTGATCCCTCACTACGCTTAACTTGCGGTAATAAAAACCCCAGCCTCGGCTGGGGTTTTCTATTTCGCGGTTGCATCTATAGCGAGCTACTGTATAAACCGGCCCATATAAACCGCGCCATTCAAGCAAGAGGATCCCGGACGTGGAAGAAATCATCGAACAACTGCGTGAAGCCAACGAACCCGTGCCGGTTCCTTTGGAGTTGCCTGACGAAGATCTGCTGGTCGAAATCGAAGAACAATTGTTCATCGACATTCCGTTTGTCTTCAGAGAGTTTTTGCTGACCGTCAGCGATGTGGTGTATGGCAGCCTCGAACCGGTGACCGTCACCGACCCGCAATCCCACACCTACTTGCCGGATGTTGCCGCCAACGCCTGGGATGTCGGTGTTGATCGCAGCCTGATCCCGATCTGTCAGGACGGCGATGACTACTACTGCGTCGAAGAAGATGGCACGGTGGTGCTGTGGCAGGCCGAAGAAGAGCTGATTGCCGAAGAAACCTGGGAATCGGTATGGCACTGGGCGCGGGACGTCTGGCTGGAAAGCTGATCAGCCAGCCGCCCCGCCAGGTCAATGCCCCGACGACTCCTTGTGGTTGTCGAGGGTTTCCAGCAGCGCCACCTGCATCCGCGTGTGCACGCGGATGAACCAGCGCCAGAGCAACGCCGCCACGGCGGCAGCGACCACGGCGATCAGCACCAGCAACTTGTTGGTCGGCAAGATACTGGCCGACAAGGCTGCCAACAGCAGGAAAATCACCAGCAGCGAGAGAATCGGGATCACTTCGGAGATCACCCGGCGCACTCGCTGCGTGTGCCTCCCCGCCATCTCCGGCTTCACGCCCATCTCCGCCAGCAGCATCGACAGCGCCTTGAGCTTGCGATAGGCCGCGATCAAGAACGGCAGCGAGACCAGCAGCGCCCCACCCCAGATCAACGCCTTCTGCCAACTCGGGTCGGCAATCCAGTCCTGCAGCCAGGTCGAGAGACGTTCAGCAAAGAATGCCCCGCTAAAGAAGATCGCAATCACCAGTGCCAGATTGACCCCGACCTGCAGCAAGATCTTGCGGATAATCGAAGCCAGCATCGCACCCTCACCTTGCGGCTGAATGCTGCGCAACCATTCGCCGTACATGCCCAGCACTCGGCCAAGAGGCTTGGGCACCGCCGCCGACAACTTGATCGACAGCGGATCCGCCGCACGGATCAGATACGGCGTCAGCAGCGTGGTAATCACCGACACCGCCACGGCGACCGGATAAAGGAAGTTGCTGGTCACCTGCAAGGTCATCCCCAGCGCGGCAATGATGAAGGAAAATTCGCCAATCTGTGACAGCCCCATCCCCACGCGCAGCGAGGTGCGTCCGTCATTGCCGGCGATAAACGCCCCGAGGCCACAGGACAACATCTTGCCGAGGACAACGGCCACGGTGATCACCGCAATCGGCCACGCGTATTCGAGAAGAATCATCGGGTCGAGCATCAGGCCAATGGCAACGAAAAAGATCGCACTGAACAGATCACGGACCGGCTCGATCAACCGCTCGATTTTCAGCAACTGCCGCGACTCGGCCATGATCGCGCCGATCAGGAAGGCACCGAGGACCATGCTGTACTCAAGCTTGACCACCAGCAGACAGAAGCCGAAACACAGGCCTAGCACGGTGATCAGGAGCATCTCGTTGCTTTCGAATTTGGCCACATAAGCCAGCAGACGCGGCACCAGCAAAATGCCGATGACCAGCGCGACGATCATGAACAGCGACAGCTTGCCGACTGTGGAAAACACTTCGCCGGAGCTGACCGTGCCGCTGACAGCGATGCTGGATAGCAGCGCGATGATGCCGATGCCGAGGATGTCTTCGACGATCAGCACGCCGAAGATCAACTGCGCAAAGCGCTCGTTCTTCATCTTCAGATCATTGAGTGCCTTGACGATGATGGTGGTCGAGGAGATCGCCAGAATCGCGCCGAGGAACAGCGAGTCCATGGTGTTCCAGTCGAACCATTGGCCGATTTCGTAGCCGATCCAGATCATCAGGACGATCTCGAGGAACGCCGCAATAAACGCCGTGGCGCCGACCTTGAACAGCTTGCGCAGGCTGAACTCCAGTCCCAGGCAGAACATCAGGAAAATCACCCCGAGCTCGGCGAGGGTCTTGATGGTTTCTTCGTCGTGGATCAGGCCGAACGGCGGCGTATGCGGACCGATGATGAAACCGGCGACGATGTAGCCAAGCACTACCGGTTGTTTGAAACGGTGGAACAACACGGTCACCACACCTGCGACCAACATGATCACTGCCAGGTCCTGAATAAAACTGATGGCATGCATGGCGTGGGCTCCTTGAATGACGAGGCTCGCCGGCAGACGTCAGAAAAGTCTGGGCGAGCTAGGTAAAAATCCGCTTTTGGTGTGGGAATTGCCCTTGAGGCGGGCTTTTGCAGGGTAACACCGCGACTTCCGCCTGGAAGGCGGTGCAATATATGGAAACAGATCGATTCCGGCGTGACGGCGGCCAGTCGCCCGGCGTCCCGATAACGGTGCTTTTGAAAAGCGACCAGGCACCCGCAGAGGTGCTTCCAGCAACCAGCCTTGATCCGTGAGAACGTTATGGAACCCGGAAACGCCCAGCTGTCGATGACGGTACTGATGACCCCCGACATGGCCAACTTCTCTGGCAATGTCCACGGCGGCACCCTGCTCAAATACCTCGACGAAGTGGCCTACGCCTGCGCGAGCCGTTATGCCGGCCGCTACGTGGTGACGCTGTCGGTGGATCAGGTGATTTTCCGCGAGCCGATTCATGTCGGCGAACTGGTGACCTTCCTCGCGTCGGTCAACTACACCGGCAACACGTCGATGGAAGTCGGCATCAAAGTCGTCACCGAGAACATCCGCGAGCGTTCGGTGCGCCACACCAACAGCTGCTTCTTCACCATGGTTGCGGTGGATGACCTGCGCAAGCCGGCCGCCGTGCCGCCGCTGCAACCGCAGAACAGTGAAGACAAGCGTCGTTATATGCAGGCGCAGCAGCGTCGGCAGATTCGCCAGGAGCTGGAGAAGCGCTATCAGGAGATCAAGGGCGACGCCTGAGATTTGTAGCGTTAAGAAATCGCTATCGCAAGCAGGCTCACTCCTACATTGGAATGCGTTTCCCTGTAGGAGTGAGCCTGCTCGCGATTGGATTCAACGCGGTATTACAAGCTGATTGCAGTAGCCTCGAACTTCACCCGCGGATGTGCAATCCGATCCTGCGCCCGCACCAGTTGCAGTTCATAACTGGCGCACGCCTGAGTCTCCAGCAACACCTCATGCACCGCCGCCGCGGTGAATTCGAACGCCGCCACCAGACTGTCACCCAGCAGCACCCGCGCCAGGAACAGGCCAGACGTCAGATCGCCCACGCCCACTGGCTGACGCGGAAACGCCAGCAGCGGACGACGCAGATGCCAGCTGCCTTCGGCCGTCACCAGCAACATCTCGAAGCCATCGGCCGGTTTGCCCGGATAATCCAGATGCTTGACCAGCACCGCTTTCGGCCCACGCGCCAGCAACGCGCGCGCCATCGCCAGGCAATCAAACAAGGACTGCGGCTTGCGCCCGGAAAAGCTGTCCAGCTCCAACTGGTTCGGGCACATGATGTCCGCCACGGCCGCCGCCTCTTCCAGTAGGAAGTCGCTGACCTCGGTCGGCACGCTGCAACCCTTCTCCGGATGACCCATTACCGGATCACACAGATACAACGCCTTTGGATTGACCGACTTGATGCGCTCGACGCCGCTGAGAATCGCCCGGCCCTGCGCCGCGCTGCCAAGGTATCCGGACAGCACCGCATCGCAGTTACCCAGCTCGCCAATCGCGGCGATGCCTTCGACCAGTTCGGGAATCTGCTGCGGCGCCAGCACTTCGCCGGCCCATTGGCCGTACTGGGTGTGGTTGGAAAACTGCACGGTGTTGAGCGGCCAGACATTGACCCCGACCCGCTGCATCGGAAAAACCGCGGCGCTGTTGCCGGCGTGGCCGAACACCACGTGGGACTGAATGGCGAGCAGATGAGGCGTACGTTTCATTCGGGTCATTCCGTAAAACGATTGAAATTCAAGCCGCGCAGTATGCGACGAAACGCAGCCTGTACGACAGACCGGCGACGCAGTTAAGCTGACGCTATCTTTTGGAGTTCGATGTTGATGCTGACCCTGGAAAACATCTTCGTGCTGATACTGTTCGCCGCTGCCGGCGCGTGGCTATGGCACAACCACGGCTTGCGCGAACGCGCGCTGGAGCGGGTCAAACAGCATTGCCTGAACGTGCGGGTCGAGTTGCTCGACGGCAACGTTGCCTTGAAGAAGATCGGTTTCATCAAGGACGCCAACGGTCGCCGCCGACTGGCGCGGGTGTACAACTTTGAGTTCACCGTAACCGGCGAAAGCCGCCATAACGGCACCATCACCCAGTTTGGCGCGCACAGTGCGCAGATCGAACTGGCGCCCTACCCGGCACCGTTCGACGACACGCCGCCGGTGGTTGAGGTGCACAAGCCGCGCGCCGAAGTCATCGAGTTGAGCCAGTGGCGCCAGGAACACACCAAGTGGAAGCCTTAAAAATCAAAAGATCGCAGCCTTCGGCAGCTCCTACAGGGAATCCCATGTAGGAGCTGCCGAAGGCTGCGATCTTTTGATCTAACTTTCCCGACACCCCGACAAACCCTGCTGCAGCTCATCAATGTTTTGCGGATCGACGAAGATCAGCTCAATCCGCGAATCCTTTCGCCACTCACTGACCTGCCAAATCAACTCGGCATTATCCAAAGCATTCGCAGACACCCAACCCTCCGAGCTGTGGATAACCAGTTTCGCCCGCTGCCAATTGAGGCGTGCGAGCCAGTCAGCGATGCGCCGCTTGTCGAACGTCTGTCCCGGATGCCAACGCCAACCAATGCTCCAACCGCCCTCCTGCGCCTGACTCAGGCAAATCGGCAGCGTCGGATCAGTCCAGACGGCCGGCATTTGTCCTGATGCCTTGGGCACGGCCAGGTTATCCACACCGTTGAGCGCTTTTGCGGCCAGCCCCGGCAGTTCGCTCAGGCTCAATTGCGCCTCTCGAGTCCAGACCAACGGCACTGCCGGCAACTGGCTGGCGATGTTTTCCCTGGCCCTGTCATCAAGGTTTTCAGCCTTGTTCAACAACAGCAGGCCGGCGGTTGCCAAGGCTTCCCGTTGCGCTGCCGGCAAGGCTTTCCCCGCGTCAAGCGCTTGAGCATCCAGCACCAGCACACACGGCTGCACCGCCAGTACACCCAACCACGGTGCCTCATTCAATTGCTTGAGCAACTGCGCTGGATGCCCCAGCCCGGACGGTTCGATGAATAGCCGATCCGGCCGCGCCTTGCGCAACAGCCGCCCAAGACCAATCTGAAAAGGCGCGCCATTGACACAGCACAAGCAGCCACCGGCCACTTCGCCCAGTGCGATACCATCGGCGTCACTCGTCAGCAATGCGGCATCGAGGCCGATCTGGCCGAACTCGTTGATCAGCACCGCCCAGCGCTCGCCAGACGGCCGCTGAGCCATCAGTTGACGAATCAGGCTGGTCTTGCCGGCGCCCAAAGGGCCAGCAATGACATGGGTAGGAATGTTCTGCAACATGGTCGGGAGCTTTTTTGGGAGATTCAAAGATGCGTTGGATGGGATGGTCGTTGCTGTTGACGCTGCTGTCGAGTGAAGCGTGGGCTCAGGCCTGCGTGGTGCACAGTCAGGGTGAGCGGCTCGACGTCAAAGTCTGTCAGCAGAACCGCAACATTCCGGAAAAACTGTTCAATGACGGTTTCTGCCAGCCAACGCTGGCCGGACAGAAAGTCGAAGTACAGTACGTCGATCAATGCCCGAGCGGTGCGTTTGGTGTGTGCAGCAACGCGCAGGTCGCCAATATGCCTTATCGCCAGGACATCCACTATTACGGCATCGCCACCGATGCCGCGTATCTGAAGCCGTACTGCGAAGGCCAAAGCCAGGGTTCTTGGCTCAAGCCTTGAGGCATCAGCCGAGCCAGTCGAGGGTCAGTATCAGACGACGCTCGCCCGCGCCCGGTTGCGGCGAGCGATGGATCAAGCCAAAGCCTTCATTGCCGTGCCATTTCTCGCCTTTCAACAGCCCGACGTCACCACTGGTGAGTTGCTGGATTTGCACTTGGGGTTCGGCGTTGGCCTGTCCCAGCTGACTGCGATCCATCGCGCCTTCCTTGAGCCATTGGCTGCCGACGCCGGCGTAGGTGGTGATCAGCCGTACGGGCACGTGATCGACGTGGAAACGCGGGCACATGGCTCTATCGAGTACCCGCAGGCGCAGGCCAATGCGCTTGGCTCCCAGCAAACAGGCGAAAGCGCTCACCAGCCATTTCAGATCGGCGATAAAGCCTTCATAGCCTTCCAGATCACGAAAGCCTGATGCCAGCCCGGTGAGATCAGGCTCGGCGTCCTCGCTCGCCAGCTCCAGACACAACGATTCCGCCAACGGTTCGTTGCGCGACAGCAATAACTGAGCGAAATCACTGATGTGCAACGGCAGTTGCCGCTGCCAGACGGCGAGATTGGTGTCGTCATCAAGAATTCGCGTCAGCGTCCCTGGCGTCGGGCCTTGATGCTGATGACGCGTGCGGTTTTGCATGAGTTTGAGTGCAAGCATCAGGCAGCCTCTTCATGCCAAGGGCCGAACGGATCCGCCAGCAATCGCCAGCCTTCTACGCCGAGGGCCATTTCTTCATCGGTCAGCAGGCAGCCGTCCAATTCGTCGGAGAGCTGTAGGAAATCGATGTTCTGACCGATGAAAACCAGCTCCTGACGACAGTCGCCTACGCTCGGCGTCCAGTTTTCCATGATCGCGGCGGTACTTTCCTGATCCTGTGGCCATTGGTTTTTCGGCACAAAACGCCACCAGCGCCCGGCGAAACCATGACGCATCAGCCCGCCGGCCTGCGACCAGCTGCCAGCGTCTGTGGGTTTGCTCGCCAGCCAGAAGAATCCTTTGGAGCGCAGCAATTTTCCGTTCAGCCACGGGCGGTCGATGAAGTGGTAGAAGCGCTCCGGGTGAAACGGGCGGCGTGCGCGGTAAGCCGTGGAGGCAATGCCGTACTCGTCGGTTTCTGGCACGTGCTCACCGCGCAACTCTTGCAGCCAGCCCGGTGCCTGGGCGGCTTTGTCGAAGTCAAATCGACCCGTGTTGAGGATCTTCTCCAACGGCACTTCGCCCATCACCATTGGAATGATTTCAGCTTGGGCGTTGAGGCGTTTGAGGATGGCAATCAACTCTTCGCGCTCGTGCTGGCTGATCAGGTCGATCTTGCTGATCAACAGCACGTCGGCGAACTCGATCTGCTCGATCAACAGGTCGGTGATGGAGCGTTCGTCTTCTTCGCCGAGGATTTCGCCACGCGAAGCTAGGCTTTCTGCCGCCTGGTAGTCCGGCAGGAAATTCACACCGTCGACTACAGTGACCATGGTGTCGAGACGGGCGATGTCCGAGAGGCTTTGGCCGTGTTCATCGCGAAAAGTGAAGGTTTCTGCGACCGGCAGCGGCTCGGAGATGCCGGTGGATTCGATCAGCAAATAATCGAAGCGCCCTTCCCGGGCGAGCTTGCTGACTTCTTCAAGCAGGTCTTCGCGTAACGTACAGCAGATACAGCCGTTACTCATTTCGACTATTTTTTCTTCTGCACGATTCAGGCTGACATCACGCTGGACTTCGCTGCCATCAATATTGATCTCGCTCATATCATTGACGATGACAGCAACACGCAAACCCTTGCGATTACGTAGTACGTAATTCAAAAGTGTACTTTTTCCGGCACCAAGAAATCCTGAAAGTACGGTAACGGGCAATTCGGCTGACATTGGATAATCCTCTTTAAATGGCAGCCGATTAGCGCTTTGCTGGCGCTTGGCGTTTTTGTGCTTCATGCGAAGGTTTTCGCTCAAAGTAAACGCTTGAAATCGGCCTGCTCATGCTTGGTTATCTTTTATGTTATAGTATAACAATATGAATAAACCAGCCCTTCTCTTGTCTTGAGCGATAAACCGCAGGAAGCTGAGCCGATACCACTCCGGAATTCGCAATGAAAACTGCGCTGAAATACTCGTTGTTGAGCCTTGGATTGTTAATGATCGGCAATGCATCGGCTCAGTTACCGGCACTTGCAACCTGTACACGCAGCGCAAATCTGTTGGCCTGCGCCGATGCCGACGGCAACGCCTATAGCGTCAACACCGTCGGCGACACGCTTTATCTGCGTGGGTTTGAAAAAACTGGCCGGCGTTATTGGGCGCAAACCAATAGCCGTTTCGGTCAGCTGACGTTCTTTACTGGCGTCGCCTCTGACGGCGAAGCCTGGGTGGGTTACACACGACGTGTCGGCTGGACGACGATCAACCGGTTCTCCAGTTCGGGCGGTAGCAGCGCGAAATTCACCTGCAGCCGGATCACCGGCTGTTAGACCTGGTCCTCTTGCTGCGCCTGCTGCCAGGCCAAGTAACTGTCGACGGGAGGATTCTTTTCAAAGTAGCGCTGCAATCCTTTAAACAAACCGTCTGCTACGGCTTGCTGATGCCGAGCGGTGACCAATCGCTGGCTGTCCCGCGCATTGGAAATAAAGCCGGTTTCCACCAGGATTGAAGGCACGTCCGGCGATTTCAGTACTGCGAATCCGGCCTGTTCCACGCGCTTCTGGTGCAGAGTCGTAATGTCGGCAAGGCTGCCCAGCACCGTACTGCCAAGCTGCAAACTGGCGGCAATCGTTGCATTCATCGACATGTCGAGAATCACCCCAGCGAGCATCGGATCCTTATCTTTCAAGTTGAGCAGACTCGTTGCGCCGAGCAGGTCGGCGCCGTTCTCCCGCTGCGCCATGAAGCGCGCAGTCGCCGACGTTGCGCCACCCTCAGAAAGGCAATACACCGATGCGCCAGAAGCCGTCAGACGCGGCGCTGCATCGGCATGCACCGAGATAAAAATGTCGGCCTTGTGCTGACGGGCGATCGCCACGCGCTTGCGCAATGGAACGAAAAAGTCGTCATTGCGTACCAGCTTTACGTCAAAGCCCTTCTCCTTTTTCAGGCGCTTGGCGAGTAGCTGAGCAATGGAAAGCACCACATCTTTTTCCCGCTCACCTTTCGCACCCACCGCACCGGGATCCTTTCCACCATGCCCTGGATCGACGACTACGATGATGTCGCGCTTCGGATGAGCGCTGGTCTGCGGTGTTTCACGTGGAACCTTTGGAGCTATTTGTATCGGGTTTGCGCTGACCAAATCCAATACCAAGCGATGACTTTGTCCGTCTTGCGGCGCCAAAAGAAAGCTGTTCAGTAATACCGGGCTGCTCAGATCTAGAACAATCCGCGTATCACCCTGACCCAATGGCCCGGATCGGATCGCGCGTATCACTGTGTCGTTGAGCGCCAACTGGCTGAAATCTCCACCCAAGCTTGCCCCACTCACATCAATGATTAGTCGTTCAGGCGCACTGAGCGTGAAGGTCTTGTAGCTGACCGGCCCACTCAAATCGAACACCAACCGCACTTTGTCCTCAGATCGCCAAAGTCGTGCCTGACGAATTTGCGTAGCAGACACACTGAAGGGCAAAGCAAAAGCGGCGCTGGCCAAAATCAGATTGAGCACTTGACGTCTGTGCATATGAAAACCTGTTCATGAAAAAGACATCGTGATTTGAATTGTTATAATGTAACATCGATTTGAATCACCATGATGGTCCCGAACATGAATTCGCTTTCACTCCCGGATATCGCCGCGCAGACCGCTCGCCAAGCTTTGCCACTCGAATGGGTGGGCATGCAGGGCATCGCGCTACCTGTTTTTTTGGAAGGCCAACACCTGAATGCCAAGGCTGACGCTGGAGTGAGCCTTGATGATGGCGAGGCGCGCGGCATTCATATGTCTCGGCTGTATTTGGCCCTGGAGACACTTGAACAGGAACGCCTGACACCTACTCTCCTGCACCAGTTACTCAAGCGTTTTCTGGAAAGCCACCAAGGGCTGTCCAACTGTGCGTACGTGAATATTCACTGCGACTTACTGCTGAAGCGCCCTGCGCTGATCAGCCCATTGGCCGGCTGGAAATCCTATCCAGCAACTATTTCGGCAAGCCTGAAAAATCAAATGTTCCACGTGGAACTCAAAATTGACGTGCATTACTCTTCGACCTGCCCTTGCTCAGCGGCGCTGGCGCGGCAGTTAATCCAGCAACAATTTATCGACGACTTCGCCAACAAAGGCCTTCAGCACGCAGACGTTTTGGCATGGCTAGGTTCGACTCAAGGCATCGTCGCCACGCCTCACAGCCAACGCAGCACTGCGCAATTGCATCTACACCTCGACGAATTCATCGATGAGTTCCCATTGAGCGTGATCATCAATGACGCCGAAGCGGCCCTTGGCACCGCCGTACAAACCGCCGTAAAACGTGCGGACGAACAAGCCTTCGCCCTCGCCAACGGCCAAAACCTGATGTTCTGTGAAGATGCCGCACGCCGTCTGAATCTGGCACTGCGTCGCACACCGGGAGTCAACGCATTCCAGCTGCGAGTGATTCACGCTGAAAGCCTGCACGCCCACGACGCCGTCGCCGAAAGCCACTGGCAGCGTGAACAGGCATGATTCGCTGCCAATCGCTGAGTTGGGGCGCACCGGGCCAACCACTGACGACCCCGCTGAGTCTTGAGTTCGACAGTGGCAGCCTGACCGCCATCATCGGTGCCAATGGCTGTGGCAAGAGCAGCCTGCTGAAAGTCATCGCCGGATTGCAGAAACCTTTGGCAGGTAACGTTGCCCTCAGTGTTCCACGTCAAAGCGGGTTGTCATTCCTGCCCCAGCAACAGCATCTCGACCGACAATTCCCCATCAGCCTGGAAGAGTTGATCAGCGCCGGTTTCTGGGGCCGACGGCTTTCAACACAATTGCGCGCACAACGTCTGAAAGACGCACTGGAAAACTGGCATCTCAGCGGGCTTGAACAGAGTCCCCTCATAGCCCTGTCCGGCGGCGAACTGCAACGTGCCCTCCTCGCCCGACTGAGTCTGACCGACGCTGCGGTGCTGTTGCTCGACGAACCCCACGCCGCACTCGATGAGCTCGGCCAACAACTGCTCTGGCAGCACATCCATACTTGGCATCGCGAAGGTCGAACACTGGTCGTCGTGTGCCACGACCTCGCCGCCGTACGCCAGCACATCCCGCAAACCTTGCTGATCAAAAACCGCGAATGCGTGTTCGGAGCCAGCAACGAATTGATCCGGCAAACCCCTCACACGCAGGTGGCCTGATGCTCGCCGTCGCCCATTTCTGGCAACCATTCAATGAGTTCGTGTTCATGCGCCGCGCCCTGCTCGGCGGACTGGTCTTGGCGTGCAGCACGGCACCACTCGGCGTGTTTTTGATCCTGCGACGGATGAGCCTGATCGGTGACGCTGTTGCCCACGGCATCCTCCCCGGCGCTGCATTGGGTTTCTGGTTCGCCGGTCTGAGTCTGCCAGCACTGACGCTCGGTGGTCTTGGGGCCGGCCTGAGCATGGCCGGCCTCGCCGCATGGATCACCCGTCGCACGGGCCTGCGTGAAGACGCCAGCCTCGCCGCGATCTATCCCATTTCCCTCGCCAGCGGCGTACTGATTCTCGGCATCGCCGGCAAACGCCTCGATCTGTTGCACCTGCTGTTCGGCTCAGCACTGGCCGTCGACGGGCCGACCCTCAACGGCATGTTATGGGTCTCGGCATTCAGCCTGATCGCCATGGCGCTGATCTACAAACCGCTGTTGCTCGACACCCTCGATCCACTGTTCTTGAGAACGGTCAGCCGCCTCGGTCCACTCGCTCACGGCGTGTTCCTGACGCTGGTGGTGCTCAATCTGGTGATCGGTTTCCAGGCCATCGGCGCACTGATGGTGGTTGGACTGATGATGCTTCCCGCCGCCGCTTCGCGATTCTGGAGCCGCCGACTGCCGATCCTGATCGTTATCGCAGCAGTCATCGGGTGTCTCTCGGTCTGGATCGGCTTGCTCTTGTCGTTCTACTACTCGCTGCCAAGCGGCCCGGCCATCGTGCTGGTCGCAGGCCTTGGCTATCTGTTGTCCGTGGTGTTCGGGCCGGTACACGGTCTGTTACGCCGCCCACCGTTGCTCACATCCCAATGAGGTGTTTCCCGATGCGCGCTCTACTCGTGCTGTTCAGCCTGATGCTGTCGATGTCCTTGTCGGCGGCAGAAAAATTGCCGGTGGTGACCAGCTTCAGCATTCTCGCCGACATGGTTCATCAGGTCGGCGGCGAGCATATCCAGATCACCAACATGGTCGGTCCGGACGCCGACGCACACACTTACGAACCGACGCCAGACGATGCCAAAGCCCTGCTCAAGGCAAAACTGGTCATCAAGAATGGCCTGGGATTCGAACCCTGGCTGGATCGACTGGTCACCAGCACCGACACCAAAGCCACCGTCATCAGTGCCAGCCACGGCGTGATTCCACGCTCACTGGATGAAGACGGCGAGACCGTTCCCGACCCGCATGCCTGGCACAACCTGGCGAACGCTGAGTTGTACGTTGCCAATATCACCAACGCACTGATCGCTGCGGATCCGGCGAACAAAGCCGACTACGAACGCAACAGTAAAACCTACCTGAAGCAGATCTACGCGCTGCTGGCTGAAGCCAAGGTCAAACTCGGTTCGCTGCCGCCGGGCAATCGCAAGATCGTCACCAGCCACGACGCCTTCGGGTATCTCGGTCAGGCGTACGGCATTGATTTCATGGCGCCACAGGGTTTGTCCACGGAGCGTGAACCCTCGGCCGCCGAAGTCGCCGCGCTGATCACCCAGATTCGCCAGGCCAAAGTCAAAGCGGTGTTCATGGAAAACATCAAGGACGCACGCTTGCTCAAGCAGATCGCTGACGAAAGCGGCGCGCACATCGGTGGCACGTTGTACTCCGACGCCCTCGCCGCGAAGGGTCCGGCAAGTACCTTCACCGGTCTGTTCGAATACAACCTCAACACTCTTTACGACGCGCTGGGCCGACCATGATCCGCAAGAATCCATCCGGTGATTTACCGCAAATTGCTGAGTCAGCCTACGTCGACAAGACCGCAATCATCTGCGGCAAAGTGGTGATCGGCGAGAACGTGTTCGTCGGTCCCTACGCGGTGATCCGCGCCGACGAAGTGGACGCCTCGGGCGAGATGGAGCCGATCACCATCGGCGCCAATTCAAATATTCAGGATGGCGTGGTGATCCACTCCAAATCTGGCGCGGCAGTCACCATCGGCGAGTTCAGTTCCATCGCCCACCGTTCGATCGTGCATGGCCCCTGCGTGGTTGGCGATCGGGTGTTTATCGGTTTCAACAGCGTCCTGTTCAACTGTGTCGTCGGTAACGGCTGCGTGGTGCGGCACAACTCGGTGGTCGACGGCCGCGATTTACCCGAGGCGTTCTACGTGCCCTCCACTACCCGCATCGGACCGAACACCGACCTCTCGCAATTTCCGCCGGTGAGCGTCAGTGCCTCGGAGTTTTCCGAAGACGTGGCGCGCACCAACGTCGATCTGGTGCGCGGCTACAAAGCCTTGCAGAACGAGTTTTGAACCATGAGCAGCGTGCTGATTCGCAACGCCAGACTGGTTAACGAGGGTCGCGAGTTCGAAGGTGAGGTGTTGGTCAGCAACGGGCGAATCGTCAAGATCGCCCGTAGCATCGACGGCGAAAACGCGGCGGTAGAAATCGACGCCAATGGCCAATGGCTGCTGCCGGGCATGATCGATGACCAGGTACATTTCCGCGAACCGGGTGCGCCGGCCAAGGGCAGCATACATACCGAATCGCGTGCGGCCGTCGCCGGCGGCATCACCAGTTTCATGGACATGCCCAATACAAACCCGGCCACCCTCACCCTCGAAGCACTGGCGGATAAAAAACGTCGAGCAGCGATCAGTTCGGTGGCCAATTATGGTTTTCACTTTGGCGTGAGCCGGGACAACCTTGCCACGGTCGCCGCGCTCAATCCTTGTGAAGTTGCCGGCGTCAAAGTGTTCATGGGCGCGTCCACCGGCAACATGTTGGTGGATGATCCGCAAATTCTTGAGCGGCTGTTCTCAGAGGTGCCGACAATTCTGTTGGCCCACTGCGAACACACGCCGAGTATCGACGCCAATGCAGCCAACTTGCATGAACTGTTCGGCGAGCGAATTCCACCCGGCGCTCACCCACTGATACGCAATGCCGAGGCGTGCTATCGCTCTTCTTCATTGGCGGTGCAACTGGCGAAAAGTCACGGCACGCGC
Source organism: Pseudomonas sp. Tul2A7 (assembly GCF_054790505.1). NCBI lineage: Bacteria > Pseudomonadati > Pseudomonadota > Gammaproteobacteria > Pseudomonadales > Pseudomonadaceae > Pseudomonas > Pseudomonas sp. Tul2A7. Next base: position 2,160,500 of record NZ_CP186499.1, on the reverse strand, counting down.
TTGCACGTTTTGCACCTGACCACCGCGCGAGAACTGGCGTTGTTCGAGGACAAACCGCTGGCGCAAAAACGCATCACTGCCGAAGTATGCCTGCACCATTTGTTATTCGATGATCGCGACTACCCAAGCCTCGGCAACCTGATCAAATGCAATCCGGCGATCAAGACCCAGGCGGATCGCGATGCGTTGCGCGCGGCCCTGAGCAGCAATCTGCTGGACGTGATTGGCAGTGACCATGCACCGCATACCTGGGAAGAAAAGCAGCGAGCTTATGCGCAGGCGCCTTCTGGATTACCGCTGGTACAGCACGCGTTGCCGGCACTGATGGAGTTGGTTGCGGACGATGTATTGCCAATCACCACGTTGGTAGCGAAAACCAGCCACAGAGTCGCGGATCTGTTTGCGATTCCCGATCGTGGGTATTTACGTGAAGGCTACTGGGCGGATCTGGTGTTGGTTGAACGGCAAACACTGGAGGTCGATCGGCAACCCATTCTGTCGCAGTGCGGGTGGACGCCGTTTGCCGGACGCAGCTTTCGGCATCGGGTGAATACGACGATTGTTTCGGGGCAGATTGCCTGGCGGGAGGGACGGGTGAACGAGGGGTGTCGGGGGTTGGCGCTACGATTTATGCGTTGATTCAAAAAACCTGTAGGAGCTGACGAGTGAAACGAGGCTGCGATCTTTTGATCTCGTTTTTGACAATCAAGATCAAAAGATCGCAGCGTGCCGCAGCTCCTACAGGGATCGCATTAAGCGCGGGGTTTCACAGCGCCGCAATCCTGGCCTAACCAAACCGCACGAGTCTCAAGGCTGCCCTTCTGGTTGATCCCGATCGCATTGAACGTGCCGTTGGCCACGGTAGTGAACTCACGATCACTGAGGAACGTCGCCACCCCGGTGCCCTGCGCTTTCGGGCAACTGAAACGGAATTTCCATTGGTTGCCGCTGCGCTCGGTGATCTGCTGTTTGCAACCCGATTGCGGGTCGGCCAGCGGAATATCGTTGGTCGCCACTTGCTGCGGCGTCAGACACGCGCGAATACCCTTGCCGCCGATATTGATCCCGTTCTTTTCCAGCGCTGCGCGCTGTTGCGGGGTCATCTGGCCTTGCAGCTGGCCAAGGATCGATTGCACATCCATTGGCTGATCATCGACCTTGACGTTACTCGATGTCATTTCCCACAGCCCCGGCTGCAGCATCTGCGCCTGCGCAACCACCGGCAATGCCAAACCCAGGCCCAGCGCCAAACCCAGCAGACGAACGTTCATCGAAAAACTCCTGATCAGTTGTGGCCGTTAGACGTCGGCCGATTGCTTCGGTTCATGCCCCAATTAAATAGCGACATTCGCGGCAGAACATGGTCTGTTAAGCATTGAATCTTCCGGAGCAAGGCTGCCCCATGGATTATTTTGGACCGCACATTTTCGGTTATCTGATCGCCCTGATACACACCCTCGGCATGATCGCCGCCATCCATGCGGTGCTTACCGTGCGCACGGCCCAAGGCTCGATCGCCTGGGCATTGTCGCTGATCTTCATTCCCTACCTCACGCTTATTCCGTACCTGGTGTTCGGCCGCAGCACCTTTGATGGATACATCAAGGCGCGGCGCCAGGCGAATGAACAAATGCGTCAGGCCATCTCCGAATTGAACTGGCGTCCGTGGGTGGAAGAGGCACTGACTGCGCGCGCCTCGAATGCCTACGCCTCGTTACGCGCCATGCCCAAGCTCGGCCGCATGCCGTGCCTGGCGAACAATCAAGTGCAACTGTTGATAAACGGTGCGGCCACTTTCGACGCGATCTTCCAGGCTATCGATCAAGCGGAAGAAGCGGTGCTGATCCAGTTTTTCATCATTCACGATGATCGGCTCGGCCAGCGCCTGCGCGATCTGTTACTGAGGAAAGCCGCCGAAGGCGTGTCTATTCACCTGCTCTACGACGGCATCGGCAGCCACGCCCTGCCCCACAGTTATGTGCAGGCATTGCGCGATGGCGGCGTCGAGGTCAAAGCATTCGCCACACGCAGCGGCTGGCTCAATCGCTTTCAGGTCAACTTCCGTAACCACCGCAAGATCGTCGTGGTCGATGGCGTGGTCGGCTTTGTCGGCGGACATAACGTCGGCGATGAATACATGGGCGAAAAACCACCACTGGCACCTTGGCGCGATACCCATGTGAAGGTACGTGGCCCGGTCGTCGCGTGTATGCAGGAATCCTTTGCCGAAGACTGGTTCTGGGCCGCGCGCACCCTGCCGCCACTGATCCTGCCGGATGAATACCCGGATGACGGCGTGCTCTGCCAATTGCTCGCCAGCGGCCCGGCGGATGCCTACGAAACCTGCTCGCTGTTCTTTGTCGAAGCGATTCACGCGGCGACCGAGCGAGTGTGGATCACCAGCCCGTATTTCATCCCTGATGAAGCTGTGTTCGCTGCATTGCGGTTGGCCGTGTTGCGTGGGGTCGATGTTCGATTGCTACTGCCGTCGCGTCCCGATCACCGCATCGTCTACGCCGCTTCCAGCCTTTACGCATTTGAAGCCGTGCGCGCCGGCGTGCGGGTATTCCGCTACGAACCCGGTTTCCTGCATCAGAAAGTGGTGTTGATCGACAGCGAGATCAGCGCCATCGGCAGCGCCAATCTGGACAACCGCTCATTCCGGCTGAATTTCGAAGTGATGCTGCTGACCGTCGACAGTGACTTCGCCGCCAGTGTGGAAAACATGCTCAAAGAGGATTTCGAGCAAGCCTATGAAATCGCCAAGGAAGAAAGCCGGGAGATCCACCGCCTGCAACAGGTCGGCATGCGGATCGCCCGGCTGATTTCGCCGATTCTCTAAAAACCCTTCACCCTGACCATCGGCCAAGGGAGAGAGGATTGTTCAGTGTTAAGGGTTATAGATGTCGTCGCGAGTCCACGGCAGTTCATGGCTGCCATCCGGGTGGGCCTTTACCGCGAGGATCTGATGCAGATTGATCCAGCCACGCGCGAACGCATAGGCGCAGCCGGCCAAGTACAAACGCCAGATGCGCAGCGCTTGATCCGGTACCAGTTTGCCGGCGGCTTCGAGATTGTCCTCCAGCCGCTCGCTCCAGTGATCCAGCGTGCGCGCGTAATGCAGCCGCAGGCTTTCGACGTCGACAATCTCAAGGCCCGCTTCGCTGATCTCGGCCGAGATCATCGCCAGATGCGGTAACTCACCGTTGGGGAATACGTATTTCTCGATGAATTCCCCGGCACCGCGCCCCACCGGACGACCATCAGTGTGTTTGGCGGTGATGCCATGATTCATCACCAGACCGCCCTCCTTGACCGCGCCGAACAGGGTTTTGCAGTACTCGGCGAGATTGGCGTGGCCGACGTGTTCGAACATGCCGACGCTGACGACCTTGTCGAAACGCCCGTCCTGGGGCAAATCACGGTAGTCGAGCAACTGCAGTTCGATCTGGTCTTCCAGGCCTTCGGCTTCAACCCGCTCGCGTGCCAGTTCAAGCTGTTCCTTGCTCAGGGTGATGCCGAAGACCTTGGCGCCGAACTCGCGAGCGGCATACCGTGCCAGCCCACCCCAACCGCACCCGACATCCAGCAGATAGTCACCCGGCTGCAATCGCAGCTTGCGGCACAGATGACGGAATTTGGCTTGTTGCGCTTGCTCAAGCGTTTCGCTACCCGTTTCGAAATACGCGCAGGAATACGCCATGTCGCTGTCCAGCCAGAGCTGGTAGAACGCGTTGGACAGGTCGTAGTGGTAGGAAATGGCCTTGGCGTCAGTTTCCTTGTCGTGCACCGAACGCACGGGGTTACTGTCTTCATCTTCACCGAGCAAGGCATTGCTCAATTCGTCGCAGACCCGGATGACTTCGCTGATCGAGCCCTCCAGTTCGAGTTTGCCTTCAACGAATGCCGCTCCGAGCGCATCAAGGCTAGGATGGGTGAACTGAGTGACCATCTGCGGGTCCTTGACCACGATGGTGACGCTGGGCGCAGGCCCTAGATTGAACTCATGACCGTCCCAGAGCCGCAGTCGAAGCGGTAGCTGCAGATTCTGTAAGGCCGGTGGAAGTTGCGCGAGCATGGAAAATCCCCCTTGTTTCAGACGTCTGATCTGAGGGTAGACCATCCTTGAAAAATAGCAGGCTATCGATTTGATAGCCGCCGACTATGAACCTGCAAGGCTGTTTGATCCGTTTTCAACGCGCCTGATCTGAGGACATACAACGCGGCTCGCAGTTCAAAAAACGATCAATTCTGCTCTTTCATCTTTAGCAGAGGCTCCTGAAAACGCAACAAACGACCGGCATTACCCAGCACCAGCAACGTGCTGAGGTTGTGCAGCAGCGCGGCGATCATGGCCCCGGCAGCGCCGAGCCAACCGAAGGCGGCGAACACGACGATGGCCAGCGTCCAGCCCAGCCCGATGATCACGTTGACCTGCAACGTCCTGCGGCACTGTCGACTGAGTCGTACGCAGGTGCCGAGCCGACGCAGATCGCTGCCAATCAAGACGATGTCCGCCGAGGCCAGCGCGATATCCGCTCCGCCCGCCCCCATCGCCACACCGACCACGCCAGCCTTAAGCGCGAGGGAGTCATTGATGCCGTCACCGACCACCATCGGCCGGAAGCCATTGTCGATTTCCTTGAGTACGCGATTGAGTTTGTCTTCGGGCAAGGCCTGGGCCTGGACTTCGTGCAAACCGACATCACGCGCCAGGGTCTGAGCCACGCTCTGACGATCCCCGGTCAGCAGCAGTTGCCGACCAAGGCCCAGTTCACGCAATTCGCCGAGGGCAAAGCGGGCTTCCGGCTTAACCGTGTCGGCCAGCAATAACCAGGCGAGGAATTCACCGTTCAGGGCCAGTCCGGCGATCGGTCCATCATGCTCAGGGACCGCGGTGGTTGCGATCCCCAACTGCGCGAACAATTCCGGTCGACCGAGTGCCGCTTCGCCCTGCTCCGTCATGGCCACCACGCCGAGTCCCTGGCGTTCATGAATATCAGTCAGCGGCACACATTCTTCCTGACCGACCAACCCCGCAAGCGCACGACTGACCGGGTGACTGCTTGCCGCGCCGAGGCTGGCGGCGAGCGCCATGACCGTGGAGGACTCTGTGCGCGGGCTGTTGATCGACTGCAAGCGGAGGGTGCCGTAAGTCAGGGTTCCAGTCTTGTCGACAACCAGTGAAGTGAGGTCGGCCAGCTCTTCAAGGAACGCCGAACTGCGGATCAGAATGCCGTGACGTGCAGCCACCGCGACACCGGCAATCGCCGTGGCCGGAGCCGACAGCACCAACGCACACGGACAAGCGGCGACCAATACCGCAAGCATCGCTTGCGCATCGTGAGTGATAAACCAGGTCACCGCCGCCAGTAGCAACACCAGTACCATGTAGCTGCCGGCGTAACGTTCGAGCAAGCGCGTGATTGGCGGTTTCGAGCGCTCGGCGTTCTGCATCAACGCAATGACCTTGCCCAACGTCGACTCGCCACCGGTGCGCGTTACTTCAATCCGCAACAAACCGTCGAGGTTGATCGCGCCGCCGAACACCGACAGGCCGACACCCGCCTCGACCGGTACCGATTCACCGGTAATCGAAGCGGTGTCGAGACTGGCCTGACCGGACAACACTCGACCATCGGCGGGAATCCGATCACCGGCGCGCACTTCAACGGTGTCGCCGGCCTTCAACGTGCCGTTGTCCACTTCGATGATCGAGCCATCTGCTTGAACCTTGCGCGCATGGCTGCGGGTCAGTTGACCGAGGGCGTGGATCGCTTCCTGCGAACCAATGACACTGCGCTCTTCCAACACATGACCAAAGATCATGATGATCGGCAGCAACGCCGCCGTCAGCAGATCTCCGGTCGCCCAGGCGCCGAGCATCGCCAGGGCGATCAGTTGATCGGTGATGCCGTGCAGGCTCGGATAGCGCAGGCTGAACCACGCCGAACGCATCACCGGCACGCCCACCAATAAAGATGCAAACCCAAGCAGCAACTGACTGACACCGGTTTGCTCGGGCATCTGCCAGCGCCAGATCAGACCCAGACCCAACAGGCCCAGCGCAAGCATGGCCAAGGTGAGTTGCCGTGCAGCGCGGCGTTGTTCGGCCGAAGACAACAGGCTCGGTGCGGCGGTCGTCGCAGTCATTTACTGGCTCCCTGAATGATCAGGCGGGAATCGTCTTTCGGGTCGACCGTGGTCACCGATCCGGCCTGGCCGAGAATTTTCGGCATGCGTTCGCGGTAAATGCGCAGGAGCATTTGCGGGTCGGTGGCGCTGGCCAGACTCGATACTGTGGCGGTGTCAGCAGAGGCTTTGGCCAAACGCTCACCGGCCTGCGCATGGGCGACTTGTAGCGTGCGATCGGCTTGTTCGTTGGCGCTCTGGGTGAGTTTCTCGGCGTCGGTACGTGCATTGGCCACGGCTTTGTCGGCCTGCTGACTGGCCGTCAATACTGCGTTAAAAGCACTGACCGCCGGATCGGGCAGACTCGATTGCACATCGACGCGCGCCACTTCGATGCCGATGCCCTGCCCGCTCGCCTTCAACTCGGCCAAGCGTTTGTTGATGCCTTGCACCAGATCACCGCGCAGTCTTTCACGGCGTTCGGCCGCTTGATTGTCAGTGCCGATCAACTCCGGACGAGCGACGAGAATCGTGTCCAGATCCCGAGCGGCAGTCAACGCCACGGCGCTGCGGGTGACCAATCGATCCAAGGCTGGCAGCACATGATCGGCCTGCAACACGAAGTCGTAAGGGTCGCTGACTTTGTAAAACACCCGCACATCGAGCTGCACTACACCGGCATCGCCGGTCAATAAATAACCAGATCCAGCCAACGCATCGCTCAGCGGTACGGCGAACGAAGCGACACGATCGCCCTTCAGTGCTTCATCGCTGCGCAACAGGTTTTCCACTCGACGTTCAATGATCCGATCCGCTGCCGGCAGCAAAATCACCTGTTCGAACGGCTGTGGCCAGGCCAATAACAGACCGGCATTCTGGATGCGATCAAGTGCGCCGAAATGCAAAACCACCGCACGACTCTGCGGGTCGATCTGCCGCACATTAGAAAATGCCCACGCCAGCGCGGCCAATATTGTCACCGCATACAGGGCGAAAAACGCCAAACGCCCAGCCTGAATCCATGGACTGTTCAGCGAATGTGTTCCACGTGGAACTTCTTCACTCATGGCTGCGATCCGGATTTACTGTCGAGTGTTGGCGGGCCGTCGACCAGCACGCGGAATGGCGCCGCGTCAGTGCGCAAGATCAGTTTGGTGTCTGGCGTGACGATGGTGCCGAGGGTGTCCAGTGAGCGCAGCAAATTGTAGAGCTGTGGTGAACTGGCGTAAGCGCGGCCATAAATCTGCGCCGCTTCGACGCGAGACTGCGCTTCGATTTCTGCTGCCTTTACCGTGGCATCCGCTTGAACAATCCGCGCATCGCGTTCGGCAGCGGAACGGATTTGCGCGGCTTCACGTTTGCCGATCGCCGTGCGTTCAGTGGCGATGGTTTCCCGCTCGGCGCGCATGCGATCGACGGTGGCGGTAAGTGTCACCGACGGCAAGGTCAAACGTTCAATGCCGACTTGCACCACCCGCACGCCATAGGTCGCGAGCAATTGCTGATCGATCTGCTGACGCAACTGCGCTTCGAAATCGGCGATGCGTACCTGATTGGCATCGGTGTTTACCAGATTCGCCAGATCGAAGCTGCTCGCGGTGGTTTCCAGCGCCGAGCCGACGAAGGTGCGAATCTGCCGCGCCGCTTCATCCGGTTGATTCTGCACCGCACGCATAAAGCGCTGCACATTGTCCGGATCACCCTGTACCTGCCACGCCACATAGGCCTGAACAATGATGCGCAAACCGTCCCGCGTGCCGACATCCTGCAAGCCACTGGAGGTCGTCCGCAAACGTAAGTCCACCGGAATCGCCGCCTCGAACGGCGCCGGCCAGCGCCAGCTCAAACCTGGGTCGAGCAGCACCCGCGATGGATTTCCGAAACGGGTAATGACCGTGGCTTCGCCGGAGCGCACTTGCACCAGGCTCGCCGCCGCAATGGCAAACGCCACCAACAAGGCTGCCCAGCCCATCCGGCGCCACGGAAAAGGCCCGGCCTCTTCCGGCGCACCGTGGTGGTGATGGCCATGATGATGGTGATGCCCGCCGTGACCGTGAGCGTGGCCGCTGTGGTCATGATGATCGTGTGTGTGCGACTGGCTCAATGGGCGACTCCTGGTTGAGCGGTGGTGCGCGCGGGCGTCGGGTCAGCCGGCAGCGAGAACGTACGCAGGTCGATGGTCGGGGCATTGCTGCTGCCACCCAGACGATGATCGAGTATCAGTAATTTGGCTTTGCTCAGGCCTTGGCTGAGCTGGCCGAGGTATTGCTCGAGCACAAAGGCCTGACCAGCGCTGGCGAAGGCTTTTTGCTCGGCACGGAATCTCAGATCCACCGCCTGCGCCGTAGCGCTGGTTTCCCGCGCATTGGCGCTGGCCTGGTCGCGAGCAAGACTGGCCTGCAACTGCGCCTGATTGCTCGCTTCAGCTGCCGTGCCACGCTCGCGGGAGATCAAAGCCTGCGCACCAATCTGCGCCGCTTGCACGCTGTGATAGGCATTGGCGGCACCGGCCGGCGGGTGAATGGCTTCAACGACCGTGGCGAGAATTTCCACACCGCTGTCGAGTTTTTGCAGATCGCTTTGCACCGCGCGACCGATCTCCTCGCCCAGCCCGACACGGTCTTGACCGAGCAAACCGTCGAGCGTGCGTGAAGCAAAGTCGTGCACCAGAATCCGGCTGGCGGTGCTGCGGATCAACGTTGGGACATCGGCACTGTTGTAGGTCGCGGCCAGCGCAGCCTGATCAGTCAGGCCAATGCGATAGACGAAGCGCACGTCCATGTTGACGATCTGGAAGCTCTGTTGCTCGCCACGACTGCTGGCGATGACTTGCGACTTGTCGTTGACATGACTGGCGTCCCACAAACGGTTGGCGGTAATGGGCGCCGGGCCTTCAGCTGGGTCGGCTTGCAGCGGTGCAGGGTTCTCGCCGACGCTGGTGGCCAACTCATGAACCACGCCGTTTTCAACGATCAACACCCGCCCCAACGGCCACGGCAGACCCGTGTGCAATCCCGGGCCGAACACCTGCACCGGTTTGCCAAAACGCTCATAAATACCACGACCCTGTAACGGGATTTCATGGATTCCAGTGAGTAACCAACCCACTGCTGCAACCAATGCCAGCACCGGCAGAAACGCCCGGCGCATGTAACTGAATGCCCAGATCTGGCGCAGATCGATGCCGAAGCGGTTGTGCAATTCATGCTGCAAGGCGAGTAACGGCTGCGGAGGCCAACGCAGCATGTCGGCGACAAAACTGCGCGCCAACAACGTCGGTTCAAGCCGCTCACGGCGAGGGCTGAATATCGAGAGAACGGCGCGCACTAGCAGCTCGATCGCGACCAGTCCCGGCAAGATGCCGATCAACACGGCAACGCGCGCCGGCCACACGGCATTCTCGCCGGCAAACAGCAAACACAACGCGCCCAGCACCAGACTGATGATCGCCACGCGCGTCAGTTGTGCCAATGCCCCTGCTTCGGGCCATTGCGCTGGATGTTCCTGGGCCAGTTGCCGCTCCAGTACCAGCAAGCCGAATGCCAGCAACAGCGCCAACGCAGCCCCCACCGTGGCAGATAACCCCATGGCAGCGGCCGGCAACGCGAGGTTCCACACTGAATCGATGCTCAGCACCACCAGCAGCGCCCAGCCCGACAGCCACAGCGTCGCCGCACCGATCTGGTTGAGCAGATGCAGAGTGCCTTGGCTCAAGCGCTCCAACAGCCGCTCGTACCAGCCCTGCGGTTCGGATTGTTCCTCCTCAGCAAGCGGCACCAGCACAACAGCAGGATTGATCACCTGCGCGCGCCATTGCGTCACCCACCACGCCGATTGCAGCCCTGCGACCAGCACCAGCAACCCCGCACTCTGGTTGACCAGCAGCGGCAGCCACAAGGACTGCGGGGCAAACAGCCCGATAAAGAACGCCAGCACCCACCCTGCCCCGGCCAATCCGCCCAGGCCGATCGCCCAGCGGCGCAGGCGTCGGCTTTGCACGGCTGCCTGCTGAAAGCGCGGCAGTCCGGTCACTTGCGTGCCTTCTACGTCCAGATCGACTTGCATATCACCCCAAATTCATTGGCTCACACCTGTATATCGTTACGATATAACGAAATAGGTGAAATATTCGTACACAATTACGCTTATTCAAAGATGGCCAACCTGTCGCTTGCCTGAAGCCTTGACCGAAATGTGGAGAAACGCACATATTACGTTCGTAATTTTCATCCGGAACTACTTTTAGCGATCCGCATCCATCAAACAGGAGCAAGCGCATGAGCAACTATGACGTGGTGATTCTAGGCGGCGGCCCCGGTGGCTATAACGCGGCAATTCGCGCCGGCCAGTTGGGCCTCAAGGCCGCCTGCGTGGAAGGCCGGGCGACCCTCGGCGGCACCTGCCTGAACGTCGGTTGCATGCCGTCCAAAGCCCTCTTGCATGCGTCAGAGCTGTACGACGCGGCCATGGGTGCGGAGTTCGCCAACCTCGGCATCGAGGTCAAACCGACGCTGAACCTCGCGCAAATGATGAAACAGAAAGACGAGAGCGTGAGCGGCCTGACCAAAGGCATCGAGTTTCTGTTTCGCAAAAACAAAGTCGAGTGGATCAAGGGCTGGGGCCACATCGACGGCCCCGGCAAGGTCACAGTGACCGACGATCAGGGTGGCAAAGTGGAGCTGACCGCCAAGGACATCATCATCGCCACCGGTTCCGAGCCCACTCCCCTGCCAGGCGTCGAGATCGACAATAAACGCATACTTGATTCGACCGGTGCGCTGTCCCTCAGCGAAGTGCCCAAGCACCTGGTGGTCATTGGCGCCGGCGTCATCGGCCTCGAACTGGGCTCGGTATGGCGGCGGCTGGGCGCGCAGGTCACCGTGGTCGAATACCTTGATCGCATCTGTCCGGGCGTCGATGGCGAGGCCGGAAAGACCCTGCAACGCTCGCTGAGCAAACAAGGCATCGCCTTCAAGCTGAGTTCGAAAGTCACCCGCGCCACGTCTTCCGCCAATGGTGTACAACTCAGCGTCGAGCCTGCCGCCGGCGGCACTGCCGAGTTGCTTGAAGCCGATTACGTATTGGTCGCTATCGGTCGCCGCCCTTACACAAAAGACCTCGGTCTGGAGAACGTCGGCCTGAGTACCGACAAACGCGGCATGCTCGCCAACAAACAACACCGCACCGAAGCCACCGGCGTCTGGGTGATCGGCGACGTGACCTCCGGGCCGATGCTCGCGCACAAGGCTGAAGACGAAGCGATGGCCTGCGTCGAGCAGATCCATGGCAAGGCTGGCGAGGTCAATTACGACCTGATCCCCAACGTGATCTACACCAAGCCGGAACTGGCCAGCGTCGGCAGGACCGAAGAACAGCTCAAGGCCGAGGGCCGCGCCTACAAGGTCGGCAAGTTTCCGTTCACCGCCAACAGCCGGGCGAAGATCAACCACGAGACCGAGGGTTTTGCCAAAGTCCTCGCCGATGAGCGCACCGATGAAGTACTTGGCGTGCATCTGGTCGGCCCGAGTGTGAGTGAAATGATTGGCGAGTTCTGTGTGGCAATGGAGTTCAGTGCTTCGGCCGAGGACATTGCTTTGACTTGCCATCCGCATCCAACAAGATCAGAGGCGTTGCGCCAGGCGGCGATGAATGTCGAGGGGATGGCGACGCAGATGTAGGGTTCTGAAATCTTTATTGACCGGACTCCCGCTTTCGCGAGCAGGCTCGCTCCCACATTCGACCGCAGTCCTCCAGAAGGAGCGCGGTCACTGTGGGAGCGAGCCTGCTCGCGAAGGGTGCGACTCGGTCTACAGCGGAAGATGCCCCAAGGGCAAAGCACCCGGCGTCTTCACCGTATGAATCGCAAAGTTGCTGCGAATATCGCTCACCCCCGGCAGTTTCAACAGGCAGCCGCTGAGAAAACGGTCATACGCACGCAAATCCGGCACCACCACTTGCAACAGAAAATCCGACTCGCCCGAGACCAGAAACGCTGAAATCACCTCCGGCAGCGCCGTCACCGCGGTGTAAAACGCCTCGGCCTGTGCATCGTTGTGGCGCTCGACCTTGACCCCGACAAACACCGTCAGCCCCAAGCCGACTTCATCGCGATCGAGATTGGCCTGATAACCGCGAATCACCCCGGCCTCCTCGAGCATCCGCACCCGGCGCAGACACGGTGAGGCCGACAAGCCGATTTCGTCCGCCAGCTCGACATTGCTCAGGCGTCCATTGCGTTGCAGGGCCGCGAGAATCTTGCGATCAAAGGCGTCGAGTTTCATGTTTGGCAGATCCCGCTAGCTGTTACGTCGAAAGCCAGCAGGTTATGCCAAAACAGCAGGCTTTTGAAGTGGACTACGCAAGCACCTGCTCCACCTTTCGGCCCTAGACTTGGCTCACCGAATCGACAACGAAAGGGGTGTAGCGTGGCGAGTCTCTGGCTGTTTCTCCTGGCATTGGCCGTGGTCTATCTGCTGCCCGGCCCGGACATGATCCTGCTTTTGCAAACCGGTGCCTGCCAGGGTCGCAGCGCGGCACTGGCCACGGCCATCGGCCTGGGCGTTGCCCGTGGTTGTCACGTGGCCTTGGCGGCGTTGGGGCTGGCGGCGCTGTTCAAAGCCGCGCCGTGGACATTCGAGGCGGTGCGACTGGCGGGGGCGGCGTATCTGCTGTGGATCGGCATTCAATGCCTGCGCAGCACCCTGCTGCCGAACCTGAATACTGGCGAGCCTGACGACGCCCACGGGCAATGGCGCGAAGCCGTCCGACGCGGTTTGCTGACTAATCTGCTCAATCCCAAAGCGTTGTTGTTCTGTTCGGTGTTGCTGCCGCAATTCATCGTCAATGATGGTGCGCCGGTGCTAAGTCAGTTTGCCGTGCTTGGCACGCTTCTGGTCGGCGTCGGCCTGCTGTTCGACAGCGCTTACGCGCTGACCGGCGCCGCGCTGGGTCGTTGGCTGCAACACAGCCCAACGGCCCAACGCGTACAACAATGGCTGTTCGGCAGCCTGTTGATCGGTTTCGCCGTGCGCCTGACGTTCGTGCAGCAGGCTTAGCCTTTACGCGCCTTGCGCTGGCGACGACTGATCAACAGCAACGCAGCGCCCGCGACCAGCACAACCGCGCCGATCTGCACCGGCCACTTATACGGCCGCAACGATGAACGCACAGCATCGGTTACCTGAGTGACATAACGCTTGTCGGCGTTTTCGAAATCCGGGTACGGGCACTGATTGCCGAAATCCACCGCCCACGGGACGAACGGCCCTTCCTTGATGTAGCGCTGATACAGCGCGCTCTGATCTTCCAGGCTGCTGTTCCAGCCAGCGGCGTTGCACAGCACAGCAGCAAACGCCTGACTGGTGTGCGGCAGATTGTCAGCGGCGCGCCCGGCCAGCTCGGTGGCGACGAAACGGTAGTGATAGCGCTGATCCGGTTTCGCTTCGCTGGCGGCCTGACGCTGCACTTCGGCTTCGCTGACCAGCGGGCCGACTTTCAACTCAACACTTTCCAGGCTGTAGTTGCCGCCGAACGTGGCGTAGTCCGGCGCCATCTCGTAACCGAGAATATCCATGCCCCATTCACGCGCCGTCCACGCGGCGTTGTACAACGCACTGGCGCGTTTGGTCGGCCACCACGCGGCCTCGGCCTTCAGCCGTTGTTCGCCGTAGAGGCGAGCCTTGTTTTGCAGGTCGGGATTGTCGAAATAAGCCACCGCGTCGGCGTAATGCCCTTCACGCAGCAAGCGCCGACCAAGCAGATTGCGCAGGCTGGCGGCGACCGGCAGCGGCACGTAGTTGTCGCGCTCCTGCTGGGTCAACGCCGGCGGCGCCGGGACGTTGTCATCGACGTACTTTTGCAGTTCTTCGACCGTCAGCACGCGCTCGGCCACGCTCGCGGCATCGAACCAATAGACACTGTTGCTGCGATACAACTGCACGAACGCTTGCAGATACTCGCCGCGCTGCAAGGCGAGAATCGCACTTTCACCCTCGACCCGGCACTTCGGCTGAACGGCTTCATACGCCCAGTCCGGTGTGCGCCGGTAACCCCAGTCTTCGCTCTGCGGGAAGGCCTGCGCGGCTTTCGAATAGGCGGCGGCCGCGGCATTTTTATCGCCGTCACGCACCGCCAGTTTCGCCCGTAACCACCACGCCAGGCCGCCGTCACCGGCATTTTCAAGGAAGGCTTTGGCGCCAGCGTAATCGCCCTGTTGATAACTCATCGCCGCCAGACGATCAGCGTTGTCGAGGCTGCCACGGGTACTGTTCTGCAGCTGCTTGACCAGTTTCTTCTCGTTCGGCGGCTCATCGCCAAACGACCAGCCCTGGCGGCTGACCAGCGATGCCGTGACCAGTTGCTGCACGGCTTTGTGCTGCAGCAAATCGGCGAGTCTGGCCTCGGGCAACTCCGCCAGTTCATTCATCAATTGCTTGAGCGAGGTGTAACCCACGGCAGAACCGTGCAGATTCTGTGCTTCATACAATTCGATGGCGCCGTTCCAGTCGCCCGCCGAGCGCAACACCCGCGCCTCTTCACCGAGGCTGGCAACACCCAACTCCAGCGGATCGCTGAAACCGTCGATGCTCAGTTGCCGGGCCTGGCGGAACGCATCACGCGATTGCTCCAGCGCCTCGACCGCATCCCCGCCTTCGCTGCTCATGGCAAACCAGGTACGGCCCAGCGAATACGCCGCCCAGGTGCTGCGCAACGGACGCTGACCTGCCGGCAGCGCCAGCAGCTTGTTGAAATACTCGACCGCGAGTTGATGATCGCCTGTGGCAAACGCCACCGCACCGGCAACGTACAAGCGAATTTCCGCCGGCAGGCTGGCGCCCTGCGCCTCGACCTGACGCGCATCGGTCAGACCGCGCAGTTGTTTGACCAACGCTTGCTGCTCGGCGCTCAGTCCGGCCTGTTCAGCCTTTTCCCGAGCCTCGGCCGCCGCGTTTTCTTCGCCGTACATATCGTTGGGATTGTGCGTCGCCGCAGTGACATTCTTCAGCCCGGCGATGGTTTTGCCGAGGCGGCTGAGTTCGAAGTTGAAGTTGCCCTCAGGCAGATCCGCGAGGGTCTGCCCACGATTGTCGAGCAGGCGCATGGGGAAATCCGGCCCGCAGGCCAGCGCCGAACCCAGCGGCAGGCAGAGGCTCAGGCAGAGCAGATGGCGGGGCCAGTTACGGGTCAACATGCGAACCTCCTTGATCAATATTTGCGCAACGCGCCCAACCGATGGCGCGTTGTCCGCCCGCCGGCAATCGGCCGTCGCGCAGGCGGGTGAAGGTAAGCAGATCCGGGCTTTGTTGCAACGAGTAACCAGCGAGCGCATCGGCGCCTTCACAACTTTGCGCCTTCAGCGTGATCCGCTCGGGCCAGGCACTGTCGAGGTTGCCCGGGTTGTCGAGTCTGATGTCGTAGAGACCGTCGTGTTCGCTCAACGTCACGCCGAGCTGACTGCTAAGTTGATCACCCCGGGCCACCGCACGCAGGGTGGTCAGACTCCAGGCGCGGCGGTCATTGGCCAGCGGCAGGCGAAACCAGATCAGACCGGCCAGATGCGCGGGCGGGTCTGCGCGCAATGCCTGACCGAGCTGGCTCAGTTGCAGCGGATCAGCCAGCAGTTCCCGGCGCTGCCCGGCTCGCTCAAGTTGCACTTCGCTTTCCACCACCGGCGCCCCGCCGTCATCGGGCAACAGCGCAACGCCGTAAGCCGGCAGCGCCAGATAGAACGGCTTGTCAGTGATACCTGCCCAAGCCTTGGCCCACTTCAACGCCTGATCAGGATCGAACAAACCGCGACGCGGATCACTGACCGCATGCACTTGCAGCACGCTGCTGTCGACGGTTTGCAGGAGTTCGGGCAATTGCGCACTGCCGAGCCAGGCTGGCAGCGCAGTGATACTCAAGGGCAGATTCTTCGGTAAGGCCGAGCGCAGATGTTTGAGAAATTCAGCGTACGCCGGTAACCGCGCATTGCCCGCGTCGTGATCGATTTCGACGCCGTTCAATGTCAGGCCTTGTGTTTGCCAATCGGCGAGCACCTGCAGAATCTGCGCAGTGACCTGATCCTGATCCAGCGACTTGAGCTGGCCGTCGAGACGAATCACGGCTATCAATGGACGGCCATCGGCTTTCAATAGTTGCGCATCGATCCGCGCGCGGCTCCATCCTGCATTCGGAAAGGCCTGCAGCGCCAGCACGCGCAGCGTCGAGAAGTCTTGGCGACTGTCACGCAGCGCCGCCTCGTGGGCCGGCGTCCATTGGCGTTGCCAGATGTAGAGTTGTTGGTCGAGAGGGGGCGCGTCGTGTTGCTCGCAACCCGCGATAACGATGCCCAAAAACAGACCCACAATAAACCGCATACCTTCCAGCCCCCTGACACCACAAGGCTGCAAGGGTACACAAAACCCTGTGGGAGCGAGCCTGCTCGCGATGGCATTTGTCATTCAACCACGAAGGCGACTGACACGGCCTCTTCGCGAGCAGGCTCGCTCCCACAGGGGGAAAGGTTCAGGGTTTGCGGGCGATGATGACTTGGCTCTTCGCAACCACCGCGTCCAGCGCCTGTTTGATCTGCGCACCACGCGGCGAGTCCAGCACGGCTTGCCAGGTGTCGGCCCAGTGATTGAGCAGCGGATGATCCGGGTTGCTGAAATCGACCTTGGCTTCCCAGAACAGCAGCATCCACATCGACCAGTAAAAACCGTACTGACTGTGGCTGATTATCTCCAGCCCGGCCTCACTGACCAGCGCCTTGAACTGCTCTTCGCTGATGATGCGAATGTGATTGGGCTTCTGGAAATACTCGGCCGCGGCGATGTCTTTCTGCAAGTCTTCGGAGCTTGGGTGCGGCACGCTCAGCAAGTACAAGGCACCCGGTTTACCGACACGCACCAGTTCGGCGAGGAACTGCGCCGGATCATCGACGTGCTCGATGACTTCGGTGGAGACCACGCGCGTTGCGGTGCCGTCGGCGATCGGCAACGGATTGCAATCGGTGACGTGGCATTCGATGTCCCGTGCCGGCGTACCGCTCAGGCGCTGACGAGTCGCTTCGACCTTGGCGCCGTCGATGTCGGCGATGATGATCTTCGCCCCGCGCATGCCGCAAAAATGCACGTTGCCGCCATCACCGCAGCCAACATCAAGCAGGGTGTCATCGGCAGACACCACAAAGCCTTTGAACAGCTCGTTGGTTTCCTGGTTGAACCAGCCGCTGAGCTTGGCATCGTACAGGCCGAGCATGTACGGATCGACCTTGCTGGCGACCGGTTCCACTGCCTGCGTGGGCGCCGGTGCTGGCGTCGCCGCCGTGAGTTTCTTCAGTAGGCTCAGCATGAGGTGGCTCCGGAGGATGGGACGGTGGATCGGGACGTACCGAGGCGTCGCACGAGGGCGGCACCACGGTCGCGCATGGGCATTTCGACCAAGCGGTAATTGAGTTCGCTGAGCAACACGATCAGGCCGAAAGCGATCAGCAGCGTCAGCACCGGGTGGCCGGCAGGGCTGGACAGACCGGCGCTCTGCAGGCGAAAGATCAGCTCACGCACCAATTGATAAGCGGGTATGTGAATCAGGTAGATGCCGTAGGATCGGCTGCCGACCCACCCCAGCAACCGCTACATCGCGCCAGCGGGCATCAGGTAATTGCAGTTATACGATGCGATCCACACCAGTATTGCGCTCAGTACAGCGATTGAACCGATGCGGTACCAGGCAAACGTGAAGCGATCGGTGGCCATGAAACTCAACAGCGCGCCGATCAGCATCAACGCCGAAATCCCGACCCATGGCCGATCGAGAAAATTCGGCCGCCAACGCTGATAACTCGGCTGCGCACTCCACATCGCCAGCAACACACCGAGGGCCAGCGCATCCGTACGCACCACCATCAGCAACGGCGTACGCAGGGTGAAAATCTGCACCGCGACCAGCGCCAGCAATGCCCAGACCAGATATTTGCGAAAGAGCAGAATCAGCAGCGGGAACAGCAGATAGAACTGCTCCTCCAGTGCCAGGCTCCAGTAGACGAAACTGCTGCCGTACTCGTAGCGAAAGAAGCTGTCGGCAAAACGGAAGTTGGCGTACTGCAACACCCCGGCCAGCGTCGCTTGCAGGTTGGCCGACAACGTACCGAACGCCCCCGAACGATTGAGAAACACGCACGCCAGCAACATCAGCGCCAGCCATAGCCAGGCCGACGGCAATAACCGGAAAACCCGGCGAAGCCAGAAATTGCGCGTCTGCTGCCAGTATTCCTGGCGGGTTGTACAGCCTTGCAGCGCCGGGATCAGGCTTCGGGCAATGACAAACCCGGAGATGGCGAAAAACAGATCGACGCCCCACCACGGCTGCGCCCAGGCATGGATCTTTTCCAGCGACGGCACGACATCGGTGAACAGGCTCCCCTGCAGGTGATGGAACAGCACGCCCAATACGGCAACTGCGCGCAGCACTTCAATGTCCATGATCCGTTTGCCGCTCATGGTACCTCCCCCACAACCGCTGGCTTGCGGGCGATGATCACTTGGCTCTTGGGCATGAAGCGGTCAAGCGTCTGCTTGATCGCCAGCCCGCCCGGCTGAGCGAGCAGGTCCTGCCAGGTCTTGGCCCAGCTCTCCATCAATGGCATGAAGGGCTCCTGAATCCGGTCACGTACCGCACCGCCCGGGTCACGCCCGGCAGCCCGTTCGCCGGCCCAGAAAAAGATCATGCCCATCACCCAGAAGAATCCGCTGGCCTGACGATGTTCGATCACCAGACCGGCATCTTCTACCAGCGCAGCGAAGCGCTCCGGGGTGAAAATCTGCACATGATTGGGAGACTGATAGTAACTGTCCGGGGCGATGCCTTTTTGCAGGTGTTCGCCCGTCGGTGCCGGCACGCTGAACAGATACTGCGCACCCGGGCGCCCCATGCGCACCAGTTCGGCCATGAACGGTTGCGGCTGGTCAATGTGCTCCAGCACTTCCATGCACACCACTTTACTGGCGCAGCCGTCAGCCAGTGGCAGCGGCAGGCTATTGCTGACCAGCCCCAGACTGGCTTTGCCGCTTTGCGCTTCGACCTGCCGTGCGAGCTCGCGCACCTTGGCGTGTTCGCTGTCGGTAAAAATCACCGAAGCGCCCTGACGCACAGCAAACAGTGTCGCCACGCCTTCGCCGCAACCGACATCCAGCAACGTATCGTCAGCGGTGATCGCAAAGCCCTTGAGCAACTCGCCGCTGTCATTCAAGAACCAACCGTCGAGCACGGCGTCATGTAAACCGACGTCGCGAGGCGACACCTTGGCCAACGGTGCCGACAGCGGTTGCGCGGCACGCGCCGGACGCCATCGTGCGAGCAGACGACGGATCATGCGAGCGTGACTTGCGCAGGCAACGTTCCGCGGGCTTGCAGTGGCTGCGCAAAAAAATCGCGCAATCTCTGCTCGGTGCTGGCCTGGCTGCAGAATCGCTGCAGACTGCGAATCGCCTCGGCGGACATCGCGGCGTAACGCTGCTCATCGGTTTTTGCCACGTCATAGCTGGCGCGATACGCCAGACACAGCGAGTCCCAGTCGGTGATGTAACGCATCGTGCGATAGGCCGCACGCGGGTCATGAGGCCAGGCGGTGAGCTCTTCGGTGAAGTCGACGATAAATGCATTGTCGCTGCTCACATAATCGGCCATTGCGGTGTTCAACGGCGCAATCGCCGGTTTGCCGCAAGACATGAACTCCATCAGCGGCAGGCACTGTCCTTCACCGTAAGAACTGTTGACCACGTAGCTGGTGGCCTGCACCAGGGCTTCGTAATCGGCATCCGCCAGATAGCCATGGATCAGCACGATCCGGCACTGGAACGACTGGTTCTTGTACAAGTGATGCAGCATGTCGCTCAGCGCATCGGCGATGTCATGGTGGGTCAGCTTGAGCACCAAGGTCACATCGCTGATGTCGCGAAACGTGGTGCAGAACGCGCTGACCATATCCTGCCAATTCTTGCGGCCGTCGTAAGGATTGAACACCGAGGTGTAGACCACGCCCTCCAGTTGCAATTGGCAATCCTGCGGCGGTCCTGCGAAGGAAATCGGCGTGCCTTCGCGCAATCGTGGTGGGCCATACGGCCGCAAGTCCGTGCGACGACTGTCGATCAGCAATCCACGCAGGTTCAGCGTCACAAGGTCAACTACCGGACGCTTGGCCAATTGCTCGCCGCGAGCGGCAAAGCGATCCCACACCGGAGCCGGGATCGCGCAGATCGGATAGTCCGCCCCCATCACGTCGCGCACCGCGTTCACCGTGAATGTCGAATGCGTAATCGCCCGGCCACACGCCTGCAACACCACACGCCAATCGTGGCGGGATTCGCCCTGCCAGCTTTCGGTCGGGATGGTGCTGAATTCCCAGGCGAACACCGGAATGGTCGGGCATGCGTAATGGATGGGCGTGCGATGCGGCGGCGAGAACGACAGGAAGACGCAATCCTCGCCCCGGCTCAAGCAGTCGAAATACAAGCGATCAACCAGCTCGTCAGGGTGGCTGACTTCGATGACCTGACCGAGTCGCTCCAGCACCGGGCGGAATTCCTTGAGCACGAAGTAATAGCTGTACTCGGGGCGTCCGAGGTTCTGCTGGATGTTGCTCTTGTTGGTTTCCGAATGAATGATGATCAGCATGAGGCCGCTCCGGTCTCGACCGCCAGCGAGGTGATCGCGCGATTGGCCTCCAGGCCGAAAAACGCCGCCACTCGCTGCTGCAGCGGCGCGAATCCACAGTACTCACGCATGCGTTCATTGGCGGCAATGGCCATCGCCTGGTAAGCCTGCGGGTGGTTTTTGGCCATGGCGTAGCTGTCCTCATAGGCGGCTTTCAACGAGCCCCAGTCAGGGCGATGGCGCAGGGTGCGGTAGAGGATCCGCACATCTTCCGGCCAGATGGTCGGCTCGCGACTGGACTTGACGATAAAGCCGACACGTTCGTCGATGTAATCGCGCATTGCCGTGTGATCCGGCGCGATCACCGGCCGAGCGCACGACATGAACTCCATCAGCGGCAGGCACAAACCTTCGCAGCGTGACGCGTTGACGTAGAAACTGGCGGCGCCATACAGCCGGGCAAACTCCTCGTCTTCCAGGTAGCCATGCAGGACCACGACACGACAGGCAAAGGGCGATAGCTGCGAGAGCAAAGTGATGAGATGAACGTAGTAGCTCGACAGGTCGTTCTGGGTGATTTTCAGCACCAGTGTCGCGTCTTCGACATCACGCATGGCCCAACAGAACGCGGTGATCAGGTGGTGCCAGTTCTTGCGCCCGTCCTCGGGGTTGAACACGCTGACGTATACCACGCCACTGACGTCGATCCGGGCGTTTTCACGGGTGTCCGGCAACAACGCTTGAGGATGCTCAATCAACTCCGGCACTTCACTCTCGGCTGCAGCCGATGGCACTGGCTCGGACAACTCGGGGCGGTTCTCGCGACTGGCAGCCGGCAGCAAATCACTGACGGCTTCGCGATACCACAGCCGCAGGTTGTGCTTGAGCAAAAACAGCGTTCGATGCTGCGAAGGCGTTGCGACGGCTTTGTAGCCTTCGTACAAATAATGCTTGGTGATGAACGCACGCCGACGCAAGGTCAGTGGCGGTGGCGGTTCTGGCGTCGGCTCCGGTACTTCCTCGACAGGGCTCGGCGTCAGCGCTTCCTGTTCATTGAGTATCGGTGCGATCAAGCCATCAGCCGACAGTCCCAGCACGCGGCTGTCGATGATGCAGCCCTTGATCTGCAACGTGGTGCCGGGGTTTACCGGGACACTCGGGTAGTCTCGCCGTACCTGAGCAAAGCGTTCCCACAGCGGTGTGGGCAATACCAGTACGGGGAAATCTTCACCCAGGCTGCGACGTATCGCCTGCGCCGTGTGGGTCGACAACGTAATCACCCGGCCATGGCGCGCCAGTGTCTGGCGCCAGTCCTGGCGCACATCGTTGTCAGCGCATTCGGAGGGGATCGAGTCATATTCCCAGGCAATCACACACACCATCGGGCATTGCAGGCCGATCGGGGTTTTATGTGGCGGCGCAAACGAAAGGAACAGACATTCCTGACCGTCCTGAAGCAACTGCAGATACAGCGGGTCAACTTCAGCGACCGACGCCACAACATGCACTCGGCCGAGGCTTTCCAGCACCGGGCGATACGCCTTGAGCACAAAGTAATAGCTGTATTCGGCACGCCCGAGGCTCTGGCTGATGGAGTGCTCGTTGACGTCCGAGTAAAGAATGAAATTCATGGC
Source organism: Pseudomonas sp. Tul2A7 (assembly GCF_054790505.1). Classification (NCBI taxonomy): domain Bacteria; kingdom Pseudomonadati; phylum Pseudomonadota; class Gammaproteobacteria; order Pseudomonadales; family Pseudomonadaceae; genus Pseudomonas; species Pseudomonas sp. Tul2A7. Next base: position 2,138,097 of record NZ_CP186499.1, on the reverse strand, counting down.
ATCCCACGATGAAGCAGCCGTCCCGGCAACCTCATGCTATGACGACCGGGCGTTGGATCAAGTCGGCATCGCCGCTGCTTGTCCATCATCCTCAGGCACGTCTTCGTTCTTGTTTTAGTGGTTGGTTTCACCCTGTTGCGCTACACCCGCGGCGGACCTGGGGGAATGGCGACGAGGGCCATTCTAAACACATCCTTCAAGGATCCGGGAACCGCCCGACGAGAATAAATCGGACTACGCTGACGAGAACTGACCGGTCACGGTTTGGCCTGTTGAAATTGCTGCGCAATTGGCACAGATTGGTAACAAACAACTACAACAACTGACTTCGCCCGTCTTTCAACCGGTTTTTCCTTCGGTCTGACAGACCTCTCCTTAAAGCCTGTGAGAAAGTGGCGCAAGTTCAAGACCAAGGGGTCGCTGTTTGAAAAAGCGTCTGTTCGTCACGGGTCTCAGTGGATTCGTGGGACAACATATTCAGTCGCGTCTGGCATTGCCTGATTCGTCGTGGGAGCTGCTGTCTGCCGCATCGCCCTACGACCTCGCGAAGGCTGACAGCCTCAACGATCTGTGGCCGCAAATGCCCGACGCGGTGATTCACTTGGCCGGGCAGACCTTCGTCCCGGAAGCCTTCCGTGATCCGGCGCGCACCTTCGACATCAATCTTTTCGGCACCCTCAATCTGCTGCAAGCACTCAAGACACGTGGCTTTGCCGGCACCTTCCTCTACGTCAGCTCCGGCGATGTCTACGGGCAAGTCGGCGAAAGCGATCTGCCGATCAGCGAACAACAGCCGCCCTGCCCGCGCAATCCTTACGCGGTGAGCAAACTCTCGGCGGAGTTTCTCAGCCTGCAATGGGGCCTGAGTGAAGGCTGGCCGGTGTTGGTGGCGCGTCCGTTCAACCACATCGGCAGCGGCCAGAAAGACAGTTTTGTCATCGCCAGTGCCGCCCGCCAGATAAGTCGCATCAAACAGGGCCTTCAAGCACCGCAACTGGAGGTTGGCGACATCGACGTGACGCGAGATTTCCTCGATGTCGGCGATGTGATTTCGGCCTATTTCGCGCTGCTGGAAAAAGGCACACCCGGACAGGTCTACAACATCTGCTCGGGCCGCGAGCAAAGCATCCGCAGCCTGATCGAGCAGCTCGGCGATCTGGCTGAAGTCGAGATGCAACTGGTGCAAGACCCCGCGCGCATGCGGCGCGCCGATCAGCGTCGCGTTTGTGGCAGCCATAGCAGGCTGACCCAGACCACAGGATGGACGCCTGAAATCACCACACAACAATCCCTGCGGGCGATCCTGTCCGACTGGGAGACGCGAGTACGACAAGAATGACAAAAAGTGCACTGATCACAGGGATCACCGGCCAGGACGGCGCGTATCTGGCCAAGCTGTTGCTCGACAAGGGCTACAAGGTTCACGGCCTCGTCGCACGGCGCAGCAGCGATTCGCGCTGGCGCCTGCGCGAGATGGGCGTCGAAGCCGACATCGTCTATCTGGACGGTGACATGGCCGACGCCTGCTCGGTACAGCGTGCAGTCATCAAGTCGGCGCCGGACGAGGTCTATAACCTCGCCGCGCAAAGCTTCGTCGCCGCCTCGTGGGATCAACCGGTGACCACCGGTATCGTCGATGGCCTGGGCGTTACTCACTTGCTCGAAGCGATCCGTCAGTTCAGTCCGCACACACGCTTTTATCAGGCCTCGACCAGCGAAATGTTCGGCCTGATCCAGGCTGAGCAGCAGGATGAAAACACCCCGTTCTACCCGCGCAGCCCTTACGGCGTGGCCAAGCTCTACGGTCACTGGATCACTGTCAACTACCGCGAAAGCTTCAACCTGCACGCCAGCAGCGGCATTCTCTTCAACCACGAATCGCCGCTGCGTGGCATCGAGTTCGTGACGCGCAAGGTCACCGATGCCGCTGCACGCATCAAGCAAGGCAAACAGCAGGAGCTGGCCTTGGGCAACATCGATGCGAAACGCGACTGGGGTTTTGCCGGCGACTACGTCGAAGCCATGTGGCTGATGCTGCAACAGGAAAAGCCTGACGATTTTGTGGTCGCCACCGGCGTCACCACCACGGTGCGGGAAATGTGCCGCATCGCCTTCGATCACGTCGGCCTCAACTACCGTGACTACGTGAAAATCGACCCGGCATTCTTCCGCCCGGCCGAAGTCGAAGTGCTGCTCGGCAATCCGGCCAAGGCTCAGCGCGTGCTGGGCTGGAAGCCGAAAACTGACCTGGATACCTTGATCCGCATGATGATGGATGCGGACATGAAACGCGTCGCCAAGGAGTAGGCCATGCTGATCCCCGTGATTCTGTCCGGCGGTGCCGGCACCCGTTTATGGCCGGTGTCCCGCGAGGGCCATCCCAAGCCGTTCATGACCCTGCCCGACGGCCAGTCGCTGCTGGGCAAGACCTATCAGCGTGCTGCCGCGTTGCTGGACGGCTGGGGCGATATCGTCACGGTGACCAACCGCGAGTACTACTTCCAGAGCAAGGATCACTATTGCGCCGCGCACGTGTCGCGCCATCGCGGGCACTTCCTGCTCGAGCCGACCGGCCGCAACACTGCTCCGGCCATCGCTGCGGCGGCGTTGTCGTTGCAAGCATTGCATGGTGATGACGCGATCATGGTGGTGATGCCCGCCGACCATTTGATCGTCAACCAGGACGCGCTGAAAACCGCCGTCGAGCACGCGGTCAATCTGGCCAAAGACGGTTATCTGGTGACCTTCGGTGTGACGCCGACCGCCCCGGAAACCGGCTTCGGCTACATCGAGACCGGCGCCCCGCTGGACGCCAGAGGCGCAGCGAAAGTGCAGCGTTTCGTCGAGAAACCCGACCTGCAAACCGCCACGCATTATCTGGAAAGCGGCAACTTCCTGTGGAACTCAGGGATGTTCTGCTTCACCACCGCAAGTGTGCTGGCCGAGTTGCAACTGCATGCGCCGCAGTTGCTGGAACAGACCCGCGCCTGCATGGCGGCAAGCACCCCGCTGGAAACTGTCGGCTGCCTGCAACAGGAACTGTCGCCAGCGCTGTTCGCCGAGATCACCGACATCTCCATCGACTACGCGTTGATGGAGCGCTCGGAAAAAGTCGTCGTGGTACCCGCAGGTTTCGACTGGAGCGATATCGGTTCCTGGGGCGCTGTCGCGGCCTTGATACCGGCCGATGCCGATAACAATCGTGCCAGCGGCGAAGCGATTTTCATCGACAGCCACAATAACTTCGTCCAAAGCGAAGGTCGGCTGGTAGCTGCCGTCGGCGTCGACAACCTGATCGTCATCGACACCGCCGACGCCGTACTGGTCGCTCACGCTGATCGCGCGCAGGACGTGCGACGGGTGGCCAAGCAGCTCAAGGACAAATCCCACGAAGCCTACCGCCTGCACCGTACGGTGAGTCGGCCATGGGGCACCTACACCGTGCTTGAGGAAGGCCCGCGCTTCAAGATCAAGCGCATCGTGGTCAAACCCGGCGGCAAGCTCTCTCTGCAAATGCACCATCACCGCAACGAACACTGGGTGGTGGTCGAAGGCATGGCCAAGGTCACCAACAACGGTACCGGCACCCATCTGGTGGCGAAAAACGAATCGACGTTCATCGCTGCCGGCCACCGCCATCGCCTGGAAAACCCCGGCGTGATCGATCTGGTGATCATCGAAGTACAAAGCGGCGAATACCTGGGAGAGGACGACATCGTTCGCTTCGAAGACCAATACGGCAGGACGGTTTGAATGCTGCTTTCCCTGTACCGCTCAATGCGCAGTTATCGCGGATTCATCCTCGGTAGCGTCAAGCGGGAGTTTCAATCACGTTATCGCAACTCGTTGTTCGGCGCGCTGTGGACGGTACTCAACCCGCTGTCGATGATCGTTGTGTACACGGTGATCTTTTCCCAGATCATGCGCGCGCGGCTGCCGGGCGTGGACGATGGCCTGGCCTACAGTGTCTATCTCTGCGCCGGCCTGCTGACCTGGGGTCTGTTCGCCGAAATCACCTCGCGCAGCCAGAGCATGTTTCTGGAAAACGCCAATCTGCTGAAGAAAATCAGCTTCCCGCGCATTTGCCTGCCAGTGATAACCCTGCTCAACGCCGGGATCAACTTTGCGATCATTCTGGCGCTGTTTTTCGGCTTTCTGCTGATCAGCGGGCGCCTGCCCGGCATGGCCCTGCTGGCACTGATCCCGCTGCTGATCCTGCAGGTGATCTTTGCCGCCGGGCTGGGCATGTTGCTCGGCATTCTCAATGTGTTCTTTCGCGATGTCGGGCAGATGTTCGGTATCTGCCTGCAGTTCTGGTTCTGGCTGACGCCCATCGTTTACCCGCTGTCGATCCTGCCGTCAGGCATCCAGCACGTCATCAGCCTGAACCCGATGACGGCGCTGATGACCAGCTACCAGAACGTGTTCCTCTACAACCAATGGCCGCAGTGGTCGTCACTGACACCGCTGCTGATCATCGGCGTGCTGCTCTGCGCCATGGCGCTGCGTCTGTTCCGTCAGCGTGTCGGTGAAATGGTGGACGAACTCTGATGGGACACATACGCGTCACTGGCCTGGCCAAAGCCTATAAACAGTACCCGAATCGCTGGAGTCGCCTGCTGGAATGGCTGGTGCCGTTCTCCCCGAACCGCCACCACCTGCACTGGGTCTTGCAAGACGTCGATTTCGAGATCAGCCCCGGTGAAGCCGTTGGCATCGTCGGCGTCAACGGCGCAGGCAAAAGCACCCTGCTGAAGATGATCACCGGCACCACCCAACCGACCTGTGGACAGATCCATCTGCAAGGCCGCGTGGCCGCGTTGCTGGAATTGGGCATGGGTTTTCACCCGGACTTTACCGGTCGGCAGAACGCTGTCATGGCCGGTCAGCTGCTGGGCATGCAGGTCGAAGAGATCGAAGCGTTGATGCCGCAAATCGAAAGTTTTGCCGAAATCGGCGAAGCCATCGATCAACCGGTGCGCACCTATTCCAGCGGCATGCAGATGCGCCTGGCATTCAGCGTCGCGACTGCGCGGCGTCCGGATATCCTGATCGTCGACGAAGCGCTGTCAGTGGGCGATGCGTATTTCCAGCATAAAAGTTTCGAGCGCATCCGCAGCTTCCGCAAAGCCGGCACTACCCTGCTGATCGTGTCCCATGACCGCTCAGCCATTCAATCGATCTGCGACACCGCGATTCTCCTGGAGAACGGCCGTCTGGCCATGCGTGGCAAGCCCGAAGAAGTCATGGACTACTACAACGCCATGCTCGCTCAGCGCGAGGGCCAGACGGTACGCCAGGAGATGCTCGCCAATGGCCAGGTACAGACCATTTCCGGCACCGGTGAAGCTGGGATTCTCAGCGTGCGCCTGCTCGATGCGCAGGGCCGCAGCCTTGAAGTCGCGGAGGTCGGTCAGCCTGTGGTGCTGGAGGTGCAGACCGAAATTCGTGAAGACATCGAGCGGCTGATTCTCGGCTTCATGATCAAGGATCGTCTGGGCCAGGCCATTTATGGCATCAACACCCATCGCCTCGACAAAGCGATTACCGAGCTGAGTGCCGGCGAACGCGTGACCTTTCGCTTCGCTTTCGACATGCGTCTGGGCAAGGGTAACTACTCGGTGGCGTTGAGCCTGTCACGTCTGGACTCGCACCTGGATCGCAACTTCGAGTGGCGCGACTATGGTTTGATCTTCCACGTGATCAACAATCGCCAGGAAGACTTTGTCGGCTGCTCCTGGTTGCAGGCCCGGACCGAAATCAGCCGCTCCAGTGAAATCCTTGTAGAAGCGCCTGATACGGAGATCTTGCGATGACACGATTGTTGGTGGAGTGCACCTACGTATTCGAACATCCCTCCGCCAACTCGGGCATTCAACGTGTTGTACGCAACGTCATTCAGCAGTTGCCGGCGGCCGATGAAACCGTCGAATGCATCCCGGTGGTGATGATCAATGGCCGTTTGTACGAAGTTAAAAGTCTGGCGCCGCTGAAGTCCACGAAGCTCGACCTGATGGGCCTGCGGGTGAAACTGGAACAGTGGGCCAACGCCTTCTGGCTACGTCACCGGGCCGTGGAACGGCGCTGGCCGTTCAACCGGTCGCATTTCACCCGTCGGGTGCTATACGTCGGCTGCCGGCTCACGGCATTCGCTTGTTTGAGCTTGCCCATGCGTCTGCTTGATCGAGTCCTCAAGGGCCAACATATTCCCGAGCGCTGCGTACCGCTGGCCCACCGGGCAGGCGATCAATTGGTGCTGCTCGACTCATCCTGGCACGCCAACTTTTTTCCCCTCGCCGAGCAACTCAAGCGTGAGGGTGTGGGCATCATTTCAGTGATCTACGACCTGATCCCCCTGACCCACCCGCAGTTTTGCGATGCCGGGCTGGTCAAAGTGTTCAACGACTGGTTCGACTGGATCGCGCGCACCGCCGACGGCTATGTCGCGATCTCGACCACTATCCGCGATCAGGTGCGCGAGGAAATGCTGCGCCGGATCGGCACGCAACAGGTCGGGCAGCGCTGGTTCGATTACTTCCACCTCGGCTCCGAGCTGGACTTGAGCGAGGCCGATGCCAAGGTCGACCGTGGCCTGCTGGACATGTTCCAGACGACTGACCCGGTGTTTCTCATGGTCAGCACCATCGAGCCGCGCAAAAACCATGCGTACCTGCTCGAGGCGTTTGAGCTCGCCTGGGCAACAGGATCGAAAGCGCGGTTATGCATCGTCGGCAAGATTGGCTGGAAGTGCGACGCACTGATCGAACGAATCCGCCAGCATCCCGAGCTGAACCGGCGTTTGTTCATGTACAACTCGCTCTCTGACAAAAGTCTCGAACACGCCTACTCCCACGCCACGGCGCTGGTGTTTCCGTCCCATGTCGAAGGTTTCGGCTTGCCACTGGTGGAAGCCATGCAACGCAAGTTACCGGCAATGGCCAGCGATATTCCGGTGTTCCGCGAGATCGGCGGCGACTACATGGCGTATTTCGACCTGGCGAATCCACAGAGTCTGAGCGATCTGGTGACCGGCATGGAGCGCTCCGGCGAGTTTCCGGCAGCGCTGGGCCTCGAACAATGGCGCTGGCTGAGCTGGCGCGAAGCGAGCGCCCAATTGGTCGAGCGTATTGAGCGCAACTTGCATGCATCGTTGCCTGCCCCTGAGAGCCAGCATGCGCATTGCTCTTAACGCGCGCATTCTCCAGGCACCGCGTACCGGCATCGGCCATTACGTTGCCGAACTGGTCAACGCCTTGCGCAACGAGCCCGATGTTGACGTGACGCTGTTCCACGGCTGGGGCTGGAGCTCGGCGCTGCCGGAAGCGGCCATGCCCGGTTACTCACGCCTGACGCCGCTGCTGCGGCAGATTCCCGGGGCCTATCAGGCGCGTCGCTGGCTGGAGCAGAAACGCTTCGATCAGGGCCGCGCGCAAGGCATCGACCTCTATCACGAACCGAGCCTGTGGCCGCTGGCCTTCGACGGCCCGACCGTGATCACCCTGCACGACCTGACTCACCTGCACTTCCCCGAGACCCAGCCACCGGCACGGCTCAAGGAAATCGAGCGTCGATTGACTGTCGGGGTGCAACAGGCGCAGGTGATTCTCACCGACTCGCAAGCGATTGCCGACGAAGCTCAAGCGTATTTCGGGCTGCCTGCCGAGCGTTTTGTGGTGGCACCACTGGGGGTCGCCGCGCGCTTTCATCCGCGTGAGGCGAGCGCCATTGACGCGGTACTCAAGGCGCACGCGGTCGAGGCGCGGGAGTATTTTCTCTGCGTGGGCACGCTGGAGCCGCGCAAGAATCTTGGCCTGGCCCTGCGCGCCCATGCCCTGCTGCCGGAGGCGCTGCGTCAGCGCTTTCCATTGCTGATCGTCGGCATGGCCGGATGGGAGCGCGAGCAATTCAGTGAACCTTTGCGTCAGGCACTGGCCAGCGGGCATGTGTGCCTGCTCGGTTATCTGCCCGACGAACAAGTGGCGCAGCTGTTGGCTGGCGCTCGGGCGCTGATTTTTCCATCGTTGTATGAGGGTTTTGGTCTGCCGGTACTGGAGGCCATGGCCAGCGGCACACCGGTGCTGCTCACGCGTTCTTCGGCGATGCCGGAAGTCGCCGGTGCAGCGGGCAACTATATTGAAGCTGACGATGCAGAAGGCCTGCGTGATGCGCTGAGCCGACTGATCGACGATCAAGCGCATTGGCAGGCATGCCAAGAAGCCGGGTTGCAGCAGTCACGGCTTTTTTCCTGGGAGCGTTGTGCACAGGCCACCGCCGGTGCCTACCGTCAGGCCATGGGAGGTTGAATGCGAGTTCTTCATTTTTTCAAGACGTACCTGCCTGACTCGGTCGGCGGCATTGAGCAAGTGATCTTCCAGCTGTGCGAGAGCGGCGCCCAGCACGGTATCGACGGCCAGGTGCTGACGCTCAGTGCTGACCCGACACCGGCCGTGCTGAAATTGGGCCAGCACGAAGTGCACCGCGCCAAACTCGATATTCAATTCGCCTCCACCGGTTTTTCCTGGAGCGTGTTCAAACGGTTTCGCGAACTGGCGGCCGAGGCCGACGTGGTCAACTACCACTTCCCGTGGCCGTTCATGGACCTGGTGCATTTCGCCAGCGCCAGGAACAAACCCACTGTGGTGACTTACCACTCGGACATTATTCGCCAGAAGCACCTGCTCAAACTCTACCGGCCGCTAATGAACCGCTTCCTCGCCAGCGCCGACCGCATTGTTGCCGCTTCGCCGAACTACCTGCACACCAGCGATGTGCTGCAGCAGTTTCAGGACAAGACCCGAGTGATTCCCTACGGTTTGAACAAGGCCGGTTATCCACAGCCCGATCCCGAACGAATGAATCGCTGGCGCCAGCAGGTTGGGGATAAGTTTTTTCTGTTTGTCGGCGTGATGCGTTACTACAAAGGCCTGCACATTTTGCTGGAGGCCCTGAAAGATGTGGATTATCCCGTAGTCATTGTCGGCGCCGGGCCGCTGGAACTGGAACTGCACGCTCAAGCGCAAGCGCTGGGCCTGCGCAATATTCATTTCCTCGGACGCCTGGGTGATGAGGACAAAGTCGCGCTGCTGCAACTGAGCTACGCGATTGTGTTCCCGTCGCACCTGCGCTCGGAAGCGTTCGGCATTTCTTTGCTGGAAGGCGCTATGTACGGCAAACCGATGATCTCCAGCGAGATCGGCACCGGCACCAGTTACATCAATATTCACAACGAAACCGGTCTTGTTGTACCGCCAAGTCACCCACAGGCGTTTCGCGAGGCGATGCGCACGCTGTGGGAAGACCCGGTGCGAGCCGCCGCGATGGGGGTGAAAGCCGAAGCGCGTTACCGGCAGTTATTCACCGCCGATGACATGGGCCGCAAGTGGACGGAGTTGTATCAGGAATTGCTGGAAGAGAAATCGCTGTCCTACGCCTGAACCCTATTTTGGAACGCATACCCACTGTGGGAGCGAGCCTGCTCGCGAAAGCGGTCTGTCAGCAACAATGATGTTGACTGATCCGACGCATTCGCGAGCAGGCTCGCTCCCACAGGGTATTTGTGGTGGGTTCGGAATTACAGATCCAGCACTAAAGGCTGATTGCTTTGCGCCGGAACGGCACAGCAAATCAGCACATGTCCCGCTTCCGGAATATCCGCCGGTACCTGTGGATAATTCACCGCGCCACTGACCAGTCTGGTCTTGCAGGTACCGCACGAACCACCGCGGCAACTGAACTCCGGGCGTAATCCGCGGCTTTCCGCCAGCTCCAGCAAACTGCCGCCATCGGGCTGCCAGCGCGCCTCTTTTGCCGAGCGCTCGAACACCACCGGCACCGAAGTGGTCGCTGCGGGCGGTTGCTCGATGACGATCGCGTCCGCATCGGCCTGACGTTTCAGCGTCGACGGGCCAAAGGTTTCCGCATGGATCTGCGCATCGCGCACATCCAGTTCACGCAAAGTGTCGTAAAGCCCTTGGGTAAAACCACCGGGGCCGCAGAGCACAAAGTCGAGCTGACCAAAATCCTCGGCTTGCAGCAGGTTTCTCAGCACTGCGCCGTCGATGCGCCCACGCACATCGAAATCCTCGCCCTCTCGCAGATCGGCTTCCGGCTGGCTGAGCAAGCGCAGGACTCGCACAGAGTCGCCTGCGGTTTCCAGCAAACGATCCAGCTCCTTGCGAAACGGCTGATCGACGAGGCTGCGCGAACTCTGCAGCAACAATGTCGGACGAATCCCCCGCGTCCGTAGGCCTTGGTAGACCACCTCGCGCAGCATCGACAGCAACGGCGTGATGCCCACACCGGCGGCCAGCAGCACCAACGGTCGCTGCTCCAGCGGTGCCACGGTGAAATTCCCCTGCGGCGCCCGCGCCTCAAGCACATCGCCAACGCGGATCTGCTCATGCAGGTGCGACGAAATCAGCCCTTCGCGCTTGACGCTGATCCGGTAGAACCCATCCGACGGCGCACTCGAAAGACTGTAGGTGCGGATATGCACCTCGCCATCGATCGTGAAACGCAGCGGCAAATGCTGGCCAGCGAGAAACACCGGCAAACCGGCGCCATCGGTCGGCTCCAGATAGATCGAGCGGATGCTGCGGCTTTCCGCCTCGATCTTCGCCACCCGCAGCGGCCGCCATTGATTGCCCAACGCCTGCGCCTGCAATCGCGCGTCGGCTTCGGCCCAGTTACCGGTCAACAGGCTGGTCGGCGACATGCCGTCGAAGCGCCAGCGCAAGGCCAATGCGGCCGGGCGCCGCACCAGTTTCTCCACTTCAAATGTCCACAACCGCTCCGCACCTTGAAACGCCTCGATCTGCGGGTCATCGAGAAGGATCTCGGTACGCCCGCTCAGTTGCAGCAGATCGCCTGTGGAAAAGTTGATGAACAGCAAGCCAGCCTTAGGGTTCAGCAACAAATTGCCGAGGGTGTTGAAATGCAGATTGCCGGCGAAATCGGGGATGGTCAGACGATTGCCTTCCACCCGCACGAAACCGGTCTGGCCGCCACGGTGAGAAACATCCACCGCACGCTGGTCCTCGACATCGACATAACTGGCGACAAAGAACGTGTCGGCGCCATTGATCAGCGCGATGGCCGCGTCATCGAGGCCGTTCAGATGCTGAGCCGGACGAGTATTCGGATCCGTCAGCGGCACCCGTTGAAACTGGCGCAGTTGAATGTACTGCGGGCAATTACCGAATGCCTGATCCACGCTCACGTCAAAACCATCAGCGCTCAGATTGCCGACATGGCCGTTGAGACGATTGCGCCGGCGGGTGTGCAATTCGATGCCGAGCAAACCGATCGGCTCGCCGTTACGCAGTTGCGCCGGGTCATCGGCAGCAGGCTGGCTGGCGAAATGCAGATGCTCAGGATCGGGCGAATGGGCAAACCCCGGCGCGCCTTCGAGCACACTGGCCCACGGGCGCCCATCTGCATCAACTGCGCCGTACAACATGAAGGGTAATTGCTGATAGAACTCACGGTGCTGATCCGGCATCCAGGTGCGAATCACCTTGCGCCCGAAGGCTTCCATGCGCTCGGCAACGCCGACATGGGCCTGTAACTGTTGCTCGCCAGCGTGCCACGGTGAACGTTCCATCACGACCTCTCCCCTGCACCGTCGGCACAGTGTGGATTGCGAAAATCAGGCGGTGGTTTGCAGACCGGCGACGGTGCGCGGCATGCCGACGAACCCAGGCAAGGCTTCAACCCGGGCCAGCCAGGCGCGGACGTTGCCGTAGTCGTCCAGCGACACATTGCCTTCCGGTGCGTGGGCGATGTAACTGTAGGCCGAAACGTCGGCAATAGTCGGTTCGGCGCCGGCCAGATACGGCGTTTTGCCCAACTCGATGTCCATCACCTTGAGCAGGTTGTGCGCACGGGTAATCGCTTCTTCTGCATTCAGTTGGGCACCAAACACCGTGACCAATCGCGCAGCGGCGGGGCCGAAAGCAATCGGTCCGGCGGCAGCCGACAACCAGCGCTGCACATGTGCCGCACCGACCGGATCCGTTGGCAGCCAACGACCGTGGCCGTATTTCTGCGCGAGATAAACCAGAATTGCGTTGGAGTCGGCCAGCACCACGCCGTCGTCGTCGATGGCCGGCACCTGCCCGAAACTGTTGATCGCCAGATACGCCGGCTGCTTGTGCTCACCTTTGGCCAGATCGACGAAGATCAACTCGGTCGGCAGTTGCAGCAGGGACAGCATCAGCTCGACACGGTGAGCGTGGCCGGAACGTGGAAAGTTGTAGAGTTTGATCGCTTGCATGGTCGACTCCGCTGAACAGGGGCGCCACTGCGGGGATGAGAGCGCCGATGCAGGCCATCTTCCACTTATCTCGAAAACAACAGAATCACCAGCAACTGCAATCGATTATTTCACTGAGTGAAATAACGCAGCATTTTTCAAGGCCGGATGTTCGCGCAAAGCCTCTGCCGTGAAATCGACAAAACTGCGGATCCGCGCTGGCGCCTTGCGCCCGCCCTGATACACGACGTGGATCGGCAGCGGCGGCAGTTCAAATTCGGCGAGCACTATTTCCAGTGTGCCGGCGGCAACCTGACTCGCCACTTGATAGGACAACACCCGGGTCAAACCCAAGCCCGTGCAAGCTGCTGTAATCGCAGCCTGATTGGCGGTCACGATCAGACGCGGCTCAGGACGCACACTGAGCGGCTCGCCCGCGTCGAGAAACGGCCAACTGCGTTGCTGGCCAATCGCTGAAGTCGCCACCACTGGCGCGCCCGCCAATGCGTGGGGATGAACCGGTCGGCCATATTTGGCAAAGTAGTCCGGCGAGCCGCAAATGACCCGACGCACCTCACCCACGCGAACAGCATGCTGATTGCTGTCCGGTAGATCACCAATGCGCACCGCCACATCGATGCCCTCCTCGACCATGTTGACGATCCGATCAACCAGTACGGCATTGATCGTGACATCCGGATACTGCGCGAGATAACTCGCCATCACCGGCGTCACAAACAAATCACCGAACAACACCGGCGCTGTCACCGTCAATTGCCCGCGCGGCTCGGCATGACTGCCCGCCGCCGAATCCTCGGCTTCCTGCACCTCGGCGAGAATCCTCCGACAATCTTCCAGGTAACGCTGCCCGGCTTCGCTCAAATGCACACTGCGCGTGGTGCGGATCAGCAACTGCGTGCCGATGCGCAACTCCAGCGCCGCCACCGCCCGCGTGACGCTGGCCGCTGACAAACCCAGACGCCGCGCCGCCGCTGAGAAGCCTTGCTCCTGGGCGACAGTGGTGAAGATGTGCATTTCCTGGAAGCGATCCATGGAGACCCTCAAGTCAGATACAAAAATCGCAGCCGAAGCTGCGATTTTTTTGTGGCGATATCAGCTGTGGATAACTTATTCCACCGTCACCGACTTCGCCAGGTTACGCGGCTGATCGACGTCCGTGCCCTTGAGCACCGCAACGTAGTACGACAGCAACTGCAGCGGAACCGTGTAGAGGATTGGCGAGAGGATGTCGTGGATATGCGGCATCTGCACCACGTGAGTGCCTTCGCCGTTGGTCATACCGGCTTTTTCGTCGGCGAACACGATCAGTTCGCCGCCACGGGCGCGGACTTCCTGCAGGTTGGATTTGAGCTTTTCCAGCAGTTCGTTGTTCGGCGCCACGGTGACCACGGGCATGTCGTTATCCACAAGTGCCAACGGGCCGTGTTTCAGTTCGCCAGCCGGGTAGGCTTCGGCGTGGATGTAGGAGATTTCCTTGAGTTTCAGGGCACCTTCCATCGCCACCGGGAATTGCGCGCCACGACCGAGGAACAGGGTGTGGTTTTTCTCGGCGAACAGCTCGGCGATTTTCTCCACAGTACTATCCATGGCCAGTGCTTCGCCGAGACGGGTTGGCAGGCGACGCAGTTCTTCGACCAGACGTGCTTCGACGCCGTCGGCCAACGTGCCGCGCACCTGGCCCAGCGACAGCGTCAGCAGCAACAGGCCGACCAATTGCGTGGTGAAGGCTTTGGTCGAGGCCACGCCGATTTCACGGCCGGCCTGGGTCAGCAGGGTCAGATCGGATTCGCGTACCAGCGAACTGATGCCGACGTTGCAGATGGCCAGACTTGCGAGGAAGCCAAGTTCCTTGGCGTTGCGCAGGGCAGCCAGGGTGTCGGCGGTTTCACCGGATTGCGAGATGGTCACGAACAGGGTGTCCGGCTGCACCACCACTTTGCGATAGCGGAATTCGCTGGCGACTTCGACCTGGCACGGAATGCCAGCCAGCTCTTCAAGCCAGTAACGCGCGACCATACCGGCGTGATAGCTAGTGCCGCAGGCGACGATCTGCACATTGCGGACTTTGGCGAACAGCTCGGCGGCTTGCGGGCCGAATGCCTGCACCAGCACCTGATCATTGCTCAAGCGACCTTCAAGGGTGCGCTGCACAACGGCTGGTTGCTCGTGGATTTCCTTGAGCATGTAGTGGCGGTACTCACCTTTGTCGGCGGCTTCGGCACCGTCGCTGTACTGCACGGTCTGCCGCTCGACGGCATTGCCGTTGATGTCCCAGATCTGCACGTTATCGCGGCGAATTTCGGCGATATCGCCTTCTTCCAGGTACATGAAGCGATCGGTGACCTGACGCAACGCCAACTGGTCGGAAGCGAGGAAGTTCTCGCCCAGACCCAGACCGATCACCAGTGGGCTACCACTGCGCGCGGCGACCAGACGATCCGGCTGTTTGGCATTGATCACGGCCAGACCGTAAGCACCGTGCAGTTCCTTGACCGTCGCTTTAAGCGCAACGCTCAGGTCTGGCTGGTCTTTGAGTTTGTGGCTGAGCAGGTGGGCGATGACTTCGGTATCGGTGTCCGAAGTAAACACGTAACCCAGCGCTTTCAGTTGTTCGCGCAGGGCTTCGTGGTTTTCGATGATGCCGTTGTGCACCACGGCGATGTCGCCGGAGAAATGCGGGTGGGCGTTGCGTTCGCAGGGTGCGCCGTGAGTAGCCCAACGGGTGTGAGCAATGCCGAGACGGCCCACCAGTGGGTGTTCGGCCAGCGCCGCTTCGAGCTCGCTGACTTTACCCGGGCGACGCATGCGCTCGAGGGTTTCGTCGTTGGTGAAGACCGCGACACCGGCGCTGTCATAGCCGCGGTATTCAAGGCGCTTGAGGCCTTCGAGCAGGATGGCGGTGATATTACGTTCAGCAACTGCGCCGACAATTCCACACATGCTTATTTCTCCTGACTGACAGCCGCGCAAATCACGGTGATACCGCGGGCCTGTATCTGATCGCGCGCTTCGATAGGCAGGCGATCATCGGTAATGAGGGTATGGACGCTGCTCCACGGCAGTTCCAGATTGGGAATCTTGCGACCGATCTTGTCGGCCTCGACCATGACGATGACTTCTCGCGCCACCTCGGCCATGACCCGGCTCAGTCCCAGCAATTCATTGAAAGTCGTCGTGCCGCGCACCAGATCGATACCGTCGGCGCCAATGAACAACTGGTCGAAGTCGTAAGAGCGTAGTACCTGCTCGGCGACCTGGCCCTGAAAGGATTCCGAATGCGGATCCCAGGTGCCGCCGGTCATCAACAGCACCGGTTCGTGCTCGAGTTCGCTCAGGGCGTTGGCGACGTGCAGGGAATTGGTCATTACCACCAAACCCGGCTGCTGGCCAAGTTCGGGGATCATCGCGGCGGTGGTGCTGCCGCTGTCGATGATGATGCGCGCGTGTTCGCGGATGCGTTTCACCGCTGCACGGGCGATGGCCTGTTTGTACTTGGAAACGCTCTGCGCCGTTTCCGCGACCAGTTCCTGCGGCATGGTGATCGCCCCGCCGTAGCGGCGCAGCAACAGACCGTGGCTTTCCAGCGCGGCGAGATCCTTGCGAATCGTAACTTCGGAGGTTTCGAAGCGCTTGGCCAGTTCATCCACACTGACTTCGCCCTGCTCGTTGAGCAAGGCGAGGATGTTGTGGCGGCGTTGCGGCGTGTTGCGTTTCGACATGGCGGCTTAAGTTTCGTTTCGAAAGATAACGTAAGCAATCAAAACCTATCGGCCCTAAATCGTCAAGCGGTCGTCCAAAAAAAATCGCAACCCCAACAGTCCCCGTAGGAGCTGCCGAAGGCTGCGATCTTTTGATCTTCAAAAAGCCGCAGTGGATAACTCAGCTCTTCTTGATCTTCTCCGGCCGTTTCCAACCGTCGATATTTCTCTGCCGCGCTCGGCCCACGGCCAACTGCGCGTTATCCACATTCTGCGTGATGGTCGACCCGGCCGCCGTGGTTGCACCGGCAGAAATATCCACAGGCGCGACCAGCGAATTATTGGAGCCGATGAACACGTCTGCACCCAACACGGTTTTCCACTTGTTGGCGCCGTCGTAGTTGCAGGTAATGGTGCCCGCGCCGATGTTGCTGCGCGCTCCGATCTCGGCATCGCCCAGATATGTCAGGTGTCCGGCCTTGGCGCCTTCGCCCATGTGGGCGTTTTTCAATTCAACAAAGTTACCCACATGCGCACGCGCTTCGAGCACCGTGCCTGGACGCAGACGCGCGAACGGGCCGGCATCACTGCCCTCGCCCAGAACGGCACCTTCAATGTGCGAGTTGGCCTTGATCACCACACCTTTGCGCAGGGTGCTGTCCTTGATCACACAGTTCGGACCGATCTCCACATCATCTTCGATGACCACGTTGCCTTCGAGGATCACGTTGATGTCGATCAGCACGTCACGACCCACGGTCACTTCGCCACGCACATCGAAACGTGCCGGATCCCGCAAGGTGACGCCTTGCGCCATCAACCGCCGACCGGCGCGCAACTGGTAATGGCGCTCCAGCTCTGACAATTGCTTGCGATCGTTGGCGCCCTGCACTTCCATTGGATCATGCGGTTGTTCGGTGGCGACAGCCAGGCCATCGCTGACCGCCATTTCGATCACATCGGTCAGGTAATACTCGCCTTGGGCATTGTTGTTTGACAGACGACTCATCCAGTCGGCCAGACGATTGGCCGGCACGGCGAGAATGCCGGTGTTGCCTTCAGTGATCGCGCGCTGCGCTTCGCTGGCGTCTTTGTGTTCAACGATGGCTGCGACCTTACCGTCTGCATCGCGCACGATGCGACCGTAACCTGTCGGGTCATCCAGCTCGACGGTGAGCAAACCCATCTGCCCTGGAACGACGTGCTTGAGCAGACGCTGCAGGGTTTCGACTTCGATCAGCGGCACGTCACCGTAGAGGATCAGCACGGTGTCGGCAGTAATGAACGGCACCGCTTGCGCAGTGGCGTGGCCGGTGCCCAATTGCTTGTCTTGCAGGACGAAATTCAGATCATCAGCGGCCAGACGTTCACGCACCACATCGGCGCCATGGCCGATCACCACATGAATGCGCTGTGGATCAAGTTGCCGGGCGCTGTGGATAACATGACCCAGCATGGAGTTGCCGGCAATCGGATGCAGCACTTTCGGCAGCGCCGAACGCATACGGGTGCCTTGACCGGCCGCGAGGATAACGATTTCAAGAGACATGACTGGCTACCAATCCTGGGTGGTCAGCAACTGCGACCGGGTTTCGGGAATTCGGAAAAGAAAAAAGGGTAGCCGAGGCTACCCTTTTTTATCAATCGCACAACAAGCGGCTGACGGATTAACCGCCAAACTTCTTGCGGATCTGCTGGACGGTGCGCAGCTGAGCTGCAGCCTCGGCCAGACGTGCGGACGCAGCTCCGTAGTCGAAATCTGCGCTCTTCTCGTGCAGAGCAGCTTCGGCAGCCTTGAGAGCTGCTTGAGCTTGAGCTTCATCCAGGTCGGCGGCGCGTTGCACGGTATCGGCAAGCACCTTGACCATGTTCGGCTGAACCTCGAGGAAACCACCGGAGATGTAGAACACCTCGGCTTCCCCGCCTTGCTTGATCAGGCGGATCGGACCTGGCTTCAGATTAGTGATCAGCGGCGCGTGACCCAGAGCGATACCAAGATCACCCAGTGCACCGTGCGCAATCACCATCTCGACCAGGCCGGAAAAGATTTCCCCTTCCGCGCTGACGATATCGCAATGGACTGTCATAGCCATCTGATTGCCTCAACCTAAATGAGCGCCCGTTGCCGGGCGCCGGGATTACAGTTTCTTGGCTTTCTCGATCGCTTCTTCGATGCCGCCAACCATGTAGAACGCTTGTTCTGGCAGGTGGTCGTAGTCACCGTTGAGGATGCCTTTGAAGCCAGCAATGGTGTCTTTCAGGGAAACGTATTTACCCGAAGCACCAGTGAAGACTTCAGCCACGAAGAACGGCTGCGACAAGAAGCGCTGGATCTTACGAGCACGGTTTACCAACTGCTTGTCGGCTTCCGACAGCTCGTCCATACCCAGGATCGCGATGATGTCCTTCAGCTCTTTGTAACGTTGCAGAACGTACTGAACGCCGCGAGCGGTGTCGTAGTGGTCCTGGCCGATTACGTTCGGGTCCAGCTGGCGCGAAGTCGAATCCAGTGGATCTACCGCTGGGTAGATACCCAGGGAAGCGATGTCACGGGACAGAACGACGGTGGCGTCCAAGTGGGCGAAGGTGGTCGCTGGCGACGGGTCGGTCAAGTCATCCGCAGGTACGTATACCGCTTGGATCGAAGTGATCGAACCTTCCTTGGTCGAAGTGATACGTTCTTGCAGAACGCCCATCTCTTCAGCCAGGGTCGGCTGGTAACCTACTGCCGAAGGCATACGGCCCAGCAGTGCGGATACTTCAGTACCGGCCAGGGTGTAACGATAGATGTTGTCGACGAACAGCAGAACGTCGTTACCTTCGTCACGGAACTTCTCGGCCATGGTCAGACCGGTCAGTGCTACGCGCAGACGGTTACCCGGCGGCTCGTTCATCTGACCGTAAACCAGTGCCACTTTGTCCAGAACGTTGGAGTCCTTCATCTCGTGGTAGAAGTCGTTACCCTCACGAGTACGCTCACCCACACCGGCGAACACGGAATAACCGCTGTGCTCGATGGCGATGTTACGGATCAGTTCCATCATGTTTACGGTTTTGCCTACACCGGCACCACCGAACAGACCGACTTTACCGCCTTTGGCAAACGGGCAAACCAGGTCGATAACCTTGATGCCGGTTTCCAGCAGGTCGTTGCCGCCTGCCTGTTCAGCGAACGAAGGTGCTGGACGGTGAATGCCCCAACGCTCTTCGGTGTCGATCGGGCCAGCTTCGTCGATCGGGTTACCGAGGACGTCCATGATCCGGCCCAGGGTCGCTTTACCGACCGGTACGGAGATGGCTGCGCCAGAGTCGGTAACTTCCAGACCGCGCTTCAAGCCTTCGGTGGAACCCATCGCAATGGTGCGAACCACGCCGTCGCCCAGCTGCTGCTGAACTTCCAGGGTGGTTTCAGCCGCGCTCACTACTTTCAGCGCGTTGTAGATGCTCGGTACGCTGTCGCGTGGAAATTCCACGTCGATAACGGCGCCGATGATTTGAACGATACGTCCGCTACTCATAGCTGGATCCTCTGAATATTTGAACCGTTAAACCGCGGCAGCGCCGCCGACGATTTCCGAGATCTCTTGGGTGATCGCAGCCTGACGCGCCTTGTTGTAGATCAGCTGCAAATCGCTGATCAAATCACCGGCGTTGTCGGTAGCGTTCTTCATCGCGATCATCCGCGCAGCTTGTTCAGCCGCGTTGTTCTCGACCACCGCCTGGTAGACCTGCGACTCAACGTAGCGGACCATCAAGCCGTCAAGCAGCTCTTTGGCATCCGGTTCGTAGAGGTAGTCCCAGTGGTGCTTGAGATCCTGATCCGGGGTCGCCACCAGTGGAATCAACTGCTCCACGGTAGGCTGCTGCGTCATGGTGTTGATGAACTTGTTGGACACCACGGACAGGCGGTCAATACGGCCGTCCAGGTAGGCATCCAGCATCACCTTGACGCTGCCGATCAGATCATTGATCGACGGCTCTTCACCCAGGTGGCTGATAGCTGCAACGACGTTACCGCCGAAGTTGCGGAAAAAGGCCGCACCCTTGCTACCAACGACACACAGATCAATCTCGACGCCGTTTTCGCGGTTTACCGCCATGTCCTTGACCAGGGCCTTGAACAGGTTGGTGTTCAAGCCACCGCACAGACCACGGTCACTGCTCACCACAACATAACCAACGCGCTTGATTTCGCGCTCGATCATGAACGGGTGGCGGTATTCCGGGTTGGCGTTGGCCAGATGCCCAATTACCTGGCGGATACGCTCCGCATAAGGACGGCTAGCAGCCATGCGCATTTGTGCCTTGCGCATTTTGCTGACCGCCACTTTTTCCATGGCGCTGGTAATCTTTTGCGTGCTTTTGATGCTCGCAATCTTACTGCGAATCTCTTTTGCGCCTGCCATGTAACACCTATCAGGTTAGCAAGCGGGAGCCTCGCGGCTCCCGCTGCGGCTTACCAGGTTTGGGTGGCCTTGAACTTCTCGATACCGGCTTTCATGCCAGCGTCGATTTCGTCATTGAAGTCACCTTTAACGTTGATCTTGGCCATCAAATCGGCGTGATCGCGGTTGAAGTAAGCAATCAGCGCTTGTTCGAAGCTGCCGATCTTGGCGATTTCAATGTCAGTCAGGAACCCACGCTCAGCGGCATACAGCGACAGCGCCATGTCAGCGATCGACATTGGTGCGTATTGCTTCTGCTTCATCAGCTCGGTAACGCGCTGACCATGCTCAAGTTGCTTACGGGTCGCTTCGTCCAGGTCAGAAGCGAACTGGGCGAATGCCGCCAGTTCACGGTACTGAGCCAGAGCGGTACGGATACCACCGGACAGCTTCTTGATGATCTTGGTCTGAGCGGCACCACCCACACGGGATACCGAAACACCGGCGTTCACTGCAGGGCGGATGCCCGAGTTGAACATGGCCGATTCCAGGAAGATCTGACCGTCGGTGATGGAAATCACGTTGGTCGGAACGAACGCGGAAACGTCGCCAGCCTGGGTTTCGATGATCGGCAGTGCGGTCAGGGAACCGGTTTTGCCGGTCACTGCGCCGTTGGTGAACTTCTCTACGTATTCTTCCGAAACGCGGGATGCGCGCTCCAGCAGACGGGAGTGGAGATAGAACACGTCGCCTGGGTAAGCTTCACGGCCTGGTGGACGGCGCAGCAGCAGGGAAATCTGGCGGTAAGCCACTGCTTGCTTGGACAGATCGTCATAAACGATCAGCGCGTCTTCACCGCGGTCGCGGAAGAATTCACCCATGGTGCAACCGGAGTACGGTGCCAGGAATTGCAGCGCAGGAGATTCCGAAGCACTGGCAGCCACGATGATCGTGTTGGCCAGGGCGCCGTTTTCTTCCAGCTTGCGAACCACGTTGGCGATGGTCGATTGCTTCTGACCGATGGCTACGTAGACGCAGAAAATGCCGCTGTCTTTCTGGTTGATGATCGCGTCGATCGCCAGAGCGGTTTTACCGATCTGACGGTCACCGATGATCAGCTCACGCTGGCCACGGCCGACAGGGATCATGGCATCGACAGCCTTGTAGCCAGTCTGTACAGGCTGGTCTACCGACTTACGCCAGATCACGCCCGGAGCAACTTTCTCGACCGCGTCGGTCTCGGTGTTGCCCAGTGGACCTTTGCCGTCAACAGGGTTACCCAGTGCGTCGACTACGCGACCCAGCAGTTCCTTACCAACAGGAACTTCGAGGATGCGGCCGGTGCACTTGGCGCTCATGCCTTCAGCCAGAGACTGGTAAGCGCCCAGTACAACGGCACCTACGGAGTCTTGCTCCAAGTTGAGGGCCATACCGTAGACGCCGCCCGGAAACTCGATCATCTCGCCGTACATTACGTCGGCCAGACCGTGAATCCGCACGATGCCGTCAGATACGCTGACGACAGTGCCTTCGTTACGGGCTTGGGAGGTCACATCGAGCTTGTCGATGCGGCCCTTGATAATTTCACTTATTTCGGAAGGATTGAGTTGCTGCATTGCTCTGCTGCCCCTTCAAACTCAAGATTTCAATGCTTCGGCAAGTTTCGCGATTTTGCCGCGAATCGAGCCATCGATAACCAGGTCGCCGGCGCGGATGACGACACCACCTATAAGGGCAGCATCCTCCGCAACTTGCAGGCGCACTTCCCGGTTGAGTCGTGCACTGAGAACCTTGGCGAGTTTGTCTTGCTGTTCTTGGTTCAATGCAAAAGCACTGGTCACTTCAACGTCTACCGACTTCTCTTGTTCGGCCTTGTACAGGTCGAAAAGAGCGGCAATCTCCGGCAGAAGCGGGAGACGGTCGTTTTCGGCAACGACATTGATGAAGTTCTGTGCCTTGGCATCAAACTTGTCGCCGCACACGTCAATAAACGTGGCGGCCTTTTCTGCGCTCGTCAGTCGCGGGGCCTTGAGCACGCGCTGCATGGTGTCGTCTTGCGACACCGCTGCAGCCAGGCCGAGCATGGCTGACCAATTGGCCAGTTGCTGGTGGGCCTGAGCGTGCTCGAAGGCCGCCTTAGCGTAAGGTCGGGCCAACGTGGTCAGTTCTGCCATGATCGCCCTCGCTTAGATTTCAGCAGCCAGTTGGTTAACCAGCTCTGCGTGCGCGTTTTGATCGATTGTGGCACCCAGGATCTTCTCGGCGCCGCCGACAGCCAGCAAGCCCACTTGGGCACGCAGCTTGTCTTTGACACTGTTCAGTTCCTGTTCGATCTCGGCTTGAGCCTGAACCTTCACACGGTCAGCATCGACACGGGCCTTTTCAACGGCCTCTTCGACAATCTGGTTACCGCGTTTCTTGGCTTGCTCGATGATTTCAGCTGCCTGAGCTTTCGCTTCGCGCAGTTGCTGACCCGCTTTTTCTTGGGCCAACTCCAGGTCGCGAGCTGCACGGCTGGCAGCGTCCAGACCATCAGCGATCTTCTTTTGACGTTCGTGCAGAGCAGCGATGACCGGAGGCCATACATACTTCATGCAGAACAGTACAAAAATCAGGAACGCAACGGACTGGCCAATCAGGGTCGCATTAATGTTCACGCCAACACCTCGCAGTTACGTTGTCCATCACATCAAATTACTCGGAAGAATCCGGGTAATTAGCCAGCGATCTGACCAACGAACGGGTTCGCAAAGGTGAAGAACAGAGCGATACCAACACCGATCATGGTTACGGCGTCGAGCAGACCGGCAACGATGAACATTTTAACTTGCAGCATTGGAACCATTTCTGGCTGACGCGCTGCGCCTTCCAGGAACTTGCCGCCCAGCAGGCCGAAACCAATTGCGGTACCCAGTGCGCCCAGGCCGATCAACAGTGCAACAGCGATAGCGGTTAGACCAACTACAGTTTCCATCTTTCCTCCCGACTTTTACGTCGTATGGTTTAGGTTTTTTAGATTAAAGCGGTAAAACAAATCGTTTCAGGTGCCCTGTGAAGAGCCCCTTCCCGTTTGACCGGGAAGGACATCAGACTAGTCGAGACTGGCCTTAATGGTTTTCTTCGTGCGCCATCGACAGGTAGACGATGGTCAGCATCATGAAGATGAACGCCTGCAGCGTGATGATCAGGATGTGGAACACAGCCCACGCCCACTGCAGAACAACGCCCAGGCCGCTCAGCCAGAGCAGACCGCTGCCGAACATCACAGCGATCAGAATGAACACCAGCTCGCCGGCATACATGTTGCCGAACAGACGCAGAGCCAGAGAGATCGGTTTGGCGATCAGGGTCACGAATTCCAGCAGGAAGTTCACCGGGATCAGCAGGGCTTGAACGAAGATGTTCTTGCTGCCGAACGGGTGCAGGGTCAGTTCGCCGATGAAGCCGCCGAAGCCCTTGACCTTGATGCTGTAGAAAATGATCAGTGCGAAAACCGAGAACGCCATGCCCAGGGTCGCGTTCGGGTCGGTAGTCGACACGGCGCGGAACGGGATGTGGTGGTCACCGGAGATCAGGATGGCCAGCTGAGGAATCCAGTCGACCGGTACCAGGTCGACGGCGTTCATCAGGAACACCCAGACGAAGATGGTCAGTGCCAGCGGTGCAATCACCGGGCTACGGCCATGGAAGCTGTCTTTCACGCTGCCATCGACGAATTCGACCAATACTTCAACGAAGTTCTGCAAAGCACCCGGCTGACCCGAAGTCGCTTTCTTTGCCGCCATGCGGAAAAGAAGAACGAAGATCAGACCCAACGCGACCGACCAGCCGAGAGTATCGACGTGGAAAGCCCAGAAGCCCATTTCTTTGGCCTCTGCTGCGGTATGGGCAAAGCCCCAGCCGCCGTTAGGTAGCTGACCGAAGGTCAGGTTCTGCAAGTGGTGCTGGATATAGCCCGAAGCGGTTGTTTCTGCCATGGTTGCCTCAAACGCCCTAAGGTCTCGAAAGTCTTGTTCTCATCAGCAGGGGAGCGAACCAGCTGACCGACTGAGTCAGCACGAACACGCCGAATACTGCTATCGGCGCCAGTGGCTTCACACCTGCAAACACCAGTGCAAAGAGCACTGCCGTCAAAATCAGTTTGCCTGCCTCGCCGGCATAAAATGACCGGACGATGGACTGGGCTGCTCGGGCGCCGGAAAACCGAAATGCCTTGTGAGCAAAATAAACATTGGGCAGCAAGGCTATCAGGCCTCCGCAAAGTCCCGAGTATCCGGCAACGACTCCATGCCATTGCCAGAGCGCCAAAGCGGCAATGAGCAAAATGACAAATTGAGCCATCAACACCGGAAAAACCGTCAGGCGATGGAACGGCAGGCGGTTTGGCTTGCGGGTTTCCATCACGTTTGCTCTCCAATGGTCGGCTGCCAGAATTCAATAACTTGGCATAATTTGTGCCGACAAAATGCGCGCAGAGTATAGGGGCGGTTCTGCCCCTATTCAACTGTCAGGTAGTGATTTCCGACTGCGCGCTACATGAGGAAATGTTTCAGCGGATGTGTGCGAGCACACCTTGAAGCTCATCGAGCGAGTTATAACCGATCACCAACTGACCCTTTCCCTTCTTGCCGTGGCGAATCTGCACCGCAGAGCCTAGGCGCTCGGCCAGACGCTGTTCGAGACGGGCGATATCCGGGTCGGGTTTGGTGGCTTCCACAGGCTCCGGTTTGCCACTCAGCCACTGGCGAACCAGTGCTTCAGTTTGGCGCACGGTAAGACCGCGTGCGACAACATGTCGCGCCCCTTCCACCTGCTGATTGTCCGGCAGACCGAGCAAAGCACGGGCATGACCCATTTCCAGGTCGCCGTGGGACAACATGGTCTTGATGACTTCCGGCAGTGCAATAAGCCGCAACAGGTTAGCCACAGTGACGCGGGACTTACCCACAGCCTCGGCAACTTGCTGCTGAGTCAGTTGGAATTCCTGCTGCAAACGCTGCAGGGCCACCGCTTCTTCGATCGGATTGAGGTCTTCGCGCTGGATGTTCTCGATCAGCGCAATGGCGATTGCGGTTTCATCCGGCACATCGCGGACCATCGCCGGGATGGTTTCCTGCCCGGCTTGCTGGCTCGCGCGCCAGCGGCGTTCACCGGCGATGATCTCGAAGCGGCCACCGCCAATCGGGCGCACCACGATCGGCTGCATCACGCCTTGCGCCTTGATCGACGCTGCCAGTTCTTCCAGCGCCTGCGGATCCATGTCGCGGCGCGGCTGGTATTTGCCGCGCTGCAGCAGATCCAACGGCAAGTGCTGCAATTCGCGGGTGTCAGCTTGCGCGGCTTGTTCTTCCAGCGCGCTGACGGTCGGACCACTCAGCAGTGCATCCAGTCCACGTCCGAGACCTCGTTTCTTGACGGCCATGGGGATTCCTTAAGTTGCCTGAGCGGCGGCAATGCGTGAGTTTTTGCGCTGACGACGAACCATCTCGCCGGCCAGGGCCAGATAAGCCAAGGCGCCGCGCGATTGCTTGTCGTAGGCCAGCGCCGGCATGCCGTAGCTCGGCGCTTCGGCCAGACGGATGTTGCGCGGGATCACCGTGTCGTAGAGTTGCTCGCCGAAGTGTTCCTTGAGCTGCGCCGAAACGTCATTCATCAGGCTCAGGCGCGGGTCATACATGGTCCGCAGCAGGCCTTCGACTTTCAGGTTCGGATTGAGCAATTCGGCGATGCGCTTGATGTTATCCACAAGGTCGCTCAAGCCTTCGAGCGCAAAGTACTCGCACTGCATGGGGATAATGACCCCATCAGCGGCGACCAGCGCGTTCAGCGTGAGCATCGACAGCGACGGCGGGCAGTCGATCAGAATGTAATCGTAGTTTTCACGGATCGGCGCCAGCGCGCTGCGCAGACGGCTTTCCTTCATCTGCATTTCCAGCAGCACGACTTCGGCCGCCGTCAAATCGCGGTTGGCCGGCAGCAGTTGGTAACCGCCATGTTCGGAATAGTGCATGGCCTGGGCCAGATCGCACTCGCCGATCAGCAGGTCATAGACCGAATTTTCCAGGCCGTGTTTATCCACACCGCTACCCATGGTGGCGTTGCCCTGTGGATCGAGATCGATCAACAACACCCGGCGCTTGGTTGCGACCAGGGATGCTGCGAGGTTGATGCAGGTGGTGGTCTTGCCCACACCACCCTTCTGGTTCGCTATCGCGAATACCTTAGCCATTCTTGCTTGTGTTCCCAATCATGCCGTGCGGCGCAGTATCAGCAGATGGCGTTGGCCTTGGCAACCGGGTACGGCCAGGGCGTGTTCGCTATCGAGTTTGAAGTCTGCCGGCAATGCTACCAGCTCATCGGCCGGATGAACGCCCTTCATTGCCAGCCAGCGTGTATCGGCATCGCCGAGGTGGCGAGTCCAGTTGGTGAAGTTCTCCATGCTGCTGAACGCCCGGGAAATGATCCCGTTGAACGGCTGCGCAGGCTGGAAAGCTTCGACACGACTGTGGATAACTTGCAGGTTATCCAGTTTGAGTTCGAGTTTGACCTGGGTCAGGAAGCGGGTTTTCTTGCCGTTGCTGTCCAGGCAGGTCACTTGCGAGTCCGGATAGAGGATCGCCAAAGGAATCCCCGGCATGCCGCCGCCACTTCCGACGTCGAGCCAGCGACCGTTTTCGATGAACGACATGACGCTCAGACTATCGAGCAAGTGCCGCGAAACCATTTCGTCCGGATCGCGTACGGCGGTCAGGTTGTAGGCCTGGTTCCATTTGATCAACAGGGCCAGATAACCCAGCAGCAATTCGTGCTGGGCTTCAGTGAGATTGACACCGAGCTCGCGGGCTCCTGTGGATAACTCTTCGGCATGTTGCGAAGTGACCTTAGAACTCAAGCGCTTTGCTCCAACTGACGGCCCGCGCCGCGTTTTTTCAAATGAATCATCAACAGCGAAATAGCTGCCGGGGTCACGCCCGGGATCCGCGAAGCCTGACCCAGCGTCTCTGGACGAGTCGCGCCGAGCTTGCTCTGGATCTCCTTGGAGAGACCGGAAATGTTGGTGTAATCGATATCCACAGGCAATTTCGTGTCTTCACTGGCGCGCAGACGGGCGATTTCGTCCTGTTGGCGGTCGATGTAACCGGCGTATTTGGTCTTGATTTCAACCTGTTCGGCAACCTGTGGATCTTCGGCGCCATTGCCGGTCACTTCGACCAGACCAGCGTAGTCGATTTCCGGACGGCTCAAGAGGTTGAGCAAGTTGTATTCGTGAGTCAGCGGTGTGCCGAATTTCTCGGCAATCGCATCGCCCTGCTGCGTATTCGGACGAACCCAAGTGCTTTTCAGGCGCTGTTCTTCCAGCTCGATGCTTTCGCGTTTCTTGCAGAAGGCCGCCCAACGCGCGTCATCGACCAGACCGAGCTCGCGACCTTTTTCGGTCAGACGCAGGTCGGCGTTGTCCTCACGCAGAATCAGGCGGTACTCGGCACGGGAAGTGAACATGCGGTACGGCTCTTGGGTACCGAGGGTGATCAGGTCGTCGACCAACACGCCGATGTACGCTTCATCGCGACGCGGACACCAGGCTTCTTTGCCCTTGGCGCGCAGAGCGGCGTTGGCGCCGGCGAGCAAACCTTGGGCGCCGGCTTCTTCGTAACCGGTGGTGCCGTTGATTTGTCCGGCAAAGAACAGACCGCCGATGACTTTGGTTTCCAGGCTGTACTTCAGGTCGCGCGGATCGAAGTAGTCATACTCGATCGCGTAACCCGGACGCACGATGTGCGCGTTTTCCATGCCGCGGATCGATTGCACGATCTGCAATTGCACGTCGAACGGCAAGCTTGTGGATATCCCGTTCGGGTACAGCTCATGGGTGGTCAAACCTTCCGGTTCGATAAACACCTGATGGCTTTCCTTGTCGGCAAAGCGGTGGATCTTGTCTTCGATCGACGGGCAATAGCGCGGGCCAATGCCTTCGATTTCACCGGCAGCGGAATACATCGGCGAACGATCGAGGTTCGCCGCAATGATTTCGTGGGTGCGGGCGTTGGTGTGAGTAATCCAGCAGCTGACCTGGCGCGGATGTTGTTCTTTGTTGCCCATGAACGACATCACCGGGATCGGCGTATCGCCGGGTTGCTCGGTCATTACCGAGAAATCCACAGATTTGCCGTCGATACGCGGCGGTGTGCCGGTTTTCAGGCGACCGACACGCAGTGGCAGTTCACGCAGACGGTGAGCCAGGGCGATCGACGGCGGATCACCGGCGCGACCGCCGGAAAAATTCTGCAAACCGATGTGGATAAGTCCACCAAGAAACGTACCGGTGGTCAACACCACGGAATCGGCGAAGAAGCGCAGACCCATTTGCGTGACAACACCACGGACCTGTTCCTGCTCGACGATCAGGTCATCAGCCGCTTGTTGAAATATCCACAGATTCGGTTGGTTTTCCAGAATTTCGCGGACAGCGGCTTTGTAAAGAATGCGGTCGGCCTGAGCGCGGGTTGCACGCACGGCCGGGCCTTTACGGCTGTTCAACACACGAAACTGGATGCCACCCAAATCGGTAGCCGTGGCCATCGCGCCGCCGAGGGCATCGATTTCCTTGACCAGATGGCTTTTGCCAATGCCACCGATGGCCGGGTTGCAACTCATGGCACCGAGGGTTTCCACGTTATGCGTCAGCAACAGGGTTTTTGCCCCCATACGTGCTGACGCCAGTGCTGCCTCGGTACCGGCATGACCGCCGCCGATGACGATCACTTCAAAACGGGAAGGGAAATCCACCACGCACCTCGTGCCTGCTTAAGTAGGTAATTCAGGAATAGTTTGAGATCAGGTTTCTGGACCTGGTCGACAAGTATAGGGACTTCGCCCTCCCTAAAGAACCCTTTGCACAAAATTTAACCAGCTGTGGAGAACTCGAGGTTAAAAGAATAAAAAAGAGAGAAATTTATAAAACCTTTGTTTTTATGTTTATTCTTACTGAGCACCCTTTCTGTGGATAGATCGCTACAGGCCTTTATATTCAATATGTACAGAGTTTCAAAACCCTGTGCTCATGTGCCAATGAGGGCCTTGGATAACCGGTGTAAGCCTGTGGATGAAAGGGGTGGTTATCCACAGAGGGGGTTATATCCAGTTTTCAGGCCCTGTTATCAACTGCCCTTAGTGGCAGTTATTCACAGGGCTTAATCCACAGAAAATCGACCAAATGGCTTTTTCTGGGCGCAAAAAAACCGCCATCGAAAAATCGGTGACGACCAGGAAGCCGATAGAGGGATGTGAAAGGGCTATTGTGAGAGAACGTAACAGAGGCTAATAATAGCCATTATCATTAACTCGCCAGTTTATCCCCATGTCCCCACCCGCCCATAACGCTGCGATCGAGCAAATCTACGAGCAACACCATTCGTGGCTATATGGATGGCTCAAGGGCAAATTGCATAACGCCTGCGATGCGGCCGATGTCGCGCATGACACCTTCGTGCGGATCCTCGCGGCACGGAATGCCGCGCAGATTCGCGAACCGCGGGATTATCTGGCGACCATTGCACGCGGCCTCGTCATTGATCGCTATAGAAGACAGGCCATCGAAGTCGCCTACTTGCAGACCGTGGCTGCTCGACCGGAAGCCACCGCCATCAGCGAAGAAGACAAGGCACTGATCATCGAAACCCTGATCGCTGTGGATAAAGCCTTGGCCGGTCTGGGCGCGCGAAGCCGGCAGATCTTTATGCTCTCGCAGATCGACGGCCTGACTTATCAACAGATCGCCGTGCAATTGAAGGTTTCCCTGACCACAGTAAAGAAGCACATGATCCACGCTTTGACGGAATGTGCCCTGATCATGGCGCAGCGCTGATGGCCATCGCCCCCAACCGCAAAGTGTTCGAAGCTGCTGCCGGTTGGTACGTGCAGTTTCAGGCAGATCCGCCGACGCTCGCCGAACAAAAAGCCTGGCGGCTGTGGATAGATAGCGATCCAGCGCACTTGGCGGCGTGGAACCAGATGGAACAATTGCAGCGTCATCTCGGCACCCTGCCGCAGGATTTGAAACGTCGCGCGCTGAATACCGGCCAGCAACGGCGTCAGGTACTGAAGCTGTTGCTGCTCGCGACCGGGACAGGGTTCCTGGGTTGGAACGCTCAGCAACATACATCCCTGGGGAATGTCTGGGCCGACTACAAAACCGACGTTGGCCAGCGTCGTAGCATTTCATTGGCGGATGGCAGTCAGATCCAGCTCAACACTGACACCGCCATTGATGTGTCCTTCGATGCGCTGCAGCGCCTGATTCGCTTGCGCTCGGGTGAGATCCTCATTCAAACCGGCAAACTTGGTGATCAGCGGCCGTTTTTTGTCGAGACCCGCGATGGCCGAATTCAAGCGTTGGGCACGCGTTTTTCTGTGCATCAGTTGTCGGGCTCAACGCGGGTCGGCGTGCTGGAAGAGCGGGTCAGCGTGCAACCCGCTGATTCATCAACGGCCGCGATGATCTTGAAGGCAGGCGAAGGCGCTGACTTCGATAGTCGGCATATCGGACGCCTTCTTCCATTTGAATCCTCAGCAGTGGCGTGGACTAACGGCCAGTTGATTGTGCTTGATGCACGGTTGGGTGAGTTGATCGACGAGTTGGGGCGTTATCGCAACGGTGTTCTGCACTGCGATAGCCGCGCCCGGGATCTGCGGGTATCCGGCAACTTTCGGCTCGATTCCACCGATGCCGTGCTGGCCAACCTTCAGGCCTCGTTACCGATCCACGTCCGCTACTTCACCCGGTACTGGGTCTCGATCAGCCTCAACGTCTGATCGAAAATCACCTGGGGAAAAATAAATCGAAAACAGGGTTATCTTTTTTTGCCCTGACCCGGCCCTACAGGTAATCGCGATAAACGCGGCTCTTCGCCACCTCCAGGGCTTATCCACACATGCGTCTTCCCACGTTCCGTCAGTGCTTTTCCCACCACTGCTTTACTTACAGCTTACTGATGACCAGTGCCGCGTCCTGTCTGGTCATCACCCATGGCGCCTTCGCGGCGACGACAGCCCAGCGCTACACCATTGCTGCCGGCCCGCTGGACAATGCGTTGAGCCAGTTCGCCTCAGCCGCGAATGTGATTCTGTCGTTTTCTCCGCAGCAGACCAGCCGTTTACGCAGTGCCGCACTGAACGGCAATTTCACCGTCGACCAGGGATTCGCCCAACTGCTGCAAGGCTCGGGTTTACAAGCCATACCGCAGGCACCTGGCAGCTACATTCTGCAGGCGCTGCCCAATGGTGACGCGCTGGAACTGGCCCCGACCAACATCAACGGGCAATTGGCCAACCCGATGAACCTCGATTACGCCGCCGACGTTGGCTACAAGGCGCAGAACAGCCGGATCGGTACGAAAACCAGCACGCCGTTGTCGGAAACGCCGCGCTCGGTGTCAGTCGTGACCGCGCAACGCATGAAAGATCAGAAATCTCAGACGCTCACCGAAGTACTCGGCTACGTGCCGGGGATCTTTGCCCCACCGTTTGCCGCCGGCGACAGTCTGGCCGGGGATTTGTTTTTCATTCGCGGTTTCAACGCCACCGATTATGGCTACGGTCTGCTGCGCGATGGACTGCGTGTACAAGGCAACCGCTATGACACCAGTACCGAACCTTATGGACTTGAGCGGGTGGAAATTTTCCGTGGCCCGTCCTCGCTGCTGTATGGGGAAAACGCGCCGGGCGGTCTGGTCAATCTGGTCAGCAAACGGCCAACCGCTGCACCGCAAGGCGAAGTGCAACTGGGCTATGGCTCGAACAACCGACGGCAAATCGGCGTTGATGTGTCGGGACCACTCAACGACAGCGGCAACATTCTCGGGCGCGTTGTCATGCTCGGGCGCAAGTCCGACACCCAGACCGATCACGTCCCGGATGACCGCATTTACATCGCGCCTTCGCTGACTCTGAATTTCGATGACTTCAATACCCTGACCCTGCTGGCCAACTACCAGAAGGATCACACCAACATGGAACTTGGCCTACCGGCCGCCGGCACTTTGCTGACAAACCCCAACGGCAAGTTATCCAAAGGCACCATGCTCGGCGACCCGGACTGGAACACCTTCGAACGGGAAACCTGGAGCAGCGGTTACGAGTTCAGCCACTCCTTCAACGACGACTGGCAGTTCCGGCAGAACTCACGCTACATGCAGTCGCGCATCACCCGCCACGAAACCTGGCCAGGCAACCTCAACAATGCGGGCTTCGGCACGCGGCTGAACATGACCGCCTACGATCGTTTCAACAAGTCGATGGTGTATTCGCTGGATAACCAACTGGAAGGCAAATTCCAGGTCGGCGAATTGGAAAACACCGTGCTGTTTGGTGCCAGCTACGATCGCACTTCGTTCAATCAGGACTGGAATGCCGGCATCGTCGGGCCAATCGATATCTACAACCCGGTTTACCTGCGCGATCCCACCACCCCGATCACGGTGCAAAACACGCTGCTCGAGCAACAGATGAAAGGTGTTTATGCACAGATCCAAAGCAAATATGACCACTGGTTGTTCTTGCTCGGTGGGCGCCAGGACTGGGTCGACAGTGATTTCCGCGACAAGGTGGCCAAGGGCAGCAACATCAGTTCCGAGGACAAGAAATTCACCTATCAGGGCGGGGTGATGTACCAGTTCGACAACGGCATGACGCCGTATGTCAGCTATTCCACGTCGTTCGTACCGGTGCAGCAGATCTCCAATGCCGGCGCACCGCTCGACCCGATCACCAGCAGCCAATACGAAGTGGGCCTGAAGTACGAACCGATTGGCTGGGACACCGCGTTCACTGCGTCGGTGTACGACCTGCGCAAAAAGGACGACACCTACTTCGACTCGACCACGTCGACCTATCGCCAGGTCGGCGAAAGCCGTTCCAAAGGCGTGGAACTGGAACTGAACAGTAACCTGACCCAGAACCTCAATGTCACGGCGGCTTACACCTACACCGATGCGCGGATTACCAAGGATGCCGCGACGTCATTGGTCAAAGGCCATCAAATGACCGGGGTACCACGTAATCAGGCTTCGGTCTGGACGAAATATCGATTCCTTGATGGCGACTTGAAAGGCTTCTACGTCGGCGGTGGTGTGCGTTACTTCGACAGTGCCTTCGCTTATACCTCGCCTTCTCTATACGGCAAGCTGGATGCCGGCGACGTCACGTTGGTGGATGCGGCCATCGGTTATCAGATCGACACGCACTGGAGCGTCGACCTGAACGCGAAAAACCTGTTCGACAAGGAGTATGTGTCGGGATGCAACGATGCCGGCCGCTGCTACTGGGGTGAAGACCGCACCTTGCTCGGTACGGTCTCTTACAATTGGTAAAACGAAGAAGGGTGTGGATAAATTTCCACCGCCCCTTTTTGTTATTTGCCGATGCAGAAGCTGGAAAAGATTCTTCCCAGCAGATCATCAGAGCTGAAAGCCCCGGTGATTTCACCCAGAGAATGCTGGGCCTGACGCAAATCTTCGGCGAGCAATTCACCGGCACCCGCCAATGTCAGCTGCGCACGGCCGTGTTCCAGCGCGGCACTGGCATGGCGCAGAGCCTCGAGATGGCGGCGGCGTGCGCTGAAGCTGCTTTCCGACGTTTGCTCGTAACCCATGCAAGCCTTGAGATGGTCACGCAGCAAGTCCAGCCCCTCACCGGCCGACTTGGCGCTAAGGCTGATCGTCACATGTCCGTCTTCACTGGTTTCCAGGGCAATTACTTCGCCGGTCAGATCCGCTTTGTTGCGAATCAGGGTGACTTTCGCCGGATCCGGACGGGTTTCGAGGAATTCCGGCCACAACGCAAACGGGTCCAGCGCCTCGGGGGCGGTCGCATCGACCACCAACAACACCCGATCGGCTTCACCAATTGCCTTCAATGCCCGTTCGACACCGATCTTTTCCACATGATCATCGGTATCACGCAGACCTGCGGTATCGACAACGTGCAGTGGCATGCCGTCGATGTGGATATGTTCGCGCAGGATATCCCGCGTGGTGCCGGCAATCTCCGTCACGATCGCCGCTTCGCGACCGGCCAGCGCATTCAACAGACTGGACTTGCCGGCATTCGGACGGCCGGCAATCACCACGGTCATGCCATCGCGCAACAACGCACCCTGCCCGGCTTCACGCAGTACTGTGGATAACTCATCGCGCACTTTGTCGAGCATGCTCAACACATGGCCATCGGCGAGGAAGTCGATTTCTTCTTCCGGAAAGTCGATGGCGGCTTCGACGTAGATGCGCAGACCGATCAGTTGTTCGGTCAAGTTATGCACACGTTGGGAAAAAGCGCCTTGCAAAGAACGCAGAGCATTGCGTGCAGCCTGTGCCGAACTGGCTTCGATCAAATCGGCAATCGCCTCGGCCTGGGCCAGGTCAAGTTTGTCATTGAGGAAGGCTCGTTCACTGAATTCACCGGGACGGGCCAAACGACAACCCAACTCCAGGCAACGCTTGAGCAGCATGTCCAGCACGATCGGGCCGCCATGTCCCTGCAATTCCAGCACGTCTTCGCCGGTAAACGAGTTCGGTCCTGGGAAATACAGCGCCAGACCTTCGTCCAGCACCTGTTTATCGTCAGTAAAAAACGGGCCGTAATGGGCGTAACGCGGTTTCAGTTCGCGGCCGCTGATGGCTTTGGCTGCATCGCTGGCCAGCGGCCCGGAAATACGGACGATGCCCACACCACCACGGCCTTGAGCGGTGGCGACAGCGGCGATGGTTTCACGAGGTACGCTCATTAACCGGAATCCAGACAAAAATGACAGATAGCAAAACGCCCCACTAGGGGGCGTTTTGAGTGGTTATACACAGTGTAAATCAAGCGGCGGCTTGGGTAGCCCGTTCGATCTTACGCGTGATGTACCACTGTTGTGCAATCGACAGGCAGTTGTTCACAACCCAGTACAGCACCAGACCTGCAGGGAACCACAGGAAGAAGAAGGTGAAGATGATTGGCATCATTTTCATGACCTTCGCCTGCATCGGATCCGGCGGAGTCGGGTTCAACTGCTGCTGGATGAACATGGTTGCGCCCATGATGATCGGCAGGATGAAGAACGGATCCTTGATCGACAGGTCAGTGATCCACAGCATGAACGGCGCCTGGCGCATTTCCACGCTTTCCAGCAGAACCCAGTACAGCGAAAGGAAAACCGGCATCTGCACAAGGATCGGCAAGCAGCCGCCCAGCGGATTGATCTTCTCTTTCTTGTACAGCTCCATCATGGCTTGCGACATTTTCTGCCGGTCATCGCCATGTTGCTCTTTCAGAGCAGCCAGTTTCGGCGCGACAGCACGCATGCGCGCCATCGATTTGTAGCTGGCAGCCGACAGAGGGAAGAAAATACCCTTGATCAGCATGGTCAGGAAGATGATCGACCAGCCCCAGTTACCGACAATGGCGTGGATGTGTTGCAGCAGCCAGAAGATTGGCTGGGCAATGAACCACAGAATGCCGTAGTCGACGGTCAGTTCCAGACCTGGGGACAACTCTTTCAGCACAGCCTGGCTTTTCGGACCGGCGTACAGCACAGCGCTGGTTTCAACTTTGGCACCCGGAGCAGCGGTCAGTGTTGGACCGGTGTAACCGATGATGTAGTTGCCTTTGCTGTCTTTACGGGTCTGGACGATGTTGTTTTCGCCCTTGGCCGGAATCCACGCAGTCACGAAGTAGTGTTGCAGCCAGGCTACCCAACCACCGGTGACGGTTTCTTTCAGCTGTGCCTTGTCCATGTCCTTCATGGACACTTTTTTGTACGGCTCCGAACTTGTCCACAGGGCGGCGCCCAGATAAGTCGCGGTGCCAGTAGCGGTTGTGGACGAAGGATCAGCGCTAGCATCGCGCTTCAACTGCGCGAACATCGCGCCATTCCAGGGCTGAGCGCTCTGGTTATCCACAATGTAGGAAACGGCTACGTCATACAGGCCGCGTTTCAGAGTGAAACGCTTGATGTAATTGACGCCGTCCTTGCTGAACTTCAGGTCGACGACCAGTTGGTCCTGACCGTCAGCCAGTTGATAAGTCTTCTTCTCCGAGGAGTAGACCGGACGACCGGCCGGATTTGCATCCGGACCATTGGTGCCGATCAGACCGCTTTGTGCCAGATAAACACGTTCGCCGCCGTTATCGAACAGCTGGAACGGAACATCAGGACGATCCTGACGACGTGGATACAAAGGCAAGGTCAGTTGAGCAACATCGCCACCTTGTGGATCGATCGCGAGATCGAGCACGTCGGTTTTGATCTGGATCAGATCCTTGCTGGCGGCTACCGGTGTTTCGGCAGGTGCGCTGGTATCGCTAGCGGCGCGCGGAATATCGTCACTGGCGGCAGCATTATTGCCAGTGGCGGTGTCCGGCAAACCGGATGTAGTCGTACTGGAAGCAACATTCTGAGTCGGCAGGGCAGCCTGGCCATAGTCCTGGTTCCATTTAAGAACCATAACGTAGGACACGATTGCCAGGGCGACGATCAGGATCGTGCGTTTGATATCCATGATTACTCGGCCATCGAAGAAGAACGGGAGGTAGGGATAGGTGGAACCGGGTCATAACCACCGGGATTCCACGGATGACAGCGACCTAAACGACGAAAGGTCAGCCAGCCACCGCGCAGAAGGCCATGATTTTCAATGGCTTCATACGCGTAGCAGGAACAACTGGGGTAGAAACGACAGTGGCTGGCCATCAAAGGACTAATGGCATAGCGATAAAACTGGATCGGAACGAGGGCCAGTTTACGCATCGGTACTGTCTACCCCTACAGTTTCGGTTTTGACTTCCGGAACCGGCTTGCTGCGTGCCAGGCGTTTCCAGAGCTTGCCGAAATGCTGAATCAATTCGGGGTTTTCTACATCGCCCAGACCTTTGCGCGCGACGATAACGATATCCCAGCCGACCAGTGAATCCTGGTGCAGACGGAACGATTCGCGCATCAAACGCTTGAGGCGATTGCGCTCAACGGAGAGCTTTACGCTCTTTTTCCCGATAACCAGCCCGAGACGGGGGTGATCAAGATCGTTGTTGCGTGCAAGGAGCAGGAGATTTTTCCCCGGAACCTTGCCGGTAGGGGAGTCAAAGACTGCCTTGAAATGCCGGGGGGTAAGCAGACGCTTTTCCCGACTGAAGTCCTGACTCACCTCCAGTACCGGATTATCAAACTGCCAGACGCGCACGACCTTTGGCGCGACGACGCGACAGGACTGCGCGGCCGTTCTTGGTAGCCATGCGAGCACGGAAACCGTGGGTACGAGCGCGTTTGATAGTGCTTGGTTGGAAAGTACGTTTCATTGTCGTGTTACCTGGTTCGTCCACAACGGGCCGGAATGGCCCCCGTTTTAAGAGACCGGGGATTCTAGAGAAAGCAAGCCTTCAGGTCAATTTCCAACCAACGTTTCCTTATAAATAGATCTCGAGGTGTTCTTTGCCTGATCACCTGCTCGCCATACATAAAAATAAAGAAGGGAATTATTTAAAGCTTTTCTGTAAAGCTTATAAAAGCTAGGCAAGCCTTCTTCTGTGGATAAGTGGCACCGGCCCATGTTTTACCTGATGTACAGAGAATGACAACTACAGTGGAAAACCGTGTTCAGCCTGTGCTGCGCCATCGGATAACCTGTGCGTGGAATGGGCTGTTATCCACAGGCAGGTTATCCACCGAGTTCAACCCCCAGTTGTCCAGTGCCCTTAGAGGCGGTTATCCACAGAGCTTATTCACACACCGTTGGTCGCCTTTTTCTGATTCAACGCATTGATAAATCATGCTCACCCGGCAACCTGCATGTGGATAAGTGGACGGCTCGCCGCTACAATGGCCGCTTGTTTTTGCCTCACCGGCTTTCAACTTAGGGGATATCCGTGTCAGTGGAACTTTGGCAGCAGTGCGTGGAGCTTTTGCGCGAGGAGCTGCCTGCCCAACAATTCAACACCTGGATCCGTCCACTACAGGTCGAAGCCGAAGGCGACGAGTTGCGCGTCTACGCACCGAACCGTTTTGTGCTGGACTGGGTCAACGAAAAGTATCTGGGCCGCGTCCTTGAACTGCTGGATGAGCACGGCAACGGCATGGCGCCTGCGCTTTCCTTATTGATAGGCAGCAAACGCAGTTCCGCTCCGCGTGCCGCACCGAACGCGCCGCTTGCAGCCGCGCAGGTTTCCCAGCAGGCCCAGGCAAATGCCACGCCTGTGAGTACGCCGGCACCCACCCAGACGTCAGCCCCGGCAGCCAAGCGTTCAACGCAGAAAAGCCCTGAAGTCAGCGATGAACCGTCTCGTGACAGTTTCGACCCGATGTCCGGCGCTGCTTCGCAACAGGCCCCGGTCCGTGCCGAACAGCGGACTGTGCAGGTCGAAGGTGCGCTCAAGCACACCAGTTATCTGAATCGCACCTTTACCTTTGAAAACTTCGTCGAAGGTAAATCCAACCAGCTCGCCCGCGCGGCGGCCTGGCAAGTGGCGGACAACCCCAAGCACGGCTACAACCCACTGTTCCTTTATGGTGGTGTCGGCCTGGGTAAAACCCACTTGATGCACGCGGTGGGTAACCACCTATTAAAGAAGAACCCGAATGCCAAGGTCGTGTACCTGCATTCCGAGCGTTTCGTCGCCGACATGGTCAAGGCGCTGCAACTGAACGCGATCAACGAGTTCAAGCGTTTCTACCGATCGGTGGATGCTTTGCTGATCGACGACATTCAGTTCTTCGCCCGTAAAGAGCGTTCGCAGGAAGAGTTTTTCCACACCTTCAACGCCCTGCTTGAAGGTGGCCAGCAGGTCATTCTCACCAGTGACCGCTACCCGAAAGAAATCGAAGGCCTGGAAGAGCGCCTCAAATCCCGTTTCGGCTGGGGTCTGACGGTGGCCGTCGAGCCGCCGGAACTGGAAACCCGCGTCGCGATCTTGATGAAAAAGGCTGACCAGGCCAAAGTCGAGTTGCCGCACGATGCCGCGTTCTTCATCGCCCAGCGTATCCGCTCCAACGTCCGTGAGCTGGAAGGCGCGCTGAAACGCGTGATCGCCCACTCGCACTTCATGGGCCGCGACATCACTATCGAGCTGATTCGCGAATCCCTGAAAGACCTGTTGGCGCTGCAAGACAAACTGGTCTCTGTGGATAACATTCAGCGCACCGTCGCCGAGTACTACAAGATCAAGATCTCGGATCTGCTGTCCAAGCGCCGTTCGCGCTCGGTAGCGCGTCCGCGTCAGGTGGCCATGGCGTTGTCCAAGGAACTGACCAACCACAGCCTGCCGGAAATCGGCGACGTGTTTGGCGGCCGCGACCACACCACCGTGTTGCACGCCTGCCGCAAGATCAACGAGCTTAAGGAATCCGACGCGGACATCCGCGAGGACTACAAGAACCTGCTGCGTACACTGACCACTTGATGAACACCAGCGCAGCTTATTAAGGCAAGGGACTAGACCATGCATTTCACCATTCAACGCGAAGCCCTGTTGAAACCCCTGCAACTGGTCGCAGGCGTCGTCGAGCGTCGACAGACCTTGCCGGTACTGTCCAACGTGCTGTTGGTAGTCGAAGGCCAGCAACTGTCGCTGACCGGTACCGACCTGGAAGTCGAGCTGGTCGGTCGTGTGCAACTTGAGGAGCCGGCGGAAACAGGTTCCATCACCGTGCCTGCGCGCAAGCTGATGGATATCTGCAAAAGCCTGCCCAACGATGCGCTGATCGATATCAAGGTCGATGAGCAGAAGCTAGTGGTGAAGGCGGGTCGTAGCCGTTTCACCCTGTCGACGCTGCCAGCCAACGATTTCCCGACTGTTGAAGAAGGTCCGGGCTCGCTGACTTGCAGCCTCGAGCAAAGCAAACTGCGTCGTCTGATCGAACGCACCAGCTTCGCCATGGCCCAGCAGGACGTGCGTTACTACCTCAACGGCATGCTGCTGGAAGTGTCCGAAGGCATTATCCGCGCGGTGGCCACCGACGGTCACCGTCTGGCCATGTGCTCGATGAAAGCCGATATCGGTCAGCCAGATCGTCATCAGGTGATCGTGCCGCGCAAAGGTATCCTTGAACTGGCGCGTCTGCTCACCGAGCCGGACGGCAACGTCAGCATCGTGTTGGGCCAGCACCACATCCGCGCCACTACCGGTGAATTCACCTTCACCTCGAAACTGGTCGACGGCAAATTCCCGGACTACGAGCGCGTGCTGCCGAAGGGCGGCGACAAGTTGGTACTGGGCGATCGCCAGGCACTGCGTGAAGCGTTCAGCCGTACCGCGATTCTGTCCAACGAGAAGTACCGTGGCATCCGTCTGCAACTGGCCAGCGGTCAGTTGAAGATCCAGGCCAACAACCCGGAGCAGGAAGAAGCGGAAGAAGAAGTGGGCGTTGAATACAACGGTGGTTCTCTGGAAATCGGCTTCAACGTGAGCTATTTGCTCGACGTGCTGGGCGTGATGACCACCGAGCAGGTTCGCCTGATCCTGTCCGACTCCAACAGCAGCGCGCTGGTGCAAGAGTCCGACAACGACGATTCGGCTTACGTTGTCATGCCGATGCGTCTGTAATCAGCTGACCCTGGATGTCCTTAAGTCGTGTTTCGGTCACCGCGGTGCGTAATCTGCACCCGGTGACCTTCTCCCCCTCCCCCCGCATCAACATTCTTTACGGCGCCAACGGCAGCGGCAAAACCAGTGTTCTGGAAGCCATTCATCTGCTGGGGCTTGCCCGTTCGTTTCGTAGCACGCGGCTTTTGCCGGTCATCCAGTACGAACAGCTCGCCTGTACCGTGTTCGGCCAGGTCGAATTGGCCGAGGGTGGGCATAGCGCTTTGGGCATCTCGCGCGATCGTCAGGGTGAGTTCCAGATCCGCATCGACGGCCAGAACGCCCGCAGCGCCGCGCAACTGGCGGAGATCCTGCCGCTGCAGTTGATCAACCCCGACAGCTTCCGCCTGCTCGAAGGCGCGCCGAAGATTCGCCGGCAGTTTCTCGACTGGGGCGTGTTCCACGTCGAGCCGCGCTTCATGGCCACCTGGCAGCGTTTGCAGAAGGCCTTGCGCCAGAGAAACTCATGGCTGCGGCATGGTACACTTGACGCCGTTTCGCAAGCGGTTTGGGACAGGGAACTGTGCCAGGCCAGCGCTGAAATCGATGAATACCGCCGCGCTTACATCAAAGCCTTGAAACCAGTCTTTGAACAAACCTTGAGCGAACTGGTTGAGCTCGAAGGTTTGACGCTCAGCTATTACCGAGGCTGGGACAAAGACCGGGAGTTGAGCGCCGTACTCGCCGGTTCCGTGCAACGGGACCAGCAAATGGGTCATACCCAGGCAGGACCACAACGGGCTGATTTGCGTCTTAGATTGGGCGCACACAACGCCGCGGACATTTTGTCCCGGGGTCAGCAGAAGTTGGTGGTCTGTGCACTGCGGATTGCCCAAGGGCATCTGGTCAGCCAGGCCCGACGCGGTCAGTGTATTTATCTGGTGGATGACTTGCCGTCCGAGCTGGACGAGAGCCATCGTCGCGCGCTGTGCCGCTTGCTGGAAGACTTACGCTGCCAGGTGTTTATCACCTGTGTAGATCACGAATTATTGAGGGAAGGCTGGCAGACGGAAACGCCAGTCGCTTTGTTCCACGTGGAACAGGGCCGTATCACCCAGACCCACGACCATCGGGAGTGAAGGCATTGAGCGAAGAAAATACGTACGACTCAACGAGCATTAAAGTGCTGAAAGGCCTGGATGCCGTACGCAAACGTCCCGGTATGTACATTGGTGACACCGACGATGGCAGCGGTCTGCACCACATGGTGTTCGAGGTGGTCGACAACTCGATCGACGAAGCCCTCGCCGGCCACTGCGACGACATCAGCATCATCATCCACCCGGATGAGTCCATCACCGTTAAAGACAACGGCCGTGGCATCCCGGTAGACGTGCACAAAGAGGAAGGCGTTTCCGCCGCCGAGGTCATCATGACCGTCCTCCACGCTGGCGGTAAGTTCGACGACAACTCCTACAAAGTTTCCGGCGGTCTGCACGGTGTAGGTGTGTCGGTAGTGAACGCACTGTCCGAAGAGCTGGTTCTGACTGTTCGCCGCAGCGGCAAGATCTGGGAACAGACCTACGTCCACGGCGTACCTCAGGCACCGATGGCCATCGTTGGCGACAGCGAAACCACCGGCACCCAGATCCACTTCAAGGCTTCCAGCGAAACCTTCAAGAACATTCACTTCAGCTGGGACATCCTGGCCAAGCGTATTCGTGAACTGTCCTTCCTCAACTCCGGTGTCGGTATCGTCCTCAAGGACGAGCGCAGTGGCAAGGAAGAGCTGTTCAAGTATGAAGGCGGCCTGCGTGCGTTCGTTGAATACCTGAACACCAACAAGACTGCGGTCAACCAGGTGTTCCACTTCAACATCCAGCGTGAAGACGGCATCGGCGTGGAAATCGCCCTGCAGTGGAACGACAGCTTCAACGAGAACCTGTTGTGCTTCACCAACAACATTCCGCAGCGCGACGGCGGCACCCACCTGGTGGGCTTCCGTTCGGCACTGACGCGTAACCTGAACAACTACATCGAACAGGAAGGTCTGGCGAAGAAGCACAAAGTCGCCACCACCGGTGACGATGCCCGTGAAGGCCTGACCGCGATCATCTCGGTGAAAGTGCCGGATCCGAAGTTCAGCTCGCAGACCAAAGACAAGCTGGTGTCTTCCGAAGTGAAGACCGCGGTCGAGCAGGAGATGGGCAAGTACTTCTCCGACTTCCTCCTGGAAAACCCGAACGAAGCCAAGCTGGTCGTCGGCAAGATGATCGACGCTGCGCGTGCCCGTGAAGCTGCGCGCAAGGCCCGTGAGATGACCCGCCGTAAAGGCGCGCTGGACATCGCCGGCCTGCCGGGCAAGCTCGCTGACTGCCAGGAAAAAGACCCGGCGCTGTCCGAACTGTACCTCGTGGAAGGTGACTCCGCGGGCGGCTCTGCCAAGCAGGGACGTAACCGCAAGACCCAGGCCATCCTGCCGTTGAAGGGCAAGATCCTCAACGTCGAGAAAGCGCGTTTCGACAAGATGATCTCTTCCCAGGAAGTGGGCACCTTGATCACCGCACTGGGCTGCGGCATCGGTCGCGACGAGTACAACATCGACAAGCTGCGTTATCACAACATCATCATCATGACCGATGCTGACGTCGACGGTTCGCACATCCGTACCCTGCTGCTGACCTTCTTCTTCCGTCAGTTGCCGGAGCTGATCGAGCGTGGCTACATCTACATCGCTCAGCCGCCGTTGTACAAGGTCAAGAAAGGCAAGCAAGAGCAATACATCAAAGACGACGACGCCATGGAAGAGTACATGACGCAGTCGGCCCTGGAAGATGCGAGCCTGCACCTGAACGAAGAAGCCCCGGGCATTTCCGGTGAAGCGCTCGAGCGTCTGGTGAACGACTTCCGCATGGTGATGAAGACCCTCAAGCGTCTGTCGCGCCTGTACCCGCAGGAGCTGACCGAGCACTTCATCTACCTGCCGGCCGTGAGCCTGGAAAAGCTTGGCGACCACGCAGCAATGCAAGAGTGGCTGGCCCAGTACGAAGCGCGTCTGCGCACCGTTGAAAAATCCGGTCTGGTCTACAAGGCCAGCCTGCGTGAAGACCGTGAACGTGGCGTCTGGCTGCCAGAGGTCGAACTGATCTCCCACGGTCTGTCGAACTACGTCACCTTCAACCGCGACTTCTTCGGCAGCAACGACTACAAAACAGTCGTCACCCTCGGCGCTCAACTGAGCACCCTGCTCGACGAAGGTGCGTACATCCAGCGTGGCGAGCGCAAGAAAGCGGTCACCGAGTTCAAGGAAGCACTGGACTGGCTGATGGCGGAAAGCACCAAGCGCCACACCATCCAGCGATACAAAGGTCTGGGCGAAATGAACCCGGATCAGCTGTGGGAAACCACCATGGACCCAAGCGTGCGCCGCATGCTGAAGGTCACCATCGAAGACGCCATTGGCGCAGACCAGATCTTCAACACCCTGATGGGTGATGCGGTCGAACCTCGCCGTGACTTCATCGAGAGCAATGCTCTCGCGGTATCC
The DNA here is from genome assembly GCF_054790505.1 of Pseudomonas sp. Tul2A7. NCBI lineage: Bacteria > Pseudomonadati > Pseudomonadota > Gammaproteobacteria > Pseudomonadales > Pseudomonadaceae > Pseudomonas > Pseudomonas sp. Tul2A7. Next base: position 2,093,643 of record NZ_CP186499.1, on the reverse strand, counting down.
AATCTGGACTTCTAGGTTGCCGACTCCGCACAGGAAAGGCCCGCGCAAGCGGGCTTTTTTTTGCGTTCAATTTCGTCTTGAAGCGCGATACGATGCGGCTCTTTCGTCGCAGACAGGCGGCGGCCAGATTGTAGAAAAACGACTAAAAAAAGAGCAATCAATTGACTCATCAATGCGTAAGGAAGGATTCCGTCACACGTCTATCGGTCAATGTGCTGCCCGTGCTGTTGGGGGTTCTGGCCTTTTTTATCGTCATCGGTCCAAGGGCGCTAAACCCGCAAAACATTGCGTGGCTGGGCAGCGGTGATCCGGCAACACACTACCTTGGCTGGGTGTTTTTCAGGCATTCGCCCTGGTCGTTGCCGCTGGGGCTCAATCCTTCGTATGGGTTGGAGCTGAGCAGCGCGATCATCTACTCAGATTCGAACCCGCTGCTGGCGTTGATCTTCAAACCCTTTGCCGCATGGCTTCCCGAGCCTTTCCAGTACTTTGGCCTGTGGCTGTTGTTGTGTTTTGTGTTGCAGGGCTGGTTTGCCTGGAAGCTGATGGGCCTGGCCACCGCCAACATTGCGCTGCGTTTGCTGGGGGCGGCACTGTTTCTGTTCAACCCGGCGCTGATTTCGCGGATGGCAGAGCATTTATCCCTCGCCGGACACTTCCTGATCCTGGCTGCCCTGTATCTGGCCCTGCGCCCTCATGTCGAGCGGCGTTGTCCGGCCTGGGGCCTGTTGCTGGCGGTCGCGGCCTTGGTACACGCTTATCTGTTGGCAATGGTTGGCTTGATCTGGCTGGCCGACTTGCTGGCCCGATCATTGAGGCGGCAGCTGCTGCTGAAAAAGGCGATCGTCGAGCTGGTTGGCCTGCTGTTGCTGACCGGGGTGTGTTGCTGGCAAGCAGGCTATTTCACCGTTGAAGGTGAGGGACTGGCTTCATTCGGATTCGGATTGTTTCGCGCCAATGTGCTGACGTTTTTCGACCCCGCTGGATGGTCTCGCGTCCTCGGCGATATACCTGGCGTACCTGGGGATTCGGCCGGCATGGCTTTCCCGGGGCTGGGGGTGATGTTTCTGCTCGTTTGCGCGCTGTGGTTCATTTGCTCCGGCGAAGGCCAGATCGTTGCAACGATGCGCAAACGCTGGTTATTGCTGCTGGCACTGTTTGGACTGATGCTTTTTGCGTTCTCCAACAGGATCGGCGTCGGACCGCTCGAGTTCGTCTACTGGTTGCCTGACCCCGTCATTTCCATGGCCGGTATTTTCCGCGCTTCGGGGCGGATGATCTGGCCGGTCATGTACGCGGCGATCTTTGCGGTGGTGTTCCTGATCGCGCGTAACGCGGCGCCACGGACTGCGCTGTTGCTGCTGGTGATAGCCCTTCTGGTACAGGTCTTCGACACCCGTGCCGGTTGGTCAGGCATACGCCGGCAGCAGATGGTCACACCTGCTGCGACGTGGAAAACCCCGATGGTCAATCCGTTCTGGCAAAGCGCGGCAGCGCACTATCAGAAGGTCCGCTACGTGATTCCGCAGAACCTGACGACTCATTGGATGACCCTCTCCGATTACGCGGGCCGGAATCATCTCGCCACCGATGCGGTGTACCTGGGCCGGGTGAGTGCGCAAGCGCAGGAGGATCTGCAGCGTACTGCCGCCAGAACCATCGACTCCGGCAAGTATGAGCGCGATACCCTCTACGTGCTTGAGCAGCGGTCAGCGCTGCAAGCGGCGCTCAACGTGGATGACGACAGCGATATGCTGGCCAGGATTGACGGCTTCCATGTGCTGGCACCGGGCTGGAAGCGCTGTGTTGACTGTCTGCCACTCATGGACGGTGCTTCCCGGGATTTGATCCCTTCATTCGACGCCGGCGAAAAGCTGCAGTTTGTGGAGGGCAGTCGGGGCACGGCTGCACTTGGAAAAGGCTGGTGGTTTGCCGAGGCGTGGGGCACCGGATCGGTCGGGCCGGATGCCGAGATCATCCTGCGCCCCAAGGCTGGCGTGAGTTCACTGACGCTTGAAACCAACGCGTTCCTGTCTGAAAAAACGCCGCGCCAAACGGTGGATATCAGCATCAATAACGTGCCGGTAATCTCTGCCAGCCTGACCAACGCCACCAGCAACACAATCAATATCAACCTGCCTGCCGAGGTGCAGGCCCTCGTTGCGCAACAAGGCGTGCTGCGTATCCAGCTGCATTTTCCGCTGGCAGTCAGTCCGCATGATCTCGGCTGGGGAGAAGACATCCGCAAACTGGCGATTGGATTGCTGGCATTGACCTTTCATTGATCAGTGGTGCCAGCCAGGGCCAACGCAATGCCGTTGGCCTGCCCTCTTCACTCGCTCGTTGCCGTGACACTTTCCAGCCGATATCCATATCCGTAAATGGTCAGCAGTTGCCAGCCCCGCTCCGCCGTCAGCCCAAGTTTGTTGCGCAGGCGGTAGATGTGCGTATCCAGCGGTCGCGAAGAGACCGCCTCTTCATGGGGCCAAAACCGCTCATATAGATATTCACGCGACAACGGCCGCCCCAGATTGCTGAACAGGCAGCGAGCGAGGCGGTATTCGCGTTCGGTCATGACGATGGGTTTAAGGTCGCGGGTGACAGTCAGTTCGGCGTCATCGAAGATCAGGTCATTGAAACTCAACACTTCGGCGGCGGCACTACGTGGCTGGCTGTGCCGGCGCAGCACGGCGGCGACTCGGGCTTTCAGCTCATTGGGGCGGAACGGTTTGCTGACGTAATCGTCGGCTCCGGCATTGAGGGCCTGGACGATATCGCTTTCGCCGTCGCGGCTGGTCAGCATGATCGCGGCGGGCGGCGACTCCATGTGTTCGCGGGTCCAGCGCAGTAGCGCCAAGCCGGTGAGGTCGGGCAGTTGCCAGTCGAGGATCAGCAGGTCGAAAGTGTCCCGGCGCAGCTGGCGCAACAGGTCCTCTCCCCGTTCAAAGCTGTGCAGTGACCATGGCTGGTCCCCCGCAGCAGCCATTTGCTGCAGGGTTTGCTCGACCCGGCGCAGTTCGGCGGGTTCATCGTCCAGTATCGCAACGCGCATACGCGTGGGTTCCTTGTTGCTTGGGCAGTGGCCGGCAACCTTAACGGGCTGGCCTGTGCATTGAAAAAGTTAGCCGTCCGCCGTCGATCAACGTCCGCTATGATTCTTCGGATCTACGTCTTCAGACCTGTGACCCATGAAACCATTCACTGCCCCCTGCCCTGATTGCCATGAATAACCCGCGTCGGCGTGAAAGTCGCGAGCCGAGTCAGGTCCAGCGCCTGTTTCGACGGCTGGTGCGTGAGTGGTTGTGGATAAGTCTAGTTCTGTTGCCGCTGACTGCGCTGTCGTCGTATCGCGCCCAGACCAACCTGGACGACGTCGTGCCTGGCTGGAGCGCGTTGCTCTCGGTGGGGCTGGTGGCGTGCGTCCTCGGTTTGCTGCTATGGCGGCCGCGCTGGGCGATCTGGGTGACTCTGGGCGGGGTGGCGTGCGTGTTGCTGAGCAGCGCGGGTCTGGCGGAGATCCGGCACTGGTGGTCACCGACCCCGGCGGCGCTCGGCATATTGTTCGGCTATTTGATCTGGAACTGGCGACGCCTGAGCGTGGTGCTGACTTATTTTGGCTGGGAACTGGCGCGTCTCGATAGCGAGCCGAAAGTTTTCCCCGAACGCCGCCGCACGCAATTCACCGGCGCCGATCGCCTGCAGGGGCAAATCATGGCGCTTGAACAGGCCATGAGCCGTACTCGTGATACTCGGCGTTTCATTGCCGATGGACTGGAATACTTGCCCGTCGCCACGCTGATCAGCGATCCAAAAGGGCAGATCCTGCTCGGTAATCGCAAAGCTCGTCAGCTCTTCGACAACAATCTGGTAGGTGACGACGTTCTCGATCAACTGGCTCGACTCGGTTACCCGGAGTTGTCCACAGAGCAACGCCCGTCACTGTCGCTCATGCCGCTGCTGGAGTTTCGCGATTACAAGGAACGCAGCTTGCGGCTAGAGCGTGCGGCTTTACTACCGGTGGATGGAGATACGCCAATCGGATGGCTGCTCAGCCTCACGGACCTTAGTGCCGAACGTGCCGCCGAGGAGCAACGCAGTGTGTTGCTGCGTTTTCTGTCCCACGATCTGCGCGCACCGCATTCGGCGATTCTTGCGCTGCTGGACGTTCACCGCCATCAGGCCGGGGCGGATTCGCCGTTGTTCGAGCAGATCGAACGGCAGGTACGCCGCGCACTCGATCTGACCGATGGATTTGTTTTGCTGGCGCGGGCCGAATCCGAGACTTACCAATTTCAGCCGACGCTGTTCGCGATGCTGGTGCTCGACGTCATGGACCAAGCATTGCCGATTGCCCAGCAAAAACGCATCGAACTGTTGCATGACATGGATGAGCGATGCCAAGAGCGCCTGATCAACGCTGACCAAGGCTTGCTGACCCGTGCACTGTTCAACTTGCTGGAAAACGCGATCAAGTACAGCCCGGCCTACACTACGATAAAGCTGAACGTGCGCTGCGACGAAGAATGGTTGCAGTGTGAGCTGATCGATCAAGGCAAAGGCATCGCTGCCGAAGAATTACCCGATCTGTTCAGCCAGTATCGACGTTTTTCTTCTGCAGAAGGCATTGATGGCGTAGGCCTGGGTCTGTCGATGGTCAAAGCGGTGGTCGATCATCATGGCGGCGTAATCGAGTGCCACAGCGTGGTCGATCAAGGCACTAAATTCCTCCTCGAAATTCCACTGATCCCGGAGTGAGCAGGCACAAAAAAACCGGCTATAACAGCCGGTTTTTTTACATCCGAAAAAAACTTATGCACCTTTTACGCTGTTTTATGAGCTTGAGAAATATATAAGTAAATCAATCACTTAATTTCAATATTCAAGCGTTTTCAACAAAACCGTACACAGGTTATCCACAAAATCTCAGACAGCGATCTGATCACTTGCGGCCGGTGCCTGCGGGGCCGGTGGCAGTGAGCCCATTTCGCGCTGGGTCTTCTCGTTCCAGGCTTGTACCCGGTCGTTCAGCTCGGCGATGGCGCGAGGGCCAGTGCCTTCGGCATACATCGGCTCACCGATGACCACGGTGATCACTCCGGACTTTTTGCCCCAGCCGATTTTCGGCCAGAACTTGCCGGCATTGTGTGCAATCGGCAGCACCGGAAGCGCCGCATTCACCGCCAACGCGCTACCACTGCGAGAGAACTTGCCGACAGTGCCGTAAGGAACGCGTGTACCTTCGGGGAAGATCAGCACCCAAACGTTGTCCTTCAGCAGCTCATCACCCTTCGCCGCGACTTGTTTCAAAGCAGCTTTCGGGTTGTCCCGGTCAATCGCGATCGGCCGCAACATGGCCATGGCCCAGCCGAAGAACGGCACGTAAAGCAATTCGCGCTTGAGCACTTGGCTCAGCGGCGAGAAATAAGCGGAGAGAAAAAACGTCTCCCAAGTGCTCTGGTGGTTCGACTGAATCACGCAGGGCCGGTCAGGCACGTTTTCCGCGCCTTTGATTTCGTAACGGATACCGAGAAACACCTTGGTCAACCATAAAGCGCAACGGCACCAGTACACGTTGATAAAACGATAACGCGCCTTGAATGGCAAAAACGGCGCGATAAAAAAACTCAAGCTGCACCACAGCAGGGAAGTGGTGCCCAGCAGCAGGTAAAAGAGAAAAATCCTGATGGCCCGCAGTATCGACATAGTGACGTTTACCGTTACGGGGCAATGCCCGAGTGTTCAAGCGCACTCCCGATCAATCCCTGGTCAGGAACTTCAGAAGTACTCTAGTTGTGGATAAGTTCTGCGGCAATCGCCGCCAGATCGTCAAAAATCAGAGTGCCAACCGGCAGGGTTTTGCCCTGAGTCTTTGCGCCTTTTCCGGTCTTTACCAAAACTGGCTGTGAATCGACGGCTTTGGCGGCCTCCAGGTCACCAAGGCTGTCGCCGACGAACCAGACATTCGTCAACGCTACGTCGTAATGCGCCGCGATGGTTTTCAACATTCCCGGTTTCGGCTTGCGGCAATCGCAGCCTTCGTCCGGCCCATGCGGGCAATACACGATCAGCCCGACTTCACCGCCCTGCTCCGCGACCAGCTCGCGCAACCGCGCGTGCATGGCATCGAGGGTGGCGAGGTCGTAATAGCCGCGAGCAATGCCCGACTGGTTGGTGGCCACCGCCACCGTCCAGCCGGCCTTGCTCAACTGCGCAATCGCTTCGATCGAGCCGGGCAACGGAATCCACTCCGCCACTGACTTGATGTAAGCGTCGGAGTCGTAATTGATCACTCCGTCCCGATCGAGAATCAGCAGTTTCAACAGCAATCCCTCAACCCAGCAGCGAAATGTCGGCAACACCGAGGAACAGACCACGCAGACGCGCCAGCAGCGCGTAACGGTTGGCCCGCACATTGGCGTCGTCGGCATTGACCATCACTGCGTCGAAGAACGCATCGACCGGCTCACGCAATGCCGCCAGGCGTGCCAGCGATTCGTTGTACTGACGCGCGGCGGCCATTGGCTGCACCGCTTGATCCGCTTGCTGGATCGCCGAGTACAGCGAGAACTCGTTGGCGTTGTCGAAGTACTTGGCTTGCACCTCGGTCGGCACCGCGCCTTCGAGTTTGCTCAACAGGTTCGATACACGCTTGTTCACCGCCGCCAGCGCAGCCGCTTCCGGCAGTTTGCGGAAGGCCTGCACCGCTTGCACACGCTGATCGAAGTCCAGCGCCGAACCCGGCTTCAGGGCACGTACCGACAGGTAAGTGGCCACTTCGACGCCTTCGTCTTCGTAACGCGCACGCAGACGGTCGAAGATGAATTCCAGCACGGCTTCGTTGAGGCCGGCAGCCTTGACCTTGGCACCGAACGCATTCACCGCGAATGCGACGGCGTCGTTCAGGTCCAGATCGAGTTTTTTCTCGATCAGGATACGCAGCACACCCAGCGCCGCACGGCGCAGGGCATACGGATCTTTGCTGCCGGTTGGAAGCATGCCGATACCGAAGATACCGACCAGGGTGTCGAGCTTGTCAGCGATCGCAACGGCTGCACCGGTCAGGGTCGCCGGCAGTTCTGCACCGGCACCGCGTGGCATGTACTGCTCGTTGAGCGCCAGCGCGACGTCTTCTGGCTCGCCGTCATTGAGGGCGTAGTAGTAACCGGCGACGCCTTGCATCTCCGGGAACTCGCCGACCATTTCAGTGGCCAGGTCGCACTTCGACAGCAGGCCTGCGCGAGCAGCCCAAGAAGCGTTGCCACCGATGCGGGCGGCGATGTACGCGGCCAGTTTGGAAACGCGTTCGGCCTTGTCGTAGACGCTGCCGAGTTTTTCCTGGAACACCACGTTCTTCAGGCGATCGTTAAAGGCTTCGAGCTTCTGCTTCTTGTCTTGCTTGAAGAAGAACTCGGCGTCGGTCAGGCGTGGGCGAACCACTTTCTCGTTACCGGCGATGATCTGCTGCGGGTCCTTGCTTTCAATGTTGGCCACAGTGATGAAACGTGGCAGCAACTTGCCGTCGGCATCCAGCAGGCAGAAGTACTTCTGGTTGTCCTGCATGGTGGTGATCAGCGCTTCTTGCGGTACGTCGAGGAAGCGTTCCTCGAACGAGCACACCAGCGGCACCGGCCATTCAACCAGCGCGGTGACTTCGTCGAGCAGTGCCGGCGGAACGATTGCCGTGCCTTCCTGACGGGTGGCCAGCTCTTCGGTGCGCTTGCTGATGATCTCGCGACGCTCGTTGGCGTCGGCCAATACATAAGCGGCACGCAGGTCGGCGAGGTAGCTCGACGGCGAACCGATGCGCACGCTTTCCGGGTGATGGAAGCGGTGACCACGGGAATCACGGCCTGCCTTCTGCGCGAGGATGGTGCAATCGATGACCTGGTCACCGAGCAGCATCACCAGCCATTGGGTCGGACGCACGAACTCTTCCTTGCGCGCACCCCAACGCATGCGTTTCGGGATTGGCAGGTCGTTCAGCGAATCTTCGACGATGGTCGGCAGCAGGCTTGCGGTCGGCTTGCCGGCGATGCTCTGGCTGTAGCGCAGTTTCGGGCCGCTCTGATCGATTTCGCTCAGATCGACGCCGCACTTCTTGGCGAAACCCAGAGCTGCCTGAGTCGGGTTGCCGTCAGCGTCGAACGCCGCCTGACGTGGCGGGCCGTCGAGGTTGATGCTGCGATCCGGTTGCTGGGTAGCCAGCGCGGTGATCAGCACAGCCAGACGACGCGGTGCGGCGTAGACGGTTTTGCTTTCGTAGCTCAGGCCAGCGGCTTGCAGGCCCTTGTCGATACCGGCGAGGAACGCTTCAGCCAAGGTGTTCAGGGCTTTCGGTGGCAGTTCTTCGGTGCCCAGTTCAACCAGAAAATCTTGCGCACTCATTGTGCTGCCTCCAGCTTGGCCAGTACTTCGTCACGCAGGTCCGGGGTCGCCATCGGGAAGCCCAGCTTGGCGCGAGCCAGCAGGTAGGCTTGCGCAACGGAACGCGCCAGGGTGCGTACGCGCAGAATGTATTGCTGACGCGCGGTCACCGAGATCGCCCGGCGCGCATCCAGCAGGTTGAAGGTGTGCGACGCCTTCAACACCATTTCGTAGCTCGGCAACGGCAGCGGCTGGTCAAGTTCGATCAGGCGCTTGGCTTCGCTTTCATAGAAGTCGAACAGCTCGAACAGTTTGTCGACGTTGGCGTGTTCGAAGTTGTAAGTCGACTGCTCCACTTCGTTCTGGTGGAACACGTCGCCGTAGGTGACTTTGCCCATCGGGCCGTCAGCCCAGACCAGGTCGTAGACCGAATCCACGCCTTGCAGGTACATGGCCAGACGCTCGAGACCGTAAGTGATCTCGCCGGTCACCGGGTAGCACTCGATGCCGCCAGCCTGCTGGAAGTAAGTGAACTGGGTCACTTCCATACCGTTCAGCCAGACTTCCCAGCCCAGACCCCAGGCGCCGAGGGTCGGCGATTCCCAGTTGTCTTCGACGAAGCGAATGTCGTGGACCAGCGGGTCCAGACCGACATGCTTGAGCGAGCCCAGGTACAGTTCCTGGAAGTTGTCCGGGTTCGGCTTCAGGACGACCTGGAACTGATAGTAGTGCTGCAGACGGTTAGGGTTTTCACCGTAACGGCCGTCAGTCGGACGGCGGCTTGGCTGCACGTAGGCGGCGTTCCAGGTTTCCGGGCCGATGGCGCGCAGGAAGGTCGCGGTGTGGAAAGTGCCGGCGCCTACTTCCATATCGTAGGGCTGAAGTACCACACAACCTTGCTCGGCCCAGTATTGCTGGAGCGCGAGGATCAAGTCTTGGAAGGTACGCACGGCTGGCGTAGGCTGGCTCACGAAATTCACCTGTTTCTTGGGCTGCGATTTAAAGAGCGGGAGTATACCCGATTCATTGCTGCGCACGCCCCCTGGAGCCTTATGCCACGCTGCTTTTGGTGTACCGAAGATCCGCTGTACATGGCTTATCACGACCAGGAGTGGGGCACGCCGCTACGCGATGCGCAGGGTTTGTTCGAGTTGCTTTTGCTCGAAGGGTTCCAGGCCGGGCTGTCGTGGATCACCGTGCTGCGCAAACGCGAGCGTTATCGCGAGGTGTTGTTCGGCTTCGACGTGCAGCGGGTGGCGCAGATGAGCGACGCAGAAATCGACGAATTGATGCTCGATCCGGGGATCATCCGCAATCGCCTCAAACTCAACGCCGCCCGTCGTAATGCCCAGGCCTGGCTGGCGCTGGAGGACCCGGTGGCGTTCCTCTGGTCGTTCGTCGGCGACCAACCGATCATCAATCATTTCAAGGATCGCAGCGAAGTCCCGGCGATCACCCCCGAAGCGCTGGCGATGAGCAAAGGCCTGAAAAAGGCCGGGTTCACGTTCGTCGGCCCGACCATTTGCTACGCGCTGATGCAGGCCTCGGGCATGGTCATGGATCACACTCAGGATTGCGACCGCTACGCGCAGCTCGCCAACGGCGGTTAGAATGGCCGCCTCGCGCACCGCACAAGATCAGGAGTGACCTGTGGAAAAGTTTAAAGGCGCCTTGCTGGTAGGCGCTCTGCGGCTGTTTGCCCTGCTGCCATGGCGGGCCGTGCAGGCCGTGGGTTCGGCGATCGGCTGGATCATGTGGAAAACCCCCAACCGCTCCCGCGACGTGGTGCGGATCAACCTCGCCAAATGTTTTCCCCAGATGGATCCGGCCGAACGTGAACGTCTGGTCGGGCAGAGCCTGAAAGACATCGGCAAGTCGCTGACCGAAAGCGCCTGCGCGTGGATCTGGCCCGCGCAGCGTTCGATCGATCTGGTGCGCGAAGTCGAAGGTCTCGATGTGCTGAAAGATGCCTTGGCCTCGGGCAAAGGCGTGGTCGGCATCACCAGCCACTTGGGCAATTGGGAAGTGCTCAACCACTTCTATTGCAGCCAGTGCAAACCGATCATTTTCTACCGTCCGCCGAAGCTCAAGGCTGTGGACGAATTGCTGCGCAAACAGCGCGTGCAACTGGGCAACAAAGTCGCCGCGTCGACCAAGGAAGGCATCCTCAGTGTCATCAAGGAAGTGCGCAAGGGTGGTGCAGTGGGCATTCCCGCTGACCCGGAACCGGCCGAATCCGCCGGGATCTTCGTGCCGTTCTTCGCCACGCAGGCGCTGACCAGCAAATTCGTGCCGAACATGTTGGCTGGCGGCAAAGCCGTCGGCGTGTTCCTGCATGCGCTGCGCCTGCCCGACGGTTCTGGCTACAAAGTGATCCTCGAAGCCGCGCCGGAAGCCATGTACAGCACCGATACTGCCGAGTCCTGCGCAGCGATGAGCAAAGTGGTCGAGCGTTATGTCGCGGCGTATCCGAGCCAGTACATGTGGAGCATGAAGCGCTTCAAAAAGCGTCCGCCGGGCGAAGAGCGCTGGTATTGAGCTGATTGGCATGATCTGTGGATAACCTCACGGGCGAGGTTATCCACAACCGTTCATCAAAGGGCGCAAGAAGATGTCCGAACAACGTAAATCCTTCCGCATCAAGATCACCCACGACAGCTTTGGCGAATGCCTGGGGCAGACGCGCAATCTGTCGCCCACCGGGGTGTTTGTGCAGCATCCGGTTTTGGCTTCTTTGCCCAAAGGCGCAGTGGTTTACGGCCAGGTGCAGGGGTTACCCACAGGCGCGCCACGGGTGCGCATGGAAGTGGTGACGGTAGATGCCGACGGTATCGGTCTTCGCTACCTTTGACTTATTGCGGCTGACGATCGAGCTTCTTCAGAAACACCGTCATTTCCTTTTCGGCCTGCTTGTCGCCATGGGCGCGGGCCGCTTCCAGACCTTGTTCCCACGCTTGCCGCGCGGCGGCGTGATCGCCCAGCGCCAGATGCGCCTTGCCCAATAGTTTCCATGCCGCCGAATACTTCGGATCAAAACCGACACAGCGCTGGAAATGCTCGGCAGCCTTGGCGTTTTCGCCCAGATCCAGATAACCCTTGCCCAGGCCGAAGCGCAGCAGGGAGTTATCCACACCCTTGGCGAGCATTTTTTCCAGGGATTCGAGCATCGGTGGAGTCCTTTCTTGGGTGTCAGGTGTTGATGGGGTTTATTGAGACCGCCTTCGCGAGCAGGCTCGCTCCCACAGGGGAAACGCATTCCAAATGTGGGAGCGAGCCTGCTCGCGAAGGCGCCGGTGCCGTCAGCGCAAACCTCAGAAGAAGCTCAACCCCACATGAAACAGCTTCTCCACATCGCGAATATGCTTTTTATCCACAAGGAACAGAATCACGTGGTCGCCCGCTTCGATCACCGTGTCATCGTGGGCGATGATCACTTGTTCATTGCGGATCACCGCACCAATCGTGGTGCCCGGCGGCAGGCCGATCTTCTCGATCGGTTTGCCGATGACCTTGCTCGACTTCGCATCACCGTGGGCAATCGCCTCGATGGCTTCTGCGGCACCGCGACGCAATGAATGCACGCTGACGATATCGCCACGGCGCACATGGGCCAGCAGGGTGCCGATGGTCGCCAGTTGCGGGCTGATTGCGATGTCGATATCGCCGCCCTGGATCAGGTCGACATATGCCGGATTGTTGATGATCGTCATGACCTTCTTCGCCCCCAACCGTTTGGCCAGCAGCGACGACATGATGTTGGCTTCGTCATCGTTGGTCAGCGCGAGGAAAATATCGGCGTCGGCGATGTTCTCTTCCAGCAGCAAATCACGGTCCGACGCGCTGCCCTGCAAGACCACGGTGCTGTCGAGGGTGTCGGAGAGATAGCGGCAACGCGCCGGGCTCATCTCGATAATCTTCACCTGATAACGGCTTTCGATGGCCTCGGCCAAACGCTCGCCAATCTGCCCGCCGCCAGCGATGACGATGCGTTTGTAGGTTTCGTCGAGACGGCGCATTTCGCTCATCACTGCGCGAATATTCTCACGGGCAGCGATGAAGAAGACTTCGTCATCGGCCTCGATCACCGTATCGCCTTGCGGCAGGATCGGCCGGTCGCGGCGGAAAATCGCGGCGACGCGGGTTTCGACATTCGGCATGTGCTCACGCAATTGACGCAATTGCTGACCGACCAGCGGCCCGCCGTAATAAGCGCGCACCGCCACCAGTTGCGCCGCGCCTTCGGCGAAGTCGATCACCTGCAAGGCGCCGGGATGCTGGATCAGACGCTTGATGTAGTTGGTCACCACTTGCTCGGGGCTGATCAACACGTCGACTGGAATCGCTTCGTTCTGGAACAGTTGCTCCTCGCGATTGAGGTAAGACGCTTCGCGCACCCGGGCAATTTTGGTCGGGGTATGGAACAGGGTGTGGGCGACCTGGCAGGCGACCATGTTGGTCTCGTCGCTGTTGGTCACCGCCACCAGCATATCGGCGTCGTCGGCGCCGGCCTGACGCAGCACCGACGGCAGCGAGCCACGGCCCTGCACGGTGCGAATATCGAGGCGATCGCCGAGGTCGCGCAGGCGCTCGCCGTCGGTGTCGACCACCGTAATGTCGTTGGCCTCGCTGGCCAAATGCTCGGCCAGCGAACCGCCGACCTGTCCCGCACCGAGGATGATGATTTTCATCCAGTCACTCCGTTGAATCCGTTTAGCCGCGCGCGGCAGCGATCTTGATCAGCTTGGCGTAGTAGAACCCGTCATGCCCGCCCTGCTGGGCCAGCAATTGGCGACCATGGGGCTGTTTGATTCCGGCCGTGGTGGCCAGATCCAGTTCACGGGCGCCCGGCGTACGCTCAAGAAACGCGGCGATGACCTCGGTGTTTTCGGTCGGCAGCGTCGAGCAGGTGGCGTAGAGCAGGATGCCGCCGACTTCGAGGGTTTTCCACATGGCGTCGAGCAGCTCGCCTTGCAATTGCGCGAGGGCAACGATGTCGTCCGGTTGACGCGTCAGCTTGATGTCTGGATGGCGGCGAATCACGCCAGTGGCCGAGCATGGTGCGTCGAGCAGAATGCGCTGGAACGGTTTGCCGTCCCACCATTTCTCGGTGTCGCGACCGTCGGCGGCGATCAGTTCGGCGTTCAGGCCGAGGCGCTCAAGGTTTTCCTTAACGCGCACCAGACGCTTGGCTTCCAGATCCACCGCGACTACGCCGGCCAGTGCCGGTTCGGCTTCGAGGATGTGGCAGGTCTTGCCACCGGGGGCGCAGCAGGCGTCGAGCACGCGTTGGCCCGGGGCCAGATCGAGCAAATCGGCGGCCAGTTGCGCCGCTTCGTCTTGCACACTGATCCAGCCTTCGGCGAAACCTGGCAGGCTGCGTACGTCGGCAGCGGCTTCGAGGATGATGCCGTCGCGGCTGTAGACGCACGGTGTTGCGGCAATCCCGGCCTCAGTGAGCAAACCAAGGTACGCGTCGCGGCTGTGATGACGGCGATTGACCCGCAGGATCATCGGCGGATGCGCATTGTTCGCCTCGCAAATCGCTTCCCACTGTTCCGGCCAGAAGGCTTTCAGGGATTTTTGCAGCCAGCGCGGGTGAGCAGTGCGCACCACCGGATCACGTTCCAGCTCAGCGAAAATTGTCTCGCTTTCGCGCTGGGCGTTACGCAGCACGGCGTTGAGCAGGCCTTTGGCCCACGGCTTCTTCAGCTTGTCGGCGCAACCCACGGTTTCGCCGATGGCGGCGTGGGCCGGCACGCGGGTGTAGAGCAATTGGTAGAGACCGACCAGCAGCAACGCTTCGACATCGGCGTCGGCAGCTTTGAACGGTTTCTGCAGCAGTTTCTCGGCCAATGCCGAAAGACGTGGCTGCCAGCGCGCGGTGCCGAAGGCCAGATCCTGAGTGAAACCGCGATCGCGATCCTCGACCTTGTCCAGTTGCGTCGGCAGGGAGCTGTTCAGCGAGGCTTTACCGCTGAGCACGGCGGCGAGTGCCTTGGCGGCGGCCAGACGTGGGTTCATTGCGCGTCCACCGCTGCGCCAAGCACGGTACCGACGGCAAATTTCTCACGACGGCTGTTGAACAGGTCGCTGAAGTTCAACGCCTTGCCGCCGGGTAATTGCAGGCGGGTAAGGCACAGCGCTTGTTCGCCGCAGGCGACGATCAGGCCGTCCTTGCTGGCGCTGAGGATTTCACCGGGTGCGCCTTTGCCGTCGGTGAGTGTTGCCGCCAGGACTTTCAGCGCTTCACCGTTAAGGGTGCTGTGGGTGATCGGCCATGGATTGAAGGCGCGCACAAGGCGTTCCAGCTCAACCGCCGGGCGGCTCCAGTCGATGCGTGCTTCGTCTTTGTTCAATTTGTGCGCGTAAGTGGCGAGCTCGTCGTTCTGCACTTCGCCTTCCAGCGTGCCAGCGGCCAGACCGGCAATCGCCTGCACCACGGCTGGCGGGCCCATTTCGGCGAGGCGGTCATGCAGGCTGCCGCCCGTGTCTTCGCCGGTGATCGGCGTGACGACCTTGAGCAGCATCGGTCCGGTGTCGAGGCCGGCTTCCATACGCATCACGGTGACGCCGCTTTCCGTGTCACCGTGTTCCACGGCGCGTTGAATCGGCGCCGCACCGCGCCAGCGTGGCAGCAAGGACGCGTGACTGTTGATGCAGCCCAGACGCGGAATATCCAGCACCACTTGCGGCAGGATCAGGCCGTAGGCGACCACCACCAGCAAGTCCGGTTTCAGCGCGGCCAGTTCAGCCTGGGCGTCGGCGTTACGCAAAGTCGGTGGCTGCAACACCTGGATATTATTTTCCAGGGCGAGCTGTTTGACCGGGCTCGGCATCAGTTTTTGCCCGCGACCGGCCGGACGATCCGGTTGGGTGTAGACCGCAACGATCTCGTAAGGGCTGTTCAGCAGGGCCTTGAGGTGTTCGGCGGCGAATTCCGGGGTGCCGGCAAAAACGATGCGCAGTGGCTCAGTCATGAAGGGCGTCTCATAAAAAGAAAAAGGCTTGCCGCAGCAAGCCTTTGAAGGGGGGGCATCAAGCGTTCTGGCGGTGCTGCTTTTCCAGTTTCTTCTTGATCCGGTCGCGTTTGAGCGTGGACAGGTAATCGACGAACAATTTGCCGTTGAGGTGGTCGCATTCGTGCTGGATGCACACCGCGAGCAGGCCTTCGGCGATCAGTTCATAGGGCTTGCCGTCGCGGTCCAGCGCCTTGATCCTGACCTTTTGCGGGCGATCGACGTTTTCGTAGAAACCCGGTACCGACAGGCAGCCTTCCTGGTATTGGTCCATTTCTTCGGTCAGCGATTCGAACTCGGGGTTGATGAACACCCGCGGTTCGGTGCGGTCTTCGGAAAGGTCCATCACGACGATACGTTTGTGCACGTTGACCTGGGTCGCGGCAAGGCCGATGCCCGGCGCTTCATACATTGTTTCAAACATGTCATCGACCAACTGACGCACTTCGTCGTCCACTACAGCCACAGGCTTGGCGATAGTGCGCAGACGCGGGTCCGGGAATTCGAGGATGTTTAAAATGGCCATAGGCTTTGATTGCTGCACACGTTGAGTAAAGTCGGGCGATGGCCTGGCAGGTCCGAAGATGCAGGCTACCGTTGTGAAGCGTAGCTTGTGCATTTTGCACAAGCGAGCCACGGGGGCTCTGACGGTTCACGCGAATGCACATGATAAAGGGATTCACTGCATGAGGAAAACACTACTCGCCCTGCTGCTGTTGGCTTCGGCCGGCGTGGCACAAGGGCAAGTGCAACTCAGGGATGGTTTTCCACAGCAATACACGGTGGTTTCGGGGGATACGCTCTGGGACATTTCCGGCAAATACCTGCGCGAGCCCTGGCAGTGGCCACAACTGTGGCGGGCCAATCCGCAAATCGAAAACCCCAACCTGATCTATCCCGGCGACACGCTGACGCTCAGCTATGTCGACGGCCAACCGCGTCTGACCCTCAATCGTGGCGAGTCGCGCGGCACCATCAAGCTCTCGCCACGAATCCGCACCAGTCCGGTAGCCGAGGCGATTCCGAGCATTCCGCTGAAGTCCATCAACAGCTTTTTGCTGAGCAACCGCATCGTCGACAAGGTCGAGGACTTCGATAAGGCGCCGTACATCGTCGCCGGTGATGCCGAACGCGTGCTCAGCGGCACTGGTGACCGCATCTTCGCACGCGGCCATTTCGATCCGGATCAGCCGGTCTATGGGATCTTCCGTCAGGGCAAGGTCTACACCGATCCGCAGACCAAGGAGTTTCTCGGGATCAACGCCGATGACATTGGCGGCGGTGAAATCGTCGCCACCGAAGGCGACGTCGCCACCCTCGCCCTGCAACGCACCACCCAGGAAGTGCGCCTCGGCGACCGTCTGTTCAGTGGCGAAGAGCGTTCGATCAATTCGACCTTCATGCCCAGTGCGCCAACGACCAGCATCAACGGCGTGATCATCGATGTGCCGCGCGGCGTCACCCAGATAGGTGTGATGGACGTGGTCACGTTGAACAAAGGCAAGCGCGACGGTCTGGCCGAAGGCAACGTGCTGGTGGTGATGAAAACCGGCGAAACCGTGCGTGACCGCATCACGGGTCAGCCACTGAAGATTCCCGATGAACGCGCCGGGTTGCTGATGGTGTTCCGCGCTTACGACAAACTCAGTTACGGCCTCGTCCTTAACGCTTCACGCTCGCTGGCGGTGCTCGACAAGGTGCGAAATCCGTAAGCTTGCTTCACAAGTTACCAACAGAGTTATCCACAGCTTGTTCCGAATGGTTCGGGGCTTATAACGATCAAGGATGATCCATCATGTTGCCTGTCTGTACGCCAGTTTCCCCGGCGGAACTGGAAGCGCGTCTGCGCCTGCACCGCTTGCGGGATGTCGGCCCGAAACGCTTTGCCAAATTGCTCGAAGCCTTTGGCTCGGCGTCCAAAGCCATCAGCGCGCCGGCCAGCGCCTGGCGTTCCCTGGGTTTGCCGGCGACGTGCGCCGAAGCGCGGCGCTGTCCCGAGGTTCGCGACGGCGCCAGCCATGCAATGCGCTGGCTAGAGCGCCCGGAGCATCATTTGCTGATGTGGGACCAAGCGAATTACCCGGCGTTGCTGGCGCAGATTCCCGATCCGCCACCACTATTGTTTGTTGCCGGTGATCCGTTGATTCTGGAAAAACCGCAACTGGCGATGGTCGGCAGTCGCCGTGCCTCGCGTCCGGGGATGGACACGGCGGCGGCGTTTTCCCGCAGCCTCGCCGGGGCCGGTTTTGTCATCGTCAGCGGTCTGGCATTGGGCATCGATGCCGCTGCGCATCAAGCGGCGCTGGATGTCGGCGGGCTGACTGTCGGTGTGCTTGGCACGGGACTGGAAAATTTTTATCCACAGCGCAACCGCCGCCTGGCTGACGCGATGATTGCATCCGGCAGTGCGGTGCTTTCCGAGTTTCCACTGGACGCCGGGCCAACGGCGAGCAACTTCCCGCGCCGCAACCGCATCATCAGCGGTTTGTCCCTAGGTGTGTTGGTGGTCGAGGCCAGCGTGGCCAGTGGTTCGCTGATCACCGCGCGGCTGGCGGCGGAACAGGGACGCGAGGTTTACGCGATCCCTGGTTCGATCCATCACCCCGGTGCGCGCGGTTGCCATCAGTTGATCCGGGATGGCGCGGTACTGGTGGAAACCATTGAACATATCCTCGAAGCCCTGCGCGGTTGGCAGCATCTGCCGCTGTCCAATGACACGGCGAACGTCGATCACCCGTTACTCAGCCTGCTCCACGCCGCCCCGCACACCAGCGAAGGCTTGGCCGACAGCAGCGGCTGGACATTGCCCAAAGTGTTGGCGGCGCTCACCGAACTGGAAATGGACGGCCGTGCGGTCTGCGAAAACGGCCGCTGGTTGGCCAGGACACGCTAGGTTTTACAAAGAAGATCGGTAAACTGCGCGAAACCTGATTGCGGAGAGTTTTTTCATGGTCAACAGTTGGCGTGTGCAACAAGCCGCACGAGAGATTCGCGCCGGGGCGGTGATTGCCTATCCAACCGAAGCCGTCTGGGGGCTGGGTTGCGACCCGTGGAACGAAGAAGCAGTGGATCGTCTGTTGGCGATCAAGAATCGTTCGGTGGACAAGGGCCTGATTCTGGTCGCCGACAACATTCGCCAGTTTGACTTCCTGTTCGAAGACTTCCCGCAAGAGTGGATCGACCGCATGGCCAGCACCTGGCCGGGACCGAACACCTGGCTGGTGCCGCATCAGAATCTGTTGCCGGAATGGGTTACCGGGGTGCACGACACCGTGGCGTTGCGGGTCAGCGATCATCCGCAGGTGCGCGATCTGTGCTCGATGGTCGGACCGCTGATTTCAACGTCGGCCAATCCGCAAGGGCGCCCGGCGGCTCGCACGCGTTTGCGGGTTGAGCAATATTTCCGTGGGCAGGTGGATCTTGTGCTGGGTGGCAGCCTTGGCGGACGGAAAAACCCCAGTGTCATCCGCGATCTTGCCTCCGGTAGGATCATCCGTCCCGACTGACCCGATATCTTCCTGATTGCTTGCGAACTCCTCGACTGTATTGGCGAGGAGTTTTTCGCCTGCGTGAGATTTATCCTTTAACTTGCTGCGGAACTTAAACAGTCTGTTGTTTATATGGGTTCTTCGTGTGTCAGATAAATCTATAAGTTAAAATTTTCAGTAACTTTTCCCACGTCATTATCAGAAGTCGCGCAGTGGCGATATTTCTAAAAGCATCCATTATTTCAATGCGCTCAGAAAACTTCGATAAGTTAACGTCTGCGGAGAAGGAATGGATACTACGAACTTACAGCTCAAGGATTATCTGCAGGGGCTTCAAGAGAAATTAATCAGGCAGCACTCTGAATATCGTATCGCTACTCTTGATGCGGGATCAGATGCCCGCGAGTTTGAAAGATTCATCGGGCGGCAGTTTCGTCTCCGATTAAAGCATTACATGCTGACGTCCAGAGCCCGGGCACTTGAAGCAAAGCTGGCGATTTCATCGCGCAGTACGCATTTTCTGCTGTACCAGCGCGAGCAACTGACGGCGGTTTTGAGAGTGACCCCTTCGCCGTTCGAATGGGCTTCATTGACACACCAGTACGTCTCGCCGACCGTGGCGCTGGCGCGGCATGTCGAGTTCAGTCGTCTGATCACACATTCGCAACAACACCGGCCCGTGCCGATCAATGCACTGCTTGCCGCCGCCACTGAATGGGCGATCGATCGCGGATACCAGGGCGTTACCGCCTTGTGCAGATCGCCACAACGGCGGCTGTTCCAGCGTTTTGGCCTGACCCCGATCACCTCTGACTCGCTTCATATCGAACATCGCGCTCGCGGCGATTACTGGCTGCTGTCTGCGCAATGGCGGCAAATCCTCACAGCGCTTCAACAACCCTTTCCCATGAACGCCAACTACCCGGAGAGTCGCGATGAATGCATCCATCAGTTTTGAACAACAGTTGATTCTGCTCGATCAGCGAATCGAAAAAACATGGGCCGATATCCTGGACAACTCCCGGCTGGTGAAGGCGATACGCGAGGGCAGTGTTTCCAGGGCGCTATATGCCATCTATATGATCGAAACCTTTCATTACACCGCGCACAATGCGCGGAATCAGGGGCTGGTGGGTGTAAGGCATGCCGATAACCCTGTTTATGCAAAGTTCTGTTTTGAACATGCTGCGCAAGAAGTCGGTCATGAAAAAATGGCTTTGCATGATGTCATGAGCCTGGGATTGAAAAGTGACAACTTTGATATACCGCTGGCACTTGCAGAAACTGAAGTACTGATCGCTTACTTGTACTGGATTTCTTTCACCGGTAATCCGTTACAACGACTGGGATACAGCTACTGGGCGGAAAACGCCTATCACTTCATCACGCCACTGATAAACCAGCTGAGTGAAACACTGGCGCTGAAACCTGCA
This sequence comes from Pseudomonas sp. Tul2A7, assembly GCF_054790505.1. Classification (NCBI taxonomy): domain Bacteria; kingdom Pseudomonadati; phylum Pseudomonadota; class Gammaproteobacteria; order Pseudomonadales; family Pseudomonadaceae; genus Pseudomonas; species Pseudomonas sp. Tul2A7. Next base: position 2,073,342 of record NZ_CP186499.1, on the reverse strand, counting down.
CAACTGACGTTTTTCATCGCTCATTCAGATATCGATGTCGAGCACTTCAACGAAATCAAAATCATCCTGCAGCGTACCTGCAAGCGCCAGGCTGACTGGGATGCCATCGCCAGCGTGATGGAAACCAGTCTGCGCCTGACCGGCAATATGCTTGAGGCCGTTTATAAGCAATACGAAGCCTGGCAAAGCGGCGATGCGCCCCGCTACGAATTCCTCCATGCCCTGGATAACTCATGACGTCTTCACATGCATTTTCAAAATGGGCAGGGGGAGGTCGAGATGGCTGATTACTTCGAGCGGTTGAACTACTCGCTCGGGGATGAAGACACGGCGCTCGAGTACGCCCTTCTTCCTCAGCATGCCAGGCATGTGGTGGGCGTTGCCGGTTGTGGTGGTCGGCTTCTGCCATTGCTGGCCCGCAGTCCGGCCCGCATGACCTGCGTTGATATCAGTGCGCCGCAACTGGCTTTTACCCGCTTGCGTTTTGCCCTGCTGGAGCAGACCGATCACGAGTCATTCATGGACTTCATGGGTTTCCTGTCGGGGGCCTCTGCGAAACGGCGCCAGTCCATTTTTCGCCATCTGGACCTGCCTCCGCCGGATCGCCGCTGGCTGGCGGATTTGTTTCACTCTCGTCACTGGGGGGCACCGGTGTACATGGGGGCTTTCGAGCAGACTTTGCAGCGGCTGGCAAAGATCAACGGACTGTTCACGGGCAAAGCGGGCCGGGCGATTTTCCAGTGCCGCGACCTCGGTGAGCAATCGGCTTATTACCAACGACACTTCCCCCAAAAGCGCTGGAAGGTCGTGATTGCATTGTTGGGTAATGCAGCGGTGCTCAATTCGCTGCTGTACCGGGGGGCATTTCCTCGCAACAACCTGGGGATCCGTTCCCGTGAGGCGTATCTGGGTATTTTCCATACCTTGTTTACCACTCAAGTGGTGCGCGACAGCTTTTTCCTGCAAATGCTGTTCTTCGGTGAACTGCGGTATCCGCAAGGCTTGCCGCTTGAGTGTGATCCGCAGATATTCCAGCGGGCTCGCAAGGCACTCCAGGGGTGCGAGTTGGCCGTGGTTCAGGGCGACATTTTCGACTGCGTTGCCGCGTGCAGGGATGTCGATTTTGCCTCGCTTTCCGACGTGCCTTCATTCCTGCCCCCGGCGATTGGCACCCGTGTCCTGCAGCGAATTCAGCCTGCCTTGGGCAAACATGCGCTGACGGTCATTCGTGGCCATTTGCATGTGGTCAGGCCCGATTGCAATGGCTTCTGCGACGTTACCGCGCAGTTTCAGGACGCAATCGCACGTGAAAAAACCCAACTCTGGCGAGTACAGGTCTACCGCCAGACCTCACCTGTGCAGGTATTTCGATGAATACACCTCATCCGACCGTCAATTGGGTCAAGAACCGCGTTCGCCAGGCCCGTGACGATCAGCAGCAATTATTCGATGCCGGCCTCAATGGCCTGAAGTTGGTAAAGCGCGAGGGCAAGGTCATCGAGTTGGGCAATGGCGAGCGGTTGACCGAGTTTCTCTCATGTTCCTATCTGGGACTTGAGAGCGATCCCCGTCTGATTCAAGGCGCAGTGCAAGCCGTCGAGTCTTTCGGTGTGCAATTCGCGGCCGCCCGCACCCGAGCGCTACTGCCGCCGATGCGTGAACTTGATGAGCAGTTGAACCGCATATTCCAGGGGCATACGGTGACCTTCAATTCTGTGGGCAGTGCCCATCTCGGTTGTTTGCCGCTATTGGGCTCCGGCGAGTTGCCGTCGTATCCCTTGCGGCGTGGGCCAGGCTGGATCGTTGACCGCGCCGCTCATGCCTCGATGCAAGTGCTGCAAGGCATTCTGTGGCAGTTCGGCCCCGTGCAGCGCTGCGATTGCAGTGATCTTCAGCAAGTCGAAGACGCTTGTTCCACCGCTGTTGCTGCCGGCAATACGCCCATTATTCTGACTGACAGCATTGGCTCGATGCGGGGACTTTATCCCGTCAATCGGCTGCTGCAACTGGCTGAGCGCTTTGAGGGTTATCTGTATGCGGATGACGCTCACGGCACTTCGATTCATGGCGCGGCCGGGGGCGGTTATGCCCTCGTGTCTGCCAATGAGCCGTTGCGCGCCCGTTTGATCCTGCTGTCGTCATTGTCCAAGGCCTTCGGTGCAACCGGCGGTGCGATTACCGTGCTGACAGCGGCCGATGCCGAGATGATTCGGCGCCATGCGTCGACTTATGCCTTCGGTGGGCCGCTGTCCATGGGCGGTGTCGGCGCGGCAGTCGCCTCGGCCAGGATCCATCTTTCTGCACAGCTGGGCCGGTTGCAGGCCTCGCTATGGCGAAATGTGGCGGTCATTGACGATCTGCTCGGGCCGGTACTGGGCAACCATCAGATTGCTTCACCGATACGTTTCGTCCGGGTCGGCGCCGAGCGTGACGCCATCAACCTGGCGTTGCACCTGCGTCGGCAAGCCATCGCGGTCACCACCGCATTGTTTCCGGTGGTGGCAAAAGGCGAAGCGATCCTGCGGCTGGCCATCAGCGCGAATCATAGCCATGTCCAGTTGGAACATCTGGCCAGCGCCGTCAACGACGGTTTTGCTGAGTTAGGTATTCGTCAGGGAGAGCCGCGTCATGCGCGTTGACCCGATGATGCATGCCGGTTCGACGGCTGTTCTCGCTGCCGCAACAGAGGCCTTCGCGCTTAAATTGGCCCATGCGCGGTCACTGTCATGGTTCTGCGCATTGTGTCCGCAGATGCGGCACGTTCGGACCGCAGAGGATTTGCACCGGTTGCCGATCCTGGCCGTGGAGGACGCACAGGGCGGATTGCTGTTTACGCACCTCGGCGAGGCATCACACCGTGCGGCGGGCGGTGGGCTGACCCTGACTTCGGGTGGCAGCACCGGCAACTGCAAACACATCACCCATTCCTGGGCATTCAACGACAGCATCGTGCCCTTGGGCGCGCGGGTGTTTGGTGCGACCGATGACCCTCCTCGTGTCGTCATCAATTGCCTGACGCCTGGCGAAATGCAGGGCGCCTTCCAATACGCGGCGGGCATCGTCCGGCACATTGGCGCGCGCCTGCTGCCTGCAGGCGCGCTGATGGGTATTCAACGCATAGCCCGGTTGATTCACTCCCAAGCGGTCGATGCATTGATCTGTACCCCTTCATTTGCGGCGGCATTATTCAATCATGCCGATGTCGATGAGGCGCAGTTGAGCAGTCTGAGATGGCTTTATTACATTGGAGAACCCTGCCACCAGCCTCTACGCGAGCAACTGGCCCGGGACTGGCCGGCCTTGAACATACGGTCATTGGGCTATAGCTCGACGGAGACAGGGCCGATCGGCTTCCAGTGCGCGCACCTCGAACATGGTTTCTATCATCTGCATGCGGACGCCATGCTGCTGGAAGTGGTTGATCCCGTCAGTCTGCGAGCGGTGGCCGACGGTGAAACCGGCGAGTTTCTGCTGACGCCTTTGCTGCCCGATCACGCGCCGTTGCTGCGATATCGCATTGGCGACCGTGGACGAATCCTGGGCGGGCAATCAGATTGTGCCTGTGGCAGTGCTCTGCCAATACTGGAGCTGCAGGGGCGAGTCGAAACCTCGATCAAACTGGGCGGTGCGATCATCACTCAACGCCAGGTTCTTTGTATCCTCGCAGAGGCGTTGCCCGAACTGCACGCTTCGGATGTGCAGGTGCAAATTGATCGCCAGGCCAACGGTGCGCATCTGCATTTGCTCATCGCTCAGGAGCGATTACCGGCCGGAGCAGAACGCGTTATCGAAGAGGCTTTACACAAGGAGGCGCAGGCGAACGCATTGCTCGGGTTGCCCGGTGTGCTGGGCTTGCAGGTGCGGCGTCTGGCTCGTGGTGACTTTGAAACCACCGTGGCCGGCAAAACGCCGTTCTTTGTTGAGGTGCGAGGCGCCCCGGCCAAGTCATGACGCCTGGCCGGGGGCTTCGTCTGCAAGCTACCTGTCAGGGTTGCAGGACGGTAGAGCCGGTGGTGCGCCGCGCCGACAGTTCGGTTTGCGCCTTCGCCGCATCAGCCAGTGGATAACGCTGGCTGATGTCTACCTTCAACTTGCCGCTGATGATCATCTCGAACAGTTCATCGGCCATTCGCTGCAGGTTCTCGGCATTGTTGGCATAAGTCGCCAACGTCGGCCGGGTCACGTAAAGCGAACCCTTGGCTGCCAGAATGCCCAGATTCACGCCGTCTATCGCACCGGAGGCATTGCCGAAACTCACGACCAGGCCGCGCGGCGAAACGCTGTCGAGTGATGTCAGCCACGTGTCCTTGCCGACACCGTCATAGACCACCGGGACTTTCTTGCCATCAGTCAATTCCAGCACGCGCTGCGCAACATTTTCGTGGCTGTAATCGATGGTCGCCCAGGCGCCATTGGCCTTGGCCAGTTCGGCTTTCTCTTTGGAACTGACGGTGCCGATCAGCTTTACGCCCAACGCCTTGGCCCATTGGCAGGCCAGCGAACCGACACCGCCGGCCGCCGCGTGGAACAGAATGGTTTCGCCACCCTTGAGCTCATAGGTCTGACGCAGCAGATATTGCACGGTCAGGCCCTTGAGCATCACCCCGGCAGCGGTTTCGAAACTGATTTCGTCGGGCAGGTGCACCAGATTGTCCTGGGGCAAAACGTGAAACTCGCTGTAAGCGCCCAATGGGCCGCTGCCATAGGCCACTCGATCGCCGACCTTGAACCGGGTGACGTCGCTGCCCACGGCATCGACGATGCCTGCACCCTCAGCTCCCAGGCCGGATGGCAAGGCGGGCGGCGCATACAGACCGCTGCGGTAATAGGTGTCGATGAAGTTCAGGCCGATGGCCTTGTTGGCCACGCGCACTTGATTCGGGCCGGGCGCGGCGGGTTCGTAGTCAACATATTCGAGTACTTCGGGACCGCCGTGGGCGCGGAACTGGATACGCTTTGCCATCTGCCTGCTCTCCTTGGGTCTTTTGTAAGCCCCCTATCCAACTCCCATGCTTGATCTTCGTCAACTGCGGCGCGTCGCTATGCGGTGGTATGCTACGCGCCCATTTGCGTCGCCCGTCTGCCGGGGCGCCGCCCGATTCAAGGTGAAGCCATGACGACCCGCACCGACGCCGTAAAGGCCTATCTGCTCGATCTGCAAGACCGCATCTGCGCTGTCCTCGAAACCGAAGACGGCGGCACGCGCTTCGTCGAAGACGCCTGGACCCGGCCGGCCGGCGGTGGCGGGCGTACCCGCGTGATCGAAAACGGCACAGTGATCGAAAAGGGCGGCGTCAACTTTTCCCACGTGTTTGGCAGCGGTTTGCCGCCTTCGGCCAGCGCCCATCGCCCGGAATTGGCCGGTCGCGGTTTTGAAGCCCTTGGCGTGTCGCTGGTCATTCACCCGCACAATCCGCATGTGCCGACGTCCCACGCCAACGTACGGTTTTTCATCGCCGAGAAGGAAGGTGAAGAGCCGGTCTGGTGGTTCGGCGGCGGCTTCGACCTGACCCCGTATTACGGCAACGAAGAAGACTGCATCCACTGGCACCGCGTCGCCGAGCAGGCCTGTGCGCCGTTCGGGGCGGACGTCTACCCGCGTTATAAAGCCTGGTGCGACACCTACTTCCACATCAAGCATCGCCACGAACCGCGCGGTATCGGCGGTCTGTTCTTCGATGACCTGAACGAGTGGGACTTCGACACCAGTTTCGCCTTTATGCGCGCCATCGGCGATGCTTACATCGACGCCTATCTGCCGATCGTGCAGCGCCGTAAAAACGATGCCTTCACCGCGCAGCAGCGTGAATTCCAGGAATTCCGCCGTGGTCGTTATGTCGAGTTCAACCTGGTTTATGACCGTGGCACGTTGTTCGGCCTGCAATCGGGCGGGCGTACCGAGTCGATCCTGATGTCGCTGCCGCCGCAAGTGCGCTGGGGCTATGACTGGAAGGCTGAGCCGGGCAGCGAAGAAGCGCGCCTGACCGAGTACTTTCTGCAAGACCGCGACTGGCTGGCCGAGGCCTGAGGACATCCGATGGATCGTTACGTCGTTTTCGGCAACCCGATCGGCCACAGCAAATCGCCGATGATTCACAAGCTGTTCGCTGATCAGACTGGTCAGAGCCTCGACTACAGCACCTTGCTGGCGCCGCTTGATGATTTCGCTGGCTGCGCCACGGCGTTTTTCCAGGAAGGTCGCGGCGCCAACGTTACCGTGCCGTTCAAGGAAGACGCTTACCGTTTGGCCAATAGCCTGACTGCTCGTGCGCAGCGGGCCGGCGCGGTGAACACCTTGAGCAAACTCGCCGACGGTTCGCTGCTCGGCGACAACACCGACGGCGCCGGGCTGGTGCGGGATCTGACGGTGAATGCCGGGTTCAGCCTGACGGGCAAACGCATCTTGCTGCTCGGCGCCGGCGGCGCCGTGCGTGGGGCGCTGGAGCCGTTGCTGGCGGAGCAACCGGCGTCGGTGATCATCGCCAATCGAACAGTGGACAAGGCTGAGTTGCTGGCCGAGTTGTTCTGCGACCTCGGGCCGGTGTCGGCCAGTGGTTTTGACTGGTTGCGTGAGCCGGTGGACGTGATCATCAACGCCACGTCGGCGAGTCTCTCCGGCGACGTGCCGCCGATTGCGCCAAGCCTGATCGAGCCGGGCAAGACCCTGTGCTACGACATGATGTACGGCAAGGAACCGACCGCGTTCTGCCGTTGGGCCAGTGAGCATGGCGCGGCGGTGGCGATGGATGGCTTGGGAATGTTGGCGGAGCAAGCTGCTGAAGCGTTTTACCTGTGGCGCGGCGTACGCCCGGCCACGGCGCCAGTATTAGCCGAACTGCGCCGCCAACTGGCGCAGTAATCCCCTGTAGGAGTGAGCCTGCTCGCGATAGCGGAGTGTCAGATAAAATCTCATCGACTGACACTCCGCTATCGCGAGCAGGCTCACTCCTACAGGGTTATGCGGTGCTATCGGATCAATCCTCAAACCGGATCGGGCATTTCTCCGGCCCTTCAAGTTTCCGCAACTCTTCCACAACCTGCGGCCGCGCCCGGCGCAACGTCAAACTGCGATTCTGGCGTAACAACCGTCGCGCCTCCTGATGCAGCATCTCCACCCCCGAATAGTCGATGAAGTTGATCTGCTGCGCCTCGATCACCACTCGCGCACCGTGCATGCGTTGCAATCTCACCTGCAGATAATGGCTGGCGCCGAAAAAAATCGAACCGCCGACGCGCAAAATATCGTCCTCGCCATCGCGCCAGTGCTGCACGCGCGGTTGCGAGGTGCGCTTGAGATAGAAGAACAGCGAGGCCAGCACACCGGCATAAATCGCCGTCTGCAACTCCAGCAGCAACGTCGCCAGACACGTCAGGGCCATGACCACGAACTCGGCGCGGCTAACCCGCAACAAGGCGCGAATGCCGCGATGATCGACCAGGCCCCAGGCAATCAAAAGAATGCTGCCCGCCATCGCCGGAATCGGTATGTGCGCGATCAGCCCGGCGCCGAATATCGCAAACAACGCCACCCAAATCGCCGAAAACACCCCGGCCAGCGGCGAGCAGGCACCCGCCTCGTAACTCAAACCCGAGCGAGTAAACGAGCCTGCCGACAACGACCCGGAAAAGAACGCCCCGACAACATTCGATAAACCCTGCGCGCGGACTTCCTGATTGGCATCGAGCAACTGTTGCGACCGCGCCGAAATCGAGCGCGCAATCGACAGACTGGTGACCAACCCGAGCATGCCCACTGCGACGGCGCTCGGCAGCAGGCGCAAGATCAAATCAAGATCCAGCGGCAACGCACTGAACGGCGGCAACCGCCCGACAAACGCGCTGACCAGATGCACATGGCCGAACATCGCCGGCCACAGCCACACCAGCAGACTGGCCAGAGCGAGGGTTATCAACAGCGTCGGCCAGCGCGGCAGCAATTGTTTCAACACCACACCGACAACCACCGTCGCCACACCGAGTACCAACGAAGGTTTATCCACAGCCCTGAAGTGATGCAGCAGATCCATCAGACTCGCCAGCGCCGTGGCTTTCGCCGGCAACTCCAGCCCCAACAGATTCGGCAACTGCCCGATGGCAATCACCACCGCCGCGCCAAGGGTGAAGCCCAGCACCACCGAATGCGAAACGAAATTCACCAGCGCACCGAAGCGCAGCAGGCCGAGCAGCCATTGGAAAATTCCGGCAAGCAAGGTCAGCAACAAGATCAGCGTGATGTAGTCCTGCGACGCCGGGACCGCTAAGGGACTGACACTGGCAAACAGCACGATCGAAATGGCTGCCGTCGGGCCGCAGATCAAATGCCACGACGAACCCCACAGGCAGGCAATCAGCACCGGGATGATTGCGGCGTAGAGGCCATATTCAGGTGGGAGACCGGCGATCAGCGCGTAGGCGATCGACTGGGGTAACGCGAGAATCGCACCGCTGAGGCCGACGATCAGATCCCGTCCGACGCTGGCGCGGGTTTGCCGCGGTAGCCAGGTGAGGAAGGGCAAGAGAGAGTGGCGGCTGGGGAAGGCCATGGGTCCTCGCGGTTGGGGTTTTGTTCAAGGTTATCAGGGTGCCAGGGGAAAAGGCCCCTCACCCTAGCCCTCTCCCGGAGGGAGAGGGGACTGACCGTGGTGGATGAGGGAGGTACGCTGACCTGAGATATCCAGTCGAACTCGGGTTTTGAATAGCATAAAGATCGGCTCCCTTTCCCCCTCGCCCCCCTGGGGGAGAGGGCTGGGGTGAGGGGGCAAAAATCTCAAGCCGAGCAAAATTCAAAAAAACCCACAATCAAAGCTTCGCTTTCACCGCCGCCAACGCATCCTTGCCATCCACGGTCTTCACCCCCTCCAGCCACTTGTCCAACACTGCCGGATTCGCCTTGATCCACGCCTTCGCCGCTTCGGCATTGGTGACCTTCTTGTTCACCACTTCGGCCATGATGCTGTTCTCCATCTCCTGCGTGAACGACAGATTGGTCAGCAACTTACCCACATTCGGACACGCCTCGGCATACCCTTTACGCGTCAGCGTAAACACGCTGCCAGTGTCGCCAAAGTACTTCTCGCCGCCCTTGAGGTAATGCATCTTCAACTGCACATTCATCGGGTGCGGAGTCCAGCCGAGGAAGGTGACGAATTTCTGCTTCTTCACCGCTCGCGACACTTCCGCCAGCATCGCCTGTTCGCTGGACTCGATCAGCTTCCACTGGCCCATGTCGAAGTCGTTCTTCTTGATGATCTCCTGCAGCGAGATGTTGGCCGGCGCGCCCGAGCCGATGCCGTAGATCTTCTTGTCGAATTTGTCCGCGTATTTGTTCAGGTCGGCAAAGTCATGCACACCCGCGTCCCACACGTAGTCCGGCACGGCGAGGGTGAACTCGGTGCCGTCGAGGTTCTTCGCCAATTGCGTGACGTCACCGGTAGCGACGAACTTGTCGTAGAAGCCCTGCTGCGCCGGCATCCAGTTGCCGAGGAACACATCCACCTGGCCATCCTTCAACCCGCCAAAGGTGATCGGCACTGCGACAGTGTCGACCTTGGCCTTGTAGCCCATGCCGTCCAGCAGAAACCCGGTGATCGCATTGGTCGCGGCAATATCGCTCCAGCCCGGGTCGGCCATTTTCACCGTGTCGCAGCTCTGCTCGGCGAAGGCCGAAGCGCTGCTCATCGCGATCAGGCCAACCGTCACTACTGTGGATAACTTGCGCATGGACTTCCCCTTAACATTATTGGTTTTGGCAGGGTTGTGGATAACGTGCTTTGCGCTCCAGATCATCGAGATCGATGTGGTTGCGCATGTACTGCTGACTGGCGTCCACCAGCGGCTGGTGATCCCAGCTCTTCAGCTTGCCGATGGTCAGCGCGTCGGCAACAAAACGCCGGCGGCGCTGGCTGGCAAGGACTTGCCGGTGAATCGCCGGAATGTTCCATTTGGCCCGCGCTTCGGCAAGAAAATCGTCGAACAGCGGGCGATGCTGCGGCGATTGGCTGAGTTCTTCCAGTTCGCGCGGATCGTTGTCTACATCGAAGAGTAGGCAGGGGTCGCTTTCACTGTAGATAAATTTGTAGGCGCCGCGACGGATCATCATCAACGGGCTGATGGTGCCCTCGGCCATGTATTCGCCGAACACTTCGTCATGACCGCCCTGCCCTTGCAGGTGTGAAACCAGTGAGCGGCCGTCCAGCGGCAAACCCGGCTCCAGCGTGCCGCCGGCCAGTTCAACGAAGGTTGGCAGCAGGTCGGCGGTCGACACGGCTGCGCTGACGCGGCCTGACTCGAACTGCCCCGGGGCACTTATCAACAGGGGCACACGGGCTGCCATTTCGTACCAGTGCATTTTGTACCAGAGGCCTTTCTCGCCGAGCATGTCGCCGTGATCACCGGAGAAAACGATGATGGTGTCATCGATCAGCCCGGTTTCTTCCAGTGTTTGCAAAAGTTTGCCGACGTTGGCGTCGATATAGCTGCAGGCACCGAAGTACGCCCGGCGCGCATCGCGAATCTTGTCCACAGGCAGTGGTTTATCCCACAGGTCGTAAACTTTGAGCAGGCGCTGCGAGTGTGGATCGAGTTCGTGTTGATCTGGCGTTGTAGGCAACGGGATATCGGCATCGTCGTACAAATCCCAGAACGCCTTGGGAATGGTGTACGGATCGTGTGGGTGAGTCATTGATACGGTCAGGCAGAACGGCTGATCGCCCTCCTCGCGAATGTGATCGAACAGGTATTGCTGCGCCTTGAACACCACCTCTTCATCAAAATCGAGCTGGTTGGTACGCACACACGGACCGGCCTGCAGCACTGAGGACATGTTGTGATACCAGCTCGGGCGCACGTCCGGCTCGTCCCAGTTCACCGCCCAACCGTAATCGGCCGGGTAGATATCGCTGGTCAGGCGTTCTTCGTAGCCGTGCAACTGATCGGGGCCACAGAAATGCATCTTGCCCGACAGCGCGGTGCGATAACCGAGGCGGCGCAGGTAATGGGCGTAAGTCGGTACATCGGCAGGGAAATCAGCGGCATTGTCATAAGCGCCGATCTTGCTCGGCAACTGGCCACTGACCAGGGTAAAACGCGACGGCGCGCACAACGGGCTGTTGCAGTAAGCGGCGTCGAACACCACGCCTTGGGCGGCGAGGCGGGAAAGATTCGGCAGTTTGATCGGCGAAGGGCCGTAGAACGGCAACATTGGCGCGGCCATCTGATCGGCCATGATGAAAAGAATATTCTTGCGCTTCATGTGATCGCGGCATTCCATAGTGAATATTTATGCGACATTGCTGCGATCGAGCATGGAGTCCATGCTGAATCCGGTAAAGCCCGTGCCGGACAATGACTAGGATAAGCACAGCTTATGTATGAAGCCTTGGGTGATCTGTCGCTCGACCTGCTCCGCGCCTTCGAAGCGGCGGCTCGGCAGCGCAGTTTTACTGCTGCCGCGGTTGAGCTTGGCACCACGCAACCGGCGATCAGCCAGCAGATCAAACGGCTGGAAGAACAGCTCGGCACGCGCCTGTTTGACCGAATCTACCGAGGCATCGAGCTGACCGAAGTCGGCGCGATCCTGTTTGAGCAAGTTTCCTTGGGTTTGCAGAATATCGACGCTGGATTGAGTGCGATCAGCGCACAACAGCAACACGAGGTGCTGCAAGTCGCCACCGATTTTGCCTTCGCCGCTTATTGGTTAATGCCACGCTTGCACCGTTTTCACGAAGCCAATCCGCAGGTTGACGTGAGCCTGGTGACCAGCGAACGCAACCACAATATGCTGCGCACCGACATCGACGTGGCGATCCTGTTTGGCGACGGGCGTTTCAAGCAGGGCGAAAGCCATTGGCTGTTCAGCGAGGAAGTGTTCCCGGTGTGCAGTCCGCAGTTGCTCAAGGATCGCGCCCTGCCCCTGCCTGCTCAGGCGTTACTGGAGTTTCCGTTGTTGCACCTGCGCGGGGAAAACAGCAGCAACTGGTTTGACTGGAGTGGTCTGTTCCGTGAACTCGGTATCAATACACCGCCGGCGCCGGGGCAATTGCGCTTCGACAATTACACGCTGTTGATTCAAGCGGCGATTGGCGGGCAAGGCGTGGCGATTGGTTGGCGGCACCTTGTGGATAACTTGCTCACTCAGGGTTTGTTATGCCGGCCGATTGCTGAAACGACGCTGTCGCGGTTGGGTTATTACGTGGTGCTGCCGCAACGCAAACGTCGGGGCGCGCTGATTCAGCAGTTTGTCGATTGGTTGATGGTGGAGCAGGCGAGCAGCGCGCAATCCTTGAGTGGGCTGGCGCTGCCTTCGATTGCGGTTTGAAAGTCAAAAGATCGCAGCCTGCGGCAGCTCCTACATCTGGAACGCGGTCCCCTGTAGGAGCTGCCGAAGGCTGCGATCTTTTACGAATCTGAAGCCGCCACAAAATTCACGTGCTGACCCACATGCAAATTCAGTCTTAGCTCATCGGCTATACCCACCGCCACGCGATTCAAACGCTCCAACGGTTCAGCCAGACCCGGTTCGAGATTGCCGCCAACCTGACTGAAATGCTCAATCGTCAGCCCGGCCACACCGTGCGGCGCATTCACCAGCGTCCAGTGCAGCGGACTGCTTTGCACGGCTTCGAGAATTTCTTCGGCGGCATGGCGTTGCAGGCGATCATCGACATCCGGCTCATCGAGCACGGCAAAATCCCCCACCAGAAACAGTCGCGAAACATTGGCGGCTTGCAGGCCATCGACCAACGCGTCGACGGCCAACACCTGCTCGACCGGGCCGAGCACGACCGAGCGTTCCACATGATCGCTGCTGAACGGCAAGCCCGGCGCATCCAGTAAACAGATGACCGCCGAGCTGCCGGCCACACTCTGATTGACCCGCTCCAGATCGAACAGATCACCCGTTTTGGTGCGCAAGCCAGGACGCGGCGCCAGTGCGGTCAAATCGTCGAGAATGGCAATGACTTCATGCTGACGGCGCAGCAATTCAGCCATCAACGCGCTGCCCAGGCTACTCATGGCACCATAGAGCACCACTTTTACCGCCGGGGTTTCGGCATTTTTCATGGCTGATCCCTTTTGTTATCCCTTGTATGGCGTGTGACATACGGGCAACGCCGAGGGTTCGAACCGATTCAGAGGCTTTCAGATGCAAGCGATCAAGGGTTACCACGCCCACGTCTATTTCGACGCCGGCACCATCGATCAGGCGCGCGCGTTGTGTGAGCAAGCCGCGCAGTTGTTTCCATTGAAAATGGGCCGCGTCCACGAACGCCCGGTCGGCCCGCATCCGGACTGGAGCTGCCAATTGGCCTTCGGCCCGGAGCTGATCGCCGATGTACTGCCGTGGCTGGCGCTCAATCGCCAAGGCCTGGTGGTATTCCTGCACCCGGATACGGGCGATGACCTGCTCGACCACACTGAACACGCGATCTGGATGGGCGCGATGCGACCGCTGAATCTGTCTGTTTTCTGATCACAGCGTTTCTTCGGCTTCGCCCGGCAGATGCTCGTCCAGATGCAGCCAGGGCAATTGGCTGTCCGTCCAGATGTGTCGCTCGGCGGGTGCCTGCTCTGGGTGATCAAGTGTGGCGATGGTCACGTCGATGCTTTCAGGGCTGAGCAACGTCACCAACGCCAGTTGCGCGCCACACCGCGGGCAGAAGTACCGCGCGCAACTGTCGGATGAGTCATAACGCGCCGGCTTAGCGGCCAGCCATTGAAAATTCGCCGCCGGCACGGTGATCCACGTCGTGACGATTCCACCGCTGACCTTGCGGCAAATCGAACAATGGCAATGGGCGATATCCTGCAACGCCCCGCTGAACTGATATCGAATGTGTCCGCAATGGCAGCCGCCGCTGTGCAATTCGCTCATGGCCAAGGCCCTCCTTCCCGTGTTTATTGACTCTGGTTCGCATCCGACGGCCGGTTGACCGTTCACCCAAAGCTTTCTGCAGCGAAAGGTAGCTGAAAGCTTCCCGGATTAGGATCGCCTCACTTCCGGCAACAGACCGGTTGGCCAATGCGTGTGATACCTCGCACGAACGGCCCAATTAACAACAACAATGGTGATTCTGATGTCCTCTGTAGCCCGCCTCCTCGCTCTGACTCCGCCCGTACGCCTCGTGCTTCCCGTTCTGCGCTGATCCACCCGATCCGCTCATTTAACTAGCCGCGCTACGCCTGGAGTATTCCCATGCTGACTTTCCTTGGCTTCGCCATGGTCATCACGTTCATGTTCCTGATCATGACCAAGCGCCTGTCCGCGCTGATCGCTCTGATCATCATCCCGATTGTCTTCGCCCTGTTCGGCGGTTTTGCACCGAAGATCGGTCCGATGATGCTCGAAGGCATCACCAAGCTCGCGCCGACTGGCGTGATGCTGATGTTCGCCATTCTCTATTTCGCCCTGATGATCGACTCCGGCCTGTTTGACCCGGCCGTGCGCAAGATCCTCAAACTGGTCAAGGGCGACCCGCTGAAGGTTTCGGTCGGCACCGCCGTACTGGCGCTCGTCGTTTCCCTCGATGGTGACGGCGCGACCACTTACATGATCTGCGTGGCCGCCATGCTGCCGCTGTACAGCCGCATCGGCATGAGCCCGCGGATCATGGCCGGTCTGATCATCCTCGCCGGTGGCGTGATGAACATGACCCCGTGGGGCGGCCCGACCGCGCGTGCGGCGAGTGCGTTGCATGTCGATCCGTCGGACATTTTCGTGCCGATGATTCCGGCGATGGCGGCTGGTGTTCTGGCGATCCTGGTCATCGCCTACTTTTACGGTAAGCGTGAGCGTGCGCGTCTCGGTGAGCTGCATCTGGTTGGCGATGATGTCGATCACAGCGAAATCAGCGTGTCGCAGTTCCCGGATGCTCGCCGTCCGAAACTGATCTGGTTCAACGGCGCCCTGACCTTCGGCCTGATGTGCACGCTGATCGCCGGCCTGCTGCCATTGCCGGTGTTGTTCATGGTCGCGTTCAGTATTGCCATGATCGTCAACTACCCTTGCCTGCAGATGCAGAAGGATCGCGTCGCGGCTCACGCCGGTAGCGTGCTGGCAGTGGTCGGGCTGATCTTTGCGGCGGGTATCTTCACCGGTATCCTGTCCGGCACCGGCATGGTCGATGCGATGTCGAAGAGCCTGTTGGCAGTGATTCCGGATTTCCTCGGCCCGTACCTGGCCGTGATCACGGCGCTGGTGAGCATGCCGTTCACCTTCTTCATGTCCAACGATGCGTTCTACTATGGCGTGTTGCCGGTGTTGGCCGAAGCCGCCAGCCACTATGGGATCACTGCAGTGGAAATGGCCCGTGCCTCGATCGTCGGTCAGCCCGTCCACTTGCTGAGCCCGTTGGTGCCATCGACGTATCTGTTGGTGGCCCTGGCCGGCATTGATTTTGGTGACCACCAGCGTTTCACCCTGAAATGGGCGATCCTGGTTTGTATCTGCATCCTGATTGCTGCACTGCTGTTGGGGACTTTCCCGGTGTTCAGCACTCTATAAGCCCAAGACTCACCGTTTCGGGTCCTGGCTTCGCGGTTTGAAGCCCGGACCTTTTTCGGTTTAACAATCGCTCAAAGGAATACACATGGAATGGCTGACCAACCCCGAAATCTGGGTTGCCTTCTTCACCCTGACCGCCCTGGAAATCGTCCTCGGCATCGATAACATCATCATGATTTCGATCCTGGTCAGCCGCATGCCCAAACACATGCAGCAGCGCACCCGGATCTTCGGTCTTGGCCTGGCCATGATCACCCGCATCCTGTTGCTGCTGTCGATCACTTGGGTCATGCGCCTCACCGCTGACCTGTTCGAAGTGTTCGGCCAAGGCATTTCCGGCCGCGACCTGATCCTGTTCTTCGGTGGCCTGTTCCTGCTGTGGAAGAGCTCGCAAGAGATGTACCACGCGCTGGAAGGCGAAGACGAAAGCGACGAAACCCCGGGCGGCAAGGGTGGCAACTTCCTCTACACCATCATCCAGATCGCGATCATCGACATCGTCTTCTCGCTGGACTCGGTGATCACTGCCGTGGGCATGGTTTCTCATGTGCCGGTGATGGTCGCGGCGATTGTCGTGGCAGTGCTGGTGATGATGCTGGCCTCGGGCAAGATCAGCGAGTTCATCGACAAGCACCCGTCGCTGAAAATGCTCGCGCTGTCGTTCCTGCTGGTGGTCGGTACCGTGCTGATCGCCGAGTCGTTCGATGTGCATGTACCGAAAGGCTACGTCTACTTCGCCATGGCGTTCTCGCTGGCGGTGGAAGCGATCAACATCAAGCTGCGCGGCGCAATGGCCAAGAAGCGACAGCAGCAAGATCCGGTGAAACTGCGCAAGGACATTCCGGGCCAGTAACCCGGTAGTCTGGCAATACGCAGTACCCCTGTGGGAGCGAGCCTGCTCGCGAATACGGAGTGTCAATCGACAGAAATGTTGGCTGACCCACCGCTTTCGCGAGCAGGCTCGCTCCCACATTTGTTTAGGTGCACTGAATAATCTGGGTCAGCCACAAGACCTGTAGGAGTGAGCCTGCTCGCGATAGCGGTCTGTCAGTCACAACAATGTTGAAGCTGATGGCTCTATCGCGAGCAGGCTCACTCCTACAGGGGATCGTGTTGATTTCAGATGAGGTGAATGAACCCGTTTTCATGACACTTTTGTTTCAATCCACACTTTAGCTGTGCAATGCTGGCGCCCAGACCGTTAGCCAACTACAGCTTAAGTATCAAAAACGTAGAAACCGCGCGGTACCGTCCACTTGCCCCTCTGGGGCGCTGCTACTACAGGGGGTTTGTATGCTCACCCTGCTCAATCTGCTTTCCGCCGTCGCCCTGCTGATCTGGGGCACGCACATCGTTCGAACCGGCATCCTGCGGGTGTACGGCACCAACCTGCGCCATGTGATTGGCCAGAACATGTCCAAGCGCTGGCTGGCCTTTGTCGCCGGCATCGTCGTGACCGCGATGGTGCAGAGCAGCAATGCCACGGCCATGCTCGTTACCTCTTTCGTCGGCCAGGGCCTGATGGCGCTGACCCCGGCACTGGCGACCATGCTCGGCGCCGACGTCGGTACCGCGCTGATGGCGCGGGTGCTGACCTTCGACCTGTCGTGGCTGTCGCCGCTGCTGATTTTCCTCGGGGTGATTTTCTTTCTGTCGCGCAAACAGACGCGGCTTGGGCAGATGGGCCGGGTGTCCATTGGCCTCGGGCTGATCATTCTCGCGTTGCAATTGATCGTCGAGGCCGCTGCGCCGATCACCCATGCCCAAGGTGTGAAGGTGATTTTCGCTTCGCTGACCGGCGACATCCTCCTCGACGCCTTGGTCGGCGCGTTGTTCGCGATGATTTCCTACTCCAGCCTCGCCGCCGTGCTGCTCACCGCGACGCTGGCCGGTGCTGCGGTCATCAGTTTACCGGTGGCAATTGGTCTGGTGATCGGCGCCAACATCGGCAGCGGCATTCTCGCCTTTATGAGCACCAGCATGCAGAACGCCGCTGGCCGGCAAGTGGCGCTGGGCAGTCTGCTGTACAAACTGATCGGCCTGCTGCTGATCATCCCGGTGCTCGACCCGCTGGTGCACTGGATCGACAGCCTCGATTTCAGCCCGCAGGAAATGGTCATCGGCTTCCACTTGCTCTACAACACCGCGCGCTGCCTGATTCTGCTGCCAAGCGTCGGGCCGATGGCACGCCTGTGTGCTTGGCTGCTGCCGGAGCGACCCGAAGTTAATGGCACGGCCAAACCGCGTCACCTCGACGCGACGGCGCTGGTGACGCCGAGCCTGGCGCTGGCCAACGCCGCGCGGGAAACCCTGCGCATGGGCGATCTGCTCGACAACATGCTTGATGCGACGCTCGATGTGTTGCGCGGCAAGCAGACCGCCGTCACCCAGGAAATGCGTCGGCTGACCGATGACGTCGAAGCGCTGTACAGCGCAATCAAGCTGTACCTGGCGCAAATGCCCCGCGAAGACCTCGGCGAGCACGACAGCCGGCGCTGGGCCGAGATCATTGAACTGGCGATCAACCTGAAACTGGCCAGCGACCTGATCGAACGCATGCTGCGCAAGATCCAGCAGCAGAAGACCTCGCAGCGCCGTTCGTTTTCCGAGGAAGGCCTGGAGGATCTGGCCGGATTGCAGCAGCAACTGATTTCCAACCTGCGTCTGGGCCTCTCGGTATTCCTCAGCGGCGACCGCGAAAGTGCCCGGCAGTTGTTGCGCGAGAAACGCCGCTTTCGCGCGCAGGAGCGCCGGTTGGCCCATGCGCATGTCAGCCGTTTGCAACGCAAGATCGTGCAGAGTATCGAGACCAGTTCGCTGCACCTGGAGTTGATTGCCGACATGAAACGCCTGAATTCGCTGTTTTGCGGCAGTGCGTATGTGGTGCTGGAAACGGCGGACACCGGGGCGCTGGCGGCGGATGATATTGCCGATATAACGCATTCGCCTTGAACGACTGGGGTTAAGGTCAGTCAGTAACACAGAGTTCAGCCTCAAGGGCCTCATCGCTGGCAAGCCAGCTCCCACAGGGTTTTGTGAACGCCGCAAATCCTTGTGGGAGCTGGCTTGCCAGCGATGGGCCCCTGACTGACGACACGGATCTCCAAATCAGCCGTATGGAAGCCTGTTATGCGTTGCCTGTTGTTCGCCTGTCTGTTGCTCGGTTCCCTGCCCGCCTTTGCCCTGGATCGTTTTCAGGTCGAAGGCTATGCGCTGCCCAACGGTTTGCAACTGATGCTCAAACCCGGCACCGAGCGTGGGCACGTGGCGATCCGGCTGGTGGTCGGCGTCGGCCTTGATGATTTCGATTGCGATGAAAAGGAGCTGCCGCACCTGCTTGAACACTTGCTGTTCAGCGGCATCGATGCCACTGGCGAAGGCGGCCTGGAAGAACGCATGCAAGCGCTGGGCGGTGACTGGAATGCGTTCACCAGTAATGCCGACACCACGTTCGTCATCGAAGCGCCGGCGAAAAACCAGCGCAAGGTACTCGACCTGCTGCTCGCTCTGCTCACACAAACGCGCATCGACGACAACGCCATCAACGCCGCCAAGCGTGTGGTTGAACGTGAAGATGGCGGCCATTACACACGGCTGCAACGCTTTCTCGATCGCCAGGATCTTGGCCACACCGCGAGCAATCAGCTCGCCGTCGAACTGGGCCTGAAATGCCCGCAGCGTGCCGAAGTCGGTCACCTGACTCAGGAGCAGTTGGAAAAGGTGCGCAAAGCCTGGTACGCGCCAAACAACATGACCCTGATCGTCGTCGGCGAACTCGACAAACTGCTGCCGGCCTATCTGGAGCGCACGTGGGGCGCGCTCGACGCGGTCGAGCCGAGCGAGCATCGGCCACTGCCGGACATCAGCACCAGCGCCGCCCATGAACGCACCCTGACCCGTGGTTTTATCGGCGACAGCGCCAAGCTGCACTGGCTGGTTCCGGAACCGGTGATCGATGATCAATACGATCAGACCTTCGACATTCTCAAGGATTATCTCGACTGGGCGTTGTACCGACAGATCCGCCTCAACCACGGTTTGTCCTACGGGCCGTGGGCTGAGCGTGAGGTGTTTGGCGGCGTAGGTTTCATGAGCCTGAATGCCGATCTCGATCGCGACGATGTCGACGAGGCCATTCAGGTGCTGGAAGATCTCAAGGCCGACCTGCTGAAAAACGGCCTCGACCCGGATACCTTTGCGCGGATCAAGCAGGCTTCGATCGCCCATCAGGCTTGGGCGGTACAGGGCAACAGCGCGATGGCGGATTATTACTGGAGCGCCCTCGCTGATTACCAGGACGGTCGCTTTGCCAACCCCGCGCGCGAGCTGCAAGGAGTGACCTTGGAAGCGGCGAACAAGGCCATGCGCGAGTTGCTGCTGCAACCGGGGTATCTGCGGATCGAGAAGCCATTGATCAGTGATGATCAGGTGTTGTGGTTGAGTGCGGGTGGCTTGGGTCTGGTGTTGCTGATCCTGATCGGCTGGCGTTTGCACCGCCGCCGAAAACCCGCCGAACACTAACCCTGTAGGAGTGAGCCTGCTCGCGATAGCTGTCTACCAGACGAAGAGATAGTGACTGAACGACCGCTATCGCGAGCAGGCTCACTCCCACAGGGGGAATGCGTTGGCTTTAAGTGACCGGCAGCCTCGCCACAACGCCCGACGGGCGCTACTCTGTCGAGGTTTTTTCCTATCCAGTCGTGAACCGCCCAAATGCCGAAAATACAGCTCCTGATCCAGCGCATCCTCGAACTGATGAAGCGCTATCCCGGGGTTATTGCGCTCGGCGGTTTCATTTCCGGGGTCGGCAGTTTCATCATGGTCGATCGTCAGCAAGGGCTGGCGAGCTGGATCACCGTGATCATGCTGCTCAGCTGGATCTGGCTGATGCTGGAAAACACCCTGACCGGCCTCTTCACCCGCATTTTCAAACGCGAGATTCCCCAGCCACTGCTGCGTTACGCGACGCAGATGATCCATCAGGAAAGCCTGTTTTTTGTCCTGCCGTTTTTCTTCATCACCACGACCTGGAACAGCGGCCAGTTGTTCTTCACCGGCCTGCTCAGCGTCGCCGCGTTGATTTCCATCGTCGATCCGCTCTATTACAAATGGCTGGCGCCACGGCGCTGGGCGTTTCTCGCGCTGCACACCCTGACCCTGTTCGCCGCCCTGCTCACTGCGTTGCCGGTGATCATGCACCTGACCACGGCGCAGAGCTTCAAGTGGGCGCTGGGCATTGCCGTGCTGTTGTCGTTCCCGAGTCTGGCGTCGATCTTCCCGATCCGCACGCTGCGCAATGCTTTGGCGATCCTGTGCATTACCGTTGGTATTGGCGGCGTCGGTTGGGCGTTGCGTTCGTGGGTGCCGCCAGCGACGCTATGGATGACCGACGTGGCGATCAGCACGCAAATGCAGGACCGCACTCCCGGTGCCAGCCTCGACACGGTCAGCGCCGAGCAGATTCGTGGCGATGGCCTCTACGCCTACACCGCGATCAACGCGCCGCGCGGGCTCGATGAGCGGATTTATCACGTCTGGCAATTCAACGGCAAAGAGGTCGACCGCATCGCCCTCGACATCCACGGCGGGCGCAAGGAAGGCTACCGTGCCTGGACGCACAAGCAGAACTTCCCCGGCAACCCGGCGGGCAAATGGCAGGTGCGGGTGCTGACCGAGGATGGCCAGTTGATTGGCGTACTGCGCTTCGAAATCACAGACAGCACAGCGATCAAAGAAAAGTAATCCGGTTCGTGCTATTACGTTAGTTCGCATAAAGGCCGAACAAGCACGGAGCTTATGACCAGCAGCTCGATCAGCGGTAATGCCCAACTGGACACGTCGATCAGCCCTGCCCGCTTGCGGGTCACGGGGGACTGGACGCTTGCCCATTACGCCGAGCTCAAGACGCTCAGCGAAAAGCTCCACGGCCAGTACGACGCCAACACTCCGATCGACCTCAACAGCCTCGGCGCCCTCGACACCGCTGGCGCCTCGCTGCTGGTTGAACTGCTCGGCTCCGAGCGCCTCGGCAAATCCGCCGAACACCCCGATTGCACCCTGACCTCCGCCGACCGCGCGCTGCTGCAAACCGTGTACTGCTCAATGACCGACTTCTGCGTGCCGATCAAGGAACCGGAAATCAGCGTCAGCGTGCAACTGCTGACGCGCATTGGTCGCGCCGTCGACACCGTCTGGCAAGACACCCTGCAACTGCTCGGTTTCGTCGGCCTGATCATGGAAACCATCGCGCGCAGCCTGTTCCGGCCCAAGCGCTGGCGGATCACACCGATGATCGCGCACATTGAACAGACCGGCCTCGACGCCGCGCCAATCGTGGCCTTACTGACCTTTCTGGTCGGGGCGGTGGTGGCGTTTCTCGGCGCGACGGTGCTGGCCAGTTTTGGCGCGACGATTTTTACCGTGGACCTGGTGGGCTTCTCGTTCCTGCGCGAATTTGGTGTGCTGCTCACGGCAATCCTCATGGCCGGACGCACCGCCAGCGCGTTCACCGCGCAGATCGGCTCGATGAAGGCCAACGAAGAAATCGACGCGATCCGCACCCTCGGCCTCGACCCGATGGAGCTGCTGGTGGTGCCGCGCGTGCTGGCGATGCTGGTGGCGCTGCCGATGCTGACCTTCCTGGCGATGCTCTGCGGGATCATCGGTGGCGGCGTGGTGTGTGCGGTGTCGCTGGATATCTCGCCGGCGATGTTCCTGACGTTGTTGCAGTCGGACATCGGCGTTCAGCACTTTCTCGTAGGCTTGGTGAAGGCGCCGATCTTCGCCTTCATCATTGCCGCGATTGGTTGCCTGGAAGGCTTCAAGGTCAGCGGCAGTGCCGAGTCGGTCGGTGCCCACACCACGTCCGCCGTGGTCCAATCGATTTTCGTGGTCATCGTGCTCGACGCGGTGGCCGCGCTGTTCTTCATGGAGATGGGCTGGTGAGTCGTCTACCCCGCGCGCCCTCGGAGGCGGTGATCGAAGTCCGTGGCCTGTGCAATCGCTTCGGCAGCCAGAGCGTCCACGAGAACCTCGATCTGGATTTGTACAAAGGCGAAATCCTCGCCGTGGTCGGCGGTTCCGGCAGCGGCAAATCGGTGTTGCTGCGCAGCATCGTCGGTCTGCGCCGGCCCAGCGAAGGCATGGTCAAAGTGTTTGGCAAGAACCTGCCGAGCCTGTCCGAGCACGAGCGTTCGCTGGTCGAGCGGCGTTTTGGCGTGCTGTTTCAGAAAGGCGCGCTGTTCTCCTCGCTGACGGTCACCGAGAACGTCGCCCTGCCCCTCATCGAACACGCCGGCCTCAGCCGCAACGACGCCGAGCACCTGGCGGCGGTGAAGCTGGCGCTGGCCGGATTACCACTGTCGGCGGCGGACAAATACCCGGCGTCACTGTCCGGCGGCATGATCAAACGCGCGGCGTTGGCGCGGGCCTTGGCGCTGGATCCGGACATTCTGTTTCTCGACGAACCCACCGCCGGTCTCGATCCGATTGGCGCGGCGCAATTCGATCAATTGATCCTGACCCTGCGCGATGCGCTCGGCCTTAGCGTGTTTCTGGTGACCCACGACCTCGACACGCTCTACACCATTACCGACCGCGTGGCGGTGCTGGCGCAGAAAAAGGTCTTGGTCGCAGGGCCTATCGACGTCGTCTCGGAAACCGACGACGCGTGGATTCACGAATACTTCCACGGCCCGCGCGGCCGCTCGGCGCTGGACGCCGCCAAATTGCTCAACGAGGTCTGACATGGAAACCCGAGCGCATCATGTGTTGATCGGCCTGTTCACCGTGATCGTGGTGGCAGGCGCCCTGCTCTTCGGTCTGTTCCTGGCCAAGTCCAGTGTCGACACCGAGTTCAAGGATTACGAGATTGTCTTCAGCGAGGCGGTCAGCGGCCTGTCCAAGGGCAGCCCGGTGCAGTACAGCGGGATCAAGGTCGGCGATGTGATCAATCTGCGCCTTGATCCAAAGGATCCACGGCGGGTGCTGGCGCGGATTCGTCTGGCCGGTGATACGCCGGTCAAGGAAGACACCCAGGCCAAACTGGCGCTGGCCGGGATCACCGGGACGTCGATCATCCAGCTCAGCGGTGGTACGCCCGAGAGCCCGAAATTGCGTGGGCATGACGGTAATCTGCCGACCATCGTCGCCTCGCCCTCGCCTATTTCGCGCTTGCTCAATGACTCCAACGATTTGATGACCGGCATCACTGCGCTGCTGCAGAACGCCAATCAGATGTTCTCTGCCGAGAACGTCGAGCGCGTCAGCAAAACCCTCGCGCATCTGGAGCAAACCACCGGAACGATCAACGATCAGCGCGGTGACATCAAACAGGCGATGCAGCAACTGGCGACCGTCGGCAAACAGGCCGGCAGTATGCTCGAACAGACGTCGCTGCTGATGCGCAACGCCAACGGTTTGATCAACGATCAGGGCAAGCAAGCGCTGGGCAGCGCCGAGCAAGCGATGAAGTCGCTTGAGCAAAGTACGACCACCATCAGCACGTTGCTCAGCAAAAACGAAAACTCCCTCGACAACGGCATGCAGGGCCTTAATGGCCTGGCCCCGGCAATCCGCGAACTGCGTGAGACGCTGACCTCGCTGCGCGCCATCTCGCAACGCCTTGAGGCCAACCCCAGCGGCTACCTGCTGGGCCGTGACAAGAACAAGGAATTCACGCCATGAAGCTGACTCGACTTGCCCTCTTCGCCGGCTTCACGCTGATCTGCGCCTGTTCGATTCTGCCGCAGTCCGAGCCGTCGGATGTCTATCGCTTGCCCACCGCACAGGCGCCCGCCTCGGCCAGTTCGGCGGCGACTCAGTCCTGGTCGTTGCGGCTGAACAAGTTGCAGGCCAGTGAAGCATTGAACCGGCCGACTATTGCGGTGATTCCGCAGGGCGATGTGATCAGCAGCTACAAGGGCTCGCGCTGGAGTGATCCGGCACCGGTGCTGGTGCGTAATCGTTTGCTCGACGGCTTTCAGCGCGATGGCCGGGTGACGCTGCTCAGTACCGATGACAGCAACTTTGCTGCGGATCTGGAATTGGGCGGGAATTTGCAGGCGTTTCAGACTGAATATCAGGGCACGCAGGCCAGCGTTGTGGTGCGGGTTGATGCGTTGCTGGTGCGCGGTTATGACCAGCGCATTCTGGCCAGCCGCCGCTTTGAAGAGCGTCAGTCTCTGAACGATGTGCAGGTGCCAGCGGTGGTCGCCGGGTTTGGTCAGGCCAGTGATCGCCTCACCGCCAAAGTCGTGGCCTGGGCCGTCGACCAAGGCCAGAAACTGGCCCCCCAAAGACCTTAAGCCCCAACACCAACCCCTGTGGGAGCGAGCCTGCTCGCGAAGGCGTCGTGTCAGACACATCAACGTGAATGACACACCGCTTTCGCGAGCAGGCTCGCTCCCACATTGGATATTTGTTCAGCCGAAGAACCAGTAGCAGACGAAAATAGCCCCGACCACACCGGCAAACTCCGCCAACAACGCACACCCCACCGCATGCCGCGCCCGCTGAATTCCCACCGCACCGAAATACACCGCCAGCACATAGAACGTGGTTTCGGTACTGCCCTGAATCGTCGCCGCGACCAGCGCCGGGAAGCTGTCGACACCGGACGTCTTCATCGTCTCGATCAACATCGCCCGCGCCGCGCTGCCGGAGAACGGTTTGACCATCGCCGTCGGCAACGCATCGACAAACCGCGTGTCCCAGCCGGCCCACTCGACCAGATACCGAATGCCGTCCAGCCCGAAGTCCAGCGCCCCCGATGCGCGCAATACGCCCACCGCACAGAGCATCGCCACCAGATATGGCAGCAGGTTCTTCGCGACATCGAAGCCTTCCTTCGCGCCTTCAACGAACGCTTCGTAAACCTTCACTTTCCTTAAAGCGCCGATGATCAGAAACAGCATGATCAACCCGAACAGCGTGAGATTGCCGAGGATCGACGACAATCCCGCCAATGCCGTTGCCGATAGTGTGCCCAGCAGCGCCATAAAGCCACCGAGAATCAGCGCGCCGGGAATCAGATAAGCCAACACCACCGGATCCCAGATCCGCAGCCGCTGCATGAACGCCACCGAGAGGAAGCCGACAATTGTCGAGCAACTGGTCGCCAACAGAATCGGCAGGAACACCAGCGTTGGATCCGGCGCGCCTTGCTGGGCGCGGTACATGAAGATCGTCACGGGCAGCAGGGTCAGGGAGGAGGCGTTGAGCACCAGGAAGAGGATTTGCGCGTTACTGGCGATGGTGGCACTGGGATTGAGCTCCTGCAGCGCCTTCATGGCTTTCAGGCCGATCGGCGTGGCGGCGTTGTCCAGACCGAGGCCGTTGGCGGCGAAGTTCAAAGTGATCAGGCCAAGGGCAGGGTGACCGGCCGGGACTTCCGGCATCAGCCGCAGGAACAAAGGGCCGAGCACCTTGGCCAGCCATTCGACGATCCCGGCCTTTTCGGCAATGCGCAGAAAGCCCAGCCACAGGGTGAGGGTGCCGAACAGCAGCACCATGACCTCGACCGAGAGCTTGGCCATGGCGAAAATGCTTTCCACCATCGCCGCAAAGATCCCGGCATTGCCGCCGATCAGCCACTGCGCCAGCGCCGAAACGGCTGCCACGATGAAGAAGCCAAGCCACAGGCCATTAAGCATCAGTCAAATCCCCCGAAGAATGCGGCGAATGATAGCGGGGTCGCCAGAAACGACAAACCCCGGATTTCTCCGGGGTTTGTATGGCTGACTCGGTCCACTGTAGGAGTGAGCCTGCTCGCGATCGCGGTGTATCAGACAACAGAGATGTTGAATGTACAGCCCTCATCGCGAGCAGGCTCACTCCTACAGGGATTTGTGTCAGTTCTTGGAAATCTCGCCTGCCGGCAGTTTTTCCTTGCTGCGCCAGTGCGGCAGGGAGTTCCAGTAGCGCTGGCCCTTGGCGTCGTCGTACATGCCTTCCCAACGTGCGATAACCAGTACCGCCAGGGCGTTACCAATCACGTTCAGAGCGGTACGCGCCATGTCCATGATGCGGTCGACACCGGCGATGAACGCCAGACCTTCCAGCGGAATGCCGACGCTGCCCAGAGTCGCCAGCAGTACCACGAAGGACACGCCCGGTACGCCGGCGATGCCTTTGGAGGTGACCATCAGGGTCAGCACCAGCAGCAGTTGTTGGCTGATCGACAGATCGATGCCGTACAGCTGAGCAATGAAGATCGCGGCGATCGACTGGTACAGGGTCGAACCGTCGAGGTTGAACGAGTAACCGGTCGGGACCACGAAGCTGCAGATGGCTTTCGGTGCGCCGTAGGCTTCCATCTTCTCGATCACGCGCGGCAGCACGGTTTCCGAAGAAGCGGTGGAGTAGGCCAGTACCAGCTCATCCTTGAAGATGCGCATCAGCTTGATCACCGAGAAGCCGAACAGCTTGGCGATCAGGCCCAGTACCACGAAGGCGAAGAAGGCGATGGCGACGTAAACCAGGATCACCAGTTTCGCCAGCGGCAGCAGCGAGGCGAAGCCGAAGTTGGCGACGGTCACCGCGATCAGGGCGAATACGCCGATCGGCGCGTAGTTCATGATCATGTGGGTGACTTTGAACATGCTTTCCGAGACGCCCTGGAACATCTTCACCAGCGGCTCACGCAAGTCCGACTGCAGGCTCGACAGGCCGAGACCGAACAGCACGGAGAAGAAGATGATCGGCAGCATTTCGCCGCGGGCCATGGCCGCGAAGATGTTCGACGGGATCAGGTTGAGGATGGTCTCGATGAACGCGTGTTCATGCTGTACTTCGGCGGCAGTCGCCTGGTACTTGGAAATGTCCACCGTACCCAAGGTGCTCATGTCGATGCCGGTACCTGGATGGAACAGGTTGGCCAATACCAGACCGACGACGATGGCGATGGTGGTGACGATTTCGAAATAGATGATCGTCTTCAGGCCGATACGCCCCAGCTTTTTGGCGTCGCCCACGCCGGCGATGCCGACGATCAGGGAAGAGATGACGATCGGAATCACGATCATCTTGATCAGACGGATAAAGATATCGCCTGCCGGTTGCAGGACGTTGCTGATCCACCAGGCCTTTTCGGCACTGAAGTGATTGAGCAACGCACCAATTGCAATACCCAAAACCAGACCGATGAGGATCTGCCAGGCGAGGCTAATTTTTGCCTTCTTCATTATCTTTACCCTTACTTGCGTTTGACTCAGGCACATGCAGGAACTGGAACGCTCTTTAGCGGAAAAGTCTGTGCATCTGCCTCCGTATAAGGTGCCCCGAAGCGCGTATTTACAGCTCTTCGGCAGGCGAAAAAAGGCGCAACTATTCCGATGCAAGGTTGCGCCGTCTAATGCCGTAAACGCCTACCCTATGCCGAATCGGCATGAGCTTTTTTTAATGAAACTGGCGTCCCAACCGGTTCGATTGTGACATTTCGGCCGGCATAAGTGCCGTGAACCGGTCATCACAGCGAAGGTTGGTTGTTTTTTGAACAAGAAAAATCGACTAAAAACTTAGGAAAAAGCCTACGTTGGAAGACTAGAAGTCCTACTGTTTAAACGGTTTTTTTGTCGATATACGGTCGCCAGGAAACACCGCGTAATGTTTTCGCGCGCAGTGTCAGCGATAAAAGGAATGAGCTGGACGCTCTGGATCAACGTTTTAACTGATTGAAAGCTCAGCGCAAGTCCGTCGAACCACTGTGGGTCGGCGAACCTGCGGCGCAGCTTTTACCCTGACCCGGCCCTTGCGCAGGCACTCCCTGTACCCGTAGGTCACTCCGACCCTGCAACAGTCAGAACGTCCCGGCCCCTTGGTCATGCGCCTGCCTTCCTCAGGTGGGCGCAATGGAAAGCAGCAGGGGTGCTGCTTTCATGTTCGAATCAGTACCACTTCGGATCTTTCTTCAGGGTTTCCATCAAAAGATCCTGCATGCCCTGGTCGGGTTTGCCGAGGAAGCGGTAGGTGGCATGTCGCGTTGGCGACTTGTCGGCCGGCAATCCTTCGGGCACATCGACGAGCATGGCGTAAGCATCTTTCTTGTCGAAACTGAAGGCGACGATCAAGCGGTGGTTGAGGCATTTGTCCGCAGATTCGCAGAGCGGTCCAACCAGATATTGATCGCCATCTTCAGTCACGGCATTCATCTGCTGGTCAGGCGTGCCGGACAGGTTCATCACCCATTCCGGCAGGCGTTCTTCCTTCTTCACCACGCCTTCCCAGGTTTCGCGGTATTGCGGGTCGGAACTCAGGAGTTCGTTGACCCGCGTCTGGCCGTCATTGGCCGCCATCGCCATGGCACTACCGCCCAGAAGCAGGGCGGCTGCCAGTGTCTTTAACGCACTCATCGTTAACCTCGGCCGCGACGGCCAAAGAAGAAGGAAGCGATGAACATCACCAGGAACACGACAAAGAGAATCTTGGCGATACCCGTGGCGGTGCCCGCGATACCACCGAAGCCCAGTACTGCAGCGATGATGGCAATGATCAAGAATGTAATTGCCCAGCTCAACATGGTGATTCTCCTTACTTCTCTATTTGGGGGTGTTACGTGTTCCGACGCGTTGCGTCTGAATCTGTTCAATCAATTAGAAAACCCAGCGCTCTTCACGTGGCATCTGATCCTGTGGTTGCACTTGATCGACGTCCATCATGCGCATCGAGGTGGTCTCGGTATGGCTGCTGCTGACGGCGCTGAAGTGCACTTGTGTCGCATGCTGCACCGAGATCAACGGCTCTGGGCGCTGGCTGTTTTCCCAGCTCAGGTACTGCTGGCAGGCAATCAGGGTGATCAACAGCGCAAGTACGCCGAACAGGCCTTGCTGGATATGCAGTGGCGAGATACGCACTTGGGCGGCACGTTGGCGAGTCATCCTGGGTTCCTCACTCTTATTCGGTTGGGGCAGTTCATTTCTGCCCGGGGCTGAGTGAGTTATTGCAGCCTGCGTGCCAGTTTTTTAATTGAAAAATATTCAATAAAATCAATGGCTTGTAAGCCGGATGAAAAACATCCGCGACGCATCCTGCACGATGGGTCATCTGGGATCGTGCGCAATGCACGATTTTTTCGTAGGAGATTTCAATCTTATGGAATTGAGAGCGGGGCGCAGATGTCAGAAAAGTACGCAGGGAATGCCCTGCAAATCGGTGATGGTTTAAAAAATCAACAAAACCAATAACTTGGCTGTAAAGGCAGGAGAGAGCTACCCTCCTATGGCTGGCATCGTTCAGAATCAACCATGCAACTTGCCCGATTTCTCCGGGACTAACATAAGACCAATCACTATGGAGCGTAGGAAAAATGGAATCTGCCACTGAGCATCAAGGCCGCATTCTGCTGGTGGACGACGAGTCCGCCATCCTGCGTACCTTCCGTTATTGCCTCGAAGATGAAGGCTATACGGTTGCCACAGCCAACAGCGCGGCTCAGGCCGACGCCTTGTTGCAACGCCAGGTCTTCGACCTGTGCTTCCTTGATTTACGCCTGGGCGAAGACAATGGGCTCGACGTGTTGGCGCAGATGCGCATTCAGGCGCCGTGGATGCGCGTGGTGATCGTCACCGCGCATTCGGCTGTCGATACCGCCGTCGATGCGATCCAGGCAGGCGCCGCCGACTATCTGGTCAAGCCGTGCAGCCCGGATCAACTGCGTCTGGCCACCGCCAAACAACTGGAAGTGCGCCAACTGTCCGCGCGCCTCGAAGCCCTTGAGGGCGAGATCCGCAAACCCAAGGACGGTCTCGATTCCCACAGCCCGGCGATGAAGGTCGTACTGGAAACGGCTCGCCAGGTTGCCAGCACTGACGCCAACATTCTTATCCTCGGCGAGTCCGGCACCGGTAAAGGCGAGCTGGCCCGAGCGATTCATGGCTGGAGCAAACGCGAGAAGAAATCCTGCGTGACCATCAACTGCCCGTCGTTGACCGCAGAATTGATGGAAAGCGAGTTGTTCGGCCACAGTCGTGGTGCGTTTACCGGTGCCAGCGAAAGCACCTTGGGTCGAGTCAATCAGGCCGACGGCGGCACACTATTTCTCGACGAGATCGGCGATTTTCCCCTGACCTTGCAACCGAAGTTGCTGCGTTTTATTCAGGACAAGGAATACGAACGGGTAGGGGATCCCGTCACCCGTCGCGCCGACGTACGCATTTTGGCGGCGACCAACCTCAATCTGGAGGACATGGTCCGTGACGGCCGCTTCCGTGAAGACCTGCTCTATCGACTGAACGTCATCACCTTGCACTTGCCGCCACTGCGCGAACGTGCCGAGGACATTCTCACCCTGGCCGACCGTTTCCTCGCGCGCTTCGTCAAGGAATATGCACGTCCAGCGCGCGGCTTCAGCGACGAGGCCCGTGAAGCGCTGCTCGGTTACCGCTGGCCGGGCAATATTCGTGAACTGCGTAACGTGGTCGAACGGGCAAGCATCATCTGCCCGCAGGAACGCGTGGAAATCAGCCATCTCGGCATGGCCGAGCAACCGGCCAACAACGCGCCACGAGTGGGCGCGGCGTTGAGTCTGGATGAGCTGGAGAAAGCTCACATCGGTGCAGTTCTGGCCACCGCCGGAACCCTGGACCAAGCAGCCAAAACCCTGGGCATTGACGCCTCGACCCTGTATCGCAAGCGCAAGCAGTACAACCTGTGAGTGCCGGGCGATGAAACTGGCGATGAAGTTGCGGACCCGGTTGTTTCTGAGTATCTCCGCACTGATCACCGTGGCCTTGCTCGGGCTGTTGCTTGGGCTGGTCAGCGTGATGCAGATGGCCGGAACGCAAGAAGCTTTGGTGCGCAGCAACTTCGTCACTTTGGATCTGGGGCTCAAGTTGCGGCAGACGTTGGGTGATCAACTGATCATCATGCTCGCGGAAAAGCCGGATCCCGTGGCATTCGAAGCGTCGAAGCAGCATTACTTCGAGTTGCTGGACCAAGGCATCGCCCAAGAGCAAGAGGGCGATGGCCGGCTATATGGCTTCAGTCGGGCAAAAGCGGATTATCTGAGCTTTCTGGAAGCATTCGATTTGTCGCGTGACCCGGCCGGCTCCATAAGCAGCAGCGCTGACTTCAGGGAGCGCTTCAACACGCTGCGCAACGGACTGATCACCGAGCACAAGCATGCACTGGACAACATCAACGCGGTACAGAGTGAGGCGCGTGACCGAGCCTTGTTGATTGCGGGTCTGCTGGGATTTGTCGGATTGGCGGTGCTGATCATCGGTTTCATCACGGCCCACGGCATTGCCCGGCGTTTTGGCGCGCCGATCGAGGCTCTGGCGAAAGCGGCGGACAATATCGGCCAGGGCAATTTTGAAGTAACCCTGCCGATTTCTTCGGCGATGGAGATGAATCTGCTGACCAAACGCTTCGGCCTGATGGCCGAGGCACTGCGCGAGCATCAGGCGACCAATGTCGACGAATTGCTCGCCGGTCAGCAACGCTTGCAGGCGGTGCTCGACAGTATCGATGACGGTTTGCTGATGATCGACCGACAAGGGCATCTCGAGCACCTCAATCCGGTCGCCCAGCGACAATTGGGCTGGGAGGATGATCGCCTCGGCCAGGGGCTGGGCACGGCGCTGGAACGCCCAGAGCTGGATGCGCAGCTGCAACTGGTGCTGCGTGGCGGCACGCTGGAGCGGGCGCCGGAAGATTTGAGTATCGAGGTCGACGGCGAATCACGCTTGCTGACCTACAGCCTGACCCCGGTCAGTCACACCCAAGGTCATATCCTCGGCGCGGTGATGGTGTTGCACGACGTCACCGAGCAGCGCGCCTTCGAACGGGTACGCAGTGAATTCGTCTTGCGCGCCTCCCATGAACTGCGCACGCCGGTCACCGGCATGCACATGGCGTTCGGTTTGTTCCGCGAACGGGCGAAGTTTCCAGCGGAGTCGCGCGAGGCTGATCTGCTCGACACCGTGAACGAGGAAATGCAGCGCCTGATGCAGTTGATCAATGACCTGCTCAACTTCTCGCGTTATCAGAACGGCCTGCAGAAACTCACGCTGGCGCCGTGCTCAATCGAAGATTTGCTGGAGCAGGCGCAATTGCGCTTTGCCGATTCGGCGGCGGCCAAGGGCATCGCCCTGAATGTCGAAGTGCAGGGGCCGCTGCCACGTTTGCAGGCCGATCAGGCGCAACTCGATCGCGTGCTCGACAACCTGATCGACAACGCGCTGCGTCATACCGCCCGCGACGGTCAGATCCGTTTACAGGCGCGTCGACATGGCGAGCGGGTGATCATCAGCGTCGAGGACAATGGCGAAGGCATTGCCTACGGCCAGCAAGGCCGAATCTTCGAGCCGTTCGTGCAGGTCGGCCGCAAAAAGGGCGGTGCCGGGCTTGGTCTGGCGCTGTGCAAGGAAATCGTCCAGCTGCATGGCGGACGTATGGGGGTTTATTCGCGGCCGGGGCAGGGCACGCAGTTCTATATGGCGCTCGCCGTTTAGGCTTCGTCGTCCATGCGCCTTCCCGCGAGGCGTCGGCCACGGGTGATCAATTCAATGAATTGCACCGCGCTCAGCGCATGGGCGAACAACCAGCCCTGACCGAACTTCACGCCTTCGCTGCTGAGCAATTGCGCCTGTGATTCCAGCTCGATGCCTTCGGCAATCACTTTCAGATCCAGCGCCTGGGCCATGTGAATGATGTGCGGGGCGACGCCGCTGCTCGCCGCGTCATGGCCCAGTGCATCAATGAACGCCTTGTCGATTTTCAGGCAATCGACCGGCAAGGTCTGCAGGTAGGCGAGGCTGCAATAGCCGGTGCCGAAGTCATCAATCAGCACTTGATGGCCGACATCGCGCAAGGCTTGCAGGTTTTCCCGCGCCACCACCACATCAATCAACCCGCGTTCGGTAACCTCGAAGGCAATCTGCCGCGCGGCGACTCGGTGCAATGTGAGCAAGCGCGCCATGACCAGACCGATGCGCGGCACCATCACGTCGCAGGCTGCGAGGTTGACCGAGATATACAGCTGCGGATTGGCGCGCAGCAATTGGCCCAATTGCTCCAGCAAACGCTGCAGGACGAAGTCGGTCATCTGGCGGATCTGCCCGGTGTTTTCCGCCATGGGGATAAACAGGTCAGGGCTGGTCAGTGTGCCGTCCGGGCGGCGCCAGCGCAGCAGGGCTTCGGCGCCCACGCAGTTGCGGCTGTCGAGATCGAAGATCGGCTGATAGAGCACCTGCAACTCACCGCGACGAATCGCGCCGTGAAGCTCGGCGTCCATCGACTGACGCTGGCGCACCAGCAGGAAAACGAAGAATCCCGAAAAGGCGCCAAGCAGCACACAAGCCGGGACCATCCACCACCAGATGGCAGGAATATGCATACCGGTTCTGGGTGTGATCAGCACCAGCTGATATTCCGGGTTGTCGGTGGGCATGCGATAGATCAGCCGGGTTTGTGTGACTTGCAAGGCATCGCGGCTTTTCGGTGGCCATTGTTCCGTGGGTGGCCAGGCTTGCGCCAGGCCGAGTACCGGAATGGCCCGGGTGCCGTGATCGAGTACTACCAAAAGGCTGCTGCCGGGCGACAGATCGACCATGTCGGTCAGGTGCCCGCGCGAAGTGGCTACGCGGAAATTGCCGCGCCCCAGCATCAGCGCCGCGCGGTTTTCATCGGGTTCGGTGGTGGTGTTCAGCCAATAGCTGTAAGTCGGCCCTTTGATATCCGGCGCCCGCACTACCGACACGCCTTCCTGACGCGGACGGTTGGAGCAGATCCGTGAGGCGTCCATATAGGCTGCTTCATAGACGAAGCGATAGTTGAAGGTGACTTGCTGCAGGGTGGCGATCATTTCATCGTCACAACTGCGCAATGGTTGCGCTTCGAGGTCGTCGAGACTTTCGCGCAACTGGCCGAACAATTGTTCGAGGCGGGCGAGGAAACGCTCGCCTTGCGCGTTCATTTCCTGACTTTCGCTTTGCTCGACCTGACGCATTGCCACGAACATACCGCCGGCGATCAGCAGGCTGGCACTGAGGACAGCCGCGATCATCGCCAAAAACCAGGGGCGATAAAACCAGCTACGCAGCGTCTCTCGGGTAGCAACCATTATGGAATATCCGAAGAATTACCAATGAGTTATAGCTGCTGATTGCGATTTCGCCCTGACCGTCGGGCGGGCGTCATTATTTTGTCTGGTTCAGTACCAGCAACAGCGCTGCCGTTTGCGCATCCGGCGTGCCATCGAAGCGCGAAGGGCGGAAGTGCATCTGGAAGGCCGCGAGGACATGGCGCGTTGCGACATCCAGCTCGCCGGTCTGCGGCGTGTCGTAACCAAGGTGCGCCAATTGCGCCTGGAACCAACTGATGCTCGGCAGCTCGCCGTTGTTGAAGAGCATTTGCTGGCGCGCCACTGCCTGTTCATTCGGCCACACACCCAAACCCTCCGCGGCCAGGCGTTTCCACGGAAACAACGGCCCGGGATCAAGCTTGCGAAGAGGCGCGATGTCGCTATGGCCGATGATGTGCTGCGGGCTGATGCCGTTGCGTTTGCTGATGTCCTTGAGCAGTACGATCAGCGATTGAATCTGCGCTTCGCTGTACGGATACCACAGCCGTCCGGTCGGCGTGTCCTTGAAGCCCGGGTTGACGATTTCGATACCGATCGAGCTGGAGTTGAGCCAGGTGCGGCCCTGCCATTGGCTTTCGCCGGCGTGCCAGGCGCGCTGGTTTTCGTCCATCAGCTTGTAGATGGTGCCGCTCTTGTCGTCGCCGATCAGGTAATGGCTGCTGACTTCGCCGTGGGTCAGCAATTGCAGCGAGCGCTCCAGCGAGGCCGACGTGTAATGCACGACCACAAACTGAATGCGGCTGTCGTAATTGGCCGAAGGATGGCTGGTGTCGTAGCGCGGGGCGCTGGCACAACCGGCCAGAACGAGCAGCGAAGCGAGGAGGGCAAAGAATTTCATGGCAGAAGGCAGTACACGCAAGACAGTAATGCAACAGTGTAACGTACTGCCTTGCGTCTTGACGGTCAGTGGGCGGATTTAAACAAAATGGAACAAATTGCTCAGCCCAACTCGACCCGATTGCGCCCCGCATTTTTCGCCCGGTACAACGCCTGATCGGCTCTTTTCAGCACCAGATCGCTGTGTTCTCCGGCACGGAATGTCGCCAGCCCCATGGAAATGGTGATGGTTACCCGCTCGCCCTTGAAGTGGAACGGGCAGGCTTCGATCGCTGCGCGCAGGGTTTCCAGCAGTTTGGCGCCGAGCGCTGGCGGGGTCGCCGGCATCAGCAGAACGAACTCCTCACCGCCGAAACGGGCTATGAAGTCGGAGCCGCGCAGGCGTTTGCGCAGCACGGTGGCGATGATTTTCAGCACCTTGTCGCCAGCCAGATGGCCGTAGTTATCGTTGATCCGTTTGAAGTGATCCAGATCGAGCATCGCCAGACTCAGGGTGTTGCCGTGCTGCTGCCACTGCTTGATCTCATGCTCGAGGCGTTCGCTCCACGCCGCGCGATTGGGCAGGCCGGTGAGCGGGTCTATAAGGGCTTTCTGCCGCTGTACTTCAAGGTGTTCGCGGAAGCCCTGGGCTTCCTGCTCCATATGCGCCACGCGCTCCGACAGGCTTTTCAGCCGCGTGGCGACTTCTTGCTCGCGGGCATCGCGCTGCTTCTGGTGCTGGTCCATGGTGCCGAGCAGGCCTTCGAGATGGTTCTCCAGCACTTGCTTGAGGTCATCCAGATCTGCAGCTTCCTGCATGCTGGTCTGCAAGCCGTCGACTTGCTCACGGATTTGCGTGTCCATCGCTCGCGCTGCCGAGCTGTTATCGGCGTGACCTTCACTGGCGGCTTGCAGGTTGCTCTGGAACGCTTCGAGGCGTTCGTTGAGCTGTTGCAGATAGGCTTCGAATTCGTGCTGACCGCTGTCAGTGATCGCCAGCATTAATGTGGCGAGATCGTCGAGGATCGGGATCAGTTCGTACCAGTTCAAGCCGTGCTTGAGGCGCTCGCGCATTGCCTCGGCCTGCGGGCGGTGGCGCTCCGGCAGGGTCAGGTCGTCGAGCAGCCCAATCAGGGTGTCTTCGATGTGCTTGGCCACGGAGCTGTAGGACGGCTCTGGAGTGTCCGGCAGGGCGAACAGGATGTCGTGCTCGGGCTGCTCCGGGTCGATGGCCGCCAGTGCCTGAGCAATCGGTTCGGGCAGGGGCAGGCTGTCGAGGATCAGCGGTGTCGGGTCGCCGGGGTGGATCAATTCGTCGGGGTTGAAACTGGAGACCGTGACTGGTGTCGGCCTGACACTGGGCGCCATGGCAACTTCAGGTTCGGCCTGCGCTGCTTCAGCGGCAACGGGCGCTGCTGCGCTGGGGAGGGGTGGTTGAAACGCAACCACGTCAGGTTCCGGCTGAGGTTCCGAGAGCGGTGAGGGTATCTCAGTCGCGGGCTCGAGTTGTTTGATCACGGCGGCGGTGATGACCGGCCCTGCAACAGCGGCAGTCTGCAAGGGCGCTGGTTCTGGCTCGGCTTCTGATGCGACAGGCGCTTGCGCATCACGTGGTGCCGGAGTTGGCGCGGTTGCTTCTGCGCTCGGGGCTGGCGCTTCTTCGCTGTCACGGCTACCAAACAAACGCTGCAACAATCCTGGGCGTCCCGGTTCGGCTGGCGTTTCCAGCTGACTCAAAGCCTTGCCCTGCAAGCCGCTGAGTTCACTCAGCAGCAATGGCATTTCTCGCGCAGAGCCGACGCGGCCATCCAGTTGTTTGGCGAACTTTTTCAGTGGCTGAGCGACTTCACGCGGCAGCGGCAATGCCTGCAACTGAGTGACCAGCGACGTCAGCGCGGTACTGACCTGATCGATACGGGTTTCGCGGCGCTGCTCGGAATCGAGCACGGCTTTTTCCAGGCGCGGCAGCAGGGCGGCGAGGCCGGCGTCCATGTCGTCAGTGCGCACTACGTCGCGCATCTCCTTCATGCACTGATCAACGACTTTATCGGTGCCTTCAGCCGCCAGTGTGCTGCGCACCAGACCGCGACGCAGCAAATCGAGCCTGGCGGCCCAGCGGCGTTCGAGTTTGTCCTGTTGTTCGATGCTTTTGAGGTACTTCTCTTTCCAGCGCTGGGCGTCGTCGCTCATTCAGGGGTTCCGCGAGGGGCAGGACTCAACGCGGGCAATGCATCGGCCGTGAGCGAACCCGGCAGACGAATCTCTACCGCGACCGGCAGGTGATCGGAAATCGGTTGGGCCAGCACTTCGACCTTTTCAAGGGTCAGGGTCGGGCTGAGCAAAATATGATCAAGGCAACGCTGAGGACGCCAGCTGGGGAATGTCGCTTCCACCTGCGGGGCCAGCAGGCCGAGATCGCGTAACGGAGAATGTTGTAGCAGATCGCTGGCGTGGGTGTTCATGTCACCCATCAACACTTGGTGTTTATAGCCACCGATCAGCTCACGAATATAGGCCAGCTGCAGGCTGCGGGTTCGCGCGCCAAGGGCCAGGTGCATCATTACCACCACCAGCGCTTCCGGGCCTTCGCCGAAACGCAGAAGGATCGCGCCGCGACCTTTCGGGCCGGGCAGCGGGTGATCTTCGATCGCCGACGGTTTCAGGCGACTGAGCACGCCATTGCTGTGCTGGGCCAGCCGACCGAGGTTGCGATTGAGTTGTTGGTACCAGTAGGGGAAGGCGCCGAGATGGGCCAGGTGTTCAACCTGATTGACGTAGCCTGAACGCAGGCTGCCGCCATCGGCTTCCTGCAGCGCGACCAGATCGAAGTCGCCGAGCAGGTCGCCGATCTTTTGCAGATTGCCTGAGCGTCCGGTGTGCGGCAGCAGATGCTGCCAGCTGCGGGTCAGGTAATGTCGATAACGCTCGGTGCTGATACCGACCTGGATATTGAAGCTAAGCAAGCGCAGACGATGGTCTGCTGGCAAGCCTGTCGATGCCAGGTGGTGCTCGTTGACCTGCGGGTCATGCAGGCCAACGATGCGCTCCGACTTCCAGCGGCGCATGGCAGTTGCCGCGCTTAGTTGGCAGCAGCCTTGGTTGCCGCTCGCTCTTTGGCGACCAGTTGGTCAGCCAGTTGCAGCGCTTGCTCGGCACCACCGGCAGAGCCGATGTCGAAGCGGTATTTGCCGTTGACGATCATGGTTGGCACGCCAGTGATTTCATACTTCTTGGCCAGTTCACGGGCCTTGACGATCTGGCCTTTGATGGCGAACGAGTCGAAGGTGGCGAGGAACTTGTCCTTGTCCACGCCTTGGGTGGCGAGGAAGTCAGCCATGTCGTTCTTGTCGGTCAGCTTCTTGTGTTCTTTCTGGATTGCGTTGAACACGGCGTTGTGAACCTTGTGCTCGACACCCATCGCTTCCAGGGTCAGGAACATTTGACCGTGAGCGTCCCACGGGCCGCCGAACATGGCTGGAATACGCACGAAGTTGACGTCCTTGGGCAGTTTTTCAACCCATGGGTTGATCACCGGCTCAAACGCGTAGCAATGCGGGCAGCCATACCAGAACAGCTCGACCACTTCGATCTTGCCAGGCTCTGCAACCGGCACCGGGTTGGCCAGTTCCACGTAAGGGGCGGCAGGTGCTTCGGCGGCTTGAGCGGTCACGCCGAACAGGCTGGCAGCGACGAGGGCGGCGCTGATGATCAGATTACGCATGCTTTACTCCTGGACAATTTGGGTCGCCTCGCGCGACCTGTTTTCAGACAGATCCTGGCGGGCATGAGTTCTGTAGTGTAACGGCAGCGGCCACAAAAAAGGGCGGCCAAAGCCACCCTTTTTATACTTGCTGCGACGGATTAATCGAGCGTTAACGTTGCGCGAGATCTATCGCTGCCAAATGCTCTTAGTGCAGACCTTGAATGTAGCTGGAGACCGCGGCGATGTCTTCGTCGCTCAGGCGCTTGGCGATGGTCTGCATGGTCATGGTGTCGCCGTCGTTGGTACGACCGCCTTCTTCCTTGCGGAAATCGGTCAGCTGCTTGGCGATGTATTGAGCGTGTTGGCCACCCAGATGCGGGAAGCCGGCCGCGGCGTTGCCGGTGCCGTTCGGTGAGTGACAGCCGGTGCAGGCTGGCAGGCCTTTGGCGAGGTTGCCGCCACGGAACAGCGCTTCACCGCGAGCGACGATCTTCGGATCGGCGGCGCCGACGCTGCCTTTCTGGCTGGCGAAGTAGGCGGCGATGTCGGCCAGGTCCTGATCGCTCAGGTTGGTCAGCAGGCCGGTCATTTCCAGAACGGTGCGCTTGCCCGACTTGATGTCCTGCAATTGCTTGGTCAGGTAGCGTTCACCTTGACCGGCCAGTTTCGGAAAGTTTGGCGCCATGCTGTTGCCGTCCGGGCCATGGCAGGCTCCGCAAACGGCGGCTTTTGCCTGGCCCGCTGCGGCATCACCGGCAGCATGGGCGAAACCTGAGATTCCCACGGTCAACAGCAGACTCACGATCAATTTGTTCATCAGCTAATCCAACTACGGCTAAGGGTTAAGTTATGGACCGGGTTTACTCGCTCATCCAAAGGATGATGGCTTGGTAATCCTCGGCACTGCAGTCCATGCACAAACCACGCGGCGGCATCGCCTTGAAACCCTGGGTCACGTGTTGCACCAGCGTCCCCATACCTTTCGCCAACCTCGGCGTCCAAGCTTCCTGATCGCCTCTTTTGGGCGCCATGGGTAGTTGGCCGGAATGACAGGCACCACAAACACGGTTGTACACAGCTTCCGGATCCTGTGTAGCCTGTGCGCTGTAAAGCGGCATCAAGACTCCGGCAGCCAGCAGCCATTTCGTCATAAAACGACCTTTTCAGGGTTGAGAGCGTTCTGCGTTCTAATGCGCAATCAAGGTCTGTCGCTCTCGTGAACTTCATCCTACGCTGGGACAAAGCACACACAAAATCTGCGGCATTATATACTGGCGTCACTGAAACGGAAGCGACACCGCGTTCCGCGCCCAATCCCGGCGCCGCCCACATCGGAAATCCCATGCAACTCAAGAATCCCATCCTCGGCCTGTGCCAACAGTCCACGTTCATGCTCAGTGCCGCCAAAGTCGATCAATGCCCTGACGACGAAGGCTTCGAAGTAGCGTTTGCCGGTCGTTCCAACGCCGGCAAATCCAGCGCACTGAACACCCTGACTCACGCCAGCCTGGCGCGTACCTCGAAAACCCCGGGTCGCACACAGCTGTTGAACTTCTTCAAGCTAGACGAAGATCGCCGTCTGGTCGACCTGCCGGGCTACGGTTACGCAAAAGTACCGATCCCGCTGAAGATGCACTGGCAGCGTCACCTTGAGGCTTACCTCGGTGGCCGCGAGAGTTTGAAGGGTTTGATTCTGATGATGGACATCCGTCATCCAATGACCGACTTCGACCTGCTGATGCTCGACTGGGCCGTTGCGGCCGGCATGCCGATGCACAT
Source organism: Pseudomonas sp. Tul2A7 (assembly GCF_054790505.1). Classification (NCBI taxonomy): domain Bacteria; kingdom Pseudomonadati; phylum Pseudomonadota; class Gammaproteobacteria; order Pseudomonadales; family Pseudomonadaceae; genus Pseudomonas; species Pseudomonas sp. Tul2A7. The sequence continues at coordinate 2,032,461 of NZ_CP186499.1, read as the reverse complement.
CCTGCTGACCAAAGCCGACAAGCTGACGTACGGCGCAGCCAAGAACACCCTGCTCAAAGTGCAGTCGGAAATCCGCAAGGGCTGGGGCGATCTGGTTACCATCCAGCTGTTCTCCGCGCCAAAACGCATGGGTCTGGAAGAGGCCTACACTGTACTGGCCGGCTGGATGGAACTGGCAGACAAAGGCGCCGAGGCGGCTGAGTAATCAGGGATCTGGAAAATTGGCTGTGGTGCGCGCAGGCAAGGCGGAAGTGCAGCTCGAAAGCGGAGTTTAGGGGCCTAAATGAGCATTTCGAGCTGCACTTCCAACGCAGCCTGAGCGTGCCACAGCCGATTTTTGGGCAAAAAAAGCCCCGGATTTCATTGGGGAGGGAGAAATTCCGGGGTTTAAGTTCCGAACCGCTAGGGCGGGGTTCAGATATCTGCCAACACTTAACACAACATAGGAGCATCGAAGGGCTTCACCAGCCATTCAGTATCTCTGAGTGGTGTCCTTCCAGATTAGTTCAGATTTTTTTCAAAAAGCTTTGGAATAATCTCAAGCGCCTTTCGAAATAAGCAGGTATTACCGTCGCTGCCGCGACAACAGGTCGCGGCAAACCGTGTTCAAAAGGCTCAGTGAGCCTCATCCCAATTGTTGCCCACACCCACTTCGACCAGCAGCGGCACATCCAGTTTCGCCGCTTCGCTCATGTGCACGCGGATCTCGGCACTGACCTGTTCGACCAGATCCTCACGAACCTCCAGCACCAGTTCATCGTGTACCTGCAGGATGACTTTGGCGTCCAGCCCGGACGTCGCCAGCCAGTTATCCACAGCCACCATGGCTTTCTTGATGATGTCCGCAGCCGTGCCCTGCATCGGCGCGTTGATCGCCGTGCGCTCGGCGGCAGCGCGCTCCTGCGGCTTGTTCGAGTTGATTTCCGGCAGGTACAGACGACGACCGAAGAACGTCTCGACATAACCCTGATCCGCCGCCTGCGCGCGGGTGCGATCCATGTATTCGCGAACCCCCGGATAACGGGCGAAGTAGGTGTCGATGTAAGCCTTGGCGGTCTTGGTGTCGACGCCGATGTCCTTGCCGAGCTTCTGTGCGCCCATGCCGTAGATCAGGCCGAAGTTGATCGCCTTGGCGCCACGGCGCTGGTCGGAGGTGACTTCGTTGAGTTCGACTTTGAACACTTCGGCAGCGGTGGCGGTGTGCACGTCCAGGTTGTTGCGGAAGGCATTCATCAAGCCTTCGTCCTTGGACAGGTGCGCCATGATCCGCAGTTCGATCTGCGAATAGTCCGCCGCCAGCAGTTTGTAGCCTTTCGGTGCGACGAACGCCTGACGAATACGCCGGCCTTCAGCGGTACGCACCGGAATGTTCTGCAAGTTCGGATCGCTGGAGGACAAACGCCCGGTCGACGCCACAGCCTGGTGATACGAAGTGTGAATACGCCCGGTGCGCGGGTTGATCTGCTCCGGCAGACGATCGGTGTAGGTGCTTTTCAGCTTGCTCATCGAGCGGTGCTCCATCAGCACCTTCGGCAAGCGGTGATCGTCTTCGGCGAGTTTCGCCAGCACTTCTTCAGCGGTGGACGGTTGACCCTTGGCGGTCTTTTTCAGCACCGGCAGGCCGAGTTTCTCGTAGAGAATCACGCCCAATTGCTTCGGCGAACCAAGATTGAATTCTTCCCCGGCGATCTCGAACGCTTCGCGCTCCAGCGCGACCATTTTGTTGCCCAGCTCGATGCTCTGGATGCCGAGCAGTTCCGCATCAACGAACGCGCCTTGACGCTCGATGCGCGCCAGCACCGGCACCAGCGGAATCTCGATGTCGGTCAGCACGCTGGCCAGGCTCGGAATGGCGCTGAGTTTTTCGAACAAGGTCTGGTGCAGTCGCAGAGTGATGTCGGCGTCTTCGGCGGCGTACGGCCCGGCCTGTTCCAGGGCGATCTGGTCGAAGGTCAGCTGCTTGGCGCCTTTGCCGGCGATGTCCTGGAAGCTCACGGTGGAGTGATCCAGGTACTTCTGCGCGAGGCTGTCCATGTCGTGGCGGGTGGCGGTGGAGTTGAGCACGTAAGACTCAAGCATCGTATCGAAGGCGATGCCGCGCACGGTGATGCCGTTGTTCTGATCGCCGCCGATGGCGCAGTTGGCCAGGATATTCATGTCGAACTTGGCGTGCTGGCCGACCTTGAGCTTGCTCGGGTCTTCGAGAATCGGCTTGAGTGCGCGCAGTACGGTGTCGCGATCCAGCTGCTCCGGCACGCCGATGTAGGAGTGGGTCAGCGGAATGTACGCGGCTTCGTTGGCCTGTACGGCGAACGATAGACCGACCAGTTGCGCCTGCTGCGCGTCGATGCCGGTGGTTTCGGTGTCGAAGGCGAACAGCTTGGCGTTGTTGAGTTTTTCCAGCCAGACGTCGAAACGTGCCTGATCAAGGATGGTTTCGTAGGCAGCTTCGGCGGGAGCGGCAGGCGCTTCTTCTGCTGGCGCGCTGAACAGATCGCCGGCCGGTGCAGGCTCGATGGCCGCGCTCAGTTCCAGACGTTTGGCGTCGCGATCCAGATCATTGATCCAGCTTTTGAATTCCAGCAGCGAGTACAGCTCGTAGAGCTTGGCCGGGTCTTCCGCGCCCATCTGCAGATCATCGAGTTCGACGTCCAGCGGCACGTCGACCTTGATGGTCGCCAGTTGATAGGAGAGGAATGCCATCTCCTTGTGCTCTTCGAGCTTGGCCGGCAGGGTTTTCGCGCCGCGAATCGGCAGGGTCGGGACGATGTCGAGATTGGCGTACAGCTCGGTGAGACCGCCATTGACCCCGACCAGCAGGCCGGATGCGGTCTTCGGGCCAATGCCCGGAACGCCCGGAATGTTGTCGGACGAATCGCCCATCAGCGCCAGATAATCGATGATCTGCTCCGGTGCGACGCCGAATTTCTCCTTCACGCCTTCCACGTCCATCGAACTACCGGACATGGTGTTGACCAAGGTAATGTGGCCGTCGACCAGTTGCGCCATGTCCTTGTCGCCGGTGGAGATCACCACCGGGCGATCCGCCGCGGCGCTGCTGCGAGCGAGGGTGCCGATCACGTCGTCGGCCTCGACGCCTTCCACGCACAGCAGCGGGAAGCCGAGGGCGATCACGCTCTGGTGCAGCGGCTCGATCTGCACGCGCATGTCGTCGGGCATGCTCGGGCGATTGGCTTTGTATTCGGCGTACATTTCATCGCGAAATGTCCCGCCCTTGGCGTCGAACACCACGGCGAACGGGCTGTCCGGGTACTGCTTGCGCAGACTCTTGAGCATGTTCAACACGCCTTTGACCGCACCGGTCGGCAGGCCTTTGGAGGTGGTCAGTGGTGGCAGTGCGTGAAAGGCGCGGTACAGGTAAGACGAACCGTCCACCAGGACGAGGGGGGCTTGGCTCATGAGCAGGATCAACCTTTTCGGCGGGTCCGGCGCTAGAATAGCGGGACCGTTGACGACAAAGGGACAAGGTTATCATGCGTACGTTAAATCGCTTGCTGCTGGTCGGTCTGATTGCTGCCTCACCGTTGGCCGCGATGGCGGCGGATGATGCGCCGTCGGGAGATCCTGAAGTCACCATTCGCACGGAAGGCGACAAGACGATTCAGGAGTACCGGCAAAACGGGTTCCTGTACGCGATCAAAGTCACGCCGAAGGGCGCACCACCGTACTTTCTGGTGCGCGCAGACGGGACGGATGCCAACTTCATCCGCTCGGATCAGCCGGATATGCTGATTCCGTCATGGAAGATTTTCGAATGGAAGTAAGTTTTTAATTCACCCGGCGCCGCGATTGGCGGCGCCCGTATTGGCAGTTAAAACATGTCTGTGTTCACTCCCCTGGCTCGGCCCGAGCTGGAAACCTTTCTCGCCCCTTACGGGCTTGGCCGTCTGCTTGATTTCCAGGGGATCGCCGCCGGCAGCGAAAACACCAATTTCTTTATCAGCCTGGAGCAGGGCGAGTTCGTCCTGACCCTGGTCGAGCGCGGCCCGGTGCAGGAGATGCCGTTCTTCATCGACCTGCTCGACGTGCTCCACGAAGCCGACTTGCCGGTGCCGTACGCGTTGCGCACCACTGATGGCGTGGCGCTGCGTGAGCTGAAAGGCAAACCGGCGCTGCTGCAACCGCGCCTGTCTGGCAAGCACATCAAGGTCGCCAATGCTCAGCATTGCGCGCAGGTCGGCGAGTTGCAGGCGCACTTGCATCTGGCGACCCAGGGCGAGCGCATGATCAAGCGCAAGACCGACCGTGGCCTGGACTGGATGCTGGAAGAGGGCACGGAGTTTCTCTCGCACCTGAGCGAAGAGCCGCGTGCGCTGCTGCACAAGGCGTTGGAGGAGATCACCGAGCGCAAAGACAAGATTCTCGCGCTGCCTCGGGCGAACATTCATGCCGACCTGTTCCGCGATAACGCGATGTTCGAAGGCACGCACCTGACCGGGCTGATCGACTTCTACAACGCCTGCTCGGGGCCGATGCTGTATGACGTGGCGATTGCCTTGAATGACTGGTGCTCGAACGAGGACGGTCTGATTGACGGGCCGCGTGCCCGCGCGTTTCTTGGCGCTTATGCGGCGTTGCGACCATTCACGGCGGCGGAGGCCGAGCTGTGGCCGACGATGCTGCGCGTGGCCTGTGTGCGGTTCTGGCTGTCGCGGTTGATCGCGGCGGAGCAGTTTGCCGGGCAGGACGTGTTGATTCACGATCCGCAGGAGTTTGAACAGCGCTTGGCGCAGCGGCAGCAGGTGCACACACCGCTACCTTTCGCCCTTTAAAAGCTTCTTCGGAACGCCGCCCGGAGCAGGCTCGCTCTCACATTGGTTCTGGGCCGGGCACAAATCTAATGTGGGAGCGAGCCTGCTCGCGAAGACGTCGGTACATTCAGTCTCTATGTTGACTGACACACCGCTTTCGCGAGCAGGCTCGCTCCCACAGGGTTTGAGTTGTTACAACGATTCCAGGCACCCGGCCAGATCGTTGCCCAACTTCTCCAACACCTGCTCATAGCCCTGAGCCGTCGCCGGGGTGTACCCGCCCAACGCATCCAGCTCAGCCAGTTTCACTGGCAGGCCAGCGACCAAGGTTTCGGCCAGACGCGGACGCAACGGTGGCTCGCTGAACACACAGGTCTTGCCCACTTCCTGCAAACGCTTGCGCATCGCCGCAACATGCTGCGCACCAGGCTGCACTTCGGCGGCCACACTGAACACGCCGCTGTGCTTCAGGCCGTAAGCCTCTTCAAAATAATCAAACGCCTCGTGGAAGACGAAGTAGGGCTTGCCTTCAACACTGGCCAGACGTTTCTTCAAACGCTGATCCAGTGCGTCCAGACGTTCGTCAAACGCCTTGGCGTTCTTCTGATAGCGCTCGGCATTGGCCGGATCTGCGGTGCTCAAGTCAGCGGCCATTTTGTCGGCAATCACCCGCGCATTCACCGGCGATAACCACAAATGCGCATCCAGCGAGCCCGGACGGTGATCGTGATCATGTTCGTCAGCGTCTTCGGCGTGGGAATGGCTGTCCTCAGCAAAACGCCGCAGTTTCATCCCCGGCAAATCCTGCACGGCGACGCTCGGCAGCGTACGACCGTTCAGCACGCGCGGCAGGAAACCTTCCATGTCCGGGCCGATCCAGTAGAGCAGATCGACCGATTGCACCTTCCGTACGTCGGATGGCCGCAGTGCGTAATTGTGTGGCGACGCACCCGGCGGCAGCAGCACTTCGGGAATCGCCACGCCGTCCTGCACGGCCGCTGCAATCAGCTGCAACGGTTTGATGCTGGTGAGGACTTTGACCTCGGCCTGAGCCGAACCGATCAGCAGAAAACTGGCGACAAAAGCCACAAAAACAGAAAAAAGTCGGGACACGATGACCACTCAAGGAGGCGAGAACGGGTAACATAATAACGTCTCTATCAAAACTCGTCGCCGCCCATGCCTATTACACCGATCGCCAGCCGTCCCCACGACCACTCACATTGCGTGCACAGCGCTTTGTCCGAGGCCGATACCTTGTGCGCCCAGAAAGGCTTGCGCCTGACCGCGTTGCGCCGCCGGGTGCTGGAATTGGTATGGCAAAGCCACAAGCCGTTGGGCGCCTACGACATTCTTGCCGTGCTGAGCGAGCAGGACGGTCGCCGCGCTGCGCCGCCAACCGTGTACCGTGCGCTGGATTTCCTTCTGGAAAACGGCTTGGTGCACCGCATCTCCTCGCTCAACGCCTTCGTTGGCTGCGTGCACCCGGAGCACGCGCATCAGGGCCAGTTCCTGATTTGCCGCGATTGCCACGCCGCCATTGAACTTGAGCAAAAAGTGATCAGCGACGCGATCATCAACAGCGCCAAAGACGTCGGGTTCATCGTCGAAGCGCAGACCGTCGAAGTCGTCGGCCTGTGCTCCGGTTGCCAGGGGGCTTGATGAGCAATGCGCTGATCCGTCTGGAGCAGGTCGCCGTCACATTTGCCGGGCAGGCTGTGCTGGACAACATCGAACTGAGCGTCGAGCCGGGGCAGATCGTCACCCTGATCGGCCCCAATGGCGCCGGCAAGACCACGCTGGTGCGTGCCGTGCTCGGGCTGTTGAAACCGGACAGCGGCAGCGTCTGGCGCAAGCCGAAACTGCGCGTCGGTTACATGCCGCAAAAACTCCACGTCGATCCGACTCTTCCGCTGTCGGTGCTGCGCTTTCTGCGCCTGGTGCCGGGCGTTGATCGTCCGCGTGCGCTGGCGGCGTTGAAAGAAGTCGGCGCCGAGCATGTCATCGACAGCCCGGTGCAAAGCGTTTCCGGCGGTGAAATGCAGCGCGTACTGCTCGCTCGGGCGTTGCTGCGCGAACCGGAACTGTTGGTGCTGGATGAGCCGGTGCAAGGCGTCGACGTCGCCGGGCAAGCCGAGCTGTACAGCCTGATCACCCGTCTGCGCGACCGCCACGGCTGCGGCGTGTTGATGGTGTCCCATGATTTGCATCTGGTGATGAGCACCACCGACCAGGTGGTCTGCCTCAACCGTCACGTCTGCTGCTCCGGGCATCCCGAGCAGGTCAGCGGCGATCCGGCGTTCGTCGAGCTGTTCGGCAAGAACGCGCAGAGCCTGGCGGTCTATCACCACCATCACGACCACGCTCACGACCTGCACGGTTCGGTGGTCAAAGGGCCGGTTATTGGCCAACCTCACGTTCACGGAGACAACTGCAAGCATGGCTGATTTTCTGTTGTATGCCCTGCTTGCAGGTCTGGCGTTGGCGATCGTTGCAGGTCCGCTGGGTTCGTTCGTGGTCTGGCGGCGCATGGCCTATTTCGGCGATACCCTGTCCCACGCCGCGCTACTCGGTGTGGCGCTGGGCTTTTTGCTGGATGTCAGCCCGACGGTCGCGGTGACCGTAGGCTGTCTGTTGCTGGCGGTGCTGCTGGTCACGCTGCAACAGCGCCAACCGCTGGCGTCCGATACGCTTTTGGGAATTCTCGCACCGAGTACGCTCTCTCTCGGCCTGGTGGTACTAAGCTTCATGCATGAAGTGCGGATCGACCTGATGGCCTATCTGTTCGGCGACCTGCTGGCGATCAGCCCGACCGATCTGGCGTGGATTCTCGGCGGCAGCGCGGCGGTGTTGGTGTTGCTGGTGACGCTGTGGCGGCCATTGCTGGCGATCACCGTGCACGAAGAGCTGGCCAAGGTCGAAGGCCTGCCGGTCGCAGGTCTGCGTATGGCGCTGATGTTGTTGATTGCGGTGGTGATTGCGGTGGCGATGAAAATCGTCGGTGTGTTGCTGATTACTTCACTGCTGATCATCCCGGCGGCTGCGGCACAGCGTCACGCCCGCTCACCGGAGCAGATGGCACTGGGCGCGAGCCTGCTGGGCATGCTCGCGGTGTGTGGCGGGCTGGCCTTGTCGTGGTTCAAGGACACCCCGGCCGGGCCGTCAATCGTTGTGACGGCGGCCGCACTGTTTCTGCTGAGTTTTGTTCTGCCCCGTCGCGGGGTGTAGACTTGGCCGCTTTTTGCGCAAATAGAGAGTCGCAGGAATGAAGCCGTTCGCCTCCCGTTATCTGCTCCTTGTCGCATTTTCAGTGCTGCTGGGCGCCTGCCAAAGTACGCCGCCGGTGGCTGAAGTCCCCGATGCGCGGGCTACGGCCATTGCACAGCTGGAACAAAGCCTGGCCAGCAGCGAATTGGCCACTGCCGAAGATCAGTTGGCCGCTTTGCAGAAAGAAACCCCAAACGATCAATCCCTTGAGCAGTACCAGCGGCAATTGGCCGAGGCGTATCTGCGCCGCAGCCAGATCGTGCTGCAGAAGGGCGATGTGAATGCAGCCGCCACGGCGTTGAGCCGGGCCCGTGCGTTGATGCCGAAAGCACCGGCGCTGACCGGTGGCGTCAATGGCGCCATCACTGAAGCGCGCAAGGCTGAGCTGGAAAAGGCTGAAGCGGCGCTGTTGGCAGCCGAAGCCAAGCCGAAAGCCAAAGTGATCGATCCAACTGCCGAGAGCACTACGGTGGCGTTGAATATCACTGATAGTCGCAAACTTCGTCGCCAACTGGATGCGATCGCTGCGGATGTGGTGAATTATGAGTGTGGGGTGACGATTCAGGCGCCACGGACGAATGATTATCCTTGGTTGGCGACGTTGCTGAGCAAGCGGGTCAAGAAATTGAATCCGGATTTTGATCTGAAGATTGTGAAGCAGACCGTGCGCACCGTGCCGGCGCAGATGGTTTTGAGCCCGCGTAAACCCTAAAAGCTTCGCGAGCAGGCTCGCTCCCACAGGGATCTCCAGTGAACACAAAATTCGTGTTTATAGGAGAACCCTTGTGGGAGCGAGCCTGCTCGCGAAAGCGGTCTGTCTATTCCCGAAGATCTTAAGCCGGAATGGCCTTGGCTTTAGGCTCCCGCTCCCAAACCCGATGCTGCCCGATCGCGGCGAAGAATGGTTTGGTCAGCGCCGGTACATCCTTGCCTTGCAGCAACCCGGCATCCGCCTCCAGCTTCAGCAAATCCTGCAATTGCTTGGCATCGCCGTGCAGCGCAATCGCCTTCAAATGCTTGTACGCCTCCAGCAGGTAATGCAGCGCAACGCCGTCGCCGCTCAACGCCTTCACCGACGCCGCACCACCTGGTACAAACACCGCATCGAAAATCACCGAAGGCATGCCTTCCATGGACGCATCCACTGGCAGGCTTTTCCCGTCAGCGGTCTTCACTGGCGCCGAAGTCGGCCCCAGCAACTTGGCATGCGCACCTTCAGCGGCCAATGCCTTCTTCATTGCATCAATCGCGGCACCATCGACGCCGTTGGCAGCTAGAATCGCCACTTTCCGGGTTTTGATGTTTTCCGGCAGCAGGTTGGCCTGGCTCAATGACGGCGAATGATCGAAGGAGGTTTTACGAACCTCGACCGTGCCTTTGGTAGGCGCAGGCAGACCCAGATTAGCCGCCACACGCTTGGCCAGTTCCAGATCGATGTTGGCCAGAATCTCGTTCACTTCCCGCGCACGGATGAACTCACGCTCAACCTTGCCCAGCTCGAAGCTGTAAGCGGCAATGATGTGCTCCTTCTCGTGATCGCTCATGCTGTTGAAGAACAGCGTCGCCTGAGAGAAGTGATCGCTGAACGACTCGCTGCGCTGGCGGATCTTGTTGGCATCGATGCGCTCTGGATAACTTTCGAAACCACCGTCCTGCGCGGCTGGCGGCGTTTCTTTCGGCCAGCCACCATCAATCGAGTTCGGCTCGTAAGAGGCGCGTCCCTTGTCGATCACCGTGCGGTGCTGGGCATCACGCTGGCCATTGTGGAACGGCGCCACCGGGCGGTTGATCGGCAACTCGTGAAAATTCGGCCCACCGAGTCGGCTGATTTGCGTATCGGTGTAGGAAAACAGTCGGCCCTGCAGCAACGGGTCGTTGGAGAAGTCGATGCCCGGCACGATATGGCCAGGGCAGAACGCGACCTGCTCGGTCTCGGCAAAGAAGTTGTCCGGGTTGCGGTTCAGGGTCATTTTGCCGAGCGGCGTGATCGGCACGATTTCTTCGGGGATCAGTTTGGTCGGGTCGAGGATGTCGAAATCGAAGTCATGCTCGTTTTCCTCCTCGATGATCTGCACGCCGAGTTCCCATTCCGGGTAGTCGCCCATCTCGATCGCTTCCCAGAGGTCGCGACGGTGGTAGTCAGTGTCTTTACCGGCAAGCTTCTGCGCCTCGTCCCACACCAGCGAGCAAGTACCCGCAGTAGGGCGCCAGTGGAATTTGACGAAGCGCGATTTACCCTCGGCATTGATCAGGCGGAAAGTGTGCACACCGAAGCCCTGCATGCTGCGCAGGCTTTTCGGGATCGCGCGGTCGGACATCGCCCAGATGACCATATGCGCCGATTCCGGCACCAAGGACACGAAGTCCCAGAAAGTATCGTGGGCCGAGCCGCCGGTAGGGATTTCATTGTGCGGCTCGGGTTTTACCGCGTGGACGAAGTCGGGAAACTTGATCGCGTCCTGAATGAAAAACACTGGCATGTTGTTGCCGACCAGGTCGAAGTTGCCTTCATCAGTGAAGAACTTCACCGCGAAACCACGCACGTCGCGCACGGTGTCGCCGGAACCACGCGGCCCCTGCACCGTGGAAAAGCGCACGAATACCGGGGTCTTTTTCCCCGGATCCTGTAGGAAACCGGCCTTGGTCAGCTCCGAATGGTTCTCGTACGCCTGAAAGAAGCCATGCGCGCCAGTGCCGCGCGCGTGAACAATGCGTTCCGGGATCCGCTCATGGTCAAAATGCGTGATCTTTTCCCGCATGATGAAGTCTTCAAGCAGCGACGGCCCGCGCGGCCCGGCCTTAAGGGTGTTCTGATTATCGGCGATCTTCACACCCTGGTTGGTGCGCAGGGCCTGGCCGGTGGCGTCGGAGCGAAACTTCTCCAGGCTGTCGAGTTTGGCGTTGGTGTTGGCGCGATCCGGGGCATCGGTTCCGGCCATCTGGCTTTTATCGGTCGTAGGCTTCTTGCTCATCAGTCGTAAACTCCTCGGTTGACCCCGATGCTCGCCGGGGACTCTTGAGTGGTTCCCGGGCACGGCACCCAGGGTTTTCAAGTCGCTTACTTAGTGACTGATGGGCTGCTTTGGACGTTCCTTTTTTATGACCTTTGATCTTGTTATTGCCAAATCGAAGGTTAATTGCGAAATAAATGCTAAGAACCTCTATACGGACAGGCTAAAATGCGCGCCCGGCTAACCGCTGATCCTTTTCTAACGCGCCCCACAAGGTTCGCTACGTGATCGAGTTTCAAAACGTCCATAAGACTTACCGCGTCGCCGGTAAGGATATTCCCGCGCTGCACCCGACCAGTCTCTCTATCGAGAACGGGCAGGTGTTCGGCTTGATCGGCCATTCCGGCGCGGGCAAAAGTACCCTGCTGCGTCTGATCAATCGCCTGGAGAACTCCAGCGGCGGCAAGATCATCGTCGACGGCGAAGAAGTCACCGCGCTGGACGCCAACGGCCTGCGCCGTTTCCGTCAGCAAGTCGGGATGATCTTCCAGCACTTCAACCTGCTCGCCTCCAAGACCGTGGCCGACAACGTTGCGTTGCCGCTGACCCTGGCCGGCGAACTGTCGGGCAGCGAGATTGACAAGCGTGTTGCCGAATTGCTGGCGCGAGTCGGTCTGTCTGACCACGCCAAGAAGTATCCGGCGCAATTGTCCGGTGGCCAGAAGCAGCGCGTCGGCATCGCCCGCGCCCTGGCGACCAAGCCAAAGATTCTGCTGTGCGACGAGGCCACCAGTGCCCTCGACCCGCAGACCACCGCGTCGGTCCTGCAACTGCTGGCCGAGATCAACCGTGAACTGAAACTGACCATCGTCCTGATCACCCACGAGATGGATGTCATCCGTCGCGTCTGTGATCAAGTCGCGGTGATGGATGCCGGCGTGATCGTCGAGCAAGGTTCGGTGGCCGATGTGTTCCTGCATCCAAAGCACCCGACCACCAAGCGCTTTGTTCAGGAAAGCGAGCAGATCGACGAGAGTGAACAGCGTGATGACTTTGCTCACGTGCCGGGGCGCATCGTGCGTCTGACCTTCCAGGGCGAAGCGACCTACGCGCCGCTGCTCGGTACCGTCGCCCGGGAAACCGGCGTCGACTACAGCATCCTCGCCGGTCGTATCGACCGCATCAAAGACATTCCGTACGGGCAATTGACCCTCGCCGTCACCGGTGGCGACATGGAAGCGGCTTTCGCCCGCTTCACCGCCGCTGACGTTCACATGGAGGTATTGCGCTAATGGAAGACCTGATCAGTTTCTTCACCAATATCGACTGGTACGAAATCTGGCTGGCCACCGGCGACACCATGCTGATGCTCGGCGGTTCGCTGCTGTTCACCGTGTTGCTCGGCCTGCCGCTGGGCGTGTTGCTGTTCCTCTGCAGCCCGCGTCAGCTGCTGGAAAACCGTGGCCTCTACGCGTTCATGTCGCTGGCAGTGAACATCCTGCGTTCGCTGCCGTTCATTATTCTGTTGATCGTGATGATCCCGTTCACCGTGCTGATCACCGGCACCTCGCTGGGCGTGGCCGGTGCGATCCCGCCGTTGGTGGTGGGTGCTACACCGTTCTTCGCGCGTCTGGTGGAAACCGCGCTGCGTGAAGTCGATCGCGGCATCATCGAAGCGACCCAGTCGATGGGCGCGACCACCCGGCAGATCATCATGAACGCCCTGCTGCCGGAAGCCCGTCCGGGCATCTTCGCGGCGATTACGGTGACGGCGATTACACTGGTGTCCTACACGGCAATGGCGGGTGTGGTTGGCGCCGGTGGTCTGGGTGACCTGGCCATCCGTTTCGGCTACCAGCGTTTCCAGACTGACGTGATGATCGTCACCGTAGTGTTGCTGTTGATTCTGGTGCAGGTGTTGCAAATGGTAGGCGATCGACTGGTTGTGCATTTCTCGCGCAAATAAACCGGTCTGGTCATTAAGAGATGAGCCGGCCATTCGCTGGCAGGCGCCAGACGGGCGCCTCATAAGGAGTTAGCTGAATGAAAAAACTGATCGCTGCTTTTGCTGCCGTTGCAGCATTCTCGGCCCACGCCGAAACCCTGACCGTTGCCGCCACTCCGGTGCCGCACGCGGAAATCCTCGAGTTCGTGAAGCCGGCCCTGGCCAAAGAAGGCGTGGATCTGAAGGTCAAGGTCTTCACCGACTACATTCAGCCGAACGTACAGGTCGCGGAAAAGCGTCTGGACGCCAACTTCTTCCAGCACCAGCCGTACCTCGATGAGTTCAACAAGGCCAAGGGCACCAGTCTGGTTGCCGTGACCGGTGTGCACCTGGAGCCACTGGGCGCCTACTCGAGCAAGCTCAAGGATCTGAAGGATCTGCCAAGCGGCGCCAACGTGGTGATCCCGAACGACGCCACCAACGGCGGCCGTGCGCTGTTGCTGCTGGCCAAGGCGGGCGTGATTACGCTGAAGGATCCGAGCAACATCCTGTCGACCGTCAAAGACATCGCGACCAACCCGAAAGACCTGAAGATCCGTGAACTGGAAGCCGCGACCATCCCGCGCGTGCTGACCCAGGTCGATCTGGCGCTGATCAACACCAACTACGCGCTGGAAGCCAAGCTCGATCCGTCCAAGGATGCGCTGGTGATCGAAGGTAATGATTCGCCGTACGTGAACATCCTCGTGTCCCGCGCGGACAATAAGGACAGCGACGCGATGAAGAAACTCGCTGCTGCGCTGCACAGCCCGGAAGTGAAGAAGTTCATTACCGAGAAGTACAAGGGTGCGGTATTGCCGGCGTTTTGATTTGGATGGCTGCAATGAAAAAGGGGACGCCATGCGCGTCCCCTTTTTTGTGTCTGGTGCTTGGCTTTGGACCTGCTCTGAAGCTGCCCCTCACCCCAGCCCTCTCCCGGAGGGAGAGGGGGCCGACCGAGGTGTCTTGCGTCATACATCGACCTGAAAGATCGAGTCGATTATGGATTCAAAGAAGCACGTTCATTTCGGCGTAATTCTTGAATATCCCCCATTCAGTCCCCTCTCCCTCCGGGAGAGGGCTAGGGTGAGGGGCTTTTCGCTCTTCAGCTTTTATTTGCGGTTAAGCATGACCGGCAGTTGCGCAACCAGTTTGGCATTATTCAACGGCGCTCGAATAAACCCCCGCTGCGTCCCGTCCGGGCCGATCACCGCCAGATTGCCGCTATGGTCGACGGTGTAATTCGGCTTACTGGTATCCGCCGGAATAAACGGAATACTCACCGCATTCGCCACCTTCTGCAGCTCTTCAATCGAGGTCGGCGTGAGGCCAATGAACTGCGGATCGAAGTAGCCCAGATACTGCTTCAACTGCTTCGGGTTATCGCGGTTCGGGTCAACGCTGACCAGCACGATCTGCAACTTGTCCACGGCATCCTTCGGCAGTTCACTTTTGATCTGGCGCAGTTGTGCGAGGGTGGTCGGGCAGATGTCCGGGCAGAAGGTGTAGCCGAAGAACAACAGACTCCACTTACCTTTGAGCTCATTGATCGCCACCGGTTTGCCGTCCTGATCGGTCATCGTCACGTCCGGCAGGTTGCGGCTCTGCGGCAGCAGGATAATGCCGGCGTCGATCAGCGCGGTCGGGTCGCCCTGGCCCTTGCCGCTCAGCACTTTGTTGACGGTCAGGCCGAGGATCAGCGCGATCACGGCGACGAGGATGAAGACGGTTTTCTGGGTTCGAGTCATAGGTTCAACGGTAAGTAGTGGTCTACGAGCAGGGCGATGAACAGCAGAAACAAGTACCAGATAGAGTACTTGAAGGTGTTGATCGCCGCGTGCGGCCGAGTGCCACGGTACAGCACCACGGCCCATTGCAGAAACCTTGCGCCCAGCGCGAGCGCGCAAATCAGGTAGAGCATGCCGCTCATGTGGATCACGTACGGCAGCAGGCTCACCGCCAGCAGCGCGAAGGTGTACAGCAGAATGTGCACCTTGGTGTAGTGCTCGCCGTGGGTGACCGGCAGCATCGGGATGTCAGCCTTGGCGTATTCCTCTTTGCGATGGATCGCCAGCGCCCAGAAGTGCGGTGGCGTCCAGGCGAAGATGATCAACACCAGCAACAACGGTTCGGCGCTGACGTGGCCGGTGGCGGCGGTCCAGCCGAGCAGCGGCGGGGCGGCGCCGGCGAGGCCACCGATGACGATGTTTTGCGGCGTCGCGCGTTTGAGGAAACCGGTGTAGATCACGGCGTAACCGAGCAGCGAGGCCAAGGTCAGCCAAGCGGTCAGCGGATTGGTGAAAGTCAGCAGCAAGGCCTGACCGAGCAGCGCCAATACCAATGCAAAGGTCAGCGCCGCGGCCGGTGAAACCCGTCCTTCGGCCAATGGCCGTTTGTGCGTGCGCGCCATCACCGCATCGATGCGTCGATCCACCACATGGTTGACCGCCGCCGCGCCGCCGGCACACAACGCAATCCCCAGATTGCCAAACACCAGCACCGTCCACGGCACCCCGGCGCGAGTCGCGAGGAACATGCCGACCAGCGAAGTGATCAGCATCAGCACCACGACTTTCGGTTTGGTCAGTTCCAGATAATCTCGCCAGATCGCCTGATG
This sequence comes from Pseudomonas sp. Tul2A7, assembly GCF_054790505.1. Lineage (NCBI taxonomy): Bacteria > Pseudomonadati > Pseudomonadota > Gammaproteobacteria > Pseudomonadales > Pseudomonadaceae > Pseudomonas > Pseudomonas sp. Tul2A7. The sequence goes on along the minus strand of NZ_CP186499.1, from coordinate 2,016,870 downwards.
CGGGCGCTCGCCAATCAGAATCGCCACGGCGTTTCTCCTTTTAGGGTGATGGGCGCGGCCGCGTGTTTACGCGGACTCAGACGCCAGCGTGCGAGCACCGGTTGTTTGACCCGGACCAGACTGGTCCGCGCGTGATAGTTGACCAGCACCATCGTCAGCAACAGCGCCGCACCGCCGGCGTTATGCGCGACCGCCACCGGCAGCGGCAGATGGAACAGCACGTTGCTGATGCCGAGGGTGATCTGTGCGGCGAGGGCGATCAGCACCAGACCGGCCAGCCGCGTCATGCCGACCACTTTTAGTTGCCAAGCCAAGCCGAGCAGAACCAACGTCACCAGCAAAGCGCCGATACGGTGAGTCAGGTGAATCGCCGTGCGTGCATCGCTGTCGAGTTGTCCGCCGAGATAATTCGGGCCGATGTGTTGAGTCAGGTGAAAACCATTGGCGAAATCCGCTGGCGGCAACCATTGCCCGTGGCAGGTCGGAAAATCGATGCAGGCCACCGCCGCGTAGTTGGAGCTGACCCAGCCACCCAGCGCGATCTGGCCGATCACCAGCAACAATCCCGCCGTCGCCCAATACTGCAAACGCTTGGGCACGGTCAGCGCCGGCAGCACGCCGGACAATCGCAACGTCAGCAAAAACAGCAGACTCAACGTCGCAAAACCGCCGAGCAAATGCCCGGTGACCACCTGCGGCCAGAGTTTCAGCGTCACCGTCCACATGCCGAACGCCGCTTGCGCAAACACCACCGCCAGCAGAAACAGCGGCAGTTTCAACGGCTGCCCCGGATGACGACGATTGACCCACGCGCGCCCGGCGAGAATCGAAATCAGCAGGCCGAGGGTGCCGGCGAAATAGCGGTGAATCATCTCGTTCCAGCCCTTGTGCGCCTCCACCGGCGAGTCGGGGTAATGCAGTTCGGCATGAGCCAGTTGCGCTTCGCTTTTCGGCACGCTGATAAAGCCGTAGCAGCCCGGCCAGTCCGGACAGCCGAGGCCAGCGTGGGTCAGGCGCGTATAGGCGCCGAGCAGCACCACAATCAGTGCCAGCAGGGTGGCAAACAGCGCGAGGCGAAATCCAGGTTTGGCCATGACGATGCCCTTATCCGATGTTCGACAGTTTCAGCAGGTGACGCAGGTCGTTGAGCAGATCCTTGCCCTTCACATTCGGCTCGTAACGCAGCACGAGGTTGCCGTGCGGGTCGATGATCCACAGTTGCGGCGTGGCTTTGTCGCCAGTGGTTTTACTGAACACACCAGCGTCCAGCGGATAGCGTTGCAGCTGTGGATATTCACGGGTCAGCTTGGCTTCGTAATCGGCGCTCACTGGTTGCGCCACGGCGAGGGCATGGCTGGCGCGGCCGGCCTCGCGACCGAGGCCGATCTGGATCTGCCGCGCCAGGTACACCAGTTGCTGGCAGTCCACCGCGCAATCCTTCGGCGCGGTGACCAGCATCTGCCAGCGTGCTTCATCGGCTTGCACGCCGAGGTCGGCGCGGGTCTGGCCGTTGCCGATCAGCTCACCGTGATAGCTGCGACCTTCCGGCACCCAGAACTGCAATTTGTACATGCCGGTGGCGAGCAGCATCGGGCCGACCACGCCGAGCACAATCAGCAACAGCTGAATGCGCCCGCGACGGCGGCTGGCGGCAGGTTTTGCCTCAGACATGCTGGGTGGATTCATGGCCGTTCCCATGGTGTTTCTCCTTTGCGTTGTGCAAGCCCAAATAGATGTAGAGGCCGAGCAGGGCGGTGGCCATGGCGAACCACTGCACGGCGTAACCGAGGTGTTTTTCCGGGCCCATGGCGACCACCGGCCAATCGGCCTCGTAGCTGGCCGGGCCGGGTTCGGCGCGTAATTCGTAGGCGAAGCCGTCGCGCTCGAGGGTTTGCCACAGCTTGGTGGGCTCGACGGCAGTGATGGTTTGCGGCCAGGTGTTGCTGACCGGATCGGCGTGCAACTGGAAGGTCGCGCCGGGGGCGACGTAGACCCACGCTTCGATATTCAGCGCATCGGCAGGCGTGGTGAATTGCGGCGGCACGCGGCGATCCGGCCACGGCAACCAGCCACGATTGACCAGCAGCCACAAACCGCTGCGTTGGTCCTGAAACGGTTGCAGCAGCTCGACGCCGACCTTGCCGTTTCGCTGACGGTTATCCAGCAGCAAGCTGTGCGCGGCATCGAACTGGCCGTGCAGATGCACACGGCGATAGGCCGGATCGGCGCTGCTCAGCAACTCGCTGCTGGCCATCGGTTCGGCGGCGCGGCGTTCGGCGTAACTGGCGAGCAGGGCGGTTTTCTCGGCACCCCGGCTCAATTGCCAGAAGCCTAGCGAAACCAGCAGCGGCAGCAACAAGGCAACCACCACGGTCGGAATCACGCCCGGACGAAAGCGCTTCATGGCCGCGCCACAAAGTCAGTCGTTGCGATCGCTATACTCAACTGCATCGCCTGTCCCCCGGAGTTCTTCCCATGCTCAAAACAGCGATCGTCCTGATGCTGATTGCCACGGTGATCAGCCTGTTCAGCGGCCTGTTTTTCCTGGTCAAGGACGACAGCAGCTCCAATCGCCTGGTCATCGCCTTGAGTGTTCGGGTGGCATTGGCCGCTGCTACCGTCGGCTTGATCGCCTGGGGCTTTTACAGCGGCCAACTGGTGTCGCATGCGCCTTGGTAGCGTTGCTCCTCAGAGCACGTAAACGAAGATGAATAAGCCGATCCACACCACGTCGACGAAGTGCCAATACCAGCTCGCCGCTTCGAAACCGAACTGGTGCTCGTTGTCGAAATGACCCTTCATGATGCGCATCAGCATCACGAACAGAATGATCGTGCCGATGGTCACGTGGGCGCCGTGGAACCCGGTGAGCATGAAGAACGTCGCGCCATAAATGCCCGAACCGAGGGTCAGCCCCAGTTCGTGATAGGCGTGGATGTATTCCTCAGCCTGGAAACCGAGAAACGCGCAGCCCAGCAGCACGGTGATCGCCAGCCAGATTTTCAGTGCGCCGCGATGGCCCTTCTTCAAAGCATGGTGGGCAATGGTGATGGTCACGCTGGAGCTGACCAGCAGAATCGTGTTGATCAGCGGCAGGCCCCACGGGCTGATGATGTCTTTCGGTGGCGGGAACAGTTTCGGATCCGGCGTGTGCAGCAGCGGCCAGGTGAACTGGAAGTTCGGCCAGAGCATGTGCGCGATGCCTTTCGGGCCTTCACCGCCGAGAGCCGGACCCGAGATGTGCCGCACGTAAAACAGCGCACCAAAAAAGGCGATGAAGAACATCACCTCGGAGAAGATGAACCAACTCATGCCCCAGCGGAACGAGCGATCCAGCTGCGCGCTGTAGAGTCCCGCGCGGCTTTCCTTGATCACCGTGCCGAACCAGCCGAACAGCATGTACGCCACCAGCAGGCCACCGACGAAAAAAATCAGCGGGCCGTGGGATTCCGGGCGCGCGGCCTTCAGATCGTTGAACCAGGTGGCCAGACCGTACACGGTGACGAGCATCCCGACCGTGGCAATGATCGGCCATTTGCTCTGGGCCGGAACGAAATAGTGCTCATGAGTTGCCATTTATTGTTCTCCTTATCGGGCACGCTCAACCGCCGGCGTTTACAGCCACCGGCGGATGTCGGGCGGTGATATCGAACAGCGTGTAGGACAGCGTCAGGTGCTTCACATCCTTGGGCATGTCGCGGTCAACAATGAAGCGCACTGGCATCTCGATCTGCTGACCGGGCTGCAGCACTTGCTGGGTAAAGCAAAAGCATTCGGTCTTGTGGAAGTACGCCGCCGCGTTGCTCGGCGCGATGCTCGGCACCGCTTGCGCACTCATCGGTTTGTCGGTGGGATTGCGCGCGATGAAAATCATCTCGTTGACCGCGCCGGGGTTGGCGGTGAGTTCGTCATGCTTGGGGTAGAAGTCCCATGGCATATCGGCGGTGTTGGTCGACAGAAACTGCACGCGCACCTGGCGTGAGGTGTCGACCACCTGCTCACCCTCGTACTGCCCGGCAGTCTTGCCGTTGATGCCGAAGGCCTTGCACATCACGTCGTAGATCGGCACCAGGGCAAAACCGAAGACAAACATCGCCACCACCACCCCGAGCAGGCGGGTGACGAGTTTTTTCATCGAGATCGAGTCAGCCATGGTTCATGCCTCTCATCAGATCCCTTGTGGGAGCGAGCCTGCTCGCGAAGCAGACCACTCGGTGCATCAGATGAACCGCGTCATCGTTCTTCGCGAGCAGGCTCGCTCCCACAGACAGATCTGTGTTCATTTCACTTCCGGCGGTGTGGTGAAGGTGTGATACGGCGCCGGTGACGGCACGCTCCACTCCAGACCTTCCGCACCATCCCAAGGCTTGGCCGGTGCAGGTTCGCCACCCCGAATGGTCTTGATCACGATGAACAGGAAGAAGATCTGTGTGGCACCGAACATGAACGCGCCGATCGACGAGACCATGTTGAAGTCGGCGAACTGCAGGTTGTAGTCCGGAATCCTTCGCGGCATCCCCGCCAGTCCGACGAAGTGCATCGGGAAGAAGGTCAGGTTCATGCCAACGAACGACAGCCAGAAATGCAGCTTGCCGAGGGTTTCGTCGTACATGTGCCCGGTCCATTTCGGCAACCAGTAATAGGCCGAGGCGAAGATCCCGAAGATCGCCCCCGGCACCAGCACATAGTGGAAGTGCGCGACGACAAAGTAGGTGTCCTGATACTGGAAGTCCGCCGGGGCGATAGCCAGCATCAGCCCGGAGAAACCGCCGATGGAGAACAGGATCACGAACGCCACCGCGAACAGCATCGGTGTCTCGAAGGTCATCGAGCCTTGCCACATGGTGCTGGCCCAGTTGAACACCTTGACCCCGGTCGGAACCGCGATGAGCATGGTCGCGTACATGAAGAACAATTCGCCCACCAACGGAATGCCCACGACGAACATGTGGTGCGCCCAGACGATGAACGACAGGAACGCAATGCTCGCCGTTGCATAGACCATCGAGGTGTAGCCGAACAGCGGTTTGCGCGCGAAGGTCGGGATGATCTGGCTGACCGCGCCGAACGCCGGCAGGATCATGATGTACACCTCAGGGTGCCCGAAGAACCAGAACACATGCTGGAACAGCACCGGGTCACCGCCACCGGCAGCGCTGAAGAAACTGGTGCCGAAGTGGATGTCCATCAGCATCATCGTCACGCACCCGGCCAGCACCGGCATCACCGCGATCAGCAGGAACGCGGTGATCAGCCAGGTCCAGACGAACAGCGGCATTTTCATCAGGGTCATGCCGGGGGCGCGCAGGTTGAGAATGGTCGCGATCACGTTGATCGCGCCCATGATCGAACTGATCCCCATCAGGTGGATGGCAAAGATGAAGAACGTCACGCTTTCCGGCGCATAGGTCGTCGACAGCGGCGCGTAAAAGGTCCAGCCGAAGTTCGGCCCGCCACCGGGGCTGAACAGGGTCGAGACCAGCAGCAGAAACGCCGCCGGCAGCAGCCAGAAGCTGAAGTTGTTCATCCGTGGCAGGGCCATGTCTGGCGCGCCGACCATCAGCGGGATCATCCAGTTGGCGAGGCCGACGAATGCCGGCATCACCGCACCGAAGACCATCACCAGACCGTGCATGGTGGTCATCTGGTTGAAGAACGCCGGTTCGACGATCTGCAAACCGGGCTGAAACAGCTCGGCACGGATCACCATGGCGAACGAGCCGCCAAGCAGGAACATCAGGAACGCAAACCACAGGTACAGCGTGCCGATGTCCTTGTGGTTGGTGGTCAGCACCCAGCGCATCAGGCCTTTGGCGGGGCCGTGGGCGTGGTCGGCATGACCGTGGTCATCGATGACAGCGCTCATGGCCGGTCTCCTTTACGTGAGTGGGCGGGGCGGGCCGGGGCGTGGTGCCCCGACCGGTTCACGAGGTACGCGATAGACCGGCTCATTTGCTTTCCGCCTGTTTCAGCTCCAGCACTTCTTTTGGCGTGACCATGTCGCCCTTGTTGTTGCCCCAGGCGTTACGTTCGTAGGTCACGACCGCTGCGATATCGACTTCCGACAGCTGTTTGCCGAACGCCGCCATGGCGGTGCCGGGCTTGCCGTGGAAGACAATGCTCAAGTGATCCTTGATCGGGCCGGTGGCAATTTTCGAGCCCTTGAGCGCCGGGAACATCGGCGGCAGGCCCTGGCCTTCGGCCTGGTGACAGGCAACGCAGGTGGTGTGATACACCTTGTCGCCGCGCTCCTTGAGTTCGTCGAGGGTCCAATCCTTACTGGTCAGCTCTTTAAGCTGCGCGGCCTCAGCCTTGCGCTCGGCGAGCCACTTGTCGTAATCGGCCTTGTCCTTGACCTCGACCACGATCGGCATGAAGCCGTGATCCTTGCCGCACAGTTCGGCGCACTGGCCGCGGTAAATGCCGGGCTTGTCGACACGCGTCCAGGCTTCGTTGACGAACCCCGGAATCGCATCGCGCTTGACCGCGAAGGCCGGCACCCACCACGAGTGGATCACGTCGGCGGAGGTTACAAGGAAGCGCACCTTGGCCCCGGTCGGCAGCACCAATGGCTTGTCGACCTCAAGCAAGTAGTGCTCGCCCTTGGCTTCCTTGTTGTGGATCTGTTCGGCGGGGGTGGCCAGGTTGCTGAAGAACTCGACGTCCTGGCCCAGGTATTTGTAGTGCCACTTCCACTGATAACCGGTGACCTGGATATCGATGTCCGGCTCACTGGTGTCGTACATCTTGATCAGCGTCGCGGTGGCGGGAACGGCCATGGCCACCAGAATCAGCAGCGGCACGACGGTCCACATGATTTCGACGCCGGTGCTTTCGTGGAATTTTGCGGCGACCTGCCCGGTAGAACGGCGGTGCACCATCATCGACCAGAACATGGCGCCGAAGACGATGATCCCGATCACCACACAGATCCAGAAAATGGTCATGTGCAGGTCGAATACTGCGTGACTGATTTCAGTCGCTCCAGGCGCCATATTCACAGTCCAGGCGGCGTTGGCCTGGCTGAAAATCGACCACAACAGGAGGCCCATCCAGACGTGTGGATGTCGCATCATTGCGGGTTCCCCTTATCGTTCTTGTTATCCCGCCGGCTTTCGCCTGCGGCAAGGGAGCGGCTGCATCAGACTACGAACTTGAATCGCCGGGCCTTGCTGCGGGTGCAGTCGGGCGTCATCAGCTAACTCCATTCACTGGCGAGTATAGACAGCGACGGGAAATTGCAATGTGCACACGTAAATGAACTGAAACAGCGGGGACTTGCGTTCAAGGGCACGAATGGAGAAGGATGCAGACGAGTGGTGGCAAACCGATATAACGCAGGCGCATCAAGGATGAAATAATTATGACAAATGCGTCTTAGCATTTTTCGTAAGCCAGCTAAGTTATGTCTTCCCTATTTCATTGCCTTGTTTCCTGGAGTTTTCATGAACACCGCCGCATTGCGCGAGCAGATCCAAAGAGCCCAACAACACGAAAAAGAAACCGGCCTGCTGACCCGTCAGCTGGAAAGCAAGCTGCCTCATTTACACCCGGCGATCCAATTGCCGGAAGCCGACGCCCAGGGCGTGCTGACGCGTTTTGTCGCCGCCTATATCGATGAAGTGCCAGACCTGCTGGATGCAGCCAATGAAGTCGCCAGGGAAGCGGGAATCGAATCGCAGATCAAACCGGTGCTGAAAATCGCCGAGCAGTATTTCCTCCAGCCGCCAGCCATCATGGCCGGGCACGTTGGCCTGGACAGCCTGCTTGATGAAGCCTATCTGGCGCACCGTTTTGTCGAAGAGGTCAACGACCTGTACATCAAGCATTTCGGCCAGCCACTGATCCCCCTGGACATGACGGTCGCCAACTTGATTGCTCACCAATTGATCGGTGAGGAATTTGCCAACCAACTGGACGAAGCGGTGCATCACGCCATTGACGAGATGCTCAACGATGAGAGTTTTGCCCTGGAATCGGTAGAGGTCTACCGCGAAAAACTCAGCAGCCCGGACACCGGCGCCGCGTGGAAACGCTGGCCGTGCATGGGCCGCCGACTGGGTGTGGGTCTGGAACTGGACCAGCCTGCTGCCTGAGTTATACACAATCCAATGTAGGAGTGAGCCTGCTCGCGATGGCGATAGATCAATCAACATCTTTGTTGACTGACCCGCCGTCATCGCGAGCAGGCTCACTCCTACAGGGTTTGAGTTCAACCGGAGATTTAACCGGCCGCGCCGATCCCGGTAGTCGTTCGAATCCGCCCCTCAAGCCTGCGCTTCAACCCGCGCGACTCAATCAACAGCTTCGACCCTTTCGCCGCATTCGCCCGGCCCCACTCCTCGAGCAACTCCAGACACGAATGGTCGATGTAGCTCAGGTTATTGAGCGGCACATGCACCGTGGTGCCCTGCGGAATACTGCCCAGTACCTGGGTCAGCGCCGGCACCTTGAGGAATGTCGCCGCACCGACCAGACGCAACTCCATTTCGCCATCCTGCGGCAGGTCGATCAGGCTGATCTTCAAACGCGAAGCCTTGAACGCCAGTTTCAACATCGTCAGACCGAAACCGATCAACACGCCCGTCAGCAGGTCAGTGAAGATGATCGCCAGCGCCGTCGCCGCGTAGGTGAACATCGGCATGCGCCCATAACGTCCCAGGCCTCGAAACGCTTTGAGATCGACCAGTTTGAACCCGGTGTAAACCAGCACACCGGCCAGACTCGCCACCGGAATGCTTTGCAGCACACTCGACAGCAGCAACACGAACGCCAGCAGCCACAGGCCATGGAAGATCGTCGAGTAACGCGTGGTCGCGCCGGCCTGGACGTTGGCCGAACTGCGCACGATCACCCCGGTCATCGGCAGCGCGCCGAGCAGACCGCAGAGCATGTTGCCGACACCTTGCGCCGACAGTTCGCGGTCGAAATCCGAACGCACGCCGCTGTGCATGCGATCCACCGCAGCTGCGGACAGCAACGTTTCCGCGCTGGCGATAAACGCCACCGCAAACGCAGCAATCAGCAGCGTCGGATCGGCAAGGCTAAGCAGGTCCGCAGGTTTGAGCCAATCGATGGCCTCCGCCAGATTCGCCGGCACTTCAACGCGTTTCACCTGCAACGCCAGCAGCAGACTTGCCCCGGTCGCGAGACCGACACCGAGCAATGCGCCCGGAACGAAGCGCAGCGAATGCGGGCGAAATTTTTCCCACAACCACATCACCGCAATCGTCGACAGCCCGAGCAGTCCGGCCTGCCAGCCGAACGACGGCAAGGCCTGCGCCACCGCCGCCGGGAACGCCGTAAGGTTATCCAGGCCCGAGGGCTTCGGTGACGCATCGAGCATCACATGCACCTGCGACAGCACAATCAACACGCCAATCCCCGCCAGCATGCCGTAGACCACCGCTGGCGCCGTGACCCGAAACCAGCAACCGAGCTTCAAGCGCCCGGCGACCAGTTGCAGGAAACCGGCGAGCAGCAGAATCGGCCCGAGCATCTCGATGCCGTGCTGGCGCACCAGTTCGAACACCAACACCGCCAGACCCGCCGCCGGCCCGCTGACCTGCAACGGCGAACCCGCCAGCCAACCGACCACCAGACCGCCGATGATCCCAGTGATCAAACCCTTGGCCGGTGGCAACCCTGACGCAATCGCGATACCCATGCACAGCGGCAACGCGACCAGAAACACAACCACTGAAGCGAGCAACTCCCGTGGCAACACCGCTTTCAATTGAGCCGCACGCATGGCGATTCTCCCGAAGTTTTCTTCAGGCATGGCTTCGCCGAACCGCTGAAACAGCGGCCGGCGTCAAACCACACAGATTTTTAGGAAGATTTAGAAGCGCGCTTTGGGCGTCGCCACCGGAATCGGATGGCTACCGTCGAGCGGCAGGAAACGGCCCTGATCCGCGTCGTAAGCTTTGATTTCGCTGGTTTCGATGTCGTAGACCCAGCCATGGATGAACAAATGACCGTTCGCCATGCGTGAGGCTACCGAAGGATGGGTACGCAAGTGCTGCAATTGGGCGATGACGTTTTCCTCGGTGAGGATCGGCATGCTTTCTTTTTCGTCGGCGCAGTTACAGTTCTCATGCACCATGGTTTTCGCGACTTCAGCGTGGCGCAGCCAGGCTTTGACCGTCGGCATTTTTTCCAGGCTGTCCGGATTGAGCACTGCACGCATGGCGCCGCAATCGGAGTGGCCGCAGATAATGATGTGTTGCACACCGAGCGCCAGTACCGCGTATTCGATCGCGGTGGAAACGCCGCCGTTCATCTGCCCGTAAGGCGGCACGACGTTGCCGACGTTACGGGTCACGAACAGATCACCGGGCGAGCTGTGGGTAATCAGCTCGGGGACGATGCGCGAGTCGGCGCAGGTGATGAACATCGCCTTGGGCGCCTGGGCCGTGGCGAGTTTCTTGAAGAGCTCTTCCTGCTGTGGGAAGACCTCATGATGAAAATGCAAAAAGCCGTCTACGATCTGGCGCAGCGCTGCATCGGCGGATTCCGCTTCAGGGGTTTGCGCCGACGCAGCCAACGGCTGTTTATCCTTGTCACTCATGATTCATCCTCTTTGGCGGATTAGGGGAGTCGTTCCCATGTATTCCGGTATGAAGCCAGTGGCTGTTTAAAACATCCGGGTCATCCCGACCCGTCAGTCACTCGATGAACAAGGTAGCCGCCGAAACTTAACTCAAACTGAATCAAACGCTCTAGAACGTGTGTTCCAGGTCACAAAAAACGTGACTGGGTGTTTTCGGCGGAAGGATTCCAACCCCTCAACCATAGGCCAATTGTCGCTAAATCAACGACATCTGGCGACCCGGCGGACAGAAGGCCGTGCAATCGAGGTTGTAGCCTTCGCGATGATTCATGCCAAGACGCTTTATGGCTTTGGCAAATCGTTGCGCGAGCAGGTCGGCGAACACCCCTTCACCACGCATCCGCGCCCCGAAACGGCTGTCGTAGAGGTCGCCGCCACGGCTCTGGCGGATCAGGCTCAGCACATGCGCGGCGCGTTGCGGATAGTGCGCCTGAAGCCATTCTTCAAACAGTGGCGCCACTTCCAGCGGCAGACGCAACATCATGTAGGCAGCGCTTTGCGCACCAGCGGCGTGGGCTTCGGTGAGCAGGTTCTCGATCTCGCTGTCGTTGATCATCGGGATCATTGGCGAACACAGCACGCCGACCGGAATGCCGGCTTCGCGCATCACCCGAATGGCGCGCAACCGCGCTTTGGGTGCGGCGGCGCGCGGTTCAAGGATGCGTTTGAGTTCGTCGTCCAGCGTGGTCAGGCTGATCATCACCGCCACCAGCCGTTGCTGCGCCAGCTCGGTCAGCAGGTCGAGGTCGCGCAGAATCAGCGAGCCTTTGGTGACGATGGTCACCGGGTGCTTATAACGCAGCAGCACTTCGAGGGTCTGGCGGGTGATTTTGTGTTCACGCTCGATGGGCTGGTACGGGTCGGTGTTGGAGCCCAGGTTGATCGGCGCGCATTGATAGCCTTTTTTCCCGAGCTGTTCTTCCAGCACTTGGGCGGCGTTGGTCTTGGCGATCAGCCTGGTTTCAAAATCCAGCCCCGGTGACATGTCCCAATAAGCGTGGCTGGGCCGTGCGTAGCAATAGATGCAGCCGTGTTCACAGCCACGATAAGGATTGATCGAGCGGTCGAAGGGCAGATCCGGAGAGGTGTTGCGAGTAATGATGGTCTTTGCGGTTTCGATCATCACCTCGGTGCCTTGGGTCAGCGGCACTTCCTGATACCAGCCATCATCCTCGGCCACCGAACGGTTTGGCGCGAAGCGGTTGTGCGGGTTGCTGGCGGTACCGCGACCGCGCGGGGGGAGAGGGCTGATCATTTGCGCGAACCTCATGTCTGTACATGCATACAGTACAAGGTTAAGCCCTGAGTGATCCAGTACCGTTCGGCTCAGGAACACAGGTGAAGTTCAGGTCTGCCATGTGCCGGGGTTGTTCATATAAATAACTGGAACAAGAGACAACCCACGAAACATATGTCGGGTTGTGAAGGAAAGTTATCAATTATAGCCTTCGCAACTTACCGGCACTGATGTCTGTGTATGAACTCTAAAAGGATTTAATTTATGTCGTTTCTCAATCAACGTGGTGTATTCCTACAAATGTAGAACTGGCCAAGGTTTATGTAAGTATCGTCAATCCGTAACAGAAAGTTTTTACTCGCTGTAACCGGCACAAAAGAAGCCCTGGATAAAGACTGATGCAGGGCTTTATAGCTGTATAGCTGATTCCTTTCGGCGACTCCTGCCAACTCAAGTCGCGCATCGGATTCATTCAGCGTAGTTTCTCATTGAAACAAACGAAGTCGCGATATTGACGAAAATCAGCTTGTCATTGGTATCAGAGTCGTCATCACCGTCAGCATCGATGTTGAATTTGCCGTCGCCCACCAATGTATCCTCCACCTTATAAAAGCCTGTGGCATTGATCTTTAACTTCACGTTAGCGTCAGGATGAGACAGATCGCTATTTGAAACTTTAAACAGATCAATACTCACGTGAGTCGGTTTATCCGTTTTCGCCTCACTGTCTGACGATATGAGGATGCAGCTATACAGGCGGCCTTCGCCCACAGTGCTCAAACCTGCCAACTTCGAGGCAAGACCCGCCGCGACGGTGTAGGTGTCCGTATCATATTCGTCGACCCCGTCATGTCCCTCCACATCATCCACCCCGGCGGCGCTGTGGTACTCGCCTTGGTCGTTGGCGTAAGCCGTGACCGTTACATCAGGCTTGAGATTATTTGCATAGCCATTGTTATAACGGGAAATTACAGCCTCTTGCTTGCCGTCTGTATTAGTGTCCTTAAACTCAACCACGACTGAATAGCTCATGTGATTTTCTCCATGCCTGCGCAATATCAAGATTTGAATTGCGTCACTTTGGACAGTAATTCAGACCACAAATAACGGCTACTGTCAGAGTTGACAGGTGTATGCATTCACAGTGTCGAGGTCAGCACGTGGCGGAATCTTTATCTGCTGTTCGGATATACACCAGTTCAGCTCCGACAGTAGTTGAGGTTTTCCCAGGTACCGCTGATACAGCACAAAAAACTCATGCTGCATCAACGTGCCAGGCACTCCAACAGTCAGTTATGCGTGGTGACCTGTCCCAGGTCATCCCCGGAAGTGGTTTGCATATCGTTCTTGCGCAGGCTTGTGACATCGCCAGCTGTGACCGGCGCGCCTTTGTTACCCCAACTGCCACGAATGAAACTCACCACATCCGCCACTTCTTGGTCGGACAGGCGCCAAGCAAAGCCCGGCATGGTGAAGGTCGAAGGCGCAGTGTGCGTCGCTGGCAGCGTACCGCCCTTGAGCACGATGTGGATCAGCGAGGTCGGATCTGCCGATTGCAGCACCGGATTGCCCGCCAGCGCCGGGAACACGCGGGTGTAGCCGTGGCCGTCGGTGCGGTGGCACGCCGCGCAGTTGTCGATGTAAACCGCAGCACCACGCTGACTGTCGTCACCGTTCCACAAGGCTTTGGCGGCTTTCTCATCGTACTGATGCGGTTGATCGTTCGGATCAGTGGCCGGCAGCGATTTGAGGTAGCGAGCAATCGCGGTCAGGTCGGCATCGGTCATGTATTGCATGCTGTGGGTGACCACGTCGCTCATGCCGCCGAACACCGCGCTGCGATCGCTGCGCCCGGTCTTGAGGAACTGCACCAGTTGCGCCTCGCTCCAACTGCCCAGACCGTCCTTGTGATCGCCGCGCAGGCTCTTGGCGATCCAGCCTTCCAGCGGCGCACTGCCGGCGAGGAAGGTGGTGCCGTCAGTCGCGCTCAGGGATTTTTCCTGCATGGTCAGCGCGCGTGGCGTATGGCATGCGCCGCAATGGCCGAGGCCTTCGACCAGATATGCGCCACGGTCGATCACCGGATCCTCTGACGTGGCTTTGTAGTCCTCGACCTTCGGCGCAAACATCCAGCGCCAGCCCATCAGCGGCCAGCGCATGCTGAGTGGCCATGGAATGTCGCTGGCCTTGTTCTCTTGCGCGACCGGTGCGACACCGTGCATGAAGTACGCGTACAGCGCTTGCATGTCGGTTTCGCTGACACGGGCGTAGGACGGATACGGCATCGCCGGGTACAACGTACTGCCGTTTTTGGCGACGCCATGGCGTACGGCCTGATCGAAGTCTTCGAAGCTGTATTCACCGACGCCGGTTTTGTCCGGGGTGATGTTGGTCGAGTAGATCGTACCGATCGGCGTTTCCATCGGCAGACCACCGGCGAACGGTTTGCCGTTCTTGGCGGTGTGGCAAGCCACGCAGTCACCGGCGCGGGCGAGGTATTCGCCCTGTTTGATCAAACGTTGATCAACTTCAGCCGCATGGAGTGTGGCACTGCCGAGCAACGCCAGGGTCGCGATAACGAGAGTCTTCATGGTCATCGCTCCTTAAGCCTGAACCAGCGGGCCGGGGTTTTTCAGGTACTGCTCGCGAATTGCCTTCGCCGACCAATAGGTCAACGCCGCGACCAGACCGGTCGGGTTATAACCCAGGCCCTGCGGAAATGCCGAAGCACCCGGAACGAAGACGTTGTGCACGTCCCAACTCTGCAGGTAGCGGTTCAGCGCGCTCTTCTTCGGATCGGTGCCCATGATCGCGCCACCGTTAAGGTGGGTGGTCTGGTAAGACGCGGTGTTGAAGTGATCGCCGACCTTCTTGCCGATCACTGCAATCGCTTTCGGCCCCATCGCTTCAGCGACCTTGCCCATTTTCTCGACCATGAAGCGGTTCATCTTGATGTCGTTTTCCTGCCAGTCGAAGGTCATCCGCAGCAGCGGCAAACCGTAGGCATCGCGGTACACCGGATCAAGATCGAGGTAGTTGCCACGATAGGACTGATGCGCGCCGTGGGCGTCCATCGACACCTGGTGGGTGTAGTAATCGGCGGTCGCGCGTTTCCAGTCACTGCCCCACGCCGGGGTGCCCGGCGGGTTCGAGGTGCCGGCAATCGGTCGGCTGCCAGCCTGGTTGACCCACATCGGCGAGCCGCCGACGAAGCCGTGCGGGCCGTGGTCGAAGTTGTCGGCGTTGAAATCGTCCAGCGCCACGCCGTTACCGCCGGCGCCGATGAAGTTGTTGGTGTGGGTGTCCTTGTCGAAGAACGCCTTGATGGTCGCCATGTTCTGGTAGGCGAAGTTACGCCCGACCACGCCTTCGCCGCTGATCGGGTCGTACGGCTTGCCGATGCCGGACAGCAGCATCAGACGCACGTTGTGCAACTGGAACGCGCCGAGAATCACCAGATCCGCCGGTTGCTCGATCTCGCGACCCTGGCCGTCGATGTAGGTCACGCCGGTGGCTTTGGATTTCGTGCTGTCGAGGTTGACGCGCAGTACGTGCGAGTTAGGCCGCAGCTCGAAATTCGGCAGCGGTTTGAGCGCCGGCAGAATGTTCACGTTCGGCGAAGCCTTGGAATACATGTAGCAGACATAACCGCTGCAGAAACCGCAGAAGTTGCACGGGCCCATTTGCGCGCCGTAGGGGTTGGTGTACGGCCCCGAAGTATTCGCGGATGGCAGGTTGTAGGGTTTGTAGCCGACTTCTGTCGCCGCTTTGCCGAACAGCTGTGCGGACACCGTGTTCTTCTGCGCTTCCAGCGGGAACGGGTTGGAGCGGTCCGGCGCGTATGGGTTGCCACCCTTGCCCTGACCGACCAGTTGGCCTTTCACCGTCCACGCTTGGCCCGAGGTGCCGAAGACTTTTTCGGCGAAATCGAAGAACGGCTCCAGTTCTTCATAGCTGACGCCGAAGTCCTGGATGGTCATGTCCTTGGGGATAAAGCTTTTGCCGTAGCGCTCTTCGTAGTGGCTGCGCATGCGCAACTCGATCGGGTCGACCCGGAAGTGCACACCCGACCAGTGCAGGCCGGCACCGCCGACGCCATTGCCCGGCAGGAACGCGCCCAACTGGCGGTTCGGCAGGGCGATGTCATTGACGCTGTGGCGAATGGTGACGGTTTCTTTGGAGATGTCCTGAAAGAGTTTTTTGCGCACGCTGTAGGTGAGTTCGTCGATCACCTGCGGATAGTTGCCGTCGGGGTAGGTGTCCTGCATCGGCCCGCGCTCCAGCGCCAGCACGTTGAGGCCCGCTTCGGTCAGTTCCTTGGCCATGATCGCGCCGGTCCAGCCGAAACCGACGATGACTGCGTCAACCTTCTTCATTACCGTTGCCATGCTTACGCCCTCTCGCCGCGAATCGAAACTGCCGGGAAGGGGTATTGCTCGTTACGTTCCACCCAATCCATGAAATCGGCGCGGGCGCCGGGGAAGCCAATCATGGTCCAGCCGACCATGCCTTTGTTGCCGCCGTGGATCGGGTCGCAGAAGAACCCTTCCTTGGTGTTCTGCAGCAGCAGATTGAAGAAAATCTTCGCCGGGACCGCATCGAATTGCGGCTTGCCCGCTTCAAGTTGCTTGAGCAAATCGTTTCGGGTAGCGCTGTCTTGCTCAGCAAATACTTTACCGTTGATGGATTTTGCCCACTGATCCGTGGCGGCGATGCCGAGGCGATAGATCTCTTTGGGCACCAGTTTGCTCTGCCAACCCATCTCCGGCGCGGCGTCGGCATTGAACGGACCTTGCATGTACCAAAGGGCGCCGGCGGCGTACGGCGTGTTCATCTGGCGGTCGATGTATTCCGGCACACCGGCTTCGAGCGCGCCCGGGCCTTGGGCATCGTTGGGGATCAATTGCGCGACGGCGGCATTGATGAACGCCCATTCTTCGGCGGTGAAATAGTTCGGCTGATACACGCCGGCTTCAGCGCGAGCGGGTTGCGCGGGCGGTGCCGCAGGCAAGGCTTCGGGCGCCGCTTGCAGGACGCTGCTGCCCAGGCTGGTGCCAGCCAGGGTGACCACCGGGATCAAGGTCAGGGATTTGCGCAAAAACTCACGCCGCGGGTTGTCTCGATCTTCATCAGACATGGAGAAGCACCTCATCAGGGCATTAGGGGTGGCCGCTTCTGCGAGCGACTTGAAGATTTTTGTCGAGACGGGACCGGTCTGACCCGGAGAAAAGGGACGCGTCTGCAACATCATGTGACAAATGGTAGCAGGCTAAGGATCCGGATAAACCGATTCAGCGGAAAAAAGTCTGGTTTGTCGCCCCGGCGCGCGATGAAAGCACTCGGATTCACGTTTCTTTGACCAGCGGCTCACGGGGCTTTGACTGCTAACCATAGAAGCTGCGATTCCTTTCATCGATGAATCCCGAAACGGTCACCCCAGCATGTCCCAAGTTCGTTTTCTTTCTGTTTTGTGCCTGTCGCTTTTCGCTCTGTTGCCGCTAATGCCAGCCCAGGCTGCTGCCGGCGCCGCCACTGGCCGCCCGGCTGATTGGGCGCAGACGGTCGAAGTGCAATACAACTTGTTCCAGATGTCGCCGACCCTGTACCGCAGCGCTTTGCCTGACGCCGGCGCGGTGCCGCTGCTGAAAAATCTCAAAGTCGCCACGGTGATCAACTTTCTTCCGGAAGCCGATAGCAATTGGCTGTCCGCACCTGGCATCAACCAGGTGCAGTTGCCCTACCGCACCAATCATGTCGACGACGCTGATGTGCTCAAAACCCTGCGTGCGATTCAGGCTGCCGAAGCCAATGGCCCGGTGTTGATGCATTGCAAGCACGGTTCCGACCGCACCGGCCTGATGGCGGCGATGTACCGAGTGGTGATTCAGGGCTGGAGCAAAGAGGATGCCTTGAGCGAAATGACCCAAGGCGGTTTCGGCGACAGTACCCACTTCAAGGACGGTATTCGTTACATGATGCAGGTGGATGTCGACAAATTGCGCACGGCGTTGGCCAATGGCGATTGCAGTACCAGTGCTTTCGCCACCTGTTCGATGAAAAGCTGGTTCAAGTCCGCCCACGTCGAGTGATCGGTCAGTCCGGTTGCGCTGCTAGATCAGCGGCGACCGACTGGCCCGTAAAGGTTTCCAGCGCGCTGAACAGTGAAGTCGAATCACCAGAGAAGAACGCTTCACGCAGTTCCCGGCCGGTTTGCGCATTGAAGACCCCATCGCGCTCAAAGCGCTTGAACGCTTCACTGGCCAGTACGCCTGACCATTTGTAGGCGTAGACCGAGGCTTCGTAACCGGTCACCAGATAATCGAAACTGTTGGCAAAGCGGCAATAGGCGGGCAGTTGCAGCTGCGGTATTTGTTGCAGCACCGTTTCGAAGCACTGTTGCGCGTTTCGGCCGTTTTCTTCGCTGCGGTGCAATTCCAGATCGAATAAAGCCTCAAGCAGCAACGTGGCGGTATCGCGGCTGGTGTGCGTCGCGATGGCGGCAAGCGCTGACGTTAGCCGTGTGCGGCTTAGTGGCGCACGGGTTTTGTAGTGTACTGACAGCCACTGAAGCAGCTCCTCTGAAAGACCTAATTGTTCGAACAGTTGCCCGGCGAACTCGCCCGTATCACGCCCCAGTTGCGAGATACCCGACAGGTTGTGATGGGGCGAGCGGGTCAGCACCTGTTGCAGGCAATGCCCGAACTCATGGAAAAGCACGCGCAGGTCTTTATGTGAAAGCAGGCAGGGATGCTCGCTGGTCGCGGACGGGAAGTTGCAGTGGAGGATGGCGATCGGCAGGGCTGGCCGGCCCTCGGCATTGATGCGTCGGTTGCGCACAGTATTGGTCAAGGCAAAGTCCGGGGCGTCCTCGCGATGAAACGGATCAACGTAGATGTACCCCATCACCTGATCGTATTCGCTGACTTCCAACAGGCGCACATCCTCGTGCCAATGGCTGAGGTCTTGCTGCTCTGCCAGTTTGATACCGAACAGGTGTTCATTGAACTGGCAGAACCGGCGCAGCGTTTCATCCAGCGGAAAATACTCACGAAGTCCTTTCAGTGTGCTCGCCGAGCGTTGCTGGCGTAATTGCTCAGCAAAAAACTCGAAATCCCAAGCCTGCAGTTCTGCGACGCCCTGCGTTGCGGCGAATGCTTGCAGCGCCTGTATGTCCTGCTCCAGTGATGCGCGAGTGTGCTCGATCTGCTGCTTTAGAAAGTGTTCGACCTGAGCGGGCGAGTTGGCCATGTGATTCGAAAGCCGCAGATGGGCAAAGCTCTCGAAACCCAGCAACCTGGCTTTTTCATGGCGTAACCCGAGTAACTCTTGCAAGACCGGACCGTTGTCGAACTGAAGAGCCTGCGGGCCTTGATCCGAGGCCCGGGTGCAATAAGCGCGGAAATACTCTTCGCGCAAACTCCGGTCTCGCGCATTTTTCATGATGTATTCGTAAGTATTGCGATCCAGCGTCAGCAACCAGCCGCTTTTTCCCGTTCGGCGCGCATTCAGCGCCAGTCGATCCTTGAACGCGGCTGACAGGCCATCGAGCGTCGCCGCGTGGTCAATCTGCTTGCTCCAGGCGGCATTGCTGCGCTCCAGATTGATCTGGAACAATTGCTCCTGAAACTCGATGTCGAGGTTTATCGCGGTTAACCGCTGTCGCTGTTCGGCTGGCAATTCGATGCCCGACAGACGAAAAGCGCGCAGGGTCTTGGCTAACGACGCTTTGCGAAAGTCATCGAAGCTGTCGGCGATCGAACTCTGCTGCAGACGTTGATAGGTGTGATAGAGCTCCAGGTTGGCAAACTTCTGCACCCGATAGCGTGCCGCAGTAATACTGCACAGGGCGCTCTGCTCTACCCAGTCGACATCAGCACTTTTGACCGTCGAGAGCACGTCGATGAGAATCATGGTTTCAGCGAGCCGTGCGTCGGCTTCGGCGACGGCTATCACCAGATCATCCCAGTTGGGGTGGTCGGTCTGGGTGGCGATCACTTCGGCGATGATCTGCTGGTTATCGGCCACGATGGCATTGATGGCGGGTGCCAGGTGCTCGGCCTTTACGTCGGACCAGGCCGGCAGTTGCCAGCGTTGTAGCAGGGGATTGGTAGGGGGCATCGCGTCTTCCTTGACTGCAGGTTGAAAAAATTCAGCCTACGGAGAAAGCGCAAGGGCAAGGCATTAGATAGATACCACCTCGCACCGCTGATTCGGTGCGAGGCAGTCATGGCTCAATTGGGCTGGTCAGGCTTCTTTTTCAGTTTCGGGTTGGGAAAAAACTGCACGGCCTGCACGGTCTTGTCCGGCGCGGGTTTGTTCAGCGCGCTGGTGTTGACCCGCGTGCCCAATTCTTTCGGCACCGAAAGACCTTGCTCGTTGAGTGTGTCGGAGTAACCGCAAGCCACACATTCACGGTGCGGCACGCTGTCCTCGTTCCACATCATCAACTTGTCCGGCTCGCTGCACGCCGGGCAGACTGCCCCGGCGATAAAGCGTTTCTTGGTAATCACAGGCCCCTCACTCATGCTGCCGCGTCCTCACTCAGGCCGCTGTGGCGCAACAGTGCGTCAATCGACGGCTCACGGCCACGGAAGTCGACGAACAGCACCATCGGTGCCTGCGAACCGCCGCGCGCCAGAATCGCTTCGCGGAAGGCGCGACCGGTTTCTGCGTTGAGCACGCCGTCTTCTTCGAACTTCGAGAAGGCATCGGCCGACAGTACTTCAGCCCACTTGTAGCTGTAGTAACCCGCCGCATAACCGCCGGCGAAGATGTGCGCGAAGCTGTTGGGGAAGCGGTTGTAGGCAGGTGGACGCATCACCGAGACCTCGTCACGCACGGCCTCGAGCACTTGCAGCGGACTGCGGCCGTCACCGTGGGTGGCGTGCAATTCGAAGTCGAACAGCGAGAACTCGAGCTGACGGACCATCATCAGGCCGGACTGGAAATTCTTCGCCGCGAGCATTTTTTCCAGCAGGTCCTGCGGCAGCGGCTCGCCGCTTTCGTAATGACCGGAAATCAGCGCGAGACCTTCCGGCTCCCAGCACCAGTTTTCCATGAACTGGCTCGGCAGCTCGACCGCGTCCCAAGCCACACCGTTGATGCCGGAAACACCGGCGTGATCCACGCGGGTCAGCAGGTGATGCAGGCCATGGCCGAATTCGTGGAACAGCGTGGTCACTTCATCGTGGGTCAGCAGCGCAGGCTTGCCGCTGTCGGCCGGGGTGAAGTTGCACACCAGATTGGCCACCGGGCTTTGCAGCACGCCGTCGACGGTACGACGACGGTCGCGCGCGCCGTCCATCCACGCGCCGCCACGCTTGTTGGCGCGGGCATAGAGGTCGAAGAAGAAGCGGCCGACGTGCTGACCGTTTTCCTTGATCTCGAACAGGCGCACGTCCGGGTGCCAGGTATCGAAGCCTTTCTGTTCGGCGATTTCGATGCCGTACAGACGCTGGACGATGGCGAACAGACCGCCCAGCACTTTGTCGATCGGGAAGTAGGCGCGCAGGGTTTCCTGGGCGACGCTGTAGCGTTGTTCACGCAGCTTTTCGCCGTAGAAACCGCTGTCCCAGCTTTGCAGATCGGCGCAGCCTTGTTCGGCGGCATAGGCACGCAGTTGTTGCAGATCCTGTGCGGCAAACGGCTTGCTGCGCTTGGCCAGATCACGCAGGAAGCTCAGCACCTGATCGCTGGACTCGGCCATTTTCGTCGCCAGGCTCAGCTCGGAGAAGCTGGCAAAACCCAGCAGCTTGGCCAGTTCCTGGCGCAGGTCGAGGATCTCTTCCATCACCGGGCCATTGTCATTCTGGCCGGCGTTCGGGCCTTGATCCGAGGCGCGGGTGCAGTAGGCGGCGTAGACTTCTTCACGCAGCGCACGATCTTGCGCGTAGGTCATCACCGCGTAGTAACTCGGGAATTCCAGGGTGATCAGCCAGCCGTCGAGGCCTTTGGCCTGTGCGGCGGCAGCCATTTGCGCCTTGGCCGAATCGGTCAGGCCGGCGAGGGCGGCCTCTTCGGTGACATGCTTGGTCCACGCCTGAGTGGCGTCGAGCAGTTGATTGGAGAAGCGGCTGCCCAGCTCGGACAGTTTGCTTTGCACTTCGGCGTAGCGCTTCTGTTCGGCTTCCGGCAGGTCGATACCCGACAGACGGAAGTCACGCAGGGCGTGTTCCAGAATAGTCTTTTGCGCCACGTCGAAAGTGGCGGCTTCCGGGCTGTTGGCCAGCGCTTCATAAGCCTGGAACAGTTCGCGGTTCTGGCCCATCTCGGTGGAGTAGGCGCTCAGGGCTGGCAGGCACGACTCGTAGGCTTCACGCAGTTCGGCGCTGTTGCACACGGCGTTGAGGTGGCTGACCGGGCTCCAGGCAGCGCCGAGGCGGTCATTGAGTTCGTCCATCGCCAGGACCAGGCCGGCCCATGTAGGGTTCTGGCCTTGAGTCTTGAGAATTTCGGCGATGGCGGCGCGGTTGTCGGCCAGGATCGTTTCGATGGCGGGCAGGACGTGTTCGGCACGGATCGTGGAGAACGGTGGCAGGTCGTAGGACTGCAGCAGAGGGTTGTTCACGCTCACGGTTGGCACCTTGGCTGGGGAAACATTGCCCCATCTTAATTACAATCGACATCATCCGCAGCTATCGGCGACAGAGAGAGAAATTATCGTGTCCGTTCGCAAGTACCAGAATCACACCCCAAGCCTGAGCAAAGGCGCATTTGTCGACAGCTCCGCGGTGGTGATCGGCGACGTCGAAATCGGTGAAGACAGCTCGGTCTGGCCGCTGACCGTGATCCGTGGCGACATGCACCGCATCCGCATCGGTGCGCGCACCAGCGTCCAGGACGGCTGCGTATTGCACATCACCCACGCCGGCCCGTTCAACCCGGACGGCTTCCCGCTGCTGATCGGCGACGACGTGACCATCGCCCACAAAGTCATGCTGCATGGCTGCAGCGTCGGTAGCCGCGTATTGATCGGCATGGGCAGCATCGTCATGGACGGCGCAGTGGTTGAAGACGACGTGATCATCGGCGCCGGCAGCCTGGTGCCACCGGGCAAGCGTCTGCAAAGTGGCTTCCTTTATGTGGGTAGCCCGGTGAAGCAGGTGCGTCCGCTCACCGACAAGGAACAAGCCTTCTTCACCTACAGCGCCGCCAACTATGTGAAGCTCAAGGACCTGCATCTGGCCGAAGGCTACGACCAGCTCTGAATCGCCTTACACCTGATCAGGATTTCTCATGCATTACCAGACCGTACTGTTCGACCTCGATGGCACCCTGACCGACCCGCGTGAGGGCATCACCCGTTCCATCCAGTTCGCCCTTGCCAAGCTCGGTATCGATGAGCCGGACCTGACCAAGCTGGAGCACTTCATCGGCCCGCCGTTGTTGCAGGCGTTCATGCAGTTCTACGATTTTGATGAAGCCAAGGCGTGGCAGGCGGTGAATTTCTACCGCGAACGCTTCAAGGTCACGGGCCTGTATGAAAACCGTGTGTTCGACGGCGTTACGCCGTTGTTGGAAACCCTGAGCGGGCAGGGCCGGCAGCTGTACATCGCCACCTCGAAGCCGTGGGAATTTGCCCGCGAGATTGCCCGGCACTTTGATTTCGCCCGGCACTTCAAGGTGATCTATGGCAGCGAGCTGGACGGCACGCGGACCAACAAGGTTGAGCTGATTGCGCATCTGATCAAGGAAGAAGGGCTGGATCCGGCGAATACGCTGATGATCGGCGATCGTAAGCATGACCTGATCGGGGCGCGCAGCAATGGGCTGGATGCGGCGGCGGTCGGTTATGGGTTTGGCAGTTTTGAAGAGTTGGATGCCGAAGCGCCGGCTTATCACTTTGAAACGCTGGACGAGTTACATCAGGCGTTTCTGCAGCACTGATCAAATTGCCTTCGCGAGCAGGCTCGCTCCCACATTTGGAACGCGTTCCCCTGTAGGAGTGAGCCTGCTCGCGATGGCGACCTTTCAGCCAGCTCAGACTTTCGGATCTGCCAGTGCTTTCAGCGCCGCCTTACGCTCAGCCACCGGCAACCCACCCAACCGCTCAACCTCCGCATAAAACCTCAACCAATCCCCCCCGACCTTTTTGAACAACGCTGCAAACCCCGGCACCCACTGGTCATACAGCCCAAACGGCAACAACCGCGCATTGTTCAGCGGCGCATTCACCCAGGCGTCATAACGCTTGTCCCCAGCCCACTGGGTGTCTCGCTTCACCCGATAGTCCCGGCGAAACTGCTCGAACTCCGCTGCTTTGCGTTCACGCATTTGCTCAACCGGCAATGGCTGGGCATACAGTTTTTCCAGCCGTGAACGAGTATCGAGGACCAATTCAATAAACTGATCACGCTGCTTCAGCCGCGAATCGGTATCCGCCGGCAACCCACGAAACGCCCGCCACTGCCGCGTACCTTCCTGTTCGACAAACGTGGCAAACGACTCATTGAACTCGGTGTCGTCCTTCACATAGAAGCGCTGATGCGCCAGTTCATGAAAGATCAGCGTGGCCAGACGCTCATCGCCCCAGCCCATCATCGAGTTAAGGATCGGATCGTTGAACCAGCCCAGCGTCGAGTAAGCCTCAACGCCGCCGATCGACACGTCCATGCCTTGCAAGCGCTGAATCGCTGCTTCACCGCGCGCAGCGCTCTGGCTGTAGTAACCGCGATAGGCCACGCAGCCGGCAATCGGGAAGCAATGGTTCTGCGGCGTCAGGGAGAACTCCTGAGTGGCGAACACATTCCACACCACATACGGTCGATGAATGTCGGCGTAGAGGCGATAGCTCTGGTTGTCCGGCAAATGCAGATGCTCGCTGGCAAAGGCGCGGGCCTTCTGCGATTGAGCCAAGTGCGCGCGCAGTGTCGCGTCGCGGTTCGGGTCGTTGATCACCTTTTCCACAGGCTCGCGCGCCTGCAGCAATTGCAACTGACCGCTGGCCAACTGAGCGTAATAGCTGACGCTGGCGCAACCGTTGAGCAACAAAAACATCACACCCGGAAACAAAACCCGAAAAACGCGATCAAGTAACCCAAGGCTTGGAAACGGCCTGATCAAAATAAGAAATCCCCCGGAAAGTCTGCCCGCAAGACTATCCCGCCTAAAGGAGCACTGCTATGCGCATGTTGATGCTGTCAGGAAGCCTGCTGACGCTGGCCGGTTGTGCCGGATTCGGAATGCCCGACCCTGATCCCTCGCAAGCCTGGATCGATCTCGATGCCCGGCAACAGGACACGACCCTGCAAGCGCTCAAGGTCGACAGCCAGGCCGCAATCGATAAACGGTATTTCGAAGTACAGCCCGGCAGCCATGAATTGAAAGTGCGTTATCAATTCCCGGTTGAGGCGACCAACATCGGCCCTGATGCCGAGCCGTTGTGGCGCGATTGCCAGTTGAACGTGAAATTCAAGGATTTCAATGCCGGCCAGCGTTATCAGTTGCAGGCGGGCAGCATCGGTTTCCGGCCTTGGGCCAGGCTTTATGATGAGCAGCGCAAAGTCGTTGGGCAGGGCACACCGGCGGGCTGCCAGAAGACCTGATCGGCGGTATGCTGGATGTCCACATCAAAGGACATTGATCATGCGCAGGTTGACGTTGTTGCTGGTAGGAAGTGTGCTTGCCGGCTGTCAGAGCCCGCTGCCAGCGGTCGATCCGCAAATGGCCTGGGTCGACTTTTCGATGCCGACACCCGGTGGCAAGGTGCTGATGGCTGAACGCCTGGATAATCAGCGTCTGCGCGACGGGCGTTTTTTCCAGGTCACGCCGGGCAGCCATGAACTGACGGTGCGCTTCGATTTCGAGATTTTCGGCGGCGGTCAGGGAATGGATACCGATCCGCAGGAACGCCTGTGCTACATGACCGTGCCCTTTGACCACTTCGAAGCCGGGCATCGTTACCGGCTCGAAGCACGATCGCTGGCCTTCACGCCAAGCGCCCGGTTGATCAATCGTCAGGGGCAGATCGTTGCCGAAGAACGGCAGATCAACTGCGTGCCTTAAGCGTTATCAGGAGTCGTTCTTCTGATAGATGATCGCTTTGGTGCCGTTCTCACACGAACCCACCACCATGGCGATGTCGTGTTTGGCTGCCTCTTCCTTGCTGACGATTTCCAGCGTGTACGAGGGCACGGCGTTGGCCTGAATCTTCACTTCGATTTCGTTTTTCAGTTCTTCGCAACTTTTGGGTGCCGCAATAACAGAAGTGGCCAGTGCACTGCAGAGGATCGCCAAGCCAATACGTTTCATGAGTGAAGCTCCCTGAGGCAGCGCGCACGGGTGTGCGCTGAAGCTGCTGTCATGTATTCGACCATATTTCCATAAAACGAGTTCTGACTTCGCTCACAAGATGTACGCACACTTTCTGATTTGCGGTGATGTTGAGATCGCTATCGCGAGCAGGCTCACTCCTACATTTGATCTCCGGCGGACACAATTTCTGTGATCGACCGAAATTCCCTGTAGGAGTGAGCCTGCTCGCGATAGCGTCAGACCTGCTAACTCCGAATTAACTGACCAACGTCGCCTCAAGGCTGATCTGCGCATTCAGCACTTTCGACACCGGGCACCCTTCCTTGGCCTTTTTGCTCAGCTCATCAAACTGTGCCTGCGTGGCTCCCGGGATTTTCGCTTTGAGGATCAGCTTCACCGCGGTAATCGCGAACCCGCCATCGACCTGATCAAGGGTCACTTCCGCCTGAGTGTCGATGCTGTCAGCCTTGAGGCCGGCATCGCCCAAAATCATCGAAAACGCCATGGAAAAACAACCGGCATGCGCCGCGCCGATCAGTTCTTCCGGGTTGGTGCCCTTGCCACCCTCAAAGCGCGCCTTGAAACCGTATGGGGCTTCTCTGAGTACGCCGGTTTCAGTGGAAATCGAGCCGATACCGGTTTTCAGATCACCTGCCCAATGTGCCGATGCTTTCTTCACGATAGCCATGTCTTCCTCCTCGTCTCTGGCGCGGAAACGCCGCGTCGTCGTGGTTTTTGCTTGCAAGGCTTCTGAGGATAGACGCCGGAACAAAGTTCAGCCCGGTTGAATCGTTGACTTTTTTAGTAGGAAATTTCGACTCGGCTATTGAAACTCGGGTATATGCCCTCATTGCATAAAACACGCTTATGAATTCGGCAGGTTTTCGTTTGTATCAACAACCTGCCTCCCGACTCGGAGACGCAGGTTTATGAAGCAACTGTCCGACGTAAAATTTTCCACCCTCGATCTGGTGCCGGTGCGCGAGAACGGCAGCCCGGCGCAATCGCTGCGCAACTCGCTGGATCTGGCGCAGCACGTCGAGAAATTCGGCTATACGCGGTTCTGGGTGGCTGAACACCACAACATGGACGGCATCGCCAGTTCCGCCACTTCAGTGCTGCTCGGTTATCTGGCGGGCGGGACGTCGACCATTCGCGTCGGCTCCGGCGGCGTGATGCTGCCCAACCATGCGCCGCTGGTGATTGCCGAGCAGTTCGGCACGCTGGAAAGCCTGTATCCGGGTCGGATCGACCTCGGCCTGGGCCGCGCACCCGGTTCCGATCAGATGACGGCTCGGGCGTTGCGCCGTGAACGCTCCGGCAGCGCCGATGATTTCCCCGAAGATGTCGCCGAACTGGTGCGCTACCTCGGCCCGCGTACCCCGGATCAGCGCGTGATTGCCATGCCGGGCACCGGCACCAACGTGCCGATCTGGCTGCTGGGTTCCAGCCTGTTCAGTGCGCAACTGGCCGGTGAGCGCGGTTTGCCTTACGCCTTCGCCTCGCATTTCGCCCCGCGTTTCATGCATGAGGCGATCCGCGTTTATCGCAATCACTTCAAGCCTTCGGCGGTGCTCGACAAGCCGTACGTGATGCTCGGTGTGCCGCTGGTGGCGGCAGATACCGATGAACAAGCCGATTACCTGGCGACTTCGGTGTACCAGCGCATTCTTGCTTTGATGCGTGGGCAGAGTCTGGTGCAGCGTCCGCCGGTGAAAACCATGGACGGCCTGTGGCTACCGCATGAGCGTGAGGCGGTGGGGGATTTCCTCGGTCTGGCGATGGTGGGCAGCCCGCAGAAGATTCGCGCCAAGCTGGAGGTGTTGGTTGAGCAGACGCAGGCGGATGAGCTGATTTTTACCAGTGATCTCTACGAACACGCCGATCGCGTGCATTCCTATGAGTTATTGGCGCAGGTCATGAAGGGCTGAAAAGCCCCTCACCCTAGCCCTCCCGAAACGTCGGACCGCCCGGAGGGAGAGGGGACTGATCGAGGTGTTCTCGCGCTCGACATCGACCTGAAAAATCGGGTCGAACTCAGGGTCTGAACAGCCCCCGATCTGCTCCCTTTCCCCTCTACCCCTTGGGGGCGGTCCGACGTTTCGGGAGGGCTGGGGTGAGGGGGTTCGATTTCAAATCCACCAAAAATCCCAAATCCCGGACACAAAAAAGCCGACGCCTTCACGTCGGCTTTTGCATTTCAGTCACGATCAACCGCGCTTGTAGACGATTTCCTTGGAGCCAGCTTCGCAGGTGCCAACGACGTCGCCACCAGCGGCTGCGCCCTTATCGACAATCTCCAGCGAATACCCGGAAACGCCCTTGGCATCCAGCTTCGCCGCAATCTCGCTTTTCAGCTCTTCACATGGCTTACCGGCAGCAAACGCACCACCCGCAAGGCTCAACAAACCTACTGCCAACATGAACTTCTTCATCGGTCGCACTCCCTGGTCGGATTAAAAGAGGCGGGCATCGAGCGTTCACCCGATGCACTCACCCTGTAGCGCTTTGCCATTCCTATGGCACTCGGCCAGCGCGCAAGTTCAGAAGACTAGACCAAACTCAGCTGCTGGCAATCTTGAAGCCCACTTTCAATGTCACCTGAAAGTGCGCTGCCTTGCCGTCCTTGATGTGACCACGGGTTTCGGTCACTTCAAACCACTCCAGGTTGCGAATGGTCTTGTTTGCTTCAGCAATTGCGTTGTTGATGGCGTCTTCGATGCTGCTGGTCGACGAACCGACCAGCTCGACTTTCTTGTAGGTGTGATGGTCACTCATGGCGATCTCCTTGGCGTGTGGAATTGAGACTAGCAGTGAATCTGCACTGTTGAATTCGGTGGCTGCGCGCGGGCGAAGTTCAGATTTTCTGCACTTTCTCAAACCGCTGAAGTCCCAACCAACACACGCCACTCATCACCAATGCAGGAGAGCCACCATGGCCAACACCTCTTTACGTAAAGCCTCGTTGCAAAGCATGGAAGCCGAGATCGAGAGTCTGCTCAAATCGTTGGAAAGCTTGAAGGACGACGCTTCGGACGAGTCGCGCAAGACCCTCAAGGCGCTGAAAAGCAATGCCGAAAGCGCGCTGAAACATTCGCGTCACCTGCTCAGCGATGCCTATGAAGAAGTCAAAGTGAAAACCCGCGAAACCGGGATCGCCACCCGTGATTACGCCCAGGAGCATCCGTGGACGACGGCCGGTGTGGCAGTCGGTGCGATTGGTCTGCTCGCGGCTTACTTGCTGTTCAAGCGCGGCGAGTGATCCGTCTGGCGCAGCTCGTTCTTGAGCCATTGCGCCAGTTGCCGGGCGCGCCCGTCCGCGGCGCGCTTGGGTAGCCACAACGCCAGTTGCGCCGGGGTTTCACAGAAGCCCCAAGGCGCAACCAGGCGACCGGCCTTCAAATCTTCTGTTACCAGCGGCTCCGGCGCGATGGCCACGCCGAGACCGGCGACGGCTGCTTCCAGCAAATAATACAAATGCTCGAAACCTTGTCCCAACTTCAACGCCTTGGCGTCGAGGTGGTTTTGCTGTGCCCAGCTTGGCCAGGCTTGTGGGCGGGAAGTGGTGTGCAGCAGCGGTTCATCAAGCAATGCTGAGGCTGGCGCGCTTTGCAAGCGTTGGTAACCGCTGAACAATGGGCTCATGACCGGGCCGATGCGTTCTGCCGCCAGTTCATAAACCTGCATATCCGCAGGCCACGGTGGTTCGGCGAAGAGCAGCAAGGCATCCAGTCCCGGACGTCGTGGATCGAGATCGCCTTCACCCGCCGACAGATGCAGACGCAAATCCGGAAGATCGGCATTCAATCGCCCCAGACGCGGAATAAACCAGCGGGCCAGCAGACTTCCAGAGCAACCCAGGACGAACGGCGCATCAGCGGTGCTTTGCGTCAGCTCTGCGCAGACGCTGCGCAACCGGTCGAACGCTTCGCCACTGGCATCACGCAAACGCATGCCGGCATCTGTGAGTTTCAAGCCGCGTCCATCCTTGACGAACAGACTGACGCCCAGGTGTTCTTCCAGCACCTTGAGCTGCCGACTGACCGCGCCATGGGTAACGTGCAGCTGCTCGGCAGCCTGACTGACACTGTTCAGCCGGGCGGTCGCTTCGAACGCGCGCAAGGCGTTCAGCGGAGGAAGGTCGTGGCTCATGATATCTGTGAGTTTTCCTGACAGGTTGTGGCGATCTTATCGGTTTTCAGTCTGGATCGTCAGGGGTAGAGTGGTCGTCATTGTCTTTTGACCCGAATTCACCTGGAGCGACTCATGACCCAGACTTCGAACACCTCTGATCTGCGTAACGGCCCGGACGATAACGGCCTGTTCGGCTCGTTCGGTGGCCGCTACGTGGCGGAAACCCTGATGCCGTTGATCCTCGATCTGGCCCGCGAATACGAAGCGGCCAAGGAAGATCCGGCGTTCAAAGAAGAATTGGCCTACTTCCAGCGTGACTACGTCGGGCGTCCGAGCCCGCTGTATTTCGCTGAACGCCTGACCGAGTTCTGTGGCGGCGCGAAGATTTATCTCAAGCGCGAAGAGCTGAACCACACCGGCGCGCACAAGATCAACAACTGCATCGGCCAGATCCTGCTGGCGCGGCGCATGGGCAAGAAACGCATCATCGCCGAGACCGGCGCCGGCATGCACGGTGTTGCCACTGCCACCGTCGCCGCACGTTTCGGTCTGGATTGCGTGATCTACATGGGCACCACTGACATCGAACGTCAGCAGGCCAACGTGTTCCGCATGAAGCTGCTGGGCGCTGAAGTAATTCCGGTCGTGGCCGGCACTGGCACCCTGAAAGATGCGATGAACGAAGCCCTGCGTGACTGGGTGACCAACGTCGACAGTACCTTCTACCTGATCGGCACCGTGGCCGGCCCACACCCTTATCCGGCGATGGTTCGCGACTTCCAGGCCGTTATCGGCAAGGAAACCCGCGATCAGTTGCAGGCGCAGGAAGGACGTCTGCCGGACAGCCTGGTGGCGTGCATCGGCGGCGGTTCCAATGCGATGGGCCTGTTCCACCCGTTCCTCGACGACAAGAGCGTTGAGATCATCGGTGTTGAAGCCGCCGGTTACGGCATTGAAACTGGCAAGCACGCGGCGAGCCTCAACGGTGGCGTTCCGGGTGTGCTGCACGGCAACCGCACTTTCCTGCTGCAGGACGACGATGGCCAGATCATCGACGCCCACTCGATTTCCGCCGGCCTCGACTATCCAGGCATCGGCCCGGAGCACGCATGGTTGCATGACATCGGCCGCGTTCAATACACCTCGGTGACCGACGACGAAGCCCTCGATGCGTTCCACAAATGCTGCCGTCTGGAAGGGATCATTCCAGCACTGGAAAGCGCTCACGCCCTGGCTGAAGTGTTCAAGCGTGCGCCGAAGCTGCCTAAGGATCACCTGATGGTGGTCAACCTGTCGGGCCGTGGCGACAAAGACATGCAGACCGTCATGCATCACATGGAACAGTCCAAGCAGGAGAAACACTGATGAGCCGCCTGCAAACGCGTTTTGCCGACCTCAAAGAACAGAACCGCGCCGCGCTGGTGACCTTCGTCACCGCCGGTGATCCGGACTACGACACTTCGCTGGCGATCCTTAAAGGCTTGCCGGGTGCTGGCGCCGACGTGATCGAGCTGGGCATGCCGTTCACTGACCCGATGGCCGACGGCCCGGCGATTCAATTGGCGAACATTCGTGCCTTGGGTGCCAAGCAGAATCTGCTGAAAACCCTGCAAATGGTTCGCGAATTCCGTGAAGGCAATAGCGATACGCCGCTGGTGCTGATGGGCTACTTCAACCCGATTCACATGTACGGCGTTGAGCGCTTCATCGCCGATGCGAAAGAGGCCGGTGTCGATGGCCTGATCGTGGTCGACATGCCGCCTGAGCACAACGCCGAGCTGTGTGATCCGGCGCAGGCTGCCGGTCTGGACTTTATCCGTCTGACCACGCCGACCACCGACGATGCACGCCTGCCGAAAGTGCTCAATGGCAGCTCCGGTTTTGTTTACTACGTGTCGGTGGCCGGTGTGACCGGTGCTGGCGCTGCAACGCTGGAACACGTTGAAGAGGCGGTGACCCGTCTGCGTCGTCACACCGATCTGCCAATCAGCATTGGTTTCGGCATCCGTACACCGGAGCAAGCGGCGGCCATTGCGCGTCTGGCCGACGGTGTTGTGGTGGGCTCGGCATTGATCGATCACATCGCCAATGCGACCACGCCTGCTCAAGCCGTCGACGGCGTGTTGGGCCTGTGCTCGGCACTGTCGGAAGGCGTGCGTAAGGCCCGTGTCAGCTGAAGGTAAAGTTCCTGATACAGAGGAATTAGCACCTCAAAGCACAGACTAATTCAGCAAGACCGAGGGCTTCAGAACATCGTTCTGAAGCCCTTTTTGCTGTTTGTGCCGTGAGGAAAGACCCGATGAAAATGCCGAAACGTCTGATGGCCGGACTGGGCGTTCTGATGATCAGTGCCACGCCGCTGCTGGCCAGCGCCGATCCGCGCGACGATCACGACCACGGCGGCCCGCAGCAGGGCCATTACGATAACCGTGGCGACAATCATGGCGACGAACACCGTGGCCCGCAGAACGATCACCGAGGCGGCCCGCCACCGCGCGACTTTGGTCCGGTGCGTCAGACCATTCGTGACAACCATGGCTACTTTGTACGCGGTGCACCGCCACCTCCGGGGATTCATCTGGAGCGTGGTCGACCGTTGCCGCATGGGTATTACGGTGAACGTCTGGACGGTCGCGCGTTGGGTCGTTTGCCGGTGTATCCGGGTTATGAATGGCGTCGGGCGGGGGGCGATATCGTGCTGATCGCGGTGGGCACCGGGATCGTCTACGAAATTCTGGATGGCGTTTTGTATTGATCCGCAGGCAATAAAAAAGACCGCAGCCAATGGCTGCGGTCTTTTTTTCAGGGTAGCTCCAGTCCGCCGGAGGCCTTGTGCAGTTTGCGCAGATGCGCGCCAATCTGCTTCACGTTCTCCTCACTGGCCGCAATCTCCGCGGCCCGCTTCGGCTCCAGCAACTTGCGTACTTCGGCGTCCAGATCACCGGACAGTGCCAGCAGCTTCTTCTGCCGCTGGCTGCTCTCCGCTTCGAGGCGACTGAACTCGGTCGGCTGCGGCAATCCGTAACCCTTGGAATCGAGCAATTCTGCCGGACGGCTAAGGAACCCGCTGTTGGCGAGAATTTCCTGCAAGGTCGCGTTGGCCTTGTCCATGCCGCCGTTTTCCAGTTCGCGCGCACCGAGGTAACGCTGCTTGACCTCGTCTTGTGCCAGCAGCAACTGGCGGCGATAACTCGCCTGCTCCAGCAACAACAACGCGGCGCTGGTGCGCAGATCCGCACGCTCGAACCACTCACGGCGCTCTTCGGCTGTCAGCGAAAGCCATTCTTCAACGGTGTTCTGCTTGATCGGCAATTGCTTCTTCAGCACATCGAACATCGCCTGATAGCGATCGCGGAACGAGTCGAAGCGGTAACCCAGGCGCAACGCTTCTTTCGGATCATCCAGTACGCTGGTATCGGCGAGGCCGCGCCCCTTGAGCACTTCCAGCAAACCGTTGGGCATGATGCTGTCGAGGCCGGTGAGCTGCGCGTTGTTACTGCCGCTGCGCAACAGCTTCAGGCCTTCTACCGCACAGTTGTTGGAGAGGAAAAAGTAGTTGCCGTCATAGCTCCAGTGCATCTCGGCGGCGTGTTCGACCACGCCTTCGATCTCGTCCCGTGACAGGTTCAGCGGCACGGAAGCGAGGCTGCGCAGCTCGGTCTTGGTGTATTCGTCGATGACCTGCGCGAGCGGCAGCACGAACAGCCGCGACGGGTATTTGCCGACCAGTCCGTCCCAGCTCGACAGCTGTACATCGCCGACAAAGGCGCGGTAGGACAACACCAGATGCTGGTCCAGATCGAGTCGGCAATCCGGCCCGCGCGGGCGGCCCGGTGCGCAGATCACCAGGCGCAACATGCTGTGGCCCCAGCGGCTGACCCAGTTCTGATTGGCCTCGGCCAGCAGATAGTCGACGGCATAGACTCGTTCCGGATCGACTTGCCCCAAGGGTTGCTTGGCGAAGTCGTTGCCGGCATTGAGGAAGGAGAAGGTTTTGCTGCAGGCGTCCTTGGCCGGAGGAGCCCAACCGAAGTGCTCCTGGTAATAGCGATACAGCGCCGGGCGACGGCAGGCATAGCTCGGGTCGAGGAGGAAATACTCCATGTTGACCGCGACGAACTCCTTGGGGCTGGAGATTTCGTACAGGTCCGGGCTGCGCGCGATCTGCCGGTTGTGTTGTTCGCGTTCACCACGACGACCGACGTATTGCTGCCAACCGGCGAGGTCGAGCAGGCGCGGATCATCGCTGAGGGTGAAGCGCCGGCCGTTCTGGCCACGGCATTCATCGGGGATGCCGATCAGCCCGGCGCTGTTGAAGCGTCGAGTGCAACGCTGGATCAGCGTGCGCTCGGCACTCGGCCACAGGCGCGCGCGATCATAAATATGGGTGATTTCATGCAGCACCGTGGCGAGCAGTTCCTGACGCACAGTGCCGTGGGGGCGATTGGTTTTTTCTTTGGCCGCACTGCCGTCAGTCAGGCTGGCGAGCAGTTTGCGATTCAGGTCGAGTTCGGCGACCAGCGTGGCTTGGCCATAGGCGTTGCTCGGCATGTCGTCGGTCCAGCCGACATCGATGCGCCGATCCAGCCGCTCGATAAAGCTCGGTGGCAGCTTTTGCATCGCCTCATCGATCAGCGCCTGGCTGGCCTGTTGTTGGGCGGGGCTCAGACCGTCGGTCTTGAGCCGCAATTGCAGGCCGGCGTGGGCGCTGTTGCCAAGCAGCAACAACGCCCCGGCCAGTAGCCAGGTGCCGAGTGACTTCACAGTGCGAGGATGGCTTCGGCGAGCACCTGATCACTGGCGTCGCGCGCTTCCGGCACGCGAGTGCGCAAGGTATTGAACGCGGCTTCCAGGTGTGCGCCACGGATATCGCCATTGGACGCTACGAAGCTGGCAGCGTCGTCGTGGGCTTCGCGGATGATTTTCGAATCGCGAATCGACGTGGTGGTGTCGGAAGTGAAATCGATGGTGCGCTGGGAGGCACGAACGATGATGTTACTGGTGGCTACCAGGGTGTGCGCCTGGGCCACGTCGGCCAACAAAAACAGGCCAAGGGCGGCAGCAATCAGCGGGCTACGCATGGAACGACTCCGAAGGGGCAAGGATAACGGGGATACGGGATAACTATTGGACGAGAATTGCTTCTGCCAGTTCAAGGTCGCTGACATGAAGTTTCGGCCGGGTTTTGCGCAGGTAATGCAGCGCGGATTCCAGACGAGCACCTCGCCATTCACCGTCACTGGCAACAAATGCGGCCGCGTCATCATGGGCGGCGAGAAGCAGTTTACGGTCGAAAGGCGCGGAAGACACCATGCTGGTGGCGTAACCACTGACGACGGTGCCTTGGGTCGACGCGTTGAAAGCATCAAAGGCATTGACCGGCGCCGTCCAGCAGGCGGTGAACAATACGGAGGGAATCAGTAGATTTGGAAGAAAGCGCATCGGACTCGGTAATTTTTGGTGAGCCCAAAGGCTAGCGCAATGCCCGGGCCAGAGCCAGCGCCGAAACATCGGGACACGACGGGCGTGTCCCGATTGCACCTGGCGCTTAGATCGTCAGGATGGCCTGAGCCAGTTGTGCGTCTGTGGCTTGCAGCTGTGGCGCCTGGTGACGGATGTGATCCAGTGCGCTTTCCAGTTTCACCCCACGGATTTCACCTTCGCTGGCCACGAAGCTGGCAGCGTCGTCACGGGCGGCGAGGACGATTTTGTCGTCACGGAAAGATGAAGTCACATCGGACGTGGCGTCGGAAGAGGATTTCAGAGCGCCGACAACGGCGTCGGTGGTCACGATAAAGCTGGTGGCGCTGGCGTTGGCAGCCACGGCCAGCAGGGCGGCGGCACTGAGCAGACGAAGACGGGACATGATGTAACTCCTGTGGATAAACCGTAGAGAGAGGTGGCTCGGTATCTGAGGAGTCAGACGCCAGTGACACAACATTCGCCACGTTCTGTGTGGATATTAGGCGCAGAACCCGATACCTAACCAGCATCCAGACGAAAAACTGTAGGAGCTGCCGAAGGCTGCGATCTTTTGCTTTGGATTTTCAAGATCAAAAGATCGCAGCCTTCGGCAGCTCCTACAATTGTAATGGTCTTATTTCGAATGACGTGAACTGTACTGGTATGGCTTTTTAAGAGCCCAAAACGACAAAACCCGTCGTGGTTTCCCACGACGGGTTTTGTTTGTTCAATTCGGGTTGCTGGCGGTGGGTCTAACGACCAGAGCCAGCGACGCTACTTAGCGCCAGAACGGCTTGCTCAGCTCTTCGTAGCGTTGTGCTTCGCTGATACCGGCGTCAGCCAGCAGACGCGAATCCAGACGAGCCAGTTGATGGCGGCTGGAGATGCGGCGCTGCCACAACATCAGGTTGGCGATAACGCGCAGAGGCAGGGAAGCCTGGGTGTTTACAGCTTTGTCTTCGAAGAACAGTTCGGAACTGAGTGTACGTTCCATGGTTGACATCCTTCCGCTTGTGGCGGGATCAGGTAGTGGTTTGACTGGTGCCCATGATCCTCTCGTTTGCCAAGTCTCTCTAGATACAGTTCAACTGTATTGTGAGTGACCAGTTAACTGTTTAAAGGTGGTGTACGGGTCAAAAATGCGCAAACTGTACCTGTTAGCACTAAATCGGTGCATTTTTGCTCGAATCACTCGGAAAGGTAGGCAAAGTCTGTAGGAAATGACCAGTACAGCAGTACAGTTTTTGTCACGGAGGGAGACTTGAGAAAGTCCGCCGACGCAAACTGTGTTTGCGTCGGCGGTTTATCTGTGTGGATCAGACCGCGAGCATGCGCCCGGTTTCTTCCAGGTTGATGTGCCAGCTCAACGCTTCACGCAGGATGTGCGGGGTGTGGCCGCCGATAGCACAGGCCTTCGTGAAGTAATCATTCAGCGCCTGACGGAAGTCCGGATGCACACAGTTATCGATGATCACCCGTGCACGTTCCCGTGGCGCCAGACCGCGCAAGTCCGCCAGACCTACCTCGGTCACCAGAATGTCGACGTCATGCTCGGTGTGGTCGACGTGGCTGACCATCGGCACCACACTGGAAATCGCGCCGCCCTTGGCGATCGACTTGGTCACGAACACCGCCAGATGCGCGTTGCGCGCGAAGTCACCGGAACCGCCAATGCCGTTCATCATCCGCGTGCCGCAGACGTGGGTGGAGTTGACGTTGCCGTAAATGTCGAACTCCAGCGCCGTGTTGATCCCGATGATGCCCAACCGACGAACCACTTCCGGGTGGTTGGATATCTCCTGCGGACGCAGCACCAGTTTGTCCTTGTACTTCTCCAGATTGCCGAACACGTCGCTATTGCGCCGCTCTGACAACGTAATCGAGCTGCCCGAGGCAAAGCTCAGCTTGCCGGCATCGATCAGGTCGAACGTCGAATCCTGCAGCACTTCGGAGTACATGGTCAGGTCTTCGAATGGCGAATCGATCAGGCCACACATCACCGCGTTGGCGATGTTGCCGATCCCGGCCTGCAACGGGCCGAGCTTGTTGGTCATGCGCCCAGCGTCCACTTCTTGTTTGAAGAAAGTGATCAGGTGCTCGGCGATGGCGTTGGTATCGACATCCGGGGTCGACACCGTTGACGGCGAGTCCGCCTGCTGGGTGATGACGATGGCGACAATCTTCTCCGGAGGAATCGGAATCGCGGTGCTGCCGATGCGGTCGTCGACTTTTACCAGCGGAATCGGCGTGCGCGTCGGGCGGTAAGTCGGGATATAGATGTCGTGCAGACCTTCGAGGTTGGCGTTGTGCGCCAGGTTGATCTCGACGATCACCTGTTTGGCGAAAATCGCGAAGCTCGCTGAGTTGCCCACTGAAGTGGTCGGCACGATGTGGCCTTGCTCGGTGATAGCCACGGCTTCGATGACAGCGATGTCCGGCAGCTTCAGTTGCTGGTTGCGCAACTGCTCGACGGTTTCCGACAGATGCTGGTCGATGAACATGACCTCGCCGGCGTTGATTGCCTTGCGCAAGGTGCTGTCAACCTGGAACGGCATGCGCCGCGACAGTACGCCGGCTTCGGTCAGTTGCTTGTCGAGGTCGTTGCCCAGGCTGGCGCCGGTCATCAGGCTGATCTTCAGCGGCGTGACCTTGGCCCGCTCGGCCAGTGCGTGAGGGACTGCTTTGGCTTCGCCGGCACGGGTGAAACCGCTCATGCCGACGGTCATGCCGTCCTCAATCAGAGCGGCGGCGTCGGCGGCGCTCATCACTTTATCCAACAACGAAGGCAGGCGAATACGGTCACGGTACATGGATTATTATCTCGGGAAGCGAGTAGCAGGATGCGCAGTCTAGTGAATTTGACGGGTGCCTGTCCCGCTACCAAGGTCGCAAACGAGGCGTCTATTTAGCGGGTTTGAAGTAAAACACCGTTACTGGATCTGCAACAACGTGGCAAATTGTCCGACGTTTTGCGCAAACAAAAACGCCCCGACGAGTCGGGGCGTTCGGTCTTGCAGCGCGGGTATTACTCGACCGCTTTAACCATGTCTTCGATGACTTTCTTCGCGTCGCCGAAGACCATCATGGTCTTGTCCAGATAGAACAGTTCGTTGTCCAGACCGGCATAACCGCTGGCCATCGAGCGCTTGTTGACGATGATGGTCTTGGCCTTGAACGCTTCGAGGATCGGCATGCCGGCAATCGGCGATTTCGGATCGTTCTTCGCGGCCGGGTTGACCACGTCGTTCGCGCCGAGCACCAACACCACGTCGGCCTGGCCGAACTCGGAGTTGATGTCTTCCATCTCGAACACCTGGTCGTAAGGCACTTCGGCCTCGGCGAGCAAAACGTTCATGTGCCCCGGCATACGGCCGGCAACCGGGTGGATCGCGTACTTCACGGTCACGCCACGGTGAGTCAGCTTTTCGGTCAATTCCTTCAGCGCATGCTGTGCACGCGCTACTGCCAAGCCGTAACCCGGCACGATGATCACGGTGTCGGCGTTGGTCAGCAGGAAGGTTGCGTCATCAGCCGAGCCGGATTTCACCGGACGCGCTTCTTTGGCACCGGCCGGGCCAGCGTCAGCCGTGTTGCCGAAACCGCCGAGCAGTACATTAAAGAAGGAGCGGTTCATCGCCTTGCACATGATGTACGAGAGGATCGCACCGCTCGAACCCACCAGGGAGCCGGCAATGATCAGCATCGAGTTGTTCAGCGAGAATCCGATACCTGCCGCCGCCCAGCCCGAGTAGCTATTGAGCATCGACACCACCACCGGCATGTCGGCGCCGCCAATCGGGATGATGATCAGCACGCCCATCACGAACGCCAGCGCCAGCATCAGCGCGAACGCGGTGAGGTTGCCGGTGAACATGAAGGTCAGGCCCAGCGCCAGCGTTGCCAGACCCAACACGGCGTTGAGCTTGTGCTGCCCGGCAAACTGTACCGGTGCGCCTTGAAACAGGCGGAACTTGTACTTGCCCGACAGCTTGCCGAACGCAATCACCGATCCGGAGAAGGTGATTGCGCCAATGGCCGCACCGAGGAACAGCTCCAGACGGTTGCCCGCTGGAATCGAGTCGCCCAGCTGCTTGACGATGCCCAGCGATTGCGGCTCCACCACGGCGGCGATGGCAATGAACACTGCCGCGAGACCGATCATGCTGTGCATGAAGGCGACCAGTTCCGGCATCTTGGTCATTTCAACGCGTTTGGCCATGATCGAACCGGCGGTGCCGCCGACCAGCAGGCCAACGATCACGTAACCGATACCAGCCGTGGCCAGTTCAGCGCCCAACTTATAGATGAGGCCGACGGTCGTCAGAATGGCCAACGCCATGCCGAGCATGCCAAACAGGTTGCCGCGCCGCGAAGTTGTCGGGTGCGACAGACCTTTGAGGGCCTGGATAAAACAGATCGACGCGATCAGGTAGAGCGTCGTGACGAGATTCATGCTCATTACTTCGGCGCCTCTTCTTTTACTTTCGGGGCTTTCTTCTTGAACATCTCAAGCATGCGGCGGGTGACCAGGAAGCCACCGAACACGTTGACCGCGGCCAGCGCCACGGCGAGGGTGCCCATGGTTTTGCCCAGCGGGGTAACCGTCAGCGCAGCGGCCAGCATGGCGCCGACGATCACGATCGCCGAAATGGCGTTGGTCACCGCCATCAGCGGTGTGTGCAGCGCAGGTGTAACGTTCCAGACCACGTGGTAACCGACATAAATCGCCAGCACGAAGATGATCAGGTTGTAGATACCGGGGGAGATAAGCTCTTCCATCGTCTGAATCCCTGCTTAGGCGTTTTTGCGGATGACTTGGCCGTCGCGGCACATCAGGCACGCGGCGACGATGTCGTCTTCGAGGTTGACGTCGAACTGGCCTTCTTTGGTGAACACCAGCTTGAGGAAGTCCAGCAGGTTGCGCGCGTACAGTGCCGAAGCGTCTGCAGCGACTTCACCGGCCAGGTTGGTCGGGCCGCAAATGGTCACGCCATTCTCGATCACGACTTGATCAGCCACGGTCAATGGGCAGTTGCCACCCTGAGCCGCGGCGAGGTCGATGACCACCGAGCCCGGTTTCATCTGCGCCACAGTCTCCGCGCTGAGCAGCGTCGGTGCCTTGCGGCCCGGAATCAGCGCGGTGGTGATGACGATGTCAGCCTGCCTGGCGCGCTCGTGCACGGCCTGCGCCTGACGCTGCATCCAGCTCGCCGGCATTGGCCGCGCGTAACCGCCGACACCGACGGCGCATTCGCGCTCTTCATCGGTCTCGTACGGCACGTCGACGAACTTGGCGCCGAGGGATTCGATCTGCTCTTTCACCGCCGGACGCACGTCGGACGCTTCGATCACCGCACCCAGACGTTTCGCCGTAGCAATCGCCTGCAACCCGGCCACACCCGCGCCGAGAATCAGCACGCGCGCCGCTTTCACGGTGCCCGCAGCAGTCATCAACATCGGCATGAAGCGAGGGTAGTGGTGAGCGGCCAGCAACACAGCCTTATAGCCGGCAATGTTCGCCTGCGACGACAACACATCGAGACTCTGCGCGCGCGAGGTGCGCGGCGCCGCTTCGAGAGCGAACGCGGTAATCCCGCACTCGGCCATCTTCGCGATGGTTTCGTTGTTGAACGGGTTGAGCATGCCCACCAGCACCGTACCGCGCTTGATCAGCGTCAGTTCGGCATCGCTTGGCGCGACCACTTTGAGAATCAGCTCGGCGCCAAACGCGTCATTGGCACTGCCAATGGTTGCGCCTGCCGCTTCATAGGCACTGTCGACCACACTGGCGTTAACGCCGGCGCCGGTTTGCACAGTGACCTTATGACCTTGGCTGATCAGCTTTTTAATGGTTTCCGGGGTTGCAGCAACCCGTGTTTCACCGGTCTGGGTTTCGAGAGGAACACCAATGTGCACGTCAAATCTCCTGCGTGATCTTATTGAGTAAACCCATGCACTACGGATGGTGCGACTGGGGCGGCCGATCAGCACGATCCCGCCAAATCAGGGCGGGGCGCGGCATTTTGCAGGCGAACTTTATGCCCTTCAAGGGATTATGACGGGTGACGGAAAATTAACTACAAGTCATGCCGTGACCGAATGTCGCAGATGGCCAGCTGAATCCCTTGCAGGCCGTGCCTTGTAAGGATTCTGGCCGATTATGGAAAAATTTCTCATCGGTGACGTGAATAGGCAGCAATGTGTCGTTGATGAAGGCTCAAAGCCACGTCGTCAGGCGCTTGTGGGACGTCTGTACGACTTTCGGATACAGTCTGTTGAATTGCGACAATTAGTTATATCTGTAGGGCTTTGTATTTCCTGACTACGGGGTTAGTTATCTTTGTAAGCCTTTATCCTTCTAGGTTGTAGCTCTGCGCCTGGTTTACCAACCAGTCACGAAATGCCCTGAGTGATGCTGATTCGACCTTCCGCTCCGGAATCATCAAGTAATAGGCCTTGATGCTGGAGAGGGCCTGCGGGTTGGCGATCACCAGACGCTTCTCTGCAAGTTCGCGCTGAATCAGGAACGGTGGAATCAGCGCGATCCCCATGTCGTGCATGGCCGCTTGGGCGAGCATGGAGAATAGCTCGTAGCGGGGACCTGTCATGTCGCGGGGGATATTCAGGTGTTGCGAGTTGAACCATTGGCGCCAGGCGTAGGGGCGGGTGGTCTGCTGCAAAAGCGGTAGCTCGGCAATCTCGTCGGCTGTCAGATGAGTCTTGTTGCCGAGTAGGGCGGGGCTGCACACCGGCATCGGATTCTCGCCCATCAGTCTGTGGGATTCGGTACCCGACCAGTCGGCATCGCCAAAGTAGATCGCAGCATCGAACTCGGTATCGGCAAACAGGAAAGGGCGGGTGCGGTTGGTCAGGTTGACGGTGACCTCCGGGTGTTTGAGCTGGAAATCCTTGAGTCGCGGTAGCAGCCATTGCGTGCCAAAGGTTGGCACCACCGCCAGTTCGATCACATTGGTGCCTTGCTGGCCCATCACTGAAAGGGTGTCGCGCTCAACCGCATCGAGTTGCGTCGCGACTCGGCGGCTGTAGGAAAGTCCCGCCTCGGTCAGTTTCACGCCCCGCCGCGAGCGTCGGAACAGTTCCACGCTGAGGAACTCTTCAAGGCTGGCGATCTGTCGGCAAATCGCGCCCTGGGTGAGGGAAAGTTCTTCAGCGGCGCGGGTAAAGCTCTCGTGACGCGCGGCGGCTTCGAAACTGATCAGGGCCGTGGTGCTGGGAATCTTCCTGCGCATGTACGTCAACCTCACTAATGCGCCGCATAAAAGGCATTTCGCGACGTTTCGGAGTGAGAAATTAGCACAACAGAATGCGAAATCCTCGTTTGCCGCGACGGCGAACCGGGCCTAGGATCAATGCCACGTTAATTCACCCGATTTGCGAGGACACACTCATGGGCGGTAAAGCTAGCTTCAACTGGATCGATCCCCTGCTGTTGGATCAACAGCTCACCGAAGAAGAGCGCATGATCCGCGACACCGCCGAGCAGTTCGCTCAACAGAAGCTCGCGCCGCGTGTCCTCGAAGCTTTCCGTCATGAGAAGACTGATCCGGCGATCTTCCGAGAAATGGGCGAAGTTGGCCTGTTGGGCGCGACCATCCCTGAGCAATACGGCGGCAGCGGCCTCAACTACGTCAGCTACGGGCTGATCGCCCGTGAAGTCGAGCGGGTCGATTCCGGCTACCGTTCGATGATGAGCGTGCAGTCGTCGCTGGTAATGGTGCCGATCAATGAATTCGGTACCGAAGCACAGAAACAGAAATACCTGCCGAAGCTGGCTTCCGGTGAATGGATCGGCTGCTTCGGCCTGACCGAGCCAAACCACGGTTCCGATCCGGGCGCGATGATTACCCGTGCACGTAAAGTCGACGGCGGCTACAGCCTGACCGGCGCGAAGATGTGGATCACCAACAGCCCGATCGCCGATGTGTTCGTGGTCTGGGCCAAAGACGATGCCGGCGACATTCGCGGTTTTGTATTGGAGAAAGGCTGGAAAGGCCTGAGTGCTCCGGCCATCCACGGTAAGGTTGGCCTCCGTGCCTCGATCACCGGCGAAATCGTTATGGATAACGTGTTCGTGCCGGAAGAGAACATCTTCCCGGACGTGCGTGGTCTGAAAGGCCCGTTCACCTGCCTCAACTCCGCACGCTATGGCATCTCTTGGGGCGCACTGGGTGCCGCCGAGTTCTGCTGGCACACCGCTCGCCAGTACACCTTGGATCGTCAGCAGTTCGGTCGCCCATTGGCCGCTACACAGTTGATCCAGAAGAAACTGGCCGACATGCAGACCGAAATCACTTTGGCGCTGCAAGGTTGCCTGCGTCTGGGGCGTATGAAGGATGAAGGTACCGCGGCTGTCGAAATCACTTCGATCATGAAACGCAACTCGTGCGGCAAGTCGTTGGATATCGCTCGTATGGCGCGCGACATGCTCGGCGGTAACGGCATTTCCGATGAGTTCGGTGTTGCCCGCCATTTGGTCAACCTGGAAGTGGTGAATACCTATGAAGGTACTCATGACGTTCACGCGCTGATCCTTGGGCGTGCGCAAACCGGTCTGCAGGCGTTCTATTAATAGGAGAGCGACCATGGGCGCGCTGTCGCATCTGCGGGTACTGGATTTATCGCGAGTGTTGGCCGGGCCGTGGGCCGGGCA
>NZ_CP186499.1:1262500-1967500 GCF_054790505.1 Pseudomonas sp. Tul2A7 | reverse complement strand
CTTGCTGGAGGTATCAGAAGTGCGAATGCTGACATGAGTAACGACAATGGGTGTGAAAAACACCCACGCCGAAAGACCAAGGTTTCCTGCGCAACGTTAATCGACGCAGGGTTAGTCGGTCCCTAAGGCGAGGCTGAAAAGCGTAGTCGATGGAAAACAGGTTAATATTCCTGTACTTCTGGTTATTGCGATGGAGGGACGGAGAAGGCTAGGCCAGCTTGGCGTTGGTTGTCCAAGTTTAAGGTGGTAGGCTGAGATCTTAGGTAAATCCGGGATCTTAAGGCCGAGAGCTGATGACGAGTTACCCTTTGGGTGACGAAGTGGTTGATGCCATGCTTCCAAGAAAAGCTTCTAAGCTTCAGGTAACCAGGAACCGTACCCCAAACCGACACAGGTGGTTGGGTAGAGAATACCAAGGCGCTTGAGAGAACTCGGGTGAAGGAACTAGGCAAAATGGCACCGTAACTTCGGGAGAAGGTGCGCCGGTGAGG
The DNA here is from genome assembly GCF_054790505.1 of Pseudomonas sp. Tul2A7. NCBI lineage: Bacteria > Pseudomonadati > Pseudomonadota > Gammaproteobacteria > Pseudomonadales > Pseudomonadaceae > Pseudomonas > Pseudomonas sp. Tul2A7. The sequence continues at coordinate 1,967,009 of NZ_CP186499.1, read as the reverse complement.
GTGAAGGACTTGCTCCGTAAGCTCATGCCGGTCGAAGATACCAGGCCGCTGCGACTGTTTATTAAAAACACAGCACTCTGCAAACACGAAAGTGGACGTATAGGGTGTGACGCCTGCCCGGTGCCGGAAGGTTAATTGATGGGGTTAGCTAACGCGAAGCTCTTGATCGAAGCCCCGGTAAACGGCGGCCGTAACTATAACGGTCCTAAGGTAGCGAAATTCCTTGTCGGGTAAGTTCCGACCTGCACGAATGGCGTAACGATGGCGGCGCTGTCTCCACCCGAGACTCAGTGAAATTGAAATCGCTGTGAAGATGCAGTGTATCCGCGGCTAGACGGAAAGACCCCGTGAACCTTTACTATAGCTTTGCACTGGACTTTGAATTTGCTTGTGTAGGATAGGTGGGAGGCTTTGAAGCGTGGACGCCAGTTCGCGTGGAGCCATCCTTGAAATACCACCCTGGCAACTTTGAGGTTCTAACTCAGGTCCGTTATCCGGATCGAGGACAGTGTATGGTGGGTAGTTTGACTGGGGCGGTCTCCTCCTAAAGAGTAACGGAGGAGTACGAAGGTGCGCTCAGACCGGTCGGAAATCGGTCGTAGAGTATAAAGGCAAAAGCGCGCTTGACTGCGAGACAGACACGTCGAGCAGGTACGAAAGTAGGTCTTAGTGATCCGGTGGTTCTGTATGGAAGGGCCATCGCTCAACGGATAAAAGGTACTCCGGGGATAACAGGCTGATACCGCCCAAGAGTTCATATCGACGGCGGTGTTTGGCACCTCGATGTCGGCTCATCACATCCTGGGGCTGAAGCCGGTCCCAAGGGTATGGCTGTTCGCCATTTAAAGTGGTACGCGAGCTGGGTTTAGAACGTCGTGAGACAGTTCGGTCCCTATCTGCCGTGGACGTTTGAGATTTGAGAGGGGCTGCTCCTAGTACGAGAGGACCGGAGTGGACGAACCTCTGGTGTTCCGGTTGTCACGCCAGTGGCATTGCCGGGTAGCTATGTTCGGGAAAGATAACCGCTGAAAGCATCTAAGCGGGAAACTTGCCTCAAGATGAGATCTCACTGGAACCTTGAGTTCCCTGAAGGGCCGTCGAAGACTACGACGTTGATAGGTTGGGTGTGTAAGCGCTGTGAGGCGTTGAGCTAACCAATACTAATTGCCCGTGAGGCTTGACCATATAACACCCAAGCAATTTGCGTCGAAGAGACCAGATTGCGGTGTGTGAAGACGAAACGAACCGAAAGTTCGACTGCACTTAAAAAAGCAGCACAAAACACCGAAAGCTGTCACATACCCAATTTGCTGAAGCGAGGCCACTTGGCCACGATTCGGTACCCGAATTTCTTGACGACCATAGAGCGTTGGAACCACCTGATCCCATCCCGAACTCAGCAGTGAAACGATGCATCGCCGATGGTAGTGTGGGGTTTCCCCATGTGAGAGTAGGTCATCGTCAAGATTAAATTCCGAAACCCCAATTGCGAAAGCAGTTGGGGTTTTGTTTTAGTAGAAACATCCGTTTTTGCTGGCTTGTTACCGTGTTGACGGGCCAGATACAGAATTTCTTGACGACCATAGAGCGTTGGAACCACCTGATCCCATCCCGAACTCAGAAGTGAAACGATGCATCGCCGATGGTAGTGTGGGGTTTCCCCATGTGAGAGTAGGTCATCGTCAAGATTGAATTCCGAAACCCCTGTCTGCTAACGCAGACAGGGGTTTTGTCATTTCAGGGCCTGCAAAACCAATGATCAAACAGCTTTACGTACTTTGCTGATACGTCGAGCCTGCCATTTGCGCCACCAGATGTAGACGCCAGTCCCCGATAAGCCTGCAATCAAAATACCTAGCAACGCGATCATTACCTGACCTGTAACTCCAATGATCCGTCCTCCATGTATCGGTAGCTGCAACCGATAAAACTGCTCTCCCAACGTCCCCTGTCCTGCAATCTCCTGCCCTAACAAGCGCCCGTCCGTACCATGAAAGAACAACCAGGATTTGCCATGGGCTTCGGTGTCGTGCTGTCCAAATCCTGCGCCGTAGAAGTTGTACTCAAAGCTGTAATACAACTCCCCGATTGCCGCCGTCAGTCCTAACCTTTTCCCCTCCTGCAACGCCCTCTCATATGCCTTTTGATAGCTCAATTTCGTCACCCCCAACTCTGAGGTGGGCATTCGCCCTCTGGCTTCGTAGACGCTCGGCTCAATTGGCGAAAACAACGACACCGCAGGCTTGAACACCTGACTCGGCAAGTTCATGGCCACGCTGCTGACGGCGATTGGCAGCAGCAACAACCACAACCACAATCCTCCTGCGCGATGCAGGTCGAAATTCAGCCGATAGGCATGCCCACCCTTCACTTTCCAGGCTTTCGACCACTTCTTCCAGAACGGCTTTCCTCGCGGCAATGTCAGCCATAGCGCAACGAAGCAATCGATCACCCAGGCAATCGCAACCAACCCCATCAGCAATAATCCCCAGTTACCCGGCAATGTCAGGTTGTAATGAAACTCGAGAATGAAAGGGACAAAGTTCTCCCGCTGAAAACAGCACTCACCCCAGTACCGCTGACCCTTTTGCTCAGCATTCACCGGATCCAGATAGAACACCCGATTACGTTCATCGAACGGCTTGCCGGTTGACGGATCATTACGCGGGACCATTGCAAGCAACGCAGTGTGTCCAGCTTCACTCGGGTACTCCATGTACCAGACTTGCAACTTCGGATGTGCAGATTGCACCGCATCAACCAACTCGCCCGGTGGCAGGCGCAAACCCTGTGCAGACGCCGCATAAAACTGCGGATTCAACCATTCATCCAACTCATGATTGAACGCGAGAATGCTCCCGGTCACGCCGGCGAGTAGCAAGAAAATCGCGGTGGCCAAGCCGATATAACGGTGCAACAACACCAAAAACGCACGCATGAGAATTTCCCCATAGAAACGACAAAGCCAGCCCCTGAACATTCAGGGGCTGGCTTTTTTATGCACAGGACAAAAGGCTTAGAACTGGTAGCTGACCGTCGCCGCGACGTTGCGCTCTTCGCCCATGTAGCAGAAGTTCAGACTGGCGCAGGAGGCGACGTAGGACTCGTTGGTCAGATTGTTCGCATTCAGACGCACATCAACGCCCTTCAAGCCAACTTTGCCCAAGTCATAACCAATCGAGGCATCGAATAATGTGTAGGAGGGCACCTTCAGGGTGTTTTCCGCATCCGCCCAACTGTAGCCGACATAACGCATGCCGCCGCCGAGTCGCAGGCCATCGAGTGCCGCGCTGTCGAACTTGTAGTCCGCCCACAACGACGCCATATGACGCGGGGCCTGCGTCGGTGAGTTGCCTTTGTTCTCGATCACATCGGTCGGTGTGCTCAAGGTGCTGACCATCGACTTCGAGTATTCGATATCGGTGAAAGTGTAGCTGCCGAGTACTTTGAGGTTGTCTGTCAGCTGCATGTGCGCTTCCAGTTCCAAGCCTTGCGAGCGCACAGCGCCGACCGCGCGATAGAAGTTTTCCTGCGGCAGTTTGGTTGCCAGGTTTTCCTGATCGATGCGGAACAGCGACGCGGTGAACAGGTTGTCAGTACCCGGTGGCTGATACTTCAAGCCGACTTCCCATTGTGTTCCGTCGGTAGGAGCCAGCGGGTTACCGGCGCTGTCGGCGTAGGAGTTAGGGTTAAACGATTCGGAGTAGCTGATGTAGGGCGCCAAACCGTTATCGAACAGGTACAGCGCGCCGGCACGGCCGGTGAGTTTGGTGCGGCGATCATTGATCTCTGTGCCAACCGGACGTCCGGCCTCAGCGATACGGTTTTCGTCCGACGTCTCGACCCAGTCCTGACGCAAGCCCAGCGAGAAACGCCATTTGTCCATCTCGATCAGGTCTTGCAGATAAACCCCGGTCTGTTCCAGACGGCGCAGGTAACTGGTCTCGCCATACATGTCGATCGCCGAATTGCCGTACACCGGGTTGAACGCATTGATCGGTGCAAGACCGCCGCTGGTCCAGTCGACCACGGTTTTACGCCGCTGATAATCCGCGCCCATCAGCACAGTATGTTTGGTTGCACCGGTGAAAAATTCAGCCTGGAGCATGTTGTCGACGATAAACGCATGCAGACGCTCATCTCCGCCGGTGTAGTAGCGATTCAGCTCGTTGCTGGTCGGCGAGGTCCAGCCGTAGGCGTAGACCTGATCCATGTTCACTTTGGAGTCGAGGTAGCGGAAATTCTGCCTTGCGGTGAAAACATCGTTGAAGCGATGTTCAAACTGATAACCGAACGATTGCTGATCACGCGAATAACCATCGATGCCTGGCTCACCTTCGAAGAAGTGTGGCGAGATGCGGTTGCCATTGCGCTGATGGATCGTGCCTTCGGCCGGCACTCCGCCGTGGTAGCCACCGTCCGGATCGTGTTGCAGATAAGCCTGCAGCGTCAGCGAGGTGTCTTCACTGAAATCGATACTCAGCGTTGGTGCGAGAGCGAAGCGCTTTTCCTTGTTGTGGTCGAACTGTGTGTCGGACTGATCCGTTAACCCGGTCAGACGATAGGCAATACGCTTGTCGTCATCGACTGGACCGCTGAAGTCAAAACCGACCCCGCGCTGACCTTGCGTGCCGACCGTCGCTTGAACCTGATGGTAAGCCTCGTACAGCGGTTTCTTGCTGGTCAGCGCCACCAGACCACCTGGCGAACTGCGACCGTACAGCACCGACGAGGGGCCCTTGAGAATGTCCACGCGCTCAAGGAAATATGGGTCGACTTGCATGGTGCTGTAAGTGCCGCTGTCGCCCATCGACTTGAGGCCGTCGAGGTAGATGTTGTCCACCGAGCCGTCGTTGAAGCCGCGCATTGCCACGTAGTCATAGCGATGAGTCGCGCCGTACGGATTGGTCAGTACGCCCGGGGTGTAGCGCATCGCTTGCGAGACAGTCTGCGAACCCTGATCGTCCATTTGCTCGCGAGTGACTACAGACACGCTTTGCGAAGTTTCCAGCAACGCGGTACTGGTCTTGGTGGCGATCTGGCTGTGAGTGGCGTTGTAGCCATCCATGCTGCCCAATGCGTTGCCGAGGGCGAAGCCTTTAATGTCGGTGGTCGGCAGGGCCAGTGCTTCGGTCTCAGCCAATGTGCGCAGGATGTAACTGCTGCCGTCCTGACTAACCGCTTCCAAACCGGAGCCACCGAGCAAATGGCTCAACGCCTGATCGGTCGAATATTCACCCTGTACGCCCGGCGATTGCCGTCCTTGAGTTTGCTGCGGGGTCATCGACAACGTGATGCCGGCCTGACGGGCAAACTGATTCAGCGCCTCACCGAGAGGGCCCGCAGCCACGTTGTAGCGGTGGCTGACTGCACTGGCCGCGGGATTTGCCGCGATGCTCAAGGAAGGCATCACAACAACGCCCAGTGCAGTCGAAAACAGCGCAGCGCGAATAGCTTGGCGCAGCAATCCCGATTCGGCAGTGAAATTCGGAGAGTTCTTACAGGTGGCGCGGACAGTCATTGTAGGTTTCCGTAGGAAGTCGCAAACGCTTGAGTTGAAGTGCTTACTGACCAAGCCGGACTTGCTGCAAAAAACCGCCAAAAAAATTTCAGACCGCACGTTCCAGGGTCACCCACCAACGCGTGCGATAGCGCAATTGCACCGGCAACGTCTGCGGCAGAATCGCTAACAGCTTGTCGGTGTCTTCCAAACGGAATACGCCGGACAGACGCAGCTCCGCCACTTGCGGCGCACAGTTCAGAAAGCCCTGCCGATAACGCGCGACTTCCGCGAGAAAGTCGCCCAGACGCATATTGCGTGTGACGATCAAGCCGTCGATCCAGGCGCCAGCATCCATATCCAGCGTCGGGGCCGGGCGTACCTGATGGCGGTCGATCAGATAACTTTGCCCGGCGAGAGCTTCTACCGAAGTGCCGCCGGCGTGGATGGCAACCTGGCCATGGGTGACGCTGAGCCGTGTGCAATCATTGTCCTGACGCAGGATGAATCGGGCATGGACCGGCTCATAAGTGCCGTGACGGTTTTGTACCCGCAGCGGCCGATCAGACGGTGCGCCCTCGTCGGCGCCACCACACGTGACGATGATTTCACCGCGAGTCAGTTTGATCAGGCGCTGTTGCGCGGTGTAATCCAGATCCACCGCGCTGGCAGTGTTCAACTCGATCCGGGTACCGTCCGGCAACTGGAAGCCGCGCCGCTCGCCCGTCGCGGTGGCGTAATCGGCACTCCATTGCTGCCACGCGGCATTGTCCTTGGCCAGCCAGGCGGCGGAACCCATCAGCAATGCACCAGACAATAGCTTCAACGCCTGTCGCCGGCCCAGACCCTGCGCACTGTTTTCAAGGGTGTTGAACGCCACTTGCGCACCGGGCACTGCGCGCAGGTTGTTGCTCAGTTCGGCTTGCAGCGACTGCACCCGCTGCCAGGCCAATTCATGTTCATGGTGTTCGGCGCGCCACTGTTCACACTGGCGGTTCAGGCGCGGGTTGCCGTGATTGTTGCGCAGTCGCAACAGCCAGTGAATGGCCTGCTTGACCACCTGTTGCTGCGGCTCGGTGCGGCGGCTCAGAGAAAGATTATCCACAGGCATCAGCTTTCGTACCGCAGCACATAACAGTGATACAGCGCATCGGCGACGTAACGTTCAACCGAACGTAACGACAGGCCCATCTGTTCGGCGATCTGCTTGTGGGTCAACCCTTCGCACTGCGCCAACAGAAACGCCTGACGCACTTTCGGCTTCAGTCCTTCAAGCATCCGCGCAATGCTCTCGAGCAGTTCGATCACCAGCGCCCGGGCTTCGGCACTCGGTGTTTCGGCTTCGGGCAAATGGGCGATGGTTTCCAGATAGGCACGTTCGATTTCCTCACGGCGCCAATGATCGATCACCAGCCCACGCGCAATCGTGCGCAGGAAGGCGCGAGGCGCTTTGAGTTCGAGACGTTCGGTGCGTTGCAGCAGGCGGACGAAGGTGTCCTGAGCCAGATCGGCTGCATCCGCCGCATTGCCCAGCCGTGCGCGCAGCCAAGCGTTAAGCCAGCCGTGATGACTACTGTAAAGCGCCTGTACTGCAAACTCAGGTGAGGACATGAACGCGAACGTCACAAATGATAATTACTCGCATTGTCATCAAGGGTTACGAAATTTGCAACTGCCACCCGAACATCAGCCCTGAAAAACATCGGGGAGAACGCTCTGGCACGCCGTTCGGCGGGAATCCTTCAGAAATGCCATCCATTTCCCGCTCAGCCCTAAGATTTCTCCGACACGTGCCGACAGACTGGTGAGACATGCGTGCACCAAAGTAGAGCAGCCAGAAGAACGCTGCCTGCGCTGTACATGGAATGTTGCATCCGGAACGCATCCCCACTTTTCGCATAAGAAGTCCCATGAAATGAATCTCAAGTTCAGCCATAAAATCCTGTTGGCCGCCTCGGGCGTCGTGGTCCTGGCGTTCGCGCTGTTCACCCTCTACAACGATTATCTGCAGCGAAACACCATTCGCCAGAACCTTCAGTCCTCCGTGCAGCAGGCCGGTGATCTGACCGCCAGCAGCGTGCAGAACTGGATGAGCGGGCGGATTCTGGTGCTGGAAAACCTCGCGCAGAACGTTGCCCATCAGGGTAAGGACGCGGACTTCCCGGGTCTGGTCGATCAACCAGCCTTCACCTCGAACTTCCAGTTCACCTACGTCGGTCAGGCCAACGGTGTGTTTACCCAGCGCCCTGACGCGAAGATGCCGGACGGCTACGATCCACGTCAGCGCCCTTGGTACAAGCAAGCGGTTGTCGCCGACAAAACCATGCTGACGCCGCCGTACATGGCCGCTGTCGGTGGCCTGGTAGTGACCATCGCCATGCCGGTGAAAAAGAACGGCGAGCTGCTCGGTGTGGTCGGTGGTGACCTGAGCCTGGAAACCCTGGTGAAGATCATCAACTCGGTCGACTTCGGTGGCCTTGGTCATGCGTTCCTGGTCAGTGCCGACGGTCAGGTGATCGTCAGCCCGGACAAAGATCAGGTCATGAAAAACCTGAAAGACATCTATCCGAACACCAGCGTACGCATCGAGAAGGGCAACCAGAACGTCGTGCTCAATGGCCAGGAACGCATTCTGTCGTTCACTCCGGTCAGCGACCTGCCGAATGCGCAGTGGTACATCGGTCTGTCGATCGATCGCGACAAGGCCTACGCCGCACTCAGCCAATTCCGCACCTCGGCACTGATCGCGATGTTTGTCGCCGTGGCCGCGATTGCCTTGCTGCTAAGCCTGTTGATCAACGTGTTGATGCGTCCGCTGACCACCATGGGCCGTGCGATGCAGGACATCGCTCAGGGCGAGGGCGACCTGACACGTCGTCTGGTGGTCGAGAGCAAAGACGAGTTCGGTGAGTTGGGTAGCGCGTTCAACCAGTTCGTTGAACGAATTCATGCGTCGATTTCCGAAGTGTCGTCGGCAACCCGTCATGTGCATGACTTGTCGCAACGCGTAATGGCTTCGTCGAACGCCTCGATCGTCGGCTCTGACGAGCAAAGCGCACGTACCAACAGCGTGGCTGCCGCGATCAACGAGTTGGGCGCCGCCACTCAGGAAATCGCCCGCAACGCCGCCGATGCTTCGCAACACGCCAGCGGCGCCAGCGAGCAGGCCGATGACGGGCGTCAGGTGGTCGAGCAAACCATTCTGGCGATGACCGAGTTGTCGCAGAAGATCAGCCTGTCGTGCACGCAGATCGAAACCCTGAACGCCAGCACCGACAACATCGGCCACATCCTTGATGTGATCAAAGGCATTTCGCAGCAGACCAACCTGTTGGCGCTCAACGCCGCGATTGAAGCGGCGCGTGCCGGTGAAGCCGGACGTGGTTTTGCCGTGGTGGCGGATGAGGTGCGTAACCTTGCCCACCGCACGCAGGAGTCGGCAGAAGAGATCCACAAGATGATCACTTCGCTGCAGATCGGTTCGCGTGAAGCGGTGACTACGATGAACGCCAGTCAGGCGTCCAGCGAGCAGAGCGTGGAAGTGGCCAACCAGGCCGGTTTGCGTCTGGTCAGCGTGACTCAGCGCATCGGTGAAATCGACGGGATGAACCAGTCGGTGGCAGCGGCGACCGAAGAGCAGACCGCCGTGGTGGAAACCCTCAACGTCGACGTTAACCAGATCAACCTGTTGAACCAGCAGAGCGTCGCCAACCTCAACGAGACGTTGAAGGATTGTGATGCACTGTCGCAGCAGGCTAATCGCCTGAAGCAACTGGTCGACAGCTTCAAGATCTGATTTTTCAGATTGGAGACCGCGTTATCGTTCTTCGCGAGCAGGCTCGCTCCCACAAATTGACCGCGTTCCTACAGAAGGAATGCAATCAAAATGTGGGAGCGAGCCTGCTCGCGAAAGCGGTCTGACAATCACCGCAAAGCCGAAGTCTTAAACAAACAGCTTCAACACATTCCCCATCGCATCATCCGCAAACCCCTGCACAAACTCCTTGAACCCCGGCAACGCTTCCTCACCCCCCGAAGCAGGCTCGGCAATGATCGTCCACGTCGCCCGGGACTTGCCTGCGCCCAGCGACTCCACATTCATCGCCGCCCACAGATTCGCCACCCCCAACGTGTTGTAAATCGTCGTCCAGGTCATGCTCCGCGCGTGCTCATCGCGGGAGTTGAGTTGCTCAACCACCACGTTGCCATCCTTGAAGCATTTCTTGCGCAGCGAGGACACACCTTCGCCGATTGTTTCGATGTGCGACAGCGCCGGAATGAAACGGTCGAAACCGCCGAAGTCGCCGACCACCGCCCAGACTTGCGCCGCGTCCGCCGGTACTTCCACTGACGACACAACGTGGCAGCCATGCGGGTTTTTAATCAGGGTGTCCGGTTGCAAATTGCTCATGGTGTTGCTCCTTTTTGATGGATCAGATGAAGTTGATTTGTTTCAGGTAGTCGCAGCCGCGACGCAGCAGCGCCGGGGATTTCTGCGGGTAGTGCGCGCCCATCTGCTGCACGCCGGCCTCGGCGTTGGCGTGGCCGATCAGGGAGATGTCGCCGATGTCTTCTTCGAAGCCGTTGAGGTAGAAACCGAGCACGCCGAACAGCGCGTTGTCGGCGTCTACCCGGCCCAGTTGCTGCTGCCAGTCGGCGACGCTGACCAGCGCGAATTCGCTGCCGGTTTCACGGAACGAAGCGACATAGGCGTCCCAGCTCAGCGGCTCGGGGTTATGCAGGTTGAACACCGCCCGCTCGGGTGAATAACGACTGGCGTGGAAGGCGATGAAGCGGGCAAGAAAGTCCACCGGCATCAGGTCGAAATTCAGCGCGAAGGCCGGCACCTGGCCGAGCTGGATCGAGCCTTTGAGCATCAGCATCAAGCGGTTTTTGTGCGGCTGACAAACGCCGCTCAAGCTGTTGAAACTGATGTTGCCGGGGCGATACAGATTGACCCGTACGCCGCGTTCCCGCGCCCGTTCGAGGATGCGTTCGCCGACCCATTTCGACAGGTTGTAACCGTTGCGGATGTAGATCGGTGGCGTCAGCGCGGCGGGCAGTTCCAGCACCCGTCCCGCATCATCGACCGTGCTTGAAGCCGACAGCGTCGAGACGAAGTTGAAGACCTTTTTGCTCTGCCCTTCGCACAAGCGCAGCAGCGCGAAAATCGGTTCGACGTTGTCCGCCGCCAGCGACTCGTAATCGAGAACGTGATTGACGTTGGCGGCGTTGTGCACCAGCGCGCCGAACTCGCGATCCAGGCGTCGATAGTCCTCGTCGTTCAAGCCCAGTTGCGGACGGGTAATGTCTGCCGCGTAAACGCGCACCCGGCTCAGATCCAGATGCTCCAGACGGTTTTCCCGCAGTGACTCGGCAAAGCGTTGCGCCGCCGTTTGCCCGCCGCCATCGCGCACCAGACAAGCGACTTCGCTGGCGCCCCAGCCGAGCAGCGCCTCAACGATGTGCACGCCGACAAAACTGTTGGCGCCGGTGACGATGACCCTGTGCACATCGCCCATGCGGCTGATCGGCAGCGGTTCGATTTCCAGCGCACGCTCGGCGTCGGCCATGGCTTGGGCGCTGAGCACCGCGCTGTCATCGGTGCCGCGCACCAGCGTGGCGAGTTTGATGATGGTCGGCAGTTCGATGAAGCGATTGATCGAAATGCTGCGACCGAATTCCTCACGCAAACGCAGCAACATGCGCGACAGCAGGATCGAGTGGCCACCGAGATTGAAGAAGCTTTCGTCGGTGGATATATCGCTGTTAGGCAGCTCCAGCAACTCTGCCCAAATTTCCAGCAGCAGCGCTTCGTCGGCATTCGCCGGCAGGCATTTTGGCCCGCTGGCCTGCACGCTCACTGGCAGTTGCAGCAGCGCTTTACGGTCGACCTTGCCGTTGCTGGCGAACGGCATGCTCTGCAGTTCAGTCCACGCCACCGGTTGCATGTAGTCGGGCAAAAACTGCCGGGCGTGGGCCTTCAGTGCTTCGCGCGCGGTGTCCGATTGCGGCTGGGCAAGGAACGCCAGAATGCGCCGCTGAGTGTCGATCACCACTGCGATTTGCCGGTACAACTGGCTCTCACGCAGGCAGCGCTCGATCTCTTCCGGCTCGACCCGGAAGCCGCGAATCTTCACCTGATTGTCGCGCCGTCCACACAGCTCGATACCGTGCTCGCCCCACCTGGCCATGTCGCCGCTGCGGTAGGCGCGCAACGTTTGGCCGTCCGGCAGATTCAAGGTCAGATAACGCTCGGCGGTCTGCTGTGGATTGTTCAGATAACCGAGGCAGACGCCGGGGCCGACGATGAACAATTCGCCGACAGTGTTCTGCGGCACCGGTTGCAAATCATCATCGAGAATCAGCACCTGACTGTTGGCGATCGGCGCACCGAGGCTGCGGTTGCTGTCACCCGGTGTGAGCTGGCGTGCGGTGATCAGCACCGTGGCTTCGGTCGGTCCGTAAAGGTTGTGCAGCGTGCCCTGGCGGGTCAGTTGCTCGATGACGAACGGCTCGCAGACATCGCCGCCGGTCATCACTTGCACGCCCTCCAGTTGCTCTAGCGGCAGGATGCTCAACAGCGCCGGCGGCAGGAAGGCGTGGGTCAGTTGCCGGCGGCGGATCAGCGCGACCAGTTGCAGCGGATCGCGCCGTTGCGTGTCGTCGGGCACCACCAGTTCGGCGCCTTCGAGCAGGGTCGGGAAGATGTCGATCAGTGATGAGTCGAAGCTCAGCGATGAGAACTGCAAGACCCGACTTTCTGCCTGCAACTGCACGTAATCGGCGTACCACGCGGTGAAGTGCGCAAGATTCGCCTGACTGAGCAAAACACCCTTCGGATGCCCGGTGGTGCCCGAGGTGTAGAGCGCCATGCACGGTGCGTCGAGTTCAGGGCGGCGGCGCATCAGCGGGTGGCTGAGATCTGCCTCGGCGCTGTCGATACAACTGACATCCAGCCCTGCCATTGTTGCGCTCAGTGGATGCACGCCATCATGCAGCAACAGCACTGCACCGGCGTTTTGCAGTATGTATTGCTGGCGCTGCAACGGATGACTCGGCTCCAGCGGCAAATACACCGCACCGCTGCCGAGGATCGCCAGAATCGAGGCGAACAGCGCCGGGCTTTTCGGCAGGCAGATGCCCACCACCCACGGTCGCGGATGTTGCTCGAGCAAGGGCTGCAAACGCTGCTGGATCGCGCGACCGTGGGCGTGCAATTGCCGATAGCTGATCGACTGTTCGGCGAGGTGCAGCGCCGGTCGTTCGGCATGACGGATCAGGCTCTGTTGCAGGCGCTCGATCACTGGGAGCTGGGCCTGCTTCAACAGCGCCGGATTGGCCGTGTCATTGAGGCGGTGGACGTACGCCAGGCTGTCGAGAAACAGCAGGTTTTCCATCCGCTCGAAATCCGGCGCAGGCACAGATACGGCCCGCTGAAGATATTCCGCATCGCGGGAGAAGCGGCTGACCAGCAGCGCCACTTCGTCAACCACCTGCGTCAGCACCCTTTGCCGCAGAGCTTGACCGTTACCGGACGGCTCATCGCCGATCGGTACGCGGCTGATCAGTGACGAACCAAGAAAACACAGCAAATCGAGTGTCGGCAAACCGGCAGGGCTCTGCACGCCAACCCCCAAACGCAGATGCAGGTGCGGGATGGCGCAGAAGTCGCCAGCGCCAATGAAGCCATCGTCGATGATCAAATCCACCGTCGATGCCGCAACGCCGCTGCGCTGTAATGAGTGACCGTGTTGTTCGAGTTCCTGCGCCAGGTCGGTCATGGCCTGGCTGGCGCCAATCAGCAAAATGTCGAGACGTTTCATGTCGGCCTCCTCATCAGACCAGGTAATCGCGCAAGGCGTGCTGCACGCACGGCGTGTCGAGCAGCGAGCTGTTGTGGAAGAACTTGACGATGTTGCCCACCAGCGGATGGTGGCGATTGATCGGGAACGCGAGCCCGGCCATTTCGCCCCTGAGCGAACGGCGCGTGGCCTCGCTGACCGGCAGTGCGTCGATCAGGCGCAGGTCGAAGGCTTTCTGGATGTCGTTGGTCAGGTAATGGCCGATGAACACCGGCAGAATCTGCGCGATGGTTTCGCGATCCGCCGCGCTGGCGGTGTGCCAATAGATGCGCACCATTCGCGCCCAGAAGCTTGAATGACGACCTTCGTCGAGCAAGTGATCGGCCATCAGGCCTTTGATCGACGGCTTGACCGAGTCGTCGCGGGCGAACGCCGCGACATCGCCGGTCACGGTGTTTTCAGCGATGGCCACGCAGATCAGTTCCATCGCGCTGCGCAGGTGTTCCGGTGCCAGCGCGACGGCGGCGGGAATAGCCCGGCTCAGTTCGATTTCATCGGGCAACTGAATCGGTTCGATGCCAGTCATCGCTACCGTTTGCTGCATGAAATCCATCGCCACCAAGGCGTGGTAATCCTCGTCGACCACCACGGTCATCGCGTCGTAACGACAGGCAAACGGGAAGGCCACGGCGAAGCGATTCTTGGCGATGCTGCGCGCAGTCTTGTCGACGATCTCGGTCTCGAAAATCACTACGTCGTTGATGAATTTGTACAGCGTCTGCACCAAGGCGAAATCTCGCTGCTGCGGGCACTCGCGCAGGAAGGTTTCGCTGAGCACCAGCGGCTGGCGGCTGAGCGGATAGATCAGCCGCTCGTCGTCTTCGAGCACGCGCCTTGGGCGAGTGCGGATGGTGGCGCGGTTCTCCCAAGCGTCGGCAAAGGATTGATAGTCGGCGGCGTTCATTGGGCCACCTCCGTCAACGGTTCGCGCATGCTCAGACGCAGGCCGTCCCACAGGGCGATGCGACTCTCCACGGCAGCGATGGCGCTGGCGTAGACCTCGGCCTCGCGCAGCGGATCGCCGTCGACCAGACGCTCGAGCAGGTGTTCTGCCGCCGGGCCGTGGTCTTCGGAGTCGACCTCGATGTGGCGCTCCAGGTAGTAGCGAAAGGTCGGCGCCTGTTCGATGCCGATGCCCCAGTCGTCAAGAATGCGCTGGAACATGGTCGGGATCACGCTCTCACGACCATGCAGAAACGCCGCCGCCACGCTGTGCCCCGGGGCATGCAGGGCGATGCGCAAGGTGTCGCGGACAAACTGCGCGGCGGCCGGATCAACTTCGACGCTTTGCAGCGCGACGTCATAGCTCACGCCTTCCTGTTGCAGGGCGACAAAGCGCTCTACGGCCGTGGTACTCGCGCCGATTTCGCGCATCGCATCCAGATACAGCTCGAAATGGCTGTAATGACCTTCGGTCAGGCGATCATCCGACTCTTCACCCAAAACGATCTCGTTGATCAACCGGGCGGCGTGAGGATCACGCGGCGGCAGCCACGGCAAACGCGTGCAGGTCAGTTCCTGCTGCAGGCGTTTGGTCAGCGACATGAAATCCCACACGGCAAACACGTGGGTTTCCATAAAACGACGCAAGACCGATAACGAAGTGATCTCGGAAAAGATCGGGTGAATACTAAGTTCGGCTTTCTTCAGGGCGAGTTGGTTCTTGGTGGGCATCATGATGTCCTTTATCGTTGATATGTAATGGAACTGCTCGGGTAACTGCGCAATCTGTAAAACTACGGCTTACTTGTTTTCTGTCGGCGGACGACAGCCTTCCTTCCTGATAGGTAAGTGCGGACCGGATATATCTGTGACATGGCTTCATGTCTGCCCATAAGGCGCTGCTGTTGTACCGCAGGCATTGGGTGGGTGCCGAGGTGAAGGGTGAAGTTCAAACTTGGCGAGGAAAAACTAATACACCGACAAAGTATTTAACAAGTACATTTTTAATTATTTTAATTTTGCTGTTTTTTGAAGTTGAGAAGTTCCGATAAAACTTTTGGCTGAAGTTTTATTGGGGCGTAGTTGCTCCTTTCGGCGAATAACGGCCAAAATTGATCGACAAGAGTGAATGCCTCACTCGAAGCAACTTTCCAGTAATAAGAGTTGAATGATTTAAAAGGGGCGGAAGTTGGCCGTGACCCCGCGCCATGACTTCCTTTTTCCCGTGGCAAGGCTCCTTCCGTAGGTTCCTGGTGCGGGGACTGCGCCGTCAGGGCGGCGCGTCGCCCGTTCTTTATGGGGTTGGCCGTTCAAGAGTGCGGGTAAATGAGCGCCACGGCTATTACCGATTCGTCATCGGCACGGTGCAAATTTCCAGCTGAGCGGCGCAGGGAGGTTAGAGCGGGCAGGCGGATCCGCCCACCCGAGGGCTGGCAGATCGCTTGGGGATTTGTAAGAGAGTGATTCGCGGAGGGTGCGCGCTCAGCGCGCGGCTTTGCGGCTTTGTGCGGCGGGGGTCGCGAGATAGCGGGTAATCACCTCGACGCCCCGATTAAGGTGCTGCTCGAGGAGTTTGATTGACAGTTCAACGTCACGATCCTGCACGGCTTGCAGCATTGCCCGGTGATCGTCCTGGGACAATTTGCCCAGGCCCATGGCCTCAAGGTTGAAACGCAGAAAACGTTCTTCTTCGTTGAGTCCGTCTTCGACCAGGCGCAGCAAGCGTTGGTTGGGCGCCTTGCTGTACAGGGCCATGTGGAACAAACGGTTGAGCCGGCCGATTTCCGTGTAGTCGTGTTGTGCCTCCAGCTCTTCGATGTAAGCGGCTGCGTGTGCGTGGTCGGCAGCGGTCAACAGTGGAACCGACTGGCGCATGGCTTCGGATTCGAGGAGGATGCGCAGCTCGTAGGTTTCAGTGGCATCGCCCTGAATCAACGGCGCAACCACTGCGCCTTTATGCGCAGTAACACTGAGCAGTTCCTGGGCTTCGAGCTGGCGCAAGGCTTCGCGCACCGGCATGCGGCTGACGCCGAACAGATCGGCCAGATCCTGCTGACGCAGCGCCGTGCCGCAGGGCAGACGACCATCGAGGATTGCCGAACGCAGGGTTTCTTCGATCACCGACCGGGCCAGATGCGCAGGAATCGGTCCATCGACTTTAATGCTGTGCAGCGGTTTGGGCTTCTGTGTCACGACTACGCACCCTGTATGTCGGCCTGATTTGGATCCAAATGACACTAGTGATTGCTCTACAGGTTGTCAAACCTTGTAAAACATCGTGGTGCCCAATGAAGTTTAGCGCGCCGAGGATGATCTCATGGTGCCATTGTTTTTTGCCGGGCTAAGCTTCACCATCAAACGCTTTCCTCCCTGCCCTCTGGAAACCTGCTGTGGCGGTATGTTTCGCGATCCCCCGGACACTGCGCTGGCTAGGCTGCGCACTGCTGCTGGCCGGCGTCATGCTGGGCGGTCTGCATGCCGATTGGGATTTTTCCACGATCAGCCGCAAAGCCACGGCTCTCTATGGGCCACTGGGTGCCGGGCAGCAGCGCATCGATGCCTGGCAAAATCTGTTGGCTACACAGAAACAAGTCAACGAGATGGAAAAGCTCAAAGTAGTGAACCTGTTTTTCAACAAACAGGTGCGCTACGTCGAGGACATCGATCTGTGGCACGAAGTCGATTACTGGGAAACGCCCATCGAGGCGCTGTGGAAAGGCGCCGGCGACTGCGAAGACTATGCGATCGCCAAGTATTTCAGCCTGCGCCACCTCGGGGTTTCCAGTGACAAGCTGCGCATCACCTATGTCAAAGCGTTGCGCCAGAACCGCGCGCACATGGTCCTGACTTACTATGCCACCCCCGATGCCATGCCGCTGGTGCTCGACAGCCTGATCGACCCGATCCAGCCGGCGTCGCAGCGAACCGATTTGCTGCCGGTCTACTCTTTCAATGCGGAAGGGTTGTACCTGCCGGGCGCCAAGGGCAACAAGAAGGTCGGTGATACCAAACGCCTGTCACGCTGGCAGGATGTGTTGAAGAAAATGCAGGCCGAAGGTTTCCCGGTCGAGACGACTAACTAGGAGCACGCGCTCAGATGTCTTTGTTCAAACAGCTGTTGATCGCTATCTGTCTGTTCCTGGTGGTCGCCTTCACCGGCAGCTTCATGGTCAGTCTGGAGAGCTCGCGCACCCAGTACGTCAACCAGTTGCGTTCCCACGCGCAGGACGCCGCGACGGCGCTGGCCTTGTCGCTGACGCCGAATATCGACGATCCGGCGATGGTCGAGCTGCTGGTCAGCTCGATTTTCGACAGTGGCTACTACGCGAGCATTCGTGTGGTGGATCTGAAGACTGATCAGACGATTGTTGAGCGCAATGGCATTCCGGCCGTCAGCAATGTGCCGGACTGGTTCGTCAAACTGATCGGTCTGGAACCGGCCGGTGGCGATGCGCTGGTCAGCCGTGGCTGGGAGCAGGCGGCGCGGGTCGAAGTGGTCAGCCATCCGATGTTTGCCGTGGCCAAGCTGTGGCAGAGCGCGTTGGGCAGCCTTGGCTGGCTGCTGATCTGCGGTGCGATCAGTGCAGTCCTCGGTGCGCTGCTGCTGCGCCGGCAGTTGAAGCCACTGGATTACATGGTCAAGCAATCCCACGCCATCGCCCGCCGCGAATTCCTCAGCCTGCCGGATCTGCCGCGCACGCCTGAGTTGCGCCGCGTGGTGCAGGCGATGAATCAGATGGTCGAAAAGCTCAAGGCGCTGTTCCAGGAGCAGGCCGAGCGCAGTGAAAAACTGCGGGCCGAGTCTTATCAGGACAACCTGACGGGGTTGGCCAACCGCCGTTATTTCGAGATGCAGTTGAACAATCGGGTGAGCAACCCGGAGCAGGCCAGCTCCGGTTATCTGCTGCTGTTGCGGGTCAAGGATCTGGCCGGGCTCAACCAGCGTCTCGGTGGCCAGCGCACCGATGAACTGCTGAAAGCAGTTGGCGAACAATTGTCCCGCGAATGCGCCAAGTACCCGGAAACCCAGAATCTCGTCACCCGTATTCGCGGCGGCGAGTTTGCCGTGCTGGCGCCGGGGCTGGTTCGTGAAGAAGCGCTGCAACTGGCGCAGAACCTCGACAATGCCTTGAGCAGTCTGCATGCCACCGGTGCGACCGACGTCGCGGCTGTGGCGTCGATCGGCCTGGCGCCATTCACCCACGGCGATTCGCCGCAACAGGTGCTGACCCTCGGTGATCAGGCGCTGGCGCAAGCCGAAGGGCAGGGCGAGCAGAACTGGGCCTGCATCGATCAGAGCCTGACGGCGGATGTCGGCGACGATCACCACGCCTGGCACCGCTTGCTTGATCAAGCCTTGAGTCAGCAACGTTTCGAGCTGTATTTCCAGCCGGTGGTGGCTGCCGCCGACACGCAACTGGTGCTGCATTACAAAGTGCTCTCGCGCCTGCTCGATGATCAGGGCCAGACGATCCCGGCCGGGCGCTTCCTGCCGTGGCTGGAGCGCTTTGGCTGGACCGCGCGGCTGGATCGGCTGATGCTTGAGCGCGTGCTGGAGCAGATGAAAGAACATGAAGATTCGCTGGCGCTGAACCTGTCTTCGGCGACCCTGGCGGATCCGCAGGCGTTGAATAAAGTCTTCGAGATTTTGCGCGCGCATTCCAACCTCGGCGAGCGCCTTACCCTGGAAATCGGCGAGGAGCAGTTGCCGGAGCAAGCGGTGCTGGAGCAGTTGACCCGGCGCCTGCGTGAACTCGGTTTCTCGCTGAGCCTGCAGCGCTTTGGTGGTCGTTTCAGCATGATCGGCAACCTGGCGCGGCTGGGGCTGGCGTACTTGAAGATCGATGGCAGTTACATTCGTGCGATTGATCAGGAGAGCGACAAGCGCTTGTTCATCGAGGCGATCCAGCGGGCGGCGCACAGCATTGATCTGCCGCTGATTGCCGAGCGGGTCGAGACGGAAGGAGAGTTGTCGGTGATTCGCGAGATGGGCTTGTATGGGGTTCAGGGGCAGTTGTTGGGTGAACCGAAGCCTTGGCGGTGAGTCATCGCAAAAGCAACCCTCACCCTAGCCCTCTCCCAGAGGGAGAGGGGACTGACCGTGGGATATTGATGTAATACGCCGACGTGAAAGAGCTCCGCTGAATCCATAATCGACTTATAGCGCCAGACACCTCGGTCGGCCGCTCTCCCTCCGGGGGAGGGGACTGATGGGGGGATATTCGGGAAGTACGCCGACGTGAGCGATTTGCGCTGAATCCATAATCGCCCCGGTTTTTCAGGTCGATGTATGACGCCAGACACCTCGGTCAGCCCTTCTTCCAGAGGGAGAAGGGCCTGATTGGGGGATATTCGGGAAATACGCCGACGTGAAAGATGTCCGCTGAATCCATAATCGCCCCGGTTTCTCAGGTCGATGTATAACGCCAGACACCTCGGTCGGCCCCCTCTCCCTCGGGGAGAGGGCTGGGGTGAGGGTAGGCTTTTGATACCGGGTGGATCAGATCAACCCGCCCTCATCCTCATCGATCAACTGACTCAACCCGCCCAATGCTTCCCGCGCCTGAGTCCGGTCCATCAGCTTGGCCTGAGCCGCCGGTGGCAGGTCGGTGACACGGATCACGCCTTTCTGGGTCAGCACCTGAATCAGGTCGTCGAGGACCCGAATCATTTCGAAGTCACTCTGCTTGAGCTGTTTCAGGCTGGTTTCCACCACTTCGTTGGCGAACCAGGCCTGGATTTCATGGCTGTCGGCCGGCAGGGTTTCCGTGGCCTCGGCGTAGGCCGCGGCTTCCACGCGAATCAACAGACCTTGCGCATCGCGTTGCACGTAAAACATTGAGCATCCCTCAGAAATGAACCAGCGTCATGCTGTCAGCAGCATAGCCAACTGCGCGCGAGTATGCGGGGCGGCGACGCAATCGTCACCGGTCCGGACCGCACAAACGTGACGGCCGCCCCAGAAGGGCGGCCGTTTTTGTTCACGTATCAGCTGTTGTTGTGGTCGACCTTGATGGTCGGGTCGCTGCCGGCAATCAGGTTGTGAATATTGGCACTCGACCAGTTGTTGCCTTCCAGTTTGATCGTCACATCCGGGGTTGCCGCAGCGGCGTCGCCGGAGTTGAACTTGCCTGCCGAGCTGACTTGCAGCGACGACGTGCCGTCGACCGTGGTGATCTTCAGGAAGTTATCGATGGTGCTACCGGTCTCGCCCTGCAACAAATCACGCAGGTCGATGCGGTCGCCTTCGCTGGCCTTGAAGTCCTTGATCACGTCGTTGCCGGTATCGCCCGCCTTCCAGACGAAGGTGTCGGCACCCGAACCACCGATCAGGATGTCGTTGCCCTGACCGCCGATCAGCGTGTCGTTGCCGGTGCCGCCGAGCAGGATGTCATTGCCTTTGCCGCCATCGAGCCAGTCGTTGCCGCCCGAGCCGAAGAGGATGTCATTGCCCGCGCCACCCAACAGCGTGTCGTTACCGTCATGCGCGCCGGAGACATCGAACGCCTGATAGTGCTCGGTGATGTACTGGTGCACGTTGCTGGTGGTGACTTTGCTGACGTCAACCCCGGTTTCCTTGGCCACGAACGCCTGCATCGCCTGATAACCCTCACCGGCAATGCCGTTGAAGCTCACCAGGTCGCCGAACAGGATGTCGTTGCCGTCGCCACCGCTGACGGTGTCATTGCCCGGCATCGTCGCTTCGGTGTGGCCGATGATCGAGTTGGCCAGGTCCTTCGGATCGATGTTGGTCTGCGGCGTTTTATCCGAATCGTAAGGCTTCAGATCGTTGAGGCTGACATCGTTGTTCAGTCCGATAGCCTCGACGTTCGACAGACCGCTGAGCAAGGCAAAGCCACTGGTCGAGTTACTGGTCGTTGACGAGTTGGTGCTGTTGCCGGTACCCGCCAGACTCGACAACTCATAAGTGCCGTCGCCCTGCGCGTGGATGGTGCCCAGATTAGAGCTGCTCCAGCCCCACCACGAATTGTAGGTTTGCAGGGTTACGGTGCCGGCGCTGTTGATCGTCAACGCGTGGGTGTTGTCGATGTAGGTGCTGAAGGTGTCGCCCGGCTTGTAGTTGCTGGTTTTCACCACATCGTCGAGCTTCACGTTGCCGTACAGCGTCGGGTTGGTCTGCTCGCCGCTCTGGTAGTAGGTCGGCTGGCCGTCGGTGATGAAGTACGTGAGGTTTTTCGCCCCGGTGTTGGCCACAGCGTCAGCGCTCTGGAACCAGTTGGCCGTGGTCTTGAAGACGTCCTCGTAGTTGGTGCCGCCGCCGGAGGCCATCGAGTCCAGTACCGCTTTGAGTTGCGTCAGCGCGTTCGGATCGTTGAGGTTCACCGACACCGACTTGTTGACCTGGGTATCGAAGTCGACGAGGAAGATGTTCACCGTGCCCGAATTGCTGCCGCCCAGGCTCTGCTTGAGGCTGTTGAACACCGAGGTCAGCGAGTCTTTGGCGGCGTTGAGCGACGACGCGCTCATGCTGCCGGAGCTGTCGACCATGAACGCGATGTTGTAGTTGGTGCCCGGCACCACGGTCAGGCCACCGATGTCGGCGACCATGATGTCGTTGCCATCGGTGCCGCTGAAGGTGTCGTCACCCGAAGTCGCGACGATGGCGTTGTAGACCGCCGGCACCACGGTGACCGGAATGGTCGCGGTGCTGCTGGCCGAGCCGCCGACCATCTCGGTGGAGGTCGAGGTCACGGTCAGGTTGAACTGGCCGTTGTAGTACGGCGGCGGGGTCACGGTCAGGCTGCCGAGGTTCCAGCCGGTGACGTTGGCGTCGCCGCTGCTGGCGGTGACGGTGAAGGTATGACCCGCGCCATCGCTGAGCACCGAGCCGACCGGTGCGCCGCTGATCTTCACGCTCAGGGTTTCCGAGCCGTCGGTGTCAGTCAGTGCGGTGGTGATTGCCGACAGTTTCACCGTGGTGCCTTCGGCGCCGGTGTTGAGTTTGTAGCCGTCGTAATAGCCTTCGCCGTTGCTGCCGTGCAGATCGGAGACGGTCACGCCCGAATTCACCAGATCCTTCACGCCGGTGTAGATCGGTACGCCAGCGCTGCTCAGGTCGATCGGCGTGCTGCCGTTGACCGACAGATTGACGTCGTAGCTGCCCGGGCCGCTCTGGTTGTGGTGGTAGATGTCCAGGGTGTAGTAACCGCTGGTGGTCGGGGTGAACGAACCGTTGAGGTTGCCGCCCACGCCCCACGTGGTCGATGCCACATTCTTGCCACCAATAGTCACCAACAGGCTGTCATCACCGATGCCGCTGAAGGTGTAGGTCTTGCCGGCTTCCAGATAGATCAGGCCCGAGGTCTTCGACGCCGTACCGGCGGTTACACTGCCGTCGGACTGCACGTTGTTCACGTTAGTACTGGAGTTCGGCGTGCCGGCGCCGTCGATGACGTTTTTCAACGTGGTCGAATCCGCGCCATTGCCGTTGGTGCCCAGACCCGACAGGCCGGTCCAGACTTCCTTGATCAGCCCGGTGGACTTCACGCTGTTGTCGGCCACGCTCACGGTCGGCGCATCCGCCACTGGCGTGATGTCGATCTTCACGGTGCCGGTGTTGCCCAGCAACTGGCCGTCGGTTGGCTGGAACTTGATCTGCGCGTAGTCCGCCTGGTTGTTGCCCAGACCTGTGCCGCCGTAACCGTTGACGCCCGACTCGTTGGCATCCGGCAGGAAGCGCAGTTTGCCGGCGTCGATGTCAGCCTTGCTGAAGGTCTGGTTGTTGGCGACGTCTTTCCAGGTCGAGCCGTCCAGATACTGCAGTTTGCCTTCGCCCGGCAGCTGGGTGATTTTGATGCCGAGGCTGCTGGCCGGGCTGTCGACATCGGTCACGCCGAAGGTCGACCAGCCGAGTACCAGCGGAGTGTCTTCGGTGCCAGTGACGTTGCTTGGTGCTGCCACCGGAGCGTCGTTGACCGCCACCACGTTGACCGTGGTGGTCGCGGTGTTGGAGTAATTGCCGCCATCAGTCACGGTCACGGTGATGATCCGTGGCACGGTGCTCGGGTTTTCGCTGCCGTTGGTGAAGTTGATGTTCTTGATGGCCTGCATGTAGTCGGCCAGTGTCGCGTTACCGGACAGCGTCAGGGTCACGGTGCCGTTGGTGCTGTTGGCATTGATGGTGATGCCGTTGACGCTGTTGCCCAGGTTCAGCGCATCGCCGTCCTGACGGTTGGTCAGGACCACAGTGGCGCCGGTGAGCATGGTGCTGTCCGGGTCAGTGATGCTGATATCGGTGTCGGCAATCGACACACCCGCGCCCGGGGTGTTTTCGGTGAAGGTCACCTTGTAGTCGGCACCGGTGGCGCCGCTGGAGTTGTTGGCATCGAGGTCGAGCACCGGCGGCGCATCGTTGTCGATGATCGAGGTGCTGACGCTGCCGTTGGTGCCGCTGACCGCGAGGTTCTCGAAGTTGCCGCCGGTGGCGGAATCGATCTTGACCACGAAGTTCTCGGTGCCTTCGGTGATCTTGTCATCGATGGTGGCGACGTTGAACTGCGCGCTGCTCGCACCTGCCGGGATCTTCACGGTGTAAACACCAGTGAAATCCGAACCGTCGGCGGCGGTGCCGCTGTAGACGATTTTCAGGGTCACTTCGGTTTGCGCCGGGTGGTTCAGGCTGACCGTGTAGCTGGCGGTCTGGCCTTCGGTCACCGAGTTGCTGCCAGTGATGCTGACGGTGGTGGTGTCGACGGTGTCGGTGACGTTGGTCACGGCTGGCGTGGTGTTGGTCACCAGATTTTCGAAGCCGCCGCCGCTGGTGCCGGTGATGGTCGCCTGCACGGTGCCGGCGTCTTTGTAGACGTCGTCAGCCGGTGCTGGAACGGTCACGGTGCCAGTGGTTTTGCCGGCGTCGATGGTGATTACCGAGCCGTTGCTCAGGGTTACGGTGACTGGCGAGCCTGCGGCGTTGGTCAGGGTCGCGGTGTAAGTGATCTGACCACCTTCGGCCACGGTGCCGGTCGCGGACAGCGACAGGTTGGTGGTGTCGACGGTGTCGGTGACGGTGGTGCTGACCGGGGTTTTGTCGGCTACGAGGTTTTCGTAGTTGCCGCCCGTCACGTTGGTGATCGAGTTGGTCAGCGGTGCATGGCCGGTCAGCGCATCGTTTGGTGCGGTAGTAGTTGCTGTGCCGGTGGTCTGGCCGACGCCAATGGTGATGGTCTGACCGTTGGCCAGGGTCACGACAACCGGCGAACCGGTGACTGGTGCGCCAACGGTCGCGGTGTAGACAACGTTGCCGCCCTCAGCTGCGGTGGTGGTCGCAGTGAGTTTGACGGTGGTGGTGTCGATCGTGTCGGTAACGCTGGTCACGGCCGGAGCTGTGCTTGGCACCAGGTTTTCGAAGTTGCCACCGGTGGCGGTGCTGATGGTCGCCTGAACGGTGCCGGCGTCTTTGTAAACGTCGTCGGCCGGGGCAGGAACAGTCACGGTGCCGGTGGTTTTGCCAGCGTCGATAGTGATCACGGCACCGTTCGACAGAGTAACGGTCACTGGCGAGCCAGCGGCATTGGTCAGGGTCGCGGTGTAGACGATCGAGCCACCTTCAGCAACCGAACCCGTCGCGCTCAGCGACAGGTTGGTGGTGTCGACGGTGTCAGTGACGTTGGTCGAAACCGGCGTCTTGTCGGCTACGAGATTTTCGTAGTTGCCGCCAGTGACGTTGGTGATCGAGTTGGTCAGCGGTGCATGGCCGGTCAAAGCGTCGTTTGGCGCAGTGGTGGTCGCGGTGCCCGTGGTCTGGCCGACGCCGATTGTGATGGTTTGACCGTTGGCCAGGGTCACGACAACCGGCGAACCGGTGACTGGCGCGCCAACAGTCGCGGTGTAGACAACGTTGCCGCCCTCAGCTGCGGTGGTGGTCGCAGTGAGTTTGACGGTGGTGGTGTCGATGGTGTCGGTGACGCTGGTCACGGCCGGCGTCGTGCTCGGCACCAGGTTTTCGAAGTTGCCACCGGTGGCGTTGCTGATCGTCGCCTGTACGGTGCCGGCGTCTTTGTAAACGTCGTCGGCCGGGGCAGGAACAGTCACGGTGCCGGTGGTTTTGCCAGCGTCGATAGTGATCACGGCACCGTTCGACAGAGTAACGGTCACTGGCGAGCCAGCGGCGTTGGTCAGGGTCGCGGTGTAAGTGATCTGACCACCTTCGGCCACGGAGCCGGTCGCGGACAGCGACAGGTTGGTGGTGTCGACGGTGTCAGTGACGTTGGTCGAAACCGGCGTCTTGTCGGCTACGAGATTTTCGTAGTTGCCGCCAGTGACGTTGGTGATCGAGTTGGTCAGCGGTGCATGACCGGTCAGCGCATCGTTTGGTGCGGTAGTAGCTGCTGTGCCGGTGGTCTGGCCGACGCCAATGGTGATGGTCTGACCGTTGGCCAGGGTCACGACAACCGGCGAACCGGTGACTGGCGCGCCGACAGTCGCGGTGTAGACGACGTTGCCGCCTTCAGCGGCAGTGGCGGTCGCGGTCAGTTTCACGGTGGTGGTGTCGATGGTGTCGGTAACGCTGGTGACCGCCGGAGTCGTGCTCGGCACGAGGTTTTCGAAGTTGCCACCGGTGGCGGTGCTGATGGTCGCCTGCACGGTACCCGCGTCTTTGTAGACGTCATCGGCTGGCGCTGGAACGGTTACGGTGCCAGTGGTTTTACCGGCGTCGATGGTGATCACGGCGCCGTTTGACAAGGTTACGGTCACTGGCGAACCAGCGGCGTTGGTCAGCGTGGCGGTGTAAACAATCGAACCGCCTTCAGCAACCGAACCAGTCGCACTGAGCGACAGATTGGTCGTGTCGACAGTGTCGGTCACGGTAGTGCTGACCGGCGTTTTGTCAGCCACGAGGTTTTCGAAGTTACCGCCGGTCACGTCGGTGATCGCGTTGGTCAGCGGTGCGTGACCGGTCAATACGTCGTTTGGCGCGGTAGTGGTCGCGGTACCGGTGGTCTGGCCAACACCAATGGTGATGGTCTGACCGTTCGACAGGGTTACCACGACTGGCGAGCCCGTCACTGGCGCGCCGACAGTTGCGGTGTAGACGACGTTACCGCCTTCAGCGGCAGTGGCGGTCGCGGTCAGTTTCACCGTGGTGGTGTCGATGGTATCGGTAACGCTGGTGATAGCCGGCGTCGTGCTCGGTACCAGGTTTTCAAAGTTGCCACCGGTGGCGTTGCTGATCGTCGCCTGCACGGTGCCGGCGTCTTTGTAGACGTCATCAGCAGGTGCGGGAACAGTCACGGTGCCAGTGGTTTTACCGGCATCGATGGTGATCACGGCGCCGTTCGACAGGGTTACGGTCACTGGCGAGCCAGCGGCGTTGGTCAAGGTTGCGGTGTAGACGATCGAGCCACCTTCAGCCACCGAACCCGTCGCGCTCAGCGACAGGTTGGTGGTGTCGACGGTGTCGGTCACGTTGGTGCTGACCGGGGTTTTGTCGGCCACGAGGTTTTCGTAGTTACCGCCCGTGACGTTGGTGATCGCGTTGGTCAGCGGCGCGTGACCGGTCAATGCATCGTTTGGCGCTGCGGTGGTTGCGGTGCCCGTGGTCTGGCCTACACCGATGGTGATGGTTTGACCGTTGGCCAACGTCACGACAACTGGCGAGCCGGTTACCGGTGCGCCGACAGTTGCGGTGTAGACGACGTTACCGCCTTCAGCGGCAGTGGCGGTCGCGGTCAGTTTCACCGTGGTGGTGTCGATGGTATCGGTAACGCTGGTGATAGCCGGCGTCGTGCTCGGTACCAGGTTTTCAAAGTTGCCACCGGTGGCGTTGCTGATCGTCGCCTGCACGGTGCCGGCGTCTTTGTAGACGTCATCAGCAGGTGCGGGAACAGTCACGGTGCCAGTGGTTTTACCGGCATCGATGGTGATCACGGCGCCGTTCGACAGGGTTACGGTCACTGGCGAGCCAGCGGCGTTGGTCAAGGTTGCGGTGTAGACGATCGAGCCACCTTCAGCCACCGAACCCGTCGCGCTCAGCGACAGGTTGGTGGTGTCGACGGTGTCGGTCACGGTGGTGCTGACTGGGGTTTTGTCGGCGACGAGATTTTCGTAGTTGCCGCCCGTGACGTTGGTGATCGCGTTGGTCAGCGGCGCGTGACCGGTCAATGCATCGTTTGGCGCTGCGGTGGTTGCGGTGCCCGTGGTCTGGCCTACACCGATGGTGATGGTTTGACCGTTGGCCAACGTCACGACAACTGGCGAGCCGGTTACCGGTGCGCCGACGGTTGCGGTGTAGACGACGTTGCCGCCTTCAGCCGCCGACTCGGTGGCCGTCAGTTTCACGGTGGTGGTGTCGATGGTGTCGGTGACGTTGGTCACGGCCGGTACGGTGCTCGGTACCAGGTTCTCGAAGTTGCCACCGGTCGCGGTCGAAATGGTTGCTTCGACTTTGCCGGCATCTTTGTAAACGTCATCCGCCGGCGCTGCGACGGTCACGGTGCCGGTGGTTTTGCCCGCTTCGATGGTGATTACAGCGCCGTTCGACAGGGTCACGGTGACCGGCGAGCCAGCCGAGTTGGTCAGCGTCGCGGTGTAGACGATCGAGCCCCCTTCAGCAACCGAACCCGTCGCGCTCAGCGACAGGTTGGTGGTGTCGACGGTATCGGTGACCGTGGTCGAAACCGTGGTCTTGTCGGCCACGAGGTTTTCGTAATTGCCGCCAGTAACGCCGGTGATCGAGTTGGTCAGTGGCGCCTGACCGGTCAGTGCATCGTTCGGTGCAGTGGTGGTCACGGTACCGGTGGTTTTGCCGACTTCGATGGTGATGTTCTGGCCGTTGGCCAGGGTCACCACGACTGGCGAGCCGGTCACTGGAGCGCCCACAGTGGCGGTGTAAGTGACGGTGCCGCCTTCGGCCACGGAGGTATCGGCCGTCAGTTTGACGGTCGAGGTGTCGATGGTATCGGTGACTTCGGTCACGGCCGGCACAGTGCTCGGCACCAGGTTTTCGAAGTTGCCACCGGTAGCGGTGGAGATCGTTGCTTCGACTTTGCCGGCGTCTTTGTAGACGTCATCTGCCGGAGCTGGAACGGTCACGGTGCCGGTGGTTTTGCCTGCGTCGATGGTGATCACTGCGCCATTCGACAGGGTCACGGTAACTGGTGAGCCAGCCGCGTTGGTCAGCGTTGCGGTGTAGATGATCGAACCACCTTCCGCAACGGTGCCGGTCGCAGTCAGCGACAGGTTGGTGGTGTCGACGGTATCGGTGACGTTAGTCGAAACCGGAGACTTGTCAGCCACCAGATTCTCGTAGTTACCGCCGCTCACGTTAGTGATCGCGTTGGTCAGCGGAGCGTGACCGGTCAGCGCATCGTTCGGTGCGGTGAAGGTGACAGTGCCGGTGGTTTTGCCAACTTCGATGGTGATGTTCTGGCCGTTGGCCAAAGTCACGGTGACCGGCGAACCGGTGACTGGAGCGCCGACAGTGGCGGTGTAAGTGACGGTGCCGCCTTCAGCGACCGACGTATCAGCCGTCAGTTTGACGGTCGAGGTGTCGATGGTGTCAGTCACTTCGGTCACGGCTGGAACAGTGCTCTGCACCAGGTTTTCGAAGTTGCCACCGGTAGCGGTGGAGATCGTCGCTTCAACCTTGCCAGCGTCTTTGTAGACGTCATCGGCTGGCGCTGGAACGGACACGGTGCCAGTGGTTTTGCCGGCTTCGATGGTAATCACCGCGCCGTTCGACAAAGTCACGGTCACTGGCGAACCAGCCGCGTTGGTCAATGTGGCGGTGTAGATGATCGAGCCGCCCTCAGCCACAGAACCGGTCGCGCTGAGCGACAGGTTGGTGGTGTCGACGGTGTCGGTCACGGTGGTGCTTACCGGCGTTTTATCGGCCACGAGGTTTTCGTAGTTGCCGCCAGTGACACCCGTGATCGCATTGGTGATCGGTGCGTGGCCGGTCAGGGCATCGTTCGGTGCGGTGAAGGTTACGGTGCCGGTGGTTTTACCGACTTCGATGGTGATGTTCTGACCGTTGGCCAGGGTCACCACGACCGGCGAGCCTGTCACAGCCGCCCCGACGGTCGCGGTGTAGGTGACGGTGCCACCTTCAGCGGCGGTCTCGGTCGCCGTCAGTTTGACGGTCGAGGTGTCGATGGTGTCAGTCACTTCGGTGACCGCTGGAACAGTGCTCGGCACCAGATTTTCGAAGTTGCCACCGGTAGCAGTCGAAATGGTCGCTTCGACTTTGCCGGCATCTTTGTAGACGTCATCAGCCGGAGCAGGAACGGTTACGGTGCCAGTGGTTTTACCGGCTTCGATGGTGATTACCGCACCATTCGACAGGGTCACGGTGACTGGCGAGCCAGCCGCGTTGGTCAGCGTCGCGGTGTAGATGATCGAACCGCCTTCAGCCACGGTGCCGGTTGCCGTCAGCGACAGGTTAGTGGTGTCGACGGTGTCGGTGACATTGGTCGAAACCGGGGTCTTGTCGGCGACCAGATTCTCGTAGTTACCACCACTCACCTCAGTGATCGCATTGGTGATCGGCGCGTGGCCGGTCAATGCGTCGTTCGGCGCGGTGGTGGTGGCGGTGCCGGTGGTCTGGCCAACACCAATGGTGATGGTCTGACCGTTGGCCAGGGTCACGACCACAGGCGAACCAGTGACTGGCGCGCCAACGGTCGCGGTGTAAGTCACGCTGCCACCCTCAGCCGCCGACTCGGTCGCGGTGAGTTTGACGGTGGTGGTGTCGATGGTGTCGGTGACGTTGGTCACCGCCGGCACGGTGCTCGGAACCAGGTTCTCGAAGTTGCCGCCGGTTGCATCCTTGATGGTCACTTCGACTTTGCCGGCGTCTTTGTAGACGTCATCGGCTGGAGCAGCGACGGTCACGGTACCCGTGGTTTTACCGGCTTCGATGGTGATCACCGAACCGTTGCTCAGGGTCACGGTTACCGGGGTGCCGGCCGGGTTCGTCAGGGTCGCGGTGTAAACAATCGAGCCGCCTTCAGCCACCGAATCGGTCGCGGTCAGGTTGAGGTTGGTGGTGTCGGTGGTGTCCGACACTGCGGTGTCGGCGGACTTGCCGTCGACCGCGAGTTTTTCGTAGTTGCCACCGGTGGCGCCATCGATGGTCACGCTCAGCGAGCTGCCGCCGGCCAATGGGCTGTTCGGTGCAACGAAGTTCACCGAGCCGGTGGTTTCACCGACGGCAATGGTGATGGTCTGGCCGTTGGACAGAGTCACGACAACTGGCGAGCCAGTCACCGGTGCAGTCACGGTCGCGGTGTAGACCACGGTTTCGCCTTCGGCGACGTTCGCCGTGGCAGTCAGCGACACGGTGGAGGTGTCGATGGTGTCGGTGACGGTGGTGACGGCCGGGGCAGTGCTGGTAACCAGGTTTTCGAAGTCGCCACCGGTCGCGCCTTTGATGGTCGCTTCAACGGTGCCGGCGTCTTTGTAGACGTCGTCTTTCGGTGCGTCGACGGTCACGGTGCCGGTGGTTTCACCAGCCTTGATGGTAATCACCGAGCCGTTGCTCAGGGTCACGGTGACCGGCGAGCCAGCGGCGTTGGTCAAGGTCGCGGTGTAAGTGATCTGGCCGCCTTCGTCCACGGTGCCAGTCGCGGTCAGCGACAGGTTGGTGGTGTCGACAGTGTCGGTCACGGTGGTGCTGACCGGGGTTTTGTCGGCAACAAGGTTTTCGTAATTGCCGCCGGAAACGTCGGTGATCGCGTTGGTCAACGGCGCATGACCGGTCAACGCATCGTTTGGTGCGGTGGTGGTCACGGTGCCGGTGGTTTTACCCACTTCGATGGTGATGTTCTGACCGTTGGCCAGGGTCACCACAACTGGCGAGCCAGTGACTGGCGCACCGACCGTGGCGGTGTAGGTGACGGTGCCACCTTCAGCCGCAGACTCGGTGGCGGTCAGTTTGACCGTCGAGGTGTCGATGGTGTCAGTGACGTCGGTTACGGCTGGCGTGGTGCTCGGAACCAGGTTCTCGAAGTTGCCGCCAGTGGCGTCCTTGATCGTGACTTCGACTTTACCAGCGTCTTTGTAGACGTCGTCGGCAGGTGCAGGAACGGTCACGGTGCCGGTGGTTTTGCCTGCTTCAATGGTGATCACCGAGCCATTGCTCAGGGTCACGGTCACTGGCGTGCCGGCCGGATTGGTCAGTGTTGCGGTGTAAACAATCGAACCACCTTCAGCCACAGTGCCGGTCGCACTCAGCGACAGGTTGGTGGTGTCGACAGTGTCAGTAACGGTGGTTGAAACCGGGGTCTTGTCGGCCACCAGATTCTCGTAGTTACCGCCGCTCACATCAGTGATCGCATTGGTCAGCGGGGTGTGGCCGTTCAACGCATCGTTCGGCGCAGTGGTGGTCACGGTGCCGCTGGTTTTACCCACTTCGATGGTGATGTTCTGACCGTTGGCCAGGGTCACCACAACTGGCGAGCCAGTGACTGGCGCACCGACCGTGGCGGTGTAGGTAACGGTGCCACCTTCAGCCGCAGACTCGGTGGCGGTCAGTTTGACGGTGCTGGTGTCGATGGTGTCGGTAACTTCGGTCACGGCCGGAACAGTGCTCGGTACCAGATTCTCGAAGTTGCCGCCCGTAGCATCCTTGATGGTGACTTCGACTTTGCCGGCGTCTTTGTAGACGTCATCGGCTGGCGCAGCGACAGTCACGGTACCGGTGGTTTTACCGGCCTCGATGGTAATGACCGAGCCGTTCGACAGGGTCACAGTCACCGGCGAGCCAGCCGGGTTGGTCAGCGTCGCGGTGTAGATGATCGAACCGCCCTCGGCGACCGAGTTGGTGGCGCTGAGCGACAGGTCAGTGGTGTCGACGGTGTCAGTGACCGTAGTCGAAACCGGGGTCTTGTCAGCCACCAGGTTTTCGTAGTTCCCGCCGCTCACACCCGTGATCGAATTACCCAGCGACGCCTGACCGGTCAACGCATCGTTCGGCGCGGTGAAGGTCACGGTGCCAGTGGTCTTGCCGACTTCGATGGTGATGCTCTGACCATTGGCCAGGGTCACCACGACCGGCGAACCGGTGACCGGCGCGCCGACAGTGGCGGTATAGGTGACAGTGCCACCTTCAGCCACAGTGGTGTCGGCCGTCAGCTTCACGGTCGAGGTGTCGATGGTGTCAGTTACTTCGGTCACGGCCGGGACAGTGCTCGGCACCAGATTCTCGAAGTTGCCGCCCGTGGCGTCTTTGATGGTGACTTCGACTTTGCCTGAGTCTTTATAGACATCATCGGCAGGCGCCGGAACGGTCACGGTGCCGGTGGTCTTGCCCGCCTCGATGGTGATCACCGAGCCGTTGCTCAGGGTCACGGTGACCGGGCTGCCAGCGGCATTGGTCAGGGTCGCGGTGTAGGTGATCTGGCCGCCTTCAGCCACAGTTCCCGTCGCGCTCAGCGACAGGTTGGTGGTATCAGTGGTGTCGGTGACGGTGGTGCTGACCGGGGTTTTGTCAGCCACTAGGTTTTCGTAATTGCCGCCGGAAACGTCGGTGATCGCATTGATCAACGGTGCATGGCCAGTCAGCGCATCGTTCGGTGCGGTGGTGGTCACGGTGCCGGTGGTTTTGCCGACTTCGATGGTGATGTTCTGGCCGTTGGCCAAGGTCACGACGACAGGCGAACCGGTGACTGGCGCGCCCACGGTAGCGGTGTAGGTAACGGTGCCACCTTCAGCCGTCGACTCGGTAGCGGTCAGTTTGACCGTCGAGGTGTCGATGGTGTCAGTGACGTCGGTTACGGCTGGGGTGGTGCTCGGAACGAGGTTCTCGAAGTTGCCGCCAGTGGCGTCCTTGATGGTCACTTCGACCTTGCCGGCGTCTTTGTAGACGTCATCGGCCGGAGCTGGAACGGAGACAGTGCCGGTGGTTTTGCCGGCTTCAATGGTGATCACCGAACCGTTGCTCAACGTCACGGTCACTGGCGTGCCAGCCGGATTGGTCAGCGTCGCGGTGTAAACGATCGACCCGCCTTCCGCCACGGTGCCGGTCGCAGTCAGCGACAGGTTGGTGGTGTCGACGGTGTCAGTAACAGTGGTCGAAACCGGGGTTTTGTCGGCGACCAGATTCTCGTAGTTACCGCCGCTCACATCAGTGATCGCATTGGTGATCGGCGCGTGGCCGGTCAATGCATCGTTCGGTGCGGTGGTGGTCGCGGTGCCGGTGGTCTGGCCTACGCCAATGGTGATGGTCTGACCGTTAGCCAGGGTCACGACCACAGGCGAACCGGTCACTGGCGCGCCGACGGTTGCGGTGTAAATCACGCTGCCACCTTCAGCCGCCGACTCGGTCGCGGTGAGTTTGACGCTGGTGGTGTCGACGGTGTCAGTGACGTCGGTTACGGCTGGGGTGGTGCTCGGAACTAGGTTCTCGAAGTTGCCGCCAGTGGCGTCCTTGATCGCGACTTCGACCTTGCCGGCGTCTTTGTAGACGTCATCTGCTGGCGCAGGAACCGTCACGGTGCCGGTGGTTTTACCGGCTTCGATGGTGATCACCGAGCCGTTGCTCAAGGTCACGGTCACCGGCGTGCCGGCCGGGTTGGTCAGCGTCGCGGTGTAAACGATCGAACCGCCTTCCGCCACGGTGCCGGTCGCAGTCAGCGACAGGTTGGTGGTGTCGACGGTGTCAGTGACAGTGGTCGAAACCGAGGTTTTGTCGGCGACCAGATTCTCGTAGTTACCGCCGCTCACATCAGTGATTGCGTTGCTCAGCGGGGTGTGGCCGTTCAACGCATCGTTTGGCGCTACGGTGGTTGCGGTGCCCTCGGTCTGGCCAACACCGATAGTGATGGTTTGGCCGTTGGCCAACGTCACGATCACTGGCGAACCGGTCACTGGCGCGCCGACAGTCGCGGTGTAGGTAACGGTGCCACCTTCAGCGGCAGTCTCGGTGGCGGTCAGTTTGACGGTGGTGGTGTCGACGGTATCGGTCACGTCGGTGACGGCTGGAACGGTGCTCGGCACCAGATTCTCGAAGTTGCCGCCAGTCGCATCCTTAATGGTGACTTCGACTTTGCCGGCGTCCTTGTAGACGTCATCGGCTGGAGCTGCGACGGTCACAGTGCCGGTGGTTTTGCCGGCTTCGATGGTGATCACCGAACCGTTCGACAGGGTCACGGTGACCGGGGTGCCGGCCGGATTGGTCAGGGTCGCGGTGTAAGTGATCTGGCCGCCTTCGGCCACGGTACCGGTCGCGCTCAGGGTCAGGTCGGTGGTGTCGGTGGTATCAGTGACAGTGGTGCTGACCGGAGTCTTGTCGGCAACGAGGTCTTCGTAATTGCCGCCGCTCACGCCCGTGATCGCGTTGGTGATCGGCGCGTGGCCGGTCAGCGCATCGTTTGGTGCAGTGGTGGTCACGGTGCCGGTGGTTTTGCCGACTTCGATGGTGATGTTCTGACCATTGGCCAGGGTCACGACCACAGGCGAACCGGTCACCGGAGCGCCAACAGTGGCGGTGTAAGTGACGGTGCCACCTTCAGCCGCCGACTCGGTGGCGGTCAGTTTGACGGTGGTGGTGTCAACGGTATCGGTCACGTCGGTGACGGCTGGAACGGTGCTCGGAACGAGGTTCTCGAAGTTGCCGCCAGTCGCGTCCTTGATGGTGACTTCGACTTTGCCGGCGTCTTTATAGACGTCATCGGCGGGCGCCGGAACGGTCACGGTGCCAGTGGTTTTGCCGGCTTCGATGGTGATCACCGAGCCGTTCGACAGGGTTACGGTGACAGGCGAACCTGCGGCGTTGGTCAGGGTCGCGGTGTAAGTGATCTGGCCACCTTCAGCCACAGAACCGGTCGCGCTCAGCGACAGGTTGGTGGTGTCGGCAACATCGGTAACGCTGGTCGAAACCGGGGTCTTGTCGGCAACCAGATCTTCGTAATTGCCACCCGAAACGCCAGTGATCGAGTTGGTCAGCGGCGCATTGCCGGTCAACGCGTCATTCGGCGCGGTAGTGGTCACGGTGCCGGTGGTTTTGCCGACTTCAATGGTGATGCTCTGGCCGTTGGCCAATGTCACCACAACAGGCGAACCGGTCACCGGCGCACCGACGGTGGCGGTGTAAGTGACGGTGCCACCTTCAGCCACCGAGGTGTCAGCCGTCAGTTTCACGGTCGAGGTATCGATGGTGTCGGTCACTTCGGTCACGGCCGGGACAGTGCTCGGCACCAGATTCTCGAAGTTGCCGCCAGAAGCGTCCTGGATGGTCACCTCTACCTTGCCGGCATCTGTATAGACGTCATCGGCTGGCGCCGGAACGGTCACGGTGCCGGTGGTCTTGCCCGCCTCGATGGTGATCACCGAACCATTGCTCAGGGTCACGGTGACTGGCGTGCCGGCCGGGTTGGTCAGGGTCGCGGTGTAGACAATCGAACCACCTTCGGCCACGGTGCCGGTTGCCGTCAGCGACAGGTTGGTGTCGTCGATCGAATCGGTAATCGTGGTGGTCGCTGGCGTCGTATTCGGCACCAGGTTTTCGAAATTGCCACCGGTGGTCCCGGTAATCGTGGTGCTGACGGTGCTGCCATTGTTGTAAACGTCGTTGGCCGCGGTTGGCACGTTGACGCTGCCGGTAGTCTTGCCGGCGTCAATGGTGATGGTCGAGCCGTTCGACAGGGTGATCGTCACCGGGGTCTGCGCTGCGTTGGTCAGCGTCGCGGTGTAGGTGATCTGGCCGCCTTCGACGACCGTACCGGTAGCGGTGAGGCTGACGCTGGTTGTGTCGATCGAATCGGTAACCGTGGTGGTCGCTGGCGTGGTGTTCGGCACAAGGTTTTCAAAGTTGCCGCCGGTAGCGCCGGTAATGGTGGTGCTGACGGTGCCGCCATTGTTGTAAACGTCATTGGCCGCGGTCGGCACGTTGACGGTGCCGGTGGTTTGGCCGGCTTCAATGGTAATGGTCGAACCGTTCGACAGGGTGACGGTCACCGGGGTTTGCGCCGGGTTGGTCAGGGTCGCGGTGTAGGTGATCTGGCCACCCTCGACCACTGTGCCGGTGGCGGTCAGGGTCAGGTTGGTGGTGTCGATCGAATCGGTGATGGTGGTCACCGCTGGCGTCGGGTTCGGCACCAGGTTTTCGAAGTTGCCACCGCTGGCACCGGTGATGGTGGTGGTGACGGTGCTGCCGTTGTTATAGACGTCGTTGGCCGGTGTCGGCACGTTGACGGTGCCGGTGGTCTGGCCGGCGCCGATGGTGATGGTCGAGCCGTTCGACAGGGTGACGGTCACCGGCGTTTGTGCCGGATTGGTCAGGGTCGCGGTGTAGGTGATCTGGCCGCCTTCGGTGACACTCGGCCCGGCCGTCAGGGTGACGGTGGTGGTGTCGATGGTGTCAGTGACCTGGGTCGTGGCCGGAGTGGTCGGCGGCGTCACGGTGATGCCATTACCGCCGGTGGTGCCGGTGACGGTTACGTCAATCTGGGTCGGGTCGTTATAAACGGTGTCGTTCGGTGCCAGCGGCACGTTGACGGTGCCCGTGGTCGAACCGGCCGGAATCACAATCACCGCGCCGTTGGACAGGGTGATGGTCAGGTCGGTCAGCGGCGCCTGGGTCAGGGTCGCGGTGTACACCAGCACGCCGCCGGCTTCGGTGATGGACGGCGTGGCGCTAAGGCTCAAGGTCGAATCACGCAGGGCGTTGGTGGTGGTGTCGCTGGTCTGGCCGCCGGTGATGTTTTGTGCGGCCTGACCGCCAGCATTGATGCCAGCAGTCGGGAAACCAATGGTCGGGTCAACGCGGCCAGCGGTGGCGTCGAGCATGACGAAACTGTGGCCACCACCGGCGGCACCGCCGGTGCCTGCGGCGCTCGGGCCGGCAGCGGTGGCATCGAGGGCGGTGGTCGGGTCGACACCGGCGGCGATGGCTTGCTGCAGTTCTGCTACCGACGGCGCCGCCTGCGCGGTGGCCTCGGCCAGGTCAGTGCTGGAGTCGGGCGCGTTGGCGCTCCACTGGGTTTCACGGCCCAGATCAAGGGTGCGGCCATCGGCCAATTCCAGCGACACGGCGCCGGAGAGGCCGGTGTCGATCTGGTCGCCAACGAACAGGCGGTCGCCTTCAACGAGTACGCGACGCACGCCCTCTGGGGACACCACGAATACCTGACCGACAATGCTTTTGACGATGGCAACAACACTGCTCATTGAAGACTCTCCGGGGTGTCACGTTCAGTTGACTTCCATGGACCTGATGGCATGGATGCCGATTCAGTCTGGACGTACTTTAAAATTTTGCGAAACAAGTTTGACGCTTACTTTCGTCAATAATTTGGCTATATTCTTTCGCTATTAACTTTATGCCAAACTATTGACCTTCTGGGTGCCATCCTAAACAATCGCCCCACTAATGTCACATTGATATTTCCGCGGCGACCTGTCCTTCAGCGTGTGATCCAGTTCCTGTTTTGAACTTTCCGACATACGGTCAACCCGGTTGCCAATCATCCGACGCAGCGCGACATTCTGCTGTGATTCAAGACAAGAAGTTCTGGAAAATTATTACCATGCGTTTGCCCCTTTTCATGGCTGTACCCTTCGCTCTCGCCGCCTCTTTTGTACAAGCACAATCCTTACCAGAAGCCATGCAGCAGGCACTGGATGTCCATCCGGAAATCCAGGCTGGGGTCAACAGTCGTTTGGCCGCGGATTATCAATTAAGAGCGGCAAAAGGTGGATACCTGCCGAAGGTCGATCTGCTCGGCGGTTATGGCCGTGAAGGCACCGACAGCGTCACCACTCGCGCCAATGGCGGCGGCAACCACTGGGAAACTCTGAACCGCAGCGAGTCAAGTTTACGTCTCTCGCAAATGGTTTTTGACGGTTTTGCGACGTCCAGCGAAGTCGGGCGTCAACAAGCCACCGTTAACTCCCGCGCTTACTCCTTACTGGGCACTTCCGAGCGCACCGCGCTGACTGTCGCCCAGGTCTATCTGGACGTGCTGACCCGCCGCGAATTCGTGCGTCTGGCCGAAGAAAACCTCAAGAGCCACCAGCGCATCTACGACCAGATCCAGTTGCGCACCCAACGCGGCGTTGGCAGCGGTGCCGACCTCGATCAGGCTGAAGCGCGGATGGCCCAGGCCCGCAACAACCTGATCACCGAGCAGACCAACCTCGCCGACTCGGAAACCAACTTCCTCAGCGCCGTCGGCCAGATGCCCGATCAGCTGGAGCGTCCGGCGCCGTTCATGGCGATGATGCCGGCCAACCTCAATGAAGCGCGCCAGCAGATGCTGGAAAACAGTCCGATCCTGCGTTCGGCCGAATCCGACATCGCCGCTGCCGAGAAGCAGTACGAAACCGCCAAGTCGACCTTCTACCCACGTTTCGACGCCGAACTGGGCCGTACCGCCGATAACGATCTCGATGGCCAGAACGGCCACAACAACGAATGGCAAGCCATGCTGCGCATGCGCTTCAACCTCTACTCCGGTGGCAGCAACAAGGCTGATCTGGAATCCAAGTCGTACCTGTCGAACCAGGCGCTGGACATCCGCAACAACGCCCTGCGTCAGTTGAACGAAGAACTCGGTCTGGCCTGGAACGCCCTGAACAACGCCAACGCCCAGGTGCCGATTGCGCAGCAATACGTCGATCACAGCACCTCGGTGCGCACCGCCTACCAGCGTCAGTTCAGCCTCGGCGAACGTACCCTGCTCGATTTGCTCGACAGCGAAAACGAGTTGTTCACCGCTTCGCGGCGTCTGGCGGAAATCAAAAACATTCAGTTATTTACTCAGTACCGAATCAAGGCGACCATGGGCGAGTTGCTCAGAAGCCAGGGAGTGGTCGCACCGTTGGCATCCGTTGTGCAGAACGACGTGAAGCCCAAGGTCCAGCTGCCTGGGATGAATTGAGTTATCCCTTTTCAACTGTCAAAGAGTGTCGAGCGTGGAATCAGAAGTCAGTCGAGTTCAACTCAGTCATGATCCACGCGCGTTGCACGACGATCCGTTACTGGATGGCCTGCTCGCCCTTTGCATGCTTCATCAGAAACCCGCCAGCGCGGCGATGCTGACCACCGGCCTGCCGCTGCCCAAACAACGTCTGAGTGTCGAGTTGCTGCCCCGCGCGGCGGCTCGCGCCGGCCTGCAAGGTCGGGTATTGCAGCGCAAACTGGAAGAAATTCCGGCGATCGCCATGCCGGCCTTGCTGCTGCTCAAGGATGGTCGCAGCGCCGTCCTGCTCGGCTGGCAGGGTGACAACGAAGCGCGGGTGCTGCTCAGCGAAACCGACGGCGGCGAGTCCATCGTCAGTCGCGAACTGCTCGCCGACGATTACACCGGCAAAGTCTTTTTCGCTCAGCCGCAACACAAATTCGACGTCAACCACGGCACGCTGATTCCGCGTGCACGCTCGTGGTTCCGCGACACCCTCAAGCGTTCGCGCTGGCTGTATGCCGACGCCATCGCCGCGAGTTTCCTGATCAACATCATCGCCATGGCCGCGCCGCTGTTCGTGATGAACGTCTACGACCGCGTGGTGCCGAACCAGGCCGAAGCGACCTTGTGGGTGCTGGCGCTGGGTATCACTGGCGCCTATATCTTCGACCTGATTCTCAAGAGCCTGCGCAGCCTGTGCCTGGATCTGGCCGGAAAGAAAACCGACCTGATCATCTCTGCAACGTTGTTCGAACGCATCGTCGGCATGGCGATGAAGTACCGCCCGGCGCGGGTCGGCAGTTTTGCGCAGAACATCCATGAGTTTCAGAGCCTGCGCGACTTCCTCGCCTCGCTGACCCTGACCAGCCTGATCGACCTGCCGTTCACCATCCTCATCTTTATTGTCATCGCCATTCTCGGCGGGCATCTGGTGTGGATTCCGGTGTTGGCGTTCCCGATTGCTCTGCTGATCGGCTACGCCTTGCAGAAGCCGCTGGTGGCGACGATGGAACGCACCATGGCCCTCGGTGCCGAGCGCCAGTCGAGCCTGATCGAAACCCTCGCCGGCCTCGACGCGGTGAAGGTCAACAACGCCGAAAGCGAACGCCAGTATCAGTGGGAACAGACCATCGGCACCCTCAGCCGCCTCGAGCTGCGAGTGAAAATGCTCTCCGGCCTGGCGATGAACATCACCTTGCTGATCCAGCAACTGGCCGGGGTGA
Source organism: Pseudomonas sp. Tul2A7 (assembly GCF_054790505.1). Lineage (NCBI taxonomy): Bacteria > Pseudomonadati > Pseudomonadota > Gammaproteobacteria > Pseudomonadales > Pseudomonadaceae > Pseudomonas > Pseudomonas sp. Tul2A7. The sequence continues at coordinate 1,926,616 of NZ_CP186499.1, read as the reverse complement.
TCATGATTGTCTTCGGTGTGTACCAGATCATCGCCGGCAACCTGAGCATGGGCGGTCTGATTGCCTGCTACATGCTTAGTGGCCGCGCCCTCAGCCCGCTGGCCTCGTTGTCCGGTCTGCTGACCCGTTACCAGCAGGCACGGGTGACCATGACTTCGGTCGACCAGATGATGGAGCTGCCGCAAGAACGCAACTTCGAAGAGCGCCCGCTGAGCCGCAAGGTTCTGCAAGGTGCGATCGAGTGCCGCCAGCTCAGCTTCACCTATCCGGAACAACAGAACCCGGCGCTGAAAAACATCAATCTGGTGATCCGTCCCGGCGAGAAGATCGGCATCATCGGCCGCAGCGGCTCGGGCAAAAGCTCGCTCGCCAAACTGTTGGTCGGCCTGTATCAGCCGGACGACGGCGCCTTGCTGGTCGACGGTGTGGATATCCGCCAGATCGACGTCAGCGAACTGCGTTACAACATCGGCTACGTGCCGCAAGACATTCAACTGCTGGCCGGCACCCTGCGTGACAACCTCGTCTCCGGCGCACGTTACGTAGAAGACGAACTTGTCCTGCAGGCGGCCGAACTGGCTGGCGTCCACGAATTCGCCCGTCTGCATCCGCAAGGCTATGAGCTGCAAGTCGGCGAGCGTGGACAGAACCTCTCCGGCGGTCAACGACAGAACGTCGCGCTGGCCCGGGCCTTGTTGCTCAACCCACCGATTTTGCTGATGGACGAGCCGACCAGTGCGATGGACAACACCGGTGAAGAACGCCTCAAGCAACGCCTCGCGGCGGTGATTGAAAACAAGACCGTGGTGCTGGTCACGCACCGGGCTTCACTGTTGTCGCTGGTCGATCGTCTGCTGGTGATCGACCGTGGACAGATTCTCGCCGATGGCCCGAAAGCCGCCGTGATGGAAGCGTTGAAGAAGGGGCAGATCAGTGTTGCTTAAGTCGGGTTTCAAGGATTCGATCCGTCGCTACTTCAAAGGCTCGGCATCGCTGCAGGGCCAGCCCCTGCCGGAGGTCAACAAGGCGCTGATCGAAGACGCCCCGCGCGTCGTGCGCCTGACCATCTGGGCGATCATCGGCTTCTTCATCTTCCTGCTGCTGTGGGCCAACTTCGCCGTCATCGACGAGGTGACCAAGGGCGACGGCAAGGCGATTCCGTCGTCGAAGATCCAGAAAATCCAGAACCTTGAGGGCGGGATCATCTCCGAACTGTTCGTCAAGGAAGGCCAGATTGTTGAAGCCGGCGCGCCGTTGATTCGCCTCGACGACACGCGATTTGCCTCCAACGTCGGCGAAACCGAAGCGGATCGCCTGTCGATGCTGCTGCGCGTTGAACGGCTGAGCGCCGAGGTCGATGACCGTCCACTGAATTTTCCCGAGGACGTGCTCAAGGCCGTGCCGGGCCAAGCGAAAAGTGAGGAATCGCTGTACATCAGCCGCCGTCAGCAGTTGCACGACGAGATCGGTGGTTTGCAGGAGCAGTTGATTCAGCGTCAGCAAGAGCTGCGCGAATTCGCCTCCAAGCAAGCGCAGTATCGTCAGCAGCTTGGCTTGCAGCGCCAGGAAATCAACATGTCCGAGCCGCTGGTGGCGCAGGGCGCGGTGTCGCCGGTGGAAGTGCTACGTCTGAAGCGTGCCGAGGTGGAAACCCGTGGTCAACTGGATGCAACGACGCTGGCCATCCCGCGCGCCGAATCGGCGATCAAGGAAGTGCAGCGCAAGATCGACGAAACCCGTGGCAAATTCCGCAGCGAAGCGCTGACCCAACTCAACGAAGCCCGCACCGACCTGAACAAGGCCAGCGCGACCGGCAAGGCCCTGGAAGACCGCGTCAGCCGTACGCTGGTGACATCGCCAGTGCGCGGCATCGTCAACAAGCTGCTGGTCAACACCATCGGCGGCGTTATTCAGCCGGGCAGCGACATGGTCGAAATCGTACCGCTGGATGACACCTTGCTGGTCGAAGCCAAGATCCGTCCGCAGGACATTGCGTTCCTGCATCCGGGGCAGGAAGCAATCGTCAAGTTCACTGCGTACGACTACACCATTTACGGCGGGCTTAAAGCCAAGCTTGAGCAGATCGGTGCCGACACCATCACCGACGAAGACAAGAAAACCACGTACTACATCATCAAGGTGCGCACTGAGCGCAGTCACTTGGGTACCGATGAAAAACCGTTGCTGATCATTCCGGGAATGGTGGCGTCGGTGGACATCATTACCGGCAAGAAGTCGGTGTTGAGCTACCTGCTCAAACCGATCATTCGCGCACGGGCAGAGGCGTTGCACGAGCGTTGATTTTTTAGTGACCTCACTGGCCTCATCGCGAGCAGGCTCACTCCTACAGTTGATCGCGTTCCATCTGGAGAAATGCGGTTACTGTAGGAGTGAGCCTGCTCGCGATAGCGTCAGCTGAAACACCACATCCCTGTCAGTAAGTGACAAAAACCGTCACTCACCACCCAGTCCATTCCTCACCAATCGCCATATCGTTATTCATTAACGGTATTTAATTTCCAATTCTTATATCTATAAAGTCATCCCCCTGCGTACCTGCCGACCAATCGGCGCGCCGCACGACCTGAACCAACACGCAATCCAGCGTGAGTGTCTGATCGACGAGCGCGCCCGTGAGCGTGCCGTGCGTGGGAGATGGAAAGATGTCCGCAGCTACTGCTTCCCCAAGCGCCGCGACCGCCGCGCCGCAATCCTTTGAAATCCGCCCGTTCAGCGGTGCCGTCGGCGCCGAAATCATCGGCCTCGACCTCACCCGGTCGATCAATGATCAGGACTTTGCGCGCGTCCATCGCGCGCACCTGGATCACCACGTCGTGGTGTTCCGCGACCAGCAAATCACCCCGCAACAGCAAATCGACTTCAGCCGCCGCTTCGGCGTGTTGCAGATCCATGTGCTCAAGCAGTTCCTGCTGGCCAACCACCCGGAAATCCTCATCGTTTCCAACATCATCGAAAACGGCCAGAACATCGGCCTCGGTGATGCCGGCAAGTTCTGGCACTCCGACCTCTCTTATAAAGAGCTGCCGAGCCTCGGTTCGATGCTCCACGCGCAGGAGTTGCCGTCCGAGGGCGGTGACACGTTGTTCGCCGATATGCACAAAGCCTGGGACAGCTTGCCCGAAGCGTTGCGCAAAGCAGTCGAAGGCCGCAGCGCTGCGCATTCCTACACCGCCCGCTATAGCGAAACCAAATTCGAAGGTAACTGGCGCCCGACCCTGACCCCGGAGCAACTGGCTCAGGTCGCCGAAGTGGTGCACCCGGTGGTGCGTACGCATCCGGAGAACGGACGCAAGGCGCTGTTCGTCAGCGAAGGCTTCACCACACGCATCGTCGGTCTGCCGGAAGACGAGAGCCAGCAACTGCTGAGCGAGTTGTACGCCCACAGCGTGCTGCCGCAGAACATCTACCGCCATCAGTGGCAGCCCCACGATCTGGTGTTCTGGGACAACCGTTCGCTGATCCATCTCGCCGCCGGCTGCCCGGCGCACCTGCGCCGCAAGCTGTATCGCACGACCATTCAGGGCGACGCGCCTTTCTGATTCGCCGGAGATTGAGCAAATAATGAACGCTCCCTTGCCAGGCCACGCGGCCAGCACTCCGATCGCCCGCAGCGAAGCGCTGTTGGCGGTCGATCATGTCAGCCTCGAATACCGCACGCCGCAACGCGTGGTGCGCGCCACTCACCAGGTCAGTTTTGAAATCGACCCGGCCGATCGCTACGTGCTGCTCGGCCCTTCCGGTTGCGGTAAATCCACTTTGCTCAAAGCAGTCGCCGGCTTCATTCAGCCGTGCGAAGGCGAGATCCGTCTGCAAGGCCAGCGCGTCGACGCGCCGGGGCCGGACCGCATCGTGGTGTTTCAGGAGTTCGATCAACTGCCACCGTGGAAAACCGTCAAACAGAACGTGATGTTTCCGCTGCTTGCCTCGCGCACCCTGAAGAAAAAAGAAGCCGAAGAACGTGCGCTGCACTATCTGGAAAAGGTCGGACTGGCGGCGTTCGCCGATGCCTATCCGCACACCTTGTCCGGCGGTATGAAAGCGCGGGTGGCGATTGCCCGGGCGTTGGCGATGCAGCCGAAAATCCTGCTGATGGACGAACCGTTCGCCGCCCTCGATGCACTGACCCGGCGCAAGATGCAGGAAGAATTGCTGCTGCTCTGGGAAGAAGTGCGTTTCACCCTGTTGTTCGTTACCCACTCGATTGAAGAGGCGTTGGTGGTCGGTAATCGCATCCTGCTGCTGTCGCCGCATCCCGGCCGAGTGCGCGCCGAAGTGCACAGCCATCAATACGATCTGCACAGCCTCGGTGGCGTGGCGTTTCAGGAATCGGCGCGACGCATTCATCGTCTGCTGTTCGACGAAGGCCAGTCGCCGGAAACCGAGCGTGACCACGACTTCAACGATATTCGCATCGCCTATTGAGCGGCCAGGAGGACTACCCGATGAGCCATTCATCATCTGTGCGTGAAGAATTCGAAGTTGTGCTGGAGCCGTTGACCGAAGTGCCGGTCGAGCGTGAACTGTCGCTCGGCACGCGGCTGTGGCAACAGGGCTGGCTGCGTAAAGGCCTGATCCTGATTGTGCTGGCGGTGCTGTGGGAAGTGGTCGCACGGATCCAGAACAATGACCTGATGCTGCCGAGTTTCCTGCAGACCAGCCACGCGCTGTTCGAGGGCCTGCTCAGCGGTGAGTTGCTGGCCAAGGTGTCGATTTCGTTGGTGGTGTTGATCAAGGGTTACCTGATCGGCATCGTTTTGGCGTTCGCCTTGACTACGTTGGCGGTATCGACGCAGTTGGGCCGTGATCTGCTGAGCACGATGACCTCGATGTTCAATCCGTTGCCCGCGATTGCTCTGTTGCCGCTGGCGTTGCTGTGGTTTGGCTTGGGGCAGAACAGCCTGATCTTCGTCTTGGTGCATTCGGTATTGTGGGCGCTGGCGTTGAACACCTATGCCGGATTTCTTGGGGTTTCGGAAACCCTGCGCATGGCGGGTCGCAATTACGGTTTGAAGGGGTTGCGGCTGGTGCTGTTCATCCTGATCCCGGCGGCGCTGCCGTCGATTCTGGCCGGGTTGAAGATCGGCTGGGCATTTGCCTGGCGCACCTTGATCGCGGCGGAACTGGTGTTTGGCGCGACCAGTGGCAAGGGTGGGCTGGGTTGGTACATCTTTCAGAATCGCAATGAGCTGTATACCGACAAGGTGTTTGCCGGGTTGGCGGTGGTGATCTTGATTGGCTTGATGGTGGAGAATCTGGTGTTCGATACGCTGGAGCGGGTGACGGTCAAGCGTTGGGGTATGCAGCGGTAATTCTGTGGCGTTGCGGCTGGCCCCTTCGCGAGCAGGCTCGCTCCCACATTTGATCTCCTGCGGGCACAGGTTTTATGAACGACAGAAGTCCAGTGTGGGAGCGAGCCTGCTCGCGAAGGCGTCTTTGAAGGCGCCGCCAAAGCTGAAAGATGTTTGCTAGCATTGCGCCCAGATCAATCCTGATCAGCCATGAGTGCTCAGCATGCAACTCCCGGACATGAACCTTCTGGTCGCCCTCGACGCCTTGCTCGACGAGGGCAGTGTGGTCGGCGCCGCGCGGCGGATGAACCTCAGCCCGGCCGCCATGAGTCGCACCCTGACGCGAATTCGCGAAGCCATCGGTGATCCGATCCTCGTGCGCGCCGGCCGTGGTCTGGTGCCAACCCCCAAAGCCCTGGAATTACGCGAGCAAGTTCGCGATGTGGTCGAGCAGGCCGCGCTGCTGTTCCGCTCCGCCGACAGCGTGGAACTGGGCACACTGCGCCGCCGTTTCAGCATCCGCGCCAACGACTTTTTCATCGGTGTCTACGGCGGCAAGCTGTTCGACACCCTCGACCAACTGGCGCCGCACTGCGAACTGCGTTTCGTCCCGGAGGGCGACGGCGATGATGAAGCGCTGCGAGAAGGGCGCATTGATCTGAGCGTCAGCAACACTCGGCCCGTCACCCCTGAAGTCAAAGTGCAGAACCTGTTTTCCACGCACTTCGTTGGTTTGGTGCGTGAAGACCATCCATTGCTCGACGGCGAAATCACTGCCGAGCGCTACGCCGGGTTTTCCCACATCAGCATGTCGCGCCGCGGCATCGCTCGCGGCCCTATTGATACCGCGCTGAATGCGCTGGGTCTGGAGCGGCGCGTGGCGGTGATCGCGCCGAGTTTCCATGCGGCGATGTTTGCGCTGCCGGATTCCGACCTGATCCTGCCGGTGCCTAAGGAAGCGCTGCTCAGCGTGCGTCGCCTGGGGTTGAAACTGCGTTCGTTCGACCTGCCGATCCCGTTGCCGACCTTGATGCTGACACAAGCCTGGCACCCGCGTTTCGACAAAGATCCGGCGCACCGCTGGCTGCGCGAAACCCTCAAGGCCTGTTGCGACGAAACGTGGCTGGCTGCCCAGCCTTAATCCCCCAACCAACGCAAAACCCTTGTAGGAGTGAGCCTGCTCGCGATGGCGGTGTGTCATTCAATACATGCATCGACTGACACATCGCCATCGCGAGCAGGCTCACTCCTACAGGGGTTGATCGTTGTGTCTGGTGCACTTATAACCTGCCAATAAGTCAATTTTCGTCATTGCCAAGCCCGACTAAGATGCTCCGGTATTTTTCCCTCCGGAGTGTGTATTCATGACATCCCTGACGGCGGCAGCGCCCATCGCTGCGGCCAGCCCGGCGAAGGCGGCGACGCCACCGGTGTTCGGGGCGCGGATCATCATTGGCCTGGTCGGCGTGCTGCTGGCGGTGCTGGTGTCGGGCCTCAACGAGATGGTCACCAAGGTGGCCCTGGCCGACATCCGTGGCGCGCTGAGCATCGGTTACGACGAAGGCACCTGGCTGGTCGCCAGCTACACCGCCACCTCGGTCGCGGCTATGGCCTTCGCGCCGTGGTGTTCGGTGACCTTCTCGTTGCGCCGCTTCACCCTTTGCGCGATCGGTCTGTTCACGTTGCTCGGCGTGCTGTGTCCATTCGCGCCGAACTACGAAAGTCTGCTGCTGATGCGCATCCTGCAAGGTCTGGCCGGTGGCGCGTTGCCGCCAATGCTGATGACCGTCGCTCTGCGCTTTTTGCCGGCGAATATCAAACTCTACGGTCTGGCAGGCTACGCACTGACGGCGACATTCGGCCCGGGTCTCGGCACGCCGCTGGCCGGTTTGTGGACCGAATACGTCGGTTGGCAGTGGACGTTCTGGCAAATCATCGTGCCTTGTCTGATCGCCATGGCGATGGTCGCGTGGGGTATTCCGCAGGATCCACTGCGCCTGGAACGCCTCAAATCGTTCAACTGGAAGGGCCTGCTGCTGGGCTTTCCGGCGATCTGCATGTTGGTGATCGGTTTGCTGCAAGGCAATCGGCTGGACTGGTTCGAGTCGAGCCTGATCTGCGGATTGCTCGGCGCCGGCTCGCTGCTGCTGGTGGCGTTTCTGATCAACGAGTGGTCGCAGCCGATTCCGTTTTTCAAATTGCAGATGCTCGGTATCCGCAACCTGTCGTTCGCCTTGATGACGTTGGCCGGTGTGCTGGTCGTTCTGCAGGCGGTGGTGTTGATTCCGTCGAGCTATCTGGCGCAGGTGCAGGGTTATCGCCCGGCGCAGACCGCACCGATCATGCTGATCGCCGCATTGCCGCAACTGATTGCGCTGCCGTTGGTGGCCGCGTTGTGCAACCTGCGCTGGGTCGATTGCCGCTGGGTGCTTGGCATGGGTTTGAGCATGTTGACGCTGTCCTGCCTGGGCGGATCGCTGCTGACTTCAGAATGGATTCGCGACAATTTCTACGTCCTGCAATGGCTGCAGATCTTCGGTCAGCCGATGTCGGTGTTGCCGCTGTTGATGTTGTCCACCGGCAGCATCCAGCCGCAGGACGGGCCGTTCGCCTCCGCGTGGTTCAACACGGTGAAGGGCCTGTCGGCCGTGGTCGCTACCGGGGTGATCGAAGCGCTGACCACCGCGCGCCTGCATTTCCATTCGACCATGTTGGTCGACAGCCTCGGCAATTCGCCGCTGGCCGACCGCAGCGATCCGGGTCTTGCCCATCGCCTGCACGAACAAGCCGTGGTGCTGACTTCTTCCGATCTCTATGTGTGCATGGCCGGCGTCGCGGTGGCGTTGATCCTGCTGATTTTCTGGCTGCCGACGCGGATCTTTCCGCCGCGCGCGCCGACCTGATTGCTTCACTGAAACAGAAGGTTTTTATGACGACTCAAGCAAAGCAAAAACTCGCGGTGGCCATCGCCGCCGCACTGGCGGTCGGCGTGCTGGTTTACCTGGCGCTGCCCGGCGTGTTTGGCAAACGTACCCAGCAAAACACCAATGACGCCTTTGTCTCTGCCGACTACACCCTGGTGGTGCCGCGTGTGGCCGGCTTCATCAAAGAAGTGCTGGTGGAAGACAACCAGCAAGTGAAGGCCGGGCAGTTGCTGGCGCTGATCGATGATCGCGATCTGCGCGCCTCAGCCGAAGCGGCGGACGCGCAAACCCTGGTCGCGCGGGCGCAGTTGCAGAACGCCAAAGCGACGCTGGAACGCCAGACGTCGGTGATCGCCCAAGCGCAAGCTTCGGTGGTCTCAGCCAAGGCTGAAATGGCTTTCGCTCAGCAGGAGTTGAATCGCTACAACCATTTGGCGGGCGTTGGCGCTGGCACTGTGCAAAACGCGCAACAGGCGCGCACGCGCATTGATCAGGCCACGGCTCATCTCGACACCGCCACGGCGAAACTGGCGGCAGAGCGCAAGCAAGTCGACATTCTTACCGCTCAACGAGATGCGGCCGAAGGCAGTCTGAAACACGCACAAGCGGCACTGGAAATCGCCAGTTTCGAACTCTCTTACACGCGCATCACCGCGCCGCAGGACGGCATGATCGGCGAACGGGCCGTGCGCGTCGGCGCCTATGTGACGCCGGGCAGTAAGCTGCTGGCGGTGGTGCCGTTGCAGCAGGCGTATGTCGTGGCGAATTTTCAGGAGACGCAATTGACCGATGTGCAGCCGGGGCAGGACGTGCAGGTGCGCGTCGACAGTCTCGGCGGTGAAGCGTTGAGTGGTCGCGTCGAAAGTATCGCCCCGGCAACCGGTGTGACCTTTGCGGCGGTAAAACCGGATAACGCCACAGGCAACTTCACCAAAGTGGTGCAGCGGATTCCGGTGAAAATCATGCTGGAGCCGGGTCAGCCGTTGGCCGAACGGTTGCGGGTGGGCATGTCGGTGGAGGCGAGTATTGATACCGCCAGTTCGGCGACGTCTGTGCGTGAGGTGACTCAGCGATGAGCCGTGTTGACCGAACCGACGCCTTCGCGAGCAGGCTCGCTCCCACAGGGGCTGCGCATTCCAAAATGTGGGAGCGAGCCTGCTCGCGAAGAGGCCAGTGGCAGCAAATCACTCTGAGTGCCTTGCTCGCAGTGAGCCTCACCGCCTGCACCGTAGGCCCTGACTTCCAGAAACCCGAAGCCACACAAATCGCCGACTGGGCCAAACCCGCCAAGTCCGCCCCCAGCCAAGCCGTCAGCGAACCCCTCAACGAACGCTGGTGGGAAGTCTTCCATGACCCGCAACTGTCCGCGCTCACTCAGCGTGCGGTGCAGAGCAACCTCGACCTGCAACTGGCCAGCAGTCGTCTGCAGCAAAGCCGCGCCGCCCGCCAGGTGATCACCGCTGACCGTTATCCGAGCACCGCCGCCACGGGCAGTTACGCGCGCAAACGCAACAGCAGCGAGGGCCTGAACGACCCGTCCGGACACAACGGCGAATCCGCGTTCAACCTGTGGGACGCCGGTTTCTCCGCCTCATGGGAACTGGATTTCTGGGGCCGCGTACGTCGCGAAACAGAAGCCGCCGATGCAAACCTCGAAGTCGCCGAAAACGACCGTCGCGGGGTGTTATTGGCCGTGCTCGCTGACACGGCGCAAAACTACATTCAGCTGCGCGGTGTACAAAACACCCGCGCCGTCACCGAGCAGAACCTCGATGTCGCCCGCCATAGCGTGAAGCTCTCGCAACTGCGTCTGGCTGATGGTGTGGCGACCGATCTCGACGTCGCCGAAGCCGCTGCGCAAGTCGCGGCCATCGAGTCGCGATTGCCGGCGCTGGAGCAACGTCAATCGCAGTTGATCAACGCGATCAGCCTGCTGATGGGCGAACCGCCACAGGCATTGGCCAAGGAGTTATCCACAGACGCCGCCGTGCCGCAGTCGCCGCTGCAAGTCGCCATCGGCCTGCCGTCGCAACTGGCTCAACGCCGCCCGGATATCCGCCAGGCCGAAGCGCGCCTGCATGCTGCTACCGCCAACATCGGCGTGGCCAAAGGCGACTTCTATCCACGCATCACCCTGTCCGGCAACCTCGGCTCGCAAGCCATGCAACTCAGCGACTTTGGCTCGTGGGGTTCACGCGCCTTCGGCATCGGCCCGCAATTCAGTCTGCCGCTGTTCGATGGCGGACGCCTGCGCGGCATGCTGCAACTGCGCGAAGCGCAACAACAGGAAGCGGCGATCGCCTACCAGCAAACCGTACTGCGTGCATGGCACGAAATCGACGATCAACTGACTGCCTACAACGCCAGCCAGCGCCGCCGCGACAGCCTCGCCGAAGCCGTACGGCAGAACCAGATCGCCCTGCGCACCGCGCAACAGCAATACGTCGAAGGCGTGGTCGATTTCGTCAACGTCCTCACCGTGCAAAGCGCGCTGCTGGCGACGCAGGAGCAGTGGGTGGAAAGCTCCACTGGCGTGTCGCTGGCCATGGTCGGGCTGTACAAAGCCTTGGGCGGTGGTTGGGAATCCGTGTATCCAGAGGCGAAAATCGCCGCCGGGTTGCCGGGTGTCGTGAAAGCACAAACCGACATCGACGGTTCTGCCGTGGCTGACCTAAAGTGATGGGCAGGTTGGCGCGTCATACTCTCGTGGCGCTGCGGCGCGGCAAGAGGAAGCGATGGCGGTCAACAGAGTCACGCCAATGGGCGACACGCAAGATCCGTTTGCCGTGCCCGGTTCCTGGTTCGGCAGTCTGCGTTGGGTGCGCTGGGTAAAAAATCACTGGCTGTGGCCAATTCTCGCGCTGGCCGCGTTCGTGCGTTTTTATGATCTGACAGCGGCAGCGATCTGGGGCGATGAAGGTTCCAGTCTGCTGCTGGCGCGCTACTCACTGAGTGAAATCTGGCAGCACGCGGCATTTGATGTGCATCCGCCGCTGTATTTCATGCTGCTGCATGGCTGGGTCGAATTGTTCGGGGACGGCATCTTCGCGGTCCGCGCTCTCAGTGCGCTGGCCGGCATTACGGCGGTCGGGCTGGGCGTGTGGCTGGTGGATCGCCTGGCCACTCGCCGCGCCGCGTTCATCGCCGGATTGTTACTCGCACTGCTACCGACGGCGGTGCGCTACAGCCAGGAAGTGCGCATGTACGCGCTGCTCGGTGCGTTGCTGATTGCCGCAAGCCTGGCGCTGGTCTACTGGATCCGGCGCCCGCAGCGCCAGCGCTATCTGGTGTATTACCTGCTGCTGATGAGCGCCGCGCTCTACACCCACTATTTCGCCGTGCTCGCGGCGCTGTGTCACTGGCTTTATCTGATCGCGATCCGCGTACAGCGCGGTTACCGGTTCCGGCATATCCAGCGCGGGAACTGGTGGCTGGCGAACCTGGCCATTGTCGTGCTGTACCTGCCGTGGCTGCCCAATCTGCTTGATTTGATGCAGCACATGCAGCAGCTCGAGGCCGGTGGCGATGTCGGTTGGGAGCCTGCCGTTACGTTGAGTTCGCTGCCGTCGATGATCTGGTCATGGTTGATTCAGGATGACGGTGAAAGTTTGCCGTGGCTGATTTTCGCGGCGTTGCCGCTGGCGATGTTGGGGCTGGCAGTCATCGCGGTGATGCGCGATCGCAGTGTGTCGCGCGGCAGTATTCTGTTGGCGCTGTACACCGGGCTGCCCCTGCTGTTGGTGTTTGCGGTGTCGTTCATCACGCCGGTATTTATCGAGCGCTACCTGACGGCATTTGCTCTTGGATTACCGATGCTGGCGGCGTTGGCCATTGATCGTTTGTACAGCCGCGTGCGCATGCTTTCACTGGCGGTGCTGGTAGCGCTGGTCGGCGTGGAACTGGTCGGTGTGAACAACAACGCCACGGTCGACAGTCATGATCAACTCGACACGGTAGTGAGCTACGTCAACCAGCACTTCCTGCCTGGTGACCGCATCGTCACCAGCGACATGCTCTGGTACTTGAGCTACGTCTACTACGATCGCACCGGGGCGCAAGTGCGCCTCTTCACCCCACCGAAAGCCGATGGCCAATCGACGCGGCCAAATGAGTACGGGTTCGGCACACTGGTAAAGCGCGATGTCTATCTGGACAGCCTCGCTGAGTTGCCGGGAAATGGTCGAGTGTGGCTGGTCGGCAGCTTCGACGGCCCGGAAGAGTTCTCACCCTTGCCCGCGACCTGGCAGGTCAGCGCCGAAGTCCACGCCGGCGGACTCAAAGCGCGCTTGTTCACCCCAACCCCTCCCGCAGGCTAACTCCAACCCCTGTAGGAATTGCCGCAGGCTACGATCTTTTGACCTTCAGGATTTCCCCGACAAATCCGCCATACCCTTGAGCAATTCAATCGGCAACGGAAAGACAATCGTCGAACTCTTGTCCCCGGCAATCGAACTCAAGGTTTGCATATAGCGCAACTGCATTGCCCCAGGCTGGCGACCGAGCATTTCCGCTGCCTGCATGAGTTTTTCCGAGGCTTGCAGTTCGCCTTCGGCGTGAATCACCTTGGCCCGACGTTCGCGCTCGGCTTCCGCCTGTTTGGCGATGGCGCGGACCATCGATTCGTTGAGATCGACATGCTTGATCTCGACGTTGGCGACCTTGATCCCCCAGGCGTCGGTCTGCGCGTCGAGTACCTGCTGGATGTCGATATTCAACTGTTCGCGCTCGGCCAGCAGTTCATCCAGTTCGTGCTTGCCGAGCACCGCCCGCAGGGTGGTTTGCGCCAGTTGGCTGGTGGCAGAAAGATAATCCTCAACCTGAATAATCGCCTTCTGCGGATCGAGCACGCGGAAATACAGCACGGCGTTGACCTTGACCGAGACGTTATCGCGGGTGATCACATCCTGCGGCGGCACGTCGAGGACCACGGTGCGCAGGTCGACCCGAACCATTTGCTGCACCACCGGAATCAGCAGGATCAGCCCCGGGCCTTTGACTTGCCAGAAACGTCCGAGCTGGAACACCACGCCGCGCTCGTATTCACGCAGGATGCGAAACGTCGAACCGGCCAAGGCAATGACCAGTAACAGCAGCGCAACAAAACCGATTTGCAGACCCATGATCACTCTCCGAGTGGCGCCGCGTCAGTCGCGGCCACTTGCAGCAACAATCCCTTGCGAGCCACCACGCGCACCGATTGCCCGGTGTGCAGCGGCGTGGCGCTGAGCACTTGCCAGCGTTCACCTTGCAGTTGCACCCAGCCATTACGGGCATCGCCCGGTTGCACCGTGGTGATCGCGGTGACACTGCCGAGCAGGCCGGCATCGCCACTGACCGCGTGGCGCGGGCGGGTTTTCAGGGCGCGGATCAGCAGCGCGAGCAACAGCAGGGCACTGATCAGACCGAGGCCGATCATCATTGGCACAGGCAACTCGGCGTTGCTCAGAATCAGCGCACCGATGACGAACATGATGATGCCGCCCAGGCCAATGACGCCGTAATTGGGCAGTGCAGCTTCAGCGATCAGGAACACGATACCCAAGGTGATCAGCCATAAACCGACCGGACTCATCGGCGGCAATGAAGCGTCGGCGGCGAGGGCTGAACCGCTAATCAGCAGGAGCAAGGCAAGCGCACAACATCGGCTGTTCACGTGACCCTCCGCGAGCGTCATGGCTGGTTCTTACAGTCTAGTTGAGGGTTGCGCTGGTTGAATTTTGATCAATGTGCGGATGTGTCCAGTGGGCGGAATTCTCTGCGCCAACCCCTCGCCGAACTAGACTCAAAGACACGGCAACCACCGTTCAGCGCAACACCGAGGTGCATCATGCGTATGGCTAAAAAGGTGCAGAGCAGCCTGAACCGGGCGCACTGCGAGTACGACATCGTCGCTCACCGTCACTCGTCCAGCAGCCTGGAAACCGCACGGGTCGCCGGGGTGCCCGCCGAGCGCGTGGCCAAATCGATCATCCTCGACGACCACCATGGGCATTACCTGATGGCCGTGCTCCCGGCCAGCCGTCACCTGGACCTGAGCAAGGTGCGCACCAGCGGCGAATGGCAACTGACCCGCGAAAGCAATCTGGCGCACATCTTCGACGACTGCGAACGCGGCGCGGTACCGCCGCTGGGTGGCTCCTATGGCCTGGACATGGTCATCGACCCGTTGCTGACGCGGCAGAAGGATATTTATCTGGAGGCGGGCAACCACAACTATCTGCTGCACATGAGCATGCCCGAGTTTCTGAAAATGGTGCCGCATGCCGAGGTGCGGGAGTTGAGTGATTAGGATTTGTGGCGTAGGCACGGCCGCCTTCGCGAGCAGGCTCGCTCCCACAGGTTGATCGCATTCCCCTGTGGGAGCGAGCCTGCTCGCGAATAATCTTCCAAACACCCCATTCATCAAGGAATTGCTCAATGGAAAGCCCAACGCACAGCCTGCCATCCCTGTTCAAACAACTCGGCCTTCCCGACGATCCGGTCAACATCGACAAATTCATCGCCACCCATTCCCCGCTCAAGCCAGAGCTGCACCTGGCTGATGCGTTTTTCTGGACGAAGAGCCAAGCGGAGTTTTTGCGTGACGAGATTCTGGATGACGCCGATTGGGCGGAGGTGGTGGATCAGTTGGATGTGTTGTTGCGTAAGGGACGGGAAGGCTGACTGGACGCCAACCTCTTGTCATTCAATTGAGTGGAACGGTTGTTGAGGATCAAAAAATAGACCAAAATCACGACCTCAATTGAGGTCTTTTATTATGCAAAGCGTTCTGGCCGATATGGCTGTCAGTGTCTCAGAATTAAAGAAAAACCCTTCCGCTGTGCTGAGCGGTGCACATGGCGGTGCCGTGGCTGTTCTTAACCACAATCGCGTTATGGGCTATATGGTGCCAGCGGATGTGTACGAAGCAATGATGGAGCGACTCGATGATCTGGAGCTTGCTGAAATCGTTCGCGCCCGCAGCCATGAGACGCCAATTTCGGTAAGCCTGGATGACCTATAAGCTCGAATTTTTGCCATCCGCTCACAAAGAGTGGAACAAGTTGGGTCATACACTACGAGAACAATTCAAAAAGAAGCTGGGCGAGAGGTTGAAGCTGCCAAGGGTTTCTGCTGATGCTCTACACGGGATGCCGAACTGCTACAAAATCAAACTCAAGGCTTCCGGCTATCGCTTGGTTTATCAGGTGATCGATGAGCGCGTTGTTGTTTCGGTTGTCGCAGTCGGTAAGCGCGAGCGCAGCAGTGTTTACGAGAATGCAAAAAAGCGCTGATTTATCTCTCAGCGGCGGCCCTCTTCGCCCCAGCAGGCAATTTGTTTCAAAACTTGACTGAAATTCCCCTCCAATGCGATATTGATAGTTAGCAAACTAACAGTGTGCATTTTCCTGTGCCGAACGATCTCGACGCTCTCCAGATGAACATCAGCAGTGCCATGGTGGTGGCCGCCAGGCATTGGCGGAAGATCTGCCAGACCACGCTGGTCAACTACGGAATCTCCGAAGCCTGCGCCGTGCCGCTGTTGATGATCGGCCGCTTGGGCGAGGGCGTGCGCCAGGTGCAGGTGGCGCAGGCGGCCGGGATGGAGAGTCCGTCGCTGGTGCGTCTGCTCGATCAGTTGTGCCATTCCGGCTACGTCTGCCGCACCGAAGATGCCCAGGATCGCCGCGCCAAATGCCTGAGCCTGACCGACACCGGGCGTGAACTGGTGCAGGCGGTCGAGATCGAACTGGTGCGCTTGCGTCACGAGGTGCTCGAAGGCATCGAGCAAAGCGATCTGGAAGCTACGCTTCGGGTACTCAGAGCTTTTGAGGCGGCCAATCCGCCTTTGGTGGTCAATTCTTGAACGGTTTTTTCTCCGGCATTCCGCCGGCCCGCGACTGGTTCTACGGGGTGCGGACTTTTGCAGCGTCGATGATCGCGCTGTACATCGCCTTGCTCATGCAAATGCCGCGTCCGTATTGGGCGATGGCCACGGTGTATATCGTCTCCAGCCCGTTTCTCGGCCCGACCAGTTCGAAGGCCTTATACCGCGCCATCGGGACTTTTCTTGGTGCCGCTGCGGCGGTTTTTTTCGTGCCGATGTTCGTGCAGAGTCCGTATGTGCTGGTGGTGGTCATCGCGTTGTGGACGGGCATTTTGCTGTTCCTGTCCCTGCAACTGCGCACGGCCAACAACTACGCATTAATGCTCGCCGGTTACACCCTGCCGCTGATTGCCTTGCCGGTGGTGGATAACCCGCTGGCAGTGTGGGACGTAGCAGAGGCGCGCACCGAAGAGATTTTTCTCGGCATCGCCGTTGCCGCCGTGGTCGGCGCGATGTTCTGGCCGCGTCGTCTGGCACCCGTATTCAACGACGCGGTGAGCAAGTGGTTCGCCGATGCCACGACTTACAGCCTGAAATTCCTCAGCCGCGACGTACAGCCCGAAGAAGTCACCGCCCTGCGCATGGCCATGGTCGCCAACTTCAACAGCCTCGAATTGATGATCGGCCAGTTGCCCCACGAAGGCGCACTACCGCAAACCGTGCGCAACACCAAAGAACTGCGCGGGCGGATGATTCATCTGTTGCCAGTGATCGATGCGCTGGAAGATTCGCTCTATGCGCTTGAGCGCCGCACGCCGGAACTGGTGGAAAAATTCGCACCGCTGCTGGCTGCAACCCGCGAATGGCTCGCTCATCAGGACGCCGATCTCGACCGCTGGCAAGCGCTGAAAGATCAGCTCGAAGCCCTGCAACCGAGTGCCGAAGCACTGCAAGACCGCAAACAACTGCTGTTCTCCAACTCGATTTATCGCCTCGGCGAATTCATCGATTTGTGGCAGGACTGCCGTAGTCTGCAGGACGCGATTCTCTGCGAACGCCAGGACAGCTGGCGCGCTGTCTACCGTCACTGGCGCCTCGGTCGTCTGACGCCGTTCATTGATCGTGGGCTGATGCTCTACTCGGCGGCCTCGACCGTTCTGGCGATCATTACCGCCTCGGTGCTGTGGATTCTGCTCGGCTGGCCGGATGGCGGCAGTGCGGTGATTCTGGCGGCGGTGGCGTGCAGTTTCTTTGCCTCGATGGACGACCCGGCACCGCAGATTTACCGGTTCTTTTTCTGGACCGGGATGTCGGTGCTGTTCGCCAGCCTTTATCTGTTTTTGATTCTGCCCAACCTGCATGACTTCCCGATGCTGGTGCTGGCGTTTTCCATCCCGTTCATTTGCGTCGGCACGCTGACGGTGCAGCCGCGGTTTTTCCTCGGCATGCTGCTGACGCTGGTTAACACCTCCTCATTCATCAGTATTCAGGGGGCTTACGACGCGGACTTTTTTGCCTTCGTGAACTCCAACCTCGCGGGTCCATTAGGGCTGTTGTTCGCGTTTATCTGGACGCTGGTCGCACGCCCGTTCGGCGCCGAACTGGCGGCGAAACGCCTGACCCGCTTCAGTTGGAAAGACATCGTCCACATGACCGAACCGGCCAACCTTGCCGAACACCGCCAATTGGGCGTGCAGTTGCTCGATCGACTGATGCAGCACCTGCCGCGTCTGGCCCTGACCGGGCAGGACACCGGCATTGCCATGCGGGAGGTGCGGGTGGGCCTGAACCTGCTCGATTTGCTCGCCTACACCCCACGGGTGACGGGCGCGCCGAATGCGCTGTTGCAGCAAGTGGTCAGTGAAGTCGGCGAGTATTTTCGCGCCTGCCTCAAGGCTGGCGAACGCTTGCCGGCGCCAGCGCCGTTGCTGATGACCCTCGATCGCACTCGTCGCGCACTCAATGGACACGGCGACGATGAAACCCGTCTGAACCTGTTGCACGCCTTGAGCGGTTTGCGTCTGGCGTTGTTGCCCGGCGTCGAATTCGTCTCCAGTGCCGACGCCGAAGAACCGCTGCCCGATGGAGCGCCCCTATGATCGGTGATCTGGACATCAGCGGCATTTTTCTGCCGACCCTGCTGGTGTTGATGGGCATCACTTATGTGCTGTTTTTGCTGGTGCATGCCGTGCTCACGCGCGTGCACTTTTACCGTCTGGTCTGGCACCGGGCATTGTTCAACGTGGCCCTCTACGCGGTACTGCTGTACGGCGTGGACTCACTCAGTCGATACCTGATGACATGAAAAAACCGTTTTTGACCATCGGTCGCGTGGTACTGACCCTGCTGATCGTGACTTTTGCCGTTGTCCTCGTCTGGCGCATGGTGATGTATTACATGTTCGCGCCATGGACCCGTGACGGCCACATTCGCGCCGACATCATCCAGATCGCCCCGGACGTCTCCGGGTTGATCCAACAGGTTGAAGTGAAAGACAACCAGTTGATCAAACGCGGCCAGGTGCTGTTCAGCATCGACCAGGACCGTTTCAAACTGGCCCTGCGTCAGGCCAAAGCCGCTGTCGCTGACCGCGAAGAAACCTTGGCTCAAGCCCAGCGCGAAGCCAAGCGTAACCGTGGCCTCGGCAATCTGGTGCCGGCCGAGCAACTGGAAGAAAGCCAATCGAAGGTCGCCCGTGCGCAATCGGCACTGGCCGAAGCCATGGTCACGGTGGACAGCGCCCAGCTCAACCTCGACCGCTCAGTGATTCGCAGCCCGGTGGACGGCTACGTCAACGACCGTGCGCCGCGTCCGCAGGAGTTCGTCACCGCCGGGCGTCCGGTGTTGTCGGTGGTCGACAGTAACTCGTTTCACATTGACGGCTATTTCGAAGAGACCAAACTCGACGGCATTCATGTCGGCCAGTCGGTGGACATCCGTGTGATCGGTGACCGCGCCAAACTGCGTGGGCATGTCGAAAGCATCGTTGCCGGTATCGAAGACCGCGACCGCAGCAGCGGCAGCAACTTGCTGCCGAACGTTAACCCGGCATTCAGCTGGGTGCGGCTGGCGCAGCGGATTCCGGTGCGGATTGCCTTTGATGATGTGCCGGCAGATTTCCGCATGATCGCCGGGCGCACTGCCACCGTTTCGATCATCGAAGACTCAAAGGTCAACGATAAAAAGCAGGAGCCCACGCAATGAGCAGGGCGCTGATGATCGCCGGGTTGGGCGTGATGCTGTCGGCCTGTCAGATGGTCGGGCCGGATTATCAGGTGCCTGAGGATGCGGCGGTTCAGCGCAAGGATTTTCAGGGCGAACTGGCCGTGGCTGGAAAACCGGTAGTCTCAGCGCCGGTGCCGGCGGACTGGTGGCGGCTGTATAAAGATGCGCGGCTGGATCAACTGGTGCAGCAGGCCATGGCCTCCAACACCGATTTACGCGTCGCGGCGGCGAACCTGCAACGGGCTCGAGCTCAGGTTGATGAGGCCGAAGCAGCGGGCGGCTGGAGCGCAGGTGTGAAGATGGGCGCGCAGCGTTTGCAAGAGTCTGGTCAGGCATTCTTGCTGCCGGAAAAAGTCCCGGTCGATAACGTCGGCGACATCGGTATCAGCGCCTCGTACCAGTTCGATTTGTGGGGCACTTTGCAACGCGGCATCGAGGGCGCGAAGGCCAACGCCGACGCGACGCAGGCAGCGGCTGATACCGCGCGTATCACCTTGGTGGCGGACGTGGTTCGCGCTTACACGCAAGTCTGCGCGGCCAATGAAGAACGGGAAATCGCCGAGCATTCCCTCGACCTGCAATCGCAAAGCACCACGCTGATCCAGCGTCTGCGTGACGCCGGTCGTGGTGACGAAACCCAGGTCACCCGTTCGCAAACCCAATTCAAATCCCTGCGCGCCGACCTGCCTCGCTATGAAGCGGCGCGTCAGGCCGGCTTGTTCCGTCTGTCGATGCTGCTGGCAAAACCGGTTGATCAGTTGCCCGCCGGCACCGCGACCTGCGCCGAGTTGCCGAAAATCGCCCAATTGGTGCCGGTCGGCGATGGCGCTGCGCTGCTCAAACGTCGCCCGGACATTCGCCAGGCCGAACGTCGTCTGGCCGCGTCGACCGCCGGGATCGGCGTCGCCACGGGCGAGTTGTATCCGGACATCAGTATCGGCGCGACCATCGGCACTGTTGGTCTCATCGATGACTTGGGTGATCCGTCGACCAACCGCTGGGGCTTCGGCCCGTCGCTGAGCTGGAAGGTGCCGACCAACGGCGCCCGCGCGCGAATCCGCGAGGCAGAAGCGGCCACCCAAGGTGCATTGGCGCATTTCGACGGCGTGGTGCTCAACGCCATTCGCGAAACCCAGACCGGCCTGGCCCAGTACAGTGCGCTGCTGCAACGCCGCAATGCGCTGGCCGATGCCGAGCAATCGGCAAAACTGGCCGCCGACCAGACCCACCGCTTCTTCCAGGCCGGTCGCGAGTCGTTCCTCGCTGATCTGCAAGCAACGCGCACCTACACCGATGTCACCGCGCAACTGGCCGCCGCTAACACCCAGGTTGCGATGAGCCAGATCGATTTGTTCCTCGCCTTGGGCGGCGGCTGGGAAAGCGGACGAACGCACGCTCCAACCGCCAGCAAACCCTGAGGCCGTTGCTATGCTTTGAAGTGTTGAAGGGGCGCCCCGTGCAAAGCGCCCCTTCAGCGCACATTGCTAGCGCTGGTCTAGGGGAAACCAATAATGAAAAACCCTTACGCTCTCGGCTTCTGGTGCGCCCTCGCAGCGCTGGTGCTGCTCTCGGCCACCTATTTCTACGGCATCATGCTGGCCCACCAGATCGACAAGGCTATGGTTTTCCTCGACAGCGCCGTCGCGCTGATTGCGGTCATGGCCATCGTCGTGGTCGCCTGGGCGTCGCTCCAGGTGCAGCGGGTGAAGAAACGGCAGCTTGAACAGGGCAAGACCCTGGTGCTGATCTGGGACACCAAAGTCGCCCTGCGTCGGGTCGAAACCGTGTTCGACCGGTATTTCTGGGGCAGTTACTGGCAACCGGGGCGCACCTTCGCCGAAGTCATGGGCGAACTCACCGGCACGCCGCTGGAAAAAAGCCTCGAAGCGCTGAAAAAGCAGTGTCTTGAACTCGACAAGCAGATTGATGGCGAGGGCTGGCACTGGCTCAACAATGCCCGCGAATTGTCCGATGTCGCTACAGCCATGGCCCGCGAGCGCTATCAGCTGGATTTCTGCGATCCGCGCGCGGACGGGCCGGGCGGGGCGGTGATCGATCGGGATTTTGAGGTTCTGGTGTACACCTGGACCGCGCGGCTCAAAAGCTTTGATCATCAACTGGATGAGATTGAGGTTCAGTATTCCTGAATCTCGGCTGAATCATCTGGCCCCTTCGCGAGCAGGCTCGCTCCCACAGGTACAGCGTTGTCCTTGTGGGAGCGAGCCTGCTCGCGAAGGCGGACTGAAAAACACCGAAACTCTTCCTGCTCGACCACTGTCCACAATTCCCATAGACACTCTTTAACCTTTAAACATTGGGCCGTCTTGCGCGCCCGGTGCTAATCTCCACCGCTGAATTCAGCGCAGTCGAGCCGCGACCCGGTCACGGGTTCAGGGAAGACGACCACACTCACAGCCACGGAAATCGATCAGGTCATTCATGAATAAATCAGCAGGCGTGCTCCTCGGAATTGTTGTTGCCATCGGCGCGATCAGCGCAGGCGGGGCCTGGTACACCGGGACCAAGATCGAAGGCGTGCTCAACAACGCCGTCACCAACGCCAACCAAGAGCTGCAAACCGCGATGGCCGGCTCCAACGGCACTGCATCGCTGGAGCTGGTGTCGCTGGAACGCCACACCTTCACCAGCACCGCGCACTACCGCCTCAAAGGTGAAGGCGAGATGTTCGGCGATGCACCGGTCGAACTGCTGTTCGTAGACCACATCGAACATGGCCCGCTGCCGTTCTCGCGTCTGGTTTCGCTGAAATGGCTGCCGGTCATGGCCACCAGCAACTATGAGCTGGAAAAGAATCCAGCCACCGAAAAATGGTTCGCCGCGACCAAGGGCGCCGCGCCGCTCAAAGGCGTGACCAGCATCGGCTATGACGAATCCACCACCAGCACCCTCGATCTGCTGCCGTTCGAAACCGCGCTGGATGAGCAGTCGAGTCTGAAGTTCTCCGGCCTGACCATGAACATTTCTGCCAACGCAAAAGCGCAGAAGGTCAAGGCGGACGGCTACATGGACAACCTGAAACTGGTCACCGTCGCTGAAGATCAGGCGCCGGTGCAGGTCGAACTCAACGGTCTGACCCTGGCCAGCAATCTCGCCAAGAGCAGCTACGGCTACTACACCGGGGAAAACACCCTGGTGCTGACCAACAGCAAAACTACCTTCGGCACCAAGCAATCGGTGCTTGGCGTGAAGAACTTCGAAATGAAGAACCTCACCGAGGAAAACGGCAGCAATGCGTCTGGCCGTGCTGACTACAAGATTGGTGAAGTCAGCCTCAACGACAAGAAAGTCGGCTCGGCGAACATGGCCATGAGCCTGAAAAACCTCGACATCCCGTCGACGATGTCGCTGATGCAGATTTACCAGACCAAACTGCAGCCTTATGAAAAAGCTGCGGCCGAAGCTGCGGCCCAAGGCTTGCCAGCGCCGGAGCTGAACCTGACCGAAGCGGAAAATGCGCAGGTCAAAGCCGATCTGCAAAAGCTGCTGGCCGCCGGCCCACAGTTTGCGCTGGAAAACCTCTCGTTCAACACCGCCAACGGTGAGAGCAAGGCCAATCTGGTCGTTGACCTGACCAAACCGCAATCGATGGATCTGCCGCCGGATCAGTTGGGCAAACAACTGATCGCGTTGCTCGACCTGAATATTCAGGTATCGAAGCCGATGCTGGTCGATCTGCTCAGCGTGCAGGCACAGCTGGATGGTCAGACCGATGCCAAAGCCATCGTCGATCAGTCCAAGGAAGCGGCCGATATGTTCGCGGGCATGGCGGTCGGTTCGCAGTTGGCAGTCGTCGACGGCAGCAACGTCGTGACCAAGTTGCATTACGCCGCCAATCAGGTCGAATTCAACGGCCAGAAGATGACCGTCGAGCAGTTCATCGGCTTCCTGATGAGCAAGTTCGCAGGCGTCACGCAAGTGCAGTGATTCTGCGTTCTTGATAGCAACGCCCGGCCTCCGTATCGCACGGACGCCGGGCGTTTTGCTGTCTGGCGTTCGGGTTTTCGGCTGAACCGCCAGCACGATTCTGAACAATTATTGTGTTCTGGATATTGCTCTGCGCTTGCGTGCAAGACTGCCTGACTAAGCTTGGCCGTTGCATGTGCATTGGCGGCCACCGTTACGAATGGGCAAGGAGGGCATTGCGACCCGGCTGGCCATGTAAGGATGCTGACGAATGCCGCGGATTGATGTTCCCGTATTACATCGTGGTTTACGCCCTTTGTTCCGAGTCGCGCTGTGCAGCCAGTTGCTCTGGCCGGCATTGGCGTTTGCCGACACACCCTACGATCAGATGGTGCGCGACGCCCGTGCCGGGCAAACCACACCTGCGCTAACGGTTTTGCGTCAGGTGCCGCCCGGCCAGTCGACCACCGGGCAGATCAGCGATCATCTGCAAATCGCCAGTTGGGCCGGCCTCGACGCTGAAGTGGTGCAGGTCTATGAAACCCAGGGCCGCGACCGCGTGCTGCCGGTGCAGGCGCTGACCGCCACTGCGCGAGCCTATCGCAATCTCAAACGCTGGGATCAAGCCACTCAGGTCTACAACAAGGCCCTGGCGCTGGAGCCGGATAGCGCCGACCTGCAATTGGGCCTGGCCCTGACTCAGGCGGATGCCGGCAAACCCGACGAAGCGGTGACCCGCGCCAAAGCGCTGGTGGCGGCCAAGCCTGATGATCCTTCCCGTCGTCTGGCGCTGGGCTACGCGTTGACCCGCGCCGGCAAACAGTACGACGCCCTGTTCGAATACGATCAAGCCTTCAAACGCGCCGGCAGCAAACCGGAAGTTGCCCGCGAATATGTGGTCGCTCTGCAAAAGGCGCGTCTGCCGGAACCGGCGTTGCGTCTGGCCAATCAGCGTCCGGGGTTGATCGATCCGGTCACGCTGCGTCGCCTCGAAGGCGATCTGGCTGCCGAGCGCGTGCGTCTCGCCGAACTCGCCACCCGCAGTGAAAAAGAACGCTACGTGATCGCCGATCGCGCGCTGGCCGATTACGACAAACTGCTCGCCACCTGGACGCCGGACGCCAGCGCTCAGGATGACGTGACCCGCTGGCGCATCGACCGCATGGGCGCACTCAAGGCCCGGGCGCGTACCGCCGACGTCATCACCGAATACCAGAAGCTGCAAGCCGAGGGCGTGAAGATTCCGACTTACGCCCTGCGCTGGGTGGCGGCGTCGTATCTGGATCAACGTCAGCCGGAAATCGCCACGGACTTGTATCGCCAAGTGCTGGCGGCGCCGGACGCCGATGTCGGTGATCGACTCGTAGACACCACTGCGCTGTACTACTCGCTGCTGGAAAGCGACCGCGCTGATGAGGCGCGCCAAGTCGCTGAGGACGCCGCCAAGTCCCAGCGTCCGCGTGTCGAACTCAAAGGGCTGCCTATCGGCAACCCCAACGATGAATGGATGGACGCCCAGCAATTGGCCGCTCAGGCCGGCACTTACGGTTCCGACTTGCCTCACGGTGAGGAGCGTTTGCAGACCTTGGTCGATCAAGCGCCGGGTAACGTCGGTTTACGTCTGGCTCAGGCCGATCTGTACCTGGCCCGCCAATGGCCGCGCCGCGCGGAAAACCAGCTCAAGGAAACCGAGAGCATGGTCCCGCGCGATATGGGTCTGGAAGTCGCGCAGGCGCGCACCGCCATGACGCTGCAGGAATGGCGGCAGATGGATGCGCTGACCGACGACGTCGTCGCGCGTTACCCGGACAACCGCCAAGTGCAGCGTCTGGCCCGCGAACGCGAAGTGCATGACATGTCTGAACTGCGCGTCGAAGCCTACGGCGGCAAGGCCAACGGTGGCGGCAGTGGCGATGCCGGAGCCGTCAGCGGCAGCCGCGATTTCGGCATCCAGACCACCCTGTACAGCCCGCCGATCGATGAAGACTGGCGCGTGTTCGCCGGGGCCGGTTATGCCACCGGCGACTTCGCCGAAGGCACCGGTCACCACCGCTTCCAGCGCGTTGGCCTGGAGCGGCGCACCCGCGACATGACCCTCGAAGCTGAAGTGTCCAACCACGATTACGGTTTCGGCGACAAACAAGGCGCGCGTCTGGCGATCGCTCGCGACATCAATGACCACTGGCAGTACGGCGGCAGCCTCGAATACCTGTCGGCCGAGACACCATTGCGCGCGCTCAACAGCGACATCAAGGCCAACGGCGGCAGCGGTTTCATCCGCTGGCGCGCCAACGAAAGCCGCGAGTGGCGCCTGTCGGTCAGCCCGTCGCACTTCAGCGACGGTAACAACCGCGTCGAAGCGTTGCTCACCGGCCGCGAGGGCGTCTACAGCGCGCCGAACGTGCAGGTCGACGCCGGTCTGGAGGTCGGCACCAGCCACAACTCCAAGTCCGATGACGTGCCGTACTTCAACCCGAAATCCGACTTCAGCGTGATGCCGCTGGTCAACGTCAATCACGTGCTCTACCACCGCTACGAAACCTCGTGGAGCCAGCAGTTCCAGGCCGGCGCGGGTACGTACAGCCAACGTGATCACGGCACTGGCGGCATGGCCCTGCTCGGTTACGGCCAGCGTTATGCCTGGAACGACGTGTTCGAGGTGGGCGGTTTGCTCAGTGTGATCAACCGGCCCTACGACGGTGATCGGGAGACCGATCTGCGTCTGCTCGTCGACCTCACTTTCCGCTTCTAGAAGAGTTTGAAGATGCCTTTGATTTCGCGATTCATCCTTCTGCTGGGAGCGCTGCTGGTCAGCGCCTGCGCCCAGCAAGCTCCGGCCTTCGCGCCGCCGTCCGAGCGTCCGCTGGCGGCCAGCGAAAAACCCTGGCCGAAAAACCACGTGCTCGGTATTGCCTATCACGACGTTGAAGACCGCGATCCTGATCAGGCCGTAGTTGCGGTGCGCACCGAGCGCCTGATCGAGCAACTCGCCTGGCTGCGTGAGAACGGCTACAAACCGGTCACGGTCGACCAGATCATGGCCGCACGCAAGGGCGGCCCGGAGCTGCCGGCGAAAGCGATCCTGCTCAGCTTCGACGATGGTTATTCGAGCTTCTACACCCGCGTACTGCCGGTGTTGCGCGCCTATAACTGGCATGCGCTGCTGGCGCCGGTCGGCAGCTGGATCGACACGCCGCTCAATCAACCGGTGGACTTCGCCGGTGCCCCGCGCGCACGTTCCGACTTCCTGACCTGGGATCAGATTCGCGAAATCTCGCAATCGGGTCTGGTGGAAATCGCCGCGCACACCGACGCCAACCACAAAGGCATTCTGGCCAATCCGCAGGGCAACCTGCAGCCTGCTGCCGCGACGCGGCGCTACGATCCGCTGACCAAGCGTTATGAATCCGAGGCCGAATTCCAGGCACGGATTCGCACCGACGTGAACAACATCGCGGAAAAAATCCGCAAGGTTACCGGCAAGAAACCGCGCGTCTGGGTCTGGCCGTATGGCGCGGCGGACGGCACATCGCTGACCGTGGTTGGTGAGCAGGGCTATGAAATGGCCCTGACCCTGGACGACGGTCTCGACGCCCTCGACAACCTGATGAGCAGCCCGCGTTTCCTCGTCGCCTCCGACCCTGACGGCGAGCACTTCGCCAACAGCATCGTTGGCGTGCAGTCGGATCTGCCCATGCGTGTGGTGCATGTCGATCTGGACAACGTCTACGACCCGGACCCGGCGCAACAAGACATCAACCTCGGCAAACTGGTGCAGCGCATGGCGGACATGGGTGCCAACACGGTGTTCCTGCAAGCCTTCGCCGATCCCAAGGGCGATGGTCTGGTGCGCTCGCTGTACTTCCCGAACCGCCACTTGCCGGTACGTGCGGACATCTTCGACCGGGTTGCCTGGCAACTGCGCACCCGTGCCCATGTGAAGGTGTTTGCGTGGATGCCGGTGCTGAGTTTCGGCCTCGATTCGAAACTGCCTCGCGTTACCCGCTGGGACCCGAAAACCGGCACTACTGCAGTGGACCCGAATCAGTATCAGCGCCTGTCGCCTTTCGATCCCGAGGTGCGGCAGATCATCGGTGAAATCTACGAGGACGTGGCGCGCCTGACCTCGGTCGACGGCATCCTCTATCACGACGATGCGCTGCTGTCGGACTTTGAAGATGCCAGCCCTGCAGCCTTGAAAGCCTACGTCGCCCAAGGTTTGCCGGGTTCGATAGCCGCGCTGCGCGATGACCCGGCAGCGATGCAGCGCTGGACGCGCTTCAAGAGCAAATACCTCATCGACTTCACCAACGAGCTGACCGCCAAAGTCCGCGCCATTCGTGGCCCGCAGGTGCAGACCGCACGCAATATTTTCGCCGAGCCGATGCTCAATCCACACAGCGAAGAGTGGTACGCACAGAACCTCGATGACTTCCTCGTGACCTACGACTGGACAGCGCCGATGGCCATGCCGCTGATGGAAAAACAGACCCAGGCAGAGTCCGGCCCATGGCTGGAAGCGCTGGTGGCCACGGTCAAGAAACGCCCCGGCGCGCTGGATCGCACGGTGTTCGAGTTGCAGGCGCGGGACTGGACGAAAAAGGATCAGGCCGACATCGACGGTGCGCATCTGGCGAACTGGATGGGCCGTCTCAAGCGTCAGGGCGCGACCAGTTTCGGCTACTACCCGGACAACTTCCTCGACAACCTGCCGGACCTGAAAACCGTAAGGCCTGCGCTCTCCAACAAATGGAATCCATAACATGCTGGATAGACTGTTAGCCCTGCTTGTTCTGGCGCTCGTCCTCGGCGTGCCGCTGGGCCTGATCTTCCTGGTCACCGGGCAGTTCCTGATGGACTTCGTGTTCTTCTACCCACTGTTCATGTCCGGGTTGTGGATCGCCGGTGGCCTGTATTTCTGGCTGCACTGGGAACGTCACTGGCCGTGGCAGGACGACACCCTGCCGCCGCCACTGGAAGGCGAGCCGCTGATCTCGATCCTGATCCCTTGCTACAACGAAGGCGAAAATGCCGCCGATACCATCCACGCGGCGCTGGCCCAGCATTACCCGAACATCGAAGTCATCGCGATCAACGACGGCTCCAAGGACAACACCGCCGAAGTGCTCGATGCGCTGGCCAAGGAAGATCCGCGTCTGCGCGTGCTGCATCTGGCGGAAAACCAGGGCAAGGCTGTCGCGCTGCGCATGGGGGCGATCGCTGCGCGCAGTGAGTATCTGGTGTGCATCGATGGTGATGCGCTGCTGGCACCGAATACGGCGGCCTATCTGGTCGCACCGATGCTGGATAACGCACGTCTCGGTGCGGTGACCGGTAACCCACGGATACGCACACGCTCGACGCTGGTCGGACGGGTGCAGGTGGGTGAGTTCTCGTCGATCATCGGGCTCATTAAGCGTACGCAACGGGTGTTCGGGCGGATCTTTACTGTGTCCGGCGTGATCGTCGCGTTCCGCCGTACCGCGCTGAACCGCGTCGGTTATTGGAGCCCGGACATGATCACCGAAGACATCGACATCAGCTGGAAGCTGCAACTCGATCACTGGAGCATCTTCTACGAGCCACGCGCGCTGTGCTGGATTCTGATGCCGGAAACCCTCGGCGGGCTATGGAAGCAACGACTGCGCTGGGCTCAGGGCGGCGCCGAAGTGTTGTTCAAGAACATCCGTGGCATCTGGCAGTACCGCCATCGTTACCTGTGGCCGCTGCTGTTCGAATACTGCCTGTCGACCGGTTGGGCGTTCACCTTCCTCTTGTCGGTGATTTTCTGGGGCGTCGGCAAATTCGTGGTCATGCCGGAAGCCATCGCGGTGGATCACCTGATGCCGCCGGCATTTACCGGGTTGCTGCTGGCCTTCGTCTGCCTCGTGCAGTTCGCGGTCAGCATCGTCATCGACCGGCGCTATGAGCCGGGATTGGGCCGCACGATGTTCTGGGTGGTCTGGTATCCGTTGGTGTTCTGGCTTATCAGCCTGCTGACCACGCTGGTCAGCTTCCCCAAAGTGCTGTTCGGCCAACATCAGAAACGTGCGCGTTGGGTCAGTCCTGATCGGGGCATCAAACCGATCGGCGATGACGAAGAGGAGGTCATCAAATGAAAATCATCCGGACTCGCCAGCGGCCCTTTCTGGTAGTGATCGATGTCATCCTCACCGTGGTGGCCTGGGTTGGCCTGCTGTTTCTGCTGATCCGTGGCTTGTGGCCGCTGGTCGAAACTCACGCGGGCGGGCCGCTGATCGATAAATCGGCGTTCGACGCGCTGGGTACCCTGCAGATTTATCTGTGGATTGCCTTGGTCAACGCGGTGATTCTGATTTCCTGGGCGCGTTATCAGCAGCGCAAAAGTCGCAGTTTCGCCCAGCGTCGGCTGCCGTCGCCGGTGATTGACGATGAAGGCCTGAGCAAGAGTTTCAAACTCTGCGATGACCGCTTTCAGAAGTTGCGCACATCTGGGGTGATGACCATTCATAACGATCAGGAAGGCGACATCAGCCATGTGGTGACGCATTTCTGGCCGGTGCAGCAGGAAGAATTGCCACCGCCGCTGGCACCGCTGGAGCACCCACGGGTGATCTTTCTGCATGCCGAGGATGACGACAATCGCGAACCCCTTCCCCGTTAATTGATCGTTCCCATGCTCCGCGTGGGAATGCCTCTTGGGACGCTCTGCGTCCAGTGACGCGGAGCGTCACGGGCTGCATTCCCACGCAGGAGCATAGGAACGATCAATCGGCCGCTAATCGCGGATCAGTTCCCAAGCCTCTTCCATCGGCAGCGGTTGCTTCATGCGCTCGGTGAGTAACGCCATCGCTCTTTCTTTCTCGCAAGCCACGGCGGCAACTACCACACCGTTTCTACCGAACAGACCAATAAATGGCGGATGTTCAGGCTCGCCGAGAAACTCCACTTCATCCCAGTGCTCAGCGTGGCCGAGGTAGTCGTAATTCTTGCCGAAGTGCCAGGTCCAGAAAAACGGCACGTCGAGGTAATGCTCCTCGCCACCCAGCATATTGGTAGCCGCGATTCGCGCATGCTGCTGGGCCAGGCGCCAGTGCTCGATGCGTTGCGGCTGGCCGTGGAGCGGAAACGTAGCGATATCGCCGATGGCCCACAGATTTTCGCTCACACGCAGGCCGTCATCGACGCGCAATGACTGATCCTTTTCCCTCGGCAGTGACGCGAAAGCTTCGGTGGCCGGGTGCACGCCGACCCCGGCCAGCACCAGATCCGCCGAAAGACGCAGGCCATTGTCCAGCAATACGGCCTCGACTATGCCATCGCCGATGATTTCGGTGGCTGCGTGCTCGGTGATGAATTTCACCCCGTTCTTTTCGTGCAACGCGCGAATCGCTTTGCCCACGGCTTCGCCGAACTGGGCAGCGAAAGGAATCGCGTGGCGAGCCAGCACCGTGACGTCGAGGCCATACTGGCGCAGGGCCGAGGCGCACTCGAGGGCGATGAAGCTGTCGCCGATGATCACCGCGCGTTGCTCGGGTTTAGCGGCATTCATTATTTGCTCTGCCTGGGCTTTGGAGCGCAGGACGAAGACCTGGGGGAGGTCTGCGCCGGGCAATTCCAATGGATTGGGTTCACCGCCGGTGGCGAGCACGGCCGCGTCATAGCGCAGGGACTGACCGTCACTCAGATGCAACGTCTGGTTTGCAGTATCCAGCGAGGTGATTTGGTTTTCCAGTCGCTCGATGCGCTGCTCTTTATAGAAGGTTTCATCTCGCAGCGGCGGCGCTTCCTCGGGTGGCATTTCCCCGGCGAGGACAAATTTGCTCAGCACCGTGCGGTCGTAACCGGCATCGGCCTCGCGGTCAATCATCACGATCCGGCCACCGAAACCTTTTTCCCGCAACGCCGCCGCGCACGCCGTACCTGCCGCGCCGGCGCCGACGATCACGAACGTACGCGAATCGTCGGCCGCTGGCGTATGCGGATCCGCCAACGGTTGATCATCGACCCAAACCTCTTCGCCGCGCAGTTCCAGCGGATAACGCTTGAGGCTGTCGAGGGCCGGTGGCTCACACAGTGCGCCGTCTTCTACGCGAAAAGCAGCCTTGTGCCACGGGCAGATCAGGCGTCCGTGACACACCGCGCCCTCAGCCAACGGCGCGCCGGCATGTGGGCATTCGCCCTGAAAGGCGCGTAGCTGCTCACCGACGCGCAGCAGCACAATCTTGCAGTCGCCGATTTCAACTTGCAGGCCACGGTCTTCAGGGACATCGGCGATACGGGCGACACGGTGCAGGGACATGATCGGCTTCCTCGCGGGCATTTCTCTTGTGAGTTTGCGTCGTAGTGCGAGGTTCAGCCATTTGCCACTGCCACGGCACGAACGGTACAGCTATAGTTTGCAGGCCGACGACGGCCCCACTGCACAAGGTGCTCCCGGAATGACCCGATTGACCTCTCTCAACCCATGGCTGGCGGCCCTCGCCGTCACCCTTTGCGTGCAGTTTCCGGCGCAGGCCCAGGAGCGTTTCACCCTGAGCATTCCGGGTGTTTCCGATAACCGCCTGTTCACCTCGGCCGCGGCCAGCGATGCGCCCGGTTGCGGCGGCAAGAACCAGTCACCGGCCCTGAGCTGGAATGCAGGTCCTGCCGGCACCCTGAGCTATGCGATCGTCATGCACGACCCGGACGGCCAGAAAGGCCTGGGCGTCGATCACTGGATTCACTACGGCATCAAATCCACTACACGGCAGATTGCAGCGGGCGTCGGCGCCAAATCCGCATTCGAAGGTGTCGGCGGCACCAACAGCAAGGGCAACACCCACTACATGGGGCCGTGCCCGCCCGTGGGCGACAGTGCGCACCACTACATCATCCAGATCTACGCGCTGGATCTGGCGCCGGATGCCTTGCCGGCCGGTCTGACTCGTGCCGAGCTGATGGAAAAAATCAAAGGTCACGTGCTGCGTAACAGCAGTGCGGTGCGGCGTTATCACCGCTGAAAATATTTTCAGCGGCGTTTAACCCGAACTGAAAGGGCTGCCCGTCTCAGTGGATGAATGATCAATTTCATCCCGAGGTCAGCCCCCATGTCTCATCCTCTCTTGCGTCCTGTTGCGGTTGCTGTGCTGCTGGCGCTCGCCGGTTGCGGTGCTTCGTCCACACCCGATTCCGCTGCTGTGCCAGCGCCGATGCAGCCCGAAGTGCTGGTTCAGCAGGAAGCGGTCATGGCTGACACCTCAATGGCCAAACGCGCGCTGTACAAGATGCCCAATGCGGGCAGTGCGCCGATGCCGTTGAGTGAAAGTTATCCACAGGGCTATCGCGATACGCAGCGCGAGCAGTATCAGGCGCTGGCCGACAACCCGATCCATAGCGTCGTCGAAACCCCGGTTTCAACGTTCAGTGCTGACGTCGACACGGGCGCTTATGCCAACGTCCGTCGCCTGCTCAATCAAGGCCGATTGCCGCCGGAAGGCGCGGTGCGGCTGGAGGAAATGGTCAATTACTTCCCCTATGACTACGCGCTGCCCAGCGACGGCTCGCCGTTTGGCGTGACCACAGAATTGGCTGCGTCACCGTGGAACCCGCACACTCGCTTGTTGCGCATCGGCATCAAGGCCTCCGACCGCGCGGTGGCGCAGTTGGCCCCGGCCAATCTGGTATTTCTGGTTGACGTGTCCGGCTCGATGGATCGTCGCGAAGGCCTGCCGATGGTCAAAAGCACGCTGAAATTACTGGTCGATCAATTGCGCGATCAGGATCGCGTGTCATTGGTGGTGTATGCCGGCGAATCCAGAGTGGTGCTTGAACCGACTTCCGGGCGCGAGAAAGCGAAAATTCGTACAGCCATTGAGCAATTGACTGCCGGCGGTTCCACCGCTGGTGCCTCCGGTATCGAACTGGCCTACCAAATGGCGCAGCAGGCCTTCATTCCCAAAGGCATCAACCGCATCCTCCTGGCCACCGATGGCGACTTCAATGTCGGCGTCAGCGACTTCGACAGCCTCAAACAAATGGCTGTGGATAAACGCAAAACCGGGATTTCGCTGACAGCCCTGGGTTTTGGTGTGGATAACTACAATGAACACTTGATGGAGCAACTGGCCGACGCCGGCGACGGTAACTACGCCTACATCGACAACCTGCGCGAGGCACGCAAAGTGTTGGTGGATCAGTTGAGTTCGACGCTTGCCGTGGTGGCGCAAAACGTCAAACTGCAGGTGGAATTCAACCCGGCGCAGGTCAGCGAATATCGCCTGCTCGGCTACGAAAACCGTGCGTTGAAGCGTGAGGATTTCAGCAATGACAAGGTCGATGCCGGCGAAATCGGCGCAGGGCACACGGTAACCGCACTGTATGAAATTGTTCCGGCAGGCGAGAAGGGCTGGCTGGAGCCGCTGCGTTACGGCAAATCGAGTGCGGCTGTATCCGAGAAGAGCGGGGAATTGGCGATGCTGCGTGTGCGTTATCAACAGCCTGAAGGTGGGAAAAGTCTGCTGATCGAGCGGCCGATCGCCAACCAAGTCGCAACCGCCAGCGAAGATCTGCGTTTTGCCGCCGCCGTGGCCGCATTCTCCCAGCAACTCAAGGACGGTCGCTACACCGGCGACTTCAGCCTGAAAGACACCGAGGCATTGGCCCGTGGCGCTCGCGGCGATGATCGCTTCGGTCTGCGCAACGAGTTCGTGCAACTGGTCGAACTGGCGCAGAGCTTGCGCAGTTCAACCGCATCGAACGCGTTGGCCACTGAACAACGGATCGAATAAGTGAGTCGTCTGAAAGGCTTCATCAGTCAGCTGTTTGCCTCGGCAGACAGCTCAACCGCCAGCAGCGATGAATCGCTGCTGGCGCGTTATCGCGACGGCGACGGCGCCGCGTTCGAGATCTTGTACGCGCGCCATCGCCAAGGCTTGTACCGGTTTCTACTCGGATTGAGCGGCAAACCGGAACTGGCCGACGAAGTATTTCAGGAGACCTGGCTGAGCCTGATCCGCAGCAGAAGTCAGCCACAAGGCCAGGCGACATTTCGTACATGGCTATTCCAGATCGCCCGCAATCGCCTGATCGATCACTGGCGTAAACACGGCGCGCGACAACCGCTGCATGACAGCTACGACGAGCAACATCATGCGGTCGGCGATGAAACCAACGATCCCGAACAATTGCTCACTCTCAGCCGTGACAGCCAGCGCCTGGAAAATGCCTTGCAAACCCTGCCCGCCGACCAGCGTGAAGTGTTCCTGCTGCGCGCCCACGGCGACCTCGACCTGGCACAAATCGCCAGCCTCACCGAAACACCGCTGGAAACCGTCAAAAGCCGCTTGCGCTATGCCCAGCAAAAACTGCGTCGGCTGCTGGCCGAGGAGGTACTGACATGACTGACGTCCGCCAGACACCCGAAGATCCGCTGATCAAGCATGTGCGTGAACAGCACAATGCTGAACCGCCAGCGCACCTTGATGCGTTGATCCTCAACGCTGCGCAGCGTCAAACCCCGGCGCCGAAACCAAGCCTGTTGCAACGCTGGCTGGAGATCTGCCGCAAACCACGCTGGCAAGTCGCGTTTGCCAGCCTCGTCGGCGTGGCACTGATGTTGTCGCTGGTACAGCGCGCCCCTGAACCGCTGCGCCAGTACGACTACGCCCCAGCCCCCGAACTTGCCGTACCCATGACCGAAACGGACTCAGCGCAACTGCACCGATTGTCCGCCCCGGCCGGCGCCATGCCGGCACCTGTGCCGATGATGGAAATGGCCGCGCCGATGCAAGATCAAGCCATCAGCACCGATGAAACCAAACTCAGCAAACGCGCCACCGCCCCGGCCAATGGCCTCGACGCACAACTGCGCGAAGTCCTGCGCCTGCGCGAATCCGGCCAATCGCAAGCCGCCAACAGCCTGTTCAACAACCTGCACAAACGCTACCCGAACGCCGATCTCGACGCCCGACTTGAGCAGTTGCGGAAAAAATGACCACTTGATCCACCAGCCATTTGGCATTGCCCCGCAAAAACGCGCACTATCGGGACATTGCCAATGCGCTGGAGGACAACGTGGCAGCAAAAATTGACC
The DNA here is from genome assembly GCF_054790505.1 of Pseudomonas sp. Tul2A7. Classification (NCBI taxonomy): domain Bacteria; kingdom Pseudomonadati; phylum Pseudomonadota; class Gammaproteobacteria; order Pseudomonadales; family Pseudomonadaceae; genus Pseudomonas; species Pseudomonas sp. Tul2A7. The sequence goes on along the minus strand of NZ_CP186499.1, from coordinate 1,891,375 downwards.
GCATCGCCCAACTGCTCAACTGCCCGGAGAAGGGCGAAGAGATGCGGCGCGCGATTACTGAAGCACGTAAGGAATTTCTGCTGAATCAGCCGGAAGAGGATGTCGTTGATGAAGACGAGGTTTTCGAAGAGGAGGTTGAGGAGGAAGAAGACGATGATTACGACGAATTTGACTGGACGACGGAGTGACGTCGTTCGAGAACCATCGCATCGCCCACAAAAAAGCCCCGGACCATCACAGTCCGGGGCTTTCTTATTTGGATTATGGCGTTAGGTTTCGTTTGAACTGGAGCTAAGTTGCCGGTTTTACATGAGGGTCACCGATTCTGCTCTGGTTGGGCATACACATAGGCATACAAGCCATCTGGTGCTGCCCGCGAAATCAGGGATTTTCGATAGCCATAGCGTCCTGGAGTTTTCCGTTACGGATATCGCATTGGACTAGGACCGGAAAACCTGGCCCGTTATCAAATATCCCTCCCATGATCGGTACATCGTTGGTGTACCGGGGATCTTTAGGCCGCTGGTTCCAATAGCGCAAGGTTCCATAGGAAGTATTACCAGGTGGTGAGATCCTGTTTTGTATGTTGACTCGACATTGCTCGAGCAGGTCCAGACGACTCGCAGGTCTGAGAGCTGCACTCTGAGCAATGACACACTCCCTAAAGCTTTTGACTTCGCCAAGAATCGCCTTTGTGCTATCTGGCGACTTGTCCATCTGTTTCAACAGTGACGCCTCCTGGGTGTCAACGCTTTGGTTCATGCTTAGGCTGAAATCGGCAGACCCCTTTTTTTCTGCTACCTCAAATGCGGTTTTGAAGACATAGGCAGTTTGTGTGCTTAGTCCCATACCACATGATTTCAACGCGGAATTGACCGGATCGGTTTCAACCGGTGAATGGGAACACCCTTGAATCAGAGATATCGAGATCAAGCAGAGGATGGTCAACGTCCTAGTCATGGTTTTTCTCCGGGAAGGGAGACTTTTAGCGGCCGATCACCAAAATACTTAAGTTATATGGGCATCTGACGAGGAAATCTGCTGGGTACTGTGGTTTTTTTGTTGCACGCCGTTATTTGTTCGCGTGCATTGAGTGTTACAAACCAAATTGGTTTCACAGCGGCTTTTACGAAATTGGATCAACCGTCAGACCACAGTCGGCCATAAGCATCCAGTCAGTCATATTCCTCATTGCCCGCTTCAGGGCTGCAGGCCGAAATTTTACCCGCTTTCCGCGAACCCCCGCATTGAAAGCCGATACGTATCTCCTTCCTTTGACGTCCGCTGGAGGCAAAAGAAACCTCTCACCGGGGCTCTCATAACGATCAGCTCATATTCGTGGTCACGATCTGAGCGAGTCTAGTTGTCTTATTTTGATTGAGCCTCATGTTTCTATGTGTCAGAGTCTCATTAAATTATGATCAAACCACACTATGACTTACGAAATCTTTCTTGCTGAGCTGAACAGTGCGGGCCTCAGTGTAAAGCGCTTTGCTGACCTCGTAGGTATGCAGCCCAATTCGGTTTCCAACTATAAGAAGCGGGGTGAAGTTCCCGTACATCTTGCATTGATCGCCAGTCTTCTCGCTGAAATGTCCACACACCATATCGACTACGAGCCTGTCATAGCGCGAGTACAGCCCGTCAAGAAACGGCCGCGCGGCGCAGCAAACGGCCGGTTCGCAGGCGACAAGCAGACCTCGCTGGGACTCCACCAATGACTGAGCGTCAGGGCACTTTGGTATCGGTCGGCATCACGAGCCAGATGCAACTGTGGAGGCTCCTCTCATGAGCGCGGTTATCGATTCCCACTGGTCGAAGGCGCTGACGCTCGACCGGCGCCGGGCTCCCGAGTTCTATTCGGCCGGCAGCAAGGTCACCGCAGGCGCGCATGCCGAGGCGATCCGCTTTGTACTCGATGAATTGGGCCTATCGGCGGTTAGCTGTATCAACGGCGTACCCACAATCGCCTTTTTGAGCGATCCCCTCGTTTCCGTTGAGCGCATCGACGAGCTCCATCGGATTCTTTGGAACCAAGGTTTGATGAGCATGCTGCTCGTTATTCGTGGTGACGAGTTGACGGCGTACTCGCTGTTGCAGCGCCCGTTGCATAGCGAAGAGAACCGGGGCAAAGACCCGCGCTTAGTCAAGACGCTCTCCCTTCTCAGTGATGCCTTGGAACTGCGCGAATTGCTCGACGCTGCTGATTCGGGGCGGTTCTGGTACGAAAATGATGGCTATTTCAATCCGGACAACCGAGTCGACAGCGTTCTCCTGGCCAATCTGCTGATGGCGTTTCGTAGCCTCAAGGATGACCTGGGAACAGATGCCGCCCAGGCGCTGCTGATGCAGACCATGTTCGTAGCCTACTTAGAGGACCGCCAGATCATCGGCGAGGCTGTATTTCGTGCCGCGTCGCAGGATCGCTTTGCCAGTCTGTTGGAGTTGCTCGGATCCGGAGATCCTGAGCTTTTTGACGTGCTGTTCACATGGCTGCATGGTGCTTTCAACGGCAATCTTTTCAAAGCCCCTTGTGCATTCGAGACCGGAGGCGCCCCGCCACCCAAGCTCAAACTTGAGCACTTGGCCGTGCTAGCACGGTTCCGCCATGGTCACGAGAACATGGCCACCCACCAGCTTCGGTTCTGGGGCTACGACTTTCGGTACATGTCGATCGGACTCATCAGCGCGGTGTACGACCGATTCCTGAAGGAAGAGGCGGACAAAAAGAGTTCAGATGGGGCGTTCTACACCCCAATGTTCTTGGCCGATATCGTTGTCAACCAACTTTGGGATGAACTGACCGACGAACAGAAGACTTACGGCGTCTACTGCGATCCGGCCTGCGGATCTGGCATCTTCTTGGTGCGGTTGTTCCAGCGACTGGTCGCACACCATTGCAACGCCAAGAAGAAGCAGCATGCGACTTGGACCGACTTAAAGGCCATTGCGAATCGCCTCCGTGGGGGAGACATCAACTCTTCTGCAGTTCGAGTCGCGGCGTTTTCTCTGTACATCGCGCTCCTCGAACAATCCAGTCCTTCAGACTTGCCCAAACTCATCAAGGCCGGAAAGTTGTTGCCACCTCTGTATGGAAATACGCTGCTACCCGGGTCAGATTTCTTCAGCATCAAGGATGCCCGCCAATTTGATGTGATCATCGGCAATCCGCCTTGGAATGGCCGCACCGGACAGTTGACAACAGCGCAAGACTGGACCACTTCCAAGGGCTACCTCGCGCCCGCCAAAGACATTGCATGGGGGTTCGTGTGGAAGGCCCTGGAAGGGATAAAGCCAACTGGCTTGGTGGCGTTTCTGTTGCCTGCTATGGGGATTTTGCACAATACCGAGAGCCAAGCAGCGCGCCGTATGTTGCTGCAACGGTCAAGAGTCCGCCGAATTATCAACATGTCTGACCTGTGCTTTCAGCTTTTTGATGGAGCGCAGCGTCCAACAGCTTTCGTGCTATATGGGCCTCAGAAGCAAGATCAAGCCCCTTACCGCTTCGAGTATTGGGTCCCTAAGGCAGACCTTAATCTGCGACTCAAGCGTCTGGTGACGCTGTCGCGCGCTGATCGTTTGACGTTTCGCTCCGACTTGGTTGCGGAGGATCCTACAGTGTTCAAGCGTCGTTTGTGGACGCGGGCTCCTGAAGAGCGACTGCTGCAATATCTTCGTACGATCCCGCCTATGAGTTCGTTTGTGCTGGAATTCAAGGCTTTCAAGCGCTCCAAGGTTGAGTTCAGCCGAGACGAGCACTGGGTAATCGGGCAGGGCTTCAAGCCAGCAAAAGAGAGTCGGTTGGGCGATCCTGAATATCAGACAACCACTGCTGAGATAGTGACCCAGCTGCCTTATCTAGATGCCCGTCAGTTCCGGGCGGTCGCCCTTTCACATGTAGAGACCAGCCCCTTGCGCACGTCTGTCGTACATCGGGCAGGGTTTGACGCCGGATTCTTCGGGCCTCACATCTTGATTCCGCAAGGGGTGGAGCGGGCCGTTGGAAGGGTGCGCGCAGCATTCAGCAAACAGGATGTCGTGTTTCAGCATTCACTTCAGTCGATTACCGTACCTCCTAGTCAGGAACGTAAAGCCAAGGTGCTGACGGCCGTGCTGAACAGCAGTCTGGCAGCTTGGTTCTATTTCCACGACACGGCGAATCTGGGAGCTGATCGAGCCAAGGTCCATCAAGGTGAATTACTGAAGCTGCCGTTCGATGACCCTGAGAACATGCCGGATCCTGTGAAGGCGCTGAACGCGGAACAAGGGTTAGTGGCGCTGATCGACAGGGAGCTGGCGAACTCGAAGAAGTTGCTTTCTTCGCAAGACGATGTGCTAGGTGACATCGATCGTCTGGTGTTCGAGTATTACGGGCTCGACGACAGTGATGTAGCCATCGTCGAAGATACGGTTCAGCAAGTCATCCCGGCGATGCAGCCTAGACGTAACGCCGGCTTACAGTCCATTTGGACGCAGGCCAGTTCGAGTCAGCGGGCGGACTATTCTGCCATGCTGTGCAACGCACTTTCGCCGCACTTTCGCGTACCTGTCAAAGCTTCGTTGGCAGCACGCAACTCCGATGTGGCGGTGTTGAGGCTGACGATTGGCGATGAGGCTGCCCCGTACAATGAGCACTCATCTGGCGAGTTCAATGACTTCCTCGGGTCGATCGCCGCCAAACTTCCTATTGATTTGCCTGGCAATGTTCAATTGATCCCTGATTTACGTGTCGTCGTTGGACGCTACATGTATCTAGTGAAGCCCACGGCGCTGCGGCACTGGCTTCGATCCACAGCATTGGCCGACGCTGAGCAGATCGCCGCAGAGTTCATAGCGGCCGCGGCCCGCCATAGTCAAGAGGGGGTTGACCATGCTGGCGGGTAGTCCTGATGCTTGGCTTGCTCATTTCCGAGATCTTGGGGAGCAAATGTCCGAAGCGATCGAAGCTGCCTGGCCGATCTGCATCCGACCTTTACAGTCCAAGAAGGACGCTATGACGCACGAGGATCACATTACCGAGCATCTAGTTCAGGCTCTGAGGCGAACGAAGAAGGTGCCGGGTAGAATCACATACCAATATGTCCTACTGGTCGAGGACGCCAATGGAAACGTATCCCTGTCGAGCAGCATCGACTTCGTGTTGACAGTGGGTGACGATGAAGACGTCTACCTAGCCTATGAATGCAAGCGGCTAAACGTGTCCTATGCAGCCCGCGTACGCAACCTCTGTGTCCCATATGTAGAAGAGGGCCTGATGCGCTTTGTCAAAGGCCAGTATTCCAATGGCCTTCCGATGGCGATGATGATCGGTTACGTCATGAACGGGGATAACGGCAGGGCTCGTACAGGGCTGACCAGAGTCATGAAATCACGTGCGGCTATCCTTGGACTGACCACTGAACAGGACCGCCCATCGTTACCAGGAATGCCTACTCGCTTTAGTTCCACGCACACATGTGTGCCCGGCCACAGCATGAAGGTGGAGCACCATCTTTTACCTTGGCCATGACGCACACAAAAAAGCCCCGGACCATCACAGTCCGGGGCTTTCTCGTTTAAATCAGTGGTGCACCAGGCGGGATTCGAACCCACGACCCCTGCCTTCGGAGGGCAGTACTCTATCCAGCTGAGCTACTGGTGCAGCGGGCGACATCATACCTAGGTCGGCTCGGGGCGTCCATGCTGGGTTTCGGCGCGGATTGTCAGTATGCGTGTCGGCGCAAATCGCTGCATTCCATAAAGCGGTAACGTCCTGCAAAACCCTCGCTTGGCGCTTTCTCGGGACTGTTCTATGGTTTTGTTGCGGCTGAGGCTTTTGGCTCGTTGATCTGAAAAATTCCACAAACACGCCGTTTTTGTTCTTTTTTTCGAACGACCTATTGTCCTTTAACCCCTTTGATCCTACGATCCGTTTGAGATTTCAAACGCTCGTTGAGCGGATGTTGAAGCGCCAGTGGTTCGAATCGTCCACGGTTGATGCGCCACACCCGGTCACTGATTTCCCTGACGGCAGCCTTGCGAGGCGCCTTTCTACAATCATAATTTGCTCCGCGCAGGCCGCGGTGCTGTTAAGGAAAGCCGACATGCAGCTTAAAGACACCCTGTTGTTCCGCCAGCAAGCCTTCATTGATGGCGCTTGGGTCGATGCGGACAGCGGTCAGACGATCAAGGTCAACAACCCGGCCACCGGCGAAATCCTCGGTACCGTGCCGAAAATGGGCGCTGCCGAAACCCGCCGCGCCATCGAAGCCGCTGACAAAGCGCTGCCGGCCTGGCGTGCCCTGACCGCCAAAGAGCGCGCTGGCAAGCTGCGTCGCTGGTTCGAATTGATGATCGAGAACCAGGACGACCTCGCGCGCCTGATGACTCTCGAGCAGGGCAAGCCGCTGGCCGAAGCCAAGGGCGAAATCGTTTACGCCGCTTCGTTTATCGAGTGGTTCGCCGAAGAAGCCAAGCGCATCTACGGTGACGTGATTCCGGGCCATCAGCCAGACAAGCGCCTGATCGTGATCAAACAGCCAATCGGTGTGACCGCTGCGATCACCCCGTGGAATTTCCCGGCGGCGATGATCACCCGTAAAGCCGGCCCGGCGCTGGCTGCCGGTTGCACCATGGTGCTCAAGCCTGCTTCGCAAACTCCATTCTCCGCTTTTGCCCTGGCCGAACTGGCCCAGCGCGCGGGTATTCCTGCGGGCGTGTTCAGCGTAGTGTCCGGCAGCGCCGGCGACATCGGCAGCGAGCTGACCAGCAACCCGATCGTGCGCAAACTGTCCTTCACCGGTTCGACCGAAATCGGTCGTCAACTGATGTCGGAATGCGCCAAGGACATCAAGAAAGTCTCGCTGGAACTGGGCGGCAACGCGCCGTTTATCGTGTTCGACGACGCCGACCTGGATAAGGCCGTCGAAGGCGCGATCATTTCCAAATACCGCAACAACGGCCAGACCTGCGTCTGCGCCAACCGTCTGTACATTCAGGATTCGGTTTACGACGCTTTCGCCGAGAAGCTGAAAGTGGCTGTGGCCAAACTGAAGATCGGCAACGGTCTGGAAGACGGCACCACCACTGGCCCGCTGATCGACGAAAAAGCCGTGGCCAAGGTGCAAGAGCACATCGCTGACGCTGTAGCCAAAGGCGCAACCGTGCTGGCTGGCGGCAAGGCGATGGAAGGCAACTTCTTCGAGCCGACCATCCTCACCAACGTGCCGAAAAACGCCGCCGTGGCCAAGGAAGAAACCTTCGGCCCGCTGGCGCCGCTGTTCCGCTTCAAAGATGAAGCCGAAGTGATCGCAATGTCCAACGACACCGAGTTCGGTCTGGCTTCGTACTTCTACGCTCGTGACCTCGGTCGTGTGTTCCGAGTCGCGGAAGCGCTGGAATACGGCATGGTCGGCGTCAACACCGGGCTGATCTCCAACGAAGTCGCGCCGTTCGGCGGCATCAAGGCTTCGGGCCTGGGCCGTGAAGGCTCCAAGTACGGCATCGAAGATTACCTGGAAATCAAATACCTCTGCCTGGGCATCTAAGCCGGGAAAGGGATCGCTGCAAACGCAAAGGGCACGAGAGCGCTGTCCCTTTGCGTGGTTTCAAACCGGAATTTTCTCTGCGGCCAGGAACGCCGTGGCAGTCGATCATCGCATGCTGCCACCGTCGATTCCTCCCGCTTAATCCTTGAACCACGCCGCCCGATGAGCGGCGAATGAGGACTGTAATGAGCAAGACTAACGCTGAACTGATGGCCCGTCGTACCGCAGCTGTTCCACGTGGTGTTGGCCAGATTCACCCGATCTTCGCTGAATCGGCAAAGAACGCTACCGTGACTGACGTTGAAGGTCGTGAGTTCATCGACTTCGCTGGCGGCATCGCTGTACTGAACACCGGCCACGTGCACCCGAAAATCATCGCCGCCGTGACCGAACAGCTGAACAAGCTGACCCACACCTGCTTCCAGGTGCTGGCTTACGAGCCGTACGTTGAGCTGTGCGAAAAGATCAACGCCAAGGTTCCGGGTGATTTCGCCAAGAAAACCCTACTGGTCACCACCGGTTCCGAAGCCGTGGAAAACGCCGTGAAAATCGCCCGTGCCGCCACTGGCCGTGCCGGCGTGATCGCGTTCACCGGCGCTTACCACGGTCGCACCATGATGACCCTGGGCCTGACCGGTAAAGTCGTGCCGTACTCGGCCGGCATGGGCCTGATGCCAGGTGGCATTTTCCGCGCGCTGTACCCGAACGAACTGCACGGTGTGAGCATCGACGATTCGATCGCTTCCATCGAACGCATCTTCAAGAACGACGCCGAGCCGAAAGACATCGCCGCGATCATCATCGAGCCTGTTCAGGGTGAAGGTGGTTTCTACGTCGCTCCGAAGGAATTCATGAAGCGTCTGCGTGCCCTGTGCGACCAGCACGGCATTCTGCTGATCGCTGACGAAGTGCAGACCGGCGCTGGCCGTACCGGTACGTTCTTCGCCATGGAACAGATGGGCGTTGCTGCCGACCTGACCACCTTCGCCAAATCCATCGCTGGCGGCTTCCCGCTGGCCGGTGTGTGCGGCAAGGCCGAATACATGGACGCCATCGCCCCGGGTGGCCTGGGCGGCACCTACGCCGGTAGCCCGATTGCTTGCGCCGCTGCTCTGGCGGTGATGGAAGTATTCGAAGAAGAGCAACTGCTGGATCGCTGCAAAGCTGTCGGCGAGCGTCTGGTCACTGGCCTGAAAGCTATCCAGGCCAAGTACCCGGTCATCGGCGAAGTCCGTGCCCTGGGCGCGATGATCGCGGTCGAGTTGTTCGAAAACGGCGACAGCCACAAGCCGAACGCTGCTGCTGTAGCGTCGGTGGTGGCCAAGGCGCGCGACAAGGGTCTGATCCTGCTGTCCTGCGGCACCTACGGCAACGTTCTGCGCGTCCTCGTACCGCTGACTTCGCCGGACGAGCAACTGGACAAAGGTCTGGCGATCATCGAAGAGTGCTTCTCCGAGCTCTGATCTGCCCGTGTGACCTGATCGACAAAAAACCCGCTTCGGCGGGTTTTTTTATGCCCTTTGAAACACATCGGGCGCTTTACCGCTGTATCGAATGGCCAGCATTGGCTAAGGTTCAGGCATTGCAAGGGAGAGCGCGCATGACTGCCGTTGATTTACCCGCCGTACCACGAGTGTTGATTGCCGAAGCTGACCCGTGGTCGCGCGACCTGCTCAAACAAGTGTTGCTGAACGTGCGTTGTGATGCCCGGCTGGACCTGTGTGCCGATGGCCAGCAAGCCCTGTCGATGCTCAGCGAAATTCCTTATGACCTGGCCATCGTCGATTGGGAGCTACCCGGCGTCGATGGTTTGAACGTGCTGCGCAGTGTCCGTCAGCGTAAACGTAATCCACCGCTGCCGTTCATTCTGATGAGCAGCCGCAACGACAGCGCCAGTGTGCGTGAAGCGATTCCGTTGGCGCCGACGGCGTATCTGACCAAGCCGCTGAATATGGAAAATCTGACCGAGCGTTTGCAGGGTTTACTGCTCAATGCCGGTGAAGAGGTGTTCTGTGAGGTGCCGACGTTGGCGCCGGGCATGACCTTGTCAGTGTTTCTTGAGCGTCGACGTGAGCAGGCCGACGGCGCGCCGTTGATGACGGATGTGCAGGTGGCGGTGAAGCGCAGCCTCAATCCCAATGGCCTCGATCTGAAGCTGCTGGAAGATGAGATCAAAACCGATCCGCAGATCACGGCGGTGTTGATCGCTGCGGCCAACAGCGCGGCGCAGCACCACGGCGCGCCGGTGCAAACACTGGCTCAAGCGCTGCATCGTCTGGGCACCGGACAGAGCATGAACCTGATTCTGGGGCTGGCGCTCAAGCGCAGCGCCAGGCTCAGTGATCCGTGTCTGGCGGATTATGCCGAGCGTTATTGGGGACTGTCGCTGCACACTGCGGAATATGCGCGCACGTTGGCGCGGCTGCTCGATCTCGATCAGGAGCGCTGTTACTGCGCGGGCATGCTGCATCGGCTGGGTGATCTGGCGTTGCTGCGTTGTCTGCAGGAGTGGCAGCAGGCCGGTGGTGCGCTGGATGAGCTGGAGGAAGTTGGCGAGGCGTTGGCTGAGTTTGGCGCGGCGTATGGTTCGGCCCTGCGTACTCGCTGGCGATTGCCGCTGGAATTGCGTGAGCTGATTGCGTCGGTCTACCAGCTCGGTGGCGGCGTGTATTCCCGTGAGGCGCTGGTGATGAACATGGCTGCGCAGATGGCACGCTTGACCGAGCATGAGGGCGTGGAGGAGTTGGCGAAGAGCCGCACGGCGCGGTTGTTGAAGATCGGCTTGCCGGAATTGATGCGGATGCGCAAATAAACGACGTACACATTTCCAATGTAGGAGTGAGCCTGCTCGCGATAGCGGAGTGTCATACAACAATTGTTCGTTTGACACTCCGCTATCGCGAGCAGGCTCACTCCTACACTTGATCTCTGTGTGGTTGAAATAGGGCTCAGGCAGAAATGATGCGGTTCTTGCCTTGGCGCTTGGCCTCATACATCGCCGCATCCGCGCGGGCGAACAGGCTGTCGAGGTTTTCATCGCCATCGGTCAGATTGGTCAGACCCTGGCTGACGGTGATGCCAAACGTCTGCCCTTCATGGCTGAAACTCAACCGCTGAATCTCCTGCTGCAGTCGCTCGGCCACTTGCATGGCCATGTCAGGTGCGCACCCTGGAAACACCGCCGCAAACTCTTCCCCGCCAATCCGACCAAACAGATCGCCCCGGCGTAACGACCCGCGTCCGCACTCGGCAATCCGCTGCAGCACGTTATCGCCCTCCGGGTGGCCGTAGGTATCGTTGATCACTTTGAAGTCATCGATATCCAGCAGCAAAAACGCCAGTGGTGAACCTTGCTGCCGCGCCTCTTCGAACTCGCGGTTGGCGCATTCGAAGAAGTGGCGGCGATTGCTGCTTTGCGTCAGCACGTCGGTGGTCGCCAAGCGATGCAGCTCGGTTTCCATCTGCTTCTTGTCGGTGATGTCCTCGGCGATGCCGACGATGATCACCGGCTGACCGGGTTCGTCCTGACGGTTGATGAAACACTTGTCGCTGAGCCAGCGCACCTGACCGTCGGCGGCAATGATCCGGTATTCGCGATCTTCCACCGCTCCTTTGTGCAGGACTTCGGCAAGGCTGCGTTCGGCGTATTCCAGGTCGTCGGGGTAGATGCTGTCGCGCCATTGGTTGTAGTCGGCGAGCAGGAGGCCGGCGGAGCGGCCGAAAATCCGTTCGTAGGCGGGGCTGACGTACAGCACCTGACGGGTTTCCCAGTTGAAAGCCCAGAGCACGGCGTTGACGCTGACCAGCAATGAGCTGAACAGCTGCTCGCGTTCACTTAGCCGAGCGACCTCGCCTTGGGCGTGCATCAAGGCCATGAGGGTTTGCGCGGCCTCGGGCCACTGCGGGAAGGATGAGTCTTTTTGATTGTTGTTGACCATCGGCACAGATCTCAAAGGACGTGCCGCAATTCGACAACGGCCACAGTACAGCCCGCCGGGATGGCGAAGTGTCTTTGAGATAGGCGATTTTTAGCGAAGTTCCGAAGGGTGCACCCGGGAGCCGGGTGCACCGATCAACGGTCTCAGACCGCCGCAGGACGCAGCGAGTAGGTTTTCAACTGGTCAGCGAATTCACGCAGGGACTGGATGCCACTGGCTTCTGCCTCGTGAATCCACTCTTTGATGGCGGCGAGCATGTCGTGGCCATTTGCGCTGGTCTTGACCCAGATCTGCTGCAGGGCCAGGCGTTTTTCGTAGATTACCTTCAGCGCCTGGCTGTGCTCGAGCATGGTCTGGATGCGCAAGTGATGACGGTCTTCCAGCAGGCTGGTTTCCCGCGACAGCAGGCGTTTGGCGCGGTGGAATTGGTGGCGCACCGAATGATCGACCTTGGCCAGCTCTTGCTTGACCAGCGGGCCGATCACCAATTTGCGGTACTGGGCCATGATCTGAAAGCGGTTGTTGAGGATGGCCATAGCGGTGTCCATGTCCAGATTGCCCTTGCCTTCGACCCGGTGGGCGATCGGCGCGACACGCTGGACCTTGGCCAGACGCAGGAAGCAGAAGACTTTGATCCACGCCCAACCGAGGTCGAACTCCCACTTCTTCACCGACAGCTTGGCCGAGTTAGGGTAGGTGTGATGGTTGTTATGCAGTTCTTCGCCGCCGATCAGGATGCCCCACGGCACCAGATTGGTCGCCGCGTCGCGGCATTCGAAGTTGCGGTAACCGACGGCATGACCCAGACCGTTGATCACGCCAGCAGCCCAAACCGGGATCCACATCATCTGGATCGCCCAGATGGTGATGCCGATGGTGCCGAACAGCAGCAGGTCGATAACGCCCATGATCGCCACGCCCAGCAGCGGGTAGCGGCTGTAGACGTTGCGCTCGATCCAGTCTTCGGGGCAGTTCTTGCCGTAGATGCGCAGGGTTTCCGGGTTTTGCGCTTCGGCGCGGTACAGCTCGGCACCGGTGCGCAGCACAGTGGAAAGACCTTTGATGACCGGGCTGTGCGGGTCGTCTTCGGTTTCGCATTTGGCGTGGTGTTTACGGTGGATGGCAGTCCACTCGCGGGTGTTCTGCGCCGTGGTCAGCCACAGCCAGAAACGGAAAAAGTGCTTCAGGCCAGCATTCAGCTCCAGCGAGCGATGGGCCGAGTAGCGGTGCAGATAGACCGTGACGGCAACAATCGTCACGTGGGTCATCAGCAGGGTGACTGCGACCAGAGACCAGGCCGACAAGCCAAGAAAACCTTCGTACCACATAGGCTATAGGGCCCTCGATAAAGATAAAAACAGCCGTTGCATTATCACCAAGCACACAGATAAAACCAGTCGCCCTTTCAGATAAGAGTCGCTGAATGTTTCTTGACCTATAATTCCAACCTTTTTGTAGGGACATGGATAGCCGAATGCCTGCCACTTACCGCGATGCTTTGCGTGCAGCATTGCTCTATCTCGTGCTTGCTGCCGTCTGGCTGCAAGGTACTGATCATTTATTAAACAATTTCTTCGATAACTCCGTCGATCTTGCCCGGTGGCAACTGATCAACGGTTACGTCTTTGCGGCGCTCAGCGCCGGGCTGATTTTCCTGGCGCGGGCGCGATTGTGTGAGTTTCTCGGGATTGGCGCGCGTTTGCGCGAGCGCCACGCCGATCGAGAACGCTTGCGTCAGGCCGCGGCGGTATTCGATTGCACCCGCGAAGGCGTGTTGGTGACCAACCATCATGGGCTGATCGTGCACGTCAATCGCGCCTTCATGGAGATCACCGGTTATCAGCGTGAAGAAGTCATTGGGCAGCCGCCGAGCCTGTTCAAATCCGGCCACCATCCGCCAGGGTTCTATCAGGCAATGTTTGCCACGCTTGAGTCGCAAGGCGAATGGAGCGGTGAAATCTGGAACCGGCGAAAAAGCGGCGAGATTTATCCGCAGTGGCAGACCATCCGGGTCATTCACGATGATCAGGGCCGGCTCAGCCATTACGTCGCGGTGTTTTCCGACATCAGCGCGATCAAGGATTCCGAGCATGAACTCAAACACCTCGCGCACCACGACCCGCTGACTGATCTGCCCAATCGTCTGCTGTTCAGCGACCGCGCCGAACAGGCGCTGGCCTCGGCGCAAAACCATAAGCGCGGCTGTGCACTGCTGATGCTCGATCTCGATCATTTCAAAATGATCAACGACAGCCTCGGCCATAACATCGGCGATCGCTTGCTCAAGGCTGTGGCGGCGCGTTTGCAGGCGCTGTTCGGCCCCGGGATTACCCTGGCACGGCTCGGCGGCGATGAGTTCGCGGTGTTGTCAGAAAGTTGTCCACAGCCGGTGCAAGCGGCGGCGCTGGCGCAACGCATTCTCGATGCGCTGAAGGAGCCGTTATTTATTGATGGCCATGAACTGTTTATCAACGCCAGTATCGGTATCAGCCTGTTCCCCAGCGATGCATTGAGCGCCGAGCAACTGTTGCGCAATGCCGACGCGGCGTTGTTCAAGGCCAAAAGTAGCGGTCGCAACGGTTACGCCTTGTACACCGAAGAACTCACCGCGCACGCCCAGCAACGAGTCGAAATCGCTTTCGAACTGCGCCGGGCGCTGGAGCAACGGGAACTGCGGGTGTTCTACCAACCTGTACATGACTTGAAGACCAGTCGCTTGATCGGTGTTGAAGCCTTGGTGCGTTGGCAGCATCCACAGCGCGGTCTGGTGTCGCCGGCGGAGTTCATCCCGATTGCCGAGCGCACCGGGCTGATCGCCGAAATTGACGCGTGGGTTATGCAGCAGGCGTGTCGACAGATGTGCCAGTGGCAGCAGGCCGGGATCGTGCTGTCGTTTGTCGCGGTGAATGTTTCGTCACGATTGTTCGCCCGGCGCGAGTTGTACCAGCAGGTGGCGCAGGTGCTGCACGACACCGGACTGGATCCGGCATATCTGGAGCTGGAAGTCACTGAAAGCGCAGTGATGGATGATCCGGAAGTGGCGCTGGAGCAGATGCACCGTTTGCGCGAGTTGGGTATTCGCCTGGCCATTGATGATTTCGGCACGGGTTACTCGTCACTGCTGCGACTCAAGCGCTTGCCGGTGCAGAAGCTGAAGATCGATCAGGGATTCGTTGCCGGGTTGCCGTGGGATGAGGATGACGTGGCGATTGTCCGGGTGATCATCGCGCTGGCCCGAAGCATGGGCATGCAGGTGCATGCCGAGGGCATCGAGCAGGTTGAGCAGGCGGCGTTTCTGCTTGAGCAGGAGTGTGATCTGGGGCAGGGCTATTGGTTTGGGCGACCGGCTCCGGCGCACGAGATAGATTGGGTGAGAACTCCGGTGATTAGCTAAGACAGGGGCAAACTTGTTCCTGCGCTCAGCAAAGGGGCGCTCTGCGTCGGCCCAAAATCGCAGCGCAGAGCGCCGCCGGCTGCATTCCTTTGCTGCGCGTGGGAACGATCAGTTTTTCAGTTATATAAACATTCTTAAATAGTCTTTTTAAGAATATCCGCGCCTCTCTTATATTGCTCCCACGCCGAACGCAGTGCCGCCCACTGCCAGGCAAATCCCATTCAAAGGAGCAGCACCATGAGCGCATCCCTTCGCAGCGTTGACGGTCAGGACGAAACCACCATCTTGCGTGAAATCCAGAGCGCCCTGCGCGATCTGCGTTTCGGCGCGGTGGAGATCACTGTGCACAACGCCCAGGTTGTACAGATCGAACGCAAAGAGAAATTCCGTTTGCAGCAACCGGGCAAACAACCGGGCTAAAAGATCGCAGCCTGCGGCAGCTCCTACAGGGGGCTGTGCGTAGGAGCTGTCGAAGGCTGCGATCTTTGAACCGACAACACGATTCCCGAAATACATAAGAAAAAGCCACCACCCAGAATTCCAGGAGCTTTCACCATGTCGTCGATTCGCCGTTACGCTTTGGCCGCCCTGGCCAGTGCTGTGTTTGCCGGTTCCGCCGTTGCCAAGGATTACGAACTGCTCAACGTGTCGTATGACCCGACGCGCGAGCTGTATCAGGACTACAACGCTGAATTCATCAAGTTCTGGCAGAAAGATCACGCCGGCGACACTGTGAAAATCCAGCAATCCCATGGTGGTTCGGGCAAGCAGGGCCGTGCGGTGATCGACGGTCTGCGCGCTGACGTGGTGACCCTGGCCCTGGCCGGTGACATCGACGAAATCGCCAAACTCGGCAAGACCCTGCCTGCCGACTGGCAGAAGCGTCTGCCGGAAGCGAGCACGCCGTACACCTCGACCATCGTCTTCCTGGTGCGCAAGGGCAACCCGAAAGGCATCAAGGACTGGGGCGATCTGGTCAAGAACGACGTCTCGGTGATCACCCCGAACCCGAAAACCTCCGGCGGTGCGCGCTGGAACTTCCTCGCCGCGTGGGCCTATGGCCTGAAAGCCAACGGTGGTGACGAAGCCAAAGCCAAGGAATATGTGCAGACTCTGTTCAAGCACGTGCCCGTGCTGGACACCGGTGCGCGCGGCTCGACAATCACCTTCGTTAACAATGGTCAGGGCGACGTGTTGCTGGCCTGGGAAAACGAAGCGTTCCTGGCGCTGAAAGAAGACGGCGGCGCGGACAAGTTCGACATCGTCGTGCCTTCGCTGTCGATCCTCGCCGAACCACCGGTTGCCGTGGTCGACAAGAACGCCGCGAAGAAGGGTAACGAGCAGATTGCCGAGGCCTATCTGAAGCACCTGTACAGCCCGGCCGGTCAGGAAATCGCTGCGAAGAACTTCTACCGTCCGCGTGACAAGGACGTGGCCGCGAAGTACGCCCAGCAGTTCCCGAAACTGGACCTGGTGACCATCGACAAGGACTTCGGCGGCTGGAAAACCGCGCAACCGAAATTCTTCAACGACGGTGGTGTGTTCGACCAGATTTATCAGGCGCAGTAATCTGACTTCAGCCACACATCAAGCCTGAAGCCAGGCGCGAAAAATGTGGGAGCGAGCTTGCTCGCGAAAGCGCAGTGTCAGACGACGTAGAGTTGGCTGATACTCCCTCTTCGCGAGCAAGCTCGCTCCCACATTGGTGCGTTCAGCGGAATGCTTTTTAACCAGGGACTTTTATGTCGCGTCGTATCTCCCCCGTCATACCCGGCTTCGGGCTGACGCTGGGCTACACCTTGGTGTACCTCAGCCTGATTGTGCTTATCCCGCTGGCGGCGATGTTCGTCCACGCCGCCCAACTCACCTGGGATCAGTTCTGGACGATCATTTCCGCACCACGGGTGCTGGCCGCGTTGAAGCTGAGCTTCGGCACCGCGCTGTGTGCGGCGATCATCAACGGCATCATCGGCACGCTGCTGGCCTGGGTGCTGGTGCGCTACACCTTCCCGGGGCGCAAGGTGATCGACGCGATGATCGATCTGCCGTTCGCCCTGCCGACAGCGGTGGCCGGTATTGCGCTGACTGCGTTGTACGCGCCGGCTGGGCTGGTCGGCCAGTTCGCTGCCGATCTCGGTTTCAAGATCGCCTACACTCCGCTGGGTATCACCCTGGCGCTGACCTTCGTAACCCTGCCGTTCGTGGTGCGCACGGTGCAGCCGGTGCTGGCCGACATTCCCCGTGAAGTCGAAGAAGCTGCCGCGTGCCTCGGCGCGAAACCGTTGCAGGTGTTCCGCCACATCCTCGTCCCGGCGCTGTTGCCTGCCTGGCTCACTGGTTTTGCCTTGGCGTTCGCGCGAGGCGTTGGCGAGTACGGTTCGGTGATTTTCATCGCCGGCAACATGCCGATGAAAACCGAAATCCTGCCGCTGCTGATCATGGTCAAACTCGACCAATACGATTACACCGGCGCTACCGCCATCGGCGTGCTGATGCTGGTGGTTTCCTTCGTCCTGTTGCTGCTGATCAACTTGCTGCAGCGGCGCATCGAAACCCCATAAGGAGGCGCGAACCATGTCCCAATCGTCTATTGCGGCCGCCTCTTCGGCCAACGCTGCACGCCGTGGCAGCGCCACTTCGCGCAGAGTCCTGATCGGCCTTGGCTGGCTGGTCTTTTTCCTGTTTCTGCTGCTGCCGTTGTTCATCGTCGTATCGCAGGGTTTGAAAAATGGCCTCGGTGCGTTCTTCACCGCGATCTTTGAACCGGATGCACTGTCGGCTCTGAAACTCACCGTATTCGCCGTGTTGATTTCGGTACCGCTGAACCTGGTTTTCGGCGTCAGCGCCGCGTGGTGCGTGAGCAAATACTCGTTCCGTGGCAAGAGCATGCTGGTGACGCTGATTGACCTGCCGTTCTCGGTGTCGCCGGTAATCGCCGGTCTGGTCTACGTGCTGATGTTCGGCGCACAAGGCTTGTTCGGGCCGTGGCTGCAGGATCACGACATCCAGATCGTCTTCGCCCTGCCGGGCATCGTGCTGGCGACGATTTTCGTTACCGTGCCGTTTGTGGCCCGTGAGCTGATCCCGCTGATGCAGGAACAAGGCACGCAGGAAGAAGAAGCCGCGCGCTTGCTTGGCGCCAATGGCTGGCAGATGTTCTGGCACGTCACCGTCCCCAACATCAAATGGGGTCTGATCTATGGCGTGGTGCTGTGTACCGCGCGGGCCATGGGGGAATTCGGTGCGGTGTCGGTGGTCTCCGGGCACATTCGCGGGGTGACCAACACCTTGCCGCTGCACGTCGAGATCCTCTACAACGAATACAACCACGTGGCCGCGTTCGCCGTGGCGAGCCTGTTGCTGATCCTGGCGCTCTTCATCCTGCTGCTCAAGCAGTGGAGCGAAAACCGTATCAACCGCCTGCGCGCCAGCGCCGCGGAGGAATAATTCATGTCGATCGAAGTGCGTAACGTCAGCAAGAATTTCAATGCCTTCAAGGCGCTGGACAACATCAGCCTGGACATCCACAGCGGTGAGCTGGTCGCGCTGCTCGGTCCGTCGGGCTGCGGCAAGACCACGCTGTTACGGATTATCGCCGGCCTGGAAACCCCGGATAACGGCAACATCGTCTTCCATGGTGAAGACGTCTCCGGCCACGATGTGCGTGATCGCAACGTCGGTTTCGTGTTTCAGCACTACGCCTTGTTCCGCCACATGACCGTATTCGACAACGTCGCCTTCGGCCTGCGCATGAAACCGAAGAACCAGCGTCCGAGCGAAAGCCAGATCGCGACCAAGGTCCACGAACTGCTGAACATGGTGCAACTGGACTGGCTGTCGGATCGTTATCCGGAGCAGTTGTCCGGTGGTCAGCGTCAGCGTATCGCTTTGGCACGCGCCTTGGCGGTCGAGCCGAAAGTACTGCTGCTCGATGAGCCGTTCGGCGCGCTCGATGCCAAGGTGCGTAAGGAGCTGCGCCGCTGGCTGGCGCGGCTGCACGAAGATATCAACCTGACCTCGGTGTTCGTGACCCACGATCAGGAAGAAGCGATGGAAGTGGCCGACCGTATCGTGGTGATGAACAAAGGCGTGATCGAGCAGATCGGCTCACCGGGCGACGTCTACGAAAACCCGGCCAGCGATTTTGTTTATCACTTCCTTGGGGACTCGAACCGCTTGCTGTTGAGCGACGACAATCACGTGCTGTTCCGCCCGCACGAAGTGTCGTTGTCCAGGCATGAGCTGGAAGATCACCATGCGGCTGAGGTGCGTGATATTCGACCGTTGGGCGCGACTACGCGTGTGACGTTGAAGGTTGAGGGGCAGACTGATTTGATCGAAGCCGAAGTGGTGAAGGATCACGACAGCCTGATTGGCTTGGCCAAGGGTGAGACGTTGTTCTTCAAACCCAAGGTCTGGCAGAAAGTCGCCAGCCTTTAACTGATCGTTCCCACGCTCTGCGTGGGAATGCATCCCGTGACGCTCCGCGTCACAGTGGACGCGGAGCGTCCATGGCGGCGTTTCCACGCAGAGCGTGGGAACGAGCAGGGTTGAAGTCTAGACAGCCGCACGATTCGGATTGACCCGCACCACCCCCGCCCGCGCCTCGATCTGCTCTTTCAATTCATGCCGCATCCCGAGCATGAACGCCAACTCGGCCACGACAAACAACGGCCCGACAATCAGCCCGCTGACGTCATCGACAAACGCCGGTTTGCGCCCTTCATAGTGATGCCCGACAAACTGGATCACCCAGCCCACCACAAACATCGCCAGACCACTGCTTAGCCAGACCATAGTGCTCTGCTGCGCCAATACATGCCCGGCCCAGACCGACAGGCCCATCAGCACCGTCATCAACACCCCAAGCTTCACTTCCAGGCGCAGATAAAACCACGCCGAGGCCAGCGCCACGATAACGGCTGGAGATATCCACAAGCCGCCCAGCGACCATTCCGGACGCGACAACAACACCGCCACGGCCACCACAATCAGCGGAATGCCGATAAAGTGGCTGGCAATGTTGCGCGGGTCACGGTGGTAGGCGGCGTATTGACTGAGATGGTCGACGAGGCTTTTCATTGTTGTTCCTCCGGTAGGGTTGATCGCATCATCCCTCGGGATCAGGGTTCGCTCTGTCAGGCAGGCGACAATCCAGGAGTGTTTATGCAAATACGTTCACGGCTGATGAGCGGCCAGTGGTTCAGTCATCTGCCGGCATCCTTTCAGGATAGCCTGCTGGCGGCGGCCAGGGAGCGGCGGCTGACGGCAGGGCAGCGCTTGTTTCAGCGTGGTGATGCGCCGTGCGGCTTGTACGCGGTGCTCGATGGCGCCGTGCGCATCGGCGCGGTGAGCGAGCAGGGCAAGGAGGCGCTGTTGAGTCTGGTCGAGGCGCCGCACTGGTTCGGCGAAATCTGCCTGTTCGATGGCCAGCCGCGTACCCATGACGCCTACGCAGTCGGGCCGTGCACGTTGCTCAATATTCCGCAGGGGACGCTGCTGAAAATGCTCGATGAGCAGCCGGTGTATTGGCGACATCTGGCGCTGCTGATGAGCCACAAACTGCGCCTGGCCTTCATCAACCTCGAACAACTGAGCCTGCTGCCAGCGCCGGCGCGTCTGGCTCATCGCTTGCTGATGATTGCCGAAGGCTACGGCGAACTCGACGCGCCACGTCGCGTGCTGCAATTGCCTCAGGAGCAGTTGGCATCGATGCTGTCGCTGTCGCGGCAGACCACCAACCAGATCCTCAAGGATTTGCAGGGGCAGGGGATTATCGGGCTTGGCTATGGCGAGATCGAAATCCTTGATGCCGTGCGATTGCGCGCCCTGGCCACGATCTAGGATCTAACACCGAACCATTGTAGGAGTGAGCCTGCTCGCGATAGCGGTCTGTCAGTCACAGATTGATCAACTGACAGATTGCTATCGCGAGCAGGCTCACTCCTACAGGGGATCTGTGTTGATTTAGGAACCGCGATAGGTCGAGAAGCCGTACGGGCTGAGCAGCAGTGGGATGTGGTAGTGCTGATCGGTCTGTTTTACCTCGAAGATCACCGGAATCTCCGGGAAGAACGTGTCGTGCTTGATCTTCTTGAAGTACTCGCCGGTCTTGAACACCACGCGGTATTCGCCCGCCTCAAAAGGTTGCTTGGCCGGGAACAGCTCGGCGATGCGCCCTTGTTCATTGGTCGTGCCTTGAGCAAGAGGCTGCCAGTTCTCGCCGACGTGTTTTTCCAGGGTCACGTTAATGCCCGGCGACGGCAGGCCGTTTTCCAGGTTGAGCACGTGCACGCTCAACGGGTTGCCGGCGGCCAGGGCCAGGCTGGAAAAAGCGCTCAGGCCGAGCGCGGCGAAGGTCATGCGCAAAGTGCTCATGGATGCATCTCCTTATTGGGAACGGGTAGTGGCCAGACCGGTTTTTTCGGCAGCCTTGATCGCACAGTTTTCGTCTTGCTCGCCGCCGCCGGAACCGGCCACGCCCATCGCCCCCACCAGTTCAGTGCCGAGGAATAGCGGGATTCCGCCGCCAAGCAACAGCAACTCGTCGAGGGTGTTGAGGTTGGCGGTTTCCGGATTGCTGCGAGCGCGCTCGGCAAACAACCGGGTGGCGGTTTTGGTCGACAGCGCGGTATACGCCTTGCGTTGGCTGGCGGCGGTGTTGTGCGGACCGACACCGTCGCCGCGCAGGGTCACCAACAGATTGCCGCCACGGTCGAGCACCGACACCGTGCCGGTGCAGTTGGCCATTGCCGTGTCGGCGAGCAGCCGTGCAGTTTTCAGGTCGAGATCAGCGTGACGCGGCAGCTCAGGACTGGCGGCAGCGATGCCACCGAGGCCGATCATCAGGCTGGCTACAAGGTATTTGACGGTCATGGACAGGCTCCAAAAGCGAAGGTCGACACCTTAATCGCCGGTCTTCGTCAGAACCTCGTCAGTCTGATTACAAGTTTGTAATGGGCAACGCCGCCGAAGGCGCCTAGCCTGTGTGTCTGAATAATCGAGGTGTGCCATGCGTTTGCTGGTCGTAGAAGATGAAGCCAAAACCGCGAATTTCCTCGCCAAGGGCCTGGGCGAGTCGGGTTTTGCCGTGGACGTGGCGCTCAATGGCCTCGATGGGCGCTACTTTATCGAGCAACAGGAATATGACCTGATCATCCTCGACGTGATGCTCCCCGGCCTCAACGGCTGGCAATTGCTGCAACTGATCCGTCAGCGCGGCGCCACGCCGGTATTGTTCCTGACCGCCAAGGACGCCATCGAAGACCGCGTGCGCGGGCTCGAACTGGGCGCCGATGATTACCTGCTCAAACCCTTCGCCTTCGCCGAACTGCTCGCGCGGGTGCGCACGTTGTTGCGGCGCGGGCCGATGCGCGAAGCCGAGTCGTACACCATTGCCGATCTGGAAATCGATGTGCTGCGCCGCCGCGTCAGTCGCGGTGGCCAGCGCATTGCCCTGACCAACAAGGAGTTCGCCCTGCTGCAACTGCTCGCCAGTCGCCAGGGCGAAGTGCTCTCGCGCACGCTGATCGCCTCGCAGGTGTGGAACCTGAATTTCGACAGCGACACCAACATGGTCGAGGTTGCAGTGCGCCGTTTGCGCTCCAAGGTCGATGATCCCTACATGCCGAAACTGATCCACACCGTGCGCGGTGTCGGTTATCAACTGGAAGCGCCTGACGATGCGCTCTAGGTCGATCGCCTGGCGCCTGGCGCTGGCGTTCGCATTGGTTTGCGCCTTGGTGTTGAGTGCTATCGGCGTATTTCTCTACCGCTCGCTGGCCTCGGAAATCGCTTGGCGCGATGACCTCGCGTTGCTCGGTCGACTGGAACAGGTGCGCGCCTTGCTCGCCGACAGCGATAGCTTGGGCGCCTTGCAGGCACGGCCGCGGCTCTATCAGAACATGCTCGGCAATCTCGACAGCCTGCTACTGGTGCGCCGTGCCGATGGCTCCAGTGTGATCGCTATCAACCCGCGTCAGCGCGATCTGCCAACCCTCAACGCGATCCCCCGCGAGCAAACGCCGCAGCGCCGCGACGTGCTCACGTGGCAAGCGTCGGACGGTGCCGAGCTGGCGCTGTTGTCCGGTGAAGCGCAAGGTCCGAACGGTGAGCCGCTGACCGTCATCGCCGGCAAGGTACTGAGTGAACGCGAACAGATGCTCGCCAGTTACCGTTTGCGCCTTTATCTGGCCGTCGGCCTCGGCGCGTTGCTCGCCTTCGCTCTGGGCTTGCTGTTGCTGCGCCGGGGCCTGCAACCGTTACGGCAGTTGAGCGAAGCGGTGCGCGGCATCGATCTGCGCAGCCTCGACCAACGCTTGCCCGCCCATGGCACGCCCGCTGAACTGCTTGAACCGGTACAGGCGCTCAACGGCATGCTCGCGCGGCTGGACGACAGCGTGCAGCGTCTCTCGCAGTTTTCCGCCGACCTTGCCCATGAAATCCGCACGCCATTGCATACCTTGCTGGCGAGCAATGGGCAGGCGCTGAATCATCCGCGCAGCACCGAGGAGTATCAGGACGTGCTGGCGTCGAACATGGAAGAATTCGAGCGGCTCAAACGCATGGCGGAGAACTTGATGTTTCTTGCCCGCGCGGAGCAGGCCGAGAGGGCGCTTAATCTGCAAACGCTGGATTTACGCAGCATTGGCGGTGAACTGTGTGATTACTTTGAAGCCTTGGCCGATGACCGCGACGTGCGGCTGGACAATCAACTGCACGGCGAGTTGCTCGCCGATCAGCAGTTGCTGCAACGGGCGCTTGGCAATTTGCTGGCGAATGCCGTGCGTCATGCCGATCAAGGATCGGTGATCAGTCTGCGTCGCCGCGACGAGTCGGGTGAGTGCTGGTTGCAGGTGCACAACCAAGGCCCGGCCATTGCGCCGGAGCATCTAGGCAAACTGTTCGACCGTTTCTACCGTGTCGATCCTTCACGGGCGGAGCCGGGGGATTCGGGAGGACTGGGGTTGGCGATTGTGCAGTCGATCATGCTGTTGCATGGCGGGCGGGTGCGGGTGGACAGTGATGCTGACAGCACCGTTTTTGAGCTGGGTTTTGCGTTGAATTAAAGGGCCCCTTCGCGAGCAGGCTCGCTCCCACATTTGGAATGCGTTTCCCCTGTGGGAGCGAGCCTGCTCGCGAAGGCGCCGGATCTGACGACCCAGCGTTGGGATCAATCAGCGCAACCCATCACGAAACTGCCCCGGCGTCATCCCCGTCCAGCGCTTGAAGGCGCGGCTGAAGCTGCTGGTATCAGCGAACCCGAGCAGATAACTCACCTCACTCAACGAACACTGCGGATCGCGCAGATGCAGCAACGCCAGATTCTCGCGGCTCTCATTGAGCAACGTGTCGAAGCGACAACCCTCATCCGCCAGATGCCTTTGCAGGCTGCGCAAACTCAGGTGCAACGCCTGGGCAATCCGTTCGGCGCTTGGCTCACCTTCCGGCAGTTGTTCTTCAATGGCATCGCGCACCTTGCGCTCCCAGGTCAGCGGCTGGAGCTGAGCCATCGTGCGTTTGAGCACAGCCTCATTGTGTTCGGCGAGTTCCGGGTTGGCGTCGTCGAGGTGGCTGTCAAAGTCGGCGAGGGCAAACTCCAGACGATCCTCCGTACAACCAAAATGCACCGGTGCGCGGAAGACTTTGTGCCATTGGAGCGCATCGCTCGGCTCCGGGCGGCGCAGGTAAACCGCCAGCGGTGCGTAGTCGCGGCCAAGGCGATTGCGGCAGGTACGCACGTAGATCGCGGTGAAGGCATCAATGGCTTCGAAGGCTGGCGCCGGATTGCCTGACGGAATTTTCAGACGGAATTGGTAGCGGTCGTCGCCACGATTCAGCTCCAGTTCCAGCGCATCGCTGACCACCGGGTGATAGCGCACGATACGCTCGAACACCTCGCGCAAACTGCCACTGGCGACCAGCGCATAACCGAGGGCATGGAACGTGGTCGGGCTGACGAAGCGCGACACGCGCAGACCAATCGCCGGGTCGCCGCTGACTTGCACGGCAATTTCCCACAGGCGCGTGGTGCCGGACAGCGGATAGCGCGCGTTGGGGTCGTCCATCAAATTCGGGTCGAGCCCGGCCTGCTGGCACAGGGCAATGCTGTCCAGCCCCAGCGCATCGAGTTGTTTGCGCAAGGCACGGGTCCAGCTGGCGAGGGAGGTCGGTTCCTTCATGCTGATTGGCGCTTCCGGTCAACAGGTTGGCGTTCTCGGCTACCGCAATTGAAGCCTTGGCGAGGCACGATGCGAACATCATAAACCCGAGGATGGAAGCATGGACGGTACTTCTGCAAGTCCCCAGCGACACAATGCGGCCCAGCGATCAGCGCATATTCGCCAAGTGGTGCTGGCCAAAGGCATCAAACTGCGCGAGCGCTACCCGATTCTCAAGCATCAGGATGCGCTTGGGGCGGGGATTCTGGCCTTTGCCCTGATCGGGATGATCGGCTCGGCGGCGCTGTACATCAGCGGCCACATGGCGTGGTGGGTTTGTCTGTTGCTCAACGCGTTTTTTGCTTCGCTGACCCATGAGCTTGAGCACGACCTGATCCACAGCATGTATTTTCGCAAGCAGCGTGTGCCGCACAATTTGATGATGGCCCTGGTCTGGCTGGCGCGGCCGAGCACGATCAACCCGTGGATTCGTCGTCATCTGCACCTCAATCACCACAAGGTTTCCGGCACTGAAACCGACATGGAAGAGCGCGCGATCACCAACGGCGAGCCGTGGGGCTTTGCGCGGTTGTTGATGGTCGGCGACAACATGATGTCGGCCTTCATCCGCTTGCTGCGGGCGCCGACCTGGGCGCACAAGTGGAGCATTCTGAAACGGGTGTTCAAAGTCTATGCACCGCTGGCGCTGGTGCATTGGGGCGCGTGGTACGTGTTTCTCGGTTTTCACGCGGCCAATGGCATCGCATACCTGCTGGGCTCACCGATCGAGTGGTCAGCGACGACGTTGTCGGTGATGCAGGTGATCGATATCGCCGCGGTGGTGATCATCGGCCCGAACGTGTTGCGCACGTTTTGCCTGCACTTCATCAGTTCGAACATGCATTACTACGGGGATGTCGAACCGGGCAATGTGCTGCAGCAGTGTCAGGTGTTGAACCCTTGGTGGCTGTGGCCGTTGCAGGCGTTCTGCTTCAACTTTGGCAGCAGTCACGGGATTCATCATTTTGTCGTGAAGGAGCCGTTTTACATTCGCCAGATGACCGTGCCGGTGGCGCATAAGGTGATGCGTGAGATGGGGGTTAGGTTTAATGATTTTGGGACGTTTGGGCGGGCGAACCGGTTTGTTCGTCGGGATGAAGTTGCGGTGTCTGGGGAGGCGGTGGAGGTCTGACAGAAGGCGCCCTCACCCTAACCCTCTCCCAGAGGGAGAGGGGACTGATTGGGGGATATTGGGGAACTACGCCGACCTGAATGTTTTTCATCGAATCCATAATCGACCCAATTTTTCAGGTCGATGTATAGCGAAAGACACCTCGGTCAGTCCCCTCTCCCTCCGGGAGAGGGCTAGGGTGAGGGGCTTTTGACCTTCCCCTCAATCCGGCTGAAACGGCGATTCGCTGAGGATCACCCCGGTCTCCTCGACATACTGCTGCCAATGCCCAATCAACGCGCTGAGCTTCTCCGGCCGACTCACCGCCAGATCATGAATCTCCCCCGGATCACTGCTCAAATCGTACAGCTGCCAGGTCGCCGGCCCCACCGGCCCGGGAATCCACACCGCTTTCCACGACCCCTGTCGAATCGCCCGACGCCCGAACAATTCCCACCCCGTGACCGTGTGCTCGTCATGCACCTGCGCAGTCTCGCCGGACAAGAATCCCAACCACGATTTACCACGCAGCGGCGCCACCGGTTTGCCGTGCCAGAGCTTGCCTGGATGACGCACACCCGCCAGATCGAGAATCGTCGGTGTGATGTCCATCACCGTGCCGAAACCATGGCTGATCTGCCCTTTGATCGCCAATTGCGGATAGTGCAACAGCGCCGGCACGCGAATCCCGCCCTCGGTGGTGAACGCCTTGAACAGCCGCGACGGTGCGGTAGCCACCTGCGCCCAGTTCGGCCCGTACCAGACATAGGAGTTAGCCCGCCCAATGTTGTCGAGGCTGTTGTCGTAATGCTGGCTGAGATACGTCACCAGTTCCGGACCGAATTTGGGGAACGCTTCAAGCAGCGCGCCTTCGGCCCCGTTGTCGGACATGAACAGGATGAACGTATTGTCGAGCTGCCCCTGCTGGCGCAGATAATCGACAACCCGGCCAATGTTCCAGTCCATGCGCTCGACCATTGCCGCGTAGACCTCCATGGCCCGTGCGGAAATCTGTTTTTGCTCCTCGCTCAGCGCATCCCACTGCTGGGTCAACTGAATCAGCGGATGCGGTTCTACGTCCGGTTCAATCAGGCCGAGGGCTTTGAGTTTTTCCAGTCGCTCCAGGCGCAGTACTTCGGGGCCGGCGTCATAGCGGCCACGGTATTTCTCGACGATCTCGGCCGGCGCCTGCAACGGCCAGTGCGGCGCGGAGAACGGCAGGTAAGCGAAGAACGGCCGGGTTTGATCACGCTCCTTGAGGTATTGCAGCAACTTGTCGCCGAAGGCATCGGAGGAATAGAAATCCTTCGGCAATTCGTCGAGAAACTGGTCATCTTCGATGTACAGCGCCGGAGTGGATTTAAGCAGACCGGGCGTTTGCTCATCGTAGGTCGGCTCGAAACCGTAGTGGTTGGCCGCGCCCGGCAGCAGCGAAAACGAACGCTCGAAACCCCGCGCATGGGGCGCCAGTTCGGCCTTCAGACCGAGGTGCCATTTGCCGCTCATCAACGTTTGATAACCGGCCTCGCGCAGCAGCTCCGGCAGCGCCACCACGCGATCATTGAGGTAACCCTCATAACCCGGTTTGCCGATCAGTTCAGGCGTCAGTGTTTCGGCCATGGTGCCAATGCCGGCGATGTGATGGTCGGTGCCGGTGAGCAACATCGAGCGGGTCGGCGAACAGGTTGGTGCGGTATGAAAATCGGTGAGGCGCAGGCCATTGTTGGCCAGGGCATCGAGGTGCGGCGTGGCGATTTCGCCGCCGAACGCGCCGATGTCAGAGAAGCCTAGATCGTCGGCCAGAATCACCAGAAAATTGGGACGTTGCGGCATCGCAAAACTCCTGTTCAGCAGGCAATGAACGTCAGCGGCAGATCGCGGATCTGCACCGGTACGCTCGGTTGGTAATGGTCGTCACTGGTCAGCTCGTGCAGCAGCTCTTCACGCAACTGATGGAAGTCGAAACTGCTGCGCTGGCGCGGGTGCGGCAGGGCGATGTCGACCACTTGCTTGATCCGCCCCGGACGCGGCTCCATCACCACCACGCGGTCGGCGAGGAAGATCGCTTCTTCGACGTCATGGGTGACGAGGATCGTGGTGATTTTTGCGCGGTCGCGGATCGCCAACAGCTCGTCCTGCATCTGCTGGCGGGTCAGCGCATCGAGCGCGCCGAACGGTTCGTCGAGCAGCAGAATGCGCGGGCTGGCGACGAGGCCGCGAGCAATCGCCACACGCTGGGCCATGCCGCCGGAGAGCTGGTGCGGATAGGCGCGGGTGAAGTCGCGCAGGCCGACCAGCTCGATAAAGTCGTTGATCCGCTGTTGCTTCTGCGCCGCGCTCAGCGGCTCGTTGACCAGACCCAGGCCGATGTTGTCAGCGACGGTCAGCCACGGAAACAAGCGGTGCTCCTGAAAGACGATGCCGCGCTCGCCACCGATGCCGCTGACGGCTTTGCCGTCAACTGTGATCTGCCCGCGAAACTGCGTATCAAGACCCACCAGCAAACGCAGCAAGGTAGATTTGCCGCAACCGCTGGAGCCGACAATGGCGACGAACTCGCCCTCGGCGATGTCCAGGTTGAATTCGCGAATCGCCTCCAGTTCGAAACCGTCGACGTCAAAGGATTTGCCTACGTGGTTGAAGCTGACAATCGGTGCGTTCATGTGTGTCTCCAGCGGGTCGCGCGAATTTCCAGGCGTTGGCCAATGAGGTTGAGCAGGGCGCCAGTGAGGCCGACGAAAAGCATGCCGGCCATGATCAGGTCCATGCGCAGCAGTTGTTGTGCGCCGATCATCTGGCTGCCGATGCCGCCGTTGGACGGCATGAAGTATTCAGCGCCGATGGTGCCGAGCCAGGCGTAGATCAGGCTCAGTCTGAGGCCTGCAAAAATCCCCGGTGCGGCGCCCGGCAGTACCAGTCGACGCAGGCGTTGGCCGAGGCTCAGACGCAGCACTTGTGCAGCTTCATTGAGTTGTGGCGAGAGGTTGGCGACGCTGCGTTGCGTGGCGATGAACATCGGGAAGAACGCGGCAAGGGCGACGAACACCCACTTCGCCAATTCGCCGAGACCGAACCATGCGGTAAGCAGCGGCACCCAGGCGAAAATGGCGATCTGGCGGATAGCCGCGAGGGTCGGACCGAGCAGGCGTTCGCTGGTGCGCGACAAGCCCAGCAGCAAGCCGAGGGCGAAACCGAGTCCGCCGCCCAACAGCAAACCGCCGAGGGTGCGACCGAGGCTGAGCGCCATGCCGCTGATCAACGTGCCGTCCAGCAAACCGTCCCATGCCGTGTTCAAAACGGCCAACGGGCTGACCAGAATGTTGGCGTCGACCCACTGCAGTTCGTTCGCCAGTTGCCATAACGCCAGGAAGCCCAGCGACAGCAGCCACGGCTGCAGACGTTGCCAGCCTGCATAACGCGGGCCGCGGCGAATTTCAGCAGTGGCCGGGTGCGGCCAGTGCACCAGTTTCTTGTCCAGCAGGCCGATACCGCGATCCATCGCCACACCGATCAAACCGATCACCACGATGCAGACGAACACGATGTCGAGCATGAACAACTGCCGCGCCCAGACCATCAGGTAACCGATGCCTTCGCTGGAGGCCAGCAGTTCGACTGCCAGCAATGAGGTCCACCCTGCGGCCAGTGCCAGACGCACGCCAGCCATGAACGCGGGGAGGGCGGCGGGCAACACCAGGCGACGGATCAGCAGGGGTGGCGGCAAACGTAAAACAGCGGCGGCTTCGCGCAGTTTTGGTTGTGCATCTCTCACGCCGACCAGTGTGTGCAAGGTCACCGGCACCACGATCGCTTTGATCAGCACCACCAGTTTCAGCACTTCGCCGATGCCGAAAAACACCATGAACAGTGGAATCCACGCCAGCGTCGGTATCTGCGAAAGTCCGGCGAAGGTCGGGAAGATCAAACGTTCAAGACGACGACTGAATCCCAGCGCTGCACCGAGCACCGCCCCCGCCGAAATCCCGGCGAGCAAGCCCCAGAACAGTCGTTGCAGGCTTATCCACAAATGGCTCCATAACTCGCCTTGGGACAACTCGACAGCGCTGTTCCACACCAGCGACGGCGCAGGCAGGATCTGCTCACTCATCCACTCATTACGCGCGGCCAGCCACCACAGGGCGAACAGGCTGAGCGGCAGCAGCCACGGCAACAGGCGTTGGTTCACGCTTGGCCATGTACGGCGACTTTTCAGCGGCGGCGCGGGCAGGGGGAGACTGAGCAAGGATTGGCGGGCCATGGGTGACCTCCGTTGTCGGGTTGGCTCAAGATCAAAAGATCGCAGCCTTCGGCAGCTCCTACGGGGGAATGCGTCCTTGAATTGACCCCTGTAGGAGCTGCCGAAGGCTGCGATCTCTGCGGTATTAACTAAGAGCTAATGGTTATAAAAAATCTTTGATAAGTTGTTTTTAGAGATAAGCAGCGCCATTTAAGGCTTCCAGCCCACACGCATCCAATGCATTCGAAGAATATTTTCGATGCTGTTAATGCATACGCCGCTGCAAGCCGCGCCACTGCCCGCTTAGCGTTAAAAGATATAAAAATGTGCATTTATAGTATTTAAGTGCAGGTAGTCATTCGGCCTACTTTCGGCTCCTCAACGCCCGTCGTGATCAAGGAGCTGCACCCATGAACCTTCCCTTTAAACGTGTTTTCAGTCTGTTTGCCGTTCCTGCTCTGGCGGGCCTGTTGGCGTTCACCGCGCATGCCGACGAACTCAAGGAAATCAGAATCGCCGTGCCTGACCTGAGTGCCGGCACCCAACACAGCGGCGGTGGCGTGGTTGATGTGCTGCGCGATCAACAGATTTTTGAAAAGGCCTTCGCCGATCAGGGCATCAAGATTCAGTGGAGTTTCTTTAAAGGCGCGGGGCCGGTGATCAATGAGGCGTTTGCCAATGGTCAGGTTGATCTGGCGTATCTGGGCGATCTGGCGGCAATCATCGGCAAGTCCAATGGTCTGGATACGCGTTTGCTCAGCGCCAGTGCGCGTGGCGTGAAGCAGTATCTGGGGGTGGTGCCGGGTTCTGGGATCAAAACTTTGCAGGATCTCAAGGGCAAGCGCGTGGCGATCTTCCGTGGCACCGCCACGCAGTTGTCGTTTGATGCGGCGCTGGCCAGTCAGGGCTTGAGCGAGAAGGATCTGAAAGTCATCAATCTGGATTTCAACGCAGCGGTTGCAGCGCTGGCGGCGAAGCAGATCGATGCGTCATGGGGCAGCTCCGGGTTGACCGCATTGCAGGCCAAAGGTCTGGCCGAGCTACCGCTCAACACCAAGGATCTCGGCGGCGCAGGCAGCGTGCAGTCGGTATTGGTCGGCACGGGCAAGTTTGTCGACGCGCACCCGGAAGCGGTGGCGAAATTGCTCAAGGCACAGCAGCAGGCGGTTGAGTGGCTGACCGAGGACAGCAACAAGGCGGCTTACGTGCAACTGGTCTCGGGTTTGGCCAGTTATCCACCGCTGATCCTGACGCAGGATCTGCAGGATCAGAAATTGAGCGAAGTGTTCCCTTCGACGCTGGATCCGGTGTTCCTCGGCAGCTTGCAGGACAAGGTGGATCTGGCGGCGCAGCAGAAGCTGATTCGCAAGCCGTTCAAGGTCAACGACTGGGTGGCGCCTGAGCTGGCGGCGGCCAAACTCTAATGTACGCCGATCGTTCCCACGCTCTGCGTGGGAACGCATCAATGGACGCTCTGCGTCCGCTTTGGGACGCGGAGCGTCCCGGGCTGCATTCCCACGCAGAGCGTGGGAACGATCCCCTTAAACAGCGACGCTGACTTCCTGCCGATCCACCGCCACCAACGTCTCGATCATCGCCCGCGCCGCCGGCGACAAGCGAAACCCGGTACGACTGACAATCCCGCAGCGCGCATTCATGCTCTCCAGGTTCTGCGGCAGATTGCGCCAGTGCAGCAACACCAGCGAACCCTTGGCAATGTCCTCGACAAACGCCTCTTCCGTACCGACGCCAATCGCATTCGATTGCAGCACCACCTTCACCAGCGCCGGAAAATGCTCGGTCTCGATGGTCGGTGAAAAATCGATGCGCCCGCTGAGGTTGGCCAGCAGTTTACGAATGCCCGGCGGGATCAGCGTGGTCGCCAGCGGGTAGTCGAACATGTCGTTGGTCGACAGGCTTTCCTTGGCCAGCAACGGATGCCCCGGCCGGCAGAAAAATACCCCGCGCTTGGGTGTCAGCGCCTGGGTCTGGAAGTTCGGATCAGACTCGAAATGACGGATGTCGGCGATGAAGAATTCGATCTCTTCACGGCTCAACGCGCGGCTGAGTTTTTCCCAGTTATCCACCTGAAAACAGGTGCGCACTTTCGGGTGCGCGTTGATGAATTGCGCCACGGCGTCCGGTACCAGTTTCACCGCCGGTGCCGGGCCGCAACCGAAGTGCACTTCCCCGGCATCAAGCTTGGTCATCTGCGTCACCTCGGCACTGAGCAGCGCCGCGCCCTGCACCAGGCTCAGGGCGTGTTGCAGCACCACCTGGCCTTCGGGCGTGGGGCGCAGATCCTTGTTGCCGCGATCCACCAGCACGCAGCCGAACTCCTGCTCCAACCCCTGAATACTGCGACTGAACGCCGGTTGAGTGATGCCCATTGCGTCCGCCGCACGGACAAAACTGCGGTGTTCGTTGAGGGCGATGAAGTAACGCAACTGGCGAAGATCCATATGCTTTTCCGGCATCCTAAAAATAGCTCGAAGGCATTTGCGACGAGGGTTGCTAGAGGTTTTAAATGCAAGCTCTTATTCCGTCAACGAAGCATGTGAATATCTATTAGATGTAAATGGAATATAGATAGAGCGTTGTTTCGCTGCCGTCCAACCGTAAGCAGTCGATGAGGGCCTACCCATGAGCAATGCCGCACTCGCAGTAAAACCCGCTGTCCACGCGCTGGAAATTCATCCGGTGGCCGGTCGTATCGGCGCCGAGATTCGTGGCGTGCATTTGTCCGGTGAGCTGGACGCCGCCACCGTCGAAGCCATTCAGCAGGCGCTGGTTCAGTACAAAGTCGTGTTCTTCCGTGAACAGACCCAACTCGACGATCAGCGTCAGGAAGCTTTCGCTCATTTGCTCGGTGAGCCCGTAGCGCATCCGACCGTGCCGTCGCGTGAAGGCACGCGTTATCTGCTCGAACTGGACGGCGCTGAAGGCCAGCGCGCCAACTCCTGGCACACCGACGTGACCTTCGTCGACGCTTACCCGAAAGCCTCGATCCTGCGCTCCGTGGTGGCACCGGCATTCGGTGGCGACACGCTATGGGCCAACACCGCAACGGCGTACAACGGCTTGCCGACCGAGCTGCGTGAGCTGGCCGACAAACTGGTCGCCGTGCACAGCAACGAATACGACTACGCCAGCGCCAAGCCGGACGTCTCGGCAGAGAAGCTTGAACGCTATCGCAAGGTCTTCACCTCTACCGTTTACGAGACTGAGCACCCGGTGGTCCGCGTGCATCCGATCAGTGGCGAAAAGAGCTTGCTGCTGGGGCATTTCGTCAAACGCATCAAGGGTTATTCGCAGGCGGATTCGGCGCATCTGTTCGGGCTGTTGCAGAGCCATGTGATCCGCCAGGAAAACACCGTGCGCTGGCGCTGGAAGGCCGGTGATGTGGCGATCTGGGATAACCGTTCGACGCAGCATTATGCGATTGATGATTACGGGACTCAGGATCGGGTGGTGCGTCGGGTGACGCTCAAGGGTGAAGTGCCGGTGGGCGCGAATGGGCAGCGTAGTCAGACCATCAAGGGTCGTGACTGAAGATCAAGAGCCCTCACCCCAGCCCTCTCCCAGAGGGAGAGGGAGCCAATTGGGGGCTTTACGAGCCTGAGTTCAACCTTGATATTTCAGGTCGGCGTATAGCAAAAAAACAACTCGGTCAGTCCCCTCTCCCTCCGGGAGAGGGTTAGGGTGAGGGGCTCTTCCCGCTACCAAACACCAATCTGAACAACCTTCTCGGTCTCCGGCTCTCCATAACGAAACCGCTGCCCGCGCAAATCAATCTCCTGATGACTGATGGTCGTACGCCGCTTCAACCCGCGCACCCACTCAAACAAATACCCCGCATGTTCCTCGCGCACCGCCGCATACGCCGGGTCATCCCCCAGGTCGCGCAACTCCTGCGGATCATTGAGCAGATCAAACAACTGCGGTCGAAAGCCGTCGTACGCCAGGTATTTCCAGTGCTCGCTGCGCACCATGGTCATCCGGCAACGATCAATCGGCTGACCCAGACGCTCACGCGCCGGCGCCTGGAAGGCGTAGTCGTATTCGCTGATTGCATAGCGGCGCCAGTCCGGATGTTCACCGTGTAGAAGCGGGATCAACGAACGCCCTTCAAGCCGATGCTCTGCTCCCGGCAATCCCAATGCCTGAAGAAACGTCGGCAACGCATCGATGGTTTCTGTCAGTCGATCATCCACCGTTCCGCGCGTGACATCTGCCGCCACCCGAGGGTCGCGCACGATCAACGGCACACCTACCGCCTGCTCCAGCAAAAACTCCTTCTCGCCGAGCCAGTGATCACCGAGAAAGTCGCCGTGATCGCTGGTGAACACGATCAACGTGTCATCCCAGCGACCGTTGCTCTGCAGAAAATCGAACAGCCGTCCGAGTTGATCATCCACCTGCTTGATCAGGCCCATATACGTAGGGATTACAGTCAATCGTACTGAATCGCGGGAAAAGTTGAGGCTTTCCTCATGCTGGCGAAACGCAGTGTATACGGGGTGTTTGCTGGCTTCGGAGGGCGTCGCGCGGACCGCTTCGAGAATCGATTTCGTACTGTACAAGGCGTGGTACGGTGCCGGTACGATGTAGGGCCAGTGCGGTTTGATATAGGAAAGGTGTAAACACCACGATTTCTCGCCTTGCTCGGTGATGAAGTCGATGGCTCGATTTGTAGTGTAGACAGTCTCTGAGTGTTGCTCGGGAATTCGTGCTGGCAAATTCGCATGACGCATTTTCCAGCCGCTGAGGATTTCGCCGTTTTCGCCTTCGGCGGCATTGGCCCAGTCGTGCCAGGGGTTTTTGCCGTCGAAGCCGTGTTCACGCAGGTAATGGGTGTAGGGCGCGGATTCGCGTTTGTCGTCGAACAGCGGGTCGTCGGGGTAGATGCCGTCGTGGCGCATGTAGGGTTCGAAACCGACTTCGTTGAGGATTTCGGCTTGCTCGCTTTCGGGATTGATCGCCAGGCGTTGCAAGGCATCGACATTCGCCGTGGCGTGGGTCTTGCCGACCAGTGCGGTACGAATGCCGTGGGGGCGCAGGTAATCGCCGATGGTCAGTTCTTCCAGCGGCAGCGGCACGGCGTTCCACGCCACTTGATGGCTGCTGACATAACGTCCGGTGTAGGCCGACATCCGCGACGGTCCGCAGATCGTGCCTTGGGTGTAGGCGCGGCTGAAACGTACGCCGGCAGCGGCGAGGCGATCGATGTTTGGCGTGTACAGATGCGGATGGCCGTAGCAGGACAGGTAATCGCGGCGCAGTTGATCGCACATGATGTACAGCACATTGCGTACGGGGTTTGGCGGGGTGTGCATGGGGTTCACCGGTCAATGGGACAGGCGAGGTATTTCGCTAGGCGTGAGGGTGTTCGGCAAGTGCATTTGGGGAATGGGTTTTATGCAGGAAATGCATCGTTGCCTGTGCTGGCCTCTTCGCGAGCAGGCTCGCTCCCACAATGGATTGTGGTGAATGCAGCATGTGTGATCGCCACTAACCCTGTGGGAGCGAGCCTGCTCGCGAAAGCGTCCTGTCAGACAGCAAAATTCTCCAGTGAACAGACTTCCTCATCCACCGCATCAATCGCCTTGATCTGCTCAATCATCGCCTCGGCCAACGGCGACAATCGATACCCCGCACGACTGACAATCCCATAGCGGGTGTACAGCTCCTCAAGATCATCGGCCAACCCTTCAATGCGCAAACACACCAGCTCACCCTTGGCCTGATGCAGCGCATCGGAATACGCCCCGATAATCCCGATCGCATCCGAGCGCAGCACCACACTGAGCAGACTCGAGCTGTTTTCACATTCCACATTCGGGGTGAAGTCCGGCCGACCACTGAGGTCAACGATGACCTTGCGCAAGTTTGGCGGCCGAATACTCACCGCCAGCGGATAGCTCATCAACTGCTCGGCGCTGACCTTGTCGAAAGCCGCCAGCGGATGCCCTGCGCGGCAACAGAAATGCCACTTACGCGGCCGCAACCGATGCGTCAGATAATCCGGATCCGCCTCGAAGTAACGTGTATCCGCGACGAAGAACTCGAACTCCTCGCTCATCAGTCGCTTGCTCAGGCTCTGCCAGTCATCGACCTGAAACTGCACCCGCGCTTTCGGGTAGCGCCCGATGAAGCTGCCAATCGCCCGAGGGATCAAACCCGCCGCCGGTGCCGGCCCACAACCGAAGCGCAATTCCCCAGCCTCCAGGCCATTGAACTGGCTGATCTCGTTGGCCATCTGCTGCGCGCCACTGACCAGTCGCCGCGCGTGCTCAAGCAGGACCTGGCCCTGTTTGGTCGGCGGTAATTCCTTGCGCCCGCGATCGACCAACTGGCAGCCGACGCTGTGTTCCAGCGCCTGAATGCTGCGGCTGAACGCCGACTGCGACAGGTTCACCGCCTGCGCGCCGGCGACGAAGCTGCGTTGTTCAGCCAAGGCGATGAAGTGACGAAGTTGGCGCAAGTCGATATGCATTTTTCACATAAAAAATATCCGGGAAATGCATTGGATATGCATTAGGTCGACTCCTTATAAAGGCAATCTCTTATGCAGTAAATATTTGTAAATCCATAAATAAATAACTTAAAAGAATATGCAGCGCTGAAGATGTCTGTGTGTTTTTTGACCAGGAGCCGCGCCATGAGTCCGTTGAACCTTGCGTCACCCTTAACGCCACGACGGCTCAAACGCCTGCCTCTGGCCCTGTTGCTGGCAGGGAGCGCGAGCTGGACTCACGGCTACGCCGCCGATGCTGAAACCCCGGCGCCAGTGCCGGCCGGCAAGCCTGCCGCCAACAGTTCGCAACTGGAAACCGTGACCGTCACCACCCGCCGTCGCGAGGAAAGTTCGCAGGACGTACCGACGCCAATGAGCGTGGTCAGCGGGCAGAATCTGGAGACGCAGCGGGTTTACCGGATTCAGGATTTGCAGCAATTGGTGCCCAGCGTCAACGTCGCCTACATGCACGCACGCCAGTCCAGCGTTTCGATCCGCGGTCTGGGTAATAACCCGGCCAGCGATGGCCTGGAAGGCAGCGTCGGCTTGTACATCGATAACGTCTATCTGGGCCGCCCGGGGATGGCGGTGTTTGACTTGATGGACATCGAACAGCTCGAAGTCTTGCGGGGGCCGCAGGGCACGCTGTTCGGCAAAAACACCACCGCCGGAGTGATCAACATCAGCACCCGCGCGCCAACCTTCACGCCTGAGCGCAGCATCGAAACCTCGGTCGGCGAGGACGGTTATTTCCAGACCAAGGGCACGATTTCCGGGCCGCTCAACGATCAACTGGCCGGGCGCTTTTCGGCCTACCGCACGCGCAGTGACGGCGACATCAAAAACGAATACGACGGCCATGATTTGAATGGCGGCTCGCGCGAGGGCTTCCGCGCGCAACTGCTGTTCAAGCCCAATGAAGATTTCAACCTGCGCTGGATCGGCGATTACAACGAAGAGGATTCCAGCGCCGGCACCCGCGTGTTGTACAACACCGGGCCGACCATCAACGGCGTCAACCTGTACCAATCGCGGGCCAACGCAGCCGGCGCAACACTGGTCAACGGCTCGCACCGCAAGGTCAATCTGGACAACGACCAGCATGTCACCGTGCATCAGGGCGGCACGTCGGTGGAGGCCAACTGGACGCTGCCGAGCGACTTCACACTGACCTCGATCAGCTCCTATCGCTTCTGGAATTTCACCCCGCGCAACGACGACGGTCTCAACGTGCCAGCGAGTTATAACGCCGGGGTGTCGGTGGAAGAGAAACAGTACTCGCAGGAATTTCGCTTGGCCTCGCCCAAGGGTGAGTTCTTCGATTACGTCGTCGGCGCCTACTACTTCGGTTCGGATCTGGACAATAAATCCTTCGCCTATTACGGCCCGCAAGCCGATATCTGGAATGGCACCCCAGCGGGCGCGCTGGCTAATGTCACCAGCGTCGGCAACGGCCATATCAAGACCGACAGTTTTGCGCTGTTCGCCCAAGGCACCTGGCACCTCACCGAGCGACTGGACTTCACCGCCGGGGTGCGTGGCACGTA
The DNA here is from genome assembly GCF_054790505.1 of Pseudomonas sp. Tul2A7. Classification (NCBI taxonomy): domain Bacteria; kingdom Pseudomonadati; phylum Pseudomonadota; class Gammaproteobacteria; order Pseudomonadales; family Pseudomonadaceae; genus Pseudomonas; species Pseudomonas sp. Tul2A7. Next base: position 1,852,885 of record NZ_CP186499.1, on the reverse strand, counting down.
TGAAGAAAAATCCGCTTGGGTCACGCGCAATGCCCCGGTCGGCGGTGCGGCGGTCACGGGGGCGGCGGCCACCGCGCGACGCGGTCGTGCCGGCGCTTACGATTCCGGCGACTTGAATCAGTACAGCTCCAGTCCGTCCGGGCTGCTCAACCTCAGCTACCGGATCACCGACGATGTGCTCGGCTACGCCACGTTATCCCACGGCGAGAAATCCGGCGGGGTCAACCTCGCCGTCGGTTCCGCTCCGGTGGCCGGCGCCGATTCGCTGCTGATCGGCACCGAACGTGCGAACAACGCCGAACTCGGCTTCAAGAGCACGCTGTGGGACCACCGTCTGCAGCTCAACGCCAACGTCTTCTGGACCCAGGTCAACGCTTACCAGACCAATGCCTACGACGCGGAAAATCGCGTGCAGTACCTGACCAACGCCGGCTCCGTGCGTTCGCGCGGGGTCGAGTTCGAAAGCACGGTGATCCCGCTGCGCGGCCTGACCCTGAACATCAACGGCTCCTACAACGACGTCAGCTACCTCTCGTACAAAGATGCCCCGTGCCCGCCGGAAGTCAGCCAGGCGCCGGGCGCTCCAGCCTCCTGCGATCTCAGCGGGCATCAAGTGGTCGGCGCCTCGAAATGGATCGGTAACGCCAACGGCGAATACAAATGGAATCTGGATAACGGCTTTGAACCTTACGTCACCGCGAGCTATGCATTCCGTTCGAAAGCCGTCGGTACGGTCGAGGATTCCGACTACGGCCAGATCCCGAGTTACGCCGTGGTCAACTTTTCCACCGGCCTGCGCGGCGACTTCAACCAAGGTCAGTGGGACGTGTCGCTGTGGTTGAAAAACGCCTTCGACAAAACCTATTACACGACCCTGTGGACGGGCGGCAACGGCGGCTATGAAGGCCTGCTCGGCACACCGCGCACCCTCGGTGTCACCGGTCGCTACGACTTCTGATTCGTCACTCAAGGAGCTGCATCATGTTGCGTATCAAAACCGCTTTGCCGGTGTTGCTGTCCGGCGCAGTGCTCAGTGCCGGTGCCTTCGCTGCGCCGAGTGTTTACCCGACGGGTGTTACTCGTTACGACCCGACCAAGGCGTTCAACCAGTACGTTATTTTCAGCGGTGCGGACAAACAGACGCACCTGATCGACATGAACGGCAACGAGGTGAAAACCTGGCCACAGGCAGGTTTCCCGTCAGCGATCATCGATCCAAAACTGGTCGGCGGCGAGCGCGGCCATGTGCTGCTGCAATTGAGTGAAAAGGATCCCGGCAAACTCGGTTCGGCCGGCAATGGTCTGGGCAATCAGAGCATCGGTGAGCTGGACTGGAGCGGCAAAGTCGTCTGGCAGTGGGGCGACAAGGCGCCCGGTGCCGCGGCACAACAGCACCATGATCAGCGCCGTTTGAGCAACGGCAACACCGTGGTGCTGGCGAACAAGGTGCACAAGGTCAAAGGCTTCAAAGTGCCCGAGGTGATCGACGATGCGATCTATGAAGTCAGCCCCGAAGGCGCGGTGAAATGGCAGTGGCTGGCCTCGGAACATCTCAATGAATTTGGCTTCACCACCGAACAATTGAAACTGGTACGCGCCACTGAAAATCCGGATTACCTGCACATCAACAACCTCACCCTGGTCGGGCCGAACAAGTGGTTTGATGCCGGTGACAAGCGCTTCAATCCGGACAACCTGTTGATCGATTCACGCAACGCCAACTTCATCGCGATCATCGATAAAAACAGCGGCAAAGTGGTCTGGCGTCTTGGCCCGAATTTGCCGCTGATCAACCCGAAAACCGCGCAGAAATTGCCGCGTCCGGTGGATCAGTTTGTCGGTCAGCATGATGCGCACATCATTCCGGCAGGATTGCCAGGAGCCGGTAACTTGCTGGTGTTCGATAACCAGGGATCGGCGGGTTATCCGAACGTCACCCTCGGGCTGATTTCCGGCTCGCGGGTATTGGAAATCGACCCGGTGAAAAGCGAGATCGTCTGGCAGTACAGCGCAGCCAATTCGAAGCAACCGGGGTGGGCGTTCTACAGCTCGTTTATCAGCAGTGCGCGACGCTTGCCCAATGGCAACACGTTGATCGACGAAGGCATGAATGGACGGTTTTTCCAAGTGACAGCCAGCGGTGAAAACGTCTGGGAATACGTCAGCCCCTATCTCGGCAAGGCGCCGGGCAGCGACGCGATCAGCAACTGGGTGTATCGGGCACTGCCTGTGAGTTATGACTGGGTGCCAACGGGTACGCCACGCTCCGAGACAGCGGTTAATGCACCGGTTGTCGGTGTGCAGCAAACCAATGCCAGTCGTTAGTTGAATTGGTATTAATGTTCAAATAAACGGCGATAAGTTATGCGCGAGTTGAATGGTGCTTATTGCAATTTCGTTAGTCAGTGGCGTGGACAATAGTTGAATGTCCAACCATCCTGACTGTCGTGAGTTTCCAGGAGGAAACTTGCTCTCATCGGAAGACACTTATCCAACGATAAAGGAAATCTCGTTATGTCGAGCATTAATGGCAATTATGTAAACGCTAACGCTGGCGCCAAACTGACGATTACCGATGGCAACGATTCCAACGGCACCTTCAGCGGTAAATTCAGCCAGAACGGCGTGAATTATGACATTGCTTACGGCCACTACCATTTCCAGAACAGCACCGGGCAGCCTACGATCATCACGTTCACGGCTCTGAATGATGGCACTGGCTATCAGTCCTGGACACTGTTCTCGCCAGATCACAATTACTCGAAAGTTCGTGCGGTTGGCTCGCGCACCAACTTCGATGGGGATGTTGTTGGCGTGGCAGGAGAGTTCGTCAAACAATAAAAGCTGATTAAACAAAAAGGCCGGCACACGACAGTGTGCCGGCCTTTTTGTTTGTTTTTTTGGAAAGATAATAATCAACTATCTAGTTGGTATTAGTTGTCCAGCAAAACCGGGTCAGCCAAATTCGATGCGTTGAATGAATACTTTCAATGCCTGAAAAGCATGCGCTATTTCACGCATCGCTGCAGCCCGCGTGGCGCGTGGCTTTGGCAGAATTGATCAATTTATATATTCCATAAAGACCTATGCATAACGTTAAAGATTACTTTCGGAGATAAGCGTCAAGCCCAATGATTCACCCATCGATACGCCGTGGGGGATTCAACAAACGGTCGATCGGCAGTTTTTGTAGAGAACGCAAAAAGACCGCAGGGAGTGAATCAATGGGCAATGTCCAGACCGCCGCCAGCGCAGAGGAATTGCTGTGGCGTCAGACGCCGGGTGGCGAATTGGTCGATCTCGGCCGGCCGCATCGTGTGCCGCTGGGGCAGTTGCGGTTGCAGCGTGCACCCAAGGGCATTCTGAGTCGGCGCGAAACTATTCTGCTCGGCGTGCTTGCGCTGGTGGTGCATGGCGCGGTGATCTATTGGATCAGCCAGAAGCCGACGCCGGTGCTGCCGATCGTGCCGCCGGAAATTCCGCCGATGACCATCGAGTTCTCGCGCCCGGCACCGCCAGCGCCACCGGTTGTCGAGCCACCGCCGCCCGCGCCTGTGGTTGAGCCGCCACCACCCGTGGAAGACGAGCTGGCGGTAAAACCGCCGCCGCCCAAACCGGTTCCGAAACCCAAACCGGTGGTTAAACAGGCGCCCAAACCAGCGCCGAAAGCGGTCGAGCAACCACCGGCGCCGCCACAACCGGCCGCTCCGGTTGCAGCGCCAGCGCCACCTGCTCCCCCCGCGCCGGCACCGGTAACCCCGGCATCAGCGAATGCTGCGTACCTGAAAAACCCGGCACCGGAATATCCGTCGCTGGCTCAGCGTCGCGGTTGGGAAGGCACGGTGTTGCTGCGCGTGCATGTGTTGGCCAGCGGCAAACCGGGTGAGATCCAGATAGCTAAAAGCAGCGGCCGGCAACAGCTCGACGACGCGGCGCTGAATGCCGTGAAGCGTTGGAGTTTCGTGCCGGCCAAGCAGGGTGATGTCGCCCAGGACGGCTGGGTCAGCGTGCCCATCGATTTCAAGATTCATTAAACCGAAACCAAATTCGCGCGAAACGTTTACACGAGGAATACATCATGACGTTACTGGCATCTCCACTGGAATCCATCGAAAGCGCGGTGATCTGGCTGCTGGTGGTTTTTTCCGTCGCCACCTGGGGCCTGGCATTGCTCAAGGCTGTGCAGTTCGGGCGTCTGAAGGCGCAGGATCGGCGTTTTCATAAACGTTTCTGGGCGGCGTCGAGTCTCGACTCCGCTGCTGAATTGAGCGAAACCCAACCCGGCGCCGCCGCACGAGTAGCGCAGGCCGGTTACGCAGCGATTCAAGTGGGTGAGGCGCCACAGGCCAATGATTTGAGCCAGGCGATCAACCATCAGGATCGACTGGAGCGCGCCTTGCGTCAGCAAATTGTCCGCGAACGCCGTTCGCTGGAAACAGGCCTGGCAGTGGTCGCCAGTATTGGCAGTACGTCGCCGTTCATTGGTTTGTTCGGCACGGTGTGGGGAATCATGGAAGCGTTGAAAGGCATCAGCGCGGCCGGTTCGGCGAGCCTGGAAACGGTGGCCGGGCCGATCGGTGCGGCACTGGTCGCCACGGGTGTGGGGATCGCCGTCGCGGTGCCGGCCGTGCTGGTTTACAACTACTTTTTGCGTCGGTTGAAACTGACGGCGGCGGATCTCGATGATTTCGCCCACGACTTCTACAGCCTGGCGCAGAAGAGTGCGTTCCGCGTGTTGATCCACCCGACCGCGCACAAGATCGCCGCGCCGGGCAACGCAGCAAAAGTGAAGGAGGCGTCCTGATATGGCCTTCTCCACGCAAGACAGTGATGAGGTACTCAGCGAGATCAACGTGACGCCGCTGGTGGACGTGATGCTGGTGCTGCTGGTGGTGTTTATCGTCACCGCGCCGCTGCTGACCAATGCGATCCCGATCAACCTGCCGAAGACCGAAGCGGTGGCGCCGGTCGAGCAGAAGGACCCGCTGGTGGTGAGCATCGATGGCGCGGGCAAACTGTTTATCAACAAGGATGAGATTCAAGCGGACTTGCTGGAATTCAACCTCAAGTCGGCCAAGGCCAAGGACCCGGAAGTGCGCGTGCAGTTGCAGGCCGATGACGGGGTGAACTACGGCGAAGTGGCGCGGGCGATGGCTTCGATTGAACGAGCGGGGATTACCAAGTTGTCGGTGATTACTGCGCGGTAACAGATTCAACGTTTTTCCGGGGCCGTCTCCTTGGCAGGGTGCGGCCCTTTTTTTATTTCTGGCATTAGAAGCAAAGCCCCTCACCCTAGCCCTCTTCCAGAGGGAGAGGGGACTGATCGCGTTGTTCTTACGAGTTACGCCGACCTGAAATATCCAGTCGAACTCCAAATCTGAAAACCGCATAGATCGGCTCCCTTTCCCCCTCGCCCCCTTGGGGGAGAGGGCTGGGGTGAGGGGGAAAAGATTTCAAGCCATGCACAAATCTCATATTCATTTCAGATCTTAATAAATAGCTTCTTATTCCTTAACGAATATAAATCCCCTCCCTATACTCGTTCAGGAACAGACACGACGCAGGAGAGCTCCCCATGCGCAACGAATCAATCCGCTACCTGATTGTGCCGGGCTGGCAAGGATCGCCAGAAGATCATTGGCAAAGCCACTGGCAGAACAGCCTGCCAAACAGTGCGCGGGTCGAGCAGGCCGATTGGCTGACGCCGCGTCGTGAAGACTGGGTGGCGGCATTGGCCGAGGCGATCACCGCCGACAGCACGCCAGTGATCCTTATCGCCCATAGCCTCGGCTGCATCACCGTTGCCCACTGGGCGGCCACGGCGCCGTTGCAATACCTGCGTCAAGTACGCGGCGCCTTGCTGGTCGCGCCAGCCGATGTCGAGCGCCCGGCCTGCGCGCCGGCGCTGCGTAACTTCGCACCGATTCCGACTGATCTGCTGCCGTTCCCAAGCCAGGTGGTCAGCTCCGACAACGACGCCGCCGTCAGTGCGCCGCGCGCGCTGGAGTTGGCGCGCAACTGGGGCGCCGAGGCGGGGATTCTCGCCGGTGCCGGACACATCAACGTCAAGTCCGGGCATCAGCGTTGGGAGCAGGGTTTTGCTTATCTCTATCGCCTGCAAAACCGTATGGAACACCACGCCCGCCGCCGCGCCTGATTTTTTATCTTTCAACGCCCCCGTCTGCCGGCGGTTTTGGGCGGGAGTCTGCCATGAGTTTCGAAACCTTCGGTCAGCCGTTGCTGACCTTTCCTGACGCGGAAAAAAGCCCCCTGAGCATTCGCGCCAAGGCATTGGTGTTTGTCGATCCGCGCTCGCGTCAACTGCGTGAAGAGCTGGAGCAATTGGCGCCGCGCTCGACCTCGGTATTGATCCGTGGCGAGACCGGTACGGGTAAAGAATTGCTCGCTCGGCATATCCATCGCGCCAGTGATCGCAGCGGTCTGTTCGTTTCGGTCAATTGCGGGGCGATCAGCCCGACCTACGCCGATGCCGAACTGTTCGGTTACGCCGCCGGCAGTTACAGCGGCTCGGCCAGCAGCCGTGCCGGATGGTTCGGTTCGGCCAATGGCGGCACCTTGTATCTGGATGAAATCGGCGACTTGCCGCTGCCGATCCAGATCAAACTGCTCGCCGCGCTGGAGAACCACGAAGTCACCCGGGTCGGTGCGCATCAGCCAAGCCCGGTGGATGTACGTCTGGTGGCCGCGACCAGCATCGATCTGGCGCAAGCAGTGGACGCCGGGAAATTCCACGAGCGGCTTTATCACTACCTCAGCGAAGGTCATCTCGAGTTGCCGGCGTTGCGCGCGCGTATCGGCGATATCCTCTCGTTGGCCGAGTATTTCCTTGGCATCTATAGCCAGCGCCTCGACCTGCCTGTGCCGCTGATCAGTGAAGCAGCGCAACACGTGCTCGAACAACACAGTTGGCCGGGCAACACCCGCGAGCTGGAAAACGTCATTCACTTTGCCTTGCTGGTGAGTACCGGCGACGAGATTCTGCCGGAGCACCTGAATCTCCCCGAGGTGTCTGTGCCGCAGCTTCAGATCGAACGGCTGGTTGCACAAATCAACATCGGCGGCAGCGTCGATGAGCGTAAGGCATTGAAAGATTTGCTGATTCGTTTGGGGGAGGCGTTGTAACCGTTTCGTTCAACATGAACAAAATGGAATATGAAGCTGAATAAACGTTATTGTCCGGGAATAAAAAATCCCGGTATTGTCCGACCCACGCCAGCGATATCACTTCACTGGCACACGTATTAATGCCGTCGTCGATGACGACCGTGATTTTCGATAAGGACACTGCATGAAAAAGGTTCTGTTGTTTACCGCATTGGCGGCTGCTCTGACTGCTTCCCTGGCCAATGCCGGCGAGAAACTGGTGGTTGCTGCGACCCCGGTGCCGCACGCTGAAATCCTTGAGCTGATCAAACCGACCCTGGCTAAAGAAGGCGTGGATCTGGAAATCAAAGTTTTCACCGATTACGTTCAGCCGAACGTACAGGTTGGCGAGAAGCGTCTGGACGCCAACTACTTCCAGACCCTGCCGTACCTGAACAGCTTCAACCAGGGCAAATACAAGGACGACAAGTCCAAGTACCTGGTGACCGTGCAGGGCGTGCACGTTGAACCGTTCGGTGGCTACTCGAGCAAGTACAAAACCCTGGCTGAACTGCCGGACGGCGCGACCATCGCCATCCCGAACGAAGGCAGCAACAGCGGCCGTGCCCTGATCCTGCTGCAGAAGGCTGGCCTGATCGAGCTGAAAGACCCGAAAAACGCTCTGGCAACGCCAAAAGACATCGCCAAGAACCCGCACAACTTCAAGTTCAAGGAATTGGAATCGGCCCTGCTGCCACGCGTTCTGAAGGAAGTTGATCTGGACATGATCAACACCAACTACGCTTTGGAAGCCAAGTTGAACCCGCAGAAAGATGCGCTGGTGATTGAAGGCGCTGACTCGCCGTACGTGAACTTCCTGGTGGCCCGTGAGGACAACAAGAACAGCGACGCGATCCAGAAGCTGGCCAAAGCCCTGACCAGCCCGGAAGTCAAAGCGTTCATCGAGAAGAAGTACAACGGCGCGGTACTGCCGGCGTTCTGATCTGACGCTGGAACCACCCCCTTCAAGGTGTGAAAACGCCGATGGCCAGCGATGGTCATCGGCGTTTTTGTATGTACGCAATTTTTCGGCCGGTGATTTTGATCGTTCCCACGCTCTGCGTGGGAATGCCTCAATGGACGCTCCGCGTCCGCTTTTGGCAGGGACGCGGAGCGTGGGAACGATCGGTACAGGCTTCAGGCAACCTGAGCCTTCAACGCCCGCCTCAACGCCACCAACAATTTCAAAATTTCCTGCGGATCCAGTCGCTGAGGCACTTTTACGTCCATGTTCTCTTCCTTGTTATGTAATTGGCCGGGGGAGTCTGGCCAAAAGCTGTTCATCCTTGGAGGGCTTTCGTGAAAAAAAGATCCTTCCTACAGCGCAAAGGAAAATAGCCTTCTTATTCCTTCCCGGCAAACCCACAGGATAGTTTTTTGGGTGATATCAATATGCTTTAACGGTATTTAAATTCTTGTTTTTATACCTATAAAGTCGGTGCTTGCCGGACAGCCATCCGCTGTCCATGGACTGCACCACCGTCGCTTACCGAGCGATGTCCAGGACGCGTCATGACCTTCGATTACGCTTTTATCCTCAGCACCCTGCCGGCATTTCTCAAAGCCGTGGGCGTGACGCTGCAGGTCGGATTCATCGCCATCGGCACCTCGCTGTTGGTGGCGTTGCTCAACGCGACGATTCTGGTGTTCCGCACGCCGTACCTGCAAAAACTCGTCGGCCTCTACGTGGAATTGGCGCGCAACACGCCGCTGCTGATCCAGTTGTTTTTCGTCTACTTCGCCTTGCCGGCAGTGGGGGTCCAGGTTTCCGGTTTCACCGCCGCGATTATCACCATGACCTTTCTCGGTGGCGCTTACCTCACCGAAGTGCTGCGTGCCGGCGTCGATGCGGTGCCGCAGGCGCAACTGGAATCGGGGCGTTCCATCGGCCTGTCCCACGGCCAATTGCTGCGCTACGTGATCCTGCCGCAAGCGGGGATTCTCAGTCTGCCGTCGCTGTTCGCCAATTTCATTTTCCTGCTCAAGGAAACCACCGTGGTCTCGGCGGTGGCGGTGCCGGAAATTCTCTACACCACCAAGAGCTACATCGCGCTCTATTACAAAACCTACGAAATGCTCGCCGTGCTGACGCTGATCTGCGTGCTGCTGTTCTTGCCGCTGTCGCTATTGCTCAGCCGTCTGGAAAGGAGGCTCCAGCATGGCCAGTTCGGGTCTTGAGTTGCTCTGGGTGTCGTTGCCGCAATTGGCCAAGGGCGCCGGACAAACGTTGTCGATCTCGTTTCTGAGCATCGCCATCAGCACTGTCGGCGGCGTGCTTTACGGCGTGTTGCGCACGCTCAACGTGACATGGCTGAATGCGATTTTGCGGGTCTATCTGGAGCTGTTCCGGGCAATTCCGGTGCTGGTCTGGTTGTATCTGTTGTTCTTCGGTCTGCCGATTTTCTTCGGCCTGAGCCTGCCGAGTTTCTGGTGCGCGGTGCTGGTGCTGTCGCTGTGGGGCGCCAGCGAGGTGGGCGAAGTGGCGCGTGGTGCTTTGCATTCGTTGCCGCGCGGACAGCGTGAAGCGGGGCTGTCGATCGGTCTGAACGCCGCGCAACTCTACGGCTACGTGCTGCTGCCACAAGCGCTGAAGCGCATGACGCCACCGACCATCAACGTCTACACGCGGATCATCAAGACCAGTTCGCTGGCGGTGCTGATCGGTGTGGTCGACGTGATCAAGGTCGGCCAGCAGATCATCGAGCGCACTTACGAATCGGTGCTGATCTACGGCGTGCTGTTCCTGTTTTTCTTTTTCATCTGCTACCCGCTGTCGGCCGCCTCGCGCGTGCTGGAGCGGCGCTGGACGCAAGCATGAGCGCATTGATCGAGTTTCACGGTTTCAACAAATTCTATGGTGATCAGCAGGTGCTTAACGGCATCAATCTGCAGGTGCAGAGCGGCGAAGTGATCGTCATCCTCGGCCCCAGCGGGTGCGGCAAAAGCACCTTGTTGCGTTGCCTCAACGGCCTGGAAGAAGCCCACAGCGGCAGCCTGAAATTTCTCGGCCGTGAGCTGCTGGACAGGGCCACCGACTGGCGCGAGATCCGTCAGCAGATCGGTATGGTCTTCCAGAGTTATCACCTGTTTCCGCACATGAGCGTGCTCGACAACCTGCTGCTCGGCCCGCTCAAAGTGCAGAAGCGCCAGCGTCGCGAAGCTCAGCAACAAGCTGAGGCGCTGCTCGAACGCGTTGGCTTGGCCGACAAGCGCGACGCCTTCCCGCGTCAGCTCTCCGGCGGTCAGCAGCAACGCATCGCCATCGTCCGTTCGCTGTGCATGAACCCACGGGTCATGCTCTTCGACGAAGTCACCGCCGCCCTCGACCCGGAAATGGTCAAGGAAGTGCTGCAGGTCATTCAGGGCCTGGCCCGCGAAGGCATGACCCTGCTGATCGTCACCCATGAAATGGCCTTCGCCCGCGCGGTGGCCGACCGCATCGTGTTCATGGATGCCGGGCGCATCCTTGAGCAGAACCCGCCCGAGATTTTCTTTACGAACCCGCAAACCGCACGCGCGCAGCAGTTTCTGGAGAAGTTCTCCTTCGTTGCAACACTGCCAAAAACGAATCCGACAAAGGAACTGGAACTGTTATGAAAACTGCCGCTTTTTTACTGCCCCTGCTCAGCCTCGCCTTGCTCGCCGGTTGCAGCAAAACCGAAGAACCGCCAAAGCCGAAAGTCGCCAGCGAAAGCGCTGCGCCGGCTGGTTACCTGGACAAGATCAAGGCTCGCGACAAGTTGATCGTCGGCGTATTTACCGATAAACCGCCGTTCGGTTTTGTCGATGAGGCCGGGCGTTACGTAGGTTTCGACACTGATATTGGCCGGCGCTTTGCCAAGGATCTGCTCGGCGACGAAAACAAGGTCGAGTTCGTCGCGGTGGAGCCGGCAAGCCGCATTCCGTTCCTGCAAAGTGACAAGGTCGACCTGATCCTCGCCAACATGACCGTCACCCCGGAGCGCAAGGAGGCGGTGGAATTCACCAATCCGAACCTCAAGGTTGCGGTGCAGGCGCTGGTGCCGCAAAGCAGCTCAGTGAAAAACCTTGATGATCTGGCGACCCGCACCACTATCGTCACCACCGGTACCACTGCGGATATCTGGCTGACCAAGAATCATCCGGACTGGAAACTGCTCAAGTTCGAGAAAAACTCCGAATCGCTGCAAGCCTTGGCCAATGGCCGTGGCGACGCCTATGCGCAGGACAACCTGGTGCTGTTCAGCTGGGCCAAGCAGAACCCGGGCTATCGCGTGCTGGATGAAAAGCTCGGTGCCGAAGCGCCGATTGCGCCGGCGGTGAAGAAGGGCAATATCGAGCTGCGTGACTGGGTGAATACCGAGCTGAGCAAGTTGGGTGAGGAGAAGTATTTGCTCAAGCTGTATGACCAATATGTGCGTAAAGAGCTGAGCGATGACACCAAGCCTGAGAGCGTGATTGTCGAGGGTGGCAAGTGGCAGGGGTGATTGTCTGTTGAATCGGTGGTGAGGCCTGCCCCTCACCCCAGCCCTCTCCCGAAGGAGAGGGAGCCGACCGAGGTGTCCTGCGTCATACATCGACCTGAAAAACCGAGTCGATTATGGATTCACAAAGCATTTTCAGGTCGGCGTAATTCCCGAACATCTGCGGTCAGGCCCCTCTCCCCGTAGAGAGGGAGCCGATCTCTGGGCTTTTCAAAACCTGAGTTCAACTCGAGACTTTCATGTCGGCGTAACTCGAAAGAACAACTCGGTCAGTCCCCTCTCCCCCTGGGAGAGGGCTAGGGTGAGGGGCTTTTGCCTGAATCACTCAATCCGGCCAATGCCACGCCGGCTCATCCAGCATCCGCTGCCCGACAATCCCGGTCTGCCCCAGTGTCTTCTCCAGAACAATGCAATTGCATTCCGGGTCTTCCTGCAACGCCGAAATCAACCGCCGCGCATGCGACACCACCCACACCTGACACTGCTCCGAAGCACGGATAATCAACCGCGCCAACGCTGGCAACAGATCCGGGTGCAAACTGGTTTCCGGTTCGTTCAGTACCATCAATGACGGTGGCCGTGGCGTCAGTAATGCCGCGACGAGCAGCAGATAGCGCAACGTCCCGTCCGACAACTCCGCCGCCGACAATGGCCGCAACAAACCTTCCTGATAAAACTCGACTGCAAACCGTCCGCCGGCCTGCGCTTCGATATGCACCCGCGCGCCAGGAAACGCATCGGTAATCGCTGCGCGCATCGCATCCCCATCACCAATTTCGATGATGGTCTGCAACGCCGCCGCCAGATCACGCCCATCGTGATGCAGCACTGGCGTGCGCGTGCCCAATTGCGGTTGGCGCACCGGTGCATCGGCATCGCTGCGAAAGTGATCGTAAAAGCGCCAGCGGCGAATGAACTCGCGCATCTGGAACACTTCCGGTGAGTTGCGCAGGCTGCCGACCTGATCGAACAGGCTGTCAAAGTTCGGCGTGTGCTGCGCCAGCACATCCCATTGGCGCTCGTTGCGTGCGCGGATCATTGGGCCGTCACGATCCACCAGCAGGCTGGCGGGACGATAAAGCGCGCCGGCCCAGATGCATTCGCGCTTGATCTGCGGGTCGAGGCTGAAGCGCGAGGGGATCGGCCGTGAATGTTCGGGCAGCATGAAGTGCCCGTTGGAATCGGGCAGCCCGAGGCTGATCGAATAACTGAAATCTTCCCCGGCGAACCCCAGGCGCAGTCGCTTCACAGCCTGACGCACCGTCGACTGAATGGGCACTTCGCCGTTGCGCATACGCCGGCTGATGGTTTCCGGCCCGGCCCAGAAGGTCGACTCCAGCCCACCCTCACGGGCCAGCGCATTGACCACGCCACCCTGAGCGGTTTCCGCCAACAGGCGCAAGGCTCGGTAGAGATTGGACTTGCCGCTGCCGTTGGGGCCGGTGATCAGGTTCAGCCGGCCGAGCGGGATCACCAGTTTGTTGATCGAACGGTAATTGGCCACCGCGAGAGTATTGAGCATGGAATTCCTTCTCTTCAGGCGCCCATTGTAGGAGCTGCCGAAGGCTCCTACAGGGAAATGTTGTGATCGTGCAGGCGAAGGCGGAACCCTGTTCTAAGCTCACAGTCGTATCGTCACTTGCACGTTCGTACACAGGAAGGAGTCTGCATGGCGAGTCCCGGTTTGAAAACAGCGGTCGTGCTGAGTCTGCTCACCTTGGTGACCGCTTGCGGCGAGAAAAAAGCCCCTGAGGAATACCTGCCACGGGTTTTTGTACAAGAGGTCAAACCCACGGATTACGCGGCTTCGGTGACATTGACCGGTGACGTGCAGGCGCGCGTGCAGACCGAACTGTCGTTCCGCGTCGGCGGCAAGATCATCCAGCGCATGGTCGACGTCGGCGATCGCGTCACCGCCAAACAGGTGTTGGCCAAACTCGACCCCAAGGATTTGCAGACCAGCGTCGATTCGGCTCAAGCCCAAGTCATTGCTGAACAAGCCCGGGTGAAACAGAGTGCCGCGGCGTTCGTGCGCCAGCAAAAACTCCTGCCCAAGGGCTACACCAGCCAGAGCGAATACGATTCCGCCCAAGCCGCGTTGCGCAGCAGCCAGAGCGCCTTGAGCGCGGCGCAGGCGCAATTGGCCAACGCCAAGGACCAGCTCAGCTATACCGCGCTGATCGCCGATGCCCCGGGGGTGATTACCGAGCGTCAGGCCGAAGTCGGCCAGGTCGTGCAGGCCACGGCGCCGATTTTTTCGTTGGCCCGTGACGGCGACCGCGACGCGGTGTTCAACGTCTACGAATCGCTGCTGGCCGAGCGTCCTGCGGATCCCTCGATCGTCGTCAGCCTGCTCGATAACCCTGCCATCAAAACCACCGGAACGGTGCGTGAAATCACCCCGGCGGTGTCAGCGCAGTCCGGCACGGTGCAAGTCAAAGTCAGTCTCGACAGCCTGCCACAAGGGATGCAGCTGGGCTCGGTGGTCAGCGCCACCGCCAAGGGCAGCGGCAAGTCGGCAGTCGAGTTGCCGTGGTCGGCGCTGACGAAAAACATCAGTGATCCGGCGGTGTGGATGGTCGACGATAAGGGGGAGGCGCAGTTGCACAACGTGACCGTCGGCCGCTACCTGATCGGCAAGGTCATCATCAGCGAAGGCCTCAAGGGTGGGGAGAAAGTCATTGTCGCCGGTGGGCAGTTGTTGCATCCCGGCATGAAAGTCGAAATCGCTGAAAACACCTACAAGGATCTGCAACCGGGAGCACAGCCATGAAGCGTCTGGGGCTGTTATCCGTGGGGGTGTTGCTGGCGGCCTGCTCGAAAAGCGAGCCACCTCCGGAGCCGGTACGTCCGGTGTTATCGGTCAAGGTTCAAGCGTTGAGCGAGGAAAGCCTCGGGCGTTTCGCCGGCAGCATCCAGGCGCGTTATGAAAGCAACACCGGTTTCCGCGTCGGTGGCCGCATCGCCAGCCGCAACGTCGATGTCGGAACCGAAGTGCAGAAGGGCACGCTGCTCGCCACCCTCGATCCGTCTGATCAGCAGAACCAATTGCGTTCGGCCCAGGGCGACCTGGCCAAGGTTCAGGCGCAACTGATCAATGCCCAGGCCAATGCCCGCCGTCAGCAGGCGCTGTTTGATCGTGGCGTAGGAGCGCAGGCACAACTGGACATCGCCACCACGGACTTGAAAACCACCCAGGCCTCGCTGGACCAGGCACGGGCGGCGGTCAATCAAAGCAAGGACCAGCTCGGCTACACCGAACTGCGTTCCGACCATAAAGCCGTGGTCACCGCGTGGAACGCCGAAGCCGGGCAAGTGGTGACGGCGGGCCAGCAGGTCGTGACCCTGGCGCAACCGGACATCAAGGAAGCGGTGATCGATCTGCCGGACACCCTGGTCGATCAGATTCCCTCCGACGTGGTGTTTCTGGTGGCCGGGCAACTCGACCCGAGCATCAACACCACGGCAACCCTTCGCGAGATCGAACCGCAGGCGCAAAGCGCCACACGTACTCGTCGCGCACGCCTGACGCTGGCCGAGACACCGGACGGTTTCCGCCTCGGCACGGCGATCAGCGTGACCCTCAGTTCCGCGATCAAACCGCGCATCGAATTGCCGGCTACCGCTGTGCAGGAGGTCGACGGCAAACCACGGATCTGGGTCATCGACACCCAGAGCAAAACCGTCAGCCCCCGCGACGTCAGCGTGATCAGCCGCACCGACAGCAGTGTGGTGCTCGCGGGCGGTGTGAAGAATGGCGAGCGCGTGGTCAGCGCCGGCGTCAACAGCCTCAAACCCGGACAATCGGTAAAACTTGACGAGGACAGTCAATGAAAGGCTCTTTCAACCTCTCCGAATGGGCCCTCAAGCATCAGTCATTCGTCTGGTACCTGATGTTCGTCGCGTTGCTGATGGGCGTGTTCTCGTACTTCAATCTGGGCCGCGAAGAAGACCCGTCGTTCACCATCAAAACCATGGTGATCCAGACCAAATGGCCGGGCGCGACCCAGGAAGAAACCCTCGCGCAGGTCACCGACCGCATCGAGAAAAAACTCGAAGAACTCGACTCTCTCGACTACGTGAAAAGCTACACGCGCCCCGGCGAATCGACGGTGTACGTGTACCTGCGCGACACCACCAGCGCCAAGGACATCCCGGAAATCTGGTACCAGGTGCGCAAGAAGATCGACGACATTCGCGGGCAGTTCCCCCAAGGTATTCAAGGGCCCGGGTTCAATGACGAGTTCGGTGATGTGTTCGGCTCGGTCTACGCCTTCACCGCCGACGGCCTGACCATGCGCCAGTTGCGCGATTACGTAGAACAGGCGCGGGCCGAGATCCGCAATGTACCGGGGCTGGGCAAGATCGAAATGATCGGCCAGCAGGACGAAGTGATTTATCTGAACTTCTCTACCCGCAAACTGGCGGCGTTGGGTATCGATCAGCGTCAGGTTGTGCAGAGCCTGCAATCGCAGAACGCCGTAACCCCGGCCGGTGTGATCGAGGCCGGCCCCGAGCGGATTTCCGTGCGCACTTCCGGGCAGTTCGCCTCGG
This sequence comes from Pseudomonas sp. Tul2A7, assembly GCF_054790505.1. Lineage (NCBI taxonomy): Bacteria > Pseudomonadati > Pseudomonadota > Gammaproteobacteria > Pseudomonadales > Pseudomonadaceae > Pseudomonas > Pseudomonas sp. Tul2A7. The sequence goes on along the minus strand of NZ_CP186499.1, from coordinate 1,836,704 downwards.
AAAAAGATCTCGCCGAGGTCAATCTCAAGCTCAACGACCGTTTCTATCGTTTGGCTGACATCGCCGACATCACTCGCGGTTACACCGATCCGGCTACCCCGGAATTCCGCTTCGACGGCAAACCGGCCATCGGTCTGGCGATTGCCATGCAGAAGGGCGGCAACGTTCAGGAGTTCGGCAAGGCGTTGCACCAGCGCATCGATGAACTGACCGCAGACTTGCCGGTTGGCGTGGGTGTGCACACCGTGTCCGATCAGGCGGTGGTGGTGGAAGAAGCCGTCGGTGGCTTTACCAGTGCCCTGTTCGAGGCGGTGATCATCGTGCTGGTGGTCAGCTTCATCAGCCTCGGCGTGCGCGCCGGTCTGGTGGTGGCGTGCTCGATTCCGCTGGTGCTAGCGATGGTCTTTGTATTCATGGAATACAGTGGCATCACCATGCAGAGGATTTCCCTCGGCGCACTGATTATCGCCCTCGGCCTGTTGGTGGACGACGCGATGATCACCGTGGAGATGATGGTCACGCGCCTGGAAATGGGCGAGACCCGCGAGCAGGCCGCGACGTTTGCCTACACCTCGACGGCGTTCCCGATGCTCACCGGTACCCTGGTGACCGTCGCGGGTTTTGTGCCCATCGGCCTCAATGCCAGTTCCGCCGGTGAGTACACCTTCACCCTGTTCGCGGTGATTGCCGTGGCCATGATTGTGTCGTGGATTGTCGCGGTGTTCTTCGCTCCGGTGATCGGCGTGCACATCCTCAGCGCCAACGTGAAGCCCCATGACGCCGAGCCGGGCCGGGTCGGGCGTGCGTTCAATGGCGGTCTGTTGTGGGCGATGCGCAATCGCTGGTGGGCGATCGGCATCACCGTGCTGCTGTTTGTCCTGTCGATTTTTTGCATGCGTTTTGTGCAGAACCAGTTCTTCCCGGCATCGGACCGCCCGGAAATTCTCGTCGACCTGAACCTGCCGCAGAACGCCTCCATCGACGAAACACGCAAAGCCGTCGACAAGCTGGAAGAAACCCTCAAAGGCGACCCGGACATTGTGCGCTGGAGCACCTACATCGGTCAGGGCGCGATCCGTTTCTACCTGCCCCTCGACCAGCAATTGCAAAACCCGTACTACGCACAACTGGTGATCGTCAGCAAAGACTTCGAGGCCCGTGAGGCACTGAGTCAGCGTCTGCGCGAGCGCTTGCACAAGGACTTCGTCGGCATCGGCAGTTATGTCCAGGCGCTGGAGATGGGCCCGCCGGTAGGGCGGCCGATCCAGTACCGGGTCAGTGGCAAGGACATCGATCAGGTGCGCAAGCACGCCATCGACCTCGCCACCGAACTGGACAAGAACTCGCACATCGGCGAGATCATTTATGACTGGAACGAGCCGGGCAAAGTCCTGCGCATCGACATCGCCCAAGACAAGGCGCGCCAGCTCGGGCTGTCGTCCGAAGACGTGGCGAACCTGATGAACAGCATCGTCAGCGGCGCGCCTCTGACCCAGGTCAACGACGACATCTACCTGATCAATGTGGTCGGCCGGGCGGTGAATTCGGAGCGTGGTACGCCGGAAACCCTGCAGAATCTGCAGATCGTTACGCCCAACGGCACATCGATTCCGTTACTGGCGTTCGCCACTGTGCGCTATGAGCTGGAACAGCCGCTGGTGTGGCGTCGCGACCGCTTGCCGACCATCACCATCAAGGCCTCGGTGCGCGACGAGATCCAGCCGACCGATCTGGTGAAACTGCTCAAGCCGTCGATTGATGCCTTCGCTGACAAACTGCCAGTGGGCTACAAGGTCGCCACTGGCGGTACGGTCGAGGAAAGCGGCAAGGCCCAGGGACCGATCGCCAAGGTCTTGCCGTTGATGCTGTTTTTGATGGCGACCTTTCTGATGATCCAGTTGCACAGCGTGCAGAAGATGTTCCTCGTCGCCAGTGTCGCGCCGCTGGGACTGATCGGCGTGGTGCTGGCGCTGGTGCCGACCGGCACGCCGATGGGCTTCGTGGCGATTCTGGGGATTCTCGCGCTGATCGGCATCATCATCCGTAACTCGGTGATTCTGGTGACGCAGATCGATGAGTTCGAGAAGAAGGGCTATGCGCCGTGGGATGCGGTGGTCGAGGCGACTGAGCATCGGCGCCGGCCGATCCTGCTGACCGCCGCTGCGGCGAGCATGGGCATGATCCCTATCGCCCGCGAAGTGTTCTGGGGGCCGATGGCGTACGCAATGATTGGCGGGATTGTGGTCGCGACGTTGCTGACGCTGCTGTTTCTGCCGGCGCTGTATGTGGCCTGGTACAAGATCCGCGAGCCGAAGAAGGACGCTTCGTCATCGACCCACTGAGTGCGTTTGTTACACCTTTGGGAAAGGTCCGACTTACAACTGTGATGCCTTGCGTTACCGTCCTTCCTCCATTTGGAGGAGGGACGCCTGATGTCGACGGTCACTTGCTGGTTGCGCCAACTGCTGTTAGTGGCCGGCCTGTGCCTGTCGCCCTCATCGCTGGCCGACATCCTTTTGGTGAACCCGCTGTGGCGCGTACAGCTCGACCCCGCGACCCTCGCCGTGCGAGTCACCCCGGCCAACGGCGCGACTGTGCAGGCCTCGACGGGCGTCGCTGCGCACAGGATCAGCAACCTGGTGCAACGTGACAATCGTGTCGACTGGCAATGGGACGATGGCGCCTGGTCACTCAGCGTTGATCTCGCTCAACGCGACCTGAACTTCTCGATCACCGCACGCGCCCCGACTGAACTTGAGTTCTTGCGCCAGCCCGGCAATGCCATGGGCAAGGGCCTGATCTGGCCCTTGGCCGAGGGCCATTATGTGCCGCGCGGCGATCCGGTGTGGCAGGCGTTTCTGGTGAGTCAAGGGGTGCTCAATGCCACTCAGGATATGAGTCTGCCGATCTGGGGCGTCGAGCATGAGGGATTCAGTCTCAACTGGTTGCTGACCAACCCCTACAACAATCAACTGCTGTTCAGCGCTGAGGGCGATGCGCTCGCTTTGTCGGTGCGGCATCAATTCACCTCACTCAAGCCGTCGACAGCGCTGACGTTCAGCCTGTTTCTGGGTGACGCCGAGCCGCTGGCCGGTGCCAAGCGCTACCGACAATGGCGGATCGACACCGGCCGTCACGAAAGCCTGAGCAGCAAGCTTGAGAAAACACCGACATCGCGAAAGCTGTTGGGCGCCAGTCATGTCTACCTGTGGGGTAACGATCTGCTGGGGCAAAAGGATGTGCGTAACTGGCCGGCGTTGCTTGGCAAGTTGCGCGGCCAGACTGACCTTGCCGGTGCGTTGCGCGGCGGCATGGATGGTGAAGCCTTGCAACTGCTCGCCACGCAGACCGTGCTCAATCGTTATCAGCAAAACATTCTGCTGCGTAGCCTCAATCGGGCGCTGAACACTCAGGCGCGCAAAACCTGGCAGGCCCGCGCGGTGCCGGACATGCAAGCACTGGTCAACGGATACGCTGCCCTGCGTGGCCAACTGGCCCGCAAATTCGCCGGTGCCGTCACAGCCAGGCCCGAGCAATGGGGCAGCACCCTGTCGCTGGACTCCATTGCGCAATTGCAAAACGCCGGGCTGTCGCGCTTGTGGCTGGGTCTTGGTGAGGGCTGGGAGGGCGGGCTCTGGCATCCCGAGGCGGTTCGAGCAGGCGTGCAGGCCGGGTATCTGCTGGCGCCGTATGATTCTTACGAGACGGCGCTGAGTCGGGATGAGAACCCGGACTGGACCACCGCGCATCTGGGTGACACGGCTTACCGCGAGTGCGCCATCGTGCTGGAAAATCGCACGCTGAAAAGCGGCTTTCAGCAATCAGGTCACTACACCGACCCACGTTGCGTGCGCCCTTTGCTGGAGAAACGAGTCAAAGCGGTCAGCGTCGCCGCCGGTTTCAACAGCTGGTTTCTCGATGCCTACGCCACCGGCATGCTGTTCGACAGCTACCGCGCGGACGCCCCCATGACGCAGGCGCAGAATGCCGAGGGCAACGTCGCGGCGTCGCGCTGGATCAACGAAACGCTGCAATTGCCCAGCGGCTCCGAGGATGGCAATGCGACCACGGCTCAAAGCGTGCTGTTCGCTCATGGCATGCAGACACCGGTGATCGGCTGGGGTGATGCCGACATGAGTAAAAACCCGGATTCCGAATACTTTGTCGGCAAGTGGTTTCCGCCGGAGCAACCGGCCGTGTTCTTCAAATCCGTGCCGATAAAGGAACCGTTGCGGCGCATTCACTTTGACCCGGCCAGCCGTTTGCCGCTGTATCAAGCGGTGTTCCACGGCTCGCTCATCACCACCCATCACTGGTTGTTCGACAGCCTTAAATTGAGCAACGCAAGGGTGGAAAACGAACTGACGCAATTGCTTTACAACGTGCCGCCGCTGTACCACCTGAGTGCGGCGACGCTGGCGCAGCGATTGCCGCTGATGGCCCGCCAGGATGCATTCTTCCGTCCGCTGCATGAGCGCCTGGCGACACAGGCGCTGACCGGTTTCCAATGGCTGAGCGAGGATCGGCAGGTGCAGCAGACCTCATTTGAAGACGGCACTCGGCTGCTGGCCAACTTCGATCCAGCCCCGCGTGAAGTGGACGGCCGCACCTTGCCCGGCGAGAGCATCACGCTGCTGCTGCCGGAAGGTACCGTCAGCCACTACCGGGTGCAGGCAACTCCCTGACTCAGCCTTTGCGCCAGACGCTGGCCAACCACGGCTGCTGCTCGCGCGGCAGGCCTGCGGGACGGAAGTAGTGTTCAAGTTCGACGAATCCGGCGCGGGCAAGCAGCCCGCGCCATGCCTCCAGATCGTGATACGAGCCATAGCGCGGCCCGTTCCAGCCCTCGCGGTTATCCCCGCGCGGGTTAGAGCTGAACAGCACACCGCCCGGTTTCAAGGTATCGCGCAGCTGTTGCAAAACCCGTGGCAATTCCTGCAATGGCACATGAAACAGCACCGCGTTGGCGAAGATTCCGTCGAAGCGTTCGGCGGGTAGATCAAGCTTGAGGAAATCCTGGCACCACACTTCACAGCCACTGTCCTCACGGGCCATCCGCGCAAACTCGGGTGAGCCGTCGAGACCGACCGCGACGTGCCCCATGCGTGTAAACGTCTGCAGATCCCGTCCCGGTCCACAGCCAAAATCAAGAATCGCTAACGGCGCTACGCCCTGGATGTGCCGCAATAGAGCCTCGATGTTCTGGCTGACATCGTGATCGCGGGTGCCCTCACGAAAGTCTTCGGCCACTGAGTTGTAGTGGGCAAGGGTGGTGGCGGTGATCTGTTCCAGGTCGGTCGGAGTCTGCTTCATGGTCGGTTCGTGGTGGCAAGGACGATGGGCAGACTATAAGCGCTTTCGCGCTTTAAAGGATCGCAGCCTGCGGGCCTTGGATCTTCATTCTCCAGAAAGCACAAAACCCCGGCGCCTGTGCAATACATATGTACCGCACGCAGTAGCGCGCTGCGGGATGTAATGACGCCTGCGCGATAGACCACTGTCGCGATGTCTGCCCTGTTTTTTTATCGGGGGGAATCACTCAGGAAAAGGATGTTCATGAGCATTGTTCGCAAACCTGGCACTACCTCGCCAACCAACCGTAACCCGGTGAACGCCACACCACTGCGGAAAAGATCCGGCAGTTCGCCATCCGGCGACGGGACTCCCGTGAAGATTTACCGTTCTGATACGGATCCAGCAAACCAGGAGGCGGGGGCGCATTTCCCCGCCGTTACGATTGCGCCGTTGCACTCTGCCCAGATCCGGCCCGTGTCTGCGCAAGTCAAAACCCTTGAACGCTACAGCTTGCGCGCGCCAGCCAACTTGCCTGCCGCCAATGCTCAAGGCCTGCGCGTGTACAAGAACCGAAAATATGTCGATGTTGCCCCCGGCGAGATCGTCCTGGTTCGGGAAACCGGCACAGTCGGTGAATATCGGGCATCGCTGGTCTCTGAATCGGCGGCGTTGGGCCCGGCCTTGTTTCTTGATCCGCGCAGCAAGATCTGGACACTCGAACGGCCTCAACCGTTAACCGGTCCAGGCAAAGTGATTGACATCGACATCGATGAGCTCATTGGCGAGGTCAGAAGGGAGCATGCGCAAAAAAACCGGGTTCATACCGGTAGCGATGACTCGTTTGAGTACACGGCGGCACAGGAGGGCGCGCTGGTCGCTCGCGGCTTGAAGCAGTTCTCGCCGGAACAGGTGGCGATCATTCGCTCAGAACTGAAAGCGGTTGAAAACATCTTCGCTGATGCCAGCCACGCCATAGCTCTGAAATACCGGGAGGCGGATGCCGTTTACGACAGCTTTTTCGGCACCGGGCACCTCAATGTTGCGCAGCGATTCTCCGATTCTGTCGCGCGCGGTCTGGCGGTTTCCAGGGAATACCAGGGGGTTTGGGGCGCCGAGAAAATCCTCGGCGTCGATGCGCACAGCAATAGCGCGGCGTGGATGTACAAAAGCGATTTCCACGGCCGGCTGTTCATCAATCGCAAGTACATGCAGCGCGGTACATTGAGCCTGTCGTTGGGCCATGAAATGTTGCACACCAACAGAATCGACCGGTTCCAGGCCATCGGGCCCAACGCCGCAGACTATTTTTATCTGGATGGCCGACTGGGCCGTTTGCTGGTCCGGGATTCGCTATCCATGTACGACGTTCCCGAGCGCGGCGTCTCCGAGGCAATCATGCGTGGCGGTTTGACGGTCGACTATCTGAACGCGTTTTCAGACGACCACGATGCCTTCCTGTTCGCTGTCAGTGATTACCTGGGTAGCGGCGACGATCTGCAACTTCAGGCGGCGGTTGACGCGTTCAACGCCAGTCCGCCGTTGCGTGCGCAGTTGGCGGTGAACAACGCTGACAGCCTGATTTGTGCGGCAAAAGCTCTGCAAGTGCTGCATCAAAACAAAAGTGAATATTCGTGGCTGGACAGCCTGATTGAAGATCAAGACCGGCGCCCCTCCAATTCAGTTGTTTGAGTGTGTACCTGCTAGTTCTTACAGTTTCGGAACACCGTCAAAGCGCTCATTCTCCACTCTAAGGTGAGAAAGGACGCTTGTGACCATGAATGTTCACCACGCCGCCACTGTCGGATCATTGAGCTACGTTCGCTGATGATCCGCAGTGATGTCGATGCTCTGATTGAAGAAATAGCGCCGCCGCAGTCGGTCAGATTTATCCCGATTCCCAAAAACCAATCCTTCTTTTTTTCAGCGCTTGTTGAGACCCCGCGCCAACCGGTCCCCACCCAACTGAATTACCGCCACCAGAGCCACCAGCAACACAATCACCGTCAGCATGATCTGGCTGTCAAAGCGCTGATACCCATAGCGATAGGCGATATCCCCCAACCCACCCGCGCCAATCGCCCCGGCCATGGCCGACGAGTTGATCATCGTCACCAGCGTAATGGTGAAACCGCCGACAATCCCCGGCAGCGCCTCTGGCAGCAACACATGCCAGACAATGTGCCAGCGCCGGCAACCCATCGCCTGCGCCGCTTCGATCAAGCCATGATCAACCTCACGCAAACTCACTTCGGCAATCCGCGCAAAGAATGGCGTAGCAGCAATCGTCAGTGGCACCACGGCAGCCCAGACACCGTACGTAGTGCCGACAATCAAGCGGGTAAACGGAATCAGCGCGACCATCAGAATCAGAAACGGGATCGAGCGGAACAGGTTCACGAACGCCCCCAGCGCACGGTTCAACACTGGCGCTTCGTAGATCCCGCCCTTGTCGCTGGTGACCAGAATCACCGCCATGGGAATCCCCACCAGCAGCGCGATCAGTGATGACACACCGACCATCAGGAAGGTGTCGATAAAACCCTGCCACAAGCGATCAAACCACATAACCCAATACCTCCACGCGTTGCGCCCATTGCGCGGCGCGCTCACGCAATTGCTCGGTGCTGAACGATGTACCGCTGACGGCCAACAACAGTTGCCCCAGCGCATGCCCCTGAATCCGTTCGACACCGCCCTGAAGCAACTTCACCCGACCGCCGAGTGCTGTGAAAAGCGCGGCCAGATCCGGTTCATCACTGGCACTGCCGGTGAACTGCAAGCGCAGCACCACAGCGGCGTCGGAGGAGGGCGGCTGCGTCTGCAAACGGCTTTGCAATTCTTCCGGCAACGCGTGTTGCAGCGGCGCCAGCAAGGTCTGGCTGACCTCATGCTGCGGATTGCCGAACACTTCCCATACCGGGCCGTGTTCGACAACCCTGCCGTGCTCAAGCACGACAACGCGGTCGCAGATTTCGCGGATCACTGCCATCTCGTGAGTGATCAGAACGATGGTCAGGCCCAGGCGTTTATTGATTTCGCGCAGCAGGCCGAGGATCGACTGGGTGGTCTCTGGATCGAGCGCCGAAGTGGCTTCGTCGCAGAGCAGAATATCCGGGTCATGCACCAGCGCGCGGGCGATGCCGACACGCTGTTTCTGCCCACCGGAAAGCTGCGCCGGATAAGCCTTGTGCTTTTCCTCCAGGCCAACCAGTTCGAGCAGTTCGCGAACCTTTTTCTCGCGTTGTTCCTTCGCGACGCCCGCGACTTTCAGCGGCAGTTCCACGTTCTGCCAAACAGTCTTGGCCGACATCAGATTGAAGTGCTGGAAGATCATGCCGATGCGCCTGCGTAGCGCTACCAGACGATCTTCATCGAACTCGCCGATGTCGACCTGATCGATCAAAACCCGTCCAGACGTCGGCTGCTCCAGACGATTGATCGTGCGAATCAGCGACGACTTGCCGGCGCCGCTGCGGCCGATGATGCCGAACACTTCACCGCGCTGGATCGCCAGATCGATGCCCTGTAATGCCGCGACCGGGCCTTGTCGACCGTTGTAGGTTTTGCCCAGGCCGATAAAGCGTACGTGGGCGCGATTCAGCTCGGGGTGCAGCTCGGTTTTTTCAGCATGGTGTGGCTCTGGAATTTCCAGTCGCCGTTGGATCGCGGCCGTCATGCTCAGCTTTCCCAACCGGCTTGATACAGCTTGCCGTGGGCTTTATCCAGCGCCGCGCGAACGACCGGCGAATGCTGGTAGATGTCGACGAATTTGATCAGGCGCGGATCGGTTTTGCTCTTCGGCTGGATGACGAACTGGATCACGTATTCCTTGTGGTCGAGGCCGTCGAACAGCAGCGCCGAACCGGCATCGAAAGTCTTCGCCAGACGAATGTAGGCCGGGTAGCCCTGGACCAGATCGGCGTCGTCATAGGCGCGTACCAATTGCACGGCTTCGACCTGGAGGATTTTGATCTTCTTCGGGTTGGCGACAATGTCATCTTCGGTGGCTTTGTAGCCGACGCCCGGTTTCAATGTGATCAAGCCGGCCTTGGCCAGCAGTTGCAGGCCGCGACCGCTGTTGATCGGATCGTTGGCGATGGCGACGCTGGCGCCTTCGGGCAACTCGTCGAAGCTTTTGTATTTTTTCGAATAGAGGCCGACGTTGTTGATGATCCCCGGGGCGAACGGCACCAGATCAAAACCCGCGGCGGCTTTGGCGTTTTCGAGGAACGGAATGTGCTGGAAGTAGTTCACGTCGATGTCGCCGGCAGCGAGGCTGACGTTGGGTGCGATCCAGTCGGTGAACTCGACCAGCTCGACTTTGAGGCCTTGTTTGGAGGCTTCTTCGACGGCGGCTTCCAGCGGGATGGCGAAGGCGGCGGTGGTGCCGACTTTCAGTGGGGCGTCGGCGGCGAAGAGGCTCGAGCTGAACAGGCCGAGGGCCAGGGCCAGTGCTTTGACTGGGTGGGACAGGGTTTTCTTGGTCATGATGGTTTTTCCAGTCAGTGCATGAAATTTGTGGTGTTTGTTATGGCCTCATCGCGAGCAGGCTCACTCCTACATCTGGAATGCGTTCCCCTGTAGGAGTGAGCCTGCTCGCGATGCTTTTAGCGGCGAAACGCGGAGCCGGTGTGTTGCTCGGGTAGCTGCGCCGCTCCTTGAAACAGCTTCTCGCGCAGGCTGCCGGTGTCGTACGCGGTCTTGTACGACCCGCGCCGCTGCAACTCGGGAATCACCAGCTCAATGAAATCGACATAGCTTTCCGGCGTAACAATCCGCGTCAAATTGAACCCATCAAGACCGGTCTCGGCGATCCATGATTCCAGCTCATCCGCGACTTGCTCAGGTGAGCCAACCACGGTGATGTAGCGGCCACCGAGGGCGTGCTGATCAAGCAATTTGCGTCGCGTCCAGTCGTTGTTCTGCAGGTTCTTGGTCGCCGACTGAATGGCGTTGCTCTTCACGTACTGGATCGGTTCGTCGATCTCGTACTGGGAAAAATCGATGCCGGTGGAGGCGGAAAAATGCGCCACACCGGCTTCGGCGCTGGCGTAGCTCAGGTATTCGGCGTGCTTGGCCCATGCAGCCTCTTCGGTCGGGCCGACAATCACATTCAGGCCCATGAACACCTTGATGTCCTCAGGATTACGCCCGGCCTCCACGGCACTGGCGCGGACCTTGTCGACTTGAACCTTGGTCGACGGTTTGTTCTGGCCGCTGATGAACACACACTCGGCATGACGACCGGCGAAGCGCAAACCGCGATCGGAGCTGCCGGCCTGAAACAGCACAGGCGTGCGCTGCGGCGACGGCTCGCAGAGGTGATAACCCTCGACCTGATAGAACTCGCCTTTGTGCTCGACCTTGTGGACCTTTTCCGGTTGGGCGTAGATGCGCTGCTCGCGGTCATTGAGCACTGCGCCGTTTTCCCAACTGCCTTCCCAGAGTTTGTAGAGCACTTCGAGGTATTCATCGGCCTGATCGTAACGACGGTCATGCTCGACTTGTTCGCGCAGGCCCATGGCTTTGGCGGCGCTGTCGAGGTAACCAGTGACGATGTTCCAGCCGACGCGACCACGGCTCAGATGATCGAGCGTCGACATACGGCGGGCGAACAGATACGGCGGCTCATAAGTGAGATTCGCGGTCAGACCGAAACCAAGATTTTTGGTCACGGCAGCCATGGCTGAAACCAGCAGCAACGGATCGTTGACCGGCAACTGGATCGACTCTTTCAGCGGGACATCGACCGAGTTCTGATAGACGTCGTACACACCAACGATGTCGGCGATGAACAAGCCGTCGAACAGTCCGCGCTCCAGCAACTGCGCCAGTTCGGTCCAGTATTCGATGGTGTTGTAGCGCGTCGAGGTATCACGCGGATGCGTCCACAAACCATGGTTTATATGCCCGATGCAGTTCATGTTGAACGCGTTGAGCAAGATTTTTTTCTTCGCCATCAGATGGTCCCCCGCAGTGGCGGGTTTTCATCATTGAGGTAGTAATTGCCCACCGCGTGATACTTCCAGCGCACCGGGTCGTGCAGAGTGTGCACGCGCGCGTTGCGCCAGTGACGGTCGAGGCCATGTTCGATCAGCGTGGCCTGGCTGCCCGCCAGTTCGAACAGCGTGCTGCCGGCGGCCAAAGAGATTTCAGTGCTGATCGCACGTGCTTCGGCTACGGCAATCGAGGCCGCCGCAACCGTGTCAGCGTTGGTTTCAGCCTGCGCGGCATCAAGGAATTCGCCGGCTCGTTCAAGCAAGGCTTCGGTGGCATGCAAGCGAATGCTCAAGTGGCCGAAGCTCTTCAACGTCAGCGGGTCTTCGGTGGCTTTGTCGTTGCCGGAATCGATCCAAGGTCGGGTTTTGCTGCGCACAAAGTGCAGGGCATCTTCGTAAGCGGCGCGGGCGATGCCGGTGTCGATGGCGGCGTGAAGGATCTGCGCCAACGGGCCGACAGTGGTCGGGCGTTCGAAAGCGCTTTGGAACGGCAAAACGTCTTCGGTGGCTACATACACGTCTTCGAACACTACGGAGCCGCTGCCGGTGGTGCGCTGACCGAAGCCGCTCCAGTCGTCGATCACGGTCAGGCCTTTGCTGTCACGCGGGACGAAGGCCAGTTGCTGCACACCGTTTTCATCGACAACCGAAGTCGGAATGCGCTGTGCGTAAATCGCACCGGTTGAATAAAACTTGCGGCCATTGATGCGATAGCCGTCACCGTCGCGTTTGAGACTGGTGACGCGGTCGTGGGCGGTTTTTGTGCCCAATTCCGCCAGGGCATTGCCGAAGCGCTGGCCTGCAAGCACTTCGGCATACAGCCGTTGTTTTTGCGTGTGGCTGCCGTTAACCCGAAGCACTTCCAATGCATAAAAATGGTTCTGCGGAATCTGCCCGAGCGAGCCGTCAGCCTGGGCGATCAGCGCAATGACTTTGGCCAAGGTGACGTTGGATACGCCAGCGCCGCCGTATTCCTTGGGCACGCTGATGCCCCATAGGCCGGAGCGGGAAAATACATCGAGCTCCGGCAGTGGCAAGCGACGTTCACGGTCGCGGATCGCGCTGTCGCGTTTGAAATCTTCGGCCAGATCGCTGGCGACGATCAGCGCTTGCTCATCGCTGGTGATGACCGCGACGTGATGGGAAAAAGTCATAGGTTTCTCCAGATGTCTGGTCGTCAGATCCAGGAATGGCGAGCAGGTAAAGTGCCGTTGAGGCGATAGGCGCCGACCGCGTGATACTTCCAGCGCACCGGGTCGTGCAGGGTATGCACCCGGGCATTGCGCCAGTGACGGTCGAGGTTGAATTCGGCGAGGGTCGCGCGGCTGCCGGCCAGTTCGAAAAGCTTTTCGCTGGCCAGCAGCGAGATCTCGGTGGTCAGCACTTTCGCCTCGGCCACGGCAATGGATGCGCGAGCGGCGGACTCGGCGGTGAGCGGCGCGGCGTGCACTTGATCGAGCACCTTGCCGGCCTTGCGCAACAGTGCTTCGGCGGCGTGCAGTTCGATTTTCAGTTTGCCGATGTCAGCGATCACATAGAGGTCATCGCTGGCGCGATCAACCTTGGCGTCGATCCATGGCCGTGCGCGGGTTTTGACGAACTCGATGGCGTCGTCAATGGCGCCACGGGCGATACCGGCGTCGATCGCGGCTTGAATCAGCTGCGACACCGCGCCTTGGGTATTCGGGGTTTCGTTGATCTTCCAGTTGTCGACGACCAGGCTCGACTCGACGCGCACGTTGTTCAGCAGAATCGTGCCGCTGGCGGTGGTGCGCTGACCGAAGCCCGACCAGTCATCAACGATGCGCAGACCCGGCGTGCCGCGACGGACGAAGGCCAGCACTTGCTTGCCGTCATCGTTGAGCGCCTTGACCGCGACCCAGTGCGCGAACAGCGCACCGGTGGAATAAAATTTCTGGCCATTGATCACGTAATCGTCGCCGTCGGCGGTGATTCGCGCTTTCAGTTCCAGGGTATTTTTGGTGCCGCGTTCCGGGCCGGCATTGCCGATGCGCCAGCCTTCCAGAACGCTCTGGAACAGCTGTTTCTTCTGCTCCTCGGTGGCGCTACCGAGCACCAGATTGATGATGCCGAACTGGTTCTGCGGGATCTGCCCCAGCGCCGGGTCGGCGGCGGAAATGATCGCGAACACTTCAGCCAGGGTGACAAAGGAAACCTGCGGACCACCGTATTCACGCGGGATGGCGATGCTGCCTAATCCGCTGCGGGTGAACTGCTCGATTTCCGACCACGGCAGTTTGCGCTGACGGTCGCGTTTGGCGGCCTGCACGCGGGCGACTTGCGCCAGCTCATGGGCAGCCTTGATGGCTTGGGCGTCGTTGCGCAAGACCTGCGCGGGCAACAACAGTGGGGCGATGTCCAGATCCGACTGGACGTTTGCGTCTGCCAGACTGGACATCAGTGCCGCTCCTTGGCTGCACGCAATGCCCTGGCGATCTGCACTGGGGTGATTGTGTTCCGGACCATACTACCTACCTCACATCTCATGAAAAACGCCGCAAGAGTGCGGCGAACGAAAGAATGTCCGGTGGTCCGGTTCATATACCCTAAGCGTGTATAAATATTAAATAAACTAACTTTTAGGAATATGTATAGAAGGGCGGATGGTCGGGCTGGTTAAGAATTTTCAGGAGAGGGGGCTGAGCCCCCGCCGCCAGCAAAGCGCATCAGACTTTGCGCGATTCGGCCGCCTTGAGTTCCTGCCTCAGAGGGACCTTCAGATAAGGATTTACACAGCCGATCTTCAAGGTGCGGGGCGGTGCCCAACGCGAGTTATTGCCGACTCGGTCAATGACGCAATAAGTCACGTCCAGCCGCAGATCCTCACCCGCTTCGACAATCACCGCTGGCGGTACCCAGACCTGAATCGGCAAGCCGATATCCGCGACAGTGATCGGCGCCAGATCCATGCGTACGTCGCCCCAGCGCAAGGTGATGGCGTCGTCCTCAGCCATGTTCAGGTACGGCTCGATGGTCAGCGGCACGCCGCGTTTGATCTGGTTCGGATTCACGCCCTGGCGGCGAATCGCGTCGGGAATGGTCACGGGGGCCAATTGCTGGTTTTCATCTGCGCTCAGCGCCGAGGGTTGCCCACCGGGGCAGTCCAGTTTGACCTGCACGCGCGTCGCTGCCGACAGCGCCGGACCCTGACCGACCTGCATCACCCGGTAGTGAATGCGCGCGGTGCCGCTGGCGATGAAACTCTCCGGCACCCGCAGGCGTATCGCTGTGCCGACGTCATCGGCCGTCAGCACCCTGGAGGCGACATAGCATTTGTTCCAGAACAGCTCGATGAGATCTCCGCTGTCCATATCGGGGTAGGGCGAGACCTCGACCAGAAAATGTGCGGCGGCGCTCAGATTGATGCCGGTTTTTTGCGCAGGCGCCAGGATCGGCGCTGCCAGTTCGGGGGTATGCGAAGTGCGGGTCATCGATTTCTCTCCTTGAAGCCTTGCAGCGAAGTCCGTTTCTGGAAGAACAAAAGACATGAATAAACTGGCAATAAAGCTTTGAACTTTTATTCAAGTTGGATACGGGTTGGTTGAACTAAGTGGTGCCGGTTGTCGACTAGATAAGAGTGCGCGGGATAAGCTGTCAATAGACGATATTAGTTAATTCGTGGATTACGAATTAATCAGAAGTTTCCTACGTCGCTATGACCTCTTGCCTAGACCTATAAGTGAAATAAGCCACGGTGCCTCGGGCTTTTTGCCGGTTTTTACGCAAGGTTTATTCGAGCACGGACAGGTCAGTCGGAGAGGAAGACAGGCGGGTATTATCTGTTGCAGAACATATATATGTAGCGCTTCTGATAAGTTTTGTTCAGGTAGGGTGTTGGTTGATACTGAAGTTGTATTGGGATAACTTCCGTCCGTGGAAGTTTTCGATGGTGCAATGAAAGTTCTCAGGCGTGATTCAGAAACTTGCTGAGAAACTGTTTAGTGCGTTCTTCTTTCGGATTGGCAAACAATGCCTTGGCGTCGCCTTGTTCGACGATCACACCTTTGTCAAAGAACACTACACGGTTGGCCACATCGCGAGCAAAACCCATTTCGTGGGTGACAATCACCATGGTGCGTTTCTCTTCTGCCAGGCCTCGAATGGTTGCCAGCACTTCACCGACCAGTTCCGGATCCAGAGCCGAAGTCGGCTCGTCGAACAGGATCACTTCCGGTTCCATCGCCAGCGCTCGGGCAATCGCTACGCGCTGTTGCTGACCTCCGGACAGGCGACGCGGATAGGCGTCCTCCTTACCGGCAAGACCGACCTTGGCCAGCAGCTTCTTGCCCAGGCCAACAGCCTCGTCGCGCGGCATCTTCTTGACCACGATCGGGCCTTCGATGACGTTCTCCAAAGCGGTGCGATGCGGGAACAGGTTGAAGTTCTGAAACACGAAACCCACGTGCTGGCGCAGATTGCGCACCAGGCTTTGCTGCTGGTTCAGCGGGCGGCTGGTATCGATTTCGATATCGCCGACCTTGATCCGTCCGCTGGTGGGTTGTTCAAGGAAATTCAGGCAACGCAGGAACGTAGTTTTCCCCGAGCCGCTGGGGCCGATGATCGCGACCACCTCGCCTTCCTTGACCTCGAGGTCGATGCCGTTGAGCACGACTTGACCCTTGAATTGCTTGGTCAGTTTTTCCACGACAATCATCAGGTCAGGACTCCTGGTCATGCCGATTGACCCGCTCTTCCAACTTGTTCTGGAAGTGCGAAAGCACCGTGGCCAGAATCCAGTAGATCAGTGCGGCGGCAAGATACATGGTGAAGACTTCGAAAGTCCGGGCGGTAATCAGCTGCGCCTGACGGAACAGTTCCGGTACTTGAATGGTGGCTGCCAGAGCGGTGTCTTTGACCAGTGAAATGAAGCTGTTGCCCAGCGGCGGCAATGCCGTGCGCATTGCTTGCGGCAGGATGGCCCGGCGCAGGGTTTGCGCGCGGGTCATGCCAATGCTCGCAGCCGCTTCCCACTGACCACGCTCGATCGAGCCGATCGCGGCGCGGAGGATTTCACAGGCGTAAGCAGCCATGTTCAGCGAGAAGCCGATCAGCGCCGCTGGCAGCGGATCCAGTTCGAGACCCAATTGCGGCAAGCCGTAATAGATCACGAACAGTTGCACCAGCAGCGGCGTGCCGCGAAAGAACGACACGTAGATGCGTGCCAGCCAACTGACCGATTTGAAACGCGACAGGCGCATCAATGCCAGGCCGAAGCCCAGCAGCAGGCCGAAGAACATGCCGCCGAGGCTGAGGACTACCGTGTAATACGCGCCCTTGAGCAGGAAGGGCGCGGAGTCCAGTGCGAGTTGGAAAGCTTCTTCCATTATTGAGTGACGTCAGCGTTGAAGTACTTCTCGGACAGCTTCTTCAGGGTGCCGTCGGCACGCAGTTCGTCGAGGGCCTTGTTCACGGCAGCCAGCAGTTCAGGCTCGCCTTTGCGCAGGGCGATACCGGCTTCCTGACGGGAGAAGGCTTCACCGGCGGCAACGGTTTTCGGGGCTTTCTTGGCGTATTCCAGTGCAGCCAGACGGTCGATCAGGATGGCGTCAGTACGGCCGTTGTTCAGGTCAGCGAACTTGGTCGGATCATCGTCATAAGTACGTACGTCGGCACCCGGCACGTTGGCGCGGACCCATTGTTCGTAGTTGGTGCCCAGGCCTACGCCGACTTTCTTGCCGGACAGGTCTGCGGCGGTCTTGATGTTCAGCGCGGCTTCCTTGCTCTTCAGCACCAGTGCCTGAATCCCGGAAACGGTGTACGGCTCGGAGAAGTCATACTTCTTCTTGCGCTCGTCGGAGATGGTCACCTGGTTGACTACAACGTCCAGACGCTTGGATTCCAGCGCGGCGAGGATACCGTCCCACTTGGTTGGCTGAACCTTGGCTTTGACGCCGAGTTTTTGTGCCAGGGCTTCGGAAAGCTCGACTTCGAAACCGGACAGTTTGCCGTCGGCATCGACGAAGCTGAACGGTGGATAAGTGCCTTCCAGGCCGACGTTGATAACGCCTTTGTCCTTGATCTGTTGCAGCTGCTCACCGGCCACTGCCTGGCCGATAAGACCGGCGCTCAGCGCCAGGCCCAGCGAACCCACCAGCAGATTGCGACGTAGTGCGGAAAAATTCATGACAAGCCCCTGTGTTTTCTTATGGAAGACGCTTAAGGAAAGGTGGCGAATTTATGATTTCGACGACAGCGCTATCCTGCCTTAAAGCAGCTTATGCGTCTTGCGCGAAATTCGCCTGCGGCGAGACTATAAGATGTCTTTGTTAGACTTGAAAATACTTAATAATTGAAATGTTATTCTTTATTTGAATATGAGGATCGTTCCCACGCTCTGCGTGGGAACGCCTCTAGGACGCTCCGCGTTCCAGTGCTCAAGGGGACGCGGAGCGTCCACGGCTGCATTCCCACGCAGAGCGTGGGAACGATCTCGCTACAGGAAATCCTTGTAGGCAAACAACGCTGGCGCGCCACCAGTGTGCAGGAAGATGATCGGGCCTTCATTGAAGCGCTGACGGCCGATGCCATCGAGTAACCCAGCCATGGCCTTGCCGGTGTATACCGGATCGAGCAACAGCGCTTCCTGGCTCGCCAGCAATTTCACCGCCGCCAACGTCCCGGCATTCGGCTCGCCATAACGCGGGCCAAAATATTCGTCCCACAGCTCAACCTTGAAGCTCGCTGGCAGCTCGACGCCGAGCAGGTCCGCCGTACGTTCGGCAAGTCCCTGAACCTTGGGCCGCTGGTCTTCTTCGCTGCGCGAAACGGTCACGCCAATCACCGGCAATTGCGGCAACACTTCGCTCAACGCCAACGCCAGACCGCTGTGCGTTCCGGCACTGCCCGAGGCCAACACTACAGCGGCGAAATTCAGGCCGGTGTCCTTGATCTGCTCGGCCAGCTCCAGACCGGCGCGCACATAACCTAACGCACCGAGCGCATTGGAGCCACCGATCGGCACCAGATACGGCTTCTTGCCGTTGCTGCGCAGGCGTGTGGCGAGGGCAGCCAATTGGTCGTCGGCGTTGTCGAGGTTGTCGACCAGTTCGACTTTGGTGTCGAACAGATCCAGCAGCAGGCGGTTGCCGTTGCCGGTGTAGTTGCTGTCGTCAGTGCCCAGCGGATTTTCCAGCAGCGCCACGCAACCCAGGCCCAATTTGGCGGCGAGTGCGGCGGTCTGGCGAACGTGATTCGACTGCAGCGCACCGGCGGTGATCAGCGTGTCGGCGCCTTGCGCCAAGGCGTCGGCAGCGAGGTATTCGAGTTTGCGCAGTTTGTTGCCGCCCATGGCCAGCGGCGTCAGGTCATCGCGTTTGATGTACACCTCGCGACCGAGCCATGCGGACAGGCGTTCGAGTTTTTCCAGTGGCGTCGGGTGGCCGAGCAGGTCGAGACGGTTAAAGCGGTCCAGCTGTTGTTTGATCATGAGTCCGTACTGGCGGAGGAAGATGAAAGGACTATAGGCACGCGCTTTTGCAGGGGCAACCGCCAATCGCTTATAGCCAAATGACCTTAGGCCAGCACTATCGGTTCTTAATTCGCCCTCGCAGCCATGCCGTAAAGTAGTCGCCGTTGACGCGGCCAGACAGTCCGGCCGCCCGTGAGGAGTCTTAACCGTGAGTGAGCGTTCCAGCCATTGGCAATTGCAGACCATCGTCAGTCAACTGCGCAGCGCGCGGGATCAGTGGCGGGCACAGAACGGCCGGGCGTCCGGCGAGCAGGGTGGTCGCGAGTTGCCGTCGCGGGCGGCGATGGCGGAAATCCTCGAAGCGCTGTGTGGTGCGCTATTCCCGATGCGGTTGGGGCCGGTTGATCTGCGCGAAGAGAGTGAAGATTTCTACGTCGGTCACACCCTTGATGTCGCCCTGAATGCCTTGTTGGCGCAGACCCGCCTGGAGCTGCGCTACGTCGCCCGCCACAGCGCGCAGGCCGATACTGAAGTCGAGGCACGCGCGATTCAGATCGTGCAGGATTTCGCCCTCGCATTGCCGGGCTTGCGCACGCTGCTCGACACCGATGTGCTGGCCGCTTATCACGGTGACCCGGCGGCGCGCAGTGTCGATGAAGTGCTGCTGTGCTATCCGGGGATTCTGGCGGTGATTCACCATCGCCTCGCGCACCATTTGTATCGTGCCGGGTTGCCGCTGCTGGCGCGGATCAGTGCGGAAATCGCCCATTCGGCGACCGGTATCGATATCCATCCGGGTGCGCAGATCGGCCGTAGCTTCTTTATCGATCATGGCACGGGCGTGGTGATCGGCGAGACCGCGATCATTGGTGAGCGCGTGCGGATTTATCAGGCGGTGACGTTGGGTGCCAAACGCTTCCCGGCGGATGAGGACGGGCAGTTGCAGAAGGGCCATCCGCGTCATCCGATTGTTGAAGATGACGTGGTGATTTATGCCGGGGCGACGATTCTCGGGCGGATCACCATTGGCAAGGGTTCGACCATTGGCGGCAATGTGTGGCTGACGCGCAGCGTGCCGGCGGGGTGCAATTTGACACAGGCGAATCTGCAGCATGATGACGGGACGCAGAAGTAGGGGCAAAGCAAACCCTCACCCCAGCCCTCTCCCAGAGGGAGAGGGGGCCGACCGAGGTGTTTTGGGTTATCCATCGACCTGAAACACCGAGTCGATGATGGATTCGGTACAGCAGGACCATGTCGGCGTATCTACCCAATATCCCCCAATCAGTCCCCTCTCCCTTTGGGAGAGGGTTAGGGTGAGGGGATGTTGAACGAATCCCCCCAAACCCACGTCATACCCATCCTTGAGCTAGCGTAGGAAAACTACCGCCTAGCCGTACGATTAGTCCTTACCACCCCATCCATGTTTAACTTGAACGTTCATTCAAGTTAAACCGGTGGTTCGCTGCCCGCTCACAACAGGAGGCTTGCCTTTGCTGAGTCCGATCATTTCAGCCACGTTTCAACCCCTCGAGGTGCACGTTTCATGAGTGCATCGTCAACCCCCGCCAGCGGTCTGGTGCGCATGAATCCGCCGGTGTTCTACTTCGCCGCGACGGTCATTCTGCTGTTTGGTCTCGTTGTCATTGCCATGCCTGAGCAGGCCGGCGCCTGGCTGCTGGAAGCGCAAAACTGGGCGGCCAATACGGTCGGCTGGTACTACATGCTCGCGATGACCCTGTATCTGGTCTTCGTGGTGGTCACCGCCTTATCCGGCTACGGCAAGATAAAACTCGGTGCCGACCACGACGAGCCCGAATTCAGTTATCTGTCCTGGGCCGGCATGCTGTTCGCCGCCGGGATCAGCATCACGCTGTTTTTCTTCTGCGTCTCTGAACCGCTGACTCATATGCTGCAACCGCCGCAAGGCGAGGCCGGCACCGCGGATGCGGCACGTCAGGCGATGCAGATTCTGTTTCTGCACTGGGGCCTGCATGGCTGGGGCGTGTTCGCTTTCGTCGGCATGGCGCTGGCGTATTTTGCCTACCGTCACAATCTGCCACTGGCCCTGCGCTCGGCGCTGTATCCGCTGATCGGCAAACGCATCAACGGCCCGATCGGTTACGCGGTGGACGGCTTCGGGATCATCGCCACGGTGTTCGGTCTGGGCGCCGACATGGGCTTTGGGGTGCTGCACCTCAACTCCGGTCTCGACTACCTGTTCGGCATCGCTCACACCCAGTGGATTCAGGTCGGCCTGATCACGCTGATGATGGGCGCGGCGATCATCGTGGCGGTTTCCGGCGTCGATAAAGGCGTGCGGGTAATGTCCGACATCAACATGCTGCTGGCCTGTGCGCTGCTGCTGTTCGTGTTGTTTGCCGGGCCAACCCAGCACCTGCTCAACACCCTGATCCAGAACTTGGGCGACTACCTCGGCGCCTTGCCGATGAAGAGTTTCGACCTCTACGCCTACGATAAACCGAGCGACTGGCTCGGTGGCTGGACAGTGTTCTACTGGGCCTGGTGGATTGCATGGTCGCCGTTCGTGGGCCTGTTCATTGCACGTATTTCCCGTGGCCGCACCATCCGTGAATTCGTCTTCGGCGTGCTGTTGATTCCGCTCGGTTTCACCCTCGCGTGGATGTCGATCTTCGGCAACAGCGCAATCGATCAGGTACTCAACCACGGCATGAGCGCGCTGGGCATGTCGGCCATCGACAACCCGTCGATGAGCATTTACCTGCTGCTGGAAACCTACCCGTGGAGCAAAACCGTCATCGCCGTGACGGTGTTTATCAGCTTCGTGTTCTTCGTCACCTCTGCCGATTCCGGCACTGTGGTGCTCTCGACCCTGTCGGCCAAGGGCGGCACCCCGGACGAAGACGGACCGAAATGGCTGCGGGTATTCTGGGGCGCGATGACGGCGTTGATCACCAGTGCGCTGCTGTTCTCCGGCAGCATCGATGCGCTGAAGTCAGCGGTGGTGCTGACCTCGTTGCCGTTCTCGCTGATCTTGCTGCTGATGATGTGGGGCCTGCACAAGGCGTTCTATCTGGAGTCGCAGAAACAGATCGCGCAGTTGCATTCGCTGGCGCCGGTCTCCGGTTCACGGCGCGGCACCGGTGGCTGGCGTCAGCGTCTGAGCCAGGCTGTGCACTTCCCGTCGCGGGACGAGGTGTACCGCTTCATGGACACCACGGTGCGCCCGGCGATTGAAGAAGTGACGGCAGTGTTTGTCGAAAAAGGCCTGAACGTGGTCACCCAGCCGGATCCGGCAAATGACAGCGTCAGCCTCGAAATCGGCCATGGTGATGCGCATCCGTTCATCTATCAGGTGCAGATGCGCGGCTACTTCACGCCGTCGTTCGCGCGTGGCGGCATGGGTTCCAAGCAGCTCAACAATCGTCGCTACTACCGCGCCGAAGTGCACTTGAGCGAGGGCAGTCAGGACTACGATCTGGTCGGCTACACCAAAGAGCAGATCATCAACGACATCCTCGACCAGTACGAACGGCACATGCAGTTCTTGCATTTGGTACGTTGATCGGCGGCTGAGCGCCGGGACGTTTTACGACTCGGCGCTCAGCACCATGAACAACACCATCGCCGCGATCGGCACGCCGAATACCGCACTGCCAATGGCTATTTCCGATCCCACGGACTGGCCGGCATGCACCACCCCCACCGCACCATTGATCACCGTCAACGCCAGCCAAAGGGCGGCGAAGCCGTAGGCCATGGTCTGGCGGCTGAAGCCGATGCGCTCGCCGATGTAGAGCATCAGGGCGAGCAGGATCAGGCCGAAGAAGATGATGATGGCGGTGTGCATGGCGGGTTCTGCCTGGTGGAGGTGCATTGCCTGAAGGATCGCTTTCGCGAGCAGGCTCGCTCCCACAATGGATCTCGGCTGGACATAAATTTCATGTACACAGGAAATCCTTGTGGGAGCGAGCCTGCTCGCGAAAGGGCCACCTCTGTGTCCTTTAGAGCATAGCCAATCCAGCCCCTGCCATATTCATCAGGTGCTTTCGCGTTCGATGACTTGGCACTGCAGCAGGTTCAGCCGCTGCACTTCGTCGCTCGGTAATACCCCAAGGCTTTCCAGTACGCGTGTTGCAGCCAGCACGCCAATCTCCAGTGCCGGTGGTTTGATCGTGCTGAGGCTGGGCAAAAGCATCTCGGCGAACGGGTAATCGCCGAAGCCGATAACGGCGCAGTCTTCGGGGATTTTGATACCTGCGCGTTGCCCGGCGAGCAGGCCGCCGGCGGCGAGGTTGTCGTTGGCGAAGATGATCGCGTCGGGGCGCGGTGTGGTGTTCATCAGGGCATCCATCGCCTGTTTGCCGGCCTCGAACGGTGCTCGATCAGCGTCAGGGGCATAGACCCAAGGATCCAGGCCGGATTCGCGCAAGGTCGCCGCGTAACCGTCGCGGCGCTCCAGTGCGCTGAAGTCCCCCGGCGCGCTGTTCTGCACGAA
Organism: Pseudomonas sp. Tul2A7; assembly: GCF_054790505.1. Classification (NCBI taxonomy): domain Bacteria; kingdom Pseudomonadati; phylum Pseudomonadota; class Gammaproteobacteria; order Pseudomonadales; family Pseudomonadaceae; genus Pseudomonas; species Pseudomonas sp. Tul2A7. The sequence goes on along the minus strand of NZ_CP186499.1, from coordinate 1,813,501 downwards.
GGCGATACGTCGGTAGCCTTTTCCCAGCAGATGTTTTGCCGCCGTCACGCCCACTTCAAAATGCGAAAAACCGATCTGCATCGGCTCACGATCCGGCTGGTAATCCCAGGTCTCAATCACTGGAATATCCGCCTCGGCGATCATCTTTTCCGTACCGGCACTGTGAAAGTGACTGGTCAGCACCAGCGCCGCGGGCGACCAGCCAAGAAACGCGCGCACGGCGTTTTCTTCCTGCTCGGTGCTGAAGTAACTCGACGCCAGCAACAGCTGATAACCGTGACGGCTGAGCGTGTCGCTGAAGCCTTGAATGGTATTGGCGAAGATCGGCCCGGAGATGTTCGGGATCACCATCCCGACGATTTTCCCCCGTGCCGAGGCCAGCCCGCCGGCCACCAGATTCGGCACGTAACCCAACTCCGCCACCACCGCCGCAATCCGTTCGCGGCGTTCGGGTGAAACTTGCTCGGGCTGATTGAAATAGCGCGACACGGTAATCGCTGAAACCCCGGCCTCACGTGCTACGGCATTCAGGGTCACGCGTCCGGCGCCACGGCGTTTGCGGGGTTTTTCTTCGCTCAAGGCTCGATCCTTCTTAAAAACCAAATCGCATATAAAAGTAATTTTTCAGTATTGGACGCTCTATGTGTGGCTTGCCAATACTGTCGATGGTAGCGCTAACAAAGCGCGCTGTCTGCTACTCGCTCGAGCGAATGCCCAAGACACCGATTCAGGCGCTGTCGTCGCAGAACGGCAGCGGTTAAGGGCCAATTTCGAGCGGGCAAACATGCACAACATTCCTGGGGCGACACACACACTGGCGCAATCGATTCGCGCCGCCGGCTGGTTATTCACGGGGTTGGCGGCGCTGCCGTTGCCCAACGCATTGGCTGCCGAGAGCAGTGATCAGGAGCCGACACTCAAATCCGTGACCGTCACCGCCACGCGCCGCGAAGAGTCGCTGCAAAAAGTGCCGGTGGCGGTCTCGGTGATCGATGGCGAGCAGCTCGAGCGCGACAACCGCAACGGCGTAGCCAGTATCGTGCAGCAAGTGCCGTCGCTGAACTTCCGCACCGGCGCTTCGAACAAGGACACCTCGTTGTTCGTGCGCGGCGTCGGCACGATTTCCACCTCGCCGGGCGTCGAACCGACCGTGGCGACGGTGATCGATGGTGTGGTCTACGCGCGTCCCGGCCAATCCACTCTCGACTTGCTGGATCTGGAGCGCGTCGAAGTATTGCGCGGGCCGCAAGGCACGCTGTTTGGCAAGAACGCCTCGGCCGGCGTGCTCAACATCACCAGCAAAGCACCCACCGCCGAGACCCACGGCTACATCGATCAGTCGTACTACAGCGGCAACGAAAGCCGCACCCGTTTTGGTATCGGCGGCAGCCTGATTCCGGACACGTTGAAAGGCTCGATCAGCACGCTGTTCGGCAGCTACGACGGCAATGTCGACAACAAACACAACGGTCAGGAGGTCAACGGCTACAACCATCGCGGCGTGCGCGGCAAACTCGAATTCACCCCGAATGACGACGTCACTTTCACCCTGATTGCCGACTACATGCAGTCCCACGACGACGGCCCCAACGGCGTGGTCAGCAAGTCGCTGACGCCGGCCTTCACCAACGCACTGAGTCCGGTCAATGCAAGCAGCCACAACCGCGACATCAACACCGACACCCGCAGCCATGTCGAGGACACCAACAAAGGTCTGTCCGGCCAACTCGACTGGCAATTGGGCGATTACACCCTGACCTCGATTACCGCGTGGCGCGGTTGGGACAATACGCAGTATCAGGATGGCGACCGTCTCGGCACCGTGACCGCAGCGTTTCCCGGCACGGCGGACAAGGGCGATCTGGCTTTCGATCAATACTCGCAAGAGCTGCGTCTGGCTTCGCCGAAGGGTGAATTTCTCGAGTACGTCGGCGGCCTGTTCTACATGCACGGCAAGGACGACGAGACGTATCAGCGCACGCTGACAACGACCACACGCACCGATCGCGGCGTCGCTGATTACAGCACCACCAGCGACAGCTACGCAGCGTTCGGCGAGGCCACCATGAACTTCACGTCCGACTTTCGCGGCATCGCCGGCCTGCGCTACACCCACGATGATCTCGAATACGATCACCGCCGCGTTTCCACTTCAGCGACCACCGTCAGCGGCATCCAACCGGCGACCAGCAGTTCCGGTTCAGTGGACGAAGACGGTTGGTCCGGCCGCCTCGGCGTGCAGTACGACCTGAGCGATACGGTCACTACTTACCTGACCTACTCGCGCGGCTACAAAGGCCCGGCCTACAACGTGTTCTTCAACATGCAGCCGCGCGACACCGAAGCACTCAAGCCGGAAACTTCCAACACCTGGGAGGCGGGCATCAAAGCCACGTCCTGGAACAATCGCCTGACCACCAACCTCGCGGTATTCCACAGCGAGTACGACAACTATCAGGCGAACTTCTTTGACACCGTCGCCGGCCAGGTTGTGACACGTTTGATCAACGCCGGCAGCGTCAGCACCGAAGGCGTCGAGCTCGATTACGCCTTGCAGGCGACCCAGCAATTGAAACTGTCCGGCGCACTGGCCTATACCCGCGCGCGCATCGACGAATTCGCCTGCCCGGCGGGCGCGGCGGCGTCGTGCAACGTTAACGGCAAACCACTGCCGTTCAGCCCGGACTGGAAAAGCTACGTGCGCGCCGACTACAGCATCCCGCTGGATAACGGTCTGGATATCGAACTCGGCACCGACTACAGCTGGCAGAGCGAAGTGCAGTACGACATCAGCCAGAACGCCGACACCAAGCAGGGCGCCTACGGTCTGTGGAACGCCAGTGTCGCGCTGGCCGATTACAGCAATGGCTGGCGCGTGGCACTGCTGGGCAAAAACCTCACCGACAAGTCTTATTCGCCATTGCTCGCCAGCGGCGGCAACTACATCTATCGCGCTGTGCCACGGGATGACGAGCGTTACTTCGGCGTGCAACTGCGCAAGGATTTCTGAGATGAGCAGACAGTTGAAACTCGGCGCGTTCCTTATGGCCACCGGGCACCACGTTGCAGCATGGCGTCATCCGGATGTGCCGGCCAATGCGGGTCTGGATTTCGCCCATTACAAACGGCTGGCGCAAATTGCCGAGGCGGCGAAATTCGATGCGTTGTTTGTTGCTGACAGTGTTGCCGCGCCGACCCAGGACATCGCCAGTCGCATGGCACGCTCCGATCACTTTGAACCGCTGACGTTACTCTCGGCGCTGAGTGCGGTGACCGAGCACATCGGGCTGATCGCCACGGCGACCACCAGTTACAACGAGCCGTATCACGTGGCGCGCAAATTCGCTTCGCTTGATCATCTTTCGGGAGGGCGAGCGGGGTGGAATCTGGTGACTTCGGACAATGCTGCCGAGGCGCTTAATTTCGGGCGTGACGAACATATCGGCCATGCCGAACGCTACAGCCGAGCCCGCGAGTTTCATCAGGTGGTGACCGGGCTTTGGGACAGTTGGGAGGATGATGCCTTCATTCGCGACAAGGCCAGCGGGGCGTATTACGACCCTGCGAAATTGCATGTGCTGGATCACGTCGGTGAACACTTCAGGGTCAAAGGCCCGCTTAATGTTGCACGTTCGCCGCAGGGGCAACCGGTGATCGTGCAGGCCGGCTCTTCCGATACCGGGCGTGAATTGGCGGCGCAGACCGCTGAAGTGGTGTTTACCGCGCAAACTTCCTTGGCCAATGCTCAGGCGTTTTACGCTGACCTCAAAGGACGTCTGCCGAAGTACGGCCGCAGCGCCGATTCGCTGAAAATCATGCCGGGTGTTTTTGTTGTGGTTGGCGACACCGAAGCCGAAGCGCAGGAAAAATGTGAAACGTTTCAGCAATTAGTCGAACCCGAGGTTGGCGTTGCCTTGCTTGGGCGTATGCTGGGCAACTTCGATTTGTCGAAGTACCCGCTGGACGGGCCGTTGCCGGAGTTGCCGCTGACGGAAAGCGGTCAGCAGAGCCGGCAGAGATTGCTCACGGAACTGGCAGGCCGGGAGAACCTGAGCCTCGCCGAACTGGGTCGCAAGATTGCCGGCGGGCGAGGGCATTACAGCCTGGTCGGTACGCCTGAGCAGATCGCTGATCGCTTGCAGGAATGGTTCGAACAGGGCGCGGCTGACGGCTTCAACGTGCTGGTGCCGCACCTGCCGGGCGGGCTCGAAGACTTCGCCAATGGCGTGGTCCCGGAACTGCAACGGCGCGGGTTGTTCAGAACGGAATACGAGGGCCGGACATTGCGCCAGAACCTGGGCCTGGCTCGGCCCGGCAATCGATTTGTGTAACACCCTTCGCGAGCAAGCTCGCTCCCACAGGAGGCTGCATTCCAATGTGGGAGCGAGCCTGCTCGCGAAGCAGTCGACACCCATTTCAAGACAGACAAGAGAGGATTCGATGACTTACACCGCTGCCGAAAACCGCTACGACTCCATCCCTTACCGCCGCGTCGGGCGCAGCGGTCTGGTGCTGCCGGCGCTGTCGTTGGGCCTGTGGCACAACTTCGGCGACAGCACGCCGATCGACACCCAACGCGCCTTGCTGCGCACTGCGTTCGACCTGGGCATCAACCACTTCGACCTGGCCAACAACTACGGCCCGCCGTACGGCAGCGCCGAGATCAATTTCGGCCGCCTGCTGCGCGAAGACTTCAAGCAATACCGCGATGAGCTGATCATCTCCAGCAAGGCCGGCTGGGATATGTGGCCCGGCCCGTACGGCCAGGGCGGTGGCTCGCGCAAATATGTGCTGGCCAGCCTCGACCAGAGCCTGCAACGCCTGGGGCTCGACTATGTGGATATCTTCTATTCGCACCGCTTCGACCCGGACACCCCGCTGGAAGAAACCGCCAGCGCCCTTGCCACTGCCGTGCAACAGGGCAAGGCGTTGTACATCGGTATCTCGTCGTACTCCGGGGTGAAAACCCGCGAGATGGCCGCGCTGTTGAAAGAGTGGAAAGTGCCGCTGCTGATTCATCAACCGGCGTACAACTTGCTCAATCGCTGGGTGGAAAAAGACCTGCTGGATACCACCGATGAACTCGGCACCGGCGTGATCGCGTTCACCCCGTTGGCGCAAGGTCTGCTCACCGACAAGTACCTCAACGGCGTGCCGGCAGATGCGCGGGTCAATCGTCCGGGCGGTGGTTCGCTGCAGGCTTCGCACTTGTCCGATGCCAACATTGCTCACGTGCGCGCGCTGAACGAGATCGCCAAGCGTCGTGGTCAGAGCCTGGCGCAACTGGCGCTGGCGTGGACGTTGCGCGATCCTCGGGTGACGTCGGCGCTGATCGGGGCAAGCCGGCCGGAGCAGATCATCGAGAACGTCGGGGCGTTGAAGAATCTGAGTTTCAGTGCTGAAGAGTTGGCGGAGATTGACCGGTTTGCCCAAGAGGGCGGGATCAATCTTTGGGAGAAGCCTTCGACGGCGGAGTGATGAAGATTGGGTTGGGTCAGCAAGATCCAACCCCCTCACCCCAGCCCTCTCCCCCAGGGGGGGCGAGGGGGAAAGGGAGCCGATCTTCATGCTTTTCAATACTTGAATTCAACCCGATATTTCAGGTCGATGTAGCTCGTACAAACACCTCGGTCAGTCCCCTCTCCCTCCGGGCGGTCCGACGTTTCGGGAGGGTTAGGGTGAGGGGCTTTTGCTGTTCAGGGCTCAACGAAAAAACGGCACATCCCCCAACACCGTCGCCCGCTGCATCACCCGTCGCGCCGGCCGATAGTCATCCACCGCGTAATGTTGCGTCACGCGGTTGTCCCAGAACGCAATATCGTCCTGCTGCCAGCGCCAGCGAATGGTGAATTCCGGCCGCGTCGCATGGGCGAAGAGAAACTTCAAAATCGCCTCGCTCTCGGTTTCCGACAGCTCATTGATCTTCGAGGTGAAGCCTTCGTTGACGAACAACGAGCGCCGCCCACTGACCGGGTGCGTACGAATCACCGGGTGCGACAGCGGCGGATTCTTGCGTCGTGCCTCTTCCCACTGCGCCAACGCTTCAGGCGTATTGCCGTAGCGCTCCAGCGGAAACGAGCGAGTGAAATCGTGAGTCGCTGTCAGCCCTTCGAGCAAGCCTTTGAGCGGCGCCGATAGCGCTTCGTACGCAGCAATCCCACTGGCCCACAGCGTGTCGCCACCAAACTCCGGCAGCAACTTGGCGCTGAGCACCGCGCCCATCGCCGGCGTCGGCAGGAAGGTCACGTCGGTGTGCCAGATCGCGTTGTCGCGCACGTCGGTGACGGCGGTGTCGAGGATCAGCACTTCCGGCTGTTCCGGCACGTTCGGGTAAATCGGGTGGATGTGCAGGTCGCCGAAATAGGCGGCGAAGCGTGCCTGTTGCGGCGGTTCGATTGGCTGGTTACGAAAGAACAAAACCTGGTATTTGAGCAGTGCCTGCTCGATCGCGTCGCGGTGTTCCAGGCTCAATGGCTGACTGATGTCGACGCCGCTGATCTGTGCGCCGAGGGCCGAGCTTAATGGGGTGATGTTGAGGCTGCTCATGGTCTTTCTCTTCGAATTCGGGGTTCAAGCTTTTGTGGGAGCGAGCCTGCTCGCGAATGCGCAGTGTCAGGCGACAGTGCAGTGACTGATCTGACGCTTTCGCGAGCAGGCTCGCTCCCACAGGGGGATTTTCACAAGACGATTTAGTGGGCCTGGCCGTGCCACGGCACCAGTTTGCGCTGCAGGGCACGCAGGCCCATTTCCATGGCGAAGGCGATCAGGGCGATGACCAGAATCCCCAGCACCACCACATCGGTGACGAGGAACTGCGCGGCCGACTGCACCATGAAGCCCAGGCCACTGGTGGCAGCAATCAGTTCAGCCGCAACCAGCGTCGACCAACCCACCCCCAGACCAATGCGCACGCCAGTGAGAATGTCCGGTAGAGCGCTCGGCAAAATCACATGACGAATCAGCTGCACGCGAGTCGCGCCCAAAGACTGCGCCGCGCGCAATTTCGCCGGATCAACCGTGCGCACACCGGTGGCGGTAGCGATGGCAATCGGCGCGAAAATCGCCAGATAAATCAGCAGCACTTTCGACAACTCACCGATGCCGCACCAGATCACGATCAGCGGCAAATAGGCCAGCGGTGGAATCGGCCGGTAGAACTCGATCAGCGGATCGAGCACGCCACGGGCGATGCGGTTGGCGCCGATGGCAATGCCCACCGGCACAGCGGTCAATATCGCAAAACCGAGGCCCAGACCGATGCGGCTCAGGCTCGCACCAAGGTGCTGCCACAACGTCGAATCCATGTAACCGGTAGTCGCCAGCAACCAGCCCTTTTGCAGCACGGCGGACGGTGGCGGCAGGAACAGCGGTTCGATCAAACCGGTGGCGGTCACTGCCCACCAGATCGCCAACAAGGCAAACAGCGTCAGCAGGCTGATCCAGCGCGTGCTTAGGCTGCGGCGTACGGGAATCGCCGCCGAAGCGCTGACCGGTTTTACCGCAGTCGAAGAAACGTCGTAACTGCTCATGCGCGCTCCTGCCGTTGCCCGGCGCCGCGTTGCGAGAACACTTTGCTCAGCACGTGTTCGCGGGTTTCGATAAAACGCGGGTCGGATTTAATCGCGCGGGCGGACTCGCCAGCGGCGTAACGCTGACCGAAATCCAGGTGCAGGCGCTCAACGATCTGCCCCGGATTCGGCGCGAGCAGAATCAGGTCAGTGGCGAGGAACACCGCTTCTTCAATGTCATGGGTAATCAGAAAAACCGGCTTGGCCGTGCGCTGCCAGACTTGCAGCAACAGCTCCTGCATCTGTTCGCGGGTGAACGCGTCGAGCGCGCCGAAGGGCTCGTCCATCAGCAATACACGCGGATCAGCGGCGAGGGCGCGGGCGAGGCCGACACGTTGTTTCTGGCCACCGGAGAGTTGCCAGATACGGCGGCTTTCGAAACCGGAAAGGTCAACCAACGCGAGCATTTCACGGGCGATTTTTTCGCGTTTGTCCCTGGCGACACCGGCCAGTTCCAGACCGAACGCGACGTTGGCCAACACGTCCTGCCAAGGCAGCAAAGCGTCGTCCTGAAACACAACGCCCCGTTCGGCGCTCGGGCCTTTGACCGGCACGCCGTCGAGGGTGATGCGCCCGGCGCTCGGCTCGACGAAACCGGCAATCAGGTTCAACAGCGAAGTCTTGCCACTGCCGGACGGGCCGAGGGCGACCAGCAATTGCTGAGGCCCCAGGGTCAGAGAAATATCCGCCAGCACCGGTGTCGGGCTGCCCGGGTACTGTGCGCTGATGCGCTCCAGCTGTAGCAAGGCCATCGCGGTTAACTCCCGATCAGTTGGTGATGAATTTGGCGCTGACGTACGGCGCGTAGTCCGGCAGAACGGCTTCGACCTTGCCTTGCTCCTTGAGGAACGCGGCGGTGTCGGTGATGGCTTTGGTGGTCGGCGCGCCTAGGCTGACGACCTGATCAGCCGCGAGCGGGTAGACGTTGCCTTGCAGCAGCAGCGGAATATCGCTGGCCTTGGCGCCGGAGAGTTTCACCAGTTTGTCGACGTTGGCTTGATCGGCGAGCCAGGCTTTCGGGTCTTTGCGGTAATCGGCGTAGGCGTCGAGGGTGACCTTGGCGAACGCGGTGACGATTTCCGGGTGCTTCTCGGCGAAGTCTTTGCGCACGATCCACGCATCGAAGGTCGGCGCGCCGAACTTGGCCAGTTCGCCGGAGGTGATCAGCACTTTGCCGTTTTCCTTGGCCACACCGAGTGCCGGATCCCAAACGTAAGTGGCGTCGATGTCACCGCGTTTCCACGCGGCGATGATCGCTGGCGGCGCGAGGTTGAGCACGGTGACTTTCGATGGGTCGATGTTCCAGTGCTTCAGCGCGGCGAGCAGGCTGTAGTGACCGGTCGATACGAACGGCACGGCGATTTTCTTGCCGATCAGATCCTGCGGGGTCTTGATGCCAGAACCGTCGCGCGCGACCAGTGCTTCAGCGGCGCCGATCTGCGTGGCGATGAGGAAAGTTTCGACCGGGACTTTGCGGGTGATCGCCGCGGTTAGCGGGCTCGAACCAAGGTAGCCGATCTGCACGTCACCGGAGGCGATGGCGGCGATGATGTCGGCGCCGTTGTCGAACTTGCGCCAGGCAATGTTGGCTTTGGTGGCTTCCTCGTAAGCGCCGTCGGCCTGGGCGACTTTCGCCGGGTCAACAGTGGTTTGGTAGGCGACGGTGAGGTCGGCGGCCTGAGCCAGAAAACTCGCGGCAGCCAGAGAGGCCGCGGCAAGCAGGCGAAGCGGGAAATTCAGTTTCATTGAAGAGCTCCATATCAGGCGACCGAGCGTCGGCGTGAAAGGAGACTAAATGATCTAAGAATCAGTAAATAAATAACTTTTTAGAATGAGCTTATGAGCGGAAAAATCTAAGAGCGGGGGAGTTTGTGGGCTTTTCGGATTTATTCGTTCGACGTTAGATCTTTGCCCCCTCACCCCAGCCCTCTCCCCCAGGGGGGCGAGGGGGAAAGGGGGCCGATCTCTGTGCTTTTCAAGGCCTGAGTTCGACTCGGTATTTCAGGTCGGCGTAACTTTCATGAGCACCTGAATCAGTCCCCTCTCCCTCCGGGAGAGGGCTAGGGTGAGGGGCTTTTAGTTGCTGATCGCCAAAATACTCGCCTGATACGACCCGACAAACACGTCAAAATCCCCCACCTCGTTCTGCTCCAGCTCAGCCTGTGCAGCCAGCGAAGTGCGCGCCAACTCCTCAAACTTCGCCTGCTCATCCGCCGCCAGTGGCTCGTTACGGAAAAACTCCGCATGCGCCTGGCTCTGACGCAACGAAAACTGCGCAAAGCTTTCCTTGTGCTCAGCCATCGCCGCCAACACCTGCGCGGACGGCGTCAGGGACGGATCACTGACCTTGGCCAGTTGCACGTCCAGTGCCTTGCTGTGCGCATCGCCGCCATGGCTCTGATCCAGCAACGCCGCCAGTGGCGCGATTTGCTCCAGCAGTTCGGCCGCCCAGGTCTTCATCTCCACCGACTCACCGTCACGCTGCAATTGCAGGCCCGGACGGCGACCTTCCTTGACCACGCTGAGGAAGTTCGACGTCGCGTTACCGCACGAGGTATTGGTCAGCAACGGACTATCGTTGAGCGCGCAATACAGCAGGAACGCATCGAGAAAGCGCGACTCGGTCAGGTCGATGCCCATCGGCAGGAACGGGTTGATGTCCAGGCAACGCACTTCAACGTACTGAATGCCACGGGCCACCAGCGCCTGAATCGGCCGTTCGCCGGTATAGGTCACGCGTTTCGGGCGGATGTTGGAGTAGTACTCGTTTTCGATCTGCAGGATGTTGGTGTTCAGCTGCACCCACTCGCCATCCTGATGTGTGCCGACTTCAACGTACGGCGCGTACGGCGTGGCCACGGCTTTGCGCAGGCTGTCGGTGTAGCTCGCCAGATCGTTGTAGCACGGCGTCAGGCCGGCCTGGGCGTTGCTCTGGTAACCGAGGTCGCTCATGCGCAGGCTGGTGGCGTACGGCAGATACAGGGTGTCCGGATCGAGCTGTTCCAGCTGATGCGAACGACCGCGCAGGAAACCGGCGTCGAGCGCTGGCGAGGCACCGAACAGGTACATCAGCAGCCAGCTGTAGCGACGGAAGTTACGGATCAGTGCGATGTAGGAAAACGACTGAAAATCGCGGTCAGTGCCGACAAATCCTTCGGTTTCACGCAGCAGCGGCCAGAGCTTTTCCGGCAGGGAGAAGTTGTAGTGAATCCCGGCGATGCACTGCATGGTCTTGCCGTACCGCAGGGCCAGACCCTTGCGATAGACGTACTTGAGCTGACCGATGTTGGAGGTGCCGTAATAGGCGATCGGGATGTCTTCCTCGGCCGGCAACGGGCACGGCATCGATGGACTCCACAGGTACTCGTTGCCGAGCTTGCTGTAGGCAAAACGGTGAATCTTGTCCAGGCTCGCCAGCGTATCCGCCGGATCCGGCAGGGCGGGTGTGATGAATTCCAGCAGCGACTCGGAGTAGTCGGTGGTGATCTGTTCGTTGGTCAGCGCGGAACCCAAGGCTTCGGGGTGCGGCGTTTGCGCCAGGCGACCTTCGCTGGTCACGCGCAGGCATTCACGTTCGATACCGTGCAGGCACTGCTCGAGCAGAGAGAGGTTAGCGCGCTCGCCGAGCAGAGCCAGGCGGCGGTTGAGAAGTTCGCTCAATTTGAATTCCTTCACGCGTCAGTCGCCCCAATATGGGGGTGGGCAGGACGGTCTACAAGGGTGAAGTTGAAACTGGCGTTTTCGCCTGGTTTTGTAGCGGCAGGCCATTTGCCGGTCAGTCAGGAACTGCACAATCCCTGTGGGAGCGACGGTGCGGCGATCCGACCTGCTCGCGAAGGCGGTGTGTCAGCCAACATCTGCATTGCTGATACACCCTCTTCGCGAGCAGGCTCGCTCCCACAGGATTCGTTGCGCCGAAATTAACTCAAAATGATGACCGGTAGCTACAGGACAGCGAACGTGCCTTGCGCTTTTGCGACCAGTTTGTCGCCCTGCATCACGTCGGCTTCGACCACCAACGTGCGCCGGCCCGGGTGAATCACCCGTGCCGTGCACAGCACCTCACCGTCGGAAACGGCGCGGATATAGTTGATCTTGCATTCGATGGTCGCGCTCTGCTGATCGAAGCCATGAGTGCTGGAACAGGCCAGCCCCATGGCGATATCGACCAGACTGAACAGCGCGCCACCGTGCAATTTGCCGCCGCGATTGCGCAGTTCCGGTTCCAGCACCAGGGCGACTTGCGCCACCCCGGTTTCCAGGCTGTGCAGGCGGCAGCCCAACAGCTTGAAAAACGCGCTCTCGACGAGCCCGGCCGGAATTTCCATCAGCGTTTCTTCAACTGCTTGGCGTTGGCGAACAGCGAGGCCATCGCGTTGTTCACTGGCGCTGCGGTCGCGGTTTCCTTGCGTGGCGCGTTGTTCGAAGGCTGGCGCTGCGCCGAGCCCGGACGCGAGCCACGGGCACCGTCGATCTTCTCGCCCGGGGTGTCGCCCATGCGCATCGACAGGCCAACGCGTTTGCGCGGGATGTCGACTTCCATGACCTTCACTTTCACCACGTCGCCGGCCTTCACCGCTTCGCGCGGATCCTTGATGAACTTCTCCGACAGCGCCGAGATATGCACCAGACCGTCCTGATGCACGCCGATATCGACGAACGCGCCGAACGCGGTCACGTTGGTCACCACGCCTTCGAGGATCATCCCCAGTTGCAGGTCTTTCAGATCTTCGACGCCTTCCTGGAACTCGGCAGTCTTGAACTCCGGACGCGGGTCGCGGCCCGGTTTTTCCAGTTCCTGGATGATGTCGGTGACGGTTGGCAGACCGAAGGTCTCGTCGGTGAATTTCTTCGGATCCAGACGCTTGAGGAAGCTTGCATCACCGATCAGCGAGCGGATATCACGGTCGGTTTCAGCGGCAATGCGTTGCACCAGCGGATAGGCTTCCGGGTGCACCGCCGAGGAATCCAGCGGGTTGTCGCCGTTCATCACGCGCAAGAAACCGGCGGCCTGTTCGAAGGTTTTTTCGCCCAGACGTGCGACCTTCTTCAGGGCTGCGCGGGTTTTGAATGCGCCGTGCTCGTCGCGGTGCGCGACGATGTTTTGCGCCAGCGTCGCGTTGAGGCCGGAGATACGGGCCAGCAGCGCCACCGAAGCAGTGTTCACATCAACGCCGACGGCGTTCACGCAGTCCTCGACTACAGCGTCCAAGCCGCGCGCCAGTTTCAGCTGCGACACGTCGTGCTGGTACTGGCCGACACCGATGGACTTCGGATCGATTTTCACCAGTTCGGCCAGTGGATCTTGCAGACGGCGGGCGATGGACACCGCGCCACGGATCGACACGTCGAGATCCGGGAATTCCTTGGCCGCCAGTTCCGACGCCGAGTACACCGATGCACCCGCTTCGGAAACCATGACCTTGGTCATTTTCATCGCTGGGTATTTTTTGATCAGTTCGATCGCCAGTTTGTCGGTTTCGCGGCTGGCAGTGCCGTTGCCGATGGCGATCAGATCAACCGAATGCTTGGCGCACAGGGCGGCCAGAATGGCGATGGTCTGATCCCACTTGTTGTGCGGCACGTGCGGGTAAACCGTGGCGTGATCGAGCAGTTTGCCGGTCGAGTCGACCACCGCCACCTTGCAGCCGGTACGCAGGCCCGGGTCGAGGCCCAACGTTGCGCGCGGGCCGGCCGGTGCGGCCAGCAGCAAGTCGTGCAGGTTGTGCGCGAACACGTTGATTGCTTCGGTTTCGGCGCCGTCACGCAGTTCGCCGAGCAGGTCGGTTTCCAGGTGCGTGTAGAGCTTGACCTTCCACGTCCAGCGCACCACTTCGCCGAGCCATTTGTCGGCCGGGCGATTCTGGTTTTGAATGTTGAATTGCTGGCCGATCATGCCTTCGCACGGGTGCATGGTGCCCGGCAGCTCGTCGCCGACTTTCAGCGCGGAGCTGAGGATGCCTTCGTTGCGGCCACGGAAAATCGCCAGTGCGCGGTGCGACGGCATGCTTTTCAGCGGTTCGTCGTGTTCGAAGTAATCGCGGAACTTGGCGCCTTCCTCTTCCTTGCCAGCGATGACGCGGGCACTGAGGGTCGCTTCCTGTTTCAGGTAGTTACGCAGTTTTTCCAGCAGGCTGGCGTCTTCGGCGAAGCGCTCCATGAGGATGTACTTGGCGCCTTCCAGCGCGGCTTTCACATCGGCCACGCCTTTTTCGGCGTCGACGAAGCGTGCGGCTTCGGTTTCCGGGGTCAGGTTCGGGTCGTTGAACAGGCCGTCGGCCAGGTCGCCGAGGCCGGCTTCCAGGGCGATCTGGCCCTTGGTGCGGCGCTTCTGCTTGTACGGCAGGTACAAGTCTTCGAGGCGGGTCTTGGTGTCGGCGAGTTTGATGTCGCGCTCAAGGGCAGGGGTGAGCTTGCCTTGCTCTTCGATGCTGGCGAGGATGCTGATGCGCCGTTCGTCGAGTTCTCGCAGGTAGCGCAGGCGCTCTTCCAGATGACGCAACTGAGTGTCATCGAGGCTGCCGGTGACTTCTTTCCGGTAACGGGCGATGAAGGGAACGGTAGAGCCTTCATCGAGTAGCGCGACGGCCGCTTCGACCTGTTGTGGGCGTACGCCGAGTTCCTCGGCAATGCGGCTGTTGATGCTGTCCATAAAACCACCTGACATATTGTGAAATCAGGCTCTCAGGCACGGAAATAAAGGCCCGGAGTCTGGTTGAGCGGCTAGAAAATTGCCGCTGCCTGGGTCAAAAGGCAGGCCATTGACCCGTGAAATCGAACAATTACTGCGCTAGGCAGGAAAAAAGCCTGCCACCTGCGGTAACGATTCAGACGTTGCCTGGCACAAAACGCCGCGCATTATAACCAGCGTTCTGTCATTCGGGGGCGTCGCAGTCTGTAGGCATAAACCCCGGTTTTCTGGCAGTGAAGGAAAAATCTGCTAACAATGCACACGGTGCGTATAACGGCAGCTACGCCATAATGCGCGCCGAGCTAAAAGGAGCATCCAATGAGCAGCACTGCACAAACTGCTGAAGGCGAAAAAATTCTCATCGTTGACGACGATCCGGGGCTGAGCAGCCTGCTGGAACGTTTTTTCGTCAGCAAGGGCTACCGCGCCCGTACCGTACCGAACACCGAGCAGATGGATCGTCTGCTGTCGCGTGAAGTTTTCAATCTGGTCGTCCTCGACCTGATGCTGCCCGGCGAAGACGGTCTGACCGCGTGCCGGCGTCTGCGGGCCGCGAACAACCAGATCCCGATTATCATGCTCACCGCCAAGGGCGATGAGATGAGCCGTATCAAGGGTCTGGAACTGGGCGCCGACGATTATCTGGCCAAGCCGTTCAACCCGGACGAGTTGATGGCGCGGGTCAAAGCTGTACTGCGTCGTCAGGCCGCACCGGTACCCGGCGCGCCGGGCAGCGAAGACGAAAACGTCACCTTTGGTGATTACGTGTTGTCGCTGGCCACCCGCGAACTGAAACGCGGCGACGAAGTGCACATGCTCACCACCGGTGAGTTTGCGGTACTCAAGGCCCTGGTGATGAACGCGCGTCAGCCGCTGACCCGCGACAAACTGATGAACCTGGCCCGAGGCCGCGAGTGGGATGCCCTCGAGCGTTCCATCGACGTGCAGATTTCCCGTCTGCGCCGCATGATCGAGCCTGATGCATCGAAGCCGCGCTATATCCAGACTGTCTGGGGTGTGGGCTACGTGTTCGTACCGGATGGCGCCGCCACCAAGTGATCGGCGATTTGTAGGAGCGGGTCTGCAGGTTTTGGTCGAACGGCCATGCCCGCAGACTCGCAATCCGCAATATGCGAGCATTGCTCGCTCCTGCAAGTGTGTAGCGGTTATAGATGAAAACCCCCGTCTGGTTCCCCCAAAGCTTTTTCTCCCGCACCCTTTGGCTGGTGCTCATCGTCGTGCTGTTTTCCAAGGCGCTGACCCTGGTTTATCTGTTGATGAACGAGGACGTGCTGGTGGATCGCCAATACAGCCACGGCGTCGCCCTGACGCTGCGTGCTTATTGGGCTGCCGACGAAGAAAACCGCGCGAAGATCGCGGATGCCGCCACCCTGATCCGGGTCGTGGGCGCCGGTGTGCCGGAAGGCGAACAGCACTGGCCGTACAGCGAAATCTATCAGCGACAAATGCAGGCGGAGCTGGGCGCCGACACTGAAGTGCGTTTGCGCATGCACTCGCCGCCGGCGTTGTGGGTGCGCGCACCGAGCCTCGGTGACGGCTGGCTGAAGGTACCGCTGTATCCGCATCCTTTGCGCGGCCAGAAAATCTGGAACGTGCTCGGCTGGTTCCTCGCCATCGGCTTGCTGTCGACGGCGTCGGCATGGATTTTCGTCAGTCAGCTCAACCAACCCTTGAAGCGTCTGGTCTATGCCGCCCGGCAACTCGGTCAGGGTCGCAGCGTACGTCTGCCGATCAGCGATACGCCGAGCGAGATGACCGAGGTGTATCGCGCCTTTAACCAGATGGCCGAAGACGTCGAGCAGGCCGGACGCGAGCGTGAGTTGATGCTGGCCGGCGTGTCCCATGACTTGCGCACACCGTTGACGCGGTTGCGCCTGTCGCTGGAATTGATGGGCGATCGCAATGACTTGACCGATGACATGGTCCGCGACATCGAAGACATGGATGCGATTCTCGACCAGTTCCTCGCGTTTATTCGCGATGGTCGCGACGAATCGGTGGAAGAGGTGGATCTGACTGATCTGGTGCGCGAGGTCGCGGCGCCCTACAACCAGAACGAAGAGAAGGTGCGTTTGCGTCTGGAGCCGATTCAGCCGTTTCCGCTGCGTCGGGTATCGATGAAACGCTTGCTGAACAACCTGATTGGCAACGCCTTGAACCATGCCGGCGGTCACGTTGAAGTCGCGGCTTATGTGTCCGGTGACGTCAGTGCGCCGTATGTGGTGCTGAGCGTGATGGACCGAGGGGCGGGGATCGATCCTTCGGAGCTGGAGGCGATCTTCAACCCGTTTACCCGTGGCGATCGTGCCCGGGGCGGGAAGGGTACTGGCCTGGGTTTGGCGATTGTGAAGCGGATTGCTTCGATGCATGGCGGCAATGTTGAATTGCGCAATCGGTCCGGGGGTGGACTGGAGGCGCGGGTGAGGTTGCCGTTGGGATTGATGTTGCCGCGGGATGCTGTGTAGATCAAAAGCCCCTCACCCCAGCCCTCTCCCGGAGGGAGAGGGGGCCGACCGAGGTGTTTTGCGTCATACATCGACCTGAAAGACTGAGTCGATTATGGATCCGGTACAGCAAGATCAAGTCGGCGTATCTCTTAATCATCCCCCAATCGGCCCCTCTCCCGGAGGGAGAGGGGCAGACCGAGGTGTCTGGCGTAATACATCGACCTGAATGACCGAGTCGATTATGGATTCGGCACAGCAGGATCAGGTCGGCGTAGTTCTCCAATATCCCCCAATCAGTCCCCTCTCCCCCTGGGAGAGGGTTAGGGTGAGGGGCTCTTGCTCTTCGCTCTAGCCCTTGCCTTTGGTCCGGGTCATATTCGGTCCGCCATTCTTCTCAAGATGCTCAATGATGATGCCCGCCACATTCTTCCCTGTGGTGGTCTCGATCCCTTCCAGTCCCGGCGACGAGTTCACTTCCATCACCAGCGGCCCGTGATTGGAGCGCAGGATATCAACACCCGCCACCGCCAGGCCCATGACCTTCGCCGCACGCAACGCGGTCATGCGTTCCTCTGGGGTGATCTTGATCAGGCTGGCGCTGCCGCCGCGATGCAGGTTGGAGCGGAACTCACCCGGTTTGGCCTGACGCTTCATTGCCGCGATGACTTTGTCACCGACCACGAAGCAACGAATATCCGCACCGCCCGCTTCCTTGATGTATTCCTGAACCATGATGTTCTGCTTCAGGCCCATGAACGCCTCGATCACCGACTCTGCGGCCGTGGCGGTTTCGCACAGCACCACGCCGATACCTTGCGTGCCTTCCAGCACTTTGATCACCAATGGCGCACCGTTGACCATGTCGATCAGATCGGGAATGTCATCCGGCGAGTGAGCAAAACCCGTCACCGGCAGACCGATGCCGCGACGCGACAGCAGTTGCAGCGAACGCAACTTGTCCCGCGAACGGGCGATGGCCACCGATTCGTTGAGCGGGAATACCCCCATCATTTCGAACTGGCGCAACACCGCGCAGCCGTAGAACGTCACCGACGCACCAATCCGTGGAATCACCGCGTCAAAGCCTTCCAGCGGTTTGCCGCGATAGTGGATCTGCGGCTTGTGGCTGGCGATGTTCATGTAGGCGCGCAAGGTGTCGATCACTACCATTTCATGCCCGCGCTCGGTTCCGGCTTCGACCAGACGGCGGGTGGAATACAGACGCGGGTTCCGCGACAGCACAGCGATCTTCATGCAACACCTGTGGAGGAGGTAGATACCGGGAACACCGGCTTGTCTTGTACATACTTGATGCCCGGATTGACGACCAGTTGGCCATCGATCAGGGCTTTGGAACCGAGCAACAGGCGATAGCGCATGGATTTGCGGCAGGCGAGGGTGAACTCGATCGGCCAGACCCGATCACCCAAAGCCAGAGTGGTGCTGATCACATAGCGCTCCTGGGCATGGCCGTTGGAGCTTTTGATGGTTTTGCGCGTCACCAGTGGCGCTTCGCAGCGGCGGTGACGCAACTGCACCACCGTGCCCAGGTGCGCGGTGAAACGCACCCATTTCTCACCGTCGCGTTCGAACGGTTCGATGTCGGTGGCATGCAGGCTGGAGGTGCTGGCGCCGGTGTCGATTTTCGCTCGCAGGCCTGCGACTCCCAGATCAGGGAGCGCCACCCACTCGCGCAGACCGACAACGGTCAAATGATCAAATGTCTTCAATAGAAAAAACCAACGATTAACGTGTCCAGGCCTCAGGTGAAACCTGGGCCAACGCTTTGAATGCAGGTTTGGCGAACCAGTAGCCCTGCATCAGAAATATTCCACAGTCCGCCAGGAAATCCCGTTCACCGGCGCTCTCGATGCCTTCGGCAATGACTGTAACGTCCAACTCCGCACAGATTGTGACAATCCCCCGCACTATCGCCTGACGAACACGGTCTTGATCGACATCGCGGATCAGCGCCATGTCGAGTTTGATCAGGTCCGGTTGGAAATCAGCCAGCAGATTGAGCCCCGAATAACCGGCACCGAAATCGTCGATGGCAGTCTTGAAGCCGAATTCGCGGTATTCACGCAGAATATTGGTCAAATGGCGATAGTTATCTACGTGCTCGCTTTCCAGGGTTTCGAAAATCAGCCGGTCGATAGGGAATCGGTGTTTTTTTGCCGCCTCCAGGGTACTGCGAATGCATAACTCTGGACGATAGACCGCGTTGGGCATGAAGTTGATCGACAAGTGTGTCTGCATATTAAGATCGGCCGCGCCTTCGATGGCGCGGGTCCGGCAGAGCTGGTCGAAACGGTAGCGGTTATCTTCTGTAACCTGATCCAACACAGTGAGTGCGCCTTCACCCTTCACACCGCGAACCAGCGCTTCATGGGCGAAAACCGACTGGTCGCGCAGATCGACGATGGGTTGGTAGGCGAAGGAAAAATCGAAGCCCAGCGGTTCGCTTTGCTGACACCCTTGGCAACCGGCCTTGGGTGAGGTTAATGAAGACGGAAATTTAGTCACTCGATCACTCCATGCCGATGTACCGGCCAAGATCACAGTCTATCTGGAGGGCCGAGTTCTTGCGCCCGACAGAAACGGTAGTACAGTTCCGACTACTGGCCGAACGAGGAATTCAAATGGCACAAAAAAGCGAAGAGGACGACAAGGTCCGTCTCGACAAGTGGCTGTGGGCCGCGCGGTTTTACAAAACCCGCGCCTTGGCCAAAGCGGCGATCGAGAGCGGCAAGGTGCATTGTCGCGGCGAACGCTGCAAGCCTGGCAAAGAGCCACGCATTGGCGATGAGTTCGAGATTCGTACCGGGTTTGAAGTGCGTACGGTGAAGGTTGAAGCGTTGTCGATTGTGCGACGTGGCGCCCCGGAGGCGCAGACGCTGTATGCAGAGACCGAGGCAAGTATTGCCAAGCGTGAAGCGGCTGCGGCGATGCGCAAGGCGGGCGCGTTGGGCGTGAGCACCGACGGCAAGCCGAGCAAAAAGCAGCGGCGGGATTTGTTCAAGTTTCGCGGTAGCAGTAACGACGAATAATCGCGTTGTTGGTGCTGGCCTCTTCGCGAGCAAGCTCGCTCCCACAGGAAACTGCATTCTAATGTGGGAGCGAGCCTGCTCGCGAATCGCGGGCGCAGCCCTCGCCGAAGACAGCTCGGTATCAGGCGCTACGCACCACACTCATCCGCGAAACCAGCGGCAACTTGCCCACCAGCGAAAAGATCGGCGCCGTCACCTTCAGCCAGAAGTTCGAGGCGTGATACGCAAACGGCGTGTAGTAACCCCAACCCAACGCCCACACCGCCAGCAGCAGACCACCGATGTAATCGTCCTGACCCCAATGCGCACCGGCCACCAGGCGCGGCAGCATGAACAGCAGCGCCAGACCCCAGATCGTCAGAAACTGGCCGACCGTACGACTGAACACGCCCATAAATAGCGCCCAGATCAACAGCACTGAAGCATGATCACCCGGAAAACTCTGGCCGGAGCGATCCTTCAGCTCCCAGGTTTTCTCCAGGTGCGGGAAGTAATCGCTGATATGCACCGCGCCTTCGAGCACCATCGACGGGCTGCTGTGTTGCCAGTCCATATGATCGGCGAACTTGGAAAACAGCGCGCGGATCACCACCATCAGCAACAGGATCGAGAAAAAACCGAAGAATGCGCGACGCACGTCGATGGCCTTGAACACCCAGTCGCCCTTGATCAGCAGCGTCAGCAGGATCAGTCCGACAACGATGTCGAATGGGCGCAGACTTGCAATTGCCCAGATGTGGAGCCATATCGGGTTGCTGGCCAGCGGTGCATTGAGCGAGCGGAACAGCCACTCGTCGAAAATCACACACAGCGAGTTGCCCGTAGGCCATAACCAGAAAGCCAGTAGCGCCAACGGCACTACGTTGCACAGAACCAGCCGGCCGAGGTTCCACCTTGATTGGAACAAACCCGGATTGTTCATAAAATGCCTCCCATGGCAGAGCAGTCGGCACCAAAAAGGGTGCCAAGAAGCGCAAATTTTCACGTCTTGTAACCATTTTGTCACCACATTCAGATACCCAAAATTATGACCGACCTAGCGGATACCGATTTCACCCAACGTTTCATCTTCGATGACAGCGACACGCGCGGCGAACTGGTTGCGCTTGAACGCAGCTACGCCGAGGTTCTCGCCAAGCACCCGTACCCGGAGCCAGTGGCGCAACTGCTGGGCGAATTGATGGCGGCCGCCTCGTTGCTGGTAGGCACGCTGAAGTTCGATGGCTTGCTGATTCTGCAGGCGCGTTCCGAAGGCCCGATCCCGCTGCTGATGATCGAATGTTCCAGCGAGCGCGATATCCGTGGCCTGGCGCGTTACAACGCCGAGCAGATCGCGCCGGATGCGACCCTTGCCGACCTGATGCCGGGCGGTGACCTGACCCTGACCGTCGACCCGACTGTCGGTCAGCGCTACCAGGGCATTGTCGATCTCGACGGCGAAACCCTGTCGGAATGCTTCACCAACTATTTCGTCATGTCGCAACAGGTCGGCACGCGCTTCAAGCTGTTCGCCGATGGCCGTCGTGCCCGCGGGATGCTGCTGCAACAACTGCCGGCCGATCGCTTGAAAGACGAAGAAGAGCGCGCCGCCAGCTGGCAGCACCTCACCGCACTGGCGAGCACACTGACCGCCGATGAGTTATTGAGCCTGGACAACGAAACCGTGCTGCATCGCCTCTACCATGAAGAGCAAGTGCGCCTGTTCGATGTGCAGAACCTGCGTTTCCGTTGCACCTGCTCGCGCGAGCGTTCGGGCAACGCGCTGGTCAGTCTGGGTCATGAGGATGCACAACAATTGGTTCAAGAGAACGGCGGCACTATCGAGATCGATTGCCAGTTCTGCAATCAGCAGTACCTGTTCGACGCGGCCGATATTGCTCAATTGTTCGCTGGCGCAGGCGTCGACACGCCGTCAGATACCCGGCACTAAAACGGTTCAGCGCAGGTAAATTCACTGCGTAACGACGGAATTTCGCCGTTACGACGGGAGGACCCTACTCTTTTTGGGCTTTTCTGGCATAATCCGGCCCACTTTTTTCGCGGTAGTAGTGCACGACTTTCTACTACAAAACGTTTGGAGCACACTCGGCCACTGGCCGACGGGGAACCTCATGACGCAAGCCAATAACGCCGTGTACACCGATCTGAGTGTTGATGATCTGGTAAAAGAAGCCCTGAACCGCGGTGAGGGCGAGCTTGCCGATACCGGCGCTCTGGTTGTTCGCACTGGTCACCGCACCGGTCGTTCGCCTGTTGACCGTTTCATCGTTGAAGAGCCTTCCACCCAGGCCGCTATCGCCTGGGGCCCGATCAACCGCAAGTTCCCGGCCGACAAGTTCGACGCGCTGTGGGCTCGCGTAGAAGCATTCAACAACGCGCAAGAGCACTTTGTGTCCCACGTGCATGTAGGCGCGGCGGAAGATCACTACCTGGCCGTGAAAATGACCACCCAGACTGCCTGGCAGAATCTGTTCGGTCGTTGCCTGTTCATCAACCCGGCCCAGTACAACCCGGCCGGTCGTGAAGAGTGGCAAGTACTCAACGTGGCCAACTTCGAGTGCGTGCCTGAGCGTGACGGCACCAACTCCGACGGTTGCGTGATCCTCAACTTCGCACAGAAAAAAGTGCTGATCGCTGGCATGCGTTACGCCGGTGAGATGAAGAAAGCCATGTTCTCCGTGCAGAACTTCCTGCTGCCGGCCGCTGACGTGCTGCCAATGCACTGCGCTGCCAACATCGGCGAAGAAGGCGACGTGACCCTGTTCTTCGGTCTGTCGGGCACCGGTAAAACCACCCTGTCGGCCGACGAAAGCCGTTACCTGATCGGTGACGACGAACACGGCTGGGGCGAAGGCGTGGTGTTCAACATCGAAGGCGGTTGCTATGCCAAGTGCATCGACCTCTCCGAGAAGAACGAGCCGGTTATCTGGAAAGCCATCAAGCACGGCGCTGTGCTGGAAAACGTCGTCATCGACGACGCCAAGCACGCCGACTATGCCGATGTGAGCCTGACCCAGAACAGCCGCGCCGCGTACCCGCTGGAGCACGTTGCCAAGCGTTCCGAGCACAACCTCGGTGGCGAGCCAAACGCTGTAATCTTCCTGACCTGCGACCTGACTGGCGTACTGCCGCCAGTGTCGATCCTCAACGAAGAACAAGCGGCCTACCACTTCCTGTCCGGCTACACCGCTCTGGTGGGCTCGACTGAAATGGGTTCGGGTAGCGGCATCAAGTCGACCTTCTCCACCTGCTTCGGCGCACCGTTCTTCCCGCGCCCGGCTGGCGAATACGCCGAGCTGCTGATCAAGCGCATCCGCGGCTTCGGCTCCAAGGTCTACCTGGTCAACACCGGTTGGACCGGCGGCGGCTACGGCGTCGGCAAACGCTTCAACATCCCGACCACCCGCGCGGTGATCGCAGCGATCCAGAGCGGCGCGCTGATCGGTGCAGCCACCGAACACCTCGACACCATCAACCTCGACGTGCCACTGGCCGTACCGGGCGTTGAAACCAACCTGCTCAACCCACGCAACACCTGGGCTGACAAGGCTGCGTACGACGAGGCTGCGAAAGCACTGGCCGGTCTGTTCATCGAGAACTTCAAGAAGTTCGAAGTGAGCGACGCGATCAAGGCTGCAGGGCCGAAGTTGTAAGATTGGTTTGTTGTGAATGAAAAAGCCGCCCGTTAGGGGCGGCTTTTTTGTGGATGAAGGAATCTATTTGTTCTTTCTATGATTTTTCTTACAGGCTAGAACCGGATCTACTTCAATCCTTGCTAGATTTACTTCAAAGTCTAATGCTCGCAAAGTTTTGAAAGCATTTTTGAGGGTTACTTTTGAAAAGAAAGGTAGCTTGATTGGTATGTCTCGGTTTATAGCAATGGCGTAAACGACACGGAACTGTTTTGACTCAGGACGACAGCCTGTATCGACTAACTTCATTTCAACTGGAAGTTTTTTGTTCAATCTATCTCGAAACTCTCTATCGCTCACAAATGCTTCTGCGGCTACACAGCCTTGAGAAAATAAATGGCTGAGAGTACTGGAGCTCCGGTAATACTTAACATGAATTAGATCTCGAAAATTTCGTACAATATCGCAGAATTCTATTTTGTCTTGTTTTCCACCCAAGCCAATAGTTTTTTTATCAAAAAGCACATAGTTCGAATCATTCGCAACGACGTGATTGTTGTAGTCATCCTCTCTGTCATGGTTGTAAATCGGCAATTTATGGTTGTAGTTGGTCAGTTCGCTAAGGTAGCTATCGATGCGCCGCACAAAATCTTGGTTGACTTTATACCAAATGCCATTTCTAAGGATGTATTGGTCGTTGCTGTATGTTATTTCTGCATAAAGGCAGCGATATGCGGACCAAGATTTGGTACCTTGGCGTTCCTCATTGGTTATATATATATCTTGTTTCTTCAAAGCTTCGGTGCAGATGCTCTCGCCACTATTAGTTTGCATATATGCAGCAAGTTCTTTGATTTCGAGCGTTGGGTGTATCGCGGTTTTGTAGCGCTGGTCAAAGGAGTATCCCGATTGGTACTCCCAGTCTACAATCTCTGGCTCTCCTAACCAAAAATGGTCAAAATCTTTGTCGGTTAATAATTTTTCATCTAACTCCATATCCAGTATTGATGCGATATCCGTATCTTTTATTTTGTTTACATTATCAACCCATTCGAAATTTTCTGGAAGCTTCATATTGAAGCGTGTCAATGCCTCTAATAAAATATCCGTCAACGTTTCTAGGCTAACTTCTGGGCAAATTACAAGTGCGTCTCTTCCCGTTATTTGAGCTCCGAAGATATCAACCATAGACTCGCCAGTTATCGCGTAAAGCATATCCGTTTCGGAGTCTATCTCTAGCTCAAAAATGCCTACGTTTTTAGGGCTCTGATTCCTAGAGTTTAGTGGGTTGTCTTCATAATTGGATTTATCTAAGCTTCTTAGCTTTTCCGGGCTCACTGAGTTTAAAGTTACGCGAAGCCCAAAGTCTCTTTCGATACTGTCTGTTATCAGTAAGTGGTAGCCTGAACCAAATGCTAAAGAAAATATTTTTCCGTGATCTCGAATTACGAGGAGCGCACCGATGGTATTGCTGTTTCCAAATATGTCGGGTGAGAAATCCTGATCTTTGCAAAGAAAGCTCGCCCATTTTGGAGGATGCGGTATGGCTTCCTTTTTTATATATAGTGTTGCTGTGCCGGAAGGAAGTACAACAGTTTTAGGCGTTGTTGAGTTTTCAACCTTTACGAATTCAATGTCAGATGCGAGATCGTTTTTTGCCAAGTATATAGAAAGTTTTTCTTTGTGCTTTTTTGTTCTTGGCATTCTGAAACTCCCTGTCCATCGCTTATCCGATTACTCAGGTTTAGATTTTTTAGATCTGCAATCTATTATTGGGTGCATGCATCGCTACGCCACAATTTGAGGTTAATACGAATATAGATCATGGCCATCAAATGGCCAGTGAAGGTCGTGTGATTAATTACCTTTCGATGTTCTGGAAGGCGCTAGGGGGGCAACCTTAGCTGTCGAGAATCTGAGTCGGTGGTGGCTGTCCGGGTTTGTGACGCTATTGCCCAGAGTTCCGAAACGCCGTGGTCATACTGTCCTGCTCTCGCGTCGATAGCCTCAAAGCTCCAGCCAAAGCCGGCCATTGGCTAATTACAGATTTAAAATGTTGAAAGATGTTTTCAGCATCTGAGCGGCTAACCCGAAAATACTCCGCCACTTCCCTCGCCAGCTCCAAATCCAAAGCATTGTCAGAATCAGTGATGTTCAGCTTCAACCCATCCGCATGCGCCACCGGATTCATGTCATACGCTGCCGACAGTCGCCATCCCCGACCAGGATCGAGAACAAACCCATGATTGCGTAGGTGGTCGTCGGTGTTGGAGACCAGGATGTTGAAGACTATTCGTGACCAGAGTTCACGGAGGTCGGTGTTGGGTTCCGAGCCGTGTTCCATGATCACTTCCGCCAACTCTAGATAGCTGGCGCCGGTTGAGGCGTCGTCGCCGTCGACGCGGTTGGTCATGGTCATGGCTGATGCGAAGTGATGTCGGCCGCCGCGCGCGGTTCGGTCGAAACGCTTCACCAGGAAGCAGTGGTGATCGCTTGCGTAGCGTCGGGCCATGCCGGTCGCAACACGCAGACCACAGTTGACCGCCAAAGCGTTTACTACAAATTCCCAACCACCAACATCGTAGTCATCCCTCGTACTTGGGAATTTGGCGATCCACAGTTGGCCGAACTCGTCGACGACGCTGGCTTTCGGTCTGGCGCCGCCCAGCGAGCCGCCAGGTGCGATGAGCATTCTTAGCCATTCGCGGCCCTCGGTGGCTGTGTTGTCCCTATCGTTTTCCAGGGCGAGACTTGCCTGTTCTAACGCGCGTAGCTCGACAAAGGGTGGAGCGGCAACGCCGTCGCGGTCGTCGAGGAATTTGCCTTCGTCATTGAGTTTGTAGCGAAGGGCGCCGACACGGAACAGGTCGTGGACGCCAAGCAGGTAATCGGATTCGAACAACTTGCTGTTGCTGGGGAGCAAGCCGTCGCGAATGTCCCTTTCCAATCGGCGTTTCATCAACAGTTGGCCCCAACGATCGGGGCTTGAGTCTGCAAAGACGCCAAAGCGGCTCTGATGTTCGCCGGGGAATTGGCGGCCTTCGAAGGGGCCGATGCGCGGGTCTAGAGTTATGGAATTCAACTCGGGATCGGCCAACGCCTTAGGGTCGTACTCAAATTCGAACACGTTGGTGTTGCGTGTTTTCCTTGCGTGTAGAAACCCGAGGCGTCTGGCGCCTTTCAAGGATTCCCAGTCTGCATAAACAGCAATCAGCGTCATTCTTCACCTGTTGGGGGGCCGGCCTTTTTCTTCTTGTTCAAAAGGCTGGAGAGTGAGTGTGTGTTGAATGGGAAGTCAGCCGGAATTTTCGTGGTAGTGGCGGCATCGATAACGTTTGAAGTATCGACGTGTTCGAATGCGCCCTTTTTTGCCGCACTGACTGCTCGTACTCGCTGGGGCTTTTTCGCTGCGGATCGTGTTGCAGGCATTAACTGCGCATCCTGCAATTGGCGACCCATTTCATCGGCTGCAGCCAGTTTATTCAGATCCTTTTCCAGCCCCAGCACTTGCATGACCGACAGGTAGGCCCCGATGGTTACGCCTGATCCACCTGACTCCAGATGGCGTAAGGTTGTTAGCGACATGCCAGATCGTTCAGCGACTTGCTTGGCCGTCAATTTTCGGCGCAGGCGAGCCAGCTTCAGGCGTTCACCAAAGTCGACCAGAAGTCGAGCAGTGGAGGGCAAAAGCGGCGCTGTTTTCTTGGCCATGTGGCAGTATTCCTTCATTTGTAAACCTTAACTGCCAGAATAATAGCACTTAAGCTGAAGGATGCTGTTTGCCGCAAGATCCCTGAAAAAACGAAGTTAAGTGGCATTATTCCATCTGTTTTTGGTTTGTATAGCTAGAATACTGCTACTTAAACGTGAGCGCTTCCTCGAGTCAGGCCGGTTTTTGCCGGTACTTTTCGAGAACCTCCATGCGTGAGGAAAGTGGCTTTTCAGCATCGGCAGGGGTGGTTTCAAAACCTTCAATGCGTAGGCTGGCCAAATAGTTTGATCGGCGAACCTTGTCGTAATGGGCCTGCTTTTGCTGAAACGTCAAAACGCTCGTATCAGCATTCGAGTCTGAATCGCGATGCTTTTTGCGTAAGATCTCGTCCATTTCGATAACGCTTTCCATCAGCTCATCAAAGAATTTGCTCATGGTTGCTCCCATGGTTGATTACCGTTTTTTGATCGCTCTCACAGAGTGCATAAGAGCGATACGATCACTCTATTTCAGGCTGGAGCCTTCCAGTTGAGCATCTGCTGCTGTGCGACTTGCAGCAGGTCACAGCCATCCTGCGTCAGCAGATAGAGGGCGTGGGTGATGTGGGGGATGTCTTCGACGTCGGCTTGTTTGAAGCTGAGGCAGTAGAGGGTTTTTAGCAGGTCGCTTGAAGCGCGCAGGCGCTGGACGGCGCATTCGAGGATGTCTTGCGGGTTGGCCTGGGTGTCGATGAGTAGAGGCTTGGTGTCGGTGAGGTTGGATTCGAGTGGGCGGTAGCGATCAGGGGTAAGCGGATTCCATGCTTTCATTGTTCTTCTCTCTATAGGCGTTCCAATAGCTGCCGCCATCATGACCAAACGATGGGAGGCGACTGTGTTCGGGTTGGTCAACCAGAGAGAGAGAACTCCGTGTACGCCGAAGCGTCCCAAACACAGCCGCCATAAAGCATGCCGCACAATAGATGGCGGCAAGCATACAAGGGCATGCGCAGTTTCTCTCTCTCAATTTCAGGTGACCAAACCCGAGTCGCTGATTTGGCAGCGACAGTCACGACTATAGATTTGACTTACCAAGCCGCGATAGGCGGCAAGGGAGTCTGAGCTTGTAGGAACGGGACGAATACCCGATAGGCCATTGCTGTAGGTTCTTTCGCCCCATCACACACTCAGAATCTTCAACCAATAACCCGATACGCCGCCACATCCAGCACACTCGTCGTCAGCCCCGTCGCAGGCGCGTAGATCGTGCCTTTCACCGCCGAGAACGGCACGCCTTTGCTGCCCAGAGACACGTAGCGTTCGCCTTTATCCAGTTCGGTGAAGTAGGTGTAGGAGATGTTGTGCATTCGTTTGTACCGGGCTTCATCGCTGACGATGCCGTTGGTGAGGTTTTGCAGTTCGGTCTGGGTCAGGTTGAGGGTTTTGTTCAGTTGTACGCCCCAGCGCTTGAGGCAGGTTTCGGCGTAGTGACGGACCACACGGCCAGGTTCCACCAGGGTTTTCAGGTCGCTTGCGCTGGCAGGCACGCCACCGTCAGCTGTGGCGTTGCCGGCCATGGTCGCGTGACGGCCGGCCATCGGGTAGACGCAGGTTTTAGTGCCGGTGGCGGTTTGCGGAATGACACAACTGAAACCTTTGGAGCGTTCATCGCGGGCATAGAAAGCGACATATTCTTTGACGTTGGCGCCGAGTTTGACCCGGTTTTCCTGGAAGTTTCCGATACCCGGAACAGGGTCCAATGCAAAGATGTTCACCGGAATGTTTTTAAGTTGGCTGTCCTTTAACATCGCATTGGCCAGCATGTGGCAACTTATGCCGCCTCGGCTCCAACCCACCAGATTGACGCTGGTGGGAATAATGCCATCTTTGCGGAACGTTCTGATGATCCCTTCCTGTAACTTCTGTTGAGTAATGCTGCGGTCGCCGTAGTTGTACTTTCGCCACATCCACGAGCCTTCGACTTTGACATCGTCAATAGGAATACCGGCGGCTTTGAGGCGGTTGTATTCGGCCTCGGTGAGTTGTACGCGCTGCCAGTCGCATTTGCCCTTGATGATATTGATGGCGTGCCGCACGTTTTCTTCCCAGCCTTTGCCGAACAGTGTGCCGGACACGCCGTATTCCTTGGTCTTGGTGAACAGGTCGTCAGCTTGCAGGTTGCCGCTGCCGGGTCCGTCGACGACGATCCATTCGGCGAACTCGCGGCCGGTATGGTTGGCAGCCAGTGTGGAAACCAGTTCGCCGTCCCAGAAGTTTTCATGGGCGGTATCGAACTTGTTGGAACCCGTGCCGCAAAAAAATATAGTTAAAACTGTCATGGTGTTGCTCTCGTTTATTTGTAAGAGCGAACAAGTTAGTGTGAGTTGCATGTATAAATAAAGAGTGTTGGTGTTTCCGTATTTGTAGAAGAGTTAGTTGTGTGTTGTTTGTGATGGTTGTTGTTTGGCGACTTCAAGCAAGTTGCAACCATCCTGTACCAGCAAATAAAGTGCATTGACGATGTTGGGAATATCTTTCACGTCAGCCTGTTTGAAACATAGGCAATAGAGCGTTTCCAGCAAATCTCCGGCCGCGCGTAAACGCTGATCGGCGGCATTGATCAGGTCAGTCTGGCTGGAGTGGCTGTCGATAAGCAGCACCGGGTTTTCGCTGTAGCAAGTCTTGAGTGGGCGATAGCGGTTGATCATGGTGAGGCGTGTCCTGTTCTAAAGCGCTGGGGCGGGCCGGCAGAGGGTTTGCAGCCGCGCCGGCCACTATAGAAGGGCGTTTCTCTGTGGGACAAGACAGCCGCAATGGACAGTATTCGTAGGGGTTTTTCCGTGTTTTGAGGAAATGCCCTACGTGTTTTCGCAGCTTTTTCAGGC
The DNA here is from genome assembly GCF_054790505.1 of Pseudomonas sp. Tul2A7. Taxonomy (NCBI): domain Bacteria; kingdom Pseudomonadati; phylum Pseudomonadota; class Gammaproteobacteria; order Pseudomonadales; family Pseudomonadaceae; genus Pseudomonas; species Pseudomonas sp. Tul2A7. The sequence goes on along the minus strand of NZ_CP186499.1, from coordinate 1,783,517 downwards.
CAAAACCCTTAGGCGTAATAATTCCTACTTGTTTGTCAGGCGATTCGCGGTAAACCGCTGTATCGTGCGCGCCAGAATCTGTAGGGCGTTTCCAAACGTCTGACACGCGCTTAAAGGGAATTAGGTATGCACTGGCTACGAATGGCCGCGATTTTATTGCTCGGGCTGAGCTCTTGCCGTTTGACCATGGCCTCTGACATTGGCAATGCATGGGTGCTGGATCGTCTCGATCGCACCGATTGGCCGGAGGCACTCATCAGCCAGGCGAGCATGGACACGGCGTCGCGCGGTGAAGTGTTGATGTTCGCCAAAGCCTTGTTGGCCAGCGAAGCACTGGATGAAGAGGGGCTTGAGCAGCGACTCGGTGTGCCCCACGTGCAACTGAAGTCGATTCGCCACGTGCGCGATGGCCTCTGGGAGGGATTGCTGCGCACCTATCGCAACGCCAGTCAGAGCTGTGATGAGCAACCGTTCTGCCCGCGTGTGCGCAGCGTCGCTGATCTGCGTCAGTTGGCGGCGGCATTCACCGGCGACATCAGCCCGGCCCATGCGCTGTGGGCGAGCAAGAGCCAAGGTGTGCATGAGCAGATGCTGAATGAGCAGTTGCGGGTGGCGGTGTTGCGTCCCTGAACTTCAGGATTTTGCGTTGTTCTGACCGGCCTCTTCGCGAGCAGGCTCGCTCCCACAGGGACCGTGGCGTTCAAGTAATCGCTGTATCATTCCGAATCGATTTTGGCCCCGACCTTTTCTCGACTCGCTGCGATCGCCCGCTAGGCTGTTGGCATGGCAGCAGTCAATGGAGTGACAGCGAATGCACAACACCCTGGAACAGGTTTTTGGTTTTCCACAGTTTCGACCCGGACAAGAGGCTGCGATCAGCGCGGTGCTGGCCGGGCGTTCGGCGGCGGCGATTTTTCCCACCGGTTCCGGCAAGTCGATTTGTTATCAATTGCCGGCGCTGATGCTGCCGCACCTGACGTTGGTGGTCTCGCCGTTACTGGCGCTGATGCAGGATCAACTGGCCTTCTTGCAGCGTCATGGCATATCCGCAGGCAGCATCGATTCGGCGCAGAGTCGCGATGATGCCAATGACGTGATGGCCCGCGCCCGTTCGGGTGAATTGAAGATTTTGATGATCTCGGTGGAGCGCTTGAAGAACGAGCGCTTCCGCAACTTTTTGCAGCAGGTGCCGATCTCGTTGCTGGTGGTGGACGAGGCGCATTGCATCTCGGAATGGGGCCACAACTTTCGCCCCGACTACCTCAAGCTGCCGGACTACCAGCGCCAGTTCAACATCCCGCAAACCTTGTTGCTGACGGCCACGGCAACGCCGAAAGTCATCGCCGACATGCAGGCCAAATTTGCGATCGCCGCCGCCGATGTGGTGACCACCGGCTTCTATCGGCCCAACCTCAACCTGTTGGTCGAACCGGTGCGCGGCCAGGACAAGCGCCGGCGTCTGGTGGAGTGGATGAGCGATCGTCCGGGGCAGCCGAGCATCGTCTACGTGACCTTGCAGAAAACCGCTGAGCACATCGCCGAACACCTTGAACGCAACGGCATTCAGGCCGAGGCGTATCACGCCGGTTTAGCCCACGACAAACGCGAGGCGATCCAGAAGCGCTTTATGGCTGGGCAGTCCAATTGCATCGTTGCGACGATCGCTTTCGGTATGGGCATCGACAAGAGTGATATCCGCAATGTCGTGCACTTCGACCTGCCGAAATCCATCGAAAACTATAGTCAGGAAATTGGCCGTGCGGGGCGCGACGGGCAGCCGTCGGACTGTCTGGTATTGGCCAATCGCGACAGCCTCAACGTGCTGGAAAACTTCGTCTACGGCGATACGCCGGAGCGTGATGGCATCCGCTATGTGCTCGACGAACTGAAGGCCTCGGTGCCGGAAGGACAGTGGGAGTTTCTGCTCGGGCCATTGGCGGATCAGAGCAATATTCGCTCACTGCCGCTGAAAACATTGCTGGTGCAACTGGAGCTGCGCGGGTTGATCGCGCCGCGCTATGCCTACTACGCCGAATACCGTTTCAAATACCTGCTGGAACCGGAAGCGCTGCTTGAGCGTTTCGACGGTGAGCGCAGGGAGTTCGTAGCCGCGATCATTCAGACCTCGACGCGCGCACGCACCTGGGCCACGGTGAATTTCGAGGCGATGTATTCGCAATATTCCGCCGAACGCAATCGGGTGGTGAAGGCGCTGGATTACTTTCAGGAAAAGGGCTGGGTCGAGCTGGAAAGCAAGCAGATGACCGAGGTCTACAGCCTGCTGAATAGTGACTTTGACAGCGATGCCCTGAGCGCTGAACTGCATGACTATTTCACCCGACATGAGCAGGCCGAAGTGGCGCGCATCCACGCGATGCTTGAAGTTTTTGCCACCGAGCGTTGTCTGGGTTATCGCCTGGCCGAGTATTTCGGGGATCGCAATGCGCCTGAGCGGTGCGGGCATTGCTCGGTGTGTCATGGCCAGGTGGCGCGGTTGCCGGCACCACCGGAATTGCCCGCGCTTGTGGATAAAAACTTTGCGGCGTTGTGTGGCGATTTTATCCACAGGCATGAGCAGCACACCGGGGTCATCCCGACAGCGGAGCGGGTGACGAGGTTTCTGTGCGGGATCAGTGTGCCGTTGTTCACCAAGCTCAAGGCGCGAGCGATTCCCGGGTTTGCGGAGTTGGAGGAATATCCCTACGGCGAAGTCCGCAGCTGGGCGCAAGAGCACCTTTGATCGTTGTAGGAGCTGCCGAAGGCTGCGATCTTTTGATGTTGATTTGTTCAAGATCAAAAGATCGCAGCCTTCGGCAGCTCCTACATTAAGTGTCATCAAGGCGAGGGCTCTATCCATCCGCTGAATGTCGATCATCACGGTAATAAACTTCAAAAACCGTCGTTGGCTGACTATGGTTGAGGTCTGTCTTTGGATCGCCAACACGAGAACAACATGAGCCAGACATCCTTCGATATTCAGCAGGCCGCGGTGATCGGTGCGGGCACCATGGGCCGGGGCATTGTCATGTGCCTGGCCAACGCCGGTGTGACGGTGCAGTGGGTGGATAACAATCCACAGATGCTTGAGCAGGCACTCGCCACCGTGGCCGAGACTTATGCACATAACGTGCGCCAAGGCCGGATTGATCAGGCCGAGGCGGATGCGCGTATCGCACGGGTCAGTGCGGCGGCGGATTACGCGGCGATTCGCAATGTCGATCTGGTGATCGAGGCGGTGTACGAAAATCTTGAGCTGAAGCAGAAGATCTTTCGTGAGCTGGATGGTTTGCTCAAGCCTGAGGCGCTGTTGGCGAGTAATACCTCGGCGCTGGACATCGATGCGATTGCTGCCGCGACAAGACGCCCGGAGCAAGTGTTGGGCCTGCATTTCTTCAGCCCGGCACACATCATGAAACTGCTGGAAATCGTTCGCGGTGCGCAGACTTCCGCGGCGGTGCTGGAGGCCGCACTGGCGCTGGGCAAACGCATGAGCAAGGTCAGCGTGGTGTCGGGCAACTGCCACGGTTTTATCGGCAATCGCATGTTGCATCCGTATGTGCTGGAGGCGCGCAAGATGTTGCTCGAAGGCGCTTATCCACAGCAGGTCGACGCAGCGCTGCAAGGTTTCGGTTTTGCCATGGGGCCGTTCCGCATGTACGACGTAGTCGGCATCGATCTGGAGTGGCGTGCACGCGAGTTGGCCGGCAAGGGGCAGGATGCGCCAGAGGTTCAGGTAGATAACCGTTTGTGCGAGATGGGCCGGTTCGGGCAGAAGTCCGGCAACGGTTATTACCATTACGAACCGGGCAGTCGTCAGGCTGAGCACGATCCTGAGGTCGATGCGCTGGTATTGCGGGTCAGCGAAGGGCTGGGCTTCCAGCGCCGCGAGATTGGTCCGGAGGAGATTCTGGAGCGCAGTTTGCTGGCGTTGGTCAATGAAGGCGCGAAGATTTTGCAGGAAGGCATTGCCCAATCGGCGCACGACATCGATCTGGTGTATCTGAATGGCTACGGCTTCCCGGCGGACAAGGGCGGGCCGATGGCCTGGGCGGATCAGCAAGGGCTGGCGGACATTCATCAGCGCTTGCTGGCGCTGGAGACGCGGCAGGGTGATCAGTGGAAACCGGCGCGGTTGATTGGTGAGTTGGCGGCGCAGGGTAGGCGGTTTGCTCAGGATTAGTGTTGAAGTCAAAATCTTACCCCCTCACCCCAGCCCTCTCCCCCAAGGGGGCGAGGGGGAAAGGGAGCCGATCTCTGTGCCTTTCGCGTTCGGCTCGGCAATTCAGGTCGGTGTATGTCGAGAGAACACCTCGGTCAGTCCCCTCTCCCTCTGGGAGAGGGCTAGGGTGAGGGCAAGCGGCCCCACTGAAAAACAGGAGAATCAGCCCAACCATGTCCACCCCTCAACGCACCGACTACCCACACTTCCAGCCCATCACCACACGCTGGCACGACAACGACGCCTACGGTCACGTCAACAACGTCACCTACTACAGCTTCTTCGATACGGCGGTGAACACCTACCTGATACAGGTCGGTGGTCTGGATATCCATGACGGTGAGGTGGTGGGATTCGTAGTCAGTTCGGCGTGCGATTACTTCGCCTCGATCGCCTTTCCGGATCTGATCGAGATCGGTCTGCGGGTCGGCAAGCTGGGCAACAGTTCAGTGCAATACGAACTGGCGGTGTTCAAGGTCGGCGAAAGCGAGGCGTGTGCGGCCGGGCGCTTCGTTCACGTATTCGTCGATCGGGCGAGTAATCAGCCGGTGCCGATTCCTGCCGAACTGCGGCAGGCACTGGAATCTCTGGTGGTGTAAGAAGGCAAAAAAAATCGCAGCCCTCGGGCTGCGATTTTTGTTCAAGCATTCGCCTTAACGATGGCGATAGTACTTGTGATGCTTGCGGTGGCCATAGGCATGGCCGCGACCTGGGTGGCCATCGCGGTAGTAGCGACGATCATCATGGCGACGGTCGTAGCGACGATCGTCGTCATCGCTCTTGTTGCCCATGTAGTTACCCAGCGCGCCACCGGCGCCGCCACCTGCTGCGGAGCCGATCAGGCTGCCGGTGGTGCCGCCCATGCTGCGGCCGACCACGTTACCGCCGGCTGCGCCCAGCGCACCACCGATGGCGGCTTCGCCACGGCTGCGTTTGTCGGCGCCGACCGCACTACCACCCGCGCCGCCCAGGGCTGCGCCAATGGTGGAACCTGTATTGCCGCCTAAGGACTGACCGACGACCGAGCCAAGAACCCCGCCCAATGCGCCGCCCACACCTGCTTCGGTGGTGCCGCCTGCGGAAGCAAAACCACTGACCAGGCCAAGGGACAACAAGAGAATCGAGGAGAACTTCATAGATGAGCCTCAAAGGGATGACGGCGCCGATCCTGAGGCTGTGTAACGAGCGTGACAATCGAAATCCGACGAATAACACGACTTGTATACAATTTTGCAAGTTGCTGTTTTTTCACCGGAACTTAACCGTTTTTCGCCGGTCTTTAGCTACTTCGGACAGGCCGTTTTTGTGAAAAAACGGCCTTTTTTGTGGGCCATGGAAACGCAAAAACAAGAGATGATCGTAACCATGCTCTGCGTGGTTATGCATCCTTCGACGCTCTGCGTCTGCTATTGGGACGCGGAGCGTCCCGGTCTGCGTTCCCACGCGGAGCGTGGGTACGATCAAAAGCAAAAAGATCGCAGCCTTTAAGCGGACTTGGCCATGATCAACCCAGTCTCACTCGCCGCTTCCAACCGAATCGCAATGAACTTAGACGTCGGCGTATGGCTGCCATCCCCGGTGCTCTCCAATGGCACCAGCGGATTCACTTCCGGGTAATAAGCCGCCGCTTGGCCCGCTGGAATATCAAACGCCAGCAAGGTGAAGCCCTTCACCCGGCGCTCACGACCATCGTCCCATATCGAAACAATGTCAGCCTTCTGTCCCGGCCGGAAGCCCAGACGAATGATGTCCGCCTCGTTGGCGAACAGCACATCACGTTGGCCCTTCACTCCGCGATAACGGTCGTCGAGACCATAAATCGTCGTGTTGTACTGATCGTGGGAACGCATCGATTGCAGGATCAGATCCGGCAATTGCCCGGTGGCGCGGGTGCGTTCGTGTACCAGATCTTTCGGCAGCATGTTCGCGCGGAAATTGGCCCGGCCCGACGGCGTGTTCCACTTGCGTGCGCCGGCGCTGTTGCCGAGGTAGAAACCGCCCGGGTTCTTGATCTTCTCGTTGAATTCTTTGAAGTTGGGAATGGTGTCGGCGATCAGTTCGCGGATGCGCCCGTAATCGGCCACCAGCCAGTTCCAGTCCACCGGTTTGCTGCCCAGCGTGGCGGCGGCGATGCCGGCAATGATCGACGGCTCCGAGCGCATCTGATTCGACAGCGGCTGCAACTGACCGTTGGAGGCGTGAACCATGCTGAACGAGTCTTCCACGGTGACCGCTTGCGGGCCTTCGGTCTGGATATCGATGTCGGTCCGGCCGAGGCACGGCAGGATCAGCGCGTCTTTACCGTGAGCCAGATGGCTACGGTTGAGTTTGGTGCTGATCTGCACGGTCAGGTCGCAATTGCTCAGTGCTTCGAATGTACGTGGGCTGTCTGGCGTGGCTTGGGCGAAGTTGCCGCCCAGACCGATAAAGACCTTCGCACGACCTTCGGCCATCGCATGGATCGCTTCGACCACGTTGTGGCCGTTGTGACGCGGCACCTTGAACTGGAAGCGCCGTTCAAGCGAATCGAGGAACGCTACTGGCGGACGCTCGTTGATGCCCATCGTGCGGTCGCCCTGCACGTTACTGTGGCCGCGCACCGGGCACAGGCCTGCGCCCGGTTTGCCGATGTTGCCGCGCAGCAGCATCAGGTTGGCGATTTCCTGGATGGTCGGCACCGAATGGCGATGCTGGGTGATGCCCATCGCCCAGCACATGATCACGTTCTTGCCCTTGGCGTACATGCGCGCAGCTTGCTCGATTTCTACGAGGGTCAGGCCGGATTGCTCGACGATCTGTTCCCACGGCGTGTCATCGACCACGCCGAGATACTCCAGCACGTTAGCGCTGTGGGCATTGAGGAAGTCGTGATCGAACACAGCAGGTTCGCCAGCCTTCTGCGCATCGCGCTCCCATTGCAGAAGGAACTTGGCCATGCCGCGCAGCAGCGCCATGTCGCCACCGAGGGCTGGACGGAAGTAGGCGGTGTTGGTCGGTTTATCGCCGTTGGTGAGCATTTCGATCGGGTGTTGCGGGTGCTGAAAACGCTCCAGTCCACGCTCTTTCAAAGGATTGATACACACCACTTGCGCGCCGCGCTTCACCGCTTCACGCAGCGGTTCGAGCATGCGCGGGTGGTTGGTGCCCGGGTTCTGGCCCCAGACGAAAATTGCGTCGGCGTGTTCGAAGTCGTCGAAGGTCACGGTGCCTTTACCAACGCCAACACTCTGCGCCAAGGCGACACCGCTGGCCTCGTGGCACATGTTCGAGCAGTCAGGGAAGTTGTTGGTGCCGTAAGCGCGCACGAACAGCTGATACAGGTACGCCGCCTCGTTGCTGGCGCGACCCGAGGTGTAGAACTCGGCCAGATCCGGGCTCGGCAGGCTTTGCAGGTGCTTGGCGATCAGCGTGTAGGCGTCGTCCCAGCTGATCGGCTTGTAGCGATCGGTTTCGGCGTCGTAGACCATCGGCTCGGTCAGGCGGCCCTGATATTCCAGCCAGTAATCGCTCTGCTCCAGCAAGGAGGTCACGCTGTGTTTGGCGAAGAACTTGGCGTCGACGCGGCGCTTGGTGGCTTCCCAGTTCACCGCTTTGGCGCCGTTCTCGCAGAACTTGACCATGCCGCTTTCCGGCGAATCGCCCCAGGCGCAACCCGGGCAGTCGAAGCCGCCGTTCTGGTTGGTCTTGAGCATCATGCGCAGGTTTTTCAGCGCGTTGTCGCTGGTCAACCAGGCCTGAGCCACACTGATCAGGGCACCCCAGCCCCCGGCGGCGCCTTTGTAAGGCTTGTAGCGCGGGACAGGTTTCTGGTCGGCTTGATGATGTTGGCTCACGCTTGATTCTCCATCGCGGGGCTATACACCCGCGGCGCACTTTTCTGCGGCAGGTGGATGAGATTGAGGTTGTGTCGACGGGCCCATTGCACGGCAAGGCCCGTGGGTGCGGACAGGCTGACCAGGGTCTGGATGCCGGCACGCAAGACTTTCTGGATCAATTCGAGGCTGCAACGGCTGGTGACAATCGCCAGGCCGCCGTCTGTGGATATCTTTTGCCGGATCAGTCCGCCGATCAGTTTGTCGAGGGCGTTGTGCCGGCCGATGTCTTCGCGGCCGAGCAGCAATTCGCCGCTGGCATTCATGAACACCGCCGCGTGCACCGCACCGCAGTACTGGCCCAAGGGTTGAAATGCACTGATGCGCTGACGCAAACCGTCGAGCCATTCAATCGGCGGCAACGGCGCACCGGGCAGGACTTTCAGATCAGGCAACGCCTGTTCCACCGCTTCGACACCGCACAAACCGCAACCGCTGGTGCCGGCCATTTGCCGACGCTGTTGCTTGAGGTTCCAGAAGGCGCGGTTGGCGATAGTCACTTGTGCGTATTGCGCCGAGCCTGCGCCGGTCAGTTGCAGGTCATAAATATCGCTGGCGTCGATGATAATGCCGCTGCCGAGGCTGAAGCCGACGATGAAGTCTTCCAGGTCGGTCGGCGTCACCAGCATCACCGCCTGGCTGATGCCGTTGTAGGCGATCGCCAACGCAACTTCCTCGGCCAGCGCAGTGCTGGCCGATTCCTCGCGGGGTAAATCGCTGTAACTGTAGGTCTGGCTGGCGGCAGGCGCGGGCGTTTCGATTGCTGGCGCCGCGCAGGCTGGGCGCTTGGCGTTCATGGCATCACCGACGGTTTGATCAACGTTAAGACTAGGCGCGGCAAGTTGTCGCGTCTAATCGCTAGTGTCGATCTATTGATAGAGGCCGTCGATCATGAAGCGTCTGGCGATTGCTGATACAGCGCAAAACAGGCCTCGGCCAGCGCCGAACGGGGGGCGCTGCGGCGCATGATCAAGCCCAGCGGGGCGAGGGTCTGGGCGTTTTCGATGGGTTGCAGGCGCAGGTGATCGGTGAGTTTTTCCAGACCACCGTCCAGCGGCATGATCGCGCAGCAAAAACCGCCGTGCACCGCTTGTAACAATTGATGCACGGCGTCGGTTTGCAGCAAGGGTTGCGGGGTCAGGCCACGGCTGTGGAAGTTGTGGTCGATGGACTGGCGAAAATGCATGCCGCTGGTGAGCATGCCCAGCGGCAGTTCGATCAGTGACTGCCAACTCAACGGAGCCTCGCCAAAGGTGAAGGTGCGCTGGTCGTAGAGCAGGCCCATGCGGGTTTCGTTGAAGGTGAGTGATTCGAAGCGTTCGTGATCCAGACGATCAAGATAGGACACGCCGAGGTCTATGCGGTTGTTCGCCAAATGTTCGAGGATCTGTTCGGAACTCAGCGCCGACATTTCGAAACGCAGATCCGGGTGTGCGGCATGCAGGCGTTGCATCAAGGGCAGCGGATCGAAACTCGACAGTGGCACCACGCCCAGCCGCAACGTGCCGATCAGGTTGCCGCGACACGCCGCTGCTTCAGCGTGTAAACCGTCATAAGCCGCCATTACCGAACGTGCCCACGCCAGCACACGCTCGCCGGGTGCGGTGAAGCCTTCGAAACGCTGGCCACGGTTGACCAGCGGCAGGTCGAGTTCTTCTTCGAGGTTGCGCAGGCGCATCGACAGGGTTGGCTGGGTAATGTGGCAACGCGCGGCGGCCTGGCCGAAGTGGCGGGTTTCGTCGAGGGCGATGAGGAATTTCAGCTGCTTGATGTCCATCTTCGCTCCGGGCGCTGGCAGGGGTGGCCGATTCTACCGCTTGCGCGGTGGTAGGGTCATTGGTCGGCTTGGAACCGGGTTTGCTTGAGGTGGTCTAGGCTTGGACGACTGACCCTTTATTCCATGGAGAGAACCACGATGAGTCTTTTAAGTTTTGTAAAAGAAGCCGGTGAAAAGCTGCTCGATCTGCTGACCCCGGGTAACGCCAATGCCAGTGAGCAGTTGAAGGAACACATCAGCAAGGTCGGCCTGGGCAATCCGAATGTGCATGCGACGGTGGATGGCGACAAAGTGACCGTCACCGGTGAAGTCGCGAGTCAGGAAGAGAAAGAGAAGATTCTGCTGGCGGTGGGCAATATTGCCGGTGTTGGCAGCGTGGATGATCAGATCACCGTGAGCGGGCCAGTTGTCACTGCCGCGCAATTTGTCGTGGTCAAGTCGGGTGACACCCTCAGCGCGATTTCTCTGCGCGTGTACGGGGATGCCAACAAGTATCAGAAAATTTTCGACGCCAACAAACCGATGCTCAAGGATGTGAACAAAATCTATCCGGGGCAGACGCTGCGTATTCCTGAGTAACACGTCGTAACGCCACGCGAGCAGGCTCGCTCCCACATTGGATCGCATTCCAAATGTGGGAGCGAGCCTGCTCGCGAATGGGGCAACTCGATATCAAAGTCCTGCAATCAAACTGCGATAATCCTCAACCGCCGCAAACTCTGCCGTGTCCTTCGGCCCCTTGCGACTGTCCGGCTCTTTCACCGCCAGCAAATGCGCCACACCAAAATCCCGCGCACTGCGCAGAATCGGCAACGTATCGTCGATAAACAGGCTACGCGCCGGATCAAAGCCGATATCGGCCTGCAAGGCATCCCAGAACTGCGGGTTCTCCTTGGGATAACCATAATCGTGGGAGCTGATCAGCCGCTCGAAGTACGGTGCGAGCTCAATCCGTTCCAGCTTCAGCGACAATGAATCGCGGTGCGCGTTGGTGATCATGATCACCCGTTTGCCGGCGCGTTTGATCGCGTCCAGAAAGGTATCGGCATCCGGCCGCAAGGCGATCAGGTGCGCGGTTTCCAGCTTCAGTTCGCGTACCGATAACTTCAGCTCGGCACTCCAGAAATCCAGGCAATACCACTGCAACTGACCGGCATGCCGTTCGAACAACGGCTGCAGCTCCATTTCGGCCATGGCCCGGCTGACCCCGTGCAGTTCGGCGTAACGCTGGGGCAGGTGTTCCAGCCAGAAATGATTGTCGAAGTGCAGATCCAGCAGCGTGCCGTCCATGTCGAGCAGAACGGTATCGATGTCGGACCACGGTAATGAAGGCATGGCAACGTCTCGAAACGGTAGAAAGATATCCGACATAAACAATCGGGAAAGCCGCGTTATAGTAGCGCGTTCACGCCAAGGAGCTTTGCATGCGCCAGAAACCCACCGTACTTGCCCGCGAGATCGTCGCCACCAGTCGCCTGTTTTGCGTCGAAGAACTCAAGCTGCGTTTTTCCAACGGCGTGGAGCGCACGTACGAGCGTCTGGTTGGCAAAGGTGCGGGCTATGGCGCGGTGATGATTGTAGCGATGCTGGATGCCGAGCACGCGGTGCTGGTCGAAGAGTATTGCGGCGGTACTGACGAATATGAGTTGTCCCTGCCCAAAGGCCTGATCGAGCCCGGCGAGGATGTATTGGCAGCGGCCGAGCGCGAACTCAAGGAAGAGGCCGGTTTTGGCGCGCGACAACTGGAACATCTGACCGAGCTGTCGCTGTCGCCCGGTTACATGAGCCAGAAGATTCAGGTGGTCCTGGCCACTGATTTGTACGAAGAGCGTCTGGAAGGCGATGAGCCTGAGCCGATGCGTGTCGATAAGGTGAACCTGCGCGAACTGTCGTCGCTGGCGCTCAATCCGCAATTTTCCGAAGGACGCGCGCTGGCGGCACTTTATTTGGCCCGGGACCTGCTGACCCAACGAGGGTTTTTTGCGTCATGAGTGAGATGTCGATGAAATTTCCCCACCCGCTGATGGCGTCCGTGGTTGAACTGGCATTACAGGCCGGCGAGGCGATTTTGCCGTTCTGGCGCTCCGGCGTTGAAGTCACGGCCAAGTCCGATGACTCGCCGGTGACGGCGGCGGATCTGGCCGCGCACCACCTGATCGTCGCCGGGCTGACGATGCTGGATCCGAGCATTCCTGTGTTATCGGAAGAGGACGCCAACATTCCCCAGAGCGTGCGCGCTGGCTGGCAGCGTTGGTGGTTGGTGGATCCGCTGGATGGCACCAAGGAGTTCATCAGTGGCAGCGAAGAGTTCACCGTCAACATCGCGTTGATCGAAAACGGTCGAGTGGTGTTTGGCGTGGTGTCGATGCCGACCAATGGTCGCTTCTACGTCGGCGGTGCCGGGCTTGGCGCATGGCGCTGCGACAAGGGCGGCACGCCGGTTGCGATTCAGGTGCGCGATGTGCCGGCACCGGGAGAGGCATTTACCGTGGTGGCCAGCCGTCGGCATTCGAGTCCCGAGCAAGAGCGTTTGCTGGCTGGGTTGAGTGCGAGTCTGGGCGAGTTGCAATTGGCCAATATCGGCAGCTCATTGAAGTTTTGCCTGCTGGCGGAAGGCGCGGCGGATTGCTATCCGCGACTGGCGCCGACTTCGCAATGGGACACGGCGGCGGCGCAAGGTGTGCTGGAAGGTGCGGGCGGTGAGGTGTTGGATCTGCGTGGGGCAGCGTTCTGTTATCCGGCGCGGGAATCACTGCTTAATGAGTTCTTTTTGGCGCTGCCGGCGAAGGCGGCGTGGCGTTCCAGATTGTTGGAGTTGGCTCAGGGTTAAGTGGGCTGATCCGCAATCCCCCTCACCCCAGCCCTCTCCCCCAGGAGAGGGAGCCGACCGAGGGATATTCGAGAGTAGCGCCGACCTGGTCGAACTGTGCTGAATCCATAGTCGCTGCGATCTTTCAGGTCGATGTACAACGCCAGACACCTCGATCAGTCCCCTCTCCCTCGGGGAGAGGGCTAGGGTGAGGGGCTGTTGATCTTCAGCGATGCAAAACGTACTGCCCGGTAAACCTCACTGCATCCTCATCGCTACCCGCATTGGCGATCCGCGTATCGAGCGCCAACCGCGCCCGCCCATAACGCCGATACATCGTCAGAAACTTCTTCCACACCGCTGAATCCGGCGCCGGGCAAATCGCCACGGCATCTCCAGTGACCGGAAGCGGATAACTGATCTGCCCCTCCTGAATCACGATGTGCCCGTCGGTGATTCCTTCTTCCTTCAAGCGCAAATGCAACCAGCCCCAACCGGCCAGCACCGCGCCGCAGTAAAGGCTGCCGCCGAACATGGTGCTCTTGTGATTGACGTTCGGATCGAGGGGCAGATGCAGACTCAACTGCTGCTCATGCCAGGCAAGCACTTTCAGCCCCATGTCCCGGGTCAGGGGAATGTCGTGATGCAGAACCGACTCCAGATAGCGACTATCTGTGCTCATTCGTTCTCGTCCCCATGGCTACTGTCGCCGAAGTTGAGGCCATGCTTGCGCAATTTGTCATGCAGGGTTTTGCGCGGAATGCCCAAGGCTTCGGCGAGGCTGCGCACTGAACTGTGGGAGCGCCCCAGTTCGGCCGCGATCAAGGATTTTTCGAAATTTTCCACCTGCTCGCTGAGCCCGCCGCCAGTGACTTCCACGGTGGCGCCGGCACCTTCGGCGCCGCTGTTATCCAGCGCCAGTTCCAGTCCAAGAGCAAAGCGTTCGGCGGCATTCTGCAGTTCACGCACGTTGCCCGGCCAGGTGTGGCGCAGCAGCAAGGCGCGCTGTGCCGGTTGCAGTTCGTGTGGCGGCAGGCCGTGGCGGGCGCTGGCTTCATCGGCGTAATGCTGGAACAGCACCAGCGCATCTTCACCACGTTCGCGCAGCGGCGGGATGCGCAGTGGCGCGACGTTGAGGCGGTAATACAAGTCGGCGCGGAAGCGGCCTTGATCGGCGGCCTGACGCAGGTCTTCCTTGGTCGCGGCGATGACGCGGATGTCCAGCGGGATCAGTTGATTGCCGCCCAACCGTTCGACCACGCGCTCCTGCAACATGCGCAGCAGTTTCACTTGCACGTCCATGCTCATGCTTTCGATTTCATCGAGAAACAGCGTGCCGCCATTGGCGAATTCGAATTTACCGATCCGGCGTTTTTGCGCACCGGTAAAAGCGCCGGGTTCGTGGCCGAACAGTTCGCTTTCGACCACCGACTCGGCCAGTGCGCCGGCGTTGATCGCCACGAACGGGCCGTTACGGCGGCTGGACAAATCGTGCAGCGCACGGGCGACCACTTCTTTGCCGGCGCCGGTTTCGCCGAGGATCAGCACGTCAGCCTTGGTCGCGGCGAGCGCGCCGATCTGCTCACGCAGACGTAGCATCGGCGTTGAGTGGCCGACCAGACGTGCACTCAATTCGTTGCGATCGCTGAGGGCCAGGCGCAGGCTGCGGTTGTCCAGCACCAGCCGGCGTAGCGCGAGGGCGCGACGCACGCTGTCGAGCAGCGCGTCGCTGGCGAAAGGTTTTTCAAGAAAGTCATAAGCGCCGGCGCGCATGGCCTGCACCGCCAGCGGCACATCGCCGTGCCCAGTGATCAGCAGCACGGGTAATTCCGGATCCTGCGCGTGCAGTTCGCTGAGCAATTCGAGACCGTCCATCCCCGGCATGCGGATATCGCTGACCACCACACCCGGCCAGTCACGCTCCAGCTGTGCGGCCAGGCCCTTGGCTTCGGACAGCGGCAAGATTTTCAGGCCGGCCAGATCCAGGGTCTGGCCGAGGGCCTGACGCAGGTGCGGATCGTCGTCGATCAACACCACCTGAATGCGATTGTCGATGGTCATGCACTTCGATCCTCGGACGGTTGCAGGCTGACCCCGGGCGCACCGGCGCGCAGTCGCAGGGTAATCAAGGCGCCACCTTGCTTGTGGTTGGCAAACGACAGTTCACCACCGAAGGCGCGCATCAGCGTTTCACAGATGGCCAGCCCCAAACCCAAGCCCTGAGTGCGGGTCTTGGTGGTGTAGAAGGGCTCGCTGGCGCGGCCGAGGGCTTCCATGCAGAACCCTGGGCCGTTGTCGCGAATGTACAGATTGACGCCCTCGGCGGTGGATTCGGCACTCAACCACAGTTTGCGCGGCGGGCCTTTCTCGGTGAGGGCATCGAGGGCGTTGGCGAGCAGATTGCCGAGCACTTGGCGCAGGCGGGTTTCCCCGGCCTCGACCCACAGCGTGGCGGCCGGCAGATCGCGAATCAGCTCAACCTCCATGCTGCGGCGCCGTTTGGCGAGCAAGGCCAGCGCATCGTCGAGCGCCGGTTGCAGGGCAACGCTTTCCGGCGCGTGGCGATCGCGGCGGGCAAAGGCGCGCAGGTGGGCGATGATCGAGGCCATGCGCCCGGTCAGTTCGCTGATCAGTTTGAGGTTGCCGCGTGCATCGTCGGTGCGCTGATGATCGAGCAACACTTCGGCGTTTTCCGCGTAGCTGCGGATCGCTGCCAGCGGCTGATTGAGTTCGTGGCTGATGCTCGCTGACATGGTCCCCAGCGCCGACAACTTGCCGGCCTGAACCAGATCGTCCTGGGCGCGCACCAGTTCCTGCTGGGCTTGTTCACGTTCCAGTACTTCTTCTTTCAAACGCCGGTTGAGGCCTTCGAGGTCGCTGGTGCGCTCGGCGACGCGGCCTTCCAGCTCGCGGCGTGCCTTGGCCTCGAACGCGATGCGTTCCAGATAATGCCGACGGCGCTGCATCAGCAGACCGAGCAATAGCATCAGTACCAACAACGTGGCGCCGCCGATGGCAACCACGGTCCGCACCGGGCGATCAATCAGCGTGCGCGGGGCAAGGATGCTGACGCTCCAGCCTGTTTCGGCAATGTCGTGGGTCTGGATCAGCCACGCCGTCGGGCTAAGGTTAAGCGGGCGCGGATTGCGGGTCGGGTAGGGCTGGATGGCAGTGATCGCCGAGCGTTCGCTGTCGCTCAAGTTACGGGTCGAGCGAAAGCGCCATTCCGGGCGCGAAGTGAGGATGACCACGCCGTTGTGGTCGGTGACCAACAGTTGTTCCGGGGTTTTGCCCCACAGACTTTCGGTGTGGTCGAGGTCAACCTTGATCACCAGCACGCCGATGATTTTTTCGCCGTTACGCACGGCGGCGGCAAAGAAATAACCGCGCTTGGCCGACGTGGTGCCGAGGCCGAAGAAGCGCCCGAGACGTCCGGCCATGGCTTCGCTGAAGTACGGGCGGAACGAGAAATTGCGGCCGACAAAGCTGTCGTGCTTGTCCCAGTTCGACGCCGCCAGTGTCTGGCCGCTGGTGTCCATCAGGTACATGACTTCGGCGCCAGTCTGCGCGGCAATGTTCTTCAGCAGGCGGTTGGCATTGCCTTGGGTGACGCCGTCGTCCGGCGCACCGAGGACCGCGCGCAGCGCCGGCAGGTCGCCGAGGATTTGCGGCAACACTTCATAGCGGTGCAGGGTGCCCAGCAGGTTGGCGACGTACAGGTCGAGGGTCTGGCGGTTCTGGCCGGCCAGTTCGCTGCGGTAATAGCGCTCGGCGAGATGTTCCAGCGGCCACAACAGCGGCGCCAGACACAGGGCCAGCAGGGCGAGACTGCGCCAGCGAGGTCTGGGGGGAAGGGTTGGTTTCATGAGCCGATGCGCCTGTAGGGACAGGCGCATTATGCCCGGCCTCAGGCGAAGACGTCAGCGTCCTTGAAGAAGGCTGCAGCCTGATCTTTGGCGGACAGCTTCGGGGCTTCGTCCAGTTGCCAATCGATGGCCAGATCCGGATCGTCCCAGCGAATGCTGCGTTCTGCCGACGGCGTGTAGTAATCGGTGGTCTTGTAGAGGAATTCGGCGAACTCGCTCAGCACGACGAAACCGTGGGCGAAACCTTCCGGGACCCACAACTGACGGTGGTTGTCTGCCGACAGGCGCACGGCCACCCATTTACCGAAGTGCGGTGAGCTGCGGCGAATGTCCACGGCGACATCCAATACTTCACCGACGGTTACGCGGACCAGTTTGCCCTGGGTGTTTTGCAGTTGGTAATGCAGACCACGCAATACGCCTTTTTGCGAGCGCGAGTGGTTGTCCTGAACGAATTGCGTGTCCAGCCCCGTTGCGTTCTGGAAAGCCTTGGCATTGAAACTTTCGTAGAAAAACCCGCGCTCGTCACCAAACACCTTGGGTTCGATGATCAGGACACCGGGCAGGTCGGTGGTGATTACATTCATGGGGTTTCCATAGGCCAGTGTGAATGGTCGACATTCTTGCGCAAACGGCCGGAGGGTGCGAGTGCCGGAAGACAAATAGCCCGGATACCTTTACGCGGTTGGGGGGTTGCGGATCCTGCCAAGCAATGGCGATATAGGCGCCTAATAAAATTTCAGGGGTCGTTTCATGCCGCTCGCCACTTTGATTCATCGCGCCAGTTTGCCCAGCCCGCAGGTGTCTGCCGAGCAGGCCCGGCAATGGCTGGCGGAGCACTACGGGCTCAGCGGCACGTTACAGGCTCTTGGCAGTCAGCAGGATCTGAATTTTCGCGTCGACAGCCCGCGCGGGCGGTTCGTGCTGAAAATCTGCCGAGGCGATTACGCCCTGGTGGAGCTGCAAGCCCAGCATGCCGGCCTCAAGTACTTGGCTGAGCATTCTGCGGTGACGGTGCCGCGAGTGATCGTCGCCAATAACGGCGAAGACCTGCTGTCACTGGAGGTTGGGGGCGAAGCCGTTCATGTGCGGCTGCTGGATTACATCGAGGGCCAGCCGCTCACGCATCTCGATCACTTGGGGCACGACGTGGTAGCGGGGTTTGGCCGGCTCTGCGGTGAGATGGATCTGGTGTTGGCCGGGTTCGACCATCCGGGCCTTGAGCGTACGTTGCAGTGGGATGCACGTCACGCCAGTGCACTGATCAGCCATCTGCTGCCAGTGATCAAGGATGAGCAGCAACGCGCAGTGATTGCCGATGCGGCCGAACAGGCCGAGCACCGTTTGCAGCCGTTGCGGGGCAAGCTGCCGGTGCAGGCGATCCATATGGACATCACCGATGACAACGCCGTTTGGGCGCGCGATGCCCAGCGTCACTGGCAGTTGCAGGGCGTGATCGACTTTGGCGACCTGGTGCGCACGTGGCGCATCACCGATCTGTCGGTGACCTGTGCGGCGTTGTTGCATCACGCCGGTGGTGATCCGTTTGTCATCCTGCCGGCGGTGCAGGCCTACCACGCGGTCAACCCGCTACAACATGAGGAGCTGCAAGCACTGTGGCCATTGATCGTCGCGCGCGCGACGGTATTGGTGCTTAGTGGCGAGCAACAGGTCAGCATCGACCCGACGAATACTTACAGCCGCGACAACCTCAGCCATGAGTGGGAAATCTTCAGGGTGGCGACATCGGTGCCACAGGCGCTGATGGAAGCGGCGATCCTCACGGCCGTCGGTCACGCATTGCCGGCGATCGACAGCGCAGGTTTTGCGCCATTGCTGCCCGGTCTGGTCGGGCGCGAGTTTGCGCTGATCGATCTCGGTGTCCTGAGTCCGCATTTCGAGGCCGGTAACTGGGAACAGGCAGGCATCGATCAGCACCTGTTGAACGAAGCAGCGGCGGCCCATGGTTTGGCGGCGAGCCGTTATGGTCAGTACCGTTTGTCGCGCACTCGTCCCGACAGTGCCGTTGAACCGGACACCTTCCCGTTGCACGTGGAATTGCGCGTGCCCGATGGCACCGCCGTGGAGGCGCCGTTCGCAGGCGTCGTGCATCAGGCAACTGACGGCGTGCTGCAACTGGATGGCCCGCAACTCAGCGTGCGCCTGTGGGGCGTGACACCTTCGCTGCACAGCGGCGCGGCGCTGGTCAAAGGTCAGGTGCTGGGCGCGGTCAGCGGCCCGTTGCGGGTGCAGTTGTGTCGGGGCGCGAAGCTTAATGCGCCGCTGTTTTGCACTCCGGCGCATGCCGCGGCTTGGCAGGCGCTGTGCCCATCGCCGGCCGCATTGTTGGGGCTGGCCTGCGATGCCGAGCCGGAGCTGGACGCGAAAACGTTACTCGAACGCCGCGATGCCAGTTTCGCCCGCACCCAGAAACACTACTACGTCGACCCGCCGCGCATCGAACGCGGCTGGCGCAATCACCTGATCGACATGCAGGGCCGCTCCTATCTGGACATGCTCAACAACGTGGCGGTGCTCGGTCACGGTCACCCGCGCATGGCGGCGGTCGCGGCGCGCCAATGGTCACTGCTCAACACCAACTCGCGCTTCAACTATGCGGCTGTCGCCGAATTCTCCGAGCGCTTGCTGAAACTGGCGCCGGAAGGCATGGATCGAGTGTTTCTGGTCAACAGCGGCAGCGAGGCCAACGATCTGGCGATTCGTCTGGCGTGGGCCTATAGCGGCGGTCGCGACATGATCAGCGTGCTCGAGGCCTATCACGGCTGGACCATTGGCGCCGATGCGGTCTCGACGTCGATTGCCGACAACCCGAAAGCCCTTGAAAGTCGCCCGGACTGGGTGCATCCGGTACCTGCGCCAAACACTTATCGCGGTGAATTCCGTGGCCTCGATTCGGCGCCGGATTACGTGCGCAGCGTTGAGCATCACCTGGCAAAACTCGCCGAGCAGAAGCGCCAGTTGGCCGGATTTATCTGCGAGCCGGTGTACGGCAATGCCGGCGGTATTTCACTGCCGCCGGGTTATCTGAAGCAGGTGTACGCGCTGGTACGCGCGCAAGGCGGCGTGTGCATCGCCGACGAAGTGCAGGTCGGTTACGGGCGCATGGGCCACTTCTTCTGGGGCTTTGAAGAGCAGGGCGTGGTGCCGGACATCATCTGCATGGCCAAGGGCATGGGCAACGGTCAACCGCTGGGTGCGGTCATCACGCGGCGGGAAATTGCCGAGGCGCTGGAGGCCGAGGGCTATTTCTTCTCATCGGCGGGCGGCAGTCCGGTGAGCTGCCAGATCGGCATGGCGGTGCTCGATGTCATGGAAGAAGAAAAGCTCTGGGAAAACGCGCAAGTAGTCGGTGGCCATTTCAAGGCGCGGCTTGAAGCGCTGATCGATAAACATCCGTTGGTGGGCGCGGTGCACGGTTCCGGGTTCTATCTGGGGCTGGAGCTGATCCGCAATCGCGAGACGCTGGAAGCGGCGACCGAAGAAACTGCTGTGCTGTGCGATCGCTTGCGCGAGTTGGGGATTTTCATGCAGCCGACCGGTGATGATCTGAACATTCTCAAGATCAAGCCGCCGATGGTGACGTCGCGTCAAAGTGTGGATTTCTTTGTCGATATGCTCGATCGAGTCCTCAGCGAAGGTCTGTAAGCACGCACACTGACCCCTGTGGGAGCGAGCCTGCTCGCGAAAGCGGTTTCTAATTCAACAACTGTGTTGATTGAATAAACGCCTTCGCGAGCAGGCTCGCTCCCACATTTAGTTTCGGTTTCTAATTCGATTTGTATCGGTTTTTTCTCGGTTTATTTAGACGAAAGGCATTTAACAAGCTTCTAAAGTCGATATTTATCGGCTATAAAGTCGCCATTGCTCCGGCACGGCGTCTTGCTATCCGGTGCGCGCGTTTTCTTTTCGGTCGAATTGTCGACCGCCAAAGCACTTGCCCGGAGATGATTCATGAGCCGTATCGTTACCGTTGCCGCCACTCAGATGGCCTGTTCCTGGGATCTGGAAGCCAACCTCGAAATCGCTGAAAGGCTGGTGCGTGAAGCTGCCGCCAAAGGCGCGCAGATCATCCTGATTCAGGAGCTGTTCGAGGCGCCGTACTTCTGCCAGAAGCCAAACCCGGACTATCTGCAACTGGCGACGACGGTAGAAGACAACGTCGCGATCAAGCACTTTCAGAAAGTCGCCAAAGAACTGCAAGTGGTGCTGCCGATCAGCTTCTACGAACTGGCTGGCCGTGCGCGCTTCAACAGCATCGCGATCATCGACGCCGACGGCAGCAACCTCGGGATTTATCGTAAAAGCCACATCCCGGATGGCCCGGGTTACCACGAGAAGTACTACTTCAACCCGGGCGACACCGGTTTCAAAGTGTGGAATACGCGTTACGCGAAGATCGGCGTGGGCATCTGCTGGGATCAGTGGTTCCCGGAAGCTGCACGCAGCATGGCCTTGCAAGGTGCAGAAATACTTTTTTATCCAACCGCAATCGGCAGCGAGCCGCACGACAAAACCATCTCCTCGCGCGATCACTGGCAGCGCGTGCAACAGGGGCATGCCGGCGCCAACCTGATGCCGCTGATTGCCAGCAACCGCATCGGCAACGAAGAACAGGACGGCTACGACATCACGTTCTACGGCTCTTCGTTCATCGCCAACCAGTTCGGCGAAAAAGTGCAGGAGCTGAATAAAACCGAAGAAGGTATTCTTGTGCACACTTTCAACCTCGACGAGCTCGAACACATTCGCAGCGCGTGGGGTTCATTCCGCGACCGCCGTCCGAACCTGTACGGCGCGTTGAAAACCCTCGACGGTTCCCTGGAGTCCTGATCCCGATGACCACCTTGAAAAGTACCCCGCGCGCCGACGGCTTTCACATGCCGGCCGAGTGGGCGCCGCAGACACAAACCTGGATGATCTGGCCCGAGCGCCCGGACAACTGGCGTCTGGGCGGCAAACCGGCGCAAGCCGCACACGCAGCGGTGGCCAAGGCCATTGCGCGTTTTGAACCGGTAACCGTGGCCGTGTCCGCCGGCCAATATGAAAACGCTCGTGCACGCCTCGACGTGCCGAATATCCGCGTGGTCGAGATGTCCAGCGATGACGCCTGGGTACGCGACAGCGGCCCGACCTTCGTCATCAACAACAGCGGCGAAGTGCGTGGTGTGAACTGGGACTTCAACGCCTGGGGCGGTTTCGATGGCGGTCTGTATTCGCCGTGGAATCGTGATTCGCAGGTCGGCGGCAAGATCCTCGAGATCGAGCGCAGCCCGCGTTATCGCACTGAAGGTTTCGTGCTCGAAGGCGGTTCGATTCACGTCGACGGCGAAGGCACGCTGATCACCACCGAAGAGTGCCTGCTCAACCGCAATCGCAACCCGCACCTGGGTCGCGAAGAAATCGAAGCGGTGCTCAGTGCCAATCTGTCTGTGGATAAAATCATCTGGCTGCCGGACGGTTTGTTCAACGACGAAACCGACGGCCATGTGGATAACTTCTGCTGCTACGTGCGTCCGGGCGAAGTGCTGCTGGCGTGGACCGACGATCCGCAGGATCCGAACTACCCGCGCTGCCAGGCTGCGATGAAAGTTCTGCAAAGCAGCACCGACGCCAAGGGTCGCCCGTTCACGGTGCACAAAATGCCGATTCCGGGTCCGCTGTACGCGACCGAAGAAGAGTGCGCCGGTGTCGATCCGGTGGACGGCACGCAGGAGCGCAATCCGTCCGTGCGCCTGGCCGGTTCCTACGTGAACTTCCTGATCGTCAACGGCGGCATCATCGCGCCGAGCTTCGACGATCCAATGGATGCCCCGGCGAAAGAGATTCTGCAGAAGCTGTTCCCGCAGCACGAAGTGGTGATGGTGCCGGGCCGTGAACTGTTACTGGGTGGCGGTAATATCCACTGCCTTACCCAACAGCAACCCGCGCCGCACAAAGAGTGAGTTGAGTCGTAACAGCTTGAGTTGATTAACAAATCGGCCGAGCAATGATTAGCTCGCTATGCATGCACAGAAGCCCGCAGCCCGGTTGGACTGCGGGCTTCTTTGTATCCGCTTGTCGACAACAGCGAAACATTGGCATAGCTCTTGTATTCATCACCCGTGCACTAGGGAGGGGGGAGAACTTCAACAGTTCTGTCATAAACCTTGGATAACGTAGCCGCTCATGAACGGGGAGAGAGCGCTGAAATGAACGCCGAAGTGAACGTAGTCAGCGAGCGGACGTTGCATCCCATGGCCGTTAACGGCGAATCGCTCCAGATTGTCGCGCACTGGTTGAAGTCCAATGGAACGCGTCAGATCAGGCAACCTGATCCGCGCCGGATGATGATCGAGCGTTACCCCGCTGACCTGTTCAGCGAGGCCGAACTGGACGCGTTGTGGGCTGTGATGGAAGGATAAGAAGAACAACAGGGATTGGTCAAAGCGCTGCCGGGATGGCGGCGCTTTTTTATGCCCGATTATTTTGTACGCACCCATTCAATGTGGGAGCGAGCCTGCTCGCGAATGCGGTGGATCAGGTTACGACGATGTCGACTGACCCGACGCTTTCGCGAGCAGGCTCGCTCCCACAGGGATGTGTGTGAAGTCAGAAACTGTAGGTGCCGGTCATCACCACGCTGCGTGGTGCGCCCGGCTGGATTTGATACTGGCTGGTCGCCGACGCGTAATACTCGCGATCAGTGATGTTGTTCAACGCCCCACGCAAATCCCAATCCTTGAAGCGATAACCGACCAGCGCATCCCAGCGGCCGTAACCCGGCAACACGGTGGTGTTGGCGTTGTCGGCATAACGCTGGCCAACCAGAGTCAGACCGGTTTCGCCGTACCAGCCCATTTCCGGTTTCCAGGTCAGGAACAGGCTGCCGTTGTGCTTGGCGACGTTGTTGATGCGTTTGCCTTCCAAGCCGTTGTTGTCCTTCTCGATCTTCGCATCCTGCACACCGACGCCACCGCGCATGTACCAGTTGCCGACGATGTTACCGGTGGCGGTCAACTCGATCCCGCGCGAACGTTGCAGGCCGGACATCACGATCAGGGTCGGGTCATTAGGATCGCTGGTGCGGCGGTTGTAGAGCTCCAGGTCATAGATCGCCAGCGTGGTGCTCAAGCGGTCATCAAACCAGTCGCTCTTCACGCCGATCTCTTTCTGCTTGGTCAGTTCGGGGCTGAGGTCGTTGGTGTTGCCGGCCGCGCCAGGGGTGATGCCGATCAAGCCGCCGCCCACGGGTGAAAATGTCTTCGACCATGAGGCATAGAACGAATGGTTTTGCAGCGGCGTCCAGACCAGGCCCACACGCGGGCTGGTGCTGTGGCTGTCGCGGTCTTCGGAGATGTTGCGCAGCTTGTTGGTCGACTCGATATCGAAGGTGTCGTAACGCAGCCCCCCCAGCAGTTGCCATTGATCGTTCAGGCGCAGTTGGTCCTGGACGTACACCGCACGGCTTTCGACTTCGGTGTGGCTGCTGCTGGAGACCTGCATGCTGCCGGTGTGGCGCAGATCGCGGTTCGGGTTATACAAGTCGAGCGACGGCACCGGCTGCGCGCCGGGCGTTCTGCCAGTGGCGGCGTTGTACAGCGTCGGATCGCGGCGCTGGCTGCCGATCTCGACGCCCGTGAGCAAGCGATGCTCAAGCCCGAAGGTATCGAATCCACCTTCCAGTTCGAGGTTGTTATAGACGTTGCGGGTGGTCAGATCCTGCTGCCAGTGCTGGCGCGTGACCTTGTTGGTCGCCGGCGTGTAACCGGTGAGGTAGGTGTTGTCGAAATCACTGTCGAGCTTGAACACGCCGAGGGTCTGGCGCAGTTGCCAGTTGTCGTTGATTTCGTAAGTGAGTTTTGAGCGCAATGACTGCGACTTGTCATCGATGAAGTCGTGATCGTTGCCATAGGTCGTGTCGCGACCGACATCCGCCGGGCGTCCGTTGACGCCGGGGATGCCGCGATCCGGGGTGCGGTTGTAACGGCTGTATTCGTACTGCACCAGCCAGTTCAGATCCGGCGTCAGTTGCCAGCTCATCGACGGTGCGAACAGTTGGCGGTTGCCACTGACGCCGTCGCGGAAGCTGTTTTCATCCATGTTGCCCATGTTCAGGCGCAGGCTGATGTTTTCGCTCGGGTCGGTGCTGAGATCGGCGTAAAGACTGCGCAAATCTTCGCTGCCAGCCTGGGCTTCGATGGTCGAGCGGCGGCCGAACTCCGGCATTTTGCTCACGCGGTTGACGATCCCGCCCTGACTGCCACGGCCGTACAGCACAGCGGCTGGGCCTTTGAGTACTTCGACGCGTTCGATGTTGTGCAGGTCGCGCTTGTATTGGCTGTCGTCGCGGATGCCGTCCAGATAGAAGTCGTTGCTGGCGTCGAAACCGCGAATGCGCAGGCTGTCGAAGCGAGTATCGGCGCTGCTGCTGACGTTGGGCATGCCGCTCAAGGCGTCGGCGATGTCATTGGTGCCGTAGTTGGCGACGTTTGAAGTCTTGATCGAATCGATCGCCTGCGGCACATAGCGCACGGGTGTCGAGGTGCGGGTCGCGGTGCTGCTGAGCTTCACGCGCGGGTCATCGGCTTGCGCTTCGGCACTGATCGCGGTGGCGGGTAATTCGGTCGCCGAATAGGCAAAACCGCTCGACAGAAAAGCAGAAAGCCCAAGGGTGACGGGCGTAAGACGGAACGGGGCAGGCATTGAACAGCGCATCCGAAAGGGTGGAGGAATTCGATCGCGCGAATGGTAATGCTTTGCATTTGCTTCCGTTAATTATTCCTTATAAGTTCACTTGTCTGATTGTTTCAATTTGTGTCCGGTTCGACACAATCTGACCGGTCGGCCAATTCGACCGATTCGTGAAACAGACTGAAAGCCATTCCAGCGTTTTTCCGCATGAGTGCGGGGACTAATCTGCCGCCATCGATTTTCCTCACTTTTGCCGGAGTTTTCCCATGATTCTTCATTACATCTACGACCCGCTGTGTGGCTGGTGTTATGGCGCCAAGCCGCTGGTTGAAGCCGCGCAACAGGTGCTGCCAGTGATTGCCCATGCCGGGGGCATGATGAGTGGCGCCAACCGCCAGCCGGTTTCCTCGCAACTGCGCAATTACGTCATGCCCCACGACCGACGCATTGCCGAGTACACCGGCCAGCCTTTCGGCGAGGCGTATTTCGACGGATTGCTGCGCGATCACTCGGCCGTGTTCGATTCGACGCCACCGATTGCGGCGGTCATGGCGGCCGAAGCCATCGACCGAGGCGGCCTGCGCATGTTGGGGCGGTTGCAGACCGCGCACTATGTGGAAGGGCGACGCATTGCCGATTCAGCCGTGCTGTTGGAATTGGCCATGCAGATGGGCTATGCGCAGGAAGATTTCCACATTGCGTTTGAGTCCGTTGATAGCGAGGGGCATATAAAAGCCAGTCGCCAGTTTTTGGCTCAATTGGGCGGTCAGGGTTTTCCTACGATTGCTCTGGAGCAGAATGGCACGTTCCAGTTGATCGACATCAGCCCCTGGCTGGGCAAGCCGCAGGCATTTGCCGATTGGTTGCAACAGGCAATCATCCTCGATGAAACCGGTAAAATTTCTGCATTTTGTTCTATCGATGGTTGCGCCTGATACGCGCTGGATTCACTGGCTGTTTGCATTTCCCAGCAAGGAGTCAGCGCAAAATTTACGTTTCTTAGACGATTTTTACCTATTTAAAGACGATTCTTGAAATTGACACATTGTTCAGGGCGCGGCTACGATTCGGCCCAACGCCTGTGGCCAACCGCCATGACTCAAAACAAGGAGCAGGCCCGCCATCACTTTATCGTGGGCGGGCCTTTTTGTTTCGGGGTGAATAAAAGAGTGCAAAAGCGCCGTTTCCGCCGTTCGACACAGCGCGTTTCAACCCGTAATAAGGAAAACAAAATGTTGAACAAGCGAATCAGTCTGATCGCACTGGGGATGTTGAGTGCCACTCAGGCCATGGCTAACGACCAGGCCGAGTCCAAGGGTTTTGTTGAAGACAGCAGCCTCAAAGTGCTGCTGCGCAATGCCTACATCAATCGTGATTACAAAAACGGTAACGACGACAAGGCCGAGTGGGGCCAAGCGGCCATCGGTACGTTCTCGTCCGGCTTCACCCAGGGCACCGTGGGTGTCGGTGTCGACGCTTTCGGTCTGTACGCACTGCGTCTGGACGGCGGCAAGGGCCGCAGCGGCGCCGGTGGTATCGATTTCTTCAAGCAGGAAAATGACGGTCGCGCGAACCATGACATAGCCAAGGGCGGTGCCGCGGTGAAGTTCCGCTTCTCCAACACCGTCTTGACCTACGGCGACCAGATGCCGGCCCTGCCGGTGCTGAGCTACGACAATGTGCGTCTGCTGCCGGAAAGCTACACCGGTACCCTGATCACTTCCAAAGAGATCAAAGGTCTGGAACTGAACGCCGGTCGTTTCACCGCCGAATCGCGCAAGAGCGACGAAGGCCGTGACAGCGGTGGTCTGAAGTCGATCAACGTGTTGGGCGGTAGCTACCAGTTCACCGAGAACTTCAAAGGTGCGTTGTACGCTTCCGACGTCGAAGACGTATTGAAGAAACAATACGTGAACGCCAACTACGTGTTGCCGTTCAACAAGGATCAGTCGCTGACCCTGGACTTCAACGGTTACCGCACCAAGCTGGACAACTCCTATGTCCGCGAAAACGGTGTTACCGGCGACGACAACAAGATCTGGAGCCTGGCTGCAACGTTCGCCACTGGCCCGCACTCGTTCACCGTGGCCCACCAGCGTTCCACCGGCGACAGCAACCTGGGCTACGCCTATGGCGGTTACCAGAAAGATCAAGGTCGTGTCGGTGATGGTGGTAACTCCATCTACCTCGCCAACTCCTACTGGTCGGACTTCAACGCTGAAGACGAGCGCAGCTGGCAGTTGGGCTACGGCCTCGACTTCAGCGCATTCGGCGTACCGGGCCTGAGCTACAACTTCGCTTACGTGCGTGGCGACAACATCACCACTTCCACCAGCGAAGGCGGCACCGAGCGCGAGATCTTCAACCAGTTCAAATACGTCGTGCAGTCTGGCCCGGCCAAAGACCTCAGCGTGAAACTGCGCAGCTCGATCCTGCGTGTTTCGCAGAAATCCAGCGAGTACAACGTCAGCGGTAACGAACTGCGCGTATTCGTGGACTACCCGATCAACATCTTCTGATGCCTGATCAAGTGTAAGAAACATGAGAAAAACCCCGACTGGTTCGGGGTTTTTTTTCGACGGTTTTTCGGTGGAAACCGGAAAAAACCGCTGTTTTTGTCATGTAAAAGTTGTTTTCAGGTGACTGCAAACGCCGTTTCAAACAGGGCTTTAAATGCCTGAAATTCTTTCTCATGGACGCAAATTCTGCACCTAATAGATTAGGCCGCTCAACGCAGCGGAGAATTTGGTAATGATCGTTTTGAACAGAGAAGTGGGCGAATCGCTACGGCGCGACAAATATGTCAACGTCCAGGGTGGTGACTTCAATCTCTACGGTCATTTTGCCGACTTCGTCAGACTGACCAAAAGTTGGGAAAACATGGAGCCTGACAGTTACTACGGTCAGGCCGAAGCCGGCATGCGTTACCGTCGTTACAGCGACTTCGAGTACAACCCCAAGACTCGCGAGTTGAAGCAACTCGAGCATCGCGCCTACGTGCAGTCGAAAGAGAACAACGCTTATGTTGGCGGCCTCGTGCGGCACTTCCAGGACTTCTCCGATGAAGTGATTACTTCACCAGTGATGCGCAGCCTGATCGACACCGATTTCGAAGTGTACAAAAGCGTACTGCCGGAAGAGCTGCACGATGAAATCTGGCAGTGCCAGATTCATCAGATCCGCATCGAGATCAAACCCGGCAAACAACTGGAAATCACCCCTGAAGGCATTCACTGCGATGGCTATCCGTTCAGCGGTGTGCACTTCTGGGGCCGTAACAACGTCGAGGGAGCGGAGAGTCGTCTGTACGACATCCACGAGCATCAACTGGCGTCGACCACTTACCAGGAAATTCTCGACACCACTTACTTCCTCGATCGCGACATGCGCCACTACGTGACCCCGGCGCGCAACACGCACACGCATGCGATGGCGTACCGGCAGATTCTGGCGATTTCCTTCTCGCGGCCCGGGACCGCTTTCGACATTGTTCGCTAATCAGATCACCCCAGTCGACGGCGTCGAGTGCTCGACGCCGGTGGTGCTGCGCCGCGCCACGGCCAAGGATGCGCAGCGCATGGAGCGCTTCTTCCGCCAGTTCGACGAAGTGTCCTTCTGCGAGTGGCAGGACGCCAAGTGCCTGCGCGGCGTGCTGATCCAGAAAACCACCACGGCCTATCTCGCCTTCGACGTCGCCGGCGAAATCGTCGGCGCGGTGCTCGGTGGCATGCTCGGCAGTCGCGGCACCATCAATCATTTGGCGGTCAGCCCGCGCTATCGCAGCCAAGGCGTCGGTCAACGACTGGTTGAAGCCGCGTCGTCCGATATGAAACGGGTCGGAGTGTTGCGGATGTTTCTGTTCGTCGACGATGCTAACCTCGCGGGCAAGCGTTTTTGGACCGCCCAAGGTTTTTGCGAGCCTCATGGCGAACGGACATTTGAGAGGGATCTATGAATGAAACGTCCGGCAGTGCGCCGCTGATGGCTGCCAATCAGCCGTCGCGCACGTTCGCCGAAGCCAGTCCGGTGGTCGCCGGATATTTCACGGTGTCATTTGTGTTCGGGCTGATGGCCGTCAACGCAGGCCTGCCGATGTGGTTGCCGGTGGCGATGTGTTTGTTCGTTTACGCCGGCGCTTCGCAATTCGCTGCACTGGCGCTGATCTCCAGCGGCGCGTCGCTGACCACCATTGTGCTGACCACGTTCCTGATCAACGCGCGGCACATGTTGATGTCGGTGTACATGGCCAAAGCCCTGCGCGCGTTGGGGCTGAGTCGCATGGAGCGCTGGGCTTACGCCGGTGGCCTGACGGACGAATCCTTCGCTTTCCACAGCGTTAAACTCGGCACGGGTGCGCCGGTCAACGTGCGTTACCTGATCGGCTTCAACCTGTTCTGCCACACCTCTTGGGTGCTCGGCGGTTTGCTTGGCGCGGTCTGCGCGCAATACGCCGCGCACCTGATCAAATATCAGCTCGACTACGCCCTGACGGCGATGATGCTCTACGTGCTGGTGTCGCTGTGCAACACGCGCAACAAACTCATCGCTGCCGCTGCTGCGGTGATTTGCATGGGCGCACTGAGCCTGGTCGGCAGCTCGCCGTTCAACGTTTTCATCGCCACGTTTGTGGGCTGCGGGGTGGGTGTATGCCTGACCAAACGTTCCTGATTCTGGTGGTCGCGCTGATGATGGCCGTGACCTTCCTGCCGCGCGCCTTGCCACTGCAAGTCAACACCGAGCACTGGCCGCCGTTTGTTGCGCGGGCGCTGGAGTACTTGCCGGTGGCGATCGTCGCTGCGATCAGCCTGACACCCTTGTTGATCAAGGATCAGCACATACAGCTCGATCGCCCGGAATTCTATGCCGCAATTCCGACGTTGTTATGTGCGTATTTCAGCAAAAACCTCTTTCTCAGTGTGGCGGTTGGGACGGCTGCGTACATTGCGCTCGGCTCGTTCATGTAGCGGCAGATCGACGACATTGTTCAACGCCTGGCTCGACAACTCCGGATTGTTCACCGCCAGGCGCACTTCGAGGAAATCCTCGAAACCGGGGAAAATCGTCAGGCCGTTCTTCTGCGCGGCCTCACGCGAGACCATGCCGACCGCGTCCATCTGCGTGATCAGCGACAGCGTCAACGTTTCACTGCACGAATAAACCATGCGCTGGCCGTTCTCGTGATTGCCCAGCCCGGCGTCGAGAAAACGCAAAAAGCTGTGGGAATACGGACAATCTTCCGCAGGACGCACCTGAAACTTGTTGCCCAGCAACGTCAGTGGATCGTTCTCCTGCCCGCAATGCGCGCCAACTACCTGCACCTGTACATCGGGCAGGACGATGCTCGGCAACCCCGGCCGCTGCGGGCCGATCAGCACCGCAAGGTCAAAGTCTTCGTTCTTCAGCTTGCTGAGGTTTTCCATCGACTCGGCATAGCTGAACTCCATCTGATAATCGGGAAACACCTCGATCAGGCGCCCGATCATTCGCCGATTGAAATCAGGCGACAACGTGTTGTTCAACGCCACCTTCAACGTACGCTGGCCCGGCACCTTCAGCGCCTCGACCTTTTCTTCCATCTGTCGCGTGGCAATCAGCACTTTGTCCATATAAGGCGTCAGCTCGGTGCCCTGCGGCGTCAGCGTCAGCCCTTTGTTGGAACGTCGAAACAAGCGGAAACCGAACTGCTCTTCGACCTTGTTCAACTGCGCGGCCAACGCCTGCACAGTCAGGCACGAATGCTCGGCTGCGGCCGACAACGAGCCGGTCTGCACGATGCGCATGAGGTTTCGTAAGGTTCTGCTATCCATGGGTAATGCCCTCTGAAGTGGGCTGGGTATTGTTGTTTACGAGACTGCCGGTCAGGCGCCATATGCTGGCTATATTCCTGTACCTGAGCATAGTTGTCGCGGGTTTAGTAGCGAATTGATGTCCTCGCCGATGGCTGGAGGCTGACACAGGATCGGGGTTTTTGGTGACGTGGGGGTGATGGGGGTCAAAAAAAGTGCGTGGTTTTGGTGCGTGAGATGGATTTTTGTCGACGGTTTCTGGCGAAACTCTAATTCGTTTATGTATTAAAGATTAATTTTTATCCGTATCTGTACTAGGCTCATATTCAGGTCCCTAACCAAGGAGGCGGCCACATGACCACCTCATCGCAGGCTGTAACCCCACGCGAACAACTCGACGCCCCCGAAGCCGGCCGCGTTGCGCTGAAGTTCTTCTTCAACCTCATGGAACGTTGGGGTTGCAGCGCCGAGCAGCAACGCACGCTGCTGGGCGGCGTCGGCAACACCACTTTCTACAAATACAAACACCTGCCGAACATACGTCTGCCTAACGACACCCTTGAGCGCATCTCCTACCTGATGGGTATTCACAAGGCGTTGAGCATCATCTTCAGCAACAGCCGCGAGCGCGCTTACACGTGGGTCAGCAGCCCTAACACGGCGGCGCCGTTCAATGGGCAAACGGCGCTGGATTACATGCTGGCCGGACGCGTGGTCGATATCGCCGATGTGCGCCGCTACCTCGATGGGGTGCGCGGTTGAAGGCGCCCGATTTGGTTGATGTGCCGTGGCCGCGAGCCTACCGGATCGTCAACAGCAGCTTCCCGCCGATTGCGCTGTTCGAAGACGTGCTCGATCCCGAAGACCTGGAAGTTGCCTACGCGATTGAAGCGCTGACCAATGATCGCCTGATCGAACAGGCCGGGGTTCTCGCCCGAGTGCGTCCGGAGGATCGACTCTCCGGCCCCGGCTCGACTCCGGTGATGGCCGCTTTCACCCACATCGGCAAACGCAGTCGTTTCTGTGATGGCACCTTCGGCGTTTACTACGCTGCGAGCAGTCAGGCTGCGGCCATCGCTGAGACTTGTTATCACCAGGAGCGATTTCTTGCGGCGACCCAGGAAGCGGATCTTGAGTTGACCATGCGCACTTACGTCAATCGGGTGGTTAAACCGTTGCACGATGTTCGCCACGATCACCCCGAAGTGCACAATCCGGATCCCGAGGCTTATGGGCCGTCTCAGGTTTTCGCCCGGCAACTGCGCGAAACCGAGTCGTGGGGACTGCTCTACAACAGCGTCCGCCTGCCGGGCCATGAATGCGTTGCCGCGTTTCGCCCGCCAGCGGTATCGATTCCGAAGCAGGGCAAGCATCTGCGTTATGTGTGGAGTGCGAGTCAGCAGAAGATTTCGTTTGTGCTTGAGATCAGTCAGGTCTGAAATGCAAAAGCCCTCGCATCGGCGAGGGCCTGAAACCGGCGTTTACATCAACGGCTTGTCCGGCGGCGCATCCATCACTTTCACTACATCATCGATCAGCGCTTTGCTCAATTCCTGCAAATATTGCGAGGCATAAGCGTGAAGATCAGGATCGCGCGAGACTGAAGTGTCCGCAGTGAGCAGTCGTGAAATATGAAGCAAGTGGGATGCGTGGGAAAGGGCGGCTATTACCGGCACACCACGATTGGTGCGGAACATTGCTTGATTGGAGTGGAAAGAAAAGTGGGTGAGGCCGAGGGTTTTCAGATCTTGAGAATGGGTCATTTCGCTTCACCTGCCTTTCGAGAAGGGCTGCGTGAAGTGACCGAGGTTACTGACGGATCAATGGCTTTCATTTGTGAACTCCCTGTATCAAATGAGAGCTGCCAATTCGTTATCAGACGAATGGGTGGCAGCTATGCGCGGGCTGATAAACCGGAGATACAGGAACCCGGCAGACCCGAAGGTCTCCCACGCACAGCCGCCATTGCACGGTAATGCAGACACAAAAAATGCGCCGGCAAACGTGAGTTGGGGCGCTGGTGCGCCTGTATCTTACCCGGGTTATCAGGCCCGGTCGCTGAATTGGCAGCGACGGGTTTGACGGTAGCTTGCGGAGGACGGATGCGCAATCGTGGCCAGGTGGTGGCTGCTGGTGTTTCGTTGTAGTGCAACACTTATGTTGCATGTGCAGCAAATATGTTGCACATTCGCTCTACCGAAACGGCGAGTGATGCACATGAAGTACAGCGAGTTTCGGCGATGGTTGAAAGCCCAAGGCGTAGAGTTCCAAAACGGCAAGGGTAGCCACTTCAAGGTTTCCTTGAACGGCAAATCAACTGTGTTTCCCGACCACGGAGCCAAGGAAATGGGCGAAGGGTTGAGAAAATCGATAATCAAACAGCTGGGCCTCAAGGATTGAGGCCCAGCTGTACCCCATGAGAGGAATCGTGATGTTCGAATATGCGTTGGAAGTTCACGAAGAGCCGGACAGTGTCTGGTTGTCCTGCGCAGAAATTCCAGAGATGCACGCCGTTGGCGACACCCTTGAACAGGCGCTCGACAGTGCTATCGATGCCATCGAGACCGCCCTGTCGATCTACGTCGATGATCGTCGATTGATTCCGACAGGTGATGCGGGGGAGCAGGAAAGTGACGCGGTGCTGCGGCTGCCTGCACTGACTGCGGCAAAGGTTGCGTTGTGGAATACGCTTCTGGAGTCTGGGGTCAGCAAAGCTGAACTGGCACGACGCTTGGGTGTACAACGGCCTCAGGTAGATCGGTTAGTCGATTTCCTGCATCACTCCAAGATCGAGAATGTCGAGCGTGCTTTGCAGCAGCTTGGGCGTCGGATTTTGCTTTCGGTTGAGGCTGCGTAGGATTGTAGAAAGCCCCCGACAGCGATTGCTGTCGGGGGTTTTTCATTTGGGATGGAAAAAAAACCCAGAAACAACAAAGCCCCTGCATTTCTGCAGGGGCTTCGTTTTGTATGGTGCGGCACCAGGAGTCGAATTTTCGCTTATGTTATTAATTTTTTTATATTTTTTTGTTGGTTTTCTAAGGGGTACCCTTAAAATTACCCTAATTAGCATGATACGACTATCCAACCCCAACTTTAAGATATTTAGAAGGCCGGTATAATAGCTAAAGTCTCGAAAAAGACTGTTCATCTTTAAATTGTAAAGTTAGATCGTGAACTTGCTTAATAGAAGTGACAGATATGATTGTATCTAAGAATTGTGTTTTAAGAAAACCCGAGGAGACCAGGTTTTCAAATAATGAAAGCAATGGCTTATAGAAGTCTGAAATGTCTACTAAAAATATTGGTTTATTGTGCTCCCCTATTTTTTGTGCGGAAATGTAGCTAAGTATCTCATCAATAGTGCCAATGCCGCCTGGAAGCGCAAGTATTAGATCGGACTTAGCAAGAATGGTCTCCTTTCGGTTGGCAGTATTGGCAGAAATAGTTATGTTGACGATGCGCTCATCTATACTTTCTAGTTCTTGTTTCAGGATGACTGCTTGTATATTCTCCGGATCTGCATAATTTTCTATGAACGTACCTATTAAGCCAGTTTTTCCGCCGCAGCATATTATTTCGCAATCTAGTGAGCTTAGCGCAGCTGCCAGATCAATTGAGGCTGATTGATATTCAGAAGTCTGGCCAATTGAGCTGCCGCCAAGGATAGCTATTGAAAATTTGGCCATCAACGAATCTTCAACGTTGGCTTAGGGGAAGGGATCGATCTCTGATAGCTAGAAATATCTGACTTCAGACTTTCCAAGGCTTCGTCAAGCTCGGTGCGCTTTTTATTGAAGCTGTTAACATCTTTGTCAAGTTGCAGGCGTTGGTTCTCGATTTTTTTTGCAGATTCAGCCGCGCTTTCTACGCTCTTAGTAATTTCTTTAATATCCTCGCCTACTTTTTTCTGTGACTCACTAAGTGAGGTAAGTTGCCAAATAGCGATTCCAGCAAATATTGCGACTATTGCCCAAAATGCGGCAAGGTTGATGTTGAACGTGGACTTAATTTCAGAGTGCTTACTGTTTATATATTCTAATATTTGACCCCCTGGCTTTTGTGAGTCGTTTCCGTCTAAAAACTCTGTAAAGTCACGCTTACCTTGGTATTGAGCCATGTAGCCGTCGGCACTATTGCTGGATAACGTTTGGAACTGTATTGTCGCGAAATGCTGTCCGCGATTTAGCCCGACAGGGGAACCGCTGGCATTATATAGCATACAAAAAAGCCCGCCCTGATATCCAGGGTCAACTTGTGGGCCATTAGATAAAACAACTCCGGAAAAAAATAATTTCACCCTGAGATCGAAGGTGCCACATATAAAGCGCGGGAACACTGCAGTTTCAGTCGCCTGAACCAGAACAAATGAGTATGGAGGTATATGAGCGGTTGGATTTTCCAAAGTTAGAGTATGATATTTACCCTGACACCAGTATTTGTCAGCCAAAACCAAATCATAACTGGCAGTTTGAATTCTTTTCGAATCAGCTTCTTGAAGAAGTGAATCCGCTTTTATTAATGTGGATATGGTTTTTTTACCTAAGACGCCCCCTCGACCTCCTAAGAGGTTAGCAATCTCAAATACAGCTTCGAATATTGTTTCTTCATTGCCTCTGATAACTATATCGCAATTCTGTACAACAATTTTATCAGCGTCAAAAGTTGCCTGGGTAGCTTTTCTGCTTCCCTCATTGTTAACTCGTTGGTGTTGAGCTGCGAGGTCAGAAATCGTGTCAAGACCAACAG
This sequence comes from Pseudomonas sp. Tul2A7, assembly GCF_054790505.1. Lineage (NCBI taxonomy): Bacteria > Pseudomonadati > Pseudomonadota > Gammaproteobacteria > Pseudomonadales > Pseudomonadaceae > Pseudomonas > Pseudomonas sp. Tul2A7. The sequence goes on along the minus strand of NZ_CP186499.1, from coordinate 1,747,751 downwards.
TCACGATCTCAAAATTCCGGCTAGTAGCAGATGCAGCTAAACTGCCGATATGAGCAGGATGGAAAACAGTAATCCCAACTTGATCAATTTCTTCAAGTTGAGATTTTCTCATGCCATATTTGGAACTTCCTACGTCAATGGTCCAAGCATAGTGCGTATCGACCCATTGGTCTACATAGTCGTATTCGGTGTCACCTACGTAGCGAGGCGCTCTAGTAGTACTAGGCTGAAGAACACGATATGAGGTCTCAGAAGCAATCCGATTTAGAGCCGTAGATTTTCCTGAGCCCTGTAAGCCAACCAATATAACTAATGTACGCATCCATTTATACCTTAACTATAATTTCCAAATATGTGGATGGTTTCTCGTTTGATTGAAGTCCACGACTGTCGCGCTCGAACCTGTCTTATAGACCGATCTACTTCAATTACTTTTTCCCATCGATTTTTAATTAGGCAATCGGTCATTGCCTGTGTTCCGATGTCTCTGCCTGCGTCTTTGTGCGGTAGAACAAATACTGCATGTCCTGAATGTTCTATATAGCTTAGTTGGGTATTAAGCGCTGCAGAAATTTGGTTAGCCCAGTCAACATGTGAGGTTGATAGGAAGCGCTTTCTACGGGCGCCGATTTCCTTTTGGCACATGCTAGCTACTGTCGAATCGGCAAATCCAAACATGTAGAGTGACAGCCTTTGAGCTAATGTGTAGTCAATTGCTCCAGCGTAAGGCGGACTGGTCACAAGTAAAACACCAGTTTGGTTCGGTATATCAGTTGGAGGGGTTGCATCGCCCCAGTTGTGCAATGAGACGGTAAGTCTGATATCGTTCGATTGCTTTTCACTGAGTGTGTCAACTTCCGTATTTCGCAGCATCGTTTCAAATCGCGTTAGCCATCGACCGGCCGTACCAAAAACATCCTTTTGTACACGTTGTTTAGGCTTAACGTTATCTGCAATATGGCCCCAGCTTTTATTTTGAGAAGAGCAGGCACGCAGAATAGACGACGTCATGGCTTTTATGATGAGTCCAACAAAATCGCTGCCTAGGTTCCAGTTATCAAGATTGTTGAGTATTAACACTCGTCTTAGCGTGTCCTCCTCGAACCAATCAGAAAGTAGATCCGTACAGCTATCATTTGTATAGACTTTTATGAATTTTTCTGGAGAGGGAGATATCAGTCCATTCATGATATTGTCAATATCAAATGTAAGGGATGCTGTTCCGTCAAGTAAAGGCTGAGTATCCAAATCTCCCGCGAGTTGCTTTAATTTTTGCCTTATTTGATTAAAGATCAAGGCCACCAATCGCGGATCTATCGTTTTTAGTAGTACCATTCCCCCAGCAACATACGCCGCTAAACAGCCGATTGGATTAGCTTCTAACATCCATGCCTTGCGGGCCTGACGGACTGCCTCTAATCCTGTGGTACCAACGCCACCATAAGGGTCGATAACTAAGTCATCAACTTTTGATAAGGCTTGGATAAGTGTCGCTGGTAAGTCGGATGGATACGTACCAGGGTACCAATGGATGCTCTTAGTTATTCCTGGTAAATGTTCCGAGAAATCCCAGTCTACAACTTCAAGTTGTCGCTTTATTTTCTCAGTAATCATAATAGTGAGGTTTGGCTCATTGGCGCTGTACCCATAGGATCATCGAGTTCAATTAAGTTTTCTAATCCTTCGCTTTGGAAAATATCCAAAGAGGTCTTTATTATATCCCGGTGCTCGGCTTCCGAAAGTAGTGATTGTGAAAATAATCCAATTAAAAGTTGTCTGCTGTCTTGGCCAACAACCATTTCTTTTGATTCTTCGGTTGAAATAAATGTGACACTACGTTCGGTCTTTCCTTTATCTAAAATTAAGTGAAGTAAAATTTTAGATGTTTTGGACTTTCCGGATGTCAATATTTTTTTCTCGATTCTGCTTTTGGCCTCTGTTGTCGACAGCTCTTGGTATTTACTAATACTCGTGGAGGATAACATTGTTATAGGGTGATACAACTCGCCTCGGCGTAGTCGGAGAACCAGTTCTTTTATTTCCTGTGGCGCACCAATCGATTGGCTTTGAATAAAATCTAAAAACTCTAGGTCTGTTTTTATCCAAGAGTCGGCGCCAATTATTTTATATCTGGCGGCAAGCTCTATTGCTTTAGTTAGCATAGCTTTCGCAGAAAACTCTGCCCAGTCGAGTAGCAACAAGCGATAAAGATTTGTTCTAATGACTTGCCACCGTTCGATGAGGGAGGCGGAGGCGCTTGGAAGGGCTAGTCTTCCATCTTGAATACAGATATTTTTCAAAAGCTCTAAGGGTAATTTCTTTTCGCTCTGATCGACTATCCCGACGTGAAAAGCAAGTCTCACAACATTGTCTATATTGTCTAAATCCATTGTCCCAGCTATCAACGGACCATATAATCCATCGCCGTGAATAATGCTGGTCACGTTTTCCCACCGACTGCCTAGAAAACGGGATGCAGAAAATGTCTTACCAGCAAAGGCTGCACCTGCTAGCATCTGTTGATGATATGTAGATCTCCATCCATGTTTAATATCATCGTGCAGAAATTCTTCTTCTCCCAAGTTATCCTCTAACACGTATTGCATGGAGTGGCCAAAGGGTCCAGTTTGCATGTCGTGGAGAGCCGCAGCTGCTACCAGGTCGCGCGCTTCGCTTTCAGGTAGCTTTTGAAGCTTTGCCCACTCTTTCGCCAGATGCATCACTCCGATAATATGCTCAAATCTAGATATCTCGGAAGCTCCGGTCACCAGCATGGAATTTATATTGCACATGCGTACGTAACGTAGTCGCTGGATTTCAGGGAGCAACAACAGACTATTTTCAAACTCAGAAAAATCGATGCGCCCATAAAGGGGATCCCAAGATCGCCTAACGTACATCTCCATACTCCTCTGCCGCAAACCACCCCGAGATTGCAGCTTGAAGTAGTCCCCGAGCATGTCCAGAACTATCGCCCAGTGCGTACAGTCCTGGTTCTGTTGTTTTATGAGACTCTGGGAGCGCAAATGTGCTCCAATGCCAATCTAAAAGCGGCAAATGGATTTTATGGTCCATGCGCGTATCCCAAAGTTTGCATGAGTCTAGCATTCGACCGAACTGCTCTAACTCATTAACTATTTCGTCCCCGAATAGATTACGCATTATAGATGGGATTGTGAATTCCTGCTCGGATTTTCTTACAATGTCACTTTCTAGTAATAATTCTTTATGTGATAAGTATGCTGTATTTTTGAAGTTTTGAAGAATTAAATCTTTGTCGCTTGTTCGGCAAAGTATTCCGACATTGGCCGTATTGATCGTGTCATCGGCAACGACCCCGCCAGGTATGCTGCCGCTTAAATAGTCATATCTGTAGATCGTTCCTGGGGAGTTCAAGCAAAACGTCCTACAGTTTCCATTAAGTATTTTCGCGTCAGGTCCATAGCTTCGCAGCCCCGATACCCCATCCTTAGACAAAAACTCAACTCTAACCCCGATATCCAGTCCCTTTCCCGTAGTTGGTAATGCGCCAGCGGCCGCAATTATATTATTGGATAGGCGACCTGCGGCATAGAATACGGTACTACATGTAATGGTTTTCTCTATTTCTTGTCCGTTGTCGATGCGTACTGACCACCCTTCTTTCGATTTTACAATATGAGTTGCTTTTCCGGCTATAATTCTGGTGCTGGAGCGAACTTTGTGGTCTAGTTTATCTAAGAGTATGTCAATTTCCGTAGGGCTGAGAACTATAGAGCTATACTTTCGCAGGGTTGCGTTAGAAGATAGTTCAACAAAATTATCACTAGATAGGGCAGTGTTTTTTTGTTCAAGTGATAATATCTTTAATATTTTTTCAATTGCTTCGGACAGCCGAATCTCTGACCCCGCCACATGTACTAACCCCATGCCTGCCGGGGGTAATGAGAATTTAGCACCTGAAAATCTTGCAAACCCCCCAAGTCGAGATTTTGCGTCCGGGAGTGGGTTATCGATCAATATATGTGGAATTCCCTGATTAGATAAATTTATCGCAGAAAATATTCCTGCTAGGCCCCCTCCAATAATTACCACTTCAGTATCGGTTATAGTATTGGAAGCATAATTTTCATTATCCATGTGTCTGACACCCTCCCTGCTCATGCATATTAGATATTGATGTGATGATAACCCGTAGCCAAGCACACCTCTGTGCAAGAGTGGGTTGAACCTACCTAGCCCACCTAATCTACCGCATTCAGGTGCCTACCATATAATCCCGAGTCTTGGGTTGTGAACGAAGGATTGTGGATTGCGGGTACGGACTTGGCAGTATTTATAGTGGTGCGTCCATGTTGTCGACCCCCGCTTTCCTTGTTGGAGCCACACTGTAGTGACCGGTCTGGAGGGAGCATCGATGCTGAATATTGCTGAATTGCCCGATGCAGTATTCCAATGGAAGCTCCATTGTTGAAGGCTTGATTTGAACACATTGGCTGGGTAGCGCCCGCTAAGCTACAGATCCTGCAAGGCACTCTCCACGTCCGTCCAGAGCTCAACAGTGGTGTCGTCGGCCCATTCCTCGCCCATAGAGGGGCAAAGGTACGCGCTTCGCCAAAATGGCATGATCCTAGTGCGCAAAACAGGGAGGCAGACCACGATAATCCGGTAGGCCCATCGTATTAATTCTCATGTTTCGTACCAAAACAAGCTTTGCTATGCCTAGTGGCTGAATTTCCGGGATTTTCCTAATCGTTTTGTGAGCAGCTGCACCGTCAGTAAAAAGTAATAGCGTGTCGATTCCGCATACCTATTCACGTGGTGATTTAAGAACCACTCGAAATGCTTTTGCTTCCACGTCCATGGATTGTCTCGATGCCAGCGGTCGGCAATTGCAATCTGGATGGCCTTGGCCTGCCGAATGTGGCGCAATCGTGTGGTATGCGATCCGCTCAGGACGCTCGCCAGGAATAGCTCCATATCGAATGCTTTACTCATGTCCGGCCACCGATGTACGCCGATACCACGTCGATTCGACCGTGTCCCAGCTCATAGCTGATTTTTAATCGTGCCTCTCGATCAAGGTGTGGATCGAGCCGTCTGCACCCGCCACTGTTGGTGGGCGCTAGGTGATGGGTGATCTGTTCATAGCGCTCGCACGCGTAGGCCGCGCGCAATTCGTGGAACCCTTTGAGGTAGTGCTTATGGAGGATGTCCCGCGCGAGGCGAACGATCCGCTGTTGGAAACTTAGGTAGCTTTCATCCGGTGCCAGCAGGTTGCGGCTACCATCGGGCGAGACCTGATGGGCGAATGCCAGGGCATCGCGGATGTAATCGTTCACTGTGATCCAGCGAGGTGCCGACGCGCCTGAGCGGCCACCCTTGGTGCCGTCTTGGATGTTGATCTTGCCGTATTGTTCGGCCTCACGATTAAGGCGCGGAAGGTCGGCCAAGATCGCCTCGCGCAAGCGCATGCCAGTGGCGCGCGCCAAGAGGGCGATGGCGGCAGCACGTGGATGCTGTTCACGAAGCGCTTCGACGATGCGCATAACTTGCTCATGAGCTTGGCCTTGGGGAGCGGTTGTGCGAACGGTGGTCCGTTGCATTCCCAGCGCGTCACTCGGGCTCGGCACTTTTACATACTGATCACCACGAAGCGCGGCCATGGTCTGGTTCACGCTGGACAACCGGTTTTGCGCGGTGGCGGTGCCTATAACGCCTTGTTCTACTTGCTTACGCAGATGTCCTGCGTAGTCCAGCAAGGTCTGCCGATCAATCTGGCGCGCGTCGTTAAACCCGGGTCCATCCTCCGACCGACACCAGCGCACAAACGCCTGCCACCGATCACTGTGTGCTTTGACCGTGCCGTAATGCCCGCCGCCAAACATGTCCCGCAACGCCTGTGCCCCGGCATAACTCAATTGCCGGCCATAGCCAAAATTTCGCCCGTTTCGTCTACCTACCAATGCCATGATCAAACTCCTCTCGAAGCCAAAACCTTTGAAACTTTCCCCACGTCATCCCGCCAAGAATGTTGAGTGTTATCAGGGATCAAGGCCCCTGCGACCTGTGAGGTTTGTCCACTGACGCGGGACTGGCGGCTCTTTACGACCGAGAGCTTGGGCATCTCATGATCTGGCCTCCTGAACACCGATAGCGGTGGGCGGGTGGAGGCTGCACTGGCTGACGAGACCGGTGCCGCGAGATCCTGAGTCAGGTGAAGGCAGCGAGGCGATGACCGGGGCATACCTGACTGTCAGTCAGGGGCAGTCCATTCCGTGGGCTGCGGCATCATCATCGGCATCTCTGTGGCGAGTGAGCATTCGGTGTTTGTCATGCCGATTGTCACGAGGGGGAAAGCCGCCAAGCCCGATGCGAGCAGGGCTGCAGCAGTTTGAAAGGCGCCCGTCTCTTTCCGGAAGAAAGAGACGGGCGCAGGTTGGCGCAATGAAATGGCCAAGCGGATAGGTTGCTGCAGGGCAGCTATAAAGGGGTATGAGTTGCCGCAGTGGGCACTCTGGTAGAAGTAGGCATCCATCACATCGCTGTGACCGTGCGAGCCACCGGACGCTAATCGCACTTTGGGAGAACCACCACCGTGTGGCGTAGCCTTAAAGGTTCTGGCTACCTGGGTTGCTGTCGACGACAGCGTTTTGCCCGATCTTTTCTACGCCTGTGGATAATTCGGGTCAAGACACCAATTTTCGGGAGTTCTGCGGCTGTGGATGAAATTATCCACCGGTGGAAATCTGTGGTTTTCCACAGACAGTTGCGTGGGCTTTAGTTTTTTTTAAGTGAGGTCCATCCAAGCAGGGCGGCTTTGCGGCCCTGTTTAGATGGACCCGCGTGGACAAGCGGATCACTGAGATATGAAGACCGAGCGCTTACTCGGTTGCGCCACGTTTTGCTTTTAGGCGAGTGACGTTCGCTCCGGTCTGGTTCGCGAACTCGTGTGGAGTGATATGTTCCTGCCGGTTCGCCTCTAGGTACCGGCTCCACCAGTTCATGATCAGCCTGCGCTCCTCGATGAACTCGGCCTTGTGGATGTAAGCGGCGCGGACGTTGTTGCGCTCCTTGTGGCTCATCTGCCGTTCAATAGCCGTCTCCGACCACAATCCTGACTCGATCAGTGCGCTGCAGGCCATCGAACGAAATCCATGCCCGCAGATATCGGTTTTGGTGTCGTATCCCATCGTCCGAAGCGCGTTGTTCACGGTATTTTCGGACATGGGCTTCCAGGGTTTGGCATCCCCTGCGAAGACCAATGCGAATTTGCCTGTGAGTGCATGGATTTTTTCGAGTAGCGCCACTGCTTGCGGCGATAAGGGTACTAAATGGATATCCCCTGCCATCTTCGTACCCCTTGTGGAAAAGGGTACTCCCTCCAACGCAGGTCGAGTGTCCGGTATCTCCCAGGTGCCGCGCTTGAGGTCGAACTCGCTCCAGCCGGCGAAACGCAGCTCGCTGGACCGTACAAACACATGCAGCGACAGCATCACCGTCAGACGGGTAAGTGCCCGGCCTTTATAGGTGTCGATCCGCTCCTGCAGTTCCGGCAGTCGCGATAAGGGTAGAGCGGGGCGATGTACCACCCGCGGGGCTTTGATCGAGCCTTCGAGATCGTAAGCAGGGTTTATGGCAATAAGTCGGAGGCGCTTTGCCTCGCGCATGATGCTCTGCAGGTAGTTTTGTACCCTTAAAGCAACGTCGATCGTTCCGCGCTTCTTGATCGCTTCCAAGGGCTGCATAAGGTCATGGGTATCGAGATCAACAATGGCGCGTGCGCCGATCAGCGGGAATACGTGGGTTTTGAGGCGGCTCATCACTGTCTTGGAATGGCCTGGCGCCCACTTGGCCGACATTTCCGTATGCCAGTCGAGCGCAACGCTTTCAAAGGTTCTGCCTTTGATTACGGCTTCCGCCTTAGCTTGGTGCTTGGTCTCTATAGGATCAACGCCATCTGCCAGCATTCGCTTGACTTCCAAGCGCTTGCGGCGCGCATCGGCGAGGCCAATGACGGGGTAGTTGCCGAACGAGGTCAGTCCTTCCCGTCCGTCAGGTTTGACGTAACGGAGCCGCCAGCCTTTGCGGCCATTGGGTTGGACTAGGAGATAGAGGCCATCGCCGTCGAAAAGCTTGTAGGCGCGGTCTGTAGGTTTTGCCAAGCGGCAAGCTGCGCCGGAGAGCGGAGCTGTGGTGCGCGACATAAGGGTACTCCCTTTTATCGAAGTGACCTGTATCCCAAACTCTACCCTTAAAACGGTTGGAATCCACCAGTTTCTGACGGAAACCGATGGAACGCCAAAACGAAAAAACCCGCCAGAAGGCGGGTTTTTCGGGGATTCCAGAGATTTTGAAAGCTTTCTATGGGACCTTGTATGGTGCCGGCACCAGGAGTCGAACCCGGGACCTACTGATTACAAGTCAGTTGCTCTACCAACTGAGCTATACCGGCGTTGTGGGCGACGATTATAGCGATTGGGAAGATCCTGTAAACCCCTGAATTCAGACTATTTTTACATCGCAGCAAATTAAGCCCTGCGCAATGCGTAACGCAGCATTTGCGCCTTACGCAAGATAGGGCTGTTTTGCAGGACAGGCAGTTGAGTTTCGGCTTTCGTGAGGCCGCAATTATTCGCTCGGTAAGCCCATTATTCGGCGGTTATGTCGTTTTGATTGGCAGCTTATGCACAACTGACAGCCACGAAATCGGATTCAGGCGGGGTTTTGTGAACCCATTCTCATTTTGTTCGCAAATCCCTGTTTTACAGGTTTTTTATTCATGTGAACAAAAAATGACCAGTGCTGTTAACGTAGAGAAACAGGCGCAGATATTGGATCCATGGGAAAACCATCAACAGAGTTATCCACAGGCTGCGATGTTTTAAACGCGTTCGGCCAGTAGCAGCAAATTACGCGGAGTCAGCGGGGTGTCGCAGAAGGTGCCGAGTCGGACGGCGTAGCCCTGTTCTTCAAGGAAAAGCGCTCGATCCAGATTCAGCCAAAGCTCCAGCGGCCGTCGGAACAATCCGCGAAGCAATTCGAGATTGCGAACTTCGGCTAACCGCTGCCAACCGGCCGCTTCCAATGCTGACCAATCTGGTGAGCCGATTGTGGATAACTCTTTGAGCGCGGCCAGATCGCGACAGTAATCGGCGAACGGTTTTTCCAGCCAGGCGCTGGGCAGGGAGGGCGTTGGCAGGTATTCGTCGACGCCGCGCACTTGCCGTTGCAGCAGGTCAAAGGCCAGGCGACGGGCCATTGAGGTGTCACGCTGACGTCGGACGCGAGCACCGGCGGTGACGGTTTCACTCATTGGCAGCGCCAGATCTTCCAGCGAGAGCTGTAGGAACGTTCTCGATCCAGCCGAGGACAATGGCTGATATTCGCTGCGACTGATGCGGTTGTAGCAGCAAGGCGCAATTGCCATTTGCTGGCAACCCACAGCACTGGCCAGTTGCATCAATCGCACATGCAGGTCACCGCAGGCGTGAAGGGCGACGGGCGTGTGATTCGCGCTCAATACAGCAGAGGCGTCCGCCGCCAGGACATCCTGTTCCACATGCAAAGCGTGCAAGTGATGACGCTGACTTAACGCCTGACCGCTGGCGACCAATAAAGGATCGTATTCAACGCAAGTCAGTTGCTGCCCCGCAGCCAACAAGCGTCGCCCCAAATGCCCCTTGCCCGAACACCAGTCCAGCCAATGCGTCGGCTGCGAGGCAAAAGACAAGCGACTGGCAAACGCCTCGATCTGCTGCCACTTACGCCCCGGCACATCGACATTCAATCGATGCCCCGCAGCCTCCAGCGCATGTCCCGGCAACTCGCCAATCGAGCTCAACTCAGCCGACATCGCCGCCAATGAAGCGAACGGCTTCGGCGCATCGGCAAGATCAGCAGGTTGGTTGTGAGCGCTTTCCGCGTCTTCCAGTGAGCGCCCACGCAGCCAAGAGGCCAGCTCCGGGTAGGATTCTTCCCAAGGAAGATGTAGATGAGTGAACGGTCGAGGTTTCCACAGCGCCTGATGCTCAATCAAAAAAGCATTCAGCGCCGTGAAACGGGCGAGTAAGTCCTCGCCCGTCAGCACGTGGGAAATGTCAGCGCCCTTGGCAGGCATCGACGCGCAGCCAGCGCTCCAGCAGCTTGAAGCCGCGTACCAGCACGTAAGCCATCAGCAGATAGAACACGCCCGCCGCGAAGAAGATCTCCACCGGCAGATAGGTGCGCGCAATGATCGTGCGCGCCATGCCGGTCAGTTCCAGCAGAGTCACGGTGCTGGCCAGCGCACTGGCCTTGAGCATCAGGATCACTTCGTTGCTGTAGGCCGGCAGGCCGATGCGCGCGGCACGCGGGAGGATGATGTAGAACATCGCTTTGGGCTTGGACATGCCCAAAGCCCGCGCCGCTTCGATTTCGCCGGGTGGAATCGCCTGAATCGCCCCGCGCAAGATCTCGGCGATGTACGCCGCCGTGTGCAGCGTCATGGTCACGGTCGCACACCAGAACGGATCGCGCAGGTACGGCCACAACGCGCTTTCACGCACCGCGTCGAACTGCGCCAGGCCGTAATAGACCAGGAACAGTTGAACCAGCAACGGCGTGCCACGGAAAAAGAAGATGTAAGCGTAAGGCAGCGAGCGTACGTACCACAGCTTCGAAGAGCGGGCGATGCCCAGCGGAATTGCCAGCAACAGACCGGCAATCACGGCGATGGCGACCAGTTCCAGGGTCAGGGTCGCGCCCTGTGCCAGTTTCGGCAGCCACTTGATGATGACTTCCCAGTTCATTAAGCGCTCCTCGCAAAGCCGCGAGCGGCGCGTTTTTCCAGGAAGTGCATGCCGGTCATCGCCAGCACCGTAAGGCCCAGGTACATGATCGCGGCGACCATATAGAAGGTGAACGGTTGTTTCGACACGGTTACGCCGATTTGCGCGTGACGCATGATTTCTTCCAGGCCAATCACCGAGACCAGCGCGGTGTCTTTCATCAGGATCATGAACAGATTTCCCAGGCCGGGCAGGGCGATGCGCCACATCTGCGGCATGATCAGACGGGTGAAAATCCGCCATTTCGACAGGCCCAGGGCCTGGCCGGCCTCACGGTGGCCTTTGGGAATGGCGAGGATCGCGCCGCGAAACACTTCCGTGGCGTAGGCGCCGAAGCACAAGCCCAGGGCGATCACGCCAGCGGCGAAAGCGTTGAGTTGCAGGTCGGGGTTGCCGAAGAACTCACCGAGGGCGCGCATCAGGTTGACCGTACCGAAGTAGATCAACAGCACCCAGAGCAATTCCGGGACGCCACGCACCAGGGTCGAATAAGTGCCGCCAAGCCATTGCAGCGGCTTGTACGGGGAAGTCTTGGCCAAGGCGCCGAGCAGACCGAGCACCAGTCCCAGGCACAGGGCCGTAAGGGCCAGTTGGACGGTCATCAGCGCGCCGGCAGCGAGGGCCGGGCCGAATCCGTAGAGGTCGATAATCATGGGTTTCTGTTCAAATTGCGGCAGGCAAAGTCGGGAGCTGGCGCCGTTGCATCACGGCGCCAGTCCCACAGGTCAGGATCAGTAGATGCTGAACGGGAAGTACTTGTCGTTGATCTTCTTGTAGGTACCGTCGGCGACGATTTCCTTCAGGGCAGCGTTCAACTTCTCACGCAGTGGATCGCCTTTACGTACAGCGATGCCGATCTTGTCGCTTTCTACGACCGGGTCACCTTTGAACTCGTAGTTCTTGCCCGCGTCGCTTTTCAGCCAGTCATAGTTGGCGTACTTGTCAGCGAGGATCGCGTCGACACGACCGGAGGTCAGGTCGAGGTAGGCGTTTTCCTGGGTGTCGTAGAGGCTGACCTTGATGTCATCGGCGTAGGTGTCTTCCAGCCAGGTACCGGCCAGGGTCGCACGCTGGGTACCGATGGTCTTGCCTTTCAGCGAGTCTTTGTCGGTTTTGAAGTCGACGTTTTTCGGTGCGATGAACTGCAGCTTGTTCGAGTAGTACGGGTCGGTGAAGTCCACCGCGCCTTTGCGCTCGTCGGTGATCGACAGCGAGGAGATCAGGAAGTCGAACTTCTTCGCGTTCAGGGCCGGAATGATGCCGTCCCAGTCGGAAGTGACTACGGTGCACTCGACTTTCATCTTCGCGCAGAGGGCGTCGCCGATGTCTTTGTCGAAGCCGACCACGTTGCCGCTGGCATCTTTGTTGTTGAACGGCGGGTAGGCCGCTTCGATGCCCATCTTCAGGGTTTCAGCCATGGCACCGGCGCTGAACGCGAGGGTGACGGCGGCGGCCAGGAAGACCTTCTTGAAATTCTGCATGCATGTTGCTCCGTTAGCGGTTGCTGGACATGAATTGTTTGCAGCGCGCCGAAAGCGGGTTTTCGAACACCTGCTGAGGCGATCCTTGCTCTTCTATCAGGCCTTGGTGAAGGAACACCACTTCGCTGGAGACCTGACGGGCGAAGCCCATTTCGTGGGTCACGAGCAGCATGGTGCGGCCTTCTTCGGCCAATGCGCGGATGACACTAAGTACTTCCTGAACCATTTCCGGGTCAAGCGCCGAGGTGGGCTCGTCGAACAGGATCACCTTCGGTTGCATCGCCAGCGTGCGGGCGATTGCCGCTCGCTGTTGCTGACCGCCGGACAATTGCGCCGGATACGCATGGCGCTTGTCGGCGATGCCGACCTTGGCCAGCAGCGCTTCGGCGACTTCGATCGCCTCGGCTTTGCTCTGGCCGAGCACGCGACGCGGTGCCTCGATGATGTTGTCGAGGATGCTCATGTGCGGCCATAGATTAAAGTTTTGAAACACAAAACCAATCTCGGAGCGCAGGCGGTTGATCTGTTTGCCGTCGGCGGCAACCAGTTCGCCATTTTTGGCGGCCTTGAGCTTGAGTTCTTCACCGGCCACCAGAATCTGGCCCTGGTGCGGGTTTTCCAACAGGTTGATGCAACGCAGGAACGTGGACTTGCCGGAACCGGAGGAACCGAGGATCGAGATCACATCGCCGTCGCGGGCGGTCAGCGAGATGCCTTTGAGCACCTCCAGCTGTCCGTAGCGTTTGTGCAAGTTGCGGATTTCAAGCGCGGGCGTGGCCTCAGCCATGTGCGTTCCTCATATATGTTGCGCTCCTGCTGTTGGATGGCCTTCCTGGCGAGGCGGCCAAGCTAGCATAGCGTTTCAATGGCAGCCAACAGCGCTACGAGCGGTTAACGGGTGGCATGTGGCAGGTTGTCGCATCGGCACAGCAGACTGTCGCCCCATCAACAACCGAACGGGTGTTTGATCGTGCAAACCCGTGGGTGTCGCGTAAAAAAAGGCGCGATGTTGCCAGCTTTGGCGGGGTGTTGGAAGCGCTATCCGGCCGATCGTTCCTGATTCGCCCTTTTATTGTGCATCCCACACTTTTTCAGTGTGTTTCTGGTGCGCTGTTTCGTTTGAAAAGTGAGTCGCAGGGTAACGCTCTGGCGGATTGCCATTAAATCCAAGGACTTGCGATGACTGTCCGGTCGCGCGCAAAGCCGCAGCACAGAAGAGTTTGAAACATTTTGGCGCAAAACTTGCGTGCAGAATAAGGAACGCCCCGTTGGTTTCTTTTTACGAGAAAGAAAATGCCAGACGGGCCGGACGCAATCGCTTTCCTTGCAAAGGTAGTTTCGATGAGCAGTACCCCAAGCTCCAATGGCCTCGAACAGGGGCTCAAACCGCGTCATGTGACCATGTTGTCGATCGCCGGTGTAATCGGCGCCGGTCTGTTCGTTGGCTCCGGCCACGCCATCGCTGCCGCCGGCCCTGCTGTGCTGCTGGCCTACGCCGCCGCCGGTACCCTGGTGGTTTTAGTGATGCGCATGCTCGGCGAAATGGCCGTTGCCTCGCCGGACACTGGCTCCTTCTCGACGTACGCCGACCGTGCCATCGGGCACTGGGCCGGTTTCACCATCGGCTGGTTGTACTGGTGGTTCTGGGTGTTGGTGATTCCGCTGGAAGCCAACGCCGCTGCGACCATCCTGCACGCATGGTTCCCTGACGTCGGCATCTGGGCGTTCGCGCTGGTCATCACCATGCTCCTGACCATCACCAACCTGTTCAGCGTGAAGAATTACGGCGAGTTCGAATTCTGGTTCGCGCTGATCAAAGTGCTGGCAATCATCGGCTTCATCATCCTCGGCCTTGCGGCGATCTTCGGCTTTCTGCCGAACAGCCAGGTCAGCGGCGTTTCGCATCTGTTCGACAGCGGCGGCTTCCTGCCCAACGGCATGGGCGCGGTACTGGGTGCGATCCTGACCACCATGTTCTCCTTCATGGGGACCGAGATCGTGACCATCGCGGCCGCGGAATCGAAGAACCCGGGCAAGCAGATCTCCAAGGCCACCAACTCGGTGATCTGGCGGATTGGCTTGTTCTATCTCGTGTCGATCTTCATCGTTGTCGCCCTGGTGCCGTGGAACGATCCTACGCTGGCCAACCTCGGTTCCTACCAGACCGTGCTTGAGCGCATGGGCATTCCTAACGCGAAAATGATCGTCGACATCGTGGTACTGGTCGCTGTGACCAGTTGCCTGAACTCGGCGCTGTATACCTCGTCGCGCATGCTCTTCTCCCTCGGCAAGCGTGGTGATGCACCGGCCATGGCGACTCGGGTGAACAAAAGCGGTACGCCTTACTGGGCGGTGATGCTGTCCACCGGCGCGGCGTTCCTGTGCACCTTCGCCAACTACGTGGCCCCGGCTGCGGTGTTCGAATTCCTGCTGGCCAGCTCCGGTGCGATCGCACTGTTGGTGTACCTGGTGATCGCCTTCTCGCAACTGCGCATGCGTAAACAACGCATGGCACGCGGCGAGAAAATCGTCTTCAGCATGTGGCTGTTCCCGGGCCTGACCTACGCGGTGATCATCTTCATCGTCGCGGCCCTGACCATCATGCTGTTCCAGGAAGCGCATCGCGTGGAGATCCTCGCGACTGGCCTGCTGAGTTTGATGGTGGTGGCAGCCGGTCTGCTGGTGGCACGCCGTCGCAAGCTGGAAAAACGTGGCGCGGTGGTGTTGAACTGATCCGTAACGCGTAATGCAAAACGGCCGCTGTCAGTGATGACGAGCGGCCGCTTTTGTTTGTGAGCGTTGTTTATTCGCTCTTGTCTTCCTGCGCATCTACCGACTTGCCATAAGCATCCAGCGCAACCCCGAAATCGGTGATGAACTGCGGTTCGCTCAGCCAGGCCTGGGCTTCTTCGATCGTTACGCCTTCGGCCCACATGCGGTAGTCGATCAGCATGTCGGCGGCCAGGTGGGTGGCGGCCATGCCTTCGTTGTCGGCGTTTTCCATGTCCAGCAGCTCTGGATGGTCAACGATGACGAACGCCAGTTCGCGCAGCAGGGTCAGCAGCATCTCGTTGCGGCTGATGGCTTCGGCGTCGCGCATTTTGCTGAACATTGCCAGGACGTACTCCGGCACCGGCTCGGCGAGGTGGTCGAGGTCTTCGTCCTGTTCCAGCGGCTTGCGGCCGACCATACGGATTTGCTTGGCTTTGGCCTTGGCGCGTTTGGCGCGTTTCTGTTGCTTGTTCAGGGATGCCATGGGAACTCAGTTCTTCTGTTGGGTTTGCGCGGCGATTGCGTCGGACGCCGCCACATAGTCGGCCTGGAAGGCCGGTGATTCGATCCACGCCAGTGCGCCGGCCTCGTCGGTTTCCTGCGACCACTGGCGATACTCGATCAGTGCGGCAAGGATGAAGTCCATCGCGCCTTCTTCGCCTTCCTGTTCGTAAACCAGTTCCAGCAACGGGTCTTCGAGGAAGGCGCTGCACAGCGCTTGCTGGCTGATCTTCTCGGCGTCGATCATTTTCTTGAACAGCTCGGTCAGGTCCACCGATTCGAAGTCGATGCGGTCATCGTTCGGGTCCAGCTCGACCGGCACTTCGGCGCGTTTGGTGCGGTTCTGTTTGGCCTTGGTTTTGGCCCGGGTGGCGCGTTTTTGCTGCTTGTTGGCGGAGGCCATGATGTGTTCCGTCGTGCGTTGAGAGGGGCTCAGCTGCGCGGGACTTGCCGCCCGGGCGTGTCGGGGGCCAGTGTGCCGGTTTGCAGCCAGGTCAGAGCGATGGGCCATAGTGTGGCTTGGTATGCGTTGCGAAAAAAGGCGAAATGTCCGACTTGTTGTTCGTTGATGTCCTGCGGGGTGATGCGCAGGTGGGTTTTTTCAGCGTTGTCGAAGTAGCCGAGCAGGCGTTCGATGGCGGGAATCGTGCCGTAGGGATCGTCGCTGATGCTGATGGCGAGGGTTTTTGCGCGGACATTAGCGAAGGGCAGGGCGCCGGGTTTGTCCACGAGTGAGCGACCGCTCGGTCGGTCTTCGTAACGCGCGGCAGGCGTGCTCCAGTCGCGCACAACGCCTGTCGGTGTATCTTCCAGCCAGCCGAGACGTTTACCCGGGAAGAACCCGCAGAACAGCGTCAGCAACGGCATCACGACATGCCATTTGCCGAACATGCGCCAGCGATGCTCGGGGGCGTAATCGCGCCAGTACGCGAACTGCGCGCCGACGGTGACCAACCGTCGGATAATCTGTCCGGACTCGGCCAGCCCCGCCGCACAACCGCCAAAGCTGTGGCCGACCACATCGATCGGCTGACCGGGAAACTCTCGTTGTGCGCGTTTGAGCATCGCTTCGAAATCCAGTGCGCCCCAATCTGTCCACGAGGCGCTCAAGCCTTTGATCGACGCGGATCGTGATTCGCCGATGCCGCGGTAGTCGTAGGTCATTACGTCGAAGCCGTTTGCGAACAGATAAGCCGCGAAACGCGAGTAGTGGTGGCAACGTACCGACGTGGCGGCGTTGATGATCACTACCGGGCGTTGGCTATCAGGCAAGAACTGACGCCAAGTGAAACCACCAAGTGCAAAACCGTCGGCGGCAGCTTCTTTGAAAGGCTCACCTTGCTCAGCAGTCAAGTTTGGCGACCCGACTGCATGTCTTGCCTTGCGGGCGTGTCCTGACAGCTCATGACGCTCGACCTTGAAGAGTAAGTTGACAACGATAGTCTCAGCGCCGCCCGGCAACAATCCGCAAGTTTTACTCGGTGGATTGAGTGAGCCTGCGCTCCTCGATCAACGCCTGCTCGCGATTGAGTTCCGCGCGTAACTCGTCTTCACTCGGCAGGATCGTCTTGTAACTGCTGGCAAACAGTTGCTCATTGCCCTTGAGCATTGAGTAGCGCGCCACCGAGTCGTTGCTCTCGGCAGACAGAATAATCCCGACTGTCGGCTTGTCGCCCTCGCTGCGCATGAGTTCGTCGTACATGCGCACATACATGTCCATCTGCCCGACATCGCGGGCGCTGAGCTTGCCGCGTTTGAGATCAATGATCACAAAGCATTTGAGCAGGTAGTTGTAGAACACCAGATCGATGTACAGATCGACGCCGTCGGTACTGATGCGTTGTTGGCGGGCGACAAAGGAAAAGCCTTTGCCCAGCTCAAGCAGAAAGCCCTGCAGATGGTCGATGAGCGCTTGTTCGAGGCCGCTTTCCCTGACCTTGCCTGCCGAGGGCAGACCGAGAAATTCGAGCATGACGGGATCGCGAATGAATTCACGCGGATTGCATTTCATTGCTTCGATGTTGGTGGTGGCTTCTTCGATCACATCGGCTTTGTCTCGACTCATGAGAAGCCGCTCGTAGTAGAGCGTGAGGATCTGGCGGTCGAGGGCGCGGCTTGACCAGTTCAGGTTGGCGCATTCGTCCATGTACCAGTGGCGTGCTTTTTCATTGGTCACGCCCAGAAGCCGACGATAGTGGGTCCAGCTCAATTCGTGACGCAGTGCGTCACGAATTGGAAACGCCTGATAAAAGAGGCGCATATAACGCAGGTTGGAAGCGTCAAAGCCCTTCCCGAACTTCTCTGTCAGATCCTTTGCCAGCAGCGCTAGCAACTGTTTTCCATAGCCCGCACGCTGGGCTCCCTCTTGTTCAAACTCGACAATATGCCTGCCGATCTGCCAGCAGGTTTGCACTTGAATCGTGTCCACCGCACGCAGCACTTTTTGCCGCGCCTGGCGAATCAGTTCGCCCAGCTCCCCCAGCAACGAATCGATTTTCGGGTCTTGCGTGTCAGCAGGTTTTAGCGGGCTCATCGGCTCTTCCACATCGTTGGATACAGGCGTCAAAGCATGCCAAGAGTCGCCGCGTGGGTATGTCGGGCGAGCCGGTTAAATGGGACGGAAGAAGGGATTGATGTTGCAGGACGTTGCCGCTGAAAGATGCGCCAGAGAGTCATGGTCTGTAGTCCATTTCATACACGCGCCAAGTTCCAAACAATCTAAAACCCGCCCCGATACGCAAAATCTAAAAGGAGTAACGGTTGGGTTCTGCAAGAACCCGGGAGTCGTGATCATGAAACGCGTTCTTTCATTCATGCTGCCCATCGCCGCAGTTGCTGCATTGCTGTTTCCGGTGATGTTGCAGGCAGCCAGTCTTGAGCCCATCGACAGTGCCGGTGTGCAAGTTCAGCCGCAACAACAGAACGGCGTCATTTATCTGGCCGGCGGGATCGGTGAGGATGAGGCGAAGGCTATTCAACAAAGCAGCGGTTACAGCCTGCACATGACATTCGCCGTGGGCGCGCAAGATGAGTACACCGCTGATGTCGATGTAAGGATTGAAAAGTCTTCAGGGCAAACCGTACTTACGCTTAGCCAGACGGGCCCGCTGGTGTATGTGCAATTGCTGCCCGGCAAGTACACGGTGGTGGCCACGCGTAAAGGCGAAACGCGGCACGACGTGACCGACGTTGGCAGCGGCACCCCGCGCAATCTGGTGTTCCACTG
Source organism: Pseudomonas sp. Tul2A7 (assembly GCF_054790505.1). Taxonomy (NCBI): domain Bacteria; kingdom Pseudomonadati; phylum Pseudomonadota; class Gammaproteobacteria; order Pseudomonadales; family Pseudomonadaceae; genus Pseudomonas; species Pseudomonas sp. Tul2A7. The sequence continues at coordinate 1,728,963 of NZ_CP186499.1, read as the reverse complement.
GAATGACGCTGGATAGCGATAGGTGTGATGGCAGAGTTGAGGCGCGGGTACAATCGCGCGCCTCATCTTTTGTGACGTAGGGAAGCGCTGGTTTGAAAGGGATTTTGCGTGCTGTTGGTATTGCAGGCCTGGTGTTGCAGTTGGCCGGCTGCGGAACGTTTATCGGGCGTTTGAATGACGGTTTGTCCGATGCTCAGTATTACCGAGGGGTTGATGGCAACCTGCACCTGCTGGGTGTACGTGGTGGGGGCAGCGATGGCATGCCGGCGGCGATCGTCTGTTACATGATGATTGTCTGCCCGCTCATCACCGTCGTATCCCTGCCAGTGGATGCCGCGCTGGATACGGTTCTGCTGCCTGTCGATTACATCAATACGCTTTAGGTTTTCTTTGCGCGGCGTTTGCGATTCGCTGGCTTCGACGGCTTCTGCACTTTGCGGTAGATCCACACGCCGAACACCGCAATTGCCAGCAGCAACACCATGACGACGCCTTGCCGCACAAATTCAAACCAGAACCGCCGGGGTTGCTCGGCCAAGGTGTAGGTGCTGCGCGGGCCACGGTTGGTGGTGGTGATGGAGCCGCTGATCCAGCTGTCGATCAGCATCCAGATTGATGCGCCAATGGCGAAGGCAATCAGCACAACAAAGAGCACGGTCAGCCAGTAACTCGTGCGGCTCTGACGATAGGGCGGCGGATGAGGCAGGGGGACGCGGGTTCGTTTCTGGTTCATCGCGGGGATGACCCTCTTCCGTAAGGGGTCGCCAAAATAGCGCGTATTCAGCTGACTGAAACACTACTCACCCAATCGCAGGCATAAAAAAACCCTGAATCTTGCGATTCAGGGTTTTCGGTATTTGGTGCCCAGAGACGGAATCGAACCGCCGACACGGGGATTTTCAATCCCCTGCTCTACCGACTGAGCTATCTGGGCAACGGGGCGCATTAAAAGGGTTTTTCGGATTTACGTCAACGACTTTTTTAAAATTTCTTAAATTAATTCCGTCGCTTACGATCCCACCCCCGATTTTGCAGGGTTTACTCAGCAGGCGGAACGTAGCCTTCGGCCTTGGCGTATTCCTCGCCGGAGAAGTACTTGTCCATTTCGCCCTGAAGATATTTGCGATCTTCGGCGTTCATCATGTTCAGACGCTTTTCGTTGATCAGCAGGGTTTGGTGTTTCTGCCAGTCAGCCCAGGCCTTGGCCGAGACGTGGTCAAAAATATCCTGACCTTTGGCGCCCGGGAAAGGGGCGCGGTCCAGCGCGGGCAGTTCTTCTTTGTACTTGCGGCACATTACGGTGCGGGTCATGGCGACTCTCCTGCATTCAAGACGGCGGCCGCGCGTTCGAGCAAGGTTTTGACCGGGGCGGCGAGGCCCAGGCGCGGCGGGGTGGCGAGGTTATACCAGAGCCAGTCGGCCTCGGCCACGTGATGGGCGGCCTCCTGCACCTGAACCAGCCAAGGTTCGATGGACAGCTGGAAATGGCTGAACGTGTGAACGAGGTTCGGCAGGGCCTGCTGCTCGCCCATGGTCAGCGAGTGCTGAGCGGCGAGATGTTGCAGATCGTCGAGGTCATCGAGTTCCGGCAGGCTCCACAAACCGCCCCACAAACCACTCGAGGGGCGGCGGTAAAGCAGAATCGCGCCGTCGCCGTTGGCGAGCATCGGCATCAGCGTGCGCTTCTGCGGGATGGCTTTGCGCGGCTTGGGAATCGGGTAGCGGGTTTCGAGGCCGAGCATGTGCGCCTCGCAACCGCGCTCCAGCGGACACAGCAGGCAACTCGGCTTGCTGCGCGTACAAAGTGTGGCGCCGAGATCCATCATCGCCTGGGTGTAGGCGTTGACCCGATCGTGCGGCGTAAAGCGCTCAGCGTTGGCCCAGAGCTGTTTGGCGACCTTCGGCTCGCCGGGGTAGCCCTCTTGCGCAGTAAAGCGCGCCAGCACGCGTTTGACGTTGCCGTCGAGGATTGGCGCGCGCAGCCCCATGCTGATGCTGGCAATGGCGCCAGCGGTGGACAGACCAATGCCCGGCAGATCGGTAAGCTTATCAACGTCACGGGGAAACTCTCCACCGTACTGGCTGACGACGATCTTCGCAGTCTTCTGCAGATTGCGCGCACGGGTGTAGTAACCGAGCCCGGTCCACAGGTGCAGCACTTCGTCTTCGGGGGCCTCGGCCAGCGCTTCGACCGTCGGCAGCGCGGCCATGAAACGGTCAAAGTAATTGAGCACGGTGCTGACCTGGGTCTGCTGCAACATGATCTCCGACACCCACACCCGATACGGGTTGATGTCCTGCTGCCAAGGCAGATCGTGGCGCCCGTGGCGGTCGAACCAATCCAGCACCGCCGTGGAAAATTGCTCCGCTCTCATCGCTTGAACAGCCCCTTCAATGCGTTTTTCAGTTCCGGGCTGACCTTGTCACCGAGTTTTTCGTCGATTTTTTCACTGAGCTTGTCGCCGGCCAGTCTGGTCGCGACCTGACCGAGGCGGTCGTTGTCGACGCGGCAGGCTTTGGCGCCCAGTTCCAGAGGGCCACGGCAGCGCAGCGGCCATTCGACACCGACGAATTTTTCGCCGACCTGACAGGCTGGATCCGGCATGGCGCTGGTGTCGCCTTCGACGATGATGCCGACGCGGTAGTCCATGCCGAGCACGCGCAAATCGATGTCGCCGTCACCGTTGACGGTCATGCCGGGGATGCGCACTTTCAGGTCCGGATTGCTGGCGACGCCGTTGCGGAAGGTCAGGTTGCCCTTGAGTTCCTGGAATGGCGTGTCTTTGCCGCGTGGCTCGCCGCTGAGGGTTTTGCGGTTGAGCGTGGCGATGCCTTTACACAATTGCTGCTCAAGGTTGGCGTTGAGCAGCACGCCGTTGTTGATCACGAAGCTGGCGTTGCCGTTAAGCGTATCGATCAGTGCCTGCTGGCTGTTGCCGCTGCCAGTGACATTGCTGGTGAGGGTCACCAGACCTTTGACCGGTGGGTTCTTGCCTTGGCTTTCGAGGATTTTTTCTACAGGCACGCGATTGAGCCGGGTCTGCAGGTTCAGCACAGGCGCGCTCGGGCGTACATCGAGAGTCCCGTTGGCGGTGAAACCGCCGTTGTACAACTCGCCGCTCAGGTTGGTCAGGGTCAGCAGGCCGCCCTGGCCGGTGGCTTTCAGTGCGGCGTTCTGGATCGGCAGTTTATCGAGGGTCAACTGGCCGAAGGTCAGATCGGCGTCCACGTCGAGTTTGGCCAGGCGTTCAACCGGCAGCAGACGCTCGGTGCTCCAGGCGGTTTTGCTCGGTTTGTCCGGCAGCGGCGTGGAGCCGGCACCGGCCATGGCATCGGCTTCGGTGCTGGCGACTTCGGCCTGACGCACTTGCGTGGCGCTGTTGGCTTGCGCCGATTTCGGCGGCAGGTAGCGGTCGGCGTTGAAAGTGTCGGCCTTGAGGATCGCCCGCAGCGATTGCTTGGCGAAGTCTTCGACGGCGATGCGGCCGCTGAAGCTGCTGTCGTCCAGTTTCAGGTTGATATTGTCGAACGCGATGCTGCTTGGCGTGGCTGCCACGCGACTGACCAGTTCGACCTTGCTCAGGCTGCCTTCGGCCATGGCTGGCAGTTTCTGGCCGATGCTGTCGACGAATTTCGCCAGATCGAACTGGGCGATGGAGAGGCCGCCAGTGATTTGCGGGGTCTTGTCGAGGTCGTTGGCTTTGAGCTCGCCCAAGGCGCGCAATTGGTTGGCGGAGATCTTGATGCCGGTCCATTCGGCGACGTTCGCGGCTTTGTCCAGCGATAACTGGCCCTGAGCTGCGAAGGTCATGGTCTTGCCTTGCAACGGATCGCCGGCCAGCTCGCCGGACAGCTTCATGTCTTCGAACCTGTAGCGTTGCAGCGCGCGCTCGATGCGCAGCTCGCCGGTGAGCTCGGTACGCACGCGCAGGACGGGCTGGTTGGTGCCGAGGAATGCCGTGGCTTTCACCGGAATATTCGTCGAATCGTGCACCGGGCCGGTGCTCAGCTGAATGCTTTCGGCGCTGAACTGCTTGCCCGTCAGTTCATCGTTGTATTCAACACGGGCGTTGTTGACGGTCAGGCTGTCGATATCCAGACGGATCGGCTGTGGCGGTTTTTCGGGTTGGGCAGGGGCCTCGGCAGCGGCTGTGCTGGCCGGCGCCGGAGTGCCGGCAGGTGCGGCGGCTGTCGGCACTTTGCCGATGTCTTCCCAGTTACCGTGGCCGTTCTTGTCGCGTTTCAGGCGCAAATTCAGACCTTCAACGCGCACATCGCTCATTTGCACTTCGCGGCGCAACAGCGGTAGCACGCGCACGGACAGGCCGAGCATCTGCAGATCGGCATACGGTTCGGTCGGATTGATCAGGGTGGCGACGCTGGCTTCGTGCAGTTCCAGGCCGAGCCACGGAAACAGGCTCCAGCCGATGTCGCCATTGAGCGTCAGCTCGATGTGGGCCTTGTCACGGGCTATCTGGCGGATCTCGTCTTTGTAGTCGTTGGGATCGAAGAGGTGGGTCAGGGCAAATCCTGCCGCCACGATGATCAGCAACAGCCCGAGAAGTACCAGACCCAGGATTTTGCCGAACGCTTTCATGGGCGAGTCCTTGTAATTAGTCGAATTCGTAATTTAGCCGGGGAGTATAGCGCTGCAACTGCCCGGTTCGCTGTGCCGTCATGTTGCCGGGACTTCCAGCGGAACACACAATTTGGCGGCGAGTGCCTGAGCCTCCAGATGCCCGGCAGGCGCCAGCAGACGCAACTCAGCCCCCGCTTGCGACGCCATTTTCTGTGCTTGGTTCACCAGCCGTTCGGCAACTCCACGGCGGCGGGTAACTTTTCGTACGCATAAATGGGACAAGTACCAGACGTCGTGGTGCCTTTGCAGAATGCCGGCGCCGAGCAGGCGATCGTTGAAGCGGCCGGCAATAAGAGCCCCGTCCGCGAGTGCGCTTTCGATCAACCCGGCCTCTGCGGAAAACGGCGCCAACAGCCATTGCGGGGCGTCGCGATAGATCTTCTGCAGATCCTGTTGATCCTGATAACTGACGTCTTTCAAGGCTTGGACAATGATCGGCATGACGTTTTCCTGGTGGTACGAGAACAGATGACAGAAAAAAGGTGATATCAGTTTGGTTTTTCTGTCACGTGCAAATGGTAACCTTCGCCCGTTCGTCCGTCCTTCTGCGACTTAACGTCGCGCCTTCAAGGAGCTTCACTCAAAAAAACGGTCATGCCTGCGTGCATAAAGGCCGGGGGTGAACAGTGGCTGGCGAACCATACTAATAATTGGGGGATACACAATGAGCACGAGCATCACGGCGGACGGCCTTCGCGCCGACCAGCCTGCGTTCCTGTCCAAGGAACGCATCATCGCCAAGCCCGGTTTCAACCGCTGGCTAGTTCCACCGGCCGCTCTGGCCATCCACCTGTGCATCGGCATGGCCTACGGCTTCTCGGTGTTCTGGTTGCCGCTGTCCAAGGCGCTGGGCGTTACTGCTCCAGTGGCTTGCGCGCCGGACATGAGCTTCATCGCACAGGTATTTTCGTCGAACTGCGACTGGCCGATCTCCATGCTCGGCTGGATCTACACGCTGTTCTTCATCTTCCTCGGCTGCTCGGCAGCGATCTGGGGTGGCTGGCTGGAACACGCCGGGCCACGCAAGGCCGGCGTTGTATCGGCCTTGTGCTGGTGCGGCGGTCTGCTGATCTCGGCGCTGGGTATTTATACCCACCAGATCTGGCTGATGTGGATCGGCTCAGGTGTGATCGGCGGTATCGGTCTCGGTCTGGGCTATATCTCGCCGGTTTCGACCCTGATCAAGTGGTTCCCGGACAAGCGCGGCATGGCCACCGGCATGGCGATCATGGGTTTCGGTGGCGGCGCGATGGTTGGTGCACCGCTGGCGACTGCGCTGATGAGCCACTTCGGCTCGGCTGAAGGTGTTGGCGTCTGGCAGAGTTTCGTGGCCATGGCCGCGATCTACTTCGTGTTCATGATCGGTGGCGCTCTGGCTTACCGCGTGCCGCCAACCGGCTGGAAACCTGAAGGCTGGACCGCTCCGGCGAAGAAAGCTGCGAACGCAATGATCACCAACCGTCACGTGCACGTGAATGTGGCGTGGAAAACCCCGCAATTCCGTCTGGTCTGGCTGGTGCTGTGCCTGAACGTGTCTGCCGGCATCGGTATCCTCGGCATGGCTTCGCCACTGCTGCAGGAAGTGTTCGGCGGCAAGCTGCTGGGTGTTGATGTGCCGTTTGGTCAGCTCGATGCTGGGCAACTGGCTTCGATCGCGGCGATTGCTGCCGGTTTCACCGGTCTGCTGAGCTTGTTCAACATTGGTGGCCGCTTCTTCTGGGCTTCGTTCTCGGACTATCTGGGCCGCAAAAACACCTACTTCGTGTTCTTCGCCCTGGGTTTTGCTCTGTACGCGCTGATTCCGAACATGGGCCATCTGGGCAACGTTGCGCTGTTCGTGGCGGCGTTCTGCATCATTCTGTCGATGTACGGCGGCGGTTTCGCCACTGTTCCGGCGTACCTGGCCGACTTGTTCGGTACGCAGATGGTTGGTGCGATCCACGGTCGTCTGCTGACGGCTTGGGCTGCGGCTGGCGTGCTGGGTCCGGTATTGGTGAACTACCTGCGTGAGTATCAGCTGAGCATCGGCGTTGAACGCGCTGCGGCTTACGACATCACCTTGTACATCCTCGCCGGCCTGCTGGTGCTGGGCTTCCTGTGCAACCTGATGGTTCGTCCGGTGGCTGACAAGTACTTCATGACCGACGCTGAGCTGGCGGCCGAACAGGCGCTGGGCCACGATAAAGGTGCTGATGCCAGCACGGTTCTGGAGTGGAAAGCCGCACCGGGCAGCAAGCCGCTGGCAATCGCTGCCTGGCTGGTTGTAGGTATTCCGTTGGCGTGGGGTGTGTGGGTGACCCTGCAGAAGACGGCGGTACTGTTTCACTAAGGTGTTAGCTGAATAAACACCGAACCTGTGGGAGCGAGCCTGCTCGCGAAGACGGAATATCAGTCAACTTAATTGTTGGCTGACCCACCGCATTCGCGAGCAGGCTCGCTCCCACATTTGTTTTTGCGCTGCCTGTAATGGCTTGTATGGACATGTCTACCCGCGACAGCCGGGCGTTCTATCCGTCAGCCATCTCACCTCTCGTGTTTCTGTTTGCTTCCTGCGTGCCTATAATGGCTGCCTTTTTCGCCCAATGATTTTGCGGAGCTGGTGATGGCCGAACGTAAGGCGTCTGTCGAGCGCGACACTCTGGAAACCCAGATCAAAGCCTCGATCAACCTTGATGGCACCGGAAAGGCCCGATTCGATATCGGTGTTCCTTTTCTTGAGCACATGCTGGATCAGATTGCCCGTCACGGGTTGATCGACCTGGATATCGAATGCAAGGGCGATCTGCATATCGACGACCACCATACGGTGGAAGACGTCGGTATCACCCTCGGCCAGGCATTTGCCAAAGCCATTGGCGACAAAAAAGGCATCCGTCGTTACGGTCATGCCTACGTGCCGCTCGATGAAGCGCTGTCGCGCGTCGTCATCGATTTCTCCGGTCGTCCAGGCCTGCAGATGCACGTGCCGTACACCCGCGCTACCGTCGGCGGCTTCGACGTTGACCTGTTCCAGGAGTTCTTCCAGGGTTTCGTCAACCACGCGCTGGTCAGCCTGCACATCGACAACCTGCGTGGCACCAACACCCACCACCAGATCGAAACCGTGTTCAAGGCTTTCGGCCGCGCGCTGCGCATGGCCGTCGAGCTGGATGAGCGCATGGCCGGGCAAATGCCATCGACCAAAGGCGTTCTGTAATGCAGACGGTTGCAGTTATCGATTACGGCATGGGTAACCTGCATTCGGTGGCCAAGGCCCTTGAGCACGTCGGTGCCGGCAAGGTGTTGATCACCAGCGATGCGGCGGTGATTCGCGAAGCTGACCGCGTGGTGTTCCCCGGTGTTGGCGCGATTCGCGATTGCATGGCGGAGATCCGTCGCCTCGGCTTCGATTCGCTGGTGCGCGAAGTCAGTCAGGATCGTCCGTTCCTCGGCATCTGTGTCGGCATGCAAGCCTTGCTCGACACCAGTGAAGAGAACGACGGCGTCGACTGCATCGGCCTGTTCCCGGGCGCGGTGAAGTTCTTCGGCAAAGACCTGCATGAAGACGGCGAACACTTGAAAGTCCCGCACATGGGATGGAACGAAGTTAAGCAGAAGGTCAGCCACCCGCTGTGGCATGACATTCCAGACATGGCGCGTTTCTACTTCGTGCACAGCTACTACATCGCCGCCGCCAATGCGCGGCAAGTGGTGGGTGGTGGCCATTACGGCGTCGATTTCGCCGCGGCGCTGGCCGATGGCTCGCGTTTCGCCGTGCAGTTCCACCCGGAGAAGAGCCATACCCATGGCCTGCAATTGCTGCAGAACTTCGCCGCGTGGGACGGTCGCTGGTAAATGGCTGCCAAGAAGTCCAAACCGCCGATTCTGACCCTCACTCCCGAACAGGAGAACGAGGCCAATCGCAAGATTCAGCGGTTCATGGAAGACCGTTTCGAACTCGACCTGGGTTCGTTCGAAGCGGCGGAAATTCTTGAGCTGTTTACCCGCGAAATTGCTCCGCACTATTACAACAGGGCGATTTTCGATGTGCAGACCCACCTCAAAGAGCGGTTTGAAAGCATCGAAAGCGACCTGTGGGCGCTCGAGAAAAACTGATTTCCGAGCCAAGCTGAACATTCAAATTTGAAGGTTTGCCAGATGCTGATTATTCCCGCTATCGATCTTAAAGACGGTGCCTGCGTACGTCTGCGCCAGGGCCGCATGGAAGATTCCACAGTGTTCTCCGATGACCCGGTGAGCATGGCTGCCAAGTGGGTGGAGGGTGGTTGCCGCCGTCTGCATCTGGTCGATCTGAACGGCGCGTTCGAAGGCCAGCCAGTCAATGGCGAAGTGGTCACCGCGATCGCCAAGCGCTACCCGACCCTGCCGATCCAGATCGGTGGCGGTATCCGTTCGCTGGAAACCATCGAATACTACGTCAAGGCTGGCGTCAGCTACGTGATCATCGGCACCAAAGCGGTTAAAGATCCTGCATTCGTCGCTGAAGCGTGCCGTGCGTTCCCGGGCAAGATCATCGTCGGTCTGGATGCCAAAGACGGTTTCGTCGCCACCGATGGCTGGGCTGAAATCAGCACCGTGCAGGTTATCGATCTGGCCAAGCAGTTTGAAGCCGACGGCGTGTCCTCGATCGTTTATACCGACATCGCCAAAGACGGCATGATGCAGGGCTGCAACGTGCCGTTCACCGCTGCGCTGGCCGCTGCCACCAAGATCCCGGTGATCGCTTCCGGCGGTATCCACAATCTGGGTGACATCAAGTCGCTGCTCGACGCCAAGGCGCCGGGCATCATCGGCGCCATCACCGGCCGGGCGATTTACGAAGGCACCCTCGACGTCGCCGAAGCGCAAGCTTTCTGCGATTCGTATCAAGGCTGAGGACTGACCATGGCGCTGGCCAAACGCATCATCCCTTGCCTGGACGTGGACAACGGCCGGGTCGTCAAAGGTGTGAAGTTCGAAAACATCCGCGACGCCGGTGACCCGGTGGAAATCGCCCGTCGTTACGACGAGCAGGGTGCCGACGAGATTACTTTCCTCGACATCACCGCCAGCGTCGATGGCCGCGACACCACGTTGCATACCGTCGAGCGCATGGCCAGCCAGGTGTTCATCCCGCTGACTGTCGGCGGTGGCGTGCGTACCGTGCAGGACATTCGCAATCTGCTCAATGCCGGTGCAGACAAGGTGTCGATCAACACCGCGGCCGTGTTCAACCCGGAGTTCGTCGGTGAAGCCGCACAGCATTTCGGCTCGCAGTGCATCGTTGTCGCCATCGACGCCAAAAAAGTTTCCGGCCCGGGCGAAACCCCGCGCTGGGAAATCTTCACCCACGGCGGGCGCAAGCCAACCGGCCTCGACGCGGTCGAGTGGGCGAAGAAAATGGAAGGTCTCGGTGCTGGTGAAATCCTGCTGACCAGCATGGATCAGGACGGTATGAAAAACGGTTTTGATCTCGGCGTGACCCGTGCGATCAGCGATGCGCTGGGCATTCCGGTAATTGCTTCCGGTGGCGTCGGCAACTTGCAGCATTTGGCCGACGGCATCCTCGAAGGTCACGCCAGTGCAGTATTGGCGGCGAGTATTTTCCACTTCGGCGAATACACTGTGCAGGAAGCCAAGGCCTACATGGCCAAACGCGGCATCGTGATGCGTTAAGCGTCAAAATCCATACAGGCAAGTGGACACCATGGCGCACCCAAGGCACTCTTGGGCACGCCATGGATTTCGGTAGCCCGACATGATCAAACGCCTGCTTCTTGTTCTCGCCAGCGCCTCGATGTTGCTTATCAACACGGCCCGCGCCGAAACCAGTCCCGACACCGATCTGGTGCTCCTCACCGAAAACTTCCCGCCGTACAACATGGCGAAGAACGGCAAGAATTTCGCCCAGGGCGAGAACATCAACGGTATTGCCACCGATATCGTGCGTGAGATGTTCCGGCGCTCCGGCCTCACTTACAGTCTGACTCTGCGCTTTCCCTGGGAGCGGGTGTACAAACTGGCGCTGGAAAATCCCGGCTACGGTGCTTTCGTGATGGCACGCCTGCCTGATCGCGAGAAACTCTTCAAATGGGTCGGACCGATCGGCCCCGACGACTGGATCCTGTTGGCCAAGGCCGACAGCAAGATCACCCTCGAAACCCTGAATGACGCGCGCAAGTACAAGATCGGCGCCTACAAGGGCGATGCCATTGCCGAGACGCTGACCAAGCAAGGCTTGAAGCCAGTGGTTGTGCTGCGCGATCAGGACAATGCGAAAAAGTTGGTCAATGGTCAGATCGACCTGTGGGCCACGGGGGATCCTGCCGGGCGCTATCTGGCGCGGCAGGATGGTGTGACGGGTCTCAAGACCGTGCTGCGCTTCAATAGCGCCGAGCTGTATCTGGCTCTCAACAAAGACATTTCTGACGAAGTCGTCGCCAGGTTGCAGGCGGCATTGGATCAGATGCGCAAGGACGGCGTTGTCGACGAGATCATGGGGCGTTATCTGTAGCCGTTGGCAATTCTGTCGGCGCTGGCGTTTGCGTGATGGCGTTATCCGCTACAGAAGTGTCTATCGCGTCCGCGGCTTGCGGCTCTTCCTCAGGCAGGATCGGCTCATCCGGTACCGGCAATGTGTAGGCGCTGAAGTGCAAACTGTTGGCGTCGGTGTAACTGACAGCATCGGTAACGTGCGTACCGTCTGCGCGTAGCAGCGTGTATTGACTTTGCATCAGGTAGACCGCCATCGAGCTGTTTTTGGCGATGACCGCGGCGATTTCAATCGGCGCTGAGTTGAGCCAGTCGTTTGAGTGGACTTCGCATTGGGTGAACTCATTGTTCAAGCGCGCCGAAAACAGGAAAGGCCGGGACACATTACTCTTCCATTGCGCGCCGAACTCGATCGAGGTGCGGTTGGTGAATGCACGCAGACCTTCGCTGCTCTGTGCCCGGGGTGCGGTCCAGCGCATCGTCCTGTTTTGGTTTTCCCCGTTGTAGCGATGGCATATGAGCTGATACTGATCCGTGCGCTGCAGAAGATAGAAAGGTGACTGGCGCAGTTGTTCGCGTCTGGAAAACTGCGGGTCTTTTACCGCGAACCAGGGAAGTCTGGCGGTGTGCGTGGATATCTCGGGTATTTGCGAAGACGGCGAAACTGCACTGTCAAGAATCGGCGCGCCGGGACGGGGATTGATCTGCAGCGGGATCTCAAGGCGCAGTGAGTAAAGGAGGAAGGCAGCGGGCCTGGAATGACTGTTCCAGCCGACAAAGGTGCCGGGTGCCAGATGAATCACATTCGACGGGGCTGAGGGTGGAACGACACTCCAGGTGCTGACGCTTTGTCGGGCACCGCTGCCCTTGTCGTTCCATACCGGTTCACTGACGCCTGATGCGATGACGAGATCGGCGCGGACACAGCGAACCGCGTTGAGTGATGGTTTTTCGTAGCCGTCGGAGCATACAGAGCCCAGTGCCACGTAACCTTCGGGTGGAACGGGTCGCCAGATTGCACCGTCCTTCCTGGATCCCGCCCCGGTATCCTTCCAGATCAGCTCGTAGTCATTTGGGCGACTCAGCGCTTTGCCTTTGCCAGGATCGGCACTGGGTGTTCCAGTCTCGCAAACCACAGCCACCACATGTCGGTCGGTAATGTTGTTGTGATGATCAATGGCCACGTCGCCCAATGGAAAATAGCCGGGAAGCACATCGGCGGCAGGAGTGGGGCGCCAGAAGGCGGCCGGTTTTGCCCGCGAACCGCTGGTGTCCCAGACGCGGAGAAACTCCGTGGTGAAGTTGATCAGCAGATTGTCGTGTCGAATGGCATCCGCTTGCCCGATCGGCGAAACGGTATCGTCATGAGTAGTCATGGTAGCTCCTGATAGTTGAAAGGCGACTCAGGGGAGTCGCGACCTGTTGCAGGTCTTACTATCCGGGGCTGGACCCGATGGCTGGCGGTAACTATGTATCTACAGTCGTGACAACCTGTTACCGGTACACGCCATCTTTGCCATGGCCAGCCATGGCGCGATTGCTGCGCACGCTGATCATCTGTTTGATATCGATCCACTCGATACCCTGGGCCTTCAGTCTGGGCAGTTCTCGCTCCAGCACCGCCAGCGTCTGTGGATACGGATGGCCGATCATGACGGCCGAGCCCTGTTTACGGGCCAGGCTGATCGCCGTCTGCAACTGAGTGAAGATTGCGGCCTCAGTGCGCTCGTCATCGAGAAATACATCCCGCGAAACGCTCGCCAGATCGATTTTCTGTGCCTGCTGTGCCGCCACGGTTTGAGCGCTGGTGCGGCTGTCGACGAAAAACTTGTGGCGGCGCTGCAACTCGCTCATCAACCACGCCATCGCCACCGGCTGCGCCGTCATGCGGCTGCCCATGTGGTTATTGATGCCAGCAGTGTACGGGACCATTTTGAATGCGGCGTCGAGGCGTTTTTGCAGTTCTTCGATCGGCAAATCCGGGTGCCAGGCATAAGGCCCGGTGGCCGGGTCCATCGGCATGTGCAGGATGACGATCTTGCCGGCGCGATGGGCTTCGCGGGCGAACTCGGTGGCGTGCGGGGTATCAGGCATGATCGCGGTGGTCACCGGGCCGGGCAGAGCCAGCACGCGGCGATCGCGGGGCAGGTTCTGCCCCAGATCGTCGATGATCAGTGTCAGGTAGGCTTTGTGCGGCGTTGAGCTGGCGGGCTCTGCATGAGCAGCACCCGCCAGACAGCACAATAAAACAAAGAGAAAACGCAGAGACATCCTCAACGGCCGGACGTAATGCTCAGCCCTTTGAGCAGGCTCAGGGCCTGGGCCAGTTGGTAGTCGTCATCCTGCGGCATGGCCTTGGCCTTGCTACCGGAACCGCTCGGTTTGTCCGCGCCGCCGTTGCCGTTGCCCAAGTGACCTTGCAGGTCGGCTTCCTTGAAGTATTCGCCGTCGGCCTCGCTGGTGATCTTGGCCTTGCGCACTTCGATGTCCGGCACGATGCCCTGTGCCTGAATCGAACGGCCATTCGGTGTGAAGTACAGCGCGGTGGTGATCTTCAATGCACGGTCGTTGTTCAGCGGCAGCACGGTTTGCACCGAGCCTTTACCGAAACTGGTGGTGCCCATGACCACCGCGCGTTTCTGGTCCTGCAGGGCGCCGGCGACGATTTCCGAAGCCGAGGCGCTGCCACCGTTGATCAACACCACCATCGGCACCGCTTCGCTTTCGTCCTTGCCGGTGGCGGAGAAGCGCAGTTCGGAGTTGGCGATACGGCCTTTGGTGTAAACGATCAGGCCTTTGGTGATGAAGTGGTCGACCACTTCCACCGCCGCCTGCAACACGCCGCCCGGGTTGTTGCGCAGGTCGAGGATGATGCCGTTGAGCTTCTTGCCGTTGTCCTTGCGCAACTTGGCCAGGGCCTTGGAGACCTCTTCGCCGGTCTTGACCTGGAACTGAGTGATGCGGATGTACGCGTAGCCGGTTTCCAGCAGTTGCGCCTTGACGCTCTTCACCTGAATCACTGCGCGGGCCAGGGTCACGTCGAACGGCGTGCCGCCATCGCGGACCAGGGTCAGGGTGATTTTCTGGCCGATCTTGCCGCGCATCTTGTCGACGGCTTCGGTCATGGTCTGGCCGCGCGTTGGCGCGCCGTTGATCTTGACGATGAAGTCGCCGGCCTGAATGCCGGCCTTCGACGCCGGGGTGTCATCGATTGGCGAGACCACTTTGATGAAACCGTCTTCGGCACCGACTTCAATACCCAGACCGCCGAATTCACCGCTGGTGCTTTCCTGTAGCTCGGTGAAATCTTCAGGGCCCAGATAGGCGGAATGCGGATCGAGGTTGCTGAGCATGCCCTTGATCGCGTTTTCCAGCAGGGTCTTGTCGTCTACCGGCTCGACGTAAGCGGCTTTGATCCGGTCCATGACCTCGGCAAAGGTGCGCAACTCTTCCAGTGGCAACGGTGCCTTGGAGGTCGCGGCAGTGCCTGCCGGAGCGACGGTCGGGGCCGGTTGCGCGGCGAACGCCAGAGGCGCGCCGATCACCAGGGCGATCGTCAGGGCCAGCGAGGTAAGGCGGGACAAATGCAGCATGTCGAACGAACTCCTGAATTAGATGGCGCGCTTATCCTTGCGCGCGACACCATTGCGCCGGATCACTCGGGTGACCCTGCTGACGAATTGCGAAATACAGCGCTGATGTGTCCTGGCCGCCACTGTTACCGACAGTGGAGATGGACTCACCGGCTTTAACCACATCACCGGCCGACTTGAGCAGCGTCTGGTTGTGACCGTAAAGACTCAGAAAACCGTTGCCGTGATCGAGGATCACCAGCAACCCGGCGCCACGCAGCCAGTCGGCGAACACCACGCGACCACCGTGTACGGCATGCACCTGGCTGCCGGCGGAAGCGCTGATCATCACGCCGTCCCACTTGGTCCGGGCATCGTCGCCACGGCTTTCGCCGAAGCGTGCCAGCAGTCGACCATCAACCGGCCACGGAAGTTTTCCCCGGGTTGCAGCAAAAGGGCCACCGAAGGTCTCGCCGCTGCTGGAGACCAGCGCGCCGGGAGTGGATCTGGCCGGTTTTCGTGGGGCGTCGCTGTTTTCAGCCTGCGCCTCACGCAAACGCTTTTTTTCCGCTTCCTGCTGGGCGATCAGCGCTTTCTGCCGCGCTTCTTCTGCCTCACGTGCCTGGCGGGCGAGGGTTTCTTCAATGGTTTTAAGGACTTTAGACAGGTCTGCCTGATCCTGCTCGCGGGCGGCGAGTTTCTGGTCGCGGGCCTTCACATCGTCATTCAGCTTGGCGAGCACCTGTTGGCGTTCCTTGCGGACTTTCTCGAGTGCTTCGCGCTGAGTGTCGAGGTCGCTTTTCTGTACCAGCAATTGCGCTTGCTGCAAACCGATGTCTTTTTCGACATTGGCCAGTTGGCGCAGGGTTTCATTGAAGCTCTTCAACTGCTCCAGACGCGCCTGGCTCAGGTAATCGTAATAGGTCAGGGTGCGGGCGAATTTCTCGGGGTTCTGCTGGTTGAGCAGCAGCTTGAGGTATTCCTGCCGACCGTTCTGATAAGCCGCACGGGCCTGAATGGCGATCAGTCGCTGCTGTTCAGTGCGCGCGCTCTGGAGTTTTTTTTTCTCTGCATCGAGACGCTGCAGCTCGGATTCGCTTTTCTGCAGTTCTTTCTGCAGCGCATCGACTTGCTTCTGCAGCTTGCCCAGCTCGGTTTCAGTGCCCTTGAGTTCTTTCTGCACGCCGGACTTTTCTTCCTGGACTTTGCCCAGCAGCTTTTTCAGCTCGGCAATGTCCTGACGCGTGGCGTCCAACTGCTGTTGGGTTTGCGCGCGCTCGTCAGCGAAGGCCGGTTGGAGCAGGCAGGTCAGAGCAAGGGCGATCAGGACGCGAAGCATAGGGGCGGGCGGCACCAGGGTAATGGACGGCCTAGTATGCCCGCCCGAGGCTGCAAAAAAAACGCCCAATTGGGGCTGTGTGATAACTGGCCTGAAAAACACCACAAACCAATGTAGGAGTGAGCCTGCTCGCGATGGCGTACTGACATTCAACAGAGTAGTCGACTGTCAGATGGCTATCGCGAGCAGGCTCACTCCTACAGGGTTTTGCAGTGTTTTGGCGATTCGGGTCAGACCAGAATCGAGGTGCCAGTCATTTCCGTCGGTTTTTCCAGCCCCAGCAGTTTCAGCATGGTCGGCGCCACGTCCGCCAGCACGCCGCCTTCACGCACTTTCAAATCGCGCTTGCCGACATAAATGAACGGCACCGGCTCGGTGGTGTGCGCGGTGTGCGCTTGCCCGGTGGATTCATCGGCCATTTGCTCGACGTTGCCGTGGTCAGCAGTGATCAGTGCCTCGCCACCGACCTTTTCCAGCGCATCGACAATGCGACCCACGCAAGTATCCAGGCATTCAACCGCCTTCACGGCTGCGTCGAACACGCCGCTGTGGCCAACCATGTCGCCGTTGGCGTAGTTGACCACGATCACGTCATAACGCTGGTTTTCGATGGCGTCGACGATGCGGTCGGTCACCTCAGGCGCGCTCATTTCCGGCTGCAAGTCATAGGTAGCGACTTTCGGCGACGGAATCAGGATGCGCTCTTCACCCGGGAACGGTTCTTCGCGACCACCGGAGAAAAAGAAGGTCACGTGCGCGTATTTCTCGGTTTCGGCGATGCGCAGCTGGGTTTTGCCGTTCTTCGCCAAATAATCGCCCAGCACGTTTTCCAGGCTGCCCGCGGCGAATGCCGATGGCGCCGGAATGCTTGCGGCGTATTGGGTCAGCATGACGAATCCGGCCAGTTTCGGCTGGCGTGCGCGTTCGAAATCCTTGAAGTCGTCTTCGACGAACACGCGAGTCAGCTCGCGGGCACGGTCGGCGCGGAAGTTCATGAACACCACGGCATCGCCGTCTTCGACTTTCACCGGTTCACCGATGGTAGTGGCTTTGACGAATTCGTCGCTCTCGCCGCGATCGTAAGCAGCATCCAGACCTTCCTGGGCGGTGGCCGCGTGGAATTCGCTGTTGCCGTCGACGATCAGGTTGTACGCCTGAGCAACACGATCCCAGCGGTTGTCACGGTCCATGGCGAAGTAGCGACCGATGATGCTGGCGATACGGCCCTTGCCCAGCGCCTGGAAGGTCGCGTCGAGCAGTTCGATCGACGATGCAGCGCTTTTCGGCGGCGTGTCGCGGCCATCGAGGAAAGCGTGCAGGTAGATTTTTTCGGCGCCGCGCTTGAAGGCCAGTTCGGCCATGGCGATCAGGTGATCCTGGTGGCTGTGCACGCCGCCATCGGACAGCAGGCCCATGAAGTGCACGGCTTTGCCGGCAGCCACGGCTTTATCCACAGCGGCGCAGATGGTCGGGTTCTCGAAGAACTCACCGTCGCGGATCGACTTGGTCACGCGCGTGAAGTCCTGATACACCACGCGGCCGGCGCCGAGGTTCATGTGGCCGACTTCGGAGTTGCCCATCTGGCCGTCCGGCAGGCCGACGTCCATGCCGCTGCCCGAGATCAAGCCGTTCGGCACCGTGGCCCAGAGGCGATCGAGAACAGGCTTCTTCGCTGCAAAAACGGCATTGGATTCGGGGCTGTCGCTGTGACCGAAGCCGTCGAGAATCATCAGGACCAAAGGTTTAGGCGTGGTAGTCATGGAATCCACTCGTGGCTAATAAAGAAGAGGGCGATGGAAAAGGGAGTTGGAGTTTAAAGCTAAGTTCCGACCGCGTCACCGCCGGACGGGGTTTGGCCGACCATAGTGGCTGTGTATACTGGCCGACATTTTAACGCCCTGGAACCTCCTTCGATGGTTGCTCACCTGATTGAATTTGCCACTAACCACTACATTCTTGTCGGTATCTTCGTCGTACTGCTGGCTCTGCTGCTGGCGCACACGATGCAGGGCGGCGGTAAAAGCCTGAGCACTGGTGAGCTGACTGCACTGGTCAACAAAGACGCAGGCGTAGTGGTGGACATCCGTCCGGCCAAGGATTTCGCTGCCGGCCACATCGTTGGCGCGGTGAACATTCCTCAGGACAAACTGGCTGCTCGCGTTGCCGAGCTGGAAAAGCACAAGGCCAAGACCATCATTCTGGTCGACGCCCTGGGCCAGACCGCCGGCACCCATGCCCGCGAACTGATGAAATCCGGCTTCACCGCCGCCAAGCTGTCCGGCGGGATTTCCAGCTGGAAAGGCGACAACCTGCCGCTGGTGAAGTGATATGAGCGAAGTCATCGTCTACTCCAGCGATTACTGCCCTTATTGCGTGCGAGCCAAGCAGTTGCTCGCGAACAAAGGCGTGGCCTTCGAAGAGATCAAGGTCGATGGCAAGCCGCAGATTCGTGCTGCCATGAGCCAGAAGGCCGGGCGTACGTCCGTGCCGCAGATCTGGATCGGCGACAAGCACATCGGCGGTTGTGACGATTTGTATGCCCTGGAGCGCGCCGGCAAGCTCGACGCGCTGCTCAAGGCCTGAACGGCTGCACCCACGTACAGCACTCCCTAAAAGACCCAAGATCGATAAGGATCTGAGATGACTGACCAACAGAACACTGCAGCCAGCGAAGAAGAAACCGCACCGCAATTCTCCTTGCAGCGCATCTACGTACGCGACCTGTCCTTCGAAGCCCCGAAAAGCCCGGCGATCTTCCGCCAGCAGTGGGACCCGGCGGTCGGCCTGGATCTGAACACTCGCCAGAAAGCGCTGGAAGGCGATTTCTACGAAGTCGTCCTGACCCTGTCCGTCACCGTGAAAAACGGTGAAGAAGTCGCTTTCATCGCTGAAGTGCAACAGGCCGGTATCTTCCTGATCAAGAACCTGGATGCGGCCTCGATGAGCCACACCCTGGGTGCGTTCTGCCCGAACATTCTGTTCCCGTACGCGCGCGAAACCCTGGACAGCCTGGTGACCCGTGGTTCGTTCCCGGCGCTGATGCTGGCTCCGGTGAACTTCGACGCCCTGTACGCGCAAGAGCTGCAGCGCATGCAGGAAAGCGGCGAGACGCCAACCGTTCAGTAAGACGGTTTGGCAACACCCCATGTGGGAGCGAGCCTGCTCGCGAAGAGGGCGTGTCAGATGACAGATTTGTCGACTGATACACCGCTTTCGCGAGCAGGCTCGCTCCCACATTTGTTTTGTGGTGTCACTTGAAGTCGTTCTGGCGCCAGGCTTCGTACACAGCGACGGCCACGGTGTTGGACAGGTTCAGGCTGCGGCAGCCTTCACGCATCGGCAGGCGCAGGCGCTGTTCCGACGGCAGGGCGTCGAGCACTTCCGGCGGCAGGCCACGGCTTTCCGGGCCGAAGATGAACGCATCGCCAGGAACAAACGCGGCATCATGAAACGGCCGCGAGCCTTTGGTGGTGAACGCAAACAGTCGTGGATTGCCCAGGCTTTCCAGGCAACTGGCCAAGTCCGCGTGACGTTGCAGCGTGGCATATTCATGGTAATCGAGACCGGCACGGCGCAAGCGCTTGTCGTCCATCTCGAAACCCAGCGGTTCGATCAAATGCAGGTGGCAGCCGCTGTTGGCGCACAGCCTGATAACGTTGCCGGTATTCGGCGGAATTTCTGGTTGAAAAAGGATGACGTGAAACATGCACGGCTCCGAAGGTAAAGATGAGCGGCATTCTACGCCGCCTGTGGACAACCGTTCGAAACTATTCCCGCGAGTCATCGGTTCGCTGGCAATTGTCGGCCTGATGATCGGTTTGATGATCGGTCGCCTGACCACGCCGGATCCGAGCGTGTTGCAGCAAGTTGAAGTGCGCGATGGCGGCCTGGTGGTGTGGTTCAACAACGAACCGAAGCTGCACGGCGAAATCATCGATGGCACCGTGGCGCTGCTGTTTCAGGCCGAAGGTCCGGCGCAGAGCGGCCAGTTCAAACTCAGTGGCAAGGACGTGAACTGGCGCACGCGCAAGAGTGACG
Source organism: Pseudomonas sp. Tul2A7 (assembly GCF_054790505.1). Classification (NCBI taxonomy): domain Bacteria; kingdom Pseudomonadati; phylum Pseudomonadota; class Gammaproteobacteria; order Pseudomonadales; family Pseudomonadaceae; genus Pseudomonas; species Pseudomonas sp. Tul2A7. The sequence goes on along the minus strand of NZ_CP186499.1, from coordinate 1,708,904 downwards.
GCGGCTTGCTGTTGACGGTGCTGGCGGCGCGGCCGCTGCTGGGCGAGTGGGTCGGCAGCGAAGTCGATGATCGCTGGCGCCTGGAAATTCGATTGCAAGCGAACTGAGCCGAGACTAACCGTCCGGCTTGGTCACTCCTACGCTTATTGACGCCGTTTCCCACTACAAAAATCTGTTTTTCCGCTCTCCCTCTTGGCGTGCGCACGCTATCGTGCGGTTCTTCTTTAAACCGGCAGGATGCCGAAACCGTCGTTCCTTGCGTGAAGCCAGGGGCGAGTTCTTCAAGGATGAAAAACATGCCAGTAAAACCACCTCGCGGTGGCAATACCCACGTGGATGTCCCCGGAGGCCCGAGCCGCCCCGGTGATGTGGATACTTCGCTCCCCGATCCATCGATCCGCAGAGGCGTCGACTTAGGTCTTGCGCTCGATGACCTGCAGCTGCGAGCCGGGCCATCGCGCGATACACACGCTGATGTCGTCCGCCCGGAGCCGACCGTGCTGGTTCAAATGACTGCCGTTGACATCCCGCATCCGGCAGCCGCGCCACTACTGGAGAATTACTTGATCGGCGCCAGGATAACGCTTCCAGATGCCGACAGCCGTGGCCTCAGGGCGTTTAACAAGCGTACTTACGTCGATTTGTCAGAGGGCGGCACTGTTCTGGTCGCAATGGATTCGGTCAATGCAACGTATCGAGCACGGTTACCCAATGAGCGGCATCCTTCCGGCCCCGAGTTGGTGCGCGACATTGACAGCGGTCTCTGGCATCCACGCGAAGGCGTTGACTTGACCCTTCGAGCACAAGTGAAAAAAAGCCTTCCGGAACTGTCCGATCGACAAGCGGATGACTTTGTATCCCGGTTTGGTGACAAGGAGACGTTAGAGAATGAACTCAAACGCATTCAACTGGGTTTGCCGCAGTTGGAGCGTGAGCTCAGCACCTGGACGAATGCCCTCAAGGACTCTCCCGGCGCCGAGTACGCGAGTCGACTGTCACTGAGTGCCAAGCTGATTCAACTGTACAAGTGGCAAGGCGACGATCTCGACCCTTGGGGGCGAGTCTATCGCGGCGGGCGAATGGCAGGTTTCAGGCTGGATATCAATCTGAGCGAATGGCCCATGCAAAGGGCTCCACTTTTTTCTACACCCATCAATTCCGTTGTTTCTCTTACCCTGAGAGGTTCTTCGTCACAAACACCGAAGGATTTCTTCGCCGGTTTTCCCAGCCTTGGAACACTGAGGACGTCAGGCCAAATGATGTATGGACTGCCCGACGGAGTCGGACGGCTCACGGAGTTGCGCGTGGTGGACTTGAGTAATCCTCTGCTCCATCTTTCGCTAGTCGATATTGAACAATTGAAACAGCTGCCACGTTTGCGCGAGCTGAACCTTGAAGGCCATCCCCTCGGGTATGGTTTTTCGATACGCGATATGACTGAGTTGCGGGTGTTGAAACTGGGTAATACCGGTCTTGTCGATTTGCCTGGCGGACTGAACGAGTTGGCCGGATGGTCGCGGTTACAGGTATTGGATCTTCAACGAAATCCTTTTATAGGGCGTGCGCCTGACGTTACCGGGATGTCCGAGCTGCGGGTATTGAATCTGACGCAGACCGGTATCAGCCAGATCCCTGGCGGGCTGGGCACCGGGAATGGCCCCAAAGGCTTGGAAATATTGAAACTCGGCGAAAATTCGCTGTTTGATGCGCCTTCGCTCGAAGGAATGAGCAAATTGCGGGAACTTGATCTTTCCAGCACGGATATCGACAAGTTTCCCGACGGCATCACGTCTGAAATTCCCGCGACAGTATTGAATCTCGCGAACAATCGAATCAGATCGATTCCCGAATCAGTGGAGCTTAGAGCAGGCTTCAACTTGACCGGAAATCCTATTACAGACCCCGCGTCCCTGCGGCGATTGATATTTGCGCGTCGACAAACGGGCACCGATATCTGGTTGGGAGTAGAGAGCGTTGATGCGTCGGCGGATCTCTGGCTACGACATGTGCCACACGCGCAAGCTCCAGAGAAACTGGCGCTTTGGGACAGGTTGAACACCTTTTCTGAAAGCAGTTTGTTCTCGCGGATTCGAAATCTGAGCCGTACGCCTGAATTCTTCGTAGAGCGCCAGCTATTAGAGCGCCGGGTCTGGGCGTTTCTCGAAAGTTTCGAAAAGGCAGGCGCTGTTGAACGGTCTCGCCTCAGGGACGTAGCCAGGAAGGAAACGAGTCCAGGGAAGATGCTGGAAAGGCTGGAGGAGGAGATAAAGGCACTTGATCCCGGGCGACAGAATCAGCCCTTGCATTATCTACCCAAGCGTCCGAGGCTCGACTGACCCCGGGACTGCGGCGTAAAAGCGGGAATCCCTGACCTGCCTGTATCAGGGTTCCCAAAACGGGGTGGACTTCGCTAGCAGCGTCGGTCCGGTGTAAAGAGGGAACCCCCGGCCTGCCTGTACCAAGGATCCCAAAACGGTGGGCGCATCGCGTTGCGGAGTGCGCCCGGTATAAAGAGGGGAATCCCCGGCCTGCCTGTACCAAGGTCCCCGAAACGGGTGGTGAATCGAATCACCTTGTAAGAGGTATTGCAGGGTGCGTGCCAGGTTTTAATCTGTTGAAACAAAAAAGCTGATCAGAAACACGAAAGCCCCGGAATTCGGGGCTTTCATGTTTTTGGACGGTGGGTTTTTTGGTTTTTTCAGGAAGGAGTGTGGCGATGCAGCTGTGCGCGATCGCGGGTCATTGTGCATTGATGCGGTGCACGGGGGCCCCTCACCCTAACCCTCCCGAAACGTCGGACCGCCCATAGGGAGAGGGGACTGACCGAGTTGCCCGGTCAAATTACGCCGACCTGAGATACCGAGCCGAACTCAGGCCTCGAAGCCACCTGAAATCGGCTCCCTTTCCCCTCTCCCCCTTGGGGGCGGTCCGACGTTTCGGGAGGGCTGGGGTGAGGGGGATCGATCCTGAGTACACGACAATCCTTAAGCGTTAACCCTCATCCCCTTCATCATCATCGCCACCATCAACCTTCATCCCCAATTCCTTGATCTTGCGCGTCAGGGTATTACGCCCCCAACCCAGCAACACCGCCGCATCACGCCGCCGCCCCGCGGTGTGCTTCAACGCCGTCTCGATCATGATCCGTTCAAATGCCGGCACTGCGCTGTCGAGCAAACTCGACTGGCCGCGCGCCAAGGCCTGATCGGCCCACTGACGCAGCGCCTGCTCCCAATTGGTCACCGGTGCCGAGTCCTGCGGCAGGCTCAACAGCTCCGGCGGCAAGTCGCTGATGTGCACCTCGCGCCCGGACGCCATCACGGTGATCCAGCGGCAGGTGTTCTCCAACTGCCGCACGTTACCGCCCCACGGCAGGTTTTTCAGGTACTCCTCGGTCTCGCTTTTCAGCAGCTTCGGCTCCACGGCCAGTTCTTGCGCGGCGCGGCTGAGGAAGTGCTTGGCGAGGGTCGGAATGTCTTCGCGACGATCCGACAGGCGCGGGATGTGGATGCGGATCACGTTGAGGCGATGGAACAAGTCCTCACGGAATTTGCCGGCGTGTACCAGGGTTTCCAGATTCTGGTGGGTCGCGGCGATGATGCGCACATCGACCTTGACCGGCACATGCCCGCCCACGCGATAGAACTCGCCATCGGCCAGAACTCGCAGCAAACGGGTTTGCGTATCCGCCGGCATGTCGCCGATTTCATCGAGGAACAACGTGCCGCCGTCAGCCTGTTCAAAGCGCCCGCGACGCAGATTCGCCGCGCCGGTGAACGCGCCTTTCTCATGGCCGAACAGCTCGGATTCCATCAGATCCTTGGGGATCGCCGCCATGTTCAGCGCAATGAACGGCGAGGCCGCGCGCGGGCTGTGGCGGTGCAGGGCGTGGGCGACCAGTTCTTTACCGGTACCGGATTCGCCGTTGATCAGCACGGTGATGTTGGAGTGGCTCAAGCGGCCGATGGCGCGAAACACTTCCTGCATCGCCGGCGCTTCGCCGATGATTTCCGGGGTGCGGGTCAGGGCCGGCACGACTTCCAGGCCTTGCTGCTCTTGCGCATGCTGATTCGCGCGCTTGACCAGCGACACCGCTTCATCAACGTCGAACGGCTTCGGCAAATACTCAAACGCACCGCCCTGATACGAGGCGACAGCGCTGTCCAGATCGGAGTGAGCGGTCATGATGATGACCGGCAACCGTGGATGCTGCTCGCGGATCCGCGCGAGAAGGTCCAGACCACTGGCACCCGGCATGCGGATGTCGGAAATGATCACGTCAGGCTGCTGACGGGCCAGACGACTCATCACGCCATCAGCGCTGTCGAAGCTCTGGGTGGTCATGCCTTCCTGCTGCAAGGCCTTTTCCAGAACCCAACGGATAGAACGGTCGTCATCGACGATCCACACGGTTTCACTACGGCTCATGTCGATGTGGCTCCTTGTTCCAGTGGCAGAAAGATCGAGAAAGTGGTGTGGCCTGGATGGCTGTCACACTCGATCAGACCCTGGTGCTGGCTGATGATGTTCTGGGTAATGGCCAGGCCCAGCCCGGTACCGTCCGGGCGTCCGCTGACCATGGGAAAGAAAATGGTTTCCTGAAGTTCCGCCGGGATCCCGGGGCCGTTGTCGATGATCTCGATCTTGGTCACCAGACGATGGCGGACGTGGCCGATGGTGAACTGGCGCATGGTCCGCGTGCGCAGGCTGATGCGGCCCAGGCGCAGCTCGTTCTGGCTGCTGATCGCCTGCATTGCGTTGCGCACGATGTTCAACACCGCCTGAATCATTTGTTCGCGGTCGATCAATACGTCGGGAATGCTTGGGTCGTAATCGCGCACCAAGGTGATGCAGCCCTGGCTTTCGGCTTCGACCAGTTGGCAGACGCGCTCCAGCACTTCGTGGACGTTGCACATCGCCAGCGATGGCAGCTTGTTCGAGCCGAGCATGCGGTCAACCAGATTGCGCAGGCGGTCGGCCTCTTCAATGATCACGTTGGTGTAATCGCGCAGGCTGTCTTCCGGCAGTTCGCGGGCCAAAAGTTGCGCGGCGCCACGGATGCCACCCAGCGGGTTCTTGATCTCGTGGGCGAGGCCGCGCACCAGCATCTTGCTGGTTTCCTGTTTGGACAGCTGCGCCTCTTCCTTGGTGATTCGCAGCAAGCGGTCACGCGGGTGGACTTCCAGCAGCAACATCGTGGCGCCGTTGCTGAGGATCGGCGTCACCGCGTAATCCACAGTAAGGGTTTGGCCGGTGAGCGCGGTGAGCATGGCTTCGCGTTTGGTGAACGGGTGCGCCTGCTCCACCGCCTGGCGCAGGGAATTGAGCGCCTCGGTGGATTCGGTGAACAGCTCGCTGATGAACTGCCCATGGCTGCGCTGCCCGCTGATGGCGAGCAGCATCTCCGCCGCCGGGTTCATGTACTCAAGGCGCAATTCGGCGTCGAGCAGGATGGTGGCGGTGGTCAGGTTGTCGAGCAGCAAACGGTGAATTGCGTCGCTAATGGTCATCGGAGCCTCTTTTGGGGGCGGAGCGTGCGCAACAAGCAAGCGTCAGTATCGGGAAAATGCAAAAACCAAACCAAGGCTCCGAAAAGAAGCGCTTAACCCGTGAAACAGGCGTTTGACGCTCGTTTGCGTGGCACAGGGCCAGCTCTCACGGGTAGTTTCGAACCAAAATGGGTTGGATTGTGGGTACGGTGCAGCCTGTTGCACCAATATAGTGCGCAAAACCGAGCGGCGTTAGAAGAAACGCAGGAAGGGGTTTTTTGGTTCGGGCGGTTTGTCTTTCAGTGGGCATTCCGGACGGATGCCGTAGTCGTCCTTGGTGCAGGGTTTGACCTGACGCTTCTGCGCAAGCGAGATGCGCAGCATATGGAAGGGCTGGTTTGCGGTGCGTTCGACGGTGCGGCCTTCGGTGTCAAGGATTTCCACGGAAAGGTTGTGGCTGCCACGATCAATGTTGTTCAGCGGGAACACTGGACTGAGGCCTGGCTCGCCCGTGGCCTGTCCGTCCAGTAGCAGGCGATAACGGTGACCTCGCTGTAGTCCGGGCTCGCTGGTGACGCTGACAATGATTTCACCTGCGCTGCTGCGAATCGTGGCATCGGGTTCAGGTATCAGAATGCGCAGCATGTCGTAATGGAATAGAGGCTGTTCGACGGATTTTTTCGCGGTGGTGACCGGCGCGGCGGCCGTTGGGTTGGGCGACATGCGATTGCTGGTTGCGATGGGCACTCGCTTGGCGTTGCCGCGCGGTTGGTCGGTGTAGACGCGATTGCCCTGCGCATCGGTATAGGTGAAGACCTCAGCCGATGCTTGCAGCGTCAGCAGTGCCAACACAGTGATAAGCCACGCGCGAATCATGGCTTGTGTACTCGCTGTACGCTAAGGGCCGCTGGCGGGCTCTGCTGAATGATCGTCTGCCCGTCGATCACTTGCACGGCGAGACGATGTTCGCCGCGATCCACGTTCACCAGTTGCAGGATCGGCACGTTGCTCGGCTGACCGTAGGGTTCATCGTCCAATACCAGTCTTAATTGATGCGGTGGCCGCAGGCGCGGTTTGATCAGCACGTTGACGGTGAACGTGCCGTTATTGGCGCGCAGGGCTTCTTCGGTGGGCAGGCCGGCGATTTCCAGAATCTCATAGACATCGCTGCGTGCCGGCTGGCGATTGTCCGTGCCAGAGGTGGCCGGTGCGCTGGGCGCCTGAGGCTCGACACGGTTGAGCGGCGGCAACTCCACGGGCTGCGCCTGCACGCCGTCTGGCGAGTGATCGCTGTAGACCGTGTTGCCATTGGCATCGGTGTACTTGTAGATCTGCGCGGCGGCGGGCAGGGCGATCAGCAGCAGTATGTAGATAAAGATGCGACCCATGAAATCGACCGGATTGAAAACGATGGGGTGCAGCATAGGACAGACGCTGCGGTTGGCCCAACTCGGTAAACATCCGGAGATCATTCAGGCGCCACAAATCCCCTGTGGGAGCGAGCCTGCTCGCGAATGCGGTGCGTCATTGGCGGTGATGGCGACTGATACGACGCCTTCGCGAGCAGGGATCTGCGTGACGCCATAAATCGCAGGCAATAGAAAAGGCCTCCCGAAGGAGGCCTCTTTCACTCACGCCGCGTAGCGCAGCGCTACCGGATCAGCAGCTGTAGTACAGCTCATATTCCAGTGGGTGTACGAAGGTACGGACCTTGATTTCTTCTTCGGATTTCAGCGCGATGTAAGCGTCGATGAAGTCGTCGGAGAACACGCCGCCCTTGGTCAGGAACGCACGGCCTTTATCCAGCTCTTCCAGAGCTTCTTTCAGGCTGCCGCAAACTTGCGGGATCTCTTTCGCCTCTTCAGGCGGCAGGTCGTACAGGTTTTTGTCGGCAGCGTCGCCTGGGTGGATCTTGTTCTGGATACCGTCCAGGCCAGCCATCAGCAGTGCTGCGAAAGCCAGGTACGGGTTGGCAGCCGGATCCGGGAACCGCGCTTCGATACGACGGCCACGTGGGCTGTTGACGTAAGGAATACGGATCGACGCGGAACGGTTGCGAGCCGAGTAGGCCAGCATCACTGGCGCTTCGAAACCTGGCACCAGACGCTTGTAGGAGTTGGTGGCCGGGTTGGTGAAGCCGTTCAGTGCCTTACCATGCTTGATGATACCGCCGATGAAGTACAGAGCGGTTTCGGACAGGCCGGCATAGCCTTCGCCAGCGAAGGTGTTCTTGCCATCTTTGGCGATGGACATGTGCACGTGCATACCCGAACCGTTGTCACCGTACAGTGGCTTCGGCATGAAGGTAGCGGTGCGGCCGTAGGCGTCAGCCACGTTGTGGACAACGTATTTCAGCGTCTGAACTTCGTCAGCTTTTTTCACCAGGGTGTTGAACTTGACACCGATTTCGTTCTGACCGGCAGTTGCCACTTCGTGGTGGTGAACTTCAACGGTCTGGCCCATTTCTTCCAGTGCGTTGCACATGGCAGTACGGATTTCGTGATCGTGGTCGAACGGCGGAACCGGGAAGTAACCACCTTTGATACCTGGGCGGTGGCCTTTGTTGCCGCCTTCGATGTCCTGGTCGGACATCCACGAACCTTGTTCGGAGTAGATCTTGAACATCGAACCAGAGATGTCGGACTTGAACTTCACTTCGTCGAAGATGAAGAACTCAGGCTCTGGACCGGCGAATACGGTGTCACCGATACCGGTGGTCTTCAGGTATTCCTCGGCACGGTGAGCGATGGCGCGCGGGTCGCGATCGTAACCTTGCATGGTCGACGGTTCGATGATGTCGCACACCAGGATCAGGGTGGCGTCTTCGGTGAACGGGTCGAGCACGGCAGTTTCGTCGTCCGGCAGCAGGATCATGTCGGAGGCTTCGATGCCTTTCCAGCCAGCGATGGAGGAACCGTCGAACATCTTGCCGACTTCGAAGAAGTCGTCTTCCAGCGCATCGCGAGCCGGCATGGTCACGTGGTGCTGTGTGCCTTTGGTGTCCGTGAAGCGCAGATCAATCCACTTGACGTCATGATCTTTGATGAGTTGAACCGACTTCGACATAGTGTCCTCCGGGTGAATTAGGGCTGGTAGTGGATGCCCTTAATAGTGGTGATGCCGGCGCGAATACTCTGCCAAGGCAACCTGCCTCACAAGGGAGCAAATTGCATGCCAGTGCCCCAGCATGGGTTTTTTGCCCCAAATTCACGCTTATTAAGGTGCGGAGCTTCTTAAAGCAGAAAATATCGCCCTTTAATGTAGCGTCACAATCTGCAAATGACCTGTTTTGGTGCATGCAAAACCTTCTGCACATTAACTGGTTAAACCTTGAGCAATTTCCGCTATAATCCGCGCCCCCCTTTTTCGGCTGGCCGTTCGCGCGCTGTTTTCATGAAACTAATCGTAAAAGTCTTCCCCGAGATCACCATCAAAAGCCGACCTGTCCGGACGAAGTTCATCCGCCAGTTGGCCAAGAACATCCGCACCGTGCTCCGTGACCTGGACCCGGCCGTGGTGGTGAACGGTGTGTGGGACAATCTCGAGCTGGAAACCCGCGTTACCGACCCTAAAGCCTTGAAAGAGATGGGTGAGCGCCTGACCTGCATGCCGGGCATCGCGCACTTCCTGCAGATCGACGAGTACCCGCTGGGCGACTTCGACGACATCACCGAGAAGTGCAAGCAGCACTATGGCGCTGCGCTGGCCGGGAAGATTTTCTCGGTGCGCTGCAAGCGTGCCGGCAAGCATACCTTCAGCTCGATGGACGTCGAAAAATACGTCGGCAGCAAGCTGCGTCGTGAGTGCGGTGCCGCCGGTATCGACCTGAAAGCGCCGGAAATCGAAGTCCGGATCGAAGTTCGCGACAAACGGTTGTTTGTGATCCACAGCCAGCACAACGGCATCGGCGGTTACCCGCTGGGTGCGTTGGAGCAGACGCTGGTATTGATGTCCGGCGGCTTTGACTCGACCGTTGCGGCCTACCAGATCATTCGTCGCGGCCTGATGACGCACTTCTGCTTCTTCAATCTGGGCGGTCGTGCCCACGAATTGGGCGTGATGGAAGTCGCGCATTTCATCTGGAAGAAGTACGGCAGCTCGCAACGCGTGCTATTTGTCAGTGTTCCGTTCGAAGAAGTGTTGGGCGAAATTCTCGGCAAAGTCGATAACAGTCATATGGGCGTCGTATTGAAGCGTATGATGTTGCGCGCGGCTTCCAACATCGCCGACCGTCTGCACATCGAGGCGCTGGTCACCGGCGAGGCGATCTCCCAGGTGTCGAGCCAGACGCTGCCGAACCTGTCGGTGATCGACTGCGTGACCGACAAACTGGTCCTGCGTCCGCTGATCGTGGCGCACAAGCAGGACATCATCGACACGGCCAACGAGATTGGCACCGCCGATTTCGCCCGGCACATGCCGGAGTACTGTGGGGTCATTTCGGTCAATCCGAAGACTGCCGCCAAACGCGGTCGCGTTGAGCACGAAGAGAAAGAGTTCGACATGGCGGTGCTCGAGCGTGCGCTCGAAAACGCCAAACTGGTGCCGATCGATCGGGTGATCGACGAATTGGGCCAGGACGTACAGATTGAAGAAGTCAGCGAAGCACTGGCCGGCCAGATCGTGATCGACATCCGTCACCCGGATGCCGCCGAGGATGAGCCGCTGGAACTCGCTGGCGTAGAAGTACAGACGATGCCGTTCTACGCAGTGAACGCTCGTTTCAAGGAGCTGGATCCGACTCGCCAGTACCTGCTGTATTGCGACAAAGGCGTGATGAGTCGCCTGCATGCTCACCATTTGCTCAGTGAGGGGCATGCCAATGTGCGCGTTTATCGACCGAGCTAAGTGCCCGGGGCTGTTTGCCTGTGGCCTGCGTCACCGGCCCCCCGACACCGCCGTCAAGCTGTAACGGCCATGCCGGACACTACTGCTAATCGCTGCCAAGACTTGTCAGCAAACCGAATCCTCTGATCGAGATACACAAGTGATCGAAAATCTACGCAACATCGCCATCATTGCCCACGTTGACCATGGTAAAACCACCTTGGTAGACAAACTCCTGCGTCAATCCGGCACTCTGGAGCGCAACGAGCTCAACGACGAGCGCGTGATGGACTCCAACGACCAGGAAAAAGAGCGCGGTATTACCATTCTGGCGAAAAACACCGCCATCAACTGGAACGGCTACCACATCAACATCGTGGACACCCCGGGCCACGCCGACTTCGGCGGCGAAGTTGAACGCGTAATGTCGATGGTTGACTCCGTTCTGCTGCTGGTTGACGCTCAAGACGGCCCTATGCCGCAAACCCGTTTCGTGACCAAGAAGGCTTTCGAAGCCGGCCTGCGTCCAATCGTGGTAATCAACAAGGTTGACCGTCCAGGCGCGCGTCCGGACTGGGTTCTGGACCAGATCTTCGACCTGTTTGACAACCTCGGTGCTACCGAAGAACAACTGGACTTCCAGGTTGTTTACGCCTCGGCCCTGAACGGTATTGCCGGTCTGGATCACACCGCCATGGCGGAAGACATGACCCCGCTGTACCAAGCGGTAGTCGACCACGTTCCGCCTCCGGCCGTTGACCGTGACGGCGCGTTCCAGATGCAGATCTCCGCTCTGGACTACAACAGCTTCCTGGGTGTTATCGGCGTTGGCCGTATCGCTCGTGGCCGCGTCAAGCCGAACACCCCGGTTGTGGCGATCGGTGCCGACGGCAAGCGCCGTAACGGCCGTATCCTGAAACTGATGGGTCACCACGGTCTGCACCGCATCGACGTTGAAGAAGCTGCAGCAGGCGATATCGTTTGCATCAGCGGTATGGACTCGCTGTTCATCTCCGACACTCTGTGCCACCCGGACACTGTCGAGGCGATGAAGCCTCTGACCGTTGACGAGCCAACCGTTTCGATGACCTTCCAGGTAAACGACTCGCCATTCTGCGGTAAAGAAGGCAAGTTCGTGACGTCCCGTAACATCAAGGACCGTCTGGACAAAGAGCTGCTGTACAACGTTGCGCTGCGCGTTGAAGAAGGCGACACCGCTGACAAGTTCAAGGTTTCCGGCCGTGGTGAGCTGCACCTCTCGGTACTGATCGAAACCATGCGTCGCGAAGGCTTCGAGCTGGCCCTGGGCCGTCCTGAAGTGATCATTCGTGAAGTGAACGGCGTTAAACAAGAACCGTTCGAAAACGTCACCATCGACATTCCTGAAGAAGCTCAGGGCAAGGTCATGGAAGAGATGGGTCTGCGTAAAGGCGACCTGAGCAACATGGTGCCGGATGGCAAGGGCCGTGTTCGTCTGGAATACAACATCCCTGCTCGCGGTCTGATCGGTTTCCGTAACCAGTTCCTGACCCTGACCAACGGTGCTGGCATCCTGACCTCGATCTTCGATCGCTACGACACCGTCAAGTCGGGCCACATGTCCGGCCGTCAGAACGGCGTTCTGGTTTCGGTTGAAACCGGCAAGGCACTGACCTACTCGCTGGAAACCCTGCAGGCTCGTGGCAAGCTGTTCGTAGAACACGGCCAGGAGATCTACAACGGTCAAATCGTTGGTCAGAACAGCCGCGACAACGACCTGGGTGTAAACCCAACCAAAGGCAAGAAGCTCGACAACATGCGTGCTTCGGGTAAAGACGAAACCATCGCTCTGGTACCACCTGTTCGCTTCACTCTGGAACAGGCTCTGGAATACATCCAGGAAGACGAGCTGTGCGAAGTTACTCCTAAGTCCATCCGTCTTCGCAAGAAGATCCTGGACGAAAGCGAGCGTACCCGCGCTGCCAAGAAAGCCAAGGCGTAATTTAGCCCGAGCTTGAAAAAACGCCCCCGGTCGCGAGACCGGGGGCGTTTTTGTTTGTCTGGGGGAAATGTGGATTGAGTCTTGAAGATCAAGAGCCCCTCACCCTAGCCCTCTCCCGGAGGGAGAGGGGACCGATCGAGTTGTTCTTTGACTTTGCATCGACCTGAGTAATCGAGTCGACCTCAGGTTTGGAAGCGACAGAGATCGGCTCCCTCTCCCTCGGGAGAGGGCTGGGGTGAGGGGCTGGGATTTAATGGCTACCGAAGAACTCAGCGTCGTTCAGAAGCGCTCAATCGCGCGGAAATTCTGCTCGCGCACCACTTCCTTCGGCTTATACGCGCAATACCCCGGACGCGGCCCGATCTTCGGGTGATTGCGGCAGGTATCCGGGCGCTTGTCATAAATGGTGCACAGGCGGCTCTTACGATCCAGGTAGTAGCAATCGTTGTTGCTCATGCGCTGCAGGGTGAAGATGCCGGACTTCTGATTGAAACGTTCAACCAGGCCTTCCTTCTGCAAACGCTTGGCGATGTTCTTCGGCGGGTCGCCCAGTTCGAACTCATCGACCACGCCGATGCGCACCAGATCCTTGATCTTCACCTCAACCGGCAGCGTGCAGCAGCTCGACACGCAGGAACCGCACATCGGGGCTGAGTATTTTGCCCACGTATCGAGACGGTCGATCTCGGCGGCGGCAATCAGGTTGGGCTTCATCATCGGGAGTTACCAGGCGTGTGTGCATCAGGGCGCGCGATCATACCGGGACTGGTGGATTTTTGAACAACCTTTCGCCAGATTTTTTCTGCATACAGGCACATTGCCGGACAATTCGGCACGGCCCCTGCATTCATTAGCTCACTCGCCAAGGTAATGCCGGGCTATCTCACAGTCTCAGGAAATACTGCCGAACCAGAGCCCTCACCGTCGGTCAGACCGTCTAGGCTCAGACAATTCCCGCTCGCTCGAGGTCCTATTGATGACTCAAGAACCACTAGTTCGCGAAGCAGAGGTGGCCGCATTCCGCGACGCCGTCCTGACCAAGCTCACCTACGCGGTGGGTAAAGACCCCGATCACGCCTTCGACCATGACTGGTTCGAAGCCATTGCGTTGGCGGCGCGTGATCACATGGTCGAACACTGGATGGACCACACCCGGCAGATCTACCGCAAAGGTCAGAAACGGGTGTATTACCTCTCGCTGGAATTTCTTATCGGCCGCTTGCTCTATGACAGCCTGAGCAATCTGGGTCTGCTCGACGTCGCCCGTGAAGCGCTGACCGAACTCGGTGTCGATCTGGAGCGCATCCGTTTGCTCGAGCCTGACGCAGCGCTCGGCAACGGCGGCCTCGGTCGTCTGGCCGCATGCTTCATGGAAAGCATGTCGACCCTCGGCATCGCCGGTCACGGTTACGGCATTCGTTACGAACACGGCTTGTTCCGTCAGGCCATCGTCGACGGCTGGCAGCAGGAGCAGACCGAGCATTGGCTGGATTTCGGCAACCCGTGGGAATTCGAACGGCCGGAAGTGGTTTACACCATTGGCTTCGGCGGCAGCGTTGAAACCGTGACCGATGTCTCTGGTAAATCCAAGCAAGTCTGGTCGCCAGCAGAAACCGTTCGCGCCATTGCTTACGACACGCCGGTGGTCGGCTGGCGAGGGGCGAGCGTCAACACCTTGCGTCTGTGGCGTGCCCGCGCCATGGAAGATCTGCACCTGGAACGCTTCAACGCCGGCGACCACTTGGGCGCCGTTGCCGAAGTGGCCCGCGCGGAAAGTATCTCCCGCGTGCTTTACCCGGCGGACAGCACCGAAGCAGGGCAAGAGCTGCGCCTGCGCCAGGAATACTTCTTTGTCGCTGCTTCCTTGCAGGATTTGCTGCGCCGTCACCGCAACATGCACACCTCGGTGCTGACCCTGGGCGATCACGCAGCCATCCAGCTCAACGACACCCACCCTTCGATTGCCGTCGCCGAACTGATGCGGCAACTGGTCGACGTCTATGACGTGGCTTGGGATGCGGCGTGGCAAGTCACCGTCGACACGCTGTCGTACACCAACCACACGTTGCTGCCGGAAGCGCTGGAAACCTGGCCGGTGGGCTTGATGGAACGCATGCTGCCGCGACACATGCAGATCATCTACTTGATCAACGCCCAGCACATCGATTCGCTGCGGGCCAAAGGCATTCACGATTTCGATGTGCTGCGTGCCGTGTCGCTGATCGAAGAAGACAACGGTCGCCGCGTACGCATGGGCAACCTCGCATTCCTCGGTTCGCACAGCGTCAACGGCGTGTCCGGATTGCACACGCAGTTGATGCGCAAAACCGTGTTCGCCGAACTGCACAAGCTCTACCCGGAGCGGATCAACAACAAAACCAACGGCATTACCTTCCGCCGCTGGCTGTATCAGGCCAACTCCGAATTGACCTCGATGCTGGTCGACGCGCTCGGCCCGGATTTGCTCGATAACCCTGAAGAGCGTCTGCTCGATCTTGAGCCGTTCGCAGAAAAAACCGCGTTCCGCAAAGCTTTCGCCGAGCAACGCCTGCACAGCAAAAAAGCGCTGGCCTATCTGATTCACGAACGGCTGGGTATCGCGGTCAATCCGGCGGCGATGTTTGATGTGCAGGTTAAACGGATCCACGAATACAAACGCCAGTTGCTCAACCTGATGCACACCGTGGCGCTGTATCAGGCGATTCGCGCCGAGCCGGAAGTCGACTGGGTGCCGCGGGTGAAAATCTTCGCCGGCAAGGCTGCGGCGAGTTATCACCAGGCCAAACTGATCATCAAGCTGACCAACGACATCGCGCGGGTGGTGAACAACGATCCGACGGTGCGCGGCTTGCTGAAAGTGGTGTTTCTGCCTAACTACAACGTCAGCCTGGCGGAAAGCATCATTCCGGCGGCGGACTTGTCCGAGCAGATTTCCACTGCCGGCTTCGAAGCGTCGGGCACCAGTAACATGAAGTTCGGCCTCAACGGCGCACTGACCATCGGCACGCTGGACGGCGCCAACGTGGAAATGTGCGAACGCATTGGCGCTGAGCACATGTTCATTTTCGGCCTCAGCGCGCAGCAGGTCGAAGCGCGCAAACAGAACCACGAGTTCAGCGCGTTGCCGGACATTGCCGCGTCGCATCGTTTGAACGATGTGCTGCAAGCGATTCGCAGCGGGGTGTTCTCGCCGGATGACACTTCGCGCTACACCGGGTTGATCGATTCGCTGGTGGATTACGACCGCTTCCTGGTCTGCGCCGACTTCGACTCCTATTGGGAAGCGCAGAAACGCGTTGAAGAGCATTGGCACGACAGCAACAACTGGTGGCGTTCAGCGGTGCTGAACACGGCGCGGATGGGCTGGTTCTCCTCGGACCGGACGATTCGCGAGTACGCCACGGATATCTGGAAAGCGCTGGAGTAACTTTCCACAACAAATGTGCGCAAGGCCCAACGTTTGTTGGGCCGGATCGATATACTGAGCGCCGGTTACCGGCAGCGCCAGTCACCACCAATCCAATGTGGGAGCGAGCCTGCTCGCGAAGCGGTTGTCATGTTAAACAGAAATGTTGGCTGACAAACCGCTTTCGCGAGCAGGCTCGCTCCCACTGGGTTTGTGCCTAGACTGAAGCAATCGCCGGACTCGCCCTGTCTTGGGGCTGCTTAGGGATATCGACCATGCAATGGATGTTCATGTTGATCGGGCTGGTGCTCGGCTGGCTGCTCGACGAGTCGTTCAGTGATGCGCTGTTGGGCGCGTTGCTGGGGCTGGTGATCGGGCAGACGATTCGCATTGCGCGGCTTGGCTCGCAGGCGGCGGCGCAACAGCAGCAACTTGAGCAGGCGAATGTCGCTTTGCAGGGCGTCGAGCAACGTCTGTTTCTACTGGAGGGCGCGCCGCTGCATGCCGCACCGCCACCAAGCGCAGCGCCTGTCAGCGAACCTGTTGTAGACCCCGTCAAAGTTGCCGAACAAGCTCCAGCACCTGAACTGGTCTGGGAACTACCGCCCGAACTCGAATCCATTCCCGCCGTCGCCAGCGAAACCAGTCAACCGCTGCCTGCTGATGTGTGGCGCCTCGACGCCGTCACGCCCGAGCCGTCAAACCCCGCCGAACCTCGTGGCCCGAACTTGATCGAACGCGGCATCAGCGCCGCGCGTAACTGGTTGTTCGGCGGCAACACCGTGCTGCGGGTCGGCGTGGTGTTGCTGTTCTTCGGTCTGGCGTTCCTGTTGCGCTATGCCACCGAAGGGATGGTTGTGCCGATCGAGGTACGTTACGCCGGTGTCGCGGCAGCGGCGTTGGGCTTGCTCGCGCTGGGCTGGTGGCTGCGACGGCGCAACAGCAATTATGCGTTGATGCTGCAAGGCACCGGGATTGCGGTGCTGTACCTGACGGTGTTTGCGGCGATGCGTCTGCACCCGTTACTTGATCCGTCCGCTGCGCTTGGCCTGTTGGTCGCGGTCACGGTGTTTTCGGCGATTCTCGCCATTACCCAGGATGCTTTGGGACTGGCGGCTGCGGCGGCATTGGGTGGCTTCGCCGCGCCGATCCTGACCTCGACCGGCGCTGGCAACCACGTCGCGCTGTTCAGCTATTTCGCGCTGCTCAACGCCGGCATTCTCGCCATCGCCTGGTTCAAGGCCTGGCGTCTGCTCAACCTGATCGGCTTCGTCGGCACCTTCGGCATCGGTTTCGCTTGGGGTTTGCGCTCGTATGCGCCAGAGCTGTTGTGGAGCACCGAGCCGTTCCTGATTCTGTTCTTCCTGATGTACCTCGCCATCGGTCTGTTGTTCGCTCGGCGCAAATTGCTCGATATGCCCGATGCGCCGGCGGACAGCAACCGCGAAGCGATGCTGCAGTGGTCGGCGCGCAAGGGCGATTACGTCGATGGAACGATGCTGTTCGGTCCACCGATCATTGGCTTCGGATTGCAGTTTGCGTTGGTCCAGCATCTGGAATTTGCGGCGGCGTTCAGTGCACTCGCACTGGGCATGATCTACATGGCGCTGGCCAAGGTGTTGATGAGCGGCCGGGCGGTGTTGCTGGGCGAAACCTGTCTAGCGCTGGGGGTGATTTTTGCCAGTCTGGCGATTCCGTTGGGGCTGGATGCGCGCTGGACCTCAGCAGCGTGGGCGGTGGAAGGTGCGGGGATTTTCTGGCTCGGTCTGCGTCAGCATCGACCGTTCGCCCGGGCGTTTGCCTTGCTGCTGCAACTGGGTTCCGCGTTAGCCTTCCTCAGTCAGTTGCGCGTTGGCGAAAGCAGTCTGCTCGACGGTGCGCCACTGGGCGCGTTGATGCTCGGTATTGCGTTGCTGTTCAGTTTCTATCAACTGCGCAAGGCCTCACCGGAACAGGCATCACCTTGGGAGCGTCAAGGCTTGCCGGTACTGGAGTGTCTGGGCCTGACCTTCCTCTATCTGCTGGCGCCGCTGTTTTTCTTCGTGCAGGCCACGGCAATCAGTTGGGCGCTGGCCGGGTTGGCGACTCTGTTCGTCGGTCTGCTGATTCAATCGCGTACGTTCCTGTTCAGCGCATTTGCCGTGCAGCTGCTCGGCGGCGCGTTGTTCCTGTTGCGTCTGCAAGGTGCAGGGGAAGATTCCGCCGCAGTGTTCAGCGCTGGCTGGAGCGGTTTGCTCAGCGCGTCGTTGATCGGTCTGGCATTGATCGCCGGCATGCTGCTGGCGGCTAGCGATGAAATGGTGCGCGGTGATGTGCGTCTGCTGCGCGGTTTGTCGGTGGTGTTGTTGGCCGGTCTGGTGCTGATCAATCTGGCGGTGCTGTTTGTACTGCCATGGCAAACGGCGAGTGCGGTGTGGGCTGCGAGTGGTTTGTTGATCATCTGGCTGAGCCTGTACCTCAAGCAGCGCGTGAGTTTTGTCTTTGGTCTGCTGTTGCAGTTGATCGGTGGCGCGGCGTTTTTGCTGGCCGGCCCCGAGTTGCTTGGGCCGCTGTCCAGCGAAGGTCTGAAGCCTTTGGCCCATGGCGGATTCTGGACGCCGCTGGTGCTGGGCCTGGCTGCAATGATCGGCGCGTGGCGCCTGCAACTGGGCAATCACGCCTCGGCATTCGATACGTTGAGCTTGCAGCGCTTGTCCGAAGTGTTGCTGGTGTGGGGCGCCGGTTGGTGGGCGTTGGCGTGGGTTAGTGAGGTGCTGCGTTTTGCTGCTCCGAATTTGCAAGGCACATTGCTGCTGTTGGTTGCAGCCGTCAGCGTGGGGTTGTGGACTGTGTTGGCGCTACGTTTGAAATGGCCGGCGCTGGGTGTGCTTTGCACTTTGTTGATTCCGGCGGCGGGTCTGGTGTTGCTCGCTGCCTGGCATCCGCGTTATCACCCAGCGGCCGATTTCGGTTGGCTGGCGTGGGCAGCAGTGTTCGCCGCGCATTTCTTCAGCCTGCGACGTTTGGCGCCGTTGCTGCCGGCGCGGGCCTTGAGCGCGGCGCATGTGCTCGGCTGCTGGCTGCTGATCGGCGTGCTGGCGCTGGAGTTGCGCTACGGTCTGCTGCTGTTGTCCGAGCAATACAACGCCTGGCGCTGGCTGGGCTGGGCGATTCTGCCAAGCGTTTATCTGCTGTTGGCGGCGGCACCGCGCAGTTGGCCGTGGCCGGTGGCGGCATTTCCTCGCGAGTACCGTTTGTACGCCGCTGCGCCGCTGGCGGTGTTGATGCTGGCGTGGTTCTGGCTGGCCAATGGCGTCAGCGATGGTAATGCCGAGCCACTTCCTTACGTGCCGCTGCTCAATCCATTGGAGCTGGGTTTGTTGTTCGCCTTGTTCGGCGTCTATGTCTGGTCGCGCAGTGCGATTTCGCAGTTGTCGATCCGTCAGGACTACGCCGATTACGGCACGCAATTGATCGCCGGAGTTTCGCTGTTCGCCTTCTGCACCGCGCTGGTCACCCGCGCCGCGCACCATTGGGCCGGGATCCCGTTCGAGCTGGATACGCTGCTCGCCTCGATGCTGGTGCAGGCCGGATTGTCCATCGTCTGGACGCTGATGGCGCTGGGGCTGATGATCGGCGGGCATCTGCGCCATCGTCGCGAAGTGTGGCTGATTGGCGCAGCATTGATTGCGCTGGTGGTGGCCAAACTGATTTTTGTCGAACTGAGCAACCGTGGTGGCCTCGCCCGGATCGTCTCGTTTATCGGCGTTGGCGTGTTGCTGTTGGTGGTCGGTTACTTCGCGCCACTGCCACCCAAACGCGTCGAAGCTGAACCGGCGGCGGACAAACCGGCCCCGGACACCGAAGGAGTTTCATCTTGAGTCGCATGCTGAATCTGGGTTGGTTGGCGTTGGGCGTGGTGATGGTGGCCGGTGCTCAGGAAAAACCGGCGGACTTCGCCACGCAAGTGCCGCTGGCGGTGAGCGGCAACGGCCCGTGGTATCGCCTCGAATTGCCGTTGAGCGTGCAATTGCAGGCGCGCCAGACTGATCTCAGCGACTTGCGCGTGTTCAACGCCGCTGGCGAACCACAGGCCTATGCTCTGGCTCGTGAATCGGCGCAGACCCGCGACGACGGCCAGTTGCACGAGGTGAAGTGGTTCCCGCTGTACAACGCCGCCGACGCCAGCGAACGCGCGCCGAACGTGCGCGTGCAATCGACCACCAACGGCACGCTGGTCGAAGTACAACCGTCCAGCCAGTTGGAGGCGGGCGAAGAAGTGCTGCGCGGTTGGCTGTTGGATGCGAGCGCGATCAAGGCGCCCTTGCAGCAATTGATCCTCGACTGGACCAGCGAGCGCGACGGCTTTCAGCGCTTCAGCATCGAAGCCAGCGACGACCTGCAACACTGGCAAGCGTGGGGCGAAGGGCAGGTGGCACGGCTGACCTTTTCCGATGAGCGCATTGAACAGCACGAAGTAACGTTGCCGGGGCAATCGGCGCGTTATGTGCGGCTGTTGTGGGAGTCGCCGAATTCGGCGCCGATCCTGACGGCGGCCCAATTGAAAAGCAGTGATCCGCGCAACGTTCCGCTGCCGTTGGTCTGGTCGCAGGCGTTGACCGGCAGCAGCGCCAAGGCCGGGGAATATACCTGGCAGCTTCCGATGGGGCTGAATGTCGAGCGCGTGCAGGTTGAACTGAAGCAGCCGAACACTCTTGCACCGGTGACGCTGGCGGGACGACGTGAAAGCAGTTTGCCGTGGCAGGAGTTGAGCAGCGGTTTGCTCTATCGCCTGGCGCAGAATGGTCAGGATGTGCAGCAGAACGAATTGCAGCTTTATGGGCAGACTGTGCAGCAGTTTAAGCTGAGAGTGGATGAGCGCGGCGGAGGGTTGGGTGAGCAGGCGCCGAGTCTTAAATATGCGGTGCGGGCAACGCAGGTGATTTTCCTTGCGCGCGGGGAGGGGCCTTACAGTCTGGCAGTGGGTAATCCAATGGTGAAAACGGCGAATCTACCGTTGGCGACGCTGATTCCGGATTTCAAGCCGGAGAAACTGGCGGCGTTGGGCAAGGCGTCGGTTCAGGGTTCGGCGGTTGTTACGCAGACTTCTACGGCGACGACTGCGGCGGTGGCCGAGACCAATTGGAAGAAGATCGGGTTGTGGGCGGTGTTGTTGCTCAGTGTGGTTTTTCTCGGGGCGATGGCGTTCAGCTTGTTGCGCAAGCCGCCAACCAACACCTGAGAATGGCTGGCGCTGTGCGCCATTCGCGAGCAGGCTCGCTCCCACAGTGGATCTTCAATGGACGCCAATTCAGCGGTCACCCCCGATTCCCTGTGGGAGCGAGCCTGCTCGCGAAAGCGGCGTGTCAGCCAATACATATTCCGAACTGATCAATTAACCCCCAGCCACACCCGTCCGATTTCCAACTACGCTAAACCCGCTACCTGAACTCTCCACCGACAATCACGTCTCATGCAGGCAATTACACCCCAACGCACGTTACCGGGCGTCTTCGCTCGCTACGTTTTCAGACTCCCTGTAAACTGCGCGGGTTTTTAGCCCCCCATTCCACCGGAGCCGTCCATGTCCCGCGTTACCCTGAGTCGCTATTTGATTGAGCAGACCCGCAGCAATAACACTCCTGCCGATCTGCGTTTCCTGATCGAAGTGGTCGCGCGTGCTTGCAAAGAAATCAGCCACGCCGTGTCCAAAGGCGCCCTGGGTGGTGTTCTGGGCAGCATGGGCACTGAAAACGTCCAAGGCGAAGTGCAGAAGAAACTCGACGTGATCTCCAACGAGATCCTGCTCGAAGCCAACGAATGGGGCGGTCACCTGGCCGGCATGGCGTCCGAAGAAATGGACAATGCCTACCAGATCCCGGGCAAATACCCGAAAGGCGCGTACCTGCTGGTATTCGACCCACTGGACGGTTCGTCGAACATCGACATCAACGCCCCGGTCGGTACCATCTTCTCGGTACTGCGTTGCCCGAACGAATACCTGAGCCAGAACGAGCCGCTGAACGAGAAAGCGTTCCTGCAGCCAGGCACTCAGCAAGTTGCCGCCGGTTACGCGATCTACGGCCCGCAGACCATGCTGGTACTGACCCTGGGCGACGGCGTCAAAGGCTTCACCCTCGACCGCGAAATGGGCAGCTTCGTGCTGACCCACGAAGACATCACCATTCCTGAGTCGACCCAGGAATTCGCCATCAACATGTCCAACCAGCGTCACTGGGAAGCCCCGGTACAACGCTACGTGGGCGAGCTGCTGGCCGGTGAAGAAGGTCCGCTGAAAAAGAACTACAACATGCGTTGGGTTGCGGCGATGGTTGCCGACGTACACCGCATCCTGACCCGTGGCGGTCTGTTCATGTACCCGCGCGACAGCCGTGAGCCATCCAAGCCAGGCAAACTGCGTCTGATGTACGAAGCCAACCCGATGTCGTTCCTGGTGGAACAAGCGGGCGGCGCGTCCACCGACGGTCACCAGCGCATCCTCGACATTCAGCCTGAAGGCCTGCACCAGCGTGTAGCGGTGTTCCTCGGCTCGAAAGAAGAAGTCGCACGCGCTACGGCCTACCACAAGGAATAAACCATGACCGCGCCTTGGCAGCCGTTGCTCGATTGGTGGTTCGGACAAGCCGAATCCCCCGACGAGATATCGGCTGACAAGGGCAAGTTGTGGTTCGGTAAGCGAGACAGCCAAGACCTCGAAGCGCGTGAGCGTTTCGGGGTCTTTGTCGATCAGGCCCTGGCCGGCGAATTGACCGAGTGGACGCAACGTCCCGAAGGTTGGCTGGCGCTGGTGCTACTGCTCGATCAACTGCCGCGAATGATCTTTCGCGACACTCCCAAAGCATTTTCCGGCGATCTGCGCGCGCAGAAGCTCGTCGCGCAAGGCATTGCGGCGGATTTTGATCGGCAGTTAAAACCCATTCAGCGAGTGTTCATTTATCTGGTGTTCGAACACTGTGAGAATCTTGCGGTGCAGAACGAGGCGGTCTCCAGGTTTATCGAACTGGTGGCTGAACAGCCGGAAGCGCAGCGGGCGGTGTTTGCCGACAATCTGGATTATGCCGAACGGCATCAAAAGGTGATTGCGCGGTTTGGCCGGTTTCCGCATCGCAATGCGGTGTTGGGGCGGGAGTCTACGGCTGAAGAGTTGGTGTTTCTTTCTGAGCCTGGGTCGCGGTTTTAAAGGCTTGCCCTCACCCTAGCCCTCTCCCGGGGGGAGAGGGGACTGACCGAGGTGGATGTTGTAGGTACATCGACTTGAGAGACCTGAGTCGAACTCAGGTTTTGAAAGGCTTGAAGATCTGCTCCCTTTCCCCCTCGCCCCCCTGGGGGAGAGGGCTGGGGTGAGGGGGTAAAGCCCTTGATCTTCAGATCCTGAAACTACCCACCAACTGCTTCAACCGCGCCGCCTGCTGCTCCAGATCCGAGCACGCCCGCAACGTCGCCTGCAAGTTCTCCACACCTTCCTGATTCAGCGTGTTGATCTCGTTGATATCGACATTGATCGACTCGACCACAGCGGTCTGCTCTTCAGTCGCGGTGGCCACCGACTGGTTCATCCCGTCGATCTCGCCGATACGCTGAGTCACGCTGCCCAGACGTTCGCCAGCCTGATTGGCGATGCCGACGCTGCTTTCGCTCTCGCGTTGGCTCTCGGTCATGATGCTGACCGCCTGACGCGCGCCGACCTGTAGCTCTTCGATCATCTTCTGCACTTGTTGTGCCGAATCCTGGGTGCGATGCGCGAGGTTACGCACTTCATCCGCCACCACCGCGAAACCACGCCCGGCTTCACCGGCCCGCGCCGCTTCGATTGCGGCGTTGAGCGCGAGCAGGTTGGTCTGCTGGGAAATGCTGGTGATCACTTCGAGAATCTGGCCGATGTTCACCGTGTTGCTGTTCAGGGTTTCGATGTTGCCGCACGAGTCGCTGATCTTCGCCGACAGCTGCTGCATGGCGTGGATGGTTTTATCGACAACCTGCTGACCGTCGACCGCGAGGCTGCGGGCATCGCTAGAGTGCTGCGAGGCGAGGGCGGCGTTCTGGGCGATTTCCTGCGCGGCGGCGCCCAGTTGGTTGATCGCGGCGGCGACGCTGTTGGTGCGACTGGCTTGCTGGTCGGAGTTGTACATCGACGAGTTCGATGCCGCGACCACGCGCAGAGCGACTTCGTTGACCTGGCCGGTGGCCGAGGACACTTCGCGGATCGAGGTGTGGATACGTTCGACGAAGCGGTTGAACGAAGTGCCTAGTGCGCCGAACTCGTCGTTGCCATGGATCACCAGACGCTTGGTCAAGTCGCCTTCACCTTCCGCGATGTCGTGCATCGCGCGGCCCATGGTCAGCAGCGGTTGCATCAACACGCGGATGAGCATGCCGAGCAGGGCGATGATGATGACCACGGCAATGACCATGGCGATCAGCGCCGAGGTGCGGAACTCGCTGAGCATCGAGAACGCGGTGTCTTTGTCCAGCACCAGCGCCACGTACCAGTCGGCCGATGGCACGCCGTTGACGTGGGTGAAGGAGATCAGTTGGGTTTTGCCGTCGAACTCGACCTCTTTCAGGCCCGGGCTGACTTTCGGCGCACCATTCGGGTAGGCCTCGGCGAGGGTCTTGAGCACCAGTTTGCTGTCCGGGTGGATCAGGATCTTGCCGTCGGCACTGACGATGAACGCGTGGCCGTGGCCGCCGAAGTTCAGCGAGTTGATGATCGCGCTGACGCTGGTCAGGTCGATGTCGGCACCGGCGACACCGAGCATCTGCCCCTGGCGCTGCACGGGTGTAGCTACGGTGATCACCAGTTTGCCCGAGGACGCGGCGATGTACGGCTCGGTGACGATGGTTTGCTGTGCACTGTTGGCCGCTTTGTACCAGCCGCGTGCGCGTGGGTCGTAGTCCGGGGCGCGGTTGCCGGCCGGTACCGAGAACATCACGCCGTCAGCACCACCGAAGTAGCTGAGCTGGAAATTGCCGGTGTAGGCGGGCAGGTCGATGATGCGTTTCAGGCTGGCGGGAGCGTTACCGTCGACGGCGACTTGCTGCGACAACGATTGCAGCAATTGGATGCGGCTTTCCAGCCAGGTCTGGATATTGCTGGTGGTCAGGCTGCCCAGTTCCTGCATCGAGGCTTCGGTGCTGCTGCTCAGGGCTTCGCGCTGCCGATAGTCGTTGAAGAAAATGAAACAGGCGAACGCAACGGCCACCACGAGGGCGGCAGCCAACAAGATCTTGTGGCTGAATTTCATGTTTCTGGTCATCGAATGAGCTACCGCGAAGGGGCTGGTCAAGAAAGGGCGGCAATTTGCCACACTTGGGGGCTTTGCGCTGCTTTTATGTCGACTGCGTCGCGCCAAAGATTAGGCGTCTTTGGCGAAATGCGACGAAATGCTCAATAGCGTTACAAAGTGGCTGATTTATCGGCAAATGCCAGACGAGCGGGCTAATAAATAGCCGTCCAGCCACGGAACCAGATGAGGGTTTTCTCTTCTAAGCTTCTGGTTGGCACCATGCCATCCCCCCTCGTTCCAGGAGTTACACCATGTCGCTGCGATCTATCGCCCTTCTGACGTTTTGCGTGCTGCTGGCCGCATGCAGCAAGGTCAATCAGGAAAACTATTCGAAGCTCTCGGCCGGTATGGCCAAGGCCGAAGTCGAGACTCTGCTCGGCAAGCCCACCGATTGCTCGGGCGCGCTCGGCATGTCCAGTTGCACCTGGGGCGACAAGAACAGCTTTATCAGCGTGCAATACGCCGGTGACAAAGTGCTGATGTTTTCCGGCCAAGGCCTGAAGTAAACCGGGGCTTCGCGCCCACGGAGAAGAAAAATGAAGCGGTTATTGCTGATCCTTTTTGCCGGCCTGGTACTGGCCGGCTGCGCCACTTCCGGCGTCGACCCGTTGGCGCCGAAAACCGTCAACAGCGTCAATCTCAAGCGTTATCAGGGCACCTGGTATGAACTGGCGCGCTTGCCGATGTACTTCCAGCGCCATTGCGCGCAATCCGAAGCCCATTACACCCTCAAGCCTGACGGTAATGTCGCGGTGCTCAATCGCTGCCTGACTCCGGATTGGCAGTGGGAAGAGGCCAAGGGCACGGCCTATCCACAGGTGCCGGGCAAGACTGACAAGCTTTGGGTGGAATTCGACACCTGGTTCTCGCGCCTGATCCCGGGCGTGGCGAAAGGCGAATATTGGGTGCTGTACGTCAGCGATGATTACAAGACCGCCATCGTCGGCGACCCGAGTCGCAAGTACATGTGGCTGCTGTCGCGCACACCAACCGTCAACGGTGTGGTGCGTGAAGAGCTGCTGAGCAAGGCGCGTCAGCAGGGGTATGACACTACGCGACTGATCTGGCGCGCGTCGGATCGGCAGATGGCCAAGACTTCTAATTAATCACCCATCCTGATCGCTCCCACGCTCCGCGTGGGAGTGTCTCAATGGACGCTCTGCGTCCGCTTTTGGGACGCAGAGCGTCCCGGGCTGCATTCCCACGCAGAGCATGGGAACGATCAGGTGTCAGCCCAGAAGTTCGCGCAGGACTTGGGTGAAGGCGCGAGCGCTGTCCTCTTCCCCGGCATGCCGCCCTTCACGCACCACCCACTGACCATTGACCAGCACATCGCGCACCTGCCGATCGCCGCCGGCAAACAACCAGCGATTCAAAATCCCGTCACCGCTCGCCGTCGCTAGATACGGATCGCTGCCATCGAGCACAATCCAGTCCGCGCGCTTGCCCACTTCCAACGCACCAATCGGCTGCCCCAACGCTTGCGCGCCGCCATCCAGCGCCGCGTCATACAGCGTGCGCCCGACCATCGGCTGATCTGCGCCATACAAACGGTTACGTCGCTGATCGCGCAGACGCTGGCCGTATTCCAGCCAACGCAGTTCCTCCACCACACTGAGCGACACATGGCTGTCGGAACCGATGCCCATGCGCCCGCCCTGAGCGAGGAAGTCCACCGCCGGGAAAATCCCGTCGCCCAGATTCGCTTCAGTGGTCAGGCACAGCCCGGCAATGGCGCGACTCTTGGCCATCAGCGTGACTTCTTCCGGGTTGGCGTGAGTGGCGTGAACCAGACACCAGCGCTGATCGACCTCGGTATTTTCGTACAGCCATTGCAGCGGACGCCGACCGCTCCAGCTCAGGCAGTCGTCGACTTCTTTTTGCTGTTCGGCGATGTGAATGTGAATCGGGCATTGCTTGTCGCTGGCCGCCAATACTTCGCTGATCTGCTGCGGGGTCACCGCGCGCAACGAGTGGAAGCACAGGCCCAGCGACTGCGCCTTTTGCTGCGCCAGTAACGGCTGCAAACGCGATTGCAGATTCAGGTAATTTTCGCTGCTGTTGATAAAGCGGCGCTGGCCGTCATTCGGCGTCTGGCCGCCAAAGCCAGAGTGGCTGTAGAGCACTGGCAGCAGGGTCAGGCCGATACCGCTTTCACTCGCGGCCTGGCTGATGCGCAGCGCCAGCTCCGCCGGATCCGCATAAGGTTGACCATTACTGTCGTGGTGCACGTAGTGAAATTCAGCGACGGAGGTGTAACCGGCCTTGAGCATTTCGATGTACAGCTGCCGGGCAATCACGCCGAGCTGATCCGGGCTGATTTTTCCGACGAGCCG
Source organism: Pseudomonas sp. Tul2A7 (assembly GCF_054790505.1). NCBI lineage: Bacteria > Pseudomonadati > Pseudomonadota > Gammaproteobacteria > Pseudomonadales > Pseudomonadaceae > Pseudomonas > Pseudomonas sp. Tul2A7. Next base: position 1,681,578 of record NZ_CP186499.1, on the reverse strand, counting down.
ATACATCAGATCGCGCCAGGTCCAGAAACTGTCGTTGGGGTTGCCGGCCACTTCGGCCAGACCCGCCATCGCCCGCTGGAAGGCGTGGGAATGCAAATTAGGCATGCCCGGCAGCAACGGACCGCTCAGCCGTTCGGCGCCATCTGCGGTGGAATCGGCCTGGATTTGGGTCAACAGGCCATCGGCACTGACCTCAAGACGTACATTGTTGGCCCATCCGTTAGGCAGCAGCGCGCGTTCGGCAAAGAAGGCGGACATGGTTCAGCACCCCATCGTGTGTTATTTGTATATACATATACAGACGTTTGCCTGCTCGGTAAACTCCGGCAAGCTAGCCACTTTCATCCAAAGAACAGGGATCCACCGTGCCGACTCCGCCTCCAGTCTCCCCGTTGGCCGCGAACATGGGCGACAGTCCGGCGCCCTTGTACGCCCGCGTCAAACAGATGATCACCCAGCAGATCGACAGCGGAAACTGGCCGCCGCACTACCGCGTGCCGTCCGAGAGCGAGCTGGTCAATCAACTCGGCTTCAGCCGCATGACCATCAACCGCGCCTTGCGTGAGATGACCGCCGACGGTCTGTTGGTACGCATGCAAGGCGTCGGCACCTTCGTCGCTGAACCGAAGAGCCAGTCCGCGCTGTTCGAAGTGCACAACATCGCCGACGAAATCGCTTCCCGTGGTCATCGCCACACCTGTCAGGTCATCACCCTTGAAGAAGAGGCCGCCGGTTCCGAGCGCGCGCTGGCGCTGGACATGCGTGAAGGGCAGAAGGTCTTCCACTCGCTGATCGTGCATTACGAAAACGATATTCCGGTGCAAATCGAAGACCGTTTTGTCAACGCGCTGGTGGCTCCGGAATACCTCAAGCAGGACTTCACCCTGCAAACGCCTTACGCCTATCTGAACCAAGTGGCGCCGCTGACCGAAGGCGAGCATGTGGTCGAAGCGATTCTGGCCGAGCCGTCCGAATGCAAGTTGCTGCAGATTGAAAAGGGCGAGCCGTGCCTGCTGATTCGTCGCCGCACGTGGTCGGGGCGTCAGCCGGTAACGGCGGCGCGATTGATTCATCCAGGTTCTCGTCATCGTTTGGAAGGTCGGTTCCATAAATGAGTGCACTTAAGGTTTTACGCGCCGAAGGCTACCCGCGCATGCCGTGGAAAAACGGCGGCGGCAGCACTGAGGAAATCACTCGTGATGCCGGTGCAGGGCTGGATGGTTTCGGCTGGCGCCTGTCGATTGCCGACATCGCCGAGTCGGGCGGTTTTTCGACTTTCGCCGGTTACCAGCGGGTGATCACAGTGTTGCAAGGTGACGGCATGACCTTGTGCGTTGATGGCGACGATACGCGGCCGCTGTTACCGCTCGACCCTTTCGCCTTCAGCGGGGAAAGCCAGGTGTCTTGCACTTTGCTCGGTGGCGCGATTCGCGACTTCAACCTGATTTACGCGCCACAGCGTTACAGCGCACGGTTGCAGTGGCTGGACGGTGAACAGCGGTTCTTCAGCTCGGCGGGGACGGTGTTGGTGTTCAGTGTCAGTGAGCTGTTGGAAGTGGCGGTTGGCGACAGCACATCGCAGTTGGGGCGACATGATTGTCTGCAACTGGACGGTAACAGTGGGCTGGCCGAAGTCTCCACAAACGCCGCTTGCTGCGTGATCGAACTGATAGCTCGCTAGTTAATCCTCTTTCCTGATCGTTCCCACGCTCTGCGTGGGCATGCATCTCGTGACGCTCTGCGTCACAAGCGAACGCGGAGCGTTCGTGGCGGCGTTACCACGCAGAGCGTGGGAACGATCCGGCATCCTGTTTCCCTTCACGCACCAACTTGTTACCGAACGCCCCAGCGTGGCGCAAAATCACGCTCTCGTAACAATCCCTCAACTCCCCAAAATACTCCCGCAAAAAATTTCATCCACGCCAGAACCCTCGATTCAGGCGCCCTCCAGCCCTGTCCGCAATTTTTCTTGAACGACTCTCCAATAAGTTGGCCGCTTGATTGCATATGCTTGTATGTACAAGTAAAGACGTATGCGTATGAGTCGCTCGAGACTCTCCGCAGCGTCCACTGATTCGCTTGTCGCGCATCGAAGCGCACAGGCTGCTTGCCCACTGCCAGGGTTGGTTTGAATTGATCGCTGAGGAGTCTTTTTCGTGACTGACAATAAGCCTACAAAGTTTCGCAACGTTGAGATCCGCGCTGCCCGCGGCAACAAGCTGACCGCCAAGAGCTGGCTGACCGAAGCGCCGCTGCGCATGCTGATGAACAACCTCGACCCGGAGGTCGCCGAGAACCCGAAAGAGCTGGTGGTTTACGGTGGTATCGGTCGCGCCGCGCGTAACTGGGAGTGCTACGACAAGATCGTTGAGAGCCTGACCAACCTGAATGACGACGAGACCCTGCTGGTGCAATCCGGCAAGCCGGTCGGCGTGTTCAAGACTCACAGCAATGCCCCGCGTGTACTGATCGCCAACTCCAACCTCGTCCCACACTGGGCGAGCTGGGAACACTTCAACGAACTCGACGCCAAAGGCCTGGCCATGTACGGCCAGATGACCGCCGGCAGCTGGATCTACATCGGCAGCCAAGGCATCGTTCAAGGCACCTACGAAACCTTCGTTGAGGCCGGTCGCCAGCACTACAACGACAACCTCACCGGTAAGTGGGTCCTGACCGCCGGCCTCGGTGGCATGGGCGGCGCACAACCTCTGGCGGCAACTTTGGCCGGCGCATGCTCGCTGAACATCGAATGCCAGCAGGTCAGCATCGATTTCCGTCTGAAAAGCCGTTACGTCGACGAGCAAGCCAAAGACCTCGACGACGCCCTGGCGCGCATCGATAAATACACCAAGGAAGGCAAAGCGATCTCCATCGCCCTGCTGGGTAATGCCGCAGAAATTCTGCCGGAACTGGTCAAGCGTGGTGTGCGCCCGGACATGGTCACCGACCAGACCAGCGCCCACGACCCGCTCAACGGCTACCTGCCGGCGGGCTGGACCTGGGACGAGTACCGCGCCCGCGCCAAGACCGAACCGGCTGCTGTAATCAAAGCCGCCAAACAGTCGATGGCCGTGCACGTCAAAGCCATGCTGGAATTCCAGAAGCAAGGCATCCCGACCTTCGACTACGGCAACAACATCCGTCAGATGGCGCAGGAAGAAGGCGTCGAAAACGCGTTCGATTTTCCGGGCTTCGTACCGGCTTACATCCGTCCGCTGTTCTGCCGTGGCATCGGCCCGTTCCGTTGGGCGGCGCTGTCGGGCGATCCGCAAGACATCTACAAAACCGACGCCAAGGTCAAACAGCTGATCCCGGACGACGCCCACCTGCACAACTGGCTGGACATGGCCCGTGAGCGCATCAGCTTCCAGGGTCTGCCGGCACGTATCTGCTGGGTCGGCCTGGGCCTGCGCGCCAAGCTCGGTCTGGCGTTCAACGAAATGGTCCGCAGCGGTGAGCTGTCGGCGCCGATCGTGATCGGTCGCGACCACCTCGACTCCGGCTCGGTGGCCAGCCCGAACCGTGAAACCGAATCGATGCAGGACGGTTCCGACGCCGTGTCCGACTGGCCGCTGCTCAACGCTCTGTTGAACACCGCGAGCGGCGCGACTTGGGTTTCCCTGCACCACGGCGGCGGCGTCGGCATGGGCTTCTCGCAGCACTCGGGCATGGTGATTGTTTGCGACGGTACGGACGAAGCGGCCGAGCGCATTGCGCGCGTGCTGCACAACGACCCGGCCACCGGCGTTATGCGTCATGCCGATGCCGGTTACCAGATCGCCATCGACTGCGCCAAGGAACAGGGGCTGAACCTGCCGATGATTACCGGTAAATAACCGCAAAACCCCTGTAGGAGTGAGCCTGCTCGCGATGAGGCCGGCACAATCAGCAAATGTGCTGACTGACACACCGCCATCGCGAGCAGGCTCACTCCTACAAAAGCAAAAGCCAAAAAAGAACAAAACCCGGAACAATCCACAGAGGTTGAATCATGGCTGTCAACACCGATCGTGCAGGCAACAAACCGTTGATCGAAAGGCGTTCGATCGACTACATCCCGGAAGCGGAAAGACACGGTCGTCTGTTTAGCCAGTTCACCCTGTGGATGGGCGCCAACCTGCAGATCACCGCGATTGTCACCGGGGCCTTGGCCGTGGTGCTCGGCGGTGATGTGTTCTGGTCGTTGATCGGTCTGTTGATCGGTCAATTGCTCGGCGGTGGCGTGATGGCGCTGCACGCGGCGCAAGGGCCGAAGCTTGGCTTGCCGCAGATGATCTCCAGCCGTGTGCAGTTTGGCGTTTACGGTGCGGCGATCCCGATCGTGCTGGTGTGCCTGATGTACCTGGGCTTCACCGCGACGGGCACCGTGCTTTCCGGTCAGGCGCTGGGTCAGTTGTTTAACGTCAGCGACAGCGTCGGCATCCTGATTTTCGCCAGCGTCATTGTGTTGGTCACGGTGCTCGGTTATCGGGTGATCCACTGGATCGGCCGTGTCGCCAGCGTGATTGGCGTGATCGCTTTCGTGTTCCTGTTCTGGCGTCTGATGAGCCAGACCGACGTCGGTGCACTTCTGCAAATCCGTCATTTCAGCTGGAGCAGTTTCCTCCTCGCGGTGTCGCTCGCGGCCTCCTGGCAGATCGCTTTCGGCCCTTACGTGGCTGACTATTCCCGTTACCTGCCGAGCAACACCTCGGCGGTGAAAACCTTCTTCGCCGCCGGTGCCGGTTCGGTGGTCGGTGCGCAAGTGGCGATGATCCTCGGCGTCTTTGCTGCGGCTTCGGCCAACGGCCAGTTCGCCGGTCACGAAGTTGCCTACATCGTCGGCCTGGGCGGCACCGGTGCCACCGCTGCGCTGCTGTACTTCAGCATCGCGTTCGGCAAGGTGACCATCTCGACGCTTAACTCCTACGGCAGCTTCATGTGCATCGCGACCATCATCAGTGGTTTCAAGGGGCACCTGACCGTTACGCGCATGCAGCGTCTGGTGTTTGTGCTGGTGATCGTTGGCGCAGCCACCCTGATCGCGTTGCTCGGTCAGCACTCGTTCCTCGGGGCGTTCAAGTCTTTCATCCTGTTCCTGCTCGCCTTCTTCACCCCGTGGAGCGCGATCAACCTGGTGGATTACTACTGCATCACCCGCGAGCGTTATGACGTGCCGGCACTGGCCGATCCGAACGGTCGCTACGGTCGCTGGAACCTGCTCGGCATCAGCGTTTATGTGTTCGGTGTGCTGGTGCAGCTGCCGTTCATCTCCACCAAGTTCTACACCGGCCCGTTGGTGGCCGCCCTCGGTGATGTGGACATTTCCTGGATCATCGGCCTGGTGTTGCCAGCTGCCGTCTACTACGTGTGCGCAAAAAAATGGCACAGCGCGGTACCCGATCAACTGATTCTGCCGGTCGAGCAGAACAGCGTTGTACAACCTAAAACAAGCGGGGCCGGTCGCGCTGCGGCGCAGGCCTGATTTGGACGTGGACAGGGCTGGATGCCTCTTGACTGCCGTAAGCCAATTCATGATTAGGAGCGTCACAACAATGAAATCGAACAAGACCCTGCTGACCACATTGCTGTCCATGGGCCTGTTGGCCAGTGCCGGTGCGACGCAAGCCGCCGGCTGGTGCGAATCGGGCAAACCGGTGAAATTCGCCGGTCTGAACTGGGAAAGCGGCATGCTGCTGACCGACGTCCTGCAAGTGGTGCTGGAAAAAGGTTACGACTGCAAGACCGACAGCCTGCCGGGCAACTCCATCACCATGGAAAACGCCCTGAGCAGCAACGATATTCAAGTGTTCGCCGAAGAGTGGGTCGGCCGCAGCGAGGTCTGGAACAAGGCCGAGAAGGCCGGCAAGGTTGTCGGTGTCGGCGCACCTGTCGTTGGCGCGGTGGAAGGCTGGTACGTGCCGCGTTACGTGATCGAGGGCGATGCCAAGCGCAAGCTCGAACCCAAAGCCCCTGACCTGAAAAACATCGCTGATCTGGGCAAGTACGCCGCCGTGTTCAAGGACGCCGAAGAGCCGTCCAAGGGCCGTTTCTACAACTGCCCGGCCGGCTGGACCTGCGAACTCGACAACAGCGAAATGCTGAAAAGCTACGGCCTCGAAAGCAGCTACACCAACTTCCGTCCGGGCACTGGCCCGGCGCTGGATGCGGCAGTGCTGTCGAGCTACAAGCGTGGCGAGCCGATCCTGTTTTACTACTGGTCGCCAACCCCGCTGATGGGCCAGGTGGATCTGGTCAAACTCGAAGAAAAACCGGGCGTAGACAAGACCGTGAGCATCAAGGTCGGCCTGTCGAAAACCTTCCACGACGAAGCCCCGGAACTGGTCGCCGTGCTGGAAAAGGTCAATCTGCCGATCGACCTGCTGAACCAAAACCTGGGCCGCATGGCCAAGGAACGTATCGAGTCGCCAAAACTGGCGAAAATCTTCCTCAAGGAACATCCTGAGGTCTGGCATGCGTGGGTCAGTGAAGACGCTGCCAGGAAAATCGACGCGGCGCTGTAGGTCGATACCTCCCGGTCAACCGTGAGGCTGGCCGGGAGATATGCCGTAAACGCTTGATTGAGATTTCTGATTGAGAGCCGCTTATGTTTCCCGAAAGCTTTACCTTTTCCATCGCCGACTGGGTCAACGGTTGGGTCGATTCGCTGGTCACCAACTACGGTGATGTGTTCCGCCACATCTCTGACACGCTGCTGTGGGCCATCGTCAACCTCGAAGGCCTGCTGCGTGCGGCGCCGTGGTGGTTGATGCTGGCCATCGTCGGTGTGGTTGCCTGGCACGCCACGCGTAAAGTCGTAACCACAGCAGTCATCGTCGGTCTGCTGTTCCTCGTCGGTGCTGTTGGCCTGTGGGACAAGCTCATGCAGACCCTGGCGCTGATGATGGTCGCGACGATCATCTCGGTGCTGATCGGCATTCCGCTGGGGATTCTCTCGGCGCGCAGCAATCGCCTGCGCTCGGTGCTGATGCCGCTGCTCGACATCATGCAAACCATGCCAAGTTTCGTGTACCTGATTCCGGTGCTTATGCTGTTCGGCCTGGGCAAGGTGCCGGCGATTTTCGCCACAGTGATCTACGCCGCGCCACCGCTGATTCGCCTGACCGATCTGGGTATTCGCCAGGTCGACGGCGAAGTCATGGAAGCGATCAACGCGTTCGGCGCCAACCGCTGGCAGCAACTGTTCGGCGTGCAATTGCCGCTGGCCCTGCCAAGCATCATGGCCGGGATCAACCAGACCACCATGATGGCCCTGTCGATGGTGGTGATCGCCTCGATGATCGGCGCCCGCGGTCTGGGTGAAGATGTGCTGGTGGGGATTCAGACCCTCAACGTCGGACGTGGCCTCGAGGCTGGTCTGGCGATCGTGATTCTCGCAGTGGTCATCGACCGCATTACTCAGGCGTACGGTCGGCCACGGCATGAGGTGAGCAAATGAGCAACGCAACCGTGAGCAAGATCGAAGTCAAAAACGTCTTCAAGATTTTCGGCAACCGCGCCAAGGATGCGCTGGCCATGGTCGGTCAGGGCAAGACCAAGGATCAGGTGCTGAGCGAGACCGGTTGTGTGGTCGGCGTTAATGACCTGTCGCTGAGCATCGGCACTGGCGAGATCTTCGTGATCATGGGCCTGTCCGGCTCCGGCAAATCGACGCTGGTGCGCCACTTCAATCGGCTGATCGACCCGACCAGCGGCGCGATCCTCGTCGATGGCGTCGACATCCTGCAATACGACATGGATGCCCTGCGCGAATTTCGCCGGCACAAGATCAGCATGGTGTTCCAGAGCTTCGGCCTGCTGCCGCACAAGAGCGTGCTCGACAATGTCGCCTACGGCTTGAAAGTGCGTGGCGAGAGCAAGCAAATGTGCGCGGAACGCGCGCTGCACTGGATCAACACCGTGGGCCTCAAAGGCTACGAAAACAAATACCCGCACCAGCTCTCCGGCGGCATGCGTCAGCGTGTTGGCTTGGCCCGCGCCTTGGCGGCGGACACCGACATCATCCTGATGGACGAAGCGTTCAGTGCGCTGGACCCGCTGATCCGCGCCGAGATGCAGGATCAGTTGCTGGAGCTGCAAAAGACGTTGCACAAGACCATCGTCTTCATCACTCACGACCTCGACGAGGCGGTGCGTATTGGTAATCGCATTGCGATTCTCAAGGATGGGAAGTTGATTCAGGTTGGTACGCCGAGAGAGATTCTGCATTCGCCGGCGGATGAGTACGTTGACCGGTTTGTGCAGCGGCGGGCGGCGGTGGTCTGACGCTCGTTCCCACGCTCTGCGTGGGAATGCATCCCGTGACGCTCCGCGTCACCCTGCACAGAGCAGAAATCGGGACGCGGAGCGTCCCAGGCGGCATTCCCACGCAGAGCGTGGGAACGATCTAGTTCAAGAGGTTTTAGATGTCCCAGGCTGAAAAAATCGTTATCACCGGCGCCCCCCTGCGTTGGCAGGACGTGGTCGCCGTCGCTCGTCACGGTGCTCAACTTGAGCTGTCCAGCGACACCTGGGCGCGCATCGAAAACGCCCAAGGCATCGTCCAGCGCATCGTCGAAAGCGGCGAACGCGCTTATGGCGTCAACACCGGCCTGGGCGGTTTGTCCAACGTCTCGCTGCAAGACGAACAGCTCAGCCAGCTCTCGCGCAACACCTTGCTCAGCCACGCCTGCGGCGTCGGCCCGGTGCTCGCCGATGAGCAGGCCCGCGCGATCATCTGCGCGGCGATTCACAACTACAGCCACGGCAAATCCGGCATTCATCGCCGGGTCGTCGAAGCGCTGCTGGCACTGCTCAATCGCGGCATCACCCCGCAGGTTCCGTCGCAAGGCTCGGTCGGTTACCTGACGCACATGGCGCACATCGGTATCACGCTGCTCGGCGTCGGCAATGTCAGCTATCGCGGCCAGATCACTTCGGCGCAACAGGCGCTGGCCGAAGAAGGCCTGCAACCGGTGCAACTGGGTGCGAAGGACGGTTTGTGCCTGGTCAACGGCACGCCGTGCATGACCGGCCTCAGCTGTCTGGCGATTGCCGACGCAACGCGATTGGTGCAATGGGCCGATGTGATCGGCGCGATGAGTTTCGAAGCGCAGCGCGGTCAGATCGACGCGTTCGATGCCGAGATCATCGCGCTGAAACCGCACCCGGGCATGCAGCAGGTCGGCATCAATCTGCGCGCCTTGCTCGATGGCAGTGAAGTGATCGCGTCGAGCAAAGGCATTCGTACTCAGGATGCGCTGAGCATCCGCTCGATCCCGCAGGTGCACGGCGCTGCGCGGGATCAACTGGAACATGCGATCAAACAGGTCGAAGCCGAACTCAACGGCTGCACCGATAACCCGCTGTTGCTCGGCACACCGGACAACTTCCGGGTGATGTCGCAAGCCAACCCGCACGGGCAATCGGTGGCGATGGCGGCGGACCTGCTGGCGATTGCCATGGCCGAAATCGGCTCGATTGCCGAGCGTCGCCTCGATCGTCTGGTCAACCCGCATGTCAGTGGTTTGCCGGCGTTTCTGGTGGCCAATCCGGGGGTGAACTCCGGGATGATGATCGTCCAATACGTCGCCGCATCGCTGTGTGCGGAAAACCGCCAATTGGCGCAACCGGCGGTGCTCGACAACTACATCACCTCGGGCCTGCAGGAAGATCACTTGAGCATGGGCACCAACGCCGCGCTGAAGCTGCATCGCGCGCTGGAAAACTGCACGCAGATCCTCGCCATCGAATATCTGCTGGCGGCGCAGGCGTTTGAATTCCTCAAGGAACAGCACTTTGGTGCGGGCACTGACCGCGCGTGGCGACTGCTGCGCGAAACGGTTCCTGCCTACGACCAGGATCGCTGGCTGGCGCCGGATATCGCCGCCGCCGCGAACGTTTTGAAAAACCCGAATTCGCTGCACAACGTATTACCGAATCTGCACTGACAATACCCATACCAGCGTGCCAAGGCGCGGATCGCTCAGAAGGCGAGAGGCGACGGATAACGGAATGCTCCGGAGCGACTGGTAGTTAATAACAAACTCTCAAAAGGAGCATTTTAATGACTGCGCTGAACCTGATTCCCGGCCAACTGAGCCTGGCCCAACTGCGTGACGTCTACCAGAACCCGGTCAAGCTGACGCTCGACAACAGCGCCTCGGCGCAGATCGAAGCCAGCGTCGCCTGCGTCGAGCAGATCCTCGCCGAGAATCGCACCGCTTACGGCATCAACACCGGTTTCGGCCTGCTGGCCTCGACCCGCATCGCCAGCGAAGACCTGGAAAATCTCCAGCGCTCGCTGGTGTTGTCCCACGCCGCCGGTGTTGGCCAGCCGATCAGCGATGAACTGGTGCGGCTGATCATGGTGCTCAAGGTCAACAGCCTCAGCCGTGGTTTCTCCGGTATTCGCCGTGTGGTGATCGATGCGCTGATCGCGCTGATCAATGCCGAGGTTTATCCGCACATTCCGCTGAAGGGTTCGGTCGGCGCTTCGGGTGATCTGGCACCGCTGGCGCATATGTCGCTGGTGCTGCTGGGCGAGGGCAAGGCGCGTTACAAGGGCGAGTGGATGGAAGCTACTGAAGCGCTGAAAGTTGCTGGCCTGACCCCGCTGACTCTGGCCGCGAAAGAAGGTCTGGCGCTGCTCAACGGTACTCAGGTTTCCACGGCGTTCGCGCTGCGTGGTCTGTTTGAAGGTGAAGACTTGTTCGCGGGCGCACTGGCGCTGGGCGGTCTGACCGTTGAAGCGGTATTGGGCTCGCGCTCGCCGTTCGATGCACGCATTCACGCGGCTCGAGGCCAAAAAGGTCAGATCGACGCTGCCGCTGCATACCGTGATCTGCTCGGTGAGCGCAGCGAAGTCTCTGACTCGCACCAGAACTGCGAGAAGGTTCAGGATCCGTATTCGCTGCGTTGCCAGCCGCAAGTCATGGGCGCTTGCCTGACCCAGTTCCGTCAGGCCGCTGAAGTGTTGGCCGTTGAAGCCAACGCCGTTTCCGACAACCCGTTGGTCTTCGCCGCTGAAGGTGACGTGATTTCCGGCGGTAACTTCCACGCCGAACCGGTGGCCATGGCCGCTGACAACATGGCGCTGGCCATCGCTGAAATCGGCTCGCTGAGCGAGCGCCGCATCTCGCTGATGATGGACAAGCACATGTCGCAACTGCCGCCGTTCCTCGTCGCCAATGGTGGGGTGAACTCCGGCTTCATGATTGCCCAGGTGACTGCGGCTGCACTGGCCAGCGAGAACAAGGCGTTGTCGCATCCGCATTCGGTGGACAGTCTGCCGACTTCGGCCAACCAGGAAGACCACGTATCGATGGCCCCGGCGGCCGGCAAACGTCTGTGGGAAATGGCCGAAAACACTCGCGGCATTCTCGCGGTGGAATGGCTGGCGGCGGTGCAGGGCCTGGATCTGCGCAACGGTCTGAAGACCTCGGCGAAGCTGGAACAGGCCCGGGCGATTCTGCGTAAGGAAGTGCCGTTTTATGAGAAGGACCGGTTTTTTGCTCCGGACATCAATGCGGCGACTGAACTGTTGGCTTCGCGGTGTTTGACTGAGCTGGTTTCGGCGGAGCTTTTGCCTAGTCTGTAAGTGGGTATTCAGGGGGAAGCTTTGTTGTTAGTGAAATCGATCCCCCTCACCCCAGCCCTCTCCCCCAGGGGGGAGAGGGGGAAGGGAGCCGATCTTCATGGTTTTCAAGGCCTGAGTTCGGCTCGAGATTTTCCGGTCGCTGTACCTCGACATAACAACCCGGTCAGTCCTTCTTCTAGAGCAGATCCTCGTGGTTTTCAGAGCCTGAGTTTGGCTCAAGATTTTCAGGTCGATGTACCTCGACAGAACAACGGTCAGTCCTTTTTCGTCCCTGTGAGAGAGGGAAAAGGAAGTCGATCTCGGTGAGTTTCAAGACCTGAGTTCGGCTCAAGACTTTCAGGTCGGCGTACCTCGACAGAACAACCCGGTCAGTCCCCTCTCCCTCCGGGAGAGGGCTAGGGTGAGGGGCTTTTCAGGGCCGCCCACCAAACCAGCCCCAACGGAGGCCAACAGTGAAAACCCTCTGGCAACACTGCCACGTCGCAACCATGGCGCAGGGCGTCTACTCGATCATCGAAGATGCGGCCATCGTGACGTCCGGTGCGCTCATTGAGTGGATCGGCCCGCGCCATCAACTGCCATCCGGCGAATACCCGGCGGTCAACGACCTGCAAGGCGCATGGGTCACCCCCGGCCTGATCGACTGCCACACCCACACGGTGTTCGGCGGCAACCGCAGCGGCGAGTTCGAAAAGCGCCTGCAAGGTGTCAGCTACGCCGAGATCGCGGCGTCCGGCGGCGGCATCGCCAGCACCGTGCGTGCGACTCGCGAAGCCACTGAAGACGAACTGTTCGCCAGTGCCGCCAAACGCCTGAAAAGCCTGATGCGCGACGGCGTGACCACGGTCGAAATGAAATCCGGCTACGGTCTTGATCTGGCCAACGAGCGCAAGATCCTCCGCGTCATCCGTCGCTTGGAAAGAGAGCTGCCGATCAGCGTGCGCAGCACCTGCCTGGCGGCCCACGCGTTGCCGCCCGAATACAAAGATCGCGCCGACGACTACATCAATCTGATCTGCACCGAAATGCTGCCTGCGTTGGCTGCTGAAGGTCTGGTCGACGCCGTAGATGCCTTCTGCGAATACCTGGCGTTCTCACCAGAGCAAGTCGAGCGCGTGTTCATCGCCGCACAAAAACTCGGTCTGCCAGTGAAACTGCATGCCGAACAACTGTCGTCGCTGCATGGCTCCAGTCTTGCCGCGCGTTACAAGGCGCTGTCCGCCGATCACCTGGAGTTCATGGACGAAGCCGACGCCATCGCCATGGCCGAAGCCGACACCGTCGCGGTGCTGCTGCCGGGCGCGTTCTATTTCCTGCGTGAAACCCAGTTGCCACCGATGGACGCCCTGCGCAAACACAAAGTGAAAATCGCCATTGCCAGTGACCTCAACCCCGGCACCTCGCCGGCGCTGTCATTGCGGCTGATGTTGAACATGGCCTGCACCTGTTTCCGCATGACCCCGGAAGAAGCCTTGGCCGGCGCGACGATTCACGCTGCGCAAGCGCTGGGAATGGCCGACACCCACGGATCGCTGGAAGTCGGCAAGGTCGCGGATTTCGTTGCCTGGCACATTGATCGTCCGGCGGATCTGGCCTATTGGCTCGGCGGTGATCTGGACAAACGCGTCGTGCGTCACGGCGTCGAATCAAGTCTGTAGGAGAGCGGTTGTGGATAAGGTTCTGAACTTCAAACAAGGGCGCGTGCCGTTGCTGATCAGCATGCCGCATGCCGGGGTGCGGTTAACGTCTGCGGTGGAGGCCGGATTGATCGCGGACGCGAAAAGCCTGCCGGACACCGACTGGCACATTCCGCAGCTGTACGACTTCGCCGAAGAATTGGGCGCGAGCACGTTGGCGGCTGAGTACTCGCGGTTCGTCATCGATTTGAATCGTCCGTCCGACGACAAACCGCTGTACGCCGGTGCCACTACCGGACTGTACCCGGCGACGCTGTTCGATGGCATTCCGTTGTTCCGCGAAGGGCACGAGCCGTCGAAAGAAGAGCGCGCGACTTATCTGGAGCAGATCTGGACGCCTTACCACCGCACGCTGCAAGAAGAGCTGGCGCGATTGAAGGCCGAGTTCGGTTACGCACTGTTATTCGATGCACACTCGATCCGTTCGATCATCCCGCATCTGTTCGACGGCAAACTGCCGGACTTCAACCTTGGCACTTTCAACGGCGCCAGTTGCGATCCACAACTGGCCAGTCAGCTGGAAGCGATCTGCGCCGGTCACAGCAACTACAGCCATGTCCTGAACGGCCGTTTCAAGGGCGGCCACATCACCCGCCAATACGGCAACCCGGCCGAGAACATCCACGCGGTGCAACTGGAGTTGTGCCAGAGCACCTACATGGAAGAGTTCGAACCGTTCCGCTATCGCGCCGATCTGGCCGAGCCGACGCGGGTGGTGCTCAAGGAATTGCTGCAGGGCTATCTGGCCTGGGGCGAAAAACACTACCGCGGCTGACTCACCCCTGTAGGAGCTGCCGAAGGCTGCGATCTTGATCGTTCCCACGCTCCGCGTGGGAACGATCAGGCCCCGGAGCATGCTCATTGACGTAAATCGGGTTTATGATGCCCAACGGCAGAATAATAGAAGTCCCCCCAGGGATGACCTCGACCCCCTTACGGAGCGCGCAATGCAGACTTTGTTTCCGCAGATCAAACCTCACGCCCGGCACGATCTGGCTGTCGATGACACCCACACGCTGTACGTCGACGAAAGCGGTTCACCGGAGGGTTTGCCGGTTGTGTTCATCCACGGCGGTCCCGGCGCCGGTTGCGACGCGCAGAGCCGTCGCTATTTCGATCCGAACCTGTATCGCATTGTCACTTTCGACCAGCGCGGCTGCGGTCGCTCCACGCCGCACGCGAGCCTGGAAAACAACACTACCTGGGATCTGGTCGCCGACCTTGAGCGCATCCGCAAACATTTGGGCATCGACAAATGGGTGCTGTTCGGCGGTTCGTGGGGTTCGACCCTGGCGCTGGCTTACGCGCAAACCCACCCTGAGCGTGTACACGGTCTGATCCTGCGCGGGATCTTTCTCTGCCGTCCGCAGGAAATCGAGTGGTTCTATCAGGCCGGCGCCAGCCGTCTGTTCCCTGATTACTGGCAGGACTACATCGCGCCGATTCCGCTGGACGAACGCGACGACCTGCTCAGCGCTTTCCACAAACGCCTGACCGGCAACGATCAGATTGCGCAGATGCACGCGGCCAAGGCCTGGTCGACCTGGGAAGGGCGCACCGCGACCCTGCGGCCGAACCCGCTGGTGGTCGATCGTTTCTCCGAGCCGCAGCGTGCACTGTCGATCGCGCGGATCGAATGCCACTACTTCACCAACAACGCCTTCCTTGAGCCGAACCAGCTGATTCGCGACATGGGCAAGATCGCCCATTTGCCGGGCGTAATCATTCACGGTCGCTACGACGTGATCTGCCCGCTCGACAACGCCTGGGAGTTGCATCAAGCGTGGCCGAACAGCGAATTGCAGGTGATCCGTGATGCCGGCCACGCGGCCTCTGAACCGGGCATCACCGATGCACTGGTGCGTGCGGCGGGCAACATGGCGCGGCGCCTGCTCGACCTGCCGCCCGAAGAAGCATGAAAGGGCTTTTACAGCGCGTAAGCGCAGCAAGAGTCGAAGTCTCGGGTGAGGTGGTTGGCGCCGTTGATCATGGTTTGTTGGTGCTGGTAGCGGTGGAACCCGACGACACGCGTGCCAGCGCCGACAAACTTCTGCATAAGCTGCTTAACTATCGGGTATTCAGTGATGCGGAGGGCAAGATGAACTTGTCCCTCGCCGATGTCGGTGGCGGGTTGTTGCTGGTCTCGCAGTTCACCCTCGCGGCCGACACCAAAAGCGGGTTGCGCCCGAGCTTTTCGACGGCCGCGCCTCCAGCCTTGGGCGAGGAATTGTTCGACTATCTATTGAGCAGTGCGAAACAGGTGCATGGCACTGTGGCATCAGGTAGATTCGGCGCCGATATGCAGGTGCATTTGGTCAACGATGGCCCGGTTACCTTTTTGTTACAGACCTGAATGCGCTTGAAACACCTTTTTGGGAAATTTCGACTGTTTTTAGGGTGTTTTCGCGATAAATACTTTGTTACCCCTGATGCGTTGTCATGCGGGCTACTAGATAATCGCGCGCACTGGGATCAGCGTTCGCTGATCCATTTTCACTTAGGTAGAGACTTGTCCGGATCCGATTGGGGAATCATTTTGCCCCTGCGGAGTCGGAACAATGCTCGCCAACCTGGCATATAGATAGCTAGCCGTTGGTTTTTTGATCTGTTTTCGGCGAGGGTTGCTCGTGATTGTTAGTCCCTGTAATGCAGCAAAAATGTCTGCCAAACGCATGCGAAGTGCCCTGGTAGCGGGTTCGGCGCTCCTGTGCCTGCTCAGCGCCGGTCAGCTTTGGGCGTTCAATCTTGACGATGTATCGGCGAAAGCTAAAGAACTGGCCGGGCAGAAGTTCGAAGCCCCGCGCAGCAATCTGCCGAACGAATTCCGCGACATGAAGTTCGCGGACTATCAGAAAATCCGCTTCCTCACCGAAAAGGCTGAGTGGGCTGATCAGAAGACCCCGTTCAAACTGTCCTTCTATCACCAGGGTATGCACTTCGATACGCCGGTGAAAATCAACGAAATCACAGCGAACACCGTCGAAGAGATCAAATACGATCCGACCCGCTTCGATTTCGGCGACCTGAAATTCGATCCGAAAGCCACTGAACAACTGGGTTATGCCGGTTTCCGTGTGCTGTACCCGATCAACAAGGCCGACAAGCAAGACGAAATCATGACCATGCTCGGCGCGAGTTACTTCCGCGTTGTCGGCAAGGGCCACACCTACGGCCTCTCGGCGCGTGGTCTGGCGATTGATACCGCGCTGCCGTCGGGTGAGGAATTCCCGCGTTTCCGCGAGTTCTGGATTCAACAGCCGAAGCCGGGCGACAAGCACCTGGTGATCTTCGCGCTGCTCGATTCGCCGCGCGCCACCGGTGCCTACCGTCTGATCCTGCGTCCGGGTAGCGACACCATTGTCGACGTCAAGGCGCAGATGTTCCTGCGTGACAAGGTCGGTAAACTGGGTATCGCACCGCTGACCAGCATGTTCCTGTTCGGTGCCAACCAGCCGTCGAAAGTCCTCAACTACCGTCGTGAACTGCACGACTCCAGCGGTCTGTCGATCCATGCCGGTAACGGCGAGTGGATCTGGCGTCCACTGAACAACCCGAAACACCTGGCCGTAAGCAACTTCAGCGTCGAGAACCTGCGTGGCTTCGGTCTGCTGCAGCGTGGTCGCGACTTCAGCCACTACGAAGACCTCGATGACCGCTACGACAAGCGCCCAAGCGCCTGGATCGAGCCGAAGGGCGAGTGGGGCAAAGGCACCGTTGATCTGGTAGAAATTCCGACCGCCGACGAAACCAACGACAACATCGTTGCGTTCTGGAGCCCGGAAAAAATGCCCGAGCCGGGCCAGCCACTGGACTTCGCCTACCGGATGCACTGGACTATGGACGAAGCGGCGATTCACGCGCCGGACAGCGCCTGGGTATCGCAGACTCTGCGTTCGACCGGTGACGTCAAACAGTCGAACCTGATCCGTCAGCCGGATGGCAGCGTTGCCTACTTGGTCGACTTCGAAGGTCCATCGCTGGCGGCGCTGACCCCGGATGCCGACGTGCGCAGTCAGGTCAGTGTCGGTGACAACGCCGAACTGGTTGAGAACAGCGTGCGCTACAACCCGGAAACCAAAGGCTGGCGCTTGACCCTGCGGATGAAGATCAAGGACGCGAGCAAGTCGACCGAGATGCGTGCCGCCCTGGTGCAGCCAATCGTCACGGCTGATCTGGCCAAGTCTTCGGTACCGGCGTCCAACTCGTCCGTTGCCAAGGCCGACAAGGTTGCCGCCAAGCAACAAGAGAAAATCGACAAGGAAGCCAAAGCCGCCGAGGCCAAACAGGCCGACGCCAAGCCAGCTGCAGATGCCAAGGACAAGGCCAACAAAGACGCCAAGCAGCCAGTTGCTGCGGACGCGGCCCCAGCCACACCGGAATCGGCACCGACTGAAGAAGTCCTGACCGAGACCTGGAGCTATCAGTTGCCTGCCGATGAGTAACTCTCAAGTACAGCCAGAGACTCTGTCCGAGTATCTGGCGCATCTGCCGATGACCGACGAGCAGCGCGCGGAACTCGCGGGCTGCCAGTCGTTCAGCGAGCTGCATGAACGCCTGTCGTCCTCGACGTTCGACGCCCCTGCCGAAGCCGCCCAGGCTTCGGTCGGCAAGCGCCTGACCCTGAGCACCGCCGAAGAACTTGAAGACGCGGAGATGCTGGTGCTCGACGCCAGTGGCCGCGTCAGCATGAAGGCGACGCCGCCGATCCGTCGGACCAAGGTCGTGCCGGAGCCGTGGCGCACCAATATTCTGGTGCGTGGCTGGCGCCGTATGACCGGTCGCACCAACCCGCCGCAGCCGCCGAAGGACGAAAACGTCTTGCCGGCCGCGCGCTGGCGCACCGTCGGTTCGATCCGTCGCTACATTCTGTTGCTGCTGATGCTCGGCCAGACCATCGTCGCCGGCTGGTACATGAAAGGCATCATGCCGTACCAGGGCTGGTCGTTCGTTGATCTGGAAGAAGTCCTGCACCAGCCGCTGCTGCAAACCGCCACGCAAGTGCTGCCGTATGCGCTGCAAACCAGCATCCTGATTCTGTTCGGGATTCTGTTCTGCTGGGTGTCGGCCGGTTTCTGGACGGCGCTGATGGGCTTCCTCGAGTTGCTCACCGGTCACGATAAATACCGTATCTCCGGCAAAAGCGCCGGCAACGAGCCGATTGCCAAAGACGCGCGTACCGCGTTGGTGATGCCGATCTGCAACGAAGACGTACCGCGCGTATTCGCCGGTCTGCGCGCAACGTTCGAATCGGTTGCCGCCACTGGTGATCTGGACCGTTTTGACTTCTTCGTCCTCAGTGACAGTAACGACACCGACATTTGCGTGGCCGAGCAACAGGCTTGGCTGGATGTCTGCCGCGAAGCCAAAGGCTTCGGCAAGATCTTCTATCGCCGCCGTCGCCGTCGTGTGAAGCGCAAGAGCGGCAACCTCGACGACTTCTGCCGTCGCTGGGGCGGTGACTATAAGTACATGGTCGTGCTCGACGCTGACTCGGTGATGAGCGGCGAGTGCCTGACCAGTCTGGTGCGCTTGATGGAAGCCACGCCGGACGCCGGGATCATCCAGACCGCGCCGCGTGCGTCGGGCATGGACACCCTGTATGCGCGCATGCAGCAGTTCGCGACCCGTGTTTACGGCCCGCTGTTTACCGCCGGTCTGCACTTCTGGCAGTTGGGTGAATCCCACTACTGGGGTCACAACGCGATCATCCGCATGAAGCCGTTTATCGACCACTGCGCCTTGGCGCCGTTGCCGGGTAAAGGCGCGTTCTCCGGTGCGATTCTGTCTCACGACTTCGTTGAAGCCGCATTGATGCGCCGTGCCGGTTGGGGCGTATGGATTGCCTACGACCTGCCGGGCAGCTACGAAGAACTGCCGCCGAACCTGCTCGACGAACTCAAGCGCGACCGTCGCTGGTGCCACGGCAACCTGATGAACTTCCGTCTGTTCCTGGTCAAAGGCATGCACCCGGTGCACCGTGCGGTGTTCCTCACCGGCGTGATGTCGTACCTGTCGGCGCCGTTGTGGTTCTTCTTCCTGGTGTTGTCGACCGCGCTGCTGGCGGTGAACACGCTGATGGAGCCGCAGTACTTCCTCGAACCGCGTCAGCTCTATCCGCTGTGGCCACAATGGCACCCGGACAAGGCAATCGCGCTGTTCTCGACGACCATCGTGCTGCTGTTCCTGCCGAAACTGTTGAGCATCATCCTGATCTGGGCCAAGGGCGCGAAAGAGTTCGGCGGCAAGTTCAAGGTGACCCTGTCGATGCTGCTGGAGATGTTGTTCTCCATGCTGCTGGCGCCGGTGCGGATGATTTTCCACACCCGTTTCGTCCTTGCCGCGTTCCTCGGCTGGGCGGCGACCTGGAACTCGCCGCAGCGTGACGACGACTCGACGCCTTGGAGCGAAGCGGTCAAACGCCACGGTCCGCAGACCCTGCTGGGTTTCTGCTGGGCGCTGCTGGTGATCTGGCTGAACCCGAGCTTCCTCTGGTGGCTGGTGCCGATCGTCGGTTCGCTGATGCTGTCGATCCCGGTGTCGGTGATTTCCAGCCGTGTCGGTCTGGGTCTGAAGTCCCGTGACGAGAGCCTGTTCCTCATCCCTGAGGAATACAATCCGCCGCAGGCGCTGCTGGCGACCGATCAGTACACCCACGAAAACCGTTACCACGCCCTCAACGACGGCTTTGTCCGCGCGGTGGTCGATCCGCAGCAGAACGCTCTGGCGTGCTCGCTGGCGACCTCTCGTCACGGTCAGGCCGAGCCGATTGAATGGCTGCGTCAGGAACGTGTGCGTCACGCGATCAAGGTTGGCCCGGCCGGGCTGAATAACCATGATCGTCTGCAATTGCTGAGCGACCCTGTTGCCTTGGCGCGTTTGCATGAGCAGGTTTGGGCGGAAGGTCTCGCTGAGTGGCTGGATGCCTGGCGGGCTTCGGTGAAAGCCGATCCGCATGCGCCGCTGCTGCCGTTGCGACCGGTGAGCTTGCAGGCGCAACCGGCCTGATCAGAAAACCCCGCTGATTCAGCGGGGTTTTTTTATGGCGCCGAAAAGCCCCTCACCCTAGCCCTCTCCCAGAGGGAGAGGGGACTGACCGAGGTGTCTGGCGCTATCCGTCGACCTGAAGCATCGAGTCGATTATGGATTCGGCAAATCCGCTTCAGGTCGGCGTACCCCTGAAGCATCCCCCGATCGGCCCCCTCTCCCTCCGGGAGAGGGCTGGGGTGAGGGTCAGCTCTTGATTGTTAAACAAATCGTCCATTAAACCTTGTGCAAAAAAACGAGTGCGTTAGCATCCGTCCCCGAATTGGCGCACCCGGGCTTTTTTGCCCGTCTCTGTTGGTTTTCGCGCCGCACACGCAATGGTTTTGGGGACTTGAAGATGAAGAAGTATCTGTCGATGCTGCTGGTCGGCGTCACGGCACTGGTTGCAGTCAATGCGGCGCAGGCCGGCGCAATCGATGACGCGGTCAAGCGCGGCACGTTGAAAGTCGGTATGGATCCGACTTACATGCCGTTCGAAATGACCAACAAGCGCGGCGAAATCATCGGCTTTGAAGTCGACATCCTCAAAGCCATGTCCAAGGCCATGGGCGTCAAGCTGGAACTGGTCTCTACCGGTTACGACGGCATCATCCCGGCGCTGATGACCGACAAGTTCGACATGATCGGCAGCGGCATGACCCTGACTCAGGAACGCAACCTGCGCCTGAACTTCAGCGAACCGTTCATCGTGGTCGGCCAGACTCTGCTGATCCGCAAGGAGCTGGAAGGCACCATCAAGTCGTACAAAGACCTGAACACCGCCGACTACCGCATCACCTCCAAGCTCGGCACCACCGGCGAGATGGTCGCCAAGAAGCTGATCTCCAAAGCCAAGTACCACGGCTACGACAACGAGCAGGAAGCGGTGCTCGACGTGGTCAACGGCAAGGCTGACGCCTTCATCTACGACGCCCCGTACAACGTCGTTGCGGTGACCAAGGTCGGCGCCGGCAAACTGGTGTTCCTCGACAAACCGTTCACCTACGAGCCATTGGCGTTCGGTTTGAAGAAGGGTGATTACGACAGCCTCAACTTCATCAACAACTTCCTGCACCAGATCCACGAAGACGGCACCTACGATCGCATCCATGACAAGTGGTTCAAGAGCACCGAGTGGCTCAAGGACATGGAATAACGCCGGTCTGCCAGACCGCGTCGCCCCTTTCGCGAGCAGGCTCGCTCCCACATTGGAATGCATTTCAAATGTGGGAGCGAGCCTGCTCGCGAAGAGGGCCTTGTAAGCAACACCAATTCCGGAACCTGCAATGAAACAGAAAAAAGCCCAATGGCCCTGGCACGTCCTCACCGTGCTGGTGCTGGTCGGCCTGGCCGGTGCGTTGTATTACGCCACGTCGCTGATGTCCTACGAATGGCGCTGGAACCGCGTGCCGCAGTACTTCGCCTATCAGGCCGAGGAAACCCAGCGTGCCACTGACATCTCCACCGTCACTGAACTGGTGCGCAAGGGCAGCAGCGCGCAAGTCACCCTGCGCAATGACGCCGGTGACGAGCAGCACCTGACCGTCGACGAGAACAGCCTGCAATTCGCTCAGGGCGACGATGTGGCCGAAGGTGACGTCGTGGGCGTGACTCGCCATTGGGCGGCAGGACCGCTGTTGTGGGGCCTGTGGACGACACTTTGGCTGTCGGTGGTGTCCGGGATTCTCGGCTTGCTGATCGGTCTGGTCACCGGCCTCTGCCGTCTGTCGAACAACCCGACCCTGCGCGACCTCTCGACGATCTACGTCGAGCTGGTGCGCGGCACGCCGCTGCTGGTGCAGATTTTCATTTTCTATTTCTTCATCGGCACGGTGATGAACCTGTCCCGCGAATTCGCCGGGATCGCCGCGCTGTCGCTGTTCACTGGCGCCTATGTGGCGGAGATCATCCGTTCCGGCGTGCAATCGATTGCCCGTGGCCAGAACGAAGCGGCGCGTTCGCTCGGTCTGAGTGCCGGTCAATCGATGCGTCACGTGGTGCTGCCGCAAGCGTTCAAACGCGTGCTGCCGCCGCTGGCCGGGCAGTTCATCAGTCTGGTCAAGGACACCTCGCTGGTGTCGGTGATCGCCATCACCGAGCTGCTGAAAAGCGGCCGTGAAGTCATCACCACGTCGTTCTCGCCGTTCGAGATTCTGTTCTGCGTTGCCGGCCTGTACCTGTTGATCAACCTGCCGCTGTCGAAAATCGCCAGCCGGCTTGAGCGGAGGCTCGCGCAAAGTGATTGAAGTCCGCGATCTGGTAAAAGTCTTCGACACCCGTGGGCAAGTGGTGCGTGCGGTGGATAACGTCAGCACCACGGTCGCCAAGGGCGAAGTGCTGGTGGTCATCGGCCCGTCGGGTTCCGGCAAGTCGACCTTCCTGCGTTGCCTCAATGGTCTGGAAGAATTCGATTCCGGCTCGGTGAGCATCGACGGCCTGCAACTGGCCGACCCGAAAACCGACGTCAACGCCTACCGCCGCGAAGTCGGCATGGTCTTTCAGCATTTCAACCTGTTCCCGCACATGACCGTGCTGGAAAACCTCTGTCTGGCGCAGAAAGTCGTGCGCAAGCGCGGCAAGAAAGAGCGCGAAGCCAAGGCGATGGAGTTGCTGCAAAAGGTCGGGATTGCGCAGAAGGCCAACGAGTTTCCGTCACGCCTGTCCGGCGGTCAGCAACAGCGCGTGGCGATTGCCCGGGCGCTGGCGATGGAGCCGAAGGTCATGTTGTTCGATGAGCCGACCTCGGCGCTCGACCCGGAAATGGTCGGCGAGGTGCTGGACGTGATGAAGAACCTGGCCGTGGAAGGCATGACCATGGTTTGCGTGACCCACGAAATGGGCTTTGCCCGGGAAGTGGCGGATCGGGTGTTGTTTTTCGATCACGGCAAGTTGCTGGAAGATGCGGCGCCGGCGGAGTTCTTCGATGCGCCGAAGGATCCGCGCGCTCAGGCCTTCTTGCGCCAGGTCCTGTAATTTCAGCGTCTCCCAGGACGCCTTCGCGAGCAGGCTCGCTCCCACAGTTGACCGAGTTGTCCAATGTGGGAGCGAGCCTGCTCGCGAATGGCATCACCCCCGGTTCACAGCGAACCGAGGCCGATGAATCACTTCAAACCTTGAATCGGCCCACCAGCATCTGCAGGTGGTTGCCAAGGCGCGCCAGCTCAACGCTGGACGCCGCGGTCTCTTCACTCGCCGCCGACGTCTGATCCGAGACATCCCGCACATTCAACACGCTACGGTTGATCTCTTCCGCCACCGCACTCTGCTGCTCTGCCGCCGCCGCAATCTGCTGGTTCATCGCCTGAATCGCCGACACGGTGCGGGTGATGCTTTCCAGCGAACCGCCCGCGCGACGGGTCAGCTCAACGCTGCTGTCGGTGAGGGTGCGGCTGTTGTCCATGATCGTTGCCACTTGCTGAGTGCCGTTCTGCAGGCCGACGATCAGCTCCTCGATCTCTTCGGTGGACTTCTGCGTACGTTGCGCGAGGCTGCGCACTTCATCGGCCACCACAGCGAAACCACGCCCGGCTTCACCGGCACGCGCAGCCTCGATGGCCGCGTTGAGGGCCAGCAGGTTGGTTTGCTGGGCCACGGATTTGATCACGTCGAGGACGCTGCCGATCTTGTCGCTTTCGCGCTTCAGTTCGCCCATGGCTTCGGTGGAATGACCGACTTCAACCGCCAGACGCTCGATCTGCGCGATCGCTTCGCCCACCACTTTGTCGCCTTCGCGGGCCTGCTGGTCAGCAGCCACGGCGGCTTCGGAAGCTTCTTCGGCGTTACGCGCGACTTCCTGCACGGTGGCGGCCATTTCGTTCATGGCGGTGGCGACCTGATCGGTCTCGATTTTCTGATTGTTGACCCCGGCGCTGGTCTGCTCGGTCACCGCTGATAGCTCTTCGGCAGCGCTGGCGATCTGGGTGACACCATCGCTGATGCCGCCCACCAGTTCACGCAGACCCTGGGTCATGCTCTGCATCGAGCGTTGCAGTTGGCCCAGTTCATCGCGGCGCAGGGACACCAGATTGTGGGTCAGGTCACCAGCGGCCACGCGCTCGGCCACTTTCAAGGTCTGGTTCAGTGGGATGATGATCTGGCGAGTGATCGCCCAAGCGGCCAACAACCCGAAGGCCACGGCCAGCAGGGTGGCGATGATCAGCATGTTCTTGGCGTGCGCGGCATCGGTGTCGCGCACCACGGTCTGCGATTCAGTGAGTTTCTTGCTGACGTCGATGAGGATGTCGCCCTGCGTCGACATGCGCGCAGCGGCCTTGGCGTTGTTGACCTGCGAGTCGCGGAACTGCGCAACGGCTGCACGATAGGCTTTGATCGAGTCGGTAGCCTGTTGCAGGTTGGCGATGTGCTGCTCCGGCAATTTGGCCGGCAGGCTGTCGAGGTTTTTCAGGGCGTTGTCGATGGCGTCGAGGGCCGGTTGTTCGGCTTCGGCCTTGCCGCTGTAGGTGTAGCCGCGCACTTGGTAGCGGGCCTGCTGCAGCAGTTTGCTCAGCTCGATCACGCTGTTGAATTGCGCGACGCTGTCACCCGCCAGCATGGATTTTTCTACTTCGGCGACTTTCGCCACGGCATTGTCGGCACTGGCGCCGAGTTTGCTGCGGGCGTCTTCGCGCTGCACGGTGGCCTGGGTCATGTCGGCAAAGGCACGTTTGTATTCGGCAACGGCGGCCAGTTGTTGATCGACCATCGCCGCGTCGGACGGCTGTTCAATCAGGCTGCGTGCGGTTTGCAGGCCGCTGTCGAGCTTGTTGAGCAGATCGGTGACCGCGCCAGGACCTTGTTCGCCGCGGCGTGCTTCGTAGTCCAGACGCGCCAGGCGCAGGTCCTTGGTCAGCTCGTTGAGGCTGGAGATAAAGCCGAGTTTGTCACCGCGGCTGATGATGCCGCTCATGCCGGTCCAGCCGGTGAAGGTGATCAACAGTGTCAGCAACAGCACCAGGCCGAAACCGATGCCCAGCTTGCGTTTGACGCTGACGTTTCCAAGACTCTCGGCTAACCAACGGTACATGCGACCACTCCCTTCGGACCACTAATTGGACTTATGGAGAAGGTATCGGCCGAATGATGGCAATCTGTAACACCATTTATCTGGTGCGAAGAATCAGAAGAGCCGGGCGAGGAGGGCGGTGACGGCGGTTTCGACGCGCAGGATGCGTTCGCCCAGCTGCACCGGTTGCAGGCCGGACTTGGCCAGCAAATCGATTTCGTAAGGAATCCAGCCGCCTTCGGGGCCGATGGCCAACGTCACTGGTTCGCTCAAGGCGCGCGGGCAGGGCGGGAAGTTACCGGGATGGCCGACCAGACCGAGGGTGCCGTCGGTAATCGCCGGCAGCCGATCTTCAACAAACGGCTTGAAGCGCTTCTCGATGATGATCTCCGGCAGCACGGTATCGCGCGCCTGTTCGAGGCCGAGGATCAAGTTTTCGCGAATCGCCTCAGACTCAAGAAACGGCGTCTGCCAGAAGCTTTTTTCGACCCGATAGCTGTTGACCAGAATCACCTTGGACACGCCCATGGTCGCCACGGTCTGAAACACCCGGCGCAGCATTTTCGGACGCGGCAGCGCCAGCACGAGAGTCAGCGGCAGTTTGGCCGGTGGCGGCTGATCGAGAGTGACGCGCAGCTCAGCTTCGCCTGTTTCCAGTCGCAGCAACTCAGCCGAACCCATCAGCCCGTTGATGCGCCCGACCCGCAGGCTGTCACCGACTTCCGAACGGTGAACTTCCTGCATATGGGTCAGGCGGCGATCACGCAGCACCACGCGGTCGGCCGCAATGAAATCGGCCTCTTCGAGCAACAGCAGGTTCATGCCTGGGTCGCTGGCGGCTGGTCGTTGTGGTCGTCGGCCGGGTTCTCGTCCGGGCGTTCGCGCTTGCTGATCAAACCACCGAACAGGATGCCGATTTCGAACAGCATCCACATCGGCACGGCCAGCAGGGTCTGCGAGAAGATGTCCGGCGGCGTCAGGATCATGCCGACCACGAAGCAGCCGATGATCACGTACGGGCGGATTTTCTTCAGATAGGCCACGTCGACCACGCCGATCCACACCAGCAGCACCACGGCCACCGGAATCTCGAACGCCACGCCGAAGGCAAAGAACAGCGTCATGACGAAATCGAGGTAACTGGCAATGTCGGTCATCATTTCCACGCCGGCCGGGGTGGCTGCGGCGAAGAACTTGAAGATCAGCGGGAACACGAAGTAATAGGCGAACGCCATGCCGGTGTAGAACAGCAGGATGCTGGACACCAGCAGCGGCACCGCGATGCGCTTCTCATGCTTGTACAGGCCCGGCGCAATAAAGCCCCAGATCTGATGCAGGATCACCGGGATCGCGAGGAACAGCGACACCATCATGGTCAGCTTCAGCGGCGTCAGGAACGGCGACGACACGTCGGTGGCGATCATCGTTGCGCCGACTGGCAGGTACTGGCGCAGCGGCGTCGAGACGAAGGTGTAGATCTGCTGGGTAAAGGCAAACAGCCCGGCGAAGATGATGAAGATCGCCGCCACGCAACGCAGCAGGCGGGTGCGCAACTCGGTGAGGTGCGAAACCAGCGGCATGTGCTGGTCGTTTTCGGGGAGATCGCTCATGGGGCTCGCGGCGGCAAAGTGGTGTCGTGAGGCGCAGGTGTGATCGGCGCGGCGGTTGGAGATACATGTTCAACCGAAGTTTCTGCAGTAGCGGGTACGGTTTCTGTCGGCGCTACTACGGCAGCAGGTGCAGGCGTCGGAGCAGGCGCAGTCGGCGCATGAATCGTCTGCTGACCCACATGCTCAACCGGCGTCGGTTCCTGTTGAACCGGGCTGAAAATCTTCCGTGCCTCCTGCTCCAGCGACAGAATGTGCTCGTTGTGCAGTTGCCGACGGATTTCGTCGGCACCGATTTCACGTTCAACTTCCTGTTTGATCGCGTTGAAGCTGCGCTTCAGCCGACCGACCCACAGGCCGGCGGTGCGCGCAGCACCCGGCAGACGCTCGGGGCCCAGCACCAGCAGGGCGACGAGGCCGACGAGCAGCAGTTCAGAGAAGCTGATACCAAACATTAGTCAGTGCTCACACGTCTTTGCGGATCGGCTCTTCGACTTTCTGCGCCTGCACGTCGATGGTGTGCGGCGGGTTGGCCTGAGCGGTGGCTTGCGGCTGCACCGGTGGTACCGGTTGCGCAGGCGTCACGGTCGGATCGACGTTTGGCTTCTCGTCGTCGTTCATGGCTTTGCGAAAGCCCTTGATCGACTCGCCAACGTCGGTGCCGAGGTTTTTCAGTTTCTTGGTGCCGAACACCAGCACCACGACAACCAGAATGACGATCCAGTGTTTCCAGTCAAAAATGCCCATGTTGCTGTTCCTCTCTAAAAATTGTTCAGACGGACGGACGCGAGGCTTTCTCGACGTGTCCGGACAGGCCGAAGCGACGGTCCAGTTCATCCAGCACGGCCTGCGGATGCTGCCCCAGTTGGGCGAGCATGACCATGCTGTGGAACCACAGGTCGGCGGTTTCGTAGATCACGTCGCTGCAGTCGCCACTGATCGCGGCGTCCTTGGCGGCAATAATGGTTTCGACCGACTCTTCGCCGACTTTCTCCAGAATCTTGTTCAAACCCTTGTGATACAGACTGGCCACATAGGAGCTGTCGGCGGCTGCGCCTTTGCGCTCTTCAAGTACCTGAGCGAGGCGGGTCAGGGTGTCACTCATGTGTGTGTCCTGCGGAATAGATAGCGTGCGGGTCTTTCAGAACCGGGTCGACTGTCTTCCAGTCGCCGTTTTCGAAGACACGGTAAAAGCAGCTTTGACGGCCGGTATGGCAAGCGATGTCGCCGATCTGTTCAACCATCAGGATGATCACGTCGGCGTCACAGTCCAGACGCATTTCATGCAAGGTCTGCACATGGCCGGACTCTTCGCCCTTGCGCCACAGCTTGCCACGGGAACGTGACCAGTAGATTGCACGGTTTTCCGCAGCGGTCAGTTCGAGCGCCTCGCGGTTCATCCAGGCCATCATCAGCACGCGTCCGGTCTTGTGATCCTGGGCAATCGCCGGCACCAGGCCATCAGCGTCCCACTTGATCTCGTCCAGCCAGTTGTTCATTTTCGACTCCGACAGCGAACCCCACACTTCAATAGTCGGGTTCAGGCATAGTGTGCCAGCCGATCACGAAACTGGCTATCGGCGAACGACCAGATACAAGCCGACTGCCACCATGATTCCCGCCGGCCAATGCCCCAATTCGTGCAATGGGCCACCGATGGCGAGGATCACCCCGCCGGCCAGATGCGCGCAACCGAGCAGGCGCAGGAACCAGTCGTCCTTGCGTTTATGCCATGGCGGCGGTGGGTCGTAGGCGTGTGGCTGGGACATGCGTTCGAGCAGGTCGCGGGCCATGTTGGCCAGGTGCGGCAGTTGTTCAAACTGGCTCTGCACGTTGCCCAGCAAGGCTTTCGGACTGACGCGCTCGCGCATCCAGCGTTCGAGGAATGGCTGCGCGGTGTTCCACAGATCCAGATCCGGATACAACTGACGGCCGAGGCCTTCGATGTTCAGCAAGGTCTTTTGCAGCAGGACGAGCTGCGGCTGCACTTCCATGTTGAAGCGCCGCGCGGTCTGGAACAGGCGCATCAGCACCTGGCCAAATGAAATATCTTTTAACGGTTTTTCGAAGATCGGTTCGCACACGGTGCGGATCGCCGCTTCGAATTCATTGAGTTTGGTTTCCGCCGGGACCCAGCCTGAATCGATGTGCAATTGCGCCACACGACGGTAGTCACGCTTGAAGAAGGCGAACAGGTTGCGCGCCAGATAATCCTGGTCTTCCGGGGTCAGGCTGCCGACGATGCCGCAGTCGATCGCGATGTACTGCGGGCTCCACGGATTGACGGTGCTGACGAAGATGTTGCCCGGGTGCATGTCGGCATGGAAAAAGCTGTCGCGGAACACTTGGGTGAAGAAGATCTCCACGCCACGTTCGGCGAGCATTTTCATGTCGGTGCGCTGGTCGGCGAGGGTTGCCAGATCGGTGACCTGAATACCGTAGATGCGCTCCATCACCAGCACTTTCGGCCGGCACCAGTCCCAGTAGACCTGCGGCACGTAGAGCAGCGGCGAACCTTCGAAGTTGCGCTTCAACTGGCTGGCGTTGGCCGCCTCGCGCAGCAAATCGAGTTCGTCGTAGATGGTTTTTTCGTAGTCCTGGACCACGTCGACCGGGTGCAGCAGACGTGCGTCGGCAGAGAGTTTTTCAGCGGCGCGGGCGAGGATGAACAGCCACGCCAGATCCTGCGCGATGATCGGCTTCAGACCCGGGCGAATCACCTTGACCACGACCTCTTCGCCGGTTTTCAGCTGCGCGGCATGCACCTGCGCCACCGAGGCCGAAGCCAGCGGTTCGACGTCGAAACGGCTGAACACGTCGCTGATTTTCTTGCCCAGCTGTTCTTCGATCAACTTGATCGACAGCTGCGAATCGAAAGGCGGCACGCGGTCCTGCAACAGCATCAGCTCATCGGCGATGTCTTCTGGCAACAGGTCGCGGCGGGTCGAAAGAATCTGCCCGAACTTGATGAAAATCGGCCCGAGATCCTGCAACGCCAGACGTAGACGCGCGCCCCGGTTCAGCTCCAGCGGCTTGCGCGGGAACCAGCGCCACGGCAGCACATAGCGCAGCGCCAGGAGAAACCAGGGCAGCGGCAGATCGAACAGCAGGTCATCGAGGCGGTAGCGGATCACGACAGACTGGATGCGCAGCAGACGGCGGACGGCGAGCAGCTTCATGCGTTATCGCTTGGGTCGAGGGATCGGGAAAGGCGCTCGAAACGCGCCTCGAGACGTTCCAGATCAAGTTTGATCCGGTCCAGTTCGCTGAACCGCGCTTCGGCTTCGCGCTGCCCGACGAGGGTGCGCGATTCTTCGGCGAGGTATTCGGCGAGGTTCTGGTTGAGGCTGGCAAATCCTTGTTGATACCAGCGCGCGCGGCTGCGCAGATGGCCACCGACCAGTTGCGTGGCGACCGGGCCGAGCCAGCGCGAGAGTTCGTACTCCCAGTCCAGCTCCAGGTCCTGCAGCACACCGGCCAGCTCCAGCAGCACGCCGCTGTCGCCATCGAGCTCGACTTCCGGGGCGTGCAACACCGCGGTCTTGTCTTTGCTCACGGCCAGTTTGATCAGGCTCGAGGCCGGCGCACGCAGGGTGCAGTCGACGCCGGTTTCCCAGTGCGAGGCCAGCATCAAACCTTCGTCGCTCGGCAAGATGAACAGTTGCAGCGCCGGGCTGCGGCAGTCGACGGCAATCACCTTGCCGGTCAAATGCGCCAGCCGCGGCAGCGCCGTGCTGTCGAGACGCAGCACCCGGTTGAGGCCGAGTTCAACGCTGGCGAGCAGCCCGGTGAGCAACATCAGGGCTTGATGCCACGGTGCAGGGCGACGATGCCTGCGGTCATGTTGTGATAGGTCACGCGGTCGAAACCGGCGTCGACCATCATCGACTTCAGGGTTTCCTGATTCGGGTGCATGCGGATCGATTCGGCCAGATAGCGATAGCTTTCCGAGTCGTTGGTGATCAGCTTGCCCATCAGTGGCATGAAGGCGAACGAATAAGCGTCGTAGGCTTTCGACATCAGCGCGTTGGTCGGCTTGGAGAATTCCAGCACCAACAGACGACCGCCAGGCTTGAGCACGCGCAGCATCGAGCGCAGGGCGTCTTCTTTGTGCGTAACGTTGCGCAGGCCGAAGGCGATGGTCACGCAGTCGAAGTGATTGTCCGGGAACGGCAGTTTTTCCGCGTCCGCCTGAACGAATTCGACGTTGCCGGCGACACCCAGATCGAGCAGGCGGTCACGACCGACCTTGAGCATCGATTCGTTGATGTCGGCCAGCACCACCTGACCGGTCGGGCCGACCAGGTGCGAGAATTTTTTGGTCAGGTCACCGGTACCGCCGGCGATGTCCAGCACGCGGTTACCGCTGCGCACGCCCGACAGTTCGATCGCGAAACGCTTCCACAGACGGTGCATGCCGCCCGACAGAAGGTCGTTCATCAGGTCGTACTTGGCGGCTACCGAGTGGAAAACCTCAGCGACTTTTTCCGCTTTCTGGCTTTCCGGAACGTTTTTGAAGCCGAAGTGAGTGGTGGGTTCGGCATCGCTGCCTTTGCGCTGATCAGTCATATCGCTGTCACCAAAAGAGAATGCGCGACATTCTAATCCCCAAGCCATGCTTTGTCTTGGAATGGCTAAAGGTAAGATGGGCAACCCTCGGGACGATTTGCCGCAGCGGCGGTCAAGATTTACCGACACATCTTTTTCGCCCCATTCAAAAAGCAGGAGTCAATCAATGGCCAAAATCACTGTTGAGCGTGCCCACAACCTGGGTAAGGAAGCCGCCCGCGAGAAGGCCGACAAGCTGGCGCAAAAACTCTCCGAACAATATGGCCTGGAGCCGCAATGGTCGGGTGATACCCTGAACCTCAAGCGCTCGGGCGTGAAAGGCGCGGTGCATGTGGCGGACGATTCGATCAAGGTCGACGTGGAACTGGGCATCATGATGTCGGCCATGAGCGGCATGATCAAAGCCGAGATCGAAAAAGCCCTCGATAAAGCGCTGGTCTGATCGCGATTTTCGGTAAACCGAGATCCCCTGTGGGAGCGAGCCTGCTCGCGAAAGCGGTGCGTCAGTCGACTCGAATATTGACTGATACACCGTTTTCGCGAGCAGGCTCGCTCCCACATTTGTTTTGTGTACGGCCTGAGGTTTATGTCAGTTGTTAGGGTGCCGTTTCTAATTTTTCTACCTACTTTGTGCCTGAGCCCGACACTTTCGCGGGCAGTTCCTCAAACCTTCTGCGCGTGAGGTGCACCATGGCCAAAGTTATTTTGAAGAAAAAAATCGACGCTTCGACTTCTGCTCTGAGCGACGTCAAATCCTATGCCCGCAAGATCTGGCTGGCAGGCCTGGGTGCCTACGCCAAGGTCGGCCAAGAGGGTAGCGAGTACTTTCAAGAGCTGATCAAGGCTGGTCAAACTGTTGAAAAGAAAGGCAAAAAAGCCGTCACCGAAAAACTTGAAGCGGCCAACGCCGAGATCGATGAAGCCAAGAGCGAAGTAAGTTCTTTCAAAGGTCGTGTCGAAGTTCAACTCGACAAGGTCGAGAAAGCTTTCGACACCCGCGTAGCAAGCGCCTTGAATCGTATCGGCATTCCGTCTAAACATGACGTTGAGACACTCTCTGCTAAGCTCGATGAGCTGACGGCATTGCTCGAACGCGTCGCGCGTAAATCTTAAGGAGAACGGGATGGCTGGTAAAAAGAACACCGATAAAGAAGGCAGCTCGTGGATCGGGAAAGTCGAAGACTACTCTCGCAAAATCTGGCTGGCTGGTTTAGGCGTGTACTCGAAGATCGACACTGACGGCAGCAAGCTCTTCGATACATTGGTCAAAGACGGCGAGAAAGCCGAGAAGCTCACCAAGTCCGCAGTCGGCAAAAAAGTCGATGCCGCCAAGGACTCTGCTTCCTCGGCCAAGTCGCGCATCAGCGGCGTGAAAGATCGCGCACTGGGCAAGTGGGACGAGCTGGAAGGGGCTTTCGACAAGCGCCTGAACAGCGCGATCTCGCGCCTCGGTGTACCGAGCCGCAATGAGGTCAAGGCACTCAACAGCAAGGTCGACACACTGACCAAACAGATCGAAAAACTCACCGGTCTGAAGGCTCAACCTGTGGCGGCGAAAACCGCTGCGGCAAAACCGGCAGCGAAAACTGCGGCGGCCAAACCAGCGGCAAAATCCGCTGCCAAGCCTCTGGCCAAAGCGGCGGCTAAACCCGCAGCAAAAGCAGCGGCCAAGCCTGCAGCGAAAACCGCTGCCGCCAAGCCAGCAGCCAAAGCAGCCGCCAAACCGGTTGCCGCCAAAGCCGCTGCGAAACCAGCAGCGAAACCTGCGGCCAAAACTGCAGCGAAACCAGCCGCCAAGCCAGCCGCCAAGCCAGCCGCGAAAACCGCGGCCGCCAAACCGGCCGCCAAACCGGCTGCGAAGCCAGCAGCCAAACCGGCTGCGGCGAAAAAACCGGCAGTGAAAAAACCGGCCGCGCCGAAAGCCGCAGCGCCGAAGCCAGCAGCACCTGCTGCAGCCAAGCCGGCCACCCCGGCAGCTCCGGTGAGCGCGTCGAACTCCGCCGCGGCCCCGACTCCGGTGGCTACCCCGACTGTTGCATCGACGCCGTCGACGCCAACCAGTCAGTCCTGATTTATCAGGGCAAAACAAAACGCCCGGCCTGTGAAGGTCGGGCGTTTTTGTATCTGAATTCCAACAGCCCCTCACCCTAGCCCTCTCCCGGAGGGAGAGGGGACCGATACGGGGATGCTTCAGCCTTACACCGACCTGAAAGTGTCGTATTGAATCCATAATCGACTCGATTTTTCAGGTCGCCGTATAGCGCAAGACGATAAGGTCAGTCCCCTCTCCCTCTGGGAGAGGGCTAGGGTGAGGGGCTTTTGATTCAGTCGTGATCTTCAAGGTATTGCAGGGCCATCCGCTCCGTGGCGACCTTAACCGGCGGCAGCAAGTGCGGCGCTACCAGCATCATGATCTGATAAACCACCAATCTCACTTCCCCCTCACGATCCAGAATCCGCTGATAATCCAGCGAAAACAGCAACGTCATGGTGATCTGCTCAACCAGTTGCCCCAACGCCTGCGTATCACTGACCAACTGCCCCGCAGCCTTCAACCGCGCCAACAACGACGCCAGCGTGCGCTTCAGCGCATTGAGCAAATGTCGAATCCCCTTGGCCAGCTTCGGCAGCCGCCCGGCTAGGTTCGACAGGTCCTGAAACAAAAACCGATACTGCGCCAGCCGCTCGACGATCAAATGCAGAAACAGCCAGTAATCCTCCGGCGCCAATTCCACATCCGACGGCGGATCGAGCAGTGGCGCCAGCTCATTCTGGAAGCGTTCGAACAACCCGAGAATCAGCGGTTCCTTGCCGTGGAAGTGGTAGTAGAGGTTGCCCGGGCTGATGCCCATTTCATTGGCCACCTCCATGGTGGAGACGTTCGGCTCGCCCTTTTCGTTGAACAGTTGCAAAGCACATTCGAGAATCCGGTCGCGGGTTTTCATCCAGTCTTCTTAGAAAAGTTCGGTTAAGCGTCAGCGCACACGCACGTAAGTACCGGGCGCGGCCTCCATCGGTGGGTAGTTCGGGTTGCCGAGGGTGAACGAGGTTTCGTGCTGGGCACCGGAGCGTTGCTGAATCCATTCCAGCCACTGCGGCCACCAACTGCCGTCGACGTGTTTACCGTCGTAGTACCAGGCACGCGGGTCGCTGCTCATCTTGGCGTTCTCGACGTAGGCGGCTTTCGGGTTGCTCGGCGGGTTAAGGATGCTCTGCACATGTCCGCTGTTGGACAGCACGAAACGCCGCTCCCCGCCGAGCAGCAGGGTCGAGCGATACACCGCGTCCCACGGCGTGATGTGGTCATTCATGCCGGCGACGCTGAAGCTGTCGACAGTGACTTTCTGCAGATCGATTGGCGTGCCGCAGACCTCCAGCCCACCCGGATGGGTCAGTGGGTTGTGCTTGAAGAAGTCCAGCAGGTCACCGTGAAATGCCGCCGGCAGGCGGGTGTTGTCGTTGTTCCAGTAGAGGATGTCGAAGGCCGGTGGCTCTTTGCCCAACAGGTAGTTGTTGACGAAGTAGCTCCAGATCAAATCATTGGGACGCATCCAGGCGAAGATCCTGGCCATGTCGCGACCGTCCAGCACGCCTTTCTGATAGGAACGGCGCTTGGCGGCTTCGAGGGTTTGTTCGTCGGCGAACAGCGTGGCCGGGGTTTCGATCTGGCTGTCGAGCAGGCTGACCAGATAGGTCGCGCTGGAGACCCGGCGCAGCTGCCGCTTGGCCTGCAAATGGCCTTGCAGGGCGGCGATGGTCAGGCCGCCGGCGCAGGCGCCCATCAGGTTGACCTCACGAGCGCCGGTGATCGCCCGGCAGATGTTCATCGCTTCTTCCACCGCTTCGACGTAGGTCGACAGGCCCCATTCGCGATGGCGAACATCCGGGTTGCGCCAGCTGATCATGAACGTTTGCAGGCCATTCTTCAGCGCGTACTGGACGAAGCTGTTGTGTGGGCTGAGGTCAAAAATGTAGTACTTGTTGATTTGCGGGGGCACTACCAGCAGCGGCTTGGCGTACTGCTTTTCGCTCATCGGTTTGTACTGGATCAGCTCCAGCATCTCGTTGCGAAACACCACCGAACCGGTGGTGGTGGCGACGGTCTTGCCGACCTCGAAAGCCTGTTTGGTCACCTGGCGCGGCAGGCCGTCGTTGTGCAGCAAGTCATCGAATAAATGGCTGAGGCCGCGCACCAGACTGTGCCCGCCAGAGTTGAACAGCTCCTTGACCGCCAGCGGGTTGAGCAGGGTATTCGACGGCGCCACCGCGTCGTTGAGCAAGGTGAAAGCGAAGTGCGCGCGGGCGCGATCGTCATCGCTCATGTTGCTTTCATCGATCCAGCTTTTGACCTGCTTCTGCCAGGCCAGATAGGCCTGCAGGCTGCGCCGGTAGAACGGATTGAGGCTCCATGCCGGATCGGCGAAACGGCTGTCGTTCGGGTTGGTTGGGTGCAGGGTCTCGCCGAGCAATACGCGGCCCAATTGGCCGCCGAGTTTCAAGGCATGCTTCGCACTGTGGATCGGGTTGCGCAGACCGTGGGCGGCGACGCTGCGCAAGGTCGAGATCAGGTCCCGGCCACGCAGGCCGGTGATCGCACTTTGTGCGTTGATGAACACGGCGGGGCTGGGCACTACGCCCGTCGCTGGTTTGTCGCGCATGACTCAACACTCCTTCGTCTTCAGGTCAAAAACAAACTCACCGAACCAGAACACCATAGACGCTGTTGCGGGTTGCTGCCTGCGCGGCGTCCTGCCGCGCACTCTTTGTTAAAGCACTGCATAAAGCCTGCCGTCGGGATTAACCGCCGAGCGGTGTCGGATGCGGGTGCATCACTGCACGCTGACGTTCCTCCTGAAGAAATTTCATGATGATCGGCGCCACCGCTTCGGCGCGGGTAATCAGGAACAGATGACCGTCGTCGATGATGTGCAGTTGGGCGTTGGGAATGCGCCAGGCGAGCATGCGCATGTTGATCAGCGGGATCAGCGGATCGTCATCGCCGGCCAGCACCAGCGTCGGCTGATGGATCTTGTGCAGCCAATGAATACTCGTCCAGCCAAGGCCAGCGAAAAGTTGCCAGTAATAGCCCAGCTTGCCCGCCGAACGGACTTTAGCCGCGTGGCTGGCGGCCAGGGTCGGATCGCGGCGGAACGAGCCGCCGTAGATCAGCGGGGCGATGCGGATCACGTGGGAAGGCTGAATGTAGCGCCGCGGACTGGCCATCATCCACAGCACTTTCGGTTTGCCCGGCACCATCACCGCACCGGCCGCGGTCGCCGCCAGCACCAGTTTCTTGCAGCGCTCGGGGTAGTCGTAGGCGAACTGCTGCGCGAGTGCGCCACCCCACGACACGCCGATGACGTTGACCTGGCCGTAGTCGAGGTAATCGAGCATCCGTGACGTCAGCTTGGCCAGCCCGGGAAAGCGATACGGACGGTTCGGCGTCGAGGAACCGCCAACACCGGGCACGTCGAAGGCGATCACTTCCAGATCCGGGTCCAGCGCCGCGACAAACGGAAACACCAGCTCCAGGTTGGCGCCGATGCCGTTGAAAATCAGCAAGGGCGTCAAGTGAGGCTTGCCGGGGCGTACCGCCGTGCGGAGGGTCTGGCCATCCAGATCGACGGTACGGAATATGAACGGTTGCGGCATGCTTCAGGCCCTGTGGATTTCAAGTACACCCCGCCCCTTGTGGGAGCGAGCCTGCTCGCGAAGGCGTCGTGTCATCCAACATCAATGTTGATTGAATGAGCGCTTTCGCGAGCAGGCTCGCTCCCACAATGACGGGGTGGTGTCAGTTACCGCTCATGTACATAAGTGCCCGGCGAGGCTTCACCCGCCGGATACGCCTTGTTGCCCAGTTTCACCGGGGCCTTTTTCAGGTTGCCCGAGCGCTCGGCCTGCCACGTCTGCCAGTGCAGCCACCAGGAGTCGGTGTGCTTGGTCGAGTTTTCTTGCCACTCATCGGCATTGGCCGCCATCTCTTCGCCGGTCATGTAACGCGATTTCGGGTTGCCCGGCGGGTTCAGGATGCTCTGGATATGGCCGCTGCTCGACAGCACGAACTCGACCTTGCCACCGAACAACTGCGCCGACTTGTAGCAGGACTTCCACGGGGTGATGTGGTCGTTGGTGCCGGCCAGCGAGAAGATGTCGGCCGTGACCTGCTTGAGGTCGATCGGCGTGCCGCACACTTCCAGTGCATTCGGGCGGATCAGTGGATTGTTTTTGAACATCTCGATCAGGTCGCCATGGAACGCGGCGGGCAACCGGGTGGTGTCGTTGTTCCAGAACAGGATGTCGAACACCGGCGGCTCATTGCCGAGCAGGTAGTTGTTGACCCAGTAGTTCCAGATCAGGTCGTTGGGGCGCATCCACGCGAAGACCTTGGCCATGTCTTTGCCTTCGAGCACGCCGGCCTGATACGAGTGGCGCTTGGCGGTCTCCAGGGTCTGCTCGTCGACGAACAGGGCGACGTCGCTGTCCAGCGTCGTGTCGAGCACGCTGACCAGCAGCGTGAGGGCATTGACCTTCTTCTCGCCGATCGCCGCGTAGTGGCCGAGCAGGGCGGTGCAGGTGATGCCGCCGGAGCAGGCGCCGAGCATGTTCACGTCTTTGCTGCCGGTGATTGCGGTGACCACGTCGACCGCTTCTTTCAGCGCATCGATATAGGTCGACAGGCCCCACTCGCGCTGGGCCTTGGTCGGGTTGCGCCAGCTGACGATAAACGTCTGCACGTTATTGCGCAGGCAAAAGCGCGCCAGACTCTTGTCCGGGCTCAAGTCGAATACGTAGAACTTGTTGATCTGCGGCGGCACCACCAGCAATGGGCGCTCGTGGACCTGCTCGGTGATCGGCTTGTACTGGATCAGTTCCAGCACGTCGTTGCGAAACACCACCGCGCCTTCGGTGACACCGAGGCTCTTGCCGACCTCGAACGCGCCCATGTTGACCTGGCTCGGCATGCCGCCGTTGTGCACCAGATCCTTGGCCAGATGCGAGAGGCCATCGAGCAGGCTTTTGCCGCCGGTTTCGAAGAAGCGTTTCACCGCTGCCGGATTGGCCGCCGTATTGGTCGGAGCCATGGCTTCTGTCATCAGGTTGATGACGAAGTGGCCGCGGGCGATGTCTTTGGGGGAGAGACTGCTGTCATCAATCCAGGCATGGAGTTCCTTGCGCCACGCCAGGTAAGTTTGCAGATAGCGTTTGTAGAGCGGGTTCTGGCTCCACGCAGGATCGGCAAAGCGACGGTCATCGCCTGCCGGTTGCAGTTCGGATTTGCCGAACAACACGTTCTTCAGTTCGAGGCCGAAATGGGTGACGTGTTTGACGCTATGGATCGGTTGTCTGATGGCCTGTTTCAGCACCATGCGAGCAGAGGCCAGCAGATCCTTTCCGCGTAGCCCAACGACGGGATTAAGCCCCAGGGTGTTTTCCGAGGCTTGGTACTTCAGGTCATCGTTATTCTTGTTACTCATCTACGACGCTCCATTGTCCTGAGACGAGTACCCGGTTTTCTGCTGTGCAGTTCCACAGCCAATGCCAGGTACTACTGCTCGGGTGACCGTTAATTCTGCATAGCTGCTTTACAGTCGTAGAGCATTGCAGGGAACTTGCCAGCTCCATTGGTTACCCGAGTTTAATTTTTTTCGCAAGCAGGCCGATCCTCGGCCACACAGCAGAGCATTCAAACAGATGAATTTAGAAAATGCCCTCTAAAGAGCAAGAGCCACGGACTAGAGCATCAGCTTGACGAACGACTCGTTCGGGTCGCGGGATTTTCCGGCGGCGCGCAGCTCGGCCAGATAATCGTCCCAGAGTTCGTTCTGGCGTTTGCCGAGTTCGTAGAGATAGTCCCAGGTGAACAAGCCGCTGTCATGACCATCGTCGAAGGTCAGTTTCAGTGCGTAGTGACCGGCCGGTTCCAGCTTGCTCAGACCGACGTTGAGCTTGCCGAATTGCAGGATCGGTTTGCCGTGGCCCTGGACCTCGGCGGAAGGGGAATGCACGCGCAGGAATTCGGCGGGCAGTGTGTATTCCTCGCCGGACGCGTAGGTGAGCGTCAGGGTTTTCGAGGCTTTGTGCAGTTTGATGTCGGTGGGGATCATGAGCAGGTATCCGTCTGGTGCGGAACCTTGTGGGAGCGAGCCTGCTCGCGAAAGCGGTGGTTCAGTCAACACAAGGGTTGAATGTACTGCCGTCTTCGCGAGCAGGCTCGCTCCCACAGTTCCATTACATCTGTAAGTATGGCTTACAGGATATAACGGGACAGGTCTTCGTTCTGCGCCAATTCGCCGAGGTGGCTGTTGACGTACTCGGCGTCGATCAGAATCGGCTGCTCATCGTGGGTGCTGGCCAGATCGCCGGCGCTGAACGACACCTCTTCAAGCAGACGCTCAAGCAGCGTGTGCAGACGACGGGCGCCGATGTTCTCGGTCTTCTCGTTGACCTGCCAGGCGATCTCCGCCAGACGCTTGATGCCTTCGGGCTGAAACTGGATGTTCAGGCCTTCGGTCTTCAGCAGCGCGCAATATTGCTCGGTGAGCGAGGCATGCGGTTCGCTGAGGATGCGCTCGAAGTCCGACGGGCTCAGGGCCTTGAGTTCGACGCGGATCGGCAAACGACCTTGCAGCTCAGGCACCAGATCGCTCGGCTTGCTCAAGTGGAAAGCACCAGAGGCGATGAACAGAATGTGGTCAGTCTTGACCATGCCCAGTTTGGTGTTGACGGTGCAGCCTTCGATCAGCGGCAGCAGGTCGCGCTGCACGCCTTCACGGGACACATCGGCGCCGCCGACGTTGCCACGCTTGGCGACTTTGTCGATTTCGTCGATGAACACGATACCGTGCTGTTCAACCGCTTCCAGCGCTTTGGCCTTCAGCTCTTCTTCATTGACCAGACGCCCGGCTTCTTCGTCGCGCACCAGCTTCAGGGCTTCTTTGACCTTGAGCTTGCGCGCCTTCTTCTTGCCCTTGCCCATGTTGGCGAACAAGGACTGCAACTGGTTGGTCATCTCTTCCATGCCAGGCGGCGTGGCGATTTCGATGCCGGCCACTTCGGCGACTTCGATCTCGATTTCCTTGTCATCCAGCTGACCTTCGCGCAGGCGCTTGCGGAACAACTGACGGGTGTTGGAATCGCTGCTTGGCGCTTCTTCATTGCTGAAGCCCATGCGCGCCGGCGGCAGCAATGCGTCGAGGATACGATCCTCGGCAGCGTCTTCGGCGCGGTGGCGCACGCGGGTCATTTCCTGCTCGCGGAGCATCTTGATCGCGGCGTCGGCCAGATCACGGATGATCGACTCGACGTCACGGCCGACGTAGCCGACTTCGGTGAACTTGGTCGCTTCGACCTTGATGAACGGCGCGTTGGCCAGTTTCGCCAGACGGCGGGCGATCTC
The DNA here is from genome assembly GCF_054790505.1 of Pseudomonas sp. Tul2A7. Taxonomy (NCBI): domain Bacteria; kingdom Pseudomonadati; phylum Pseudomonadota; class Gammaproteobacteria; order Pseudomonadales; family Pseudomonadaceae; genus Pseudomonas; species Pseudomonas sp. Tul2A7. The sequence goes on along the minus strand of NZ_CP186499.1, from coordinate 1,640,699 downwards.
GGTTTTACCGACACCGGTCGGGCCGATCATCAGGATGTTCTTCGGGGTCACTTCAACGCGCAGCTCTTCAGGCAGCTGCATGCGGCGCCAGCGGTTGCGCAGGGCAATCGCGACGGCGCGCTTGGCATCGTCCTGGCCGATGATGTGGCGGTTGAGTTCGTGGACGATTTCGCGGGGAGTCATGGACATAGTAATTGACGGTCCTCAAGCAGAAACAAGCCGTGGCACAGGGCCGCGTCAGGCTTATTCAGCGAGATCCTGCTCCTCAATGGTCTGAGTGTGGTTGGTGAATACACAAATGTCGCCGGCGATACCGAGGGCGGTTTCGACGATTTCACGGGCCGACAGGTCGGTCTTTTTCAGCAGCGCGCTGGCCGCAGCCTGCGCGTAACCGCCGCCGGAGCCCATGGCGATCAGGCCATCTTCGGGTTCGACCACGTCACCGTTGCCGGTGATGATCAGCGAGGCGTCCTTGTTGGCGACCGCGAGCATGGCTTCGAGGCGGCTCAGGGAGCGGTCGGTGCGCCATTCTTTGGCGAGTTCGACAGCGGCGCGCACCAGGTGGCCCTGATGTTTTTCAAGCTGGCCTTCGAAACGTTCGAAGAGGGTAAAGGCGTCGGCAGTGGCACCGGCGAAACCGGCGATGACCTGGCCGTGGTACAGGCGACGGACTTTTTTCGCGTTGCCTTTCATCACGGTATTGCCGAGAGAAACCTGGCCGTCGCCGCCCATGACGACTTTGCCGTGACGGCGGACTGAAACGATGGTGGTCAAGGGAAGAGTCTCCACACAGCGGGGCGAAAGTGCCTTATGCCCATTCATATGGGGGTGCTGGAGAGGATTTCAACCGGGGAGGGTGCGGAGGGACGAACGGCGGGTGGTTGATCGGGGGGATCTAGTGCTTGATAAGACGCCTTCGCGAGCAGGCTCGCTCCCACAGGGATTGCGTTATTCCTGTGGGAGCGAGCCTGCTCGCGAATGAACGATGACGCGGTACTACTGGTGGAATCAGCGGCTCTGGCGTTGTTGTAACAACAGGTTGCTGAATCCGGCGCCGGCCAGTTGTTTCTGCGCGGTGGTCAGTTGTTCACGGTTGCTGAACGGGCCGACCAAAACGCGGTACCAGGTTTCATCCTTCACCGTGCCGGATTCAACCGCCACCGCTTGGCCGAGCAGAATGATCTGCGCGCGGACTTTATCGGCATCGGTTTCCTTGCGGAACGAACCGGCCTGCAAGAAGAACTTGGTCACCGGCGCGGCTTTGCTCACAGGCGGTGCTGGCGGCGGGGTAATCCCGGCCAACGCTGCCTGAGCGCGCGCGGTGTCGATCTTCGCCGCTTCTGCCGGTGTCACCGGCGTGGTCGGGATGGCCGGCACTTGTGGCGTCGGCAGGGTCTTCTCCGGGACGGCGTCCGGCGGCACGATCACTTCCGATTCCGGCAACAGGGTGTAGAAGTCGTACTTCGGCTTCACCGGTTGCGTCGGGCTCGGCGGGGTCTTGTTGGCCTCGGCGATTTTCGACGCTTTCTGCTGTTGCGCCTGTTCGACCTTCTCACGCTTGACCGTGTCGCTGCCCTTGCCCGGCTCGAGCTTCATCAGAAACACGATGAACGCGCCGACCGTCAGGCCGATGGCCATCCACAGCCAGCCCGGAATCGGTTGCTTCGCAGGAGCTTGGTAACGGCTGGCGCCACGCTTGGGTGCAGGTTTTTTCTTGGCAGCCAACTTACATACGCTCCAGAGTTTCCAGACCCAACAGCTCCAGGCCTTGCTTGAGGGTGCGACCGGTCAGCGCGGCCAGGCGCAGACGGCTCTGCATCTGGGCCGGGGTTTCGGCGGCGAGGATCGGGCAGTTCTCGTAGAAACTGGAGAACAGACCGGCAACGTCGTACAGATAAGTGCAGAGAATGTGCGGCGTGCCTTTGTCGGAGACGTTGTTCAGCACTTCACCGAACTGCGCCAGTTTCGCCGCCAGCTCTTGCTCATGTGCGGCTTCCAGCACGATCTGGCCATCGACTTCGCTGAAGTCCTTGCCCAGTTTGCGGAATACACCGGCCACACGGGTGTAGGCATACAGCAGGTACGGCGCGGTGTTGCCTTCGAAATTCAGCATCAGGTCGAAGTTGAAGCTGTAGTCGCTGGTGCGGTGCTTCGACAGGTCGGCGTACTTCACCGCGCCGATGCCGACGACTTTGGCGATGTTGCGCAGTTCGTCTTCGGCCAGTTCCGGGTTCTTCTCTTTCACCAGGCTATAGGCGCGTTCCTGCGCTTCGGTCAGCAGATCGATCAGCTTCACGGTGCCGCCGTCACGGGTCTTGAACGGACGGCCGTCGGCGCCGTTCATGGTGCCGAAGCCCATGTGTTCCATCTCCATCGGATGGGTGACGAAGCCGGCCTTGCGCGCCACGGCGAACACTTGCTGGAAGTGCAGAGCCTGACGCTGGTCGACGAAGTACAGCGCGCGATCGGCTTTCAGCTTGCCGCTGCGGTAGCGCACGGCCGCCAAGTCAGTGGTGGCGTACAGGTAACCGCCGTCAGCCTTGACGATGATCACTGGCAGCGGGTCGCCGTCAGCGTTCTTGAACTCGTCGAGGAACACGCACTGCGCGCCGTTGCTTTCGACCAGCATGCCAGCGGCTTTCAGATCGTTGACCACGTTGATCAGGTCGTCGTTGTAGGCGCTTTCGCCCATCACGTCGGCCATGGTCAGTTTGACGTTGAGCAGTTCGTAGATCTTCTGGCAGTGCGACAGCGAGATGTCCTTGAACTTGGTCCACAGCGCCAGGCACTCGGCATCGCCGGCCTGCAGCTTGACCACCAGACCACGGGCGCGGTCGGCAAACTCTGCGGATTCATCGAAACGCTGTTTGGCGGCGCGGTAGAAGTTTTCCAGGTCAGACAGCTCGTCGCTGGTGATCGGGTTTTCCTGCAAATAAGCCATCAGCATGCCGAACTGGGTACCCCAGTCGCCGACGTGGTTCTGACGGATCACTTCATCGCCGAGGAATTCGAGTACGCGGGCCACACCGTCGCCGATGATCGTCGAGCGCAAGTGGCCGACGTGCATCTCTTTGGCCAGGTTCGGTGCCGACAGGTCGACCACGGTGCGTTGCGCCGGGCCGGCCTTGCGTACGCCAACATGGGCATCAGCCAATGCAGCGTCGAGACGCGAGGCCAAAGCCTGGGTGTTCTGGAAGAAGTTGATGAAGCCCGGACCGGCGATTTCGGCCTTGGTGACGTTCTCGTCAGCCGGCAGCGCGGCGATGATTTTTTCCGCCAGATCGCGCGGCTTCATGCCCGCAGGCTTCGCCAGCATCATCGCGATGTTGCTGGCGAAGTCGCCGTGGGTCTTGTCACGGGCGTTCTCCACCTGAATCGCCGGCGACAGGCCTTCAGGCAACACACCTTCGTTGACGAGTTGGGTGAGGGCTTGTTGGATCAGCTGGCGAATGGTGTCTTTCATGGTCTTCTCTTTCGACCGCAAGCGCGGCGGGCGCATCGATGCGCGGGTGGAAAAACTGGGCATTATCCGTTGCGAAGACGGGCTTGCCAACCTTAGCAGGCAGCTTATGGATATGTGGTGACAAATAGATCATTTTCGCGAGCAGGCGCGCTCCCACAGGTACTGCGCAGTCCTTGTGGGAGCGAGCCTGCTCGCGAAGGCGATCTTTCTATCAATACAAATCTACAGGGTCGACATCCAGCGACCAGCGCACTGCGCGCCCGCTCGGCATCTGCTCCAGCTCCAGCAACCAACTGGCCAGCAACCGGTGCAACGGTGCCCGCGCCGTCGCCTGCAACAACAGCTGCGCGCGATAACGCCCGGCGCGGCGTTCCATCGGCGCTGGCACCGGCCCAAGCAATTCAATCCCGCTCAGATTCTGTTCGGCCAGCAAACGCTCGGCCTCGCTACACGCCTCATCGAGAAAACCTTCCGCCTGTCCCGGTTTGTGCGCTTCGGCACGCAACAACGCCAGATGCGCAAACGGCGGCAGCCCGGCAGCGCGGCGTTCACTCAAGGCCTGCTCGGCAAAGGCGAAATAACCCTGCTCGGTGAGTTGCACCAATAAAGGATGGTCGGCGAGGTGAGTCTGGATGATCACCTTACCCGGCTCTTCTGCTCGCCCGGCACGACCAGCGACTTGCACGATCAACTGCGCCATGCGCTCGCTGGCGCGGAAGTCGCCGGAGAACAAACCGCCGTCAGCGTCGAGGATCGAAACCAGTGTCACTCGTGGAAAGTGGTGCCCTTTGGCCAACATCTGTGTGCCGACCAGAATGCACGGCTGGCCTTTCTGAATCGTCGCGAACAGCTGATTCATCGCGTCTTTGCGCGAGGTGCTGTCGCGGTCGACGCGCAGCACCGGGTAATCGGGAAATAGAATCGCCAGACGTTCTTCGGCACGTTCAGTGCCCGCGCCGACCGGGCGCAGATCGACCTTGTTGCACTTCGGACACTGGCGCGGGGTGCGTTCGACGTAGCCACAGTGGTGGCAACGCAATTCGCCGTAACGCTGATGCACGGTCATTCGCGCATCGCAGCGCGAGCATTCGGACATCCAGCCGCAGTCGTGGCAGAGCAACGTTGGCGCAAAGCCGCGACGGTTGAGGAACACCAGCACCTGTTGCCCATTCGCCAGCGTCTGACCGATGGCCTGCTGCATCGGCCCGGAAATACCGCTGTCGAGTGGGCGACTTTTTACATCGAGGCGTAGAAAACGTGGTTGCTTGGCACCGCCGGCCCGTTCATTCAGGCGTAGGAGGCCGTAACGGCCGGTGTAGGCGTTGTGCAGGCTTTCCAGCGATGGTGTCGCAGAACCGAGCACGATCGGGATGTTTTCCTGCCGCGCACGCACCAGCGCCAGATCGCGGGCGTGGTAGCGCAAACCTTCCTGCTGTTTATAAGAGCCGTCGTGCTCTTCATCGATGATGATCAGCCCGGGATTTTTCATCGGCGTGAACAGCGCCGAGCGAGTGCCGATAATAATGTCGGCCTCGCCATCGCGTGCCGCGAGCCAGGCATCGAGGCGCTCGCGGTCATTGACTGCCGAGTGCAGCAGGGCGATCCGCGCATTGAAACGCTGCTCGAAGCGCGCCAGGGTCTGCGGGCCGAGGTTGATCTCCGGGATCAGTACCAATGCCTGCTTGCCGGCTTCGAGGGTTTCGCGGATCAGTTGCAAATAGACTTCGGTCTTGCCGCTGCCGGTGACGCCGGCCAGCAGGAACGCGTGATAACTGTCGAACCCGGCGCGGATCGCCTCATATGCGGCGCGCTGTTCGGTGTTGAGCGGTAATTCCGGTTGCGCCAGCCAGTGCTCATGGCGCGCGCCGGGTGCGTGGCGGCGGATTTCCACTTGCACCAGACCTTTGGCCAGCAGCAGATCGAGACTGTCCTTGCTCAGCGTCAGTTTGCTCAGCAACTGATGGGCGACGCCGTGCGGGTGCTGGGCCAGCGTCGCGAGTGCTTCGCGCTGACGCGGCGCGCGGGCAATGCGCGGGTCCTCAAGGCTGGCGCCGGGTACGGCTGACCAGAAGCGTTCTTGCCGAGCTTCAGCCAGTTCGCCCTGCCGCAACAGCACCGGCAGCGCCCAACTCAGCGTATCGCCGAGGCTGTGTTGATAATACTGCGAGGTCCACAGGCACAGCTTGAACAGCGCCGGTGGCAGTGGCGCTGTGGCATCGAGCAGGGCCAGCGCCGGTTTGAGTTTTTCCACCGGCACTTCGCTGGTGTCGGTAACCTCGACCAGAATCCCGATCATCTCGCGTCGACCGAACGGTACCCGCAGGCGCATGCCCGGCTGCAATTGTTCACGCAGCACGCCGGCCGGGGCCCGATAGTCGAACAGGCGGCGCAAGGGTGAAGGCAGGGCGAGGCGCAGAATGGCGTCGGGCACGCGGGGGGATCTCTATCAACAGGCGGGAGGGCTAGGCACATAACCTTGTAGGAGTGAGCCTGCTCGCGATAGCGGTCTGTCATTCAACATTTATGTCGTCTGAAATACCGCTATCGCGAGCAGGCTCACTCCTACAAGGGAATCGCGTATTGGGTCGGGAGCCTAGCAGACGGTCGGTCTCGGTGACAGCTTGCGTGTTTGAAAAGGTCTGGTAGAATCCGCGGCCTAATTACGTGCGGTATTCAACAATAGTGTTGGGTGGCGGCACGCTAGCTGAGGAAGACACCATGAAAGCTGATATTCACCCGAATTACCCAGTCATCGCTGTTACCTGCAGCTGTGGCAACAAGTTCGAAACTCGTTCGACTTTCGGCAAAGCTCTGCCAATCGACGTTTGCAACGAATGCCACCCGTTCTACACCGGTAAGCAGAAGACTCTGGACACTGGCGGCCGCGTTCAGCGCTTCGCAGACCGTTTCGGTGCTTTCGGCAAGAAACCTGCTGCTGCAGAGTAAGGTTGAAGAGCCCGGTGGGCTTTTCCTCGTTGCTGAAAAAGGCGTCCCTCGCGGGCGCCTTTTTTGTGTCTGCGATTTGGCTGTCCGGCGCGCAGGCCTTTTGCCCGGCGCCTGCTGGTCTGACCAGCGTCGCCGTGCAGCGCGTGGTCGATGGCGACACGCTGCGCCTGAGCGATGGTCGCAGCGTACGCATGATCGGCCTCAACACGCCTGAACTGGGCAGGCAGGGCCGCAGCGACGAACCCTTCGCCGTGGCGGCACGCAAACGCCTGCAAGCGCTGGTCGATGCCAGCGGTGGACGCGTCGGATTGCTGCCCGGCAAGCAAGCCAAAGACCATTACGGGCGTACGCTCGCGCATGTTTACAGCGCCAGCGGCGCCAATCTCGAAGCGCAAATGCTCGCCGATGGTCTCGGTTTCCAGGTCGCGGTGGCGCCGAATGTCGATCTCGTCGCCTGCCTGCAAGCCGCCGAACGCAGCGCGCGAAACACCGGGCTGGGCCTTTGGCGGCAATCTCCTGTACTGAAAGCGGAGCAGATTCAGCGCTCGGGTTTCGCCGTGATCAGTGGGCGTGTGAGCAAGGTTCAGCGCAATCGAGGCGGAATCTGGATCGAGTTGCAGGATGCGCTTGTATTGCGCGTTGCACCCAATCTGGTCGGACAATTCGACAATGCCCATTTGCAGGCGCTGAAAGGCAAGCAGATCGAGGCTCGCGGCTGGATCGTTGATCGTTCCCGGCGCGGTGGATTGCAATCCGGTCAGTCGCGATGGCTACTTCCGTTGACGGATCCTTCAATGTTGCAAACGCCGCGCTGAAGAAAAATTGTAGACATTTTTTCTGTCGATTGTGAACAGTCCAGCCCTTGTGCGCCGTGGCTCTTGGCCCAAAGTCGTAGGGCAGGGCGCTTGACAGGGGTGACCGCTCAGTCTTGTGGGGACTTTGCGAGGCGCGTATCCTCGCTGACCAGTCTGTCCAACAGTAAAAAGCGGAATGCCAAAATGTCTGATCTGAAAACTGCCGCTCTCGAATATCATGCCAATCCTCGTCCAGGGAAGCTGAGTGTCGAGCTCACCAAGGCCACTGCTACCGCTCGCGACTTGTCGCTGGCCTACAGCCCCGGCGTAGCTGAACCAGTGCGTGAGATCGCTCGCGATCCTGAACTGGCCTACAAATACACCGGCAAGGGCAACCTGGTTGCAGTCATTTCCGATGGCACCGCGATTCTCGGTCTGGGCAACCTCGGCCCATTGGCCTCCAAGCCAGTGATGGAAGGTAAAGGCGTACTGTTCAAGCGCTTCGCCGGCATCGACGTTTTCGACATCGAAGTCGACTCCGAAAGCCCGCAAGCCTTCATCGACACTGTAAAACGCATTTCCATCACCTTCGGTGGCATCAACCTGGAAGACATCAAGGCGCCAGAGTGCTTTGAGATCGAACGTGCTCTGATCGAGCAGTGCGACATTCCGGTGTTCCACGATGACCAGCACGGCACCGCGATCGTGACCGCTGCGGGCATGATCAACGCCCTGGAAATCGCTGGCAAAACCCTGCCGGAAGCGAAGATTGTCTGCCTGGGCGCCGGTGCTGCCGCCATCTCCTGCATGAAATTGCTGGTGAGCATGGGCGCACGCATCGAAAACATCTTCATGGTTGACCGTACCGGCGTGATCCACTCCGGCCGTGACGACCTGAACCAATACAAAGCAGTATTCGCTCACGCAACCGACAAGCGCAGCCTGGCTGACGCACTGGCAGGCGCTGACGTGTTCGTCGGTCTGTCCGGCCCGAACCTGCTGAGCGCTGAAGGCCTGCTGTCGATGGCACCGAACCCGATCGTGTTCGCCTGCTCGAACCCGGATCCGGAAATCTCCCCGGAGCTGGCGCACGCTACCCGTAGCGACGTGATCATGGCCACCGGCCGTTCGGACTACCCGAACCAGGTCAACAACGTACTGGGCTTCCCGTTCATCTTCCGTGGTGCCCTGGACGTTCGCGCCAAGCGCATCAACGAAGAAATGAAAGTGGCTGCCGCCAACGCTCTGCGTGAACTGGCCAAGCTGCCAGTGCCACAGGACGTGTGCGATGCCTACGGCGGCGCGCCGCTGGAATTCGGTCGTGAGTACATCATTCCGAAGCCAATGGACAAGCGCCTGATCACCCTGATCTCCGACGCTGTGGCCAAGGCCGCGATCGAGACCGGTGTGGCGACCTTGCCGTATCCGAAGAACTACCCGCTGAAAAGCGTGGATGACGTGTTCAACGGCTAAGTCGTTGTAGCGCTTCAATTGAAAGCCCCGGCTCGTGAGAGTCGGGGCTTTTTTGTTTTCGGGAATTCTCAGGATCGCATTTCATATCGACAAGGGCCCTCACCCTAACCCTCTCCCAGGGGGAGAGGGGACTGATTGGGGGATGCTTGAGAGTTACGCCGACCTGAACGTGCTGTGTTGAATCCATAGGCGCTGATGCACTTTCGGTCGGTGTACCTCGCGAATCTGCCACGGTCAGTCCCCTCTCCCTATGGGAGAGGGCTAGGGTGAGGGGCTCTTGATCTTCAGCCACAAAAAAGCCCCGCTCTTCTCACGAAGGCGGGGCTTTTCAATACCGCTGGATCAGAACAAATCGATCGGCGCCTGCTCATCCGCCGGCAGCGGGCTGCCCGGCGCCGTGCCATTGCCCAGCTCATTCACCGACGGCGGTGTGTCCTCAGACTTGAACAGCTCGAAGTACGCGCCCGGTGTGCTCGGTGTAGCTGCACGGCCACTGACCGGATCCACACGCAGACTCAGCAAGCCTTCCGGCTCAGGCTGCACATGCGGCGGCTTGTCCTTCAGCGCCGCCGACATGTAGTTCATCCAGATCGGCAACGCCACCGTGCCACCGAACTCGCGACGACCGAGGCTTTCCGGCTGGTCGAAACCGGTCCAGACCGTGGTCACGTAATCGGCGTTGTAGCCGGAGAACCACGCATCTTTCGATTCGTTGGTGGTACCGGTTTTACCGGCGATATCGCTGCGGCCCATGGCCAGCGCGCGACGGCCAGTGCCGAGCTTGATCACGTCCTGCAACATGCTGTTGAGGATGTAGGTGGTACGACCGTCGACAATGCGCTCGGCCACGGCTGGTGCTTGCGGTACGGCAGCATTGCCCGGCGCTTCACCCGGAACCGGCGCGGCATTGACCGTGAACGACTCAGTGCTCGGCGCAGCGATACCGTCCGTCGCCGAACCACCCTGCGGCACGGTCGGCGGGTTGGCGACGAACAACGTGTCGCCATTGCGGCTTTCGATCTTGTCGATGATGTACGGGGTGATCTTGTAACCGCCGTTGGCGAACGTACTCCAACCGGTGGCGATCTCCATCGGCGTCAGCGTTGCGGTGCCCAGCGCCAGCGACAGGTTTGGCGGCAGATCCTGCTTGTTGAAGCCGAAACGGGTGATGTAGTCGATGGTTTTGCCCACGCCCATCGCTTGCAGCAAGCGGATCGACACCAGGTTGCGCGACTTGTACAGCGCCTCACGCAAGCGGATCGGGCCGAGGAAGGTGTTGGTGTCGTTCTTCGGACGCCAGACCTTGTCCAGGTACTCGTCGACGAACACGATTGGCGCATCGTTGACCAGCGTGGCAGCGGTGTAGCCGCTGTCCAGCGCAGCGCTGTAGACGAACGGCTTAAAGCTCGAGCCCGGCTGACGCTTGGCCTGCATGGCACGGTTGTAGTTGCTCTGTTCGAAGGCGAAACCGCCGACCAGCGAGCGAATCGCGCCGTTCTGCGGATCCAGCGAAACCAGCGCACCTTGTGCCTGCGGGATCTGGCTGAACTTCAGCGAATTGTCTTTCTGACGCTGCACACGAACCAGATCGCCGACCTGCGCGACATCCGACGGCTGACGCGGATTGGCGCCCATGCTGTTGGTGTTGAGGAACGGACGCGCCCATTTCATGGTGTCCCAGGCAACGTGCTCCTCCCCGGTGCGGGTCAGCACTTGCAGGCCGTTCTTGTCGACCTGGGTGACGATGACCGGCTCGAGACTGCTGATGGTGCGTTGTTTGGTCAGCTCACTGGCCCACGCTTCGCGCGTCTTGCCTGGCAGGCGCGACTCGGGGCCGCGGTAGCCGTGACGCTGGTCGTAGGTCATCAAACCTTCGTGCAGCGCGGTATTGGCCATTTCCTGCAGATTGCTCGGCACCGTGGTGGTGACGCGGAAACCTTCCGTATAGGCATCGCTGCCGTAGCGGCCGACCATTTCGGCACGGGCCATTTCGGCGATGTACGGCGCGTTCACTTCCGGGGTCGGCACGTGATAGCTGGCGTTCAGCGGCTCATTGATGGCGGCGGTGTAGTCCGCTTCGCTGATCTTGCCGAGCTTGTACATGCGCCCGAGGATCCAGTCGCGGCGTTCTTTACTGCGCGCCGGGTTGGCCAGCGGGTTGAAGCGCGACGGGGCTTTCGGCAGGCCGGCGATCATCGCCATCTGCGCCAGGCTGACATCACGGATCGACTTGCCGTAATACACCTGCGCCGCCGCCTCGATGCCGTAGGCGCGGTTACCCAGATAGATCTTGTTCACGTACAGCTCAAGGATTTCATCCTTGGTCAGCTGTCGTTCGATCTGCAGGGCCAGCAGAATTTCGGTGGTTTTGCGCGAGAAGCTGCGTTCGCTGGTCAGGAAGAAGTTCTTCGCCACCTGCATGGTGATGGTGCTGCCGCCGGACTGAATGTGGCCGCTTTTGACCAATTGGGTCGCCGCACGCATCAGGCTGCTCGGATCGACGCCATAGTGGTTGGCGAAGTTGTCGTCTTCAGCACTTAGTAACGCATTAATGAAATTGGGGGGAATGTCGGCGAAACGGATCGGTGTACGGCGCATTTCGCCAAATTCTGCGATCAACTTGTTGTCGCTGGAGTAGACCCGCAGTGGAATCTGCAACTGAATGCTTCGCAGAGCCTCCACAGAGGGCAAACCCGGACTAAGGTAAAGAAACGCGCCGCTGAGACCTAAAAGCAGTCCGCAGAAAACGGCGACGATGGACCAACCGAAAAATTTCAGCAGACGAATCAAGGCGTTTGAACATCCAGGGCAAAGAATGAATTTGGCGACGGGGTTCCGGCTACACACAGAACCATCCGCGCTTGCAGTAAAAAGCGGAAAAAAACGCTGGGCATTATAAGCACTTTTCTGCTGGGGGCGTCATTTGCGCTTCTGTCAAGACGGGGTGAAGGAACGCAATGCGTATTACAGAGTCCGTAACTCACGGAAAGTCATAGGGAATTGGTAGTGCTGGGACTCTTCAATAAAAAGACCAGAACGTTACTGGGGATCGACATCAGCTCCACGTCAGTGAAGCTGCTGGAACTGAGCCGTCAGGGTGACCGCTACCGGGTCGAGGCGTACGCGGTAGAGCCATTGCCGGTCAACGCCGTGGTCGAAAAGAACATCGCCGAGCTTGAAGGCGTCGGTCAGGCCCTGAGCCGCGTGCTGGTCAAGGCGCGTACCGGTCTCAAGAGCGTGGCGGTGGCAGTGGCCGGTTCCGCCGTGATCACCAAGGTCATCGAAATGGACGCCGGGCTGTCCGACGATGAACTGGAAAACCAGCTCAAGATCGAAGCCGACCAATACATTCCCTACCCGCTGGACGAAGTCGCCATCGACTTTGAAGTCCAGGGCGTATCACCGCGCAATCCCGAGCGGGTCAACGTGTTGCTCGCCGCCTGTCGCAAGGAAAACGTCGAAGTCCGTGAAGCGGCGCTGGCTCTCGCCGGGCTGACCGCGCGGGTGGTCGATGTCGAGGCTTATGCGCTGGAGCGTTCGTTCGGCTTGCTGGCAACGCAACTGGCGGCCTCTCAGGAGCGCTTGACCGTGGCGGTGGTCGACATCGGCGCGACCATGACCACCCTCAGCGTCCTGCACAACGGCAAGATCATCTATACCCGCGAGCAACTGTTCGGGGGGCGGCAATTGACCGAAGAAATCCAGCGGCGTTATGGCCTGACCCTCGAGCAGGCGGGGCTGGCGAAAAAGCAGGGCGGTCTGCCCGATGATTACATCAGTGAGGTCTTGCAGCCGTTCCGTGAGGCGCTGGTGCAGCAGGTCTCACGCTCATTGCAGTTCTTCTTCGCCTCCGGGCAATACAACGCCGTCGATCACATTCTGCTCGCCGGTGGCACGGCGTCAGTGCCTGGGCTGGACCGGCTGATCGAGCAACGCCTGAACACGCCGACGCAGGTGGCCAACCCGTTTTCCAATATGGCCTTGAGCAGCAAGGTCAACGCCGGTGCGCTGGCCAGCGATGCGCCGGCGCTGATGATTGCCTGCGGGCTCGCGCTCAGGAGTTTCGACTGATGGCGCGGATCAACCTATTACCCTGGCGCGAGGAGCGTCGCGAAGAACGGCGCAAGCGCTTCCTGCTGGCCTTGATCGGCGTGGTAGTCGGCTCGGTCGGCGCGGTGCTGATTGCCGACCAGATCATCAGTGCGGCGATTACGCGGCAAGTGGCGCGCAATGATTACATCGGCAAGCAGATCGCTGTGGTCGACGAGCGGATCAAACAGATCAGCGATCTCAAGGCCCGGCGTCAGCAACTGGTCGAGCGCATGCGAATCATCCAGGACTTGCAGGGCAACCGGCAGATCAGCGGCCGAATCTTCGATCAATTGGCACGCACGCTGCCTGACGGGGTGTATTTCACCGATGTGAAGATGGCCGGCAAAACCCTGTCGATCAGTGGCGCCGCAGAGTCCAACAACCGCGTCTCGGACCTGATGCGCAATCTGGAGGCGTCGGACTGGTTTGATGCGCCGAGTCTCAACGAAGTCAAGGCGACGACCGCTGGCCAGGTGGACCAGACCAACACGTTTGAACTGACCGTACGGCAGACCCAGCCGCAAGCTGTGGAGGACGACCAATGAAGCCGTCCGAATGGCTTGAAAGTTTGCGCGACATCGATTTCAACGATCTCGACACCAGCAACATCGGTTCGTGGCCGGCGGCGGTGAAATTTATCGCCGGAGCGCTGTTGATGGTGCTGGTGTTGGCGCTTGGCTATAACTTTTTCATCAGTGACATGGAAAATCAGCTCGACCTCAAACGTGAGGAAGAGATCACCCTCAAAGAGCAGTTCGCCAGCAAGGCGCGCCTGTCAGCCAATCTTGAGCTGTACACCCAGCAAATGAAGGAAATGGAAAATACCTTCGGCGTGCTGTTGCGCCAATTGCCCAGTGACACCGAAGTGCCGGGGCTGCTCGAAGACATCACCCGTACCGGTCTGGGCAGTGGTCTGGAGTTCGAAGAAATCAAACTGCTGCCGGAGGTCACCCAGCAGTTCTACATAGAACTGCCGATTCAGATCACCGTCACCGGCGCCTATCACGATCTCGCCACCTTCGTCAGCGGCGTGGCTGGACTGCCGCGCATCGTTACCCTGCATGATTTCGAACTCGCTCCTGCCGATAAAGAGGGCGGGCCGAAGTTACGCATGAGCATACTTGCCAAGACCTACCGCTATAACGACAAGGGGCTGCAGAAATGAGCCCGATTCGTTGTATCGCGTTGTCGATGACGCTGCTCGCGTTGAACGGTTGTGGTGGCAGCGATGACTTCGGTGACCTTGATGCCTACTTGAATGAAGTGCGCCTGCGCCCGGCAGGCAAGATTGAACCAACCCCGACATTTCGGTCTTACCCAACATTCACGTACAGCGCTGCCAACCTGCGCAGTCCGTTCTCGCGCCAGGTGCGCGTCGATCTGGCCGGGCAGAAGCACGGCTCGCGCAACGTCAAGCCCGACCCCAACCGGGTCAAGCAATACCTCGAAGGTTTCAACATCGAGCAGTTCGAGATGGTTGGCACGATCTCCAATGTTTCCGGCTCCTTTGCGTTGTTGCGCGGTGCTGGCGGCGTACATCGGTTAAAAGTCGGCGATTACCTGGGGCGCAACGACGGTCGCATCGTCGCCATCAGCGCCACCCAAGTCGATGTCGTCGAAATCGTGCCCGACGGCGAAGGCGCCTGGCTGGAGCGTCCGCGCACCATTCCTTTGAAAGAGCACTCATAGTGGAAGTCGAATAATGAACAGGATTTTCTCCACCCTCGGTTTTTCGCTATGGATAGCGCTGATGTCGCCGATGGTATTCGCGGCCAATCTGAAGACGCTCGATGTGGCGGCGTTGCCAGGTGATCGCGTCGAACTGAAGTTGTCGTTCGACGCGCCGCCGCCGCAACCCAAGGGCTACACCACCGAATCACCGGCGCGGATTGCCCTGGACCTGCCTGGTGTCGCCAGTCAGTTAGCCAGCAAGAACCTTGATCTGGGCAGCGGCAATGCGCGCACCGCTACGGTGGTCGAGGCCAAGGACCGCACGCGGCTGATCGTCAGTCTCACGCAACTGGCGCCTTATAACACGCGGGTCGAGGGCAATAATCTGTTCGTGGTGGTGGGGCAGGGTGCGCCAGCGGCTGCGCCGCGACCGGCAGCCGTGGCGCCGCGCCCGGCCATGGCGGCAGCCGTGCGTGCCAAGGCGTTCGTGCCGAAAAATCGCGCCATTCGCGGCGTGGATTTTCAGCGCGGTACAGCCGGCGAAGGCAATGTCGTCATCGATCTGTCCGACCCGACCATTGCCCCGGATATCCAGGAACATGACGGCAAGATCATCCTCAGCTTTGCCCGCACGCAATTGCCAGACAAGTTGCGGGTGCGCCTCGACGTCAAGGATTTTGCTACTCCGGTGCAGTTCGTCAACGCCGGAGTGACCGCTGATCGCACGGTTATTACTGTCGAACCCAGCGGCACCTACGAGTACTCCACCTTCCAGACCGACAACAAGCTGACCGTCAGCATCCGCCCGATGACCGTCGATGACCTGCAGAAACGTAATGCTGACCGTCAGGCGTACGTTGGCGAAAAGCTCTCGCTGAACTTTCAGGACATTGATGTGCGCTCGGTGCTGCAACTGATCGCCGACTTTACCAATCTCAATCTGGTCGCCAGCGATACCGTGCAGGGCGGCATCACCTTGCGCCTGCAAAACGTGCCGTGGGATCAGGCGCTGGATCTGGTGCTGAAAACCAAAGGTCTGGATAAGCGCAAGATCGGCAACGTGCTGCTGGTGGCTCCCGCCGATGAAATCGCTGCCCGCGAGCGTCAGGAACTCGAGTCGCAGAAGCAGATTGCCGAACTGGCACCGTTGCGCCGCGAACTGCTGCAAGTGAACTACGCCAAGGCGGCGGACATCGCCAAGCTGTTCCAGTCGGTGACCAGTGCCGAGGCTAAAATCGATGAACGTGGTTCGATTACCGTCGATGAGCGAACCAACAACATCATTGCCTACCAGACTCAGGATCGTCTCGACGAACTGCGGCGGATCGTGGCGCAGCTGGATATTCCGGTGCGTCAGGTGATGATCGAGGCGCGAATTGTCGAGGCTAACGTCGATTACGACAAAAGCCTCGGCGTGCGCTGGGGCGGCTCGATCCAGAACAAGGGCAACTGGAACACGTCCGGCGTCAGCAATGGCACGTCGACCACCATCGGTACGCCGGGCGGCACCAGCACCAACTCGCCGTTCGTCGACATGGGCACAGTGGGCAATACCTCAGGGATTGGCATTGCCTTCATTACCGACAACGTGCTGCTCGATCTTGAGCTGACCGCAATGGAGAAGACTGGCAACGGCGAAATCGTCTCGCAGCCGAAAGTGGTCACCTCCGACAAGGAAACCGCAAAAATCCTCAAAGGCACTGAGATTCCGTATCAGGAAGCCAGCTCCAGCGGAGCCACGTCGGTGTCGTTCAAGGAGGCATCGCTGTCGCTGGAAGTCACGCCGCAGATCACCCCCGACAATCGCATCATCATGGAGGTCAAGGTCACCAAGGACGAACCGGATTACCTGAACAAAGTGCAGGATGTACCGCCAATCAAGAAGAACGAGGTCAACGCCAAGGTGCTGGTCAATGATGGTGAAACCATCGTGATTGGCGGTGTTTTCTCAAATACTCAAAGCAAGGTCGTAGATAAGGTGCCATTTCTTGGCGATGTGCCGTATCTTGGCCGCCTTTTCCGGCGTGATGTGGTTTCGGAGAAAAAATCCGAGCTGCTGGTATTTCTCACACCACGTATCATGAATAACCAGGCGATTGCTGTGAGTCGTTGATTCTGTGCGAAATTTGATTCTTGTAGGACCGATGGGCGCTGGCAAAAGCACCATCGGCCGGTTGCTGGCCAAAGAGCTGCGCCTGCCGTTCAAAGATTCCGACAAGGAAATTGAACTGCGCACGGGCGCCAATATCCCGTGGATCTTCGACAAGGAAGGCGAACCCGGCTTTCGTGACCGTGAGCAGGCGATGATCGCCGAGCTGTGCGCGTTCGATGGCGTGGTGTTGGCGACCGGCGGTGGCGCCGTCATGCGCGATGCCAATCGCAAGGCCCTGCATGAGGGTGGGCGAGTGGTGTATCTGCACGCCTCCGTTGAACAGCAGGTCGGCCGTACGTCTCGCGACCGCAATCGGCCATTGCTGCGCACCGCCAATCCGGAGAAAACCCTGCGCGACCTGCTGGCGATTCGTGATCCTCTCTATCGGGAAATCGCCGATCTGGTAGTGGAAACCGACGAACGGCCACCACGCATGGTGGTGCTCGACATTCTCGATCGTCTGGCGCAGCTGCCTCCCCGTTAAAGCATCGCTCGAAATGCGCTATCCTCGGCGTCCTGTCACAGCCCGCCGAGGTTGTGGCGGATGGCGTGCGAGCGGCGTCATACCCGTTACAGGCCGCAGACAACCAATAATTCAGGGCAGGACGCCTGCTTCCATCTTCACTGTGGGGACACATGCAGACACTCAAGGTCGATCTAGGCGAGCGCAGCTACCCGATTCATATTGGCGAAGGTTTGTTGGATCAGCCGGAACTGCTGGCTCCGCATATTCACGGGCGGCAGGTGGCAATCATCTCCAACGAGACCGTTGCGCCGCTCTATCTTGAGCGTCTGACCCGCAGCCTGGCGCAGTTCTCGGTGATCTCCGTGGTGCTGCCGGACGGCGAAGCCTTCAAGAACTGGGAAACCCTGCAACTGATCTTCGACGGTCTGCTGACCGCCCGTCATGACCGCCGCACCACCGTGATCGCCCTCGGCGGCGGTGTGATCGGCGACATGGCCGGCTTCGCCGCGGCCTGCTACCAGCGCGGTGTCGACTTTATCCAGATTCCTACTACGTTGCTGTCCCAGGTCGATTCGTCGGTGGGCGGCAAGACCGGCATCAATCATCCGTTGGGCAAGAACATGGTCGGCGCGTTCTATCAGCCGAACGTGGTGCTGATCGATACAGCGTCCCTGAAAACCCTGCCAGAGCGCGAGCTGTCCGCCGGTCTGGCCGAAGTCATCAAATACGGGCTTATCTGTGACGAGCCGTTCCTGACCTGGCTCGAAGAAAACGTCGATGCCCTGCGTGCGCTCGACCAGAAAGCCCTGACTTACGCGATCGAGCGCTCCTGCGCAGCCAAGGCTGCGGTGGTCGGCGCCGATGAGAAAGAAACCGGCGTACGTGCCACGCTCAACCTCGGCCACACCTTCGGCCACGCCATCGAGACCCACATGGGCTATGGTGTCTGGCTGCACGGTGAGGCCGTCGCGGCTGGCACCGTAATGGCGCTGGAAATGTCCGCGCGCCTGGGCTGGATCAGCGAACAGGAGCGTGATCGCGGCATTCGTCTGTTCCAGCGAGCCGGTCTGCCGGTGATCCCGCCGACGGAAATGACCGAAGCGGATTTCCTGGAACACATGGCAATTGATAAAAAAGTGATCGACGGTCGTCTGCGCCTGGTGCTGCTGCGCCGGATGGGCGAAGCGGTAGTGACCGACGATTATCCGAAAGAGGTTCTACAGGCCACGCTGGGAGCGGATTACCGCGCCCTGGCTCAGCTTAAAGGTTAATAAGATTCCGATGACTAGTTTGCATGCCGACGAGGCGTTCCTCGGCCATTTCCAGTTAAGCCACGACCCGTTCGCGCCGCGTGTGCCGGGCTTCAAGTTCTTCCCGGCTCAGCGCAAACCGGTGCTGGGTCAATTGCATCATCTGGCGCGCTATAGCCAATTGCTACTTGTGGTCACTGGTCCGCAAGGCAGTGGTAAAACCCTGCTGCGTCAGGCGCTGGTCGCCAGCACCAACAAGCAATCGGTGCAGAGCGTGGTGGTTTCCGCGCGTGGCGCCGGTGATGCTGCTGGCGTGTTGCGTCAGGTCGCGCAGGCGCTGAACGTCGCTCAGGCCGACGTTGGCGCGATTCTGGACCAGGTTGTGCAACTCGCGCTGACCGGCCAGGAAGTCTATCTGCTGGTGGATGACGCCGAGCAGCTTGATGAATCCGCCCTCGAAGCGCTGATGGCGCTGGGTGCCGGCGCTCCGGAAGGTCGCCCGCATGTGTTCCTGTTCGGTGAGTCGTCGCTGATCGCTCAACTCGAGGCTTTGCACCTCGAAGAAGAGCGTTTCCACGTCATCGAATTGCAGCCGTACACGGAAGAAGAGACCCGCGAATATCTCGACCAACGGCTCGAAGGAGCAGGCCGCGGTGTCGAACTTTTCACCGCGGATCAGATCTCTGATATTCACGAAAGTGCCGAGGGTTGGCCGGGCAACATCAACCAGGTCGCTCGCGATGCTCTGATCGAAGTCATGATTGCCAGCCGCTCTGCGGTCAAGCGTCCAAGTATGGGGTTCAACATGCCGAAGAAACACGTATTGGCGATTTCCGCCGTCGTTGTGGTCGCGGTCGCCGCCGCCTGGCTGATGCCGGGTCGCAACAAGGCGCCAACCACCGGCGCACCGGCCAATGAACAGGCACAGTTGCCGTTGGGCCAGGGCGCAGCCAATGGCGGCGCGCCGAACGTCGAATTCGCCGGTAATACGCAGCCGATGCCGCTGCCGTTGGTCGGCAACTCGCAACCGGTGATGCGCGGTCCGTTGGCCGAAGCGGCCGGTGGCATTACCGAAGGCGACGATGGCGTGCCGCTGGAAGGTTCCAGCGACACCCCGCCAACCGTGACCACTTCGGCGCCACCCGCGGGTGTTCCGGCAGGTCCTGCGCCAACACCGGTTCCTGTCCCGGCAGCCAAGCCGACCCCTGCGCCAACTCAGGTTGCCACCGCCAAGCCTGCTCCAGCAGCGCCAGCAGCGAAACCGGCTCCGGCACCAGCCAAACCTGTTGCAGCCGCGAAACCGGCCGAGAAGCCGGTTACTGTCGCCAAAGCGGCCGGTGGCAGCTGGTACGCCGGTCAGCCGACCGGTAACTACGTGGTGCAGATTCTCGGCACCAGCTCGGAAGCTGCCGCGCAAAGCTTCGTCAAGGAGCAGGGTGGTGAGTACCGTTATTTCAAGAAAGTCCTCAACGGCAAGCCGCTTTACGTGATCACCTACGGCAACTTTGCCAATCGTGATGCGGCCGTTTCTGCCATCAAGGCCTTGCCAGCGAAGGTTCAGGCTGGTAAACCTTGGCCTCGCACTGTCGCCAGCGTCCAACAGGAACTGGCAACAACTCGCTGAAGATTCGGCGGCCTTACCCAGGCCGCCTCTCCAAGCACCTCAAAATTTCTACGAGTGCGCGCCGCCTTCACAGGCCGCGTGCCTTGTGGTGTCTGCGTCACAGTAGTCTTTGAGTCGTTGCGGTCAAAATTAAAAAAGTTTTGACTAGCACAGCAGATCGCTTTAAACCTTTCACAAATGCGACATGAATTTGCGACATTTCGTCGTCAAATTTGTGAGCCTCTGTGTCGCTGTGTACAATGACCACCCTTTTGCCCCTGCTAAGCCGGCGTACGTTCGGCGCGGGATGCAAGTGGTTGAATTGAAAAGAAATTTGCCTCGAAGAGAGGCAGCCTGGTGAGAAAGTGTCTATGAAAGCAGGTCTGTACCAACCAGATGAATTCAAGGATAACTGCGGTTTCGGCCTGATAGCCCATATGCAGGGCGAGCCCAGTCATACCCTTTTGCAAACGGCCATCGAGGCCCTGACCTGCATGACCCACCGCGGTGGGATTAATGCCGACGGCAAGACCGGTGACGGTTGCGGTCTGCTGATTCAGAAGCCTGACGCGTTCCTGCGAGCCATTGCCCAGGAAACCTTCAGCGTCGAACTGCCCAAGCAATATGCGGTGGGCATGGTTTTCTTCAACCAGGATCCGGTCAAGGCCGAAGCCGCTCGCGAGAACATGAACCGCGAGATCCTCGCTGAAGGTCTGCAACTGATCGGCTGGCGCAAAGTGCCGATCGACACCAGCGTCCTCGGCCGCCTGGCCCTTGAGCGCCTGCCGCAGATCGAGCAGGTGTACATCGGCGGCGAAGGCCTGAGCGATCAGGACATGGCCGTGAAGCTGTTCAGTGCGCGTCGTCGTTCGTCGGTGGCCAACGCCGTCGACTCCGACCACTACATCTGCAGCTTTTCGCACAAGACCATCATCTATAAAGGCCTGATGATGCCGGCTGATCTGGCGGCGTTCTATCCAGATTTGAGTGACGAGCGTCTGCAAACCGCGATCTGCGTGTTCCACCAGCGCTTCTCCACCAACACCCTGCCGAAATGGCCGCTGGCGCAGCCATTCCGCTTCCTCGCCCACAACGGCGAGATCAACACCATTACCGGTAACCGTAACTGGGCGCAGGCCCGTCGGACCAAGTTCACCAACGATCTGATGGATCTGGAAGAACTCGGCCCGCTGGTCAACCGTGTCGGTTCCGACTCATCGAGCATGGACAACATGCTCGAGCTGATGGTCACCGGTGGCATCGACCTGTTCCGTGGTGTGCGGATGATCATTCCGCCTGCGTGGCAGAACGTCGAAACCATGGACCCGGATCTGCGTGCGTTCTACGAGTACAACTCGATGCACATGGAACCGTGGGACGGCCCGGCTGGCGTAGTAATGACCGACGGTCGTTACGCGGTATGCCTGCTCGACCGTAACGGTCTGCGTCCGGCACGCTGGGTCACCACAACCAACGGTTTCATCACCCTCGCCTCGGAAATCGGCGTGTGGGACTACAAGCCTGAAGACGTGATTGCCAAGGGCCGTGTCGGCCCGGGCCAGATCTTCGCGGTGGACACCGAAACCGGGCAGATCCTCGACACCGATGCGATCGACAACCGTCTGAAATCCCGTCATCCGTACAAGCAATGGCTGCGCAAGAATGCCCTGCGCATTCAGGCGACCATGGAAGACAACGATCACGGGTCGGCGTTTTACGACGTCGATCAGCTCAAGCAATACATGAAGATGTATCAGGTCACGTTCGAAGAGCGCGATCAGGTCCTGCGTCCGCTCGGCGAGCAAGGCTACGAAGCCGTGGGCTCGATGGGCGACGACACGCCGATGGCCGTGCTCTCGCAGCGCGTGCGCACGCCGTACGACTATTTCCGTCAGCAGTTCGCGCAGGTCACCAACCCGCCGATCGACCCGCTGCGTGAAGCCATCGTGATGTCGCTGGAAATCTGCCTCGGTGCCGAGCGCAACATTTTCCAGGAGTCGCCGGAACACGCTTCGCGCGTGATCCTCAGCTCGCCGGTCATTTCCCCGGCCAAGTGGCGCTCGCTGATGAACCTCGACCGTCCGGGTTTCGAGCGGCAGATCATCGACCTCAACTACGACGAAAGCGTTGGCCTCGAAGCGGCGATCCGCAACGTTGCCGATCAGGCTGAAGAAGCCGTGCGCGCCGGTCGTACCCAGATCGTTCTGAGCGACCGTCATATCGCCCCGGGCAAGCTGCCGATCCACGCCTCGCTGGCGACCGGTGCGGTGCACCACCGTCTGACCGAAAAAGGCCTGCGTTGCGATTCCAACATCCTCGTTGAAACCGCAACCGCCCGTGACCCGCATCACTTCGCCGTGCTGATCGGTTTCGGTGCCTCGGCGGTGTATCCGTTCCTCGCGTACGAAGTGCTGGGCGACCTGATCCGTACCGGTGAAGTGCTGGGCGACCTCTATGAGGTGTTCAAGAACTACCGCAAAGGCATCACCAAAGGTCTGCTGAAGATCCTCTCGAAGATGGGCATTTCGACCATCGCTTCGTACCGCGGTGCGCAGTTGTTCGAAGCCATCGGTCTGTCCGAAGAAGTGTGTGACCTGAGCTTCCGTGGCGTGCCGAGCCGCATCAAGGGTGCGCGTTTCGTCGACATCGAAGCCGAGCAGAAGGCACTTGCCACCGAAGCCTGGAGTCCGCGCAAGCCGATCCAGCAGGGCGGTCTGCTGAAGTTCGTCCACGGTGGTGAATATCACGCGTACAACCCGGACGTGGTCAACACCCTGCAAGCCGCGGTGCAGCAGGGCGACTACGCCAAGTTCAAGGAATACACATCGCTGGTGGACAACCGTCCGGTGTCGATGATCCGCGACCTGTTCAAGGTCAAGACCCTCGACACGCCGCTGGACATCAGTGAAATCGAGCCGCTGGAATCTGTGCTCAAGCGCTTCGACTCCGCCGGTATCTCGCTGGGCGCCTTGTCGCCGGAAGCTCACGAAGCCCTGGCCGAAGCCATGAACCGCCTCGGTGCGCGTTCCAACTCCGGCGAAGGTGGTGAAGACCCGGCGCGTTACGGCACCATCAAGAGTTCGAAAATCAAGCAGGTAGCGACTGGCCGTTTCGGTGTAACCCCGGAATACCTGGTCAACGCCGAAGTGCTGCAGATCAAGGTCGCGCAAGGCGCCAAGCCGGGCGAGGGCGGGCAACTGCCGGGCGGTAAAGTCAACGGTCTGATCGCCAAGCTGCGTTACGCAGTGCCGGGCGTAACCCTGATTTCGCCGCCGCCGCACCACGACATCTACTCGATCGAAGACTTGTCGCAGCTGATTTTTGACCTGAAGCAGGTCAACCCGAAGGCACTGGTTTCGGTCAAATTGGTTGCTGAAGCAGGCGTCGGCACCATCGCCGCCGGTGTGGCCAAAGCCTATGCGGACTTGATCACCATCTCCGGCTACGACGGTGGCACCGGTGCTTCGCCGCTGACCTCGATCAAGTACGCCGGCGCGCCGTGGGAACTCGGCCTCGCTGAAACCCACCAGACCCTGCGCGGCAACGACCTGCGCGGCAAAGTCCGGGTGCAGACCGACGGCGGCCTGAAAACCGGCCTCGACGTGATCAAGGCGGCGATTCTCGGCGCCGAAAGCTTCGGCTTCGGTACCGCGCCAATGATCGCGCTGGGCTGCAAATACCTGCGTATCTGCCACCTGAACAACTGCGCCACCGGCGTTGCGACGCAGAACGAGAAACTGCGCAAGGATCACTACATCGGTACCGTCGACATGGTGGTGAATTTCTTCACCTACGTCGCCGAAGAAACCCGTGAGTGGCTGGCCAAGCTCGGCGTGCGCTCCCTCGAAGAGCTGATCGGTCGTACCGATCTGCTGGAAATCCTCGAAGGCCAGACCGCCAAGCAAAACCACCTGGACCTGACGCCGCTGTTGGGCAGCGATCACATCCCGGCGGACAAGCCACAGTTCTGCGGCGTAGAGCGCAACCCGCCGTTCGACCAAGGCCTGCTGGCCGAGAAGATGGTCGAGATGGCCTCGTCGGCGATCAACGACATGAGCGGCGCCGAGTTCGATCTGGACATCTGCAACTGCGACCGTTCGATCGGCGCGCGGATCTCCGGCGAAATCGCCCGTAAGCACGGCAACCAGGGCATGGCGAAAGCGCCGATCACCTTCCGCTTCAAAGGCACTGCCGGGCAGAGCTTCGGCGTGTGGAACGCCGGCGGTCTGAACATGTACCTCGAAGGCGACGCCAACGACTACGTCGGCAAAGGCATGACCGGTGGCAAGCTGACCATCGTGCCGCCGAAGGGAAGCGTTTATAAGACTCAGGAAAGCGCCATCATCGGCAACACCTGCCTGTACGGCGCTACTGGCGGCAAGCTGTTCGCCGCCGGCACCGCAGGCGAGCGTTTCGCCGTGCGTAACTCCGGTGCCCACACGGTTGTGGAAGGCACTGGCGATCACTGCTGTGAGTACATGACCGGTGGTTTCGTCTGCGTTCTGGGCAAGACCGGTTACAACTTCGGCTCTGGCATGACCGGTGGTTTCGCCTACGTGCTCGATCAGGACAACACCTTCGTTGACCGGGTCAACCACGAACTGGTGGAAATCCAGCGGATCAGCGGCGAAGCGATGGAGGCTTATCGCAGCCACCTGCAAAACGTGCTGAACGAGTACGTCGCGGAAACCGACAGCGAGTGGGGTCGTGAACTCGCCGAAAACCTCGATGACTACCTGCGCCGTTTCTGGCTGGTCAAGCCGAAGGCTGCCAACCTGAAATCGTTGCTTTCCAGCACTCGTGCCAACCCGCAGTGATATGCGCCTGAAGAGTTTGATGAGGTTTTAACAATGGCTGAACGTCTGAATAACGACTTCCAGTTCATCGATGTCGGGCGCAAAGATCCGAAGAAGAAACTGTTGCGTCAACGCAAGAAAGAGTTCGTCGAGATCTACGAACCGTTCAAACCCCAGCAGTCGGCCGACCAGGCCCACCGCTGCCTGGGTTGCGGCAACCCGTATTGCGAATGGAAGTGCCCGGTGCACAACTTCATTCCCAACTGGTTGAAGCTGGTAGCCGAGGGCAACATCCTTCAGGCCGCCGAACTGTCGCACCAGACCAACACCCTGCCGGAAGTCTGCGGCCGGGTGTGCCCGCAGGATCGTCTGTGCGAGGGTGCCTGCACCCTTAACGACGGCTTCGGCGCGGTGACCATCGGTTCGGTCGAGAAGTACATCACCGACACCGCGTTCGCCATGGGCTGGCGCCCGGACATGTCCAAGGTCAAACCGACCGGCAAGCGTGTCGCGATCATTGGCGCGGGCCCGGCGGGTCTGGGTTGTGCCGACGTGCTGGTACGCGGCGGCGTGACCCCGGTGGTGTTCGACAAGAACCCGGAAATCGGTGGTTTGCTGACCTTCGGCATCCCCGAGTTCAAGCTGGAAAAGACCGTGCTGAGCAATCGTCGCGAAGTCTTCACCGGCATGGGCATCGAGTTCCGTCTCAATACCGAAGTCGGCAAAGACGTGACCATGGAACAACTGCTCGCCGAATACGATGCGGTGTTCATGGGCATGGGCACCTACACCTACATGAAGGGTGGTTTTGCCGGTGAAGATCTGCCGGGTGTTTATGACGCGCTGGACTTCCTGATCGCCAACGTCAACCGCAACCTGGGCTTTGAAAAGTCGCCGGAAGATTTCGTCGACATGAAAGGCAAGAAGGTTGTGGTACTCGGCGGCGGCGACACGGCGATGGACTGCAACCGCACGTCGATTCGTCAGGGCGCCAAGTCGGTGACCTGCGCTTATCGTCGTGACGAAGCGAACATGCCCGGCTCGCGCAAAGAGGTGAAGAACGCCAAGGAAGAAGGCGTGAAATTCCTCTACAACCGCCAGCCGATCGCCATCGTCGGTGAAGACAAGGTCGAAGGCGTGAAAGTGGTCGAGACCCGTCTCGGCGAACCGGACGCCCGTGGCCGTCGCAGCCCTGAGCCGATTCCGGGCTCCGAAGAGATCATCCCGGCCGACGCCGTGGTCATCGCGTTCGGTTTCCGCCCGAGCCCAGCACCGTGGTTCGAACAGTTCGAGATCCAGACCGACAGCCAGGGCCGCGTCGTTGCGCCTGAGCAAGGTCAGTACAAGCACCAGACCAGCAATCCGAAAATCTTCGCCGGTGGCGACATGGTGCGCGGTTCGGATCTGGTGGTGACGGCGATCTTCGAAGGCCGCAATGCCGCCGAAGGGATCCTCGATTACCTGGGCGTCTAAAAAACAACGCAATCCCTTGTAGGAGTGAGCCTGCTCGCGATGGCGGTAGATCAGTCACCTGATGCATTGACTGATACTCCGCTATCGCGAGCAGGCTCACTCCTACAGTTGTTTTGTGTTGCTGCAAAAATCTGCATTCCAACGCAATAAATTGACCCGATAGACAAAAGGCTGACCTGCATCCGTGCCTTTTGCGTCGCGCTCTGAGAAAATGCCCGCACTTTTTTTCCGGATGCCGACATGACTGCCCTGAAGAACGACCGTTTCCTCCGCGCCCTGCTCAAGCAACCCGTAGACGTCACCCCGGTGTGGATGATGCGTCAGGCCGGCCGCTACTTGCCGGAATACCGCGCCAGCCGCGCCCACGCCGGTGATTTCATGAGCCTGTGCATGAATCCGGAATTCGCCTGCGAAGTCACGATGCAACCGCTCGACCGCTATCCACAACTGGACGCGGCGATCCTGTTTTCCGACATCCTCACCATCCCCGATGCCATGGGCCAAGGCCTGTACTTCGAGACCGGTGAAGGTCCACGCTTCAAGAAAGTCGTCAGCACCCTGGCCGACATCGAGGCCCTGCCGATCCCGGATCCGCACAAAGACCTTGGCTACGTGATGGACGCGGTGAGCACCATCCGTCGCGAGCTGAACGGTCGTGTGCCGCTGATCGGTTTCTCCGGCAGCCCGTGGACCTTGGCGACCTACATGGTCGAAGGCGGCTCGTCGAAAGACTTCCGCAAGACCAAGGCGATGCTCTACGACAACCCGCAAGCCATGCACCTGCTGCTGGATAAACTGGCGCAGTCGGTGACCTCGTACCTCAACGGCCAGATCATGGCGGGTGCGCAAGCGGTGCAGATTTTCGATACCTGGGGCGGCAACCTGTCGGCGGCGGCGTATCAGGAGTTCTCGCTGGCTTACATGAAGAAAATCGTCAGCGGCCTGATCCGCGAGCACGACGGGCGCAAAGTACCGGTGATCCTGTTCACCAAAAACGGCGGCCTGTGGCTGGAAAGCATCGCTGACGCTGGCGCTGACGCACTGGGTCTGGACTGGACCTGCGACATCGGCAACGCCCGCGCCCGTGTTGGCGACAAGGTTGCCCTGCAAGGCAACATGGACCCAACCGTGCTCTACGCAAAACCGGAAGCGATCCGCACTGAAGTCGGGCGCATTCTGGCCAGCTACGGCAAGGGCAGTGGTCACGTGTTCAACCTCGGCCATGGCATCACGCCTGAGGTTGATCCGGAGCACGCCGGTGCGTTCCTGCGCGCGGTGCATGAATTGTCGGCGCAGTATCACGAGTGATCGTCGCCCAATAGAAAACGCCCGGCTTATGCCGGGCGTTTTTATTTCCACGATTCAATGTCGGACACAGATCAATTGTAGGAGTGAGCCTGCTCGCGATAGCGGTGAGCCAGTTGCCTAATATGTTGGCTGACACACCGCTATCGCGAGCAGGCTCACTCCTACATGGGTTACGCGTCAGGCTTTGACACCGCTGAGAGGCGGCAACTTCGCCAGCTTCAATGCGACCAGCAGCGCGATCAGCAACAGCGCGCCAATAAACAGGCCGATGCCATTCCAGCCGCCGAGATGCCAGAACACCCCGCCTGCCGTGCCGGCAATGCTCGACCCGGCGTAATAGCTGAACAGATACAACGACGACGCTTGCCCCTTGGCCTTGATCGCGCGGCGGCCGATCCAGCTACTCGCCACCGAATGCGCGCCAAAGAAGCCAAAGGTGAAAATCAACATGCCGACAATCACCAACAGCAACGGCGTAAACATCGTCAGCGCAAGCCCGGCAAACATCAGCGCAATGGTCGCCCACAATACTTTGCGTCGCCCCAGCTTATCCGCCAGCGAGCCAATCTTCGCCGAGCTGTAGATCCCCGACAGATACACCACCGACAGCAAGCCCACGAACACCTGATCGAGGTTGTACGGCGCGGCCAGCAAGCGAT
Organism: Pseudomonas sp. Tul2A7; assembly: GCF_054790505.1. Taxonomy (NCBI): domain Bacteria; kingdom Pseudomonadati; phylum Pseudomonadota; class Gammaproteobacteria; order Pseudomonadales; family Pseudomonadaceae; genus Pseudomonas; species Pseudomonas sp. Tul2A7. The sequence continues at coordinate 1,612,553 of NZ_CP186499.1, read as the reverse complement.
AACCGATGTAGTTGAACAGCGTGACGAACGCGCCCATCAACAGGAACGCTTCAAGAAACAGCAGCGGCAGCCCGGCATCGCGAAAGTGCATAGTGAAACCGTCGAGCAGGCTGCGCGGGTGCAATGAGCGCGCACGGAAGTTGCGCGACTCCGGAAGAATCTTCCAGAACACGGCCGCTGCAATCATCGCCAGACCGCCGATCACCAGCATAGCTGTGTGCCAGCTGACGAAGTCGATCAACACGCCGGTGATCAAGCGCCCGCTCATCCCGCCAATCGCGTTGCCGCCTATGTACAAGCCCATCGCCAGGCCGATGTGTTGCGGATGGATCTCCTCGCTCAGATAGGTCATTGCCACCGCTGCCAGACCGCTCAGCGACAGCCCGATCAGCGCGCGCATGATCAGCACGCCTTCCCAACTCGGCATCATCGCACTGGCCATGGTGCACAGCGCTGCGGCGAACAGCGCAGTCACCATCACCGGTTTGCGCCCGACCCGATCGGAAATCGGCCCGGTGATCAGCAGGCCGATGGCGAGCATGCCGGTGGCGACCGAAAGGATCAGGCTGCTCTGCGCCGCGTTGATTCCGTACTCGTGGGACAGCAGCGGCATCATCGGCTGTACGCAGTAGAGCAGGGCAAACGTCGCGAAGCCGCCGCTGAACAGCGCCAATACCGTGCGCAAGAACATCGGCGTGCCTTTTTCGATGTAGATCTCTTGCAACTCGGCGATTACATCGTCAGCCGCAGCAGGCGGGATTTCATGGGCAAGGGGCGCGACAGCAGTTTTCACTTCAGACCTCGGAGGGCACGGCCAGGCAGGCAATGAAAAAATCATATAGCTGGCTAATGTTTCTATCCAATATATTGTTCGACCTGTTTGATAGCTTTAACGACCTAATGAGGTTTCCATGGAATTGCGTCATCTGCGCTACTTCATCGCCGTCGCCGAAGAGCTGCATTTTGGCCGCGCCGCACAAGTGCTGGGGATTTCTCAGCCACCGCTGAGCCAGCAGATTCAGGCGCTGGAGCAAGAGGTTGGCGCGCGGCTGTTCGAACGGACCAATCGTCGGGTTGAGTTGAGTGAGGCGGGGCGATTGTTTCTGGAAGAGGCGCGGCTGGTGCTGGCGCAGGTTGATAAAGCAGCGGACGTCGCCCGGCGTGCGCAGCTCGGTGAACTGGGCGAGTTGAAGATTGGCTTCACCTCGTCGGCGCCGTTCAACTCGACCATTCCCCAGGCGATTTTTTCCTTTCGCCAGCGTTTTCCGGCGGTGCACCTCAACCTTCGCGAGATGAGTAGCACGCAAGTCGCCGAGGGTCTGGTGGATGAGTCGATCGAAGTTGGCATCATGCGCCCGCTGGGTTTACCGGATTCGCTGAGTGTTGTGGAGTTGATGCGTGAGCCGCTGGTCGCCGTGCTCGGCTCCAAACATCCATTGGCGCAGGGCAGTGAAGAAGGGCTGTTCCTCTCGGCGCTGGCACTGGAGCCGTTTGTGTTCTTTCCGCGCAGCTACGGCAGCGGGCTGTATGCGCAATTGCTGAGTCTGGCGCGTGATGCCGGGTTCAGCCCGCACTTCGCCCAAGAGGCGGGGGAGGCGATGACCATCATCGGTCTGGTCGCAGCAGGGCTTGGAGTTTCGGTGCTGCCGGCGTCTTATCAGCGGATGCGCATCGACGGCGTGGTCTACCGACCGTTGCTCGATCCGGAAGCGGTGTCTGCGGTGTGGCTGGTGCAGCGCAAGGATCAGAAATCGCCGATGGCCAAGGCTTTCGTAGATTTGCTCACGCGCAAGGTCGAACCTTCAAAGGCGTGATTGCTGCGCAATCAAATCGCGAGCAGGCTCGCTCCCACCTTGGAATGCGTTCCCCTGTGGGAGCGAGCCTGCTCGCGAAGGCATCCGCTCAATCAACACAATGTTCAGGGCAACCGCACCAAATCCCCCTTCAACGCCACCCGCGTGACAAATATCCCCGCCCGGCACTCGTACGTATTCAAATCCTTGCGCACATGCTGGTCGTAATAGCTGACGATATTGACCACCGCATTCGCCCCGACCCGCTTGGCATCGGCCTGCAACTTGATCAGATTCGACTGCAACACCCACTCGCAGGAGTTGTGGTCACTCTTGTTGAAGCCGTTGGTCTTCAAATCACTGACCACTCCACGGCGTAACAACTGCTGAGTCCCCTGCGGCCCATTACCGAGCAGATAGAACTTCACACTGCCATCCAGCCGCCCGGCGCGAAGCGCATCCGACAGTACGGTTTCGAAAGGCATGTACATCAGGTTGGTAGCGTGGCTGGCGTTGGGCAGTAGCGCGAAAAGTGCGACGACGATCACGGCTTTCACTTGCATGGTCATCTCCTTGACGGTGAAAGAGAACCGCGAGTGCAGGGCTGATGGGCTCGCTGTTCCACCAGGCGCGGTGCGACGGCCTGTCAGGACGAGTGTAGATGCTGAAACAACAAAGGGCGCCGAATGGCGCCCTTTGTTGTTTCTACAATCCCATCAATCCACGTGCGCCAAATCTCCACGCAACGCCACGCTCGACACCACCATCCCCGCGCGGCACTGGAATTTCTCGGTGTCCTTGTACAGATCACGCTGGTCGACGCTGGCGATGTTGATCACCGCGTTGGCGTCGGCTTTCTTCGCGGCATTCTGCAAGGTGGCCAAGGCCGATTGCAGGGCCCAGAAGCAGGCGTCTTCGTCGGACTTGTTCGAGCCGTTGGTTTTGCGGCTGCTGCTCACGGTGTCGAGTTTACGCACCTGTTTTGGCAGGGTTTCACCGGCCAGGTAGAACTTCACGCTGCCGTCGAGCAGGCCGGCGTCGGTGGCGCGTTTGACGCCTTCACGGAAGCTCAGGTAGGTCGGCTCGTCGGCGCCTTGTTTGACGATGCCCAGGTCGTTGACGAACTCGATGTCCGGGTTGATCGACAGCTCTTTGAGCACGTTGTCGCGCAGGCGGTTTACCCAGCGGTTGTAGTTTCCGTGGATCTTGCCGTCCTTGGCATCGAGGCCGTAGCTGCTGCGGTAGTCGATTTCGAACGAGGTCGGGGTGAACGGAATGTCGACTTCGGCGTGATGACGACCGCGTACGGTGATCGCCGCTTTGATCATGCCCGGACGTACCGATTGCACGACCCACTGGCGATCATTCAGCGCGGTAACGATGGCGCGGCTCATCTGTTGCTGGGTGAAACCGAGGTTCGGCGAGAACTCTTCCTTGGCGTTGTAAACCGGTTTGCTGGTGCAGCCGCCGAGCACAAAAGCCAGTGCCAACAGAGCGGCGATGCGGTGAAACTGAGTCATTCCCTTCACTCCAAACGTGTTGCGGTCAGTGCCAGCGGCGGAAAATCAACGAGGTGTTGACGCCACCAAAAGCGAAATTGTTGTTCATCACGTAGTCGTGATGCATCTGGCGGAATTCACCGCGCAGGTAATCGAGTTTGCCGCAGTGCGGATCGACCTCGTCGAGGTTGAACGTGTGCACGTACAGGTCGCGATTCATCATCTCGATGCTGAACCACGACTCCAGCGCGCCGCAGGCGCCGAGGGTGTGGCCGAGGAAACTCTTCTGCGAGCTGATCGGCATGCGTTCACCGAACAAACTGCTGGTTGCCAGTGTTTCGGCAATGTCGCCCTGTTCTGTAGCCGTGCCGTGACCATTTACATAACCGATGGCATCCGGCGTCAGGCCGGCGTCTTCCAGCGCCAGTTCCATTGCACGACGCATGGTCACTTGTTCCGGGCGCGTGGTGTGCTGGCCGTCGGCGTTGCTGCCGAAGCCGACGATCTCGGCGTGGATGTGCGCACCGCGGGCGAGGGCGTGCTCCAGCTCTTCGAGGACCAGCATGCCGCCACCTTCACCGATCACCAGACCATCGCGGCCCTTGTCGTATGGGCGTGGACTGGTCTGTGGCGCATCGTTTTTCAGGCTGGTGGCGTAGAGCGCGTCGAAGACCATGGCTTCGGTCGGGCACAGCTCTTCGGCGCCGCCGGCGAGCATCAGCGGCAGTCGGCCGAACTTGATTGCTTCGTAGGCGTAACCGATGCCCTGACTGCCGCTGGTGCAGGCGCTGGACGTCGGGATCAGCCGCCCGGTCAGGCCAAAGAAGATGCTGATGTTGGCGGCGGTGGTGTGCGGCATCATCCGCACGTAGGAGTTGGCGTTGAGGCCTTCGGCGACCGAGTTGAGCAGCATATTGCCGAACGCTTTGATCTCGTCGGTGCTGCCAGTGGACGAGCCGCACGCGACGCCCATCCGTCCATCCTTGATCGATTCGTCACCGAGCAAACCGGCGTCAGCCAGGGCGTTTTCTGCCGCACGAACCGCCAGCCGCGACACCCGGCCCATGCTGCGCAACTGCTTGCGCGTCCAGTGCGCGGGCACTGCAAAGTCATCGATCGGCCCGGCCAGGCGCGTGTTGAGTTCGCTGAAGCGATCCCACTCGTCCATCCGGCGAATACCGCTGCGGTTGGCCGCGAAATTACCGGCGATGGTTTCCCAGTCGCTGCCCAGCGAGGTGATGCCGGCCATGCCGGTGACGACGACGCGCTTCATCAGCACAAGCCTCCGTTGACCGCCAGGACCTGGCGGGTGATGTACGAGGCTTCCGCCGACATCAGGAAATTCACCGCACTTGCCACCTCTTGCGGGGTGCCCATGCGTTGCGCGGGGATCATTTTCATCAATTCTTCCACCGGCACGTTTTCGTCGAGCATCGCCGTGTCGATCAGGCCCGGCGCGACGCAGTTAACCGTGATTTTGCGCTTGCCCAGTTCGATCGCCAATGCCTTCGCCGCGCCGATCACGCCGGCCTTGGAGGCGCTGTAGTTGACCTGGCCACGGTTGCCGATCAGTCCTGACACCGAGGTGATGCAGACAATGCGACCAGCGGCGCGGCGGCGGATCATCGGCATCATCACTGGGTGCAGAACGTTGTAGAAACCGTCGAGGTTGGTGCGCAACACCACGTCCCAATCGTCGTCAGTCAGAGCTGGGAACGCACCGTCGCGGGTCAGGCCGGCATTCAACACAACACCGTAATAGGCGCCATGGGTTTCGACGTCGGCTTCCAGAATGGTTTTACAGGTTTCGCGATCGGCAACATCGAATTGCAGAATGCGCGCGTTGCGCCCAAGCGCTTCGATTTCCGCCTGAACGCCTTGCGCCTCAGTCACGCCGCTGCGGCAATGCAAGACGATGTCATGTCCGGCCTGCGCCAGACGCAAGGCAATGGCGCGGCCGATGCCACGGCTGGAGCCGGTGACCAGTACGGATTCAGTCATCGTTCGACTCCTGTGTCTGTTGCAGATATTGAGTAACCTGGGGCGGGCGGAACACGTTCAGCCGCGCGCTGGCATGGATGCCGGCGCCGTGGATATGACATTCGAACACGCCCATGCCGTTGTCGTCTTCCAGCGAGCGCAGGCCATGAATGGTCAGCTCGCTGCCGGCGGGAAACGCTTCGACGTTGCACTCGAACTTGCGCGTACCGAGCAGAAAGCCCAGCTCCACTGGATTGCCTTTCTGCCGCGCATGGCAACCGGCAAACGCGGCGACGCTTTGCGCCATCAGCTCAATGCCGACCCAGGCTGGCAGGCTGCCGTCGGGCAGGTTGAACAGGCCATCAGGCTGGACCGTGAGGCGGGTGTAAATCTGCTCATCGTCAAAGCTTGAGATGTTGTCGATCAGAATCATGTCGCCCGCGTGGGGCAGCAATTCGGCGAGCGGCCAATCAGTCATGGGGCGTCTCCGATAATCAGGCTGACGTTGTTGCCGCCGAAGGCAAACGAGTTGCTCATCAGGTAGCGGGGTGCAATGGACGACAGGCGCTCGCTCGCGGTCACCCACTTCAGCGGTGGCAGCGCGGGATCGGCCTGAGCGTCCCAGACGTGCGGCGGCAAGGCGTGAGCGGGGTTGTCGGCGCTCAGGCTCAGCCAGCAGAACGCCGCTTCCAGAGCACCGGCCGCGCCAAGGGTGTGGCCGGTCATCGGTTTGGTCGATGAGCAGGCGACGCCCTCGGGAAACAGTTCGGCGACCGCCAGGCTTTCCATGGCGTCGTTGTGTTGGGTAGCGGTGCCGTGCAGGTTCAGGTAGTTGATCTGCGCTGCTTGCAGGTGCGCGTGGCTCAAGGCTTTCTGCATCGCTTGCAGGGCGCCGCGCCCGGTCGGTTCAGGGGCAGAAATATGATGGGCGTCGGAGCTGGCGCCGGCGCCGAGCAAGGCAATGGCCGGGCCTTTGCCCTGTTGTTTGCTCATGACGAACAGCACCGCCGCTTCACCGATGTTGATGCCGCTGCGGTTGGCCGAGAACGGATTGCAGCGCTTGTCGGATATCGCTTCGAGTGACGAGAAACCGTTGAGGGTCAGTTTGCACAAACTGTCGACGCCGCCGCACAGCACCGCGTCGCACAGCCCCAGATCGAGCAAACGCTGAGCGCTCATCAGTGCCCGGGCGCTGGAGGTGCATGCCGTGGAAATCACATAGGCCGGGCCGCTCAGTTGCAGCCAATCGGCGAGGAAATTGGCCGGGGCGCCGAGTTCCTGTTGCCGATAGTCGTACTCGGCGGGGAACTGCTGCTCACGAATGTAGTGCGCCAGACCCCGGCTGGCCTCGTCGATACCCGAGGTGCTGGTGCCGAGCACCACACCGATGCGCTCGCGGCCGAAGCGCTGGATGGCCTGTTCGATGTCATCGCGAATCTGCAACGCCGCTTCCAGCAGCAGTTGATTGTTGCGGCTGCGCTGATCGGCGAGTTCTGCCGGGATCGGCGCCAGTTCGCCCTGGACGGCAGCGACGGGCAACTCACGCTCCGCCACCCAGCCGGACTCGCGGCGCATGCCCGAGCAGTCGCCGGCGAACAGGTTGCGCGCGACGGCTTGCTTGTCGCGGCCCAGCGCGCAGATCACGCCGAGGGCATTCAGGTAAGCGGTCATGACGTCGGTTCACCCAGCGGAGAAACGCGGTAGTGCGGGCCTTGGGGCAGGTTCAATTGAAAGCTCAACGGTTGTGAATAGTGAATATCCCAGCGCGCAGGCAGGGAGCGTTGCTGACCTTGTTGTTGCGCGGAGGGGTAATTGCGCAGCAGCTCGCCGGACGGGGTCAGAGCGAACAACAGCGCAGCAAACAATTCCCGCGCTTCCGGATTCGGGGGCAGCAGACCATCGGCTTGCCAATGGCCGTCGATCAGTTGCTGACGTGCCTGGGGAATACCCAGCGGATCCATCATCGACCAGCGGATGCCGGGGCCTTCGCGCTGGATCACCAGCAGCCAGTCCTGGCGTTGTTCGGCTTGCTGGCGTTCGATGTGCAGTTGCAGAGGCAGGGGCAGCGTCGGGTTGCTCGCCGGTAGCGGCGCCTGGCTGGCGCAGGCACTTAACAAAAGCATCAAGCCGACCACACAAAGTCGCCACACCGCGGTCACTGTAGGAGTGAGCCTGCTCGCGATAGCCGTCGCACATTCAAAATACAGGTTGGCTGAACCACCGCTATCGCGAGCAGGCTCACTCCCACAGGTTATGTGTCGCATCAACGATCACCTTCAAGCGGTTTACGCGCGACAACGTTCACCAACGTCTCTTCACGCTCACCAAACGGTTTCGGCTTGCGCACCCCAAACCGCTCCAGCAAGCCGAAATCCTTCGACCGGCTCCACCACAGATACGGGTACGAGACATTCTTCTCGGCAAACTCGAAACCCTGCCCGCGAATCATCTGCAGATACTGCGCCGCACTCTTCTGCACATGCATCGGATGGCGGAACAGCCAGCGAATCACCCACGTATCAATGTAAGCCTCTGTGGATTCGGCGAACAGCAGATAGCCACCCGGTTTCAACACGCGATAGAACTCGGCCAGCGCTTTTTCCTGCTCGACCAGATGATGGAACGTCTGGTGACAGAACAGCAGATCAACACTGGCGTCCGCCACATTGAGCGTCGCGCAATCACTACCGATCAGCTCTACATCGAGGCCCAGACGCGTCGCTTCTTCAGCGCTCAACTCCAGGCTATGCGGATCGGCGTCAACACCGATCAAACGCTGTGGCGCGAAGGTCTGGCGCAGATGACCGAACGACTTGCCCTGTCCGCAACCGGCGTCCAGCAACACCGGATGTTCCGGCAGCGCTTCACTGAACAAACCGCGCAAATCGTTGATCGCCACCCGCAACACATGGTGCTGCCAGGTGTGGCTGCGCAGGAACCAGAAACCGAAACGGGTTTCCTCGACGTAGCTGTCGCTCAAGTAATTCATGTGGCGTCCTTTGCACAGAGTTCGGAAATCATCTTCAAGCGGCGGCGGGCTTCGCTGACGAACGGGTTGCGCTCATCCCAGGCGTAGCCGGCGAGGATCGAGCAGATCATCCGACGGATTTCCGCCTGGCTGTCTTCATAGAAAATCACGTCCTGAAAGGTACCGGCGTACCAGCCCTCGACGTAGCAGCGGAAGGTGTCGACGCCGCGCTTGAGTGGCTCGGCGAACTCGCTTTGCCAGTCAACCGTTTCACCCTGCAACTGACGGTGCAGAACGGCAGCGGCCATGCTCGCCGAGCGCATGGCGATGGTCACGCCGGAGGAGAACACCGGGTCGAGAAATTCCGCCGCATTGCCGAGCAGCGCGAAACCCGGCCCGTGCAGGGTTTTCACGTTGGCCGCGTAGCCGCCGAGCGTGCGCGCCGGGGTGTCCCAGACAGCATTGTCGAGTACGCCGGCAAGGCTCGGAGTTTCGGCGATGAAACCGCGCAGGCAGGCATCCAGATCGCTGTCGCGGCCGTTGAAATGCTCTTGCGCTGCGACCACACCCACCGAGCAGCGTCCGTTGCTGAACGGGATCGTCCAGAACCAGATATCGCGATGTTCCGGATGGGTGGTGACGAGAATTTTTTCGCGATCGAATGCCGGGTTGTCGATGTGATCCTCGACGTGGGTGAACACCGCTTGGCGCACCGGAAAATTCGACGGTGCTTCCAGATCCAGCAGTCGCGACAGGACACGGCCGTAGCCGCTGGCATCGAGGACGAAATCCGCTTCGACGCGGTACTCACTGCCGTCCTCGCGGCGTACGTCGAGCAACGGTTTTGTCCGCTCGAAATCGACGCTGACGATGGCATCGCCGTAGCGGATTTCCGCGCCCTGCAACGCCGCTTGATCAGCCAGCAGTTTGTCGAAGTCGGCACGTTGCACCTGGAAGGTGGTCGGTTTGCCGCCGGTAAAGGTGTCACCGAAATCGAAGGCGCTGTAACGCTCGCCCCAGGCGAATGCGGCGCCGGTCTTGCGCTGGAATCCGGCGGCATTGACGGCTTCGAGCATGCCGGCCTCTTCGACGAAATCCAGGCAATGGCTGAGCAGGCTTTCGCCGATGGAAAAGCGCGGAAAGTGCTGGCGCTCGATCACCAGCACATCGTGGCCCTTGCGCTTGAGCAACGCCGCAGCGATGGCGCCGGACGGGCCGGCACCGATGATCACGACCTGACGGGATTCCATTTCAACGATTGGCACGTGAACTCCGGGACAGAGGCTGTTGCAGATTCAAAGGCGCGCGATGCAGGCCGATCAGGGCCGGTAGCAGCGTCGCGATCAGGCCCATCAGCATCAGCGCGAAGTACAGCGCCGGTGTGATCAGCTGTTGTTGCAACAACAAATTGAGAAAGACGATTTCGCTGAGGCCACGAATATTCAGCAGCACACTTTCGCGCCAGCGGCTGGCGCCTTCGAACGAGGCGCCGGCCCAGCCGAGGCCGAGCCAGTTGCCGAGCAGTTTACTGGCAATCGGTAACAGCAATAGCGCCGCCCATTGCAGCGGACCAAGGCTGGAGAGGGCGCTGTGCACGTCGATCTGGACGATGCCGAACGTCAGAATCAGCGGAATCGCCAGCGACGTCTGCAAACGGCTCATCCAGCGCGCCGGCAATGGCAGCACCAATGGCACTTTCAGCGCGGCCATGCACAGCAGATAGCCGATGCCGAAGATCAGCGCGTTGAGTTTGTAATGCTCGGCCATTACCAGAAGCGCGAAGAAACCGAGGCTGTAAGTCAGTGGTCGGCGTACGCCGATGACGCGCAACAACAGCGGCACACAGGCGAGGCCCAGCGGCAACAACAGACTGCTCAGGTGCAGACTGCCTTGAGCGAGCCCGAACAATGTCCAGCAGGTCAGATCAATGAGGATCGCAGTCTGCACCAATCGGCGCGTGGCGGCCGGCGGATAATCGATGTGGCGCAGGTACAGGTACAGCACCGGGATCGCGGTAATCGCGAACACCAGACCGATGGCCAGCGAGTTGAGCCACGGTTGCGTCGGCAGTAGCCAATATGCAGCGGCAAGACCACAGGCGAACGGCACGAGGAAACTCGGCACGGCGATTTTCACGCTCTGGCGATCGAGTTTCAGATCGATCACATCACTGAGGATATGCCCAAGCAGCAGGGCAAAACTCAGGCTGTAGAGGTTTTTCAGCCAGTCCGGCGCGATCAGTTCGGCGCCGCTGAGCTGCCAGCCCGGCTCGATCCAGAAGTACATCAGCAGCGGTAAGCCGAAGCTCGCCAGCAGCAACTGGCTGACGATCGGGATCAGACCGAAGTGGCGGCCGACGCGGGTGGCCACGGCGAACAACGCCAAGGCCAGCAGCCAGAAACCGACGACCATCATGCCGCTGGCTCCGCGACTGTCGCGGTGTGTTCGTGACGTCCGGCCCACGGTGCGAGCATGAAGCTGAAGGCCAGACCGAGGCTCACCGACAGACCGAAATTGCTCACCGCCGGTGTGCTGGAAACCGCCAGCAAACCAAACGACAGCCACGTCGTCACAGCGGCCAGCAAGGTGCCGAGCAGGCTCACCGCCGCACCGCCGACCTGTTCACGCATGAGAATCGCGTAGTCGACGCTGATCGCCGTCACCAGCAGCAGGCCGAACAGGCTGAACAGGGTCAGCGGCTGACCGAGCCAGCCAAGGCTGGCCAGACTGCACAAAGCGGCGAGCAACGGCAGGGCAACGATACGCAGCGCGCCGCCGAGACCGAACGGCAACATCAGCACCAGCACGATCAACGCACAGGAAGCGAGTTTCAGTTCAGCGGCGCTGATCTGCGTCGCGGCGAAAACCTCGTTCAATTCACCGAGACGATCGACCAGCATCACCCCCGGCAAATCCAGCGCCTGCACCCGCAGCAGCGCCGGGTTGTTAAAACCTTGCAGGCTGGTCATCGCCGCCACGCCGTCTTCGCTCGGGCCGAGCCAAAGCATGCGATAAGGCTCGCCAAGTGGGCCAGCCAATGCCGCGTCGATGTCTTCAGCGGGCACGGTCTGCAGCTGTTGCAGTTCGCTTTGCAGGGCGGCGAGCGGTACACCGAGGTCTAGCAGTGGCTGCCAGTATTGCGGCAGTTTGTTCAGCGCCTCGCGCACTTGCTCTTGCTGATTCGGCGGGCTGACCAGTTGATCGAGGGCCAGATAGCCTTGCAGCTTGTCGAGGTTGACCAGTTGCTGCAGACGCTCGCTCAGCGCGGCCTGCCGCTCGAGCAATTGCTGCTGACTGTCGGCGCGTACGAGGAAGAACTGGCTGGTCGGCTGATAGCCGGTGATGCGCGCGATGGCCTGCGCTTCGTCGGTCAGATGTTGCGGTGCGCCGACCCATTGGCGGATGTCATTCTTGCTTTGCAGCTGCACCAGACCGCCCACACAAAAGGCGATCAGCAGCGCCAGCAACACCGGCGTGCGTACGCGATCGAGGAGTTTCTCGCGCAGGTTGACCATGCGCTCGGCCAGTTGCAGCGGCCATTGCGCGGGGCGCAGTTCGACGTTTTTCAGCAGCGCCGGCAACAGGCACACCGCCGACAGATAAGCACCGAGCAGGCCGGCGGCAGAGAACACGGCGATTTGCGTCAGCGCCGGGAACGGCGTCCACGCCAGCGCCAGATAACCGATGGCGCTGGTGATCAGGCTCAGGGTCAGTCCGGACAAGGTCAGGCGCAAGGCTGGCCAACTGCGCCAGGGCTTCAGGCTCCAGCTCTTCGACAAATAGTGCAGCGGGTAATCCACGGCCACGCCGATCAGGCTGGAACCGAGCACCAGCGTCATCACATGCATATGGCCGAACAGCGCCACACAGGCCACCGCGCCGAACAGCATGCCGACCAACACCGGCACAAACGCCAGCAACACGCGCCAGCGGCGGAAAGCGAGCAACAGCAGCAACAGAATGCCGACGGTGGCGCCGCCGCCGACCCAGGTCATTTCGCGAGTGGCTTGCTGCTGACCATTGGCCGCGTACAGCAAGCCGCTGGCGGCTAGCAGTTGCACGTCCGATTTCGCGGCCTGCTCGCGGCTGCTTTGCAGCAGTGCCGCGACTTGCAGCGGCAGGTTCATATCGAAAGCATTGCCGGTGGTGCGTGCGCGCAGCAGCACCCAGCTCTTGCCGTCGGCGTCGGCGACTAATGCGCCGCTGCCGATATCCAGTTGTACCGAACCGTGTTGCGGTTGACTGTTCTGGATGCGCCCGGTCAGGCCCAGCCAATCGTCCTGACTCGGCACCAGACTGAAACCGCTGAACGGGTCGAACAGGGCCTGTACGCGTTGCTGAATGAATGCGTCGGGGTGTTCGATCAGCAATTGCCGGTCGTCCGCCGAAAGCATCGCCAGCCGCCCTTGCAGCAGTTGCGTGCGCAGGGCTGGCAGGTCTGCTTGCAGGTTCCACTGCACCTTTTCGAACAATCCGCTGGCCTGCCATTGCTCGCCGAGGGTCTGCGCCATGGTGACCGCTTGCTGACGATCGGCATGGCCGACCAGCACCAGCATTTCTCGGTTGAGCGGCTCCTGCATCCGCTGTTCGGCGCGCAGTTCAAGGGCGTCAGGATTGGTGCCCGGCACCAGCTCCATCAAGTTTGCCGACAGCGGCGCACCGTCGCGCCATTGCCAACCGGCCAGCGCGACGACCGCCAGCAGCAGGATCAGAAACAGCCAGGGCAGCCTGCGTTCACTCGGCAAAGTCATGTTGCTCCGCGTCGCTCAACGGTTGCCCGGCGGTGCTGTCCTGCATGCGCAGCACGGTGCTGTCGCCTTGGGTTTCCAGCAGTTCGATGGTCTGCACCAGCGCGCCGCCGTCGATGTTGATCTGGTTGAACACTTGCTTGAGCAGCAGCGAGCGCGGGGTCAGGGTGAGTTTCCACTGCTGTGCGTCGCCACTCAGCGCCAGTTCGAAGTCGCGTTGCAGGCCACTGCTGTCACCTTGCAGTACGGCGAGGAACAAGCGGTTCTGTTCAGCTCCTGCGCTCTTGTTCGGCAGCAACTGCCAGCCGTTGCCATCACGCCGGGCGATGCCTTTGGCGCTGATGCGGTAATCCTGTTTCAGCGGCGTTTTCAGCAGCCAGAGCAGGCCGTGATTTTTCGCCAGAACGAAGCTGCCCTTGCTGATCAGCGGCTGCGGCAGGGCGCGCAGGTGTTTTTCCTGAATGAACTGGCCGTGGATCACGTCCGGTTTCGCCAGTTGTTCGCTGAGCTGTTGCAGGTCGAAGGCGTTGGCCAGCGACGACACGGCCAGCAGCGCCACTGCGCCAAGGCTTTTGAATAACAGGTTCATCGCAGCATCCTTTCCACGGCATCGGTGAAGACTTTCGGTGAGGCCAACTGCATCTCGCGACTGCTCACTTCAACGGCGACCTGCACCGAGCTGGCGCGGGTCAGGCGCTCGCCGCTGTGCAGGTCGGTGATCAGATAATTGATCTTCAGCCGGTTTTCCCACTCGACCAGACTGGCGCGCACATTCAGACGCTGACCGAACACCGCGCCACGCACATAGCGCAGTTGCAGATCGATGATCGGCCATGCGTAGCCGGACTCGAGCATCTGCGTGTAGTTGTGGCCGATCTTGTCCAGCAGCGCGCAACGCGCCACTTCCAGATACTTGACGTAATGGCCGTGCCAGACGACGTGCATGGTATCGACGTCGAAAAACGGCACGAGGATTTCGGTGTCGGCGTGAAGCACTCCGGCGCTACGCATGCAGCCTCCAGTGTTGCGCAGCGATGCGTTGCAGGCACAGGCGCAATTCGCCTTCCAAGGCGCGGTCTTCGATGACCGGTGGGAAGTCCTTGGCCAGTTCTGCGTGCATCGCCGCCAGCGATGGCGGCAACGGTCGGGCGTCTTCGGCCCGGGCGCGCAGCCACACGCCTTGGTTGGCGGCGAGCAGGGTGGCGGCGGCGACCTGTTCGGTCAGCTCCAGCACACGGATCGCATCGCGGGCGGCGATGGTGCCCATGCTCACTTTGTCCTGGTTGTGGCACTCGGTGGAGCGCGAGAACACGCTGGCCGGCATGGTGTTTTTCAGCGCTTCGGCGGTCCACGCGCTGGTGCCGATCTGCACGGCTTTGAAGCCGTGATTGATCATCGCGCGATCCGCCGGCGCGCCGGAGAGATTGCTCGGCAGACCGTGGTTGTAACGCTCGTCGACCAACAAGGCGAGTTGCCGATCGAGCAGGTCAGCAACGTTGGCCACCAGGTTTTTCAGGCTGTCCATGGCGAACGCAATATGCCCGCCGTAGAAGTGCCCGCCGTGCAAAACGCGCTCGGCTTCGGCGTCGATGATCGGGTTGTCGTTGGCGCTGTTCAGCTCGGTTTCGATGAACGAACGCAGCCAGTTCAGGCTGTCGGCCAACACGCCGAGGACATGCGGGGCGCAACGCAGCGAATAGCGATCCTGCAATCGATGCAGCGGCGCGGTCGGTGCGTCGATCGCCAGATCCTTGCGCAGCCATGCGGCGACCTGCATTTGCCCCGGATGCGGTTTGGCGGCGAACAGGCGCTCGTCGAAGTGCTCCGGGTTGCCTTGCAGCGCGACCACGTTGAGCGCGGTGATGCGCGTGGCCAGTTGCAGCAGATAGTCGGCACGGGCGAAGGCGAGGCAGGCGAGGCCGGTCATCACTGCGGTGCCGTTCATCAGCGCCAGCGCTTCTTTCGGGCGCAGTACCAGCGGTGCCCAGCCGAGTTCGCGATGCACGTCGGCCGCCTGACGGCGTTCGCCACGGAACATCACTTCACGCTCGCCGGACAAGGTCGCGGCGACGTAAGACAGCGGCGTCAGATCACCGCTGGCACCGACCGAGCCTTCTTCGGGAATCAGCGGCAGAATGTCGTATTCGAGAAACGCGTGCAGACGTTCGAGAAGCTCTACGCGCACACCGGAAACGCCATGGCACAACGACTGCAAACGCGCCGCCAGCACCGCGCGAGTGGCTTGTGCATCGAGCAGTTTGCCCAGCCCGCAGCCGTGGAAGGTGTAGAGATGACGCGGCAGCGCCTCGACGTGATGCAACGGCACCGCAACCACGCAGGAGTCGCCGTAACCGGTGGTCACGCCGTAGATCACGCCTTCCTTGTCCAGCAGCGAATCGAGGAACCGCGCGCCTTTGGCGATGCGCTCGCGATAGTCGGCGTCGCTTTGCAATTGCACGGGCGCCTGACGGTTGGCCAGGGCCAGCACGTCTTCGATGCGCAATTGGCGTTCGCCGAAGGTTACCGGCTCATGGGTTGGCGTCGTCATCGGTCTTCCAGAAAGGGTAAAAGTTGAACCATTGTTGCGGCGCTTCGAGGCAATAGTGACTCAGGCGCTGCGCATAGCGGGTGGCCCACTGATGAATGACCTGCTCGCGCTCGCTGCGCTTCCACACCACGGCATCGGCAAAGGGTTCGAGGGTCAGGCGATAGTGGCCGTCCGGCTGCTTGAGGCACATCAACAGGTTGACCGGGCATTTGAGCAGGCCGGCGAGCAGCCACGGGCCTTGCGGGAATGGCGCCGGGTGGCCGAGAAAGTCCACGGTGACACTGCGCCCGCCATGCAGCGGCACGCGGTCACCGGCAATCGCCAGCCACTCGCCGCGCTCCAGCCGTTCGTGCAGTTGCAGCATGATCACCGGGTCGAGTTCGCTGACCTGAATCAGACGCAGATTGGTCGCTCCGGCTTCACCGAGCAGGCGATTGAATTGTTCGGCGTGCTTGGTGTGCACCAGCACATTCATGGTGACCTTTTCGCCGATCTCCGCCAATGCGCGGCAGACTTCGAGATTGCCCAGGTGAGCGCCGACCAGCAGTTGTCCGCGACTGCCGCGCAACTGATTGCGCAGCAGCGCCGGGTCGATGATTTCGATTTGTTCGATACGCAGCTTGCCGTTCCATACATCGAGCTTGTCGAGCATCGAATCGGCGAAGGCCATGAACTGGCCGAACACCCGCCAATGCGTCGGGCGCAACGCGTCGCGCTGGCTCCATGCGGCTAGGCGTTGCTGGTATTGCCAGGCACTGCGCCGTGCGGTGCGGCCGAACAGGAAAAAGTACAGGACGATGCCGTACAGCAACGGGCTGAGCAGGCGTCGCCCGAGGACCTTGGCGGCGAACGCGGTGAATTTCATCAGCAGGAAACTGCCGCGTTCTTCGCGGTCGGCCCAGTGCTTCTTGTCGGTCTCGCTGGTCATGCTCGCCACCGCCGCCAGAGGATCAGCGGGAAGCGCAGCAACATGCCAAGAAACAGCCGTGTGTGCATGCCGGAAATCAGCGCGTTGTCGTGGAACAAGCGGAAGTGCGACACACCGTCCAGCGGGTAGTGCACGCTGGTTTGCAGCCAGCGCATCGGCTGATTGCGCCACGACAGGCGCACGAGGATGTCCGAGTCGAAATCCATGCGTTTGCCGACTTTCGCCGAGTCAATCACTGCCAGCGTCGGCGCCAACGGATAGACACGAAAGCCGCACATCGAATCGCGGATCTGCAGCGACAGCGTGTTGATCCAGACCATCACGTGAGTCAGATAGCGCGCGTACAAACGGCCTTTCGGCACGCTCTCGTCGAACAGCGGATAACCGCAGATCATCGCCTCGGGATGGGCGCGGGATTCCTCGACGAAACGGGCGACGTCGTGCAAATCGTGCTGACCGTCGGCATCGACCTGCAGCGCATGGGTGAAGCCCAGCAGCGCGGCCTCGCGCAGGCCAGTCATCACCGCGCCGCCCTTGCCTTGGTTGGCGGTGAGGCGTACCAGATGCACGTTGTCGCGTTCCGCCAAACCGTCGAGCACCTTGGCGCAGGACTGGGTGCTGGCGTCATCCACCAGAATGCACGGCAGATTTTGCGCGAGCAGAGCATCGACCACAGTACCGATGGCAGTTTCGTGGTTATAAACCGGGATCACTGCACAAGGATTATGCATATCGGTGATCCCTGTAGGAGTGAGCCTGCTCGCGATTGAGTGCGCAGCACTCACCAAGGTCAATCATGCTCTACACCCAAAAGAATCCGCCCACTGGAGCAGGTCGCCGTGTCATTGCGATAGGCAAAATACAACTTGCGCCGCTCCGGGTCGAAACGCAGGTGCAACTGGATTTCATCACCGGGCCGCACCAGTTGCTGGAACTTCAGCACTTCCATGCCGGCAAACGGGCCGGTCAGGTTGAGCAGTTGGCGACCGAGGTTCAGTGCCCATTCCACCTGCACCACACCGGGCAATACTGGAGCTTTGGGAAAGTGACCACTGAAATAAGCCAGATCCGGCGGCACGCTCAGTTGCAGACTCCATTCACCCTCGGTCTCGACCTGCGACAGCACTTCCGGCGCTTTCGCTCGCGGCGCCATCAGCAGCGTTTCGATATCGGCCTGCGGCAGCTTGCCTTGGCT
The DNA here is from genome assembly GCF_054790505.1 of Pseudomonas sp. Tul2A7. Classification (NCBI taxonomy): domain Bacteria; kingdom Pseudomonadati; phylum Pseudomonadota; class Gammaproteobacteria; order Pseudomonadales; family Pseudomonadaceae; genus Pseudomonas; species Pseudomonas sp. Tul2A7. The sequence goes on along the minus strand of NZ_CP186499.1, from coordinate 1,594,894 downwards.
GTTCAACGGCAATTGCCGCACCAGTCGCCAACGGCGGGGCAGCGCCAGGGCTTCGCAGTGCTGGCGCAAATGCTGGCGCAGGGTTTCGGTCAGGTTGCGACGGCCGTGTTCACGCAAGGCGAACAGGCCGTCCTCGCTAAGCACCAGCAACGCACCGAGAGAAGCACGGTTTTCCTGGACCACGCCCAAGCGCGCTTCGGCGACCCAGTCGTGGGTCACCAATGCTTGTTCGAGCATGGGCAGAGAAATGCGTTTTTCTTCGAGTTTGACGATCCGGTCCAGCCGCCCCAACAGTTCGAAACGACCATCGGCGGCGATGCGCGCTGCATCAGCGGTGTGCTCGACGTGTCCGGCAGGCAGGTAAGGTGAAGCGATCAGTAGAGCGCCGTCGTTATCCTGGCTCAGTTGGACACCGGCGAACGGTTGCCACAGTTGTTCGCCCTGACGCCAGGCGATGCCGCCGGTTTCCGAGCTGCCGAGGATTTCCGTCGGCCATTGTTGCAAGCGTTGTTGCAGACTCTGCGCCGCTTCGAGCGGTAACGCGCCACCGGAGGAAAACACCCGGCGCACGGCGCTCAGGGCTGGCCAGTCGAGGTTGTCGCCCATGCGTTTGAGCAACGCCGGGCTGGCGACCCAGGCGAACGCCGGATATTCGCGGCTGGCACGCTGCAAGTCTTCGGGAAACGCCAGTTGCTCGCGCAAGAACGGGCGCCCGGCGCACAGAGGCCAGAGGACGCGAAAGAGCAAACCGTAAATATGTTGGGTGGCGACGCTGCCGATGATGCATGCCTCACCGAGGTCCGCGCCCCATAGTTGCTCCAGCGCCTCGACCTCGTTGGCCAGTTGGCGCAGAGTCTTGTCGATGCGCTTGGGCTCGCCGCTGGAGCCGGACGTGCACAGGCTCAGACGGCACTGGTCGAGATCTAGTTCGGCGCCGGGCAACGGCGGATGTTTAAAGTCGCTCAGTTGCGCGTCATCGGCCTGATCCGTCAGCCACAGGTCGACTTCGCCCGACCAGCGCTGGCGGGTTTGCGCTTGCAGATCAGACGGCAGCAGAACACTGACGCCTGCACGCCATGCGCCCAGCAATGCGATGGCCAGTTCGGCGGCATCTTCCAGGTGCACGGCCATGCGCTTCACGCCCTGAACTTGCAGGCCGGCGGCAACGCTCAACGCCTGCTCGCACAGTTGCGCGTGTTCGAGGGCCGGTGCGTGGCTGATGGCCCGCGCCGGCACAGCCTTGAGCAGCAACTGCTCAAGTTTTATCCAGTTCATGTACGGCCTCTTACCCGTTGTCGTATCAGCCATTCAATGGCAAACATCAGGCCGATCAATCCATAGGAGATCAGGCCGGTGTACAACATCCACCAATTCAGCGGCGCCCACAGGGTCAGGAGGGCGGCGCACAAACCGTTGCAGAAGAAAAACACGCTCCAGGCCACCGTGACCTTGCGCGTATAGCGAATCGCGATGTCCGGTAGTTCTGGTTCACGCAAGCGCGCCAGGCGCTCGACCATCGGCGGGCCGTATTTCAGGCTCAGGCTGAACAGCACCAACATGAAGCCGCTGATCAGCACCGGGTACCAGCGCAGCAACAGCGGACTGTCGAAAAACGCCAGCAACAGGCAAAAGGTGATCGCCACACAAGCCATCCACAGACTGCCGGGCTTGCGTTCACCGGTCAGCGCTCGCGCCAGCCACAGGCTGCCCAACAGCAGGCCGAACTGCCACGGGGCAAAGTGCTCCATGCCGAAATACACCGCAAAGGGGTACAGCAGACCGGCCAGCAGCAGGCCGAGGCCGATCAGTCGGCTCATGCGGCCGGTTGAACCAGACGGTAGACCGCCTCGACCACGTCGCCAACGGTGCGCACCGATTTGAATTCTTCGGCGGCAATTTTCTTGCCGGTCTGGCGCTTGATGTGATCGATCAGATCGACCGCGTCGATGCTGTCGATTTCCAGATCCTGGTACAGATTGGATTCCAGGCTGACACGGGCCGGATCCAGTTCGAACAGCTCGACCAAGGCATCGCGCAGGGTGTTGAAAATATCGTCACGAGTTTGCATGGTCCGGTCTCAAGCTGCCTGTTTTGCCGTGACGAACGCCGCAAGGCTCGCCACGTTGGTGAAATGGTTACGGGTGTCTTTGGCGTCGGCGTCGATCTTGATGCCGTATTTTTTCTGGATCGCCAGACCCAGTTCCAGCGCGTCGACGGAATCCAGACCCAGGCCTTCGCCGAACAGCGTCTGCTCGTCGCCAATGTCGTCGACACTGATGTCTTCGAGGCCGAGGGCGTCGATGATCAGCAGTTTGATGTCACGATTCAGATCGCTCATCTTCGGCGAGCTCCTTAATAAAGTAGGTGTGCAAATAATCGTTGAGCTTGCGCGAGGCTTGCGGGGCTGGCCCCTGCGCGGCGAAAGTCTGTGGGTCTATATCGGCGCCGACGCGAAAACTGAAGTGCACGCGGCGATTGGGGATCCGATACCAAGGCTCGGCTTTGGTCAGCGTGGTCGGGCTGACCTTGATGATCACCGGTGTGAGGATTTTCGCACCGCGCAGGGCAATCGCCGCAGCGCCCCGATGAAAGGCCGGCGCCTGACCGGGCTGGGTGCGCGTGCCTTCGGGGAAGATGATCAGGGTCTGGCCGTTTTGCAGGGATTGGGCGGCGGCATCGAGCATGTCCATGCTGCCGTCGTTGCTGATGTATTCGGTGCTGCGCAACGGGCCACGGGTGAAGGGGTTTTCCCACAGGCTTTTCTTCACCACGCAATTGGCCTGGCGCACCAGACCGATCAGGAACACCACATCGATCAACGACGGGTGATTGGCGATGATCATCTGCCCGGGGCGGCCAAGACGTTCAGCCCCTTGAATGTCATAGGTCAGCACGCCGGTACGGGCCATGAACCGGACGAAAAACCAGAACAGCCGACTGACGGTCTGCCGCGCGCGCTGCCGATGTTTCAGCGCATCACCCGGCAGGCATCCGAGCAGCGGAAACACCAGCACACGCAGGCACAGTCCGCCCAGCCCGAACAGGGCGAAGCTTGCAGCGGTGGCCAGCAAGCGCCAGTAATAGGCGTCGCGGTTTTTCTCGGTCACGGGTTGCGTTGCCAGGTCCATACGCGATTTTTCCAGGCATGTTGGCAATGGGGTTGCTGGCCGAGCAGGGTTCGCAGCAAGTTGAGCGCGTGCGGCCAGTGCGCTTTTGACCGTGTTTCTGTGGTGCTGTTCAGGGTCAGCCGCCAGTCGGTACCGGGGGTGAGCAAAAGGCCGAGTGCGTACGGAAACGGCACGTCGTCGATCCACGCCGAATACGCTTCGGGCGGTTGTTCTTCGGTGATCACCAGCAACACCGCCGGGGCGCCTTCATTGAGCAGGGCTGCGGCTTCGAGCATGCCGTGTTCGAGGCCGTCGCCGGCAGCGGCGAGGGCAGTCATTTCGCTGGTCTCGCCGCGCATGATCGACCACAGGCCGATAATCGCGTTGTGTACCGACAAACTGAACTGCGTCGGCGACAGCGGCTGTTCGTTGGCCAGATCGGTGAGGATCTCGTAGGTGCGTGGTGTTTCGCCGTGACGCGATACGAACACCAGCGGCAGATTCTCCCGTCCGTCGGCCAGGGGCCAGCCAACGCTGAACGCCATGCGTGCCAGTCGGCTGAGACGGCGGCGTTGCATGGCCGGCAAAAACGACACATCGGGCGCGGCATCGCTGCTCTGGAGTACGACCGGTTGTCGGCTCCAAGCCTGCCAGGCGTCCACGCTGTCGAGCCCGGGAGCCCACGCGCGCCATTGGGCGATGTTGAAGTTGATCACGGACATTCATCCCGCCCCTGCGGGCTTTCGTTGACGCGTTTAGTGGCCAAAGCCGCAGCAGACTTGACGTGGCGCTTGGCGCCGGGTGGCGCGCATTATCCCGGTGCGACGAGTGTGTAGCAAATGCTGGTTACATTTTGTGCAATGAAATGTACCGAATGGTTCGCAAGAAAACTGTCACTTGGCCATTATCCAGATCGTGAGCGGCTTGTCTGTCAGGAATCTCGGCGATCAATGGCGGCGATTGCCCTATCTGTCCGCGGATATTTGCACCTGACTTTGTAGTCCGTGTCCGTCAAGGTAGCGAAGCGAGGTCGAGCGCATCTACACTCGGTCATTCTTTGATACACGGAGGTTTGGTCATGCGGCGCGTGGTGTTCAATCAGAAAGGTGGCGTAGGCAAGTCCAGCATTGCCTGCAATCTGGCGGCGGTCAGCGCCAGCGAGGGTTATCGCACGCTGTTGGTCGATCTCGATGCCCAGGCCAACTCCACTCAGTATCTGACCGGGCTCACCGGCGACGACATTCCGATGGGTATTGCCGACTTCTTCAAGCAGACCCTGTCTTCGGGGCCGTTCTCGAAGAAGAATCAGGCGGATATCTACGAAACGCCGTTCGACAACCTGCACATCATCACCGCGACGGCCGAGCTGGCTGATTTGCAGCCCAAGCTCGAGGCCAAGCACAAGATCAACAAGTTGCGTAAGTTGCTGGATGAGTTGTCCGAGGATTACGACCGGATTTACCTCGATACGCCGCCGGCACTGAATTTCTACGCGGTATCGGCGTTGATTGCCGCTGATCGTGTGCTGATTCCTTTTGATTGCGACAGCTTTTCCCGTCAGGCCCTGTACGGCCTGATCGCGGAAATCGAAGAGCTGAAGGACGACCATAACGAAGGTCTGGAAGTCGAAGGCATCGTGGTCAATCAGTTTCAGGCCCGGGCGAGCCTGCCGCAGCAGATTCTTGACGAGTTGATTGCCGAGGGTTTGCCGGTATTGCCGGTGTACCTGACCAGTTCGGTGCGCATGCGTGAATCGCACCAGGCCAGCATGCCGCTGATCCACCTCGACCCGCGACACAAGCTGACCCAGCAGTTCGTCGAGTTGCACAATCTGCTCGAAGATCACTGATTCCCTGAGCTTCGCAGATCCCCTGTAGGAGTGAGCCTGCTCGCGATAGCGCCCTTTCAGTCACTCAAGTGTTGGCTGAAAGGGCGCTATCGCGAGCAGGCTCACTCCTACAATTGGATTTGTGTTGGCTCAGATCCCCTGGCTGCGCAGCCACGCCATCAGCTGCGGCAGCGGAAACGCACCACTCTGCCGTGCCACTTCCTTGCCGTTCTTGAACAGAATCAAACTCGGAATCGAGCGAATCCCCAACTGCGCCGACAACTGCTGATTCGCCTCGCTGTCGAGTTTGGCCAAGCGGCACTTGCCGGCCAGCTGCGCCGCCGCCTGCTCGAACACCGGCGCAAACGACTTGCACGGCCCGCACCACTCCGCCCAGACATCCACCAGCAACGGCAAATCGCCCTTGATCTGGCTGGCGTAATCGCCTTGCTTGAGTTCGAACGGTTTGCTCAGCAACACGGCGGATTTGCAGCGGCCGCATTTGGGCTGATCCGCAAGGCGCTCGGCGGGGATGCGGTTGAGGCCGTTGCAGGAGGGGCAGGGGATGAGGAGTGGTTCGGACATGATGGGTTCTCAGGCAGGACGTCTATGAGACTGATCTGGAGGCAAAGTCACGATTATCAAGGAATTGATCTGTAGGTCGTTACCTTCCTCAGTTGAGGAAAGGGCCTACGCACGTCTGCGCGGAGGCTGACTATCTGTATTTTATCTAATCGGTCATCTTGTGCAGAACTGAGCGAAATACCTTCCTATGACCGCCAAGACCGTTAAACGCCTTCCACTCTCGGAGCTTTTGAAGGGCTCTGAATATCTAAAAACCTTAAATGCCCGGACGAGTTGTTCGCTCACCGGGGACTCTGTTGGCTTTGAAAGTGTTTGCCTTGATTCCGGTGCGGACCAAGGTCCGGGTCTCTTTACTCGTTTTCTGCAGTTGCCAGAAAACGAAGACGACTACGATGCCTTGGTGTTGGCGGTCGACGAACTGCTGGAAATTACCGGCGATGACGAGTCTCATCCGTTAATGAGCTTGGTGGATATCATTGGTGACTGGATTGAAGAATGGGATCAAACGCATCACCCGGTCCCAAAACCTCCGGGTTTTGAAGTATTGGGATATCTGATGTGTGAGCATGGTTTGACCCAGAGCGACTTGCCTGGAGTGGGCACTCAGTCAGTCGTCTCTGAGATCCTGAGCGGCAAGCGGCAACTAAACCTGCGACAGGTTCGATGGTTGGCTGAGTACTTCAAGCTGCCTGTAGACGTGTTTATCTAGGCCGCCTCAGGAAGAACAACTGATCTCCAAATGCTTGCCCCACTCCGGCGGCCGCTCGGCATAACCGTTCATCCCTGGCTGCTCGTCAAATGGTTTGCTCAGCACCGCGTGCAGCCGGCGTACTTCTGAGTAATCCCCTTGCTCTGCCGCATCGATAGCCTTTTGCGCCAGGTAATTGCGCAGGATGTATAGCGGATTGACCGCATGCATGCGGGTGCGGCGCTGTTCCTGATCAGCATCGCCATCGCGGGCAACCCGGGCGACGTAGCGTTCGCCCCAGGCGTCGAAACCCTTGATGTCGACGAAGTCATCACGCAACCGGGCGACGGCCTGTTCGGCCGACTCTTCACCGAGTCGGCGGAAGAACAGCGTGTAGTCGACGCCACTGTTCTGCATCAGTTGCAGCAGGTTTTCCAGCAGCGTTTGGTCGTCATCTTCAGCTGTGGTGAAGCCTAATCGGCGGCGCATCAGGTCGAGGTAATGGGCCTGAAACAATGGCAAATACAAGCCGAGAGTTTCGCGCAGGGCTTCGACGCTGATGAACGGCGTCAGTGCCTGAGCCAATGCACTGAGGTTCCATTGGCCAACCGGCACCTGATTGCTGAACGAGTAGCGCCCCTGATCGTCCGAGTGATTGCAGATGAAGTTGGCGTCGAAATCATCGAGGAAGGCGAACGGGCCGAAGTCGAAGGTGATGCCGAGGATCGACATGTTGTCGGTGTTCATTACGCCGTGACAGAAGCCATAGGCCTGCCACTTGGCGATCAGTTCGGCGTTGCGCTCGACGATCTCGCGGAACATCGCCAGATACGGTTCCGGTTGCTCCAGGCACTCAGGGAAATGCATCGCCAGCACGTGCTCGCCGAGCTGCTTCTGCTGCTCGGGGCGTTTGGTGTAGTAGAAATATTCGAAGTGGCCGAAGCGGATATGGCTTGGCGCCAGACGGAGGACCATCGCTGCGCGTTCCTGCTTTTCGCGCCAGACCGGGGTGTCGGAACCGATCACGCACGCCGCGCGCGACGAAGGAATGTTCAGCGCGTATAGCGCCTCGGAAGCAAGGAACTCGCGGATCGACGAACGCAGCACCGCACGGCCATCGCCCATGCGCGAAAACGGCGTCTGCCCGGCACCCTTCAAGTGCAGGTCCCAATGCTCGCCGGCCGCGTTGTACACCTCGCCGAGCAGCAAGCCACGACCGTCACCCAATTGCGGCGTGTAGCCGCCGAACTGATGCCCGGAATAGACCATTGCCCGCGGTTCGGCATCGGCCCACAGCTTGTGGCCGCCGAACAGTTCGGCAAATTCTTCGGTTTCGGCGGTCGCCGGCTCGAGATCCAGCAGGGCCAGGGCCGCCGGGCTCGCTACGACCAGACGCGGGTTGTCGATCGGCTCGGGCAGCACGTGGGCGGAGAACGCGTCGCCCAGGCGGGCGAAGCGATTGTCGAAGGTCAGTTCGTCGAGGGCTTTCAAGGGCCGGCTCCAGCAGAATGTCCGAGCATTCTGCTGGGATTAGACCGGTTAGTCGAGTTTGGCCGGCGGCGGCTCTTGCAGTGGTTTCTGATCGTCGGCGATCGGCACGATGGTTTTGGTTTCCGGCTCGATCGGCACCATCTTGTATTCCTGACCGTGAAGGTTCTTCAGGTAGACCTCCATCTGGCGGAACGAGATGTTGATGTGCTGCTTCTTGAACTCGCGGTTGATAAAGCGGTTGACCTCATCCAGCACCGGGTTGCGGTCACCGAGGTCGCGCACGTGCATGCGCAACTCGTGGTCGAGGGTGCTTTCGCCGAAGTTGAGGAAGTACACGTGCGGCTCGGGTTCCTTGAGCACGCGCGGGTTCTCGCGGGCAGCCTTGAGCAGCAGTTCCTTGACCAGATCCAGATCCGAGCCGTAATCGACACCGAGCTTCAGCGTCACGCGGGTGATGGTGTCGGTCAGCGACCAGTTGATCAATTGCCCGGTAATAAACGTCTTGTTCGGGACAATGATGTCCTTGCGGTCAAAGTCGGTGATGGTCGTGGCGCGGATGCGGATCTTGCTCACCGTGCCCGACAGGTTGCCGATGGTGATGGTGTCACCGATCCGCACCGGTCGTTCGAACAGAATCATGATGCCGGAGATGAAGTTCGCAAAGATCTCCTGCATACCGAAACCGAGGCCGACCGACAGCGCCGCCACCAGCCATTGCAACTTGTCCCAGCTGACGCCGAGGGTCGATAGGGTCGAGACGAAACCGACCCCGGCGATCACGTAGGACAGCAACGTCGTGGTCGCATAAGCGCTGCCCTGGGCCAGATTAAGCTTGGACAGCACAAACACTTCCAGCAGGCCGGGCAAGTTGCGCGCCAGGGCGAAGGTGATGCCGATGATGATCAGTGCGCCGAGCATGTCGCCGATGCTGATCGGCACCATGCTCATGTTGGCGCCGGTGCCGCTGGTGTATTCGTAGAGGGTGATGTTGTCGAGGTACGAGAACACCGAAATCAGGTCCGACCAGACCCAGTACAGCGCGGCAATGAAACCGCCGAGCAGGGCCAGACGGATCAGGCGCAGGGACTGTTCGTTGACCTTCTCGATGTCCAGGGTCGGCTCTTCGATCACCGCTTCGCCGTCGCCGGCTTCTTTCGCCGCCTGACGTTTGGCCAGGGCACGCTGGTAAGCCAGACGTCGAGCGGCAACGCTCAGACCACGGACGAATGTTGCTTCGATGACCAGCCAGAACATCAGCAGGTACAGGGTGTTGATCAGACGGTCGCTGAGTTTCAGCGCGGTGTAGTAGTAGCCGAAACATACCGCGACAAAAAGCGCGATCGGCAGCAGGGTGAACATCACGCCGACGGCCTTGCGGAACAGCGAGGCATTTTCGTGGGCCGGGCTGCTGATCAGCAGGCGACTGAGCAGCCATGCCATCAACGCGTAGCAGGTCAGCACCACTGGCATGCCGAGGACGTCGTCGGCGAGCGCCGCCGGTTGTAATTCGGCGACCGCCACCACGGCCACCAGCGCCATGACCACCAGCCCGAGCCGGCGTACCCAGCCCTGAAGGAATTCGACCTGGGGTTTTTCCCAGCGGAAGTGCAATTCGGCCACACCGCCGGGCGCGAGGATTCGATAGGCGGTGTAGAACACCAGCCATGCCTGCCCCATCTGCAGGAGCGCTGCGCCCATGTTGGCGTTCTGGCCGCGCGCGTCAATCTGCAAGGCCAGCCCGCACAAGGCGAGGCCCAGCGCCACCGGCATCGCCAGCAGAATATTGATCAGAATGGCCTGCGGTGTGTGCCACTGGCTGTCGCGCTTGAAATGGCCGATGTCCTGGTGAACCTTGTTCAGGCGACCGTAGAGACTTTTGCGGCGCCACAGCAGTGCGCCGATCAGCAATGCCAGAGGCAGAAACAGCAAGGGGCGCTGGGTCAGGCCGTCGGTCAGCTCGCTCAGGCTGGAGGCCCACGGCAGTGTATCGACCTGGCGTTTCAGCCGCTCCGGTACACCCCGCATCCACTCCAGATCCAGCGGCTTGTTGCTGGGAATCCAGAACATTTGCTCATCGAGGGTCGCACGCAGGCTCTGCGCGGTGCTCAGCAGTTGTTTCTGGTTGAGTTGCAGGGTGATCGATTCGTTGAGCATCGAGCTCAGTTCGCGGTTCAGGCGCTCCAGCAGATCGACGCGGGTGTTGGCCAGATCCAGCAGGCTTTTGCGCAACTGCGGGGTGACTTGTTCCGGCGGCTGAGTGGCCAGCAGGGTGTCGACATAGGACGCCGGATTGCTCAACAGTTCACGCTGCTGGCTGACGTCGAACTGATACAGGCGAATGTCGGCGATCTGATCCGCCAGATCACGATCGACCTTGAGTCGTGGCAGAGCTTGCTTCTGTTTGTAGAGAATCTTCGACAGCAGCAGGCTGCCCTTGAGCACGTTGATCTGCTCATCGAGGGCGGCATCGCTCTGGGTCAGGGTGTCGAGTTGCTGCTTGGTCTGCAGGTTCTGCTGGGTGACTTCGTTGAGGCGGTCGGTGCTTTTGAGCAGATAGTCCGAAAGCTTGAGGTTGGCTGAACTCTCAGTGGCGAGCAAGCTGCTGCTGCCGGCCTTCTGCGCTTCGATCGACTGCTGGGTCACGGTTTCCTGCGACTGCGCCAGACGCTTCTGATTGATCAGGGTTTGCAGTTCCTGGATCTCGCGGTCGAGGCGGTCGGATTTCTCCGAGAGCAGGTCATGCTGGGCGTTGCCCAGATCCTGCAACTGGCTGTTGCCGGCCAACTCCTGGCGGCGCAAAGGGATCAGCGCGTTCAGCGCTGCCAGTTCCGCGTTCAACTGATCACGTTGCTCGCTGCTGACGGTCTTGCCAGCGTCCTTGCCGGACTTGAGGATGTTGTTGATCTGCTGGATGCGCGTCTGGCTGGCGGAAATTTCCGCCTGGGCGCGCTCGGGACGGGTCTGGGCAGTGATGATCAGGCTGTTGGCGTCGGCCAGCGCTTTTTGCAGATCACTTTGCTGGGTCGAGCGATCCGTCAGGATCTGCTCCAGCTGCTGGATCGACTCCTTGGGAAAACGCTGCGCCACCGGCACTATCGCCGTGGCCTTGAGGCGCGTCAGTTCGCGAGTGTTTTCGATCGTCTGCTTCGGCGCCGTGGCCAGCTGCTGTTTGAGGTCGATCAGCTTTTGCGCGTAATCACGCTGGTTGTTCAGCTGAGTCAGCGTGCTCTGCAGGGTGGTTTGCAGGGCCTTTTTATCGGCATCCGGCAGTTTGCTGTCGGCCAGTTTGTCGAGGCTGGCCTGCACGGCGTCGCTGGACGGTGGTTCGGCGGCGTACAGCGGGCCGACAGTAAGACTCAGACCCAGCAGGGCCGCGGCGAAAAAGGAGCGCAGGGTAGGCATAGAGACCGGTCAAGCAAGTGAGAGTGGACGCAGTTTAGAGGAAGAGCCCGGGGCCCGGGCGACTTCCTTCGGGGAATCTGACGCCCACTTTGCCGATCTTGTTCCCGTCCATGACCGCAACCGTCCAGTGGGTGTTGTTCCATTCCACCTGGTCACCGACGATGGGCGCACCACCGACTTTCTGCGCGATGAAGGCGCCCAGGGTCATGTCCGGATCAATACCCTCGGCCGGCAGGCCATAGAGTGCGGCAACCGCTTTAAGCTGGGCATCTCCTTCGAGTACGAAATCGCCGAAGAAACGCAGATCGAGGCCACGTTGCGGCGCCTGGCTGAACAGTTTTCCGAGGGCGCCGAGGTTGTGTTCATGGCCGATAACACACAGTAAATCATCGACTTCCAGCACCGTACTACCCGACGGATGGAGCAGTTGCTGGCCACGAAACAGTGCAGCGATACGTGTGCCTTCGGGCATTTTCAGTTCGCGCAGGGGCGAACCGATGCACCATTTCTCTGCGCCGAGCTTATAAACGAACAGCTCCCATTCGCTGGTGACGTGGACTTCCAGCGCCGCGCGGGAAATCGGCGCAGGCTCCGGCGGTACCGTCACCTTCAACAGCTTGGCCACCCACGGCAGGCTCGTGCCCTGCACCAGCAGCGACACCAGCACGATGAAGAACGCGAGGTTGAAGTACAGCTGCGCATTCGGCAGCCCGGCCATCAGCGGGAACACCGCAAGAATGATCGGCACCGCACCGCGCAGGCCAACCCAGGAGATAAAGGCTTTTTCGCGCCCGTGGAACGCCTTGAACGGCAGCAGGCCGACCATCACCGACAGCGGCCGCGCAAACAGAATCATCCACAGCGCCAGACCGAGAGCGGGCAGGGCGATCGGCAGCAAATCATGCGGCGTTACCAGCAAACCCAGCACAAGGAACATGCCGATCTGCGCCAGCCATGCCATGCCGTCGAGCATGTGCAGAATGCCGTGACGGCTGCGCACCGGGCGGTTGCCGATCACCAGACCGCACAGATAAACCGCGAGGAAGCCGCTGCCGTGCAGGGCGTTGGTCAGGGCGAATACCACCAGACCGCCGGCAATCACCAGAATCGGATACAGACCCGCCGCCAGATTGATCCGGTTGACCAGTTGCAGCATCAACCAGCCGCCACCGAGACCGATCACGCCGCCGATGCCGAACTCGCGGATCAAGTGGGTCAGCAGACTCCAGTGCAGGCCGGTCTGGCCGCTGGCGAGCATGTCGATCAGAGTGACAGTGAGAAACACCGCCATCGGGTCGTTGCTGCCGGATTCGATTTCAAGAGTCGCGGTGACCCGTTCGTTCAGGCCTTTGCCGCCGAGCAGCGAGAACACCGCTGCGGCGTCCGTCGAGCCAACGATGGCGCCGATCAGCAGGCCCTGAATCAGATTGAGGTCGAACAGCCACGCGGCGGCCATGCCGGTCAACCCGGTGGTGATCAACACCCCAACCGTGGCCAGCGATAGCGCTGGCCATAACGCCACGCGGAAACTCGACACCCGCGTGCGCAAACCACCGTCGAGGAGGATCACCGCCAGTGCGAGGTTGCCGACCAGATAGGCCGTTGGGTAGTTATCGAAAATAATCCCGCCGCCATCGACCCCGGCGGCCATGCCGACAGCGAGGATGATGACCAGAATCGGGATGCCGAGACGGGAGGAGAGGGAGCTGACGAGAATGCTTGCGCCTACCAGCAACGCGCCGATCAAGAACAGGCTGTTGATGGTCGTCGCATTCAAAGGCAGTACTCCAGAAGCGTAAAGACGGGCACAAACTGACCATGCAGTCTGCGTGCCAGCGATTCTAACCTGTTGAAATGTGATGCTGTCAAAAAGGTTTCTACGCTGGGGGATTCGAGGTCTGGGTTCGGCTGGCGATTGCTGCCCTCACCCTAGCCCTCTCCCAGGGGGAGAGGGAACTGATCGAGGTGTTTGTGCGAGGTACGCCGACTTGCAATATCGAGCCGAACTCAAAATCTGAAAGGCCCCCAATCTGCTCCCTTTCCCCCCTCGCCCCTTGGGGGAGAGGGCTGGGGTGAGGGGGTAGCCTTTGATCTTAGAGGCTGAACCGCCCAACCATGTTGTTCAGGTCCAGCGCCAACCGCGACAGTTCATTACTCGCCGCACTGGTCTGATTCGCGCCCGTCGCCGATTGCACCGACAAATCACGAATATTCACCAGATTGCGATCCACTTCCCGCGCCACTTGCGCCTGCTCTTCGGCGGCGCTGGCGATCACCAGGTTGCGCTCGTTGATTTCGACGATGGCGGTGTTGATGGTGTCCAGCGACATGCCGGCACCACGGGCGATGTTCAGGGTCGACTCGGCGCGCTCGGTGCTGTTGCGCATCGAATCCACGGCGTGTTCGGTGCCGCTCTGAATGCTGCCGATCATCCGCTCGATTTCGCTGGTCGACTGCTGGGTACGGTGCGCCAGGGCACGTACTTCATCTGCCACCACCGCAAAACCACGACCGGCCTCACCGGCACGTGCCGCTTCAATCGCTGCGTTCAGTGCCAGCAGGTTGGTCTGATCGGCCAGACCACGAATCACGTCGAGCACCTTGCCGATATCACGGGATTCATTCGCCAGATCACCGATCAGCGAAGCAGTGCTCTGTACATCAGCGCTCATGCGTTCGATGGCGCTGACGGTCTCCTGCACCAGATCACGCCCGTCACCGGCCGAGGTGGTGGCGTTTTTCGAGGCTTCCGAAGTGCTCACGGCGTTGCGCGCGACTTCTTCCACAGCGCTGGTCATCTCGTTGACGGCAGTGGCCGCCTGTTCGATTTCGTTGTTCTGCTGAGTCAGGCCACGCGCGCTTTCGTCGGTGACGCTGTTCAGTTCTTCGGCTGCCGAAGCCAACTGAGTGGCCGAGCCGGAAATACGCTGCAGGGTGTCACGCAGCTTCGATTGCATCTTCGCCATGGCCGCGAGCAGGCGTCCTGCCTCGTCTTCACCGTCAACGTGGATCGGTTGAGTCAGGTTGCCTTCGGCGATGGTTTCCGCAGCTTCCAGTGCTTTGGAGATCGGCTTGGTGATGCTCACGGTCAGCAGCCAGGCGAAGAGGAACGTCAGGCCAGTGGCGATCACCAACAGCGTAACCACAAGGTTGAAAGACATCGAAAACTGATCGCTCGCGCCTTTATCCGTCTCGGCGATTTGCTGAGTGTTGATCTCCAGCAAGCGCGCCAGAGCGGTGTTCACCGCTTCCGAGTTGCTTAGCAAGTCCGAGTTGAGCATCTGCCGCAGCTCATCGATCTGATTGTTGCGCGACAGGGTTTTCATCCGGTCTTCAAGCTGGCGGTACTGCGCGAGCAACTGCACGTATTGATCATAAGCCGCACGTTCTTGCGGGCCGTCGATCAACGGTTCGTAGGCGCGCTGGGCGTCGGCGATCTGCTTGTTGCGCAGCTCGAACAGTTCGAGAGTCTTTTGTTGAACGTCCGGTTCACGGTTGATCAGCAACCGATACGACAAAACGCGCAGGCGCAGGGTCAGTTGGGTGAATTCGTCGAGGGCCTTGATCGAAGGCACGCTGGCCGTGGCGATGTCTTCGCCCGCTGCGCGGATTTTGCTCATCTGATTCAGGGCGAACACACCGAGAATCAGCATCAGGCCGCCGATCAGGGCGAAGCCGGTAAACGCCCGTGGGGCGATATTCATATTGCGAAGGGACATGGGGCGGATACCAAGAGTGGGCCGCGTCCATGCGGGCTGAGACTGCTGTATGGATGACTTATCGGTCATACGACTAAAGTCTTGAGGCGGTGTGCGTATTTGTCGCAGAAGGCTTCGGGCGACGAAGTGCAGGAACCAGATGGGCAGATCACAGTCTTTAAAACTCGCAGGAACGGTCCGCCACCAGGAAAATCAAGGCCTTGCGCCGGTTTAACCCTGGCATCCGTGGTGACTTTTCTTTATCGTACGCGCCCTTTGAAAAACGCTTGGAAGATCAAAATGTTGGAAGCATCCCTCAGCCAATTGGAACAGCTCGTCAGCGACCTGGTGCAACAAAACCAGAGCCTTGCGCAAACCAACCAGACCCTGTCCACGGAACTGGCCCAGGCCAAGGATGAAAACGAAAGCCTGCAACTGAACCTGATGGAGCAGGAAGAAAAGCACGGCGCCACTGCTGCACGCATTCAGGCACTGGTTGATCGCGTCAACGCCGGTCCTGTCAGCGCATGAACCACCACACAGCAGGGGTAAAAGTCGTCTCCATTCTCGGGGAGGACTATTCGATCAAGGCACCGGCCGGGGAAGAACAGACCCTGCTGGACGCGGCCATGATGCTCAAGGCTGCGCTGGACGACACCAAGCGCAAATACCCGACACTGATCGGTGACCGCTTGCTGGTGCTGGCGGCGATGAATCTGTGCTCGCAGCAGATCGAAATGAAGAAGCAACACCAGGAAGAACTCGACCGTTACCAAGAGCAAGTCAGCGCCACGGTCGACACCATCGCCAAGACCATCAACCAGGGTTGATGGAGCTGCGCACAACCAAAGAATAGATTGTCGACTGGGTTGTATACAATCGGCACGGCTGTTGCATTGTTTCGGCCACTTATTCTTTGGGGGTGCTCCATGCAGTTGTGGCGACGCAGTATTCAATGGCAGCTGATTCTCAGCATGGGCACGGCCCTGCTGGTCAGCATCCTGATCGTGGTTGGCATTTATACCCTGGTGGTCAACCGCCTCGCCCAGAGCTATCTGGTCGAACAAGCACTGCCGTCGAGCATCGAAGCGACGCGCAACGATATCGAACGCATCCTCGTGCAACCGCTGACAGCGGCCAAAGACATCGCCAGCAATACGATGGTCCGCGACTGGCTCGCCTCGGGCGAAGACAGCAGCAAAACGGCTGGCTTCGCGCAGTACCTGGAAGGCATCCGCGCCGAACATAAAGCCTTTACCGCTTTGATCATCGGCACCGAATCCAATCACTACATCACCGAAAAAGGTCTGGATCGCACCCTCAGCCGTTCAAAACCGGCTGACGCGTGGTTCTATTCCTTCCTCGATAGCAATCAGCCGCGCACCCTCAATATCGACAACGACGGGGCGACCGGAGAACTGGCGCTGTTCATCGATTTGAAGGTCGAGCAGGCTGGCAAAGTGGTCGGTGTGGCCGGGCTCGGTTTGAGCATGAAAGAGCTGTCGGAGCTGATTCACAACTTCAGCTTTGGCGAGCGCGGCAAGGTCTATCTTGTGCGTTCCGACGGTTTGATCCAGGTGCATCCCGAGGCGCAGTTCAGCGGCAAACGCACCTTGAGCGAGCAGATCGGCGCCAATGCAGCGCAGGCCGTCATGGGCCAGAAAACGGCGATCAGCCGCAGCTTCCAGAGGGATGGCGAAGACTTCCTTGCCTTCAGCCTGCCGTTGCGCGATCTGGGCTGGACTCTGGTGGCAGAAGTGCCGCAATCGCAGATCTACGCCGAAGCCCGTAAAGCGATGTGGATGAGCGGCGGTATCGGTCTGGCCGTAGCACTGGTGTGCCTCGCGTTGGTGGTGTGGCTGGCGCAAGGTTTGGTGCGGCCGATTCGCCAAGTAACAGCTGCGTTGGTAGCAATCGGTAGCGGTGGGGGAGATTTGACCCACCGGTTAGATTCCAGTCGCGCCGATGAGTTGGGCGACCTTGCACGTGGCTTCAACCGTTTTCTCGACAGCCAGCGCGGGATGATCGCTGAAGTGCTGACCACCAGCGAACGTCTGCGTACGGCTGTGGGGCAAGTGGCGAAAGTGGTGGAAAACACCGCCGAGCGTTCCGGCCGTCAGCAGGAAATGACCGACATGGTCGCGACTGCGGTTCACGAGATGGGCCTGACGGTTCAGGAGATTGCGCAGAACGCCGGTAATGCGGCACTGGCCTCGCAAACCGCGCGCGATGAAGCGCTGCAGGCGCGGGAAGTGGTCGGCGGCTCGATCCGGCATATTGAAAGCATGTCCGATGAGATTGGCGTAGCGGCTGGCGCGGTGGGTGAATTGGCGCACCAAGTGGCCTCGATTGATTCGGTGCTGGCGGTGATTCGCGGGGTGTCCGAGCAGACCAACCTGTTGGCGCTCAACGCGGCGATTGAAGCGGCGCGCGCCGGCGATATGGGCCGCGGCTTTGCGGTTGTCGCTGATGAAGTGCGCACCTTGGCGCGACGCACTCAAGCGTCTACTGACGAGATTCAACAGATGATCGGCAGCCTCAAGCAAGGTGCGGAAAACGCCGTTTCGTCGATGCGCACGGGGCAGGCGGCAACTGGCACCGGGGTTGAGTCGAGTCAGCGCACCGGGGCGTCGCTGACGGCGATTACCGGTCAGGTCGAGCGCATCAGCGACATGAACCATCAGGTGGCGACGGCGACGGAAGAGCAGTCGGCGGTGACGGAAGAGATCAACCGTAATGTGCAGGGGATTTCCGATCTGGCGCGGGCGACGGCGGGGGAGGTACGGGCCTGTCGTGCGGATTGTCAGATGTTGCAGAGGCTGGCGGATGATCTGGCGCGGCAGATGGGTGGGTTCAAGTTGAGCTGAGTGCTGAAGCAGAGAAGCCCCTCACCCTAGCCCTCTCCCGGAGGGAGAGGGGACTGACCGAGGTGTCTTTCGCTATACATCGACCTGAAAACGCCAGTCGATTATGGATTCGGTGAGCTTCTTTCAGGTCGACGGAGTATTCAAGCATCCCCCGTTCGGCCCCCTCTCCCTCCGGGAGAGGGCTGGGGTGAGGGTAGGCTTTCAGAACCACGCATCCTGCATCGCCAGACACGTATCATCCCGCGCCTCCAGCAACGCCAGTTCATGGTGACAACCCGGCACTTCCCACGTCAGAAAATACCGCGCCGCCTGCAGCTTGCCCTTATAGAAGTCGATATCCGCCGCATTACCTTTCAGCAACCCTTCCTCAGCACGAATCGCCTGCTCCAGCCAGCGCCAGCCAATCACCGTGTGCCCGAACACCTTCAGGTACAACGCCGAATTCGCCAGGCTGCTATTGACCTTGCCTTGCCCCAGATCAGTCAACAAACCGATGGTCACCGTTTGCAGGCGCGCGACCAGTTTTTCCAGGGGCTCACGCAGTGCGGTCAGCGATTCATGCGCCGTTGCGCGCTCTGCCGTGGTGGCGATCAGTCGAATCAATTGCTTCAATCCCGCGCCACCGTTCTGCGCCAATTTACGCCCGAGCAAGTCCAGTGACTGAATGCCGTGAGTGCCTTCGTGGATCGGGTTCAAGCGGTTGTCGCGGTAATACTGCTCCACCGGGTATTCACGGGTGTAGCCGTGGCCGCCAAGAATCTGGATCGCCAGTTCGTTGGCCTTGAGGCAGAACTCCGACGGCCAGGATTTGACGATCGGCGTCAGCAGATCCAGCAATTCATGAGCCTGTTTACGTTCGGCTTCGCTCTCAAGTGTGGTGGTGTCATCGAACAAACGCGCCGCGTACAGACCGAGATCAAATGCACCTTCGACGTAGGATTTTTGCGTCAAGAGCATGCGTCGTACATCGGCGTGTTGAATGATCGCCACCGGAGCGGTGGTCGGGTCCTTGCTGTCCGGCACTCGGCCCTGCGGCCGCTCGCGGGCGTACTCCAGCGAATACAGGTAACCGGCATAACCGAGCATCACCGCGCCCATGCCGACGCCGATCCGTGCCTCGTTCATCATCTGGAACATGTAGCTCAAACCGCGATGCGGCTCGCCCACCAGATAGCCGACGCACTCACCGTTATCGCCGAAGTTCAGCGCTGTGGAGGTGGTGCCGCGCCAACCCATCTTGTGAAACAGCCCGGCCAGCAGCACATCGTTACGCTGGCCGAGGCTGCCGTCATCGTTGACCAGAAACTTCGGCACGATGAACAGCGAGATACCTTTAACGCCCGCAGGCGCGTCGGGCAGCTTGGCCAGGACCATGTGCACGATGTTCTCCGACAGCGGGTGATCGCCGCCGGAAATGAAGATCTTGTTGCCCTTCAGGCGATAAGTGCCGTCGGACGCCGGCTCGGCGCGCGTACGAATATCCGACAGCGATGATCCTGCGTGGGGCTCGGTCAGGGCCATGGTGCCGAAGAAGCGGCCATCGATCATCGGTTGCAGAAAGCGTTGTTTCTGTTCGTTAGTGCCGAAGCTTTCGATGAGGTTCGCCGCGCCCATGGTCAGGAACGGGTAGGACGTCGAAGCCGCGTTGGCTGACTGGAAATGCGCGAAGCAGGCTTGCGACAGCAGTGTAGGAAGCTGCATGCCACCGGCATCGAAACTTCTCGCAGCGTTGAGGAATCCGGCTTCAAGGAAGGCATCCACCGCTGGTTTCACTTCAGGAATCAGAATCGCCTGACCGTCTTCGTAGCGCGGCTCGTTCTCGTCGCCCTTGCGGTTGTGCGGTGCGAAGTACTTCTCGGCGATGTTGCGCGCGGTGCCGATGGCGGCGTCGAAGGTCTCGCGGTTGTGCTCGGCAAAGCGCTCACGCCGGGTCAGGCCCTCGGCATCAAGGACTTCGTACAGCTCGAAAGCCAGATTGCGGGAACTGAGCAGCGTCTCGGACATGGCGGCCTACCTGAAATTGGGGTTGGGCCGAGTCTAGGCGTGCTGATAAAGGCTGAACAGGATGATTGATCGCGGTGATGTTAGAGCCGAGCACCAACTTAACAAACACCCCAAAACAACTGTGGGAGCGAGCCTGCTCGCGAAAGCGGTGGTTCAGGCAACATTGATGTCGACTGACACTCCGTCTTCGCGAGCAGGCTCGCTCCCACAGGGGAATTGCAATCCAGGCGGCCATTGCGGTCGCCTGGGCTTACAGCGGTTTAGCCGATGGTCATCAAGCTCGCATTACCACCCGCCGCCGCAGTGTTAACGCTCAACGCGCGCTCGATCACCAGACGCTCCAGCGCAATGTTGGTCTCGCCCTGGGACAAGCCCTGAACCCCAACAATCGCGCCGGCACGCTTGGCAATCTGCTGGCAAACGCCGCGCAACTGGTCGGAATGGCCGTGATGCAGAACCGCATCAAACACCACGTCGTCTTTATTCCAGTCGGCAACCAGCTTGATTCGCGCCTGAATCTCCTTCGGCAGGCGTGCGAACAATGCCTTGCTGATGTCGGACTCTGGCCACACCGCCGAACCACCTACCGCCAGCACCGCTGCCAGTTGCGTCAGCAGATCGCCTTCAACCTCGGCCAGGCACAGCACGTGCTCGCGCGGCAGAATCGCGTAGCTGTTTTTCTCACCGGTCGGGCCGGCCAGCACGCGAGTGATGCCGCTCTGCGATTGCGCAGCGTACTGCACGCAGAGGGTGCTCAGGTCAGCGAACTTGTTGCTGTCAGCCCAGGCTTTCAGCGCGTTCAGCGGTTTGCTCATGGCATCGCGCAGACGAACGTCCGGGGCGATAACGGCATCACCGCGAGCGAAGGATTGTTCGATGGCATCAGTAGGACGTGTCGCCAGCAAACGGTACAGGTACAGCGGGCCACCGGCTTTCGGGCCAGTACCCGACAGGCCTTCGCCGCCGAATGGCTGCACGCCGACCACAGCACCAACGATGTTGCGGTTAACGTAGACGTTACCGGCATTGACGTTGTCGATCACCTTGGCGATGGTCTCGTCGATACGGGTGTGCACGCCCAGCGTCAGGCCATAACCGGAAGCGTTGATCTGGCCGATCAGTTGATCGATCTCTTTACGCTTGTAGCGCACCACGTGCAGCACCGGACCGAAGATCTCGCGTTGCAGCTCGTCGAAGCTTTCCAGTTCGATCAGGGTCGGCATGACGAAGGTGCCGCGTTTGACTTCTTCAGTGTCGGCAATCGCCACTTGGTACACGTTGCGACCTTTATCGCGCATGCCCTGGATGTGCTTGTCGATGCCAGCCTTGGCTTCGGCGTCGATCACCGGGCCGATGTCCACGGACAGGCGCTCAGGGTTGCCGAGACGGCTTTCCGCCATCGCGCCTTTGAGCATTTCGATGACGCGATCGGCGGAATCTTCCTGCAGGCACAGGACCCGCAGCGCCGAGCAACGCTGACCGGCGCTGTCGAAGGCCGAGGACACCACGTCGATCACGACTTGTTCGGTCAGTGCCGAGGAGTCGACGATCATCGCGTTCTGCCCACCAGTTTCGGCGATCAGCGGAATCGGACGGCCCTGGCTGTCGAGACGGCCAGCAATATTACGTTGCAGCAGACGTGCGACTTCGGTGGAACCGGTGAACATCACGCCTTTGACGCGCTCATCGCCAACCAGACCAGCACCGACGGTTTCACCGCGACCCGGCAGCAGTTGCAACACGCCTTCCGGAATCCCGGCTTCGAGCAGCAAACGCACGGCTTGAGCAGCCACCAGCGGAGTTTGCTCGGCAGGCTTGGCCAATACCGGGTTACCGGCGGCCAATGCCGCAGCGACTTGACCGCTGAAGATCGCCAGCGGGAAGTTCCACGGGCTGATGCACACCACCGGACCCAGTGGGCGATGGGCGTCATTGCTGAAATCGTTGCGCGCCTGCACTGCGTAGTAACGCAGGAAGTCGACCGCTTCGCGGACTTCGGCGATGGCGTTGGCGTAGGTCTTGCCGGCTTCGCGAGCCAACAGGCCCATCAGCGGCTGGATCTCGCCTTCCATCAAGTCGGCGGCACGTTCCAGAATCGCCGCGCGTTCGGCTGGCGGGGTGGCCTGCCAGATCGGTGCGGCGTTCAGGGCGCACTGAATGGCGTTGTCGACGTCTTCGACGGTGGCTTCTTGAACATGACCGACCACATCACGGTGGTCCGACGGGTTCAGAACGGCTGCCGGTGTTTCGTTGCTGGAGGCGCAACCGAGCATCGGCGCGGCTTTCCAGTCGTTGTGGGCAGTGGCGAGCAATGCGCAGGACAGCGAGGCCAGACGATGTTCGTTGGCCATGTCGATGCCGCTGGAGTTGGCACGTTCGGCACCGTACAGGTCACGCGGCAGCGGAATGCGCGGGTGCGGCAGGCCGAAACCACCTTCCACGGTCGCCATCTGCTCGATCTGCGCAACCGGGTCGGCCACCAGTTCCTGGATCGAAATCGACTGGTCGGCGATACGGTTGACGAACGAAGTGTTCGCGCCGTTTTCCAGCAGTCGACGTACCAGATACGCCAACAGGGTTTCGTGAATGCCGACCGGTGCATACACGCGGCACGGACGGTTCAGCTTGCCTTCGGAAACTTTGCCGACAACCTGCTCGTAGAGCGGTTCGCCCATGCCGTGCAGGCACTGGAATTCGTACTGCCCCGGGTAATAGTTCTGACCGGCAATGTGGTAAATAGCCGACAGGGTGTGGGCGTTGTGCGTGGCGAACTGCGGGTAGATGACTTCCGGCACCGACAGCAGTTTGCGTGCGCATGCGATGTAGGAAACGTCGGTGTACACCTTGCGGGTATAGACCGGATAGCCTTCCAGGCCTTCGACCTGGGCGCGTTTGATTTCGCTGTCCCAGTACGCGCCCTTCACCAGACGGATCATCAGGCGATGACGGCTGCGGCGAGCCAGATCGATCACGTAGTCGATCACGTACGGGCAACGCTTCTGGTAAGCCTGGATGACGAAACCGATGCCGTTCCAGCCAGTCAGTTGCGGCTCGAAGCACAGGCGCTCAAGCAGATCCAGCGACAGTTCGAGACGGTCGGCTTCTTCGGCATCGATGTTCAGGCCGATGTCGTATTGCTTGGCCAGCAGGGTCAGCGACAGCAGACGCGGGTACAGCTCGTCCATCACACGCTCGTACTGCGCACGGCTGTAACGCGGGTGCAGTGCCGACAACTTGATGGAGATGCCCGGGCCTTCATAAATCCCACGACCGTGGGAGGCTTTGCCGATCGAGTGAATGGCTTGTTCGTACGACGCCAGGTACTTCTGCGCATCGTGTTCGGTCAACGCCGCTTCACCGAGCATGTCGTAGGAATAACGGAAGCCCTTGGCTTCGAACTTGCTCGCGTTGGCCAGCGCTTCGGCGATGGTTTCGCCGGTGACGAACTGCTCGCCCATCAGGCGCATGGCCATGTCGACGCCCTTACGGATCATCGGCTCGCCGCTCTTGCCGATGATGCGGCTCAGCGACGACGTCAGGCCGGCTTCGTTGTGCGTCGAGACCAGTTTGCCGGTCAGCAGCAGGCCCCAAGTGGCCGCGTTAACGAACAGCGACGGGCTGTTGCCCAAATGTGGATGCCAGTTGCCGGTGCTGATCTTGTCGCGGATCAGTGCATCGCGCGTGCCCTTGTCCGGGATACGCAGCAGCGCTTCGGCGAGGCACATCAGCGCCACGCCTTCCTGGGACGACAGGGAAAATTCCTGCAGCAGACCCTGAACAATGCCTGCACGACCGCCGGCACTTTTCTGGTTACGCAGTTTTTCCGCGATGGCGGCGGCGAGTTTGTTGGTGGCTTCTGCCATCGGCGCTGGCAGGCGAGCCTGCTCGATCAGCATCGGCACCACTTCCGGCTCAGGGCGGCGGTAAGCGGCAGTGATCGAAGCGCGCAGAACGGACTGCGGCAGGATGCTTTCGGCGAATTCGAGGAAGCATTGGTGGGCGTGATCGGTGTGCACTTCGCCCGCCTCATCGGCGTCCTTGGCGGTCAAACCGTTCAGCTCGGTCAGGGTTGCACCACCCTCGAGTTTTTCCAGGTAATTGAAAATTGCCTGCTTGATCAGCCAGTGCGGCGTGCGATCAATCGAGGTTGCGGCGGCCTTCAGGCGTTCGCGGGTCGGGTCATCGAGTTTGACCCCAAGGGTGGTGGTAGCCATATTTTTATCCTCATGGTTGCCACAGTTGCGTGGCATCAGCTGGCGGCAAGATTAGCCGTGCGCCGAATGAGGTGCAACCGGGTGCAACCCTTTTTTTGTCGGAAAAATAAACGCTTCGTCAGGAATTATTTTCTGGTACGCAAGTGCCGCACTTGCTTGGTGCTTTTACTTCTAGCAACACCCTCTGACTGCGCTAAAAGGGAGCAAAAACTGCCTGTTTCCCGGAATATCCGACTAGGTGCAACTAATTCTCGCGAAACTGGTTGCACCTTTTTTGGTTTGTTGCATAGCATTCGCGCCCTAGGTGCAACCGGGATACCCCGGTGCATCGGCTGGTGGCTTTCCTGGGGAAACATCAGTCCTAAATGCGCGGGATCGCGAATCGTCTGCCAAACGTCACTGTTTGCACGCGGTTCATCACCGCTGCTACATAAAAACAAAGCCAGGGCGTAACTTAATGAGCGTAAGCAATCCAACACTGATCACGTTCGTGATCTACATCGCAGCAATGGTGCTGATCGGCTTCATGGCCTATCGCTCCACCAACAACCTTTCTGACTATATTCTCGGGGGTCGCAGCCTCGGCAGCGTCGTCACCGCGCTGTCTGCCGGTGCTTCCGACATGAGCGGCTGGTTGTTGATGGGCCTGCCGGGCGCCATTTACATGTCCGGTCTGTCCGAAAGCTGGATCGCCATCGGTCTGATCGTCGGTGCTTATCTGAACTGGCTGTTCGTCGCCGGCCGTCTGCGCGTGCAGACCGAGCACAACGGTGATGCCCTGACCCTGCCGGACTACTTCTCCAGCCGTTTCGAAGACAAAAGCGGTTTGCTGCGCATTATTTCGGCAATCGTGATCCTGGTGTTCTTCACCATTTACTGCGCCTCCGGCATCGTCGCTGGCGCCCGTCTGTTCGAAAGCACCTTCGGCATGTCCTACGAGACCGCGCTGTGGGCCGGTGCTGCAGCGACAATTGCCTACACCTTCGTCGGCGGTTTCCTCGCGGTAAGCTGGACTGACACCGTACAAGCCACGCTGATGATTTTCGCGCTGATCCTTACGCCGATCATCGTCCTGCTGGCCACTGGCGGCGTCGACACCACCTTCCTGGCCATCGAAGCCAATGATCCAAGCAACTTCGACATGCTCAAAGGCACCACCTTCATCGGCATCATCTCGCTGATGGGCTGGGGTCTGGGCTACTTCGGTCAGCCGCACATCCTCGCGCGTTTCATGGCGGCGGACTCGGTGAAATCGATCGCCAAGGCGCGTCGCATTTCCATGACCTGGATGATCCTGTGCCTGGGCGGCACCGTGGCCGTGGGCTTCTTCGGTATCGCTTACTTCTCGGCACACCCGGAAGTGGCCGGTCCCGTGACCGAGAACCACGAGCGCGTGTTCATCGAACTGGCCAAACTGCTGTTCAACCCATGGATCGCCGGTGTGCTGTTGTCGGCCATTCTGGCTGCGGTGATGAGCACCCTGAGCTGCCAGTTGCTGGTGTGCTCGAGCGCCCTGACCGAAGACTTCTACAAAACCTTCCTGCGTAAATCCGCTTCTCAGGTTGAGCTGGTCTGGGTCGGCCGCGCCATGGTGCTGTTGGTTGCACTGATCGCGATCGCCTTGGCCGCCAACCCGGAAAACCGCGTACTGGGTCTGGTGTCCTACGCTTGGGCTGGTTTCGGTGCTGCGTTCGGTCCGGTTGTGCTGATCTCGGTTATCTGGAAAGAAATGACCCGCGACGGCGCACTGGCCGGTATTCTGGTCGGCGCGATCACCGTGGTGGTCTGGAAGCATTTCGAACTGCTGGGTCTGTACGAAATCATCCCGGGCTTCATCTTCGCCAGCCTGGCCATCTACATCGTCAGCAAGATGGGCGAGCCGACCAGAGGCATGGTGCAGCGCTTCGAAGCGGCGGAAAAAGATTTCCACCTGAACAAGTGATTGTTCTGAGCTGAGGCTCACCCGAAAACGGCTCGTTTCCTACAGGATACGGGCCGTTTTTTTGTGCCTGTGATTTATCTGATTCACCGCGCTCCCCTGTAGGAGTGAGCCTGCTCGCGATGGCGGTGTGTCAGTCGACATCAATACTGAATGTCAGACCGCTATCGCGAGCAGGCTCACTCCTACAGGGGTTCGGTGGTGGTTTTGGAGGATTTGTCTGTAGTTGAAGGCGCCGATTTTTGCAGGGTTTTTCATCAATGAAAGTAGGGCAAATCTGATTTTCCCGTCACCCATTCATCACCCGTTGCCCCTCATGCAGAATCGCCCGCCCTCACACTGCAGAGAGACATCGGATGTTCGCGCCTGCCAATCAACCGCGTTTCACGTTGACCCTCGAAGGCGCCCAACATGACCTCAAAGTCCTTGAGTTCACGGGCAAGGAAGCCATCAGCCAACCCTTTCGTTTCGAGCTGGAACTGGTCAGTGAACGACCGGATCTGGATCTCGAAAGCCTGCTGCATTGTCAGGCGTTTCTGAGTTTTGATGCGGGCGGTGCCGGTATCCACGGTCAGATTTATCAGGTCGGGCAGGGCGATTCGGGGAAACGTCTGACGCGCTATCACTTAAGCCTCGTGCCACGTCTGACGTATCTGGGACACCGCATCAATCAGCGGATTTTCCAGCATCAGAGCGTGCCGCAAATTGTTGCGCAGGTGCTTAAGGATCACGCGATCCTTCGGGATGCTTTCGAGTTTCGGTTAGGCAGCGAATACCCGGTTCGTGAGTATTGCGTGCAGTGCGCCGAGAGCGATCTGGCGTTTATTCAGCGCCTGTGTGCCGAGGTCGGCATTCATTACCACTTTCAGCACAGCCCCGACGCGCACGTACTGGTGTTCGGTGATGACCAGACGGTGTTTCCAAAACTGGCCACGCCGACCCTTTATTTGCCGGGCAGTGGCATGTCTGCCGGAGCCCCGGCGATTCAGCGTTTCAACGTGCGCGTGGAAACCCGCACCAGCGTGGTCACTCGGCGCGACTACAACTTCGAAAAGCCCCGTCTGCACCTGCAAAGTCGTGTCGACGGCGAGCAGCGCCCAGTGCTGGAGGACTATCACTTCCCTGGCCAATTCAACGATCGTGAAACCGGCAAGCACCTCGCCCAGCGTGCACTTGAGCGACATGTCGCCGATTACCGTCAGGCCGAAGGCATCAGCGACGAATCCGCACTGGTTTGCGGACATTTCCTGCAATTGACCGAGCATCCGCGCCACGACTGGAACGACCTGTGGCTGCTGACTGCCGTCGAACACCATGGCCGCCAGCCACAAGTGCTGGAGGAATCGGTGATCAGTGATGGGGACGCTTTCCAGGGTTACCGTAATAGCTTTCTCGCCACGCCGTGGGACGTGTTTTTCCGCCCGGCGCTGGGGCCGGAGAAGCCGCGCATGCTGGGCTATCAACCGGCGGTTGTAACCGGGCCGAAAGATACGGAAATCCACTGCGACGAGTACGGTCGGGTCAAGGTGCAACTGGCTTGGGATCGCGACGGTGAATTGAACGAGCATTCCAGTTGCTGGCTGCGCGTTGCCACTAACTGGGCGCACGACCGTTACGGCAGCGTGTTGATCCCGCGAGTCGGCATGGAAGTGCTGGTTGGCTTCATCGATGCCGACGCCGATAAACCGCTGGTCATGGGTTGCCTGCCGAACGCTGCAACCCCGGTGCCGCTGGACCTTCCCGCCGATAAAACCCGCAGCATCTTCCGCAGCCAGAGCAGCCCCGGTGGCGGGGGCTACAACGAACTGCGCATCGAGGACAAAAAAGGCGCCGAGGAAATCTACCTGCGCGCCCAGCGCAACTGGACCCAACATGTGTTGCACGATCAACAGGTGCAGGTCGATAACCAGCGCAGCATCGTCGTCACGGGCATGGCCAAACATGAATTGAAGGCCGACGAACAACGCATCACCCACGGCCAGCGGCAGACCGAAGTGAGGCAGGACGATCATCTGACGGTAGTCGGCGATCGGCATATCCGCGTGAGCAATCAGGCGACCAGCGCCAGTGCGCAGTTCCACGTCAGCGCCGGCCAGCAAGTGGTGATCGACGGTGGCGCCAGTGCGACGATTCAGGCCGGCGGGCAGTGGATCAACATCGGCCCCGGCGGGATTTTCAGCAGCGTGCCGATTGTAGTGGGTGGTGCGCCGATGGCGGCGATGAGTGCCGCGCCGGTTGTACCGGGATTGCCGGAGAAACTCGCCGCCGCGCCGGCTGCCATGCTGACTGCTGCACAAATCATGAGCTTCAAGGGTGATGCGCCATTCTGCGAAGAGTGCGAGCGTTGCAAGGACGGTCTCTGTGCAGCCTGATTTTCTTTTGCCTGCCGATTGGTTGGCGCGGGAGCCGTTGAAAACTTCCGAGCAGTTGTTTGCGGTTTTCAGTAATGCCAGTGAGGCAAAACCGCCTGCCGCTTGGCGAGAAACGGCGAGCCCGATCTGGGCCGAGACGATCTATGCCGAGTGGGATGCGGTGATGCCTTACGTGGGAATTGTCGCCGCCGACAGTGAGTTTCTGCATTGGATCGCAACCAACGGGTCACAGGATTGGGGTTGGCTGGCGGTTTCTTCGGCGAGCCTTGAAGAGGTGGTGGCGCACTTTCACAGCCTGACCCAAGTGCTGATGCCTGGCGGCAAAACGGTGTTTTTTCGTTTTTGGGACGGGCGGTTTCTGTTGCCGATTTTGCAGGCCGATGAGGTGGGCGCGGCGCAGCTGTTTCCTCTGATCGGGCGTTGTTTGATCAATGGTCAGGCGCTGGAAATTGGTGGCAGGGCGCAGGTTTCGGGGCGGATATTTCCTTGGTGGCAGGTGCCGGAATCGGTGCTGGCGCAGCAGGGTAATGACGTTCGAACGGCTAATGCGTTGCAGTGGTTGAGCGAAGAATATCCGGTTCTTTTCGAGGCCTTTCCCGAGGCGGTTTTGCGTTGCAAGGTGAGGCGGTTTTTTCAGGTTTCAATGTCGGAAGATTCGTCGCAATCGGCGTTGCTGGCGTTTTTGCTGGCAGAGTCAGAGTGAGTTTTCGGGGCGAAGGTCTCGGACGATTCCTTCGAGTTGCGGCGGTTTTGATGAACTGGTGGGCGGTGGGTTGCAGGGATAGTCTTTTCGTTGTCACTGCGAGAGTGGTGGCAGGGTGTAGGAACCCTTGGAATTTACCGTGCACCAGCCCTGTTGTCTGATTGCGGCACCTAACGTGTGTCCGTGACATCTTTAGCGGCGGCTGTGCGCGGGAACGCTTCGGCGTAGCTGAGTTTTTGGCTGGTTCCTCAGTTTCCTACTCCCGCGTACGGCTGCCACCCAAACCTGTAGGAAGGTCATTGGTAGCCTCATTTAACCAGTTGAGGTGCAAAATATGACAACGCTTAAACCGGCTCCACCCTACGAAAAAATCACTCCCCATCCCGACAACCGCTTCATGGCCCTCACCGGCAATTGCAGCGACATGCCCACCCTGTTCATCGACACCCACGTCCCCTCCGACATCCTGATGGACGCAGCCAACCACCGCATCCGCACCGTCGTCCAGGTGCTGGAAAACCTGTGCATGCGCGGCTCTATCGAGTGCGACTCGATGATCCTCAGCGACTTCGCCCAGCTCTGCGTGATTCCGTTACGTGATGGGTGTGATGTACTCGATGTCATCGGCAAGCGGTTGCGTGCAATGCCTTCCTGAATTTTCAGGAGCAAGATCAAAAGATCGCAGCCTTCGGCAGCTCCTACATAGAAACCCCTGTAGGAGCTGCCGAAGGCTGCGATCTTTTGACGTTGAGGCAACGCTGAGCGCGTAATCAGTCTGAGATATACGCATCCTGCGACTTGATAAATGCTTCGAAGGCAGGTGAGTTGTAAATTTCGAGGCAAGAATAAAACACAACATTTTTGCCCGACTGCTTGCTGGTAGAAGAAGCCTTCGCATATGCGTCAGTCATGAATTTTTCGGTTTCCGCATAAGGGTCATGGATGACTTCAAGCGTATCTTCATTCTGCGATATTGCGTGTTGCCCTTTACCCATTGCGGAGTAGGCGCCAATAGCTAGTCCGATATCCGACTTGATGTCGGACTGATTTTTGAACTGATTCGATATGCAGTTGGCGAGACCGTAATTTTTCAGTGATGTCCTCGCACTGTTCACGTCTACTTCGCTTGCTAGGGCATTGCCAGATGCACCCAAAATGCTGAATGCGATGATTAGCTGGAACTTCATCCCTTTAACTCCCAAAAGTTGATCTTTTCCAGCGTTACGCCTGCCCGGTCGTAAGTGTGGCTATCTGGACGATGGTAGTCACTGTTGTCTCCGGTTGTGCTGCCATTCCACAAAGTCGCATGACCTGTAGCATCGAGCCATCCGGTGATCTCCATGATAATCACGCCTTTCTTGCCATTGATGAAATCCGCCTCACTCATTTTTAGCTCGCGATCCGGAGCGCCCCAGTTGTGTTTCAGGAACGTCAGAAAATCTGCGACTTTCATGATGTAGGGGAGTTGGTCTGCGCCGGCCAGACGATAAATGGACTTGCTCGGAATGATCGTTCCTTTCGGAATTTTGTATCCACCATAATTAAATCCCCTGCTTATCCTCAGTGCGCAAGCGTTCGCGTAAGCGTCAGGCTTTTCTGCTCGGGCTGCCTCAACGTTACCCCCAACAAGCGCATAAACATCAATCGAGCTTTTCAGGCCAACTTCCGCGTAAGCAGTCCACAGAGTGCTGAATTTTGGACGCTTTACGACGATGTTAGTGTTTACGCCACCTGAGCTGATATTGAGCTGAGCCATTAGACCTCACCTTCCATGTCGAAGACTTCACCTTGAAAAGCG
The DNA here is from genome assembly GCF_054790505.1 of Pseudomonas sp. Tul2A7. Lineage (NCBI taxonomy): Bacteria > Pseudomonadati > Pseudomonadota > Gammaproteobacteria > Pseudomonadales > Pseudomonadaceae > Pseudomonas > Pseudomonas sp. Tul2A7. Next base: position 1,564,198 of record NZ_CP186499.1, on the reverse strand, counting down.
TTTGGAATAATCGCTATACCTTTCGCCCCCACGGTGCCGGACAGAGTTTTTTCTGCTGCACCCGTGATCGTCACACTAACGATCTCGCCGGGTGAGTAACCCGAAGTTTTTACATGAATATTCAGGTCGGTGTAGAAGCGAGAAACCGAGTCGACCGGAATCTGGCTCTCCCCATATGAAAACGTAATGCGTTGAATACTCTTTGATTTGGGGATCAAAGGGATGATGGCTGAGAAGCTCGCAGCGCTGTGTTCGCCGCCGCCAAAAACGGATGATTGACCAGCGAGAACAGTGTTGGATTTCGGTGGACAACCACACGCTACATAATCGCCCTCTAGCGCAACCGGCCCTGCAGGTAGAGTGACTGTTCTTGGTCCGACAGCGACGATGGGGCCTTTGCCAGGAGGGCATACAGGGCAACTGGCTATGTGGCCGATGGACGAAGTGCTCACGGCGTAATCAATGTTAATTCCGACGTTTCCTTCCAGTACCGAGCCTCCTGTTGAAGTTGGAGCACCGATTCCGATCACCTTTCTACCCATGTAAATTTCCCTCTTTACAGGTTTTAAGTGAGACGGATCTTCGCATTCCCTCTGCGATTGGAACGACGTGAATTCAGTAGGGAGATGTTTCTTTATGTTTCTTTATGTTGCTTTTGTCGCAATGTGGCGTGGACGGTCGCTGCCAACCGTCGCATCCGCACCGTCGTCCAGGTGCTGGAAAACATGTGCATGCGCGGCTCGGTCGAATGCGACTCCGTTATCCTCAGCGACTTCGCCCAGCTCTGCGTAATCCCCTTGCGCGACGCGACGGCTGTGATGTGCTCGATGTCATCGGCAAGCGCCAGCGCGCCGCGCCATAAAAGCAAAGCCCCTCACCCTAACCCTCTCCCAGAGGGAGAGGGGACTGACCGAGTCGTCTGGGTGATGTACGCCGACCTGCGACTTCCGTGGTGAACTTCGCTTGGCCAAGCTTCGGGGGACTGACCGAGTTGTCTGGGTGATGTACGCCGACCTGCGACTTCAGCGGTGAACTTCGCTTGGCCAAGCCTGGAGGGTGGTGTTCTTCGGGGGGCTGACCGAGTTGTCTGGGCGGTTTACGCCGACTTGCGACTTCTGCACTGATCTTCGCTTGGCCAAACCTGAGATCACGCTGATCTTTCAGGTCGGTGTAACTCGCAAGATCACCACCGTCAGTCCCCTCTCCCTCCGGGAGAGGGCTAGGGTGAGGGAAAGGCTTTTGTCCGCTCGGCTGCGAACCCCTGACTTGCCGCCCGGTAAAAGGTAAACTTTGCGCCCTTCGCAGGAGCAGCCATGAATTATCGTCACGCCTTCCATGCCGGCAATCACGCCGATGTGTTCAAACACCTGACCTTGACCCGCCTCATCGCCCTGATGTCGCGCAAGGAGCAGCCGTTTGCCTATCTCGACACGCATGCCGGCATCGGTCTGTATGACTTGCAGGGCGATCAGGCCAACCGTACCGGTGAGTACCTGGAAGGCATCGCGCGCTTATGGGATCAGCCGGACCTGCCGGCGTTGACCGCCGACTACATGAAGGTGCTGCACGAGATGAACCCGGACGGCCAGTTGCGCTATTACCCGGGTTCGCCGGAGCTGGCGCGGCGCCTGACGCGCCCACAGGATCGGCTGATGCTCAACGAGAAGCACCCGGAAGACGGCGTGCTGCTCAAGGACAATATGGCCGGTGATCGTCGGGTCAAAGTTCATCTCGGCGAGGGCTGGCACGTTGCACGAGCGATGCTGCCGGTGCAGGAGAAACGCGCGGTGATGCTGATTGATCCGCCGTTCGAGCAGCTCGACGAGATGCAGCGTTGCGCGGCGTCGTTGAAAGAGGCGATTGGCCGCATGCGCCAGACCGTAGCGGCGATCTGGTATCCGGTGAAGGATCAGCGTGCGCTGCGCCGTTTCTATCAGGATCTGGCCGGCACGGGTGCGCCGAAGTTGCTGCGTGTGGAGCTGCTGGTGCACCCGCTGGATACGCCGAACAGTCTGAACGGCTCGGGCATGGCGATTGCCAATCCGCCGTGGGGGCTGGAGGAAGAGTTGCGTGAGTTGCTGCCGTGGTTGTCGAAGAAGCTGGGGCAGACCCAGGGTGGCTGGCAGATGGATTGGCTGATTGCCGAGAGCTGATCAACGGCAAGATCAAAAGATCGCAGCCTGCGGCAGCTCCTACAGCGATCGTTCCCACGCTCTGCGTGGGAATGCCTCAATGGACGCTCTGCGTCCGCTGTTGGGACGCGGAGCGTCCCGGGCTGCATTCCCACGCAGAGCGTGGGAACGATCAGTCGGCGGGGTTAGTTGCCTGCCAGACTCGCTGGCATGCACACGCCGGTGCCGCCAATCCCGCAATAGCCTTCAGGATTCTTCGCCAGATACTGCTGGTGATACGTCTCGGCGAAGTACACGGTCGGTGCCTGTTCGATCTCGGTGCTGATTTCACCCAGACCCGCTTTCGACAGTTCAGCCTGATAGGTCGCTTTGCTTTTCAGCGCCGCGTCCAGATGCTCAGGCGAAGTCGCATAAATCACCGAGCGGTACTGGGTTCCGATGTCGTTGCCCTGACGCATGCCCTGCGTCGGGTTGTGCAGTTCCCAGAACATCGCCAGCAGCTCTTCGTAGCTGACTTTGTCCTTGTCATACACCACCAGCACCACTTCGGCATGGCCGGTCAGGCCCGAGCAGACTTCTTCGTAAGTCGGGTTCGGCGTGAAACCGCCAGCATAACCGACGACCGTGCTGACCACGCCTTCACGCTGCCAGAAGCGGCGCTCGGCGCCCCAGAAGCAGCCCAGACCGAAAATCGCAAAGTCGACGTCCTGGAAAAACGGGCCAAGCAGCGGGGTTTCTTCGAAGACGAAGTGCTTTTCAGGCAGGGTCATCGCGGTTTCGCGGCCGGGCAAAGCTTGTTCTTTAGTCGGGAGCACGTTTTTGTTCACCAGAATTTCCGAGCGCAGAACCATGATCGTTCCTCTCAGTCAGGATGGGATGTAAAAAGTCAGACCGCCAGTGTGCCGAATGATGCCCGGTTAATCACTACCCAAAGTGTGCGGGTACTCGACTGCCCTTTGTAGGAGTGAGCCTGCTCGCGATGGCGGTGGGTCAGTCAGAAGGTTTGTTGCTGACACACCGCTATCGCGAGCAGGCGAAGGCCTACAAGGGATTTGCGGTGTTTACAGGCAAAGCGGCCCGCGCGGGTAGCGCTTGAGCGCCTGGATCAGTTCGCCGCCCGGAATCGGCCGGTCGAACAGGTAACCCTGGCCAACGTCGCAACGATGACGACGCAGGAACGCCAGTTGCTCGGCGGTCTCAATACCTTCGGCCACAACCTTGAGTTTCAGGTTATGCGCCATGGCGATCACCGCCGAGGTGATTTCCATGTCGTCCTGGTTGTCGGGAATTTCATGGATGAAGCTGCGATCGATCTTGATGATGTCGATCGGGAATTTCTTCAAATAACTCAGCGACGAATAACCGGTGCCGAAGTCGTCCATGGCCAGGGTCAGGCCGAGGCGCTTGAGCTGGTCGAGCTGCAAGTGCGTGTCTTCGGTGGCTTCCAGCAGCAGACCTTCGGTCAGTTCGAGTTCGAGCAGATTGGCCGGCAGCGCTTCTTCCTTGAGGATGTTGGCGATGGAGGCGACCAGATCCGGATCGGAGAATTGCTTGGGCGACAGGTTGATCGCCACTTGCAGATTGCCCATCCCAGCAGCGGTCAGCGCTTTGCTCATGCGGCAGGCCTGACGCGCGATCCACTTGCCGATCGGAATGATCAGGCCGGTTTCTTCGGCGACGCTGATGAACTGGTCCGGGCGGATCATGCCGCGCTCCGGGTGGTTCCAGCGCAACAGCGCTTCCATGCCCAGCAGACGCCCGCTGCGCAGGCACAGCTTGGGCTGGTAGAACACGTCCAGCTCGTTCTGGGTCAGGGCGCGGCGCAGGTTGTTTTCAACGAACAGTTTGTAACTGGCCTCGGCATTCAACGCTTCGGTGAAGACCTGCACCTGATGTTTGCCGTTGGCCTTGGCCTTGTGCAGCGCCAGACCGGCGTTGCGCATCAGCGTTTGCGGGTCGCGACCGTGCAGCGGCGCGCACGCCAGGCCGACCGAACCGGTGACACTGATCAACTGGTTGTCGACGAACATCGGCTTGTCGAGCGTCGCCAGCAATTGGTTGGCGATCTTCTGACCGGTCGCGAGGTCGGTGTCGTCGAGCAGCACGGCAAACTCGTTACTGGCGAACCGCGCGAGGCTGCCACTTGGGCTCAGGCTGTTGCGCAGACGCCGAGCGAGACTGATCAGCAGCTTGTCGCCGGTCTGGTGACCGAGGCTGTCGTTGATCCGCTTGAAATTGTCGATGTCCACCAGCAACAGGCTGATCGGCGTGTCGCTGTCGCGGGCGAAGCGTTCGTCCAGATTGCGGATAAATGCCGGCCGGTTGCCGAGGTTGGTCAGGTTGTCGGTGTAGGCCAGACGCTCGATGCGCTGCTGCGCCAGTTTGGTCTGGGTGATGTCTTCGTAGATGCCGATGTAGTGCGTCAGCTCGCGGTTGTCGCCGTAGACCTTGGAGATCGACAACTGGCCCCAGTACGGTTCGAGGTTCTTGCGGCGGCTCTTGAATTCGCCCTGCCAACTGTTGCTCTTGGCCAGTGCGGAAGGCGCGTCGAACAACAATTCGCTGAGGTTCTCCAGCGCCGGCAGCTCGGACAGACGCTGACCGTGGACCTCTTCGGTGGTGTACTGGGTGATCGCGGTGAAGCTCGGGTTGACGTATTCGACCACGCCGTCGCAATTGACCAGCAAAAAGGCGTTGGCGCTTTGCTCGACCGCACGCTGAAACAAGTGCAGGGCGCTGGTGGCGGTGCGGCGGTTGTGGTTGTTGATGACTTGCGCGAACTGATCGGCCAGCTCGCCGGCAAAGGCGATTTCATCGGACTGCCAGGCGCGGGTGACGCCGGTTTGCTCCAGACACAGTACGCCGACCACCTGGCCATCGACGCGAATACTGGCGTCGAGCATGGCGTTGACGTCGCGCGGGCGTAGGGCTTCGGCCATCTCGCGAGTGCGCGGATCGCGCATCGCGTTGTGTGCATCGATGGCGCGGCTGCTGTGCAGCGCTTCCATGTAGTCGGGGAAACTGCTGATGTCGATCACGTCCGGGAGGATGTATTCCTGGGTCGCGCGGTGGTACGCGGAGATCGGCACCAGCTGCTGGCCTTCGAGATTCCACAGGCTGGCGCAGTCGATTTCATAGATATCGCAGGCGCAGCGGGTGATCAGTTCGGCGGCTTCCTGCAGCGAGTTGTGCGTGCTGTAGCGCTGACGGGCGAGTAGCAGAATCAAGTCTTGCTGGGCGCGCACCCGTTCCAGGTGCTGCAACTGTTCCTGCTGGGCGCGTTGATTGAGTTCAAGGGCGATTTGCAGGCGTGAATTCTGCGTTTCGAGGTCAACGGAGGGGGGCAGCGGTACTTCATCGAAAACGTGATCGACCGCCAGCAGATAGCCACGCAGCAGATGACGATTGTGTTGTTTGTAGGCTTCGCCCAGTTCCAGGATGTTCAGTACACCGGCAGCCGTGTGCAGGGTGTAACGCACCAGATAATGCGGGCTGGCGGTCAACTGTTGCTGGATCGCGTCGTGCAGTTGATAACGCGCTTCGGGCTCCATCAGGCTGGCGTAGGGTGAGCCGACCAGCGCGCAAAGCTCGACGGCTGGCTGACCGAACTGGCGCTCACAGTTGGGATCGAGAAACAGCATGGCCCAACTGGCTTCATTCAAGCGCTCGAAACGCAGCATGCCGAGCCGCGAGGGCACAGGCAACTGCGTCACTACCTCGGCCGCCATACGGCTGGCGGCATCGGGTTGGCTCTTCATGAAGGGAACTCGCTTGGAAATATGCTGAACGCGCCGGGCTCTCGCCCTCTTTACTGTTGCCTGCGGCAAGGTTGCATCATTGCGGCACCGACTGACAAGAGACATGAAGGCCAAGTGCTATAAGAATATGTCGGCTGCGCTGAGCATTTCTCCAGCGTGCGGCAGAAAGTAATGCTGTTGAATGGAAAAAACGCCGTTCCAGAGCGCTTTGTGCCCCGAAACGACGCCCCTTCAACCGGTTATTCAACGCAAGGGAATGGCGATCGATTGCATCTGTTTGCCATCGCGATCGTGGTAATTGACCTGAATCTGCCCGGCGTCGACCACCATGTGAGCGAAATTGTCTTCGCTGACCACGGTGCTGGTCAGTTCATGCCGGTAATCGCCCGCCGCCGTGCGCACCAGCGGCTGATCCAGAATGAACGTGGACGCCTTGGCGTAAGGCAGCAGTTTGCTGTTGCACAGCGGTGAGGACACCACCGTATGGACTTCAAAGTCGGGGTCTTCGCTGTGAGTCAAGCGAGCGGTCAGCGAGCCATGCACGTCCCCGGAGATGAACACGACATTCTTGATCCGTCGGGTGCGGATGGTTTCCAGCAGACGCAGACGCTGCTCGGGAAAGACTTTCCAGGCGTCATCGCCGTGGAGTTTGCGATCGGGGTAGAACATCACGCTGGTGACCACGAACTTGACCCGCGCGGTGCTGTTGCTCAGCCATTCAAGCAAGGCTTGTTCCTGTACCTCGTCGAGAATCCGTCGATCCTCGGCGGACAAGTTGCGACGGGTGCGACTGTCGGTGACAAACCATTCGATATCGCCATCGCTGAATTGATACCAGTAATGCTCGAGTGTTGCGTGATCTATATCTCCGTTAGTTGTCAGTGGATGTACCGGGCTGTGACTGGCCTGATACAGCTCATAAGCAGCCATGGCGTTACGATATAAATCACCGTCGGACTTGCTGGCATTGGCCGGCCAGTTATCTTCGATTTCGTGATCGTCAAGAATCATGTAAGTCGAAGTGCCGGACATCAAGCGTTGAATGTTCGGTTGGGAAAATGCGGCACGGTATTTATTAAGGATGTCTTTGTATTCGCGATCCGGTGCGATCAGATTCAAATCATCCACATAAATTTGATCGCCGGTCATCAATACCGCGCTGATCGGTGGCTGTATGCCTTCGATCAGCTGATTGATGGATGCAAAGATCCGGTCGCCCAGTTGCGGCAGGGAGGCGATGCCCGCCGTCATGCGCAGGTAGCGGCAAGAGCCGACGATATAGGCTCTGGGTTGCAGGGTTTTGCTGGAGCGGGTGCGCAGGCGGTAGATTTCCCGCGGCCATTGCAAAGGCAATTCGGCAACGCTGTCCGGGGTATGCACCGGATTCATCGGGCTGAACCAGCCGGCCTGAAATTCATATTCTGTGTCGGCACTCAAGTTGTTGAGGGCGAACACATGTGACATGTCACGTAATTCGCTCAGGTGCGCGAAGTTACCGTTGGACCATTGTTGTGTGCCGCAAGCGCGATAACGTACTCCGGCAAATACTCTTGAACTGTTCTGCCGGTCGCCACGCATGAAGATGCGTGCATGATGAGTTGTAACGTGGCCGACAATCGGGCCGATAGTTGGTTTTAACATGTCGAATCCATTCGAATTAACTTTAATTAACGGGGTTCTACTAAGTTTTATTAGTTGAATTGGCTGCGCCTAGGTTAGTTGCGTATCGAATAAAAAAGATCAGTGCCAAGCCGACCAGAGTTGTGGCCGATATCAGCGCAACGTGTGGGAAAAAGAAGAGAAGGTGTTTTCTTCAGGCAAAAAAAAGCCCCGCCAAACTGACGGGGTTGAGGTACGAGCGTGTGGCGCTCGAAAGGGTGCAGCAATCGGCCCTCCGTTGCCGGAGGGCCGATCGAGTTACAGCAGGATCGTGCGGATGTCCGCCAGCAGGCTGCCCAGACGCTGGGTGAAGCGTGCGGCAGCGGCGCCGTTGATCACACGGTGATCGTAGGACAGCGACAGCGGCAGCATCAGTTTCGGCTGGAAGGCTTTGCCGTCCCAGACTGGCTGGATGGTTGCCTTGGAAACACCGAGGATCGCCACTTCCGGCGCGTTGACGATCGGCGTGAAGCCGGTGCCGCCAATGTGGCCGAGGCTGGAAATGGTGAAGCAGGCGCCCTGCATGTCGTCAGCGGTAAGCTTCTTGTCGCGGGCTTTGGCGGCCAGCGCAGCGGCTTCGGCTGCCAGCTGCAGCAGGCTCTTCTGGTCGACGTTCTTGATGACCGGTACCAGCAGGCCATCCGGGGTGTCGACGGCGAAGCCGATGTTGACGTATTTCTTGCGGATGATCGCTTTGCCGCTTGGCGCCAGCGAACTGTTGAAGTCCGGCAGCTCCTTGAGCATGTGCGCGCACGACTTGAGCAGCAGCGGCAGGATGGTCAGCTTGACGCCAGCCTTCTCTGCAACGGCTTTCTGCGCAACGCGGAAGGCTTCCAGCTCGGTGATGTCAGCCGAATCGAACTGAGTCACGTGCGGGATGTTCAGCCAGCTGCGGTGCAGGCTCGACGCGCCGATCTGCATCAGGCGAGTCATCGGCACTTCTTCGATTTCGCCGAAACGGCTGAAATCGACGACCGGAATCGGCGGGATGCCCGCGCCACCGGTTGCGCCCGCTGCAGCGGCCGGTGCTTCCTTGGCCTTCTGCATCATCGCTTTGACGTAAACCTGCACGTCTTCTTTCAAGATACGACCGTGCGGGCCGCTGGCGCCGACAGCGTTCAGCTCGACGCCGAACTCACGGGCCAGTTGACGCACGGCAGGGCCGGCGTGAACTTTCGCGCCCGGCTTGGCCGGTGCGGCGGCTGGAGCGGCAGCAGCAGGTACAGCGGCAGCCGGAGCAGCAGCGGCAGGTGCCGGAGCGCTCGGAGCAGCGGCGGCAGCCGGAGCCGGTGCAGCCGCAGGGGCTGCGCCTTTGACTTTCAGCTTCAGAATCAGGTCGCCGGTACCGACTTCGTCATCCAGCTTGATGGAAACGCTTTCCACCACGCCAGCGGCAGGCGATGGAATTTCCATGCTCGCCTTGTCGGATTCCAGGGTGATCAGCGACTGGTCGGCTTCAACGGTGTCGCCAGCCTTGACCAACATTTCGATGATCTTGGCTTTGCCAGCCGAACCGATGTCCGGAACGTGGATGTCCTGAACGCTGTCAGCCACCGGTGCTGCTGGCGCGGCTGCCGGAGCAGGCGCAGCGGCAGCAGCCGGTGCAGCAGCCTGAGATGGAGCGGCAGCCGCAGGGGCCGCAGCACCCGCCACTTCCAGATCCAGAATCAGGTCGCCAGTGCCGACTTCGTCGTTGAGCTTGACGCTGATGGCCTTGACCACGCCAGCGGCAGGCGACGGGATTTCCATGCTCGCCTTGTCGGATTCCAGGGTGATCAAAGATTGATCAGCTTCGACTTTATCGCCGACCTTGACCTGGATCTCGATGATCTGCGCCTTGCCCGACGAACCGATGTCCGGCACGTGCACTTGCTGAACCGAAGCGGCAGCAGGGGCAGCAGCTGGTGCGGCAGCAGCAGGAGCGGCAGCCGGTTTTTCTTCAGCCTTCGCAGCCGGTGCAGCGGCAGGAGCAGGGGCCGCTTCAGCGGCGCCCTCGACTTCCAGCTCAAGCAGTTCGTCGCCTTCTTTCAGACGGTCGCCCAGCTTCACTTTCAGGCTCTTGATGACACCGGCTTTCGGGGCCGGCACTTCCATGCTGGCCTTGTCCGATTCCAGGGTCAGGATGCTCTGGTCGGCTTCGATACGGTCGCCGACCTTCACAAACAGTTCAATTACTTCACCTTCACCGCTGCCGATGTCAGGTACGCGAATGAGTTCGCTCACAAAATGTCTCCTCAGCAGTCCAGTGGGTTGCGTTTTTCCGGGTCGATGCCGAACTTGACGATGGCCTCAGCCACCACCTTAGGTTCGATATCACCACGGTCAGCCAGTGCTTCCAGGGCTGCCAACACCACGAAATGACGGTCAACTTCGAAGAAATGACGCAGTTTCTTGCGGCTGTCGCTGCGGCCGAAACCGTCGGTGCCGAGGACTTTGAATTCCTTGGACGGTACCCACTGACGGATCTGCTCGGCGAACAGTTTCATGTAGTCGGTAGAGGCGATGACCGGACCTTTACGGCCGTTCAGGCACTCTTCGACGTAGCTCAGCTTAGGCTTCTGGCCCGGCTTCAGACGGTTGCTGCGCTCGACAGCGAGGCCGTCGCGACGCAGTTCGTTGAAGCTGGTAACGCTCCACACGTCAGCGCCGACGTTGAACTCTTCACGCAGGATCTTCGCCGCTTCACGGACTTCACGCAGGATGGTGCCGGAGCCCATCAGCTGTACGTGGTGCGCCGCATCGCGGGTGTCTTCTTCGAGCAGGTACATGCCTTTCTTGATGCCTTCTTCGGCACCGGCCGGCATGGCTGGCTGCTGGTACGACTCGTTCATCACGGTGATGTAGTAGAAGATGTCCTGTTGCTCTTCGGTCATCTTCTTCATGCCGTCCTGAATGATCACCGCCAGCTCGTAGCCGTAGGTTGGATCGTAGGTGCGGCAGTTCGGGATGGTCGCGGCCAGCAGGTGGCTGTGACCGTCTTCGTGTTGCAGACCTTCACCGTTCAGGGTGGTCCGGCCGGCGGTGCCGCCGATCAGGAAGCCACGGGTACGGCTGTCGCCGGCAGCCCAGGCCAGGTCGCCAATACGCTGGAAGCCGAACATCGAGTAGAAGATGTAGAACGGCAGCATCGGCTGGTTGTGGCTGGAGTACGAAGTACCGGCAGCGATGAACGAGCTCATGGCGCCTGCTTCGTTGATGCCTTCTTCAAGGATCTGACCTTTCTGGTCTTCCTTGTAGAACATCACCTGGTCTTTATCGACTGGCTCGTAGAGCTGGCCAACGGACGAGTAGATGCCGAGCTGACGGAACATGCCTTCCATACCGAAGGTACGGGCTTCGTCCGGGATGATCGGAACGATGCGCGGGCCGATTTCCTTGTCCTTGACCAGTTGCGCGAGGATCCGCACGAACGCCATGGTGGTGGAAATTTCACGGTCGCCGGAACCGTCAAGGATCGCCTTGAGGGTGTCCAGATCCGGAGTCGGCACGCTGAAGCTTTGTGCGCGGCGCTGAGGCACGAAACCGCCCAGTGCAGTGCGGCGCTCGCTGAGGTAGCGGGCTTCGGCGCTGTTTGGCTCTGGCTTGAAGAACGGCAGGTTCTCCAGCTCTTCGTCCTTGACCGGGATGTCGAAACGATCGCGGAACAACTTCAGGCTGTCGACGTCGACTTTCTTGGTGTTGTGCGCAGTGTTTTTCGCTTCGCCGGCACCGGTGCCATAACCCTTGATGGTCTTGGCCAGGATAACGGTTGGTTGTTCTTTGTGGTTGACCGCTTCGTGGTAAGCCGCATAGACCTTGTACGGGTCGTGGCCGCCACGGTTGAGTTTCCAGATCTCGTCGTCGGACAGATCAGCAACCATCGCCTTGAGTTCTGGCGTGTTGAAGAAGTGTTCACGGACGAACGCGCCGTCTTTGGCTTTGTAGTTCTGGTACTCGCCGTCGATGACTTCGTCCATACGACGCTGCAGGATACCGTCGACGTCTTTGGCCAGCAGTGGGTCCCAGAAACGGCCCCAGATGACTTTGGTCACGTTCCACTGAGCACCGCGGAACACGCCTTCGAGTTCCTGGATGATCTTGCCGTTGCCGCGAACCGGGCCGTCGAGGCGCTGCAGGTTGCAGTTGATGACGAAGATCAGGTTGTCCAGCTTCTCGCGGCCGGCCAGGGAGATCGCGCCCAGGGATTCCGGCTCGTCGCACTCGCCGTCGCCCAGGAAGCACCAGACTTTCTGTTTGCCTGGCTGGATGAAACCGCGGTGTTCCAGGTACTTCATGAAGCGTGCCTGGTAGATCGCCTGGATCGGACCCAGACCCATGGATACGGTCGGGAACTGCCAGAAGTCAGGCATCAGCCAAGGGTGCGGGTAGGACGACAGGCCCTGACCGTCGACTTCCTGGCGGAAGTTGTTCATCTGGTCTTCGGTGATGCGACCTTCCATGAACGCACGGGCGTAAACGCCTGGCGAGGTGTGGCCCTGGAAGTAGATCAGGTCGCCGCCGTGTTCGTCGGTCGGGGCCTGGAAGAAGTAGTTGAAGCCGATGTCATACAGGGTCGCACTGGAAGCGAAGCTGGAGATGTGACCACCCAGGTCAGAATCTTTCAGGTTCGTACGCATTACCATGGCCATCGCGTTCCAGCGTACCAGCGAGCGAATGCGGCGTTCCATGAACAGGTCGCCAGGCATGCGTGCTTCGTGGGTTACCGGGATGGTGTTGCGGTAAGGCGTGGTGATGGCGTAAGGGAGCTGCGAGCCGCTGCGGGTCGCGAGTTCGCCCATACGGGTCATCAGATAGTGAGCACGGTCTTCGCCTTCTTTGTCGAGAACCGATTCCAGGGCGTCCAGCCATTCCTGGGTTTCGACGGGATCGAGGTCTTGCATGGCTTGCTCCAGGGCGGAAAGGCTTCCAGAATCGGTTGCCTGAGTTTGCGACTGGCCTTGTGGGCAGACGATTTAAAATTCTTGGATTGCCGATAGGTTGTTCCGGCGGCGTGTAGTTTTACTACAAATCTTCCGGCATTTCAGCCTTTCGAATGTATAGACGAGTAGTAAAACTACAGAAGAATGGCTTGTGGCCTCCGGCTGCGTTGTGAGAATAATCGTTAAGGTTGGTCTTTTGCCATCCGAAAAAGGTGAAACTTTGATGTTCGCTGCCAAAGAGAAAGAAATTTCAGCTATTTCTAACTTTTGTTCGACAGTCCTCCGGGTAGCGGGTTTTCACCAATCACTACAAGCGGCCATTTGCACGCCGATCAAGGATAGACCATGACCCTGCCCGTGCTTGCCGAACTGCCCGCCATTCTCCTGCCGTTGGTCACTCGATCCGGGCAGTCGTTCCGTACGGCCGTCGCCGCGCTGGAAGACGATCACGGCCTGGCGAACTGGACGCCAGAGCGCTGGGCGCAGTTCGCCCGCGTCACCGCCGCCAGCGAATTCGTCATTGAACAGAGCGTTCGTGACCCTTTGATGTTGCTCACGCTGGTGCAGTCCGGCGAACTCGACCGGGCCTTCGCGCCGGGTGAATTGTGTGCGCAGATTGCTGCGGCAGTGAACGCCGCGCAAACCGAAGATGAACTCGGCCGCGCCTTGCGCCGCCAGCGCGCTCGCCATCAAGTGCGGATCATCTGGCGCGATCTCACCCGTCAGGCCGATCTGGTGCAGACCTGCCGCGATCTCTCGGATATGGCCGACGCGACTATCGACCAGGCTTATCAATGGTTGTACAGCCGCCATTGCGAACAATTCGGTACGCCGACCGGCCGCCGCAGCGGTGAGCCGCAGCAAATGGTCATCCTCGGCATGGGCAAGCTCGGCGCCGTCGAGTTGAACCTGTCTTCGGATATCGATCTGATCTTCGCCTACCCCGAGGGCGGCGAGACCGTCGGCGTGAAGCGCTCGCTGGATAATCAGGAATTCTTTATTCGTCTCGGTCAGCGCCTGATCAAGGCGCTGGACCCGATGACCGTCGACGGTTTTGTATTCCGTGTCGACATGCGCCTGCGCCCGTATGGTTCGTCCGGCGCGCTGGTGCTGAGCTTCAATGCGTTGGAGCAGTATTACCAGGATCAGGGTCGCGACTGGGAACGCTACGCGATGATCAAGGCGCGGGTGGTGGCCGGCGATCAGGTTGCGGGCGCGCAGTTGCTCGACATGCTGCGGCCGTTCGTTTATCGGCGTTATCTGGATTTCTCGGCGATCGAAGCACTGCGCACCATGAAGCAGTTGATCCAGCAGGAAGTGCGGCGCAAGGGCATGGCCGAGAATATCAAGCTGGGCTCCGGTGGCATCCGTGAGGTCGAGTTCATCGCTCAGGCCTTTCAGTTGATCCACGGTGGCCGCGATCTGAGCCTGCAGCAGCGTCCTCTATTAAAGGTGTTGAGCACGCTGGAAGGGCAGGGCTACCTGCCGCCGGCGGTGATCAGCGAGTTGCGCGAGGGCTACGAGTTTCTGCGTTACACCGAACACGCGATTCAGGCGATCGCCGACCGTCAGACCCAGATGCTGCCGGATGGTGCGCAGGATCAGGCGCGTATTGCCTTCATGCTCGGTTTCCCCGACTGGGAAGCCTTCCACGAAAAACTGATGTTCTGGCGCGGGCGCGTGGCCTGGCACTTCGCCCAGGTGATTGCCGATCCCGACGAGGATGAAGGCGCCGAAAGTGAAGTGGTGGTCGGCGGTGAATGGCTGCCGTTGTGGGAAGAGGCGCAGGACGAAGAAGCGGCGTGCCGTCAGTTGCAGGAGGGCGGTTTTGCCGATGCGAGCAAAGCCCTGAAAGCACTGGCCGGTTTGCGCGGCAGCCCGCAATTGCGTGCGATGCAGCGTCTGGGGCGTGAGCGTCTCGATGCCTTTATTCCGCGTCTGCTTGCCCAGGCGGTGGAGCACAACAATCCCGATCTGGTGCTCGAGCGGGTACTGCCGCTGGTTGAAGCGGTCGCCCGGCGTTCGGCGTATCTGGTCTTGCTGACGGAAAATCCCGGCGCCCTGCGCCGCTTGCTGACGCTGTGCGCGGCGAGCCCGTGGATTGCCGAGCAGATCACGCGCTTCCCGCTGCTGCTCGACGAATTGCTTAACGAAGGTCGCCTGTTCAAGCCGCCGCTGGCGCCGGAACTGGCCGCCGAATTGCGCGAGCGGCTGACGCGGATTCCCGAAGACGATCTCGAACAACAAATGGAAGCCCTGCGCCATTTCAAACTGGCGCACCGCTTGCGTGTCGCCGCCTCGGAAATTGCCGGCAGCCTGCCGTTGATGAAAGTCAGCGATTACCTGACCTGGCTGGCCGAGGCGATTCTCGAGCAAGTGCTGGCCCTGGCCTGGCGCCAGACCGTGGCCAAGTACGGTACGCCGCTGCGCACCGACGGCACCTTGTGCGATCCCGGCTTTATCATTGTCGGTTATGGCAAGGTCGGTGGTCTGGAGCTGGGGCATGGTTCGGATCTGGATCTGGTGTTTATCCATGACGGCGATCCGCAGGCGGAAACCGACGGACCGAAGTCGATCGATGGCGCGCAGTTCTTCACGCGGCTCGGGCAGCGGATCATTCACCTGCTGACGGCGCAGACCAACTCCGGCCAGCTCTATGAAGTGGACATGCGTCTGCGCCCATCCGGTGCTTCAGGGCTGTTAGTCAGTTCGCTCGGCGCGTTTGCCCGCTATCAGGAAAATGAAGCCTGGACGTGGGAGCATCAGGCTTTGGTGCGGGCGCGAGTGCTGGTTGGCAGTCAAGATGTCGGTCAGGCGTTCGAGAAAGTCCGTGCCCAAATGCTGGGCAAGGCGCGCGATCTGGCGAAGTTGCAACAGGAAGTCAGCGAAATGCGCGCGAAGATGCGCGATAACCTTGGCACCAAGAGCACCGCAGCCGGTACAGCGGCAAATGCCTTCGACGCCACGGCGGCGTTCGACCTCAAGCAGGACGCCGGTGGTATCGTCGATATTGAATTTATGGTGCAATACGCGGCTCTGGCGTGGTCGCGAAGCCACCCGCCATTGCTGCGCTGGACCGATAACATCCGCATTCTGGAAGAGCTGGAACACGAAGGGCTGATGCCTGCCGAAGATGCCAGTCTGCTGCGTGAGGCCTATAAAGCCTACCGCTCCGCCGCCCACCGGCAGGCCTTGCAGAAAGACGCCGGGGTGATATCGGGCGACCAGTTTGCCGAAGAGCGGCGACAGGTTTTGCGGATATGGAAAGAGATGGGGCTAAGCTGATCCGCAGTTGTATGAATGAATGCAAAACCCTGTAGGAGTGAGCCTGCTCGCGATAGCGGAGTATCAGACGACATCAATGTTGAATGTAACGACCCCATCGCGAGCAGGCTCACTCCTACAATGGATCTGCGGTGAGTCGCAGATATGTGAACAGATGCAAAACCATGTGGGAGCGAGCCTGCTCGCGATAGCGGAGTGACAGTCGACAGTTATGTTGAAGGTAATGACCCATCGCAAGCAGCGCCGCTCCCTCAGTGATTCTCGAGGCGGGGAGGCGTAAATGCCTCCCCGGTTCGTTTTTGGAAACCACATGAATATTTTGATCGTTGGGCCCAGTTGGGTCGGTGACATGGTGATGGCGCAGACACTGTTTCAGTGTCTCAAACAGCGCCACCCGCAATGCGAAATCGACGTGCTGGCCCCCGAGTGGAGCCGGCCGATCCTTGAGCGCATGCCTGAAGTGCGCAAGGCCTTGAGCTTCCCGCTCGGCCACGGCGCGCTGGAACTGGCAACGCGTCGGCGCATCGGCAAATCCCTGCGCGGTCAGTACGATCAGGCGATCCTGCTGCCCAACTCGCTGAAGTCGGCGCTGGTGCCGTTTTTCGCTGGCATCCCGAAACGCACCGGCTGGCGCGGCGAATTCCGCTACGGCTTGCTCAATGATGTGCGCACTCTCGACAAAGAACGCTATCCGCTGATGATCGAGCGTTTCATGGCGTTGGCCTTTGAAGCGAACGCCGAACTGCCGAAGCCGTATCCGCGCCCGAGCCTGCAAATCGATCCGGTCACCCGCGAAGCGGCGCTGGCCAAGTTCGGCCTGAGCCTCGATCGCCCGGTGTTGGCCCTGTGCCCCGGCGCCGAATTCGGCGAGTCCAAACGCTGGCCGTCCGAGCATTACGCCAAAGTCGCCGAAGCACGTATTCGCGAAGGCTGGCAGGTGTGGCTATTCGGTTCGAAAAACGATCATGCGGTCGGCGAAGACATCCGCGCGCGGTTGATCCCGGGCCTGCGTGAAGAATCGGTCAACCTCAGCGGCGGCACCTCGCTGGCCGAGGCCATCGACCTGATGTCCTGCGCTGACGCGGTGGTCTCCAACGACTCCGGCCTGATGCACGTTGCCGCTGCGCTGAACCGTCCATTGGTCGCCGTCTACGGCTCGACCTCGCCGGGTTTCACTCCGCCGCTGGCCGAGCACGTTGAAGTGGTCCGTCTGGGCCTCGATTGCAGCCCGTGCTTCGACCGTACCTGCCGTTTCGGCCATTACAACTGCCTGCGCCAGCTGATGCCGGACGCCGTCAACGATGCCTTGCAGAAATTGCAGGGCTCTGTGGTCGAGGTTCATTAAGTTGCGGGTATTGCTGATCAAGACTTCATCGCTGGGCGACGTGATTCATGCGTTGCCGGCGCTGACCGACGCCGCCCGGGCCATTCCCGGGATCAAATTCGACTGGGTCGTGGAAGAAGGCTTCGCCGAGATCCCGACCTGGCACCCGGCCGTGGGCAAGGTGATTCCGGTGGCGATCCGCCGCTGGCGCAAAAACATCTGGAAAACCATCACCAGTGGCGAATGGAAACGCTTCAAGCAAAGCGTGCGCGCCAACAAATACGATTTGGTCATCGACGCTCAGGGTCTGCTGAAAAGTGCCTGGCTGACCCGTTATGTCAAAGCGCCGGTGGCCGGACTCGACAAAGGTTCGGCCCGCGAGCCGATGGCTTCGCGTTTCTATGATCGCAAACTGGCTGTGGCCCGTGGTCAGCACGCCGTCGAGCGGGTGCGGCAGTTGTTCGCCATCGCCCTCGGTTACGACTTGCCCAAAGGCTTGGGCGACTACGGTCTGAACGTCGAGCGTCTGGTCGAGTTGCCGCGCAAAAACGCCTTTGTGGTGTTCCTCCACGGCACCACCTGGGACACCAAACACTGGCCGGAAGCCTACTGGCGCGAACTGACAGAACGCGTCGGTTATCTCGGCGTCGGCGTCAAGCTGCCGTGGGGCAACCCGCAGGAAAAGGCCCGTGCCGAGCGCATCGCTGCCGGCTTCAAACACGCCGAAGTGCTGCCAAAACTCAATCTGGCCGGCGTCGGTAAAGTTCTCGCAGGTGCGCAAGCCTGCGTCGCGGTGGACACCGGTCTCGGCCACTTGGCGGCGGCGCTGGATGTGCCGACCATCTCGCTGTTCGGCCCGACCAACCCGGGCCTGACCGGCGCTTACGGCAAATTGCAGATTCACCTGGCCAGCGACTTCCCGTGCGCGCCGTGCCTGCAAAAGAAATGTACCTATCAACCGACCGCGCAGGATGCCCGTCAGTTTGACCTGAAGCGTGAGCAGCCGCTGTGCTTCACGCGTCTGAACCCCGAGCGTGTCGCCAGCCGACTGAGCACGTTGTTAATGGCTGAGGAGCTGCGCTGATGCAATTGGCATTCGTCCTGTACAAATATTTCCCGTTCGGTGGTTTGCAGCGCGACTTCATGCGCATCGCCCTCGAATGCCAGAAACGCGGGCACCAGATTCGCGTCTACACACTGATCTGGGAAGGCGACGTGCCGCCCGGTTTCGAAGTGCTGGTGGCACCGGTCAAGGCGTTCTTCAATCACCGTCGCAATGAAAAACTCAGCGCGTGGATGGCAGCGGACTTGGCCAAGCGTCCGGTCGATCGCCTGATCGGTTTCAACAAGATGCCGGGGCTGGACGTTTACTACGCCGCCGACGGCTGCTTCGAAGACAAGGCGCAGAACCTGCGCAATTCGCTGTACCGTCGCTGGGGCCGTTATCGTCACTTCGCCGAGTACGAGCGCGCGGTGTTTGCCAAAGACGCAAAGACCGAAGTGCTGATGATTTCCGAAGTGCAGCAGCCGCTGTTCATCAAGCATTACGACACGCCGCTTGAACGCTTCCACCTGCTGCCGCCGGGCATCGCTCAGGATCGTCGCCGTCCGGCGGATGCCGACGAAATTCGCGCCGGTTTCCGCGCCGAATTCAATCTCAAGGACGACGAACTGCTGCTGGTGCAGATCGGTTCTGGCTTCAAGACCAAGGGCGTCGATCGCAGCCTGAAAGCGCTGGCCGGATTGCCCGCTGAATTGAGAAAGCGTACCCGGCTGTTTGTAATCGGCCAGGATGACCCCAAATTATTCCAGATGCAGAGCGCCACTTTGGGTCTGGGCGATAACGTCACGTTCCTGAAAGGGCGCAGCGATATCCCGCGTTTCCTGCTCGGCGCCGACCTGTTGATCCATCCGGCGTACAACGAAAACACCGGTACGGTGTTGCTGGAAGCGCTGGTCGCCGGTTTGCCGGTGCTGGTCAGCGCGGTCTGCGGTTACGCCCATTACATCGCCGAGGCCGATGCCGGGCGAGTGCTGGACGAGCCGTTTGATCAGGCGCAGCTGACGCAATACCTGACTGAAATGTTGAATGATGACGCTGCACGCGCGGCCTGGAGCCGCAATGGTCTGGCCTTCGCCGAGACGGCCGACCTCTACAGCATGCCGCAGCACGCGGCTGATGTGATTCTGGCGGAGCACGCTTAATGAAGTTGATGCTGGCTGAACCGTTCAAAAGCCTTTGGGCCGGACGCGATCCTTTCGCCGAGGTCGAAGGCTTGCAGGGCGAGGTATACCGCGAGCTGGAAGCACGCCGGACACTGCGCACGGAAGTCGACGGTAACGGATTTTTCGTCAAGATCCACCGTGGCATCGGCTGGGGCGAGATCTTCAAGAACCTGCTGACCGCCAAGCTGCCGGTACTCGGCGCAGGCCAGGAGTGGAAGGCTATCCAGCGTCTGCAGGAAGTCGGCGTGCCGACCATGACCGCTGTTGCGTACGGCGAGAAGGGCAGCAATCCGGCGGATCAGCACTCGTTCATCGTCACTGAAGAACTGGCGCCGACCATCAGCCTGGAAGATTTCAGCATCGACTGGGTCAAGCAGCCGCCGGAGCCAAAACTCAAGCGTGCGCTGATCGCTGAAGTCGCGCGAATGACCGGCATGATGCACCGCGCCGGCGTCAATCACCGCGACTGCTACATCTGCCACTTCCTGTTGCACACTGATAAACCGGTGACGCCGGAAGATTTCAAACTCTCGGTGATCGACCTGCACCGTGCCCAGACCCGCGCGAAGATCACTCAGCGCTGGCGCAACAAGGATCTGGCGGCGCTGTATTTCTCCGCGCTGGACATCGGCCTGACCCGCCGCGACAAGCTGCGCTTTCTCAAAGGCTATTTCCAGCAGCCGCTGCGCCAGATCCTGGCGGAAGAAGCGCCGCTGCTGAACTGGCTCGAAGGCAAAGCCAACAAGCTCTACGCACGCAAGCAGCGTTACGGGGATGCGCTCTGATGGCGGGTTGGACTCTTGAGCCGCAATACAGTGAGCTCACCGAAGACTTCGGCAGCCTCGAAGCGGTATTTGCGTTGCAGGGCGAACGCCTGACCCGCGACCCGCTGTCGGAAGTGATTCGCGTGCAGCGCAACGGCGTCAACTATTACGTCAAACGCTATGTCGGCGCCGGTAAAGGCTTGCGCCGTTACCTCGGCAAGCCGCGGGTGAAGATGGAATGGCAGAACCTCAAGCGCTTTGCCAAGTGGGGCATTCCCACTGCTGAAGTGGTGGCCTGGGGCCTGGAGCGACGTGGCGCGGCCTATGATCGCGGTGCCATGATCACGCGCGAATTGCCCAACACCGAAGACCTTTCGGCGCTCGCCGAGCGCAAGGATCCGAAGCTCAAGGATCGCGCCTGGGTTGACGACGTCAGCCGGCAACTGGCCGGTTATACCCGGACGATGCATGATCACCGATTTACCCATAACGATCTGAAATGGCGCAACCTGTTGATCGATGATCAGGCGCGGATATTTCTGATCGATTGCCCTAACGGCGAGTTCTGGCGCGGCTTCTGGCTCAAGTATCGGATCACCAAGGATCTGGCCTGTCTCGATAAACTCGCCAAATACCACCTGTCCAATACCCAACGCCTGCGCTTCTATAAGCAATACCGCCAGTGCGATCGGCTTGATAGCGCCGACAAGAAACGGATTCGGCACGTGGTGAGATTTTTCGAGGGACGCGAATGACTGATTTTCTCGCTGCTGAGGACCGTGCGCTGCTTGAGCGCCATGGTCTCGGCACTTTTGATGCGCTTTGGACGAAACAGCTTGAGGCTGTGGACGAACCCAATACCGCCCGTGGCGGTTGGAGCAGTGTCTTCCGTCTGGACCTGGAAGGGCAGGGTTATTACCTCAAGCGCCAGAGCAACTACCTGACGCGGACCTTGCACGCACCTTTCGGCGAGCCAAGCTTTGCCCGTGAGTTTCGCAATATCAGTCGCTATCGCAAGCTCGGTATTCCGGCGCTGCAAGCGGCGTTTTTCGGTGAGCGCAAGGTTGATGGCGAAGTCCGCGCGATCCTGCTGACCCGGGCGCTGGACGGCTGGAGTGATCTGGAATCGCTGTTGCAACGCTGGTCGCAACTCAGTGCCGCACAGCATTCGGCGATCCTCAAGGCCTGCGGATTGCTGGCGCGGCATCTGCACGGTGTGCGTCAGGTGCACGGCTGCTTCTACCCCAAGCATATTTTTCTGCGGGCCACCGGTGACGGGTATCAGGCGCAATTGATCGACCTGGAAAAGACCCGGCCTTTGTTGTTCGGCATGCGTGACCGGATCAAGGATCTGGAGCCGCTGCAACGCCGCGCGCCGGAGTGGAACGAGGCGCAACTGCGTGAATTGCTCGCGGCTTATCTCGATCAGCCCGCCGATAGCTCGCTGCTCGACAGCTGGCTTGCCCGGCTGACCGCGCGCCGCAGTCACAAGGAGACCCGCTGATGCAATTGTCCGAGCTGGCCGGTGTCGGGCGAGCCCCGCAACTGCCGCTGACCGTGACTCTGGCCGATGCCGCTGGCAGTGCGGATCTGCAATTGCTGAGCCTGCTGCGAGTCCTGCCGGGGCAGCGTTACGTTGGCGCCGGTGTCTGGCGCGGGCGTCCGGTGCTGGCCAAATTGCTGGTGGGCGGCAAGGCTGCCCGGCATTTTCAGCGCGAGTTGGAAGGCGTGCGCCTGCTGGCGGCGCAAGGTATGACGACGCCGCTGCTGCTGGCCGATGGCTTGCAGAATGGCGAAGGTGGCTGGCTGCTGTTCGACTTCCTTGAGGGGGCCGAAAGCCTTGGCGATGCCTGGGCGAAAGTCGAGTCGCTGCCGGTGCTGGCCGATGAACAATCGGCGGTGTTGGCCGAGGCGCTGGGTGCCATTGGCCAGTTGCACGGTAAAGGGCTCTGGCAGGAAGACCTGCATCTGGACAATCTGCTGCGTCATGGCGGCCAGTTGTACTTGATCGACGGTGCCGGGATCTGCGCAGAAACCGCCGGGCAGCCGCTATCGCGACAAAAAGTCCTGGAAAATCTCGGGGTGTTTTTCGCCCAATTGCCCAAGGCGCTGGAACCCTTTACCGAAGAACTGCTGGTGTATTACCTGTTGAGCAATAGCGAGCACGCGTTGCCGCTGGAAGCCTTGCAGAAACAGATCGACAAAGTGCGTCGCTGGCGTTTGAAAGACTTCCTGATCAAGGTCGGTCGCGAATGCACGCTGTTCAGTGTGCAGCGTGGAGCGTTCGCTCTGCGCGCGATTCGTCGTGAAGAAGAATCAGCCATGTTGCCGGTTCTGGAGCAGGCCGATGCGTTGCTCGATCAGGGCCATTTGTACAAGACCGGTGGTGCGGCGAGCGTCGGCAAGGTTCAGGCCGGTGCGCGCACGCTGGTGATCAAGCGCTACAACATCAAGGGCTTTGCGCATTGGCTCAAGCGTTTCTGGCGGCCGAGTCGGGCGTGGCATTCGTGGCGCGAAGGCAACCGCCTGGCGTTCCTCGGGATCGCCACGCCCAAGCCGCTGGCGGTGCTGGAAAAGCGCTTCTTGTGGCTGCGCAGTCGTGCGTATCTGGTGACCGAGTTCCTGTCGGGGCCGGATATCATCGAGCGCTTTGCACCGTATGTTGAAAATGGCCAGGCACCGGAAGCGGAGCTGCAGGCACTGGATCAGTTGTTCGTCAGATTGATTGACGAGCGCATCAGCCACGGCGACTTCAAGGGGCATAATCTGTTCTGGCAGCAGGATCGCTGGGCGCTGATCGATCTGGACTCGATGTGTCAGCATGGATCCGTCGGCAGTTTCGCCCCGGCCTATGCCCGTGACCGTGCGCGATTCATGCGTAACTGGCCGGAAAGCAGTGCACTGTACAAGGTCATAGATCAGCGTTTGCCCAAAGAGATCTCCAGCGCGGCCTGAGTCAAACCACTACAGCAATAGAGGACAAGATTCAGCGACTTGTCCTACAGCTTCTCCAGAAGCCATGAACTGTGCCCTGTTCAACCCCGATGCTAATTTGCCCAACGACCTTGGAGGGCAAATATTGATCATTAAAAAAGTTGCAATGTTGGGTGCAATTTCCTGGCTTTTAGTTGGCTGTGGCAGTGTTCTGACCGTACTGCAGGACGATGCCGATGTCGCTCGGGACATGCGCAAGCAGAAAACCTACTGCCAATCCATCCCCCATATTTACAGTGGTCTGGCCTTTGACTTCTGCGTATTGAACGCGCCCCCTGATCCCAGCGGATTTCTTGTGCCATTCGTGCTGCTGGACCTGCCATTGTCCGCTGTATTCGATACAGTAGCGCTGCCCTATACGGTTTATCGTCAGGTCACCGACGGTAATCTTGGTATTTACTGGCGCAAGGGCGGTTATTGAGTCGCAGGGCAAGGTTTCTCCAAACCATTCACCCTGGGGCAATCGCGCAGGGTAATTCCCCTCTCGTTTACGCTATAATCCCGCCCTTTAGCTGTCACTCGCCCTGTGCGAGGACGCATCAATTTTCAAGGCGCATCGCGCCTGCACGCAGACTAAAGAGGCTAGACCCCTGTGGCATTGACGATTCTTGGCCTGTCCGGCGCCCTTAGCCATGACCCTTCAGCAGCCTTGTACATCGACGGCAAGCTGGTGGCGGCGGCTGAAGAAGAGCGCTTCGTACGCGATAAGCATGCAAAGAACCGCATGCCCTACGAATCGGCGAAGTTCTGTCTTGAACAGGCCGGCATCAAGCCGTCCGACGTTGACGTGGTTGCGATTCCATTTGCTCCGATCAGCCTGTTCGGCAAGGCGCGCTGGCACTACGCCAAGCGTTACTGGTACGCGCCGGATCGCGCCCTCGATGCGATCCTGATGGGTAACCGTCGCTACAAGCGCTATCGCAACAAGATCGTCTGGTGCCTGGAGCAATTGGGTTTCGATCCGAAAAAGATCAAGATCGAGCCGGTCGAGCACCACTTGGCTCACGCCTCCAGCGCCTACCACTGCTCCGGTTTCAAAGAGAAAACCGCGATCCTCGGCATCGACGGCAAGGGCGAGTACGCCACGACCTTTTTCGGCTATGGCGAAAACGGCAAGATCCACAAGATCAAGGAATTCTTCGACCCGGACTCCCTCGGCGGCCTGTACGGTGCGATCACCGAGTTCCTCGGTTTCGAGATGCTCGACGGTGAGTTCAAGGTCATGGGCATGGCGCCGTACGGCGACGCCAGCAAGTACGACTTCTCGCGTCTGGCCTCGTTCGAGAACGGTGAGTTGGTGATCAACACCGACTACGCCAACGTGATCGGCCTGCGTCGCTACAAAGAAAAGGGCAAAGGCTTCTACTTCTCGCCGAAGCTGATCGAATGGCTGGGCCCGAAACGCGAAGGCGATATCGCTGACGAACCGTACATCCACTACGCCGCGAGCATGCAAGCGCTGTTCGAGAAACTCGCGTTGCAGATGATCGACCATTACCTGGGCGATGTGCTCAAGGAAACCGGCAAGCTGGCATTCGCCGGTGGCTGTGCGTTGAACGTCAAACTGAACCAGAAAATCATCGCCCGCGACGACATCAAAGAGCTGTTCGTCCAGCCGGCGTCCGGCGATGCCGGTACTGCGGTCGGCGCCGCTGCCTACGTTTCGCACGCCCGCGGCGTACCGGTCGAGAAGATGGAGCACGTCTACCTCGGCCCGTCGTACAGCAACGAAGACGTGATCGCCGCCTGCGCGCGTCACGAGAGCAAGCCGACCTGGCGCAAGCTCGACAACATGCCTGAAGAGATCGCCAAGATCATGGTCGACGGCAATCCGGTGGCCTGGTTCCAGGGGCGCATGGAGTTCGGTCCGCGTGCCCTGGGTGGTCGTTCGATCATCGGTTGCCCGAGCGTGGCCGGTGTGGCTGACCGGATCAACCACCAGATCAAGTTCCGCGAGCGCTGGAGGCCTTTCTGCCCGTCGATGCTCGACACCGTCGCGCCACAGATGATCAAGATCGATCACCCGGCACCGTTCATGACGTTCACCTTCGAAGTGGCTGAAGAGTGGAAGACCCGCGTGCCGGAAGTTGTCCACGAAGATGGCACTTCTCGCGCCCAGGTGCTCAAGCGCGAATACAACCCGCGCTACTACGACATGATGAAAGCGCTGGAAAATCTGACCGGTAATGGTGTATCGCTGAACACCTCGCTCAACCGTCGTGGCGAACCGATGATCTGCTCGCCGACCGACGCGCTGAACATGTTTTTCGGCTCGGATCTGGAATACCTGATCATGGAAGATATTCTGGTCGTAAAAGAGGGTGTAAAAGGATACGAACTTGACTGAAACACTGATCAGCGTCGTCATTCCGGTTTACAACTATGCGCGAACCCTGCCCCGTGCAGTGGAGTCGGTGTTGGCGCAGTTGGATGAGGCGACGGCGGATCTGCTGGTCATCGACGATGGGTCGACGGACGAGACGCCTGAGGTGGTGGAGACGCTTCTGCTCAAGCATGGCGGGCGTTTTCGTGCGTTACGTAAAAGCAATGGCGGTTTGTCTACCGTGCGCAATCGGGGGCTGGAGGAGACGACCGGGCGCTTTCTGGTTTTCCTCGATTCCGATGACGAAATGGCGCCCGGCGCGCTGGCTGCGCTTTCACAGCATATTGTCAGCAACCCGCAAAGCCGGATGGTGATTGGCGCCCACTGGTCGGTGTTTGCCGACGGCAGGCGCAGCTTGCAGTCCGTCAAGCCATTGCCGTTGACGGCCCGGCAATGTTTGCAGGGCTACCTGCTGGACAAGACCGTGTCGATATCCAACGGCGCCTGCGCGATGCATCGGGACGTGTTCCAGCCCGGTAATTATCCTGAGCACTTGCGCAACGTCGAGGATCTGCCGGTGTTTGCCCAAGTGCTGGCGCGCTTTCCTTGCAGCGTTCTGGACAAGCCTCTGGCGCTGATCTACAAGCACGCCGACAGCATGCGTCATGATTTGCGCCAGAGCCTTGCTGCGGGTACGGAGCAGGTCGTGAGTGAGGTGTTTTCCAGTCAACGCATGCCTCAAGAGATGCACGACCTGCGTCAGGCATTTCTCGCGCAGCGCTGCCTGTCCCTTTTTCGCGACTGTTACTCCCACGGCGAATACGCTCTGGCCAAGGGCTTTTATTTTCAGGCATTGCGTGCAGACTGGCGCACGTTTTCGCGTTGGTCGTACACTCGCAAAGCTTTGCGGCTACTGTTTCGGTAGATGGTTCGTGATGAACAGGCGCGTAATTTGTAACGCGTGTCGATGAGGTGACTGGGTGAAAGGTACGGGCAGTAAAGTGGCAACTCGAGTCTCCAGAATCATCGATGAATACCCGGTCTGGCTGGCATTTTCTGGCAGTGTCCTGCTCTCGCTGATTGCGGTTCTGGGGACTGCGACAGTCGGGCGAGATGCGGCGCTGTACATTGATATCGCGCAGCAAGTTACCGAGCAAGGGCCCAATGTGGCCTGGGCAGCTTTCGATTGGCCATGGTTCTCCTTTCTGCTGGCCGGTACGCATACCGTGCTGCGGTTACCTCTGGAGCTGAGTGCCTATCTCTGGTGTGGGCTGTTCTTTGCCGGCACCAGCGCGCTGATGGTGGACTGCGTCCGCCAGCGTTCTCCCCACGTCACCCGTTGGGCTTGCCTGGTGGTGCTGGCAATGCCGGCGGTCAATGCTTTTCGCAACGACATCATTCGTGAGTGCGGTTTCTGGTTTTTCTGCACGCTGACGCTGTGGCTAGCGCTGCGCTGGCAGGCTCGGGGCGGCTGGCTGCGTGCGGCCTTGATTCATCTGGCAATTGTCGCGGCGGCCTTGTTCCGACTCGAGGCCTTGTTGCTGGTACCTGCGTTGGCATTGTGGCAACTGCCCAATCTGTGGTCGTCGGCCAGGCGCGTGCAATTCTTTCAGTACTCACTGTTGCCGGTTCTGGGGCTACTGGCCGTCTCGGTGTCGGGTGTGCTCCTGTCCGCCCGCGTAATGCTTTATCTGGACATGATCGCACCTCATGGTGTGCTGTCTTCATTTCAGATGTTGTGCGACCAGTTTGCCAATTCGCTCATCAACAAGTATTCCCAGGACGAGGCCGGGCGGATCATTTTCTTCGGCATTCTGGCGACCATGACCATCAGTTTCGTGAAGTTGATGGGGCCTTTCGCCGTTCCGTTCGTTCTGCGTCGCAACTGGGGCGTGTTGGGCGTTTACTGGCGTGACTATCGCCCCTTCGCTTGGGCGGCGTTGCTGTATCTGGTGGTGCTGGTGCTGTTTTTCATCAAGCAACAGTTCATGAATACGCGCTACCTGAGCTTTTTGAATCTGCTGTTCGTACCGGTGCTGGCGATGGGGCTGGCGGCGTTTGTTCGCGAGTTTCCGCGTTTGGGCAAGTGGCTGGTGATCGTCGGCTTGCTGGTGATGCTGTCTAACGTCATTTCCTCCGGCGCCGGCAAAACCCACTACGTCGAGGCGGGTCGTTGGGTGTCCACCCATGTCGAGCCGGACGCGCCGACTTATTTCGAGGACGGTCGGATCAGCTATTACGCCGGCCGCGGCTACGTGATGCCAGTCCTGACCCAGGAAGAGGCCATGTCGGCGGCTCATGCCGGCGACTACCGCTATTTCGTCATCGAGGCGAAAGGGCAGGAACCGTGGCTGAATGAGTGGCTGGTTGCGCACCAGTTGCGCATCATCGAGCACTTCGCCAACCGTAAAGGCGCCACGGTGGTAGTCATCGGCCGCTAGGGGTCAGCCCAGCAACGGGCGCAGGCGCGAGATCAGGGGGGCCTGCCGGTTGCTCGGCAGCGCTTGCCGGTAACCTTCAATAAACGTATCGCCAGCGTCCTGGCCAAGCAACCATTGCCGGTCTTCCTTGTAGCGCAGCAAGTGGGCGAAGTTACGCAGGCGTTTACTGTCGCTGAGTGCGCGCTTCTGGCAGCGCAGGTCGGCGATATCGATCAGGCCCAGGTGGTTGTCGGGCGTCAGCACGACGTTGCCAAAGTGCAGTGACCGGAAGTACACCCCTTTCTCGTGCAACTGAGCGAAATACGCACCCAGTTGAAATCTCAGTGAATCACTCTCTTCACTGGTGCCTTGTAACTGGCGCACGGTATTGCCCGCCAGTGGGCTGTAATACACGCCGTCGCGCTCAATGCTCGGGATACGGTACACCGCAATCACTTCGGGGCAGAGGATGCCGCGTTGTTCGAGGGCCCGGGTGTTGTCGGCAAAGCGTTGCGCATACGGGTAGAACAGTGCCGAACTGAGCAAGCGTTTGCGCCGGAACAGCTTGAGCATGCGTCCATCGGCCAATCTGAGCACCTTGTCGCCGGAGCCGTCGGCTTCCAGTACGTGTGCACCGGCGCGCAGTGCCTCGTAAGTGCTGTGATCAATCGATTGCATATCGGGCTCCCCATCATTAGCGGGGTATCTTAACCGACTTGGTCAAGGGCTGGCTTGAAGTCATGTTTATCGGGGAAAAAACGCGTGTGATATCATCCCCGCCTCACTGAATTGTGCGGATCACCATGAGCAGTCCTGAACCGAAAGCCCAGTCAACGCTGGCGATCTATTTCCGCCTTTTGGCTTACGTGCGGCCTTATGCCGGTCTCTTCCTTCTCAGCATCGTCGGGTTTCTGATCTTCGCATCGACTCAACCGATGCTCGCTTACATCCTCAAGTATTTCGTCGATGGCCTGGCCAATCCTGAGGCCAGCCTGTTCCCGGGCAACCCTTATCTGGGCAAATTGCAGCTGCTTGAAACCGTGCCGCTGATGATTGTGCTCATTGCGCTGTTACAGGGCGTGGGTTCGTACCTTGGCAACTTCTTCCTGGCTCGGGTTTCCCTGGGGCTGGTGCACGATCTGCGGGTCGTGCTGTTCAACAAGTTACTGGAGCTGCCTAACCGGTTCTTCGACAAAAACAACTCGGGTCACCTGATTTCGCGGATCACCTTCAACGTGACGATGGTCACCGGCGCGGCGACAGACGCGATCAAAGTTGTCATTCGTGAAGGCATGACCGTGATTTTCCTGTTCTGCACCCTGTTGTGGATGAACTGGAAACTCACACTGGTAATGGTGGCCATCCTTCCGGTGATCGGCATCATGGTGAACAGCACCAGTCGCAAATTCCGCAAGCAAAGCAAAAAGATCCAGGTGTCGATGGGCAATGTCACGCACGTCGCCTCCGAGACCATTCATGGTTACCGCGTCGTACGCAGCTTCGGTGGCGAGCACTATGAAAAGACGCGCTTTCGCGAGGCCAGCCAGAGCAACACTGACAAGCAACTGACGATGACCAAGACCGGTGCGGTCTACACGCCGATGCTGCAACTGGTGACCTACAGTGCCATGGCCGTGGTCATGTTCCTGGTGCTCTACCTTCGCGGCGATGCGTCTCCGGGTGATCTGGTTGCCTACATCACCATGGCCGGTTTGTTGCCAAAACCTATTCGCCAGCTCTCGGAGGTCAGCTCGACCATCCAGAAGGGTGTGGCCGGTGCCGAAAGTATTTTCGAGCAACTGGACGAGCCGGCTGAAGTGGATCAGGGCACGGTCGAGCATGATCGCCTTGAAGGCCGCCTGGAAGTGCGTAACCTCAGCTTTCAGTATCCGGACACCGACAAACAGGTGCTCGACGACATCAGTTTTGTGGTCGAACCCGGACAAATGGTTGCGCTGGTCGGACGCTCGGGCAGCGGCAAGTCGACGCTTGCCGGTCTTATTCCGCGCTTCTATCAGCATGAGCAGGGCGAGATTCTGCTCGATGGCGTCCGTGTGCAGGACTTTACCTTGCACAGCCTGCGTCGCCAGATCGCTCTGGTGACCCAGCAGGTCACGCTGTTCAACGATACGGTGACCAACAACATCGCTTACGGCGATCTGGCCGGCGCGCCGTTCGATGAGGTCAAGCGAGCCGCCAGCGAGGCCTATGCCGACGAGTTCATCGCCAAGATGCCACAAGGCTACGAAACCCTGGTCGGCGAAAACGGCGTATTGCTCTCCGGCGGTCAACGCCAGCGCATTGCTATCGCCCGGGCCCTGCTCAAGGATGCTCCGCTGCTGATTCTCGACGAGGCCACTTCGGCCCTCGATACCGAATCGGAGCGGCACATTCAGGCGGCACTGGATCATGTGGTGCAGAACCGCACGACCCTGGTGATCGCCCACCGCTTGAGCACTATCGAGAAAGCCGACCTGATTCTGGTCATGGATGAAGGCCGGATTGTCGAGCGCGGCACCCACTCGCAGCTGCTGGAGCAGAATGGCTATTACTCCCGTCTGCACGCCAAAGAGTTTGAAGAGGGCGACGAGCCTCTGCCGGCCCACGCGACCAACGTATGCTGACGGTGTTTCGCAGCTTTCGTGAACGTGGCTGGACCGAAATCGACCAGGCTGCCTATGCTCAGGCCTGGCAGCGTTTCGGTGGCAGCTTCGCAACGCATCCTGATGTGGTCGAACGACTGTCGACGTTTGTAGGTATCGAACTGCGTTATCTGGGCTGGGTCGTTGGCGATGAGGTAGTGGCCGCCATTCCTTGCTGGGGACGTCATGTCGCCTTGTCCAAGGAAGTGCTCAAGCGTGAGGGCAAGCGTGGCTTGCTGGACATGGGCAATGCGGAAATCATCCTGCCGATTGCTGCCGAAGTCGTCGTCCCCGTGCGCCAGCGCATGGCTTATGTATCCCAGCTCAATGCCGAGCAGATCAGCACGTTGTCGCCACAGCCCGAAGGCCTGGCTCTGGCCCGGCTGCCGGAAGAGTATTCGAAGAAGTTCCGCTACAACCAGCGTCGCGAGCAGCGTCTGCTGGAAGAGGCGGGCGGATCGCTGGTGCCGATGTCCGACTTCACGCCGCAGGAACAGGCCGCCGCGTACGGCGATCTGTTTCAGCGCCGCTGGGGCTTCGAGGTGCCGGGCAAGGCCGGGCTGGTTGAGGTCTTTACCTTGCTGCGCGAGTTCATGACCGGTTCCGTGGCGATGCTCGATTCGGCACCGGTGGCCATCCAAGTGCTGTACCGCGTCGAGGCCCCGCAATGGGTTTCGCTGGAGTACATCAACGGTGGCGTCGACCCGCAGAGCCGCGAGTTCAGTCCCGGCAGTGTGCTGAGTTTCGTCAACACCCAAGAGGCCTGGGCGCACGCGCAAGCGCTGGGCAAGCCGCTGCGCTATTCATTCGGTCGTGCCGACCGTGAGTACAAGGATCGCTGGTGCCACACGGTGCCGGTCTACAAGGTCTGAATTCATGAGTGCTCGCAAGCAACAGCTGCTCAAAGCCCATCGACGCAACAAGCGTCTGTTCCTGATCGCCTTTGTGCTGGCGCTGTTGCTGATTGGCGTGCTGATTGCCTGGTGGCTGGTGCCGCTGTTGCTGGTGCTGGCCTGGGTCGCTCACGAGGCCTGGTTCGCCGACCATTTGTTCTACCGGCCTGGCGACGACTATCAATACAACTTCCCGGCGCAAACCGCGCGGCAGGCCGTGAGCCTTGAGGGCGGCGTAGTGCGCCTGAGCGAGCCGCTGGCGCAGGGCGAGACGCTGGTGCTCGAGCTTGAAGTGAAGTCCACCTGGCTGGGTCGTTGGTTCGATCCCCACGTTGAGGTGGGCGATGATCGCCAGGACCTCGAGCGTGGCGTCAGGGGCCGGCGTTTCATTAATCTGTCCGGGCAGGGCAATGCGTTGACGCAAGGTGCTCTGGCACTGCGTGGTCGGTATTGCACGCCGGCGGCGACGGGTGTGTTGTGGGTCATGGCCAACCCTGACTACAGCCGCCAGCGGGTGATGGTCATCGCTCCCCATGCCGACGATGCCGAACTCGCTGCCTTTGGCCTGTACAGCCGGTGCGAAGAGGTCAGCATCGTCACCCTGACCCAAGGCGAGATCGAGGCTGAAGACTTGCAGCGTCTGGGCCTTGATCAAGCCGCAGCCGCGCGATTGAAGGGCCGTTTGCGCAGTTGGGACAGTCTGGTGATCCCGCTGTGGGGCGGTGTGCCTGCCGAGCGCTGCGTGCAATTGGGTTATTACTGCCTGCAGCTGCCTTCGATGGCCGCAGAACCTTCCCAGGTGTTCGGCTCCCGTGAGTCGCAGGAAAACGACGTGCGCAGTGTGCGCCGGCACAATCCGTTGACCCTGCCCGCCGACATCGATGGGCAGCCGACCTGGCAAAATCTGCTGGGCGACCTGACGGCGCTGCTTGAGCACTATCGCCCGGAAGTCGTGGTGACACCGCATCCTGAACTCGATCCCCACAGTGATCATGTGGCGTCTACCCAGGCACTGCTTGCGGCCATCGAGCTGAGTAGCTGGAAACCGACAACCCTGCTGATGTACGCCAATCACCTGCACGACAACGATCGCTGGCCGATGGGCCCGGCCGGTGCCGGTATCGCGCTGCCGCCCGCCATCGAGCCGCTGCCGGCTGACCGGCTGTGGAGTCCGCTGTTGTCGGCGGACGTGCAACTGGACAAAGCCATGGCGCTGGCCATGGAGCATGATTTGCAGGGCAGGCAAGTGTTCAAACGGCAATTGCGCCGCTGGATCCAGCAGGGTCTGGCTGGCCGCCGTTGGCCTGAAACGGGCAGTAACGAGTTTTTCCGCAAGGCAGTCCGGCGTCATGAATTGTTCTGGGTACGCGACCTTTCAGATTGAGGCGGACGGCGCTTTACCCTGTGTTAATATCGCGCCCCTGTTCATTTTGTATGTGGGTTGCTCCATGAAGTTGTCCATGCCGCGTTTCGATCAAGCCCCGGTCTTGGTAGTCGGCGATGTCATGCTCGACCGTTACTGGCATGGCGGAACCTCACGGATTTCCCCTGAGGCGCCGGTGCCGGTCGTTAAGGTCGAGCAGATCGAAGATCGTCCGGGTGGTGCCGCGAACGTTGCCTTGAACATTGCCGCGCTGGGTGCGCCGGCGTCACTGGTCGGTGTGACCGGCGATGACGAAGCCGCCGACAGCCTGAGCAACAGTCTCAAAGGCGCGGGCGTACGTGCCCTGTTCCAGCGCATTGCGCACCAGCCAACCATCGTCAAGCTGCGGGTCATGAGCCGGCACCAGCAACTGCTGCGGATCGACTTTGAAGAACCGTTCGCCACCGACGCTCTGGCCCTCGGCTCGCAGGTCGATGACCTGCTCGAAGGCATCAAGGTGCTGGTACTTTCCGACTACGGCAAAGGCGCCCTGAAAAACCATCAGGCGTTGATCCAGGCTGCCCGCGCAAAGAACATTCCGGTGCTGGCCGACCCGAAGGGCAAGGATTTCTCGATCTATCGTGGCGCCAGCCTGATCACCCCCAACCTCAGCGAATTCGAAGCCATCGTCGGCGGTTGCGTCGATGAACATGAGCTGGTGAGCAAGGGCGCCGCCCTGATGCATGACCTCGAGCTTGGTGCACTGCTGGTGACACGCGGCGAGCACGGCATGACCCTGCTGCGCCCGGACCAACCGGCGCTGCACCTGCCGGCCCGTGCCCGTGAAGTGTTCGACGTCACCGGTGCCGGTGACACCGTGATCTCTACCCTGGCCGCAGCGATTGCCGCCGGTGAAGACCTGCCCCACGCCGTTGCGCTGGCCAACCTGGCAGCAGGCATCGTGGTTGGCAAACTCGGTACAGCCGCCATCAGTGCCCCGGAATTGCGTCGCGCCATCCAGCGTGAAGAAGGTTCCGAGCGCGGTGTTCTGGGTCTTGAACAGCTGTTGCTCGCCGTGGCCGATGCTCGCGCGCACAACGAGAAGATTGTCTTCACCAACGGCTGCTTCGACATCCTGCACGCCGGGCATGTGACCTATCTGGAGCAGGCGCGGGCACAGGGCGATCGTCTGATTGTCGCGGTCAACGACGATGCTTCGGTCAGCCGCCTGAAAGGGCCGGGTCGCCCGATCAACAGTGTTGACCGGCGCATGGCGGTTCTCGCCGGCCTTGGCGCGGTGGACTGGGTGATCAGTTTCCCTGAGGGTACCCCGGAAAACCTGCTGCGCGAGGTCAAGCCGGACGTGCTGGTCAAGGGCGGCGATTACGGCATCGATCAGGTGGTCGGCGCTGATATCGTCAGCGCTTATGGCGGCACCGTGAAGGTCTTGGGACTTGTCGAAAACAGCTCGACAACTGCGATTGTCGAGAAGATTCGCAGTCGTTGATCAGATGAATTTTTACCGTTGTGTACTGCGTGTGAACGGATTTTGCCTTGGGGATCTAACCGTTTCCGTTGATGTTGGCAGGTTTGAATCCGATGCGCTTGCCTGCCTACGTCGCGTGGTCGATTAATCTATGAAAGTCATGCTCCTGGTGATGGACGAGCAGCGGGTCATTCTTGACCGGCTTTACGACATCGTGCAGCAGAACTGTGATGAATGTTTCATCTATCGGCTGAGCAAGCAGCAACAAATGAACCTGGGGCCGTTTTTGGCCTCGGTCGATTATCAAACCTTCGATCGTGTGGTGATCTTCTCTCGGGTCAAGCGCCTGGCCCCGCAATTGCGCGTGCTCAAGTGCATTCCCGGGCTGGTCTTTCTCGAACACGATGCGTACCAGAACTACATGCCTGCCAGTAAATACCGTGGCGTGTATTCACGTCTGTACAGCCGCCTGCCGAGCTGTCGGGCACTGGTGTCGGGTGCCGTGGTCGCGCGCAAGATGCTCGCTGAAGGCATCGACACAGTGTTCGTCTCCAAAGGTTATGACGAGCAGATGCTGCACAACACCGGCGTTGAGCGGGACATTCCGATCGGCTTTCTTGGCAGCCTGAAAAGCACCGAGTATGCCGAGCGCAAAGCCATGCTCGAGTCGCTCTCCAGGCGTACCGGAATGCTGGTGACCCGCACCAAGTCGGGCGCGGAATATCTGCAGACGCTCAATCGCATCAGGATTTTCGTCAGCGCCGACATCGGCATGAACGAGTTCATGATCAAGAACTACGAGGCCATGGCCTGCGGCTGTGTGCTGCTGGCCTGGAGTCAGGGCGAAGAAGACCGCTTGCTCGGCTTTGAAGACATGCACAACACCGTGTTCTATCGCAGCGAAGAAGAGGCGGTGGAAAAGATCAAGCTGCTGCAAAGCGATCCGGAACTGGCAGAGCGCATTGCCCGCAACGGCCAGGAGTTCGCGCAAAGCCGCTATTCCTTTGCCCGTGTCGGTCAGGCACTGGCCACGGAAATCCAGCGTGAGATGCGCCCATGGCAGCCGCCCTCGGCGTTCACGCGATTCTGGGTGAAGTTGCGTTACGGGATGAAGGTGCCGGTCTGAATGAAGGACGAACACATGGCGCTGGATGCGCTGCCCGGTGGTGATCAGTCCGTACTGGGTGCTTTACCCACAGAGCTTCTCGACTGTCTGAGCCGTGCGCCTCGGGTCGTGCTGATTGCCAACAACCCAGCCATCACGGCGGCGGACTTTCAGGCGTTGAACATTGGCGTCGATGACGTCGTCGTCAGCTTCAATACCTGTATCAAGGCAGCGCTGCTCAACGAGCACAGCGTCAATGTTTTCGTGCATGGCTACAACGCGCCGGACGCGTACTTTTTTGGTCTGCCTTACGCGCCGCCGGTACAGCGAATGTTCGAGCAGGCGAGTGAACGCTGTTTCAGCATGCTGGTGGGCTGCGCCGCACCCATGTGTCCGTTGCCACGTGTGACCATGTACTGGGATCGCATTCCATTGCCGCCGCTGTGGAACTACCCGGTCGACCGGCCGGGCGGCAAGCGCTACGTCGGGCCTTCCACCGGTTTCAACACGCTGGTGTTGTTCGACTGGTTGCGCGGCCATGTCGGTTATACCTATCAGCTCATGACCCTGGGTTTTTCCAACGAAGCAGGAAAGCTGTGGGGCGGCCATGCCTGGGACTATGAGCGTGACTGGCTGCAAAAGTCGGACATCATTGTGGTGCCACTGCAACCTCGTCGCTGGTGGCAAAAGCTGTTTCGACAGAAGTGAGCGACATCGTCTGTCCGGTTGCCAGCAGGCCCGAACTACTTTCAAAAGGTGCTGTTGAGTGTTGAAAATTGCCGTGGCTTTTTTCGGGATCCCGAGAAATTCGCCGATCTGTTTCCCCTCTATCGAACAGAACGTTCTGGCGCAGTTGCCTGCAGGCAGCGAAGTTAAGTGCTTCTACCATCTGTACAAGATCGATGAGGTGCAGAACTCGCGTTCCGGCGAGAAAGGCGAATTGACGGCGGACAACTACCAGCCTTTCGAATCGATGATCGGCACGCTCACCTCGACCGAGGGCGTGCTGGAGCGCTGGGATTTCGAGCAGGTCAAAGCTCAGGGCGACACCTGGGCCGATGACTATGCCTCGTTGCGCAATCTGATCTATCAGCTCAACTCGCTGCACACCGTGACGACCATGATCGAGTCCTTCAATCCGGATTTCGTCGTGTTCGTGCGCCCGGACAATTTCTTTCACAGCGCATTGCCTGGCTATGTCTTCGCTCACCCTGAGGCTCGCAAGCACAACGCTTATATTCCGGACTGGCAGTGGTGGGGCGGCTTGAACGACCGCTTTGCGGTTTGCGGGCGCGATACCTATGTGGCGTACGGCAAACGGGTCGAGCGTATCTTCGATTTCTGCAAGGCGACAGGTCGAAAGCTGCATTCCGAGCGCTTGCTCAAATATGTGCTGCAGCAGGTCGATGCCAAGATCTGCACACTGCCGACTCAGGCATCGCGGGTGCGCATTACCGGTGCCTTTGCCGAAGAGTCGTTCTCGCCCAAGCGCGGCATGGGCAAGCGCGAAAATCGCTACTTCCATTTCTTCGCCGCGATGCGCACGTGGTGGGATCGCCGCCGTTAAACCGCTATTTGGTGGTTTTTTTGCCTAACCCGACCAATCGCAGCGCCTTGATACTCAACTGCTTGAGCCCCTGGCGCGGGGCTTTTGCTGGTTGCAGGCCCTGTTGCACCAGCCAGTCCTTCCAGCGAATCCGCTCCTCGCGCACGACCCAGCCAGTTTGTGTCGCAAAGCTTTCCGCGAGGTACAGACCTCGGGTGCTGGCGGGGACGAGTTTGTCGCGCTTGAGGGTGTACAACTCGGCCAGGGGTGCGCCGTCCTTGAGTGGCATCAAGTACAGGTCGGGGCGTTTGCGGTCGAGTCGGGCTACCAGTTGATCACCCTCCAGACGCTCGTCGACGTGGAACAGACTCAGGGACTTGGCTTCCTTGGGCACATCCAGGCGCAAATCGTAGATCAATTGCAGTGACGCGGTCGGCAGGTGCACATAGGCCCGTGGTCGTTCGAGCAACTGCAGATTGGCGCAACGGATCGGTCGCGCCGAGCCGGACAACGGGGTCAGGCGGAACGGCAGAGCCTCGCGATAATGCAGCGCCGCCGAGTAGGGCGCCGGCAGCCAGGTGTCGTTGAAGCGTCCGCCGAGCCAGCCTTCTGGCGTCTCGAGCAAACACTCTTCGGCAATTTCCTGAATGGCCGTGTGCAGCGGAATATTCAGTTCATGCGCCGGCACGTAACCGGAAATCAATTTGAGTACGACGTCGCCGCGATCCTGTCGGCGCTGGCGCACCAGTACCCAATAATCGCGATTCTGCCAATGCAGGGTCAGGCGTACCGAAACGCCGAGGTTGGCCAGTTCCAGCGAGAAGCGCTCGGCATCGGCCACGCTCACCGGTTTGCGCCGCTGCAAGGTCTGCGTGAAGTTCAGCGGCATGCCGACGCTCTGATAGGTCAGGCCTTCGGGGGTTGCTTCGACGAACAGCGGCAGGGTCTTGAAGTTGCTCGGGTTCTTTCGGATGAGCGTGCGCGGCATATCGGCTCCTGCTTAAGGCCGCGAGGCGGCGTCAGTGACCACGAAGGACCTGGGCAACGGTCGCTACGTTGTGGGCGAGGTGCAGCGGATTGATCGTGCCGACAATAGCACTGGCCACACCAGGTTGCGCGAATAGCAGTTCGAAGCTGGCGCGCACCGGATCCACGCCCGGACTCAGGCAAACATGACCGCTGGCCAGGGCTTTTTTCACCAGAATGCCTTTGCCGTGGGCAGCAGCATAGTCAATGACAGCCTTCTCGCTTTGTTCGTTCAGATTGTAGGTGACCATCGCGCAGTCGCCTTGCTCCAGTGCTTTGAGGCCACCTTCGACGGTTTTGCCGGAGAAGCCGAAGCCACGAATCTTGCCTTCGGCCTTGAGTGCGGCGAGTGTCGCGTAAACCTCTTGGTGCTCGAGGATCGCCATGTCGTTGCCGTCGGAATGCACCAGCACCAGGTCGATAAAATCGGTTTCAAGACGTTGCAGGCTGCGTTCCACCGACATCCGCGTGTGCGCCGCGCTGAAGTCGTGGCGCGACAGGCCATCGGCAAATTCTTCGCCGACTTTGCTGACGATTACCCAGTCTTGCCGCTGGCCGCGTAGCAGCGGGCCGAGGCGTTCTTCGCTGCGACCGTAGGCGGGGGCGGTGTCGATCAGGTTGATGCCCAATTCCCGCGCCTGCCGCAGCAGCATCCGCGCTTCGTCATCACCGGGAATCTGGAAACCGTTGGGGTATTTCACCCCTTGGTCGCGGCCGAGTTTGACCGTGCCCAGGCCCAGTGGCGAAACCGTCAGGCCGGTGCTGCCCAGCGGACGGTGGAAGTCATGCAGGCTGGCAATGGTCATGGCAGCAGTTGCTCCCAGGCAGGAACGCCCATCGGTGGTTTCGGCAGGGCCGGCAGCGCTTCGGTGGTTTGCGGCTGGATGCCGTCGCGCTCAAGGGAGGCGATCACACGATCAGCAAAGTCCGGCGCCAGCGCCAGTTTGGTTGGCCAGCCGACCAGCAAGCGGCCCTGTTCGGCGAGGAAGGCGTTGTCCGGGCGCGTCAGCCCGGTTTGCAGCGGCTCGGCACGGTCAACCCGCAGGGTCGCCCATTGCGTGGTGCTGAGGTCGATCCACGGCAACAATTGTGCGATCTCTTTCTGCGCGGTGGCGATCTGCTCGGCCGGCTCGCGGTGCACGCCTTCGCTTTCGGCGATGTCGCCGCCCATGTACCAGACCCATTGGCCGTCAGCGGCCGGATGCGTGGTCACGGTGATGCGTGGTTTGGTGCCGCCACCCAGGCAGTGCGCGTACAGCGGTTTCAAGCCCGGGCCTTTGGCAATGATCATATGCAGCGGGCGGCGTTGCATGGCCGGCTGGCTCAAGCCGAGGTCTTCGAGCAGTTGAGCCGTGCCGGCACCGGCACTGAGGACAATGCGTTGCGCGCGGATCTCGCGGCCGTCGACTTTCAAACCGACCAGCACGCCCGCTTCCAGCAGTGGCTCGATGGTTTGCCCGGCGAGCAGGCCATCGCCGGCCAGATCGGCGAGACGCTGGACCAGGCTCGGCACGTCAACAACGAGTTCGGCGAGACGGTAAACCTTGCCCTTGAAGCGCTTGTCTTGCAGGGCCGGCGGCAGTTGCTCGCCCTTGACCTGATCAACGCGGCCACGCACGGCTTTACTGGCGAAGAAACTGGTGAGGTTGCCGGCGAGGGTGCCCGGTGACCACAGGTAATGGGCTTCGGAGAGCAAGCGCACGCCGGACAGATCCAGCTCGCCATTGCCGGCCAGCGCTTCACGCCAGCGGCGCGGCATGTCGGCGATGGCTTCCGAGGCACCCGTCAGCGCACCGTGCAGCGCGTATTTTGCGCCGCCGTGGATGATGCCCTGGGACTTTACGGTCTGCCCGCCGCCGAGGCTGGCGCTTTCCACCAGCACGGTCGAAAAACCCTGACGGCGCAGACGCGCGTTCAGCCAGAGGCCGGCGACACCAGCGCCGACAATCAGAACGTCGGTGGAAATAACGGATGGCATGCAGCGACCTCAGTGTTCAAGACGAGGGCGCAGTATACAGACTCGGGAAAGGGGCGGATTTGTCGATGATCAACAGGCCGAACATAGGGGCCAATGTGGGAGCGAGCCTGCTCGCGAAGAGGGCATGCCAGTCGACATATTTGTTGACGGATGTACCGCATTCGCGAGCAGGCTCGCTCCCACAGGGGATTGGGTCTGGCGGTTAATGGCCGGCAGTTTTCGAGAACAGCTGGATCACGACAACACCCAGCACGATCAGCGCCATCCCGAGCATCGCCGGGATATCCAGTTTCTGCCCGTAAATGAACAGCGCCGCTACGCTGACCATCACAATGCCCATGCCGGCCCAGACCGCGTAAGCCACGCCGACCGGAACGGTGCGCACCACCAGCGTCAGCATCCAGAACGCAATCGCGTAGCCGACGATGACCAGCACTAGCGGCAGGGGTGTGCTGATACCTTTGACGGCCTTCATCGACACGGTGGCGATCACTTCGGCGCAGATGGCAATGGCCAGGTAGGCGTAGGCGTTCATGTTCAAATCCTCAATGTGAAACGTTGCTTGCTGAGGCGGCATTCTAGTGATTCGCCAGATGGGGTAAAGTCATTACCTATCTGTTATAGAGATGGGGTGGTGAATCAGCATGCAGTGGAATCTGGATCAACTGCGGGTGTTTGTCGACGTCGCCGAACACCGCTCGTTTTCCGCCGTGGCGCGCCAGCAGCGTAAAGCGCAGTCGGCGATCAGCAACGCCATTGCCATGCTTGAAGATGACCTTGGCGTGAGCCTGTTTGAGCGTAGCAGTGGTCGCCAACCCAGCCTTACTGAGGCCGGGGAAGCACTACTCGAAGAAGCACGGGAGGTGTTGCGCCAATGCGAGCGCCTCAACGGCCGGGCGATGGCGATGCTGCGCGGCCAGGAAGCGCAACTGCGCGTGGCCCAGGACGAGGCGATGCCCTATCAGGCGCTGGTGGAAAGTTTCGGTGAACTGGCCGAGCAATTCCCCAGCCTTGAAGTGCAACTGACCAGTGCCGCTCAAGGTGAAGTCGCGCACAAGCTGGTGGAGTGCCGTGCCGACCTCGGCCTGTTGTTCTATCACGATGAAATCCCCGAAGCATTGGAGCGCCGCGTGCTCGGCAGCGTCGAAATGGTCACCGTCTGCGGTATCAATCATCCGCTGGCGAAGCAGTCTTACGTGACCTGCCAGCA
The DNA here is from genome assembly GCF_054790505.1 of Pseudomonas sp. Tul2A7. Taxonomy (NCBI): domain Bacteria; kingdom Pseudomonadati; phylum Pseudomonadota; class Gammaproteobacteria; order Pseudomonadales; family Pseudomonadaceae; genus Pseudomonas; species Pseudomonas sp. Tul2A7. Next base: position 1,523,145 of record NZ_CP186499.1, on the reverse strand, counting down.
ACTGGCGCAGCACCGACAGTTGCTGATGTCGACGCAAACCAGTGTCTATCCCGGCAACGAACCGGCCAGCCCGCAGGTGTGGCGCGCGGACAGTTTCTACGTCATGTCCGAATGGCTAGTGCGCGATCTCGGTTGGGCCTGGTTGCCGCGTCATGTGGTGCAGTACTCGGCGTATCAGGGTTTGATGGTTGAACTGGACAGCGAATGGACGCCGCCGGCGCTGGTGGTGGAGCTGGTCTGGCGCCGCGACGAACCGCTCGGTCCGGCCGCACGTTGGCTGGCCGAACGTTTTGCCGTGCACTTGCGCGCGATTGGCGAGAAAAGTCGATAAACTCCGCCGCCATGAATAGAACTCTCTACACCGCGCTGTTTTATCTGGGGCTGCCATTGGTGGCGATTCGGCTGTGGCTGCGGGCGCGCAAGGCGCCGGCGTACGCCAAACGGATTGGCGAACGCTTCTCCTACGGCATGCCGAAACTGCAACCCGGCGGCATCTGGGTGCACGCGGTATCGGTGGGCGAAAGTATCGCCGCCGCACCGATGATTCGCGCCTTGCTGCAGCGTTATCCACAGCTGCCGATCACCGTCACTTGCATGACCCCGACCGGATCGGAGCGGATTCAAGCGCTGTTCGCCAACGAACCGCGCATCCAGCATTGCTATCTGCCTTACGACTTGCCCTGTGCGGCGGCGCGGTTTCTTGATCGCGTGCAGCCGAAGCTCGCGGTGATCATGGAAACCGAACTGTGGCCCAACCACATTCATCAGTGCGCCAAGCGCGGGATCCCGGTGGCGCTGGCCAATGGGCGTTTGTCCGAGCGCTCGGCACGCGGCTATGGCCGCTTCAGCAAGCTGACCGCGCCGATGCTTGCCGAGATGAACCTGTTCGCCGTGCAAACCGAAGCGGAAGCACAACGCTTCCGTGATCTTGGCGCCCGTCCGGAGAGGGTCGAGGTCACCGGGTCGATCAAATTCGACCTGACCATCGACCCGCAACTGTTGCAACGCGCCACCGAACTGCGCGGCCAGTGGCAGGCGCAGGAGCGTCCGGTGTGGATCGCCGCCAGCACCCACGACGGCGAGGATGAAGTGGTGCTCAATGCCCATCGTCGGTTGCTGGCCAATCACCCGGATGCGTTGCTGATTCTGGTGCCGCGTCACCCGGAGCGTTTCAACTCGGTGTTCGAACTGTGCCAGCGTGAAGGCTTCGCCACGGTGCGGCGTTCGACCGGGGCCAATGTCGATGCGCAGACGAGCGTACTGCTCGGCGACACCATGGGCGAGTTGCTGTTTCTCTACGCCCTGGCTGACAGCGCGTTTGTCGGCGGCAGTCTCGTGGCCAATGGTGGGCACAATCTGCTGGAGCCGGCCGCGCTGGCGAAACCGGTGATCTGCGGCCCGCACCTGTTCAACTTCCTCGACATCGCCGCGCAATTGCGTGAAGCCGGGGCGTTGGCCGAGGTCGATGATGCCGAAGGGCTGGCGGTGGAAGTGCAGCGCCTGTTTGAACTGCCGCGCGATGCGCAGCGCATGGCTGACGCCGGGCTGGCGGTGATGCGCCGCAACCAGGGCGCGTTGCAGCGTTTGCTGGATGGTTTGGGCAGACTGATCAAGTAAGCAAAAAGATCGCAGCCTTTGGCAGCTCCTACAGGAAACGTATTCCAATGTAGGAGCTGCCGAAGGCTGCGATCTTTTGTTTTTAAGGCTTAAGGCCGGGCCTTGAGCTGCGCTTCGGCAGCCTTGGCCAGATCCGGCGGGAGGAAATCCTTGTCCGGGTTGTAGTCGGCTTTCAGATAACGCCGCAGATCTTCCAGATCCCCCGGATTCAACGTCCCCGCCGCCTGCTTCAAGCGCAGGTTGTCGAGGATGTAGTCGTAACGGGTGTTGTTGTAGTTGCGCACCGAGGTGTACAGCTGACGCTGCGCATCGAGCACGTCAACGATGTTGCGCGTACCGACCTGATAACCGATTTCCGTGGCTTCCACCGCACTCTGGTTGGAGATGATCGACTGCCGACGTGCCTGCACCTGCTCGACGTCGGTGTTCACCGCACGGTGCAGGTTACGAGTGTTTTCGACGATTTGCCGACGCAGGGATTCGCGCTGTTGTTCACTTTGATCCAGTTGCGCATACGACTGACGCACTTGCGAACTGGTCAGCCCGCCGCTGTAGATCGGAATGTTCAGTTGCAGGCCGACCGTGCTTTGTTCGACGTTGCCACCGTAGGGCGCACCGAACGAGTTCGGGTTGGCGAAGCCGAGGGCGTCGTTGTCGCCTTTCTCGTATTTCGCTACCGCGTCGAGGGTCGGCAAGTGGCCGGCCTTGCGTTGCTTGAGCGTTTGCTCGGCAGAGCTGACCGCGTAGTTGCTGGCGAGCAGATTGAGGTTCTGCCGCGCCGCCGTGTCGACCCAGGATTTCGCATCGTTCGGCGCTGGCGGCAGGATCGGCAGCGTATGGACGATGCCCTGAATCGAGTTGTACTGGCGGTTGGTCAGGGTGATCAGCGCTTCAAAGGCATCATCGACCTGACGCTGGGCGACGATGCGGTTGGCCCGCGCAGTGTCGTAACTGGCTTGCGATTGCAGGACGTCGGTCTTGTCCGAGAGGCCCACGTCGAAACGCTCGTTGGACTGGTCGAGCTGGCGCTTGAACGCGGCTTCTTCAGCCTTGGTCGAGGCCAGGTTGTCCTGACTGCGCAGCACGTTGAAATAGCTTTCGGCCGATTGCAGGATCAGGTTTTGCTCGGTCGCTGACAGTTGCAGCGCAGCCTGTTCGTTGACGTCCTTGGCGGCCTGGTACTGGAACCAGCGATCCGCGCGGAACAACGGTTGCGCGAGTGTCGCCTGATACGAGTGAGCGCTGCGATTGGCAATGGCCGAGGGCTGATCGATCGAGGTGCGCACGTTGGCGGTTTCGGCGCCGCCGGACAGGTTCGGCAGCAGCCCGGCGCGAGCCTGTGGCACCACTTCTTTCTGCGCACCGTACTGGGCACGGGCGGCGGCGAGATCGGCGTTGTTGTCGACCGCTTCCTGATAGACGCTGACCAGATCGGTTTTGGTCGACAAGGGCGCTTCTGCTGCCCAGGCCATTGCGTTGGACGCACAAGACACGGCAAGAGCCAGTGAGAGTTTGCGCAGCATGAGGCGATCCCTAGCATTAATATTATGGAAGTAATTCGGGCGCCAAAGGTAAGGCGCAGGCCCCGCAGCGTCAAGGCATGGCAGGGCAAAGCGAGTGTAGTTGCGCATTTGCCTCACAACAATCGGCCAAGCCCCTGTATTTATGCCATTCATCATGGTGTTTGCTGCGGTGTTGGCGTTCTTTGCCGGTTGTGTCTAGACTGGCCGGGTTCTTGTCGGGGTGCCTTGCTATGAGGCTGAGATCGAATAATTTCGGATCCCGTTGAACCTGATCAGGTTAGCGCCTGCGTAGGGAACAAGATTTCTCGTCACCCGGCGAGTCCTCTTGTGCTTCGTCCGGGAAATTGTTCGACAATCGAACGCTCGACGACGATGCACAGCACCGGTCCTGGTGCGTCCGTGCCTTTCAGGTTCTGCTCCGACAATCCACTGCCTGGATGCTGTCTGGAGAGCCCGTGATGACTACAAAATCAAAAAACGCGATCAACCTGAGTGACTCGGCCAAGGTCGACGAGCAATCGGTCAAGCCGTTCACCCGTTCGCAAAAAGTCTACGTTCAGGGCTCGCGCCCGGACATCCTCGTGCCGATGCGCGAAATCACCCTCGATGTGACCCCGACCGACTTCGGCGGCGAAATCAACGCGCCGGTGACCGTCTACGACACCTCGGGTCCGTACACCGATCCGAACGTGGTGATCGACGTACGCAAAGGCCTAGCCGATGTGCGTTCGGCGTGGATCGACGACCGTGGCGACACCGAGCGTCTGGCCGGACTGAGCTCCAACTTCGGTCGCGAGCGTCTTGCCGATCCGGAACTGACCAAACTGCGCTTTGCCCACGTCAACAACCCGCGCCGTGCCAAGGCTGGCGCCAACGTCACGCAAATGCACTATGCGCGTCAGGGCATCATCACGCCCGAGATGGAATTCGTCGCCATCCGCGAAAACATGAAGCTTGAAGTGGCCCGCGCCGCCGGCCTGCTCGATCAGCAGCACCCGGGTCACAGCTTCGGCGCCAGCGTGCCGAAAATCATCACCCCGGAATTCGTGCGTGACGAGATCGCCCGTGGCCGCGCAATCATTCCGGCCAACATCAACCACACCGAACTGGAACCGATGATCATCGGCCGTAACTTCCTGGTGAAGATCAACGGCAACATCGGCAACAGCGCGCTGGGTTCTTCCATCGAAGAAGAAGTGGCGAAACTGACCTGGGGCATTCGCTGGGGCGCGGACAACATCATGGACTTGTCCACCGGCAAGCACATTCACGAAACCCGCGAGTGGATCATCCGTAACTCGCCAGTGCCGATCGGCACGGTGCCGATCTATCAGGCGCTGGAAAAAGTCGGCGGCGCGGCCGAAGACCTGACCTGGGAGCTGTTCCGCGACACGCTGATCGAGCAGGCCGAGCAGGGCGTCGACTACTTCACCATTCACGCCGGCGTGTTGCTGCGCTACGTGCCGCTGACCGCCAAACGCGTGACCGGTATCGTTTCCCGTGGCGGCTCGATCATGGCCAAGTGGTGCCTGGCGCATCACAAGGAAAACTTCGCCTACACGCATTTCGAAGAAATCTGCGAAATCATGAAAGCCTATGACGTCAGCTTCTCGCTGGGTGATGGCTTGCGTCCGGGGTCGATTGCCGACGCCAACGATGCCGCCCAATTCGGCGAACTGGAAACCCTCGGCGAGCTGACCAAGATCGCCTGGAAGCACGACGTGCAAACCATGATCGAAGGCCCGGGTCACGTGCCGATGCAGTTGATCAAAGAGAACATGGACAAGCAGCTGGAGTGCTGCGACGAGGCGCCGTTCTACACCCTCGGCCCGCTGACCACCGACATCGCGCCGGGCTATGACCACATCACCTCGGGTATCGGTGCGGCAATGATCGGCTGGTTCGGTTGCGCGATGCTTTGCTACGTGACGCCGAAGGAACATTTGGGCCTGCCGAACAAGGATGACGTGAAGACCGGGATCATCACTTACAAGATCGCGGCGCATGCAGCGGACTTGGCCAAAGGACATCCGGGCGCGCAGATTCGCGACAACGCCTTGAGCAAGGCGCGTTTCGAATTCCGTTGGGAAGACCAGTTCAACCTCGGTCTGGACCCGGACACCGCCCGTTCGTATCACGATGAAACCCTGCCGAAGGATTCGGCCAAGGTCGCGCACTTCTGTTCGATGTGCGGGCCGAAATTCTGCTCGATGAAGATCACGCAGGAAGTCCGCGAGTACGCGGCCAACCAGCGGATCGACGCGGTCGACGTGGACGTCGCCCAGGGCCTGGCGGAACAGGCCGAGCGGTTCAAGAAGGAAGGCAGTCAGCTGTACAAGAAGGTTTGACCCCGTACTGATCGTTCCCACGCTCTGCGTGGGAATGCCTCTTGTGACGCTCTGCGTCACGCTTTGGGACGCGGAGCGTCCCTGGCTGCATTCCCACGCAGAGCGTGGGAACGATCACAACAAATGTCCCTCTGAGATAACACCCTTGAGCATTCAACCCAGCACTTATTCCCCCGACCTCGCCGTACCCGCCGACAAGCGTGTGTTCGGCGGTCGCGATCTGTTTTCCCTGTGGTTCTCCCTCGGCATCGGCTTGATGGTTTTGCAGACCGGTGCATTGCTCGCGCCTGGCCTCGGCCTGTCCGGATCGTTGCTAGCAATTTTCCTTGGCACGCTGGTCGGCGTACTGCTGCTGGCCGCCGTTGGCGTGATCGGCAGCGACACCGGTTTGTCGTCGATGGCTGCGCTGAAACTCAGCCTCGGCAGCAAAGGCGCGAGCCTGCCGGCGCTGCTCAATTTGCTGCAACTGATCGGTTGGGGCTCGTTCGAAATCATTGTCATGCGCGACGCCGCCAGCCTGCTCGGCACCCGCGCGTTCAGCGAAGGTTCGCTGTGGTCGAACCCGCTGTTGTGGACGCTGTTTTTCGGCGCGCTGGCGACCTTGCTCGCGGTCAGCGGGCCGCTGACTTTCGTCCGGCAGATCCTGCGCAAGTGGGGCATCTGGCTGCTGTTGGCGGCGTGCCTGTGGTTGACCTGGAACCTGTTTGCCAAAGCCGATCTGGCCGATCTCTGGTCGCGCGCCGGTGACGGTTCGATGCCGTTTGCCGTGGGCTTCGACATTGCGATTGCGATGCCGCTGTCGTGGCTGCCGCTGATCGCCGATTACTCACGATTCGGCAAGCGCGCGAAGAACGTTTTCGGCGGTACTGCGGTCGGTTTCTTCATCGGCAATTTCTGGTTGATGAGCCTCGGCGTTGCCTACACATTGGCCTTCGCGCCAAGCGGTGAAGTCAATGCGCTGCTGCTGGCATTGGCCGGCGCCGGTCTGGGCATTCCGCTGTTGCTGATTCTACTCGATGAGTCGGAAAACGCTTTCGCCGACATTCACTCGGCGGCGGTTTCCAGCGGGATTCTGTTGCGCCTGAAAGTCGAGCATCTGGCCTTGGCCATTGGCGTGGTCTGCACGCTGATCGCTCTGCTGGCGCCGTTGGCGCAGTACCAGAATTTCCTGCTGTTGATCGGTTCGGTGTTTGCGCCGCTGTTCGGCGTGGTGCTGGTCGATCACTTCATCCTGCGCAAGCGCAGTGCTCAGGTCGCGTCAGCCGCGTTGCGCTGGCCGGCGTTGTTGGCGTGGCTGGGTGGCGTGAGCACCTACCACTTGCTGGCAAATCTGTATCCGGATGTCGGCGCAACCCTGCCGGCGCTGGTACTGGCAGGGCTGTTGCAGTTAGTGCTGGGCCGGGCCTTCAGTTACGGCCGGGAAACAGCTCGGGCTTGAGAATGCCGTTCAGACGCGGGTAAGGAATCTTCAGTTCGACGTGGCCCAGCGCGTAAGGCGCGATGGTGGTCACGTCGTACTTGAGGATCACGCCGCCGTAGGTCAGCGCCACGTTCGGGGTTTTCACGAACGGCCAGTTCGCCACGAACTCCGGCTCCTGATCGAGCTTGGTGCTGATCAACCAGCTGTTGTGCGCCACCTGCGCGGCCTTCCAGAATGCCTCTTCCTGACCCGGCATCAGCATGTCGGACAGGTTCAGCACCTTGTGCTGCTGGCGCGAATAGTTGATGAAACCGCGACCCGGGGTGCCATGCGCGCCGCCGGTGTCGAGGTAGCTCGACACCTCGATGATCACCAAGCCGTCATGCTGCTCGCGTACTTTCGCTTGCAGGTAGCTGCTGTTGCGCGGGCCGGCGCTGGCCAGAAACTGCTCGCGATAGGCCGCGAGGGTTGGTGCCACTGGTGCATTTGCTTCGGTGCGGGTCATTTGCAGCAGACGTTTTTCGATGATGCCGTCCAGCGCAGGTTCGGCCGGGAAGCGCAGGGTGTCGATGTTCACCAGCGGGCAATCCGGGTTGGAACAGCCCGGTTTCAGTTGTTCCGATGCATCGCGGGTGGTTTCCAGCGGCGTACGGTAGTTGGGCTGGAACAGGCTGGCGCACGCGCCCAGAGTCAGGGCGATGGCGGCCACGGAGGCAATTTTGAAAAGCGACATGGGCGTCCTTTCGAAAGCAGGGGAAGGCAAAAAGATATCCGCTTCGACTCTCGCAGAAGCAGTCAGTTCGCCACTAAGCTAATTAGAGTGGGTTTCGCCTCCACCGTCCATCCCGCTGACGGTAAAGGGGCTGCATCAAACCGTTCGGGCGCGTTAGGATGGCGCGAAGTCGAGGTTGCCAGTAACAAGCGGCAACTCGTAATGGATCTGCAGTAAAGAGGATGCTCATGACTGATTTTGCCAACGCCATTCCGACCGCTGTCGATATCGTGCGGCGCGAAAAATGCTACGAGGGCTTTTACAAGCTCGACCGTGTCCACCTGCGCCATGAATTGTTCGCCGGTGGCATGAGCCGCGAAATCAACCGTGAAATCTTTGTCCGCCACGATGCCGTGTGCATGCTGCCGTACGATCCGCAGCGTGATGAAGTGGTGCTGATCGAGCAGTTCCGTATCGGCGCCATGGGCAAGACCGACAATCCGTGGCTGGTCGAACTGGTCGCTGGTCTGATCGATAAGGATGAACAACCGGAAGAAGTTGCTCACCGCGAGGCGCAGGAGGAAGCTGGGCTGGACATCAAGGCCCTGTGGCCGATGACCAAGTATTTCCCGTCGCCGGGCGGCAGCAACGAGTTCGTGCATTTGTATCTGGGGCGTTGCAGCACTGACGGCGTTGGCGGCCTGCATGGCCTGGAAGAAGAGGCAGAAGATATCCGCGTCACGGTCTGGGCTTTTGAAGATGCCTTGCAGGCCGTCCGTGACGGTCGCATTGCCAACGCGGCGAGCATCATCGCTTTGCAGTGGCTGGCGCTGAACCGCGCCGAAGTGAGGGGGTTATGGTCGTAAACAAGTTGCGCGATCGCTATCGAGTCGACCTCGTGGGGCTGCAAGCCGCCTGCGAGGCCAACTACGCGCGCCTGATGCGACTGGTCCCGGACATGCGCAACGAACCCGAGGCGCGGCGCATCGCCGTAACTCAGGGCGAGCAGATGCTCGGCGTGCTGGCCCTCGAAGTGCTGCAAACCTGCCCGTACACCACCACTTTGCAGGTGCGTCAGGAACACAGCCTGCCATGGCTGCCGGTGCCGCAACTGGAAGTGCAGGTCTATCATGACGCGCGCATGGCCGAAGTGGTCAGTGCCGAACATGCACGACGCTTTCGCGGCATCTATCCTTATCCGAACGCGGCGATGCATCAGCCGGATGAAAAGGCCCAGCTCAATCTGTTCCTGGGGGAATGGCTGAGTCATTGTCTGGCGTTGGGGCACGAGTACGAAGTCGTACGCTAGTTGTGAACTGCGTCCGGTTCGGCGGTTTCCTCTTTCACTGATCCCCCAGCATAATTGCGGCACTTGATCGATTCCGTGCTTTTGCCTTGGGAGAACGCCTTGCCGAGCGTATCCATGTTGACCACCGCCGATCCGGCGTTGCTGGTGCAGTTGTCCGACAGCCATTTGTTCGCTGAAGCGAACGGCACACTGCTGGGCATGAACACCCGCGAGAGCCTGCAAAAGGTCATCGAGCTGGTGCTGGGGCAGCAGCCGCAGATCGATCTGATTCTGGCCACCGGCGATATCTCGCAGGACGGCACGCTGGAGTCGTATCAGCAGTTTCGCCAGATGAGCGCGCAGATCGACGCACCGGCGCGGTGGATTCCCGGCAATCACGACGAACCGATGATCATGGCCCAGGCCGCGGTGCAGAGCACGCTGCTGGATCCGGTGGTCGATATTGGCAACTGGCGGGTGACGATGCTGGATTCGGCTGTACCCGGCTCAGTGCCGGGGTATTTGCAGGACGATCAATTGCAGCTGCTGGCCCGTTCGCTGAGCGAAGCGCCGGAGCGGCATCATCTGGTGTGCTTTCACCATCATCCGGTGTCGATCGGTTGCGCGTGGATGGAACCGATTGGCTTGCGCAATCCCGAGGCGTTTTTCGAGGTGCTGGATCGCTTTCCACAGGCACGCGCGGTGTTGTGGGGGCATGTGCATCAGGAGATTGATCGTGAGCGTAATGGCGTGCGGCTGATGGCTTCGCCGTCGACGTGCATTCAGTTCGAGCCGGGGAGTGAGGATTTCAAGGTGGGGGAGCAGGCGCCGGGGTATCGCTGGTTGCGGTTGTTGCCGGATGGGCGGTTGGAAACCGGGGTGGAACGTGTCATCGGTTTCGCCTACACAGTCGATTACGGCTCCAACGGTTATTGAGCGACAAATCAAAACCCTCACCCCAGCCCTCTCCCAGAGGGAGAGGGGGCCGACCGAGGTGTCTTTCGCTATCCATCGACCTGAAGCAGCGTTGTCGATTGCGGATTCACAGCAAAGCGTTCAGGTCGATGTAGTTCGCAAATATCCCCCATTCGGTCCCCTCTCCCTCCGGGAGAGGGCTAGGGTGAGGGCAGCTCGTGATGTCACACCAAATTATCGAAACCACCCCCAATCCAATCTTCTCTCCCTGTAAACTCCGCAAACCCAAACCGACACCCAGGGAGCTCAAATGTCCGGTTCGATCCTCTATATCCACGGTTTCAACAGCGCCCCGGCCTCGAAAAAGGCCTGTCAGCTGGTCTCCGTGATGGAACAACTGGGTTTGAGCGACAAGCTGCGTGTCCCGGCCCTGCATCACCACCCGCGCGAAGCCATCGGTCAGTTGGAGCAAGCGATTGCCGAACTGGACCGGCCGCTGCTGGTGGGAAGCTCACTCGGCGGCTACTATGCGACTCACCTGGCCGAGCGCCATGGCCTGAAAGCCCTGCTGGTCAACCCGGCGGTCAGCCCGCACCGGATGTTCGACGGCTATCTGGGCACGCAGAAAAACCTGTATACCGATGAAACCTGGGAATTGACCCACGACCACGTCACCGCTCTGGCCGAACTGGAAGTGCTGGCGCCTCAGGATGCGCAGCGCTATCAGGTCTGGTTGCAGACCGGCGATGAAACACTGGATTATCGCCTCGCCCAGCAGTATTACCGCGCCTGTGCCTTGCGCATTCAGGCCGGCGGCGATCACAGCTTTCAGGGTTTTGCCGGACAATTGCCGGCGTTGCTGAGTTTTGCCGGCATTGGTGCCGATGTGTATCAGGCAATCGATTTCACCGCACTGTGAAGTCTTGCCCCTATTTCATGAATGACTGACGACGAGACCCTATGGCCACTCCCAGCGCTAGCTCTTATAACGCCGACGCCATCGAAGTCCTCTCGGGCCTCGACCCGGTGCGCAAACGCCCCGGCATGTACACCGACACCAGTCGGCCGAACCACCTCGCCCAGGAAGTCATCGACAACAGTGTCGACGAAGCCCTGGCCGGTCACGCCAAATCGGTGCAGGTCATCCTCCACGCCGACCATTCGCTGGAAGTCAGCGATGACGGCCGTGGCATGCCGGTCGACATCCACCCGGAAGAGGGCGTGTCGGGCGTCGAACTGATCCTCACCAAGCTCCATGCGGGCGGCAAGTTCTCCAACAAGAACTACCAGTTCTCCGGCGGTCTGCACGGCGTGGGTATTTCCGTGGTCAACGCCTTGTCGACCGAAGTCCGCGTACGCGTGAAGCGTGACGGCAACGAATACCAGATGACCTTCAACGACGGCTTCAAAGCCTCGGAGCTGGAAATTGTTGGCACCGTCGGCAAGCGCAACACGGGCACCAGCGTGTACTTCGCGCCGGATCCGAAATACTTTGACTCACCAAAATTCTCCATCAGCCGCCTTAAGCACGTGCTCAAGGCCAAGGCCGTTTTGTGCCCGGGGCTGCTGGTCAGTTTCGAAGACAAAGGCACTGGCGAGAAAGTCGAGTGGCATTACGAAGACGGCCTGCGCTCGTATCTGGTCGACGCCGTCAGTGAATTCGAACGCCTGCCGGACGAGCCGTTCTGCGGTGCTTTTGCCGGTAACAAAGAAGCGGTCGACTGGGCGCTGCTGTGGCTGCCGGAAGGTGGCGACGCGGTACAGGAAAGCTACGTCAACCTGATCCCGACGGCGCAGGGCGGTACTCACGTCAACGGTTTGCGTCAGGGCCTGCTTGATGCCATGCGCGAGTTCTGCGAATTCCGCAGCCTGCTGCCGCGCGGCGTGAAGCTGGCGCCGGAAGACGTCTGGGAGCGCATCGCGTTCGTCCTGTCGATGAAAATGCAGGAGCCGCAATTCTCCGGCCAGACCAAAGAGCGACTGTCGTCCCGTGAAGCGGCGGCGTTTGTCTCCGGTGTGGTCAAGGACGCCTTCAGCCTGTGGCTCAACGCCAACCCGGAAACCGGTCTGGCGCTGGCCGAGCTGGCGATCAACAACGCTGGTCGCCGCCTCAAGGCCAGTAAAAAGGTCGAGCGTAAACGCGTCACTCAGGGGCCGGCGTTGCCGGGCAAACTGGCGGATTGCGCCGGTCAGGATCCGATGCGTTCCGAGCTGTTCCTGGTCGAGGGTGATTCCGCTGGCGGTTCCGCCAAGCAAGCGCGGGACAAGGAATTCCAGGCGATCCTGCCGTTGCGCGGCAAGATCCTCAACACCTGGGAAGTCGACGGCAGCGAAGTGCTCGCCAGTCAGGAAGTGCACAACATCGCTGTGGCCATCGGTGTCGATCCGGGCGCGGCGGACATGAGCCAACTGCGTTACGGCAAGATCTGCATTCTCGCCGACGCCGACTCCGACGGCCTGCACATCGCAACCTTGCTCTGCGCGTTGTTCGTCCAGCATTTCCGCCCGCTGGTGGACGCCGGTCACGTTTACGTGGCGATGCCGCCGTTGTACCGCATCGACTTGGGCAAAGAGATCTACTACGCCCTCGACGAAGCCGAGCGCGACGGCATTCTCGACCGTCTGGTCGCCGAGAAGAAGCGCGGCAAACCGCAGGTCACCCGATTCAAAGGTCTGGGTGAAATGAACCCGCCGCAGCTGCGTGAAACCACCATGGACCCGAATACTCGGCGTCTGGTGCAACTGACGCTGGGTGAAGACTTCGCCGAAACGTCGGAAATGATGGACATGCTGCTGGCGAAGAAACGCGCCGGTGACCGCAAGACCTGGCTCGAATCCAAAGGTAACCTCGCCGAGGTGCTGGCCTGATGCGGTTTGGCTGGGCCTTGGCGGGTGCGTTGCTGCTGAGTGCAATGAATGTGTCGGCCGAGCCGTTGCAGGAGTTGCGCGTGCTCTCCGGGCACCCGGTCGAGGGCATGCGCGGCGGCAACCTGTCGGGGCTGGCCATGTGTGGCGGCGAGTTGTGGACGGTGTCGGACCGCGATGACGATCAGATCTATCGGCTCAATACCGCCGATCAGGTCTGGCAGGCCGAAGCCTTGCACATCGACGTACCCCTGGTGCCTGAGACCGGTTTGCCGTGGGGGTTGCGCTCGCGCAATTGGGCCGCGTCGTTCGTGCGCGGTGGCGATCTGGATTTCGAGGGCATCAGCTGCGACAGCGCCGGCAATCGCTACATTGTCAGCGAGGGCCACGCGGCGGTCTTGCAGGTGCCCGTCAGCGGCCCGGTCAACTGGCTGAAGATCTCGCCGATGATGGTTCGCGAAGCGCGGGCCAGCGGCATGCTCCTGCATTTCAATGCGATCTTCGAAGGCCTGGCGATCAGCCCGGCGGGTGATCAGATGTGGCTGGCCGCCGAGCGGCAAAGCCGTGGCTTGCTGCTGATCAAGCGCCAGCAGACGGTGTGGGATTGCGACGGTCGCTGCGTGCTGCTCAGCGAGGGCGGCAAGGAAATGCAGCCGCCGCAGTTCCCCAAGGCCAGAGCGGTCAACCGGGATTTTTCCGACCTTTCGTTGTTCAACGGCAAACTGTTTACCCTTGAGCGCAACGCCTTCCAGATTTGCCGGCGCGATGCGCAGACCGCCAAGGTCGAGCGTTGCTGGTCGTACGCCGCTGAACTGTTGCAGGCCAACCGCCGTTATTCGCAGAACTTCGGGTTGGAAGAGGCGCTGATCGTTGACGCTGATGGTGCATGGGTCGGCGTCGACAATAATTTCGGCCCGCGCGCCGACGGTGAGGTGCGGCCGATCGTCTGGCGCTTCGCCGCACCTGACGGTGGCTGGAGCGCCAAGCCATGAGCCAGCAACCGCCGGGCAAGCGCGCCGGTCGGGTGCTGATGATTCTGGCGTGGTGCGCGGCGCTGTTTCTCGCGACGCGGTTCTTTGGCCAGTGGGAGCAACGCCAGCAGAATCCGAACGTGGTGGTCAGTTCGGAGCAGGGTGAAGGGTTTATCGAGGTGAAACTGGCCGGTAATGCCCAAGGGCATTTTGTCGCCAGTGGTCAGATCAACGGTGAGCCGGTGGAGTTCATGCTCGACACCGGCGCGACCGATGTGGCGATCCCGGCGGATCTGGCCAAGCGTTTGAAGCTGGAAGAAGGTTTCGGAGTGACCCTGAGCACGGCCAACGGCCTGAGCCAGGGCTATCGGACCAAAATTGCCCGCCTGCAACTGGGCGACATCGTGCTGCGGGATGTTCGCGCACTGGTGGCGCCGGGGCTGCATGGCGATCAGGTGCTGCTCGGTATGAGCGCCCTGAACAAACTTGAATTTACTCAGCGCGGTGGCACCATGCTGCTGCGCCAGACAACGAACCGATGAGGCCTGCATGAGCAACCCCCTTGATCTCAGCCTGGACGGTGTAGAACGCCGCTCGTTGGCCGACTTCACCGAAAGTGCCTACCTCAACTACTCCATGTACGTGATCATGGACCGTGCCTTGCCGCATATCGGCGATGGCCTGAAACCAGTGCAGCGGCGTATCGTCTACGCCATGAGCGAGTTGGGCCTGGACGCCGATTCCAAGCACAAGAAATCGGCGCGTACCGTCGGTGACGTGCTCGGTAAGTTCCACCCGCACGGCGACTCGGCGTGCTACGAAGCGATGGTGCTGATGGCCCAGCCATTCAGCTATCGCTACACGCTGGTCGATGGCCAGGGTAACTGGGGTGCACCGGACGATCCGAAGTCCTTCGCCGCCATGCGTTACACCGAAGCACGCTTGTCGCGTTATTCCGAAGTGCTGCTCAGCGAGCTGGGCCAGGGCACTGCCGACTGGGGGCCGAACTTCGACGGCACCCTGCAGGAGCCGCTGGTGTTGCCGGCGCGCCTGCCGAACATTCTGCTCAACGGCACCACCGGTATCGCCGTGGGCATGGCTACCGATGTGCCGCCGCACAACCTGCGCGAAGTCGCCACCGCTTGTGTGCGTCTGCTCGATGAGCCGAAAGCCACGGTCGAACAGCTCTGCGAACACATTCAGGGCCCGGACTATCCGACCGAAGCGGAAATCATCACGCCGCGTGCCGACCTGCTGAAAATGTACGAAACCGGCAAGGGTTCGGTGCGCATGCGTGCCGTTTACCACGTCGAGGACGGCGACATCATCGTCACCGCGCTGCCGCATCAGGTCTCCGGTGCCAAGGTGCTTGAACAGATCGCCGCGCTGATGCAGGCCAAACCGTCGAAAGCCCCGCAGATCGCTGACCTGCGTGACGAATCCGACCATGAGAACCCATGCCGTATCGTGATCATCCCGGTCAACAGCCGCGTCGATCACGAAGCGCTGATGCAGCACCTGTTCGCCAGTACCGAGCTGGAGTCGACCTACCGGGTCAACGTCAACATCATCGGTCTGGACGGCAAACCGCAGCTGAAAAACCTCCGCGCGCTGCTGGTCGAATGGCTGGAATTCCGCGTGCTGACCGTGCGTCGCCGCCTGCAATTCCGCCTCGACAAGGTCGAGCGTCGCCTGCACCTGTTGGACGGTTTGTTGATCGCTTACCTCAATCTGGATGAAGTGATCCACATCATCCGTACCGAGGAGCACCCGAAAGCCAAGCTGATCGAGCGTTTCGCCCTCAGCGAAATCCAGGCCGACTACATTCTCGATACCCGTCTGCGTCAGTTGGCGCGACTGGAAGAGATGAAGCTGCGCGACGAGCAGGACGAACTGCTCAAGGAACAAGCCAAGCTGCAAGCGCTGCTGGGCAGTGAAGCCAAGCTGAAGAAGCTGGTGCGCACCGAGCTGATCAAGGACGCCGAAACCTATGGCGACGACCGTCGTTCGCCAATCGTTGAACGCACCGAAGCCAAAGCGTTGACCGAGCACGATCTACTGCCGAACGAAAAAGTCACCGTCGTACTGTCGGAAAAAGGCTGGATCCGTTCCGCCAAAGGGCATGACATCGACGCTACCGGCCTGTCGTACAAGGCCGGCGATGGCTTCAAGACCTCGGCGGCGGGGCGCTCCAACCAGTCTGCCGTGGTGATCGACTCCACCGGCCGCAGCTATTCGGTTGCCGCGCATACGCTGCCGTCGGCGCGTGGCCAGGGCGAACCGTTGACCGGTCGTCTGACGCCGCCACCGGGCGCTTCGTTTGAATGCGTGCTGATGCCGGAAGACGACGCGTTGTACGTGATCGCTTCCGACGCCGGTTACGGCTTCGTGGTCAAAGGCGAAGACCTGCAAGCCAAGAACAAGGCCGGTAAAGCCCTGTTGAGCCTGCCGAACAACGCCAAAGTGATCGCGCCGCGCCCGGTTGCCGATCGTGAGCAGAACTGGCTGGCCTCGGTCACGACCGAAGGTCGCCTGCTGATCTTCAAAATCAGCGATCTGCCACAATTAGGGAAGGGCAAAGGCAACAAGATCATCGGTATTTCCGGTGAGCGTGTGGCCAGTCGCGAAGAATATGTCACGGACATCGCCGTACTTCCGGAAGGTGCCACTTTGGTGCTGCAGGCCGGAAAAAGGACCCTGTCGCTGAAGGCCGACGACCTCGAACACTACAAAGGTGAACGTGGACGTCGTGGCAACAAGCTTCCAAGGGGCTTCCAGAGAGTGGATGCGCTGCTCGTCGAAAACCTCAATTAGGCGTCCTAGAGAGCTCGATCCACGATTTAACGCGTAGATCGACGCTTTGGCGCTGGAGTCGGAACGCATATTCACGGATGATATGGCCTTTCCAAGCGCCGGCGTGGCTGAGCGTTCTTCATATTTATTGAGTATTTTCACTGTGGTCAGCCTTGTGGCGGCCACCTGGACGGGATGATGACAGCTCTGCGCCCCCTTATTTTCCTGCTCGCCGGCGTTTTGGGCCTGGCGGGTTGCAGCGTTCACCAGCCGGTGTCGCTGTATCAACTGGACAGCGGAAGTCCGGTTCAGCCTGCGCAAAGTGCAGGCATGGCGGTTTTGTTGGGCCCGGTAGTCGTAGCCGATTACCTGCAACGTGAAACATTACTGCAACGTCAACCGGATGGCAGTCTGCAAGCGGCGACTGACGGTCGTTGGGCTGGCAGCCTTTCGTCGGATATTGATCAGTTGCTGATGCGCCAGGTCGCGGGCCATCTGGACAGCCAGCGTGTGGTGCTGGCACCGGCCACTACGGGGTTCACTCCGGATGTGCAGGTGTTGTTGACCATCACGCGTCTGGACTCCGGTCAGAAACAACCGGCGATCCTCGATGCGCAATGGCGTCTGATCGACCGTCGTGGTCAAGTGCGCGATAACCGCATCGTGCATCTGCAAGAGCTGCATGCTGGTAGTACAGCTTCGCAGGTGCAGGCGCAGGGCATTTTGCTGCAGCGTCTGGCCGAGCAATTGTCGGTGGCGTTGAAACCGTTGGCCAATCAGCCACCGGTGGCCGAAGCGCCGCGTAAATCGGCACCGAAACCGGCCGCGCCGGCGACTGAGGCCGAGAAGCAGCCGAAGATTCCGATGGCCTCGCCGATTCGGACTGACATGGAAGTGTTCCGCTTCTAAGCTGGATCGAGTCAGAACAGAGCCCGCCTTGTGCGGGCTTTGTTGTGTTTGGGGTTTGGTGGGGAAGATCAAAAGCCCCTCACCCCAGCCCTCTCCCCGAGGGAGAGGGAGCCGACCGAGGTGTCTGGCGCTATGCATCGACCTGAAAGAGCTTGGGGATTATGGATTCCGCAGGGCAGGGGCAGGTCGGTGTGGCTCTGGAATATCCCCGGGTCAGTCCCCTCTCCCGGAAGGAAAGGGGACTGACGGAGGTGTCTGGCGCTATACATCGACCTGCAAGCGCTTGGCGGTTATGGATTCACAGCTGGGAGTTCAAGTCGCTGTAGGTCTTCAATATTCCCGGATCGGTTCCCTCTCCCTGTGGGAGAGGGCTAGGGTGAGGGGCTTTTCAGGGTGCTTGCAATCTCGATAACACCGGCCACAAAAAAGCCCGCAGACAATCACTCGTCTGCGGGCTTCCGTGTTTCAGGCCTAAGGCTTACGCCCGACGCTCATGCATCCGCGCCAGTTGCCGTTCCAGCATCGACGGATAAGGCTCCATCAACCGCTCCACGCAGCAAGCCCCCTCAGGGCTGGCGATCGGGCGGATCCGCGCACGCTGGCGGATCAGCGCGTCATCACTGATCTTGCGCTCAACCAGCAGCAGGTTGCGGCTGTGTTGCGACAAGGCCAGCGCGTCCTGGGCCGAATCGGTCAGCAGCAAATCAATCTGGCTCAACCCGAACAGCTCATCACCCAAGGTCAGGCCCAACTGCAATTGCAAGGTGATGCCGCTGTCCGCGACTTCAATCTGCAACTGATGACCCAGCGCCCGCAGCAGTTCGCCGCAGCAGATCGCATTGGTCAGGTAGTCATCGCCACTGTCTTCGGTGTGGAACAGCATCAGCGTGCTGCCGTCGTTCAGGGTTTCGATTTCGCCCTGATACAACGAAGCGGCCTGATCGAGGCAGTCGCGATAGCGCTCCTGCAACTCTTCCAGGCGTGCCCGTGGCAAGCGGCGCAGTTGCTCCTGTGAACCCAGTTGCACGGCCAGTACGGCGGTGTGCTGCGGCACGCTTGGCGACGGTTGGCGGACGACGGGTTGGGGCGCGCCATTGAGCGACTCGTCGCGCAGGTCGGCGAACGCGTCATCGTCATCATCGTCTTCAACGGTGCTGACCAGATGTCGCGGTGCAGGCTTCTGCGCGGCCATCGGACGGGTTTCGTCGAAACTTGGATCACGCAAGTTGCGCACCTCGAATTCCGTTTCGTCCTCCTCATCCTCGAATTCGGGCTCCGGTTCCGGTGCAGGCTCCGGCGCGTAGTTGGCGTGCAGCTGACGCGCCAGATCGCCAATCTCATCCTGACGCTCTATGCCCGGTGTGTGCTCGTCAATCCGGCGCAGCCACACGCGCAATTGCAGCAACGGCGTCGACAGATAGCGGCCCATGCGCAGGCTCAAGGCCAGCGACAGCGCCAACAGAATCGCACTGAGAATGCCCATGCTTTGCAGGCTGATGGTCATCGGCTGCTGGAACTGATCCATGTCCAGGCTGATGCGCAGTTGCCCGGCGGTCACGTCCTGGAAAGTGATCTTGCTCTCGTACATGCCTTCGGCTTCGCCCAGCAGGCTGTGCTTGGGCCGCTGACCGGACTCGGCGAGGATGCGGTTATCCACGCTGTAGATCGCCGCGTGGGCCACCAGTTTGTTTTTGGTCAGGTTGTTGAGCAGCACGTTGAGACTGAGGATGTCGTTGGACACCAACAGCTCCGTGGCGGAGGTGGCGGTCTGCGTGGTCAGGCTTTCACCCAGCGCATCGGCTTGCTCGTGCATGGCCTGCTTGAATTGCAAGCCCATTACCCCGGCATAAATCACCAGGGCCAGAGCGACCAGGATCACGTTATGGCTGGCAATGCGCAATGCAATCGGTACACGGCGATGACGCAGTGCACGGAAGATCAGCAGGAAGAAGTTATCGGTTTTAACTGGCGTGGGCCGGTTCACTGAGCTCGGCTCTTTTGTCCGTGAAGTTGACGCGCAGTATAGCGACAGGCCCTAGACCGGCAAAGCGCTCGCGGTGCCCGATGGTCACTGAAAGTGGGTAGAATGCGGTTTTTTTCCAGTTGCGGGGGTGCGCGTTGCGCGAAATCGTCCTGATTAACATCACGGGAGTCGACCGTCCGGGTCTGACTGCGGCCATTACCGGCGTTCTGGCACAAGGTGGTGTGAACATTCTCGACATCGGTCAGGCGGTGATCCACGACACCCTGTCGTTCGGCATCCTGGTTGAAATTCCCGATTCCGAGCAGGGTAAATCCGTGCTCAAGGACATTCTGTTCAAGGGCTACGAGCTCGACCAGCAGGTGCGCTTCACCCCGGTGTCCGAAGAGGATTACCAGCAATGGGTGGGCAATCAGGGTAAAAAACGCCACATCGTTACCCTGCTGACCCGCAAGGTGACCGCCGGCCAATTGCAGGCGGTCAGCTCGATCACGGCCAAATATGGCTTGAACATCGATCACATCGACCGTCTGTCGGGTCGTATGCCGCTGGACACGCCGGCCGACAAAGGCAAGGGCTGCATCGAGTTCTCCGTGCGTGGCGAAGCGGCTGATCCGCAAGCGCTGCGTGCCGAATTCCTCAGCGTTGCCCAAGAGCTGAATGTCGACATCGCCTTCCAGGAAGATTCGCTGTTCCGTCGCAACCGTCGCCTGGCGGTGTTCGACATGGACTCGACCCTGATTGAAGCCGAAGTCATCGACGAACTGGCCAAGGCGGCCGGGGTGGGCGAGCAGGTATCTGAAATCACCGAGCGCGCCATGGCCGGTGAACTGGACTTCCGCGCCAGTTTCAAGGAGCGCCTGGCCTTGCTCAAAGGCCTGGATGTCAGCGTGCTGGATTCGATTGGCGCCTCGCTGCGTCTGACCGAGGGCGCTGAAACCTTGTTCGCCGAACTCAAGCGTCTGGGCTACAAAACCGCGATCCTGTCCGGTGGTTTCACCTACTTCGCCAAGCAATTGCAGGCCAAGCTCGGCATTGACTATGTGTTTGCCAACGAACTTGAAGTGGTCGATGGCAAGTGCACCGGCGTGGCGATCGAGCCGATTGTCGATGCCCAGCGCAAGGCTGATCTGTTGAAAGAGCTGGCGCACAAGGAAGGTTTGCGTCTGGAGCAGACCATCGCGGTCGGCGACGGCGCGAATGACCTGCCAATGCTGGCAATTGCCGGTTTGGGCGTAGCGTTTCGGGCCAAGCCGTTGGTGAAACAGTCGGCGAAGCAGGCGATTTCCACCCTAGGGCTGGATGGCGTGTTGTATCTGCTGGGTTTCCGCGATCGTGATGGGCAGCTCTGAGATATCTATCGCCTGACTGGCCTCTTCGCGGGCAGGCTCGCTCCCACAGTTGAAATGCATTCCAATGTGGGAGCGAGCCTGCTCGCGAAGATAGCGCCGCCGATCCATCGGCGGGCAATTAAAGCGATTTCCACAACGAATCGAAATCCTCCTCACTCCCGCCATTTTTCGCGGCCTCCAGCGAGCGATAGGCAAACTGATTGAAACTGTGCGTACTTGCCACCCGCCGATCCAGCCCGGCGCGGTGTTCTTCGCCTTGGGTATTGATCATCACCTTGCTGCCCTCCTGAAACGGCAAACGTGGTGCCAGCAAGGTCGCGGGCAGATCGATCGCACTGATCTCCGGTAACAATAATCCGCGCAAATACTGACTGTGATCGTCCCGCGAGCGCACCAGTTGCAGTCCACAAGGCTGTGCATGCGGGGCCACCAGTTCAATGCCCATTTGCGTGCCGCCACCGCGCACCTGACGGATCCAGCGGATCACTGCAATGCTCCAGCCCAGACTGACACTGTCGTGTATTCCGAGCATTTCTCCGGCCTGCAGTTCGGCGGGCACTTCCTCTGGCCATGCCAGGCAATAACCGCCGGGGCTGTGGTTGATCACCGGCAGGGCATGGGTCGGGTAATGGGGGGTGCTGTCGGTGCCGCTTTCGTCCTCGACCAAATGGTCGTACTGGATTTCCTCGTAGGGCAAAAACTGCTCGGCATTACTTTGCGGTGCTGCGTCGAAGGCCTGACTCCAACTGTCCTTTTCGCCTTTGGCGACGGTACTGCTGAAATTCGCCGAGCGCGCCCCGGGAAGCTTGAGCAGTTCGCTGAAACTGCGCTCGCCGCCGAGGTAGAAGTGCAGGGCGCTCATGCCCACGCACACGGTCAGATGGCCTTGGCCAACGGTGCGCTGAAAACTGCGTTCAGCCGCTTGCCCCCAGCTGGCGTGCAGGTGTTGCAAGGTATCGAAGCTCAGCCCGGCCGGGACGGGCAGCGGCGCCGAAGTGTCCTGATGCAGCAAATGCGCTTCGATGGCATTCACCAGCGGTTGCGGATCGAAACCGAGCAATCCGCGTTGTTGCTCGCTGCGAAACATGCTGCGATAGCGTGGGCCGACATCCAGTTCTGCACTGATCGCCAGCAAGCCGGCGTCCGGGCTTGCGGGATGCAGCTTGAGTCGCGCGCTCCACGGCTCTAACACGTCGGCCAGCCGCGCGATCTGGTTTTGTCGCAACTGATTGCAACGAGCGCTGCCCAGTAAGAGCGCGGCGATGTAGGTCTGCTCCAGGCTCAGCTCTGTCGTGAGGCTGGCCAAGTCGTCATGCACGGCGCGGTGTTGCAGTTGCAGTTCAGCGGCGCTGCGATACAGCTGATGCAGTTCGAACCAGACATGTTCCGGCGGCGAGCTATACAGCTGCGTGGCGCGCAGCAGTTGGCCTTTGAGTGCATGGGCTGCTCGCTGCAGAGCCATACTGACCAATGCTGCGCGGTCCTTGCGGTACTTTGGCGCAATTCGCAGCACGATCTGTTTGTAGCCGATGGCCAGATGGCTTTGCAGGGCCTGACAGAGATTGCTGATCTTGCGCGACCGCTCGTCGAGCATGATTGCCTGATGCAGGAAGTGCCGCTCCAGATGCAGGCAGACGAAATACACCTCGGGCCGCAGCAGCTCCAGCAGATTGAGGCGATTGTCGCTGGGTGTGAGCAATTGGTTGAGTTCACCCAAGGCTTGATACAACTGGCGGGCGGTTTCGCCGATGTTGGCTTTGGGCAGGTCGGCGATCCAGCGCTTGAGGTCGCGCGGAGTCGCTTCGCAAAACGACAGGCGCGTTTGCGACGGGGTTGGCGCGTGAAGGGGCGGCAGGGCATTGGTCTGGCTCATGCCAAAAACCATAGCAGCAAATAACGCAATCTGCGGGAGCGCCTGAGGCGACTCCCGCAACGGTCAATCAGGCTTTTGGCAGCGCCAGGCCTTGGCCCATCTGCACTGGCGAACCGGCGACCAGTTCTTCAGCCCATTTCACCTGATCCGGGCCGAACAGCACGATCGCCGTCGAACCCAGCTTGAAGCGACCCAGTTCAGCGCCTTTTTCCAGATGGATCGGCGCGCGGGCGGCTTCGTCGTAGCGGAAGGTTTTCAGTTCGCGCTTCGGCGGGGTGACCAGACCGGCCCACACGGTTTCGATCGAAGCGACGATCATTGCGCCAACCAGCACCACGGCCATCGGGCCGCGCTCGGTGTCGAAGATGCACGCTACACGCTCGTTGCGCGCGAACAGCTCCGGCACGTTTTCAGCGGTGGTCTGATTCACCGAGAAAATCCGGCCCGGGATGTAGACCATCTCGCGCAGGGTGCCGGCCAGCGGCATGTGCACGCGGTGGTAGTCCTTGGGCGACAGGTAAATGGTGGCAAAGTCGCCGCCCATGAACGGCGCCGCATTGGCCGCGTCACCGCCGAGCAGTTCCAGCACGCTGAAGCTGTGGCCCTTGGCCTGGAACACGCGACCGTGCTCGATCGGGCCGAGTTGGCTGACCGCACCGTCGGCCGGGCTGAGGATCGCGCCCGGGGTTTCGTCCAGCGGACGCGCGCCGTCTTTCAGGGCACGGGTGAAGAAGGCGTTGAAGTGCTCGTAAGCGGTCAGGTCTTCGACCAGCGCTTGCGACATGTCCACCTGATAACGCTTGGCGAACCATTGGGTAAAGGCATTCTTGAACCAGCGCACGCGGCACTCGGCAATGCAGCCGGCCAGGCGCGACAGCAGGTGATGAGGCAGCAGGTACTGACTGAGGATAAACAGACGCTCTTTCATTAGTTGTCCTTAAAAACCTTGAATCTCGACAGGCGTGTCAGGGTGGTTGCCCCATTCGCCCCAGGAACCGGCGTAGCCCTTGACCCGCGGATAACCGAGGGACTTGGCCACCAGATAAGTGAAGCCCGACCGGTGATGGGTCTGGCAGTGGGTAATGATTTCTTTGTCCTTGGTGATCCCGAGGTCTTCGAGGATCTGCGGCATGTCCGTGCGAATGCGCAGCTGACGGGCCTTGTCCATGCCCGCTGTCCATTCGAAGTTGACCGCGCCGGGGATGTGCCCGGCCTTGGCGGCCAGGACTTTCTCGCCGGAATACTCCAGCGGCCCGCGCGCATCCCAGATCGCCAGATCGGCAGCACCGAGACGGCTTTGCAAATATTCGCGCGTGGCAGTCGGCTCGTCGTGCAAAGTCAGCGCAATCGGGCCGCCAACCGCTGGTGGTACCTGGATCGACATCGGCATGCCATCTGCCAGCCACGCCGGCAGACCACCGTCTATATAGTGGTACTTGTCGTGACCGATGACGTCGAGCAGCCAGATGAAACGTCCGGCCCAGCCGCCGCCTTCATCGTCATAGACCACGTAGACCGCATCCTGGCGATGGCCCAACTCGCCGAACAACGCTTCCAGATCGGCTTTGGCCGGCAGCAGGCCCGGCGCCGGCGGCTGGCCGAGCTGGGTGCGCTTCGGGTCGACAAAACGTGCGCCGGGAAGATGACCTTCGGTGTAGCGGGCAGCACTGGTCAGATCCACCAGAATCAGTTCGCCCGACTCGAGACGCGGGAGCAAGTCGCTCGGTTCGATGACGAGCGGCAAGCCAGAGAAGTCAGACATGTGAGGTCTCCAGAGCACAAAGGGGAGGATTGTAGCGCAGCCTCATCGGCCACGGCTGCTAAAGCTGTGCAGGGCCTTTTCGATGCACTGCGCGGTTTTGCCAAAGGCTTGTACGGTGATGTCGGCGAAGGGTCCGCCGCCCTGATCGGCCACCACAATCATGATGACCCGGCCGTTATTGACCAGTGAGCGCAGGAACAGATGCTCGCCACGAAACAGCGTGCGCAAGCTCGGCGGCAACAGGGCGGAGAACTGTGCATTGTTGTCCGGGTTGATGCGCACCTGCGCTTGTTGCGCGAGTAAACGTTGCAGCACGCTACTTTGGCTGACGGCAAAAGTCAGTGCAGCGGCTTCTTTCGGCAAACCATAGATTTGCTGCACACGCAGACTGGATTGGCTGCGGTCGGCCATCAGGATCATCACCCGGCGCATGCCGCTGGCGGCCAGGGCATCGCGCGCGGCGACGGTCAGGCTCATCGCATTGGTGAAACGGCTCGGTTCTGCCAGCAATTCGGCGCATTGCTTGCGCCATTGGCCCAAGTCCTCAGCTGTCGGCGCGGCGGCGGGCAACAGGCCGGGGGGTAAACGACGGGTGCCCCACGGCCACAACAGCGAAACGGCCGGGTGCCACAGATCCGGCATCGCGTGTTGACGGGCGCTGTTGGCGGCTTGTTGGTGCAACTGTTGCTGCACTTCGTCCATCGAGATTTGCAGATAAAGGCTGGTCAGGTACTGCCAGCGTTCGCTGTGCGGACTGTCCCAGGCCTGTTGCGCCGACAGCGCCAGACCGTTGGCCAGCAGTACGGTGTTGGCCGGCTGATTGAGCCAGCGGCGCAGGGTCGGATCATCATCTAGACGATTCTGCTGGCGTAACGGATGCTCGCTGTCGCGGGCGATGCGCAGCACTTTCACCAGTTCGCGCTGTTCACTGAGCAGCAGTTTGTAGCCCTGCTGCACCCAGATCGGCAGATGCCAGGCCTGCACCAGTGCCTCGGCAATTTTCAGCAGGCGCACGCCGAACAATTGCTTTTCGACGGTGCGGGCCGACTCGCCCTTGTGGATAACCCGCAGCTCCCATTCCTCAAGCAGTTGCGGATAAGTCAGCGCCAATGGCCACAGCGGCGACAGAAACAACAGGCTGCCCCAATGAATGTCTTGCCACAGCCGCGCCAGGCGACTGGCGAAAAAACCGTTGGCCTGTTGCGTTGCGTGCTGGCTGATCATCTGCAACTGGCGCAGGGCCTTGGGGATTTGCATCTGCGGTTCGGCGGGCAGGCGCGCGAGCAATTCTTCGGTGCGGGCAAGGCCCAGACGGTTGATCGCCACCTCAAGATTTTCCGCCGGCGCGGCCATGGTGCCGTGGGTGTGACGATTCGCCTCACGGATGATGCTCAAGGCCAATGCCGGGCTGTCCTGCATCAGGTCGGCGATGTCACGCAACGAGCTGCGATTGTCGCGGATCGCCCGACAAACCTTGTCGTGAGACTCTTGCGGCACGGGCAGTCGCACGCCATCGAGCAACTTTACCCAGCCGTCGAGGGTGGTCGGTTTTGCGTGTGGGACGTTCGTTTCATTAGCCATGTCTGGACGGGATCTTCACTGACTGTAGACGCGCCCGGCATGGGCTAAATTGGCTTTTCGCCTGAACTGGCTATAGTCTGGCGCAGTTTTGCCGATAAGTAGAAGAAGAGATTTTTTAACTTCCGAATATGACCTTGAACCCGACTTAAATAAGTACTTTCTACCTATGGCTAAAATTATCGGCATCATCGTCGTATTCGCGAGCGTGCTCGGCGGATACGTGCTCTCCCACGGCAAGATTGCCGCCCTGATCCAGCCTTTCGAGGTGTTGATCATCGGTGGTGCTGCACTCGGTGCATTCCTGCAGGCCAACCCTGGCTACATGACCATGCACGTGCTCAAGAAATCCCTGAGCATGTTCAGTTCGCGCTTCAGCCACACGTTCTATCTGGAAGTGCTCGGGCTGATTTACGAGATCCTCAACAAGAGCCGCCGCGAAGGCATGATGGCCATCGAGGGCGACATCGAAGATGCCGCCGCGAGCCCGATTTTCGCCAAGTACCCGGCAGTGCTCAAAGACGAACGCATGACCGCGTTCATCTGCGATTACCTGCGCATCATGTCGTCCGGCAACATGGCCCCGCACGAGCTGGAAGGCTTGTTCGACATGGAACTGTACAGCCTGAAAGAAGACCTCGAACACCCATCCCACGCGGTGAACGGCATCGCCGACGCCATGCCCGGTTTCGGTATCGTCGCGGCGGTACTCGGTATCGTGGTGACCATGGCCTCGCTGGGTGAAGGCGATCAGAAGTCCATCGGCCTGCACGTGGGTGCCGCACTGGTCGGTACCTTCTTCGGTATTCTCGCGGCGTACGGTTTCTTCGGCCCGCTGGCGCATTCCCTGGCCCACGATGCCAAGGAAGAATTGAACGTCTATGAAGCCATCAAGGCTTCGTTGGTGGCTTCGGCTTCCGGCATGCCGCCATCGCTGGCAGTCGAGTTTGGTCGCAAGGTGCTGTACCCGGCCCACCGTCCAAGCTTTGCCGAGCTGGAACAAGCCGTTCGCGGTCGCTAAGAAATGGAAAATAATCAGCCGATTATCATCAAGCGCGTCAAGCGCATAGCCGGCGGGCATCACGGCGGGGCGTGGAAAATCGCCTTCGCCGACTTCGCCACGGCGATGATGGCGTTCTTCCTGGTGTTGTGGCTGCTGTCCACCGCGACGCCTGAGCAGAAGATCGCCATCGCCGGTTACTTCAAGGACCCGGTCGGCTTCTCCGAAAGCGGCACGCCGTACATCATCGACCTGGGCGGCACGCCGACCCTGGCGCCGGAAAACACCCTCAACCCGGAAGTGAAGTCGCAGCCGCAACCGGACAAGGTCACGGTCGACACCGAACAGGTTGAAGGCATGGCCGAGCAGGTCGAGAAGGAACGTCTTGAGCTGCTCCTGCAAGAACTGCAGAACAAGGTCGACGAGAACCCGCAACTGCAGAAATTCAAGGATCAGATCCTCTTCGAGATCACGCCGAACGGCTTGCGCATCCAGATCATGGACGCGGAAAACCGGCCGATGTTCGACTCCGGTTCTGCACGCTTGAAACCGTACTTCGAAGACATCCTGCTGGCCATGGCCGACACCATCAAAGCGGTGCCGAACAAGATCAGCATCAGCGGCCACACTGACGCCAAGCCGTACACCGGCACCGGCGATTTTGGTAACTGGGAGCTGTCGGCCAACCGCGCCAACGCTGCTCGCCGTGCGTTGATCGCCGGCAGCTATCCGGATGCGCAAGTAGCGCGGGTTGTCGGTTATGCCTCGTCGGCATTGTTCGATAAGGAAAACCCGTTCAACCCGGTCAACCGCCGCATCGACATCGTCGTGCTGACCAAAAAGGCGCAAGCCGCGATCGAAGGTTCGCAAGGTGCGGATCCGGCGAAACCGGCCGATGAGAGTCATAACGGCGCCGCTCCGGCAACGCCGGTCGACCCCAACGCGCTACCGGCGGATCAGCAACCGGTGCCGGCGCACGAGTTGCGCGAACGGCTCAACCTGTTTGACGACGCCGCGCCGAAACCGGCCGAACCGGGCAGTGCGGCGCCCGCGCCGACAGCTCCACCGGCTACTGCACCGGCCCCCGCGCCGAAACAGTGACCCACAAAAAAGCCACGGTTACCGTGGCTTTTTTGTGCCTGCCTGCGTCGCATTGACCAGTCGCAGTTTTCGCAATCACGGAAGATCAGTTATGGAAAGACTCAGAGCCTATTTTCAGCGGCACGGCAACGCCCCCTTCAAATTCGGCGAGGGCCGGGTCAGTGGCTACATCTCGGCCACGCTCGGGCTGTTGAGCCTGCTGGCGGTGTTCTGCTTCCTGTTTCCCGAATGGTTGACCACGGCCGAACTGCGCAAGGTCTACGACGAGCAATTCGCCCGTACCACCCTGTTGCTCGGGCTGGTGCTGTCGTTCAGCCTCGGCACCCTGAACATCCTGCTCAACAAGCGTAAACGCCTGGGTATCACTGGTCTGGTCGCGTCAGGGCTGGCAGTGGTTCTCGGCGGCACCAATGTGCAGGTCAGCGAGATCGGGCAGACCCCGTACTCGCTCGGTCTCGACTGGTTTGTCCTGGCGCTGCTGATCTCGGCCATCGTGTTTATTCCGCTGGAAAAGCTTTACTCCAAAGACCCCGAGCAGAACATCCTGCGCCCGCACTGGCGTACCGACCTGACCTACTTTTTCGTCAGCCACATGCTGGTGCAGTTCATCCTGATTTTCATCACCGCCTCGTCGAGCTACATCGCCGGGTGGGCGGTGTCGCCGGGCTTGCAGGCCAGCGTACAGAGCTTGCCGCTGGTAGTGCAGTTCCTGCTCGCGATACTGGTGGCGGATCTGGGCCAGTACTGGTTGCACCGGCTCTATCACGTCGTGCCATTTCTGTGGCGCATCCATGCCGTGCATCACTCCAGCACGCACATGGACTGGCTCGCCGGATCACGCGTGCACTTCATCGAAATCCTCCTGACCCGCACCGGCGTGCTGGTGCCGCTGATGCTGCTGGGCTTCGCGCCGCAGGCGTTGAATGCCTACGTGATTCTGGTCGGCGTCCAGGCCGTACTGGCGCACGCCAACGTGCGGATCAACGGCGGCTGGCTGAACTACCTGATCGTCCTGCCGCGCTACCACCATTGGCACCACGCCCGGCACAAGGACTACATCTACAAGAACTACGCGATCCACACTCCGCTGGTGGACATGCTCTTCGGCACCTTCAAGCTGCCGCCGAAGGAATGGCCGGTACGTTATGGCGTGTTTGGCAAGGAATTGCCGGGCGGGATTGTGCGTCAGCATCTGTATGCGTTTCAGAAGCCTGAGCCGAAGTAGGGCGGGGTGGATGTGAAAAAGCCGCGTTGATCGCGGCTTTTTTACGCCTGTTGAACGGCAGGTTGTTGTAAAGGAAAAGTCCTTCCGGTTTTGAAGATTATCCCTACAGCTATCTTTTTTTCGCCTTGATAGTGTGCCCGCCAGTTTTCGCGAGCACGAACCATGGACGGTTTGGACATCGCGCTCTTTTCCTCTTTGCTTAAGGATAAGCGTATGTTCCGGTCGGCCAATGCGGCGCATTTCGCGTTGCAGATTCCCGCTATTCGTCACGACTTCCAGGTGCTGGCCTTCAGCGGCACCGAAGCGATCAGCACCCTCTACGGCATCCACATTGAACTGGTCAGCGAGCACCCGGATTTCGATCTGGAGAGCGTGCTCAGCCAACCGGCGTTTCTGCAATTTGGCCACAACGGTGAAGGCATTCACGGTCGTATCGAAGACGTCTTGGTCGGTGAGGCCGGCAAACGCCTGACGCGCTATCACCTGACGCTGGTGCCGGCACTGCACTATTTGCAGTTCAGCCACAATCAGCGGATTTTTCAACGCTTGAACGTGCCGCAGATCATCGCCCAAGTGCTCAACGGCCATGGCATTCAGGCCGATGCGTTTACCTTCCACGTCAGCACCAGCGCCGCTCGCGAATACTGCACGCAGTACGCGGAATCTGACCTGGAATTCATTCAAAGGTTATGCGCCGAGGACGGCATTGCCTGGCATCACCAGCACTCGGCGGATGGGCATCTGCTGGTGTTCACCGACGATCAGGTGTTCCTGCCCAAACTCGGCGCCACGCCGTATCAGCAAGACTCCGGAATGGTCGCTGAACACTCGGTGGTCAGCCGCTTCAGCGTACGAACCAGCACCCGAACCAGCGCGGTCACTCGCCGCGACTACGACTTGAAACGCCCAAGTCTATTGCTCGAAAGCCACTTCACCGCCGAGTTCACCCCGGCGCTGGAGGACTATCGCTACCCACTGTTAATAGAAAACGAAAAATGCGGCAAACAACTGGCCCGGCAAGCGCTAGAGCGACATCGTAGCGACTATGAGCTTGGCGAAGGTCAAAGCGATCAGGCAAACCTGCGCTGCGGCCACTTGTTCGAACTGACCGAACACCCGCGTAAAACCTGCAATGACCTGTGGTTGTTGCTCAGCGTGTCGCACACCGGCCGACAGCCACAAGTGCTCGAAGAATCGGTCACCAGCGACACCAAAGCCGCTGATGGTTTCACCCAAGGCTATCGCAACACTTTTAGTGTGATTCCTGCCGAGGTAGTGTTTCGCCCACCGTTGCCAGCACCGCGTCGGCCGCTGGTCTGTCAGACCGCCCGCGTCACCGGGCCGGCCCATGAGGAAACGGATTGCGATGAATTCGGCCGTATTAAGTGCGAGTTCAATTGGGACCGAGCCGAACTCAACAGCGAGCGCAGCAGTTGCTGGATCAGGGTTTCATCGAGTTGGGCTGGGGAAGGCTTCGGTTCAGTGACGATTCCACGCATCGGCATGGAAGTCGTGGTGACCTTTCTCGAAGGTGATCCGGACAAGCCATTGATCACCGGTTGCGTGCCCAACAAGGTCAAGTCCCCGCCCTACGCCTTGCCCGAGCACAAGACCAGAACTGTGTTGCGCAGCCACAGTTCGCCGCACACCGGCGGCTACAACGAACTGATGATCGAAGACCGCGCCGGTCAGGAGAAAATCTACCTGCGGGCCGAACGCGATGTCGAACAACTGATCCTCAACGACAGCCACAGCCAGATCTGTCGCGACCGTTTTGAACAGGTCGACAACCACAGCACCAGCCTGATCAAAGCTGACGAACGCCACACCACCGACGGGACGCGCAACACGGTGATCGGCACCGACGACCTGCTCAGTATCAGCGGCAACAGCAGCACCACCGCTGAAGGCACGCTGGTAATCCAGGCCGGCCCGCATGCCCGCGTTACCGCCAGCCAAGTGGTGATCGATGCCGGTACGAGCCTGACGCTGACGGCGGGCGGCCACCACCTCGTGATCAATGCCGGCGGGATATTCAGCAGTGTCGCCATCGTTGAGGGTGGCGCGCCAGTGGCAGGTGTCGCGGCGCAGACGGCGTTGGCGGCAATGCCCGAAGATCCGCAGGCACTGCTCGCGCTGTCGGTCACGGCACAAGTGGCTGCGCTGACTCAGGCGGCAGAACAAGCTTCCTCAGTCTGTGCCGTGTGCGAAAAACTGTCACAGGTGAGCGCATGAGCCGGGCGTATCTGCTACTGGATCGAGTCCAGATCGAAAACCTTCCCGATCGCCTGTTCGAGCTGACGGGCGGCACGCCTGTTCACTCGCTTTATCAACGTACCGCCTACAGCGCTTTGGACAAGGCCGGCCCCGTGCTGATCGGTGTGACCCCCGATAGCCCGTTGGCAATGGTTTTTTGCCAGGAGTGGAGCGCAACGGCGGGTATCTGGCTGGAGTCTGAGGCCGACGAAGATCAAGTGCTGGCGCATTTGCGCGGCCTGATCCACGCGCGGGTTGACGGGGTTGCGACGGTTTTCTTTCGTTTCTACGACCCGCGTATTACCGCGTTGTGGCTGAAGGATTTGCCTGCGCCTGAGCGTGATCGATTGATGGGGCCGGTACGGCTGATTCGTCTGCCGAATTCACAGATCCATCAGCAAACCGAGCAACCGGCAACACCGTATGCAGATAAGCCCTGGCTGCTGCTGACAGCGGAACAACTCGATCACCTGAACACCGCCAAACGCCAGTCTTTTGCCCGGCAGTTGATCGAATACGGTCAACTTCATTTCCCCAAATCTCTTGGTTCAATGGATTCGACCACTTTGCAGCAATGGGCCGTGGACTGTCAGGCCAGTGCAGCCCGCAGTGGCTTCAGTGCCGTCGATGAGGTTCTTCTCTGGGCGCGTTTTTACACAGTGCTGGGCACTGATTTTCCCGCAGGTCCAGAGCACGACGCCTACCGGCAGTTGCTGGCCGAACCCGGAGTCATGCCGCGCCAGCGTCTGGACAACCTCAACTGTGCATTGACGCATCAGTTACTGACCGACAAGGACTTCACCCGATGAGCGCCGAAAAACTGGCCATGGTCGACGAGGCCGCTCAGGCCGAACGAGAGGCCAAAGCTCAGCCGCATGTGGACATCAACTGTACGGTGGATCCGTGTCCCGCTAGTCAGCCCGAACTGTTTGTGGTGCCGGTGCGCTATGCGCTGGCGCACGAAAAGGCCGAACACGTTTGTTGCGTTCCCGGTATTGCGCCCCAGAGTTGGCCGATGGCGGCGCGGCGTTTACGCGCGGGGTTTGTTTACCTCTGGCAGCATCAGGGGCCGCTGAAACGGTTTGCCGTTTCGCCGCAGGGGCTGTTGCAAGAGCAGGCGCTGGACGCGGCGCCCGCTCCGGTGCCCGACGCAACCCTCACAGGGTTGTCACTGCAAAAAATCCACGACGCCTGGATGCTTTACAGCGAGTTTCCGTTGAACGCCGAGCATTGCCGAATCCTCAGCGAGAGCAGCGCCAAGCGCAGCCAGCACATGCGCCACATTGCCTTGCGCACGGTCGCCGACGAATTACAGGCCCCGCACTGTCCACCGCTGGAGAAGGCCGATGAGGTCATCGCCGAACTTCTCCCGGACACCTATGCCCGGTCGATGAAAGTTGACCAGCAAAAAAATGCCGAGGACACCGAAGCCCTCGGCGCGACGCTTTTACAGGACCCAACCCCGGCCAACATCAATGCCTACACAGACGCCAGGCATCGTATCCGTGAGCGCGACAAAGTCCTCGCCCGGCATCCCGACGTCAGTGACGCGCCGCCGGGCGAGTGGAGCGCCGAGCCGTGGGACGGGCAGGGCACGCGGGACTGGCTGGACAATACCAAGATGCAAAGCAAGGGACTGTTCGCCATCCTCGCCTGCCTTGATGACGATCTGGGCGTGTTGCGCGACATCAACCACGAACAGGAATGGCTGGAAGCCGGCCACGAAAAGTGGTTGGGCGAAAACAATCTGCGCCTGAGCATCGGCGGCTTTGTGCGCAGTTTGATCACCGAGGATGGCGCCGAACTGGCCGGCAATCTCAGTTACCGCTACAAGGATCGCGACATCAGCCTCACGCCCGAACAAGGCCAGATTATGCTCGACACTCAGGATCGGCTGAACGAGGAACTCAGGGTTGAAACCCGGGATCGTCAATACGGCGGTCGGCCGACCGAGGCCGAAGTTGCCGCCCGTGACGCGCGTATCGCGGCCATTGTCGGCCCGGTGCGGGTGTTTATTCCGGCCGATCTGTACTACGAGGCGGAGGAAGTGGTCCGGCAATACCGCGCGGAAAAACAAGCCAACCTCAACAATCACGCGTTCAGCGCCAAGGTCGGCAAGTACATCGACCTCGACGCCATGAACACATGGTTCACCGACACCGCCGCCGGCCACTTCCTACAACTCGAACAACGCCACACGGCGTTGTTCGCCGACCGTGGCGTGTACCTAAAACGCTCGGCCAGCGGCACCTGGTTTGTCGATTACGACGACCTCGACACTCGCCAATGGCTGACCGAACTCGCCACCGCTTGCCTGACCGCGCAATGCATCCGCGCCCAAGGCGCCGAGCAATACGCCGACTACGTGCGCGCCGCCGACGGTGGCGCACTCCGGCAACTGTTCAACGCCTGGACGCCGTCGCTTGAGGCCGCAGTCAACAACGCCACGCGCCTTGGCGAGTTGATGGCCGCCCTGTCCGCCGACAACATCAGCGCCACCCATCAGGCCCTGGCGCCGTTGAGTGTGGTGGTGCTGGATGACATCGCGACCATGGCCCGCGAGGCCGACAGTCAATGGAATGTGCTGGTCAATCGGCTGGGGGCAGCGTTGTTGTTGCTCAAGGGTGACAAGGGTTTCAGCGCGTCGTGGATGAGCATTTTTCTTGCCGCGAGGTTGGGCGGAGAAAGCCGCTTGCAGTTCGCGATCGAAGCCGGGCGACCGGTGTGGAAATTGCTGGGGCAACGGGCCGAGGCGCTGAGTGAATGGGTGAACAAGACAGGGAAAGCCATTGGGGGTGGGCGGGTGGAGCGGATTGTCAATTCGCCGGTGGTGGTCAACAGCGGGGGAGTGGTGCCGTTGGCGGCGCTGCTGGTCAACGTGGTGAATGTGCAGAATTATTTGGGCGAGGCCGGGGTGCTGGAGGGGATGGATGCCCGGCGGGTGAATGACACGGTGTCGGCGAGTTTGTATGGGGCGGCGGCGTTGGTGGCGGTGGTGGATAGTCAGGTGCGGATGGGGTTAGGGAAGGATCGGTTTTACTTCTTTGGTTCTGCTGCGCCCGCGCTTACGTTGTTTGGTGGGGTGATTGGTGGGTTGTCATTTGTTGCAGCAGGAGCCGAGTTCAAATCCTTGCAGATACGGATCGAGAACGCCCAAAACCAAGTCGATCCGTGGCTGCAGATGCGCCGAATCGCGGTTGGAGGACAGGTTGCAGCCTTCGGCGCCCAAGCGATGTTAGGGTTTGGCTACACCGCTCGCGCCTTGGCAGGTTCAATAACAGCGGAAGTCGCCATCTTGCGCTACACGCTCTACATGGGGCCATTGAACTGGATCATTCTGGGCCTTGGTGTGCTGTATTTGACTGCCTGGATTTTCGAGAAAACGCCGCTGCAAAACTTCCTGAACAATTGCTGCTGGTCTAAAGCGCGGGCTATCGATCTGGAACCCATCGCGCCTAAAGCCCAACACGACGAACTCGACCGTTTGTACCTCATTCTCTACACGCCTCGGGTCACCATGCAAAGCAGTTCTAATCAGGCGCCTGATAATGGTCGCTCGGGTCTGGCGTTCGTCAGCGCCATTGATTATCTGACCATCGACTTACCAGGCGCCGAGCCAGACAGCGTTTACCTGGAACTGAGCATGGTCGGTGACCCGGTGGACACCCTCGCAAACCGGTACCTGATCAAAAACAGTCCGACTGACTATTTCAGGCCACCCCGTCCGTGGCGCGATATAACGCCCTTCTGGTTGTCCGACAGTAGTTGCCAGTGGATACCGATCGACGAAGGTCAGGGGCTGCGTATAAGCGGCCCTTTCAAAGAGGTGAAAGACGTACTGCGCACACCACCTGGCACGTTGTCGCTAAGGTTGCGTTATCGCACGCCATTGACCGGGATTCTGGGCGCTCGAAGTTTTATCGGCGGGGAGCGTGGTTTGGCTTTTACCTTGAACAACTCCACGGGAGTCATAGCGCTGAGAAGTGACCCTACTCCCGAACTTGATCGTGTACCGAGTTACCCGCTCGGTGAAGATCATCCCGGCGCCATTTACCTGCAACCCAAGGACAAGCGATGAGTACGCCACCGGCAGGCACAACGGAAAAAAGGATTTTTTCGCGCAATGACTATCTCGCGCCATTACCTATTCCCACCGGTAGAAAACCTTCTGATGTGCTCAATATCATCTGGCGCAAGAACGAGGTTTTTCTTGATATTGGTAACTACAGCATCGGTTCGGCAGTAATGGTGTTGTGGCCAGGTGTGATGTTGTTTTCAGCTATGGCTTTTGGTTTTAGAAATATTG
This sequence comes from Pseudomonas sp. Tul2A7, assembly GCF_054790505.1. NCBI lineage: Bacteria > Pseudomonadati > Pseudomonadota > Gammaproteobacteria > Pseudomonadales > Pseudomonadaceae > Pseudomonas > Pseudomonas sp. Tul2A7. The sequence continues at coordinate 1,487,350 of NZ_CP186499.1, read as the reverse complement.
CCCCAGACCTCAGCGTTTTTACGCTTATCGGCGGCGGGATAATTATCGGCATCCCAGCACTGTTTTTGATCCAAGGCCTCTTCCGCGAAGTCCCCTTACCCATACGCTTCAATCGCCAACGCCGCGAAGTCTGCGTCCCTCGCAACAACGGCGAGTACTGGGTTGTCCCTTGGGAAACCGTGACAGCCGCCGCCACTCAGCAGTCATCAGTCAGTCAGGCCGGCAAAGCCACAATGGGTTTACTGGTCATCGGTTTCGAAAACCCCGACCCGCACGCTACGGAAGACAACAAGTATTTTTCGCTGGGCTTCAACTGTGGCGGCGGCACCACGGCAATGGCGTTGTGGGAATGCATGCGCAGTTATATGGAAATCGGTCCAGAGGCGGCACCGGATGCCGCAGCGCTTAATTCAGGGGCCAACCTGCGTTACTACATCGATTACATGAAGGATAAAGCCAAAGAACGTGGCTGGTTTTTGACCCTGTTGTGGGAAGGTGTCTTTGGCGTATTCATCTTCAATGCTCCTCTCGCCACCTACCTGCAAAGGAAGAAGCTTTACCCGCCACCCGATCTGCTATACCCCGACATCATCGAATGGTCAAAACCAATCCCGCCTGAACAATGGGCCGAGCGTTCCCCGGAGTTGGAAGAAGCCATCGTCAAACGCGAGGCTGAACTGGCCAAGCAGGCTCAAAGCGAGTTGGCTTGAGGTCGGATACTCAGGTCTATCGGCATCTGATCAAGAACAGTCCGACCAATAGCTACAAGGCGCCGAGGCCTCGGCGCGATATGACGCCCTATTGGTTGTCGGGCGCCCTCTGTCAGTGGATACCGATCGAGGAAGGTCAGGGACTGCGTATAAGCGGCCCTTTCAAAGAGGTGAAAGACGTACTGCGCACACCACCTGGCACGTTGTCGCTAAGGTTGCGTTATCGCACGCCACTGACCGGGATACTCGGCGCTCGAAGTTTTATCGGCGGGGAGCGTGGTTTGGCTTTTACCTTGAACAACAACTCGGGTGTCATAGCGCTGAGAGACGATCCAACTCCCGAACTTGATCGTGTACCGAATTACCCGCTCGGCGAGGATCACCCCGGCGCCATTTACCTGCAACCCAAGGACAAGCGATGAGTACGCCACCGGCAGGCACAACGGAAAAAAGGATGTTTTCGCGTAATGATTACTTGGCGCCATTGCCCATTCCCACGGGTGAAAAGCCTTGTGATGTGCTCAACACCATCTGGCGCAAGAACGAGGTGTTTCTCGATATAGGTAACTACAGCATCGGCTCGGCGGTGATGGTGATGTGGCCATCGCTGATGGTGGTTCTTGCGATGTCATTCTTCACTCGAAATCTCGACCCTGAATTCAGCCGCGAGATTCTGATCCTTGGGGCAATTATTTTAGGCGTTCCTACGCTGTTTTTGATCCAAGGCCTCTTCCGCGAAGTTCCCTTACCCATACGTTTCAATCGCCAGCGCCGCGAAGTCTGCGTTCCCCGTGACAACGGCGAATATTGGATCGTCCCTTGGGAGACCTTGACAGCCGCCGCCACCCAGCAATCGTCGGTCAGTCAGGCCGGCAAAGCCACAATGGGTCTACTGGTCATCGGCTTTGAAAACCCCGACCCGCACGCCAAAGAAGACAACAAACACTTTTCACTAGGCTTCAACTGTGGCGGCGGCACTACGGCAATGGCGTTGTGGGAATGCATGCGCAGTTACATGGAAATTGGCCCGCAAGTTTTGCCACAGACAAATGACTTCGAGGGCGGACGAGAAAAACTGCGGGGCAGAAGCGTCTTTTGGGGCATTTGTTGTGAATATGTGGATGGCATCAGACAGCATTTGGTGGCGCAAGAAGTTGGCAAGGCAGCGTGGCTGATCATTGCAGCGGTGCTCTTGGGGGCACCACTGGCGATGATGTTGCAAGAGTGGAAGTTATCGCCACCACCCGAGCTTTCTAATCCGGACATCATCGAGTGGTCGAAACCACTCCCCCAGGAACAATGGGCCAAACGCTCTCCGGAGCTGGAAGCCGCCATCGCCCAGCGCGAAGCTGAACTGGCTGTAGGATCGTTCTGAAACTCCTGGGCAATGGTTCTATATCTCACGGACTCTGCCTATAGTCCTTTCTGTCACTGTTCAATCCAGTGACCGATCTTAGCCGGTCGAAACAAGATGGAATATTCATAAACCATTGGAGTTTGACCATGGCTGATTATCGTCCCCTGCAAGGCAACCTCAGCACCACCCCCACGCTCTACATCGACACCGATGCCAAGGCCTCGGCACTTCTCGAAAACGCCAAATATCGAATCAACACGGTGCGCAACATGCTCAACAGCGTCAGTTGTCTGTGCATCAAAGACGCCGAAGGCCATGATCTGGAACATTTCGCCAGTGCCGCGCATCTCCTGCTTCAGGACGGCTGTGACGCGCTGGATGCGTTGGGCTGGAAACTGGATAGAGTCGCGCCCGGACTTTGAAAGTAAAAAGCCGCGATTGTGTCGCGGCTTTTTTGCATCTGTCAGAACCCGCGCCGAATGCGGTTTTTCAGTTGGTCGTGGAATACCTCTGCGTTGCGTTTGTAGGTGCCGCTGAAGGATTCATTGCTCGAATCCAGCGTCATCGAACGCTTGCTCGACACCTCCTCACGATACGCATCGATAAAGAAATTCAGATCTTTATCCGTGCTCAACTTCGGCCACTTGTCCAGGTACAACGGCAATTCCGCCGGCCCGGTCTTGAACGAACAGATTCGCCGGTTGCTGATAGTCGCCTCACCAATTTCAAACGGCACCCACCACGACAACGCAGTCTTTTCCGAAACCACTGCCAGCAAGTGGGTGCATTCAGTGATGTTGCGGGTGATGACGCCGGTAATGTCGTCGGTGGTCTGGGATTCCGGGTCGAGCACGTCGAGGTAGGTTTTGATGTTGGCCTGGATCAGGCGGGTGTTGATGGCCATGGCGTGGGCGCGATCCATGTGGCGGTAGCTGATGAAGACGGGCATCAGAAGTGTCCTTTGAGAGCGAGTTCGCGGTAGTAGGCGCCGAGGGCGGTGAGGCGGCAGCCGGTGGAGTTGATGGCCGCGTAATACATGTGTTCGGCGTCCACCGGTTCGATCAGGCTGTGGCGATTGCACATTTGCAGTTGTTTGAAGATGTCGCCGTGATCCGCATCGAAGCAGGGCTCGGTGGGCTCGTAGCTCGGATCGAGCCTGAAAACAAAACTCGGCTCCGGGAACCAATCCTTGAGTTTGCGCAGGGTTTCTTCGGCGATCAGCGGCGCCACTTCGCGCAGCGGCACAAACTGCGAAACATTGGTCTTGAACACCGGACGCTGCTCCCAGGCACCCAGTGCATTGTCGACAAAAGAGTAAACGCTACCGGGAGTGACCTTGCCGAGCACGTTGGCGGCGCCACCGTGCAGTGCTTGCAGCAGCAGGTCGGTGAATACGCCATGGCCACGACTTTCCAGAGCGGACTGTTCTTTTTTACAGGCCGTGAGAATGGTCATGCCTTCGCCAATCACACTGCTACCACCGCGCAAACCGCGCATGGCAGCGGCCGCGCCGGCCTGGCAGCAATCGAGGATGATGATTTTGTTTTTGATCTGCGACGCCTGATCAGCCCACAGCAGAATGTCGCTGATGCGAATGCCTTCCCCGCCGTGTTTGAAGTCCTGCGGAATCAGCAGCCCTTCGTCGATGCTGGTGTCGAACTGGCCATGGCCGGCGAAGTACAACAGAGCCACGTCGCAATCACCGGAAAACAGACTCTGAATCTGTTGCTTCAGGGTGTTGAGTGTCAGGTTTTCCTCAGCAGAGGTCAGCACTTTACTGCTGAAGTTCGGGCGCCCGTTGGCGTGGCGTTCCAGCACCGACGCCATGGCCATCGCATCGTTGTTGCAGCCGCTCAATGGCGCCACGTGCTGGTAATGATTGATGCCGATAAACAGTCCCTTGCGCATGGTTACACCGCCGTATGCAGACGAATCGCGCTAACGATGCTTTTGGTGCTCCACGCGCATTCGGCGTTCGCGGCGTTGCGCACGACCGTGGAAATTCGTTCGGCGCCGAAAGGTTTGATCGCGATGATCACTTTGCCCATGCGCTTGGCGATCTCGATTTCCTTGTTGATCCACTTGCTGTAGGTCGAGTACATGCCAGCCATGATCAGCACCGCCGAGCAAGGGCGGATCTTGTTTTCGATGGCTTCTTCCAGTTGCTTGTCGGTTTGCGCACCCATGATCGGGTTATGCGGCGGTACGGAAAAATTCTTGAAGGTGAAACCCGGTTGCGCGCCGAGCAGGCGTACCAGATTGTCGTGGGCGTGGGAGTAGTTCCACGAATGGCTGATGAACAGATGATAGGTTTGCATGGGGTTCCTCGGAAGTCGCGAATGTGCGAAGGAGGAACCGACTGTAGGCATCTGCGTGATGCCTACAAGGTGCTGGCAGCAAAAGAGAAATGTCCTGCAAACGGGTGTGCGGACGCCTACAGAAACGTCTGATGTTTAAGCGTTTTACGGATTTGTCAGGCGTGATCCGACAACCGGCAACCCCGGGTCTCAGGGCTGCCGGTACGGCTGTTTAATAACCGTTTTCAGGTAGGCTGGCGATGATCGAGCGGTAGCTGTTCATCCGCTGTTGCTGCACGCGGCCGTCTTCAAGGGCCTTGAGCAACGCGCAACCCGGTTCGCGGTCGTGCTTGCAGTCGCGGAAACGGCAAGTGCCGAGCAAATCATCGAACTCGATGAAGCCGGCTTCGACGTCGGCGCGGCTGACGTGGCCGAGGCCGAACTCACGGATACCCGGGGAGTCGATCAATTCGCCACCGCCAGGAAAGTGGAACAGTCGCGCGGTGGTCGTCGTATGCGTGCCCTGGCCGGACAACTCGGACAACGGCCCGACGCGGGTTTCGACTTCCGGCAGCAGGCTGTTGACCAGCGACGACTTGCCGACACCGGACTGGCCGACGAATACGCTGATGCGGCCGTCGAGTTGCTGTTGCAGTTGTTCCATGCCGTTGCCGTGGTGCGCCGACACTTCCAGTACCGGATAACCCAGCGTGCGGTATACCGCCAGCAGCGCATTGAGCGCCGGGGCGTTGTGCTCGTCGATCAGGTCGAATTTGTTCAGCAGCAACAACGGACGGATGCCGGCATGTTCCGCGGCAACCAGATAACGGTCGATCAGGTTGGCATGCGGCTCGGGCAGGGGCGCGAAGACGATGACGATCATGTCGACGTTGGCCGCAACTGGTTTGAGCTGGCCGCGGCTGTCCGGGCGGCACAGTTCGGTGGTGCGCGGCAGTTGCGCGACGATCACGCCAATGCCCTGATTGCCGGCGCGCCAGACGACTGTGTCGCCGGTCACCAGCGCAGGCAGGTTGGCGCGCAAGTGGCAGCGGAAGACCTGGCCGGCCTGATCGCCGTCAACAGCTTCGACCTCGACCTGCACACCGAAGTGGGCGATCACCAGACCTGTTTGCTCTGGGCCCAGATCGCCGCCCTCAAGGGCTTCGACCGCCGAGGACTCGCGTTTGGCGGCGCGTGCGGCGCGTTCGCCCTGAATCTTTTCGATGCGCCAGTTTTGACGACGATTGAGTTGGCGTTTGGCCATGGGTGTTCCGTCTGAAGAATGCAGCGATTAGGTAAAACGGCCGCGAGTTTAGCACGCCCGGCCACCGGCCTAGGCTAAACTGCGCAGCATTGTCTAGGAGCCGAAATATGCCAAACCCGCAGAATCTGATCTGGATCGACCTGGAAATGACCGGTCTGGATCCGGAAAACGACGTCATCATCGAGATGGCCACCATCGTTACCGACAGTGATCTCAACACCCTGGCTGAAGGCCCGGTAATTGCCATCCACCACAGCGATGAAGTGCTTGCGCGCATGGACGAGTGGAACACTCGCACCCACGGCAACTCCGGCCTGACCCAGCGCGTGCGCGATAGCCGCATCAGCATGGCTGAAGCCGAAGCAGAAACCATCGCCTTCCTGGAAAAATGGGTGCCGAAAGGCAAGTCGCCGATCTGTGGCAACAGCATCTGTCAGGATCGCCGCTTTCTTTATACGCACATGAAAGCGCTGGAAAGCTACTTCCTCTACCGCAACCTCGACGTATCCACACTCAAGGAACTGGCCGCGCGCTGGGCGCCGGACGTGCGCGACAGCTTCAAGAAGGGCAGCACGCACCTGGCGCTGGACGACATCCGCGAATCGATCGCCGAGCTGCAGCATTACCGCAAGCACTTCATCAAGTTCTGATACTTGGCGATGGGGGCGGGTAAAGCATTTGCCCCCTTTTGGTGCCGCATCGAAATGGCTAGACTGCGCGCCTTCCTGCCTGGATCGCCACCATGTTGCTGATGCTCTATCTGATTGCCATCACCGCTGAAGCCATGACCGGCGCGCTGTCTGCCGGCCGTCGCGGCATGGACTGGTTTGGCGTGGTGCTGATCGCCTGCGTCACGGCGTTGGGCGGCGGTTCGGTGCGCGACGTGTTGCTTGGGCATTACCCGCTGACCTGGGTCAAACATCCGGAATACCTGGTGCTGACCTCGGTAGCGGCGATGTTCACGGTGTTCACCGCGCGCTGGATGCGTCATCTGCGCTCGCTGTTTCTGGTGCTCGACGCCGTGGGTCTGGTGGCTTTCACCCTGATCGGTTGCATGACCGCGCTGGAAATGGGCCACGGCATGCTGGTGGCCTCGGTCAGCGGCGTGATCACCGGAGTATTCGGTGGCATCCTGCGCGACATCTTCTGCAACGACATCCCGCTGATCTTCCGCCGTGAACTGTACGCCAGCGTCTCGTTCGCGGCGGCGTGGTGTTACATGCTTTGCCTGTACCTGAACGTACCGAGCGAGCAGGCGATTCTGATCACGTTGTTCGGCGGCTTCCTGCTGCGCCTGCTGGCAATCCGGTTCCACTGGGAAATGCCCAAGTTCGTTTATAACGACGCGCCTTGACGTTGGGCGTGCTGCTTCAGCGCCCACTCGACGTGCTCTTGTACCAGCGCTGACGGGTAGTCACGGCGCGCCTTCAATGCTTCCAGTACTGGAATGCTCGAGGGCGCATTGCCCAGTCCCACGGCCAGATTGCGCAGCCAGCGTTCATACCCGGCCCGACGCAACGGTGAGCCTTCGGTACTGCTGAGAAATTTGTCTTCATCCCACATGAACAGTTCAGCCAGTTCAGCGTTGTCCAGATTGTGCCGTGGCTTGAAGTCGCTTTCCCCGGAGGGCTTGGCGAACCGGTTCCACGGGCAGACGATCTGGCAGTCATCGCAACCGAACACGCGGTTGCCGATCAGCGGGCGGAGGTCTTCAGGAATCGCGTTTTTCAGTTCGATGGTCAGATAAGAAATACAGCGTCGCGCGTCCAGCACATACGGCCCGACGAAAGCGTTGGTCGGGCAGATATCCAAACACGCGGTGCAGCGGCCGCAATGTTCGCTGCTGTGCGGCTCATCCACCGGCAATGGCAGGTCGACGAACAGCTCACTGAGAAAGAAATAACTGCCAGCCTTGCGGTTCAGTACCAGGGTGTTTTTGCCGATCCAGCCCAGCCCGGCCTGTTCGGCGATGGCTTTTTCCAGCACCGGGGCACTGTCGACAAACGCACGAAAACCAAACGGGCCGATCTGCGCCTGAATCTTGTCAGCCAATTGCTGCACACGTTTACGGATCAATTTGTGGTAATCGCGGCCCAACGCATAACGCGACACGTAGGCTTTTTCCGGTTGCGCGAGCATTTGCGCCATTTGCGTGTCGCCGGGCAGGTAATCCATGCGCAGCGAGACCACGCGCAATGTGCCTGGCACCAGTTCTTCCGGGTGCGAGCGTTTGCTGCCATGGGCGCCCATGTAGTCCATTTCGCCGTGGTAGCCGGCCTCGAGCCAGCGTGCGAGGTGCTGCTCATGCTCGGCCAGATCCAGACCGCTGATGCCGACTTGCTGAAAGCCCAGCTCGCGGCCCCAATCCTTGATCGATTGGGCGAGGGCGGGCAGGTCTGTGGTGATGGCGGACATGAGGCGAGAGAAACCGGAGCTGAGGTGCGTATAATTCTGCCAGACATCGGAGCCCGAAGACGCATGCCGCACACGAAAGATGAATTACCCGACGCGCTGTATGGCGCCGCACAGGTGCGCGAACTCGATGCACGGCTGATTGCCGCCGGTACGCCGGGCTTCGAATTGATGCAGCGTGCCGCGCATGCGACGTGGCGAGCGTTGGTGCGGCAATGGCCGTCGGCAACTGAACTGACGGTGCTGGCCGGGCATGGCAACAATGCCGGTGACGGTTATCTGGTCGCGGCCATGGCGCAGCGAGCCGGCTGGCAGGTGCGGGTGTTGGCGGTCGGCGATCCGCAGCGTTTGCAGGGCGATGCCGCGCAGGCCCATGCCGCAGCGTTGGCAGAAGGTGTCGTGGTGCAGGCCTGGCAGGCTCAAAGTGAATTGCGCGGGGTCATTCTCGATGCATTACTCGGTACGGGTTTGAGCGGGGATGTGCGCGAGCCTTACGTGTCGGCGATCAAAGCAATCAACGCCAGCGGTTTGCCGGTGACAGCCGTTGATATCCCTTCCGGGCTATGTGCTGACACTGGACATGTACTGGGTGTCGCCGTGCAAGCCGATCTGACGGTGACTTTCATCGGGCTGAAACTCGGCTTGTTCACTGGAGAGGCGGCGGATCACATCGGCTCCTTACTGTTTAATGATCTGCAGGCCAGCGCCGACACCTATCGTGACATTCCGGTCATCGCGCAACGGCTCAACGCAGCTAATCTTCCGCGGTTGGCGGCGCGTGCCCCGACTTCGCACAAGGGCCGCTTCGGCCATGTGTTGCTGATCGGTGGCGATCACGGTTTTGGCGGGGCGATCCTGCTCAGTACCGAAACCGCCTTGCGCAGCGGCGCGGGCATGGTTTCGCTGGCAACCCGTCCTGAACACGTCCCGGCGGCGCTGACGCGAGTGCCGGAAGCCATGGCGCTCGGAACCTCGTCGGCCAATCAGTTGATGAGTTTGCTGGAGAAAGTTTCTGTACTGGTGGTTGGTCCGGGGTTGGGACAGGCCAGTTGGGGGCGGGCGCTGTTGTCGGCGGCAGCCAACGCAGCACTGCCGCAAGTCTGGGACGCCGACGCGTTGAACCTGTTGGCCAGTGGTCTGGTCGAGTTGCCCAAGGACTGCGTGATCACCCCGCACCCGGGCGAAGCGGCGCGTTTGCTGGGGATCAGCACTGCCCAAGTGCAAGCGGATCGCCCAGCGGCAGCACGGGCGTTGAGCAAAAAATATACAGCGGTGGTGGTGTTGAAAGGCGCGGGCAGTCTGATCGCGCATCCCGACGGACGTCTGGCGCTGTGTCACCAAGGTCATCCGGCCATGGCCACCGCAGGTCTCGGCGACGTATTGGCCGGTTTGACCGGCGCGCTGCTGGCGCAAGGCATGGACGGCTTCGATGCTGCCTGCCTGGCGGTCTGGCTGCACGCCAATGCCGGTCTGCAACAAGGAAAATTCGGCCGTGGGCTGGCGGCCAGTGATCTGATTCCAGCCATTCGTCAGTTGTTGGAGGAGCAAGCACCGTGTCTGAAGTAACCCTGTACCTGGCCGATGAACAGGCCATGAGCGACTTTGGCGCACGGATCGCCCGCGTGACCCAGGGCCATGGCCTGATTTTTCTCGAAGGCAATCTGGGCATGGGCAAAACCACCCTGTCGCGAGGCATCATTCGCGGGTTGGGCCATGTTGGTGCGGTAAAAAGTCCGACCTTTACTTTGGTCGAACCCTACGAGATCGGTGACATCCGCGCTTTCCACTTCGACCTGTATCGACTGGTCGATCCGGAAGAGCTGGAGTTTCTCGGCATCCGCGACTACTTCGAAGACGACGCGATGTGCCTGATCGAATGGCCCGATAAAGGTGCAGGCTTTTTGCCAAAGCCTGACCTGACCATTACCATTAGCCCGCAAGACAGCGGGCGTTCGCTGAAAATTTTATCCCAGGGCTCGCGTGGCGAGGCCTGGTGTGCCGCTTTGGCATTGGAATCCAATTAAATGATGGGGTTAGGTATGCGCTTTCGCGCGTTGGTGGCTGCCGCTGGACTGTTGTTGATGGCAGTAACCGTCAACGCTGTGGCCGATTCAAAGGTCAACAGCGTGCGCCTGTGGCGGGCGCCGGACAACACGCGACTGGTCTTTGACCTGAGCGGCCCGGTGCAGCACAGCGTCTTCACCCTGACCTCGCCGGACCGGCTGGTGATCGACATCAACGGCGCCACCCTCGGTGCACCGCTGAATGTGCAGACCGCGAACACGCCAATCACCGCAATGCGTTCGGCCCAGCGTACGCCGACCGATCTGCGCGTGGTCATCGATCTGAAGAAAGCCGTCACCCCGAAAAGCTTCTCTCTGGCGCCGAACGCGCAGTACGGCAACCGTCTGGTGGTCGACCTGTTCGACAACCCGGCCGACGCCGCACCGCCGCCGGCGCCAACACCGCAGGTGGCCACTGTGCCAGCGGTGCCGGTAACCCCGACCGAACCGGCAATCAAGTTACCGCCAGCCCCGGCCGGCAAGCGCGACATTATTGTCGTGATCGACGCCGGCCACGGTGGCGAAGACCCGGGTGCATCCGGCTCGCGTGGCCAGCGTGAAAAAGACGTGGTACTGCAGATCGCCCGTGAACTGCAGCGTCAGGTCAACGGCATGAAAGGCTTCCGTGCCGAGCTGACCCGTACCGGCGACTACTTCATCCCGTTGCGCGGACGTACTGAAATCGCCCGCAAGAAGGGCGCCGACCTGTTCGTCTCGATTCACGCCGACGCTGCGCCATCCGCTGCAGCCTTCGGTGCCTCGGTGTTTGCCCTGTCTGATCGTGGTGCAACGTCGGAGACTGCCCGTTGGCTGGCCGACAGCGAAAACCGTTCCGACTTGATTGGTGGTGCCGGCAACGTCAGCCTCGACGACAAGGACCGCATGCTCGCGGGCGTGTTGCTCGACCTGTCGATGACCGCCTCGCTGACCTCCAGCCTCAACGTCGGCCAGAAAGTCCTGACCAACATCGGCCGCGTCACGCCGCTGCACAAACAGCGCGTGGAACAGGCCGGGTTCATGGTGCTGAAATCGCCGGACATCCCGTCGATCCTGGTCGAAACCGGCTTCATCTCCAACGCCAACGAAGCCAACAAGCTCTCGGCATCGAGCCACCAGCAAGCGCTGGCGCGCTCGATCAGCAGTGGCGTGCGTCAGTTCTTCCAGCAGAATCCGCCACCGGGCACGTACATCGCCTGGCTGCGTGATTCTGGCAAGATCGCCCAAGGCCCGCGCGACCACCGTGTTGGCCCGGGTGAAACGCTGGCAATGATCGGTGTGCGTTATCAGGTGTCACCGGCCACGCTGCGTGCCGCCAACAACCTGAAAAGCGATGAGCTGAAAGTCGGTCAGCACTTGACCATTCCAGGCACCGAACTGGCGTCCAAAGAATGAACGAAGCGCTGAACGCCGCTGCCCGCATTGAACTGCTCAGCCCTCGGCTGGCGAACCAGATCGCCGCCGGTGAGGTAGTTGAACGTCCGGCCTCGGTGATCAAGGAGTTGCTGGAAAACAGCCTCGACTCCGGTGCCAAACGCATTGACGTCGACGTCGAGCAGGGCGGCGTCAAGTTGCTGCGGGTGCGCGACGATGGCAGCGGCATCTCTGCCGATGACCTGCCGCTGGCGCTGGCTCGTCACGCCACCAGCAAGATCCGCAATCTGGAAGACCTCGAGCAGGTGATGAGCCTCGGTTTCCGTGGTGAAGCACTGGCGTCGATCAGCTCCGTGGCGCGCCTGACCCTGACCTCGCGCACCCGCGACGCCGATCAAGCGTGGCAGGTGGAAACCGAAGGCCGTGACATGGCGCCCCGCGTGCAACCGGCGGCGCACCCGGTCGGCACCTCGGTGGAGGTTCGCGACCTGTTCTTCAACACCCCGGCGCGGCGCAAATTCCTCAAGACCGAAAAGACCGAATTCGATCACCTGCAAGAAGTGATCAAACGTCTGGCGCTGGCGCGCTTCGACGTGGCGTTTCATCTGCGCCACAACGGCAAGACCATCCTCAGCCTGCACGAGGCCCACGATGATGCGGCCCGCGCCCGGCGTGTGGCGGCGATCTGCGGTTCGGGTTTCCTCGAGCAGGCATTGCCGATCGAGATCGAGCGCAACGGCTTGCACCTGTGGGGCTGGGTCGGTTTGCCGACCTTCAACCGTAGTCAGGCGGATTTGCAGTATTTCTTTGTAAATGGCCGGGCGGTGCGCGACAAACTGGTCGCCCACGCCGTGCGTCAGGCCTATCGCGACGTGCTGTTCAACGGCCGTCACCCGACCTTTGCGTTGTTTTTCGAAGTTGATCCGGCGGCCGTCGACGTCAACGTGCACCCGACCAAACACGAAGTGCGCTTCCGTGACGGGCGCATGGTGCATGACTTCCTTTATGGCACGTTGCACCGCGCTTTGGGCGACGTGCGTCCGGAAGATCAGCTTGCCGGTTCCGTGACCACGGCTGTCGTGCGGCCGACGGGCCTCGATGCCGGTGAGTTCGGCCCGCAGGGTGAAATGCGTCTGGCGGCCAATGCGCTGCTGGAGCAACCGCAGGCGCAACCGGCGTTCAATACCTCGTCCGGTGCCAGCGCTGGCGGCGCTTACCAGTATCAATACACGCCACGCCCGCAATCGGCGATGCCGCCGGCTGCCGAGGCACAAGCTGCTTATCGAGAGTTTTTCGCACCGCTGCCGGAAGCCAATGCCAACGCATTGCCGGCCGGTCAGGAAGACATTCCGCCGCTCGGTTACGCGCTGGCGCAGCTCAAAGGCATTTATATTCTGTCCGAGAACGCCCAAGGTCTGGTGTTGGTGGATATGCATGCCGCCCACGAACGGATCATGTACGAACGCCTGAAAATCGCCATGGCCAGCGAAGGCCTGAGTGGCCAACCGCTGCTGGTGCCGGAATCCCTGGCCGTGAGCCAGCGCGAGGCCGATTGTGCTGAAGAGCACGCGGCATGGTTTCAGCGTCTGGGCTTCGAATTGCAGCGCCTGGGCCCGGAAACCCTGGCAATCCGTCAAATACCGGCGCTGTTGAAGCAAGCTGAGGCCAATCGCCTGGTCGGCGACGTGCTCTCGGACCTGATGGAGTACGGCACCAGCGACCGGATTCAGGCGCACCTCAACGAATTGCTCGGCACCATGGCCTGTCACGGCGCGATTCGCGCCAACCGGCGCCTGGCCCTGCCGGAAATGAACGGTCTGCTGCGTGACATGGAAAACACCGAGCGCAGCGGTCAATGCAACCATGGCCGACCGACCTGGACCCAATTGGGCTTGGACGATCTGGACAAACTGTTCCTGCGCGGTCGTTGATGAGCCAGCTCCCTCCAGCGATTTTCCTGATGGGCCCGACCGCTGCGGGCAAGACCGATCTGGCCATCGAGCTGACCAAGGTGCTGCCGTGCGAGCTGATCAGCGTTGATTCGGCGCTGGTCTATCGCGGCATGGACATTGGCACGGCCAAGCCTTCGAAAGAACTGCTGGCCGAATATCCGCACCGCTTGATCGATATTCTCGACCCGGCCGAGGCCTATTCGGCCGCGGATTTCCGTCGCGATGCCCTGCAAGCCATGGCCGAGATCACCGCGCGCGGAAAGATTCCGCTGCTGGTCGGCGGCACGATGCTCTATTACAAGGCTTTGGTCGAAGGCCTGGCAGACATGCCGGCCGCCGATCCCGAGGTCCGTGCGCAGATCGAAGAAGAGGCTGCACGCCTTGGCTGGCAAGCCCTGCACGACCAATTGGCGGTCATCGATCCGGTATCAGCGGCGCGAATTCACCCGAACGATCCGCAGCGTCTGAGTCGAGCGCTGGAAGTTTATCGAGTCAGCGGTCAGAGCATGACAGAGCTGCGCGAGCAACAATCTGCGCAAAGTACTGAAGCAGCCGCTTCGGGACTGCAACAATTGCCCTATACTGTCGCGAACTTGGCCATTGCCCCGGCGAATCGTCAGGTACTGCACGAGCGGATTAAACAAAGATTCACAAATATGTTGGAACAGGGGTTCATCGACGAGGTCGTAGCCCTGCGTAAAAGAAGTGACCTGCATTCAGGGTTGCCGTCTATACGTGCGGTAGGCTACCGCCAAGTCTGGGACTACCTGGATGGCAAGCTGACGTTAGCCGAAATGCAGGAGCGCGGCATCATCGCCACGCGCCAGTTGGCCAAACGCCAGTTCACCTGGCTGCGCAGCTGGGAGGATCTACACTGGCTGGACAGTCTTGATTGCGACAATCTGCCACGCGCCTTGAAATACCTTGGGACCATCTCCATATTGAGCTGAGTCCTTGCAATTGCCGTCTATCCTTGGGGGTGTGGCGGCCAAAGCCATCTGAATTACCTATTTTTTATTATTGAATCCTTAAAGGAGTGCGGCACATGTCAAAAGGGCATTCGCTACAAGACCCTTACTTGAATACTTTACGTAAAGAGAAAGTTGGGGTTTCCATCTACCTGGTCAACGGTATCAAACTGCAAGGCACGATCGAGTCGTTCGACCAGTTCGTGATCCTGCTGAAAAACACCGTAAGCCAGATGGTTTACAAACACGCTATCTCGACAGTAGTGCCGGTTCGTCCAATTCGTCTGCCTAGCGCAACCGAATCCGAAGCAGGTGACGCTGAGCCAGGTAACGCCTGATAGGAGTCTCCTTTGTTCTTTGAGCGCCACGGTGGTGGTGAACGAGTGATCCTCGTTCACTTGGATGGACAGGACCCTGAGGCGCGCGAAGATCCGCAGGAGTTTCAGGAATTGGCTAATTCGGCCGGCGCCGAGACCGTTGCGTTTTTTAACGTGCCGCGTCATCGGCCAACCGCCAAATTTCTGATCGGCAGCGGCAAGGTCGAGGAGTTGCGCGACCTGGTCAAGGCTGAAGAAGCCGATCTGGTGATTTTCAATCACATCCTCACGCCCAGTCAGGAACGTAACCTCGAACGTGTTTTCGAGTGTCGCGTGATCGACCGTACCGGTCTGATTCTCGATATTTTTGCCCAACGCGCGCGTACCCATGAAGGCAAGCTCCAGGTCGAACTGGCCCAGCTTGATCACATGAGCACCCGGCTGGTTCGCGGCTGGACTCACCTTGAGCGTCAGGGCGGTGGTATCGGCATGCGCGGTCCGGGTGAAACCCAGCTGGAAACCGACCGCCGTTTGCTGCGGGTGCGCCTGCGTCAGATCAAGGGCCGCCTGGAGAAAGTGCGCAGTCAGCGCGAGCAATCGCGACGCGGCCGTTCCCGCGCGGATATTCCTACCGTTTCTCTGGTGGGATACACCAACGCCGGCAAATCCACTCTCTTCAACAACGTGACGAAATCCGACGTCTACGCGGCCGACCAATTGTTCGCCACGCTGGACCCGACCCTGCGTCGTCTGGATCTGGACGACCTGGGGCCGATTGTCCTGGCGGACACGGTGGGCTTCATTCGTCACTTGCCGCACAAGCTGGTCGAAGCATTTCGGTCTACCCTCGAAGAGTCGGCCAACTCCGACCTGTTGTTGCACGTGATTGACGCGGCGGAACCGGATCGCATGTTGCAGATCGAGCAGGTGATGGTGGTACTGGGCGAGATTGGTGCCCAGGACTTGCCGATCCTCGAGGTCTATAACAAACTCGATTTGCTTGAAGGCGTTGAGCCACAAATCCAGCGCGACGAAAACGGCAAGCCCCAGCGGGTCTGGCTGTCGGCGCGAGATGGCAGTGGTCTGGAGTTGCTTGAACAAGCCATCGCCGAATTACTTGGCAGTGATTTGTTTGTCGGTACCCTGCGTTTGCCGCAACGATTCGCCCGACTGCGTGCGCAGTTTTTCGAGCTCGGCGCGGTACAGAAAGAAGAACACGACGAAGAAGGCATCAGTTTGCTGGCCGTTCGTTTGCCCCGGGTCGAGTTGAATCGACTGGTAAGCCGCGAAGGATTGCAGCCGATGGAGTTCATCGAGCAACACACTTTGCAATAAAAGCCTGACAAAGCGGTTGTGCCGCAACGGCAGGCATTCTGTAGCATTGGTCGGCGCGCCGTGGGTGCGTCTTTGCTTTATCAGATGGAGAGCGCTATGGCTTGGAATGAGCCGGGTGGCAACTCGAATAATCAGGATCCTTGGGGTGGCAAGCGCCGCAATAACGGCGACCGCAAGGGGCCACCGGATCTCGACGAGGCCTTCCGAAAGCTGCAGGAAAGCCTGAACGGGTTGTTCGGTGGTGGTAAGAAACGCGGTGGTGATGACGGCGGTGGTTCGGGCAGGAGTGGTGGCGGCTTCGGCGGCCTGCTCGGCATCGGCCTCGTTGTGCTGGCGGCTGTCTGGCTGTACAGCGCGGTCTACGTGGTCGACGAGCAGGAGCAGGCTGTGGTGCTGCGCTTCGGCAAGTACTACGAGACTGTCGGCCCGGGCCTGAACATCTACTTCCCGCCGATCGACAAAAAGTACATGGAAAACGTCACGCGTGAGCGTGCCTACACCAAGCAGGGCCAGATGCTGACCGAAGACGAGAACATCGTCGAAGTGCCATTGACCGTGCAGTACAAGATCAGCAACCTGCAGGATTTCGTGCTGAACGTCGATCAGCCGGAAATCAGCCTGCAGCATGCGACCGACAGCGCCCTGCGCCACGTGGTGGGTTCCACTGCCATGGACCAGGTGCTGACCGAAGGTCGTGAGTTGATGGCCAGCGAAATCAAGGAACGTCTGCAACGCTTCCTCGATACCTATCGCACCGGTATCACCGTTACTCAGGTCAACGTACAGAGCGCAGCGGCACCGCGTGAAGTGCAGGAAGCCTTCGATGACGTGATCCGCGCCCGTGAAGACGAGCAGCGTTCGCGCAACCAGGCTGAAACCTACGCCAACGGCGTCGTGCCGGAAGCCCGTGGTCAGGCCCAGCGCATCCTTGAAGATGCCAACGGTTACCGTGACGAAACGGTCTCGCGCGCCAAGGGTGAGGCTGATCGCTTTACCAAGCTGGTCGCCGAGTATCGCAAGGCACCTGAAGTCACCCGCCAGCGTCTGTACCTGGACACCATGCAGGAAGTCTTCAGCAACACCAGCAAGGTACTCGTGACCGGTAACAAAAACGGCCAGAGCAACCTGCTTTACCTGCCGTTGGACAAGATGATTCAGAACAGTTCGGGCAGCAATGCACCGGTCACCGGTTCGGCTGCCGCCAGCAACAACACGGACGTCACGCCGCATGTCACTGACCTGCCGCAGTCGCGTACAAGGGAGACCCGCTGATGAGCAATAAATCGCTGATCGCCCTGATCGTTGGCGTCGTTGTGGTACTGGTGGGCTGGAACTGCTTCTACATCGTCGCTCAGACCGAGCGTGCGGTGCTGCTGCAATTCGGTCGTGTGGTGCAGGCCGATGTTCAGCCTGGCCTGCATGTGAAAGTGCCTTACGTTAACCAGGTGCGTAAATTCGACGCACGTCTGATGACGCTGGATGCACCGACACAGCGTTTCCTGACCCTGGAAAAGAAAGCCGTGATGGTCGACGCTTATGCCAAGTGGCGCGTGAAAGATGCCGAGCGCTTCTACACCGCGACTTCCGGTCTGAAGCAAATCGCTGACGAGCGTCTGTCCCGTCGTCTGGAATCCGGTCTGCGTGACCAGTTCGGTAAGCGCACCCTGCACGAAGTGGTGTCGGGTGAGCGTGATGCACTGATGGCTGACATCACTGCTTCGCTGAACAAAATGGCGGAAAAAGAGCTGGGTATCGAAGTGGTCGATGTCCGGGTCAAGACCATCGATCTGCCGAAAGAAGTGAACCGCAGCGTGTTCGAACGTATGAGCACCGAGCGTGAGCGTGAAGCTCGCGAGCACCGCGCCAAGGGTAACGAGCTGGCGGAAGGCATCCGTGCTGACGCCGATCGTCAACGCCGCGTGCTGCTGGCTGAAGCCTATCGTGAATCCGAAGAGGTTCGCGGTGACGGTGATGCCCAGGCCGCTGCGATCTACTCCAAGGCCTACGGTCAGGATCAGGAGTTCTACAGTTTCTATCGTAGCCTGCGCGCCTACCGTGAAAGCTTCGCGAACAAATCCGACGTATTGGTCCTCGACCCAAGCAGCGACTTTTTCCACTACCTGGAAAAGGCCAAGCCTTGATACGCCGTTGACCTGAATCATTCCGCCCGGCGGCTAATACCTCGGGCGGGGTGATCCTTTGGGAAAACGTGTGTATGATGCGGCAGCCGGGAAATTCCCGGCTTTTTTGCGTCTGCACGTTTGATTGCTGTTTTTTGTTGCAGGCATCGGGTTGAATGGCCCGAGAGTATTTCGAGGAAAGTGATGGGCGAAGCCGCTAACAGGCCTTTCGCCGCGTCGTTCATGCGCGTGCGTTTTGAACGGTTCAGTCATTTTCTGCTTCACTCAAGGCTCGCCCGCAGGCTGGCCGCCCGGATCAAAGGGGAATGGCGTAATGGCAACGGTAGACCGCTGGCTGCTGCCAGATGGCATCGAAGAAGTACTGCCACCGGAAGCGGCGCGCATTGAAGTCGCGCGTCGTCAGGTGTTGGATCTGTTCCAGAGCTGGGGTTACGAGTTTGTCGTGACTCCCCATATCGAGTACCTGGAATCCCTGCTGACCGGCGCGGGCCAGGACCTGGATCTGCGTACCTTCAAGGTCATCGACCCGCAGTCGGGCCGGCAGATGGGTTTCCGTGCCGACATCACGCCGCAAGTGGCGCGCATCGATGCGCACACCCTGCGTCGCGAAGGCCCGAGCCGTCTGTGCTATGCCGGCAGCGTGCTGCATGCGCAGCCGCGTGCACTGTCGTCCTCGCGCAGCCCGATTCAGTTGGGCGCCGAGTTGTACGGCGATGCCAGCCCTAGCAGCGACGTTGAAGTGATCAGCCTGATGCTGGCCATGTTGCAACTGGCCGATGTGCCGGACGTGCACATGGACCTCGGTCATGTCGGCATCTACCGTGGTCTGGCACGTGCCGCCGGTCTGTCCGGTGAAGTCGAGCAGCAGTTGTTCGATGCGCTGCAACGCAAGGCCATCGACGAGGTCATTACCTTGACCGAAGGCTTGCCGGCCGACTTGTCCGGCATGCTGCGCGCGCTGGTCGACCTGTGTGGCGGCCGTGAAGTGTTGAGCGCTGCCCGCGAACGACTGGCCAATGCACCGGCGCCGGTTTTGGCGGCACTGGAAGATTTGCTGGCGATCGCCGAGCGTCTGTCGGCACGTTTCCCGGATCTGCCGTTGTACTTCGACCTTGGCGAGCTGCGTGGCTACCACTACCACACCGGTGTGGTGTTCGCGGTGTTCGTGCCGGGCGTTGGCCAGTCCATCGCTCAGGGCGGTCGTTACGACGACATCGGTGCCGACTTCGGTCGCGCCCGTCCAGCGACAGGCTTTTCCACCGATTTGAAAACCCTGGTGACCCTGGGGCGTGCTGAGATCGAGCTACCGTCTGGCGGTATCTGGATGCCTGACAGTACGGATGCGGCACTCTGGCAGCAGGTTTGCCAGTTGCGCAGTGAGGGTCAGCGTGTCGTTCAGGCTTTGCCTGGGCAACCTTTGGCCGCCGCCCGTGATGCGGACTGCGACCGGCAATTGATTCAGCAGAACGGGCTTTGGCAAGTATCGCCACTGGCTTCTTGAGTTTTCCTGCCGGCCATCGCCGGCACCAAGTTTGCGCGAATGAGGACAAGTGTTATGGGTAAGAATGTCGTAGTCCTGGGCACCCAATGGGGTGATGAGGGCAAAGGCAAGATCGTTGATCTGCTGACCGAACATGCTGCCGCCGTAGTGCGCTACCAAGGTGGCCACAACGCTGGCCACACACTGGTGATCGACGGCGAGAAAACCGTCCTGCACCTGATCCCGTCGGGCGTGCTGCGCGAAGGCGTGCAGTGCCTGATCGGCAACGGCGTGGTGGTTGCACCTGACGCCCTGCTGCGCGAGATCACCAAGCTGGAAGAGAAAGGCGTACCGGTGCGCGAGCGTCTGCGTATCAGCCCGTCCTGCCCGCTGATCCTGTCCTTCCACGTGGCGCTGGACCAGGCCCGTGAAAAGGCTCGTGGCGAGCTGAAGATCGGTACCACCGGTCGCGGCATCGGCCCGGCTTACGAAGACAAGGTTGCACGTCGTGGCCTGCGTGTTGGCGACCTGCTGAACATGCCGCGCTTCGAAGACAAGCTGCGTGAATTGGTGGATTACCACAACTTCATGCTGGTCGGTTACTACAAAGAGCCGGCCATCGAGTTCGAAAAGACCCTGGCCGAGTGCAAGGAATACGCTGAGCTGCTGAAGCCGCTGATGCTCGACGTGACTGCCGAGCTGCACGACCTGCGTCGCGCCGGCAAAGACATCATGTTCGAAGGCGCCCAGGGTTCGTTGCTCGACATCGACCACGGTACCTACCCGTACGTGACCAGCTCCAACACCACCGCTGGTGGCGTGGCGACCGGTTCGGGCGTTGGCCCGATGTTCCTGGATTACATCCTGGGCATCACCAAGGCTTACACCACTCGCGTTGGTTCGGGTCCATTCCCGACTGAGCTGTTCGACGAAGTCGGTGCACACCTGGCCAAGCAAGGTCACGAGTTCGGTGCGACCACCGGCCGTGCCCGTCGTTGCGGCTGGTTCGACGCCGTTATCCTGCGTCGCGCTATCGATGTGAACAGCATCTCGGGCATCTGCCTGACCAAGCTGGACGTACTCGACGGTCTGGAAACCATCAATATCTGCGTCGGCTACAAAGACGCCGAAGGCAATGCCGTTGCGCCGACCGACGCTGACAGCTACGTAGGCCTGCAGCCTGTGTACGAAGAAGTGCCGGGCTGGACCGAATCGACCGTGGGTGCGAAAACCCTGGAAGAGCTGCCAGCTAACGCTCGTGCCTACATCAAGCGCGTTGAAGAGCTGATCGGCGCGCCGATCGACATTATTTCGACGGGCCCGGACCGCAACGAAACCATCGTTCTGCGTCATCCGTTTGCTTGATAAGCCGTTGATGTAAAAACACAAAGGCCCCTTCATCGGGGCCTTTGTCGTTTATGCCTGTTGGACGGCATGACCTTTGCTGTGAATCTGTCTACAAGAGTGCCATCAAATTAATGGCGTCAGAAGTAGAGGTATTCACAGTGTCGGCCGTTCTCTCACTGTTACAAAGCCGTTTGTTGCGGCCTGTGTTCGTTACCCTTGGTATCGCCCTTTTGGTGCAAGTGTTAGTGGCTGTTGCCCTGACGCGGAGCACCGTCACGGCGCTGGAGGCTGATTTGGCGGTGCGTTTGGGCGCCGACAGCCAGAAACTCTCCGGTGAGCTGGAGCAGGCCGGGCGTGAGGTCACGTCGAGCCTCGATGCCTTGTCCGCCAGTACGCGTCAGCGACTTACTGCCGGCCTGTCTTCGCGCCTGAAAGACGAGCAGGCGCAGCTGCGTGCGACGCTGGAAAAGGATCTCAAGGATTCGGCCAATGACATGGCGCAATTGCTCGCCTCGGTAGCGCCGCGTGCCATGTGGGACAGCGACGTCCCGACCCTGTCCGAGTTCGCTCGCCGTGCCCAGCGCAATCCCAACGTGCTGTTCGTGGTCTACGACGACGCCACTGGCCAGCACCTGACCCGTTATCTCAACCGCGAAAACCCGATCAACAAGGCCTTGCTGGAAAAAGGCCAGGGCGAGCGTGCGCTGGATAAAGTACTGGATGCGGCGAAGAACGATCCGTCGGTCTACTACCTTGAAGCCTCGATCAATCCCAACGGCGTGGAAATCGGCAAGGTGCTGATGGGTGTCTCCACAGCCTCGGTGGAAACCGATCTGGCGGCACTGGACAAGCGCTTCTCGGCGCTGATCGCCAGCAGTGATCAGTTGGTCGGCGACAGTCTCAAGGGCGCTGCCGCAGACAGTGCCAAAGCCATGCAGTCGCGCCTGCAGTCGGCGCAGTCCACTGCGACCGAGATGAAATCCAATACCGCCAATACCGTTCAGGAAGCAGCGGCAACCTTGCGCTGGCGGATCGGCATGGGCCTGGCGCTGGTCGGCTGTGGTGTGCTGCTATTGCTGGCAGTCGTGCTCGGCCATCGCGTGGTCAATCGCCTGAAGATGCTCAACGCCGCGATGGATGATCTGGCGGCGGGCGAGGGCGACCTGACCAAGCGTGTGCAGATCAACAGCAAGGACGAAATCGGTGATATGGCTTCGGCGGTCAATCGCTTTGTGGATAAGTTGCAGCCGATCGTGCGCGAGGCGGGTGATGTCGCGCAGCGTACCGGTGTGGAAATCGGCGCGATGACGTTGCGCAATGCCGGTGCGGATGCGGCAGCAGGTATGCAGCGTGATGAAGTAGCGGAGAGCCTGCGCGCGCTATCGCAGATGGCCGATGAGGCACAATCGGAAAGCCACGCGATGCAGGCGGCGTTGAAGCAAGTGGTCGATATTCGTCAGGCTACCGATGAAAACACCCGCACCTCTGCCAAGGTCGGCAGCTTGATCGAAGCGCTGGCCGGACAGGTAGATACCGGGGCAAAAGTCATCGAGCGGCTGGCGCAGCAGAGCGAGCAGATTGAAGTGGTGCTGACGGTGATTCACGGGATTGCCGAGCAGACCAACCTGCTGGCGCTCAACGCGGCGATCGAAGCGGCGCGTGCCGGTGAGACCGGCCGCGGGTTTGCGGTGGTGGCGGACGAAGTGCGGGCGTTGGCGAGCAAGACGCAAAGCTCCACCGGCGACATTCAGGCGCATATTGTCGCGTTGCAGCAGGGCGCGCGTGAGGCGGTCGAGGCGATCGGTCAGGCCGGGCGTCAGGCCAGCGAAGGCTTGCTGGTGTTGCGTGACAGTGCGCGGTTGCAGCAATCAGTGCAGGCGTCGGTCGAGCAAGTGCATGCGGCGATTGGCCTGGCGACGCAAGCGGCGGCGCATCAGGCGCAAGGTGCGCAGGCGGTGCGCGGGCGAGTCGAAACGATTCATGCACAGGCCGAGAAAGCGGCGCAGGCGGTGGTGGAGACCACGGCCAGTGGCAAGGTGCTGGATGGTTTGGCGGCGCAGCTGAAGGCGAGTCTGGGGCAGTTCAGGGCTTGATGCTGTCTGGTTTGGCTTCATTGCGAGCAGGCTCACTCCTACAGGGGGGAACGCATTCCAATGTAGGAGTGAGCCTGCTCGCGATAGTTATTTCAGCGGCTCAAATACATCCGGGTCGTCAGCAGATACACCGGTAATCCCGACACCAAAATCAACAACGCAGCATAAGGCGCCGCCGCCGCAAACTCGACGTTCGCGGTATGCGCCCACACCTCAGTCGCCAGCGTATTAAGCCCGGTCGGACTCAACAACAACGTCGCGGTCAATTCCTTCATCGCATCCAGAAACACCAGTGCAAACGCCGCGCCCAATGCCGGGAAGATGATCGGCAACGTCACCCGGCAAAACGCCGTGAACGACGAAGCGCCCAGCGTCCGCGCAGCTTCTTCCAGCTGCGGCGCAGCCTTGTTCAGGGCCGTGCGAATCGGCGCCTGCGCCAGCGGCAAAAACAGCAACGCATAAGCGATCAGCAGCAATCCCGAAGTCTGGTACAGCGCCGGCACGTAATGCAGGGCGAAATACACCAGCGTCAACGCAATCACCAGACCCGGCAGCGCGTGCAGAAGATACGGCAGGCGTTCGGCCCAGATCGCCAGTTGGCCTTTGTAGCGCACGACCAACAATCCGACGGGCACGGCCAGCACCAGGCACAATGCCGCACCGCCTAGAGAAAGCGCCAAAGAAGAAAGCAGTGCTTCAGTAATAGCGGCCACCGGAAAAGCCGCCGACGAACCGACCGCGAGCCAATACGCCAGCATCCCCAGTGGAATCCCGCTGCCGACAATCGCCAGCATCAGGCAATACAGCTGACCGACTGCTGCCCATGGTCCGAGTCGAACCTGTTCAGCCTGCCGCGCTGCACCTTGCCCGGTACGTACATGTCGACCTTTGCCGCGTACGCGCAGCTCCAGCCACAGCAACACCAGGCACAGCGCCAGCAGCACGGCCGACAGCATCGCCGCGTTGGCGTTGCTGAATTCCAGTTCGAATTGCTGATAGATCGCCGTGGTGAAGGTTTGCAGGCCGATGATCGACAGTGCGCCGAACTCGACCAGCATGTGCAAGGCAATCAGCAGAGAGCCGGCCAGCAACGATGGCCAGAGTAGCGGCAGGGTGACGCGGAAAAACACGCCCCAGCGATTTTGCCCGAGGGTGCGAGCCGACTCCTCAAGGGAGGGATCGAGATTGCGCAGCGTCGCGGCCACTGGCAGGAAGATCAGCGGGTACTTCGACAGGCTCATCACCAGAATCGCCCCGCCAAGCCCTTCGAACTGCGCACTCAAAGAAACCCAGGTGAAGCTGCTGACAAACGCGGGCACCGCGAACGGCAGGCACAGAATCACGCCCCACAGGCGTCGCCCCGGCAAGTTGCTGCGCTCCAGCAGCCAGGCCAGCGACAGACCGATCACGCCGCACGTGAGGGTGACGCCAACCATCAATGCCAGAGTGTTGCGCAGCAGGCCGAACACATACGGGCGCCACAGCAAGTGCAAGGCCTCGGCCCAACCGGCCTGCCAGGCTTTGAGCCCGACATAGGCCAGCGGCAACAGGCTCAGTACCACCAGCAATAACACCGGCAGCACCAGCCAGATCGATGGCCGTTTGCGCCTTGGTACGTAACCCCCGCGCGCGGCGGGGGCGGATAACGATGCGGCCATCAGTTCAAGCCAACTTCACGTTCCAGTTCCAGTGCTTCTTCGGCGTTGCCCAGATCGGCTGGCGTTACGTTCGGCGCTTCCAGCTCGCCGAACGGCTTGAGCCCGCGATCCGATTCCATGCCTTTGTGCAGCGGATACTCGGCGGTGGTCTGGGTGATCACGCGCTGACCTTCTTCGCTGGCCATGTAGGCAAGGAATTGCTGGGCTTCTTTTGGATGTTTGCTGGATTTCAGCACGGCAGCGCTGGACACGGTGATCAAGCCACCGACGTCGCCGCCGCTGAAGTAATGCAGTTTTGAGTCCAGTTTGCCTTTCTCGCGCTGCAGGGCGAACCAGTAGTAGTTGTTCACCAGCACGGTGGCAACTTCGCCGTTTTCCACGGCTTTGAGGGCGACCATGTTGTTGCTGTAGGTCTTGCCGAAAGCGCGCAGGCCGGTCAGCCATTCTTCGGCGGCATCGCGACCGTGCATCTTGATGATCGCCACGGCCTGTTCCTGGAAGGCGCCGCTGGTCGGTACGAAACCGACTTTGCCTTGCCATTGCGGATCGGAGAATTCCATCACAGATTTCGGCAGGTCTTTTTCATCGACCAGTTTCGGGTTGTAGGCGACCACACGAACGCGCGCCGTTACGCCAATCCAGGTGCCGTTACCGGCGACGTATTTTTCCGGCAAAACCGCCAGAGTGGCGTCATCAGTCTTGGCCAGCAAGCCCAGTTCGCCAAGATTGTTCAACGGTGGCGATTCTTCGGTGTAGATCACGTCGGCAGGGGAGCGGTCGCCTTCTTCGATGATCTGGCTGGCGAGCTGATTGCTGCTGCCTTTGCGCACATTGACGTGAATGCCGGTCTTGGCTTCGAAGGCTTTGGCGATCGCGTCGCCGACTTCCTTGTGCTGGCCGTTATAAAGCGTCAGGGAAACCGCATCGGCAGCCTGGGTGAGGGGAGTGGCGAGCGCCAGGCCGAGAAGGGTAAAGGTCAAGCCTCGGCGCAGGGTATTTCGAAACGTCATTCGCAGGGTTCCTCACTGTCGCATTGCAAAAACTTGCAACAATGATAAACGATATTGTTTCTCAAGTGCGCCTTGCGGTGGGGCTGGCGTTTTGATAGACGGGGTGGTGATGGATTTCTGGAAGCCAGAAACGCAAAAACCCGCTTTCGCGGGTTTCTGTGAAATCCAAGGCCGTAACCTTGAATTTGAATTGGTGCCCAGAAGAAGACTCGAACTTCCACGACCGTAAGGTCACCAGCACCTGAAGCTGGCGTGTCTACCAATTTCACCATCTGGGCAATCATCGCTAGCGTTGCCGCTGTTGATGTGGCGCACTATACGGAGCGCCTTTTGATCTGTAAACCCCTGATTTAATTTTAATAAATCAGTTTTAAGAAAACCCGGGCTTAGAATGCAAAAAACCCGCTTTCGCGGGTTTTGTGTGAGCCTCGAAACTGATCTAGTCTCAAGCTCGAAATTGGTGCCCAGAAGAAGACTCGAACTTCCACGACCGTAAGGTCACCAGCACCTGAAGCTGGCGTGTCTACCAATTTCACCATCTGGGCAGTATCGGTAACGCTTGTGCGTCGTCGATGGCGCGCACTATACGGAGCGTCTTTTTAACTGTAAACCCCTGTCAGCAAAAAACATGATTTTTTTTACCAGCGGTGGTCAAAACGGCTTGCCAGCGTCGCTACAGGGCCTCTGTTGGGCCTTATAGAGTCGGAAATTTCCCGTTTCATGGCGCCTATGCCAAACTAACCCGCATATAGACAAGGTGAAAACTCTCTAATGGCCGATTGGCAGTCCCTCGATCCCGAGGCCGCTCGTGAAGCGGAAAAATATGAAAACCCTATTCCTAGCCGCGAACTGATCCTGGCGCACCTCGCCGATCGGGGTTCGCCTGCTGCCCGTGAGCAACTGGTCGAAGAGTTTGGTCTGACCACAGAAGACCAGGTCGAAGCCCTGCGCCGCCGCCTGCGCGCCATGGAGCGCGACGCTCAACTGATCTACACCCGTCGTGGCACTTATGCGCCGGTCGACAAGCTTGATCTGATCCTCGGTCGCATCAGCGGTCACCGTGACGGGTTCGGCTTCCTGGTGCCGGACGACGGCAGCGACGACCTGTTCATGAGCCCGGCGCAAATGCGTCTGGTATTCGACGGCGACCGTGCGTTGGCCCGTGTTTCCGGTCTCGACCGTCGCGGTCGCCGCGAAGGCGTGATCGTTGAAGTGGTGTCGCGTGCTCACGAAACCATCGTCGGTCGCTACTTCGAAGAGGGCGGTATCGGTTTTGTTGTTGCCGACAACCCGAAGATCCAGCAAGAAGTGCTGGTTACCCCGGGCCGCAACGCCAACGCGCAGATCGGTCAGTTCGTCGAGGTGAAAATCACCCACTGGCCGACGCCGCGCTTCCAGCCGCAAGGCGATGTGGTCGAAGTGGTCGGCAACTACATGGCGCCGGGCATGGAAATCGACGTTGCCCTGCGCACCTACGATATCCCGCACGTCTGGCCTGAAGCGGTTCTGAAAGAAGCCGCCAAGCTCAAGCCGGAAGTCGAAGAGAAAGACAAAGAGAAGCGCGTCGACCTGCGCCATCTGCCGTTCGTCACCATCGATGGCGAAGATGCCCGCGACTTCGACGATGCTGTTTATTGCGAAGCCAAACCGGGCAAGCTGCGCCTGTTCTCCGGCGGCTGGAAGTTGTACGTGGCAATTGCCGACGTTTCCAGCTACGTGAAAATCGGTTCGGCGCTGGACAACGAAGCGCAAGTACGCGGCAACTCGGTGTATTTCCCCGAGCGCGTCGTGCCGATGCTGCCTGAGCAACTGTCCAACGGCCTGTGCTCGCTGAACCCGCACGTCGATCGTCTGGCCATGGTTTGCGAGATGACCATCTCCAAGTCCGGCGAGATGACTGACTACTGCTTCTATGAAGCGGTGATCCATTCCCACGCTCGTCTGACGTACAACAAAGTCAGCGCGATGCTGGAAACGCCGAAAATCACCGAGGCGCGTCAGCTTCGCGGTGAGTACAACGACGTTCTGCCGCACCTCAAGCAGCTTTATGCGCTGTACAAGGTGCTGTTGGCTGCCCGTCACGTACGTGGCGCGATCGATTTCGAAACGCAGGAAACCCGAATCATCTTCGGTACCGAGCGCAAGATTGCCGAAATCCGTCCGACCACCCGCAACGACGCGCACAAGCTGATCGAAGAGTGCATGCTGGCGGCCAACGTGGCCACCGCCGAATTCCTCAAGAAGCACGAAATTCCTGCGCTGTACCGCGTCCACGACGGCCCGCCACCGGAGCGTCTGGAAAAACTGCGTGCCTTCCTCGGTGAACTCGGCCTGTCCCTGCACAAAGGCAAGGACGGCCCGTCGCCGAAGGACTATCAGGCACTGCTGGCCAGCATCAAGGATCGTCCGGATTTCCACCTGATCCAGACCGTGATGCTGCGCTCGCTGAGCCAAGCGGTGTATAGCGCTGACAACCAGGGTCACTTCGGCCTGAATTACGAAGCCTACACTCACTTCACCTCGCCGATCCGTCGTTACCCGGACTTGCTCACGCACCGCGCAATCCGCAGCGTGATCCATTCGAAACAGGACACCCCGCACGTTCGTCGTGCCGGCGCGATGACCATTCCGAAAGCGCGTATCTATCCGTACGACGAGGCAGCGCTGGAGCAACTCGGCGAGCAGTGCTCGATGAGCGAGCGCCGTGCTGACGAAGCGACCCGCGACGTGGTGAACTGGCTCAAGTGCGAGTTCATGAAGGATCGCGTGGGCGAGTCGTTCCCGGGCGTGATCACCGCCGTGACCGGTTTTGGTCTGTTCGTCGAACTGACCGATATCTACGTCGAAGGCCTGGTGCACGTCACCGCGCTGCCGGGCGATTACTACCACTTCGACCCTGTGCATCACCGCCTGGCGGGCGAGCGCACCGGTCGTAGCTTCCGCCTCGGCGATACCGTTGAAGTGCGCGTGATGCGCGTTGACCTCGACGAGCGCAAGATCGACTTCGAGATGGCTGAAAAAACCATCAGCGCGCCGATCGGTCGGAAAAAGCGTGGTGCTGAAACTGCCGCACCCGCCGCGAAGGAAAAAGCCGAAGCGGCTCCAGCGAAAACCGCTGGTCGTCGCCCTGCTAAAGAGAAAGCTGCCGAAGCCTATCGCCCAAGCGACGCCGTGGCGAAAAACGCCGAGTTGCGCAAAAGCCGTGAAATGAAGAAAGCCCTGCTTTCCGATGCCAAAAACGGTGGTAAAGCGGCGTCCGGGGGAAAGACCGGACGGTCGGCGCCTGAAAAGGCCACCGGCGGCAAGCCAGCCAAACCGAGCAAACACCGTAAAGGCCCGCCAAAAGCGGGTTCGGCTCCAGCCAAAAGTGGCGGGGCACGTAAACCGAAGGCGAAGTCATGAGTCAGTTGGAAAAAATCTACGGCGTTCACGCAGTAGAAGCGTTGCTGCGTCACCACCCGAAACGCGTCAAGCAGATCTGGCTGGCGGAAAGCCGCAACGATCCGCGCGTGCAGACTCTGGTTGAACTGGCCAACGAAAATCGCGTTCAGGTCGGCCAGGCCGAACGTCGCGAAATGGACGCTTGGGTTGAAGGCGTGCATCAGGGCGTAGTCGCGGAAGTCAGCCCGAGTCAGGTCTGGGGCGAAGCCATGCTCGATGAACTGCTCGACCGCACCGAAGGCGCGCCTCTGTTGCTGGTGCTCGACGGCGTGACCGATCCGCACAATCTCGGCGCCTGCCTGCGTTCGGCCGATGCGGCCGGTGCGCTGGCGGTAATCGTGCCGAAAGACAAATCGGCAACTTTGACCCCGGTCGTGCGGAAAGTCGCTTGCGGTGCGGCGGAAGTGATTCCGTTGGTTGCGGTAACCAACCTCGCTCGCACCCTGGAAAAACTTCAGCAGCGCGGTTTATGGATTGTCGGTACGGCGGGTGAGGCCGAGGTCAGCATTTATGACCAGGACCTGACCGGCCCGACCATCCTGATCATGGGCGCTGAAGGCAAAGGCATGCGTCGTCTGACTCGCGAGCACTGTGATTATTTGGTAAAGCTGCCGATGGCCGGGAGCGTCAGCAGTCTGAACGTATCCGTGGCAACTGGCGTGTGCCTGTTTGAAGCGCAGCGTCAGCGCGGTGCCAAGGCCAAGGCTGCCGCGAAGAAGTAGTCTTGAGCTGAAAGCGGTTCAAATGTGGGAGCGAGCCTGCTCGCGAAAGGGGTGTGTCAGACGACATTAATGTTGCCTGATGTATCGCATTCGCGAGCAGGCTCGCTCCCACAGTGTTTTGTGGTGTGCATAAATGGGTGGTTGTTCAAATAATCACCAATTGCCTTGCACCTCTTCTGTCCCTTCTCTACAATTGCGCCCCTTGCTGTGACGGCAGGCACGCATGTGCCCCGCGCCAGCAAGTCCATAAGTGTCATTCACTCCTTGTCTGACCGTTTTTGAGCGGCAGGCTACAACCCGTAAGGAGCATTCATGCGTCATTACGAAATCATCTTTTTGGTCCACCCGGATCAAAGCGAGCAAGTCGGCGGCATGGTTGAGCGTTACACCAAGCTGATCGAAGAAGACGGCGGCAAAATCCACCGTCTGGAAGATTGGGGCCGTCGTCAACTGGCCTACGCAATCAACAATGTTCACAAGGCTCACTACGTGATGCTGAACGTTGAGTGCACTGGCAAGGCCCTGGCCGAGCTGGAAGACAACTTCCGCTACAACGATGCAGTGATCCGTAACCTGGTCATCCGTCGCGACGAAGCCGTTACTGGCCAGTCCGAGATGCTCAAGGCTGAAGAAAACCGCAGTGAGCGCCGTGAGCGTCGCGACCGTCCTGAGCACGAAGGCGCTGATAGCGCTGATAGTGATGACAGCGACAACAGCGATAACGCTGACGAGTAATCCACGGACCTTTTAAGGAGCCTATCAAATGGCACGTTTCTTCCGTCGTCGTAAATTCTGCCGCTTCACCGCTGAAGACGTGAAAGAGATCGATTACAAAGATCTCAACACTCTGAAAGCCTACGTATCCGAGACCGGCAAAATCGTTCCAAGCCGCATCACCGGTACCAAAGCTCGTTATCAGCGTCAGCTGGCCACCGCTATCAAGCGCGCCCGCTTCCTGGCCCTGCTGGCCTACACCGACAGCCACGGCCGCTGAGACCGGGCAGTCGACAAGTAGCAAAGGATTGAATGCATGCGTGCCTTAGCTGAGTTCATCATGCGAGGCCGTATGCAGGCCACTCTCGTGGTGGCCGGATGTGCAACATTGCCGTTGTTGTATTGGTTGGGCGCTGCCGCCGGGAGCCTTGTGCTGCTGCGGCGCGGACTGACGGACGCCCTGGGTGTTCTGTCTCTGGGGCTGCTGCCGGCATTGATCTGGTGGCTGTATGCCGATGACCCACGGGCACTTCTGGTGCTGCTGGGGTCTTCGGGACTTGCGTTGGTTTTGCGCGCAAGTGAGTCCTGGGTTCGCACGCTGCTGGTCAGCGTAGTGATTGGAGTGGTGTTTTCAGTGGTGCTCGGGGCAGCGTTTGCGGCCCAGATCGAGATGCTCGCGCAGGCCTTGATAAAGGTCATGCCGGCGCTTCTCGGTGAGACTTACAAGCAATTGTCGGTCGATGAGCAAGCGCGTTTCGCGTCCCTGATCGCACCAGTCCTGACCGGACTGATTGCGGCGTTGTTGCAAATCGTCAGCGTGCTGAGCCTGATTGTCGGGCGGCATTGGCAGGCGTTGTTGTACAACCCGGGTGGTTTTGGTCGCGAGTTTCGCGCCATCCGGATCCCGCTGGGGCCGGCGATGTTACTGCTGGCGTTGATGCTTCTGGGCCCGAATCTCGGTGCACAGATGGCCATGTTGACGCCGTTGTGCAGTGTACCGCTGGTGTTCGCCGGACTTGCCCTGATTCACGGGCTGGTCGGGCAGAAGCGACTGGCCGGTTTCTGGCTGGTGGGGTTGTACGTCACGCTGCTGCTGTTCATGCAGCTGATCTATCCGTTGCTCGTGGTCCTGGCCATTGTCGACAGCCTGATTGATTTTCGCGGTCGTCACGTGTCGAAAGACACCGATAACGCGAACGGTGAAGGTTAAAAGTTAAGAGGATTTCCACATGCAACTGATCCTTCTGGAAAAAATCGCCAACCTGGGCAACCTGGGCGACAAAGTAAACGTTAAGGCCGGTTACGGCCGTAACTACCTGCTGCCTTTCGGCAAAGCTACCGCTGCGACCGCTGCCAACCTGGCTGCGTTCGAAGAGCGTCGTGCTGAGCTGGAAAAAGCTGCCGCAGACCGTAAAGCATCGGCTGAAAGCCGTGCTGCCCAACTGGCCGAGCTGGAAGTGACCATCACTGCCACCGCTGGCGACGAAGGCAAGCTGTTCGGTTCGATCGGTACTCACGACATCGCTGACGCACTGACCGCCTCCGGCGTTGAAGTTGCGAAAAGCGAAGTTCGTCTGCCGAACGGCACCATCCGCAACGTGGGTGAATTCGACGTGGCTGTGCACCTGCACGCCGAAGTTGAAGCCACCGTACGCGTTGTTGTGGTAGCAGCTTAAGCAACACTGATCGGCTGGCGGCTTGTCCGTCAGACGGTTAACATCGGGCACGATCCTGTTTACAGGTCGTGCCCTTTGTCTTTCTGAATTCCCTGTTTTTCCAAACAACACAAGTGGCCATGAACGATATCTCCGCTCCCGAGCAATACGATCTGCAAACCGCTGCCCTGAAGGTGCCGCCGCATTCCATCGAAGCCGAACAGGCTGTACTCGGTGGTCTGATGCTGGACAACAACGCCTGGGAACGCGTGCTCGATCAAGTCTCCGACGGCGATTTCTATCGACATGACCACCGTCTGATCTTCCGGGCGATCGCCAAACTGGCCGATCAGAACATGCCGATCGACGTCGTGACCCTGTCCGAACAACTGGACAAGGAAGGTCAGACCTCGCAAGTCGGCGGTCTCGGTTACCTTGGCGAACTGGCGAAAAACACGCCGTCCGTCGCCAACATCAAGGCTTATGCGCAGATCGTTCGCGAACGAGCGACCTTGCGCCAGTTGATCGGCATCAGCACCGAAATCGCCGACAGCGCCTTCAATCCGGAAGGCCGCACCGCCGCCGAGATTCTCGACGAAGCCGAACGGCAGATCTTCCAGATTGCCGAGGCCCGGCCTAAAACCGGCGGCCCGGTGGGTGTGAACGATTTGCTGACCAAGGCCATCGACCGCATCGACACCTTGTTCAACACCGACAACGCCATCACCGGCCTGTCCACCGGCTACACCGACCTCGACGAGAAGACCAGCGGCCTGCAGCCGTCCGACTTGATCATCGTCGCCGGCCGTCCGTCGATGGGTAAAACCACCTTCGCGATGAACCTGGTGGAAAACGCCGTGTTGCGCAGCGAGAAGGCGGTCCTGGTGTACTCCCTCGAGATGCCAGGCGAATCGCTGATCATGCGTATGCTTTCCTCGCTGGGGCGTATCGACCAGACCAAGGTGCGTTCCGGTCAACTGGAAGACGACGACTGGCCGCGCCTGACTTCAGCGGTCAACCTGCTCAACGACCGCAAGCTGTTCATCGATGACACCGCCGGTATCAGCCCGTCGGAAATGCGTGCACGGACCCGACGTCTGGTGCGTGAGCACGGCGACGTCGGCCTGATCATGATCGACTACCTGCAACTGATGCAGATCCCCGGTTCCAGCGGCGATAACCGGACCAACGAGATTTCCGAGATCTCGCGATCCCTGAAAGCGCTGGCCAAGGAGTTCAACTGCCCGGTGGTGGCGCTGTCGCAGCTCAACCGCTCCCTCGAACAGCGCCCTAACAAGCGCCCGGTGAACTCCGACTTGCGGGAATCCGGAGCGATCGAGCAGGACGCCGACGTGATCATGTTCGTGTACCGCGACGAGGTGTATCACCCGGAAACCGAACACAAGGGCATCGCCGAAATCATCATCGGCAAGCAGCGTAACGGCCCGATCGGTTTTATCCGCCTGGCGTTCATCGGCAAATACACCCGTTTCGAAAACCTTGCGCCCGGCAGCTACAACTTCGACGACGACGAATGAGTGTTGGCCGAAGTCATTCGGCCAACACCCGCTCTTGCGCCGTGTTACGTGCTTTCGCCCACGGGTTCTTCGACGTTGTCGCGGGTCGCATGCCCGGCCAGTTCCAGCCGGGTCAGCGTTTCGATCAAGGCGGCTTCCTCGATCGCAAGCGGCGCTTGCAGCGCTCTGGATTGCGCGTCGTATTCGGCAAACGATAGTTCGTTGGCAGCGTAAGACTCATCGAGTGTCGCCTGGCGGTCCTGAAACGGCTGACGCTGAGCTTCGAACTGCGATTGGTATTTGTGGATGACAAACTCCTGCCAGAACTCTCTCGATAACAGAGCCTGAAATTCTTCGGGCGAGTTATCCAGGGCGATGATTTTTTCGTATGCGGCATCCATCTGTGCTTTTGACACATTGACCAGATGCCCGAAACCCATTCGCTCGGGCTGCCCCGGCAGTTGCAAACGGTCTTTCAGACCGTGGCGATAAAAAAGCCTGATTTCGACTTCTTCTGAGACATGCGGGGCTGGAAGCGCCTGAGCCTCCTGGCCCAGCCTGGATTCGAGGATGCTCGCCTCTCGTTGCGCAATGTCCGCCGATGCGATCTTGTCGACCTCATGCAAGCGAAACAAGGCCTTGGACAGTGCGGCAAGTTGCGGGCCTTGTGCTTGATCCCGAGCCAGGCTGCGAGCGTTATGCATCATCATCCGGGTTTCCAGATTGGCGAACGTGAAGGCTGCCCGATCGCAGCAGGCTGCCTCGCCTGACCGTTCGAACAGTTCGCTGCGCAGGCGTTCGGATTGCGGGTTGTTTTCGGTAATGCTGTCGATCAGTTTCCAGACCCGTTGCTGAAGGTCGTTATGGCCGGCGGGAACATGCAGCAGACGGGCAAGGGTATTGAACAGCCCGTCGGAGCCTTGCTGGTTACGCAGTGTTCGCCATTGGGCTCTTCGGGTTGACAGCAGATCGGTTGGCATCCCGACTGTCCAGCGAGCCATTGGGTTGTCGGTGGTGACTCGGCGCACAACAGGCGCGTGGCCGTCCGCCGTGTCGAGCAGGTTGTTCCGGCCGGTCAGCGGCATCTCTGCCTCAATCAGTCGGTCGTTGTAATGGTTCAGCCGGGTACGTGTCTCTGCCGACAGTGGATTGTCGGTGATGTTGGTCACGTTGTTGACGCGAGCCGTGTGTGCAAGTCGCTCGTCCGGCGGGGCAATGACGGAATCGGGGATTTCCTCGATCCGGTTGTTGCTCAGGTTAACGGTATCCAATAGGGGTTGATCGGCAATGCCGGCAGGAAAGGTGTCGATGCCTGTGTTGGCCAGATTGATTGAGCGCATGTCGATTATCCGGCTGAAATCCGGGGCGATGGCCAATTGTGGATTGTCATGCAGCCACAATGCTCGCAGTGTTGTGCGTTCTGACAAAGCGCGGGCGGTGTCGTCCGTCAGGACGATCTGGTTGTTCTGCAGAAACAGTCGGGTCAGACCGTTCATTTCTCCAGCGGCGGGCGGCAATTCGCGCAGTTGATTGCGTGAAAGATCCAGCCAGCGTACGTGGCGAAAACGGGTCAGAAAGCCTTCCGGCGATGTGCTCAGGCCCATATTGCTCAGGTTGAGCGAGCCGACGTGACTGAAGTCTGCGTCGATATCCGGCAGGCTTTGCAGCCTCAGACCGCGCAGGTCCAGCTCAAGTCCGATGGGGGTCCTGTCATTGGCCAGTTTTTGCGGAGTTTCACGTCGCCAGCAACTGATGATCCGCTGGCTTGCCGTGGTGCGATCGTTGCGAGTCTCGGCGTTGATTAACACCTGATTCGCGCGAAGATAACCCTGACGGTTGCCACCTCCCGAAAAAACCCACGCGTCCAGATGGGTTTTCAGTGTGGTGAATTCTCGTTCGAGGCTGGCCAGCCTTGTACCGGCAGTGCCTTGGTCAAGGTTCCACAAATACTCTCTGCACAGCTTGATGCTTTTGTTCGGATAGAGACGGCGATATCGCTGCGCTCGAGAGTTGTCGCTATCGAAAGCAGCGGGATGCGCAGCGTCCAACAGTTGCGGGTGCGCAACGTGCACACGTCGCCAGTAGCCGTCGAACTTTCTCCAGTAACCCGATGGAAAATCATTGCCCTCCAGTAATGTCGCGCCGTTGATTCGAGCGATCGAGGCCAACTGCTCGGGAGCGGGGTTGATGTTTGCCTGCGGCACTTGCGTCAAATGGTTGTTGCGCAAATCAAGGCCCGCCAAAGCAGTTTTGCCCAGCAGGCCAGTCGGCCACTGATCGATTCCCGTGCTGTTCAAGTCAAGGCTTGTCAGCCCGGACATGGCGCTGAAGTCGGGGCACGTTTTCAGCGGGTTCTGCGAAAGATTGACGATCTGCAGCCGGCTCAGGGTGCTCAGTGCTGCAGCACTTTGCGCATCCAGCTCGAGACTGTTGGCGCTCAGATCCAGTCGGGTCAGCTTGTTCATATCGTTCACGCTGGCTGGCAGCTTTTGAAGATTGGAACGGATGATGGACAGGCTTTCCAGGTTGGTAAAGTTGGCCAGGAAGGTGTCGCCGCTATCCGACCAGTTCATTTCTTGCAGATCGAGCATCCGGACATGACTGAAATCTGCCGTCAGGGCGGGCAGTGGTCCACTGCCGGGCGGAAGTCTGAGCATTTCCCCCGACTCCCGTAGCCAGCAGGCTTTGATGATTCTGGCGATACGTTGCGGTGCCCATCGTCTTGCTGTGGCCGCGTCGATGGAGCCCTGGTATTGATGGCCGGCGACATAATCTTCCAGCTGCGTTTCAAGCAGGTCGAAATCCTGCAGGCGGCGAGTCAGTTCCTGATCTCCCAATTGCAGAACGTAATCCTTCGCCGCTTGCGCATCCTTGCCCGGGTACATCCGCTGCACCGCGCTCAGCTCGGGAATATTTTCGACCAGCCTGAGACCCTGTGGATGAGCAGAGCCAGACAGTGCAGGATGATCCGCAGCGAGGCGGCGCCAATACAGTTCCAGGGTTTTCCAATAGCCGGGCGCAAAGGCGTTGCCTTCAATAAGGGTGACGCCGTTAAGTCTGACGGTGGCCTCGAGCTGCGCGGCGGGGGGATTGAGCAGCGTCTGGGGTACTTCCTGCAATTGGTTATTGCGCAAATCGACGATTTGCAGACCGGTCTGGTGGCGCAAACCTGTTGGCCACTGATCCAGTTGCGAATTGCTCAGGTTCAACACTTTCAACCCGGTCAGCGCGCTGAAGTCGGGCGTCATGCTCAGCGGATTGTTCGACAGGTTGATGGTTTCAAGATTGCTGAGAGACGTGAGTGCAGCGGCGGTTGGTGTGTCCAGCCGGATCCGGTTGGCACTCAAATCCAATGTTCTCAGGTCGCCCATCTGCGCGACGGCTGCCGGCAGTTTATCCAGCGTGGCGCGGGTGACCGTCAATTGCTCCAGGCGCGAGAATCCGCTGAGAAAAGTGTCGGCTGCGGGCGTCCAGGTGATGGAGTCCAGAGACAGTTCCCGGACATGGCTGAAATCAGCCTGCAATGCCGGCAGGGGGCCGCTGCCAGGCTCAAGCTTCAATGACGTCCCGGTCTCTCGGCGAAAGCAGCGTTTTATTTCGTGGGTGACGTGTTCTGCCCAGTCTTTTGCTATTGCTGGCGTCGAAGATGATTCTTTGCTCCAGAGCGTCAGTTGATGCTTGAGCGTTTTGTATTCGGTTTCGCGCCGACTCAACCCGCCTTCGATGTCGCTGCCCAGCGAGCGGATGTAAGCGCCAATCTGTTCCTCACTCATGGCGCGGAACAGCCTCTTTGCGCGAGCGTGTGGACTGCGCAGTCGATTGATGATGGCGGCAACCCGGTCTGCCAATTGTCGATGAGCCGGGCGTGCGTGCCCGCCACCGGGCCGGGGCAATCCACCACTGCCTGGCGCGGCCGACGTAGACGGGGCTGGTTGGGGGCGTTCCTGTGGGTGCCAGAGCCCGCTTTCGGGGTCACGCAGCAGCACCTGGCCGAGCGCTTCCAGATCCGTTGATAAGCGGGCTCGATACTGTCGGGTCTGCGTGTCGACTCCGACAAGCACCGTGCCGCCGTTGGGGACATCGACGTAACGTCGCCCCCTGTGCATCCGGAAACCCTCAGCGTTTGGACCTTGCAGGTCCGCGGGGGGGGAGATCCAGTAATGTTCCAGTGGCCATTGCTCACGCGTGATCGCGGCTATTGGTGACGCTGACTCACTGATCGTTACCGCCGGTATTGGCGCGATGCTATCGAGGCTGGCGTCGCTCGCGGGTCTGCCGAGACCCTCACGGTTCAGCGTTCCTCGTGAGCTCGATGGGCCGAAATCGACATGCGGTGGTGTCTCGGGCCTTACTGTTTCCGATCCTTGCCGGGTCGGTCGTACGGGGCTTTCAACGGTGCCTTTGAGAGGCAGTCGTGGTGACATTTTTTCTTCCTTGCAGTTTTGCTATCAGGGCCCGCGAAGGGGCGCCGACAGCGTTCGGCGTCATTGCCTGGTGGTTGTCACAGGGTCGCAAGCGCGGCGCTCGGGCGTGATCCTTTACTCGGCAAGCGCTGCCGCGTTGTCTGCCAATGTGAATATTTTGTGCGCTGTTTTGCCATCGAACCTCTCTCGCCAGATCGGCACATGCACCAGACCGGCCAGTTCATCGCGGCGCTGCGACTCGATCCCGCGTTTGCTCTGTTCCAGGGTTTTCAGGTGGCTGCCCTTGATAGTGAAGTTCAGCGGGTGGCTGTCCTGCTTGTCATAGTGGAAGTGGGCTTGCCACAACGGTCCGCCGTCAGCGCGATCAGAGATGGCGTAAACGTCGAGGAATGACTTGTCCTTGCCTTTGCCCAACGCCTTGCGATCAACGGTCTTGCTCACATTGAGCTCGGCGCGATCCAGCAGATAATTCAGGCGCATGATGTCCAGCACGTCTTTGTTCTTGTACATCCGCACCAGAATCTCTTGCCCTTGGCTGGTCAATGAGTCGGCTGCGGTTCGCAGGCGTGCGGCCAAATCGATGATCCCTCTATCTTCGCCCTCGCTTGCGTGGTTCTCCAGCCGTCTGGCCTGCTCGTTGAGCAAATCGCTTTCCTTGCCCAGACTTTCGATGATCTCTGTCGGGTTGGTTTTTCTGGCTTCTTGGGCGCTCGCATCGAGCATGTGATTCTCATGGCTGGCCAGTAACCGGATTGCCTCGCCGACCAGTTGCGAGCGTGGTACGCGGACAATCGGCGGGAGCACCGGCAGCCATTCGTCTTGTCTTTTTTCGTAGCGCCTGGGCGGTGAATCTGGCCGCAACGGGTCGGGAACCTTGATGATGATGCTCCCGTCCGGGGCGGTTTCAGTCTCTCCGACCAGTACCCTGTAAGTGCCGTGCTGACGGGTTCGGAACATCTTCTTGGCGGGGGCGGGACGGCTTGTATCGGCGTAGACCGGTTGCGTCGGAATGAAGTCGAAATCAATGTCCTGGTCGAGGCTCGGCAGATCGGATCGGCGCATCGAAACGTCAAGAATTTCAGTCAGTTTGCCTTCGATTTTCTTCTCGATCGGCTCGATCAGAGCAATGATCTCCTCAAGGTATTGGCCCCTCGGGCTTTGCGAGCTCAGCAGCATTTCAAAGCGGCTACGGTCTCCTTTCAACTGATCAATAGCCAGCAGCAGCGCCATGGGATGCTCGCGCTCTGGAACATTGCCCAGATCCCCGGTAATCAGGTCGAGGGCTGATAGCGAGGGCATGGTCGTGTCTGGCGACTGGTCGGGAGTGCCTGCAAACAGGTGCACATAAAGAGCCAGTTTGTTGAAGTTGATGCGATCCGTTGCGGGTACCTGCCAGCCGAGTTCAGTCAGTTGCGCGGCCGCTCCGGGAGACGCTTTTCTGATCTGCTCCATCACCACCTGGCGCTCGTCGAGAATCTTCAGTTTCTTGTTCAGGTGAGTGATGATTTTTCTGCAGTTGTCGGCACTCATGTCTGTCACCTCAGGCCTGGTTCTGAGGTCCATGACGGCCATGAGCCTGTTGAGGTATTCGACGCGTTCTATCCGGAAAGTGTGCAGTTCTTCCTTGAATAGCCCGCCTGCCTTGAGGATG
Organism: Pseudomonas sp. Tul2A7; assembly: GCF_054790505.1. Lineage (NCBI taxonomy): Bacteria > Pseudomonadati > Pseudomonadota > Gammaproteobacteria > Pseudomonadales > Pseudomonadaceae > Pseudomonas > Pseudomonas sp. Tul2A7. The sequence continues at coordinate 1,447,451 of NZ_CP186499.1, read as the reverse complement.
GTCATCCAGTCCTTGTTGTCGACGAGCGACTGAACAAAGGCCGTTTGCTTTCTGATGTGCTTGAGCAAATGCACCTCAACGGCGACCAGGGCCGAGGTCCTGGCGGGGCCATCCGCCTGTTGTCGGGCCCGACTCCAGAGGGCGTCGTACTGCGTGGATGATTCGATCAGGGCGGTGTGGGCATTCTGGAAGGGTTCATAGCGTTGCATCAGGAGGGCCATTTTGGCCTGCGTCGAGTCATTGCGGGGCATGCCACCCCTCAGCCCCGTAAGTACAGAAACCCAGACGTTTGCCTCGTTGCGAGTGATCGCCCGGGTTTCGCCGCTGCGACTGGCGCGGTAGATGTTCGCGCTATCGGTGGCCACCGGATCCTTGGGGTTAACGATACGCCACACCTTGTACGCCGGGCTCGACGCGTCGAGATCTTGCATCACCTGATACGCGTGGTTGTGGATGATCACGTAGAGCTTGCCGTCGTGGCGAAACAAACCATCGCTGCCGGGCTCGGCTGTGCGCAAATCCAGATCAGTGCGAAACGGCTGAAGGCTTGCGTCGGTGAGCGGGACGTTGCCGGCGTTAACATCATTGAGTGGGTGCCAGACGCCACTGTCGACGTCGCGTAATAGCAGCGGCCCAGAGGGATGCAGTTCGCTCGATAACCGGGCCCGGTACAGTCCCGTGTCCGGCTGCACTGCGACCAGAACGATGCCGCCATCGGGGACGTCGACGTACAGCCGTTTGTTGTACACCCTGAATCCTTCGCTGTCGGCAGGCGGCAGTTTTGCCGTGGTACTGACCCAGTAATGCTTTAGCGGCTGATCGGTGACGAGACGGACTTCAGCGGGGGCTGTGGTCGGGCGAATCATGACAGTCGCTGCTGGCAGGATCGCATCGGGATCTTCGACGCCGGGTGGCGGGGTCCGCGGTTTCGGGGTTTCGCCATGAAGCCACGGATCGAGGCCTTTGCGGGCCGGCGTATCTGGCGTCCTTGTGTCGCCGTCCACCGGTCTATTCGAGCGGATATGGACGTCCACGTCCACGTAGGCGGTGCCATTGCGAGGCGGTTTTACTGCCATGTTTCTTCATCCTTGAAAAAGTGGCGGCTGCAGCACTCGTTCATCGAGTATTGCAAGGCATTCAGCGTCATTGCCGCTGTCTGGCGGGTTGAAAGTCACCGGAGATTTTCTGCTCGAAGTGCGCAGAGCGGGTTGTCGTTAGAAACCGACCATTGCCGTCGGAATTGGTCAAAATTTGTGCTATATTCCGCGCCCGCGATTTTTCACTTCAACACCGGTCGTCGACATGCAAGCAGCCAAGCCGTTATTTGACTATCCAAAATATTGGGCCGAATGTTTCGGACCAGCGCCATTCCTGCCGATGAGCAGGGAGGAGATGGATCAGCTTGGCTGGGATTCGTGCGACATCATCATTGTTACCGGTGATGCCTACGTCGATCACCCCTCGTTCGGTATGGCGATCATCGGCCGGCTGCTGGAGTCTCAGGGCTTCCGCGTCGGGATCATTGCCCAGCCGAACTGGCAGTCCAAAGACGACTTCATGAAGCTCGGTGAGCCGAACCTGTTCTTCGGGGTTGCGGCGGGCAACATGGACTCGATGATCAACCGCTACACCGCGGACAAGAAAATCCGTTCCGACGATGCCTACACGCCCGGCGGCATGGCCGGCAAGCGTCCGGATCGCGCGAGCCTGGTTTACAGCCAGCGCTGTAAAGAAGCCTACAAGCACGTGCCGATCGTCCTTGGCGGCATCGAAGCTTCCCTGCGCCGCATTGCGCACTATGACTACTGGCAGGATCGCGTGCGTAACTCGATCCTGATCGACGCCAGCGCCGACATCCTGCTTTACGGCAACGCCGAACGCGCAATTGTCGAAGTCGCCCAGCGTCTGTCCTACGGCCACAAGATCGAAGACATCACCGATGTGCGCGGCACCGCGTTCATTCGACGCGATACGCCGAAAGACTGGTATGAAGTCGATTCGACGCGCATTGACCGTCCGGGCAAGGTCGACAAGATCATCAACCCGTACGTGAACACTCAGGACACCCAGGCCTGCGCCATCGAGCAGGAAAAGGGTCCGGTTGAAGATCCGCAGGAAGCCAAGGTCGTACAGATCCTGGCCAGCCCGCGCATGACCCGTGACAAGACCGTGATTCGCCTGCCATCGGTAGAAAAGGTGCGCGGCGACGCCGTTCTGTATGCTCACGCCAACCGCGTGCTGCACCTCGAAACCAACCCGGGCAACGCCCGTGCGCTGGTGCAGAAGCACGGTGAAGTCGACGTCTGGTTCAACCCGCCGCCGATTCCGATGACCACCGAAGAAATGGACTACGTGTTCGGCATGCCTTACGCACGTGTTCCGCACCCGGCGTACGGCAAGGAGAAGATTCCGGCCTACGACATGATCCGTTTCTCGGTGAACATCATGCGTGGCTGCTTCGGCGGCTGCACCTTCTGCTCGATCACCGAGCACGAAGGCCGGATCATCCAGAACCGTTCCGAAGAGTCGATCATTCGCGAAATCGAAGAGATCCGCGACAAGGTGCCGGGCTTCACCGGCGTCATTTCCGACCTCGGCGGCCCGACTGCGAACATGTACCGCATCGCCTGCAAAACACCGGAAATCGAATCGGCGTGCCGCAAGCCGTCCTGCGTGTTCCCGGGCATCTGCCCGAACCTGAACACCGACCACTCGTCGCTGATTCAGCTGTACCGCAGCGCCCGTGCGTTGCCGGGTGTGAAGAAGATCCTGATTGCCTCCGGCCTGCGTTACGACCTCGCGGTCGAGTCGCCGGAGTACGTCAAAGAGCTGGTGACCCACCACGTCGGTGGCTACCTGAAGATCGCCCCGGAACACACCGAGGAAGGTCCGCTCAACCAGATGATGAAACCGGGCATCGGCAGCTATGACAAGTTCAAGCGCATGTTCGAGAAGTACACCAAGGAAGCGGGTAAAGAGCAGTACCTGATTCCGTACTTCATCGCCGCCCACCCGGGCACCACCGACGAAGACATGATGAACCTCGCGCTGTGGCTCAAGGGCAACGGCTTTCGCGCTGACCAGGTGCAGGCGTTCTACCCGTCGCCGATGGCCACCGCCACCGCGATGTACCACTCGGGCAAGAACCCGCTGCGCAAGGTCACCTACAAGAGTGATGGCGTGACCATCGTCAAGAGCGAAGAGCAGCGTCGTCTGCACAAGGCGTTCTTGCGTTATCACGACCCGAAAGGCTGGCCGATGCTGCGCGAAGCGTTGATCCGCATGGGCCGCGCTGATCTGATCGGTTCGGGCAAGGATCAGTTGATCCCGACGCACCAGCCGGCTACCGACAGCTATCAGAGCGCCCGTCGCAAGAACTCGACGCCAGCCGGTAGTCATAAAGTGGCGAAGGAAGGCAAAGAGAAGACCACCAAGATCCTCACTCAGCACACCGGCCTGCCGCCGCGTGCCAGTGATGGTGGTAATCCTTGGGACAAGCGTGAACAGGCCAAGGCGGCGGCGTTTGCCCGCAACCAGCAGGCGGCGAAAGAGCGCAAGGACGCCGCGAAAGGCAAGGGGCCGAAGCCGACGCGTAAGCCGGTGGTACCGCGCTAAACATTGCTGAGCTGAACAGAACGCCAACCTTCGGGTTGGCGTTTTGCATTTCAGGCCTCAGGGAATGTGTTGTTGCCGCTTGCCTCTTCGCGAGCAGGCTCGCTCCCACAGGAAACCGCGTTCCAAATGTGGGAGCGAGCCTGCTCGCGAAAGTACCCGATCAAACACTGCATTAGCCGCTGCCTGCCACAAATAGAAGCAAACTCCCCAAACCATTTCCCCGCATCGCCCGATTTTGGTGCTGTACTGCCCTAAGCATTCCGGGAAAGCGCCCAAGCCCTCTGCATGGCATAAGTCTTGCGCGCTTTCGAATACGCTTAGGCTCGCAGGAGGCACGCCGTGTCGATTCATGTCGCATTGCATCACGTCACGCATTACCGCTACGACCGCGCTGTCGAACTCGGCCCGCAGATCGTGCGCCTGCGCCCGGCTGCCCACAGCCGCACGCGGATTCTGTCGTATGCGCTGAAAGTTTCGCCCGAGCAGCACTTCATCAACTGGCAGCAGGATCCGCAGGGCAACTACCTCGCCCGATTGGTGTTCCCCGAGAAGACCAATGAACTGCGCATCGAAGTTGATCTGCTCACCGAAATGGCCGTGTTCAATCCATTCGATTTCTTCCTCGAACCCTACGCCGAGAAAATCCCTTTCGCCTACGCTGCCGATGAGCGCAAGGAGTTGGCGCCGTACCTCGAAACCCTGCCGCTGACGCCGACATTCAAGGCCTATCTGGACGCCATCGACCGCACGCCGCTGCCGGCGGTGGATTTTCTGGTGGCGCTCAACCAGCGCTTGAGCGAAGACATCGGTTACCTGATCCGCATGGAGCCGGGCGTGCAAACCCCGGAACACACCCTTGAACACGCCTCCGGTTCCTGCCGCGATTCGGCGTGGCTGCTGGTGCAACTGCTGCGCAACCTCGGGTTGGCGGCGCGATTTGTCTCCGGTTATCTGATTCAACTGACGGCCGACGTGAAAAGTCTCGACGGCCCATCCGGCACTGAAGTGGATTTCACCGACCTGCACGCCTGGTGCGAGGTGTATTTGCCGGGCGCGGGCTGGATCGGCCTCGATGCGACTTCCGGGCTGTTCGCCGGCGAAGGGCATATCCCCTTGGCGTGTAGTCCCGATCCGTCCTCGGCGGCACCGATCAGTGGCCTGGTCGAGCCGTGCGAATGTGTGTTCAGCCACGAAATGTCGGTGGAGCGGATCTGGGAGGCGCCGCGCGTCACCAAGCCCTACACCGATGAACAGTGGCTGGCGATTCAGGCGCTGGGGCGGCAGATCGATGCCGACCTGCTGGCGGATGATGTGCGCCTGACCATGGGCGGCGAGCCGACCTTCGTTTCCATCGATGACCCGGATGGCGCCGAGTGGAACACCGCCGCATTGGGCGCGGACAAGCGCCGGCTCTCCGCCGAACTGTTCCAGCGCATGCGCAAGCATTACGCGCCGAAAGGCCTGGTGCATTTCGGCCAGGGCAAGTGGTATCCCGGCGAGCAACTGCCGCGTTGGTCGCTCAATTGCTACTGGCGCCGTGATGGTGTGCCGATCTGGCACAACGACGCGCTGATTGCCGACGAACAACAGGATTACGGCGCCGACGGTGAACTGGCCGGGCGCTTTCTGGCCAGTGTCGCCGAGCGCCTGAAATTGCCTACGCGCTTTGTGTTCCCGGCCTACGAAGACAATTTCTACTACCTCTGGCGCGAGGGCACGTTGCCGAGCAATGTCAGCGCCGAAGATTCACGTCTTGAGGAACCTCTTGAGCGTACACGCCTGCGCAAGGTCTTCAGTCAGGGCCTGAACAAGGTAATCGGCCAGGTGTTGCCGCTGGCGCGCACGGCCAAGGGTGATCAATGGCAGAGCGGGCGCTGGTACCTGCGTGACGAGCATTGCCGACTGGTGCCGGGGGATTCGCCGTTGGGCTATCGCCTGCCGTTGGGGTCGCAGCCGTGGGTGAAGGCCGCGGAGTATCCGTTTATTCATCCACAGGACCCGAATCAGGATTTCCCTGAGCTGCCGGATGCCGCGCAGCTCAACCGTCACGGCGAACCGGCGACAGCTGACGAACGCGTGCCGAAAATCGACGAGTCCGCTGACTGGCTGACCCGCACTGCATTCTGCGCCGAGGCTCGCGAGGGCCGCTTGTATCTGTTCATGCCGCCGCTGGAGCGGGTCGAGGATTATCTGGAACTGGTGGCCGCCATCGAAGCGACGGCTGAAGAATTGCATTGCCCGGTGTTGCTGGAGGGCTACGAGCCACCGAGCGATCCGCGTCTGAGCAATTTCCGCATCACCCCGGATCCGGGCGTGATCGAGGTCAACGTGCAACCCTCGGCCACGTGGGACGAATTGGTCGAGCGCACCGAGTTTCTGTATGAAGAGGCGCGCCAGACCCGCCTGACCACCGAAAAATTCATGATCGACGGCCGTCACACTGGCACCGGTGGCGGTAACCATTTCGTTCTCGGTGGCGCGACGCCGGCGGATTCGCCGTTCCTGCGTCGCCCCGATCTGCTGCGCAGCCTGATCAGTTACTGGCATAACCATCCGTCATTGTCGTATCTGTTCTCTGGACTGTTCATCGGCCCGACGTCTCAGGCGCCGCGTGTCGATGAGGCGCGCAATGATGCTTTGTACGAACTGGAAATCGCCTTCGCGCAGATGCCCGAGCCGGGTGAGGAATGCGCCCCGTGGCTGGTCGATCGACTGTTGCGCAATTTGCTGATCGACGTCACCGGCAACACCCACCGTGCCGAGTTCTGCATCGACAAACTGTATTCGCCTGATGGCGCCACCGGTCGTCTCGGTTTGCTGGAATTGCGTGCGTTCGAAATGCCGCCCCATGCGCGCATGAGCCTGGCCCAGCAGTTGTTGCTGCGGGCGCTGGTCGCGCGGTTTTGGCGCGAACCTTATGCGCCGCCGAAACTGGCGCGCTGGGGTACCGAACTGCACGACCGTTTTTTGCTGCCGCACTTTATCGAGCAGGATTTTGCCGACGTCATTGTCGAACTGAACAACGCCGGTTATCCGCTGCGCGCGGAATGGTTTGCCGCGCATCTGGAATTTCGTTTTCCCAAGGTCGGCGATTACGCCGTCAACGGCATCGAACTGGAACTGCGGCAGGCGCTGGAGCCTTGGCATGTGCTGGGCGAGGAGGGCGCGGCGGGCGGCACGGTGCGTTACGTCGACTCATCGCTGGAGCGCCTGCAGGTCAAGCTCAAAGGCTTGCCGCCGCAGCGTTATCTGCTGACGTGTAACGGCATCGCGGTGCCGTTGCACCCGACCGGACGCGTGGGCGAGTTCGTTGCAGGTGTGCGTTACCGGGCGTGGCAACCGGCCAACTGTTTGCAACCGACAATACCCGTGCACGCACCGCTGGTGTTCGACCTCCTCGACACTTGGATGGGGCGTTCCCTGGGCGGTTGTCAGTACCACGTTGCCCATCCGGGCGGGCGCAATTACGAGACGTTGCCGGTCAACGCCAACGAAGCGGAGAGCCGGCGCATGGCGCGATTCTTCCGCGTCGGACACACGCCGGGGAAACTTCCTGTACCGAATGTAGAAATCAGTGACGAGCTACCGATGACAATCGATTTACGACGTTTCTAAGGCCTACGCGACACGCGGATTTTTCGTATATCCGCGCGTCATGTGCCTGCGTTAGTCTGACCGTTCCTTGCTGTCTGCCGAGCTTTCCATGCCTGACCTGCTAGACCGCTACCCGCTTACGGCGGGCACTTATCACGAACTGCTCGACGGCAGTGGCGCGGTGCGCCCGCACTGGCGGCGGCTGTTCGATCAGTTGCAACGCAGCACCCCGGCGCAACTGATGCAGCGGCAGGCATTGCTGGCGCGGCAGATTCAGGAAAACGGCGTCACGTATAACGTCTATGCCGACCCGAAAGGCGCGGATCGGCCATGGGAGCTGGATCTGTTGCCGCATGTGATTGCGGCGGATGAATGGCAGCAACTGTCGGCAGGTATCGCCCAGCGTGCGCGACTGCTCAATGCTGTGCTGGCTGATTTGTATGGGCCGCAACGGCTGATCAGCGAAGGCCTGTTGCCGGCAGAGCTGGTCTTCGGCCACAACAATTTTCTCTGGCCATGTCAGCATGTCGCGCCGCCGGAAGCGTCGTTTCTGCACCTGTATGCCGTCGATCTGGCGCGCACGCCGGACGGGCGTTGGTGGGTCACCGCCGATCGCACCCAAGCCCCGTCGGGTGCCGGTTATGCCTTGGAAAACCGCACAATCGTGTCGCGCGCGTTTCCCGAGTTGTACCGGGATCTGAAGGTGCAGCATCTGGCCGGGTTCTTCCGCACGTTGCAGGAAACCCTCGCGCGACAGGCGCCGTGTGACGATGACGCGCCGCTGGTGGTGTTGCTCACCCCGGGGCGCTTCAACGAAAGTTATTTTGAACATCTGTATCTGGCTCGCCAGCTCGGTTATCCGCTGGTCGAGGGCGGTGATCTGACGGTGCGCGATGCCACGGTCTACCTGAAAACCCTCAGTGGCCTGCGTCGGGTGCACGCAGTCATGCGCAGGCTCGATGATGATTTTTGCGACCCGCTGGAACTGCGTACTGACTCGGCACTCGGCGTTCCCGGGTTGCTTGAGGCGGTGCGCCAAGGTCGAGTCCTGGTCGCCAATGCGCTGGGTAGCGGCGTGCTGGAGTCGCCGGGGTTGCTGGGCTTTCTGCCGAAGATCAACCAATACCTGTTTGGTGAAGAGCTGATTTTGCCGTCGATCGCGACGTGGTGGTGTGGTGAGGCGCCAGTGTTGGCCCAAGCCCTGGAAAAACTTCCCGAACTGCTGATCAAACCGGCATTTCCTTCGCAGAGCTTCGCGCCGGTATTTGGCCGTGATCTGAGTGAAAAACAGCGTCAGGCGCTTGCCGAACGCATGCAGGCGCGTCCTTATGCCTATGTCGCGCAAGAATTGGCTCAGCTGTCCCAAGCGCCGATCTGGCAGGCGGAAAACGCTCAACTGCAACCACGGGCGATCGGTATGCGCATGTACGCCGTGGCCGGTGCTGACGATTATCGCGTGCTTCCGGGTGGTCTGACCCGGGTGGCGGCCGAGGCCGATGCCGAAGTGGTGTCGATGCAGCGTGGTGGAGCGAGCAAAGACACTTGGGTACTGGGTGATCGCCCTCCCAGCGGTGAGCAATGGAAGAGTCAGCGCAACGTTGGGGTCCATGATCTGGTGCGGCGCGATCCGTACCTGCCGTCACGGGTGGTGGAAAACCTGTTCTGGTTCGGCCGTTACTGCGAGCGCTGTGATGACAGTGCGCGGTTACTGCGCATCATGCTCGCGCGTTATGTCGACGGCGACGACCCGCAAGCGTTGCAGGCCGCTGTCGATCTCGGCGAGCGACTGACGCTGCTGCCGGACGAGGGTGAACTGCCGGAGCGTCTGTTGGCGGCACTGCTGGGTGAGGATTGGTCGTTCAGTCTGCGTTCCAACCTGCAACGTTTGCAGTGGGCGGCCTCGCAAGTGCGTGGCAAACTTTCTCGAGAAAACTGGCAGGCGCTGGTGGAACTGCAACGCGAAGCGACGGAGCTGGACACCGATGAGCCGGATTTCGGCGAGTTGCTGGATTTTCTCAACCGGCTGGTGATGTCGCTGGCGGCGCTGTCCGGGTTTGCCCTCGACGACATGACCCGCGACGAAGGCTGGCGCTTTCTGATGATCGGCCGGCGTATCGAGCGTCTGCAATTTCTCAGCAGCAGTCTGGCGGCGTTTCTGCGTGGCGCTGGGGCGTTCGATCAGGCGGGCCTGGAGTGGTTGCTGGAACTGGGCAACAGCAGCATCACCTATCGCTCACGTTATCTGGCGGTGGCGCAATTGATTCCGGTGCTCGACCTGTTGCTGCTCGATGAGCAGAACCCGCACGCGGTGTTGTTCCAGTTGAAACTGGTGACCCGCACCTTGAAACGTTTGAACGACGATTTCGCTGCGCCAAGGGAGGCCGGACTGCCGCAATTGGTCGAGCGTCTGGCGCGCTTCGATCTGGGATGTCTGGAGAATCCATTATTCGGTGAGTCCAGTGTACGAGCCGCTCTGAATGGTCTGGCGGATCTGCTGCAAGAGATTGCCGAGGCCAGCGGGCAGGTGTCGGATCGTCTGGCCCTGCGCCATTTCGCCCATGTCGATGACGTCAGCCAGCGCACGGTGTCCCTGTGATGAATGCTCGCTACCAGATCCTCCACGACACCTGTTACCACTACGACAGCCCGGTGTCCCTGGCGCAGCAACTGGCGCACTTGTGGCCGCGTGAATGCGCCTGGCAGCGCTGCACTGAACAGCAGCTGCTGATCAGCCCGGAACCGACAGCACGCCGCGATGAGCTCGACGTGTTTGGCAATCCGCTGACCCGGCTGGCCTTCGAGCGTCCTCACGATGAATTGCAGGTCAATGCCCGGCTCACCGTTGAGGTGCTGGCGCGGCCGGCTCTGGATTTCAATCAGTCGCCGGCCTGGGAATTGACCCGCGATGCACTCACCTACAGCAGCCAGCCGTTGTCCGCTGAGTTGCTCGAAGCCTGTCGCTACCGGTTCCAGTCACCGTACGTGCATTTGAAAAGCCGCTTCGTCGAGTTCTCTCAGAGTTGTTTTGCGCCGGGCAGGCCGTTGCTGTTGGGCGTGCGGGACTTGATGCAGAAGATCTTCAGCGAATTCACTTTTGATGCCGAGGCGACTCAGGTGGCGACCCCGCTGGTGGAAGTGCTGGAGCGCCGGCGTGGGGTCTGTCAGGACTTCGCGCACTTGATGCTGGCGTGCGTGCGCTCGCGAGGGCTGGCAGCGCGCTACATCAGTGGTTATTTGCTGACGCAGCCACCACCGGGGCAGCCGCGCTTGATCGGCGCCGATGCTTCGCATGCCTGGGTGTCGGTGTTTTGTCCGGTACTGGGCTGGGTGGATTTTGATCCGACCAATAATGTGCAGCCAGCGCTCGAGCACATCACGTTGGCGTGGGGGCGGGATTTTTCCGATGTGTCGCCGTTGCGCGGGGTGATTCTGGGCGGCGGCAATCATGATCCGGAAGTGCGCGTCACCGTAATGCCTCTGGATTAACGATGATCAAACTGTAGGAGTGAGCCTGCTCGCGATAGCGGTGTGTCAGTGGAAATATTTGCTGCTGACACACCGCTATCGCGAGCAGGCTCACTCCTACAGGGGGAATTGGGGTGTTTCTGGGAGGGCTGTGAGGGCCAGCAGTGAAACCGCCAGCCCCGTCACAAATCCGCAGGGTCTGATTCGATCATCAAACCCGGTGGGGTTCAGGCGTCGGGCGCCTGATCTTTCGGTGTTTCGGTTGCATCAACATCATCTTCCGTTGCCACTTCACCCTCAGGGTTCAGTGCTGCTTCTTCAGCGGTTTGTTTCTTGCGCTGAAGCTTTTCCTCTTTCTTCTGTTCCTTTGCCAGGTCTCGTTGACGTTTGGCGAAGGAGTAATTGGGTTTGGCCATGGGCGATCCTCTTGGGTCGAAGGTGAGGTTGAGCGGCGCATATTCTGCCCTGTATCGGTGTCCGGGGGTTAACCGGGTTTTTGCTCGACCCATTTTGGCGTGACGGTCGGCTTCCAGTTATCCAGAGCATCGAGCAGTGCTTGCGGCGATTCGCTCACTTGCAGCATGTCACGGTGTGGCGCGCGAACGAAGCCTTCGCCGACGATATGGTCGAGAAATGCAGTGAGTTTGCTGTAGAAACCGTTCACTTCCAGCAGACCCAGCGGCTTGCCGTGGTAGCCGAGCTGGCCCCAGGTCCAGACTTCGAACAGCTCTTCCAGCGTACCCAGACCACCGGGCAGAGCAATGAACGCGTCGCTTAGCTCAGCCATGCGTGCCTTGCGCGCATGCATGCCGTCGACCACTTCCAGACGGGTCAGGCTTTTGTGGCCGATTTCCTTGTCCATCAGGCTTTGCGGGATGATGCCGATCACTTCGCCGCCGGCAGCCAGTGCCGCATCAGCAACGATGCCCATCAAACCCACGGCGCCGCCGCCATAGACCAGAGTCAGCTTACGTTCGGCCAACGCCTGGCCAAGAGCGACTGCGGCTGCGGTGTAAGCCGGAACAGTGCCGGCGTTGGCACCGCAAAATACACAAACGGATTTCAGAGACATGCCTTCCTCCTGGGTCAATCCGTCACAGGGTAATGGCTGGCACGCCTTGATCCAAGGGCTAAACTTCGCGTTCCGGCGATTCAAAGGTGCCGCTGGCACCACAGGCGTAGGCGGCGAGCAAACTGCACAACAGACCGTTAAAGAACATGACCGACACTCCGTCTCAGTAGATGTGCCGATCATAGGGCCGGCCGGGGAATCTGGCCGTTAGATTGTGTCGATGAGTGTCATAGCCTGAAAGTTGTATACAATTTTTGACTCAAGTCATAGGAACTTGCGAAGATTTCAGGCAGTCTTTCCACCATTCGTGTTTTTGTTAACCCTGCCTTGGAGATTCACCATGTTTTCCAAAGTTGTTGCGGTATCCCTGCTGGCGCTGGCCAGCAGCCAATTGATGGCTGCCGAGTGCAAAACCACCGTTGACTCCACCGATCAGATGTCCTTCAACACCAAGGAAATCGTGATCGACAAGAGCTGCAAGACCTTCACCGTCGAGCTGACCCACTCCGGCAACCTGCCGAAGAACGTCATGGGCCATAACCTGGTAATCAGCAAAGAAGCTGACATGCAGCCAATCGCCACCGCTGGCCTGGCCGCCGGTATCGACAAGAACTACCTGCCGGAAGGTGATGCGCGCGTTATCGCTCACACCAAGATCATCGGCGCCAAGGAAACCGACTCGGTGACTTTCGATGTGGCGAAGATTGCAGACGGCGGCTACGGCTTCTTCTGCTCGTTCCCTGGCCACATCTCGATGATGAAAGGCACCATTACCGTCAAGTAATTCTTTAGCGAATTGCGTCATGGAAAACGCCGCTGCGGCACACCGCAGCGGCGTTTTTTTGCCTGTGGAGAACTTCAAAGCGTCGATGCCGTTGGTCAGAAAACCAACGCTACCTGTAATTTCTGACAGTAGACGGTATTGGCGACATGCTGCTGAATGGGTGCTCACTTGTTTGCGAAGAAGGAACTCCCATGCAAAGCCAAAAAACTCAAACCGTCATTTCGAGGATTGAAGACACGAACGGACGGTTCCTGGAAGATGGCGCCGATACGACTGACTCGACGCTGACATTATTCGGTAAAGGCAACCCTTCAGACGAGATAGTCATCACAGACGAAGAGCATCAATTTGAACCGAGTTTTACCGTGGACGGTTCAGGAAACTGGAAAGCGGAAATCTTCGATTATGAAAGAAAGATGCTTGTTCTCACTGCAACCGGGGGGAATAGTGTGCCCTCGCAGAAATGGAGCATCAACGTAGTCCCCGCAAGTCCGGTCTTAATTGACAGAGTCAGAGACTCCAAAGGAGAGATTGAAAACAATGGCACTACCTACGATACGCAGATAACTGCCAATGGACGTGCGTCTCCCTTTACTTCCGTCTATGTAGGTCCGCGTGTCGGAGGACTCTATGGAGAGACGGTGATTGCATCGCAATCGGGTACCTGGATCGCGCAGCTACTGAATCTGAACCCCTCACTTCATGCAATTCACGCCAAGGCTGCTGATTCAGCCGTTCCTTCAGACATGTGGGTATTCACAGTCAATCCAGAAGTGAAGCTGGGAATAGATCAGGTCAAGGACTCGTTGCGGCCCATTGAAGTGGGCGGCAGTACGTATGATCCGGAACTGCGCTTGTTTGGCTGGTATTCCCTCGGCGCAGGCAAAGTAGATCTTTACGACGATGAAGAGCTCATTTTCAGCGGTCTCGACATTCGTGAGGGACGCTGGCAGACCCCCCCTCACACGTTTGCCGAGAAGACTTATAAGTTCATTGTAAAAACGCCGGACGGCGAGCGTCAGTCAACTGCCTGGCCGATTACGGTAAAACCGGCATTGTTGTTGACGATCGATAGCGTGAGAGACAGTCAGGGCGAAATCGCTGACGGTGGTGACACGGGTGAAATGCAACTTCAACTTCGTGGCAGAGCACCAGAAAACGCCTTGCGGCTGAAAATTTATGACGGTAATGATTACCTGACTGAGGCAACGATTCTCGATAAAGGGAACTGGACCGCCAGCGTTTCATTGTCAGCGATCAAAGACTATGTGTTCTATGCCAAAACGGCAGATTCCGGGCAGTCCTCCAACGCTTGGAAAATCCAGGTCCGAGAAAAAACTATGCTCTTTATACAATCAGTCAGAGGGGAAAATCTGGTTCCTATTGGAAACCCCGGTGAGACCCCGTTCACTACTTTGAAGCTGATCGGTCGAGCCGAGCGGGGAGAGCACGGTTATATCGTTGACGGATCCGTCACCCCTCCACAAGATCTGTTCCCGTTCCAGGCCGACAAGGATAATCACTGGGAGGTCGACATTCCTCATCTGGAGCGGCGCGAATACCGTTTCATCGCGAAGTCCTCGACGGGCCGTGAGTCCAAATCATGGGTTATCCGTATCCTCCCGCAATAGCATTAGTCTGTGTCACACGCGCACCAGGCTGGAAGACCTGATGCGCGTTGCAAGTCAAGGCGCGAACGGCATGACCCGTTTGTGATGGGTCTTGTTGTAGGTCGCAACGATGATGTCGAACGCTTCCTGGCGCACCGGTTCGCCATGCAGGAAGGCGTCGATTTCGGCATAGGTCACGCCATGCGAAGCCTCGTCCGGTTTGCCCGGCGACAGATCTTCCAGGTCTGCCGTCGGCACTTTCTCGACCAGCGACTCCGGCGCGCCAAAGCTGCGCGCAATCGCCCGAACCTGATTTTTTACCAGACCGCTGAGCGGTGCCAGATCACAAGCGCCGTCACCGAACTTGGTGAAGAAACCCATTACCGCTTCCGCCGCGTGATCGGTGCCGATCACCAGACCGTGCGCCGCGCCAGCGATGGTGTACTGCGCAACCATGCGCATCCGCGCCTTGGTGTTGCCAAGCACGAAGTCCACCGACACCGCGTGCTTGCCTTCAAACGCCGCCACTTCACTGGCCAGCGATTTCACCGCCGGGCCGATGTTGACCGTGTGACGCTCGTCCGGAGCAATGAAGTCCACTGATGCCTGGGCGTCGTGTTCGTCGAACTGGGTTTCGTACGGCAGGCGCACGGCGATGAATTTGTAGCTGTTGTCGCCGGTCTGGTCGCGCAGTTCACGCATCGCCCGCTGGGCTAACAGGCCGGCGGTCAGCGAGTCGACGCCGCCGCTGATGCCCAGCACCAATGTCTTGAGCCCGGAATTGACCAGACAATCCTGAATAAAGGCAATGCGCCGGGCGACTTCGGCCTGCAGGGCCTGGTAGTCGGCGAACGGCGGTTGCACCTTGAGCTGTTCAGCAATCTCACGCTGTACGGCTTGCATGAATTCACTCCTTGCTAGATAGACGGGGATCGGCAGGAACCTGGAACACGTGTCGCAAATAGGCGACAAAATTCGGGTCTTTGCAGTGGGACTTGCCTGGCTCGTCGGAGATCTTCGCCACCGGTTGGCCGTTGCAGGCAGTCATTTTAAGCACGATGCTCATCGGTTCGACACCCGCAATGTCGCAGGTGAGGTTGGTGCCGATGCCAAAGCTGACGTTGATCCGACCGTGCAGCGCGCGGAAGATCTCCAGCGACTTGGGCAGGGTCAGGCTGTCGGAGAACACCAGGGTTTTGCTCATCGGGTCGATGCCCAGCCGGTGATAGTGGGCGATGCATTTTTCGCCCCACACCACCGGGTCACCGGAGTCGTGGCGCAGGCCGTCGAAAAGCTTGGCGAAGAACAGGTCGAAATCGCCAAGGAACGCATCGGTGGTGATGCAATCGGTAAGCGCGATCCCGAGCAAGCCACGATACTCGCGGACCCAACAATCGAGCGCGGCGATCTGGCTGTCGATCAATCGCGGGCCGAGTTGCTGGTGGGCCATGATCCACTCGTGGGCCATGGTGCCCAGCGGTTTCATGTCCAGTTCACGCGACAGGTGCACGTTGCTGGTGCCGACGAAACGTCCCGGGAAGTCGTGCTTGAGCACATTCACCACCTCTGCCTGCACGCCGTACGAAAAGCGCCGACGGGTGCCGAAATCGGCGACCTGCAGTTGCGACAACTCATCAGCCGAGGCGTTGGCGGTCAGCCAGTCGAATTTGCGATAGAGCTGTTCGCGCGCCTGTTCCAGTACGGTTTCACGGTAGCGATAGCGGTTGCGCACCTCGCTGACGATCGCCAGCAACGGCACTTCATAGAGGATCACATGCAACCATGGCCCGCGCAGACGGATGAACAACTCGCCGTTTTCGATACCGGTGTGCACATAGCGCAAGTTGAAGCGGAACAGCCCGAGAAAGCGCAGGAAATCCGGCTTGAGGAAGCTGATGCGCTCAAGAAAACTCAGTTGATCGGCGCTCAGGCTCAGCTCGGCCAGCCGCTCGATCTGAAAACGGATCTCGGCCAGATACGGGCGCAGATCCTCGCTGTTACGGCAACGGAACTCCCATTCGACTTCGACGTTGGGGTAGTTGTGCAGCACCGCCTGCATCATCGTCAGTTTGTAGAAGTCGGTGTCGAGCAGGTTCTGCACGATGCGATCGGCAAACACGCTCTCGCTCATAACGGGGTCTCCAGGTGCGCCGCGCCTGTGCGCGGTCTCATTCAATGGCGCTAGTGGCGCATATCAGGGACGAAGATTGCCAGCAATTTTTTAAATCACCGCAGAACCCTTGTGGGAGCGAGCTTGCTCGCGAAGGCGTCATTTCATTCGACATTGATACTGATGTGCCGGCCTCTTCGCGAGCAGGCTCGCTCCCACAGTTTTTAATCGTGTCAGCCCTCCGGACTATCGATCTGCTCCAGCATCCATTTGACGAAGTCGCGCACCTTGGGCACTTCCGCCGCATGCTCCGGGTAGGCCAGGTAATAGGCGTCGCTGCTGGGCATCGCATGCTGCCAGGGAATAACCAGTTTGCCGTCGGCCAATTCTTCCTCCACCAGAAACCGTGGCAACAACGCCACACCGCAGCCAACCTGCGCGGCACGAATGCACATATAAAAGGTTTCGAAACGCGGCCCGTGGTAGCTGTGTTCGGTCTGGTAACCCTGACTGTCGAACCAGTCGTGCCACGCTTGCGGGCGCGAGGCATTTTGCAGCAGCACCAGATCGGTGAGTTGCGTCGGATCAGTGAACGGCTTGTCCGGCAGGCTGCCCGGCGCGCAGACCGGAACAAGCTCTTCGCCGAACAACTTCAGGCATTCAGTGCCGGGCCGCGAGCCCTGACCGAAATAGAACGCCAGATCGCTGCGCCCTTGCAGCAGGTCATCCGCTTCCTGCTCGTTGCACAAATCCAGATGGATCGAAGGATGGCGTAGCCGCCAGCCTTTCAGGCGCGGCACCAGCCAACGGGCGCCGAAGGTTGATGGCGTAGAGACGCGCAGGACTTCGGTCTCGCCGCCGTAGGAACGCAGGTAATGCGTCGACATTTCCACTTGGGTGAGAATTTTTCGTACTTCAACCAAGTACAAATCCCCGGCCGGGGTCATCTGCAAACGCCGGCGCACACGACGGAACAACAAATGCTGCAACAGCTCTTCAAGCTGCGCGACCTGTTTGCTCACCGCACTCTGGGTCAGGTTCAGTTCCTCGGCGGCGCGGGTGAAGCTCAGGTGCCGGGTCACGGCCTCGAAGCACTGCAACGCGGTGATCGAGGGCAAGTGGCGTTTGTTCAGCATGGCCGATCCTTTTCTTGTCTTTCTGTGCGCAGCATGAATAAACGGAATGATATCTCGCGTAAAGGTCGTTTGTTGCCTTGCCATTGTGACGCTACAACTAAAGGCCTGCCCGGTCGCGAAACAGTGGCCGCACACATTCAGTTTTTTGCTTGAGGAGTGACCCATGGTTGCCGCATTGCTTGATCGTCTAGGGGTGAACCCGGCCCTTTATCAGAACGGCAAAGTGCCGGTGCATTCGCCGATCGACGGCAGCCGCATCGCCGCCGTGAACTGGGAAGGCCCGGCCGAAGTCGAGCAGCACATCAGTCGCGCAGATCATGCGTTCGAGCAATGGCGCAAGGTGCCGGCCCCGCGTCGCGGCGAACTGGTGCGTCAATTCGGTGAAGTGCTGCGCGAATACAAGGCTGATCTCGGCGAACTGGTTTCCTGGGAAGCGGGCAAGATCACCCAGGAAGGCCTGGGTGAAGTGCAGGAGATGATCGACATCTGCGATTTCGCCGTTGGCCTGTCCCGCCAGTTGTACGGTTTGACCATCGCCTCCGAGCGTCCGGGCCACCATATGCGTGAAACCTGGCATCCACTGGGCGTGGTCGGGGTGATCAGCGCGTTCAACTTCCCGGTTGCGGTGTGGGCGTGGAACACCACGCTGGCGCTGGTCTGCGGCAACCCGGTGGTGTGGAAGCCGTCGGAGAAAACTCCGCTCACCGCGTTGGCCTGTCAGGCGCTGTTCGATCGCGTGGTGAAGAACTTCACCGATGCCCCGGCGAACCTGTGTCAGGTGATCATCGGTGGTCGCGATGCCGGTGAAGCGCTGGTCGATGATCCCCGTGTCGCGCTGATCAGCGCCACTGGCAGCACACGCATGGGCCGCGAAGTGGCGCCGAAAGTCGCCGCGCGTTTTGCTCGCAGCATTCTTGAATTGGGTGGCAACAACGCGATGATCCTCGGCCCAAGCGCCGATCTCGACATGGCCGTGCGTGCGATTCTGTTCAGCGCCGTCGGTACCGCTGGCCAGCGTTGCACCACCTTGCGCCGTCTGATCGCTCATGAGTCGGTCAAAGAAGAAATCGTCACCCGCCTGAAAGCCGCGTACTCGAAAGTGCGCATCGGCAACCCGCTGGAAGGCAATCTGGTCGGTCCGCTGATCGACAAGCACAGCTTCGAAAACATGCAGGACGCGCTGGAACAGGCATTGAGCGAGGGCGGTCGGGTGTTCGGCGGCAAGCGTCAGCTCGAAGATCAATTCCCCAACGCCTACTACGTGTCGCCTGCCATCGTTGAAATGCCGGAACAAAGCGATGTGGTCTGCAATGAAACCTTCGCGCCGATTCTGTATGTGGTCGGTTACAACGATTTCCAGGAAGCGCTGCGCCTGAATAACGCGGTGCCACAAGGCTTGTCGTCGTGCATCTTCACCACTGACGTACGCGAGGCTGAGCAGTTCATGTCGGCGGTCGGCAGCGACTGCGGCATCGCCAACGTCAACATCGGCCCGAGCGGTGCAGAAATTGGTGGCGCGTTTGGCGGCGAGAAAGAGACCGGTGGCGGTCGTGAGTCCGGCTCTGACGCATGGCGCGCCTATATGCGCCGCCAGACCAACACCGTGAACTACTCGCTGGAGCTGCCGCTGGCGCAGGGCATCACGTTCGACTGATAGGTGGAGATCCCCTGTAAGAATGAGCCTGCTCGCGATAGCGGTTGGTCAGTCAGCATTGATGTTGGAGGTGCCGACGTCATCGCGAGCAGGCTCACTCCTACATTGAATTGTGTGTTTGGCAGGTTTCTGTTGGAGTCTGGCAATGCCGTTACGCGAAGAATGTCTGTGGGAAAAGCTTACGCCGCAGAGGCCGGATAACACCGCGCTCAGGGGCGAAGTAAAGGTCGATGTCTGCGTGATCGGCGCCGGGTTCACCGGGTTGTCGGCGGCGCTGCATCTGTTGGAAAAAGGCAAAAGCGTCTGCGTGCTAGAGGCTCATCGCGCGGGGCACGGCGGTTCCGGACGCAACGTCGGGCTGGTCAACGCCGGCATGTGGATCCCGCCGGACGAGATAGAAGCCGGTTTCGGCGAAGCGGTCGGCAGTCAGCTCAATCGCATGCTCGGGGGCGCACCGGCGCTGGTCTTCAGCCTTGTGGATAAATACAACATCGATTGCCAGTTACGCCGCGAAGGCACGTTGCACATGGCGCACAACGCCAAGGGCGAGGCGGATCTGCGCAGCCGTGAACAGCAATGGAAACGCCGAGGTGCGCCGGTCGAATTGCTGACCGGCAAGGCCTGCGAGCAAGCCACCGGCACGCAAAAAATTGCCGCCGCATTGCTCGATCGCCGCGCCGGGACGCTCAATCCGATGGCGTATGTCACCGGGCTGGCCAACGCGGTGAAAGGTCTCGGCGGGCAAATGTTCGATCATTCGCCGGTCACTCGCCTTGAGCGTCAGGGCTCGAACTGGTCGGTGCAGACTGAGCACGGTTCGGTGCTGGCCGAGCAAGTGGTCATCGCCTCCAACGCCTACACCGAAGGCGACTGGACCGAACTCAAACGCAACTTCTTCCCCGGTTACTACTATCAGGTCGCGTCGGTGCCGCTGACCGAGGACGCCGCGCAGGAAATTCTCCCGGGCGGGCAGGGTTCGTGGGATACGCGGCAGGTGCTGAGCAGCATCCGTCGCGACAAAGAAGGGCGCTTGTTGCTCGGCAGCCTCGGCAATGGCAATCAGAAACCGACGTGGTTTCTCAAGGCCTGGGCCGACCGCGTGCAGCAGCATTACTTCCCCAATCTGAAACCGGTCGAGTGGGAATGCACCTGGACCGGGCGCATCGCGTTCACGCCCGATCACCTTATGCGCCTGTTCGAACCGGCGCCGGGACTGGTGGCCGTCACCGGTTATAACGGTCGTGGCGTGACGACTGGCACCGTGGTCGGCAAAGCCTTCGCCGACTATTTGTGCAACGGCAATCCCCAAGCGCTGCCCATTCCCTTCGCACCGATGCAGCCCTTGGCGGGTGTGGGCTTGCGCAGTTGCCTGTACGAGGCCGGGTTCTCGCTGTATCACGCGGGCCAGTGCCTGCGCATCGTCATTTGAGTGTTGAAATATGTTGCCGGAAGCGGCGCTTTTCGATGCAGCGACTAGCCTGTAATGGTGCGGGTTGTAGCAGTCCCGCACCAGCAGTGTGCAGTTCGGTGACGCGGGCTGTTACAGGCTGGTTGCACGTCGTTTGGCGCCGCGGTTGCAATGATGGCGCGTGCGGGTTGCGCCTGAAAAAATAAATGGTTTCACCTTCCGCGGTTTAGACGGTTGCACGCCCAATGAAAATGGGAACGAAACAGTCGAAATAACAAGAAAGCAGCGACTTTTTGAAGAATAAAAAACCGATGGCACGGCCCTTGCTCTGAGCATTCAGTGAAATGAAGTCGCAGTGCCAACTAAAAAAAACCTTGGAGCACCACCTCATGTCCCAGACGTTTTACAAGAAAGGCTTTCTGGCCCTCGCAGTGGCTACTGCGTTGGGTGTTTCTGCGTTTGCTCAAGCTGATGTGAAAATCGGTGTAGCGGGTCCAATGACTGGCGCCAACGCGGCATTTGGCGAGCAGTACATGAAGGGTGCACAGGCAGCGGCTGACGCGGTGAACGCGGCTGGCGGCGTCAACGGGGAAAAAATCGTACTGGTCAAGGGCGATGACGCCTGCGAGCCGAAACAGGCCGTGACGGTCGCCAAGGACCTCACCAACCAGAAAGTCGCCGGCGTGGTCGGTCACTTCTGCTCATCTTCGACCATTCCAGCGTCGGAAATCTACGACGAAGCCGGGATCATCGCGATCACCCCGGGTTCGACCAACCCGCAAGTTACCGAGCGTGGCCTCAGCGCCATGTTCCGTATGTGCGGGCGTGACGACCAGCAAGGCATTGTCGCCGGTGACTACATCGTCGACGTGCTCAAGGGCAAGAAAGTCGTCGTGCTGCACGACAAAGACACCTACGGCCAAGGCCTGGCGGATGCCACCAAGGCACAACTGGTCAAGCGCGGCGTGACGCCCGTGTTGTACGAAGGCCTGACCCGTGGCGAAAAAGACTTCAGCACCATCGTCACCAAGATCCGTGGCGCCGGCGCCGACGTCGTCTACTTCGGCGGTCTGCACCCGGAGGCCGGCCCGCTGGTTCGCCAACTGCGTGAACAAGGCCTGAAAGACGTCAAGTTCATGTCCGATGACGGCATCGTGACTGACGAACTGGTGACCACCGCCGGTGGCCCGCAATTCACCGATGGCGTGCTGATGACCTTCGGCGCCGACCCGCGTCTGTTGCCTGAGAGCAAGACCGTTGTGGACGCATTCCGCAAGGCCGGTACCGAGCCTGAGGGTTACACCCTGTACGCCTACGCTTCGGTGCAGACCCTGGCTGCCGCGTTCAATGGCGCCAAGTCCAACAAGGGTGAAGAGGCTGCGGCCTGGCTGAAGAAAAATCCGGTGAAAACCGTCATGGGCGAAAAAACCTGGGATTCCAAGGGCGACCTGAAAGTCTCCGACTACGTGGTTTACCAGTGGGACAAGGACGGCAAATATCACCAGCTGGAAAAACAGAAGTAAGGGCTGACGCGATCAGTTGATCCCACGGTTCCTTTGTAGGAGTGAGCCTGCTCGCGAAGACGGACTGACAGGCAACACATGTGTTGAATGTAAATCCGCTATCGCGAGCAGGCTCACTCCTACAGGGGGCGGTGGTGACGGGTGAATCGCGCTCTGACATTGCTCCGACGTAAATCTGTATTTTTCCTAGAAGAACCGCACACCCCGGGTGTGCAGGTTCTCACTGCGTGAGATTGCGTTATGGATGGTATTTTCCTGCAGCAACTGGTCAACGGCCTGACTCTCGGGTCGGTCTATGGCCTGATCGCCATCGGCTACACAATGGTCTACGGCATCATCGGCATGATCAACTTCGCCCACGGCGAGGTTTACATGATTTCTGCTTACCTGGCGGCAATCAGTCTGGCTCTGCTGGCTTACTTCGGTATCGAATCTTTCCCGCTGCTGATGCTCGGCACACTGATCTTCACCATCGTCGTCACGGCGGTGTATGGCTGGGTCATTGAACGAGTCGCCTACAAACCCCTGCGCAACTCCACCCGACTGGCACCGCTGATCAGCGCCATCGGCATTTCCCTGATCCTGCAAAACTACGCACAGATCGCTCAAGGCGCCAAACAACAGGGCGTGCCAACCCTGCTGAGCGGTGCGTGGCGTGTCGACATCGGTACCGGTTTCGTGCAACTGACCTACACCAAGGTTTTCATTCTGGTGGCCGCATTCGTCGGCATGGGCCTGCTGACCTACATCATCAAGTACACCAAGCTCGGACGCATGTGCCGTGCGACCCAGCAAGACCGCAAGATGGCTTCGATCCTCGGCATCAACACCGATCGGGTCATTTCCTATGTGTTCATCATCGGTGCAGCCATGGCAGCGCTGGCCGGCGTACTGATCACCATGAACTACGGCACTTTCGACTTCTATGCCGGCTTCATTATCGGCATCAAGGCGTTCACCGCGGCGGTGCTTGGCGGGATCGGTTCACTGCCCGGGGCCATGCTCGGCGGGATCATCCTCGGCATTTCCGAGTCGCTGTTCTCCGGTCTGGTCAACTCCGACTACAAAGACGTGTTCAGCTTCTCGCTGCTCGTACTTGTTCTGGTCTTCCGGCCGCAGGGCCTGTTGGGCCGTCCTCTTGTGTCGAAGGTGTAAGCGATGTCTTCAACCACTCAAAAATCCATCGATATCAAAAAAAGCCTGGTTGAGGCGATTCTTGCCGGCCTGATTGCCCTGATCGTATTCGGGCCGATTGTCGGCGTCGTACTCGAGGGTTACAGCTTCAACCTCGAACCGACCCGCGTGGCCTGGATCATTGGCATTGTCATGATTGGCCGCTTTGCCCTCAGCCTGTTCCTGCAAACACCCAAGGGCCTGAAAATTCTCGACGGATTCGAGAGCACCGGTTCCGGTGTGCATGTGCTGCCGGCCGATCACAAATCCTCGCTGCGCTGGATCATCCCGCTGCTGATTGTGCTGGCCGTCATCGTGCCATTTGTCTCCAACTCCTATCTGCTGGGCGTGGTCATCCTCGGGTTGATCTACGTGCTGCTGGGGCTGGGGCTGAACATCGTGGTCGGTCTGGCCGGTCTGCTCGATCTGGGTTACGTGGCGTTCTACGCGATCGGTGCCTACGGTCTTGCGCTGGGTTATCAATACCTCGGTCTGGGTTTCTGGACCGTACTGCCGCTGGCGGCGATCACTGCCGGGCTGGCCGGGTGCATCCTCGGTTTCCCGGTATTGCGTCTGCATGGCGATTACCTGGCGATCGTGACCCTGGGTTTCGGTGAAATCATTCGCCTGGTCCTCAACAACTGGTTGTCGCTGACTGGTGGCCCGAACGGCATGCCGGCGCCGCTGCCGACGTTCTTTGGTCTGGAGTTCGGCAAACGGGCGAAGGATGGCGGGGTGCCGTTTCACGAGTTCTTCGGCATCGCCTACAACCCGGACGTGAAGTACTACTTCATCTACGCGGTGTTGTTCCTCGTGGTGCTGGCGGTGCTGTACATCAAGCATCGTCTGGTGAAGATGCCGGTCGGCCGCGCGTGGGAAGCCTTGCGTGAAGACGAAATCGCCTGCCGCTCGATGGGCCTCAACCACGTGTTGGTCAAGCTCTCGGCGTTCACCATCGGTGCATCGACCGCCGGTCTTGCCGGTGTGTTCTTCGCGACCTATCAAGGCTTCGTCAACCCGACCTCGTTCACCTTCTTTGAATCGGCGCTGATCCTCGCCATCGTCGTCCTCGGCGGCATGGGCTCGACCATCGGTGTGGTGATTGCGGCATTCGTACTCACCGTCGCTCCGGAATTGCTGCGCGGCTTCGCCGAATATCGCGTGCTGCTGTTCGGCATCCTGATGGTGTTGATGATGATCTGGCGACCACGCGGGCTGATCCGTATCAGCCGTACCGGGGTCACTCCACGCAAAGGTGCCATTCACTATGAGAGGACTGCGCCATGAGTGAAGTCGTACTCTCTGTTGAAAAACTGATGATGCATTTCGGTGGCATCAAGGCCTTGAGCGATGTCAGCCTGAAGGTCAAACGCAACTCGATCTTCGCCCTGATCGGCCCCAACGGCGCCGGCAAGACCACGGTGTTCAACTGCCTGACCGGTTTCTATAAAGCCTCCGGCGGCAAGATCGAACTCAACGTGCGCGGCCAGCAGACCAACGTCATCCAGTTGCTCGGCGAGTCGTTCAAACCGACCGATTTCGTCTCGCCGAAATCCTTCCTCAGCCGCATGTACTACAAGATGTTCGGCGGCACGCACCTGGTAAACCGTGCAGGCCTGGCGCGAACCTTCCAGAACATTCGCCTGTTCAAGGAAATGTCGGTGCTGGAAAACCTGCTGGTGGCTCAGCACATGTGGGTCAACCGCAACATGCTTGCCGGCATCCTCAACACCAAGGGCTACCGCAAGGCCGAAAGTGACGCGCTGGACTGCGCGTTCTACTGGCTGGAAGTGGTCGATCTGGTGGACTGCGCCAACCGTCTCGCCGGTGAGCTTTCCTACGGCCAACAGCGCCGTCTGGAGATCGCCCGGGCCATGTGCACGCGGCCGCAGATCATCTGCCTCGACGAACCGGCCGCCGGCCTCAACCCTCAGGAAACCGAAGCGCTGAGCGCGATGATCCGGCTGCTGCGCGACGAGCACGATCTGACCGTGGTGCTGATCGAACACGACATGGGCATGGTTATGAGCATTTCCGACCACATCGTGGTGCTGGACCACGGCATCGTCATCGCTGAGGGCGGGCCTGAAGCGATCCGTAACGATCCGAAAGTGATCGCGGCCTACCTGGGCGCCGACGAAGAGGAGCTGGTATGACGCAACCGATCCTCGAACTCAAAGACCTCGACGTTTTCTATGGTCCGATCCAGGCCCTCAAAGGCGTTTCGCTGCAGATCAACGAAGGGGAAACCGTCAGCCTGATCGGCTCCAACGGTGCCGGTAAATCAACGTTGCTGATGTCGATCTTCGGTCAGCCACGGGCGGCGAGCGGGCAGATTCTCTATCAGGGCGTCGACATCACCCACAAGTCCTCGCACTACATTGCCTCCAACGGTATTGCGCAATCGCCGGAAGGGCGGCGGGTGTTCCCCGACATGACCGTCGAGGAAAATCTGCTGATGGGCACCATCCCGATTGGCGACAAGTACGCCAAAGAGGACATGCAGCGAATGTTCGAGCTGTTTCCACGGCTGGAAGAGCGACGTAACCAACGGGCGATGACCATGTCTGGTGGTGAACAGCAAATGCTCGCCATTGCCCGTGCGTTGATGAGCCGGCCGAAGTTGCTGCTGCTCGATGAGCCGAGCCTGGGCCTGGCGCCGATTGTGGTGAAGCAGATCTTTGCGACCCTGCGCGAACTGGCGAAAACCGGCATGACCATTTTTCTGGTCGAGCAGAACGCCAACCATGCGCTGAAGCTGTCGGATCGCGCGTATGTGATGGTCAACGGCGAGATACGCCTGACCGGCACGGGTAAAGAGTTGCTGGTGAATGAGGAGGTGCGGAACGCTTATCTGGGCGGGCACTGATTCCTCGACGTTATGCACAGCCCCGGCGACGCAAGTCCCGGGGCTTTTTTATATCCCAAATTCACCGCAAACCCCTGTAGGAGTGAGCCTGCTCGCGATCGCGGTTTCCCATTCGCCATCACCGGTGACTGATACACCGCTATCGCGAGCAGGCTCACTCCTACAGTTGATATGCGCCAGATTCCAGAATTGTGGAAAACAAATTCCCATAGCTGCCAAAGCGCGACATATAGACGCTGCAAATGGCTGTTTTTCCACAGTTTTGACTTGTCCCCGGTTACTGTGGAGCTGGCTGTGAATAACGTGGGTGTATCTGGCTGCGCACCTTGTAAACCGTGGCTTTCAAGTGTGTGGTTGTTTTTTGATCAGGTGTTTTTGCTGAAGCTGAAGGCGTCGTTGTCAACCTTTTTCTAGGCATCGCCTCTTAGGCAATTCAATGTGTACGGGCCTGTGGATAAGTCTGTGATTAAACTCTGGAAAGACTGCGCTGAGGGCCGTAATTGCTGGCCTCGCGCAATCACTGTGCTGAGTGACCAGTCGTGCAAAATGCCATGTCCCGCACATCCACCACTTCAGGGTCAAGCAAAAAACTTTCTATTTCGCCCGCAAAGCCTTGTGTGGCGCGGCTTTGCGCGGTTCCACTTGCCCCCGGAAACTGTGGAAGGGACTGTGGATAACATGCGTGCACATGGCTACAGGCCACGGTGGCTATGGCGTTGGTGCGGTTGGTCGTTTTTTGTACAGCTTGTGGGTGTTGCCCGTGAATGCGCGGGCGGGCATGCTGCCTGCTGATTTTCTATTCCAAGGGCTGCCCCGGCGGCCGAAGCAAGGAGAACACGATGTCCAACACCCTGTTTATCACCGGCGCGACGTCCGGATTTGGTGAAGCCTGTGCCCGCCGTTTTGCCGAGGCTGGCTGGAAACTGGTGCTGACCGGCCGTCGTGAAGAACGCCTGAATGCGCTGTGTGCGGAGTTGTCGAAGCAGACCGAAGTGCATGGTCTGGTCCTCGATGTGCGCGATCGCAAGGCGATGGAAGAGGCGATTGCCAACCTGCCGCCATCGTTCGCCAAACTGCGTGGCCTGATCAACAACGCCGGTCTGGCATTGGGCGTGGACCCGGCGCCGAATTGCGATCTGGACGATTGGGACACCATGGTCGACACCAACGTCAAAGGCCTGATGTACGCCACGCGCTTGCTGCTGCCGCGTCTGATCGCCCATGGTCGTGGCGCCGGCATCGTCAACCTGGGCTCCATCGCCGGCAACTATCCGTATCCGGGCAGCCATGTGTATGGCGCGACCAAGGCGTTCGTTAAACAGTTCTCGCTGAACCTGCGCTGCGACTTGCAAGGCACCGGTGTGCGCGTCAGCAACATTGAGCCGGGGCTGTGCGAAAGCGAGTTCTCGTTGGTGCGTTTCGCTGGTGATCAGGAGCGTTACAACGCGACTTACGCCGGTGCCGAGCCGATCCAGCCACAGGACATCGCCGAGACGATTTTCTGGGTGATGAATGCGCCGGCGCACATCAACATCAACAGCCTGGAATTGATGCCGGTGAGCCAGACCTGGGCCGGTTTTGCCATTGAGCGTAACAAGGCTTAGGACCGCGCTGAAGCCATTCGCGAGCAGGCTCGCTCCCACATGGAATGCATTGCAAAGTGGGAGCGAGCCTGCTCGCGAAGGGGGCAAATCGGCCAAAACAGGGCGATAAGGTAAACTCCCCTCGCAATAACCCAGCCGCACCCCGCGGTTTTCAAGGTTTTTCGAGGAGTCAAAGTGAGTAACCGAGGTGAGCAGGCACTGCTCAAACAATCGACCATTCTGATGTTGGCTGTGGCGATTGCCGGGATCGTCACCGGTTTTGTTTCAGGTTCGCAATCCATCCTGTTTGATGGTTTTTTCTCGCTGATCGCAACCTTCATCAAAGTCCTGATGCTGATCACTGCCAAGCTGATCGCCAAGCAAAGCAACCACCGTTTCCAGTTCGGTTTCTGGCACCTGGAGCCGATGGTGCTGCTGATCGAAGGCAGCTTCCTGATGTTGATCGCGATCTACGCGTTTCTCAACGGCGTGTTCGGCATCATCAACGGTGGCCGCGACATCGAGTTGGGGCTGGTGATCATTTATGCCGCGGTGTTTACCGTGGTCGAATTCGCCTACTTCTTCTACGTACGCCAGCGTAATCGCAAGCTCAAATCCAGCCTGATCCAGTTCGACAACATCAGTTGGCTGGTGGATGCGATGCTTTCCGTAGGCCTGTTGATCAGTTTCCTTGCGGCGCTGCTGCTCAAGTCTCAGGGTTATGGACAGTGGGCGGTGTACGTCGACCCGTTGATTCTGATCGTACTGGCGCTGACCATGTTGCCACCAGCGTTCAAGATCCTTGGCCCGGCGTTGCGCGATGTACTGGGGATTGCCCCGGACACGCTGGATGATCAGGTGCGACAGGTAATGGACGCGGCGAAAACCGAGCATGGTTTCGACGATTACGTGTCGTACGTGCAGAAGCACGGGCGGGCGCGGTTTATCGAGATTCATGTGGTGTTGCCGGCGGATTATGCGCTGAGCAATGTCGGACAGCTGGATGCGTTACGCGAAAAGATTTCGGCGCAGCTGGGCAAGCCGGATGCGGCGCGCTGGTTGACCATCAGCTTTACCGGGGACAAGAAGTGGATCGCCTAGCGACCGCGTAACGGCCATTCGCGAGCAGGCTCGCTCCCACGTTGGGATTGCGCTGAACACACTATTTGTGAGCCGCACAATCAACTGTGGGAGCGAGCCTGCTCGCGAAAGCTATTTATCCATCAGCGAAGATATTCAGCCAGACCGTGGTAACAAGTCGCCAAGTGATAAGGCGTAGTCGAAGGCATGTCCTTGCGGCTCACTTCGCCCAACTCATCCCGGCACTCATGCCAGCCACCGGCATGCAGAAAGCGCTGCTGCAACGCCTGCAACTGGCGCAGCACCACCGCTTCACTACCCTGACGCAAGGTCAGCGCGCGCAGATATTCCGCCTGAGCCCAGATCCGCTGAGTCGAGTCGCGCGGGCGTCCATTCGTTTCCAGATCGAGCATCGCCCGCACCGCGCCGGATGACTGCACCACGCCGTATTGCTCGGTGAAGGCAAACGCGCGGTCGAGCGCCGCATGCAGTTTCGAACCCCGCAGCAACGCTGACGATTCCAGCAGGAAATACCATTCGAACTGATGCCCCGGCTCATACCAGTTATCCACAGCGCCGAGCGGCTTTTCCATCAACACGCCATATTGCGGGTCGACGAACTGCTTGTGCATGGCTGTGCATAACTCCAGCAATGCTTTTTGCGTCTGGGCATCTTCGCGAACCGCCAGGGTGGCGAGAAACGCTTCGGCCAGGTGCATCAACGGGTTTTGCAGCGGACCGGTTTGCAGGGTGATCCAGTCGCGTTCCAGACAGGCTTCGTACAAGCCATCACCGGTCGCAAAGCGCCGGCCAATGATTTCCAGCGCCGCATTCAACGTCGACTCAGCCAACGGATCGCCGGACTTCTCCCAGTAATGCGCGCAGGCAAACAGGATAAAGGCGTGGGTGTAGAGATCCTTGCGCTGATCCAGCGGCTTGCCCAGCGCATCGATGCTGTAGAACCAGCCGCCATGCTCGGCATCATGAAAATACCGTTGCAGCGAGCGGAACAGCGCCGCGGCGCGTGCGTCAGCGTTATCCACAACCCCGATCAGACTGGAAAACAGGTACAGCTGCCGTGCACAGGCCATCGCCCGATAGCGCTGCGGTGGCAGCGGCTGATGCGTGGCGTCCAGCGCCTCGTAGGGGAGCGCCATGTCGGCGTTCCAGCCCGGACCTTGCCAGAGCGGCACTATGACGTTGACGAAGTGCTGTTGCACAGCGCCGAACAGGGCGGTCAATTCGGGCAGGGAGGTGGAGCGGGAAGCGTGGGGCATGGGCGGACGTCGTCACGGCTGGGGCGATTGCGCGACATGGTAGCAGAGAGACCGGCCTGAGCGATGTGGTGTCTGTCAGACCGCCTTCGCGAGCAGGCTCGCTCCCACAGTGGATTCGCAGCGTACACAAAACCTGTGGGAGCGAGCCTGCTCGCGAAGAGGCCCTTTCAAACAATAGAGATCAGCCCGCCAGTAACCAAACACCAGTCGCCGCCGAAGCCGCGCCCGCCAGGCGCACCAACGGTGCAGCAGCCTGAGGCAGGAAACGCACCACGGCATAACCCGCCGCATGCAGTGCAGCCGTCGCGGCGACGAACCCGGCCGCATACGCCCAAGGACTGCTCATGTCCGGCAACTCCAGCCCATGCGCCACACCGTGGAACAACGCAAACACCGCCGTTGCCACCACCGCCATGACCAACGGCGGACGCACCGCCAGTGCCACGGCCAAGCCCAGCGCCAGCACCGACGCGGCAATCCCGCTTTCCAGCGCCGGCAATTCCAGCCCTTCAAACCCGAGCAGGCCGCCAATCAGCATGGTGCCGACAAATGTGCACGGCAGCGCCCAACGCGCTGCGCCTTGCTGCTGCGCGGCCCACAGACCGACAGCGATCATTGCCAGCAAATGGTCGAGGCCGCCGATCGGGTGGCTGATGCCGGCAACCAGACCGCTATCGCCATGCCCCGGATGCGCGAAGGCCAGCGCCGGGGTCAGCAGCAGCGCCACAGCGCCAAGAATACGTTTGAGTGTCATGAATAAGCTTCCTTGTTGATCAGTGAATCAGGCTGCGGTCAGCAGGCCCTGGCGTTCGATGAAGGCGATGATTTGTTCAAGGCCCTGACCGGTTTTCTGGTTGCTGAAAACGAACGGCTTGCCGTTGCGCATGCGTTTGGTGTCGCTGTCCATCATCTCCAGCGAGGCGCCCACCAGCGGCGCGAGGTCGATCTTGTTGATCACCAGCAGATCGGATTTGCAGATGCCCGGCCCGCCCTTGCGCGGCAGCTTGTCGCCGGCCGAGACATCGATCACATAGATGGTCAGGTCGGACAGTTCCGGGCTGAACGTCGCCGAGAGGTTGTCGCCGCCGGATTCCACCAGGATCAGATCCAGCCCCGGAAAACGCCGGTTCAGTTGATCGACTGCTTCCAGGTTGATCGAGGCGTCTTCGCGGATCGCCGTGTGTGGGCAGCCACCGGTTTCCACGCCGATGATCCGCTCCGGCGCCAAGGCTTCGTTGCGCACGAGAAAATCGGCGTCTTCGCGGGTGTAGATGTCGTTGGTGACCACGGCGAGGTTGTAGCGCTCGCGCAGGGCCAGGCACAGGGCCAGGGTCAACGCGGTTTTGCCGGAACCGACCGGGCCGCCGATGCCGACGCGCAGAGGTTGGGTGTTCATGGTTGTTTCTCCTAAGAGCGAAAGAGGCGGCTGTACTGGCGCTCGTGGGCCATGCACGCCAGGGACAGGCCGAACGCGGCGCTGCCCATGTGTTCGGGGTTGATTCGGCTGGCGTCTTGCTGCGCTTGTTGCAGCAGCGGCAGCAGTTCGCTGGTCAGGCGCTGCGCGGCCTGCTGGCCCAGCGGCAGGGTTTTCATCAATACGGCGAGCTGGTTTTCCAGCCAGCTCCAAAGCCACGCGGCGAGCGCGTCCTGCGGGCTGATGCCCCAGGCGCGTGCGGCCAGCGCCCAGCACAGGGCCAGATGCGGTTCAGGGCATTGATCGAGAAAGTCGCGGGCGGGCGCGTCGAGTTCCGGTAAACCATTGAGCAATTGCTGCAACGAATAGCCCATCTGCCGGCTCTCCAGATGCAACTCGCGGGTCTCGCGGCTGGCGCGATGGCTTTCGCAAAGGATCTGCAATTCAGCCCACTGTTCATCCGCCGCCGCCTGGCAATGCGCAAGCAACAGCGGTGCTTCGAAGCGCGCGAGGTTGAGCAGCAACTGATCACTGATCCAGCGCCGAGCGTTGTCCGGATTGTTGACGCGGCCGTTATCCACAGCCATTTCCAGACCTTGTGAATAGCTGTAGCCGCCAATCGGCAGTTGCGGACTGGCCAGGCGCAGCAGCGCCCAGGCCGGATTCACAGGCGTACGCCGAACTGATGGAGTTTCGGCGCGTAATTGAAGTCTTCGTCGCCGTGTCGTGAGTGATGATGGCCGCCGCCATAAGCGCCGTGCTCGGGCTGGAATGGCGCTTCGATCGCTTCTACCTGCGCACCAAGCTGTTCGAGCATCGCCTTGAGCACGTAATCGTCGAGCAGACGCAGCCAGCCATCGCCGACTTGCAGGGCGACGTGGCGGTTACCCAGGTGATAGGCCGCACGGGTCAGTTCGAAAGCGTTGGCGCAGGTAACGTGCAACAGTTGCTCGGGACGGGCGCAGACGCGGACGATGCGGCCGTCTTCAGCCTGTAGGCATTCGCCGTCATACAGCGGCGGCTGACCGCGCTCCAAAAACAACCCGACGTCTTCGCCCTCGGCACTGAAACAGCGCAAACGGCTTTTGCTCCGCGCTTCGAAGGTCAGGTGCAACTCGGCGGCCCAGACGGGTTGAGGGTCGATTCTGCGGTGAATCACCAGCATCGGAAAGCTTCCAGCTATGGACAATACTCTGGCTAGAGCAAGGGCCTTGCCAATCGGACGAGATGTAGGAAATCCCTGTCGGAGCGTAGTGGATGTTTCAGGATGTTGCGGGGATTTGGAAGGTTTTGGTGCATGAAGGTTTTTACATGCACCAAATAGAGGCTGTGACGCATGACCCTTGTGGGAGCGAGCCTGCTCGCGAAAGCGGTGGGTCAGCAATATAGATGTTGGCTGATACGACGCTTTCGCGAGCAGGCTCGCTCCCACAGGGGGGATATGGTGTGTCAGTGATAGAGGGGAGTTACTCGGTACTGCCCAGCCCTTGCCAGTGCTTGAGCCCGATAAAGATAAAACGCAGTTGCTGGGTGATCTTCGCCTGTGGCGTCAGATGCTCCGGCAGGGCTTCAGCGGGCGGGTCGATGATGTCGGGCAGGGTGGCAAACACCGATTTGACGATCAGGTCAGCCATCACGCTCAGGCCCTCGGCGTCCAGATGCTGAAGCTTGGGCATCATCGTCAGGTCGGCAGCGAGGTCGGAGCTGATGTTCTCGCGCAACCGCCCGATCGCCTGACGCACCGGCAGTGAACCGCCGTACTGCTCACGCGCCAGAAACAGGAATTGCGAGCGATTGGCGCTGACCACGTCGAGAAAGATCCGCACCGAGGCATCAATAATGCCGCCCATGACGAATTCGTTGTGGCGCACCAGGCGAATGGTTTCGCGGAAGGTCTGGCCGACTTCGCTGACCAGCACCAGGCCTAACTCGTCCATATCGGCAAAATGCCGGTAGAAACCAGTGGGCACGATCCCGGCGGTTTTGGTCACTTCGCGCAGGCTCAGGCTGCCGAATCCTCGGCCGCTTTCCATCAGGTGGCGGGCAGCGTCCATCAGGGCGTTGCGGGTCTGTTGTTTCTGTTCGGCGCGGGGCAGCATCGCAAGGTAGTTTCTTCGGCAAGACAAGCGCCGCACTCTAGCAAATCGGCTTTATCGGCGTCGAACGGCAGCGGGGGAGGCAGCGGGGAATTGGCATCTCATTTGTAGCGATGGTGCATAAAGTCAAAAGCCCAATCGGGGGATCGG
Source organism: Pseudomonas sp. Tul2A7 (assembly GCF_054790505.1). NCBI lineage: Bacteria > Pseudomonadati > Pseudomonadota > Gammaproteobacteria > Pseudomonadales > Pseudomonadaceae > Pseudomonas > Pseudomonas sp. Tul2A7. The sequence goes on along the minus strand of NZ_CP186499.1, from coordinate 1,413,838 downwards.
GCTTTTTTTCAGGGCCGCCATGGGCTCAGCTCACAGCGCTATTGCGTTCGATAACACGGTCACCACCACCTTCGGCAACAGCCTGGCCTTGTGGGGTTTTGTCGTAGCCGTCTTCAACCAGACCTTTTTCTTCCAGGCGATTACGGCCGTTTTCAGCGACAGCCTGGCCTTGTGGGGTTTTGTCGTAGCCGTCTTCGACCAGACCTTTTTCTTCCAGACGATTGCGACCGTTTTCAGCTACCGACTGACCCTGTGGGGTTTTGTCGTAGCCATCTTCAGCCAGGGTCTGACCTTGTGGAGTTTTGTCATAGCCATCTTCGGCGAGGGTTTGGCTGAACACCGAGTGGCTGTCTTTGACTTGCGGAGTAGCTTGATCGGCAGCCGGCAGGGCGAACGCAGTGCTGGCCAGCATCGATAGGGTAAGACTAAGCAGTAATTGGCGTTTCATGATGGGTTGCTCCTTGGGAGGGCGATAAAGTGGGTACGAGGGCAATGCTACTCTCGATAAGTCGATATAAAAGTTCATAAACGCAATGGTAATAATCAACAGAATTGATTGTTCTGCCGGGAGGCTCTAGATCGGGCCTTTGCGGGCGACGGTTTTGCACCGAGGTGGGTATTTTCGACTCACCCGCGCCTCGCAAAAGTGCGGGTCGTGGTAACACCGTTCGACTGATCGGTCAGATTTCGCGCGGCTTTTTGCGCGGTAATTGGCCTTTCGATTAAACCTGCGGCTGGTTTGCCAGTCGTAGATTTCATGAGGGCCACTTTGGCCCGCCGTTTCAGCCGTGCGCCGCATTCTTTGCGTGCGGTCGTGATCAGGAGCTTTGTGCATGACGCGCACTGGAAAAATCTTCAGCTGGACCTTCGCCATCCTCGTGCTGCTACTGGCTGTGCTGGTATTGATCATCGTGTTCTTCGACTGGAACCGGATCAAACCGCCGCTCAACGCCAAAGTCTCGGAAGAACTGCACCGACCGTTTGCCATCAATGGCAAACTCGCGGTGATCTGGCAGCGCGAGCCGGACGAGGGTGGCTGGCGTGCGTGGGTGCCGTGGCCGCACGTGGTCGCTGAGGATTTGAGCCTGGGCAACCCGGACTGGTCGAAAAAACCGCAAATGGTCACGCTCAAGCGCGTTGAGCTGCGTATCTCGCCATTGGCGCTGTTGGCGCAACGGGTGGTGATTCCGCGTATTGACCTGACCGAACCGAACGCCGAGTTGCAGCGTCTGGCCGATGGCCGCGCCAACTGGACATTCAAGTTCGACCCGAAAGACCCGAATGCCGAACCGTCGAACTGGGTGGTGGACATCGGCGCCATCGGGTTCGACAAGGGCCATGTCACCCTCGACGATCAAACGCTCAAGACCAATCTTGATGTGCTGATCGATCCGTTGGGCAAGCCGATCCCGTACAGCGACATCGTCGGCGACAAAGCCGCGAAAACCGCCCAGGACAAGGGCGGCTCACCGCAGGATTATGCGTTTGCCTTGAAGGTCAAAGGTCAATACCACGGCCAGAAACTCAGCGGCCAAGGCAAGATCGGCGGTCTGCTCGCCTTGCAGGACGCGAGCAAGCCATTCCCGCTGCAGGCGCAGGCGAAGATCGGCGACACCAGCATCGAACTCGCCGGCACGCTGACCGATCCGCTCAACCTCGGCGCCCTCGATCTGCGTCTGAAACTGGCCGGTGCCAGCCTCGGCAATCTTTATCCACTGACCGGCGTGACCCTGCCGGACACGCCGCCGTATGCCACCGACGGCCATTTGATCGCCAAGTTGCATGATGAGGCCGGGGCGAAATTCACCTATGAGCAGTTCAACGGCAAGATCGGCAGCAGTGACATCCATGGCGACCTGACCTACGTCGCCAGCCAGCCTCGGCCTAAACTCAGCGGCGCGCTGCTCTCCAATCAACTGCTGTTCGCTGACCTCGCACCCCTGATCGGCGCCGATTCCAATGACAAGCAAAAGGCCCGCGGTGGCGAGAGCAAACAGCCGGCGGACAAAGTGCTGCCGGTGGAAGAGTTCAAGACTGATCGCTGGCGCGCGATGGATGCCGACGTCGAGTTCACTGGCAAGCGCATCGTCCACAGTGAGAAGCTGCCGTTCAACGACCTCTATACCCACCTGAAGCTCAACGATGGTGAACTCAGCCTGGAGCCGCTGCGCTTCGGCGTCGCTGGTGGCAATCTTGATGCACAGATTCGCCTCAACGGCCGCACCGAGCCGCTTGAGGGGCGCGCCAAACTGACCGCTCGCAGGTTCAAGCTCAAGGAACTGTTCCCTACCTTCGAACCGATGAAAACCAGCTTCGGTGAGCTCAACGGCGACGCCGACATCAGCGGGCGCGGCAACTCGGTGGCCAAGCTGCTGGGCGGTGCCAACGGCAAATTGAAGATGCTGATCAACGATGGCGCGATCAGCCGTGAGCTGATGGAGCTGGCCGGGCTCAACGTCGGTAACTATGTGGTCGGCAAGATCTTTGGCGACAAGGAAGTGAAGATCAACTGCGCAGCGGCGGACTTCGACATCAAGAGCGGTCTGGCCACCACGCAGTTGTTTGTCTTTGATACCGAGAACGCGATCATCTATATCGACGGCACGGCGAACATGGCCACTGAGCAGCTTGACCTGACCGTGACGCCGGAATCCAAGGGCTGGCGTTTGATTTCCCTGCGTTCGCCGCTGTATGTGCGGGGCAAGTTCATCAAGCCGGATGCGGGCGTGAAGGCCGTGCCGCTGATGTTGCGTGGGGCGGGGATGGTTGCGTTGGGTGTGATTGCCGCGCCGGCGGCGGGGCTGTTGGCGCTGGTGGCGCCGAGTGGCGGTGAGCCGAATCAGTGTGCGCCGTTGCTGGACCAGATGAAGGCGGGCAAGGCGCCTGTTACCGTGAAACCGACCAAGTAATCTTCAGCGCTTGTAAAGATGCCATCGCGAGCAGGCTCACTCCTACATGGGAACGCATTCCAAATGTAGGAGTGAGCCTGCTCGCGATAGGGTTTAGAGGTCGTTGCTGATCGTTCCCACGCTCTGCGTGGGAATGCCTCAACGGACGCTCCGCGTTCGGCAATAAAAAGGCACGCGGAGCGTGCCGGGCTGCATTCCCACGCGGAGCGTGGGAACGATCCGTCGTCAGGGATTACAGGTCGTTCAGGATGTCAGCCATGTCATCGGCATGTTCTTCTTCCTGCGCCAGGATATCTTCGAAGATACGCCGCGTAGTCGGGTCTTTATCGCCGATGTACTGGATGATTTCGCGGTAGCTGTCGATGGCGATGCGCTCGGCAACGAGGTCTTCGTAGACCATCTCTTTGAGGGTGTTGCCGGCCACATATTGCGCGTGGGACATTTTCGACAGCATGTCGGGGTTGAACTCAGGCTCGCCGCCCAATTGCACGATGCGCTCGGCCAGACGGTCGGCGTGCTGGGCTTCCTGGGTGGCGTGTTCGAGAAACTCTTCGGCGGCCACATGGGCTTTAACACCATTGGCCATGAAGTAGTGGCGCTTGTAACGCAATACGCAGACCAGTTCGGTGGCCAGCGATTCATTGAGCAAGCGCAGCACCTCTTCACGGTCGGCGCTGTAGCCCTCGGTGACGGCGCCGTTCTCGACGTGTTGGCGCGCACGGTCGCGCAAGGTTTGAACATCTGACAGATGCAGGTCGTCGCTCATTTCGATCTCCTGGAGGCTAATCCGATGGGCGCCACGTTCTGCGGACGCGGTCGCTACCTAAGCTGTGAGTCATGAGCGTTGCAAAAAGTTTTACCCGATTTGCGGCAACCTTGGCGCCAGTCCCGAACGCTGCGCTTCCTCGCGCAACCAGGCAAAAAACGCCCGCACCGGCGGATGCCGCTCGCGCCCCGGCACGCATAACGCGCTGTACCCGGCGCCATCGACTTGAACCTCACCCTTGTACGGCAGCAACAAACCGCTGGTGACGCTCTCCGACACCAGAATATTGCTCGCCAGCACCAGCCCTTGTCCGGCGATTGCTGCTTGCAGGGCGTAGTGCTCCTCATCGTATTCGCGGACTGCCGGTTGCTGGTTCAACCAGTTCTCGCTGGCCTTCGCACACCATGCCTCCCAGCCATGGGCATACAGTTTCGAGTTGTGCCAGCGCACGCTGATCAACGTTGGCGTGCGCCGCGCGGCCAGTGCCACTTGCTCGGGCGAGCCGTACACGCCGAACGACTCATCGAACAGGCACAGGCCATAGAGGTTCGGGTAATCGTCGAGGCTATAACGCAAAACCAGATCGACACTGGCGTCCTGATGCAGATCGATGACTTCGCAGTGGGTATCGAGGCGCACGTTGATATTCGGATGCTGCGCATAAAAACGCCCGAGGCGCGGCACCAGCCACAGCGCCGCGAAGGCGGCGGTGGTCGATAGCGTCAGCGTGCTGGCGTTGCGCTGCGGGCGCAGGGTGTCGACGCTTTGCGCCACCTCCAGTAAGGCACCGTGCAGGCTGCGAAACAGGCGCTCGCCGCCTTCGGTCAGGCGCACTTGGCGTGGCAGGCGCTCGAACAACGCGACGCCGAGCCAGTCTTCCAGCGAACGGATCTGGTGCGATATTGCCGTAGGCGTGACTGACAGCTCTTCGGCGGCAGCCTTGAAGCTCAGCAATCGTGATGCCGATTCAAAGGCGCGCAGGGCGGTCAGCGGTAGCGAGGCGAACATTTAAAACTCCAAGGATGAAATGAATTCATCCCGACTGATTTTTGCTCATTTGAGGCCTGGGCGTGACGCCTGCAATCTGCAGCGACACAGCAATCAAAGTCTAGCCTCAAGGAGTTTCAGATGAGCAAAATTCTTGCGATCCATGCCAGCCCCCGTGGTGACCGTTCCCACTCGCGGCGCTTGGCGGAACATTTTCTCAGTGCCTGGCAGGTGCGTCATCCGCAGGCGCAAGTGACTCGCCGCGAGGTCGGGCGGGCGCTGATTCCGGCGGTTAACGAAGCCTTTGTCGCTGCAGCGTTTTATCCACAGGCTGAAGCACGCCCACTGTCGATGCAGGCCGATCTGGCCCTGAGCGATCAACTGGTCGGCGAGTTGTTCGACCACGACTTGCTGCTGATTTCCACGCCGATGTACAACTTCAGCGTGCCCAGCGGCCTCAAGGCCTGGGTTGATCAGATCGTGCGCCTGGGCCTGACCTTCGATCACACGCTGGACAATGGTGTTGCCCAGTACACGCCGCTATTGCAGGGCAAGAAGGCGCTGATCGTCACCAGTCGCGGCGGTTTCGGTTTTAGTCCGGGTGGTGAGCTGGAAGCGTTGAACCACGCCGATCCATGGTTGCGCACGGCGCTGGGTTTCATCGGCATCAACGACGTCACGGTGGTCGCGGCCGAGGGCGAAGAGTCCGCCGAACGCACCTTTGCGGTGTCGGTGGCCGAGGCCGAGCAGCGTTTGCTCGACCTCGCCCGGGTGTTTTAGGTGGCCTGGCTGTTCCTGCTGATCGCCGCCGGGTTTGAAGTGACCTTCGCCATGGGCATGAAGTACGCCGAAGGTTTCACTCGGCTCTGGCCCTCGCTGATCACCGTGTTCGCAGCGATTGCCGGGATTTATTTTCTGACCCTGGCGATGCGCGAGTTGCCGGTGAGCATCGCCTATCCGGTCTGGACGGCGATTGGCTCACTGGGCACGGTGTTCCTCGGTTTTGCCCTGCTCGGCGAGAGCCTGACGCTGGTCAAAGTGCTGTCAGTCGGGCTGATTGTGGCGGGGGTGGCAGGCCTGAAGTAGGCTGGTCGTTGAGTTGTCATCATCAGGAAGGATGCTTGGCGGGCGTTTTGCACGCCTTGCATCCACTCACCGACCACAAGGATGTTTGCCCATGTCGACGCGTTATCCATTGGTGCTGGTCCCCGGCATGCTCGGGTTTATCCGGCTGGTGCTCTATCCGTACTGGTACGGCATCATCAAAGCATTGCGCCGCAGTGGTGCGACGGTGATCGCGGTGCAGGTGTCGCCGCTCAACTCGACAGAGGTGCGCGGTGAGCAATTGCTGGCACAGATTGATGAGATCTTGCGCGAGACCGGGGCGCAAAAGGTCAACCTGTTCGGCCACAGTCAGGGCTCGCTGACGGCGCGCTATGCGGCGGCGAAACGGCCGGATCTGGTGGCGTCGGTGACATCGGTGGCCGGGCCGAATCATGGCTCGGAGCTGGCTGACTATCTGCAGAAACACTACCCGGCGGACAGCGCCAAGGGCCGCCTGCTGGAAGCGTTGCTGCGTTTTGTCGGCTGGCTGATGGCGCTGCTGGAAACCGGTTACCACGGGCCGAAACTGCCGGTGGATATTCACGCCTCGCACCAATCACTGACCACTGAGGGCGTGGCGCTGTTCAATCAGCGTTATCCACAGGGCTTGCCTGAAACCTGGGGCGGGCACGGGCCGGAAGAGGTCAATGGCGTACGTTATTACTCGTGGTCGGGGACGTTGCAGCCGGGCAAGACCGATCGTGGCGGCAATCTGTTCGATGGGACCAATCGCAGTTGCCGCTTGTTTGCGAAAACCTTCGTGCGTGAGCCGGGGCAGTGCGACGGGATGGTCGGACGGTACAGCTCGCATCTGGGCACGGTGATTGGCGATGACTATCCATTGGATCACTTCGACATTGTTAACCAGTCGCTGGGGCTGGTGGGTAAGGGCGCGGATCCGGTGCGGTTGTTTGTCGAGCATGCAGCGCGGCTGAAGGCTGCCGGGGTTTAGCCCTGAGACCGCGTTAGCGTTCTTCGCGAGCAGGCTCGCTCCCACATTGGAATGCATTCCAACAGAAGGAATGCGGTCACCTGTGGGAGCGAGCCTGCTCGCGAAGAGGCCCTATCAGGCAGCGCTTAATTTGCGGCCCAACACGGTCGTCCAACGCTCGGAAAGAATCACCCCACCCAAGGTCAACAATCCACCAACCAAGTGATACATCGCCAACTGTTCCTTCAACACCACCGCTGCAATCAGCGCGGTAATCAACGGTAGCAGATTGAAAAACAACGTTGTGCGGCTCGGCCCCAGACGCTGCACAGCCTGCATCCACGCCAGCGGCGCGAGCATCGACGCCAGCAGACACGCATACAGCACCAGCGGAATGTTCTGCAGAGTCAGCCCGGTCTTCGGCGAAGCGGCATACAACGGAAACAACACGACAATCGCCACCAGCACCTGCAAATACAGCAACACCAGCGGCGGCAGGCGCAGTTGCCATTTTTTCAGCAGGGTGCTGTAGATCGCATAGGCCAGGGTGGCGATCAACATCATCGCATCGCCCATGTTCACGCCGTGCTGCAGCAACGCGCCGAGGCTGCCGGACGACACCACCACCAGCACGCCGGCAAACGACAACACAGCGCCGACCAGCGCGCCGGCAGTCAGGCGCTGCCCGAGGCTGATGATCGCCATGGCCAACGACATCAACGGCATCAGCGACAGGATGATGCCCATGTTGGTCGCCGTGGTCAGAGTCGCAGCGAAATAGGCGAGGCTTTGATACACCGCCATGCCCAACACGCCGAGGATGAAAATCCTGCCCAGGTTCGGACGGATCTGCGGCCAGTGCGCGATCACCGCTTTGAGCATGAATGGGGTGAACAGCAAGCCGGCGAGCAGCCAGCGGTAGAACCCGATCTCGGCGGGAAAAATTGCCCCGACCGCGAGTTTGTTGATCACGGTATTGCCGGCCCAGATAAAAATCGCCAGCAGCGGAAACGCGTATTGCATGAGTTGAAACCATTACGTTGATGAGGGGCGATTATCCCTTGTCTGGATGCAAGCCTATACTGCGAACCGGACAACCTGCCTCTGGAACCGGACAGCATGAACAGCAAACATATCGATCTGCTGGATTTCAGCGAATTGCCTTCGGCGGTGTACTTCCGCTACGCCGACTTCAACGCCCATGAATACGCCGCGCCGCACCGCCATCCGTGGGGCACGCTGGAATACGCGGCGCACGGCGTGCTGCACATGGACGTCGACGGCAGCCGCTTCATGTCGCCGCCGCAATACGCGGTGTGGGTGCCGCCGCAGGTCGAGCACAGTTTCTACAGCCATCAACCGGTCAACTATCGTGCGGTGTGTCTCGATCCCAAGGTCTGCGCCGAACTGCCGAAGCGCGCCTGTACCCTGGCAATCAGCGACATCCTCAAGGCGATTCTCAAGGACTTCGCCGCCCGCGACGTGAAGATTCCCGAGTTCGATGCCGATCAGCGCCTGGCGCAGGTGCTGGTTGATCAATTGCAACAGGCACCGGTGCACGAGTGTTATCTGCCTTACGCCAGTAGCCCGGGGTTGTTGGCGATCCTCGAAACCTTGCAGGCCGAGCCGGGCAACAATCAGCCGCTGGCGCATTGGGCGCTGCAAGTGCATGTCAGCGAACGCACGCTGGCGCGGCAATTCGTTCGGGAGCTGGGAATGAGTTTTGGCGAGTGGCGCCAGCGTCTGCGTTATCTCGCCGCGATCGAGGCGCTGGAAACAAACCGCAGTGTGCAGGAAATCGCTTTCGATCTCGGTTACAGCAGCGGCTCGGCATTTATCGCCATGTTCGCGCGGCAGGCCGGGTGTACGCCGGAGCAGTATCGCCGTAGCCATCTCGAAGGCAGGAAGGTGTAACAAGATTTGGCTACACTCCAGCAGAGGCCGCCCCCCTCGGTGCGGCGCCAAGGAGAAAACTCCATGAAGATGTTGCGTGTGCCGTTGTTGATGATTGGTTTGCTCCTGTGTTCCCAGGGTTTCGCCGCCACGGCGCAACAGAACAAAATGACCACCTGCAATGCCGATGCGACCGCCAAGAGTCTGAAAGGCGATGAGCGCAAAACCTTTATGAGCACCTGCCTCAAGGCAACGCCAGCGGCCAACGATGCCAAGGCCCTGACTCCGCAGCAGCAGAAAATGAAAACCTGCAACGCCGATGCCGCCACCAAAGCCCTGACCGGTGATGCGCGCAAGACGTTCATGAGTGATTGCCTGAAGAAAAAATAACCTGGTTCTGTGGGGTGACTGGGTCGAGGCGTTCGCTTGAGATTTGCCCTCACCCTAACCCTCTCCCAGAGGGAGAGGGGACAGACCGCGGTGTCTCGAGAAACTCGTCGACCTGAAAAAACCGGTCGATTATGGATTCCATGTCGCTGTCTCAGGTCACTGGCTATCCAGAGCATCCCCCAATCGGTTCCCTCTCCCTTTGGGAGAGGGCTAGGGTGAGGGCTGGATCTCAAGCCGGGCACCAAAAGCTGAAGCACCGCATATTTCTAGTGCTCACCCCGGAACGCTGGCAGACTGCCAATCCTTTTACGCCGTTCGTTTTGAGGCTGTATGCCAACGTTTTCTGAGCGTCATGTAGTGTTCTGGGTCAGTTGCATCATTATTTTCGGCGGTTTGCTGCTGGTGCTGCCGCTGCGCTTGTTGCCCAGTCTGTTGGCCGGTTTGCTGGTGTATGAACTGGTCAACATGCTCACTCCGCAACTGCAACGGCTGATCGAAGGCCGCCGCGCGCGATGGCTGGCGGTGGCGTTGCTGGGGACGTTGGTCGTCAGCGTTCTGGCGCTGATCTTCGCCGGCGCGATCAGTTTTCTCCTGCACGAAGCAGAAAACCCCGGCGCTTCCCTGGATAAATTCATGGGCGTGGTCGACCGCGCGCGCGGGCAATTGCCACCGTTCATCGACGCCTATCTACCGGCCAGTGCTGCCGAGTTTCGCGTGGCGATTGGCGAGTGGATGAGCAAGCACCTGTCGGACCTGCAACTGGTCGGCAAAGACGCTGCACACATGTTCGTCACGCTGCTGATCGGCATGGTGCTCGGCGCGATCATCGCCTTGCAGCGCATCCCCGACGTCACCAAACGCAAACCGCTGGCCGCCGCGCTGTTCGACCGTTTGCACCTGCTGGTGCAGGCGTTCCGCAACATCGTGTTCGCGCAGATCAAGATTTCCCTGCTCAACACCTTCTTCACCGGGATCTTCCTCGCGGTGATCCTGCCGATGTTCGGCATCAAACTGCCGCTGACCAAGACTCTGATCGTGCTGACCTTCCTGCTCGGCCTGCTGCCGGTGATCGGCAATCTGATGTCGAACACGCTGATCACCATCGTCGGCCTGTCACTGTCGATCTGGGTGGCGATTGCCGCGCTGGGTTATCTGATCTTTATCCACAAGCTCGAGTACTTCCTCAACGCGCGGATTGTCGGCGGGCAGATCAGTGCCAAGTCGTGGGAGTTGCTGCTGGCGATGCTGGTGTTCGAGGCCGCATTCGGCTTGCCGGGGGTGGTGGCGGGGCCGATTTATTATGCGTATCTGAAGAGTGAGTTGAAGCTGGGCGGGATGGTTTGATCCAAGCTTTGTAGCGACTGAACGGACCCCTTCGCGAGCAGGCTCGCTCCCACATTTTGAGCGCATTCCTTCAGTTGAAATGCAATCCAGTGTGGGAGCGAGCCTGCTCGCGAAAGGCGCGACGCCGATTTCAGATCAGTTCATGGCGCCATAGCGTTTCATCGCTTCAATCGCCAAACCGCTACCAATGCTGCCAAAGATATTCCCTTCGACATGCCGCGCATTCGGCAGCATCGCCGACACGCTGTTGCGCAGCGCCGGAATCCCGCTCGAACCGCCGGTGAAGAACACCGTGTCGACCTGATCCACCGCCACACCGGCATCGTTCAACAGCTGCGTAACACTGCCGCGCACCCGCTCAAGCAGCGCATCAATCGCCGATTCAAACAGCGCTCGGGTCAGCTCAACACTCAAACCGGCTTCGATCCGGTCCAGCGGCACATGGCGGCTGTCGGTATGGGTCAGCTGAATCTTGGTTTCTTCGACTTCCATCGCCAGCCAGTGCCCGGCGCGCTGTTCGATCAGCTTGAACAGGCGATCGATGCCACCGGTGTCTTCGATGTCGTAGCGCATGCTGCCCAGCGCCAGGCTGGATTTCTGCGAGTACACCGAGTTGATGGTGTGCCAGGTCGCCAGGTTCATGTGGTGGCTGGTCGGCATGTAGGCGCCGCTCTTCATCCGGCTGCCGTAGCCGAACAGCGGCATCAGGCCTTGCAGGCTCAACTGTTTGTCGAAGTCGGTCCCGCCGATGTGCACGCCGCCGGTGGCGAGGATGTCATCGTGACGGTTATCGAAACCGCGACGCTCCGGCGACAGCCGCACCAGCGAGAAGTCGGAGGTACCACCGCCGATGTCGACGATCAGTACCAGTTCTTCTTTCTCGATGGTCGACTCGTAGTCGAACGCTGCCGCAATCGGTTCGTACTGGAAGGAGACTTCCTTGAAACCGATCTTCTTGGCTACGTCGACCAAGGTGTCTTCGGCTTCCTGGTCAGCCAGCGGATCGTCATCGACGAAGAACACCGGACGCCCGAGCACCACTTGTTCGAATTCCCGACCGGCGGCGGTTTCCGCACGGCTCTTCAACTGGCCGATGAACAGGCCGAGCAAGTCCTTGAACGGCATTGCCGTGCCGAGCACGCTGGTGTCGTGCTTGATCAGCTTGGAACCGAGCAGGCTTTTCAGCGAGCGCATCAGCCGGCCTTCGTAGCCTTCCAGGTACTCGTGCAGGGCCAGACGACCGTACACCGGGCGGCGTTCCTCGATGTTGAAGAAGACCACCGACGGCAGGGTGATCTTGTCGTCTTCCAGCGCGATCATCGTGTCCATGCCGGGGCGCAGCCAGCCGACGGTGGAGTTGGACGTGCCGAAGTCGATGCCGCAGGCACGGGCTGGAGAGGCGTCTTTCATGTCTTTCGGTTCCGGTCAAAAAAACGGCCGCGCAGTGTATGTCAGTGCGCGCCAGATTCGAAGGCCGGTCATCAGCTATTTCGCGACTAGACTGGGTTGAAAGCGCGGACTTTGCCCCAAACTTGCTGGCATGGGCCGGCAGAACCACCGGCGGTCGCAAGAACCGCCGTCCACTGCCGATAAACTTCTGCTGCGCCACCCGGTCACAACTTTGAGATCGGTCAACCCGGCACGCGCGAATCGGCGCATGCTGGCATCGGCGCGAAATCGATAACGGATGGTGATTCCTTCAATGGACTTCAAAGACTATTACAAGATACTCGGCGTGGAGCCGACAGCAGACGACAAGGCAATCAAGGCTGCCTATCGCAAGCTGGCGCGCAAATACCACCCCGATGTCAGCAAGGAAAAGGACGCCGAGGCCAAGTTCAAAGACGCCTCGGAAGCCTATGAAGCGCTGAAGAGCGCCGACAAACGCGCCGAGTACGACGAGCTGCGCCGTTATGGTCAACATGGTCAGCCGTTCCAGGGGCCACCGGGCTGGCAGAGCCGAGGCGGCTTTGGCGGTGGCGGTGGCGACACCGGTGACTTCTCGGACTTCTTCAGTTCGATCTTCGGCAATCGCGGCCCCGGTTTCGGTGGCGGTGAAGGTCGGCAGCAACGCAGTGCAGGGCGCCGGGGGCAAGACGTGGAAATGGAACTGCCGATCTTCCTTGAGGAGACGCTGGCGAACGAATCGAAGAAAGTCACCTTCCAGGTGCCGCAATACAACGCCAACGGCCAGCACGTCAGCAACACCAGCAAAAGCCTGAACGTGAAGATCCCGGCGGGCGTGACCGACGGCGAGCGCATCCGCCTCAAAGGCCAGGGCGCACCGGGCGTCGGTGGCGGGGCGAATGGCGATCTGTACCTGACCATTCGTTTTGCGCCGCACCCGAAATTCGATGTCGAAGGCGAAAACCTGATCATCACCTTGCCGCTGGCGCCGTGGGAACTGGCGCTGGGCGCCGAGGTGGCGGTGCCGACCCTGACCGGCAAGATCAACCTCAAGGTCCCGGCCGGCAGCCAGAATGGCCAGCGCATGCGCGCCAAAGGTCATGGCCTGAAAAACAAGGCCGGCGAGCGCGGTTATCTGTTCGTGCAACTCAAAGCCGTGATGCCGAAAGCCGCTGACGACGAGGTCAAGGCGCTGTGGCAGGAACTGGCCAAGAAAGCCGCGTTCAATCCGCGAGAGAACTTCTGAATTCGACGACGGAGTAGCCCCTCATGAGCAGCCCCCTGATCGTTCAACTGGACCTGGCAGAATTCTGTGAGGCGGCCGATTTGTCGGACGTCTACGTGATCGAAATCGTCGAACACGGCATCCTCGAACCTCAGGGCGCGCAGCCCCGGGAATGGCGCTTCACCGATTACGAATTGGCCCTGGCCAAACGGGCGGTGAAGTTGCGTCGTGATCTGGAGCTGGAGTGGGAAGGCGTCGCCCTGGCGCTGGATCTGCTGGAAGAAGTGCGTGAATTGCGGGCCGAGAACCGTATGTTGCGCCAGCGCTTGGGGCGGTTGGTAGTCGAGTAGTTTTCGCTGGTCTGGTCCAGCCTCTTCGCGAGCAGGCTCGCTCCCACAGTTGATCGCGGTCTTCTGTGGGAGCGAGCCTGCTCGCGAGGAACGATAAAGCGGTCTTGCGACCTCAAGGTTTTCTGGGCAACACCACGCTGAACAGCGTGCCGTCAGTCTCGTTCGAGCTGACTTCGATTGTCCCGCCGTGGGCGATGACCACTTCCCTGACGATAAACAATCCCAGACCCAGGCTGGTCGAGGGTTGACCCAGTTTTTCATTGGCACTGCGCACCAGTGGGTCGAAGATCGTGCCGATGACCTCTTCGGGAATCGGTGTGCCGTCGTTATGTACGGTCAGGTGCACGGTATCGCCGTCGCCAATGAGGGTGAGCGTCACGTCGCGCTTGTTCGAGCCATGTTGCAACGCATTGCCGATCAGGTTTTGCAGCAGCTGATCGAGTCGCCCGCCATCCCAGGTGCCGCGCGTGTCGCCGCTGACATTGAGCGTTGGATCGCACTCCGGATTGCCCGCGCAGGCCTCGGCAATCGCCGCCCGCACCGCGTCGGCCAAGTCCATCGGCACCGGCTCGATCGGCAAGCTCTTGCCCAGCCGACTGCGAACCAGTTCTAGCAAATCGCTGACCATGGCTGCCATGTGACGCGCACCACGCTTGATATTGAGGGCACAGGACAAGGCATCGCCTTCAAGACGGGTTTTGCGCAGCAGCAATTCGGTGGACATGCTCACCGCTTGCAGCGGCGCGCGCAGGTCATGGCCAAGGATGGCCAGGAAAATGTCGCGTGAATGGTTGACCTGCTCGGCGTAGGCGGCGGTCGATTCGGCCAGGGCTTCGTCGATAGCTTCGTTGAAGCGGATCATGTCCTGGAAGTACGCCGAGTCCGGTGACTCCAGACTCTCGACCCAGCGGCGGATCACGCAGGCGCGCAAGTGACGGAACTCGCTGGTCATCTGCACCAGATCGAAACCGACAGTGTGACGCAACTCACCGTGGCTGGCGCCGGCCTCGTCCAGGCTCGGAGTTTTGTCCAGGCCTTCACCCTTGGCTTTGGCCGCCTGCTCTTTTACCGTCTGCGGCTTTTCCATATCGCGGGCAGCGGCCAGGAGGATCGCGCTGGCGTGATCGCGCAAAGCCTTGCTGTCCAGGTGTTCAGCGGCGGGGGTGATGGTGCTGGCGAACTCCTCCCATTCATCGACGATACGGTCCACGTTTTGCCTGATGAATAGGGGTAGGCGCATGGCCGGTTCCTTTCTGGATTGTTTCGGGATATTAGCGCCTTTGTTCGCCAGTAAATACTACCGTTGAGTGAGGTGTTTGCAAGGCTGGGTGGAGGCGTTGTTCTATCGGTTTTCCTGCTTTTGAAACCCATGTTTGAGGCGGTCTGGCGCATCGTTATCAACAGTATTTTGAGTTTTAACTTTCCGCTTCAAGTGAATAGTCTGCGTGGACCTGATAGGGACAAAAGGAACTGTACCTGTCAGATGCCGGTAAAAAGTTACCGGTATCCAATTTCAAAGTCATAACAGGGGCCAAAGAGCCTATAACCCTTCAAGGATGAAGAACATGCCATTGAAACCGCCTTCCAAAGGCTCCGTCGGCGCTAATGCGAATCCTCGTCCGACCCTCGCGTCCGATGGGCAAACACCGTCCCCCGAAGCCCCGCCACGAGTCGACTTCGGATTCTCTGCCTCGCTGCCGCGATCACCCGGTGCGCCGGGCAGGGCAGCGCTGCACATCGACACGCAGGCATCGTCGCCTGCGCCCGCTGTTTCGGTGCACGAACTCTCATCGTCCCTGAGCATGCCTGCCCTGCCGGAACAACGGCCGCTCACGCATTATCTGAGCAGCGTGTCGATCAGGCATTTACCGCCTGCCGACAGTCAGGGGCTGCGCACATTCAAGGGGCGTCGTTACGCCGAGGTGCCTGAAGGCGCAGTGCATGTCGGGGAGGATCCTCAAACAGGCCAATGGCGGGCCAAACTGCTGAGCGAACGCGAGCCCACGGGCCCCGCACTCGTGTGGGATCCGGACAAGCATCTCTGGCATCTGCTGGATGAGTCCGGGTTGCCCGTCCTGCGCTCCACCCGTCGAAAGAGTTCGCGCGAGACGGACTCGTCCGACGATGAGTTCGAGCTGGCCATGGAGTCATTGCCGGACAGGTCACAAGCGGTGGATGACGTGTTCGAAATGGCGTCCGAATCCATGCCGTTCGAACCCTATACCGCGCAGGAACTCGCCGTCATGAGGCAGGAGGTCCGCTACACATCGCTGAATAACCAACTGGGTTCCTATAACCGCGCCAACAATGGCAAGTACCCGATGAGGGACAGCCTTGGCAGACCTGTGCGTATTCGTTTTCTCGAGAGCAGGGTGACGCTGGAACCCGAATCGCCACTCAAACCTGCGGAGCACTACACTTCCGAGCAGATAAAGCCCTATATAAAATTCGAGGGTTACGAAGCGGTCGCCAGGCTTTATGAAGAAAAACTGCAACTGCGCCAGTTCACTGAAGCGGATGTGAAAGTACCCGGTGAACGCGCCTTGATCGGTCAGTCGATGGTGGTGGCGAACAGGCGGATCGCCAAGGGCGAAGTCGTGGGTGTGTATGGAGGGACGATCCGCTCGGCAAGGTTCCTGCACCCAACCGAGCAGATTTACACGATGATCATCGGCATGGAGGTGGGCTTGCGGTCAGGGCAACTGGGACCGGGGGCAATCGCCATCGTCGGGGACAACATAATCTCCAGAATGAACACTCACTTTATCTATGACGCCACGGGCAAGCCTGTAAAACAGGCTCTTGATGGCTACAACGTCAAACTGATCGACTTTAACGTCGATGCGCAATTACCGGGACACGATATCAAGGACCTCAAACCCTATCTGCTCAATGTGGCGTTCGCGGTTGAGGACATTCCGGCAGGCACCGAACTGCGATGGAATTACAACTACACCGACGAGCATATGAGAATGCTGTTTCCATAATGCCGATCTGGCCATTCGACGGTGGTCTCAGGGTACGTCGGTCACGAATACGGGCGTTGCACCCGTATTCGTGAATGTGACCGTTAAAACAGGAAATACCGCTGCGCCATCGGCAACGTTTCCGCCGGCTCACACCACAACAGCACGCCATCAGCCTTGACCTGATACGTCTGTGGATCAACATCGATGTCCGGCAGATAGTCGTTGTGGATCAGGTCGGTTTTCTGCACGTCACGGCAACCTTTGACCACGGCGATTTTCTTCTTCAACCCCAACGCTTCCGGTAAACCTGCCTCCTGCGCAGCCTGACTGATGAAGGTCAGACTGGTGGCGTGCAGCGAGCCGCCGTAACTGGCGAACATCGGCCGGTAATGTACCGGTTGCGGCGTTGGGATCGAGGCGTTGGCGTCGCCCATCAGGCTCGCGGCAATCGCGCCGCCCTTGAGAATCAGCGTCGGTTTCACGCCAAAGAAAGCCGGGCGCCACAGGACCAGATCCGCCCACTTGCCGACTTCGATCGAGCCGACTTCATGGCTGATGCCATGGGTGATCGCCGGATTGATCGTGTATTTGGCGATGTAGCGTTTGGCGCGGAAGTTGTCGTTGCCTTCGCCGTCCTGCGGCAGCGGGCCGCGCTGTTTTTTCATCTTGTCGGCGGTCTGCCAGGTGCGCGTGATGACTTCGCCGACGCGGCCCATGGCCTGGCTGTCGGAGCTGATCATCGAGAACGCGCCGAGGTCATGCAGAATGTCTTCGGCGGCAATCGTTTCGCGGCGGATACGGCTCTCGGCGAACGCGACGTCTTCGGCAATGCTCGGGTCGAGGTGGTGGCAGACCATCAGCATGTCGAGGTGTTCGTCGATGGTGTTACGGGTGAACGGCCGGGTCGGGTTGGTCGAGCTCGGCAATACGTTAGGGAAACCGCAAGCCTTGATGATGTCCGGCGCGTGACCACCGCCGGCACCTTCGGTGTGATAGGTGTGAATGGTGCGTCCCTTGAACGCGCCGAGGGTGGTTTCGACGAAACCGGATTCGTTGAGGGTGTCGGTGTGGATCGCCACCTGCACGTCGAACTGATCGGCGACGCTCAGGCAGTTGTCGATGCTCGCCGGCGTGGTGCCCCAGTCCTCGTGCAACTTGAGACCGATGGCGCCGGCCTTGACCTGCTCGATCAACGGCTCCGGCAGGCTGGCGTTGCCTTTGCCGGTTAGGCCGATGTTCATCGGGAAGGCATCAGCCGCCTGGAGCATCCGCGCCAGGTGCCACGGGCCGGAGGTGCAAGTGGTGGCGTTGGTGCCCGTGGCCGGGCCGGTGCCGCCGCCGATCATGGTGGTGACGCCGCTCATCAGCGCCTCTTCAATCTGCTGTGGGCAGATGAAGTGGATGTGGGTGTCGATGCCGCCGGCGGTAAGGATCATGCCTTCGCCGGCGATCACTTCGGTGCCGGCGCCGATGGCGATGGTGACGTCGGGCTGCACGTCGGGGTTGCCGGCTTTGCCGATCGCGGCGATGCGCCCGTCCTTGAGGCCGACGTCGGCTTTGACGATGCCCCAGTGGTCGATGATCAGCGCGTTGGTGATCAACGTGTCGACGACTTCGGCCGCCAGCAATTGGCTTTGGCCCTGGCCGTCGCGGATGACTTTGCCGCCACCGAACTTCACTTCTTCGCCGTAGGTGGTGAAGTCTTGTTCGACTTCGATCCACAGCTCGGTGTCGGCCAGGCGCACCTTGTCGCCGACGGTGGGGCCGAACATGTCGGCGTAGGCTTGACGGGAAATCTTCATTCGTTCGCCTTGAGATTCAATTGGTTTTGAAATCGCTCGCAATACTCGCTTTCGCGAGCAGGCTCGCTCCCACATTTGATCGCGGTCTCATGTGGGAGCGAGCCTGCTCGCGAAGGGGCCAGAGCGGACACCGTGTTACTTAGAGGTCACCCATGATCCGCCCGGCAAACCCGAACACCCGCCGCTTTCCGGCGTAATCCACCAACTCAACCTCGCGGCTCTGCCCCGGTTCAAAGCGCACCGCGGTGCCCGCCGGGATATTCAGGCGCATGCCACGGCTCGCCGCACGATCAAAGGTCAGCGCGTCGTTGGTTTCAAAAAAGTGATAGTGCGAGCCGACCTGAATCGGCCGGTCGCCGCTGTTGGCGACCTTCAGGCTGACGGTGCGGCGGCCGACGTTGAGTTCGATGTCGCCGGGCTGGATCTGGTATTCGCCAGGAATCATCACTGGGCTCCTTGCAGAATCTTGTAATAGAGGGCGGTCGGCCGATAAGTGCCGGTCGGGTCGCAGGCGTAATCAGGAATCTGACCCGCGCGGGTGTAGCCCAGGGCCTTGTAGAAATCTTCGGCAGGGGAGCCAGCCTCGGTGTCGAGGTAAAGCATGCCGCGCTTGTGCTTGGGCGCTTCGAGTTCCAGCGCACTCATCAATTGCTGGCCGAGGCCGCGCCGCCGTGCGTGTTCGCGCACCAGCAGTTTCTGCACCTCGGCGCGGTTGAGGCCGTTGGCCTTCTGGCACAAACCCAACTGCACACTGGCCAGCACCTGTTCGTCCTTGACCACCACCCAGAGCAGCACGCTGCCCTTGTTGACGTTGTCCTGCACCTCATCGAAATAGGCGCGCGCCTGCGCCGCATCGAGGTCGGCCATGAAGCCGACACTGGCGCCGTAACCCACGGCATCGAGCAGCAGATCGATCAGACCCTGACGGTAATGCGCAAAACTTTCAGCATTGACGCGGCGCAGTTGGGCGGCGTTCATCGGTGTCACTCCTTGTTGGCGTCAGGCGGCTCCGCGCCAGGGTTGAGGGTCAGTTGCATGAAGGTCAGGTCGAGCCAGCGACCGAACTTGGTACCGACTTGCGGCATCTGCCCGGTAACGCTGAAACCAGCGCGCTCGTGCAGACGAATCGAGGCGGCATTACCGCTTTCGATGGCGGCAACCATGATGTGTTTGCCGCAAGTCTTCGCCCGTTCGATCAGCACAGTCATCAGTTGCGGGCCGAGGCCGTTGCCGCGCTGGTCGCTGCGCACGTAGACCGAGTGCTCGACGGTGTGACGAAAACCGTCGAACGGCCGCCAGTCACCGAACGAAGCGTAGCCGAGCACGCTGTTGTCGCCGTCGACGATCACCAGAATCGGATAGGCCTGGGCCTGACGGGCGCTGAACCACGCCTGACGGTTGCCGAGGTCGACGGCTTGTTCATTCCAGATCGCCGTGGTGTTGAGTACTGCATCGTTGTAGATGTCGCGGATCGCCGGCAGGTCGGCGTGGACGGCATCGCGAATGGTGTAAGTCATGGCGCGGCCTCAGACGATCGGTTGGTGGACAGTGACCAGTTTGGTGCCGTCGGGGAACGTCGCTTCGACCTGAATCTCCGGGATCATTTCCGGGATGCCTTCCATCACTTGCTCGCGGCTGAGCAGGGTGGTGCCGAAGTGCATCAGCTCGGCCACGGTCTGGCCGTCACGCGCGCCTTCGAGCAGCGCGGCGGAGATGTAGGCCATGGCTTCCGGGTAATTGAGTTTCACGCCGCGGGCCAGACGCCGCTCGGCGACGAGGCCGGCGGTGAAGATCAGCAGCTTGTCTTTTTCGCGTGGGGTCAGGTCCATTGTGGGGTTCCGTCAGGGCAGATTTGTGAGGTTGTTGCGGTGAGCGCGGTGCCAGTTGGAACCACCCCTCACCCTAGCCCTCTCCCGGAGGGAGAGGGGACTGATCGCGGTTGATTGTCAGGGCCGTGTCAGTCAGCAAAATTCGTTGAGATAGCAAAATTTCGTTCATTGAGTTCGGTCAGGCTCCCTCTCCCTCCGGGAGAGGGCGGGGGGTGAGGGTGGGCCTTCAAGTACTCCAGATTCGTGGTGGTCGGGCTTCTCGTCCTAGCAGGGCGGGTCTTAGCAATCGCCATAAATCGATGAGCCAGCCACGAGCCAACAGCGCTTCACTGGCCAGGCATCGGGCGACCAGCAAACCCGGTAACTGGGTCAGATCCCCGCGTACTTGGTGATTCAGCGAGCGGCAGCGCTCCAGCAGCTCGGCTTCGATTTCCCCGGTAACCAACAACGTCGCAAACACCGGATTGCCATCCAGCCCGATCGGCGAATCAAGCAAGCCATCGCCACCGACAATGCGCTGACGCTCATGCCAGAGCAATCGACCGTCGCGACGAATATCCAGATGCGCTTGAAAATGCCCGAGGTCGAAACGCTCGCCACTGGCCGGACGACCCAGCGCCACCACGTCCCAGTAGAACAGCCGGGCGTCGCCCTCCAGGTCAATCGAGGTGGTCAGTTCGGCCTGAGCGGCGCTGTAGACGATGGTCTCCTGCGGCAGCCATTCCAGCGTCGCCCCGGCCGCCACTTTCAAGTCGAGCTGCTGATAAGCCGCCCCACCCGCGCGATACCACTTGGCCGCGCCGGGGCTGGTGATCTGCGCCCAGGCGTCTGGTTCGACGCGCGCGCTGATGTCCAGCCGATCACCGCCGGCAATCCCGCCTGGCGGGTGGACGATGATGTGCTGACAGACTTCAGGGCCTTCGGCGTACAGGTGCTTTTGCACCCGCAGCGGGCCGAGATGGCGGCGCAAAACCGGACGCGTGCAGTCGCCGAAACGGGCGTAGGCGAGTTCCAGCTCGGCGTGCCAGCTCGGGGTAAACAGGGCAGGTGCAACAGTCGAATTCATGGTTTGTAATTATCGTTAGGAAGCTACAGATTAGTTCGTTGTACTAGATCGTTACCAGCCCGCGCACACCTTCGGCCTCCATATTTTCACCGCGCCCCTGCTGGACGATCTCGCCCCGGGACATCACCAGATACTGATCGGCCAGTTCCGCGGCGAAATCGTAGAACTGCTCGACCAGCAGAATCGCCATGTCGCCGCGCGCCGCAAGTTGCTTGATCACCGCGCCGATTTCCTTGATCACCGACGGCTGAATGCCTTCGGTGGGCTCGTCGAGGATCAGCAAACGTGGACGACTGGCCAAAGCGCGGCCAATCGCAAGCTGTTGCTGCTGACCGCCGGAGAGGTCACCGCCGCGACGCTGCTTCATTTGTAGCAGCACCGGGAACAGTTCGTAGATGAAACCTGGTACCTCTTTGGCTTCGCTGCCGGGGAAGCGCGACAAACCCATCAACAGATTTTCTTCCACGGTCAGTCGTCCGAAGATTTCCCGGCCTTGCGGCACGTAAGCAATACCGGCGTGAACGCGCTGGTGCGGCTTGAAGGTGGTGATCGGTTTGCCTTCCCAATTCACCACGCCTTCTTTGGCCGGCAGCAGGCCCATCAGGCATTTGAGCAGGGTGGTTTTGCCGACGCCGTTGCGCCCGAGCAGGCAGGTGACTTCGCCGATTTTCACGTCGAACGAGAGGCCACGGAGGATGTGGCTACCGCCGTAGTACTGGTGCAGCTTGTCGACTTGCAGCATGTCCAAATTCCTTCTGTTGCACACAGAACCCTGTGGGAGCGAGCCTGCTCGCGAATGCGGAGTAACATTCAGCATATTCGTCGCCTGATGCACCGCTTTCGCGAGCAGGCTCGCTCCCACAGGTTTTGTATTCGCAAACCTTAGCGGCCGAGGTAAACCTCGATCACGCGCTCGTTTTCCTGCACTTGCTCAAGCGAGCCTTCGGCCAAAACGCTGCCTTGGTGTAACACCGTCACATGGTCGGCAATCGAGCCGACAAAGCCCATGTCATGCTCGACCACCATCAGCGAATGCTTGCCCGCCAGGCTCTTGAACAATTCAGCAGTGAACTCGGTTTCCGCATCAGTCATGCCCGCAACCGGCTCATCGAGCAGGAGTAATTGCGGGTCCTGCATCAACAACATGCCGATCTCGAGAAACTGCTTCTGCCCGTGGGACAACAACCCGGCCTGACGATTGACCGAGGTGGTCAGGCGAATCGTCTCCAGCACTTCGCTGATCCGGTCTTTCTGCTCGCCACTGAGGCGCGCACGCAAACTGGCCCACACCGACTTGTCGGTCTTCTGCGCCAGCTCCAGGTTTTCAAACACGCTCAGCGCTTCGAACACCGTCGGCTTCTGAAACTTGCGGCCTATACCGGCCTGGGCGATCTGCACTTCGCTCATCTGCGTCAGGTCGAGGGTTTCACCGAACCAGGCCTTACCGTGACTGGGGCGAGTCTTGCCGGTGATCACGTCCATCAGCGTGGTTTTGCCCGCGCCGTTGGGGCCGATGATGCAGCGCAATTCGCCGACGCCGATGTACAGATTGAGATTGTTCAGTGCGCGAAAGCCATCGAAGCTGACGCTGATGTCTTCCAGTGTGAGGATCGTGCCGTGACGGGTGTCGAGGCCCGGACCGACGCGCTGGCCGAGGCCGATCGAATCGCGGCTGGTGCCGGCGTCCTTGTTCGGTTCGACGGGAAAGAAGGCCGGTTCCAACATGAATTCCGCGCTCGCCGTGACTCTCATTGTTCACCTCGTTTCTTCAGCAGACCGATCACGCCTTTGGGCAGGTACAGCGTCACGACGATGAACAGCGCGCCGAGGAAGAACAGCCAGTATTCCGGGAACGCCACGGTGAACCAGCTCTTCATGCCGTTGACCACACCGGCGCCGAGCAGTGGGCCGATCAGCGTGCCGCGACCGCCGAGGGCCACCCACACCGCTGCTTCAATTGAATTGGTCGGCGACATCTCGCTCGGGTTGATGATGCCTACTTGCGGCACATACAACGCCCCGGCCAGACCACACAACACCGCACTCAACACCCACACGAACAACTTGAACCCGCGCGGGTCGTAGCCGCAGAACATCAAGCGGTTTTCCGCATCGCGCAACGCTGTCAACACCCGACCGAACTTGCTCTGCGCCAGGCGCCAGCCGATGAACAGACTGGCCACCAGCAACAACACCGTGGCCAGAAACAACACCGCGCGAGTGCCCGGTTCAGTGATGCCAAAACCGAGGATGGTGCGGAAATTGGTAAAGCCGTTGTTGCCGCCGAAGCCGGTCTCGTTGCGGAAAAACAGGAGCATGCCGGCGAAGGTCAGGGCCTGGGTCATGATCGAGAAATACACGCCTTTGATCCGCGAACGGAAGGCGAAGAAACCGAACACCAGCGCCAGCAAACCCGGGGCCAACACCACCAGACACATCGCCCAGAGGAAGCTGCTGGTACCGGTCCAGTACCAAGGCAATTCGCTCCACGACAGGAAGGTCATGAACGCCGGCAAGCCATCACCGGCGGCCTGACGCATCAGGTACATGCCCATCGCATAACCGCCGAGGGCAAAAAACAGACCGTGGCCCAGCGACAGCAAACCGGCGTAGCCCCAGACCAGATCCAGCGCGAGGGCGACGATGGCGTAGCAGAGGATTTTGCCGATCAGCGTCAGCGTGTACGCCGACACCGACAGGGCATTTTCCGCTGGCAACAACGACAGCAGCGGCAGGGCGATCAGCAGCGCAAGAATCACCGCGCCGACTGCAATCGTGACTTTCGGCCCGGCCTTTTGTGTGGCCGTGACTAACAGAGGCTGGTTCATCAGTCGATCACCCGTCCTTTCAGTGCGAAGAGGCCTTGCGGACGTTTCTGGATAAACAGAATGATCAGCGCGAGGATCAGGATCTTGCCGAGCACCGCACCGATCTGCGGTTCGAGAATCTTGTTGGCGATGCCCAGGCCGAAGGCCGCGAGTACGCTACCGGCCAACTGGCCGACGCCGCCGAGCACCACCACCAGGAACGAGTCGATGATGTAGCTCTGGCCGAGGTCCGGGCCGACGTTACCGATCTGGCTCAGCGCCACACCACCGAGGCCGGCGATGCCCGAGCCGAGGCCGAAGGCGAGCATGTCGACGCGCCCGGTCGGCACGCCGCAGCAGGCGGCCATGTTGCGGTTCTGGGTGACGGCGCGAACGTTGAGGCCCAGACGCGTTTTGTTCAGCAGCAGCCAGGTCAGCACTACCACAAACAAGGCGAACGCAATGATGACGATGCGGTTGTACGGCAACACCAGATTCGGCAGCACTTGAATCCCGCCGGACAGCCACGCCGGGTTGGCGACTTCAACGTTCTGCGCACCGAACAACAAACGTACAAGCTGAATCAGCATCAGGCTGATGCCCCAGGTGGCGAGCAAGGTTTCCAGTGGGCGGCCGTAGAGGTGGCGAATCACCGTGCGTTCCAGCGCCATGCCGATCGCCGCCGTGACAAAAAACGCCACCGGCAGGGCGATCAGCGGATAGAACTCGATGGCCTGCGGTGCGTAGCGCTGGAACATCAGCTGCACCACGTAGGTCGAGTAGGCGCCGAGCATCAGCATCTCGCCGTGGGCCATGTTGATCACGCCGAGCAGGCCGAAGGTGATCGCCAGACCGAGTGCGGCGAGCAGCAGAATCGAACCAAGCGACATGCCGCTGAACGCCTGACCGAGCACTTCGCCGATCAGCAGTTTGCGTTTGACTTGGGCGAGGCTGGTTTCAGCGGCGGTGCGTACGCCGGCATCGCTCTCGACGCCGGGTTCGAGCAGGCCTTCGAGGCGCGTGCGTGCCAGCGGATCACCGGTTTCACCGAGCAGGCGTACTGCGGCGAGGCGCACGGCCGGATCGGTATCGACCAGTTGCAGATTGGCCAGCGCCAGGCTCAGGGCGGCATGGACGCTTTCATCTTTTTCGCCAGCCAGTTGCTGGTCGAGGAATTTCAGCTGCGCGGGTTTCGCGCTTTTCTGCAATTGCTGCGCGGCAGTCAGACGGATTTTGGCGTCGGCGGCGAGCAATTGGTGGCTGGCCATGGCGGTGTCGATCAGACCCCGCAGGCGATTGTTCAGGCGCAGGGTTTTCGGTTGGCCATCGATGGTCAGTTCGCCTTGTTGCAGGGCGTTGATCAGTTCGATACGGGCCGGATCGGGCTGCGCGGCCCAGGTTTCCAGCAGTTTGGCTTGCTGCACAGGATTGGCCGCGACGAAGTCTTCGGCATCGCCGGCATGGGCCAGCATTGGCAGCAACAGGGCGATGGCTATGAGAAAGCGGTGTATGGCAGTGGGCATTAGTGGAGTTTCCTTTCTTGCGGTGGCCGATGGAGCGGTGTCCGGCTGTGAATCCGCCCCTCACCCTAACCCTCTCCCAGAGGGAGAGGGGACTGACCGAGTTGTCAGGTCATCCAGCACCGACCTGACATTCCTGCGTCGAACTCAGGTTCTGAAAGCCATAGAGATCTGCTCCCTTTAGCCCTCTCCCAGAGGGAGAGGGGACTGACCGAGTTGTCAGGTCATCCAGCACCGACCTGACATTCCTGCGTCGAACTCAGGTTCTGAAAGCCATAGAGATCTGCTCCCTTTACCCCTCTCCCAGAGGGAGAGGGGACTGACCGAGTTGTCAGGTCATCCAGCACCGACCTGACATTCCTGCGTCGAACTCAAGTTCTGAAAGCCATAGAGATCTGCTCCCTTTCCCCCTCTACCCCTTGGGGGAGAGGGCTGGGGTGAGGGGGAAAAGATCTCCGCCCCACCACAAAACCCAAGTCAGAATCAGTTGCTCTTCACCGCATAATCCGGCTTCTTGTCGTTGCCCTGAATGAACGGGCTCCACGGTTGCGCGCGAATCGGCCCTTCGGTCTGCCACACCACGTTGAACTGACCATCAGCCTGAATCTCGCCGATCATCACCGGTTTGTGCAGGTGGTGGTTGGTCTTGTCCATGGTCAGCGTGTAGCCCGATGGCGCAGCAAACGTCTGCCCGGCGAGGGCTTCGCGAACTTTGTCGACGTCGGTGGATTTGGCTTTCTCCACTGCCTGCGCCCACATGTGGATGCCGACATAAGTTGCTTCCATCGGGTCGTTGGTCACCGCTTTGTCGGCGCCCGGCAGATTGTGTTTCTTCGCGTAGGCTTTCCAGTCAGCGACGAATTTCTGGTTCTGCGGGTTTTCAACCGACTCGAAGTAGTTCCATGCCGCGAGGTTGCCCACCAGCGGTTTGGTGTCGATGCCGCGCAGTTCTTCTTCGCCGACCGAGAACGCCACAACCGGTACGTCGGTGGCTTTCAGGCCCTGGTTGGCCAGCTCTTTGTAGAACGGCACGTTGGAGTCGCCGTTGACGGTCGAGATGACCGCAGTCTTGCCACCGGCGGAGAATTTTTTGATGTTGGCAACAATGGTCTGATAGTCGCTATGACCGAACGGTGTGTAGACCTCTTCGATGTCCTTGTCGGCCACGCCTTTGGAGTGCAGGAACGAGCGCAGGATCTTGTTGGTGGTGCGCGGGTAGACATAGTCGGTGCCGAGCAGGAAGTAGCGCTTGGCGCTGCCGCCTTCTTCACTCATCAGATATTCAACCGCCGGGATCGCTTGCTGGTTCGGCGCGGCGCCGGTGTAGAAGACGTTCGGCGACATCTCTTCGCCTTCGTATTGCACCGGATAGAACAGCAGGCCGTTGAGTTCTTCGAACACCGGCAGCACCGATTTACGCGATACGGAAGTCCAGCAACCGAACACCACGGCCACCTTGTCTTGCGTCAGCAACTGCCGACCCTTTTCGGCGAACAGCGGCCAGTTCGACGCTGGATCAACGACAACCGGTTCAAGCATCTTGCCGTTCACACCGCCCTTGGCGTTGATCTCGTCGATGGTCATCAGCGCCATGTCTTTGAGCGACGTTTCGGAGATCGCCATGGTGCCGGACAACGAATGCAGAATCCCGACCTTGATGGTCTCGGCGGCCTGGACAGTCCAGGTCATGCCCATCGCGGCAATCGATGCCGTGAGTGTGAAAGCCTTGATCAAACTGCGACGCTTCATTGTGCGATCTCCATGAACGTTTGAAGTTTTTTTGGTTGGCAGATGCGGACGACTGAAGGGTGTTTTGCAAGGGCTGTGCCCGGTCGGGATCGGGCAGGAAAATGTCGTGTTAGAGCGGTTGCACAGCAGTAGCGCGCACCAGTAAGGCACAGGGTGCGGGCGTTGGTGCGTCGAGGTGCGCCAGATTGGGGCGCGTCTGTGTTGGCAGATGAGGATACATAAACGATAAACATGTACCACGGGCCCGCAGGCCAGCAGGACCACACTCATTCGATCGTTATCCGATTCTTTTTCGCAGGATGCTTATGATGAATGACGTGTCAGGTCAGACCGGCCGCACTGGAATACCTTCCCGCAAATTCAGGATGCCTTCCCTGAGTCCCGCGTTCCTCACGGAGGAGGATGCAGCCTATTGGGTCCATAACCGGATACCTCTGAAGACGGACAGGGAATATGGCAGCGTGATCCTGCTTCGCCCGGATGGGCGATTCGTCGCAACCTCACCCATCCCGGGGAAAGTCACACGCTTCGATTTCGGTACCATCATCGAAGTCGATGCCGCAGGCCACTATGTGCACCCTCGTGGCTATAAATGCGTGGCGAACCTGCATTGCCATGCGCCTCTGTACGAGGAAGTTCGCAAAGCCAACCCGCGTCAGGAAGAAAGGCTGATAAGGCTGTTCATCAATTGTTTCTCCGATCTGGATTTCGTCGCGGCTGTGGCAGCGAAGGACTTTTTTCGCAGTGCGTATCTGTCCGGACCCGATGGAACCTTGCTCAAATATTCGCCGAGTGGCTCGAAAGAGGAGTTCAGTTACTACCTCTGGCGCAAGGCCGGTTCGCCGTCGGGTAATCCGGTGGGGACTTATGACGTCATGAGCATCATCAACAGACTTGCGTCCGTGGGTGAACTGAAAGTCATTGTTTCGCACGCAGACTGGGGGCATTCCGTTGGTCAAGTGCCGCCGGACTGGAAAGCCGGCCAGCCGTTTAACAAAGGCAGGGTGACCGGGTTACCGCTGATGACCCGCGTCTGTGCCAGTGCTGAACGTGCCGTTCTCGCTGCACTGAAGTCCAGAGGCGCGCAAACGTGGGGGCTGCTGCTGAAAAAGACTGCCGGCGAGGAGTATGTAGCGACGCATGCGCGGCCGGCCGGGCTGGCATCATGGGATCCTGCGAAGATCTTTGCGGCGGATGTTGATGGTCAACTGCAGTTGCCCAACGGCTATGAGCTGGAAGGCTTCTACTACGCATCACGCCCGGATCCTTCGCAGTTTCCTCCTGCTCAATCGTGGCTTTACGAGAATTTCTTCACGCCGCAGGAGATAGCTTTGGCCATTGCCTGTCAGGGCCGGAGCAGAAAGCTGTCTGCGGTCCGCCGGCCTTTGTCGCTGTACATGCTGGCGCAAGATGCCTCCATGTTGAAGTACAGCTTCAGCGGCAGTGAGATTGAAAGCGCACTGAGCATCGAGCATTCCGACGGGGCGATCAACGATGCCGGGGTGCAATCCAGACTGTTGAACGGGGCATTGCAGCCACGGGAATTTGTCTCGATGCTGATATTGGCTGGCCGGCTCGAGGTTGTGCGGGGCAGCGCGCTATGGGCGCATTTGGGGAGGCTGGACCTGGCGTGGGCGCCTTTCGCGGACTTCCCCTGGCCGCCATTGAGTCAGGCGTTTTTATCCGCCGATGACGCTGTTCGGTATGCCCACGAACAAGTCGGCATTCGCCGTGACCGACAGTGCGCAGGCTATGTGTTTCAGCGCAGCGACAAACGCTTTGTGGTCACCGAGCCGCTGGAAGGGGACATCGCTGCGCTTGACCAGGGGCAGCTTTATCCTCGGGATAATCGAGGGCGTGCGGTTTTTCCCGACAACCACGTGTTGCATGCCCGTTATGTCTCCCATGTAGCGCTCTCGCGGCTGGAACCGGTCAATATCGATTTCCGGCAGTGGACGTTTGAGGAGGCATTGCTCAGCCTGCAGATGTTGAGTGTCGAGGAGATCCGGCAGGTATTGCTTGATGAGACCGTTCTGTATTGCTCCGCTGCCAAGGACAGCCTGGTCAGATTCGCATCTTATGCAACCCTGGCTTCGAAGGATCTGGCAAGACGCCTGGGAACACGCTTGCACCCCGGTCCATTGGCGCTGGAGCTGGACAAGGGTAGCAAACGCCCGCAAGACTTCATCAGGGAGCAGGTGGCGGCCGGTGAGTTGTTCAACCTGCTCGATAACGAGTTGTGGGGCTATCGCGGACAAATAGTCCCGGGCTGGAGCATGCCGGCATCGGCGGAGGCGACAACAACTGAACCGATGACTCCTTTTCCGACGCTGCCCACGCCCTCGGGGGCCGAACCAAAGCTACCGCCGTTTCCCTCATCCACTTCGCCCCGGCCGATATCGCTTTGGCCTTTGCCATGGAAGCGGCCGGAGTTCGTCATGTACGGTGCGGTCTATTCCTCGGCGGACGCAGCGGCAGAGCATCTGTTTGCTCGCGACAGCCGCCTGCATGATGAGCGCCGAGCCTGGTTCGGATTCATCCTCAAGCACGAGGACCGGGAAGAATACATTGGCACTGAACTGTTTCCCGTCAGCGCTCGGGACAGCGATCCGTTTCGCCTGGACTCCGTGTTTGCGTCTCGACGGTCGGCACCCTGGCACCAGTACCCGGAAGGCTTCGGGATGTATGGGAGCTTTTATGTGCATCAGCGAATAAGAGCACCATCGAGCAGCCCCGAGGACTGGCTGGGGCAGTATTTCATATCACCAGACAATCTGACCGCCGCGATGTACTACGGTCACCGTCGGCCTGTCATCGCGTCGTCGCCCGCAGCGTTTTATCTCGCCGCCCGGGACGGTGCTCTGCTGAAGTACGCAAGAAGCACGGCCAGCAAGCTGTTCCACCATGACACGTCCCGGGCAACGCTTGACCAGATCAAACAAGGCCTCGCTTCCGGAGAGTGGCTGCCGACTGACTTCATCCATGAAGTCGCCGCCAGCGGTGAACTCTCGGTGGTGCGCACGAGTGTGTGTTGGGATCGCTCGGGACAGGTCACGCCAACGTGGCAGCCGTACGCGAATCTGGAACGTCGATGGCTCGGCCCCGCATTTCAACGCGCTGATGATGCGGCGGCATTTGCCAGATCGGTATTGCCCCGTCTCAGCGACAAGGTTTTCGGCGGCGTGATTGTGCGAAGGCCAGACAACCTCTATGTAGCCACGACGCCCATCGAGGTTTCGCGAGAGGATTTCGACATCACCGAGATCTTTCCGGATGAAGCGAAAACCGCCGGATTGTTTCCTGCCGGCTGCAGCATCACGGCGCGTTATCGATCCAGAGTGGCGAGGGAACTGTCGGTCATTCTTTCTCGTGTTGAAAAGCAGATTTACCTCAACATGCTGTCGGTTGACACCGTGTATTCGGCCTTCACCCGCAAGCCGGCGAGGACATGGGATGAATACCTGTTCGGACCTGACGGTTCGTTGATTCGCTATCAGCCGGGAATATGGGAGCGCGTGCGAGGCGACCTGGTGGCCGTTCTGACGGATTACAAAACGGTGCCTGCCTCCCTGGATGGTGATGCGATCAAGCAGCGCATACGTAGCGCAAAACTGAAACCGAGTGAATGGGTCGACGCGCTGGCGAAGGCGGGTTACTTGCAGGTTGTCATCGGCAGTGACATCTGGGGCTTGCCGCGCCAGGTGAGTCATTGGGTTAATTATTCTGCGGATCTGCAGCCCGTAATGGATTACACCAGGGCGACAAGCGCCCCGCTGTGCAGTCCGGTGTTCATTCAGGCAGACGCTGCCGCGCGGTATGTTCATGACGTGGTGGTGAGCAGGGATACCCAGACTTTCGGTTTCATACTGCGCGCTCGGGATGGCTTGTTCCTCGCCAGTCTGCCCGTTGAAGTGCAACGCTCTGAACTGGCCGTGGATCGGGTATTCGAACAGGCCCGACTGCTTTCAGGCTATGCACTGGACTCGATTTATCTGCGTGCAGCACTGCCTCCACTCGGCGCACGGCCCAATGATTTGCGCCATTTCCTCCTGACTCCCAACGATGTCCAGCAAGCCTGCCGACGGGCCAGTACGCCGCAGGGGTACAAACCGATCTACATTTCCTGTGCCGATGGCGCGTTGTTGAAACTGCAATTGCATGCCTTTGAGCCTGGTGTGTTCTACGACAAGTTCGGGCAGGTTGAATTGCGCCCCAATACGTTTGTTTCACGCGAGCAGGCAGCGATTGATGAACGAGACATAGCCAAAGGTCTGTTCAGATTTACAGACTACGTGCAGCGGATGGCCAGGGCCGGCCGGGTCGACGTCATTGAAACCAGTGATTACTGGTCGCGGCATGGTCAAGTGGATGAGCTTTGGCAACCGCGTATGACCGATGCTTCCAGCGAGCAACGCTGGCGCGACAATCAGGTGCCGGCGTTGGGGCCAGTCTTTCATCACTCTGACGATGCCGCCCGGTATGCGCAGCAGCGCACGGACGATGCTGTTCCCGGCGAAACCGGTTACGAGGGCGCGATCCTGGCGCGACTGACGAGCAGTCGATTTGTCCCGCTCGAGCCAATAGCCTGGTCTGCCTATGAAGAAGACCCTCTGTTACGCCTGTTCCGCTCGTCGAAGGATCCTTCGGTGAACTGGCGAAACCCGGTGGCGCGATATCCCAACGGCTATATTTTCGTGGCCAGCCACCAGTTCCACTTGTCGGGCAATACCACGCTTGCACCGGACACCGACGATGTCGGAGCCAATTTCGCTGCGCCTGCGCGGGTTCATGAGCACACACATGTGCTTAAAGACAAAGGGTTCGATATTCAGGATTATTACTACTCGACGCCGAACCACGTGTTGATCAAGTACACGCCGGTTTATTCGCCGGCCGAAAGGGATTTGCTGCTGACTCGCCCGGTGGATTTCGAAGCCGGGCGTTGGGTCAGCCGGCTAAGCCCGGGCGAGTTTGTTTCGCAACTCATGGAACTGGGTGAATTCAGGGTGCTGCTTGCAGGGCATTACTGGCGTCAGACCGGACGAATGGGCGCCGGCTGGAGAGTGCGTCGCCAGCAGCCTGTAACGGAGGGTGGTGCGCGAGTCAGGGACGAGTTGTAACGCTCGATCCAGCGGCTACATGGCCGGGAGTGTGCCGCCGTCGGCGGCCACTGCACATTGAGTCTGATTTACGTCGAGGCAGATTCGGGTTGCCGGTCAAAGCGCGACAGCAGCAATCGATCCAGCAACCAGACGCCCACCAGCGAAGCCCCCACCAACGGGAACACCACCGCCAGCGCCAACATGATCACCACGCCGGTTTTCCATTTCGGCAGGGCATGGCGCAGCGGCGGTACGCCGAATTTGCCTTGTGGCCGACGCTTCCACCAGATCACCACACCGCTGACAGCGCTGAGCAGGATCATCAGGCAGATCAGCAGCACGACGATCTGGTTGAAAGTGCCGAACATCTTGCCTTCGTGGAGCATCACGCCGATTTCCGTGGCGCGTGCCACCGTGCCGTACTGCTCGAAACGCACATCGGCGAGGACCTTGCCGGTGTATTGATCGACATGCAGGGTGGCATCGTTGCGCGGGTCATCGGCGAACACGGCGATGGTGAACACGCCGGTGGCAGTGGTCGGCAGGGTGATGCTGTAGCCCGGTTCGACTTTGCGCTCGGTGGCAATGTTCTGCACGTCTTGCAGGCGGATCGTGGGCGCTGCAGGGCCGGCGTTGGCGGCACCGTGAGCCATGTGTTCGGCGTGGTCGCCGGACATTGGCATCGGCGTGTTTTCCATCGCCCAGGGCACGGTCTGGCGCGTGGCGCTGTTAAGGGTTCGCGCCTCGACGTCGGAGGTCGGCACGTTGTCCCACATCGCCGCCGGGAACACGTTCCACACCTGGGCATATTGCTTGCCCCAGAAACCGGTCCAGGTCATGCCGCTGAGCAACATTACCAGCAACAGCGTGGCGCCCCAGAACCCGGTGACGGCGTGCAGGTCACGCCACAGCACGCGGCCGCGACTGTTCAGCCGTGGCCACAAAATCCCTGCCGCCTGGCCGCGCGGCCACCACAGGAACAGGCCGGACACCACCAGCACCACGCCCCAGCCGGCGGCCATTTCGATGAGACGGTCACCGACGGTGCCGATCATCAATTCGCCGTGAATCGCCCGGGCGATGGCTTGCAGATTCTGCTTGGCATCCTGCTCGCCGAGGATATCGCCGTGGTACGGATCGACGAATACGTTGAGTTCCTGCCCCGCATTCTTCACCACAAACTGTGCGCTGCGTTCGGCGTTGACCGGCGGCAGATACTGGCTGACCTGGCCCTGTGGATAAGCACTTTTCACCCGTTGCAGCAGGTCATCGGCCGGGACGGTGTGATGGCCGGCCGGGACATTGAGCAGGCTGCTGTACATCAGCGAATCGAGCTGCGGTTTGAACAGGTAAATGATGCCGGTCAGGGCCAGCATCACCATGAACGGTGCGACGAACAGGCCGGCGTAAAAATGCCAACGCCAGGCCAGGTTGTAGAAATTCGGTTTGGGCTGTTTCATCACGTGTGCTCCGCTTGGCTTGGATCTTCCAGTTGTTCTGCAACCCTGTGGGAGCGAGCCTGCTCGCGAAGGGGACGGCACATCCAACGTTGATGTCGTCTGGCACGACGCCTTCGCGAGCAGGCTCGCTCCCACATGGGTGGTGGGTGTTAGAAACTCATGTCGACCTTGGTCCAGAGCGTGCGCCCCGGTTCATTGATCGCTTGCGGGTCGTTGGCCGGGTAGCCGAAACCGGCGTTGCCCGCCAGGTTCAGGTGTTCGGCGTAAGCCTTGCCGAACAGGTTGTCGACGCCGCTGCTGACCTTCCAGTTCTTGTTGATCCGGTAGGCACCGTTGAGTGAGAACACGCCGAAGCCCGAACTCTTGTCGTAATCCTTGCCGACTACGTTGCCCTTGTTTTGATCGATACGGTTTTGTGCGGCAACCACCCTCCACAGTGCGCCGGCGCTCCAGTTGTCTTCGGTATAGGTCAGGCCGAAGCGTGCATCCAGCGGCGGCATCTGCGGCAGGGCTTTGCCATCGCTGCTGTTCTTGCCCCAGGCGTAGGCCAGGGTTGCATCGGCTTTCCAGTGGTCGGTGAGTCTGTACGCGGCACCGAGTTCACCGCCCATGATCCGCGCGTCGATGTTCTCGGCGCGCGAGGTGCTCATGCCCATCATCCCCGGCGTGTAGTCGAAGAGGATGTAGTCGCGGACCACGCCGATATATCCGGAAGCCCAGGCTTCAAGTTCAGCGCTCTTGTAGTTCACGCCAAAGTCGAACTGCGTGGTCTTTTCCGGTTTGATCGAGTCGAACGCATTGACCGAGCCAGCCGGGCCGGACTTGGGTGAAAACAGCTCCCAGTAATCCGGGAAGCGCTGCGCGTGGCCGAGGCCTGCATACAGTGTTGTCGGGCTGTCGGCGAGGTCATGCTCGTAACGAAGGAAACCGCTGGGCAGGGTGTCGGCGCGGGTGGCGTCGGCGGTCGGGTTGGGGCGGCTCATCATTCCCGAGCCAGTGGTCTGTCGATAATCCTTGGCCGAAGCGCGGTCGACGCGGGCGCCAGTGATCAGGCGATCACGGTCGGCGGCGTACCAGGTCATTTCGCTGAACACGCCGTAGTTATGGAAATCGGCATCCTTGCTGTACGGCTGATCCTTGTAGGTATCAATGCCCATACCACTGCGTTGGCGGTGCTCGTTGGTCTGCGCGTCGAGGCCGGTGATCAACTGAATATCAGCCCAACGCCAGGTGGCCTTGATCCGTGCGCCAAGGGTGCGGCGGTCGACATTGGACGCCATCGGCCCCGCCATCATGCCGGTGCCGGACGGCGTGCGCAGGGTGTAGTTGTCCATCACGTGGTCGGCATAGTTGTAATAGACCTGCGCTTCGAGTTTCTCCAGCACGTCGGTGATGTTGGATTTCTCGAAACGCAGGCCGAGGCTTTCCCGCAGGAACTGCGAACCGTCCATGCCGCGTCCGGCGTAGCGTGCTTCACCGTCGCCTTTGCCGGCGGAGAGTTCGATCAGGGTGTCGGCATCCGGGGTCCAGCCGACGGCGACGTCACCGTTCCACTTGTCATAGCGCGAGGCGACGATGTCGTTGTTGCCGTCGCGGTAATCGTCGGAATGCGCGGTGTTGCCGATCACGCGCACGTAGCCCAATGGGCCACCGGCAGCGGCGTCGACGACCTTGTCAAAACGTCCGTGGGAGCCGGCGAGAATGCTCGCGTTCACGCGGGTGCCGAGTTCGCCGAAGCTTTCCGGCTCGCGATCAAACAGCACCGTACCTGCTGATGCGCCCGGGCCCCAAAGCACGGTTTGCGGGCCTTTGATTACAGTCAGTTTGTCGTAGGTTTCCGGCGAGATGTACGAAGTCGGCGCGTCCATCCGGCCCGGGCAGGCGCCGAGCATCATGCTGCCGTTGGTGAGGATGTTCAGGCGTGAACCGAACATGCCGCGTAGCACCGGATCGCCGTTGGTGCCGCCATTGCGTACCAGCGCGAAGCCCGGAATGGTCTTCAGGTAATCGCCGCCGTCACTGGCCGGCACCGGTTGGCGCGGGTCTTTTGGATTGGTGACGATGGTCAGCGGCGAGCTCGGCGCAATTGCGGTGATCACCGTCGGGCTCAGTTCTTCCTGGTGGTCGGCGTGATCATCGGCCAGTACCAGCGGTGACAGCAGGACGCCGCAAAGGACGGCGCTAGCGTGCCTGAAACGAATCCGCGATTCGTTCAAAGCGAAGGACGCCGGGGCAGTGCCCGAGCGTGAAACAGCAGCAAACCTGGACATGACAATTTCCATCAAACAGTCGTAAACGACACGGCCGGCAGCCTGAAGCTGTCTTCTCAACCGTGTGCAATCAAAGGTGCGTGTTTACGTTGCAACGGGCGGGGCGCGGCTGCGCGCGCCGGGGAAAAAGGTCTGCCGGGCGTGGCCCAGGCGTGGGGCGGGTGGGGTGAAGGTGTTCAGCGGCGGGATATTGAAGGCGACGAAATCGCCACCGCCGGTCAGTGCCGGGCAATTGAACAGCAGGCTGCAATAGCCGCATTTTTCCCACAGCACGTGGTGCGAGGATTGCGGCGGGCAGTGTTCGGCGGAAGGCTTGGCGTCGTGGCCCGAGTGATCCATGCCGGGCATGTCCATCGACATGTCCATGCTCATCGGCATGGAAGTCGAGGCGTGTTGATCCATCGGCATCGACTGAGAAATCAGTGGGCCGATGAAGATCATCAACATGGCGAACAGGGCGATCCAGCTGCCGCGAGTCAGAGTTTGAGTCTGACGGCGTTGCCGCAAAGGCCTGGCGCTCAGCGGGCGCATGGGCGGAGTCTGTCGGAAGGCTTACTGGGCGTGCGCGTGGGCCTGCGTGGTTTCCGGTGGTTTCTTCTGCACCGAGACTTCGACGGTGATGTCACCGGCCTTCTCGAAATGCATGGTCAGCGGGAAGCGTTTGCCATCGCTGAGCAGGCTGCGATCGCTCGGGTTGAGCAGCATCACGTGGTAGGCCATCGGCGCAAACGTCACGTTGCCGCCGGCCGGAATGGCCACGTTCGGCACTTGCTGCATCTTCATCAGATCGCCCTGCATCACGTGCTCGTGCAGTTGCGCTTCGGGGGCAATCGGCGAGTCGACGCTGAGCAGACGGTCGTCCGTCTTGCCGGCGTTGTGAATGATGAAATAGGCCGCGACCGTTGGCGCATTCGGCGGCAGTTCCTGCGACCACGGATGAGCGATTTCCAGCTCGCCGGCCTTGTATTCGTGGGCATGAGCAAAGCACGCCGGCAGCAGCAGCGCAGCGATTACGATGAGTTTGTTCAACATGGCAGTTCTCCAGAACGATTTGAAACGCAGGTCAATTGCGCGAACAAATCAAACCAGAGGGGAGGCGCGGGGATTGAGACTTGGCCATTGCTGGCGCGGCGTGGGTGTTTGCAGAGAGGCGGGCGCGACGCTGCGATTGCTTTCGTAGCGGGCGAAATACAGCTGCGGCGAATGCCCCGGCAGCGCCACCAATGGCGCCGAGCCTGAGCAGCACCAGCAATGCTGCATGTTCGAATGCGTGTCGTCGGCCGGGGCTTTTTGATCGATGGGGCCGATGTTGATCGCCACCATCTTGGTCCCGCTGCCGGTGCAGAAACTGCTCCAGAGCAACTGTTCGGCCGGTGAGTTGGCCGCCTGCGCCATCGCCCCGGTCATCGGCATGGCGAGCATGTTGAACAGCACTGCAAAGCAGGCGATCCAGGCAATTGCTAGCCGGTGTCGGTTCATGGGACAGATCCATTGGGTGGGCGATCAGGCGCGGCTATTTAGCCTGATCAGGGCCGATAAGTAAAAAAGCGTCGTGCGGTTTGGTGTCGCAGCGCTTTCACAGTGTTACGGCATGCAATCGCAAACCCAGAGCCTTCATGACTTTCATGATAGTTGCGAATTCGGGATTGCCAGTGCTACTCAGCGCTTTATAAAGACTTTCGCGGCCCAAACCTGCATCCCGCGCCACTTGTGTCATGCCTTGAGCTCGGGCGATGTCATTGAGTGCTGCACGAATCAGAACGCCATCGCCTTCATCGTCGTCAAAACAGGCATCCAGATATGCCGCCATATCCTCGGGAGTCTTGAGGTACTCGGCGGCGTCAAAACGGGCGAATTCTTCGGTCATGATTTACTCCTCATTTCCGATGTTATGAGCCATTTGCACGGCGCGTTTGATATCTCTCTTTTGTGTCGATTTGTCGCCCCCGATCAGTAGCAGATAAATCACGTCGCCTCTGCGTGTGAAGTACATCCTGTAACCAGGGCCGTAATGAACACGCATTTCATAAACAGTGTCACCGACGAACCCGCAATCGCCGAAGTTGCCATGTTCGGCTGTTTTAATCCTGGAGATGATTCGTGCTTTCCCTTTGATGTCTTTCAAAGAGTCGAGCCATTCTGAAAATATGCGGGATCGTTCAAAAGCGATCATGTTGGGATCGTATTCCTTGGGATACAAGCTGGCAAGCCGCTTTTCTTGACTGTCTGCTTGTCGGGATTAAAGGAACCGAAGTATTGGGGGAGGGTGTGGTGAAAAACAGTCGGCTGCGTCCTCAAAAATTGCAGGTAAATTCGCGGATAAATTCGAAGTCAGGAAAAGTCTGACGTCGTCAGGGCTTCAAGGACTTCAGACGCTGATCGAAATTCCCGATCAACCTCTGGCAACCCCGGCCGCTTCAACACAATCACCGGCACTCCACGTTCGCGCGCCACTTCCAGCTTCGGCTCGGTCGCGGTGCTGCCGCTGTTCTTGCTGATCAACACATCGATCTGCCGCCGTTCGAATAGTGCGCGCTCATCCTCCAGCAGAAACGGCCCCCGCGCACCGATCACTTCGCAGCGTTCGTTGCCGGGGTAGACGTCGAGGGCGCGCAAGGTCCAGAACTGGTCCTGAGGGATTTCATCGAGGTGCTGCAGCGGTTCGCGGCCGAGGGTGAACAGCGGTCGGCGAAACGGCTTGAGCGCAGTGATCAGCTCAGCCCAGTCGCTGACTTCGCGCCAGTCATCACCGGGCTGCGGCTGCCAGGCCGGACGGCGCAGGGCCCAGCAGGGGATGCCGGTCAGTCGCGCAGCGGTCGCGGCGTTCTGGCTGATTTGCGCGGCATACGGATGCGTGGCATCCAGCAGCAGGTCGATGCCTTCGTCGCGAATGAATTGCGCCAGACCTTCAGCGCCCCCGTAGCCACCGACGCGCACCTGACAAGTCAGATCCGTCGGCACCCGGCCAACACCGGCGAGGCTATAGATATGTTCTGGCCCGAGCGTGCGGGCAATCGCCAACGCTTCGGTCACGCCGCCGAGCAGCAATATCCGCTTCATGCAAAACCTCCGGCATGCCCGACAATCCCGCCCTGGCGATCAATCGCAAACACCTCGACCTGCACCTGCGCGGGCACCACGCTACGGGCGAAATTCAACGCATGGCGGCAGACTTCATCACCGAGGGCGACCCCCGCCGCACTGGCCATGGCCAGCGCCTGCTGGCTGGTGTTGGCCTCGCGAATGCTTTGCTGCAACGCCTCATCGGCACCTATCGCCGCCGCCCACTCCGCCAGTTGTGGCAGGTCGATACTCGAATGCCGCGAGTGCAGGTCCATGTGCCCGGCCGCCAGTTTGCTGATCTTGCCGAAGCCGCCGCACAGGCTGAGTTTATCCACAGGCACTTTGCGCACATGCTTGAGCACCGCGCCGACGAAGTCGCCCATTTCGATCAGAGCGATTTCCGGCAGGTTGTAGACCCGACGCATGGTGTCTTCGCTGGCGTTGCCGGTGCAGGCGGCGATGTGCAAATAACCGTTGGTTTTCGCCACGTCGATGCCTTGATGGATCGAGGCAATGTAGGCCGCGCAAGAGAACGGCCGAACGATGCCGCTGGTGCCGAGGATCGATAATCCACCGAGAATGCCCAGCCGTGGGTTCATGGTTTTCAGCGCCAGTGCTTCACCACCCTCGACGTTGACCGTGACGTCGAAGCCGCCGGCATAACCCGTCTCGGCGGCGAGCAGCGTCAAGTGATCGCTGATCATTTTGCGCGGCACCGGGTTGATAGCCGGTTCACCGACACCCAGCACCAGCCCCGGCCGGGTCACGGTGCCTACGCCGACGCCAGCATTGAAGCGAATCCCCGGTTCGGCCATTAGCCGTACCCGCGAATAGAGCAGAGCGCCGTGGGTCACGTCGGGATCGTCACCGGCATCCTTGATCGTCCCGGCCTCGGCACCGTCGTCGGTCAAACGACAGAACTCCAGACGCATCTGCACCTGTTTGCCTTTGGGCAAAACGATCTGCACCGCATCGGCCGAAACCCCGCCGAGCAACAGGCGTGCAGCGGCGAGGCTGGTGGCGGTGGCGCAACTGCCGGTAGTCAGGCCGCTGCGCAGGGGCGCGGGTTGTTCGGCGGTTTCGTCACGCATCGAGGGGTTTGACCAGATCGAGCAGGGTGATCGGCAACGCCTGACGCCAGGTGTCAAATTCGCCGAGCGGCTGCGCCTGGGCGACATGAATGCGCGTCAGCTCGCCACCGTAACGTTCACGCCAGCTCATCAGGGTCACTTCGCTTTGCAGGGTCACCGCGTTGGCGACCAGTCGGCCACCGGGTTTGAGCTGTTCCCAGCAGGTTTCGAAGACGCCTTCACGGGTCACGCCGCCGCCAATGAAAATCGCATCCGGGCGCTCGAGTCCGGCCAATGCCTGCGGTGCCTTGCCGCGAATCAGATGCAGGCCGGGCACGCCCAGTGCATCGCGGTTGTGCTCGATCAATTGCTGACGGCCATTATCGGCCTCGATGGCCAGTGCGCGGCAGCTCGGGTGCGCGCGCATCCACTCGATACCGATCGAACCGCTGCCGGCGCCGACATCCCAGAGCAGTTCGCCGGGGGTCGGGGCGAGGCGGGCGAGGGTGATCGCGCGTACGTCGCGCTTGGTCAATTGGCCGTCGTGCTGGAATGCTGAGTCTGGCAATCCAGCGAGGCGCGACAGACGCGGGGCGTCGCTATCGGCCTGGCACTCGATGGCGATGACATTGAGGTCGGCTATCGGCGCGTCGTCCCAAGCGTTGGCGGTGCTGTCGATGCGCCGCTCGGCGTCACCGCCGAGATGCTCGAGAACGCTCAGGCGACTCGAACCAAATCCGCGCTCACGGAGCAATTGCGCAACAGCCGCCGGACTCTGACCGTCATTGCTCAGCAACAACAGCCGCACACCGCTGAACAGTTGTGCAGTGAGTGCCGCCAGTGGCCGGGCCACCAGCGACAGCGTCACCACTTCCTGCAACGGCCAGCCGAGGCGGGCCGCAGCCAGCGAGCACGACGAAGGTGCGGGCAGAATCAACATTTCGTCGCTTGGCACCTGGCGGGCGAGGCTCGCACCGACGCCGTAGAACATCGGGTCACCACTGGCCAGCACGCAGACCGCTTCGCCGCGCAGCTCAAGCGCCGGTGCAAGGGAAAACGGGCTGGGCCACAATTGCCGCTCACCGCGAATACACACCGGCAGCAGATCCAGTTGGCGCTGGCCACCGACGATCCGCGAGGCGCCCAGCAGGGCACGCCGGGCGTTTTTGCCCAGACCCTTGAAGCCGTCTTCACCGATTCCCACTACCGTCAGCCAGGGTGACATCTATATTCCTCTAAACACGCCGTTCCGACGGGCAGTCTTTTCATGCCAGCGGACAAAGCAGGCATAATACCGCGCCTTCGCCCGCGAAGCGCCTTTCCCACGCAGCCGGTCCGCCCCTTGAACGAACGCCCGATGTCCACCGCCTTACGCCCCTCGGCCTGTCCGGGGTTGCTGCGTATCGTCCAGGCACTGGACGGCGGTATCTGCCGGATCAAGCTCAATGGCGGGTCGATCAGTGCCGATCAGGCTGACGCGGTGGCCGAGGCTGCCGAACAGTTCGGCGGGGCGATCGAAGCGACCAACCGCGCCAATCTGCAGATTCGCGGGATCGGTGAGCAATCCGCAGCGCTGATCGAGCATTTGCTTGCTGCCGGGCTCGGCCCACGCACCGCCGCCGGTGACGACGTGCGCAACCTGATGCTCAGCCCGGCAGCCGGCTTCGACCGGCAGATGCGCGTCGACACCCGCGCACTGGCCGAGCAGATCCTCGACACCTTGCAAAGCCATCCACGCTTTCATGAGTTGAGCGCCAAGTTCGCCGTGCAACTCGATGGCGGTGAAGCATTGGCGATGCTCGAACATCCGCATGACCTGTGGTTGTCGGCGTTTGAGCGCGACGGTGAACGATTGTGGGCATTCGGCCTGGCCGGGTGCCCGACGGATCGTGCAGTCGGCGCCGTGGCGGCAGAAAACGGCCATGCGCTGGTGGTCGCGGTGCTGGAATTGTTCCTGCAACTGGCCCGCCCCGAGCAAACGCGGATGCGCCATTTGCTCGATGAGTTGCCGATGCTGGCCTTTCTCGACGCCCTGCGCACGCGCGTGCCGATCAAGTCGGTCAGCCAGTGGCAGCGCACTGCCGTTGCGCGGGATCTGCACATCGGCGTTCATCCGCAACATACCTCGGGGCGGGTGTACGTCGGCGCCGTGCCGCCGCTCGGGCGTCTTGATCCGGCGATGTTGCGCGCCGCTGCACAACTGGCTCGGCAGTACGGTGACGGCAGCCTGCGGTTCACGCCATGGCAAAGTCTGCTGCTGCCGAATGTCGAAGCGGCCGATGCACCTGTGGTGCTTGAGGCACTTGAGCAGTCGAACCTGCTGACCGATTCCGGCGAGCCGTTGGCACAACTGATCGCCTGCACCGGTGCCAATGGCTGCGGCAAAGGCCTGGCCGACACCAAACAGGATGCGCGCCATCTGGCGCCGCTGCTGCCCTCGGGTGTCAGCGTGCACCTGTCCGGTTGCCCGCGTTCGTGCGCTGCCGCTCACCGTGCGCCAGTCACTTTGCTGGCGGTCAGCCGCGGTCATTACGACCTCTATTTTCGCGATGCCACGCTGCCGGGTTTCGGCACGCTGCACGCACGCAACCTTACTATTGAAACGGCCGCGACCCTGCTCGCCGCCCGCTCTCGGAGCCCCCTTGATGCTTGATTACATCCGCGACGGTCAGGAGATCTATCGCAACTCCTTCGCGATCATTCGCAGCGAGGCCAATCTCGCGCGAATCCCGGCCGATCTGGAAAAACTCGCGGTGCGGGTCATCCACGCCTGCGGCATGGTCGAGGCCATCGACGGTCTGCAGTTTTCCGAAGGCGCGGGCAAGGCCGGGCGCGATGCGCTGGCCGCCGGTGCGCCGATCCTCTGTGACGCGCGGATGGTCTCCGAAGGCGTGACCCGCGCACGCCTGCCGGCCAACAACCAGGTGATCTGCACCCTGCGCGACGACAGCGTGCCGGAATTGGCCCGTGAGTTGGGCAACACCCGTTCCGCTGCTGCGCTGGAACTGTGGCGTCCGCACCTTGAGGGCAGTGTGGTGGTGATCGGCAATGCGCCGACCGCACTGTTTTATCTGCTGGAAATGCTCGACGCCGGTGCACCGAAACCGGCCTTGATTCTTGGCTTCCCGGTCGGTTTCGTCGGCGCCGCTGAGTCGAAAGCCGCACTGGCCGCCGACAGCCGGGGCGTGCCGTTTGTGATCATGCAAGGGCGCCTCGGAGGCAGCGCCATGGCCGCTGCGGCCGTCAATGCCCTCGCCACGGAGATCGAATGATGCAGGCCAAAGGACGTTTGATTGGCCTGGGCGTCGGCCCCGGTGATCCGGAACTGATTACCGTCAAGGCCCTGCGCCTGCTGCGCGAATCGCCGGTGGTGGCGTACTTCGTCGCCAAAGGCAAAAAGGGCAATGCGTTCGGCATCATCGAAGCGCATCTGCAAGACGCGCAGAATCTGCTGCCGCTGGTCTATCCGGTGAC
The DNA here is from genome assembly GCF_054790505.1 of Pseudomonas sp. Tul2A7. Classification (NCBI taxonomy): domain Bacteria; kingdom Pseudomonadati; phylum Pseudomonadota; class Gammaproteobacteria; order Pseudomonadales; family Pseudomonadaceae; genus Pseudomonas; species Pseudomonas sp. Tul2A7. The sequence goes on along the minus strand of NZ_CP186499.1, from coordinate 1,370,351 downwards.
CACCGAAGCGCTGCCGGCGCCATTGTCTTACGAACAAGTGATCAGCGATTTCTACGATGAGGCTGCCGAAACCGTCGCGGCACATCTGGATGCCGGGCGCGACGTCGCGGTGATCTGCGAAGGCGATCCATTCTTCTACGGCTCCTACATGTACCTGCACGATCGCCTCGCCAGCCGTTACGAAGCGCAAGTGGTGCCGGGCGTTTGTTCGATGCTGGGCGGCGCTTCGGTGCTGGGCGCGCCGCTGGTGTATCGCAATCAGAGCCTGTCGGTGCTCTCCGGCGTATTGCCCCATGAAGAGCTGAAGCGACGTCTGGCCGATGCCGACGCGGCGGTGATCATGAAGCTGGGGCGCAACTTCCCCAAAGTGCGTCAGGTGCTGGAAGAACTCGGTCTGGCCGAACGTGCGCTGTACGTCGAGCGCGCAACCATGGCCAATCAGAAGATTGTGCCAATGGATCAGGTCGAGCCGATGTCCTCGCCGTACTTCTCGCTGATCATTGTGCCGGGCGAACGGTGGCAAGGCTGATGACTCAATCCATCCCAGCCATCGTCATTCTCGGTCAGGGCAGCCTGGCCACCGCGCGGCGTATTCAGCAGGTCTATCCAGCGGCGCAGATTCACGGCCTCGCCGGGCGCGTCGAAGGTGCCGATCGCACCTATCAGGAATTCGGCGCGAACCTGCGCGCGTTGTATCAGCAGGACACGCCGATCATTGCCCTGTGCGCGGCCGGCATTGTCATCCGCACACTCGCGCCGCTGCTGCTGGAGAAAGGCGCCGAACCACCGGTACTGGCCGTCGCCGAAGACGGCAGCGCGGTGGTGCCGCTGCTTGGTGGTCTGGGCGGGGTAAATGTCATGGCGCGGGACATCGCTGCCGGGCTGCAAGTCGCAGCGGCCATCACCACCAGCGGCGAGTTGCGTTTTGGCACGTGCCTGCTCAACCCACCGAGTGGTTACGCGCTGGGCGATCTGGAACGGGGCAAGCGATTTGTCTCCGATCTGTTGGCCGGGCACAGCGTGCGCATCGAAGGCGCGGCGCCCTGGCTGGATCAGGCGCAATTGCCGGAAGATCCGCAGGCGCAGCGCTCGATTCATGTCGGCAGTGCCGAGCGTGTGGCGTGTGCCAATGAGTTGTTGATTTATCCGCGCAGTGTCGCGGTGGCAGTCAGCGCCGAAGTGGCGGATTTGCCGAACGTCGTCCGCGCGGCGTTGCAGCAAGCGAATCTTGCAGTGCAGGCGCTGGCCTGTCTGTTGGCGGCCGAGACCGAAATGGCCTCGACGAATCTGCATGAAGCGGCAATGGAATTGGGTGTGCCGTTGCGCTTTGTCTCGGTATTGAACGATATCGAGGCGACGGTATTGGCGGCTGTGCCACAGGCGAAGGTCGTCATTGCCAACGACATGGCAATCGCTATTGCCGAACAGCCTTTGGACGTCGCGCAAATCGGCCGAGCACGTGGGCGTGTGGCGGTGATCGGTCTCGGTCCCGGCGCTGCCGAACTGATGGTGCCGGCGGTAAAAGCCGAACTGGCCCGCGCCACCGATGTGCTCGGCTACGAAACCTACGTGCGCATGGCCGGGCCTTTCCGTGATGATCAAATCCAGCACTGCACCGACAACCGCGAAGAAATGCAGCGTGCTCGTCACGCCTTCAGGCTGGCGGCCGAGGGGCGTTCGGTAATTGTTGTATCGTCCGGCGACCCGGGCGTATTTGCCATGGCGGCGGCGGTGCTGGAGGCGTTGCACGAGTCCGATGATCCGGCGTGGCACAGCGTTGACCTGGAAATCCTGCCGGGTGTCTCGGCCTCGCTGGCCACCGCCGCGCAGGCCGGTGCGCCGCTGGGCCATGACTTCTGCGTGATGTCGCTATCGGACAATCTCAAACCGTGGTCGATCATCGAGAAACGTCTGGACCTGGCTGCCGAAGCGGATCTGGCGCTGGCGTTTTATAACCCGATCTCCCGCGCCCGTCCGTGGCAACTGGGCCGGGCACTGGAAATCGTCGGACAGCACCGCACGCCGCAAACCCCGGTGGTTCTGGGCCGTGACATCGGTCGCCCGGGCCAGACCTTACGCACTACGACGTTGGGCGCGTTGACTGTGGACCAGGTGGACATGCGCACGATGGTATTGATCGGTTCTTCGACCACGTGCACGTTTCCACGGGCAACCGGTGGGGATTGGGTTTACACGCCGCGTTGGTATGGTAAAAAGCCGATTGTCTGAGTTTGCCGTTATTGATCGCCGGGGGAAGTTGTAAATAACTTCTCTCGTCGTGACATCAGGTCAACACTTGCGAAGTTGAAAGCCGGCAGTAAGACATGGCCACGCCCTTTCCGGGGGACGTGGCCTTTTCGTTGTTTACCACAAAAGAAATAACAGGCGCAGTTGTTGCTGAATCATACCGTTGTCCAATTTGAATGTTGGTCGATGTTTCATTCGACATTATTTGAGCTTGTTCAAGTTTGAGTGCGCCGTGTTTATTCAATAGTTTTGCCCGACTTAGAACTGTTGAATCAAGGAAGAATACGGATGAGTGCTACAGGAAACACTGCAAGTGAACTTTCATTCACTTCGGCTGCAGAGTATTCGACACTTCAAGGGGCATTGAGCGAGTTTGCCGACTCAGGCGAGTATGCGGCGCTGGCCGAGTCTCATGAACTTGCCAGCAAGACCTTCACAGCGGTCGAAAAACTGCTGCCGGCGAAACTGTTTCAGGAGCGACTCGAGGCCTTGATGGATCGCAAGTCGACGCCGGTGCCTATGGCCATCCATCGGATTCGAACCCGGTTGAATCGCTATGTGGCGAGATTGTCAGCCACGGTGGAGATGCTGAACGGCGTCGCCCGGCCCGTGCCGAACATCATGCACTTCGTCTGGGTCGGTGGCAGTGAGGTGGGCAACAATCAGCGCGATTACATGAACATCTGGCGCAAGGTGCTGGAGCCGCAGGGGTATCGGTTCAATCTCTGGTACGACAGTGATGCACTGCTCGCCTTCGAGATGAATCGGGTGATTCTCGACAGTGCAAGAGCGGATGCGATGGCATCGGAAGGCGATAAGGTCACCAGACCCCTGCAGTTGTCGAAGATGATTGAAGACCGCGCGCGGGTATTGAAACATCAGATGTTCGACTACCTGAACCAGCCGCAATGGGCTGGTCGGGCGGACGAGGCGCGTATCGATCTGATGGTTCGTGCTTACGGCAAGGATCGCGCGACGCTTGAGGCTTTCCGTCGGCAGTGCCTGGAGACGCATCAGGCGATGGTCGGCACGGACTTGCAGTTGCGTGACGTCCGCCACGAATTTGCCGGGCATTTCCTACAGGATGTCTATCAGCGTGAAGTGGCCATGCGCGGCAATTTTGCCGCGGCGAGTGATGTCGTGCGGTTGCAGGCCGAGTACCTGGAGGGGGGGCGTTACAGCGACATGGATTACTTGCCGCCACTGGCCGATACGTTGGGCGGCGTGGATATCAGTGGTTTTGATGACAATCAGCGACTCGGGGTACTGAAACTTTTACTGGATCACAACCAAGCGCTGATGCCCGGCCGGGATCCGCACCGCTATACAGAGATAACCGGCGAAATTGGAGCTCGGCATAAAGAGGCATTAACCACTTTTGCGCGCGGTAAACCCGGTATTCATGAGGTTTTCGTCGCACCGCAGGAGCGCGCTGTGCCGCAGGATGCCCTTCGCTTGGGAACTGCCCATGGCAGTGCGACTACCGGGGAAATGAACGCGCATTTCATCGCCCACCCGGGCAGTGCCATGACCCTGTCTTACATGCAGATGATTCGAAGCAATTATGACTGCCTGCTAGAAGTGGAGAGCCGCTTGCTCGCTGCCGGCATCGATATCGCGGATGAGGGACGGGCGTTGCCCATCATTCAAAATGTGGTCAATGAAACGGCGGCCGAGGGCAAGTTTCCCGATTCAAAAACTCACTATTCGTCAGCGAAGCTGATCGATGCCATTCGCGCGTATTATCAGGATGGTATTCGGGTCCTTGCACGCGGCACCATTGCCCTTACCGGGCCGGGTGCGGCGGCGGCAGGACTTGGCAAATATATCGAACAGCGTCTGCAATCCGATCATATCGATGAGGTTCGCAATCGACTGAAATTGGTCGAGGGCTATAACGTTTCCACGGAAGAGGAGCGGATCTCCGGCTGGACCGTGAATGGCGATGAAAACAAATGGCTTGAGCAAGAGCAGGACAAATGGCGCAACGGCAAACTCAAGTCACGTTACGCCGGTCATTTGGCGGATCTGCTGAGGCCGCAGACCCTGACCTTTAAACAAGGCTGGCCGGTGATCGAAGGCAAACCGGTGCTGTTGACCTCGGTGCTGCAACAGCTGATGGATGACCTGGGCGAACCGTTCATTCGCGCAATGAAAGACAAGTTGAGCGGCGATGTCACTTTCAACAAAGCTTTTGCCATCGGTTTCGATGCCCGCCAGCAAATTCTCGCCCAGCCTGCCCTTGAACTGCCGCCGTCTTACGGTGCGGAGTCCACCAGTAACCTGAACGAACTGTTGGTCCGGGTTGCCCGCGGCTCGCTCGCCGTCGAACAACTCAGCCCGTTGCTGCGCGTGATGCTGGGCGGAATGTTCGGCGCGGCGAGCCTGGATATCGAGGGCTTTGCCGGGGCGTGGAAGGACCTTTCCAGCCTCGCTGCGCAAACCGCCGAAGATGGGCTGTTTGCCCGCTTCAACGCTCTCGAAAGTGCCTTGCGCCAGCACGCGTCGCCGGCCTTCAAGGCAGGCCTGGCAAGCGCTGAACCTTCCACCACGTACACCGCCCGCGAACTCAAGGTGCGTGCCTTGGGCGAGCCATTGACGTTGCGTCAGTGGGGTGAACGTATCGCCCGGATCAACAGCACGGCGCGCCGTGAATATCACGCGCAGATTCTGCGCAGCGGTGAGGCGGTTCGTACCGAACTGTTCAAGGCTGGCGCCATGTCCGCCAGGAAAGTGCCGCAGGACCTGCTCATGACTACGCCGGGCGATCCTGGTCGTCGATGCTATCCGCTGGCACTGATGATGGCGGCAGCGCTGACCGGTGGTGAGGCGGCTGAGCGTGCCCTGATCGGCCGGGTAGCGAACGTCAGCCATGCCCCGGAGGACGCTGACTCGCGGGCTTTGTTATTGGCGCTGGACGAATTGCAGGCTGTGCCGCTGACAGCCGTGGGCAAGCCACACGGCCATCATGGCCTGGACTCCATCGCACAAATGCTTGAGGCGAAAGCCGCTTCGACGGTCATGCTGCTCGACACCGGCAATCACGCCCTACTGGTGGGGAAAACAGTGGCGGGCAGCCAGACGGTTTACCGGTTTTATGAGCCGAATTTTGCGATTTACGGGTTTGCCCGGGTAGAGCAACTTAAAGAGGGCATGCAGCGCTACCTGAGCAGAGATAACGCTGCAATGGCCCGGCTATACGGTCTCGCGGAGGGCGACCGTGCGCGGTTCAATGTTGTCGAGCTCGATACCACGGCGATCATGGGCCGGACACTTTTGTCGAATACGCCGCTGGGCAGCTTTTTGCAAAACGCTCCGATTGTCGATCCAGGGAGCGCTTCGGTCTGGCAAAAACAAGCCGTTGGACGCCAGCGATCGCTGGGTGAAAACGCCCGGATGGGCGCCAGTCTGGCGCAACTGGATGCGCGTTATTGGGCGCAGGCATTCGAGCAGGCCAGCGGTCAGTTACGTACCGAAAACAAGTTGGGCGGTGAGTTTCTGCCGCTGCTGGAAACGCTGCAGAAGCACCCCGACGCAGGCTACAGCGTGACGCTGGTAGACGCGCGCAATCCGCAAAACGCTCGAGTCGTTACCACCACCGACGCGCGCTTCAGCAAAGTCCAACAGCACATCCAGCGTCTGGTGCAGTCCCTGGCCGGCAAAAATACTGCAGCGGGCGAGGCCGACGGCGGTAGTCGGTTGAGTTTCGCCTTTGCGATTCAGACGCTGATTACCGAGATGCGCCATCGCGAATACCAGGCCGGGGAGGAGCAGGTGCCGGCGTTGTCGATCGCCCTGCAGGTGCAGGTCTATGTCAGTTATGCCCAGTTAGGTTATGGCGTATTGAACGATGCGGCACAGATCGTCAGTCTGGTTCGTCAAGTGGCTGCCAGTGAGCAGGCATTGGCGCTGCGCCAGTCATCGCTGTCCGGTCGGCTGCTGGGCCGGGCCTCCGTAGCTGCCGGGATTGTCTTCTCCGCCGTCAATATAGGGTTTGACCTCTATGGTCTGGCAGTGGCGACCAATCAGGAACAGCGTTCACGGTTGGCCACGCAACTGGTATTCAATGTCGCGGCCCTGGCGCTGGATATCACCGCATTGGCGGTTGGCGGAGCGGTGGGCGGTGCCGCTGCGATTCTGTCGGTGCCGCTGCTCGGCGTCGGCATTGGTGTGACGGCGATCGCCAGCAACCTGGGACAGATCAGCGACAAGGCCAAAGGCGTGGGCGCGTACTTGCGCAAGATCCAGGACGCCTACGGCCCTGGCGTTTACACGCGCAAGGACGGGACGCTGAGTTTTGAACCCGAAGCCGTCATCACCGAGCTGGACTTGCAAGGCAACCGGATCCGTTTCGACAGTCAGAAGTTTTACCCCATGGATCGCGGCGGACTTGAGCTGCCGCAGTTCAACAATCACCCGTCGCGACTGCATCAGGCGATCGATATCCGCGAGACGCTCGGACTGCCGCAAGTGGTCAGTCTCATCCGGCCGGCGCCCGGTGACGTACAGACGGTGGTGCTCCCGTGTACACCGCAGTGCTACTTCGGTTATGAGTATCAGGTCGGAACGTCCGGCTATGCCTATGAGCCACAGCCTGGCGAGTTGGCGCGCGAGCCCCGGCAAGCAAGCGAAAAGGCCTCAGCGAGCTTCCTCAGCACGCTTCTGCCATTTGGCGTCCTGGCTGATGAGCTCCACCAGCCACTCATGCAAACCTGGTATCCGAGCCTGCGCAACAGTACCGTCAACAAGCTGGAGTACGACAGGCATGGCAACCAGCGTTTCTATTTCTTCGCCAACACACCGTTCCCGCACATCCTCTACAAGCTCTACCCGTTCAACAAGCCCACACGGATTGTGGTGACGCTGGACGAACAGGTGCGCCAGTTGCTGGTGCCGAGATTGCCGGCAGAATGGAAACAGTGCATTTCCTACGAGATCTTCAGCCGTTCACCAGGTGCTCGCCAGCTCTGGTTGACTCCCGGTCTGGTTGCCGTTTTCCTGCGCAATTACGCGGCGACCCAGTGGGTACTTCATGCGCCATGGGTCAGCGAAAACAAGGTGCGATTTGAAGAGTCGTTTCTCAGTGTCGATGGAATACGGATCGAGGGTCAGGTGGACTTCATCCAACTGAGCAATGGCGAGATGTTCAGTCTCGACTGGAAAAACCAGCGTCTGCTGCTGGTGTCTGTCACCCAGGAGCAACAGGATTCGCAGGCTGCGCTGCTGGCACGCGTTCGGACACGCGTGGCGGAGCGACGCGTTGCAGCGGCTTTTGTGCCGTTACACAAATTCCGGGTGCCTATGGACGCTGCGCTGCGGCCCGTCCTGGTCACCGCCTACTACGACGTTGCGCGTGCCCGGCTGTTGTATGCGCGCAACCTGCCAGAGGATGTCAATGACGGCGTTGTATTGGCTGCAGCCAACGCCAGGCAGGCATGGTTTTATCACCCCGGGCACGCGACGGTCTGGCGGGTCGATGCGATCACCGGCACGGTCAAGCATCGCTACCGACTGATGAACCCTGGCGGTGGTGCAAGGATCATTGGCTGCGAACAGACTGCCAACGGCCTGCGTCTGCGGCAGAAAATGCTTGAAGTCAACGGAGGGGTAGAGATCGCATTCGAATACCTGCTGACTGAATATTCTGCAGTGCTTACCGGCATCCATACATCAGCCGCCTGGAGCGATTACACGCCTAGGCGTCCGGCCGATTACTGGCATGCATTGGTGGCTCGCTTCAATACGCCGCGGACCTATGCCGATGGCACGTCTGGCATGGCGTCGAGCCTGAGCACCTGGGGGCCCGCCGGGTTCGTGCAGATTCGCAGCCATGAGAAAGAAACGCTGCGAGATCTGGGCTGGATCCGTCTGGCTGACCGGCTGTATTTCCAGTTGGCCCATAGCACCGGGCTCAAGCTGGACACGATCCTGCTGACCTGGGATGACGGCTTGGACGATCTGCCGCTGTTCTACAGCAAGCAGGCCCGATTGCTGCGTCGTGGAGCCGGGCCGGCGGGTGGGCAAGTCGTCGCCGAGGATGTCATCGATGTCAGTTCATTCGCTGAGCGCTACATCGCAACCCGGGCAGACGGACGCCTGTTTGAGGTCGACAAGCAAGGCGCGCTGCAATTCGTTGGCATCGGAGCCCACTGGTTGCGCAGCCATGCCGACTGGCTCAGCGCATTACCGGCGCTGGCCGATGCTTATCGGGATGCGCCGTTTTCGATCATCGGGTTGAGTAACGTTTCCGGCCTGCACTCAGTGGCGGCGTGGTGTATCGGCGCGAAGGTATTGCTCGCTGAGGTCGGTGAAGGTACGGAGCTGGCCTTGCTTGGACTGACGCCCGACAAGCAGGCCGCCTGGCTGCTGGACGTTTCGGCTGGGCAGCTTTATCGCCAGGCGCTGGTGCAGATCCAGACGTTGCGCGCAGCGTTTGCCAACGGCCCGCGGTTACTGGATCGCACGTTGCTGCCAGTGGCGGAAAAAGTCTGGGGGCAATGGGCATTCGCCGAGGTGCTGACGCAGGGGCAAGGGTTGCTCGGGCGTACCCGCCAAGGCGTTAACCTGGAACTGCTCGATCAACAGCCGGCACGCATCGTCGGCGTCGAAAGACAATGGTCATTCATCCCCGGGCAGACCGCCGAGCAGTTGCAGGCCCGCTTGAAGGCGTTATTGAGCGGACAAGCCCATGCACCGGTTGTGCACGTCGAAGACTCCCTGGGTCGCTATACGTACTTTGTGCCGGAACTGGATCGCCTCTTTGATATTTCGGGCCGGGCCGATGGTCAGTGGCCGGTGTTTCTTGGCGCGCGCGACACATCGGTGGCCATGCTGTTCGACCCGATTGACAGCCTCATCTACAGTCGCGGGGCGGCGCAGGGCGTCTGGGTACAAGACAGTTACGCCCGACGCGAAGGCGAGCTCCTGGCGCTCGAGGTGAGTGGTGAGGTCACCGATATCATGGCATTGCTGCCTGACGGGGTCGAAAAACTGATTCTCACCTATGGTGCCAAGGCATTGAGCTATCGGGTGTCGGAACAAGCCTGGCAACGGCTGGACTGCATCGTAGTCGATCGCCAGCGTCCGCAAGGTGCAGTCGATACGCCTATCTGTACTTTGGTACTGGACGTGGACGCTGCCGAGCGCCTGTTGGTGTCTTTGGTCGACGGGCAGTTGGTAATCTCAGACCCGGATACGGCCCACAGCCTGATCGTGCGTAATGTCGCGCCGGAAGGTGACGAGTCAGGCAGGCTGCTGCAGATAAGCATCAGGCTCGGCGCGGTGGACTACCGGCGAGGTGTCGACCAGTGGCTTGATGCGCTGGCATACGTACAGTCCGATGTAGAGGTTGCAACACTGGAGAAGTTAGTAAAACAGCTGGCCTGAAATATACAGCCAAACTAAAACGTAAAAAGGTCGTGGACGGGAGTTCACGACCTTTTTACGTTTAATTGTTTTTGTTTGTTTTAGGTTGTCCAGGTTTTAAAGGTGTTGATGCTCGGCGGAAATATACGGAAAGCGATTGTTCTGATGATTGATCAGATATTTAAGTTGCACATGATTTCTGAAAATAATTGAGTTTGTTCTTTTTTGAGATTTGCCGATTTAATGATTAGCGTGGTGCTCGTTACTATTCTTTTGAAAGATTTCGAGGGCATCATGCGAGATATTGAAGTTGCAGTTGGCGAGAATTTTTTGAACTTTGGAGCGCTCTTTCCGCGTAGTGATTTTGAACAGGTGTTATTACTGCATAAAAACAACAAGCATTACGACGCGCTGCTGCGCTATTACGCCGCCTGTGCCGGCGCCAAGGATTCACAGCAGTTGCTTGAGCCCTTGAGGCTATTACGTCAGACGCTGGAGCCTTTGCTGGGATCGAGTCGGGTGCGGCGTGAGGTGGAACCGCCGTTGCCAACCGAGCAAACGTCCGCCCCGGATCTGGCGCGAATTTACGAGCGGGTCGAAGCCTTCGAGTCGCGGGTGCATGTGGGGGTCGAATTGCTCAAAACCGCGCCGACACGCGTTGCAAAAACGCTGCACTTCGTCTGGCTGGGGGGCGGGCTTGGCGAGATTCAGCGTGATTACCTCAATGTCTGGAAGCAGGTGCTCGCCGGGCAGGGGTACACGCTCAATCTCTGGTACGACAGCGATGCGCTGCTGGCATATCAGACCAACAAGCTGATGGTCGAGGCGGCCAAGGCTGACGCCCTGGCCCATGTCGGCGATAAAACCGTCGATGAAAATGCGCTGGCTGACCTATACGAAGAGCGTGCCATTGTGCTGAAGCGGCAGATGCAGGCACACCTCAATGAGGCTGTGGCCAAAGGGCAATCCGCCGATGACGCACGGATTGATCTGCTGGTTCGCGCCTATGGCCAGGATGCGGCGTCATTGCAGGTACTGCGCGAGCAGAACCGTCGCACCCTGCAAGCCATGGCCGGAGGCGATCTGCAGTTGCGCGACCTTGACGCGGCGTCTGTTCCCTTGCAGCTTCAGAGCCTCTATGAGCAGGAAATGCGTTTGCGCGGCAATCTGGCGGCAGCTTCGGATATCGTGCGGGTCGAAGTGCTGTATCGCGAGAGTGGCAGCTATGCCGATGTCGATAACTTGCCGCCTCTGGTGGCGAAGTTGGCGGGGGTCGATCTTGAGGTTCTGGGTGTCGACGCCCGCCTGGGTATTTTGCAACTGCTGCTCAACCATAATCCCGATTGGATGCCGGGCCGTCAGCCCTCCAACAGCTATGCCAAGCGCATCCCGGCAGAGCACCGTGCGGCGTTTGAAGCGTTCGCTCAGAGCCGCCCGGCACTGAGCCAGGTTTTCCAGGCCCCGACCGATTTGCTGGCTCGCCCCTTCATGTTGCGAGCAGTCGCCGAAGGCAATTCGATGACCAATGCGTTCCTGATGGCCCATGCCGGATCGGCGACGCTGCAAGCAGTGATCGAACGTATTCGCTTCAACTATCAGTTGGTCGACGACACGCTACGCCAGGCGGCGCAGCGTGGTGTCGCACTGACTGACTCTGAAGGTGTGTTGTCGTTGGCGCAGACGATTCTGGAGCAGACTTACGGCCCGTTCCGCGAACTGCCGAACCAGGAAGAAATGCTCGCAGGCTTTCTCGCCAGTGCGGCTGCGAGCTACTTCAGTGACGGGATCCGGCGCCAGAGCGAAGGCACCATCTATTTGACCGGCCCGGGTGCGATACGCGACGCCATGGCCGATTACGCCAGAGTGCATCTCACTCCGAAGCAGGCCAGGGAAATTCGCACCGAGGCCGCCATTGCACGCTACGCCTCGGTCAACCGTGCCACCGAAGAAGAGCTGGATCACTCCTGGAAAGACAACGCGACCGATCCGGTGAAATGGGTCGAGGATGAGCAGGCGCGCTGGAAGCAAGGTCATTACAAAACCCGCTACAAGGGCGATGTCGCGCAATTGCTCAAAGGTTCGAGCATTGAGTTCGAGCAGGGTTGGCCTCTGATTGAAGGGCGTGCGGTGCTGCTGACCGATATCTTGCAGCGTCTGGTCGACGGGCTCGGTGATCGCTTTGTCGAGGCCATGCGCCAGGGCTTCGACGGGACGATGACGTTCGAGGATCCTTTGCCCCTGAGTTTTGCCGATCGTCAGCTCATCAAGGATCAGCCGCTCAGAGCGCGACCTGCGGCTTTTCCGCCAGACAGGCGATTCCTGAATCTGGGGCTGGATGAAGTGCTGAGCGCGATGGCCCATGGTGAGCTGACACTGGCCGAGACAACGCCACTGCAGCGTTTGGCGTTGGGCGTGTTGCTGGGAATCGACTCGCTGCACAGCCAACGCTTTGACGCGTACAGCGGTGATTTGGATAACCTGGCCAACAGTGTTCGTGAGCTGGGTGCTTCGAGTCGCTATGCCGTCATTGAACGACATCTGTATACCCGCAAAGATGCAGCGTTCCTGAGTGGTCTGGCCGGCGAGATCGCTGAATCGGCAGCATCGGTCAGCGCGCTGGATCTGAAAAAAGCTGCGCTGATAAAGGCGCAGACCCTGCAACAGTGGGGACGCTACGTTGCACAGATACAACAAGTGGCCACGCTTGAACATCGCTTGCAGATTGGCCAGCAGATGGATCAGGTCTTCAGTCAAATCGAAGTCAGCGGCGTGAAACCCGTACCGCAAGATCTATTGCTTGATGGCGTTGGCGAAACGATTGGGGGGCGCTGTTATCCCCTGGCCTTGATGATGGCCGCTGCCATTGCGACGGGCGAAACGGCTTCCCATCACCTGCGCGAACGTTTTTACCTGGCTGTTCTTGAGCCACAGCAGAATGATTCGATTGTTTTTGTACAAGCGCTGGAGGAACTGCGAGGGATCCGGCTGAGTGAGGTGGGCACGACGCTCTCGCGGGCTGATCTGGGTCAGATCACCACGGCACTGGAGAACCATACAAGCACCCGAACGTTGTTGCTCAACTCGGACAATCACTCGATGCTGGTGGCGAAAACCGTAGAGGGTGAAAAGGTCCTCTATCATTTTTACGACCCCAACTTCGGCGTGTTCGAATTCGAGAGTGCCGCGATGCTCAAGCGGGCGCTGGAGCACTTTTTCCTGAAGATGGGCATGGCCAAATATTATGCGGCCTACGGCGCCGAGATCCGGCCGACGTTCGACCTGATCGAGTTGCAGGGCGAGCGCGTGGCGGCCTTGTCATTGTCCACCGGGTTCGAGGTGGCGAAGATGCTCAAGGGCGAGCCGTTGCCCGGGCAGCCAGCCGGCAAGTTGCGCCAGCGTCTGAACAGCGCCCATGGTCGATCACTGGTCGAAAATTCTCATCTGGGGGCCAGCCTGCTCGGGCTGGACAGTCATTGGTGGGGACAGCAGATCGCTCATGCGACGACAGCGCTGCAAGACCTTCATACGTCGGCCACGTCGTTGGTGCCATTGTTCGACACCCTGGAAGTCACCCCCGAGGGCCAGTATCGATTGCATATGATCGACCCGGCGCAGCCCGAACGTGTGGTGCAGGTTGTCAGCGACGACCACCGACTGCTGCGGATCAAAAACTGGTTGTCCGAGCAGTTTACGACGCTGGTGCGCAAACCAGTCGCAACCGCGGCGGTACTGGATCCGACCGAGGCTGGCAGTGTTCATACCCTCAATGCCGGTTTCGCGATCCAGGCGCTGATGAACGCCTTGCGCGGACGTGAAGGCGAAGGCCGCACGCTGACCACCGCGGTACGTCTGCACGCTTACCTCAATTACGCGCAGTTGCTGCATGGCAATGTCGTGGATGTAGTCGGTCTGGTTCAACTGGTCAAAACCGCGTTGGGGGAAGAAAAGATCATCGCCCGCACTTGTGCCTCAGTGGTCTCAGAGGCGTTGGGGCATGCAGCCAATGAAGGTATCGGGGCCGTGCTGGGACTGGCCAACGTCGGGTTTGATATTTATCAGTTGGTAACCGCTGGCGACGATGTTGAAAAAGCGCAATTCGGCACGCAGCTGGCGTTTGACTCCGCCAGTCTGGCATTGACGGCCGGCGGGGTCGGAGCGGCAGTCGCTGGCGCGTCGACTGCCGCTGCGGTGCTGGGCGGCGCCGGGGTGATTTTGGGCGGGTTGGCTGTGGGTGTGGCGGCACTGGCGCAAGGGTTTGCCGCCATCGCACGCAACGCCCAGGAAGTCGGGACGTTTTTTGCGGATCTGCAAGAGGCCCATCGCGGCGTCGGTTATCGCTTCGACGATGCCCTGAAGGCGTGGGTTGTGGCGCCAGCGCTGGTGGTCAAAAGAATCGATCTGGCAGCCACTGCGTTGATACTCGACAGCCCCAGACTGTACCCGCTGCGCGACCACTTCGGTGTGCCGGATTTCGAGGCCGACTACCCCCGGGCGATCAATGTGCGCCAGCACCTGGGCTTGCCCGGGCAGCTTGCGTTCGCACCGGCCGAGGGGCAAACCATCGTCCTGCCGTGCACCCCCGAGACCTGTTATGGCTATGAATACAAGGCACTGCCGTTTGCTTCTGCGCGGCACGACCGCGGTTTCGACATCGCCCGCCGTCTGGAAAAACGGCAGGCAGACGGCAAGTGGCTGTTTCTGTTTTCGTTTTACTCATTTCCTTCGCACTACATCGTCAGCCGCCTGCTTCCCCAGTATCGCGAAACCGTCATCGAAGTTCTTCTGGACAGGACTCAACGCACGCTGGTGGTCCCGTCGCTGCCAAGCGCCTGGAAAAATCAGGTGTCATACAAGATTTTCGGCGGTGGCGCGCATTGCACCCTGGCACTCAATCCAGACGCTCACATAGAACTCGTGTCGTCGAGTCAGAACTCCTCCAGCTGGGTACTGGAGGCTGGTTGGGCGCGCGAAGGTGATGTCCGGATCGAGCGTCTGGGTGATCTGTACATCGGTAATGTTCACGTGAAAGTAACCGGCCATGGACGTCATTCGTTGCTGATTCGTACGGGTGATCATCAATTGTTCAGCGTTGACCGTGGCAAGCGTCAACTGGATGTCATCCAGCAAAGCGCACCGGTGGGGCTTGATGAACAAGCGTTGCTGACGCATTTCAGAACGCTGGCCCGCGAGCATCGCCTGGTACTGCCCTATACGCCGGTGCGTGACTGGCTGATCCCGTTCGAGTCGCCGCAGGCGCCGCGCTCCACCACCGCCTGGTATGACGCCCGGGAAGACCGTTTCGTCTACATCCGCAACGAAGACATCGCCGATACCGAGGACGCACAACTGGCACTGGTGGCCGATGGGTATGCGTATTTCTATCTGCCGGACAGCTATGACATCTGGCAGGTCGATGCCGTCAGTGGGCTGCTCAGGTATCGCTATCGGTTGATCGTGGCTGAGGGCGAAAGCCTGATTGGCCCTGTCGAGATGGATGCACATGGCGTGATTCATGTCGAGCAGACTGTCACCGGCGCCCATGGGCCCCGACGGTTCAATTACCTGATTCACCGGCAGCAACTGCTGCTGGGTTCCGTCACCCATGACATGGCGCCGGAGCTGCAGGCGACTGTATTCGCCAGCGAAATCCTGGGCGACTGGGCATCGGTCCTGGGCGAGCACACAGTGCTTCGTCCCGTCGCTGAGCGAGACGGTGAGACGACCGTCGACTGGCAACCGGCGACGTACGTTTCCGTCAGCTGGACATTCGACACGGACAAGCGCGATATCGTCTGGATTCGCAGTCTCGATCGCTTGTTGATTCATCCATTGCCTGAGGCGCGTCATGCCCGTGGCTGGCCGGACTCGATCAAGAATCTGGCGGACCTGGTGCTGTTGCCGATGGCGCAGCAAGAAAATGTCTACTTCATCTACAACCGTCTCGACCAGACCCTTTGTCGCCGGCAGCGGTTGGTGGCGCAAGGTGTCGAACAGTGGTCGGATCGCTGGGTGCAGCCGCCAGGGCTCAAGCAAATCGTGGCGGTCGAGAACGGCTATCTGATTCTGGACGACGAGGGACGACTCTTTAATCTGTCTGCCCAAGGCGAGTTCCCCCTGTACGGTGTCGGTGAGCAGTGGCTGAAGGATCATACGCACTGGTGGCTGGCGCTGGAGCCGCTTGCCAAACGTTATCCGGTGGACAGTTTTGCGATCGTTGGTTTGCGCAACCTGGCCGGAGACGGCAACCTGAGTGCCTGGTGTGTGAACGGCCGCCTGCTCTTGTGCGATCCGGGACGCGACGTTCCAGTGCGCTTGCTGGGCATGGCCTCCGATAATCGGGCGGCCTGGCTGTTCAATATTTCCACAGGTGAAATCTGGACACAGGGGTTCGTTGAACCACAGCAGCTTGTCCGGGCATTTGCAGAAGGGGCGCAACTGCTGCACAACGACGTTCTGCCAGTTCCCGAACGGGCGTGGCGTGACTGGCGGTTTAGCGACGTCGCCGTGGATGGCTCCGGGTTGCGCGGTACAACCGTTGACGGCGTAACGCTGCAACTGGGGCACCAGCAGACAGCCTTGGTCACCGCTGTCGACCGTCGTTGGGTGGCGGCGCAAGGCGAGCACCTGGTAGAGCACATGCAAGCCTTGTTGGCCAGGGTTGAACATGGCGCGTTTGTGTCAGTGGAGTCTGCGCCTGGCCATTTGCAGTGGTACGACGTGCGCAGCGCTCGGCTGGTGAGCATTGCCGCCAACCGCCTGCCTGCGGACGTTGTCATGCTGGGCACCCGCAATCAGGTCAATGTCTTACTGCACGAGCGTCGGCAGGGCACGGTGCAGGCGTATCCAGGCATGCACAGCTTCGGGCCGTTCGACTATCTTCAGCGCGATGCACAGGTCATGACCCTTGAAGGCCACGACAAAATAAATGATCTGCTACCGCTGATTGCCGACGGTGTCAGCACGCTGGTCGTGCGATTGGGACAGGGCGGTGTGACCTGTCATTTGTCGAAGGACGCCTGGTCGAGACTGGACGCGGTTGTCGTCGACTGTCGCCATGCACTGGGGCAATCGCCGGCGATCCCGGGCAAGTTGATCTGGGACTTCGACACGCCGGATAACCTGTTGTTCGAGATCGTGCAGGAGCATTTGGTCATCGTCGATCCAGCCAATGAGCATGCACTGATATTCCGTGATGTGGGCTCATCCGATCCGTCATTGCGCGGGGAAGTATTCCTCGCCTTCAAAGCCCGGCAATCCTTGCCGATCTCCGCGTGGGTGCGGCAGTTGCAGACCAGGAAAGGACGTGGCAGCGTGAAATTCCGGGCACTGACCGCCGAGCCGGTTATTGCCGGCTAAGCCCGCCTCACGATAGAGCGCCGCGAACAAGACTGTTCGCGGCGCTCTGCTGTCCGATCATGGTTCGAGGCACTGGTTCAGGACACCAGATAGCCTTTGACCCCGGTGAAGATGATATGCGCTGCCAGTGCGCAAACAAACAAACCCATCAAACGACTGACAATCTGCAAACCCTGGTCGCCGAGAATCCGCTCAATGCGGTTGGACAGGTAGAGCACCACGCCGACGGTGAAACTGGCCAACGCAATACTCATGATCGCCGTAAGTTTGTCGTCCCAGTGCGGCTGGCTGACCCCCATCACCAGCAGTGCACCGATAGTGCCGGGGCCAACGGTCAACGGAATGGTCAGCGGTACGATGGTCACGTCCTGCTGCACGTTGTCGGTTTGTACCACGGACTTGCCTTGCGCCATGCCCAGCGCAGAGATGAACAGCACGCTGCCGGCACCGATACGGAAGGCATCGACCGTGATGCCGAACACATCGAATATCACCCGCCCGAACAAATACAGCAGCACACTGGAAACCAGAGTGGCGATCGCCACCTTCCAGGCCAGGCGCCGTTGCTCCTTGCGCGAATAACCACGGGTCAGGCTGATAAAGCAGGACAACACGAAGAACGGGCTATAGAGCACCAGCATCTTCAGGTAAACGCTGAACAACACGTGGAGCATGGTCTTGGCTCGCAGCAGGAGAGTGTGGGAAGGAGTCTATCAGTCGTTCAATGACTTGTGGGTGTCATGACTTTAAAGTCTTTTGATGTTGTTGTGTTATTGGTTTTTTATTTGTTGTTTAGTTGCTTTGGTAATTGGTGTTACATGTTTTGGTTTGTTGTTGGTTAATGCTTTGGTTATGGTTGTTTTCACAAGTTCATGAGGGCTTGTTTTAATAAGGATAAGGAATCCGTTATGCATAACCAATACATTCAGCGAGCTTATATTTCCAACTGCGTTGGCAACTTGCAGCAATATGAAATTGATGAGCCTGCGGCTATTCAGAGTCGCAGTTTTGCTCTGAGTATCGACTCGGGAGACGTGGTTGAAGCCCCGACCAAAGGTTCTATCGTTGGCGAAGGTATCTTGTCCTTCTCGGGTGGTCTCAGTGACCAGAATCGATCCGACGCGCAGAACGCTTTTCTCTTCGCAAGTCTGGTGGCGAACAAAAAGTATCCGCTGGAGCATCAGGGTCTGGAGTGGTATCTGTTATTCCGCGAGGTCATGACCAACGCCGGCTGGACACCGGTCAGCAAGTACTACAGTAACCTGGAAGTCGCCGGTACCAGTGTCCGGATGGATAAACTGGTGCTGGAAATTCTCGGCTCGGTGATTGCAGGTGTCGCCGTCCCGGGTCCCACCACCGCGTTGATGCTGAAAGTCGCTGGGGACGCCATCGCCGCGTTGCAAAAACGTGACACAGCCCTGACGGTGTACGAGCGAAATCTGCTGAACAATGGCGTCGGTGGCGTTACGGCCGCAGCCTGCACTGAAGTAAACGGCGAAGCCATCATGGCGATGGGTGCCGTACGTTTCCTGCGCAGGAACACTTCAACCAAAGTCTTGTTTGTAGACGTGGATGTCCGCAATGTGAAGTTGTACCGTGGTGAAACGGTATTTGCCAAAAATACACTGGTCGCTGACGCAGCTCGCGATACTATCCGGAAGAAACTGGGTCTGAATGCTGTTTCGAAAATCGAAGAATATGATATTTAATTGATGTGAAAGGGTGGTCGAAAGTCGGCCGCCCTTTTTTGTATGGGAGAAAACAATATGACTGACGATTGTTTGATATTGGTTGTCGGCGCTTCCATTCTGGTTTTGCCTGAAACGGATCAGATGGAAGTTTATGATGATCTGATTGACTCAACGTTATTGGCGCAACTGGTGGCCAACAAAAGGATTGAAAAGTTTCCGGGCGTGAGTTGGTACGACGCTTATGTAGGCGTTCTCGATGACTTCTGGTTGCGCCATCAAAAGTCCAGTCAGACCTGGAAGGTCAGCGACGAAGCGGAAGAAACTTCCCTTGGTTTTTTTACCGCCGCGCTAAGCCAGGGCGCTTTGGGGCAAACCCGCACAATGACCAACGTGCTGGCACGAATGGCAAAAATGTCGGGCGAAGAGCCTGCCATCCAGTTGTTGCGCAGTTACATGACAGTTTCTGACGCGGGGCAATCGATCACCGCACCGGCATCGTCGAGGGATGTGCGCTTGCTGGTCACCTGCGCGAACTCACCGTCCTCGATCACAACCTCGTATGTCCAATTCAAGACTCGCGAAGCGCTGACTTCCAATCCGTTGCAACAAGTGTTTCAACCCGATGATGTACGAGGCGTGGTCCAGGCGAATCACGCGCGGGCCAATCTTTCCGAAACCCTTTATGGCCCTGCGCGCAGGGCCATTGCCTTGAAAGTCAGGGATCGGCGTGCCAGCAGCGTCGCAACATTGACTCTGCCAGCGGAGATTGAACCGTGACGGACCTCAATACACCGCAGGCCGCAGTGGTGGGTGCCAGTGTCGTGGCATTTGCCGGTGGTCTGCCGGCGTCACATCGGGACGACATCTACATGAGCACCGCCTATGCACAACGGGCTACGCGCGCGGCGTTCAATGACGGACTGTCGGGTGACTGGTTCGAGTATTACTGCAACGTGCTCAGGTTTGTCGGCTGGGATATGCCGAAACCGCAAACACTGGCGCCATTGAATAACCGCCGGATGGCCACGCAGGCCACGCAGCGTATCTCAAGCAGTCTCGGCGAAGCCTTCTGCGAGCCAATGCGCCGTGCTCTGGTGGCGATGGAGCGAAACGCAGTGGCGCTCAACCTGTTTGAGTCCGCCAGCCTTCGCGCTAACGCTGGTTTTTTTCAGATGATTCCCTGCGTCCTGAACGGACCGAACAAGGTGGAAATGGGCGTCTATCATCGACAGTTTCAGATTGAGCGAGCCGTGCAGGGATTTCTGTTCAGCGAAGATCAAACACTGATCCACGACAGCGTTGAACAGTTCGCCGCCATCACCTTCAATACCCTCCACTACGCGCAGTTTCGAGAGAAGGTGAAAAAGTCGGTCATTACTGGCTCGCTCAAGTACTTGAGCAATCTGGAAATATGATCGACTCGGCGACCAGGACAACTCAGAACGTCGAGGCTGTCCGGTTCTGCTGATCACGCTGGGCGACCCAGTGCTCGATCAGCTCGCGCAGCTGCGACAGCTCGACGGGCTTGGACATGTGCCCGTCCATCCCGGCCTGGCGCGCGCGCTCTTTGTGCTCGGCGAGAATGTGCGCCGTCAATGCCACGATGGGCGTGCGAATGCGTTGGTTACTGACTTCCCATGCGCGCAATTGCTGGGTCGCGGAGAAACCGTCGAGTATCGGCATTTCGCAGTCCATCAGCACCAGATCGTAGCGTTGCGCCTTCATCGCTTGCAGCGCTTCCTCGCCATTGCTGGCGGTGTCCGGTTGCAGATTGAGCTTGCCGAGCATGCCGCGAATCACTTTGGTCGAAATCGTATTGTCTTCGGCAACGAGGATGCGGAAATCGCTTGGCACTTTCGCCGCCGTGGCCGGGCTGACCACTTGCGGCTGGAACACCACCTGGCCTTTGTTGCGCTGGTTCAGTTCATCGGCGAGCGTCGTCTTGAGGGTGTAGCCGGCCACCGGTTTGGCGAGAATGCGTTTGATCCCCGAGTTGCGCGCAATGATTTTGCTTGGCGCATTGCTGATGCCGGTAAGCATGATCAGCAAGATGTCGTGATTCAGACTCGGGTCTTCCTTGATCTTGGCCGCCAGTTGCATGCCGGTCATGCCCGGCATGTTCTGATCGAGCAACACCACATCAAAGTAATCACGCAAGTGCGCCTTGGTGCGCAACAGTGCCAGCGCTTCTTTGCCTGATGGCACGGCGCTGACGTTCAAGCCCCAGGCACTGCATTGCTGGACCAGTACTTTGCGGCAAGTGTCGTTGTCATCGACCACCAGCACCCGTGCCCCTTGAAGCGGACTGTCGAGGTCGGATGTCGGGTGTTCGAGGCGATCCGGATCCAACGGCAGGGTCAGCCACAAGGTGCTGCCCTGAGTGGTGCCGCTCTTGATGCCGAACTCACCATGCATCAGACGAATCAATTGCCGTGCGATCACCAGCCCCAGATTGCCGCCCAGGCGATTGGCCGAGAGGAAATGCTTGCTGTGCAGTTCGGCGTGCATCAAGGCATCACGCTCTTCCTGCTCCATTGGCTGGCCGCTGTCCTGCACGGCAATGCGCAGGCGCGGTTTGCTGCTGCGCTCATCGAGGGCGACGACGATCAGTACTTCGCCCTCGTCGGTTTTCTTCAGGGCGTTCTCCAGCAGGCTCAGCAGTGTCTGGCGCAGGCGTGTCGGGTCACCGCTGATCACCCGTGGCACTTGCGGCTGGATAAAGCTGATCAGTTCGACATTCTGCTGCTCGGCCTTGGCGCGGTAGATGCTCAGGCAGTCATCGATCAAGGCATTGAGGTCGAACTGCACATCATCCAGTTCGATCTGCCCGGATTCGAGCTTGGAGATGTCGAGGATCTCGTTGATCAGCGTCAGCAGTTCGTTGCCGGCGCTGTGGATGGTCTGCACGTAGTCGCGTTGCTTGACCGACAGCGGCGTACCCAGCAGCAGTTCGGTCATGCCCAATACGCCGTTCATCGGCGTGCGGATTTCGTGGCTGATCTTGGCGAGGAATTCGGCTTTGGCGTTGATCTCGGCATTGCTCGCGGCGAGATCGCGGCTGACGCTGAAACGGCTTTCGGTGATGCTGCGCTGGCGCTCGCCCAGGGCGATGCTCATCAGCAAGCCGCTGATGCAGATGAACGCCATCAGGGTCATGATCAGGCCTTGCGGCGAGACCAGTGTCAGCCCCAGCAAGGCGGGAAGAATGATCAATGTGCCGATGTTGAACACCACCATCGCCGCGACGAACAAGCGCGCCGGGCGATAACCCTTCTGCCAGTGATAGAACGCGACAAACAACATGCTCAGGCCGGCCAGGGCCACCAGTGCATAAGTGATGATGTTCAGCGGCAGGGTGTTGACGAACAGCAACAACAGGCTGCAGGTCACGATAAACAGAATGTCGCCCAGCAACAGTTTGTTCAGTGGATGCGGACCGAGCGGGGCGAAGAAGCGCAACGCAAACATCAAGCCGGCGGGGGCGGTCAGCAGTAGGGCCAGATAGGCGCCCGGAGTCTGGATCGCGTGCCAGTTCGGCAGCCAGGGGCCGGCAAGGTTGAGCAACAGCAACAGACTGAGGCCCAACAGGCCTTCACAGATCGCCAGCCACAAACTGCTGCGCGAGCGCGAGTAGGCGTAGCGCACCAGATTGTGCAACAGCAGCATGCCGAGGCAGCCGAACAGTAAACCGAAGACCAGCGTCTGATTGTGATTGGCCGCGCTCATCACCGCCGATTGCAAGGTGACGTGCGGGCGCAACTGATGGTCGGACACCAGACGCAGATAGACGTCGAGAGGTTTGTCGCTCTGCGGCAACGGCAGCATGAAGTCGCTGCTCGGCAACGGCCGTTCGGCCTGTGGCTGGTCGGTGCCGGTGTTGCGTTGCTCGATCAGCTTGTCGCCGTCGAGCACGTAGAGATTGAGCTGTGACAGGTCGGGGGCAAAGATGCGCAGCACTTGTTCGTGCTTGCCCGGCGCCAGCCGGAAGCGCAGCCACAGGGCGCCATCGGGCGCGGACGCGGTGAGGCGGTCAAGGTCGATGGGGCTGAATTGATTGGTGTAGCGAGCGGAGCGGATGTCGCTCAGTTGCAGATTGCCCTGATCGTCGAGCAATACCGACCATCCACTGCCTTGCGCGGCCTGGGCCGGGAGCATGCAGAGCAAGGTCAGCAACGTGACGGTGAAGCTTATGGCAATCCTGAGCCAGCGCACGGCGAAATCCCTTCGTAGGTTGATGCCAGAATATAACGATGCGCGACGGTGGAACAGCCCGGCAGGGAATGGCATTCCGCGCCGGGCTACAACGACAGCTTATTCCTGGGTTTCGCCACGTTCACGGGCAATGGCACGGTAGCCAATGTCCTTGCGGTAGAAGCAGCCTTCCCAGTCGATGGCCGCTGCCAGCTTGTACGCTTGCTGCTGAGCTTCACCGACGCTGGCGCCCATTGCAGTGGCGCACAGTACGCGACCACCGGCGGTAACGACATTGCCATCCTTCAGCGCAGTACCGGCGTGGAAGACTTTGCCTTCCAGGCTGGCGGCTGCATCCAGACCGTTGATCGCCGCGCCCTTGGCGTAGTCGCCCGGGTAACCACCAGCGGCCAGCACGATGCCCACGCTCGGACGTGGATCCCACTGTGCTTCAACCTTGTCCAGCGCTTGCGCCAGCGCGGCTTCGACCAGCAGCACCAGGCTCGACTGCAGACGCAGCATCACCGGTTGGGTTTCCGGATCGCCGAAGCGGCAGTTGAACTCGATGACTTTCGGGTTACCGGCCTTGTCGATCATCAGACCGGCATAAAGGAAACCGGTGTAGACGTTGCCTTCTTCGGCCATGCCGCGCACGGTCGGCCAGATCACCAGATCCATCACGCGCTGGTGCACGTCGGCGGTGACCACCGGGGCAGGGGAGTAAGCACCCATGCCGCCCGTGTTCGGGCCGCTGTCGCCGTCGCCAACACGCTTGTGGTCCTGGCTGGTGGCCATCGGCAGCACATTCTTGCCGTCGACCATAACGATGAACGAAGCTTCTTCGCCGTCGAGGAATTCTTCGATGACCACACGCGAACCGGCGTCACCGAAAGCGTTGCCAGCGAGCATGTCACGCACGGCGTCTTCGGCTTCAGCCAGAGTCATGGCGACGATCACGCCTTTACCAGCGGCCAAGCCGTCGGCCTTGATTACGATCGGTGCGCCTTTTTCACGCAGATAAGCCAGGGCTGGCTCGATCTCGGTGAAGTTCTGGTAGTCGGCGGTCGGGATCTTGTGGCGCGCGAGGAAATCCTTGGTGAAAGCTTTCGAGCCTTCCAGTTGCGCGGCACCGGCGGTCGGGCCGAAGCAATCCAGACCACGTGAGCGGAACAGGTCGACAACGCCAGCCACCAGCGGCACTTCCGGACCGACGATGGTCAGGGAAACGTTTTTCTCGGCGAAGTCGGCCAGTTGCTCAAGGGCCAGCACGTCGATGGCGACGTTTTCGCACTTGGCTTCAATGGCGGTGCCAGCGTTGCCCGGTGCAACGAAAACCTTCTGCACGCGCGGATCCTGAGCCACTTTCCAGGCCAGGGCGTGTTCACGGCCACCGCTGCCAATGATCAAAACATTCATTTCAAAAACCTCGGATGACGCTAATTCTGTGGGGGCGGATCTTTCCCACGCTCTGCGTGGGAATGCCTCTACGGACGCTCTGCGTCCGAGGGACGCGGAGCGTCCCGGGCTGCGTGCCCACGCAGAGCGTGGGTACGAGCAAGCAATAATCAGTGACGGAAGTGGCGCATGCCGGTGAATACCATGGCGATGCCGGCTTCGTCAGCAGCGGCAATCACTTCAGCATCACGCATCGAGCCACCCGGCTGGATCACTGCTGTGATACCAACCTTGGCCGCGTTGTCCAGACCATCACGGAACGGGAAGAACGCGTCCGATGCCATCACCGAACCGGCCACTTGCAGACCGGCGTGCTCAGCCTTGATCGCGGCGATACGTGCCGAGTTTACGCGGCTCATCTGGCCAGCGCCGACACCGATGGTCTGACGGTTCTTGGCGTAGACGATGGCGTTCGACTTAACGTACTTGGCGACTTTCCAGGCGAAGATCAGGTCGTGGATTTCCTGTTCGGTCGGGGCGCGTTTGGTCACGACTTTCAGGTCATCGGCGCTGATCATGCCGATGTCGCGGCTCTGTACCAGCAGGCCGCCGTTGACGCGCTTGTAGTCCCAGGCAGCGGCGCGGTCAGCCGACCACTCGCCGCAGGCCAGCAGGCGCACGTTGGCTTTGGCTGCAACGATGGCGCGAGCCTCTTCGCTGACGCTCGGGGCGATGATCACTTCAACGAACTGACGCTCGACGATCGCTTTGGCGGTCTCGGCATCCAGTTCACGGTTGAAGGCAATGATGCCGCCGAACGCCGATTCGGTATCGGTGGCGTAAGCCAGTTCATAGGCCTGACGGATGCCGCCTTCAGCGTCCGGGCTGACTGCCACGCCGCATGGATTGGCGTGCTTGACGATCACGCAGGCTGGCTTGACGAAGCTCTTCACGCATTCCAGCGCGGCGTCGGTGTCGGCGACGTTGTTGTACGACAGCTCTTTGCCTTGCAGTTGGGTCGCAGTGGCGATGCCGACTTCGGCAGGCTTGGCCTCAACGTAGAACGCCGCGCTCTGGTGCGGGTTCTCGCCGTAGCGCATTTCCTGGGCCTTGATGAACTGGCTGTTGAAGGTGCGCGGGAATTCGCTGCGGCCTTCAGTGCTCAGGGTTTCAGCGGCCTGATTCACAGTGCCCATATAGTTGGCGATCATGCCGTCGTAGGCAGCCGTGTGTTCGAAGGCCTTGAGCATCAGGTCGAAACGCTGAGCGTAGGTCAGGCCGCCGGCCTTGAGACCTTCGAGCACGCTGGCGTAATCGCTGGCATTTACCACGATCGCTACGTCTTTATGGTTTTTCGCTGCCGAACGGACCATGGTCGGGCCGCCGATGTCGATGTTTTCGATGGCGGTCGGCAGGTCGCAGCCTGGCTTGTTGATAGTGGCTTCGAACGGATAGAGATTAACGGCAACCAGATCGATCGGCTTGATGCCGTGCTCGCTCATGATCGCGTCGTCGATACCGCGACGACCGAGGATGCCGCCGTGGATTTTCGGGTGCAGGGTTTTCACCCGACCGTCCATCATCTCGGCGAAACCGGTGTAATCCGCGACTTCCACTGCGGCAACACCGTTGTCGCGCAGCAGCTTGAACGTCCCGCCGGTGGAGAGGATCTCGACGCCCAGGGCTTCAAGCTCCTTGGCGAATTCGAGGATCCCGGTCTTGTCGGAAACGCTGATCAAGGCGCGGCGGATCGGCAGGCGGGTAGTCTGGTCGGTCATCTCAATTTCCATCAAAAGCAAAGGAAGTCAGCAAAAAAGGCGACCGTTTTTTACGCGGGCGCCTTTCTGGTTTGATTGAATGCTTACAGCAGATCGTACTGCTTGAGTTTCTTGCGCAGCGTGCCGCGGTTAAGTCCCAGCAGCTCACTGGCCTTGGTCTGGTTGCCCTTGACGTAGTTCATCACGCTTTCGAGCAGGGGCGCCTCGACTTCGGAGAGCACCAGGTTGTACACATCCGTGACGGACGCGCCCTCAAGGTGGGCGAAATAATTGTGCAGCGCCTTCTCGACACTCCCGCGAAGGGTCTGACCTTCTTCGCTCGGGGTATTGAGGTGCTGTTTCAAATTCACGTTGTCGCTCACGGGTGCTGTTCCACTCACTAAAGTCTCGGTCATCATCGTCATGCGGCCACCCCTTCTTCGTCCCCTGTCAGGCTCTTGTAACGCTCGGCAAAGAACTCCCGAACGTTGGCGCATTGTGTTTCCGTACCATCCAAACGATTGAAGTGGGCGCGAAACTCCCTGGCGCCCGGCAAGGTTGCGAGATACCAGCCCACATGCTTGCGCGCAATGCGCACGCCCATCACATCCCCATAGAAAGCGTGAAGTGCGGCCAGATGCTCTAGCAGTATGTGTTCCACCTCGATCAGTTCCGGTGCCGGCAATTTCTCGCCTGTGCGCAGGTAATGATCGATCTCGCGAAAAATCCATGGCCGCCCTTGGGCAGCGCGGCCTACCAACAGGCCATCGGCACCGGTCGCGTCGAGCACGTAACGGGCCTTTTCCGGCGAATCGATATCGCCATTGGCAAACACCGGGATCGACACGGCCTGCTTGATTGCGGCAATCGTGTCGTACTCGGCTTCGCCCTTGTACAGATCGGCGCGAGTGCGGCCATGCACTGCCAGCGCGGTGATCCCGGCCTGCTCGGCGATCTTCGCCACGGTCAGGCCGTTCTTGTTGTCGCGATCCCAGCCGGTGCGGATCTTCAGGGTGACCGGCACATCAACCGCCGCCACAACGGCATGCAGGATCTCGGTCACCAGTGCTTCATCTTTCAACAACGCGGAACCGGCGGCCTTGTTGCAGACCTTCTTTGCCGGACAACCCATGTTGATATCAATAATCTGTGCGCCCAGTTCGACGTTGGCCCGGGCCGCGTTCGCCAGCATCTGCGCGTCGCCACCGGCAATCTGTACCGAGCGTGGCTCGGGATCGCCTTCGTGGATCATGCGCATGCGCGACTTGCGGGTGTTCCACAGGCTCATGTCGCTGGTGACCATTTCCGAGACAACAAGCCCTGCGCCCAGACGCTTGCACAGCTGACGAAAGGGCTGATCGGTGACCCCCGCCATCGGGGCGAGAATCAAGCCGTTCTGCAATGTGTATGGGCCGATGCGTACCGCCGACATAGGACTTCCCTGAAGTGGGGCCGGATCATGAGAGTTCGAAAAAGGGTTGGCATGATACCCGCTCTCGATGACTGGATAAAGGCTGAATTGAACAAAATCTGAACAGTTATTCTGTTATCGCCACCGGTTTGGTTGTGGGGTGGCGAAGTCAGAAAACCGTCGTCAATTCAGAAACGATGAAGCGACTCACTCGGGCGAGTGGAAACTCAGGCTGTAGTTCACCGCCTTCGGGCCTGGATCGAGAATGTCCAGCGCAATGTGGATCGGCGTCTGCGGCGGCATTTCCGCCAGACCTTCGAGATCACCTCTGAGGTATTCGCCGGGTTTGAAGCGACGACTGGCGATCAGGTGGCCGTTGAGGTCGGCAAAGCGCAGCTCCAGCAATGGAAATGGCTGGGAGAATGTCGCGCGGTTATAGATGATTGCGTCGACCACCAGCGCACCGTTGAACTCCGGATGGCTGCGCACCACCAGGTTGCTGCTCTTGATTCGGGCGATGTCCACTTTGGACGGCACCGTGCAGCCGATCTGCGGGCAGATTTGCTGGAACCACGGGCGGTATTGATCCTGCCGGGCCAGTTCATCGAAATGATAGGAGATGTACTGGGCAGCCAGTCCGCCTGCCGCCAGCAAGACCAACACCAGCCAAAGCAAGCGACGTCCCCACGGCGAGCGGCGTTTCTGCCAGTCCAGTTGCAGCGGGTCGTCGGTCAGGTCCTGCAGCACTTCGGCGCGTACGCCGGGTTCTGCGCGCTCACGTTTTTTGCGCAGCGGCTCGATCGATGGCAAGTCGTCGTCAGCGCTTTCGTCGCTGGCCGACAAGCGCTCGCGGCGGGCATTCGGGTCGATCGGGTCGTGCAGGCGCAGATGCGGGATTGCCGGTTCGTCATCCAGATCCACCGGTTCCAGCGATAGCGAAGGTTCGGTTCGCTCGGATTTGACCGGTTCGATGTCGGCGATTTCTGCCTCGTCGTCCTCGGGCTCAGCCGTGTGTTCATCGGCGCGCTCGCTGAACAGACTGTCGCGCCAGAGCGTTTCATCCGGTTCAGGGGTGTCGCGGCGTGCGCTCAGGGCATCTTCGCGTGGACGACCGAATTCGGTGGTCGGCTGGATTTCCCGTTGTTCGAGGCGGGCCAGTTCTTCGTCCAGATCGAGGCTGTCGAGATCCAGCTCGGACGCGCTCCACTGCTTTTGGCTGATGGCACGCGGCGCGGGCTGTTCGACGATGGCCGGCGCCTGGACAACCGGCGGGGCCTCGATAATCGGCGGCGGCTCGACAACCGACGGTGCAACCGGCGTCACCGCGTCCTTGCCGGCGTGTTGTTCCAGCAGCTGTTTGGCGGCGTTGAACACTTGCAGGCAGGAGCCGCAGCGAACCACCCCGCGGGCCACGCTCAATTGAGCATGGCTGACGCGGAAACTGGTTTGGCAATGCGGGCACTGGGTGACGAAGCTGTCGGTCATGCGGCGATCCGGATTATGCAGGCGGTCATATTAGCGCCGACGGCCAGTGATGCGCACCCAGCCATCGCGGTTGGCGATCGGGTCGAGGTCGAAGTCCTGCGCATAAGCGGCGGCGACTTCCTCACCTTGCTCGGCGAGAATGCCCGACAGCGCCAGACGACCGCCGGACTTGACCAGCGCGGACAATTGCGGCGCCAGCGAAACCAGCGGGCCGGCGAGAATGTTCGCGACCAGCACGTCGGCTTGAACCTGCGGCAGATCTTCCGGCAGGTACAGCGGGAACAGTTCGTCGGCAATGTTGTTGCGCCCGGCGTTGTCGCGCGAGGCTTCCAGCGCCTGCACGTCGATGTCGGTGCCGACCGCTTCCTTGGCGCCGAGCAGCAGGGCGGCAATCGCCAGAATCCCCGAGCCACAACCAAAATCGAGCACGTTGCAGTCTTTCAGATCCTGACCGTCGAGCCATTCCAGGCACAGCGCGGTGGTCGGGTGGGTGCCGGTGCCGAAGGCCAGGCCCGGATCCAGCAGCAGGTTGACCGCATCAGGCTCCGGCGCGGCGTGCCAGCTCGGCACGATCCACAGGCGCTGGCCGAAGCGCATCGGCTGGAAGCCGTCCATCCAGCTGCGTTCCCAGTCCTGATCTTCGATGACTTCGCTGTGATGCTCGGGCAACGGGCTGCCGGTCAGCAGTTCCAGATGGGCCAGAACCGGTGCCGGTTCAGTGCCGCCTTCGAACAGCGCCAGCAGATGCGTGTGCGCCCACAGCGGGGTGGTATTGAGTTCCGGCTCGAAGATCGGCTGATCTTCGGCGTCCATGAAGGTCACCGATACGGCGCCCACTTCAAGGAAAGCGTCTTCGTAGGTTTCGGCTTGTTCCGGGCTGATGGCGAGACGTACTTGCAGCCAAGGCATGGCGGGCACCTTTGAAAAATATTGATTGCAGCCTAGCGGCCGGCGAGAAGCGCGCAAGTTTACGCGAGCGCGCTGGGTTTGTGGGAGATGCATTGCACCCTGTGGGAGCGAGCCTGCTCGCGAAAGCGGAGTGTCAGTGAATGCATATGGATCTGATACACCGCTTTCGCGAGCAGGCTCGCTCCCACAAGGGGCTTGTGAAACCTGCAGAAACAACAAAGCCGCCCGAAGGCGGCTTTGTCTGGTGCGGGTTGAAGCTTAGTGCTTCTCGCCAGCCAGCTTGTGCTCGAGGTAGTGAATGTTCACACCGCCCTTGCAGAAGCCTTCGTCACGAACCAGATCACGGTGCAGCGGGATGTTGGTCTTGATCCCGTCAACCACGATTTCGTCCAGGGCATTGCGCATGCGGGCCATGGCTTCGTCGCGGGTCGCGCCGTAAGTGATCAGCTTGCCGATCAGCGAGTCGTAGTTCGGCGGAACGGCATAGCCACTGTACAGGTGCGAATCGACGCGAACGCCGTTGCCGCCTGGCGCGTGGAAATGCTTGACCGTGCCCGGGCTCGGCATGAAGGTTTTCGGGTCTTCAGCGTTGATCCGGCATTCCAGCGAGTGACCGCGGATAACCACATCATCCTGCGTGAACGACAGCTTGTTGCCAGCGGCGATGCTGAGCATCTCCTTGACGATGTCGATACCGGTGACCATTTCCGAAACCGGGTGCTCCACCTGAACACGGGTGTTCATTTCGATGAAGTAGAAACGACCGTTCTCGTAGAGGAACTCGAAAGTCCCGGCGCCACGGTAACCGATGTCGATGCACGCCTTGACGCAGCGAGCCAGTACTTCCTCGCGCGCCTTCTCGTCGATGCCCGGTGCCGGCGCTTCTTCGAGAACCTTCTGGTGACGACGTTGCAGCGAGCAATCGCGGTCGCCCAGATGGATCGCATGACCCTGGCCGTCGGACAGCACCTGCACTTCCACGTGACGCGGGTTGGTCAGGAATTTTTCCAGATACACCATCGGGTTGCCGAACGCCGCGCCTGCTTCAGAGCGGGTCAGTTTCGCCGAGGCGATCAGGTCTTCTTCCTTGTGCACCACGCGCATACCGCGACCACCGCCGCCGCCAGCGGCTTTGATGATCACCGGGTAGCCGACTTCACGACCGATGCGCAGCGCCGTTTCTTCGTCTTCCGGCAACGGGCCGTCAGAACCTGGAACGGTTGGCACGCCTGCTTCGATCATCGCGTGCTTGGCCGAAACCTTGTCGCCCATCAGGCGGATGGTTTCGGCTTTCGGGCCGATGAAGGCGAAGCCGGAGTTCTCGACCTGCTCGGCGAAATCGGCGTTTTCCGCGAGGAAACCGTAGCCTGGGTGAATGGCGGTAGCGCCAGTCACTTCAGCGGCAGCGATGATGGCCGGGATGTGCAGGTAGGACTGAGCGGCAGACGCCGGGCCGATGCAGACGGATTCGTCTGCCAGACCCAGGTGCATCAGCTCTTTGTCGGCCTTGGAGTAAACGGCGACGGTCTTGATGCCCATCTCTTTGCAGGCACGCAGAATCCGCAGGGCGATCTCACCGCGGTTAGCGATCAGAACTTTTTCCAACTTCGCAGTCATCAAAGGCTCTCCGCAGTTCAAACGATGGTGAACAGCGGTTGGTCGTACTCAACCGGCTGGCCGTCTTCGACGAGGATGGACTCGATCACACCGCTGGTTTCAGCTTCGATGTGGTTCATCATCTTCATGGCTTCGACGATGCACAGAGTGTCGCCTTTCTTCACGGTCTGGCCGACTTCAACGAAGGACGGCGAGGTTGGCGAAGATTTGCGGTAGAAGGTGCCGACCATCGGCGAACGGGCAACAGTGCCGTTCAGCGCAGGGGCGGCAGCGGCAACCGGGGCTGCAGCAGCTACCGGAGCAGCAACAGGTGCGGCAGCCGGTGCTTGCATCGGCGCCGGCGCGTAGTACTGCTGAGCCGGGGTCTTGCTGTGACGGCTGATGCGTACGGACTCTTCGCCTTCCTTGATCTCGAGCTCGTCGATGCCGGACTCTTCCAGCAATTCGATCAGTTTCTTAACTTTACGGATATCCATGAATCATCAACTCCCAAGGGTCGGTCAGGGGCGCTTAACGCTTGTATTTCAAGTCGTTGCCTGTGTTTCAAGCTGTTCTAGTGCGGCCTCCAGGGCCAGTCGGTAACCGCTGGCGCCAAGGCCGCAGATCACTCCCACCGCTACATCGGAGAAGTAAGAGTGATGGCGGAAAGGTTCGCGTTTGTGCACGTTGGACAAATGCACTTCGATGAATGGGATGCTCACTCCCAGCAACGCGTCACGTAATGCGACACTTGTGTGCGTAAAAGCTGCTGGATTGATCAGAATGAAATCGACACCTTCGCCGCGCGCGGCGTGGATCCGGTCGATCAATTCGTACTCGGCATTGCTTTGCAGATACAGCAGATGATGGCCGGCTTCACGGGCGCGGCGCTCCAGATCCTGATTGATCTGCGCCAGGGTCGTTGAACCGTAAGTGCCGGGTTCGCGGGTGCCGAGCAGGTTCAGGTTGGGGCCGTGCAGCACCAGGAGGGTTGCCATCTGCGTAGTCCTTGTTATGAATGAGCAGTCGTCAGAACCCGGCGACTATGCCGCAAAGACTTTGTGACTGTCCAGTTCTATGCAATAGCCAGCACGATGGCCGATGTTTGCGCGAAATATGTGACCGAGTGATTTGATCCGGTCATTCCGCAAGATATGCGGTGATGCAAATGACGCTATCGCGAGCAGGCTCACTCCTACAGTTGAAATGCGTTCCCTGTAGGAGTGAGCCTGCTCGCGATAGCGGTCTATCAGACGCGGAATGCCTGAACGGCTGTATGCAATTGCCCGCCCAATACCAGCAGATTCTCTCCCTGTTCGCGCCCACGGCCGATACGGACCAGATTATCCCCACCCAACTGATGAATCCGCTCGCTGTGATCGCGGATCTCGCTGACCGCGCCGCTTTGCTGCGCGGTGACATCGGCAATGCGGATCGCCGTGTCGGAAATGGTCTGGATCGCGCCGACAATCTTATCCAGCGCACCGTCCGCCGCTTGCGCCTGACTGGCGGTGGCTTCGGCATGTTCGACCTGCGCGCGCATGCCTTCGACCGATTGACGAGCCGCGGTTTGCAGGCCGGCAATCAGCGTCTGAATCTCGGCTGTCGCACCGGCAGTGCGTTGTGCCAGTGAGCGCACCTCTTCGGCCACCACGGCAAAACCACGGCCCATTTCGCCGGCGCGCGCCGCTTCAATCGCCGCGTTGAGGGCCAGCAGATTGGTCTGGTCAGCAATCGAGCGAATCACCGTCAACACGCCACCGATGGTTGCCGACTCTTCGGCCAGATGTTCGATCATCTGCGCGTTGCCTTGTACTTCACCGACCAATGCGTGCAGGCCGGTGAGGCTCTGGCCAATCACGGTCTGGCCATGCTCGACCGCCAGTCCGGCATGACGACTGGCGTCAGCGGCCTGCTGCGCATCGCCGGCAACCTGCTGGATTGTCGCTTCAAGTTCGCCGAGCGAATCGCGGATCAGCGCGGTATCGCCGGCCTGATGTTCGGCGCCGCTGTGCAAGTCGTTGCTCAGCTCGGCGAGGGTGCGGCTGCTGCCCGCGACTTGTTCGGCATTGCCGCGAATGGTCCCGACCAGATCCACCAGATACGCACGCAAGCGGTTGAGCGAGGCTTCAATGTCGTGCAGTTCACGGTTGGTCTTGCCCAGTTGAATATCGCGGCTGAAATCGCCTTCGGCCCAGGTCGATAGTGCCGGCGCGAGATTGGTCAGCGTACGGGCCAGTCGCCGCTGCAAGGTGTCGATCAACAGCGCGATCAGCAGAATCAAACCAATCATCACGCCTTGCATCAAGCGTACTTCACCCTGGATCTGGCCGTGCTGGGCGCGCACGACTGGCTCCAGTCCGGCAATGGCTTGCTGCACTGCGGCGATTTTCTGATGGGTGGCGGCACTGAGGTCAGTGCGCTTCTGAATCTGATCGCGGGTGCGCTCAAGCTCCGCCGGATAACGTCCGAGCAAACTGTTGAGTTCACGCTTGAGGCCGACGCCAGCATCTTCCGCGACAGTTTTTTCCGTGTTTTCGATGCCCATCATCGCCGCGAAATCGTCGCTGCCCGATTCACTCTTGGCCACAACGCCGAGCAGGGGCAGGGCATCAATCGCTTGGGCCTGCGAGCGGATGTTGCTGACCTCGCGCTCTACATCGGCGGCCAGCTCACTGCGTCCGCTGCTGACCAGTTTGTCCCGCGCCAGCGACAGTTTGCCCAAATGCTGCGAAGCGGCGAGCAGCGGTGCCAGATAAGCCGCGTTACCGTTGGCGTAAGTGCTGAGCTGATCGAGACTGGCGCTCAGTTCGCGCTCAGCCTGCAACAATAAGGCTTGCGGATCACCGGCCAGTTTGCCGGCCGCGAGCAGGTCGGTTTTGCTGAATTCTTCCAGCCCCGTCAAGCTCGGGCGCAGGGGGGCGGCCAGCGTCGGCAGCAACTCATCGAGTTCTTTGCGCAGGCTATCGATGGCCTGACTGGCGCTGCTCAGGCGCAGGGCGTCACCGCTGGCGAGATAGTCCTCGACGTTGCGCGCCACCTCGTTCTGAAATTGCTGCGACAGTCCCAGATAACGCTCCATCAACAGATACGGGCGTTCGAGGGCTTTTTGCGACCACCACAACGTCGCGCCGAGTGCGAGGCACACGGCGACCAGCAGCAGCGTATTGAGATTGGTGAGCAACTTCAGGCGCATGACGGCTACCAACGGCAGAAATGGTAAGCGCCTGAATTTATTGCGGTTCTGTTACAGGGTTATGACCGAATCAGTGGAATCTGATGAAAAAGTGGCACTTTGCTTTGATTCCCGCGCGGTCTGCACGCGATTGCGTCCGGCACCCTTGGCGCGGTACAGCGCCTCATCGGCCTGGCTGGCCATCATCAGGCTGTCGCAGTCGTCGTGCATTTCCACCACGCCGGCACTGAAGGTGCACCACAAATCCTGCGGCTGCGCCGGGTAGTGGATCTCGGCGAAGCGCTGGCGGATTTCGTCGAGGACTTTGTGCGCGGCTTCTATATCGGTGTCGGGCATGACGATGGCGAACTCTTCACCGCCGTAGCGGCCGATGAAGTCGGTCTTGCGCAAACGCTGCTTGAGAAACAGCGCGAGGCTTTTGATCACCCGGTCGCCCATTGGGTGGCCGTGGCTGTCGTTGACCCGTTTGAAGTGGTCGATGTCGAGCATGGCAAAACTCAGCGGCTTGTTCTCGCGGCGGGCGCGGAACGAGCAGTCTTCGAGCAATTGCAGAATGTGCGTGTGGTTATAGAGGCCGGTGAGGCTGTCGCGGACCATCCGCGCTTTCAGATTGCGCGCGCGGGCGGCGCGGTTGCGCACGGTGGTGATCAGATGGCGCGGCTTGATCGGTTTGGTCAGGAAGTCATCGCCGCCCTCGCTCATCGCGTCGAGCTGCTTGTCCAGATCGTCCTCGGCCGACAGATAGATGATCGGCACGCTGACATAGCGGTCGTTGTGGCGAATTACCTTGGCCAGTTCGGTACCGGTGCAGGCCGGCATGTACATGTCGAGGATGATCAGGTCGGGCTGGAAATCGGCCAGTTCGGCCATCGCCTGAATCGGTTCGATCAAGGTGCGGGTGACAATGCCGGCGCTGTTGAGCAGGCGTTCGGTGTGCAAGGCTTGCGCACGCGAATCGTCGATGATCAGTACTTTATAAGGTTCGTACTGCGCGACGCAGGTGAGGACCTCGATTTTTTCCAGCAGGCTCGACGCTTCGAGCGTGCCGGTGAGAAATTCCTGGCCACCGGCACGCACGGCGGCGAGGCGGGTCGGCGTGTCGGTTTCATGCAGGCTGAAGAACAGCAGCGGCAGCGGTTCTTCCAAACCGACCTGGGCTTCGGCGGCGAGTTTCAGGCCGATGCCAGCGCCGCTGAAATCCACGTCCATGACGATCGCGGCCGGCAGGCGCTCGACCATCGAGGAGCGAAAGGCCGAAACACTGTCCAGCGCCTGCGCGCTCAGACCGAAGAATTCAAGTTGTTTGGCCAGCCGTTCGGCGCGGTCGTGATCCTGCAGCATCACGTAGATCGGTTTACGCAGTGGTGGCAGGAACGTCTGGTCGAGTTGATCGCCATGGCGCAAGCCGGTGCGCGACAAGCGCTGCATCAAGCGATTGAGGTCGGTGATCAGGCCGCTGCTGAGGCGGCCGCGATTGGCGTCCACTGCTTCCAGCGATTGGCTGATGTGCCGCGCGAGCTGAGTGTGTTCCGGCTGTTCGAAGCGCTCGGCAAAACGCAGCAGGCGCAGGTTAGCCTCGCTCAGTTCGGCGAGGTCGACAGTGGACCACTCACTGCGTTGCAGGCGCTGCCATATCTCAAGAATCTGACGTGCCTGATGAATTACCCGCTGGGCAAAGTGGTGCTTGAGACGCTCACGGCTGGGGTCTTCTGGCTCGGTCATATCCTGACTACTAGTTAGGCTGCATGCTGAGATCGACTGGTGGCTCTATGCTAGCACCTCTTTTCCCTTACACGAGTGTCGTACGTCAATAATCTGCAATGCGTCACCATTCAGTTTCTGACCGGGCGGTTTTGTTTTTGACCTTGGTGTCTGACAAGTCCCCGTAGGCCGGGCATTCCCTGACTAAGCTGGGTGGTCAGGATGACGGGGCAGTGGTGCTTTTATCCGTACAGTGAATGACCTTTGCGATGGTTTTCAATCCGATGGGCTGAAGCGTGGGCATCGGGGATTCCCTTAGTGAGCGTCGAAGCGTCATTCGCCCACATGATTTGCGGCTTATCTATACTCGCGGGTGCCCGGCCTTGGCACGTTGTTGTATGGTTGTGGTCGAACCGTTGAACCCAAGATTTGAAAGGATATCGCCATGCTGGACTGGAAAAACCGCGCGGGCAGCGCGCCTGAACGTGCCGCCGAGCCCAAGTCGGCCACCCGCAGCTATGTCGGTGGGGTGCTGTTCAGCCGTGCATTGGCCACGCTGATCGGCATTTATCTGCTGGTGACCATTGGCCTTGGCTGGTATTGGAGCCAGGAGCCGGCGCTATTTCCGGTTGCGCAAAACGCTCAGGTAGCTGCCGAGAAAGAAGGCAAGCAGATGGTGATCGGCTACACCACGGTCGAAACCCTCAAGACCGTTGCCGGCACCTTGCTCAACAAACCGGGCGGCTACATCTCCAATGACCGCTTCCCGCCAGGTCTGTGGATGGACAACACGCCAAGCTGGGAATACGGCGTACTGGTGCAGGTGCGTGACCTGACCCGTGCCCTGCGCAAAGACTTCGCCCGTTCGCAATCGCAGTCGGCGGAAGACGCCGATCTGGCCAAAGCCGAACCGCGCTTCAACTTCGACAACAAGAGCTGGATCCTGCCGTCGAGTGAGTCGGAATATCAGGAGGGCATCAACTCGCTGAGCCGCTATCAGGCGCGCCTGTCTGATCCAACCCAGAAAAACGCGCTGTTCTATGCCCGCGCCGACAACCTGAACAACTGGCTCGGCGATGTTGGCACCCGTCTCGGTTCGCTGTCGCAACGCCTGTCGGCCAGTGTTGGCCGGGTCAAACTCAACACTGCACTGAAAACCGAAGTGCCGGCCATCGGCGAAGTGCCGCAGGTTGACGAAGAGGTCGTCGAGACCCCGTGGATGCAGATTGACAACGTGTTCTACGAAGCACGCGGTCAGGCCTGGGCGCTGTCGCACCTGTTGCGCGCCATCGAAGTCGACTTCGCCGATGTGCTGGCGAAGAAGAACGCCACCGTCAGCGTGCGTCAGATCATTCGTGAGCTGGAAGCCTCGCAGGAACCGGTCTGGAGTCCTATGATTCTTAACGGCAGTGGCTTCGGCGTGCTGGCCAACCACTCGCTGGTCATGGCCAACTATATTTCCCGTGCCAACGCTGCTGTGATCGATTTGCGTCAACTGCTCAATCAGGGCTGATTCATGAGCCAGAACGCCAAAGAGGCGGCCCATCGCGCCGCCTCCGATGCTGAACAGATCGCCTGGGTCGACGAGCAGGACAACCTGCTCGGCGCTCTGGTGCGCGCGGATTTGCGCGAGCGTGGGCTGATCGGCCGTGGCACGTACATCATGTTGTTCAATTCCGCCGGGGACCTTTGTGTACATCGGCGCACCTTGAGCAAGGCGATTTATCCCGGCTACTGGGATGTTGCGGCAGGCGGCATGGTGCAGGCGGATGAGACCTACGCCGAGTCGGCAGCCCGCGAGCTGGAAGAGGAATTGGGCGTCAGCGGCGTAGAGCTGACGGCCCATGACCATTTCTTCTTCGAAGACACCGGCAATCGTCTTTGGTGTTCGGCGTTTTCCGCTGTATGGGACGGCCCGCTCAAACTGCAGCCTGAAGAAGTGCTGGAAGCACGCTTTATTCCGGTCGAGCAGGTCATGCAGGAAATCCAGCAAAAGCCTTACTGCCCGGACTCTCTGGCCGCGTTGAAGCGCTATCTGAAGGCGCAGCAAAGCGACGTCGCAAAGAACACATAAATTGGCGCCGATTGGCACTTAGCAAGTCGCATTTTTGCCGTTACACTGCGCGACCTTTTCAAGCTGCACCGTCCTGCTTTTATTGAAGCATCCGGTGCAGTAGCGCTGCCCCTGCCTGAGTGGGGCTTCGCGGTCGCTGACCTTGCCCAAGGTTGCGATCAGTCTTTGTCCTCCCAAGAGGATTGCCGGTGGCCAAAAAAGCCGCATCCTTCGCCGCCTTGGGCGGCCTGGTATTTTCCACCGACGCAGGTCGTCATTGCCCGGAATGCAGCAAGCCGGTGGACGCCTGTATCTGCAAACAAACCGTGATCCCGGCCGGCGACGGCATTGCCCGCGTGCGACGTGAAAGCAAGGGCCGTGGCGGCAAGACGGTGACCACCATCACCGGCGTGCCATTGGCTGAAGACGCGCTCAAAGAGTTGGCGACAACGTTGAAGAAACGTTGCGGCACCGGCGGGGCGTTGAAAGACGGCATCATCGAAATCCAGGGCGATCATGTCGAGCTACTCTTGGCTGAGCTGATCAAGCACGGTTTCAAAGCGAAGAAGTCCGGCGGCTAGCAGCCTCTGTGAAACCCACCTGCGGCTTGATCCGGCGCTGAAGCAGTTCAGATCCGGCGTCGTCTCCATGGTTTTCACAGAGCCTGTTCATGACCGGTTTCTAAACTCCACGCGGTCAGCGCGGTCTACCGCCGCGCTGACGAACCGTCATTTTCATTCTTTAGAATGCGCCGACCTGAGATCAGGCGACGCACTATGACTTCTTTATAGGGGACTTCGATGTCCGTACGACGCACACGCAAAGACGATGGCAGCCAATGGACAGTTGCGGACAGCCGCAGTGTTTACGGGATTCGCCATTGGGGGGCCGGGTATTTCGCGATCAATGACGCCGGTCGCGTCGAAGTTCGTCCGAACGGACCGAGCAGCTCGCCTATCGACCTGTTCGAGCAAGTCGACCAACTGCGCAAAAGCGGTTTGTCCTTGCCGTTGCTGGTTCGTTTCCCCGATATCCTGCAAGACCGTGTCCGCCAGTTGACCGGTGCCTTCGATTCGAACATCGAGCGCCTGGAATACCAGAGCAAATACACCGCGCTGTACCCGATCAAGGTTAACCAGCAAGAAGCGGTAATCGAGAACATCATCGCCACTCAGGACGTTTCCATCGGTCTGGAAGCCGGCTCCAAGCCTGAACTGTTGGCCGTGCTGGCGCTGGCGCCAAAGGGCGGCACCATCGTCTGCAACGGTTACAAGGACCGCGAGTTCATTCGTCTGGCG
The DNA here is from genome assembly GCF_054790505.1 of Pseudomonas sp. Tul2A7. NCBI lineage: Bacteria > Pseudomonadati > Pseudomonadota > Gammaproteobacteria > Pseudomonadales > Pseudomonadaceae > Pseudomonas > Pseudomonas sp. Tul2A7. The sequence continues at coordinate 1,330,700 of NZ_CP186499.1, read as the reverse complement.
CTGATGGGCCAGAAGCTCGGCCACAATGTGTTCATCGTGATCGAGAAAGAATCCGAAGTCGGTCTGGTGATCGAAGAGGCCGCCTCGCTGAAGGTCAAGCCACAGGTCGGCCTGCGTGTGCGTCTGTCGTCGCTGGCCTCGTCGAAGTGGGCGGACACCGGTGGCGAGAAATCCAAATTCGGTCTGTCGGCCGCACAATTGCTGTCGGTGGTCGAGCGCTTCCGCGCGGCGGGCCTGGATCAAGGCATTCGCCTGCTGCACTTCCACATGGGTTCGCAGATTGCCAACCTGGCTGACTATCAGCACGGTTTCAAAGAAGCGATCCGTTACTACGGCGAGCTGCGCAACCTCGGACTGCCGGTCGATCACATCGACGTCGGTGGCGGTCTGGGTGTCGACTACGACGGCACGCACTCGCGCAACGCCAGCTCGATCAATTACGACATGGACGATTACGCCGGTGTTGTGGTCGGCATGCTCAAGGAATTCTGCGATGCGCAGAGCCTGCCGCATCCGCACATCTTCTCCGAAAGTGGCCGCTCGCTGACCGCGCACCACGCCATGTTGGTCGTGCAGGTGACCGACGTTGAGAAGCACAACGACGAAATCCCGCAGATCGAAAACAAGGAAGCGTTACCGGAGACCGTGCAGTGGCTGGTTGATCTTCTCGGGCCGACCGACATCGAAATGGTCACCGAAACCTACTGGCGCGCCACGCACTACATGAGCGACGTGGCCGCGCAGTACGCCGACGGCAAACTGACCCTGGCTGAAAAAGCCCTGGCCGAGCAGTGCTACTTCGCCGTCTGCCGTCGCCTGCACAACTCGCTGAAAGCCCGTCAGCGTTCGCACCGTCAGGTACTCGACGAACTCAACGACAAGCTGGCCGACAAGTACATCTGCAACTTCTCGGTGTTCCAGAGCCTGCCGGACACCTGGGCGATTGATCAGGTTCTGCCGATCATCCCGCTGCACCGTCTCGACGAAGAGCCGCTGCGCCGCGCGGTGCTGCAAGACCTGACCTGCGACTCCGACGGCAAGATCAACCAGTACGTCGACGAGCAGAGCATCGAAACCAGCCTGCCGGTACACGGTTTGAATGAAGGCGAAGACTACCTGCTGGGCGTGTTCCTTGTGGGCGCCTATCAGGAAATCCTCGGCGACATGCACAACCTGTTCGGTGACACCGACTCGGTGAACATCTACCAGAACGCCGATGGCAGTGTTTACCACGCCGGCATCGAGACCCACGACACCATCGAAGACATGCTGCGTTACGTGCACTTGTCGCCGGAAGAACTGATGACTCACTACCGCGACAAGTGCGCCAGTGCCCGCATCAGTGCCAGCGAGCGCACGCAATTTCTCGATGCCTTGCGTCTGGGCCTGACCCGTTCCTCCTACCTGTCTTCCTGAGGTCAGGTGGCGATCTCGCCGGGTTGTCTGAAATGTTCCCACTAGCTGTGGAAAATTCAGATGACCCGGTGGGATACATCCCAAAATCTTCGCGAAATGCTTGCCGGTCCCGGCCAGCAAAGTCATCCGGTCTGCTTTTCGCGTAGGTCATTTCCTAAGTTGTACTTCAGCTCTCTACTCGGCCATGGCTCTCGGCGAGAATCCCCGACCGCCCCTCCTGTAGAGAACCGCCTATGTTCGATCAAGCCAACGAGTCCTCGTTTCGTCTCGATGTAGCGGGCCTGTCCGACCCATTCGAAGTCCTGGCCTTTACCGGTAGCGAAGCCCTGAGCGAGCCCTTTGCATTCGAAATCGATGTGTTGATCGACGATCCGCAACTGGACCTTGCCGACCTGCTTTACCGTTCGGCGTTCCTGTGTTTCGGGGCGTCGGGGGAGGGCGTACACGGGCAATTGCAGAGCCTCGTCCAGCACGAACACGGGCACGGTTCAAGATTGTGCCGGATCCGTCTGGGGCCGAAACTGGGTTGTCTCGACTTGCGCATCAGCCAACGCATCTTCAGTGGCTGTTCGGTGCCACAGATCATCGAGCAGGTGCTCAGGGAGCACGGAATTATCGGCGCTCAGCGCCGCTTCGAATTGCACGGCGATTACCCCGTCCGCACGTTCTGTACGCAATACCGCGAATCCGATCTGCAACTGCTCCAGCGCTTGTGTGCACAGGCGCGAATTCACTACTTTTTCGAACACGGGCCTGACCGGCATTGCCTGGTATTCGGTGATGATCCGACGCAGTTGCCCTTGGCTGGCACCGTGCTGTATCGGGACGAGCCCGATAGTCAGAGCGTGTCCCCCGGCGTGCGCCATTGGCAATTTCAGGAAACCTTGCAGTCCGCGCCGCCGGACGCAAGGCCGGCACACAGTGCCGAAGGCTGCAGTCATCTCGCGGCGTTACGCAGCGGTTATTGGCTGCGATTGGCCGGGCACCCTTTTGCCGAGTGCAATCGCCATTGGTTGCTGACCCGTATCGAGCACAGCGCTGATCCATCGCTCGACCTTCCTTATGCCAACCGTCTGTTTGCGACACTGCAACTGCCTTCGTGCCTGCCGGCCACTGTGCCGACACGACTGCGCATGCACAGCCTGCAACGGGCCTGGGTTGTGACGGTGGACGAGCCGCAGCCCGACTGCTTCAGACCCGTGGCGGTGCAGTTCGACTGGCTTTATCAGGGCGAAGGGGCGGCGCCGAGTCATTGCTGGCTGCCACTTGCACCAGCCCTGGTCGACGCGCCTTTGTCAGCGCTGAGCGAGGGTGTCGAAGTGGTGGTGAGTTTCTTTGAAGGCGATCCGGATCAGCCGATGATCAGCGGCGTGCTACAGCCGTCGGTCGCTGGGGCGGACATCAGCGATGAGCCAGCGTTACCGGACAGGCTGGTGAGTCAAGGCTTGCAGCAACTGCTGACCTCTGGCGAACCGTTATTGCTGTTGTGCCTGATCCCCGGCGGCGGCAGTTTCAGCCACTGCTCGCAAGCCGTGTGCAGTTGTCGGCTAGTGACCGCGCTTGAACAGAGCGGCGCAACATGAGTGGCGCGGCGCGCGAGCCGATGGCGCAGTGGTTGCTGCTCGATGGCCCGGATGCGACGCGGGCATTGACGATTTTGCGCCAGGGATTCGCCGATGCGCAGCGGTTCTGGTTGTTCGACGGCACTGAGTTTGCTCCGGTTTGTGAATACGGCCCGGTGCTGGTCGACTTGCGCGGTTGTCCGGCACTGGCGTCGTTGTGTTACAGCGATCCGGACACATGGCGCGGGTTGTTGCTCGCGAGCGAGGCATCGGCGCAGGATCTGCTGAGTCATTTGCAGTGCATGCTCACGGTCTCTTTCGGGCTGAGTCATCGGGCTTTGCTCAGTTATTACAACCGTCAGACCGCGAGCTATTTTTTCGACGCCTGTGATGCCGCGGACCTGAGTCGCTGGCTCGGGCCGATCCGCCAGTTGCGCTGGTTCGGCGGAACGTGGGCCGACCGTGCTATCGGCAGTCAGGGCTGGCAGCAGTTGCGCAATCCGGGGCTGGCTGTCGAGCCACTGAGCGTCGAGGAGAGCCTCACTCGCCGTCAGCGCGAACGCCTGCAAACCTGTTTGTTGGAGCAGCATATCTGGCGCTGGTGTCAATCGCTGGGAACCGACTACGCGGCGATGGCCTCCCATGTTCAACAAGGCCTGGCGTTGGGATTCAGCGATCGCTCGGTGCTCGACGCCTGGTTATGGCTACGCTTGCTGCATCCGCGAGCCGTGCTGGTGCCGCCACCGGAGGGCTTGACCCAGCAGGAACGGCTTGAACATGTGCGACGTCAGTGGCGCGGCGATCAGACTTGAAGTGAGGTTCGGCGCCTATGGCAGGTTTTTTTCGCAAGGGGCTCGGCTTGATGCCCGGCGCTCTTCTAATGTTGGCGCTGAGCGCCTGTTCGCCAGTGAAAGTGCTCAATGCGCTGACCCCCAGTCAAACGTACGACAAGACCACGGGTATCGCTTATGGCGACGATCCCCGGCAGAAGCTTGATGTCTACGTACCACGTCACGCATTGGCCGGTGCGCCGGTGGTGGTGTTTTTCTACGGCGGCAGTTGGAACAGTGGGTCGCGCGACGATTACATCTTTGTCGGCGAGGCGCTGGCGTCTCGCGGGATTGTCGCGGTGGTGGCGGACTATCGGTTATATCCGCAGGTGCGTTATCCGCTGTTTCTTGAGGACAGCGCGCGAGCGGTGGCATGGACCCGAACGCACATTCGCGAGTTTTCCGGCAATGCACAACGGATGTATCTGATGGGGCACAGCTCTGGTGGATACAACGCGGCAATGCTGGCCCTGGACGCCAATCTGCTTGGCGCGGTCGGAATGTCTCCCAAGGATCTGCGCGGCTGGATCGGTCTGGCCGGGCCCTACGATTTTCTGCCGATCGAGAATCCTGACGTGCGTCCAGTGTTCTTCTGGCCGCTTTCACCGCCGCAATCACAGCCGATCAACCACGTCAGTCGCGGTGCGCCCCCCGCGCTGCTCATCGCCGCGAGCAGGGATGATCTGGTCGACCCGGCGCGCAACACCGCGGGCCTGGCGCGAAAAATGCGCGAGGTCGGGCTATCGGTGCAGGATCTTTACTATTCGCGGCCCAGTCACATTACGTTGGTGGCGACGCTGTCGAGGCCACTGCGGGGACTGGCGCCAGTGCTCGATCAAGTGGTCGGTTTCATCAAGCACACGCCGATTCAGTGAGCGGCGCCGCTGAACCAGCCGTCATTGCGTTTGAGCCACCAGGCTTGCGCTCCGAGGGTCAGGCTGCGCAGCACCATGAATAAAAGAAATGTTATCCACAGACCGTGATTGCCCAGACCTTGCAGTGCCCAGGCAAAAGGCATGAGCAATACCACCGAGATGAGCATGCCGTTGCGCATTTCCCGCGCGCGGGTGGCGCCGATGAACAGGCCGTCGAGCAGGTAGCTCCAGACCGCAATCAACGGCAAAACGGCAAGGTAGGGCAGGTAGGTGAACGCGGTATCGCGCACGCTCTGGATGTTGGTCTGCATCTCGATGAACAAGTGCCCGGCCAGTACAAACAGCAGGGCAAAGCCGAGGCTCGCGATCAGTGACCAGCCACCGGCGACTACCAGTGATCGGCGCAAGCCCAGGCGATCACGGGCACCGATGGCGTGCCCGCACAAGGCCTCGACGGCGTGGGCCAGACCATCCAGGGCATGGGCCGTCAGCAGCAAGCCATTGAGCAATAGCGCATTGGCGGCAACTGTGGCATCACCCAGTCGTGCGCCTTGCACGGTGATCAGAAAAAATACCGATTGCAGCGCCAGACTGCGGATGAATATGTCGCGGTTGACCGCCAGCAGTGGGCGCCAGCTCTGCCAAACCCTCAATGTCACCCAGACAATGTGCCCCGGATAGGCCCGCAGCGCTTTGCGGGTCAGCCACAGGCCGAGCAGGGCACCGCTCCATTCAGCGATCACCGAGGCCCGCGCCGAACCGACCACGCCCCAGTCCAGGCCGATGACGAACCACAGATTAAGGACGATGTTGATCAGGTTGGTGCTCAGCAGAATCGCCAGCGGCGCCCGGGCGTTCTGCGTGCCGAGGAACCAGCCGACCAGCGCATAACTGGCCAGCGCCGCTGGCAGGCCGAACAACCGCGTGTGGAAGAAATCCCGGGTGAGCTGATCCAGCTCCGCCGACGGTTGCATGAAGTGCAGCGCGACCCCGCTGAGCGGCACACCCAACGTGCCAAGCACCAGGGCCAACCCCATCGCCAGCAGCAAGCCCTGCAGCAGAATCTGCCGCAACGCCGCGCCGTCGCTGCGCCCGGCGGCCTGCGCAGCAAAACCGGTGGTGCCCATGCGCAGAAAACCCATGGCCCAGGCGAGAAAGGTGTAAAGACTGGCGCCGACCGCCACCGCGCCCAATTGGTGGGCGTGGGGCAAGTGGCCGATGACGGTGCTGTCGACCAGCGCCACCAGCGGTACGGAAATATTGGAAAGAATCATCGGCGCAGCGAGCGCCCAGACCTTGCGGTGCGTTGGGCGGTCGCGCCAGTCGGCGATCAGAGTGGACATGCGAGCTCCTTGGGGGAGCGGCATTGTAGCGGTAGAAGCCACCCTCACCCCAGCCCTCTCCCAGAGGGAGAGGGGGCCGACCGAGGTGTCTGGCGTCATCCATCGACCTGAGAGAATGTGCCGATTATGGATTCGCTGAAGCTCGCTCAAGTCGGTGTAGCTCTTGAATATCCCCCATTCAGTCCCCTCTCCCTCCGGGAGAGGGTTAGGGTGAGGGGCTCTTCAACGGGTTAATGAATAATCCAGCTCAACAACCACAACCCCAGCAACAACCAGATGATCCCGGCAATGATCGACGCATTCATGAACGCCCGAATCGCTGACCACAACAGCATCAGCCCGACGATCAGCGCGATGATACTGATGATCGAGGTGTCCATGCCCAGGGTCTTCGCCAGCCCGTCGACAAAGTTGCCGCCGGCATTGCTCAGAATGTTGAACAAACCACTGAGGCCATCAACGATAAAGCGGATGATCGAACCGAGCGCTTGCCCGAGCCATTCGAAAAAGCTTTCTACCTGCATGTGTGCATCCTGATGAAAGAGCTGAGCCTTGGGCCACAACGCGGGTGACCGAGTTCCCTGCATGATAGAAGGTTTGCACCGCCCTTGTAGGAGTGAGCCTGCTCGCGATCGCGTTGTGTCAGTTAACGATGATGTTGAATGTAATGACATCATCGCGAGCAGGCTCACTCCTACAGGGTTTACGCTTGCCTTCAGGTCGTATCCCCCCGAAGCTATACGCCTTCAGGAGAGCCCGATGAACCTTGTTGAACTGACCGAACGCCTGCACGCCATTCGCGACCGCAATGACTGGCGGCAATTTCACAGCCCGAAAAACCTCGCCATGGCCGCCAGCGTCGAAATGTCTGAACTGGTGGAGATTTTCCAGTGGCTGACGGAAGACCAGTCGCGCCAGTTGCCGGCGGACAAACTCGCCCACGCCGGGCAGGAAGTCGGCGATATCGTTCTGTATCTGTTGCTGCTGTGCAGCGAGTTGGGGTTGGACATGAATGAAGTGGTGCGCGCCAAGCTCGCCGACAGCGAACGGCGGTTCAGCTGATGAGCGACCGGCATTTCGATCAGTTGGCGACGCGTTTCGCCGAAAAAATCTACGGCGGCGCCAAAGGCGCGATTCGTCTCGCGGTGTTGCAGGCCGACCTCGCAGAGGCGCTGCCGGATCGTCCGTTGCGGGTGCTCGACATTGGCGGCGGCCTCGGCCACATGTCGCTGTGGCTGGCCGAGCGCGGCCACGACGTCACCTTCACCGAACCGGCCGCACCGATGCTTGAAGGCGCGCGCCAGCGTTTCGCTGAAGCCGGGCAAACCGCGACGTTCATTCAGGCATCGTGGCAGGAACTGCTCGGCCAACTCACTGAACCGTACGATCTGGTGATTTGCCACGCCGTGCTGGAATGGCTCGCCGAACCCCACGCGATCCTGCCGGTGCTGCATCAGTTGACCAAGTCTGGTGGCTGGCTGTCGCTGGCGTTCTACAACCGCGATGCGCTGATTTACCGCAACCTGCTCAAAGGCCATTTCAAGAAAATGCGCAAGAACAGCATGGCCGGGGAAAAGCAAAGCCTGACCCCGCAACAGCCCCTCGACCCAAGGGAATTGGCAACGCAACTCGAAGGCCTGTGGCAGGTCGAAACCCAAAGCGGGATCCGGGTTTTCCACGACTACATGCCGGTGGAATTCCAGGCCCGCGCTGAACTCGTGGATTTGCTCGAGATGGAGCTCGCTCACCGCCGTCACCCAAGCTTCGCCGGGCTTGGGCGCTACTTGCACTGGATCTGCCGGCCGATCTGATCGGAGCGCGACATGAAAGCTCAATCCGGGTTACTGCTGATCTGTCTGGGGTTGGCTGCTTGCCAGAGCAGCAACCCGTACGTGGCGCAATCGCGACCCTTGCCGCCGGCACCGGCGCAAGCGGCCAACACTTTTGATCGCAGCGCTTACCCGGCGCCGCCGCGTGATTATGGACGCTACCGCAGCTGGGCCTGGCTCAACGGGCAACTGCCGCCGGGCACGGCCTGGGCCGATTCGGCACAAGTGGCCGAAGCGGTGAGCAACGCGCTGGATCAGCGCGGTTTGCGCCCGTTGCACGACAATCGCCCGGCCGACCTGTTGGTCAGCGCCGATCTACGTCTGGAAACCCGTTTGCGTCAGGTCCAGGACGACTACGGTTATTACGGCGGCGGATACGGCGGCTATGATCGATATGGTCGCGGTTACGGCATGTACAACACGGTGCCGATCGTGCGCACCTATTCCGAGCAAGTCGTGGTGGTACAGGTCAACCTGTTCGACGCCGGCAGCGGTCAACCGGTGTGGAGTGCCAGTGCCGAAACCGCGAACAAGGGCAGCGAAATCGATCGCACCGATTCGATCCGCGAGGCTGTGGAAAAGGCCATGTCGGCGTATCCTCCCAGTTAGCTTCCTGCCCATTCGAAGCTTCCGCAGGTTCATGTCTTCACTCGGAGAAAACCCATGTTCCGCCGTCTCGCTTTACTGGCCATGGCCGCGCTGCTCAGCGCTTGCGCCGCCAACCAGGTCAATCACGATTTCGATGCCAGTCGCGATTTTGCCGCCTATCGCAGCTGGAGCTGGAAAGACCCCGCCCTGCAATATCGCCCCGATGATCCGCGGATCAAAAGCGACCTGACCGAGCAACGCATCCGCCAAGCCGTGGCCGATCAGCTCGACCAGCGCGGGTTGCGTCCTGCGGCGGCGGGCGCCAAGGGTGATCTGAACGTGCAGACCTACCTGATCGTCGAGGATCGTCAGCAGCAAGTGACGACCAATTACGGCGGCGGTTGGGGTGGCCCGTGGAACGGCTACTGGGGCGCGCCGATGTACAACGAAACGCGCAACATCACCTACAAGGTCGCGACCATCCAGATCGACCTGCTCGACGGCAAGGACGGCAAACTGGTGTGGCGCGGCAGCGATGAGCAGATGCTCGCCAGCAAGCCGAATCCGCAGGATCGCAGCAATGCCATTCGTGAGACGGTCGCCCGCATCCTTACCAACTATCCACCGCGCTGAATCCGTTAAAAATTGGGAGCTGTTGAGCTCCCGTTTTTTTGTTCCACCCTAAATTCCAATGTGGGAGCGAGCCTGCTCGCGAAAGCAGGGTGTCATTCAACTGTTATTTATCTGACACGACGCCTTCGCGAGCAGGCTCGCTCCCACAGGGATGTTTGTCTGTTCAAAATGGCGCGTTGCCATTAGGCGCGTCTACACTCAGTTGCACCAATGGAGCTAGCGGCAAAGGAGTGTGCCATGTCGCCTCGTTCGCGATTCAACGGCCCGGCCCGCCAGCGCGGGGCGATTGGCTTGATGGCGGCGGCCACCCTCAGTCTGGCGGTGGTGATGCTGCTGTTGGTGGTCGATACCGGCCGCTTGTACATGGAACAACGCAAATTGCAGCGGGTGGTCGACAACGCCGCCCTCGAAGCCGTGAGTCGTGGCGGTAATTGCCTGCCGGGGCTGAGCGCCGCCAGTTACGCTGGGCAAAGCGCCGTGCGCAATGGCTACATCGTTGATACCAGCAACACCCTCGCCACCACATGCGGCTCCTTGGTGACCGCCGCTACCGGCCTGCGCACATTCGCGGTGGATGCCACGCAAGCGGCAGCGGTCAAAGTGGCCGCCAGCCGCACGGTGACCAGCAGTTTTGCCGGCGGCGTACAGGCCTTGTTCAGCGGCACACCGGTCAGTCTCAATACCACGCTCAATGCCTCGGCGGTTGCCGCCAAACCGCAGCCGACGGTGGCCCAACTGAATATTCGCAGCACCCTGGCCAGCATCGATACGGCGCAGTCGAACATCCTCAATCCGCTGTTTTCCGGGCTGCTTGGCGGCAACGTCAATCTCACGGCATTGGGCTGGGATGGCCTGCTCAACACCGACATCAACTTGCTCAAATACCTTGATCAACTGGCGATCAATCTCAACGTCGCGGCGGGCAACTACACGCAATTACTCAACACTCAGGCCACGGTGACGCAACTGATTCAGGCCGCGGCGACGGTGGTGCAACTCAACGGCGCGACCGCGCAGGTGATCACTGCGCTGGGCCAATTGCAGGTGGCCGCGATCAACGCGGCGCCGGTCAAACTGGGCGACATCCTGCAATTGCAGACCGGTACGACATCGGCGGGATTGGACGCCAATCTGCAACTGCTGCAGCTGATTCAGGGCGTGGTGCAACTGGCCAACAGCAAGAGTGCGGTGGCGGCGACGTTGCCGATCAGTGTGCTGGGGCTGGCGAATGTCACGGTGCGGGTGAAAGTGATCGAGCCGCCGCAGTTTTCCGCGATTGGCGATCCGGCGCGGGCCAAGCTCAACCCGACTGGGCCGGACCGGATTTATGTGCGTACGGCGCAGGTGCGCACGATGTTGTCGGTGAGTTTGCCGGTGCTGTCCGGGGTGACGGGGCTGGCCAATGCGGTGTTGGGGCTGGTGGGTGGATTGACCCCGACCCTCAATGCACTACTGAGTCTGAATCTGGTCAGCACGCTCAATTCGGTCCTGTGCCTGTTGGGCGCCGGTTGTGAGCAACTTGATCCACAATTGCTGCCATCGCCGCAAATCGACATCAGTCTGGATGCCGGCGGCGCCAAGAGTTATGTCACCGATTACAGATGTCCGACGGGCACTACCGGCACCAAGAGCCTGACCGCGCATACCATCACGTCCATCGCTGACTTGAAACTCGGCAAGATCGATCCGACCAATGCCTTTTCTTCGGCGGCCGAACCCACGGTGGCACCCTTGGCGCTGATCGATCTGGGGATCGTCACCTGTCACAAAATTCTGCTGCTCGGCACCTGTGATCCTGCCACCCATGTTCCTTTCGGCGCGGGAGGCATCGGCATCATGCTCGACACCAGCGTCGCGCAAAATTCGCAAGACCTAGTGTTCTCCAGCAGCACACCGTTTGCCACCCCGGCCAACCTCAAACTGCCGCCGAGCATCTTGCCGGCAGCGCCAACCAGCAACATCGTCGGCAGCCTGTCGAATACCCTCGCGGGGATCAATCTGATCGTCTACAAACCGCAGGGCAGCAATCCGTTGGGAGCCATCGTCACCGGTGTTGCCTCGTTGATCAGCGATGTCACCAACCGATTGTTGCCTGTGGTGACCGGGGCACTTAGTCCTTTGCTCGACCCGCTGCTGAACAACCTGCTCAAAAGTTTGGGCATCAACCTGATGGACGTCGACGTCGGCGCCAACATGACCTGCGGTCAGACCGGCAAGGCCTATCTGGTAATTTAGGCATCAGAGGCAATCGGCAATTCGATGCAGAACCGCGCACCCTCCACCGAATTGCGCACGCTCAACTGGCCGCCCATGTTGTCGATGATGCCGTAGCTCACCGACAGCCCCAGCCCGGTGCCGATGCCGATCGGTTTGGTGGTGAAAAACGGCTCGAAGATCCGCTCCAGCAAGCGCGGGTCGATGCCGCCGCCGTTGTCCTCGACCCACAACCGCACGCTCTGATCATCGCGTTCAGCGTAGATCGCAATCCACGGTTTGAAGCTCGAGTCCTTCTCGCGTTTGCTCAGCAACGCATCCCGCGCGTTGACCATCAGATTGATCAACACCTGTTCAAGCTGATCGACGTAGCCGCGCACCTGGACCTCGAACCCGGTCTCGCTGATGCGCAAATCCACGCCTTTGCCGCGCATGCCCTCGGCCAGCAGCGACAGCGTGCCTTCAATGGCCGAGGCGGGGTTGAACAGTTGCTGCTCGATCTCCGAACGTCGGCCGAATACGCGCATGTGATCGACTACTTTCGCCGCACGCTGAACCTGCGCATCGATGCGCTTGAGTTTGTCGGTCAGGTAATCGACCTGCACATCGCCGTTGCCCAGACGCTTGAGCACGTTGACGATGGCCATGCGCATCACGTTCAGCGGCTGATTGATTTCATGGGCAAGCCCGGTGGCCATTTCGCCAAGGGTGGCCATTTTCGCGCTTTGCGTGAGTTGCTGCTGCGAACGGCGCACTTCGGTGTTGTCGCGGCCCACCGCTTGCACTTCGATCAATTGGCCGTGTTCATCGAACACGCCACGATCGGACCAGACCCACCAGGCGTGTTCGCGGCCGGGCAGTTGCAGGCTGATTTCTGCGGTGCTCACCGGCTGTTCCGCCGTCAGTGATCCGAGACGCTGGACGAAAGCGGCGCGTTGTTCCTCGGACATCCAACTACCCAGATCGACCCCCGGCAGTTGCTCCGGCGTGCATTCCAGGTACGTCGCCAGCGGCCGGTTGCCGAAGGTCAGAATCAGGTCCGGGCGGTAGCGACAGATCATCGCCGGCGAATCCTCCACCAGAATCCGGTAGCGCTCTTCACTTTTTTTCACCTGCTCGGCCGCCAGAGTCGCTTCGGTGACGTCCAGCCACAAACCAACCGCTTCGACCGGCAGACCGAGGTCATTGCGCAGCAACTTGGCTTCATCAAGCAGCCAGTGATATTCACCGTGACGATCGCGCAGGCGATAACGCGCGCGCACCGAACCTTCACGCAACAACTGACGGCTGCGGGCGAAATACCGGTCGCGATCGTCAGGGTGAATCTTTTCGATCAGTGCGCCGCTGCTGCAGTCCTCAAGGCTCCAGCCCAACAAGGGCTGCAGACTGGCACTGAAGAACGCCGGGATCAGCGCGCCTTCGTGGTAGTGCTGGACGTAAATTACTGCGGGCGAACTGGCGATCAGGTTATCCAGCCGTGCATGCGCGGCGGCGGCCCGTTGTTGCTGGTTCTGGATATCGCTGATATCGAGCATGAAACCGGCCAATCGGCGGAACTCGCCATTGCCAATCACTTGGCCCTGCACGCGATACCACGTGGGCGCCTGCTCGTTATTACCACCGCGCAGGCGCACCGATAACGTCAGGGCTTCACCGTGTTGTTGCAAGGCTTGCAGACGGCTGCGCAACTCGTCGCGGTCGGTGGGATGGATTTGCGCCAGCCAGTCTTCCAGCGCTAATCCGCCAGGGTTCACGTTCAGGGCCGCCGCCAGCGCGGGGGCCAGTTGAATGTGGGCGTCGCCTGGCAAAATCTCCCACCAGCCGGTGCCGAGCAGGGTTTGCAGCGCTTCGATGCGTTCCAGTTGCAGGTGATGTTGCTGTTCGCGCAGGCGCCCGAGCAACGGCCCGGCGAGCGCGCCGAGCAGTGTCATCCAGTCGCGCTCGGTCAGGTATGGCGCGGCACTGTCCACGGGATAAAAACCGCAGAGCAGCCAGGCCACCACACCGCGCTCATCGCTATACGGCACCGCGAAACCTTCGGCACTGCCGAACAGGGCCTGCACTCGCGAGTGTTCATCGAGGCCATGGTGTGCGCCGACGCGTTGCGGCGCGGCGCCGTTCAGGCTGTCCAGCGGCGTGCCCAGGCGCTGGCCGTCATGCCATAGATCCGGCGCATCGTGCGCTCGATACTGGCGATGGATTTGCCAGCCCTGTTGCTCATCATCGAGCAAGGCCAGCGCCAGACAGGGGATATGCCAGCGCTGGGCGATCATTTGCAATTGTTCGCTGACGATCACCGGCAAACGCACTTGGCTGCAGGCGCGTACCTGTTCACTGACCTGCCCGGCAATCAATTGGCAGGCGTCACGCTGACGCGATTGTTGGCGTTCAAGCAGCAAGTCGGCGATATCGATCAACTGCATCAGCCAGCCGTCGCCCAGCGGCTGTACCCAGCCACGCAGGTGCACGGTTTGCTCGCCCAGGCCGCAGAAGTCGAGATCCAGCAAGAGCCCCTGCCACTCCCGTGGCCGACCTTCGATGGTCAGTGTGCTGTGGGGCAGCAGATAAGTGCTGAGTGGCAAGGGCTGATCTTGAGGTTTGAACTGCGCCAGCAGATGGCGCAGCGGGCCGGCCATTTGCAGCACGCCACCGTCGTCGTTCAGGTACAGGTGCAAGCCTGTTGCGGGTGAGCCGAGTGGTTCGGGCAACTCGTGGGCGGCGGGCGGCGTGCGTTTGAGCAAGCGCCCGAAGAGCTTGTCCCCCGACGTCAAAATTGCAGACTCGATTTGGCGGTCAGGTAGGTGGGCAGATTGGGCACTGTGCCAACGACCGGAAGCACCAGAAACGGCATGACCTGATTCAACTTGCTGACCGGATAATCCACTCGCACCGTCAGCAGGCCTGATGCGCTGTATTGGCTGCTGGTATCAACGCCGATCACCAGGTTGAAGACCGGCGGAATCCAGGACAATTGCTGGGTCAGCGTGGCGTTCGCGGTGTTGAGCACGACTGTTGAATAGTTGGGTGTGTTGGGATCGACCGCGACACTGCGACGTACCGCTTCGGACGTGGCCTGGTTGAACGATTGCATCATCACCAAGGGCAGGCTGTAACTGACCAGGCCGTAAAACACGGCGAAAAAAATGATGAACACCAAGGCGAACTCGATCGTCACCGCACCTTTTTGCGACTTCCGAAAGCCGGTTTTCATGAGTGCGTCTACCCTGACTGTCACTGCGTAGTATCAGCATAGAATCATTCCGCAAAAATGGACGGTTTTTACCCGATGTACAGTTTTGTCCTCCTGATCTGGCTGGGGCTGTGCGCGGCGCAAGACGCTCGCCAGCGGCGCATTGCCAATGGACTGACCCTCGGTGTGGCGGCGCTGGCGCTGATCTGGCTGCTGTGGACCGGCAGCACTTGGCTGGGCGCTGACGCAGGGCAGGGCGGCTGGGCCTGCCTGATCGCACTGGCGCTGACCCTGCCGGGGTTTTTCATGGGCCGGATGGGCGCCGGCGATGTGAAATTAATGACAGCTCTGGGGCTTGCGACGGACGGTCTGTTTATTCTCGGCGTGTTTATTGGTGCGGGGTTCGCCAGCCTGATCTGGCTGCTGCTGGCGCCAAGAGTCTGGCTCCATATGAGTCAAGGGCTTAGAGAACGTCTGCGATATCTGGCGCCGGACACGTCAAAAAAGCTGCCATTTGCACCGTTCGTGCTGGTCGGTGCTGTGCTCGTTGTACTTTGGATCCATTAGTCGCCAAGCGCCACTAGTTCTATGTACATAGTCGGAAAGTACGTCTACTTTCAAAGTAACTGGTTATACAGCCAAAGGCTGACAGTACAGGAATGGTCAGCTTTGGCCTGGGACATGGAGTAGCACGTGAACAAGCTTACGTCTGCGGTAAAAGTCCTCGTGGTCGACGATCAGCCGTTGATTGTGGAGGAGTTGTGCGAGTTTCTTGAAAGCAGCGGTTATCGCTGTGTGCCGTGTGAGTCGAGTCAGCAGGCGATCGAGCGGTTCAGTGAGGACGCGGAAATCGGTCTGGTGCTGAGTGATCTGCACATGCCGGACATGGATGGCATTCAGTTGATTCAGGAATTACAGCGGCTGGCGGGCAAGCGTCGGGCGTTCGAGGCGATCATGCTGACTGGGCGTGCCGACAAGCAGGATGTGATCAAGGCGTTGCGTGCCGGGATTGCCGATTACTATCAGAAGCCGATTGATCTGGATGAGTTGCTCGAAGGTGTGCGACGTCAGGAGGTGGCGCTGCAGGAGCGGCAGAAGAATCTGCATTTGGGGCATTTGAATCAGAAGTTGCAGTTTTTGTCTGAGTCGATTGATGACCTTTATCAGGATCTGGACAAGGTGCGGCGCAGTCCTTCGACGGTGGTTCGCGATGGGTTGGGCGGTGAGCCTGTTGAGGCTGAGGCGCAGGAGATGCCGGAGATTTTCAATCAGTTGTCGCCGCGGCAATTGGATGTGGCGCGGTTGGTCGGTAAGGGGCAGACCAATTATCAGATTGCCTGTGAGTTGGGGATTACCGAGAACACGGTGAAGCTTTATGTTTCGCAGGTGTTGCGGTTGACGCATATGCATAATCGGACGCAGTTGGCTTTGGCCTTGTCGCCGAGTGCTTCTGCTTCTCGGCAGCGGGTTACGGCGCATTGACTTGGCGGCCTTTGGGCCGACCAGGTTCTTGGGGTTTGGTGTGTATATCCGTTTTTTTGGGTGTTGCGGCTGGCGGTTCCGCCCTTACGGCGGGTCACTTTTTCAGACGCCAAAAAGTAACCAAAAGGCTGGGCCCCGGCGTTCGGCCCCTCGCTGGGGCTCGGGGTTCCTTCGTTCAGGGATCTATCCGGGGGCATCGCCTACGGTTTGCTTCGCTGCACCTCCTCTCGATGTGTTTGGCTTCGCCAAACGGTCGCTGCGCTCCCACCCCCGGATAAATCCCTCCACTCAGCCTGCCGAAGGGGCCAGCAGATCAAAAGCTGCAGCCGAGCTAACGCTCATCCTGTTGAGTGGTTAGGAGCGGGTGAGGGGCTTTTGATCTGTTTCAGAGTCTGAATTCGACTCGGTCTTTCACGCCGGCGTAGCTCTCCCAAACGCCACGGTTGTCCCCTTTCCCTCTGGGAGAGGGCTAGGGTGAGGGGCTTTTGATCTGTTTCAGAATCTGAATTCGACTCGATATTTCACGTCGGCGTAGTTCTCCCAAACACCACGGTTGTCCCCTCTCCCTCTGGGAGAGGGCTAGGGTGAGGGGCTTTTGATCTGTTTCAGAGTCTGAATTCGACTCGATATTTCACGTCGGCGTACCTCTCCCAAACAACTCGGTCAGTCCCCTCTCCCTCTGGGAGAGGGCTAGGGTGAGGGGCTTTTGATCTGTTTCAGAATCTGAATTCGACTCGATATTTCACGTCGGCGTAGCTCTCCCAAACGACTCGGTCAGCCCCCTCTCCCTCTGGGAGAGGGCTAGGGTGAGGGGCTTTTGATCTGTTTCAAAATCTGAATTCGACTCGATATTTCACGTCGGCGTAGCTCTCCCAGACAACTCGGTCAGTCCCCTCTCCCTCTGGGAGAGGGCTAGGGTGAGGGGCTTTTGATCTGTTTCAAAATCTGAATTCGACTCGATATTTCACGTCGGCGTAGCTCTCCCAGACAACTCGGTCAGTCCCCTCTCCCTCTGGGAGAGGGCTAGGGTGAGGGGCTTTTGATCTGTTTCAGAATCTGAATTCGACTCGGTCTTTCACGCCAGCGTAGCTCTCCCAAACGACTCGGTCAGTCCCCTCTCCCTCTGGGAGAGGGCTAGGGTGAGGGTTGGCTTTTGGCTGTTTAAATGTGTGCCAGATAATCAGAACCTTCCCACACTGTTTTCAGGTTGTCCGTCGGACGTGCGCTCTCTAGTCTCTGGCTGTCGCTGAACACTCAGCGATCGGGTGTGAGAACCCGGCAATTTATGGTCATCCAGTTTCTGTGCACGCATAATCGCCGCCAGCTTGCCTGCTGTCTGCAATGTGTCATGGCGGCTGTGTGCGGGCAGACTTCGGTCTGGCCGGGTGTCCATAACCGGTATTCTCACCCCGCATACAGCTGCCACCTTTTGCCCCGTGAGAATGGCAGAGGGTGGCGGCAAAGACTTTGGAGTTGTTTCAATGGACAAACTGATCCCCGACCCACCCCACGAACCCACCACCCCGCTCGAAGAAGCCATCCGCGCCGACAACCTCGCCAAAAACCGCGAAGCGATCAAACACGCTCTCGATTTCTACCTCTGCCCCGAACCTGCAAAACCCCGCCAACCGAGCACAATGTTTCTCATCCATCCGAAAATCGATACGGAAAGCCTGCTCGCCCACGCCTGCGAATCCCTGGCTTCGGCCAACACGCTGGCCGGTAACTTTGCCGATCAGCTCGGCCGGCCTGAGCGCAATACCGCGCTGGCGATTCAGCAGATCATCATGCTGGCTGAGCTGGCGGTAAACCGGGCACTGGATCGGGTCGATCCGCAGACCTGATCCGTCAGGCACGCCGCGTCATCGTTCTTCGCGAGCAGGCTCGTTCCCACAGGTGAAGTGCATTTCAAAAGGTGGGAGTGAGCCTGCTCGCGAAAGCGCTCGCAAGGTCAGCACCTCACTAATTCTTGGTCTCGATCTTCCCACCCGCATCCGGATCATAAAAATCCGGAATCTCATATTTGTACTTCTTCAGCCAGCGCTGCATCGCCAGATCCCGTTCGGTCGCGGTTGCCGTTTGGGGTTTGGGCGAGGCGGCTTTGTTGCGGCTTTGCAGGACCAGCCAGCCTTCGGTTTCCTGTTGTTGCGCCGAGGCGGGGCCGGCGTCGATGGCGGTGGCGCTGAGGGGCAGGCTGAGCAGGGTCAGGTAGCACAGGCCTTTGAAGGGATGCATGGCTGTCTCCTTATTTGAGCGATGACGGCAACGGCTCAGCGACGGCGGCCACTTGATTGCTGGTGGCGGGTTTGGCCTTGACCGGGGCTTTCAGTTTTTCTGCGCGTTGCTGGGCTTCGGTGAATTGTTGCGGGGTCAGTTTGGCGCGGCTGACGATTTCGGCGGCTTGTGGCCAATCGTTCTGGTACAGCAGCAGGGTGACCATGTTCAGGGTTGCCAGTTGGTTGTTCTGCTTGAGTTCGATGGCGGTGAGGAACTCGAAGCGCGCGTCGTTGAGGCGCAGTTGGTTGAGGTAGACCACGCCGAGGTCGTTGCGGATTTTCTCGTCGGTGGGGGCCAGGCGGGCGGCGCGTTGCAGGTGGGCCTGGGCCTGGCCGTTGTCACCGCGGGCGGCGTAGAGTTGGCCGAGGCCGTGTTCGGCTTCGGCGGTCAGGCAGCCGCCGAGCAGGCCGCGGTACAGCGGCTCGGCTTCGCTGCGGCCGAGCAAGCGATAGACCTTGGCTTTGCGCAGGCGCACTTCGCTGATGTTGTCCGGCAGGCTTTGCAGGTTGGCCAGGCTGGCGTGCAGTTTGCCGTCGCTGGCTAGGTCGTCCGCGAGGTTCAGGGCCAGCTCCTGCTCCTGGGTCATTTTGCTGCAACTGCTCGGTGCCAGCAGCGCCGTCCACGGTGCCTGGCCGTCGGTGGCGCAACCGCCGAGCAGCAACAGACTTGCCATGACTATCAGTACTTTCATCAAACGCTCTCCATGAGCAAGGTCAGTTTGCGAACGCCCGGGCAATCGCAGTGAAGCCGGGGCCGGCGAGGACGATCAGCAGTGCCGGAAACAGAAACAGCATCATCACTACAGACATCTTCGCCGACATTTTCGAGATGTATTCCTGCAGGCGGGTCAGGCGTCGGTCATCGAGCAGTTGCTTGAGCGCCAGCAGCGATTTCATCGCGCCGCCGCCCTGTTGAATCAGTTGCTGGAGGATCACGCAGGTGTCAGTGAATTCGTCGACGGCGAGCATCACCGCGGCTTTGTTCAACTCCTGGCCAAGTTCCAGGCCGCTGTCGACACGGGCCAGAATCAGGCGCAGTTCGCTGGTCAGTTCCGGCAGCAGCTTTTGCGCTTCAATGCTGAGTACGCGCAGGGCCTGTTCGACGGCCATGCCGGATTCGAAGAGGATGCGCAGCAGTGGAATGAACGTCGAGACCTCCACCGCGATGGTTTTCTGCCGCCGCGTCGCTGCGTAAGCCAGCAGACGTTTGGGCAGCAGATAGCCGCCGCCGGTGGCGAGCATCGGCACGATCCAGCGGTTGTCAGCCTGGGGGAAAAACACCTCTTGCAGAAAAATTGCCAATCCCAACGTTAGCAGCGGCGTGCCGATCTGGCAGGCCGCAAACAGCGCGCGTTCATTGGCGCGGCGCCAGCCGATGCGGTTGAGCAGGGTCTGGGTTTCGCTGTCGATGCTCACCGAACGCTGGCCGAATTTGCTGCTGCCCAGCGCGCGCAGCCAGCTGCCGAAGCGGTTTTCACGCACCAGATGCCCTTGCAAGCGCTGATTGACCTGACGCACCCGACGCCGCTCGGTGAGCAAGTGATTGACCACGAGTAGCAGGGCGCCGAGCAGCAACATGAGAGCGGCGAGGTAGACCATGTCAGACGCTCCGTAACATGCGCCACAGCGCCAGTGTTCCGAACACTTGCAACACGGCAGCGCTGATCAGCATTTTCTGCCCGCTCGCGTCGTTCCACATCCCGAGCATGTAGCCGGGGTTGGTCAGCATGAAGTAACTCACCAGCAGCAACGGCAACGAACCGAGTACCCACGCGGTCATGCGCGTTTCGCCGGTGAGCGCACGCAGTTGCCGCGCGCCTTGGTCGCGTTCGCGGATCAGTTTGATCAGGTTCTCCAGCAGCTCGCTGGCATTGCCGCCGTAGCGATGATTGACCTTGAGGCCAAGGGCGAACATGCGCAGTTCGTCCTGTTCATACAGTTCGGCAAAGTCGCTGACCGCGTCGGGCAGGTTCACCCCCAGCTGCACGTTGCGCTGGACCCGGCCCATGGCTTTTTTCAGCGGATCTTCACTGGCTTCAATGCCGCCCATGACTGCGTCGCTCAGGGTGCGCCCGGACTTCAGGCTGCGCACGGTGTGATCAAGCAACTGCGGCAGTTGCTCGATCATCCGTTTGACCCGGCGCTGGTAGAGCACGGCGATGTACAGCCGCAGCGCCAGTGGCGGAACGAAGATCATCAGCAGCAGGCCGACCCAGTCGGCGAGAAAAAAAACCAGCGCCATCGCCAGCGCCCACAGACTCAGCCACAGGCCGAAACGCTCGGTCGGGCGGCCCAGTCCGGCACGCAGAAACATCCGCTCCAGTCCGACCCACACAGGTTTGTCCGGCGCCAGTTGCGGCTGTCCGGCGGCGAGACGGTTGAGAACTTTTTCCGTGGCGGTCTTGCGCAGGCCTTGCAGGAACAGACGGATCGACAGCCCCAGCAGCGTCAGGCAGATAACAATGAGAATGATCGGTCCCAGCATGCTCGGTGCTCCTTGCCGTCAGCCCAGATGAGCCTCGTGGCGCAGCTTGTCGCCGGCCGGATTGACGGCTTCGCGCAGGAAGCCGAAACCGCTGCGGCGGTCGAGGCGGAACAGGGTGTTGGTGACGTAGACATCTTCGCGAATGCCGACCACTTCCACGACCTCGCTGACGCAGCGGCGCCCGTCAGGCATGCGCGTCAACTGGATGATCACGTCGAGGGCGGCGCAGATCATCTGGCGCAGGGTGCGTTCGGCGATGGAGCGGCCGGTCAGGCCGACCAGCGTTTCCAGACGCAGCAGGGCATCCTGGGCGTTGTTGGCGTGTACGGTGCTCATCGAACCGTCGTGACCGGTGTTCATCGCGGTGAGGACGTCGACCACTTCGACGCCACGAATCTCGCCGAGGATGATTCGGTCAGGGCGCATCCGCAGGGCGTTGCGAATCAGGTCGCTGGCCTTCACTTCACCGTGGCCTTCGGCATTCGGCGGACGGGTTTCCAGGCGCACCACATGCGGGTGACCGAGCTGCAATTCGGCGACGTCTTCGATGGTCACCAGACGTTCGTGCGGGTTGATCAACTGGCTGAGAATGTTCAACAGCGTGGTTTTGCCGGTGCCCGTGCCGCCACTGATCAGGATGTTGCAGCGCTTGCCGACGGCATTCTGGAAAAACTCGAAGATCGACAGGTCGATGGTTTGCATCGCCATCAGGTCGGTGCTCTTGAGCATGTCCTTGCGAAATTTACGGATCGACAGGCATGGACCGTCGAGGGCGATCGGCGGAATGATCGCGTTGACCCGACTGCCATCCGGCAGGCGTGCATCGACCATCGGCGAAGACTCGTCGAGGCGCCGACCGAGCGGCGCGAGGATGCGCTGCATCACGCGTTCGACGTGATGCGCATCGATAAAACGCAGGTCACTCTGGTGCAGCACACCGTCGCGTTCGATGAACACCCGGTGCGGGCCGTTGACCAGAATCTCGGTCACCGACTGATCGCGCAGCAACACTTCCAGTGGACCGAAACCGGTGAGCTCGTCGACGATCTCTTCGGCCAGCCGCTCCATTTCGTAGCGCGATATCGCCAAGTGCAAACGCGCGATGTATTCGGCGACTTTGTCGGTGACAAATTGCGCGAGTTGCTGGCGTGAACCTTCCAGCAGGTTTTTGCCCGACTCTTCGAGGGCGTCGATGATGTAGCGATGCAGGACCAGTTTCAGGCCTTCGTGATCGCTGTTGCCGACGCCACTGCGGGGCGCCGCACCGAAGAGTTTTTCTGCGCTCATGAGGTGCCTCGCAAGCGGTCGAACCAGGTCACTTTGGGCTTGGCCAGACCTTCGGAACGTTTCGCCAGACGTTCACCGAGGGCGCGCAGGCTCTGCGTGAGTTTTTCTCGCGGGGCCAGTTCGAACAGGCTGACGCCCTGGTTTTTCGCGTTCAGGCGCACTTCCGGGGTGAGGGCCAGCGTAGCGATCACTTCCAGATTGAAGGTCTTGCCGAGGGTGTCCGAATCGGGCGCGACGTTGCTCAAATAGCGGTCGATCAGCAGGCGTCCGTGGTCGAGCTTCATGCCTTTTTCCCGCCACAGATTGAGCACTGCGAGGTTGCGTCGGCAGTTGAGTACGTTCTGGTCGGTGTACCAGAGCAACTTGTCGCAGTGGCTGACAAAGGTGCGCAAGGCTTCGCTGTCGGTCTGCCCGGTGAGGTTCACGACGATGTGCTGGAAGTGCTGGCGCAAGGCGCTGAGCAACATGTACAGCTCGGCAGCGCTGGTGTTTTCCAGCGGCTCGTCGTTGCTGGCGTAGGCGAGAATCCGCAGGCCGGCTTCGGCACTGGTGAAGGCGCTGTCGATCAGCGTGGCGTCGAGCCTGCGCAAGTGGCGCAAGGCATCGCCGAAGTGGAACGAACTTTCCAGCCCGAGCAGGGCGAGGCTGTCACCGCGCGGCAAACCAAGATCAAGCAGCAAGGTTTGCTGACCGCTCTTTTGCACCACCAACGCCATGTGATTGGCCAGCAGTGCGCCGTCGGAACTGCTCTGCACGCCATACATCACCGTGAGGCCGCCCAATTGCGTATTCGGTGCCACGGGCGGCAGGCGTTTGCTCAAGCGCCGCACCAGCCCGGCGACTTCACTGGAGCGCGAACCGTAGGCGACAAAATCCCGGGCGCCGGCGCGCATTGCGTTGAGCACCAACTGATTGTCCATGCCGTCGCCGAGCGCCACGATCGCCAGCATCGGTTTGGCTTCCAGCGCGCCTTCGATCAACGCGCTCTGGGCGACCACGTGTTCGCGATCCAGACCGACGAACACCAGGTTGGCAAAGGTCACGTCCACCAGTGCCAGCAATTCGTCGAGGCTGCCGCCACCGGCGCTGACCACCTGACCGAGCGGCGCGAGCGCGCCTTGCAGCCACTCCAGATCGGTGCTGTTGCGGGTGATGGCGAGAAAGGTCTGGCTCAGATTCTGGCTCATTGGGATAACCCGCTGCGCTTGTCGAAGTTGCCGTTTTCAAGGAAGAACATGCGGTAGAAATTCGGATCGTAATTACGCAGTTTTTCGCCCGGCAACGACGGCAATTGCGCATCGGCGGCCAGTGGCTGCACCAGATGCGGGGTGACGATCATCAGCAGTTCGCGTTCTTCGCGCTTGATCTGCGAGCCTTTGAAAAATGCGCCGAGCACCGGGATGTCGCCGAGGCCGGGAAACTTGTTCACTTGCGAGCTGTTGGTGGTGCTGATCAAACCGCTGATGACGAAGCTTTCGCCATCGCCGAGTGACACGCTGGTATCGGTGCGGCGGATGGTCAGGGCCGGCACAGTGGTGCCGGCGATCTGCACGGCATTGCTGAAGTCCAGTTCGCTGACTTCCGGTGCGACCTTCAACGCAATGCGATCGCGGCCGATGATGGTTGGCGTCAGGGTCAGGCGGATGCCGAATTCCTTGTACTCGATCGACACGCTGTCGCTGCCGGAACTGGGCACCGGAATCGGGATTTCACCGCCGGCCAGAAAGCTTGCGCTCTGCCCGTTCAACGCCACCAGACTTGGCCGCGCGAGGGTATAGGCGAAGCCGCTGGTTTCCAGCGCATTGATGATCGCCATGGTCTTGCCGCCGACCCACGAGAAGTTGAACAGTGAGTTGTCCACCGGCAGGCGTGGCTGCGGCACACCATCAATCGGTGGCAGGGTGCCGGGCGAACCGAACAGAAAGTTGCCGCGCGTGCCGATCAATGAGGCGGTGGCTTCCTTGAGTTTGGTCCGGCTGACTTCGACGAAACGAATGTCGGTCTGCACTTGCGACGGCAGGCTCGGGTCATCCGAGGGCAGGGTGGCGGTCATGGCGGCAGTGGCGGCGCCCTGAACAAAGACCATGCTTTGGCGCGGCTCGCTTGAACACGAGGTCCAGACCATCAGGCTGGTGGCACCGGGCGCAACGCCGGTGAGCAGAAAGGACGAACTGCCGTTGGCGTGCACGTCGGCGATTTTCGGATCGCCAATCGCCAGACGGGTGATCGCCACTGGCGATTGCACATCCTGCTGAAAGCCTTCGCCGATTTCGATCACCGGCGGCATGCGCCCCAGTGCCGAACAATTGCCAACCGCCGCCAACGCGGCGTCCATCGACAGGCCCATCAGTAGCAGGGCGCGCAGCATGGGTTTGAATGTCGGCCTGAAACGACTCTGCATGCCCTTGGATCCTTGCGCAGTCATGGGTTTTGTTGGGTGATCTGGTTGCCGCGAATGATTTCCACGGCAGGCCTCGGGGCCGCGCCGGAACCGCCGCCGGCAGGCGCTTTCGGTCCGGCGCCCAAGGCCAGTTGGGTGAACTGGAAGAGTTGGCTGTTGGCGCTGCTCAGATGCTCCGGCGCCTGAGTTTCGCCGGCCCAGTATTTGGCCAGGCGTTGTTCTTCACTGCTGCGTACGGCCAGACGCAAGGTGCCGACTTGCGTTGCCAGCATCAGTCGGCTGAGCAGTTGTTCGGGCACTGCCAGCACCACGGTGCGCGCGGCGATGCGGCGTTGATCCTGTTTGAGTTTTTCCTCGGCGCTCAGGGCCGGCGAGGCGGGTTGGCCGTCGTTGGTCAGGCCGTACTGGTCACCGACCCCGAGTACGCGCATGGCCGGCAAAACGATCTGCGCAGATTGTTCGAGGTTGCTGGAATCCTGGCGCAGGTAGAGCAAGACATCGACGTAATCCCCGGGGATCAATTGCCCGGCCGCGCCGATCACTTCGTCGACGGCCACGGTGAGGGCGCGTTCATCGCTGTGAATCATGCGTGCCAGTGAGCCGCCGGCGCTGAAGCTTTCATCGTTCAGCCAAGTGCCGGCGCTGAGGTGCCGCCAGGGTGTGCGGCCGATGGCCTGATCGACGTTGCTCAAGCTGCCGGCCGGTGCACTGCGCAGTTTTTCCACCGCCACATCGGCAGCGGTCAGCGCGGTAAAGGGGGGCACGTCGTGCAGCAGTACCACCACCGGTTGGCGGGCTTGGTCTTCGGCGATCGCGACAGTTTTTTCAACGGTGACGGCTGGGGCAACGGGGGCTTCGGCGACCGGTGCCGGTTGACGACTGAGCACCAGTCCCCAGTAACCGACAAAGATCGCTCCAAGCATAAGGATGGCTGCAAGGCCCATGGTGACGCGACTGTTCATGACGGCTCTCCCTTTCCTGCTGCACTACCCACCGCACTTGCTTACGAGAGAAGTTCCCAATCCGGCAGCTATGAACATGCAACTATTTCGCTATTTCCACGCTAGCTGATCCGAGCCAAAACGCCATTAGTGACAGGAAAATAACCCACTAAAGTATGAGTCTTGGCCAATTAACAGCAGCAATCGGCAACTTCGCGATGTGATTAATCCTTTGTGATTAATCCGTTCTTACAGTTGTTGGGTGGGGGTTTGTTGACAATGCTCAAATGGCACGGTGGTTCTTTGCCGTTGTAGTGACATCAGCGCCAGAGGCGCAAAGGAGCAGTCCTATGTTTCGCATGACTTTCGACTATCTAATGTCCAGAGCCCGGGTGTTCATCAAGAATGAAGAAGGGGCTTCGGCGATCGAGTACGCCATTGTGGTGGCGATGGTCGCCGTCGTGGTTGTGGCATTCGTAACCCCTCTTGGCGATAGGGTGCTGGCGATCTTCAATAATATCTTGACGTCTCTTGATGGTACGGCTGTGACACGGCCGACGCCTTGAGTCATGGGAACGCTGCACCTGGCTGATATCGCACTACAATGGATTTTCCATTCAGCTTTCAGGTATTGCCTATGAACGCGTCTTCGCCGCACCGCCAACAGTTGCTTCTGGTTGACGATGAAGAGGACGCGTTGCTGGAACTGGCGGAGTTGCTGGAGGGTGAGGGGTTTGTCTGTCATGCGGCGACGTCGGTGAAGCTGGCGTTGCATCATCTGACTCGCCATCCCGATATCGCGCTGGTGATTACTGATTTGCGTATGCCGGAGGAGTCCGGGATGTCGTTGATCAAGCGGTTGCGTGAGCATACTTCTCGGCAGCATTTGCCGGTGATTGTGATGTCGGGGCATGCGGATATGGAAGACGTCAGTGATCTGTTGCGGCTGCAGGTGGTGGATCTGTTTCGCAAGCCGATTTATTACGTCAGGTTGTTGGAGACTCTGGATAACTTGTTTCCCAAGCCTAAGGTTCAGGTTGGCTGAGGTTGAGCTCGGCGGCCTCTGGGCCGACCGTGCTTTGGGTGTTTTGGGTGAATATCCGTTTTTTTGGGTGTTGCGGCTGGCGGTTCCGCCCTTACGGCGGGTCACTTTTTCCAAACGCCGAAAAAGTAACCAAAAAGGCTTGCTCCTACGTGCGGCCCGCTCGCTGGGGCTCGGGGTTCCTTCGCTGCGGGATCGATCCGGGGGCAGCGCCTACGGTTTGCTTCGCTGCACCTCCTCTCGCTGTGTTTGGCTTCGCCAAACGGTCGCTACGCTCCCACCCCCGGATCAATCCCTCCACTCAGCCTTCCGACGTCGCCCGTGGATCAAGATCAAGATCAAGAGCTGCAGCCGAGCTAACGCTCATCCTGTTGAGTGGTTAAAAGCCTAAGAGCGGCGTGGGTCGCTTTTGCTTTTCTGTGGGGGCGAGCTTGCTCCGGGCGGCGTTCCTACGAAAGCGGCCTGACAGCCGGCCAATTTCTAACTGAATGCACTCAATCCAACTGTAGGAGTGAGCCTGCTCGCGATGGCGGCCTGACAGCCGACCAATTTCTAACTGCATGCACTCAATCCAACTGTAGGAGCGAGCCTGCTCGCGAAGGCGGCCTGCAATCCGACCCATTTCTGCCGGTTGTACATTCCACCCGCCGCTGCCGAAGCCTCCTGGGTATTTCAGCTTACAACTGGTAGCTGAAACTTATGCTGTACCTGGGCTTGCGATTGAACGTGTCCAGTGCTTCATCCGACATTGCCTTCGCCGCTTCCAGCGCAATGTTGTAGTACTTGGCATCGCCAAACCGCAGCCCGATTGCGGCCGATGACAGATTGTTGGCCTTTACCGGCAGTTCATTGAACCAACTGCGCGAGCGATCGAGTACGACATACGGTTGCAGGATGCGCACCCAGTTGCCGTCGCGGTTGAAGCTGTAGTTGACCTCGTACGCCACGCCCCAGCCCTTGTCGCCGGACGCTTGATCGTCGGGATAACCGCGACCGAAATTCTGTCCGCCGAACACCGCGCGCTCGCTGTCGGGCAGGGTGTCGTCGCTCCAGTACAGCGCGGCCGAGAGCACGCCTTGCCAGTTGTCGAGGAACTTGTTGCTCTGCACCCCGGACAGGCGTACGCGGAAGAAATCGAGGTCGATGTCGTCGTAGTTGGTATCCGCGCCCAGGCTGTCGAAACCCTGATACACGCCGCCACTGAGAATACGCAGTTGCCGGGCATCGGCTTTGCGCCAGTCGCCTTCGAAAGCCAGAGCGCGTACGTCGGTACGGAACTCGGTGCTGAACGGGAAGTTGATGCCGTTGTAGCGGGTCTTGTCATCGACTGCGTACAGGCGCGAGCCGGCGGTCAGCAATTCGTTGGAGGCGGCAATCAACGGCAGGATGAACCCGATGGAGTAGCGGTCGTTTTCTCGATGGGTGCTGAGTCGACCACCGCCGTCGATGAGCACTTCGGTACTGGGATCGGCGCGGTAACGTGAAGCAGACAGCGCCAGTTGCGCGCCCTCGTCATTGAGGAACTGGTTGTAGTCGAGGCGGTAGTAATGCTCATGATCGTCACCCGGTGGAAACAGACCGCTGAGGGTCAGTTGTTCGCCCATCGAGGTTTGCGAATTGCTACTGACGCCGAGCAGGGCCTGGGTGCCGTTGCGGTTGTCTTCGGTGGTGCTCAGCGTGCTGGTGAAGGGTTTGCGACTGGCCTGGGCAACCAGCGTTGTCGCACCGTCGGTAGTGCCGGGCGGTGGCACCTGGGCCTGGATCGTTACGCCGGGGATGCGCGTCATCAGCGTGGTGTAGCGCTCGAACGTCTTGCGGGTCAGCGGCCGTTCGGCCTGGATCTTTGCCACCAGTTTGTCGAGCAGCGCTCTGACCCGGCCGACATCACCCTCGATCTGGATATCGCGAACGTAGCCTTCTACCAGCACCACGCGTGCTACGCCGTCATTGAAATTTTGCTGCGGCAAGAACGCGTAGGACAGCAGGTAACCGTCCTGCTGATAGCGTCGAGTGATGTTGCGCGTGGCTTCGATCAGTTCGGCGAGCGTGGCTTGGCGGCCGATCAGGGGTTTGTAGATTTCGGCGAGCTCGTTGAGCGGGTAGAGGGTTCCGCCTTCGATCTGCACGGTTTGCAAATTGATCTCGGTCTCCATCAACAGCGGTTGCGCAGCGGCGGCACCAGCGTCAGGCACTTGCACGGGCGTGGCGCTCGGGCGATAGGCGTCGGCGGGCAGGTTCGGCACCGGCAGGTTGCGGATGGTTTCGTTGCTGTTGAGAAAGCTGGGCAGGGTGTCGGCGAGGGCGGCGGAACTGAGACTGAGGAACAGCAGGGATGCCATTACACGCATAGGACACTCCATGGTCAGATCACAGCACTGGGCTGAATTCTCCTAAGAAAAAAGGCGGAAGACTCGTGGGAATCTTCCGCCCTCAACCAAGCGTAGGCGCTGTAGGTGAGGCCGTCGAATCGGCCAGGTGCAATTTAGCGTTGGCTGCCTCCCAGAGTATTAGTCAGACCACCGAGTACACCGCCCAGACCGCCACCGGTTGTACCTCCGCTGGTTCCTCCGCTGGTCCCGCCGTTGACCAGTCCACCGACGGCGGCAACGGTGCCGCCGACGTTGGTGACCAGACCACCGACCGCTGTGGTGACCGGGTTGTTGGTCGCGGCAATGGTGGTGCCGATACTGCTGACCGCACCGCCAACCTGGCCGGTGAGACCGGCGACGGGTGCTCCGATACCGGTCGCTGCACCGACTTGTTGAGTCACGTTGGTCACAGCGCTGGTGACCGGATTCAGACCCGTGCCCAAGGTGGCGCCAACCGTGGCCAGAGGTGAGGTTGTCGCGGTGATCGGGGTGCCCGATCCACCGAGTACGGTGTTGAGCGAAGCGACGGTATTGCCGAGGCCGGTAGCGGTAACGCCGCCGGCGCTGACGACGCCATTGGTATTGCCGGTATTCAGCCCTGCGCCGACGTTGACCACGGCACCGCCGACGGTTTGCAGCAGGCCAGTACCACCGAGGCCGCCGCCCAGACCACCACCCACTCCACCAGTACCCGAGCCGGTGCCGTTGGACACCAGACCACCAGCCTTGCCGACCGCGGTGCCGGTATTGCTCAACGCGCCGCCGAGGGTGTTGGTCAAGGCATTGCCGTTACCCGCATCGGTGACCTTGCCGCCCAGAGTGTTCACCGCGCCACCGACTTGCGAGATCGCGCCTTTGAGTGGATCGCCGAGCCCGGTGGCAGTGCCGAGCTTGTCCGTGGTGCTTTCGACCATCGCGATCACGGGTACCAGACTGCCGCCGACTTTGTTCGTCAGTTGGCTGGTCGGGCCGTTGCTCAGCGTGGTGTCGAGGGTATTGCCGAGCATGGTGACTTTCTCGCCGACACCATCAAGCAGCGGCGCGACTTTGGTCACAACACCGCCCACCACCGGAACGCTGCCAGTCGCAGTGGACAGCTTGGCGCTGAGGTCGGACACGCCGTTGCCGACATCAGTCACCGCGCCGCCGACCGAAGCGACGGTGGTGGTCAGGCCATTCGGGTCGGTGGCCAGTTTGCCAACGCCATTGGTGACACCATCACCCAATGTGCTGACGACATTGCCGGCGGTTCTGGCCGCACTTTGTACAACGCCACCGACAACAGGAACGCTGCTCAGCGAGTCACCGATCTGGCCAACGCCATCGCCGACGCCAGCGACGGTATTACCGACATCCTGCACCAGCGTGGTGGTCACCAACGGGGTGGTGGTTGGATTGGTCGGGTTGGTGGGATCGGTCGGATCTGTCGGGTTGGTTGGATTGGTCGGATCGGTGCCACCTGTACCACCTGTTCCGCCAGTACCACCCGTTCCGCCCGTGCCACCGGTTCCGGCAGTATCGCCGGTGCCCCCGGTTCCGCCGGTGCCGGCAGTATCACCGGTGCCACCCGTACCGCCAGTATCCGAGGTACCGCCAGTGCCAGCGGTACCGTCCGCCGCGGAACTGCCGGAGCTGCTTTTATGACCGCCACCACCGCTGCTGCACCCGGTGAGGCCAAGGGAGAGAATCAATGCCAGAGCGATTGCCGATTTGCACCACACGCCTTGAGTTTTCATGATCGTATTCCTTGCACCTGTCACAACGTTCGTTGACTTCGATGGCTCGCCGATCTGTCGTCGGTGATGCCTTCGACCGTTGTGCTCAATCTCAGTCCAGGGGCGGGTTTCAGACCATTCTCAAGTTGGTATTAACGCCTTTATATAGAGGGCGAAGTTCAGCGCCTAAGGACTAATACCCACGATATAGCCGCACAAAAAAAGGCCTTGATAATCAAGGCCCGGTTTTTTTCAGTGGAAGGAGGAAAGACGGCGAAAACTTAAGTTATATACACACAATTAACGGTGTCCCGCGTGCTCAAGCAATGTGTTGCCACTGCCCGACCATGTGTTCCAGCTCTTGTGCACCGATCAGCCGCAACTCACCACTGGACCCCGCCGCACTCGCCAGCAAGGTCACCTCACTGGGCAGGCGCACCGGTTTGCGAAAGTGCACGGCGATCTCAAGGTTGGCCTTGGGCAAATGATCGCCCAGCGCCGCGAGCGTTCGCGCCTTGTTCCACAAACCATGGGCGATCGCTGTTGGAAAACCGAACAGCTTGGCGCTGGCTGCACTCAGGTGAATCGGGTTGTAGTCTCCGGACACTTTGGCGTATTGCCGGCCGATATCGGCCGGCGCTTTCCAGCGCGCCACCTCCACCAGCGATTGCGAGGGTTCCCAGGTTTGTTCGACAGCTTCGCCCTCGAGCTTCACGCCGCGACAGAGCATCTGGCTTTCGGCTTCCCACAACGGCCCGAGCTGGTCATCCAGCGTGGTCAGCAGATCGAACGTCGCACCTTTGGGATGCGCTTGCAGGTTCGTCACGCGCACGCTCACCTGCGCCCGACCGATCCCGCCCATCGGGCGCAACACGCGAATGCGGTTGCTCAGATGAATCAACCCCAGCAGCGGAAACGGAAAGTCCTTGGCCGTGAGTAATTGCATCTGCAAGGCAAACGCGAGGATATGCGGATACGTCGGTGGCAACAGACCGTCATCGATGAATCCGCAGACCTTGCGATAGGCCGCCAGGCGTTTGCCATCGACATCGACCCAACAGCGCAAACCGCTGTCGGGCAATTGCGTGCCGGTGATTTTCCGTCGCGTTGCCGCCCTTGCGTAAAGCGCAGGCAGACTCGGCTCGCGATCCAGCGTGTGCCATTCGATGCTCATGCCTAAGCCCCCAGAACACTTTGTCCACAGACCCGCAGCGCCTGCCCGGTGAATGCGCCGCTGCCCGGTTGTGCCAGCCACGCGACGGCTTCGGCGACGTCCTGCGGCAAGCCGCCCTGACCGAGCGAACTCATGCGCCGCCCGGCCTCGCGCAGGCCGAACGGAATGTGCGCGGTCATCTGCGTCTCGATAAAACCGGGCGCAACGGCATTGATGCTGATGCCACGTTCCAGCAGCGTCGGCGCCCAGGCTTGCGCCAGACCGATCAGCCCGGCCTTGCTCGCGGCGTAGTTGGTTTGCCCACGGTTACCGGCAATGCCGCTGATCGAAGCCAGCAGAACGACCCGCGCATCATCCTGCAGCGTGCCGCTGTCGAGTAGCGCTTTGGTCAGCACTTGCGGGGCATTGAGGTTGACCGCCAGCACCGCGTCCCAGAATTCCGGGGTCATGTTGGCCAGGGTCTTGTCACGGGTGATGCCGGCGTTGTGCACCAGAATGTCGAGGCCGTCGGGTAGTTGTTCGATCAGTTGCGTGGCGGCGTCGGCGGCGCAGATATCCAGGGTGATCGCTCGGCCACCGAGGCGCGCGGCAAGTGCTTCCAGATCGGTCTTGGCCGGCGGTACATCGAGCAGGATCACGTCGGCGCCATCGCGGGCCAGGGTTTCAGCGATGGACGCACCGATGCCGCGCGCCGCGCCGGTGACCAACGCCTTGCGCCCGGCCAGCGGGCGCGTCCAGTCAGTCACTGGCGTCGCACAAGCGGTCAGGCGAATCACCTGTCCGGACACAAACGCACTTTTCGGCGAGAGGAAAAACCGCAGCGGGCCTTCCAGTTGATCTTCCGCGCCTTCGCCAACGTAGATCAGCTGCAGCGTGCCGCCGCTGCGCAGTTCTTTGGCCAGCGAACGGGAAAACCCTTCCAGCGCGCGCTGTGCGCTGGCGGCAAACGGATCACTTAGGGTTTCCGGCGCGCGACCGAGAATCACCAGATGGGCGCTGTGGTCGAGGTTTTTCATCAGCGGCTGGAAGAATTCGCGCAGTTGCTTGAGCTGGTCGGTGTGCAGCAATTCGCTGGCGTCGAACACCACGGCTTTGAGTTTCGGGCCGTGGCCGGGAATCCATTCGGTGGCGGTTTCCGGTTGTTCGCCGTAACGGTAGATGCCGTCGGTCAAACGGTTGGCGAAGGCACTGATGCGCTCGGCCAGCGGTCCGCCGCCGATCAGCAGCGCACCTTCCACTGGCCGCAGGCGCCCGGCCTGCCAGCGTTCCAGTCGCACCGGCGACGGCAGACCCAGCGCCCCGACCAGACGATGGCCGATGGACGAGTTGGCGAAGTCGATATAGCGGTCAGACATGGAACGCTCTCCAGAAGTTGGGGTTCAAAGTGTGGACTGCCGACGGCAATCAATCGTTCGATTCACGCAATAAGGCCTACGCTAGACACTGAGGTTTAGCAGGTCTTGCAGAGGAACGCGGTAATTGTGGGAGCGAGCCTGCTCGCGAAAGCGATGTGTCAGCCACTGAAGATGCTGAATGTGCCGGCGTTTTCGCGAGCAGGCTCGCTCCCACAGGGGACTGCATCAAATTCGATCAATTTGAAAAGGAGTTATTCATGAGTCAGCTGCGCCGCGTCGCGATCATTGGCGGTAACCGTATCCCTTTCGCCCGTTCCAACGGCCCGTACGCCACCGCCAGCAATCAGGCGATGCTGACCGCCGCCCTTGAAGGCTTGATCGAACGCTATAACCTGCACGGCCAGCGCCTCGGCGAGGTGGTGGCGGGCGCGGTGCTGAAATTGTCACGAGATATGAGTCTGACCCGTGAATGCGTGCTCGGCTCACGTCTGTCACCCGCTACGCCGGCCTACGACATTCAGCAAGCCTGTGGCACCGGGCTGGAAGCGGCGATCCTGGTGGCGAACAAGATCGCCCTCGGCCAGATCGACTGCGGCATTGCGGGTGGCGTCGACACCACCTCGGACGCACCGATCAGTGTCAGTGAAGGCCTGCGCAAAATTCTCCTGCAAGCCAACCGCGCCAAGACCACCGGCGACAAGCTGAAAACCTTTCTGCAACTGCGGCCCAGACATCTGATTCCGGATTTCCCACGCATCGGCGAACCACGCACCGGGCTGTCGATGGGCGAGCACTGTGAGTTGATGGCGCAGACCTGGCAGATCCCGCGTGAAGAGCAGGATCAACTGACCCTCCAAAGCCATCACAAACTCGCCGCGTCCTACAGTGAAGGCTGGCACAACGACCTGATGACGCCGTTCCTTGGTCTGACCCGCGACAACAACCTGCGTCCGGACCTGACCCTGGAAAAACTCGCGACGCTAAAACCGGCGTTCGAGAAAAGCGCGAAAGGTACGCTGACGGCGGGCAACTCCACGCCGCTGACTGATGGTGCCTCGGTGGTGCTGCTCGGCAGCGAAGAATGGGCAAAGGAGCGTGGCTTGCCGATCCTCGCTTACCTGCGCGATGGCGAGGCGGCGGCAGTGGATTTCGTCAACGGCGCCGAAGGACTACTGATGGCGCCGGTGTACGCTGTGCCGCGTTTGCTGGCGCGCAACGGGCTGACCTTGCAGGATTTCGATTACTACGAAATTCATGAGGCATTCGCCGCGCAAGTGCTGTGTACGTTGAAGGCTTGGGAGGATCCGGAATACTGTAAAACCCGCCTGGGCCTCGACGCTCCGCTAGGCTCGATCGATCGCAGCCGACTCAATGTGAAGGGCAGTTCTCTGGCGGCCGGGCATCCGTTTGCCGCGACTGGCGGGCGTATCGTCGCCAATTTGGCCAAGCTACTCGATGCGGCAGGCAAGGGCCGGGGTCTGATCTCGATTTGCGCCGCGGGCGGGCAGGGCGTTACCGCCATCATCGAACGCTAGAAGAGCCCCTCACCCTAACCCTCCCGAAACGTCGGACCGCCCAAAGGGAGAGGGGACAGATTGGGGGATGTTTGAGCGATACGCCGACCTGATCGAGCTTTACCGAATCCATAATCGACGGTGTTTCAGTCAGATGGTTAGCCCAATCCATAATCGACGTGTTTCAGTCAGATGTTTATTCCAATCCATAATCGACGCGGTATTTCAGGTCGATGTATAACGCCAGACACCTCGGTCGGCTCCCTCTCCCTCCGGGAGAGGGCTGGGGTGAGGGTAAAGGGCTAAAACCGCAGATGTCAGATTCTGTCGCAAATGGCCTCAACGGCCGATACCAACAATCGAGGCCGGCTCGGCTATGATTCGCCGTGGTCGATTTTTTCGGCACAGTGTGTGCATTCACAGGTTCACAGGTCGGCAACCCCTCCCCGTAATGCGAGGATTGCCGTATAACGAGTGACATTCGCGTGTTTGGTAATAAAGGACCCACAATAAAAGCTGATGAAGACTCCAAAACGCATTGAACCCCTGATCGAGGACGGTCTGGTCGACGAAGTGCTGCGCCCACTGATGAGTGGCAAAGAAGCAGCTGTTTATGTGGTGCGCTGCGGCAATCAGTTACGTTGCGCAAAGGTCTACAAGGAGGCGAACAAACGCAGTTTCCGCCAGGCGGCCGAGTATCAGGAAGGCCGCAAGGTGCGCAACAGCCGACAGGCTCGCGCGATGGCAAAAGGCTCCAAGTTCGGTCGCAAAGAGACCGAAGATGCCTGGCAGAATGCCGAAGTGGCGGCGCTGTTCCGTCTGGCCGGCGCCGGGGTGCGGGTGCCCAAGCCGTATGACTTCCTCGACGGCGTGCTGTTGATGGAACTGGTGGCCGACGAATTCGGCGATGCCGCGCCGCGTCTCAATGATGTGGTGCTGGAGCCGGATCAGGCGCGCGAGTATCACGCGTTCCTGATCTCGCAGATCGTGCTGATGTTGTGTACCGGTCTGGTGCACGGTGACCTCTCGGAGTTCAACGTGCTGCTGACGCCGACCGGTCCGGTCATCATCGACCTGCCGCAGGCTGTCGACGCTGCCGGTAACAACCACGCGTTCAGCATGCTGGAGCGGGATGTCGGTAACATGGCTTCGTACTTCGGTCGCTTTGCCCCGGAATTGAAGCTGACCAAGTACGCCAAGGAAATGTGGGCGTTGTACGAAGCCGGCACCTTGCACCCGAACAGTGTGCTGACCGGCGAGTTCGATGACCCGGAAGACCTGGCCGATGTTGGCGGGGTGTTGCGCGAGATCGAAGCGGCGCGCCTCGACGAGGAGCGCAAGCAGGCCATCCGTGCGGCGGACGACGAGCCGAAAGGCAAGTCCGACGAGCCACCGCCACCACCGTGGATGCAGTGATTGCTTGACGAGAAACCCGGCTTCGGCCGGGTTTTTTGTTTAAATCACAAGCTCCCTCACCCCAGCCCTCTCCCGGAGGGAGAGGGGGCCGACCGAGGTGTCTTGCGTCATACATCGACCTGAAACACCGGGTCGATTATGGATTGGACGAGGTCAGCGTTTGGACCTGTCTGGATTCGGTAAAGAAATTCCAGGTCGGCGTATCTCCACAGCATCCCCCAATCAGCCCCCTCTCTCTCCGGGAGATGGGGCCGACCGAGGTGTCTTGCGTCATACATCGACCTGAAATGCCGGGTCGATTATGGATTGGACGAGGTCAGCGTTTGGACCTGTCTGGATTCGGTAAAGAAATTTCAGGTCGGCGTATCTCCACAGCATCCCCCATTCAGCCCCCTCTCTCTCCGGGAGAGGGGCCGACCGAGGTGTCTTGCGTCATACATCGACCTGAAACACCGGGTCGATTATGGATTGGACGAGGTCAGCGTTTGGACCTGTCTGGATTCGGTAAGGAAATTTCAGGTCGGCGTATCTCCACAGCATCCCCCAATCAGCCCCCTCTTCCTCCGGGAGAGGGGCCGACCGAGGTGTCTTGCGTCATACATCGACCTGAAACACTGGGTCGATTATGGATTGGACGAGGTCAGCGTTTGGACCTGTCTGGATTCGGTAAAGAAATTTCAGGTCGGCGTATCTCCACAGCATCCGCCAATCAGCCCCCTCTCTCTCCGGGAGAGGGGGCCGACCGAGGTGTCTTGCGTCATACATCCACCTGAAACACCGGGTCGATTATGGATTGGACGAGGTCAGCGTTTGGACCTGTCTGGATTCGGTAAGGAAATTTCAGGTCGGCGTATCTCCACAGCATCCCCCAATCAGCCCCCTCTCTCTCCGGGAGATGGGGCCGACCGAGGTGTCTTGCGTCATACATCGACCTGAAACACCGGGTCGATTATGGATTGGACGAGGTCAGCGTTTGGACCTGTCTGGATTCGGTAAAGAAATTTCAGGTCGGCGTATCTCCACAGCATCCCCCAATCAGCCCCCTCTCTCTCCGGGAGATGGGGCCGACCGAGGTGTCTTGCGTCATACATCGACCTGAAACACCGGGTCGATTATGGATTGGACGAGGTCAGCGTTTGGACCTGTCTGGATTCGGTAAAGAAATTTCAGGTCGGCGTATCTCCACAGCATCCCCCAATCAGTCCCCTCTCCCCCTGGGAGAGGGTTAGGGTGAGGGCCACTTTCGGATCAACGCAATTTCGCGTCTACTGTCCACCGCTCCAACCACACTCAAGGACTGAATGTGACCACCCCGCGCAACACCCACCTGATCGTGACTGCACGCCTGATCTCCGACTTCGGCGCCTTCCTCAACATGGTTGCGCTGGCCACCTACGTCTATCTGCTGAGCAACAGCGCCATGAGCGTCGGGATCTTTCTCGCCAGCCGCGTGGGCGGAGGAATTTTTGCCAGCCTGATCGGCACCGCGTTTTACCGCCGTTGCAGCGGCCGCGCACCGCTGATCGCGTTCGACCTGCTGCGCGCCAGCGTGCTGGGCTTGTTGTTGGTCGTGCCCGTCAGCCTGCAGGCCTTGCTGTTGCCGGTGATCGCCTTCGGTCTGGGCCTGGGCAATTCGATGTTCGCCATCGGTCTTAACAGCCAGTTGCCGCGTTTGATCCACGCCGATCAGTTGCTCAAGGCCAACGCGTGGATCACCTCGGCCTCATCCGCCGCGATGGTTGGCGGCAGCCTGGTTTCGGGTTTGCTGGTCGCGGGGTTTGGGTTTGAAACGGTGTTCGCCCTGAATGCGCTGACTTACCTGCTGGCAGCATTATTGATTGTGCCGCTGCGGTTCGAACCGGCGACCGTCAACGACGAACCTGATCGCGGCGAATGGACCGCGCTCAAGCAAGGCCTGCGTTCTGCGCCGGTGATTGCCGCGATGCTCGCGGTGACCATGGCCGACACCTTGGGCAGCGCTGCGCACAACGTCGGCTTTCCGATCATTTCCAAATTGCTCACGCCGGAGTCGGCGAGCACCACGCTGGGCCTGATGCTCGCGGTGTGGGCCAGCGGCAAACTGCTCGGCGCGCGAATCGCCAGCCGTCTCAAAGGCTCGGACAACATCAACCTCGAACGGCGGTTTTTCTTCGGCGTGGCGCTGATGTCCTGTGGCTTTATCCTGATGTTCCAGCAACACAGCCTCTACGGTCTGCTGCTGTTTTCCTTGCCGGCGGGTTTGGGTGATGGCTTTTCCGAAGTCGGGCTGATGTCGCGTCTGCAACGTGAGCCCGAGCGCTTGCGCCTGCCGATTTTCAGCGTGCTGACCTTGCTGCAGATGACCGGGTTCGGCATCGGCATGCTCATCGCCGCGCCGTTCTACGGGTGGTGGACGCCGGGTGCCGTGGTCATGCTGTTCCACGGCATTCCCCTCGGCACATTGCTCACGATAAAGCTGTTGGCGCTCAAGCGCGGGCGGGTTGCGCGCAGCAGCCCGACGCCAGCTCCTTGAGAATCGGGCAGTCGGGGCGGTGGTCGCCGTTACAGTGCTCGACCAGATCCTGCAGTGTGTCGCGCAGTTCGCCAAGTTCGCGGATCTTCTGATTCAACTCGTCGATGTGCTGGCGGGCCAAGGCCTTCACATCGGCGCTGGCGCGTTGGCGATCCTGCCACAGGGTCAGCAGTTTGCCGACTTCCTCCAGGGAAAAACCCAGGTCCCGCGAGCGCTTGATGAATGCCAGCGTGTGCAGGTCATCGTCACCGTAGATCCGGTAACCGCTGTCGGTGCGATGCGCCGCTTTGAGCAGGCCGATCGACTCGTAATAGCGGATCATTTTTGCGCTCAGGCCACTGTGTTTGGCTGCTTGACCGATGTTCATCGGTGCTCCTCCAGGTCCTTGGGTTTCCAGGTTTTCAACAGTAGCGCATTGCTCACCACGCTGACGCTCGACAGCGCCATGGCTGCACCGGCCAGTACCGGGTTGAGAAAACCGAATGCCGCCAGCGGAATGCCGATCAAGTTGTAGACGAAGGCCCAGAACAGGTTCTGGCGGATCTTCGCGTAGGTCTTGCGGCTGATTTCCAGCGCCGCCGGCACCAGCCGTGGATCGCCGCGCATCAGGGTGATGCCCGCCGCGTGCATGGCCACGTCGGTGCCGCCGCCCATGGCGATGCCGATGTCGGCTGCGGCGAGGGCCGGGGCGTCGTTGATGCCGTCGCCAACCATCGCGACCACGCCGGTTTTTTTCAGCTCGCTGACAGTCGCGGCCTTGTCCGCTGGCAGCACTTCGGCGTGGACATTGCGGATGCCCAGCGCTTCGGCGACGACGCGCGCGCTGCCGCGGTTGTCGCCGGTCAGCAAATGGCTGTGGATATCCCGCGCGGCGAGTTGCTGCACGGCTTCCAGTGCGCCGGGCTTCAGGGTGTCACCGAAGGCGAACAAGCCGAGCACTTGCGGTTCAGGACTTTGCTCGATCAACCATGACAGGGTGCGGCCTTCGGCTTCCCAGGCTTGGGCAGATTCGCTCAGGTTGCCGGCGCTCAAACCACTTTCCTCAAGCATCCGCCGATTGCCCAGCGCCAGACGTCGTCCATCGAGATTGCCGGCAATGCCGCGACCGGTCAGCGATTGGCTGTCGCTGACATCCGGCACGTTCAGGCCTCGTTCGGCGGCTGCATCCAGCACCGCTTTGGCCAACGGATGTTCACTGCCGCGTTGCAGCGCGCCGGCCAGTTTCAGCAGCGCGTCTTCATTGCCATCCACTGCACTGAAGTGGGCGATACGCGGCGTGCCAGAGGTCAGTGTGCCGGTCTTGTCGAACACCACGCTGCTGACTTCATGGGCGCGCTCCAGGGCTTCGGCGTCCTTGATCAGAATGCCGTGGCGCGCCGCTACGCCGGTGCCAGCCATGATCGCCGTCGGCGTAGCAAGTCCCAGTGCACACGGGCAAGCGATGACCAGAACGGCAACGGCATTGATCAGTGCAGTCTCCAGTGGTGCGCCATAGAGCCACCAGCCGATCAGTGTCGCCAAAGCTAAAACCAGCACGGTCGGCACGAACACCTGACTGACTTTATCCACGAGTTTCTGGATCGGTGCCTTGGCGGCTTGGGCGTCCTCTACCAGACGAATAATCCGTGCCAGCACGGTTTCCGCACCGAGTGCCTGAGTGCGCACCAGCAAACGGCCTTCACCGTTGATCGCGCCGCCCGTGACCTTATCCCCCGGTTGTTTCGGCACCGGCAGGCTTTCGCCGCTGATCAGTGCTTCGTCGGCATGACTCTGGCCTTCGATGACTTCGCCATCGACCGGGAAACGTTCGCCGGGTTTGACCAACACCAGATCGTTCAGGCGCAACGCGCTGATGGCGACATCCTGTTCGCGGCCATCGATCACTTGAATCGCCCGCTCCGGGCGTAACGCCTCGAGGGCGCGGATGGCGCTGGCAGTCTGGCGTTTGGCGCGGCTTTCCAGATATTTGCCGAGCAGCACCAAGGCAATGACCACCGCCGATGCTTCGAAATACAGATGCGGCATACGCCCGGCGGCGGTGGCCCATTCGTAAAGGCTCAGGCCGTAACCGGCGCTGGTGCCGAGGGCGACCAGCAAGTCCATATTGCCGGCGCCAGCGCGAACGGCTTTCCACGCCGCAACATAAAAGCGTGCACCGAAAATGAACTGCACCGGTGTGGCGAGGGCGAATTGCGCCCAGGCCGGGAGCATCCAGTGGATGCCGAACGGTTGCAGCAACATCGGCGCCACCAGCGGCAGGGCGAGGGCGATCGCGCAGATCAACGCCCAGCGTTCATGTTTCAGACGTTGCTGTTGGTTATCGTTTTGTGGGTGTTCGGCTTGCCAGACGCTGGCCGAGTAGCCGGCCTTGGTGACGGCTTCGAGTAGGGTTTGCGGATCGACCTGACCGAGCAATTCCAGATGCGCGCGTTCGTTGGCAAGATTGACGCTGACGCTTTTCACCCCGGCGACTTTATTCAGGGCACGCTCGACGCGACCGACGCACGAGGCGCAGGTCATGCCTTCAATATTCAGTTCAATTGTTTGCTGCGGGACGCTGTAGCCGGCACGTTCAACCGCCTCCATCAACGCCGGCAGGCTGTCGCCGGGCGCCTGCACACGGGCCTGCTCGGTGGCGAGGTTGACGCTGACGGCACTGGCGCCGCTGACTTTGCTCAACGCCCGCTCGACACGGCCGGCGCAACTGGCGCAGGTCATACCGGCAATCGGCAGATCGAACGTGATGGAATCGGACATCGGTCGTACTCCCTGTAGTAGATGCCTACAAGGATCAACCTTGCCATGCGGGCAAGGTCAAGCGCCAATCTTTGAAGCGCCGCAAAAGCAACTGTGGGAGCGAGCCTGCTCGCGAAAGCGGTGGGTCAGTCAACATCATCGCTGAATGACACACCGCTTTCGCGAGCAGGCTCGCTCCCACAGGTCTGGATTTGCTTAATAGCCGAGATCGGCGCGCTTCAGGTACATGCCTTCCTGTGTCATCGCGATCCGGTACTTCTGCACATCGCCCGCCTGCAGTTTTATTTCCTGTGAACCCGGTGCGAGCAAGCCCGGATTGCAACCCGGTACTTGCCCCGGCAGTAGTTTCAGACGTAGCGAAACAGTGCCAGGTGGCAAGTTGAAAGATGTGCTCTGTTCCTGAAACAGGCGTGCCGACAGCTGATCCTGGATATACACACCGATTTCGCAGGAGGTTGCCACTTCCAGACGCTCACGGGAGATGATCAGAACGCCGTAATCCTCGCCGGCAGCTTGTACTTGAGGAACGGCGGCAAAGAGGCTGAGCAAGCCAAACAGGCTGAAAGCTGACCAGCGCATGGCTGAATCTCCTGAATTTAAGTCATTAATGTACGCAGCTTGGCCGAGCGCGACGCCGATTGCCAGCCCGGCAGTTTATTGAAGAACTTGACCTTGCCATCGTGGCAAGCTCGAGACTGCCGGCAACCTCACTCAAAGGAGTCATTCCATGCAAGTGTTCAACGTTCAAGGCATGTCCTGCGGTCACTGTGTCAAAGCCATCACCAATGCTGTGCAGGCCAAGGATCCGGCGGCCAGTGTGCGGGTTGATCTGGCTGCGAAAGAGGTCGGCGTGGAAAGCGCGCTGAGCGCCGAGCAGGTGATCGAGGTCATCAGCGAAGAAGGCTACGCAGTGAAACTCGCCTAGAAGCAAAAGATCGCAGCCTGCGGCAGCTCCTACAAGGGGACGCATTCCAAAGTAGGAGCTGCCGCAGGCTGCGATCTTTTGATCCTGGCTTTTTTGATTGTTAGCGAGCTATCGGAATGTTCAAGGCGTCCGGGCGCGGCTAGACTGTCGGGCTGCCGACTTGCCAACCTGGATGCCTGATGAACTTCCGTACCATTCTGATCCTCGGTGCCTTGACCGCCTTCGGGCCCTTGGCGATCGACTTCTATTTACCCGCATTTCCCGCGATGGCGCTGGCGTTCGGCACCGACGAGAAACATGTACAGATGACGCTGGCGGCGTATTTCGCCGGGTTGTCGATTGGCCAACTGGCTTACGGCCCGGTGGCGGATCGCTTTGGCCGACGCATCCCGTTGCTTGTGGGCCTCACGCTGTTCACTTTGGCATCACTGGCCTGTGCTTATGCGCCAAATCTGGAATGGTTGATCGGTGCGCGTTTCGTCCAAGCGTTGGGCGGTTGTGCGGGGATGGTGATTTCCCGGGCCGTGGTCAGTGACAAATGCGACGCGGTGGGATCGGCGAAAGTCTTTTCGCAATTGATGCTGGTGATGGGCCTGGCGCCGATTCTGGCGCCGATGCTCGGCGGTCTGCTGGTCAACACCACAGGCTGGCAGTCGATCTTCCTGGTGCTGACCGGGTTCAGCGCGCTGGCCGGTTTGGCCGTGGCGCTGGGGCTGCCGGAAAGTATGCCGGCGCACATGCCGCGCCAGCCGTTGTCCGGTGCGCTGCGCCAGTACGGGCGCTTGCTCAAGGATCGGGTTTACCTCGGTCATGCCCTGACCGGTGGCATCGCCATCGCCGGGATGTTCGCCTACATCGCCGGCTCGCCGTTTATCTTCATCAAGTTGTATGGCGTGCCGGCCGAGCATTTCGGCTGGTTGTTCGGCACCAACGCGGCGGGGTTCATTCTGGTGGCGCAGGTCAACGCGCGGATGTTGGCCAAGCGCGGCCCGGCGTTCCTGCTGTCGCGGGCGGTGTGGGTTTACTTCGGCGCAGGGCTGGCGTTGCTCGCGGTCAGCGCAATGCACACCGAATCCTTGTGGCCGCTGCTGATTCCACTGTTCATCTGCGTGTCGAGCCTGGGCTGCATCAGCCCAAACGCCGCCGCCTGCGCGATGAACGGTCAGGGCGCACGCGCCGGCAGTGCTTCGGCACTGCTCGGCTGCATGCAATTCAGCGTCGCCGCTGGCGCTTCAGCGCTGGTGGGGGTATTGCACGACGGCACCGCCGTGCCGATGGCAATAGTCATCAGCGTGTGCGGTTTGCTGGTGGTGTGCGTGGCGCTGCTCACCCGCCGTCTGCAGAATGCCCGGGCTCTGGCGCAAGCTCAGGCCGAGGCATAAATAGCCTCAGCCGGCAGCGCGCTGCTGGCTGCGGTCGGGAATCTGATGGGGCGCGCAAAGTCGCGCTTCGAGGGTGCGAGTGAAGGCCAAAGCTTCGGCTTCACTGCGGAATGTCACGGCGTGTTGGTCCAGACGAACCTGCCATTGAGACTTTGCCACTTCTTTTATCAGGATCTTCATTGCTGACCTCCCTTGCGTAAA
This sequence comes from Pseudomonas sp. Tul2A7, assembly GCF_054790505.1. Lineage (NCBI taxonomy): Bacteria > Pseudomonadati > Pseudomonadota > Gammaproteobacteria > Pseudomonadales > Pseudomonadaceae > Pseudomonas > Pseudomonas sp. Tul2A7. Next base: position 1,286,986 of record NZ_CP186499.1, on the reverse strand, counting down.
AGATGTATCGCAGAGGCTTCGATTGTAGTCCTGAATACGATCGCAATTGTGACAACGGTCAAGCATCGGACTGACGGCAAAAAACAGCGCAGCCCCGCCGACCGCTCTAGGTCCGGCGAAGGCTGCGCTGTGCGGTTTTTTAGAAACCTTCTAAAACAATTTTCCCCTTGGCTTTGCCACTTTCCAGCAGCTCATGGGCGCGACGCAGATTCGCCGCATTGATCATGCCGAAATGCTCGCCCACCGTGGTTTTCAACGTCCCGGCATCAATCAGCTCAGCAACGCGGTTGAGCAGTCTGTGCTGCTCAATCATGTCCGGCGTTTCGAACAGCGAGCGGGTGTACATGAACTCCCAGTGCAGCGACAGGCTCTTGCGCTTGAGTTTGCTCACGTCCAGCGACTTCGGATCGTCGATCAGTGCCAGTTTGCCTTGCGGTGCCAGCGCCTCGACCAGTTGATCGAGGTGCTGATCGGTTTGGGTCAGGCTGGCAACATGAGTCACGCTGTCGATCCCGGCGCGCTTGAGTTCTTCGCTCAGCGGCTGGCTGTGATCGATGACCAGATCGGCGCCCAGTTCTTTGACCCAGTCGCGGGTCTGCTCGCGGGACGCAGTGCCGATGACCTTCAGGCCGGTCAGTTGTTTGGCCAGTTGCGTGAGGATCGAGCCCACCCCGCCGGCCGCGCCGACGATCAGCAGGCGCTGATCTTCATTGGTTTTGCTTTCGCGAATTTGCAGGCGCTCGAAGAGCAATTCCCACGCGGTGATCGCGGTCAGCGGCAGCGCGGCGGCTTCGGCAAAACCAAGGGATTTCGGCATATGGCCGACGATACGTTCATCGACCACGTGCAGTTCACTGTTGCCGCCGGCACGGGCGATAGAGCCGGCGTAGAAAACCTTGTCGCCAGCCTTGAACAGCGTCACTTCGCTGCCGACAGCCTTGACCACGCCGGCAACGTCCCAGCCCAATACTTTCGCCGCGCCGTTTTCCGGCGCCACGTTCTGCCGCACTTTGGTGTCGACTGGATTAACCGAAATGGCTTTGACTTCCACCAGCACATCGCGCGGGCCGGCGACCGGCTCTGGCAGTTCGATGTCTTGCAGGGATTTCGCGTCGCTGATCGGCAGTGAAGCGTAATAGGCGATGGCTTTCATGAGTGGCTCCGTACAGGTAATAGAAGAAGGGGTCAGGCAATCGCGCCGAGGCGCTTGAGCTGAAAGTGTTCGATGGCGTGGCCAGCCGTTGCCTGGAAATGCTGGAAGTGCGCGCTGGTGTTGTGCGCCTCAAGAATCGCTTCGCTGGCCCAGTGTTCAATCACATAAAAAACCTGCGGGTCGGCGAGGTCACGGTGCAGGTCGTACTGGCTGCAACCGGCTTCGGCGCGGCTCGGTTCAACCAGTGCGCGCAGGCCCTGTTCGAGAAGGTCCTGTTGGCCCGGTTTGGCGATCAGGGTGGCAATAGCGGTGAATGGCTGGGTCATGCTCGGCTCCAGAGAAGCGGGATGAATACGATGGAGAGATGATTGGCTATTTCTCTGCGAGATAAAACCGGCTAAAAGTGCAGTCTCTTTCAATATTTTTTTGATAATCGAGGCTGAGCATGCTGCGTTTCGACGACTTGCAGTTGTTTGTCCGGGCGGCGGACCTGGGCAGTCTGTCAGCAGCAGCGCGGGTAATGGATATGTCCGCGGCCGTGGCCAGTGCGGCATTGAAACGGATCGAACAGCAACTGGGGGCGCGCTTGCTGGCCCGTTCGACCCGCAGCTTGCGCCTGACAGCCGAAGGCGAAGGCTTTCTCGAATACGCGCGGGCGGCGCTGAGCAATCTTGATGAAGGCCGACGTTTGCTCGCCAGCGGGCAGGAACAGGTCAGCGGTATTTTGCAGTTGTCGGCGCCTTCGGACTTCGGCCGTAACCTGTTGCTGCCATGGCTCGACGAGTTCCAGCGCGAGCACCCGAAGCTGACCGTGCGCTTGCTGCTTGGCGACCGCATCGCCGACCTGTTCCGTCAACCGGTGGACATCGCCTTGCGCTACGGCGAGCCGGAAGACTCGAGCCTGGTCGCTTTGCCCATCGCCCCGCAAAACCGCCGCGTGCTGTGTGCCTCCCCGGCGTACCTGGCCCGACACGGCGAGCCGCACCAGCTCGAACAACTGACTCAGCATAACTGCCTGCTGTACATGCTCGGCAGTCGGGTTCATGACCATTGGAGTTTTCACGACGGCAAACGCGAGGTCAGTCTGACCGTCAGTGGTGACCGTTTCAGTGATGACGCCGACGTTGTGCGTCTATGGGCGCTGGCTGGAGCGGGAATAGCCTACAAATCCTGGCTCGACGTGGGCGCCGATGTGCTCGCCGGCCGCCTCAAAGTGCTGCTGCCGGAGCTGCTGTGCGAACGCGCTCCGCTGAATCTGTTGTGCGCCCATCGCGCACAATTGAGTAAGCCGGTGAACCTGTTAAGGGAAATGCTCGCCAGCCGATGCGCTTATTTGAGTAGTCAATTTCCCGTTTTCTCGAAAGTTGATCATTAGTCGCAGCTAAATAGAGAAATTTCTGTCAGGAACAATCACCACCCGTGCAGGCTGCGGCACGGGACGCGGCCTGCATCCCGCTTATACTAGCGCCCGCCTCATGCAAGTACCTTAACCCGGCCCGAACGCCTTCGCACTGTGCTGCTCCTGTCTGGTTCAGGATTGTTCAGCGAAGCTGGTTTCTGCGCCGGAAGATGTTATGTCAATGGCCTGCCTTGCCCCGGCTCAGAGCGATTTTCGCGTCTTGGCCGCCGACCCATTACTGGTCAAGATGTCTGCGAGCAGTAGACGATACGATTCCACAGGGAGTGAATACATGGAACATGCACCTTGCATCAGCCAGATCGCCACGTTGCTGGCCGACCCCAAGCGCAGCGCGATGATGTGGGCGCTGATGGATGGCTCGGCCCGGCAGACCGAGGAGCTTGCGTTACTGGCAGGTCTGTCGCCGTCGTCGGCCAGTGCGCATCTGGCACGGCTGGCCTCTGGTGGTCTGTTGAAGGTCGAAGTTCGTGGTCGCAAACGGTTTTTCCGTCTCTCGGCACCGGAGGTGGGCGCGGCGATAGAGGCGCTGGCCAGCGCCACCATCGCCAGTGCCCCGCGCGAAGTCGCCGAGGTTTTCAAACGCAGCACCCCTTTGGCCAAGCCCCAGGCGGCACCGTCTTCGCTGTTGCGCGCACGCTTTTGCGACGATCATCTGGGGGGCACGCTGGCGGCCGACCTGTATCAGCGATTGCTCGACGCCGGCTGGATCGAACAGCTTGAACAGCGCGTGGTGGTGACCCTCAAGGGTGCAAAACAACTGGCAGGGCGGGGAGTGTTCATTCAGGCGCTGGCCCATCGCAATGTTCAGGTCGCCTGTGCCTGCCCGGACTGGAGCGAGCGTCGTCCGCACATGGGAGGTACCCTAGGCGCCGCGTTGCTGCAGTTGTTCATGCAATCCGGCTGGCTGACCCTGCCCAATGACTCAAGAGCGCTGCAACTGACGGCGACCGGGCAGCGTGAACTGCATCGATTTGCCAAGGAAACCGAGCTGGAGATGGCCTAGCAGAGCCGCTTGATCATTACCTGCCACGGCGGCATTCCGGCTGGCGTCGTCTACGGCTGCGAACAGGTCGCATCCAGCACGAACGCCCAGGCGTGATCGCGCACACTCGATCCGGGGACATTTCGGATGGGGGACGCGGTATGGATAATCAAGGCTACAGTGCGGCAGAACGCTTGGAACGACTGCCGATCAGCGGTTATCACCGGATCATTTTTATCATCATCGCTCTGGCGTTTTTCTTCGACTCCATGGATCTGGCGATGATGACGTTCCTGCTCGGCTCGATCAAAGCCGAGTTCGGCTTGAGCAGTGCGCAAGCTGGACTGCTCGCTAGTTCGAGCTTTTTCGGCATGGTGCTGGGGGCGTCGCTGTCCGGCATGCTCGCTGATCGCTTCGGGCGCAAACCGGTGTTTCAGTGGAGCATCGTGTTGTGGGGCGTGGCCAGTTATCTGTGCTCGACGGCGCAAACGGTCGAGACGCTGACGCTGTTTCGCATCCTGTTGGGGATTGGCATGGGCATGGAGTTTCCGATCGCCCAGTCGATGTTGTCCGAGCTGATTCCAGCGCAACGCCGCGGGCGCTATATCGCGTTGATGGATGGCTTCTGGCCGCTGGGGTTCGTAGCGGCCGGCGTACTGTCTTACTTCCTGTTACCGCTGATTGGCTGGCGCGACATCTTTCTGGTCTTGGCGGTGCCGGCGGTGTTTGTGCTGGCGATCCGCTTTTTCATTCCCGAGTCACCGCGCTGGCTGGAACAGGCTGGAAAGCTTGAAGCGGCAGACAAGGTGTTGAACGGCATAGAGGCGCGGGTGCGTTCGTCGCTCGGTGGTGCCGCGTTGCCGGAACCGCTGCGCTTGCCGCGCACCGTGACGCCGCCGGGCGACTTCTTTGCGGCGCTCAAACAGATCTGGTCGCCGCAGTATCGCCAGCGCACGACGATGATCTGGAGCTTGTGGTTCTTCGCGCTGCTCGGCTTTTATGGGCTGACGTCGTGGTTGAGTGCATTGCTGCAACAGTCGGGTTTCGCCGTGACGCAGTCGGTGTATTACACCGTGCTGATATCCCTGGGCGGGATTCCCGGGTTCTTGATGGCGGCGTGGCTGGTCGAGCGCTGGGGGCGTAAACCGGTGTGCATCGTCACCTTGCTCGGTGGTGGGGTGATGGCGTTTCTCTACGGCCAGAGCGCAGTGTTTGGCGGTAACGTTACGCTGCTGATCGGCACCGGACTGTTGATGCAGTTTTTCCTGTTCGGCATGTGGGCGGTGCTCTACACCTACACGCCGGAGCTGTATCCGACGTCGGCGCGGGCGACAGGCTCGGGCTTTGCCTCGGCGATTGGCCGCGTGGGTTCGCTGCTCGGGCCGTTGGTGACCGGGCTGGTGTTCCCGATTACCGGGCAGGGCGGGGTGTTTGCGCTGGGCGCGGCGTGCTTCGCGATAGCGGCGGGGGTGGTGTGGCTGTTCGGGATGGAGACGCGGGGGAAAACCCTGGAAGAGCTGACAGAAACCCAAATCCCGGGCTAAACAAAGAACCCACTGTGGGAGCGAGCCTGCTCGCGAAAGCGGAGTGTCATTAAACGCAAATGTTAACTGACACTCCCTCTTCGCGAGCAGGCTCGCTCCCACATGGGTACTTCGGTGTTGTTTATGGTTTTACCAGTCGCGCATCCAGGCTGTTCTGCGCCAAGCGCTTGGCCTGATCCTGGGTCATGCCCAAATGCTCATACAACGCATGGAAGTTCTCGGTCACATAACCACCGAAGTACGCCGGGTCATCGGAGTTCACCGTGACCTTCACGCCACGCTCGAGCATGTCGAGAATGTTGTGCTGCGACATGTGATCGAACACGCAAAGCTTGGTGTTCGACAACGGGCACACGGTCAGCGGGATCTGTTCGTCGATGATCCGCTGCATCAGGCGCTCGTCTTCGATGGCACGTACGCCATGGTCGATACGCTGGATTTTCAGCAGGTCGATGGCTTCCCAGATGTATTCTGGCGGGCCTTCTTCGCCGGCGTGGGCAACGGTCAGGAAGCCTTCGTGACGGGCGCGATCGAATACGCGCTGGAACTTGCTCGGCGGGTGACCCATCTCGGAGCTGTCCAGACCGACCGCGACAAACGCATCACGGAACGGTAGCGCCTGATCGAGGGTTTTTTCGGCTTCTTCTTCACTGAGGTGGCGCAGGAAGCTTAGGATCAAACCGCTGGTGATACCCAGTTGCTGCTCGCCATCCTTCAACGCCGCTGCGATGCCGTTCAGCACCACTTCGAACGGGATGCCCCGGTCGGTGTGGGTCTGCGGGTCGAAGAACGGTTCGGTGTGAATCACGTTCTGTGCTTTGCAGCGCAGCAGGTAGGCCCAGGTCAGGTCGTAGAAATCCTGCGAAGTGCGCAGCACGTCAGCGCCCTGGTAATACAGGTCGAGAAACTCCTGCAGATTGTTGAAGGCGTAAGCCTTGCGCAGGGTTTCCACATCGTTCCACGGCAGGGCGATCTTGTTGCGCTCGGCCAGGGCGAACAGCAGCTCAGGCTCCAGCGAGCCCTCCAGGTGCAGGTGCAGTTCAGCCTTGGGCAAGGCGTTGAGCCAGTCGTACATATTCTTTTCTCATCAGGTGCAATGACGGCATTCTACAGATGCTCGTCGAAACAATTGGCAAAACCTGACCAAGCGATCCATCAAACGGCTTCCTGCTCGCGCCGATAAGCGTAGGTATCGGCGAAGCGCGAGAGCAGAAATTCGGCGCAGGTAGTGGTCGGATATTTCGCCGGATGCTGTGCGTCCTGACATCCGGGCAGGCATTCGATGCGCGTGTCCGGGTGCGGCTCGGCGAAGAACGGCATCGAGTAGCGATCCACGCCGAGCGGGCTGATCACCCGGTGCGGGGTCGAGCGATAACGGTCGTTGCTCCAGCGCGCCATCATGTCGCCGAGGTTGACCACGAAGGTGCCGCCAATCGGTGGCGCATCGATCCAGTCGCCCTGCACATTCTTCACCTGCAAGCCGCCGGCGCTGTCCTGATAGAGCAGGGTAATGCAGCCGTAATCGGTATGCGCGCCGGCGCCTTGCTGCTCGGCGGAGCTGGCGGTGTGGCGCGGTGGGTAATGGATCATGCGCAGCACGCTGACCGGATCAACGAAGCGGCTGTCGAAGAAGTCGCGTTCGATGTCGAGGACGATAGTCATCGCACGCAGCAGGGTTTGCGCGAGGGCCTGCATGTCGAGGTAGTGCTGCTCCATCAACTCAGCCCATCCGGTTTGCACCGGATGACGGTTCGGCCCGCGCAGCGGTTTTTCGGCGAGCACGTCGGGATGGTTGGCTGGCAGGTCCAGGCCCATGTCGAAGGTTTCTTTGAGGTCGCTGGGTTTGCTCGGGTCGAGTTGCTCGGTGGCGATCGCGCCGTAGCCGCGATGGTGGCGGGTCTGGGTGATGTCGATCTTGAGTTTTTCCGCTGCGGGCAGAGCAAAAAAACGTTGAGTCTGATCAAGCACGGCGTCGATGCGCTGCGCTGAAATCGGGTGGCCCTTGATGTAGAAAAAGCCCCATTCGCGGCAGGCGTGGTCGATTTGTTCGGCCACCGCAGGCCAGGCGTTTTCGTCGTTGGAGTAGAGCGGGCTGATATCAATGATCGGAAGCTGATCCATACACAATCCTTGAATACGCTGTGTTTCCAATGTGGGAGCGAGCCTGCTCGCGAAGAGGGAGTGTCAGACAACATTTTTGTTTAATGACACACCGCTTTCGCGAGCAGGCTCGCTCCCACAGGGTTTTGTGTGGTGAATCGGGGGATTACTTCGGCATCTCAGCCTTCATGCCTTCCACGTAATAGTTCATCGACGCCAGTTCCGCCGTGGTCGCACTCACACCTGCGGGGATTTTCTCGACGCCGGCCTGATCCTTGATCGGCCCGGTGAACGGCTGCAACGCACCGCTCTTGATGTCGGCAATGATCTGCTCGGCCTCGGCTTTCACTGGCGCCGGCACCAGATCACTGATCGGCAACTCAACCGTACCTTCCTTCAGTCCACCCCAGTAATCCTGGGATTTCCAGGTGTGGTCGATCACGCTCTGCGTCGCCTGAATATAGTGCGGCGCCCAGTCGTTGACGATCGAGGTCAGCACCGCTTTCGGGCCGAAGTGTGCCATGTCCGAGGCGTAACCCACCGCGTACACGCCACGACGTTCGGCGGCCTGAATCGGCGCCGGGCTGTCGGTGTGCTGGAACACCACGTCGACGCCCTGATCGATCAGGGCGTTGGCCGCATCGGCTTCCTTGCCCGGATCGAACCAGGAGTTGACCCACACCACTTTGATCTCGGTGCCGGGGTTGTATTTGTTCAAGGCCAGTTGAATCGAGTTGATATCGCGGATCACCTCGGGGATCGGGAACGAAGCGACATAGCCGATCTTCTTGGTCTTGGTCATCTTCGCCGCGAGGAAACCACCGACGTAACGACCCTCGTAAGTGCGCGCCAGATAGGTGCCGAGGTTCTTGTCCTGTTTGTAGCCGGTGGCGTGTTCGAAGGTCACCTTGGGAAACTGCTTGGCGACTTTGACAGTGGGGTTCATGTAGCCGAAAGAGGTGGTGAAAATCAGGTCGTACTTGTCCTTGGCCATGTTGCGGATGACCCGCTCGGCGTCGGCACCTTCGGCGACGTTCTCGACGTAGTTGGTGGTGATCTGATTGCCGAATTTCTCCGCGAGTGCCTTGCGCCCCTGCTCATGCTGATACGTCCAGCCGTGGTCACCGATCGGGCCGATGTAGACGAAACCGACTTTCAGCGGATCGGCAGCGCTGGCGCTCAGACTGATCCCCAGACCGAGGGCGGCGCACAGCAGTTTGTGCAGCGGACGTATTTGCATGAATTCGAACTCCATTTTGTTGTGTGTGGTCAGGGCCAATGCAAATTGCTGACCAAAAGGACAACAAACCGGTTTGAAACCGTGTGAAGGCCTTCGCGAGCAGGCTCGCTCCCACATTCGAGCGCATTCTCCTGTGGGAGCGAGCCTGCTCGCGAAGGGGCCAGCAAGGCCAATAAAAGTGCAATGGCCAAAAGCCCTGCCAGCGCTTGGTGCGCTAAGGTGTAACGAAACGTTAGCGCCGCCCCGCAGTCAGTAGCTCATTCGCACTCTTCGGCAAAAGGCCCGCCATGCTCACAATCCTCAAACAAGAAAGTTTTCTGCTACTGGCCGTCATCGCCGCGTGCGTCGCCTATCCGTTGGAACACTGGATGCTGCACAGCGGCCAGATCGTCGCGCTGACTGCCGGCCTGGCGCTGATCGCTTTCATCGTCGCCGCCTCGATGCGCGTCGCCCATCACGCCGAATTGCTCGCGGAAAAAGTCGGCGACCCTTACGGCACGATGATCCTCACGCTTGCGGCCGTGCTGGTCGAAGTGGTGATTCTGGCAATCATGATGAGCAACGAAGCCTCGCCCACACTGGTGCGCGACACGATCTATTCCGCCGTGATGCTCGACATCAACGGCATCCTCGGCCTCGCCGCGCTGATGGGTGGGATCAAACACGGCGAACAGTCCTACAACGACGATTCCGCGCGCAGTTACAGTGTGATGATCCTCACCGCCATGGGCGTGTCGATGGTGGTACCGGAGTTTATTCCCGAGGCGAACTGGAAGATTTATTCGGCATTCACCATCGGTGCGATGGTAGTGCTTTACGCGCTGTTTCTGCGCATGCAAGTCGGCCCGCACAGTTACTTTTTCAGCTACAGCTACCCCGACAAACGCCGCAAGAAAGAACCGCAGGACGCGCAGGCAAAAGCACCGAGCATCGGTCTGTCGATCGGCATTCTGGTGTTTGGCATTGTGGTGATCGGCGCACTGGCCGAAGTGATGTCGAAGACCCTCGATCTGGGCCTGGAAGGCACGGGCGCGCCGCCGGTGATCACGGCGATTCTGGTCGCGGCGATTTCCGCCGCGCCGGAGATTTTGACCGCGTTGCGTGCAGCGTTGGCCAACCGCATGCAGTCGGTGGTGAACATTGCGATGGGCGCGTCATTGTCGACGGTGATTCTGACGGTGCCGGTGATGGAAGCAATGGCCCTGTATACCGGCCAGCCGTTTCAGATGGCGATGACCCCGGTGCAGACGGTGATGATCTTCATCACGCTGATCGTCAGCGCGATCAACCTGAATGACGGCGAGACCAATGCCATCGAAGGCATGACGCACTTCGTGCTGTTCGCGACCTTCATCATGTTGTCCCTGCTAGGCCTTTGAGGTTGGCAGAAACCAATGTGGGAGCGAGCCTGCTCGCGAAGGCGGTGGGTCAATCAACAAAAATGTTGCCTGACATTCCCTCTTCGCGAGCAGGCTCGCTCCCACAGTTTTGAACGGTGGTGGATCAGGTGCCGGCGATCAACTGGCGTGCCGCCTGGCTGTGATCGGCGATCAGGCCTTTCAGATCCAGCCCTTCAACCTGGCCATCCACCACACGCCACTTGCCACCAATCATCACCCGATCCGCACGATCCGCGCCGCACAACAACAGCGCCGAAATCGGATCATGGCTGCCGGAGAAGCGCAGCTCATCGAGCTTGAACAACGCCAGATCCGCCTGCTTGCCCACGGCAATCTCACCAATATCGGTACGGCCCAACAAGCTCGCCGAACCCTTGGTCGCCCAGCCCAGCACACGTTCCGGGGTGATCTTCTCGGCGCCGTAACGCAGGCGCTGGATGTACAGCGCCTGACGCGCTTCGAGAATCATGTTCGACGCATCGTTGGACGCCGAGCCGTCCACACCCAGACCAAACAACGCACCCGCGTCGGTCAGATCGATACTCGGGCAGATGCCGGAAGCCAGGCGCATGTTCGAACTCGGGCAATGGCAAATACCGGTGCCCGCCTGGCCGAGGCGAGCGATTTCGTCCGGGTTGAAATGGATGCCGTGGGCCAGCCAGGTGCGCGGGCCGAGCCAACCGACGCTGTCGAGATAATCGACGGTGCGCAGGCCGAAACGCTGCAGGCAGAAATCTTCTTCGTCGAGGGTTTCGGCCAGATGCGTGTGCAGACGCACGTCGAGCTTGTTCGCCAGTTCGGCGCTGGCCGACATGATTTCCGGGGTCACCGAGAACGGCGAGCACGGTGCCAGCGCGATCTGGATCTGCGCGCCGTCGCCACGTTCGTGGTACTCGTGAATCAGGCGCTGACTGTCGTCGAGAATCACCTGACCTTCCTGCACGGTCTGCTGCGGAGGCAGGCCGCCGTCCTTCTCGCCGAGGCTCATCGAACCGCGAGTGAGCATGGCGCGCATGCCCAGTTCACGCACGGTTTCGACTTGCACATCGATGGCGTTTTCCAGACCGTCCGGGAACAGGTAGTGGTGGTCGGCAGCGGTGGTGCAGCCCGACAGCAATAGTTCAGCCAAAGCGACTTTGGTGGCGAGCGCGAGTTTTTCCGGTGTAAGGCGCGCCCACACCGGGTACAGGGTTTTCAGCCACGGGAACAACGGCTGATTGACCACTGGGGCCCAGGCGCGGGTGAGGGTTTGATAGAAATGGTGGTGGGTGTTGATCAGGCCCGGCAGGATCACATGCTCGCGGGCATCGAACACTGCATTGCACGGCGCCGACGGCTGTTGGCCGGCAGCCAGCACTTCGACGATGACACCGTCTTGCACGACAAGACCGCCACGGGCATCGAGCTCGTTGGAGGTGAAAATGGCGAGGTGATTTTTTAACCAGGTACGGGTCGCGGGCATGTTGCCGGCTCCTCTGAAAATTGGGTTCAGGGTTGCCAGCTCAGTGATGCCCTGTCTGCTGATCCAGGGTCGCCGCGGGGGACGAGGTGCGCAGTTTCAAACAAATTGCCACGCCGGGCAAGCCCAACCCGACCATTCACCACATACCCCTGTGGGAGCGAGCCTGCTCCGGGCGGCGTTCCGACGAAGGCGTCGTATCAGTCGATACATCCATTGTCTGACACACCGCATTCGCGAGCAGGCTCGCTCCCACATTGGGATCTTCAGTGTTTACCAGGGAATCGTTTCGCCCTTGTAGTTGATGAAGTGATGCCCGCCCTTGCCGGTGTACGCATTCACCTGATCGACCAAGCCACGGGTGCTGGTTTCCACGTCAAGGTCAGCCCCTTCACCACCCATGTCGGTCTTCACCCAACCAGGATGCAACGACAACACGGTCATTTTCTGCTCGCCCAATTGCGTGACAAAACTGTTGGTCATCGAATTCAGCGCAGCCTTGCTCGCTTTGTACAACGCCAGCTCCGGCGCGTCCGGCACGGTCACGCTGCCGAGCCCGGAACTCATGAACGCCAGCACGCCGCTGCCGTCACGGATCTGCCCGACAAAACGCTGGGCCAGATTGATCGGTGCCACCGCGTTGGTGAAGAACAACTGACCGACTTCGGCCAATGTAGCGCCGCCCGGGGTCTGATCGGCCGGGCCTTTAACCCCGGCGTTGACGAACAGCAAATCAAATGTTTCGCCCTTGAGCTGTTGGCTCAAAGCGATCACCGCTTGCTGATCGTCCATATCGAGCTTCTCGATCCGCACCTTGCCTAATGCTTGAAGCGCATCGGCATTGGCAGGGTTGCGCACGGTGGCGGTGACTTGCCAGCCGTCGGCCAGCAGGGTTTTCACCAGACCGAGGCCAAGGCCCCGGGAGGCGCCGATGATCAGTGCGTTTTTTGCAGACATGAGGGGCTTCCTTGATGGATGAGGATCATGGATTCAATGGACAGGCCTGACCGAGGCGAAGTTGCAGCTCCTGCCGCAGTACGTCGAGTTCGCGCATTCGGGTTTCGATCAGTTGCAGTTTGTCGCGCAGCAACTGCGCCACGGCGTTGTCCGGATCGGGCGCGTTCCACAACGCGGCAACGCTGTCACCGATCTCGCCGAGGCTAAATCCCAGACGCTGCGCAGTCTTGATATAGAGCACCAGTTGCACCATCTCCGGCGGATAGTCGCGATAACCGTTGGCACTGCGCTGCGCCGCAATCAACCCGCGTTGCTCATAGAAACGCAGGGTGTCACGGCTGACGGCGTTGGCCTGGGCTAATTCACCGATGCGCATGGCAGGTCTCAAAAAGGCTATTGACCCTGGAGCATACTCCAGGCTTTACCGTGCTTGCTCCCTGAATTTCCGGAGCATGGATAATGTGGACTTCAACGCAGTATCGCAACGTGGTGCGCGGCAGCGCCTGGTATGACTTGGTTGTCACGGCAGCGTTTGCCACGCCGTGGAGTTTTGCCGTTTTGCATGGTTTTTTGACCGCGCTGAATTTACCCGGCGAACTGCCGCCGTTTCAGCCTGTGCACATGTTGATGGCGAATCTGTTGGGGTCAGTGGTGTGCGTGTGGGCGGTGCTGCGGATTCGTGATCCGCAGGCGCTTTATGGAAGGTATGACGCGGTGGCGCGGTTTCTGTTTGCGGCTTGGCAGGCGTATGCCTTGTTGCACGGCGCCAGTTCGATTCTGATTGTTTTCCTGGTCTTCGAACTGGCGTGGGGCATTGCTCAGGTGTTGCCTTTTGAAAAGCCATCGCGAGCAGGCTCACTCCTACAAGGGAATTGTGAACCCGATCCAATGTAGGAGTGAGCCTGCTCGCGATAGGGCCAACAAGGTCAACGCATCAATGCCCCGCCTGCCAAGGCTGCCCCAACGACACCGGCGCATACAACCGCGTCCGCAGCGCATCCCGCGACAACAGCACCAACACCACTATCGTCGCAACATACGGCAACATCGCCAGCAGACTCGACGGAATCGCCAGCCCCAACCCCTGCGCCACCAAATGCAGGATGCTGGCGAGGCCAAAAAGATACGCCCCAAGCAACAACCGCCACACCCGCCAACTGGCAAACACCACCAGCGCCAAGGCGATCCAGCCTCGCCCGGCAGTCATGTTTTCCGCCCACATCGGCGTGTACGCCAGCGACAGATAGGCCCCGGCCAGCCCGGCCATCGCCCCGCCAAACAGCACCGCCAACGTGCGCACGGTCAACACCGGCAAGCCCATCGCACTGGCCGCATCCGGGTTCTCACCCACGGCTTGAATGATCAGCCCGACACGACTTTTGATGATCACCCACGCCACCAGCGCAAACAGCGCGAACGACAGATACACCAGCAGATCCTGGGCAAACAGCATCCGCCCGATCAACGGAATTTCACTCAGATAAGGAATCGCCCACGGCTCAAAACCGGCCAGCGGTTTACCCACCCAAGCCGCGCCGACAAAGGTCGACAGCCCGACACCAAAAATCGTCAGCGCCAACCCGGTCGCCACCTGATTGGCGTTGAACACCAGCGCCACCAAGGCAAACAGCGACGACAACAACATGCCGGCCAGCATCGCCAACAACACGCCCAGCCACAGATTGCCGCTGTTCAGCGCGACGATAAAACCGATCACCGCGCCAAACAGCATCATCCCTTCCTGGCCAAGATTGAGCACGCCGCTCTTCTCGCAGATCAGTTCCCCCAGCGCCACCAGCAACAACGGCGTGCCGCAACGCACCATGGCGTAGAAAATATTGCTCAACAGATCGATATCCATCACAGCGCTCCGGCGGTTTCGGCAGTAGTCGAGGTGCGCTTCACCCAGCGCAGGTTCAGGCGTGGCCGATAGAGGATCAGCACGTCACTGGCGAGCAGGAAAAACAGCATCATTCCCTGGAACAACTGGGTGATCGCCTGCGGCAGGTTCATCGTCATTTGCGCGCTCTCGCCACCGATATACAGCAGCGCCATCAACAGACTCGAAAACAGAATCCCGATCGGATTCAGGCGCCCGAGAAACGCCACGGTAATGGCCGCGTAGCCATAACCCGGCGACACCTGCGGCACCAACTGGCCGATCGGCCCGGTGACTTCGCAGACACCCGCAAGCCCCGCCAATCCGCCGCTGATCAACAGCGCCAGCCAGATCAAACGCTTCTCGCGAAAGCCGACAAACCCTGCGGCACGCTTGTCCAGCCCGAGCACTTTGATCTGGAAACCGACAAAGCTTTTCTGCAACAACACCCACACCGCGACCAGTGCGAGCAGGGCGAAATACACCCCGGCATGCACGCGGCCATCCTCCATCAGCAGCGGTAAACGACTGGCGTCGCCGAACATCGCCGACTCGGGAAAGTTGAACCCGGCGGGATCTTTCAGCGGCCCGTGCACACAGAACAGCAACAGGTTCAGCGCGATGTAATTGAGCATGATGCTGGTGAGGATTTCGTTGGCGTTGAAGCGCGTGCGCAACCACGCGGTCAGGCCGGCCCACGCCGCGCCGGCGAGGGTGCCGGTGAGCAGAATCAACACCAGCGCCCAACGGCTTTGCATGTCTATGATGTTCACCGCCAAGGCGCTGCCGGCGAGGGCGCCGAGGAGTAATTGGCCTTCGGCGCCGATGTTCCAGATTCGCGCCTGATACGCCACGGCCAACCCGAGTGCGCAAAGCAGAATCGGCAGCGCTTTGACCAGTAATTCGGAGACGCCATACAAGTCGCTGACCGGTGCGATCAGTAGCGTGTGCAAGGTTTGCAGCGGGTCATGGCCGAGGGCGATAAACAGCAGCGAGCCGCAGCCAAGCGTCAGCGCCGCTGCCAATAGCGGCGAGCACCACAGCATCAGGCGCGATTGCTGGCCACGGGGTTCGAGGGAAAGCAGCATGTTGAAACTCCGTTAAACCGTGGCGGCTGAAGGTGCGTGGTCGAACTGGCCGGCCATCCAGCCGCCGACATCGCTAAGTTGGGTATCGGTGGTGTTGTGCAGCGCCGACAAACGTCCACCGCACAACGCGCCGAGGCGGTCGCTGATCTGGAACAGTTCGTCGAGGTCCTCGGAAATCACCAGAATCGCCGCGCCGGCATCGCGCAATGCGATCAGTGCACGGTGGATGGTTGCGGCGGCGCCGACGTCGACGCCCCAGGTGGGATGCGCAGCGATCAGCAGTTTCGGTTGCTGGAGAATTTCCCGGCCAAGGATGAATTTCTGCAGATTGCCGCCGGACAAACTGCGCGCGGCGGTTTGCGTGTCCGGGGTTTTCACGCCGAAACGCTGAATGATCTGTTGGGCGAGGGCTTCGACTTTGCCGCGTTCAATCAAACCGTGGCTGACCAAGCCTTGTTGGAACGCGGTAAGCAGAGCGTTATCGGCCAGACTCAATTCCGGTACCGCGCCGTGGCCGAGGCGTTCGGCAGGCACGAACGCCAAACCCAGTTTGCGACGCGCATCGGGACGTAAGTCGGCGACGTGTTGCTCAACGAAGCGAATGGTTGCCGCTTCGACCCGAGGCAAGGTTTGTTCACCACTGAGCAGGGCGAGCAACTCATCCTGACCATTGCCCGCGACCCCGGCGATACCGACGATTTCACCGCTGCGTACTTGCAGATTAATGTCCGCCAAAGAGCAACCAAACGGGTCCGGGTTATGCCAACTCAATCCGCTCACCCGCAAAAAAGCCGCGCCGCCGCTGACCTTCGGATAGTCGCCAATCAACGCCGCCGCTTCCCCCACCATCATCTGCGCCAATTGCTGATCCGAACATTCGGCAGGCACGCAATGTCCGGCGACACGCCCGCCGCGCAGAACCGTCGCGCTATGACACAACGCGCGCACTTCACCAAGCTTGTGGCTGATAAACAGAATGCTGCAGCCTTCGGCAGCGAGGCGACGCAGGGTGATGAACAATTCCTCGGCCTCCTGCGGTGTCAGTACCGAAGTCGGTTCATCAAGGATCAGCAGGCGAATGTCCTGCATCAGGCAACGAATGATCTCCACCCGTTGCCGCTCGCCGATCGACAGGCTGTGGACAAGTCGTTCCGGCTCCAGCGCCATGCCGTAACGGCGCGACACTTCGCGAATCTTCGGCTCCAGTTGTTTCGGCGTGCCGGCCGCCGCACCCATCGCCAGGGCAATGTTCTGCGCCACGCTGAGGGTTTCGAACAGCGAGAAATGCTGGAACACCATGCCGATGCCCAACTGCCGCGCCTGGGCCGGATTACGGATGTTGATCCGTTGTCCTTGCCAGAGCATCTCCCCGGCATCGGCTTGGGTGACGCCGTAGATAATCTTCATCAACGTACTTTTGCCCGCACCGTTTTCCCCGAGCAGGGCGTGAATTTCACCGGGCGCGATGCTCAGGTCGATGGCATCGTTGGCCAGACAACCGGGATAACGTTTGCTGATCTGGCGCAGTTGCAGGCGCGGGGTTGCAGGAGCAATGGACATGACAGGCTCGACTTGCTTGGAGTTGTGCCTGTGGATAAAGCAATTTCCTGGCCATTGAGTCAGGAACGCGAGCGGGCCGCATGTGCGAGTACCTGAGGCAGAGCATTGCCTTCAAAATGGGCTGGGCTCACGGCACCAATTCAGAGCAAAGCCGTTGATCGGGCTCCAGTTTTGCCCGCTGACAACTGATCAAAAAACGAGCAAACCCCTGTGGGCTAGGCGGGACCTGCGACTGCGCCAGCCATGAACGGGTTATCCACAGGTTGCTCCACAGTTATTGTGCGCAAGCTGCAAACCCGGGCATAAGCACTGCGGTGCTTTCTTCTAATGGTGATAAACCGCGCTAACTGACTGTTTCTGTTTGGAAATTTCGTTTCGTCGGGTGAATTGAACGAAAAGTGAACAAACCGCGCAAAGCCGCGTGACAGAAGGGTTACAGCAGAATGTACTCAGGTTATCCACAGTCGGGTGCACAGCAGATGTGGGCAAGTCTGTGGAATAAGGAAAATCGGCTCCGCCCCAAAAGATCGCAGCCTTCGGCAGCTCCTACAGGGGGAACGCATTTCAAGTGTAGGAGCTGCGGAACGCTGCGATCTTTTGATCTTGCTTCACCGCTGCAACAAAATCCGCCCACGACTCAAATCGGCTAGCTGCGTTTGCAAGACCTCGATCTGCGCTTCCCCCACAGCCAACTTCAATTCAACGCCGTTTGCCGTGAAGTTTTCTTCGACAACCAATCCACCCAGATCCGCCACCCGCAACTTCACCAGCGCCAACTCGGCAAACCCGCACGCACAACTCAACGGCACCCGGCTGATCAACTCGACCTTGGCCGCCGTTTGCAGGCACTTGTTCGCGCCACCGCCATATGCCCGGGCCAAACCGCCCGTACCGAGTTGAATGCCGCCGTACCAACGGATCACCAACACCGCGACCTGATCGCAATCCTGCGCTTCAATCGCCGCCAATATCGGTCGCCCAGCAGTACCACCCGGTTCGCCATCGTCATTGCTGCGATATTGATCGCCGAGTTTCCACGCCCAGCAATTGTGCGAGGCGTTGAGATCGCTGTGCTGTTCGAAAAACGCCTGCGCCTCGGCAGGGCTGCCGATCGGCGTGGCGAAGGTGATAAAGCGGCTTTTGCGAATCTCTTCGCGGTATTCGCAAAAACCGCTGAGGGTGAAAGGCATAAACGTCTTAAAGAGGAGGAGTGAGGCCGCAGCCTTTGAGAATGATGCGGATCAGGTTGTTGCCGGCGTCTTCCATGTCTTGCTTGGTCAACTTGCTGCGACCGCTGACGCGACAGATCTGCGTGGCGAAGTCGGCGTAATGCTGGGTGCTGCCCCACAACAGGAAGATCAGGTGCACCGGATCGACCGGGTCCATTTTGCCCGCATCGATCCACGCCTGAAACACCGCCGCGCGGCCAGTGAACCAGGCGCGGTAGTCCTGATTGAAATATTCCGTCAGGCATTCGCCGCCGCTGATCACTTCCATCGCAAAGATTCGCGAGGCCTGTGGCTGACGACGGGAGAATTCCATCTTGGCGCGGATATAGCGAGTCAGCGCTTCGGCCGGATCGTCCTCGGCGGTGAGCGTATTGAAGGTGCTGTCCCACAGCTCGATGATGTTGCTCAGCACCGCCACGTACAAACCGAGTTTGTTGGTGAAGTAGTAATGCAGGTTTGCCTTGGGCAACCCGGCATTCTGGGCGATGGTGTTCATGCTGGTGCCTTTGTACCCGTGACGGGCGAACTCGTCTTCGGCGGCTTTGAGGATGGTCTCTTCGTTCTTCTGACGAATGCGGCTGGCGGGTTTGCCGCCATGGGCTGGGACTTCAAAGGTCATAGGCACTTCCGGGTTTGTCTGTGGGTGCAACCAGTTGCGTTGATAGCGCACCCACAGGCATCCGACAAGTCCTTGCGCGATAAAACCGTTACGCCTGTTCGATCTTGTTCAGCGAAGCGTGCGCTTCAGCGGCCTCGGTTTTCGATTCCGGCAGCAGCAGGCACAGGACGATTGCGGTCAGGCCACCGCTGGTGATCGCTGAATCAAACAGGTTCTGCACCAGTTTCGGCAGCAGGTGCAGCAGGTTCGGTTGTGCGGCAATGCCCAGGCCAACGCCGAACGACGTGGCGATGATCAACATGCTGCGTCGATCCAGCGGCGACTGCGCGAGGATGCGCACTCCGGCCGCAGCCACCGCGCCGAACATCACCAGAGTCGCGCCGCCCAATACAGGTTTCGGAATCTGTTGCAGCACCGCGCCGATCATCGGGAACATACCGAGACAAAACAGGATTGCGCCGATGTACAACCCGACGTAGCGGCTGGCGACGCCGGTCAGCTGGATCACGCCGTTGTTCTGCGCGAACGTGGTGTTAGGGAAAGCGCTGAACGTGGCGGCGATCATGCAGCTCACGCCATCACCGAGCACGCCACCGCGCAGGCGGCTTATATAAGAAGGGCCGCTGATCGGCTGGCGGGCGAGCATGCAGTTGGCCGTGAGGTCGCCGACGGTTTCGATGGTGCTGATCAGATAAATCAGCGCGACCGGCAGGAAAGCCGTCCAGTCGAAGCTGAATCCAAACTTGAATGGTGTAGGAAAACTCACCAGTGGCAAGTCAGGCAACGGTTGCGGCACCAGTTTCCCACTGAACCACGCGGCCAGGCTGCCGAGCAGCAAACCGATGATGATTGCCGACAAGCGCACCCATGGCGTATTGGATCGGTTGAGCAGAATGATCGTCAGCAACACAAACACGCCCAGCGCCAGATTGCCCGGCGCACCGAAATCCGGCGCATTGAAGCCGCCGCCCAGGTCGGTAATGCCGACCTTGATCAGGCTGATGCCAATCAGGGTGATAACGATCCCGGTCACCAGCGGAGTCACCACGCGACGCAATTGACCGATGAAGCGGCTGAGGACGATCTGCACGATTGCGCCGAAAAAGCACACACCGAAGATCATTGCCAGAATGTCTTCCGGGCTGCCGCCACGTTGCTTGACCAGAAACCCCGCCGACAGCACCGCACCAAGAAAAGCAAAACTGGTGCCTTGCAGACAGATCATTCCCGCGCCAATCCCGAATGGCCGCCGCGCCTGAATAAAGGTGCCGACGCCCGAAACCATCAACGCCATGCTGATCAGGTACGGCAAATGCGCGGTCAACCCGAGCGCCGAGCCGATCACCAGCGGCGGGGTGATGATGCCGACGAAACTGGCGAGCACGTGTTGCAGCGCCGCGAGTGTTGCGGCGAGTGGTTTGGGGCGGTCGTTGAGGCCGTAGATCAGGTCGCTGGACGGTGCGGAATCTGGCTGCATGGCTTAAGGCTTCTTGTTGAAGGATCGAGGTTGATCCTGCTTTGCAAAAAGCTGTCCACTTGCTCAGGTTATTTGTTGAATTTGTTGCTAAGGCCCAACGCTGGCGGGCCTCTGAAGATTTTCAGCGCGTCGCCGCCAGACTCTCCAGAAAGCTCTCCAGCACCAAATGAGGGCGCCGGCCCTTGCGCGTGACCGATGCCAGACTCAAATCGTAAAACCGCGTTCCTGCTTTCAAAGCACGCAAACGCCCCTGCTGCACCCAAAGACTGGCGTAATGATCCGGCAAATATCCAATATAACGCCCGGTCAAAATCAGAAACGCCATGCCTTCACGGTCGGAAGCACTGGCCGTGCAATTGAGCGCCTGGTAATGCGCCTGAATCTCCGCCGGCAAACGGAACGTCGGCGCAATCGCGTCCTGACTGTTAAGGCGTTCGTCATCGAGCTGTTTGTCATCGACGTAAAACAGCGGATGACCCACCGCGCAATAAAGCAGCGAACGCTCGCTGTACAACGGCTGATATTCCAGTCCCGATAACGCACTGGCCTGCGGTACCACCCCAACATGCAGGCGCCCATCGAGCACGCCTTGTTCGACTTCATTCGGCGCAATCATGCGGATCTGGATCTGCACATCCGGCCCGCGTTCCTTCAACTGCGCGAGGGCGTGAGTGATGCGCATGTGGGGGAGGGTGACGAGGTTGTCGGTCAGGCCGATGATCAACTCGCCACGCAAATGCTGGTGCAGACCGTTGACCTCGGTGCGGAAACTTTCCAGCGCACTTAATAGTTGCAGCGCCGATTGATACACCTCGCGACCTTCTTCGGTCAGCGAAAACCCCGCGCGACCACGCTGACACAGACGCAAACCGAGGCGCTGCTCCAGATCGCTCATCTGTTGGCTGATCGCCGAGCGACCGATGCCGAGCACGGTTTCCGCCGCCGAGAAGCCACCGCATTCCACCACGCTGCGAAAAATCCGCAGCAAGCGAATATCAAAGTCACTGACCTGGGCCAGCGGATCGGGGCGGCGGCTGCTCATCTTATTGTTCTCATTGTTTAGCAAAGTTCTAACTGAAGGTTAGAAGAGTTGAATTTCACCGACTTTATCCGCGTGGCAATTTAGCTGCAACAACGCTTTTTATCTCCCTGACGCTTATGCCCTGCGAGGTTTTGCCCGATGAACATGCCTGAAAACGCGCCGTCGCCACTGGCCAGCCAACTGAAGCTGGACGCGCACTGGATGCCGTACACCGCCAACCGTAACTTTCAGCGCGACCCGCGTTTGATCGTTGGTGCCGAAGGCAGCTGGCTGATCGACGACAAGGGCCGCCGGGTATATGACTCGCTGTCTGGCCTGTGGACTTGTGGCGCTGGCCACACCCGCAAGGAAATTCAGGAAGCTGTCTCGAAACAGTTGGGCACCCTCGATTACTCGCCGGGCTTCCAGTACGGCCACCCGTTGTCGTTCCAGCTGGCCGAGAAAATCACCGAGCTGACCCCGGGCAACCTCAACCACGTGTTCTTCACTGACTCGGGCTCCGAGTGCGCCGACACCGCGGTGAAAATGGTTCGTGCCTACTGGCGCCTGAAAGGCCAGTCGACCAAAACCAAAATGATCGGCCGTGCCCGTGGCTACCACGGCGTGAACATCGCCGGCACCAGTCTTGGCGGCGTCAACGGCAACCGCAAGCTGTTCGGTCAGGCGATGATGGACGTCGATCACCTGCCGCACACGCTGCTGGCCAGCAACGCTTTCTCCCGTGGCATGCCGGAGCAGGGCGGTATCGCTTTGGCCGATGAGCTGCTGAAGCTGATCGAACTGCACGACGCTTCGAACATCGCCGCCGTATTCGTAGAACCTATGGCCGGTTCCGCCGGCGTACTGGTGCCGCCGCAGGGTTACCTGAAGCGTCTGCGCGAAATCTGCGATCAGCACAGCATCCTGCTGGTGTTCGACGAAGTGATCACCGGTTTCGGTCGTACCGGCAACATGTTCGGCGCCGACACCTTTGGCGTGACCCCGGACCTGATGTGCATCGCCAAGCAAGTCACCAACGGCGCGATCCCGATGGGCGCGGTGATTGCCAGCTCCGAGATCTACCAGACCTTCATGAATCAGCCGACGCCGGAATACGCTGTGGAATTCCCGCACGGCTACACCTACTCGGCACACCCGGTGGCCTGCGCCGCAGGTCTTGCAGCACTCGATCTGCTGCAAAAGGAAAACCTGGTACAAAGCGTGGCGGAAGTCGCGCCGCATTTCGAAAACGCTCTGCACGGTCTGAAAGGTTCGAAGAACGTGATCGACATCCGTAACTTCGGCCTGGCCGGTGCGATCCAGATTGCCCCGCGTGACGGTGACGCCATCGTGCGTCCGTTCGAAGCGGGCATGGCGCTGTGGAAAGCCGGGTTCTACGTGCGCTTTGGCGGCGACACCCTGCAGTTCGGCCCAACCTTCAACAGCAAGCCGCAAGACCTCGATCGTCTGTTTGACGCGGTCGGCGAAGTGCTGAACAAGCTCGACTGATTTTTCCTTCTATATATACCTACAAAAACGGGCACTCCTTAACGGGGGCCCGTGGACAAGAATTCAGGAGTTTTCGATGAGCGTTATCCCGCATTTGATCAATGGCGAACTGGTGACCGAGAACGGTCGCGCGGTTGATGTGTTCAACCCGTCCACCGGTCAGGCTATCCACAAGCTGCCACTGGCCAGCCAGGCGACCATCCAGAAAGCCATCGATGCCGCCAAGGCTGCGTTCCCGGTCTGGCGCAACACGCCACCGGCCAAACGTGCCCAAGTGATGTTCCGCTTCAAGCAATTGCTGGAGCAGAACGAAGCGCGCATCTCGCAATTGATCAGTGAAGAACACGGCAAGACTCTCGAAGACGCCGCCGGTGAACTGAAGCGCGGTATCGAGAACGTCGAGTTCGCCTGCGCAGCGCCAGAAATCCTCAAGGGTGAGTACAGCCGCAACGTTGGCCCGAACATCGACGCATGGTCGGACTTCCAGCCGCTGGGCATCGTTGCCGGGATCACCCCGTTCAACTTCCCGGCCATGGTGCCGCTGTGGATGTACCCGTTGGCGATCGTCTGCGGCAACTGCTTCATCCTCAAGCCGTCCGAGCGTGATCCAAGCTCGACACTGCTTATCGCTCAGTTGCTGCTGGAAGCCGGTTTGCCGAAAGGCGTGATGAGCGTGGTTCACGGTGACAAGACTGCGGTGGACGCGCTGATCGAAGCGCCGGAAGTCAAAGCGCTGAGCTTCGTTGGTTCGACGCCGATTGCCGAGTACATCTACGCCGAAGGCACCAAGCGTGGTAAGCGCGTTCAGGCACTGGGCGGCGCGAAGAATCACGCTGTGCTGATGCCGGATGCCGATCTGGATAACGCGGTTAGCGCACTGATGGGCGCGGCTTACGGTTCCTGTGGCGAGCGCTGCATGGCGATTTCGGTTGCCGTTTGTGTAGGCGATCAAGTGGCCGATGCGCTGGTGGCGAAACTGGTACCGCAGATCCAGGCGCTGAAAATCGGTGCCGGCACTTCGTGCGGTCTGGACATGGGGCCACTGGTCACCGGACAGGCGCGCGACAAAGTCAGCGGTTACGTTGATGACGGTGTGGCGGCGGGCGCGACCCTGGTGGTCGACGGTCGTGGTTTCAGCGTGGCCGGTCATGAAGAAGGCTTCTTCCTCGGTGGCTGCCTGTTCGACAACGTCACTCCAGAAATGCGCATCTATAAAGAAGAGATCTTCGGCCCGGTCCTGTGCATCGTTCGCGTGAACAGCCTGGAAGAGGCAATGCAACTGATCAACGATCACGAATACGGCAATGGCACCTGCATCTTCACCCGTGACGGTGAGGCGGCGCGTCTGTTCTGCGACGAGATCGAAGTCGGTATGGTTGGCGTCAACGTGCCGCTGCCGGTGCCGGTGGCTTACCACAGCTTCGGCGGCTGGAAGCGTTCGCTGTTTGGTGATCTGCATGCGTATGGTCCGGATGGTGTGCGCTTCTATACCCGTCGCAAGGCGATCACTCAGCGCTGGCCGCAGCGTGCCAGCCATGAGGCTTCGCAGTTCGCGTTCCCTAGCTTGTAAGTAGAAGAGCAATGCAATGAAGGCCGACCCTCGGGGTCGGCCTTCGTGTTTCCGGGGTTTTTTGACCGATGTGACAGAATTATGAAAATAGGTGTTGACGGCAGATTTCAGATGTCTATAATTCGCCCCACTTCCGGCGCAGTCGAAACGGAAAACTCCTTGAGATTCAATGAATTATGTAAGTTTCGGCAGCAGGTAGCTTCAGGTTATCGAAGCTAAAAGGAGGCTGAAAAAGAGGTGTTGACAGCAGCGTGTAACGCTGTAGAATTCGCCTCCCGC
>NZ_CP186499.1:0-1260000 GCF_054790505.1 Pseudomonas sp. Tul2A7 | reverse complement strand
GAAATCGAGTAGGACGGAGCACGAGAAACTTTGTCTGAATATGGGGGGACCATCCTCCAAGGCTAAATACTACTGACTGACCGATAGTGAACTAGTACCGTGAGGGAAAGGCGAAAAGAACCCCGGAGAGGGGAGTGAAATAGATCCTGAAACCGTATGCGTACAAGCAGTGGGAGCAGACTTTGTTCTGTGACTGCGTACCTTTTGTATAATGGGTCAGCGACTTATTTTCAGTGGCGAGCTTAACCGAATAGGGGAGGCGTAGCGAAAGCGAGTCTTAATAGGGCGTCTAGTCGCTGGGAATAGACCCGAAACCGGGCGATCTATCCATGGGCAGGTTGAAGGTTGGGTAACACTAACTGGAGGACCGAACCGACTACCGTTGAAAAGTTAGCGGATGACCTGTGGATCGGAGTGAAAGGCTAATCAAGCTCGGAGATAGCTGGTTCTCCTCGAAAGCTATTTAGGTAGCGCCTCATGTATCACTGTAGGGGGTAGAGCACTGTTTCGGCTAGGGGGTCATCCCGACTTACCAAACCGATGCAAACTCCGAATACCTACAAGTGCCGAGCATGGGAGACACACGGCGGGTGCTAACGTCCGTCGTGAAAAGGGAAACAACCCAGACCGTCAGCTAAGGTCCCAAAGTTATGGTTAAGTGGGAAACGATGTGGGAAGGCTTAGACAGCTAGGAGGTTGGCTTAGAAGCAGCCACCCTTTAAAGAAAGCGTAATAGCTCACTAGTCGAGTCGGCCTGCGCGGAAGATGTAACGGGGCTCAAACCATACACCGAAGCTACGGGTATCACCTTCGGGTGATGCGGTAGAGGAGCGTTCTGTAAGCCTGTGAAGGTGAGTTGAGAAGCTTGCTGGAGGTATCAGAAGTGCGAATGCTGACATGAGTAACGACAATGGGTGTGAAAAACACCCACGCCGAAAGACCAAGGTTTCCTGCGCAACGTTAATCGACGCAGGGTTAGTCGGTCCCTAAGGCGAGGCTGAAAAGCGTAGTCGATGGAAAACAGGTTAATATTCCTGTACTTCTGGTTATTGCGATGGAGGGACGGAGAAGGCTAGGCCAGCTTGGCGTTGGTTGTCCAAGTTTAAGGTGGTAGGCTGAGATCTTAGGTAAATCCGGGATCTTAAGGCCGAGAGCTGATGACGAGTTACCCTTTGGGTGACGAAGTGGTTGATGCCATGCTTCCAAGAAAAGCTTCTAAGCTTCAGGTAACCAGGAACCGTACCCCAAACCGACACAGGTGGTTGGGTAGAGAATACCAAGGCGCTTGAGAGAACTCGGGTGAAGGAACTAGGCAAAATGGCACCGTAACTTCGGGAGAAGGTGCGCCGGTGAGGGTGAAGGACTTGCTCCGTAAGCTCATGCCGGTCGAAGATACCAGGCCGCTGCGACTGTTTATTAAAAACACAGCACTCTGCAAACACGAAAGTGGACGTATAGGGTGTGACGCCTGCCCGGTGCCGGAAGGTTAATTGATGGGGTTAGCTAACGCGAAGCTCTTGATCGAAGCCCCGGTAAACGGCGGCCGTAACTATAACGGTCCTAAGGTAGCGAAATTCCTTGTCGGGTAAGTTCCGACCTGCACGAATGGCGTAACGATGGCGGCGCTGTCTCCACCCGAGACTCAGTGAAATTGAAATCGCTGTGAAGATGCAGTGTATCCGCGGCTAGACGGAAAGACCCCGTGAACCTTTACTATAGCTTTGCACTGGACTTTGAATTTGCTTGTGTAGGATAGGTGGGAGGCTTTGAAGCGTGGACGCCAGTTCGCGTGGAGCCATCCTTGAAATACCACCCTGGCAACTTTGAGGTTCTAACTCAGGTCCGTTATCCGGATCGAGGACAGTGTATGGTGGGTAGTTTGACTGGGGCGGTCTCCTCCTAAAGAGTAACGGAGGAGTACGAAGGTGCGCTCAGACCGGTCGGAAATCGGTCGTAGAGTATAAAGGCAAAAGCGCGCTTGACTGCGAGACAGACACGTCGAGCAGGTACGAAAGTAGGTCTTAGTGATCCGGTGGTTCTGTATGGAAGGGCCATCGCTCAACGGATAAAAGGTACTCCGGGGATAACAGGCTGATACCGCCCAAGAGTTCATATCGACGGCGGTGTTTGGCACCTCGATGTCGGCTCATCACATCCTGGGGCTGAAGCCGGTCCCAAGGGTATGGCTGTTCGCCATTTAAAGTGGTACGCGAGCTGGGTTTAGAACGTCGTGAGACAGTTCGGTCCCTATCTGCCGTGGACGTTTGAGATTTGAGAGGGGCTGCTCCTAGTACGAGAGGACCGGAGTGGACGAACCTCTGGTGTTCCGGTTGTCACGCCAGTGGCATTGCCGGGTAGCTATGTTCGGGAAAGATAACCGCTGAAAGCATCTAAGCGGGAAACTTGCCTCAAGATGAGATCTCACTGGAACCTTGAGTTCCCTGAAGGGCCGTCGAAGACTACGACGTTGATAGGTTGGGTGTGTAAGCGCTGTGAGGCGTTGAGCTAACCAATACTAATTGCCCGTGAGGCTTGACCATATAACACCCAAGCAATTTGCGAACTCGAGAGAGACCAGATTGCGGTGTGTGAAGACGAAACGAACCGAAAGTTCGACTGCACTTAA
The DNA here is from genome assembly GCF_054790505.1 of Pseudomonas sp. Tul2A7. NCBI lineage: Bacteria > Pseudomonadati > Pseudomonadota > Gammaproteobacteria > Pseudomonadales > Pseudomonadaceae > Pseudomonas > Pseudomonas sp. Tul2A7. The sequence goes on along the minus strand of NZ_CP186499.1, from coordinate 1,257,374 downwards.
AAAAGCAGCACAAAACACCGAAAGCTGTCACATACCCAATTTGCTGAAGCGAGGCCATATGGCCACGACTCAGTACCCGAATTTCTTGACGACCATAGAGCGTTGGAACCACCTGATCCCATCCCGAACTCAGCAGTGAAACGATGCATCGCCGATGGTAGTGTGGGGTTTCCCCATGTGAGAGTAGGTCATCGTCAAGATTAAATTCCGAAACCCCAATTGCGAAAGCAGTTGGGGTTTTGTTTTGCCCGCAGGAAAGTTCTTACAGCATTCGCAGGCGCCGTCCGGCTGTCACAACCTGCCGACAATGCTAAGGTTCTGCCCTGGCTTTCGTACTTTCCAAGGAATCCTTTATGCCGGACGCTCAGTCCCTCAACGCTGCATTCATGGTGGTCCAGAGCAACAGCCTGGACGAACTGCGCAGCCTTGTGATCAGCATCATGCGGCGTTATCCGCTGGCTCCCCTGGAAAACGAAATAGCTCTGGTGCAGAGCAATGGCATTGCCCAATGGCTCAAATTGGCCTTGGCCGAAGATCCTGAGGAAGACGACCTTGGCGGTTGCGGTATTGCCGCAGCGATTGATGTGCAACTGCCGGGCAGTTTCATGTGGCAGTTGTACCGCATGGTACTGGGGCGAGATGAAATCCCTCCCAAATCCCTGCTCGATAAAGCCCCGCTGACCTGGCGCCTTATGCGTCTGCTACCTCAGGTCATTGATCGCCCGCATTTCGAGCCGTTGCAACGCTTCCTTACCCATGACACCGACCTGCGCAAGCGCTACCAATTGTCCGAGCGCTTGGCGGATCTATTCGACCAGTATCAGGTGTACCGGGCCGACTGGCTTGAAGACTGGGCCGAAGGTCGGCATCAGTTGCGCAATGTCAGAGGTGAAGTAAAACCATTGCCCCCGACCAGTTGCTGGCAGGCGGAACTGTGGCGTGCGCTGCTGGATGACGTTGGCGAACAGGGGATGGCACAGAGTCGTGCCGGCGTTCACCAACGGTTCATCGAACGCATCAACAATCTTGCCGAAGCTCCTGCGGGATTGCCTTCGCGAGTGATCGTTTTCGGTATTTCTTCGCTGCCAGCCCAGGTGCTTGAAGCACTGGCCGGGCTTGCGCGTTTCAGTCAGGTCCTGCTGTGTGTTCACAACCCGTGCCGCCACCACTGGGCCGATATTGTCGCCGACAAGGATTTGCTGCGGCACCAATACAAGCGGCAATCGCGCAAGACAGGAATGCCCACAGTGCTGGACCCTGATGCACTGCATCAACACGCTCATCCACTGTTGGCTGCATGGGGTAAACAAGGTCGGGACTACATCAACCTGCTCGACAGTTATGACGATCCCAATAGCTATCGGGCGGCTTTCCGCGACGGCCGCATAGACCTGTTCAGCGAAACTCAACCACACAATCTGCTCAATCAACTCCAGGACGACATTCTCGAGTTGCGCCCACTCAATGAGACTCGCGAACACTGGCCTGTAGTCGATCTGGTACAAGACGAGTCGATCCGTTTCCACATTGCCCACAGCGCTCAGCGTGAAGTCGAAATACTGCATGACCAGCTTCTGGCGCGGTTCAGTGCCAACCCGGATTTGCGTCCTCGCGATGTGATCGTAATGGTGCCTGACATCGATAGCTACGCCCCGCATATCCGCGCGGTGTTTGGTCAGCTTGACCGGCAGGACGAGCGGTTCATCCCCTTCACATTGGCGGATCAAGGGCAACGTGGTCGTGATCCACTGCTGATCGCAGTCGAACACCTGCTTAAGCTTCCCGACAGCCGTTTTCCGGTCAGTGAAATCCTCGACTTGCTTGACGTTCCTGCACTTCGCGCTCGTTTCGGTGTGGAAGAACGCGACCTGCCAACACTGCACCACTGGATCGAGGGTGCCGGCGTGCGTTGGGGCATGAATGCCGAGCAGCGAGCGGGTCTGGGTTTACCTGACGAGCTTGAGCAGAACAGCTGGCATTTCGGTCTGCGTCGCATGCTTCTGGGTTACGCCGTCGGCAGTGCCAATGCATGCGAAGGGATTGAACCCTACGATGAGATCGGCGGACTCGACGCCGCACTGATCGGGCCGTTGGTGGCTCTGCTCGATGCGCTGGAACTGGCCCACCAGCAGCTCACCCAACCCGCTCAACCCAAGGAGTGGGGGTATCGATTGCAAGCGCTGATGCAACTGTTCTTCAAAGCCAGCAACGAGCATGACGACTACTTGTTGACCCAACTCGAAGAGCTACGTGAGACCTGGCTGGAAACGTGCGATGCAGTAGGCTTGGCGGATGAGCTACCACTGACTGTGGTTCGTGAAGCCTGGCTCGCGGGTCTGGATCAGGGGCGCTTGTCTCAGCGCTTTCTGGCCGGCGCCGTGAATTTTTGTACGCTGATGCCCATGCGCGCCATTCCATTCAAACTGGTCTGCCTGCTGGGAATGAACGACGGCGATTATCCCCGCGCGCAGCCGCCGCTGGATTTCGACCTCATGGGTAGCGACTACCGCCCGGGAGATCGTTCCCGGCGCGAAGACGACCGCTATCTTTTGCTTGAAGCGCTTTTGTCTGCGCGCAACCAGCTGTACATCAGTTGGGTTGGTCGCAGCATCCGTGATAACAGTGAGCGACCGGCTTCAGTGTTGATCGGCCAATTGCGGGATCACCTCGCAAGTGGCTGGCGATTGCTCGACGAAAACCGCGATCTGTTGAGTGACATGACGCAAGAGCATCCGCTGCAACCATTCAGTGCGCGCTATTTTCATGAAGGCGATCACCTGTTCAGCTATGCCAGTGAATGGCAGGTTCTGCATCAACAGCATGAGCCTCAAAACGAAACTCAGTTACTCAGCCCTTATGTACAAGAAGAGCCGCTGAGCCTGGCTTTGTTGCAGGACTTTTTACGCAACCCGGTTCGGCACTTTTTCACCCAGCGCCTCAAGGTTTATTTCGAGGCCGCCGAAGCGCCGCTGGCCGACGAAGAACCCTTCGTGCTGGATGCATTACAGCGTTACACGCTCAGCGACAGCTTGCTCGAAGCCGCTCTCAGGCAACCCGACAATATCGATCAAGCACTGACAGCCCAGGCCCGGCGTCTGCAAAACAGTGGTCTGTTGCCTATGGCCGGGTTTGGCGAGTGCCTGCAACGTGAGCTGATCGAACCCTTGCCTGACTTGCTACAGCGTTATCGACAACTGCTGGCACTCTGGCCTACCCCTTTGAGCAGTGCGATGCCGGTCAACCTTGAATTGCAGGGCTTGCGTCTTGAAGGCTGGCTCGCGGGTTTGCACCAGCGCGCTGACGCAGGCCTGTTGTCGATCACGACCATTCCCAACAGCATCGGCTCAATCAAAAGCCGCAAATGGCATCGGCTGACCAAACCTTGGGTTAATCATTTAGTGGCCTGCGCCAGCGGACTTTCGCTGACGACAGCATTGGTCGCCAGCGACGATACATTGCTGCTTGAACCCATGGAGCCAGCACGAGCGATACGTTTCCTTGGTGACTTGCTCCTCGCTTGGCAGGCAGGCATGCGACAGCCACTGCCGATCGCGGTAAAAACCGCTTTTGCGTGGCTTTCCCAAACCGATCCGCTGAAGGCCGAAGCGGCAGCGCGTAAAGCCTATGAAGGTGACGGCCAGACCAGCGAAGGGGAGCGCCGTGAGAGCCCCGCGTTGTCCCGGCAATACGCCGACTTCGATGCATTGCTTGCAGATGAAACATTCTCCGGTTGGTGCGACGCGTTGTATCGCCCTCTGCTTGAAGCACCATGGCGTTCACTGTCCACTGAAGGGGCTCGCGCATGAGCACAAAGACACCCCTCGCACTGGCCTTTCCGCTACAGGGCAGTCAGTTGATCGAAGCCAGTGCCGGTACCGGCAAAACATTCACCATCTCAGCTTTGTATCTGCGACTTATTCTTGGGCACGGTGGCGAGTCGAGCGGCTTTGGTCGTGAATTGCTGCCACCACAGATTCTCGTCGTGACCTTCACCGATGCCGCGACCAAGGAACTGCGTGAGCGCATACGCATGCGTCTGGCTGAGGCAGCTCGATTCTTTCGTGACGAAACACCTGCCCCTGACGGACTGATTGCTGAACTGCGCGATCAATTCGAACCACAGCAGTGGCCCGGTTGTGCCAACCGCCTCGATGTCGCTGCGCAATGGATGGACGAGGCCGCTGTTTCGACCATCCACAGTTGGTGTCAGCGCATGCTCCGTGAACATGCGTTCGACAGCGGCAGCTTGTTCACCCAAACACTGGAAACCGATCACAGCGACTTGCTCGGAGAAGTGTTGCGCGATTACTGGCGGCTGTTCTGTTACCCGATGCAGGGCGATGCCTTGAGTTGGGTTCGCAGCAACTGGGGTGGGCCAGCAGCGTTGTTGCCTCGCGTGCGCGGTCTGTTCGCCAGTGAGCGCGACAGTGACGAGGGAAAGGCTCCGGCAGAGTTGATCGAGGAGTGCCTGCAAGAGCGCCGTGCGGCATTGATCGAACTGAAAATGCCCTGGCGCCAATGGGCAGACGAATTGCTCGTCATTTGCCAGCAAGGCGTTGCGAGCAAATCAGTCGACGGACGCAAGATGCAGGCACGTTACTTCGAACCGTGGTTCGAAAAGCTCAAGGCATGGGCTGAAGACGAGTCTCTGGAGCAACTGGATATCGGCACCGGTTTCACCCGACTGACCCCCGACGGCATGGCCGAAGCGTGGAAAGGTCAGGCCCCGAGCCACCCGGGTCTGGATGCCATGCCGAAACTCAAGTCGAGCCTCGATGCACTGCCCACTCCTGATGCCGCTGTGCTGCAACATGCCGCCAAATGGGTAGGCGCACGCTTTGAAGAAGAGAAGCGGCGTCGCGCCGAGATGGGCTTCGACGACATGTTGTTGCGCCTTGATGCAGCTTTGCAATCCGACGGTGGCGAACGTCTTGCGACGTTGATTCGCGAGCAGTTCCCGGTCGCGCTGATCGATGAGTTCCAGGACACCGACCCGGTGCAGTACCGAATCTTCGAGAGCATCTATCGCATCGAAGACAACAGCCCCGAGACCGGCCTGTTTCTGATCGGTGATCCTAAGCAGGCGATCTACGCCTTCCGCGGTGCAGACATCTACACCTACCTGCGCGCACGTCAGGCTACCACTGGCCGACTGCATACACTGGGCACCAACTTCCGTTCCAGCCATGGCATGGTCAACGCGGTCAATCATGTATTCGCACGTGCCGAGTCCCGAGAGCAGGGACGCGGCGCGTTTTTGTTCCGCGAGAAAAACGGCGACAACCCGGTACCGTTCCTGCCCGTGGAATCTCAGGGCCGCAACGAACGGCTGCAGGTTGCCGGGCAAGATGTCGCGGCGCTGAATATCTGGCATTTGCCTGCCGACCAGCCACTGTCCGGCGTGGTCTATCGCCAGCAATTGGCAGCCGCGTGCGCCAGCGAAATCACCGCGCTGCTCAATAGCGGGCAAAGCGCTGACGCGGGGTTCGTGCAGGATGGCAAAGACTTCAGAGGTCTGAGGCCGTCCGACATTGCGATTCTCGTGCGCGACGGCAAAGAAGCCCAGGCCGTACGCAGTGAACTCGCCGCCCGCGGCGTGCGCAGTGTTTATCTGTCGGACAAGGATTCGGTTTTCGCGGCGCAAGAGGCTCACGACCTGTTGTCCTGGCTCAAGGCCTGTGCCGAACCGGATGTCGAACGTTCCCTGAAAGCCGCGCTGGCCTGTATCACCCTGAACCTGCCATTGGCAGAGCTGGAACGTCTGAACCAGGACGAACTGGTGTGGGAAACCCGGGTCATGCAGTTCCGTGGCTATCGCGAGCTATGGCGCAAACAAGGTGTATTGCCGATGTTGCGCCGCCTGCTGCACGACTTCCACCTGCCGCAAACCCTGATGAGACGCACAGATGGTGAGCGTGTACTGACCAACCTTTTGCACCTGTCGGAATTGATGCAACAAGCGGCTGCGGAGCTGGACGGCGAACAAGCGCTGATTCGTCATCTGGCCGAGTTGCTGGCAGTGTCCGGCCAGGCTGGCGAAGAGCAGATTCTACGTCTGGAAAGCGACGAGCAACTGGTCAAAGTCGTGACCATCCACAAGTCCAAAGGTCTGGAATATCCATTGGTGTTCTTGCCGTTCATTTGTTCGGCGAAACCCGTGGATGGCAGTCGATTGCCACTGCATTATCACGACGTCGAGGGCAAGGCTCAGATTAGCCTCAAGCCGACTGCCGAGCTGATCGCGCAAGCGGACGATGAGCGCCTGGCTGAAGACCTGCGCTTGCTCTACGTGGCACTGACGCGCGCGCAGCACGCCTGCTGGTTGGGCGTGACGGATCTCAAACGCGGCAATAACAACAGCTCGGTGCTGCACCTTTCGGCGCTGGGTTATCTGCTTGGTGGCGGCGCATCGCTGGGCGAGTCCAGCGAACTGAAACGCTGGCTGCAAGATCTGCAACAGGACTGTCCGGCCATTCACATCGATGAAATGCCACAACCTACCGACGAGCATTACCAGCCGCCACGCAATGACGCCGTGCTGAGTGCGACGCTGTTGCCCAAGCGCAAGGCCAGTGAAAACTGGTGGATCGCCTCCTACAGCGCATTGCGCATCAGCGACGTATTGAGTGTCGGCAGCGATGAAGCGCCGGACAGCCCGCAAGCGCAAAAACTATTCGATGATGAGCGCCTCGATCCCGACGCCCCGCGAGAAATCATTGCCGGTGGCGCCGATATCCATCGCTTTCCTCGTGGCCCCAATCCAGGAACGTTTCTTCACGGTTTGCTGGAATGGGCCGGTGATGACGGCTTTGCCGTTACCCGCGAGGCGCTGGAAGATGCGATTGCCCGACGCTGTAACCTGCGTGGCTGGGAAGGCTGGATCACCACCCTGAGCGACTGGCTGCAGCACCTGCTCAAATCGCCACTGCCGATTGCTGGCGGGCAACTACCGGTTGTTCTTGAGCAACTGAAGCAATATCGGGTCGAGATGGAGTTCTGGTTCGCCAGCCATAAAGTCGATGTCCTCAAACTCGACGAACTGGTGCGTCAGCACACTCACAGGGGCGTGGCCCGTGTGGCGGCAGAACCGGTGCAACTCAACGGCATGTTCAAAGGCTTCATCGACCTGACCTTTGAACACAATGGCCGTTACTACGTGGCCGATTACAAGTCCAACTGGCTCGGCGTGGATGATCTGGCCTATACCGAGCAGGCCATGGAGCAGTCGATCCTCGACAACCGTTATGACCTGCAATACGTGTTGTACCTGCTGGCGTTGCATCGCCAGCTCAAGGCCCGGCTGCCTGATTATGACTACGACCGGCATGTCGGCGGGGCGTTGTATCTGTTTCTGCGCGGTACTCGCGCCGATAGTCGCGGTGTCTATTTTGTACGTCCGCCCCGTGAGCTGATCGAGCGTCTCGACCGGATGTTCCAAGGCAAACCCGAACCCAAGACCGAGCCCGCCTGGGAACAGGGAGTCCTGCTATGAGCCGCACCTTTGCCGATCTGCTCCCTACGCCGCTGGCTGCTGACAGTCTGTCGAGGTTATCGCCCCTGACCAGCGCCGACGACCTGTTGATATTGCTGACCCGGTGGGTCGAGCGCGGCTGGTTGCGTGCGCTGGACAAAGCGTTTGTCGGGTTCCTGCACGAACTTGAACGCAACACGGATCCGCTGGTGTTGCTTGCTGCTGCCCTGACCAGTCATCAACTTGGCCACGGTCATGTCTGTCTCGATCTGTATGAAACCCTGAAAGCGCCCGACTTCGCTCTTTCGCTGCCCCCCGAAGGGGACGTGCAAGGTGGTGTCTTGTTGCTACCTTCGCAATTGCTCGAGGCGCTCGACGGTGCTCACTGGTGCAAGGTTCTAGCGGGCAGCTCTCTGATCGCACTGGCGGCGGATAGCAGCGATTCAGCACAACAACGCCCGTTGGTGTTGGCGGGCAAACGCCTGTATCTGCGACGCTACTGGGCCTACGAGCGGCGCATCGATACGGCATTGCGTCAGCGTCTGCAGCAAGTCGAGCCGACGCCGGACGATCTGCCGCAGCGCTTGAACGAGCTGTTCGGATCAGCGAAAACGGGTGAGGTGATCGACTGGCAGAAACTCGCCTGCGCCCTCGCAACTCGTGGCGCTTTCAGCATCGTCACCGGTGGTCCGGGCACCGGCAAAACCACCACCGTGGTGCGTTTGCTGGCCCTGCTTCAAGCGCCTGCGGTTGCCACCGGTCATCCGCTGCGAATTCGTCTGGCGGCACCGACGGGCAAGGCCGCGGCGCGGCTGACCGAGTCCATCAGCCAGCAAGTGCAATCGTTGGAAGTCAGCGAAGCGGTGCGGGCGAAAATCCCTTGCGACGTCACCACCGTGCATCGCCTGCTGGGCAGCCGTCCCGGCACCCGCCACTTCCGTCACCACGCCGGCAATCGCTTGCCGCTGGATGTGCTGGTGGTCGACGAAGCCTCGATGATCGACCTGGAAATGATGGCCAACCTGCTGGATGCCTTGCCCACCCATGCTCGACTGGTATTGCTCGGTGACAAGGATCAATTGGCCTCTGTGGAGGCCGGCGCGGTGCTCGGGGATTTGTGCCGAGACGCCGAAGGTGGCTGGTACAACCCGCAGACCCGACGGTGGCTGGAGTCGGTCAGCGGTGAGTCGCTGCAGGACAGTGGCTTGCATGAAGACGTCGATGGCACCCACCCGCTGGCCCAGCAAGTGGTGATGTTGCGCCACTCCCGGCGCTTCGGCGAGGGCAGTGGGATTGGTCAGCTCGCGCGTCGGGTCAACCAACAGTTGCCGGATGAAGCGCGCCAGTTGCTCACGGCCGGGCACTATGACGATGTGTATTCGCTGCCGCTCAAGGGCGAGCACGATCACACGCTGGAGCGACTGTTGCTGGAGGGGCATGGCGACGGCCCACAAGGCTATCGCCATTATCTGAGCGTGCTGCGTGATCAGCGTCCACCCTCGGGCCGGCCACTCGAACATCCGGACTGGGTCATTTGGGCCCGTGAAGTCTTGCAGGCGTTCGACACCTTCCAGTTGCTGTGCGCCGTGCGCAAAGGGCCGTGGGGTGTCGAAGGTTTGAATCAACGCATCACCGCCGCGCTGCTCAAAGCACGTCTGATCGAAAACGATCAGCAATGGTACGAAGGCCGCCCGGTATTGATGACTCGCAACGACTACGGTCTGGGTTTGATGAACGGCGACATCGGCATCGCCCTCAAGCTGCCCGAGCGCGAAGGCCCTGACGCCGGCAAACCCGTGTTGCGCGTGGCGTTCCCGCGCAACGACGGTCAGGGCGGCGTGCGCTTCGTATTGCCCAGCCGCCTCAATGACGTCGAAACCGTCTATGCGATGACGGTGCACAAGTCCCAGGGCTCGGAGTTTGCCCACACGGCGCTGATTCTGCCGGATGCCTTGAACCCGGTACTGACCAAAGAACTGATCTACACCGGCATTACCCGGGCTAAACATTGGTTCACCTTGATCGAATCCCGCTCCGGCGTGTTTGAAGAAGCGGTGCAGCGCAGGGTCAAACGCCTGAGCGGGCTGATGCTGGAACTGGAGGAGGGCGCCGCGCCTCGGGGGTGAAACTCCAGACGATTGGCGGCGTTTACTGACCAACCGGTCAGAGGTCGCTGTCTCGCTGGTGTTTCACTGCTGTGCTATCGTTGCGGCATCATTTCGCTACGATAAGAGAATCCTTGCATGAAGGTGTCTGTCTGGGCGACAGGGCGCGTAGTTGTCTGCAAGCACGCGTTGCTTGTTGCTCTGCTCTGGTTGTTGACGGGTGCGGCTTTCGCGCAACCACAAGCGCCGACAGGCATGGCCGAACAGCGGGCCAAATCTGTCACGCAGGTCGTTCTTGGCATTCTCAGCTACGCGCGCTGGCCGGTTGAGCCTGCGCAATTGCGCCTGTGCATCGTCGGCCCGACCGAATACACCGACGACCTGGTCAAAGGCACCACTCAAGCCACCGGCCGGCCGGTCGCCGTACGTCGCCTGCTGGCCGATAACCCGGCGATCGTCAGCGAATGCGATGCGGTGTACATCGGCAAACTCACGCCCGATGAACGCACTCGCTTGTTCGCTTCGCTGATTGGCCATCCAGTACTGAGCATCAGTGAAGGTGGCGATCAATGCACGGTCGGTAGCCTGTTCTGTCTGCGCGTTGGCGATGAGCAAGTGTCCTTCGAGGTCAATCTCGACTCCGTTGCCCGCAGCGGCGTGCGCATTCACCCCAGCGTGCTGCAATTGTCGCGTCGCAAACCGGCGGCGCCATGAACCTGTTCAGATCGAATAGCCGCCCAACGCTGGGTTCGGTCATCGGCCGAGGGCATTTGATTGTCGCGCTGGTGGGCGTGGCGATGGCCAGCGTTTCGCTGACGTTTCTCGGCGTACTGGCATTACGGGTGTACGCCGATCACAACCTGCACTTGATCGCCCGATCGATCAGCTACACCGTGGAAGCCGCAGTGGTGTTCAACGACAAGACCGCCGCCAACGAATCGCTGGCGCTGATTGCTTCCTCCGAAGAGGTCGCTGACGCCCAGGTGCTGGACAGCCAGGGGCAACTGCTCGCGCATTGGCAACGCCCGGAAAACGGTTTGTTCTCTGAGCTGGAAATGCAGATCACCCGCGCCATCCTGGAAAAACCCATCAGCCTGCCGATCGAGCATCAGGACCGTGAAATCGGTCGTGTGCTGCTCACCGGCCATGGTGGCAGCCTGATGCGCTTTCTGCTCAGCGGTCTGGCTGGGATCATTCTCTGTACCGCGATCAGCGCCTGGGTGGCGCTCTACCTGGCGCGCCGGCAGTTACGCGCGATCACCGGTCCTCTGCGCAGTCTGGCCAATGTGGCCCACGCCGCCCGTAGCGAACGCGCACTGGACCGCCGCGTGCCGCCAGCGCAGATTGCCGAACTCGACAACCTCGGCAATGACTTCAACGCCTTGCTCGACGAACTGGAGTCGTGGCAAACCCACCTGCAAAACGAAAACGAAACCCTCGCTCACCAGGCCAGCCACGACAGCCTGACCGGTCTGCCGAACCGAGCGTTTTTCGAAGGGCGCTTGATCCGCGCGTTGCGCAATGCCAGCAAACACGATGAGCGCGTGGCGGTGTTGTTTCTCGACAGTGACCGTTTCAAAGGCATCAACGACAACTTCGGCCACGCTGCGGGTGATGCGGTGCTGGTGGCGGTGGCCAACCGCGTTCGTGCGCAATTGCGCGAAGAGGATCTGGTGGCGCGGCTGGGCGGTGACGAGTTCGCTGTTCTGCTCACGCCGCTGCACAAGGTCGAAGATGCCGAGCGCATTGCCGACAAGATCCTCGCCAGCATGGACATGCCCATCGCGCTGCCGGGCGACACCAGTGTCGTGACCTCGCTCAGTATCGGCATTGCGGTTTTTCCCGATCATGGTGTCACGCCGGGGGCCTTGCTCGATGCCGCCGATGCGGCGATGTATCAAGCCAAGCGTCTGTCGCGCGGCGCCCAATTCACGGCCGGGGCGGAGCACCTGGTCGATTCCGTTCAAACCAGGAGCTGACTCTCGTGTTCACACTGTCCATTCGATCTTTTTACGCGGTGCTGTTGATGGCCGTACTGGCCCTGACCGGTTGCCAGACCGCCCCGCAAAAAGGCCTGAGCCCGGCGCAGGTCGCCGTTCTCAAACAACAGGGTTTTGAATTGACCGACGAGGGCTGGGAATTTGGCCTGTCCGGCAAAGTGCTGTTTGGCAGCGACGTCGAAAGCCTGAACCAGCCAAGCACCGAGATCGTCGAACGCATCGGCAAGGCCCTGCTGGGTGTCGGTATCGAGCGCGTGCGGGTCGATGGCCACACCGACGCCTCGGGCAAGGAAACCTACAACCAGCAACTGTCCCTGCGCCGTGCGAAAAGTGTCGCCAACGTGCTGGGCACAGTCGGCATGAAACAAGAGAACATTCAGTTGCAGGGCCTGGGTAGCAAAGAGCCGGTGGCGTCCAACGATACGGCAGCCGGTCGCACCGAAAACCGCCGGGTTTCGATTGTGGTCAGCGCCGACTAGTCGGCGAACTGCATGTCGCGGGTCTGCCCCATTAGCAGACCCTGATTACGCTCCGTCACCTCCCGAATGTAATCCCACAACAAAGTGATCCGCTTCAACTTCCTCAGATCCTCCCGGCAGTACATCCAGAATTGCCGGGTAATATCGATTTCCTCCGGCAACACGGGCAACAGGCGCGGATCCTGCGCGGCGAGGAAGCACGGCAGTATCGCCAGTGAGCGCCCTTGCTGCGCCGCGACGAATTGCGCGATCACGCTGGTGCTGCGCAAGTTGGCGCTGGCGCCCGGCAATACGTTCGCCAGGTACAGCAGCTCCGAGCTGAACGCCAGATCATCCACATAACTGATGAATTGATGCTTGCCCAAGTCTGCCGGGCGGCGGATCGGCGGGTGCTTGTCCAGATAGTCCTGGGTCGCGTAGAGCTGCAAGCGGTAGTCGCAGAGTTTGCAGCAGACGTACGGCCCGTGCTCCGGCCGTTCCAGGGCGATGACGATATCGGCCTCGCGCTTGGACAGGCTGATGAAGTGCGGCAGCGGCAGGATGTCCACCGAGATCGCCGGGTAGGCGTCGACGAAATGGCTTAGCTGCGGGGTGATGAAAAAACTGCCGAAACCTTCGGTGCAGCCCATGCGCACGTGCCCGGAGAGTGCCACACCGGAACCTGAAACTTGCTCGCAGGCCATGTGCAATGTGCTTTCAATCGACTCGGCATAACCGAGCAAGCGCTGACCTTCGCTGGTCAGCACGAAACCGCTGGTGCGCGACTTTTCAAACAACAGCGTGCCGAGCGCCGCTTCCAGCGAACTGATCCGTCGCGATACGGTGGTGTAGTCGACAGCCAGCCGTTTGGCGGCGGTGCTGGCCTTGCGGGTGCGGGCGACTTCGAGGAAAAACTTGAGGTCGTCCCAGTTCAGCGAGCCTAGAGAGGTGATGTTTTTTTGCATGATGGACGGGCTTATATGTGCGTTCTTATTAGAAGTTTGCACATCTATACTCCAAAAACAGTCCGACAACCAATTCGTGACACACGCCTCATCTCAAGGCGAACCTTTCGCCTTGGCTCCTACGATAAAAACAAGTTTCGGAGACCAGCATGAACGCATCGCTTACGCCCAACGACACCACGCTGCAGAAGGTCAAACTGCTGATCTACGGCGAATGGGTCGAGTCGCAGTCCACCGAATGGCACGACATCGTCAACCCGGCCACCCAGCAAGTGCTGGCCAAAGTCCCGTTCGCTACCGCCGCTGAAGTAGATGCTGCCGTCAGCGCCGCCCAGCGTGCCTTCCAGACCTGGAAACTGACCCCGATCGGCGCGCGCATGCGCATCATGCTCAAGCTGCAAGCGCTGATCCGCGAACACTCCAAACGCATTGCCGTGGTGCTCAGCGCCGAGCAGGGCAAAACCATTGCCGACGCCGAGGGCGATATTTTCCGTGGCCTGGAAGTGGTCGAGCACGCTTGCTCCATCGGCAGCCTGCAAATGGGCGAGTTCGCCGAAAACGTCGCCGGCGGCGTCGATACCTACACCCTGCGTCAGCCAATCGGCGTGTGCGCCGGCATCACGCCGTTCAACTTCCCGGCGATGATTCCGCTGTGGATGTTCCCGATGGCCATCGCTTGCGGTAACACCTTCGTCTTGAAGCCTTCGGAACAGGATCCGCTGTCGACCATGCTGTTGGTGGAACTGGCGATCGAGGCCGGCGTTCCGGCGGGCGTGTTGAACGTGGTTCACGGCGGTAAAGACGTGGTTGATGGCCTGTGCACGCACAAGGACATCAAAGCGGTGTCCTTCGTCGGTTCGACCGCCGTCGGCACTCACGTTTACGACCTGGCCGGCAAACACGGCAAGCGCGTGCAATCGATGATGGGCGCGAAGAACCACGCCGTGGTGCTGGCCGATGCCAATCGCGAACAAGCGCTGAATGCGCTGGTCGGCGCCGGTTTCGGTGCGGCCGGGCAACGTTGCATGGCCACTTCGGTGGTGGTGTTGGTCGGTGCGGCGAAACAATGGCTGCCGGATCTGAAAGCGCTGGCGCAGAAACTCACCGTCAACGCCGGTAACGAGCCAGGCACTGATGTCGGCCCAGTGATCTCGAAGAAAGCCAAGGCACGAATTCTCGAGCTGATCGAAAGCGGCATCAAGGAAGGCGCCAAGCTCGAACTGGACGGTCGCGACATCAAGGTGCCGGGTTACGAGCAGGGCAACTTTGTCGGCCCGACCCTGTTCTCGGGCGTGACCACCGACATGCAGATCTACACCCAGGAAATCTTCGGCCCGGTGCTGGTGGTGCTGGAAGTCGACACCCTCGATCAGGCGATTGCGCTGGTCAACGCCAACCCGTTCGGCAATGGCACCGGCCTGTTCACCCAGAGCGGTGCGGCGGCGCGTAAATTCCAGACTGAAATCGATGTCGGCCAGGTCGGCATCAATATCCCGATTCCAGTGCCGGTGCCGTTCTTCAGCTTCACTGGTTCGCGCGGTTCGAAACTCGGCGACCTCGGCCCGTACGGCAAGCAAGTGGTGCAGTTCTACACGCAGACCAAAACGGTCACGGCGCGCTGGTTCGATGACGATAGCGTCAACGACGGCGTGAACACCACCATCAACCTGCGCTGAGGAATCGATCATGAAAATCGCATTTATCGGTCTGGGCAACATGGGCGCGCCGATGGCGCGCAACCTGATCAAGGCAGGCCACTCGCTGAATCTGGTCGATCTGAATAAAACCGTGCTGGCGGAACTGGAGCAACTGGGCGGCAGCATTCGCGCTTCGGCCCGTGAAGCCGCCGAAGACGCCGAACTGGTAATCACCATGCTGCCGGCGGCTGTGCATGTGCGCAGTGTCTGGCTCGGTGAGGACGGTGTGCTGGCTGGCATTCGCCAAGGTGTGCCAGCGGTGGATTGCAGCACCATCGATCCGCAGACGGCCCGCGATGTAGCGGCCGCTGCGGCGAAACAAGGCGTGGCCATGGCCGATGCGCCGGTGTCCGGTGGCACCGGTGGCGCGACGGCGGGGACGCTGACCTTCATGGTCGGCGCCACCCCGCGACTGTTCGCCACCCTGCAACCGGTGCTGGCGCAGATGGGCCGCAACATCGTGCATTGCGGCGAAGTCGGCACCGGGCAGATCGCCAAGATCTGCAACAACCTGCTGCTGGCGATCTCGATGGTCGGCGTCAGTGAAGCGATGGCGCTGGGTGATGCGCTGGGTATCGACACGACTGTGCTGGCCGGGATCATCAACAGCTCGACCGGGCGTTGCTGGAGTTCGGAGATGTACAACCCGTGGCCGGGCATCGTCGAAACGGCACCGGCCTCGCGTGGTTATACCGGTGGGTTCGGTGCGGAACTGATGCTCAAGGATCTGGGGCTGGCAACGGAAGCGGCGCGTCAGGCTCATCAACCGGTAGTGCTCGGCGCGGTGGCGCAGCAGTTGTATCAGGCGATGAGTCAGCGTGGGGATGGCGGGAAGGATTTCTCGGCGATCATCAACAGCTATCGTAAGCCTGCAATAGAAGGGCAGCGCTGAACAAACTGTGGGAGCGAGCCTGCTCGCGATGACGGCGGTCGCTTCAACAAGGAAGTGACTGACTGTCCGCTTTCGCGAGCAGGCTCGCTCCCACAGGGGATTTGCGTATATCAGACATTGTTTGCCGGGAAATCACGTCGGGTGATCTCCCGGCTTTTTTGCATCAGGCAAACACGAAATATTTGCGCACGGTCTCGACCACTTCCCACGTGCCCTTCATGCCCGGCTCAATCACGAAGATATCGCCAGCACGCAGATGAATCGGCGCCATGCCGTCTGGGGTAATCACGCAGTAGCCTTCCTGGAAATGGCAGTACTCCCACTTCACATAATCGACGCGCCACTTGCCCGGCGTGCAGATCCACGTGCCCATGATCTTGCTGCCGTCTTCGCTGGTGTAGGCGTTGAGGTTGACGGTGTGCGGGTCGCCTTCGAGTTTTTCCCATTTGCAGGCATCAAGTACCGGCAGCGGATGGGTGTCGCGTAGAACGGTGATAGGGGCGGTCATGTGTCGGCTCCAGACAAGGCGATCAAACGGAAGCTGCACCCTATAGCGCCGTGCCTGGGCCCAGATGTCTGTGCTCGACATGCAGATATCCATAAACGCTGCCAGGTTTTACGGATCGGGGAGTAAACCTTCCAGCAAAATCAATTAACGGCAGTATTGATCTAAAACAAAGGTTATGAAGTTATAACTATTTTACTTGTCTGGTTTTTACTTTTAGTACGTCTGTTCCGTTGCGTCCTTAGTTGCTTTCGATAGTCGGCCTGCCTGATACCGCGGGCGCCCCACCTTACCCCGTCTTTGTTAAGTAAATAAGTCGTTCACCGCACCAAGGAGGTGCGGTGTCCGTGGGGGGTTTGCAGACTTTTTTCGACTAGTAAAAAAACCTTGAATAGTTCGTTGACTCTCCCCTTAAGGGCAGAGTTTAGATTCCCGCCGCGTGAGAAGTTGCTGTGGGAAAAGTTACTTTTCATAAGTCGAATTCATGAAGTAGTCACGACATATAGGGAGATAGAAATGAACAATCCATTGGACTTGGAACATGTCGTTGCCAGCACTCGCGAAATCCTCGCACAGCTGTTGGTGATGGATGCGAATGACATCGAAGAAAACAGCAGCATTGTCGAAGACCTCGGTGCCGATTCGCTGGACATCGTCGACCTGAGCTTCCAGCTGGGCCGCCAATATGGCTGCACACTGCCGAAAACCAGCGTGCTCGACCATGCGGTGGCGGTTTGCGGTGATGCCAGCGAGTTTCTCGCCAACGGTCGCATTACTGAAAGCGGCAAAAGCCTGCTTGAGCAAAGCCTGAGCGCCTACACCCCGGATCAACTGAAGGCGGGCATGCAACCGGCTCAGGTGTTCGCCGCGACTACGGTGCGTAACTGGGCCAACCAGTGCCGCAATCTCTTCAACTATCTGCCGGCAACCTGCCCGGATTGCAACGCCCACCAAGCGATTCTGAACGAGCGCCAACAAGTGGTCTGCGGCGCGTGCAGTGCGCGTCTGGTGCCGGCGGATGGCGATGAAGTGTCGCGTCAATTGGTTGAGCAGTTTGTCGCCACTCACGCCAAAGAAGCGGTGTAGGAGTTCTCATGCGGGCACGAGAAGTCTATGTGAGCGGGTTCGGTCTGGTGGCGCCCATGGCGCTGGACGCTGCCACGTTGTTCGAGCGGATTTGCCGGAAGCAATCCTGTGTCCGCGAACATCCCCGGTTCAAGGCGCTGGGATTCAGCAACAGCGCTGCCGGGTTTATTGATGACGCGCAGTGGCAGCAGATCGGTGCCGGTTTCGGCGGCAATGCGGCGCTGCACCCGCGACAAAGTGTGCTGGCCGAGTACGTTGCCCGGCAGGCGCTGGAGCACGCCGGCCTGACGCCGGCAGACTTTGCCCACAGTCGCAGCGGTCTGTTTCTGGGGGCCAACAAGTACTGTGCCGACAGCCACGATCTGCAGCGGCTCAGCCGTTGCATGGATAAGGCCGGCCGCGTCGACCTCGACCGTCTGCTGGACAGTCCGGCACCTTCCAGCGCGACCTTCACCCGGCGGGTCGATCAACAGACGCAACACCTGGCCGATCGGCTCGGCATTCGCGATCACATCTCGACCCATTCCGATGCCTGTGCCGCCGGCACCATGGCCATCGGCAGTGCTTACCGGGCCATCGAGCGCGGAGAGATCGATCTGGCTATTTGCGGCGCCGTCGAACTGATGGCCAACGAACTGCCTTATTACATGTTCAACAGCCTCGGCGCGCTCTGTCAGGCCGACTTGCCGGCGAGCGAACAAAGCCGCCCGTTCATGCCTGACCGTAGCGGTTTTGTCCTCAGCGAAGGCTCGGCGATGGTCATTCTCGAATCCGCTGAACACGCGCAGCGGCGCAAGGCTGCGCCATTGGGCCGGGTGTTGGGTTACGCGAATGTCTGCGAGGCGCAGAAAATGACCTCCAGCAGCCGCGATGGCAGTAAATATGAGGAATGCATGGAAGCAGCAATCGAAGACGCCGGGCTGCTGCGCAGCGCCGTGCAACACGTCAACACCCACGGCACCTCCACACAGGCCAATGACAGTTGTGAAGCGTTGGCGCTGCAGCGGTTGTTTGGCGGCTGCCAGGACTTCATGACATTCACCGCCAACAAGTCCGCCATCGGTCATTCGCTGGCAGGCAGTGGCGCGATCGAAGCAGTGCTGTCGCTGATAAGCCTGCGTGACGGTGTGCTGTTGCCCACCCTGAATTACGACGCCGAGCGTGCCGAATACCCTTCGCTGAAGTTCTTGAGCGAGCCGGTGCGCCAGTCGATCAACGTGGTGATGTCCAACTCGTTCGGCTTTGGCGGCATCAACAGCTCGCTGGTTCTGGGGAGGGCATGACATGAACCGAGCCATCTATCTCAATGCCGCTGCGGTGCTGAATGTGGCGGGCAGTGAATGTGCTGACTTGCTCGGCACACCCTGTGCGGCGCAACCGCTGGCCTTTGACGCACAGCGTCAGGCGTTTGCATTACCGGCGCCGCGACTGGCCAGTGACCTGTTTGATCGCAAGATCCAGCGCAGCGTCGAACCGCAGGGCTTGCGCCTGTTGCACTGCGCCGCACGGCTGGCGCCAGCACTGGCGGCGCTGCAATTGCCGGCGTCACGCATTGCCCTGACAGCGGCCATTCCCGAAGTCGATGCGCCGAGTCCTTGCTGGGATGCGGTGCAGGCGATCATCGAACAGCCGCAAAAACAACTGGCGCAGTTATTGGCCAACACACCGCCTCTGCATGCGCTGACCCTGCTCAACAGCAGCGTCATGGCCTATGTGGCTGAAGCGCTCAATTGCCATGGGCCGATGGGCGGATTTTGTTCCCAGGACAACGCCGGGCTGGATGCGCTGATCGAAGCCTGCCAGCAGATCGGCGAGCGGCATGCCGACGCCGCGTTGGTGGTCAGCAGCAGTCCGAACCTGACCCCGGCCCTGTACCTGCGCGAGCCTGATCAGGCGAGCGAACCGATTTTCGGTGAGGGCGCCGCCGCGCTATTGCTGGCGTCGACACCTGCGCCGGGCGCGGCACACGCCGTGCGCATTGCCGGATTTGCCCGTGGTTACAGCAACGATCCGCAACGCTCTGTGGCGGTGGGTCGGCGCGTGATCGACCAGGTCCTGAGTGTCGAAAAACTGCGGGTCGGCGACGTCGAGCATATCGTCGGCAATTGCGCTGACGGGCAAGTGATGAAGTTGCTCGAAGCTTTCCCGCGCGAGATTCGCAGCACCCGCGCCATGACCGGTGAACTGGGCGCCAGCGGCTTGCTGACAGAAGTCGCACTGACACTGCACCTGAGCTGTGAAGTCGCGGCGACGCCGGGCTACACGTTGCTTGTCAGCCACACTCGCGCCGGTCACTGGGGCGCATTGTTGTTGGCCAGTGAAACCATGGAGAAGCACGCATGAGTGCGACACGGATTGTGATCACCGGCATGGGCGCCGTCACCGGTTTCGGTTTCGAATGGCAGACCCTCTGGGAAAAAATGCTCGGCGCCGAACATTGCGTGCGGCCATGGCAGCCGGACGACGTGCAAGAGGCGTCGTTCGCGGTGCGCTACGCGGCACCGGTCGATATGCGCCTGTTGCCGGAAAAACTGCAAAGCCATCCGGCCTGGACGATGCCGCTGGAAAAGCGCAGCCGCTTTGGCTGGGTGGCTGCCACGCAGGCCGTCGGTGACAGCGGCTTGCAGCCAGAACAGTTGCGGGACGCGGCGGTGCTGTGTGCCTCGGGCGCACCGCAGCACATGCTCGCCGACATGCTGCTGAGCGAAGCGCCGAATGGCGGTACCCCGAGCTGGTCATACCTGATGTCGCGGGCCGGGCAAGTGAATGCCGATGGCTCGCTACGCCAGAGCAACGACCGTCTGGCGCGGGTAATCGCCGACGACCTGGGCTGTGAAGGGCCGGTGATCAACATCAGCAGTGCCTGTGCCGGTGCTTCGCAAGCCATTGGCAATGCCTTTCAGATGATTCGTCGCGGAGAAGTCAGCGTTGCGCTGGCGGGTGGCGCCGACTCGGTGCTCAACCTCGACACCATGGCGGCGTTGTATCTGTTGGGTGCCGCTTCGGGCGAGCAACGCTGGGGCGCGGATCTGTGCCGTCCGTTCGATCGTGACCGCAGCGGTCTGATTGCCGGCGAGGGCGGTGGTTTCGTTGTGCTGGAAAGCCTCGAACATGCCTTGGCCCGTGGCGCCACGCCGTATGCCGAGGTGTTGGGTTTCGGCAGCAGTCTGGACGCCTACAAAGTCACCGCACCGCAACCCGAAGGACGTGGCGCGGCACTGGCGATGCAGGCTGCGCTCGACGACGCCGGTTTGCGCGCGCAGCAGATCGATCTGATCAATGCCCACGGCACCTCGACACCGCTCAACGACGTTGCCGAAACCCTGGCGATCAAAAGCGTGTTCGCCGAGCACAAGCATTATCGAACCCTGGCCGTCAGCGCCAACAAATCACAGTTCGGTCACCTGATCGCCGCGGCTGGCGCACCGGAATGCATCGTCACCGCGTTGGCCTGCCTCAACGATCTGGTCACGCCAACGGTGAACCTGCATGACGCCGACGAACAGTGCGATCTGGATTACTGCGCCGGGCAAGCCGTCAGCCGCCGAGTGGATTACGCGCTGAGTAATTCCTTCGGTTTCGGTGGCCTCAATACCTCGCTGGCCCTTGGCAAATATCGGGAGCACGGACAATGACTGACACCACTGTACCTGTCGCGATCGCCGGCAGCGGCTGTGTGTTGCCCACCGGCTGGGGCGTTGAGGGTTTCTGGTCGGCGGCCCGCGAAGGGCGTAGCGCGATCTCGCCCCTGAACTCGTCGTTGTTCCACAGCGAGCGGGTCACTGCATTCGGGCACATCGCTGATCGAGATCATCAACGTAGCCGTCAGGACGTTGCGCAAAACCTCCAGCGTTACTGTCCGCCGGCGGTGATCTGGGGTGTCAGTGCGGTCCGCCAGGCGTTGGCCGAGGCCGGGCTTGAACCGGGCCGCGACAACGTGCGGTTTGGTCTCTATTGCTGCCAGGGCGGTTACACCCATCCGTCGCTCGCGTCTTACGGCGAACTGCTGCACGAATGTCAGACCGAGACCGGTGCCGACATGCAGCGTCTGGCTAAACGCGTGTTGCAGGAGCGCGCACTCGATCCGTTCCTGGTGCTCAAGAGCCTGAGCAACGGTTTGCTCGGCGTCGTCAGTCTGGCCTTGAAGCTTGAGTGCGAATGCAACGCCTACATGCAAGGCGTGGCCGGCAATCTGGCGGCGCTGCGCGAAGCCTGCGCGGCGTTGCAGAGCGGTCGGATCGATGCAGCCATTGTGGTTGGCGCCGGCAGTGAACTGGATCCGCTGGCGCTTGCCGCACTGGCCGAGGCGGGGGTGATCAGCACCGACGGTTCGCCAAGCCTGCGTGCCTTTGATCGCCAAGGCAGTGGCGGCATTGCCGGCGAAGGTGCGGCGGCGCTGGTACTGCGCCGCGCCGATGACCTGCCGGCAGGGCCGCAAACCTGCCTGACAGCACTGTTCGCACATCCGCGTCTGGACTCGCTGAACCTGCCGGACAAACAGGTGGATCTGCTGATCAGCAGCGCCACTGGCGATCCGCACAAGGATGCCGATCTGGCCCGCACGCTGGCGCGAACCGGCGCCGCGCACATCACCAGCAGCACGCCGTTGACCGGCATGCTCAGTGGTGCACCGAGCCTGGTTGACCTGATCTTTGCCCGGCAGGTCTTGCAGGCGCAAAGCATCCCGCCGGTCAGTGGCCTGGAGCAACCGCTGGATGCGCATCTGCCGTTTGTGATCGGTGGGCCGCGCGATGCCGTGCTCCACGATTGCCTGGTCATCAACCGCGACGACAACGGTTTCAGCGCCGGTTACCAACTCGAATTTCACGCGGCCGACTGACCCTCGGCACGCAACGAAACGCAGCTGATTTTTTTACTCAAGGGATAGAACTGTCATGGATTACCGCGATTACGTACGGCCGAAATTCGTTGAATTGATGCAGGCCCTGGGCCTCGAATGCCAGTTCCACAGAGCGCTGGGCAGCAAACTGTTTTACCGCGACCGCCAGGGCGACGAAGTGACCGTCACCGACTTCCTCGGTGGTTACGGCGCTGCGTTGTATGGCCACAACGATCCGCAATTTGTCGATCAACTCGTCGATCTGCTGCGTGCCGATGTACCGTTCAACGCGCAGATGTCGGTGCGCGGTGCGGCGGGGCAGTTGGGGCGTGAACTCAGTGAAGCGTTCAACCGTGAGCTGAACAACAGCGAACGCTACATTTCGACCTTCTCCAACAGTGGCGCCGAGTCGGTGGAGATCGCCGTCAAACACGCCGAATACCGTCGTCAGAAAAACCTGCAGAAGCAATTCGACGAGCGTGATTTCGCCCTCGCCAATCTGGTCGCCAGCGACAAGGCTTACGTCGAACTGGACATCGACGATCTCGATTTACCCGCCGGTCTGCTGCCGCAGAATCTGTCCTGCGTCACCGTGCGCCAAGTGGCCGAAGCGGTGCGTCAGCACAACCTGGCGCAGCTGCATGTCGAGCCGGTATTCCTCGCTGTGCGCGGCAGCTTCCACGGCAAACTGGTCAACACCGTTCAGTTGACCTATGGCAAGCAGTACCGCAAGCCGTTCGCCCGTTTCGGTCTCAACGTCGAGTTCATCGACCCGCAACAGCCACAGCAATTGCAGGAGCTGCCAGCCCGTCACGTACGTCACTGGCTGAGCCTGGAATGGAACGGCGAAACCCTGCAAGTGCGCCGCGAAGCATTCAGCGCGATCACGGCGGTATTGCTGGAGCCGATTCAGGGCGAGGGCGGGATCAAC
This sequence comes from Pseudomonas sp. Tul2A7, assembly GCF_054790505.1. Lineage (NCBI taxonomy): Bacteria > Pseudomonadati > Pseudomonadota > Gammaproteobacteria > Pseudomonadales > Pseudomonadaceae > Pseudomonas > Pseudomonas sp. Tul2A7. Next base: position 1,234,424 of record NZ_CP186499.1, on the reverse strand, counting down.
GAGTTCGCCAATGAGTTCTATCTGGGCCTGCGGCGTCTGTGCAACGAGCAGCAGTGCCCGCTGATCATCGATGAAGTGCAATCGGGTTTCGGCCGCACCGGCACTTTGCTCGGTGCCAGTCATTTCAACTTGCAGGGGGATTACTACTGCCTGTCGAAAGCACTGGGCGGTGGCTTGATGAAGATTGCCGCGACGGTGATTCGCGCCAGCCACTACGAAAACGATTTCAGCTACATCCACAGTTCGACCTTTGCCGAAGATGATGCGTCCTGCCATATCGCCCTGTCGGCCTTGCGCCGTCTGTTCGAGAACGACAGCGCGATGCTCAAGGACGTAAACAAGAAGGGCGAGTACCTCAAGGCTTCGCTGCTGGAACTCAAAACGGCCTACCCGGACGTGATCGCTGACGTGCGTGGTCGTGGCTTGCTGCTGGGCTTCGAACTGCACGACCTGACCGGCACCAGCTCACTGGTTCAGGCGTCGGCGCAGTACAACGATGCGCTGGGCTACATCATTGCCGGCTACCTGCTGCAATTCGAATCCCTGCGCGTGGCGCCGTCGGGCAGCAACGCCAATGTGATCCGTCTGGAACCGCCGGTGTGCATCACCTTCGAAGAGATCGACGGCTTGATCGGCTCCCTGCAGAAAGTCTGCGACATGCTGCGCCGCCGCGATGCTTTCCCGCTGGCCGCCGGTGTGTGCGCCGACAGCATCGCTGACGTGCCGGCGCGCGAGGTCAGCTTCAAGGAGAGCGAAACCCGCCCAAAGTCTGACGAGAACGTGCGCGTGGTGGCGCGCGTGGCGTTCATCAACCATCTGATTGATTCGGACATGCTCAGCGACGTCGATCCGTCACTGTCGACCCTGAGCGCTGAGCAGAAACGCGAGTTCATCAAGCGCATGGCGCCCGAGCGCCGAGCCGCGCCGATCGGCCCGGTGCAGATTCGCTCGAAACTCGGCACTGCCGTGGAATTCACCCTGTACCCGCTGTGCATGGATTCCGATGCCATGGCGGCGTACATCGCCAGCGGCGATCTGCAAACCATCCGCGAAGAAGTCGGCAATCGCATCAAGGATGCCCGTGCCGATGGTTACAGCGTCGCCGGGCTGGGCATGTACACCTCGATCGTCACCAACAACTGCCAGGCCTTGCAGATTCCTGACATGGCGCTGACCTCCGGTAACGCTCTGACCATCGGCATGGGTCTGGAAGCCATCGAACAGGGCTGCAAGCAGCAAGGCCTGGAACTGAGCGAGCAGACCGCTGCGGTGGTCGGTGCGGCGGGCAACATCGCCTCGACCTACGCCTCGCTGCTGTCGACCAGTGTCGAGCACCTGATCCTCATCGGCAGCGGCCGCGACGGTTCCCTGCGTCGTCTGGAAAAAACCGCGCAACTGATTTACGCCGAAGCCGCCCGCGCGATTCTCAAGGGTGTCGCCGAGCACGACCGTCTTGCCCGTCGCTTGCAGCAAATCGACGGTATTGATGGGCTGTTGCAGGCCCATGGCAGCAGTGCCGATCTGGGGCTGCGCGTGGCGAAACTGGTTGAAGAACGCTTGGGCGCAAACGCTTTCATCACCGTCAGCAACGATCTTGATGTGCTGAAACAAGCGCGCATCGTGCTCTGCGCGGCGAACGCACCGCAGCCGTTTCTCTTTGCCGAGCACTTCGCCGAAAACAGCGTGATCTGCGACATCGCCGTTCCGCTGAACGTTGACCAGAACCTCGCCAGCCAACGCTCCGACGTGCTCTACATGCACGGCGGCATTGTGCAGACGCCGCTGGGCGATGGCCTGGTGAAAAACGTACGGGCCTATCTCAAGCAAGGTCAGTTGTACGCGTGCATGGCCGAATCGGTGCTGATGGGCCTGTCCGGTATGAAACAGCACTACTCCTACGGCGACATCAGCCGCGAGCAAGTGCAGCAGATTCGCGCACTGGCGGCGACTCACGGCTTCAGCCTCGCCCAGTTCAAAACCGACAACTCGCTCTAAGGAACGGTCATGCCGAATAAAGTAGCAGTGGTGACCGGTGGCAGTCGTGGCATCGGTCGGGCGATTGTCCAGGCCCTGGCCGGGGCGGGTTATCAGATTGCGTTCAGTTACGTGCGCGATGAAGTCGCGGCAATGACCTTGCGCGATGAGGTTCAGGCGTCGGGCATCGATTGCCTGGCGTTGCAGTGCGATGTCAGCAGCGGCGACAGCATCAAGGTGTTTTTCGAGCGGGTCGATCAGCATTTTCAGCGTATCGATCTGTTGGTTAACAACGCCGGCATCACTCGCGATGGTTTGCTGGCGACGATGTCGGCGCGCGACCTGATCGACGTGATCCAGACCAACCTGATCGGCACGATGCTCTGCTGTCAGCAGGTGGTGCCGGGCATGTTGCGTCAGCGCAGCGGTTGCATCGTCAACATCAGTTCGGTGGCGGCGCAGAAGCCCGGCAAAGGCCAAAGCAACTATGCCGCTGCCAAGGGCGGGGTCGAATCCTTGACCCGTGCCTTGGCGGTGGAGCTGGCGCCGCGCAACATTCGCGTCAACGCGGTTGCCCCGGGCATCGTCAAGACCGAGATGAGTACCGCGCTGATCGGCAGTCAGGAAGAAGAAATCCAGTCGCGTCTGCTGATCAAACGCTACGCCGAACCTGAAGAAATTGCCGAAGCGGTGCTGTACTTCGCCGATCGCGGTTTGTACCTGACCGGGGAGGTCCTGTCGGTCAACGGCGGGTTGAAGATGCCATGAGCCGGACCATTCTGATTACCGGAGCGGCGAAAGGCATCGGCCGCGCGGTTGCCGAGAACTTTGCCGCCGACGCCGACAATCGTCTGATCCTGCTGGATCTCGATCTGGCCGAACTGCAACGCTGGGTCGACGAGCAACAGGAGCAGATCAAGGCGCGGGTCGAAACCCATGCGGCGAACATTGCCGACCTGCCGGCCATGCAGGCGTTGTTCAAGAAACTCGGCTCGCAAGTCGAGTACGTCGACGTGCTGGTCAACAGCGCCGGCATCTGCAACGAGAACGAACCGGAAGATCTGCACAACTGGCACAAGGTGATTTCGGTCAACCTCAACGGCACGTTCTACGTGACCTCGTTGTGTCTGGCGCTGATGCCTGACCGTGGGCGGATCATCAACATGTCGTCGATCCTCGGTCGTGCCGGCAAGGTGCGCAACACTGCGTACTGCGCCTCCAAGCACGGCATCGTCGGCATGACCAAGGCGCTGGCGCTGGATCTCGCTTCGCGGCAAATCACCGTCAATGCGATTCTGCCGGCGTGGATCGATACGCCGATGTTGCAGGGTGAACTGGCGACGCAAGCGGCGATTGCCGGGCTCACCCAGGAACAGATCGTGCGCAACGCGAAGAAGAAACTGCCGATGCGCCGTTTCATCCAGAGCGAAGAAGTGGCGGCGATGGTGCGTTACCTGGCCAGCCCCGAGGCTGGCGGGGTGACCGCGCAGAGTCTGGTGATCGATGGCGGTGTCGGGTTGGGAATGTAGCGATGCCTCGATTTCACAACAGTCATATCGCTTGTGCGGTGTGGGCGTGCATGGCTGCGCCCGGCGCGATGGCCGAATTTACCGTCGCTGATCTCAAGCCCGATTACGCCGACGGTGAAGTCGGCGTGGCCACGGCTTTGCGCCTGCACGGCGACGACCAGATCACGCAAAAAGCCGTGTATTTCAAGGCCAACCTAGAAGACAACTGGGAGGGCGGTTACTACAAGGCCAAGGGCCGCGTGCGTTACGACGCGCGCTATGACGGCAACAATCCGTACAGCGAACGGGCGCGGGACAAGTACCGTTTCGACGCCGATTGGCGGCACCTCTACGTCGGCCATTCGCTGGGTGACGGCGAAGTGACGGTGGGCTGGCAGCAAGTGGTCTGGGGCCGCGCGGATGAATTGCGCGTGCTCGATCAGATCAACCCGCTGGACTATCGCGATGGCCTGACGCCGCTGCTCGAAGACAGCCGCATCGCCGTGCCCATGGTGCGCTTTGCACAACCGGTGGGCGAGTGGGAACTGGAGGCGCTGTGGATCACCGACTTCGTGAAAAACCGGGCGCCGGTTGAGGGCAGTGAATTTGCCGCGCCACTGTTTGCTACGCCGGACCCGCAGTATTTCCTGCTCGATTCCAAACCCGGCTATGACGGCGACAAGGGCTATTCCTATGGCCTGAGCGCCAACGGCCGGATTGGCGCGGTGGACACCAGTTTTGTTGCCTTGAGCGCCCGTCAGCAAGACCCGGTGTACGCCGTCGAAGGCCTCGCCGATGACGGTCGTACGCGACTGGAACGGCAGTTTCCCCGTTACACCATGGGCGGTGCCGGGCTGGCGATCGACGCCGGGCACAGCATCGTGGTGCGCAGCGAGGTCGCGTATTTCGACAACTGGCGCGTGACCAATCCGACCCGCGCCTACGGTGCCGACAGCACGCCGATGGTCAAGTCGCTGCTGGGCGTCGACTACCTGCTGCGCGACTGGCTGATCTCGGCGCAATGGCAGGAACAAGTGCTGCTCGACTGGCAGGACGGCATGTTGCAGGACAAGCGCGAACCGCTGTTCACCCTGTCGGCCGAAGGCACCCATTGGCAGGACCGCCTCAAGAGTCGCTTGGTGGTCGCTGGCTCACCGCCGTTTCAGGACGACGCCTTGCTGCAAGGCATCTTCACCTACAAACCGGTCGACTACATCAAGCTCGGCCTGGAAGTGGATGTGTTCTTCGGCAAGCCCGAAAAGACTTTCGGCGAGTACAGCAAGCGCGATCAAGTGCGGCTGTCGGCCGGTTATCTGTTCTGACCCATCACGCCTGCCGCTCTCGCGCGCAGGTGCATTCATCCAACGAAAAGGAAGTTGTCATGTTGCCGTTTTTGAAAAGTCTGACCACCGCCGCACTGATCCTCGGTAGCGCTTGCGCCAGTGCCGCCGAGGCTGGCAATGCTGATGAGATCATCCGTCAGGTACGCGATCGCAATGACGGGAACAGCTTCATGTCCCAGGTTTCGCTGATCCTGCATGACAAGAAAGGCAATACCCGGGTTCGCGAGTTCACTTACCTGCAAAAGGATTACCCGGACAGCGACAAGTTCAGCATGTACTTTTCCGCGCCGACTGACGTGCGTGACGTGGCCTTCCACATCGAAAACCCGCACGAAACCCTCGGCCTGGAAGACAGCCAGTGGATGTACCTGCCGGTCAGCCGTCAGACCCGCCGCATCTCCACCACCGACAAGCGCGGCTCGTTCATGGGCAGTGAGTACTCGTATGCCGATCTGGACAAGATCCGCGTCAAGGACTACTCGCAGAAACTCGTCGGCGAAGAACAGATCAAGGGCCGCGACTGCTACGTGATCGAGCGCGAACCAGCCTCCCCCGAGGTGCTGGCCAAGACCGGTTACAACAAACTGAAGGTGTGGATCGACAAGCAGAATTTCCTGGTCATGCGTCAGGATTTCTTCGACGTCAAAGGTGTGCTGATCAAGCAGATGCGCACGCAGAAAGTCGCAACTATCGACTCGATCGACAGCATCGTGCTCAGTGAAACCGAGCATTTTATCGACGGCACGCGTTCGGAAATGCGCTTCAACCAGTTGCAGTACAACGTTTCTCTGGAAGACCGCCTCTTCACCCAGACCGCCATCAAACGCGGGCTGAAAACCGGTGACCTGCCGGACTTTGCCGTGTCTGCCCGCTAAGCGCCGACCCCGACCACCTGGAACCGCATGATCATGGAAAGATATCTGAATTTCGTCGAGCGCTATGCGCGGGCGATTGTTTTCCTGCTGGTGGCGATTACGGCGTATTTCACTTATACGCTGGGCGCGCTGGTGTCCGACACCAACCCTTACCTGCTCAAGGAAAGCCACCCGGCGCGCAAGACCATCATCGATTTGCAAGGTGAGTTTACCGGCACGTTCGACTCGGTGATGGTGGCGCTGAACAACCCGCAAACGGTATTCAACAAATCGACGCTCAACGCGCTGTTTTCGATGTCGCAGTCGGTGCGCAAAATGATCCTGGCCAACGATGCCGACAAGGAGCAGTTGGCGCAGATCGTCGCCCGGCATTCAGACGACAGCCGTGCGCAGTTGTTGACCCGGGACATTCTCGACGGTGGTTTTTCGCAGAACGATTACGCCAACGCCAAGGCATTGCGTGATCATGCCCAGAGTCAGAACTGGGATTCCCATGATCAGCTGTTCCTGTCCTTTCTCGCCGAGCGGATCAACCCGATCCGCGAAATGGCCTCGATGGGCGACCTGGAAAACATCGTCCTGACCGACGACGGTGAGCTGTTGATCCACAAAACCCTGAATGCCTATGACATGGACCCGGCGCTGGTCGAGTCGCAGATCATGGGCAACGAATTGATGGTCGACGGGGTGGTGTCCAAAGACAAGAAAGTCGCGATGCTGGTGGCCGAGCTCGGCACCAAGCAGGACGACGCTCAGGCGCAATTGCGCGCCTATCAGATCGTGCGCGGCATCGTCGCGCAATATCAGGCCGAGCACCCGGAGTACAAGGACGAAATCTTCATTGCCGGCATGCCGATCTTCATCGCCGCGCAGCAGGAAATCATCGATCACGACCTGGCCGTGCTGTTCCCGATCGTGTTTTTGCTGATTACCTTGCTACTGATTTTCTTCTTCCGTAAACCGCTGGGCGTGCTGCTGCCGCTGTTCAATATTCTGTTCTGCACCATCTGGACCTTGGGCCTGATGGCGCTATTGCGAGTGCCGTTCGACCTGTTGACCAGTGTGCTGCCGGTGTTCCTGTTCACCATCTGCTGCTCGGATGCGATCCATGTGATGGCTGAATATTACGAGCAGAAAAACGCCGGCAAGAGCAATCGCGAGGCCAACCGCGAAACCCAGCGCTTGATGGTGGTGCCGGTGGTGTTGACGACCGTGACGACCATCGCCACGTTCATGATTTCCACCACCAACAACATTGTCAGCATCCGTAATTTCGGCGTGTTCATGTCGATCGGTCTGACCGCGGCGCTGATTATTTCGTTGTTGCTGATTCCGGCGTGGATTTCCATCTGGGGCAAGGATCAGCCGCAGCAGGCCAAGGCTGTGGTGCACCAGGAGTCGATCATCTCGCGCTATCTGGTCGCGTTCTGTGCCTGGATGATCCGCTTTCGCAAACCGATCCTGATGGTCATGCTGCCGCTGCTGGCGCTGGCCACCGTGTTCACCTTCCGCGTCGATATCGAAGACTCCGGCATCGCCTACTTCAAGCCGGAAAGCCACATTCGCGTGTCCGATCAGTTCATCAACCACGCCAAAGTAGCTGGCACGGCCCCGGGCTGGATCGCCATCGACAGCAAGGAGCCGCGCGGCGTGCTGACCACCGAAGTGGTGCAGTTCATCGACAAGCTCGACCACTTCATCAAGCAGCAACCGAACGTCAGTTACGGCTACTCACTGGCCACCTACGTCAAGCGTATGAACCTGGTGCTCAACGACATGAACCCGGAGTATCTGCGGGTGCCGAATGCCGTGGAGAAAGTAACGTCGGTCAATGATGACGGGCAGGTCGAGCGTTTTGAAGTGCCGGGCAATTCGCTGATCGAGCAGCACGTGATGCTGTTCGAAAACGGTGGCGGTTCCGACCTGAACAACGTGCTCAACGCCGATTTCTCCAAGGCCTTGACCCTGTACACCATGACCTCGTCGGTCGCCAGCGACTATCAGGGCATGCTCGACCGCCTTGATGCCTGGCTGCTGGTGAACAAACCGGCCAACCTGGAAGTGACCCACGCGGGCACGCCGTTGATCTGGACCGGGGTGTTGCAGGAAATCACTCAGGGCCAGGTGCTGAGTTTTTCCCTGGCCTTGCTGGTCGTTACGCTGATGATGATGTACTGGCTCAAATCGGTGCGCCTCGGGGTGCTCGGCATGTTGACCTTGCTGACCACCTCGGTGACGGTCTACGGCTTCATGTTCCTGTTCGGTATCGAGCTGAACATCGGCACGACGCTGGTGACGTTCCTGGTGGTCGGGGTGGTGGATTACGCGGTGCACCTGCTGTCGCGGATCAAGTTGCTGGTGCAGCAGGGCATTGAGATCGACGCGGCCATTTTGCAGGCGATGCACAGCGTCGGTCGTTCGACGGTGATCAACGTGGTGATCTTCTCCGTGGGCTTCATGGCGCTGCTGTTTTCCGACTTCAAGCCGATTGTCGATCTCGGTGCACTGGTGGCGATGGCGCTGTTTTCCAGCGGGGTCATGACCATTGTCCTGGTGACGCTGGTGTCACCGTGGTTCTTTGCTGCGATAGCGCCGGTGCATGCGCCGGTTCAAGCGCTGCGCACAGAAGGGGAGCCGGTGCCGGGCTGATTCGCCAACGCGCGGGCGCGCCTGCCCTGAGACGGCAGGCGAGCCTGGTCATGCGGCGTAATAGGGTTTTCAGTTCAGGGTAGTGCCCGGGTTTTTTTCGCCATAACGGGCGATGCGTTCGAACTGACATTCCTGGCGGGCGTCGTTGAGGTTGTGTTCAAACGCCTCGAGGCCATCATGCAATTGCTGCAAATCGCCGATCTGGGTTACCAGTTCGGCTTTTTTTTCGGCGATGGCTCGTTGCGCCATGTCCCACGGGAATTCGTCGCCACGGTAGTTGTTGAGGATCACCTGCAGCTCTTTGAGCTTGAAGCCCAGTTGCTGGGCGCACTTGATGAACGTCAACACTTCGACACTTTGCTGGCTGTAGATGCGGTATTTGCCTTCACGCTTGGGTTCGGGCAACAGGCCGATTTCTTCGTAGTGGCGAATGCTTTTGACTGTGGTGCCCGACAGCTGGGCGGCTTTGCCGATATACATAAGGTCCGTCTCGATGATCAAACATAGCTAGCGCGATCAGGCGTCATGCCGGATCGGCGGCGATTATATGTCCAATACCATCAGAAAATTGCAACTGCGCGTAAATGACGTGCACAGGCGACGGACGGGCGCGTGAAGGGAACCCGAAGAGGCACTGACGGCGGCGGGTGCGCCGTCAGTTGAGGCGGCTGGAAAACCTTAAACGGCGGCGGTCAAGCGCGCCTTTTCCAGCCAGGCATCGCGCTGGTTTGGTTTGGAGCCAAGGATCGGCCCGAAGGTCAGCGTCTTCAGTGGCTTGATGCCGCAGAACTCCAGCGTGGTCTTGCGCATCTGATTCAACCCGGGCATGCCATAGATCCATTTGTAGTACCAGTACGGCGTGTCCATGGTCACCAGCAAATGCGCGGTGCGGCCCTTGAGCAGCTTGTCGGGGAAGGCTTTGCCTTCGCGATATTTGAAGGCGAAACCCGGCAGGAAAATCCGGTCGACAAAGCCTTTCAACAGCGCCGGAATCCCGCCCCACCAGATCGGATAGACGAATGTCAGGTGTTCGGCCCAGGTGATATCGGCCTGGGCTTGCAGCAGATCGGGCTCCAGTGGCTGCACCTTGTTGTAGCCTTCGTGCAGGACCGGGTCGAACTCCAGCGCATCCAGACGCAACAGCCGCACCTCATGCCCGGCGTCCTTGGCGGCCTGAACGTAAGTCTCACTCAATGCCCCGCAAAAGCTGTCGGTGGAGGGGTGACCCAGAATCACGAGCATTCGTTTGCTCATTGTGTGTACTCCTGAAATGAAGCTCACAGGATAGAGTCTGCCCCTAGCGGTAGAGTCAAGGCACCAGCGCATCAAACAAGGCCCGGGCGTAACCGGGCAGGTGGTCGAAGTCCCGCGCGCACAATTGCAGAGTGCGATGGGCCCAGACTTCGTCCAGCGGCCGGCACGTTATCGAGTGCACCGCCGCCCAGCGCTCGATGGCTACCTTGGGCACGATGGCCAGCCCCGCACCTCGCGCCACCATGCGCATGACGGCCTCGAAGCCATCGGCACGGATCCGGATCGACATGCGCTGGCCGATGTGCAGCGCTTGTTCCTCCAGGTGAATCGCCAGCGCGCTGTGGCTGCCAAGCGCTACATAGTCGTGCGCCAGGGTTTCACCAAACGTCAGCGACGCCTGACTCGCCAAAACATGCTCGGGGGGCAGGATCAGCACCAATGGATCATCGCGAAAGGGTCGGGTTTGCAGACCGTGGGTGTCGACCGCATCGGAGACGATCCCGAGGTCCGCCGCGCCCTGACGCAAGGCGTGGGTGATGCGCGCGCTGGGCAGTTCCTGCAAGTCGATGTCGAGATTGGGATGATCACGCAGGAAGTCCGCGAGTACTTCCGGCAGGTATTCGGTGATCGCCGTGGTGTTGCACAGCAGCCTTACCTGACCTTTGACGCCTTGGGCATAGTCGGCCAGATCCTGCTGCAGGCGTTCGGCTTGTTGCAGGAGGATGCGCGCGTGCTGGGCCAGCGCCTTTCCGGCGGCCGTCGGGGTGACGCCACGGCGGCCGCGCTCGAGAAAATCAACGCCAAGCGAGGCTTCCATGGCGCGGATTCTGGCGCTGGCGGCGGCCAGGGATAAATGGCTGCGGGCGGCGCCGGCGGTGATGTTGCCGGTGTCGAGGATGTGCAGGTAGAGGCGCAGGTCGGTGAGGTCGAAGTGCATGGTTGGCAGCCTCTGGTTTTTGTGATGTCTGGGCGGGCCCTTTCGCGAGCAGGCTCGCTCCCACAGGGGATTTGGTACGACACCCATCCAATGTGGGAGCGAGCCTGCTCGCGAATGGGCCAGAAGCCTCAATGGAAAAATCAGCCTCTTGCTAAAAGAGAGGCAGCCTCAGTATATGGCAGATTTTCAGCCAACTCCGACTGGCGCACAGTAGCGCCATGAACACACTCACAGATTTCTACCAGCACCTCGGCCTGGCCCTGTCCCTGCTGGTCATCATGACCTTCATCCTCGCCGGCCTGATCAAAGGCGTGATCGGCCTCGGCCTGCCCACCGTCGCCATGGGCTTGCTCGGTCTGGCTATGGCGCCGTCGCAGGCAGCCGCGTTGCTGATCATCCCGGCAACCCTGACCAATGTCTGGCAACTCGCCTTTGGTGGTCACCTCAAAGGACTGATCAAGCGCCTGTGGCCAATGCTGCTGATGATCTTCCTCGGCACCGCTATCGGCACGTTGTCGATCGGCATGGCGGGCGGGCATTGGGTGGTGCGCGGGTTGGGCGCGGCGCTGTTGCTTTATGCGTTGAGCGGTTTGTTTCTGCCAACGCTGAGCGTCAATTCGCGCCATGAAGGCTGGCTGGGTCCGGCGTGCGGTTTGATCACCGGGGTCATCACCTCGGCCACCGGCGTCTTCGTGATTCCAGCGGTGCCGTACCTGCAAGCGCTGGGCTTGAATCGCGATCAACTGGTGCAGGCGCTGGGCCTGTCTTTCACCGTTTCGACGTTGGCGCTGGCCGCTGGATTGCTTTGGCGTGGCGCCCTCGGTGGCGGCGAACTCAGCGCTTCGCTGCTGGCGCTGATCCCGGCCATTCTCGGCATGTTGCTTGGCCAATGGCTACGCGAACGCATCAGCGCCGTGCTGTTCAAGCGGGTGTTCTTTATTGGTATGGGCGCGCTTGGCGCCCATTTGTTGATCAGCGGTTAGCCGAGGCTTCGCTGAGCATTTCGATCTGGCGGATATCGAAATCGCGCTCCAGATAGTCCATGCGCTGTTCAAAGAATGCCGTCATGTGCGGCAAGTTCGAATGCACATCCAGATGCGCTTGCGACGCCCAGATCTCGTAGAAGATGAACAGTGTCGGATCTTCCTTGTCGCGCAGCATGTGGTACTCGATGCAGCCCGGCTCTGCGCGGCTCGGCTCTACGTAAGCACGAAACAACGCCTCAAAGGCCTCGGCTTTTTCCGGGCGGGTCTTGGCGTGCAGGATAAAACCCTGGCGTTCACTCATCGCAGCAACTCCTCAAATTCTGATGGCTGCAAATGCTATGGCAACAATCGGTATTCGATTCGTGCTTTTTGATCAAATGTATTTTGCGCAAAACCGGCTTATTTCGCGCGAGGCGGATCGTTAACCTGCCGCCATTCCAGTTTCTCTTCTCCATCCAGCCCACTGGCTGCGCCGAGGCTTTCTCATGAAAAAAGTGCTGTTGCTCAATGGCGGTAAAAAATTCGCCCACTCCGACGGTCGCTACAACACCACCCTGCACGAAGCCGCACTGAGCGTGCTTGATCGTGGCGGTGTCGATGTGAAAACCACCTTCATCGACGAAGGCTACGACGTTGCTGAAGAGGTGGCGAAATTTCTCTGGGCCGACGTGATCATTTATCAGATGCCGGGCTGGTGGATGGGCGCGCCATGGACGGTGAAAAAGTACCTCGACGAAGTCTTCACCGAAGGCCACGGCAGCCTCTACGCCAGCGATGGCCGCAGTCGTTCCGATGCTTCGCAGAAGTACGGCAGCGGTGGCCTGATTCAGGGTAAGCAATACATGCTGTCGCTGACCTGGAATGCGCCGCAGCAAGCCTTCGATGACCCGACTGATTTCTTTGAAGCCAAAGGCGTCGACGCGGTGTACTTCCCGTTTCACAAGGCCAATGAGTTTCTCGGCATGACCGGTTTGCCGACGTTCCTCTGTGTCGACGTGATGAAGCGGCCGAACATTGAAAACGACGTGGCGCGCTATGAGCAGCATCTGACCGAGGTGTTTGGTCTCAAGGCCTGAATGGTTTCGGGCTACTATCGGTGGTAACAGCAAAAGATCGCAGCCTTCGGCAGCTCCTACAGGAACCCATTTCCATGTAGGAGCTGCCGAAGGCTGCGATCTTGGCGATCTCAAAGAGGACACCCGTGAAAGCCAGATCCGATGAGTTGCAGATTTTCGTCTGCGTGATCGAATGCGGTTCGATTTCCGCCGCCGCCGAACAGGTCGGGCAAACGCCTTCGGCGGTCAGCCGCACGTTGTCGAAGCTGGAAGCCAAGCTCGACACCACGCTGATCAACCGCACCACGCGGCGCATGGACCTGACCGAGGAGGGCAAGTATTTCTTCGAGCAGGCCAAGCTGATTCTCGATCAGATGGAGCAACTCGAAGAGCGTCTGTCTTCACGCCAGCAAACCCCATCCGGGCGCTTGCGGATCAACGCCGCGTCACCGTTCATGCTCCACGCGGTGGTCCCGTACATCGACGAATTCCGCCGCCTCTATCCGGACATCCAGCTCGAACTCAACAGCAATGACCTGATCATTGACCTGCTGGAACAAAGCACCGACGTCGCCATCCGTATCGGCACCCTCGCTGACTCGACGCTGCATGCGCGCTCGCTCGGTTGCAGCCCGCTGTTGATCGTCGCAAGCCCCGCCTATCTGGAAAAACACGGTGCGCCGCTGCAAGTCGCCGATCTGAGCGAACACACCTTGCTCGGCTTCACCCAGAACGAAGGCCTCAACCAATGGCCGCTGCGCTACGTGCACGGCGACCGCTGGCCAATCACCCCGGCGATCAGCGCGTCCAGCGGCGAGACCGTGCGCCATCTGGCGCTGGAAGGGCAGGGCATCGCCTGCCTGTCGCACTTCATGACCATCGACGACATCCGTGCCGGGCGCCTGAAAGTCCTGCTCGGTGAATTCAACAGCGGTTATCGCCAGCCGATCAACGCCGTGTACTACCGTAACTCGCAACTGGCGCTGCGCATTCAGTGTTTCCTCGACTTTATCCAGAGCAAACTCGCGGCTTACGCCAGCGCCGATTTCAAGGGCTGATTCGTGACCTCTGCGCAAGAGTGAATTGGGCGGCGGCGGGTTTTTTCCCCCGGCTCACGGGCCGATACTCGTCCCATCACTTACTCACGCAGGGAATTACTCCATGAACGTATTCGTCACCGGCGCTGCCGGATTTATCGGCGGCTCGATCGCTACCGGTCTGGTTCAGGCCGGTCATAAAGTCACCGGTCTGGTGCGCAGCGCCGAACAGGCTGAAGAACTGAAAGCGCTCGGCATCACCGCGGTCATCGGCACCCTCGATGACAAAGCCCTGCTCGCCGAACAGGCCCGCGCTGCCGATGCGGTGATCAACGCCGCCAGCAGCGACCATCGCGGTGCAGTTGAAGCGTTGCTTGATGCCTTGCGCGGTTCCAACAAAGTATTCCTGCACACCAGCGGTTCGAGCATCGTCGGCGATGCCTCGGGTGGAAAATCCAGCGATGTCATCTACTACGAAGACAACCTGCCAGAGCCGACCGTCGACAAAGCCGCCCGCGTGGCCATCGACAACCTGATCCTCGCCGCGGCGCAGGACGGCGTGAATTCGGCAGTGATCTGCAACACGCTGATCTATGGCCACAGCCTGGGCGTCACTCGCGACAGCGTGCAATTGCCGCGACTGCTCAAGCAGGCACGCAAAAGCGGCGTGGTGCGCCACGTCGGTACCGGCCAGAACATCTGGTCCAACGTGCACATCGAAGACGTCGTCGCCCTCTACCTGCTGGCGCTGACCAAAAACGTCCCGGGCACGTTCTACTTCGTCGAAAGCGGTGAAGCGTCGTTCATCGACATGACCACCGCCATGGCCGAAGCGCTGAACCTGGGCCAACCACAAGACTGGCCACTGCAAGACGCCGAAGCCGAGTGGGGCTACGAAATGGCCAACTACGGCCTCGGCTCCAACAGCCGAGTGCGCGGCAAACACGCCCGCGAACTGCTGGGCTGGGTGCCGAAGCGCACGTCGGTGGTTGAATGGATTCGTAACGAAATGGTGTGAGTCGTCAACCAGCTCCCACAGGTTTTGCGCTTTTCTGTCTGGAGGAATGCGATCAAAACTGTAGGAGTGAGCCTGCTCGCGATAGCGGTCATTCAGCCAATGAAGATATTGACTGTTACGGCGCAATCGCGAGCAGGCTCACTCCTACAGGGGGCTGTGTTGGCTGTAAAAGCATGTAAATCCCACCCCGCGATTTTCATTAATCACGACAAGACATACCCATCAGCGACACGCCTTGCCTCTCCACGAAAATTACTTTCATGCGGTTTGAAATCTCGATCTCGAAATGATTTATGAGTTTCACAACCCATTCGAACGTGACCCTTTCGAGGAGTACCGCATGACGCCTTCCTTCGGCTATTGGCTGCTGGTCTATGCCGCCGTCGCCATCATCGCGCTGATCGTGTTGATCGCCCGTTACCGGCTCAATCCGTTCATCGTCATCACCCTGATTTCCATTGGTCTTGCGCTGGTCGCGGGGATGCCGCCGTCGGGTGTGGTGGGGGCGTATGAGGCCGGGGTGGGCAAGACGCTGGGTCATATTGCGCTGGTGGTGGCGCTGGGGACGATGCTTGGCAAGATGATGGCCGAGTCCGGTGGCGCCGAGCAGATGGCGCGCACGCTGATCGATAAATTCGGCGAGAAGAACGCGCACTGGGCGATGGTTTGCATCGCCTTTCTGGTCGGTTTGCCGCTGTTCTTCGAAGTCGGTTTCGTCTTGCTGGTGCCGATTGCCTTTACCGTGGCGCGCCGCGTCGGCGTGTCGATTCTGATGGTCGGTTTGCCGATGGTTGCCGGCCTGTCGGTGGTGCATGCGCTGGTGCCGCCGCACCCGGCGGCGATGCTCGCGGTGCAGGCTTATCAGGCGTCGGTCGGGCAGACCTTGCTGTATGCGATTGCCATCGGCATTCCGACCGCGATCATTGCCGGGCCGTTGTACGCCAAATTCATCGTGCCGCGCATTCAATTGCCGGCGGATAACCCGCTGGAAAAGCAATTCCTCGACCGCGAACCGCGCGACAAACTACCGGGTTTCGGCATCACCATGGCGACCATTCTGTTGCCCGTGGTGTTGATGCTGATTGGTGGTTGGGCCAATCTGATTTCCACGCCGGGCAGCGGTTTCAATCAGTTTCTGTTGTTCATCGGCAACTCGGTGATCGCGCTGCTGCTGGCGACCTTGTTGAGTTTCTGGACGCTCGGCATCGCCCAGGGTTTCAACCGCGAATCGATTCTGAAATTCACCAACGAATGTCTGGCACCTACCGCCAGTATCACCTTGCTGGTCGGTGCTGGCGGTGGCTTGAACCGCATTCTGGTCGACGCGGGCGTCACCGATCAGATCGTCGGCCTCGCTCATGAGTTTCACCTGTCGCCGCTGATCATGGGCTGGCTGTTCGCGGCGTTGATGCGCGTCGCCACCGGTTCCGCGACCGTGGCCATGACCACCGCGTCCGGCGTGGTTGCGCCGGTGGCTATTGGTCTGGGTTATCCACACCCTGAGCTGTTGGTGCTGGCGACCGGCGCGGGCTCGGTTATCTTTTCCCACGTCAACGACGGCGGCTTCTGGTTGATCAAGGAATACTTCAACATGACGGTCGCGCAGACGTTCAAGACCTGGACCGTGCTCGAGACGCTGATCTCGCTGGTTGCATTCGGTTTGACCGTCGGCCTTTCTTACCTGCTGTAACTGGAGCTCGCCGCCCATGGACATCCTCTACCAGATCCGCGCCCGCCAGGATTCCTTCAGCGCCGGCGAAGGTCGCATCGCCCGGCTGATGCTCGACGACGTCGGTTTTGCCGCCAGCGCCAGCCTCGAAGACCTCGCCCAACGCGCTGAAGTCAGCACCGCCACGCTGTCGCGTTTCGCTCGCACCGTCGGCTGTCGCGACCTGCGTGATCTGCGCCTGCAACTGGCTCAGGCCAGTGGCGTTGGCAGCCGTTTTCTCGACCCGGCGGGCACGCCTGAGCAGTCGGCGTTTTACGGGCAGATCGTCGGCGACATCGAAACCACCCTGCGCCAGCATCTGGCCGGATTTGACGAGTCACGCTTTGCCGACGCGGTGAAAATGCTCGGCCAGGCACGGATGATTCACGCCTTCGGCATGGGCGGTTGCTCGACGCTGTGCAGCGATGAATTGCAGGTTCGCCTGGTGCGCCTCGGCTACCCGATTGCCGTGTGCCATGACGCGGTGATGATGCGCGTCACCGCCGCCAGCCTGAACGCCGAACAAGTGCTCATCATCTGTTCGCTAACTGGCATCACCCCGGAATTGCTCGAGACTGTCGAGCTGGCGCGCAACTACGGCGCGCGCATTCTGGCGATCACCCGTGCCGATTCGCCGCTGGCCGAACTGGCCGACATCGTCCTGCCGCTGCAAGGCGCAGAAACCTCGTTCATCTACAAACCGACGGCGGCGCGCTACGGCATGTTGCTCGCCATCGACGTGCTGGCGACCGAGCTGGCGCTGGCCAATCCTGAAGACAATCAAGAACGTCTGCGGCGGATCAAACTGGCCCTCGACGAATACCGTGGCGGCGACGATCACCTGCCGCTGGGAGACTGACATGCTGTACGACACGCTGATTCGCAACGCCCTGATCATCGACGGCAGCAACGTGCCCGGCTACAAGGCCGACGTGGCGATTCGTGAGGGCCGCATCGAGCGTATCGGTGACTTGCACGATGCCACCGCCAGCGAGGAAATCGACGCCGCTGGCCGCGTGCTGGCGCCGGGTTTCATCGATGTGCACACCCACGACGACACCGTGGTTATCCGGCAGCCAGAGATGTTGCCCAAACTCAGTCAAGGCGTGACCACGGTGATTGTCGGCAACTGCGGGATCAGCGCTTCGCCCGTGACATTGAAGGGCAATCCGCCGGATCCGATGAACCTGCTTGGCACCGCGGCGGCGTTTGTTTATCCACGCTTCAGTGATTACCGCGCGGCGGTTGAAGCGGCCAATATCACGTTGAACGTTGCCGCGTTGGTCGGCCATACGGCGCTGCGCAGCAATCATCTGGAGGACCTGTTCCGCACCGCCACGCCAGATGAAATCGCCGCGATGCGTGAGCAGTTGCGCGAAAGCCTTGAGGCCGGTGCATTGGGTTTATCCACAGGTCTGGCGTATGCCAGCGCGTTCAACGCCTCCACCGATGAGGTGATGCAACTGACTGAAGAACTGACGGCGTTCGGCGCGGTGTACACCACGCATTTACGCAGCGAATTCGCGCCGGTTCTGGAAGCGATGGATGAAGCGTTCAGCATCGGTCGACACTCGCGTTCACCGGTGATTATTTCCCACCTCAAATGTGCCGGCGTCGGTAATTGGGGGCGCAGTCCGCAATTGCTCGCGTCGTTGGAGGAAGCAGCGAAAACCCAGCACGTAGGGTGCGACTGCTATCCCTATGCAGCGAGTTCTTCAACGCTGGATTTGAAGCAAGTCACCGACGCCCACCGCATCACCATCACCTGGTCGACGCCACACCCGGAAGTCAGCGGCCGCGACCTGATCGACATCGCCGCCGAATGGGATCTGCCGCTGCTTGATGCCGCGAAACGCCTGCAACCGGCCGGCGCGGTGTACTACGGCATGGATGAGGCCGATGTACGAAGAATCCTCGCCCATCCGTTGTCGATGGTCGGGTCTGACGGACTGCCGGAAGACCCGTTCCCGCATCCACGCCTGTGGGGCGCTTTCCCACGGGTTCTCGGACATTTCAGTCGTGACGTCGGCCTGTTTCCGCTGCACACCGCCGTGCACAAGATGACCGGGTTGTCGGCGGCGCGATTTGGTTTGAAGGAAAGGGGCGAGATTCGTGAAGGGTATTGGGCGGATCTGGTGTTGTTCGATCCGGCGACCGTGCGTGATGTGGCGGACTTCAATGATCCGCAACGGGCTGCGCATGGGATTGATGGGGTTTGGATCAACGGTGTTTTGAGCTATCGCGACGGACAGGCGAGTGGTCGCAGGGAAGGGCGGTTTCTCGCGCGACAGGGTGATCTGCGCGATAACTTTCACTGAGGTTTCGCGGACTGCGTCACGGTGGTGGCACATTGCAATTAAAGAAAGCCATCAACAAGCCGAATTGCTGACATCCACCCCGTCTACACTGTGGGGCCAATCAGTCAGGGAGCACCCCATGAGCTTCGGCAAAACCACCCCGATCCTGCGGATCTTCGATGAAGCCAAAGCTGTCGAGTTCTACGTCGATTTTCTGGGTTTCAAGATCGACTGGCAGCATCGCTTCGAGGCGAATTTTCCGTTGTATCTGCAGGTGTCGCGCGGTGAATGTGTGCTGCATTTGTCCGAGCATCATGGCGATGCGTGCCCGGGTTCGGCGCTGCGTATCGAGACCGATGAGCTGGAGACGTTTCAGCAGCAGTTGGTGGCCAAGGATTACAAGTTTTCGCACCCGGGTATTCAGGCGATGCCGTGGGGGAGTCAGGACATGACGATCGTTGATCCGTTTGGTAATCGGTTGGTGTTTACCAACGCGATTTGTCTCTGAGCTGAAAAGCCCCTCACCCTAACCCTCTCCCAGAGGGAGAGGGGACTGACCGAGGTGTCTGGCGCTATACACCGACCTGCAAGACCGAGTCGATTATGGATTCACCGCAGCACTTTCAGGTCGGTGTATTTAGCGAACATCTTACGGTATGCCCTTCACCCTCACCCTAGCCCTCTCCCGGAGGGAGAGGGGACCGATCCGGGGTTGCTTGAGAGATACACCGACCTGAACCTGCTTGGTCGAATCCATAATCGACTCGGTCACTCAGGTCGATGTCTAGCGCCAGACACCTCGGTCGGCCCCCTCTCCCTTCGGGAGAGGGCTGGGGTGAGGGGAAATGGCACACCGCAAAAAGAAGCCCGCCACCTAACCATCACAGTTGGGGTCGCGGGCTTTTTCGTTAGTCGGTCGGCACTAATCTGTCCAACACGCGATTGACGGCCATTTCCGCCACCATCACCACTTGCGCGATGCCCTGCAGGGTCTTGCGGTGCGAACCTTCGAGCACGGCGGCGAAGTCGTTGAGCATCACCGAGGCAGAACCCAGCGTTTCGCAGGCGTCGACCAGCAAGGGCTCGGTCGCGGATGCCGGGTTGGCCATGTAGAGGCGGTTGGGTTGGTAAGGCGTGGCCATGATCTGCGCGGTGGGTGGGGCGAGATAGTGGTCTAGAGCTCGCTCGGCGGCTTCGTGGAATTTCTTTGAATCGGCGGATTCGTAGGGGGAGGCCGGGTCGGTGACCGGCGGGTTTGGCGTTATCTTGAACATAGCTGTGTTCCCTTTGTTGAGCGACCACCCTTTGGCTACTAAACGAAAGGGTGGCAGCTGTACGCAGGTTAGTAGACCGGGGAACTCAGCTAAGCCGGCGCGCCGAAGCGCCCTGCGTACAGCCACCGTCAAGCTCAGGTACGCGAGTACCTGTGATGAATGTACGACCAGCAGAATTACCGCCGGGCTACTAAACCCGATCACTGGGAATCAGTGACGCAATCAAGTTACGCAGCATGCTCAGGGCGCACAAGCCGGCGGATTCTGGCGCAGGCGTAGGCAGTGGCGCAAGGATTTGTGGGCTGTTTCGCGTAACGCTGAGTGTCTTTAAACACCTGTGGTGCGGGATGTTTATTGCGCTCAAGTATCGAAGATTTACCTGTAGGAATTGGGTGCGGCAACTGGCGCATTCGCGAGCAGGCTCGCTCCCACAGTTGATCTGCGTTGTTCACAAAGTTGATGTTCACCGCCGACCCAATGTGGGAGCGAGCCTGCTCGCGAAGAGGCCGGAACATTCACCCCCGATGCATCTGCCGAAACTCCCCCGGCGGCATCCCTCGCCGACTCTTGAACGTGCGATGAAACGACCTCGGTTCGGTAAACCCCAGATACTGCGCAATGTCCTGAATCGGCAGCGTGCTGTTGAGCAAATAATGCTCAGCCAACTCTTGGCGCAGATCATCGAGAATCTGCTGATACGACGTCCCCGCCTGATGCAACTGCCGCTGCAACGTGCGCACTGAAACGGCGAGCTGCTCGGCGACCTGCTCTTTGCGCGGCAAGCCCTCCTTGAGCAACTGCCGCAGAATGTTCTTCACCTGCTGTTCCAGCGACGCATCCTCCAGCGTCGCCATCAATCCCAACGCATGTTCTTCCAGCGTGCGCAGCAATTGCGCATCGGCCTGACGCAACGGCAACTGCAAATACGCCAGCGGCACGATCAACGCCGAATACGGCTGATCAAACAACACCGGGCAACCGAAAAACGCTTCGTACTGCGCCGGTGTAGCCTCGGTCGGGCATGAATGTTCGAGCCAGACCCCGGCCGGCGACATCTGCGTATCAGCGATCCAGCGCGCGTAGTGCAGCCACGAACCGAGCACATTCTCCACCAGATGCCGACGAATCCGTGGACGCTGATAACGGCAGGTCCAGATCAGATGCACGTGGCCGTCCAGCACCTCGGCGCGACTGACACCCATGTCCCCCACCAATTTCTCGAACGGCATGATCCGGCTCATCGCATCGCCCAGCGTCGCGCAGTTCATGGTGATGTAACCGAGCACACTCCACGAATTGGGCAGGACAAAATTCGCCGCATTGAGCCCGAACAACGGATCGCCCGAGTGTTCGCAGAAATACTCCAGCAAGCGTTCATGTGCCTCACCGGGCAAACGCAGGGTGTTGTCGCTCAACTGTTGCGCCTGCAAACCCGCCGCCGCCAACGCCGGTTCAATCGCCATGCCCAGTTGTTCGGCATGGCGCAGGTATTTGAGCAGCGGCGGAACCGAGGTGAAGCCAAGCGATTGCATGATCCCATTCCTTTGATCAATGGCGGCGGAGGCGGACGAATAGCCTGAAAGGTAATTTGAAACCCCGACTAAAGTAAATGGCTGACGCTTGCGCGACGTTTGACTCAATTGGCTACACGAACTGGCCGGATGCGACCGTGACACTTTGCGGCCGCTGGCTAGTATGGGGGCCTGAAATATCACTGATCTGACGGTTAGAAGGACACACGCATGCGACGCTGGAACGGCTGGGGAGATGCAACCACGGTGGTCGAACTGCCGGCCCAGGGCGCGGAGTTTCTTCATGAGCGACTGGGCGAGGGGCGCGCGCTGCCCGATGCGACACTGGAATCCGCATTAGCCCGCGTGCCAGCCTCGCGATTGCCTGCACGCGCGTTGTACAGCGTCGATGCCCATGACCGCTTGTTGCATGCTCGAGGCCAGAGCCTGCCGGATTGGCTGGCGTTGCGCGAAGGTGCTTTGGGCAATTACCCCGATGCGGTGGCGTTTCCCGAGACTGCTGAGCACATTCGCCAATTGCTGGCGCTCGCCCATGAACAGGATTTGTGCCTGATCCCCTATGGCGGCGGCACGTCGGTGGCTGGGCACATCAATCCGCCGGAGTCGGTGCGGCCGGTGGTGACGGTGTCGCTGGCGCGGATGAATCGCCTGATCGATCTCGACGAACAGAGCCTGCTGGCGACGTTCGGCCCCGGTGCGAGTGGACCGCAGGTGGAAAGTCAGCTGCGGGCGCGGGGCTACACGCTGGGGCACTTTCCGCAGTCGTGGGAGCTGTCGACGTTGGGCGGTTGGGTCGCCAGCCGGTCCAGCGGTCAGCAATCGTTGCGCTATGGCCGGATCGAGCAATTGTTTGCGGGCGGAACCTTGGAAACCTTTGCCGGGCCTTTGGAAATTCCAACCTTCCCGGCCTCTGCCGCCGGGCCTGATCTGCGCGAGGTGGTGCTCGGTTGCGAGGGCCGTTTCGGGATCATTTCCGAGGTCAAGGTGCGGGTCAGCGCGCTGCCTGCCGATGAACGTTTTTACGGTGTGTTTCTCCCCGACTGGCCGCAGGCACTCAGCGCCATTCGCCAATTGGCCCAGGCACGCGTACCGCTGTCGATGCTGCGCCTGTCCAACGCCATGGAAACCGAAACGCAACTGGCGCTGGCCGGTCATCCACAGCAAATCGCCTGGCTGGAAAAGTATCTGAAGCTAAGGGGGGCAGCAGAGGGCAAGTGCCTGCTGACCTTCGGCGTCACCGGCAATCGCCGACAAAACGCATTGTCGCTAAAACAGGCGCGCCAACATCTGAAAGCATTCGGCGGCGTGTTCACCGGCACCCTGCTCGGCAAGAAGTGGGCGCAGAACCGCTTCCGTTTCCCCTACCTGCGCGAGAACCTGTGGAACGCCGGTTACGTGGTCGACACCCTCGAAACCGCTACCGACTGGAGCAACGTCGACAACCTGCTCAACCTCATCGAAAACAGCCTGCGCGATGCCCTGGCCGCCGAAGGCGAACGCGTGCATGTGTTCACCCACCTGTCCCACGTCTACGGCGAAGGCTCGAGCATCTACACCACCTACGTGTTTCGCCCGGCGGCGGATTACCCCGCGACGCTGGCACGCTGGAAAGCGCTCAAACACGCGGCCAGCCGGACCATCGTCGACAACCACGGCACCATCAGTCACCAGCACGGCGTCGGCAAGGATCACGCGCCGTATCTGTTGCGTGAGAAGGGCGCACTGGCGATGGACACCTTGCAGGCGCTGAGCAAACACTTCGATCCGGCCGGGCGCCTCAACCCCGGCACGCTGCTGCCGGAGTGACGGCCATGAGTCAGGATTGGAACGCCGCATGGCGCCAGCAGATTCTGCCGGCGCTGGCCGAGGAAACCTGGGATCTGATCGTCATTGGCGGCGGCATCAGCGGCGCCGGAATCCTGCGCGAAGCTGCGCGTCGAGGCTGGCGCTGCCTGTTGCTTGAGCAACGTGATTTCGCTTGGGGCACCTCAAGCCGCTCTTCGAAAATGGTTCACGGCGGTTTGCGTTACATCGCCAAAGGGCAATGGCGCCTGACCCGTGATTCGGTGCGCGAACGTCAGCGCTTGCTCGACGAAGCGCCGGGGTTGGTCGAACCGATGAGTTTCATGATGCCGCACTATCGCGGCGGCTTTCCCGGACCTCGGGTGTTGGGTGGTTTGCTGAGCGTTTATGACGCCTTGGCCGGGCGTCGCAGCCATCGTTTTCATGATGCGCAACAGCTTCGATATCTGGCGCCGGGGGTGAAGGAAATCGACTTGCTCGGCGGCACCAGTTTTGTCGATGCGCTGACCGATGATGCGCGGCTGGTGATGCGTGTGTTGAGCGAGGCACGGGCTGATGGCGCTGTCGTGGTTAACGGCGTGCGCGTTGAACATCTGTTGCGTGAAAACGGGCGAGTGTGTGGCGTTCAGGTCGAGGATTGCGAGGTCGGCTCGTCATTGCAGTTGCGCTGTGGCGTACTTGCTGTGGCCACTGGCGCGTGGGCTGAGCGCTTGCGCCCGACTGAGGCACCACGGCAATTGCGGCCGTTGCGTGGCAGTCATTTATTGCTGCCGGGTTGGCGTTTGCCGGTGGCGCAGGCGTTTACGTTTTTGCATGAACGCGACCGGCGTCCGGTGTTCGTTTTCCCGTGGGAGGGCGCGACGGTGGTGGGCACCACGGACCTCGATCATCGCGAGGATCTGGATCAGAGCGCGAGCATCAGCGCAGAAGAACTCGACTATCTGCTGGCGGCTTGCACACAACAGTTTCCCGGTGCAGAAGTGACGGCGAATGATGTGCTGTCGACCTGGTCCGGCGTGCGTCCGGTGGTGGGCAGCGCAGGTGCGCATCACGACAAACCGTCGAATGAAACCCGCGAGCATGTGCTGTGGCAGGAACCCGGTTGCGTGACTTTGGCCGGCGGCAAACTGACGACGTTTCGCCCGCAAGCCATCGAAGTGCTCAAGGCCTGCGCGGACATGCTTGAACGTCCCTTCGTCGATGACGCCGCGCCGGTGTTTGCCGCCGTACCTGCGCTGCCAGTTGCAGAATTGAGCAACCAGCAATGGCGACGACTGGCCGGAAGGCATGGCCGAAACCTGCCGAGGCTGGCGCAATTGATCAAAGAAGTCGGCCACGACACGGTTGGCATCACGGACACGTTGTGGGCGGAACTGGCCTTCGCCTGCGAAGCGGAAATGGTCTTGCACCTCGACGATCTGCTGCTGCGCCGCACGCGTCTCGGCCTGTTGCTGCCTCACGGTGGCGAAGACTATTTCACCGCCATCCGCCAACTCTGCCAGCCACGACTGGCCTGGAGCGACGAACACTGGCAGCAGGAAGAACAGCGTTATCAGGCGTTGTGGCAACGCCATCACGGTTTGCCGGATGCCACGCCTTGATGCCCCTTGAAGAGAGCTCCATGGATAACCACCCGAACAAGCGTTACCTGCTGGCCATCGACAACGGCACCCAGAGCGTACGCGCGCTGCTCTTCGATCTGCAGGGCAATCTGCTCGGCAAAGGCAAGGTTGAATTGCAGGCCTATTACTCGACGCAACCGGGCTGGGCCGAGCAGGATCCGGAGTATTACTGGGCGAAACTCGGCGAGGCATGTCAGCAGGTCTGGGCGCAGACTGGCATTGATCGCTCGCAGATTGCCGGCGTTTCCCTGACCACGCAGCGCGGCACGGTGATCAATGTCGATGCCGAGGGTAAACCGTTGCGCCCGGCAATTCTGTGGCTCGATCAACGGCAGAGCGAGGTCGAGGG
Source organism: Pseudomonas sp. Tul2A7 (assembly GCF_054790505.1). Lineage (NCBI taxonomy): Bacteria > Pseudomonadati > Pseudomonadota > Gammaproteobacteria > Pseudomonadales > Pseudomonadaceae > Pseudomonas > Pseudomonas sp. Tul2A7. Next base: position 1,209,203 of record NZ_CP186499.1, on the reverse strand, counting down.
CGGGATCAAAGGACCGTGGGGCTGGTTGCTCAAACTGGTCGGCGCGCAGGGTACGGTGGATTATTTTCGTGCGCAGGCTGAGGCTAACTGGATAGCAAAACACCAACCTGACGTGTGGGCGGCGACCGACAAGTTTTTGCTGCTGTCGGGGTTTCTCACCCATCGACTGTGCGGACGTTTTGTCGACTCGGTGGGTTGCTGCGTCGGCTATCTGCCGTTCGACTTCAAACGCCTGAAATGGGCCGCGCCGAGTGACTGGAAATGGCAGGCGCTGGCGGTGCGTCCCGAGCAATTGCCGAGCCTGCACAAACCCGGTGAAACCCTCGGCTACATCACCGCTGAAGCCGCTCGCCACACCGGTATTCCCGAGGGCTTGCCGCTGATTGCTGCCGGTGCCGACAAGGCTTGCGAAGTAGTCGGTGCCGGTGTGGTCGATGCGAGCACGGTGTGCCTGTCTTACGGCACCACGGCGACGATCACCAGCACCCGATCGCGCTATCTGGAAATCGTCCCGTTGATTCCGCCGTACCCGTCAGCGGTGCCCGATCAGTTCAACTGCGAGGTGATGATTTATCGCGGTTACTGGATGGTCAGCTGGTTCAAAAACGAGTTCGGTCTGCGCGAGATGCAGCAGGCCAAAGAGCAGGGCATCGAGCCGGAGCAACTGTTCGACGCGCTGGTCGATGCCGTTCCACCGGGATCGATGGGTTTGATGCTGCAACCGTACTGGTCGCCGGGGATTCGCGAGCCGGGTGTCGAGGCGAAAGGCGCGATGATCGGCTTCGGTGATGTGCATACCCGTGCGCATATTTACCGGGCAATTCTGGAAGGGCTGGCGTATGCCTTGCGCCAGGGCATGGAGAATATCGAGCGGCGTTCGAAGGTCTCGATCAAGCGGTTGCGCGTGGCGGGTGGCGGCTCGCAAAGTGATGCGGCGATGCAGCTGACAGCGAACATTTTCGGCCTGCCGGCGGAGCGTCCGCATGTGTATGAAGCGTCGGGTCTGGGCGCGGCGATTTGTTGTGCGGTGGGGTTGGGGCTGCATGCGGATTTCCCCACGGCCATCGCTTCAATGACCAGAGTAGGGGCTGTCTTCACCCCACAACCCGATGCGCAAAAAATCTACGAGCAACTGTATAAAGACGTTTACCTGCGCATGTACCGCCAGCTTAAACCGCTGTATCAAAACATCCGCAAAATCACCGGTTACCCCGCCTGAAAAAACACTGTAGATCCCTGTGGGAGCGAGCCTGCTCGCGAAAGCGGAGTGTCAGTCACCAATGATTTCACTGACCCACCGCATTCGCGAGCAGGCTCGCTCCCACAGGGGGACGGTGGTGTTTTTGATATCGGGTAATTGGCGCCATCGGAGACTTTTTCTGGTGAGATCGGACAGTGTCAGCGGCGGGGTCGGTTGTTAGGCTCATCCCCCACTGCACCGCCAATAAGAACGACAAGCAATGAAGCTGACTTTCCTCCTGTTGCTGCTTTGTGCAACGGCCCCGAGCGCCTGGGGCTGGTCGAACCATACGGTGGGCAGCTATCTGGCGTTGCAGGATCTGCCGGCGTTGCGCGATGCGCCAGCGGTTGAAGTCGAGCCGCTGGAGCAGTTTCTCAGCGAGCAATATCCGGCCGTGCTGGCGCTGTTGGAGCAACAGGAAACCTTCGCCCGTGAGCACTTTGCTCAATACCCGCCACGCCCCGAAAACCTGAAGTTGCCGGTCGTGCCAAGTGACAATCTGCGTCACGACTTCCTCACGGCGCTGCGCATCAATCCCGAGATTCATCTGGCGATGGTCATCCAGCCCTTGCCGGGTAAAGACCTGCCTGAGCGTGAGCACTTGCAGGCCAATCAGGTCATGGTCGAGCAAACCCTTTCTCCGTGGAATCGCCAACGTTTCATCGTGGTCACCGATCACGAAAAAGTCGCACCGCTGGCCGTGCTCGCCAGTGCCGCCGACGAACCGGATTACGGCCACGACATCAACCTGTTCAGCGACAATCCCGGTGACGTCGGCGCGGTCTACGGCTTCGGCGCGCAACCGTTCGGTGATGCGCGTTTCCAGTACAGCTCGCAGGCGCCGTTCCACATGGGCTTCTTCCACGAAAGCCCCGTGGTGTACGCCGCTGCCGGTTTCCTCGAGCGCAGTTGGCCGGACTGGCGCGCGTATCAATACATGGGGCTGGCGCGATTGGCGTTTGCCAGCGGTCATCCGTATTGGGGTTATCGCTTTCTTGGCTGGGGCCTGCACCACATTCAGGACCTGACCCAGCCGTATCACGCCAAGCCGTTGCCCGGCGTCGACCTTGCCAGTCTTCTGTTACTGGAAGGCAAGGCCATCGCCGGTTTTGCTGAGGACAAACAGGCCTCCATCGAGCGCGTCGCCACCCGGCACATGGAAGTGGAGAAGTACCAGTCGACCTGGCTGCGCCGCGTGCTGCGCGCCGGTCAGCCGCACCCGATGCTTGCTGCCTACGTCGATGTGGCTCAGGACAAAGGCTACCCGCCGTACTCGGTCGATTATCTGCGCGAAGTGGTCAGCGCCGAGTCGGTCAACGATTCCGCAGCGTTCGACGAGGCCATCGGCCAGTGGCTGGAAACGGCGCCGGTCAGCAGTGATTTCAGCAGCGGTAATCAGCTGCATCGAGAAGATTTCGACCATCCGGCACTCAACCAGCAACTGTTCAAGTTACTGGGGCATTTCGGCTCGCACAGCCGAATCTACGTCAGCGCGGGATTGGCGCCCTAGCCATCGCGGCAGGACAACAAAACAATAAAAACAGGGAAGGAGGAACACATGATCAACACTCGATTGCGCCTGACGGGCGCGGCGCTCCCCGGGGTCGGCCTGGCCGGGTTGCTGCAGTTGTGCGCAGTCGATGCGGCGCACGCGGTGGAATTCAGCTTCTTGGACAAACAGGTCACCGGTTCCCTCGACACGACCTTGTCTTACGGTCGTTTGTGGCGGGTGCAGGGCCGCGACAAGACTAACGATGACGTCAACACCAACGACGGCAATCGCAACTTCGACACCGGGCTGGTTTCCGAGGTGTACAAGATCACCTCCGAGCTTGAAGCCAACTATCAGAATTACGGTTTGTTTGTGCGCGGCACCGCGTTCTACGACACGCAACTGATGGACAAGCGCAACGACTACGACGAGAACAACAGCCCGTCGCAACCGAGCCAGAGCTACCCGCAGGACGATCATTTCACCAGTCAGACTCGCGACATCGCCGGCAGTCGCATCGAGATGCTCGACGCCTATGTGCATGGCAGTTGGGACGTTGCGCAGATGCCGGTGACGGCGCGCGTCGGTCGGCAGGTGTTCAACTGGGGCGAGGGGATTTTCTATCGCGGCGGGATCAACACCACCAACCCGGTGGACGCCGCCAAGTACCGCTTGCCCGGCGCCGAAGTGAAGGAAGTGCTGGTGCCGGTCGAGGCGCTGAGCTTCAACATCGGCCTCACCGATTCGCTGACCATGGAGAGTTTCTACCAGACCAACTGGAAGGAAACCCGTATCGACCCGGTCGGCACGTTTTATTCGCAAACCGACCTGTTCGCCGACGGCGGCAACACCGGGTACAACAACTTCAGCGGCACGGCGCTCGACACACCGGTGCCGGGGTTTGGCAACGTCATCGGTTTATACAGCGCGCTGGGCAACAACCCGTTGCTGAGTTCGGCCCTGCAAAGCACCGGGTTGTACGCCAACGGCGTGACCCCGGCCTACGGCAACACGCTGAAAGTGGCGAGCATCGGCAAGGACTACAACGCGCGCAACGATGGCCAGTTCGGCTTTGCCTTTCGCTACATCGCTGAGCAGCTCAACAGCACCGAGTTCGGGTTGTACATGGTCAATTACCACGCCAAGGAACCGACCATCGCGGCGGATCTCGGCGGCTACAACGGCATCGACATGGATGCGCTGACCAATCTGCTGACGGGCGTTGCCGGCAGTCAGGCCGGGGCGTTGGCCAATGGTCTGGCCACGGCGGATGTGATGGGCAATATCCAGGCGCATCGGCGTTACGCCGAAGACATCCGCATGTACGGTTTCAGCTTCAACACCACATTGGGCGAGGCGTCGGTGTTTGGTGAAATTGCTTATCGGCCGAATCTGCCGATCGGCGTTGCGGCGACCAACGATTTGATTGGCGACCTGGCCAACGGCGCGGCGGCGGCAGTGACGGGCAAGTCGATCAACGTCGGCGGGCAGATGGTCACCCTCGACAGCCAGATCAATAACGCCGAGCGCGTCGAAGCGTTCAACACCTCGCTGGGGACCATCTACAACTTCGGCCCCACGGCTTCGTTCGACTCGCTGTTCGGCATCTTCGAACTGGCCTCGGAACACCTGCGCGGCAGCAGTCTGCAATACACCGGGTATGACGGCAGCCGTCGCTACTACGCCGGCACCGGTAACTATTCCTATGTGTCGGGCGGTGATCGCGATGATCAGGTCAATCGCAATTCCTACAGCTACACGGCGATGCTCAACGGCACCTGGAACGATGTGTATGCCGGGGTCAACGTCTCGCCGTACATCGTCTACAAGGACGATTTCGAGGGCAACAGCTATCAGGCCGGCAACGCCATCGAAGGGCGCAAGGCCTACACGCTGGGGATCAAGGCCAACTACCAGAACAAGCTCGAAGCCGAACTGCAATACACCGAGTTCTACGGCGGCGGGCAGAACAACGGCATCCGCGACCGCGATAACGTCGGGTTCAACCTCAAGTATTTCCTTTAAAGGCTACACACAGCCCCTGTGGGAGCGAGCCTGCTCGCGAAGAGGCCGGCACATTCAACATTGATGTCGACTGATCCACCGCATTCGCGAGCAGGCTCGCTCCCACAGGTTTTTGTATTTTGGAGAAGATCATGGTTCACACTTCGGGATTGACCAAAGCTTCGCTAGGGTTTGTTTTAGGCCTTGCCGCTAGCAGCGTTTTCGCCGCCATCACCCCGCAACAAGCCGAACAACTGAAAACCACCCTGACCCCCATGGGCGCCGAGCGTGCGGGTAACGCCGCCGGCACCATCCCCGCGTGGACGGGCGGCATCACCCAAGCCCCGGCCGGCTACAAACCCGGCCAACACCATCCCGATCCTTACGCGACGGACACACCGCTGTTCACCATCACCAAAGCCAATCTCGACCAGTACAAAGCCCACCTCAGCCCCGGCCAGATCGCCCTGTTCAACAGCTACCCCGACACCTTCCAGATGCCGATCTACCCATCCCGGCGATCTGGCTCGGCACCGCAGTGGCTGTACGACAACACCCTGAAAAACGCCACCTCGGCCAAATTGCTCGAAGGCGGCAGCGGTTTCTCCGATGCCTACGGCGGCGTGCCGTTCCCGGTACCCAAGGATGGCGTCGAAGTGCTGTGGAACCACATCACCCGCTACCGCGGCATCTACGTCGTGCGCCGCGCCTCCGAAGCGCCAGTCCAGCGCAACGGCAGCTTCGCGCTGGTGACCTCGCAGCAGGAAGCCCTGTTCAACTACTACCGCCCGAACGGCCAGTTCGCCGACCTGAAGAACATCCTGTTCTACTACCTCGCCTTCGTGAAAAGCCCGGCACGCCTGGCCGGTGGCGCCGCCCTCGTGCACGAAACCCTCGATCAGCTCAAAGACGCACGTCAAGCCTGGATCTACGACGCCGGCCAACGCCGCGTGCGTCGCGCACCGAACCTCGCCTACGACACGCCGATCGCATCCTCCGATGGCCTGCGCACCGCCGACGACACCGACCTGTTCAACGGCTCACCGGACCGCTACGAGTGGAAGCTCAAGGGCAAACAGGAAATCTATATCCCCTACAACAACTACAAAGTCGCCAGCCCCGACGTGAAATACGCGCAATTGCTCACCCCCGGCCACCTCAATCCGCAATACACTCGCTATGAACTGCACCGGGTCTGGGTGGTGGAAGGCAACCTGAAACCGGGCTCGCGGCATATCTATTCCAAGCGTGTGCTGTTTCTCGATGAGGACAGCTGGGGCGCCGCGCTGGTCGATCAGTACGATGGGCGAGGGGAGTTGTGGCGGGTGTCGATGGCTTACCTGAAAAACTTTTATGACCTGCCGACGACGTGGAGTGCGCTGGATGTTTTCCACGATTTGCAGGCGCGGCGTTACTACGTGCAGAACCTTGATAACGAAGAAGTGGAGACGGTCGATTTCGCGCAGGCGGTGCCGGAGGATGCGTACTTTATGCCGTCGGCGTTGCGGCAGCGTGGGACGCGGTAAGTGATTACGCTGGCTGTTCTTGGGCGGATGGATGTTAGTCTCGATCAATGATTTTTGTTTGATAGCAGGAGGCATCATGGCCAGCATCACAATTCGAAATATTGATGGTCCGCTCATGGATCAGTTACGGATTAACGCGGCCCAGAACGGAAATTCCATCGAGGAAGAAGCTCGCATGATTCTGGGGCGAGCATTGATTAGAAGGGATAGCGCTGGAGGCTTGGGTAGCCGGATTCGCCAGCGCTTTTCCTCGGTCGGAGGGATCGACCTTGGTTTGCCTTCACGGCAGGAAAAAGCCAAGGTTATGGATTTTCCAGATTGCTGATGCTCGAAATGCGCACGCGCTGAAGAATACCTTTATGTAGGAGCTGCCGAAGGCTGCGATCTTTTGATCTGGCTTCTGATTTGTTCAAAAGCGAAGATCAAAAGATCGCAGCCTGCGGCAGCTCCTACATTAGGCGGAGTTTTTTCCGGGACATCGGGGTGATGGGGCGGACGCAATCGCGAGCAGGCGAAGGCCTACAGGGGATTGGCGTCGTTCACATAATCTGTGATCAACACCATTTCTTGTAGGCCTTCGCCTGCTCGCGATGCGGTTGTAGCTTCAGCGCTGAATCAGGATCAAACGCGGAAGTGGCTGACCATCTGCTGCAACTGACCACCCAAGCGCGCCAGTTCAACACTCGACGCTGCCGTCTCATCACTCGCCGCAGCGGTCTGTTCAGACACATCGCGCACGTTGATGATGCTGCGGCTGATCTCTTCCGCCACGGCGCTCTGCTGTTCTGCAGCGGCGGCGATCTGCTGGTTCATCGACTGGATGTTCGACACCGTGCGGGTGATGTTTTCCAGTGACGCGCCAGCCTTGCGCGTCAGGGCGACGCTGCTGTCGGTTAGCGCGCGGCTGTTGCTCATCACCGCGGAGACTTGCTGGGTGCCGTTCTGCAGACCGGCGACCAGGCCTTCGATTTCTTCGGTGGATTTCTGTGTGCGCTGAGCCAGGCCACGAACCTCGTCGGCGACCACGGCAAAACCACGACCGGCTTCACCGGCACGCGCGGCTTCAATTGCGGCGTTGAGCGCCAGCAGGTTGGTCTGTTCGGCCACAGCCTTGATTACGTCCATGACGCTGCCGATCTTGTCGCTTTCCTGTTGCAGCACGCTCATGGCTTCGGTGGAACGCACCACTTCGCTGGCCAGACGTTCGATCTGCGCGATGGCTTCGTTGACCACTTTGTCGCCTTCACGGGCTTCACCGTCAGCGGCGGCAGCGGCTTGCGACGCTTCTTCGGCATTGCGTGCAACTTCCTGCACGGTGGCGGTCATCTCGTGCATCGCGGTGGCGACCTGATCGGTCTCGACCTTTTGGCTGTTCACGCCGGCGCTGGTCTGCTCGGTCACGGCCGACAGTTCTTCGGCGGCGCTGGCGATCTGGGTGACGCCATCGCGGATGCCGCTGATCAAGTCACGCAGGGTCACGCCCATGCGGGCGATGCCTTGTTGCAGCACGCCGAGTTCGTCGCGGCGGGTGACGGTGACATTCTGGGTCAGGTCGCCGCTGGCGATGCGCTCGACCACGGCCAGGGTTTCTTGCAGCGGACGGGTGATCTGACGGGTGATGATCACCGCAGCAATCACGCCAACCAGCAGGGCGAGCAGGGTGCTGATCAACTGGAAGGTACGCGCCTGGGCACTTTCCGCGTCACGGCGATCGAGCTGGATCTGATACAGCTGCTCGCTCAGGGCGACGATGGTGGTGCCCTGGTCGGTCATTTCCTTACGCGCCTGCACGGCATCGGTGTTGGCGTTCTTGTACGCCATCAACGCGCCGCGATAGCTGGTCAACGCGGATTCCAATTGGCGCAAGGCATCCTGCTGAGTCGCAGCAAATTGCGCATTCAATGACTTGAGGCTGGCGATGGCCGCGTCGATCTGGCCGACGGCTTTCTGCTCGGTTTCGGCGTTGGTGGTGGCGGTGTAACCGCGAACTTCGTAGCGCGCGAGGATGAACGCTTCCTTGGCGGCGGTGATCGCCTGGAACTGTTCGAAGCGCTGTTCGCTCATGTCCATCTGCTGCACGCGTTTGCTGATCGATTCGATCTGGTTGTACGCGGTCTCGGCACTCACGCTCATGCTGTCGCGGGCGCTATTGCCGGTGCGATAGGCGTTGCGCATTTTGTTCAGCGACGTCTGGTATTCAGCGATAGTCGCGGCCTGCTCCTTGAGCAGTTTGACGTTTTCCGGGCTCTTGAAGCTGTTGATCAGCTTCTGCTGTTGTGCGGCGAAGCTTTCGAGGGTGGTCTGCACATTCTGTGCGGCGGTTTCATCGCCATTGGTCAGCATGTATTGCAGGCGCACCACGCGCAGTTTGGTCAGACCGGCATTGAGCTGGGTGATGTCGCTCATCCAGTTGCTGCGGTCGATCAGGCCACCGAGGCTGGTCCAGCCCGTCAGGGCCAGCACGCAGGTCAGGGCCAGTACCAGGCCGAAGCCCAGGCCCAGTTTCATGTTCACGCTGATGTTGCCGAACCAGCTATTCATCAAAAATCCTCCAGAAACGTTGGGTTTCTTGTCGTCAGTTAGGCTGGAAGATTGTTGTTTTTTTGAGCCAGCAAGGGTGTTAGCAGGTTTGTATCGGCCGCATTTCCCAGAGCTGAAAGGATTTTGTCCTACGGAATTTGTAACATCGGATCCCAAGACTTTTTTCACATGGGTTTCACTGGCTGCCCACGCGCGCCTCTGTACCTTCGCCGCATCGAATGAACCCGTGATGCACAATGGCGAGGCGGTTTTTGTGGAATTGAGACTGAGTCTGTTCGGCGTCAAACGCTCGATCGATCTGAGTTTTTTGGCGCGTTTTCGCAACACTTGGGTGGTGTTGGCGGCATCGGTATTGGTGATCCCGCTGACGCTGTGGTTGCTGGCACCGGCAGCGGTGCCGGACCTGGCCCACGGCAATGTGGCGGGTGCGCAAGCGCTGGCAGCCGGTTGGGCCAAGGGCGAAGTGATCGTGCTGGTGCGTCATGTTGAGCGCTGTGATCACTCAAAAGCTGCGTGCCTGAGTGGCAATGACGGCATCACCGATCGCTCACGCAGTGTCGCGGTGGCGGTCGGTGCAAGGTTCGAGCAACTGGGCCTGAACAACGCCGACATCTACAACAGCCCGTCGATGCGCACGGTGCAGACCGCCGGTTACATGTTCAACCATGCCGCCAGCGGCGACGACTGGTTGATCAACTGCCGGGGCCGCATGTTGCAGGACGCGTTGGCCCACAAGGTGCCCGGTCGCAACTTGGTACTGGTGACCCACAGCGAGTGCATGGCGCAAATCGAGAAAGATCTCAAAGTACCGACTTCGGACGTGGGTTACGGCTCGTCATTATTTGTTTCCGCTGCCAGCCCGGCGGCTCCCAAGATGCTCGGCTTTATTGAAGCCTCCGACTGGCGCACGGTGAATACCCGATGAAATCACGCTTCTACTTTTATAACTTCGGCATTCCGCTCGCCTGCGCGGTGCTGGTGTTCCTGATGTTCGACATGACCAAGATCGACATCGCCTTCAGCAACCTGCTGTTCGATCCGCTGACGCAGACCTTCCCGATCGACAAAATCCACTTCTTTGAAAAGCTCACCCACAAATGGGCGCGGATCATTCCCAACTGGACGGCGGAAATCGCGTTGATCGGCGCACTGCTGTCGCTGGTCTGGCCGTTGGTCAATCCACACAAGCGTCCGCGACTCGGTGCAATGCTGGAGCGCAGCAAAGTCGCGCCAGTGCTGCGATTTGCCGCTGAGCACCGTAGGGATTTTCTGTTTGTGGTGGTCGCGTTTGCGGTCTGCACCGGGGTGATTCATTTCCTCAAATCCCACACCAGCGTTTACTGCCCGATCGAGACCACGCTGTACGGCGGCAAAATGGCCCACATTGAGTGGTACAGCAATTTTCAGCTGTTCCACGAAGCCGGTAGTGGGCGGTGCTGGCCGGGTGGCCATGCGTCGGGTGGCTTCACCATGCTGGCGCTGTATTTCGTGGCGCGGCGCTATCAATGGCGCTTTTCCAGTGCCATTTTGTGGGGCTCGCTGCTGTTGGGGTTCGTTTATGGCACTACTCGCGTCCTGCAAGGCTGGCACTACATGTCCCACACGTTCTGGGCCGGAATCTTCGTCTGGCTGGCGTGTTTACTGACGGCGTTGGCCTTCTACGGACGCGCGCGGCTGGATGTGCCGGTGCTGAGCAAGCGCACGCAGAAAGCTTTCATTGCGCAGTCTGAGGTCTCTCTCTGAACCCGTCCGGATGAAATGAAAAAAACCGCCAATCATCGGCGGTTTTTTTATGCGGCTGCGCAGGCCTCAATAGCCGACGAAGTAATACGCCTGTCGTCCGACCATCATGGTCTTGAGTACTTTCAGTGGGGCGGCGGGTTCGCTGTCGCCGGCCATCACCACGACATGGGATGGCGAGGCCGTGAGGAAATCTCGCAACTGCGCCTCGGTATCCAGTCCTTTGAGTACTTGCTGGGTGTAGAAGACCGTGGCGCCACCGACCCGCTCGTTGGCCTGAAACAGTGCGACTTGATGCCCGGCTGTTTGCAGTGTCTGAATTTCTGCGCTCAATGGCAGGAACGATAGCTTTTTGTCGGCGTGGGGCAGGGCCCATTGCGCGGCCGCGAGGTAACTGCCGATCACCAGCGTGAGCACACCCATTGCCAATGTCTGACGGTGACGGGCGATTCGGCCTACGAATCCATTGCCTGATTCGTACTGCTTCAAGCGCTCGAACAGCACGCCCGCATACTCCGCTGCGATCACCGCTGCGGCGGGCGTCATCGACATCAGGTACACCGTGCGCTTGCTCGACGCCAACGTCAGCATCACGAACTGCGCAACGATCCACAGGCTGAAAAACAGCAAGTAACGGTTGGCCTTCAGTTGTTTGCAAAAATGCCATAGCCCCAGGTACACCAGAATGTTCCACGGTAGGAAGGCTTCCGGCAGTTTGGCGAGGTAGTAGTAGAACGGCTCATAGTGCCCGGCTTCGACGAACGAACCGCTGAAACGCCCGACGCTGTTGGTCAGCAGCACCTCTTTGACCGCTTGTGCGCCGCCGTGCTGGAAGAGGATGACGAGCCAGATCAGCAGCGGAATCAAACCGACCAGAGTCAGTAAACCGGGTCGCAACCAGTCGGCGATTTTCAGGCGCTTGTCCATCAGGTTGTCCGCCAGCAGATAGGCAAAAATCACCACCCCCGGCATGGCCAGGCCCAGCACACCTTTGCTCAAGGTAGCGATGGCGATCCCGACGACAAACAACAGTGAGTTGCCCGCGATCGACGCCCGTTGCGCCTGGAAAAAGGCCAGCAGTGCCGTGGTCACGCCGAGGGCGAGCAATGCATCTTCACCGACGCCGCGCACATTGCTCCAGTAACTGGCCATGGTCGCGAGCAGAATGCCCGCCGTCCAGGCAATCATTTTCGGCCGTTCAAAGCGCCGCAACATGCCGTACAGCAGCATCACGCTGAGCAACCCGGCAACCGCTGACGCCAGTCGCACGGCCCACGGTGAAACGCCGAACACACGCATGGCGCCAGCATCCAGCCACAGGCTCAGCGGTGGTTTTTCCAGAAACGGTTCGCCGAACAGGCGCGGCGTCACCCAGTCGTTATCAAGGTGCATCTCCATGGCGATTCCGGCGACACGGGCCTCGGTGGAGCCTTGCAATTGATGACCGCCCAACGCGAAGAAAAACAGCAGGGCGGCAAGCAGAAACAGCGAAGTGGCGGCACGCGACATGGCTTTCAGGCAACCGGAAGGGGCGGGAGCCTGAGCATACGTCGGCAATCCTGAACAAATTGTGAAGCTAGGCCAGTTGGCGCGACCAACGCTTCTCCGGCGTTTCGAACAGCGGATTGACCAGCGCCGTCAGCACATGATCCTGCCAGCGCCCGGCAATGTTCAGATACGCCTTAGCGTAACCCTCGCGCTCGAAGCCCAATCGCTCAAGCAAGCGCGCACTGCGCTCGTTGCCGGGAATGTAGTTGGCCATGATCCGATGCAGATTCTGGGTATCGAACATGTAACCGATGCCAGCCTCCAGCGCCTCCTGCATCAAGCCCTGACCCTGTTGGGCTTCGTCGATGTGATAACCCAGATAACACGCCTGAAAGGCACCACGAATAATGCCGCTGAAGTTGCACGCGCCGATCATCTGCTGGCCGTCCGGGGTCAGCAGCGCGAAATGCATGGCCAGCCCGGCCTCGAATGCGCTGGCCTGTATTTCAAGGCGTCGGCGAATCTGCTCGGTGGAAAAATATTCGGTGGTGCGGATCGGTGACCATGGCGCGAGGTGGCGCTGGTTGCGTCGGTAGAACTCGCTTTCGAGCTCGGCCTGCTCTGGAGCGAGTATTGCGAGCGTCAGGCGTTGGCAGGGCAGGGTCAACAGCGGCATCGGGCGCTCCGGGGTTTGGGGGATCTTCCGGCAGAGTCGCGCAATCATCGGGGTTACGGCAAGTCGTGGCGACGCAGGGGCTTTGTTTCAGGCAAAAAAAAGCCCGCAGGAGCGCGGGCGAACCGTAGTTTCTTGAATGAGCGAACGGACTGTACAAGGGTTGGCCGCGCAGCTGCAGTGAAGAAAAATTCATCTCGATGGGCGGCTCCAATGCAGTCCGATACGCAACCGAACGCCGGGGTTTCGCCCGTCAATGGCGGGTTTCAGGCCCGCTAGTGTTCTGCGGTTTCTGCGGATCCAGATTGTCCCGTGCCCGACAAATCAAGATCTCGGCCAGTGCGCTCAATTGCTTCATCGCCACCGCCACATGGCGTTTCGAACCGTCGAACTCATCGGCAAAGGTTGCGCTGATGGCCGCGAGGGAATCGAGGATCTCGCTGGCGTGGGTGAGCAGGGTCAGGGTGTCGACATCGTCGCGCACCCTGATGAGCTGATTGAGCGGGACGCTACGGCGCCGTTTGTGCGCTTCGCTGTGTGCGCTGGTATTCGATTGCGGTTGGGTGCTGGACGTTGGCGCATCGGACGGTGCCGAGCCAACCAGCGAAAGTTGTGGGGTCTTTTTCATGACGTAGCTCCGTGGAGTGAACATTCACTGCAGTTGCGGCTGCCAAACCGTCCGTTGGATGGCAGTGGTCGTGGAGGGTAACGCCACGGGGAACTGTCCACTAGTTCATCAAAGTCGACGCGTGTTGCAGGAATTTTCCTAGGACGTTCGGTGTGGGAAGGAGGGCTTGGCGATAAAGCGCCTTCGGGATTTATCCGCTGGCTAGAGTCCGGTGACGGAGCTCAATATTCCGCCACCTTTTTTTCGCGCAAAACCCACCCGGCTTCGCCCGCCACCAAGGTGTATTGAACCTGGCGCATCTTCCCCGTACGGCCTGCGCTTGCGTCAGTGCTGTCGTACACCGGGAAGCGCTGCACCAGCGCGTTTTCCACCACTGCAAACGAATCCTCGCCCTGATAGCCCTCGGCGATTTTCGGATTGTCGCTGACCGGCGGCAGGTAGATTTCGCTCAGGGATTTCTTGTTGTTGGCGGAATAGGCGATCACGTCGCCCGGCATGCCGCGTCCGGAAATGCGGGTGAAAACGTAGATTTCGGGCGAACCGTCGTTGTTCAGGTCTCCAATCTCGGCGCGGACGATTTCGCCCTTGAGCGGCCGGGTGATCGCGCTGTTATCGATTTCCAGGCCCTTGGGTTCAATGCGCAAAACGGATTGGCCATCGACTTGTTCACGGCTGACGTGAAAACGGATGCCCTGCAATTCCAGTGTCTGCTCGAACGGTTTTGTCTCAGCCACCGCATCGGCGCCGGCGAGCCTCAGAGACAACGCATAGTTGGCGACTTCATTGCGCCGTGCCGCATTGCGCATGAGGTACACCTGAACGGTGTACTCCCCATCGGAAGGCAGTGAGCCGGAAAAATGATTGCCCATGATCGAGCCGTTGAACAGCGCGTAATCCGCGCCCTTGGCGGTGATGTTGAAGTAGGCGGAGGGGTTGGACGGTTTGAAATCGACGGTGAGCATCTGGCCGGCCCTGGCGTTGAATCGGTACTCCGCCGTTTGGTCACCCTTGATCGACTGTTTGCGCTCGACACTGTCCGCACTGGTTGTGAAAGCGATAGGCTCGACGCGCACAGCGCCATTATCTGCTGCGTGAACAGGCAGGGAAATCAGTGCAGCCAGTGTGGCGGCGATCCAGATCTTCATTTTCAACTCCACTCATCTCGATGTTTGCAGCATAGAGGCTGCGTCGAACCACCGTCCTGGATTGCGCGGATTAAATGTTGCTGGATTTGAGTGTTTGCTTGAAGAGGGAGCCAACGTGGATGTTCGATCCATCAGGGAAAACTGTTCACACAATTCTCACCTGAGTTTTGCCATGATTGTTGCCAATCTCTCATCGGCCCGAGCGAGTGATCCCGTCATGAATGTGAGCGTTCTCTACGCTTTGGTTGCAGCAGCATTGTTTGGCGCCAGTACACCACTCGCCAAGCTGTTGGGCGTACAGATTTCACCGATTCTATTGGCCGGGTTGCTCTATCTGGGCAGTGGTCTGGGGTTGACCGTCCTGCGTTTTGCCCGCGATCGAGGTTGGCAGCGTTCCGGACTCGGACCCGGCGAATGGCCGTGGCTGGTCGGTGCCATCGGCTTTGGCGGTGTGCTGGCGCCGGTAGCATTGATGTTCGGTTTGACCAGAACGTCCGGCGCGAGCGCGTCACTGATGCTCAATCTGGAATCAGTACTCACGGCGCTGCTGGCGTGGGTAGTGTTCAAGGAAAATGCCGATCGGCGAATCGTGATCGGCATGCTCGCCATCGTGGCCGGCGGTATCGTGTTGTCCTGGCCGCAAGAGGCCGTCTCGGCGCAGGACTGGACAGGCCCGCTGGCCGTCGCCTTCGCCTGCTTTTGCTGGGCCATCGACAACAACCTGACGCGTAAGGTGTCTGCCTCGGATGCACTGTTTATCGCGGGCAGCAAAGGTCTTGTGGCGGGGTTGGTCAACTGCGGTCTGGCCTTGTTCATCGGCAAACAACTGCCCGCAGCCGACTCGCTGATGCCCATCCTGCTGGTCGGGTTTCTCGGTTATGGCGTCAGCCTGGTGATGTTCGTCCTCGCCCTGCGCGGACTGGGCAGTGCACGCACCGGCGCGTACTTTTCCACCGCACCGTTTCTGGGCGCAGCTATCTCGATTCTGCTGCTGGGCGAATCGGTATCGCTGATGTTCCTGCTCGCTGCAGCGTTGATGGCCGTGGGGGTATGGATTCACCTGATGGAAAACCATACGCATGAGCATCAGCATGAACTGCTCGAGCATGAACATCGTCATACACACGACGAGCATCACCAGCATACGCACGGGTTTGAGTGGGATGGTAGGGAGCCGCATAGTCATTCGCATGTGCATGTGCCGATGCGGCATAGGCATGCGCATTTTCCGGATGTGCATCATCGGCATGAGCATTGAGGTGTTTGGGGAGGGTTTGGTTTTTGGCGGACGGGGCTGGACGGGACGGCTAGATGCGACAAAGCCCGCACTTGGCGGGCTTTGTCGTTGAGAGTTGGTGGGCCGGGGTAATTTGAATTAGTTCAGTAAGATATTGATTTATAAAATTAATACCATTTTATACTTTTGGTTGGAATACCAATTGGAATGCCATGCGAGTTTGTACTCCACTTGACCGCCCGATTGCATTCGATCTGCCCACCGACTTCATCGGAGTTGAACAGCACGCTTCGTAACCATGATTGGCAGTGAACGGCCCATAGCTGCCGATGGCGACAGGCAGAAATCGGCCGATTCTGTTGAAAAAGCCGGCGTCGGTTTGCATAACAGAAAAGTACGAGTCCGAGATTGAAATCCGTATTTTTCGCAGAAAGCTCAGGGCTCAGATTTGACGTAGTAGCGTGCAAAAAGACGTTTTCACCACTCAATGCATGGCTAGTCAGGCCGGGTCGACTTTTTCAACACAGTCGGTCAAACGCTGTCATTGGACGTGCCTACGAAGATAGGGGGGAAGCGAGAGGTCTGCTCTGTGCTGAACGATATCTGACCCCAATTTGGCACCTATTCCAACCTGGACCGAAGAAGACACAGAGGAAGTGATGCATACACTTTGCACTGTGTGCAACGACGCGAAGAACTCGTTTGGGCAGTTGGTCGCAATGACATGATTCGAACCGCACCTGATTCCTGGGGCGTCCTAGGCGGCAGGTGCGCCATTTCATTGTAGCGCCCGCCCATCTCATCCTGCACAACTAAACCGGCCACCAACGACGCGGCAACAGCTCTCCAATTTCACTCGCCCGCTGCGTGGGCAAGTGAGTGAGAACGTCCTTGAAGTCGGCATACGGATCATGTCCGTTGAGTTTGGCTGACTGGATCAAGCTCATCAGCACCGCCGCGCGGGTCGCGGTAGGGGCGACAGGTAACTGCCGTCCCTACCGCGATCGATGCAACGCCTCAAAGTAGGCTTCGATGGCCGCCAGGTCGGTGTCGATCAGGTTGCGTTGTCGCATGGAGAATTGCGCAGTCTTTTTATTTAGGAGCTGTTTGTAGGATTCTGGGGGTGCCTAGCGCCCCCCTTTCGCAACTCTCAGTCGGATTGCCAGGCCTTAAAGACTGAATTGCCCCCTTTATCGTGCCAGAGAATACCTTCGTAACGCCGCTGCACCGTGCAAGTGTCTTTACCGTCTGGCCATACTGACCTTTCGCCGACAAAAATCCACAGGCACTGAAGTTCGTTGCGGGCCAGATATCCCTGAAAAAATGCTTGCTCACACAATGCGTAATTGTCACCCCTGAAGCGATGGCCGTTGACGAATAGCGCTTCGCCCTCAAGATCGACATAAGTGCAGTGGTCATTGCGCAGCGGTACAAGTGCCAGCTCCCTGGCCAGCCAAGGAGCGGGGGGGCGTGCATAAACGCCATGTGGGACGGAAAGATCGAGGTCATGTTCCCAGTGATAGCCGCAAGTCGGTAACGCATATTCGACCGTCTCGCCTCCAGGAAATTGATGACGCAGCCATTGCTGCTGACACCAGGTCGTACGCCACGACACTTCGCGCAGATAGGCAGTGCTGTCACGTGTTGGCGCCCTCCAGCGCGCATCATCGACAGCGCCTGACTTGCAGAAAAGCTCGACAAATTGACGGCGGTCTTTGTCTTTCACGATAACCGGAAGAATCCGTCGAAATTCCTGCTGCCGCAAACCCTGTTCAGGCGCTTCGTATTTGTCGTCTAGGTTGGAGAGTACGCGTCGCTCATACATCACCCACCACTTCTTACCATCAGGGTCAGTGCGGCACACGAGTTCTGGGAGTAATTCGGCGGGATTATCCCGCACGGGCCACTGCAACACGTCCTTTTCTTCGTCGTGGTTAAAGGCCAGTGGTGGATCGAAAGCCCAGTCATCACTACGCATGTCGCCAGCGCGATCGATGTTGAGCAAGGTTGGATCAATATCCCGTTGGAAGCCAATATCCGCTGGGGTGCGATACATCTCCGGTCCCGGCGGCATGTCCAGCTTATGGTTATCCGCCAACCGACAGAGCAATTCATTTAGGGCCAACCATTGATATTTTTCTGCGATCCGCTCAACAACGGGCCTGTCTCGTGAATATTCAAGCTCCTCAGATTCGTCAGGTGGAAATTTCTCCAGAGTCCATCCCAGGTCGTATGCCCGCTTGGCAATCCAGCGCTGGGCTGCTTTATGCTCGATCACAAGCGAATGCGAACTGTCTGCCCCCCCGGCGCTTGAATGCATCGGCGCGCTCAAGAACCGCTTGATCACAGGCACTATTTCATAGCTGCCGAAGGTTCCGAGGACGCCTGTGCAAGCCATCTCTATTTCGTTGTGACCCGCACGTGCAACGGCTCGTTCAAGCATCGTCTGCGTCACGTTCAGCTGGGGTGGTGCGGATCGATAAGGTGGCTGACATTTGGCTAGGGCGACTGACGTGGCGAGGCAAGATTGCGAGACTGCCAGCTCGACTATTCCCCGAGCGTAATCACGCAGAAGCAGTGACAAGGGAGTGTCTGCTGTATCGAATACATAAAGGTAAGCAGTGCTGGCAAAGCTTTGCAGGCGGTCTGTATTTGGGTCATTGCAACAGGCTCCATACGCCGCTGCATGCAGGCGCTCCAATACATACACATCGTCCAGCCCAGCAAATGCTTCGCATAAGTTGCGGTACAAGTCCGGTCGGGCAATTAGCAGGGAGGCTAAGGCCTTAGTGGCAATATCCCTGACCAGCCGGTTGCTTGAGGTGAGCAACCAGGTCAGAACGATACCACACAGAGACTGGACTTCAGGATCGGTATTGGCAGACTGTTCCAGCAGGCACCACTTGAAGAGCTTGTCCAGCGCGCCTCCGGCATCGGTTGAACATCTGTTGATGTGAACCGACCAACTGACGTCTCTGTCGGCAAGACTCTGACTCATCAGCTTTGTATGCAGCGCTTGTGCATTCCATGGGTGATCAGGGACCACAGCCAGTTCAATGATCACATCAAAATACTCAGGGTCACGTGTCAGCAGGCTATTGAACAGCACTCGCGTGTGTTCGCTGAAGGCCTCTTTGCTGCGCCATCTCAGGCTTTGCACAAACAGACGGCTTAGTGAACCTATTGGCCGCCACTTTCCTTGCGCGGAGGGTAAGGCATCAAGAAACTCCACGCTGAAGCGTTCTGGAATCTGGATCGAAAGTGCCTCCACCAACCCCATCCACATGGAGTTAATTCTCCGACCCTGGTGGATAAACGCAAGGTTTCCGACCTCTAATGCTTCGCGGATATCTTTGACTTCCTCAAGCAACGAGGCCGCCATCATGTGGTCTTGGAAGCGCTGGAAACTGAACCTGACAATCTCATCAAGGGGAAGATCAATATCGTCTTCCTCGGCCTCATCCAAGGAATCAGGGTCTGGATCAAGGCGCAACAACCCGTTGCGATGTAGCACCTCGAACCAGCTTTGATTGGTAGGCTGCGGAAATTCCGAAAATTGTCCTCTTACGATGTTGACGGCCTCCGCTCGCGAGACATAATCGCGCCGATTGGTAACCATTTGCCGAGCAATCAGTAACAACGATTTCCACGTTGGGCCAACCAACTCGTCACCGCCATCGCGACCAACACCCAGATGCTTAGCCACGCTGTTCAAGTAGAATTTAAAAATTTTCCAAGTGCCTTTAAGCCCCTTGGGGAACTGGGTGAGCCCTTCTCGCTTCAATGCCAAGCAAGCACTGCGCAAAAACAATGGATTCACAAATTCTGCAGCCATCCATGGGATGCTGGGCTGAGAAAGGCCCTGCCTGCTCATGTAGACCCGTGCGGCGTTTACTTGCTCCGGGTAGGTATCAAACCCACGGATCTCGAAGATTGGCACTTGCTCACGCACACTTTCGGGCACCGCGTAAGGCATGTACTCAGTTCGGCAACTGATAACCACCGCGATATTTGAAAATCTCGAAAGACGACGCAAAAACGCTGAAATTTCCCTGTGCCAAAAATGGCTGCCAACGCCTTCGTTTATCGCGTCCACCAGGAATAAGCCACGCTGTCTGGCGGCCTGCGAGGCGGCGTCAAATGCTTGAAGGAAGGCGTCAGGAGGCAGGGATCCCAACCCCAATCGATGGGTCATTTGCGACCACAGTTCTTGATCAGTCAACAGATGCCCAAGCACCAGGATTACCGGTCTGCCGTCCGCCACGGCTTTGTCAGCCATCGTTCCCAGCAGATGGGATTTTCCAACGCCTGCCCTGCCTTTCAATAATGCAACGCCTTGCTGCTCTGCCTTGAAGTGAGGGTTAGAGAGAATTTTCTGAAGGTTGCTGACGGCTTGATCCAGATGGAAGATCGCTTGGTGAAAATACTCTAAGTCGCGCTCTAGATCCTGATCAAGGTTAGTTATAAATTTACTGTAATTCCAACTCCATGTCTTCATGGACTGAAGGCACTGTAAAGCAGCGCTAAGCGTGTCCTCATAACTGCCGTCGAACCAAGGGCAAGAGGCAGGCGCACCTAGGTTTTCCGTCAATGCAGATAACGACGCCACATGGGTTTTAACGTTGGATAGGTGTATCCGAATTTCATTATCCGGTAACGCTCCCAGCGATCTCGTGAGATTGCGCGCCTGAGCAATAGCCGCCAGCGCGCTTTCGAGTTCAGCCTTGATTTCATCGTCGCGTAACATGACTTTAAACAGACGCTCGATTCGGACTTCGACGTGGTCCTGCGAGTGATACCGCTCATCTAGGGATGTAGTTGCTAGGTCGACTTGCTGTTTGAACCAGGCAGATGAGAACTCGGCTTCATTGAACCAGTAGTAACGCAAGCCTTCGGCGATGGGTTTGAGCAATTGGATATTCAGGTCAGAGGCGGACCATAAAATAAAGTCCACCGCAGGCATGCCGGCGTCGGAACGCTGCTTTTCCCATACCTGTTTGTGGTTTTCCCAGTGTTGCCGGCCGCCCTTGCGCGGGCTCTTATTCCCTGTCTCACCAACGTCAGTCAAGTCGCAGGCAATGGCAACGACGTACGTTTTCAGTTCGGGGTGGCATTTGAGAGCCTGTTCTACGGACTTATCAATCTGCGCCCATCCGATGTCCCGGGAGCGGAGAAAAAACTTGGCCTGGTAGCCTACCTTGCTGCCGTCATCTAATAGCCAATAGGCCTCGACACCGCCATCCCCCCCCGAGCCGTCAACCCGACGAAATCGCGCCGATACCTCTTGGGTATCGAGTTTTGCCAGCTGACACACAAGCTCCTCGAAGGATTGCTGCTGGCTGAACTCCTTTCCTCTGATCTTTGAATAATCCATCGTAATCCCATCATCCGAAGCTTGAGCGCAGGCAGCGCGACTCGCTAGCTGATCGTCGCCGACACTAACAGTCTATCAGGCACTCATCGAGGATTGGCCAATAGCCATGACACCTTCGCCAGCTACCAGTTCGACAAGTACTGGCGCGTTTCGGTCAACGGCAACATCTTCGACCGGATCTACTACGAGGACACTAGCGGGCGCTAACACAGCACGCCGCGTAACTAAATCCTTACCGTGCGAGGGGCTTTCTGATCACATTGGTAATGATGAGGCCTGCTAAATGGATTTCATTTGGCCGGCTTCGTCCATTTTGGGCCGAACCAACCGCTTATCCTTGGCTGGTTTCGACCATTGGTTGCCTTTCGTGACCGTCCACTGCGGATCGGTTTCTGCCTGTCGCTACCGGCCGAGATCGATCTATTACATGAAGTAGAAAGCGACCAAAAATCATGTTCAAATTATTTTGGAAAAATGAGGCGCTCCCTCCAGTAGTGCGACCGATATTGCGAAACTTTATTATTTAAATTAATTTTCGAATCATTTCATCCCATGTGCCCAGGGTTATTGTTGAATCATAAGAGTCTATTAGCATGTCAATCTTTGGCAGTCCAGCGGGGTTTAATGAGAGGCCGAGTGAAGTTTCAATTTCACTTATGATTTCTTCAACGTCATCCTTGTTGCAGATATGGTGGATTTTGCGGGCGTCTAGCTCCGCTCTTGCATAGGTGCTGTAGTTGATAAAGTACCTTGCCTCACCTCCAGTGATGACTCCACGAACTCCAAGATCGTTTTCAATTTTCCCAGCTCTGCTCTGGATCTGTCCAGTTATGCTGCTTTGAAACGCAGTGTCGTCAGATAGCGCTGCTCTTTTGCTATTGGCCTTAGCGTCAAAAACCTGATCAATTGCTGCCATAATATCAGCAAGGCTTGGGTTTGCTCCTTTTGCCACAAAAGTTCGATGTAACATTTCGGCCAGGCCTTGTTTGTTGCTAAGTATGCTCGACTCAAATGTGTACGAATCCCAGATATGGCTGGGCAAGTTGATTTGCGATTGCAATCCGGTGCCAAGAGCATCAATCTGGCTCCTGGTTATGTAATCGCAATCAAAGATAGCAACACATTTATCCCATATTGTTTGCGAACTGCTAATGCCTTCAATAAAAGTTTTATAATGCCTGATTTTCTGAAGGAATGCGTCGATTCCACCAAAGGCCCAGAAGACCATGTCGTGAGCGTCTCTGCCTGTTGATTTCTCGTATATTTTTCTAATGTAGTTGGCATCAACATCACCCTCAACAAAGATAACCTTTCTGGCCTCAATTATATCTAATAAATCTAATGAGTTTTCATTGCCAAGCATTCGAATCACACTGGAATGAAATGTCGGTTGAATGCCAGCGTGTCTCATCACGTTGCCGTTACTCACAATTGGCTTATATTCGATGCTGGCTGTTCCGTCGCCAGTACTTTCGATATGAAAAATATTTCTTGGTGACGTACTTCTAAGTAGTGACTCGTTATGAGTTGTTATAAATACCTGGGCGTTGTTTGAACGTCTTGTCAGGACTTGAATTAGTCTTTTCTGTATGTCTCTGTGGATGTGTGAGTCAGGTTCATCCAGTAAAACCAAATTCAAATCAGTTCTCGCCTCATATAGGGCAAGCATTAGTTCAATGATCTGAAGTGTGCCACTTCCAAGCAGGGATATATCTCTAGATTGGTCGTGATTTCCAAAGCAAACATTTATATCAACGCTCACATCTTTGTGTATATCTCCTTTCACTTGAAAGGTAACGGGGAGAGCACCGTCGGTTAATATTTTTGATATGTCTTTTTCAAAGTCTTCGTAATTCGCATCAGATTTTAGTCTGGAAATCCTATTCCTCAATACCATGTAGGATTGGCGAGAGACGACGCTATTAGAGATTTGCGGCAATAGTTTGAATTGCTCCCCTGCGACCAAGGAGGCAACAGGAGAAGCGTATATAGTTGAAAATGGCTGAGGTAAATGTTCGAATGCAGTATTTAGCTTTTGAAATTCAAAACTGTCATGACGATCTAGAAATATTTCGTAATTGCTTCCGTTGGCAGCCTTTATAATAATTGGAATTTCTATTTCATCATTTCCTGGGAGTCCTGTGACGGTTACTGAAATCAATATAGGTGATGAAATATTAAGGTTGAAAAAAATATCTTCGTACTTTGATGTCCTGACAGAGGTGATTTTACGATGATCTATATAGTTTCCAAGTTTGTTTCCAAGCCTATAGTCGCCTTGGCGAATGCTTAATCGAGTATCGGAGCGTTTTGCTTTTGTTATTAGTATGCGGAAGCACTCAGACCATAAAGCCACAGCCTCTAGAATTGTTGTCTTTCCTGCATTGTTTACTCCAGTAAAAACATTCAAATGCGAGTCGAGATGTATTGTTGCTTTTCTATAGTTCTTGAAATTATCTATGTGTATTTTCTTAAGGTGCATAGTCGGTAAATACTTATTAATTGTTTGGGGGCGCAATGGGCCAATACTGAAGGGTAAGGCGATTGGCGTCAAACCTGCCTGCTATGTGCAGCAAAAAAATATAGCGACAACGATTTCGCTTGCGTAAAAATCAGATGTTTAAACAGAAAATTACTTACACCGCCTACACGTGGTCTGCATCGCCAGCTATGACGCGAGTGGCCGTTTTTTTTGCCATTGCGGCGGAGTTTTTCGAGTAGGTTCATCCGCAAGAAAATATCCACGCTGAGATTGATGACGGCGGACAAGTGAGCCTGGAAGACTGCCTACCTACGATTACTCGAGCGACCGATCAGCATTTCTCGGTCGTTCCCTAATCGCTTCCAGACCAATAGGGTGGTGAGTCGATAGTAGTACTGGGTGGCGTCGGAGTGGTCTTTTAGGTGCTGTGTGAAAAACCAGCGCACATGCTTGAGCTGCCAAGTCCAGGGATTATCGCGTTGCCATCGTTGTTGAATGGCCACTTGCATGATTCGGGCTTGGCGTAGGTGGCGTTGCTGAGAGGCCTTCGAGCCGGACAGTACGCCGCTCAGGAACAGCGTCATATCAAAGATCTTGGTCACGCTCGACCTCCAATGTAGGCCGAAACCACATCGATCCGGTTATGCCCGAGCTCAACGCTGATCTGTTGCCGCGTCTGTCGATCAAGGTTGCGGTCAATGCGATAGCAGTGACCACCATTGATCGGGGCAGCGTGGCCAGTGAGCTGCTCGTAACGTTCGCAAGCGTAAGCCGCTCGCAGTTCATGAAAGCCCTTCAGCCCGTGTTCATGCAACGTTTCACGGGCGGGGAGCACGGTCTGTTGCAGGAACGCGGCGTAGCTTTCGTCTCGGGCCAGCAAGTTGCGGCTATGGGGTGGCGACGCATGACGAGCCAACTGCAGCGCCGCCTTCACCTCGTCATTAGCCACAACCCATCGCGGCGCTGAAGCGCCTGAGCGGCCACCTTTGGTGCCGTCCTGAATGTTGATGCGGCCTAAGTGTTCGGCTTCGCGGTGCAAGCGGGGCAGGTCAGCCAAGATCGCTTCGCGCAGGCGCATACCGGTTGTTCGGGCCAACAGGACAATCGCGGCCACCCGCTCGTGTTGCTGTTCGCCGAGCGCCTCGAGTACTCGCCGCACCTGTTGGTGGTCTTGGCCATCTGGCGCACGGGTGCGTACGCTCAAGCGCTGTTGTCCCAACGCCTGACTCGGGCTGGCGATCCTCACGTCCTGATCACCGCGCAGCGCCGCGAGGGTGCGGTTGACGCTGCTCAGGCGGTTCTGCGCGGTGGCGATGCGGAGTTCACCTTGCTGGATCTGCTGGCGCAGGTAAGTGGCGTAGTCTTGCAGCGTCCGTCGATCGATCTGACGCGCATCGTTGTAACCGGGGCCGTCCTCTGACCGACACCAACGCACGAACGCTTGCCAGCGATCGCTATGCGCTTTGACCGTGGCGAAGTGGCCACCGGCAAACAGGTCCTTGAGCGCTTGCGGGCCGGCGTAGCTCAGCTGGCGGCCGTAGCCGAAGTTGCGACCATCACGCCGACCGACCAAGGCCATCATCATCACCGTCTTCGTTTTTTTGCAAAAAGAGCAGTAAGGCTTTCCAATGGAGGCTGAGCCTGTCTACCTGCTGCCAGTGTGTTGGGCGGATCAGGAGGGTGTTCTCGTGGTGTTGCAGCAGTGCCCCTTCCTCACGCAGTTGCTCAATCAGCAGGACGAGGTAGGCAGGATCAAGTGGTGGTGTTGCGACAGTGGCGACAGTGGCGACAACCCGAGTCGTTTCTGGCCTGGGGCGCGGCGACAGTGTGGCGACAGAGGTGGCGACACGCCGCGATTCTGGCTGCGGTTGATGTTGCGCTTGGTAGCAGCGCACCGCGTCATTGAGCCGGAACATGGCGTACCTCGAAGGTTCTTCCATCGCGACTGCTTAGCCAGCGATGAGTGATTAGTACGACCAATAAAGAGGCGGTATGGTCAGCGCTCTTGCGGGCAAAACGAGGGCCGTTGCGATTGACGTCTCGGATGCTGAAGTGGGTCCAGCCTTTCTGCACCAGCCAGCGCAACAGCCGATCCGCCTCTTCGCGTCGGCTATTGACTGGCTCCTGTTCGGTCAGGCGCTGGATCTCGGTCAGGTAGTAATCCATCAACGTGGAGGCGCGCTGGATGTGTGCTTCATCTAACTGACTGGCCTCTTCAACCATGGCCAGCACGCCCGCGATGCGCAGCACATTCGCCGGGGCTTTGCCCGCGAAAGGCTGGACGCCGGCTAGCTCGCCGAACTCGCCAGACTGGCACTCGATGGTGTCGTGAATATCAATCCAGGCACGACGGGCACGGGCGGTCAGCTCGAGCGTGGCGGGATTGAGTGAGCCATCCTTGTGAAGCGACCAGGGCTTTTGCAGCAGGGCGGTGATCCGCTGTTGGTAGCCCTGGACTTTGGCATCTCGGGTCAGGTCTATTGCCTTGTAGAGTCGCTGGCCAGCCAGGCGCTCGGGCCAACTGATCAGGCGACGGCCGAGGATGCCTTGGCCATTGATCACCGGGTCTTTGAACAGTTGGTTGGCCAGGTAGGGCTGCAGCATCAGATGCAGACTGAGGCGGCGGTCATAGGCGCGCAGGCTTTCTCCGGCCATGGAACGCGCCCGGTCGATCGGGCTACCATCCCACAGTGTCGACAAGGTGGTGATCGCCTTGAGCAGGTTCTCTTTGCTCATGGTGCTGCTGCCCAAGAACTGGCCACCTTCATCATTGAACAAGCCCATGCTGGGCAAACCATGGCACAGGCTTTTGACCAGAGCCTCAATGGTGGGTTCGGCAATGATCAGTCTCGGCGGTACCGGCTCGGATAGCTCACTGCCTTCCGCCTCCGCGTGTTTCTTTGAAGTTTTGGGTTTGGTCATGATGCTGGTAGCGGCGCGATAGGCTTTGAGCTTCTCCGCGTACAGGGTCCACTGCTGTCGCTCCCAATCGCGCG
The DNA here is from genome assembly GCF_054790505.1 of Pseudomonas sp. Tul2A7. NCBI lineage: Bacteria > Pseudomonadati > Pseudomonadota > Gammaproteobacteria > Pseudomonadales > Pseudomonadaceae > Pseudomonas > Pseudomonas sp. Tul2A7. The sequence goes on along the minus strand of NZ_CP186499.1, from coordinate 1,182,637 downwards.
CCGCCTTCAGTGCCAGCTGATCCACCGCGCTTTTGCGATCACCCGAGGACGCCACCGTCAGTAGGTAGAGGGACAGCGGATAGGTTCGGCCGTCGAGTTGGACATTGGCATGACCCTGACTCACCAGGGCCGCGCTGGCCAGCACCGATTGTGCAGCCATGGCGCAGGGCACGCCGATCACCTCGGCCAGTCGGTCGACCGCAGGGCCCAACAGTTCTCCGAGTGCTTCGACCGGGTAGGGCTCTGGCGCCTGCTGGACCTCCAGCAATGGTTGTGGTGGCTCGAACGCTTCGCACAGTTGCATCGCTATTCTCCTGAAATTATCGACTTCGTCCTCACTCATCCCGCCACGGTTGTTGAGTGTTATCAGGGATCAAGGCCCCTGCGACCTGTGAGGGTTGTCCACTCACGCGGGACTGACGGCTCCTTACGACCGGGAGCTTGGGCATCTCATGATCCGGCCTCCTGAACACCGATAGCGGTGGGCGGGTGGAGGCTGCACTGGCTGACAAAACCAGCGCCGCGAGATCCTGAGTCGTGTGAAGGCAGTGATTTGATGACTGGGGCATGCCTGACTGTCAGTCAGGTGCAGTCCATTCCGTGGGCTGCGGCACCGTCATCGGCATCGCTGTGGCGAGTGAGCATTCGGTGTTTGTCACGCCGATTGTCACGATGGGGAAAGCCGCAAAGACCCGTGCGAGCAGGGCTGCAGCAGTGGTAGGAGCGCCCGTCTCTTTAGGGGGCAAAGAGACGGGCAAAAACTTGGCGCAAGAAATGGCCAAGCGGATAAATTGCTGCAGAGCAGCCAGGAGGGGGCATGAGTTGCCGCAGTGGGCATTCTGGAAGAAGTGGCATCCATCACATCGCTGTGACCGTGCGAGCCGCCGGACGCTAATCGCACTTGGGGAGAACCGCCACGATGTGGCTTAGCCTCAAAGGTTCTGGCTACCTGGGTGCTGTCGAGGACAGCGCTTGTACGGTTCTGGTTTAGCGCTCGTTCTGCTAGCGGTCAACAGTATTTTGGGGGCGACTCTTGCGCCAATCGGCAGCGCTGGAAAATCTTGGAAGTCGGTGGCATTACATGGCCGGGTGGTCGTTCGTCGGTTTTTAATGTGAGCCCATGCGAGAGGGAATGCGGAGCCTTCCCGCCCGCATGGGCTTAGCCGGAAAGGCCCAAAGAGCGAGACTTGCAAAGGCGACAGTCGCCACCTCTGTCGTCATGCTACAGGCCAGGTATTACGCGGGTTGTCGCCGCTGTCGCCGCTGTCGTCAAATCAACCATTACTCCATCTGGGGAGTCATTTTCGGTTACCGGCGGCGTCCGATGAGCGCTCACCGTATTGGCACGACATTGCGGTTCCTGGCGTCATTGATGTCGGGTACCGACAAGCTGCCCGTTGCTGCTTTCTGGATGTGCTCACTCCTACCAGCCATCATCGTACGTCGGCGTTCGATGTCGTCCGCTCGGTTCTAAGCGCTTCGGACTTCGTCATTGTCGACATGCGCCAGCGCGACTTCGATCAGCTCCGGATCCCACCCATGCTCGTTCGGGATGGTGCTGGCCATGGAGTGCATGCCGCAGCTGACCAACCGGCCCTCGAAGCCCATGCGTTTCAAGGCCATGTTGGCGGTCTGGCTATTGCTGCTCTGGCGATCTACGAGTGGAACAGGTTGTCAGTCGAATGTCGGCAGCTCAACTCCGGAAGTAACTTCCCTCTGCGTGTCCTTGAACACTGCAGTAAACGGCGCGCCGCCCGGAACCAAAAGCTGGCGTGACTTCAGGCAAAAGGGCAGCACCCATAATCGCAGACCCTCTATTTTAGGGAACTCGAATACTGATAGCGGCCGGTCGAATGCGGCCGTCTTGGGGTAAATCAGCACCACATCCCCCGTTCCATTCAGGTAGCTCTGGCCGTAGGCCTGCAACTGGTAGAAGTCGCCTTGCGCGAGGCCGTACTTGCTCGTGCCATTGGCCTTCAGTCCATCCAGCAGTTTCCACTTTGCGTCCAGGACCAGCAGATCCTTGTTGGTATCCCGGATCAAAAGATCTGGCTTTAGACAAAACCAGTTCTGCTCTCGATGGCGAACCATGTGATGACTGCGTGTTTGGGTTTTCAGGACAAGCGACCGCGCCAGTTGTTTCGTGAGATGCTTGGATACAAACGCTTCGAATACTGCCTCCATCGGGAACAGCAGCGACGGAGCATTGTTACCGCCGCTGCCTGTCAGGGGGGACTGCTCGTCTAGGATCAACTTCGCCCAAGCCAACGCATCGCCGTAGTAACCCATGCCCCGATCGAGACGCACCTGCTGGAAATCGATCCGTGGCTGCGCTGAGACAGGGACCTCTGCAAACACGAACTCCAACTCACGGGCCAGTTGCTGATGAGCCTGAGACGCCGACAGCATCAGCACTCGTCGCAATGCTGCGTGCAGTAAGCGGTTCTCCGGGCGATCAATCGAAAACTCGTCGTGCTCTGTAAAGAAACGGTCCGCCCTGTACAGGTTTTTCCGCAGATGCGATGCGATCATCAGCTTGCCGCGAAGTGCAAACAGGTTGTCCTGCCGATAGGAGTAGTTGCTGCGCAACCCTCGTTTGACGATATGCCCTACTGTACGCAGAAACTCGACAATAAAAACTTCCAGCAAGGGCATTCGTGCAGCCGAGAGCTTGGCGCTGTCGGTTTGAATGTGGCGAAAGCCTTGAAGACAGCAGAGCATCTCGATTAGAAGTTGACGCGCCTCCATTGCACCGCCACCTATCGCTTTGCCGACCTTGGGAAGCACCTCGATCTGGTAACCGTCCGGCGCACGGATCACTCCGACAAAACTGGTGACCTGAACGACACGATGCCCACGCCGCTGAGTCAGGCGCAGCCATTGCGCACCACTTTCATTGGTGGCCCGCAGGCATTGGCGCTCAAGCCATCCGTATACCTGGTCCGGGATTGTGTGCAAACCCTCGGAAGACGCGTCCCCAGATGTTGCTGCTATCAGTACGTCAAATTCGTAGATCGAGATACCACTCACGCGCCCCCCCACGATTCAGGTCGACAACGTATGGTAGATGCCAATGTAGGCATCCGTATTAGAGAACGCAGCCTCCTGCACAGCGTATTGGCGCTTGGTGGAGTAGCTGTCCATGCCATGGTCGCTGCCGAACAGACGAGCCAAATCGTCCTCCTGATCTTGACCCTCTACAACAAAACGTGCGGCGGGGGATTTCTGGTTGTCCGCCAATACAAGACGGATCTTTTGCCAGTCCTCAAAAAAGTACTCTTCGAGCAGGGGCAGAATGCGGGTGCTGAAGACTTGTTGCAATGCTACAAATCGTTCGTCCCCATCAGGCACTTGCGCCAACGGTGTGAAGTACGCATGGCCGATACAATGGTCGCGGTCGTAGAGCACCTCGATGCGCTGGTTTATGGCATCAAGCATGCGAGGCACATCGACCACCTGCTCGCCCAGGCTGACCCGAAGGCCTGCGAGCGGCGCACCTGGCTCATCGCGAGCGTCCGGCATCACCGACACAAACTCGAAACGGCGACGCAGCGCGGTATCCAGCAACGCAAGGGATCGGTCTGCCGTGTTCATTGTGCCGATAATGTCGACATTGGCTGGCACCGAAAAACTTTCGCCGGAATACGGCAAAGACACAGAAACGGCGTTCATAGCTCCTTCGCGTTTATCAGATTCGATCAAGGTGATCAGCTCGCCAAAGATTTTGCTGATGTTGCCTCGGTTGATCTCGTCAATCACCATCGCGAATTTCTGATCCGGTGCCAATCGTGCCTTCCTGCACAAATCCTTGAAGGCGCCCGCGCGGATCTCGTATTGGATTTCACCGGACTCTGCATTGCCATCGAGAACTGGTCGGAGCCCCTCCACGAACTCTTCGTAACCGTAAGATTGGTGGAAGGTGACGAAACTGTAGCGTTTGATGTATTCGGCTGAGGGTGGACCGGCATCGTACTCGTCCACTAGCCTTTTCAAGTCGGCTGCTGCGTCCTCCCAATCCCCAGCAAGTATCCAGGACGAATCCGGTAGTTTGTCGAACACTGCCGGCGCCATCCGTTTGCTCATCTTGACGGTTTTAGATGATTCAATCGTGTGGTACTGCAGGGCGCCCCAAACGGTGTTTCGCACATTCTTGTTCGCACTCTTTACGGCAGCAATAGCTTTCATGAACGGGTGATCAAGCAGTGTGTCGACACTCGCTTTCCCCCCCAGATGGTAGAGAGCAGCCGCAGCTGCTTCCCACCAGGTAAGGCTCACTGTTTTTTCGCCCACAAACTGATTTTGCCACTCTTCCCTGGATACGGAAGTCATGGCCTGCTCATACTCTCGCTTAAGCAGCTTCGATAACTCGTAGGTCTTCCCCGTGCCGGGTGGACCGTAGTAGATACGATTAATCGGGAACCTTACTGCATCAGAATCGAGCGTTTCGTCTTCGTCGGAATCATCGCCGTGCTCCACTGGATCGTCACGCAGTTGATCTGGCCACAGTCCCGGTCGCTCCGTTTCAAGTACCGTCCAGTCGTCGAGTAAGCCACGATCGGCTGAAAGGGCTGCTTCAATCTTCGAGACGAGTTCCTCCGTCAACGGTTCGCGGTGGAGCTTGGGTAGCGCACCCACCTCCCGTGTCCATGAGAGCTTCCGGGTCCGAGTGCCCCGAATGACGCCAAGCACACCGACCGCGCGCTCACTTCCGGGGTTTTTGCGGCCAAAGCGCACTTGGACGCCTTTGTTCATGTGCCACCAGTCCAGACCTGCCATGTGGACAGCTCGCGCTAATCGACAGAACAGCGCCTTGTCTTGTGGCGACCACGAGGCGCGGAAAGTCTGGAATGCAGGTTTACTATCGAAGTGCTTGAGGAGATCCTCGTCACTCAGTGTCATGCCCAGGTCCAGCTTGGTTACTACCTCGTCGTAGCGCAGCTTGAAGCTGCGGATCGCTTCAATACTCCACGTAATGAGCTGGTCCAGCGATTTTCCCAGACCATCGCCTGCGGGCAGTTTGGTAACAAAGGGGGATGAGTTGTTATAGGTGCCGCGCAGCGTTAGATAGGCTCTTCGCGTCCCATCCGATTCGTCCAGTCCGACGGTATCGATCTTGACCACGAAGCCGTCGTTGGCATCGATGCCTACGGTGTAGGCCAACTCCTTCGGTGCTTCGGGCGAAGGGTAGATTTTTGCCCAATTGTAGCCAGCGAAATTATTGCCTTGGTTGGTAGGCCGTTTGCGAATCTCTACGCGGCCCACAGGAAACAACTCAGCCTTAAGCTTGTTGGCCCACTCCTCTGTTACCTCATAGGCCTTTTTCAGATCATCGTAGGCGCGGTTTTGCTCGGGGTTTGATTCGTCACGCTTTTGTCCCATCCATTTGTTCAGCAGCTTGAAGTGGTCAGTGGTGAAATAGCCCGCCATGGTTCTCAGATCCCTTCGACATCAATTCCGTGTTCAGCCAACCAAGTCTTTCGCTGCGCGAAATCAGGCATGGCGCGCTCCACACGTAACCAGAACGCGGGAGTGTGGTGCGGCTCGTGCATGTGAGCCATTTCGTGTACCACCACGTATTCAGCAATACGTGTCGGTAATAGGATCGCCTTCCAGTGGAAGTACAGCCAGTCGCCCTTGCCACAGGAACCCCACCGATAACCCAGGTCTTGCACCTTCACGCCCGCTGGCCGCACCTCCATCCGCGATTGGCAGTCGGCCACTCGGCTCGATAGCCAGACCTTCGCACGTGTGCTGTACCATTGGATGAAGTGCGCGCGCGCGGTGGGTATGGCGTCACGGCGCATACAGAAGCGACCACCCGCGAGCTTCAGCGGCACATTCTGCTCCTCTACCACCTTCAACCGGTGGCTGCGCCCGAGGTACAGGAACCCCTCGCCGCCGACGAACTCCTTGTGCGGAATCTGGCGCTGCAAACGTTCCTTCTCAGCCATCTTGGTGTAGATCCAGAAGCGCTTCTCCAAGACAAATTCGCGCAGCTGCGCTTCGCTAACCTCCGGCGGAGCAGACAGAACCAAGTTACCACTGCGTTCTACCGTAATCTCCATCGTTCTGCGACGTGCGCTGCGTCGGATGGAGAACAACAAGTCGCCCACTTGGAGTACTGGTGATCTCGTAGATACGAGCATTGGATTACACCTACACCAGCTTGTCGTGGTTGGCGCGGGCCTGCTCCATCAGCTTGTCGGCCAGCACCCCGGCTTTGTCCGCATCCACCAGAGGCGGACGAAGGCGCATTAGCTGGTCGAATAACTGGCCGTTCAGCTCGTCCTGTGCGGCGCGTTTGTGCGGACTCCAGATATTGCGGTTGCTCTGCAGTTCCTGAGCCAGAGATTCGACCAGCTCAACCGTCACATCCTTCAGGCGCAGCAACTCGGCTGCAGTTGGCGTCTGGCCAACACAAACGACATCAAGGACTGTGCGGAGGAACGGCGCGTAGTGTTCGGGCAAGTCGCTCGGCGTATCGGCACTTCCCACCTTGCCAGTGCGCAATTCGTCGATAATCTTCTGCAGTTGCGAGATCACCTCGTTCCACTTTTCACCTAGTGTTTTGAGAATGTCGTTCAAGTGCTCGGAGAGCTTGCGGTACAGCACCGGGTCTTCATCGGTGTGCTTACGGATGTGCGAGCGAATCGCGTGCTCCATCTCGGAAGCCTTGGCGCGGTCGTTTACGGCACGCGCAAGGTGTGTATCGAACTCCGCATCGGTCAGCTGAATCGGCGGGATCTTTGGGTCGATGCCCAGCGAGATCACATGGTCGTCGATCAGCTTACGAACCTTGGCACCCACATCCTTACCCAGTACCGGCGTGTCCTTGTAGCGATTGCGGGCGCGGGCATGGATGTACGCCAGGCGCTTGGCGTCTCCGGAATAAGGCAACCCCTCCGGTCGCGGCAGCACCGTGTCCAGTGACCCCAAGAAAGCCTTGAGCTTGACGACGAACTCGGCGCGCAACTTCTCGCTGCCCAATGCTTCAACGCAGGCTTCAGTGTCGTCCAGCGACTCTATACCGTGCTGGCGGAACAGGTCCACCACACGGAGGTGCCTGTCGCGCAGCACCGGCACTTCGTCCTTTAGGCTGGCCAGCGCACCGTCCACGTCCTCATCAGCGTAGGCCGCCAGCGCCTCCTTCAAATGCTGTGCCACGCCGTAGTAGTCCACCACGATGCCGCAGCGCTTGCCGAAGCCGGTACGGTTGACGCGGGCAATCGCCTGCAGCAACTCCGCCTCGCGGATCGGACGGTCGAGGTACATCACACCTTCGATCGGCGCATCAAAGCCGGTGAGCAGCATCGACTTCACGACAAGGAAGGCCAGCGGGTCGGTCTTCTCCGGCTTGCCATTGAACAGCGGCTTCTTGAAGCGCTTGGTCAGTTGCTCATGCGCCGCACCGTCTGTCCATTGCTTCCACGCAGGGTCGTCATTGTTGCTGCCCGAAATGATGGGCGCGAATTCAATGCGCGCCAGTATGTCGCGGTACCGCCAGGCCTGCACCACCGCCTGCACGCTCAAGGGGCGCTGGCACAGGGCCTCGTCATCCAGGGCCTTGTCGTTGGGCGAGAGCACCTGCGCCTCGGCCAATAACTCATCGCGGGCTGACCGTAGCGCTTCAAAATAACGAATCGCCGCCAACCGACTGTACGCCACCACCTGCGCCTTGTAGCCGTTGGGCAGGATGTTGGTCACGTAGTGACGAATGATGTCGCGGGCCTTGTCGGCGATCAGCGCCGGGGCATCAAAGATGTGGCCTTTAGTGGCGTACTTTTTCTTGATCGCCTCCAGCTCTTCCGGGGAGTGCTGGCGGAACAGGTCTTCGAACAGTTCGTCCAGGCTGGCGCCGTCCTTGATCGCTCCGTTGGCAGTGCGGCCCTCGTAGAGCACCGGGACCGTCGCGCCGTCGGCCTCGGCTTCCTTGATGGTGTAGCGGTCAATGAACTCGCCAAAGATTTCATGGGTGCGCTTCTTGTCACCCATAATGATTGGAGTCCCGGTAAAGCCGATGCGCGCGCAGTTGGGCAGGCCCGCCAGCAGGTTGGCTTGCAGGTCGCCAGCCTGGGTGCGGTGCGCCTCGTCCACCAGCACTAGGATGCTGTCGTCTTCGTTCAGTACCTCAAATTTTTCTTCAGCCTTGTATATGGCCTTGGACTCTTCCACTTTCGGTAAATCGTCCGCTGTCAGCGGCGCATCACCGGCGCTATCTGGGTCACGGTATTTCTGGATCGTGGCAAAGATCAGCCCCGGGCCCTTCCGCCGTGCCAGCGCTTTTATGCCCGCAGTGCTCTCTGCTACGTCCACCACTTCGCCGGTCAGCGTGGCGGTCGCGGATAACTGGCCCTGCAAGTCTTTGCGGTCCGTGACGACGACTACCTTGAAGCGACGTAGTCGCGCGTCCATGCGCATCTTGCGAATCAGGAACACCATTGTCAGGCTTTTACCGGAGCCCTGAGTGTGCCAAATGATACCGCCGCGCTTGTCGTGTTCGCCGTGCTGCAGCCGCGTCTGTCCGGTCTTGAGGCGGGCAATTGCCCTGTTTACTGCCCGGTACTGCTGGTAGCGGCATACCGTTTTGATGGTCTGGCCGCCTGTCTGCATGAACAACATGAAGTTCTTCACAACATCCAGTAGATGCGAAGGCGAAAGCAATCCGGCGATCAAGCGCTCTTGCTCGGATAGAGCCGCCTTGCCTAACGCCTGAGCCACCTCCATCTCGCTACCTGCGCCATCAGGGCCGACCACCGTCTTCCACTGAGCATAATGCTCAAAGGCTGCACCCACGCACCCCACGCGCGCCTCGTCATAACTGGTTGCCACCAGCAGCTGGTTGGTGGCAAATAGCGCCTCGTTGCCCTCATTGTCGTCCACCTCAAGCGCAGCTTTGCGCTGATTGGTGTAGCGCCGCAGTTGGTCCACCGCCTCGGTCAGCGGCTCAGGGATGGACGGGCTCTTGCATTCCACTACCACCAGCGGGATGCCGTTCACCAGTAGCACCAGGTCAGGAACGATGAAGGCCTTGCCACTATTGAAGCCAGGCGGGCAATCGACGCGGTATTGGTTGATCACCGTGAAGCGGTTGTTGGCGGGGGTATCCCAGTCGATGTAGCGAATCGTCTGGCCCCGTCCGCCGTCCCAGCCCGGCAACCCTTCCACAGTCAGGCCTTTGATCAGGAGCCCAGTGGCTTTCTCATTGGCCTCTATGAGCTTGTGCGTTCCCAGCCGTGTGATAGCTGCCACGACTTCCGACAGTCGCGCATCGTCCAGCCAAGGCGCATCATTCGCACCTGGGTTCAACGCGCGTAGTTGCTCGCGCAGCAATCCCTCTTGTATCACCTCAGTAAAACTGCTTCGGCCGGTGATTGCCGGATCGTCGAGACTGCTAGCCTTATAGGTCCAACCAAGTGCCTGTAACTGGGCAACGAATGGTGTTTCGACATCATCGAGCTCCCATCCCATCAGGCGTTCCCTTCATGGTTTAGGGCATCGGACAATAGTGATGTGACGCGAACTCGGCCGGTGAGAAGGTCGTCCATAAGGCCATCCTTGAGGTGTTGCAGCTTGGCAGACTCGGTCATCGCATTCTGTATGCGGTTGTCGATTTCATCCAGGCGTGTGGCAATCATATTCTGTTCGGCACGATGCGGCTTTGTCGTTACTAAACCCCGGATCGTTGGTAGGTTGAGGCCCGCTTTTGCGCCCCCATCGTTCAGCTTGCTAAGGTAGGTTTGTGCAATTGGTCCGGCCAGATAATGGCCAACGAATCGCGAATCAACAACATCGAGGTCGGGGCGTACGAGAGCAATGTGCTGGTTGATGTACGCCTCGCTCAATCCATCTGGAACGACCCCGATGATACCCAGGTCTGCCGTGATAGAAATTAGGATGTCGCCGGATTCTAGCCGTGTCCGCTGCCCGTCCGCATTTCGAGGTGGGCGTACATAGATTGTCGATTCGTAGCGGAAGTTGATGTGCTCTCGCGTCAAGTTACCAATGCGCACGAATAGCGCACCGCTGTCAGCATAGAAGCGCGCCCAATCGCGCGACCCGCTGGTGACCAGCTTGGATACCGACTCAAGCGTGACGACATCCCACTCCTTCGGAATCCACCCCAACGGCGACTCCTTGTAGAGATGCGGCGCCTCGGCGTATGGCAGGCGCAGTTCGCCGTTGGCGTCGACGCCGCGCGTCAGCAGGTCGTCCAGCAGACCCTGCTTGACGGCCTTGAGCTTGCCGATGATGGCCTCGGTTTCATGGATGGTGGTGTCGAGGGTGTCCAGGACTTGAGCAAGTTTCTCCTGTTCGATAATGGCTTCAGGGATTTCAATCTGTGCTGAAAGATATTCCTCGAATTTCAGATTGATGATTCCCGTAGTTTGCTGTTGGAAAGTCAGCAAAGCCGGTTGTTTATAGAACCAGGCAAGCTTACGCAGCAGAAAACGTGGTTCGACTTCACTACGTTTTGGGCGCAGTGTCTTGAAGAAGTTGGAACAGACTGCCACTTCATAGTGGTCGTTGGCTTTAAAGTAGGCGACTCGACCCACGGGTTTTCCGGGCCCACCGCCAGATCCTTCAAGGAGGATGTCGCCGTCTAACAGTCGCTTTGAAGTCAGCTTCCCAATGGGCAATTGACGAACCGCACCTGGACCAACTACGTGTCCATCGTCATCAATATCCGTTGCTCGAAGGACCTTTGCGTTGCCTGGCTTCGGATCGCTGCCCCACTCTCCGGCGAATGATTCAACGAGGCACTGCCGGATCGTTGTTGATTTCCAAGGTTCAGACATACCGCAACTCCTTCAAGAACCCCTGAAGCGCTTTTGTGGCTTCGTCCCGCTTGCCCTCAATTTCGGTCAGAGTCACCCGATACTTGTCCCACCAGTTTTCAAATGCGGCCACGATCTGCTTGCGCTGCGCGGCCATGTAGCGCTCGACAATGGCTTGCATGTCGTTGTGCAGGATGGTCAGCAGGAGCTCAGCGGCGGCTTCCGGCGTCAGCCCCTCAACGGCGGCGTCAATGTGCTGCTTGAAGCTGTCGTTCTTGGCTTTGAGCTGCTTCTTGACAGCAGTGAGTTCCTTTTTCCAGGCCTTGAGTTGGGCCTCGTCCACGACGTTTTCTTCGTCGGCACCGTCTTCTGCTGCCTCGACGGCTTCGCCGTCCTCGGTGTCGGCATCCTTGGGGCTTGCGGCCTTGATCTGGCTGTCCAGCTCGGCCTTCTTGGCTGCCAGCTCGGTGATAGCCCCCACGAAATCACTCATCAGAAACTTGACGAGCTTGTGCTCCAGCGGTCTCTCTTTGCTGGCTTTGTCTTCCAGCGCGGTGACGATGCTAGTGCGCCAGGCATCGGCCACGCCCTTGGCTCCGCGCGCCATCAGGGTGAGGAAGTCGTACTTGGTCTGGTACCAGAAGCCAGCAACGATGCCGCGCACCTGGAAGGGGTCGAGCAGACCGATGGCCTCCAGGCTTTGGCTGAAACTGGCCAACAGGTCGTTGCGCAAAGCTACCAGGCTGGCTGCATTGTCCATTTGCCCGGACAGTGCCGTGATGCGTTCGCTGTGGGCTTTCCACCATTCCTCAAAGGCGGTGCGGATGGCTGCTTCCTTGGCGACCAGACCGGTATTGCTTTCTATGGTCGGTTTGAGGGCCTGTCGTTTGTCGAACACAGGCGCGAAGTCGAGATACTTGGCCTCACGCTCAACCAGCAGGTCCATCGGGTTCAGGCCATGGGCGCTGAACAGTCCGGCTTTGTCGGCCACCTCGGCCTTTGGGATGCCGCCGACCAAGTGGGCGCGCACGTCATGCGGCTCGGGTGGTGGGGAGTTATCGGCATAGCGGCGAATGTTAAGGTTGTAGTCGTTCGCCTTAAGTATGGCGCCATCGACGATGGCTGAGAATCCGTCGATGGCACGAAACTCGTCGAAGGTGGTGACGATCTTTTCGATGTGCTCCGGCAGGAGGTAGTTCTGGGCCCTGCCTTCGAATAGTTCGCGGTCGGCGTTGATGAACAACACCTTGCCTCGTCGCTCGGCGGGTTTGCCGCTGACGCGGTTGGCACCTTTCTGCACCCGCTGGCGCAGTACCAGAATACAGGCCGGAATACCGGTGCCGTAGAACAGATTGGGGGCGACGCCGATGACAGCTTCGAGCAAGTCGTCCTCAATGATGCCTTTTCTGATGGTTCTTTCCTCACCACCCCGGAACAGTACGCCATGGGGCAGAACAGTGGCCACCATGCCTCCGTCGCGCGTGACGGCCAGCATGTGTTGCAGGAACATCATGTCGGCCTTCTTGGCGCCCAGCGGCACCTGGCCATAAGAGAAACGCTCGGCTTCAAACTTGGGCTTCCAGGCGGGCTTGCCGTCAGCATCCTTTTCGGTATTGCCCCAGTGGATGGAAAACGGCGGATTGGTGAGCACGCGGTCGAAGTGCTTCAACTCGCCACCCTCAACGTGCTGGGGCTCGGCTAGGGTGTCCTCGTTTTGCAGATCGGCGTTGCTGATGCCGTGCAGCAGCATGTTCATCTTGGCGATGGACCACACTGTGCCGTTGAATTCCTGGCCGAACAGGTTCGCCTTGCGGCCATCTTCGCCGTGCTCGTCGATGTATTCCTTTGCAGCGATCAGCATGCCGCCGGAACCACAGCAGGGGTCGTAAATATCGTGCTTGAGTTCGGGTTTGATGAGCCGGACCATCATCCGTACCACCGAGCGCGGCGTATAGAACTCGCCACCTTTTTTGCCCGCCGAATCGGCGAATTCGCCTATCAGGTATTCGTAAGCAGCACCCAGCAAGTCAGGGAACTCGAAGTCTTCGTTGCGCAGGCGGAACACACCAAAGTGCGTGATGAGCTGGCGCAGCTTGATGTCGGAGATCTTGCTCTGGCCGACCTTGCGTGTGAAATCGATATGTTCGAGTACGTCGTACAGGCTGGTGTTGGCTGTCTCGATACCGGTCAGCGCCTTATTCAGGAAGTCGCCGACGTTCTGATGTGCGTCGTTGAGCAAGAATTCGTAGCGTGACTGCGGAGGCACCCAGAACGAGCCCTCTATTTTGTACCAGCGCGAGATCTCGGAAGAGACCTGCGCCTGAACCTTGCTTTTACCACCTTCCATTTCAAGGCGAATCACTTCCTCGCGACGTTGCTCAAACATATCCGAGCAGCGCTTGAGGAATAGCATCCCGAAGATGTATTCCTTGAATTCTGAGGCGTCCATCTTGCCGCGCAGAATGTCAGCGGCCTTAAACAGGTGGCGCTCTAGTTGGGGTAGGGTCAAAGGCATTGGTCGATATCCAGACAGATCGTTGCTAGCCATCACACTGAGGCCATTTTCAGGTCGACAGTGTATTCGCAAAGGCGATTGCAATTCATGCCTAAACGAGAGCTTGAGAAAAGTCACCATTTTCTCTGATACGTCATTTTTCGGCCATCTGCGCGTGAGGTGAGCCCTTAGCGTATCGGCACGACGTTGGAGTCCCTGATTTGATTGATCGCAGATGCCAACAGGCTACCCGTTGCGGCCTTCTGAATATGCTCACTCCACCAGGCCATCATCGGGCGTCTTCGCTCAATGTAGTCCGCACGGTTATAGGCGCTTCGGACTTCGTCTTTGTCGACATGGGCAAGAGCGACTTCGATCAGCTCGGGATCCCAGCCATGCTCATTCAGGATGGTGCTGGCCATTGAGCGCATGCCGTGGCTGACCAAGCGGTCCTGGAAGCCCATGCGTTTCAACGCCATATTGGCGGTCTGGCTGTTAGCGTGGGTGCGCGGGTTTCTATCTGCCGGGAACACGTATTCCCTGTGACCGCTGTGGGACTTGAGTGTCTCCAGCAGCGCGAGTGCCTGGTCGGACAGCGGGATGGTGTGCGGCCGACGTTTTTTCATGCGCTCCGGCGGGATGGTCCAGATGCGCTTGTCGAAATCGATGTCTGCCCATCGGGTGGTCGCCGCTTCGGCAGGGCGGGTCATGGTGTGCAGCTGCCATTCGATCAGGCAACGGGTCGTCCGCTTGATGCTGGCATTCGCGATTTCCATCATGAGCTCCGGAAGCTCATCAGGTGGTAGCGCTGCCATGTTCTCTTTCTTGGGTTTCTTGAACACCGCTCGAATGCCGCTGAGAGGGTTGGCAAAGATCATTCCGGAATTGACCCCGTAGGTCATGATCTCGTTAAGGCGCTGGCTCACTCGCTTAACTGTCTCGAGGCTGCCTTTGGCCTCAATCGGACGAAGGAGCTTGATGACCATTGGGGCGCTGACTTCCGAGAGAGGCGTTGATTTCATGCTCGGAAAAACATGCAGTGTGAGGGAGCGCCAAATGTCTTCGGCATACGCTGGCGTGACGGAATCCTTCTTCAACTCGAACCAGGCGGTGGCCACGTTTTCGAACGTATGTTCCGTTTCTGCTCGTTTGGCTTCCTGTAGCTCATTGCGTAGAGCTTTGGGGTCGATACCCTGCGCGAGCAGCTCTCTGGCCTCAACGGTTTTCTTCCTGGCTTGTGCAAGAGAAACCTCGGGATAAGAGCCGAGCGCCATGTTGATTCGGTTCTTGGTTACGGGATGCCGGTAGTTGAAATTCCACTGCATCGAGCGATTGACCCTGACTCGCAGTTGGAGCCCGTCGCCATCGGTGAGGACGTAATCCTTGTCTTTCGGTTTGACCGCCTTGAGCTGGCGGTCGGAGAGGCGGGTGGTTTGAGCGCACATGAGAAGTACTCCATGACACCTTTTGGTATTCCCAATATTAGCGCCGGGTAGCCGGGAATACCATTGGGAATACCAAACCGCCTGGAACTCAAAAAACCTGGAAAGCATCCCGCAGCGCTGAAACCCCCCGTATTTACTGGGCTTCAGGCACAAAAAAAGACGTCCGTGGACGTCTTTAGATGTTGAAGTGGTGGAGCCGGGGGGATTTGAACCCCCGTCCGCCAGTACTCCGCTGTCGGTACTACATGCGTAGCCGTGTCTATTAAGTTAACCCTCAGCGACCCGACGGGCAGGGTGCTTTGGGCGAGTTGTGTAAGTTTTAGCCGCTTCGTCCACAACGTACTGCACGGCGATTCTGTTCTATATGACAATCATTTTGGGTTTACAGACATCCCCTGATGATTGCTGGACCCGAAGGTACCAGGAGCATTGTCAGCTGCAATTAAGCAGCGAGAGCAACACCGTATTGGTCGTCATTGGCAACTATAAGTAGTTGCAACAGTGGATTTACGACTTCTGTTACCAAGTCGGCATGCACCTAAAGTTTCGCAACCGGCGTCGAATCCTAAACGGCCCCGAACTCATTGCTCAGTACATCTTGGTGAGCAACAAGCCTGCGCAGTGTACGCCAATCGGCGGACAAGGCCAACCCGAAGGTTGGCCTGATGGTGTGTCAGTTACGGGTTGGATTGCGAATCTGCATTTTCGTGATCAAGGCCGAGGTGACCTCTACGCATTCCTTGTCATTCCCGGCTGCCTGAGCCGCCAAGGCCTTGTCCTGATCCGCCTTGATGTTGTTCATCGAATTTTCAGGAAGGGACGGCTGACTGGTCACGAAGTCTTTAATGGTTTGAAGATTCCCGGCACACAGGTCTTTGTCTGCCGCAAACACCGGCGACGTCAGCAGGGCTCCAGCGATGAACAATCCAGCAATTGCAGAATGCTTCATGGGTATCTCCTTGAGCGATGGGAGCTCGGTGCTGCCGGACGGTCTGGCGGCGATGCCGAGGTCATGGCAGGCCGCGTTTGTGTCGGGCCTGTTCAATCGACCGCGACGGCACACAAGAATTCGCTTTTTTTTACATCTGGTATGAAACGGCCTGCGCACGAAACTCCGAGCCGATGACGCCAATCTGAATGCGGGTCAGCTCATGGCTCATTTTTTTGTGTCGCCCGTACTTTTCTGGATTTCCAGAAGGGTTTGCTGGGTTTCCACGAGACATTCGTCGGTCTTGCCTTGGGCCTTGAGGGCTTGGGCTTTACTCACACTGGCTGAGACGCGCGCATTCAATTCCGGTGACGTCTGATATTGCGACTTGGCACTTTCGATTTGATTCAAATTGGCATCGCACAGGCTGCCTGGCTTATCAGCGGCAAACGAAGTCGACGCCATCACCGAGGCAGTAACGAACAGACCGAGCAGTACAGAACGTTTCATGTGTATCTCCTTACGCTGAGGGATCCAGACTTCGCTGACCCTGAGTGCCGGTCACCGAAAGAAGGAACGGCCCCGAGTGTTCGAGGCCTGTTCTGTGGACTGCGGTCTCGCGCAAGGGTTCTGATTTTCTTCAGCACGCCTTCGCCTGAGTGACTCGATCGACCAGATAAACCAGGCCGTGATAATCGATTCCGCCGTGTTGCGTCAGGCCGATTTCACACGTGCGACTGGTGGAAATCCCCTCGCTGCAATGCTGCACTGCATCCTTGAGCGTGCGCAGCGAATGGCTGTTCAACTCCGGTGTGGTGAAGCCCTTGTCGCCGGCAAATCCGCAGCAATGAATCCCTTCCGGAATCACTACGGTTTTGCTGCACTTGCGCGCCAGATCAATCAGCGCCTGGCTTTCACCAAGGTGCTGAGTGCTGCAGGTCACGTGCACGGCAATCGGTGCATCTTGCGGGGTGAAGTCGAGTCGTTCGAGAAGATGCGTACGGATGAAGCGCACCGGGTCGTACAGATTCAGACGGGTTTCTCCTACGTCCTGCACCAGGCGCAACGTGCACGGACTGGTGTCGCAATAGATCGGATCGAGTCCGCCGCGACTGGCGTGCAACAGTGCGCTGATCAGCTCTTGGCGCTTGTGCTCGGCCTGTTCGGCATAGCCCTTGGAAGCGAATGGCTGACCGCAGCAGAGATTGTCCAGATTGTCCGGGAAGACCACTTGATAACCGGCCTTTTCCAGCAGTCCACGGGTTTTGTCGTACAGCGACATTTGCTCTTTATCACCCGCCGCCGGACCCATGACTCGCGAGACACACGCTGCGAGATACACCACACGCGGACGTTCGTCTGAGACGCTGGGGCTGAAGCGAATCGTTTTTTCGGGTTGCGGCATCGCATTCGTCCACAACGGCACCTGGCCTTTGGACAGGCGCGTAATGGTTGCCGAAAGTTTCGCCAGACGCGGTGCGCCAAGCATCATTCGCGCACCGTTGGCCACATGCAAAGTGAAGCGAGCACCTTGCAGTGTCTTGGCGAAATTTCCTTCGATCCAGTCAGCGGTTTTCTGATGCGTAGCGTGTCGGCCACGCAGCTTTTTCACCAGCTCACCGGTATTAATCCCTACGGGGCAACGTTGCGCGCACAGACCAGTCGCGGCGCAGGTTTCGATACCTTGGTACTCGTAGGCTTTCTCCAGTTCGGTGGTGTCGACGCCGGCACGTTTTTTCGCCTGGATATCGCGCCAGATCACAATGCGCTGGCGCGGACTCAGGGTCAGTCCTTTAGATGGGCAGACCGGTTCGCAGAAACCGCATTCGATGCACTTATCCACAATCTCGTCGGCCGCCGGCAGCGGTTTCAAGTGTTTGAGGTGGATCTGCGGATCTTCGCTGAGCACCACGTCCGGGTTGAGAATGCCGTTCGGATCGAGCAGCCGCTTGAGTTGCCACATCAACTGATAGGCGTCGCTGCCCCATTCCAGTTCCACGAACGGCGCCATGTTGCGGCCGGTGCCGTGTTCGGCTTTCAGCGAGCCACCAAATTCCACCGCGACCAGTTGCGCGACGTCGTCCATGAACGCTTGATAGCGTGCGACTTCTTCCGGGTTGTTGAAGCCTTGGGTGAAGACGAAGTGCAGATTGCCTTCCAGCGCGTGTCCGAAAAGGATCGCCTCATCGTAGGAATGTTTGTCGAACAGCCCGATCAAGCGATTGACGCCAATGGCCAGTTGTTCGACCGGGAAGGTCACGTCTTCGATGATCACTGTGGTGCCGGTTTTACGCACGGCGCCAACGGCAGGGAAGGTGTCCTTGCGGATTGCCCAGAGCTTGGCGTTCTCGGCAGGGTCTTCGGTGAAGTCGACTTGCTTCTCCACCGGGAAGCCACTGAGCGAGGCCATGATTTGCGCCAGTTGTTCCTGCAGAAGTGCGGAAGTTGCCGCGCGGGATTCGATCAGCAATGCGCAGGCATTGTTCGACAGCTGTTGTACGAAAGCGGGCATGCCCGGTTTGTCCTGCACCGAGCGCAGACTGCGGCGATCCAGCAGCTCAACTGCAGACACCGGTTGGCTTTTCAGCACGGTAACAGCGTTGCAGCAGGTTTCCACATCTGGAAACACAATCAGCGCCGAGGCCTTGTTCGGGTGATCGATCACCGTGTCGTAAGTCACCGCGCTGATAAAGCCGAGCGTGCCTTCGGAGCCGACCAGCAAGTGGCTCAAGATATCCACAGGGTCATCGAAATCCACCAAGGCATTCAGGGACAGGCCGGTGGTATTTTTCAGACGGTATTTGTGGCGGATTCGTGCAGCCAGTTCGGCGTTGGCGCGGGTCTCGCGACCTAAAGTCGCCAAGCGTTCAAGCAGATCGCCGTGGCTTACGCGGAATGCCCTGACGCTTGCAGCGTCTTCGGTATCCAGACGTGTGCCATCGGCCAGCACCAGGCGAATCCCGGCCAGCGTGTGATAGGTGTTTTGCGCGGTGCCGCAGCACATGCCGCTGGCATTGTTGGCGACGATGCCGCCGATCTTGCAAGCGTTGATCGACGCCGGATCCGGGCCAATCTTGCGCCCGAACGGTGCCAGCCATGAGTTGGCTTGCGCACCGATCACACCCGGTTGCAGGCGGATTTGCATGCCTTGGCCGCGAATCTCCCGGGCGTTCCAGTTATCCCCAAGCACGATCAAAACGGAATCGCTGATCGCCTGACCCGACAGACTGGTGCCCGCCGCACGGAAGGTCACTGGAACATGGTCGCGCTGAGCCAGTTTCAGCAGGGCCACGACTTCGTCTTCAGACTCGACGCGGATCACTAGTTGCGGAATCAGCCGATAAAAACTGGCATCGGTGCCAAAGGCCAGAGTCGATAACGGATCGTCGAAGCGGCGTTCAGCCGGAATCAGTTGCTGCGCATCACGCAGGAAGTTCGCTGGAAGCGTCATTGGTCCTCCAGGATCAGAACCACCAGGTCTTTCGGGCCGTGGGCACCGTAAGCCAGCACTTGCTCGATGTCGGCAGTTTTCGACGGACCGGACACCAGCAATGCGTTGGTTGGCATGCCTTGCGCCCATTCGAATTCGTGTTGCACCTGATAGAAGTTGTCGCGGATTTCACTGGCCTTGAGCAGGGCAAAATGCACCGGTGGCACCAGACTCATCAAACGCGGTTCTTCGCGGGTTGGCCAGAGAATCAGGCTGCCAGTGGCAGCGATGGCTCCGAGGGTGCCGGTGAGGCTGGCCGGGGTGTCGTTGAACAGTTCGGCTTTCCATTCTTCCATCGGCCGGTCGTAGGATTTCAGTGTCGGCAGATCAGGATTGTTCGCCCAATGCTGTGTGATTTTCTGCCCGTGTGCTGTCGTCGGCGCGATCAACAGACTCGGCAACTGGCGGTCGCGCAACAATTGCGCAAGCAGTGCCGGCCATTCTGCGCCCGAGGTCAGGTGGATTTCGGTGTGCACCGCTTCCATCAATTTGCGCAGTTGCGGGATGCGTTGTTCGGCGCTGTAGGTGTAGGGCTGCGTCACCAGATCGACATCGAAGTCGTCGGCAATCGGTGTGGTTCCCGTCAGACTTTTCCGCAGTTTGCCGAGGATATTGTGCTTGGCGCTCATCAGCGGTCTCCCTGTTTGGCCAGATGCTCGCGGGCCATGTCGTGCAGTGAGCGCGCGGCGGGTTTCGGCGCGCTGTGGTTTTGTGTCCATGGGCCGACGTTGCTCGGGGTCAGCGCACGCAGGCGCGTGGCAAAGAAACCGAACAATCGATACAGCGTCGGCGAGCTATTGAGCTTGGCCCAGGCGTTCCAGATAAAGCGTTCCTTGCGCGAATACTTGCTGCCCTGACCGCGCATCACTTGATTCGGGCTGTCAGGAGCTTTGACGTTTTCTTCGCGCAGGCGCCGCAGGATCGCCGGGATAGGAATTTTTACCGGGCAGACTTCACCGCAGGCACCGCACAGTGACGAAGCACTCGGGTGATCCGGAACCTTGGCCAGACCGACCATGTGCGGGGTGATGATTTTGCCGATTGGCCCCGGATACACCTCGCCATAGGTGTGGCCGCCGACGCGGGTATAGACCGGGCAATGGTTCATGCAAGCGCCGCAGCGGATGCAATTCAGGGTCTGGCGCAATTCACTGTCGGCGAAAGCCTGGCTGCGACCGTTGTCTAGCAAAACCAGATGCACTTCCTGTGGGCCGTCGAGTTCGTGTTCCTTGCGCGGGCCGGAGATCATGTTGACGTAAGTGGTGATCGGAATGCCCAGCGCCGAACGCGTCAACAGTGACAGCAGCGGCACCACGTCACGCAGGTTTTCCACGACTTTTTCGATACCGGTGACGGCGATGTGCACCGGCGGCACGGTGGTGGTCATGCGCCCGTTGCCTTCGTTTTCCACCAGCAGCAGGGTGCCGGTCTCGGCGACGGCGAAGTTGACACCGGAGACGCCGATGTCCGCCTCGAAGAATTTCTGCCGCAGGACTCTGCGACCGATCTGAATGAGTTGGTCAACGTCCTTGGTGTATTCCACGCCAAGTTTGTCGTGGAACAAGGACGCGACCTGACCGGCATTCTTGTGGATCGCCGGCATAATGATGTGTGAAGGCTTCTCGTGGTCGAGCTGGACGATGTATTCCCCCATATCGGACTCCAGACATTCAATGTCCCGAGCCTCGAGGAAATGGTTCATCTCCATCTCTTCGCTGACCATCGATTTGCCCTTGATCACTTGCCGCGCCTCGTGAGCGCGGATGATCGATAAGACGATGCCATTGGCCTCGTCCACCGTTTCCGCCCAGTGCACTGTCACACCGTTGCGGGTCAGGTTCTGTTCCAGTTGCTCGAGCAGGTCAGGCAACTTGGACAGCGCGCGGGCTTTGATCGAATTGCCCAGTGCGCGCAAATGTTCTCTTTCGTGGGCATCACTGAAAGCGGCTGCCCGCTTGACCATCAGTGAGTCCATGGCAGTACGGAAGTTGTTCCGTAGCTGCTGATCGCCCAAGGCATTGTGTGCCCGTGTGCGGAAATCTTCTTCTACGGCGACCGTAGGAATAATCGCGGAAGTGCTCATTGCGCACCTCCGGTTCGTTGCCACAGAAAGCTGGCGAGATGTTGCCCGCGTAGCGCTTCTTTTTGTTTCTCCAATGCGCCGTTGATGTTCATCAAACAGCCACAGTCGGCGCTCAACACCTTGTGCGCCCCGGAATCCTTCAACGCTTTGGTCTTGTCAGCCACCATCGCGCCGGAAATGTCTGGCATACGGACGCTGAATGTTCCGCCGAAGCCACAGCATTCGCTTTCGTGGTCATGGTTGACCCGTTCCACGTTGCTCAACTGCGCCAACAACTCGCGGCCGTGCAGGTGGGTGTTCATTTCGCGGCGTGCTGAACACGAGGTGTGCAGCGCGACTTTGACCGGTTCGCCGCTGTCCTTGAGCTGCACCTTGCAGACGAACAGCAGGAATTCAGCCAGTTCATAGGTGCGGGCCGCGAGGGCCTGAACCTGTTTCAACGTTTCCGGCTCGTCCTTGAACAAGTCGGCGTAATGCTCGCGCAGCATGCCGGCGCAGGAACCCGACGGCACCACCACCGGATAATCCCCGGCAAACAGCGCCAGTTGCGAGCGCGCTACTGTCCGTGCCTGCTCGGTGTAACCCGAGGTGTAGGCCGGCTGGCCGCAGCAACTCTGCCCTTGCGGATACTCGACCCGGATCCCTTCGCGCTCCAGCAAGTGGATCGCGTCCATCCCGGCTTCGGGGTAGAACAGGTCGACCACGCACGTGCCGAACAGGTAGACCCGCGACGGTTTCTCGCTGGGGTATTGCCGAGGTTCGGGCAGTGGCGGTGCCACGCGGGTCGCGTTCGGCACAGCGTTATAAAAAAGCTCGCTCATCAGGCGTGTCTCCGGGTGGTCCCGGTTATCCGTCCGCTGAGGCTGCTGAATATAGAGAGCGTTGCTTTCAGCAGCCTTACAGACCGGGTTGTGAATTGCTGACGCCGGCATCACGAACCGGCGTCGGTTTTGTCTGTGTTTCTTGTAGGTTTAGTGCACCAGCATGCCGGTGAGCCAGTAGGCCTGGGTCAAGGTGATCAAGCCGACAATCGTTGCAAAGAATAGGCTGTGCTTGAGGGTGAAGCGGAACAGATCCGACTCTTTGCCCACCAGCCCGGTCGCGGCGCAGGCCACGGCGATCGATTGTGGCGAGATCATTTTGCCGGTTACGCCGCCGCTGGTGTTCGCCGCCACCAGCAGGGTGTCACTGACGCCGATCTGGTGGGCGGTGGTCGCTTGCAGCGAACTGAACAGGGCGTTGGACGAAGTATCCGAACCGGTGAGGAACACGCCGAGCCAGCCGAGGAACGGCGAGAAGAACGGGAATGCCGCTCCAGTGCCCGCGAGCACCAGGGCCATGGTCGAAGACATACCGGAGTAGTTGGTGACGAAGGCGAACGCCAACACCATGCCGATCGACAGGATAGGCCAGCGCAGTTCATAGAAGGTCTCTTTCAAAGTGGTCAGACCAGTTTTGAAATTGATCTTCAGCACCAGCATCGAGATCAGTGCCGAGAAGAAAATCGCGGTGCCGGTCGCGGAAATCGGATCAAGTTTGAACACCGCCGGGATTGCCGTTGGAGCAGCCACGATCGGTGCGGTTTTGATCACCAGCTGATCAAGGTGCGGGATCGCGAAGTTGAACACCCAGCTGTACATCGAGCCGCCAGCGGCGAACATCGCTTTGAAAGGCTTCAGTGTCCAGATGGTCACCAGCACGGTGAGGATCAGGAACGGCGACCAGGCCTTGAAAATTTCCCCGAGGCTGTAAGGCGACGCCACGGTAGTGCGCTTCTGACCGAAACCGCCGACGCTGGCGGTCACCACCGAAGCGGAAACGGCACCGGCGATGTGTTGGCCAGCGGCACGTTTTGGCTGCCAGACTTTCAGGAACAGGGTCAGTGAGATCAGGCTGGCCAGGGCCGAGGTGATGTCCGGCAGCTCCGGGCCGATGAAGTTCGAGGTGAAGTATTGGGTGATGGCGAAGCTCAGGCCCGCCACCAGTGCGGCTGGCCAGGTTTCGCGCACACCGCGCAAGCCGTCCATCATGAACACCAGCCAGAACGGCACGAACAGCGACAGCAGTGGCAGTTGACGGCCGGTCATGGCGCCGATCTTGAACGCGTCGATGCCGGTGACTTGCCCGGCAACAATGATCGGAATCCCCAGGGCACCAAACGCCACCGGTGCGGTGTTGGCGATCAGGCACAGGCCGGCGGCGTACAGCGGGTTGAAGCCCAGTCCGACCAGAAGTGCGGCAGTAATCGCCACGGGCGCGCCGAAACCGGCGGCACCTTCGAGGAATGCGCCGAAGCAGAAACCGATCAGCAGCACTTGCAGGCGCTGGTCGTCAGTAATCGATAACACCGAACTGCGGATGACCTCGAACTGACCACTTTTCACCGTCAGTTTGTAGAGGAACACCGCCGCGACAATGATCCAGGCAATCGGCCACAGACCGTAGGCAAAACCATACCCGGCGGCGGCGAAGGCCATGTCGACCGGCATCTGGAACGCGAAGATCGCCACGGCAATCGACAGGGCGAGGGTGATGCTCCCGGCCACGTGGCCTTTGAGGCGGAACACCGCCAATGCGAGGAAGAAGAACACGATGGGGATGACGGCCGCGAGTGCGGACACGCCGAGACTGCCGAGCGGGCTGTAGAGCTGTTGCCAGGTTTGCATATGGGGTGGCCCCTAATTGTTGTTGGTCAGGCACTGTCAGCGTTCTTGGATAATTGGTAATACCAATTTACAATCGCTGTTGGCTAGGGTAAAAGCCTTGATGTCGGTGTGTCAATTTGCCGCGTTAAAACTTTTGTCGAACAAGCGGTGCAGATCGCAACTGATCCGGTTTCGGCAAGTGGCGTCTGGTAGGTGTCGGCAAGGCGCCGATAGGCCAGAATAGAGAGCCCGGCGAGCGGTCGGGATCGTGGAGAAATGAGTTATGGGGTTTGATCAGATACGTCAGCGCCGTTTGTCTGACGATATTGTCGAGCGACTTGAGGGGATGATCCTTGAGGGCACGCTGAAGTCCGGTGAGCGGCTGCCGGCGGAGCGCACGCTCGCCGAACAATTTGGCGTATCACGGCCGTCGCTGCGTGAAGCGATTCAGAAACTGGCGGCCAAAGGGCTGCTGGTCAGTCGCCAGGGCGGCGGCAATTATGTGGTGGAAAGCCTCGGGTCGACGTTCAGCGATCCGCTGTTGCAACTGCTTGAAAGCAACCCCGAGGCACAACGCGATCTACTGGAATTTCGGCACACTCTGGAGGCATCGTGCGCCTATTACGCCGCATTACGCGCGACTGATGTCGATCGCGAGCGGTTGACCACAGCGTTCGAAGAACTGCAGGACTGCTATTCGCGTCACGATGAAGTCAGCCGGGCGGAGGAGGGCGCGGCGGATGCGAAATTCCATCTGGCGATTGCCGAAGCCAGCCATAACGCGGTGTTGCTGCACACTATTCGCGGGCTGTTCGATCTGCTCAAGCGCAACGTGGTCACCAACATCGGCGGCATGTACAAGCAGCGCACGGAAACGCGCGACATGCTGATCACGCAGCATCGGGAATTGTATCTGGCGATTATCGAAGGTCGTGCGGAGCAGGCGCGGGAAGTCTCCAGCCGACATATTTTGTATGTGCAGGAGGTGCTGGAAGAGGTGCGGCAGGAAGTTCAGCGCATGGCTCGGGCGGAGCGGCGCAAGGGGATGTGATCAGTTATTTCTGTGTTGATGCTGCAATAGCTTTCGCGAGCAGGCTCGCTCCCACATTTGAAATGCTTTCCAAGGTGGGATCGAGCTTGCTCGCGAATACGCTCTAAAGGCAGAAGAAGTTAGTCTTCCTTGCCCTTGTTGCGCACCGCACGCTGCAGCTCACGACCTGCGTCGCGCTCGCGCTCGGTGTCACGCTTGTCGTACTCCTTCTTGCCCTTGCCCAGAGCAATTTCGCACTTGACCATGTGCTTGCTCCAGTACCAGGAGAGGCAGACGCAGGCGTAACCCTTTTGCTGCACCATCGCTGCAAGCTTTTCCAGCTCGCGGCGGTTGAGCAGCAATTTGCGTGTGCGCACCGGGTCAGCGATGACGTGGGTACTTGCGGTCATCAGAGGCGTGATGTGGCTGCCGAGCAACCATGCTTCGCCATCCTTGAGCAGGACATAGCTGTCGACCAGCTGTAGCTTGCTTGCCCGCAGACTTTTTACTTCCCAGCCGGCCAGGACCAGACCAGCCTCGAACTTATGCTCGATGAAGTAATCGTGTCGCGCCTTTTTGTTCTGCGCGATGGTCCCTGTTGGGTGTTTCTTCTGTTTAGCCATAGGGGCGGCATTATATGGAGATAAACGGCTGTCGGCTACGGTGATGCTGCGTGCTTGAGCAGGTTGAGTGAATCCCGGACAATGCGGCCTCTTTTTCTAACGCTTGGGCGTGATAAACGATGTCGACAGACAAGGTTTCTGTCCACGGCAGTTGGGCTAGCCGCTGGGTATTCATACTCGCCGCGACCGGTTCGGCCGTGGGACTGGGTAGTATCTGGAAGTTCCCCTACATGGTCGGGGTCTACGGCGGCGGTGCCTTCGTGCTGATGTTTCTGGCGTGTATCGCGCTGATCGGCATCCCGGTCATGCTCGCTGAAACCCTGATCGGCCGGCGCGCCCGGCAAAGTCCGGCGAACGCCTTGAAGGTGCTGGCGCTGGAAGCGGGACATTCGGGCAAGTGGTCGTGGGGGGCGTTTGCCGGGATGATCACGGCCTTGCTGATCCTGTCTTTCTATAGTGTGGTCGGCGGCTGGTCGCTGGACTACATCGTCGACATGGGGCGCGGCGATTTCCAGGGCGCGACGGCCGATCAGGTCGGCGCTTATTTCGGCAATGTCATCTCCAATCCATGGCGCCTGACACTTTGGCACACGATTTTCATGCTGCTGTCAGCCTATGTGATCGCCAAAGGCGTGGTCGCCGGGCTTGAGCGCAGCTTGCGCATCATGATGCCGCTGCTGTTCGTGATGATCCTGGTCTTGCTGGGTTACAGCATGACCACCGGGCATTTCATGGAAGGCGTGCATTTCATGTTCGACTTCCACCCGGAAAAAGTCCTCGACGGCTTGCTGCCAGCGATGGGCCACGCGTTCTTCTCGCTGAGCGTCGGTGTCGGTTCGATCATGATCTACGGCGCTTACATGCCAAAGACCTCTTCGTTGTCCGGTACAGTTGTCGGCGTGGCACTGCTCGATACCTTCGTGTCGCTGGTTGCCGGCCTTGCCCTGTTCCCGATCGTGTTCGCCGGAGGCCTGAATCCAAGCGAAGGGCCTGGGCTGATGTTCGTCAGCCTGCCATTTGCCTTTGGTAATGTGGCTTTCGGTCAGTTGATGGGTGTGGTGTTCTTTGTGCTGGTGGCGATTGCAGCCTGGAGTTCGGCAATCTCCCTGCTGGAACCAATGGTTGCCTATCTGGTTGAGCGCACGAAAGTCAGCCGCGCCTGGGTTACTTTCTGGCTGGCGTTCATCTGCTGGTTCGTTGGTCTGGGAACAGTGTTCTCCTTCAATATCTGGAAGGAAGCCAAATTTTTCGTGAACGAAGGCGGGATGTTCCATCTCTACCAATGGGGTGCGCAGAGCGGTCTGGACTTCTTTGGCGTGATCGATTTCTTCACCTCGCGGATCATGTTGCCGCTCGGTGGCCTGTGTTTCGTGCTGTTTGCCGGATGGGTTATGGGGCGTGAAGCGGTACGCGACGAGTTGTCGATCCGCAACCCGGCACTGTTCGCTCTGTCTTTGTTCTTGATGCGCTACGTGGCGCCCATCGGCATTCTTGTAGTGTTTGCCGCTCAGCTCTGGAAGTAACGCTCACATGACGACACATATTCAACGATCGGCATTGCTGCCGTACCCGGCGCAATTCCTCTACGACCTGGTCAACGACGTGGCGCGTTACCCGGAATTTTTGCCGTGGTGCTCAGCCGCTGAAGTGCTGGAAAGTTCGCCGGAGCATATGCGCGCCAGCGTTGGCGTGGCCAAGGGCGGTCTCAGTCAGCATTTTGTGACGCGCAATACGCTGGTGCCGGGGCAGTCGATCGAGATGAACCTGGAAGAAGGGCCGTTCAACCAGTTGCACGGCGTCTGGGTGTTCAAGGTATTGAACGAGAAAGCCTGCAAGATCAGCCTGGATCTGTCGTTTGATTACGCCGGGCCACTGGTGCGCGCGACGTTGGGTCCACTGTTCAATCAGGCCGCCAATACGCTGGTGGACGCGTTCTGCCAGCGCGCCAAGCAGATGCATGGTTGACCCTGTGATCGAGATAGAGGTGGTATACGCGGCCGTGGATCGTCAGATATTGCGCTCGGTTAGCGTAAATGACGGCGCAACGGTGCGGGCTGCGGTGCTTGCATCGGGTATTGGTAGCGAGTTTCCTGAGCTGAATCTGGCGGAGTGTCCATTGGGCATTTTTGGCAAAGTGGTTGCTGACCCGGATTCGCGGCTGGTTCAGGCAGGGGAGCGCATCGAGATTTACCGTCCATTGCTGGCCGATCCAAAAGAGGTTCGCCGTTTGCGTGCGGCGAAAGCAGCTGAAGCCAAGGCTCGAAACGTGTAAAAAGCCAAATCGCAGACAATAAAAAACCCGGAATTTCCGGGTTTTTTATTGCCTCGCAAATTATTGCGGCGAGGTGTCCAGCGGCTCTGGTGTCGGAACCGGAACGGTTTCTACACCATCGACGTCCTTCTGGATCTGATCCAGCAAGGAACCTGGCTTCACCGGTTTTTCCGGTGTTGGCTTCTCGGCGTTTTCAGCAGGAGCGGTCACGGTGGTGCCACTGTCCTTGCCGAGAATGGCTTCGTCACGGCTTACGCCCGGCATGAAGTCACCGGACAGGCTGACAAGCTGGTCGTTTGAGTTGAAAATAACGCTGATGCGTTCCTGTTGGCGTTCACCGCCACCCGGTTGCAGGCTATACAGATAATCCCAGCGATCGGCATGGAACGTGTCGACAAGCAGAGGGTTACCCATAATAAACCGTACTTGCGGCCGGGTCATTCCCGGGCGTAACTGGTCTATCATGTCCTGCGTGACGACATTGCCCTGCTGGATGTCGATTTTGTAAACCCCGGGGAATGAACAACCGGCGAGTGCGAGCAGTCCCACAAAGGTGAAACTGGTTAGCAAGAGCTTGGTGTTTTGCATCGGTGGGCGACTTCCACTATCTTGGCTGGGACAACGTAAACGCCGATCATACCCGCATTAAGAGAAGCTGCGAAGCAGCATCGCGAGAAAGCTGACCATGGTTGAAAATAGCGAACTACGCAAAGCCGGCCTTAAAGTGACCCTGCCACGGGTCAAGATCCTGCAAATGCTCGACTCCACCGAGCAGCGTCACATGAGTGCCGAGGACGTCTATAAGGCGTTGATGGAAGCTGGCGAGGACGTCGGTCTGGCCACGGTTTACCGTGTTCTGACCCAGTTCGAAGCGGCTGGCCTCGTGGTCCGTCACAATTTCGACGGTGGCCACGCGGTATTCGAATTGGCCGATGGTGGTCACCACGATCATATGGTCAACGTGGAGTCGGGTGAAGTCATCGAATTCTTCGACGAAGAAATCGAAAAACTTCAGAAATCTATCGTCGAGAAGCATGGCTTCGAGATGGTTGATCACAACCTGGTGCTATACGTGCGCAAGAAAAAGTAAGCATGTCGCGCGAATTTCGGTTCGCGAAACGAGCGAAGGCGACCCAAGGGTCGCCTTCGTGCTTTCTGCCATCTTTAAACTTTTGCGGTGACGACCATTTTCTTGGCGTGGGCCAGGGACTCCTTGGTTAAGTCGATGCCGCCGAGCATTCGCGCCACTTCTTCTATACGGTCATTTTTGCTCAATTTTGAGACGGCTGTGTGCGTTGCCTCTTCGCCCCGAACCTTGTGTACGAATAAATGTTGATGCCCTTGCGCCGCTACTTGGGGCAGGTGAGTCACTGTCAGTACCTGGCCGCGTTCGCCGAGGCGGCGCAATAACTGGCCGACGATTTCAGCGGTCGGGCCGCCGATGCCTACGTCGACTTCGTCGAATACCAGTGTTGGCACACGAGACGTTTGCGCGGTGATGACCTGAATAGCCAGGCTTATCCGTGACAACTCGCCACCGGATGCCACTTTCGCCAGCGCCTTCAGCGGTTGGCCGGGGTTAGCGCTGACCAGCAGTTCAACCTGTTCCAGTCCATTAGGTAGCAGTTCGTCGCTGCAGTTGGCGCGCAACTCAATGGTGAAGCGCCCACCGGGCATGCCCAGTCGCTGAATCTCCTGCTCCACCGCGCTTGCGAGGCTGCCGGCAGCACGATGCCGCAAATCGCTTAGTTCCCGGGCCTTCTCTTGATAGTGGCGGGCATAGGAGGCCAGCTCTTCACCCAGACGCTCGATGGATTCGTCGTTGGCGTTGAGGGTTTCGATCTCATCCAGCAATTTCTGCTGCATTTCGCCGACTTCGGTGGGTTGAATCCGGTGTTTGCGTGCCAGGGTATAGATCGCGTCGAGGCGTTCTTCCAGATATTGCAGGCGCGCCGGATCGGCATCGAAGTTATCGAGGAAGCGATTGAGTTCGCCAACGGCTTCTTCTACCTGAATCTGTGCGCTGGTGAGCAGGCTGCTGGCTTCGCCCAGTGCGCCAACGGAATTGTTCACGCTCGACAGGCGATTAAGGCTGGCGGTCAGCGCGTTAAGCACATTGCCGGAATCGCTCTCGCTGCATTGCTCGACCACTTGCCGGCAAATGCCCAGCAGCGTCTCGGCGTTGGTCAGGTTTTTGTGTTCCTGCTCCAGTTGCTCAAGTTCGTTATCGCCGAGACCGAGGTTTTCCAGCTCTTCGAGTTGATAGCTCAGCAATTGGTGGCGCGCGCGTTGTTCGTCGCCGGAATTGGAGAGACGCTCCAGCTCCTGGCGAGTCTGGCGCCAGCGCTGGGCGGCGAGCTGAACCTGGCGGGCCAGATCGGTAGCGCCGGCGTACTCGTCCAGCAAGCGACGATGGGTATCGGTTTTCAGCAGGGACTGGTGTTCATGCTGGCTGTGGATATCGATCAACAACTCGCCCAATGATTTGAGGTCGCCGAGCGGGCAGGGAGTGCCGTTGATGTAGCCGCGTGAACGACCTTCCGAGGTGATCACCCGGCGCAGAATGCACGGGCCATCGGTCTCCAGATCGCGCTCGGTCAGCCATGCGCTGGCTTCAGGGATGTCCGCCAGATCGAAGGTCGCGAGGATGTCGGCCTTGTCGGCGCCGGGGCGCACCACGCCGCTGTCGGCACGATCACCGAGGGTCAGGCCCAGCGCATCGAGCATGATCGACTTGCCGGCGCCGGTTTCACCCGTGATCACGCTCATCCCGCGATCAAGTTCGAGATCGAGATGTTCAACGATGGCGTAGTTATGTACGGACAGGTGCACCAGCATAAAGGCCGCTCCCAAGCTAAAGGTCTGGTTATTTATACAGTGTTTTGTTTCGCGCTGACAATGCCCTCCCTTAGGTCGATTTGCTTGAACCGAAAATCTGCTTAGCGCATTGAGGAATGAAGATTCGACACTTTTTTGTAGGGTTAATGTTTGAAGGCCCTTGAAGCCTGATTTTGCGGCCCCATATATCGGGGCAGAAGCGCGAGTCAGGCTCGCGGACGAAATTGAAAGGAGAATTCTATGGCTGACGAACAGACAGTAGATACGCAAAACCCAGAAGCCAATCAGGCGCCCGAAGGTTCGGGTGATGACCTGGCGACCCGTGTGCAAGTGCTCGAAGAGCAATTGGCCGCCGCGCAGGATCAATCTCTGCGTGTTGCTGCCGATCTGCAGAACGTCCGTCGCCGTGCCGAGCAGGATGTCGAGAAGGCGCACAAGTTTGCCCTGGAAAAATTCGCTGGCGACCTGTTGCCGATCGTCGACAGCCTGGAGCGCGGCCTCGAGCTGTCGAACCCGGACGACGAAAGCATTCGTCCGATGCGTGAAGGCATCGAGCTGACGCTGAAAATGTTCCACGACACCCTCAAGCGTTATCAGCTGGAAGCGATCGACCCGCACGGCGAACCGTTCAACGCCGTTCAGCATCAGGCGATGGCCATGCAGGAAAGCGCCGACGTCGAACCGAACAGCGTTCTGAAGGTGTTTCAGAAGGGCTACCAGCTCAACGGTCGCCTGCTGCGTCCGGCCATGGTTGTGGTCAGCAAGGCGCCTGCGCCAATTTCGCCTTCGATTGACGAGAAGGCTTGAAATTAGCCGCAAGGCCCCCATTTAGAAGTCAAGCGTTTAAGTATTACCGCAGTTAGCCACCACTGCTGCGGCAAAAAAATCCAAAGTTTCGGGAGAGTTAACATGGGCAAAATTATCGGTATCGACCTGGGGACCACCAACTCCTGCGTCTCCGTGCTGGAAAACGGCAAAGCAAAAGTTATCGAAAACGCTGAAGGCGCGCGTACCACGCCGTCGATCATCGCTTACGCCAACGATGGCGAAATCCTGGTAGGTCAGTCGGCCAAGCGTCAGGCTGTAACCAACCCGCACAACACTCTGTACGCGGTAAAGCGTCTGATCGGTCGTCGTTTCGACGAAGAAGTTGTGCAGAAAGACATCCAGATGGTCCCTTACAAGATCGTCAAGGCTGACAACAACGACGCCTGGGTTGAAGTGAACGGCCAGAAAATGGCACCGCCACAAATCTCGGCTGAAATCCTGAAAAAGATGAAGAAGACCGCCGAAGACTACCTCGGCGAGACCGTGACTGAAGCGGTGATCACCGTTCCGGCCTACTTCAACGACAGCCAGCGTCAGGCGACCAAAGACGCCGGCCGCATTGCTGGTCTGGACGTAAAACGTATCATCAACGAACCAACCGCAGCCGCTCTGGCTTACGGTATGGACAAGGCCAAGGGCGATCACACCGTGATCGTTTATGACCTGGGTGGCGGTACTTTCGACGTTTCCGTGATCGAGATCGCTGAAGTTGATGGCGAGCACCAGTTCGAAGTTCTGGCCACCAACGGTGACACGTTCCTCGGCGGTGAAGACTTCGACATTCGTCTGATCGACTACCTCGTTGACGAATTCAAGAAAGAAAGCGGCATGAACCTCAAAGGTGACCCGCTGGCCATGCAGCGCCTGAAAGAAGCCGCTGAGAAAGCCAAGATCGAGCTGTCGTCCGCTCAGTCGACCGACGTCAACCTGCCGTACATCACTGCAGACGCGACCGGTCCTAAGCACCTGAACGTGAAGATCTCGCGTGCCAAGCTTGAAGCACTGGTTGAAGACCTGGTTCAGCGCACCATCGAACCTTGCCGCATCGCCATGAAAGACGCCGGTCTGGACGTTGGCGCGATCAACGACGTGATTCTGGTCGGTGGTCAGACCCGTATGCCGCTGGTGCAGAAGCTGGTGACCGATTTCTTCGGTAAAGAAGCTCGCAAAGACGTTAACCCGGACGAAGCCGTTGCCATGGGTGCTGCGATTCAGGGCGCCGTTCTGGCCGGTGACGTGAAAGACGTTCTGCTGCTCGACGTCAGCCCGCTGACCCTGGGTATCGAAACCATGGGTGGCGTGATGACCGCGCTGATCGAGAAAAACACCACGATTCCTACCAAGAAATCGCAAGTTTTCTCGACTGCCGACGACAACCAGGGCGCCGTGACAATTCACGTCCTGCAGGGTGAGCGTAAGCAAGCCACGCAGAACAAGTCCCTGGGCAAGTTCGACTTGGCCGACATTCCACCAGCTCCACGTGGCGTGCCGCAGATCGAAGTAACCTTCGACATCGACGCCAACGGCATCCTGCACGTCGGCGCGAAAGACAAGGCTACCGGCAAGACCCAGTCGATCGTGATCAAGGCCAACTCCGGTCTGTCCGACGAAGAAATCGAGCGCATGGTGCGTGACGCCGAGGCCAATGCCGAGGAAGACCGCAAGTTCGAAGAGCTGGCCGCTGCCCGCAACCAGGGCGATGCACTGGTTCACTCGACTCGCAAAATGATTGCTGACGCGGGCGACAAAGTTACCGCCGAAGAGAAGACTGCGATCGAGGCTGCTGTGGTTGCTCTGGAAGCCGCTGTTAAAGGCGACGACAAGGCTGCCATCGAAGCGAAGGTTGAAGAGCTGTCGAAAGTCTCCGCTCCGGTTGCTCAGAAGATGTACGCCGAACAGGCTCAGCCAGCTGATGGCGCAGCCCCGCAAGGCGAATCGGCTGAGAAGGCTGACGACGTTGTCGATGCAGAGTTCGAAGAAGTCAAAGACCACAAGTAAGTTGTTGGTCGGCCGGTTGACTGCCTTTAGGCAGTGACTGGTAGGATGTCGCCGCGCGGGAGCTAGCTCCCGCGTTGGCGTATCTGGAATACGCGAATTTTTACAGCATGCGACAAGGTTCGGATGTTGGCGGTATGGCCGGGAATGCTCCTGCTTTTCGTGCCGCAAGTACCGCAAGAAACAAAGACCAGGATCGTTGAATTGACGTGAGTTGGGTCCGGGCCTGTATTGGGGCTCAACGAGTTTGGCCATCCTCAGGAGGGGTTTGCCGAACGTCCTCAAGAGTGCAGAAGACTTATGGCAAAGCGTGACTATTACGAAGTGTTGGGTGTTGAGCGCGGCTCAAGCGATGCGGACCTGAAGAAGGCTTACCGTCGTCTGGCGATGAAGCACCACCCGGACCGTAATCCCGATGACAAAGCGTCGGAAGAAATGTTCAAAGAGGCCAATGAGGCCTACGAAGTGCTGTCCGACTCCAGCAAGCGCGCGGCGTACGACCAGTACGGTCATGCCGGCGTCGACCCGAGCATGGGTGGCGGTGGCGCCGGTTTCGGTGGTCAGAACTTCTCGGACATCTTCGGTGATGTCTTCAGTGATTTCTTCGGTGGCGGTCGCGGCGGTTCCCGTGGCGGCGCCCAGCGTGGCAGCGACTTGCGCTACACCCTGGAGCTGAATCTGGAAGAAGCGGTGCGTGGCACGTCGGTGAATATCCGCGTTCCGACACTGGTCAACTGCAAGCCGTGCGATGGTTCCGGCGCGAAGAAAGGCTCGTCGCCATCGACCTGCCCGACCTGCGGTGGCATCGGTCAGGTGCGCATGCAGCAGGGCTTCTTCTCGGTGCAGCAGACCTGCCCGCGTTGTCATGGCCAGGGCAAGATCATTTCCGATCCGTGCGACTCCTGCCACGGTGACGGTCGCGTCGAAGAGTACAAAACCTTGTCGGTCAAAGTGCCGGCCGGCGTCGATACTGGCGATCGCATTCGTCTGTCGGGCGAAGGCGAGGCGGGTACTCAGGGTGGTCCGACGGGCGACCTGTACGTGGTCATCAATGTCCGCGAACACGACATCTTCCAGCGTGACGGCAAGCATCTGTTCTGCGAAGTGCCGATCAGCTTCGTCGATGCAGCGCTGGGCGGCGAACTGGAAATTCCGACCCTCGACGGTCGCGTCAAACTGAAAATCCCTGAAGGCACCCAGACCGGCAAGCAGTTCCGTGTACGCGGTAAAGGCGTGGCGCCGGTGCGTGGCGGTGGTGCGGGTGACTTGATGTGCCGTGTGGCAGTCGAGACTCCGGTCAATCTGAACCGTCGTCAGCGCGAACTGCTGGAAGAATTCCGCAGCTCGCTGGCCGACGACAACAGCCATTCTCCGAAAACCACTGGTTGGTTCGACGGTGTGAAGCGCTTCTTCGGCGATTTGTAAGGAGTCGGCATGCGACGTATTGCAGTGATGGGCGCCGCCGGGCGCATGGGCAAGATTCTGGTCGAGGCCGTGCAGCAACGCGCGCCGCTGACCGGTTTGACTGCGGCCGTGGTTCGTCCCGGCAGCACGCTGATCGGCGTCGATGCGGGTGAGCTGGCGTCGCTGGGTCGTATTGGTGTGCCGCTGTCCGGTCACATCGAAGCCGTGGCTGAAGAGTTCGACGTGTTGATCGACTTCACCCTGCCGGAAGTGATGCTGAGAAACCTCGCGTTCTGCCGCAAGGCCGGCAAAGCCATGGTTATCGGCACCACCGGGCTGGACGCTGCGCAGAAGCAGTTGCTGGTCGAGGCGGGCAAGGACATTCCGATCGTCTTCGCGGCCAACTTCAGTGTCGGCGTCAATCTGTCGCTGAAGCTGCTGGATATGGCGGCGCGCGTGCTGGGCGACGATGCTGATATCGAAATTATCGAAGCGCATCACCGTCACAAGATCGATGCGCCGTCGGGTACGGCGTTGCGCATGGGTGAGGTGATTGCCAGTGCGCTGGATCGTGATCTGCAGAAAGTTGCGGTTTACGGGCGTGAGGGTCATACCGGCGCTCGTGAGCGTGAAACCATCGGCTTCGCTACCGTGCGTGGTGGTGATGTGGTGGGTGATCACACCGTGCTGTTTGCCTGTGAAGGTGAGCGTCTGGAGATCACGCACAAGGCGTCGAGCCGCATGACGTTCGCCAAGGGCGCGGTGCGTGCCGCGCTGTGGCTGGCTGGTCGCGAGCCGGGTCTGTACGACATGCAAGACGTGCTCGACCTGCGTTGATACACTGCTGAACCCGGCGCAAACGCCCTGTTTGCGCTGGTTTTTCTCCGCTTGGCGACGACCTGTCGCATTCTCCGGCCTTTTCGGCTCTTTAGCGGTGGACCAAAAAAGCCTTTTTCTGTAAGCTACAGCTTTAGTGTGTCCACTAAAAGCGCGCAGAATAATTCAGTGAAGAAGCGGGGTGACGTGTCCATACGTCACTCCGCTTTTTTACAACCTGCGATCGCCCTTTCATGCGTTATTTACGGGAGGTCTTCTTGACTAAGCCAGCCATACTTGCCCTTGCTGATGGCAGCATTTTTCGCGGCGAAGCCATTGGTGCCGACGGTCAAACCGTTGGTGAGGTGGTGTTCAACACCGCAATGACCGGCTATCAGGAAATCCTTACCGATCCTTCCTACGCCCAACAGATCGTTACCCTGACTTACCCGCACATCGGCAACACCGGCACCACGCCGGAAGATGCCGAGTCCGACCGCGTCTGGTCCGCTGGCCTGGTCATTCGTGACCTGCCGCTGGTAGCGAGCAACTGGCGTAACACGATGTCCCTGTCCGACTACCTGAAAGCCAACAATGTTGTGGCAATCGCCGGTATCGACACCCGTCGCCTGACCCGCATCCTGCGTGAAAAAGGCGCTCAGAACGGCTGCATCATGGCCGGCGACAACATCTCCGAAGAAGCGGCAATCGCCGCGGCGCAAGGTTTCCCGGGCCTGAAGGGCATGGATCTGGCGAAAGTGGTCAGCACCAAGACTCAATACGAATGGCGCTCGACTGTCTGGGACCTGAAAACCGACAGCCACGCGACCATCGAAGCCTCCGAGCTGCCATACCACGTGGTTGCCTACGACTACGGCGTCAAGGTCAACATCCTGCGCATGCTGGTTGAGCGCGGCTGCCGCGTCACTGTGGTGCCTGCCCAGACTCCAGCGGCCGACGTACTGGCACTGAAGCCGGACGGCGTGTTCCTGTCCAACGGCCCGGGTGATCCGGAGCCCTGCGACTACGCGATCAAGGCGATCAAGGAAGTGCTGGAAACCGAAATTCCGGTATTCGGCATCTGCCTCGGTCACCAACTGCTGGCTCTGGCCTCCGGCGCCAAGACCCTGAAAATGGGCCACGGCCACCACGGTGCAAACCACCCGGTGCAGGATCTGGACACTGGCGTCGTAATGATCACCAGTCAGAACCACGGCTTCGCGGTCGACGAAGAAACCCTGCCAGCCAACGTGCGTGCGATCCACAAATCGCTGTTCGACGGCACCCTGCAAGGCATCGAGCGCACCGACAAGAGCGCGTTCAGCTTCCAGGGTCACCCTGAAGCGAGCCCGGGCCCGAACGATGTTGCGCCACTGTTCGACCGCTTCATCAACGAGATGGCCAAGCGACGCTAAGCGTTCGCCTTGAGACTGTAGAGAGAAGCCCCTCGAGGGCGGCCCCGACACCGGTGGCCCCCTCGGGACTTCAGAAATCGATCAAGACGGCTTGCCGACTGACCTGCGGATTTGAGTGACAAACCCATGCCAAAACGTACAGACATTAAAAGCATCCTGATTCTCGGCGCTGGCCCGATCGTTATCGGCCAGGCCTGCGAATTCGACTACTCCGGTGCGCAGGCCTGTAAAGCCC
Organism: Pseudomonas sp. Tul2A7; assembly: GCF_054790505.1. Lineage (NCBI taxonomy): Bacteria > Pseudomonadati > Pseudomonadota > Gammaproteobacteria > Pseudomonadales > Pseudomonadaceae > Pseudomonas > Pseudomonas sp. Tul2A7. The sequence continues at coordinate 1,145,321 of NZ_CP186499.1, read as the reverse complement.
TGCGCGAAGAGGGTTATCGCGTCATCCTGGTGAACTCCAACCCGGCCACCATCATGACCGACCCGGACATGGCCGACGCGACTTACATCGAGCCGATCAAGTGGCAGACCGTTGCCAAGATCATCGAAAAAGAGCGTCCAGACGCGGTGCTGCCAACCATGGGCGGCCAGACCGCTCTGAACTGCGCCCTGGACCTGGAACGCGAAGGTGTTCTGGAAAAGTTCGGCGTAGAAATGATCGGCGCCAACGCTGACACCATCGACAAGGCTGAAGACCGTTCGCGTTTCGACAAGGCGATGAAATCCATCGGCCTGGCGTGCCCGCGTTCCGGTATCGCGCACAGCATGGAAGAGGCCAACGCGGTTCTCGAAACCCTCGGCTTCCCGTGCATCATCCGTCCGTCCTTCACCATGGGCGGGACCGGTGGCGGTATCGCGTACAACCGTGAAGAGTTCGAAGAAATCTGCGCCCGTGGTCTGGACCTGTCGCCGACCAAAGAGCTGCTGATCGACGAATCGCTGATCGGCTGGAAAGAATATGAGATGGAAGTTGTCCGCGACAAAAAGGACAACTGCATCATCGTCTGCTCGATCGAAAACTTCGACCCGATGGGCGTGCACACCGGTGACTCGATCACCGTGGCTCCTGCGCAAACCCTGACTGACAAGGAATACCAGATCCTGCGTAACGCCTCCCTGGCGGTACTGCGCGAGATCGGCGTCGAGACTGGCGGTTCCAACGTTCAATTCGGTATCTGCCCGAACACTGGCCGCATGGTCGTGATCGAAATGAACCCGCGTGTATCGCGTTCCTCGGCACTGGCCTCGAAAGCTACCGGTTTCCCGATCGCCAAAGTCGCGGCCAAACTGGCTGTGGGCTACACCCTCGACGAACTGTCGAACGACATCACCGGCGGCAAGACCCCGGCATCCTTCGAGCCGTCGATCGACTACGTCGTCACCAAGTTGCCGCGTTTCGCCTTCGAGAAATTCGCCAAGGCTGACGCGCGCCTGACCACTCAGATGAAGTCGGTTGGTGAAGTCATGGCCATCGGCCGTACCTTCCAGGAATCCCTGCAGAAAGCCCTGCGCGGTCTGGAAGTGGGTGTTTGCGGTCTGGACGAGAAGCTCGACCTGAGCAATCCGGAAAGCATGAGCGTGCTCAAGCGCGAACTGACCGTGCCGGGCGCCGAGCGTATCTGGTACGTGGCGGACGCTTTCCGCGCTGGCCTGTCGGTCGAAGACATCTTCGGCATGAACATGATCGATCCGTGGTTCCTGGTACAGATCGAAGATCTGATCAAGGAAGAAGAGAAGGTCAAGACCCTCGGTCTGTCCGCTATCGACCGCGACCTGATGTTCAAGCTCAAGCGCAAAGGCTTCTCCGATCAGCGTCTGGCCAAACTGTTGGGCGTGACCGAGAAAAACCTGCGTACGCACCGTCAGAAGCTGGAAGTGTTCCCGGTCTACAAGCGCGTTGACACCTGCGCCGCCGAGTTCGCCACTGATACCGCTTACCTCTACTCGACGTACGAGGAAGAGTGTGAAGCCGCGCCGTCGGGCCGCGACAAGATCATGATTCTGGGTGGCGGTCCGAACCGTATCGGCCAGGGTATCGAGTTCGACTACTGCTGCGTTCACGCCGCCCTCGCTCTGCGCGAAGACGGCTACGAAACCATCATGGTCAACTGCAACCCGGAAACCGTTTCCACCGACTACGACACTTCCGACCGTCTGTACTTCGAGCCGGTAACCCTGGAAGACGTACTGGAAATCTGCCGTGTCGAGAAGCCGAAAGGCGTGATCGTCCAGTACGGCGGCCAGACTCCGCTGAAGCTGGCTCGTGCCTTGGAAGCCGCTGGCGTGCCGATCATCGGCACCAGCCCTGACGCCATCGACCGTGCCGAAGACCGTGAGCGCTTCCAGCAAATGGTTGAGCGTCTGAACCTGCGTCAGCCGCCAAACGCCACCGTGCGTAGCGAAGACGAAGCTGTTCGTGCTGCCGCGAAAATCGGTTATCCGCTGGTAGTGCGCCCGTCCTATGTACTGGGCGGCCGCGCGATGGAGATCGTTTACAAAGAAGACGAACTCAAGCGTTACCTGCGTGACGCGGTGCAAGTGTCCAACGACAGCCCAGTGCTGCTCGACCACTTCCTCAACTGCGCCATCGAAATGGACGTGGATGCGGTCTGCGACGGCAAAGACGTGGTGATCGGCGCGATCATGCAGCACATCGAACAGGCTGGCGTTCACTCCGGTGACTCCGCGTGCTCGCTGCCGCCGTACTCGCTGCCGGCGCACATCCAGGACGAGATGCGCGAACAGGTCAAGAAAATGGCCCTGGAGCTGGGTGTTGTCGGCCTGATGAACGTGCAGTTGGCGCTGCAAGGCGAAGACATCTACGTCATCGAAGTCAACCCGCGTGCTTCCCGTACCGTACCGTTCGTGTCGAAATGCATCGGTGTTTCCCTGGCCATGATCGCTGCCCGCGTGATGGCCGGTAAGACCCTGAAGGAAATCGGCTTCACCAAAGAAATCATCCCGAACTTCTACAGCGTGAAAGAGGCGGTGTTCCCGTTCGCCAAATTCCCTGGCGTTGACCCGATCCTCGGCCCAGAGATGAAGTCGACCGGTGAAGTGATGGGCGTCGGCGACACCTTCGGTGAAGCCTTCGCCAAAGCCCAGATGGGCGCGAGCGAAGTACTGCCGACTGGCGGTACTGCGTTCATCAGCGTGCGCGACGACGACAAGCCGCTGGTTGCAGGCGTGGCCCGCGATCTGATCAACTTGGGCTTCGAAGTGGTTGCCACTGCCGGCACTGCCAAGCTGATCGAAGCCGCAGGCCTGAAAGTGCGCCGTGTGAACAAGGTGACCGAGGGTCGTCCGCACGTGGTCGACATGATCAAGAATGACGAAGTCACGCTGATCATCAACACCACCGAAGGTCGTCAGTCGATCGCTGATTCGTACTCCATTCGTCGTAATGCCTTGCAGCACAAGATCTATTGCACCACCACCATTGCTGCTGGCGAAGCTATCTGTGAAGCGCTGAAGTTCGGTCCGGAAAAGACCGTGCGTCGCTTGCAGGATCTACACGCAGGATTGAAGGCATGATCAAATACCCAATGACTGTCCAGGGCGCTAAAGCCCTGGAAGAGGAACACGCTCACCTGACCAAGGTCGTCCGTCCGAAGCTCAGCCAGGACATCGGTACGGCCCGCGAGTTGGGTGACTTGAAGGAAAACGCTGAATACCATGCCGCCCGCGAACAGCAAGGCATGGTCGAGGCGCGGATTCGCGACATCGAAGGCCGGATTCAGAATCAGGTCATCATCGATGTCACGACCATCCCGCACACCGGCAAGGTGATTTTCGGCACGACCGTCGAAATCGCCAACGTCGAGACCGATGAAAGCGTCACTTACCACATCGTGGGTGAGGATGAGGCTGACTTCAAACTCGGCAAGATTTCCGTCGGCTCGCCTTTGGCCCGTGCCTTGATCGGCAAGGAAGAGGGCGATGTGGTCGCCGTGAAAACGCCGAGCGGCGTGATCGAGTACGAGATTGTCGAAGTCCGTCACATCTGAAAAAGGGCGCCCGCTGCATGCGGGCGCCATGCTTTGGCAGCTGACCCAGATGCTTTGGGTCGGCGGTCTATGGCTGATACATCTCGGTTTGCAGCCGGCGCTGGGCAGGATTGGCCTGGCGCCACTGCTGATCGATGAAGTGGCCAGTGCATTTGAAGTGCTGGTGGTGAGTTTCGCCGCCGCATGCGTGATATTTCAGGCTTTGGTGCTGGTACAGGCCGAGGGCCTTGGCAGTCTATGGCGGGATTTTCGTGGGCAGGTGCTGTTGATGGCGTTGTATGCGTGTGCGATGTATGTCGCAGTGCGTGTCGGCTGGCCGGATGCGCAGCGCTGGCAGGTGTTCAGTTATCTGGTTCTGGGGTTTTCCGGGCTGGTGCTGGTGATGCAGCCGGTGCCGGGATGGAGTGGCAGGGTGCGCGAAGCACACCCTTGACCCTTGTCATCACTTGAAGCGATGAACGTTCGACAGCTGCTTGTTGGCGCTGAAGTTCTTGCGGTAAACCAGTGCCATCTTGCCGATGACCTGTACCAGGTCCGCTTTGCCAACCTTGCACAGTTCTGCGATATGCGCCAGGCGCGACTCGCGATCGAGAATGTTGAGCTTGATTTTGATCAGCTCATGATCCGCCAAGGCGCGTTCAAGTTCGGCTAAAACACCTTCAGTCAAACCGTTGTCAGCCACCGTCAAAACCGGCTTCAGGTGGTGGCCAATGGATTTGTACTGTTTCTTCTGCTCTGGAGTGAGCGGCATAATCTGACCCTTTCGTCTGGATTCTGTAAAATGGCGGCCATTTTACCCGAGGGTTCGTGGATCCGCCCAATTAATCACGACCCTAATCATCGAGGTGCCCAATGGCGCGTTCCAAGACAAGCCTTGGTTGGCTGAAACGACATGTCAACGATCCCTATGTGAAGCAAGCGCAGAAGGATGGCTACCGCTCGCGTGCGAGTTACAAGCTTCTGGAAGTCCAGGAGAAATACAAGCTGATTCGTCCTGGCATGAGCGTTGTCGACCTGGGTGCTGCGCCCGGTGGCTGGTCGCAGGTGACTAGCCGGCTGATCGGTGGTCAGGGGCGTTTGATCGCTTCGGACATCCTTGAAATGGACAGCATCCCTGACGTCACCTTCATCCAGGGCGACTTCACCGAGGATGCGGTGCTCGCGCAGATCCTGGAAGCCGTCGGTAATTCGCAGGTAGACCTTGTGATTTCCGATATGGCCCCCAATATGAGTGGTACGCCGGAAGTGGATATGCCGAAAGCCATGTTCCTTTGCGAGCTGGCACTTGATCTGGCAGAGCGGATCCTCAAGCCGGGTGGCAATTTCGTGATCAAGATTTTTCAGGGCGAAGGCTTTGATGTTTACCTGAAGGATGCCCGCAAGAAGTTCGACAAGATCCAGATGATCAAGCCGGACTCTTCTCGTGGCAGCTCACGTGAGCAATACATGCTGGCTTGGGGTTACCGCGGTCGTAGCGAGTAAAACGAGGTTTTTTGGTGGGGTGATAGGTTTTTCGTATTTCGCTCCGCGTGCATAAGCGAATATTGTGTAGAAAGTGTTTCACAAAGGGTTACAGACGGCGCCTGCCAGAGTTGTAGGTAATGTAGTAAGTTAGGCCGGTGAATATCATGCGAAGCGCGCGCCAGTAGCGGAGCTTGCTTCAGAGGGTAGTTAATTGAACGATATGGCAAAGAATCTGATCCTGTGGTTGATCATCGCGGCTGTCCTGGTGACGGTGATGAACAACTTCTCCAGCCCTAACGAGCCGCAGACCCTCAACTATTCCGACTTCATCCAGCAGGTCAAGGATGGCAAGGTCGAGCGCGTAGCGGTTGATGGCTATGTAATCACCGGCAAGCGCAATGATGGCGACAGCTTCAAGACCATTCGTCCGGCAATTCAGGACAATGGCCTGATCGGCGATCTGGTCGACAACCACGTTGTGGTTGAAGGCAAGCAGCCTGAACAGCAAAGCATCTGGACCCAGTTGCTGGTAGCCAGCTTCCCGATCCTGGTGATCATCGCGGTGTTCATGTTCTTCATGCGCCAGATGCAGGGCGGTGCCGGTGGCAAGGGCGGGCCGATGAGCTTCGGCAAGAGCAAGGCGCGCCTGCTCTCCGAAGATCAGGTGAAAACCACATTGGCTGACGTTGCCGGTTGCGACGAAGCCAAGGAAGAAGTCGGCGAGCTGGTTGAATTCCTCCGTGATCCGGGCAAGTTCCAGCGTCTGGGCGGCCGGATCCCTCGTGGTGTGCTGATGGTCGGTCCTCCGGGCACCGGTAAAACCTTGCTGGCCAAGGCGATTGCCGGCGAAGCCAAGGTTCCGTTTTTCACCATTTCCGGTTCTGACTTCGTCGAAATGTTCGTCGGTGTCGGTGCCAGCCGTGTTCGCGACATGTTCGAGCAGGCGAAGAAACACGCGCCATGCATTATCTTTATCGACGAAATCGACGCCGTCGGTCGCCATCGTGGCGCCGGCATGGGTGGCGGTCACGACGAGCGCGAGCAGACTCTTAACCAGTTGCTGGTTGAGATGGACGGCTTCGAAATGAACGACGGCATCATTGTTATCGCTGCAACCAACCGTCCAGACGTACTCGACCCGGCGCTGCTGCGTCCGGGCCGTTTCGACCGTCAGGTCGTGGTTGGTTTGCCGGATATCCGTGGTCGCGAGCAAATCCTCAAAGTACACATGCGCAAAGTGCCAATGGGTGACGACGTTGCTCCGGCCGTTATCGCGCGTGGTACTCCGGGCTTCTCCGGTGCTGACCTGGCTAACCTGGTCAACGAAGCGTCGCTGTTCGCTGCACGCAGCGGCAAACGCATCGTTGAAATGAAAGAGTTCGAACTGGCCAAAGACAAGATCATGATGGGCGCCGAGCGCAAATCGATGGTCATGTCCGAGAAAGAGAAACAGAACACCGCTTATCACGAAGCTGGCCACGCCATCGTTGGTCGCGTCGTGCCTGAGCATGATCCGGTCTACAAAGTGTCGATCATTCCGCGCGGCCGTGCGCTGGGTGTAACCATGTTCCTGCCGGAAGAAGATCGTTACAGCCTGTCCAAACGTGCGCTGATCAGTCAGATCTGCTCGCTGTACGGTGGCCGTATTGCGGAAGAAATGACTCTGGGCTTCGACGGTGTGACTACCGGCGCCTCTAACGACATCATGCGTGCCAGCCAGATTGCGCGGAACATGGTGACCAAGTGGGGTCTGTCGGAAAAACTCGGTCCGTTGATGTATGCCGAAGAAGAGGGTGAGGTGTTCCTCGGTCGCGGCGGTGGCGGTCAGGCTGCCAGCTTCTCTGGTGAGACAGCCAAGCTGATCGACTCCGAAGTCCGCAGCATCATTGACCAGTGCTACGGCACGGCCAAGCAGATCCTCACGGATAACCGTGACAAGCTCGATGCGATGGCTGACGCTCTGATGAAATACGAGACGATCGATGCCGAGCAAATCGACGACATCATGGCAGGTCGCACGCCTCGCGAACCTCGCGACTGGTCGGGTGGCACCGGTACGCCGCCTCCACCGGTGGTGCGCGACGAGCGTCCGGAAACACCGATTGGCGGTCCGGCTGCTGACGTTTAAGGTTTGAAATGACTTCTGTACAGTCCCTGACCCGGTTGCCTTGCGGCAACCGGGTTCTTGATTTGGCCCAGACGCATGTCATGGGCATTCTCAATGTCACTCCCGACTCTTTCTCTGATGGCGGCCGCTACAGTCAACTCGACGCGGCCTTGCGCCACGCTGAATCTATGGTGGCGGCCGGTGCGACGCTGATCGATGTCGGCGGTGAGTCCACTCGACCCGGCGCGCGGGCGGTATCGCCGCTGGAAGAGCTGGAGCGTGTAGCGCCCATCGTGGAGCTGATCAATCGCGAGCTCGATGTCATTATTTCGGTCGATACCTCCACGCCAGCCGTGATGCGCGAAACTGCGCGGCTGGGGGCTGGCTTGATCAATGATGTGCGATCGTTGCAACGTGATGGCGCGCTGGATGCTGCTGCGGCGACGGGGTTGCCGGTGTGTTTGATGCATATGCTGGGTGAGCCAGGTGATATGCAGGATAATCCGCAGTATCAGGATGTCACTCTGGAGGTGGGCGAGTTTCTCACCGAGCGGATGTCGGTGTGTGCTTCGGCGGGTATTCCTGCCGAGCGAATCATTCTCGACCCTGGCTTCGGCTTCGCCAAAACCCTGCAGCACAATCTAAGCTTGTTCAAGCATATGGAAGCCCTGCATGCGTTGGGCCGGCCGTTGTTGGTCGGTGTTTCGCGAAAAAGCATGATTGGACACGCCTTGAATCGTCCGGTTGGCGAGCGCCTTTTTGGTGGGCTGGCCCTGGCAGCGCTGGCGTCGGTAAAGGGTGCGCGTATATTGCGCGTCCATGATGTAGCGGAAACGGTAGATGTGGTGCGGATGATCGCGGCCGTGGAATCAGCCGAATAAGAATGATGGAGCGCTTATGAGCAAGAAATATTTTGGTACTGACGGCATTCGTGGTCGCGTCGGTGAATACCCCATTACTCCTGACTTCATGCTCAAGCTCGGCTGGGCTGCCGGCATGGCGTTCCGCAAGATGGGCGCCTGCAAGGTGCTGGTCGGCAAGGACACGCGAATTTCCGGTTATATGTTCGAGTCGGCTCTTGAAGCCGGTCTGACATCGGCTGGTGCTGATGTAATGCTGCTTGGTCCGATGCCAACGCCGGCCATCGCTTATCTGGCGCGCACGTTTCAGGCTGAGGCCGGTATTGTGATTAGTGCATCGCACAATCCGCATGATGATAACGGCATCAAATTCTTCTCCGGCAAAGGCACCAAGCTGCCCGATGAACTGGAGTTGATGATCGAGGAGTTGCTCGATGCTCCAATGACCGTGGTCGAGTCGAGCAAGATCGGCAAAGTGTCACGAATCAACGATGCATCTGGTCGCTACATTGAATTCTGCAAGAGCAGTGTGCCCACCGGCACCAACTTCTCCGGTCTCAAGATCGTCATCGATTGTGCTCATGGCGCGACCTATAAAGTTGCCCCAAGTGTTTTCCGCGAGCTCGGTGCCGAGGTTGTCGTGCTGTCGGCCCAGCCCAATGGTCTGAATATCAACGACAACTGCGGCTCGACCCATATGGACCAGTTGCAGGCAGCTGTACTGGCTGAACACGCCGATCTGGGGATCGCTTTTGACGGCGATGGTGATCGGGTCTTGATGGTCGATCACACGGGGGCCATCGTTGATGGTGATGAACTGCTGTTCATCATTGCCCGCGATCTGCATGAACGTGGCAAATTACAGGGTGGGGTGGTGGGTACTCTGATGAGTAACCTCGGTCTGGAGTTGGCCCTTGCCGATCTTTCGATCCCATTCATTCGTGCCAATGTTGGCGACCGCTATGTGATCGCTGAGCTGCTGGAGCGCAATTGGCTGGTCGGTGGTGAAAACTCGGGGCATATCGTTTGCTTCAATCACACCACCACCGGCGATGCGATCATCGCAGCGTTGCAAGTGCTGATGGCGCTCAAGGCGCGTAATGAAGGTCTCGCACAGACCCGGCAGGCCTTGCGCAAGTGCCCTCAGGTTCTGATCAATGTGCGTTTCGGTGGTGGCGAAAGCCCGCTGGAACACCCGGCTGTCAAGGAGGCCAGTGCGCGTGTTACTCAGGCAATGGCTGGCCGCGGTCGCGTGCTTTTGCGCAAGTCCGGGACAGAGCCTCTGGTGCGCGTAATGGTCGAAGGCGAGGACGAAACCCTGGTTCGCAACTACGCCGAAGAGCTGGCAAAACTGGTAACTGAAGTTTCTGCCTGATACGGCTTGCAAGCCATGATTGTGTTGGGTAACATCTGCGCCCACTTTGACCGACGAGGTACAGCATGCGTCGCCCTATGGTAGCTGGTAACTGGAAGATGCACGGTACCCGCGCCAGCGTCGCTGAGCTGATCAACGGCCTTCGTCATCTGGCCTTGCCAAGCGGTGTTGATGTCGCGGTATTCCCGCCTTGCTTGTATATCAATCAAGTGATTGATGGCTTGAAAGGCAAGTCGATTTCGGTCGGCGCGCAGAACTCTGCGGTGGAATCCATGCAAGGTGCATTGACCGGTGAAGTTGCTCCGAGTCAGTTGGTGGATGCAGGTTGTTCCCTGGTACTTGTCGGGCACTCCGAACGCCGTCAGATAATGGGCGAGCGAGACGGAATGCTGAATCGCAAGTTCGCAGCGGCACAGGCATGTGGCTTGATTCCGGTGTTGTGTATAGGGGAAACCCTCGAGCAGCGCGAAGCCGGAAAAACTCTTGAGGTTGTCGGGCGTCAGCTGGGCAGCATCATCGAGGAGCTGGGTGTCGGTGCCTTTGCCAAGGCAGTCATTGCTTACGAGCCGGTCTGGGCTATTGGTACCGGACTGACTGCAACGCCGCAGCAAGCTCAGGATGTGCATAAAGCCATTCGCGAGCAGCTGGCGGCAGAGAATTCTGAAGTCGCACGAGGTGTGCGGCTTCTATACGGCGGCAGCGTGAAGGCGGCCAATGCGGTCGAACTGTTCGGCATGCCGGATATCGATGGGGGGCTCATTGGTGGAGCTTCCCTGAATGCAGATGAGTTCGGTGCGATTTGTCGCGCCGCGGGAAACTGAAAAAATGCTGGAAACAGTCGTAGTCGTTTTTCATCTGCTGGGTGCATTGGGCGTAGTTGCTCTGGTTTTGCTGCAGCAGGGTAAGGGTGCGGACGCTGGCGCGTCTTTCGGAGCAGGTGCTTCAAATACTGTGTTCGGAAGCCAAGGTTCCTCTACCTTTCTTAGTAAGTTTACTGCTATACTTGCCGCCGGTTTCTTCATAACCAGCTTGGGGTTAGGTTACTTTGCTAAAGAGAAGGCTCATCAGCTGACTCAGGCAGGTTTGCCAGATCCAGCAGTGTTGGAAGTGCCTAAGCAACAACAACCGGCTTCTGATGATGTCCCGGTGCTTCAAGAGCAAAAGTCGGCTACTCCAGCGACTGACGTACCTCCAGCTCAAGAGCAGAAGTAAGAAGAGTTTCAAACGTAGTTTTGCCGAGGTGGTGGAATTGGTAGACACGCAACCTTGAGGTGGTTGTGCCCATAGGGTGTAGGGGTTCGAGTCCCCTTCTCGGTACCAATTAGTCAGGAAAGCCCGCTGTTGCGGGCTTTCTTGCAGGTGGAAGGTTACATTGACCCAATAAGGGATCGGTCGTATACTTCCGCCCCAGCTTTGTCGCGGGGTGGAGCAGTCTGGTAGCTCGTCGGGCTCATAACCCGAAGGTCGTCGGTTCAAATCCGGCCCCCGCAACCAGTTTAAGGAGCCCCTTTTAAGGGGCTTTTTGTTAGCTGGACACTTTCAACGCCGCTGTTCGACGGCGTTTCAAGGATGGGCGTTAAGCCCATTTTTTTATTTTGCAAAGCATGCACATATCATGCACTAGGGGGTTCAGGTGTCGAGCAAGCTAGAAGAGTTGCAGGCCTTGCTGGCCCCGGTGGTCGTGGCCCTGGGCTATGAATGCTGGGGTATCGAGTTTTCGGCTCAGGGTCGTCACTCGATGTTGCGCGTTTATATCGATAAAGAGGGCGGCGTGCTGGTGGACGATTGCGCCATTGTCAGCCGTCAGATCAGCGGTGTGCTGGATGTTGAAGATCCAATCTCCGTTGAATACACCCTCGAAGTTTCCTCGCCTGGCATGGAGCGCCCACTGTTCACTCTTGAGCAGTTTGCAAAGTTTGCCGGTGAACAAGTGAAGATCAAGCTGCGTTCGCCTTTTGAAGGGCGCCGCAACTTTCAGGGCCTTCTGCGCGGTGTAGAAGAGCAGGATGTCGTGGTGCAGGTAGACGACCATGAGTTCCTGTTGCCGATCGATATGATCGACAAGGCCAACATTATTCCCAGTTTTGACTGAGACGCGGATCCCGCGGATCCAATGGCTTGCGAAAGGCGAGGCGTACGATGAGCAAAGAAGTACTGCTGGTTGTTGAGTCGGTATCCAATGAAAAGGGCGTACCGGCAAGCGTAATTTTTGAAGCGCTGGAGCTGGCTTTGGCCACTGCTACCAAAAAGCGTTTTGAGGACGAAGTTGACCTGCGTGTGGAAATTAACCGCCACACCGGGGCATACGAAACTTTCCGTCGCTGGACGGTCGTCGAAGAGAACGATCTTGACGATCCGGCTATCGAAACCTGGCCAAGCAAGGTTGCCGAAACGCATCCAGGTGCTCAGGTAGGTGACGTCGTCGAAGAGAAGATCGAATCCATCGAGTTCGGGCGTATTGCTGCACAGACTGCCAAGCAAGTCATCGTGCAAAAAGTACGTGAAGCCGAGCGCGCTCAAGTGGTTGACGCTTATCGCGAGCGCCTTGGTGAGATCATCTCCGGCACCGTGAAAAAAGTCACTCGCGACAACGTGATCGTCGATCTGGGTAACAACGCTGAAGCGTTGCTGGCTCGTGAAGACATCATTTCTCGCGAAACCTTCCGTGTCGGCGTGCGTCTGCGCGCGCTGCTCAAGGAAATCCGCACCGAGAATCGCGGCCCGCAGCTGATCCTGTCGCGTACCGCGCCGGAAATGCTGATCGAGCTGTTCCGCATCGAAGTGCCGGAAATTGCCGAAGGCCTGATCGAAGTAATGGCAGCGTCCCGTGATCCGGGTTCGCGCGCCAAGATCGCCGTCCGCTCCAAGGACAAACGCATCGACCCGCAGGGCGCTTGCATCGGTATGCGCGGTTCGCGCGTCCAGGCAGTGTCGGGTGAGTTGGGCGGTGAGCGTGTTGATATCGTTCTGTGGGACGACAACCCGGCCCAGTTCGTGATCAACGCCATGTCCCCGGCCGAGGTTGCGGCAATTATCGTTGACGAAGATGCCCACGCAATGGACATCGCCGTTGGCGCAGACAATCTGGCTCAGGCCATCGGTCGTGGTGGTCAGAACGTGCGTCTGGCGAGCCAGTTGACTGGCTGGACTCTGAACGTGATGACCGAATCGGACATCCAGGCTAAGCAGCAAGCAGAAACCGGCGACATCCTGCGCAACTTCATCGACGAGCTGGAAGTCGACGAAGAACTGGCTCAGGTGCTGGTAGATGAAGGCTTCACCAGCCTGGAAGAGATTGCCTACGTACCGTTGGAAGAAATGCTCAACATCGACGGCTTTGACGAGGACATCGTCAACGAGCTTCGCGCTCGTGCCAAGGATCGTTTGTTGACCAAAGCCATCGCTACTGAGGAAAAGCTGGCAGACGCCCATCCGGCCGAAGACCTGCTCTCGCTTGAGGGTATGGACAAGGATTTGGCGATGGAACTGGCGGTGCGCGGCGTAATTACCCGCGAAGACCTGGCCGAGCAGTCTATTGACGACCTGCTCGACATCGACGGCATTGACGATGATCGTGCCGGCAAGTTGATCATGGCCGCCCGAGCCCACTGGTTCGAGTAATTAGGCGCGGCCTGAGGAGAGAAGTGCATGACGCAAGTCACGGTGAAACAACTGGCCGATGAGGTCAAAACACCGGTAGAGCGCCTGTTGCAGCAGATGCGTGAGGCAGGTCTGCCGCACACCGCCGCCGAAGAAAATGTGACTGACAGTGAGAAGCAGTCCCTGCTGACTCACTTGAAAAGCAGCCACAAGGCGAAAGTGGAAGAACCACGCAAGATCACGCTGCAGCGTAAAACCACCAGCACCCTGCGTGTGGCTGGTAGCAAGAGCATCAGCGTAGAAGTTCGCAAAAAGAAAGTTTTCGTACAGCGTAGCCCGGAAGAAATCGAAGCCGAGCGCAAGCGTGAACTGGATGAGCGTCGCGCAGTAGAAAATGCTGCCCGTCAGAAGGCTGAAGAAGAAGCCAAGCAACGCGCCGAAGTAGAAGCGCGTAATCAGCCTGCTGCTGCGCAGAACGCTACCAGCGACGCCGTTGCGGCGCCGGCTGCAGCTGCCGAACCTGTTCGCGAAAGCGCGCCGGTGGTTGCCGCTGCTCCAGCTCCGTCTGCTGACGTTCGCAACAAGCAGAACGAACAGCGCCGTCCGGACAAGCCACGTGCTGACGATAACAATCGTCGCAGCGGTGGTGGTGATGGCGAGCGCAAAAACGCTCCGCATCGCGCCTCGGTCAAAGAAAAAGCGCCGGCTCCACGTGTGGCGCCACGCACTACCGACGAAGAAAGCGATGGCTTCCGTCGTGGTGGTCGCGGCAAGGCCAAGCTGAAGAAACGCAACGCCCACGGTTTCCAGAGCCCAACCGGCCCTGTCGTGCGTGATGTGCAGATCGGCGAGACCATCACTGTTGGCGATCTCGCCAATCAGATGTCGGTCAAGGCTGCTGAAATCATCAAGTTCATGTTCAAACTGGGTACTCCAGCGACCATCAACCAGGTGCTTGATCAGGAAACTGCTCAGCTGGTAGCCGAAGAGCTGGGCCACAAAGTGACCCTGGTCAGCGACACCGCCCTGGAAGATTCCCTGGCCGAGTCCCTGAAGTTTGAAGGTGAGTCGTTCTCCCGTGCTCCAGTCGTGACCGTAATGGGCCACGTTGACCACGGTAAAACTTCCCTGCTCGACTACATCCGTCGTGCCAAGGTAGCTGCTGGCGAAGCCGGTGGTATTACTCAGCACATCGGTGCATACCACGTTGAAACCGAACGCGGCATGGTCACCTTCCTCGACACCCCGGGTCACGCCGCGTTTACCGCAATGCGTGCTCGTGGTGCCAAGGCGACCGACATCGTGATCCTGGTGGTTGCAGCGGACGACGGCGTGATGCCGCAGACCATTGAAGCTGTTCAGCACGCAGTAGCGGCTGGCGTTCCACTGGTTGTAGCGGTGAACAAAATCGACAAGCCGGGCGCCGATCTCGATCGCATCCGCAGCGAACTGTCGGTTCACGGCGTGACTTCTGAAGAGTGGGGCGGTGATACGCCGTTCGTTCCGGTTTCGGCGAAAGTCGGTACTGGCGTGGACGAGCTGCTCGAAGCCGTTCTGCTGCAAGCTGAAGTTCTCGAACTGAAAGCGACTCCATCGGCTCCTGGTCGTGGTGTTGTGGTTGAATCGCGCCTCGACAAAGGTCGTGGCCCGGTGGCAACCGTTCTGGTTCAAGACGGTACCCTGCGCCAAGGCGACATGGTCCTGGTCGGTTCGAACTATGGTCGCGTTCGCGCCATGCTCGACGAGAACGGCAAGCCAATCAAAGAAGCCGGTCCTTCCATCCCTGTCGAGATCCTCGGCCTGGATGGTACCCCGGACGCTGGCGACGAGATGAGCGTGGTTGCTGACGAGAAGAAAGCCCGTGAAGTGGCTCTGTTCCGTCAAGGCAAGTTCCGCGAAGTCAAACTGGCTCGCGCTCACGCCGGCAAGCTGGAAAACATCTTCGAAAACATGGGTCAGGCCGAGAAGAAGACGCTCAACATCGTCCTCAAATCCGACGTCCGTGGTTCGCTGGAAGCGTTGAACGGTGCCTTGAATGGCCTGGGCAACGACGAAGTTCAAGTGCGCGTAGTCGGCGGCGGTGTCGGTGGTATCACCGAATCCGATGCTAACCTGGCATTGGCTTCCAACGCTGTACTGTTCGGCTTCAACGTGCGTGCCGATGCTGGCGCACGGAAGATCGTCGAGCAGGAAGGTCTGGACATGCGTTACTACAACGTGATCTACGACATCATCGAAGACGTCAAGAAAGCCCTGACCGGCATGCTCGGCAGCGATGTTCGCGAGAACATCCTGGGTGTGGCCGAAGTACGTGACGTGTTCCGTTCGCCGAAGTTTGGCGCGATCGCAGGCTGCATGGTGATCGAAGGTGTTGTGCACCGTAACCGTCCGATCCGTGTACTGCGTGAAGACATCGTTATCTTCGAAGGCGAGCTGGAATCCCTGCGCCGCTTCAAGGATGACGCTTCCGAAGTACGTGCCGGCATGGAATGCGGTATCGGCGTGAAGAGCTACAACGACGTCAAAGTCGGCGACAAGATCGAAGTCTTCGAGAAGGTTCAGGTTGCTCGCAGCCTCTAACTCGCGCACTTCAGGAGCCGTGATGGCCGGCCGCACTAAACAGTGTGGCGCATCACCCGGACTCTAAACGCAACGCCCGGTCTGGCTTTTGTCAGGCCGGGCGTTTGCCGCTTTCAGACCTGGCGGGTTTCACCGCCGGGCAGTAACAGGTAACAAAATCATGGCAAAAGAATACAGCCGTACCCAACGTATCGGCGATCAGATGCAGCGCGAGCTGGCCCAGCTGATCCGTCGTGAAGTCAAGGATCCACGCGTGGGTCTGGTCACCATTACTGCAGTGGAAGTCAGCCGTGACGTCGGTCACGCGAAGATTTTCATCACCGTGATGGGCCAGGACAACGCTGAAGACATCGCACAAAGCATCAAGGTGCTCAATTCCGCCGCAGGTTTCCTGCGCATGCAATTGGCCCGTGAAATGAAGCTGCGCAGCGTGCCGCAATTGCACTTCCACTACGACGAATCCGTCGTGCGTGGTGCGCACCTGTCGGCCCTGATCGAGCGTGCCGTGGCTGAAGACAATCAGCATCCGGTCGCTGCTGAACCTGAAGACACCAAGGAGTAATTCGGTGGCTCAGGTCAAACGTATCCGTCGTAACGTCAGCGGCATCATCCTGCTCGACAAGCCGTTGGGGTTCACCTCCAACGCCGCGTTGCAGAAGGTTCGCTGGCTGCTCAATGCCGAGAAGGCCGGTCACACCGGCAGCCTCGATCCATTGGCCACCGGTGTATTGCCGCTGTGCTTTGGTGAGGCCACCAAGTTCTCGCAATATCTGCTCGATTCTGACAAGGGTTACGAAACCCTGGCGCAGTTGGGCAAGACCACCACCACGGCAGATGCCGAAGGTGAGGTTTTGCAGGAGCGCCCGGTGACCGTTGGTCGCGCCGATGTCGAAGCGGCTCTGCCGAAATTTCGCGGGCAAATCAGTCAGATACCGCCGATGTACTCGGCGCTCAAGCGTGATGGCCAGCCGCTGTACAAGTTGGCTCGTGCAGGCGAAGTAGTGGAGCGCGAACCGCGTTCTGTTACTATTGCGCGCTTGGAATTACTGGCCTTCGAAGGTGATACTGCGCGTCTTGCGGTGGACTGCAGCAAAGGCACCTATATCCGCACCCTGGTGGAGGATATTGGTGAGCAACTCGGTTGTGGTGCGTACGTCGCTGAATTGCGCCGTACCCAGGCCGGGCCTTTCACCCTGGCGCAGACGGTTACCCTCGAAGAGCTGGAAGCGGTACATGCCGAAGGCGGCAACGAAGCGGTCGATCGCTTCCTGATGCCATCGGACAGCGGCCTGCTGGATTGGCCGTTGCTGCACTTCTCCGAAGCGAGTGCGTTCTACTGGCTCAATGGCCAGCCGGTACGTGCCCCGGATGCTCCGAAGTTCGGCATGGTACGGGTACAGGATCACAATGGTCGCTTCATCGGTATCGGTGAAGTGAGCGAAGACGGGCGCATCGCGCCACGTCGTTTGATTCGGTCAGAATGACCGGAACCGGCCTGTGTAACAGCAGGTCGGCGAGTGTGGCTGTTAACAGGCACGGTCACGACTCATTTATAGATACAGGGATTTGTCCCTGGCCTGTTGAAGCTGTTTCCCTGAAACAGTTTCCTGATAAAAGGATTGCCTCATGGCTCTCGACGTTCAAGAAAAAGCTCAAATCGTTGCTGACTACCAGCAAGCTGTTGGTGACACTGGTTCGCCAGAAGTGCAAGTTGCACTGCTGACCCACAACATCAACAAACTGCAAGGTCACTTCAAGGCCAACGGTAAAGATCACCACTCCCGTCGTGGTCTGATCCGCATGGTAAACCAGCGTCGCAAGCTGCTGGACTACCTGAAAGGCAAGGACGTGAGCCGTTACAGCGCTCTGATCGCTCGCCTGGGTCTGCGTCGCTAATCAGCGATTGCGCTATGAGGTTGGTGGTCTGTCGGACGTCAGCGGTTTACCGCCGGCGTCTTGCAGGCTCCCAGCCTCAAGTTTTATCTGGATACACGTTTTACCCCGGACAACGGTTGGGCCGATTCCCGACATTGCCCAAGAATTCGCAAGAAACCAGTTCCCCCAAGAGCCACAAAGAAGGTAGGACACCGTGAACCCGGTAATCAAAAAATTCCAGTTCGGTCAATCGACCGTTACCCTCGAGACTGGCCGTATCGCCCGTCAGGCCTCCGGCGCAGTATTGGTCACCGTTGACGACGACGTCAGCGTATTGGTGACTGTAGTCGGTGCAAAACAAGCCGATCCGGGCAAGGGCTTCTTCCCTCTGTCCGTTCACTACCAGGAAAAGACTTACGCTGCCGGTAAGATCCCTGGCGGTTTCTTCAAGCGCGAAGGCCGTCCTTCCGAGAAAGAAACCCTGACTTCCCGACTGATCGACCGTCCGATCCGTCCGCTGTTCCCAGAAGGCTTCATGAACGAAGTGCAGGTAGTCTGCACCGTCGTTTCCACCAGCAAGAAGACCGATCCGGACATCGCTGCGATGATCGGTACCTCGGCTGCCCTGGCCATCTCGGGTATCCCGTTTGACGGCCCGATCGGCGCAGCTCGCGTTGCTTTCCACGAAAGCACTGGCTACCTGCTGAACCCGACTTACGAGCAGCAAGCTGCTTCGAGCCTGGACATGGTCGTTGCCGGTACTTCCGACGCTGTATTGATGGTTGAATCGGAAGCCAAAGAGCTGACCGAAGACCAGATGCTGGGCGCGGTACTGTTTGCTCACGACGAATTCCAGGTTGTGATCAACGCTGTTAAAGAACTGGCCGCTGAAGCTGCCAAGCCAACCTGGAACTGGGCTCCGGCGCCAGAAGCCACCGAACTGCTGGGCGCTATCCGTGCCGAGTTCGGCGAAGCGATCTCCCAGGCTTACACC
This sequence comes from Pseudomonas sp. Tul2A7, assembly GCF_054790505.1. Lineage (NCBI taxonomy): Bacteria > Pseudomonadati > Pseudomonadota > Gammaproteobacteria > Pseudomonadales > Pseudomonadaceae > Pseudomonas > Pseudomonas sp. Tul2A7. The sequence continues at coordinate 1,126,880 of NZ_CP186499.1, read as the reverse complement.
ATCACCGTCAAGGCCGACCGTTACGCTCGCTTGGGTGAGCTGAAGGATCAGGTTGTTGCCAAGCTGTCCGGTGAAGAAGGCCAGCCTTCGTCCAGCGAAGTCAAAGCCGCTTTCGGCGAAATCGAATACCGCACCGTTCGCGAAAACATCGTAAACGGCAAGCCACGTATCGACGGTCGCGACACCAAAACCGTACGTCCGCTGAACATCGAAGTCGGCGTTCTGCCGAAGACTCACGGTTCGGCGCTGTTCACCCGTGGTGAAACCCAGGCTCTGGTCGTTGCAACACTGGGTACTGCCCGTGACGCACAACTGCTGGACACCCTGGAAGGCGAGAAAAAAGACCCGTTCATGCTGCACTACAACTTCCCTCCGTTCTCGGTGGGTGAGTGTGGTCGCATGGGTGGCGCTGGTCGTCGTGAAATCGGTCACGGCCGTCTGGCCCGTCGTTCGGTTTCGGCCATGCTGCCAGCCGCTGACGTGTTCCCGTACACCATCCGTGTGGTTTCGGAAATCACTGAATCCAACGGTTCGAGCTCGATGGCTTCCGTTTGCGGCGCTTCCCTGGCCCTGATGGACGCTGGTGTGCCGATGAAGGCGCCGGTTGCCGGTATCGCCATGGGTCTGGTTAAAGAAGGCGAGAAATTCGCCGTCCTGACCGACATCCTCGGTGACGAAGATCACCTGGGCGACATGGACTTCAAAGTAGCCGGTACCGCCAAAGGCGTTACTGCGCTGCAGATGGACATCAAGATCAAAGGCATCACCGAAGAAATCATGGAGATCGCTCTGGGCCAAGCCCTGGAAGCGCGCCTGAACATCCTCGGTCAGATGAATCAGATCATCGGCCAGTCGCGTACCGAACTGTCGGCCAACGCTCCGACCATGATCGCGATGAAGATCGACACCGACAAGATCCGTGACGTTATCGGTAAAGGTGGCGCGACCATCCGTGCGATCTGCGAAGAAACCAAGGCTTCGATCGACATCGAAGACGACGGTTCGATCAAGATCTTCGGCGAAACCAAGGAAGCCGCTGAAGCTGCACGTCAGCGCGTTCTGGGCATCACCGCTGAAGCCGAGATCGGCAAGATCTACGTCGGCAAGGTTGAGCGCATCGTCGACTTCGGCGCATTCGTCAACATCCTGCCGGGCAAGGACGGTCTGGTCCACATCTCGATGCTGAGCGACGCTCGCGTAGAGAAAGTGACCGACATCCTGAAAGAAGGCCAGGAAGTGGAAGTGCTGGTACTGGACGTGGACAACCGCGGCCGTATCAAGCTGTCCATCAAAGACGTGGCAGCGGCCAAGGCTTCGGGCGTTTAATCACCCCCAGGCTTTAACGCAATAAAAATGCCCCGCCGTGAAAACGGCGGGGCATTTTTTTGTCTGCGAAATATCGAGACATTCTGCGAAGTTGCCGGACTTCAGAACCGGTGCTAGGTTTAGCCCACCGCCCGTGTAGCTCAGCCGGTAGAGCAGCGCACTCGTAACGCGAAGGTCGCAGGTTCGATTCCTGTCTCGGGCACCATCCTCGCTTATTTCACCTTGCGGCTCAGATCCTCGACGGTACGTTTGAGCTGATCCATGGCTCGATCCTGATCGTTGATCTTCTGTTTCAGATTCGAAATCTCGCTGCTGTTCGAGTTGGAACTGGAGCCACTGTTGCGCTTGAGGTCTTCGACCTGACGACCGAGCGTGTCCAGTTCACGGTCCTGGTCTTTGACCTTGTTTCTCAGATCATCGATTTCCTTGCCGCTGGAGCTTGAACTCGAACCGCTGCTGCGTTTCAGTTCTTCGATCTGGCGCGATTGCTCGCTCATGGTATCGCGCATTTTTCTCAGGTCATCGATGCTGACATCGCTTCTGATCACCACGTCTTTGCCGTAGTCGTTGTGAATCAGCGAAACCTTGTCGCCGTAGGAAGCGCTGCTGTTACTCAATTCAACAGCCATTGCACTGGCCGGCAGAACCAAAGCGGCGATCAGAGCGGTGGCAGAAACAACAGAAGAGATTTTCGAGAAGCTGCGCATCACTGGGTATCCTTGTGAACAGCGAAGAAGTGCCGAAGTGGCACATCGCTATGACTCGAAAATCGTATTTATGTTCCGCAGGTCAGCTTTTTGTGGGACAGATGTAAAGAGCCGTGTAATTCGTCATGCAAACGTCCTATATTCGGAGCCTGCATGAGCATCGCCCAGCAGTTTTCAGATGATCCCGAATGGTTCCGAAGGCCGGACAAATCCGCGTCAGAGAGATCCTTGATGATCCAGATCCATCCTCCATTCCTAAGATCAGCGAGAACGCCATGACCGAATTAACTCAAGAGCAACGTCACGAACAAGCGCTGGAAAAGTACATTCTGGACGTACCGGACCTGAAAGAAGAGATCAAGGACCTGAGTCCTGATGATCAGAAGGACCAGATCCAGTGGGCCTTCGAAGACGAAGCCGAAGCCCAGGGCTTGCAGCCGTGGGAACTGACGCTCAAGTACACGAGCACGCCGGAGGAGTTCGAGGCGCAGCGCCTCGTTCTGCACAAAGAGGCGGCCGAAGTGCTGGGTGTCGAGTGGGACGAGTACTGCGAAATGAACAATCTTGTCGTCTAAGAGCAGCTAGGAGCTACAAGTTTCAAGCTACAAGTCAAAGCAAAAGCGCTTTGGCTTGTAGCTTGTAGCTTGTAGCTCGCATCTTGTCGCTGCTGTTTAAAGGCTGAGACGCATCGACAGGTCGACCGCTTTGACATCCTTGGTCATTGCGCCAATCGAAATGTAATCCACCCCGGTTTCGGCGATCGGCAACAGCGTGCTTTCGTTGATGCCGCCGCTGGCTTCCAGCTTCGCCTTGCCGCCGTTCAGGCGTACGGCTTCGCGCATGTCGTCCAGGCTCAGTTCGTCGAGCATGATGATGTCGGCGCCGGCAGCCAGTGCTTCTTTCAGTTCATCCAGACTTTCCACTTCGACTTCCACCGGTTTACCCGGCGCAATCTTGTGCGCGGCGGCAATGGCTTGTGGAATGCCACCGCTGGCGGCGATGTGGTTTTCCTTGATCAGGAACGCGTCGTACAAACCGATGCGATGGTTGTGGCAGCCACCGCAGGTCACCGCGTATTTCTGTGCCAGACGCAGACCCGGCAGAGTCTTGCGGGTGTCGAGCAGTTTGACCTGAGTGGTACCGACGAAATCGGCCAGGTACTGCGCGCGCGTCGCCACGCCGGAAAGCAATTGCAGAAAATTCAGCGCACTGCGTTCACCGGTCAGCAGCGAACGGGCCGGGCCTTCCAGATGAAATAACGGTTGATTGGGCTTTACCCGCTCGCCATCGACCACTTGCCAATGCACCGCGACCCGCGGATCGAGCTGACGGAACACGGCATCGACCCACGCGGTGCCGCAGATGACAGCCGCGTCGCGAGTGATGATGGTGGCTTTGGCCAGGCGTTCGGCCGGGATCAGTTGCGCGGTAATGTCGCCGCTGCCGATGTCTTCGAGCAACGCACGGCGCACGTTGGCTTCGATTTCGGCGGTCAAATCGGCGAGACGTAGATTCGGCATAACGGGCTCCACAAACAAAGTGGTTCGATTATAGGGGCATGGCGCGAGCCAACCCAAGGCGAGAACTTGCGTGCTTGCCTGCATCCGGTCGATTTTCTTTGAGCAAACCCGGCCAGACGTGGTCACTGAAAGGGGCGGTATAGGGGAAACCCTGACGGCTATGGCGCCGGGTGCAAGTTATGAAAGATAATTCGCCTTGCATTTGACGTCATAGCTTTGACGTCCTGATTGGACTTGTGGGAGCGAGCCTGCTCGCGAATGCATTCTTTCAGTGACATTGCTGCGGCTGACACACCGCTATCGCGAGCAGGCTCGCTCCCACAGGGATCCGGGTTGGCTTGACCGAACGAATCACCGTTTCAGGAGGCTTGGATGCACAACGACGGGAAAGTAGTGCCTTTGCACAAGGCTGCTACCGATCAGGCGAATCACTCGCCGCTCGCCCGCCTGCCTGTGATTCTGCTTCAGGTTCGCGACAAGGCTGCCCAGCAACTGCGCCACGGCTTGCAGGAGCTGTTCGATAACGCCGACGACACGTTGTTTGAAATGGCCGACCGGGCGCGCAACGACGTCGAGCAGAACATCTTCTTCGAAGCCATGCGCGACCTGCGTCTGAAACGCAAAAACATCGAACGCGGCTTTCTCGAGCAATTCTTTGAAGCCTTCGTCGGCCTGACTCAATACGATTCCACGCCCAACACACTGCCGCATGCCCTCATGTACGACGAGTTCGCTCCGCGTAGCGACGACATGGAACGAAGTGTGGCGGTCGAGACCATGGTCGGTCGCGTGCTCAAGCGTGACGGCTTCGCGCTCGATCAACTGACCGCGCGCCTCAACGCGCTGCTCGGCAATACCCTCAATGATCAGCACAACCCGCTCGGTCCGGCCATGCTCTGCGAGTTTTTCCTCCAGGCCGGACGTAACCTGGGCGTAGAGATCAAGGTCAAGCTGATCCTGCTCAAACTGTTCGAGCGCTATGTCTTGGCTGACACCGAACAGCTTTATGCCGAAGCCAATCAATTGTTGCTCGCCACCGGTGTGTTGCCCGAGTTAAAAGCCGCCCCTGCGCGGCGATCGATCGATCGTGCGATCGCCAGTGTGAGCAGCGAGGAAAGCGACGACACGCCACCCGTCGACGAAAGCGTGCAGGAGGTCTTCGCCGCGCTGCAGCAATTGCTCGCACACGTGCGCGGCAGTGTCGCACCGACGCTGGAGTCCAGCGCTGCGGCGCAGCCGATTTCCACTCGCGATCTGTTGCGCCTGCTCTCGCACCTGCAGCAGTACGTGCCGGCGCTGGCGGCTCAGGATGACTTCGATCTGCGCAATCAGCTCGAACAACTGCTGACCCGGGTCAGCGTCAGAAGCGGCAAATCGCGGATCGTCGGCGATGCGGACGAAGACGTGATCAACCTGATCGCCATGGTCTTCGACTGCATTCTTGAAGACCGCAATGTACCGGATTCGCTCAAGGCCTTGATCGCGCGGTTGCAGATCCCGATGCTCAAGGTCGCGGTGCTCGACAAGAGTTTCTTCAGTCGCAGCACCCATCCGGCGCGGCGCCTGCTCAACGAAATCGCCGAGGCGGCGATGGGCTGGGGCGACTGCGACGGTGAGGCGCGCGACAGCTTGTACCTGCGCATCGAGCAAGTGGTGCAGCGCCTGCTGACTGACTTTGTCGATGATCCGGCGATTTTCTCCGAGTTACTGGCTGATTTTCTCGCGTTCACCAGCGATCAGCGCCGCCGCAGCGAGCTGCTTGAACAGCGCCTGCGTGACGCCGAAGAGGGGCGAGCGAAGACCGAACTGGCAAGGCGTCGGGTCGAGCGGGCGCTGAATCAAGCACTGCTGGGCAAAACCCTGCCGCCCTCGGTGGTCACCTTCGTCCAGGACGCCTGGAGCAAAGTACTTCTGCTGACCTGCCTCAAGCATGGCGATCAGTCAGCTGAATGGCAGGCCGATGTGCACACCATGGAGCAATTGATCTGGAGTGTGCAGCGTCATGCAGACACTGAATCCAGTCTGCGCTTGCTGGCACTGGTGCCGGGTTTGCTCAAGTCTCTGCGTGATGGCCTGACCAGTTCGGCGTTCGATCCATTCGCCACCAGCGAATTTTTCAGTGAACTTGAAGCCCTGCATGTGCGGGTGCTGGAGCGTTCCGTCGAGGCGGATCCGGCCGCGCCGATGATCGAGGTGTCGCAGCAGATCGTGCTGCAAACCGCCGACGAGGGCGGCATGGCGCTGACGCCGGTACGCTTGCCCCACGACGCCGCGGGTCTGCGCCAGGTCGAGCAACTGCGCTTGGGCAGTTGGGTGGCATTTCAGGAAGACGATGAACACAGTCTGCGCTGCAAGCTCGCGGCCATCATCGAAGCCACCGGCAAATATGTATTTGTCGATCGCACCGGGATGAAGGTGCTGGAGCGCAGTCGCGTTACGCTGGCCTTGGAATTCGAGCGCGGTGCGGTGCGTGCTCTGGACGACACCTTACTGTTCGACCGTGCGCTGGAGTCGGTGCTGGGCAACCTGCGGCGACTCAATCGCGCCAAGTGATCGCGCGCCGGGGGCCGATCACGGCATACTGGGCGCCAACACAGTCGGCGTTGAAGGAATCGGTATGCAGTTGGATCCCGCTAGCGGGTGGTGTCACGGGGTGCAGGTGTGCCCATCACCCAACTTCAATGAGCGCCCTGCGGGCGAAGTTTCCCTGTTGGTCATCCACAACATCAGTCTGCCGCCGGCGCAGTTCGCCACGGGCAAGGTGCAGGAATTTTTCCAGAATCGTCTGGATGTCACCGAACATCCCTACTTTGCAGGGATCGCTGACCTACGCGTCTCGGCGCATTTTCTGATTGAACGTGACGGCAAGATCACCCAGTTTGTCTCCTGTCTTGAGCGTGCGTGGCATGCCGGCGTGTCGGTCTTCGATGGACGGGAAACCTGTAACGATTTTTCCGTGGGCATCGAGCTCGAAGGCACCGATGATCTGCCGTTCACCGACGCGCAGTATCAGGCGTTGACGGCGCTGACCCGCCAGTTGCAAACAGCATTTCCGGCCATCACCGGCGCCCGCATTTGTGGGCACAGCGACATAGCACCCGGGCGTAAGACCGATCCTGGCCCGGCATTCGACTGGGCACGTTACCGCGCAGCCCTGGCACAAGAGGAAGGACAATGAGTTTTCTGGTGTTACTGCTGGCGCTGTGGATCGAGAAGTTTTCGGCCCTGCGTCATCGGGTTCAACGCGATGGCGGATGGATCCGCGAACTGAACAAACTCGAAGCCAGCGAGCGGCTGGCTAAGCAACCCTGGCTGGTGTTGACGATTCTGGTGGTGTTTCCGCTGGCCTTGCTGGCGCTGTTGCTGGTGGTGCTGGAACCGGTGGCCTATGGCTTGCTGGCGCTGCCGGTGCATTTGCTGGTGGTGATTTACAGTCTGGGACGCGGCGACTTGCTCGGCGGTCTCGGGCCGTTTCGCGATGCCTGGCGCCGTGAGGATCTGCAAGCCGCAGCGCACGTGGCCAAGCGTGATCTGAATATCTGCGCCGACAGTGGCGAGCAATTACTCGATCGCGTGCAGGGGCATTTGTTGTGGGAGGCGTATCAAAGCTTCTTCGCGGTGATTTTCTGGTATTTCCTGCTCGGTCCGGTCGCGGCGCTGGCTTATCGATTGCTGGCGCTGGCCGAAGAGCATGGCAAGACCCCGGCAGTGGTCGAGCGCGCCGCGCAAATGCGTCATGCCTTTGATTGGGTGCCAGTGCGTCTGCTGGCGGCGAGTCTGGCGCTGGTCGGCAACTTTGTCGCGGTCAGTCGGGTGATGCTGCATGAGTTGCTCAACTGGAACATCAGTGCTGCGCACTTGATCAACCGGGTCGGTTTGGCGGCGGGGGAGATTCCACCTCCCGTGGTCGGGCCGGACGGCATCAACACCCTCGATTGCCTGTGGGAACTGCTGCTGCGCGCGGCGGTGCTGTGGTATGCCGGTTTTGCCTTGTGGACGGTTCTGGTTCACTGATTTCACTGATTTAAAGAAAGATCAAAAGATCGCAGCCTGCGGCAGCTCCTACACAGGGATTGTGTGTTTCCTGTGGAAGCTGCCGCAGGCTGCGATCTTTTTGTCGTTAACCTTAAGTTACAAAACCTCCCTTCGATTTGAGCTATACAGAGATGGCGCCCGATAGTGGCTATCTGCTGTCGCCCCGCGCCTGCCAATAAAAACAAGAAAAACCAAGGGAGACTTCCAGTGAAGAGCTTGCTCTATCCCGCCGTCTCGCTGATGAACCGTCTGAGCTTCGGCATGAAGTTCAGCCTGATCAGCGTGCTGTTCCTGGTGCCGATGCTGGTGACCAATTTCTATCTGGTGCGCGATTCCTATCGCGAATTCCAGGGCACCCGCGTCGAGCTGCAAAGCCTTGATCTGCTGGGCAGCAGCCTGGCCCTGCGCCGGGATCTGGAAACCCTCAACAATCTGGTGCAGATCAACGTCACCCTCGGCCAGTCCGGCAAGGCCGGCAATGTCGAGGCGCAGATCACCACGCTCGAACAAGCGGTTCTGGCACGCCTGCAAGGACTGACGGCGATGACTGAAGATCCTGAGCAAGTCCAGGTCTTCGACGGCAAACGCGATGAAATGATCGCCGCGTTCAAGGCCCAGCAAGCGGAAAACTCTTTGCAGAGCAAAAGCGCGTTGATCGGCAAACTGTTGGCCAGTGCGCAGATTTTCAGCCAGATCATCAGCAGTCAGGCCGGGCTCAGCCGCGACAACCAGAGCGACATCCGTCAGCTCAGCGAACTGGTCACCCTGGTCACGCCGACTGTCACGCAAACTCTCGGCGAAGGCCGGGCCATGGGTTCGTATTCATTGGGTCAGGGTTTTCTCAACAGCTCTTCAAGCACACGTTTCGACGAGTTGATGGTGCAGATCGAAAAGCTCCAGGCCGAATACGGTTTGAAACTGCAGGACGCCCTCGGCTCCAGCAAAGCCGCGCGGGACAACCTCAGCGCGGCGGCCGAGAGCAGCAAGGCCTCGCTGAAACAGGCCAGCGAACTGTTCGAAGAACAAGTGGTGATGGCCGACACGCTCGATGCGCCGTGGCAGGCGTTTTACGATCAGGTCACCGGGCTGATCGAGCGGACTTACCAGCTCAACGAAGCCGCGCTGAAATTCCTCGATACTCAATTGCAGCAGCGTCTGGCGCAGAACCGCACGCACATGGTCTTGCAGGCCGTGGCGTTGTCGGTGGTGTTCGTGTTGATTTTCTACCTCTACGGGGGCTTCTACGCCTCCACCCGCACCACGCTTAAACGCCTCGGAGCGATGATGGACAAGGTCGCGGCCGGTGACATGACGGTCAACTTCAAGGCCAGCAGTCGCGATGAATTGGGTGAATTGGGCGAGGTGTTCAACGGCACGGTGAGGAAGATTCACGACTTGATCGAGCGGGTGGGTCAGACCGTCGGCGAGGTCGAGCGTCAGGCCGGACAGGTTGAAAGCGTCTCCGCGCAGAGCAATCAGGCGGTCGCCGGGCAACGTACGCAGATCGAACAAGTGGCGACGGCGATGAATCAGATGTCGGCGACCTCACTGGAAGTGGCGCGCAGTGCCGCCGCAGCGGTGAGCAGTGCTCACAGCGTGAATGACGAGACCATCAGTGGTCGTGGCTTGGTCGAATCGCAGCAGGGCAGCATTGCCGCGCTGGCCAGCGAGATTGACCAGTCAGTGCTGGTGATCAACCAATTGGCCAGCGATAGCCAAGCGATCAGTCGTGTACTGGAAGTGATCAAGAGCATCGCCGAACAGACCAACCTGCTGGCGCTCAACGCCGCGATCGAAGCGGCTCGTGCCGGCGAACAGGGACGTGGTTTTGCGGTGGTGGCGGACGAAGTGCGCACGCTGGCCAAACGCACCCAGCAATCGACCGAAGAAATCGAACAGATGATCGCCAAGCTGCACGGCGGTGTCGGCGCGGCGGTGAAAGCCATGGGCGTCAGCCATCAGATGGCCAACGGCACGGTGGGGCAGTCGGAAAAGGTTCAGCAGGCGCTGGAAAACATCCTCGGGGCGGTCGGTATGATCGTCGATCAGAACCAGCAGATCGCCGCTGCCGTTGAACAGCAAACGGCGGTGGCCCACGATATCGACCAGAACATCGTCGAGATCAACCGCGCCGGCGAGCGCACGGCGCAGGGGGCGCACCAGACCGAAGATGCCAGCCGGGCGCTGTCAGCTCAGGTCGTTGAGCTTAAACAACTGATCAGCGCCTTCCGCGTCTGAGCCATACACAAATCCCCTGTAGGAGTGAGCCTGCTCGCGAATGCAATCTGTCAGTGACATCGCTGTCACCTGACTCACCGCTTTCGCGAGCAGGCTCGCTCCCACAAGGATTGTTTTTTACCAGCCGAAGACTTCGCAGCTGTTGGCGGTGCTGGCGGTGGCCAAATGTTCGGGGCTGATCTTCATCAACTCGGCCAGCGCCTCACAGATCGCCGGCAAGTGCGCCGGACTATTGCGCTGACCGGGAAACATGACAGGCGCCATGTCCGGTGAATCGGTTTCCAGCACGATCGACTCCAGCGGCAGTTCCGCCAGCACCCGATGCATGCGCAACGCCTGCGGCCAGGTCGGCGCGCCGCCCAGACCCAGTTTGAAACCCAGTTTGATGTACTCCCGCGCTTCTTCACGGCTGCCGGCAAAGGCATGGATGATCCCCGCGCGTTTGAGCTTGAAGCGTTTGAGCGTTGCGATGACCGCCGCATGACTACGGCGAACGTGGATTAATGCCGGTAATTGGAAATCCGCCGCCAATTGCAGCTGCGCTTCGAACAGCGCCTGTTGCCGCGCGCGGTCGAGGGTTTCGATGAAGTAATCCAGACCGATCTCGCCCACCGCACATAACTGTCGATGACCATGCAGCCGGGTTAGCCAATCACCGAGTGCCGACAAATCTTCGGGACGATGCTGATCGAGATACACCGGATGCAGACCGAATGCCGCATACAAATCGGCATCGCTCTGCACCAGATCCCAGACCCGTTGCCAGTTACCTTCATAGACACCCAACACCACCATCCGCCGCACTCCGAGGGCGCGGCATTCGGCGAGCAACGCCGAGCGATCGGCGTCGAAGTCGGGGAAATCGAGGTGGGTGTGGCTGTCGATCAGCTCCACGGCTCAGTCCTGGTGGATACGCTGCTTGAAGGTCCGCGCGATGGCCTGCACACCGGGCTTGTACTCCGACTGCTCGACGGCGGCCAGCGCCAGTTCCAGCGCCTTGTCGGCGATCAACTGGTGCTGCTGGGCCATAGCGTTGACCGGCAGCGGCAGGAAATCCAGCAACTGCGTATCGCCGAAGGTGCCGAGGCGCAGTGGCCGCGATTTCAACGGGAAGTCATGCAGCGCATCGAATACACCCTGCAACAGCACGTAGGAAGTCGTCACCAGTGCATCCGGCAAATGCCCCAGACGTTGCAGGAGTTCTTCCATCAATTGCTTGCCGCACTCACGGCTGAAAGATTCAGCATGTTCGACCAGCACTTCGCCTTTGAAGTCGACCAGCGCCTCTTTGAAACCGGCGGCACGTTCCTGGCTGATGCTCAGTTCCGGGCGCGCGCCGAGCAGTACGATCTGCTTCGGTTGCGGATCGAGCAAGCTCTGGGTCAAGTGCAGGCTGGCCTCGCGGTCGTCACTGATCACCGAGCAGAAATGCTCGGGTTCCATGACCCGGTCGATGGCGATGATCGGCAGACCTTTGGCCTGCAACTGCCGATAGCTGTCATCGCCGGCCGGCAGGCAACTGGCGACGATCAGCGCATCGCAACGGCGCGCACGGAACAGTTGCAGCAACTGCCGCTCGCTGTCCGGCGCATCGTCGGAACTGGCGATCAGCAATTGATAGCCGCGCGCCCGCGCACCTTGCTCAAGTAGCTTGGCGATCCGCGCGTAACTGGGGTTTTCCAGATCCGGCAGAATAAAGCCCAACGTGCGCGTGTGCCGACTGCGCAGCCCGGCCGCTTGAGGGTTTGGCGTGAAGCCGTGCAGATCGACCACCGCCCGCACCCGCTCGACGGTCGCGGTGCTGATGCGTTGCTGTTCGGCCTTGCCGTTGATGACGTAGCTGGCGGTGGTCACGGACACTCCGGCCAACCGCGCGATATCACTGAGTTTCAACCCGGGATTTCCTTGTTTTTTCGAGCTTGCCGCGACATTTTCGCCAATCCTACCCGATTAGGGCAGGCGACTATTGTCGCAGCGCATCCGACAAGTTGGACTTCAAGGATGGGACATTATCGAGTAACGTGCCGATCAATCTAGATTAAACGTTTCAGCAAGCGTATTTTCTACGTTTTAGACGTCTTTGGCCGGTTCTGCCGTGAAACCGCCAAAACTGCCGCTGAAAAGCAAAGCGGTAAAGCGCCTAAGCTGCAAACCATCCAAAACAATACCTGGCACTCATAAAGCGCCAAAAAGGAGATCGCATGCTCGAGCTCACTATAGAGCAGATATCCATGGGCCAATCGGCTGTGGATAAACCCGCTGCCTTGCAACTGCTCGCCAATCACCTGGTGGCCGATGGTCTGGTTGCCGACGGTTACCTCGCTGGATTGCAGGCACGGGAAGCCCAGGGCTCGACCTTTCTCGGTCAAGGTATTGCCATTCCCCACGGCACTCCGGAAACCCGCGATCAGGTGTTCGCTACTGGCGTGCGCCTGATGCAGTTCCCGGAAGGCGTGGATTGGGGCGATGGCCAGATCGTTTATCTGGCGATCGGTATCGCGGCCAAATCCGACGAACACCTGCGCCTGCTGCAACTGCTGACCCGTGCCCTCGGCGAGACCGATCTGGGCCAGGCCCTGCGTCGCGCCAGTTCACCTGAGGCGCTGCTGAAACTGCTGCAAGGCGCGCCGCAGGAACTGGCGCTGGACGCGCAGATGATTGGCCTCGGTGTCTCCGCCGATGATTTCGAAGAACTGGTCTGGCGTGGCGCACGTCTGCTGCGGCAGGCCGATTGTGTGAGCAACGGTTTTGCCGGCGTGTTGCAGCAGGTCGAAGCGCTGCCGCTGGGTGATGGTTTGTGGTGGTTGCACAGCGAGCAGACCGTGAAACGTCCGGGGCTGGCGTTCGTGACGCCGGACAAACCGATGCGCTACCTCGGTCAGCCGCTCAGCGGTCTGTTCTGCCTGGCCAGCCTCGGCGAGGCACATCAAGCGTTGCTTGAACGCCTGTGTGCGTTGCTCATCGAAGGTCGTGGCCATGAACTGGGCCGCGCTACCAGCAGTCGCAAAGTTCTCGAAGTGCTCGGCGGTGAATTGCCCGCCGACTGGCCTAGCGCGCGTATTGCCCTGGCCAACGCCCACGGTCTGCATGCGCGCCCGGCGAAGATCCTCGCGCAACTGGCGAAGAGTTTTGATGGCGAAATTCGTGTGCGCATCGTCGACGGTCAGGACAGCGCCGTGTCGGTGAAGAGTTTGAGCAAACTGCTCAGCCTTGGCGCCCGTCGTGGTCAGGTGCTGGAGTTGATCGCCGAGCCGAGCATCGCCGCTGATGCCTTGCCGGCACTCTTGGCCGCCATCGAAGAAGGCCTCGGCGAAGAAGTCGAGCCGCTGCCAGCGGTGAGTCAGCAACGCGAAGTCATTGCCGACATCGCCGAAGTGCTGATCGCTCCGGCGTCCGGCGCTCAGTTGCAGGCGATCCCGGCAGCACCCGGCATCGCCATCGGGCCTGCGCATATTCAAGTGCAGCAAACCATCGATTACCCGTTGCGCGGCGAGTCCGCCGCCGTCGAGCGCGAACGTCTCAAGCAAGCGCTCAGCGACGTGCGCGGAGACATTCAGGGCCTGATCGAACGCAGCAAAGCCAAAGCCATCCGCGAGATCTTCATCACCCATCAGGAAATGCTCGACGACCCGGAACTGACCGACGAAGTCGACACGCGCCTCAAGCAGGGCGAAAGCGCCGAGGCGGCATGGATGGCGGTGATCGAAGCGGCGGCCAAACAGCAGGAATCGTTGCAGGACGCTTTGCTCGCCGAGCGTGCGGCGGATCTGCGTGATATCGGCCGTCGCGTCCTGGCGCAACTGTGTGGCGTGCAAACCGCGAGCGAGCCTGAGCAACCGTACATTCTGGTGATGGACGAAGTCGGCCCGTCCGACGTCGCGCGGCTGGATCCGGCACGCGTAGCGGGGATTCTCACCGCACGCGGCGGCGCCACCGCGCACAGTGCAATCGTTGCGCGAGCGCTCGGAATTCCGGCGCTGGTCGGCGCTGGCGCAGCGGTGTTGTTGCTGGCGCCGGGCACGCCGTTGCTGCTCGACGGTCAACGCGGTCGCCTGCATGTCGACGCCGATGCCGCGACTCTGCAACGCGCCGCCGAAGAGCGCGACACCCGCGAACAACGTCTGAAAATTGCCGCCGAGCAACGCCATCAACCGGCACACACCACCGACGGTCATGCGGTCGAAGTGTTCGCCAACATCGGCGAAAGCGCGGGCGTGATCAGTGCAGTGGAGCAGGGCGCCGAGGGCATCGGTCTGCTGCGCACCGAACTGATTTTCATGGCCCATCCGCAAGCGCCCGACGAGGCCACGCAAGAAGCCGAATACCGCCGCGTCCTCGATGGCCTCGCCGGGCGGCCATTGGTGGTGCGCACGCTGGATGTCGGCGGCGACAAACCGCTGCCGTATTGGCCGATCGCCAAGGAAGAAAACCCGTTCCTCGGCGTGCGCGGCATTCGCCTGACCCTGCAACGTCCGCAGATCATGGAAGCGCAACTGCGCGCCTTGCTGCGTTCGGCGGACAACCGTCCGTTGCGGATCATGTTCCCGATGGTCGGCAGCGTCGAAGAGTGGCGTCAGGCCCGCGACATGACCGAACGTTTGCGTCTGGAAATCCCGGTCGCCGATCTGCAACTGGGGATCATGATCGAAGTGCCGTCCGCCGCTCTGCTTGCGCCGGTGCTGGCCAAGGAAGTCGATTTCTTCAGCGTCGGCACCAACGACCTGACGCAATACACCCTGGCCATCGACCGTGGCCATCCGACCCTGTCGGCGCAGGCGGATGGCTTGCACCCGGCGGTGCTGCAACTGATCGACATCACCGTGCGCGCGGCCCATGCCCATGGCAAATGGGTTGGCGTCTGTGGCGAATTGGCGGCGGATCCGTTGGCGGTGCCGGTGCTGGTCGGTCTCGGTGTCGATGAACTCAGTGTCTCCGGGCGCAGCATTGCTGAAGTGAAAGCGCGCATCCGCGAACTCAGCCTGACTCAGGCGCAAACCCTTGCTCAACAGGCCCTGGCCGTGGGCAGCGCGAATGAAGTGCGCGCATTAGTGGAGGCCCTGTAATGGCCAAGATTCTTACCCTGACCCTCAACCCGGCGCTCGACCTCACCGTCGAACTGCCACGGCTGGAGGCCGGTCAGGTCAATCGCAGCGACGAGATGCACACCCACGCCGCCGGCAAAGGCGTGAACGTCGCGCAGGTGCTTGCCGACCTTGGTCATCAATTGACGGTCAGCGGTTTTCTCGGCGAAGACAATCTGCAAGCGTTCGAAACCCTGTTCGCCAAGCGCGGTTTTGTCGACGCGTTTATCCGCGTGCCGGGCGAGACGCGCAGCAACATCAAGATCGCCGAACAGGATGGCCGCATCACCGACATCAACGGCCCTGGACCGGTGGTCGATGCCGCCGCGCAGCAGGCGTTGCTCGATCGACTGGTGCAGATTGCACCGGGTCACGACGCCGTGGTGGTCGCCGGCAGTTTGCCCCGTGGCGTCACGGCGCAGTGGTTGCGCGAGTTGATCGAACGGCTCAACCAGCTCGGTCTGAAAGTCGCTCTCGACTCCAGCGGCGAAGCGTTGCGCGAAGCTTTGAAAGCCAGTCCATGGCTGATCAAACCAAACACCGAAGAACTCGCCGACGCCCTCGGTTGCGACGTGGTTTCTCACGCGGCGGAAGCGCAAGCAGCGGCGCGTTTGCATGCGCAAGGCATCGAGCACGTGGTGATTTCCCACGGTGCTGATGGCGTGAACTGGTTCAGCGTCGGTTCGGCGCTGCACGCCACGCCACCAAAGGTCAGCGTTGCCAGCACGGTCGGTGCCGGTGATTCGCTGCTGGCCGGCATGCTCCACGGTTTGCTCAGCGCCGACACGCCTGAACAAACTCTGCGCACGGCCACCGCGATCGCCGCGATGGCGGTGACCCAGATCGGTTTCGGCATCAACGACGCTGCGCAACTGGCGCAGCTCGAACAGGGCGTGCGCGTTCGCCCCCTGACAGAACAATAAGAGGGTTTGTCATGAAATTAGCCATTGTTACGGCTTGCCCGAACGGCATGGTCACCAGTGTGCTGTGCGCGCGTTTGCTCGATGCGGCGGCGCAGCGTCAGGGTTGGAGCACCAGCGTGGAAGTGGTCGATGCGGCGCACCCGGAACGCGAGTTGTCGGCGGCGACCATTGCAGCGGCCGAGTGGGTTTTGCTGGTCACCACAGGTGCGGTCGACATGAGCCGCTTTGTCGGCAAACGGGTGTTCCAGATTGCCCCGGCGCAGGCGTTGCAGGATGTTGAAGCGGTGCTGCGCCGTGGCGCGGAAGAGGCAGAAGTTTACGTCGCCAGCGCGGCTGAACCGGTTGCCGATGCAGCGCGCGCGCCACGCATCGTCGCCATCACCGCGTGCCCGACCGGTGTCGCTCACACCTTCATGGCCGCCGAAGCTTTGCAGCAAACTGCCAAGCGTCTGGGCTATGAATTGCAGGTCGAAACCCAAGGCTCGGTGGGCGCGAAAACCCCGTTGAGCGCAGCGGCGATTGCCGAAGCCGACGTGGTGTTGCTGGCGGCAGATATCGAAGTTGCCACCGAGCGTTTTGCCGGCAAGAAGATCTATCGTTGCGGTACCGGGATTGCGTTGAAACAGTCCGAAGCCACGCTGAAAAAAGCGCTGGCCGAAGGTGTTGTGGAAAGTGCTGCGGGTGACGGCAAGGCACCGGCCAAGCAAGAAAAAACCGGCGTCTACAAACACCTGCTGACCGGCGTGTCGTTCATGCTGCCGATGGTGGTGGCGGGCGGTTTGATGATCGCCTTGTCATTCATGTTCGGCATCACCGCGTTCAAGGAAGAAGGCACGCTGGCTGCGGCATTGATGCAGATCGGCGGCGAGACCGCGTTCAAGTTGATGGTGCCGCTGCTGGCCGGTTACATCGCTTACTCGATTGCCGACCGTCCGGGCCTGGCGCCGGGGATGATTGGTGGCTTGCTCGCGAGCACGCTGGGCGCGGGGTTTATCGGTGGCATCGTCGCTGGTTTCATCGCCGGTTATGCGGCGAAGGCGATCAGCCGATATGTCGCCTTGCCGCAAAGTCTTGAAGCACTGAAACCGATTCTGATCATCCCGTTGTTTGCCAGCCTGATCACCGGTCTGGTGATGATTTACGTGGTCGGTAAACCGGTCGCTGGCATGCTCGGGGCGCTGACGCATTTCCTCGACAGCATGGGCACCACCAACGCGATTCTGCTCGGCGTGTTGCTCGGCAGCATGATGTGCGTTGACCTCGGCGGGCCGATCAACAAAGCCGCGTATGCGTTCTCGGTGGGTCTGCTGGCGTCGCAGAGTTATGCGCCGATGGCCGCGACCATGGCCGCCGGGATGGTGCCGCCGATTGGCCTGGGTATCGCCACGTTTATTGCACGGCGCAAGTTCGCTCAGACCGAGCGCGAGGCTGGGAAAGCGGCACTGGTGCTGGGGTTGTGCTTTATCTCCGAAGGGGCGATTCCGTTTGCCGCGAAAGACCCGTTGCGGGTGATTCCGGCGAGTATTGCCGGTGGCGCGCTGACCGGTGCGCTGTCGATGTATTTCGGCTGCAAACTAATGGCGCCGCATGGTGGCTTGTTTGTGTTGGCGATTCCGAATGCGATCAATCATGCGTTGCTGTATCTGCTGGCGATTGTCGCGGGGAGTTTGTTGACTGCTGTGGTCTATGCAACGGTCAAACGCCCGGAAGCCGTCGAGCTGGCCCTCGAACCCGCCAAGGCCTGACTGACAACACAAATCCCCTGTGGGAGCGAGCCTGCTCGCGAATGCAATCTGCCAGCGACATGTATGTTGACTGGCACACCGCTTTCGCGAGCAGGCTCGCTCCCACAATGGTTAGTGGTGTCATGGCGAGTTCATATAGGCGTGCTTAAGTTTTCCTTTTTTCAGGGAGAACACCATGAGCGATTTCAACCCCGGTCGCCGGCGTGTCATGCAAGTCGTTGGTGCCGGTCTGCTGATGCCAAGCCTGGCACCGGCGGTGATTGCCTCGGTCAAGGATCGCCCGCAGTTGACCGATGGCGTGCAGTCCGGCGACCTGCAAGGCGACCGCGCGATGATCTGGAGCCGCAGCGATCGCCCCGCGCATATGGTGGTCGAGTGGGACACCCGCAGCCAGTTTCGTCACCCGCGTCGGGTAGTCTCGGCGCTGGCCGATGCCCGCAGCGACTTTACCGCCCGCGTTGAACTGATCGGGCTGCCCGCCGATCAGGCGATTTTCTATCGCGTGTATTTCAAGGACGCCCGCACCGGCGTCGCCAGCGAACCGTGGCTCGGTCACCTGCGCAGCGCTCCGACGGCGCGGCGCAATATTCGTTTCGTCTGGAGCGGCGACACCGTCGGCCAGGGCTTTGGCATCAACACGGACATCGGCGGCATGCGCATCTACGAAGCCATGCGCCTGCGCCTGCCGGATTTTTTTATCCACAGCGGCGACACCATCTACGCCGACGGCCCGGTGCCCGCGCAGCTCACCACCGAAAATGGTCGTATCTGGCGCAACCTCACCACCGAAGCCAAGAGCAAAGTCGCGCAGACTCTCGACGACTATCGCGGCAACTACCGCTACAACCTGATGGACGAAAACATCCGTCGGTTCAACGCCGAGGTGCCGCAGATCTGGCAGTGGGACGACCATGAAGTGGTCAACAACTGGTCACCCGGCAAACAGCTCGACGAGCGCTATCAGGAGAAAGATATCCACACCCTGGTCGGGCGCGCCCGTAAGGCGTGGCTGGAATATTCGCCAATGCGTTTGCAGGCTGCCGACGGCGGCGGGCGGATTTATCGCAAGCTCAGTTATGGACCGATGCTCGATGTGTTCGTGCTCGACATGCGCAGTTATCGCGGCGCCAATGACGACAACCTCGGCGCGGCGAAACCGTTTCTGGGGCGTGAGCAACTGGACTGGCTCAAGCGTGGATTGAAGAAATCCAAAGCCCAATGGAAGGTCATCGCCGCCGACATGCCGATTGGTCTGGGCGTGCCGGATGGTGAGGTCAGTCCGGGTGTCGCGCGTTGGGAAGCGGTGGCTAACGGTGATCCGGGACCGGCGCAGGGGCGCGAGGTGGAAATCGCCGAGTTGCTCGGTTATCTGCGTAAGCAGCAGGTGCGCAATTTTGTCTTCCTCACGGCCGACGTGCACTACTGCGCGGCGCATCACTATCACCCGGATCGTGCGGCGTTTCAGGATTTCGAGCCGTTCTGGGAGTTTGTTGCCGGGCCCTTGAATGCCGGGAGCTTTGGGCCTAATCCGCTGGATAAAACTTTTGGCCCTGAGGTGGTGTTCGAGAAGGCGCCGCCGGTGCAGAACGCGTCGCCGTTTGCCGGGTTTCAGTTTTTTGGCGAGGTGAATATTGAAGGGGTAAGTGGGGAGATGAGTGTGGTGTTGCGGGATTTGAATGGGGTGGCGGTTTTCGAGAAAAAATTGCAGCCTGCTTAAAGATCAAAGGCTAACCCTCACCCCAGCCCTCTCCCGGAGGGAGAGGGGGCCGACGGAGGTGTCTAAAGAAATACGCCGACCTGGAAGACCGTGTCGATTATGGATTCGGCAGAGGACGTTCAGGTCGGCGTATTGCGTGAATCTCTCACGGTCAGTCCCCTCTCCCTTTGGGAGAGGGCTAGGGTGAGGGGCTTTTAATAGACGTCGCGACGGTAGCGGCCCTGCTCAATCAACCGCTCCACTTCGGCTGCCCCGAGAATATCGTTAAGCACCTGATCAACCCCCGAAGCCATTCCCTGCAAGCTGCCGCAGATATAAATCACCGCCCCCTCCGCCAGCCATTTCTTCAACTCATCAGCCGACTCACGCAAACGATCCTGCACATAAACCTTCTCCGCCTGATCCCGCGAAAACGCCAGATCCAGCCGCGCCAGATCACCATTGATCAACCACTCTTCCAGCTCTGCGCGGCAGAGGAAATCGTGTTCACGATTGCGCTCGCCAAACAACAACCACTGGCGCTGTTGACCATCGGCGATCCGCGCCTTGAGCAAACTGCGCAGCCCGGCCAGCCCGGTGCCGTTACCCAGCAGAATCATCGGTACGGGTTCGTTCGGCAGATGGAAACCACTGTTGCGCCGAACCCGCAAACTGATACTGCCGCCCACTGGCGCGTGTTCAGTCAGCCAGCCGGAACCGATGCCCAGGCTACCGTCCGCGTGCTGTTCCTGACGCACGATCAACTCCAGCACACCGTCGGCGGCAATCGAGGCGATCGAGTATTCGCGCATGGCCAGCGGCACCATCGCATCGACCAGCGATTGCGCATGCAAACCGACCAGATGTGCACGGTGCTCAGGCAATTGCCGCGACGCCAGCGCGACTTCCAGCGGCTCGTCGAGACCGTTGATTTTCACTGTGGTCTCGCCACGAATGCCGAGACCGTCGAGGAAGTGTTCGATGGCCCACGGGCAGTTGCGTGGCAGTACTTCGACCAGGTCGCCGGCCAGCCAACTGCTGGTATTCGGTGCGCTCAAACCCAGCAGGTAAACCGGCGCACCGCTGCTGTCCGGGTTCATCAGTTCGCGGCGGACCAGCGTCCAGTTGTCGTAACTCGGCGCCTGCCAAGTATCGATGGGGGCTTGCCCGGTGAGCAGGCCCAATTGAGTCTGCCAGTGGCGCAGGGCATACGGATCACCGCTGTCGACTTCCACCGGGGCAAACAATGTCTTGCCGCCGTGCTCAGCCAACCATTGGTGCAGGCGTTTGGCGAAACCACAGAAGTGCTGATACTGACGATCACCGAGACCGAGCACCGAGTAATTCAGGCTGTCGAGCGTTGCCGCCTTGCTCAACACCTTGCGCTCAAATCCGCGTGCGCTGTCCGGCGCTTCGCCGTCGCCAAACGTGCTCACGACAAACAAAGCATTGTTCGATTCACGCAGATCCTGCTCGCTGACATTGGCCAGTGGCTGCACCTTCACCGGCAATCCGGCGGCCTGCAATTGCCCGGCGGTCTGCCACGCCAGTTGCTCGGCAAAACCGCTCTGGCTGGCAAAACCGATCAGCCACGCCGAAGCATCGCCGGCCGGTTGAGCGAGGCCTTGGCGCGCATCCTTGATCTGCTTTTTCTTGCGGCGACGATCGAGGTACAGCAGCCATCCGGTGATGAAAAACAGCGGCATGCACACTGCCGCGAGGGTAATGATGATCCGCCCGACCAGGCCGAAGTAACTACCGACGTGCAGCGCATAAATGCTGGTCAGCAGTTGTGCCTTGAAGCTCTTGTCGGCGTAACGATCGACGCGTTTGACGATGCCGGTGGCCGGGTCGAGGGTGATCTGGTTCAGGGCGCGATCGTGCGGCGAACTGTCGAGCAGGTAGAACACGGTTGCCGGTTGGCCAGCCACCGCCGGCATGCGGATGTTGTAGGCGGCCAGCCCAGGGCCGGCGGCACTGTAGATGCTGCTCCACATCGCTGCGTAATCGGCGGTCGGCGCCGGACCTTCCGGCGCCGGGCCGCGACCGCCGCGCACGCGCTCGTTTTGCGGCGCGTCGGAGAGCAATTTGGTCAGGCCTTTGTTGTACCACTCGTACGACCACGACAACCCGGTCAACGCCAGCAGCAGATAAACCAACAGGCACCAGGTGCCCGCCACCGAATGCAGATCCCAGTTGAAGGCGCGGCCCTTTTTCTTCCAGTCCAGCGTCAGCCACACGCGCCAGCTGTTCCACTGACGTGGCCAGCGCAGGTACAGGCCGGAGAGGCAGAAGAACAGCAGGATCAGCGTGCAGGCGCCGGTGATGTTGCGCCCGGTATCGCCCATGGCGAGGAAGCGGTGCAGTTGCAGCATCAGGCCGAAGAAATCCTGGCCAACGGCATCGCCCATGAACTCGCCGGTATACGGATCGAAGTAGCGCATCTCACCGCGACGCTCGCCTTTGGGCGGGGTGAAGTAGACGCGAGCCGCGTTGCCGCTGTCGGTTTCAACCCAGAGCATCGAAACCTTTTTGCCCGACGTGGCTTCTATGCGCTCCACCAGCTCGACGGGCGGCAGCACGCCGGCGACTTGTTTTTCCACCTGCAGAACGGAGGGATTCAGCGTCCGCAGGATTTCGTCCTGAAACGAATAGGCCGCGCCGGTGATGCCCATCAACGTCAGCACCAGGCCTGCGGTGATGCCAAAAAACCAGTGCAACTGGAACAGGGTTTTCTTCAACACGTCACTCGCCGTCCATTCGGAAATTGTCTTCACGGCGCGCATTATGCCGTGGGTTATCGAGAAGCGTTCTTTATTACGCACAAAAGCCCCGTTCAATTGAATGAACGGGGCCTGACTTCCGACTTTCCCCTGTGGGAGCGAGCCTGCTCGCGAAAGCGGTGTGTCAGTCAACATTGATGGTGCTGAAAGATCGCCTTCGCGAGCAGGCTCGCTCCCACATTGATTACATCGGTCAGAAGTGGAAGTTGGTGCTCAACAATGCCGTACGGCCCGCCGCCTGATTGGCGAAGTGGGTCGAGAAGGCTTTGTCGTAATAGGTTTCGTTGGTCAGGTTCTGCACATTGAGTTGCAGGTCGACGTTCTTGGTGAGCTTGTACGCGGCCATCGCGTCGTAGCGAACATACGAGTCAACCATGGTGGTGTTAGCCACGCTGCCGTACACGTCGTCGACGTAGAACGCACCGCCGCCGATGGTCAGCTTCGGCGTGACCTGGTAAGTGGTCCACAGGCTGGCGCTGTTTTTCGGCGTGTTAGGCAGTTCGTTGCCGTCGTTGGCCTTGCCCATCGGGCCGCCGTCGACTTGTTCGCTGTCCATGAACGCGTATCCGGCGAACACTTGCCACTTGTCGGTGATCTTGCCGCTGGCCGACAGCTCGACACCTTGCACGCGGGTCTTGCCGGCGTTTTCGTACGAGGTGGTGTCGACTTGCACACGAGCGTTTTCTTTCTCGGTGCGGAAGATGTCAGCGGTCAGCGACAAGCGATCATTGAGCAGATCCCACTTGGTACCGATTTCGTAGTTCTTGGTGGTTTCCGGCTCCATGTCGCTGCTCAGCAGGTTGCCGCTGCGATCCGGCGTGCCGCCCAACGGGTTGCCTTCCTGACCTTCGCCCAGGGTGTTGCCCGGCGGCGTGGCTGAGGTGGCGTAGGAGGCGTAGATGCTGCCGTTTTCCGCAGGCTTGTAGACGACGCCGAACTGACCGGTAACGAACTCGCTGGTGTCATCGCCCTTGGACGTGGTGGTGCCAGCGGCGTTGTAGGTCTTGTAGTCGGTGTCGAAGTGGTCGTAACGAAGCCCCATGTTCACCAGCCACTGCTCGTTCAGCTCCAGCGTATCGAACACATACAGCGCGTAGGTGTTGGCCTGGGTATCGGTGCCGGCGTAGTTGCGCGAGATTGCGCCGTTCCACGGGTCGTTCGGGTTCGGGTTCGACAGCGAGGTGCAGTTGTAGTTACTCGACGCGCCGATCATCGACGGGGTGCAGTTAGTGCTGGAGTTGCCCGGTGTGCGCGGCGTGGTGTCGGTGTTGACGTTATACGAAGACTTCTGGCTTTCCTCACGGGTGTACTCGACGCCGGTGGAGAAGCTGTTCTTGAAGCCGGCGACGTAGAAATTGCCGAACAGGTCAGTCTGGTTGGTGGTGGTTTCGGTGTTGCTCACCCGCGTATTGGCACGACGCCAGAGGCTGCCATTGTTGACGTTGCCCTTGCTGTCGTCCGGCTGGGTCAGGATGTAATCCTGCATGCTGGTGCCGTGGCGCAGGGTGTTCTTGATCGTCAGCGAGTCGCTCAGGTCGTGCTCGATGGCGAAGGTCGCGGTGTCGGTGCGGCCCTTGCGGAAGTCGCGATCCAGACCGTAGAAGTTGCTGTGATCGCCACCGGCGTACGGCTTGTCCGGGTTGGACTTGGTACGTGCAGCCGAACCGCCGGCAGGAATGGTGTACGGCACGCCCGAATCCGGGGTGTCGTTGCTTTCGAGATGGTAGTAGTCGAGGTTGACGCGGGTGTCGGTACCCAGGCCAAACGCCAGAGAAGGCGCGATACCCCAGCGGTCGTAATCGACCTTGTCGCGACCGGCGACATTGCTCTCGTGGCTCATCAGGTTCAGACGGCCAGCAGCGGTGTCGCTGAACTGGTAGTTGCCGTCGAGGGTGTAACGCTGGGTCTGGTCGGAGCCCCAAGTGAAACCACCGTCGAACGAGTTGCCCAAGTGCGCTTTCTTGCTCACCAGGTTGATGCTGCCGCCCGCTGCGCCGCGACCGCCAATGGCGGAGTTCGGGCCCTTGCTGACTTCGATGTTTTCCACAGCGAAAATCTCGCGGCTCTGCGAACCGGTGTCGCGCACGCCGTCGAGGTAAGTGTCGCCCTGGGCGTCGAAACCACGAATGAACGGGCGATCGCCCTGTGGGTTGCCGCCTTCACCGGCGCCGAAGGTGATGCCCGGCACGGTGCGCAGCGCGTCCTGCATGTTCAGGGCGCCGGTGTCTTTGAGGACTTGTTGCGGAATCACGGTGACCGAGCGCGGCGTGTCGACCAGCGGCGCGGTGTACTTGGGCGAGGAGGCTTTTTCCACCTGGTAGGACGTCGAGTCCTGCGCTTCGCCAGTGATGGCGGTGGCGTCCAGGGCGATGGCATTGCCGGCGGCTTTGCTGTCGGTTTTTTCCGCAGCGAAGACCATCTGGCCAGCGGTGCCGGCGGTGATTGCCATACCGATGGCAGAGGCGAGCAGACGTGGTGAACTGACCGGTAATTGTGCGTGTTGACGTGCCATTTTTATTCCCCTCCCCAAGGATTTGAGGCGGCGGAATATAGGGTAAACAGGTATTCGTATCAATTGCGAAACATTGTTATTCGCACTGAATTTACATTCTTTACAATTTAGCCTTACGGTTTTTGCCAGTTCATTCGTCCACCGGGTTTTACACAGTCAATAAGAATCAATACCATTGCCGCCTCTTTGCCATCAGGTGACATCGCCATGCTGCTGCACATCCCCGGACTGTTCGCGAAAGACGAAGTGCAGCGTATCCGCGAGGCACTGGAGCAGGCCGATTGGGCCGATGGCAAGATCACCGCGGGCTTTCAGTCAGCCAAGGCCAAACACAATCTGCAGTTGCCCGAAGGCCATCCGCTGGCCAAGGAAATCGGCGCGGCGATGCTGGAACGGTTGTGGCAAAACCCACGGTTCATGTCCGCCGCGCTGCCGCACAAAGTCTTCCCGCCGTTGGTGAATTGTTATACGGCCGGTGGCAGTTTCGATTTTCACATCGACAACGCGGTACGCCAGCCCAAGGGCAGCATCGAGCGGGTGCGCACCGATCTGTCGGCGACGCTGTTCTTCAGCGAGCCTGAGGATTACGACGGCGGCGAACTGGAAATCCACGACACCTACGGCACGCAGCGGGTGAAGTTGCCGGCCGGCGACATGGTCTTGTACCCCGGCACCAGTTTGCACAAGGTCAACGCGGTTACGCGGGGTACTCGCTATGCATCATTCTTCTGGACGCAAAGTCTGGTGCGCGAAGACAGTCAGCGCGCGTTGTTGTTCGAGATGGACGACGCGATTCAGCAACTCACGCAGGACATGCCAGATCACCCATCGCTGATCCGCCTCACCGGCACGTATCACAACCTGCTGCGGCGATGGGTCGAGGTATGAGTTTTCAACTGCGTCGCGAGGAAATCCTCAGCGGCGAACAACTCAGTGCCATGCTCGGCGAAAGTCCGGCCCGTGCCGCGCAAGCGATTTTGCTGGCGGCGGGCGAGGGCGAAGTCGAAGCGCAGGCGTTGCTCGGGCAGATCTTGCTGGATGGCCAGGGCATCGAGCGGGATCACCCGCTGGCGCTGCGCTGGTTCGGCATCGCCGCGGGGCGCGGGCATTTGATGGCGCGCAACATGCTCGGGCGTTGTCATGAGCATGGTTGGGGCGTTACTGCGGATGCGTCGGTTGCTGCGCAGCATTATCGGATCGCAGCGGAGGCCGGGCTCGATTGGGCGATGTACAACCTCGCCAATCTGCTGGCGACCGGGCGCGGTGTGGCGACGGATCGTCTGCAGGCGCTGGCGTTGTATCGGCGCGCGGCTGAATTGGGTCATGCGAAATCGATGAATCTGCTGGGGCGGTATCTGGAAGAAGGGCAGGTGTGCCCGGCGGATCCGTTAGCGGCGCGCGATTGGTATCGGCGTTCGGCCGAGGGTGGGGATTTTCGTGGGCAGTTCAGTTTTGCTGCGGTGTTGGCGGGTGAGGGGCGGATCGAAGAAGCTCTCAATTGGTTGGGTGAAGCAATGAGCAAAGGCAACCTGGCTTTTCTTCGTGTCAGCAGTGAGTCGCTGCTTGCCTCCCCGCATCCGGATATCCGCAGCATGGCTCAGGCCTATCGTCAGAGGATGACTTTACTGGAGGCCCGGACCGTTGCCCCTCATCTGCAATGAGGGGCAACGGATGGCGATCAACCGCGTAGCCAGCGTCCCTGAAGCTTGTTCATATACCTGAGCAGTGCCTGGCTGTTTTTGAGCATGAGTTCGCCGCGTGCCAGGATGTCATCGCGAGACGTATACATGACCGTATCGAGAAAGGCATACAGCGCGTCGATCAGTTTGTTGGTTTCACTGACGTAAACCTGTCGGTGGGGAATGACTTTTTGCGTGTCATTCAATTGCCGGGTTCTGTTGTCGTTTTCACGCAACTGGCTTGTCAGAGACGACACGCGTTCCTCACGCTGCGAGATGCGGTTCTGAATGACGTCCCGGGCTTTGGTCAGGCTCTGGTATTTGATCAGCTCGTTGGCCTCGTCCAGAAATTTGTTGGCAACAATGATGCCGGCCTCCATCGCGGCGCTTTGCGGCGTTGATGCGTCTTTGCCAAGCAAAGTCTTCAATTGATCCAGCAGTGGTTTCAGGCGGTCGATAATTGTCAGCTTCTCGAACTCCTTGATCGCGTTGTTCAGCACGAGCAAATCAGCATTCATTTGGACGATGGGCGCTTGCTCGGTGATGAGTTGCTGCTCCAGAACGACTCTGGCGTCGGCAAGTTCCGCGAGCCGGAAACGATTGTTGCTGATGCTTGCGCTCTGGACGTTGTAAACGCCGTCTTCGAGTTTTTCGTGCAATTGCGAAATCTGGTCAGTGCACAGGTCAATCAGTTGGCTGGAGATTGTCGAGTAGACCTTGATGGCTTCCTTGGTCTGGGTGTCTGTTTGACGTGCCATCAACGCTGTCAGGGCTTGCAGGTTCTCGCGCAGATCATCGGTTTCCAGTGCGATGATCGCGCTGGTTATGGCGTTGGCGGCCAGTTGATCCGCGTGGCCAACGGCTGCGTTGAGGCCAAGCAACTCGTTGCCCAAAGCTTTGATGTACAAATTGGCGGAGCCCACAATCGCTTGATATCGGATGGCTTCACGACTGTCGTGAACTGTGGCTAGATCGGGGAGTTGGTAACTCGCAAGTGTCATAAGAATTTCCTTTTCGTTGTTTTTTATATGAGTCAGTTGAATGCGGCGATCAGTGCATTCGAATTGGTTTGAATGGTTTTCCAGTTTTTCAAGACAACACGCAAACTCGAAACGAAGCTTCTGAGCGTGAGGAAGTCATGCATGCCCATTACTTTGTTTTTTGAAGAGTTGATATATTCGGAAATAGACACCCAGACTGTTTCAAGTTGCGAAGTGCTCTGAATGGCGCCGTCCACATAGATTAAAAGACTGTCAAGGTCAGTGTGCAACTGCAGAAGAGTACCGGCGAGAATGTCTTTTTGTTTAACCTGCTCCACCAGTTGGTCCCGTTGCTCGCGCAACGGGGCAATATTTTTAATCTCGAATAATTCCAGCGTTTGATAAACACCCCTCGGGTATGGACTTATAAAGGCCAGAAAGTGCTCGAAGAAATTGGGTTCGGCCTCTCGGATCTTCTCATCGAGGCGCGCTTGAGCTTTATCAATGGCCAGGTTCAAATCGGTGATCTGCCGATTGATCTCGTTATTGTTCGCCAGTTTCATCTTGCTGCCGATGCCTGGAGCGACGATATTGTTGAGTTCGGCCTTGAAGTACTGCAGGCGCAGTATCACGTCTTGACTATTGAGCTTCTTCTCATCGATGGAATCGGCGATAAACACCAGCGATTCCTGAATGGAGCCAAATCGGTTTTTCTCCGTCTTGCCTATTTCCAATGGCGGCAGACTGTTTATTTCATCCTCGGTGAGCGTGCTGATGGTGCCGAGATAATTCAAGTAGCCGGGCATGGTTGTGATGGCGTCGATGATTTCCTGGCCAAAGTTTTCCAGGTCCTCCGAGAAGGCTGCCAGGCTGCCACCGACGCGCTTCATGGCGTATTCGATATCACCCCATGAATTGGCGTTGTTGATGACCTTATGGTTCAGTTCGACAATATCAAATGGTTCAAGCCCGACAATGCCGGTATTTTTTGCCTGTAACTGCTTTTCAATATCCGCGATCGAGCGCGGCAGTGATTGCGCGGTAGCGATGTAGTCCTTGATTTTCTTTATATCGTTCTTTGTGATTGATTTAGTTGAACTCGTTTGCACTTTTTAATCCTTTGCAAGTGATATTGAGTTCGTAGGTTAGAGTTGTTTTATGTGCGAGGTATATGTTTTCTATGTAACTTGTTGTTGGCGTGTAGTTGCGGTGTCAATATCTAAATAAAAAACCCGTGCCTGGGCACGGGTTTTTTGGAGTTGCCAGTTATTATACGTAATATGACTTCAAGGGCGGGAAGCCATTGAACTCAACCGCGCTATAACTGGTGGTGTAAGCACCCGTCGATAACCAGTACAACCGATCACCGATCGCCAGGTTCAGTGGCAGACCGTACTTGTAGTTCTCGTACATGATGTCGGCGCTGTCGCAAGTCGGGCCAGCGATGACGACTTCTTCCATCTCGCCTTTCTTCTCGGTCCAGATCGGGAACTTGATCGCTTCGTCCATGGTTTCGATCAGCCCGGAGAACTTGCCCACATCGGTATAAACCCAACGTTCAACAGCGGTGCGCGACTTGCGTGCAACCAGCACCACTTCGCTGACCAGAATACCGGCGTTGGCGATCAGCGAACGGCCCGGCTCGAGAATGATTTCCGGCAGCTCATCACCGAAGTCTTCCTTCAGGAAACGGATGATTTCTTCGGCGTAGGTTTCCAGGCTGTTGGTGCGGGTGATGTAGTTGGCCGGGAAGCCACCGCCCATGTTGATCAGCTTCAGGTGAATGCCGTCTTCTTCTTTCAGACGCTCGAAGATCACTTTGACCTTGGCAATCGCTGCGTCCCAGACGCTGATGTCGCGCTGTTGCGAACCGACGTGGAAGGAGATGCCGTAAGGCACCAGACCGAGGTCGCGAGCGAGGATCAGCAGGTCCATGGCCATGTCGGTCTGGCAGCCGAATTTGCGCGACAGTGGCCAGTCAGCCGTGGTCGAGCCCTCGGTGAGGATGCGCACATAGACTTTCGAACCCGGTGCAGCCTTGGCGATATTGCGCAGGTCAGCTTCGGAGTCGGTGGAGAACAGACGCACGCCCTTCTCGTAGAAGTAGCGGATGTCCTTGGATTTCTTGATGGTGTTGCCGTAGCTGATACGGTCGGCGCTGACGCCGCGATCCATCACCTTGTCCAGCTCGTAGATCGAGGCGATGTCGAAGCTCGAACCTTTCTCTTTGAGCAGGTCGATGATCTCGACGGCCGGGTTGGCCTTGACCGCGTAGTAGACCTTGGCGAATTCGAAACCGGCGCGCAGGTCATCGTAGGCCTGAGCGATCATCGCGGTGTCGATCACCACGAACGGGGTTTCCTGTTTGTCGGCGAACGCCTTCATTTTGTCGAATGTAGCGCGCGCGAAATAGTCTTCGACCTGGATCGACATGCTGGGAGCTCCTATGGGCAAACAAGTAAAAACAATGGGTGAAAATGAACGTCCTCCGTATCCCCACTTTGGTTCGCCTACTTCCCAAGGCATGTCGCCGAAAGCAAAAAGGCCATGGGAGGTGCAGCTTTCCCTTGGCCTTGCTGTCTCGTCGTCAGTACTTGAGCCGGATGGATCGTTTCCAGCATGGACGTTCGGCGCGAACTTTAGGGCGTGAGGGGCGTGAGATCAACTAAAAATGTCGCGTTTTTGCACGCTTCTGACGTGCGTCGCGTTCATTACTCTTTGTAGCCGACCGAGATGACGGGCAGATGTTCCCCGCGAATTTTTCAGTGTTAAAAATACCTGCACGTTCGCGGATTTTGTCGGCGAAGTCGTGGGTAAGTCTGATGGGCGCAACTTCGGCGACGTTGGCCGCGAGAGGAGGGGTTAGGGGGATTTTGGTTGTTTGGAAGGCTGTCCAGAGCATGCTGCCTGGTTCTCAGGTGTTGAGTTTCTTTTCCGCCTTGTGAATGACTTGGTAACACCCCCGGTCCTGTAGGAGTGAGCCTGCTCGCGATGACTTTTTTTCAGCCGACATCTTCATTGACTGATATTGCGCTATCGCGAGCAGGCTCACTCCTACAGGGTTTTGTGTTTTTACCGGTTAATCAGGCGACTACCGCTTCAGCCGGCGAGACGATACTCGTCTTCATCCCGCGCGAACGCCCCGAACTCAGATAAGCCGCAATCGACTCCTGCGTGACCTCGCCAAGGAACACCCGCTCGGCATCCATCACCGGCAGCCACGAACGATTGAACTCGTACATGCGCGACAGCAGGATGCGCAAATGCTCGTCGTACGCCGCCGTGGCATTGAACTCACGCAGGAACTGCGCGCAAGTGCCAGTCTGACGGTGCAAATCGCGACGACGCACATAGCCCAGTGCCTTGTTCTCGGCGCAGGTGACCACCACGTAGCGACGGTCATGTTCGTCCATCAACTCCAGCGCATCGGCCACCGGGGTTTCCGGGCTCACCGACGGTGCGTTGTCCGCCGCATCTTCCGCTTTGACCAACAACAGGCGCTTGAGCGTGCTGTCCTGGCCGACGAAATTGCTGACAAAGTCGTCCGCCGGGTGCGCGAGCAGCGTGTCCGGATGGTCAATCTGCAGCAGTTTGCCGGCGCGGAAGATCGCGATCTTGTCGCCGAGTTTGATCGCTTCGTCGATGTCGTGGCTGACCATGATCACGGTCTTGTTCAGCGCGCGCTGCATTTCGAAGAATTCGTTCTGAATCATCTCGCGGTTGATCGGGTCGACCGCACCGAACGGCTCATCCATCAACAACAGTGGTGCATCTGCTGCCAGTGCGCGGATCACGCCGATGCGCTGTTGCTGGCCGCCGGACAGTTCGCGCGGGTAGCGATGCAGATACTGCTTGGGCTCCAGCTTGATCATGCTCATCAATTCGCGGGCGCGGTCGTGGCATTTCTGTTTGTCCCAGCCGAGCAGTTTCGGCACGACGACGATGTTCTCTTCGATGGTCATGTTCGGGAACAGACCGATCTGCTGGATCACGTAACCGATGTTGCGACGCAGCGTTACTTCGTCGAGATCGGTGGTGTCTTCACCGTTGATGAGGATCTTGCCCGAGGTCGGTTTGATCAGGCGATTGATCATCTTCAGCGTGGTGCTTTTGCCGCAGCCCGATGGCCCGAGGAACACACAGATTTCGCCTTCATTGACGGTCAGGCTCACCGAGTCCACGGCTTTGACATCTTTGCCGTTGCTTTGGAAAGTTTTGCTGAGGTTTTGAAGTTCGATCATTTGAGCAGTCCTTTTGGAGTCAACGAGCGTTGCAGCCATTGGAGAAACAGGTCAGCGAAAATGGCCAGAAGACTGACCAGCAGTGCGCCGACGATCAGCATCGACATGTCACTGCGGCTGATGGAAGCGAGGATCAACACACCGAGGCCACCGGCGCCGATGGTCGCGGCGATGGTCATCACGCCGATGTTCATCACCACGGCGGTGCGCACGCCAGCGAGGATCACCGGCACGGCGATCGGCAGCTCGACCATGCGCAGGCGCTGGCCGAAGGTCATGCCGATACCGCGTGCGGCTTCACGGATGCCCGGTTCCACGCCGGTGAGGGCGAGGTAGGTGTTGCGCATGATCGGCAGCAATGAATAGAGAAATACTGCGGTGATCGCTGGCATCGGCCCGAGGCCCTGGCCGAACTTGGAGTAGAACGGCAGCAGCAGGCCGAACAGGGCAATCGACGGCACGGTCAGCAGCACCGTGGCGCTGGCTTGCAATGGACCGGCGAGAGTCGGAAACCGCGTCATCAGAATGCCCAACGGCACGCCAACGACAATCGCCAGGGTCACGGCGATGCCGACCAGGGTGATGTGCTGCCAGGTCAGGTGCATCACCTGCTGCCAGTCGAGGTGGGAAAAGGCGTTCAGAAATTCCATGACTTTTCCTCCTTAGTTAAGTGGGTGCTGGCGCAGGAAATCGGCGGCCACTTTCGAAGGGCTTTCGTGATCGACGTCGACTCGCGCGTTGAGCTGGCGCATGGTTTCGTCGTCGAACAGTTCGGCCAGTGGCTTGAGTTGCTCGGCCAGTTTCGGGTTGGCGTCCAGTGTTGCCTGACGCACCACCGGTGCGGCGGTGTAGTCGGGGAAGTAGTGCTTGTCGTCTTCCAGCAGTTTCAGGCCGAAGGCGTTCAAGCGACCGTCGGTGGTGTAGACCAGACCGGCAAACACCTGACCGTTGCGCAATGCCGTGTAAACCAGCCCGGCATCCATCTGGCGGATGTTCTTGCGGGTCAGGTTCATGCCGTAGAGATCGACCATGCCGATCAGACCGTCGGAGCGATTGGCGAACTCGGTGTCCAGCGCCACCAGGTGATTGGTCTTGGCCTCGGCGCGCAGCACTTCGTTCAACTGGCTGATGTTGTTGATCTGCGGATATTCCTCAGCGACCTTTTTCGGCAGCGCGAGGGCGTAGGTGTTGCTGAATTTCGACGGCGTCAGCCAGATCAGGCCTTTTTTTGCGTCGAGTTCTTTTACCCGGGCGTAGGACTGCGCGCTGTCGAGTTTTTCCGTGACATGGTTGTAGGCCACCAGTGACACGCCGGTGTATTCCCAGAGCATGTCCAGTTGCCCGCTTTCGTGTGCGCTGCGGGCGAGGTTGCTGCCCAGACCACCGGTGATCTGCGCGTCGTAGCCTTTGCTGCGCAGGTATTGCGCGGTGATTTCCGCGAGCAAGGTCTGCTCGGTAAACACCCGCGCGCCGAGGCGGATCACTGGTTTGTCGGCGGCTTGCGCGATGCCTGCGAACAGCAGGATGCAGCCTGCTATCAATCCCAAAGACGAGCTAAAACGTTTCATAAATATTCCTTCGCAAAAGCCTTAAGACGGGCGCAAACCGCGTTCCAGCCAGAGACGGCTGGCGAGGGTGACGACGCCATCGAGCAGCAAGGCCAGCAGCGCGGTGCACGCGGCGCCGAGCAGCAGTTGCGGCTGATTGTTCAGGGCGATGCCAGGGAAGATCAGGCTGCCGAGGCTGTTGGCGCCGATCAGGAAGGCCAGTGGCGCGGTGCCGACGTTGATCGCCAAAGCCACGCGCACACCACCGACGATGATCGGCACGGCGTTGGGCAGTTCGACTTTCCACAACACCTGGCGCGGGGTCATACCGATGCCGACGGCCGCTTCTTTCAGTGAGCCCTGGACATTTTTCAGGCCTTCATAGGTGTTGCGCACAATCGGCAACAGGGAGGCGAGGAATAAAGCGAAGATCGCCGGGCCACTGCCGATGCCGAGGACGCCCAGGGCGATCGCAAGCACGGCCAGCGGGGGCACGGTGTTACCGATATTGAAGATCTGCATGAAGCGTTCAGCGCGTCCGACCATGGTCGGGCGACTGAGGAAGATGCCGGCGGGGATGCCCACGACAAGGGCGGCCAGCATTGAAGCGAGGACGAGAATCAGATGAGCTTGCAGGTAAAACAACAAATCGTCGCGGTAGTGTTCGATCGTGTTGATGCCGATCCAGTGGACCAGCAGGGCCAGGAGCGCGATCACCACCGCACCTCCCATCAGCCCTTTGCCATAGCGGATAGCCACAGGCGGACTCCTTTTTTTGTAGTCGGCGAACGCCCTCCCGTGTGGCATGCCATACATGGCTGCCGGGAATAAACGTTCGCGAGAAGCAGCTCCCTCAGCACCGGCAAAAAGCGGTCTGAAAGCGAGCCATGAGCGCAGCCTCGTCAGGCTAACTTGCTGATTTTTCAGCCCCTGACGAAAATTCGTAACAGGGGATGGACGTCTCCGTGCTTTAAAAGGTTCCCATCTGCGGCAGCATTTGGCCACCCTTAATGTGCTCAACGGTTCGGTTATTGCATCGAGTTGGGCTATAATCGCGGCCCTTTTTTGAATCACCGCCAGGCGATTTCCCATGACCAACCAGGCCGCCGAAGTCGCGAAACGCCGCACTTTCGCCATTATTTCCCACCCCGATGCCGGTAAAACCACGATCACCGAAAAGCTCCTGTTGATGGGCAAGGCGATTGCAGTGGCCGGTACGGTGAAATCCCGTAAATCCGATCGCCATGCGACATCCGACTGGATGGAGATGGAGAAACAACGGGGTATTTCCATTACCACGTCGGTCATGCAGTTCCCGTATCGCGAACACATGATCAACCTGCTCGACACCCCGGGCCACGAAGACTTCTCCGAAGATACCTACCGCACTCTGACGGCGGTGGACTCGGCATTGATGGTTCTCGACGGCGGTAAAGGTGTCGAGCCGCGTACGATTGCGCTGATGGACGTCTGCCGTCTGCGTGACACGCCGATCGTCAGCTTCATCAACAAACTCGACCGTGACATCCGCGACCCGATCGAACTGCTCGACGAGATCGAAGCCGTGCTGAAGATCAAGGCTGCGCCGATCACCTGGCCGATCGGTTGCTACCGCGACTTCAAGGGCGTGTATCACCTGGCCGACGACTACATCATTGTCTACACCGCCGGTCACGGTCACGAACGCACCGAAACCAAGATCATCGAGAAGCTCGATTCCGACGAAGCCCGCGCGCATCTGGGCGACGAGTACGAGCGCTTCATCGAGCAGTTGGAACTGGTTCAAGGCGCCTGCCACGAATTCAACCAGCAGGAATTCCTCGACGGTCAACTGACCCCGGTGTTCTTCGGTACGGCACTGGGCAACTTCGGTGTTGACCACGTTCTCGATGCTGTTGTTGATTGGGCGCCGCGTCCGCTGGCCCGTGTGGCCAACGAGCGTACCGTCGAGCCGGTGGAAGAGAAGTTCTCGGGCTTCATCTTCAAGATCCAGGCGAACATGGACCCGAAGCACCGCGACCGCATTGCCTTCATGCGCATTTGCTCCGGCAAGTACGAGAAAGGCATGAAGATGCGCCACGTGCGTACCGGCAAGGACGTGCGCATCGGCGACGCCCTGACGTTCTTCTCCTCCGAGCGTGAGCAGCTTGAAGAAGCCTTTGCCGGCGACATCATCGGTCTGCACAACCACGGCACCATTCAGATCGGCGACACCTTCAGTGAAGGTGAAGCCCTGGGCTTTACCGGTATTCCGCACTTTGCCCCGGAGCTGTTCCGTCGTGTGCGTCTGCGCGATCCGCTGAAGTCCAAGCAGTTGCGTCAGGGTCTGCAACAGTTAGCCGAAGAGGGCGCGACGCAGGTGTTTTTCCCGGAGCGCAGCAACGACATCATTCTGGGCGCCGTGGGTGTACTGCAGTTCGATGTGGTCGCTAGTCGCTTGAAAGAGGAATACAAGGTTGAGTGCTCGTATGAGCCGATTACCGTGTACTCCGCGCGCTGGATCGAATGCAGCGACAAGAAGAAGCTTGAGGAGTTTTCCAACAAGGCTGTGGAGAACCTGGCGGTCGATGGCGGTGGTCACCTGACTTACCTCGCTCCGACGCGGGTTAACCTGGCGTTGATGGAAGAGCGTTGGCCGGATGTGAAATTCCGGGCGACGCGTGAGCATCACTAAGCGCTGAGCTGTTTTGTCCAAAGCCCTCGATGTGAAAGCATCGGGGGCTTTTTGCTTTGGTCTTGGCGGCCTGTGGGCCGACCAGGTTCTTGGGGTTTTGGGTGAATATCCGTTGCTACGGGTGTTGCTGCTGGCGGTTTCGCTCTTACAGCGAGTCCCTTTGGCAAACGCCCCAAAGGAACCAAAGGTCTGCGCCCTGACGTTCGGCCCACTCGCTGAGGCTCGGGGTTCCTTCGCTCCGGGATCGATCCGGGGGCATCGCTTCCGGTTTGCTTCGCTGCACCTCCTTTCGATGTGTTCGACTTCGTCGAACGGCGCTGCGCGCCTACCCCCGGATCAATCCCTCCACTCAGCCTGCCGACGGGCTCCAAGATCAAAAGCAGGCGAGCTGACACTCGGCCTATTGAGTGGTTAAGGGCCAAGCGGTGTTCGGCTATTGGTTTGTGTTGGGGCTGCCCCTCATCGGAACGCCGCCCGCCCAGCCCTCTCCCGAGGGAGAGGGAGCCGATTTGTGGGCCTTTCAAAACCTGAGTTCGGTTCGGTATTTCACGTCGGCGTACTTCTCCCAAACACTTCGGTCAGTCCCCTCTCCCTCCGGGAGAGGGTTAGGGTGAGGGGGCTTTTGATCTGATTCAGAATCTGAGTTCGGTTCGGTATTTCACGTCGGCGTACATCTCCCAAGCACCTCGGTCAGTCCCCTCTCCCTCCGGGAGAGGGCTAGGGTGAGGGGCTTTTGATCTGATTCAGAATCTGAGTTCGACTCGGTATTTTACGTCGGCGTACTTCTCCCAAACACCTAGGTCAGTCCCCTCTCCCTACGGGAGAGGGTTAGGGTGAGGGGCTTTTGATCTGATTCAGAATCTGAGTTCGACTCGGTATTTCACGTCGGCGTACTTCTCCCAAACACCTCGGTCAGTCCCCTCTCCCTCCGGGAGAGGGTTAGGGTGAGGGGCTTTTGATCTTCGGCATGGTTTTATCGCGCGCAACGGCTGTAGGACGACTCGGTTTTTCGTGATCTCGATGTTCTTGAACGCGACAACCTGCCTGCTGACCGTTAGTGTTCCAGCTCCCCGCACGTCGCTTTGAGAGGTCAATGGAATGACGAGTCGACTGACTCACCTGCTGCGCCTCGGCAGCTATTTCGGCGTAATGGCCTGGGTGCTCGCGGCGCTGTTGTTCATCAATCGCCTGAGCAGCATGGTCAAGCTGTTCATGGCGCTGTATCTGCGTCAGGAATTGGGGTTGGCGATCGAGACGGTTGGCTGGTTGCTCTCGGCCTATGGCGCGGGTTTGCTGGTCGGGTCGATGCTCGGTGGCTGGCTCAGTGATCACGTGCGCACGGCGCGTCTGACGGCGGCGTTGTTTTTTGTTTCGGTGTGGGTGCTGATCCTGCTGGGACTGGTCACGCAGGTGCCGTTGCTCGCTGGATTGTTGTTGCTTAGCGGGACGATTGATGGGGCCATCCGCACCTTGCACCAGCGGCTGATCATGGAATATTGCGAAGTCGCTCAACGTTCGCGTGCGCAGGCCTTGAGCCGGGTGGCGCGCAACCTCGGCATGGCGGCCGCTGGCGTGGCGGGCGGGGTGTTGGCGCAGACCGATTTTCGCTGGGTGTTTTTCGGCAGCGCGGCGATGACGTTGCTGGCGTTACTGTGGTTTGTTCGCACGACCTGGCAGCGGCCGGTGCTGATCAACGACGAGCCATCCACGACCGGCGCCGGCGGAGCGGGTGTGCCCTATCGCGACAAACCATTCCTCTGGTTGCTGGCGGCGACGGCCGTGCTTGGCATCGCGTTCGACACGGTCTACAGCACGCTGGGCAACTATCTGCGTGATTACTATCAATTGAGCACCGAGGCCATCGGTTGGCAGTTCGGGCTCAATGCGTTGCTGGTGATCGCCCTGCAGATTCCGCTGTCGCACTGGGGCGAGCGTTGGGGCACGCGGCGGCAAATGCTCGCGGGGAGTTTGCTGCTGGCGTGCGGACTGGGCATGTTGCCGTTCGGTTCCGGGCTGGCGTTCGTCTGTCTGTCGACGCTGATCTGGACCTTGGGTGAGGCGTTGTTCATGCCGCCGCTGAATGTGCTGGCGATGCAGTTTGCGCAGAGTGGCAAAAGCGGTCAGTACTTTGGCCTGTTCTTTATGAGCTGGAGTGCCAGCGCATTGTTGTCGCCGGTGCTCAGCGGTCAGTTGTATGGTCAGTTTGGCGGCCATAGTGTCTGGCTGGCCAGCACGGTGTTGGTGCTGATGTCGATTCCCTTGACGTGGCAAGCCACTCGCCCGCTTAGCTGATCCGGCAATAGACGTTATTCGAAACCCGTCTGTCTGCGAAGGGCATTTCTGCCCGCTCCTTAGCGTCCTATCTGGTGAACCCGATGGATCGGAACTAGATTTCACACAGCGCCAGTCAGGCACGAATGTCTCACCTGAAAAAGGATGGAGTCGGCTATGAAAAGCAGGTTGCTACGGGTTTTATTGCTGTTGAAAGTGATGGTCATGCTGTCCCTCGGCACCGCGACGGCCTGGGCCGAGTGCGAGGATCACGATTCCCAGGCGTTCAACGGGCAGATCGGGCACAGCGGCTTGATGCTGGCCAAGTCCGAATCCGAGCCGGGCGATCAGGGGCAG
This sequence comes from Pseudomonas sp. Tul2A7, assembly GCF_054790505.1. Taxonomy (NCBI): domain Bacteria; kingdom Pseudomonadati; phylum Pseudomonadota; class Gammaproteobacteria; order Pseudomonadales; family Pseudomonadaceae; genus Pseudomonas; species Pseudomonas sp. Tul2A7. The sequence continues at coordinate 1,088,565 of NZ_CP186499.1, read as the reverse complement.
GGTGGCAGCGCCGATGATGACGACTCGACCACCGATGAGCCGGACTCTGATGATCCGGACGACGAAGGCGATAGCCAGACGTAGATTGCCGGTAAAATAAAAACCTTGTGCCTTGAATAAATATGCAATCGAGTTGCAAGGTTTTTATTTGATGGGTTATCAATATTGAGTAACCGCCAAGTCGAACAGGAACTGCAGATTCATTAATTTGCACGAAGCGCGCTCTCCTGCTTATGCGTTATTTGTTTGCTGGCGACGATTGATATTTCGATTTGATGTGCGCGACTGTCAGAGTTGACAGTGGTCTGCTCGTATTTTTGATGATTTAATTTTCTTTTTCTTCAATAAAACAAAGAGGGTTATATCATGGTTGTAACAGCGAGCAGCACAAAAGGTAAACTGGAATTTACAATAGATGATAGGGAAAAAGTGAATGCGAAAAGTGTCACTTGTAATATGTACGGCCCTCGATTCATTGAACTCAAAGGTGCGGTTGAAAGTGATTGGGAGCTTGAAGTGGATATTGCTCATGATGAGGATATTCGCCAGGGTGTCACTTACAAAATAGATCGTTCTACTCAGAGCAGTGCCGCTTATACAAAACAAGGGGAGCGCTGGGAGCTTCAAGGCAAACTTGAGCTTACGACGTTGAACTTGAAGGGCGGGATTGTAAATTTTGATTTTGAATTAAATACTTCAGATAATGAACACAAAAAATATGTGCGCGGGAATGGAGACTTTATCGGTATCAACCAGTTTTCCAAAAAAGATTCCGCTTCGGGCAAATTGTAGAAGAGCGGATCGCAGGCAAAAGATAACCCCTTCAGCCTCGACTGATGCGCAATCGAGGTGGAAGGGGTTTGGTTAACACTTCGCGCTGTTTGAAATGCGATCCCTTGTAGGAGCGAGCCTGCTCGCGATAGCGGTGGATCAGTCGATGAGGATGTTGACTGAAATAACGCCATCGCGAGCAGGCTCACTCCTACATTTTCTTTGTAGCCTCCAGATTTGCTTACGCCGCGCCGTCGAGGAACTGCTCGGCGTAGTGGCAAGCCACTTGCCGGCTGTCGAGCTGGCGCAGCGCCGGCTCTTCAGTGCTGCAACGCTCGGTCGCATACGGGCAGCGCTTGTGGAAAGCGCAGCCCGGTGGCGGGTTCAGCGGGTTAGGCAGCTCACCGACGATCTTGATTTTTGGCTTGTTCGGGTCCGGGTGAATGGTCGGGGTCGCCGACAGCAGCGCCTGGGTGTACGGGTGCAGTGGACGCTCGTAGATGTCGTTCTTCGGACCCAGTTCCACCGGGCGACCGAGGTACATCACCATCACGTCATCGGCCACGTGTTGCACCACCGCAAGGTTGTGCGAGATGAACACGTAGGCGGTGTTGAACTCCTGCTGCAAATCCATGAACAGGTTGAGCACCTGCGCCTGAATCGACACGTCCAGTGCCGAGGTCGGTTCATCCGCCACCAGCACTTTCGGTTGCAGCATCATGGCGCGAGCCAGGGCGATACGCTGGCGCTGACCGCCGGAGAACATGTGCGGATAGCGCTGATAGTGCTCAGGGCGCAAGCCGACCTGTTTCATCATCGCCTGGACTTTCTCGCGACGTTCGGCGGCGGAGAGGTTGGTGTTGATCAGCAGCGGTTCGCCGAGCTGGTCGCCGACTTTCTGCCGTGGGTTCAACGACGCGTATGGGCTTTGGAAGACCATCTGCACGTCTTTGCGCAGTTGCTTGCGCTGGGCCTTGTCGGCACCGGCGACTTCCTGGCCGGCAATTTTCAAGGATCCGGACGACGGATCTTCGATCAGCGTCAAAGCGCGGGCGAGGGTGGATTTGCCGCAGCCCGATTCGCCTACAACAGCGAGAGTCTTGCCGGCTTCCAGTTCGAACGACACGCCGTTGAGTGCGCGTACGGTCGCATGGCCCTTGAACAGGCCACGGGAGACTTCGTAGTGACGGGTCAGGTCGCGGGCGGTAAGTACGACGGCCATTACGCCACCTCCTGGTTCAGCGGGAAGAAGCAGCGGGCGAGGCTGTGGCTTTTCGGATCAAGGCCTGGACGCTGCGCGCGGCAGCTGTCCTGCACGTACGGGCAGCGCGGTGACAGCAGGCAACCCTGCGGACGGTCGTAGCGGCCCGGGACGATGCCCGGCAGGGTCGACAGGCGTGAGGCGCCGAGGCTGTGCTCGGGAATCGCCTTGAGCAACGCTTCGCTGTACGGGTGCGCCGGGACGTCGAACAGTTGCGGTACCTGACCGACTTCAACGGCTTGCCCTGCGTACATCACGCAGACGCGCTGGGCGGTTTCAGCCACGACCGCGAGGTCGTGAGTGATCAGCACCAGGCCCATGTTCTGTTCTTTCTGCAACGCCAGCAGCAGATCCATGATCTGCGCCTGAATCGTCACGTCCAGCGCAGTGGTCGGTTCGTCGGCGATCAGCAGTTTCGGCTCGCCGGCAATCGCCATGGCGATTGCGACGCGCTGGCTCATACCGCCGGACAGTTGGTGCGGGTAGGCGTCCATACGGCTGGCGGCGCCGGGGATTTCGACTTTTTCCAGCAGCTCGATCGCACGTTTGCGCGCTTGCTTGCCGGACATTTTCAGGTGCAGGCGCAGCACTTCTTCGATCTGGAAACCGACGGTGTAGCTCGGGTTCAGTGCAGTCATCGGGTCCTGAAAGACCATCGACAGGTCTTTGCCGACGATCTGCCGACGCTGACGGTTGCTCAGCTTGAGCATGTCTTTGCCGTCAAAGCTGAGCGCGTCGGCGGTGACGATGCCGGGGTGCTCGATCAGGCCCATCAGCGCCATCATGGTCACGGATTTACCCGAACCCGACTCGCCCACGATGGCCAGTACTTCGCCTTTGTCGACTTTCAGGTCGAGGCCGTCGACCACCGGGGTCGCGGTTTTGTCGCCGAAGCGAACGTTGAGATTCTTGATTTCTAGCAGTGACATGGGAATCTCCTCAGGCGGCGTTCTTGAGTTTCGGGTCCAGCGCATCGCGCAGACCGTCGCCCATCAAGTTGATTGCCAGCACGCTGAGCAAAATGGTCAAACCAGGCAGACTTACCACCCACCAGGCGCGTTCGATGTAGTCGCGGGCCGAGGCCAGCATGGTGCCCCACTCAGGGGTTGGCGGTTGTACGCCAAGGCCGAGGAAGCCCAGTGCGGCGGCATCGAGAATCGCCGAGGAGAAGCTCAGAGTCGCTTGAACGATCAGCGGCGCCATGCAGTTCGGCAGCACGGTGATGAACATCAGACGCGGCAGACCGGCACCGGCCAGGCGCGCGGCGGTCACGTAGTCGCGGTTCAGTTCGCCCATCACGGCGGCTCGGGTCAGACGCACGTAAGACGGCAGCGAGACGACAGCAATGGCGATCACGGTGTTGATCAGGCCAGGGCCGAGGATGGCGACGATCGCCACCGCCAGCAGCAGCGACGGCAGGGCCAGCATGATGTCCATCAGACGCATGATGGTCGGGCCGATCATCTTCGGAAAGAAGCCGGCGAACAGACCCAGCAGGATCCCCGGAATCAGCGACATCACCACCGACGACAAACCGATCAGCAGCGACAGGCGCGAACCCTGGATCAGGCGCGACAGCAGGTCGCGACCCAGTTCATCGGTGCCGAGCAGGAACTGCATCTGCCCGCCTTCCAGCCACGCCGGCGGCGTCAGCAGGAAGTCACGGTATTGCTCGCTCGGGTTATGCGGCGCGACCCACGGCGCGAACAGCGCGCAGAAAATCACCAGCAACATGAACAGCAGGCCGGCAACCGCGCCTTTGTTTTTGGAGAAGGCTTGCCAGAATTCTTTGTACGGAGACGGGTACAGCAGACTTTGATCCGCGTTTGGGGCGGACGTGGCTACTGAGGATGTTGGAGTGCTCATGGTTATTGACCTCAGCGCTGATGACGGATGCGTGGGTTGGCAAAGCCGTAGAGGATGTCCACTACGAAGTTGACCAGAATCACCAGGCAGGCGATTAACAGGATGCCGTTTTGCACAACCGGATAGTCCCGGGCGCCGATGGCTTCGATCAGCCATTTACCGATGCCGGGCCAGGAGAAAATGGTTTCGGTCAGTACCGCACCGGCCAGCAGGGTGCCGACTTGCAGGCCGACCACGGTGAGTACCGGAATCAGCGCGTTACGCAGACCGTGGACGAATACCACGCGCGACGGCGACAGGCCTTTGGCCTTGGCGGTGCGGATGTAGTCTTCGCGCAGCACTTCGAGCATCGACGAACGGGTCATCCGCGCGATCACCGCCAGCGGAATGGTGCCGAGTACGATGGCCGGCAGGATCAGGTGATGCAGAGCATCGAGGAACGCGCCCATGTCGTCGGCCAGCAGCGTGTCGATCAGCATGAAACCGGTGCGTGGCTCGATGTCGTAGAGCAGGTCGATGCGCCCGGAAACCGGGGTCCAGCCGAGGCTCACCGAGAAGAACATGATCAGGATCAGGCCCCACCAGAAGATCGGCATCGAATACCCCGCCAGGGAGATGCCCATCACCCCGTGGTCGAACAGGGATCCTCGCTTGAGTGCCGCAATCACCCCGGCCAGAAGCCCGAGAATGCCGGCGAACAGCAGGGCGGCCATGGACAGTTCCAGGGTCGCCGGGAAGAGGGAGGTGAACTCGGTCCACACGCTTTCACGAGTACGCAGGGATTCGCCGAGATCGCCGTGGGCCAGTTTGCCGATGTAGTCCAGATATTGGGCATACAGTGGCTTGTTCAGACCTAGGCGTTCCATTGCCTGAGCGTGCATTTCGGGGTCGACCCGACGTTCGCCCATCATCACTTCCACGGGGTCGCCCGGAATCATGCGAATCAACGCGAAAGTCAGCAAGGTGATGCCGAAAAACGTGGGGATCAACAACCCCAGTCGGCGGGCAATAAAACTAAACATCTTGTGTGGTACCTCATCAGCCGGTTAGGCGTGCCCGGCTTCCCTGGGGTCAGGGAGGCCGGGAGTTTCTTATCTACTTCACCTGGGTAGTGGCGAAGTTATTAGTTGTCAGGGGGCTGATGTGATAGCCCTCTACGTTGTTGCGCATTGCAGTAAACATCCGGGTGTGGGCCATGCTGATCCACGGTTGATCCTGATTAAACAGGACCTGAGCCTGCTCATAGAGTTTCGCGCGTTCGGCCGGATCTACTTTAGCCCGTGCTTCGTCGAGCAGTGCCTGGAATTTCTCGTTGCACCAGCGCGCGTAGTTTTCGCCGTTCTTGGCAGCTTCGCAACTGAGCATAGGCGTCAGGAAGTTATCCGGGTCGCCGTTGTCGCCCGCCCATCCGGCCGAGACCATGTCGTGCTCACCGGCCTTGGCGCGTTTGAGCATTTCGCCCCATTCCATCACGCGGATGTCGATCTTGATCCCGACTTTCGCCAGGTCAGCCTGCATCATTTGCGCGCCGAGCATCGGGTTGGGGTTGGTCGGGCCGCCGCCGTTGCGGGTAAACAGGGTAAACACGGTGCCTTCCGGCACGCCGGCTTCCTTGAGCAAGGCACGGGCCTTGTCCAGATCGCGTGGCGGGTTCTTCAGGTCGTGGTTGTAGCCCAGCAGCGTGTCCGGGTACGGGTTGACCGCAACGGTCGCATTGCCCGGGCCAAACAGCGCGTTGACGTAAGCCGCTTTGTCGAAGGCGATATCGATCGCCTTACGCACGCGCACGTCGCTCATGTATTTGTGCTGAGTGTTCATGGCGATGTACGAGACGGTCATCGCGTTCAGTTCTTCGACCTTGAGCTTGTCGTCTTTCTTGATGCTCGGGATGTCATCCGGTTTCGGATACAGCGCGATCTGGCACTCGTTGGCCTTGAGCTTCTGCAGGCGCACGTTGTTGTCGGTGGCGATCGCCAGAATCAACGCGTCGGCTGGTGGCTTGCCACGGAAGTAATCCGGGTTGGCCTTGAAGCGCACCTGCGCATCCTTGGCGTAGCGCTGGAAGATGAACGGGCCGGTGCCGACAGGCTTGTTGTTGAGGTCGCCGGTCTTGTTGGCCTTGAGCAACTGATCGGCGTATTCGGCGGAGTAGATGGCGGTGAACGGCATCGCGACGTCCGCCAGGAATGGCGCTTCGCGGCGGGTCAGGGTGAACTTGACCGTGTGGTCGTCGATTTTTTCGACGCTTTTGAGCAGTTCTTTGAAGCCCATGCTTTCAAAGTACGGGAAGCCTACGCTCGACAGCTTGTGCCACGGGTGATTCGGGTCCAGCTGACGCTGGAAGCTCCAGACCACGTCGTCGGCGTTCATGTCGCGGGTCGGCTTGAAGTATTCGGTGGTGTGAAACTTGACGCCTTGGCGCAGGTGGAACGTGTAGGTCAGGCCGTCTTCACTGATTTCCCAGGTGTCTGCCAGGGCCGGAACGATTTCCGTCGTGCCAGGCTTGAAGTCCACCAGACGATTGAAGATGGTTTCGGCCACAGCATCCGCCGTGACTGCAGTTGTGTACTGGACCATATCGAAGCCTTCCGGACTGGCTTCGGTGCAGACCACCAAGGGTTTGGCCGAGACGCCGATGGCGGCGCTCAACAACACGGCCGCAACGGCCGCACGTAGGGGAAGCATTTTCATCGATAACCCTCTGCAATCGGTTGAAGACAAAAAGCCGAACGGCCGACTCATCATGAGTCAGCCGTCGGCTGGCGTTTTTTACAGGATGTTGAACGGGATGGTCGTCACGAGACGGAACTCGTTGATGCTGCCGTCAGCCTGGTTTTCGCTGGCGCGGTGGGTGGTGTAGGTCGCGCGGATCGTGGTGGCCTTGAGCGGGCCGCTCTGCACGGCGTACGAAGAACCAATGCCGTATTCGTAATGGTGTTCGCCGTCCATGCTGCGCACGTCGTAAGCGGTGCCGACGTAGTGAGTACCGTCGATGCCCCAACCGCGAGCGCTGTAGGCGTTGAACTTCAGGCCCGGAATGCCGTACTCGGCCATGTTGATGCCGTAGGCGATCTGGAAGGATTTCTCGTTTGGTCCGTTGAAGTCCGACAACAGGGAGTTGGCCAGGTAGATGCCGTTGGTTTCGTGCAGGTAGTCGAAGTACTCGTTACCGTTCACTTCCTGGTACGAGAAGGTCAGGGTGTGTGCCTGGTGAGTCAGACCGAACGACAGCGAGTAGGTGTCGTTGTCGATCTCGCCCATCAACTTTTTGCCTTCGTCGACGGTCTTGTAGTAGTTCAGGCCGGTGGTCAGGCTCAGTACCGAGCTGTCGCCCAGTTCGTGAGTGGCACCGAAGTAGTACTGGTTCCAGAAGTCTTCAGCCTGGGTCGCGTAGAGGCTGGTTTTCAGGCTCTTGAGCGGCTGATAGTTCACGCCGGCGGTGTTGACGTGGTCGGTTTCAACGCCGGTGTTGCTGTATTCGGTGCGGAATTTTGACAGGCTCTGTTCGGTACGTGGCGACACGCGGTCGAAGGTCGCGAGGTCGAACGACAGATTGTCGAATTCTTCACTGTGGATCGCCACGCCTTCGAAGCTCGAAGGCAGTGGACGGTTGCCGATAACGTCGACGATCGGGCTGCTGAAGTTCATGCGGCCGGCGGTCAGGGTGGTGTTGGAGATACGCGCCTTGACGTTGGCCAGACCCAGTTTGCTCCACTGATCGACGGCGTCGCCGTTGGAGTGGGCGAGGGTACGGTTGGAACCGCCCTTGATGTCTTCGCGGCTGCGATCCAGTGCAATGGCGTTGTACGCCGCAACTTCAGTGCTGATCCCCACGGTGCCTTGGGTGAAGCCCGAGGTGTAGTTGAGGATGGTGCCCTGGACCCAGTTGATCCGGCGCGAACCGGTCAGGGTATCGCCGTGGCGTTCATAGCTGAAAGTGCCGCCGCGCTTTTTTTCTTCGTTGGCGTACCAGTTACGGGTCGAGCCCGACAGGCTCTGGCCATCGATAAAACCCTTGGCTTCGGACTGGGCGCTGGTGCTGGCCAGTTGCGTCGGCATGAAGTCCTGGCTGACGCTTTCAGCATGGGCTCCGGCGGTGATGCTGCTGATGGCGAGGGCCAGTATCGCGGTGTTGCTCAGTTTCATGGGTGAAGCTCCTTTACTTTCTTTTTATGCCGGCTTTTTTTGGTATGCCGGTTATTGGTTTAGAACTCATTCACACATCGCAAACGTTTGCCAAAAGCCGGATTGGCGAATTTCGGCAAATCGCTTGCGTGAGGGGCTAGACAGCGCCCCTCAGCGTTGCGGCTAATCGTCTGGTTTAATCGATACCGACACCCGAGAACACGTTGCGACCGAACGGGCTGACTTTGAACCCTTCGATCCTCGCGCTTAACGGCTGGTTGACCGTCGAGTGGGCGACAGGCGTGATCGGCACTTGCTGTTTAAGCAATTGCTGAGCCTGTTTGTAGAGCACGGTGCGCTGGTCGCGGTCAGTGACGACCTTGGCCTGTTTGATCAGCTTGTCGTAAGCCGGGTCGCACCACATGGAGTAGTTGTTGCCGCCGATGGCATCGCAGCTGTACAGCGTGCCGAGCCAGTTGTCCGGATCCCCGTTGTCACCGGTCCAGCCGATCAGGCTGATGTCGTGCTCGCCATTTTTGGTGCGCTTGATGTACTCGCCCCATTCGTAGCTGACGATCTTCACTTTCAGACCGATCTTGGCCCAGTCCGCCTGGAGCATTTCGGCCATCAGTTTGGCGTTCGGGTTGTATGGACGTTGCACCGGCATCGCCCACAGGGTGATCTCGGTGCCCTCCTTGACGCCGGCAGCCTTGAGCAGCTCTTTGGCTTTTTCCGGGTTGTAGGCGGCGTCTTTGATGCTGTCGTCGTAGGACCATTGGGTTGGCGGCATGGCGTTCACGGCCAGTTGGCCGGCGCCTTGATAAACAGCGTTGAGAATCCCCTGTTTATTCACCGCCATGTCCAGCGCCTGACGCACTTCGAGCTGGTCGAAGGGTTTGTGGCGCACGTTATAGGCGATGTAGCCGAGGTTGAAGCCCGGCTTGGAAATCAGTTGCAATTTCGGGTCAGCCTTCAACGCTTCAACATCGGCAGGGCGCGGATGCAGGGTGATCTGGCATTCGCCCGCCTTGAGCTTCTGTACGCGCACCGAGGCGTCGGTGTTTATGGCGAAGATCAGGTTGTCGAGTTTGACCCGGCTCGGATCCCAGTATTGTTTATTACCGGTGTAACGGATGTTCGAGTCTTTCTGATAACTCTTGAACACGAACGGCCCGGTGCCAATCGGTTTCTGGTTGATGTCGCTCGGCTTGCCTTCGGCCAGCAGTTTGTCGGCGTATTCGGCGGACAGGATGGCGGCGAAGCTCATGGCGATGTTCTGAATGAACGCGGCGTCGACGCTGTTGAGCGTGAACTCCACGGTCAGCGGCCCGGTCTTCTCGACCTTGGCGATGTTCTTGTTCAGGCTCATGCCGTTGAAATACGGGAACTCGGTCGGATAAGCCTTACGGAAAGGTTGCTGGGCATCCAGCATGCGATTAAACGTGAACAACACATCGTCGGCGTTGAAGTCACGGGTCGGTTTGAAGTACGGCGTTGTATGAAACTTCACACCTTCACGCAGGTGAAAGGTGTACTTCAGACCATCCTCGGAAATATCCCACGTGGTCGCCAGGCCAGGTACGACATTGGTCGCGCCTTTTTCGAACTCGACCAAACGGTTGTACAGCGGCTCGGCGGCGTCGTTATCGGTCGCTGTCGTGTATTGCGCGGTATCAAAACCCGCCGGGCTGCCTTCAGAGCAGAACACCAGGCTTTTGCTGGCGGCGAAACTGTTGGACGAGGCGGCCAACAGGCCGGCGCCCAGCAATGCGGAACAAATCAAGGTATGGCGCATGACGCTCCCTCTTTTTTTAGTGTTGTTCAATGCGCCGTCGTCTCATCCGGAGACGTTTTGGGCTGCATCGAGCTCAATCCAGTACGTACGGCAAACCGGTGGCCCACACAGACGCTGGTCAGTACCCGACGGTAGGGGCCGCGGTCCTGGCAGTAAATGCGTAAATGCCTTAAAGCTCGTAGGAAAAGGCGACACGTCCTATACCGCTGCGGTAATCCACAGTGGAATTGGCTGTAGGCAATTTCCTAAATTCCCGGCAGGTAAAATAGCGGCGACGTTAAAAACGTCGCCGCTGCAGTGCCTTATTTGCTGACGCTGACGCCGTAGAAGGAGTTCAAGCCAAATGGGCTGATCTTGAAATCCTGCACGTTGGCGCGCATGGGTTGGAACACCGTCGAGTGAGCGATAGGTGTGTAGGGAACAGCATCTTTAAGGACGTGTTGCGCCTGTTTGTACAGTTCGGTGCGCTTGGCCTGATCGGGGGTGCGCTTGGCATCCTTGACGAGACCGTCGTACTTCTTGTCGCACCACTTGGAGAAGTTGTTGCCGTTGAGCGAGTCGCAGCCGAACAGCACGTTCAGCCAGTTGTCCGGATCCCCATTGTCACCGCTCCAGCCAATGATCATGGCCTGGTTCTCGCCACCTTTGGAACGCTTGATGTACTCGCCCCACTCGTAGCTGGTGATCTTCACTTTCAAGCCGATCTTGGCCCAGTCGGACTGGAGCATTTCAGCCATCAGTTTAGCGTTCGGGTTGTATGGACGCTGTACCGGCATTGCCCACAGGACGATCTCGGTACCTTCCTTGACGCCGGCTTCCTTGAGCAGCTGTTTGGCTTTCTCAGGATCGTACTTGGCGTCCTTGATGGTGGTGTCGTAAGACCACTGAGTCGGCGGCATGGCATTGACGGCCAGTTGGCCGGCGCCCTGGTAAACCGAGTCGATGATCTGCGGCTTGTTCACGGCCATGTCCAGCGCCTGACGTACACGCAGGTCAGCCAGTGGGTTCGCCTCGTTGCTGCCCTTGACCTTGTCCATCACGTTGTAGGCGATGTAACCCACGTTGAAACCGGCCTGGTCAGGCATCTTCAGGGATTTGTCTTCTTTCAGCGCTTTCAGGTCAGCCGGACGTGGGAACAGGGTGACCTGGCACTCATTCTTTTTCAGCTTCTGAATACGGACCGACGGGTCGGTGGTGATGGCGAAGATCAGGTTGTCGATCTTCACGTCATCAGGCTTCCAGTACTCTTTGTTCCCGGTGAAGCGGATGTTGGAGTCTTTCTGGTAGCTCTTGAACACGAACGGACCAGTGCCGACCGGCTTCTGGTTGATATCGGCAGGCTTGCCTTCTTTCAACAGTTGCGCTGCGTATTCGGCGGACTGCACCGAGGCGAAGCTCATGGCCATGTTCTGGATGAACGCAGCGTCGACTTGTTTCAGAGTGAACTTGACGGTGTGGTCGTCGACTTTATCGATCTTGGTGATGTTGGTGTCCATCCCCATGTCGGTGAAGTACGGGAATTCGGTCGGGTACGCCTTACGGAACGGGTCATCCTTGTTAATCATGCGATTGAAGGTGAACAGCACGTCGTCGGCGTTGAACTCACGAGTCGGCTTGAAATACGGGGTGGTGTGGAACTTGACGCCTTCACGCAGGTGGAAGGTGTACGTCAGGCCATCATCGGAAATGTCCCACTTGGTCGCCAGACCAGGAATCACGGCGGTGCCGCCGCGCTCGAACTGGGTCAGACGGTTGAACATGGTTTCGGCTGAGGCGTCGAAGTCGGTTCCGGTGGTGTACTGGCCTGGGTCGAAACCGGCCGGGCTGCCTTCGGAGCAGAACACCAGGTTAGTCGCAGCGGATGCGAAAGGTGCGGAGGCTAACAAGCCTGCGCCGACTAAAAACGGAATGACCGCGTGTTTAAGCATGTTGGCCTCATGATTTGTTGTCATTTTTTAGTTGTGAGGTACGACCTCGTGAGTCGTGCCTGCGGATACTTATGCAGGGGCCATACCCAATGCAAGATCCAGAGCGGTCGGCGGCCTCAAACGGTGGCACGAACGTACCTTAATGTCGCATCTGTATAACTTTTGACGCATTTGACCGTTTGCGAGCGGTTTTAACGGTGCAAATGGAGCCCCAAAACGGTGCGCCGGTCACCTTGTGCGCGCCGCCTTGGGGCTCGGTGTTACTTATTTATACCTACGCCATAGAAGGGGGTTAGACCGAACGGGCTGATCCGGAAGTCGGTGACTTCCTTGCGCAGCGGCTGGAACACTGTGGAGTTGGCAATCGGTGTGATCGGTACTTGCTGTTTAAGGATCAGTTGCGCCTGTTGATACAGTTTTACCCGCTGTTCTTTGTCGGTGGATAACTTGGCCTGTTGCACCAGTTTGTCGTAGGCCGGATCGCACCATTTGGCGTAGTTGCTGCCTTTTACCGCCGCGCAGCTGTAGAGCACGCCAAGCCAGTTGTCCGGGTCGCCGTTGTCACCTGTCCAGCCATAGATCATGGCGTCGTGCTCGCCATTTTTCGCACGTTTGATGTACTCGCCCCATTCGTAACTGACGATGTTGGCCTTGATGCCGATTTTCTCCCAATCCTGCTGGATCATCTGTGCCGACATGCGCGCATTCGGGTTCGATGCGCGTTGCACTGTCATCGCCCAGAGGTTGATGGTTGTACCTGGCGCAACCCCTGCTTCTTTCAGTAGCACCCGGGCTTTGACCGGGTCGTAAGGGGCATCCTTGATGGTCGGGTCATACGACCATTGCGCCGGCGGTAAAGCGTTTTGCGCCAGCTGGCCGGCGCTTTGGTAGACGGCTTTGATGATTGCCGGTTTGTCGATGGCCATGTCCAGCGCCTGCCGCACTTTGAGCTGATCGAGAGGCGCGTGAGTGGTGTTGTAAGCGAGGAAGCCGAGGTTGAATCCGGCCTGTTTGAGCACGCGCAGGTTCGGGTCTTTTTCCATCACTTCGATGTCGGCCGGACGCGGGTAGCCGCTGACCTGGCATTCGCCGGCCTTGAGCTTCTGCAGGCGCACGGCGGCGTCGGGAGTGATCGAGAAAATCAGGTTATCGATTTTGACGTCTTCGGGTTTCCAGTAGGTCTTGTTGGCGGTGTAGCGGATTTGTGAATCCTTCTGGTAGCGCTTGAACACGAACGGGCCGGTGCCGATCGGCTTCTGGTTGAGGTCGGCGGCTTTGCCTTCCTTCAACAGTTGCGCGGCGTATTCGGCTGACTGCACCGAGGCGAAGCTCATGGCGAGGTTTTGCACGAAGGCGGCGTCGACGTTGTTGAGGTTGAAGCGCACGGTTTGCTCGTCGAGTTTTTCTACCGATTTGATTGTGGTGTTGAGGCCCATGTCGGTGAAGTAGGGGGATTCGGCGGGGTAGGCCTTGCGGAAGGCGTTGTCCGGGTCGAGCAGGCGCTGGAAGGTGAAGAGGACGTCATCGGCGTTGAAGTCTCGGGTGGGTTTGAAGTAGTCGGTGGTGTGGAATTTTACGTTTTGGCGCAGGTGGAAGGTGTATTGCAGGCCATCCGGGGAGATGTCCCATTTTGTTGCCAGGCCGGGTTCGATGTCGGTGCCGCCGCGTTTGAATTGGGTGAGGCGATTGAAGACGGTTTCGGCGGAGGCGTCGAAGTCGGTGCCGCTGGTGTATTGGCTGGGGTCGAAGCCTGCCGGGCTGGCTTCGGAGCAATAAACGAGTGTTGTGGCGGCGTTGGCGATCGGGGCTATGGCTGTTAGTGCGAGGGTGATTAATAGTGGTTTGAGGGTGAATCTTTCCATGGAGTCCCCGGGGAGATTGGAGGTGGTTGTGATTTCAGGGTAGCGGGGATTTGGGGGGCTTCGGAAATATCGTTTTTCTTGGGGGAGTGTCTATCTCGGTATATCCAGCGGTTGTGGGCATATCCGTTGCTGCGGTGATGGCTGCTTAGGGTTCCGCCCTTACGGCGGGTCACTTTTGACAAACGCCTCAAAAGTAACCAAAAACGCTTGCTCCTACGTGCGGCCCGCTCGCTGGGGCTCGGGGTTCCTTCGCTCCGGGATCGATCCGGGCGCAGCGTCTCCGGTTTGCTTCGCTGCACCTACTCCCGCTGTGTTTGGCTTCGCCAAACGGTCGCTGCGCTCCCACGCCCGGATCAATCCCTCCACTCAGCCTTCCGACGTCGCCCGTGGATCAAGATCAAAAGCAGGCGAGCTGACACTCGGCCTATTGAGTGGTGAAGAGCGCGGGTGTTCGGCTTTTGATTTGCGTTGTTGCTGCCCCTCACCCCAGCCCTCTCCCGAGGGAGAGGGAGCCGATGGTGGGCCTCTCAGAATCTGAGTTCAACGCGGTATCTCACGTCGGCGTAGTTCTCCCAAACACCTCGATCAGTCCCCTCTCCCTCTGGGAGAGGGCTAGGGTGAGGGTTGGCTTTTGGCTGTTTAAACCTGTGTCAGATAACCAGAACCTTCCCACAAGGTTTTCAGGTTGTCCGTCGGACGTCGGCTCTCTAGGCTCTGGGTGTCGCTGAAGACTCAGCGATCGGGAGGTGAGATTCCCGGTTATTGAATTTGGAAACCTGCACAAGCCACCCCATAATCGCCGCCAGCTCATGCTGTCAGCAGTTTTTTATGGCGGCTATGTACGGGCGGACTTTGTCCGGCCGGGTTGGTTTCCTTACCGGTAATCTCACTCCGTACATAGTTGCCACCTCATTTCTCGAGTGAGATCGGAAATGAATGGCGTCAGTTCATAAGGAAATTTTCCATGGATAAATTGATACCTGACCCACCCCTCGATACCCCACTCGAAGACGCCATCCGCGCCGACGACCAAATCAAAACCCGCGAAGCCATCAAACGCGCCCTGGATTTCTACCTCAGCCCTGACCCGGTCAAACCCCGGCAACCCAGCACGATGTTCGTGATCCAGCCGAACATCGACACCGAAAGCCTGCTGGCGCATGCCTGTGAGTCACTCGCGTCGGCGAACACGCTGACGGGTAACTTTGCCGACCAGTTGGGCCGGCCTGAGCGTAATACGGCGTTGGCGATTCAGCAGATCATCATGCTGGCCGAACTGGCGGTTAACCGGGCGCTGGATCGGGTTGATCCGCAGAACTGACGACCGCGTTATCGTTCTTCGCGAGCAGGCTCGCTCCCACAGGTGGAATGCATTTCAAACTGTGGGAGCGAGCTTGCTCGCGAAGAGGGTGGTTCATCCACAGCAAATCCCAGGCACAAAAAAACCGCCGATCATTCACCGATCGGCGGTTTTTCATTCAGCCCACATCACATCACTGCATCAACACTTCAATCGAACCATCAGCGGTCATGCTGACCTGGCTCGTACCCGCTTCAACTTCCGGTGTCACTGGCGCCGAATCCATGGCCGCGGCTTTCATCATCATCGGTGCGCGCAGGTACGGTTGTGGATAACCGTTGCTGTTGAGGTTCAGGTTGACGATTTTGTAGCCCTTGCCGCCCAGTGCATCGGTGGCCAATTGGGCTCGGGCCTTGAAGGCGGTCACGGCTTCTTTGAGCAACTGGTCTTCACTGGATTTGCGGGTCGGGTCGGCGATGGCGAAGTCCATGCCGCCCATTTTCAGGTCACCGAGCAGTTCGCCGGTGAGTTTGGACAGCGCGGCGAAGTCGGCGCTTTCCAGGCGCAGTTCGGCGCGTTCACGCCAGCCGGTGATCTTCTGGCCTTTGGTGTCGTAGATCGGGTAACTGTTGCGGCTGCCCTGGCGCAGGGTGATGTCTTTGACTTGCTTGGCCTGGGCCAGGGCCTTGTTCATGGTGGTGCTGACGTCGGCGGCGAGCTTCGCCGGGTCGGTGTTTTGCTCTTCGGTGTAGAGGGTGACGATCATCAGGTCGCGGGCGACTTCCGTGCTGACTTCGGCGCGCAGGGAAATCTGGTTGTAGTGCAGCTCATCGGCGGCCAGGGCCGGAAGGCTGGCGATGCTGCCGACGGTCAGGGCGAGAAGGGCGGCGCTGCGGCGAAATGTATGCATGAAAGCTCCTTGATGAGGGCGCAGGTGATGGTTCGGGGGCCTGCGTGAAACCATCAGACTCTAGCTTTTATGATCCGGTTCGCCCAGTTACAACTTCTATACACATCGCCGGGGCCGCTGCGCAGCCCTTCGCGAGCAGGCTCGCTCCCACAGGGGAATGCTTTTCAAAGGTGGGAGCGAGCCTGCTCGCGAAGGCGTCCTTATAGCCGCCGAAGATCTTTTTGCCATGTGGTCGTTTGCCGCACTTTCGCCTCTGGAGGCCGCGGCTTGGTTATACTCCGTGCGATCCGCCTGGAGCGCTCATCAGGAGAGCTCATGCTCGCCCCCGTACAACTGACTTCCGCCACTCGCCAGAACCTCTGGCGGCTGACTTTCATCCGCACCCTGGTGCTCGCCGCGCAGGCCGGTTCCGTGGGCCTGGCCTACTGGCTGCAACTGCTGCCGTTGCCGTGGGTGCAACTGGCGATGACGCTCGGCTGCTCGACGCTGCTCTGCGTGTTCACCGCTGTGCGTCTGCGCACTTCGTGGCCAGTGACGGAGCTCGAATATGCGCTGCAACTGGCCTGTGATCTGGTGATCCACAGTGCGCTGCTGTACTTCTCCGGCGGTTCGACCAACCCGTTTGTTTCCTATTATCTGGTGCCGCTGACCATCGCTGCGGTGACGTTGCCGTGGCGCTATTCGGTGATTCTGTCCGGCATCGCGCTGGCGCTTTACACGGTGATGCTGACGCGTTTCTATCCGCTGGAAACCTTGCCGGTCGCCCGCGAAAACCTGCAGATCTACGGCATGTGGCTGAGCTTCGCGCTGGCCGCTGCGGTGATCACCTTCTTCGCGGCACGCATGGCTGAAGAGCTGCGCCGTCAGGAAGAATTGCGCGCGATCCGTCGTGAAGAAGGTCTGCGCGATCAGCAGTTATTGGCCGTCGCCACTCAAGCTGCTGGTGCCGCCCATGAACTGGGCACACCGCTGGCGACCATGAGCGTATTGCTCAAGGAAATGCAGCAGGATCACCCCGACCCGATGCTGCAGGATGATCTGAAGGTGCTGCAGGATCAGGTCAAACTCTGCAAGGAAACCTTGCAACAACTGGTGCGTGCCGCCGAAGCCAATCGGCGTCTGGCCGTGGAGATGCAGGACGTCACCGACTGGCTCGACGAAGCGCTGAACCGCTGGCACCTGATGCGTCCTGAGGCCAGTTATCGCTTCCACCGTCTCGGCGAAGGCACCGTACCGCGCATGGCGCCGCCGCCGGATCTGACTCAGGCGCTGTTGAATCTGCTCAACAACGCCGCCGATGCCTGTCCGGAAAATCTCAAGGTGACCCTGGACTGGGACGCGGAAACCGTGACCATCAGCATTCGTGACCACGGCGCCGGTGTGCCGCTGGCCATCGCCGAGCAGATCGGCAAACCGTTTTTTACCACCAAGGGCAAAGGTTTCGGCCTGGGCCTGTTTTTGAGCAAGGCCAGCGTGACACGCGCCGGCGGCTCAGTGAAACTCTATAGTCATGAGGAAGGCGGCACGCTCACCGAGCTGCGCCTGCCCCACGGCGCCCGAGGAGACCAACATGAGTGACGAAATCCAAGTCGAAGGCGAAGAACTGCCGCATTTGCTGCTGGTCGACGACGACGCAACGTTTACCCGAGTGATGGCCCGCGCGATGGCTCGCCGTGGCTTTCGCGTCAGCACCGCTGGCTCCGCCGAAGAAGGCCTGACCATCGCCCAGGCCGATCTGCCGGACTACGCTGCGCTCGATCTGAAAATGGACGGCGATTCCGGCCTGGTGTTGCTACCCAAGTTGCTGGAACTGGACCCGGAAATGCGCGTGGTGATTCTCACCGGTTATTCGAGCATTGCCACCGCGGTCGAAGCGATCAAACGCGGCGCCTGCAACTACCTGTGCAAACCGGCCGACGCCGACGATGTGCTGGCCGCGTTGCTTTCGGAGCACGCTGACCTCGACAGTCTGGTGCCGGAAAACCCGATGTCGGTCGACCGCCTGCAGTGGGAGCACATCCAGCGCGTGCTGACCGAGCACGAAGGCAACATCTCCGCCACTGCCCGCGCCCTGGGCATGCACCGCCGCACCCTGCAGCGCAAACTGCAGAAGCGCCCGGTTCGTCGCTGAACCTGCGCTGAACGACTATCGCCAGCCCTCGCGATAAAACGCACCGATCATCTATGATCGGTGCGTGTCTGTTCTTTTCTATATTGAGCCTTATCCATGAATCAGAACGCTGAATATTCCGCGGTCAACGATGCTGTGCGCGAGCAGTTTTTCCGCAAAGTGTGGGCGATCATCACGCCTTATTGGCGCAGTGAAGAGAAGGGCAAGGCCTGGACGCTATTGATTGCGGTGATCGCCCTGTCGTTGCTCAGTGTGGGCATCTCGGTGTGGTTCAACACCTGGTACAAGGATTTTTACAACGCCCTGCAAAAGAAGGATGAAGCGGCGTTCTGGCGCTTGATTCTGTATTTCTGCGGCATTGCGGCGGTGGCCATTGTCGGTGCGGTGTATCGGCTCTACCTCACGCAGATGCTGACCATCCGCTGGCGGGCCTGGCTCACTGAAAAGCATTTCTCGCGTTGGCTTGCCGACAAGAATTACTACCAGCTGGAGCAGGGCGGTTACACCGATAACCCGGACCAGCGGATTTCCGAAGACCTGAACAACTTCACCTCCAATACCCTTGAGCTGGGGATCGGGCTGCTGCGCAATATCGTCAGTCTGGTGTCGTTCTCGATCATTTTGTGGGGCGTGTCGGGCAGTATCGAAGTCTATGGCATCACCATTCCCGGCTACATGTTCTGGTGTGTGCTGGTGTATGCGGTGGTGGGCAGTTGGCTGACGCATTTGATTGGTCGTCGCTTGATCGGTCTGAACAACCAACAACAACGCTTTGAAGCTGACCTGCGTTTTTCCATGGTGCGGATTCGCGAGAATGCCGAAAGCATCGCGTTGTACAACGGCGAACCGAATGAGAACCGCCGATTGAGCGCTCGCTTCGGGAATGTCTGGCACAACTTCTGGGACATCATGAAAGTGTCCAAGCGCCTGACCTTCTTCACCGCCGGTTACAGCCAGGCGGCCATTATCTTTCCGTTCATTGTGGCTTCGCCGCGTTACCTTTCCGGCAAGATCGAACTGGGTGAACTGATGCAGATCAGTTCGGCATTCGGCAACGTCCAGGAGAGTTTCAGCTGGTTCATCAGTGCGTACCAGAGCCTCGCGTCCTGGCGCGCCACCTGTGATCGTCTGCTGAGTTTCCGTCAGGCCATGACCGACAACGAAGAACGCACGCCAGCAATCGACGTGCAGAATCAGGGTAACGAATTGCAGGTGCACAACCTCGGTCTGGATCTGGCCGATGGTCGTCATCTGCTGACCAGTGCCGATATGACCGTCGAACCGGGTGAGCGAGTGATGCTCAGTGGGCGTTCCGGCAGCGGCAAGTCGACGCTGCTACGGGCGATGGGGCATTTGTGGCCGGAGGGGCACGGCAACATTCGTTTGCCGGCAGCGCGCTATTTATTCCTGCCGCAGAAACCGTATCTGCCGATCGGCACCCTGCGTGAAGCCTTGAGTTATCCACAACCGGGCGACACCTACGCGTCGGAACGTTATGCACAAGTGTTGGAAACCTGTCGCTTGCCGCATCTGGTTGCGCGGCTGGACGAGGCCAATCACTGGCAACGCATGCTGTCGCCGGGCGAACAGCAACGACTGGCCTTCGCTCGCGCGTTGCTGTACGCACCGCAGTGGCTGTACATGGACGAAGCCACTTCGGCGATGGATGAGGAAGACGAAGCGACGCTGTATCAGGCGTTGATTGATCAGATACCGGGGTTGAGCATTGTCAGCGTCGGCCATCGCAGCAGCTTGAAACGCTTCCACCCACGGCATGTGCGGATCGACAGCGGCCATTTGGTTGAACAGACCGTGACTGCCTGATCACCGTTAAACCCCTGTAGGAGTGAGCCTGCTCGCGATAGCGTAGGGTCAGTCACATTGATGCTGAATGTGCGGACGTCATCGCGAGCAGGCTCACTCCTACATAAAGCGATGTAAACCGGAAAGTGATCGTACAACCCGCTTGAGCTATCATGCCTCCAAGCCGAATTTTCGAGACTAGATGCACACCATGGAAAACCTGATCGAAACCCCGCGTCTCCCGCGCAAGCGCCGCAGCCTGGCCCAGGAACTGGTGACGGTGCTGAGCGAGCAGATCCGCGATGGCCTGCTCAAGCGCGGTGACAAACTGCCTACCGAGTCGGCGATCATGGAAGCCCATGGCGTCAGCCGCACCGTGGTGCGCGAGGCGATTTCCCGTTTGCAGGCTGCCGGCCAGGTTGAAACCCGCCACGGCATCGGCACTTTCGTGCTCGACACGCCAAGCCCGAGCGGTTTCCGCATCGACCCGGCCACTGTTGTCACCCTGCGCGATGTGCTGGCCATTCTCGAATTGCGCATCAGCCTCGAAGTGGAGTCTGCCGGCCTCGCCGCGCAACGTCGCAGCGCCGAACAACTGGCAACCATGCGCGCCGCCCTCGATGCGCTCAACGAAAGCGCCGCCCACGCCAGCGATGCTGTTGCTTCGGACTTCGCCTTCCACCTGGAAATCGCCCTGTCCACTGGCAACCGTTATTTCACCGACATCATGACCCACCTGGGCACCAGCATCATTCCGCGTACGCGGCTGAACTCGGCGCGACTGGCCCATGATGATCAACAGCACTACATGGGTCGCCTGAGCCGTGAGCACGAAGAAATCTACGACGCGATTGCCCGGCAGGATTCCGATGCAGCGCGTGCCGCGATGCGCCTGCATTTGACCAACAGCCGTGAAAGACTGCGCCAGGCCCATGAAGAGGCGCAGGCGCAGGGATAGGTGTTGCCTACTTTTCGAGATGCACTTTCAGAACGTTGGAGGTCTCGGGGTTCTGTCCTACTCTCTTCACGATGTAGTGCAGCTCGGCAGTGGCTTGCGGAACGAGTTTTTTCTCAAAAACATCTTTGGGAATGGCGAATGTGAGCGGCCGTCCTACCCCGGCTTCGGTCACTATGGTTTGTTCTTCAAAGCTGTTGCCGGTAGAGGTTTTTACGTGCAGCGCCACTACGTCGCCGGTAATCTGGTTTTGGTACGGTGACACCAAACCATGGGCATTTCCTTCCAGCTTGCCAACGTGGAGTACCCCGTTCACGGCTTCCTTGAGTTGTGGAGCAGCCAACGCTTTTACTTGTGCAGTCATGATTAAATTCCTTTTCACTTCAAACCGTTTAGTGAGCGCAAGTTACGGCTTTGCGCTGCCGGAGCCGGTTCGTTAACTCCTCAGCCATTAAGGCCGGGGACGGATATGGCTGGCACCTGTAAGAAATACTAGTCCCGACGAACGGTCGATTTCAGCTGAAAGGCGCGCCCGATCAACAGGCGTGTCAGGAATCAGGCTTCGATGCGCAGAACCAACGGCGCCGAACACGGCTCCATACTCGACTCATCACAAAACTTGTAGCGCAGTTCAATCTCTCTGTTCAGGTACGGACGCAGCGCTTCTTTGGGGATCTGCAACTCGATCCCCGTCAGTTTTTCCATCTCGTCTTCAGCATCGTCCCAGGTGCCAGTGTCCACTTCTTCGCCTGCCCATTCCGGTTCTTCCGGGTCGCCGCCGAGAATCGGGTAGACGCTCCAGTTCGCCGGAAAATCGCTGGAGTCCGGGACCTGCATGATCAATACATCGGGTAGCGCGGATAGCTGAAGGGTGAGGGTGTCAGACGCAGAAGAAGCGATTTGCGCGAGGGTCGGTGCAGCATAATTCACAAACATTTCGGTTTCCATCGAGGGTTCGCCACGATCCTTCGTGGCAGTCGTCGCACCTTACCCGGCGTTTCTCCAGCGCTCAGTAAACGAATTTTGACCAGACATTTCCGCGCTAGAACCCTTTAAATACGGGCTTTTACGACGAGTCCTGCCAAGTCTTAAACAGTTTTGTCCGACAAAAAAACACTCACAACGATGAAATGCAGTTGACGGTTATTATTTAAGTTGTACGATGACCTACAACTTCAGCGAAGGCTGAACGGACCAATCACAAAAAACGTTGCTACCAGGGTGTTCGAATAATGAATCCACAAGAACTGAAGTCCATCCTCTCTGCCGGCCTGCTGTCTTTCCCGGTGACCGATTTCAACGCGCAGGGCGATTTCAATCGCGCCGGCTACATCAAACGCTTGGAATGGCTGGCTCCGTATGGCGCTTCAGCCTTGTTCGCCGCCGGCGGCACCGGTGAGTTCTTCTCCCTGGCTGCCAGCGAATACTCGGAAATCATCAAGACTGCCGTCGACACCTGTGAAACCAGCGTGCCGATCCTCGCCGGTGTCGGTGGTTCGACCCGTCAGGCCATCGAATACGCTCAGGAAGCCGAGCGTCTGGGCGCCAAAGGTCTGTTGCTGCTGCCGCACTACCTGACCGAAGCCAGCCAGGACGGCGTTGCCGCTCACGTTGAAGCCGTGTGTAAATCGGTCAACATCGGCGTAGTCGTTTACAACCGCAACGTTTGCCGCCTGACCGCGCCGCTGCTGGAACGTCTGGCCGAGCGCTGCCCGAACCTGATCGGTTACAAGGACGGTCTGGGTGATATCGAGTTGATGGTGTCGATCCGTCGTCGCCTCGGTGATCGCTTCAGCTATCTGGGTGGTCTGCCGACCGCCGAAGTCTACGCCGCTGCCTACAAGGCGCTGGGCGTACCGGTTTACTCCTCGGCGGTGTTCAACTTCATCCCGAAAACCGCGATGGACTTCTACCACGCGATCGCCCGTGAAGATCACGCCACCGTCGGCAAGATCATCGACGACTTCTTCCTGCCGTACCTCGACATCCGCAACCGCAAGGCCGGTTATGCCGTGAGCATCGTCAAGGCAGGCGCGAAAATCGCTGGCTATGACGCAGGCCCGGTGCGGGCGCCGCTGACCGATCTGACTGGCGAAGAGTACGAAATGCTCGCTGCGCTGATCGACAAGCAAGGTGCGCAGTAACACCCGACAAAAACGCGGCCGCTGAGTAATCAGCGGCTTTTTGCGTAAAGGCTTTTAGTTTTGAGGGCTGCCCCTGTGACAAATGCAAAACGCTACGACAACTACATCAACGGTGAATGGGTTGCCGGTGCCGACTACTCGGCCAACATCAACCCGTCGGAACTGAGCGACACCATCGGCGATTACGCCAAGGCTGACCTGACTCAGGTTCACGCCGCCATCGACGCTGCCCGCGCGGCATTCCCGGCGTATTCGACTTCGGGTATTCAGGCCCGTCACGATTCGCTGGATAAAGTCGGAACCGAGATTCTGGCTCGTCGCGAAGAGCTCGGCACCCTGCTGGCCCGGGAAGAGGGCAAGACTTTGCCCGAGGCTATCGGCGAAGTGACTCGCGCCGGCAACATCTTCAAGTTCTTCGCCGGTGAATGCCTGCGCTTGTCCGGCGACTACGTGCCGTCGGTGCGTCCGGGCGTCAACGTCGAAGTCACCCGCGAAGCACTGGGCGTGGTCGGTCTGATCACTCCGTGGAACTTCCCGATCGCGATTCCGGCGTGGAAAATCGCGCCAGCCTTGGCCTATGGCAACTGCGTGGTGTTGAAACCGGCCGATCTGGTGCCGGGTTGCGCTTGGGCACTGGCGGAAATCATTTCCCGCGCAGGCTTCCCGGCCGGCGTGTTCAACCTGGTGATGGGCAGCGGTCGCGTGGTTGGCGATGCGCTGGTGCAGAGCCCGAAAGTCGACGGCATCAGCTTCACCGGTTCGGTGGGTGTGGGTCGTCAGATCGCGGTCAACTGCGTGTCGCGCCAGGCCAAGGTTCAGCTGGAAATGGGCGGCAAGAACCCGCAGATCATTCTTGACGACGCCGACCTCAAACAAGCGGTCGAGCTGTCGGTGCAGAGCGCGTTCTACTCCACCGGCCAACGTTGCACCGCGTCGAGTCGCTTGATCGTCACTGCCGGTATTCACGACAAGTTCGTCGAGGCCATGGCCGAGCGCATGAAGTCGATCAAGGTCGGCCACGCACTGAAATCCGGCACCGATATCGGTCCAGTGGTTTCCCAGGCGCAGCTTGAGCAGGACATGAAGTACATCGACATCGGCCAGTCCGAAGGTGCGCGTCTGGTCAGCGGCGGTGGATTGGTGACCTGCGACACCGAGGGTTACTTCCTCGCGCCAACGCTGTTTGCCGACAGTGAAGCGTCGATGCGCATCAGCCGCGAAGAGATCTTCGGCCCGGTGGCCAACATCGTTCGCGTGGCTGACTACGACGCGGCGCTGGCGATGGCCAACGACACCGAATTCGGTCTCTCGGCGGGTATTGCGACCACCTCGTTGAAGTACGCCAACCACTTCAAGCGCCATTCGCAAGCCGGGATGGTGATGGTCAATCTGCCGACCGCTGGCGTCGATTACCACGTTCCGTTCGGTGGCCGTAAAGGTTCATCCTATGGATCACGTGAGCAAGGCCGCTATGCGCAAGAGTTCTACACGGTCGTGAAGACCAGTTACATCGGTTCCTGATACACGCAATACCCCTGTAGGAGCTACCGCAGGCTGCGATCTTTTGATCTCGATCTTAAAGATCGCAGCCTTCGGCAGCTCCTACAGGGAATACCAAAGAAGATTCACCCGCGCATAAAAATAATCAGTGGGAGTACATCTACATGCAATCGTCCAAGCCGACTCACGTCCGCTATTTGATCTTGCTCATGCTGTTTCTGGTGACCACGATCAACTACGCCGACCGTGCCACGATCGCCATTGCCGGCTCCAGCCTGCAAAAAGATCTGGGCATCGACGCAGTCACCCTCGGCTACATCTTCTCCGCATTCGGTTGGGCCTACGTGGCCGGGCAAATTCCCGGTGGCTGGCTGCTCGATCGCTTCGGCTCGAAAAAAGTCTATGCCCTGAGCATCTTCACCTGGTCGCTGTTCACCGTGCTGCAAGGCTTTGTCGGTGAATTCGGCATGTCCACGGCCATCGTTGCGCTGTTCATGCTGCGCTTCCTCGTTGGCCTGGCTGAAGCGCCATCGTTCCCCGGCAACGCGCGCATCGTGGCGGCGTGGTTCCCGACCGCTGAACGCGGCACCGCCTCGGCGATCTTCAACTCGGCGCAATACTTTGCCACCGTGTTGTTCGCACCGCTGATGGGCTGGATCGTTTACTCCTTTGGCTGGGAGCACGTGTTTATCGTCATGGGGATTCTCGGAATCATCTTCTCGCTGGTCTGGCTGAAAGTGATCTACAGCCCGCGTGAACACCCGCGTATCAACGAAGCCGAGTTCAAACACATCGCTGAAAACGGCGGCATGGTCGACATGGATCAGAAGGGCAAAAAGTCCGACGGTCCGAAGTGGGATTACATCCGTCAGCTGCTGACCAACCGCATGATGCTCGGCGTGTATCTGGGCCAGTACTGCATCAACGGCATCACTTACTTCTTCCTGACCTGGTTCCCGGTGTATCTGGTGCAAGAGCGTGGCATGACCATTCTCAAGGCTGGTTTCATCGCCTCGTTGCCGGCAATCTGCGGCTTTATCGGCGGCGTGCTCGGCGGGGTGATTTCCGATTACCTGCTGCGCAAGGGGCACTCGCTGACCTTCGCCCGCAAAGCGCCGATCATTGCCGGCCTGCTGGTTTCCAGCAGTATCGTTGCCTGCAACTATGTTGAAGTGGAATGGATGGTCGTTGGCTTCATGGCCTTGGCGTTCTTCGGCAAAGGCGTTGGCGCACTGGGTTGGGCGGTGGTTTCCGACACCTCGCCAAAACAGATCGCCGGTCTGAGCGGTGGCCTGTTCAACACTTTCGGCAACATCGCTTCGATCACCACGCCGATCGTGATTGGCTACATCATCAGCTCCACCGGCTCGTTCAAATGGGCGCTGGTGTTCGTCGGTGCCAACGCACTGGTCGCGGTATTCAGCTATCTGGTCATCGTTGGCCCGATCAAACGTGTGGTACTCAAAGAGCCACCAACCAACGGCGGTGTTGAAGCCAGCGGTAAATTGTCCCAAGCGCATTCCTGAGGAGCGGCGTCATGCAGTTGATTGAACATTCCGACTCGCCGCGCCACATCCGCCTGCACGAGCGGGACAATGTGGTGGTTGTGGTCAACGACCAGGGCGCACCGGCCGGCACTGAGTTTGCCGATGGCCTGGTGACGCTGGAATTTGTGCCGCAGAGCCACAAGGTCACCCTTGAAGACATTCCTGAGGGCGGCCAGGTGATTCGCTACGGTCAGGTGATTGGCTACGCGTTGCAGCCGATTCGCCGTGGCAGTTGGGTCAAGGAAGATCAACTGCGCATGCCGACCGCGCCGCCGCTGGACAGCTTGCCGCTGTCCACCGAGGTGCCGGACGCGCAGGCACCGCTGGAAGGCTTCACGTTCGAGGGTTATCGCAACGCTGACGGTACCGTCGGCACGCGCAATATTCTTGGCATCACTACGACCGTGCAGTGCGTCACCGGCGTGCTTGATCACGCGGTTAAACGCATCAAGGAAGAACTGCTGCCGAAGTACCCGCACGTCGATGACGTGGTGGCGCTGACTCATAGCTATGGCTGCGGCGTGGCGATTACCGCCACCGACGCCTACATCCCGATCCGCACCGTGCGCAATCTGGCGCGCAACCCGAACCTCGGTGGCGAGGCGTTGGTGATCAGTCTGGGCTGCGAGAAATTGCAGGCCGGGCAGGTGATGCACGAGGACGATGCTTCGGTGGATCTGAGTGATCCGTGGCTGTATCGCTTGCAGGATTCCAGTCACGGTTTTACCGAGATGATCGAGCAGATCATGGCGCTGGCCGAAGTCCGACTGAAGAAGCTCGACCAGCGCCGCCGCGAAACCGTGCCGGCTTCCGAGCTGATCCTTGGCATGCAGTGCGGCGGCAGTGATGCGTTCTCTGGGATCACCGCCAACCCGGCGCTGGGCTACGCCTCGGACTTGTTGTTGCGCGCGGGGGCGACGGTGATGTTTTCCGAAGTCACCGAAGTGCGCGATGCGATTTATCTGCTGACTTCACGCGCCGAAAGCAAAACCGTCGCCGAGGAACTGGTGCGTGAGATGGATTGGTACGACCGTTACCTGGCCAAGGGTGAAGCGGATCGCAGCGCCAACACCACACCGGGCAACAAGAAGGGCGGGTTGTCGAACATTGTCGAGAAGTCGTTGGGTTCGATCGTCAAATCCGGCAGCAGTGCGATCAATGGCGTGCTCGGCCCGGGCGAGCGGTTCAAGCAGAAGGGTTTGATTTTCTGTGCGACGCCGGCGAGCGATTTTGTCTGCGGCACGTTGCAGTTGGCGGCGGGGATGAACCTGCATGTGTTCACCACCGGGCGTGGCACGCCTTATGGCTTGGCGATGGCGCCGGTGGTGAAGGTTTCGACGCGTACGGAGTTGGCGCAGCGCTGGCCGGATCTGATCGACATTGATGCCGGTCGGATTGCTACCGGGCGCGCGACGATCGAGGAGTTGGGTTGGGAGTTGTTTCACTACTATCTGGATGTGGCGAGCGGCAAGCAGCAGACGTGGGCGGAGAAGCACAAGCTGCATAACGACATTACGTTGTTTAATCCGGCGCCGATTACCTGATGGTTTGGGGGAAGGTCAAAAGCTGCCCTCACCCCAGCCCTCTCCCGGAGGGAGAGGGGGCCGACCGAGTTGTCTGGCGCTATACATCGACCTGAAATACCGAGTCGATTATGGATTCAGCGATGTCATTTCAGGTCGATGGATTTCTGGAATATCTCCCGATCGGTCCCCTGTCCCTCGGGGAGAGGGCTAGGGTGAGGGGCCGACCGAGTTGTCTGGCGCTATACATCGACTTGAAATACCGAGTTGATTATGGATTCAGCGATGTCATTTCAGGTCGATGGATTTCTGCAATATCCCCCGATCGGTCCCCTCTCCCTCGGGGAGAGGGTTAGGGTGAGGGGCCGACCGAGTTGTCAGGCGCTATACATCGACTTGAAATACCGAGTTGATTATGGATTCAGCGAAGTCATTTCAGGTCGGTGGATTTCTACAATATCTCCCGATCGGTTCCCTCTCCTTCGGGGAGAGGGTTAGGGTGAGGGGCTGATCGAGTTGTCTGGCGCTATACATCGACCTGAAAAATCGGGTCGATTATGGATTCAGCGATGTCATTTCAGGTCGATGGATTTCTGCAATATCCCCCGATCGGTCCCCTCTCCCTCGGGGAGAGGGTTAGGGTGAGGGGCCGACCGAGTTGTCTGGCGCTATACATCGACCTGAAATACCGAGTCGATTATGGATTCAGCGATGTCATTTCAGGTCGATGGACTTCTGCAATATCCCCCGATCGGTCCCCTCTCCCTCGGGGAGAGGGTTAGGGTGAGGGGCCGACCGAGTTGTCAGGCGCTATACATCGACTTGAAATACCGAGTCGATTATGGATTCAGCGATGTCATTTCAGGTCGATGGATTTCTGCAATATCCCCCGATCGGTTCCCTCTCCCTCCGGGAGAGGGCTAGGGTGAGGGGCTTTTGCTTTATCATTGGCGCCTAACGACGCTCACCCAAGGCTCCCGGCATGCTGGCAATTTTCCTCGAAACCCTGAACATCACCGCGCCGGTGTTTGCCATGCTGTTTCTCGGTGTGCTGCTCAAGCGCATCGACTGGATCAACGACAACTTCATCCACACCGCCTCGTCGCTGGTGTTCAACGTCACCATGCCGGCGCTGCTGTTTCTCGGCATTCTGCATGCCGATCTGCACGCCGCGTTGCAACCGTCCCTGCTGATCTACTTCTCCCTCGCCACGCTGGTGAGCTTTGCCCTGGCCTGGGGTTGGGCGATTTTCAAATGCCCGCGTGAAGATCGCGGCATCTACACCCAAGGCGCATTTCGCGGCAATAACGGCGTCATCGGCCTGGCGCTGGCAGCGAGCATGTATGGCGATTACGGGATTTCCCTCGGGGCGATTCTCGCGGCGCTGGTGATCCTGTTCTACAACACGCTGTCGACCATCGTGCTCGCAGTTTACAGCCCGGTGATCAAGTCCGATCCGTGGAGCATCTGCAAAAGCGTGTTCAGCAATCCGCTGATCATCAGCGTGATTGCGGCGGCGCCGTTTGCCTATTTCAAGATCGGTTTGCCGGGATGGCTGGAGACGTCCGGTCAGTATCTGGCGCAGACCACGTTGCCACTGGCGCTGATCTGCATCGGCGGCACGCTGTCACTGGCGGCGTTGCGCAAGAGCGGCAATATGGCGCTCAGTTCGAGCCTGGTGAAGATGGTCGGCTTGCCGGTGCTGGCAACGTTGGGGGCTTGGTTGTGGGGCTTTCGTGGGGCGGAGTTGGGGATACTGTTTTTGTATTTCGGCAGCCCGACGGCGGCGGCGAGTTTTGTCATGGCCCGCGCGGCGCAGGGCAATCATGAATTGGCGGCGGCGATTATCGTGATGACCACGTTGATGGCGGCGATTACCACCAACGTCGGGATCTTCATTTTGCAGTGGGGTGGGTGGATCTGATTTTGATGTTGTGGTGTTGCTCAGGGCCTCTTCGCGAGCAGGCTCGCTCCCACATTTGAAATGCATTCCATTGTGGGAGCGAGCCTGCTCGCGAAGGCGTCAGTTCAATCACTCAGGTTTCTGGTAGGTATCGATCACTTCCTGCGCCGCACGAAACGCATCAATCGCCGCCGGCACGCCGGCATACACCGCGCAATGCAGCAGCGCCTCACGAATCTCGTCGACCGTGCAGCCATTGTTCAACGCACCGCGCACATGGCCCTTCAGCTCTTGCGGGCACTTCAATGCGGTCAGCGCGGCAAGGGTGATCAGGCTGCGGGTTTTCAGCGGCAGACCTTCGCGATTCCACACACCGCCCCAGGCATGTTCATTGACGAAATCCTGCAGCGGCTGGGTGAACTCGGTGGCGTTGCCCAAGGCGCGATCAACAAACGCATCGCCCATTACCTGGCGGCGGACTTCAACCCCGGACTTCTTCGATTCGGTCATGGTTTATCACTCTTGTGGTGTTGGCGGCGCCAGGCGCGTATCGACGTGAAAAACAAGAACGTCAGCAGCGTTGGCAGGACATAAAACAACATCATTCGCTCAAGCTTGCCGGCCAGGGGCATGCCGGTGGTGAACGACACCACGTGCAGCCCATAGGCCAGATACAAACCGAGCAGCAACAGACCTTCGGCCCGCGTCACGCGGTAACCGGAATAGAACACCGGCAGGCACAGCGCGGCGACACCGAGCATCACCGGCAGGTCGAAATCCAGCGCGTTCGGCGACACCGACAGCGGCGTCGGTGCAATCAGTGCGGTGAGGCCCAGCACGCCGAGCAGGTTGAACAGGTTGGCACCGATCACGTTGCCCACGGCGATATCGCGTTGCCCACGCAATGCGGCGATCAACGAAGTGGCCAGTTCCGGCAGGGAGGTGCCGACAGCGACAACGGTCAGGCCAATGACGCGCTCGGAAAATCCAAGATCAGTTGCCACCACCACGGCAGCTCCGAGCAAAAGGTGCCCGGCAAATACCAGCATCGCCAAACCGACGATGATCATCAGCGAACTGCCGATCCATGACGCTTGGCTTGTTTCAACGCGGTCCGTGTGCGGCCGCGTCGAGTGCCGTGACTGGCGCAACAGTAAGCCGAGATACAGCGCCAATGCGCCGAGCAGCAGGATGCCGTCGAAGCGTTCGATCTCCTCGTTCCACGCCAATATGAACACCAGCAGACTGGCGCCGATCATCAGCGGAATGTCGAGGCGCACCAGTTGCCGCGAGACGCGCAGCGGGATGATCAGCGCCGACAGGCCGAGGGTGACGAGGATGTTGAAGATGCTGCTGCCAACCACGCTGCCGACCGCAATATCGGGGTTGTGCGCCAACGCCGCTTGCACGCTGACGGCCATTTGCGGTGCGCTGCTGCCGAGGGCGACGATGGTCAGGCCGATGATCAGCGGCCGTACATGCAGACGCGCCGCCAGACGCACTGCCGCGCGCACCATCAATTCGGCGCCAAAGATCAGCAGGCACAGACCGGCCAGCAGTTCGATCACGCTGATCAGGGGTAAGTCGGCTAATCCGAAAATGGTCAGCGCTCCATCAGTCGAGGGCCTGCACGCGAACCCGTGCGGTGCCGCTGCGCAGCATGCCGAGTTGTTCGGCGGCCTCGCGGGAGACGTCGATCAGGCGTCCACGGGTATGCGGGCCACGGTCATTGATACGGACCACGACGGATTCATCGTTTTTCAGGTTGGTGACCTTCACCCGTGTGCCGAATGGTAACTGGCGATGGGCGGCGGTCAGGGAATTCTGGTTGAACGCTTCGCCACTGGCGGTGCGTTTACCGTGGTGCCTGGCACCGTAATAAGAGGCGACGCCGGTCTGGTCGTAACCGTGCGGGTCGATGGTGTCGGTGCTGGCGCAACCGGCCAGGAGAGAGAGCAGGGCAAAAAGGCTGAGCAGACGCTTCATTCAAGGTTTCCCAAAAACAAATGTAGGAGTGAGCCTGCTCGCGATAGCGCAATGTCAGACACCGGAAAAGTGACTGTCAAATCGCTATCGCGAGCAGGCTCACTCCTACAGGGGATGGAGCCAGGCTGTTTGTCTGGCTCCATTTTCATCAGCCTTCGAGCTTGCTTTTCAGCAGTTCGTTCACTTGCTGCGGGTTGGCTTTGCCTTTCGACGCTTTCATCGCCTGGCCGACGAAGAAGCCGAACATCTTGCCGCGTTTGGCTTCATCCGCTGCACGATATTGTTCAACCTGCTCGGCGTTGGCCGCGAGCATTTCGTCCAGTACCGCCGAGATCGCACCGCTGTCGGTAACCTGCTTCAGGCCACGTTTTTCGATGATCTCGTCCGCGCTGCCTTCACCGTTGGCCATCGCTTCGAACACCACTTTGGCGATCTTGCCGGAGATGGTGTTGTCCTTGATGCGCTGCAGCATGCCGCCCAACAGTTCAGCCGAAACCGGCGACTCGTCGATGTCCAGGCCTTGCTTGTTGAGCAGGCTGCCCAACTCGACCATCACCCAGTTCGCCGCCAGTTTGGCGTCGCCGCCGATGGCCGCAACCTTCTCGAAGTAATCGGCTTGCTCACGGCTGGTGGCCAGCACGTTGGCGTCGTACGCCGACAGACCGAACTGGCTCTGGAAACGTTCGCGTTTCTGCGGTGGCAGTTCCGGCAGGGTGGCGCGCACCTCGCCGAGGAACGACTCTTCGATGACCACCGGCAGCAGGTCCGGATCGGGGAAGTAACGGTAGTCGTTGGCTTCCTCTTTCGAACGCATCGGACGGGTTTCGTCCTTGTTCGGATCGTACAGACGGGTCTGCTGGATCACTTTGCCGCCGTCTTCGATCAGCTCGATCTGACGCTGGATCTCGGAGTTGATCGCCTTCTCGATGAAGCGGAACGAGTTCACGTTCTTGATCTCGCAGCGCGTACCGAATTCGACCTGGCCTTTCGGACGGATCGACACGTTGCAGTCGCAACGCAGCGAACCTTCGGCCATGTTGCCGTCGCAGATGCCCAGATAGCGGACCAGCGCGTGGATTGCCTTGACGTAAGCAACGGCTTCCTTGGCGCTGCGCATGTCCGGCTCGGACACTATTTCCAGCAGCGGCGTGCCGGCACGGTTCAGGTCGATGCCGGTGGCACCGTTGAATTCTTCGTGCAGGCTCTTGCCGGCGTCTTCTTCCAGGTGCGCGCGGGTGATGCCGACACGTTTGACGGTGCCGTCTTCCAGGGCGATGTCCAGGTGGCCTTTGCCGACGATCGGCAATTCCATCTGGCTGATCTGATAGCCCTTCGGCAAGTCCGGGTAGAAGTAGTTTTTACGGGCGAACACGTTGTGCTGACCGATCTCGGCGTCAATCGCCAGACCGAACATCACCGCCATGCGCACCGCTTCCTGGTTCAGTACCGGCAGAACGCCGGGCATGCCCAGGTCGATCAGGCTGGCCTGAGTGTTCGGCTCGGAACCGAATGTGGTGGAACTACCGGAAAAGATTTTCGACCGGGTAGTGAGCTGAGTGTGAATCTCCAGCCCGATCACGACTTCCCATTGCATGTGTGTCTCCTCAGAAGCCGGTTGGGGTGCGGGTGTGCCAGTCAGTGTTCAACTGATACTGGTGCGCAACATTGAGCAAACGGCCTTCCTGGAAATACGGCGCGAGCAACTGCACGCCAACCGGCAGACCGTCGACAAAACCGGCCGGCATTGACAGGCCCGGCAGGCCCGCGAGATTGGCGGTGATGGTGTAGACGTCTTCCAGATAGGCAGCGACCGGGTCGCTGTTCTTGGCGCCAAGCTTCCAGGCCGGGTTCGGCGTGGTCGGGCCGAGGATGATGTCGACTTCATTAAAGGCAGCCATGAAATCGTTCTTCACCAGGCGACGGATCTTCTGCGCTTTCAGGTAGTAGGCGTCGTAGTAACCGGCGGACAGCGCGTAGGCACCAACCATAATCCGGCGCTGTACTTCCGGGCCGAAGCCTTCGCCACGCGAGCGTTTGTACAGGTCGATCAGGTCTTTCGGTTGCTCGCAGCGATGGCCGAAACGCACGCCGTCGAAGCGCGACAGGTTGGAAGACGCTTCTGCCGGCGCGATCACGTAGTACGCAGGGATCGCGTGCTGCATGTTCGGCAGGCTGATTTCCTTGATCACGGCACCGAGCTTCTGCAGCTCTTTGATGCTGTTCTGGATCAGCTCGGCGATGCGCGGGTCGAGACCGGCGCTGAAGTATTCCTTCGGTACACCGATGCGCAGGCCTTGCAGCGAGTCGCCGAGGCTGGCGGAGTAATCCGGCACCGGCTCATCGATGCTGGTGGAGTCGTTCTGATCGAAGCCAGCCATACCTTGCAACAAAATTGCGCAGTCTTCGGCCGTGCGCGCCAACGGGCCGCCCTGATCCAGGCTGGAGGCGTAAGCGATCATGCCCCAGCGCGAAACGCGACCGTAGGTCGGTTTCAGGCCGGTGAGGTTGGTGAATGCCGCCGGCTGACGAATCGAACCGCCAGTGTCGGTGGCCGTCGCCGCTGGCAGCAGACGAGCGGCAACTGCCGCCGCCGAACCGCCGGACGAACCGCCTGGTACATGTTCCAGGTTCCACGGGTTTTTCACCGCGCCGTACCAGCTCGACTCGTTGGCCGAACCCATGGCGAATTCGTCCATGTTGGTCTTGCCCAGGGTCACAGCGCCGGCAGCCGCCAGTTTCGCGACCACGGTGGCGTCGTACGGGGCTTTGAAGTTGTCGAGCATCTTCGAGCCGCAGCTGGTGCGAATGCCCTGGGTGCAGAACAGGTCCTTGTGAGCGATCGGCGCGCCGAGCAGGGCGCCGCTCTCACCGTTGGCGCGGCGGGCATCGGCGGCTTTCGCCTGCTCGAGGGCCAGCGCTTCGGTGAGGCTGATGAAACTGTTGAGCTGCGGATCGAGCTGGGTAATGCGCGCCAGCAGGACTTTGGTCAGCTCTTCGGAGGAAAACTTTTTATCGGCGAGACCGCGGGCGATCTCGGCCAGAGTCATTTGATGCATTGCAGGCTCTTTCCCTTTAGTCGATGACTTTCGGAACCAGATACAGGCCGTTTTCGACCGCTGGTGCGATGGACTGGTAGGCCTCGCGGTGATTGGTCTCGGTCACAACGTCGGCGCGCAGGCGCTGACTGGCTTCCAGCGGGTGGGCCAGAGGCTCGATTCCGTCGGTATTAACAGCCTGCATTTCGTCGACCAGACCGAGAATGCTGTTGAGAGCGGAAGTAATGTGTGGAAGATCGGCATCATTGAGGCCAAGGCAGGCCAGATGAGCGATTTTTTCCACGTCGGAGCGTTCTAGCGCCATCGGGATTCTCCTGTGGAAAACAGAACGGACGGCGTCCGTGTGTTAGATTGTCGGAACACTACCGCACTTCTACGGTCATAAGGCCGCGATTGTGGGGCTTGGTGCACAGAAAAGCGGCCAATTTAACATATTGGCGCCTTGCCCAAAATCCCTGTCGTTGTTAGAGTTTGCCGCACTTTTTTACCCACGCGTTGCCTAGGGTCCCTTTCCCATGTTCAAGAAACTGCGTGGCATGTTTTCCAGCGATCTTTCCATTGACCTGGGCACTGCCAACACCCTTATTTACGTGCGCGAGCGCGGTATCGTCCTGAATGAGCCATCGGTTGTGGCCATTCGGACACACGGTAACCAGAAAAGTGTCGTTGCTGTCGGCACCGAGGCCAAGCGCATGCTCGGCCGTACGCCGGGCAACATTGCTGCCATTCGTCCGATGAAGGACGGCGTTATCGCCGACTTCAGCGTCTGCGAAAAGATGCTGCAATACTTTATTAACAAGGTTCACGAAAACAGCTTTCTGCAGCCTAGCCCTCGTGTGCTGATCTGCGTTCCATGCAAATCCACCCAGGTTGAACGTCGTGCCATCCGTGAATCGGCCCTCGGTGCCGGTGCGCGTGAAGTGTTCCTGATCGAAGAGCCAATGGCTGCTGCGATCGGTGCCGGCCTGCCGGTCGAAGAAGCGCGCGGTTCGATGGTCGTGGATATCGGTGGTGGTACCACTGAAATCGCACTGATCTCCCTGAACGGTGTGGTCTATGCCGAATCCGTCCGCGTTGGCGGCGACCGCTTCGACGAAGCGATCATCACCTACGTGCGCCGTAACTACGGCAGCCTGATCGGTGAGTCCACCGCTGAGCGCATCAAACAGGAAATCGGTACGGCCTACCCGGGCGGCGAAGTTCGCGAAGTCGACGTTCGCGGTCGCAACCTGGCCGAAGGCGTTCCACGCGCATTCACCCTGAACTCCAACGAAGTACTGGAAGCTCTGCAAGAGTCTCTGGCGACCATCGTTCAGGCTGTGAAAAGCGCGCTGGAGCAATCGCCGCCGGAACTGGCTTCCGACATCGCCGAGCGTGGCCTGGTGCTGACCGGTGGTGGCGCATTGCTGCGTGACCTCGACAAGTTGCTGGCCCAGGAAACCGGTCTTCCAGTGATCGTTGCCGAAGATCCGCTGACCTGTGTTGCTCGCGGCGGTGGCCGTGCATTGGAAATGATGGATAAGCACACCATGGATCTGCTCTCGAGCGAATAAGTCGCCGGGTGCAATACGTGGGTGAGCGCGCAGGCAGCACTTTGCAGTGCTGCCTGTTGGCGTTTATCTTCTGTCAGTCTTCATCCAGGCCGGTTTGATGCCGTATGAATAAACAGAACATTTGCCTGGGAGGAGCGGCTTATTAAACCGCTTTTCGCCAAAGGCCCTTCGTTGGGTGTGCGCCTGTTGGTGCTGGCCGTGCTATCGGTCGCGTTGATGGTGGTCGATGCCCGCTTCGACCTGCTCAAGCCTGCACGCAAACAAGCGTCGCTGGTGCTGATGGATGCCTACTGGATCACTGACCTGCCCGGACGGCTGTGGGAAGGGATTGCCAGCCAGTTCGGCAGTCGCACCGAGCTCATCGCCGAAAACGAAAAGCTCAAGACCGAAAACCTGCTTTATCAAGGGCGTATGCAGAAATTGGCCGCCCTGACGGAGCAGAACGTTCGATTGCGCGAGTTGCTCAACTCTTCCGCGCTGGTCAATGAGAAGGTCGAAGTGGCCGAGCTGATCGGCATGGATCCCAATCCCTTCACCCATCGAATCATCATCAATAAAGGTGAGCGCGACGGCGTGGTGCTCGGTCAGCCGGTGCTCGATGCTCGCGGTCTGATGGGGCAAGTGGTCGAGTTGATGCCGTACACCTCGCGTGTATTGCTGTTGACCGACACCACCCACAGCATTCCTGTGCAGGTGAACCGTAACGGACTACGGGCGATTGCCAGCGGTACCGGCAACCCGGAGCGCCTGGAATTGCGGCATGTCGCCGACACGGCGGATATCAAGGAAGGCGATCTGCTGGTCAGCTCCGGTCTCGGACAGCGTTTCCCGGCGGGTTATCCGGTGGCGACGGTCAAGGAAGTGATCCATGACTCTGGCCAGCCATTTGCGATCGTTCGCGCGGTACCGACCGCTGCGCTGAACCGCAGTCGCTACTTGCTGCTGGTGTTCAGTGACTCACGTACGGCTGAGGAACGCGCCAACGACGCTGCGCAGGCTCAGGAAATTCTGGATGCCCATGGCGGCGGTCCGATGATGCCTGCCAACGTTTCGAAACCTCTGGTCATGCCGGTGCCTGCCGCCCCTTCGACTCCCGAACAGGCGCCAGCAACCACAGCGCCCGCCGCGACGGCGGTCAAACCGGGTGCAAGCAAACCGCCAGCGACTGTACCGGCTGCGGCGAAGCCCCCGGCCTCTTCGCCAGCCGCCGGCAAACCACCCGCCAAACCACCGGTCACGGCGCCAGTCACCACCAGGGGACGAGAATAATGGTCGGTGTGAAAGCTTCTCGGAATGGCTGGATGGTCTGGCTGACATTTTTGATCGGCCTGTTGCTCAGCGTGTCACCGTTGCCGATCTTCATGGAAATCCTTCGCCCGCTGTGGCTGGCCTTGCTACTGACGTTCTGGGCGCTGTACATGCCGCAGACGGTCGGCATGGTCACGGCGTTCTGTCTGGGGTTGGCCGAAGACGTATTGCAAGGCGATCTGTTTGGGCAAAACGCGCTCATCCTCTCGCTGATTACGTTCCTGGTGCTGTCATTGCAGCAGCGCTTGCGGATGTTCCCGATGTGGCAGCAGTGTCTGGTGATCCTGGTGATCTTTGGCCTCGCGCAACTGGTGCAATTGTGGCTCAGCGCCCTGACTGGCAACCGCCAGCCGACTCTGGCGCTGGTACTGCCGGCGCTGGTCAGCGCCTTGCTCTGGCCCTGGGTCAGCTTCGCCCTGCGTGGATTGCGCCGCCGCTACAAAATCAATTGAGCCGGTGAAGCAGGGCACTGAACAGGGAGATGTTTTGATGAAGCCGCTTTACCTCGCCTCCGGATCGCCGCGTCGCCGTGAATTGCTCACGCAGATCGGCGTTCCGTTCTCCGCCATCAGTGCGGATATCGACGAAACCCCGTTACCCGAAGAATCGCCGTCGGCCTATGTCGAGCGCCTCGCGCGTGGCAAGGCCGAGGCGGGGCGCCGTACAGTCGTGTCCGCTCAGCCGTGCTGCGTGCTGGGTGCCGACACCGCTGTGGTGCTGGACGGCAAAATTCTTGGCAAACCGGTGGACGAAGCCGATGCATGCGCCATGCTGATGATGTTGTCCGGCAAGGAACATGAAGTGCTGACCGCCATTGCCGTGCTTGAAGACGAGCGCTGCGAATCGCGGGTGGTGCGCAGCCTGGTGCGGTTCCGTCCGATCAGCGGTGCAGAAGCTGCTGCCTATTGGGCCAGCGGCGAGCCGCGGGACAAGGCCGGCGGTTATGGCATTCAGGGGCTCGGCGCGGTGTTTGTCGCCGGGCTCAACGGCAGTTACTCGGCGGTGGTCGGACTGCCAGTTTGCGAAACCGCAGAACTGTTAAGCCATTTCGGCATACCCTGTTGGCAAAACCTGAACGCGCAATAAGCGTCGTACGAATCCAGATGCGGCCATTATCGTGAACATGCCTGAACGAGATCCTGCCATGAGTGAAGAGATTCTGATCAACATCACGCCGATGGAGTCGCGCGTGGCGGTGGTCGAAAACGGTGTGCTGCAAGAAGTCCATGTTGAGCGCACGCAAAAGCGCGGGATCGTCGGCAACATCTATAAAGGCAAGATCGTCCGGGTACTGCCGGGGATGCAGGCGGCATTCGTCGACATCGGCCTGGACCGCGCCGCGTTCATTCATGCTGCCGAAATTTCTCTGCGTGAAGGCCCTGCGGTGGAAAGCATCAGCGCGCTGGTGCATGAAGGCCAAAGCCTTGTCGTGCAAGTCACCAAGGATCCGATCGGGTCGAAAGGCGCACGGTTGACCACGCAGCTGTCGATTCCGTCGCGCTATCTGGTGTACATGCCGCGCACCGCCCACGTCGGCATCTCCTTGAAAATTGAAGACGAAGCCGAGCGCGAACGCCTCAAGCAGGTGGTCAGCGATTGCGTGGCCAAAGAAGGCATCAAGGAGGCCGGCGGTTTCATTCTGCGCACCGCCGCCGAAGGCGCTGGCGCCGATGAAATCCTTATGGACATCCGTTACCTGCGACGCCTGTGGGATCAGATCAACGAGCAGATCAAAACCATCTCCGCGCCTAGCGTGATTTACGAAGACCTCGGTCTGGCGTTGCGTACGCTGCGTGATCTGGTCAACCCGAAGATCGAGAAGATCCGCATCGATTCCCGGGAAACCTTTCAGAAAACCACACAGTTCGTCGCCGAACTGATGCCGGAAATCGCCGACCGTCTGGAGCATTACCCGGGTGAACGACCGATTTTTGACCTGTACGGCGTCGAAGACGAAATCCAGAAAGCCCTCGAGCGCAAGGTACCGCTGAAATCCGGCGGTTATCTGGTGGTGGATCCGGCGGAAGCCATGACCACGATCGATGTGAATACGGGCGCGTTCGTCGGCCATCGCAACCTCGAAGAAACCAT
This sequence comes from Pseudomonas sp. Tul2A7, assembly GCF_054790505.1. Classification (NCBI taxonomy): domain Bacteria; kingdom Pseudomonadati; phylum Pseudomonadota; class Gammaproteobacteria; order Pseudomonadales; family Pseudomonadaceae; genus Pseudomonas; species Pseudomonas sp. Tul2A7. The sequence goes on along the minus strand of NZ_CP186499.1, from coordinate 1,049,247 downwards.
CTTCAAGACCAATCTCGAAGCGGCCACCGCGATCGCCCGGCAGATGCGCCTGCGCAACCTTGGCGGGATCATCATCATCGACTTCATCGACATGGAAGACGAAGAGCATCAGCGCCAAGTGCTGCGCACCCTGGAAAAACAACTGGAGCGCGATCACGCCAAGACCAACATCATCGGCATCACTGAGTTGGGCCTGGTGCAGATGACCCGCAAGCGTACCCGCGAAAGTCTCGAGCAAGTGCTGTGCGAACCGTGCAGCAGTTGCCAGGGCCGCGGCAAACTGAAAACCGCGGAAACCATCTGTTACGAGATTTTCCGCGAGATCCTCCGTGAAGCCCGGGCTTATCAGGCCGAGGGTTATCGGGTGCTGGCGAACCAGAAAGTGGTCGACCGCTTGCTCGATGAAGAGTCGGGTAACGTCGCCGAGCTTGAAGGTTTCATTGGTCGCACCATACGCTTCCAGGTGGAAACCATGTATTCCCAGGAACAATATGACGTGGTGTTGCTCTGATCCCCTGCATCACTTTTATTCCACCGCGGCTGGCCTCAGCTTTTCGCAGTATTTTTGCCATGGGAGCCGACTGACATGGAGCGTCTGACACGCATTTTGGCCGCACTCACCCGCTGGGGGCTGGGCCTGTGCGCGTTAGTTCTGGTGTTGATGGCGTTGTATGTCAGTCTCGGCCGCGAACTGACCCCGCTGGTGGCTGAGTACCGCGCCGACATCGAAGACAAAGCCAGTGCCGCCCTCGGCATGCCGTTGCAGATCGGCGAACTGGAAGGCAACTGGAGCGGTTTTGCCCCGATCCTGCTGGCCCACGACGTGATGGTCGGCAGTGGCGCCAATGCCTTGCGTCTGGATCGGGTGCGCGCGGTACCGGATTTGTGGGCCAGCCTGTTGGCGCGCGAAGTGCGCATTGCCCACTTGGAACTCAACGGTCTGAAAATCAGCCTCAAGGAAGCCGGGGACGGCACTTGGGCGTTGGAAGGTCTGCCGGTGCAGAATGATCAGCCGCTCGATCCGCAGCAATTGTTCAATCGCTCGCAAATGATTCAGCAACTGTCGGTACTCGACAGTCAGGTGACCTTGCAGCCCCTCGATCACGCGCCACTGACGCTCACCTATGTCGGCCTCAATCTGAAAACCGGCGCCAGCCGTCAGCGCCTCGATGCCCGTTTGACGTTGCCGGATGGCCAGCCCGTTGCACTGAGCCTGCGCACGCGGATTCGCCCCGAGCAATGGCAGGACAGTGTGGTGGACGGTTACGCCAGCCTGCCGCAAAGCGACTGGTCGAAGTGGCTGCCGGAGCGTCTTACCCAACAGTGGAATTTCTCCGAGATCAAGGCCGGCGGCGAACTCTGGGTCAATTGGGCCAAGGGCACGCTGCAAAGTGCCGCGTTACGCTTGAATGCACCACAACTGACCGGCGCCTACGCCGATCGCAAGCCGATCCAGATCAATAATCTGGCGCTTAACGCCTACTACGAGAACAGTGATGAGGGCGCGACCGTTACCCTCGATTCACTGGCGATGAATTTCGGCGAAAACCGCTGGGAGTCACATGTACAGGTGAAGCAGACGCGCGCGACCGACAAGGTCGAAGAACTCTGGCACTTGCAGGCGGATCGTCTCGATCTGACCCCGATCACTCCACTGCTCAATGCCTTGGGGCCGTTACCGCAAGGTTTCGCCACGGCCGTTGATCATCTGAAAGTCACCGGTGGCCTGCGTAACGTGCTGCTGGATTTCCGCCCCAATGCCACCGACGGCAACAAATTCAGTTTCGCCACCAATCTGGATAACGTCGGTTTCGATGCCTACCACGGCGCGCCGGCGGCTCGGAACGTCAGTGGCAGCCTCAGCGGCAACCTCGACGGTGGCGAGTTGCGCATGGACAGCAAGGATTTTGTCCTGCACCTCGACCCTATTTTCGCCAAGCCATGGCAGTACATTCAGGCCAACGCACGCCTGACCTGGAAGCTCGATAAAGACGGCTTCACCCTGATCGCTCCATACCTGAAGGTGCTTGGCGAGGAGGGCAAGATTGCCGGTGACTTCCTGATTCGCCTGCATTTCGACCATAGTCAGGAAGACTACATGGACCTGCGTGTCGGTCTGGTCGAGGGCGACGGTCGCTACACCGCCAAATACCTGCCCGAAGTCTTGAGTCCGGCGCTCGACGAGTGGCTGCGTACGGCCATCCTCAAAGGCGCAGTCGATCAGGGTTTCTTCCAGTATCAGGGCTCGCTGAGCAAGAATGCCGGTGAGGCCGACCGCAGCATCAGCCTGTTCTTCAAAGTGCACGATGCCGAACTGGCGTTCCAGCCGGGCTGGCCGCACGTGAGCAAGGTCAGTGGTGACGTGTTCATCGAAGACAGTGGCGTACGGATCTGGGCCAATAAAGGTCAGTTGCTCGACACTCAGGTCAGCGATGTCTTCGTCAATATTCCCCACGTACCGGCCGGGCAACACACGCACATGTATCTCGATGGCGCGTTTGCCGGTGGCCTCGGTGATGGCCTGAAAATCCTTCAGGACGCACCGATCGGTACCGGTGAGACCTTTGCCGGTTGGGAAGGCGCGGGTGATCTGCAAGGCAAGCTCAAGCTCGATATCCCGTTGGACAAGGGCGGCGACCAGCCGAAAATCCTCGTCGACTTCAAAACCGCCAATGCCCGGCTGAAACTGGCTGAGCCGAAACTGGAGCTGACTCAGCTCAAAGGCGATTTCCGCTTTGACAGCGCCAAAGGACTCAGCGGGCAGAACATTGCGGCGCGCGCGTTCGACAAAGCGGTGACTGCGCAGATCTTCGCCGATGGCAGCCCCGGCAAACTCAGGACTCGGGTGGCGGCATCCGGGCAGGTCGAAGTGAAGAAACTCACCGACTGGCTGGGCGTGACACAACCATTGCCGGTTTCCGGAACCATTCCCTATCAATTGCAATTGAATCTGGACGGCGCCGACAGCCAGTTGCTGGTCAGCTCAAGCATGAAAGGTGTGGCGGTGGACTTGCCCGCGCCGTTCGGCATGGCGGCGGATGTCGGGCGCGATACGGTGTTCCGCATGACCTTGCAGGGGCAGGAGCGGCGTTACTGGGTCAATTACGACCAACTGGCCAATTTCACCTTTGCCGCGCCGCCGAGCAATTTTGCCGAGGGCCGTGGCGAGTTGTTCCTCGGTGCCGGCGAAGCGGTGCTGCCGGGCGCCAAAGGCCTGCGGATTCGCGGGGTGCTCTCGGAACTGGACGTCGCGCCGTGGCAGGACCTGGCCAACAAATACGCCGGGCAGGATCCGGGCGGCAGCGCCAAGCAGTTGCTCAACAGTGCTGATTTCAAGGTTGGCAAACTCACGGCATTCGGGACCACGCTGGATCAGGCGTCGGTTCAGGTCAATCGCAAGCCCGGCGCGTGGAACCTGGCCCTCGACAGCCAGCAGGCGAAAGGGTCGGCAAGTCTTCCTGACGCCAAGGGCGTGCCGATTGCCGTCAATCTGCAATACGTGAAACTGCCGGCGCCGGACCCGACGGTACAGGCTGACGAAAATTCGCCAGACCCTTTGGTATCGGTCGACCCGACGAAAATTCCGGCACTGGATATCACCGTCAATCAGCTGTTTCTGGGGCCGGATCTGGTCGGTGGCTGGTCGTTGAAGGTTCGGCCGACTGCCAAAGGCATTGCCCTGAACAATCTCGACATGGGCCTCAAAGGCATCCTGTTGCAGGGTAACGGTGGCTGGGAAGGGCCGCCGGGCGCGACCACCAGTTGGTATAAGGGGCGCATTGGTGGCAAGAACCTCGCGGACGTCCTCAAGGGCTGGGGCTTTGCCCCGAGCGTGACCAGCGAAGAATTCCACATGGACGTCGATGGCCGCTGGCCGGGCTCACCGGCATGGCTGGCGACCAAGCGCTTCTCCGGCACCCTCGACGCATCGCTGAACAAAGGCCAGTTTGTTGAAGTGGAGGGCGGCGCGCAGGCGTTGCGAGTGTTCGGTCTGCTTAACTTCAACTCCATCGGCCGCCGTTTGCGTCTGGACTTCTCCGATCTGTTCGGCAAAGGCTTGAGCTATGACCGGGTCAAAGGTTTGCTGGTCGCTACCAACGGTGTCTACGTGACCCGCGAACCGATCCGTCTGACCGGCCCTTCGAGCAATCTTGAACTCGACGGCACGCTGGATCTGGTCGGCGACAAGGTCGACGCCAAGTTGCTGGTGACGTTGCCGGTGACCAACAACCTGCCGATTGCGGCGCTGATCGTCGGCGCACCGGCGGTTGGCGGCGCGTTGTTCCTCATCGACAAGCTGATCGGCGACCGGGTGGCGCGCTTTGCCAGTGTGAAATACACCGTCAAAGGCCCATGGAAAGAGCCGAAAATCACCTTCGACAAGCCTTTTTGAACAGTCAGCCCCTGAACCGATGGAGTAGCATGGCCGCATACCTCTTGCGGAGTTCGCCATGTCTTTAGCGGTGATTCAAATGGTCAGCCAGAGCGACGTGCTGGCCAATCTGGCTCAGGCGCGGCGCCTGCTCGAACAGGCAGCGGCCGGCGGCGCGAAGCTGGCGGTGCTGCCGGAAAACTTCGCCGCCATGGGCCGTCGCGACATCGCTGACATCGGCCGCGCCGAAGCAATGGGCGAAGGACCGATCCTGCCATGGTTGAAACAGACCGCTCGCGACCTCAAGTTATGGATAGTGGCTGGCACTTTACCGTTGCCGCCGGTTGATCAACCGACGGCCAAGGCCAATGCCTGCTCGTTGCTGGTCGATGATCAGGGCGAAACCGTTGCACGCTATGACAAGTTGCATCTGTTCGACGTAGATGTAGCGGACAATCGCGGCCGTTATCGCGAATCCGATGACTATGCTTATGGCAGTGGCGTCGTGGTTGCCGACACACCGGTGGGCAAGCTCGGTCTGACCGTGTGTTATGACTTGCGCTTTCCCGAGTTGTACAGCGAATTGCGTGCTGCCGGTGCCGAGTTGATTACCGCACCGTCGGCCTTTACTGCGGTGACCGGCGCAGCGCACTGGGATGTCTTGATCCGTGCGCGGGCCATCGAGACACAGTGTTATGTACTGGCCGCAGCGCAAGGCGGAACCCATCCGGGACCGCGGGAAACCTTTGGCCACGCGGCGATCATCGACCCGTGGGGCCGTGTGCTGGCGAGTCAGGATCAAGGCGAAGCGGTGTTGTTGGCCGAACGCGACAGTATTGAACAAGCGTCCATCAGGGCGCGAATGCCGGTGACGAGTCATCGGCGGTTTTTCTCGCAGGGCGCACAGCGGCCTGCTTCAGAACACGAATTTAAGGCGTAAACCTATGAGCGAGTTGTTGTCCTCAGTCAGTGATCACCTGTTGGCGCCCGGCGGCGTGACGATCGAGAGCCTGCAAGGCGTGCTCGGTGATCTGGCCGGTCCTGGCATCGATGCGGCCGACCTGTATTTCCAAGGGCAGATTTCCGAGTCGTGGGCGCTGGAAGACGGCATCGTCAAGGAAGGCAGCTTCAACCTCGACCAGGGTGTCGGCGTGCGGGCGCAGTCCGGTGAGAAAACCGGTTTCGCCTACAGCAACGCGATCACCCTCGAAGCGCTCGGCGCAGCGGCCCGTGCCGCGCGTTCGATCTCCCGCGCCGGGCAGAACGGCACGGTGCAGGCGTTCACCACTCAAGACGTCGCGCAACTGTATGCGCCGGACAACCCGCTGGAAGTGCTGAGCCGCGCCGAGAAAGTCGAGCTGCTCAAGCGCATTGATGTGGCTACGCGCGCGCTCGACCCGCGTATCCAGCAGGTCAGCGTGAGCATGGCCGGGGTCTGGGAGCGCATTCTGGTGGCGTCCACCGACGGCGGGCTGGCGGCGGATGTGCGCCCGCTGGTGCGCTTCAACGTCAGTGTGATCGTTGAGCAGAATGGCCGTCGCGAGCGCGGCGGTCATGGCGGCGGCGGGCGTACCGACTACCGTTATTTCCTCGCCGAAGACCGCGCCATGGGCTATGCCCGCGAGGCGCTGCGTCAGGCGCTGGTGAATCTGGAAGCGATTCCGGCACCGGCCGGTACGTTGCCGGTGGTGTTGGGTTCGGGCTGGTCCGGTGTGCTGTTGCACGAAGCTGTCGGCCACGGTCTCGAAGGCGATTTCAACCGCAAGGGCAGCTCGGCGTACAGCGGTCGTATGGGTGAAATGGTTGCCTCGAAGCTCTGCACGATTGTCGATGACGGTACCTTGAGCGGCCGTCGCGGTTCGCTCAGCGTCGACGACGAGGGCACGCCGACCGAGTGCACCACGCTGATCGAAAACGGCGTACTCAAGGGCTACATGCAAGACAAACTCAACGCGCGCCTGATGGGCGTGGCCCGTACCGGCAACGGTCGTCGTGAGTCCTACGCACACCTGCCGATGCCGCGAATGACCAACACCTACATGCTCGGCGGCGAAAGCGATCCGGCGGAAATCATTGCTTCGGTGAAGAAGGGCATCTACTGCGCCAACCTCGGCGGCGGTCAGGTCGATATCACCAGCGGCAAGTTCGTGTTCTCCACCAGCGAGGCGTACCTGATCGAAGACGGCAAGATCACTGCGCCGGTCAAAGGCGCGACGTTGATCGGCAACGGCCCCGAGGCGATGAGCCGGGTGTCGATGGTCGGTAACGATCTGGCGCTGGACAGCGGTGTGGGCACGTGCGGCAAGGATGGGCAATCGGTGCCGGTAGGCGTGGGTCAGCCGACGTTGAAGATCGATGCGATCACCGTGGGTGGCACGGGCGCATAAATAAACGTGTGTAGGAGCTGCCGCAGGCTGCGATCTTTGCTCTTAAGATCAAAAGATCGCAGCCTGCGGCAGCTCCTACAGGGTCGAATATCAACGCAGACCGCGTTGAGTCTCGTCCAGCTCACGGATGTACTTGAAGATCTTGCGGCTGGAAGCAGGAGGTTTGTTTTGCGCAACCTCGTGCTGAGCCTGACGGATCAGGGAACGCAATTGCTGGCGATCGGCGTCCGGGTACTCGACGACGAATTTTTCCAGCACGGCATCGTCGCCCGCGATCAGGCGATCACGCCAGCGTTCGAGATTGTGGAAACGCTCGTTGTACTGGCGAGTGGAGGCATCAAGTTGATCGAGCAAGGTCAGAATCGCGTCAGTGTCCTGATCGCGCATCAGTTTGCCGATGAACTGCAGGTGCCGTTTACGCGCGATGTTCGCGGTGTGCTTGGGCGCATCGGCCAAAGCCCGGCGCATGGCGTCGGTCAGTGGCAGTTTTGCGATCAAGTCAGGCTTGAGTGTTGTCAGGCGCTCGCCGAGGTCAACCAGAGCATGCAGCTCGCGTTTGACCTGAGATTTGCTTTTTTCTCCCGTATCGAGGGAGTCGTCGTAAGAATCAACCATGGTGGCAGTCCGCAAAGAAACGCCGCCATGATAACCAGTCGGGGGCCGCTTGTCCGGCCCGGTCGCTCGATGGCCCCAGCCGAAAGCAGAATTTGAGTGGAGATGAGCATGAGTGCAGTTCAAAGCGTCGGCCCGCAGGCATTGCCGGCACTGCAGGAACAGGTCGAGCAGATCATCGCCGAAGCCAAGCGTCAGGGCGCCAGCGCCTGCGAAGTAGCCGTGTCGCTGGAGCAGGGCCTGTCGACTTCGGTGCGTCAGCGCGAAGTCGAAACGGTCGAGTTCAACCGCGATCAGGGTTTTGGCATCACGTTGTATGTGGGCCAGCGCAAAGGCTCGGCCAGCACCTCTGCCACCGGACCGGACGCCATTCGCGAAACCGTCGCGGCGGCACTGGCTATCGCCAAACACACCTCCGAAGACGAGGCCTCGGGTCTGGCCGATGCGGCGTTGATGGCCAAGGAACAGCACGATTTCGATCTGTTCCACGAGTGGGACATCACGCCGGAGCAAGCCATCGAGAAGGCCTTGCTCTGTGAAGCAGCGGCATTCGACGCCGATGCGCGGATCAAGAACGCTGACGGCACCACCCTCAGCACTCATCAGGGCTGCCGTGTGTACGGCAACAGTCACGGTTTCATCGGTGGCTATGCCTCGACCCGGCACAGCTTGAGTTGCGTGATGATCGCCGAGGCCGACGGCCAGATGCAGCGCGATTACTGGTACGACGTGAGCCGTCAGGGCGAATTGCTCGCCGATCCGGTCAGCATCGGTAAGCGTGCTGCGCAACGAGCCGCGAGTCGCCTGGGTGCGCGGCCGGTGCCGACCTGCGAAGTGCCAGTGCTGTTTTCTGCCGAACTGGCCGGTGGCCTGTTCGGCAGTTTTCTTTCCGCAGTGTCCGGCGGCAGTCTGTATCGCAAATCGTCGTTCCTTGAAGGCACTCTGGGGCAAAAATTGTTCCCGGAATGGCTGACGATCGATGAGCGTCCGCACCTGATGCGCGCAATGGGCAGTGCTTCGTACGACGGTGATGGGCTGGCGACGTATGCCAAACCGTTCGTCGAAAAGGGCGAATTGGTCTCGTACATTCTCGGCACTTACTCCGGGCGCAAACTAGGCATGCCGAGCACTGCTAACGCGGGTGGCGTGCACAACCTGTTCGTCACTCATGGCGATGAGGATCAGGCCGCACTGTTGAAGCGCATGGGCCGTGGCTTGCTGGTCACCGAATTGATGGGCCACGGCTTGAACATGGTCACCGGCGACTATTCACGCGGGGCGGCGGGTTTCTGGGTCGAGAACGGCGAAATCCAGTTCGCGGTGCAGGAAGTCACCATCGCCGGCAACATGCGCGACATGTTCAAGCAGATCGTTGCCGTGGGTAATGACCTGGAACTGCGTAGCAACATTCGCACAGGTTCGGTGTTGATCGAACGGATGACCGTCGCGGGCAGCTAAACCCCATTCGTCAAAACTTAAAAGGCGCGCCACCCAATGGGGTGGCGCGCCTTTTTTATTGGCTTCCCACGAAACCCATGTGGGAGCGAGCCTGCTCGCGAAAGCGATTTTACTGCCGACCGTCATGGTGACTGACACGACGCCTTCGCGAGCAGGCTCGCTCCCACCTGAAATCTGCAGTGCTTGGCACTCTTGTTTTGGTTCTCATTATCATCTAATAATAAATCTCATTATCGGATGAGCCCCGGATCATGAGTTCTGCCTTGCACGAGCAGCCGTACCTCGAAAGCTGGCGCTGGATGAGTCGCCAGATCCGTTGCGCGATGGATCCCGACGAGCCGCGCCTGATCGAACACTATCTGGCCGAAGGCCGGTATCTGGCCTGTTGTACGGCAACTTCTCCCTGGACCATCGCTGAAACTTCCTTCCGTTTGCTGCTCGACACGGCCACCGACATCGCCTTGCCGTGGCACTGGCGCAGTCTCTGTCTCGATCAAGCCTGGCGCCCGTTGCGTGAAATGGAGCGCCTCTCTTTGTGCAAATGCCGGTTAAAGCGCTGGCAACGCTACACCTGGCAGCTCGCCACTTGCGAACTGCTTCCCTCGATTCCTCTTATTGAACTGGTGCAAGGATTTTCAGATGACCAAGACACGTATTGAGCGCGACAGCATGGGCGAACTGCAGGTGCCGGTGGACGCTCTCTACGGCGCGCAAACCCAGCGCGCAGTGGATAACTTCCCGATCAGCGGCAAACCGATGCCGACGCAATTCATCCGCGCGCTGATCTTCGCCAAAGCCGCCGCAGCCCGCGCCAACGTCGAACTCAACCAGATCACTGCCGCTCAGGGCAAAGCCATCAGCGACGCTGCACAAGGTTTGCTCGAAGGTGATTTTATGCAGCATTTCCCGGTGGACATCTTCCAGACCGGCTCCGGCACCAGCTCCAACATGAACGCCAACGAAGTGATCGCCACCCTCGCCAGTCGCCTGCTCGGTGAGCCGGTCAACGCCAACGATCACGTCAACTGTGGCCAGAGCAGCAACGACATCATCCCGACCACCATCCACGTCAGCGCTGCGCTGGCCCTGCACGAACAACTGCTGCCGGCGCTGCTGCATTTGGTGCAGGTGATCGAGCAAAAAGCCGGGCAGGTGCATCACCACGTCAAAACCGGCCGCACGCATTTGATGGACGCGATGCCGGTGCGCATGAGCCAGGTGCTCAATGGCTGGGCGCAGCAGCTCAAGGCCAACATCGGCCACCTGCAGGATTTGCTGCCGAGCCTGCAAGCGCTGGCGCAGGGCGGCACGGCGGTCGGCACCGGGATCAACGCGCATCCTGAGTTCGCCGCACGTTTCAGCCGTCAGTTGAGCCAACTGACCGAAGTGCAGTTCACCCCGGGCAAGGATCTGTTCGCGCTGATCGGCTCGCAGGACACTGCCGTCGCCGTCTCCGGCCAGCTCAAAGCCACCGCCGTGTCGCTGATGAAAATCGCCAACGACCTGCGCTGGATGAACTCCGGCCCGCTCGCCGGCCTCGGCGAAATCGAACTCGAAGCTTTGCAGCCGGGTTCGTCGATCATGCCGGGCAAAGTCAATCCGGTGATCCCCGAAGCCTCCGCCATGGTCGCTGCGCAAGTGATCGGCAACGATTCGGTGATCACCATCGCCGGCCAGTCGGGCAACTTCGAACTCAACGTGATGCTGCCGATCATCGCGCAGAACCTGTTGAGCAGCATCGAACTGCTGGCCAACTCCAGCCGCCTGCTCGGCGACAAAGCCATCGCCAGCTTCAAGGTCAACGAATCGCGCTTGAAAGAAGCGCTGTCGCGCAATCCGATTCTGGTCACCGCGCTCAACCCGATCATCGGTTACCAGAAAGCCGCCGAAATCGCCAAGCAGGCCTACAAGGAAGGTCGCGCGGTGATCGACGTCGCCCTCGAACATACCGACCTGTCGCGCAGCCAACTGGAAGAGTTGCTCAATCCCGAGAAACTCACCGCCGGCGGCGTGTAAACCCCGCAACCGCTTTGGAGGCTCACCATGGAGCACTGGAAACGCACGATCGAACGGGCCAATCGCTGCTTCATGCTCGGCGAACTGATCGACGCCCGTGAGGCTTACCTGCAGGCCCTGGCCCTGGCGCAAGTGTTGTTCGAACGCTGGGCGGATGCCGACGAAGCGGTGGCGGCCTGCGTCATCTCCCATCACAACCTGGCGGACTTGCACCTGCGCCTGAATCAGCCTGAGGAGAGCGCCGAATACCTCTGCGCCATCCATCAACGGCTGTTGCAGACCATGCAGGACGAACGTCAGCGCCTGGCATTGCGTGAAGCGGCGCTGCGCCAGAGCAGCAAGACCTACGTCGAGCTGCTGAATTTCATCAGTAAACACGGCGAATACCCGCGCACCCAGCGCCTGCTGCACCCGGATACCGGCAATGCGCGCCGCGCGCCTGCCCCACATCACCATGGAGTCCATTGAAATGGCTTTTACCTTGCCTGCCTTGCCTTACGCCTACGACGCCCTCGAACCGCATATCGATGCGCAGACCATGGAGATTCACTACACCAAGCACCACCAGACCTACATCAACAATCTCAACGCGGCGGTAGAAGGCACTGAATACGCCGAATGGCCAGTGGAAAAACTCGTCGCCAGCGTTCAGCAATTGCCGGAAAAGCTCCGTGCGGCGGTGATCAATCAGGGCGGCGGTCACGCCAACCATTCGCTGTTCTGGGAAGTCATGGTGCCCAACGGTGGCGGCAAGCCGGATGGCGCGCTGGCCAAGGCCATCGATGAACATCTGGGCGGTCTCGACAGCTTCAAGGAAGCCTTCACCAAAGCCGCGCTGACCCGCTTCGGTAGCGGCTGGGCCTGGCTCAGCGTGACCCCGGAGAAAAAACTGATCGTGGAAAGCAGCGGCAATCAGGACAGCCCGTTGATGAATGGCAACACGCCGATTCTCGGTCTCGACGTCTGGGAGCACGCCTATTACCTGCGTTATCAGAACCGTCGTCCGGAATACATCAATGCGTTCTACAACGTGATCAATTGGCCTGAAGTGGCTGCGCGCTATCAGGCCGCACTGGTTTAAGTCTTCTATAAAAACAATCCAAGGCTGACTATGGGCACTGAAACACTGGCGATCGGAAGTGGGCGTATGTTTCGTTACGCAGTGGGATCGCTGTTGCTGTTGGCGGGCATGACCTTGCTGGTCGCCCACGGGCTGGAATGGCTGAATCTCGAGCCGAGGCTGTCGCGGGCGTTGCAGGGCGGCGCGATCTGCGCCCTCGGCACGGCGCTTGGCGCTGTCCCGGTGCTGGTGATTCGGCGCATGCCCCAGGCACTCAGCGATACCTTGCTGGGTTTTGGTGCCGGGGTGATGCTGGCGGCGACGGCATTTTCGTTGATCGTGCCGGGCATTGCTGCTGCCGAAAGCCTCGGCCTGACGCCGTGGGGCGCCAGTGGCCTGATCTGTTTCGGCATCATGCTCGGTGCGTTCGGGTTGTACCTGGTCGATCGCAAGATTTCCGGCGCGTCCCCGGAAATGCTCGTCGGCACCGTCGAGCATCCGGTGATACCGCCGCGGATCTGGCTGTTCGTGTTCGCCATCATTGCCCATAACATCCCTGAAGGCATGGCCGTCGGCGTTTCTGCCGGCGGCGGCATGCCGGATGCGGACAGTCTGGCCATGGGCATCGCTTTGCAGGATGTGCCGGAAGGTCTGGTGATTGCATTGGTGCTGGCCGGGGCAGGGATGTCGCGGGTCAAAGCATTTTTGATCGGTGCGGCGTCAGGTCTGGTCGAGCCGGTGTTTGCGTTGTTATGTGCGTGGCTGGTCAGTCTGGCGCAGGTGTTGTTGCCATTAGGACTAGCGCTCGCGGCGGGGGCCATGTTGCTGGTGGTGACCCACGAAGTGATTCCCGAGTCGCGACGCAATGGTCACGACAAACTGGCCAGTCTTGGCCTGTTGATCGGGTTTTGTCTGATGATGGTGATGGATACGGCGTTGGGTTGAAGGAGTGCAAAAGATCGCAGCCTGTGGCAGTTCCTATAGGGAACGCATTCCAATGTAGGAGCTGTCGCCGGCTGCGATCTTTTGACTTTGGCTGTCAGCCGCCTTCGTCGAAGTAGTTGTTGATCAACGCCACCAGTGCATCCAGCGCTTCCTGTTCCTGATGCCCTTCAGTACTCAAATAGATCTTGGTGCCCTTGCCTGCCGCCAGCATCATCATCGCCATGATGCTTTTACCGTCAACCGTGGTCTCTGGTGTACGACCCACTCTGATCGTGCAATCCGGATACTGCCCGGCCACCCCGACAAACTTGGCCGATGCGCGGGCATGCAGGCCCAGCTTGTTGATGATTTCGATTTCCAGAGCAGGCATCGCGGTGTGAATCCTTTAAGTGAGGTCGCGGTGGCGAACCTGGACGTTCTTCAGGGTTTTCTGCAGGGCCTGACCCAGACGTTCGGTCAGGTAGACGGAGCGGTGATGCCCGCCGGTGCAGCCAATGGCAATGGTGACGTAGGCACGGTTGCTGGCGGCGAAGCGCGGCAGCCACTTGTGCAGGTAGGTGAAGATGTCCTGAAACATTTCTTCGACCTCTGGCTGTGCCGCCAGGTATTCAGCCACCGGCGCATCGAGACCCGATTGCGCGCGCAGTTCCGGCTTCCAGTACGGATTGGGCAGGCAGCGCACATCGAACACCAGATCTGCATCCACCGGCATGCCGCGCTTGAAGCCAAATGACTCGACCAGAAACGCGGTGCCCGGCTCTGGCTGATTCAGCAGACGCAGCTTGATGGAGTCGCGCAACTGGTACAGGTTGAGGTTGGTGGTGTTGATTTTCAGGTCGGCGAGGTCGGCGATCGGGCCGAGCAGGGCGGTTTCATCCTGGATCGCCTCGGCCAGCGAGCGGTTGGCGTTGCTCAGCGGGTGGCGACGGCGGGTTTCGGAGAAACGCTTGAGCAGGGTTTCTTCGTCGGCGTCCAGATACAGGACATCGCACTGAATGTGCTTGGCCCGGACATCTTCAAGCAGCTCGGGAAAACGGGTCAGATGACTCGGCAGGTTGCGCGCATCGATCGATACGGCCACCAGCGGTTGCGCCAGCTCAGTGTGAATCAGCGCCCGTTCGGCCAGTTCCGGCAGCAAGCCTGCGGGCAGGTTGTCGATGCAGTAATAGCCGTTGTCCTCAAGGACATCCAGAGCCGTACTTTTACCCGAGCCGGAACGGCCGCTGACGATGATCAAACGCATGATTAATGCCCGTTCTGCTCGCTCAGGACGACCTGATACAAGGCTTCGCTACTCGGTGCGCTACGCAGCTTTTCGCGCACTTCCTTACGATCCAGCATGCTGGCGATCTGACGTAGCAACTCCAGATGCGCATCGGTGGCGGCTTCCGGGACCAGCAAAACAAACAGCAGGTCAACCGGAGCGCCGTCAATGGCGTCGAAATCGATCGGAGCGTCAAGGTGCATCAGCGCGCTGATCGGCGCTTGGCAACCCTTGAGGCGGCAATGGGGGATGGCGATGCCGTTGCCAAAACCGGTGGAACCGAGTTTTTCACGGGCAATCAACGCCTCGAAGACATCTTGCATCTCCAGAGCCGGCACTTCGCGGGCGATCAGGTTGGCAATTTGTTCGAGGGCTTTCTTTTTACTGCCACCCGGCACGTTCACGAGGGAACGGCCGGGGGTCAGGATACTTTCAAGTCGGATCATGGAATGGGGGGTTATCGACCGGTCGCGCCCTGGAGGAGGCTTTGGGTCTTTTCCTTATGCTTTTTGAGTTGGCGATCCAGCTTGTCGGTCAGCAGGTCAATGGCGGCATACATGTCGTCATGCTCGGCATTGGCAACCACTTCTCCGCCGGGAATATGCAAGGTGGCTTCGATTTTCTGCTTCAGCTTTTCGACGCACATCGTGACTTGCACGTTGGTGATCTTGTCGAAATGGCGCTCTAATCGGTCGAGTTTTTCGTTGATGTAGGTGCGCAGAGGTTCGGTCACTTCCAGTTGGTGTCCACTGATGTTGACTTGCATACAGCTTCTCCTTCGTTGCCAGTGCATAAAGCGGCAGGCTGGATAGCCTGCCACTGGAACGCTGTAACGTGGCTTACATCAACCGCTTGCGTTCGCTCGAAGGCGCGATCCCGAGGGATTCGCGGTACTTGGCGACGGTGCGGCGAGCCACCTGAATGCCTTGTGCCTCCAGTAAACCAGCGATCTTGCTGTCACTCAACGGCTTTTTCTGATTTTCCGCGGCAACCAGTTTTTTGATGATCGCGCGAATCGCCGTGGACGAGCATTCGCCGCCTTCAGAGGTGCTGACGTGGCTGGAGAAAAAGTATTTCAGTTCATAAATACCGCGCGGGGTATGCATGAACTTCTGCGTGGTCACCCGGGAAATCGTCGATTCGTGCATGCCCACGGCTTCGGCGATGTCATGCAGCACCAGTGGCTTCATGGCTTCGTCGCCGTACTCCAGAAAACCGCGCTGATGCTCGACGATCTGGGTGGCTACTTTCATCAGGGTTTCGTTGCGGCTCTGCAGGCTCTTGATGAACCAGCGGGCTTCCTGCAACTGATTGCGCATGAACGTGTTGTCGGCGCTGGTGTCGGCGCGACGGACGAAACCGGCGTATTGGGCGTTGACGCGCAGACGCGGCACCGATTCCTGATTCAGTTCGACCAGCCAGCGCTCATTGTCCTTGCGTACGATGACGTCAGGGACGACGTATTCGGCTTCAGTGGACTCGATCTGTGAGCCCGGACGCGGATTGAGGCTTTGCACCAGCTCGATGACCTGGCGCAACTCGTCTTCCTTGAGCTTCATGCGCCGCATCAACTGGCTGTAGTCGCGGCCGCCGAGCAGGTCGATGTAATCGCTGACCAGACGCTTGGCTTCAGCCAGCCAAGGCGTCTTGGCTGGCAGCTGGCGCAATTGCAGCAGCAGGCACTCGCCGAGGTTGCGCGCGCCGATGCCGGCCGGTTCAAACTGCTGGATGCGGTGCAGGACGGCTTCGATTTCGTCCAGTTCGATGTCCAGTTCCGGGTCGAACGCCTCAAGGATCTCTTCGAGGGTTTCGTCCAGGTAGCCCTGATTGTTGATGCAGTCGATCAGGGTCACGGCGATCAGGCGATCGGTGTCGGACATCGGCGCGAGGTTCAGTTGCCACAGCAGGTGGCTTTGCAGGCTCTCGCCAGCGGAGGTGCGGGTGGTGAAGTCCCACTCGTCATCATCGCTGCTGGGCAGGCTGCTGGCGCTGGTCTGGTAAACGTCTTCCCAGGCGGTGTCGACCGGAAGCTCGTTGGGAATGCGCTCGTTCCATTCGCCGTCCTCGAGGTTGTCCACCGTCGGGGCGGTTTCCTGATAGGAGGGTTCCTGGATTTCGGTGGGTTTCTGTTCGGCGTTGTCGGCCATGGGGTCGGAATTGTCGAAGTCGTCGCCTTCTTCCTGGCGTTCGAGCATCGGATTGGATTCCAGAGCCTCCTGGATTTCCTGTTGCAGATCCAGGGTCGACAATTGGAGCAGGCGGATGGCCTGTTGCAGCTGCGGTGTCATCGTCAGCTGCTGGCCCATTCTCAAGACTAGCGATGGTTTCATGGCAGGGGCTTAACACCTTATTCGCCGGCGCTATGCGCCATCCACTACAGGGCGCCGGGGCGCCAAACTTAAGCAAATTATATGCCTGAAACTGAAGTGTTTGCCTAGAGCGCTGTAACAATTAAAGCGTATTAATTCCTGCTTGAATCGATACAGCGCCCTGGCGGCGCACCGGGCACTGTCGCGCTTACAGGCGGAACTCGTGACCCAGATACACTTCCTTGACCAGATCGTTGGCCAGGATGGTTTCTGCATCGCCTTCAGCAATGAGTTGGCCATCGTTGACGATGTAAGCGGTTTCGCAGATGTCCAGCGTCTCACGGACGTTGTGGTCGGTGATCAATACACCGATGCCCTTGGCCTTGAGGTGGTGGATGATCTGCTTGATGTCGCCGACCGAAATCGGATCGACACCGGCAAACGGTTCGTCGAGCAGGATGAATTTCGGTGCCGTTGCCAGCGCGCGAGCGATTTCCACCCGGCGGCGTTCACCACCGGACAGGCTCATGCCGAGGTTGTCGCGGATGTGGCTGATGTGGAATTCCTGCAGCAGGCTTTCCAGCTCCTTGCGGCGACCGGCCTTGTCGAGTTCCTGACGGGTCTCGAGGATGGCCATGATGTTGTCAGCCACCGACAGTTTGCGGAAGATCGACGCTTCTTGCGGCAGATAGCCGATCCCGGCCTTTGCACGGCCGTGCATCGGCTGGTGGCTGACGTCCAGATCATCGATCAGTACGCGGCCCTGATCGGCCTGCACCAGGCCGACGATCATGTAGAAGCACGTGGTCTTGCCGGCACCGTTGGGGCCGAGCAGACCTACGATCTGACCGCTGTCGATCGACAGGCTGACGTCACGCACGACCTGGCGGCTTTTATAGGCCTTGGCCAGGTGCTGAGCTTTCAGAGTTGCCATTACTGGTTTTTCTCTTCGGTTTTCTTCTTCGGCTGGATCACCATGTCGATGCGCGGACGCGATTCGGTGACTTTGCTGCCGGTAGCGCGACCGGCGCTGGCCAGTTTCTTCACGGTGTCGTAGACGATTTTCTCGCCCTGGGTGGTGTTGTTGTCTTTATCGACAACCTTGGCCTTGTCGATCAGTACGACGCGATTTTGCGCGGCGTGGTACTGAATCGTCACGCCCCAGCCCTGAACGGGTTTGGTGTCGCCGGCAGTCTGCAGTTGTTCGAAGTAGGCGAGGTTGCCGACCGACGTCACAACGTCGATATCACCGGTCGAGGTGCGGGTGATGGTCACGGTGTTGCCTTTGACGATCATCGAGCCCTGAGTGATGATCACGTCACCTTTATAGGTAGCTACGCCGTTCTTGTCGTCCAGCTGGGCATCGTCGGCCTGAATGCGGATTGGCTGCTCTTGATCGTTCGGCAGAGCCCAGGCGCTCACGCTTCCCAGTGCTGCGCCCAGACTGAGCAAAATAGGGAGGGTTTTAACGAGCCTCATACTGTCCTCTTACGTTCGATTGCAGGTGTATCCTGCTTTCCTTCAGGTACGCTTTCATTCCTACGCCAGTCGATACACCGCCAGCGCCCTCGATTCTAACGGGTTGCTCGGTCTGCGCATATTCCCGCTGCGGGAACACTGTCATGCGAGTGGAAGTGATCAGCGTGTCACGTTTCTTTTCATCGGTGCGCTTGATGCGTACCGAATCGATCAATTCGACTTCGGTGCCGCCCGAATTCACTTCGCCGCGTTCGCTGGTCACGTGCCACGGGAAATCCGTTCCGCGGTACATGTTCAGGTCGGGCTTGGTGACCAGCGTGATGTCGGTCGCCTTGACGTGCTCGGCCTTGTCGGACGTCATTTCATACTGCACTTTGCCGTCCGGCAGGTATTGCACGGTATGCGTGTTGGTCGCATACCAGTCGATAGGATTTTCCACAGACGTGGTCGGAGGCTTGTCGAGGAAGCGTTCCGGGCTGATGTTCCAGTAGCCGACCGCTGCAAATAACGCAGCGATGCAGCCGAACAGCAGGAAGTTACGAAATTTTTTGCTGAACATGGTTTGGCTCACAGGTACGCGGCGTTGGCCGCATCGAGGCGGCCCTGGGCGCGCAGGATCAATTCACAGAATTCGCGGGCAGCACCTTCGCCCCCGCGAGCCCGGGTAACGCCATGGGCGTGTTCGCGGACAAAATCGGCAGCGTTGGCCACGGCCATGCCCAGACCGACCCGGCGGATCACTGGCAGGTCAGGCAAATCGTCGCCCAGATAGGCGACTTGTTCATAGCTTAGGCCCAGTTGCTCAAGCAGACCGTCCAGAACCACCAATTTGTCTTCGCGTCCCTGAAACAGGTGCGGGATGCCGAGGTTTTTCGCCCGACGTTCGACCACTGGTGTCTTGCGACCACTGATGATGGCGGTCTGCACGCCGGCGTTCATCAGCATCTTGATGCCCTGACCGTCGAGGGTGTTGAAGGTCTTGAATTCGCTACCGTCTTCAAGAAAGTACAGGCGCCCGTCGGTAAGGACACCGTCGACGTCGAAAACCGCCAGTTTGACCGCTTTGCCGCGTTGCAGCAGATCGTTGCTCATTACATCACTCCTGCGCGCAGCAGATCGGAGAGGTTGAAGGCGCCGACCGGGCGATCATCTTCATCCACAACGACCAGTGCGTTGATTCGGTGGTCTTCCATGATTTTCAGGGCTTCGGCGGCGAGCATTTCGGGGCGGGCAGTCTTGCCGTGGGCCGTCATCACCTGGTCGATGGTGGCGCTGCGAATGTCGATGCTGCGATCCAGGGTGCGGCGCAAATCGCCGTCAGTGAAGATCCCGGCGAGTTTGCCGTCAGTTTCAAGGATGACGGTCATGCCCAGACCTTTACGGGTCATTTCCATCAGTGCGTCCTTGAGCAGCGTACCGCGTTGTACTTGCGGCAACTCCTGCCCGGCGTGCATGACGTTCTCCACTTTCAACAGCAGGCGACGGCCAAGGGCGCCACCCGGATGAGAAAAGGCGAAGTCTTCGGCAGTGAAACCGCGCGCTTCCAGCAACGCTACGGCCAGCGCATCACCCATGACCAAAGCTGCGGTGGTCGAGGAGGTCGGCGCCAGGTTCAGCGGACAGGCTTCATGCTCGACGTGAACGTTGAGATTGACCTCGGCCGCCTTGGCCAGCGGCGATAGCGGGTTGCCGGTGAGGCTGATCAACTGGATGCCCAGACGTTTGATCAGCGGCAGCAGGGTGACGATTTCGTTGGTCGAGCCGGAATTCGACAGGGCCAGAATCACGTCATCACGAGTGATCATGCCCATGTCGCCATGGCTGGCCTCGGCCGGGTGCACGAAAAAAGCCGGGGTGCCGGTGCTGGCCAGGGTCGCGGCAATCTTGTTGCCGATGTGCCCGGATTTGCCCATACCGACCACAACTACACGGCCCTTGCTGGCCAGAATCATCTCGCAAGCGCGTACGAAATCGGCGTCGATATGGGGCAACAAGCCTTGTACGGCTTCCACTTCGAGTTGGATGGTGCGTTGTGCCGATTGAATCAGGTCGCTGGATTGGCTCATGTCAGAAATCGTATAGCCCGATGAAAAGGCGGCGATTATAGCGGTTATGTGGCAAAGCCTCACGCAAGTTCGTCGTGCTTTGTCATTACTCGTTACCAAAACCCGGTAAAAGAGCCTGCGCACCTGTCATATCGCCGAACTCAGGCTGGTACAAGCCTTGGGCGCGTAGCCTTTGCAGTGATATAGTTCGCCGCCAGTTCGGCCTGCCCGGGATGTACGTACTTTTTAAGTAAAGACAGGCGTCCGAGTGAGAGGCTGCATCGCAAGGAGTTTAGATGAGTGCCGATAACGCCTACGCGGTCGAGCTGAAGGGAGTCTCCTTCAAGCGCGGTGCGCGCAGCATTTTCAATAACGTCGATATTCGCATACCGCGCGGCAAGGTCACCGGCATCATGGGGCCTTCCGGGTGTGGCAAGACCACGCTGCTGCGACTGATGGGCGCACAATTGCGTCCTGCCAGCGGCGAAGTCTGGGTCAACGGCCAGAACCTGCCTGCGCTTTCGCGCAGCGATCTGTTCGATGCGCGAAAGCACATGGGTGTGCTGTTTCAAAGCGGCGCGCTGTTCACCGATCTCGATGTGTTCGAGAACGTGGCTTTCCCCCTGCGTGTTCATACCGATTTGCCGGAAGAAATGATCCGCGACATCGTCCTGCTCAAATTGCAGGCGGTCGGTCTGCGCGGTGCCATCGAGTTGATGCCGGATGAGCTGTCCGGTGGCATGAAGCGCCGGGTCGCACTGGCGCGGGCGATTGCGCTCGATCCGCAGATCCTTATGTACGACGAACCGTTCGTCGGGCAGGACCCGATCGCCATGGGCGTGCTGGTCCGTCTGATTCGCCTGCTCAACGACGCGCTGGGGATCACCAGTATCGTGGTGTCCCACGATCTGGCCGAAACCGCGAGCATCGCCGACTACATCTATGTCGTCGGTGATGGTCAGGTACTGGGGCAGGGTACGCCGGACGAGTTGATGAACTCGGACGAGCCGCGTATCCGTCAGTTCATGACCGGTGATCCCGATGGCCCGGTGCCGTACCATTTTCCAGCGACGGATTACCGCGCAGATCTTCTGGGGAAGCGCTGATGCGCAGAATTTCATTAATAGAACGCGTGCGCCGGTTCGGCGAGGCGGCGATCGACGCCGTCGCGGTGTTCGGTCGGGCGACGCTGTTCCTGTTTCATGCCTTGCTGGGGCGTGGCGGGATCAGCGGCGGTTTCGGCCTGTTGGTCAAACAACTGCATTCGGTCGGCGTGATGTCGCTGGTGATCATCGTCGTTTCCGGGATTTTCATCGGCATGGTGCTGGCGCTGCAGGGCTTCAGCATTCTGTCGAGCTACGGTTCGGAGCAGGCGGTGGGGCAGATGGTTGCGCTGACCTTGCTGCGTGAGCTGGGTCCGGTGGTGACGGCACTGTTGTTTGCCGGTCGTGCCGGGTCGGCGCTGACCGCCGAGATCGGCAACATGAAGTCGACCGAACAGCTTTCCAGTCTGGAAATGATCGGCGTCGATCCGCTCAAGTACATCATTGCCCCGCGCCTGTGGGCCGGCTTCATTTCCCTGCCGGTGCTGGCAATGATTTTCAGCGTCGTGGGCATCTGGGGTGGTTCATGGGTGGCCGTCGACTGGCTGGGTGTGTATGAAGGCTCTTACTGGGCAAACATGCAGAACAGCGTGAACTTCACCAGTGACGTGCTCAATGGCGTGATCAAAAGCATCGTTTTCGCCTTTGTAGTGACCTGGATCGCCGTATTCCAAGGCTATGACTGTGAGCCCACTTCCGAGGGCATCAGTCGCGCCACCACCAAGACTGTAGTGTTTGCCTCGCTGGCAGTGCTCGGCCTGGACTTTATTCTGACCGCTTTGATGTTTGGAGATTTCTGATGCAAAACCGCACCCTGGAAATCGGTGTCGGCCTGTTCCTGCTGGCAGGGATCCTGGCTTTGTTGCTGCTTGCTTTGCGGGTCAGTGGTCTGTCTCCGACGTCGACCACCGACACCTATAAACTGTATGCCTACTTCGACAATATCGCCGGTTTGACGGTCAGAGCCAAAGTGACCATGGCCGGTGTGACTATCGGCAAGGTCACGGCAATCGATCTGGATCGCGACAGCTTCACCGGTCGGGTAACTCTGCAAGTGGATAAAAAGGTCGACAACCTGCCGACCGACTCCACAGCGTCTATCCTGACCGCTGGTCTGCTGGGCGAGAAGTACATTGGTATCAGCGTAGGCGGGGAAGACAAGCCGCTGAAGGATGGTGGAACCATTCACGACACGCAGTCGTCACTGGTACTGGAAGACCTTATCGGTAAATTCCTGCTCAATACCGTTAGCAAAGACGCCAAATGAGGAGCTTTTGAATGATCTCTATCTTGCGACGTAGCCTGTTGGTGTTACTGGCGGCTCTGCCGTTGATGGGTAACGCCGTGGCTGCTGCAACTTCGGCACATGATCTGGTGCAGGACACGACCAGCCGGTTGCTGGCCGATCTGGCTGCCAACAAAGAGAAATACAAGCAGGACCCGACCGACTTCTACACGGCGCTCAACAACATCGTCGGGCCGGTGGTGGATGCCGAAGGCATTTCCAAGAGCATCATGACGGTCAAGTACTCGCGCAAGGCCACGCCAGCGCAGATGCAGACCTTCCAGGAAAACTTCAAGAAAGGTTTGTTCCAGTTCTACGGCAACGCCTTGCTCGAGTACAACAACCAGGGCATTACCGTTGACCCTGCCAAGGACGAGTCGGGCGATCGCACCAGCGTCAACATGACCGTCAAGGGCAGCAGCGGCGCAATCTATCCTGTGCAGTACACGCTGGAGAAGATCAACGGCGAGTGGAAACTGCGTAACGTGATCATCAACGGCATCAATATCGGCAAACTGTTCCGTGATCAGTTCGCCGACGCGATGCAGCGCAATGGCAACGATCTGGACAAGACCATCAATGGTTGGGCCGGTGAAGTGGCCAAGGCCAAGGAAGCCACCGAAAAGAATCCAGCACAATGAGTGAGGCCGCAGTTCGTATGAGTGATGTCGACGAGCTTCTGCTCAGTGGCGTGCTGGACTATCGCACCGGTGCTGACCTGCGCAAGCAAGGCCAGACGCTGATCAAGTCCAGCAAGGCTGCTTCGCTGGTGATCGACTGCTCGGCGGTGAAGAAGTCCAGCAGCGTCGGTTTGTCGTTGCTGCTGTGCTTCATGCGCGATGCGAATGCGGCCGGCAAGGCTGTGAGCATCCGTGCGATGCCCGAAGACATGCGCGAAATCGCTCAGGTCAGTGAACTGACCGAACTGTTGGCGCACCCCTGAAACAGCATCTATAAAGAAGCCCCCCGTCAGAGTCCTGCCATGCGGGGTTCGCAGGCGCGGGGCTTTTTTGTATGATGTCCGACCCGTGCGCACAGGGCGCCGATTGAGGTTGAGCATGCAGGCCGTAGAAGTGAAGAGCTTCCTTGAAGGAAAGCTGCCCGGAACGTTGGTAGAAGTTGAGGGCGAAGGCTGCAATTTCCAGCTGAACGTGATTAGCGATGAACTGGCGGCGTTGAGCCCGGTGAAGCGTCAGCAGCAGGTCTATGCCCATTTGAACCCATGGATCACCGATGGCAGCATCCATGCGGTCACTATGAAATTTTTCAGCAGCGCGGCCTGGGCCGAGCGCACCTGAGCCTAAGGGCGTCGAGATTCTTATGGATAAATTGATTATTACCGGTGGCGCTCGTCTTGATGGCGAGATCCGCATTTCCGGGGCAAAGAACTCTGCCCTGCCGATCCTGGCTGCCACCCTGCTGTGCGATGGCCCGGTGACCGTTGGCAACCTGCCGCACCTGCACGACATCACCACCATGATCGAGCTGTTCGGTCGCATGGGCATTGAGCCGGTGATCGACGAGAAACTCAGCGTCGAAATCGACCCGCGCACCATCAAGACCCTGATCGCGCCTTACGAACTGGTGAAAACCATGCGTGCGTCGATCCTGGTACTGGGCCCGATGGTTGCCCGTTTCGGTGAAGCCGAAGTGGCACTGCCTGGCGGTTGCGCCATCGGTTCGCGTCCGGTCGACCTGCACATCCGTGGTCTCGAAGCCATGGGCGCGGTGATCGACGTCGAAGGCGGCTACATCAAGGCCAAGGCGCCGGAAGGCGGCCTGCGCGGTGCGCACTTCTTCTTCGATACCGTCAGCGTGACCGGTACCGAGAACATCATGATGGCCGCCGCTCTGGCCAAGGGCCGCAGCGTGTTGCAGAACGCCGCCCGTGAACCAGAAGTGGTTGACCTGGCGAACTTCCTCAACGCCATGGGCGCCAAGGTTTCCGGTGCTGGCACCGACACCATCACCATTGATGGCGTCGAGCGTCTGGGTTCGGCTTTCTATAAGGTCATGCCTGACCGTATCGAAACCGGCACCTACCTGGTTGCCGCTGCCGTTACCGGTGGTCGCGTCAAGGTCAAGGACACTGATCCGACCATCCTCGAAGCCGTTCTGGAAAAACTCCGTGAAGCCGGCGCAGAAATCACCTGCGGTGAAGACTGGATCGAGCTGAACATGCACGGCAAGCGTCCGAAAGCAGTCAACGTGCGCACCGCGCCGTACCCTGCATTCCCGACCGACATGCAAGCGCAGTTCATCTCGCTCAACGCCATTGCCGAAGGCACCGGTGCCGTAATCGAGACGATCTTCGAAAACCGTTTCATGCACGTGTACGAACTGCACCGCATGGGCGCCAAGATCCAGGTCGAAGGCAACACTGCCATCGTTACCGGTACCGAGGTCCTGAAGGGCGCGCCAGTGATGGCCACCGACCTGCGGGCTTCGGCCAGCCTGGTGATTTCGGCACTGGTTGCCGAAGGCGACACGCTGATCGATCGCATCTACCACATCGACCGTGGTTATGAGTGCATCGAAGAAAAACTGCAGATGCTGGGCGCCAAGATCCGTCGCGTTCCGGGCTGATTGCTGTATTGGGACACAGGGACGTGTCCACTGATTTTAAGAGTCGAGCCGGTTTCCGGCTCGATGTGTGTCCGGCGCCGATTGCGACCGGACATGAGTACCTTGATAAGGACTGACGTTTCCCATGTTGACCATCGCACTGTCCAAGGGCCGCATCCTTGACGACACCCTGCCGCTTCTCGCCGAAGCGGGCATTGTGCCGACCGAGAATCCGGACAAGAGCCGCAAGCTGATCATTCCCACGACGCAGGACGACGTTCGTCTGCTGATCGTGCGTGCCACCGATGTGCCGACTTACGTCGAGCATGGCGCGGCTGACCTCGGCGTTGCCGGTAAAGACGTGTTGATGGAATACACCGGCCAGGGCCTGTACGAGCCGCTGGATCTGCAGATCGCCCAGTGCAAGCTGATGACCGCCGGCAAGATCGGCGCGCCTGAGCCCAAGGGCCGTCTGCGCGTGGCGACCAAGTTCGTCAACGTCGCCAAGCGCTACTACGCCGAGCAGGGCCGTCAGGTCGATATCATCAAGCTCTACGGCTCGATGGAGCTGGCGCCGCTGATCGGTCTGGCCGACAAGATCATCGACGTGGTCGACACCGGCAACACCCTGCGCGCCAACGGCCTGGAACCTCAGGAACTGATCGCCACGATCAGTTCGCGCCTGGTGGTCAACAAGGCTTCGATGAAAATGCAACACGCCCGAATCCAGGCGTTGATCGATACCCTGCGCAACGCAGTGGAATCGCGACACCGCGGCTGATTTACCTGCGCGACCCCAGGTCGCGCCGTCTATCCGCCTCATAGCCAGAATTCTCAGGTGCCTAAGCGGATCGAATGATAGTTTCGGGCGCCTGAGTTTTTTGCCATTCCTATGAGGCTCTCGCTATGACCGCACCGACTGCAATTCGCCGACTCAACGCTGCTGACCCGGATTTCGCGCATCATCTGGATCATCTGCTGAGCTGGGAAAGTGTGTCTGACGACTCGGTCAATCAGCGCGTGCTGGACATCATCAAGGCTGTGCGTGAACGCGGTGACGCGGCGCTGGTCGAGTTCACCCAGAAATTCGACGGCCTCGAAGTCGCCTCGATGGCTGACCTGATCCTGCCGCGCGAACGTCTGGAACTGGCCCTGACCCGCATCACCGTGGCACAGCGCGAAGCACTGGAAAAAGCCGCCGCTCGCGTGCGTAGCTACCACGAAAAACAGAAACAGGATTCCTGGAGCTACACCGAGGCTGACGGCACCGTGCTCGGCCAGAAGGTCACGCCGCTGGATCGCGCCGGCCTGTACGTACCGGGCGGCAAGGCGTCGTACCCGTCGTCGGTGTTGATGAATGCGATTCCGGCCAAGGTCGCCGGCGTGACCGAAGTGGTCATGGTCGTGCCAACGCCGCGCGGTGAGATCAACGAACTTGTGCTGGCCGCTGCGTGCATCGCAGGCGTTGACCGGGTATTCACCATCGGCGGTGCGCAAGCCGTTGCGGCGCTGGCCTACGGCACCGAAAGCGTTCCGCAAGTCGACAAAGTCGTTGGCCCGGGCAACATCTATGTCGCCACCGCCAAGCGTCACGTGTTCGGTCAGGTCGGCATCGACATGATCGCCGGCCCTTCGGAAATCCTCGTGGTCTGCGACGGCCAGACCGATCCGGACTGGATCGCCATGGACCTGTTCTCGCAAGCCGAGCACGACGAAGATGCGCAGGCGATTCTGGTCAGCCCGGATGCCGAGTTCCTCGACAAGGTCGCCGCGAGCATCGACAAACTGCTGCCGACCATGGACCGCGCAACCATTATCGAAACCTCGATCAATGGTCGCGGTGCATTGATTCACGTGAAGGACATGGCCCAAGCCATCGAAGTCGCCAACCGCATCGCTCCGGAACACTTGGAGCTTTCGGTCGCTGACCCACAGGCCTGGCTGCCGCAGATCCGCCACGCTGGCGCGATCTTCATGGGCCGTCACACCTCCGAAGCGCTGGGCGATTACTGCGCAGGCCCGAACCACGTACTGCCGACGTCCGGCACCGCGCGGTTCTCTTCGCCGCTGGGCGTGTACGACTTCCAGAAGCGTTCGTCGATCATCTTCTGCTCCGAGGCCGGTGCTTCCGAGCTGGGTAAAACGGCATCGGTATTGGCCCGTGGCGAATCGCTGAGCGCCCACGCGCGCAGTGCCGAATACCGCATCAAAGACGAAGACTTTCTACAAGGGCAGGGGAACTGAGCGATGAGTAAATTCTGGAGCCCGTTCGTCAAGGATCTGGTGCCGTACGTGCCGGGTGAACAGCCGAAGCTGACCAAACTGGTCAAGCTCAACACCAACGAAAACCCTTACGGCCCATCGCCAAAAGCCTTGGCGGCGATGCAGACCGAACTGAATGACAACCTGCGTCTGTACCCGGACCCGAACAGCGACCTGCTGAAAACCGCAGTCGCCGAGTATTACGGCGTGCAAAGCAATCAGGTGTTCCTCGGCAACGGTTCGGACGAAGTGCTCGCGCACATTTTCCACGGTTTGCTGCAACACGATCAGCCGCTGTTGTTTCCGGACATCAGTTACAGCTTCTATCCGGTTTACTGCGGGTTGTACGGCATCAAATACGATGCGGTGCCGCTGGACGCGCAGTTCCAGATCGACCCGTCCGACTACGCCAAGCCGAACGGCGGGATCATTTTCCCTAACCCGAACGCACCCACCGGTTGCCTGCTGGCGCTGGACGCGGTTGAACAAATCCTCAAGGCCAGCCCGGATTCGGTAGTTGTGGTGGACGAGGCGTATATCGACTTCGGCGGCGAAACGGCGATCAGTCTGGTGAACCGTTATCCAAACCTGCTGGTGACGCAGACCTTGTCCAAGTCGCGTTCGCTGGCGGGTTTGCGCGTTGGTTTTGCGGTCGGTCATCCCGATCTCATCGAGGCGCTGGAGCGGATCAAGAACAGCTTCAACTCTTATCCACTCGATCGTCTGGCGATTGTCGGTGCGGCAGCGGCGTTCGAAGATCGTGAGTATTTCGACAAGACTTGCCGTCTGGTCGTCGAGAGCCGTGAGTGGGTGATTGCGCAGTTGCAGGCCAAGGGTTTTGAAGTGTTGCCGTCGGCGGCGAACTTCATTTTCGCCCGGCACCCGCAGCATGATGCGGCGGGGCTGGCGGCCAAACTGCGTGAGCAGGGCGTGATCGTGCGGCACTTCAAGCAGGAGCGGATTGCGCAATTTTTGCGGATTTCGATTGGTACGCCGGAGCAGAATCAGGCGCTTATCGATGGACTTGGCGATCTCTAAAAACAAAGACCCCTCACCCTAACCCTCTCCCAGAGGGAGAGGGGACTGATTGGGGGATATTGCAGAGTAACGCCGATGTGAAAGTGCTGTACCGAATCCATAATCGACTCGGTCTTTCAGGTCGATGTGCTTCGCAAGACAACTCGGTCGATCCCCTCTCCCAGAGGGAGAGGGGACTGACTGGGGGATATTGCAGAGTTTCGCCGACGTGAGAGTGCTGTACCGAATCCATAATCGACTCGGTCTTTCAGGTCGATGTACTTCGCAAGACAACGCGGTCGGCCCCCTCTCCCTCAGGGAGAGGGCTGGGGTGAGGGTCTGCTTTTATTCGTGATGCGGCTCGCCAAGGAAAGTCAGTGAGGTGAACAACCCACGACTATCCACATCCGCGCTGCCCTTCACCGGCACTTCAACCTGCGCCGCAATCACATTCAACCCTTCATTCCTCACCAATACCTGCGCCCGACCATCCTTGTCAGTCTCGGTGCTCAACGTGTTCGGCGCACTGCGATAATCGCCAATCAACTTCACACCCGCCGCCGGTTTGCCATCGAGCAACACCCGCACCGGCAATGACTTGCCCGGCCCAACCGTCAGCGGATCAACCTCCGGCAAAATCAGCAACTTGATCTGATCGAGCTTTGGCAACTTCGCCCCCGGCTGATAAATCGCCAGGCTGTACTTGAACGTCTCGGTGGCCTCAATGGCGCCCGGCACTTTGCTGCGACCTTGGTTGATCCATTTCTTGTCAGCCGTCTGCGACCACATGCCATTGTTCAATGCCACGGCCATCACCGCAGGCGCCTTCAAAGGTTTCAAACGAGCATGATCCGCCAGGCGCTCGACGCTCACCGGAATCATCTTGCCGGCCGCATCGTAGGCCCAGGCACCGCTGACCTTGTGGGCTTTGAACGCGTTGTCCTCAGCGCCGTGACCGTAGACCACTTCGATATTGCCGCGCCGTTGCTCCGTCCACAGGCCATGGGCCGAGACCTGGCCTGCGAACAGCGCAGCGATGAGCACAAAGGTTTTGCCGTATTGCATGGTGACGTCCTTTTACAGATTGAGTGTCAGGCTGACGGTGAAATTGCGCGGCTCACCGGGGTTGACCCAGTAGTTGCTGTAGGAGCGCTCGTAATACTTTTCGTCGAAGAGGTTGTTGAGGTTGAGGCCGACAGTGACGTTGTCGCTGGCCTTGTAGTGCGCCAGCAAGTCGACGGTCTGGTAGGCCGGCAATTCGAAGTCGCTGCCGGATTCGCCTGAGCGGTCACCGACATAGGTGAACGCTGCGCCGACGTCCGAGCCGCGTAAATGCCCATCCTGAAACTCATAAACGCCGAGCAGGCTGCCGCTACGCTTGGCCACGCCGAGGATGCGGCTGCCGGTGGCAATCACCGCGTCGCCCTTGGTCACTTCGGCGTCGATGTAGGCGAAGGCGCCGATGATCCGCACGGCTTCGGTGACTTGCCCGCTGACCTGCCAATCGAAACCGCGACTGCGCGCCTTGCCCATCGCGCGGCTGGTGTCGGTACCAGGGTCGAGGGCGAGGACGTTTTCCTTGTCGATGTGGAAGAAGGCGAGGGTGCTGCTCAGGCGCTCATCGAACAGTTCGTTCTTGATCCCGACTTCGTAGCCGACGCCTTCTTCCGGGTCGAAGGATTTGCCGGCGGCGTCGAGGCCGTTATTCGGTTTGAACGAGGTTGAGGCGTTGGCGAAGAGGCCGGTATCCGGCGTCAGTTGATAGAGCAGTCCGACACGCTGGGTCAGGGCGTCGTGGCGTTGGTTGCTTGTGGCGTTGCGGCTGTGGTCGTCGATGTGCTGATCGAAGTGCTCGAAACGCGCTCCGATCATCCCGCGCAGTTTGTCGGTGAAGATGATTTGATCCTGCAGGTTCAATGCATGGCTTTCGACCTGTTCGAAAAAGTCAGTGCCCGACCGCGCGCCGTTGGGTTTTGGCTGGCCATAGACCGGGTTATAGATGTCGATGGCGTAAGGGCCACCGGCAATCGTGGTAACGCGCTCGTTCTTGCGGAAGTTTTCGTACTCGGTGCCGATCAACAGTTCGTGCTGCCATGGGCCGAGATCAAACAGACCACGCAGTTCCAGTTGGGTGATGCTGTCGTGCCAACTTGTATCGCGTTCGCGCAAGCGACGGTTGACCGTGTGGCCGTCGGCGTTCAGCGCCCGTTGTTCCGAGGCGTCGCCCCAGAGTTTGCCTTCCTTGTAATGGCTGGCCAGGCGCAGCTTCCAGCTGTCATTGAGGTGATGTTCCAGCGTGGCCTGCAGCAGGTTGTTGTGGTTGTCGATGTTGCCGTCGTTGGGTTCGCCGAGGAAGGTCGAGCGCGACACGCCGCTCCATTTGTTGTTCGGCGCGACGATGCCTCGATCAAAGGTGGAGCTGTGGCGGACGATTTCGCTTTCCACCAGCAGCGATGTGTCCGGGTTCAATTGCCAACTGATCGAGGGCGCGACGAACACACGCTGGCTGTCGACGTGATCGCGGAAGCTGTGGTTGTCCTCGACCGCGAGGTTGATCCGTGACAGCACATCGCCTTGCTCATCGAGTGGCGTGTTGACGTCCAGCGCGGTGCGATAGCGATCCCAACTGCCGGCGCTGGTTTGCAGGGTGGTGAAGGCCTCGGGTTGCGGTTTCTTGGTGACGATGTTCACCGTGCCACCGGGATCGCCGCGGCCATACAGGCTGGCGGCGGGGCCTTTGAGCACTTCGATGCGCTCGATGTTGGCTGAATCCGGTGTGCTCGGATAGCCGCGATTGGCGCTGAAACCGTCCTTGTAGAACTCCGAGGTGGTGAAGCCGCGCACGCTGTATTCGTAAAGCGTAAGGCCGCCGAAGTTGTTTTGCTTGGATACGCCGCCGGCGAAATCCAGTGCGCGCTCGACGCTGGTGCTGCCCAGATCCTTGAGCACACTGGCCGGTACGACGCTGATGGCTTGAGGAATATCGCGGATCGCGGTGTCGGTTTTGGTCGCGCTGGATGAACGCGTGGCGCGATAGCCTTTGACCGGGCCAGTCGGCGATTCGTAGTCGGAGATGACGCTGATGGCGTCGAGTTCGAGGGGTTTTGATTCTTCGGCGAAGGTTGGATCGACCAGCAGACCAAGACTCAGGCCGAGCAGGGAAGCCTTTGTTCGAGACGACATGTTATGTTGTTCCAATTCTTAGAATTGAAACAATATAACATGCCTATTGAGAATGTCTGTTATTCGTGCGTCTGGCGCGAGAAAAGTTTTACTCTTCTTTTTCTTTCACCGGCGCCGGTGGTGGGCGCAGGCCGATTTCAGCGGTGAGCTTGATCTCTTTGCCGTTGCGCATCACCTGAATCGTCACTTTGTCGGTCGGTTTGATCCGTGCAACCTGATTCATTGAACGACGGCCATCGCCCGCAGGCTCGCCATCGATGCTCAGAATCACGTCGCCCAATTGCAAGCCAGCCTTCTGTGCCGGGCCATCGCGGAAGATCCCCGCAACGACAATCCCCGGACGCCCGGACAGACCAAACGACTCGGCCAGTTCCTGGGTCAGCGGTTGCACTTCAATGCCCAGCCAGCCGCGAATCACCTGACCGTGCTCGATGATCGACTTCATCACTTCCATCGCCAGTTTCACCGGAATGGCAAAACCAATGCCCTGCGAGCCGCCGGACTTGGAGAAGATCGCCGTGTTGATGCCGGTCAGATTGCCGTTGGCATCGACTAGCGCACCGCCGGAGTTGCCCGGGTTGATCGCCGCGTCGGTCTGGATAAAGTCTTCGTAGTTGTTCAGCCCTAATTGGTTACGCCCGGTGGCGCTGATGATGCCCATGGTCACGGTCTGGCCGACGCCGAACGGGTTGCCGATGGCCAGCGCGACGTCGCCGATGCGAATGTTGTCCGAGCGGCCGACGGTAATCGCCGGCAGGGTTTTCAGATCGATTTTCAACACCGCGAGGTCGGTTTCCGGATCGCTGCCGATGACGCGGGCGAGGGTTTCGCGGCCATCCTTCAACGCCACGACAATCTGATCAGCACCGCTGGTCACGTGGTTGTTGGTGAGGATGTAGCCTTCCGGGCTCATGATCACGCCGGAGCCGAGGCTCGATTCCATGCGTTTCTGCTTCGGCGAGTTGTCACCAAAGAAACGGCGGAACTGTGGATCCTCAAACAGCGGATGCGCCGGTTTGTTGATGACTTTGGTGGTGTAGAGGTTGACCACCGAAGGTGCGGCGATGGTCACCGCGTCCGCATAGGACACCGGCCCCTGCTGCACGCTGGTGGTTTGCGGGGCCTGTTGCAGGTTGACGTCGAGGCTCGGAAGCCCGACCCACTGCGGGTAACGCTGAATAATCAACAGAGCGATAAGCACACCGGCCAACAACGGCCAGCCGAAAAAACGCAGCGCCTTGAGCATTAAGCACGTCCTGGAAGAGTTGCAGGCGGGGTCAGACCGCCCATAATGTCGCGCATTATACGAGGCCGCGCGTGCCTCTGAACGGGATATTTAGGAGTCTTTCATGGCCGTTGCCCTCAGCACCCTCGTCGAAGAAGCCGACCGTTACCTCGGCAGTGCGAAAATTGCCGATTATTGCCCGAATGGATTGCAGGTTGAGGGCCGTCCTCAGGTGATGCGGATCGTCAGCGGCGTCACGGCCAGTCAGGCGTTGCTCGATGCAGCTGTCGAGGCCGAAGCGGATCTGGTGCTGGTGCATCACGGTTACTTCTGGAAGGGCGAAAACCCGTGCATCACTGGCATGAAGCAGCGTCGATTGAAGACGTTGCTCAAGCACGATATCAGTCTGCTTGCCTATCACTTGCCGTTGGATCTGCACCCGGACGTTGGCAACAATGTGCAACTTGCGCGTCAACTGGACATCACTGTGGAAGGCCCGCTGGACCCGGACAATCTGAAAATCGTTGGTCTGGTCGGGTCTTTGAAAGAACCGATGACCGCCCGCGATTTCGCCCGCAAGGTGCAAGAAGTGATGGGCCGCGAACCGCTGCTGATAGAAGGTAATCCGATGATCCGTCGGGTTGGCTGGTGCACCGGTGGCGGTCAGGGCTATATCGATCAGGCCGTCGCCGCAGGCGTTGATCTGTATTTGAGCGGTGAAGCCTCCGAGCAGACCTTCCACAGCGCACGTGAGAACGACATCAGCTTCATCGCCGCCGGCCACCACGCCACCGAACGCTACGGCGTACAGGCGCTAGGCGACTACCTGGCAAAACGCTTCGCCGTCGAACACATCTTCATCGACTGCCCGAATCCGATCTGAATCCACCACAAATTCCTGTGGGAGCGAGCCTGCTCGCGAAGGCGTCAGACTTTCAATACAAAGGTGCCTGACACACCGCTTTCGCGAGCAGGCTCGCTCCCACAAGGGAACTGCTCGGCCGAACTGGCAGGCATATTCATATACCCTTTCGATCTAGTTGGCGTCCTGATTAGAAGAGGCTGCTGTGCTAGGATTTCCCGCTCGAACACGGCCCGCTGGCCGTTCATAAGAAAGTTTTCGTGAGTAGCCATGGTCGACAAACTGACGCATCTGAAACAGCTGGAGGCGGAAAGCATCCACATCATCCGCGAGGTGGCCGCCGAGTTCGATAACCCGGTGATGCTGTACTCCATCGGTAAAGACTCCGCCGTGATGCTGCACCTGGCACGCAAGGCGTTCTTCCCGGGCAAGCTGCCGTTTCCGGTGATGCACGTCGACACCCGCTGGAAATTCCAGGAGATGTACAAGTTCCGCGACAAGATGGTCGAAGAACTGGGCCTGGACCTGATCACCCACATCAACCCCGATGGCGTGGCGCAGAACATCAACCCGTTCACCCACGGCAGCGCCAAGCACACCGACATCATGAAAACCGAGGGCTTGAAGCAGGCACTCGACAAGCATGGTTTCGACGCAGCGTTCGGCGGCGCCCGTCGCGATGAAGAGAAATCCCGTGCCAAAGAGCGCGTGTATTCGTTCCGCGACAGCAAGCACCGCTGGGACCCGAAAAACCAGCGCCCAGAGCTGTGGAACGTCTACAACGGCAAGGTCAACAAGGGCGAATCCATCCGCGTATTCCCTCTGTCGAACTGGACCGAACTGGACATCTGGCAGTACATCTATCTCGAAGGCATCCCGATTGTGCCGCTGTACTTCGCCGCCGAACGCGAAGTGATCGAGAAGAACGGCACGCTGATCATGATCGACGACGAGCGCATCCTCGAGCACCTGTCCGACGAAGACAAAGCGCGCATCGTCAAAAAGAAAGTGCGTTTCCGCACCCTTGGTTGCTACCCGTTGACGGGCGCGGTGGAGTCCGAGGCCGAAAGCCTGACGGACATCATCCAGGAAATGCTCCTGACGCGAACTTCCGAGCGCCAGGGCCGTGTCATCGACCACGATGGCGCCGGCTCGATGGAAGACAAAAAACGTCAGGGTTATTTCTAAGGGGTTGTCATGTCGCACGTATCTGATTTGATCAGCGAGGACATCCTCGCCTACCTGGGCCAGCACGAACGTAAAGAGCTGCTGCGCTTTTTGACTTGCGGTAACGTCGATGACGGCAAGAGCACCCTGATCGGGCGCCTGCTGCACGACTCCAAAATGATCTACGAAGATCATCTGGAAGCCATCACTCGCGACTCAAAAAAAGTCGGCACCACTGGCGATGACATCGACCTGGCATTGCTGGTCGACGGCCTGCAGGCCGAGCGTGAGCAGGGCATCACTATTGATGTCGCCTACCGCTATTTCTCCACCGCCAAACGCAAATTCATCATCGCCGACACCCCCGGCCATGAGCAGTACACCCGCAACATGGCCACCGGTGCGTCCACCTGTGACCTGGCGATCATCCTCGTCGACGCCCGTTACGGTGTGCAGACCCAGACTCGTCGCCACAGCTTCATCGCGTCCTTGCTGGGGATCAAACACATCGTCGTCGCCATCAACAAGATGGACCTGAAAGACTTCGATGAAGGTGTGTTCGAGTCGATCAAGGCTGACTACCTGAAGTTCGCCGAAGGCTTGAAGATGAAGCCGACCAGCATGCACTTCGTGCCGATGTCTGCCCTCAAGGGCGACAACGTGGTGAACAAGTCCGAGCGCTCGCCTTGGTACAAAGGCCAGTCGCTGATGGAAATCCTCGAGACCGTGGAAGTGGCGGGCGACCGTAACTTCACCGATCTGCGTTTCCCGGTGCAGTACGTCAACCGTCCGAACCTGAACTTTCGTGGTTTCGCCGGCACGCTGGCCAGCGGCATCGTGCACAAGGGTGACGAAGTCGTGGTGCTGCCGTCGGGCAAGAGCAGCCGGGTGAAATCCATCGTCACCTTTGAGGGTGAGCTGGAACACGCCGGTCCAGGTCAGGCTGTCACGCTGACCATGGAAGACGAAATCGACATCTCCCGTGGCGACCTGCTGGTGCATGCCGACAACGTGCCGCCGGTTACCGACAGCTTCGAAGCGATGCTGGTGTGGATGGCTGAAGAGCCGATGCTGCCGGGCAAGAAATACGACATCAAACGCGCCACCAGTTACGTGCCGGGCTCGATCGCCAGCATCGTCAACAAGGTCGACGTCAACACCCTCGAAGAAGGCCCGGCGAGCGCGTTGCAGCTCAACGAAATCGGCAAGGTGAAGATCGCGCTCGACGCGCCGATCGCCCTCGACGGTTACGAAAGCAACCGCACCACCGGCGCGTTCATCATCATCGACCGTTTGACCAACGGCACTGTGGGCGCCGGCATGATCGTCGCGCAACCGGTGACGCATGGTACTGCCACGCACCACGGCAAACTGGCGCACGTGGCCACGGAAGAACGTGCCCAGCGTTTCGGCCAGCAACCGGCGACCGTGCTGTTCAGCGGTCTGTCGGGCGCGGGCAAGAGCACGCTGGCTTATGCGGTTGAACGCAAGCTGTTCGACATGGGCCGTGCGGTGTTTGTGCTGGATGGTCAGAACCTGCGTCACGACCTCAACAAAGGTCTGCCACAGGATCGCGCTGGTCGTACCGAGAACTGGCGTCGTGCCGCGCACGTAGCGCGTCAGTTCAACGAAGCCGGCCTGCTGACCCTGGCTGCGTTCGTTGCTCCGAGTGCTGAAGGGCGCGAGCAGGCCAGGGACCTGATCGGCAAGGATCGTCTGCTGACGGTCTACGTGCAGGCCTCGCCGGCTGTTTGCGCCGAGCGGGATCCGCAAGGTCTGTATGCCGCCGCTGGCGACAACATCCCGGGCGAATCCTTCCCGTACGACGTGCCGCTGAATGCCGATCTGGTGATCGACACGCAGACGCTGAGCCTGGAAGAAAGCGTCAAGCAAGTGCTGGATCTGCTGCGCAAACGTGGCGCGATCTAAGCGTTAGCGACAAATAAAAAAGCCCGCCGATGAGCAATCATCGGCGGGCTTTTTTATTGGGGCCAACTCGGTCCATTGTAGGAGTGAGCCTGCTCGCGATAGCGGTAGATCAGCCACCAACAATGTTGAATGACACACCGCTATCGCGAGCAGGCTCACTCCTACAGGGGGTTAGTGTTTGCCCGGATATTTCGTGATCGTTCCCACGCTCTGCGTGGGAATGCAGCCCGGGACGCTCCGCGTCCCATCTAAAGCGGACGCAGAGCGTCCAGTGAGGCATTCCCACGCGGAGCGTGGGAACGATCATACGGAAGGATATTCGCGGTGCATCTGTTCGAGCAACGCATCCTTGTCCAGCCACAGCTGGTTGATCCAGCCCTGAAACTGCAGGCGATATTCGCCGTCCTGATCGTAGTTCTTGCCAATGAACTGCTGCGGAATCTTCAGCTCTTCAAAGTGCACCACCACATCGCGCACATTGCCGCAGAGCAAATCCCAGAACCCCGGACGCCCGGCCGGGTAGTGAATCGTCACGTTGACGATCGACTCCAGCTGTTCGCCCATCGCATCCAGTACAAAGGCAATGCCGCCCGCTTTGGGCTTGAGCAGGTATTTGAACGGCGATTGCTGCTGCGCATGCTTGCCTTCAGTGAACCGCGTGCCTTCGACGAAGTTGAAAATTCCCACCGGATTATTGCGAAACTTCGCGCAGGTTTTGCGCGTGGTTTCGAGGTCTTTGCCTTTCTTCTCCGGGTGCTTGGCCAGGTAGGCCTTGGAGTAGCGCTTCATGAATGGAAAACCGAGCGCCCACCACGCCAGACCGATCACCGGCACCCAGATCAGCTCCTGCTTGAGGAAAAACTTCAGCGGCTGAATCCGACGGTTGAGCACGTATTGCAGCACCAGAATATCCACCCAGCTCTGGTGGTTGCTGGTGATCAGGTAGGAGTGCTGATAGTCGAGCCCTTGCAGGCCGCTGATGTGCCAGCGGGTACGGCGCACCAGGTTCATCCAGCCCTTGTTATTGCTGATCCATGCTTCATGGGTGTGGCTCATCAGCCACAGTGATGCGCGTCGGGCGAGGTCGAACGGCAGCACTTTGATCAGCGCCACGCAGAACAGAAACGAGCACAGCAGAATCGTATTGAGTGCCAACAGCAGCGAGGCAATCACACCGCGCAACGGTGCAGGTAGAAAGTCCAGCATTTACACATCCATAGGTCGGTTGGCGGCTTGAATCGCGGTGAGGGCGATGGTGTAGACGATGTCATCGACTTGCGCGCCGCGCGGCAAGTCATTCACCGGTTTGCGCAGGCCTTGCAGCATCGGCCCGAGGCTGACGCAATCGGCGCTACGCTGTACGGCTTTGTGCGTGGTGTTGCCGGTGTTCAGATCCGGGAACACAAACACCGTGGCGCGACCGGCCACCTGACTGTTCGGCGCCAGTTGCCGGGCGACGTCGGCGTTGGCCGCGGCGTCGTATTGCAGCGGGCCGTCGATCAGCAGCGAGTGCTGTTGTTCGTGGGCGAGCAGGGTGGCTTCGCGCACTTTCTCGACTTCCTCTCCGGTCGCCGATTCGCCGCTGGAGTAACTGATCATCGCCACGCGCGGGGTGATGCCGAACGCGGCCGCCGAGTCGGCGCTTTGCAGGGCAATCTCGGCCAGTTCGGTGGCACTCGGATGCGGGTTCATCACGCAATCGCCATACACCAGCACTTCTTCCGGGAACAACATGAAGAACACCGACGACACCAGCGTGCAGCCCGGCGCGGTCTTGATCAATTGCAGCGCCGGGCGGATGGTGTTGGCCGTGGTGTTGATCACGCCGGAAACGAGGCCGTCGACTTCATCCAGTGCGAGCATCATGGTGCCGATCACCACGGTATCTTCCAGCTGCTGCTCGGCCATTGGCGCGTTGAGGCTTTTGGTTTTGCGCAGAGCGACCATCGGCTCGACGTAGCGCTCGCGGATCAGATCGGGATCAAGAATCTCCAGGCCCGGCGGCAACGTAATGCCTTGTGCGCGGGCCACGGCTTCGACGTCTTCCGGCTTGGCCAACAACACACAACGGGCAATCCCGCGCTCCTGACAGATCGCCGCCGCTTGCACAGTGAACGGCTCGCTGCCTTCGGGCAGGACGATGCGTTTGTTCGCCGCTTGCGCACGCTGGATCAATTGATAGCGGAACACCGCCGGCGACAGGCGCATTTCCCGTGGTGTGCCGCAACGCTGGTGCAGCCATTTGGCGTCGAGATGGCTGGCGACGAAATCGGTGATGATCTCCGCACGCTCGCGGTCGTCGATCGGGATTTCCTTGTTCAGGCCATTGAGCAGGTTGGCGGTGTCGTAGGAACCGGTGCTCACCGACAACACCGGCAAACCGGCCTGCAACGCGCCGCGGCACAGATCCATGATGCGCGGATCCGGCAGGGTGTCGCTGGTCAGCAGCAGGCCGGCCAGCGGCACGCCGTTGATCGCCGCGAGGCTGACGGCGAGGATGATGTCGTCGCGATCGCCCGGGGTCACTACCAACACGCCGGGCTTGAGCAACTCGACGGTGTTACGCATGGTCCGTGCGCAAATGATGATTTTGGTCATGCGCCGGGTTTCGTAGTCACCGGCATTGAGCACTTGCGCGCCCATCAGGTCGGCGACGTCGCGGGTACGCGGCGCGTTGAGTTCCGGCTGATAGGGAATGCAGCCGAGCAGGCGGAAATCACCGCTGCGCAGCAACGGCGAATGCTCCTTCAGACGCGCGGCGAAGGCGTCCATGCTCTCGTCGGTTTTGACCTTGTTGAGGATCACGCCGAGGACTTTCGGGTCTTTCGGGCCACCGAACAGTTGCGCCTGCAATTCGACGCGGCCGGAGAGTTCGGCGAGCACTTCGTTTTCCGGCGCGGAGACCAGAATCACTTCGGCATCGAGGCTCTTGGCCAAGTGCAGATTGACCCGCGCGGCGTAACTGGCGCTGCGGGTCGGCACCATGCCTTCGACGACCAGCACGTCTTTGCCGATGGCGGCTTGCTGATAGAGGGCGATGATTTCTTCGAGCAGCTCATCGAGCTGACCGTCGCCGAGCATCCGCTCGACGTGGGCCAGACCCAACGGTTGTGGCGGTTTCAACCCGTGGGTGCGCGACACCAGTTCGGTGGAACGCTCAGGGCCGGTGTCGCCCGGATGCGGCTGCGCGATCGGCTTGAAGAAGCCGACTTTCAGCCCGGCGCGCTCAAGCGTGCGTACCAGCCCGAGGCTGATGGAGGTCAGACCCACGCCAAAATCGGTGGGGGCGATAAAAAAAGTTTGCATGCGAATTCTCTAAGGGTGCATGGCAATGGCGATCATCTTTTACTGACAATCTGCCGAAATTCAGTCGCCAAGGTTATCGCTAACCGAGCCTTGTGCGCACCAACCGCAGGCAAAGGGTTGGCCTATTTTTTCAATACGTTGCGCCGCGTCGAGCACCCAGGCACGTGATTGCCACGGCGGCTGATGGCGCAGGTGTTGGGTGTGGCCACAGGAAAGCTCGGCCACCCAATGGCCTTCCTCGTCTTGATGGAAGCCTGCGATCGTCGAAACCCGTTTGTCCGGGTTGTGTTCGCTTTCGCGCGTTTGCTTCGCTAAACTTGGCCTTTCTATATTCTTCTGCAAAAGGTCTCGCCCCATGCTGATCGCCGCCAATAAGGCTGTCTCCATCGACTATACCCTGACCAACGACGCTGGTGAGGTCATCGACAGCTCCGCCGGCGGCGCTCCGCTGGTCTACCTGCAAGGCGCAGGCAACATCATCCCGGGCCTGGAAAAAGCTCTGGAAGGCAAAGCTGTTGGTGACGAGCTGGAAGTTTCCGTTGAACCGGAAGACGCTTACGGCGAATACGCCGCTGAGCTGGTCAGCACTCTGAGCCGCAGCATGTTCGAAGGCGTTGACGAGCTGGAAGTCGGCATGCAGTTCCACGCTTCGGCGCCGGACGGCCAGATGCAAATCGTCACCATTCGTGACCTCGACGGCGACGACGTAACAGTCGACGGCAACCACCCACTGGCCGGTCAGCGCCTGAACTTCAAAGTGAAGATCGTTGACATCCGTGACGCCAGCCAGGAAGAAGTCGCTCATGGCCACGTCCATGGCGAAGGTGGCCATCACCACTGATTTTCTGCGCTAAGCTTCGAGTACTGGAGAGGCGCCTGCGGGCGCCTTTTTAGTCCGCGGCTGTCCTTGGTGACTTCACCAAGTGGCTGTTTCGAGTAGAACACGGGAATCTTGGAGTTCGTCATGAGTGCTTTTCACGACCTTAAGTTGACAGCCCTGGATGGTCAGGAGCTACCGCTGGCGCCGTTCAAGGGCCAAGTCGTGCTGGTGGTCAACGTCGCCTCCAAATGCGGCTTGACCCCACAGTACGCGGCGCTGGAAAACCTCTATCAGCAATTCAAAGGCAAAGGCTTCAGTGTGCTGGGCCTGCCGTGCAACCAGTTTGCCGGTCAGGAACCTGGCAGCGAACAGGAAATTCAGGATTTCTGTAGCCTCAACTATGGCGTGACGTTCCCGTTGTCGAGCAAGCTCGAAGTCAATGGTCATGATCGTCATCAGCTCTACCGTCTGCTGGCGGGCGAGGGCGCGGAGTTTCCTGGTGACATCACCTGGAATTTCGAGAAGTTCCTGCTCGGCAAGGACGGCCGGGTGCTGGCCCGGTTCTCACCGCGCACGGCACCGGATGACCCGACCATTGTGCATGCGATTGAAAAAGCGCTGAGCTGAAACAGCAAGATCAAAAGATCGCAGCCTTCGGCAGCTCCTGCAGGTGACCTCAAAACCCCATGCAGGAGCTGCCGAAGGCTGCGATCTTTTGCTTTGCGTCTTTTAATCCTTAATCACCCAAATCAATAGTGCTGTTCAAAGGGTACGCGCCTCCATATTATCGCCGTCATAAAGCCTTCTCTGTGGAGCCCTTCGATGCCCGTTCAAGCCTTGTTCAAACCGTTCCACCTCGGTGCCCTCGAACTGCCGACCCGCGTGGTCATGGCACCAATGACCCGCTCGTTTTCCCCGGGCGGCGTGCCTAATTCGAAAGTCATCGAGTACTACCGTCGTCGCGCAGCAGCCGGCGTTGGCCTGATCATCACCGAAGGCACCACCGTCGGCCACATTGCCTCCAACGGCTACCCGAACGTGCCGCAGTTCTTCGGCGAAGCGCCATTGGCCGGCTGGAAGAAGGTCGTTGATGCGGTTCACGCCGAAGGCGGCAAGATCGTCCCGCAACTGTGGCACGTGGGCAGCGTGCGCCGCATCGGCACCGAGCCGGACGCCAGCGTGCCGGCTTATGGCCCGTCGGAAAAACTCAAGGACGGTCAGGTCGTGGTACACGGAATGACCAAGCAGGACATTCAGGACGTAATCGCAGCCTTCGCCCAAGCGGCTAAAGATGCACAGAGCATCGGCATGGACGGCGTGGAAATCCACGGCGCCCACGGTTACCTGATCGACCAGTTCTTCTGGGAAGGCAGCAACCAGCGCAGCGACGAATACGGCGGCAGCCTGGCCAACCGTTCGCGTTTCGCCATTGAACTGATTCAGGCTGTGCGTGCGGCGGTCGGCGAAGGCTTCCCGATCATTTTCCGTTTCTCGCAGTGGAAGCAGCAGGATTACACCGCGCGTCTGGTGCAAACCCCGGAAGCGTTGGGTGAGTTCCTCAAGCCGCTGTCCGACGCTGGCGTGGATATCTTCCACTGCTCGACGCGGCGTTTCTGGGAGCCGGAGTTCGATGGTTCCGAGCTGAACCTGGCAGGCTGGACCCGCAAACTCACCGGCAAGCCGACCATCACCGTTGGCAGCGTCGGTCTGGATGGCGAGTTCCTGCAGTTCATGGTCAACACCGACAAGGTCGCGCAACCGGCCAGTCTGGAGAACCTGCTGGAGCGTCTGAACAAAGAGGAATTCGATCTGGTCGCGGTGGGGCGCGCGCTGCTGGTCGATCCGGATTGGGCACAGAAAGTCCGCGAAGGGCGTGAGCAGGATATTCTGCCGTTCAGCCGTGAGGCGTTGATGACGCTGGTTTAAGCAGCGCTTTCACTGGCCCCTTCGCGAGCAGGCTCGCTCCCACCGGTATCTCTGGTGTTCACAAAATGTGTGTTCACCGAAGATCCCCTGTGGGAGCGAGCCTGCTCGCGAAAGCGGTTCTAAGGTCAGCAAAGATTCAAGGCAATGTCTGCGCATTCGGCACCACCTGCTCCCCCACACAAGCCCCGCGCAAATGCTTTTCAAACTGCTCGATAACCGCCGGCCACCCCTGGCGACTCGCATGCTGCCGCGCATTCAGGCGCACACAGCGCAGCCGCTCATCCTCTTCCAGTAACCATGCAGCGGCGTCGCAAAACGCCTGCTCATCTCCCGGCATCGCCAGCACGCCGTTGTAGCCATGGCGAATATGCTGCGCCGCTGCCGCTTGATCGTAAGCCACCACACCGAGGCCCGACGCCAAAGCTTCGAGCACGACATTGCCGAAGGTTTCCGTCAGGCTCGGAAACAGAAACAGATCCCCGGACGCATAGTGCGCCGCCAACGCCTCGCCGCGTTGTGCACCGCAGAAGACTGCTTCGGGCAAATCCTTTTCCAGCGCCAGCCGTTGTGGCCCGTCGCCGACGACGATCAGTTTCAGATTACGCTGTGGATAAGTGTCACGCAGTTTTTCGAAGCAACGTTTGAGCAGACCAAGGTTCTTCTCCGGCGCGAGCCGTCCTACGTGAATCACGGCAATGTCCTGCTCCGACAGGCCCCATTGCTCACGCAATGCGTTCAGCCGTTTGCTTGGATGAAACAACTGGCTGTCGACACCGCGCGACAACAGCGCCAACCGCTCGAAATGCCGCCGCTCCAGTTCCAGGCGCTGGCTGACGCTCGGCACCAAGGTCA
The DNA here is from genome assembly GCF_054790505.1 of Pseudomonas sp. Tul2A7. Lineage (NCBI taxonomy): Bacteria > Pseudomonadati > Pseudomonadota > Gammaproteobacteria > Pseudomonadales > Pseudomonadaceae > Pseudomonas > Pseudomonas sp. Tul2A7. Next base: position 1,005,798 of record NZ_CP186499.1, on the reverse strand, counting down.
TGGCCGAACGATTGTGAAACCAGCGCAGATAATGCGTGAGCATCCGCGTCAGCAAGCCGAGGCCGTACTGACTGGTGTACTGCTGAAAATTGGTATGGAAGCCGCTGACCACCGAAATGCCCAGACGCCGCGCCGCACGCAGAGCCGATAACCCGAGCGGTCCTTCCGTGGCGATGTACAGCACATCCGGGCGCTGACGCTTCCAGCGCCGCAGCAGTTTGTGCATCGACGACTGACCCCATTGCAGCCCCGGATACCCCGGCAGCGGCCAGCCACGGCACAGCAGCAACGCGTCATCTTCACTGCGCTGCGGATCGCCGGCCTGACGCGGGCGTACCAGTTCGACACGGTGCCCACGCGCGCGCAATCCATCGCACAAGCGGCCAAGGGTATTGGCCACGCCGTTGATTTCCGGTGGAAAGGTTTCGCTGATCAGGGTGATGTGTAGAGCTGTCGTCATGGCCTCAGTGTCGGCTGAGGCCATGTCGTGCTTGTGACGTTCGGATGATGGATTTGTGACGGGCTATGGCTGGGGGGCTCAGCGCTGAGTCACCAGATTCTCGGCACCGCGCTCACGCACCCAGAACAACGTCGCCCCGGCCACCGCCGCTGGCATCATCAAAATGTTGACCACCGGAATCAGCAGCACCAGATAGACGATCCCGCCAAAACTCATGCTCTGCCAGCGCTTCTGGCGCAGCCAGGCGAGCATTTCGTTCCAGCCCAGTTTGTGGTTGTCCGCCGGGTAGTCGATGTACTGGATGGCCATCATCCACACGCCGAACAACAACCACAGCGGTGCGGCAATGATGTTCACCACCGGGATGAACGACAGGATGAAGAGACCGATGGCGCGGGGCAGGAAGTAACCGAGTTTGCGCATTTCACGAGCGAGGGTGCGCGGGATCATCGCGACCAGTTCGCCCCAGCTGAACGCCGGGAAGTCATCGGTGCCGCGCACCACCACTTCGACTTTCTCCGCGAGGAAACCGTTGAACGGTGCGGCGATCACGTTGGCGAGCATGGTAAAGGTGAAAAACACCATCAACGCCACCAGCACCACAAACAACGGCCAGAGGATGTAGCTGAGAAAGCTCAGCCATTCGGGCAGCGATGGCATCAGCGTATCGACCCACAGGCTGAACTGGTGGCCGGCCAGATAGATCAATCCGACGAACAGCACCAGGTTGATCGCCAGCGGCAACAACACGAACAGGCGCAAGCCAGGGCTGAGAACCAGTTTCAGGCCTTCGCGCAGGTATTGCGGGCCGGACAGAACAGGGGCGGGCATAAGGTGCTCCGAGCAAGGGAAAACGCGCCGACCTTACCGACTTTGCAACGGCGGCGAAAGCGCGGCAGAGTGATCGACATCCACTGTAACAAAGACGTCCATCTCGTCAGTGTGTCGGCATAGAGACCACCTATGAGCTGGATTGTTAAACCGTATTTCCTTAATCTTGCCCCCCTCGATACGCTGCACCCAACTTTTTACAGGACTGTCGAGCTCAAGCCTTCCCCAAGGTTTTCCACGGTCCTTTTTTATTCCCGCCGGCAGTCCGGCGATCCGGGCCTGTTTTTCGGCCCGGTCAACAGGAGCAGGTCATGTCTGAAGTCCGTCATTCGCGAGTGATTATTCTCGGTTCCGGCCCTGCCGGTTACAGCGCAGCGGTATACGCGGCCCGTGCCAACCTCAAGCCACTGCTGATCACCGGCATGCAGGCTGGCGGTCAACTGACCACCACCACCGAAGTCGACAACTGGCCGGGCGACGTCCACGGCCTGACTGGCCCGGTGCTGATGGAGCGTATGCGCGAGCACGCCGAGCGTTTTGAAACCGAGATCGTCTTCGACCACATCAACGCTGTGGACTTCGCTTCCAAGCCGTACTCCTTGACCGGCGATAGCGCGACCTACACCTGCGACGCCCTGATCATCGCCACTGGCGCCAGCGCCCGTTACCTGGGCCTGCCGTCGGAAGAAGCGTTCATGGGTAAAGGCGTTTCCGCCTGCGCAACCTGCGACGGTTTCTTCTACCGCAACAAGCCGGTAGCTGTAGTCGGTGGTGGCAACACTGCGGTTGAAGAGGCACTGTACCTGGCCAACATCGCCAGCACTGTGACGCTGATCCACCGTCGCGAAACCTTCCGCGCCGAAAAGATCCTGATCGACAAGCTCAACGCTCGCGTCGCTGAAGGCAAGATCATCCTCAAGTTGAACGCCAACCTCGACGAGGTGCTGGGCGACAACATGGGCGTGACCGGCGCGCGTCTGAAGAACAACGACGGCAGCTTCGACGAAATCACCGTCGACGGCGTGTTCATCGCCATCGGCCACACCCCGAACACCTCGTTGTTCGAAGGCCAGTTGGAGTTGAAGGACGGCTATCTGGTGGTGCAAGGCGGCCGTGAAGGCAATGCCACCGCGACCAATGTCGAAGGCATCTTTGCTGCCGGTGATGTAGCTGACCACGTTTACCGTCAAGCCATCACCTCGGCCGGCGCCGGCTGCATGGCCGCACTGGACACCGAGCGTTACCTGGACGGTCTGCAGAACGCTTCGTTCTAAATCGCAGATACAAAAAAACCGGCTTCGGCCGGTTTTTTTATGCCCGTTATTCCTGCTCCAACGCAATTCATTGTAGGAGTGAGCCTGCTCGCGATAGCGGTGTACCGGCCAACATATGAGTCGACTGATACACCGCTATCGCGAGCAGGCTCACTCCTACAAGGGGGCGTTGCAGCTGGAATCAGCGGCGGGTCAGGGGCTGTGCGGTGAATTTCACGCCAGCCAGACCATGCTTGATCAACGCACGAATGTTGCCGTGATCGCTGCCCTCAGGCGTTGCCACTACCGAGCGGTAATGCTCGCCGAACGCCAACAGCGCTTCTTCATCGCTCAGGCCTTCCAGCAGTGCAAGACCCAAGGTCTTGCACGAGCCTTCGTTCTGTCCGGCGGCGTTTTCCACGCCACCGTTGTTGAAGGCTTGCGGCTGGTAGTCGTAACCGGCGGCGATGAACGCCAGGGTGTCGGCGAAAGCGTGTTCGCCGCTTTTCAGGCTGCTGCGCAGGGTGTTCAGATCACTCATGGGTTTTTCCTTTGGCGAACGCGGCTTGTTGCTCGGCGTTGGCTTCTTGCTGATATTGGGCTTTCCACTCGGCGTAAGGCATGCCGTAAACCACTTCGCGGGCGTCGTCGAGGCTGACCTCGATCTGGCGCTCGTCGGCTTCGGCCTTGTACCACTTCGACAGGCAGTTGCGGCAGAACCCGGCAAGGTTCATCAAGTCGATGTTCTGCACGTCCTTGCGGCTGTCCAGGTGGGCGACCAGCCGGCGGAAGGCGGCGGCTTCGAGTTCGAGGCGTTGTTGCTCGTTCATGGAGGTCTCTTCGAGACAGCTTCAAGCGGCGAGCTTCAAGCTGCAAGTTTGGATTGTGGGTGGCGGTAGCTTAACGCTTGCAGCTCGAAGCTTGAAGCTCAGCGGCTTGCCGCGAGCGTGATCGACACCGACTCGGCAAAACGCAGCGCATGCGGCTTGTCGACTTCGACTTCGGCGTACAGCACCGAACCGTTACTCATCACCAGATCGAGCAATTCCTGAGTCAGCCGTTCGAGCAGCGCAAAGCGATTGCCCTCGACGTGCGCGATGATCGCTTTGGTGATGGTGCGGTAATTCAGCGCGTGGTCGATGTCGTTGTCACGCACCGCTTCCTGCGCGGCATACAGAATGGTCAGGTTGATCAGCACATCCTGTTTGTTGAGGATTTCGTCCTCGTTGATCCCGATAAAGGTGCGCAAGCGCAGATCCTTGACTCGGATGCGCGCCATTCCCGGTTGAAGTTGTGGCATTTACTTGCTCCGTCCAATCAATTGCAGGAACTCCTGACGGGTGTTGCTCGACTCGCGAAAGGCGCCGAGCATGACCGAGGTGTTCATGGTCGAATTCTGTTTTTCGACACCGCGCATCATCATGCACATGTGTCTGGCCTCGATGACCACCGCGACGCCGGCGGCATCGGTGACTTGTTGCACCGCATCGGCGATTTGCCGGGTGAGGTTTTCCTGAATCTGCAGGCGGCGGGCGAACATGTCCACCAGGCGCGCGATTTTCGACAGGCCCAACACCTTGCCCGTCGGAATATAAGCCACATGGGCCTTGCCGATGAAGGGCAGCAGGTGATGTTCGCACAAAGAGTACAGCTCAATGTCGGCGACAATGATCATCTCGTCGCTGTCCGAGGCAAACAGCGCGCCATTGACGATCTCGTCGACGCTCTGCTCATAGCCATGACACAGGTATTGCATGGCCTTGGCCGCGCGTACCGGGGTGTCGCGCAGTCCTTCACGGTCAGGGTCTTCACCGAGGCCGATGAGGATTTCGCGGTAGTTCTCGGGCAGTGAGCGGGTCATGGAAATCCTCGCGAATCGGCTTATTTGACGTGCCGTCCGCCGTTGACGGTCAGGGTCGTACCAGTGACATAAGGGTTGTCGAGCAGATAGCGAAGGCTCTGATAGATCACTTCGCTGCCGGGTTCGATGCCCAGCGCGGATTTGGCCAGGGCCTTGGCGCGGTACGCCGCGTCGTCGTCGGGATTGAACAATAGCAGGGCCGGGGCGATGCCGTTGACCTTGATGGCCGGCGCATAGCGGGCGGCGAAGGACAGCGTCAGGTTGTCGAGCCCGGCCTTGGTGGCGCAATAACCGATGTGCTTGCTGCTGCCTTTGCGGGTGACATCGTCGCTGATATGGATGATGTCGGCGGGCGTCGAGCGCCTCAACAATTCACCGCAGTGCAGATTGATCAGGTACGGCGCGAGCATGTGCAGATTGAACATGCGCGTGAAGGCTTCGGCCTCGCTGTCCGGGGTTTCGGCCAGCCACTCGGAAGCGTTGTGCACGATGGCGCGCAGGCTCTCGGTGTGGGTTTTCAGTGTTTCGATGAAGACGAGAATCCCGGCTTCGCTGGAGAAATCGGCGAACAGGCCGATGGCGCCCAGATCGCGCAGTGTCTGCACGCCGGGGCGTTCGCTGCGGTAGGTGAAGATGACGCGATGGCCTTCTTCGAGTAACCGCTGCGCGCAATGCAGACCGACACGCTGGCCGGCACCGGTGATGAGGATCGGGGCTGAGGAATCAGGCATGAACGGCTCGCATCGCGGTGGGAGCAAAAACTATAACAGCGACGAGCCTGAAAAGATCGCAGCCTGCGGCAGCTCCTACCCTGGTCTGTGTTCAGTCCTGTAGGAGCTGTCGAGTGCAACGAGGCTGCGATCTTTAATGTTTCTGAGGTGTCGCCGAAACGGGCAGGCGCACCGGGGTGCTGTTCAGCCAATTCGCCAGCAGGCGCGTCGACAGCGGAATAAAGAAGTAAACCATCAGCGGCGTCAGGCACGCCGTGCTGATCAATACGCGCGGCAACAAACCCATGTCGGCGAGCAACGGGCCGAGGACAAAGTTGAACAACAGTGACACCGGAAAAAACGCCAGCCAGATCGCGACAGCCTGCTTCCAGCGCGGTGGTCGCTGACCGGCCGCGCCGAACCAGCCTTCGATTCCACTGACCCGATGCTCTTTCGGGTGGGCGAAGAGATCACTGCCACGGCTCAACCACGCGGTGCGGGATGCCGAATGCTCCCATGCATGCAACGTCTGCTCATCGACAAAGCGGAAAATGATCTGGAATTCGTTATCGCCGGGTGGCGGAGCGAGCACGCCAGAACCCAGGTAACCGGGGAAATCCGTGGCCAGTTGTTCGCCTTCGCGCAGCCAAGCGATCAGATCCTGATAGCGACCATCGGCGACGCGACGCGCTACCATCAGCGTGACGGGGGAAGTAGACATTTTGTATCTCCGTATTTCGATTGCGTCGCTCCGGGTAGGAGTTTCGCCCGACGCAGAGCCGGGGTAGAGGCCTGCGTTTTTCAACAAGCAAGGATTATTCCGGTTTTTCACGATTAAACCAGCGACTTTCGTCGCATTTCATCACTTGATCGAGATCGGGGCATAAGCGTTAGAATGGGATCCAATTGAACCGACATGGAAGTTGAACGCCATATGCCTGTCATAACGGACGCAAGCCCAGCTACGCAGGCCTCTGTTGCGCTTGAACGCGCTGATCTGTTCCCGATCCGTGAGGTCGCGCGCCTCACCGGTGTAAACCCGGTGACCTTGCGCGCCTGGGAGCGACGCTATGGTTTGATTCAGCCGACACGCACCGAAAGCGGGCATCGGCTCTATTCGATGACCGATATCGAGCGGGTGCGCAGCATCGTCGACTGGATTGATCGCGGTGTCGCCGTGAGCAAAGTCGGCAAGATCCTCGCCAAGACCGAACCGATGAAAGTGCTGGCGCACATCATCCCCGATGATCTGGTGCAGGCTGATTACCTGCAGTGGCAGGAACAGATTCAGCAGGCGGTCAGCGCATTCGATGATCAGCAACTGGACCGCGTCTATGGCCAGATTTTCTCTTCTTACTCATTGCCGGTGGTGTTTCAGGACATCCTCATGCCGCTGTGGCTGCAATTGTTGCAGCGCCAGGAGGCTTTCGGGCAAACCAGCGAGTGGCTGTTCTTCGATGGATTCCTGCGGGCGCGGGTGTTGCAACGGATCGTCATGCTGCGTGGCACCCAACCGCGCCGTGTGATCGTCAGCGCGCTGGCCGGGCAATGTCGAGAGCTGGAGTTGCTGGTGGCGGCGCTGTTTCTCAGCGACAGCAATGCCGGTGTTCGCGTGCTGACGACAGGTCAGCCGTTCGATGAGCTGACGTTGGTGTGCGAAAAGATCAAACCTGATGCACTCGTCCTGTTTTCCAATCACGCGCCCAGCACCGAATTGCCTCGGCGTCTGAACCGGTTGGCGTTGAGCCTCGATTGTCAGTTGATGCTGGCGGGCGATGCTTCAGATCTGGCGCAGGACAGCCTGGCCGGATCCTCTGTTGCCTGTCTGGGCAATGAAGGGGCGAACATGCGTCAGCGCATGCTGCAGTTTCTGGCCGGCAATCTGGATACCTGAATCTCAGGTGTGAAGGGCGGGATGCGTGAGGCGATGTTGCTGCAGGATGAACTGGCGCAGACGTTCGGTTTCGTCGGTGTCGGTCTGGCTCAGTTCGTAGGCGTAGAAACCACTTTCGGTTTCCCGTTCGAAATTGCCACGCAATGAAATCCGCTCGTAACCCGAAGGGCTGAACCACAACGCGAAATGCTTGGGCGGTTTGGTCTTGTTGCGCACTTCCAGCAACACACCTTTGTGCGAAACCTCGTGGACCCACAACGTGCTCGGCTGCCCCTTGGCATTTTCCAGGGCTACTGGCTCTTCGAGAGTCAACCGCCATGGCCGCACCATCGGGCCGTCTTCATAAATGCTCGGTACGCCGAGGCGCAGATGCAGCGCGTGAAACTCGTCCTCCACCAGATGCAACGGGAAGGTCATCTGCTGATTTTCGAAGTTGGCCTGAATGGTCACTTGTTCATGAGCGGCCAGGCGCGTGAGCAAATCACGGATCTGCGAACCGCCATTAACCAGCAGACTCGACGTCGCATCCCGCACGTTCAGTTGCGGGTTGTGCTGCATGGTCTGGATGAAATCCAGCTCATCCTGAGTGAGGAGGGCGTCGCGCTGCATGGCTAACTCGAAAGATATAGATACAAAGTCATTGGTGATTGTAGTTAATGACACTTAGTTCGCGATTTTGTTTTGACCGTTTGTCGCTTTCAGTCCAGCCAATTCTGCTTTGAGGGCAGCGACTTCAGCTTCCAGTTGAACAACGCGCTGTTGCGCCTTGACCTGGACGGTGACGTCCTTTTGCACGCCAACGAAATATGTTTGCCCGTCTTCGACGTTTTTCACCGTCGAAATCGACAGTTCATTCCAGAACGGCGTACCGTCCTTGCGATAGTTGCGCAGGATTTCCCGGCACGAGCCGCCGTTATCCAGCGTTTCGCGAATCAGTTTCAGGCTGTCCTGATCTCGGTCTCCAGACTGCAGAAAGCGGCAGTCCTGATAGAGGATTTCCTCACTGGTGTAGCCGGTCAGTCGTTCAAAGGCCGGGTTCACATAGATCAGGATATCGTTCTGTTCACCTTCCTTTTCGGCGACCACGATGCCGTCGTTCGACGCGTTGATTACCATTTGCAGCAGGCTGGCGTTGATCATCTTTGAATCCTTTCAGAGTTGTCAGTGGCTCGCATTCTAGAAGAACCGTAGGCGCTGTCTACTGGCCATTACCGCCAATTGAGATCCAATCGCAGCTTTGCGCCGGAGGCTGTTACTATCGCCGCTCCTTTTTTTTCAGTTTCAGGATCAGATTGATGAAAGTCGCCATCCTCTCCGGTTCGGTCTACGGCACCGCCGAAGAAGTCGCCCGTCACGCCCAGAACCTGTTGAAAGCCGCGGGCCTTGAAACCTTCTACAACTCGCGCGCCAGCCTCGCCGACATTCAGGCGTTCGGCCCCGAAGCATTGCTTGCAGTGACCTCGACCACCGGCATGGGCGAATTGCCAGACAACCTGCAACCGCTGTATTCGGCGATTCGCGACCAGTTGCCAGCGGCATTGCTCGGTTTGCCGGGCGCAGTGATTGCCTTGGGCGACGCCAGTTATGGCGACACTTACTGCGGCGGTGGCGAGCAAATGCGGGAACTGTTTGGCGAACTGGGCGTACGTGAAGTGCAAGAGATGCTGCGCATCGACGCCAGCGAAAGCGTCACCCCGGAAACCGACGCCGAGCCTTGGCTGGCGCAGTTGATCGAAGCCCTCAAGGGCTGATTCCGCGCTCGCGCAACAGCGCCAGCCATGCCTGCGCCGCTTTCGACAGATAGGCGCCGCGACGCCAGATGAAGGCGATGTCCCACCGCAGATAGTCCGGCGCGCGCAAGCTCAGGCGTACCACGCCTGGCCGTACCAGTCCGCGTGCGACCACGCTGGGCAACAGCACCACGCCTTGCCCGGCGGCGACCAGCGCCGCAAGAAAATCGGCCTGACCGCTGCGTCCACCTTCCTTCGGCGTGAAGCCCAGTTGCTGGCATGCCTGCAGCAAGCGGTCGTTGAGCACGAAGCTGCGTTGGTAGAGTAGAAAGGGCGTCTCGGCCAATTCCTCCAGCCCGATCTCACCCCGCTCGGCCAGCGGATGATCCACCGGCAGCAAGGCGTCGAGTTGTTCATCGCAAAACGGCTGCCAGTCGAATTGCGGATCCTTTGGCAACAGACTGCCGCCCAACTCCAGTTCACCGCTCAGCACCGCCTGCTCGATGTTGCGGCTGCCGCCCTCGAGCAACTGGATACTGATATTCGGATAGCGCCGCCGGTATTCCGCAAACAGCTCGGCGAATAGCGCGTCGCTGCCGAGTAGTGGCAGGCCGAGGCGCAGCTCTCCACGTGCCATATGACTGAGGTCGTCCAGCTCCGCGAGCAGTTCGTTGCGCAAACGCAGCATGCCCTCGGCCCGTTGCAGCACGACGCTGCCCGCGGCGGTCAGACGCAATTGCGAGCCGAGCCGTTCGAGCAAGGGTGTGCCGAGACTCTGCTCCAGTTGCGCGATCTGTTTGCTGACGGCTGATTGACTGATGTGCAGGGTTTTTGCGGCCTGGGTGAAACCGCCCTGATGCATGACTTCGACAAAACTGCGCAGCTGTTTGAATTCCATTACCTGATTCCATTTTGGAATGGCTTTGAGTCTAACAATTCGCTTCGGGGATGGCAGGTCGCTTCGTAAAATAAGCCCCTGTCAGGAGCAAAATCATGAACGCGGTCACCCTCAAGCACCTTTCTCGTTTATTCGCCGAACTCGCAGTACTGCTCGGTCTTTACCTGCTCGGCTGCCAACTGGCGGCATGGTTGGCGTGGCCAATCCCCGGCGGCGTCATCGGTATGGCGTTGTTGCTGCTGGCATTTGCCTTTGGCTGGGTCAAACCGGCAGCGCTGCAATTGGGTGCGGGACTGCTGATGGCCGAGATGTTGTTGTTCTTCATTCCGGCACTGATGAGTCTGCTCGACTACGGCGCGCTGTTGCGCAATGACGGCTGGCGGATTCTGTTGGTCATCGCCGCCAGCACCTTGATGGTGATGCTGGTAACCGCCTTCACCGTCGAACTTGCGGTGCGCATGAGGCGGTCCCATGAAGCTTGAATGGATGCCCATGTTCTGGCTGGCCTTCACCCTGTTGGCGTATCTGTTCAGCCGCTGGTTGTATCGCCGCACCGGACGCTACGTCTTGTCACCGTTGATTCTGGTGCCGGCGTTGCTGCTGGCGCTCGCCGTGCCGCTGCACACTGCCTATGCCGAATATTCCAGCAACACCCACTGGCTGATGCTGGTACTCGGCCCGGTCACCGTGGCTTTTGCCGTGCCGATCTGGCAGCAACGCCGTTTGTTGATGCGGCACTGGTCGGCGCTGCTATTGGGCATGGTTGCCGGCAGTGCGGCGTCGATCGGCACCTCATTCGGATTGGCCAGGGCGCTGGCGCTCGACAGCTCGGTGACGATGTCACTGGTGCCACGTTCGATCACCACACCGTTCGCCATGCCGCTGGCGCAAAATCTCGGCGGTGTGCCGGAGTTGACCGCCGTGTTCGTGATGTTCACCGGTGTGTTCGGCGCGATGCTCGGCGGCGTGTTATTGAAGTGGTTGCCGCTACGCAGTGCCTTGGCCCGCGGTGCGCTGTTCGGGGTTGGCGCGCACGGTGCCGGGGTCAGCCGGGCCCATGAAGTGGGCGGGGAAGAAGGCTCAGTCGCCGGGCTGGTGATGGTCTTGACCGGGTTGCTCAATCTGTTTGCCGCGCCTTTGTTGGCGTCGTTGCTTTGACATGGATCCAGACTGTTTGCATCGCTGACTCGGTCAGTCATCAAGCTGGCTGCCAATGCAACTACGCGATCCTCTGCGCCTGACTAGACTGCTCGTACGTGCAGAACAATAAGAACGCAGAGGTGCATACAGTGAGCGTAGCCCCCGTCCAATCGTCCCTTAATGTCAAAGACCAGGTCAGTGCTGCGGAATGGCAGACCCGAGTCGATCTCGCCGCTTGTTATCGTCTGGTCGCGCTGCATGGCTGGGACGATCTGATCTTCACCCATATCTCGGCCAAGGTGCCGGGCACTGAAGATTTCCTGATCAACCCGTTCGGCTTGATGTTCCATGAAATCACCGCGTCGAGCCTGGTGAAAGTCGATCAGGCCGGCAACAAGCTCATGGACAGCCCTTACGAGATCAACCCTGCCGGTTACACCATCCACAGCGCCGTGCACGAAGTGCGGCACGATGTGGTTTGCGTGCTGCATACCCACACCGCCTCCGGTGTCGCGGTGTCGGCGCAAAAGCAGGGTGTGTTGCCGATCAGCCAGCAGTCGCTGTTCGTTCTCTCGAGTCTGGCCTATCACGCCTACGAGGGTGTGGCGCTGAACCACGAAGAGAAAGCGCGCCTGCAGGCCGACCTCGGCGACAACAACTTTCTGCTGCTGCACAACCACGGTCTGCTGACCTGTGGCGGCACCATCGCCGACACGTTTCTGATGATGTTCACCTTCCAGCGCGCCTGCGACATTCAGGTCATGGCGCAAACCGGTGGTGCTGAACTCATCGCCATCGAACCGCAAATTCTGGCGGGCGCTAAAGCGATGATCGCCGGCGTCACCAAAAGTGCTCAAGGCATGGGTGGTGCGCTGGCCTGGCCGGCGTTGCTGCGCAAACTCGATAAACAAGACCCCGGATATAAACTCTAATGCCTCTTGCCGAGATTCCTCTGTGTGTCTGGCGCAAACGCAGCCAGACGTTTGTCTTTCGTGGCCAGCCGATCCGTTACTGGACGGCGGGGCAGGGTGAGCCACTGCTACTGATCCACGGCTTCCCGACCGCCAGTTGGGATTGGCATTACCTCTGGCAACCACTGGCCCAGCGTTATCGGGTGATTGCCTGTGACATGCTCGGCTTTGGCGATTCGGCCAAACCGATCAATCACACCTACAGTTTGCTTGAGCAGGCGGATTTGCAGCAGGCGTTGCTCGCGCATCTGCAGATCGACCAGCCGGTGCATGTGCTCGCGCACGATTACGGTGACAGCGTTGCCCAGGAACTACTCGCCCGGCACTACGAAGACAAGATCGAGGTCGCCAGTTGCGTGTTTCTCAACGGTGGATTGTTCCCGGAAACTCATCGTCCGGTACTGATGCAGAAACTGCTGCTCAGCCCGTTGGGCTGGATGATCGGTCGGGCGTTTACTCGTGATGCTCTGGTGAAAAGCTTCCGGCAGATCTTCGGCCCGCAAACGCGGCCGAGCGAAAGTGAACTGGACGACTTCTGGAGCCTGGTCGACAGCAACCGCGGGCCACGGATCATGCACAAATTGATCAGCTACATTCCCGAACGCCGGGTGCAGCGGGATCGCTGGGTGACGGCGATGCAGCGCGGCGAGATTCCGTTGCGGGTGATCGATGGTGAAGTCGATCCGATTTCCGGGGCGCACATGGTCGAGCGCTACCGCGAATTGATCCCCGATGCAGACACAGTGCTATTGCCGGGCATCGGCCACTATCCACAGACCGAAGCGCCGGTGCAGGTGCTCAAGCATTACCTGGAGTTTCGTGAGCGGTTTGTATTGCCGCCGCGCAAAGTCGCCTGCTCCTGAAGATCAAAAGATCGCAGCCTGCGGCAGCTCCTACTCAAATCCAATGTAGGAGCTGCCGCAGGCTGCGATCTTTTGATCTTCACTATCCCCCAACCTTATCGCACACCATTCAGCCTCAGCCGTATTCATTGTGACCAAAAGCTGTCTGCCTGACACTCAGGATCAATACTGGCCTGCTGGAGTTGCTGCGATGAATGAGTCTGTGCGTTTCGAAGATAAAGTTGTCATCGTCACCGGAGCCGGTGGTGGCCTCGGACGCGCCCACGCATTGTTGTTCGCCAGACAGGGCGCCAAAGTGCTGGTCAACGATCTCGGCGGCTCGACCCAGGGCGAAGGCGCCAACGCCTCCGCCGCCGACCGCGTAGTGGCAGAGATTCGCGAAGCGGGCGGTATCGCCGAAGCCAACCACGACTCGGTCACCGACGGTGACAAACTGGTGCAGAACGCTCTCGATGCCTTCGGCCGCGTCGACGTCGTCGTCAACAACGCCGGGATCCTGCGCGACAAGACTTTTCACAAGATGGACGACGCCGACTGGGATCTGGTTTACCGCGTCCACGTCGAAGGCGCCTACAAAGTCACCCGCGCCGCGTGGCCGCACCTGCGCGAGCAAAACTACGGCCGCGTGATCTTCACCGCCTCGACTTCAGGAATCTACGGCAACTTCGGCCAGTCCAACTACGGCATGGCCAAACTGGGCCTCTACGGCCTGACCCGCACCCTGGCCATCGAAGGCCGCAAGAACAACATCCTCGTCAACGCCATCGCGCCAACCGGCGGCACGCGCATGACCGAGGGGCTGATTCCTCCGCAAGTATTCGAGCAATTGAAGCCAGAACTGGTCAGCCCACTGGTGGTGTATCTGGCCAGCGAGCAATGCCAGGAAACCTCCGGACTGTTCGAAGTCGGTGGCGGCTGGATGGGCAAGGTGCGTTGGGAGCGCAGCCTCGGTGCCGGCTTCGACCCACGCGTGGGTTTCTCGCCGGAAGACGTGGCGGCGCACTGGCAGCAGATTTGTGATTTCGAAGGGGCGGCGCATCCGAAGGACAATATCGAGGCGCTGAAGGAGATGATGGCGAATTTGCAGAAGTATTCGGTTTAAGGGACGTTTGAGCCTCGCTGCGTTCTCGATGCGGCGAGGCTCGTTCCATTATTCCTTGTACCGTTTATTAATCATGAATTCCGGGGTTCTCCAGTTTGGACCCGCAATGGCGACAGCCGCATTGCCCTCAGCCAATACACCCTCATGAAATAATTCCTCATACGTTCTCCACAATTCACCGCGCGCGATGACTTCAAATCGATAACGCCCGAACAGTGTGTCGATTGAGGGAAATGCCAAACCGATAGCCAAAACTGATAACAAGTCTCTGAGATTTTCTTGCCTGACAGCTTGTCCGAGTTTTGCAATCGAACTCTTGCATCCGCTGACGCATTCAAATGCTTCCAGCTCCTGTTTTTTCGCCGCGTCGATGGCCTCGTCGGTATAGCGTAATGACTCATCGTCGTTCAGTTTGAAGTCTTCAAGTGTGGCCGTATGGAGGTTATTCCAAAGGGACGGATTACTTTTGGGAATGTAGTCGTCGGCGAATCCCATCGCTCTGAATCGCTCCATCATTCGAAGTGAATAGGCATAGAACCGTCGATCGGTATCGGTCATCTCGAGCTTGCGCTCCAGTATGGCGTCAAGACGCTTGATCATGATGAGGTTGGCTGCAGAACCTTTTCCTTCAATTTTTGTTTCTGCGGCCTCAACAAAACTTTGCTCCAACATTCGTTTTACTCACTGCGAATTTTCGGTTTTGCGGAGCAATTAACCTACATCAGCTTTCGAACGGAAAAATCTGCATCGATCGTCAGTAATGACCTGCTTGGTTGTATGAATAATGTGGAAGGCGGTTTGATAGCTTGGCATTAGAAGATAAAAAAGGAGATTTCCTACAACAATAGGGGATTTTCCCGCTGATGCAGATGGCATGGGTAAAACGGCGCGCAAAAAAGGCCGCTGCAAACGCAGCGGCCAAGGTAAGACGTTTGATCAAGGAGCGACAAATCACCGTTAGTGCATGGCTGCGCAATAATTTATCCGAAACATTGGCAGCAGATTTGTGATTTCGAAGGGGCGGCGCATCCGAAGGGCAATATTGAGGCGCTGAAAGAGAAGATGGCGAATTTGCAGAAGTATTCGCTTTAAGGGGTGAGGCCACCAAACTCGGACTTGGCGGCCAACAAACCATTAAACGTATCGTTTTTCGGTCATGAATTTTGGAGCCTTCCAGTTGGGGCCTTTAATAGCTAAGCCTTTATCTCCGTGTGCCAGTACTCCAGACGCAATGAGTCGAGTGTAGGCACCCTCAAGGGCTCCATATTGACTGATCAAATCTCGGTTGTATTGTCTGATCATCATGTCCAGGTGCGGGTTTGGTTTGAACAGTGAAAATACGGTCACGATGTCATCCAATGTTTCATTTTTTACAATTTGTTCAATGGTATTCATTACCACATCTCCTTAAGCAACTTCTGATACTCACGCTCTTCTTGCCGCTTGGCAGCTTCCAGCGCCTCTGGCGTATATAACAACGTTGGATCATCTTTAAGCTTGTAATCCTCCAGTGTTGCAGTGTGGACGTTGTTCCATACGGAAGAGTCTTTGTCGGGCATTTCCGTGTCCCCATATCCCAAGGCTTTAAGCCTTTCGAACTCTCTGATCTCATGAGTGTAGAAGCGTTTGTCGGTATCGGTTACCTCTAGTTCTCCTCGAAAAATTCGTTCTAGGCGATCGATCATTATTTTATTCGCATCAGAATCGGGGAACTTTGAAGTGTGTAGCCTCACGATATTAATTCCGTTTTTTGCGATGATGGACGGTGCCCAGTCCGAGCTTGTAACCGGTAACCCTGTTTCTTCGGGGTTGAAATCTCGCCCGCTGTGTTCTCCGTCCTCGACACCCCCGTACGGACTGCTAAACACCACATAAAGCGGTGCAATCCCCGAGTCATCGGGAAACACGATGATGAATCGTTCCCAGCCTTCGACCAGAATCGGATTCAGGTCCAGCCGTCCTTCAATCGGAACAATCGGAGCGCCCATATACGCCGGGGAGTCGGTATCTACCATGGGCGATTCAGTCGAGCTGTCACCCGGCGAGATAGCGGGCGTCCACGTCAGAAAGTCCGTCGGCGAATCTGGCAGCGCTACTTCATAAACATCATTCAGCAAGTCATAGGCCGCATTCAGAACCAGCACACTCGAGCGGATATGGAAGTCATCGCTTGTGGCGACGAAGATTTCCGCGCCAGCCCCGAGCCGCCTTACGCCCAAGCCCACAGGCAGCTCCAGCGTGCCTTGCCGATCGGCTGTTTCACGCAGTGTCTGTGCAGACTCCGACGACAACTCGGCAAGCGGCACGCTCATGGAAAAGCGCTCGCCATTGCCCAGGCGTGAAGGCATCAGCAGCGCCGCGAAACCTACCAATACCGGACCGCTGATCAACGCAGCGGCTGCCGCTTTCACGGTCAGTAATCCACCCTCAGCGAATCAAGAATTGCCGATGCTGCCGAGGAAGGAAGACGAATGGCTGTCGAGGAGAAGGAGAGGTGCGGGCTGGTGGAAGCCACAACGCCTGAGGCAGGGTAAACCTGTTGAATTTCTGGCGGTTGACGTTGCTGCTTTAGGGCTTCCTCCTCTTGTTTGGAAACCGCTTGAAGCTCATGCAGATGTCGTTGGTTTTCGTGTTGTTGCTGGATTTTCAGCGTCGCCAGTTGCGCTTGTCTTTTGGCAACGTTAGTCGCGGTCTCGATCACCTTGCGACGAATTTCCAGGCTTTGCTCCTCTGCTAGAACCTGACTTTGAATAGCCTCGATACGCTGTTCCATTTCAGCGTTAAGACGAGCCTGTTCCGCAGCGGACGCCTGTGCAGCCGCTTCCATGTTGAATTGCGCTTCTGCCAATGCTGCTTTCAGTGTCGCGACGCGTTTTTTTTCCTGAGGTGCTATTGCCGTTGTATGGACAGCTTCGGTCAATTCCCATGGTGGAGGCTTTTGCATATTCATATCCTTTTGAATGTGCGCGATAAGTCGCCGGCAAGTCAGTGCGGCCAATAGTGACGTCCATGTCACCGGCGAGTGTTTGAGGTGTTTCAAGTTACAACAGATTTCAGGTTACAAAATCTGAGAACTTCGTAAGTAAACAGGTTTTGTTTTGGAAGAATTTTCCAGGACTTTCAATTTGTCGGTCATCGTTCTCCTGCGAACAGAGAAACGTCCGACATTGTTCTCGGAAGTTTTTCGCTGAGTGAGGCGTTTAACTTTTCATCAGGCATAAAAAAGGCCGCTGCAAACGCAGCGGCCAAGGTAAGACGTTGGATCAAGGAGCTACAAATCAACGTCAGTGAACACCGGGGCGATAAACCGAAAACTTCGATTCACCTGAAATCTGTCAGCAATGGCCTGAGTCGCTCAAAGGCCAGTGCTTGTTGCTTTGCGGCGTGTCCCGTGAAAGCGCGTTCAGAATAAGGTCTTGATCGCGTAGGAAAAATACCGATTCCGGACATGCACTGTTGCGGGGCATGCAACAGTCCCGTGATCCGATGTGCACCATGCGCTGCACTGATGATCCTCCATCCAGCCGATCCATGAGCGGCGCAAAGTCCCGTCGCGCAAGGCCATTCATTCTTTCGAGCGACAACACGAATACCTCCTTGGTGCGCTTATCGACGCGGTTGCCCGGCAGTAGGGTGGGGCCTTCTGTCACTCACCGGGGAAGACGCATGACAACAAAAACAATGCGCGCCATCTTCACACCGCAGGCGCTGGCAGCCGCGGTGGCTTTGGGTTGCTGCGCCCAGGCGCAAGCGGTTGCGTTCAACATTGGCGAGATTGAAGGTACCCTCGATTCGTCGCTGTCGATCGGTGCGAGCTGGGGCATGCGCGATGCCGACAAGTCGCTGGTCGGCACAGTCAATGGTGGTACCGGGCAATCTTCGACCGGTGATGACGGGCGTTTGAATTTCAAGAAGGGCGAGACCTTTTCGAAGATCTTCAAAGGTATTCACGACCTCGAACTCAAGTACGGCGACACCGGCGTCTTCGTGCGCGGCAAGTACTGGTACGACTTCGAACTGAAGGACGAGGACCGCGAGTTCAAACCGATCAGCGACAGTGGCCGCAAGGAAGGCGCGAAATCTTCCGGCGCACAAATCCTTGATGCGTTCGTCTACCACAATTATTCCATCGCCGATCTGCCGGGCACTGTGCGTGCGGGCAAACAGGTGGTGAGCTGGGGCGAAAGTACCTTCATCGGTAACTCGATCAACAGCATCAACCCGATCGACGTCTCGGCGTTTCGTCGCCCCGGAGCGGAGATCAAGGAAGGCCTGATTCCGGTGAACATGCTGTTTGGCTCGCAAGGCCTGACCGATCAACTGACTGTCGAAGGTTTCTATCAACTGGAATGGGACCAGACCGTTCTCGACAACTGCGGCACCTTCTTCGGCGTCGATGTGGCGGCGGACGGTTGCAACAACGGCTACACCGTCGGCAACCCGGCGATCGCACCGTTTGTGCCGCTGACCCAGGCCTTCGGCCAAGGCATCCAGGTGACTCGCGAAGGTGTGGTGATCCCGCGTGGCGGCGACCGTGATGCGCGGGATTCCGGACAGTGGGGCACGGCATTGCGCTGGCTCGGGGACGACACCGAATACGGTCTCTACTTCATGAATTACCACAGTCGTACGCCGACGGTAGGCACTACCACGGCCGGGCTTTCGACATTGGCGGCGTTGCCGGGCATGGTCGGTATCGCCAATGGTCTGGCGCCCGGCAGCGGTTCCGGTCTGGCGCAGAGCGTGATGCTCGGACGCGGCCAGTACTACCTTGAGTATCCGGAAGACATTCGCCTGTACGGCGCGAGTTTCTCCACCACATTACCGACCGGCACCGCGTGGACCGGCGAGATCAGCTACCGGCCGAATGCCCCGGTGCAGGTCAACACCAACGACCTGACGCTGGCGCTGCTCAATCCGATTGCCGGTGGCACTGCCTCACCGCTGGCCACCACGCCGGGGTCTGACAACAAGGGCTATCGGCGCAAGGAAGTCACGCAAATCCAGAGCACCCTCACGCATTTCTTCGATCAGGTCTGGGGCGCTCAGCGCTTGACCCTGGTCGGTGAAGCGGCGGTGGTGCGGGTCGGCGGTCTGGAGTCGCGCGACAAGCTGCGTTATGGCCGCGATTCGGTTTACGGGCAGTCCGGTTTCGGCGGCGACACTGATGGTTTCGTCACCTCGACCTCGTGGGGCTACCGCGCCCGGGCGATCCTCGATTACGCCAACGTGATCGGCGGGATCAACCTCAAACCCAACCTGTCGTGGTCGCACGACGTCGCCGGTTACGGGCCCAACGGTCTGTTCAACGAAGGCGCGAAAGCGATCAGCCTCGGCGTCGATGCCGACTACCGCAATACCTACACCGCGAGCCTCAGTTACACCGACTTTTTCGGTGGCGACTACAACGTCCTCGAAGACCGTGACTTCGTCGCACTGAGCTTCGGCGTGAACTTCTGATCTGCCCGAGAAGGATGAAAGCAATGCGCAAAATGATTCTGCAATGTGGTGTGCTGGCCCTGAGCTTGCTGGCGGCCAACGTAATGGCGGCGGTGTCGCCAGAAGAGGCCAACAAACTCGGCACCAGCCTGACCCCGCTCGGCGCCGAGAAGGCCGGCAACGCTGACGGTTCGATTCCGGCATGGACCGGCGGCATCCCGAAAAATGCTGCAGCGGTGGACAGCAAAGGCTTTCTCGCTGACCCGTTCGCCAACGAAAAACCGCTGTTCACCATCACCGCAGCCAACGTCGACAAGTACAAGGACAAGCTTTCCGATGGCCAAGTGGCGATGTTCAAACGCTACCCGGAGACCTACAAGATCCCGGTCTATCCGACCCACCGCACCGTCGCTGCACCGGCGGAGATCTACGAGTCGGCCAAACGCAGTGCGCTCAACGTGACCACCATCAACGACGGTAACGGCCTGGCCAATTTCACCGGCAATCGCTACTACGCCTTTCCGATACCGAAGAACGGCGTCGAGGTGTTGTGGAACCACATCACCCGTTACCACGGCGGCAACGTCAAACGCATCATTACTCAGGTGACCCCGCAGACCAACGGCAGCTACACGCCGATCCGCTTCGAAGAAGAGATCGCCGTGCCGCAACTGATCAAGGATATCGACCCGGAAAAAGCCGCCAACGTGCTGACCTTCTTCAAGCAGTCGGTGACTGCGCCAGCGCGTCTGGCCGGTAACGTATTGCTGGTACACGAGACCCTCGATCAGGTGAAGGAACCGCGCCTGGCGTGGATCTACAACGCTGGTCAGCGCCGGGTTCGCCGTGCGCCGCAAGTGGCCTATGACGGCCCGGGTACCGCTGCCGATGGCCTGCGCACTTCAGACAACTTCGACATGTTCTCCGGCGCACCGGATCGCTACGACTGGAAACTGGTCGGCAAGAAGGAAATGTACATCCCGTACAACAGCTACAAACTCGATTCGCCGAAGCTCAAGTACGACGATATCGTCAAGGCCGGGCACATCAATCAGGACCTGACGCGCTATGAGTTACACCGGGTCTGGGAAGTGATCGGCACCGTCAAACCAAATGAGCGGCATATCTACGCCAAGCGCCACATGTATATCGACGAGGACAGTTGGCAGGTTGCACTGGCCGACCACTACGATGGTCGCGGTCAACTCTGGCGCGTAGCCGAAGGCCACTCTGAATATCACTACGAGCATCAGGCACAGGCATACACACTCGAAGCGCTCTACGACATCATTGCCGGCCGCTACATTGCCTTGGGGATGAAGAACGAAGAGAAGCACAGTTACGAATTCGGCTTTGAAGCCAAGGCTGCCGACTATACGCCAGCGGCCTTGCGTGCAGAGGGTGTGCGGTAACGGTTCTGATACATCAGTGGACAAAAGGCGACCGCTCGGTCGCCTTTTTTATGGCTGCCAATCAGCGCGCTGAATACTCGTCAACAAGTCCATGGGAGAGGGCTAGGGTGAAGGCACAACGATAAAAAGGCTCACCCGATGACCGCCATGACTGCCTGTCTGGATCGCCCCGGATTTCTGCCCAGACTTTCTTCTCATCATCAGCCTCGCCCTCGCTTGAGCGAGCCACTGCTTGAGTCAGTGGCGCGGGTCAGGTTGATCTGCGCACCTGCCGGCAGTGGCAAGAGTGCGCTGCTTGCCGAGTGCCTGCTGCAAGCGCCGCCACGCTGCGAAGTAGGTTGGTTGCCGTTGGCGGGCGCGGCATTGAGTACCAGTGACTTTTGTCTGCGCCTGGCGCAGGCGTTGGGACTGGTCGAAACAACGGAGTCCGCTCTGGTCACTGCGCTGAGTCGCTGGTCGAGGCCGACCTGGCTGTTTATCGATGACTACTGCCGTTTGCCGGATCCGACGCTGGACGCGCTGCTTGATCGGTTACTGACGGTCAGCAGTCCCGCGTGTGTCTGGTGGATCGGCGCGCGTAGACGTCCGCAATGCAACTGGCCCCGTCTGCTGCTCGATGATGAACTGTACGAGTGCGAAAGCCCGACGCTGGCGCTCACCCAAACAGAAATCGCTCATGCGCTGAAGCACTTGCCCGCCGAGCAGGCGAGGGACGTGGCTGCGCGAATCTACCAGCGAACCGCTGGCTGGTGTGCCGGCGTCCGCATGGCGCTATTGCGCAAATGCGATTGGTCGCAGACAACTGAACCACAACAACGCGTCGATACGCTGCTCGATTACCTGCAACATGAACTCTTCAGTGGCCTCACGCCGGAACTCATCGAAGTCTGGCGCGTGCTTGCACAAATGCCGCGCTTCAATGCGCAACTATGCGAGCATCTGTTCGGTGCCGGGGAGGGAGCTGTACACCTGCGCACATTGCAAATGCTTGGCTGCTTTATTGAGCCTTGGAATGATTCCGGGGACTGGTTGCACATCTTCCCGCCCCTGTCTCGCGTCGTGTGCGAGAAGCAATTACCGTCGCGCTGCACATGGCATCGACGTGCCTGTCAGTGGTTCAGTGCCGCACGGGATTGGCGCTCGGCATTTGAACAGGCGTTATTGGCAGAAGAATATGAAGCGGCAGTCAGCCTGCTGCAGCACTTTGGTTTCGAGCAGTTGTTTGAAGAGCAAACGGTCGTGTTATTGGTGCGATTGCACGAGCAACAAGGTGGGGAGTTGACCCTGAGCACTCCGCAACTGGTCGAGCTGATTACCGCTGCGTTGCTCTTTGCCGGTCGTTTTGAACAGGCAGCGAAATGCATCGGGCACCTGGGGGTATTCATTCCCCAGCCTTCGCCAGCGCTTGAGCGGCAGTTGATTTCGCGTTGGCAAACGTTGCAAGGCTGGTTACTGCATCTGGAAGGGCGAATGGTGGCCGCTCATGAACACTTTTCGCAAGCGCTGGAAGTACTCGATCCCGATAAGTGGATCGCTCGGGCGATGTGTCTGTCAGGGTTGACCCAACAGGCTCTGTTGCGCGGGGAACTGGATTTGGCCCACACGCTGAATCGCCAGGCGCTGTGTCTGGCGCGGGCGCAAGGTTCGCTGGTTGTCGAAGCGCTGCTTGAACTCGATCACGGGCAACTACTCGAGCAGCGCGGCGCGGCGCCTCGGGCTGAAAGTCTGCTGGCGAGCGTGCATGATTTGCTCGCCCGGCAGTCGAACCGCCTGAGTCCTTTGCTGGGGCGAATAGCCTTGCGCCGTGGGCGCATCGCACTGAGTCAGGGCCAGGATGCCTCGGCGGCTGTGTTTTTTCAGTCGGGGCTGGAGGATTGCAAGCGCAATCAAGACAAGCGGGTGTTGTATGGCTATCTGGGATTGGCGCAGCTGGCCGCCAATGAGGCGGATTATCAAAAGGCATTCGTATGGCTGCGTGACGCGGAGCGTCTGATGCAACAAAGGTTGATTCCGGAAACAGTGTACCGGGGCGTGCTGTTGCAAGTCAGCAGCCTGTTCTGGTTACAGCAGGGACGTCCTGAGCTGGTATGCGAGGCCATGACACGTCTGCTGCGACACTACCAAGGACCGAATGCTTTGCAAGCGCCACCCGCGACACTTGAGTTGATTCCGCGGATTGAATACTTGTTGATCCTTGCGCAAGTTGGCTTGCGCAAAGCGCACAATCCGCTCGGCCGCCTCCAGCTTTTGCTGGAGGCGGCGCAACAACGCAAAATGTTGTGTCTGGAAACCGACCTTCATCTGGTGTTGGCCGAATCTGCCTACATTCAAGGCGATCTGACTTCGGCACTTCGTCACTTGCATAAGGGGTTGGAGATGTCCGGTCACCATGGTTTGCACCAGGCATTAAATGAACTGAAACTGCGTCAACCTGATTTGTTGAGTACATTTAATAACAAGCTCGTCGAATCGCCTGGTAACAAGGCCATAAGTGACAGCGGTCTGCTCAGTCTACGAGAGTTGGAAGTTTTAGGTCTGATTGCCAAGGGGTACTCAAATCAACAAATTGCGGATCAACTTTTTATTTCTCTGCATACGGTAAAGACGCACGCCAGACGCATACATGGGAAGTTAGGTGTTGCGCGACGAACTCAGGCAGTGGCGAGTGCCAAGTCAATGGGCATGGTGTTTTAGTGTTTTTTATTCGTGTTCTTTAGGGAATAAGTGGCTGCGTTTCTTGTGATGAGTTTTCTTGAGTGTAAGTGTCAGTGTCTGGTGGTCGGCGCGTTTAAGTTTCTGGAGGTGTCGGTATGGGTAAATAAGTAATTCATATTATTTGTGCGAAATGTTCAATTTTACTCGAGTACAAGATTGGAAAAGTATTCCGAGTGTCTTTTCGAGAACTTCCTGGTTTAGTTTGAATTGGCGAAGCAAATGTCATTTGGATGTTTGTAAGTTCAGACTGAAAAGGTTTTTTGCAATGGAAGTTCGTAATCTTGAGGAAGCCGGGTTCACGGGATTGGGTGAGGCACTGGCCGCACTGTCGAATCACTTGAAGGGCATGCCTGTATTTGATTTTATCTTGCGTGCTTGTCTGAAGCGTGCACTTGACGAATTCGCGCCAGGCGTAGATGAACGTCTTGTCCATATTAATGTTCGTGGCAATGTCAAACTGAAACAAATGGAGCCGGTAGGCGGCTTGTTTCAAGTTTTGAATGACTGTCTTCAGCGAGGCAGGGCGCCGACATACGATGCCCAGTATTACGCGATTTATGATCGCTCGCTTTCTACCGATGATCGAGATATCTATTCTGCGGTCTCTCTGGCGGCTGTGGAAAAGTTGCTGCTGCATCTGTTTCGAACATTGCCGGACTACTACGTTGCCGCGCTGCAAGAGTACTGGGCGGGAAAGGACGAAAGTTATGGACGGTTTTCCCTTTCGCGAAAAATGACCCTGAGCGAGCTTCAAGCCAGTCTCTTTCTGCATGAGCTTGAGGTGCTTTTTAATGAGGGCGGTATCAGCCGGGCCGAACTTCAGCGTATCCGTTATATGGTTCAGGCGGGTTCGCGTGGGGAGTGGTATGGCGTATTTATCGGCAGCCGAGGAGACGCTTATAGCGAGCAACGTTCAATGTTCGCCATCCCACTCGAAGCGCCAGTCATGAATGAACTCGTTCCGCGGGCCGATACAGCGATAGTGCTTTATTCCCCGACCCATGGAGTCGAAAAGTTCTCCTCCTCTGCTGAGTTGCATCAGACGCTGGAGCAACGCTTGATGTCAGGTGACAGTCGTGAGGTTTTCTTGCAATCACTTGCGATCAATGAGCGAGAAAATTTCCCGCCCCTACCTGAGTTCCGTTACTTGAAAGTTGAGGCCGATCTGTTTGCACGCGTCAGCGATAACGGGATTGAGAAGTCCTGTGGTGATGTTGTGAAACAGCTGGCCCGGTTCGCTGATCCGGATTCGGATTTTGCTTCGGTAGTCGCGTCGGTGACATCTGCTCAGGCTCTACCGGATATTCTTGGCCAGGCGAAGGCTCGCCAGGTAGCACTTCTGCGAAGAGCGCAAAAAAACAGGTGGCCGGCCTGGTTGAAAAATGCCGGTTCGACGAATCAGGAGATTTATGAGGCATTGCAACAGCGCCTCCTGGAAAGTGAGGTTCAATACCATGAAGTGACCAAGGGGTTCGCATCGCTCAAGGACTTTGCAAAAAATGAAGTGGAAGAATTCATTTCGCCGGGTAAGGACGTTCGGATTGACCCCGATAGCGTATTCGTCAATGTTCGACATTTATTGAAAGTAACAAACGGCCAACAGATTGAGACACGGGAGCGCAAAACGCTCACCCAGGCGTTCATGTACGGCGTACATGATCAAGAAGGTCAGTATGAGATTGCTGTGGAAAATCAGCCTTACAATCCCAAACTAACGCCTTCGAATCTGATCAATTCGATCATTTCGTTGAATGTACGGAATCGTTATAACGACGTGCGGCAAGCGGTCTATTCCAGGCGTGAAGTTTTAGAAGCGCTTCGAGATCTGGAAGGCAAGAGGACGGCGCTGTCGATATTTAGCGCGGTGCTGCAGAAACATTTGACTCCGCCTGCCAATGACATGGTCAATCGCTATAATCTTGGTGATTTGTCTTTTATGTCCGGAGAGATCAAACTCGGTCGGCAATATCAAGCATTCAAGGATCTAAGGTATTTTACAAGAAAGCTTGATCGAGAAGGTTTCATCGTGTTGTATGCGCCGGGTTTTCCATCCGGACAAGAGTGGTTTGAGTTTCTCGCTCCCAAACAATTAAGGAATAAGTTATTAGAATGGGTCCAGGATAATGAAAGTTGGGAGTATTTGAAGTCTCAGGCCGTTCTGTCTGATGTAACCAGAATGGTGGCTGAAGTCACAGGCGATAGTTGGGCTCCACGGTGGATTGGCCAGTCGAGCTTTGAGTTTCCGTTTACTACTGAAGACTACCCGCTGGAAAATGCGGTAAAAAATATCCTCAGTTGGGAAGCCAAGCAGATCGAAGCCTACACTCCTCAATGGTTCAGAGAAGCCTCGCTGGAGGAACAAGGGTTATCTGTTCGATTGCATACAGAGTTCAAAGCTATTCAGAACGTTGCAAAAGACGATTTGAAAATCGTGCCTTTCAAGGAGTTTTCTCGTGATCTGGTAATGAAGACATTCACCCGATATTGGGAGCTTAAGGGACTTAAAGTTCCTGTCTTCGATCCGAATTATGTAATGGTCAAAATTCATAATGTTCCAGAAATGACGCTCACTAATCTGTTCATTCAATGGCAGATTTGGCGTAGTGATGTCACGATTTTTGAAAAAATCGTGAGTGCCGTCGTTCCAGGCGTTTCCATAGCAATAAATGAGTTGAGAGATTATCTTCGAACTGCCACATTCAGCGGTTCCGGTGCAGTGCGGGCATTAAATGTACAGGCCATCAATGATCTTATCGATTTGAAACCCGGTGAACATTACGAGGTGTATCTTGAAAAACAATTCATCTCGAACCCACGTCGGGTTCTGAAGGAAGTTTTTTACCGAGAGTTGAAGCAGAACGAAATGCTCACCGCAGCCCTGGCCCAGAAAATCCGGCGCACGATATCCAATGAGGATTTCAATTGGCTGAAAACGCTTATTGAAGGTCTTGATAGCAGCATCCGCTGGGGCGGGTATACAAGCGTACCAAACGTGGGCGTTTATCATTTCACCTTGGAAGGCAAAAGAATTCACGGTGCTTATGTTCTTAGTCGCCAATTTAACGGGCGTCTGCAGTCTGTTGTCTATGTACCGGGGACCCATGACGGAAATGATTTCTTCCCGGTCGAACAATTGTCGGCGCGGCTTAAAAGTTCCGCCTTTAGAAGCCATGTTTTACGAATGGTCAGTCTTGAGGATCAAAAGGCGGTCAACAAACTCACATCCAAGTACGATTTCGGGGGGGCGCCCGAAGCACCACCCAGGCTGTACAACGCCTACAAGGTGGGCAACGAGTTCAAAGACGAATACGAGGCCATGATCAAGCGTTTCAGGGCTGACGTGGATTATCAAACCACCAGCACTTGGGAGGCGGTCTGGGTCGATGCCAAGATTCTGATCGGTATCGCTTTGGATGTTGTCTCGTTGTTTGTGCCTCCGGTAGGGGCGGTAGTGAGTGTGCTGCGAATCGCCTACACGATCGTTGAGGGCATTTCGGCCTCGCTGGACGGCGATAAGGCAGTAGCCAATGCTTACTTTGCCAGTGCCTGGAGGGCGGCCATCATGTTTTATATCGGCAATATTGCCGGAGTCGGGAACTCTGTCAGCGCGATCGGACTGTTGTCTCGGGTCAATGATTACGCAGGCCTGCTCTCGGCGGTAACCGGTGTCCCCGTTGGCATCAGTTATGTCAGTGCAGTTGCCGTCCCGCCTCACAGGGTGGAAAGCACCACGCGACTGATCGGTTGATCCATTAATCGAGGCGCCGGCCTACCCGTTCAGGACGCAGGCATTTCGAACCCCATCCGCCAACTCACGGCCCGCGTCGCAGCCAGTAACCGCTGCGCCGCCGGGCCGTTTTCGTCGGCGTGGAACAGCGAGGTCGGGCCAACGATGGTCAGCACCGCTGCGACCTGGCCGACGGCGTTGAATACCGGTGCGGACAACGCATCCACACCCGGCATCAGCAAACCATGCACATGATGCAGACCGCGTTCGCGGATCTGTTCACACAGCGCTGCATAGGTCGTTTCGTCCCTGAGCGGATGATCGGCGGCGGCGATTTCCTGCTCGCGCAATTCATCGGTTTCCCTATGCGGCAGGTAGGCGCTGAACACCAGACCCGTCGATGAACTGAGCAGCGGCAACACTGAACCCAATTGCGTCACCACCGTCACCGCACGCACCGCCGGTTCGATGTGCACCACAGTCGCGCCCTGATTGCCCCACACCGCCAGAAAGCAGGTTTCGTTGAGTTCGTCGCGCAGTTCGGCCAGCGGCAGGGCGGCGACTTTCAGCACGTCCATACTGTTGAGGGCGGCCAGGCCCACGCGCAACGCTTCACGGCCGAGACCGTAATGGTTGGTGGCGGCGTTCTGCTCGGCAAAACCCGAGGCAATCAACGCCTGTAGATAGCGATGCACTTTGCTCGCCGGCATCTGCACATGTTCGGCCAGCCGCGACAACGAAGTGGACGGCGACAACTCGGCCAGAGCCTTGAGGATGTCGGTGCCGACTTCGGCGGAGCGGACTTTCTGTTTGCCGTTGCTGTCGCTGGTTTTTTCCATGGTGCGGCCGGGTTCCGAAACGAATGGGCGTCTTTATAGCTTGACGCTGGATAGCGAGCAAATTACGTTATGCGTAATCGAATTACGATAATAACAACCCCGGCGTGCCGAAACCTCTGGGCCAGAGCGATGGGCCACTGCCGACTCCCTGTTCAGGAGGCTCCATGAACCTCGATTCAA
Source organism: Pseudomonas sp. Tul2A7 (assembly GCF_054790505.1). Lineage (NCBI taxonomy): Bacteria > Pseudomonadati > Pseudomonadota > Gammaproteobacteria > Pseudomonadales > Pseudomonadaceae > Pseudomonas > Pseudomonas sp. Tul2A7. The sequence goes on along the minus strand of NZ_CP186499.1, from coordinate 977,773 downwards.
CCGCGCAGGCCTTGGCTTATCAGTCCGGTTTCGGCAACGAATTCAGCACTGAAGCGTTGCCCGGCGCGCTGCCCGTCGGCCAGAACTCCCCGCAAAAAGCCCCGTACGGCCTCTACACCGAATTGTTTTCCGGCACCGCGTTCACCATGACCCGCAGTGAAGCGCGGCGCACCTGGATGTACCGGATTCAGCCGTCCGCCAATCACCCGGCCTTCGTCAAACTGGAGCGGCAATTGGCCGGTGGCCCGTTGGGTGAAGTGACGCCCAATCGGCTGCGCTGGAACCCGCTGGAGATCCCGGCCGAGCCGACCGATTTCATCGATGGTCTGGTGAACATGGTGGCTAACTCCGCCGCCGAAAAGCCGTCCGGTATCAGCATTTACAACTATGCCGCCAACCGTTCGATGGAGCGGGTGTTCTTCAACGCCGACGGTGAACTGCTGCTGGTGCCGCAACTCGGGCGTCTGCGCATTGCTACCGAATTGGGTGTGCTGGAAGTGGCACCGCTGGAAATCGTCGTGCTGCCACGTGGCCTGAAATTCCGCGTTGAATTGCTCGACCCGCAAGCCCGCGGTTACGTCGCCGAGAACCACGGCGCACCGCTGCGCCTGCCGGATTTGGGGCCGATCGGCAGCAACGGTCTGGCCAACCCGCGTGACTTCCTGACCCCGGTCGCCGCCTACGAAAATCTGCAGCAACCGACCACCCTGGTGCAGAAATTCCTCGGCCAGTTGTGGGCCACCGAACTCAATCATTCGCCGCTGAACGTGGTCGCCTGGCACGGCAACAACGTGCCGTACAAATATGATCTGCGCCGTTTCAACACCATCGGCACGGTCAGTTTCGATCACCCGGACCCGTCGATCTTCACTGTGTTGACTTCGCCAACCAGCGTGCACGGTCTGGCCAACCTCGACTTCGTGATCTTCCCGCCACGCTGGATGGTTGCCGAAAACACCTTCCGGCCACCATGGTTCCACCGCAACCTGATGAACGAATTCATGGGTTTGATCCAGGGCGAATATGACGCCAAGGCCGAAGGTTTCGTGCCCGGTGGTGCTTCACTGCACAGTTGCATGAGCGCTCATGGCCCGGATGGCGAGACCTGCACCAAAGCGATCAACGCCGAACTCAAACCGGCAAAAATCGACAACACCATGGCCTTCATGTTCGAGACCAGTCAGGTGCTGCGCCCAAGCCGTTTCGCCCTCTACTGCCCGCAACTGCAATCCACTTACGACGCTTGCTGGGCCACGCTGCCCGCGACGTTCGACCCGACCCGGAGATAACCCATGACGCAGAATTCCATCACCCGCAGCTGGGTTGCATCGGCCAATGGCCACGCTGATTTCCCGCTGCAGAACCTGCCGCTCGGTGTGTTCAGCAGCAACGATGCGGCGCCGCGCGCTGGCGTGGCGATTGGCGAACACATCTTCGATCTGCAAGTGGCGCTGGAAGCCGGGCTGTTCGACGGTGTCGCGCGCAGTGCGGTCGAAGCCATGCACGGCGGCCAGTTGAACGCGTTCTTCGAACTCGGTCGCGAAGCACGTGTGGCGCTGCGCACACGCCTGCTGGAACTGTTCAGCGAAGGCAGCACTCACCGTGGCAACATCGAAGCCCAAGGCGCGAAACTGCTGCCACTGGCCGCCGATTGCCAGTTGCATCTGCCGGCGCGCATCAGCGATTACACCGACTTCTACGTCGGCATCGAGCACGCGCAGAATGTCGGCAAACTGTTCCGTCCGGATAACCCGTTGCTGCCGAACTACAAGCACGTGCCGATCGGTTATCACGGTCGCGCCTCCACCGTGCGTGCATCCGGCACCGACGTGCGTCGTCCGAAGGGCCAGACGCTGCCGGCCGGTCAGACCGAGCCGACGTTTGGCCCGTGCGCACGCCTGGACTACGAGCTGGAACTGGGCATCTGGATCGGCCAGGGCAACGAGATGGGCGATTCGATCGCCATCGGTGACGCCGCTGATCACATCGCCGGTTTCTGCCTGCTCAACGATTGGTCGGCACGCGATATCCAGGCTTGGGAATACCAGCCGCTGGGTCCGTTCCTGTCGAAAAGCTTTATCACCAGCGTCTCGCCATGGGTTGTAACTGCTGAAGCCTTGGAACCGTTCCGCACCGCGCAACCGAAGCGTCCTGAAGGTGATCCGCAGCCGCTACCGTACCTGTTCGACAAACGCGATCAGGACGGCGGTGCCTTCGACATCGAACTGGAAGTGTTGCTGCTGACTGAAGGCATGCGCGAGCAGAACCTGCCGGCCCATCGCCTGACCCTGAGCAACACCCGCTACATGTACTGGACCGTCGCGCAAATGGTCGCGCACCACAGCGTCAACGGTTGCCAGTTGCAGGCCGGTGACCTGTTCGGTTCGGGCACTTTGTCCGGCCCTGAGAGCGGTCAGTTCGGCAGCCTGCTGGAAATCACCGAGGGCGGCAAAAAGCCGATCGAACTGGCCTCTGGCGAGGTGCGGAAATTCCTTGAAGATGGCGACGAAATCATTTTGCGTGCGCGTTGTGCCCGTGACGGTTTTGCTTCGATCGGCTTCGGCGAGTGCCGTGGCAAAGTGTTGGCGGCGCGCTGACAGGAGCGGGTTATGGATCTCTATACCTATTACCGTTCCACCTCGTCGTATCGGGTGCGGATCGCGCTGGCGCTCAAAGGTTTGGACTACCAGGCGCTGCCGGTCAACCTGATCGCACCGCCGGGTGGCGAGCATCGGCAAGCGGCGTATCTGGCGATCAATCCGCAGGGGCGGGTGCCTGCGCTGCGCACTGACGAAGGCGGTTTGCTGATTCAGTCGCCGGCGATCATCGAGTATCTGGAGGAACGTTATCCACAGGTGCCGTTGCTGCCTGAGGATCTGCTCGCCCGCGCGCAGGTGCGCGGTGTGGCGGCGGTCATCGGTTGCGATGTACATCCGCTGCACAACGTCAGTGTGCTTAATCGCCTGCGCCAATTGGGGCAGGACGAGCCGCAGGTAGTCGAGTGGATCAGTCATTGGATCAGCCAAGGGCTGGCGACAGTGGAGCAGTTGATTGGCGACGAGGGTTTCTGTTTTGGTGAGTGGCCGTGCGTGGCTGATGTTTACCTGATTCCGCAGTTGTATGCGGCAGAGCGGTTCAACGTCAGCCTTGAGGCGTATCCGAAAATTCGTCGGGTCGCCGCATTGGCGGCTGAACATCCAGCGTTCATCAAGGCTCATCCCGGCAACCAGCCAGACACCCCATAACCCTGTAGGAGTGAGCCTGCTCGCGATGAGGGAGTGTCAGTCACTGATGTTCTGACTGAACCACCGCTATCGCGAGCAGGCTCACTCCTACAAGGGAATATCGCCATTCGCATAATCATAAAAACAAAACAGGTACCTTGCGATGCACAACCAGATTGCCAGCTTTCGGGCGGCACTCGACGCCCGTCCTGTGTCCCGCTATCAGTGGTTACTGTTGATCCTGCTCGCGCTGTTGCTGGTCACCGACGGCTATGACGCCCAGGTACTCGGTTATGTGGTGCCCGCGCTGGCACAGGACTGGGGGCTGGAAAAGTCGGCGTTCGGGCCGGTTTTCAGTGCCAACTTGCTTGGCCTGACCATTGGTTCATTGGCGGTGACGCCGCTGGCTGACCGCTTTGGCGTGCGGCGGATCCTGCTCGCCTGCGTACTGATCTACGCCACGCTGACCGTGCTGATGGTCTTCGCCGATTCGCTGAACACACTGATGATCGCGCGCTTCATCTGCGGCATCGGCATGGGCGGAGCGATGCCCAGTGCCATGGCGTTGATGTCGGAATACTCGCCACCGCGTTTGCGCACCTTGATGGTGACGCTGGCGGCCTGTGGCTTCTCGTTCGGCGGGGCAGCGGGTGGTTTCGTCGCCGCCGGGTTCATCGACCAATTCGGTTGGCAAGCGGTGTTCCTTGCCGGTGGCGTCACGCCGTTGCTGCTGTTTCCGTTTCTGTGGTTGATGCTGCCGGAGTCGCTGCCACGCCTGTTGCGTGATGCACCGCCGTATGTACGACTGCGCAAAGTTACCGCAAGGATGCTGCCGGATTGGCAACCGCCCGTTGCCAGTGTCGAGCAGAACGAGCGCGAGCAGGGCAGCAAACTGACCGTGGTCGAGTTGTTCCGCAACGGCTACGCGCGGCCGACCTTGCTGATCTGGGCGACTTTTTTCGTCAGCCTGATTCTGCTGTATTTCATGATCAGCTGGCTGCCGACACTGCTGCTGGAAAGTGGCCTGAAACTCAACGAAGCCAATCTGGTGACGTCGATGTTCCTGTTCGCCGGTACCCTGGGTGCGATCTGCATGGCGTGGTTCGCCGACCGCTTGAAGCGCAAGGTGCGGTTGTTGTCCGGCGTGTTGGCGGGCGCGGCGCTGTGCACGATTCTGCTGGGGCTCAATCACGACAATCCGCGTTATCTGGTGGCCTGCGTCTTCGCCGCCGGGTTCTGCATCATCGGCGGGCAACTGACGCTGAATGCGTTTGCCAGTAACTTCTACCCGGCACATGTGCGCGCGACGGGCACTGGTTGGGCGTTGGGTGTGGGGCGCTTCGGTTCGATTCTCGGGCCGCTGTTCGGCAGCCTGTTGTTGGCAATGCACATTCCGGTCGAACAGATTTTCTTCTTCTGTGCGATCCCGGCGGTGATTGCCGCGCTGCTGATCATTCAGGTGCGCTCGCCCTCCGAAGGCAGTTCGGCAGTTGGAGTGGGGATGTCTGTCAAATCCTGAAGAGTAAAAGATCGCAGCCTTCGGCAGCTCCTACAGGGAAATACATAATTCAATGTAGGAGCTGCCGAAGGCTGCGATCTTTTGCTTTTAATGGACGACTGAGTTGGGCGGCAGGTGGCCGAGTCGTTCGGTCAGGCGCAGTCGCTGGATCGGATCGTCGCTGAGCAGCAAGGCATGCTCCAGATCGAAGCGCTCGGCATTCGGGCAGTCGAGCCGCTGATACAGACTGGCGCGGGCCAGATAATCGGCGGCGCCGGCGTCACCCAGTTCGAGCACGCGTTCGGCGTCGATCAGCGCGGCGATGAAGTCATCGTGGGTCAGATGCAGTTGCCGCAGATTGCGTGACAGCCGCTGCAGCATCTGCACGGGCGTCGCCGTAGCCAAGTGCTCGGCGTTGAGCTTCATGTTCGGCCCATATTGGCGCTGCAACAGCTCACGACAATCGTTGGGGTACAAGCGTCGCCCGCCGCACGGATCAAGGAGATGATCGGCACCGGGCACCTTCAACAGGAAGTGCCCGGGGAAGTTGACGCCTACCAGCGGAATCTCCAGGCCGCGCGCCAGCTCAAGCGCAATCAACGCCAGCGCCAAAGGCTGGCCGCGATGGGTTTGCAAGACTTTATGCAACAACGCCGCCTGCGGGCGCAGCGGCAGAAAATCGTCCTGGGCAAAGCCCAATTCAATCATGCGCCGTAACAGCGGCTGTGCCAGCTCGCTCACCGGCAGCATCGGCAAACCGTAACTGACCCGCTGTTGCAGCTCCTTGAAGTCTTGCAGGAGCGCCGCCGGATCCACCTCTTTTTCGTGTTCAGCCGCCATCCACAGCGCAGCTTCCAACAGCGCAGGCGGTGAACGGTGCAGGCATTCGAAAAAACGTTGGCGCGGACTCATTGAAATCTCCGGGGAATGCCTCGTTTTAGCCCCGTCCGCGAGATTCGTCCAGTGCCCTGCAGCGCAGGTTCGGGGTTATGCCGCAAAGCCGTTGTCCCAGCAGGTGCTTATTCCGGTGCGCTCCAGCAATTTTCAGGCGCAGGCCTATACTGGCGTTCTACAAGAAGTGATTCGGGAGCCCAACGATGTTTGCGCTCATGCAAAGCACTCGCCTGGAATCGCTGCACCTTAGCGTTGACCCGGTCACCGGGTTGAAGGCGGTCATTGCCATCCATAACAGTCGCCTCGGGCCAGCCTTGGGCGGATGTCGTTATCTTGCCTATCCCAATGACGAATCTGCCGTCGAGGACGCCATTCGCCTGGCCCAAGGCATGAGTTACAAGGCCGCTTTGGCGGGGCTGCCGCAGGGCGGTGGTGTGGCAGTGATCGTGCGTCCGGTGCACGTGGAAAACCGTGGCGCGCTGTTCGAAGCCTTTGGCCGCTGCATCGATCAGCTCGACGGTCGCTATATCACCGCGATCGACAGCGGCACCTCGGTCGCCGACATGGATTGCATCGCCCAGCAGACCCAACATGTCACCAGCACCACGTCTGCCGGCGATCCGGCACCGCACGCGGCGATGGGCGTGTTCACCGGCATTCGCGCGACGGCCATGGCACGGTTGGGCAGCGATAACCTCGAAGGTTTGCGCATCGCGATTCAGGGCTTGGGCAATGTCGGTTATGCATTGGCCGAGCAACTGCACGCCGCCGGGGCTGAGCTGCTGGTCAGCGATATTGACCACGGCAAGGTGCAACTGGCGATGGAGCAACTCAACGCCCATCCAATCGCCAACGACGCGTTACTCAGCACCCCGTGCGACATTCTCGCACCGTGCGGTCTGGGCGGAGTTCTGAACAGCCACAGCGTCACGCAACTGCGGTGTTCGGCCGTGGCGGGTTCGGCGAACAATCAACTGACGCATCTGGATGTCGCCGATCAACTGGAGCGGCGCGGGATTCTGTATGCGCCAGATTATGTGATCAACGCAGGTGGGCTGATTTACGTCTCGCTGAAACATCGTGGCGAGGAATTGCCGACGATTACCGCGCATCTGTCGAAGATCAGTTCGCGGTTGACCGAGGTGTTCGGCCATGCGCAGGCGGAAAAACGTTCGCCGGCGCGGGTGGCGGATGAGTTGGCGGAGAAAGTTTTGTATCGTTGAGTTTCACAGGCATGAAAAAGGCCCTGAGCCATTCGACTCAGGGCCTATTCAATTCGGACTGGATTACTTCGCAGCCTTCGCCGCTTTGACTGGCTTGGCCGGTGCTTCAGCAGGTTCCGCCGCCTCAGCGTGTTCAACTGGTTCTGCCGGTGCATTGAGCAGTTCGGACAGTGCATCCGGCTGGCTCTTGAACGCCCGGGCGAACACATCGCGATTCTTCGCCATGTAGATCCCGGCTTCTTCCACTTGCTGTTCAGTCAGGGACGGAACGGCTTTTTGCAGGACATCGGCCAGATATTCGGCCAGTTCGAGCATTTTGTCATGACGGTCAGCTTCGGCTTTATCCATGAACAAGCGCTCCAGATCTCGGCTGCTGCGGTATACCACTTCGACGGCCATTCACCACCTCACATGCCTTCACATTAAGTTGTCTTGACGACTACTGTATCCATATACAGCGAAAAGGATAAGCGAATCCCTGCGCCATGGGTAGTGGCTTTTCAATGTAGACCGGATTTCGGGTTTGTCAGGGAGACCGTGTCGCTGCATTCGCGAGCAGGCTCGCTCCCACAAAAGCACAGCGGTGCGACCAAACGCCACGGCGCGGGTTTGGCGGCGGCTCGCCATGATGGCGTGGCCTCTTTTCTGCATGAAAACGGTTACGTGCAGAAAACCGTCACGTCCAACACGCATCATCCGCTCGCATTCGAGCTAAGGAACATCATCGTGAAAATAAACTGGGCCGAGAAACTACGGCAAAACGTGCATCAACTGGCCGAGTCCCTGGGCAACCTGTTCGTCGAGACCTTCCACTATCTGGCGCTGTTTGCCATCGGTGCGGTGACGGCATACGCGGCGGTGATGGAGTTTCTCGGGATGCTCGAGGAAGGCCACATCAAGATCGATGACATTCTGTTGCTGTTCATCTATCTCGAATTGGGAGCGATGGTCGGGATTTATTTCAAGACCAACCACATGCCGGTGCGCTTTCTGATCTATGTGGCGATCACCGCGCTGACCCGTCTGCTGATCTCCAATGTCTCGCACCACAACCCGCCGGACATGGGCATCATTTACCTGTGCGGCGGGATTCTGCTGCTGGCGCTGGCGATTTTGGTAGTGCGTTACGCTTCGTCGCAATTTCCGTCGGTGAAGATCGAAAAACCACAGCGCACGCTGGGCACGGGTTCCAGCGAACATCCTGAAGTCGAGAAGGGTGAGCTTTAAAGCCCGGCCGCCGGTCGTGGCTGACCGATGACGCGTGGCGGTGGCGGCGTCAGCCCGCTGCCGCTGGTCATGGCTTCGAGGATCGCCATGGCGCTGTGGCCCTGTTCGATGGCGATGCCGAACTGAATGCTTTGCACCAGGCGCTTGAGACGCGCGGGGTCGTTGCGCTGCTCGGCGCTGATCATGCGTTTGGCCACGATCCGGCCGCTATTGGACAGGGTCAGCATGATGCTGCCGTCCAGGCCCTGAATGCTCAGGTTGATCTGATAGTCCGGCGCGAAGGCATCGGTAATGATCTGAAAAGGATTGTCCATGATGCGTCACCGCCTGATTGAACGTGCAGTTGTTGACCGGCCGTGATCGGGTTGGTTCGCCAAACCGGATCATCGGCCATTCCGTGGTCTGTGTTGTTGCTTTGTGTAGGAGCTGCCGCAGGCTGCGATCTTTTGCTCTTCAATGTTTTGATTTCGGTCACGAAGATCAAAAGATCGCAGCCTGCGGCAGCTCCTACAGGTATGTAGCAAGGGCTGTGCCGGGAAAATTGTCGAACAATGAACACGGGCATAAAAAAGGCGAGCTACGCGGCTCGCCTTTTTTTATGGCGCGTTTTCAGGGCAGAACCGAGTAGATGATCGCTGACAGTGCAATCAGACCGATCAACACCACAAATACGTTGGACGCCTGCCCCGAATACTGGCGCAAAGCTGGCACGCGGCGGATGGCGTACATCGGCATCAAGAACAGCAGGCAGGCTATCACTGGCCCACCGAAAGCTTCGATCATCCCGAGGATGCTCGGGTTGAAGGTCGCTACGGCCCAGCAGCTGAGGATCATGAACACGGCGGTCGCGCGGTTCAGCCAGCTCGCTGACATGACCCGGCCACGGCTGCGCAGGCTTTTCACGATCATGCCTTGAAAGCCTTCGCTGGCGCCGATGTAGTGGCCGAGGAAGGATTTGGTGATCGCCACCAGCGCAATCAGCGGCGCGGCGTAAGCGATGACCGGGGTCTGGAAGTGGTTGGCCAGGTACGACAGGATCGAAATGTTCTGCGCCTTGGCCGCTGCCAGATCCGCCGGCGACAACGCCAGTACACAGCTGAAGCAGAAGAACATCACCGTGATGACCATCATGCCGTGGGCCATGGCGAGGATGCCGCTGCTCTTGCGTTCTGCCTGTGCGCCGTAGCGCTGTTTTTGATCAACGGCAAACGCGGAAATGATCGGAGAATGGTTGAACGAGAACACCATCACCGGGATTGCCAGCCACAGCGTCTTGAGAAATACGGACATTGGCATGACTTCTTGAGCGCTGGCGAAAAACGCGCCGTTCCAGTTCGGAATCAGGCTGACCGCGAGCAGCAGCAACGCGGCGACGAATGGATACACCAACACGCTCATGGCTTTGACGATCACGCTCTGACCGCAACGAACAATCGCCATCAATCCGAGGATCAGCACCAGCGAGAGAATCGCCCGTGGTGGCGGGGCGATGTGCAATTGGTGTTCGAGAAAGCTGCTCAGGGTGTTGGTCAGCGCCACGCTGTACACCAGCAGGATCGGGAAGATCGCAAAGAAATACAGCAGTGTGATCAGCTTGCCGGCACCGATGCCGAAGTGTTCTTCGACCACTTCGGTGATATCCCCGGAGCGACCGGACAGCACGAATCGGGTCAGGCCACGGTGAGCAAAAAACGTCATCGGGAAGGCCAGCACAGCGAGAATCAGCAACGGCCAGAAACCACCGACACCGGCGTTGATCGGCAGGAACAACGTCCCGGCACCGATGGCGGTGCCGTATAGGCCAAGCATCCAGGTGGTGTCGAATTTGTTCCAGCCCTTGTGGGCTGTTTCTGCATTGCGTGTGCGGTCTACCACGGGATTATCGGCAGCAGGTGTACGTACATCGGTCATCGGTATCGCCTCGTTATTATTCTTGCTCGGGCTCACGGTTGGCAGACCGTCGGATGCGGTCTGCCGGGGCGGTCAGGGAATGCGCGTCAGCATTCCACCCAGTTCACAGCCAGGCCGCCCCGTGAAGTCTCTTTGTATTTGTCATGCATGTCGGCACCGGTATCGCGCATGGTGCGGATCACCCGGTCGAGGGAAATGAAATGGTTGCCGTCGCCGCGCAGGGCCATTTGTGTGGCGTTGATGGCTTTCACGGCGGCGATGGCGTTGCGCTCGATGCACGGCACTTGCACCAGACCGCCGACCGGGTCGCAGGTCAGGCCAAGGTTGTGTTCCAGGCCGATTTCGGCGGCGTTTTCCAATTGCTCCGGGGTGGCGCCGAGCACGTCGGCCAAGCCCGCAGCCGCCATTGCGCAGGCTGAACCGACTTCGCCCTGACAGCCGACTTCGGCGCCGGAGATCGAGGCATTTTTCTTACACAGAATGCCGACGGCGGCCGCACCGAGAAAGAAAGCGACCACGTCATCGTCAGACGCGTCGGGATTGAATTTCGTGTAGTAGTGCAGCACCGCCGGGATGATCCCGGCTGCGCCGTTGGTCGGCGCGGTGACCATGCGCCCGCCAGCCGCGTTTTCTTCGTTGACGGCGAGGGCGAACAGGTTGACCCATTCCATTGCCGACAGCGTTGAACTGATCACGTTGGGCTTGCCGATTTCCAACAGGCTGCGATGCAGTTTCGCCGCGCGGCGCGGCACATTCAGGCCTCCGGGCAGGATGCCTTCGTGGCGCAGGCCCTGCTCCACACATTCACGCATCACCGACCAGATGTGCAGCAGACCTTGGCGGATTTCCACGTCGCTACGCCAGGCGCGCTCGTTGGCCATCATCAGTTCGGAGACGCGCAGGTTGTGCTGTTTGCACAATGACAACAGTTCGGCGGCGCTGGAGAAATCGTACGGCAACACCACGTCACCGGCCGGCGCCACACCGGACTCGGCTTCCGCCGCTTCGATAATGAAACCGCCGCCGACCGAGTAGTACGTCTGCTCGAACAGCTCGGCGGTTTCGCCAAAGGCTGTCAGCGACATGGCGTTGGGGTGGTAGGGCAGGCTCTCGTCGAGCAGCAGGAGATCACGCTGCCAGTCGAAGGTAATTTCTCTCTGACCGGCGAGGGACAGTTGGCCTGTCTCGCGCAGTTGCTGGATACGTGGATCGATGGTCGCCGGATCTATGCTGTCCGGCCATTCGCCCATCAGGCCCATCACCGTGGCACGGTCGGTGGCATGACCGACGCCGGTGGCTGACAGCGAGCCGTATAAACGGATTTCCACACGGCATATGTCGTTCAGCAAACACTGATCAATCAGCGCTTGAGCGAAGGTCGCTGCTGCGCGCATCGGGCCGACGGTGTGGGAACTGGACGGGCCGATGCCGACTTTGAATAGATCGAAAACACTGATAGCCATGCTAAACCCTTACAAGCAATGGAGTACGAATCGCTGCCATTTTTTGTAGGACAAGCGCAATGTCGGCGATACTGCCTACCTCGGTCCTACGTGACTAACGAAACTTCCTAAGTAAGCCTTTAGCAGGACTAAACGATGAGTCGTCAATTGCATGCCCAGACCTATGTCTGGCTGCAGGTGTTTTCCTGTGCCGCGCGGCACCTGTCGTTCACCCGTTGTGCCGAAGAACTGCACATCACTCCGGGGGCGGTCAGTCAGCAGATTCGCCAGTTGGAAGAGCGCCTGGGTTTTCGCCTGTTTCACCGGCGCGCACGGGGCGTTGAGTTGAGCGCAGAAGGGCAGCGGTTGGCGATCACCGTCAACGAGGCCTACGGCAGCATCGATGCCGAATTGCGTCGACTGGATGCCGGAATGATCAGCGGGATTTTGCGCGTACGTTCGATTCCGTCGTTTCTCAGCAAATGGCTGACTCCACGCTTGCCGCGGCTGCAACAGCGCTATCCGGACATTCAGCTTCGGCTGGTCGCCGAGGACAGTAGCGTGCCGTTGCACGAGGGTGACTTTGATCTGGCGATCGATTTGAACGACGGCAGTTACCCGGGCCTTTTATCCACAGCCTTGCTCGACGAGCAGATTTTCCCGGTGTGTGCGCCGAGCCTGTTGCGCGGGCGTCCGCCGCTGCACGGGCCGGCGGATCTGGTGCATTTTCCGTTATTGCACGACATCACCGCCTGGCGTGGCAGTTATGAATACGCGGAGTGGGAGTTCTATTTAAACGCGATCGGTTTTGAAGGCGCCGACTTACGGCGTGGGCATACCTTCAATCGCAATCACCTGACCATTGAAGCGGCGATTGCCGGCATGGGCGTGGCGATTGCCCGTCGTACATTGCTCAACGATGAGCTGGAGCGGGGGACGTTGATTGTGCCGTTTGGCTTGGCGGTACCCAATCACAAACGCTACGTGTTGCTGTATGCGCCGGGGGCATTGAGCCATCCGGGCGTGCGTGCGGTGCATGACTGGCTGGTGGAAGAAGCGGAGATTTTTCGCAGCTTGCACCCGTTGAATGACGGGCAATTGTGAACAAAAGTTGCTGGGTCGCGAGGCGACCCAACTCCCGACCTTACCAGTGCTTTGCTCGGTTGTCCGGCTTTTTTTGCGAATGAAAATTTATCTTTTTTCAGGGGTTGAAATGTTCGCCGGTCGGGCCGATTGTTGTAACCAGGAGGTCAGGAAATTCAACTCAAGGCCTCTCACGAGCTAGCTGAAATAAGGGATGAACTATGCAAATCCAAGTCAACAGCGATAACCATATTCAAAGTAGTCAACGACTGGAGGAGTGGGTACGTACAACCATTGAGAGCACGCTCGAACGTTATGAAGAAGACCTGACCCGCGTCGAAGTCCATCTGGCCGACGAGAACGGTGACAAACCAGGTCCCCATGACATGCGCTGCCAACTGGAAGCGCGGCCAAAAGGCCATCAACCGATTTCCGTGACCCACAGGGCCGATTCGCTGGAACAGGCGATCGACGGTGCAGCCGAAAAACTCGAGCACGCACTGGAGCACCTTTTCGGCAAACTGCGAGGTAAGCCACGTGCCGCTGTGGTGCCATTTAGCAAGGCGAATGACGCACTGCTGGAGGAAGAATTTCTTGAGAACGAACAGGCAGCGATCAACAGTTGATGCGCTGACTTTATAAGCCACCCAATGAGAACGGGCCTGCGGAAGCAGGCCCGTTTTTTTTTGTAGCAGAAAAGCCCCTCACCCCAACCCTCTCCCGGAGGGAGAGGGAGCCGACCGAGGTGTCTGGCGTTGTACATCGACCTGAAAGACCGAGTCGATTATGGGTTCGGTAAAGTACTTTCAGGTCAATGAATTTCTGAAGCATCCCGCAATCAGTTCCCCCTCTCTCGGGGAGAGGGCCGACCGAGGTGTCTGAAGAGGTACGTCGACCTGAAAGACCGAGTCGATTATGGATTCGGCGCAATACTTTCAGGTCGGTATATTTCTCAAGCATTCCCCGATCAGTCCCCTCTCCCTCTGGGAGAGGGTTAGGGTGAGGGCATTTTTCGATTCGCCGCAATTCTTATGATCTGCTCCAGCACATCGTCCATCTGCTGCATCACCTCAAGATTACTGAAACGCACGACTTCAATGCCCTTTTGCTTCAGATAGCGCGTCCGGCGCTGGTCATGAATCAGCCCCTGCGTTTCAGCATGCTGCCCACCGTCCAGCTCAATCGCCAATTTCAGCTCCGCACAGTAAAAATCCAGCACGTAAGGCGGACACGGAAACTGCCGGCGAAATTTCAGATTGGCGATTTGGCGAGCGCGGATTTTTTGCCAGAGCAGCTGTTCGCAATCGGTTTGGTTGACGCGTAACTGGCGGGCGAATTGGGCGAGGGTGGGGCGGGTTTGCATGCTTCACGATCCTTGTGAAGTTGGTTTGAAGTTTTACTTTAGACCATGACCCGCTGACCCGCTGACCCGCTGACCCGCTGACCCTCACCCCAGCCCTCTCCCGGAGGGAGAGGGGGCCGACCGAGGTGTCTTGCGGGGTACATCGACATGAAAGACCGAGTCGATTATGGATTCGGCACAGCACGTTCAGGTCGGCGTACCTCGCAAGCATCCCCCAATCAGTCCCCTCTCCCTCTGGGCGGTCCGACGTTTCGGGAGGGTTAGGGTGAGGGGCTTTTTAATCTTCAGAACGCCACAGAAGTCTGCACATAAACCGTACGCGGTTCCCCCACATACTTACCCTTGTTGTTGTCATCAAACGAACGCGTGAAGTACTGCGTATTGAAAATGTTCTTCACCCCCACCGCCACATTCAAGTCCGACAACTGCGGCCCGAAGTCATAGCCGGCGCGGCTGCTGAACAGCATGTAACCCGGGATCTTGCCGGTGCTGCCATCGGCACTTTCTTTCGAGGTGTTGGCGTTGTCGGCGAACTGATCACTCTGGAAGCTGCTATCCAGATTCAACTTCCAAGGGCCTTCGGTGTAACCCACGCCAATCGTGCCTTTGTGTTTCGAGGAGAATGGCACGCGATTGCCTTGGTTCGGCCCGTCTTCGCGGATGGTCGCGTCAACATAGGCGTAGCTCGCGTACACATCGAAACCGGCCAGCGCCGGACTCAAATCATCCAGCGCGTAATTGATGCTGGTCTCGATGCCCTGGTGACGGGTTTCGCCACGGGCGATCACGGAGTCGTTGGTCTGATTGCTTTCGTACTGGTTGTCGAAGTTGATCAGGAATGCGCCGATCTCCGCACGTAACGCACCGTTGTCATAGCGCGTGCCGAGTTCCCAGGTGCGCGCCTTTTCCGGTTTCACTTCGCCGCTGGTCACACGGTTGGGCATCTGGCTGTACTGCACGCTGCCGAACGAGCCTTCGGTGTTGGCGTACAGGTTCCAGCTGTCGGACAGGTGATAAAGCACGTTCAACGCAGGCAGCGCGGTGTTGTAGTCGCCCTTGTATTTGACGTTGGTCAGGTTGTTGGTCTGCTGCGATTCGATCATCTCGTAGCGCACGCCCGGGGTGATGGTCCATTTGCCGATGTCGATGCGGTCGTCAACGAAGAACGCATTGGCCTCGGTGCCGCCACGGGTGTCGCGATCATTGCGGCTGCTGGTAGTCGGGTATTCGTTGCTGCTGATCGGTGTGCGATAGCGCAGTTCGTGGCCGGCCTCGTTGATGTAGCGATAGCCGACGCCGACTTCATGACTGGTCGGGCCGAGGTCGAAGCCTTGGGCGAAACGGGTTTCCAGACCGCGCACCCAATACTCGCGCGGCGACAGCGAGAGGAACGTGCCCTGATCGAGATAACCGCTGCGCAAGGTCTTGGTGAAGAAAGTGTTGGCGGTGAATTCGCGGCGATCTTCCTGATAGCGATAGCCGAAATTGAACATCGTCCGCCGGCCCCAGAACTGGTCTTTCGGTCGTGTCGACTGGTACGGATCGGCGTCGTAGTCGGCGACGTTCAAACCGCCCGGCATATCAGCCTTGCCTTCGTAATACTGGGCCATGGCGTTGAAACTGTTGGCCTCGTCGAGCTGGTATTTGCCCTTGAGGATCAGGTCGTCGATCTCGGTGTCGCTGTGCTCACGCCAGTCACCGCCACGGGTGCCGGAGTAGAGCAACGCGCCACCGAGACCATTGGCGTTGGTGCCGCCGGCCAGCAGGTTGGCGCTGGTCTTGAAGCCGTCGTGGCTCGACGATGGGCTGGTTTCCGTCTGGAAGCCGCCCTTGACCGTCGGCTCGTCGGGAATCGCCCGGGTCACGAAGTTGACCACGCCGCCGACGTTCTGCGGGCCGTAACGCACTGCGCCGCCGCCACGCACGACGTCCACGGCATCCATGTTGCCCATGCTGATCGGCGCGAACGACAACTGTGGTTGGCCATAAGGCGCGAATGGCACCGGGATGCCGTCCATCAACACCGTCGAGCGCGCGGCCAAGCGTGGATTCAACCCACGAATGCCGAAGTTCAGCGCCATGTCGTGGCTGCCGGTGCCGTTGTTTTCCGGGGCATTGACGCCGGGGATGCGGTTGAGCACATCACGTGCCTGCGTTGCGCCTTGACGTTCGAACTCCTCGCGACGGATTACGTCACGAGCACCGGGATGTTCAAACACATTGATTTGCGCGGCGTCACCCAGCCAGTCGCCGACGACTTTCGACGTGTCCAGCTCCAGCGCAGCGTCTGCCACCGGTTGCAGGCTGAACGCATTGTTACCCTCGGCGCGCGCTTGCAGACCGGTGCCTTCGAGCAATGCATTCAAACCCTGCTCAGGTGTGTAACTGCCTTCCAGGCCACGGCTTTGCACACCGCTGGTGACTTGCGAACCAAACGAAATCAGCACGCCCGCTTCACGGCCAAACTGGTTGAGGGCATTTTCCAGCGACGACGGCGCGATGTGATAGGTCTTGGCATTGGCGGCCAGCGCGGCGGGCAGGGCACTGAAACTCAGACTGGCGCCGAGGACAAGATTGCGCAGGCTGCGGGCCAGTGGCGTGAGGCGGGTTGGGTGCATGGTGGTTGATCCTGAGAAGGTTGAATCAAGGGGGCTTTCCTTCTCTGTCACGCCAGATCTGAAAAACGGCTCATTTATTTTTGAGTTTTTTAAACCCGCGCCTCTACGGTGACCCAGTAGCGGGTAAAGCGCTTCACTTTCACCGGCAAACTGATTTCCAGCAGATCGAGAATCCGCTCGCTGTCGTCCAGCGGGTAAGTCCCGGAGATCAGCAGGTCGGCGACGTTCTTGGCGCAATTGAGTTGGCCGCGACGGTAGCGAGCCAGTTCATCGAGGAAGTCGCCCAGACGCATATGTGCCGCCACTAGCATGCCGTCGGCCCAGGCGCCGCTGTTGGCGTCCAGCGGTTTGGCTGTGCTGACGGATGTCGAGGTGAAACTCAGCTGACGTGCGACTGGCAGCAGCATCGGCGCGCGTCCGTTACCGCTCAGTTCGACCCGGCCTTCAAACAGCGCAACCTGCGTGCGATCGGCAAACTGACGCACATTGAGACGTGCGCCATGAGTTTTAAGAATGCCCTGAGCCGTGCGCACTTCGAAAGATTGCGCGGCAGTCAGGAGGATTTCGCCTTCGAGCAAGCGGATCAGTCGCGCCGAGGTGTCGACATCCGCAGCACTGGCGGTGTTGAGTTGCAACTGATCGCCGGCACCGAGTGCCACCTTGCGCCGTTGCCCGATCGGGCTGCGGTAATCGGCGAACAGCGACGGCAGCGGGGTGTGTTCGCGCATGCCCCAGGTCACCGCCGAACCGGCACCGAGAATCAGCAGCAGTTTCAGCGCCTGACGACGGCTGCCGGACTTTGGTCCGTTCAAAGCCGCGTGTGCCAGCGGCGAAGACACACCGCGCAAGCGCTGGTTGACCCGCTGAATATGCTCCCACGCTCGCCGGTGTTCGCTGTGCGCGTCCAGCCATTGTTGCCAGGCGTGTTGCTGGCGCGGGGAGAGCGTGCCTTGCTGCATTTCCATCAACCAATACACGGCCTGTTCAGCCACTTGGGAGGAGAAATCCGGGGCGCGGTTCATAGGGCGAAGTAGCAGCGCATCGCCGCTTTGTTCAAATGACGTTTGACCGTGGCCACAGAGATGTCGAGTTCAGCGGCAATTTGTGGATAAGTCAGGCCATCCACCTGCGCCAGCAAAAAGGCGCGTTTGACCTGACGCGGCAAACCGTCGAGCAACTGATCCAGCTCCATCAGGGTTTGCAGAATGATCGCCTTGTCTTCTTCCGACGGCGCGACCATGTCCGGCATCTGCGCCAAGGTGTCGAGGTAAGCACGTTCGACATCCTGACGGCGGTAATGATTGAACAGAACGCGCTTGGCCAACGTTGTCAGAAAGGCGCGCGGCTCGATGATCACCGGCGGTTCGCGGGCGGTCAGCACCTTGATAAACGTGTCCTGGGCCAGATCCGCCGCGCTGTCCGGGCAGCCGAGTTTGCGCCGCAGCCAGCCAGTCAGCCAACTGTGATGAGCCTGATAGAGCGATTCGACGGGATGGGCGGACGACAACGGTATTACTCCGGGCGCTTGATGGCGCGGTAGAGAGTATGCGTTAGAGAACAAGAACTGTTCGCATTGTAAGGGGCGAAACGCTTAACCGGCAATCAGATGCTTTTGCGTATGAGAATATTTATCATTAATATTGTTCGCCTGTAAGTTCGGCTGATCGGCCGGACGTTTTTCGTTTCAGGGTCGAAACATGAAAGGCAAACTCGCCACACTTCCCATGTCCTATCGTCTGGCCGTCACTTCTCGGGTGCTGGCGGCGGTGTTTGGCGGCTATCTGGTCGCGGCGCTGGCCAGTGTCACGCTGACGCTGTGGCTGCCGTTGAGCCGTGCCGAAGCGGTGGTGACTGGCATGACCATTTCCTTTCTGGTCTATCTGGTGGCGGTGCTCTGGTGCTTTGCCTGCCGTACGGCGTGGTCGGCCTGGGTCGGTTTGCTGGTGCCGAGCGTGATTCTGGCAACCATCTCTGGCGCGGCACGCGGATTGGGCCTGGCATGAAAGAGGGTTTTCGTCAGGCGATGGCTTGGCTGCACACGTGGGCCGGACTGCTGTTCGGCTGGCTGTTGTTCGCGATTTTTCTGACCGGGACGCTGGCGTATTTCAAGGATGAAATCAGCCACTGGATGCAGCCGGAAATCCCCGCGCGATCGGTGAGTGCCGAGACCAGCCTGACGCTGGCCCAGGATTATCTGCAACAACACGCGGCGGGCGCGTCACGCTGGCTCATCGATTTGCCCGATGCCCGTGATCCCGGCCTGACCGTGCGCTGGCAACAAGCACCGGCGAATCCCGGCGAGCGCGGCCGTTTCGAAGCGAAAACCCTCGACGCGCAAACCGGTGCCGAAGTGCAGGGCCGCGACAGCATGGGCGGCGAGTTCTTCTACCGTTTCCACTTTCAGCTGCAAATGCCTTACCCGTGGGGCCGTTGGCTGTCGACCATTGCCGCGATGGTGATGTTTGTCGCGCTGATCACCGGGATCATCACCCACAAGAAAATCTTCAAGGACTTCTTCACCTTTCGCCCGCGCAAGGGCCAGCGCTCCTGGCTCGACGGGCATAACGCGGTCGGCGTATTGGTGTTGCCGTTTCACTTGATGATCACTTACAGCAGCCTGGTGATTTTCATGTCGATGGTCATGCCGGCGAGCATCGTCGCTTCATACGGCAGTGACGTGCGCAAATTTTATGACGAAGTTTTCCCAGCCTCGAAAACCCCGGAACGCGCCGATATCGCTGCGCCATTGGCGGCGATGGCGCCGCTGTTGAGCAAGGCCAGCGAGCAATGGTCGGGCGGCCATACGGCGCGTCTGTCGGTGAGCAATCCGGGCGATGCCAGTGCCACTGTAGTGCTGTCCCGTGCCGGCGATCGCGTGGTGCATGATTTCGGCCGCGCCGTGACCTTCAACGGTGTGACCGGGCAGATGCTCGGCAGCACACCGGAACAACCGATGACGATGGCGGTGGGGGGCGCGTTCTATGGTTTGCACATGGGCCACTTCGCCGGGCCGCTCTTGCGCTGGCTGTACTTCATCTGCGGGCTGGCGGGTACGGCGATGATCGGCACCGGGCTGGTGCTCTGGCTGGGCAAGCGTCAGCTCAAACACGCCAAGAGCGGCGTGATGCCGTTCGAGCTGCGGCTGGTGGAAGTGCTGAATATCGCCAGCATGGCCGGGTTGGTTGCGGCGGTGGCTGTATTTTTCCTGGCCAATCGTCTGTTGTCAGTGAGCCTCGCCGAGCGCGCAGATTGGGAGGTGAATGCGTTCTTTATCGCTTGGGCTTTGAGTGTGTTGCACGCGCTGCTGCGTCCGGGACGAAAAGCCTGGGTTGAGCAACTCACCCTGAGCGCCGCTCTGTTTGTCGCGGTGCCGCTGGTCAATGCGCTGACCACCCCGTGGAATCTCGGAGTCACCTTGATGCAGAGGGATTGGGCATTGGCCGGTTTTGATCTGACGTGCCTCGCAACCGGTTTCTTCCTGGCTTGGGCCGCGTGGAAAATGCAGCGCGCCGGCAGCACCGTCAGCATTAAAAAGCCCCGCCGCGAACAGGCCCGGCCGATCACCCTTGAACAAGGGGCGAACTGATGCTCTTGCCCTTGTTGCTCACCTACACCGGATTCACCGCGTTGTGCCTGTCGATGCCGCGTCACTACGATGAATTGCTCGGTCACAAACCGTCCACGCGTCGCCGTCAGGGCCTGAAAGTCGGCGGATGGTTATTGCTGTGTTTGTCGCTTTGGGCGGCGGTGAAGGCCAATGGCTGGAGTTTCGGCCTGGTCGACTGGTTCGCCGTGCTGATGCTCAGCGCCTTGGCGTTGGTATTGCTGCTGCCGTATCGCCCGCGTTTCGCATTGGCACTGGCCGGTGTCAGTCTGCTGGCCAGCCCGGTCGCCGCATGGGCGCAGTGCTGAAGTGCTGATCGGTCTACCGCCGGAATCCCGCGACGACGAGCCGCGCGGGGCGCGTGCGCATTTTCTTCAGGTGTTTTTGTCCCAGCGTTCGCAAATGGAAGCGCTGGTGAGCCGGCGCGTCGGTTGCCGGGCGACGGCGGCGGACCTGGTGCAGGATCTGTTTTTGCGTTTCTGGCGGCGACCGCTGGTGCAGGTCGAAGAACTCAGCACCTATCTTTTGCGCTGCGCCGGCAACATCGCCATCGATCATCTGCGCAGTGAAGGCACGCGCACGCGTGTCAACGAAGGCTGGCAACCGGACGCGCCGGACAGCCACGGCAGCGAACCGCAAGCGGCGCTGGAAGCGGGCAATGATCTGAAGCATGTCGAAGCGGCGTTGCGTGCCTTGCCCGAGCGCACCCGGCAGATCTTTTTGCTCAATCGCATCCACGGCCGCAAGTACGCGGAAATCGCCAAAGCCATGGGCCTGTCCCAAAGTGCCGTGGAAAAACATATGATGCGCGCCCTCGAGGCCTGCAAGGCCAGCCTGCGCGAACCCGCGCCACGCCTGCCAGGGAAAGCACCGTGAAGCCATCCGATTCCACCACCCCGACGCCCGCGCAAGAGCAGGCTGCGTTTGCCTGGCTGAGCCTGTTGCATGACCGACCGAGCGCCGGCGATCAATTGACCTTCAGCCAATGGCTACGCGCTGATCCGGCGCATGCCGAAGCGTATGCGCAGGCGCAAGTGCTCTGGGAGTTGAGCGAAGGCCCGGCGCGAACGCTGGCCGATGAAGAGGCTTTGGCGTTGCAGGGCTATCTCGATGCGATGGATCGCCCGCGCCGTCCGCAGTTTTTGCGTTGGTCGGGCGCATTGGCGATTGCGGCGTGTCTGCTGCTAATGGTCAGCCTTGGCACTGGCTGGCAGCCGCAGCGCTGGATCGATGATCTGGGTGCGGATTACGTCTCGGCACCCGGTGAAATTCGCACCGTGACTCTGGCCGATCAATCGCAAGTCACGCTGGATGCTGACAGTGCGATTGCCGTGGATTTCAGTCGTGGCGAGCGGCATGTCCAGTTGCGTCGCGGTGCCGGATTTTTCACGGTTACGCACACCGGCGAGCCGTTTGTGGTCGAGGCCGAGAAAGGTCAGGCGCGAGTGCTCGGCACGCAGTTCGAAGTGCGGCTGCAACCGCATGGTGCGCAGGTGACGGTGTTGTCCGGGCGCGTTGGGGTGACGGCGGATCGTGGTGGTGAACAGCAGATTCTTACAGCCGGCCAGCAGGTTGCTTACGGTGACGGTGCGGCGGAAAAACTGCATGCCGTGGACAGCGAGGCGCAATTGGCGTGGCGTCAGGGTTGGCTGACTTACTACAAGGCGACGCTGGCCGATGTGGTGGAGGATCTGCGGCGTTATTACCCGGGGCGGATTGTATTGCTCAACGATGAGCTGGCGGCGCGCAAGGTCAGTGGCAGTTTTCCGAGCAAGGATCCGCAGGCGGTGCTCAGTTCCCTGCAAGGGGTGATGGGGTTTGAGCAGCATCAGGTGTTGGGGCATCTGATTATTTTGCGTTGAGGCGGCTAAAGCCATCGCGAGCAGGCTCACTCCTACAGGGGAACGCATTCCAAATGTAGGAGTGAGCCTGCTCGCGATGGCGCCCGATCGAACACCACAAAAAATAATTTTCAAATGTTGGTGAGGTAAACATCAGCCCCATCCGTGTAGTGACTGAAACTGCGAGTCATTCGCATCCGTTGCGGTTCTACACAGGTCATTGAGTCATGAAGTCCAGGGCAAAATCGGGTTCGGTCAAACAGTGGTTGGGCGTGTCGGCATTGAGTTTTTCGGCATTGGCATTGCTGCCGATAAGCGTGTCTCTGGCCGCTGAAACCGCCAGCAGCCAAGCGCAAAAGCAGTTCAACTTTTCCCTGGCCGCCAAACCGCTGCCGCAAGCCTTGAGCGACTTCAGCCGGGTCACCGGGCAAAGCGTGGTCTACACCGACGAAGCGCCGTACGGCCTCACCGCGCCGGCCGTCAATGGCCAGATGAGTGCCGAACAGGCCCTGCAACGCTTGCTCAGTGGCTCCGGCCTCAACTTCCGCCGCACCGATAGCCACACGCTGGCGCTGGAACCCAAACCCACCGAAGGCGCGTTGAACCTCGGCGCCACGACCATCACCTCGATGCGCGACGAGTCGATGAGTTATCAACCACCGGAAACCAGTTCGGTGATGCGTTCTTCGGCGTCGTTGCAGGAAATCCCGCAGACCGTCAACGTCATCCCGGCGCAGGTCATCCGCGATCAGGCGCCACGCAATCTTGACGACGCACTGGCCAATGTCAGCGGCATCACCCAAGGCAACACCTTGGGCAGCACGCAGGATTCGGTGATGACCCGCGGTTTCGGTGACAACCGCAACGGCTCGATCATGCGCGACGGCATGCCGATCGTGCAGGGCCGTGGCATGAACGCCACGGTTGATCGCGTCGAAGTGCTCAAAGGTCCGGCCTCTTTGCTGTACGGCATTCAAGACCCCGGTGGCGTGGTCAACCTGGTCAGCAAGAAGCCGGAACTGACGCAATACAATGCGCTGACCTTGCGCGGCTCGACCTACGGCGACGGCAAGAACGGCAGCGGCGGCACCTTCGACAGCACCGGCCCGCTGGGCGATTCCGGGCTGGCCTACCGCATGGTGCTCGATCACGAAGACGAAGATTACTGGCGCAACTTCGGCACCCACCGTGAAACCCTGATCGCCCCGTCGCTGGCCTGGTTCGGCGAGAGCACCAAGCTGTTGTTCGCCTACGAGCACCGTGAATTTCTCACGCCGTTCGACCGTGGCACGCTGATCGATCCGCGCACCAATCATCCGCTGGATATCTCGCGCAAAGAGCGTCTCGACGAGCCGTTCAACAACATGGAAGGCCGCTCGGACCTGTATCACTTTGAAGCCGACCACGACCTCAACGACGACTGGAAAGCGCACTTCGGTTACAGCTGGAATCGTGAAACCTACGACGCCAGCCAGGTCCGCGTGACCGCCATCGACACCAACAAGGGCACGCTGACCCGCAGCATGGACGGCACCCAGAACGCGATCAGCACCGACCGTTTCACCACCGCCAGTCTTGAAGGCAAGGTCAACGTGCTGGGCATGCAGCATGATCTGGTGTTCGGCGTCGATGACGAGTACCGCAAGATCTACCGCGAGGACCTGATCCGGCAGAAAAGCCTGACCACGTTCAGCTACCTCAATCCGGTGTATGGCCGCGAAGTCGCCGGTACGACCGTCAGCGCTCCCGACAGCGCGCAGACTGATGAACTGCGCAGCGATTCGGTGTTCATGCAGGACTCGATTCACCTCAACGACCAGTGGATTCTGGTCGCCGGCGGGCGCTTCCAGGAGTACGACCAGTACGCCGGCAAAGGCGTGCCGTTCAAGGCCAACACCGACAGCAACGGCCAGAAATGGGTGCCGCGCGCCGGTCTGGTGTACCGCTACACCGACGCCTTGTCGTTCTACGGCAGCTACACCGAATCGTTCAAACCCAATTCGACCATCGCCCCGCTGAGCGGCAGCAGCACCGTGCTCGACGGCAGCATCGCGCCGGAAGAAGCCAAGTCGTGGGAACTCGGCGCGCGGCTCGACCTGCCGGGGCGTGTGACCGGCAACATTGCGTTGTTCGACATCAAGAAACGCAACGTGCTGGTGGCCAACTCTGAAGGCCCGACGACGATTTACAGCGCGGCCGGCGAGGTGCGTTCGCGCGGTCTGGAAATGGACCTGACCGGTCAGTTGAGCGATCACTGGAGCATGATCGGCAGCTACGCCTACACCGATGCCGAAGTGACCGAAGACCCGGACTACAAAGGCAAGCGCCTGCAGAACGTAGCGAAGAATTCCGGCTCGTTGTCGGCGGTGTATGACTTCGGCAGCGTGATCGGCGGCGATCAATTGCGCGTGGGGGCTGGAGCGCGTTATGTCGGTGAACGTGCAGGGAACGCGGTGAATGATTTTGACCTGCCGAGCTACACCGTGGCTGATGCGTTTGCCACTTACGACACCAGGGTTGAGGGGCAGAAGGTCAAGTTTCAGCTGAATGTGAAGAACCTGTTTGATCGCACTTACTACACTTCGGCGGCGAGCCGGTTCTTTGTGTCGATGGGGGATTCGCGGCAGGTATCGCTGTCGAGCACTTTGGAGTTTTAAGGCAAGATCAGAAGCCCCTCACCCTAACCCTCTCCCGGGGGGAGAGGGGACTGACCGTGGGATATTGGAGAGCTCCGCCGACGTGATCGATCTTTACCGAATCCATAATCGACTCGATCATTCAGGTCGATGTACAACGCCAGACACCTCGGTCGGCTCCCTCTCTTTGGGGGAGAGGGACTGACCGTGGGATATTGGAGAGCTCCGCCGACGTGATCGATCTTTACCGAATCCATAATCGACTCGATCATTCAGGTCGATGTACAACGCCAGACACCTCGGTCGGCTCCCTCTCTTTGGGGGAGAGGGGACTGACCGTGGGATATTGGAGAGCTCCGCCGACGTGATCGATCTTTACCGAATCCATAATCGACCCGGTCATTCAGGTCGATGTACAACGCCAGACACCTCGGTCGGCTCCCTCTCTTTGGGGGAGAGGGGACTGACCGTGGGATATTGGAGGCTCCGCCGACGTGATCGATCTTTACCGAATCCATAATCGACCCGGTCATTCAGGTCGATGTACAACGCCAGACACCTCGGTCGGCTCCCTCTCTTTGGGGGAGAGGGGACTGACCGTGGGATATTGGAGGCTCCGCCGACGTGATCGATCTTTACCGAATCCATAATCGACCCGGTCATTCAGGTCGATGTACAACGCCAGACACCTCGGTCGGCCCCCTCTCCCTCTGGGAGAGGGCTGGGGTGAGGGGAGAAGGGCTCAACGCAAAAACGCCTGCCGATACTCCCCCGGCGTCCCGCCCAACACTTGCCTGAACCGATTAGTGAAATGACTCGCGCTGGCAAACCCGCACGCCAGCGCAATCTCACCCAACGGCAACGCCGTCCCGCGCAACAACTCCCGCGCCCGGCTCAGGCGCCGCGCCAGCACATACTGATGCGGCGGCAGGCCGAAGCTCGTACGGAACATCCGCGCAAAGTGGTATTCCGACAGCGCGCACAACCCGGCCAGTTGCCCCAGGCTGATCGGCTCGGCCAACTGAGTGTCGATGAACTCCACCAGTTGCCGACGCTGATGCGGTGCGAGCCCGCCCTTCAATCGCAAACCCTGACGCGCGCCGACCTGACTGAGCAAAGTGTGGCTGATCAACTCATGGGCGAGGCTGCTGGTCAGCAGACGCTCAGCAGGCTCGTCCCAATTCAGCGTCAACAACTGCCGGAAGCGTTGCGCCTGTTGCGGATCTTCGAGAAACGTCTGCTCGCGCAACTGCATCTCGCGGGGTTCGCGATCAAGCAGCGTGACGCAACCGAGGGCAAATTGTTCGGCGCTGAAATACAGGTGCGCCAGGCGGATATCGCCGTTGATCACCCAGCCCGATTCATGATCGGCCGGCAGGATGCAAAGCTTGTCCGGCCCGCCTTTTTGACCGGGTTGATCGCGCCGGAATGTGCCGGTGCCACCGGCAATGTAGCAGGACAGGGTGTGGTGGCTCGGCGCTTCATAATCCTGCGCATCGTGGTGGTTGGTCCACAAAGCGGCAGACAAGCCGTCGCCGAGTTCGGCGCTGTGCACAAGGCGTGCGTTGGGCGAGCTGTTTAACGCTTGAAAGACTTGCAGGGTATCGATGGCGGCCATGGTCGGTTCTCTTCAACGCTTTGCATCCTACTCCGTAGACGTCGCGCTGCCAGCCTGCCGCCAGACAAAAGCGCAAGAATCTGCAAGCGCACAGGCCAGACCCGGGCAGACACTCAAGGCCTACCGAGGAGTGTGTGCCATGAACCTGTCGTTGTATTTGTTGACCGTGCTGATTTGGGGCACCACGTGGATTGCCCTGAAATGGCAACTGGGCGTGGTGGCGATTCCGGTGTCGATCGTCTATCGCTTCGGCCTCGCCGCGTTGGTGCTGTTTGTGCTGTTGCTGCTCAGCCGGCGCCTGCAACCGATGAACCGCCGCGGGCATCTGATCTGCGTGGCGCAGGGTTTGTGTCTGTTTTGCGTCAACTTCATGTGCTTTCTGACCGCCAGTCAGTGGATCCCCAGCGGACTGGTCGCGGTGGTGTTTTCCACCGCAACCTTGTGGAACGCGCTGAATGCGCGGGTGTTCTTTGGCCAGCGCATCGCGCGCAATGTGCTGATGGGCGGTGCGCTGGGGCTGTTCGGGTTGGGCATGTTGTTCTGGCCGGAATTGGCCGGGCATCAGGCCAGCCCGCAAACCTTGCTCGGTCTCGGCCTGGCGTTGTGCGGCACCTTGTGTTTCTCGGCGGGCAACATGCTCTCGAGCCTGCAGCAGAAGGCCGGTCTCAAGCCGCTGACCACCAACGCCTGGGGCATGGCCTATGGCGCGGCGATGCTGTCGGTGTGGTGCCTGGTCAAGGGCATTGCATTCGACATGGATTGGAGTCCGCGTTATGTCGGTGCGTTGCTGTATCTGGTAATCCCGGGTTCAGTGATCGGTTTCACCGCGTATCTGACGCTGGTCGGACGCATGGGCCCGGAGCGGGCGGCTTACTGCACCGTGCTGTTCCCGGTCGTGGCGCTGAACGTCTCGGCATTTGCTGAAGGTTATCAGTGGACAGCGCCGGCGCTGGTCGGTCTGGTGTTAGTGATGCTGGGCAACGTACTGGTGTTTCGTAAACCGAAATCGGTGGTGGCGCCGGTACAGGGAAAGTTGGCTTGAAATAAACGAGCGCTGAACTTCAGCGCTCGACTTTCAGGGTGATGTAAATCATCACCGGGAAGATGAAATCAACGATATGTCGCGCCCAGTCCTTGGCATTCCATGATTGCGAAGTGTCCATGTCAAACCACTCCACTCCAACTGTTTGCAGGCAGACGTAATAAATGAAAATGGCCGCCAGTATGCCCATGATCGAAAATTTCTTCGCCTCGTGGAATATTTCTGCGGGGGCGTTGATGTTGCAATACAGCTGATAGGTGCCTATCAGGCACAACACTGTATACGTGACCTCCAGGGTGATGATGAACCAGTAGATTCGATGATGAATCATTGGCGAATCAATAGCTCGATACTTGATTGTTTCACTGGCAGTGGTGGTGTCCATGCTTAGAATATGGGCCACGTAAGTGTAGTTCGAATCATAGTCGGTGAAGTTGTGGATCATCACCAGCAGGCCAAAGAAGCTGATGTAGGCCATTAATATAACTTTGCTGTAACGGATAAGTTTGTCGGTTGTCAGGGCGTTCAAGGTTTAGCTCTCCATAGCGAGTGTCGATAATTCGGCAGCCGGGCAGAGCTTATAATGCTGATATATATTTGGCTTTGATGTTCAATTTCAAGTTGTGTATGGGGTAACTAACGGGCAAGTGCGGTTTGGCACTTGCCCGTACTTTCTTATCCGCGCCAGACTTGCGGGTTGACCAGATCCTGCGGACGTTCGCCGAGCAAGGCGCTGCGCAGATTGGCCAGCGCACGATTGGCCATGGCTTCGCGGGTTTCATTCGTCGCCGAGCCGATGTGCGGCAGGGTCACGGCGTTACTCAACTGGAACAGCGGCGACTCGGCCAGCGGTTCTTTTTCGTAAACGTCGAGGCCGGCACCACGAATGCGCTTGTTCTGCAGGGCTTCGATCAGGGCCGGTTCATCGACCACCGGGCCACGAGAGATGTTCACCAGGATGGCGTCCGGTTTCATCAGGGCCAGTTCGCGATGGCTGATCAGGTGGCGGGTCTTGTCGCTGAGCGGCACCACCAGGCAGACGAAATCGGCTTCGGCGAGCAGTTGATCGAGGCTGCGAAATTGCGCGCCGAGTTCTTGTTCCAGGTCGGTCTTGCGGCTGTTGCCGCTGTAGATGATCGGCATGTTGAAGCCGAAGCGGCCACGACGGGCGACGGCGGCGCCGATGTTGCCCATGCCGACGATGCCGAGGGTTTTGCCGTGCACGTCACAGCCGAACAGCGGGGCGCCGACGCTGGCTTGCCATTGGCCGGCCTTGGTCCAGGCGTCGAGTTCGGCGACGCGGCGGGCGCTGCTCATGATCAGGGCGAAGGCGAGGTCGGCGGTGCTTTCGGTGAGCACATCGGGGGTGTTGGTGAGCATGATCCCGCGTTGGTTGAAGTAGTCGAGGTCGTAGTTGTCGTAGCCGACGGAGACGCTGGAGACTACTTCGAGTTTTGTCGCGGTTTCGAGTTGGGCCTGGCCGAGTTTGCGGCCGACGCCGATGAGGCCGTGGGCGTAGGGCAGGGCTTCGTTGAATTGGGCGTTGATGTCGCCGGCTTTTGGGTTGGGGACGATGACGTCGAATTCTTGCTGGAGGCGTTCGATCATGGGCGGGGTGATGCGGCTGAAGGCCAGGACAGTCTTTTTCATTGGGCTTGGGCTCGGCGGGACTGGATTGCCAAGCAAGCTAACATTCTCTCTGGCGTTGGAGAAGGGGCCCGCGTTGCTGCGTGCCCCAGTTATGCAAACGGAACCGTACAAGGCAAAAAATGGATTTCATTTTTTTTCTTGGTCGTTATCTATGAGATCTTTTGCATTGATGATTACGTTAAGCTTTGGGTTAGGAAGGTGGGGTTGTAATGGATGCGCGAGCTCGACGCCGACTATGACCGCGAATAGCGTTCCGGCTATTCGATTGAAATCGATATAAATAAAGCCAGCGCCATTTTTAACTCCTCCGAATTTGACATCGCTATGTATACCTTCTGAATAAGTAACTTCTTTTATCGCTCCGTCCGCTGTGAAAGTGTGTATGCCATTCGTGATGTCGTCCGGAAACGAAAGTTCAACTATGTTTAAAGGTTCGCGAGTGGCGCTGCTAGTGCCGCCGGCTACATATACCACCCTGTCACTTACGGCGAATGCCATGATGTGTGCATTAACGATCCCAATCGGTCGATCTGTCACTATTCCTTTGAAATCCCCTCTCTCCGGACCAGCTTCATAGGTAGGTATCATAGTTCATGCTCCAGTTGTCTTGATTATAGTGTTGGGCTGGGATGGCGCTTGTTGTCTAGGATATTGTTTGCTGTTTGAGTTGTGATTTCACCTGTCAGATCTGACAGGTTTTCAGATCGATTGGCTATTGATATCGAAGTTTTGATTTCAAATCGCGTTTTACATGATCACGCCAATTGCGAATTTGATACTCGCCATTCAAAACCTGAGATCGACTCGGTATCGCACGTCGGCGTAGCTCTCCCAAACACCGCGATCAGTCCCCTCTCCCTTTGGGAGAGGGTTAGGGTGAGGGGCTTTTAGCTGTGTGCCGGGGATTGCGGGATTTCGTGGTTATCCAGCACTCGATTCACCGCCAGTTCGGCGAGCATGATGATCTGCTGAATCGCCAAGATCGTCCGTCGTTGCGGCAGGTCGATGTAGGCGGCGATGTCGCTGGTCATGAGGCTGGCCTGGGCCAGTGATTCGCAGGCGTGGACCAGCAGGCTTTCACTGTCCTGTTCCGGGGCGACCTGGAACATGGTGCTGGGTTTGTGGAAACGCAGGGTGAGTGCGTTGGGTTTGAGGTAGTGGTCGAGGGCGCGGTCGGCGGCTTCGTGGAATTTCTTTGAACCGGAGAATTCGTAGGGGGTGGTGTTCTCCGCTGCGGGCGGATTGGGTGTTGGTTTGAACATAGGAAACATACTCGTGGCAAGTTGAGTTGAAGCTGCCACTTTTCGTTTTCCAGGCGAAAGGGTGG
The DNA here is from genome assembly GCF_054790505.1 of Pseudomonas sp. Tul2A7. Classification (NCBI taxonomy): domain Bacteria; kingdom Pseudomonadati; phylum Pseudomonadota; class Gammaproteobacteria; order Pseudomonadales; family Pseudomonadaceae; genus Pseudomonas; species Pseudomonas sp. Tul2A7. The sequence continues at coordinate 947,572 of NZ_CP186499.1, read as the reverse complement.
CAACTGTGCGCGGACTGGAAAAACCGGTCAACTTAGCCAAAACCGGCAGGCCCTAGGGCCTCCCGCGCACAGCCGCCATAACATTGCGAGCTAAAAAGCGCCGCAGTATGCCATGAGCTTTGGTAGTTGAAATCGGGTTTTCCAGACCCGGTCGCTGATGCGTCAGCGACACCCAAATCCTAGCCACCGCACTTCCGACGGACAACCGTCAAAACCTGTCGGAAACATCCGCAGATTCCTGGTTTTCGTAGGAGTTGTTGTAGGTGTGGATTGCTTGATTTTTAAACAGAAAGTCCCTCGGTCGCAGGCTGTGGCTGATCTGAGCGAATATGACGTTCTGTTTAAAGTCAGCCCGATGGCCGCAGCCGAACTTACGTCCTGCCCGCTGGATGGGAAGACACGCGCTTGGCTTTTGTTTTGCGGTGAATTTACCCCTCACCCCAGCCCTCTCCCGAGGGAGAGGGAGCCGATTTTTGGGCATTTCAGAATCTGAGTTCGACTCGGTATCGCACGTCGGCGTAGCTCACCCCAAACACCTCGGTCAGTCCCCTCTCCCTCCGGGAGAGGGAGCCGATTTTTGGGCATTTCAAAATCTGAGTTCGACTCGGTATCGCACGTCGGCGTAGCTCACCCAAACACCTCGATCAGTCCCCTCTCCCTCCGGGAGAGGGAGCCGATTTTTGGGCATTTCAAAATCTGAGTTCGACTCGGTATCGCACGTCGGCGTAGCTCACCCCAAACACCTCGGTCAGTCCCCTCTCCCGAGGGAGAGGGAGCCGATTTTTGGGCATTTCAAAATCTGAGTTCGACTCGGTATCGCACGTCGGCGTAGCTCACCCAAACACCTCGATCAGTCCCCTCTCCCTCCGGGAGAGGGAGCCGATTTTTGGGCATTTCAAAATCTGAGTTCGACTCGGTATCGCACGTCGGCGTAGCTCACCCCAAACACCTCGGTCAGTCCCCTCTCCCGAGGGAGAGGGAGCCGATTTTTGGGCATTTCAAAATCTGAGTTCGACTCGGTATCGCACGTCGGCGTAGCTCACCCAAACACCTCGGTCAGTCCCCTCTCCCTCTGGGAGAGGGCTAGGGTGAGGGGCTTTTAGCTGTGTGCCGGGGATTGCGGGATTTCGTGGTTATCCAGCACTCGATTCACCGCCAGTTCAGCCAGCATGATGATCTGCTGAATCGCCAGAATCGTGCGCCGTTGCGGCAGGTCGATGTAGGCGGCGATGTCGCTGGTCATCAGGCTGGCCTGTGCCAGTGATTCGCAGGCGTGGACCAGCAGGCTCTCGCTGTCCTGTTCCGGGGCGACCTGGAACATGGTGCTGGGTTTGTGGAAGCGCAGGGTTAACGCGTTGGGTTTGAGGTAGTGGTCGAGGGCGCGTTCGGCGGCTTCGTGGAATTTCTTTGAGCCGGGGAATTCGTAGGGGGTGGTGTCGTCGGTTTCAGGTGGATTAGGCGTTGGTTTGAACATTGTGAAACTCCATTCGGGATGTGGAGTTCGTCACGTACTGCGACCAAGCAGTAGGGTGGCGAACTGTACGCGGGTTGGTCGACCAGGGAATGGAAACCCGGCAGGGCCAAAGCCCTCCCTCGCACAGTTCGCCATTAGGCAAGCTGAAAAGTGCGCCATTCTAAACCCGGACGACCAAGTCCGGTCGCTGTTTCGTCAGCGACACCCAAATCCTAGCCACCGCACTTCCGACGGACAACCGTCAAAACCTGTCGGAAACATCCGCGAAATCGTCGTTTCTGTAGGCTCTGCCGTAGGCCGCGATCTGTTGATTTTTAAACATCAAGATCAAAAGATCGCAGCCCGCGGCAGCTCCTGCAGGAGAGGCGGTTTGTTTAGGACACAGTTGGGGCGATGAAGAGAGCCGTGGGCCAAAAGCGGCAGCCAAAAGTCTGCGCAGCGAAGAGGGTCTGCTTTGACTCTTCTGCCACAGGCCAATGCAGATTCAAAGCGAAATACTATCCCGCCCTTTGATCGAGAACGTGCCATCTTTGACTTCCAGTTCCTTACCTTCAGCGCCAGCAGATTTGAACTGAAAGCTCCCCTTGTACAGCTCTTGATCATGATCAAAGCTCAAGGTGATGGAACCCATATCAGCGCTGTATGTTTCAAAACGGATATGGGTCTCCACTTGCCATATCTTCCAAAAAGTCGCACAGACCTTTTTATCTTCGAAGTTATACGTGCCGCTCGAGATCTCGGGTGGAAACACTATTTCAATGCCGCGCTCGATTTGGTTTCCATTTACATCGGTAGTGAGCTGCACCGTGTTCAAAGACAAGTGCAATTTGTTGTCGGTGGTGTAGTGGTCGTGGGCGAAGCCCAAGTTTTGGGAGGTGAAGTCCAGATCACCCGATATGCGGGCCGTCAAACGACCAATGCTGGGAGAGGTTTTGATAATGGGAAACTGATGCCTGGTGAACATGATGAACTCCTTGGCGTTGACTATTCCGTGAACCAGACAAGGTCTGGCGACGTTTTCAAGCTAGGAGTGGGGGGGAGCACTGTCAACTGTCAGAGTTGACAGTTGACAGTAGAGGGGAATTGAACGTCAGAGGGACTGCCAACGCCAATTGCACCCGTTCAGCAACGTCGGCAGAACGCTACATTCAGTTGGCGACACGCACGCCGGCAAGGCTGCCGCTTAATTCGTAAGCGGCCAGTTCCGCCTGATGCGCCGCCAATATTTCCGGCAACGACCCACGCAAATACTCAACCCACGTCTTGATCTTCGCATCCAGATATTGCCGCGAAGGGTAGATCGCATACAGGTTCAGCTCTTGCGAGCGGTAGTTCGGCATGACCCGCACCAGTGTGCCGTTACGCAAACCTTCGATCGCCGCGTACACCGGCAACACGCCGACGCCCATGCCGCTGGTGATCGCGGTTTTCATCGCGTCGGCGGAGTTCACCAGAAACGGCGAGCTGTTGATGGTGACCATTTCCTGGCCTTCCGGGCCGTCGAAGGCCCATTTCTCCAAGGGGATCACCGGGCTGACCAGGCGCAGGCAGGCGTGGTTGAGCAGGTCGCTGGGCTTTTGCGCGGCGCCGTTGGCTTTCACGTACGCGGGGGAGGCGCAGACGATGCTGTAGGTGATGCCCAGCCGTTGCGAGACGAAACCCGAGTCCGGCAATTCGCTGGCGAGCACGATGGACACGTCGTAGCCCTCGTCGAGCAGGTCCGGCACGCGGTTGGCCAGGGTCAGGTCGAAGGTCACGTCGGGGTGGGTTTTGCGGTAGCGGGCGATGGCGTCGATGACGAAGTGCTGGCCGATGCCGGTCATGGTGTGCACTTTCAATTGCCCGGCCGGGCGCGCGTGGGCGTCACTGGCTTCGGCTTCGGCCTCTTCGACGTAGGCGAGGATCTGCTCGCAGCGCAGCAGGTAGCGTTTGCCCGCTTCGGTGAGGGCGATGCGCCGCGTGGTGCGGTTGAGCAAGCGGGTTTGCAGGTGGGCTTCCAGGTTGGAGACCGCGCGCGAGACGTTGGCGGTGGTGGTGTCGAGTTGCACGGCGGCGGCGGTGAAGCTGCCGGCTTCGGCGACACAACTGAAGGCGCGCATGTTTTGCAAAGTGTCCATGGGGTGCTCTCAAGGGAGATGGCAAATTGTGACACGAAGTTTCAGGGGCGAGACCCCCGACTTAGGGATTATCTCGTTAACCGTAACAAAGATTCACAGAAATCCCAGCTTATCGCCGTACAGGGCGCCCCCTAGAATTGCGCCGATCCAATGTAGGAGCTGCCGCAGGCTGCGATCTTTTGATTTTGTTTTAAGGGAATCAAGATCAAAAGATCGCAGCCTGCGGCAGCTCCTGCACGGGTCCTCGATCTACCCCTCTCTCAGGAATTCGCAGCTGTGCCGCGTCGCATCAACAGAGCGCTTTTGCCGCTCAGTGTTCTGGCTTTTACCCTGGGTCTTGGCGGCTGCATCTCAACGGACGGAATTGCTCCACAGGGCAAGGCATTGGAGGCCAATTCACTGGCCACCGACGACGCTATCGCCCACGCCGCCCGTGACGCTAACTGGCCCACCGCGCAATGGTGGCAAGCCTACGGCGACCCGCAACTCAATCGCTGGATCGACCTCGCCGTGCAGGGCAGCCCGAGCATGGCCATGGCGGCCGCGCGTGTACGGCAGGCCAAAGCCATGGCCGGTGTCGCTGAAGCGGCCGAGTCGTTGCAGATCAATGGCGAGTCGACCCTCAAACGCCACAACTGGCCGACCGATCAGTTCTACGGCCCCGGCGATCTGGCCAACACCACGACCTGGGACAACAACGCCGCATTGGGTTTCAGCTACGCCCTCGACCTCTGGGGCCGTGAAAGCAACGCCAGCGAACGTGCGGTGGACCTTGCGCACATGAGCGCGGCCGAGGCGCGATTGGCGCAGCTGGAATTGCAGAACAACATCGTTCGCGCCTACATCGAACTGTCGCTGCATTACGCCCAGCGCGACATCGTCGCGGCGACGCTCAAGCAGCAGCAACAGATTCTCGATCTGGCACAGAAGCGTTTGAACGGCGGGATCGGCACCCACTTCGAAGTCAGCCAAGCGGAAACGCCGCTGCCGGAAACCCATCGGCAAATCGATGCGCTGGATGAGGAAATTGCCCTCAGTCGCAATCAACTTGCAGCGCTGGCGGGGAAAGGGCCGGGGGAGGGCGCGCAGTTGCAGCGTCCGACCCTGTCCCTTGGTGCTGCGTTGAAACTGCCGTCGGCATTGCCAGCCGAGCTGCTCGGTCAGCGTCCGGACGTGGTCGCCAGTCGCTGGCAAGTGGCGGCGCAGGCGCGCGGTATCGATGTGGCGCATGCCGGGTTTTATCCCAACGTCGATCTGGTCGGCAGTCTCGGTTACATGGCCACCGGCGGTGGCGCGCTGGAGTTTTTGACTGGCAAGAAACTCAACTACAACGTCGGCCCGGCGATCTCGCTGCCGATCTTTGACGGTGGCCGACTGCGCGCCGAGTTGGGTGAAGCCTCCGCCGGTTATGACATTGCCGTGGCGCATTACAACCAGACGCTGGTGAATGCGCTGAAGAATATCTCCGATCAGTTGATCCGCCGCGAGTCGATGGACAAGCAGCAAGGTTTTGCCGCCGAGTCGGTCGCCACGGCGCAGAAGACCTACGACATCGCGATGATTGCTTATCAGCGCGGCCTCACCGATTACCTCAACGTGCTCAATGCGCAGACGTTGCTGTTCAAGCAGCAGCAGGTGCAGCAGCAGGTGCAGGCGGCGCGTCTCAGTGCGCATGCCGAGTTGGTAACTGCGCTGGGTGGTGGCCTCGGTGCCGGCAACGATGTGCCGACGGCCGAGAAAACCCAAGCGCCGAAAACCCCGGTTCTCCTGCGTTGAACACAAAACCCAATGTAGGAGTGAGCCTGCTCGCGATAGCGGTGTATCAGTCAACAGAAATGTTGGATGTAAAATCGCCATCGCGAGCAGGCTCACTCCTACATGGATCGCGTCTTGCCTGAATTCTTGAGCACAATTAAATGACTCCCTTGCCCGCACCGTTGCGCTGGCTCTACTCCCTGGAATGGCGCCGCGGCTTCTTCGACTGGGCGCGCAGCGATGGCGTGACCTGGGTCTACATCTTCAAGGTGTTGATCGCCGCATTCCTCACCCTGTGGCTGGCCATGCGTCTGGAACTGCCGCAACCGCGCACGGCGATGATCACCGTGTTCATCGTCATGCAGCCGCAGAGCGGCCAGGTGTTCGCCAAGAGTTTCTATCGCTTCCTCGGGACGTTGGCCGGGTCGGCGATGATGGTCACGCTGATTGCGTTATTTGCGCAGAACACTGAGCTGTTCCTCGGCTCGCTGGCGATCTGGGTCGGCATCTGCTCGGCCGGTGCTGCGCGTTGCCGCAACTTCCGCGCTTACGGTTTTGTCCTCGCAGGCTATACCGCCGCGATGGTTGGCTTGCCGGCGCTGGCGCACCCGGACGGCGCATTCATGGCAGCGGTGTGGCGGGTGCTGGAAATCTCGCTGGGGATTCTCTGTTCGACCCTGATCAGCGCCGCGATCCTGCCGCAAACCGCCAGCGCCGCCATGCGCAATGCCTTGTATCAGCGATTCGGCGTGTTCGCGCTGTTCGTCACCGATGGCCTGCGCGGGCGCAGCAAAGCCGAGTCTTTCGAGGCAAGCAACGTGCGTTTTATCGCCGAAGCTGTGGGCCTCGAAGGCCTGCGCAGCGTCACCGTGTTTGAAGACCCGCACATGCGTCGGCGCAACGGCCGACTGAGCCGTTTGAACAGCGAATTCATGGGCATCACCACACGCTTTAACGCCTTGCATCAGTTGCTTGAACGCTTGCGTGGCAATGGCGAAGAACACGTTGTCGCCGCGATCAAACCGGGCCTGCAGGATCTCGCCGAGGTGCTCGATGGCTTCAGCGGCCGCGCCCTGACCAGCCCCGATGCCGCCCGTTTGGCGACCGCGCTGGCGAGCTACAAGGAAGGCCTGCCGGCTCGCGTGCGCAGCCTGCGCGCAATCTTTCAGGAAACCGGGCCGAGCGACGCTGAACAACTGGATTTCCACACCGCTTACGAGTTGCTCTATCGCTTCGTCGATGATTTGCACAGTTATGCACAGACTCACGCTTCGCTGGCCGATCATCGCCACGAGCGCGAGCGCTGGGATGAGCCGTTCACCCCGCAAACCAACTGGTGGGCAGCCGCTGCGTCGGGCATTCGCGCTTCGTTCATTCTCATCGTGCTGGGCAGTTACTGGGTCGCCACCGCATGGCCAAGTGGCGCGACGATGACGTTGATTGCGGCCGCCACCGTGGGCCTTTCGGCCGCCACGCCAAACCCGAAACGCATGGCCTTTCAGATGGCGTGCGGGACCTTCCTCGGCGCCCTGATCGGCTTCGTCGAGATGTTTTTCATCTTCCCGTGGATCGACGGTTTCCCGCTGCTGTGCGTGATGCTCGCGCCGGTGATCGTGCTCGGCTCGTTCCTCACGTCGCGGCCGCAATACGCCGGTGTCGGCCTCGGTTTGTTGATCTTCTTCAGCACCGGTTCGGTGCCAGACAACCTGACGATCTACAACCCTTACACCTTTATCAACGACTACATCGCCATGGTCATGGGCATGCTGGTCTGCGCCGCTGCAGGTGCGATTATTTTGCCGCCGAACAGCCGCTGGTTGTGGAAACGTCTGGAGCAGGATCTGCGCGGCCAGGTGGTCTACGCGATCAGCGGCAAACTCAAAGGCCTGGCGTCGAGTTTCGAGAGCCGTACCCGCGATCTGCTGCATCAGGCCTACGGTCTCGCGGCCGGTCAGCCGAAAGTGCAGAAGAACCTGCTGCGCTGGATGTTCGTGGTACTGGAAGTCGGCCACGCGATCATCGAGTTGCGCAAGGAACAGGCGATTTTGCCGGTGCACCCGGCCTACGCCGAATCGCAGCCGTGGCGCCAGGCGATCCGCGTGATGGGCCGCGCGCTGGTGCGGCTGTTTCTGCAACCGAACGCTAGCAATCTCGAACGTGCGCTGGTGGCGGTCGACCACGCAATCAGCCGTGTCGCGGCCACCGATGAACCGTTCGCCCCACACTTCGATACCTCGGCGTTGCGGCGGGTGAAGAGCTATCTGCACTTCATCCGCACTTCGCTGCTCGACCCGCAATCACCGCTTGCTGTCTACGCCATCGCCAAGCCCGAAGGACTTGCCCATGCCTCGTGAAATCGCCTTCCACGGCGTGTACATGCCGACCATGACCCTGATGTTTTTCATTGCTGCGGCGCTGGCCTGGGCGGTGGATCGTTTTTTGTCCGGGTTCGATCTGTACCGCTTTTTCTGGCACCCGGCGCTGCTGCGTCTGAGTCTGTTTACCTGTCTGTTCGGCGCCATGGCGCTGACTGTCTACCGTTGAGAACGTCCCGATGAAAAAGTTTTTCAGCCTGCTCGCGACCCTGCTGGTGCTGGCTCTTGCACTGTGGATCGGCCGCACGTTGTGGGAGCACTACATGAACACGCCGTGGACCCGCGACGGTCGCGTGCGTGCCGACATCATCAACGTCGCCGCCGACGTTACCGGTGAAGTGATCGATGTGCCGGTGCGTGACAACCAACTGGTGAAGAAGGGTGATTTGCTCATGCAGATCGACCCCGAGCATTACCGCATCGCAGTTAAACAGGCGCAGTCGCTGGTCGCTTCGCGCAAGTCGACGTGGGAGATGCGCAAGGTCAACGCTCATCGCCGCGCCGATCTGGACAACCTGGTGATCTCCAAGGAAAACCGCGACGACGCCAGCAACATCGCCGACGCCGCGCTGGCTGATTACCAGCACGCGCAGGCGCAACTGGAAGCGGCCGAACTCAACCTCAAACGCACCGAAGTGCGCGCGGCGGTCGACGGTTACGTGACCAACCTCAACGTGCATCGCGGTGACTACGCGCGCATCGGTGAGGCGAAAATGGCCGTGGTCGACATGAATTCGTTCTGGGTTTACGGCTTCTTCGAAGAAACCAAACTGCCCCACGTGAAAGTCGGTGACAAGGCCGATATGCAGTTGATGAGCGGCGAAGTGCTCGAGGGCCATGTGGAAAGCATTTCCCGCGGCATCTACGACCGCGACAACCCGGAAAGCCGCGAACTGATCGCCGATGTGAACCCGACCTTCAACTGGGTGCGTCTGGCCCAGCGAGTGCCGGTGCGGATTCACATTGATGAGGTGCCGGAAGGTGTTTTGTTGGCGGCGGGGATTACGTGCACGGTTGTGGTGAAGCAGAGCGCTGTGGATAACTGATGGACTGAGGCGTCTGCATCGCGAGCAGGCTCACTCCTACACTGGATCTGTGTCACACCGAAGATCCCCTGTAGGAGTGAGCCTGCTCGCGATGGCGTCGACCCGGTCTCAGAGTTTGCCGCGCAAACCGAAGCGCTTCATCAACGTCGATTCCAGCAAGCCCTTGGGCAACAACGCCGCCAGCAACGGCAACGCGCGACTGCCATTGCCGAGGCGGATCAACCGTGGTGGTTTGCTCTGCTGCACAGCCTTCAACAGCTCAGCAGCAAACTCACTGGCCGGCGTCGGCTTGTCCTGCGACGCCTTGGCCCGCGCGCGAATGCCCTCACGCAGCGGAAACCATGGAGATTGTTCATTGATCAACTGCTCGGCTTCATGCCCGGCATTTTTGGCAAAACTCGATTGAATCGCCCCCGGCTGCACTTCCATCACGCGAATACCGAACGGTGCCAGCTCCATACGCAAGGCATCGCTCAACGCATGCACTGCCGCCTTCGATGCGCAATAAGCACCAGCGAACGGCGTGACCAAAACCCCGGACACACTGCCGATATTCACCACCAGTCCCTTGGCCCGGCGCAATACAGGAAACAGTGCGCGGGTGACGCCGACGATCGAAAACACATTGGTTTCGAACTGCCGTTGCATCGCCGCAACGCCGCCATCGAGCAGCGGCCCCATGGCGCCGTACCCCGCGTTGTTGATCAGCACATCGAGGCCGCCGTGTTGCTGGTTGATCCGCTCACCCAGTTGCTCCAGCGCCGCGCTGTCATTGACATCGAGTTGCACGGCGGTGAACCCGGCCGACGCCAGCAGCGCCACGTCTTCAGCCTTGCGCGCACTGGCCCAGACTTCGTAACCGGCGGCTTTGAACGCATCGGCGAGGGCGCGGCCGATGCCGCTGGAACAACCGGTAATCAACGCAACGGGCATGGCGCATTCCTTGTGCAAATAGAGTGGGGAAGGGGATCAGTCGGAGAAACTACCCTGCAAGCGCTCGGCGCGAAACTCCAGGGTTTGCGGGCGATAACCGGGGCGTAGCGGCGGCATCGGCAGGCAGTCTTCCCAGTCCCCGCCGGCCTGCAATTCGCCGGGGCCGCGATAGCGTGGCGCGGTGTATTGGTTGTCTGCCAGATTGACCGTGTCGCCCGGTGCATAGGCGGCTATGCGCCAGCGCAGTTCGGTCAGGGGCACGTCGTTGGCGTTTTTCATTTTCAGTTGCAGCGGACGATCAGCCGGGCATTGCTCCGGGGCGTAAGCGATACGCATCTCAAGGCGCGCCAATTGCTTGATCTCGCGGTTGTCCAGCCACACCACCCACATGGCCACGAAGCCCAGGCCAATCGCCGCCGCCACCGAGACCGGCAAGGCCTTGGCCGGATAGCGCAGCAGGAGGATCAGCCAGGTGATGACCAGCAGAATGCCGATGAACATGTTGGAACGCTCCGTGAGTTCGTGGCCATCATCCTACCGAAGGGCGGCGGGAATGGACATTCGCTGAGCAAACCTTCATACCGTTGGTCGGTACTGTAATTTCTGTCAGTAGGCGTTGACTCGTGTACCTGTTTAGCTGTCCTGAAGACAGCCCTTAGGTGGGGAGCCCACTCATGGAAATGCATAGCAAAACGCCAACGCTTGCGGTGTTCGATCCTCGAGGGTTGTCGGCGCGTACCGTCGACTATTGGCGTAACGATGAACTTTGCCCTGTTCAACCCCGCAACCAACGGACTGTGCATGACGCTGCGGGGCGTGGGGTTGAGCAGTGGGACCCGCGTTTGTGGGCGCTGCAAATGACGGATCCACTCGCGTGCGCCAATGTGCTGTCTGTCTATTCACTGAGCGGACAGGTGTTGCGCTCGGACAGCGTCGATTCCGGTTGGCGTGTCAGTTTGTTGGGCGCGGGCGAACAGAGGCTGGAGCAGTGGGATGGGCGAGGCAACCGGCGGCAGATTCGGTACGACGATCAGTTGCGGCCAGTGGAGATCATCGAGAACGGGGCGTCTATCGAGCAGCTTGCCTATGGCGGCGAGACAACCCGCGACTGCAATCAACACGGGCGACTGGTTCGTCATGATGATGCGGCGGGCGTACTGCTGTTCAATGACTATGGATTGACCGGCGCAGTGCTGGTGCATGAACGATGTATCAGCGGTGAGTCGGTTCCGGGTTACATCACCCGAACACAAGTGACGCCGCTTGGTGACATGCAATCGCGGACGGACGCTTTGGCTAATGTGCAGCGCTGCAGTCATACCCTCGATGGACGTTTGCGCGCCGTGGATCTCTGTCTGAGTGGTACTGCACAATGGCTGCCGATGGTCAGCGCCATTACCTACAACGCGGCAGGGCAGGTCGAAGAAGAGGTGGCGGGTAATGGCGTAGTGACTACGCTGAAGCACGATGCTGAAGACGGACTTCTCAGACGTTTATGTTCTAGAGTCGGGCAACAGACGCCGTTGCAGGACCTGCGATACGCCTACGACCCGCTCGGCAATGTGCTGAGCATCGAAGATGCGGCGCTGCCGATTCGCTATTTCGCCAACCAGCGTATCGAGCCGATCTGCCGCTTTGCCTATGACAGTCTGTCGCAACTCATCGAAGCGACGGGATGGGAAGCGAGCCCTGTCAGACATGGCCCACTGTCTGAATCAGACGGCTTGACCAATTACTGCCAGGCCTACCGATATGATGAAGGCAACAACCTTCTTGAGTTGACCCATGTCGGTTCGCAACACCCCGGTCATCGGTTAGTGGCTGAAGCCCATAGCAATCGCTGTCTGCCCGTGCGCGATGGCGTGGAACCGGGCAAAGAAGCATTTCGCAACGGCTTCGATGCCAACGGCAATTTATTGATGCGGCAACCGGGCCAGTCCTTCTCTTGGAATCGGCAAAATCAATTATGCGAAGTTCGTCCCGTCGAACGCGACGCAGAGCCCGACGATACCGAGCGTTACTTCTACGGCGCCGACGGCATGCGTGTGCGCAAAATTCGCTCATTGCAAACCAATGCCAAAACCAATGTCATCGAAACCCTTTACTTGCCGGGCCTGGAAATCCGCACACACAGTGGTACCGGGGAAGAACTGCACGTTATTGATGTAGAGGACGGACGAGGCAGTGTGCGGTTGTTGCATTGGGCTACGCGAAAACCACGAGAGATCGCGAACAATCAACGGCGCCACGGCCTGACCGACCATCTGGGCTCAAGTACGCTGGAGCTGGATCAGGATGCCAACATTATTTCCCAGGAAAGCTATTACCCGTTCGGCGGTACAGCGTGGTCGAACGGCGAAGCCTTACAGCTCAGTTACAAAACGGTCAGGTATTCCGGCAAGGAACGGGACGCGAGTGGGCTCTATTACTACGGATTACGTTATTACCTGCCCGAATGGCAACGTTGGTTGAATCCGGATCCGGCAGGTGACGCTGACGGTTTGAATGTCTATCGGATGGTAAGAAACCAGCCGATGCGATTTCGCGATCAACAAGGACTGGCGCCGGTTCCGGTTGAAGCTATTGAGTCAGGCAAGGCCAAAGCTACCGAGGACGAAGTCCCTGCGGTGAAGGTCCCTATTATGTACAAGGTCGATTATCTGCAAGAGCGATTGTCTTTGGCGGATGCCGCATCGAATGGGGCAGCCAAGCGGGTTCAGGAGAGCTTTACGCACAAGGTGAATCCCTATATCAGGTCCGTTTACACCACACCAAAAGCGTCGCAGCTTGAAAGACCCAGTAAGTTCTTCAATATCTATTCAAGGTCGGAGTGGGAGTTCAAGGACAACTATAAATACTCCGATTCTGGAAAAGTATTCTTGAACGATATCAGTCGGCATCAAATTCGCCTGGCTGCTGATCTGAGTGTTCTTCCCGCTACAATCAGAAGATCAAAAGTCAGGAACGAAGTAACGCTTAATATGACCGAGGGGCTGGAAAGTGGCAGCGCCGAACTGCTTGAGGTTTTTTCGCGGACACCGAATGGCAAGCCTACTCAGCGACTCGCGGAAGAAGTGGGTTTGAAAATGACCTCGGTTACCAAAGAGGTGACAGGTAGCAACGTAGATTTCGTTGTGACCGTCGTACCTACCGGGTCGTACGAAGCTGTTTTTTCTGAGGAGGTAGCTGCGCCTGTACGCAGGTTTTCCAGGATGCGTCCCACAAAAGTCATGGAAAAAACGACGTAGTGCCTGGACGACGATAAAAAAGCCCCCGCCCAACCCACTGCGGATAGGGGACGCAGCGGGCTGGACGAGGGCTTCTTATTGCAGATCGATCACTGCGCGATGGTTTTCACCGACACGCCACGTTCGATCGGGGTGGAGCGACCGTAGATATCTTCGAAGCGTTCGATATCGTCTTCACCCAGGTAGCTGCCCGATTGCACTTCGATGATTTCCAGCGGGATCTTGCCCGGGTTGCGCAGGCGGTGCACCGAGGCGATCGGGATGTAGGTCGACTGGTTTTCGCAGAGCAGGAACACGTTTTCATCGCAGGTCACTTCAGCAGTGCCGCTGACCACGATCCAGTGTTCGGCGCGGTGATGGTGCATCTGCAGCGACAGGCACGCGCCCGGTTTCACCGAGATGTGCTTGACCTGGAAGCGCCCGCCCATGTCCACCGAGTCGTAGGAACCCCACGGACGATAGACTTCGCAGTGGTTCTGGGTTTCGCTGCGGCCCTGCTCATTGAGCGTGTTGACCATCTGCTTGACGCCCTGAACCTTGTCTTTGTGCGCAATCATCATCGCGTCTTTGGTTTCGACCACAACGATGTTTTCCAGGCCGATCACCGACACCAGTTTGCCGTTGCCGTGGATCATGCAGTTCTTGCTGTCCTGAATCACCACGTCGCCTTTGGTGACGTTGCCGTTGGCGTCTTTCTCGTTGACTTCCCACAGCGACGACCAGCAACCGACATCGCTCCAGCCGGCGGTCAACGGCACGACGCAGGCGCGCTGGGTTTTTTCCATGACGGAGTAGTCGATGGAGTTGTCCGGGCAGCAGGCGAAGGTCGCTTCGTCGAAGGTGATGGTGTCGGCGTCCTGCTGGCTGCGTTCGAGGGTCAGCAGACAGGTGTCGTAGATGTCCGGATCGTGCTTTTTCAGCTCTTCGAGGAAGCGGCTGGCGCGGAACAGGAACATGCCGCTGTTCCAGTAGTAGCCGCCGGATTCGACGTACTCGGTGGCACGTTTGACGTCAGGTTTTTCGACGAAGTGCGAAACGCGGCTGACGCCTTCGGGCAGCAGCGAATCCGCAGTGGATTTGATGTAGCCGTAACCGGTTTCCGGTTTGGTCGCGGGTACGCCGAACAGCACCATTTCGCCGTTTTCGGCGGCGACGGTGGCCAGGGCCAGAGCACGTTGCAGGGCTTTCTGATCTTCCAGCACGTGGTCGGCCGGCAGCACCAGCATCAGTTCGTCACGGCCTTCATTGACCAGCATCATCGCGGTCAACGCCACGGCCGGCGCGGTGTTGCGGCCGAACGGTTCCATGAGGATGCGCTGGCATTCCAGTTTGCGATTGGCCAACTGCTCGTTGACGATGAAGCGGTGATCCTTGTTGCAGACCACGATCGGGGTGTCCATGCCTTCGAACACCAGACGCTCAAGGGTCTGCTGGAAGAGGGTGTGTTCGCCGGTCAGGGCGAGGAATTGCTTAGGGAACTGCTTACGCGAAAGCGGCCAGAGACGCGAACCGCTACCACCTGACAAGATCACCGGAATCATATTGTTTACTCCATAAAATCGATTGGGTTAGAGGCACGAACGCTATGTCGTTTCACTCTTGTTTTTGTCTCGTATCCGAACTGACAACCCGGTCAAGGGTGGGAGCGAGCCTGCTCGCGAAAGCGGCGTATCAGTCGACATTGATGTTGGATGTCAGACCGTATTCGCGAGCAGGCTCGCTCCCACAGGGGGCACTGCGTCAGTTCGGAAAATTTGTTAGCGAGTCGATACCGGGCGTTTCACCCAGACTGGCGACAGGCTGCTGCCGCTGCCGGTGACGTACAGCACCGCTGCTTCACCGCGCTCCAGGGCAACCGGCTTCACGTCGCCGACTTTCTTGTCACCTTCGTACAGCGCCAGGCTGACTTTCACCGGGTTGATTTCACGTTCGCCACGGCCCTTGGCGGCCACGTTCGGCACCACGTCGGTCTTGCCGTCGGCGGTCTTCAGGGTCAGCGGCTTGTCGCTGAGGTTCTGCACGCGCACCAGGGATTTCTGCTTGTTCTTGAACGGCGGCTCTTCGATCAGTTGCGGCGCGCCGGAGGCGTTGTTGACCAGGGTGTAGTAGTGGTCGCCGGCGAGTTTTACCGGCAGGGTCTGGCTGCCGACCTTGGCGCTGTAATCACCGCCCGGCATGAAGCTGAAGTCGCTGCTGGCCAGTGGCGCAACGTCGCTCAGATTGGTGCTGCCAACGGTGGCGCTGACTTCTGCGTTGCTGGCGTTGTAGATCCGCACAAAGGTCGAGCCTTTCGGTGCGGTCGGGCCGTACAGCGCGGCGTCGCCACCGGCAAAGGCAGGGACAGAAAGCACGCTGAGGCCAGCAACCAGTGCGAAGCTTTTAGCGAGACGGCGAGGAGTAGTAGTGAAAGTCATGGTGTACCTCTCTTTCAGTTTTGCGCCCGATCGGGCGTCTCGGATTTAGTGTTGATTGCTACGTTTTGTTGGCGCGCGCCGGCTTGTTTAAGCTCTGCGACCCACTGCGGGTCGGCGTCGCCGATTTCGTTGTTCACAGGCAGATATCGTTCAGGAAACTCCCAGATCAGCACCTGTGGCGGGCTGTTCTTGAAGTCATCGCTTTTCAGGTAGCTGAGCATCGGCAGGATCGGGCCGTGGCCGTCTTCGGCGTAGCTCACCACGTCGCTGTGCAGCGCTTGTTTCAGCGCACCGACGAAGTTCCAGTTAGGGTTGGCGCTGTAGCTGGTGCCGACCAGTGCCACCGGCACTTCATTGCTGGCGAACAGCGCGTCATCACCGGCAGGCTGCTCGCCGGCCGCGACGGTGTTGCGCTTTTGCAGCGGCTCTTGCGCCGGCATCAGGTTTTCGAACAGCGGATCAAGCGGCAGGAACAAGCGCAGATCGCCCTTGTGCGTGACTTTTTCCGCTGGCGTAGTGACGAAGCGTTGCGGCTCGCCGCTCAGCGGGAACTTGTCGGCGATGGTTTTCGCCAGGGTGTTCGCGGCAATTTCGGCACCTTCCGGCGTCCAGTGCGTGTCGGTGCGCAGGAACACTTGCTGACCGTTCTGCTTGGCCTGTTGCAATGGCTTGAGCAGGTCCGGGGCGAGGATCTTGTCCGCCGCGACGCGGTGGTGGAAATCCTCATAAAGGTTTTCGTGGATGCTCGCCGGTTTCACTTCACCCAGATGCTCCGGGTAAAGACGAACCTTGGCCGGCACGATCGCCATCACCAGTTTCACGCCTTTCTCTTTGAGGGTCTGGCGCACGCCTTCGACCAGCGCGTAGTTGCCTTGCAGGTTCAGCTCTTCGTTGACGATCGGGTTGAATTCCTCATCGCTGTACAACCACTGATCGCGACCGAGCACCACGCCCGGACGACCCTCGTTGAACAGTTTGAAATCCAGCGCGGCCCAGAGATTGGTGCCCAGACGCTTGATCGGGAATTCATCGTCGTAATGGGTTTCCACAGCCTTGGTCCAGCGGCCGTTGAGCACCGTCGCGTCGGCGTTGGTGCTGAAGCCGAAGAAGCTGCGAACCGACCACAGACCGAGGACCAACAGGGTCACCAGGAACAGGGCGATGTAGAAGATGCGTAATGAGCGGGTCATGTCAGATCCCTCAGAACTGGAAGTAAAGGAACGGCGAGAAGCTTTGCGCCGAGAGTTTGAGAATCGAGGCGATGAACAGCAGCAGGATCAGGCCGCGCATCACGTAGCGGGACCAGTCCGCGCTCCAGTAGGCCGGTTGCACCTGGGCTTCGACGCCGACGGTGTAGCCAGGCTCATGGATGCTGGCCGGGTTTTCGCCGGGTGCTGCCTTGATCATTCCTGGGGTCGCGGTGGCAGGGCCGTTGGCCTCGACGTTGACTTCAGGTTTGGTTTTGGCTGGCGGTTGATTGGTGTACAGATCGCGCAGACCGAAGAACGCCAGCGTCACGTACGCAACAACCAAAGTCGCCACTTGCAGACCGGTGAGGCTGGCCTGGTTGAGTTCCGACAGCGACCAGTCACCGAAGCTGAACATTGCGCCGTACATACGGCCGGCGACATGCAGGTTCTCGGCGCGGAAGATCACCCAGCCCATGACCACGAGCAGGAAGGTCAGCGCCCAGCGGATCGGGTTGAGGCTGCGCGGCGAAGTGTTCAGGCCCAGCGCTTTCTCAATCGCCAGCCACATGCCGTGCCAGGCGCCCCAGACGATGTAGGTGATGTTCGCGCCGTGCCACAGACCACCGAGGAGCATGGTCAGGAACAGGTTGCGATAGGTCATCAGCGTGCCTTTACGGTTACCGCCGAGGGTGATGTAGAGGTAGTCACGCAGCCAGGTCGACAGGCTGATGTGCCAGCGACGCCAGAACTCAGTGATCGACTGGCTGATGTACGGCTGTTTGAAGTTTTCCATGAAACGGAAACCCATCATCAAGCCCAGACCGATGGCCATGTCGCTGTAACCGGAGAAGTCGAAATACAGCTGCGCGGTGTAGGCCAGCGCGCCGAGCCAGGCGTCACCGGTGGTCGGGTTTTGCAGGGCGAAGCAATGGTCAGCGACCACCGCGAGGGTGTCGGCGATAAAGACCTTTTTGATGAAACCCTGCATGAACCGCGTGCAGCCCTCGGAGAATTTATCGAGGGTGTGCGTGCGGTTGTTGAACTGGTCGGCGAGGTCGCGGAAACGCAGAACCGGGCCGGCAATCAAGTGCGGGAAGATCGCCACGAACGCCGCGAAGTCGATCAGGTTGCGCGTGGCCGGGGTGTCGCCGCGATACACGTCGATGATGTAGCTGATCGACTCGAAGATGTAGAACGAGATACCAATCGGCAACAGCACGTGGGTGAGGATGAACGGTTCGAGACCGACCGACGTCATCATCGCGTTGATGCTGTCGACGCCGAAGTTGGCGTACTTGAAGTAGCCGAGGATGCACAGGTCGACTGCGACACCGAGCAGCAGCCAGCGCTGCGCCGGTTTGGTTCTGACGCCGGCGGCACCGACTTTCAGGCCGATCCAGTAGTTCCACAACGTGACCGCTGCGAACAGCGCGAGGAAGTCCACACGCCACCAGGCATAGAACACGTAGCTGGCGATCAGCAGCAGCAGGTTGCGATAGCGTTGCCCGCTCAAGTAGTACAAGCCGAGAAAGATCGGCAAGAACAGAAACAGGAACACGTTGGATGAAAATACCATCCCGATCTCTCCATGTTTGAACCAACAGTCAAGGGCCAAAGCCCCCCCAAACCCCCCGTGGTAGTGGAGGGGTGAAACGGTGTTTCTGTCAGGGTTGTGCAGGGCCTTGAAAACCCGCCCTCACCCCCCGCCCTCTCCCGGAGGGAGAGGGAGCCTGATCTCCATGGTTTTCAGAAAAGGAGATCGACCCGATATTTCCGTGCAGCCTGATCTCGATTGTTTTTCAACGCCTGAGATCAACTCGGTATTTCTGTGCAGCCTGATCCCGGTTGTTTTTCAACGCCTGAGACCGACTCGGTATTTCCTTGCAGCCTGATCTCGGTTTTTTCAAAGCCTGAGATCGACTCGGTATTTCATTTCGGCGTAACTCGCACAGCCACCTCGGTCAGTCCCCTCTCCCTTTGGGAGAGGGTTAGGGTGAGGGGCTTTTGCTTTATGAGCCTTTGTTGCCCTTTTCATGCGACGGGTCGTAGACCTTGGTCAGATCCCCACCCAGGCGGAAGGTCTTGAACGGCTGCATGCCGTGCTTCTTCTCGATCACATCCGGCGGGCAGGTGTAGAGCGTGCAGAACGGTTCGAGCCAGGCGAATTTCATGTCCTCTTTCAGATCGGTCATGTCCTGCTCTTTGCCGTTCTTCTTCTCGAACTCATCCGGGTCTTTCACCCCCGACAACACCCGATCACCGAGACGTTTCAGCGCACCGTTGTTTTCCTGACGCAAATCAACACCGTTGACCTGGGCAAAACTGGCGATCATCGCCAGCGGCGGCAGGGCGTAGTTGTGATAGGCGAGGGCGCGTTGCTGGCGCTTGAGTTCGTTCGGCAGGAAGCCGTCGGCATCGACTTGATTGACGCCAACCTTGTATTCCTTCACCGCCCAGTCAAACAGGTCGCGGCGGTTGGTCGCGACCGAGGTCGCCATCACCGACCACGCTGCCCAGTAGGAGTGGTTGTTGGTTTTTTCCAGCGGCAGGTTGTCCCAGTCGCTGACCACCTGATCGGCCATTTTGCTGAACCACGCCTCGATCAACTGCGCTTCCTGCTGATGCTGGGCCAGCGGATGCGAGTCGGAGAACTTCAGGCGAATGTACGAAGAGGCCATGCTGCCCAGCGCCCATTTGCGCATCGACTTGCCGGTGTGGTTGAAGTCTTTCGACATCAACGCATCGGCCTTGGCCCACGCGGTCAGCCAGTTCAGTGTGCATTCGAGCTGTTCCGGACGACCGTCGCGCATGAACTGCATCACCCGTTTGGCGGTGCCGCGTTCCAGCGTGGTGATGTCTTTGGTGGTGTCGCGAAAGGCTTTCTCCGACTGCACGTTCAGCGTTGCGCGGGCCTTGTCCGAACCTTCGTATTTGCTGCGAAATTGCAGCGGCCCGGTGTACGGCGTCGGCATCGCGTCGCAGCCTTCGCTTTTGTCACCGGTCTTGAATTTATCCACAGGCGCGAAATAGCCCTGAGGTGGACGCAATGGCGCGGCGGCCTGCGCGGTGCCGGCGAAGATCGCCAGCCCGAGTAGCGTCGGCGCTAAAAGGGTTTTCAGTTTCGAGTTTCGCATAGCAGACCTCATTGCCCGACCTGAGCGGTTTGTTGCCCAGCGCCCGGGAATACGTTGCGTTTGCAGATTTTCGCTTCGACTTTCTGTGGCGCGGTGCCCGCTTCCGGGCCCTGGACTTCGACCGCCAGCAGGTTTTGCGAGGCCCAGTCTTCGTCCGTGCGCAACTCAAAGGCGAAACGACCGTCGGTGTCGGAGGTTTCCGGTTTCTCGATCTTGATGTCCTCGTGGCGACCGTTCATGTACCAGAGGGTGGCTTGCAGGGTTTTCACCGAAGGGTCGGCGAAGCGGATGTCGACCTGATGGCTGCTGTTCTGCAGGTTCAGGTTCTTGCTGTTGACCAGCAGTTCTTGTTTGCTGCCCGGCTTGAGCGTGGTGCTCGCGGACATTTGCGCGTCTTTGCCTTCGCAGCCGTTGTCGAGCAGGGACATCATCTGGCGATAGATGGTTTCCTGATCGAGGCGGTACAGCGGCGAGAATTCCCAGATAAGAATCTTCGGCGGCGTCTTCTGGAATTCGTCGCTGCCGAGGTACTGCAACATCGAACCTTCCAGACCACCGCCGGGGAAGGCGACGTTGAGAATGTCGGCGCCGATGGCTTCTTCGAGGAAACCGGCGAAGTTGTAGTTCTTGCCGCTGTGCGAAGTACCAACGAGGGTGATTTGCGGGTTGCCGGAATCACCGAACAGATCGCCGTCACCGGCCTCGCCCTTAGGCTCGGTGGTGAATTGATCCATGTACTGGATCGCGTAACTGGTGCCGCACAATTGCCCGGCCATGTTGTGCAAGGTGCCGGTCTTGCCCATGCGCCCAGAGCGCTTGGTTTCGAATTCACGCTTGGGCACGTCGGCGAAGGCCGGGATCTGCTTGACCTTCTCGGCGACGATTTTCGCCGTGCGCTGTGCGCCGTATGGCGTCCAGTGCTGGTCGCCGCGGAAGTAGAAATCGTGGGCGGGCAGGGTGTCCGGCAGCGATTCGTTGGTCAGCGGCGACAGGTCCGGCACCACGTAACCCATCTTGGCGAAACGGCCGAGCATGGTCTTGTAGTTGCCCAGCGCTTTCTCGTAATCGAACGCGGCTTTTTCCTGCGGGTTGAGCTTGTTGCGGTTCACCAGACCACGGGTCGGCTGGTAAACGATCACCAGTTCAACGCCTTTGGCTTTGAACGCATCGTGCAACTGTTGCAGGCGTTTGTAGCCGGCCGGGGTGGTGTTGAACTCGGTGCGCAGGTCTTCCTGCGTCCGGAACAGCCAGTCACCTTGCGCCTGCACCAGCGTGGTGAAGTTCTGCTGATAACGCGTGGTGTAGTTCTTCGCGTCATGGGCGGCCGGGCACAGGTTGCAGCATGGTTCGGCGCTGAATTTTGGCGGCGTGGCAGCGGCGCCTTCATCGGCGCGGGCGCCGTTGCTGGCCGCGAGAATGCCCACGGTCAGGGCCGACAGGCTGAGTAATCTGATCAAGTGTGGGTGCATAAAATTATCCTCAGTCCTGCATTTCGGTCTGGCGTTCGACAGGGTCGATCAGCACGGCTTTCTGCTGGCGCACCAGCAGGTCGAGAATTTCATCCTGGCGCTCGCCGAGGATGCCGTTGAAGCTGATGCCGCTGGATTTGGTCGGCGCCAGCATCGACACGCGATACAGCTCGACACTCAACGGTGAATCGATCGACAGCGGGCCGCTGCCATTGGCCGCCAGCTCACCGCCAACGACGATCAGCGACACCTGCGCATCGAACGGGTCGAGCTTGATGTCACGGTCGGTGTCGGTGAGGTCTTTGATGTGGCCGTAGACGCCGGTCAGACCATTGGCCATGGCGACGTTTTCGTAGAGGCGGATGTTCACGCTGTTACGAATGCGGATGCCGTGGCGCTTGTTGCTGATGACCTTGTTGCCCCACAGCAGGTTGTCGGCGGACTCGTAGAGGGTGATGCCGTCGGTGTGGTTCTTGTAGATCTCGTTGTAGGCAATGATGTTGTTGACGCTGTTCCGGTCGATCACCAGTCCCGAGAGGTGGTTGTCGAAGCTCTTGTTGTTGAAGATGAAGCTGTCGTTGACCTCACGGGAAATAATGATCCCGTGCTTCTTCTTCGTGCCGTGCACGGTGTTCTCGGCAATGATCAGGCCGTGGGAACGGTCGTGCGGGTCGATGCCGTAGACGATGTTGTCTTTGTAGGTGTTGCCCTTGACCACGAAGTCGCGGGTCTCGTAGCAGTAGAAGCCGTACCACATGTCGGAGAACTCGGAACCGACGATCCAGCCGGTCGGTTCAGGGCGCTTGAGGACCTTGGCCATGTTCGGCGTGTACTGGGAAATACTCACCCCGTACGACTTACTGTTGGCGTAGCCGAAGCTGGCCATCTTGCTGTTGACGATGTAGGTCTCGGTGCCACCCCAAGCGAGCAGGAACGGGCGGAATTCCTTCGGCGAACGGAAGGTTGCCGGGCCGTTTTCCTTCTCGCGCCAGCCGGTGACTTTGGTGTCACGCACGAACAGTTGGCCGTCGTTGACCATGAACGCCCCGGCCTCTTGCGACAGGCGCAATTCCTGGGTCTGGCCGTCGATTTCGAGGATGCCTTTACGGCCCACGACGATCGGCAGCTTCGACAGGTACACGCCCGGCGAGGTCTCGCTGAAATACTGCTTGGGCAGTTTCTGCGCAAGGTCCTTGAGGTTCATGTAACCGTCGTCGACGAAGATCGCCTGCGGGATACCGTGCTGACGCACCACCCATTCGGCCATCTTGTTGTCGCCGCCGATGAAGTCCTTCAGCGCGTCTTCCTGCATCATCCGGCGCACGCTGATCTTGCCCGCTTTGCTGCGGTTGATTTTCGCCGCAGCGGCTTCGGCGGTATAGCCGGAAATGTCCGGCAGTTTCGGCGCGGCCAGGTTCAGCGCTTCGGTCGGCGCGCTGCTGACGGTGTAGGTCTTGGCTTGTTGCAGCTCTTTCGCGGTGGTCACCGGCTTAACCGGCTCCACAGTCGCGAAGGCGCTGGCGCTGGCCAGCAGCATCGCGCCGGCCAGCAGGCTGAGTGAGCCTGTCCTGGTGCTGATCATGTCGGGCACTCCCTTGGCGGTTTGCATCAGAAGCGCCAGATCACGTCGATGAACGCGCGGTGCATGTACGAATCAACCTGCTTGCCGTAGGCATCGCCCGGTTTGAACACACCGCCACGGAAGCGCACGAGGGCCGAAGGCTCGTCGATCGACTGGCTCAGCGCCGCCGGCAACAGGCCTTGCTTGAAGTACTTGGTGACGACCAGGTCCATCTCCTGACCCAGATCCTTGTTGCCGTCTTCAAGCGGCAGCGAGGTGCTGGACAGGATCGCGCCGGTGACGTCGTCGGTGTTGTTTTCTACGGCGTTGATGCCGTTGCTGCCCACCGGCTTGTTGCCGTCGACGCGCCAGAATTTGTGGTAGATCAGGCTGGCGTCGTACTCGTCGTTGACCATCCACGAACCGAACAGGGTCGCGGTCTGCATGTTGTTCATTTCGCCACGGAACGCTTCGCCGAAACGGTGCACACGCGAGCGCGTACCGGTGTAGTTGGAGCGGTTGCTTTCCAGACCGGTCTGCTCGTAATCGGCACTGGCACGGGCATAGGCACCGCCGACTTGCCATTGCGGATCAAGGCGCAGACGCACACCGATGTCGGTGGCCCAGCCGTTGACGTCATCGCTGCGCTTGGCTTGCGCCGGACGCGAACCATCGCCATTCAAGGCGTTGACCGTGTCGCGGTCGCCGCTCATGCCGGTGATGCTGCCCCAATAGTTGACGGTGTTGGTGTTGCGCCAGTTGTAGGCGTCGCTGTCAGCGGTCAGGCCGATCCAGCTGATGTCGCCGTTCTCGGTCTTGTCCAGCGAGTCGCGTGGAACACCCGGCTCGGCGTAATCGAGTTTGCCGTCATCGTGGGTGTGGTGACCACGAATGCCGACCCAGTTGCCCGGCGTCCACTGATAGGCCGCATCGGCGTAGGCGTGCAGGCGATCCTTGTCTTTCGGCGCCAGCTCTTTCAAGTCGGTGCGGTATTCGCTGAAGCGTTCGGCGACACCGGCGTTGGCGCGCAACAGGGTGGTGTCGAAGGTCCAGTTCAGCGCTTCGATGTTGGTGTCGCGCCACTGGCCATCGTCATTGCGCAGACGCTGACGACCGAACTTGAGCATCTCGCCAGGGTACGGGGTGAGGCCGCTGTAGCCGACCCAGAACTCGCGCATCGCCAGGTAGTTTTTCTTGGTTTTGCGATCACCGTTGTCGGTGGCTTGTTCACCGTCGGATTGTTGCAGGGTGTCGGTTTCGATGATGTCGGTCGAGGTCACGGCCTGGCCCATGGCGTAGGCGCTCCACGCGCCGCTTTCGCCGTAGATCCACGGACGCAGGTCGAGGCCGACACCGTTGACGTCGCCGCCGCTGGCGGTGCCGAGGTCACGGTCGTCTTCGGACTGGCCGGTGACTTTCACTTCCAGGCCGAAGTTCTTGGTTTCAGTCATCGCGGCCAGTGTCGGGCAAGACCAGATCAGCGCGAACGAAAGGCCAATGCCGGCCTTCACGAATGGATTCAGCTTCATAGTTTTTCCTCGCCGTCTTCTTCTTGCAGGGCGTGCAGTTGCAGCGTGTTCGGGTTCAGAGCGCCACGGTTGGCTTGCTCTTGTTGCAGCAGACGTTGGGCTTCGGCCAGACGCTCGGGCGGCAGTTGCGCGGCGAGGGTGGTTGCCAGCTCATCGGCTTGCGGAGTGTTTTGTGCCTTGGCCAATTGGCTGAACACGTAGGCGTTGACCGGGTCGGGTTTGGTGCCCTTGCCTTGGGAGAACAGTTGGGCGATGGCGAAGTCGGCGCTGTTCTGGCCGTTGCGTGCGGCGGTCAGCAGGTGGTCGAGAGCTTTCTGCGGATAGACCTTGCCGAGGTAACCACGGCGATAGATCTGGCCGAGGTAGTAGTCGGCGGCGACTTCGCGGCCAACGGCTTTCTGGAAATGTTCTTCAGCGACTTTCGCGTCAGCCGGGACCATTTTCCCTTCGTAGTAGAGCTTGCCCAGCAACAGTTCGGCGCGCGGCTGGTCAGCGGCGCGGCCGTTGTCGAGGTACTTCATCATCTGATCGACGTCACCCAGTTCCGGGTAGTCGTAGAGCAGTTGTGCGAGGGTCACCCACGACGCCGGGTAGCCCGGAGCGATCGGCTCGAGCAGCGACTGCGCGGTTTTTTCGTCGGGCTTGCCCAGGGTCGAATCGGCCAGGACACGGGCCACGGAATCGACACGCTGCGCGGTGACGGTGCCACGGCTGTAACCGGCCTGCATCTGCTTGATCAGCTCGGCTTGTTGCTCAGGCTGGGCACGTTTCTGATAGACCGTGGCCAGTTCGACGTAGCAGATGTCGGTGGTGTTGAGCGCGGCTTTGCAGATCTTTTCCACGTCATCCAGGTGCTGGTCGTAGGTACCTTGGGTGCGATACAGCAGCACCTGCGCCAGACCCGCTTCCGGATAACCGGATTTGCGCCACTGATCGATCTGCTGCTGCGCGTTGATGTTGGGGAAGCTGTGCGGGTATTGCAGGTACAGCATCGCTAGCGGGATCAACGTATTGCCTTCGCCATTGGCGGCGGCTTTTTTCAGCAGGCTTTCGGCTTCCTGATGCTCGGCTTCGGTGGAACCCGGCTTGGCCACCAGCAAGCGGCCGAGACGCGCCTGAGCACGCGGCGAAACACTGGCGGCGGCGCGGTAAGTCGCTTCGGCCTGTTTCATTTGCGCAGGATCGCGGCTGTCGACCTGGATATCGGCGAGGCCGACTTGCGCTTCGCTGTAACCCAGATCGGCCAGTTGCTGATAATTCTGCGCGGCGGTGGCGGTGTCGCCACGCTTGAGCGCTTCGTTGGCCAGACGCTGATCGGGCAGGCCGGCGCAACCGGCCAGACTCACCGCCAATGCCAAGGCACACACCGTCCCCATGTAGGAGTGAGCCTGCTCGCGATTCAGGCGGCGCGGTACATCAGACACACCGCGCTGATCCAATCGCCGGCAGGCCAGCTCCCACAGGGATCGCGGTGTTTTCAGGATGGGTGGAGTAGTCACAGGCATGTCCTCGACTTAAAGACCGGCAGCCATGGCTTTGTCGATCAGCCAGTTCAGGTTCGGGCCACGGTCGCTGTTCACTTCCACCGGGCGACCGGCGAGGCTGCTGTCGAGCGGCTCGTCAGGCTGGATCTGCACGCGGATGTCGGAGGACAGATCGGCGCTTTTCAGGCTGGTGCTGCTGACGATCTTGCCGGTGCGGGTCTTGTCTTCGCCGGCGATCTGGAAGCTCACCGGAGTACCCGGACGCACGTCACCGAACTGGCGATAGGAGAAGCGCGCATCAACGGTGGCCTGGGTGTTGCGCGGTACCAGTTGGAAGATCACGTCGCCCTTGCTCGCGTATTGACCGTCAGCCACCAGTTGCTGGGCCACGGTGCAATCGCACGGTGAAGTCAGGGTGCCAGTCATTTGCTTGCCGAACAGTTCTTCAACCTTGGCCGGCGACAGTTGATCTTCTTCCAGGTGACCCTTGAGTACGTCGAGCATGCTGGTGCTGAACGTCGCCAGTGGCGCGCCTTTCGCCGCAACGCCGTCGGACTTGACCAGGCTCTGCACGGTGCCGTCACGCGGCATGGTGATGTTCATCCCCGGCACGCTGACCAGACCGGCCTGCGCATGGCTGACGAAATACATGCCGTAAACCGATTTGAAAATGAAACCCGCCGCGACCAGGCCGACCGCGAAGATACCGGCGCTGAACGTCACCGCTTTCAGGCGCCCGAACGGGGTCATGCCGGAACCGCCGTCCTTGACCTTGCGTGCCTTGGTGAAGTTGTCGCGCTGCAGGGTCGCCAGCACTTCGCCGATGCTGACGATGTCGCCAGCCAGGTGCGAAGTGATCAAGTGGCGCAGGGTGGAAATGTCCTGCTGCTCGAGGTTCTGGAACTGGCAGCCGACGCGACCGGTCGGGCGGTCGTAGGAACGCACTTGCAGTTCAACGTCCATGGCCAGGCCGAGGTTGTCGATGACGAATTGCAGGCGCGCCTTGTACACCTCGCCGATGGTCAGTGGCATTTGCCCGGCGTTGAACGCCAGACCACCGGCCGAGAGGTCCAGGACCCGCGCTTCGACCGGCGTCCGGTCAGGACCGAAGAAGCGCAGTTTGGCCGGGATTTTCACGCGGGCGTGTTGGCGCTGGGCTTCGGATTCATGCACTACGTTGGCGTTGACGGCGGTATTCATAGGGGCGATTTCCTTGTTAATTCAATAGGGGCGGGTCAGACCATCATCAGCAGCACGGCGACGAAAATGCTGCCGGCGGAGAAGGTCATGGTCCGAGACGACCAGGTGTTGAACCAACGTTGAAAGCTGGCGAGATCACGGGTCAGGGATGTGGGTTGGCGCGTCCAGGACTGTTGGTCGAGGCGGAAGAACACGTAGATCTTCACCAGCGCGCCAACGATCTGGTTGTAATAAAGAATCGCCGGGTAAGCCGGGCCGATGCGGTGACCGGAACACGACAACAGCAATGTCAGGATCAGGCGGGTGATGCCGATCCACAGCAGGTACACCAGGATGAACGCGGTGCCGTATTTGAAGCTGGCGATGATCGCCACGGTCAGGCCGAGCAAGGAGGTCCACATCGATACGCGTTGATCGAACAGCACCACCGAGGTGAACGCGCCGAGACGTTTCACACCCAGGCCCAGTGCTCGCGAGTTCTGGCGCAGGTTGTTGCCGTACCAGCGGAACATCAGTTTGCGGCTGGCCTTGATGAAGCTCTTTTCCGGCGGGTGTTCAACGGTGTTGATCGCCGCGTCAGGCACGTAGAAGGTGTCGTAACCGAGGCGCATCAGGCTGAACCAGCTCGACTTGTCGTCACCGGTCAAGAACTTGAAGCGGCCCAGACGCCAGTGTTGCAGCGAGTCGCTTTCAACGTCGGCGATGAATTCCGGGTTGGTCACCACGGTGGCGCGGAACACCGACATACGACCGGTCATGGTCAGTACGCGTTTGGACAGGGCCATCGAGCACATGTTGATGTGGCGCTGGGCGAAACGCAGCTTGTGCCATTCGCTCATGATGTAGCCGCCGCGCACTTCGCAGAACTCGTTGGTGGTCAGGCCGCCGACGTTGCCGAACAGCTGGAACCACGGCACGGTCTTGCGCACGGTGCCTTCGCCGAGCACGGTGTCGCCATCGATCACGGCAACCACGGCGCGGTCGTCCGGCAGGTGACGGGAGATCGCGCGGAAACCATAGGCCAGGCCATCACGTTTGCCGGTGCCGGGAATGCGCACGAAGTCGAGCTTGACGCGGTCGGGCGGATTCATCCGCGCCCACAGTGCCTTGACCAGCAGCTCATCGGACATTTCCACGATCGAGCAGACCACGGTGGTCGGCAGTTCGCAGTCGATGGCTTCACGGATCACCGAGCTGTAGACCTGCGCCGTGGTGAGCGCGTCGATACGGAAACTGGTGACCATCAGGAACACATGCGACGGGTCCGCCGCCTTACCCAGTTTGCGCACTTTGCGGCGCAGGTGCGGGTAAACGATGTAGAGAAAAATCATGCCGCGCACAAAATGCGTTGCACCCATCGAGTAGCGCCAGATACCCACGGCGCCAATCAGGAAAATGAAGTCCTTCGACTCGGAGTCGAATGTGGACGTGGGCAGCATCAAGGCCAGGCCCATCAGCAGACTGAGATAAAAAAGCCAGCCGGCTGATTGCAGAAAAAAATGTTTGAGCTTGGTCATCAACGTCATCCGAAGGTGAGAAGGCTTCAAGCCGCAAGCTTCGAGCTGCAAGCGGAACGCTTTGGCTTGCAGCTCGAGGCTTGTCGCTTAGGGCTGCTTTACCAGCAGATACCCTCGGTGCGCGTACCAGCGTCGGTGGCTTTGGCCATGAAGCCCACCAGGTCGATGACCTGTTTGCCGTGCGGCGCTTGCTGCGCCAACGGGCGGAACTTCTCGTCGCGGTTGCCGAGGATGATTACGTCGGAGTTGTCGATCACCGAATCGAAGTCCGCGTTGAGCAGGGACGAAACGTGCGGGATCTTCGACTCGATGTAGTCCTTGTTCGCGCCGTGAACACGGGCGTACTCGACGTTGCTGTCGTAGATGCTCAGGTCGTAACCCTTGCCGATCAGCATCTCGGCCAGTTCCACCAGCGGGCTTTCGCGCAGGTCGTCGGTGCCGGCCTTGAAGCTCAGACCGAGCAGGGCGACTTTGCGTTTGTCGTGGCTTTCAACGATGTCGAAGGCGTTCTGCACTTGCGATTCGTTGCTGCGCATCAGCGAGTTGAGCAGCGGCGCTTCGACGTCCAGGGAACCGGCGCGGTAGGTCAGGGCGCGCACGTCTTTTGGCAGGCACGAACCGCCGAAGGCGAAGCCCGGGCGCATGTAGTACTGGGACAGGTTGAGGGTCTTGTCCTGGCAGACCACTTCCATCACTTCACGGCCATCGACGCCGACGGCTTTGGCGATGTTGCCGATCTCGTTGGCGAAGGTCACTTTGGTCGCGTGCCAGACGTTGCAGGTGTACTTGATCATCTCGGCAACGGCGATGTCCTTGCGGATGATCGGTGCGTCGAGTTCTTCGTACAGCGATTGCAGAACGTCGCCCGAGGCCTTGTCGAACTCGCCGATGACGGTCATCGGTGGCAGGTCGTAATCGGCAATGGCGGTGGATTCACGCAGGAACTCAGGGTTGACCGCAACGCCGAAATCGACACCGGCCTTCTTGCCCGAGCAGTCTTCAAGAATCGGGATCACCACGTTGGCAACAGTGCCCGGCAGTACGGTGCTGCGCACGACGATGGTGTGGCGGGTGGTTTTTTCACGCAGAACAAAACCGATCTCGCGGCATACCGCTTCGATGTAGTTCAGCTCGAGGTCGCCGTTCTTTTTGCTCGGCGTGCCAACGCAGATCATCGACAAGTCAGTGTCACGAATCGCTTCGGCGAAGTTGGTCGTGCCACGCAGACGACCGGTCTGGATACCCTGTTGCAGAAGTTCGCCCAGGCCCGGTTCTACAATCGGCGATTTGCCGGCGTTGATCATGTCGATCTTGTCTTTGGCAACATCGACGCCAACTACGTCATGGCCCCGTGCAGACAGGCAACCGGCACATACTGCGCCAACGTAACCCAAACCAAATATGCTGATGCGCATCGCAATTACCTCTGTATATATCAGGCCTTAGAGGGCCGGAGTTAATGGTGTTCAGCGTTCATTAGTGCACTCGAAAGTGCGGCATACAGGCGCCACAATGCCGTGTGCAGGCATACTAAGTTTCGAGTGTCTAAATAAGTGCACTCAAGATGTGCGCAACCAGGCCTTGTTGTTATGACTTGCCCTGTTATGCAGCCGATCTTCTTTGGAGAAGACTCTTGTGCAATCGTCTTGCGCGCTCGATGTCAGGATTAAAGTCCCGTGAATCAAGCGGTTGGGTGCTCAGGCGAGCACGTTTATAAGGGCGCGGCCATGGCCTTTGTAGGGGATATAAATGGTGCGTATCTCCTGTCCATCGTCTGTTTTGAGACTAGTTAGTCATCTAGGCAAGTTGCTGTGACAACTTGGTTACATGGCTATCTGCTCTGCGTAAGTTATCTCGTACAAACTCGGCGAGAATCGTTACCGGTGGTATGAGCTATGCATTCGGACGAAGTTCCTGCCCGCTCATCGCGAAAACTGAAATTTCTTGAAATATTGTCATAGATGGCACTAGTCTCAATTTGATAGCACTTTCGTTTTCGACCTTTAATAACAGGCGAAAAATCACGTTAGATAGTTTTGTGCCACTACGGTGAAAAAATTTAGGTGCCACTACTGAAAAAAATGATCAGTGTCGAGTGAAACTAATCTTAGAAAAGACAGGGTGGTTTTTTTGGCGCCAGTAAAATGGCGAAATAAGGCGAGGGATTTTTGACAGCGTGCAGGCTGCACGACTCTTTATAGAAAGAGTCGTGCAATAGGCATGCTTTATTCGGGGGCGTGGTCGCGCAGAAATACCAGATTGTCGGGTTTCGACTGTTCGGCGCTGTAGCGATAACCCTGCACATCGAACTGCTTGAGCAGGGCCGGATCGTTGATCTTTTCCTGAATCACGAAACGGCTCATCAGGCCCCGCGCTTTCTTCGCGTAGAAACTGATGATCTTGTACTGGCCGTTCTTCTGATCCTTGAACTCGGTGTTGATGATCCGCGCGTTCAGAGCTGTGCGCTTGACCGCCGAGAAGTACTCGTTGGAAGCGAGGTTGAGAAGCACGTCATCGCCCTGATCGGCCAGTGCTTCGTTCAACCACTCGCTGATGCGCGTGCCCCAGAAGGCGTACAGATCTTTGCCACGGGCGTTGGCCAGTTTTGTGCCCATTTCCAGGCGATACGGCTGCATCAGGTCGAGCGGGCGCAGCAGGCCGTAGAGGCCGGAGAGCATACGCAAGTGTTTTTGCGCGTAGTCGAAGTTGGCTTCGCTGAAGGATTGCGCGTCGAGACCGGTATAGACGTCACCCTTGAACGCGAGCAGCGCCTGCTTGGCGTTTTCCGGGGTGAACGCGGGTGTCCAGCTGCCGAAACGCGCGGCGTTGAGCCCGCCGATCTTGTCGGACACATGCATCAGTTCGCTGATCTGCGCCGGCGTCAGCTCGCGCAATTGCTGGATCAGTTCCTGAGAGTGGTCGAGATATTGCGGCTGGGTGAAGCGCTGGGTCGCCGGCGGTGTTTCGTAATCGAGGGTCTTGGCTGGGGAAATCACCATCAGCATGAAGTCGTCTCCTTTAATCGTGGGGGCGATTCTAGGGGGTTGTCGGTGTTGACTCCAGCTATGGGGGTAATAGGTGTGGGGAAGCTCGGGCATTTGCGACGGCTGGTGGATTTTTCCCTCACCCCAGCCCTCTCCCGGAGGGAGAGGGAGCCGATCTTCGTTGGTTTCAAAATTTGAGTTCGACTCGGTAGTTCCGATTGGCGGATATCGAAAGCGATACTCGGTCAGCTCCCTCTCCCTCCGGGAGAGGGCTGGGGTGAGGGCGGCGTCCTTCAGCCTTGCACATCAGCTATAGTGCCGCGCGGGTTTTGTTATGGAGACATCCCTTTTGCGCATTGTTCTTTTATTCACCGCGTGGCTTTTGAGCTTCGGTGCCATCGCGGCGCCGGGTGATGTGGCGACGCTGGATCGCAGCACCTGGCCGGAGCAGCTCAGCAATCCGACGCTGTTTGATGTGGCTTCACGGGCAGAAATCCTCATGTTCGCCCGTGGCCTGCTCGGTACCGAATCGATGGACGAAGCCGCTTTGGCTCAGCGTCTGGGCCTGCGCACGATCAACATCGACGCGATCAACAGCCTGCGCCAGCGTCTCTGGCAGCGCTTGTTGGCCAACTACAACTACGCCCAGCAAAGCTGCGATCAGGACGCCTCGTTCTGTTTCCTCGTCGAAGACCTGCCGACCCTGCGTGAGCAAGCGGCCAAGTTCGTGGTCAGTGACGACAGCTATTACACCAAGTGGGCCGAGCCGAGCCGGATCTTCCATTTGCAGTATCTGGACGAACTGATGCGCAAGGCGGCGCTGTCACCGCAGACCAGCAGCGAAATCGATCGTTTCGGCGACTACGAGCGCAACGGCGACGAGATGCATGACCGGCTGTTTTTGCTGACCTTCGACAGCGCCGCCAACCTGCAACCGGACAACACTGACTGGCTTACCGAATACCTGCGCAAGTCCAACCTGAGCGGCACGTTCTTTGTGTTGGGCAAGGATATTCAGGCGCGGCTGGCCGATCGTTCAGTCAGCAGTCTGCAGGCGGGCTTTTCGAAACAGTGCGTCGGCGTGCAGGGGTGGGAGTTCCGTTCCCACAGCCACTGGCAGGACTGGCAGGATTCGGTGCGACGCAGCGCTGACCTGGTGAAGAGCAAGTTGCCGGAAAACTATGTGCCGCTGTTCCGCCCGCCGGAAGGTCAGCGGCGCAGCGACGCCCAAGGTTTCTTCAACACTCAGGGCTTGCAAGTCGCGTTATGGGACATAGACGCCCAGGACGGCGCCGGCAAACTCAAGGGCGCACCAAGCGCGCAGCGGGTGCTGACCCTGATGCTGCTGTGGCGTCACGGGGTGATCAATTTCAACATGAAACAGGACGCGGTGAAGACCTCGTTGCCGTGGCTGATCACGCAAACCGCGCAGAGCGGCATCGGTTGGGAAGATTGTCAGGACGCGTTTCGCTGAGAAACGGCAAAAGCCCGGAAACATTGGGCTTGGGGTGATTTTTTACGGGATTTCGGTGCAGGCGGACTTCCGACTTTAGCGGGGTCTGGGCAGTCCGCCAAGGGCTTTTCGTCACTCTGCAAAATAAACTTAAAAAAACCGTCAAAGTACTTTTTTATGTCATCGGTTTTGGAGTATTACGAAGACAGACCGCCGAAACCTGCAACACAGGTGGCGTCTTCCAAGACCCGTTTGTTTGCAGTCACTTGAATCTCCGCAGGTGAGATTTCGGCAGTCACTTCGAGGCGCAGCACCGCTCAGGTATTGCGTCTACTGGCTCTGACAAAGGTGACCGAGTATGGATGATCACGGACGTAGCCCTTCCTCCAACCAGCCAATCCTTTATGTACTCGATACCAACGTATTGATTCACGATCCAAACGCCCTGCTGAATTTCGAAGAACACCACGTCGCGATCCCGATGACCGTGCTTGAAGAGCTGGACAAGCTCAAGAGCGGGCATCACAGCGTGGCCGCTGAATGCCGTCAGGCCATCCGGCTGATCGACAAGACCCTGGGCGATGCTTCCCCGGAAGATGTCGAGCTGGGTGTGCCGATCCAGCGCGGCAAGGGCGGGCCGAAGGGCTTGCTGTCAATTCTGATGAGCAAGCAGGCCGAATCGAACCTGATTCTGCCAGAGCATCTGAACGACAACAAAATCATCAACCAACTGATCGACCTGCACACCCGCGACCCGAAAAAACCGGTGGTGCTGGTCACCAAAGACATCAACATGCGCCTCAAGGCGCGCGCTTGCGGTATTGCCTCCGAGGACTACAGCACCGACCAACTGGTCGATGACGTGTCCCTGCTGCCCAACGGCTACCACAACATGACCGGCTCTTTCTGGGACCGCGTGAGCAAGGTTGATACCCGTCAGGATCACGGCCGCACCTGGCATCAAGTGCAACTGATCGACAACTTGCCGGCGGTGCACATCAACGAGTTCATCATTGATGAGCAGGGCTTTGTCGGCTGGATCAAGGAGATTGACGAGGCCAAACTGCTGATCCTCGACCTGCACCAGGAACCGCTGCTGCATCAAGAAGCGTGGGGGCTCAAGCCACGCGATATCTATCAAAGCCTGGCGCTGTACGCGCTGCTGGATCCGGACATTCATCTGGTCAATCTGTCGGGTGCCGCCGGTTCCGGGAAAACCATTCTGGCACTGGCCGCAGCGATCGAGCAGACCATGGTCAGCAAGCGTTATCGCCGCATCATCGCGACCCGTAGCGTTCAGGGCCTGGATCAGGAAATCGGCTTCCTGCCCGGTACCGAAGCGGAAAAAATGGAGCCGTGGCTGGGCGCCATCACTGACAACCTCGAAGCCTTGCACATGGATGACGAAAACACTCATGGCAGCGTCGATTACATCCTCAGCAAAGTGCCGTTGCAGTTCAAATCGCTCAACTACATTCGCGGTCGCAGCTTCCAGCAGAGCCTGATCCTGATCGACGAATGCCAGAACCTCACGCCGCACCAGATGAAAACCATCATCACCCGTGCCGGCGCCGGTTCCAAAGTGGTGTGCCTGGGCAACCTCGCACAGATCGACACCCCTTACCTGTCCGCGACCAGTTCCGGGCTGACCTACCTGACCGAACGCTTCAAGGATTTCCCCAACGGTGTGCACATCACCCTGCAAGGGGTGCCACGTTCGATTCTGGCCGAATACGCCGAATCGCATCTTTAACCCTTCATCCAAAACCGGGCGGCCAAAAAAGCCGCCCGGTTTTTTTATGGATAAATGCATATCCCCTGTGGGAGCGAGCCTGCTCGCGAATGCGGTGTATCAGTCGACATCTATAGTGAATCTGAATCCGCTTTCGCGAGCAGGCTCGCTCCCACAGGGGCAACGGTGATTTCATAATCAGTGATGCAGAAATTTGACCCGCAGGTTTACAATCGACGCTCCTGATCAGGAGTAATCCCGTGCTGACTCATCTCGATTCCCAAGGTCGCGCCAACATGGTCGACGTCACCGAAAAAGCCGTGACGTTCCGTGAAGCGACGGCCCAAGCGCTGGTGCGCATGCTCCCCGCAACGTTGCAAATGATTGTCAGCGGCGGCCATCCCAAGGGTGACGTGTTCGCCGTGGCGCGCATTGCCGGCATTCAGGCGGCGAAGAAAACCAGCGATCTGATTCCCCTGTGCCATCCGTTGATGCTTACTGGCGTCAAAGTCGAACTCAGTGCCGACGGCGAAGACACCGTGCGCATCGTCGCCCGTTGCAAACTGTCCGGGCAGACCGGTGTGGAAATGGAAGCACTGACTGCCGCCAGCGTCGCCGCACTGACCATCTACGACATGTGCAAAGCCGTCGATCGCGGCATGACCATCGAAAGCGTGCGCCTGCTGGAGAAGGTCGGCGGCAAGAGCGGGCACTTCCAGGCGGAGCAGCCATGAACCTGACCGTGAAGTTTTTTGCCCGTTACCGTGAAGCGCTGGGTGTGGACTCGCTGAAGGTTGAGGGTGATTTCGCTACCGTCGACGACGTGCGAGCGCTGCTGGCGCAACGTGACGGCGCCGAGGTGCTGAGCGAACAAAACCTGATGTGTGCACGCAACGAAGACCTCTGCCAGCTCGACGAACCAGTGACCGACGGCGACGAAGTTGCGTTTTTCCCTACCGTGACCGGAGGCTGAGCCATGGCGATTCGCGTGCAGGCCACGCCGTTCGATCCGGGCGCTGAAGTCAACGCGATGCACGCGGCCAACGTCGGCGTCGGCGCGGTGGTGAGTTTTGTCGGCTACGTGCGCGACTTCAATGATGGGCTGGATGTGGCAGGGATGTTCCTTGAACACTATCCGGGCATGACCGAAAAAGCCCTCGGCAAGATCGCCATCGAAGCCGAACAGCGCTGGCCGCTGCTAAAACTGGAAGTGCTGCACCGCATCGGCGCGCTGGAACCGGGCGAACCGATCGTCTTCGTCGGCGCCGCCAGCGCCCATCGCCAGGCTGCCTTCGATGCCTGCGCCTTCGTCATGGACTACCTGAAAACCCGTGCACCGTTCTGGAAGAAAGAAAACACCAGTGACGGCCCGCGCTGGGTTGAGGGGCGGGACAGTGATCATGCCGCCGCGGATCGCTGGAAGAAATAAACCCTGAGTCGCCCTCTAGTCAGCCATCGCGAGCAGGCTCACTCCTACAATTGGAATGCGTTCCCCCTGTAGGAGTGAGCCTGCTCGCGATGACGTCATTTGCAACACCAAAAACCTCTGTCTTTGCCTGATTGACTGCCTGTACATATAAGTCCAATATGGATTTATAAGTACAAAAAAGTATCTCCCTCCGTTTCAGCTCTTTCTTGCCAAACCAACAACAACCCGCGAGAGAACGAACATGAAGAAACTCCCCCTCATCACCGGTCTGGCCCTCAGCCTGTTGGCCTCAGCCAGCGTGTTCGCCGCCGAGCAAACCCTGCGTATCGGCATCGAAGCCGCCTACCCGCCATTTGCCTCGAAAACCGACAAGGGCGAAATCGTCGGTTTCGACTACGACATCGGTAACGCTCTTTGCGCGCAGATGAAGGTCAAGTGCGTGTGGGTCGAAGGTGAGTTCGACGGCCTGATTCCCTCGCTGAAAGTGAAGAAAATCGACATGGCGCTGTCCTCGATGACCATCAACGAAGACCGCAAGAAGTCGGTGGATTTCAGCCACAAGTACTACTTCACCTCGTCGCGGCTGGTGATGAAAGAAGGCGCCAGCGTTGACGATCAATACGCCAGCCTTAAGGGCAAGAACGTCGGCGTGCAGCGCGCGACTACCACTGATCGTTATGCCACCGAGGTGTTCGAACCGAAAGGTATCAACGTCAAGCGCTACAGCAACAACGAAGAGATCTACATGGACCTGGCAGCGGGGCGGCTGGATGCGATTTTTGCTGACACCATTCCGCTGAATGACTTCCTGTCGATGCCGCGTGGCAAGGGTTATGCGTTTGTCGGGCCTGAGTTGAAGGATCCGAAGTACGTGGGCGAGGGGGCCGGGATTGCAGTGCGCAAAGGCAATGCCGAGCTGGTCAGCCAGTTGAATGGCGCGATTGATGGCATTCGCGCGAGTGGCGAGTATCAGAAGATTTCCGAGAAGTATTTCAAGTCCGACATTTACGGCGACTGATAAAAAAGATCGCAACCTTCGGCAGATCCTACAGGGGAATGAGTTCTTCTGTAGGAGCTGCCGCAGGCTGCGATCTCTTGATCTTAAGCCCTTCAGCCCTTCAGCTCTTTCAGATGTTTGTACACCGTCGCCCGCCCCATGTTTAGCACATTGGCCACATAGTTCGAGGCGCTCTTGCCTTTGAACGCGCCTTCGGCGTGCAGTGCCAGCACCAGTTCACGCTTGTGATCGCGGGTCAGCACATTCAGGCTCAGTTGCCGCTCACGCAGCCAGGCGTGGAGGAAAGTGTTGATGCGCTCCTGCCAGTCATCACGAAACAGTGAGTCCGGTTGTGGAATCAGCTTGCTCGGCGAGAGGAACAGGTCCAGCGCCGCCTTGGCATTTTCGAACAGCGAAATATTCAAGTTGATGCACAGCACCGCCAGCGGCAGGCCTTCGCTGTCGCGCAGGACGCTGCTCAGGCTGCGAATCTTCTGGCCGTCCCAATTGAGCTTCTCGTACGGGCCGATATTGCGGTCGCTGACATCCTCGCTGAGCATGTCCTCCAGTGAGGAGTCGTCGCCGATCTCGCGTTTGGACAGGTTGTTGGCGATGTAGTCGACCTTCTGCGTGCGCAGGTCGTGCAGCACCACTTCGGCGTGCGGAAAGAACAGTGTGGCGATGGCATCGGCGATGGCGCGGAAGTTATCCAGGGCCGGGTCGAATTCAGGGGCGGTCATGACAGTGGAACTCCAGGCAGCGTCAACGCCCCCGTGATCAGGAGGCGCTGCGAGTGTGCCGCAATCCGTTGGGCGCGTCATCCGGATGGACGATCAGGCGAGGCGGGCAGGGGAGAGCATGGCGCTGCTCAGGCCGAAGTCACGCAAATGCTCGGGCAAAGGCTCGCCGCGCACCAATGCCGCACTGGCCAGTCCCATGGCCGGCGAAGTCTGGATACCATAACCACCCTGCGCCGCGACCCAGAATAGCCCCGGCACCTGCTGATCGAAACCACTGAGCAAATCACTGTCGGCAACGAAACTGCGCAGCCCGGCCCAGGTGCGCGTCGGGCGGCGGATGGTCAGGGTGGTGGCTTCTTCGATCTGGTAAATGCCCATGGCGATGTCCAGCTCTTCCGGCTGCACGTCGTGGGGCTCGACCGGGTCGGCGTTGGCCGGTGAACCGAGGAACATGCCGGCGTCAGGCTTCATATAGAAGGACTCGTCGAGGCTGACCAGCACCGGCCAGTGATGAATGTCGACGCCTTCGGGGCCGGCGAAGATGAATGCGGCGCGGCGTTTCGGTTGCAGGCCCAGCGGCTTGGCACCGGCCAGTGCGCCGATCTTGTCGGCCCAGGCGCCGGCGGCGTTGATGATCACTGGTGCGCTGAAGGTCTGGCCGTTGGTTTGTACGTGCCAGAGGCCGTCGGCGTCGCGGTTCAGGCCGAGTACTTCGCAATCGGTGTGCACTTCGCCGTTATTGCGACGAATGCCACGCAGGTAGCCCTGATGCAAGGCGTCGGTGTCGATGTCGCTGGCGCTCGGGTCGTAGATCGCGCCGTGGACTTTTTCCCGGCGCAGGATTGGCAGCCTCGCACAGGCTTCGTCGGCGCTGAGCAATTGCATCTCCGGCACGGTGGCTTTGGCGCTGAGGTATTGGTTGTTCAGTTCGGCGGCATCACCGGTGAAATCCACGGTCATTTCGCCGCGTGGGCTCAACAGTGGGTGTTCGCAGAATCCGCTGGGCGGGTTTTCGAAAAACGCCCGGCTGGCCTGGGTCAGCGCGCGTACTTGTGGTGTGCCGTACGCGGCGGTGAACAGCGCGGCGGAGCGCCCGGTGGAGTGATAGGCCGGGTGGGATTCACGTTCGAGCACGATCACTTTACCGTGCGGCGACAGCCAGAAACCGCTGGAAGCGCCGGCAATTCCGCCGCCGATGATGATGAAATCTGCCTGGCTCATGGAAAAACTCCAAAATTATCGGGGTTCTCTGGGGATCTGTCATTGGCAACTCCCCAATCGGAATGCGATCCCTGTAGGAGCTGCCGAAGGCTGCGATCTTTTGATCTGGTTTTTTAAGATCAAGATCAAAAGATCGCAGCCTTTGGCAGCTCCTACAGGGGATTTGTGGTGTTAGTGGGTCAAGCGATAAATCGCATTGGCGAGGGCAATGTCTTCCAGGCCAAGGCCGATTGAACGGAAGAACACGTGACGATCGTCATCCGGGCGCTGCACTTTCTCGCTGAGCAAATCCGCCAGATCGCCAACAATCGAATCCTTGCTCCAGCCATGCTGTTCACTGGCAATCAACATCTCACCCGCCGACCCCGGCGTGGTCAGCCGATAGTCGCAGAACACCTGCATGTCGTTGAGGCTCTGCGGCGGCACTTCATGGGCGCGCGGGGCGTTGGTACTGATCGAGGTGATCAGCGCCGGCTTGCTCAGCGCGGCGGGATCGATCACCGGCCCGGCGGACGAGGTACACAGCATGATCACATCAGCCTCGGCAATGGCCGCTTCACGGCTATCGGCAATTTTCAGATTGGGCGTGATGGCTTTCAACAGTGCCTGGGTTTGCGCGTCGGCGGACAGGCTTGGCGAATACAGGCTGATGCTCTGCCAGTCACGCAGCGATTTCACGTAGTGCAGATGCGCCTGAGCAACCTTGCCGCTGCCGATGATCGCCAGTCGCGTAGCATTTAACGGCGCGAGGGCGTCGACCGCCACGGCGGTGGTCGCGGCGGTGCGCGCGGTGGTCAGTTCACCGGCATCGCAGAGCAGTAGCGGTTGACCGGTTTTCATCGACATCAACAAGGTCCATGCCGTCACCAGCGCACCCTGTTCGCGAACGATGTACGGCGAAGTCTTCACCCCGTACACACCGTCTTCAGCCAGTACGCCCAGATAA
This sequence comes from Pseudomonas sp. Tul2A7, assembly GCF_054790505.1. NCBI lineage: Bacteria > Pseudomonadati > Pseudomonadota > Gammaproteobacteria > Pseudomonadales > Pseudomonadaceae > Pseudomonas > Pseudomonas sp. Tul2A7. The sequence goes on along the minus strand of NZ_CP186499.1, from coordinate 907,624 downwards.
TTGATGAAGTCGCCGGCACCTTGAGGAAATTCCACCAGTTGTTGCGCCGGTTGCACGGCATTACCCGCCGCAAGATCGCGAAACAGTTTGCGCAGGATCTGCGGCACGTCGATGCGCACCAGAAGCTCGCGGGCCTGATGCTGGTCGATCACGTAGGGCGTACTGGACATGTCAGGCTCCGGAGTCTGTATTTAAACTAATTTGTCCATTATGGACTTTTAGTTTTCTCCCGCAAGCACCTCATGAAACGCCGGGCGAAAAAAAAGCGCAGTCCGTTGCCGGCTGCGCTTCTTTTATTCGTATCGCTTACTGCGGACGCTTGCGCTCAACCGCACGCAACAGATGCGTCGGCGGCGTTTCGCAGCTGATCTTGCGACCAAGCTTCTCTTCGATGGACGGCAACTGGTAGGAGTCGTCCTCACCGGCGAAGCTGATCGACACGCCATCGGCACCAGCACGACCGGTCCGGCCGATGCGGTGCACGTAGTCGTCCGGGACTTCCGGCAGGGTGAAGTTGATCACGTGGCTGATGCCGTCGATGTGAATGCCACGACCGGCCACATCAGTGGCGACCAGTACGCGAATCTTGCCCTCGCGGAAACCTTCCAGGGTCTTGATGCGCTTGTGCTGCGGCACGTCGCCGGACAACTGCGCCGCATTCACACCGTCGCGCACCAGACGCTCTTCGATACGGCGGACTTCGTCCTTGCGGTTGGCGAAGACCATCACCCGCTCCCAGCCATTATCGTTGACCAGGTTGTAGAGCAATTTGTACTTGTCGGCACCGGCCACGGCGTAGATGTGTTGCTCGACGTTTTCGCTGGCGACGTTGGTGACTTCGATTTCGACGATGGACGGATCGGTCGTCCATTGCTTTGCGAGGTTCATCACGTCTTCGGTGAAGGTCGCGGAGAACAGCAGGGTCTGGCGCTCGGACTTCGGCGGCGTCTGGCGGATGATCTGGCGCACTTGCGGGATGAAGCCCATGTCGAGCATGCGGTCGGCTTCGTCCAGCACCATCACTTCGACCATGTCCAGATGCACGTCGCCGCGCTGGTTGAAGTCGAGCAGGCGGCCCGGGGTCGCGACGAGAATGTCGCAGTGACGCGCTTCGAGGTGCTTGAGCTGCTTGTCGAAGTCCATGCCGCCAACAAACGTCATGACGTTGAGGCCGGTGTACTTGGTCAGGTCAGCGGCGTCCTTGGCGATCTGCACCACCAGCTCACGGGTCGGCGCGATGATCAGCGCACGGGGTTCGCCCATGTAGCGTTCTTTCGGCGGCGGCGTTTGCAACAGTTGGGTGATGATCGAAATCAGAAACGCGGCGGTTTTACCGGTGCCGGTCTGTGCGCGACCAATGGCGTCTTTGCCGGCGAGGGTGAAACCCAGCACCTGCGCCTGGATCGGCGTGCAATACGGGAAGCCCAGATCCTGAATGGCGTGCATCAGTTCTGGCGACAGTTTGAAATCATGGAAGCGGGTTTTGCCTTCCTGTGGCTCGACGACGAAATCTTCGAGTTTCCACGGAATAACCGGTGCCTTGGGCTTCGGTTCGCGACGCGGTCTGGCCGGTTTCGGCGCTTCGCTGCGGGCAGGTTCGGCGGCGATTGACGCGGCCGGTGCAGGTTGCGGTTCTGCCTTCGGTGCCGCTACGTGAGCGGGGCGGTCGGCCTGTGGGGCATCGCTGCGATGACCGGGGGCGTGCGACGGCGCACTGGGAACTGGCGCGAGCTGCTCAGCCTCGCTTTTACCGAACATCTTCTTGAGTGCTTTGAGCACGGTCATCTCATCAATTGGTTAAGGAATGTACGCCGGCCAGTGTAATGCAAGAAACGGGCGCGGCGTAGGGGGAGGGATCAAAGGGCGATTTTAATCTCGACGCTTAGCGCAGACGTTCGCTCAACCAGACGCCGATGTCGCGAATTTCCTCGGGTAACACTTCGTGCTCCATTGGGTATTCCTGCCATGTCACGGTGACACCATGCTTCACCAAATGCTCGTAGGCACTGCGGCCCATCGAGTTCTGCACCACGCCATCGAACTGACCGTGCAGACACAGCGCGGGAATTCGCTGCTGACTGGCTGAAAGCTGCATGTCATCGCTGAACGTCGGCGCATAAGTCGACAGAGCAAGTACACCACCCAGTGCGCCTTGCCATTTCACAAAAGCGGTGTGCAAAACGACAGCGCCACCCTGGGAAAAACCGGCAAGGAAAATCCGCGAGGCGTCTATTCCGCTGGCGCGCTCGTTTTCGATCAATTCGATGATGCGATCCGCCGATGCTTCCAACTGGTCACGGTCAATCGCCCGCGCCGGGCTCATGGCTTTAATGTCGTACCAGCTCGGCATGGCATATCCGCCATTTATCGTCACTGGAAGTGTGGGCGCCTGCGGCAGCACGAAGCGTGTGCTCAGCAAGCTTTCTTGCAGCGCTTCGGCCACTGGCAAAAAGTCATAGCGATCGGCGCCGAGGCCGTGCAGCCAGATCACGCAGGCGTCTGCGGGCTTAACAGGCTGAAGAATCAAGGGCTCGGTCATGTCTGCTCCAAATATGTGCGGGCGCTCTCATTGAGTGCGTGATTCGAGTGCGCGTCCGGTTGATCCGTTAAGAAGATGTCGCAAGGTTACAAGTTTTGCTATTGACCTGTCGTCGAATCGATTCGGCGAGCGGTGTGGTACGGGCTTTGCTATGGAACGTTCTGTACGAAGCATCCTACGCGTGGCGGTAACACTATCAGTGTACGACCCGCGACGGGATGGCAAAGAATCCGGTGATGGATGTTCGCCAATGGCCGCTACGGGCTTAGCGAACGTGAAAGGGCTACAGCCCGTTCGGCCGATTGGTGAGAAGTGAGTTGTCCATGATGTGGATTTTCTCCTACTAGACTCATAGCGAAGGTCTTACGTCGGTTGACCCCAAAAAAAGCCAACACGGGTCAACAACGCCTCAAAAGGGTGCGACTGGACTCAAGCTCCGACACAACAAGAGCAAAACTGGAGGTTTGAATGAAGATGTTGAAATCCACCCTGGCCATCGTGACTGCAGCAACAGTACTCGGTGTCAGCGGGTTCGCTCAGGCGGGTGCAACCCTGGATGCAGTGCAGAAGAAAGGTTTCGTGCAGTGTGGCGTGAGCGACGGTCTGCCGGGCTTCTCGGTACCGGACGCGACCGGCAAGATCCTCGGGATCGACGCTGACGTCTGCCGCGCTGTGGCCGCTGCCGTATTCGGCGACGCGACCAAGGTCAAGTTCAGTCAGTTGAACGCCAAGGAGCGCTTCACCGCGCTGCAATCGGGCGAGATCGACATCCTGTCGCGCAACACCACCATGACCAGTTCGCGTGACGCGGGCATGGGCCTGAAATTCCCGGGCTTCATTACCTACTACGACGGCATCGGCTTCCTGGTGAACAACAAGCTGGGCGTGAAGAGTGCCAAAGAGCTGGACGGTGCAACCATCTGCATCCAGGCCGGTACCACCACCGAGCTGAACGTTTCCGACTACTTCCGCGGCAATGGTCTGAAATACACCCCGATCACTTTCGACACCTCCGATGAAAGCGCCAAGTCGCTGGAATCCGGTCGTTGCGACGTGCTGACCTCCGACAAGTCCCAGCTGTTCGCCCAGCGCAGCAAGCTGGCGTCGCCGAAGGACTACGTGGTTCTGCCGGAAACCATTTCCAAAGAACCGCTGGGCCCGGTCGTGCGTAACGGCGACGACGAGTGGCTGGCCATCGTCCGTTGGGTTGGCTACGCGCTGCTCAACACCGAAGAAGCCGGCATCACTTCGAAAAACGTCGAAGCTGAAGCCAAGTCGACCAAGAACCCGGACGTTGCTCGTATGCTCGGCGCTGACGGCGAGTACGGCAAAGACCTGAAACTGCCGAAAGACTGGGTTGTGCAGATCGTCAAACAAGTCGGCAACTACGGCGAAATTTTCGAGAAAAACCTCGGCAAGAGCACTCCGCTGGAAATCGACCGCGGCTTGAACGCCCTGTGGAACAACGGCGGCATTCAGTACGCACCACCAGTGCGCTAATGGTTCTATCACCCGGCGGGCCAACCGCCGGGTGATGTTCTTGTTCCATTTTTTCCGGGGCACTTCATGCAAAATTCAATCGGCGCACCAAAGCAGAGGCTCAGCCTCAGCGATCCACGAGTGCGTGCGTGGCTATTCCAGATCATCACCGTTGTGGCGGTGGTCTCGCTGGGCTGGTACCTGTTCGACAACACGCAAACCAACCTTCAGCACCGGGGCATTACCTCCGGTTTCGGCTTTCTGGAGCGCAGTGCCGGGTTCGGCATCGCTCAGCACCTGATCGACTACACCGAAGCGGACAGCTATGCCCGTGTGTTTGTCATCGGTCTGCTTAACACTTTGTTGGTGACCGTGATCGGCGTGGTTCTGGCGACGATCCTCGGCTTCATCATCGGTGTAGCGCGGCTGTCGCAGAACTGGATCATCAGCAAACTGGCGACCGTGTATGTGGAAGTGTTCCGCAACATTCCGCCGCTGCTGCAGATCCTGTTCTGGTACTTCGCGGTATTCCTGACCATGCCGGGGCCGCGCAACAGCCATAACTTCGGCGACACCTTTTTCGTCAGCAGCCGGGGCCTGAACATGCCGGCCGCGCTGGCGGCTGATGGTTTCTGGGCGTTCGTGATCAGCATCGTGGTGGCCATTGTCGGCATCGTGCTGATGACGCGCTGGGCCAACAAGCGCTTTGAAGAAACCGGCGTGCCGTTTCACAAGTTCTGGGTTGGCCTGGCGATTCTGCTGGTGATCCCGACCTTGTGCGCACTGATCTTCGGCGCTCCGCTGCATTGGGAAATGCCCGAGCTCAAAGGCTTCAACTTTGTTGGCGGCTGGGTGCTGATCCCGGAGCTGCTTGCCTTGACCCTGGCCCTGACCGTGTACACCGCGGCGTTCATCGCCGAGATCGTGCGTTCCGGGATCAAGTCGGTCAGCCATGGCCAGACCGAAGCGGCGCGTTCCCTCGGCCTGCGCAACGGCCCGACCCTGCGCAAGGTGATCATTCCGCAAGCCCTGCGCGTGATCATTCCGCCGCTGACCAGCCAATACCTCAACCTGGCGAAAAACTCTTCGCTGGCGGCCGGTATCGGTTACCCGGAAATGGTGTCGCTGTTCGCCGGCACGGTGCTTAACCAGACCGGTCAGGCGATCGAGGTGATTGCCATCACCATGAGCGTGTACCTGGCGATCAGTATCAGCATTTCCCTGCTGATGAACTGGTACAACAAGCGCATTGCGCTGATCGAGCGGTAAGGAAAAGCGCATGAGTACTCATACTTTCAAACCCGACATGCCCCCACCGAACAGCAGCATCGGCGTGGTGGCGTGGATGCGCGCGAACATGTTCTCCAGCTGGCTCAACACCCTGCTGACGCTGTTTGCGTTCTACCTGATTTATCTCGTGGTGCCTCCGATCCTCAGCTGGGCGATTGTCGATGCCAACTGGGTCGGCACCACCCGCGCCGACTGCACCAAGGAGGGCGCCTGCTGGGTGTTCATTCAGCAGCGTTTCGGCCAGTTCATGTACGGCTACTACCCGACGGAACTGCGCTGGCGCGTCGACCTGACCGTGTGGCTGGCGGTGATCGGCGCGGCGCCATTGTTCATCTCGCGTGTGCCGCGCAAAGCGATCTACGGGCTGAGCTTCCTGGTGTTGTACCCGATCATTGCCTTCACCCTGCTGCACGGCGGTTTCGGTCTGACCCCGGTGGCGACCAGCCAGTGGGGCGGCCTGATGCTGACTCTGGTGATCGCCACCGTCGGTATCGCCGGTGCCTTGCCGCTGGGGATTGTGCTGGCGCTGGGTCGACGTTCGAACATGCCGGCGATTCGTGTGGTCTGCGTGACCTTCATCGAGTTCTGGCGCGGCGTGCCGTTGATTACCGTGCTGTTCATGTCTTCGGTGATGCTGCCGCTGTTCCTGCCGGAAGGCATGAACTTCGACAAACTGCTGCGGGCACTGATCGGCGTGATCCTGTTCCAGTCGGCCTATGTCGCCGAAGTGGTGCGCGGCGGTCTGCAAGCGATTCCCAAAGGTCAGTACGAAGCGGCTGCGGCGATGGGGCTCGGTTACTGGCGCTCGATGGGCCTGGTGATCCTGCCGCAAGCCCTGAAGCTGGTCATTCCCGGCATCGTCAACACCTTCATTGCGCTGTTCAAGGACACCAGTCTGGTGATCATCATCGGCCTGTTTGACCTGCTCAACAGCGTCAAACAAGCCGCTGCCGATCCGAAATGGCTGGGCATGGCCACCGAAGGCTACGTGTTCGCCGCCCTGGTGTTCTGGATTTTCTGTTTTGGTATGTCGCGCTATTCCATGCATCTGGAACGCAAGCTCGACACTGGCCACAAGCGTTAGGAGTTGTGTAAATGAGTGAAGCAATCAAAAAGCCTGTAGGTCCTGAAGGCATTATTCAGATGCAGGGCGTCAACAAGTGGTACGGCCAGTTCCACGTGCTCAAAGACATCAACCTCAACGTCAAACAGGGCGAGCGTATCGTCCTGTGCGGGCCGTCGGGTTCCGGCAAATCGACGACGATTCGTTGCCTCAATCGTCTGGAAGAACACCAGCAGGGCCGCATCGTCGTCGACGGCGTGGAACTGACCAACGACCTCAAGCAGATCGAAGCGATCCGCCGCGAAGTCGGCATGGTGTTCCAGCACTTCAACCTGTTCCCGCACCTGACCATTTTGCAGAACTGCACCCTGGCGCCGATGTGGGTACGCAAGATGCCCAAGCGCAAGGCCGAGGAAATCGCCATGCATTACCTGGAGCGCGTACGCATTCCGGAGCAGGCACACAAATTCCCGGGGCAACTGTCCGGTGGTCAGCAACAGCGTGTGGCGATTGCCCGCGCCCTGTGCATGAAGCCGAAAATCATGCTGTTCGATGAACCGACTTCAGCGCTCGATCCGGAAATGGTGAAAGAGGTTCTGGACACCATGATCGGTCTGGCTGAAGACGGTATGACCATGCTCTGCGTGACCCACGAGATGGGTTTTGCCCGCACCGTGGCCAACCGCGTGATCTTCATGGACAAAGGTGAAATCGTTGAGCAGGCGGCGCCGAACGACTTCTTCGATAATCCGCAGAATGAGCGGACGAAGTTGTTCTTGAGTCAGATTTTGCATTGATGGTTTGTGTGTAGATCAAACCCGGCCTTGTGCCGGGTTTGTTTTTTGTGGCTCAGGAGGCGGTGAGAGGTTCTTGTTCTTTGTGCTCTGTGAACTTGAAAGCGCCTCTCAAATCAGCCCCTTCGGCCAAGACTCTCGCGTCGGCAAGCAAGTGTGGATAGCGATCCAGCAGACGCATGAGCAGCATCAATGCTTTCGGCGGAAGTACCTCGCCGCGTTCGTATCGTGAAAATGCGTTGTGCCCGCCCCCTGAAAGCAATTGCACCGTTTCCTTTTGCGTCAGGTGCAGTTTGCGACGGATCTTTTTCATTTCGTCACCTACCATTTTTCTACAGGCGATAACGAGTTCATCGCATGCGTCGGAATACCGCTGCCCGCACTCATCGTCCAATTCGACCTCACCGCACTTCTGGCACTCCCAGCCCGATAAATCGTCGATCCGACGCTCCATTCCCTTGGCGCTCACGGTTTCGCCTCGACCCTTGAAATGCACCATGCCTTCCGGAGCGCCGCAACTGACACACTGCTGCGTATTCATGAATCGTTCTCCTTGAAAGAGATCACGGGTGGGCGCCTGTCGTAGTGATATGACACCTTGATGTAAATCTCCAAACCATGTGATTGGATGTGATAGACGTCTTGCCAAATACGGTGATCGTCATAAGTCGTCATCGATTTGTACAACATGCTGCGCTGCAGCTTGAGAACGATTTCTTGCATCTCTTCGAGAGTGAGTTTGAGTGCAGTGCCCGTTTTTCTTGCCGTGTGCGTGAAAGCCCTCCAGCCAAGTCGCCTGACATCCGCCTTGATCACCGCCAAGTCGTAATGGGGTGTGTTCTTCTCCATAAGAAACCAAAACCCTGTCCCTGAAATTACCCTTAAAGGGTTATTTTGACCAATCGAAAATGCCGCTCCATGTGTCTCCGATTGACCCTAGGTGGTTGCCGTCCTACACGGGTCTGACTAACATGTCAGAAAATTCATCCTATGATTGGATGAAAGGGCGAATCCTATGTCAGACATTTCTCCACTCGTTAAGCGATCCCTGGTCGATCAGGCCTTGGATCAACTCCGTCAGCGCATCAACAGCGGTGCCTGGCAGGTTGGCGAGCGTTTGCCGACCGAACCCGAGCTGTGCGCCGAGCTGGGCATCAGCCGCAACACCGTGCGCGAAGCCATGCGCGTGCTGGCGTTTTCAGGGCTGATCGAGATTCGTCAGGGCGATGGCAGTTACTTGCGTGCGGTGGTCGATCCGCTCGATACGCTAAAGGCGTTGTCACGCTGCTCGCTGGAGCAGGCGCGGGAAACCCGGCACATCCTCGAAGTCGAGGCCATCGGCCTGGCGGCGTTACGTCGTACCGAAGAAGACCTCGTCGCATTGCGTGAGGCGCTCGGCACCAGCGGCAGCCACTACCACGGCGACCTCGACACCTACATCGCCTGTGATCTGGTGTTCCACCGTCGTCTGGTCGATGCCGCGCACAACCCGACCCTCAGCGAGTTGTATCGCTATTTCTCCAGCATCGTCGGCGCGCAGTTGCGCCAGACGCTGAACATCGTCCCGCGCCGTCAGGAAGTGTTCGATCTGCACATCGAGTTGCTCGATGCGGTCGAGCAACGCGACCCGGAACGGGCCAAAGCCTTGTCGAGGCAATTGATCAATGAACCTTGAAACCGAGAAATCCATGTCCCGCAACGAGATATCCACAACCCCCAAGCGCACGGCAGAACTCGAAGAACTGCTGATCGACGCCGAGGCTGACGACGAGCAAGTGCAACAAAGCCATCCACTGGTGCGCCGGCCGTGGCTGTTGCTGCTCGGCTTGATTCTGGTGGCGCTGAATTTGCGCCCGGCGCTGTCGAGCATGGCGCCGCTGCTCAGCGACGTTTCCAAAAGTCTCGGCTTGTCGGCAGCTCAGGCGGGTTTGCTGACCACCCTGCCGGTGCTCTGCCTCGGTTTGTTTGCGCCACTGGCGCCGATTCTGGCGCGGCGTTTCGGCGCTGAACGGGTTGTGCTGGGGATTCTGCTGACACTGGCTGGCGGGATCATTTTGCGCAGCAACTTTGGCGAGATCGGCTTGTTCGCCGGCAGCGTATTGGGCGGCGCCAGCATCGGTATCATCGGTGTTCTGCTGCCGGGGATCGTCAAGCGCGACTTCGCCAAACACGCCGGCACCATGACCGGCGTCTACACCATGGCGCTGTGCCTGGGCGCGGCGATGGCGGCCGGTTCCAGCGTGCCGTTGAGTGAACACTTTGGTCACAGTTGGGCGATGGGCCTGGGTTTCTGGGTGATTCCGGCACTGGTTGCGGCGGTGTTCTGGCTGCCGCAAGTCGGGCAAAAGCATGGCGCGCACAACGTCGCCTATCGCGTGCGCGGTCTGCTGCGTGATCCGCTGGCCTGGCAGGTGACCTTGTACATGGGCCTGCAATCGTCGCTGGCCTACATCGTCTTCGGCTGGTTGCCGTCGATCCTGATTGGTCGCGGCCTGACGCCAACCCAGGCCGGTCTGGTGTTGTCCGGTTCGGTGATCATTCAACTTGCCAGCTCGTTGGCCGCACCATGGCTGGCCACTCGCGGCAAGGATCAGCGTCTGGCAATCGTCGTGGTCATGGCGCTAACCCTTGGCGGTCTGTTCGGTTGCCTGTATGCGCCGATCGAAGGCCTCTGGGGCTGGGCGATTTTGCTGGGTCTGGGGCAGGGCGGTACGTTCAGTCTCGCGTTGACGTTGATTGTGCTGCGTTCGCGCGATTCCCATGTCGCGGCGAACCTGTCGAGCATGTCTCAGGGCTTCGGTTACACCCTCGCGTCCATGGGGCCGTTTGCGGTCGGCGTGGTGCATGACTGGACCGGCGGTTGGAATGCGGTGGGCTGGATCTTTGGCATCATCGGTACTGGTGCGATCATCGCCGGGCTTGGTGCCGGGCGGGCGCTGTATGTGCAAGTGCAAAGCGAGAAGATCTAAACACCGCTTATGACTGTGGGAGCGAGCCTGCTCGCGAAGGCCATTGAACATTCAACATCTGTGTTGGCTGACACTCCGCTTTCGCGAGCAGGCTCGCTCCCACATTGGTTTCGTGTGTTGCCGGTATTCGTTCTGCGAATGCCGATAGTGTTTCTGCGCATTGCGGATTATCGTGCTGGCACTCTGTACCTATTTTGGAGTTTGCCCATGAGTGAAGCCCACGCCGCGTTGATCACCCGTTTCTATCAGGCCTTCCAGCGCCTGGATGCCGAAGCCATGGCCGCCTGCTACACCGACGACGTAGTATTCAGCGATCCGGCCTTCGGTGAACTGCGCGGGCGCGATGTCGGCGACATGTGGCGCATGCTCACCACACGCGCCAAGGACTTCTCCCTGACCTTCGACAACGTCCGCGCCGACGAGCGCAGCGGCGGCGCACATTGGGTCGCGACCTACCTGTTCAGCCAGACCGGCAACATCGTCATCAACGATATCCAGGCCCGTTTTGTCTTTCGTGACGGCAAGATCTGCGAGCACCACGACCACTTCGATCTGTGGCGCTGGTCGCGTCAGGCCTTGGGCTTCAAGGGTCTGTTGCTGGGCTGGACGCCGTTGGTGCGCAACGCCGTACGCGCTCAGGCGCTGAAGGGACTGAAGGCATTCCAGGCCGGTCGCTGATAAGATCGCCGCCTGTTTCCTACACGTCTTGATCCCGAAGTGACCAGCCTTAGCGAAAAATCTGTCGATGTTGCCGAACCGGTGAGCAAATCCTGGTTCGTCTACCTCGTTCGCGCCGCCAATGGTTCGTTGTACTGCGGGATCAGCGACGATCCGGTGCGCCGTTTCGCCAAGCATCAAAGCGGCAAAGGCGCACGGTTCTTCCTCTCCAGCCCGGCGATGGCGCTGGTCTACACCGAGCTGTGCCGCGATAAAAGCGATGCGTTGCGCCAGGAACGGTTAATCAAAAAACTCAGGAAGAGCGCGAAGGAATGTCTGGTCGCGTCTTATCAATCTGACTGATTGGTTCCCATCAGGCAGATCTGTAGGCTGCTAAGCAAATGCACGCTAAGCTGCTGGCTCACTATCTGAGCGGCGGAGCCGAGCATGTCCGAGTTGATTCTCCATCATTACCCGACCTCTCCATTTGCCGAGAAGGCCCGCCTGCTGCTGGGCTTCAAAGGCTTGTCGTGGCGCTCGGTGCACATCTCGCCGGTGATGCCGAAACCGGATCTGACCGCCCTGACTGGCGGCTACCGCAAGACCCCGGTGTTGCAGATTGGCGCGGACATCTATTGCGACACATCGCTGATCGCCCGTCGTCTGGAGCAGGAAAAAGCCTTGCCGGCGTTCTTCCCCGAAGGTCAGGAATTCACCGCAGCGAGTTTTGCCACATGGGCTGATTCGGTGGTGTTTCAGCATGCGGTGAGCCTGGTGTTTCAACCGGAGTCGGTGGCGGTGCGTTTCGCCAAGCTGCCGCCGGAAGCGATCAAAGCTTTTATTGCCGACCGCGCTGGTCTGTTCTCGGGTGGCAGTGCCACACGTCTGTCCGCTGAGCAGGCCAAACATCAATGGCCGACGATCATGGCCCGTCTGGAGCAGCAGTTGCAGCGCGAGCAGGGGGACTTCCTGTTCGGCGAGCCGTCGATTGCCGACTTCGCGCTGGCGCATCCCATGTGGTTCCTGAAGGCCACGCATGTCACGGCTCCGCTGGTGGATGAGTATCCGGCTGTTTCGGCCTGGTTGGGACGAGTGCTGGGCTTTGGCCATGGCGCAGCCAGTGCGATGACGTCGGAAGAGGCGCTTGAGGTTGCACGCAACGTGACACCGGCGGCATTGCCGGATGAGCAGTTCGTAGATCCGAATGGGTTCAAGGCTGGTCAGCAGGTGGCGATTGCCGCGACCGATTACGGGGTTGATCCGGTGGTGGGGGAGTTGCTGTTTGCCGGTCGCGAAGAGTTGATCATTCGTCGTGAAGACGAACGTGGCGGTGTGGTGCATGTGCACTTCCCGCGATTTGGTTTCCGTATCGAAGCCCGCTAAAGATCCATTGTGGGAGCGAGCCTGCTCGCGAAAGCGCTGTGTCAGACAACAACAGTGTTGAATGATCAGCCGTCTTCGCGAGCAGGCTCGCTCCCACATTGGTTACTTCAGGGCGGCGAGGATTTCGTCCGGGTCGAATCCGCGAATCAACGTGCCGTTCACATCAATCAGCGGAATCCCGCGCCCACCCAATGCCTCGTACGCCTTGCGCGCTTCGGCATCCTTCTCGATATCGAACTCCTTGAACGCAATCCCCTTGCTGTCGAGAAAGCGTTTGGTCTGCTTGCAGTAGCCGCACCAGTCGGTGGCGTAGAGCACGACGTTGGCTTGCGCGCGCGTCTGCTCTGCAACCATCTGCGACGGATTGAACACCCGCTCGATCTTGCCCCAGTTCTGGTAAACCACGACCACCAGCAGAACCAGCGCAACCTTCTTCAGCACATTGCCGAGCATCAGTTGCGCCGCTTCAACTGATCAGTGAGCGACGTTGGCAAGCCCTTGATCACCAATGTGCCGGCTTCCTCGTCGTATTCGATCTTCGAGCCCAGCAGGTGCGCTTCAAAGCTGATCGACAGGCCTTCTGCGCGACCGGTGAAGCGGCGGAACTGGTTGAGCGTGCGTTTGTCCGCCGGAATCTCTGGCGACAGACCGTAGTCCTTGTTGCGGATGTGATCGTAAAAGGCTTTCGGCCGTTCTTCGTCGATCAGCTCGGACAGCTCTTCCAGGCCCATCGGTTCGCCGAGCTTGGCCTGGCTGCTGGCATAGTCCACCAACGTCTTGGTCTTCTCGCGGGCGGATTCTTCCGGCAGGTCTTCGCTTTCTACGAAGTCGCTGAAAGCCTTGAGCAGCGTGCGCGTCTCGCCCGGGCCGTCGACGCCTTCCTGGCAGCCGATGAAGTCGCGGAAGTATTCCGAAACCTTTTTGCCGTTCTTGCCCTTGATGAACGAGATGTACTGCTTGGACTGCTTGTTGTTCTGCCACTCGGAAACGTTGATGCGCGCGGCCAGGTGCAGTTGACCGAGGTCGAGGTGGCGCGACGGGGTCACGTCCAGCTCGTCGGTCACCGCCACGCCTTCGCTGTGGTGCAGCAGGGCAATTGCCAGGTAATCGGTCATGCCTTGCTGATAGTGAGCGAACAGCACGTGGCCACCCACGGACAGGTTCGATTCTTCCATCAGCTTTTGCAGGTGCTCGACCGCGACTTTGCTGAACGCGGTGAAGTCCTTGCCGCCTTCCATGTATTCCTTCAGCCAGCCGCTGAAGGGGAATGCGCCGGATTCCGGATGGAACAGACCCCAGGCTTTGCCCTGTTTGGCGTTATAGCTCTCGTTGAGGTCGGCGAGCATGTTCTCGATGGCTGCAGACTCGGCCAGTTCCGTGTCACGGGCGTGCAGAACTGCGGGTGTGCCGTCGGGTTTTTTGTCGATCAGGTGGACGATGCAATGACGGATCGGCATGGGCTTCTCGGCTGTTGGATGGGAGGAGGGCAGGCTCCCCCGAAAAAGCGCTAAGTGTACCGCAACCACTGGTTTTGGCGCGGGTTGTAGGGCGAAACCGGGGCGCACGACCGGCCTTATGCAGTTTTTTACCGATTTAGAGCAATAAAGCTGACCAAATGGGTAGCTAGAGGCGGATATTTCCCCGTCTCTGTGCTAGTTTTGCCCGGTCTTACGCGAAGTCACTGCGTTAAGCGTGCAATCAGCATTTGTCAGGTCGAACCAAACCCTGATTTCGGCATCTATAACCCGACTCGTCGTGGTTATCGCCGAGGGTGCCAGATCCAGAAGATCGGGCTCGATGGCTGACACTGCACTCTGCAATCCATATGAATTTGATAGGGAAGGAACACTACATGGCTCTTACTAAAGACCAACTGATCGCCGACATCGCTGAAGCTATCGACGCGCCGAAAACCACCGCGCGTAACGCTCTGGACCAACTGGGCCAAATCGTTGCCGATCAGCTGGAAAACGGCGGCGAAATCACCTTGCCAGGTATCGGCAAGCTGAAAGTGACCGAGCGTCCTGCCCGCACTGGCCGTAACCCTTCGACTGGCGCTGCCATCGAAATCCCTGCGAAGAAAGTGATCAAGCTGGTTGTGGCCAAAGGCCTGACCGACGCTGTGAACAAGTAAGACGCGGCAATAAAAAACCGTGCTCCGGAGTGATCCGGGCACGGTTTTTTTGTGTCTGCGATTTGGTGGCTGAATCGCAGGGCCAATGTGGGAGCGAGCCTGCTCGCGAATGTGGTGGATCAGTCGATATTGAAGCTAACTGACACGCCGCCTTCGCGAGCAGGCTCGCTCCCACAGGGGATCTTCGGTGTCTTAGCGTACCCAGCGCTCGCGGCGCCAGATCTGCTGCTCGGACTTGGTCTGGAACGTCCAGGCGACGAAACGGCTTTGCTTCTGACCTTGGGACATCTCGACGACCTGGCTTTCCAGCACGCCGGCCTTTTTCAGCGCGGTTTCGATGGCCGGCAAGTTCGAAGCTTTCGACACCAGCGTGCTGAACCACAGCACCTTATGCTGGAAGTTCGCGCTCTCGGCGATCAGTTGCGTCACGAAACGTGCTTCGCCACCTTCACACCACAGCTCGGCCGACTGTCCGCCGAAGTTCAGCACCGGCAGTTTGCGTTTCGGGTCAGCCTTGCCCAGCGCACGCCATTTGCGCTCGCTGCCCTTGGTCGCTTCATCCATCGAAGCGTGGAACGGCGGATTGCACATGGTCAGGTCAAAGCGCTCACCCGGTTCCAGCAAGCCGATCAGGATGTGCTTGCGGTTTTCCTGCTGGCGCAGCTGGATAACCTTGTTCAGATCGTTGGACTGGACGATGGCACGGGCGGCAGCCACGGCCGTCGGGTCAATCTCCGAACCAAGGAAGTGCCAGCGGTATTCGCTGTTGCCGATCAGCGGATACACGCAGTTGGCGCCCATGCCGATGTCCAGCACGTTGACGATCGCGCCGCGCGGGACCTTGCCGTCGTTCATGCTCGCAAGCAGATCCGCGAGGAAGTGCACGTAATCGGCACGGCCAGGCACTGGTGGGCAGAGGTAGTCCGCCGGGATGTCCCAATGCTGGATGCCATAAAACGACTTGAGCAGCGCCCGGTTGAACACGCGCACCGCATCGGGGCTGGCGAAGTCGATGCTTTCCTTGCCGTACGGGTTGGTGATCACGAACTTCGCCAGTTCCGGCGTGGTTTTGATCAGCGCCGGGAAGTCGTAACGACCCTGATGGCGATTGCGCGGGTGCAGGCTGGCCTTTGCACGCGGCTCGACGGTCTTGGCCGGGGTCGCGGAGTCAGGCTTCTTGCGCGCAGGTTTGGGGGTGCGGGGGGCGTTCATGGGCGTGATCGATTCGGGTATGGCTGAAAGTGGCGGGTATTGTCCCACATCTCAACGGTGCCCGAGTAAACGAGTGGAAAAGGTATAACGATCGCAACTACCGATTCCAAATCAGTCTTGGATACCTGTCATATATGACAGTAGGCGCACTTGTGGAATGCGGCTTTACTGGCAGCGTCTTCTCCAGCCGGAGATTCTTCAGGGAGTGATTGAGATGATTCAACTTAGTGAAGCGACCTTTCCAAGTGCCAACCCGTCAGGAATTATCAATTGTGGAAGTGATCCGAGTCCCGTTAAAGGCATTCTCGTTGATATCAAAATTCCTCCGGAAGTGATGGTGGGCGACATAGTTGCCCTGACATCTCAAGCCTGTTCAGCTGTCAACGGCACGGGGCCCATTGCAGGGACGAAAGCCACTTTCACCCAACCCGTAAAACAGAGCACGAAAAAACTACAATTCAACGTTGGACCTTACGAAACATTGATCAAACCAATCCTTGGCCATGCCCAGGGGAACGGGTCGCTGCTTGTGAGCTATGTCGTAACACGAGATAACTCTGTTATCGGTACCTCACCACTGTCATTCGTCATTGTCGGGCTCATGCTACCGGATGGCGAATCATGTCCGGAGTAATACACCTGTCATAAAAAAGGGAGGCCATTGTGGCCTCCCTTTTCATTGCGATTTGCCGTTACAGGCTGGCAATCCGCGCGTGCTGTTCGGCCAGTTTGCCCAGGGCTTGTTCAGCCTCGGCCAGTTTGGCACGTTCCTTCTCGATGACTTCGGCCGGGGCCTTGTCGACGAAACCGGCGTTGGACAGTTTGCCGCCAACCCGCTGGACTTCGCCCTGCAGGCGCAGGATTTCCTTGTCCAGACGTGCCAGTTCAGCGCCCTTGTCGATCAGGCCGGCCATCGGCACCAGCACTTCCATCTCGCCAACCAGTGCGGTGGCGGACAGTGGTGCTTCTTCGCCAGCCTGCAGAACAGTGATCGATTCCAGACGTGCCAGCTTCTTCAGCAGCGCTTCGTTCTCGGTCAGACGGCGCTGGTCTTCAGCGCTGACGTTCTTCAGGTAGATCGGCAATGGCTTGCCCGGGCCGATGTTCATTTCGCCACGGATGTTGCGCGTGCCGAGCATCAGTTCCTTGAGCCATTCGATGTCGTCTTCGGCAGCCGGATCAATGCGCTCTTCGTTGGCCACTGGCCACGCTTGCAGCATGATCGTCTTGCCCTGAATGCCGGCCAGCGGCGCAATGCGCTGCCAGATTTCTTCAGTGATGAACGGCATGAACGGATGCGCCAGACGCAGCGCCACTTCCAGTACGCGAACCAGCGTACGGCGAGTGCCGCGCTGACGCTCAACCGGCGCGTTCTCGTCCCACAGCACTGGCTTGGACAGTTCCAGGTACCAGTCGCAGTACTGGTTCCAGATGAACTCGTACAGCGCTTGCGCCGCCAGGTCGAAACGGAACTGATCGAGTTGACGGGTCACTTCGGCTTCGGTGCGTTGCAGCTGCGAGATGATCCAGCGATCCGCCAGCGACAGCTCGTAGGCTTCGCCGTTCTGACCGCAGTCTTCGCCCTTGTCCAGAACGTAACGCGCGGCGTTCCAGATCTTGTTGCAGAAGTTGCGATAGCCTTCAACGCGGCCCATGTCGAACTTGATGTCACGACCGGTCGAGGCCAGCGAGCAGAAGGTGAAGCGCAGGGCGTCAGTGCCATAGCTGGCGATGCCGTCGGCGAACTCGTCGCGGGTCTGCTTCTCGATCTTCTTCGCCAGTTTCGGCTGCATCATGCCGGAGGTGCGCTTCTGCACCAGGTCTTCCAGCTCGATGCCGTCGATGATGTCCAGCGGGTCCAGGACGTTGCCCTTGGACTTGGACATCTTCTGGCCCTGGCCATCACGCACCAGACCGTGCACATAAACGGTCTTGAACGGAACCTGCGGGGTGCCGTCCTCGTTCTTGATCAGGTGCATGGTCAGCATGATCATCCGGGCAACCCAGAAGAAAATGATGTCGAAGCCCGTCACCAGCACGTCGGTGGAGTGGAATTTCTTCAGGAATTCAGTCTGCTCAGGCCAGCCCAGGGTGGAGAAGGTCCACAGGCCAGAACTGAACCAGGTGTCGAGTACGTCGTTGTCCTGTTGCAGCGCAACGTCCGGGCCGAGGTTGTGCTTGGCCCGCACTTCGGCTTCGTCGCGACCGACGTAGACCTTGCCCGACTCGTCGTACCAGGCCGGAATCCGGTGGCCCCACCACAGCTGACGGCTGATGCACCAGTCCTGGATGTCGCGCATCCACGAGAAGTACATGTTTTCGTACTGCTTCGGCACGAACTGAATGCGACCGTCTTCAACGGCAGCAATCGCAGGCTCGGCCAAAGGCTTGGTCGACACGTACCACTGGTCGGTCAGCCACGGCTCGATGATGGTTCCGGAGCGGTCACCTTTCGGCACTTTCAGGCCGTGGTCGTTGACGCTGACCAACAGGCCAGCGGCATCGAATGCAGCGACGATTTGCTTGCGCGCTTCGAAACGCTCAAGACCGGCGTACTCAGCCGGAATCGCGCCATCGACGCTGTCGTTCAGCGTGCCGTCGAGGTTGAACACCTGCGCTGCCGGCAGCACGTTGGCGTTCTTGTCGAAGATGTTCAGCAGCGGCAGGTTGTGGCGCTTGCCGACTTCGTAGTCGTTGAAATCGTGGGCCGGGGTGATTTTCACGCAGCCGGTGCCGAATTCAGGATCGCAGTAATCGTCGGCGATGATCGGAATGCGGCGGCCAACCAGTGGCAGCTCGACGAATTTGCCGATCAGGGCTTGATAGCGCTCGTCGTTCGGGTTCACCGCAACGGCGGAGTCGCCGAGCATGGTTTCCGGACGGGTGGTCGCGACGATCAGGAAATCGTTGCCATCAGCGGTTTTCGCGCCGTCGGCCAGCGGGTACTTGAGGTTCCACAGGAAGCCTTTCTCGTCGTGGTTTTCCACTTCGAGGTCGGAAATCGCCGTGTGCAGTTTGGTGTCCCAGTTGACCAGACGCTTGCCGCGATAGATCAGACCGTCTTCGTGCAGGCGCACGAACGCTTCTTTAACCGCTTCCGAGAGGCCATCGTCCATGGTGAAGCGCTCGCGGCTCCAGTCAACGGACGAACCGAGGCGGCGGATCTGACGGCTGATGTTGCCGCCGGACTGATCCTTCCACTCCCAGACTTTCTCGAGGAATTTCTCGCGGCCCAGATCGTGGCGATTCTGGCCCTGGGCTTCGAGTTGACGCTCCACCAGCATCTGCGTGGCGATACCGGCGTGGTCGGTGCCCGGTTGCCACAGGGTGTTGCGACCCTGCATGCGGCGGAAACGGATCAGGGCGTCCATGATCGCGTTGTTGAAACCGTGACCCATGTGCAGGCTGCCGGTGACGTTCGGCGGCGGGATCATGATGGTGTAGGAGTCGCCCGCGCCTTGCGGGGCGAAGTAGTTCTCGGACTCCCAGGTGTTGTACCAGGAAGTTTCAATGGCGTGCGGCTGGTAGGTCTTATCCATGCGCGGCGGGACCCTATTGGCATTTATTCAGGAAAAGCCGGGAAGTATAGCGGGGCATGGGGCCGAGGGCGAGCGGGGCGGGCCGGATGGAGATCTAAATGTAGGAGCTGCCGAAGGCTGCGATCTTTTGATCTTGTCTTTAAAAAACAAAGGTCAAAAGATCGCAGCCTGCGGCAGCTCCTACACGGGGTGCGTTATTCGTACTGGCTGAGCAGCCGTTCCATGCGCGCGTCGAGACGGCGTTTGATTTCGGTTTCGATGTGCGGCGCGAAGTCGTCGATCACGTCTTGCATGATCAATTGCGCGGCGGCGCGCAGTTCGCTGTCCAGGTGGAGCAGGGCGTCCGGACCTTTATCCACAGGCGCGGCGGGTTGCGCGGCGGGTGTCGGAGCTGGCGCGGGAGGCGGTTCGACGGCAGCCGGCTCGTTGCCGACCGAATCGAACAGCATCGGAATCTGTTCCTGTTCGCCATCATCGACCGTATCGGTCAACAGAGGTGGTTGCAGGTTGTCATCGCCGAGCAACTGGCGGATCGATTCGAGATCGTCCAGCAGGTGAGTTGGCTTGTGCTGCGGTTTCGGAGTGTCCATTGGAATGCTCAGAGTCGCTGTAAACGGTGATCTTGCAGAGGATAGCCCTGTTCGCGGTAGAAACGGAAACTCTCCCGCGCGGCCGCCCGAATCGTCGGATCTTCGACCACCACTTCCGCCACGCGGGCGAATTTGCTGGCGAAGGCCGGGACTTTCAGGTCGAGATTGACCAGTAAATCCTGATGCTGACCGCAGTCTTCACCCAATCCCAGCACAATCAAACCGTCCGGTTCGCTGTCAGCCGGGCCATGCGGCACAAACGTTTCGCCCTTGAATGTCCAAAGGCGCGCATCGAGATCATCGCGCTGAGCCGCATCGCTGCAATGCAGGTAGATGCGGTGCCCCATGCGCCAGGCTTTCTCGGTGAGCTTGCAGGCAAAGTCCAGGCGAGCCGAAGGGTCGGCGCTGGGCAAAATATAAAAGTCGACTTTGGTCATTGCGGTTCCAGAGCGGCAAGCGGCATCGCCCGAGGGTGACGCCGCCGCCCGTCAGCGGGTTCAGGCTTTGGCGCGATCCAGCAGGTACTGGGTCAGCAGAGGTACTGGACGGCCGGTTGCGCCCTTGTCCTTGCCGCCGCTGGTCCACGCGGTGCCGGCGATGTCCAGGTGCGCCCAGTTGAGGTTCTTGGTGAAGCGCGACAGGAAGCATGCGGCCGTGATGGTGCCGGCTTTCGGCCCGCCAATGTTGGCGATGTCGGCGAACGGGCTGTCCAGTTGCTCCTGGTATTCGTCGAACAGCGGCAATTGCCAGGCGCGGTCGTCGGCAGTCTGGCCAGCGCTCAACAGTTGGCCGATCAGTTCGTCGTTGTTGCCCAGCAGGCCCGAGGTGTGCGCGCCCAGAGCAACGACGCAAGCGCCGGTCAGTGTGGCGATGTCGATCACCGCTTGTGGCTTGAAGCGCTCGGAGTAGGTCAGCGCGTCACACAGCACCAGACGGCCTTCGGCGTCGGTGTTGAGGATTTCCACGGTCTGGCCGCTCATGGTGGTGACGATGTCGCCCGGACGCGTTGCATTGCCGCTCGGCATGTTCTCGGCGCAGGCGAGGATGCACACCAGGTTGATCGGCAGTTTCAGTTCAAGTACGGCACGCAGAGTGCCGAACACGGAGGCAGCGCCGCCCATGTCGTATTTCATTTCGTCCATGCCGGCGCCTGGTTTCAAGCTGATGCCACCGGTGTCGAAGGTGATGCCTTTGCCGACCAGTGCGTACGGCTTCTCGGATTTCTTGCCGCCGTTGTATTGCATGACGATCAGGCGCGGCGGTTGCTCGCTGCCCTGGCCAACGGCGTAGAACGAGCCCATGCCCAGGGATTTGATCTTCTTCTCGTCGAGTACTTCGACTTTCAGATCCTTGAACTCTTTGCCCAGATTCTTCGCTTGTTCGCCGAGGAAGGTCGGGTGGCAGATGTTCGGCGGCAGGTTGCCCAGGTCGCGGGTGAACGCCATGCCGTTGGCGATTGCAGTGGCGTGGTTCACCGCGCGCTGCACTTCAGCTTGCGCTGCCTTGATGGTGAGCAGGGTGATTTTCTTCAGGGCGCGCGGTTCGGCTTTCTGGCTCTTGAACTGGTCGAAGGTGTATTCGCCATCGACCAGGGTTTCTGCCAGCAGACGGGTTTTGCCGTAGCTGTCGCGGTTTTTGACAATAACTTCATCCAGCGCCAGCACGGCGTCGCTGCCGCCCAGGCCCTTCAGGGTGTTGAGGATGCCAGCCACGATTTTACGGAACGGACGGTCGCCCAGTTCTTCATCCTTGCCCACGCCGACCAGCAGCACGCGCTCGGCTTTGAGGTTCGGCAGGCTGTGCAACAGCAGGCTTTGACCGACTTTACCAGCCAGATCGCCACGCTTGAGTACGGCGCTGATCGCGCCACCGCTCAGTTCGTCGACTTGTTTGGCGGCGACACCGAGTTTGCGGCCTTCGCCGACAGCAACCACCAGGGTGGCGGTTTTCAACGTTTCTGGGCTAACGCTTTTTACAACCAGTTCCATGTCCGGATCCCTGAATGAATGGTCAACACGCAGGCGTTCGACGGTGTCCGCCGTCGCCTGCTTATAGATAGAAGAGGCGCAGGCCAAAGCCTGCGACAAGGGCCGCAGTTTGAACCCCGCTCCCCGCACCTGACAACCCTAGGGGGCGTTCTCAATTGGTTTCCACGCCGCGTTGTCGCCTTAAAGCCAGCCAGGCAAGGCGCAGGCCGCTGGGAATGGTTGTTCCCTTTCCAAGGCCTGCAACGCAGACTGGCCGGCTTTAAGGCACAACCCGAAGGGCCGGGCCTGCTGTTGTGCAGGGCTGCGTTGCTCGAAGCTTATTTGGAATGACCAAACCACGCTTCTCGCGCCTTGCCCTGCACAACAGCAGACCCGGCGCGGTGTGAAAACTAATTGAGAACGCCCCCTAGGTTGTACGATCTGCAAAGGATTACAACGATGGATGAGTGTGCGCAGTGACAGGCGCCCTCAATCACAGGATAATGCCGCATCTTTTTTCGACGGCTCTGCGTTGCGGGCCGGTCGATGTGTTTGCTTGTTTGGCCGCCTTAGCCTGACAACCCTGGAGTGTCTGGTTTGATCGTCTTCCGTTATCTGTCCCGCGAAGTCCTGTTGACCCTCAGCGCCGTGAGTGCCGTGCTGTTGGTCATCATCATGAGCGGTCGCTTCATCAAATATCTGGCTCAGGCCGCTGCCGGCCAGCTCGATCCGGGCTCGCTGTTCCTGATCATGGGCTTTCGTCTGCCGGGTTTTCTGCAACTGATTCTGCCGCTGGGCCTGTTCCTCGGGATCCTGCTGGCGTACGGTCGGCTGTACCTGGAAAGCGAGATGACAGTGCTTTCGGCCACCGGCATGAGCCAGCAGAAGCTGTTTCGCATGACCTTGTTCCCGGCGACCCTGGTCGCGCTGGTGGTGGCGTGGCTGAGCCTGGGCCTGGCCCCGCAAGGCGCCAACCAATTCCAGTTGCTGCTGAACAAGCAGGACGCGCTGACCGAATTCGATACCCTCGAGCCGGGGCGTTTCCAGGCGCTGCGTGACGGTACTCGGGTGACCTACACCGAAACCCTGAGTGATGATCGCGTCAATCTGGGCAGCGTATTCATTTCGCAGAAAAACCTCGGTGCCGATCAAAAGGATCGCGGGATTTCCGTGCTGGTGGCCGAAAGCGGTCGCCAGGAAGTGCGTCCCGACGGCAATCGCTATCTGATCCTCGATAACGGCTATCGCTACGACGGCAGCCCGGGTCAGGCCGATTACCGTGCCATTCATTACGAAACCTACGGTGTGCTGTTGCCCAAGCCGGACGTCAGCGAAGAAGTCACCGACCGTGACGCCATGCCGACCTCGTCCCTGCTGGGCAGCGATGACATCCGCTCGAAAACCGAACTGCAATGGCGTTTGTCCCTCCCGCTGCTGGTATTTATCGTGACCCTGATGGCGGTGCCGCTGTCGCGAGTCAATCCGCGCCAAGGGCGTTTCCTCAAGCTGCTGCCGGCGATTCTTCTTTATATGGCTTACCTGACCATCCTGATTGCCGCCCGCGGCGCCCTCGAGAAGGGCAAGATCCCGCCGGCCCTCGGCCTGTGGTGGGTGCATGCGATCTTCCTGATCATCGGTCTCGGCCTGCTCTATTGGGAGCCGCTACGCCTGAAGATGGCCAGCCGTCGCTCCGCAGCGCTGGAGGTGGCCCGTGGTTAAACTCGACCGCTACATCGGCAGCAGCGTATTCATGGCGATTATTGCCGTGCTGGCAATCATTCTCGGTCTGGCGACCTTGTTTGCCTTCATCGATGAGATGGGCGACGTCAGCGACACCTACACCCTCGTCGATGTCCTCAGCTTCGTGTTGCTGACCGCGCCGCGCCGTCTCTACGAAATGTTGCCAATGGCCGCATTGATCGGCTGCCTCATCGGTCTCGGCAGTCTGGCCAGCAGCAGCGAACTGACTGTCATGCGTGCTGCTGGTGTGTCCATTGGCCGTATCGTCTGGGCCGTCATGAAGCCAATGCTGGTGCTGATGCTGGCCGGTGTGCTGATTGGCGAATACGTCGCTCCGGCGACCGAAAGCATGGCCCAGGCCAACCGCTCGCTGGCGCAGGGCAGCGGCGACGCGCAAAGCGCCAAGCACGGTATGTGGCACCGTCAGGGTGAAGAGTTCATCCACATCAACGCCGTGCAACCGAACGGCTTGCTGTATGGCGTGACTCGTTATCACTTCGACAAGGAGCGCCATCTGCTCAGTTCGAGCTTCGCCAAAAAGGCTGAGTTCGATGGCAATCATTGGCAGCTCACCGATGTGGCGACGACCAAATTCAATGAGCGCAGCACTGAAGTCGTGAATACGCCTACCGAGCGTTGGGACGTGTCCCTGAGCCCGCAACTGCTCAGCACCGTGGTCATGGCCCCGGAATCGCTGTCGATCAGCGGTCTGTGGGGCTATATCCACTATTTGTCCGAGCAGGGCTTGAGCAATGGTCGCTACTGGCTGGCATTTTGGGTCAAGGTGTTGCAACCGCTGGTCACCGCCGCGCTGGTGCTGATGGCCATATCCTTCATCTTCGGCCCGCTGCGCTCGGTGACCCTCGGCCAGCGGGTGTTCACCGGCGTGCTGGTGGGCTTCACCTTCCGTATCGTCCAGGATTTGCTCGGCCCGTCGAGCCTGGTGTTCGGTTTCTCGCCGCTGTTCGCGGTGCTGGTGCCGGCCGGTGTCTGTGCGCTGGCGGGTGTCTGGCTGCTGCGAAGAGCCGGTTGATGACAGGCGATTGACCTGTGCTTCAAACCTTGAAAACGCCTCGGTCGACAGATCGGGGCGTTTTTGCATGCAATCCGGGTGACAGGTGAGCGTGACGCTTGCGCCGTGTATCAGGTACAATTCCCGGCTATTTTTCGGCGGGCTATGCCTGCAGCCTTTTTGAGTGTTGATCCGTGAGTGATTTGAGTCATATCCGCAATTTCTCCATCATCGCCCACATTGACCATGGCAAGTCGACGCTGGCCGATCGCTTCATCCAGATGTGCGGCGGCCTGGCCGAGCGTGAAATGGAAGCCCAGGTACTGGACTCCATGGATCTGGAGCGTGAACGCGGGATCACCATCAAGGCCCACAGCGTCACCCTTTATTACACGGCCAAAGATGGCATCAAGTATCAGCTGAACTTCATTGACACCCCGGGCCACGTCGACTTCACCTACGAAGTCAGCCGTTCCCTGGCCGCGTGTGAAGGTGCCTTGCTGGTGGTCGACGCCGGTCAAGGCGTTGAAGCCCAGTCCGTGGCCAACTGCTACACCGCGATCGAGCAGGGCCTTGAGGTCATGCCGGTGCTGAACAAGATCGACCTGCCACAGGCCGATCCCGATCGCGTCAAGGACGAGATCGAGAAGATCATCGGCATCGACGCCACCGACGCCGTCACCTGCAGCGCCAAGACCGGTCTGGGTGTCGACGAGGTGCTCGAACGTCTGGTGCACACCATTCCTGCGCCGACCGGCAACATCGAAGATCCGCTGCAAGCGTTGATCATCGACTCCTGGTTCGACAACTATCTGGGCGTTGTCTCCCTGGTGCGCGTGCGTCATGGCCGCGTGAAGAAGGGCGACAAGATCCTCGTCAAGTCCACCGGCAAGATCCATCTGGTCGACAGCGTTGGCGTGTTCAACCCGAAGCACACCGCTACTTCAGATCTGAAGGCCGGCGAAGTGGGCTTCATCATCGCCAGCATCAAGGACATTCACGGTGCACCGGTCGGTGACACCCTGACCCTGGCCTCGACCCCGGACGTTGAAGTGCTGCCAGGCTTCAAACGCATCCAGCCACAGGTTTACGCCGGTCTGTTCCCGGTCAGCTCCGACGACTTCGAGGATTTCCGCGAAGCGCTGCAGAAGCTGACCCTCAACGACTCGTCGCTGCAATACACCCCGGAAAGCTCCGACGCACTGGGCTTCGGCTTCCGTTGCGGCTTCCTCGGCATGCTGCACATGGAGATCATCCAGGAGCGCCTCGAGCGCGAGTACGACCTGGACCTGATCACCACCGCGCCAACGGTAATTTTCGAACTGGTGCTGAAAACCGGTGAAACGATTTACGTCGACAACCCATCCAAGCTTCCGGATGTGTCGTCGATCGAAGACATGCGCGAGCCGATCGTGCGCGCCAACATTCTGGTGCCGCAGGAACACCTGGGCAACGTCATCACCCTGTGCATCGAGAAGCGCGGCGTTCAAGTCGACATGCTGTTCCTCGGCAATCAGGTGCAAGTCACTTACGACCTGCCGATGAACGAAGTGGTCCTGGACTTCTTCGATCGTCTCAAATCCACCAGCCGCGGCTATGCTTCGCTGGATTACCATTTCGACCGTTACCAATCGGCTAATCTGGTGAAACTGGACGTGCTGATCAACGGCGACAAGGTCGATGCCCTCGCATTGATCGTGCACCGTGACAACTCGCACTACAAAGGTCGCCAGTTGACCGAGAAGATGAAAGAACTGATTCCTCGTCAGATGTTCGACGTAGCCATTCAGGCCGCCATCGGTGGTCAGATCGTTGCCCGGACAACCGTCAAGGCGCTCAGAAAGAACGTATTGGCCAAATGCTACGGTGGTGACGTCAGCCGTAAGAAGAAACTGCTCGAGAAGCAAAAGGCCGGTAAGAAACGCATGAAGCAGGTCGGCAACGTGGAAATTCCACAAGAAGCCTTCCTTGCCGTGCTCAGGTTGGATAGTTAGGTCCTATGTCACTAAATTTCCCGCTGTTGCTGGTCATCGCCGTGTTCGTCTGCGGCCTGTTGGCGTTGCTTGATCTGTTGATCCTGGCGCCGCGTCGCCGGGCGGCCATTGCCTCTTATCAAGGCAGTGTCAGCCAGCCCGATGTCGTGGTCGTCGAGAAACTGAACAAAGAGCCGCTGCTGGTTGAATATGGCAAGTCGTTCTTCCCGGTGTTGTTCATCGTACTGGTGCTGCGTTCGTTCCTCGTGGAGCCGTTCCAGATTCCGTCTGGCTCGATGAAACCGACCCTGGACGTCGGCGACTTCATTCTGGTGAGCAAGTTTTCTTACGGGATCCGCCTGCCGGTGATCGACAAGAAAATCATCGAAGTCGGTGACCCCCAGCGTGGCGATGTAATGGTGTTCCGTTACCCGAGCGACCCGAGCGTCAACTACATCAAACGTGTAGTCGGCCTGCCGGGCGACACGGTGCGTTATACCGCTGACAAACGCCTGTTTGTGAATGGCGAATCGATTGCCGAGCAGATGGTCGGTGCAGAACCGGGCACGCTCGGCAGCGCCGAGCTGTACAAAGAGAAACTGGGCGCCGCCGAGCATCTGATCCGCAAGGAAATGAGCCGCTACCGCGCCACGCCGGACCGCTCGTGGACAGTCCCCGCCGGGCACTACTTCATGATGGGCGACAACCGCGACAACTCGAACGACAGTCGCTACTGGGATGATCCGAACATTCCCAAGGATCTGCTGGGCATGGTTCCCGACCAGAATATCGTCGGCAAGGCCTTCGCGGTCTGGATGAGCTGGCCGGAACCGAAACTCAGTCACCTGCCGAATTTTTCGCGGGTTGGCCTGATCAAGTAATCACACACGGCGCTGTTGACCACAGCGCCGAATGCATTTCTGGAGCCGGCACAATCGGCTTCGCAATCGCCAGGATTTAATTTTTGAACACAGCGTTAATTGTCCCAGGCCTGCGCCGCATCCCGGCGATGGCAGTGGAATCCAGCCACGAACTCAGCGTGGGTAAACCGTGAGCGTTTCTCTAAGCCGTCTCGAGCGCCAGCTCGGTTACACCTTCAAGGATCAGGAGCTGATGCTGCTGGCCCTGACGCACCGCAGTTTTGCCGGGCGCAACAACGAACGCCTGGAATTCCTCGGTGATGCCATCCTCAACTTCGTCGCTGGCGAGGCGCTGTTCGATCGCTTCCCGCTGGCCCGCGAAGGCCAGTTGTCGCGTTTGCGCGCACGTTTGGTAAAAGGTGAGACGCTGGCCGTACTGGCGCGCGGTTTCGACCTTGGCGATTACCTGCGACTGGGTTCCGGCGAGTTGAAAAGCGGCGGTTTCCGTCGCGAATCGATTCTGGCCGATGCCCTCGAAGCGTTGATCGGTGCGATCTATCTCGATGCCGGCATGGACATGGCGCGCGAACGCGTTCTGGCCTGGCTGGCGGGCGAGTTCGAAGGCCTGACCCTGGTCGACACCAACAAGGATCCGAAAACCCGTTTGCAGGAACACCTGCAATCGCGCGGTTGCGATCTGCCACGCTATGAAGTGGTGGATATCCAGGGCGAGCCGCACTGCCGAACCTTCTTCGTCGAGTGCGAAGTTGTCTTACTGAATGAAAAAAGCCGAGGTCAGGGTGTGAGCCGTCGTATTGCCGAACAGGTAGCGGCCGCCGCAGCACTGATTGCCCTGGGCGTGGAGAATGGCAATGACTGATACAAACGCAACTCGCTGTGGCTATGTTGCCATCGTCGGCCGTCCCAACGTCGGTAAGTCGACGTTGCTCAACCACATCCTTGGCCAGAAGCTCGCGATCACCTCGCGCAAGCCGCAGACCACTCGCCACAACATGCTTGGAATCAAGACCGAGGGTGACGTGCAGGCGATCTACGTCGACACTCCCGGCATGCACAAGGGTGGCGAAAAGGCCCTGAACCGTTACATGAACAAAACCGCTTCGGCGGCGTTGAAAGACGTCGACGTGGTGATCTTCGTGGTTGATCGCACCAAGTGGACCGACGAGGACCAGATGGTTCTGGAGCGCGTGCAGTACGTGACCGGCCCGCTGATCGTCGCGCTGAACAAGACCGACCGCATCGAAGACAAAGCCGAGCTGATGCCGCACCTCAGCTGGTTGCAGGAACAACTGCCGAACGCGCAGATCATTCCGATTTCGGCGCAACACGGCCACAACCTTGAAGCGCTGGAAAAAGTGATTGCCAACCACTTGCCGGAAAATGATCACTTCTTCCCGGAAGACCAGATCACCGACCGCAGCAGCCGTTTCCTTGCCGCCGAACTGGTGCGCGAGAAAATCATGCGTCAGATGGGCGCCGAGCTGCCGTACCAGATCACCGTCGAGATCGAAGAATTCAAGCAGCAGGGCAAAACCCTGCACATCCATGCCTTGATCCTCGTTGAACGTGACGGCCAGAAGAAGATCATCATCGGCGACAAGGGCGAGCGCATCAAACGCATCGGCACCGAAGCGCGCAAGGACATGGAGCTGCTGTTCGACTCCAAGATCATGCTCAACCTGTGGGTCAAGGTGAAGGGCGGCTGGTCCGACGACGAGCGTGCATTGCGTTCGCTGGGTTACGGCGACCTGTAATCACCGTTCCAGAGAACACCGATACCCACTGTGGGAGCGAGCCTGCTCGCGAAGAGGACGTAACATTCAGCCTTGATGTTGACTGTCACTCCGCTTTCGCGAGCAGGCTCGCTCCCACATTTGGTTTTTGGGTTGTGTGTAAAACCGCGTTTCTTCATCGAGAACTCAATGTCGCAAAACCCGCCTCCCGCCCAACCCGCCTACGTCCTGCACAGTCGCGCCTATCGCGAAACCAGCGCGTTGGTCGACTTCCTTACGCCGCAGGGTCGGCTGCGGGCGGTGTTGCGCAGTGCGCGGGGCAAGGCCGGGACATTGGCGCGGCCGTTCGTGTCGCTGGAAGTGGAGTTCCGCGGCAAGGGTGAGTTGAAGAATGTCGGGCGCATGGAGAGTTCTGGCACTTCGGCTTGGCTCAATGGTGAGGCGTTGTTCAGCGGTCTCTATCTCAATGAGTTGCTGATCCGTTTGCTGCCCGCTGAAGATCCGCACCCGGGGGTATTCGATCACTACGCCGCGACCTTGCTGGCACTGGCTGAAGGCCGTCCGCTGGAGCCGTTGCTACGTTCGTTCGAATGGCGACTGCTGGACGATCTCGGTTATGGCTTCTCGATGAACACCGATATCCACGGCGAGCCCGTCGAGGCAGATGGTCTCTATCGTCTGCAAGTGGATGCCGGTCTTGAGCGGGTCTTTCTACTGCAACCCGGCCTGTTCAACGGCGTCGAATTGCTGGCCATGGCCGAAGCCGACTGGACCGCTCCCGGCGCTCTCTCTGCTGCCAAGCGCTTGATGCGTCAGGCACTGGCTGTTCACTTGGGCGGTCGGCCTCTCGTCAGTCGCGAGCTGTTTCGCAAGCCCTGATCTCACGTATGCTGTGCGCCGAATCTTTTCCTTCAGGAGCGCGCATCCGTGACCACCAGCAATCGCATTCTTCTTGGCGTGAACATCGACCACGTCGCCACCCTGCGTCAGGCCCGTGGCACGCGCTATCCGGATCCGGTCAAGGCTGCGCTGGACGCGGAAGAGGCGGGCGCCGACGGCATCACCGTGCACCTGCGTGAAGACCGCCGGCATATTCAGGAGCGCGACGTACTGCTGCTCAAAGATGTGCTGCAAACCCGCATGAACTTCGAAATGGGCGTCACCGAAGAAATGATGGCGTTCGCCGAGCGTATCCGCCCGGCGCACATTTGTCTGGTCCCGGAAACCCGTCAGGAGCTGACCACTGAAGGTGGTCTGGACGTAGCGGGGCAGGAGGAGCGCATCAAGGCAGCGGTTGAGCGTCTGTCGAAGATCGGCAGCGAAGTGTCGCTGTTCATTGATGCCGACGAGCGTCAGATCGCTGCATCGAAGCGCGTCGGTGCGCCAGCCATCGAGCTGCACACCGGTCGTTATGCCGATGCTGAAACCCCGACCGAAGTGGCTGAAGAATTGAAGCGTGTGGCGGACGGTGTGGCGTTTGGTCTGGCCCAAGGTCTGATCGTTAACGCGGGTCACGGCTTGCACTATCACAACGTTGAAGCCGTAGCGGCGATCAAGGGGATCAACGAGCTGAACATCGGCCATGCGCTGGTGGCGCATGCGTTGTTCGTCGGCTTCAAGTCTGCGGTATCGGAAATGAAGGCGCTGATCCTGGCGGCCGCGTTGAAAGGTTGAAGATCAACGCATAACAACTGTGGGAGCGAGCCTGCTCGCGAAAGCGGTGTATCAGTCAAGGATGATGTCGACTGACACGGCGCCTTCGCGAGCAGGCTCGCTCCCACATTTATTTTTGGGGTGTTGGTTAGAGCGGGGCAGGTTCTTGAGTGGGCTTTGACTTGTCGATGCCGGGCACATGCAGATTGCCCTCAGCGACTTGATCGCCCTCAAGCTGCGGCTGCGTCACCCAGGTCAAAATGTCGTAGTAGCGACGAATGTTCGCCACAAAATGCACCGGCTCGCCGCCCCGGGCGTAGCCATAACGCGTCTTGCTGTACCACTGCTTCTGCGACAGACGCGGCAGAATCTTTTTCACGTCCAGCCATTTGTCCGGGTTCAACCCTTCCTTGGCCGTCAGTTTGCGCGCGTCATCCAGATGACCGCTGCCGACGTTGTACGCCGCCAAGGCAAACCAGGTGCGATCCGGTTCCTTGATCGAGTCGTCGAGCTGATCCTTCATATAAGCCAGGTATTTCGCCCCGCCCATGATGCTTTGCTTCGGATCGAGACGGTTGGATACGCCCATCGCTTGCGCAGTGTTCTGGGTCAGCATCATCAACCCGCGCACGCCGGTCTTCGAGGTAACCGTCGGCTGCCACAGCGATTCCTGATAACCAATGGCCGCCAGCAGGCGCCAATCGACTTTCTCTTTCTTCGCGTAGTTCTTGAAGTGCTGTTCGTATTTCGGCAGGCGCTGCTGCAAATGCTGGGCGAAGGTCGTGGCGCCCATGTAACCGAGGACATCGACGTGGCCGTAATAACGATCCTTCAAGCGTTGCAGGGTGCCGTTTTTCTGCACCTTGTCCAGATACGCGTTGATCTCGTTGAGCAGACTGTTGTCTTCGCCCGGGCCGACCGCCCAGCTCTGGCTGCGCGCATCGCCGAGGTCGAAGGCCACACGAATGTTGGTGAAGTACACCTGATTCATCGCCACTTCGTTGGAGTCGACCAAGGTCAGGTCAATCTGCCCTTCATCGACCATGCGCAGCAGGTCGACCACTTCAACCGCGTCGGACTCTTCGTATTCGATGCCGGGGAATTTCTTTTTCAGCTCCGCCAGTTGTTCAGCGTGGGTGCTGCCTTTAAGCACCATGATCTTCTTGCCGACCAGATCACCCGGATCGGTCGGCCGCGACTGGCCGTTGCGATAGATGATCTGCGGGGTGACTTCAAGGTAGGAGTGCGAGAAGCGCACCTGCTGCTTGCGCTGATCGCTGCTGACCAGACCGGCGGCGGCCAGCACCGGGCCGTTGGGTTTGCCGATCTGGTTGAAGAGGTCGTCGAGGTTGTCGGCGGTCTCGATCTTCAGCTCGACACCCAAATCGTCGGCGAAGCGCTTCACCAGCTCGTATTCGAAGCCGGTTTCACCGCTGCGATCCTGAAAGTAGGTGGCGGGGCTGTTACGGGTAATCACCCGCAGCACACCATCCTCCTTTACGCGCTCGAGTGTGTTGGGTTTATCAACACAGCCACCGAGCATCAGGAAGAGTCCGGTTGCGATCAGCCATTTGGCGTACCGCGGACGCAAAGCCGTTGGGAAAAACATCTGCGCAGTATACGCAAACGGCCACGGGCGCCATATCTCGACAGTGCAGAGGGAGTCTGCTAGCGATCACAAAACCGAGCGAAACCCCATAGAAACGGGCCTTTACGGCTTTTTGTTACAGTAAAAATAAGCGGCCTCTGAACAGCTGATTTACCTGACTCTGAAGTCGGAAACACAGATTGATACCCGAGTGCAACCGTGCGTAGCGTTTCGGGTGATGTTGAGGGCGGTTTAGGCTAGAATGCACGGCCTCAAAGCACACCCCTTCCCGAGGCTGTCCCGAAGATGTTGATCCTGCGCGGCGCTCCTGCCCTTTCTGCCTTTCGCCACAGCAAACTCCTTGAGCAACTGAGCCAGAAGGTTCCAGCTGTCAGTGGCCTGTATGCTGAATTCGCTCACTTCGCCGAAGTCACCGGCGTCCTGACCGGCGACGAACAGCAGGTGCTAGCGCGCCTTCTGAAGTACGGCCCAAGTGTTCCGGTTCAAGAGCCGACCGGCCGTCTGTTTCTGGTGTTGCCGCGTTTCGGCACCATCTCGCCATGGTCGAGCAAGGCCAGCGACATCGCTCGCAACTGCGGCCTGAGCAAGATCCAGCGTCTGGAGCGCGGTATCGCCTTCTACGTGGCCGGTCAGTTCAGCGAAGCCGAAGCCCAGCAGATTGCCGACGTGCTGCATGACCGCATGACCCAGATCGTGCTGGCCAACCTCGAGCAGGCCGCCGGTCTGTTCAGCCACGCCGAGCCGAAGCCGCTGACGGCCATCGACATCCTTGGTGGCGGTCGCGCTGCGCTGGAAAAAGCCAATACCGAGCTGGGCCTGGCCCTGGCCGAAGACGAGATCGACTATCTGGTCGACGCCTTCAACGGCTTGAAGCGCAATCCGCACGACATCGAACTGATGATGTTCGCCCAGGCCAACTCCGAGCACTGCCGTCACAAGATCTTCAACGCCAGTTGGGATATTGATGGCGAGAACCAGGAAAAAAGCCTGTTCGGCATGATCAAGAACACCTACGTGATGCACAGCGAAGGCGTTCTGTCGGCTTATAAGGACAACGCCTCGGTGATCGTCGGCAACGTCGCCGGCCGTTTCTTCCCGAACCCTGAAACCCGCCAGTACGGCGCGGTGCAGGAGCCGGTGCACATCCTGATGAAGGTTGAAACCCACAACCACCCGACGGCGATTGCCCCGTTCCCGGGCGCATCGACCGGTTCCGGTGGCGAGATCCGCGACGAAGGTGCAACCGGTCGCGGCGCCAAGCCAAAGGCTGGCCTGACCGGTTTCACCGTGTCGAACCTGCAAATCCCGGGCTTTGAACAGCCGTGGGAAGTGCCGTACGGCAAGCCTGAGCGCATCGTCACCGCGCTGGACATCATGATCGAAGGCCCGCTCGGCGGCGCCGCGTTCAACAACGAATTCGGTCGTCCGGCCCTGACCGGCTACTTCCGTACCTTCGAACAGTCGATCACCACCCCGCACGGTGACGAAGTTCGTGGTTACCACAAGCCGATCATGCTCGCTGGCGGCATGGGCAACATCCGCGAAGAGCACGTCAAGAAAGGCGAAATCGTCGTTGGCTCCAAGCTGATCGTGCTCGGCGGCCCGGCGATGCTCATCGGTCTGGGCGGCGGCGCCGCTTCCTCGATGGCCACCGGTACCAGCTCGGCGGATCTCGACTTCGCTTCCGTACAGCGTGAAAACCCTGAAATGGAGCGTCGTTGCCAGGAAGTCATCGACCGTTGCTGGCAATTGGGTGACAAGAACCCGATCAGCTTTATCCACGACGTCGGTGCGGGCGGTCTGTCCAACGCCTTCCCGGAACTGGTCAACGACGGCGACCGCGGTGGCCGTTTCGAACTGCGCAACATTCCCAACGACGAGCCGGGCATGGCCCCGCACGAAATCTGGTCCAACGAATCCCAGGAACGTTACGTTCTGGCGGTCGGCCCGGAAGACTTCGAGCGCTTCCAGGCGATCTGCGAACGCGAGCGTTGCCCGTTTGCCGTTGTCGGTGAAGCCACTGCCGAACCGCAGCTGACCGTGACCGACAGCCACTTCGGCAACAACCCGGTGGACATGCCGCTGGAAGTGTTGCTGGGCAAAGCCCCGCGCATGCACCGTTCGGTGGTTCGTGAAGCCGAGCTGGGCGATGACTTCGATCCGTCGAACCTCGACATCAGCGAATCCATCGAGCGCGTTCTGCATCACCCGGCCGTGGCCAGCAAAAGCTTCCTGATCACCATCGGCGACCGCACCATCACCGGCCTCGTAGCCCGTGACCAAATGGTCGGCCCGTGGCAGGTTCCGGTGGCCGACGTTGCCGTCACCGCGACCAGCTTCGACGTCTACACCGGTGAAGCGATGGCGATGGGCGAGCGTACTCCGCTGGCATTGCTGGACGCTCCGGCGTCGGGCCGTATGGCCATCGGCGAAACCCTGACCAACATTGCCGCGTCGCGCATCAACAAGATCTCCGACATCAAACTGTCGGCGAACTGGATGTCCGCTGCCGGCCACCCGGGCGAAGACGCGCGTCTGTATGACACCGTGAAAGCGGTCGGTATGGAACTGTGCCCTGAGCTGGGCATCACCATTCCGGTGGGCAAGGACTCGATGTCCATGGCCACCCGTTGGAGCGATAACGGCGAAGAAAAAACCGTGACCTCGCCGATGTCGCTGATCGTGACCGGTTTCGCGCCAGTGGCTGACATCCGTCAGACCCTGACCCCGGAACTGCGCATGGACAAGGGCACCACCGACCTGATCCTGATCGACCTCGGTCGCGGGCAGAACCGTATGGGTGCTTCGATCCTTGCTCAGACACACGGCAAGCTCGGCAAACACGCGCCGGACGTCGATGACGCTGAAGACCTGAAAGCCTTCTTCGCGGTGATCCAGGGCTTGAACGCCGATGGTCACCTGCTGGCTTACCACGACCGTTCCGATGGTGGTCTGCTGACCTCCGTGGTGGAAATGGCCTTTGCCGGCCACTGCGGTCTGAGCCTGAACCTCGACAGCGTTGCCGAGTCCTCGGCAGAAATCGCTGCGATCCTGTTCAACGAAGAACTGGGCGCAGTGATCCAGGTTCGTCAGGACGCCACGCCAGACATCCTCGCGCAATTCAGCGCGGCCGGTCTGGGCGACTGCGTGTCGGTGATCGGTCAGCCGATCAACAATGGCCAGATCAACATCACCTTCAACGGTGACACCGTGTTCGAAGGCCAGCGTCGTCTGCTGCAACGTACCTGGGCTGAAACCAGCTACCAGATCCAGCGTCTGCGCGACAACGCCGACTGCGCCGAACAAGAATTCGACGTGCTGCTGGAAGAAGACAACCCGGGCCTGAGCGTCAAGCTGAGCTACGACGTCAACCAGGACATCGCCGCGCCTTACATCAAGAAAGGCATCCGCCCACAGGTTGCCGTGCTGCGTGAGCAGGGCGTCAACGGTCAGGTGGAAATGGCCGCAGCGTTCGACCGCGCCGGTTTCAACGCGATCGACGTGCACATGAGCGATATTCTCGCCGGCCGTGTCGACCTGAACGAGTTCAAAGGTCTGGTGGCGTGCGGTGGTTTCTCCTACGGTGACGTGCTCGGCGCCGGTGAAGGCTGGGCCAAATCGGCCCTGTTCAACAGCCGTGCCCGCGATGCGTTCCAGGGTTTCTTCGAGCGCAACGACAGCTTCACCCTCGGCGTGTGCAACGGTTGCCAGATGATGTCCAACCTGCACGAGCTGATCCCGGGCAGCGAGTTCTGGCCGCACTTCGTGCGTAACCGCTCCGAGCAGTTCGAAGCCCGTGTGGCGATGGTTCAGGTGCAGGAGTCGAACTCGATCTTCCTGCAGGGCATGGCCGGTTCGCGTATGCCGATCGCCATTGCTCACGGTGAAGGTCACGCCGAGTTCTCCAGCGAAGAGGCACTGCTGGAAGCCGATCTGTCGGGTTGCGTGGCGATGCGTTTCGTCGACAACCATGGCAAGGTCACCGAGAAGTATCCGGCCAACCCGAACGGTTCGCCGCGCGGGATTACCGGTCTCACCAGCCGTGATGGCCGTGTGACGATCATGATGCCGCACCCGGAGCGTGTGTTCCGCGCGGTGCAGAACTCGTGGCGTTCGGAAGACTGGAACGAAGACGCACCCTGGATGCGTATGTTCCGTAATGCACGCGTCTGGGTGAACTAAGGCCTGTGTACAAGCTGGCGTTTTTTGTTCCTGACAGTCATGTCGAGGTGGTCAAAGGGGCTGTGTTCGCTGCGGGTGGTGGGCGGATCGGTGACTATGACCACTGTGCTTGGCAGGTGCTCGGTTTGGGCCAGTTTCGACCTTTGGACGGGAGTCAGCCGTTTATTGGTGAGGCGGGGCAGGTTGAGCGGGTTGAGGAATGGAAGGTTGAGCTTGTGGTGGCGGATGAGTTGATCGTTGCTGTGGTGGCGGCGCTCAGGTTGAGCCATCCCTACGAGACGCCGGCTTATGAAGTGTGGCGGCTGGAAGATTTCTGATCTTTCTTGCTGCTTAAACAGGAAACCCGCAGATGAGTGATTGTCTGCGGGTTTTTTGTTGCCTGCGATTTTTCGGGTGATGGCGTTTTTTAATGTGGGAGTGAGCCTGCTCGCGAAGGCGTCGGATCAGGCAATGATGTTCTGACTGATCGGGTACATATCCGTTGCTGCGGTAACGGCTGCTTAGGGTTCCACCCTTACGGCGGGTCACTTTTTACAAACGCCTAAAAAGTAACCAAAAACGCTTGCCCCAACGTTCGGCCCACTCGCTAAAGCTCGGGGTTCCTTCGCTCCGGGATCCATCCGGGCGCATCGCCTCCGGTTTGCTTCGCTGCACCTCCTCTCGATGTGTTTGGCTGCGCCAAACGGTCGCTGCGCGCCCACCCCCGGATAAATCCCTCCACTCAGCCTGCCGACGGGGCCGGTGGATCAAGATCAAAAGCAGCAGCCGAGCTAACGCTCATCCTGTTGAGTGGTGAAGAGCACGGAGTGTTCGGCTTTGGTTTTGTGGTGGATTCGCCCCTCAACGCCGCCCGCACAGCCCTCTCCCGAGGGAGAGGGAGAGGGAGAGGGAGTCGATTTTTGGGCTTTTCAAGATCTGAATTCGACTCGGTCTTTCACGTCGGCGTATTTCCACCAAACACCTCGGTCAGTCCCCTCTCCCTTTGGGAGAGGGCTAGGGTGAGGGTTTGCTTTTGGCTGTTTAATGATGTGTCGAATAGCCAGAACTTTCCCACGAGGTTTTCAGGTTGTCCGTCGGACGCTCGCTCTCTAGGCTTTGCCTGTCGCTGCCAATTCAGCGACCGGGCGTGAGATCCCCGGAATGCTTGCAACTAGCGCCAACACTACGATAATTGGCGCCAGCTCAATCTGCTGCCTGTTTTATGGCGGCTGTGTGCGGGCAGACTTCGGTCTGGCCGGTTGCCTGCTCCGGTGGATCTCACCCTGCACATAGCTGCCACCTCTTCGCCGCGTGAGATCCGGCGAACGATGGCATCCCCACTTGCAGTAGCAGGAGTTGAACTTTGGACAAGCTGATCCCCGACCCACCCCACGAAACCAAAACCCCACTCGAAGAAGCCCTCCGCGCCGAAGACCAGGCCCGAAACCGCGAAGCCATCAAGCGCGCCCTCGATTTCTACCTGTGCCCTGAGCCCGCAAAGCCACGCCGGCCTAGCACCATGTTCATAGTCTGTCCGCAGGTCGACATCGAAAGCCTGCTCGCACACGCTTGCGAGTCATTAGCCTCGGCAAGTACCGCGGCCGGCAACTTCGCCAATGAGCTAAACGGTTCTCAGCGCAGCACCGTATTAGGTATCCAGCAAATCGTCATGCTCGCCGAACTGGCGGTAAATCGCGCACTGGATCGGGTAGACCCGCAAACGTGATCCATACGGGGACATCGCAAACAGGCTGGCCCCATTGGGATAGGGGCAAGCCTGCTCAAGCGCATGACTTTGGAGATTGACGTTCGCGGCTCAACTCAGTGGCAGATGTGGCATTGACCGTTTATCGGAAACACCCCTTAACCTGTAATTTCTGACAGTGGCGCGATACCTCCAACTCTTGTCAGATAAGCCTTCCATCCAAAACGGGTTAGAAGGAACTTGACTATGTCTGCTGAAAAAAGTGTTGTGCCAGTCATCACCTCTGTGAGAGACGATAAGGGAGAGATTCCCAACGGTGGCGCCACCTCGGCAACTTCTGTGCAATTGAGCGGGGTTGCAGCTGCTGGAGAAAAAGTTGAAATCTTCGATGGTGCTGTTTTGAAGGGGCAAGTAGTTGTCAGTGCTGCAGGGCGCTGGGATTTTCACCTGACGAGTCTGATGCCGGGTGCTCATTCGGTTATGGCCAAAGGAAGCGCTGGTATGTCATCTAGTCGTACGTTTGCCGTTGTTGCAGCAAAGTAACTGCCGATTAAAAAAGCCGCTGAGCTTCATAGCCCGGCGGCTTTTCATGGGTTCAGTAAGGCTGTTGGACTTTGATTGCGGGTAAAACCTTCGCACTTGGCTCACTGCGATTGAGCAGAGCTTCAAGTGCTCCACTCAAACTCGCAGCTTTGTCACCCACTAACAAGTGCCAGACCCCGCCATCCAACTGGCTGACACCGTGACAACCCAGATCCTTCAACTGCGCCTCGGACAACGCCTTGCCATCCGCCAATTGCAGGCGAATCCGCGTCATCGCAATGCAATCCAGTTGCAGCACATTGTCGCCACCGCCCAACGCGTTCAGCCATTGCTGTGCCTCGGAACCGGCAACGGCAACAACTTTCGGCTCATCAGCAACAACAGCGGTTTCAACCAGAACCGCACGCCCCAGTGAAGGCATGGCGAGGCGAATCTCATCCGCAATACTGTCCGCCATCGGCCCGACAACCACCTGCAAACTTCCACCCTTGCCCGGACGCACAACCGCCATCGCACCCAACGCTTTCAAATCAGCATCGGACGCCTTGTTGCGATCAACCATCTCCAACCGCAACCGCGTGGTGCAGGCGCCGACGGTGAGCAAATTCTCCGCACCACCCAATGCCTTGATGTAAGCACTGGCCCGTTCGTTTTCAGTGAGGATCGCTTTCTCAGCAGCCACATCCTCGCGCCCCGGCGTCTTCAGATTGAAGCGACGAATACAGAAATCAAACACCGCGTAATACACCACGGCGTAAGCCAGCCCGACCGGAATCACCAGCCAGCCATTGGTCGAGCGCCCCCAACCCAGCACCATGTCGATGAAACCGCCGGAGAAGGTGAAGCCGAGGTGAATGTTCAGCGCATTGGTAATCGCCATCGACAACCCGGTCAGCAACGCATGCAGCAGATACAACAGCGGCGCCAAAAACATGAAGGCGAATTCGATCGGCTCAGTTACCCCGGTGAGGAATGACGTCAGCGCCATCGACAGAAAGATCCCGCCCATCACCTTGCGCCGCTCCGGCAGGGCATTGCGATACATCGCCAAACATGCGGCAGGCAGACCGAAGATCATCATCGGGAACATGCCGGTCATGAACTGGCCGCCCTTCGGATCACCGGCGAAGTAACGCGAGAGATCCCCTGTCACCAGAGCACCTGTTGTTGGATCGGTGAAGTTACCGAACACAAACCACGCCATGTTGTTGAGGATATGGTGCAGGCCAGTCACGATCAGCAGGCGGTTGAACACGCCAAACACGAACGCGCCGATACTGCCGCTTTCCATCATCAGCGCGCCGAAAGCGTTGATGCCGTGCTGGATCGGCGGCCAAATGTAGCCGAACACCACGCCGAGACCGACCGCCGCAAACCCGGTAACGATTGGCACAAACCGCCGGCCGCCGAAGAACGCCAGGTACTCCGGCAGCTTGATGTCCTTGAAACGGTTGTACAGCGCGCCGGCCATCAGGCCGCTGACGATCCCGGCGAGCATGCCCATGTTGATGCTCGCATCGAGCACCTTGAGTGTGGAGATCATCACCAGATAACCGATCACTCCGGCCAAACCGGCGGTGCCGTTGTTGTCCTTGGCGAAACCGACGGCGATGCCGATGGCGAAGATCATTGCCAGGTTGGCGAAGATCACTTGGCCGGCGTCGTGGATGATCGCGATGTTCAAAAGGTCAGTGTCACCCAGACGCAGCAACAGGCCGGCAATCGGCAGGATCGCGATGGGTAGCATCAGCGCGCGGCCGAGGCGTTGCAGGCCTTCGATGAAGAGTTGGTACATGGCGTTTGTCCTTTTTGTTTTTTTTAGCGCAGAGGCCAATGTTGATGACAGGCGTGACGCACGGCGGCGGCGCTGCTGAATTTGAGCAGGTCGCGGCTGAGGCGCTGGCATTCGGCTTCGTGGACCTGGCGCACGCGATCCTTGATTTCCCCGATCTGCACCGGGCTGACCGACAGTTCGGTAACGCCAAGACCAATCAACACTGGCGTCGCCAGCGGGTCGGAGGCGAGGGCGCCGCAGACGCCGACCCAACGCTTGTGCACCGCCGCGCCTTCGCAGGTCATGGCGATCAGACGCAGCAGCGCCGGGTGCAAGGCGTCGACGCGGGCTGCCAAACCTGCGTGATCGCGATCCATGGCCAGGGTGTATTGCGACAGGTCGTTGGTGCCGATCGAGAGGAAGTCGGCATGTTCGGCGAGTTGTTCGGCTTGCAGCGCGGCGGCGGGGACTTCGATCATCACGCCGATTTCCGGGCGTTGGCTGATACCGAGTTCGATGCACAGGGCATCGACGCGCTGGCGGATGTGCAGTAGCTCGTCAACTTCGGTGACCATCGGCAACAGGATCCGGCAACGGTGCAGCGGGCTGACTTGCAGCAGCGCGCGCAATTGTTGATCGAGAATTTCCGGGCGGGCCTGAGCCAGACGAATGCCGCGCAGGCCGAGCACCGGGTTGGCTTCGATTGGCAGCGGCAGGTAATCGAGTTGCTTGTCGCCGCCGACGTCGATGGTGCGGATGATTACCGACTTGTCACCCATCGCATCGATCACGGCTTGATAGGCGCTGCGTTGCTCCTCGACATCCGGCGCGGTTTGACGATCGACGAACAAAAACTCAGTGCGCAGCAAACCAACACCATCGGCACCGTTGACGAAGGCGTCCGCCGCTTCACTGCTGGAGGCGACATTGGCGACGACTTCGATGTGCACGCCATTTCGCGTTTCGGCAGGCAGATGAGCTTTAGCCTGTTGAGCATCGCGACGTTGCTTGCGATCGATTTGCGCCTGCTGAACTTCAGCCAGACGTTCAGTGTTGGGCGTCAGTTCCAGACGACCGCCATCGGCATCGAGCACCACCGATTGACCTTGCGGCTGATCAAGCAATGCCGACCCCAAGGCCACCATGCACGGCAAACCTTTGCCGCGAGCGAGAATCGCCACGTGTGAAGTCGCGCCACCCGCGGCCATGCACAACCCGGCGACACCTTGCGCGCTGAGTTGCAGCAGATCCGACGGTGTCAGTTCATGTGCAGCAACGATGGCACCGGCGGGTACATCGTAATTCCACGCCTCGCCGAGTAATGCGCGTAACACGCGTTGTTTGAGGTCGCGCAGATCATTGGCGCGTTCCGCCAACAGCGCGCTGCCGGTGTGTAGCAGCACGTCGCATTGCACATCGATCGACTGGCTCCAGGCGTGCGTCGCC
Source organism: Pseudomonas sp. Tul2A7 (assembly GCF_054790505.1). Classification (NCBI taxonomy): domain Bacteria; kingdom Pseudomonadati; phylum Pseudomonadota; class Gammaproteobacteria; order Pseudomonadales; family Pseudomonadaceae; genus Pseudomonas; species Pseudomonas sp. Tul2A7. The sequence continues at coordinate 865,778 of NZ_CP186499.1, read as the reverse complement.
GCAGTGCCTTGTTCGATGGATTGCTGCGCGGCATCGAGCAGCGCCGGATCTTCCAACAACGCCAAATGCGCGGCGAAGATTGCTTCTTCGTCGGCATTCTTGTGCTTCTTCGCTTGGCCGAGGGTGTCGTCGATTTCACTGCTGACCTGTCGCAGTGCAGCTTCAAGTACCTGCTGTTGTTTCAGCGGATCGTGATTGCCTGCGTCCACCGGCAAACTGATCGCGTTCAAACGAAACAGTGGCCCGCCAACCAATCCCGGCGCGGCGCAGACACCGTGCAACACACCTGCTTCGGCCGGACGTTTAAGAGGCGCAACATGGATCGGCGCAGCAGAGTGATGATCATCCGGCAGCGCCGTGGCCAACGCCGTTAGCAACGCCTGCAGCGCCGCTTCGGCATCCGGCCCCTGACAGCTGACCTGTACTTCATCCTGCTCGCCAACCGCCAGACCCATCAAACCGATCAGGCTGTTGCACGGCGCCGATTTGCCGGCGAAGTGCAGTTGCGACTGGCTTCTGAAACCTTGCGCAGTCTGCCGAATCAACGCAGCCGGGCGCGCATGTAAACCACCGCGATGAGCCACCAGCACATGACCATGAACCTCCGGCCCACCGACGACTTCAGCGCTCGCTGCCGAACCGTTGCGCGCAACAATGTGCAGCAACGGCTCGCCAACCTTCACCGCTTTCAACGTGATCGGCCGTACCTGGAAATCCTGGCTGTTGGTCAGGATCAACAGGCTGACCAGGCTTTTGCATTGCTGGCCGACCTTGTCGAGGTCATAGCGCAGCAACGGCTGGCCCTTGCTGACGCGCGTGCCATCCTTGACCAGCATCGAGAAGCCTTCGCCGTTCAGCTCAACGGTGTCGAGGCCCAGATGCAGAAGGATTTCCGCGCCGTTATCGGCACGTACGGTCAGCGCGTGGCCGGTGCGGGCGACGTGAATGATCACCCCGGCGCACGGCGAATATAGCGTGTCGTTGATCGGGTCGATGGCAATGCCGTCGCCCATCGCGCCGCTGGCGAACACCGCGTCCGGGACTTTGGCGAGCGTGAGCACCGGGCCGCTGAGCGGGGCGCTGAGGGTCAGCTCTTTATTGTTGTTGTGCATGGCTCGGTCTCATCGGTTAGATCTCGGTTCGATGTCCCCTGTAGGAGCTGCCGAAGGCTGCGATCTTTTGATCTTGTTTTTTGGATCAAAATCAAAAGATCGCAGCCTTCGGCAGCTCCTACAGGTTTGCTTCAATTAGTGCGTGCGGGTCACTTTGCTCAGGTGGCGCGGCTGATCCGGGTCCATGCCACGGGCCACGGCCAGACCTGCGGCCATCACGTAGAAACTCTGGATCGCCAGAATCGGATCGAGCGCTGGATGTTCGGCGCGGGTCAGGGTCAGGTCGCGCTCGGTCACGTCATCCGGCGCGGCGAGCAATACGCGGGCGCCGCGTTGACGCATTTCCGCTGCAAGACTCAGCAGGCCAGCCTGTTCAGCTCCGCGCGGTGCGAAAACCAGCAACGGATAATGTTCATCGATCAGGGCCATCGGGCCGTGACGGACTTCCGCGCTGCTGAAGGCTTCGGCCTGAATCGCCGAGGTTTCCTTGAATTTCAGTGCTGCCTCCTGAGCGATGGCGAAACCGGCACCACGACCGATGACCATCAAACGCTCGCAATCGCGCAGCGCTTCGATGGCCACGCTCCAGTCCTGTTTCGCCGCTTCGCGCAGACCTTCAGGCAGGGCATTGCCGGCTTCGAGCAATTCGCTGTCCTCTTTCCAGTGCGCGATCAAACGGGCGCTGGCGCTGAGGGTGGCGATAAAACTTTTGGTTGCGGCAACGCTGCTTTCAGTCCCGGCGAGCAGCGGCACGCTGAATTCACAGGCAGCTTCCAATGGCGAATCGGCGGCGTTGACCATCGACACACTGAGCGCGCCACGTTTACGCAACAGACGCAGGCTGTTGACCAGATCCGGGCTTTGCCCCGATTGCGAAAAGGCGAACGCGACCTGACCGCTGACCTTCAACGGCGCCTGCTGCATGGTCACCACCGACATCGGCAACGACGCAACGGGCACGCCTAATTGCTGCATGGTCAAGTAGGCGAAGTAGCTCGCTGCGTGGTCGGAACTGCCGCGCGCCACAGTCATTGCCACTTGCGGCGGCTGACGGCGCAGGCGCCCGGCAATTTCGATCATTTGCGGGTCAAGCTGTTGCAGTTGGGCTTGCACGGCCTCGAACGAGGACAGCGCCTCTTCAAGCATTTTTGAAGTCAATGTCTTCTCCTTCGACCATGACGGCGGTCAGTGTGAGTGAGCGATCGAGCCGCACGCAGTCGGCCCAAGCACCCGGCTGCAGGCGCCCGCGTTCGTTGATGCCGAGGTAGTCGGCGGGGAATTGCGAAAGACGTTGTGAGGCTTCGGCGATCGGCAGACCGATCTTCACCAGATTGCGCAGGGCTTGATCCATGGTCAGCGTGCTGCCGGCCAAAGTGCCGTCCGGCAGGCGTACGCCGCCCAGGCATTTGGTCACGGTGTGGCTGCCGAGCTTGTATTCACCGTCGGGCATGCCGGCGGCAGCGGTCGAGTCGGTCACGCAATACAGGCACGGGATCGAGCGCAGAGCCACGCGAATGGCGCCGGGATGCACGTGCAGCAGATCCGGGATCAACTCGGCGAATTTGGCGTGGGCCAATGCGGCGCCGACGATGCCCGGCTCGCGGTGATGCAGCGGGCTCATGGCGTTATAGAGATGGGTGAAACTGGTCGCGCCGGCATCCAGAGCGGCGACGCCTTCCTCGTAACTACCGAGGGTGTGGCCGATCTGCATGCGCACGCCACGGCTGCTCAGCTCACGAATCAAGCCGTCGTGGCCGGCGATTTCCGGGGCGATGGTGATCACCCGGATCGGCGCCAGTGCCAGGTATTCTTCGACTTCGGCCATCAACGCGGTGTGGGCGAAGTTCGGTTGCGCGCCGAGTTTTCCCGGGTTGATGTACGGGCCTTCGAGGTGCACGCCGAGGACCCGCGCGGCACCTTTCGGACGCTGTTCGCAGAATGCTCCGACTTCCTTCAGGACGCTGGAAATCTCGGCACTCGGCGCGGTCATGGTGGTGGCCAGCAGCGAGGTGGTGCCGAAACGCACGTGGGTTCTGGTGATGGTTTCGAAAGCGCTGGCGCCTTCCATGATGTCTTTGCCGCCACCGCCGTGAACGTGCAGATCGATGAAGCCCGGCAGCAGATACGGCAGGTCATTGGTGGCCGGATCGCAAGGCACGCCTTCGATCGACACGACTTTGCCGTGTTCGTGGACCAGCCGGCCGCGAACCCAGCCGCTGGCGGTGAGGATGTTGTCTTCGGACATTTTGGTTCTCGCTTTGGGCCGTTTTAGCGGCGCAGCTCTGCAACAAAGTCGTAGTAGTCGTTGCGGCAATAGGTGTCGGTGACTTCGATCGGCGTGTTGTCTTCCAGATAGCCGACGCGGGTCATCAGCAGCATCGCGGTGCCGGGGGCGATGCCGACCAGCGCGGCGAACTCGTCCGAGGCGTTGATCGCCTGGATGTGCTGCAAGGCGCGGACGATCGGCTTGCCGATGCCGTCGAGGTATTCGTAGAGCGAATCGCCGACCAGTTGCGGCTTGGGCATGATCGAGGCGGGCAGCGTGCTCATTTCGATGGCCATCACCGTGTCATCGGCTTTGCGCAGACGCTTCATGCGCGCAACCTTGTCGTTCGGCGACAGGCTGAGGCGGATCAGTTCTTCGTGGGTCGGCAGGGTGATTTCCCGCTCCAGCCATTGCGAGCTGGGCACGAAGCCCTTGAGGCGGAGCATTTCGCTGAAGCCCGAAAGGCGCGAAAGCGGTTGTTCGAGGCGTGGGGTAATGAAGGTCCCGGAACCTTGCAAGCGGCGTATCAAGCCTTGATCGAGGAGGACTTCCAGCGCCTTGCGCGCAGTCACTCGGGAGATGCCCAGTTGCTCGCTGAGGTTGCGTTCCGAGGGCATCGCCTGCTCGGACTTCCACTGCCCGGCATGAATCGCAGCTTCCAGATTGCGTGCCAGCTGCAGGTACAGCGGCGTCGGCTGGGAGTCATCTGGGCGTAGGGCGTGGAGGTCGTTCATGTAGGGCATTTCCGTCGCGAGTATAGGATTGTTGTGGCTCGCTTGTGAGGCGGAAATTAATACCACTTGAATACCATGTCAACGCAGGCAATGGGCGGTTAATCCAATGAAACGGCGGGTTTTAGAGGGGTTGGTTTGAAGTGGTATTAAAGGTGGGCTGTAAAAAGCAAAAGATCGCAGCCTGCGGCAGCTCCTACAGTTGAGAGTGGTATCACCCTTGTAGGCGCTGCCGCAGGCTGCGATCTTTTGATTTATTTTTTTGCGGGTGACCAGCGGTCGCTGCTTAAGGGCGGATTTCGACCATCGTGCCGTCCGGCACCAGATTCCACACTTCGCGCATATCAACGTTGCGCATGGCGACGCAGCCATCAGTCCAGTCGAGGGTGTGGAACAGGTCTTCCGGGGTTTCTTCCGAATCCGGCGTGCCGTGGATCATGATCATACCGCCGGGCTCGACGCCTTCACGCCGGGCGCGGGCCGAATCGCTGATGTTCGGGTAGGAGATGTGCATCGACAGATTGAATTTGTCGCTGGTCTTGCGCCAGTCGATCCAATAGAAACCTTCCGGCGTGCGCTTATCGCCTTCAATCAGTTTCGGGCCTTTTTTCGCGCCCTTGCCCAAGGAAATGCGATAGGTCTTGAGCGGCTTGCCGTCGGCGATCAACTGCAGTTGATGAGCCGATTTGAGCACCAGGACTTTTTCAATAAGAGGTGTATTCGAAGGCGTCACGGTGGTCACGAAGGACGCTTGGGAGACGGAAACGAACGACAGGCAGAACAGGGCAAGCAACCAGCGCATTGAAACGATTCCCCAAGGAGTGAAGCAAACAGGTTTTGTGTAGGAGCTGCCGCAGGCTGCGATCTTTTGATCTTCTAACCGATAATCACCGGCTGCACCAACGGCGGAATCGATTCCGAACGCACAGGATACGTCTCGTCGCGCCTATCAGCGAAGAAGCATTCTAAGGTACGCCCCACCGTGCGGAAAGCCAGCTCGTCCCACGGGATGTCGGCTTCGTCGAATAGTTGCACTTCAAGGCTCTCGGGGCCGGCGGCAAAGTCCAGATCGACCAGCTCGGCACGGAAGAACACATGCACCTGACTGATGTGTGGCACATCGATCAATGTGTAGATGCTCAAATTGCGCACCCGGGCGCAGGCTTCTTCGGCAGTTTCGCGGACGGCGGCTTGCTCGATGGTCTCGCCGTTCTCCATGAAGCCGGCGGGCAAGGTCCAGTAACCGAGGCGCGGTTCGATGGCACGGCGACAGAGCAACACTTTTGTCCCCCAGGTCGGCACGCATCCAGCGACGATATTGGGGTTCTGATAGTGAATGGTCTGACAGCTGTCACAGACAAATCGCAGCCGCGAATCGCCTTCGGGAATGCGCTGGGTGACCGGGTTACCGCAGTGGCTGCAAAATTTCATGCTGGGCTTCCTGAATGCTGCGCCTATCTTGGCGTGCAGCGGTGCCGGTCGGCAAGTTGTCGTTTCGCGACACGACGGGTTTCGGGGGCTTGGGCGCTCGCATTGATTGGTGCATGATGCGGGGTAAGGCACTGATCGAGAACACTCATGCTGGACGAGCTACTGCATAGGGTAAGCAACCACACACCGCGCACGCTGGAGACCGACACACGTTTCCCCGAGGCTGCCGTTCTGGTGCCGATCACCCGCAGTGACGAGCCTGAACTGGTGCTGACCCTGCGCGCCAGCGGGCTCTCGACCCACGGCGGCGAAGTGGCTTTTCCTGGTGGTCGCCGCGATCCGGAAGACCCGGATCTGATCTTCACGGCGCTGCGCGAAGCCGAAGAAGAAATCGGTTTGCCACCCGGACTGGTCGAAGTCATCGGTCCGCTCAGCCCCTTGGTTTCCCTGCACGGCATCAAGGTCACACCGTATGTCGGCGTCATCCCCGACTTTGTCGAGTACCGCGCCAACGATGCCGAAATCGCAGCCGTGTTCAGTGTGCCGCTGGAGTTCTTCCGCAAAGACCCTCGCGAACACACTCACCGCATCGACTATCAGGGCCGCAGTTGGTACGTGCCGAGCTATCGGTTTGGCGAATACAAGATCTGGGGGCTGACCGCGATCATGATCGTCGAGTTGATCAATCTGCTCTATGACGCCAAGATCAGTCTGCACCAACCGCCGAAAAGCTTTATTGATACGTAAGCCATCGTTCGAATGGCCATCACCGTGAGCCCTGAGGAAAACAAGATGAAATACCGCTTGGGCGACGCCCGTGTCGAGACCCATCCACAAAGCTGGGTCGCCCCCAATGCCGTGCTGGTGGGCAAGGTCAAACTCGAAGAGGGCGCCAACGTCTGGTTCAACGCCGTGCTGCGCGGCGATAACGAACTGATCCTGATCGGCAAGAACAGCAATGTGCAGGATGGCACCGTGATGCACACCGACATGGGCTACCCGCTGACCATCGGCACCGGCGTGACCATTGGCCACAATGCCATGCTGCATGGTTGCACCGTCGGCGATTACAGCCTGATCGGCATTAATGCGGTCATTCTCAACGGCGCGAAAATCGGCAAGAACTGCATCATCGGCGCCAACTCGCTGATCGGCGAAGGCAAGGAAATTCCTGACGGTTCGCTGGTGATGGGCTCGCCGGGCAAAGTCGTGCGTGAGCTGACCGAGGCGCAGAAGAAGATGCTTGAGGCCAGTGCTGCCCACTATGTGCATAACTCCCAGCGTTATGCGCGCGATCTGGTTGAGCAGGAAGAATGAACACGCCCGAAAGACCTGTAGCCTCGCCGTGCGTGAATATTTGTGCGCTGGATGAGGCTGACATTTGTACTGGTTGCCAGCGTACGGTCGAGGAAATCACCCGCTGGGGCCGCATGACCAATGACGAGCGTCGGGTGGTGTTGGGGTTGTGTCATGAGCGGGCGAAGGCGAGTGGGTTGGTGTGGATGATCCCTTCGAAGTCGTGATCTGCTTGAGAGTGCCCTCACCCTAACCCTCTCCCAGAGGGAGAGGGGACTGACCGAGGTGTCTTTCGCTATACGCCGACCTGACATATCGAGTCGGACTCAAGATTTGAAAAGCCCCCAATAGGCTCCCTTCCCTTCGTTTGAAGGGGGAGGGAATGACCGGGTTGATTGTTCGGTCCGTACCGGCCTGCGTTCTCCAGTCGAACTCGGGATTCGATTCAACGAAGATCTGCTCCCTTTCCCCCTCGCCCCCCTTGGGGGAGAGGGCTGGGGTGAGGGGGTGGCTCTTGATCTGCGGGTCCAGTAATCTGTGCGCCAATCTGCCAGGTCGCCTCCATGATTTTCCTCATCGCCTACATCAGCAGCGTCGTGCTGATCAACTTCGCCTTCTCCACCGCGCCACACCTGGACATCATCTGGTCGGCCTGGGGCGGCTTGGTGTTCGTGTTGCGCGACATGGTGCAAACCCGTTTCGGCCACGGCGCCATCGTCGCGATGCTGGCGGCGCTGGTGCTGTCCTACGTCACCTCCGATCCCTCCATCGCGCTGGCCAGCGCCACGGCATTCGCGGTTTCCGAGTGCATCGACTGGCTGGTGTTCAGCATCACCAAACGGCCATTGCGCGACCGCTTGTGGATAAGTTCGGCACTGAGCATCCCCCTCGACACCTTCATCTTTTTCGGCATGATCGACCTGCTGACGCCACCGGTGATCATCACCGCGCTGGCATCGAAATTCGCCGGTGTCACCGCCGTCTGGCTGATCATGGCCTGGCGTGAGCGCAAACAGGCCGTCGCCGGCTGAAGCCAAACCCTCAGGTTCATGTAAAATGCCGCGCTTTCTCCCCATGGAAAGCGCGTCAGGCGTTGCTTTCCTCGATGATCCGCTTCTTTGAGGACCTGAGATGACCCGTATCGGAACTCCATTGTCGCCAACCGCGACCCGCGTATTGCTGTGTGGCTGTGGTGAGTTGGGCAAGGAAGTGGTGATCGAGCTGCAACGCCTGGGCGTTGAAGTGATCGCTGTTGACCGTTATGCCAACGCGCCGGCCATGCAAGTTGCGCATCGCAGCCACGTGATCAACATGCTCGACGGCGCCGCCCTGCGTGCCGTGATCGAAGCCGAGAAGCCGCACTTCATCGTGCCGGAAATCGAAGCGATCGCCACCGCCACGCTGGTCGAACTGGAGGCCGAAGGCTTCACCGTGATCCCGACCGCGCGCGCTGCGCAACTGACCATGAACCGCGAAGGTATCCGTCGTCTGGCCGCTGAAGAGCTGGATCTGCCGACCTCGCCGTACCACTTCGCCGACACTTTCGAGGACTACAGCAAAGCCGTTGAGGACCTCGGTTTCCCATGCGTCGTCAAACCGGTGATGAGCTCGTCGGGCAAAGGCCAGAGCCTGCTGCGCAGTACCGATGACGTGCAGAAAGCCTGGGATTACGCGCAGGAGGGCGGTCGCGCCGGCAAAGGTCGGGTGATCATCGAAGGCTTTATCGATTTCGACTACGAAATCACTCTGCTGACCGTTCGCCACATCGGCGGCACCACGTTCTGTGCGCCGGTCGGTCACCGTCAGGAGAAGGGCGACTATCAGGAATCCTGGCAGCCACAAGCCATGAGCCCGATTGCCCTGGCTGAGTCCGAGCGTGTTGCCAAAGCCGTGACCGAAGCGCTGGGCGGCCGCGGTCTGTTCGGCGTCGAGCTGTTCATCAAAGGTGATCAGGTATGGTTCAGCGAAGTCTCGCCGCGTCCGCATGACACCGGTCTGGTGACACTGATTTCGCAGGACCTGTCACAGTTCGCCCTGCACGCTCGCGCGATTCTGGGCTTGCCGGTGCCATTGATCCGTCAGTTCGGGCCATCGGCTTCGGCGGTGATTCTGGTGGAAGGGCAGTCGACTCAGACCGCATTCGCCAACCTCGGCGCTGCCCTGAGCGAGCCGGACACAGCGTTGCGACTGTTTGGTAAGCCAGAAGTGAATGGTCAGCGTCGCATGGGCGTGGCACTGGCGCGGGATGAGTCGATCGAAGCCGCTCGTGCCAAGGCGACCCGTGCTGCTCAGGCGGTTGTTGTAGAGCTGTAAACCGAGTCGCGACATTCGCGAGCAGGCTCGCTCCCACATGGGATTGGGTGAACACAGAATCTGTGACCAACCCCAAAACCCTGTGGGAGCGAGCCTGCTCGCGAAGCTTTTGATCTTCTGTCAGGCAACCCGATTCAGATCGTTATCCCGCGTTTCCTTCAGGCACAGCACGGCGATCAAACTCAGCACCGCCGCTGCCGACACATAGCCGCCGACATAACTCAAACCACCCATTGCCACCAGTTTCTGCGCAAAGAACGGCGCCGCCGAGGCTCCGACAATCCCGCCCAGGTTATACGCCGCCGAAGCACCGGTATAACGCACGTGGGTTGGAAACAGCTCAGGCAACAGCGCCCCCATCGGCGCGAACGTCACGCCCATCAAGAACAATTCGATGCACAGGAACAGTGCCACGCCCCAGGTCGAGCCCTGAGTCAGCAACGGTTCCATCAGAAAACCGGAGAGAATCGCCAGCACGCCACCGATGATCAGCACCGGTTTGCGCCCATAGCGGTCGCTGGCCCAGGCTGACAGCGGTGTCGCAGCAGCCATGAACAAAACGGCAAAGCACAGCAATCCGAGGAAGGTTTCGCGGCTATAGCCAAGTGTGGAAACCCCGTAACTCAGGGAAAACACCGTCGAGATATAGAACAGCGCATAGCAGACCACCATTGCCGCCGCGCCCAACAAGGTTGGTGCCCAATACTGGCTGAACAGCTCGACCAGCGGCACTTTTACGCGCTCCTGACGAGCGATGGCGTTGGCGAATACCGGGGTTTCATGCAGTTTCAACCGTACATACAGGCCGACCATCACCAGTGCCGCGCTGAGCAGAAACGGAATCCGCCAGCCCCAGCTGCGGAATTGCTCGTCATCGAGCGTCATGGCCAAGGTCAGAAACAAACCGTTGGCGGCGAGAAAACCAATCGAAGGGCCGAGCTGCGGGAACATGCCAAACCAGGCGCGTTTGCCTTTCGGCGCGTTTTCCGTGGCGAGCAGGGCGGCACCGCCCCATTCGCCGCCCAATCCCAGGCCCTGACCAAAACGCAGCACGCACAGCAGAATCGGCGCCCATGCGCCGATGGTGGCGTACCCCGGCAGCACGCCAATCAGCGTTGTGCACACACCCATCAATAGCAAGGATGCGACCAGCGTCGATTTGCGCCCGATACGGTCACCAAAATGGCCGAACAACGCCGAGCCCAGCGGCCGGGCGAGGAAGGCAATGCCAAAGGTCAGAAACGCCGAAAGCATCTGTGCGGTGCCGGAGGTCTGTGGAAAGAACACTGGCCCGATCACCAGAGCGGCGGCGGTGGCGTAAACGTAGAAATCGTAGAACTCGATCGCGGTGCCGATAAAACTCGCCGTCGCCACGCGGGTGGCGGAATTCGTCGGTTGGGCGGGCGCGGTGGCGCTGTAAGCGGTACTGGTCGTCATGCGGTGATCCCTGACAGTCATGAGCTCCGTTGGAGCGAATTATTATGGTCGAACACCCAGGGATGTGGGATGAGGCGCGGTCGCTGTTTCAGGTAGGAACAGTCGCCGGAGTACAGCGGAAATAGCCGAAACCTGTCGGGTGCGGGGTAAGCACGCGGTTTGGCGGGGCTTGGGTAAGCGCCTAGATTATAGGAAGGGGGCTAACGATTGAACAAGAGCAAAAAGATCGCAGCCTGCGGCAGCTCCTACATGGGAACGCATTTCAAATGTAGGAGCTGCCGCAGGCTGCGATCTTTCGATCTGCTATCGGGCAGGCACCAAAGCAGGCACAGAAGAGGTATGCCAGATCAGCACTTTGCTAACCCGGTTCTCTTCAGTCTCAAGAATCTCCAGCCGATAACGCCCGATCTTTAGGCAAACCGAACTCTCGGGAATCGTCTCCAGCGCTTCAGTCACCAGTCCATTCAGCGTTTTCGGCCCATCGCTCGGCAAATGCCAGCCCAAACACTTGTTCAATTCGCGGATCGACGCGGCACCGTCAATGACCATGCGGCCATCGCCCTGCGGATGAATATGCGGATTATCCAGGCTGTGCTCGCTTTCAAACTCGCCGACTATTTCTTCGAGAATGTCTTCCAGAGTGACGATGCCAAGCACTTCGCCGTACTCGTCGACCACCATGCCGAGGCGGCGTTGTTGCTTGTGGAAGTTCAGCAGTTGCAGTTGCAGCGGCGTGCTTTCCGGCACGAAGTACGGCTCGTAACTGGCGGCCAGCAAGGCTTCGAGCGTCAGATATCCGTTGCTCAGCAGATGGCGGATCTGCCGGGTGTTGAGCACCGCTTCAACCTGATTGATGTCGCTGTGAAAAACCGGCAGGCGCGTACGTTTGTTGTGACGCAGTTGCTCAATGATCTCTTCGAGAGAATCGTCGAGGTTGATGCCGTCGACGTCACTGCGCGGCACCAGAATGTCGTTGACCGTGATGTTGTCCAGTGCATGAATGCCTGAAACCGGGTGCGCGCGCACTGGATGCTCTGGGTCGTCGTAGCGATCGGCGGGCGAGTCATCTTCGCTTTGCTGCACGACCTGAACTTTGCGAGCAAACGGGCTCATCAGAAAACCGCTGATACGACTGAACAGCCAGGCAAACGGATAGACAATCTTCAGTGGCACCGCCAGCAAGGTGTTGCCGAACGCCAGTACGGCATCGGGATAACGCTGGGCGACGGTACGCGGGAAGTAATCGGCAAACACCAGCAGAATTGCGCCGGCACCGAGGCATGCCGCCCACGGGCCGTTTTCTTCGCAGAGAAAAATCGCCAGCAGCGTTGCAATCACCACGGCGAGCGCACGGCACAACGTATTGCAGAGAATCAGGCTGTCGAGCGGGAAGCTCAGCTTCGCCAGCGGTTTATCGCTGGCGCGCGAGGCGGTGCGTTGCGCGAGCAGGTGTTGCTGCGCGATTTCGACGGCGGTAAACAGCCCTGACCATAAAATCAGCAGGACAAATACCGCAAGCATCGGCCCTATGGGCAAAGCGTCCATTTATGCCGCCCGTCAGATGTGCAGGATGTATTCACGAACCAGTTTGCTGCCGAAGTACGCCAACATCAGCAGGCAGAAACCGGCGAGAGTCCAGCGAATCGCCTTGTGACCGCGCCAGCCGAGACGATTACGGCCCCAGAGCAGTACGCTGAAGACGATCCAGGCCAGGCACGCCAGCAGGGTCTTGTGCACCAGATGCTGAGCGAACAGGTTCTCGACGAACAGCCAGCCGGAGATCAGCGACAGCGACAGCAGTGTCCAGCCGGCCCAGAGGAAGCCGAACAGCAGGCTTTCCATGGTTTGCAGCGGCGGGAAGTTCTTGATCAGCCCGGACGGGTGCTTGTGCTTGAGCTGGTGGTCTTGCACCAGCAGCAGCAAGGCCTGGAACACCGCGATGGTGAACATGCCGTAGGCGAGGATCGACAACAGAATGTGCGCGAGAATACCCGGCTCTTCATCGATGATCTGCACCGTGCCGGTCGGCGCGAACTGCGCCAGCAGCACCGTGACCGCACCGAGCGGGAACAGCAGCACCAGCAGGTTTTCCACCGGAATGCGCGAGCAGGCGATCAGCGTCAGGGCGATCACCGCTGCGGCGATCAGGCTGGACGCACTGAAGAAGTCCAGTCCCAGACCGATCGGGGTCAGCAAGTGAGTGAGCAGGCTGGCAGCGTGGGCCACCACGGCGAAAACGCCGAGGCCAACCAGCAGGCGCTTGTTCGCCTTGGCGCCAGTGGCCAAGCGGGTGCTCTGATAAAGGGTCGCAGCGGCATATAGAAGGGCGGCGGCGAGGGTGGTCAGCAAACTGGGTGACAAGGGGAGCATAAATCCTGTTAGGCAAGCCCGAAAGGGGCTGAGTTTGGCATAGAACCGCCACGACACGAAAGACTCAGGAAGCTGACAGCGAGGTGTCCGCCAGCCGCAGTCTTCGCTATAATCCGCGACCTGCCCACGCCGCAGGCTCGCCGAGCACATGTTGATTCCGGTCTGGGCCGCCATTATCCCGGTCTACACAGGGCCTGAAAGGATCGCGCAATGTTTGAAAACTTAACCGACCGTCTCTCGCAGACGCTGCGCCATGTCACTGGCAAGGCGAAGCTGACCGAGGACAACATCAAAGACACCCTGCGTGAAGTGCGCATGGCGTTGCTCGAAGCCGACGTCGCCCTGCCGGTGGTCAAGGACTTCGTCAATTCGGTCAAGGAGCGCGCTGTCGGCACCGAGGTGTCGCGCAGCCTGACGCCGGGCCAGGCGTTCGTGAAGATTGTCCAGGCTGAACTCGAAAGCCTGATGGGCGCGGCCAACGAAGATCTGAACCTGAGCGCAGTGCCGCCCGCCGTGATTCTGATGGCCGGTCTGCAAGGTGCGGGTAAAACCACCACCGCCGGCAAACTGGCGCGCTTCCTTAAAGAGCGCAAGAAGAAGTCGGTCATGGTCGTGTCGGCGGACGTTTACCGCCCGGCCGCTATTAAACAGCTGGAAACCCTGGCCAACGACATCGGCGTGACGTTCTTTCCGTCCGACCTGAGCCAGAAACCGGTGGACATCGCCACCGCCGCTATTAAAGAAGCCAAACTGAAATTCATCGACGTGGTCATCGTCGACACCGCCGGTCGTCTGCACATCGACGAAGAGATGATGGGCGAGATCAAGGCGCTGCACGCCGCGATCAACCCGGTCGAAACCCTGTTCGTGGTCGACGCCATGACCGGTCAGGACGCGGCCAACACGGCCAAGGCCTTCGGTGATGCGCTGCCGCTGACCGGTGTGATTCTGACCAAGGTCGACGGCGACGCCCGTGGCGGTGCCGCCCTGTCGGTACGCGCGATCACCGGCAAGCCGATCAAGTTCATCGGTATGGGCGAGAAGAGCGAAGCGCTTGACCCGTTCCACCCTGAGCGTATCGCCTCGCGCATTCTCGGCATGGGCGACGTGCTCAGCCTGATCGAACAGGCCGAAGCGACCCTCGATAAAGACAAGGCCGACAAACTGGCCAAGAAGCTGAAGAAGGGCAAGGGCTTCGACCTCGAAGACTTCCGTGATCAGCTGCAGCAGATGAAGAACATGGGCGGCCTCGGCGGGCTCATGGACAAACTGCCGAGCATCGGCGGCGTCAACCTGTCGCAAATGGGCAATGCCCAGAACGCCGCAGAGAAACAATTCAAACAGATGGAAGCCATCATCAATTCCATGACCCCGGCCGAGCGCCGCGACCCTGAGCTGATCAGCGGTTCGCGCAAGCGCCGGATCGCCATGGGGTCCGGCACTCAGGTGCAGGACATCGGTCGCTTGATCAAGCAGCACAAGCAGATGCAGAAGATGATGAAGAAATTCTCCGCCAAGGGCGGTATGGCGAAAATGATGCGCGGCATGGGCGGTATGTTGCCCGGCGGCGGCATGCCAAAGATGTAAAGACTTCGCCGGTCGTCGCACCGGCGCAGACCCTGCAAGGATGCAGGATCAACAGCAAACCCGCACTCGGCGGGAGCTGACTGGCCGTTTTCATCGACGGCTCTATATGCAAATCCGCACGGCATGCCATAGGCGCCGGAAAAAGTCATTTGCAAAAGTCCGGATATTCCTTAGAATATGCGGCCTTTCGGGCACCCATGCCCGCTGTGCATTTAGATTTGCAGCACCGACTACAGGAACGATGTTCACATGCTAACAATCCGTCTTGCCCTTGGCGGCTCCAAAAAGCGCCCGTTTTACCACCTGACCGTAACCGACTCGCGTAACCCGCGTGACGGCTCCCACAAAGAACAGGTTGGTTTCTTCAACCCTGTTGCCCGTGGTCAGGAAACCCGTCTGTCCGTGAACCAAGAGCGCGTAGCCTACTGGCTGAGCGTTGGTGCACAGCCTTCTGAGCGTGTTGCTCAGTTGCTGAAGGAATCTGCAAAGGCTGCGGCCTGAGCAATATGAACGCGACGCCTGCTGTTGCCGATGATTTGATCGTTATTGGCAAAATTTATTCTGTTCATGGCGTTCGCGGCGAAGTGAAGGTTTATTCCTTTACTGATCCGACTGAAAACCTGTTGCAGTACAAAACCTGGACGCTCAAGCGCGAAGGCAATGTCAAACAGGTCGAGCTGGTCAGTGGACGCGGGAGCGACAAGTTCCTGGTCGCAAAGCTCAAGGGTCTCGATGATCGTGAAGAAGCTCGTCTTCTGGCCGGTTATGAGATCTGCGTGCCGCGCAATCTGTTCGCTGAATTGACCGACGGTGAGTACTACTGGTACCAGCTGGAAGGTCTGAAGGTCATCGACACCCTTGGGCAATTGCTCGGGAAAATCGATCATCTTCTGGAAACCGGCGCCAATGATGTAATGGTCGTCAAGCCTTGCGCTGGCAGCCTGGATGATCGCGAACGCCTGTTGCCCTATACGGAGCAATGCGTGTTGGCTGTCGACCTCGCGGCGGGCGAGATGAAGGTGGATTGGGACGCGGACTTCTAAACGTGGCTAATTTGCGCGTAGAAGTGATCAGTTTGTTTCCCGAGATGTTTTCCGCCATCGGCGACTACGGCATCACCAGTCGTGCGGTCAAACAGGGGCTCTTGCAGCTGACCTGTTGGAATCCGCGGAACTACACGACGGATCGGCATCACACTGTGGACGATCGCCCGTTTGGCGGTGGTCCGGGCATGGTGATGAAGATCAAGCCCCTGGAAGATGCTCTGGTTCAGGCCAAGGCAGCAGCCGGGGAGGCGGCGAAGGTGATTTACCTGTCCCCCCAAGGCCGTCAACTGACTCAGTCGGCGGTACGCGAGCTGGCACAATCGGATGCATTGATCCTGATTGCCGGCCGCTATGAAGGCATTGACGAGCGCTTTATTGAGGCTCATGTCGATGAAGAGTGGTCGATTGGTGACTATGTACTGTCTGGCGGCGAGCTGCCGGCGATGGTCCTGATCGATGCGGTTACACGACTGCTGCCTGGAGCTTTAGGGCATGCGGATTCCGCTGAGGAAGATTCCTTTACGGATGGTCTGCTGGATTGCCCGCACTACACCCGACCTGAGGTGTATGCGGATCAGCGTGTTCCCGACGTGTTGCTGAGTGGCAATCACGCGCATATCCGGCGTTGGCGTTTACAGCAGTCCCTTGGTAGGACCTTTGAACGACGCGCCGATCTTCTGGAAAGCCGCTCGCTTTCTGGAGAAGAGAAGAAGCTGCTCGAGGAATACATCCGCGAGCGGGACGATAGTTAACAACGTATCGATGGTAGATCGAACGATTTACCTTAGGAGCACAGCATGACCAACAAAATCATCCTTGCACTCGAAGCAGAGCAGATGACCAAAGAAATCCCTACCTTCGCCCCAGGCGACACTATTGTCGTTCAGGTGAAAGTGAAGGAAGGCGATCGTTCCCGTCTGCAAGCGTTCGAAGGCGTTGTAATCGCCAAGCGTAACCGCGGCGTGAACAGTGCGTTCACCGTTCGTAAAATCTCCAACGGTGTTGGCGTAGAACGTACTTTCCAGACCTACTCCCCGCAGATCGACAGCATGGCTGTTAAACGTCGCGGTGACGTACGTAAAGCCAAGCTGTACTACCTGCGCGACCTGTCGGGTAAAGCAGCTCGCATCAAGGAAAAACTGGCTTAAGCCCAGCTTCCGATGCAGAAAAAAGCAGCCTACGGGCTGCTTTTTTGTTGCCCGAAATTCCCCCCTTTGTAGGAGCTGCCGAAGGCTCGGGCTGCGATCAGACGATCTTTTGACCTTGCTTTCGATCCGCGATCCACTGTTTACGAGCTGTCCGACATGACCCCCCGCGACCAGGAAATCCAGCGCCGCACCGAACTCTCGGTGACCCGCGTAACCAAAGCCGTCTTCCCGCCGACCACCAACCACCACAACACCCTGTTCGGCGGCACTGCGCTGGCATGGATGGACGAAGTGTCGTTCATCACCGCGACACGCTTCTGCCGCTTGCCACTGGTGACCGTGTCCACCGACCGTATCGACTTCAACCATGCGATCCCGGCCGGGTCCATCGTTGAATTGGTCGGGAAGGTGATCAAGGTCGGCAACACCAGCCTCAAGGTCGAGGTGGAAGTGTTTGTTGAAAGCATGAGCTGTGATGGCCGCGAGAAGGCGATTCATGGCCAGTTCAGCTTCGTTGCCATTGATGATGACAAGCGGCCGGTGCCGGTGTTGCCGGGTTTTGCTGCCTGATCTGATACCGGGCCGCGTCTTTCGCGAGCAGGCTCTCTCCCACATTGGATCGCGGTCCCCTGTGGGAGCAAGCCTGCTCGCGAAGGCGTCAGCTCAGGCGCCGCTGGCCTCCGGCTGAATCAACGCCAGCAACGTCCACCCGGATCCCGGTTTCAACGCAGTCTCCGGCGTCACCACATGCACCCAGCCGCTGTCATCGCGCATGAACAACAACGTTGCACGATTCCCATGCAGCGCCCGGTAATCCTCCCAGCCAAACCCGTCAGTCAACGTCGTGCTGTACAGCTCAGCCCCCTGACCCATCTGACTGGCCAGTTTCGCGTAGGTAAACGCCTCGCTGCCCAACTGATTGCCGCGATGCTCAAGGCTGGCGCGGTGTTTGTCGCTGCGCCGGCTCTCATGTCCGCTGGCCAGACCAAACAAACGCTGATGCCCGAAGTCGTGGCGAAAACGCATCGCCGCCAAGGTATTGAGTTCACCCGACGGCGACAGCGCCAGCAAATGCCCCAGCCCGACCAGATCCAGATGCGCATCGGCATGCTGCGAAGCCGGATTGCCAAAGTATGTCGGCAACCCTTCCATGCGCGCCGCACGAATATTCTCCCAGCTCGAATCGGTCAGCAGCACGCGGCTGCCCAGTTGCTGCAGCGACTTGCCCAACTCCCGCGCAGGGCCGTTGGCACCGACGATCAGGAATCCACTAGGGGCCGGTTCGGCGACTTTCAATAGTCGTGCAAGTGGTCGTGCCGTCGCGCTTTGCAGGACAACGGTGCCGATAATCACCGCAAACGTCAGCGGCACCAGCAGTAATGCACCCTCGTGCCCGGCCTCATGCAGGCGAATCGCGAAAATCGCTGAGACCGCCGCTGCGACGATCCCGCGTGGCGCAATCCAGCACAGCAGTGCCCGCTCGCGCCAGCTCAGACTGGACCCCGCTGTACTGAGCAACACGTTCAACGGCCGGGCGATCAGTTGAATCACCAGCAGCAGAATCAGCACCAACGGGCCCAGTCCCATCAAGGCATACAAGTCCAGACGCGCCGCCAACAAAATGAACAGGCCGGAAATCAGCAGCACGCTGAGGTTTTCCTTGAAGTGCAGGATATGCCGCACATCCACGCCTTTCATGTTGGCCAGCCACATGCCCATCAGCGTTACCGCCAGCAGGCCGGACTCGTGCATCACTTCGTTGGCGGCAATGAAAATCCCCAGCACCGCCGCCAGCGACGCCAGATTATGCAGATACTCCGGCAGCCATTGCCGGCGGATCACCGTGCCGAGCAGCCAGCCTCCGACAATGCCGAACACCGCGCCGCAGAGAATCACGCCGCCAAAGGTGAACAGGCTCTGCTTAAGGCCGTGACCTTCGGCGCTGGCAATGATGAAGCTGTAAACCACCACGGCGAGGAGGGCGCCGATCGGGTCGATGACGATGCCCTCCCAGCGCAGAATATTGGCGATTGAGGCTTTCGGGCGCACCACGCGTAGCATCGGCACGATCACGGTGGGGCCGGTGACCAGTGTCAGGCTGCCGAACAGGATGGCCAGCATCCAGTCAAAACCGAGCAGGAAGTGCGTAGCGACCGCGATGACGATCCAGGTCGAGAACGCGCCGATGGTCACCAGACGATGGACGACGCTGCCGATCTCCTTCCATTCCGACAGGTGCAGGGTCAGGCTGCCTTCGAACAGAATCAGCGCCACGGCCAGCGAAACCAGCGGCATCAGCAGCGGCCCGAACATTTCCTGCGGATCGAGCCAGCCCAGCACTGGGCCGACCAGAATTCCCGTCAGCAACAAAAACAGAATCGCCGGCAGCTTCAGGCGCCAGGCCAGCCATTGGCAACCCAGCGCCGCCGCGCCAATCCCGCCAAATGCCAAGAGAATTTGCTGCTCGTTCATTGATGCTCCCTGTTCCTTGAATTAGCGGGCTATGAAAGACTAGCGCCCATTCCTACAGTTCACTCTACATTTGCGCACAGTCCATGAGGCTGTGTGTCTTGAGCGCCCATGCCTGCCATCGACCATCCGCTGATTGACCAATTCCTCGACGCTCTATGGCTGGAGAAAGGCCTGTCCGATAACACCCGCGGCGCTTATCGCAGCGATCTGGCGCTGTTCAATGGCTGGTTGCAGGAGAAGAATCTCGAGCTGATCAATGCAGGCCGTGAGCTGATCCTCGATCACTTGTCATGGCGTCTGGAGCAGAACTACAAACCACGTTCCACAGCCAGATTTCTCTCCGGTGTGCGTGGTTTTTATCGCTATCTGCTGCGGGAAAAGCTGATAAGCGTCGACCCGACCTTGCGCGTCGACATGCCGCAACTCGGTAGGCCGTTGCCCAAGTCACTGTCCGAAGCAGACGTAGAAGCCCTGCTTAAAGCACCGGATCTGAGCGAAGCGATCGGCCAGCGTGACCGCGCCATGCTTGAAGTGCTCTATGCCTGTGGCCTGCGCGTGACCGAACTGGTCAGCCTGACACTAGAGCAAGTCAACCTGCGTCAGGGTGTGTTGCGGGTGATGGGCAAGGGCAGCAAAGAGCGCCTGGTGCCGATGGGCGAGGAGGCAATCGTCTGGGTCGAGCGTTATATGCGCGACGGGCGCGGCGAACTGCTCGGAGGCCGTCCCAGCGATGTGCTGTTCCCCAGTCAGCGCGGCGAGCAGATGACCCGCCAGACGTTCTGGCACCGGATCAAGCACCAGGCCAAGGTTGCCGGGATCGGCAAGTCGCTGTCGCCGCACACCTTGCGTCACGCGTTTGCCACGCACCTGCTCAACCACGGCGCGGATTTGCGCGTGGTGCAGATGCTGCTCGGCCACAGCGACCTTTCCACCACGCAGATCTACACCCACGTCGCCCGCGCGCGCCTGCAGGACCTGCACGCCAAACACCACCCACGCGGCTGAAAAAGTCCCTGTAGGAGTGAGCCTGCTCGCGATAGCGGTATTCCTGACAACACAGTGCTGAATGAAGGACCGCTATCGCGAGCAGGCTCACTCCTACAGTTTCTTCAGTGCTCTCAAAATCTACGGGACAGGCGCATTCGGCCACCGTGACCTTATGTGTTAGGCTTTGCCGGTTTGCACGATGGACGGTTATGACCCGGTGTTCCGGCACGGGCGTTCTGATCGTTCCATTTGTCCGCCTTCAGGAGTTCTCATGCGTCTGACCCAGATTTTCGCCGCCGCAGCCATTGCGTTGGTCAGCACCTTTGCCGTCGCCGATGACGCGGCCGACAAAGCGATTCGTCAAAGCCTGGAAAAACTCGAACTCGAGGTTCCGGTAGAAAGCATCAATGCCAGCCCGCTGCCAGGCATGTACGAAGTCAAACTCAAAGGCAGCCGCGTGCTCTACGCCAGCGCCGATGGCCAGTACATCGTTCAGGGCTACCTGTTCCAGCTCAAGGACGGCAAACCGGTCAATCTGACCGAGAAGACCGAACGCCTGGGCATCTCCAAACTGGTCAATGCCATCCCGGTCGCCGAAACCGTGGTTTACCCGGCTGTGGGCGAGACCAAATCGCACATCACGGTGTTCACCGACACCACCTGCCCGTACTGCCACAAGCTGCACGCCGAAGTGCCTGAGCTGAACAAGCGCGGCATCGAGGTGCGCTACGTTGCGTTCCCGCGCCAGGGTTTGAACTCGCCGGGTGACGAGCAACTGCAAGCCGTGTGGTGCTCGAAAGACAAGAAAGCCGCCATGGACAAAATGGTCGATGGCAAGGAAATCAAGGCCGCCAAGTGCGATAACCCGGTTTCCAAGCAGTTCGCCCTCGGTCAGTCGATCGGCGTGAACGGTACACCGGCCATCGTTTTGGCTGACGGACAGGTGATTCCGGGCTACCAGCCTGCGCCACAAGTCGCCAAACTGGCGCTGGGCGCGAAGTAAATTCGCATCGTCACGGTCAGCCGTGACGATCATGGCCTGGCAGCAGCATCGCCGGGCCATTAATAGAGAGCCGCGAGCACGCGGTTGTTTTCCGGCCGACCCCGCGTCGGCCGTTTTATGGGGAGTTCACAGTGAATCCGGTCAAAGTAGGCATCTGTGGGTTAGGGACCGTCGGTGGCGGTACCTTCAACGTACTTCAGCGCAACGCCGAGGAAATCGCTCGTCGTGCCGGGCGTGGAATCGAAGTGGCACAAATTGCCATGCGCACGCCAAAGCCTCAGTTCCAGACGACCGGTATTGCGATTACCAACGATGTCTTCGAAGTGGCCACGAACCCTGAGATCGACATCGTCATAGAGCTGATGGGCGGCTACACCGTTGCCCGCGAGCTGGTACTCAAGGCCATCGAGAATGGCAAGCATGTGGTCACCGCGAACAAGGCTCTGATTGCCGTTCACGGTAATGAAATTTTCGCCAAGGCTCGCGAGAAAGGCGTGATCGTCGCATTCGAAGCAGCTGTGGCCGGTGGCATTCCGGTGATCAAGGCGATCCGTGAAGGCCTGTCCGCCAACCGCATCAACTGGGTCGCCGGGATCATCAACGGCACCGGTAACTTCATCCTCACCGAAATGCGCGAGAAGGGCCGCACCTTCGAAGACGTGCTGGCCGAAGCTCAGGCACTGGGTTACGCCGAAGCCGATCCGACCTTCGACGTTGAAGGCATCGACGCCGCGCACAAGCTGACGATCCTGGCCTCCATCGCGTTCGGCATTCCGCTGCAGTTCGACAAGGCTTACACCGAAGGCATCACCAAACTGACCACCGCTGACGTCAACTACGCCGAAGCGCTGGGCTACCGCATCAAGCACCTCGGTGTCGCTCGCAGCACCGCTGCCGGTATCGAGTTGCGCGTGCACCCAACGCTGATCCCGGCCGATCGTCTGATCGCCAACGTCAACGGCGTGATGAACGCAGTGATGGTCAACGGTGACGCCGCCGGTTCGACGCTGTTCTACGGCGCTGGCGCCGGCATGGAGCCAACCGCTTCGTCGGTGATCGCCGATCTGGTCGACGTGGTTCGCGCCATGACTTCCGATCCGGAAAACCGCGTGCCGCACCTGGCCTTCCAGCCGGACTCGCTGTCGGCCCATCCGATCCTGCCGATCGAAGCCTGCGAAAGCGCTTATTACCTGCGCATTCAGGCCAAGGACCATCCGGGCGTACTCGCCCAGGTGGCGAGCATCCTCTCGGAGCGCGGCATCAACATCGAGTCGATCATGCAGAAGGAAGTCGAGGAACACGACGGTCTGGTGCCGATGATCCTGCTGACCCACCGCGTGGTCGAGCAGCGCATCAACGATGCCATCGCCGCCCTCGAAGCGCTGGCCGGCGTCAACGGTCCGGTTGTACGGATCCGCGTCGAGCACCTGAACTAAGTCGTTGTCCTGCAGTGGCCCCGTCAGTGGGGCCGCTGTTGTGAACACTCTCCATTGGAGTCAGTCATGCGTTACATCAGTACCCGCGGCCAGGCACCGGCCCTGAATTTCGAAGACGTCCTGCTGGCTGGTCTGGCGACCGACGGCGGTCTGTACGTTCCGGAAAACCTGCCACGTTTCACCCAGGAAGAAATCGCTTCCTGGGCCGGTCTGCCGTATCACGAACTGGCCTTCCGGGTGATGCGCCCGTTCGTCACCGGCAGCATTCCGGATGCCGATTTCAAAAAGATTCTTGAAGAAACCTACGGCGTGTTCGCCCACAGCGCCGTGGCGCCGCTGCGTCAGCTGAACGGCAACGAATGGGTCATGGAGCTGTTCCACGGCCCGACCCTGGCGTTCAAGGACTTCGCCCTGCAACTGCTCGGTCGTCTGCTCGATTACGTGCTGGAAAAACGCGGTGAGCGCGTGGTGATCGTCGGTGCCACCTCCGGTGACACCGGTTCGGCCGCCATCGAAGGCTGCAAGCACTGCGAAAACGTCGACATCTTCATCCTGCACCCGCACAACCGTGTGTCCGAAGTGCAGCGGCGCCAGATGACCACGATCTTCGGCGAGAACATCCACAACATCGCCATCGAAGGCAACTTCGATGACTGCCAGGAGATGGTCAAGAACAGCTTCGCCGACCAGAGCTTCCTCAAAGGCACGCGTCTGGTCGCGGTGAACTCGATCAACTGGGCGCGGATCATGGCTCAGATCGTTTACTACTTCCACGCGGCCCTGCAGTTGGGCGGCCCGGCGCGCTCGGTGTCGT
Source organism: Pseudomonas sp. Tul2A7 (assembly GCF_054790505.1). Taxonomy (NCBI): domain Bacteria; kingdom Pseudomonadati; phylum Pseudomonadota; class Gammaproteobacteria; order Pseudomonadales; family Pseudomonadaceae; genus Pseudomonas; species Pseudomonas sp. Tul2A7. The sequence goes on along the minus strand of NZ_CP186499.1, from coordinate 842,329 downwards.
TCTCGGTACCCACCGGCAACTTCGGCGACATCTTCGCCGGTTACCTGGCGCGCAACATGGGCCTGCCGATCAACCAGTTGATCGTCGCCACCAACCGCAACGACATCCTGCACCGCTTCATGAGCGGCAATCAGTACGTCAAGGAAACCCTGCACGCCACGCTGTCGCCGTCGATGGACATCATGGTCTCGTCGAACTTCGAACGCCTGCTGTTCGACCTGCACGGTCGCAACGGTGCGGCGATTGCCGGCCTGATGGATACCTTCAAGCAAGGTGGTGGTTTCAGCGTCGAACAAGAGCGCTGGACCGAAGCGCGCAAACTGTTCGACTCGCTGGCTGTGGACGATGCGCAGACCTGCGAAACCATCGCCGAAGTCTACGAGCAAACCGGTGAAGTGCTGGATCCGCACACTGCCATCGGCGTCAAGGCCGCGCGCGAATGCCGTCGTAGCCTCGATATCCCGATGGTGATTCTCGGCACCGCGCATCCGGTGAAATTCCCGGATGCAGTGGAGAAAGCCGGTGTAGGAAAAGCGCTCGAGCTACCTGCACATCTTTCTGATTTGTTTGAGCGAAACGAGCGTTGCACCGTTTTGCCAAACGAGCTGAAAGCCGTGCAAGCCTTTGTCAGCCAGCATGGCAACCGCGGCAAGCCGCTTTAAGTCAGTCAAAACTGTCACATTTTGAAGCCCGTCTCCTGACGGGCTTTTTTGTTTCTGCTGCCACACTGCTCGGGTTTTCACCCACGAAGGACGGGTGAGTCGATCACGAAGGAAGTGGCAATGCTGTTTTATAGAGGTTTGAAACCGGCACTGGGTGGGCTGTTCTTGTTCGCATTACTGGCTTTGATGCGCAGCAGTGAGGCGGCGCAACTGGCGCTGCATGACGATGTCCTGGCTGCCAGAGTCCAGCCCATCGAACTGGCCGCACACGAGCGTCAATGGATTCGCGACAACCCCGAGGTGACGGTGACGTCGTTGCAGTACCCGTTGTATCTGTTTCAGGATGAGCACGGGCAGTGGAGTGGCTTGAACAACGATGTACTCAAGCGAGTGACGGCGATGACCGGGTTGCGGTTTGTGCATCAGGAATCGTTTTCCACCGATCACATGCTCGAACGTCTGGAGAGCGGGGCGGCGGATATCAGTACGACCCTGGCCATGAGCGAGGAGCGCAGGGCGTTTCTGGATTACAGCCACGCTTTCGGTGGCGCGGGTTGGGTTTTCGTCGGCCGCGCTGATGGGCCCCGGCTGGAATCCTTCGAGCAATTGAGTCAACGGGTACTGGTGCTGCCGGCCCGGCATGCGCTGGAAGACATGATCAGGCGTGACTTCCCCTCGATCGAGATTCGCTCGGTCAAGACTTACGCCGAGGCGCGGGCGCTGGTCGAGAGCGGCGAAGCCTACGCCACCATCGAAAACGAAATCGGCGCACAGCTTTACCCTTTGGGGTTGCTCAAGGTGGGGGGGCTGGTCGAAGGCAAATGGGAAGCCGACAACCTAGCCGTGCGCAAAGGCATGCCGGTGCTGCTGAGTATCCTCAACAAGGCCCTTGAGGCATTTCCTGCGGCGGAGTTGCGGGCGATCCGCCTGAAATGGCTGGAAGGTATTGCTCCGGCGCCCGTGCCGTCGTTCTGGCAACAGATGCTTGAATGGGGTTGTTGGGGCATGGGCGGGCTCGGTGTGTTCGGCTTGCTGTCGCTGGTGTGGAATCGGCGTTTGACGGCAGTGATCAAGCTGCGGCGCGCGGCGGAAAAGGACCTGGGCGATCAACTGGCGTTTCAGCATGCGCTGATCGACTCAATGCCTGATCCGGTGTTCGTCCGCGATCTGCAAGGACGGCTGGTCATGTGCAATCGCAGCTATGAGGAGGCGTTGTCGGTTCGGCTGGATCAGGTGCAGGGACGGTTGCTGATCGAGGTTGACTCGCTGCCCGACGTCACGGCGCTGATATTGCACGATGAGTTCATGGTGCAGTTGCGCACGCGCAAGTCGCGCTTCAGCAAACGGCGATTGCAGTTCAAGAGTGGTCCCCGTGAGGTCTATCAGTGGACGGTACCGTTTTACAGTGCAGACGGTAAATTGCGTGGGCTTTTGGGTGGCTGGACGGACATTACCCAGCGTCGTACAGAGAGCGGGTGCCGATGTCCACATTGAAGATGGGAAATGTCCTATACGACGTGACTACTTTTCCGATGGGAGGCTTAGGACGCCTGCCCTAGAGTGACAACAACTGCGGTGAGAGTCCGCGATTGTCGCTTCAGAGGTCGCTTATGCGCTCGCTTAAAGTCCTGATACTTGAACCCAATCCGTTCCAGCTGATGGCGTTGCATCAAATGCTCAATGCCATTGGCATCTATGACGTGCTGACGGCGCCGTCGCTGGCTTCGGCGCTGTCTTCCTTGAGCCATCGCGGCGTGGTCGACATCGCGATTTGCGATCCGCAACTCAAGGGCGGCGATGGCCTGGCGTTGATCCAGCATCTGGCGGTTCAGCGTGAGGCGCGTGCGCTGATCCTGCTGGGGGCGGTCGCGCCGAGCCTGCTGAACGATCTCGAACCCTTGCTGTGCGAGCACCGTTTGCGATTGCTCGGGCGCCTGCAAACCCCGGTGTCGGCGGTGTTGATGCGTGGTTTGCTCGACAGTTACCTGATCGCCGCTTCGCCGCCGCTAGAGGTTTGATGGATACGGTTATTTTTCTGTCATCTTCGCCGTGCATGCTCTGACAGACCGGTGACACTCCAGGAACGGAGCGATCGGTATGCAGAACTTTCTTCTCGGGCCAGTGGTCATTTATTGTGAACACGCCCCAGGCACACAGTTTTCGGACTATTGAGTGGAGATCGAGATGGAAAGTATCAGTCTATTGCTCGGTGAGGCTCTGAGCCCGTATCAGGTTTCGTTGTCGCCAAGCGGTACTCACGGCGAATGCCTGGTGACCTTGAAGAACAGTCACGGCGCCATTGTGGTGGAGCGCGAATTCAATCAGGCGCAACTGACCGACAAGCGCCAGTTGACCGATGTCGTCGACGGTTTGCACCGCGACGTTCTGATTGCTGAAGGACGGCTGGAGCCTTGTGTAATCGCGGCCTTGCGCAACGCTGCACTGGACAAGCGTGCGGCGCTGTAAAGATGAAATATTTTTTGTGGGAACCTTCCTGCATCCGTGTCAGTCAGACCCCATAACAGCAGGATCAAGCATTGTGCTCCGGTGCTTGTCGCTTGCTGCTACGGGTCTTTATGTAGGCCACGTTTAACCCCGAGTCGTCTCCCCACTTCTCGGGGTTTCTTTTTGCCTGCTACTTCTCATGGCGCCGCTTGTTGCTTGAAGAACGATCGGGCCTGTTCGAGGTAGTCGCTTCGCATCGCGGGGTCCAGCCAGTCAGCGTACAACTGGTTCAGTTGGTCGTGGGGGAGGGTGCGCAGCAATTGGTTTATTTCGCTGATCGCCTGACGGCCCTGGTGTGTGTCGGAGCAGCCGATGTAGCCCGACAGATATTTACCGGTGCCGCGGATCGGATAAAACAGCAACTCGTCTTCGGCGATTTGCGCCAGATGAGCCTGATAACGAATTTCTGGCCAATAGCCCAGCACCACCTGTAATCGTCCCAAGCGCTGCATCATCAGCAGACTGTTCAGGGCGTCATTGCCGTAATGAGGTGTCAGTGCGTTGCGAGGTGCCTGGCGCAGCAGGTCATCGACCATTTCACCGTAACTGCGCTCAGCCACGACACCGATTTTCTCGTTGCCATTGGCCAGGAGCGCTGCCAGATCGATTTCACCCTCCACGAGAAACGGCGCCAACACTTCGCGATCTTTCTGACGTACCACCAGCCCATTACTGACGGCGCGAAAGGCCGGGATGGAGTACGCGATCCATTGCGCCCGCTCTTTGCTCCAGATCAGCGACGGGTCGCAGGTGAAGGAGGCTTCGTGCAGCATCTGAATGCCTCGGGCTCGATTGACTCGCATCAGCTCGTGTTCGTATTGCGGCATGCCGGCGATCAGCATCGGCATGAGGTGATCAATGACGCCCTGGCCCTTTTTCGGGCCTTCGAAAATGGTCAGTGGTGGCAAGTCGCGCAATAACCAGGTCAACGTCGGTTTCGCCTGAGCCCACGCTGGCCAGGTCAGTAGAAACACCAGGCCGAACAGCCGCCACGTCCACCACTGGTGAGCGCGGTTGGCGTCCGGTGTCGGCAGGCGTTTCAGTTCAAATGGCTCCGTCTTCGCGCAACCGGGCGATCTGCTTTTCGTCGTAGCCAAGATCGTGGAGTACCTGCGCATTGTGTTCACCGAGCTGCGGCCCGACCCATTCGGAGGAGCCCGGTGTCTCTGAGAGTTTCGGCACGATCCCCGGCATCTTGAAGGGTTTGCCGTCCGGCAGTTTGGCGTGCAAGAACATCTCTCGAGCCAGGTACTGCGGATCGTTGAACATGTCCTCGGCGCTGAAGATCCGGCTGGCCGGCACCTCGGCCTGATTGAGCAGATCGAGCACAGTTTGCAGCGGCAACGAATTGACCCAGCGATCGATCACGCCGTACAACTCGTCGCGGCGACTGTCGCGCCCATCGTTGCTGGCCAGTGTCGGATCGTTGGCCAGGTCTTCGCGGCCAATGATCAGCATGAAGCGTTTGAAAATCGCGTCACCATTGGCGCCGATCTGCACGTGCTTGCCGTCGGCACTGGTGTGGATGGAGGAGGGCGTGATGCCGGGCATGATGTTGCCGGTGCGCTCGCGGATAAAACCGAACACGTCGAACTCCGGCACCATGCTTTCCATCATCGCGAAAATCGCTTCGTACAAGGCCACATCGACGACCTGACCGGTGCCACCGTTGACCTCGCGATGACGCAGCGCCATCAGTGCACCAATCACGCCCCACAGCGCGGCAATCGAGTCGCCGATGGATATCCCGGTACGCACCGGTGGGCGGTCCTCGAATCCAGTGATGTAGCGCAGACCGCCCATGGACTCGCCGACCGCGCCGAAGCCGGGCTGATCTTTCATCGGCCCGGTCTGACCGAAACCGGACAGGCGCACCATCACCAGTTTCGGGTTCAAGGCGTGCAGGGTTTCCCAGCTCAGGCCAAGTTTTTCCAGGACGCCGGGGCGGAAATTCTCGATGAGGATGTCGGCTTCGCTGAGCAGTTTTTTCAGGATCGCCAAACCGTCAGGGTGTTTGAGGTTCAGCGTCAGCGACTTTTTATTGCGCGCCTGAACGAACCACCACAGCGACGTGCCTTCGTACAGTTTTCGCCATTTGCGCAAGGGATCACCGCCGTCTGGCGACTCGATCTTGATCACTTCGGCACCGAACTCGCCGCAAATGCGCGAGGCAAACGGCCCGGCAATCAATGTACCCAATTCAATGACTTTCACACCGCTGAGCGGTTTGTTGGCGAACGGCATACTGAATCCTGTAGGACAAGGCTAAGCAGATACAGCGTTTTAACATAGCCGGCTGTCAGACGCCGCAGGTTGATCGCCATCAATTCGATGATTGCCTACCGCATCGGTTAGACTTGCCGACTTTCCTCGTATCAAGAAGCCCGTTCATGGCCCAGCCGTCCACTACCTACAAATTTGAACTGAACCTCACCGACCTCGACCGCAGTGTCTACGAGAGCGTCAAGCAGACCATCGCCCGTCACCCTTCGGAAACCGAAGAGCGCATGACCGTGCGATTGCTGGCTTACGCCCTCTGGTACAACGAGCAGTTGTCGTTTGGTCGTGGTCTGTCAGACGTGGATGAACCTGCACTGTGGGAAAAGAGCCTGGACGACCGTGTTCTGCACTGGATCGAAGTTGGCCAGCCTGATGCCGATCGCCTGACCTGGTGCTCGCGTCGCACCGAACGCACCAGCCTGCTGGCCTACGGCAGCTTGCGCGTCTGGGAAACCAAGGTGATCCCGGCGATCAAGAACCTGAAAAACGTCAACATCGCTGCGGTTCCGCAAGAGGTGCTGGAAACCCTGGCCAAGGACATGCCCCGCGTTATCAAGTGGGACGTGATGATCAGCGAAGGGACGATCTTCGTCACCGACGACCGTGGTCAGCACGAAGTCCAGTTGCAATGGCTGCAAGGTGAGCGCGGCTGATCCCGCGTCACCACCGGAATAATCCCACGTAATCAAGAGAAGTCTCCGTCACCCCATGCGTATCGAACCTCGTCAACTGCCCGAAACTCTGCCTTTTCTCGGTGATCTGCCGCCGCTCTTGACTCGCTTGTACGCGGCGCGGGGCGTGCAGTCCGAGGCTGAGCTGGACAAGAGCCTGGCGCGGTTGATCCCGTTCCAGCAACTCAAGGGCATAGACGCAGCGGTAGACCTGCTGGTGACGGCGCTGGAACAACGTCAGCGCATCCTCATCGTCGGCGATTTCGATGCGGACGGCGCCACGGCCAGCACTGTCGGCATGCTCGGTTTGCGTTTGCTCGGTGCCGCGCATGTCGATTATCTGGTGCCGAACCGCTTTGAATATGGCTACGGCCTGACCCCGGAAATCGTTGAAGTTGCGATGACCCGCGAGCCGCATTTGCTGGTCACCGTGGACAACGGCATCTCCAGCGTCGAAGGCGTGGCCGCCGCCAAACGCCACGGCCTCAAAGTGCTGATCACCGATCACCACTTGCCCGGTGATGAGCTGCCGCAGGCCGATGCGCTGGTCAACCCGAACCAGCCCGGTTGCGAGTTCCCGAGCAAGGCGTTGGCCGGCGTCGGGGTGATTTTCTATGTGTTGATGGCATTGCGCGCGCGCCTGCGCGGTCTCGGCTGGTATGAAAACAAACCGCAGCCGAACATCGGCGAACTGCTTGATCTGGTGGCGCTGGGCAGCGTCGCCGACGTGGTGCCGCTGGACGCCAACAACCGGATTCTGGTGCATCAAGGGTTGGAACGAATTCGCGCCGGTCGCGCACGGCCTGGGATCAAAGCGATCCTTGAAGTGGCCAAGCGTGACGCTGCACGTATTACCTCCACCGATCTCGGGTTCATCGTTGGCCCGCGCCTGAATGCCGCCGGACGGCTGGATGACATGAGCCTGGGCATCGAATGTCTTCTCACCGCTGACGCCAACCTGGCCCGGGAAATGGCCGCGCAACTGGACGGCATGAACCAGGATCGTAAATCCATCGAGCAGGGCATGCAGCGTGAAGCGCTGGCGCAGCTCAAGGACTTGCCGGTCGAGTCGATGCCGTTTGGTCTGTGCCTGTTCGATCCGGAATGGCACCAGGGCGTGATCGGGATTCTCGCGTCGCGGATGAAAGAGCGTTACTTCCGTCCGACCATTGCCTTTGCCGATGCGGGCGATGGTTTGCTCAAGGGCTCGGGGCGTTCGGTGCAAGGCTTCCATATTCGCGATGCCTTGAGCGTGGTCGCGGCGCAGCATCCAAACCTGATCGCCAAGTACGGTGGCCACGCAATGGCGGCCGGTCTGACCTTGCCACAGGAGAATTTTCCGCTGTTCGCCGAGGCTTTTGACGCTGAAGTGCGTAGGCAGCTTCGCGAAGAGGACCTGACCGGGCGCATGCTGACCGATGGCACGCTGGCGGTTGAGGAATTCCACCTCGAACTGGCCCGCGCCCTGCGCCACGCTGGGCCTTGGGGGCAGCACTTCCCGGAGCCGCTGTTTCATGGCGTGTTCCAGTTGGTCGAACAGCGAGTGGTCGGCGAACGGCATCTCAAAGTGGTGCTGAAGAGCGAATGTGGCTCGGTGAAGCTGGATGGCATTGCCTTTGGCGTTGATCGCGATATTTGGCCGAACCCGACGATTCAGTGGGTTGAACTGGCTTACAAGCTCGACGTTAACGAGTTTCGGGGTAATGAGACCGTTCAGTTGATGATTGCCCACATCGAACCGCGCTAAGCCCTTCGCGAGCAAGCTCGCTCCCACAGGTACGGTGTTGTCCTTGTGGGAGCGAGCCTGCTCGCGAACGCGGACTTTCACACACAGAATTACTCTGAACCCTCCCTCATCCCCGGTTGTCGACTAGGCTCTAAGCACTGCTTGATTGGCCTTGTGACGTCTTGTCGAATTTTTTGCCCGCGGGGGCGGGTGCTGCACCTTTTTCCTGTCACTCGTCGACTATTCAAACAGAACCCTGGAGCCTGCCCACTGATTTGAGAGGTGCCCCATGAGTCTGCTGCTTGAACCCTTCACCCTGCGCCAACTGACCCTGCCCAACCGCATCGCCGTGTCACCGATGTGCCAGTACTCCAGCGTCGACGGCTTGGCCAACGACTGGCATCTGGTGCACCTCGGTAGCCGCGCCGTGGGCGGCGCCGGTCTGGTATTTACCGAAGCCACAGCCGTCACGGCCGACGGGCGCATCACCGCCGAAGACCTGGGACTGTGGAACGACGAACAGATCGAACCGCTGCAGCGCATCACCCGATTCATTACGTCTCAAGGTGCAGTCGCCGGTATTCAATTGGCCCACGCCGGGCGCAAGGCCAGCACCCATCGGCCGTGGATCGGCAAGCATGGTAGCGTCAAACCCGATGATGGCGGCTGGACACCGGTCGGGCCGTCGCCGATTGCTTTTGATCCGCAGCACACGCAACCGAAACAGCTGGATGAGGGGCAGATTGCCGACGTCATTCAGGCTTTTGTCGATGCTGCCAAACGTGCTTTGACGGCTGGTTTCAGCGTGGTTGAAGTACACGCCGCGCATGGTTATCTGCTGCATCAATTTCTCTCGCCGCTGAGCAATCAGCGTCGTGATCAATACGGTGGTTCTTTTGAGAACCGCATTCGTCTGGTGCTGCAAGTTACCGAAGCGGTCAGGGCGGTCTGGCCAGAGGAGTTGCCGGTGTTTGTCCGCGTGTCGGCCACGGACTGGGTGGAGGATGGCTGGAATCCGGATGAAACCGTGGAGCTGGCGCGACGCCTGCACACCTTGGGCGCGGACCTGATCGATGTGTCGTCAGGCGGCACCGCAGCCAACGCGGAGATCCCCGTCGGGCCGGGTTATCAGACGCGCTTCGCCGAACGCGTGCGTAAGGAGTCAGGAATCGCCACAGGCACCGTGGGAATGATTACCGAGCCGGCGCAGGCTGAGCACATTCTGCGCACCTGTCAGGCCGATATCATCTTCCTCGCGCGGGAGCTGCTGCGTGATCCGTACTGGCCGTTGCATGCCGACGATGATCTGGGTGGACGCAAAGCGGTGTGGCCGGCGCAGTACCAGCGCGCGACTCATCGGGATCAGCCGATTCATGAGTCTGATTTGCGCGATTGAGTGTGTAGCGGTTAGGCAAAAAGCCCCGGTCACTGATGGCCGGGGCTTTTTTCTGGTTTTTTTGTGCTGACTGGGCGGACGCTATCGCGAGCAGGCTCACTCCTACAGGGTTATTTGTCGTTCACAAAATACGTGTTCGACACAGATCAACTGTAGGAGTGAGCCTGCTCGCGATGAGGCCCAATCAGGCGCTACATAACCTTCAAGGGTACTTACGCTTGTCCGGCGCCGGCGGGAAGTACTGATACAACCAGGTCTCGCTCAACGTGCGGTCATTGGTGCGAATAAACAACCGCAGCTCCACCGGCTCCACGCTGTCATTGGTCGGGTACCAATCGAACAGAATCCGGTAACCCTTGATGTCATCCAGCACCAGCACGCTGAAGTCCTGCACCTTGCCGTTCGAGCAGGTCACCACTGGCTCAATCCCGGTGCCCTGCGGTAAACGATCCAGACCGCCACCGGTGAAGTCCACGGCAAAACGACGCGCCCAGACTGGCGGGTAATGCTCGCCCGGTGCCCAACCTTCAACGAAACCGCCCATGCCGGAACGGGTGGCGTGTACGCGGGCCAACGGCGTACCCACTGGCGGCAGCGCGCTCCAGTAAAGCTTGTAGCCATAGTTCAGCGAATCGCCGGCAGCCACCGGTTTTTTCGGGGTCCAGAACGCCACGATGTTGTCGAGCGTCTCGCCGGTGGTAGGAATTTCCAACAGATCGATAGAGCCTTCACCCCACGCGGTGGTCGGTTCTACCCACAGGCTCGGGCGCTTGCTGTACCAGTCGACGGTGTCCTGATAGTTGGCGAACTCATGGTCGGTCTGCACCAGACCGAAACCTTTCGGATCGGTGTCGGCAAATGCATTGAATTGCAGGGTGGCCGGGTTGTTCAGCGGACGGCAGATCCACTCGCCGTTGCCGCGCCACATCGCCAGGCGATCCGAGTCATGGATCTGCGGGTGGATGGTGTCGCACATGCGGCGCTCGTGGGTGCCGCAACTGAACATACTGGTCATCGGCGAGATGCCCAATTGCTCGATCGCCGTGCGCGCATTGATGTGCGCATCGACTTCCATCACCACGCGCTCGGCCTGGCAGTCGATGTCGAAACGGTAAGCGCCAGTGGCACTCGGCGAGTCGAGCAGGGCATACACCACAAATCGGGTGGCGTTCTTGTCCGGTGTCTCGAACCAGAACTTGGTGAAGTCGGGGAATTCTTCGCGTTTTTTCGCGTACGTGTCGATCGCCAGGCCGCGCGCCGAGAGGCCATATTGGCCAGTGGCGTCTACCGCACGGAAATAGCTGGCGCCGAGGAACGACAATACATCGTGACGATCCAGCTCCGGCGCTTTGAACAGCTTGAAGCCGGCAAAACCGAGGTCACCCTTGAGCTGCTGGGTGTCGACTGAAGTGTTTTCATAGTTGAACAGTGCCGGGCGGAAATGCACTTCGCGGGCAGTGCGCGTCTTGGCGTCGACGCTGTACATGCGCACCGGCTGACGGAACCCCATGCCGACGTGGAAGAACTGCACGTCCAGTTGGCCCTTGTTTTCCTTCCATAGCGAATGCTCGCCGTCGTAGCGGATCGCGTTGAAGTTCTGCGGGGTCATGGTCGCCAGGGTCGGCGGCAGCACCTGTTTGGTGTCCTGATAGGCGCTGCCAGCCAGTTGCTTGGCCTGGCGTTTTAGCGCTTCGAAGTCGAAGGCCTGAGCCTCGCCATCGGCGGCGCCGCCATTGGCCGCCCACGCACGGCTGGCCAGCAGGCCAGTGGCCGAAAGACCGGTGTAAGCCGCAATGGCCATGGACGCTTTGAGCAAATTCCTGCGATGCATAAATACAACCTGTCGTGTGCAATCCCGCGCCGTTCCTGGCACGTGCTGGATCAGAAATAACGGTTCGGACAAGCCTTCGGCCAAACGCAACGGACTATTAACAGATGCCCGCTAGCTTAAACGGTTCGCTCGCAATGCAAAATTCGTTGATTCACCGCGCCAGTGTGTCAATGAAACAAGACATGTCGGTTAAAAATCTGACAGCGCGTTCTGATTTACACGGCATATCTGCTTTTTTCGACTAATTACTCTAAAAACCGCTTTTCAGCGCCGATTTAATTTCTATTCTATGGGCATGACCGGTGCGACCCATCTGACCGGTAGGGCACACGGCGCTGCTGTAAGGGGCAGGGCGATGTGGTGGTTTAGCAATTCTTTGAAGTATTGAAGGACATCGTCCATGGCAAAAATACAAGGTATCACCGACATGCTGGGCATCTTTCCCTGCCTGGGCAGCGGCCGCAAAAGGCGTCGGCTCAGTTCTGACGAAGTGAAACTGGTGGAGCGTTATCGGGAGCTTTCGGAGAATGACCGGATTGCGATGCGGTATCTGGTGGATGCGATGCGGAGTGTTTCGCGGTTTTGAGTGGAAATAAAAAGGGGCGGACTGAAAGGTCCGCCCCTTTTTTATTTGGATCAGCTACACGTTCCCAGGACTGGATACGGCTGCTGGCCGTGCATCAACTCCGGCACATCCCGCCATTTGACCCACGCCTGCTGTTGCCAGTGCAGCAACGGCACGGTAACGCCTGCCCAATGCATTGAGCTCAAGCTCGGGTGGTTTTCCACAGGGCTTGATTGGGTTTCGCGCAGCATCGGGATGACTTCATGGCTCAGCCATTGGCGCAGGTGTCGGTTTTCCGGGACGAAGTGATGGACGAGCAGGGCGAACAGCCCGGACTCGCTGACCATCGCGCAATCGATGATTTCGCCGTCCCGACGCAGAAGGACATGGCGACGCTGATCGGGATCTAGTTTCAGGGTGAGGCGTTCGTTCAGGGGGTAACCCATCAAGCGACCGAGATCTTGCACGTAGAACCAGGCTTCGTGGTCTTGCATGAAGGCGTGGAGGAAACGGTTGTGGCGGGTGAAGATGGTGGGGGTGAAGAAAGCGGAGGTTTCAGAAGGAATTTGTACGTGGTTAGGCATTTGTCGACTCCAATATCGAGAATAGAGCCGCCACTCAAATGAGCGCGGTTGCGCCATGTTGATTTTGTTCCGGCTTCGACACCGGGCTGCTGATGTCACAGCCGGAAAGAAGACTATCTGCCGTGTGCTCTGCGCACCAAGTCTGTTCTATCGACAATAACTGTAGGAAATGGGGCTTTCTCAGGAAGGCTGCATCTGTAGGAAATGCCTGTTTTTGCACTCGCTGCATTCCGTCTGCATCTGAAGCCTGTTTTTTCGTTTATTCATGAAAACCCAAGCAATGAACTGCAGGTTTTCTCCATGTTGATCGAATTCTCGGTATCCAATTACCGCTCATTTCGGGACAGGCAAACCCTGTCCATGGCGGCGAGCCCTCGTCTGAGCAAAACACGCAATACGTTCAAAGCCTCCACGAGCGCAGAAAAGCTTCCGGATCTGTTGAAGGTTGCAGCTATTTACGGTCCGAACGCCTCCGGAAAGTCTTCACTGATCCGCGCAATGGGCATCGTCGGACGCTTGCTAGCGACACCACGTGGTTCAAATGACGAAGCGTTGCCCGTTTCACCTTTTCGATTTGATTGCACTCTGAGCGATGCGCCCAGTGTCTTTGAGTACGACTTTATTCAGGGCGGACTGCGCTATCGGTTTGTCCTCGGGCTGACCGCGCAGAGGATTGTTCAGGAACAACTGACTGCTTACCCGAAAGGTAAGGAAACACTGCTTTATGACCGCCGGTTTGATGCTGAAGGTGAGCACTACCTGTTTGGTAAAACCCTTGATGGCGGCAAGGAAGTGCATTGCGCCTGGCGCCGATTGACCAGTCCGACGATGCTGTTTATTGCACAAGCCGTCACTCATAGCAGCGAAGAGTTGAGTCAACTGCGCACTCCATTCAGTTGGTTTCAAACCGGTCTGCTAGTCATTGAACAAAACAACATGCTTGGCTTATCCACAGCCTCGATTCGCTTCCTGCAAATGGTGAAAAATCATACGAGCAACCTGCGCGATTTTCTCAGTGCGCTGGATATTCCTGTGTCTGCGATACAACTCGACCCGGATGACGCCTGTGCAGACTTGAGCAACAGAAAACTGACCTTGAAGGAGTTCTTCGCGGCGGCTCAAAGGGACAAACTGACCCTCACGCATTCCAGCATTTCAGGCGATGCGCAGTTCGACTTCTCGGAGGAGTCTTGCGGAACCAAAAACCTGATTGGCTTCTGGTTGCCCTGGTTCATGATGAATCAGGCCGGTGGCAGTGGGATCCTCTGCGTCGACGAACTGAATAGCAGTCTTCATCCCGAAATCGTCGCTGACTTGATCGCAAAGCATCTGGACAGTGGGTTGGATACCCAACTGATTTTCACGACACACGATACCCACCTGATGAATGAAAAGATTCTGCGGCGTGACCAGTTCTGGATTACAGAACGTGATGCTCATGGCGCCACGAGCTTGTTTTCCGTACACGATTTTGGAGGCCGGGAAAGCGAGGATGTCGAGAAGCGTTACTTCGAAGGGCGTTATCGCGGGCTGCCGCTGATAAGGCGGGGGTGAGGGTCGTGAGTTCGTTCAAATCGTTTGATCGCAAGGCTTCCCGCTTCAAACCGCAGCCTAAGGTGCTGGTGTTGTGTGAAGACAGTAAGTCAGGGAAACGCTATCTGGAGGAAGCCGCGTTTTATTTTCGGGCCAAGGCCCAGGTTGAGATCGTCCACTGCGGTGTTACACATCCAAGCGGCATTGTTGAACGAGCAGTCGTAAGGCAAAAAAGCTTCGATAAGGTGTTCTGTGTTTTGGATCGAGACACCCACATGTGCTTCGAGCGAGCGTTGAATGTGGCGAAGTCTTATCCAAAAATCCAAGTCATCGCATCTTATCCGTGCTTCGAGTTTTGGCTACTACTGCACTTTGGCTACAGTCGAAAACCGTTCAGCACAGCCGGGAAGAACTCTCCGGCTGACTTGGTGACCAAGAGCCTCAGAGCAAACCCAGCATGGCTGACTATCAGAAAGGCAAAGACGTCAGCTACTTCGCTCAGCTACTCGGAAAGCCATTTCAGCAGGCAAGAGCGCTGTCCCCCAAAGTTCTTGAGGATGTCGCCCTCAGTGGCGAACACAACCCAAGCACTGAAATTTACCTATTGATGGATGAGTTCGAAGCCCTCTCAAAGCCCCAGCCGATTGACACATAAGCCCTCTCGGAGCCCCCCCATTGGCCTGGCTCAGTAGCTGAGAGGAGACGTTGCTGGCAGGCGCTGGCTGAACCAAGGCCATTCAGTCGCCATCCACTGTAGGAAACAAGATTTTTCCTTGAAGGTCGCGCCTGTAGGAAATGCCTGTTTTTGCATAGGTGCCAGCGAGCCCGCCCCTAACCAGTGTTTTTTCCGTTATTTGTTTGAATCTCGCGCATCGCTACAGATGCTCGGCCCTTGGTTTCCGGGCTCAAAGGATTGTTATGAATAACGGAGAATTCAATGAGGGTGTCTCTCAAGCAGATCAATGGCCCTTGGGATCAGGGCTGGGTGAAAATTTACGTCGCAGCGCTAACTTGGAAGTGAATTCAATGACCACTGTATTTATTGCTGGCTCTATCAACATCAAGAACCTTGATCCGAAGGTTAAAGAGCGCATCAATACTATCGTCGCGTCAGATTTTGAGGTGGTGGTTGGGGATGCAGGTGGCGCCGATACCTCCATTCAGGAGTACCTGCTGAGTCTCGAACGATCCAGAACCACGGTGTTCTGCAGTGGTTCAATGCCGAGGAACAACCTAGGGCATTGGCCCGCCAGAACAGTCGAGTCCAAACATTCGAAAGGGTCGAGAGCTTTCTTCACCGAAAAAGACGTCGTCATGGCCGAAGCAGCCGACT
The DNA here is from genome assembly GCF_054790505.1 of Pseudomonas sp. Tul2A7. NCBI lineage: Bacteria > Pseudomonadati > Pseudomonadota > Gammaproteobacteria > Pseudomonadales > Pseudomonadaceae > Pseudomonas > Pseudomonas sp. Tul2A7. The sequence goes on along the minus strand of NZ_CP186499.1, from coordinate 827,243 downwards.
ACGGTTTGATGATCTGGGATGCAAAGAGCACCGGCACGCTCAGCAACGTCATTGAATTGTTGTCGAGAAAGAAGAAGTCGCTTGTTTTCGTCAACAAGGAAAAGGAATTCAAAGTAGTCGGAGACGTCAGTCAGCTCGAAGAGTTGATTGCATTCATGTCCGATCACGCCAAGCAAAAAGCCAATGAAAAAATCAAACTGTTCGACCGTATTTCACTGTTGAAGCACGATCAGGCAGCGCTTTCTTTTTGATGATTTTTCTCGGCCTTCCTGAACCCCGGCACCTTGTCGGTGCCGGGATCACGCGCTCTTAGCGACTCACCTTCCACGCATCCCCAGCCGGGGCCTTGCCATGGTCATACGGCTTGCCAATCCACATATAAACCAGCCCGGCGGCGAGGGCCGGGGCGATTTTCCACGCGGCCATCATGATCGGGTAATTCCACGGCGCAATCGAGGCAACCACGCCAATCGGATCGCGGCGCACCATGCTGGTGTGGCCGGGCAGGTATTCGCCGCTGAGCTGGCCTGTCTGGCAGCGCACGGCACCGGCGACCAGACTGGTCACGCCAATGATCAACTGGCCAGCGACCTGATCGGTGCTCTGTTGCAGGCTGCGCTTGGCGTTGTCCACGGTTGCCAGAATCAGGTGCGCTTGGCGTAGGAATTGATGACCTTGATGCGTAAGAGTCATACCCTTGGCGTGGCGGCTGAACAGGCTGACGCCTATTTCCTCTTCCAGCTGCTGGATCGCCAGCGTCAGGGTCGATTGGGAAATGAACGCGGTTTGCGCGGTGGCGGAGATCGATCCGGTTTCGGCCACCGCGATGAAGTGACGGATCTGACGCAGGGTCATCATGAAAAGGGTACCCAGTGGGCGGTTTTTATAGATTGGCCTAAGTGTATATCTATTTTCATGAAGGGCCTTTGCAGATCAAGCAACATCTGGAAGCACACTGGCAGGCCGGGCAGGGGCACTTTCGAACTAGGCTGAGGGCCTTATAGATCCGGATAACCCCTGTTTGGAGGCGGAACATGAACACCCGTGGATTGCTCGATCAACTACTCAAGTCCGGCCAGGATCTGTTGCAGAACAAGGCTGGCGGTTCGCAAAACAAATCGGCTGGCGGCGGCTTGGGCGGCTTGCTCGGCGGTTCTTCAGGCTCTGGCGGCCTTGGCAGCCTGTTGTCAGGGGCGGGCGGCGGTGCGCTAGCGGCTGGCGCGATGGGCCTGCTGCTCGGTAACAAGAAAGTGCGCAAGGTCGGCGGCAAAGTCGCGATCTACGGCGGCCTCGCTGCGCTGGGCGTGCTGGCTTACAAGGCTTATGGCAACTACAACGCGCAAAAAGGCACCGTACCGCAGAGCGAACCACAAACTCTGGATCGCCTGCCGCCAGCGCAGGCCGAGCAACACAGTCAGGCCATTCTCAAAGCGCTGGTCGCCGCCGCCAAGGCCGACGGCCACATTGATGATCGTGAACGCCAACTGATCGAAGGCGAGTTCATCAAGCTCGATAACGATCAGGAACTGCAGCACTGGCTGCACGCCGAGCTCAACAAACCCCTCGACCCGACCGATGTCGCCCGCGCTGCGAGTACTCCGGAGATGGCCGCCGAGATGTACATCGCCAGCGTGATGCTGGTGGATGAGGAGAACTTCATGGAGAAGGCGTATCTGGATGAACTGGCGAAGCAGCTTAAGCTGGAGCCGGGGTTGAAAGTGGAGCTGGAGAAGCAGGTGCGGTTGGCGTTGACTTAAATTCTGACGGTCGGGCGGGTGCCGGCCATTATTAGACGTTTTTCTTTTAACATCAGGCGCAAATATATTCTCAAGATCCTGGAAATATATCTGCGCCTTTCGGGTTCTGGATTCGTTAGTTCCAGGCAATAGACAATCTGTCTGGCTGGTCGATAGGGAGGATAACTACAGTTTCGCTGGATGAGGTTGCATAAATGGAATGCCCTCTTAACTCAAGTGTCTCAAAGGGGTTCGTGCCGCTTAGCACCACAAGCCAGATTAACTGCTCGGTGTCTTTTTCGATCAGAGCGATAAAGCCATCCTCGCCGGCGGCTAAACATTCTCCGCCGATAATCTGCTCGCCAGTTGGTGTTTCGATTACCTGGAGGGTCGCTAGTCCCTCGCAGTTATCGGCGTCACTTTGTATTAGATCAAGAGCAGGTAGCCAGATCTTGTTTGTCAGTTGACTCTCATCGGGAGAGATTTCAAACAGGCAATAAAAACCATTGTTCAAAACAATCGAGTTTTGCCGCGGATAAATTTCCTCTCGCCAATAATTTTGTATTTTTTCTTTGTCTTTGCTGAACAATTTCATATGACCTACTTATTGATGGTTGGCAGCTCTTCGCGGCCTTGAGGAGGTATTGGCTGGCCATCGATCCTGTTGCGCGGGTCATTCCTTCGCTGATGGAAGGCCTTTTCCCATGTCTTTTTCGACCCCGGCATGATGTCTTCGGCCAGCACGATTTCAATCGGGATTTCGTCAAGGTTTGCCATTTGCGCAGCCCTCAATCGCCTGTTGTCATAGGAAACCAGTTGACCGTCGACTTCCATGACCCGGACAGGCCCCGACCGGTCCCAGTCCCATGTCCCATTTTTCATATGCTGTACGTAGTCGTTGTCGTTCACACCCAGTTGCGTGAAATTGATGTCTTTTGGATTTGCTCTGGCGGCGCCTGCCTTATATTTACGCTTGGTTGCATCAGGAGCTTTTGCTTCTCCGGAATTGACATGTGCGCCTGACGGATTAGCGGGATTCTCAACTGGAATCTTGCATTTTTCCGAGTCAGGACATTGCCCGCTCAAACCCAGCGGATCCACCCAACCCGTGGGATTAGGCACGTACTGGTAGCTGTTCAAGCCACCCGCAAGGTTGATCGGATCCGGTGTCAAAAACCGTCCGGTGCCCGGATTATAGTAGCGGTGCCGGTTGTAGTGCAGGCCAGACTCTGCGTCGAAATACTGTCCTTGAAAGCGCAGCGGGTTGTCGATTTCTTTGACGTCCAGTGCTGCCAGATTCCCATACGCACGGTATTTCGCTGACCACATGATCTCGCCGCTGTAGTCGGTGAGCTCCTGTGGCGTGCCAAGGTGATCGAGTTGGTAGTAGAACGGTGTGGCCTTGCGCGGGCCTTCGCCATCGAGCATAGCCAGTGGGCGGAAGCTGCCGGGCTCGTAAATGTAGCTGCGGTAGCGGTTCTCGGCGCTTTCCGCGATCAGGCGTTCACCTTGCCACAGAAACTCGGTGGTGTGGCCGTCAACGGTTTTTTCAATACGACGGCCGAAGGCGTCGTACTTATACGTTGCGATGCTGCCAGCCGGCAGACTGACGCCGATCAAACGATGCTGACAGTCGTAGCGATATTCGGTGACCAGTTTCTGGCCAGCGCCCCTGCGTTCGCGAATCAGGTTGCCGTAGGCGTCGTAGTCATAGTGGCGGTCGCCCTGCATGAGCAGGCGGTTGCTTTTGACGTTGGCGAGGTTTGCGGTGCCTTCGTTGTTTTGCCCGAGCAGGTTACCAGCGGGGTCGTGGGCGAAACTTTCCGGTGTAGCACCGCGCACGCAGATCAAGCGATCAAGTGGGTCGTAGTGGTAGCTGCGGTAACCTTTGCGGCTGTCGTCGATGCCGGCGAGGTTGCCGTTGGCGTCGTAGTCATAACGTCGCTGGAACAGGTTCTTGTCTCGTTGGCCGACAGTGTGAGCGTGCAAGCGGCCTTGCTCGTCGTACTGGTATTGGCTGAGCAGCAAGCCATGTTGGCGCTGTTGCTCGCGACCGGCGCTGAACTGGTGAGAGGTCAGGCGTGAGCCGTTGAGGTCGATGCTGCTGAGCAGACCACCGGGCAGGTGGTGGTAATCGAGTTTGCTGCCATCCGGGAGGCGGCAATGGCTTAGCTGGCCGATGCTGTCGTATTCGTAGCGCAGGGTGCCCCAGCCTTGGTGTTCTGCGATCAGACGGTCCTGCACATCGTATTCGTAAGCGAGCGGCCAGTGGCTGTCGCTGACGTTTACCAGGCGACCGAGTGCGTCGTAGCTGTAGTGAATCTCTTCGCCATCGGCGAGGCTTTTCACCAGAACTCGGCCAGCGGCATCGCGCTGGTACTCGGTGACCAGTTCACTGCCATCGTCACCGAACTCGGTTTTCTTCAGCAGTTGACCGTTGAGGTCGTACTCGTAAGCCGAGCGGCGACCATCGAAGCCGGTTTCCTGCTGGATCAGGCCATTGGCGTAATAGTCGAGGTGGTAATGCTCGCCGCGCTCGTTTTCGATTTCAGTCAGCAGCAGGCGCGAGTTGTCGTAGCGATAGCGCAGTTGGCTGCCGTCGGGATTGATGCGGCGGCTGACCAGATGCAGGTTGTCGGCGTACTCGTAGCGGGTAATGCGGCCTAGTTCATCGCGTTCGGCGGTGACTTTGCCATAGGCGTTATAGGTAAACGCCCGGGTTGCGCCGCCCGGCAGCGTGACTTGTGCAAGGCGATTGGCGGCATCCCATTGGTACTGGGTGATAGCGCCGGACTCTTCATGGCGGGTGATCTGCCGACCCAAGGCATCGTAACGATACTTGCGTTGGCCACCATCGGGCAGATGCTCTTCCAGTAACTGGCCGAGGTCGTTCCAGCCGAGCAGATGGCGGCTGCCGTCCGGGTGCCTGATCTCCAGCAGACGGCCCAGGGGGTCATAGCTATAGAACGTGGCATTGCCGTCCGGATCGATTTGCTGGGTGATATCGCCCTGACGGTTGCGTTGGTACTTCCAACTGGCTTTGCCGCGATGAACATCACTGACGAACCCGTTGACGTATTCGTACGTGGTGGCTTCGTCTTCCGGCGGGATGACGGCAGTCATCAAGCCGTTGTCGTCGTAGCGGTACTCGGTGACGGCGCCCAACGGATCCTTTTCCGCTATCAATTGGCCTTTGTCGTTATAGGCCTTGAGATGCTCGGCACCGTCCGGGTCGATCTTGCTGATCAGTCGTGCCTGATCATCGTGGGTGTACACCTCCTCGCTGCCGTCGGCATTGGTGACAGTCACGCTGCCTTTGTCATCCCAGGCGTAGTGCGCTTCCATCTGCGAGAAGTTGGCCCAGTGACGGGTACACCGAGACAGTTTGCCTTCGTTCTCCCACTCCCAGTAAAAGGCCGCGCCGCCTGCGAGTTGCCGCTCGATAATGACGTGCTGTTCGTTGTAGCGATAATGTTCGGCTTCACCTGCCGCGTTCTTCGCCTCGATCAGACGATGCTGGGTGTCATAGCTGTAGGTGACCAGCGTCTGCACCGTATTCCAGGCGTCTTCCAGATTGTCCGCGGGCAGGAACTGCTGATAGTCGACCGCGACAATGTGTTTGCGGTCGTAACGTAGAAGCAGGGCGCGACCGGCGCCGTTGTCGAGGCGTTTGATGCGACCGTGGATGTCGCGTGTGACGTGCAGTCGATTGCCATAGCTGTCGCTGATGGCGATCAGGGTGGCGCCTCTGCTGTTAAAGCGGAAGTGGTAGAACGATGGACGTTTGCCGGCTTGAGCGAGAACCAGTTCCGAAGGATCGTCACCGAGAAAAATAGCTGCGCGCGAGAGGCTGTTGGTGATGGCCGGGCGTTGTTCGGTTGGACGCGGGAAGGGTGTTGAGCGGTTTTCGTGGTCGGTCCAGATGACTTCATCGCCATTGATATCAATGCGGTGAGCCAGTGCATGGCTCCAGCCATAGCCCAGGCCACAATCGATTTCTGCGGCACTTGTCCGATAGAGGCGCGTCCACTCAAACGGCAACAGTCCGTCGAGTTGGCCATCGGTCAACGTCAACAGTTCCTCACCGGTAACCATGGAGACTGGGCATTTGTCGGTGGAGGTGCGATTGGCAGGCTCTGCATTTTTACCTGCGGGGGTCACCGCTTGTTTGGCTGCATCGTCGGCTGTTTTACCGCTTACCAGTCTCGCGTTCGACTGCCCGTCGAAGCGAAATTCGGTTGTTCCATTTCTAACCTGCTTCGCCACTCCCCTGAGCCCCACGCGGACGTATTTGGCAACATACGTCATGAATCCTTTTATGACTTCGAAGATTGATTCGATGAAACCCACTACCAGGTTGTAAAGGACTTTTCCGTACTTCCCCAACTTACTGCCTAGATAAATCAGGCCTGTTCCTTCTGCGGCGATGGTCAGTACGATCGATACAACAATATCGATGGCGATCGTTAATAAAAAACTGGTGGTCATTTTCGCCTGCTCAGCCGCCGTCTTCATCGGCGGTAAACTCGCGAGCCATATAAATGCACAGTTCATCATCAAGAACAGTGCCGCCTCATCGCTGGCCAGCACCATGGCTTGCTTCATGATGTGGGGCGACTGCCTGGCGACGTTCTCAAGCCGATCAACACTGGCGCCAAGCTCTTCGCGAAATTTTGCCGGGTCTTGCAGCATGTCCAGCACCGTTTTGATGCCTTCCCACACGCCTTTGATGGCGTCAAACCCTCCTTCGAGAATACCTTTGCCCACAGCGATGACGGTGCCCGAAAGCGAAAGGCTCGACCATTGCTGACGATACCCCGTCGGGCCTTCCCATTTCTCGCGAAGTTTTTTTTCCAGGTCACCTGCCAGTTTTGAGTAGGCTTCAAACAATTCATCAATTTGATCAGGGGATACTTCTTGATGAACACGAACCGTGTATTGCTTGCCAGGAGTGCCCCCCGCCCAGCTGGCTTTTCCTTCTGAGTCGAGTCGGATCTTGGTTATCGCGCCGCCCTCTTGCGCAATGATCTCAACTTCAATATCGCCAATTGGAATGTCGAAAACCGATTCGAATTTGCTGTGTATGAGGAGCGGACCTTGCAGTGGGCATTTGGCGACATTTGAAGCGAAATATCCGTCCTCCATGTTCACGGATTTGGATGTATTACCCACCCTTATGACTCGCTCCATACCAAGTAGCGAGGGCGTATTGGCTACTTTGCTTCCTATTTCGAAGGGCTGATTCCAGGAGCTCTTCAAGGCTTCTCTGTATTTGTTCAAACTGAGTGTGAAGGCGTTCAGTTGGCTGTCTATAAATGTTATGCGTTGCTCGGCTATCGAAATCATCCTTGCTCCCTGAATTCCGGTGACAACAGCGTTGTGGGTGGCAGCCTTGCGCAGTCCCGAGTCGCTTTACTTGACCTTGGATCCAAAAAAATAGAACAGTTTGGTGATTTTTGCGATGTGCGAGGGTGTTTGTCAGGCGGACGGCTGCAAATCAGCTCGCGCCAATCCAGGGCCAGTTGAGCAGCAGGGTTAAAAACCGTCTTATAAATGAAACACCGCCCTCGGCTATACTCCCCGCATTTCGATCAGGCACGAGGAATCACTGTGAAGAACTGGACGTTGCGCCAACGCATTTTGGCGAGCTTTGCGGTGATTATCGCCATCATGTTGTTGATGGTCGTCGTTTCGTACTCACGCCTGTTGAAGATCGAGGCCAGTGAAAACAGCGTGCGTGATGACGCGATTCCCGGCGTCTATTACAGCTCGATGATCCGTGGCGCCTGGGTCGACAGTTATCTGCAAACGCAAGAACTGCTCGGGCTCAAGGAAGGTCAGGGGATTTCCAGCGAGGACGCGGCCGACTACAAGGCTTTCGAGGCGCGTTTGCAGGAGCAGATGGCCAACTATCGCAAGACGATGGCGACCGACGAGGATCGTCTCGAGTTTGCCGCGTTCGAGAAGTACCACGACACCTACCTCCAGATTCAGGATGCCGTGCTGGACCTGCACAAGCGCAACCTGGAAGCGGACGCGGTCAGGATGTTCCACGAAAAGCTGACGCCAGCCTGGTACTCCGGGCGCATGAAGCTCAACGACATCATCGGCGAAAACAAGAGAGTCGCCGATCAGGCCATGAACAATATCGACGATGCCGTGGCGGCTGCCAAAGTCAGCATGTTCATTTCCCTGCTGGTCGCCGTGTTCGCCGCTGGCCTGTGCGGTCTGTTGTTGATGCGCGCGATCATGGCGCCGATGAACCGCATTGTGCAGATTCTCGAAACCATGCGTACCGGCGACCTCAGTTCGCGTCTCAACCTCGACCGCAAAGACGAATTCGGCGCCGTCGAAACCGGCTTCAACGACATGATGACCGAGCTGACCGCACTGGTGTCCCAGGCGCAGCGCTCCTCGGTGCAGGTGACCACCTCGGTGACCGAGATTGCTGCGACCTCCAAGCAACAGCAAGCCACCGCCACCGAAACCGCAGCGACCACCACCGAAATCGGAGCGACGTCCCGCGAGATTGCGGCAACTTCGCGCGATCTGGTGCGCACCATGACCGAAGTGTCCACCGCCGCCGATCAGGCCTCGGTGCTGGCCGGCTCCGGCCAGCAAGGTCTGGCGCGCATGGAAGACACCATGCACTCGGTGATGGGCGCAGCGGACCTGGTCAACGCCAAACTGGCGATCCTCAATGAGAAGGCCGGCAACATCAACCAGGTGGTGGTGACCATCGTCAAGGTTGCCGACCAGACCAACCTGCTGTCGCTCAACGCGGCGATCGAAGCCGAGAAGGCCGGTGAGTACGGTCGCGGTTTTGCCGTGGTCGCCACTGAAGTGCGGCGTCTGGCGGATCAGACCGCGGTCGCCACTTACGACATCGAGCAAATGGTCCGCGAGATCCAGTCGGCGGTGTCTGCCGGTGTGATGGGCATGGACAAGTTCTCTGAAGAAGTGCGCCGTGGCATGTCCGAAGTGCAGCAGGTCGGTGAGCAGCTGTCGCAGATCATCCATCAAGTGCAGGCGCTGGCGCCGCGGGTGTTGATGGTCAACGAAGGCATGCAGGCCCAGGCCACCGGTGCCGAGCAGATCAATCATGCGCTGGTGCAGTTGGGTGACGCCAGCAGCCAGACCGTCGAGTCGTTGCGTCAGGCCAGTTTCGCCATCGACGAACTGAGCCAGGTGGCCGTCGGGCTGCGCAGCGGCGTTTCGCGATTCAAAGTCTGATGAGCGACATCATCGCCAAACGCAGCGCCGCGCAGGTGGCGAAGCCGGCGTTGTTCCTGCTGTTTCGCATCGGTAGCGAACGTTACGCCCTGCGCGCCACCGAGGTCGCGGAAGTGTTGCCGCGTCTGCCGTTGAAGCCGATCGCCCGGGTACCGCAATGGGTTGCCGGGGTTTTTGCCTATCGCGGTGCGGTGGTACCGGTGATCGACCTCAGCGCATTGACCTTCGGCCATCCCGCCGAAGCGCGCACCAGTACGCGGCTCGTGCTGGTGAATTACCAGCCTGATGAGTCGCAACCGGCGCAATGGCTCGGACTGATTCTGGAACAGGCCACCGACACGCTGCGCTGCCATCCTCATGAGTTTGCGCCCTACGGCCTCGACAACCGCGAGGCGCCTTACCTCGGCCCGGTGCGTGAAGATGCCCAGGGATTGGTGCAATGGGTACGGGTCAATGACTTGCTCGATGACGCCGTGCGTACTTTGCTGTTCCCCGATCCGCCGCTGAGTCCGGCGCAGCTTGAGGCGCAGGCATGAGCAGTGATCAGCGCTTTTTCGACTTTCTCAAGGAACGCATCGGCCTTGATGTGACGTCGGTCGGCCCGGCGATCATCGAGCGCGCCGTGCGCCAGCGCACAATGTTGTCGCAAGCGGCGCATGCCGATGAATATTGGCAGTTGCTGCAAGGCTCGCGGGATGAGCAACAGGCGTTGATCGAAGCGGTGATCGTCCCGGAAACGTGGTTTTTCCGTTACCCGGAATCCTTTGCCACGCTGGGCAAGCTGGCGCGCAATCGCCTCGCCGAGCTGAACAACATGCGTGCGCTGCGCATCCTCAGCCTGCCGTGCTCCACCGGCGAAGAACCCTATTCGATTGCCATGGCCTTGCTCGATGCCGGGCTTAAACCGCATCAGTTCAAAGTCGATGGCATGGACGTCAGCCCGCTCTCGGTGGAGAAGGCGCGGCGCGCGCTGTATGGCAAAAACTCGTTTCGCGGCCAGGATCTGGACTTTCGCGACCGACATTTCACGGCTGAGCAGGACGGCCATCGGGTCAACGAGAGCGTGCGTGAGCAAGTGCGTTTGCAGGTCGGCAATGTGCTCGATCCAACGTTGTTGGTCAGTGAGCCGGCGTTCGATTTCGTGTTTTGCCGCAATCTGTTGATCTATTTCGATCAGCCGACGCAAAAGCTGGTGTTCGAGGTGCTCAAGCGCCTGACGCATTTCGATGGCGTGCTGTTTATTGGCCCGGCCGAGGGCAGTCTGCTCGGGCGTTTGGGCATGCGTTCGATCGGTATCCCGCAGTCTTTTGCGTTCAGTCGTCACAGTGAGCCGCATCCCGAGCCGCTGCCGACACCCAAACCGATCGCGGTGCCGATCAGCCAACCGCAGCGCAGCACGCCGCCAGCGCCGGTGCGCAATCGACCGTTTGCCGCCGTAACGCCGCTGCCGATCGCCAGTAAAAGCGCGAACCCGGACGCGGCGACGTTGCTGGCCAACATCGCCGCGCTGGCCAACGAGGGTAAAAGTGCCGAGGCGCGCGCCGCGTGTGAACAGTATTTGCGCAGCCACGAACCGGTGGCTCAGGTGTTTTACTGGCTCGGCTTGCTCAGCGATGTCGCTGGCCTGACCCTCGAAGCCCAAGGTTTCTATCGCAAGGCGTTATACCTCGAACCGCAACATCCCGAAGCGTTGATGCACCTGGCCGCATTGCTGCAGGCCCAGGGCGACAGCGTCGGTGCCAGACGATTGCAGGAGCGCGCCGCCCGCAGCGGGCGCACCGCCGACAGTGAGCGTAAACGATGATCCCGTCCGACACCTTGAACGTCACCCACGAAGACGCACGGGCCATCGACGATTGCTGGAACCGCATCGGCATCCATGGCGACAAGTCCTGTCCACTGCTGGACGAGCATATTCATTGCCGCAATTGCTCGGTGTATTCCGCCGCTGCCACGCGTCTGCTCGATCGATATGCGTTGCAGCAGGACGAGCGCGATCCGGTGGCGATCGCAGTAGAAAGCGATGTGAAAACCCGCTCGTTGCTGATGTTCCGTCTCGGCGAAGAATGGCTGGGGCTGGCAACGCGCAGCCTCGTTGAAGTCGCGCCACTGCAGGCGATTCACTCGTTGCCGCACCAGCGCTCGCGAGCCTTGCTCGGCGTGGCCAATGTGCGTGGCGCGCTGGTGGCGTGCCTGTCGCTGGTTGAGTTGCTTGATCTGGATGGCAACGCCGCGCCAGCCAATGGCGCGCGCATCATGCCGCGTATGCTGATCATCGCCGCCCATGGCGGGCCGGTGGTGGTGCCGGTGGATGAGGTCGACGGGATTCATGCCATCGACGAGCGCATCCTTGATGCAGCGTCGCAATCCGGGGCGCAGGCCAGCGCCAAATACACCCGTGGTGTTCTGCAATATCGCGGTCGCAGCCTGCGTTGGCTGGATGAAGAACAGCTGTTGTCCGCCGTGACCCGGAGCCTCACATGACCCCCGAGCAAATGCGCGACGCCTCGCTGATGGAGCTGTTCAGCCTCGAAGCCGAAGCGCAGACCCAAGTACTCAGCGCCGGGTTGCTGGCGCTGGAGCGCAACCCGACCCAGGCCGATCAGTTGGAATCGTGCATGCGCGCGGCGCACTCGCTTAAAGGTGCGGCGCGGATTGTCGGCATCGACAGCGGCGTCAGCGTCGCCCATGTCATGGAAGATTGCCTGGTCAGCGCGCAGGAAGGACGGTTGTTGCTGCGGCCCGAGCATATCGATGCGCTGTTGCAGGGCACCGATTTGCTGATGCGCGTTGCGACGCCGACGAATGCGCCGCAGCCAAGTGATATCGAAGCTTACGTGGCATTGATGGCGGGTTTGCTCGATCCGTCGACGCCGGCGGCAACGCTGATTGCACCGCCGATGGCCGAGTTGCAACTTCAAGCGCCGCCGGTCTTTGAACCCGCGCCAGCTCCTGTCATGGACGCGCCGGTCGAATCCTCCGAATCGGCGCCACGCAAAAACAAACGCACCACCGAAGGTGGCGAGCGGGTGCTGCGGGTCACCGCCGAACGCCTGAACAGCCTGCTCGATCTGTCGAGTAAATCGCTGGTGGAAACCCAGCGGCTCAAGCCGCATCTGGCGACCATGCAACGCCTCAAACGCATGCAGAACAACGGCCTTCGCGCGCTGGAAAACCTCAACGTGCATCTCAAGGAACACGCGCTGAGCCTTGAAGCGCTGGAAGCCCTGGAAGACGCGCGCCGTTTGCTCGCCGAATCCCAGCAACTGCTGAGCGAGAAAAACGCCGAACTCGACGAATTCGCCTGGCAGGCCAGCCAGCGCGCGCAAGTGCTCTACGACACAGCGCTGGCGTGCCGCATGCGGCCGTTTGCCGATGTGTTGACCGGTCAGGTGCGCATGGTGCGTGATCTGGGCCGCAGCCTTGGCAAACAGGTACGCCTGGAGATCGAAGGCGAGAAAACCCAGGTCGACCGCGACGTGCTGGAGAAACTCGAAGCACCGCTGACGCATTTGCTGCGCAATGCTGTCGATCACGGCATCGAAGCCCCTGAGCAGCGTCTGCTTAAAGGCAAATCAGAAGAGGGCCTGATCCGTCTGCGCGCCTCGCATCAGGCCGGTCTGCTGGTGCTGGAACTGAGCGATGACGGCAACGGCGTCGACCTGGAGAAGGTCCGCCGCAGCATTGTCGAACGGCAGTTATCCCCAGCGGAAACGGCGGCGCAGTTGAGCGAGGAAGAACTGCTGACGTTCCTGTTTCTCCCCGGTTTCAGCCTGCGCGACACGGTCACCGAAGTGTCCGGGCGGGGCGTTGGCCTCGATGCCGTTCAACACATGGTTCGCAAACTGCGCGGTGCGGTGGTGCTGGAGCAGACGGCGGGCGAGGGCAGTCGCTTTCATCTGGAAGTGCCGTTGACCTTGTCGGTGGTGCGCAGTCTGGTGGTGGAAGTTGGCGAAGAGGCTTACGCCTTCCCGCTGGCGCACATCGAACGCATGTGCGATCTGGCGCCGGAGGACATCGTGCAGGTCGAAGGCCGTCAGCATTTCTGGCACGAAGGCCAGCACGTCGGGCTGGTTGCGGCCAGCCAGTTGCTCAACCGCCCGGCCAGCCAGAACAGCGGCGAAACCCTTAAAGTCGTGGTGATCCGTGAGCGTGATGCTATTTATGGCGTTGCCGTCGAGCGTTTCATTGGCGAACGCACATTGGTGGTCTTGCCACTCGATGAGCGTCTGGGAAAAGTGCAGGATATCTCCGCTGGCGCCTTGCTCGACGACGGTTCGGTGGTGCTGATCGTCGACGTTGAAGACATGCTGCGTTCGGTGGACAAACTGCTCAATACCGGGCGCCTTGAGCGCATTGCCCGTCATGGTAACCAGGCCGCGGAAGCTGCGCGTAAACGGGTGCTGGTGGTTGATGACTCGCTGACCGTGCGCGAGTTGCAACGCAAACTGCTGCTCAATCGCGGCTACGACGTCGCCGTGGCGGTGGACGGCATGGACGGTTGGAACGCGCTGCGTTCGGAGGACTTCGATTTGCTGATCACCGACATCGACATGCCGCGCATGGACGGCATCGAGCTGGTCACGCTGCTGCGCCGCGACAATCGCCTGCAATCGCTGCCGGTGATGGTCGTGTCGTACAAGGATCGTGAAGAGGATCGCCGCCGTGGCCTTGATGCCGGGGCGGACTATTATTTAGCCAAAGCCAGTTTTCATGACGACGCCCTGCTCGACGCAGTGGTCGAGCTTATCGGAGGAGCGCGGGCATGAAGATCGCAATCGTCAACGACATGCCCATGGCGGTGGAGGCCCTGCGCCGGGCGCTGGCCTTCGAACCGGCACATCAGGTGGTCTGGGTCGCCCGCAACGGTGCCGAGGCGGTGCAACTGTGCGCCGAAAATACCCCGGACCTGATCCTGATGGACCTGATCATGCCGGTGATGGACGGCGTCGAAGCCACCCGGCGGATCATGGCCGAAACGCCGTGCGCGATCGTCATCGTCACTGTCGACCGCCAGCAGAACGTGCACCGCGTCTTCGAAGCCATGGGCCACGGCGCGCTGGACGTGGTCGATACCCCCGCCCTCGGCGCTGGCAATGCGCAGGAAGCGGCGGCGCCGTTGCTGCGCAAAATCCTCAATATTGGCTGGCTGATCGGCGAGAAACCCACGCGTTCTCGCCCGGCGCCGACGGCCCAGCGCAGTTCCGCTTCATGCCAGCGACTGGTGGCGATCGGCTCATCCGCCGGTGGGCCGGCGGCGCTGGAGGTGCTGCTCAAAGGCTTGCCCAAGGATTTCTCGGCGGCCATCGTGTTGGTGCAGCATGTCGATCAGGTCTTTGCTGCCGGCATGGCCGAATGGCTGGCCAGCGCCAGCGGCCTCGATGTGCGTCTGGCCCGCGAGGGCGAACCGCCGCAAGCCGGCGCGGTGCTGCTGGCCGGCACCAACCACCATATTCGTTTACTCAAGAACGGCACGCTGGCCTACACCGCCGAGCCGGTCAACGAGATCTACCGGCCCTCCATCGACGTGTTTTTCGAAAGTGTCGCCAGTTACTGGAATGGTGATGCGGTCGGGGTTTTATTGACCGGGATGGGACGTGACGGCGCGCAAGGGCTTAAGCTCATGCGCCAACAGGGTTATCTGACCATCGCGCAGGATCAGCAAAGCAGTGCGGTGTACGGCATGCCCAAGGCCGCTGCGGCCATTGATGCCGCCGTAGAAATACGTCCACTGGAAAGAATCGCGCCACGATTGCAGGAGATTTTCCCCAAATGATCAGGTCAATCCGCAATCCTGGCCCCCGCAGTACTCAGGTGACCGCCCATGAATGACTTACAGATCGACGACATTAAAACCGACGAAAACGCCGCCATGGTGTTGTTGGTGGATGATCAGGCGATGATCGGCGAAGCGGTGCGCCGTGGGCTGTCGAATCAGGAAAACATTGACTTCCACTTCTGCTCCGACCCGCAGCAGGCTATTGCCCAGGCGGTGCGGATCAAACCGACGGTGATCCTGCAGGACCTGGTGATGCCCGGCCTCGATGGCCTGAGCCTGGTCCGTGAATACCGCAATCATCCGGCGACCAAGGACATCCCGATCATCGTCCTGTCGACCAAGGAAGACCCGCTGATCAAGAGCGCGGCGTTCTCCGCCGGCGCCAACGATTATCTGGTGAAACTGCCGGACACCATCGAACTGGTGGCGCGCATCCGCTATCACTCACGCTCGTACATGACTCTGCTGCAACGCGATGCCGCGTACCGCGCGTTGCGCGTCAGCCAGCAGCAGTTGCTCGACACCAATCTGGTGCTGCAACGGCTGATGAACTCCGATGGCCTGACCGGGCTGTCCAATCGCCGCCACTTCGACGAGTACCTGGAACTGGAGTGGCGCCGCTCGCTGCGGGATCAGAGTCAGTTGTCGCTGTTGATGATCGACGTCGATTACTTCAAGTCCTACAACGACAGCTTCGGCCATGTTGAAGGTGATGAGGCGTTGCGCAAGGTCGCCACGGCGATCCGCGAGGCCAGCGCACGACCGTCGGATCTGCCGGCGCGTTATGGCGGTGAGGAGTTTGTGCTGGTGCTGCCGAATACCTCGCCGGGCGGCGCGCGGCTGGTGGCGGAGAAGCTACGGCAAACCGTGGCTTCGCTGAAAATTCCGCACAATACTCCGGCGGAAGGGGCGAGTCTGACGATCAGTATTGGTCTGGCGACGATGGTGCCGCAGGCGGGTAGCGATTGTCGGTTGCTGATTTCGGCGGCGGATCGTGGGTTGTATCTGGCCAAGAACAATGGGCGTAATCAGGTCGGGATCGAGTAACGGCCGGCCCTCACCCCAACCCTCTCCCGGAGGGAGAGGGGGCCGACGGAGGTGTCTGGCGCTGTACATCGACCTGATCGACCGAGTCGATTATGGATCTTCAAGCCTGACGGTTCCGGATTCGGCAAAGCCCTTTCACGTCGGCGTAACTCCCGAGTATCCCCCAATCAGTCCCCTCTACCTCTGGGAGAGGGTTAGGGTGAGGGCAAAGGCTTTAATGATCCCCACACCCGCCAGACGGGCTGCCGTCACAGCCTGATTACGTTATACTCGCCGGCTTTCAAAAGTTCGCCAACGAGTGCTGCCCGTCATGGAAATCAACCCGATCCTGAACACCATCAAGGACCTGTCCGAGCGCTCCGAAACTATTCGGGGGTATCTTTGACTACGATCAAAAGCATGAGCGTCTGACTGAGGTCAATCGCGAGCTTGAAGATCCGAGCGTCTGGAACAAACCTGAATACGCCCAGGAACTGGGCCGCGAGCGCGCTGCGCTGGCGCAGATCGTCGATACCCTCGACGAACTGAACGGCGGTCTGGCCGATTGCCGTGACCTGCTGGACATGGCCGTCGAAGAGAACGACGAAGGTGCAGTGGGCGATGTCGTCGCCGAGCTGGCCCGTCTCGAGGAAAATCTGGCCAAGCTGGAATTCCGCCGCATGTTCAGCCATGAAATGGACCCGAACAACGCCTACCTGGACATCCAGGCCGGTTCCGGCGGCACCGAAGCCCAGGACTGGGCCAACATCCTGCTGCGCATGTACCTGCGCTGGGCGGACAAACGCGGTTTCGACGCGACCATCATGGAACTGTCGGCCGGTGAAGTCGCCGGTATCAAAGGCGCGACCGTGCACATCAAGGGCGAATACGCCTTTGGCTGGCTGCGTACCGAGATCGGCGTGCACCGTCTGGTGCGCAAGAGCCCGTTCGACTCCGGCAACCGTCGTCACACCTCGTTCTCCGCGGTTTTCGTCTCGCCAGAGATCGATGACAAGGTCGAAATCGAAATCAACCCGGCAGACCTGCGGATCGACACCTATCGTTCCTCCGGTGCCGGTGGTCAGCACGTAAACACCACCGACTCGGCCGTACGTATCACTCACGTACCGACCAACACCGTGGTCAGCTGCCAGAACGAACGTTCCCAGCACGCCAACAAGGACACCGCCATGAAAATGCTGCGGGCCAAGTTGTACGAGCAGGAAATGCAGAAACGCAACGCCGCGTCGCAAGCGCTGGAAGACACCAAGTCCGACATCGGCTGGGGTCACCAGATTCGCTCGTACGTGCTCGATGCGTCGCGGATCAAGGATCTGCGCACCAACATCGAACGCAGCGACTGCGACAAGGTACTCGACGGTGATATCGACGAATACCTGGAAGCCAGCCTGAAATCCGGGCTGTAAAAGACGCAATACAGCATCGGCTGATTCAGCACGATCCCTGTAGGAGCCAGCCCTGCTGGCGATCCCCGGGCCGCAAGGTCCGGGGGCAACGAACCTGATGGAATATCTAAAGACATGAGCGACCAACAACTCGACCCGCAAGCCCTGCAACAGGAAGAAAACTCCCTGATCGCGCTGCGCAAGGAAAAGCTGGCTGCCGAGCGCGCCAAGGGCAACGCCTTCCCGAACGACTTCCGCCGCGAAAACTACTGCGATGCACTGCAGAAACAGTACGCGGACAAGACCAAGGAAGAGCTGGCAGAGGCTGCAATCCCGGTCAAGGTTGCCGGTCGCATCATGCTCAACCGTGGCTCGTTCATGGTGATCCAGGACATGACCGGTCGCATCCAGGTCTACGTCAACCGTAAAACCCTGTCGGAAGACACCCTGGCCGCGGTGAAAACCTGGGACATGGGCGACATCATTGCCGCCGAAGGCACCCTGGCGCGTTCCGGCAAGGGCGACCTGTACGTTGAAATGACCAGCGTGCGTCTGCTGACCAAATCGCTGCGTCCGCTGCCGGACAAGCACCACGGCCTGACCGACACCGAACAGCGCTACCGTCAGCGCTACGTTGACCTGATCGTCAACGAAGACGTGCGCCAGACTTTCCGCGTGCGTTCGCAAGTCATCGCGCACATCCGCAGCTTCCTGATGAAGCGCGACTTCCTCGAAGTCGAAACGCCGATGCTGCAGACCATTCCGGGCGGCGCTGCGGCCAAGCCGTTCGAAACCCACCACAACGCGCTGGACATGGAAATGTTCCTGCGTATCGCGCCAGAGCTGTATCTGAAGCGTCTGGTGGTCGGTGGTTTTGAAAAGGTCTTCGAGATCAACCGCAACTTCCGTAACGAAGGCGTCTCGACCCGTCACAACCCTGAATTCACCATGTTGGAGTTCTACCAGGCTTACGCCGATTACGAAGACAACATGGACCTGACCGAAGAACTGTTCCGTGAACTGGCGCAGTTGGTACTGGGCAGCACCGACGTGCCGTATGGCGACAAGGTGTTCCACTTCGGCGAGCCGTTCGTGCGTCTGTCGGTGTTCGACTCGATCCTCAAGTACAACCCTGAGCTGACCGCCGATGATCTGAACGACATCGACAAGGCCCGCGCCATCGCCAAGAAGGCCGGCGCCAAGGTGCTGGGCTTCGAAGGTCTGGGCAAGCTGCAGGTGATGATTTTCGAAGAGCTGGTCGAGCACAAGCTGGAACAGCCGCACTTCATTACCCAGTACCCGTTTGAAGTGTCGCCGCTGGCGCGTCGCAACGATGACAACCCGAACGTCACCGACCGTTTCGAGCTGTTCATCGGTGGCCGTGAAATCGCCAACGCCTACTCCGAGTTGAACGACGCGGAAGACCAGGCCGAGCGCTTCATGGCGCAGGTGGCCGACAAGGACGCCGGCGACGACGAAGCCATGCACTACGACGCCGACTTCGTACGCGCGCTGGAGTACGGCATGCCGCCAACGGCCGGTGAAGGTATCGGCATCGATCGTCTGGTGATGTTGCTGACCAACTCGCCGTCGATCCGCGATGTGATCCTGTTCCCGCACATGCGACCGCAAGCGTAAACGTTTCAGTTAAAAAGCCGCCTAAAACAGGCGGCTTTTTATTGCCTGTCTGGTACAAATGTATCAATTGGTTAATTTTGCAATAGCAGAGGAAGTTCTGTCGTGATGGGTGCAATAGCTCAAGAAGGTGCAGCGGGTATCGCCACTGCGGTCGCTGAAAGCGTTCAGTACCAGGGTCGCAAGGCCAGCCGACAGGGCAGTGAGCAGCGTCGACAGGACATTCTCGATGCAGCGATGCGCATTGTCGTGCGTGACGGGGTGCGTGCCGTGCGCCACCGCGCAGTGGCTGCCGAGGCCGGTGTGCCGTTGTCGGCGACCACCTATTACTTCAAGGACATCGATGACCTGCTCACCGATACCTTCGCTCAATACGTTGAACGCAGCGCGGCGTACATGGCCAAGTTGTGGATCAACAATGAAGGTCTGTTGCGTGACATGGTCGTCAGTGGCGACGGCAGTCCGGAATCGCGCTCGCAACTGGCCGATGACATTGCACGGTTGATGGCCGACTACGTGCATCGTCAATTGCTTAACCGCCGCGAGCACTTGATGGCCGAGCAGGCGTTCCGCCAGGAGGCGTTACTCAACCCGCGCCTGGCGATTCTGGTGCGCTCGCATCAGCAGATTCTGTTGCAGGGCACTTGCCAGTTGTTTCAGGTATTGGGCTCGCGTGAACCGCAACAGGATGCCAAGGTGTTGACGGCGATTATCGGACGGATGGAATATCAGGGCCTGCTCAACGACGCCGAGCCTTTGGCCGAAGAGGACATGCTCGGCATTCTGACGCGCTATATGCACCTGGTGCTCGCGTCGGTCTGACCACAAGATCGTTCCCACGCTCTGCGTGGGAATGCCGCCGGGGACGCTCCGCGTCCCTTCGTCGACATGACGCAGAGCGTCAGTGGATACATTCCCACGCAGAGCGTGGGAACGATCGATCACCATGAGGGCGGCGAATGTTCATAGGGAGTATTGAATGAAAGCCTGGCGTGGCGTGCTGATCGCCTTGTCGTTCCTGCTGCTCAGTGGCTGTCTGGTGACCTTCAAGGAGCCGCTGACCGCCAGTGACCCGGCGCCCAAGGGTCTGCTCGGCAAATGGTCGAGCACCAATGCCTGGGGCGAGCCGATGAACCTTGAGCTGACGCGGTTGGGCAACGATCGCTATCAGGCCGTTACGTACTTCAAGGCCAAACCCCACGAACGCGAAGCCTATCCGTTCACCGTGTCGCGCCACGGCAACCGCTGGTATCTGTCGGCGAAAGTCCCGGCGCAGTACGGTGGCCACTTCACCATCGCCGGTTTCGAGCTCACCGACAAACACGAACTGGTGGTTTACAACCTCGATCTCGAGCAGATCAATCAAGCGATCAAGCAAAAAGCCCTCGACGGTCAGGCTTTCCAGACCGACGATGGCGACGGCGTGCACGTCGACAGCAACCTCGACAAGGTCTTTGTTTACCTCGACGATCCGGCCAATTCCGATGTCTTTGTCGAAGCCGTGCGCTACCAGCGCCAGACCCGCACCAAATAATTCAGTGTTCTACAGGAGTTTCGGGTGGACGATTACCAGCAGTCGATACGCATATTGTCCGACCGCATTGTGCTGGCGCAGACACCGATCCGTGTGCTCGACGCGGTCAAGTGGGATGAGAATATCCGCAAGGGCTTCCTCAAGGCCAAAGGCAAGGAAATGCCGGCGGTGGATCGCGACTACTACCTCAACCGGCCGCTGAGTTTCGATTCGAGCAAGGTCAAACTGGAGTTCCAGAACATCGAGCGCGACATCACCCGCCAACTCGGCCAGTTCAACCCGGTCGGGCAGATCATGCGGCGCATGTGCAAGGAATACCGCATGGTGGTGCGCATGCTCGAAGCGCGCGGCACCGAGGATTTCGGCCTGATCTCGCAAGAACTGTACGGCGCCGCCTCCGATGCCTTCCACGCCGGTGACCCGACCCTGGCCGACCTCGGCCTGATGATGTCCGACTACCTGAACAACATCGATGGTCGTGGCGACCTTAAGGACGAGCCGAAAACCCTCACCGCCAAAGACGCCGTGCACCTGCTGCAAACGCGGCTGAACAAAGTGTTCGGCGAGGCCGAGGAAACCATTCGCGTGTTCGAGTCCGACGGCATCGTGGCCGACGCGGCAGCGGGCGCCGACTACATCAAGATCCGCACCGACGCGATGTTCAACGACCGCGACGTGCGTGCGCTGGAAGTCCACGAAGGTCTGGTCCACGTCGGTACCACGCTCAACGGTTTGAACCAGCCGATCTGCACCTTCCTGTCCAAAGGGCCGCCCTCGTCGACAGTAACTCAGGAAGGTCTGGCGATCCTGATGGAAATCATCACCTTCGCCTCGTACCCGAGCCGCCTGCGCAAACTGACCAACCGCACCCGTGCCATTCATATGGTCGAGGAGGGCGCGGACTTCCTGCAGATCTTCGAGTTCTTCCGCGAGCAGGGCTTCGAGATGGCGGAAAGTTACGGCAACGCCAGTCGGGTTTTCCGTGGATCGACGCCGACCGGTCTGCCATTCACCAAAGACTTGTCCTACCTCAAGGGCTTTATCATGGTTTACAACTACATTCAGTTGGCCGTGCGTAAGGGCAAACTTGAGCAGATTCCGTTGTTGTTTTGTGGCAAAACCACGCTGGAAGACATGCGGACCTTGCGTCAGTTGGTGGATGAAGGACTGGTGGTGGCACCGAAATACTTGCCGGATCAGTTCCGCGACTTGAATGCGTTGTCGGCGTGGATGTGCTTCTCCAACTTCCTCAATCATTTGAGCCTGGACCGGATCGAAGCGGATTACTCCAATATTCTCTGATACCACACCGATCGTTCCCATGCTCTGCGTGGGAATGCCGCCATGGACGCTCCGCGTCCACTGTGACGCAGAGTGTCACGGGATGCATTCCCACGCGGAGCGTGGTAACGATCTCTCTGTGTTCCAACCTGAATTTTTGCGAGGTTTCACCGGATGAGAATCCTCGGCATCTTCTGCCTGCTCCTGACCCTCGGCGGTTGCAGTTCGCTGTTGTTCTACCCCGAGCCGGGCCAGATCTTCACCCCGGAAAAAGCCAAGCTCGAATACCGCACCGTCACGCTGGTCACGGCGGATGGCTTGAAGCTGAATGCCTGGTGGCTGCCGGCCAAACCCGGCGTCGAGGTCAAAGGCACGGTTCTGCATTTGCACGGCAACGGCGGCAACCTGCCGATGCATTTGGGCGGGAGCTGGTGGCTACCGAAAAACGGCTATCAAGTGTTGTTGGTCGACTATCGCGGTTATGGCTTATCCGAGGGCGAGCCGAGTTTGCCGGCGATCTATCAGGACATTGATACCGCTTTTGCGTGGCTGGACAGGGCGCCGGAAGTCAAAGGCAAGCCGCTGATTCTGCTCGGTCAGAGCCTCGGCGGTTCGATGGCCGTGCATTGGCTGGCGCAGCATCCCGAGCGACAGAAACAGCTCAAGGCTTTGGTGCTCGACGGCGTGCCCGCCAGTTACCGCAGCGTCGGCCAGTATGCGCTGAGCACTTCTTGGCTGACCTGGCCGTTCCAGGTGCCGTTGTCGTGGCTGGTGCCGGACGCTGACAGCGCGATCAACTCGATGCCGCAGCTCAACGGCGTGCCGAAACTGATCTTCCACAGCATCGACGATCCGCTGGTACCACTGTCTAACGGCATCCGTCTGTATCAGGCTGCGCCGCCACCGCGCGTGCTGCAACTGACCCGTGGCGGCCATGTGCAGACCTTCGGCGATCCGGTGTGGCGCCAAGTGATGCTGCGCTATCTGGAGGATCCCGAGCATTTCAATGGCCTGCGCCGTCTCGGCGAAATCCCCAATTACCCGACACCCCCGAATTCTGAAGATGAGAGTCCGCAATGAGTGAAGAACGTAACGCCATCCCGCTGATCATCACCGGTATCTGCAGCATCCTCGGCACCGTCGGGGCGCTGTGGTACTACGGCTACCTGCACTTCGCCAAACCCGAGGATGCGTTGCTGCTCAACGAATTCACCATGCTCAAGACGGTGCCGGGTGAGGATTACAAAGTCTCTCTGGCCCCGGCGCCACAGGTCGCCCAGTGCATTGATGGGGTGCTGGTGTTGTTCGATACCGAGCAGAAAGGTCTGACAGGTGTGTTGATCAATGCGCAGAAAAAAGCCGTGCGTTGTAGGGGCGAGGAGACTCCGCAGAAGCTGCAAGAATGATTCTGCAGGTTCAGCCCTCACCCTAACCCTCTCCCCGAGGGAGAGGGGACTGACCGAGGTGTTCTTTCGCTATACGCCGACCTGAAAGATTGCGTTGATTATGGATTCGGCGAAGCACTTTCAGGTCGACGCAGCTATCGAGCATCCCCCAATCGGCTCCCTCTCCCTCGGGAGAGGGCTGGGGTGAGGGGCTGCGATTTCAGCCCGCACAAAAAAGCCCCGCCTGATCACTCAGGCGGGGCTTTCGCGTTACAGCAGGGAGCTTAGTTCGAGCTGACCGCCGAACGTGGCATCACTGGCTGGTTATCGTTGGAAATGGTCACTTCCACACGACGGTTCATCGCACGACCGGAGACGCTGCCGTTCTCGGCAACCGGGTATTCCTTGCCGTAGCCTTGGGTGACGATACGCGCTGGATCAACGCCCATTTTCACCAGTGCGGTGCGCACGGAGTTGGCGCGACGCTCGGACAGCGACTGGTTATGGCTGGCGGTCCCGGTGCTGTCGGTGTAGCCCTCGACGATCACTTTGCGATCCGGGTTTTCCTGAAGGAATTGCGCCAGTTTGTTGATGTTCACCAAACCGCTGGATTTCAGGTCAGCACGGTCGGTAGCGAACAGCACGTCACCGAAAGTCACCAGCGTACCGCGATCGGTCTGCTTGGCGTTCAGGCTGTCCTGCAGCTGTTTGATCTGCTGATCACGCGCATCCAGACGCGCCTGGGCACGTTGGGCTGCGGCGTTCTTCAGATTGTTTTCAGCGGTGCGCAGGGCGATGGTCTGCTTGGCCACTTCCACGCGCTGGTTGGTCAGGTAGGCCAGTTGGTCGACCTTGGCCGCGTCTTGCTTGTCCAGATAAGCCTTGTCGGCCTTGTCCAGGTAATCGCTGGCGTCTTTGGTTTCCAGCGCCGCGACCTTGCTCGCCTGTGGGTTGGCTTGCAGGCCGGCGTAGTTGGTGCGCGCCTGTTCCAGGTTCGGGTTAGGCGGGGTAGAGCAGGCAGCCAGAGCGACGCTTGCGGCCAGAAGAGCTGGAATCATCAGTTGCTTACGCATAATTTTCGTCCTTTCTATCGATAAAAGTTTCAGCGTTGCTATCGGGATGCGCGCTTACTGCACGGTGCGCTGACTTTCCTGACGCAGTTCCTGAACACCTTTCTGGGAATCCTTCACGGCTTGTTCAGCCTTGGCTGCCTGAGCCTTGCGTTCGGCGACGCGAGCGTCCCACTCGGCTTGCTCGGACAGGGTGCGAGCCTCGTCATACTTCTTGTCGTGCATGGCGATTTCGGCTTGCTTCAGCTTGTCCTGCGCCTGCTTCATCTCAACCGCAGCGAACTCGGTACCGCCGGCGCTGACTGCGCTGTTCACGGCCGATTGGGTCACGGCGTATTGCTCGGTCGGTGGGTTACCGGCGCAACCGGCCAGTACGAAGCTGGTGCCGATCGCCAGAGCAGCCAGTTTCAGACCGCGCAGGTGGGTAAACGAGGTTTGGTTTTTCATGGTCTTCAACTCCATTAGGCATCTCCTGAAAACATCTGAATCCATCCTGGTCGAGGAGCCGCAAGCGACGTGTGAAAGCGCGTTTTTGAAACGCTCGTTCCAGGCGTGGTTACAGGTTCCGACCGGAGTGATTTTTCAAAAGTTCAGAAAAGATGGCTAATCGCCAAAAAAAACTTTGACCGAATGGACAAGGCTCTAAAGCGGGAACTTTAGCGGGAGAGAGTGGTACGCGCGGGGTTTCAAGACGCCAAAAACACATCGATTTTCAGCTTGAAATACGATCCCTGTAGGAGTGAGCCTGCTCGCGATGACGTCGTATCAGACAACAAAAATGTTGAATGAAAAGCCGCTATCGCGAGCAGGCTCACTCCTACAGTTTGATCTAGGTTGGGTCAGTGTTTTTGCTTGCCTTCAACAGCCGAGAGGTCATGCAAATGCCGGCGCGAAAGCGCCAGAAACCGCGGCGTCGGCCCGACGTCCTCATACAACGGATCACCTTCCTCATCCGTCGCCACCACCGTCGAGCCCTTCACATACGGCAAGCTCGCTTCAAACTCTTCAAGGGCTGCGCCAATCAGTTCACCGAGCAGTTCTTCGGCATGCCGTTTGGGGTACATCTCGGCAATCGCTGCCAGACGCGCAGCAGCTTCGACGTCCAGATGAATCGTGTAGCCGGTGTCAGTCAGGCGACCCTTGGCGTTTTCTTCCCAATGCTGGGCGAGTTCACGAATTTTCATGATGACCTCATTTCGCGCCTGCTCATGGCAGGCCTGGGTGAGTGTCCGGCAGCGCCGGCGGCAAGCCGTTGTACGGCTTACTGTTGAGACTAGCTTTTGTCAGTAAGGTTTAAAGTCCCTTGGTCGGCTGCTTGTAAGAAGCGTCGTAGAGCGGCACTCTCTAGGTCATGCACTTGTTTCTAAGCCGTCCGGATTACTGCTGGGGAATTGCTGATGACCGATATTGATGCACGCTTGCGCGAAGACGTTCACCTGCTCGGAGAGCTGCTGGGCAACACCATTCGAGATCAATACGGCGAGGCCTTCCTCGACAAGATCGAGCAGATCCGCAAGGGCGCCAAGGCCGATCGGCGTGGTTCGATGGACGCCGAACTGAGCGCCAGCCTCAATCAATTGAGCGAAGACGAATTGCTCCCGGTGGCGCGGGCGTTCAACCAGTTTCTCAACCTGGCGAACATCGCCGAGCAGTACCAGTTGATCCATCGGCGCGAAGAGTCGCAGCCGGCGCCGTTCGAGTCCCGCGTGCTGCCTGAGTTGCTCGCCCGTTTGCGTAACGAAGGCCACAGCGCCGAATCGCTGGCACGTCAGCTGTCGCGACTGGAAATCGAACTGGTGCTGACCGCGCACCCGACCGAAGTCGCGCGACGCACGCTGATTCAGAAGTACGACGCGATCGCCGGGCAACTCGCTGCGCAGGATCATCGCGACCTGACCAGCGCCGAACGCGAACAGATTCAAAACACTCTGCAACGGTTGATCGCTGAAGCCTGGCACACCGAAGAAATCCGCCGCACACGACCGACGCCAGTCGACGAAGCCAAGTGGGGTTTCGCGGTGATCGAACATTCGCTGTGGCAAGCAATCCCCAACCATATGCGCAAGGCCGACAAGGCGTTGCATGAAGCGACCGGCCTGCGTCTGCCCTTGGAAGCGGCACCGATTCGCTTCGCGTCGTGGATGGGCGGCGACCGTGACGGCAACCCCAACGTCACCGCCGCGGTGACCCGCGAAGTGCTGCTGCTGGCGCGCTGGATGGCTGCCGATTTGTACCTGCGCGATGTTGATCACCTGGCGGCCGAACTGTCGATGCAGCAGGCCAGCGATGCCCTGAAGGCCAAGGCCGGTGACAGCGCCGAGCCGTATCGCGCGGTGCTCAAACAATTGCGCGAACGCCTGCGCGCGACGCGCAACTGGGCACACGCTGCGCTGACTGCGCCAACCCCGGCGCCGGCCGATGTGCTGCACAACAACCGCGATCTGCTTGATCCGCTGGAGCTGTGTTTCAACTCGCTGCACGAATGCGGCATGGGCGTGATTGCAGACGGCCCGTTGCTCGATTGCTTGCGTCGTGCGGTGACCTTCGGCCTGTTCCTCGTGCGCCTCGATGTGCGGCAGGATTCCTCGCGGCACAGTTCGGCGATGACTGAAATCACTGATTACCTCGGTCTCGGTCGCTATGAAGACTGGGATGAAGAGCAGCGCATCACCTTCCTGACCCGCGAATTGAGCAATCGTCGGCCATTGCTGCCGGCGCATTTCAAGCCTTCTGCTGATACCGCCGAAGTGCTCAACACCTGCAAGGAAATTGCCGCAGCACCGGGCGCTTCGCTCGGCTCCTACGTGATCTCCATGGCCGGCGCCGCCTCCGATGTGCTTGCCGTGCAACTGCTGCTCAAAGAGTCCGGCGTGTTGCGGCCGATGCGTGTGGTGCCGCTGTTCGAAACCCTCGCCGACCTCGACAACGCCGGGCCGGTGATGGAGCGGCTGTTACTGTTGCCGGGCTACCGCGCACGGCTGCAAGGCCCACAGGAAGTGATGATCGGTTATTCCGACTCGGCCAAGGACGCCGGCACCACGGCAGCGGCGTGGGCGCAGTATCGTGCGCAGGAACGCTTGGTGGAAATTTGCCGCGAGCAACAAGTCGAACTGCTGCTGTTCCACGGTCGTGGCGGCACCGTAGGGCGTGGCGGTGGCCCGGCGCACGCGGCGATTCTGTCGCAGCCACCGGGTTCGGTGGCCGGGCGTTTCCGCACCACCGAACAGGGCGAAATGATTCGATTCAAATTCGGCCTGCCAGACATTGCCGAGCAAAACCTTAATCTGTATCTGGCGGCGGTGCTTGAAGCGACATTGCTGCCGCCACCACCGCCGACACCGGAATGGCGTCATCTGATGGATGAATTGGCCGCTGACGGTGTCAGCGCTTATCGCCAGGTCGTGCGGGAAAATCCGCAGTTCGTCGAGTACTTCCGTCAGTCCACACCGGAGCAGGAATTGGGTCGTTTGCCGCTCGGCAGTCGCCCCGCCAAACGCCGGGCCGGCGGTATCGAAAGCCTGCGGGCGATCCCGTGGATCTTCGGCTGGACGCAAACGCGGTTGATGCTGCCAGCGTGGCTGGGTTGGGAGTCGGCGCTGAGCAAAGCGCTGGAGCGTGGCGAAGGCGAGTTGCTCGGGCAGATGCGCGAGCAGTGGCCGTTCTTCCGCACCCGTATCGACATGCTCGAAATGGTCCTGGCCAAGGCTGACGCGGATATCGCGCTGTCCTACGATCAACGTCTGGTCGAGCCGGATCTGCTGCCGTTGGGCGCGCAGTTACGCGACCTATTGTCGCAGGCGTGCGCAGTGGTGCTCGGCCTGACTGGCCAGTCGCAGCTGCTGGCACATAGCCCCGACACCCTCGAATTCATCCGTCTGCGCAACACCTACCTCGACCCGCTGCATCTATTGCAGGCCGAACTGCTGGCCCGCTCGCGGCAACAGGATGTCGAGCAGGGCAGCCCGGTGGAACAGGCGTTGCTGGTGTCTGTGGCGGGGATTGCCGCCGGTTTGCGAAATACCGGCTAATGTTTTATCCGGGCACGCGGCCCCCGGAACACTCACCGGATGCCGCGTTGCCTGACGACGGAAAGTGCCGTCAGGCGACAGTTAATGATGGGGTTGCGACTTGGGTTACCGCGTCGCAAGGTCGCGGGGGGCGTCGGTTTCTCCGACTTTTGGCGTCTTGTGTGGGCGCAGCCTGCTGTGTATCTTGATCAGCCTTTGGCCGTTTGTGCGGCCACGACCCGTATTTTCAGGATTCGTCCCAAGCGGCGAATCCTTTGTTTTGTAAAAGCTTTTTATAAAAAAATTGAGGAGCACATCTAATGCGCGTCATTCTGCTGGGAGCTCCCGGGGCCGGTAAAGGTACTCAGGCTAAGTTCATCACTGAAAAATTCGGCATTCCGCAAATCTCCACCGGCGACATGCTGCGTGCCGCGGTCAAGGCTGGCACTCCACTGGGCGTTCAAGCCAAGAGCATCATGGATGCCGGCGGCCTGGTGTCGGATGACCTGATCATCGCACTGGTTCAGGACCGTATCGCTCAGCCTGACTGCGCCAATGGTTTCCTGTTCGACGGCTTCCCGCGCACCATTCCGCAGGCTGAAGCGTTGGTAACTGCCGGCGTCGAGCTGGATGCAGTGGTTGAAATCGCTGTTGAAGACGAAGAAATCGTTCAACGCATCGCCGGCCGTCGTGTTCACGAAGCCAGCGGCCGCGTTTACCACATCGTCTACAACCCGCCGAAAATCGCGGGCAAAGACGACATCACTGGCGAAGAGCTGGTACAGCGCAAGGACGACACCGAAGAAACCGTGCGTCATCGCCTGTCGGTCTACCACTCGCAGACCAAGCCGCTGGTGGAGTTCTATCAGAGCCTGTCCGCCAAAAACGCTGGCAAGCCGAAGTACAGCCACATCCCGGGCGTTGGTTCGGTCGATGCGATCACCGCCAAGGTGCTGGCCGCGCTGAGCTGAAAAGTCTGAACCGCAGCATCATCCACGGCCCGCTTGCGGGCCGTAGTTGTTTATACTGACGCACTTTTTCCCACCCTTGTTTTGGAAACATCGATGAGCACCTTGCTGGCCCTGGACACCGCGACTGAAGCTTGCTCCGTTGCCTTGCTGCATGACGGCAAGGTCACGAGCCATTACGAGGTGATCCCACGCCTGCACGCGCAGAAGCTGTTGCCGATGATCCAGCAATTGTTGGCCGACGCCGGCACCACGTTGCAAGCGGTCGATGCGATTGCTTTCGGTCGCGGGCCGGGTGCGTTTACCGGTGTGCGGATCGCCATTGGTGTGGTCCAGGGTCTGGCGTTCGCGCTGGATCGCCCGGTGTTGCCGGTGTCCAACCTCGCAGTGCTGGCGCAGCGAGCGTTGCGTGAGCACGGTGTGAGCCAGGTCGCGGCGGCCATCGATGCGCGGATGGATGAAGTGTATTGGGGCTGCTACCGCGAGACGGCGGGGGAGATGCGTCTGGTTGGTGCCGAAGCGGTGTTGCCGCCGGAAGTCGCAGCGCTGCCGGCCGATGCCAGTGGCGACTGGTTCGGTGCTGGCACCGGTTGGGGTTATGGCGAGCGTATCGCGGTCAATCTGAGCGGCTCCGACGCCGGCATGCTGCCCCACGCCGAAGACCTGCTGACGCTGGCGCGTTTTGCCTGGGAACGCGGCGAGTCGATCCCGGCGGATGACGCGCAACCGGTTTACCTGCGCGATAAAGTCGCCACCCCGAAAGCCCGCTGATTCACTCGATACCGAATTGCCCCTTTCGCGAGCAGGCTCGCTCCCACAGGTACAGCGCCGTCCTTGTGGGAGCGAGCCTGCTCGCGAATAGCTTTCTGCCGACGACACCAATCGTCAGTTTCTAACCCCGCGTTTAAAACCTTTTGCGCTTTATGTGTTCTAGTTATCACTCGGCGGTTTGCTAAGTCGGTCAAGTGCCGCTAAATTGCCATCATCGATACCGAGCATGAATTTATGCGTATAGACGGCCTTTCCTCTCAGTCCTACCCCATCAAGCGCAAGCCTCGTAAAGGCAATGTGACTGTGGATGAGTCCGTCGACGATATCGACGGTGAGATCGAATTTCCGACTGAAGAGCAACTGGCTGCCCGTGCTGCCGCCAAAGCTGCCGCGCAACGCCTGAGCAATCTGCCCGCCCGCCAACAAGACATGATCTACCACCGTGCGATGAAAAAAAGCGTAGCGATGGCCTTGGCCAGCTACCTGAGTACCGCCGGTTTTGTCGATTGGGATGCAGACGTGCTGGGCCTCGATCTGTACATCTGATGGTTCTGCCTTACTACCTCGGCTGCCCGTCCTGGAGCGAAAACGCCTGGCGCGAGTATCTGTACCCGGTAGACGCAAAAACTTCTGACTTCCTCAGTCTCTATTCGCAAGTGTTCAACGCCGTTGAAGGCAACACGACCTTTTATGCCAGCCCATCGCCCGCCACGGTGCAGCGTTGGGCCGAGGTCATGCCCGAACACTTTCGCTTCACCGCCAAATTCCCCGGCGACATCAGCCACAGCGGTGACTTGCGCGAGCAACTGATCGCCGCCGAAACCTTCCTGCAATTACTCAAACCGCTCGGTGAGCGCGTCTCGCCAATGTGGCTGCAATTGTCGAAGAGCTTCACGCCACACCGATTGCCGGAACTGGCGGCATTCATCGATGCGCTGGATTGCCCGTTGGCAGTGGAAGTGCGTCATGAACAGTTCTTCGCCAAGGGCGAGAGCGAACGCTTGCTCAATCGCCTGTTGCTGGATCGTGGCGTTGAACGCATCTGTCTCGACCCGCGTGCGCTGTTCAGCTGCCTGTCGACCGAGTCCTCGGTGATCCACGCACAATCGAAAAAGCCACGCGTGCCGACGCGCCCGGCGGCGTTCACCCAGTTCCCGCAGGTGCGCTTTATCGGTCACCCCGAGCTGGAAGCCAACGACTCGTTCCTGGTGCCGTGGGTGGCGAAAATCGCCGAATGGATCGAAGAGGGCCGCGCGCCGTATATCTTTCTGCACACCGCCGACAACCTCCTTGCGGCGAAGCTGGCGCAACGTTTTCATGCACAACTGATGCAACGTTTGCCTGGCCTGCCAGCGCTGCCTGAGCTATACAGAGAACCCGCCGCGGAGCAACTTGGCCTGCTCTGAAGCGGATTTTTATCCTGCCCAGGAGCCTGCCGATGGATGCCCAAGCCGTTAAAGCACACGCCTTCAAAGCCCTGCATGAACGTCCGGGGATTTTCGTCATTCCCAATCCGTGGGATGCAGGCTCGGCGAAAATGCTCGCCAGTCTCGGCTATCAGGCCTTGGCAACCACCAGCGCCGGTTATGCGTTTTCCCAAGGCAAGGCCGATGGTGCGTTAAGCCTCGACGAGACGCTGGCCAATGTCCGCGCGATTGTCGCCGCGACTGATTTACCCGTGGCGGTGGATCTGGAAAACGGCTTTGCCGATGACCCGGCGGAGTGTGCCAAGAGCCTGCTGCGCGCAGCCGAGGCGGGCGCGGTCGGCGGTTCGATCGAAGACGCGACGGGCCGCGTGGATGCGCCGATCTATTGCTTCGAACACGCTGTGGCACGTATCGAAGCCGCCGTCGCAGCCGTGCGCACGCTGCCATTCCCCTTCATCCTGACTGCACGCGCGGAAAATTATCTGCACGGTAATCCCGACATCAACGACACCATTTGCCGCTTGCAGGCCTTCGCCGAGGCCGGTGCTGACGTGTTGTACGCGCCAGGTTTGCGCAGTGCCGAAGAAGTGCTGGCAGTGGTGCGCGCGGTGGCGCCGAAACCGGTCAATGTGTTGATGTCCGGCGGTTTGAAACTGACCGTGCAGGAACTGCAGGAAATGGGTGTGCGGCGGATCAGCACCGGCTCGGCATTGGCGTTGGCAGCATTCGGCGAGTTCTTTCGTGCCGCTGAAGAGATCCAGCAATCCGGCACGTTCGGCTTTACCTCGCAGTCGATGCCGTACGCCAAAGCCAACCAGTTTTTCAAAGGCTGAACATGGGGCGGTGGATATTCTGGTTGGTGCTGCTGATGATTGGCGGCGCTGCGGTCAGTGTCTGGCGCGGTTGGCTAAACGTGCCGCCGCCATGGAATCCATGGGCGCCACTGGACGTCAAAGCTGCGCCCAACTGGCTGACCGGCTACAAGCTGATGCGCTTGCGCAGTGACCCTGAACTCTGCGCCCAAGCCTTGAGCAGCTCTGATCTGAGCGTCACGCGGCAATCCGACAGCCCCGACGCCAAGTGTCCACTGATCGGCGTGTTGCGCGTACAGGGCGGTGAGGTGGCGCTGAGCAGCAGCTTCCTCGCCAGTTGTCCGCTGGCGGTCGCCTACGCGATGTTTGAACACCACACCCTGCAACCCGCCGCGCAGTCTGTTTACGGGCAGAAGGTTGTGCGCCTCGATCACCTCGGCAGCTTCGCCTGCCGCAATGTCTACAATCGCGAAAGTGGTGCGCTAAGCCGCCACGCCAGTGCTGATGCGCTGGACATTGCCGGGTTTCGCCTGACCGATGGCCGCACGGTCAGCGTGCTCAAGGACTGGCCCAAGCAAAATCAGCACGCGCAGTTTCTGCGTCAGCTGCGCGATGGTGCCTGCGAGGCGTTCAGTGTGGTGTTGAGTCCGGATTACAACGCCGCCCACCGCAATCACTTTCATGTCGATGTCGGGCGCTGGAGCGTGTGTCGCTGAGGTTTAAGCGGCGAGGCGCAGGTTCTGCAGAACGATCGGGCGCGCCCAGCCGTTATCGAAGTCCAGCGCTTTCTGTTGCTCGACGATTTCTTCCGGCGGGAACGGCGGATAAGGCTTTTGCAGCAGATCCAGGTCGAACTCGGCAATCGGCAGGTACAGCGGTTTCTTCTGCGGGGCCGGGCCAGGCTCTGGAACGGGCTGACCATTGTTGATCACCACCGGGCGCACCCAGCTGCTGTCGAAATCCTGTTGCTCTTGCTGAGCTTTCAGTTCTTCTGGCGGGAACGGCGGGAATGGTTTGTCCAGCAAGTCCATTTCGAATTCGGCGATCGGCAGGAACAGCGGCTCTGGCGGACGCACTTCGGTTTCCACTACATCGCATTCGCGCTGGCTGATGATGTGCGCGTGCAGCTCGCTGCCGATGGTCGGTTCTTCAGGGCTGTTCAGGTCAACCGGCGGAAACGTGCCGCAGGCAGGCACCACTTCACTCGTCTGTTCGGCCATCGCTTGGGCAAAGAAATCCTGCCACAGGTGACTGACGCCGCTCAGTGCTTGAGTGTTGTGACGGCTAAAGTCGCCGTGGGGCGAGATGTAGCCAATCGATGTGGGAAGAATGCCTGACATTTTTTTCGGTTGACGCTCAGCTCTGGCAAAATGCGCGTTGAATGAGTTATCGGCGGTTTTTGCCGCTCCTTGAATTTTTGAGCGTGTTTTCCATGATCGAGCAACCTGCGGCCTGCCGCATCCATGTCGAACCCCTCGGCGCGACGTTTGAAGCGCAAGCTGCGCAGTGGGCCGAGCGTCTCGGTCTGCCGCGCGAGGTGGCAGACGGTGAGTTCGCCTTGCAGGTTGGCGAACAGGGTTTGCAACTGCAACAGCTCGGCCCGGATGCACCGGGGCCGGTGCGGGTCGACTTCGTTGAAGGCGGCGCGGCGCATCGTCGGCTATACGGCGGCGGCAGCGGGCAGATGATCGCCAAGGCTGTCGGCATCGCCCAAGGCGTGCGTCCGCGCGTGCTGGATGCCACGGCGGGGCTGGGTAAGGATGCTTTTGTGCTGGCCAGCCTCGGTTGCGAAATGAGCCTGATCGAGCGCCAGCCATTGATTGGTGCGCTGCTGGAAGATGGTCTGGCGCGTGCTGCGGAAGATTTCGATGTGGCGCCGATTGTGGCGCGGATGAAGTTGCTCAAGGGCAATTCCATCGAGGTGATGCAGAATTGGGAAGGGGAGCCGCCGCAGGTGATCTACCTTGATCCGATGTTTCCGCATCGTGAGAAGACCGCGCTGGTGAAGAAGGAAATGCGTCTGTTCCGGCCGTTGGTGGGCGATGATCCGGATGCGCCTGCGCTGTTGCAGGCTGCTTTGGCATTAGCGACGCACCGGGTGGTAGTCAAGCGGCCGCGCAAGGCACCGTGCATTGCGGGGCCGAAGCCGAGTCATGCGCTGGATGGCAAATCGAGCCGCTATGACATCTACCCCAAGAAAGCGCTAAAACCCTAAGACCGAGTCGCTGCTATTCGCGAGCAGGCTCGCTCCCACCTTGGAATGCATTTCAACTGTGGGAGCGAGCCTGCTCGCGAAAGCGCCCGCCCAGACACCGCAAAGCTGTCAGGGCCGATAGGCACGCATAAACAAAGCCACCACTTCCTCAATATGGCTCTCCGCAGCCTCTTCGCTCAACGGCTCCCCACAGCCATACAACAAACGAAAATTCCCCGCACCCTTGATCAGGCAGAAGAAATGCTCGGCGGCATTGCGCGGCAGATCGATGCTCAGCGCGCCGGTTTCGTGAATGCGCGTCAACAACCGCTCCATCCCTTGCACCATGCGCTGCGGACCCGCCTCGAAGAAGATCAGCGACAGCTTCGGATCCTGACTGCCCAGCGCCATGATCAAACGGTGCAAGTTCACCGACTCATCACTGTTGATCAGGTGATGAAAGCCTCGCGCAATGTTCAGCAACACATTTTCCACAGCGATGCCTTCGGGCAATTCGAAGAACAATGGCGGTAATTGCTCCTCGCATTTGGCAACCACGGCAGCGGAGAACAGCGTCTCCTTGTCGTTGAAATGGCTGTAGACCGTCAGCTTCGACACGCCGGCTTCGCTGGCGACCGCGTCCATGCTGGTGTTGGCGTAGCCATGACTCAGAAACAGAATTTTCGCCGCGTCGAGGATTGCCTGGCGCTTGGCCAGATCCTTGGGGCGGCCCGGACCGTTTGGAGCTGAAAGATTGTTCGACATTCTTCGCTTTTAATACTGGACTGGTGAGTTTGCTATTAATAACATACCCGCCAGTATAATTATTCCAAGCACCATTAGCGAAAGGTCCGTCACCATGTTCCGCCATGCGTTGTCCCTCGCGTTGCCAGTGAGTCTGGCGTTCCTTTTGTCAGCGTGTGGTCAGGAAGAGGCGACGCAAGTCACCGTGCGACCGGCCATGGTGGTGCAGCCAGAGCCTTCGGCGCAGGCGATGGAAAGTTATCCGGGCGAGGTGCGCGCCCGCTATGAACCCGATCTGGCCTTCCGCATTGGCGGCAAAGTCAGCCGACGACTGGTCGATGAAGGTCAGCGCGTGAAGGCTGATCAGCCACTCGCCGAACTCGATCCGCAGGACGTGCGCCTGCAACTGGAAGCCACCCGCGCCCAAGTGGCTGCCGCCGAAGCCAATCTCAATCTGGTCCGCGCCGAACGTGATCGCTACAAGACCCTGATGGATCGGCAGATGGTCAGCCGCTCGGCTTACGACAATGCCGAAAACCTTTACCGTTCCGGTGAAGCCCGCCTTAAACAAATCAAAGCCGAATTCAACGTATCGACCAATCAGGCCAGTTACGCCGTGTTGCGTGCGCCGCAGGATGGCGTGGTGGCCAAGCGTTCGGTCGAGGTGGGCCAGGTGGTCGCCGCCGGGCAAACCGTGTTTACCCTCGCCACCGATGGCGAACGCGAAGTGCTGATCAGCCTGCCGGAGCAGAGCTTCGGGCGCTTCAAGGTTGGCCAGCCTGTGACCGTCGAACTGTGGACCCAACAGAACCAGCGCTTCGCCGGACAGATCCGCGAACTGTCGCCCGCCGCCGATCCACGCTCACGCACCTTTGCTGCACGTATTTCCTTCACCAGCGGCAAAGTCCCGGCTGAACTTGGCCAGAGCGCCCGGGTGTTTGTGCAGTCGGCCGATGCCGTGTCACTGTCGGTGCCGCTCTCGGCACTCACTGCCGAAAACGGCGCGACCTACGTCTGGGTCGTCAACGGCAACAACACCTTGAAGAAAACCCCGGTGCGCATCGGCCCGTTCGGCGAAAAAAGCGTGCCGGTGCTCGAAGGCTTGAACGCCAGCGACTGGGTGGTGGCTGCTGGCGTGCATGTGTTGCTCGAAGGGCAGCAAGTGCGTCCGGTGGATCGCTCCAACCGTGTGGTCAATCTGGCGGACAAGGAGTAAGCCCCGATGCGCTTCAACCTTTCCGAATGGGCGCTGCGTAATCGCCAGATCGTACTGTTCCTGATGCTTTTGCTGGCGATCGTCGGTGCGCTGTCCTACACCAAACTCGGCCAGAGTGAAGACCCGCCGTTCACTTTCAAGGCCATGGTCATCCAGACCCGCTGGCCGGGGGCGACCGCACAGGAAGTCTCGCGTCAGGTCACCGAACGCATTGAAAAGAAACTGATGGAAACCGGCGAATACGAGCGCATCGTGTCGTTCTCGCGCCCAGGTGAATCGCAAGTCACGTTCATTGCCCGCGACTCGATGCATTCAAAGCAAATCCCCGACCTCTGGTATCAGGTGCGCAAGAAGGTCAGCGATATTCGCCAGACCTTGCCGCCCGACATTCAGGGGCCATTTTTCAACGATGAGTTCGGCACCACGTTCGGCAATATCTATGCGCTGACCGGCGACGGTTTCGATTACGCGGTGCTCAAGGATTACGCCGATCGCATCCAGATCCAGCTGCAACGGGTCAAGGATGTCGGCAAGGTCGACCTGCTCGGTTTGCAGGACGAGAAAATCTGGGTCGAGCTGTCCAACGTCAAGCTGGCGACCCTTGGCTTGCCGCTGGCGGCAGTGCAACAAGCGCTGCAAGAGCAGAACGCGGTGTCGACCGCCGGGTTCTTTGAAACCGGTAGCGAGCGCTTGCAGCTTCGGGTCTCGGGGAATTTTCAGACGGTCGAGGAGATAAAAAACTTCCCGATCCGCGTCGGCGATCGTACGTTCCGCATCTCCGATGTGGCCGACGTTCGTCGCGGTTTCAACGATCCACCGGCGCCGCGCATGCGCTTCATGGGCGAAGATGCGATTGGTCTGGCGGTGGCGATGAAGGATGGCGGCGACATTCTGGTGCTCGGCAAAGCGCTGGAAGGCGAGTTCTCGCGTATCCAGAAAAACCTCCCGGCCGGCATGCAACTGCGCAAGGTTTCCGATCAACCGGCGGCGGTGAAAACCGGGGTCGGCGAGTTTGTTCAGGTACTGGTCGAAGCGTTGGCGATTGTCTTGCTGGTGAGCTTCTTCTCCCTCGGCGTGCGTACCGGCATGGTCGTGGCGCTGACCATTCCGCTGGTGCTGGCGATGACCTTCGCCTGCATGTATTACCTCGGCATCGGCCTGCACAAGATCTCTCTTGGCGCGTTGGTGCTGGCGTTGGGTTTGCTGGTGGACGACGCGATCATTGCTGTGGAAATGATGGCGATCAAAATGGAGCAGGGCTTTGATCGCATCCGCGCGGCGAGTTATGCCTGGACCAGCACCGCATTCCCAATGCTCACCGGTACGTTGATCACTGCCGCCGGGTTCTTGCCGATTGCCACGGCGCAGTCCGGCACCGGCGAATACACCCGGTCGATCTTTCAGGTAGTGACCATCGCGTTGCTCGCGTCCTGGGTGGCAGCGGTGGTGTTTGTGCCATATCTGGGGGAAAAACTCCTGCCGGATCTGGCGAAAATTCATGCGGCCAAACACGGTACCGCCGATGGTCAGGCTGATCCGTATGGCACGCCGTTTTATCAGCGCGTTCGGCGCTTGGTGGAGTGGTGTGTGGCGCACCGCAAGACCGTGATCGTGCTGACAGTCGGGCTGTTTATTGCCTCGGTGATGTTGTTCCGCTTCGTTCCGCAGCAGTTTTTCCCGGCCTCGAATCGACTGGAGTTGATGGTCGATCTGAAGCTGGCTGAAGGCGCGTCGCTGGCCAATACCACTGGTGAGGTGAAACGGCTTGAGGCGCTGCTCAAGGATCACGCCGGTATTGATAATTACGTGGCTTATGTTGGCACCGGATCGCCGCGTTTCTATCTGCCGCTCGATCAGCAGTTACCGGCGGCGAGCTTCGCGCAGTTTGTGGTGTTGGCGAAAACCATCGAAGAGCGTGAGGCGCTGCGCAGCTGGTTGATTGAAACGCTTAACGAGCAGTTCCCGGCATTGCGTTCGCGGGTTACGCGCTTGGAAAACGGCCCGCCGGTTGGCTATCCGGTGCAGTTCCGCGTCACTGGTGAACACATCGAGGAAGTCCGCGCGTTGGCGCGCAAGGTGGCGGCCAAGGTTCGCGAGAATCCGCATGTGGTCAATGTGCATCTGGATTGGGAAGAGCCGAGCAAGGTCGTGTACCTGAACATTGATCAGGATCGTGCCCGGGCGTTGGGTGTGAGCACCGCCAATCTGGCGAAATTCCTGCAGAGTTCGTTGACCGGTTCGAGTGTCAGCCAGTACCGCGAAGACAATGAATTGATCGAGATCCTGCTGCGCGGCACGGTGCATGAGCGTACCGAGTTGTCGTTGTTGCCGAGTCTGGCGGTGCCGACGGATAACGGCCGCAGTGTGGCGTTGTCGCAAATTGCCACGCTGGAATATGGCTTTGAGGAGGGGATTATCTGGCATCGCAATCGGCTGCCGAACGTGACCGTGCGCGCCGATATTTATGGCAAGGAGCAGCCGGCGACGTTAGTGAAGCAGATCATGCCGACGCTGGATTCGATTCGTGCCGAGTTGCCCGATGGTTATCTGTTGGATGTCGGCGGCACGGTGGAGGATTCCGAGCGTGGGCAGAAGTCGGTGAATGCCGGGGTGCCGATGTTCATTGTCGTGGTGCTGACGCTGTTGATGGTGCAGTTGCGCAGTTTTTCGCGTACGGCGATGGTGTTTCTGACGGCGCCGTTGGGGTTGATCGGGGTGGTGCTGTTTTTGATGGTGTTCCGTCAGCCGTTCGGGTTTGTGGCGATGTTGGGGACGATTGCGTTGTCCGGGATGATCATGCGTAATTCGGTGATTCTGGTGGATCAGATTGAGCAGGATATTGCTTCGGGGCTTAGGCCTTGGCAGGCGATTATCGAGGCTACGGTTCGACGCTTCAGGCCGATTGTGTTGACGGCTTTGGCGGCGGTATTGGCGATGATTCCGTTGTCGCGGAGTGTGTTTTTCGGGCCGATGGCGGTGGCGATCATGGGTGGGTTGATTGTTGCGACTGCGTTGACGCTGTTGTTTTTGCCGGCGTTGTATGCGGCTTGGTTCCGGGTGCGTAGGGACGCTTGATTGTTTTGTGACGTGGCGGCCTTCGGGCCGACCATGTTCTTGGGGTTTTGGGTGTATATCCGTTTTTGTGGGTGCTGCCGCTGGCGGTTTCGCTCTTACAGCGAGTCCCTTTGGCAAACGCCCCAAAGGAACCAAAGGTCTTTGCCCTGACGTTCGGCCCGCTCGCTGGGGCTCGGGGTTCCTTCGCTCCGGGATCGATCCGGGGGCATCGCCTACGGTTTGCTTCGCTGCACCTCCTCTCGATGTGTTCGACTTCGTCGAACGGTCGCTGCGCTCCCACCCCCGGATCAATCCCTCCACTCAGCCTGCCGACGGGCTCTAAGATCAAAAGCTGCAGCCGAGCTAACGCTCATCCTGTTGAGTGGTGAGGAGCGGGTGGTAGGCATGGCTTTGCTTTGCTCTTCTGTGGGAGCGAGCCTGCTCGCGAAGGCGGCCTGACAGCCGACCTGTTTTCTGCAGGTGTACTCAATTTAACTGTGGGAGCGAGCCTGCTCGCGAAGGCGGCCTGACAGCCGACCTGTTTTCTGCAGGTGTACTCAATTTAACTGTGGGAGCGAGCCTGCTCGCGAAGGCGGCCTGACAGCCGACCTGTTTTTTGCAGGTGTACTCAGTTCAACTGTAGGAGCGAGCCTGCTCGCGAAGGCGGCCTGACAGCCGACCTGTTTTCTGCAGGTGTACTCAATTTAACTGTGGGAGCGAGCCTGCTCGCGAAGGCGGCCTGACAGCTGACCTGTTTTTTGCAGGTGTACTCAGTTCAACTGTAGGAGTGAGCCTGCTCGCGATGGCGGCCTGACAGCCGACCTGTTTTCTGCAGGTGTACTCAGTTCAACTGTGGGAGCGAGCCTGCTCGCGAAGGCGGCCTGACAGCCGACCTGTTTTTTGCAGGTGTACTCAGTTCAACTGTAGGAGTGAGCCTGCTCGCGAAGGCGGCCTGACAGCCGACCTGTTTTTTGCAGGTGTACTCAGTTCAACTGTAGGAGCGAGCCTGCTCGCGAAGGCGGCCTGACAGCCGACCTGTTTTTTGCAGGTGTACTCAGTTCAACTGTGTGCGAACCTGATCGCCGACCAGTCTCTAGCTGACGACCCATAGCCCGCTTTACCTGCGCCACTTCCTACATCTTTTTCAGAAGCCTCTGATCTTGAGCCAGATTGCCTCGGATGTTGTACTCCAGCCTCTGCTTTACAGCTTTCCTGAGTTTGTCTTGATGAAAAAGCCGCCAGCATTGAAAGGCCGATCCGACCAGGTGTTCGATTTGTTGGCGCGCCCGCCCCATCGGCAGCGTCTGGCTGACTATCTTGCGCTGCTCAAGCCGCTCGATGATCAAGGTCGTTATCTGCCATTTGAAGCGTTGCGTTATCGCTGGGCGCCAGGGCTGGATGCCAAGCTCTGTTGGGCCTTGGTCAAGAAGGCACGGGCTGCCCAGCACATTAACCTTCTGCCACTGGGCGAGCCTGTGCAGTGGGGCAAGTATCTGTTGACGCCGTTGGCACAGAAAACCATCTCCATCGTGGATCGACAGGCCAGTACTGCGGCGCTGGAATATATGACCAGCCAGATCGGCGAGCGGGCGCATTTCAGTTATCTGCTTAACGATTTGATCGAAGATGAAGCCATCGCCAGCAGTCAGCTGGAAGGCGCTGCGACGACTACGCGCGTAGCCAAGGACATGCTCAAGCAGCAGCGCCAGCCCCGCACTCCGGATGAACGCATGGTGATGGGTAATTACCGGATGATGAATTTCGCCTGGGAGAGGCGTTACGAACCCATGAGCGTGGAGTTGATTGCGGCGATTCATCGGG
The DNA here is from genome assembly GCF_054790505.1 of Pseudomonas sp. Tul2A7. NCBI lineage: Bacteria > Pseudomonadati > Pseudomonadota > Gammaproteobacteria > Pseudomonadales > Pseudomonadaceae > Pseudomonas > Pseudomonas sp. Tul2A7. The sequence continues at coordinate 786,144 of NZ_CP186499.1, read as the reverse complement.
TGGGGGTCGAGGGTATCGATGACGAGCAGTATTCCCCTGGGGTGTTCAGGGCCAATGACGAGGTGGTCGTTCAGGACGGGGCGGGCGACACGGTGCACCGGCCGCCACCTGCAGCAGGATTGGTGTCGCGGCTTGAGCGACTGTCGCACTGGATCAATCTGCCCGAAGGCTCACCGCAAGAGACGAGCTACCTGCATCCACTGATCAAGGCGATCACGCTGCATTTTGCCTTGGGCTACGAACATCCCTTCCGCGACGGTAACGGGCGGGTCGCCAGGGCGTTGTTTTACTGGTTCATGTTCAAGAACGAGTTTGCGGCGTTTCGCTACATAGCGATCAGTTTGTTACTGCGTAATGCACCGGTGAAATATGGACGTTCATACCTGCATACCGAGGCGGATGAGTTGGATCTGACGTACTTCATCGAATTCCAGTGTTCGGTGATCCAGCGAGCGGTGCTCGGGTTTACCGATGTTTACCGCAAGAGTGTGGGGTGCACCGAAGAGTTCGAGCGCAGGCTGAAGAATTGCGGCTTCTTTGATCAACTCACGGAAAAACAACGCGAGTTGTACGAGGTGGCCAAAAACGGAGTGGCGAAGGAGTTCACCGCGAGCAATGTGGCTGAGAATTTTGCTTGCTCTTATAGCGAGGCGGCGTCGGCACTAGACGGATTAGATGAGTTACGAGTTTTTGAACGGAGGAAGATGGGGCGGGAGTGGGTGTTCTTTTTCCGTAATCCTGTAGGTGGATGGAAGCACGGGAGCGAATTCCTTCGCCCCCATGTTGTGACAGCTTAGAGCGTGCCGAACACCTTCTTCGCCAGACTGGTCGCCGCAGCGGCCGGGTTCTGGCGGATGGTTTCTTCCTGTTTGCCGATCATCTCGAACAAGCCATTGAGCGCTTGCTCGGTCACGTAGTTTTCAACGTTGGCGCTCTTCGCATCGACAACACCAAACGCAGCAGCCTGGCCCGCGAACGAGTTGTACTTCTGCGCTACGCCAACCTTGTCGGTCGCTTGCTTGACGATTGGCAGGAACTTGGCGCGGATCTGTTCGCGGCTGGATTTGTCGAGGTATTGCGTGGCCGAGTCCTTGCCGCCGCTGAGGATGCCTTTGGCGTCTTCCACGCTCATTTTTTTCACGGCGTCGACGAGGATTGGCTGGGCTTGAGTTACAGCGCTTTCCGCCGCTTTGTTCATCGCGGTTTCCAGTTCTTCAACCTGAGCGCCCATGCCGAAGGCTTTCATTTTGCTCGCGGCTTTGCCGAGTTTGCCCGGCAGTTCGATCTTCACGTCCGGGTTGTTGCTGAAGCCGCCGGGGGTGCCCAGTTGTTTGACGGCAATTTGGGCGCCCTGGGTCAGGGCATCCTTGAGGCCGCCGGTCGCGTCTTTTTGTGACAGGTCACTGAGCGACAGGGCCAGCGCGCTGGCGGAGATCATCAGGCCTGCACAGAGGCCGGCGAAGCGGAGGGTAGGGCGGAGCATGGCGGCTTCCTTGTTGCGGAAAAGGGCTGCGGAAAATGAATTAACGAACGGCGTCGACGCGGATTTTCAGCGGCTGCGGGTCGTTGCCGTCGAGTTGCACTGCGTGGTTCTCGGTGGTGATGAACATCAGTTCGCCGTTGACTTCAATGCGCGCGCTGACCGAGTAACGATGGCCGGGTTTGACCTGCGTCGGATCGTAGCTCAAGTGGAAGGGCAGCGGCACCTGGCCTTTGATCGGGCCTTTCTGCTCGTCCAGCACCACGGCTGGCGCATCGGCCAGCGAAACGTCCTGCAGGCTGACGCTGAGGGTTGCGCTCGGTGGCAGGGCGATGCGCTGCAGGTAGAACACTTCACCGTCGAGGCCGACCTTGCCGGCAGGAGTGGTCGATTGGCAGGCGCTGAGCAGTGTGGCGGCGGCGAGCAGGGTGAGTTTTTTCATCGGGAATTCTCCTATCAGTGTGGGAGCGAGCCTGCTCGCGAAGGCGGTATTTCAGTCACTGAGATGTCGACTGACACTCCGCCTTCGCGAGCAAGCTCACTCCCATCAGGTTTGCATCAGGTCTCGGGTTGGGCGATGACCTGATCTGCAGCATCTTCACTGCGATGCAGCGCGACCTGGCGGATCGACAAACGAATCTCCGCCGGCAACACGCGCTTGGCCGCACCTTCGGCGAGTTCGCCAAGCAGCTCGTGATAACTCAGTTTGCCGGCCTCATCGCGGCGCAGCACGTCGAGGTCGAGCATCGTCTGGATGAAGTGACGGAACAGGCTCTTGTCGAAGAACTCCGGGGCGTTGAGGCCGTGGAGGATCGACAGGCGCTGGGCCATGACGGTGCAGAGGTCTTCCAGCTCTTCGGCGCTGACGGTGTTCTGGCCGCTGTTGAGCAGCAAGGACACGGTCATGTAGAAGCGCTGCAAGGTCTGGGCGATGCTCTTCGACAGCAGCGTCAGCAGGACGAAATGCCGCGAACTTGGCGCCGGACGCAGGTACACATCCTTCTCGAAACGCAGCAGGCCTTGTTCGACGAATGCGTCGAGCCACTGATCGACCACACCGTCCAGTTCGTCCAGCGTCCAGCGAATGAACAGTTCCGATTGCAGGTACGGATACAGCGCGCGGGTGTAGCGCAGGATCTGTTCGCGGCTCATGCGCGAGGCGCTCTGGAAGAAGCTCGCCAGCAGTGCCGGCAGGGCGAAGATGTGCAACACGTTGTTGCGGTAGTAGGTCATCAGGACGGCATTCTGCTCATCCAGATAGAGAATCTTGCCCAATGCATCGTTCTGCTCGGCGAGCAGATCCATGTCCTTCACATGCTCGATCAGCGCACGGCCATCGCCTTCCGGCAAGGTGGTGTGCGGCGAGTACGGGACTTTGCGCAGCAGCGCCAGGTATAGATCCAGCACCCGCGCCATGGCGCGATCGTCCAGCGCCAGACGTGTAGTCGACAGCAGCGCCAGCGCCACCAAGTTGACCGGGTTGATCGCCGCCGCTTCGTTGAGATGCTGCGCAACTTTTTCGCCAAGGCGATTGGTGGTTTCGTTAAGCCATGCCGGTTTGTACTGCGGGCCGAGTTCCTGCTGACGCCAGTCCGGTTGCTCGGCGTCGAGGAATTCTGCGAGTTTGATCGGCTCGCCGAAGTTCACCGCGACCTGACCGAAACGCTGCTTGAGCGCACCGATGACTTTGAAAATGTCGAAGATCGATTCTTTCTTCTTGCTCGCACCGCGCAGCTCGCCAAGGTAGGTGCGACCTTCCAGCACGCGCTCGTAGCCGATGTACACCGGCACAAACACGATCGGCATGCGCGACGAACGCAGGAAGCTGCGCATCGTAATCGCGAGCATTCCGGTCTTCGGTTGCAACATGCGCCCGGTACGCGAGCGGCCGCCCTCGACGAAGTACTCGACCGGGAAGCCTTTGGTGAACAGGGTGTGCAGGTATTCGTTGAACACCGAGGTGTACAGCGGATTGCCCTTGAACGTGCGACGCATGAAGAATGCGCCGCCACGGCGCAGCAGGCTGCCGATCACCGGCATGTTCAGGTTGATCCCGGCGGCAATGTGCGGCGGGGTCAGGCCGTTGCGGAACAGCAGATACGACAGCAGCAGGTAGTCGATGTGGCTGCGGTGACACGGCACATAGATCACTTCGTGACCCTGGGCGACTTTCTGCACGCCTTCGATGTGGTTGACCTTGATGCCGTCGTAAATCTTGTTCCAGAACCAGCTCAGCACCACTTCGAGGAAGCGGATCGCGGTGTAGGTGTAGTCCGAGGCGATTTCGTTGCCGTAGCGCAGGGCCTGCGCCTTGGCTTTTTCCGCGGAGATGTTTTCGCGCTCGGCTTCGTCGAGGATCGCTTGCTTGACCAACGGCTGGTTGAGCAGACCTTTGACCAGGTTGCGGCGGTGGGAAATGTCCGGGCCGATGACGGCTGCTTTCAGATTTCGGAAGTGTACGCGCAGGATGCGCTGGGCCATGCGCACGGTGCGTTCGTGGCCCTTGTTGTGTTCGATCAATTCGCGCAGATGGATCGGCGCGGAGAACTGCACGCGGGTTTTACGGCCGAGGACGATGATGCTCAGCAGCCGACGCAGGCGCCCGGTAACGGCCCAGCTGTCAGCAAACAGCAGTTTCCACGGACTGTTTTCGCTGTCCGGCGACTGGCCCCAGAACACGCTGACCGGAATGATCTGCGCGTCTTCGGCAGCGTTCTGCGTCAGCGCACTGACCAGTCGGGTCAGGGTCGGCGGTGCACCGCGTTTGTCCTGGCGGCCGAGCCAGTCTGGATCCGGCGTCAGGTAGAAGAACGCCGCCGGTTCGATCAGCGAACCCACCGATACCGGCAGCACCGGACGCGGCAGGCCGGCCTTGGTGCACTCGGTGTCGAGCACGGCCAGATCAGTCAGCGAAGGGTTTTGCAGGACGTAGAACACCGGACGACTGCGGTCGAGGTTGAGGGTGAACGACGACTGGTTGATCGTCTCCGAGCGAACCCAGAGGTACAACAGTCGGCGCAGGGTGCCAAACACAAGACGGCGGAACGGGGAACGGGTCATACGGCTTCTGCGTGAGTGAATAAAACCGAGCGGTTGCTCGGGAGGTCGACAGTTTGCCGTATTCACCGAAAATCGGCAAAAAAGCGGCGAAGTAATCTCCTGTTGAGAGTTTTCGCACCTGTCATATACTCGGCGGTCTGTCGCCGGGGCCCTTTTATGGACGTCGGACGCAGGCTGACGTTCCTCTAAGGCTTTCCTGCGAAAAGCCTGTTCAATAATAAAAAAGGAGTATGAACAGATGGCAACACGTGAAACCGGCAACGTGAAGTGGTTCAACGACGCCAAAGGCTACGGCTTTATTCAGCGCGAAGACGGGGTGGACGTGTTCGTGCACTACCGCGCGATTCGCGGCGAGGGGCATCGGTCGCTGACTGAAGGCCAGCAGGTTGAGTACGCGGTGATTACTGGCGAGAAGGGTTTGCAGGCGGAAGACGTTGTAGGCCTGTAAGTCGCTGAAAACCACTGTGGGAGCGAGCCTGCTCGCGAATGCGTAGTGTCAGTCGATATGAATGGTGACTGATACACCACATTCGCGAGCAGGCTCGCTCCCACATGGGATCTATGTTGCCTGTTTTTACGCGGTTTTCCAGGTGATTTCTTCTTCACCGTCTTCGCTGATGCGCATCCAGCGATCCGCTGTTTCCTCGCCTTCTTCTTCAACCCACGTGCCCGGCGCGCAACGCACTTCCACGTTCAGCGCAGCGAATGCGGCGCGGGCGCAGGCGATGTCGTCGTCCCATGGGGTCTGGTCGCTTTCCAGGTACAGGCTGTTCCATTTGCCCACGGCTTTCGGCAGCCAGGTCACCGGCACGTTGCCGGCCTTGCACTTGTAGGTCTGGCCTTTTTGTACCCAGTCGCTGCACGGGCCAAGCGCGGCGCCCAGCCAGGCCGAAATGGCCTTGTGGTCGACGTCGGCGTCTTTCAGGTAAATCTCGATGTCCGGTTGGCGCATGGATGTCCTCACTGCGGGTCTGAAAAATCCATTCGCGGATTTAGCCGGCCCCGGGCACTCGCCCGAGACCAAAAGTTATTGAAGAACGAAATAATCGTAGCGCATCGATACGGTGGTCTCGAACGGCTCGGCCTGCTCGATCACCGCCGCACGACGCTCGGCACTGGCGCGCCAGCCGTGGGGTGTCATCGCCAACAGGTTGGCGCGATCCTCGGGTTTGTCCAGCGTCAGCTTGAATTCCAGGGTTTCACTGTGCGCCAGCGCCATGCCTTGCGGCACCAGGGCCAGATGCTTGTCGTCGGTGTATTCGCGCACTTCGTCGTACAGGCGTTCGCGTAATTCCATCAGGTGGCCGCTGGTCGGGCCGACTTTCATCAGACCGCCGCCGACGCTGAGCAGACGCTTGGCTTCTTCCCAGTCCAACGGACTGAAAACACTGGCGAGAAACCGGCAACTGCCCGATGCCAACGGCACACGGGCCATGCTGGCGATCAACCAGGTGATCGCCGGATTACGTTTGCAGGCGCGTTTGACCGCTTCACGGGAAATATCCAGCGCGTAGCCATCGGCGTTCGGCAAGGCCTCGGCGATTTGCGCGGTGTAATAACCCTCGCCACAGCCGATGTCGACCCAGCGATCCGGCGCGTAACTCGCCGCCAGCTCGGCCAGACGCTTGGCCACCGGCGCGTAATGGCCAGCGTTCAAGAAATCACGGCGCGCTTCGACCATGGCCTGGTTATCGCCAGGGTCGCGGCTGTTCTTGTGCTGCACCGGCAGCAGGTTCAGGTAACCCTGGCGCGCGCGGTCGAAGCGGTGGCCGGCGGGGCAGACCACGCCGTTGTCCACCGCATTCAGCGGTTCATTGCAGATGGGGCAAGCAAGCATCAGGCGAGCAACTTGATCATTGTCTGGTAGTAGATCTCGGTCAGTACGTCGAGATCCGCCGCCAGCACGCGTTCGTTGACCTGGTGAATGGTCGCGTTGACCGGGCCCAGTTCAACCACTTGCGTGCCCATGGTTGCGATAAAGCGGCCATCGGAGGTGCCGCCGCTGGTCGACGCCTTGGTCTCGCGACCGGTGATGTCCTTGATGCTCGCCGACACCGCGTCGAGCAGTGCGCCCGGTTCGGTGAGGAACGGCAGGCCGGACAGCGCCCAGTCGATGTGCCAGTCCAGATCGTGCTTGTCGAGAATGTCAGCCACGCGTTTCTGCAGGCCTTCAACGGTCGATTCGGTAGAGAAGCGGAAGTTGAACACCGCCACCAGATCGCCCGGAATCACGTTGGTCGCGCCGGTGCCGGAGTTGACGTTGGAAATCTGGAAACTGGTCGGCGGGAAGAAATCGTTGCCGTGATCCCAGTGTTCGGCGGCCAGTTCGGCCAGCGCCGGAGCAGCGAGGTGGATAGGATTCTTCGCCAGATGGGGGTAAGCGACGTGGCCCTGAATGCCTTTGACCGTGAGCTTGGCGCCCAGCGAGCCGCGACGGCCGTTTTTCACCACGTCGCCGACCAATGTGGTGCTCGACGGTTCGCCGACGATGCACCAGTCCAGACGCTCGTTACGCGCGGCCAAGCGCTCGACCACAGCCTTGGTGCCGTGGTGCGCCGGGCCTTCTTCGTCGCTGGTGATCAGGAACGCGACCTTGCCCTTGTGGTTCGGATAGTCGGCGACGAAGCGCTCAGCGGCGACGGTCATCGACGCCAGGCTGCCTTTCATGTCCGCCGCGCCACGGCCGCAGAGCATGCCGTGTTCATCGATCAGCGCGTTGAACGGGTCGATCTGCCACGCCGTCACAGGGCCGGTCGGCACCACGTCGGTGTGGCCGGCGAAGCACAGCACCGGGCCATCGTTGTTGCCGTGGGTGGCCCAGAAGTTATCCACATCTTCGATGCGCATCGGCTCGAGAGTGAAACCGGCATCGCCCAGGCGCTGCATCATCTGCTTCTGGCAATCGGCGTCGACCGGCGTCACGGACGGACGGCGGATCAGGTCGATGGCGAGTTGGAGGGTCGGCGAAAGGTCGGCGTGGGCCGTCATGGAAAACTCCGAAGATCATGAATGTGGGCGCGGACTAACTGTAGGAGTGAGCCTGCTCGCGATAGCGGTGTGTCAGTCAACGTAACTTTTGATTGTTACACCGCTATCGCGAGCAGGCTCACTCCTACAGGAATTGGGTTTGGCCAATGAGCCGAACGCCGCCAAGCCCCGCAAAATGGCGGTTATCTTAAAGCAAAACGGCGACCATTGGCCGCCGTTTAGTGCATCGATGAGGATTTAGACGACCGGCGCAGGCTCCGGTGCAGCCGCAGGTTTGGGCAGCGACGACAGGAACGCCATGATCAGCGCCGCCAGATACGGCAGCGACTGCACCAGCAACATCACCACCCAGAAGCGCATGTCGTTGCTCGGCATGCCGTTGACCAGGAAGATCCCCAGCGCCGCGCCCCACAACAGCAGCATGATGAACAGCTCTTCCCGCGCTTCGGAAATCGCCACCCAGAAGCCGTGGTTGTCAGCGTTTTTCGGCGTGCGGAAGAACGGAATGCTGCTGGTGAAGAAGCCGTACAGCACCGCTTTGGCGATGGTGTGCGACAACGCCAGCCCGGCCAGTGCCGCGCAGAAGGCATCTTTCAGGTTCACGCCAACGGCGCGACGGTAGAGGAAGATGATCTTGCCGACCTTGAACACGAACAACGCCAGAGGCGGGATTGCGAAGATCAGCAGCGGCGGATCGACCCGTTGCGGCACGATGATCATTGCCGCCGACCACAACAGCGCGCCGACGGTGAAGAAGATGTTCATGCCGTCCGCCACCCACGGCAACCAGCCCGCGAGGAAGTGGTAACGCTGGCCGCGTGTCAGTTCGGTGTCCTTGCCGCGCAGCAGGCTGCCGGTGTGACGTTTGATGATCTGGATCGCGCCGTAAGCCCAGCGGAAACGCTGTTTCTTGAAGTCGATAAACGTATCCGGCATCAGACCCTTGCCGTAGCTGTCGTGGTAATACGCCGCCGACAGGCCTTTTTCGAACACGCGCAGACCGAGTTCGGCGTCTTCACAGATGCACCAGTCAGCCCAACCCAACTCTTCCAGCACCGAGCGACGGGTCATGGTCATGGTGCCGTGCTGGATGATCGCGTCACGGTCGTTACGGGTAACCATGCCGATGTGGAAGAAGCCTTTGTATTCGGCGTAGCAGAGCTTCTTGAAGGTGCTTTCGTTCTGATCGCGGTAATCCTGCGGCGACTGCACCACAGCGATTTTCGGGTCGGCGAAGTGCGGCACCATGTGCTTGAGCCAGTTCGGGTGCACGCAGTAATCGGAGTCGATCACGGCGATCACTTCGGCATCCTTGGCGGTGTGCGGAATCAGGTAGTTCAGCGCGCCGCCCTTGAAACCGGCCAGGGGCGAGACGTGGAAGAACTTGAAGCGCGGGCCGAGGGTTGCGCAGTAGTCGCGCACCGGTTCCCACACCGCCGGGTCCTTGGTGTTGTTGTCGATGATCAGGACTTCGTAGTCCGGATAATCGAGGGCGGCGAGGGCGTCGAGGGTCTGTTTGACCATCTCCGGCGGCTCGTTGTAGCACGGCACGTGGATCGACACTTTCGGGCGATAGCTGGAGTCGCCCTCGACCGGCAGGAACTCACGTCGACGCTTGTGAATCCATACCGCTTCGGCCAGTTCATGCGCCTCGGTCAGCAAGACGATAAACACCCCAAGCGCACCCAGCGCCAAGAGGAAGCCGACGGTCAAACTGAACCATGTGCTGTATTGCAGGCTGTAGTCGTAACCGATCCATACCAGCACCGAACCGCAAAGGAACGCGATGAAGGTCAGGAAGATCCGCCCACGCTGGCGCAACGCCGAGCCGTCGATCATCAGCAGGGTCAGCGACAGCAACGCCAACACCACCGAACCGACGGCCAGCACACGCCATTGCGGAATCGCCACCACCGGGCCTTCGAAGTTGAATTTCTGCTGGCGCGCGGCGTTGAACACGCCCCAATAGGCGCCGACCGAACCTTCGTCACTGGCCTTCCACGGCTGGTCGAACGCTTCGATCACGAAGTAGTTGAAACCTTGGCGGTTGAGTTTGTTGACCAGGGTGCGCAGGTAGATCGCCTGATCCGCCGGCGATGCATCGGCGCCACCGCGCATGCGACCGTTGCTCGGCCAGCCGACTTCGGAGAGCAGCAATGGTTTTTTCGGGAAGAGCTTTTTCAGGTCGCGGGCGCGGTCGAAAACGAACTGCCCGGCCTTTTCGACCGGAATGAACTCCCAGTACGGCAGAACGTGGGCGGCGATCAGGTCAACGTGCTTGGCCAGTTCCGGGTGTTCTTCCCAGACGTGCCATTGCTCGGACGTGGTCACCGGCACTTTCACCGCCGCGCGCACGCGATCGAGCAATACGCTCAGCTCTTGGGCGGTGATTTCCTTACGGAAGATCGCTTCGTTACCGACCACCACGCGCACCACGCTGCGTGAAGTGTTGGCCAGTTCGATGGCGCGGGTGATTTCCCGTTCGTTGCGTTCCTGGTCGGGGCTGATCCAGATCCCCAGCGTCACGCGCAGGCCGAATTCTTCGGCCAGTTTCGGGATGTCTTGCAACGAGCCGTCGACCGAGTAGATGCGGATGTTGTCCGTCAGCTTGCTCATGATCTCCAGGTCGCGGCGCATCTCTTCGTCAGACGGATATTGATCCTTCTGTGGGTATTGGCCCTGCTGGAATGGCGAATAGGAGAAACCGGAGATCTGCTCCGGCCAGTTCGGCGCGGAAACCGGGCGATTGATCAGCGCCCAGAAACCGGTGAACAGGGCGGCGATTGCCAGAACCACCACCAGGTTGAGTCCAAATTTACGCGATGACATAGCTATTTCGGGTTCCAAAGGCTGTGGAACGAAGGATCGGTCGGCTAGACGCCCGAGGGGCGCGCATCCTACACCGGCAGTTCACAAGTCGTACATCAGACAGGGAAATGCCCGACATTGGGCAGCCGACTTTGACTTAAGTTCTTACACTTGTAGCTGATGTTTAGAACTTGTCGCCGCATAGCCCTATAATGCGCGCCGGTTTTTGGGGTAATGGTCATGAGTACAGAAGATCCGCGGTTTGCAGGCATCGCCCGTTTGTATGGCATTGAAGGCCTGGAGCGCCTGCGCGCGGCCCATGTGGCGATCGTCGGCGTCGGTGGCGTCGGTTCCTGGGCGGCGGAAGCCATGGCCCGCTGTGGCGTCGGCGAGATTTCGCTGTTCGACCTCGATGACGTCTGCGTCAGCAACGCCAACCGCCAGTTGCATGCGCTGGACAGCACCGTCGGCAAACCCAAGGTCGAAGTGATGGCCGAGCGTCTGCGCGGGATCAACCCGGATTGCACCGTGCACGCCGTGGCGGATTTCGTCACCCGCGACACCATGGCTGAATACATCACGCCGAACATCGACTGCGTGATCGACTGCATCGACGCGGTCAACGCCAAGGCTGCGCTGATCGCCTGGTGCAAGCGCCGCAAGATCCAGATCATCACCACTGGCGGTGCGGGCGGGCAGATTGATCCGACGCTGATTCAGGTGTGCGATCTCAACCGCACCTTCAACGATCCGTTGGCCTCGAAAGTGCGCTCGACGTTGCGTCGCGATTATGGCTTCTCGCGCACCGTGACCCGTCATTACAGCGTGCCGTGCGTGTTTTCCACGGAGCAACTGCGCTACCCGAAACCGGATGGCAGCATCTGTTTGCAGAAGAGTTTTGTCGGCGATGGCGTGAAACTGGACTGCGCGGGTGGGTTTGGCGCAGTGATGATGGTCACGGCGACGTTCGGCATGGTCGCGGCGACCAAGGCTGTGGACAAGATTGTCGCGGGTGTGCGGCGTCCGGCTGACCGAGTCAAATCTGACGCCTGACCGGTTGATCGTTCCCACGCTCCGCGTGGGAATGCAGCCCGGGACGCTCCGCGTCCCATCCAGAGCCGAACGCGGAGCGTCCGTTGAGGCATTCCCACGCAGAGCGTGGGAACGATCAGTCAGCGAGCCAACTCATTCATTCGCTGGAGCACGGCATTCAGGCCATTGCTGCGCGAGGGCGATAGCTGGCGGGACAGGCCGAGCTGATTAAACCAATCCGGCAAATCGATTTGTTTTAAATCAGCCGCCGACAAGCCGTTAACCCGTAATAGCAACAACGCCACCAACCCGCGAATCATCCGCGCATCGCTGCTGGCGCTGAACTGCCAGTGACCGTCGTGCAGCTCGCCAACCAGCCACACCTGACTCTCACAGCCATGCACCCGGTTGGCTTCGCACTTGTCCGTGTCATCCAACGGCGGCAGACGATCACCAAACTGCATTAACAATCGCGCCCGCTGTTCCCAGCCCGCCGCGCTCTGAAAAGTCTGCAACGCCTCTGCCGCTTCGACCGGCAAGCTCATCGCAACAACTCCAGCGCCTGATCCAGCGCTTCAAAGAACCGCTCCAGATCTTCCGAATCGTTGTACAGCGCCAGTGACACCCGAATCGCCCCGGCCAGCTCAAAGCTTTTCAGCAGCGGCATTGCGCAGTGATGCCCGGCGCGCACGGCGATACCTTGCTCGGTCAAAAGATGCGCGAGATCGGCGTTATGCACACCGTCGACGACAAAACTCGCCAGCGCCAATTGCGGCTTGCCGAGCAGACGAATGCCGTTACGCGCCGCGAGTCCATGCAGCAAATAGTCATGCAGCGCGGCTTCATGAGCAGACACCGCGTCCTGATCCAGACCCGCCAGATAATCCAGCGTAGCGCCAAGACCGATGACACTGGCAATCGGCGGCGTACCGGCCTCGAAACCCAGCGGAGCAGGGCGAAAGCGCGAGTCGTGATAGTTGGCTTCCAGCACCATTTCGCCGCCGAACTGCCAAGGCTTCAGCTGTTCAAGCGCAACATTGCGCCCAAACAGCACGCCGAGGCCATCGGGGCCATACAGTTTGTGGCTGGAAAACACATAAAAGTCGCAACCCAGCGCCTGCACGTCATGCCGACCATGCACCACGCCTTGCGCGCCATCGACCACGGTCAGCGCGTTCTGCGCCTTGGCCATGCCCAGCAGCGCCGACAATGGCTGCCAGGCGCCGAGCACGTTGGACAACTGGCTGACCGCCAGCAAGCGCGTGCGCGGGCCGATCAGATGCACGGCGGCCGCAAGGTCGATCAAACCGTGGGCATCCAGCGGCAGAATCACCAGCTTCAGATTGCGCCGTTGCGCCAGTTGCTGCCATGGCAGCAGGTTGGCGTGATGCTCCAGGGCGCTGATGACAATTTCATCGCCCGGTTGGAATAGATGTTCCAGGCCATAAGCCAGGAGATTCAGCGCACTGGTGGCGCCGTGGCTAAAGATGATCTGCCCGCTGTCACCGGCATTCAGCCACTGGGCAACCTTCAGCCGACTGTCCTCGAACGCCTGCGTGGCATGGGCGCCCGGCAGGTGTTGCGCACGATGCACATTGGCTGCGCCATTGGCGTAGTAATGCGTCAGTGCGTCGAGCAGGGCTTGGGGTTTTTGCGTGGTAGCGGCGTTGTCCAGATAGGTCTGGTCTTGCCGTTGCAGAGCGGCGATGGCCGGAAAATCGGCACGCCAGGGGGAGGGAATCATCATCTGTTCAGCCCTGTGAACTTGGGCGGGTGTACACAAGACACTGTGGGAGCGAGCCTGCTCGCGAAGGCGTTCTTGAATACGCCAAAAGCTTCGCGAGCAAGCTCGCTCCCACAGGAGGTCGATGTGCTGCTTAGTTGTGAGCGTGCAGCGCTTCGTTCAGTTCGATTGCCGATTTGTGGGTTTTGCATTCCACAGCACCGGTTTCCGAATTGCGACGGAACAGCAGGTCAGTCTGACCGGCCAGCTCACGCGCCTTCACAACCTTGACCAGGTTGTTGTTCTCGTCGAGCAGCGCCACCTTGGTACCAGCGGTCACGTACAGACCCGACTCAACGGTGTTGCGGTCGCCCAACGGGATACCGATACCGGCGTTGGCGCCGATCAGGCAGCCTTCGCCAACCTTGATCACGATGTTGCCGCCGCCCGACAGGGTACCCATGGTCGAGCAGCCGCCACCCAGGTCCGAACCCTTGCCGACGAATACGCCAGCGGAAACGCGGCCTTCGATCATGCCCGGGCCTTCGGTGCCGGCGTTGAAGTTGATGAAACCTTCGTGCATCACGGTGGTGCCTTCACCGACGTAAGCGCCCAGACGCAGACGTGCCGCGTCGGCGATACGCACGCCAGCCGGTACCACGTAGTCGGTCATTTTCGGGAACTTGTCCACCGAGAACACTTCCAGCAGCTCGCCGCGCAGACGGGCTTCCAGTTGCATTTCGGTCAGTTCGCTCAGATCGATGGCGCCCTGGCTGGTCCACGCTACGTTCGGCAGCAGCGGGAAGATCCCGGCCAGGCTCACGCCGTGTGGCTTGACCAGGCGGTGCGACAGCAGGTGCAGCTTGAGGTAGGCCTCAGGCGTCGAGGTCAGCTGTGCATCTTCGGCCAGCAGAGTGGCGACCAGCGGCTTGTGGCTTTCGGCCAGACGGGTCAGCAGTTTGCCTTGCACGGCGTCGATGCCTTTCACGGCTTCAGCCAGTTGCGCAGCCTGAGCGGTGGTGAAGGTGATGGCCTGGTTGCCTTCGGTGTAACCGAGGATCGGCGCAACGGCAGCGACCAGTTCGGCCGAAGGATTGAGCAGTGGCTGTGCGTAGAACACTTCCAGCCATGCGCCTTGACGGTTCTGAGTGCCGACACCAAAGGCGATGCTGAACAGGGAATTGGACATGTAAATACACCTCTACAAAGAGTGACGGGCTGCTTACTTCAGAGCGGCCGCGTAGATATCTGGCTTGAAGCCAATCAGGGTTCGGTCACCGAGATCGAGCACCGGGCGCTTGATCATCGAGGGTTGAGCGAGCATCAGTTCGATGGCTTTCGATTGGTCGAGATCGGCTTTGCGTTCGTCGTCGAGTTTGCGAAAGGTCGTGCCTGCGCGGTTCAACACCGTTTGCCAGCCATGTTCGTCACACCATTGGGTCAGGTGTTCACGGTCGATGCCGGCGCTTTTGTAATCGTGAAAGTCGTAGCTGACAGCGTGCTCATCAAGCCAGGTGCGCGCCTTCTTCATGGTGTCGCAGGCTTTGATGCCGAAAAGGTGCAACGTTTTACTTGAAACGGTCAAGGAATTGCCCCCTTTACAGGTGCTGGAGAAAAATGGTGTCGGATTATGCCATGACCCTTCGGTGAATACGCAAAACCCTGTAGGAGCTGTCGAGTGAAACGAGGCTGCGATCTTTTGATTGTGTCTTTAAAGATCAAAAGATCGCAGCGTGCCGCAGCTCCTACACATTGGTGTGCGGACATCAATTGGGGCAGTGCGACATAGGTGCAACGGTCAGACGCATCCTAAGCGGCTAATATGGCAGTTCAACGCTGTCGATTGTCTGAGATTTCCGCTTTATGCAAACCGCTTACACCGTCCTGATCCTGCTGATGCTGGTCAGCGTTTCGAGGCTAGTCGGACGGGTCATCCCGTTGCCACTGCCGCTGGTACAAATCGCCGCCGGCGCATTGCTCGCCTGGCCGACCTTGGGTTTGCACGTGGCGCTCGATCCCGAGTTGTTCCTGTTTCTATTCCTGCCGCCCCTGCTGTTTTCCGATGGCTGGCGCATGCCCAAGCGTGAGCTCTGGCACCTGCGCGGCCCGATCCTGACCTTGGCGGTGGGGCTGGTGTTGTTCACCGTGGTCGGCGCCGGTTACTTCATTCATTGGTTGTTGCCATCAATTCCGTTGCCGGTGGCTTTCGCCCTGGCGGCAGTGTTGTCGCCGACGGACGCCGTGGCGGTGTCGGCTATTTCGCAAAACCGTTTGCCGACCCCGCTGATGCATATATTGCAGGGCGAGGCGCTGATGAACGATGCCTCCGGTCTGGTGACCTTCAAGTTCGCCCTGGTGGCGGCTATCACAGGGGTGTTCTCACTGACCAACGCCAGCCTCACCTTTGTCGTGGTGGCGCTCGGTGGGTTGGCGGTCGGCGTGGCATTGAGCTGGCTGGTCGGGCGCTTGCGGGCGTGGATGATCGCTCGAGGTTGGGACGATCCCGCGACGCACGTTGTGTTCATGTTACTGCTGCCGTTCGCCGCTTATGTGCTGGCGGAACGTCTTGGCGTCTCGGGCATTCTCTCAGCCGTGGCGGCAGGGATGATGCAGAGCTGGCTCGATCTGTTGCCTCGTCAGACCAGCACCCGCTTGCTCAATCGCAGTGTCTGGTCGCTGCTGGAGTTCGCCTTCAACGGTTTGATCTTCCTGCTGCTGGGCCTGCAATTGCCGGACATCATCAAAGCTGTGGTCAGCCATGAACCGACATTGTGGCCGACGCTGTTCTATCGCTGTCTGGATGTCGTGGCAATTTTTCTGGCGCTGGTATTGCTGCGGTTTATCTGGGTGCAGAGCATCTGGCGCTTGTCGGTGCTGCTGCGCCGCTTGCGCGGCAAGGGCGAGCTGACGCAGGTACCGACCGCGCGCTCCTGCTGGCTGCTGACCGTCGGCGGGGTGCGTGGAGCGGTGACGCTGGCCGGTGTGATGTCGGTGCCGATGTTGATGGGGGCCGATGCTTTTCCCGAGCGTGATCTGCTGATTTTCATTGCCGCCGGGGTGATCCTGTTGTCGCTGGTGTCGGCTTGCATCGCCTTGCCGCTGTTGTTGCGCGGAATTGAAAAGAGCCCGGATGACAAACGTCGCCAGGAAGTGCGCGATGCTTGGCGCAAGACCGCCGAAGCGGCGATTCATGCCCTGGAAACTGAGGAGGTCGCCCCGCAGGACGCCGCTCAAGCCGCTCTCTCGGCGGAACTCAAGGCGCGGATCATGTCCGAGTATCGCCATCAACTGGAAGTTTTCAACGATTCGGCAGAAGCCCAGGCGCTAGCGTTCCAGATGGATCTGCTGGAACGCCGTTTGCGTTTGAAGGCGCTGCGGGCACAACGCCTTGAACTTTACAGCTTGAGTCGCCAACACGAGATTGGTGATGACGTCCTGCGAGAAGTGTTGGCAGATCTTGATTTAAGCGAAGCAAACCTGGGGCAGGTCAAATAACCATGCACTGGCGGATAAAGTCATTCGCTTGCTTGCGGTGGATAGGGGTAGGCCTTTGCCATGAAGGCTTTGTCGTGTTCACTGAGTTCCAGATTAGGAAAGATCTGGAAGTCACCTTCAGTCCAGGTCTGCTGGATGACGTAGTGCATGATCGATTTACGGTCATACGTTGAATAAAGACTTTCGCTCGGGTCGGCACGGTCAAGGTACAACTGGTTCAGTTTATTGCGTGTTACTCCGGCCTGATAGTCATCTTCCTCGGAGTTGTCGGTGATTCCATGACTCTCATAAAGGGCTGTTCTATTCCAGGGGATGTTGGCTGTCGGATTGGTTTGTTCGTGTTCTGCGCCGAGCATATGGCCAAACTCATGCATGACGTTCGCTGCGAAATAACGTGCATGATTACTCGAGTGTGGCCAGAGCCGCATGGTGGGTTCATCGGTGTCGAGCAATGCATCGGTGCCAATCTGCGACCAGAACGTGCCATTTTCGCTGAGTATGCGGATATCACCTTCTGCCCCCTCGACGAAGTTGAACTTCAAATTTATGTGTGCCAGCCAGTTACTGGCGGCGGAACGGACGGCTTGTTTGAATTCAGGCGTGCCATTAAGGAAGGCGATACGCAACGTCTGGCCAGGAGTCCACAGTTTGGAGGGATTGTTTCGGGCCCACATTATTGTTGTACTCCGCTTCCGGTTTGAATGGTTGCGAGCATTATGCTGAAGCCGATATTAGTGGTCGGGTTCATGATTGAACTTCCTTGTTTTGATATTTGATATTAGTTAACAGTTAAAACTGCGCAGCGTGATACGCAGCTCGATAGTAAGCTGTTAAATGGACTAAGGCGGGATACAAGTTTATTGAGTTGTGTCTTTGCAGGGGGAAGTTACCGTGCCAGTTTTACTGGCACGGTAATGTTGCTTAGCGTTGGCGAGTCATGAACGCGCGAATCCGTTCCGCGGCTTCCACGCATTCAGCCAGCGGCGCCACGAGTGCCATGCGTACACGGCCGGCCCCTGGGTTGACGCCGTCGACATCGCGCGAAAGATAGGATCCCGGCACCACGGTCACGTGCTCTTCGGCGAACAAATCACGGCAGAACGCCGCGTCATCGCCGTTCACATTCGGCCACAAATAGAAACTGCCATCCGGACGCTGAACATCCATCACCGGGCTGAGGATCTCCAGCACCGCATCGAACTTTTCGCGGTACAGCGCGCGATTGGCGCGCACATGCACTTCGTCATTCCACGCAGCCACGCTGGCCAGTTGCGTTTGCACCGGCATCGCGCAGCCGTGGTAGGTGCGATACAGCAGGAAACCTTTGAGGATATCGGCGTCGCCCGCCACAAAACCGGAGCGCAGGCCCGGCAGATTGGAGCGCTTGGAGAGGCTGTGAAACACCACGCAGCGCTTGAAATCCTTGCGGCCCAGTTCGACGCAGGCAGTGAGCAGGCCTGGCGGTGGCGTCTGTTCGTCGAAGTACAGTTCGCTATAGCACTCGTCGGCGGCGATCACGAAGTCGTATTCGTCGGCCAGGGCGATCAGTTTCTTCAGGGTGTCGACCGGGATCAGCGCGCCGGTCGGGTTACCCGGCGAGCAGAGGAACAGGATCTGGCAGCGTTTCCAGATGTCTGGCGAAACGTCATCGAAATCCGGGTTGAAGCCGTTTTCGTCAAGGCACGGCAGGTAATGCGGCTTGGCCCCGGCGAGGAACGCAGCGCCCTCGTAGATCTGGTAGAACGGGTTCGGGCTGACTACCAGCGCGTCGTCGCCACGGTTGACCACGGTCTGGGTGAACGCGAACAACGCTTCACGCGTGCCATTGACCGGCAACACGTTGCGCGCCGGATCGATCCAGCCGCCTGGTACGCCGAAACGACGCTCGCACCAGCCGGCGATGGCTTCACGCAGCGCCGGGATGCCGAGGGTGGTCGGGTACACCGCCATCTGATCCAGACTGTTGGCCAGCGTTTCGGCGACAAAGCTTGGCGAGCGATGCTTCGGCTCGCCAATCGACAGCGCGATCGGACGTTTATCCGGGTTCGGGGTCACGGTGCCGAGCAGGGCGCGGAGCTTTTCGAACGGATAGGGCTGGAGCTGGTTCAGAGCGTTGTTCATTGGGGCTGGGTCTCGTGCAAAGCCATTTGAATCCGGGGGCGCGATCAAATACTGATGCGCGACAATTTGATATCGGGTTCCTGATTGACGCTCAGTTGCTCAACGATCGCATCCTGCAAACGGCTGCACAGCAACGGGTCGGACAAGGGTTGATTGTGGGCGTCGGTGATAAAGAACACGTCTTCCACACGCTCGCCCAGGGTCGCAATCTTGGCGTTCTGCAGCGACAGGTCGAACTCGAGGAAAATCCCGCCGATCCGCGCCAGCAGGCCCGGGCGATCGGGTGCGGTCAATTCCAGCACGGTCACCGGTCGCTGAGCATCGTTGTGAATCGTCACCTGCGGCGCAAAGGCGAAGTGCTTGAGCTGGCGCGGCACGCGGCGCTGGATGATCGTCGGGTAATCGTCCGGGTTGCGCAGGGCTTCGGTCAGACCTTCGCGGATCTGCTTGACCCGTGCCGGGTTGTCGCCGATCGATTCGCCCTCGTTGTCGAGCACGATGTAGGTGTCGAGGGTGAACTGGCTACTGGACGTGATGACACGGGCGTCGTGAATGTTCAGGTTGAGCTGATCCATCGCCGCCACGGTCACGGCGAAGAAGTCGTGCTGATCCGGTGCATAAATGAAAATCTGCGTACCGCCCTCGAACTCGCGCTGGGTGGTTTCCTTGATCAGCACCAGCGGCCCGCCATTGACGGGCTGCTGAAGAATGGCGTCGCTATGCCAGGCCACATCGCCGGCGGTGTGGCGCAGGAAATAGTCATCGCCCAGTTGCGCCCACAATTGCTCGACATCGTCCGGGTCAGTGCCGCCACGTACCAGAATGTCCAGTGCAGCGCTTTGGGTCTGGCGGATCTGCTCTTCGCGATCCACAGGGTTTTCCAGGCCACGGCGCAAGGCGCGTTTGGTCTCGGTGTAGAGCTGACGCAACAGGCTGGCGCGCCACGAGTTCCACAGCGTCGGGTTGGTCGCGTTGATGTCGGCCACGGTCAGCACGTAGAGATAGTCGAGGCGGGTTTCATCGCCAACTGCCTGAGCGAAATCGTGGATCACCTGCGGATCGGACAAGTCCTTGCGCTGGGCGGTGGTCGACATCACCAAGTGGTTTTGCACCAGCCATACAATCAGACGGCTGTCCCACACCGGCAATTGATGGCGCTGGCAGAACGCTTCGGCGTCGACCGCGCCGATTTCCGAGTGATCGCCATGGCGGCCTTTGCCGATGTCGTGATACAGCCCCGCCATATAGATCAGTTCGGGCTTGGGCAGCTTTGCCATGAGCTTGGCCGCCAGCGGAAACTTCTCCGAGACTTGGGTGTACTGCAATTTGCGCAGGTGCTTGATCAGGTTCAGCGTGTGCGCATCGACCGTATAGATGTGGAACAGGTCGTGCTGCATTTGCCCGACGATAAAACCGAACTCCGGCAAATAACGGCCGAGGATGCCGTAGCGGTTCATCCGCCGCAGATTGCGATGGATGCCGATCTTGCACTTGAACAGTTCGATGAACAGGCTGGTGTTACGGATATCGTTGCGGAAGTTGTCGTCGATCAGGTGACGATTCTCGCGCAGCAAGCGGATGGTGTCGGCGCGCACGCCTTTGATTTCCGGTTGCTGCGCCATCAGCACGAAAATTTCCAGCATGGCGAACGGTGTGCGGCGGAACACGTTGTCGTTACGTGCCTCGATGTAGCCGTCATGCAACTGGAAGCGCGAGTTGATCGGCTGCGGCGGCGCTTCGTCTTCCGGCGCGAGGATGACTTCTTCGAAGTGCTGGATGATCAGGTCGCTGAGCTGGGCAATGCTCATCACCACGCGGAAATACTGTTGCATGAAGTTTTCGACAGCCTGCTTGGCGTCGTCACCTTCAAATCCTAGCAGGCCGGCGATGGTGCGTTGATGATCGAACAGCAAGCGGTCTTCTGAGCGACCGGCGAGCATGTGCAGGGCGTAGCGCACTTTCCAGAGGAATTCCTGAGATGAGGCGAGCAGGGCGTTTTCGCTTTCGACCAGGAAGCCTTCGCCGGCGAGGGCGCGCAGGTTCAGGGTGCCGTACTGACGTCGGGCCACCCAGAGAATCGTCTGGATATCCCGCAGGCCCCCGGGCGAGCCTTTGACGTTGGGTTCCAGGTTGTATTCGGTGTCGTTGTACTTGTGGTGGCGGGCCTTTTGCTCGGCCCGTTTGGCCAGGAAAAACTCTTTGGCCGGCCACATGTGGGCGGTGCTGGTGACGTCGAGCATGCGCTGGCGCAGACGCTCGGGACCGCAGATGGTGCGGCTTTCCATCAGGTTGGTGACAACAGTGAGATCAGCGCGGGCTTCTTCGGCGCATTCATCGACCGAGCGCACGCTCTGACCGACTTCCAGGCCGATGTCCCACAACAGCGTCAGAAAACGCTCGATGGAATCGCGGAAAACTTCGTGATCGGCGCTGTCCAGCAGGATCAGCAAGTCGATGTCGGAATAGGGGTGCAGCTCGCCACGGCCATAGCCGCCGACCGCGACCAGCGCGATATCGGCGTCTTCGCTCCAGTTGAACTGCTCCCAAGCCTTTTGCAGGATGTTGTCGACGAACCAGGCGCGGTCTTCGATCAGGCGGCGGATGTCACGGCCACTGCGAAAACGCGCATCAAGGACGTCGCGAGCCTGGCGGATCGCCTTCTTGAACGCTGCGATAGGACTCGCTTTCAGGGCCAGTTCAGCCTGGAACTGGCCGCGGTCGAAGAGTTCGGGATCCACCTGCGGCATCGATTGGCTTTCCTTCTATACAAGGCTGGGAGCGTTATGTGAATCAGGCCGAGATGCGTGGGATGGTGTCATCGGCGCGCAGGGTGAAGATCTCGTAGCCGGTGTCGGTGACCAGCAAAGTATGTTCCCACTGGGCCGAGAGCTTGCGGTCCTTGGTGATTGCGGTCCAGCCATCGCCCAATACCTTGGTGTCGGCCTTGCCCTGGTTGATCATCGGCTCAATGGTGAAGGTCATGCCGGCCTTCAGTTCCATGCCGGTGCCGGCGCGGCCGTAGTGGAGGATCTGCGGCTCTTCGTGGAAGACCTTGCCGATACCGTGGCCGCAGAACTCGCGAACCACCGAGAAACCGTTCTTTTCCGCATGTTTCTGGATCACTTCGCCGATGTCGCCGAGGCGGCAGCCGGGTTTGACGATCTCGATCGCCTTGTACATGCATTCCTGAGTGATCTGCGACAGACGCTCGGCCCAGACCGGCACTTCGCCGACATGGAACATGCGGCTGGTGTCGCCGTGGTAGCCGTCTTTGATGACGGTGACGTCGATGTTCAGGGTGTCGCCGTTTTTCAGCGGCTTGTCATTCGGGATGCCATGGCAGACCACGTGGTTGATCGAGGTGCAGATCGACTTCGGGTAGCCCTTGTAGTTGAGCGGGGCAGGGATGGCTTGCTGCACATTGACGATGTAATCGTGGCAGATCTGGTTCAGCTCATCGGTGGTGACGCCCGGTTTGACATGTTCGGCAATCATTTCCAGCACATCGGCGGCCAGTTTGCCGGCGACGCGCATGCCAGCGATGTCCTCGGGGGTTTTGAGGTTGACGGTCATACAGGCTCTCTCTGCGCTCGGCGGCGCTTGCTGATACAAATAGGGTGGCAGGTGTTCGATCGGCGACCCTGAAAAACGCGATTCTAACAGACGCACGGCGCAATTCAGCGCCCGCGTGCATCGCTTCTCTCTATACAATGGTGCGTTCGGGGCCGATTCCAAGGGGGCTGCGCCCATGTCCTTGGTGCGAATACAGATTCCGGGTTCCGTTTCTGCGCACCCTGTGGTATAAAATGCGCCGCTTTCCGGGGATACCCCGAAAAGCTTAAATCCACACACGTGTCGACACGATGACCTGGGTGCTTTTGGCTTTATGCCACTGGTTGGTCATTGGGATACGTGGAGGCCAAACCCGACTTATTAAGGAACTATCATGTCCCAAGTCAATATGCGCGATATGCTGAAGGCCGGTGTGCACTTCGGTCACCAAACCCGTTACTGGAATCCGAAAATGGGTAAGTACATTTTCGGCGCGCGTAACAAGATTCACATCATCAACCTTGAAAAAACCCTGCCAATGTTCAACGAAGCTCTGACTTTCGTAGAGCGTCTGGCCCAGGGCAAAAACAAGATTCTGTTCGTCGGCACCAAGCGTTCCGCTGGCAAGATCGTTGCTGAAGAAGCAGCACGTTGCGGTTCGCCGTACGTCGATCACCGCTGGTTGGGCGGCATGCTGACCAACTTCAAAACCATTCGTGCTTCCATCAAGCGTCTGCGTGACCTTGAAGTTCAAGCCGAAGACGGTACTTTCGCCAAGCTGACCAAGAAAGAAGCGCTGATGCGCTCCCGTGATCTTGAGAAGCTGGATCGTTCGCTGGGCGGCATCAAGGACATGGGCGGTCTGCCAGACGCACTGTTCGTGATCGACGTTGACCACGAGCGCATCGCGATCACCGAAGCCAACAAGCTGGGCATCCCGGTAATCGGCGTTGTCGACACCAACAGCAGCCCGGAAGGCGTTGACTACATCATCCCAGGCAACGATGACGCCATTCGCGCTATCCAGCTGTACATGGGTTCGATGGCTGACGCAGTGATCCGTGGTCGCAACAATGTTGCTGGCGGCACTGTAGAATTCGCAGCTGAAGAAACTCAGGCTGCAGCTGAGTAATTAACGCCCTGGCGTTGACTCAGTAAGCAAAAAGGGGGCTTGGCCCCCTTTTTGCCACCTCGAAAACCATTTGTCGGCAGCGCAGCTACAGCATCTGTAACGTGCAGCGGCTACAAGGTGGGGTTCGGGACGAATTGAACGCCCGTTCGATCGGGTGGAATGGTTGAAAACCTATCCAAGAGGAATTTGAAAATGGCAGCAATTACTGCAGCGTTGGTTAAAGAACTGCGCGAGCGTACCGGCGAAGGCATGATGGACTGCAAGAAGGCCCTGGAAAAGGCTGACGGCGACATCGAAAAAGCCATTGATGACATGCGTGCTTCGGGCGCGATCAAGGCTGCGAAAAAGGCTGGCAACGTTGCCGCTGAAGGCGCAATCGCAATCAAGGACGACGGTAAAGCTGCCGTTATCCTGGAAGTGAACTCGCAGACCGACTTCCTGGCTCTGCAAGACGACTTCAAGAACTTCGTTGCTGCCAGCGTTGAAAAAGCTTTCGCTGACAAGCTGACCGACGCTGCTCCGCTGATCGCTTCGCAAGAAGCTGCTCGTGAAGCGCTGGTTGCCAAAGTAGGCGAAAACGTCAACATCCGTCGTCTGGCCCGTATCGAAGCTGACGTTGTAGGTTCGTACCTGCACGGCAACAAGATCGGTGTTGTTGTGGCTCTGAAAGGCGGTGACGTCGAGCTGGCCAAAGACATCGCGATGCACGTTGCTGCAAGCAACCCTGAGTTCCTGCTGCCTTCGCAAGTTTCGGCTGAAGCGATCGAGCGTGAAAAAGCTGTGTTCCTGCAGCTGAACGAAGAGAAGATCAAAGGCAAGCCAGAAAACATTGTTGAGAACATGGTCAAAGGCCGTATCAGCAAGTTCCTGGCAGAAGCAAGCCTGGTTGAGCAAGCGTTCGTCAAGAACCCTGAAATCAAGGTTGGCGAGCTGGCCAAGAAAGGCGGCGCAGAAATCGTTTCCTTTACCTACTACAAAGTGGGCGACGGCATCGAGAAGCCAGTAGACAACTTCGCTGAAGAAGTTGCTGCCCAGCTGGCTGCCGCCAAGCAGTAAGACGGTTTTTCAACTGTCGCCGAAAGAGGCTGCCCGCTAACGCGCGCAGCCTCTTTTCAGATGGGGTTGCCAATTTTTTATTGGTTTCCACTTGGAACTGACTTACAAAGCCATGTTCCGATGGCGCTGAAGCAGCGCCAAGCTAGAGTGAACGCCAGCTGTAAACAGCTCGCAAAGAATTTTAAATACGCCGCAGGAGAGATTCGCAATGGCTCAGCAGGGCAGTGGTTATCAGGCTCGCTATAAACGCATTCTACTCAAGCTTAGCGGCGAGGCCCTGATGGGCTCGGAAGAGTTCGGGATCGATCCAAAAGTGCTGGATCGGATGGCGCTGGAAGTCGGCCAGCTGGTCGGCATCGGCGTACAGGTCGGTCTGGTGATCGGCGGTGGCAACCTGTTCCGCGGCGAAGCTTTGAGCAAAGCCGGTATGGATCGGGTCACAGGCGACCACATGGGCATGCTGGCCACTGTGATGAACGCCCTGGCCATGCGCGATGCGCTGGAACGTGCCAATATCTCGGCCATCGTGATGTCGGCCATTTCCATGGTGGGTGTGACCGATCACTACGATCGCCGCAAAGCCATGCGTCACCTGAACTCCAAAGACGTCGTGATCTTCGCTGCCGGTACCGGCAACCCGTTCTTCACCACGGATTCGGCAGCCTGCCTGCGCGCAATCGAAATCGATGCCGACGTCGTGCTGAAAGCGACCAAGGTCGATGGCGTCTACACCGCTGACCCGTTCAAAGACCCGCATGCCGAGAAGTTCGATCATCTGACTTATGATGAAGTACTGGATCGCAAGCTGGGCGTGATGGATCTGACCGCTATTTGCCTGTGCCGCGACCACAAGATGCCGCTGCGCGTATTCAACATGAACAAGCCCGGTGCCCTGCTGAACATCGTCCATGGCGGCGCTGAAGGCACCCTGATCGAGGAAGGTCAACAATGATCAACGAAATCAAGAAAGACGCTCAAGAGCGCATGCAGAAATCCCTGGACTCTCTGGCCCACGCATTTGGTCAGATTCGTACCGGCAAGGCTCACCCAAGCATTCTGGGCAGCGTGATGGTGCCGTACTACGGCGCAGACACCTCCATCACCCAAGTGGCGAACATCACCGTTAAGGACTCGCGCACCCTGCAGGTCGTTGCGTTCGAGCGCAACATGCTCGCCGCAGTCGACAAAGCAATCCAGAGCGCTGGTCTGAACCTCAACCCGACCAACCTGGGTGAGTTGCTGCTGATCTCCATGCCTGCCCTGACCGAAGAAACCCGCAAGGGCTTCACCAAGCAGGCGCGCAGTGCTGCTGAAGACGCTCGTGTTGCCGTGCGCAACATCCGTCGTGACGCCTTGGGCGAGCTGAAGAAACTGGTCAAGGACAAAGAAATCAGCGAAGACGAAGAGCGTCGTGCCGCTGCCGATATTCAGAAGCTCACCGACAAGGCCGAGGCTGATATCGACACGGCTACCAAGCAAAAAGAAGCGGATCTGATGGCCGTATAAGGTTCGAGCTTTTAATGGACAAGACCAAGCAGACTGCGCCGTCCGCGGTGCCGCGCCATGTCGCGATCATCATGGATGGCAACAATCGCTGGGCGAAAAAACGCTTTATGCCGGGTGTCGCCGGGCATAAGGCGGGCGTGGATGCTGTGCGGGCGGTGATTGAGGTGTGCGCTGAGGCCAAGGTCGAAGTGCTCACCCTGTTCGCATTTTCCAGTGAGAACTGGCAGCGCCCGGCCGATGAAGTCAGTGCCTTGATGGACCTGTTCTTCAAGGCGCTGCGTCGCGAAGCCAAGCGCCTCAACGACAACAACATCAGCCTGCGCATCATTGGCGATCGTTCACGCTTTCATCCGGAGCTTCAGGCAGCAATGCGTGAAGCTGAAGCGATGACGGCGGGTGCCAATCGTTTCATCCTGCAGATCGCCGCCAATTATGGTGGTCAGTGGGATATTGCACAGGCGGCCCAGCGTCTGGCGCGTGAAGTCCAGGCTGGGCACCTGCGCCCGGAAGACATCACTCCGGATCTGTTGCAAACCTGTCTTGCAACCGGTGATCTGCCGTTGCCGGATCTGTGCATCCGCACGGGTGGCGAGCACCGCATCAGCAACTTTCTGCTGTGGCAGCTGGCTTACGCCGAGCTGTACTTCTCCGACCTGTTCTGGCCGGACTTCAAACACGATGCCATGCGCAATGCGCTGGCCGATTTCGCTTCGCGCCAGCGTCGTTTCGGTAAAACGAGCGAACAGGTTGAAGCTGGAGCCCGGGTTTAATGCTTAAACAACGAATCATCACTGCGCTGATCCTGCTGCCGATCGCCTTGTGCGGGTTTTTCCTGCTCGAAGGTTCCGGTTTTGCGCTGTTCATCGGGCTGGTTGTCAGTCTGGGGGCGTGGGAGTGGGCGCGGCTTGCCGGCTTCACCGGTCAGGCGTTCCGGGTCGGTTATGCCGCCGTGGTCGCCCTGATGCTGTTCGTCATGTACATCCTGCCCGGCCTGGCGCCATGGGTGTTGGGTGCTTCGGTGTTGTGGTGGGCGGTGGCGACGTATCTGGTGCTGACTTATCCGCGCTCGAGCGAGCACTGGTCGAGTGCCGCGACCAAACTGGTGATCGGTCTGTTGATCCTGTTGCCGGCGTGGCAAGGTCTGGTACAGATCAAGCAGTACCCGTTGGGTAACTGGTTGATCATGGCTGTGATGGTGCTGGTCTGGGGTGCCGATATCGGTGCCTATTTCTCGGGCCGTGCATTCGGCAAGCGCAAGCTTGCACCGCAGGTCAGTCCGGGGAAAAGCTGGGAAGGTGTTTACGGCGGTCTGGCGCTGAGTCTGGTGATCACTGTGATTGTCGGGCTGGTGCGCGACTGGACGGTTGCCGAACTGATCAAAGGCTTGATTGGCGCTGCGCTGATCGTCTTCATTTCCGTCGTCGGCGATCTCACTGAAAGCATGTTCAAGCGCCAGTCCGGTATCAAGGACAGCAGTAATCTGCTGCCGGGGCATGGTGGCATTCTTGATCGTATCGACAGTTTGACGGCGGCGATTCCAGTATTTGCAGTGTTGTTGTGGATGGCTGCACCGTGAGTCGTCCACAGCAGATTACTGTCCTCGGGGCGACCGGCTCGATCGGTCTGAGCACGCTTGATGTCATTGCTCGTCACCCGGAGCGATATCAGGTTTTCGCCTTGAGCGGCTTCACTCGCCTGAGTGAGCTGCTGGCTCTGTGCGTACGCCATGTGCCGCAATTTGCCGTGGTGCCGGAAGTTGCTGCGGCGCGCGGCTTGCAGGACGATTTGCGCGCGGCCGGTTTGCCAACCCGCGTTCTGGTAGGGGAGGAGGGGCTGTGTCAGGTTGCCTCCGCTCCGGAAGTCGACGCGGTGATGGCGGCTATCGTTGGTGCAGCAGGGCTGCGGCCGACCTTGGCAGCCGTCGAGGCAGGCAAAAAGATTCTCCTGGCCAATAAAGAGGCGCTGGTGATGTCCGGCGTCTTGTTCATGCAGGCAGTGCGTAAAAGCGGTTCGGTGCTGCTGCCGATCGACAGCGAGCACAACGCAATTTTCCAGTGCATGCCGCAGGATTTCGCCCGGGGCTTGAGCTCGGTGGGCGTACGGCGGATTTTGCTTACAGCCTCCGGTGGTCCATTCCGGCAGACACCGATGGCTGAATTGGCGCATGTTTCACCTGACCAGGCGTGTGCGCACCCGAACTGGTCCATGGGGCGCAAAATTTCTGTGGATTCGGCCAGCATGATGAACAAGGGGCTCGAGTTGATCGAAGCCTGCTGGTTGTTCGATGCCAAGCCTGCGCAGGTCGAGGTAGTGATCCATCCGCAAAGCGTGATCCATTCGCTGGTCGACTACGTCGACGGTTCGGTGCTGGCGCAATTGGGCAATCCTGATATGCGCACGCCTATTGCCAATGCGCTGGCCTGGCCTGAGCGCATCGACTCGGGTGTGGCGCCGCTGGATCTGTTCGCCATTGCGCGTCTGGACTTCGAAGCGCCGGATGAGGAGCGTTTCCCGTGCCTGCGTTTGGCCCGTCAAGCGGCCGAAGCGGGTGATAGCGCGCCGGCAATGCTCAATGCGGCCAACGAAGTGGCTGTGGCAGCGTTTCTCGACGGACGGGTTCGCTACCTGGAAATCGCGAGTATCATCGAGGAGGTTTTGAACCTCGAACCGGTGGTCGCGCTGGATGATCTCGATGCGGTGTTCACCGCCGACGCCAAGGCACGAGTTTTGGCTGAACAATGGTTGAGTCGTCACCGCCGATAAGTTTTGCAACACAATGGCTTCATGCGGCACTGAACGGGATTGCGGAGAAAGTAGATGAGCGCGCTCTATATGATTGCCGGCACCCTGATCGCCTTGGGTGTGCTGGTCACCTTTCACGAATTCGGCCACTTCTGGGTCGCACGTCGCTGTGGCGTCAAGGTTCTGCGTTTTTCCGTAGGCTTTGGCATGCCGTTGCTGCGCTGGCACGACAAGCAGGGCACCGAGTTTGTGGTGGCCGCGATTCCGCTCGGTGGTTACGTCAAGATGCTCGATGAGCGTGAGGGCGAAGTGCCGGTCGATCAGCTGGATCAGTCGTTCAATCGCAAATCCGTGCGTCAGCGTATCGCCATTGTTGCCGCTGGCCCCATTGCCAACTTTCTGTTGGCGCTGGTGTTTTTCTGGGTGTTGGCCATGCTCGGCAGCGAGCAGGTGCGCCCGGTCATTGGTGCTGTCGAGTCCGGCAGCATCGCTGCTAAGGCCGGTTTGAATGCGGGCCAGGAAATCGTCGCTATCGATGGTGAGCCGACTTCCGGTTGGGCAGCTGTCAATTTACAACTGGTGCGGCGCCTGGGCGAAAGCGGTTCTCTGCAGTTGCTGGTCCGTGAGCAAGGCTCAAGCGTAGATATCCCGCGTGAGCTGGCGCTGGATAACTGGCTCAAAGGCGCTGATGAGCCGGACCCGATTCGCTCTCTGGGTATTCGTCCATGGCGTCCGGCCTTGCCGCCGGTGCTTGCCGAACTTGATCCGAAAGGCCCGGCCCAGGCTGCCGGTCTGAAAACCGGTGATCGCCTGTTGGCCCTTGATGGTCAGGCGCTGAATGACTGGCAGCAAGTGGTCGATACCGTTCGTACGCGTCCTGATACCAAAATCATGCTGCGCATCGAGCGCGACAGTGCTCAAATCGATGTCCCTGTGACCTTGGCTGCGCGTGGTGAAAGCAAATCGCCGAGCGGATATCTGGGCGCAGGCGTGAAAGCTGTCGACTGGCCACCGGAAATGATCCGTGAGGTCAGTTATGGGCCGTTGGCCGCGATTGGCGAGGGTGCCCGACGCACTTGGACCATGAGCATTCTGACGCTGGATTCACTCAAGAAAATGCTGTTCGGCGAGCTCTCGGTAAAAAACTTGAGTGGACCGATAACCATTGCTAAAGTGGCGGGCGCTTCTGCCCAGTCGGGCGTCGCTGATTTCCTGAATTTCCTTGCTTATCTGAGTATTAGCCTGGGGGTTCTGAATTTGCTGCCCATTCCTGTACTGGATGGGGGGCATTTGTTGTTTTATCTGATCGAGTGGGCGCGTGGTCGTCCCTTGTCGGATCGGGTGCAAGGTTGGGGGATACAGATCGGTATCAGTTTGGTGGTCGGGGTGATGTTGCTTGCTCTGGTCAACGATCTGGGTCGACTGTAACGCTTCGCTGAATTGCGAATCTGCCGCATTTTGCGGCAGTTTGTTTATTGCCAGTTGGAATAAGAAAGGACTTCATGAAACGTCTGCTGCTAACTGCGGTTCTCACCGTATTGATGATCGCCGAAGTTCACGCCGAGTCCTTCACTATCTCTGATATTCGCGTCAATGGCCTCCAGCGGGTCTCCGCGGGTAGCGTCTTTGGTGCCTTGCCGTTGAACGTCGGTGAGCAGGCGGATGATCGTCGCCTGGTGGAATCCACTCGTGCGTTGTTCAAAACCGGTTTCTTTCAAGATATCCAGCTGGGCCGCGAAGGCAACGTTCTGGTAATCACTGTCGTCGAGCGTCCGTCGGTCGCCAGTATCGAAATCGAAGGCAACAAGGCGATCTCGACTGAAGACCTGATGAAAGGTCTCAAGCAATCCGGTCTGGCCGAAGGCGAGATCTTCCAGCGCGCCACCCTTGAAGGTGTGCGTAACGAGCTGCAGCGTCAGTACGTCGCGCAAGGTCGCTACTCGGCTACGGTCGATACCGAAGTGGTATCGCAACCGCGTAACCGCGTCGGCCTGAAAGTGAAGATCAACGAAGGTACCGTTGCGGCGATTCAGCACATCAACGTGGTGGGCAACACGGTTTTCCCTGAGGAAGACCTGACCGACCTGTTCGAACTGAAGACCACCAACTGGCTGTCGTTCTTCAAGAACGATGACAAGTACGCCCGTGAAAAACTGTCCGGTGACCTGGAGCGTCTGCGTTCCTACTACCTGGATCGTGGCTATATCAACATGGATATCGCTTCGACTCAGGTGTCGATCACCCCGGACAAGAAGCACGTCTACATCACTGTCAACGTCACCGAAGGCGAGAAGTACACCGTTCGTGACGTCAAACTCAGTGGTGATCTGAAAGTCCCTGAAGATCAGGTCAAGTCCCTGCTGCTGGTGCAGAAGGGTCAGGTGTTCTCGCGCAAACTGATGACCACCACCTCCGAACTGATCACCCGTCGTCTGGGTAACGAGGGTTACACCTTCGCCAACGTCAACGGCGTACCTCAGCCGCACGATGAAGATCACACCGTTGATATCCTGTTCGCTGTTGATCCGGGCAAGCGCGCCTACGTCAACCGCATCAACTTCCGTGGCAACACCAAGTCCGAAGACGAAGTGCTGCGTCGTGAAATGCGTCAGATGGAAGGCGGCTGGGCTTCGACCTACCTGATCGACCAGTCCAAGACCCGTCTTGAGCGTCTGGGCTTCTTTAAAGAAGTCAACGTTGAAACTCCGGCTGTTCCGGGTGTCGACGACCAGGTTGACGTGAACTACGCCGTTGAAGAACAGGCTTCCGGTTCGATTACCGCCAGTGTCGGTTTCGCCCAGAGTGCCGGTCTGATCCTCGGTGGTTCGATCACCCAGAACAACTTCCTTGGTACCGGTAACCGCGTCAGCATCGGCCTGACACGCAGCGAATACCAGAGCCGCTACAACTTCGGTTACGTTGACCCGTACTGGACCGCCGATGGTGTGAGCCTGGGTTACAACGCGTTCTATCGCACCACTGACTACAAAGACCTCGACGTCGACGTAGCGAGCTATGCGGTAGACAGCCTGGGTGCCGGCGTGAACGTTGGCTACCCGATCAGCGAGACTTCGCGTCTTACCTTTGGCCTGTCGGTTCAACAGGACGAGATCAAGACCGGTACCTATACCGTTGACGAGATTTTCGACTTCGTTAACAAGGAAGGCGACAAGTACCTGAACTTCAAGGCTTCGGCCGGCTGGTCCGAGTCGACTCTGAACAAAGGCGTGCTGCCGACCCGTGGTCGTTCCCAGAGTCTGACCCTGGAAACCACAGTGCCGGGCAGCGACCTGTCGTTCTACAAACTTGATTACCGCGGTCAGCTGTTCCAGCCAATCAGCGAGAACTACACCCTGCGTCTGCACACCGAGCTGGGTTATGGCGACGGATACGGCGGAACCGATGGCTTGCCATTCTATGAAAACTACTATGCTGGTGGTTTCAACTCGGTTCGTGGCTTCAAGGACAGCACTCTCGGCCCACGCAGTACGCCGAGCCGTGGTACCAACCCGGGCACGCTGGCTGACCCGGACCAGGATCCGCTGCCGTTCGGTGGTAACGTCCTGATCCAGGGTGGTGTCGAGGTTCTGTTCCCGCTGCCGTTCGTGAAAGATCAGCGTTCCCTGCGCACTTCTGTTTTCTGGGATGTGGGTAACGTATTTGACTCGCAGTGCAAGGACACTACCAATGCGAATGGCTCGACGTCGAACACCAAGTGCAACGACATCAGCCTGAGCAACATGGCCAGTTCCGTCGGTGTGGGTGTGACCTGGGTCACCGCACTGGGTCCTCTGAGCTTCGCGTTGGCCATGCCGATCAAGAAGCCGGATGAGGCTGAAACTCAAGTGTTCCAATTCTCCCTCGGCCAGACGTTCTAAGCGTCTGACCCAAGATAACGACAATGGATTTTGTAGGAGTGCATCGTGCGTAAGTTGACTCAATTGGTTCTCCTGGCCTCCTTGATGGTGGCAGGCCCGGCATTTGCCGACATGAAAATTGCCGTTCTGAACTATCAGATGGCTTTGCTGGAATCCGACGCGGCGAAGAAATACGCCGTGGATGCCGAGAAGAAGTTCGGTCCGCAACTGACCAAACTGAAGACGCTGGAAAGCAGTGCCAAAGGCATTCAGGACCGTCTGATGGCCGGTGGCGACAAAATGCAGCAAGGTGAGCGTGAGCGTCTGGAGCTGGAATTCAAGCAAAAGGCTCGCGACTTCCAGTTCCAGTCCAAGGAGCTGAACGAAGCGAAAGCCGTTGCCGACCGCGAAATGCTCAAGCAACTGAAGCCGAAACTGGATAGCGCAGTGGAAGAAGTCATCAAGAAAGGTGGTTTTGACCTGGTGTTCGAGCGTGGCGCCGTGATCGATGTCAAACCTCAGTACGACATCACGCGCCAGGTTATCGAGCGCATGAATCAGCTGAAGTAACCCATGACCGTGACTATCAAACTCGGCCAGTTGGCCGAGTTCCTCGGCGCCACCCTGCGTGGCGACCCTGAGACGAAAATTACTGGGCTAGCCACTTTGCAAGAGGCTGGCCCAGCTCAGTTGAGCTTTCTGGCAAACCCTCAATATCGCAAATACCTGGCGGGCTCGCAGGCAGCTGCATTGCTGCTCAAAGAAGCTGATGTCGAAGGATTTGCCGGTAATGCGTTGGTCGTGCCTGATCCTTACCTGGCTTATGCGCGTATCTCTCATTTGTTCGATCCCAAGCCAAAAGCTGCGGCTGGTATTCACCCATCTGCAGTGATTGCGGCGGACGCGGTGGTTGATCCAAGCGCCAGCATCGGCCCTTTTGTGGTGATCGAAGCCGGCGCACGCGTTGGTGCGCAAGTGACACTGGGTGCGCAT
The DNA here is from genome assembly GCF_054790505.1 of Pseudomonas sp. Tul2A7. Taxonomy (NCBI): domain Bacteria; kingdom Pseudomonadati; phylum Pseudomonadota; class Gammaproteobacteria; order Pseudomonadales; family Pseudomonadaceae; genus Pseudomonas; species Pseudomonas sp. Tul2A7. Next base: position 752,599 of record NZ_CP186499.1, on the reverse strand, counting down.
TGCGTCGTCGGTGCGCGTAGCGAAATCGGCGAAGGCGGCTGGCTCGCGCCGCGCGTGACGCTGTATCACGACGTGCGCATCGGCAAGCGTGTGGTGATCCAGTCCGGTGCCGTGCTCGGCGGTGAAGGTTTTGGTTTCGCCAACGAAAAAGGTATCTGGCAGAAGATCGCGCAAATCGGTGGCGTGACCATCGGCGACGATGTCGAGATTGGCGTGAATACCGCCATCGACCGCGGCGCTCTGGCTGATACCGTGATCGGCAACGGCGTGAAGCTAGACAATCAGATCCAGATCGCCCACAACGTTCAGGTCGGTGATCACACTGCCATGGCCGCATGTGTCGGGATCTCCGGCAGCACCAAGATTGGCAAGCATTGCATGCTCGCCGGTGGTGTTGGTCTGGTCGGCCACATTGATATTTGCGACAACGTTTTCCTGACCGGGATGACCATGGTGACCCACTCGATTACCGAGCCGGGTGCCTATTCTTCCGGCACAGCCATGCAACCGGCGGCCGAATGGCGCAAAAGCGCGGCCCGTATCCGTCAGCTCGATGACATCGCGCGACGTTTGAAACAGCTGGAAAAGCGCGTAGGGGAAGTGACCCCTGACGGCAATGCTTCATCAGATGGCTGATACCATTTCCATATCAAGTGTGCACAGCCTCTAGACTGCCTCCTTGATTTGCTAGAGGAGTGCGCGTCAGTCGCGCTCCCAATCTTTACATAGGCTTCCCCCCGAAATGATGGACATCAACGAGATTCGCGAATACCTGCCTCACCGTTACCCGTTCCTGCTGGTGGACCGGGTGGTGGAACTGGACACTGAAGGCAAGCGCATTCGCGCCTACAAGAATGTCAGCATCAATGAACCGTTCTTCAATGGTCACTTCCCTGCGCATCCAATCATGCCGGGCGTGCTGATCATCGAAGCGATGGCTCAGGCTGCCGGGATCCTCGGTTTCAAAATGCTTGATGTGAAGCCTGCCGACGGCACGCTTTACTACTTCGTCGGTTCCGACAAGCTGCGCTTCCGCCAGCCTGTGCTGCCGGGCGATCAGTTGATCCTCGAAGCCAAGTTCATCAGCTGCAAGCGCCAGATCTGGAAATTCGAATGCCAGGCTTCGGTCGACGGCAAACCAGTCTGCTCCGCTGAAATCATCTGTGCGGAACGCAAGCTATGAGTTTGATTGACCCTCGCGCAATCATCGATCCGTCGGCCGTTCTGGCTGATGACGTCGAGGTCGGCCCGTGGTCGATCATCGGCGCAGGTGTGGAAATCGGCGAGGGTACCGTGATCGGGCCGCATGTGATCCTCAAAGGCCCGACCCGCATCGGCAAGCACAATCGCATCTACCAGTTTTCCTCGGTAGGCGAAGACACGCCTGATCTGAAGTACAAGGGTGAAGAAACCCGTCTGGTGATCGGTGACCACAACGTCATCCGCGAAGGCGTGACGATTCACCGTGGCACCGTGCAGGACCGTTCGGAAACCACGCTGGGCGATCACAACCTGATCATGGCCTATGCGCACATCGGTCACGACAGCGTCATCGGCAACCACTGCATTCTGGTCAACAACACCGCGTTGGCTGGCCATGTGCACGTGGATGACTGGGCGATCCTCTCCGGGTTTACTCTGGTTCATCAGTATTGCCACATTGGCGCTCACAGCTTTTCCGGCATGGGCACCGCCATCGGCAAGGACGTTCCGGCGTTCGTCACCGTGTTCGGCAACCCGGCCGAAGCACGCAGCATGAACTTCGAAGGCATGCGCCGTCGCGGTTTCAGTGAGGACGCGATCCACACCCTGCGTCGCGCTTACAAAACTGTTTATCGCCAAGGCCTCACGGTTGAACAGGCATTGGCCGAGTTGGCCGAGCCTGCTGCGCAGTTCCCGGAAGTTGCGATATTCCGTGACTCCATTCAGTCGTCGACTCGCGGCATCACTCGCTGATCATGGCCAATCTGCGTATTGCGCTGGTGGCGGGTGAAGCTTCCGGTGACATTCTCGGCGCCGGTCTCATGCGCGCGCTCAAGGCTCAGCATCCGGCAGTCGAGTTCATCGGCGTCGGTGGTCCGTTAATGCAGGCCGAAGGCCTGACGTCCTACTTTCCCATGGAACGCTTGTCGGTCATGGGCCTGGTGGAAGTCCTCGGCCGGCTGCGCGAATTGCTCAAGCGCCGCAAAGACCTGATCGCCACGCTGATCGCCGCGAAGCCGGACGTATTCATCGGTATTGATGCACCGGACTTCAATCTCAACATTGAATTGAAGCTGCGTCAGGCCGGGATCAAAACCGTGCATTACGTCAGCCCTTCGGTGTGGGCATGGCGCCAGAAACGTGTACTGAAGATCCGCGAAGGCTGCGATCTGATGCTGACGCTGCTGCCGTTCGAAGCAAAATTTTACGAAGAGAAGGGCGTGCCAGTGCGGTTCGTCGGTCACACCCTGGCCGATACCATTCCATTGGAGGCCGATCGTGCTGCGGCCCGTGCCGAGCTGGGCTTGCCCGATGGCCCGCTGGTGGCGTTGATGCCCGGCAGCCGGGGCGGCGAAGTCTCTCGTCTGGGTGCACTGTTCCTCGACACCGCCGAACGCCTGCGCGCCATGCGCCCGGGTTTGCGCTTTGTCATTCCTTGCGCCAATCCGGAACGCCGCGCGCAACTTGAAGAGCTACTCGCCGGACGTGATCTGCCGGTGACCCTGCTCGATGGCAAATCCCATCTGGCTCTGGCCGCGTGCAACGCCGTGTTGATCGCCTCCGGCACCGCCACCCTTGAAGCGCTGTTGTACAAGCGACCGATGGTGGTGGCGTACCGCTTGGCACCGCTGACGTTCTGGATTCTGAAACGCATGGTCAAGAGCCCGTACGTGTCCCTGCCGAACCTGCTGGCCCAGCGTCTGCTGGTCCCGGAGTTGTTGCAGGATGATGCGACGGTCGAAGCACTGGCGCAGACTCTGTCGCCATTGATCGAAGGTGGCGAAGAACAGACGCGCGGCTTTGATGAGATTCACCGCACATTGCGGCTGGACGCCTCCAATCAGGCGGCGGACGCCGTCCTCAACCTGATCGGTCAGACACGATGAGCAAGACAAGCATACAGATGGGCCTGGATTTTACCCTGGTCGCCGAAGTTGAAGAACTGGTGGCCGGCGTCGATGAAGTCGGTCGTGGCCCGTTGTGCGGGGCGGTGGTGACAGCGGCGGTGATTCTCGATCCGAACCGGCCGATCCTCGGCCTCAACGACTCGAAGAAACTCACCGAAGCCAAACGCGAAAAGCTCTACGACGAAATCATCGAGAAGTCCCTGAGCTGGTGCATTGCCCGCGCCGAAGTCGAGGAAATCGACGAGCTGAACATCCTCCACGCAACCATGCTGGCCATGCAGCGCGCGGTCGCCGGGCTGCACATCCAGCCGAAACTGGCGATGATCGATGGCAACCGCTGCCCGCAATTGCCGATGCGTGCCGAAGCGGTGGTGCAGGGCGACGGCAAGGTGCCGGCTATCGCTGCGGCGTCGATTCTGGCCAAGGTCAGCCGCGACCGTGAAATGGCCGCGTTTGAATTGATCTACCCGGGTTACGGCATCGGCGGCCATAAAGGCTACCCGACGCCCGTTCATCTGGAAGCGTTGGTGCGTCTTGGCCCGACGCCGATTCACCGGCGCTCGTTCGCCCCGGTGCGTCAGGCTTATGAAGCGCTGGAAGGTCTGACGCAGGTTTAGTCGCAAGGCTGATGTTTTGTTCGAGGCCCGGTACAATCCGGGCCTTGTTGTCTCTATGTAACTGGACAGGATCACTATGCCGGCTTCATTCGTTCATCTACGCCTGCACACTGAATACTCCCTGGTCGACGGGCTGGTGCGGATCAAGCCGCTGGTCAAGGCGCTGACGGCCATGAACATGCCGGCGGTCGCGGTCACCGACCAGAACAACATGTGTTCTCTGGTCAAATTCTATAAAAACACCATGGGCGCGGGCATCAAGCCGATCTGCGGCGCCGACCTGTGGCTGTCGAACAAGGACCCGGACGCACCGCTGAGCCGGCTCAGCCTGTTGGTGATGAACGCCAAGGGTTATCGCAATCTCACCGAGTTGATCTCGCGCGGCTTCATCGAAGGCCAGCGTAACGGCATGATCATTGTCGAGCGCGAGTGGGTCGCTGAGGCCAACGAAGGCCTGATCATGCTGTCCGCCGCCAAAGAAGGCGAGATCGGCATGGCCATGATCGGCGGCAACCCGGCCGAAGCCGAAGCGCTCGCGCGTGAATGGATGGCGGTGTTCCCGGATCGTTTCTATCTGGAAATCCAGCGCACCAACCGTCCCAACGATGAAGAACAATTGCACGGCGCCGTGGCCCTCGCCGACAAGCTGGGCGCGCCGCTGGTGGCGACCAACGATGTGCGCTTCATCAAGCAGGAAGATTTCGCCGCCCACGAAACCCGCGTGTGCATCGGTGAGGGCCGTGCCCTCGACGATCCGCGGCGCTCGAAGAATTACAGCGATCAGCAATACCTGAAAAGCGCCGAGGAGATGATCGAGCTGTTCAGCGATATTCCCGACGCCATCGAAAACACCGTCGAAATCGCCAAGCGCTGCAACATCGAAGTGAAGCTGGGCACGCACTTTTTGCCCAACTTCCCGATTCCCGATGGCATGACCATCGACGAATATTTCCGCAAAGTCTCCTTCGACGGTCTCGAAGAACGCTTGTCGGTGCTGCTGCCCAAAGACACTACCGAAGACTACGAAGCCAAGCGTCAGGTCTACGTCGACCGGCTGAATTTCGAGCTGGATATCATCATCCAGATGGGCTTCCCCGGATACTTCCTGATCGTGATGGACTTTATCCAGTGGGCCAAGAACAACGGCGTGCCGGTAGGTCCGGGCCGTGGGTCGGGTGCCGGTTCGTTGGTGGCTTATGTACAGAAGATCACCGACCTCGATCCGCTGGAATACGACCTGCTGTTCGAACGTTTCCTTAACCCGGAACGGGTATCGATGCCCGACTTCGACGTCGACTTCTGCATGGACGGTCGTGACCGGGTGATCGACTACGTGGCCGAGAAATACGGCCGCAACGCGGTTAGCCAGATCATCACCTTCGGTTCCATGGCCGCCAAGGCTGTGGTGCGCGATGTGGCGCGGGTACAGGGCAAGTCCTATGGCCTGGCGGATCGTCTGTCGAAGATGATTCCGTTCGAAGTCGGCATGACCTTGGAAAAAGCCTACGAGCAGGAAGAAATCCTCCGTGACTTCATCAAGGTCGATGAAGAGGCTGCGGAAATCTGGGAGATGGCGCGCAAGCTCGAAGGCGTCGTGCGTAACGTCGGTAAACACGCCGGTGGTGTGGTAATCGCGCCGACCAAGCTGACTGACTTCTCGCCGATCTATTGCGATGAGGCCGGTGACGGTCTGGTAACCCAGTTCGACAAGGACGACGTTGAGGCGGCCGGTCTGGTGAAGTTCGACTTCCTTGGTCTGCGGACCCTGACGATCATCGACTGGGCACTGAAAACCATCAACCGCGACCGCGCCAAGGTCAACGAGCCGCCGCTGGATATTGCGTTTATCCCGCTGGACGACAAGCCGACCTACACGCTGTTGCAGAAAGCCGAAACCACTGCGGTGTTCCAGCTTGAATCCCGCGGCATGAAAGAGCTGATCAAAAAGCTCAAGCCCGACTGCCTGGAAGACTTGATCGCACTGGTGGCCCTGTTCCGTCCGGGCCCGCTGCAGTCCGGCATGGTGGATGACTTCATCAACCGTAAGCATGGTCGCGCCGAATTGGCGTACCCGCACTCGGATTACCAGTACGAAGGGTTAAAGCCTGTTCTGGCGCCGACTTACGGCATCATCCTGTATCAGGAACAGGTGATGCAGATTGCTCAGGTCATGGCCGGTTACACCCTCGGCGGTGCTGACATGCTCCGTCGCGCCATGGGTAAGAAGAAACCCGAGGAAATGGCCAAGCAGCGCGGCGGTTTCATTGAAGGTTGCGCGACCAACAATATCGACGCCGACCTCGCCGGTAACATTTTCGACCTGGTAGAAAAATTCGCCGGTTACGGCTTCAACAAATCCCACTCCGCCGCCTACGGCCTGGTCTCGTACCAGACGGCGTGGCTGAAAGCTCACTACCCGGCGCCGTTCATGGCTGCGGTACTTTCTGCGGATATGCACAACACCGACAAGGTCGTGACCTTGATCGAGGAAGTGCGCACGATGAAGCTGCGCCTCGACGCGCCGGACGTGAACACTTCGGAGTTCAAGTTCACGGTGAACGACGATGGCCGCATCGTCTACGGCCTGGGCGCGATCAAAGGTGTTGGTGAAGGCCCGGTTGAGGCCATTACCGAAGCGCGTCAGGCCGGTCCGTTCAAGGATCTGTTCGACTTCTGTGCCCGTGTCGACCTCAAGCGCATCAACAAACGTACGCTCGACGGTTTGATCCGCAGCGGTGCGCTGGATCGCCTGGGGCCGTATTTCCACGACGAACAAAAAGCCTATCAGGCCAACATCGATCGCAACCGCGCGGTGCTGCTGGCCGCGATGGAGGAAGCGATCAAATCCGCCGAACAGACTGCCCGCACCCACGACAGCGGTCACGCCGACCTGTTTGGCGGTTTGTTTGTCGAGGAGGACGCCGACGTTTACGCGGTGCATCGCAAGGCCAAGGAGTTGACCCTCAAGGAGCGCCTCAAAGGTGAGAAAGACACCTTGGGCCTGTATCTGACCGGTCACCCGATCGACGAATACGAAGGCGAGATTCGCCGTTTCGCCCGTCAGCGCATCATCGACCTGAAACCGGCCCGGGATACGCAAACCGTGGCGGGGATGATCATTGCCCTGCGCGTGATGAAGAACAAGAAGGGCGACAAGATGGGCTTCATCACCCTCGACGACCGCTCTGGTCGGATCGAGGCATCGTTGTTTGCCGATGCGTTCCATTCTGCGCAATCGCTGTTGCAGACCGATGCGATGGTGGTGGTCGAAGGCGAAGTCAGCAATGACGATTTCTCCGGTGGCCTGCGCCTGCGGGTCAAACGCGTGATGAGCATGGAAGATGCGCGCACCAACCTCGCCGAGAGCCTGCGCCTGAAACTGCAAACTCAGGACCTGAAAGGCGATCAACTACGCTGGTTGGGTGATTTGCTCAAGCGTCATCGCGGCGCTTGTCCGATCACCATGGAGTACACCAGCCCGGATGCGAAGACCTTGCTGCAGTTCGGCGAGACGTGGCGAATTGATCCGGCGGATGCCTTGATTCAGGCTCTGCGTGACCAGTTCGGGCGAGACAACGTCTTCCTCCAATACCGTTGACCGGCAAGTGCCATCATTGCGCTTGCCCGCAACCTGAATTTTTAATCTCGACCTCAGCGCGCCTCTCCCTTAAGGTAGGGCGCGAATAGACAACCGGCCGGCCCAAGCTCATTTGGGACACGACCCAAGACGGACGCCTATGAACCCGAATTTTCTAGATTTCGAACAGCCGATCGCCGACCTGCAAGCCAAGATCGAAGAGTTGCGCTTGGTCGGTAATGACAATTCGCTGAATATCGGCGATGAGATCTCCCGCCTGCAGGACAAGAGCAAAACGCTGACCGAAGACATCTTCGGCAAGCTGACCAGCTGGCAGATCGCACGCTTGGCGCGTCACCCGAAACGCCCGTACACCCTCGACTACATCGAACACATCTTCACCGAGTTCGACGAGCTGCACGGCGACCGTCACTTCTCTGATGACGCTGCCATCGTTGGCGGCATCGCCCGTCTGGAAGATCAGCCGGTGATGATCATCGGCCACCAGAAGGGCCGTGAAGTGCGCGAGAAGGTACGCCGCAACTTCGGCATGCCGCGTCCGGAAGGCTACCGCAAGGCTTGCCGCCTGATGGAAATGGCCGAGCGTTTCAAAATGCCGATCCTGACCTTCATCGACACCCCGGGCGCTTACCCTGGGATCGACGCTGAAGAGCGCAACCAGAGCGAAGCGATTGCCTGGAACCTGCGTGTGATGTCGCGCCTGAAAACCCCGATCATCGCTACCGTTATCGGTGAGGGTGGTTCCGGTGGTGCGCTGGCCATCGGCGTCTGCGATCAGTTGAACATGCTGCAATATTCGACCTACGCGGTGATCTCGCCGGAAGGTTGTGCTTCGATTCTGTGGAAAACCGCAGAAAAAGCGCCGGATGCTGCTGAGGCGATGGGCATTACCGCTGAGCGTCTGAAAGGCCTCGGCATCGTCGATAAAGTTATCGGCGAGCCTCTGGGTGGTGCGCACCGTGATCCAGCCGCTGCTGCGGCGTCGATCCGTGCCGAGCTGAGCTCGCAACTGGCGATGCTGAAGAAGTTCGATAACGAAGCGCTGTTGAAGCGCCGTTATGATCGACTGATGAGCTACGGTCTCTAAAGCCGAGCGCTACCCCCCTGTAGGAGTGAGCCTGCTCGCGATAGCGATGTAACATTCAACCCATGTGTTGGCTGTCACACCGCTATCGCGAGCAGGCTCACTCCTGCATTTGTTTTGGGGCAAAGAGTTAGATATGGGTCAGTCCATGATTGATTTGCCTTCCCGGCTTTTGCGCAACCTTGAGCCTTGGCGCAACGCCGCTCATTGGCGCATCGCGTTTTCCGGCGGCCTCGACTCCTCTGTCCTGCTGCATCTGCTTGCCTCTCTCGCCAAAACCGAATCCTTTCCCCCGTTAAGCGCTATCCATATCCATCACGGCCTTCAGGCTGCGGCCGATGCGTGGCCGCAACATTGCCAGTCTGTCTGCGACGCGCTGGGCGTGCCGCTGCTGATCGAGCGCGTGACAGTGCAACCGGGTGCAAGTCTGGAGCGGGCGGCGCGGGATGCGCGTTACGCGGTGTTCAGTTCGCTGACGCAAGCCAATGACGTGTTGCTCACTGGCCAGCATCGTGATGATCAAGCGGAAACGCTGTTGTTTCGATTCATGCGTGGTGCGGGTGTGCGCGGATTGGCAGGGATGCCCAAGCAGCGACCAGTCGGGCAGGGCACACTGATTCGTCCGTTACTGGATGTCTCTCGTTCCGAGCTGGAAGCGTATGCGCAGGCTCACCAATTAGTCTGGATCGAAGACCCATCGAATCAGGATCGGCAGTTCTCGCGCAACTACTTGCGCCATCAAGTCATGCCGCGGCTGACTGAGCGCTGGCCGCAAGCGCAGGCGAGCATGGCCCGCAGCGCTGCGCATTTGCGTGAAGCCCAGGGACTGCTCGATGAGCTGGCGCAGATTGATCTGGCTGACGCCGCCACCGCGCATGAATTCGAATGGCTGGGATTGCCGTCATTGGAACTGGCACCCCTGGCTGCATTGTCTGTCGCTCGTCAACGAAATGCCCTTAGCCACTGGCTGGAACCACTGACCCGACTACCCGACACCGACCATTGGTCGGGTTGGGCGAATCTGTGCGACGCCGCCCATGACGCAGCGCCAATCTGGCGTCTGGCCGATGGCGAACTGCACCGCAGCGCCGGCCGTCTGTGGTGGCTCAGGGGTGACTGGCTGCGTACGCCAGTGATCGGCTGCGAGTGGCAGAGCCCGTCTTCAGCACTACGCTTGGCCGATAACGGACATGTCACGTTCAGCGGGCAGACTCCCGTCGGGCCTTTGCGCATTGCCTATCGTCAGGGCGGTGAAGTCATGCATCTGGGTGATCGCGGCCATCGTGATCTCAAGCGCCTGCTCAATGAGCGCGCGGTGCCGGGCTTCGTGCGTGGCAGATTGCCGCTGCTGTTTCGCGACGATGAATTGCTCGCGGTGGCGAACCTGCCGGGACTTGATGGCGATATGCACGAGGGCTGGAAATTGCATTGGCTGCCAACAGACGAAGATCAAGGTTTGAGCTGAAAGGAGCATTCCGGTAGACTACGCTCCCTTCTTGATACAACTTCTGTGGATTCGCCTGAATTGCAGGAGTTGCCGATTACCAAGCAGTCTTTGCTGGGCGATTCCAAAAAATGTGTAGCGAGCAACGTACCGGTGTTTCACCTGCCGGTCTGTCCCAACGCGGCGGTTTTTTTGAAAGGTGCACTGTGATTAATGCAGGTGATCGGGGGCTTCGGCCTTCCTTCGCTTTCCCCGGCGGCTCGTACCGCTTTAACGCAGACTTCTAGGGTTTTTCATGACGCGCTACATATTCGTCACGGGCGGTGTTGTTTCTTCATTGGGGAAAGGCATTGCATCGGCTTCATTGGCGGCCATCCTGGAGGCGCGGGGACTTAAGGTCACCATGCTGAAGCTGGACCCGTACATCAACGTCGACCCGGGCACCATGAGCCCGTTCCAGCACGGTGAAGTGTTCGTCACCCACGACGGCGCCGAGACCGACCTGGACCTGGGTCACTACGAGCGGTTCATCCGCACGACCATGACCCAGAACAACAACTTCACCACTGGCCGTGTCTACGAGCACGTGCTGCGCAAAGAGCGCCGTGGTGACTACCTGGGTGCGACCATCCAGGTAATCCCGCACATCACCGACGAAATCAAGCGCCGCATCATCAAGGGTGCCGGTGACGCTGACGTGGCGATGGTTGAAATCGGTGGCACCGTCGGTGACATCGAGTCGCAACCGTTCCTCGAAGCCATCCGTCAACTGCGTTTCGAAGTCGGCGCCAAGCGCGCGATGCTGATGCACCTGACGCTGGTGCCGTACATCGCCACCGCTGGCGAAACCAAGACCAAACCAACTCAGCACTCGGTAAAAGAGCTGCGTTCGATCGGCCTGCAGCCTGACGTGCTGGTGTGCCGTTCCGATCACCCGATCGATATCTCGTCGCGTCGCAAGATCGCTCAGTTCACCAACGTTGAAGAACGTGCGGTGATCGCGCTGGAAGACGCCGACACCATCTACAAGATCCCGGGCATCCTGCACTCGCAGGGTCTGGACGATTTCGTCGTTGAGCGTTTCGGTCTGCAATGCGGCAGCGCTGACCTGTCCGAGTGGGAAGCGGTGGTTGACGCCAAGCTGAACCCGGAACACGAAGTGACCATCGCCATGGTCGGCAAGTACATGGAGCTGCTCGACGCTTACAAGTCGTTGATCGAAGCGATGAGTCACGCCGGCATCAGCAACCGCACCAAGGTCAATCTGCGTTACATCGATTCCGAAGACATCGAAAACCAGGGCACTGCGCTGCTCGAAGGTGTTGATGCGATTCTCGTACCGGGCGGCTTCGGTCTGCGCGGCGTGGAAGGCAAGATCACTGCCGTTCAGTACGCTCGTGAGAACAAGGTTCCGTACCTGGGTATCTGCCTGGGCATGCAAGTGGCGGTCATCGAGTTCGCCCGTAACGTGATGGGCTGGAAAGACGCCAACTCCACCGAGTTCGACCGCGCCAGCGGCCACCCGGTTGTGGGTCTGATCACCGAATGGGAAGACGCGACCGGCGCCGTTGAAGTGCGTACCGAAGCGTCCGATCTGGGCGGCACGATGCGCCTCGGCGCTCAGGAATGCCTGCTTGAAGCCGGCTCCAAGGTGCACGACTGCTACGCCAAGGATGTGATTGTCGAGCGTCACCGTCACCGTTACGAAGTGAACAACAAGCTGCTGCCACAACTGATCGAAGCCGGCCTGAAAATCTCCGGTCGCTCGGCTGACGCAGCGCTGGTTGAAGTGGTTGAAGCAGCGGATCATCCATGGTTCGTCGCTTGCCAGTTCCACCCAGAGTTCACCTCGACACCACGTGATGGCCATCCGCTGTTCAGCGGTTTTGTCAAAGCAGCATTGGCTCAACACCAGAAGAAGGCGTAACCCCGATGGCACAGAAGATCATCCGCGTCGGCGACATCGAGATTGCCAACGACAAACCCATGGTGCTGTTCGGTGGCATGAACGTGCTGGAAAGCCGCGACATGGCCATGCAGGTTTGCGAGGAGTATGTGAAGGTCACCGAGAAACTCGGTATCCCTTACGTGTTCAAGGCCAGTTTCGACAAGGCCAACCGTTCTTCTGTGACCTCCTATCGTGGTCCTGGCCTGGAAGAGGGCATGCGCATCTTCCAGGACATCAAACAAGCCTTCGGCGTGCCGATCATCACCGACGTCCACGAGCCTGACCAGGCCGCGGTCGTCGCTGAGGTCTGCGACATCATCCAGCTGCCGGCCTTCCTGTCGCGCCAGACCGATCTGGTTGTCGCGATGGCCAAGACCAATGCAGTGATCAACATCAAGAAAGCCCAGTTCCTCGCGCCTCAGGAAATGAAACACATCCTGAACAAGTGCGTGGAAGCGGGTAACGATCAGTTGATCCTCTGCGAGCGTGGTTCGAGCTTCGGCTACAACAACCTCGTGGTCGATATGCTCGGCTTCGGCATCATGAAACAGTTCGAGTACCCGGTTTTCTTCGACGTGACCCACGCGCTGCAAATGCCGGGTGGTCGTGCCGACTCCGCCGGCGGTCGCCGCGCACAGGTTCTGGATCTGGCCAAGGCCGGCATGAGCCAGTCGCTGGCGGGTCTGTTCCTTGAAGCACATCCGGATCCGGACAACGCCAAATGCGACGGCCCTTGCGCCTTGCGTCTGGACAAACTGGAGCCATTCCTGGCCCAGCTCAAAGCTCTGGACGAACTGGTGAAGAGTTTTCCGACGGTAGAAACCGCGTAACACTCAATTCTCCGGTAAAGTACCGCACGATTTGTCGCTCATGCCCTCGGGCATGAGCGTTATCGTCTGCAAGTCTGCCCGCTGCACACCCCTTGCCGACGGTAAAAAGATTTCCTCTAGCTGCGTCGTTTTCGTCAACTTTGGAGTGTTTACAACAATGGCAAAAATCGTCGACATCAAAGGTCGTGAAGTTCTCGACTCCCGTGGCAATCCCACCGTGGAAGCGGACGTGCTTCTCGACAACGGCATCATCGGCAGCGCTTGCGCGCCGTCCGGTGCATCCACTGGCTCGCGTGAAGCGCTCGAGCTGCGTGATGGCGACAAGAGCCGTTACCTGGGCAAGGGCGTGCTCAAAGCGGTAGCCAACATCAACGGTCCGATCCGCGATCTGCTGCTGGGCACCGACCCAAGCGACCAGAAAGCCCTGGATCACGCGATGATCAAGCTCGACGGTACCGAAAACAAAGCGACCCTGGGCGCCAACGCCATCCTCGCTGTGTCTCTGGCTGCGGCCAAGGCTGCTGCGCAGGACCAGGACCTGCCGCTGTACGCACACATCGCCAACCTCAACGGCACGCCGGGTGTTTACTCGATGCCGGTACCGATGATGAACATCATCAACGGTGGCGAGCACGCCGATAACAACGTCGATATTCAGGAATTCATGGTGCAGCCGGTTGGCGCCAAGTCGTTCTCGGAAGGTCTGCGCATGGGCACCGAGATTTTCCATCACTTGAAAGCTGTGCTGAAGGCCCGTGGCCTGAGCACTGCCGTTGGCGACGAAGGCGGTTTCGCACCTAACCTGGCGTCCAACGAAGACGCGCTGAAAGTGATCTCGGAAGCGGTGGCCAACGCCGGTTACAAGCTGGGCACCGACGTGACCCTGGCGCTGGACTGCGCGGCCAGCGAATTCTACGAAGACGGCAAGTACAACCTGTCCGGCGAAGGTCAGGTGTTCACCGCTGAAGGTTTCGCTGATTACCTGAAAGGTCTGACCGAACGTTATCCGATCATCTCGATCGAAGACGGTCTGGACGAGTCCGACTGGGCTGGCTGGAAGATCCTCACCGACAAGATCGGCGAGAAGGTTCAACTGGTGGGCGACGACCTGTTCGTCACCAACACCAAGATCCTGAAAGAGGGCATCGATAAAAACATCGCCAACTCGATCCTGATCAAGTTCAACCAGATCGGCACCCTGACCGAAACCCTGGAAGCCATCCAGATGGCCAAGGCTGCCGGTTACACCGCAGTGATCTCGCACCGTTCGGGCGAAACCGAAGATTCGACCATTGCCGACCTGGCCGTGGGCACCTCGGCTGGCCAGATCAAGACCGGTTCGCTGTGCCGTTCCGACCGCGTTTCCAAGTACAACCAACTGCTGCGTATCGAAGAGCAGTTGAATGGCAAGGCCAAGTACAACGGTCGCAGCGAATTCCGCGGCTAAGTACAAATCGATGGAAGGACACCGGATTGTGTCGAAAAAGTCGTGACAGCGATGGATTTGCCACTAATCTGATGCCTTAACAGCACAAGCCTGGGTCTTCCAGGCTTCGTGCTATCAGATGCTTCAAAGTTTTGGCGTGGCTGTCTTTTTTCACTGGATACCTGATATTCGATGCGCAGTCCTTACTGGTTGTTTCTCGTTTTGCTCTTGCTACTGGCCGGTCTGCAGTACCGCCTGTGGGTGGGCAATGGCAGTCTGGCGCAAGTCGCCGAGCTGAATCAGCAGATTGCTGATCAACACGCCGAGAACGAAGGTTTGCTGGAGCGCAACCGAGTGATGGACGCTGAAGTCAGCGAGTTGAAAAAGGGCATGGAGACCGTTGAAGAACGGGCTCGTCACGAACTGGGCATGGTCAAGGACGGCGAAACCCTTTACCAGTTGGCCCAATGATCAATTCCCTGCCGGCCTTCTGGGCCGTGATTCCTGCCGCGGGCGTCGGTGCCCGAATGGCCGCGGACCGTCCCAAGCAATACTTGCAACTGGGCGGGCGCACAATTCTCGAACACAGCCTCGGTTGTTTCCTTGATCACCCAAGCCTTAAAGGGCTGGTGGTCAGTCTTGCGGTTGATGATCCTTACTGGCCGAACCTGGCGTGCGTCAACGATCCGCGCATTCAGCGGGTTGACGGCGGGGCCGAGCGTTCCGGTTCGGTGCTCAATGCCTTGCTGCACTTGCACGCGCAGGGTGCCGATGATGAGGATTGGGTGCTGGTGCACGATGCGGCACGACCGAATCTGAGTCGCGAAGATCTCGACAAGTTACTCGATGAACTGGCGGATGATCCGGTCGGCGGTTTGCTCGCCGTCCCTGCGCGCGACACGTTGAAGCGCGTCGATAAGCATGGGCGCGTTGTGGAAACCGTGGATCGTAGTGTGATCTGGCAAGCCTATACGCCGCAGATGTTTCGCCTCGGTGCGTTGCATCGGGCGTTGGCGGACAGTCTGGTGGCGGATGCGCTGATTACTGATGAAGCTTCAGCGATGGAGTGGGCGGGGCTGAAGCCGCGTCTGATTGAAGGGCGGGCGGATAACCTCAAGGTCACCCGGCCTGAAGATCTCGAATGGTTGCGTCAGCGTTGGGCTAACCGCCGCTGAGTGCAGTGGCGCTTTTCAGAATGCCTTCGCGAGCAGGCTCGCTCCCACATTTGATTTGTGCCAGCCACACGTTTCGCATCCACTGAAAATCCCCTGTGGGAGCGAGCCTGCTCGCGAAAGCGATAGTTCAGGCAACCCATCGCTCAACTCCGATATTCGGGCCGCTCAGCCAACCCTTCCTTGAGAAAATCCACCAGCTTGCGCACCTTCGGCGACAGGTGCCGCTGCTGCGGATACAACGCCCACACCGCCGTATTCGGCGGCTGATGCGCCTCCAGCAACGAAATCAGTGCACCGCTGTGCAGATGCTCCAGCACGTAATAATCCGGCAACTGACACAACCCCACTCCCTGCAACGCCGCATCCAGCACCGCTTGCCCACTGTTGCAGCGCCAGTTGCCCTGCACGCGCTGGGAAAACTCGCGCCCGTTTTGCTCAAGCTGCCAGATGTCCGAGCTGCCGATCAGGCAATTGTGCCGACTCAATTCCGACAGGCTGTGTGGGCGGCCGTACCGCTCAACGTAGGAGGGTGACGCGCAGAGATACATGCGCCGTGGCGCCAAGCGTGTCGCGACCAACCGCGAGTCCTGCAAACGTCCCAGACGAATCGCCAGATCCAGCCCTTCATGCACCAGATCGAGCTGGCGATTGCTCACTTCGATATCGATGCGCAGTTGCGGATACAGCCCCATGAACCGCGTGACCAGCGGCACGATAAAGCGCTCGCCGTACGCGACGGCACAGGTCATGCGCAACATGCCTTTCGGTTCGCTGGTCAGATCGCCGACTGCACGCAAGGCTTCTTCGCGACCGTCCTGCAAGCGTTGGCAATGTTGCAGAAAGGTCTGCCCGGCCTCGGTCAGCGTCACCCGGCGGGTGCTGCGATAGAGCAGGCGCGTCTGAAGTCTTTCTTCCAGGCGTACGATTTGTCGACTGATGTGCGAGGACGAAACCCCAAGACGTTCGGCAGCGGCAGTGAACTGGCTGCACTCAGCAACGGCGACGAACTCGTCGATGCCTTCCCAGCGGTTTTCGGACATCAGGATTATCCCTGTATGGCAATAATGTTTTGCTTTTGTCCTGATTATTCATCGTAAAGCTGTGTATTACACTCCTTGTCTGGTTTTTTATTCATTGGATTCACTGGAGAGTCAGCATGATCAAGTCGCGCGCCGCCGTTGCCTTCGAGGCCAAAAAGCCGCTGGAAATCGTAGAAGTCGATGTCGCCATGCCCAAGGCCGGTGAAGTCCTGCTGCGCGTAGTCGCTTCCGGGGTTTGCCACACGGATGCCTACACCCTGTCCGGTGCTGATCCGGAAGGCATCTTTCCGTCGATCCTCGGTCACGAGGGCGGCGCCATCGTTGAAGCCATCGGCGAGGGCGTGACTTCGGTTGCCGTAGGCGATCACGTCATTCCGCTGTACACCCCGGAATGCGGCCAGTGCAAATTCTGCAAGTCGGGCAAGACCAACCTGTGTCAGGCAATTCGCGCGACTCAGGGCAAAGGCTTGATGCCGGACGGCACTTCGCGCTTTTCCTACAAGGGCGAAACGATTTTCCACTACATGGGTACGTCGACGTTCTCGGAATACACCGTGTTGCCGGAAATCTCCGTGGCCAAGATCTCCAAGGATGCGCCACTGGAAAAGGTCTGCCTGCTCGGTTGCGGCGTCACCACCGGTATCGGTGCCGTGCTTAACACCGCCAAGGTCAAACCGGGTGACACCGTGGCCATCTTCGGTCTGGGTGGCATCGGTCTGTCGGCAGTGATCGGAGCGGTGAAAGCCAAGGCTGCGCGCATCATCGCCATCGACATCAACCCGGCCAAGTTCGAGATCGCCAAGCAACTGGGTGCAACCGACTGCGTGAACCCGAAAGATTTCGATCGTCCGATCCAGGAAGTGATCGTCGACATGACCGATGGCGGCGTCGACTTCTCCTTCGAATGCATCGGCAACGTGCAACTGATGCGCGCAGCGCTTGAGTGCTGCCACAAGGGTTGGGGCGAGTCGGTGATTATCGGCGTTGCCGGTGCCGGTCAGGAAATCTCCACCCGTCCATTCCAGTTGGTCACCGGTCGCGTCTGGCGCGGTTCGGCATTCGGCGGCGTGCGCGGTCGTACCGAGTTGCCAAGCTACGTCGACATGGCGCAAAGCGGCGAGATCCCGCTGGATACTTTCATCACCCACACCATGGGCCTGGAAGACATCAACAAGGCCTTCGACCTGATGCACGAAGGCAAGAGCATCCGTACCGTCATTCATTTCTAAACGCAGCCCCAAGTTACGAGCTTCAAGCTGCAAGTCAGGCCGCTTTTGCCTTTGCCTGCAGCTCGAAGCTTGCCGCTTGCAGCTGGGAGAACCCCCATGAGTCTGGAAAACATCTCCTGTCAGAAAAGTTTCGGCGGTTGGCACAAGCGCTATCGCCATCGTTCCGATGTGCTCGGCTGTGACATGGTGTTTGCCGTGTACCTGCCGCCGCAGGCGGAGCAGGGTGGCAAGCTGCCGGTGCTCTACTGGCTGTCAGGCCTGACCTGCACCGACGAGAACTTTATGCAGAAGGCCGGCGCGATGCGCATGGCTGCCGAACTGGGTCTGATCATCGTTGCGCCGGACACCAGTCCGCGTGGTCCGGATGTGCCGGGCGATCCGGATGGTGCATGGGATTTTGGTCTCGGCGCCGGGTTCTATCTGAATGCCACGCAAGAACCTTGGTCGCGCCACTATCGGATGCATGACTATGTCGTGCAGGAATTGCCGTCACTGGTTGAAGCGCATTTCCCAGCGTCAGACAAACGCAGCATCAGCGGACACTCCATGGGTGGCCACGGTGCGTTGGTCTGCGCGTTGCGCAATCCTGGGCGTTACCAATCGGTGTCGGCTTTTTCGCCGATCAACAACCCGATGGATTGCCCGTGGGGCCAAAAGGCGTTCTCCCGCTACCTGGGCGAAGACCGTTCGAAGTGGAAAGAGTGGGATGCCTGCGCGCTGATCGCCGAAGCGGATGAAAAATTGCCGCTGCTGGTTGATCAAGGTGATCGCGACGACTTCCTCGAAAATCAGCTCAAACCCGAAGCCCTGCAACAAGCGGCAAAACAAGCGGGCCATCCGCTGACGTTGCGCCTGCAACCGGGCTACGACCACAGCTATTTCTTCATCTCAAGCTTTATAGACGACCACTTGCAGCATCACGCACGCGCCCTGCGCGGTTAATGCAGGTAGAATCACGCCCTGACAAAAATCGGGGCGTTTTTTTTATGCGTATTGGCCACGGCTATGATGTGCACCGTTTCGCTGAAGGCGATTTCATTACTCTGGGCGGCGTGCGTATCGCACACAGCTTCGGGCTGCTCGCTCATTCCGACGGTGACGTCCTGCTGCACGCCTTGAGCGATGCCTTGCTCGGCGCTGCGGCGCTGGGTGATATCGGCAAACACTTCCCGGACACCGACCCGCAATTCAAGGGCGCCGACAGCCGTGCGCTGCTGCGTCATGTGGTCGCGTTGATCCATGCCAAAGGCTGGAAAGTCGGCAACGTCGATAACACCATCGTTGCCCAGGCGCCGAAAATGGCCCCGCATATCGAATCGATGCGCGCGTTGATCGCGGCGGATCTACAAGTTGAGTTGGATCAAGTGAACGTGAAAGCTACCACCACCGAAAAGCTCGGCTTTGTCGGTCGCGAAGAAGGCATTGCCGTGCACTCCGTTGCCTTGTTGCTGCGCGCATGAATGAACTGCAATTGCTCGGCCCGCGGGCCTATGGCGAACCTCTCGGCACTGCGGTACTGAAAGCCATCGCTGAAGATTTTCAGGTGGATGAAGTCCTCGATATCCCGTTCAGCGGCGACGGCGAGCACCTGTGGATCTGGGTGGAAAAACGCGGCCTCAACACTGAAGAGGCCGCACGGCGTATCGCCAAGGCAGCCGGGGTGCCGTTGCGCACCGTCAGCTATGCCGGTCTCAAGGATCGTCAGGCGCTGACCCGCCAGTGGTTCAGCGTGCAATTGCCGGGCAAGGCAGATCCGGATCTGTCGGCGGCGGAAAACGACACGCTGAAGATTCTCAAGACCACCCGCCATAAACGCAAACTGCAA
Organism: Pseudomonas sp. Tul2A7; assembly: GCF_054790505.1. Taxonomy (NCBI): domain Bacteria; kingdom Pseudomonadati; phylum Pseudomonadota; class Gammaproteobacteria; order Pseudomonadales; family Pseudomonadaceae; genus Pseudomonas; species Pseudomonas sp. Tul2A7. Next base: position 733,273 of record NZ_CP186499.1, on the reverse strand, counting down.
CGCGGCGCGCATTCGGCCAACGGTTTCACGCTGCGCCTGACCCAATTCGCCGGCGACAAAGCTGCAATCGAAGAGCGTCTGCAACTGATCGCCAAACAAGGCATCCCCAATTATTTCGGCGCCCAGCGTTTCGGTCATGACGGCGGCAACGTCGTTGATGCGCGTGCGTGGGCCGCACGCAAAGCTTTGCCCGAGCAACGCAATGTGCGTTCGCGCCTGCTCTCGACCGCGCGCAGTTTTCTGTTCAATCAAGTGCTCGCCGCGCGGGTTGCTGATGGCACTTGGCAAAAAGCCCAGATCGGCGATCTGCTGGCGTTCACCGACAGCCGCAGTTTTTTCCCGGCCGGTGAGGCTGAGTGCAGCGACCCGCGTCTGGCGATTCTTGACCTGCATCCGACCGGTCCGCAGTGGGGCGAAGGTGACTCGCCGACCGCAGGCGCTGTCCATGATCTGGAGCAGGGGATCGCCGCACGCGAGGCGGAGCTGCGCGATTGGTTGGTTCATGCCGGCATGAGCCACGAACGTCGCATCCTGCGGCTGCCCATTGGCGGGTTGACGTGGCATTATCCCCAGCCTGACATTCTGCAACTGGAATTCGTCCTCCCGGCCGGATGCTTCGCCACCGTATTGGTGCGCGAACTCGTTGATCTGGTGCCGGTGGGGCAGACGGACAGCCCATGCGTATTCTGATTTCTAACGACGATGGGGTAACCGCACCCGGTCTCGCCGCGCTTTATGCTGCGCTGGCGGATTACACCGAATGCGTGGTTATCGCCCCGGAGCAGGACAAGAGCGGCGCCAGCAGTTCGCTGACGCTCGACCGTCCGCTGCACCCGCAATACCTGGCCAACGGCTTTATCAGCCTCAATGGCACGCCGACCGATTGCGTTCATCTGGGCCTCAACGGCTTGCTGGAGCGCGAGGCGGACATGGTGGTGTCCGGGATCAACCTCGGTGCCAACCTTGGCGATGATGTGCTGTATTCCGGGACAGTGGCGGCCGCCCTCGAGGGACGCTTCCTTGAACGTCCGTCGTTCGCCTTCTCGCTGGTCTCGCGTCAGGTGGATAATCTGCCGACAGCGGCATACTTTGCGCGCAAACTGGTCGAGGCCCACGCCGGGCTGGATCTGCCGCCGCGCACGGTGCTCAACGTGAACATTCCCAATCTGCCGATCGACCATATTCGCGGTATTCAGTTGACCCGCCTCGGCCACCGCGCCAGAGCGGCAGCGCCGATGAAAGTGGTCGATCCGCGTGGCAAGGCCGGTTACTGGATTGCTGCAGCCGGCGACGCCGAAGACGGCGGCCCGGGCACGGACTTCCACGCGGTGATGCAGGGCTACGTTTCCATCACCCCGTTGCAGCTCGATCGCACCTTTAACGATGCGTTCAGAAGCCTCGACGGCTGGCTGGAGGGATTGCGCTGATGGCCCGTGAACACGAAGACCGCCTGCGCAGCGGTATCGGCATGACCTCTCAGCGCACCCGTGAGCGTCTGATCCAGCGCCTCTACGAAGAAGGCGTGTCCAACGCCAAGGTGCTGGAAGTGATTCGGCGCACGCCGCGTCACCTGTTCGTCGATGAAGCGCTTGCCCATCGCGCCTATGAAGACACGGCGCTGCCGATCGGCAATAACCAGACGATTTCCCAGCCTTATATGGTGGCACGCATGAGCGAGCTGCTGTTGGAGGCGGGGCCACTTGATAAGGTATTGGAGATCGGTACCGGTTCGGGTTACCAGACAGCCGTGTTGTCGCAACTGGTCGAGCGAGTGTTCTCGGTTGAGCGCATCAAGGTGCTGCAGGATCGCGCCAAGGAACGCCTGGTCGAGCTGAATCTGCGCAACGTCGTGTTCCGCTGGGGCGATGGCTGGGAAGGCTGGCCGGCGCTGGCACCCTACAACGGCATTATCGTGACCGCCGTGGCCACTGATGTACCGCAAGCCTTGCTTGATCAGTTGGCTCCGGGCGGGCGCATGGTGATTCCGGTCGGCTCTGGAGAGGTGCAGCAATTGATGCTGATCGTGCGTGAAGAAAACGGCTTCTCCCGCCATGTTTTGGGTGCAGTGCGTTTCGTGCCTTTGCTCAACGGGCCGCTGGCCTGAGCATTTGTTCAAGGGTGCTGAATTCCTTTCGTTCGCTTGTGTCTTACATCGGCGGTGATGGTTTAAACGCAGCAGACTGTCCACTTGCAAACGTGTGCGCGAAGCGATTTCGCTTCATTAAAGGTAAAGCCGATCCGGCCCGTTATACTGGCGACACCTCATGCCGGAATTCGGCATTTCACATTTTTCAGCCACCACAAAGGGAGCGGCGGGTGAGTCTCACAGTCATTGCGCAGCGTATGGGTAACACGAGCTTTCAGCGCCTGGTGACTGGCCTTGTCTTGAGCACCTTGCTGGTCGGTTGCTCCAGCACCAAATCGAGCAATGTCCGGGTAGTTGATCGCAACAACGCGGTGGCCCAGCGTCCTACCGTGACAACCGGACAATATGTAGTCCGTCCCGGCGATACGATGTTTTCGATCGCGTTTCGCTATGGTTGGGACTACAAAGCCCTCGCGGCCCGGAACAATATTCCTACGCCGTATACGATCCATCCAGGTCAGACAATTCGCTTCGATGGCCGTACCGGTTCAACGCCGACGGCGCTGGTGAGCAACAGCAGTTCTTCGCCTTCTTCGTCGAGCAAAACCACGGTAATCCGGCGCCAGGCAAATGGCACGACCACCACCACAACCACCGGTTCTACGGGGGCTGTACCGTCCGTCGCGAACAAACCGGCACCTGCGCCACTGCCTCCGGCAGGCCCGGCCCCGACCGGCTGGGGGTGGCCATCTAATGGCATTCTGATTGGAAAATTCTCTTCAAACGGTAGTTTGAATAAAGGAATTGATATCGCCGGGGATTTGGGACAGCCTGTTTTAGCTGCGTCTGATGGGACGGTGGTATACGCCGGGAGTGGCTTAAGGGGCTACGGCGAATTAGTCATCATCAAACACAGCGAAACCTACGTCAGTGCCTACGGCCATAACCGCAGGCTGTTGGTTCGGGAGGGACAGCAGGTCAAGGTCGGACAGACAATTGCCGAAATGGGGTCAACGGGTACGGACCGGGTGAAACTGCATTTTGAGATTCGCCGACAAGGTAAACCTATAGATCCGCTGCAGTTCCTGCCAAGACGTTGATTTGTAAGCCAGCCTGTTCCGTCGCGTAGAGGGGACAGGCTCCAGCGCTGCCAAGGATAAAGGCGTCGCTTGAGCTTGGGGTCGAACTCACCAAAGGACTATAACAATGGCTCTCAGTAAAGAAGTGCCGGAGTTTGACATCGACGATGAGGTTCTCCTTATGGAGACCGGCATCGATTCGGAATCTTCGATGTCGAATGATGAAGGGGCTGCTCCACCTTCCGTTCGTTCCAAATCCAAACACTCCGCTTCACTTAAACAACATAAGTACATCGACTACACGCGGGCACTCGATGCCACGCAGTTGTATCTCAACGAAATCGGCTTTTCCCCATTGCTCTCCCCGGAGGAAGAAGTTCATTTTGCGCGACTGTCGCAAAGTGGCGATCCCGCCGGACGCAAGCGCATGATTGAAAGTAACCTGCGGCTGGTGGTCAAAATCGCCCGGCGTTACGTCAATCGGGGGCTGTCGCTGCTGGATCTGATCGAAGAGGGCAACCTCGGGCTGATCCGCGCGGTGGAAAAGTTCGATCCCGAGCGCGGCTTCCGCTTCTCGACCTACGCGACCTGGTGGATTCGTCAGACCATCGAGCGCGCGATCATGAATCAGACCCGGACCATCCGGTTGCCGATCCATGTGGTCAAGGAACTCAACGTGTACCTGCGGGCTGCACGGGAGCTGACGCAAAAGCTCGACCACGAACCTTCACCCGAAGAAATTGCCAACCTGCTGGAAAAACCGGTGGGTGAGGTCAAGCGCATGCTGGGCCTGAACGAACGGGTTTCTTCGGTCGACGTCTCGCTGGGTCCGGATTCGGATAAAACCCTGCTGGACACCCTCACCGATGATCGTCCGACCGATCCGTGTGAACTGCTGCAGGATGACGACCTGTCGCAGAGCATCGATCAATGGCTGTCGGAGCTGACCGACAAGCAGCGCGAGGTGGTTGTGCGTCGCTTCGGCCTGCGCGGTCACGAGAGCAGCACGCTGGAAGACGTAGGCCTGGAGATCGGTCTGACCCGGGAACGGGTACGGCAGATCCAGGTAGAAGGCCTCAAACGCCTTCGTGAAATCCTCGAGAAGAATGGCCTGTCGAGCGAGTCGCTGTTTCAGTAAGCGCCTCACACGCCCGCCCGCAAAAAGCCCCGACTGGTTCGGGGCTTTTTGTTGACCCGGATTTGTTGGCTATCCCACATCCCTGTTTATTGCCGGACGTACGGTTGGCAATTCCATCGTTTGTAGTCTCGCGGTGTAAGCCTTGGCTTACTCTTTCGTAGGTGTTCACTATTTTTACAAGACGGCAGACGTCGATTGTCCTCGGAGTGATTATTTAACTTATTGATTTATATGTTTATTTTTTAATGTGAAGTGCTTATTACAGCGCTTTTGCGGTATCAGGGCCGATTGCTCTCGCCGGGGAATTCTCTAGTATCCGTGTTGTGTCGACGGACAGACACGCCCTTCAAGGATGAGGGGAATGGACATCGCAGGACGCGATTCATCAGGACGATGAAAAGGAATACAGGGAATAGGGAAAAAATGTGGGCGGGTCATACCGCCCCTTTTTTTGCCTGCAAAAAAGCACAGCGCTGAAAAGCAAAAAGGCCCGCGAGGGGCCTTTTCATTCGAGCGCGGGGCAGATCAGCGTTCGAGGTCTTTGATCTTGCCTTTGACGCCATCCCACTCTTCGGCATCCGGCAGCGATTCTTTCTTCTCGGTGATGTTTGGCCAGATTTCAGCCAGCTCAACGTTGAGTTGAATGAACTCCTGCATCTCTTCCGGAACCTCGTCCTCGGAGAAAATGGCTACGGCCGGGCATTCCGGCTCGCACAGGGCGCAGTCGATGCACTCATCCGGGTGAATCACCAGGAAGTTCGGGCCTTCGTAAAAGCAGTCCACCGGACAGACTTCTACGCAGTCGGTGTACTTGCACTTGATGCAGTTGTCGGTGACGACGAAGGTCATTTCTAATTTTCTCCTCAGGCGGCGGCAGCGTAGCCCCTTCACGGTTGGGGTCGCCAGGTTCGGGAGCGATACCTGCTGGCCAGGCTATTAGCCAGCAGCATCCCAAACCGCGCGAGATTCTAACAGCTTGAAGCCATTTGCGTTATATCCGCTTCTTCAGTGCTTATATCCGGTTCTTCAATGCATAGAGCATTTCGAGCGCACGACGCGGGGTCAGGTCATCCAGATCCAGTTTAGCCAGCTCATCGAGTACCGGATGCGGCAGGCTGGCGAACATGTCGCTTTGCTGTGGCGTCGCCGGTTTGCCCTTGGCCGCAGGTTTTGGCGCTTCATGCGGCAAAGCGGTTTCTTCCAGTCGGCTCAGGTGCTCGCGGGCACGCACGATCACTTCGCTCGGCACACCGGCCAATTGCGCCACTGCCAGGCCATAGCTCTGGCTGGCCGGGCCGGGCAGCACGTGGTGCAGGAACACGATGCGTTCGTTGTGCTCGGTGGCGTTCAAGTGGACGTTGGCCACCAATGGCTCGGCTTCCGGCAACACGGTCAGTTCGAAGTAGTGCGTAGCGAACAGCGTATAGGCGCGCAAATGAGCCAGACGCTCGGCTGCAGCCCAGGCCAGCGACAGCCCGTCAAAGGTGCTGGTGCCGCGACCGACTTCGTCCATCAGCACCAGGCTGCGCTCGGTGGCGTTGTGCAGGATGTTGGCGGTTTCGCTCATTTCGACCATAAAGGTCGAACGGCCACCCGCGAGGTCGTCGCTGGAGCCAATGCGGGTGAAGATACGGTCCACAAGCGACAGTTCGCAACTGGCCGCCGGTACGAAGCTGCCTATATGCGCCAGCAGCACGATCAATGCGGTTTGGCGCATGTAGGTGGATTTACCGCCCATGTTCGGGCCGGTGATCACCAGCATGCGCGTGTTGTCATCAAGGCTCAGGTCGTTGGCCACGAACGGCGTGGTCAGCACTTGCTCGACCACCGGGTGACGACCCTGGGTGATACGCATGCACGGCTCGCTGACGAAGCGCGGGCAGTTCAGGTCGAGGTTCAGCGCACGCTCGGCGAGGTTGCTCAGCACGTCCAGTTCAGCCAGCGCGGCGGCGGTGTCCTGCAGCGGTGGCAACTGGCTGATCAGGTCTTCCAGCAGCGCTTCGTAAAGCATCTTCTCGCGCGCCAGGGCTCGGCTCTTGGCAGAGAGGGCCTTGTCTTCGAACTCTTTCAGCTCAGGCGTGATGAAGCGCTCGGCGCCTTTCAGCGTCTGGCGGCGGATGTAATCCGCCGGCGCCGATTCGGCCTGCTTGCTCGGCAGCTCGATGAAGTAGCCGTGAATGCGGTTGTAGCCAACTTTCAGATGGCTAAGACCGGTGCGGGCTTTCTCGCGGGCTTCGAGATCGATGAGGAACTGGCCGGCGTTCTCGCTCAGCGATTGCAGCTCGTCGAGTTCGCTGTCGTAACCGGTTTTCAGCACGCCGCCGTCACGGATCACCGCCGGCGGGTTGTCGATGATGGCTTTTTCCAGCAGTGCCGCCAGCTCCGGGTAGGTGCTGGTGATGGTCGCCAGACCTTGCAAGTGCGGCGCTTCCAGATCGTTCATTGCCACTTGCAATTCAGGCAGTGCGCCAAGGGCGTCGCGCAGGCGGGCAAGGTCACGAGGACGCGCGTTGCGCAGGCCGATGCGCGCAAGAATCCGCTCGATGTCGCCGATTTCCTTGAGCTGCGGTTGCAGCTTTTCGAAACGGTAGCGATCGAGCAGGCAAGTGATCGAGGTCTGGCGCGCCAGCAATACCGTCAGATCGCGCAACGGGCGATTCAGCCAGCGAGTCAGCAAACGGCTGCCCATGGCGGTCTGGCAGCGATCGACCACCGATTGCAGGGTGTTGTCGCGACCACCGGCGAGGTTGGTGTCCAGTTCAAGATTGCGGCGGCTGGCACCGTCCAGCACCACAGTGTCATCCAGGCGTTCGTGGCGCAGGCTGCGCAGGTGGGGCAGGGCAGTACGCTGGGTTTCCTTGGCGTAGGCCAGCAGGCATCCGGCAGCGCCGATGGCCAGGGTCAGGTTCTCGCAGCCAAAGCCCTTCAGGTCTTGGGTGGAGAACTGCTGGCAAAGGCTTTTCAGTGCTGAATCACGCTCGAAATCCCACGGCGCACGACGACTGACGCCACGGCGTTTTTCCGCTGGCAGATCCCTTGGCCAGTCATCCGGGATCAGCAATTCAACCGGATTGATCCGCTCCAGTTCCGCCAGCAGGTTCTCCCAGCCTTTGATTTCCGACACGCTGAAACTGCCGCTGGTGATGTCCAGCACGGCCAGACCGAACAGACGCTCATCACCCAGCAGCGCAGCGATCAAGTTGTCGCGGCGCTCGTCCAGCAGCGCCTCATCACTGACCGTACCCGGCGTGAGGATGCGCACGACCTGACGCTCAACCGGGCCTTTGCTGGTCGCCGGGTCACCAACCTGCTCGCAGATCACCACCGATTCGCCTAGCTTGACCAGTTTCGCCAGATAGCCTTCCGCCGCGTGGTAAGGAATGCCACACATCGGAATCGCCTGCCCAGCCGACTGTCCACGCGCGGTCAGGGTAATGTCGAGCAATTTGGCCGCCTTCTTCGCGTCTTCGTAGAAGATCTCGTAGAAGTCGCCCATGCGGTAGAACATCAACTGGTCCGGGTGCTGATTCTTCAGGCGCCAGTACTGCTGCATCATTGGAGTGTGGTTTGAAAGATCGGTCATACGTGGGATTCAGCTCTGCCTGTATATTTGACAACTCACATCTGCCTAATACTACAGGGATTTTTTCGGCATTGTTGGCAGCAGGCCAATGCTGACTTTGGGCCGACGGAGTTTAAATCGTGTCATTGTGGCGTCAGGATGCTTGCAGAGCTTCTGCGCGTTGTAACCAGCGGCTCGTTTGTAGTCCTTGCTGTAAACGCACGATATCTACTTACGGGCAGAATACAGGGTGCAAGCATGTCGATGAGGCACACCAATACAGCATATGTCGCGTTGATACCTTCGAGTGGTAGATTTTAAACTCATGCTTAGGTATTTCAGCTACCTGCGAAAGAGGTGGTTTTCGTATTAATTGGTGGTGTTCAAATCGCCGGGATCCGGATGTTTCAAGGAAGCGTGAATGTATTTGCTGAAAGGCTTGGCACCTTTCAGCAGTAGAGTGATTTGCTGGATATATGAATCGTGCAATGCTCTGTCTTCAATTGGTTGAAGAGAGCGTTATATTTTTGATCTTTTATTGAGAAAGTCAGATATCGACTTAGGCTCGCTGTATCTGAAGCCAAGAAGTTTTTTTTCTTCTTCCGACAGCTGGTCTGGATCAACATTGTCAGGTAAGTTTATTTGCTGCTTGAAAAAAGGAATTGTGTATACGTGGTTGACGCCTCGTCGTGCGACATTTGTTGAGTTGAAGCCTCCGGCATGAAAAAGCATGCAGTCCAAAACAATCAAATCGCCAGCATTTGCTTCCACTTGTATCGCATTTTTCTTTATGTAGTCCAGTGAAGGAAATTTACTGGATTTGTGCGATGCCGGTAGAACAAATGTCGCTCCGTTGGCCTTTGTAAAGTTGTCAACACAAAATATTGCATTGATTGCAATCGGACTGCTTGATGTGAAGTGTTGATAAGGCAGATCTCTGTGCCATGCACCTTGGTTATAGTTTTTTTGTGGTGGATTTATAATGCTGTTTTGCTGGTTTAATATGACTTGGCCAAGTATTAGTTTTCCCACGAGAGACAGAAGTTTCTCGTTTGTTGCAATCTGCATGAACGACTTTGGGCCGTGAGTTAACGGTGCGCGCACGGTGTTTAACTCGTCGATAGATGCTAACGTGTCCAAACCATATTTTTCGATGTACTGAGTGTGATTCGAGTCAAAGTCCATTTGGAAACTGGTGAGTGCGTCAGCACTAATCCCTGAAGGGATAACGGCATACCCCAAAGAGCGCACTTGTTCCGCAGCCAAGTCAAGAAAGTTGTCTGCGGATTCTTTAAGCAGGATCCCATAGCTTTGCGTGGGTATGTGGCTATGCATTTTCGGTCCCTGATTTGTGAATGGACTTTATGATGGTATAAGGCCGCTGCTTTATCTCCGTGAATATTTTTGATATGTAGATTCCCTGAATGCCAAGAAAGAAGATAATAAAACCGGAGAAAAGCCAGATCGAGGCAACTATTGAAGTGTAACCACTGGGAACTGTCGAGTGTGTCAGGTACTGGAGTGTTAATAAAAGTATGAACGCCAGCGCTGTCATCGAGATGATGAGTCCTGAGTAAAAAGTGAATACCAGAGGGGCACTGCTGAATGCAGTCACGGCGTTAACCAAATGACTGATTTTTCTTCGAAGTGAATAGGTTGTGGGGCTTGTGGCGTGTTTTGTTATTTCAATCGGCGATTGTTTGAATCCGGTAATCACCCAGATTCCACCAATATTCAGTTCGCGTTCTTTATGCATAAGCAGCGCATCGACATATCGACGTGACATTAGGCGTGCTGTAACTATATTGTCTGGCTGATCTATGCCTGTGAGCGCTCTGAACAATCGATAGAATAGGTTGCCAGAAATTTTTTCAACTAGACCGCCTTTTCGGTTGCCTTGTGTTCCGTAAACGACGTCCAGGTCACTGTCGCTGTGAATGGCTTCAGCAAATGTGCTGAGCCATTCAGGCTCCTCTTCCAAGTCGCTGTCAACTAAAAATACATGTTCACCACTTGAGTGTGCTAGACCCGTCATCATTGCTTTGTGGTGTCCGAAGTTTCGCGATAAATCGATTACGGTGACGTGCTTGTCTATTTTTGCTATTTCTATAGCAATTTTTACGCTGTCATCAGGGGAGCCATCATTTACAAAGATTATTTCGTAACTGGTTCCAGCGTACTTCTCCGCCGTTATCTTTGATCTTCGGTAAAACTCATCAATGTATTCTTCTGATTGATACAAAGTTGATACTATTGAGAGCTTCATTTTGTGGAATACTCGAAATGGAAAAAATCTTGGGCACGGAGCATTCTCGAAGTATACCGGCGTAGCTTGGGTGGGCCATAGCTTGATTAAGATTTTGCCCGATTGAGCCAATGACTCCACCACTCCATCTGGACGAGGTGTGCGAGTGGTGAGAAGCTTGGCATCCGCACTGGAGACCCTCATGGACGTTTTACCACCCGGCTCGATTCTGCAATTGATGTACCTCAAAGAACGGTTATCTGGGTTGAAGCCAGGAAAATTCATTGAGATTGGCGCAGGCGCAGGCCATGTCTCTCATCTACTTCTGTCACTTGGGTGGCACGGCAGAGCTTATGACTTGTCCACGACAACGGCAGAGACGTTGCGTAGACGTTTCGCTGACCAAATTGCCGGTGGCAGTTACGATGTTGTCGTGGGTGATTGGTTGATGGCACCGATCGAGCCATGTGACCTCGTGATTTCATGCATGGTCATGGAGCACTTCGATGATGAGGGACAGCGTTCTTTTATATGCCACGGTCGTAATTGTCTCACTGCGGATGGGACACTGATTGCTATCGTTCCGGGTTCTCCTGCCCATTGGGGGATTGAGGACGAAATAGCTGGTCACTACCGACGATACAGTCGGGAGGCGGCGGTTAGCGTCTTCGGTAAAGAAGGCATGGATGTTGTTCACATTGCCGGGCTAACGTATCCGGTCTCTAATATTTTGTTTCCCCTGTCAAACTTCATTGTGAAACGCAGTGAATCCAGAAAGCTCTCGCTGAGCATGGTTGATCGGACCAAACAGTCTGGTATCCGTGGTGTTCCCATGAAAACCACCTTTCCCAAGTTCCTCGGCTTGCTTTTGAATGAAAAGGTAATGTACCCGCTGCACATTATTCAAAAAGCCTTCGGGCAATCTGAAAGGGCAATGGTCTTGTATTGCGAGACTAAGCGCTCACGGGTCTAACACGAGCCTGCCCCGTGTTTTCGTGCTTCGAGGTGGTGACGCACTGACCACCGCAGGCCCCTGCATAGCGGTGGATAAACGCCATGTGCAATAAATATGTGATTTATGCACGATTTATGCAATTCAGCATTTGTCTTCGTTAAAAACTTCAAGCACTATGCGCGTTATGCAAAAACGCAACGTAGCCTCCGTCTTAAGAGCACTGCTCGACCAGCACGGGATCTCCCCCACGGAGCTCCACCGTCGCACCGGCGTGCCTCAATCCACTCTCTCGCGGATTCTCAGCGGGAAGATCGTCGATCCCTCGGATAAACATATCTCGAAGATCGCCGAGTACTTCGCCGTGAGCACCGATCAATTGCGCGGGCGCGCGGATGTCGCGTCGTCGGCCGGTGCCGTGCGTGATGACGTGCACGCGGAACTCAAGGACATAATGCTGTGGGACGACGATACGCCTGTCGATGATGACGAAGTATCGGTGCCGTTCCTTCGCGAGGTTGAATTGGCTGCTGGATCAGGAAGATTCGTCATCGAAGAGAGCGAGCGCTCTAGCCTGCGCTTCGGCAAGCGCAGCCTGCGTCATAACGGTGTGCAGTTCGACCAGGCCAAATGCGTGACGGTGCGCGGCAACAGCATGTTGCCGGTGTTGCGTGATGGCGCCACCGTCGGCGTCAACGCCGGCAAGTGCGGCATCGGCGACATCATTGATGGCGACCTGTACGCAATCAATCACAATGGCCAGTTGCGTGTGAAGCAACTCTACCGCTTGCCTACCGGCATTCGTCTGCGCAGCTTCAATCGCGATGAACACCCGGACGAGGACTACAGCTTCCAGGAAATCCAGGAAGAGCAGATCGTCATTCTCGGTCACGTCTTCTGGTGGGGCATGTACGCCCGCTAACCCGACCCTTTTCAGATAAACCCGTCCATTGGCGGGTTTTTTTTCGCCTTGATGAAACCGCCAAACCCTTGCGCTGCGGGGCTTTCATGCATCCGTGCATTTCTCATGCATAAATAAATGCGTTTGCGCATTGACTGGATATGCATACATGCATATCCTTGCCACCAAGCCGCTCGACAAAGCGGCTGGCAAGAAAGCTCTTTAGTTCCACAAGAACAGGCAGCGATGAACCGGCCTCAACGGTTCAGAGGGTTGGCAACTGACCCGGGTGTGCAGCGTAAAGCACCAGAAGCAGTTATCCGGCGGGCAGGGACCGCGGTCGGAAAAACAATTTGAATGGACTCGTACCGCGCCAGTAGCGCCGAAAAGTCAGCTTCCTTCTTGAACACAGGATTGGAAGGAAGGCGAAGGAGCGCATTACTGAAAAGCCCGGGGTGCAAGCGCCGGGCTTTTTGGAATGCCTGCCCGATCAAACACGACATGCATTGAAAAACACACATCAAGGAATGCACATGAATCTTTATGCACTGGTTGAATACAACAGAGTGGTTCAACTGAAAGAGAGCGAAATCGCTCCTGAAGCACCGGCTTCGCCAGCCTCCGTCTGGGTTGATGTCACCGGCTCGGATGTTCGAGTGGGGTGGGGAGCCACATTCAACGGAATCTGGACCTTTTCTCCGCCGACTGAGGAAGAGCTGCGAAATCAGGCCGAGCAGCAGAAATGGCAACTGCTGAATGCGGCCGCCAACTGGCTGTTGATGAACTCGTTGCAGTTCAAGGTTGATCTGGCCATGGCCACGGCAGAAGAGCAGGCCCGGCTGCTGGCTCACAAACAGTACTGCATCGCTCTCAGCGACATCGATAAACAGTCGGGTTACCCGGCAAACATCATGTGGCCGGTCGCTCCTTACTGAGGCATCAAGTCTGCCGTGAAAGCAGACCCATCGTGCAGCCTGGTTCCTTGAGCCAGAAGACCCAAACCAATTCCGAAATTTATCAGGGATGAAAAACAAACCATGTTGAACAATAAAATCGCTGCGCTGTTCACGACTTTCGTACTGCTCGGCACAGGTACAAACGCACTGGCTGCCAATCTGTTGGTGAACGGCAGTTTCGAGCAATCAACCTGCGGCGCAGGCTGCATTCTGGACACTCCCGCAAAAGCCAACGCCATCACAGGCTGGACGACATTTCTGTCTGGTGCCGAATATTTCAATATGCCCAATGCGATTGGCGGCTCTGTTGCAGCAGATGGCGTGATGATCGTTGACTTGGCCAACTACGTGTACGGCAACGGCGGTGGAATACAGCAGAACTTCGCCACGACCGTGGGCGCCAAATACCGGGTGACCTTCAGTGCGGGCAATTCGCGGTTTGCCAGTCGCTCGGGCGACGGCATCATCCAGATGAAAGTGGCAGGACAAACCGCGACCTTCAACACGCCGACCGCCAAAGGCGTTGCAGTTGAATGGGCCACCCTGACCTACGATTTCACCGCAACCACGCCGCAGACAACGCTGGCGTTTTCCAACGAGCAGAACCCGTACGCCAACTTTGCCTTCATTGATGACGTCATTGTCGAGCGTTTGTAACGCCTGTAGACGGGGAGCGCTGGTTTTACTCAAACGTGCGAGAGATGACCTCGATGCATCGGGTCTGCTCACAATTTCTTGTTTCCTCAACGCTACCCCGGAGGCGTGACATGACAAATGAGCAACAAGCCCTGGCCGACATGCCGATCTGGCTGGTCATCCTCCTTGCCGTCGTTGGCGGGGTGTCCGGCGAAATGTGGCGCGCCGACAAGGAGGGCGCTCGCGGCTGGTCATTGCTGCGGCGCCTGGCCCTGCGCTCGGGCGCCTGCATGATCTGCGGCGTGTCGGCGATCATGCTGCTGTATGCCGCTGGGATGTCGATCTGGGCCGCCGGCGCGTTCGGTTGCCTGACCGCGATGGCCGGCGCCGACGTCGCCATCGGGTTGTACGAACGCTGGGCCGCCAAGCGCATCGGCGTCTGCGACATCCCGCCTCGCGACCACCCTTAACCTCAGTACTTCTCCGTGCCGCCATTTTGGCGGCAGGGCTGCGCGTGGACGATTGAAAAGGAGGTCATGTATGCCCACACCGATCCAGCAGCCGTCGCAACTGTTTACAGCCATCGCGACGACACTGCGCAACACTACCGGACTCAACCTCAGCGTCGGCAATCATGATGATTTCACTGCACCGGGCGATCAGGCCTGGGTGCTGATCGACTTCGACCGCAATGGACCGGGAGTGCGCGCCGCTGACGGGCGAATTGCTCATGTCATGACGGTTTCCCTGCAAGTCATCCCGGCCCTTGCCGCCAGCGCATTTTCAGCATGCGATCTGATCGCGGTGCTGAAAAACCTGATTACTGACAACCGCTGGAACCTGCCCGGCGATCAATGCGATCTGCCGATGAATATTGATGGCCTGCCGTCGTTGCTGGTCCGCGCTGACCAGCCATACAAGACCTGGACCCTGACGTTCGATCAGACCCTCTACCTCGGCCCGACCTTGCTCGACGACCCGCTGGGTACGCCGAAATTCGCTCGCACCTGGGAAGTCAGCAATATCGACGACCCCGACCAATACACCGCGCTGGAGGCCTGAAATGTTCGACGCATTACTGCGCATGCAGCTGGGTCCGATCATCGAACGCCTGGCCGAAATGGAAGCGGAAATCGACGACCTGCACCGCCGTGCCGAAAGCTTCTGCCGTATCGGCATTTGCCAGGCAGTCGACGCTGCGAGCAACACCTGTCAGGTCAGTCACGGTGGCTTGCTCACGCCAGCCATCAAGTTCTTCAACCCCAGCGCTGGCGCGCAGAGTGAGTCGCGGATTCCGACGGTGGGCGAGCAGTGTCTGCTGTTCAACTACGGCAGCGGCGAAAGTGGTGCACAGAGCGTGGCGTTGTTCGGTTTGAACAGTGACCGCTTTCCGCCAGCCTCTACGATCCCGACGCTGACCCGTCGCGTGCATGAGGACGGTAGCGAAAGCGGCTATGACGACGCCACCCACACCCTGCACTGGGAAAACGGCCCGGCAGCTTTCAGCGGTTCACGCGAATCGCTGGAGCTGAGCATCGGCCCGGCCCGGTTAGCGATGACACCACAACTGATCACCCTGCAACTCGGTGCCGTCGGCCTGACTATCGACGCTTCCGGCGTGCATTTCAGCGGCCCATTGGTCGATCACCAGGGCCGTGTCATCAGCCCCTGATTCAAGAGCTTCCCATGATCGGAATCGATAGAGACAGCGGGGTCACGGTCGACGACTGGCTGCAGTTTGTGCAGCGCGCGACCCGGGCCCTGACTACGCCGCTGGGTACCCGGCAAAAAAGGCCCTTGTACGGATCGCTGATCCCCTCGTTGTTGGGGCAGAACCTTGGTGACGACGTTCTGCTTCTGGCCCAGAGCCACGCCGCGCAAGCGTTCTACAACAAGCAAAACGGCATCGACGATTTTCAGCCACAAGTGATCGTCGCCAGCCGTCAGGGCGCCGGTCTGCTGCTGCGTTTCGCCGGCACCTGGAAAAACCGTCAACAAACCTTCGAGGTCGTGACATGAGCATGTTGATCCCCGGCCAGAACCAATTGGCCGAACCCGCGCTGATCACCGTTGAAGCCTTCGAAGACTTGCTCGCTGAGTTCAAGACTTTCGTCGTCGAATACGTCGGGGCGCGTTCGCCGGACAGTGCTGCGAAACTCAGGACCAGTCTCGAGAACGAAAGCGAACTGCTAACCCTCGCGCTTGAAGCTTTCTGCGTGCGGTTGCAAACCCACGAGCGCAAATACAACGCTCGCATCAAACAGATGCTGGCGTGGTGGGCGACGGGCAGCAACCTTGATGCACGGCTGGCGGACATGGGCCTTGAGCGGCAGTTGCTCGATCCCGGCGATCCGGCGGCATTCCCGCCGGTGCCGGCGATTTATGAAAGCGACGATGACGCCCGTTTGCGTTATTACCTGGCGCCCCATGCGCCGGCAGCCGGTTCGCGGATGCAGTATCGCCGCGAAGTCTTCACCCTCGGCGAGCGCCCAACGGTGCAGGTCGAATCCACCGAGGCAGGTGTGGTGAATGTCACTTACACCTTCAACCCGGACGGCCTCGCCGCGCAAGTCAAGGATGGCAATGCTCGGCGAACGGCACCGGGCGAAGTGCAGGTCACTGTCCTGTCCCGCGACGGTGATGGCACGCCCCCCGCGATATTGCTTGACGGCGTTCGTCAGCACTTCGCGCGGCCTGATGTGCGACCGGAAACCGACCTGGTTACGGTCAAGGCTGCCGACATTCAGCGCTACAGGATCCGCGTGGTCGCCAAAATCAATTCCGGCCCGGATTCGGGCCTGACCAAAGTCGCCGCGCAACAACAATTACAGGCCTACGCCGACAGTTGCCATCGCCTCGAAGGCCGGGTCGATCCGAGCTGGATCGACTACACGCTGCACAGCGCCGGTGCCGTGCAACTGCAGATTCTCGAACCGCTGGCGCCGATCGTGACCACGGCGTTTCAAGCGCCGTATTGCACGGCGGTCGAGGTTGAGGTGCTGACGCTATGAGTGAAAAAACTCAGCGCCCCACACTGCTGCCGGCCAACAGTTCGGCACTGGAACGAGGTCTGGATCTGGGCTTTGGCGCCTTGCTTGATCGCATCGCACCGCCGTTCCCGGAACTGATGAACCCCGCAGAAACCCCGGTTGCCTTTCTGCCGTATCTGGCGGCGGATCGCGGTGTTGCCGAATGGAGCAGCGCCGCACCGGAGGCGGAAAAACGCCTGACCGTCGAACTGGCCTGGCCCACCGCGCGTCAGGCCGGCACTCGCAAGGCGCTGGAAAACGCCGCCAAGGGTTTGCAACTACGCCCGGAAATCCGCGCTTGGTACGAACAGACACCGCCCGGCGCGCCGTACAGTTTTTCCGTTCGCGCCTTCAGCGACCAACCCTACAGCGAAGAAATCGATGCCCGTCTCGACCGACGCCTGGCGGATGCCAAGAGCGAACGCGATGTGCTGACGGTCTCGGTCGGCTTGAGCGCTTTCGGCAATCACGTCATCGGCGCCGCGACGTTCTGCGGCGAGCTGACCACGGTTTATCCAGTGTTCATCGAAGGGCTCGAAACCTCGGGAGAGGCATTCATGGCCGCCGGCATGTACACCGTCGAAACATCCACTATTTATCCTCAGGGGGCCTGAATGGCTGACTATTACACCCTGCTCACCAACGCAGGGATTGCCTACGAAACGGCGTGTAAAGCCGCGGGCACGCCGATCAAGTTGACGCAGATTTCCGTCGGTGACGGCGGCGAGGGCGGGGTCTACAACCCTGCCGCAACCGCCACCGCGCTGAAACGCGAAGTCTGGCGCGGGCCGCTCAATGCGCTGTTCCAGGACGAGAAGAACCCGAGCTGGCTGCTCGCCGAAGTGACCATTCCGCCGGATGTCGGCGGCTGGTATGTGCGAGAGGCGGGGCTTTGGACTGATACCGGGATTCTCTACGCCATCGTCAAATACCCGGAGTCGTTCAAACCGGTTCTGGCGACGTCGGGCTCGGGCAAAGAGTTCTACATTCGCTCGATTTTCGAGACCAGCAATGCATCGCTGGTGACGTTGTTGATTGATGACACGGTGGTTAAGGCCACTCGGGCATGGGTGGCTGGTTACGTGGCAGATGAACTGGCTAAGCTCGACAAAAAACAGTCGGTACGGGTCGCAACCAAAGCAAATATTGTATTGAGCGGCGCACAAATGATTGACGCGGTTGCTGTCATTTCAGGCGATCGCGTGCTCGTTAAAAACCAGACGCAAGCAAAGGACAACGGAATTTACATTGCGGCAAATGGTGCCTGGATTCGGGCGAAAGATGCCGATACCAGTGCGAAGGTAACGCCTAATCTAGAGGTTACGGTGGAAGCAGGGGCAACCCTCGCCGATACGATCTGGCAGCTGATTACAGATGGTCCGATAGTA
Organism: Pseudomonas sp. Tul2A7; assembly: GCF_054790505.1. Lineage (NCBI taxonomy): Bacteria > Pseudomonadati > Pseudomonadota > Gammaproteobacteria > Pseudomonadales > Pseudomonadaceae > Pseudomonas > Pseudomonas sp. Tul2A7. Next base: position 715,301 of record NZ_CP186499.1, on the reverse strand, counting down.
CTTGATACAACCCCATTGACGTTCCAGGACGTGACGGCGGGTTTTGCCCGTTTGATGTCGCCCGTGTTTGAGGGGGTGCCGACTTGTCCGACACCGGCGCAATTCGATGGTAGTCAGTTGCTGGTCAACGCGGAGTTTGTGCGGCGCCATGGATTGCAATACTCGTCGTTCAAGTCGGTTGGTAACAGTTATGTCGTGACGCTGGCTGACATTGGTGGACTAGTCAGTCTTTCGAATGCCGGACCGATCACTTGCACCCTCCCGCCGACCTCGTCGGTTCCCGCTACGGCAACTGCGATCATCACAATAGTCAGCGCTGGTACCGGGGCTGTAACGATTTCCGCAAACGCTGGTGGAGACACCCTGAATACGTCGACCGGGGTTGTTGGGCCAATTGTTCTTGGTCTGGGGGATACGGCAGAGTTTCTCAGGTTAAATGGACAATGGCGTTTGATAGGTGGAAGCGTCGTCATCCGCTACTCAAGTGTTATAAGCGCACCTGTATTCACCACTCAGCCACAGTTCGACACGAGCAAGGCATTTGCTACCACTGAGTTCGTTCAGCGTGCGGCAGGAAATTTCAGCGGTCAGACGAATATCGTGACTTTGCCAGCTTCGCTGGTTCCGGCCATGGCCGGGCGCAGAATCGTTATCACTGGGCCGGGCGCCGTGACACTGCCTCCGCTGGTCGCCAGCCCCGTTGGGTCCAAGTTCTACATCCTCAACATCGGAACAGCTGACGTGACACTGAATCGTCAGGGCAATGACACCATAGTAGCGCTCTCTAAAACGCTTACCAGTGTTACGGTTCAGAGCAATTCGAATCTTGTCGTTACTTGCGGCGATAACAATTATGTCGTTGAGGAAGGCGCTTCTTCGCTTAAGTATTCCAATGAATTTTCGGCGTCGTTGTCGTCGAACGGCTACCAGCAGCTCCCGAGTGGATTGATTATTCAATGGGGCACCACCACTACCACGGCAACCGCAGACCTGGCTGTCCTGTTCCCGATGACATTTCCGACGAGGTTGGTATCCCTCAATGGGACCGCTTATATCGGTGGCGGCGGTACTAGAGATACAAATGTCATGCTTCGGACTGATGGGCCGGGTAAGGCAGGTTTTAGTGCGGGTGCTTTCCTTTCCGGAACGCGAGTGGCAGAAGCGTTCTATTGGGTCGCTATTGGCTGGTAAGCCTGAGGATTTATTGTGAGCGTAAAACTGGTTGTATTTGATGAACAGCAAAACCTCTCGGGTCGTTACGACTCCGGAATACATGGAAAAAATGTTCCTGAAGGTGCAGTTGAGATCAGCGATGAGCTCTTCCTGAGAACGATCAACGAGACAGACGGTGTGTGGCGGTTGGTCGACGGCGAAGTGGTCAAGTCGCCTTTTCCGAAGATTGAGCCGAATTATCCAGCACTGTTTGCTGCCGAACGTTTTCGACACGAAACGTCAGCGATCTTCGTTGAAGCTTTGAATATCGAAACAACCCGCGACAGCCAGGCTCTGATCGCCAGCACCGGCCTATCAGCCATACTTGATCCTGATTACCGCTGTAACTTCAAGACCCTCGACGGCTTCGTCGAGATCGGCGCCGAACAAATCATTGCCATCGCCAAGGCTGTCCGGTCACACGTTCAGGCCTGCTTTGATCGCGAACTTGATCTGCTCCAGGCTTTTGAGGCTGGAACCTATAAAAATGAAATGCTCGCTGTAGGTTGGCCGGCCTAGGCACTGCCCGCACTGATCACTGCGCTTCAATAAACGCCCCACACCGTGGGGCGTTTTCATATCTGACCACTCGCGAGGGTGGTTTTAGAGTCGTCGTTAATCAAACAAGGAAGAACCTATGTTTTATGCACCCTCCACGGGCGGTTTTTACGATCCCGCCATCCATACAGAAATTCCAAGCGATGCTGTTGAAATCTCGCGTGAGTACTGGCGCGAGTTATTGAACGGGCTGTCTACCGGCAAGATGATTGTCATGAATGAAAATAACTATCCGGTACTGGTTGATCTGCCGGGGCCAACACCTGCGGAACTTGAGAGCATTGAACGCTACTGGCGCAAACAGCAGATCGCGCTCACTGATCCCGTAGTCAACCGTCACCGTGACGAGGTGGACCGTTGGCCAACCCAACTGACCCCGGCGCAATACATCGAGTTGCAAACGTACCGCCATGTGCTTCGTCTGTGGCCGGAGGGCGGTGAGTTGCCCTTGAGCGAACACCGCCCGGCAGCGCCGGAATGGCTCGCTAGCCTGCCTGAATAAAAACGCCCCGCACTGACGGGGCGTTTTCTTATCCGCTGATCAGCAACTGATAGCCCCTTGTTGAAACCAAGGGGCTTTTTCGTCTTTGGAGAAACCCGAATGGCAACCCGCCAAACCTACACCGTGCTCGTCCCATTCCCCACCGGCGGTGGGCACTGGTCGAGCATCGGTCAAGACCTTGATCTGCTCGACGTCGAGGCCAGTGCCTTGCACAGCGCCGGTCGACTGGAACTGAAAACCCCAACCACCCAGGCCAAAAAGGCCGCTGCCAAGAAGGCTGACTGACTATGGCTGAGGTTCTGAACTTCGAGCACAACGGCATTACCGTCAATGCCACCGAATCCCCCGAGGCCATGGGTGGCCTGGGTGACAACGTCATCGGTCTGGTTGGCACCGCGCCGAAAGCCGATCCGCTGATTCCGCGCAACGCACCGTTCCGCATCAACAGCTTCACCACCCACGCGCTACTCGATCCGACCGGTTCCGAAGAAGGCACCCTGTATCACGCGGTTTACCAGATCCTCAAAGTGGTCAAGGTGCCGGTCTACGTGGTCATCGTCGAAGCGGGCGCGACCCCGGCCGACACCGTTAACGCAGTGATCGGCGGTGTTGATCCACTGACCGGCCGCAAGCTCGGTCTGGCGGCGCTGGGCAGTGTTCCGGAAGACCTGACCATCATTGGCGCACCGGGCTTCACCGGCACCAAAGCGGTGGCCAGCGAGTTCGCCTCGTTCGGCAAGCGCATCAAGGCCCGTGTGGTGCTGGACGGCAAGGACGCCTCGGTCGCCGATCAAGTGCTGTACAGCCAGGAACTGGGCGGCGCCGATCTCGGTTTCGACCGCTGCCTGGTGGTGCACAACATGCCTGCGGTGTACTCGAAAGCGGCGAAGAAAAACGTTTTCCTGTCGCCTTCCAGTCTGGCGATTGCTGCGCTGGCCAAGGTCAAGCAGTGGGAGAGCCCGGGCAACCAGGTGACCTACGCCGAAGACGTTTCGCGGGTCGTTGAATACAACATTCTCGACACCTCCACCGAAGGCGATCTGCTTAACCGTTACGGCGTCAGCTACTACGCCCGCACCGTGCTCGGCGGCTTCTCGCTGCTGGGTAACCGCTCGATCACCGGCAAGTTCATCAGCTACGTCGGCCTCGAAGATGCGATCAGCCGCAAGCTGGTCAAGGCCGGCCAGAAAGCCATGGCCAAGAACCTCACCAAGTCGTTCATGGATCAAGAGGTCAAGCGCATCAACGACTGGCTGCAAACCCTGGTCGCCGACGAAACCATCCCTGGCGGCAGCGTGTATCTGCACCCGGAACTCAACAGCGTCGAGAAGTACAAGAACGGCACCTGGTACGTGGTTATCGACTACGGCCGCTACGCGCCGAACGAACACATGGTTTATCAACTCAACGCCCGCGATGAAATCATCGAGCAGTTCCTGGAGGACGTTCTCTAATGTTTACCAACCGCGTAAGACAGGCCATCGCGGCCACCCTGCAAGGCCTGCCGCTGTCGGCGACCGTTGAAGAATTCACCCCGCCGAAGATCGAATTCGATGTGGAAGAGATGCGTGGCGGCCGCTTCATCGTCGAAGAAATGGCCAAGGGCGGCAAAGCGCTCAACGCCAAGCTGACCCTGCAAGGCCTCGGCGCTGAAGTCATGCTCGCGCTGGGTGTGAAGCTGGGCGACGACATCCTGCTGAACGTGCGTGAAGCCGGTCAGGATCAGGATGGCAACACCTGGTTCACCTATCACACCGTCGGCGGCAAGCTGAAATCCCTCGAAGAAACCGCAGTGAAAATGGGTGAAAAACCCAAGACCAATCTGGAGCTGTCCTGCCGCACCTACAACCGCCTGGAAAACGGCGTACCGGTGATCGACATCGACGTGCGCACCCAGAAGTTCGTGCTCAACGGCGTCGACATCCTTGGTGATGCCCGGCGTGCGGTGCTGATGCCGTAACCCGTTACACCGCAAAACCTGTGGGAGCGAGCCTGCTCGCGAAGAGGCCATCACATTCGCTACCGATGTGACTGTAAGACCGCTTTCGCGAGCAGGCTCGCTCCCACATTGGGCCAGGTTGACTGGCCCCTTTGCGCAACACCCCCCAAGAATCACCAAGGAATTCATACATGTCGTGGATGCCACCCCAGCATGACCTGTTGTCGCCGATCACCGGCGACGACGGTTCGCAGATCAACCAGATCCAGCTCAAGCCGCTGTTCTACGCCGCGCAAAAAGAAGCGCTGGAGCGCGCCGGCGATGATGAAGACGATCAGTTCTTCGAACTGGCGCTGCTCGCTACTGGCCTGTCGGTCAAGGAACTCGACCAGCTCAAGCGCCCGGACTACGTAAGCATCGCCCAGTACGTGCACGAGATGTCGACACGCCCTGCGTCGTACTTTCTGGAGCAGGTCGAAGATGCGGAAAAATCCGCCGATCCCGACCAGGTGCAATTGCTGCAACCGCTCGCCGTGACCGGCCGCACCGTGACCTCGCTGTCGCTGGAAATGCCTGCACTGCGCGCCACCAAAGTGATGAAGAAACTGAAAACGGCCAAGGAACGCGCCGAGTTCATCACTGCCCATTGCACCGGTCTGATGATCCCCGATCTGGCCCTGATGACCGTCCCGGACTGGACGCAATTGCAGGTGCGCATCGACGATTTTTTAAACCAGCCGGCGGCCTACTTTCGGAACGCGACATCGAAGTAATCCTCGATATCGTCCCGCTCATTTACCCGGTAAGTGAAGCGGAAATTCTCGAATGGGACGCCGAAAAGGCGTTGCGCCGCTACGACATAGCGATCACTCGCCTTGGCGTGAAACAGGAGTAGAGCGGCAATGGCAGAGAACAGATATGCGCTCACATACGCCGGTGAGAGCGGCAATACAACGGGCGGATTAACACTGCCCGACAACCTCGGAAAACCGCTGCAGGATTTGAACCTGACACTGGCCTTGGCAAGCGTGGATATCCGTTTGCTGACCCAAGAGCAGATCAAGCTGCGCGAACTGTTGGTCAGCCAGCGATCGCTATTCAAGGTTGTGGCGGCAGCCCCTGCTGCCAATAGTGAGCCGAAGTCAAAGCTCAAGGCAGAGGTCGAGCAGCGCTCACCCCCCAAAGCCATGCAAGCGACGATGGCACAGCAGACCTCTTTGTCTGAACTCAATCGAGTGCTGAAACTGGACAAGGATCAACTTCAGGCGCTTTCACAAGAAACCCTGAGGATGGCCAGCGAGAAACAGGTTGCTCCCAGTGGCGCCACCGGCGTGGATCTGCTGCAGGTACAACTGGCTGCGGCCAAGTCGGGGGTAGGTGAAGGCCTTCAACCCGAGCTTAAAGTTGCCGCCTTGACCGACTTCGCTCGTGACGCGGCGATCAACGCTTCGGCGTTCGGCGTTGATGTGAAAACAGCCAGCGAGATGATGCTGGCCTGGCAATCCGCGATGAACCTTGATCGTGGCAAGAGCCAAAGCCTGGCCGATGCGACCAATTATCTGGGGCACAGCACGCTGGACGCGACATCGGCGGACATCGGCTCAGTTGTACAGAGTGTTGGTGAAAAAGCCGTCGCCGGCGGACTCACGCCGGAGCAGGTCGCGGCACTGGCCGCAGCGTTTTTGAACAGCGGTGTCGACAAGTCCGCAGCGGGAGCCGGGCTCAACAGTCTGATGACGGTGCTTGCCAAGGCCGACACGGCCACGGATGAGCAGCGCACTGCCTGGGCTTCGCTGGGCAATGGACTGGGGCCGGAGGCAGTCGCCACTGGCATGAAGACCGATGCGTCGGCGACCATCATCAAGGTCATGGAAGCCCTCAAGGACAAGAAGCCCGAAGAGAAGGAGGCTTTGACCAAGACCCTCTTCAGTGGCAACGACGCCATTCTCAAGTTGCTGAAAAAGCCTGAGGACGTGACCAAGGCGTTCAGTCTGCTGACTGTGCCGAATCCCGAAGCCCCGTCGAAGCTCGATTACGCCGGGTCAGTTGCCAAAGACGCTGAGCAATTGGGGGGCACCTCGCAAGGACGCGTCAATGCGCTGGACGCCAGTGTCACGCGGTTGTCTACGGCCGCTGGCGGCGCACTGACCAATGCGTTCGATGTTGTGGTGGTCTCTCTGGATGCTGTCGCCAGTGGCATGGCCCGTTTTGCCGAGGAGCAACCCAGGGCGACGGCGGCGCTGCTAATGCTGGGCGGCGTTATTGCCGTGTCCCGGGGCGCGCAAATCAAAGCCGCCACGACCTCGATCATTCGCGGTGCGGCGACAAAATTGCTGACGACGGCAGGCGCCGGTCCTCTTATTGATGTTCTGGATCAGCCTGCCAGCGCTGGCGACACCGGCAAGCCCGACAAGTCCGCCAAACCCGACAAGCCTGAAAAAACTGACAAACCCGAAAAAAACGGCAAGCCCAAAAAGCGCCGAAACCCGGCCAAACCCAAAGCCTCCGTCAACCTCCCATCTGTCGAGCCGCTAGCACCTGAGCAACCACGTCCGACATTGCGCAGCCGTTTCACCGACGCCAAATCCCTGGCCAAGGGATTCAGCAAAACCAATGCACTGCTGACCGTGGCCGCTGCGGCTCCCGATGTGTTGAAGGGGCTGGAGGAAGGCGATAACAAACTGGTCGGCGGTGCGCTGGGTTCAGCCGGCGGCAGTCTGGCCGGTGGTTATGCCGGTGCGGTTGCCGGCGCGATGATCGGCAGTTTCATTCCCGTCATCGGCACGGCCATCGGTGGCGTGGTGGGCGGCATCGTCGGCAGTACGATGGGCAGCATGGGCGGTTCTTGGCTCGGTGAAAAACTGGCACCGGCCTCCGACAAACTCGCCCCGCCGGCAGACGTCGCCAAAGAACTGCCGAGCGCGCAGACGCAAAATCAGCAGGTGAGCTTTTCACCGTTGATCCAGGTCACCTGTCCGGCTCCGGACACGGCTGAACAAATCCGCACAATCATCGGGCAGCAACTGAGTGGACAATTCCACGGCCAGTTCCTGCCGTTGTTGACCAACAACCCACTCGCCACCCGCCGTGACGCAGCCCTGACCGATGGAGCCGCCTGATGAAACAACAAATGGCATTAGGCAGTTTCATCTTCGGCCTCTCGCGCCAATTTGCGTACCACACGTTGTTGCGCAAGTCCGATGGTGGCTGGACAGAAATACAGATTCTCACCAGCAAACCCAAATCCAGCCAGACCGGACAGAAGCCGGAAACCCTGACCATCACCGGCAAGTCGATGTACGCCGTGGCCATGGACCGGCTGGATGAACTGCGCGCCTTGCAGGCGCTGCGTATTCCGCTGCCGCTGATCGATGGCATCGGTCGCAACTGGGGGCTGTGGCGGATCAACAACGTTCAGGAAACCCAGACCCAGATCATCGATGACGGCACGGCGATGGTGGTCGATTGGGTCATCGAATTGGCGGAGTTCAACAATGCGTAAGGTTCGAAGCGTGGCCGGTGATTCGGTGAATCTGCTGCTCTACCGCGAAACCGGGCGCAGCGACGATGCCGCTGAAGAAGCCCTGTGGAAGCTCAACCCGACCCTGGCCGAGCACGGCCCGGTTCTGCCCGCTGGCATCTGGGTCGTGCTGCCTGAACTCGACAGCAAACCTGCTGCGATCAAAGCGCTCACGGCCTGGGATTAAGGAGGTTGTATGGCATTGGGTTTTACCCCGGTCGTGCAGATTTATGGCGCAAACGCGGATCTGCTCAACCAGCGTCTTATCAGTTGGGAGCACATTGATGCCGCCGGTATCGAGTCGGATCAACTGACCCTGACCATTGATCTGGAAGGTCTCGAAGGGCTGCCAAATCTGGGCGGGAAAATCGGCCTGCTGGTGGGTTACCTGGAAATGGAAGAGATGGTCGACAAGGGCCAGTTCAAAGTCACTCGCCTGACACCGACGCTGTTTCCGTTTCGCCTGACCCTGGTGGCCACTGCCGCGCCGTTCAGCAAGGATGACGAGACCGGCTTCAAGCAGCGCCGCACTGCCAGTCATGGACCGACGACGCTTGGTCAATTGTTTAGCCAACTGGTGTCGCAGCACGGCTTTTCATCGCGTGTCGCTGCGGACGTGTCGATGATCAAGATCACCCACGTCGACCAGTCCAATGAAACTGACATGGGCTTTCTGACGCGGCTGGCAAAGAAGTACAACCTGGTCGCCAAACCTTATGGCGATGCGTATGTGCTGGCGCGGCCCGGGCAGATCAAATCAATCTCGGGGCAGAAACTGCAGGATGTGACGTTGTCGGTCACCCACGACAATCGTCCCGGTGATCACGCCTTCATCAGCGCCACGCTGGAAGAGGCCGCCCGCGAACAGGCCAAGGGCTGCAAGACCTGTTTTGTCGATGCGGTTACAGGCGTTTTGCACTGGGTCGAAACGGGACTTGCGCCGTTCAAGACCATCCGCCAGAAGCAACCCAACGAAGCGGATGCCATCGCCGTCGGCGAGGGCGAAGTGCGCAAAATGCTCCGGCAAAAGTACAAGGTGAAGATCACCTGCCCCGGCGATCCGCGACTGGCCGCTGAAGGCCTGGTACTGCTTGATGACACCTGGCCGGACTTCATGCGCGGGCGCTGGTCGATCGACAAGGTCACCGCCAGCGGCAATCGCGAGAACAGCTATCGCTGCCTGATCGATGCGTCGTGCCTCGACCCGAAAGCCGAAGCCAAAGACTGATCTCACAGCCCACGAGTCCCCTGTAGGAGTGAGCCTGCTCGCGATAGCGGTGTGTCAGGCACATTGATTTTGAATGTGGCACCGCCATCGCGAGCAGGCTCACTCCTACAGGGGCCTGCGGTAACTCCCACTATTCTGGAACACCCCCATGAAGATCACCCCGATCCTCACGCAACTGCGTGGGCAATGCCCTGGCCTTGCCAATCACATTTCGGTGGGTGTCGATCTGGCGCTGCTACAAGGCAACCCGGATCTGCCGACACCCTCGGCCCATGTGCTGCCACTGGCCGACTTGGCGAGTGAAAGCACCAGCCAAAACCTCACTACTCAACCGATCCGCGACCGCTTCGAAATCGTCCTGGCGCTTGACGCCAGCGACGCTACAAAAGCGCTGGATCTGTTGCACGACCTGCGCGCCGAACTGTGGCGTGCGCTGGTGGGGTTCAAGCCCGATTCCGACTACAGCGCCATCGTTTACGACGGCGGCGAAATGGTCTCGATCAACAGCAGCCGCGTGTTCTACCGGCTGCGCTTTTTTGCCGAGTTCCAGCTTGGCCGCAATCTGCCGAGTCAGCCTGCGGAGAGTTGGCACGAACGCGAACTGGACGGTTTGTCGTCCTTTACCGGGGCCACCGTGCGGGTCGATGCGATCGACCCGGCCGACCCCAACCTGAAACGCCCGGGCCCCGATGGGCGCGTGGAAATGACTTTCTCTGGAGACGTAACCCCATGAGCAATCGCATCACCGTACTGCCGGCCGCCGGCCGCGTCGTACCTGACCCGGAGGCGGGCGATCTGCTGCCGGTCGAAGGCCGTGAAGTGCTGGACAGCGCCTGGTGGCGCCGACGTCTGGCCGACGGCGACATCACCCTCAAAACCGCACCAGCCAAACAAAAGGGAGCCAAATAATGGCGATCGGATTCAGCAACATCCCCGCGGACATTCGTGTACCGCTGTTCTATGCCGAAATGGACAACTCGGCCGCCAATAGCGCGAGCTCGACCCTGCGTCGTTTGATCGTCGCTCAGGTCAACGACAACATCGCCCCGACCGAAGTCGGCAAACTGGTGTTGGTCTCCAGCGTTGCGCTGGCCAAGAGCATCGGCGGCCAAGGCTCGATGCTCGCCGCGATGTACGAGACCTTCCGCAAGGCTGACCCGATCGGTGAGATCTGGTGCCTGCCGCTGCACAACACCGAAGGCGCGATCGCCAAAGGTGTGCTGACCCTTACTGGCACCGCGACTCAGGCTGGTGTGTTGAATCTGTATGTCGGCGGCGTGCGTGTGCAAGCCACCGTGGTCAACGGTGCCAGCGCTGCGCAAGCGGCCACCGCCCTGGCGCAGAAAATCAACGCCACTGCCGATCTGCCGGTGAGCGCTGCGGCTGCCGAAGGTGTGGTCACCCTGAGCGCCAAATGGACTGGCGACAGCGGTAACGACATCAGCCTGCAATTCAATCGCCTGGGCAAGAGCAACGGCGAAGACACCCCGGCCGGCCTGACCACTGCGATCACTGCCATGACTGGCGGCGCCGGTGTGCCGGATCAAGTGGAAGCCATCGCCGCACTGGGTGACGAGCCGTTCGAGTTCATCGCACTGCCATGGTCGGATCTTTCGACGCTCAATACCTGGCAAGCGGTCATGGATGACAGCACCGGTCGCTGGTCGTGGGCCAAGCAACTGTTTGGTCACGTCTACAGCGCCAAGCGCGGCACTGTCGGCACTCTGGTTGCTGCCGGCCAGGCACGCAACGACCAGCACATGACCATTCAGGCGCTGGAGCCGGGCGTTCCGCAACCGTTCTGGGTACAAGCCGCTGCACTGGCTGCACGCACCGCGGTGTTCATCTCTGCCGACGCTAGCCGTCCGACGCAAAGCGGCAGTCTGCCGGGTGTTGATCCGGCACCGGCCAGCGAACGCTTCACCCTGACCGAGCGTCAGTCGCTGCTCAACTACGGCATCGCCACCGCGTATTACGAAGGCGGTTACGTGCGCATCCAGCGCTCGATCACCACCTACCAGAAAAACGCTTACGGTCAGGCCGACAACTCCTACCTGGACAGCGAAACCATGCACCAGTCGGCGTTCATCGTGCGCCGTCTGCAAAGCGTGATCACCAGCAAGTACGGCCGGCACAAACTGGCTTCCGACGGCACCCGTTTCGGCGCCGGCCAGCCAATCGTGACGCCAGCGACCATTCGCGGTGAGCTGATCGCCCAGTACGCCAAGCTCGAACTGGAAGGCCACGTCGAGAACGCCGAGCTGTTCGCCGAGCACCTGATCGTCGAGCGCGACGTGCAGGACCCGAGCCGCGTGAACGTGCTGTTCCCGCCGGATTACATCAACGGTCTGCGTGTGTTCGCGCTGCTCAACCAATTCCGTCTGCAGTACGACGACGCGGCTTGATCCGCGCGTTTGACGGCAAGTTTTCAGCCCACCTCGCGTGGGCTTTTTCATTCAAGGGAGTAACACCATGGGTCAACTGATTGCAGGCACCTGCTACGTCAAAGTCGACGGCGCACAACTGACCATCAATGGCGGCTGCGAAGCCCCGCTGATGGCGGTCAAACGCGAAACCGTCGTACCCGGCTTCTACAAGGAAACCGACATCGCGCCGTCGTTCAAAGTGACCGCGCTGCACACCGCCGACTTCCCGCTGAAGAAGCTGATCGAAGGCACCGATATCACCGTCACTTGCGAATTCAGCAACGGCAAAGTCTACGTGCTGGCCGGCGCTTATCTGGTTGAAGAGCCAGTTTCCAAGGGCGATGACGCGACCATCGAACTGAAATTCGAAGGTATCAAGGGGACCTGGCAATGAGCGGCGCCGTGAAGCTTCAGGTTGCGATCGAAGCTCACGGCGAGCCCCTGACCGAACTCGTCCTGCGCCGTCCGACGGTGCAGGAAGTGCGAGCGATCAAGGCGCTGCCGTACAAGATCGACAAGAGCGAAGAAGTCAGCCTCGACATGGACGTGGCGGCCAAATACATCGCCGTGTGCGCCGGCATTCCGCCGTCGTCGGTCAACCAGCTGGATCTGGCTGATCTCAATGCGCTGAGCTGGGCCGTTGCGAGTTTTTTCATGAGTGCGGCGTCGGCGCCATCACCGACCTGATCGCCGTCGCCTATGACCTGGCCTGGTTCTGGAAGGTTGACCCCGAACAGATGATGGCCAGGCCACTGGATGTGCTCCGCGAATCGCTGGAGCACGCGCAACGGATCAATGCGATGCAGCAGGTGCAGTGATGGCAGACGAAGAAACGAAAGTAAAAACTCCGGTGCTGATCACGGGCATCGATGAGCTATCGCCCAAGCTCGGCGCCCTGCGAGTCAAGGTCGAGAGCTTCAAGAACAACCTCGAACAGACCGGCCTCGGCAAGCTGGACATCAGTGGTCTGTTCAAGGGCGGCAGCGTGATCACGCCGTTCGTGGACGGGATCAAATCGGCGGCGGCGTTTCAGGGCAAATTGACTGAAGTCAGCGACACGGCAAAAACCGTCGACCTGCCCGCCACACCGAAAGTCGCTGCGCAAAACATGAACGTGTTCAGTGCGTCGATGGAAAAGGTTTCCGCAGCCGTGGACGCGGCACTGGTGCCGGCGGTGGGGGCGTTGGTGGTCGGGCTGGAACCGATGCTGACCCAGGTCGGCAGCCTGCTCGCCGACAACCCGAAACTGGTCGAAGGCCTGGCGGCGGGGGCGATTGCCTTCTCCGCCATGCAAACCGCCGTCACCGGCATGACCCAGGTGATGGACGTGATGAGCATGGTGCTCAAGACCAATCCGATCATGTTGATCGCGATGGGCATCGCGCTGGCGGCCGGTTTGATTTATGCCAACTGGACGCCGATCAGCGCTTTCTTCAAGGGCATGTGGGAGGGCGTGAAAAACATCGGTGTGAGTGCGATGGCGACGTTGCGCTCGATCCTTGACTGGCGACCGCTGGATGCACTGGCGGCGCTGTGGTTACCGATCGCGGAATTCTTCTCGGGCATCTGGGCCAAGGTCAAAACCGTCACCGCGCCAGTGATCGACTTTTTCAAATCGGTGTTCTCGTGGACGCCCGCCGGCATGATCCTGGAAAACTGGGCGCCGCTGACCGGTCTGTTTTCGGCGATCTGGGACTTGCTCAAGGCCTTGAGTGTGCCGGTGATGGCGTTCCTCAAAGGTCTGTTCGACTGGACGCCGTTGGGGATGATCATCAACAACTGGGGGGCGATTACCGGGTTCTTTGCCTCGATCTGGACGGCGCTGCAACCGGCGGCACAAGCCATCAAGGACTTCTTCGGCACGTTGTTCGACTATTCCCCACTGGGCATGATCGTCAACAACTGGGGCAGCATCGTCACGTTCTTCGAACCGATCTGGGCCGCGCTGCAAGCGTCGGCGCAGCAGATCAAAGGCTTCTTCCAGAGCTTGTTCGAATGGTCGCCGCTGGAACAGATCGCGATGTACTGGCAACCGATCAGCGAAGTGTTTTCGGCGCTGTGGGACGTGGTGCAAGCGTTGGCCGCACCGGTACTCGAGTTTTTGCACAACATGTTCGAATGGACGCCGTTGGGGCAGATCATCAAGAACTGGGGGCCGATCACCGAGTGGTTCGGCGAGTTGTGGCAAAAGCTGCAAACCGTGATTGCGCCGATCAAGGAGCTGTTCGACGGTGGCTTTGCCGGACTCATCGCCAAGGTCACCGGCAAGGTTGAAACGTTCACCGAAGCGCAACGCCAGACCAATGCCGAAGGCAAAGGTGAGTTGGCGCCGGCGTTCTTCGGAGCAACGCCGCAAGCAGCGGGTAACGGTGCACTGCAGAGCGGCTCACTGCCGCAAAGCTCCGGCGCACTGATTCAACAAAGTGCAATCAACAACCGCACACAACTCGAAGGCGGCCTGACCGTGCGCTTCGAAAATGCGCCGGCCGGATTGCGCACCGATCAACCGCAAAGCAATCAACCGGGCCTGGCGCTGTCTTCGCGCATCGGCTATCGCTCGTTGTCGGCAGGAGGTTCCAATGAACTGGCGTGACCGTTTGTTGCCGGCATCCTTTCGCGGTGTCGGCTTCTGGATCGATCAGGCGAAAATCCCGGTCGGTCGCAAAGGTCAGTTGCATGAATATCCGCAACGCGATCTGCCGTATTTCGAAGATCTCGGCCAGCAGGCCAGGATTCACGACGTCACCGCATTCATCATCGGCGCCGATTGCCTGGAGCAGCGCGACAAGCTGCTCAAGGCGTTAGAGGCGGGCAGTGGTGAACTGGTGCATCCGTGGCTCGGACGCCTGCAAGTCAAGGTCGGTGAATGCGACATGACCCACACCCGCCAGGACGGCGGGTTGGTGACCTTTACCCTGAAGTTTTATCCCGATAAGCCGTTGCCGTTTCCGACCGCTACCGTCAGCACACAGAAAGTGTTGCTGGCCAAGGCCGACACGCTGTTGGGTTCGGCGGTGGCACGCTTCGAACAGGCGATGACGCTGATCAAGGCTGCGCGGATCGGCATTGCCAATCTGCGCAACAGCCTGACCGGGGTTTATGAGGTGATCAAGGAACAGCTCAAGCCGTTGATCGAGCAGTACCGGCAGATCACCGAACTGGTCAAAGCGGTCAAGGAATTGCCCAAGGAAGTGGCGGCCGAGTTCAAAGGTTTGCTCGGCGATATCAAGGAACTCAAGGAATTCGCGAAGGAAGGCTACCGTGGCGTGATTGCCGACGTCTCCCAGCAACTTGAAGCCATCCGCAAGGCTGATGCGCCGAAGATCACCACCGGCAAGGACACCAATGCTGCGGCGCAAGCCATGGCCGATCTGGTGCAGGACACGATGCTGGTCAAAGTCGCGCAATGGGTGGCGTCGATGCCAGTGGCGAGCCCCGCAGTGAAACTGTCGTCGACACCTTCGGTGGCGCAGCAGGCGGATCAACCGGTGACCCGTCCGGAAGTACCGGTGACCGATGAAATGAAAGCGCTGCAGAAAGCTGTCGGGGTGGCCATTGATCCGATGCTGGACAAGGCCGATCCCAAACACCACCAGGCCATCAACGATGTCAAGGAAGCGCTGCTGGCGCATCTCAAGGCAGTGGCGTCATCCGGTGTGCGCCAGGTCACCAAATCGTTCCAGGAAAGCCTGCCGGCGCTGGTTGTGGCCTACAAGCAATTTGCCGATGCGACACGGGTGACCCAAGTGACTCAGAGCAACGCGATGAACCATCCGGGTTTTTCACCCAACGACGTGAAAGTGTCCAGGGAGTGAGCCATGAGCGAGATGGATAACCGCGTCACGTTGACCGTCAACAACATGGAATACGGCGGCTGGAAAAGCGTGGAAATCACCGCTGATCTGGAGCGCCAGTTCCGCACCTTCAAACTTGACATCACCTGGCAGTGGCCGGGGCAGACGGTGGGCCAGCGGATCAAGCCGGGTGACCCCTGCGAAGTGAAAATCGGCCAGGACCTGGTGCTCACCGGCTACGTGTTCAAGGCTCCGGTCAGCTATGACGGACGCCAGATCAGCCTGAGCATCGAGGGCAGTTCCAAGACTCAGGATCTGGTCGATTGCGCCGCCAGAAACCAGCCGAACCAGTGGCAGGAACAACCGCTGTTGAGCATCGTGCAGGCACTGGCGATGGAGTACGGGCTGATGGTGGTCAATGAAATTCCCGAGACTGCGCGGCTGACCAAGCACACCATCGTGCCGGGTGAAACCGTGTTCCAGTCGATCGACCGTTTGCTCTCGTTGCTGCGGGTGTTTTCCACCGATGACGAGCAGGGCCGGCTGGTGCTGGCCAAGCCTGGCAGCGGTGGGCGGGCCAGTGATGCGCTGGAGCTGGGCAAGAATATCCTGTCGGCCAACGCCCCCATGGATCAGAGCCAGGTGTTCTCCGAATACCGGGTGATCGGCCAGCAGAAAGGTTCGGACAAGAAGAGCGGGGCGGCGGTCAGCGAGGTTGAATCCAGCGCGACCGATCTGAGCTTCAAACGTCGACGCACCACTATCATCAACGAGGGCACCGCGCTGACGTTCGAACTGGCCCAGCAACGCGCCCAGTGGGAGTGCGCCACCCGTATGGGGCGGGCGCAGACCACCACGTACCGGGTGCAGGGCTGGCGCCAGGTCAACGGTGATCTTTGGCGGCACAACACGCTGGTCAAAGTCACGGATCCGGTGCTTGGGTTCGATGGCGACATGCTGATCTCCAAGGTCACTTATTCGCTGTCGGCACAAGGCTCGGTGACCACGCTGCAAGTGGCGCCGCCGCATACCTTCGATCCTGATCCAACACCCCCGAAAAAAACCTGAGCCTGACTCCGAACCCTGTGGGAGCGAGCCTGCTCGCGAAAGCGCTGGCAGCTTCAACATCACATTGCCTGACCCAGCGCATTCGCGAGCAGGCTCGCTCCCACAGTGGATCGCGTGATGCCTACCTTTGAGGACAATTCATGAGCCTACTGACACGCCTGCTGGCGCGCGGCACTGTCGTGCTCGCCAACTCGGCATCCAAGCTGCAATCGCTGCAAATGCGCCTCACCGCCGGTGAAGTGAACGACGACATGGAACATTTCGAACCCTACGGCTTCACCAGCCATCCGCTGGCCGGCGCCGAGGGCGTCGTCACCTTCATCGGCGGCGACCGTTCCCACGCCATCGCTCTGGTCATCGCCGACCGCCGCTATCGCCTGCAAGCGCTGGCCGCTGGTGAAGTGGCGATCTACACCGACGAGGGCGACAGGATTCACTTCAAGCGTGGACGGATCATCGACATCGAAACCGCCACGCTGAACATCCGCGCCAGCAGCGCGGTGAACTTCGATACGCCGGTGATCAATCAGACTGGCAAGATCGTGTCCACCGGCGATCAACTCGCCGGTGGCATCAGCCAGATTAAACACGTGCATGTCGGCGTGCAGGCCGGCAGCGGCCAGACCGGCGCGCCGGCAGGAGGCAAGTGATGCTGATCAGCCAAAACCTCCACGCCGCGCTGACCCGCGCCGTGCTCATCAGCCTGTTCACCTGGCGCCGCGCCGCCGATGACGACGCCCTCGACGACGACGAACGTTTCGGCTGGTGGGGCGACACGTTTCCCACCGTTGCCGACGATCGCATCGGCTCGCGGCTATGGCTGCTGCGCCGGGTGAAACTGACCCGACAAACGCAGATGGACGCCGAGTTCTATGCCCGCGAAGCCTTGCAGTGGCTGATCGACGACGGCCACTGCAGCGCCATCGACATCATCAGCGAACGCCTCGACGCCCAGCGCCTGAACCTGCGCACGGTCCTGACCCTGGCCGACGGCGAACGTCTGGACATCAACCCCGATAACAGTTGGCAGGTGATCTATGCCGTTTGAAACCCCTTCGCTGCCGGTGCTGATCAAGCGCACCCAAAGCGACCTGGCCGGCGATTCGCTGCGCCAGTCCGATGCGCAAGTGCTGGCCCGTACCCTCGGTGGCGCGGCTTATGGTCTGTACGGTTATCTCGACTGGATTGCCGAGCAGATCCTGCCCGATAAAGCCGATGAATCGACCCTGGAACGCATTGCCGCTCTACGTCTGAACCAACCGCGCAAACCCGCGCAAGTCGCCACCGGCAGCGTCAGTTTTACCGCGACCGCCGGCGCTGTGCTCGACGTCGACACGCTGCTGCAAACCAATGACGGCCGCACCTACAAAGTCACCGCCGCACGCACCACGGCCAATGGCAGTAATACCACCACCATCGCCGCGCTGGATGCCGGCAGTCTGGGCAATGCCGACGCCGGGCTGGCACTGACACCGGTGCAGCCGATTGCCGGTGTGGTCGGCAACAGTTTTGTGGTGCTGGCGCCGGGACTCAGTGGCGGTGTTGCGCGGGAAAGCCTGGAGTCGCTACGTTCGCGGGTGATTCGTTCCTACCGCGTGATTCCCCATGGCGGCTCGGCCAGCGACTACGAAACCTGGGCACTGGAAGTGCCGGGTGTGACCCGCGCCTGGTGCCGTGGTGGCTTGCTCGGGCCGGGCACGGTGACGGTATTCATCATGCGTGACGAAGACCCGCAACCGGTGCCGAACGATGAGCAATTGGCGGAAGTTCAGGACTACATCGAACCGCTGCGTCCAGTGACGGCGGAAGTGCACGTGCAGCGGCCGATTCAGGTGCCGGTGGTGTATCGCTTCAAGAGCGTCAACCCGGACACCACCGCTGTGCGTGCCGCCGTTGAGGCGCAGTTGCGCGACCTGCACAACCGCGAAGCCGATCTGGGTGTGCCGTTGCTGATCAGCCACATTCGCGAAGCCATCAGCAGCGCCGGTGGCGAATACGATCACACGCTCACCGCGCCGGCCGCTGACGTACCTGCGGGACAAAGTGAACTACTCACTTTCGGAGGTTGCGTATGGGGGGCATAAGAACCGCCGCGCAATATCAGGCGCAGTTGCGTGCCTTGCTGCCGAGCGGCCCGGCATGGGACCCGGAGCGCGTGCCGGAACTGGAGGAAGTGCTGCAAGGTGTCGCCGTCGAACTGGCGCGCCTCGATGCCCGCGCCGCCGACCTGCTCAACGAGATGGACCCGGCCGGCGTCAGCGAACTGGTGCCGGACTGGGAACAGGTGATGAACCTGCCCGACCCGTGCCTGGGCGCCACGCCGCTGTTCGACGACCGCCGCCTCGCCGTACGCCGACGCTTGCTGGCGGTCGGCAGCCAGGCCGTCGGTTACTACCTCGAAATCGCCAAAAGCCAGGGTTACCCCAACGCCACCATCACCGAACTTGAAGCCCCGCGCATGGGCCGTTCGCGTTTCGGCTCGGCGCATTGGGGCACCTGGGAAGCGCAGTTCATGTGGACGCTCAACACCGGCGGGCGGTTGTTGCTGGGTCGGCGATTCGGTGCGAGCTACTGGGGCGAGCGTTTCGGCGTCAACCCGGGCTCGGCGCTGGAATGCCTGATTCACCGCAGTGCGCCGGCGCATACCAAGGTGCACATCAATTATGACTAGGGAGGGATGAGCCATGGATTATCCGAACAGTGTGCCCAGCGCCGGCTTGGTGAATGGGAAGTTTGTCGATGAGAACCCAATGACCGGAACCCCGGGATCGCTGATTCCGGCAGATTGGGGTAACGGAGTTACCCAGGAAATCATCAACGTGATCAATGCCGGGGGGTTGACCCCGGACGAGAAAAAATACGATCAGTTGTTGCAGGCGATTCAGAGCGTGTCGGCCAAGGGCTGGAACCTGGATTCGGCGTTGCCGATCAGCTCTTTGCCGACCGCGACGGTGGCGACGCCGGACGGTCGTCTGGCGATCACTCCAGCAGCGGTTTCCACGGGTGGCGGGCGGGTATCGATACCCGCCGGTGTGCTGATCAGTCTTGGTCAGGAGGTGGTGACCGGGCAGTTGGGGCGTACGCGTACGTTCACCACTCAGGTGTGGAGCAGCCCCGATCTGCTGCCAAGCTCCGGTTACTTTTTGCGGGCCCAAGTCATGGGTGGCGTGCTGACTTTTTACATGCAGCGCGGCACGGTCTATGACGCTACCCCGGAAGGATTGAAGGGCTCGGTCAATGGTGCGGCGGGTGGCGGCTTCCAGTCGACGCCACTGGACCTTTGCCTGGCTTGGGTAGTCACGGCCGGGCCGGGTTCGATACCCACTGTCAGAGCCATCTACAACCGCAGCCGGTTGTCGTGGACGCAAACGGTCAATGGCAATGGCGTGGTTTATCTGCCACTTGATCCGCATGCCCGTGCGGCGCGGCTGGTGGTGGGTAACCCGACGCCACACCCGACCGGGATTACCAGTGTGAACTTTGCGCCGACCGGATGGCTGGGGGGTAACTATTGCTACCTGAACCCGACCGTCGGTACGTCCAACAACTGGGATGGCTGGGCAACCCCCGGCGGCGCGGCGCTGATTTTTTCCAGCAACGTGGTTAGCGATACGACGGTTTCGACATTGACCGCCAGCTTCGATCACAACGAATTGCGCTCGTTGTGGCAGGCCTATCAGGCCGAACACACATGGGGCGCAGGCACTGCCGCCAGTGACGAATTGCTGTTCAGTATGGGGCTCAAAAGTGTCGGCCCGGCCGATTACGCCAATGGCATCGCGGTCAACTTCGCTGCTGCGGTAAACGTGAACTTTTCCTGGGAGTTGATCAGATGATCATCATTCAAGAGCTGCATCAGTTCGAGGAAGGCCTACGTCCGGCCCAGCCGTCCAGTGCCCATGATTGGGATGGAGAAAAATGGCAGTTGAATGCTTCCAGAGTTGCCGAGCTGGAACTGCAGGAGGCCGAGCAGCTGTGTTCCAAAGTCGACGCGGCGGCTGACAGTGCTCGCACCGTTTTGGCCGGTGACCCGCTCAAAGCCATGGAATACGCCCAGGCCGCCGCCGACGCACAGGCCTATCAGGACGCCGGTTACCCGAAAAAGGAAGTGCCGCTGTCGGTCGCAGCGTGGGTGGTCAAAGGACGCACTGGCAAACAAGCCGCCGAGCAGATTCTGAGCAAGGCCGATCAACTGACCGACCATCTGCTGGCGCTGCGTACGCTGCGCCTGAAGGCCAAAGCGCAGATTCGCGCGCAGGCTGCCAAGGGCAACATGGATATGGCGCGCAGCGCTGGTGACGAAGCTTTGGTCGCCATTCGCGAATTGGCCAGCGGCCTTTCCAACTAAGCCGAAAGCCTTCGTTCAGCGTCACCCAAGCCCACTTCAATGTGGGCTTTTTATTTTCAGAAAACAGACCGCGGGCAGGCACCTGAAAGGCGCCGTGTCGACGCCGGTCATTTGTCATTTCAAAGGAACGAACAACCTATGGATTATCCAAAAAGCGTCCCCAGCGTCGGCCTGGTCGATGGCCGCTTCGTCGATGAAAACCCGGTGGCGGGTACGCCGGGGTCGTTGATTCCGGCGGTGTGGGGAAATGCCGTCACCGAGGAAATACTCAACGTTGTCACCGGAGCGGGACTGGCGCCTGCTGAAGGTGATAACCGACAACTGCTCAAAGCCTTGCAGGCGCTGTTGGCGTTGGCCAGCCCGATGGCAACTTTAGTGACCAGTGTGTCGGCCTCCAAAGCGTTGGCGGCAAATGAGCTCGGGCTGGTGCTGATCAATGCGAGCAGTGGTGCGACCACCATCAGCCTGCCGCCGGCGGACCTTGCGTTAGGGGTTCGCGACGTCATAGTCCGTCGGGTCGACAACTCGACATCGCGCCTGGCAGTGCGCGCGTCGGGCACCGACAAAATCAGATTTCATACCCATCTTGTCGCAGCCGGTTATCCCTTTTTTGTACTGATGGGCTCGGGGGACTGGTGGCATCTACGCAGTGATGGCGCAGGCAACTGGTGGCCGATCGGACGCTTCGATGGCACACCGTTGGGCCGGGCTGTCTTCGAGACCACGGCACTGCTTAACCCCGGAGGATACGGTCAGCTTAACGGCGCGGTATTCAGCCGCAGCGACTGGCCGTGGTTGTGGGATCACGCGCAGCAGTCCGGCGCCCTGACCACCGAAGCCGCGAGGGTCGGCGCAGAGGGGGGCTGGACCAGCGGAGACGGCACGTTGACCTTTCGCGGGCCGGAGGGTCGAGGTGAATTCATCAGAGTGTTCGATGAGGGGCGCGGGGCTGATGCCGGTCGCTCCATTGGAAGTTGGCAGGTCGACATGTTCCGCGCTCATCGACACGAACTCAAAAGCGACATGCTGGGCGTTCCGCTGGTGTCGGCACCGAACGCGGCGCCTGACGCCTTGTTTAATCAGGCCAACATCAGTCTTGGGTTTACCGAAAACACCGGTGGTGTCGAAACCCGTCCGCGCAACATGGCCTATCCCGGCAGGATCAAACTCATCTGACGCCGCTGCTCTGCGGCATTTCTCAGCCACAAAAGGAAGTGAACAATGACTTATTACTATGTTGTAAACGAAGCGACCAAAGAAATGACCGGGCCTATCGAGTTGCCGATTACTCCCGGAATAGGTATTCAGGTTCCCGGCAATGTGATCGAGTTGGCGGAACAATTGCCACCTGCTGACCCTGGTTATGCCTGGGTATGGCGCAACGGAATCGCCTCCCAACTGATCGACTTGCGCAACACGATTGTCTATTACAAAGACACCGGCATGGCTTCCTATTGGTCGGAGTTAGGTCCCTTGCCTGACTATCTGACCTCCAAGGCACGTCCCGGTGAGTACTACGTCTGGAAGAACAATGACTGGGAACTGGATCTGGAGGCGCAGCGCGCTGCCTTCGTTGCACAGGCGGAGATCGAGCGCGACAAGCGCCTGCAAGAAGTAGTCATTCGTGTCGCCCCTCTGCAATACGCTTATGAGTTGGGTGAGGCATCCAGTGATCAATTGACTGTACTGCAGGTTTGGAAACGCTATGCACTGAAGTTGGCAAATATTGAACTGCAACCTGACTATCCATTGTCCATTGACTGGCCGGTTGCCCCTGCAAAGCTGGTTGTATCCCCCGCCGTCTGACTGAACCTGCCCACTAACTGCGTTACAGGTGGCCTCGTGCTGCCGGCTCTCGGCTGCCTGTAAAAAACTGGAGACTCTGAAGTGGACTATCCAAAAACCGTTGCTGGTGTTGGCTTGGTCAACGGCGGCTTCGTCGATGAAAACCCCCTCGTCGGAACACCGGGATCGTTGATTCCCGCTGCGTGGGGTAACAGCGTCACGCAAGAAATTCTCAACGCGATCAAGGCTGCCGGATTGACCCCGGATGAAGCCAAAACCGATCAACTGGCCACAGCTATTGGCGCGCTGGTCGACTTCAAGAAACTGAAAAATACCCCGACGACTTTGAGTGGCTACGGCATCACCGATGCGGTGGGACGACTATTGGCAGTCCGGCAGATCGAGACGGTCGGGATCACGGTTTACAAGCCTGACCCTCAGGCCAAACGTATTCGTGTTCGACTGGTGGGGGCCGGTGGATCTGGCGGCGGTTGTGCATCTGTCGCCTCCGGGAATCTACGTCTCGGTGGCGGCGGCGGATCGGGGGCCTATGCGGAGAGCCTGTTTGACGTGACGCCCCAGATGCTTGCCGGCGTGCCCGTTTCTTTGGGTGCCGGTGGAGCTGCCAGCACTACGATGGGCCTGGCAGGCGGTGGGGCGTCCTTCGGCTCCTACATGAGCGTTGCAGGAGGCAGCGGCGCGCAGGTCCTGAACATCGATACGACAACCTCATCCTCGGGGTACGTTCAGGGTGGCACTGGAGGTCAAGACGCCGTGGGCGGCAACCTGGCCAATGCTCGGGGTCACACCGGTGGCTACGCAATGTTCAACGGCAATTGGGGAATGCTCTCCGGAGGCGGAGCAGCGAGCCCGTTTGACGGTGGCGGCCCCTACAGGGGCGTAAACAATCCGGGTTACGCAGGCGTCCGAGGCTCGGGTGGCAGTGGTTCTTGTTCAACCAATGCATCCGCCTCTGTCCTTAGCGGTGTCGGCGGCAACGCCTTCTGTGAAATCTGGGAGTACGAGTAATGGCCGTTTATGCACGGATCGAGAACGGCGTAGTCGTCGAGCGGATCGACACCGGTGACTACGCAATCAGCCAACTGTTCGCGCCGTCTTTTGTCGAGTCGATGGTGCGAGTGCCGGATGGTCAGGCGGTCGAAATCGGCGCGCCGATCAGTGAGTTGCCGACAGCTGCCGACCCACTGCCCGCGCAGCAAAGTGCGGTGATCCTCGAGGCGCCGGTTGCTGCAGATCAAACGCCTGCGGCAGCGGAACGTAGCTGGCGTCAGGCATCCCTTTCAGCGACCGAATGGCTGGTCACTCGCCATCGCGATGAGCAGGAACTGGGACGTGGAACCTTGCTCAAGGCTGCGCAATATCTGGAGCTGCTCGAGTACCGACAAGCGCTGCGCGACTGGCCTGATTCCAGCCATTTTCCGGGAGTGGTTTCCCGTCCGGCTGCACCGGGATGGATGGTCAGCGTTTCTGGCTGAAACTGTAATTGATGCTTTGAGAATGGAGAAGACTGATGGATTACCCAAAAAACATTCCCAGCGCCGGTTTGGTGAATGGCAGGTTTGTTGATGAAAACCCTCTTACCGGAACGCCAGGTTCCTTGATTCCGGCGAGTTGGGGCAATGCTGTTACGCAGGAAGTTCTGGAAGTCATCAAAGGCTCAGGAGCGGCCGCTGATGAAAGTGATAACACTCAACTAAAAGCGGCCATTGATACGCTTATAGCGAGGAAGCAAAGCGAGAGTCTTGCCAGTCAGGACGAAGCCGAATCCGGCGCCAGCACTACCCGGTTGATGACGCCGTTAAGAGTCTTTCAAGCCATTGCGAAAAAAGTGCAACAAGCCACAGAGGCCCTCGTAGGAACTGCAAAAATCGCCTCTCAGGCAGAGGTCAACGCCGGTGTCAGCGACACATCTATCGTGACCCCTAAAAAGCTCAGACTCGGCTTCATGGTGAGGTTAGGGGTATCGGGATATGTTGTTTTTCCTTCGTGGATGGGTGGGGTGATCATCCAATGGATCAGTGGCAGTGCCAGCCAGGCAGGCAATAATAATTATGGCGATGTCAATCTTTGGCCATTGGTTTTTCCCAACGCGCTTTCTCTTGCAGTCGCTACTCACGAGGGCACTTCATCAGCAACTTTACTGGTCTGGAATAACGCGACGATCAGTCGGCTGGCGGGCATCAATGTTCGCTGTCCTGATTATCCGACAGGCTCCATTGCTGCTCGAGTAATCGGAATAGGGTACTGAACATGTATTATTTTTCTCCGCAAACTTCTGGCTTTTATCATTCAGATCTACACGGTGCGAACATCCCTGCTGACGCGTTTGCGTTGAGCGAGGGCGAGTATTGCGCGCTGGTCTCTAATGCTCCCGCAGGGACAGTTCTTTCACTGAACGCTAAAGGGCGTCCAGAGCGGGTGGTATTGGCTGGACAAACCACCGATGTCACAGAAAAGTTCTGGCGCGACAAGGTTCTGGATCGTACTCAATGGCTGGTCCTTCGCGATGCCGAAGAACTGGAGATGGGCGAGGGCACAACCTTGCGTACCGAGGAGTTCAAAGAGCTCCTGGTCTATCGGCAAGCACTGCGCGACTGGCCCAATCAGCCGGACTTCCCCGATGCCCGCTCGCGCCCGGTCGAACCTGACTGGCTTGAAGATTTGCTGCGGACCCATGGCTGAGCGGTTCGCCCTTCCATCAAGGATAGATATACATGGATTACCCAAAAAACGTCTCAGGCTCAGGCTTGGTCGACGGCAAGTTTGTCGATGAAGATGCCATCGCGGGAACACCGGGATCGTTGATCCCTGCGAGTTGGGGCAACAGTGTTACCCAAGAGATTCTCAGCGCGATTACCGCAGCGGGTCTGAAACCCGATGAAAACCAGACCGATCAACTGGCACAGGCGATCCGTCAATTGTCCAGGCCTGATCCGCTACAGCAGTTTCCTGTGCAGGTGTATCGCAGGAATGTACTGATCAATGGCGGGTTCGATATCTGGCAGCGCGGCACGACCAACCAAGGCGCGAATATCGGTGGCTATGTAGCCGATCGTTTTCGCTGCGACTGGAATGGCAATGCTGCCGTGACCATCTCTCGTCAGGACTTTGCTCCGGGCCAGACAGAAGTGGCAGGCGAGCCGGGTTATTTTTTACGCTGGCAGCAAACCTCAGCGGGCGTCGGCGCTACCGAGCACAAGATTTCCCAAAGCGTTGAGTCAGTCAGGACTCTGGCCGGACGAACCGCCACCGTGACCTTTTGGGCGCGCTCCGATGCCACACGCTCATTGAAAGTGACGATCGGCCAGTACTTTGGCAATGGTGGTTCGGAAGCCGTCGTCAAAGTAGTCGATGTTTTTCCATTGAGCACTGCATGGGGCAAGTACAGCGCAACCTTCCAGGTGCCATCGATCTCGGGGAAAATGCTCGGTGCCAATGATTATTTGCGCTTGGCTTTTGATTTGCCGCTCAACGTTTTGCAAACCGTCGACCTGACTCAGGTGCAATTGGAAGAGGGACCGGTTTCCACTCCATTCGAATACCGTCTTTCTGGCGAAGAATTGACGTTGTGTCAGCGTTATTTCGAAAAGTCTTTTGCCAACCGTTTACCAATTCGTGCAAACAACGGCACGGGCACCTGCATCGTCTCGTTTACTCAGGCTGCGCCTGGAAATACCGGGCAATACGGGATGGTCGTAGACATGCAGACTCAGAAAAGAGTGCAGCCTACTGTTGTCCTGTATTGCCCTGGAAATACAAGTAATCAGATTTGGAACTATTCGCAGGGAGTGCCTTGCACAGGCACCATTGTGCAAAGTGTGACACAGCGCAGTTTCGCGATCGGCACTGTGACGCCGGTAAACAGTCAGCCCGGTAACGGATTGCAGATTGAATGGACAGCGGACGCTGAGATCTAGGAGTGAACCCATGACCTATCAACTGACCACTTGCGGAGTACTGCGCACGGAGGACTCTTCGTTTATCCCGCAGGATCCAACCAATCGCGACTGGCTTGATTATCAGGCCTGGCTGTTATCTGGCGGCCAAGTCCTGCCATTGAATGAAACCATCGAAAACGCTGCCCCGGCCAGCTCAGTGACAAGTCTGGCAAAAAAATGGCTGGGGGCTGTCGTCCGTCAACCGTGATTCAATCGGGGCAATATCCAGGGAGGATCAAGCATTATGCAAATAACTGAAAACAACCTTATCGACATCATGCCCAACGCCCGCAGCCAAGCGGGCGTTTTTGTTTCTATGCTCAACAGCGCCATGGCGCGCCGTCATATTGACTCGCCCAAACGCGTCGCGGCGTTCCTCGCGCAGGTCGGCCATGAGTCGGGGCAGTTGCGCTACGTGCGCGAACTGGGCAACAACCAATACCTGAGCAAGTACGACACGGGTACGTTGGCCTTGCGTCTGGGCAACACGCCGGAGGCTGACGGCGACGGGCAAAAATACCGAGGGCGCGGGTTGATCCAGATTACCGGCCGCTCGAATTACCGCCAGTGCAGCCTCGGCCTGTTCGGCGATGAGCGTCTGCTGTCGTTGCCCGAGCTGCTCGAACAACCGCAATGGGCCGCTGAGTCTGCCGCTTGGTTCTGGGAGCAGAACGGCTTGAATGAACTGGCCGACCGAGACCAGTTCAACACCATCACCCGCCGCATCAACGGCGGGTTGAACGGCTTGCAGGATCGCCTGGACATCTGGGCGCGGGCGAGGGCGGTGCTATGCCAATCCCCTGGCGAGTGATCGGCGTCCTGTTGCTGGCTGCGGGTGCGTTTGCAGCGGCCTGGCAGTTGCAGGAGTGGCGCTACGGTCGGCAACTGGCCGAGCAGGCGCGGTTAAACGGCGAAACCCTCAATCAACTGACCCAGACTGCCGCCGCCGTGCAACAGGCTGAGCAGGATAAACGCCTGGCGCTGGAGCAACGGCTCGCGACCAGTGAACAAACCCACTATCGAGCGCTGAGCGATGCCCAACGTGATCAGGATCGCCTGCGCGATCGTCTTGCCACTGCTGATGTGCGCCTGTCAGTCCTTCTCGACGCCGGCGACATTGCCCCAGGCTGCAACGTGCCAGCCACCGCCGGCGCCGGCAGCATGGATCATGCAGCCGTACGCGCCCGACTTGACCCGGCGCATGCTCAACGAATTGTCGCCATCACCGACACCGGCGACCGCGGACTGATTGCCTTGCAGGCGTGTCAGGCGTATGTCAGAGCGCTCGCGCCCGAACATTTTGAATGAGTCTGTGTATTGAAAGCGCAACCGGCTCGTGTACGGTGGAGGCATTCCACACGATCCGGAGCATGCCGTGAAAGAGATCACTCAACTGGCCGCCGACCTTGGCCGACGTCTGCAAGTGCTCAATGCCCATGTGACCACCGCCGAGTCCTGTACCGGCGGCGGCATCGCAGAAGCGATCACGCGGATCCCGGGCAGTTCAGCGTGGTTCGAGGCGGGCTATGTGACGTACTCCAACCGGCAGAAAACCCAGCAGTTGAATGTGCCAGCCGAGTTGTTCGAGACGGTGGGTGCGGTCAGCCGCGAAGTGGTTGAGGCGATGGTGCGTGGCGCGCAGGACAAAAGCCTGGCGCGATTTGCCGTGGCGGTCAGCGGCGTAGCGGGGCCGGACGGCGGCTCGCCGAACAAACCGGTGGGCACAGTGTGGCTGGCCTGGGGTGTTGGCGAGACAGTTACCACTGAGGTTCAGCACTTCCCCGGCAACCGTGATGAAGTCCGCCGACAAACGGTGAAGGCCGCGCTAGAGGGGCTCCTGCGACTAGCGGCACGAGAAATCGAAAATCAGGGGTAGGCGATCCGCGAACGCTGTGGAATAATACTGGCTACTTATACAGGTGTTGGCCGTCAGGCCTTATTGATTACGTGAGGACTTTAATGGACGACAACAAGAAGAAAGCCTTGGCTGCGGCCCTGGGTCAGATCGAACGTCAATTCGGCAAGGGTGCCGTGATGCGTATGGGCGATCAAGACCGTCAGGCGATCCCGGCTATCTCCACTGGCTCTCTGGGTCTGGACATCGCGCTCGGCATTGGCGGCCTGCCAAAAGGCCGTATCGTTGAAATCTACGGTCCTGAATCCTCCGGTAAAACCACACTGACCTTGTCCGTGATCGCCCAGGCTCAAAAAGCCGGCGCGACCTGCGCATTCGTCGACGCCGAACATGCCCTCGACCCTGAGTACGCCGGCAAGCTGGGCGTCAACGTCGACGACCTGCTGGTGTCGCAGCCGGATACCGGTGAACAGGCGCTGGAAATCACCGACATGCTGGTGCGCTCCAACGCCGTTGACGTAATCATCGTCGACTCCGTGGCTGCACTGGTACCGAAGGCTGAAATCGAAGGCGAAATGGGTGACATGCACGTGGGCCTGCAAGCCCGTCTGATGTCCCAGGCGCTGCGTAAAATCACCGGTAACATCAAGAACGCCAACTGCCTGGTGATCTTCATCAACCAGATCCGCATGAAGATCGGCGTGATGTTCGGCAGCCCGGAAACCACCACCGGTGGTAACGCGCTGAAGTTCTACGCCTCGGTTCGTCTCGACATCCGCCGTACCGGCGCGGTGAAGGAAGGCGACGAAGTGGTCGGCAGCGAAACCCGCGTCAAGGTTGTGAAGAACAAGGTCGCTTCGCCGTTCCGTCAGGCCGAGTTCCAGATTCTTTACGGCAAAGGTATCTACCTCAACGGCGAGATGATCGACCTGGGCGTGCTGCACGGTTTCGTCGAGAAATCCGGCGCCTGGTATGCCTACGAAGGCACCAAGATCGGTCAGGGCAAGGCCAACTCGGCCAAGTTCCTGGCAGACAACCCGGAAATCGCCGCGAAGCTCGAGAAGCAACTGCGTGACAAACTGCTGACTCCTGCAGTGATCGACTCCAAGGCCTCTGCAGTCAAAGAGACTGAAGACGACCTGGCCGACGCTGACATCTGATTGCAGCGATGACCACCGCCGTACTCGATACCCTCGTCGCCGTGCGGCGAACCGCCATGGACCTGCTCGCACGCCGCGAGCACGGTCGAGTCGAGCTGACGCGCAAACTGCGTCAGCGCGGCGCTGAAGCGGAGATGATCGAAACAGCCCTCGACCGTTTGACGGAAGAGGGGCTGCTTTCCGAAGCCCGTTACCTTGAAAGCTTTGTTTCCTACCGCGCCCGCTCCGGTTATGGCCCTCTGCGGATTCGCGAGGAACTGAGCCAGCGAGGGTTGCAACGCGCCGATATCGAACTCGCCCTGCGCGAAAGCGGTATCAGTTGGCAGGAACAACTTCAGGAAACGTGGCGTCGCAAGTTCTCCGGGCATTTACCGATTGATGCCAAAGAGCGGGCCAAGCAAGGTCGGTTCCTCGCGTATCGGGGTTTTTCGATGGAGATGATCAACCGCTTGTTCAGCGGTCGAGGCATGGACGATTAAACCGATTCAATAAAAACGGCCCGCTATGAAAATAGCGGGCCGTTTTTTTTTTTGCCCTCAAATTACCTTTGACGGTTCGCGGCTGCGTTGCGCTGTTTGCGGTTTTGAATCGGCCCAGTTTTCCGGCAGGTTGATGTAGTCAATCAACTCCCTCAGACGCCCGTGAGTGCGCGCGTTGAAGGCGAAGGCCAGTCGCGCCAGATGGCTGAACTGCGCTTCATCGTGCTCCTCCCCGGCATAGGCGTGTTGGTGGAACTGGTCGCTCAGGCACAGATCGGCGAATGCTTCCTGCATGTGCGCCAGCGCCTGATCGCTGAGCTTGTGATGCATGCGGATCACAAACTGGCGCTTGAGCCAGCGGCTGGAGTGGAAGTTGCGGTAGAACTGGTTGATCTGCTCCACTGCCTCTTCGACGCTGTAGACCAGTCGCATCAGTTTCATGTCGGTCGGCAGAATGTAGCGGTTGCTCTCCAGTTGCTGGCGGATGAAGTCCATCGCGCCTTGCCAGAATGTGCCGCCCGGCGCATCCAGCAGCACCACCGGCACCAATGGACTTTTGCCGGTCTGGATCAAAGTCAGCACTTCCAGTGCTTCATCCAGCGTGCCGAAACCGCCAGGGCATAAAACCAGTGCGTCAGCCTCTTTGACAAAGAACAGCTTGCGTGTGAAGAAAAAATGGAAAGGCAGCAGATTGCCGGTGCCATCGACGGTCGGATTGGCATGCTGTTCGAAGGGCAGGGTGATGTTGAAGCCGAGGCTATGATCGCGGCCGGCACCTTCATGCGCGGCAGCCATGATGCCGCCCCCGGCACCGGTGATGACCATCATCTCCGAGCGCGTCAACGCCGCGCCGAGCTCTCGGGCCATGACATACAAAGGATGTTCAACCGGCGTGCGCGCCGAGCCGAACACCGTGACTTTGCGTCGCCCCTTGAATTGTTCCAGCACCCGGAACGCCTGCTCCAGTTCGCGCAGGGCTTGCAGGGTGATCTTGGCGTTCCAGCGGTTGTGGTCTTCCTGAGCCATGCGCAGCACGGTCAGGATCATGTCGCGGTAGATCGGAATGTTCGGGCTGTTAGGGGAAACACGGTTGAGTTGTTCTTCGACCTGGCTGATGAGGTCGGGGCCGCTTTCCTGAAAATGACGGCTCAAGAGGTCATTCGGTTGGTAAGGCATTCAACGTCTCCTTCTGCACAGAGCGGATGGCCCTGACGAGCGGCGTCAGTGCCGCGCTGCAAAAAAACACACGATCGGCAGTTCCTTGTCTGCCGTTGAAAAATGGCCGGGAATACTCTGAATCTAGACCCTTGCGCGCAATCGCGCTGACTTGATCATTGCGCCGCAACGTTTTGCCTGGCAACCGTTTATTGATTTTCCGCCGGTTCCTTCACCGCTCGTCCGAACGTGCGCCGAACGGCAAAGCCTCTGATTAACTAACTTACAGGCGCCGTAAGACAGCTTTGCGTTACGGTGCACGCGATTCAAGGATTTGCGGGTGGCAAGGAGGCGGGACACATGGCCAGAGTGATTCTGGAGATCGATACGCAGCTGTATCGAATGTTGAAGGCATCAGCCGAGACCAATCATCTCAGTCTCGAAGAAGAGTGCTGCCGGCGCTTGGCCGGCGGCGAGCGCCGTTCGCACTATTTACAGGCCTTGCTGGCCGAATTGCGCGCCGAGGATGAACAGCGGCGCGCCAACTCGCGATGATTACTTCTTCTTCGCCGGACCGGCTTTCGGGCAATCCGATTCCTGGTAGCTGGCGGAGCCGATCGCTTTGTTGGTTTTCACTTCCGTGAAGTCGTAACGCATGATCGCGCCCTTGGCCATCAGCTTGCGAAACGACGGGTTGTTGCACACCGAGGCGCCCAGCTGGAAATACACGGCTTTAGGGTCAGCGCGCATTTTGTCGGCGTGGCTCTTCTGCACGCTCAGGTGGTTGATCAACTGCGTGCCTTCAACGGTAAAGCCCTGATCAAGAATGTCTTCGCTAATGGCGCGGGGCGTGCCGACGCTGCTCTGGGCGGCGACGTTGCGCAGCTCGCGGTTCAGATTCTGCTCACTCAGGGATGCAGCCTGAGCGGTGAAGGACGACGCCAGCAGAATGGCAGCGGTGGGAACGATAAGGCGCAGCATGAAACTCTCCTGGTTCAGTGACTGGTGGTTCGACCAGCCACGTGACTGTGCGTTCAGTGGCGGCGAATTATAGGGGAGCCGGTCGGGAGGGTACAGGCTTGTGCCCGTCGCTCTGGTAAACTGCCGGCCTTTATTGCCCTGCCGAGTGTTGTTCGTGTCGAGTTTTCCTGCTTTTCGGCGTTATCCGCGATGAACCATGCCCCCAACGCCGTCGCTCGTCTGCGTGACCAGCGCGAAGATGAAGGCATCAAGCCGATTCAGGCCCGAGGCTTTCGCTCCGAGCGTTGCCGCGACTGCCGGGTGATCATCAGCCATTGCCTGTGCGCGTGGCGGCCGAGCGTCGACACGCGTTCTGGCGTTTGCCTGATCATGACCGGCAAGGAAGTGTTCAAACCGAGCAACACCGGTTGGCTGATTGCCGATGTGGTGCGCGATAACCACGCATTCATCTGGTCGCGCACCGAGCCCGATCCGCAGATGCTGGCGCTGCTCAACGACCCGCAGTGGCAGCCGTATCTGGTGTTTCCTGGCGAATACGTTGAACCGTCGCGAGTGACCAACACCGTCGCGATCGATAGCAGCAAGCGGCCGCTGTTCATTCTGCTGGATGCAACGTGGACCGAAGCGCGGAAGATTTTCCGCAAGAGCCCGTATTTCGATCGTTTGCCGATCTTGAGTCTGCTGCC
The DNA here is from genome assembly GCF_054790505.1 of Pseudomonas sp. Tul2A7. NCBI lineage: Bacteria > Pseudomonadati > Pseudomonadota > Gammaproteobacteria > Pseudomonadales > Pseudomonadaceae > Pseudomonas > Pseudomonas sp. Tul2A7. The sequence goes on along the minus strand of NZ_CP186499.1, from coordinate 682,646 downwards.
CGACAAACTCTCGCGCTACCGCTTGCGTCGTTCAACCCGCAGCGAGCATCTGTGCACCGCTGAAGTGGCGGCACTCTGTCTTGAGCTGGCCGGTGACAGCGATGCCGCCTCCGCACTGGACGCCTATTTCGACGTGTTCAGCCAGCATTACCTCGGTGCCAAGCAGCAGTTGGACATGAATGAATCCACCCCGGCCCACGCCGAGTTGCTGCGCTATATACGAAAGCCGCAGCCAGAGTTGGCGCAATAGTGGCCCATACTGTACAAGCCAGCGGCCGTGCTGCTTGACCACCCCGTCTTCGCTGGGCATGCTTGGCGCCGTTTAGGGTGCGGCCAAGGTTTGAAACGCCGTGTTTGCTGTTGATTGGCGTTGAACGTGCCCCTGTGGATATCGCTTGAAAGCGGCATCTTGAGTTGCTTTGGCCAGACCGGAATGCTCCGGGTCTGCCATCAAAAACAGGATCATTTGAAAAATGGCCACATACGACATCCTGATTGCCGATGATCACCCTTTGTTTCGTAGCGCCCTGCATCAAGCGGTGACGCTGGGCCTTGGCCCGGAAGTACGTCTGGTAGAAGTGGCGAGCATCGCCGAACTGGAAGCGCGCCTGACTGAAAAAGCCGACTGGGATCTGGTCCTGCTGGACCTGAACATGCCCGGCGCTTTCGGGTTTTCCGGATTGGTCATGCTACGCGGCCAATATCCGCAGATTCCGGTGGTGATGGTTTCGGCCCAGGAAGAAGCGTCGGTGATGGTCAAATCCCGTGAGTTCGGCGCCAGTGGCTTCATTCCGAAGTCCAGCGACCTCAGCGTGATTCAGGAAGCGGTGCGCAAAGTGCTCGATGGCGACGTGTTCTGGCCGCCACAGGCGTTCGAAGCGGTGAGCGTTTCCGACGAAGCCAAGGCCGCCAGCGATGGTCTGGCCAGCCTGACCCCGCAGCAGTTCCGCGTGTTGACCATGGTCTGCGAAGGCCTGCTGAACAAGCAGATTGCCTATGAGCTGAGCGTGTCGGAAGCGACCATCAAAGCCCACGTCACGGCGATCTTTCGCAAGCTGAATGTGCGCACTCGCACGCAAGCGGCTTTACTGCTGCAACAACTTGAGTCAATTCCGAGCCAATAATGGCTGGCGTCTTCACGCTTTTTTGACTTTTGTTGATCTAGCTTTCCCACTCCTTTTTGGTTGGTTTCTACTTTATGTCACCTTTCAAGGGCCAGACCGGCCTGAAACGCATCCTCAACGCCTCCGGTTACTCGCTGGACGGTCTGCGCGCAGCCTTCACCGGTGAGGCGGCATTCCGTCAACTGGTGCTGCTCAATGTCGTGCTGATTCCGCTGACGTTCTTCCTGAATGTCAGCCGCGTTGAACAAGCACTGTTGATCGCCGTGTGCCTGTTGGCGCTGATCGTCGAGTTGCTGAATTCGGCGGTGGAAGCGGCCATCGACCGCATTTCGCTGGAACTGCACCCGCTGTCGAAGAACGCCAAGGACATGGGCAGCGCCGCGCAATTCGTGGCTCTGAGCATGATCGCGCTGGTGTGGGCAGTGATTCTGCTTTAAGCGATTGTCGGCAAAACGATCTCGTCGCTGCGCTGCACCCCGGCGGTGAAAGCGCGGCATAGCTCGAGAAATTCGCGCATGGCAGAAGTCTGGTACTTCTGCTTGTGCCAGATGAAGTAGAACTGTCGCGCCAGGTCCAGATCCGGCGTCTCCACCGGCACCAGACTGCCACGGCGGAACGCATCACGCAGCGCCAGCCGTGAGATGCAGCCAATCCCCAGCCCCGATTCCACCGCGCGTTTGATCGCTTCGGTGTGTTCCAGCTCCAGACGGATATTCAGCGCACTGCGATGGTGGCGCATGGCCTGATCGAAGGTCAGCCGCGTGCCGGAACCCTGTTCGCGGAGAATCCACGCTTCGTGAGTCAGCTCTTCCATGCTTGCACTGCCGCGTTGGGCCAGCGGATGCTGCGGCGCGCAGAACACCACCAGCTCATCCTCGACCCAGCTCTGCACTTCGATGTCCGGGTGGCTGCAATCGCCTTCGATTAGACCCAGATCAATTTCGTAGTGGGCGACTTGTTGCACGATATTGGCAGTGTTCTGCACGTGCAGCTTCACCTGGCTTTCCGGGTGGCGCTGCATGAAGCTGCCGATCAGCAAAGTCGCCAGATAATTGCCGATGGTCAGCGTCGCGCCCACCGACAGTGAGCCGAAACCGGATTTGCCGTTGAGCAGGTCTTCGATTTCCTTGGCCTGATCGAGCAGGGCCACCGCCTGCGGCAACAGCTGTTTGCCGAGGGCGTTGAGGCTCAGCCGTTTGCCGGCGCGATCGAACAGCTGGCAGCTGGATTGGCGCTCGAGCTCGGTGATCGAGGTGCTGGCGGCCGACTGCGAGAGGTTGAGCAGACCCGCAGCACGGGATACGCTTTCCTGCTGGGCGACGGCAACGAAGACTTGCAGTTGACGGAGAGTAAATCGCATATCGATATAACCGATAACCCTTATCTTAATAATCCAGTTAACAGATATTGTCGTCGCTATTAGAATGCGATGCAATTGCGCACCGTCGCCTTCAAAAGCCAGCGCAGACCCAATCTCCAGGAGTCAAACGTACATGAGCAACATGAACCACGAGCGTGTCCTCAGTGTTCATCACTGGAACGACACTCTGTTCAGCTTCAAGTGCACCCGCGATCCGGGCCTGCGCTTCGAGAACGGTCAGTTCGTGATGATCGGCCTGCAACAGCCTAACGGCCGCCCGCTTATGCGCGCTTACTCGATCGCCAGCCCGAACTGGGAAGAGCATCTGGAGTTCTTCAGCATCAAGGTGCAGGACGGCCCGCTGACCTCGCAGCTGCAGCACTTGAAGGAAGGCGACGAGATCATCATCTCGAAGAAGCCTACCGGCACCCTGGTTCTCGACGACCTGAACCCGGGCAAGCACCTGTATCTGCTGAGCACCGGTACTGGCCTGGCGCCGTTCATGAGCGTGATCCAGGACCCGGAAACCTACGAGCGCTTTGAAAAAGTGATCCTGGTGCACGGCGTGCGTTACGTCAACGAAGTCGCCTACCGCGAATTCATCACCGAGCACCTGCCGCAGAACGAGTTCTTCGGCGAAGCGCTGCGTGACAAGCTGATCTACTACCCGACCGTGACTCGCGAGCCTTTCGAGAATCAGGGCCGTCTGACCGACCTGATGCGCAGCGGCAAGCTGTTCAGCGACATCGGCCTGCCACCGATCAACCCGCAGGACGACCGCGCGATGATCTGCGGCAGCCCGAGCATGCTCGACGAGACCAGCGAAGTGCTCGACAGCTTCGGCCTGAAGATCTCGGCGCGGATGCGCGAGCCGGGTGATTACCTGATCGAGCGAGCGTTCGTCGAGAAATAAGCGTTTTGCCGGTGACGCGGAGCGTCACTGGATGCATTCCCACGCGGAGCGTGGGAACGATCAGCCCGCGTTGCCTGTGAAGGCAGCGCGGGCTTTTTCGTTTCCGGGGATTACGCCTCGGCGGGAATGACTTCGAGCACGCGAATCTGCTCGGACGCCGGGTAATGCCAGCGCACGTCCAGATCCCAGAATTGCGCGCCATATTCGCGCTCCGGTGCCGGGGTTTGATACGCCGGACGCGGATCCTGAGCCAGACACTGTTCAATCAGCTCAACCAGCGGCTCGTCGAGGCGCTGAGCGTGTGTATGCGCTTGTTTCAACGCCGAGTCCGTCCACTGCACGTCGATCAACTGCGGCGCAGCGCTGGCGATGCTGTTGGCGGCGTCGGCGATGATGTCGGCGTAAGGCACGTAGGGTTTGATGTCGAGGATCGGCGTGCCGTCGAGCAAGTCGATGCCGGAGATGAACAGGCGATTGGCTTCGACTTTGTCCAGTTTCACCACGGACTGGCCGATGCCATTAGGACGGTGTGTGGCGCGGGTGGCGAACACGCCCATGGACTTGTTGCCGCCCAGCCGCGGTGGACGCACCTTCAGCCGTGGTTTGTCTTCGAGTGCCTGATGGAACAGGAAAAGCAGCCACACATGACTGACCTGTTCCAGGCCTTGCACGGCGTCACCCTGATCGAACGGTGCCACCAGTTCCAGCACGCCACGGGCGGCCGGGGCCAGTTGCGGTTGGCGGGGGATGGCGAATTTCTCCTTGAAGCAGGAGCGCACGAAGCCGATGGGGGAGACGCTGTAAGTCATGGTTTGCATTCGAAGCGGGGGAGGGTGGGCATGATAACCCGCCAGCCCTTATGGCAGGTGGTGACTGGGCTGACGCCATCGCGAGCAGGCTCACTCCTACAGGGTCATGGTTGTACACAAAATCTGTGTTCGCTGAAAATCCCTGTAGGAGTGAGCCTGCTCGCGATAGCTTCACCGCCGACCTAGAGGCTGAAACCACCATCCAGCGGAATAATATTCCCGGTCATATAAGCCCCAGCCGTACTCGCCAGACTGATCGCCAACGCCGCCATCTCCTCCTCGCGTCCCCAGCGCTTCATCGGAATCAGCGCCGTATCCTCAGCCAACGCCTGCTGATCATTACCAATATGCTGCGTCATCTTGCTCGGAAAGCGCCCCGGCGCGATCACGTTGACATTGATGTGCTGGCTCACCAGCTCCCGCGCCAAAATCCGCGATAACTGATGCAGCGCAGCCTTGCTTGGCCCGTAGGCATACGCCTGCTCGCCAAACGAAGAAATCCCCGCCACCGAACCAATGTTGATAATCCGCGCCGGATTCGCCGCCGACCCGGCCTTGCGCAACAACGGCAGAAATTGCTGGATACAACTGAACACCGACGTCACGTTGAGCTGCATGACCTTCTCCCAGCCCTTGACCGGATAACTCTCCAGCGGCGCGCCCCAAGTAGTGCCGGCATTGTTCACCAGAATATCCAGATGCGTGATCTGCTCGCCCAGGCGCGCAGCCAGCTCCTGTACGCCTTCTTCCGTCGCCAGGTTAGCGGCGATGCCATGACATTTGCCTAGGGCACCGAGTTCTTCAGCCGTTTGATGACAGGCTTCGGCATCGCGCGAGCAGACATAGACGCGGGCGCCAGCCTCGACAAAGGCCTTGGCGATCATTTTGCCGATACCACGGGTGCCGCCGGTCACCAGAGCGGTGCGGCCTTGCAGGGAGAAATACGGGTGCATGGCGAGTCCTGAGGATTAGGGATCAGTACACCCTAGTCGTCAGCCGCGAAAAGCGGAGCCACTATTTTCGGAGGGAATGAATGGTCATGCGTTGCGGTGGCGACCATTGATCGCCACCGCAGAGAGGATCAGGCCGGGCGAACGCGCAGGGTCAGACCCTTGAGGAAGTTGCGCAGCAACTGGTCGCCACACGGGCGGTAGTTGGTGTGGCCGACCTTGCGGAACAGTGCGCTCAGCTCAGGCTTGGACACCGGGAACTCGGCGGCCTTGAGGATCGCGTGCATGTCGTCCTCTTTCAGTTCGAAGGCCACGCGCAGCTTTTTCAGGATGATGTTGTTGGTCACCGGCACTTCGATCGGCTGCGGCGGACGGCTTTCGTCCTTGCCACGCTTGAAGATCACCAGACCGTCGAGGAAGTGCGCGATGACTTCGTCCGGGCAGCGCACGAAACCTTCTTCGTCTTCTTCTTTCTTGTCGAGCCAGGTCACTACGTCGGCGAGTGCGACTTCCATGCCGCCGAGCTTGATGATCTCGACTACCTTCTTGTCGCTGATGTCGAGCATGTAGCGCACGCTGCGCAATACGTCGTTATGAATCATGTGAGTAATCCTGATAAGCGTTGTGGGCAGCACGCAGGCGCGCTGCCGGAATGTGTGGCGGCAGTGGAAGTCTTAGAACTTCTCTTTGCCGGACAGGTAGCGCCATTGGCCGACCGGGACTTTGCCGATCGAGACGCCGCCGATACGGATGCGGCGGATGCCGATGACTTTCAGGCCGACCGCTTCGCAGAACTGGGCGATGATGCCGGGCTGCGGGTTTTTCATGGCGAAGCGCAGACGGTTTTCGTTCTGCCAGCTGGCCTTGACCGGCGGCAGCTCCTTGCCCTTGTGGGTCAGGCCGTGCTGCAGGCGGTTGAGGCCGTGGGCGACCATGTCACCTTCGACTTCAACCACGTATTCCTGCTCGATCTTTGCCGCATCGGCGGTGAGCTTGCGCAGAATTTTCCAGTCCTGAGTGAACACCAGCAGGCCGCTGGCCTTGGCTTGCAGATCGGCGCTGGCGGTCAGGCGCAGGAAGTGCCCGCGCAACGGGCGCTTGCTGAAGCGGTGTTCTTCGCTGAGGGTTTCGGCGCTGAGCGACTGCATCGCAGTCTCGACGTCCATGCCGGCCGGCGCGTTGAGCAGGATGGTCACCGGCTCCGGCGCAGTGGCTTTGGCGTCCTTGTCGAGCTCCACCTTCTGGTCGCCGACCTTGAATTGCGGCTCGTCAATCACTTCGCCGTCCACGGTGACCCAGCCGCCCTCAATGAACAGCTCGGCCTCCCGGCGGGAGCAACCGACCAGTTCGATGAGGCGTTTGGAGAGGCGAATCGGGTCAGTCATGACAGGGCCGTAACAAAAAAGGGGTGGGCATTGTACCTGTGTGGCGCCGGTTAAGCCCGGTTCCATTTCGGTAATGCTTTTTGTAGGAGTGAGCCTGCTCGCGATAGCCATCTGACATTCGACATTGATGGTGGCTGATCTGGCGCTATCGCGAGCAGGCTCACTCCTACATTGGGTTGTGTTGTGTCAGCCGTTGCTGGAGCGCTGCTGATTCTGGCGCAGGCGCATGTGCAGCAACGGATACGGCTGGCCCATGCCATCCACCTCCGAGCGGCCGATCACCTCGAAACCTTGCTTGAAGTAGAACCCCAAGGCTTGCGGGTTCTGCTCGTTGACGTCCAATTCATCGGCATTCAGATGCTGCATGGCATAGTTGAGCAGTTTCTTGCCCAAGCCCTGACCGCGATGATCGGGATCGATGAACAGCATTTCAATCTTGCCCGCCGCGACTCCGGCAAACCCGGTGATGCGCTGGTTGGCGTCCTTGGTGCAGATCAGCATCACCGCATCGAGATAGCGGGTCAGCACCAGATTACGCAACAGGTCGATATAGCTGTCCGGCAGAAAATCATGGGTTGCGCGAACCGAGGCCTCCCAGACCCGGGTCAGTTCCTGATAATCGCTGAGTTTCGGCGTGTGGATGACCGAATGGTGACGCATGCCCGTCTGCCTCTTGTCCGTTTCAAGGGAGTCCGTCCCCCGCTAAACGATAGCCGTAAAAAAGCCCCGCATCTTGTAAAAAGAGCGGGGCTTTCTGTATTTGTTGCGGTGTCTGGCTGGCTATTTCTGTCGCCAGCAAGATCTCTCCCCCTCACCCCAACCCTCTCCCCCAAGGGGGCGAGGGGGAAGGGAGCTGAACTTCGTGCTTTTCAAACCTGAGTTCGACCGGATAGCTCAGGTCGATGTACCTCGAAAGAACAACACGGTCAGCTCCCTCTCCCTCTGGGAGAGGGCTGGGGTGAGGGGCTTCAGATCAGATCAGATCAGATCAGATCAGATCAGATCAGATCAGATCAGATCAGATCAGATCAGATCAGATCTGCTCAGCCCACAGATCATATTCGTCAGCATCAGTAACCTTGCACCAGACCTTGTCACCCGGCTTCAGATTGCTGCCGTTATCAATAAACACGTTGCCATCGATTTCCGGGGCATCGAAGAAGCAGCGGCCAACCGCGCCTTGCTCGTCAACTTCGTCGACCAGCACTTCAATCTCACGGCCGATGCGCATTTGCAGGCGGGCCGAGCTGATCGCCTGCTGGTGCGCCATAAAGCGCTCCCAACGATCTTGCTTGACCTCGTCCGGCACCACTTCCAGATCCAGATCATTCGCCGGCGCACCATCCACCGGCGAGTACTGGAAGCAGCCGACGCGGTCGAGCTGCGCTTCGGTCAGCCAGTTCAGCAGGTACTGGAAGTCTTCTTCGGTTTCGCCCGGGAAGCCAACGATGAAGGTCGAACGGATGATCAGGTCCGGGCAGATTTCGCGCCAGTTCTTGATGCGCGCCAGGGTCTTGTCTTCGAACGCCGGGCGTTTCATCGACTTCAACACTTTCGGGCTGGCGTGCTGGAACGGGATGTCCAGGTAAGGCAGGATCTTGCCGGCGGCCATCAACGGGATCAGCTCGTCAACGTGCGGGTACGGGTAAACGTAGTGCAGACGGACCCAGACGCCGAGGGTGCTCAGCGCTTCGCAGAGTTCGGTCATGCGGGTTTTCACCGGCGCGCCGTTCCAGAAACCGGTGCGGTATTTCACGTCGACGCCGTAGGCGCTGGTGTCTTGCGAAATGACCAGCAACTCTTTAACGCCGGATTTGACCAGACGCTGAGCTTCGTCGAGCACATCACCGACCGGACGGCTGACCAGTTTGCCGCGCATCGACGGGATGATGCAGAACGAGCAGCTGTGGTTGCAGCCTTCGGAAATCTTCAGGTAGGCGTAGTGGCGTGGGGTCAGTTTGATGCCTTGCGGCGGCACCAGGTCGATCAGCGGGTTGTGATCCTTACGCGGTGGCACCACTTCGTGGACGGCGTTGACCACTTGCTCGTACTGCTGCGGACCGGTCACGGCGAGCACGCTCGGGTGCACGTTGCGGATATTGCCTTCTTCCACGCCCATGCAACCGGTAACAATCACCTTGCCGTTTTCCTTGATCGCTTCACCGATCACTTCCAGCGACTCAGCCTTGGCCGAATCGATGAAACCGCAGGTGTTGACGACTACAACGTCGGCGTCCTGATAGGTGGACACCACGTCATAGCCTTCCATGCGCAGCTGGGTCAGGATGCGCTCGGAGTCGACCAGTGCTTTCGGGCAACCCAGAGATACAAAGCCAACCTTTGGATTGGCCGGCGCAGGAGTGGTGGACATGTCTAACCTCGGTATTTTGTGACATCGCTTTCTTGGTGCGAAAGCCGACGGACGGGCGCTTAGGGCGCGCCTCTGATCAAAAAGTGCGCAATTCTAGCGGCGGGCAACGCACTTGACCAGCTTTATGCAGGGAAATACGACGAGTGCTGCGCTATGCTTCGCGCCGTTGAGCTTTACCAATTTTTTACAGTCAACAAAACGTCTGTAACAACAGGTAAAACAGCGCATGCTGCACCACAAAGCATAGTGCTTCATTCAAGAAGCCGGTTCTGAGAAGTAGGAGTGTTGGATGGGTCAGGCAAGTAGTCATGCGGCAGGCGCCGAGGGTTCGGCCACCAAGCCGCTGAGCATGCTGGTCGCGGCGGTCGGGGTAGTTTACGGCGACATCGGCACGAGCCCGCTGTACACCCTCAAAGAAGTGTTTTCCGGCGCTTACGGCGTATCGGTCAATCACGATGGCGTGCTAGGCATTCTGTCGTTGATCTTCTGGTCGCTGATCTGGGTCGTGTCGATCAAATACATGATGTTCGTGCTGCGCGCCGACAACCAGGGCGAGGGCGGCATCATGGCGCTCACCGCGCTGGCGCGTCGTGCGGCAGGGCATCGCAAGAAGCTGCGGTCGTTGCTGGTGGTGTGCGGGCTGATCGGCGCGGCGCTGTTTTATGGCGACAGTATGATCACCCCGGCGATTTCCGTACTGTCGGCGATTGAAGGTCTGGGGCTGGCATTCGATGGCATCGACCATTGGGTGGTGCCGCTGTCGCTGGTGGTGTTGGTGGCGCTGTTTCTGATTCAGAAACACGGTACGGCGCGGATCGGCATTCTGTTCGGGCCGATCATGGTTACCTGGTTCCTCGTCCTCGGCGCCCTCGGTGTGTATGGCATCAGCCATGCGCCGGAGGTGTTGCATGCGATGAACCCGATCTGGGCGGTGAATTTCTTCGTCGTCCATCCGGGCATGGGCGTGGCGATCCTCGGCGCCGTGGTGCTGGCGCTGACCGGTGCAGAAGCGCTGTACGCCGACATGGGCCACTTTGGTCGCAAGCCGATTGCCCGGGCGTGGTTCATCCTGGTGTTGCCGGCGCTGGTGCTCAATTACTTCGGGCAGGGCGCTTTGTTGCTGGAAAACCCGGAAGCGGCGCGTAACCCGTTCTATCTGCTGGCGCCGAGCTGGGCGTTGATTCCACTGGTCGGTCTGTCGACCCTGGCCACGGTGATTGCCTCGCAAGCGGTGATTTCCGGCGCGTTCTCCCTGACCCGTCAGGCGATTCAGCTCGGTTACATCCCGCGCATGTACATCCAGCACACCTCCAGCGACGAGCAGGGCCAGATCTATATTGGTGCGGTGAACTGGGCGCTGATGGTCGGCGTGGTGTTGTTGGTGCTCGGCTTCGAATCGTCCGGCGCGCTGGCTTCTGCCTATGGTGTGGCGGTGACCGGCACCATGCTGATGACCACCATTCTGGTGTCGGCAGTGATGCTGCTGCTGTGGAAATGGCCACCGATCCTCGCGGTGCCGGTGCTGATCGGCTTCCTGCTGGTGGACGGTCTGTACTTCGCCGCCAACGTGCCGAAGATCGTGCAGGGCGGTGCCTTCCCGGTGATCGCCGGTATCGCGCTGTTTGTGCTGATGACCACCTGGAAACGCGGTAAGCAGTTGCTCGTCGATCGCCTCGACGAAGGCGCACTGCCGCTGCCGATCTTTATCAGCAGCATCCGCGTGCAGCCACCGCATCGCGTGCAGGGCACCGCCGTGTTCCTCACCGCACGCTCCGATGCCGTGCCGCATGCGTTGTTGCACAACCTGCTGCATAACCAGGTGCTGCATGAGCAAGTGGTGTTGCTGACGGTGGTCTACGAAGACATCCCGCGCGTACCGCCATCGCGACGCTTCGAAGTGGAAGCGCACGGGGAGGGCTTCTTCCGGGTGATCCTGCACTTCGGTTTCACCGACGAGCCGGACGTGCCGCAGGCGCTGAAGCTGTGTCATCTGGATGATCTGGATTTCAGCCCGATGCGTACCACTTACTTCCTCAGCCGCGAAACGGTGATTGCCTCGAAACTTGAAGGGATGGCGCGTTGGCGTGAGGCGTTGTTTGCGTTCATGTTGAAGAATGCCAATGGGAACTTGAGGTTCTTTAATTTGCCGTTGAACCGGGTGATTGAGCTTGGCACGCAGGTAGAAATGTAAGCCTGGCCTCAACTGAAAAGCCCCCGTCAGCCTTGTGGCTGGCGGGGGCTTTTTTGTTGGCGGCAACTTCAGATCAAAAGATCGCAGCCTTCGGCAGCTCCTACAGGTTTCGCATTCCATGTAGGAGCTGCCGAAGGCTGCGATCTTTTGATCTTCAAACCTTTACAAGCCTTCAGGTATCTCTGCTTCAGACTCGGTCTTCGTCCGCGCAGGTCGTGGCATCAACGCCTGAATCACATCATCAATCAAGGCTTTGCCCATCACCGTCAGGTAATGCGCAGCCCAGGCATGGCGGTCGGTGTCTCTGATGAAAGCAGCATCCTCGGCGAAGGATTTTGCGAGGCATAGCAGGTCGGAGGATTGGGACAAGGCATCGATGATCGGGATGCCGGCACGGACATTGAAGAACGCTTGATCCGAGTTGTAGAGGAAAGGGGTGAAGCCGATGGTTTTAGCGTTTGCGAGTCCGTGCAGATCAGTTTCGGTCATCGTGTTACTCCTTAGTTCGAAGTGCCGCGACTTTCGTTACCACGCGAAAGGGAGGCAACTGTACGCAGGGTGGTAAACCGGGAACCAAGGAAACCGGCACGCCCGAAAGCGTCCCACGCACAGCCGCCATAACTTGAGGAGCGCGCTGTTGCGATGGTTTCTCCGGGTTACCACACCCGATCGCTGAATGGGTCAGCGACGTCCGGAGAGTATCCCGTCAAAAAACAGCGCAATAGAGCGGCACAGCGCCCAGATACGAGTTTCAGAGTTTGCCTACAAGGTCTGTGGGCGTCATCTGATATTGCGAGACCAGACGTAAACGAAACTAAACGTTGCTGGCGGTTTTGCTGGATTTGTTCGGCAGATGAATGAGTGTGGAGTTGACGATTCGATAATGCCAATCAAGCAGGTGTCCACGTTTTATGGAATGTGGACACTTGGCGTTTTTAGCCTCCTGAAGAGTCAAGAAATTTACGAGCTTCGGCGCAAAACCGCTGATCCAGCGCAATTCCCCTGTGGGAGCGAGCCTGCTCGCGAAGGCGTAGTGTCAGTCGACGAATCTGTAAACTGACCCACCGCTTTCGCGAGCAGGCTCGCTCCCACAGGGGATTTCCCACAGGGGATTTTCGTGGCTGCTGGAATGTAAAAAGCCCCCGAAACTGTGAAGTTGCGGGGGCTTTTTGTGGGCGCGGCTCAGATCACTCTTCGGCGACCGAGTCCTTGCTCTGACGTTTCTCGATCAAGTCCACCAAGCGCTTGGCCAGCGCCGGGTAGTTCTCGTCGAAGTGGTGGCCGCCAGGCAGTTTCACCGCCTCGCCAACCGCAGTCTTGTCCGTGCAGCCGCTTTCATCGGTCTCTTCTTCACCGTAGATGCACACAACCTTGGCCGGTGGCAGCTTGGCCATTTCCGGGCCGGTGGCGGCTTCTTTGCCGGCGTTACCCAACCAGCCTTCGACTTCGATTTCGAAGCTGCCGGTGCGGGCGAAGGCCAGCAGGATGATCGCGTCGACGCGTTGCTGCTCGGTTTCTGGCAAGCGGTTGTAGATTGCTGGCAACACGTCAGCACCGAAAGAGTAACCGGTGAGGATGAAGCGTTTGGTGCCCCATTTCTGCCGGTAGTGCTGCATCAGTTCGGTCAGGTCCAGTGCGCTTTGCTCCGGGCTCTTGTGCTGCCAGTAGTAGCGCAAGGTATCGATGCCGACCACCGGATAGCCAATCTTGGCCATTTCGCCCGCGACGTCGCGGTCGAGGTCGCGCCAGCCGCCGTCACCGGAAAGGAACAGGGTCACGGTGTCCTTGGCTTGACCGGCCGGCACTTCAACCACCGGGATCGCCAGACCGCCGTTGGCCTTGTCGCCGCCGACGAGGATTTTGCGCAGTTCGTTGTTCAGCACTTGCGGCAGGTTGATGTCGTAGTCGCTGATGCTGGTTTCGGCGTTGGGCTGATCGCGTACGAAACCTGCGCTGGCGTCGTCCGGGTTATCGTTCCACGCCACCAGCCAGTGGCCGTGGGCGGCGGATTTCGGCAGCAGGTGGGTGCAGCCGGGTTTTTCCAGCGCCAGGTCCACGGAAATCGCTTGGGCCTTGTCGTCCTTTTGCTCGGACAACCAACGCCAGGCCAGTACCGCGCCGGGGCCGATACCGCTGACCAGCGTAGCCGGGCCGTTCAGTTCGCGCAGACCGGTTTGCAGGGCGCGGCTTTGCAGTAGGCAGTCCTTGGGCAGAATCACTTGAACGATCTGCGCCGAAGCGCTACGGCTAAGGGTGGTCAGTTGTTTTTCAGAGAGTTTCTGGTCGTCGTTGACCGCGACCAGCACCTGCGCCTTGGGTTTGGTGCCGGGGATGACGCGGGTCAAAACGGTGCCGTCTGCCGCCGTAACGGGTTCGAGCGTCGGTTCCGGTGCCGGGCGTTTGAGGTACCAGAAACCGCCGCCGGCAATCACGGCCAGCACGATCAGTGCGGCCAGGATGTACTTCAGGGAGCGTTGAATCATCAGCGTTTCACCAATCCAGTCAAGCCGCCCGCGATCAGGGCAGCAGTGTCGGCCAGCGCCACCAGCGGATCGAGTCCGGCGGGCACGGCCATATAACGGGGTTCCCAGTCAGGCTGGAACTTGTCTTTGAAGCGGCGCAAGCCTTGGAAGTTGTACAGCTGCTCACCACGGCGGAAAACCATCGAGCCCAGACGCTGGGTCAGCGGTGCACCACGCCGGGGTTGCAACCCCGACAATGGCACCATGCCCAGGCTGAAGCGCGCGTATCCGTGACTCTTATAGTGTTGAATCAGGCCGACCATCATGAATTCCATGGTCAGCTTGGGGGCGTCCGGGTGCGCGCGCATCAGGTCGAGACTGGCCAGGTCGTGGCTGTAAGTCTCGAGCAGGTTGGCGAATGCCACCGGGCGACCTTCGAAGCGAATCACCGCGATGCGGAAATGCTTCAGGTATTCGTCGCTGAAACGGCCGAGGGAGAAGCCTTTCTCACGCACGTTCTTGCCGGTCAGCCACGCATCGGAAATCACTTTCAGCTCGTCCATCGGCGCCTGACCCGGCTCGTGAATCTCCAGCGACAACCCGTCGCGGGTGCCACGGTTCCAGGTGTAGCGCAGATCCTTCATCTCTTTGCCCTTGGCTTCCAGGTCAAAGCGGTGCAGGTCGACTCGGGCTTCTTCGCCCAATTTGATCGCGGTCAGGCCGATGTCCATGTAGTACGGCAGGTTCTCCGCGCGCACCTGATAGAACACCGGGCGGGCATGGTGAATGTCGCAGAGGTCGCGGAACTGCCAGATCATCTCGGCGCGTTGCTGGCCGGGGCCGATCGGGTCGTACAGCGCCACCAGACTGCGGCCACGGCGCGCGTACATCAGGAACGCTTCGTCGTTCTGGTGAAACAGCAGCGCCTTGTCACCGGTCAGCGCCAGGCCACCGTCGGGTTGTGACGAGGCCATGAGGATCTTTGCTGCGCGATCGAGTTCGTCAGGCGTCGGCAGGTGAATGACCGGGCGCGCGGTGCGCAGCAGCCAGGTGAGGGCGATTACCAGCAGCAGCACGGCAGCGCCGAGCAGCGAACGCAAGCCACGTGGCGCGTCAGCATCCAGGGTGAACTGCCACCACAGTTGATGGCTGTAAGGCACGTCTTGATAGGCGAACAGCAGCAGCCACGTCGAGGCACCGAGCACGCACAGGCTGGCTACCAGGTACAGCGGCGAGAAGGGCAGCTCGGTCAGGCGGCTCGGGCGATAGAACGAGCGACGGAACACACCGAGCAACGCTGCGGTGAGGGTCATCAGCGTCGCTTCTTCCCAGTCGAAGCCTTTAAGCAGCGAGAGCAGGGCGCCAACCAGCAACAGAATGGTGGTGAGCATCCACGCGGCGGACAAGCGACGGCGCAGGCCCTGGGCGAGCATCAGGCAGAGCACGCCGATCAGGCTGGCGCCAAAGTGCGAAGCGTCGACCAGACGATGCGGGATCAGAAAACCAATGTGCTCAAGACGTGTGTCGATCTCGGGAGTGGCGCCGGAAAACAGCAGCACCACACCGGACAGGAACACCAGCACCGCCAGAATCGGCGCGGCCAGACCAGACGCGGCGCGCATGGTCTGGGTCTGGAACAGGCGTTGACCTTCGTTGATCAGCAGGAATACGCAGGCCACCAGCAGCGGCAGCACCACATAGATCAGGCGATACAGCAGCAGGGCGGCGGCCAGTGGCGCGGCACCGAGTTTGTCGGCGAAAGCGGCCAGCAGAATCGCTTCGAACACACCGACGCCGCCGGGTACATGGCTAAGTACGCCGGCAGCCAGTGCCAGCAGGTACACCAACAGGAACGCACCAAACGGTGGCGCTTCCGGCAGCAACAGATAAAGGACCGTGGCGGCAGCCGCAACGTCGAGGGCGGTAATGATCAGTTGCAGGAAGGTCAGGCGACGCCCCGGCAAGCGCAGCGTGCGGCGGCCAACCCTGACCAGCAGGTTGTCGCGCAACGGTTGTTCCGGCAGGCGCCGACGGTAGATGCCGATAGCCAGTACTGCGCCAAGCAACAGCACGACAGCGGCAACTGTGCCGAGCAGTCCTTCGGACAACCCCAGCGCCTGAGAGGCAGCAGGCAGGTCACTCAGCGTTGCCAATGCAGCCAGCGGCGGCAAGGCGCAGCCGAGCGACAAACTGGCGAACAAGGTCATGTGCGCGACTTCCGACGCCCCCAGACCCAGTCGCGCATATAAACGGTAGCGAACCGAACCACCGGACAGCAGCGACAGGCCGATCGCATTGCCGATCGCAAACGCGGTGAAGCCGCCCAGCGCCAATGTGCGCGGCGGCAATTTCACGCCGGCATAGCGGCTGGCTGACCATTCATAGCCAAGCAGAATAATGAAGCCGACCACGGTCGCACCGAAGGCGCCGATCAGCGCGGGTTTCGGTACGTCGAGAATCGAGTCGTGCAGCGCATCGAGATCGAGTTCGGCAAGCAGATGGCGACAGGCAATCAGCGCAATGGCGAACAGCAGCAAAGTCACCGCCAGACCAATCGGTTGTCGGTATTTGCTCAACCGATCCAGCAAGCGCAAACGCTCGGGTTTGATCGGATGTTCCGCTGTGACGGTCTCTTGTGGATCAGACGAGTTGGCGCGCATCAATCACCTCTTGGATTGTGCGCGACAGGATGGAGGTATCCAGCCAAGTTACCAATCCCTGTAGAAAAAAATAATCACAAAATACTACGCCTCTCACCGGGTATCGGCGAGGGCAGTTCCTGGATTGCAGAGGCCTTGCCTGCGACTCAAGCATAGTCGCAAGTGAGTACTTCTGAAGATCCCAAGCGGTTCACTGCACAGTGACAGATCATTGTTGCGAAAGGACTTTTTCAACAGATACAAAAAAGGCCACTCTTTCGAGTAGCCTTTTTTGATGTTTGGTTGCGGGAGCCGGATTTGAACCGACGACCTTCGGGTTATGAGCCCGACGAGCTACCAGACTGCTCCATCCCGCGTCTGTGTGGCGGCATTCTACAGACGAACGACGGAGTGTCAACCGCTAATCCCGCAAAGGGTCAAATAAGTGTGAAATCGCGTCAAACGGTCGCAGGTGGCGCGTTAAGCTTCGGAAATGCAAAGAATTCCTGTTTGGCGATCCTTCTCTATAAGAGGAGGAAATCGACAAAACAGACGCGCACAAAAAAGGCCACTCTTTCGAGTAGCCTTTTTTGATGTTTGGTTGCGGGAGCCGGATTTGAACCGACGACCTTCGGGTTATGAGCCCGACGAGCTACCAGACTGCTCCATCCCGCGTCTGTGTGTCGGCATTCTACAGAGGAACGCTGAGGTGTCAACCTTCAATCCGGATAAAATCTGTTGAGGTTCAATCGGTTAGCGCTTTTTATCGGGTGTTTTTCCGGGCGCAGGGCAGGCGGGGCAAGGCTTTCAGCTCTATTGGAGGTCGTTTGTCGATTGAGAAAATAAATTCAAAGGACATTTCCTACCGCCTGGAAAGAACATTCATACCACTGGTGCTATATACAGGTGTCAGTGAGATACTGCCGATCCGGTTCGCCACGTTTCCTTTTCTGACATGACTCAGCGAAAAATCATCCACATTGACTGCGACTGTTTCTACGCCGCCATCGAGATGCGCGATGACCCGCGCCTGGCCGGCAAGCCGTTGGCAGTGGGCGGTTCGGCGGATCGGCGCGGGGTGATCGCCACCTGCAACTATGAAGCGCGCGCGTATGGCGTGCGTTCGGCAATGGCTTCGGGACATGCACTGAAGTTGTGTCCGGACCTGACCATCGTCAAGCCGCGAATGGATGCCTATCGCGAAGCCTCGAAGGAAATTCACACGATCTTTGCCGATTACACCGACCTCATCGAGCCGCTATCGCTGGATGAGGCCTATCTGGATGTCTCCGACAGCGCGCATTTTGGCGGCAGTGCCACGCGCATCGCCCAGGACATTCGTCGGCGGGTCTCCAATCAATTGCACATCACCGTCTCTGCTGGCGTAGCACCGAACAAGTTTCTGGCGAAGATCGCCAGTGACTGGAAGAAGCCCAACGGGCTGTTCGTTATTACCCCGGATCAGGTCGAAGACTTTGTCAGCGATTTACCGGTCAGCAAACTGCATGGAGTCGGCAAGGTCACCGCCGACAAACTGGGCAGGCTCGGTATCGTCGACTGCCTGCAGTTGCGCGAGTGGAACAAGCTGGCGCTGGTACGCGAATTCGGCAGTTTTGGCGAGCGACTGTGGAGTCTGGCTCGTGGGATCGATGACCGGTTGGTGCATAACGACAGTCGGCGTCAGTCGATCAGCGTGGAAAATACCTACGACGTTGATCTGCCGGATCTGCGCAGTTGCCTCGACAAACTGCCAGAGCTGCTGGAAACCCTGAAAACCCGTATGGCGCGGATCGACAGCAGTTATCGGCCGGGCAAGCCGTTCGTCAAAGTGAAGTTTCATGATTTTACTCAGACCACGCTGGAGCAGGCCGGGGCAGGGCGGGATCTGGGCAGTTATCAGTTGATGCTGACGCAGGCGTTCAATCGCGGCGGGAAACCGGTGCGGTTGCTGGGGGTTGGGGTGAGGCTGGAGGATTTGCGCGGCGGGTTTGAGCAGATGGAGTTGTTTGAGCGGTAGATTGGCGGTGCCTGTCGCGGCCTCTTCGCGAGCAGGCTCGCTCCCACATTGGATTTGTGTCGTTCACGAATCCCCTGTGGGAGCGAGCCTGCTCGCGAAGCTTTTAGCTTTTAGTTAGGCCCCGGATCAGCCACCAGGCGCCCGGCATCCTTGGTCAAAGACTTGAGAAACTCAGTCTGCAACTCAGGATCGTTACGCGTCAGTTCGATCAGGCTTTGTTCCAGTTCGCTGGCTTCTTCTTCCAGACCCAGTTCCGACAGACGTTTGACCCGGTGTACCCACTGGCTCACTTCGTCGTCTTCCAGGTCGTCGTAAATCAGCCCGTGCGCTTCCAGCAACTTGCCACGCAGATGACTGCTGATCATCAGCGATGAATCAGAATGCACGTCATCCTTGGCGTCCTCGACGCTGATCTGCAGCTTGCCGACATGATTGAGGTCATTTTCGGCAAACGGACTGTCGAGCAGGTTCAAGCGCAGAACACCGTTGCGATCGGTGGTCATGTCGAAGGTCTGCTTGCCAGCCTTGACCTGCACCGGACGCTCGCTCCACGGCAGGCTCGAATACTCCGTGCGCTTGTCGCGCTGGACTTCATCGATGCCGGCCAGATTCTGCTGCGCACGACCGTTGGACTGCACGTTCATGAACGGGTTGAGCCCGGCGAAACCGTAACTCAGCCAGTCCTTGGTCACGCTGTCCGGCAGGTTGCCGAGGGCAAACACGTTGACCACGTTGGCGCCGACGCCACCGACTACGGCCACCGCGCCCAGCGGGATCTCGTAGACCTCCCGCCAAGGCTGATAGGGCGTGTAGCGATCGTAGCGACGCGTCACTTCGAACTCGGTGACTTCGAAAGTCTTCTGTTCGTTGATCTTCACGCGTCGCTGCGGCAGCTCAAGCTCCTTGGGCTCACCGACATCAATCTGCAGGCTATGGTCGAGCAACTTTCGCTCGACCCGCTCTTCGTGCTCGCTGCGTTGTGACATGTGATTGGCACAGCCGCTGACCAGCAGGGCACCGCACAGGGCAGTGCCTCCGAGGCCTAAGGTGTTTCGCTTGAACATGACGTCTCTATCTGGATTCAGCGGCGGATACGAGCCTGCAGGAAGGACAATACGTCAGCCACTGGCAATGCTTGCGCTTCGCCTTCGGTACGGCTCTTGTATTCCAGGTTGCCTTCGGCGAGGCCGCGGTCGCTGACCACGATCCGGTGAGGAATGCCGATCAGCTCCATGTCCGCGAATTTGATGCCCGGGCTGGTTTTCTTGTCGCGATCGTCCAGCAGCACTTCGAAGCCGGCCGCCGTCAGTTCGGCGTACAGCTTGTCGGTGGCTTCGCGCACCTGCTCGGTTTCATAGCGCAGCGGTACCAGAGCAATCTGGAACGGCGCCAGGGTGTCGCTCCAGATGATGCCGTTTTCGTCGTTGTTCTGTTCGATGGCAGCTGCCACCACGCGGGACACGCCGATACCGTAGCAGCCCATTTCCAGGGTCACTGGCTTGCCGTTCTCGCCCAGCACTTCGCACTTCATCGCCTTGCTGTACTTGTTGCCCAGCTGGAAGATGTGCCCGACTTCGATGCCGCGTTTGATTTCCAGCGTGCCTTTGCCGTCCGGGCTTGGGTCACCGGCAACCACGTTACGCAGGTCTGCGACGGTCGGAACCGGCAGATCACGCTCCCAGTTCACGCCGAAGTAGTGCTTGTCGTCGATGTTCGCGCCGATACCGAAGTCGCTCATCAGCTCGACCGAACGGTCGATGATGATTGGCAGCGGCAAGTTCAGCGGGCCGAGCGAACCGGCGCCGGCGCCAATGGCGTCACGCAGTTCGGCGTCGGTGGCCATGACCAGCGGGCTGGCCACGCCAGGTTGCTGGGCAGCCTTGATTTCGTTGAGTTCGTGGTCGCCACGGATCACCAGCGCGATCAGCTTGCCTTCTTCGTCGGCACGCACGATCAGGGTTTTGATGGTCTTTTCAATCGGCAGATTGAATTTTTCCACCAGCGCCGCGATGGTTTTGGTGTCTGGGGTATCGACCAGGCGCAGCTCTTCGGTCGCAGCAGCGCGCGAAGTTTCGCGTGGCACGGCTTCGGCTTTTTCGATGTTCGCTGCGTAGTCGGAACCGTTGCTGAAGACAATATCGTCTTCGCCGGACTCGGCCAGTACGTGGAATTCGTGCGAGCCAGCGCCACCGATCGAACCGTTGTCGGCTTCAACCGGACGGAATTTCAGGCCCAGACGGCTGAACACGTTGCAGTAGGCCTGGTGCATACGGTCATAAGTGATCTGCAGCGACGCCTGATCAGCGTGGAACGAGTACGCGTCCTTCATGATGAATTCGCGACCGCGCATCAAACCGAAGCGTGGGCGGATTTCGTCACGGAATTTGGTCTGGATCTGGTACAGGTTGATTGGCAGCTGTTTGTAGCTGCTCAACTCGTTGCGCATCAGATCGGTGATCACTTCTTCATGGGTCGGGCCCGCGCAGAAGTCGCGACCGTGGCGGTCTTTGATGCGCAGCAGCTCAGGGCCGTATTCTTCCCAGCGCCCCGATTCCTGCCACAGCTCGGCCGGTTGGGTGCTCGGCATCAACACTTCGAGAGAGCCGGCAGCGTTCATCTCTTCGCGAACGATGGCTTCAACCTTGCGCATGACCCGCAGGCCCATCGGCAGCCAGGTGTACAGGCCCGAGGCGAGTTTGCGGATCATGCCGGCGCGCAGCATCAGCTGATGGCTGATCACGACCGCGTCGGAAGGCGTTTCTTTCTGTGTGGCGAGCAAAAATTGACTGGTGCGCATGGTTGGCCGTTGTCGGTTGCTATGACTGGAAATGACTCCGCAGTGTACCGGCGAGTTTTGCCGACGTACAGGCGTGAGGTCAGTGGGGAGGCACGACGGCGGGATTCCTCCCGCCGTTGCCGAAACGTCTTACGATTCTTCTGCGACCGGCGTCGGCACAGGCTCGGGCGTTGGCGTCGGGCCTTCGCGGCGGCTTTCCTGGAACCAGTGCAACGCGATCAGAATCAGCGTCGGCACGCCGAGCAGTGCGGTGATCAGGAAGAAGCTGTGATAGCCGAACTTTTCCACCAAAACCCCGGAATACCCGCCCATCAGGCGCGGCAGCAGCAGCATGATCGAGCTGAGCAGGGCGTATTGCGTGGCGGAGAACTTCAGGTTGGTCAGGCTCGACAGATAGGCAACAAACGCCGACGTCGCCAGGCCCGAGCTGAAGTTGTCGAGGGAAATGGTCACCATCAGCATCTGCAGGTTCGGGCCCATGTCCGCGAGCATGACGAACAGCAGGTTGGTGGCTGCCGAGGCCGCGCCGCCGATGAACAGGATCGGCAGAATGCCGAAGCGCACGATCAGCAGGCCACCCATGCCGGCGCCAACCAGCGTCATGATCAGGCCGAAGATCTTGCTGACGCTGGCAATCTGATCCTTGGTGAAACCCTGATCGATATAGAACACGTTGGCCATGACGCCCATGACCGTGTCCGACATCCGATAGGTGGCGATCAGGCCGAGCAGCAGCAGCGCCTGCCAGCGATAGCGCAGAATGAAGTCGTTGACCGGTGTCAGCACCGGTGCGAGGCCGCGACGGCCCATGGTCGACAGACACAGGCCGGTGAGCAGCGTATAGAGAATCGCGCGCAGGAAGGCGCGGTCTTCCAGCAGCAGGTCAAGCGGACTCATGTCACCGAACAGCACGCTGGCGAAATCAGTGTTGTAGAGCTGGGTGAACATTGCCGGCACGGAGACCAACAGAACGATCAGCACAAAAACGGACATCAACTGATGCATGAAGGTGTAGCGCCCGGCCTGCAACTGCGTGCGCAGCGGAACCGGTGGCTCGCGCATCAACAGCGTGGTCAGCAGCGCGGGAATCATCAGCGCACCGAACAGCGCGTAAGTGCCGGCCCAGGCTGAATGCTGATAATTGAAGCCGGTAGAGCCGAAGCCTTCGGCGAAGAACAAGGCGCCGGCCGTCGCCAGCAGTGCAGCGACACGGTAGCCGGACATATAACTGGCGGCGAGGGCGGCCTGACGGTTGTCTTCGGCGATTTCCAGGCGATAGGCATCCACCGCGATATCTTGAGTGGCGGAGGCGAAAGCGACGACGACTGCAATGGCGATCAGCCAGGACAGATGCTTCTGCGGATCGCAGAAACCCATGCCGATCAGGCCGAGAATCACCAGGGCTTGTGAGAGCACCAGCCACGAACGGCGACGGCCAAGCTTGCCCAGCAACGGCAGACGCCATTGGTCGAGCAAAGGTGACCAGACCCATTTGAACGCATAGGCCAGACCGATCAGGCTGGCATAGCCGATGGTTTCACGGGCCACACCGGCCTCACGAAGCCAGACGGAAAGCGTTGAAAACACCAGCATGTACGGCAGGCCGGCGGCGAAACCGAGCAACAACAGCACGAGCGTCGAAGGACTGGCATAAGCGGCTAGCGCGGCGCGCCAGGTTTTACGGGGCATGGGCTGAAGTCTGCCTCAAGATTGCGAAAACAAAGCGCGCACTCTAACCGCTGTGCTCTACCGGACGCCAGCCATGGCGCTGAATATCCACACGATTGTTCAGGACGGTGATGCCTTCCATGCGCAATCGGGCCCGTTGTTCATCGCCGGACGGGCTGCCCACCGGCAGGCTGATCCGACCGCCGGCGCCCAGTACGCGGTGCCAGGGCAGTTTTGTATCGCCGGGCAACTGACTCAAGGTGCGGCCGACCCAGCGGGCGGCGCGCCCCAACCCGGCAAGTTCAGCTAACTGACCATAGCTGACGACTTTGCCTTCGGGCACTTGAGCAAGGGTGGAGTAGAGCGCCGTGCGTCGGATTTGCGCTTCACTGTCACGGTCGTGGGGCTGCTCTGTCACGGGCGCGGTTCCTGAACATTGGCGGATTTGAAGCTTCAAGGGTAATCCGTCGGTGCGTAGTTGAGAAATGAACTCATTGGAAATCGTCCGGTCAGTCCTTGTCAGGGTCTTATTCCTACGGATAATGCCGACCTTTCGCAAACTTGAGCCATAGATTCGCTTATGTTTTCCAGATCCTTGCTGTGCCTTGCTGTTTTCAGCGCGTCCACGCCCCTGCTTGCCGACACCGTCTGGTTGAAGAACGGTGACAAGTTGAGCGGCACTATTACCGTGTTCGATGGCGGCAAGCTGTTGATCCAGACCAAATATGCCGGTGCGGTCACGATTGACTGGAAAGAGGTCAAAACCCTGGACAGCGATCAGCACTTGCTGGTCAAGCAGGATGCCTACACCGGTGAAGTGTCCAAGTCGCTGACCGCCGCCGAAGATGGCAAGGTCACCCTGGCCAACGGAGAGGCGCCGAAAACCGTCGAACTGGCGAGCATTCAGCAGATTCTCAAACCAAAACCGGTGGTCGAGGATCTGGTGTGGAAGGGCAATGTCGACCTGGCGCTGGACTATCAGCGCGCTGAGAAGGATACCGACGACTACGATGTCGGCTTCAAGACCACGGCGCGCCATGGTCGCTGGCGTCATACCGCCGAAGGTGAGTACAACCGCGAAGTGCAGGACGACGAAACCACTACCAACAACTGGCGCGCCGAATATGCACTGGACCGCTTTTTCACCGATCAATGGTTCTGGCAGGGTCGCCTGAACTACAAGCGCGATCACATCGAAGAGCTGGCGCGCCAGCGCGTGGTCGGTACCGGTCCCGGCTACCAGTTCTGGGATGATGAGTTGGGTGCATTCTCGCTGGGCTCGCTGCTCAACCGCACCGATTACGAGTATCGCGATGGCAGCAAGGACAATTTCTATTCCGTCGCGATGAAGTGGGATTACAACCGTTACCTGATTGGCAAGAAAGTCGAGTTCTTCACCAACGGTGAAGTGGGCAAGCCGCTGTCCGGTGTCGCCGATTACGCGCTGGATGCTGAATTGGGGCTGCGCTACAAGGTCACCGACTGGGCATCGCTCAACCTCAAGGCTGAGCGTGACATCATCAGTGGCACCAACGATGCCGATCTGAACAAGACCCGTTACACCGCCGGGTTTGGCGTGGCCTGGTAGGGCACAAGCAAAAGATCGCAGCCTTCGGCAGCTCCTACAGAGGATTGATGTACATCCTGTAGGAACTGTCGAAGGCTGCGATCTTTTTTTGCGCCCGGAAAACAGACGCTCACAAAAAAGCCCCGCTTTTAAGGGCGGGGCTCTTTTCTAAAGAAGCTACAAGTTAGATAACTTGTACTTCTTCAGCTTGCATGCCTTTCTGACCGCGGGTAGCGATGAAAGAAACCTGTTGGCCTTCTTTCAGGCTTTTGAAGCCGTCGGATTGGATAGCTTTGAAGTGAACGAACAGGTCGTCACCGGATTGTGGAGTGATGAAGCCGAAGCCTTTTTCATCGTTGAACCACTTAACGGTACCGGTTTGGCGATTAGACATGGTGTAACTCCTTGAACAAAGATAACTGCGACTCAGGAAGAACCCTGGCCGAGACTGAGTGCAAAGAGCAGGAAAAATTCTTGTAGATGGTTGGATCGAAATTCAACATATCGTGTAGAGATTCTCAGTGACACAAGCAACACAGTGACGCCACCTTAACCCAGTTTCCGAGAAGTGCCAATGCTTCTTGCGAAGGTTTCTCTGTTTTCGGGATCGGCGGTGTGACGGTTCGTCGCCAAAGCCCGTATTTCATGGGTGTTCGGCGAGAATTGCACCGCGCACTTTGAACCCGGCGGCGCGCCCGGTAAGATGCGGGACAGAATTTTTCCACCTCGCTATTCAGGACACCCCCGCCATGAGCATCAAATCGGACAAGTGGATTCGCCGCATGGCGCAGGAACACGGCATGATCGAACCGTTCGTCGAGCGCCAGATGCGCGGCAGCGATGACAGCCGAGTGATTTCCTACGGTGTGTCGAGCTACGGCTACGACGTGCGCTGCACCAATCACTTCAAGGTGTTCACCAACATCAACTCGTCCATCGTCGACCCGAAAAACTTCGATCCGGGCAGCTTCGTCGACGTCCACAGCGATGTCTGCATCATCCCGCCGAACTCCTTCGCCCTGGCCAGCACCGTCGAATATTTCCGTATTCCACGTAATGTGCTGACCATCTGCCTGGGTAAAAGCACCTACGCGCGCTGCGGCATCATCGTTAACGTCACGCCGCTCGAGCCTGAGTGGGAAGGTCACGTGACGCTGGAATTCTCCAACACCACCAATCTGCCGGCGAAAATTTACGCCAACGAAGGCGTGGCGCAGATGCTCTTCCTTGAATCCGACGAGGAATGCGAAGTTTCCTACAAGGATCGCGGCGGCAAGTACCAGGGTCAGCGCGGCGTCACTCTGCCGCGCACCTGATCGGTCCATCCGACAGATCGCGGGAATTCTTTGGCGGGCAGACACTCTATGGGGTGTACTGCCCGTTTTGCTTTCGGCGAAACGGGCCTTCGCCGAGGAGTGCCCTATGAAGATCGATCCGCAAATCACTGCCGAACTGGCAAGGCTCGAGCCCAATCAGATTGGCGTATTGGCCTGGTCATTGCTGGCGCATCCGGCGCTGAGCATGGCCGGCGGAATTCCCGGACAGCCCGATCCCGATACCCCTAACGAACAACCCACTGAACCTGGCGAACCGACCCTTCCGGACGAGCCGCCACCGGCTCCGGTTGCCTGATATGCATTGAAAATGAATGGCCAGTCAGATGAGGTCTGCAGAGACTTCAACTGACTGGCCATATTTCGTTATCACCGATGACGAAAATCCTGCAGCTTTCATCCCTCTCGACTGCATATCCCCCAGTAAAGGCGCCAAATGCCGGCAGCAGACTGATATGTTCACCGAGCCTGAAACACGCCAGACGCAAACTCTGCCGCCCCTTGCCGTGCAGCCGGTAGACCGGGTGTACGTGACCGGCCAGCACATGCCTTTCGGGATGTGGGTCCGGCTCATGCTGCAAGGCGAATGGCCCGAGCAGCAGCGGTTCCGGCACCACCCGGATATTCAGCGATTCAGGTGGATCACCTGCGCGTTTGTCATGATTGCCGCGAATCAGTGTCATTGGCAGATCAGCGTGGCGCGCACGCCATTGCGCCAGCGCGTCCAGCGTGCCCGGGGCATGAGAGCCGGGCCCGTGGAGGAAATCGCCGAGAAAGATCAATAAGCGGCAGGGCAGCTTTGTCAGCAGCTGATCAATCACGGCGATATTGCTCGCCGTGGTGCCATGCGGGACCGGTTGACCAAGACTGCGGTAAGCCGCGGCTTTGCCGAAATGCACATCGGCAATCAGCAGGACCTGTTGCGCGGGCCAATACATGGCTTTCTCCGGCAAGAGCCAAAGCTCTTCGCCGGCCAGACGTACCGGGTAGCCTGAACTCATGGGGATTTATCCTTGTCGGCGCTGTTCTCCAGATCACCGACCAGCCGTCGGATCCGGTCAGCGAGTTTTTCCGAACTCATGCTTTCGCGCATGCGCTCCACCAGCAACGGAAACCCTAGCGGTGTAGGACGTTTGAGCTGATGCACATCCAGTTTCATCCCGTTGATCCGCTCCAATGTCTGTTCCAGGCGACGAATATCCAGTTCTTCCCGTAGGACTTCTTCCCCGGCCTGCGCCAGTAACAGATTTTCGGCGTCGTATTGTTTGAACACTTCGAAAAACAAACCGCTGGACGCCTGCACCTGTCGGGTACTTTTCGGCGCACCGGGGTAACCGGCGAAGACCAGCCCGGCAATCCGCGCGATTTCACGAAAACGCCGCAATGCCAGTTCACCGGCGTTCAGGCTGGCCAGAACGTCCGCTAATAAATCATCGGCATTGAAGAGATCGGCATTCAAGTACTCGGCCCAATCGATCGGCGTAGCGCTGAGCAATTCCAGACCGTAATCGTTCACCGCGATGGAAAATGTCACGGGCTGCCGTTGACTGACGCGCCATGCCAACAGGCTCGCCAGGCCCAGATGCACTTGGCGTCCGGCAAACGGATAGAGGAAAAGATGCCAGCCTTCGCGGGACTTCAAAACTTCGGCCAACAGGTTGTCTGTCGTGGGCAACCCCGACCAGCGCATCTGGGTTTCCAGCAATGGTCGCAAGGCCTGCATTTCCGGGCCGACGAACTCACCCTGTGCCGCCGTACTGAAGCGCCTGACCACAGCTTCGGCCAATTCGTTGGAAAGTGGCATCCGCCCGCCATTCCAGCGTGGTACGGCGGCTTTCTTCGCGGTGCTGCGTTTGACGTAAGCGGTCATGTTTTCCACCCGCACCAGCTCCAGCAAACGTCCGGCAAACAGAAAGCCATCACCCGGTTTAAGTCGCGCGATGAAGCCTTCCTCGACACTGCCCAACTGCTTGCCACCGCCGCCCTTGCTCCAGAATTTCAGATGGATGCTCGCGTCGCTGACAATAGTGCCGATGCTCATGCGATGGCGCCGCGCCAATCGCGCATCCGGAACGCGCCAGACGCCGTGCTCGTCCGGCTCGACCCGGCGGTAATCCGGATAGGCTGTCAGAGACATCCCGCCATGGCGTACGAAAGCCAGCGCCCACGCCCAATCGGCGGCTGTCAGGTCACGATAAGCCCAGGCGCCGCGGACTTCTTCGTACAACTCATCGGGTAAAAATCCTCCACCCAACGCCATGCTGACCAAATGCTGCACCAGCACATCCAGCGGTTTGTACGGTGACAGGCGCGGTTCGATGCGTCGTTGCTCGACGGCATCGCGGGCGGCGGCGGCTTCGATCAACTCAAGGCTGTGGGTCGGCACCAATGTCACTCGCGACGTGCGTCCTGGTGCGTGGCCTGAGCGACCGGCGCGTTGCATCAGGCGCGCAACACCTTTGGCCGAGCCGATTTGCAGCACGCGCTCGACTGGCAGGAAATCCACCCCCAGGTCCAGGCTTGAGGTGCAGACCACGGCTTTCAGTTGGCCGTCCTTCAAGGCTTGTTCTACCCAGTCACGGGTATCGCGAGACAGTGAGCTGTGATGCAAGGCGATCAACCCGGCCCAGTCCGGCCGTGCCTCCAGCAGTGCCTGATACCAGATTTCCGATTGCGCCCGCGTATTGGTGAAGACCAAGGTGCTGGCGCAGGCATCCAGTTCGGCAACGACCTGCGGCAACATTTTCAGACCGATGTGCCCGGCCCAGGGAAAACGCTCGATGGCCGGCGGGAGGAGGGTGTCAACCTTCAACGATTTTTCGCTTTGTCCCTGAATGCTGATGCCGCCGCCCTGTGGGATCAGCACTTGTTCGGCGTGGGATTGATTACCGAGGGTGGCGGACACGCCCCAGACGATCAGCTCAGGTTGCCAATGCCGCAGGCGGGCGAGGGCCAGCTGCAGTTGCACGCCGCGTTTGTTGCCCAGCAGTTCGTGCCATTCATCGACGACGATCATGCGCAGACTCGCCAGCGCCACCTGCGCATCGGCACGAGCGAGCAGCAGGGTCAGGCTTTCCGGGGTGGTGATCAGCGTGGTCGGCAGGCGCCGGCTCTGGCGGGCGCGTTCGCTGCTGCTGGTGTCACCGGTGCGCAGGCCGATGCTCCACGGGATCTGCAAATCATCGACCGGCGCCTGCAAGGCGCGCGCGGTGTCGGCGGCGAGGGCGCGCATGGGCGTGATCCACAGGACGGTCAGCGGTTCGGCGGGTTGTTTGCGTTTGCGCGGGGCTTCGACAGGAGGTTGCGAGCGCGCGAAGCGATTGAGTGCCGCGAACCACACGGCATAGGTTTTACCGGCACCGGTGCTGGCGTGGAGCAGACCGGATTCGCCGTTTTTCACCGCCGTCCACACCTGTTTCTGAAAGGCGAACGGCTTCCAGTCACGGGCGCTGAACCAGATTTTTGCCAGGTCGGGGGATTTCGCCATGCGGGCTGCGCGCGCTCTGGAGGTGTTCTTCCAGTGACCGCACGGCAGGTCGACAAGTTTGATTTTTGTCGGCGATGAAAAACGAATGTGGGAGCGAGCCTGCTCGCGATACGGTGTGTCAGCCAACGATTTGTAAACTGACACACCGCATTCGCGAGCAGGCTCGCTCCCACAGGGGGATTGTGTACGGCGTTATTTGAGATTGCCGCTGAGGAATTGCTTCAGGCGTTCGCTTTTCGGGTTGCCGAGCACTTCTTCGGGCGCACCTTCTTCTTCCACCAGACCTTGGTGCAGAAACAGCACCTGGCTGGAAACCTTACGAGCGAAACTCATCTCATGGGTCACCATGATCATCGTCCGGCCTTCCTCGGCCAGCCCTTGAATCACCTTCAACACTTCCCCCACCAACTCCGGATCGAGCGCCGAAGTCGGTTCATCGAACAACATCACCTCCGGCTCCATCGCCAACGCCCGGGCAATCGCCACACGCTGTTGCTGGCCGCCAGAGAGAAACGCCGGATATTGATCCGCCACCCGCGCCGGCAAGCCGACCTTGTCCAGATAACGCCGCGCACGGTCGTCGGCTTCCTGTTTGCTGCAGCCCAGCACCCGGCGCGGGGCCATGGTGATGTTTTCCAGCACGGTCATGTGGCTCCACAGGTTGAAGTGCTGGAACACCATCGCCAGCCGCGTGCGCAAACGTTGCAGTTCATCGGCGTCGGCGACGTGCATGCCGTGGCGGTCGGTGACCATGCGGATCGCCTGGCCATCGAGGCTCATGGCGCCGTCGTTGGGTTGTTCGAGAAAGTTGATGCAGCGCAAAAAAGTACTTTTGCCCGAGCCACTGGCGCCGATCAGGCTGATCACGTCGCCGGTCTTGGCCTTGAGCGACACGCCTTTGAGCACCTGATGGTCGCCATAGCTTTTGTGCAGGCCTTCAACGGTCAGTTTGTACATGGGACAGACATCCTCAAGGCGAAAGTAGGTAGCCGCTGCGATAGGCTTCAGCGCCCGCAACATGGGCGATGACCATGCCGGCCGTGGCCATGCGTCGCAGCGAGCGGGCGTACATCACGCCGGCGCTGGTGCAATGAACAGGGGTGATCCGGTCGTTGATCGGGTCGATGATTTCGGCGATCTGCTGTCCGGCCTCCAGCACTTGCCCCGCCGTGGCGGTGTACACCAGCAGGCCGCCGACCGGGGTGGTCACCGGTTCCACACCGGCCAGCGGCGTGGCGGGGAACGGCAACGGCGGTTGCGGTTTGGTCTCGCCGACAATCGCATCGGACTGGATCAGGTAGTCGATCAGCGCCTGGCAGTCGCGGCTGGCCAGCGGATGGGTGACGTCACCCTGGCCGCGCAACTCAACGGTCACCGAGAAGCTGCCGAGTGGAATCTCGAATTTTTCGCCAAAGCGTTCCTTCAATTGCCACCACAGCAGCGTGAAGCATTCGTCGAACGACTGGCCTCCGGAGTCGGTGGCCAGCAGGCTCGCCTGAGCTTCGATGTAGCGCGCCAGCGGTTCGACCTGCGGCCACGCTTCGGGCGTGGTGTAGAGGTGCACCACAGATTCGAAGTCGCAGTGCAAGTCGAGCACCATGTCCGCATCGCAGGCCAGCCGTTGCAAGGTCAGACGCTGGGATTGCAGTTGCGTGCTGGCAGTCTGGCGGGCGAGGGCGTTGCGCAGATGCGTGCGGATCAGTTCGAGGTTGTGCTGCGGATCGTTATTCAGCTTGCCCTCGATGGCGTTGCCGATTTCTTCGCTGAGGTCGACGAACCAGCGGTTGAAGTTTTGCCCGCTCTCCAGTTCGTAGCGGCCCAGTGGCACGTCCATCAGCACTTGTTCGAGGCCGACCGGGTTGGCCACCGGCACCAGCACGATTTCGCTGCGCAGGCGGCCGGCGGCTTCCAGCTCGGCCAGACGTTGCTTGAGGTGCCAGGCGACGAGCATGCCCGGCAGTTCGTCGGCATGCAGCGAAGACTGAATGTAAACCTTGCCCTTGGCCTGCTCCGGGCCGAAGTGGAAGCTGTGGATCTGTCGTGCGGTCCCCGGCAGTGGGGCCAGCAAGTCATGGATCAGGTGGCGCATTTGCAAAGTTGTCCTAGTGAGTCGGGCCGAGGAAGGCCAGCCATCGGCGTTCGGCAAGGCGGAACAGGCCGACCAGCGCAAAGGTAATGGTCAGGTAGATCAGCGCGGCGATGCCGAACGACTGAAAGGTCAGGAAGGTCGCCGAGTTGGCGTCCCGCGCAACTTTCAGGATGTCGGGAATGGTCGCGGTGAAGGCCACGGTGGTCGAGTGCAGCATCAGGATCACTTCGTTGCTGTAATACGGCAACGAACGGCGCAGCGCCGACGGCATGATCACGTAGGCATACAGCTTCCAGCCGGTCAGCCCGTAAGCCTTGGCCGCTTCGACTTCGCCATGGTTCATGCTGCGAATCGCCCCGGCGAAAATCTCCGTGGTGTAGGCGCAGGTGTTGAGGGCGAAGGCGAGGATTGTGCAGTTCATCGCATCGCGAAAGAAACTGTCGAGCAGCGGCTGAGCTCGCACGGCGGCCAAGCTGTAAATGCCGGTGTAGCAAATCAGCAACTGGATATACAGCGGCGTGCCACGGAACAGGTAGGTGTAGAACTGCACCGGCCAGCGAATGTAGAAGTGCGGCGAAACCCGCGCGATCGACAGCGGAATCGACACCAGGAAACCGATGAAGATCGAAGCGCTGAGCAGCCACAGCGTCATCGCCAGCCCGGTGATGTTCTGGCCGTCGGTATAAAGGAAGGCGCGCCAGTATTCCTGCAGAAGTTCGATCATCGTACGGCCTCCCGGGCACCGGCGGCGTAGCGGCGTTCGAGCCAGCGCAGGATGAAATTCGAGGCACTGGTGATCAGCAGATAGATCAACGCGGCGAGAACCAGGAAGTAGAACAGTTGATAAGTGCTTTTACCGGCGTCCTGCGCGGCTTTGACCAGATCGGCCAAACCGATGATCGACACCAGCGCAGTGGCCTTGAGCATCACCATCCAGTTGTTGCCGATACCCGGCAGGGCAAAGCGCATCATTTGCGGGAACACCACAAAGCGAAAGCGCTGACCGCGTTTGAGACCGTATGCGGTGGCGGCTTCAACCTGACCGCGCGGCACGGCGAGGATCGCGCCACGGAAGGTTTCGGTGAAATACGCGCCATAGATAAAACCCAGGGTCAGCACCCCGGCGCTGAACGGGTCGATTTCGATGTATTCCCATTCCAGGTAATCGGTCAGGGACGTCAGCCAGGTTTGCAGGCTGTAGAAAATCAGCAGCATCAGCACCAGATCCGGCACACCGCGAATCAGCGTGGTGTAGAGCTGGGCGGGCAGGCGCACCAGTTTGACTTTTGACAGCTTGGCGCTGGCGCCGAGCAGGCCGAGCAACACGGCCACCAGCAGCGACAATGCCGATAATTTGATGGTCATCCAGGTGCCTTCCAACAGCAAAGGGCCAAAACCCTTGAGGCTGAAGGCAGAGAGCCCCAGATTTTGTAAGAGGTTTTCAAACATAAATCAGCAACCTGAGCGGATGGAAAAGGCGCCCATCGAGGATGGGCGCCGGGGCATTATTTGCCGCTGTACAGATTCAGATCGCCAAAGTGTTTCTTTTGAATCTCGGCGTATTTGCCGTCATCGTGTAACGCTTTGATACCTTTATCTAAAAGCGCTTTCAGCTCAGTGTTACCTTTCTTAATACCGACAGCGGTTTTGGCTGGCAGCAATTCGCTGTCGACTGGCTTGCTGACGTCATAGTCGGCGCCCTGAGGCGACTTCAAAAAGCCCAGTTCGGCTTGCAGCATGTCCTGAATGCCCGCGTCGAGACGGCCGGAGGTCAGGTCGGAATACACCTGATCCTGGTTCTGATAGGCCTGGGTTTTCACGCCGGCCTTGTCCAGCACGGCTTTGGCGTAGGCTTCTTGAATGGTGCCCTGCTCGTAGCCGACGGTTTTGCCCTTGAGGGACGCGACGTCTGCGGTGATACCGGAACCTTTCTTGAACACATAAGCGGTCGGGCCGGAGAACAGCTCGCTGGAGAAATCGATGACTTTTTCGCGGGCCGGGGTCACGGTCATCGACGAGATCACACCGTCGAATTTGTTGGCCTTGAGGCCCGGAATCATGCCGTCGAAGTCACTTTCGACCCACTTGCACTTGACCTTCAGTTCGGCGCAGATCGCGTTGCCCAGGTCGATGTCGAAGCCCACCAGGCTGCCGTCGGCCGCTTTCGACTCAAACGGTGCGTACGAAGGGTCAACGCCAAAGCGCAGCTCTTTGTATTCCTTGGCCAGCGCGGAGCCAGCGGCCATGCACAACGCCAGTGCAGAAAGGGTCAGCAATGCTTTTTTCATTATTCAATCCCTAAGAACCAATATGAGCGCTTGTGGCGCAGAATTATTGTTACTGGAACGCGTACGACCTATAGAAAGTAGCAATTTCCGAACCAGAGTCCCGAACAAGTGTTTTAAAAGGTTGGCGCAGCGATTGGATGAGCGAGTCAGTGCCCGCAAACGGGCACTGAAAATAGCTTGCACTGATTCAGGGCTGATCGTTCCCACGCTCTGCGTGGGAATGCAGCCCGGGACGCTCCGCGTCCCATGCAGAGCCGAACGCGGAGCGTCCGTTGAGGCATTCCCACGCGGAGCGTAGGAACGATCTTCGCGTCATGTTGAACTCAGGCGAGAAGATCCTGCAATGTGGCTAGACTATCCGCCTCATCCACGGTTTTATCTTGTCGCCAGCGCAGCATCCGTGGAAAACGTACGGCAATCCCGCTCTTGTGCCGCCGCGACAGGGCGATGCCTTCGAAACCCAGCTCAAACACCAGACTCGGCTTCACACTGCTCACCGGGCCGAATTTCTCCACGGTGGTCTTGCGTACGATGCTGTCGACCTGGCGCATTTCCGCATCGGTCAGCCCCGAATAGGCTTTGGCAAACGGCACCAGCGCGCGTTGGCTGGACTCGGGCGGGCCGTCCCACACAGCAAAGGTGTAATCGCTGTACAGACTGGCCCGCCGACCATGGCCGCGCTGCGCGTAAATCAGCACCGCATCGACACTGAACGGATCGACTTTCCACTTCCACCACACGCCCATGTCCTTGGTGCGGCCAACCCCGTACAGCGAATCCCGCGCCTTGAGCATCATGCCTTCGACACCCAGTCGCCGTGAGGCTTCGCGCTGGCGGGCGAGGTCGAACCAGTCGCTGCCGGTCAGCACCGGTGAGGCCAGCAGCACCGGGCTGTTGCAACGGGCGATGACCTCTTCCAGTTGCGCGCGGCGTTTGGCTTGCGGCTGGTTGCGCCAGTCTTCGCCCTGCCATTCGAGCAGGTCGTAAGCGAGCACCACCACCGGCACCTCTTCGAGGATTTTCTTGTCGAGGGTTTTGCGTCCGATGCGTTGTTGCAGCAAGGCGAAGGGTTGCACCGCCGGTGGTTCGGTCGATTGCGGATCAAAGGCGTCTTCAGTGCGCGGATGGGTGCTTTTCCACACGACGATTTCGCCGTCGATGACCGTGCCATCGGGCAGGCCGTGTACCAACACATCCAGTTCGGGAAAACGCTCGGTGACCAGTTCCTCGCCCCGCGACCAGATCCACAGCCGCCCCTCACGCTTGACCACTTGTGCGCGGATGCCATCCCATTTCCATTCAATCTGCCAGTCGCTGGCCGGTCCGATCAGTGCTTCGAATTCTTCCACCGGTTGCGACAACGCATGGGCGAGGAAAAACGGGTAGGGCTGGCCACCGCGCTGGGCATGTTCATCGCTGGATTCAGGGGCGATCAGCTTCAAGTAGCTGGCGGCGCTTGGCCGATTGGACAGGTCGGTGTAGCCAACCAGACGCTGCGCCACGCGTTTGCTGTCCAGCCCGGCCATCGATGCCAGAGCCCGGGTGACCAGCAGTTTCGATACGCCGACGCGGAAAC
This sequence comes from Pseudomonas sp. Tul2A7, assembly GCF_054790505.1. Classification (NCBI taxonomy): domain Bacteria; kingdom Pseudomonadati; phylum Pseudomonadota; class Gammaproteobacteria; order Pseudomonadales; family Pseudomonadaceae; genus Pseudomonas; species Pseudomonas sp. Tul2A7. Next base: position 647,619 of record NZ_CP186499.1, on the reverse strand, counting down.
TGCCGGTGATCAATTTGATGCACAGCATCAGGCTCGATCGATCCAGTTGCGCCCACAGGGCGGGCAGTTGTCGGCTGAGGTATTCCGGAGTTTCACCGCGTAGCGGCAGAAGTTTATCTTCGATCCACTCGGCGAGGCCGGCGTCGGAACTGTGCGGGTTTTCCGCGAGCACCAGCGAAATGGTTTCCGCCAGGTCACCGACCGCTTGATAGCTTTCTTCGAACAGCCACGGTTCCAGGCCTGAAATCTCGACAGCCAGTTCGCGCAGGATTCTTACTGGGACCAGTTGCCGGGGCCGGCCACCGGAGAGAAAGTACACCGCCCACGCGGCGTCATGCGGTTCGGCCTGGGCGAAGTACGTCTGCATCGCCGCCAGTTTGGCGTTGCTCGACGTGGTCGCGTCGAGTTCGGCGTACAACTCGGCGAATGCTTTCATGCTGGCATCTCGGCGATGGTCGGTTCGGTGGCGATGTTTTCTTCTTCGTCATCGCCGTATTCGGTGTTGAAACCCTGAGCATCCAAACCCTGTTCGCGCAGATGCCGCACGAGCACGCCGATCGAACCGTGGGTGACCATCACCCGTTCTGCGCCGGTTTGCTCAATGGCCCAGAGCAGGCCGGGCCAGTCGGCGTGATCGGAGAGCACGAAACCGCGATCCACACCGCGCCGCCGTCGGGTGCCGCGCAAGCGCATCCAGCCACTGGCAAACGCGTCGCTGAACTCGCCGAAGCGGCGCATCCAGGTGCTGCCTCCGGCTGAGGGCGGGGCGATGACCAAGGCCTGGCGCATGATCGGGTCGCTTTTCTTCACGTCTCCGGCGTAGATCGTCGGCGGCAGGTACACGCCAGCCTCGCGATAGACCCGGTTCAGCGGCTCGACCGCACCGTGGCTGAGGATCGGGCCGAGGCTTTCGTCGATGCCGTGGAGAATTCGCTGGGCCTTGCCGAACGAGTAGCAGAACAACACGCTGGCCTTGCCGGCCGCGATGTTCGCCGCCCACCACTGATTGATCTCGCTGAACACCTGCGCCTGTGGCTGCCAGCGGTAGATCGGCAGGCCGAAGGTCGATTCGGTGATGAAGGTGTGGCAGCGCACCGGTTCGAACGGGGCGCAGGTGCCGTCGGGTTCGATCTTGTAATCGCCGGACGCGACCCAGACTTCGCCACCGTATTCCAGGCGTACTTGTGCCGAGCCGAGAACGTGCCCGGCAGGGTGAAAGCTCAAAGTGACACCGTGGTGTGTCAGGCGCTGGCCGTAGGCGAGGGTTTGCAGATTGATGTCTTGCCCCAGCCGCGCGCGCAAAATCCCTTCGCTGGCGCTGCTGGCGAGGTAATGCTGGTTGCCGGTGCGGGCGTGATCGCCGTGGGCATGGGTAATGACCGAACGCTCGACGGGGCGCCACGGGTCGATGTAGAAATCTCCCGCAGGGCAATAAAGACCTTCGGGACGGGCGATAACAAGGTCCATGTCATTACCAGAATGGAGGGCTTGTTAGCTATGAGGCTGGCGCGTGTCCGGAAGTTCTATCGACTTTGAAGGGCGACCCTCACCCCAGCCCTCTCCCGGAGGGAGAGGGGGCCGACCGAGGTGTCTGGAAGAGCTACGCCGACCTGAAAAACCGAGGCAAACACAGATTCTGAACCAGATCAAAAGCCCCTCACCCCAGCCCTCTCCCGGAGGGAGAGGGGGCTGACCGAGGTGTCTGGGAGAGCTACGCCGACGTGAAATACCGAGTCGAGCACAGATTCTGGACCAGATCAAAAGCCCCTCACCCCAGCCCTCTCCCGGAGGGAGAGGGGGCCGACCGAGGTGTCTGGAAGAGCTACGCTGACCTGAAAAACCGAGGCAAACACAGATTCTGAACCAGATCAAAAGCCCCTCACCCCAGCCCTCTCCCGGAGGGAGAGGGGGCTGACCGAGGTGTCTGGGAGAGCTACGCCGACGTGAAATACCGAGTCGAGCACAGATTCTGGACCAGATCAAAAGCCCCTCACCCCAGCCCTCTCCCCGAGGGAGAGGGGGCCGACCGAGGTGTCTGGCGCGCTACATCGACCTGAAAAACCGGGTTGATTATGGATTCGGCAAGGCACGAACCGAGTTGATTCTGGATTCGGCAGTGCACGTTAAGGTCGGCGTATGTCCCAAGCATCCCCCAATCAGTCCCCTCTCCCTTCGGGAGAGGGTTAGGGTGAGGGGCTTTTGACCTTTGCCTTATTTGCCGGGAGTAAGAGTCAGGCGAGTCTTGCCATACACCCGGTCAAAGTTCTGCGGCTGCATCGGCAAACCGATGTACTGCCCCTTCAGCCACGCATCGATGCCATTGAGGTAATTCGGACTCACCGGATTCCCCGATTGCCCCGTACCGTTCTGCCCCATCAGCGGTTCAGCCTGACCGAAGTCGACGATAAAACGCATCGACGGCGCACGCGTGGTGGTGAAATCCTGACCCCAGGTGAACGCCGAAGTGTTCAGCGTCGTGTGATCGCCACCCGCCGCCAGCGGCCCGCGAACGGTCTGGCCATTGCTGTTCTTCCACGCATAGCTGTGCAATTTGCCCCACTGCCAGGCCCGGTGATCGCCACCCAACTGACTCTCGCCAGCGCTGATCGCTGCGGCAAAGCTGCGGGCAAGAATCACCGTTTTATCCTCTTTCTGCGGCGTGCGAATGTCATCCCAGAACGGACTGTCTTCACGCCCCAACAGATGATCGGCCTGCGCCGCATAAGACAAATCACCATTGGCAATAAACGCTTTCCACGCCGGGCTCGATTCCGGGCCGAGTTCGTCAAGGAAGATCTGCTTCATGCTTTCCTGCAGGAACAACTCATAGATCGCCGCATCCGCCGAGGTCGGGCTGAGCTTGCCGTCGAATGCCATCAACCGCGTAAAAGCTTCACGGGCCTTGCTGCGATCCGCTTCCGGCAGGGTATCGATCGCCTGTTTCAGCGGTTGTTTCATTCCCGGCGCTTCGAAGACTTTCTTCAGCTTGGCGGCGAAGGTGGTGGTCTGGTCGTATTGCATGGCGATCACGCTGCGGCTGTCCTGCTTGCCGCTGCCGGCCAGTTCCGCCAGACGTTCGCCACGCTCCGGTGCGGCCCACGAGTTCGACAATTGCATGCCGTAACCGTGCGGGATCACACGCTGGTTGGCGGTGCCGAGCCAGCCTTGCGCCGGGTCCTGATCGTACGGGTGCAGCATCGGGTCGGCGTAACCGTCCCAGTCGTAACGACCTTCCCAGCCTGGCGATGGCAGCAGGCCTTCGCCTTCGCGACGGTTAGGAAAACGCCCGGTGACCTGCCAGCCAATATTGCTCGCATCGGCGAACACCAGATTCAAGGCGATGGCGCGAATTTCACGGCTGGCATCCGAGGCACGTTCGACGGTTTGTGCGCGGGTCAGATCAAAAAACGCATCCAGCGACTTGTCGTCGGTGAAGCTCGGCGTCTGCAAGGCCAGACCGAAACCATTGCCCTGCGCCGCTGCCTGAGCACTGTTGAGCAGCGCACCGTGACGGGTTTCGTACACCACTTCACGAATCGACCGCTGGCCTTTGACGAAGTAGGTTTCGTTACGCACGCCCAGCGGTTGCCATTTGCCGTTGACCTCGTAGGTCAGGCTGTTGCCCTGGCGACGGATTTTTTCCAGGAACAGATCCTGATTGTCGCCGAGCACGCTGGTCATGCTCCACGCCACTTTGCCGTTGAAACCACCGAGGACCAGCGGCACACCGGCCACGGTAACGCCGGCGGCTTGATATTTCGGTGCGCGAATCTGCACGAAGCTCCACAGCGACGGCGCGGCTAGCGGCCCATGGGCGTCGCTGGCCAGCAGGCTCTTGCCGCTGCGGCTGCGTTGCGGGGCGATTGCCCAGTTGTTCGAAGACGTGGTGCCCAGCAGGTTCAGTGCCGACAGTTGCTGGCTGGCGCTGCTCAGTTCGGTCAGCCCCGGGATCTGCCCGTTGAGCCTGAGGCCTTGCAGCTTGTCGGCTTCAGCCAGCGGCAAGTTTTCGTCGGGCGCGGACGGCGTCAGCCAGGCGAGTTTGTCGCTGGTCACGGTTTGCGCGAGCACCAGCGAGGAAATCTCTTCCGGCAGGTTGGCCGACTGGCTGAAGTTCAGCAGGGCGAAGATCAGCGCCGAATCTTCCGGCTTCCAGTATTCAGGCTTGTAGCCGCTGGAGGCGAGATCGCCCGGCAACTTGTCGGCGTAGCGGAACAGGTAGGCGTTGACACCCCGCGCATAGACTTCGAAGAAACGCTTGAGGCGTGGTGACGAAGCCTTGTACAGCTCACCGGCGCTTTTCTTCAGATTGACCGCGCGCATGTAGCGGTCGGCATCGAGCATCGAGGCGCCGGACATTTCCGCCAGACGGCCCTGAGCGAGCAGGCGCAGGGTGACCATCTGGTTGATGCGGTCGCTGGCATGGACGTAGCCGAGGCTGAACAGCGCGTCGTGGAAGGTGTTGCTCTCGATCAACGGCATGCCCATGGCATTGCGTCGCACCGAAACATTCTGCGCCAGGCCCTTGAGCGGTTGCACGCCGGAAGTTGGCGGGAGGGTGTCCTGAGCGTTCCAGGTCTGGCACCCGGACAGGCCCAAAACACCGGCCACTGCTGCGGCAACGCCGAACCGGGGAAGAAAATGAGTAAGGGCTGGCGAGGCCATGGCAAAGCTCCTGCGGGGGGTAGCGTCAGTAAAGGCGCTACGTTAGTGAGCAGGAGGTGGCCGCGCAAGCGGGGCGAGCGCTTATTTCTTCCCGCTGATCGACCTGTGCACATTGGATATGCCTTGCAGGGTTGGAGGGGAGAATGCTGAACTGCGCAAAACTCAATGACCCCCGTATCGAGAAAAACCGCCATGGAGCTTCAGGCCAACGCTGCACTGATCGTCATCGACCAGCAAAAAGGCATCCTGCAGCCGCGTTTGGGGCGAAGGAATAATCCTCAGGCTGAACAGCGAATCCTTGAGCTGCTGGGGTTATGGCGGCGTACTGCAAGGCCGGTGATTCATGTACAGCACCTGTCGCGCGAGCCGGGTTCGGTGTTTTGGCCTGAGCAGGAAGGGGTGGAGTTTCAGGAGCGGTTTTTGCCACAGGATGGCGAGTGGCTGATTCAGAAGCAGGTGCCGGATGCGTTTTGTGCCACCGGCCTGGAGGCGCGCTTGCGTCAGGCGGCAATCGGGCAGTTGGTCATCGTCGGTGTGGCGACCAACAACTCGGTGGAGTCGACAGCGCGCACGGCGGGCAATCTGGGGTTTGATGCGTGGGTGGCGGAGGATGCGTGCTTCACGTTCGACAAGGCCGACTATTTCGGCACCTTGCGCACAGCTGAAGAGGTGCACGGGATGTCGCTGGGGAATTTGCACGGCGAGTATGCGACGGTGGTCAGTGCTGCAAAGATTCTGGTGGCTAGCTGAAAAACTTCGCCGTATGTGCCGGCCCCTTCGCGAGCAGGCTCGCTCCCACAATGGACCACATTCCAACTGAAGAAACCCGCTCACCTGTAGGAGTGAGCCTGCTCGCGATAGCGGTTTATCAGGCGACAACGATGTTGCATGTGCCGGCCTCATCGCGAGCAGGCTCACTCCTACAGGAAATGCATTCCAACTGGAGGAACTCGATTGACTGTGGGAGCGAGCCTGCTCGCGAAAGCGGTCTGTCAGGCGAAACGACTGTCCGCCCCGGACATCAAGCGCCGTGGCACTTCTTGAATTTCTTGCCGTTGCCGCATGGGCACGGGTCGTTGCGGCCCACGTCTTTCAGGGCGTTGCGCACCGGTTCCTGGTGGGCGTGGCCGCAGTTCGGGCCGTGAACATGGCCGTGGTCATGGTCGTGATGATGGTCATGATCGTGGTTGCAGTCAGGGCCATGGACATGAGGTTGCTGGGTCATCGGTGTTGCTCCGGAATTAAATCGGCGGGGATTATCACGCCATTGCGCTCAAGGTGCACGTAGTGGGCGATGAATAAACCGGTTTCCATCTCGCCCTGCAAACGATAGGGGATCTGCTGGTTGGGACTTTTCAGCATTTTCACCACGTCTTTTACCCGAGGCCACAGGTTGGTGCGGATCGGCACTTTGAAGTACGCACTGCGTTTCGGCCCGACGGTGAACCAGTGTTCATGCTCGCCTTCGGCCAACAGCATATCTGCCAGGTGAATGCGGTATTCCAGCCCCCGCACGGTCAGGTCGCTGTCGTTGGGATTGTCGATGCGAAAGTGCAGGATGAACTTCTGTTCGAGCAGTTTGGCGCGCACCACTTCGACTTTCACCAGATGCACGGCGGGGTCGACGCTGTCATCGCTGAACCACGACGCGCAACCGCCGAGATTGAGGATCAGCATCAAAAACAGAAAATGTAATGTGCGCTGGCAACCGAGCATGATTTAACTCCCTTTGGTGCCAGTCTAGACGCTAAAAGATCGCAGCCTTCGGCAGCTCCTACAGAGAAACGCATTCCATGCAGGAGCTGCCGAAGGCTGCGACATTTTGATCTTAAGCGCCGAAATACCCCGCACAGCATTTCTTGAATTTCTGCCCGCTGGCGCACGGGCAACTGTCGTTGCGCCCCAGCTTCAACTGCACCGTCGGGTCAATGAAGTACCAGCGCCCGGCGTTCTGCACGAACGATGAGCGCTCGCGATGGCTGTGCTCACCCTGATCATCGTGCCAGCGCGCGGTGAAAGTGACGAAGGCGTGTTCTGGCTGACCGCCGAGCACTTCCGAACTCTCGACCTCAAGACCAAGCCAGGTGCTCTGCGCACTCCAGTCGCTGATCGACTGACGATTCAGTCCCGCTTGCTGAGCCGGCAGGGTCGTCGTCACCAGATAATCGATCAACCCCAGTACATAGGCGCTGTAGCGCGAACGCATCAACGCTTCAGCGCAGGGCGCCGGGTGGCCATCGTGATAATGACCGCAGCAGGCATCCAGCAGATTACCGCTGCCGCAAGGGCAAATGGCTGTACTCATTGCATTACCACCAGTATTTCCCGAAGTTTTCCGGATTGGCCCAGAAACGTGAGTTGAGCCAGTCGGGGACTTGTTTGTAGTCAAGCAGATCGTAGGTGAACAGGGTCAGCACTTGATCGTCGCGCTGGAAGCGTTCACTGGCTTGCAGTGCCAACGAATAGAAATCGGTTTCCTGCCAGCCGCTGGCTGCCAGGTCTGACAGCACAGCGATGCGGCTGGCGTTGAGATTGCGAATTCCGCCCAACAGGTTCAGGCCGTCGCGCTTGGGCAAATGTTCCAGACAATCGACCACCAGCGCCAGATCGAAACGCTGTGCAGCGAGTTCAGCAGGCAGTGCGCCCGGTGCTGCATGCGCGACGGCGGTGTCCGGATGCGCCTCTTTAAAGGCACTCAATGCCGGAAACTCGCTGGCGCCGATCAGCAGTAAGCGTGCCGGGGCATAACGATCCAGTAAAGCGGCCAACGCCTGTTGCGGCGTGCGGGAAGAAATGGCGACGTTCATCAAAGCTCCTCAATCAGACCGCCAAGACTAGCCTGCCTGAAGGTGGCGGCAAAGAGACCTGTTTCGCCCGTTTGCGGCAAAAGCGCCAAAGTCCTGTGAACACGGTCGCAAACAGCAGTGGCCTATTGCTGGCGGAGATTAAAACTCCGGTCTTTACTCCCTGAATCGGTTTTAAGCCGATCCCTCAGGAGAAAACTAGATGAGCATAGTTCGGACAGCATTACCCTTGGTTCTGCTAACCAGTGTGTTGACTGGTTGCGCAGGTTTGCAGAAAACCGACTGGCCGACCTGTGCGGCGGTCGGCGGTGTCGTTGGTGCCGGTCTCGGCGCCACCGAGAGTTCGGCGTGGGCGGGCTACGGCGCGCTGATCGTCGGTGGTACGGCAGCGGCGTATTGCTGGGTCCACGGTGATGGCGACGAAGATGGCGATGGTGTGCCGGACAGTCGTGACAAGTGCCCGGGCACGCCTAAAGGCGTACAGGTCGACGCTGACGGTTGCCCTCCACCCGCTCCTGCACCAGTGGTGGAAGAGGCTGTCGTGGTCAAGGAAGAAACCATCGTCATTCGCGATGTTCACTTCCAGTTCGACAAAGCCACACTGACCGGCCCTGACAAGCAAGTGCTCGACAAGGTCGCCACACGCCTGAAGCAGGAGTCCTCGACGGCGCAACTGACCGTGAGCGGTCATACCGACAGCGTGGGCAGCGATGCCTACAACAAAAAACTGTCGGATCGTCGCGCTCACTCGGTGGTGGATTACCTGATCCAGCAAGGTGTGCCGCGCGCCAGCTTCGTTTCGGTGTCCGGTCTGGGTGAAAGCCAGCCAGTGGCCGACAACAAAACTGCGGACGGTCGCGCGCAAAACCGTCGTACCGAAATCAAAATCCAGCGTTAAGCCCCTCTCGCATCCGCGGCTTGTGCAGTCGCGGATGCGGGTCTTTACTCCTGTGTAACCGGTATGGGCCGGTGACACAGGAGCTTTCACAATGACTGTTTTCTCAAGGTCCGTCTTGCCGGTGCTGCTGCTAGGCAGCTTGCTCACCGGTTGCGCCACGCACAGCGATGGCACTGCACCCCTCAATCAACGTACGTGGCCGATCTGCAGCCTTATCGGCGGGCTGGTCGGTGGCGGTCTCGGCGCCATTGAAAGTGGCGGCTGGGCCGGCGGCGGCGCAGCGCTGGGGATCCTCACCGGCGGACTGATCTGTTATGCCCAGGACGGCGATGAAGACGGCGATGGCGTGTTCGACCGCCGCGACCGTTGCCCGGACACCCCGGAAAACACCCCGGTCGATCACCGTGGTTGCCCGCTGCCGCAGTATCCGGTCACGGAAAAAGTGCCGGAGCCTGTACCGCAAACCGAGGTCATCACCCTCAGCGATGCCGGCAACGTGCTGTTCGACTTCGACAAGTCCGATCTCACGCCGGCGGCGAAAGCCCAGCTCGATACGCTGATGGACAAACTGCGCAATGCTGACGTTGTGAGCATCAAAGTCATCGGTCACACCGACAGCAAAGGGTCGGATGCCTACAATCAGGCATTGTCGGAACGGCGTGCGAGCAGTGTCGCGGCGTATCTGCTGAGTCAGGGGCTGGCGCCGAACAAGCTCACCAGCGAAGGGCGCGGAGAAAGTGAACCGGTGGCCGATAACGCAACCGATGAAGGGCGCGCGCAGAATCGTCGCGTGGAGTTGCATATCAATCGCTAGGACGCCTCTGTAGGGCGCAGGCTAGAGCTGCCGGACGATTTTCAAAGTCGTTGCGGCAGCCATTTGGCGGCGCAGCGAAGTTTTTTCATTTGTGCCTCTGGCTTATCCCCCGCAGAAGCCGTTACTGTGCGCCCAAAGAATAATTCGCAACACGGGGGAGCGTATGAAAGTGTTCTGGGGGCTGGGGCGGTTGTTGACCCTGCTGTTCTGCTGCGTGGTGCTGGTCAATCAGCTGGTGCCGTTCGTACATCCGCTGCATCTGCTGGTCAATCTGGCTGGCGGTCTGTTGTTGCTGATCCATGTGCTCGAAGTGCTGCTGTGCAACCGCAGCCTCAAAGGTCGTCCGCACCCTTGGCGTGACCGTGGCCGCATCCTGCTGTTCGGCGTTTTCCACCTGCAAACCATCCCGGCCCCGGCCGCTCCGGAGGCTTCTTCCCATGCGTAAACTTTGCTTGCTCGCTGCATTTATCAGTCCGTTGGCCTGTGCCCAGGTTGTCAGTGTTGAAACCAACTCGCTGATGCGTTTGCCCAATACCACCAGCACGTTGCAGCTCGAGCGTCTGGATGTCGCGGATTACGGCACCTTGCTGATTCCGGCCAACGTGACCGAGCTGACCGTGGGCGAGTTGCGTTTGGGTCATGAAGCGCGCATTGCCATCGTTCCGGCCGAACAGGCGCTGGAATTGAAAGTGGCCCGCGCCGAACTGAGTGAAGGTAGCCAGATCACCGCGCGCGGGGCGCCGGGGACTTATGAAAAAGCTGCCCGTGCAGGGCGTAATCTGAATCTGCAATTCAAGGCGTTGAACGCCTCGCAACTGTTGGTTGATGCTCGTGGCGGCACCGGCGCGCCGGGTTTTGTTGGCCTGGATGGCGGTAACGGTGAAGACCCGGGCTGCACCTATGGCGCGGCTGGGCACGGTTTTGATGGCAGTAACGGCAGCGACGGCCAACCGGGCGCACCGGGTGCGCTGGTACGCCTTGAAGTGCCGCGCGAGTTTCCGGCTGAGCTGATCAAGGTCAATGTGGCTGGCGGTGCCGGTGGCCCGGCGGGCGTTGGCGGCAAAGCAGGGAAGGGTGGCAAGTCCAAGGGCTGCCTGGTGTATCGCGCGGATGGCGGCAAGAACGGCAAGGCCGGGGCTGATGGACAGCCTGGGCCGGTGGGGGCGGCGGGGGCTGTGACTGTGCAGCGCCTCTGAACGTTTTACCCTCACCCCAGCCCTCTCCCGGAGGGAGAGGGAGCCGACGGAGATGTCTGGCGTTATACATCGACCTGAAAGATCGGGTCGATTATGGATTCAAAGCCGGTCTCTCAAGTCGGCGTATCCCTCAAATATCCCCCATTCGGTCCCCTCTCCCCCCGGGAGAGGGCTAGGGTGAGGGGCTTTCCGAGGTGACTCAGGCTATCCATCGACCTGAAAAAAACCGTGTCGATTTTGGATTCAAAGCTAATCCTTCAGGTCGGCGTAACTCTTCAATATCCCCCATTCAGTCCCCTCTCCCCCCGGGAGAGGGCTAGGGTGAGGGGCTTTTGATTTCAGAACATCGGTCTTGCCGCGGCAATTGCCACCAGCACCACGCCGACTATCAAGTTAATCCCCACCACCCGGCGAATCCGCCCCAGCGCCGCCGCACCTGTCGGCCAGTCCTTCACTTCCACCGCTTTACGCAGCTCCGGCAGCATCAAGCCCTGAATGCGGATAAACAGTGCCGTCATCACCACATACAAGCCCATCATCACCTGCACATATTTCGGCGCGGTCTCAAAGCCGACCTGCTGCAAATGCAACATGCCCACGCCGCTGATCGGCAACAGGATCACCGCAACCCAGACCCAACGGAAAAAACCTTGAAACACTTCCACCCACAAGGTCAGTCGGGCTGGGCCGTCGAGGGCCTTCACAGCCGCCGGGCGCAGGACCATCCAGGCGAAAAACATGCCGCCGACCCAGACCAGGGCGGACAGCACATGCAGGGGATAAACGAGGCTAAAAAGTGTCATTGGGTTACTCCGTTCTGCGCAGGATCGATTCGCGGGGTATGATAGCCGCCGATCCAAACCACTGAAAATTTATCCAGCGTTTTTTGCGCCCGACACTCAATGATCAGCACTGAACTCAAAACCACGATCCAGGGCGCCTACTCGCGTTTTCTAGAGGCCAAGAGCCTCAAGCCGCGTTATGGCCAGCGCCTGATGATCGCTGAAATCGCCAAAGTCCTCGGGGATATCGACACCGACGACGAAGGCCGGCGCAGTGGCGACCCCGCGATTGTCGCAGTGGAAGCCGGCACCGGTACCGGCAAGACAGTGGCCTACAGCCTGGCAGCGATCCCTACTGCAAAACTGGCCGGCAAACGCTTGGTCATCGCCACCGCGACCGTGGCCCTGCAAGAACAGATCGTCTACAAGGATTTGCCCGACCTGATGCGCAACAGCGGGCTGAATTTCAGCTTCGCCCTGGCCAAGGGCCGTGGCCGCTACATGTGCCTGTCCAAACTCGACATGCTGTTGCAGGAAGGCCACGCGCAAACCGCCACTGCTCAGCTTTTCGAAGAAGAAGGCTTCAAGATCGAGGTCGATGAGGCCAGTCAGAAGCTGTTCACCAGCATGATCGAGAAACTCGCCGGCAATAAGTGGGACGGTGACCGTGACAGCTGGCCGAATGCGCTGGAAGACGCCGATTGGGCGCGCTTGACCACCGATCACAGCCAGTGCACCAATCGTCATTGCCCGAACTTCGGCCAGTGCGCCTTCTACAAGGCCCGCGAAGGCATGGGCAAGGTTGACGTGATCGTCACCAACCACGACATGGTCCTGGCTGACCTGGCGCTGGGCGGCGGTGCGGTGCTCCCCGATCCGCGTGACACCATTTACGTGTTCGACGAAGGTCATCACCTGCCGGACAAAGCCATCGGCCACTTCGCCCATTACACACGCCTGCGCTCCACCGCCGACTGGCTGGAAACCACCGCGAAGAACCTGACCAAATTACTGGCCCAGCATCCGCTGCCGGGCGATCTCGGCAAGCTGATCGAACAAGTGCCGGAGCTGGCGCGCGAGATCAAAGCCCAGCAACAGTTCATGTTCAGCGCCTGCGAACAGGTCGCCGACTTCAAACCTGGCGAAGACGTCGAGGGCCGTGAGCGCCCCCGCCATCGTTTCGTCGCCGGGGTGATTCCCGAGCACATGCGCGAAATGGGCATCGAGTTGAAGAAGGGCTTTTCGCGTCTCAACGATCTGTTCACCCGTCTGACCGACCTGCTCAAGGAAGGCATGGACGGTGAGGTCAACATCGGCATCGCCAGCAATCAGGCTGAAGAGTGGTATCCGCTGTTCGGCAGCCTGCTGTCCCGCGCTTCGGGCAACTGGGAACTGTGGACGGCGTTTACCGCCGAAGACCCGGAAGACAGTCCGCCGATGGCGCGTTGGCTGACCCTGGCCGAGAGCGGTTCGCTGTTCGACATCGAGGTCAATGCCAGCCCGATTCTGGCGGCGGAAACCTTGCGCCGTAGCCTGTGGAATGTCGCTTACGGTTGTCTCGTTACATCGGCAACATTGACTGCTTTGGGCACCTTTGACCGCTTCCGCATGCGCGCCGGCCTGCCGAAAAAAGCCGTCACCGCCGTGGTGCCGAGCCCGTTCCATCACGCCGACGCGGGCGTGCTGCGAGTGCCGGATCTGAAGGCCGACCCGCGTGATGCTGCTGCTCATACGGCGGCGATCATCCGTGAATTGCCCGATCTGGTCGAAGGCTCGCGCGGCACCCTGGTGCTGTTTTCCTCGCGCAAACAGATGCAGGACGTGTTCGACGGTCTCGACCGCGACTGGCGCAAGCAGGTGTTCATTCAAGGCAACCTGTCGAAACAGGAAACCCTGAACAAGCACAAGGCGCGGGTCGATGGTGGTGACTCCAGCGTGCTGTTCGGTCTCGCCAGTTTTGCCGAAGGTGTCGACTTGCCGGGTGCGTACTGCGAGCACGTGGTGATTGCCAAGATCCCGTTCTCGGTGCCGGACGACCCGGTCGAAGCGGCGTTGTCGGAATGGATCGAAGCCCGTGGCGGCAATCCGTTCATGGAAATCTCCGTGCCCGATGCTTCTCTGAAGCTGGTGCAGGCCTGCGGGCGTCTGCTGCGCACCGAAGAGGACCGCGGCACCATCACTTTGCTCGATCGGCGTCTGGTCACCCAGCGCTATGGCAAGGCGATCCTCAATGCGTTGCCTCCTTTCCGTCGTGAAATATCCTGAGACAACGGTGGGCAGTTTTGCCCGCCGTGTTGTCTATCTCTCTGCCATCGCTTTTCCATTGGCCATTGTTGGTCGTTAGGGAGAACTCCGTTCTTATGATCCGCCGTTCGTTGCCCGCCATATTTGCCTTGATCTTCGCCACGCCGCTGTTTGCGGCGCCTGCGGGTCAGCAGACCCTGTTCAACTTCGTTCGCCCCGCCGACGTGGTCAAAGTCGCGACCGAAAATGCCGATCTGCCGCAGGCCAACGCCGAGCAAACGCCTGAGGGCGAGGTGCTGCGGCGGGTGACGTTCAATCCGGTGGCTCGCCCGACCTTACGTCTTACGCCACAAACCGGCGCGTGGGACTGGTCGCAGTCGGGCATGATGACTCTGCGCTTGCAGAGTGCGATGAACTGGGCCGTGACGGTTTACGTGCAGATCCAGAGCAATGACGGCCGCACGCTGGTCAGCCGCGTCGACCTGCCGGCCGGCCCTGCGCAAACCCTGTTGGTACCGCTGGTGGCGTCTAGCCCGCTGAGCCAAGGCATGAAAGCCGGGCCGCCAATGCCGATGACAGTCGATGGTCAGCGGATCCTCTTGGCCAGCAGCAGCGGCGAAATCGATCGCAGCCAAGTGGTCTCGGTGAGCCTGTCGATGGATCAGCCGAAAGTTGCCCAGAGTTTGCTGCTCGAACGCTTTGGCGTGCAGGACGGCGACTCGGTCACCCAAGCCGTTTACGGCAATCTGGTCGACGCCTACGGGCAATCGACCCGCAGCAAATGGCCGGAAAAGATCAGCAATGACGAACAACTGAAATCCGCCGCCGCCAAGGAACAGCAGCAGCTGAAAACCTGGCTGGCCGAGCGTGAAAAGTCTTCGCTGGACAAGTTCGGTGGCTGGAACAAAGGCCCCGCCTTCAAGGCCAGCGGGTTCTTCCGCACCGAAAAGCGTGATGGCCGCTGGTATCTGGTCACGCCTGAAGGTCACCCGTTTTACTCGCTGGGTGTGAACACTGTCAGCCCGCAGGTCAACCAGACCTACGTGGCCGGCCGTGAGTACATGTTCGAATCCTTGCCTAAACCTGGTGAGCCCTTGGCCAGACATTTTGGCGAAGGCGACAACCGTGGCGGCAATGGTGTTGATCAGGGCCGGGGTTATGGCAACGGGCGCTGGTACGACTTCTACGGCGCCAACCTGCAGCGCGTGTACGGTGAACCGTGCAAAGCCGACAGTGAAAGCAAGTCCGGGGTAGCGGAAGCGGCCAAGTCTGCAGCCGCTGAAACGGCCGCCGTCCAAGCCGCCGAGCCTGCCCCTGTACCTGCCGAGCCGAAGTCCGGCGTCGCTGAAGCGGCCAAGACTGAAACCGTACAAGCGACGACAGAACAGGCTGCCGAACCGTGCAAGGCCACCATCGATGAGCAACAGTGGGCCAGCCACACGCTCGATCGCCTGCAAGCCTGGGGCTTCAACACGGTCGGCAACTGGAGTGCCGATTCGCTGACTGAAGCCGAGCGCGTACCGTACACCTTGCCGCTGTCGATCGTCGGCGACTACACCAGCATCAGTACCGGCAGCGACTGGTGGGGCGGTATGCCCGATCCGTTCGATCCGCGTTTCGCCATGGCCACCGAGCGCGCCGTGGCTATCGCCGCCCGCGATCACCGCGATGATCCGTGGCTGATCGGCTATTACGCCGACAACGAACTGGCGTGGGCCGGTCCCGGCGATGATCCGAAATCCCGCTACGCGTTGGCTTATGGCACGCTGAAAATGACCACCGACGTCCCGGCCAAACGCGCATTCCTCAAGCAATTGCGCGACAAGTACCGCAATCAGGCGGGGCTGTCGAAGGCGTGGGGCATCGATCTGCCGGCGTGGGAGTTGATGGAAGATCCGGGTTTCGTGCCACCGCTGCCGAATCCCGAACATCCGGAAATCGAGGCGGACTTCAAATATTTCCAGAAAGTCTTCGCTGACACCTACTTCAAAACCATTTCCGACTCGCTGAAATGGCACGCGCCGAACCAGTTGCTGCTCGGCGGCCGGTTTGCCATCAGCACGCCAGAAGCCGTGGCCTCCTGCGCGCAGTACTGCGATGTGCTGAGCTTCAACATGTACACGCTGAAACCACAGGAAGGCTATGACTTTGCCGCGCTGGGCGCTTTGGACAAACCGGTACTGATCACCGAATTCAACTTTGGCTCAACGGATCGTGGCCCGTTCTGGGGCGGCGTCACGCAAGTGGCCAGAGAAGAAGATCGCGGACCGGCGTACGCCAACTTCCTCAAGCAAGCGTTGAGTGAGCCATCAATTGTCGGCGTGCATTGGTTCCAGTATCTGGATCAACCGGTGACCGGGCGTCTGCTCGATGGCGAGAATGGTCACTTTGGTCTGGTGGGCGTGACGGATCTGCCGTACCAGGGGTTTGTCGAGACAGTGCGCAAGAGCAACTTGCAGGCGATTGATCAGCTTGGCAAAGAGGCTCAGAAAGCGGCCGCCGCAGCGGGACATGAGGCTGAGGGCGGGCGCGAAGGCGAGGCCGGTAAAGGGCCGGGGGCAGGGCATGCCGGTGGGCATTCCGGCAATGGTCACTAACCTGTGATGCTCTAAAAAGATCGCAGCCTGCGGCAGCTCCTACATGGGAACGCGTTTCTCTGTAGGAGCTGCCGCAGGCTGCGATCTTTTGACTTGGCGTTTAACCGTCTGGCCCGCAGCTGTTCCCAAATCCCTCAAGGGCTGGAACAATGCGGGCCACTTTGTAGAGCGTTTTCGCGGGGGAGTTGCGGGTGCAGATTCAGGGACATTACGAGCTTCACTTCGAAGCGGTGCGCGAAGCTTTCGCCGCACTGTTCGACGATCCCCAGGAACGCGGCGCAGCCCTGTGCATCAAGGTCGGTGGAGAAACCGTCCTCGACCTCTGGTCCGGTACTGCCGACAAGGATGGCGCCGAAGCCTGGCACAGCGACACCATCGCCAACCTGTTCTCCTGCACCAAAACCTTTACAGCTGTCACCGCCCTGCAACTGGTCGGCGAAGGCAAGCTGCAACTGGATGTTCCGGTCGCCCGCTACTGGCCGGAATTCGCCGCCGCTGGCAAAGAATCCGTGACCCTGCGCCAATTGCTCTGCCACCAGGCCGGTTTGCCGGCGCTGCGTGAATTGCTGGCGCCGGAAGCGTTGTATGACTGGCAAACCATGGTCGACGCCCTCGCCGCCGAAGCTCCGTGGTGGACGCCGGGCACCGGTCACGGTTATGCCGCGATCACTTACGGCTGGCTGATCGGCGAGTTACTGCGCCGTGCTGACGGTCGCGGGCCGGGCGAATCCATCGTTGCTCGTGTCGCTAAACCTTTGGGTCTGGATTTTCACGTCGGTCTGGCTGACGAAGAGTTCCACCGTGTGGCGCACATTGCCCGCGGCAAAGGCAACGCTGGCGATGCCGCCGCGCAACGTCTGCTGCAGGTGACCATGCGCGAACCCACCGCGATGACCACCCGCGCTTTTACCAACCCACCTTCAGTGCTCACCAGCACCAACAAACCGGAATGGCGGCGCATGCAGCAACCGGCGGCCAACGGCCACGGCAATGCGCGCAGTCTGGCCGGTTTCTACGCGGGCCTGCTCGACGGCAGCCTGCTCGAAAGCGACATGCTCGAAGAGCTGACCCGCGAACACAGCCTCGGCGAAGACAAGACTTTGTTGACCCGGACCCGTTTCGGTCTGGGCTGCATGCTTGATCAACCGGATGTGCCCAACGCCACTTACGGTCTCGGCCCTCGTGCATTCGGTCATCCGGGTGCGGGCGGTTCCATCGGTTTCGCTGATCCTGAGCATGATGTTGCCTTCGGTTTTGTGACAAATACCCTTGGGCCGTACGTCTTGATGGATCCGCGCGCGCAGAAGCTCGCGCGGGTGCTTGCCACTTGTCTGTAAAGTTGCATCCGAGGTCCCAGGGCCGGAACCTCAAGCGGTTTTTCGTTTCAAAACGGCTGTTTATCCGGGCGAAAGTGCTCTGATTTTTCATTACTTCATTTTGTGGATTTTCAATGTCAGCTAAAAAGACTCTCGCCCTGGCCCTGTGTGTAGCGATCACCGGTTGTGCACAGACCCCGAAAAACGATGCGGACGGCGGTAGCTGGTGGCCGTTCGGCTCTTCCGACAAAGTCGCAGCCAAGGAATCGGCTCCGGCCCCAGCGCCGCTGAAACCTGCGGCCACTGCACCCGTGGCGAAGACTGAAAGCAGCAGCCCGTGGTACTGGCCGTTCGGTTCCGATGATGAAGCGGTCAAAGCGGACATGAAGGCTGAAGTCGCCCCGGAAGCGAAAAAACCGGCAACCGTGGCCAAAGCTGAAGCCGATGCGGGTGGCAAATGGTGGTGGCCGTTTGGCGGCAAGGATCAGCCAACCACCAAAGCCGTGCCGATGCCGGATCCGAAAGTCACCCAGGCCTGGCTCGACGACTATGAGCCGCGTCTGCGTGAAGCGGTCAAGGACAGCAATCTGCAACTCGAACGCCGTGAAAACGTGCTGGTCGTGACGGCGCCGGTCGAAGGCTCGTTCAACCCTGATCGTCCAGCCATGCTGCTGCCGGTCACCCTCGGTCCGTTCACCCGAGTGGCGAAAATCCTTGAAGCCGACCCGAAAACTGCCGTGCTGGTTCTTGGCCACAGCGATTCCAGTGGTGCCGCGCCTGCCAACATCAAACTGAGCCAGGAACGTGCCCAGTCCATTGCGGCGATCTTCCGTCTCAGCGGCTTGCAGCGCGATCGCCTGATGCTGCGCGGCATGGGTTCCGAAGCGCCGCGTGCGGCCAACGACAGTGTTGAAGGGCGTGCCCTGAACCGTCGTGTCGAACTGCTGGTGACCCCGCAGAACACCATGGTTGCGCTGCTGAGCAAGTACAACATGCCGGCACCGAAGCCAGTGACCATGGTTGCTGCGCAGGACGCCAAGCCTACCGCCAAACCGGTAACCCCGGCTCCTGCGGCGAAAAAAGCCGCTGTTCCGGCAACCAAAAAGGCTCCGGCCAAGAAAGCCGCTGCCAAGGCTCCAGCGAAAAAAGCTCCAGCCAAGGCCCCAGCGAAGAAAACTGCACCAGCCAAAGCCGCCGCGACCGACAAGAAAGTCGCCGCGACCGATGCCACCAAAAAGTGATCCGCTAACGAAAAGGAATGCGCCATGACCCAGGCTCTGGCAGATATGCGTCGTGATTACACCCGGGATGGTCTGACCGAGGCGCAAGCCCCGGCCGAGCCGTTTGCGTTGTTCCACCAGTGGTTCGCTGACGCGGTGAAAACCGAACAGGCACCGGTGGAAGCCAACGCCATGACCCTGGCCACGGTCGACCAGGATGGGCGACCGCACTGTCGCATTCTGCTGCTCAAGGGCCTGGACGAGCAGGGCTTCACCTTCTTCACCAACTACGACAGCGCCAAGGGCCAGCACCTGGCGGCCAATCCATTTGCCGCCATGACCTTTTTCTGGCCCACCCTCGAACGCCAAGTGCGCATCGAAGGGCGGGTGGTCAAGGTCACTCCCGCGGAGTCCGATGCGTATTATCAGGTGCGCCCACTGGGCAGCCGCCTCGGTGCCTGGGCATCACCGCAGAGCCGGGTGATCAACGGGCGCGGTGAACTGGAAGATTTGCTCAAGGCCACCGAGCAGCGTTTCTCCGATACTCAGCCCGACTGCCCGGAACACTGGGGCGGTTACCGCTTGCTGCCTGAGCGCATCGAATTCTGGCAGGGCCGTCCGAGCCGTCTGCACGATCGCCTCAACTACCGTGTGCAGGGCGCCGACTGGATTCTTGAACGTCTGGCACCCTGAGCAGTCTACCGAGCGGGATAGCCTGCCGCAGCGGCCTCCAGCCACTTCGGCAGATCCCGGCGCTTGATCCTTTGCGCCTGAGCGTTCGCCAACTGTTCGAGCATGAAGGCGCGTTTGCCTTCATCCTTGCCCGCCAGCGACAACGCCAGATCGCGATCCATCCAGCGCTTGATCCGCACGTACAACCACCAGTGGAAGTACAAACCGGCGGCCGTGGTGACGACGATGATGAAGTAATCCATGAAAATCCTTGGTCTCCGTGGCGCAGATTTGGCAATTTGGCGCTACTGTAGGGGCTACATCAGGGAGAGAGTGTGCAGGTGTCTGTACCGCGCCTGAATGAAAGCCAATTTATCCGGGCGGTGTCGTGACAGGCGTCAAGCCACGGAGTTTAATGACTATATGTTTTTTTGGAGTTGATGCTATGCGTAAGTCTGTTCTGCTGGTTGCTTCCTTTTCCACGATGGCGATGTTGCTTACCGGCTGCCAATCGAGCCTGACCGGTGACTCCTACTCCCGTGACGAAGCGCGTCGCGTGCAGACGATTCGCATGGGCACCATCGAATCCCTGCGCCCGGTGAAAATCGAAGGCACCAAGACCCCGATCGGCGGTATCGCCGGTGCAGCGGTCGGCGGCGTCGGCGGCAGCGCCATCGGCGGCGGCAAGGGCAGCATCGTTGCTGCGGTCATCGGTGCGGTGGCGGGCGGTCTGATCGGTTCGGCAACCGAAGAAGGTCTGACCCGTACCCAGGGTGTGGAAATCACCGTGCGTGAAGACGACGGCAGCATGCGCGCCTATGTGCAGCAGGTTCAGGAGAATGAAGTGTTCCGCGTTGGCGAGCGCGTGCGCATCTCCACCGTTGGCGGGACCAGCCGCGTTTCGCACTAAGCGGGATGTAGGGTAAAGAAAACCCCGATCAGGTGACTGGTCGGGTTTTTTGTTTTTTGCTACCAATTCGGTAAGTCAGTAATCAGCACAGGTGCCCATGAAGAACTCCAAGCCTTTCGGGAGGCTAACCTTCAGGAGAGTTTCCAGCGCAGCTACTTGCTTTGTGGTCAATAACAACTCCCCAGGTTCCAGTTCACTCAGGGGGCTGGACTCTATGAGCTGTGCAACTTTTTCGTTCATCTCGCTATCTTTGATATACAACTCGAATTGCAAAGAGTCATCTTGAGCATCATCAGGGTAAAAGCCGGTTATCGAAAGGTAGCGCATTAAGTTTCAATAGCCTGTTTGCGGTATTAACTGTAGTCAAACGAAATTTGATAGTCGTTGGCACTCAGAATGATTTGATGTTGAAAGTACGGCTGAATGGTCGCAATCCACTTCTCGACGACGTTGAAGCTGCCATTATTGATGTTGCCCTCCACCGGAATGCCTAAGGCATTCAGTACTGATTCATCATCCCCCAGATCTTTTGACGACTCCTCGCCCTGCAATTGCAGGGTTGCTGTGTCGTACCATTCCAGTCTCAGTTCTAGTCCCATCTCTTCCTCACAGATATCTTTTTTTGATGCTTCTTTCTTTTATAGGCCCTTCACGTTGTTCACCGGTGTAGGGATCGAATGCTCCTAGATGAGCTCCATCGCTTCGGTACATTTCTAATTCTCCGTGCCTTGAATCCCATTCGTAAATTCTCTTTCCTTTGGCATCTGTCCAGCGCTTACGAAGTCCACCTCCGCCCTGAACTGGATTCTTGTCCTTAACCTTTTTCAAGTCTGGAAATGCGGTGATTTGTTCTGTAGTCGGCGGTTTATGGTAGCTGTGGCCAGCAGGTGCCAAGCCTTTTCGTGTTGTATTCAGTACAACGTATAACGGTTTTACCCCCGAATGCGCCGGAAAAACCAGAATAAAATCCCGATACTCCGGCGGATAAACCGGATTCACCAAAATCCCATCCGCCGCTTTCGTCGGCGGATAAACCCAGATGTGCGGTGCCTGCGGTGCAGCCTCCAGCGCGGGAATACCGAGGATGTCCGAGCCATCTACAGCAGGCGTCCAGATCAGTTCTACACCTTCGCCCAAGTCAGCAATGAACTGGCTGCCACGCAACTTGAACTGCACGACATCAACCATTTCCCAATCGCGATTCGTGCCGGTGTAGAAGCCGTAGCCCTTCAGGCTGCCGTCGGCCTGCTGTTCGACCCTCAACCGAACACGCGTTCGCGCCTGTTCAAGTCCACGCAACTGCTCGTCGGTATAGAGCGCACTGTCGCCAAGACTCGATGGCATGAACAGCGCAACCAAACCAACTAAAGGCGCAACAGCCGCACTAGATACAGCAGCGGGCAGTGCTTCAAACACCGATCCCGCCAAAGCCAGACTGCCAAATCCGGCCGGAACAGCAGTTGCGCCGATTTTCTTGAGAGGAACTGCGCCGCTTTCATCGGCTTCACGCGCGCCTAGCAGGATCAGGTCGCCGTAGTCCTTCAGGCTGTCCGTCGGCACCATCCCCGAAGGACTGGCGTAATCGATAATCGCATCCGGCAATTTGCAGGACTTGGCGAATACGCAGCCAGCGCGCACGGGATCGGCTTTTTTGACCGCCACCTCACGGCTGCGCTCGAAAGCCTCCTGCCGCGCCAGCATGGCGTCGTAAGCGTTTTGTCTGGCCTCGCGCTCGGCCAATTCCGTGGCCGTCATGTAGCGGTAGTTGACGTGATGTCCGTCGCCTTGCGGTGGGTTTTGAGCCCGGGGAATGTCCTTATTGCCAGCCACTGATCGTCCTTTCGCTCATCCATCGACAGCCCTTCGCAAAGGGTTGCGCAACGTTAACGAAGCAGGAAAATGGTGGCTGTAGGACGCGTCGCTAAAGACGTGGGGATTGTTCGACGGATGCTGATTTGTAGATTGGCTATTGTTCGAGACTCAGAGGACTGAGCCCGCAGGAAAAATTTGTTCAGCGCACTACAGTAATTTGTCGAGCACGAACTCTTTGAACCAAGGTGGCTGAGTATCTGATTTGATCTCAATCAGATCGCCATCGGTGATTTCCGCAATCTGCGTGAGACCTTCGCTACCTTCATCCGAGTTGTCGAAAATGTAGGCTCTGTTGGAGGTCAGGATGGCATCAGACAGAAGCTCCAAAGATCTCCAGTACCGTGCCTCTATCTTTTCAGGAGGAACGCTGTGCCCACCTTGTTTGACACGATACGCAACCCTGGCAATGTTGATCTGAGGGTCGGCGGTAGCGACGTAGTAAACATAAACCCGGTAACCGGAAGCATGAGCTTCGGCGAGCAGTTTGACCTTGTCAGAGGACGACATGACAGTTTCAAACGTAAAGCTGATTCGCTCTTTGATCAAAGATCTTCGTATGAAGTCGGAAAGGGCTGATGCGACGTAGGAGTCGATTACAGTATTTGCGAAGCTAAGCCTTTCACCGTCGATTTTCAGGGAATCCAGCTTTGCCAATGAGTGAGGGGATTTCTTGAGTAGAGCGTGCTCACGAAAGAATTCAAAGATGTCTTCTTTGTGAGCTTCGATGCGATAGGAGGTGAAGTCAAAATACCCTGTATCTTTGATTGAGCGTTCTATGTCATCAGGATTTATGTAATTTCCCAGCAAATGCGCTGGAACCAGTCGATTGAAGGTGCTTTTTCCTGACCCGTTCGGGCCTGCGAATATCCGTATTCTCGGTGTGCTCAAGAAATAACCTGTTTCGAGGATTTGTTGATGTGCAGGCGAGTGCCGCTTTTCAGATTTCCGTAGGTGCCTATTGTGCGCAAAGCAACAGAACTCTTCTCTGTCACTTCAAATAGCTGACCATCTTTAGCAACGAGCACTGCAGCACCATTGGCGAGCGCCATTCTGTAGGCGTTGCTGAATGCCTTCAGAGCGATGTCCGGAATCCGAGACTCCTGTATGGAAATCTGATCGTCCGTCATTGGGCGTTTTTCTGCTTTACGTGACATGGATGACTCCAGAATCGGTGCTGAGAAGGTGCGGCTGTCGACCAAAGATATAGCACACTTGCGAGGTTCAGAGCCAAGCCCCTCTGGATAGAAGGGCCTCGACTTTTGTAGAAAAATGCGTCTCAAGCGTTTTTCAGAGTATTCCGACGACTCGCCGCCGCCGTCACCGCATAACCAATCAACGCCGCCAGAATCGACCCGGTCAAAATCCCCATCCGGTCCATGCCAGCGTAATCACTCACACCAGGCTCAAACGCCAGCGAGCCGACAAACAGGCTCATGGTGAAGCCGATTCCGCAGAGGATCGCCACGCCCAGTACCTGACCCCAGTTGGCGCCTTGGGGCAGGGCGGCGATGCCGGTTTTCACCGCGAGCCAGGTCAGACCGAACACGCCGACGGTCTTGCCCAACAGCAGGCCTACCGCGATGCCCATCGGCACATGATGGGTGAAGCTTTCCACGGTGACGCCGCTCAGCGACAGGCCGGCGTTGGCGAAGGCGAACAGCGGCAGAATGCCGTAGGCCACCCACGGGTGCAGCGCATGTTCGAGAGTCAGCAACGGCGACGGTTCGGCGTTTTTCGTGCGCAGCGGGATGCAGAAGGCCAACGTCACGCCGGCCAGCGTGGCGTGGACACCGCTTTTGAGGACGCAGACCCAGAGGATCAAACCGATGATCATGTACGGCCCGAGCTTGACCACCCCGAGCCGGTTCATCGCCACCAGCGCTGCAATGCACGCTGCCGCCAGACCCAGCGACAGAGTCGACAGTTCGCCGGAGTAGAAGATCGCAATGATCACGATGGCGCCGAGGTCATCGATGATTGCCAGGGTCATCAGGAACAGCTTCAGCGATACCGGTACGCGCTTGCCGAGCAGAGCCAGCACGCCGAGGGCGAAGGCGATGTCTGTCGCGGTCGGGATCGCCCAGCCGTCGAGGGCTGCCGGATTGTCGCGATTGAGGAACCAGTAGATCAGCGCCGGTACCAGCATGCCGCCGATCGCGGCTGCACCGGGCAGGACGATCTGCGACGGTTTCGACAGCTGGCCTTCGAGGACTTCGCGTTTCACTTCCAGGCCGATAAGCAGGAAGAACATCGCCATCAGACCGTCGTTGATCCACAGCAGCAGGGGTTTAGCGATTTTCAACGCACCGATCTGCGCCACCACCGGCGTGTCGAGCAGGCCGGTGTAGAGCCACGACAATGGCGAGTTGTTGATAATCAGGGCCAGGATGGCTGCGGCGATCAATAACAGACCGCTGGCAGCTTCCAACTGAAAGAAACGCGTGAAAGTGCTACGCAGAGGCAAGGTCGCTCTCCATCGATAAAGTCAAAAGGTGGGACACCCTAACCCGTACTGTTAGTTGTTAAAACAAAAGTTATATTCTTTTTTGTTATATGGCGTTACAAGGTGTCTGGCTCAAGCCACGCTGAGCCTAGCAGTTGCCTGACATATTGAGACTCAGCTGTATCTGTGCGCGCTATAGGATTTTTCCTAAGCTGATGAGTGAGCCTTTTGTACACATTCATCTCCTGCCCGATTCAACGAGAACCATCACCATGAGCGACAACCGACAGTGGGCCCGCGAAGCGATCCGCATCATCGAAGCGGATTTTCAGCGCAGCGCCGACACCCATCTGATCCCTTTGCCGCTGCCGGGTTTTGCGGGCATCGAGTTGTATTTCAAGGATGAGTCCAGCCATCCGACCGGCAGCCTCAAGCATCGTCTGGCTCGTTCGCTGTTTCTCTATGCGTTGTGTAATGGCTGGCTGAAACCCGGCGCGCCGGTGATCGAGGCGTCCAGCGGTTCGACGGCGATTTCCGAAGCGTACTTCGCGCGGATGCTCGGTCTGCCGTTTATTGCGGTGATGCCCGCGACCACGTCCAAAGAGAAGATCGCGCAGATCGCGTTCTACGGTGGCCAAAGTCATCTGGTGAAAGATCCGACGCAAATCTACGCCGAATCCGAGCGTTTGGCCCGCGAGCATGGCGGCCACTTTATCGACCAGTTCACCTACGCCGAGCGCGCGACCGACTGGCGGGCTAACAACAACATTGCCGAATCGATCTTCCAGCAGATGCGCTACGAGAAACACCCTGAACCGAGCTGGCTGATTTCCAGCCCCGGCACCGGCGGCACCACCGCAACGCTCGGTCGTTACGTGCGCTATCGCCAGCACTGCACCCGCGTGTTGTGCGCGGATGCCGAGCGTTCGGTGTTCTTCGATTACTACCAGACCGGCGATGCGAGTTTGCGTCTGGACTGCGGGTCGCGCATTGAAGGGATTGGCCGGCCGCGCGTTGAAGCGTCGTTTCTGCCCAAGGTGATCGATGCGATGGTCAAGGTGCCTGACGCCTTGTCACTGGCGGCGATGCATTATCTGGCGAAACGTCTGGGGCGGCATGTCGGCGGGTCGAGCGGGACCAATCTGATCGGCGCCTTGATGGCGGCGCAGCAGATGAAAGCAGCGGGGGAGTCGGGGTCGATCGTGGCGATTCTGTGCGATGGCGGCGAGCGGTATGCCGACACCTATTACGATCAGGATTGGTTGAAGGCGCAGGGGTATGAATTGGCTGGGTTGATCGACGCGGTGGCGGCGAGTGCCGAGCGTGGGGAGCCACTGCCTGAGTCAGTCCTGCGCGCCAATATCTAAAGCCGAATGCAAAAACCAATGTGGGAGCGAGCCTGCTCGCGAAGGCAGTGTGTCAGGCAACTTGGTTGTTGAATGACACTCCGCTTTCGCGAGCAGGCTCGCTCCCACAGGGATTTTTGTTGCTTCAGACGATTAGTCAGTCAGGCCGAGGATGTCGCGCGCCACGGCTTCTGCAATGCGAATCCCGTCAACACCCGCCGACAGAATCCCGCCCGCATAACCCGCGCCTTCACCGGCCGGGAACAGGCCCTTCACGTTCATGCTCTGCAGCATCTCGTTACGAGTGATGCGCAGCGGTGACGAAGTACGCGTCTCGATCCCGGTCAACACTGCATCGTGCAGCGAGTAACCACGAATCTGCTTCTCGAACGCCGGCAACGCTTCGCGGATTGCCTCGATGGCAAAATCCGGCAAGGCCAAGGCCAGGTCACCCAGCGCCACGCCCGGCTTGTACGACGGCTCGACTTCGCCCAGCTCGGTCGAAGGAATGTCGTTGATGAAGTCGCCAACCAGTTGCGCCGGCGCCTTGTAATCGCTGCCACCCAGAATGAACGCGTGGGATTCCAGACGTTCCTGCAACTCGATGCCAGCGAGCGGGCCGCCCGGGTAATCGACTTCCGGGGTGATGCCGACAACGATGCCGGAGTTGGCGTTGCGTTCGTTACGCGAGTACTGGCTCATGCCGTTGGTGACGACGCGATTCGGCTCGGACGTCGCCGCGACCACGGTGCCGCCCGGGCACATGCAGAAGCTGTAGACCGAACGACCGTTCTTGGCGTGGTGCACCAGTTTGTAGTCGGCGGCACCGAGTTTCGGGTGACCGGCATATTTGCCCAGACGCGCACGGTCGATCAGCGATTGCGGGTGTTCGATGCGAAAGCCCACCGAGAACGGCTTGGCTTCCATGAACACGCCACGGCTGTGGAGCATGCGGAAGGTGTCGCGGGCGCTGTGACCGAGGGCCAGAACCACGTGTTTGGAATGCAGGGTTTCGCCGCTGGCCAGTTGCACGCCGAGCAGTTGGCCGTCTTCGATCAGCACGTCGGTGACGCGTTCCTGGAAGCGCACTTCGCCGCCCAGTTCGCGGATCTGCTCGCGCATGTTTTCAACCATGCCGGTCAGACGGAACGTACCAATGTGCGGTTTGCTGACGTAGAGAATTTCTTCCGGCGCGCCGGCCTTGACGAACTCGTGCAGGACTTTGCGCCCGAGGAACTTCGGATCCTTGATCTGGCTGTATAGCTTGCCGTCAGAGAACGTGCCCGCGCCGCCTTCGCCGAACTGCACGTTGGACTCGGGGTTGAGCACGCTTTTACGCCACAGGCCCCAGGTGTCTTTGGTGCGCTGGCGAACTTCGGTGCCGCGTTCGAGGACGATCGGCTTGAAGCCCATTTGTGCCAGCAGCAGGCCGGCAAAGATCCCGCACGGGCCGAAACCGACAACGATCGGACGCTGGCTCAGGTCGCTTGGCGCTTCGCCGACGAATTTGTAGCTGACATCCGGCGCCACGTTGACGTTACGGTCGTCGGCGAACTTGCCCAACACTTTGGCCTCGTCGCGCACTTGGAGGTCGATGGTGTAGATGAAGCACAGTTCGGAGGACTTTTTGCGCGCATCGTAGCTGCGCTTGAACAAGGTGAAATCGAGCAGATCATCGCTGGCGATGCCCAGGCGCTGCACGATGGCAGGGCGCAGGTCTTCATCGGGATGGTCGATTGGCAGCTTGAGTTCAGTGATTCGTAACATGGCGAGGATCCGGGTTCGCGGGGCGCACAACTGCGCCAGGGCGTTTGAAGGCCGCGATTATAAGCCGCAAAGGCCGGATCCGGTGAGGCTAAAACGCTCAGTCGTTGCGCGATCCGCCGAAATACCCGCAACCACGCTGCACCTGGCCGTCGATGCGCAACTCGGCGCTCATGTGCTGCACGCTACCGGTGCTGCTGTCGACGCAGCGCTGCGGCGCGACCCACAATTCGATGCGCTGGTTGTTGACTTCGCTGCTCAGATTGAAGCGGCCATCGCCCAATTGATCTTCAATATACGGCACGGCAAGTGGCGGCTGACCTTCGCGGTCGATGACCATGCCTTTGCCGCTGACTTTGACGTTCCACTCCGGGCCATGACCGGCGGCGCGCAGGATCAGCAGTTTGAAGTTGGGGTCATCGCAGGCGGTGCCGGAGCGTTCGACGCGGTACAACTGAGTCAGGTCGAGTCGATCGCCGGCCACCTTGCCGCGCACATCGGCGAACAGCTTGCCCTGTTCATCGGCGAGGGTGGCAGCCTCTTGCAGGATGCTGGTGCCGCCGACGTCATTGACCACCAGTTGGCGCTGCTCCTGGCACGGCTGAAACACCAGTTTGCCGTCAGCGGCGGTCAGTTGCCCCTGCATCCGTGTCTGCCCGACGTGCGAGGCACTTTCTCGCTGGCCATCGAGCAACTGGCAGGCGGCAAACAACGGCAGCAGGGCAACAAGGACTAACGAACGGGCAACACGCATCTTCGGCTCTCCAGACAAGTGTCGCCACGTTACGCAGCCTGACCGTTCATCACAAGGGTTTAGCCCACGTGAAACGTCTGACCTGTCTGCAGGCCTTCGACACTTTTCGCGTAGGCCAATGCCACATCCGCTGCAGGAACCGGCTTGTAGCCACGGAAATACGGGGCGTAGCTACCCATGGCTTCGAGCAGTACGGTCGGGCTGATCGAGTTCACTCGCAGGCCGCGTGGCAGTTCGATGGCGGCGGCGCGGACGAAGCTGTCGAGGGCGCCGTTGACCAGCGCTGCCGAGGCGCCGCTGCGGATCGGATCATGGCTGAGCACGCCGGTGGTGAAGGTGAACGAGGCGCCGTCGTTGGCGAATTCGCGGCCGATCAGCAGCAGATTGACCTGGCCCATCAGCTTGTCTTTGAGGCCGAGGGCAAAACTGTCTTCAGTCATCTCACCCAGCGGTGCAAAGGTGACGTTGCCGGCGGCGCAGACCAGTGCATCGAACTTGCCGGTTTTTTCGAACAGCTTGCGGATTGACGCGCTGTCGCTGATATCCACCTGCAAATCACCGCTGCTACGGCCGATACGGATGACTTCGTGGCGTTGCGAGAGTTCTTTATCCACCGCCGAACCAATAGTGCCGCCAGCGCCTATCAACAGAATCTTCATCGAGCTTGTACCTCAAGTGGTTGAACGAGGTTTCAGTCTAGAGTGGTTTTTTCTGTGGATAAGCGCACTAATAGGCAACCTTTGGTTTTCAAATGGAAACAATCCATGAGCGAAATGGATGATCTGGCGGCGTTCGCGGTGTTGATTGAAGCGGGCAGTTTCACCTTGGCAGCGCAGCAATTGGGCTGCAGCAAGGGCCAGCTGTCCAAACGCATCAGCCAGCTCGAAGCGCAGTTTTCCGTGGTGTTGCTGCAACGCACCACCCGGCGTTTGAGCCTGACCGCGGCGGGCGCGGCATTGTTGCCGCAGGCTCAGGCGCTGGTCGTCCAGGTGGAAAGGGCGCGTCAGGCCTTGGCGCGGTTGAAGGATGATATGGCCGGTCCGGTGCGTATGACGGTGCCGGTTTCGCTGGGGGAAACCTTTTTCGATGGTCTGCTGCTGGAGTTTTCGCAGAAGTATCCCGAAGTGCAGATCGAACTGGAGCTGAACAATAGCTATCGCGATCTCTCGCGGGACGGCTTTGATCTGGCGATCCGCAGTGAGGTGGCCAATGACGAGCGTCTGGTGGCCAAACCGCTACTGGCCTGGCAGGAAATGACCTGCGCCAGTCCGTCCTATCTCGAACGCTTCGGTGAACCGCTGACACCGCAAGCACTGGTCGAACATCGCTGTTTGCTCAACAGCCACTACAGCGGGCGCGAAGAGTGGCTGTATCACCAGCAGCATGAATTGTTGCGGGTACGCGTGTCAGGACCGTTTGCCAGCAACCATTACAACCTGCTCAAGAAAGCCGCGCTCAGCGGCGCTGGTATCGCGCGATTGCCTTCCTACTTGCTGCAGGCGGAATTGGCTGACGGCCGATTGCGCTGGCTCCTGCGTGACTTTCAGACCCGGCGTATGCCGATGTACCTGGTGCACCCGTATCAGGGCGGATTACCAAAACGCACGCAGGTACTCGCTGACTATCTGATCGGCTGGTTCAAGCGCAGCGGTGAAGCGTTGGATCGACTTCAGCGCTGATCATATGAACATAAACCCCACTACAGGTCGGCGTTCAGTTGGCGAAACGGCGGGCAATCAGGTGATCAATCGACAACTTGCCCGGCCCTGTTGCCATCAGGTACAGCAACACCGCCGCCCAGGTGCCGTGAGTCGGATAGGCATCGGGGTACACAAACAGTTGAATGACCAATGTCATACCCAACAACGCCAACGCCGAAAACCGTGTAGCGAAGCCAATCAGGATCAGCAGCGGGAAGAAGTGTTCGGCGAACGCCGCCATGTGCGCGGCAATCTCTGGCGACAGCAGTGGCACGTGGTATTCACTCTTGAACAACGGAATGGTCGAATCGGCCAGACGTGGCCAGCCGAATTGAAAGGTGCCGTCGGTCAGGTCAATGGCCAAACCTTCAACCTTGGTCTGCCCTGACTTCCAGAACACCGCGGCTATCGAGAAACGCGCAATAAAGGCGATCAGGCTGTGAGGGATTTTTTCCAGCAGCGCGATGGCGCGGGTGATGAGGCGGCTCATGGCGATTCCTTGTTGTTCATTTGGGTGATCGCGTTGTGTGCGATCAGCAGGCCGAGGGTTTGCGCGAGGTCGAATTCAGGGCTGTGTTCAGCCGCTGCCAGGAGAGGCTGTCCATCGATCAGATTGCGGATAAACACGCTGGCGCCGGGTTCGAGGGCGAACACTTCGACGTCCAGGCCGTTGCGTAAAACCAGAGCGTGTTGCCGACGATCGATCTCGATGCCTTCGAGCAACGCGTCCTGTTGATGTGCCGCCCAGATCGTAACCACGGCATAGGCGCAATCGAGCAAGTGCAGGGACGGATGAAACACCAGGCACAATTCGCTCAAGGCTTGTGGGGCGGCTAGCGCCGCAGTGATGTGTTCGTGCCGAACCGGCTCCGCGTCGGCCGCGTGATAGGCCAGCGTGCGCAGATGTTCGAGCCGCGCGACATCGGCCAGATAGGGCACGCTCCAGGCGGGTTCGAATGTCTGGATGAAGGCGGCGAACGCTTCGCCATAGCGATTCATCAACGGACTTTGCGGCGGCTGCTGTTGGACGAAAACGGCCGCCATGGCGCGAAAGAATTCATCGCCGACCAATTGCGCTACCACCGGGTAACTGTCGCTCAACGCATTGATCAGCGAACCCTGTACGTTGTTGCGATACACCGCAAAACGGCTTGCCGGATCGGCACCGTTGGCGCTGCACAGCCCTTCGGGGCAGGGTAGCCGTGTGTCGAGGAGCGCGGCAGCGAAATCGCGTTGCGCGGTCATGTGCGTGCTCCAGCATCCAGCAAAAGCGCATCAGCTTGCTGAGCTTCCGCCAGCAGCACCGCAAACGCCGGCACTTGATTGTCGCGCTCGATCAACGTTGCCACCGGGCCGATGCGTTGCAGCACTTGCCGGTACAAACCCCAGACGGCTTGATCAATCGGCGCGCCGTGATCATCGATCAGCAAGCGATCGCCAAGGCTGTCGCTATCTTCGGCGAACCCGGCCAGATGAATTTCACCCACCGTGTGTAATGGCAGCGCATCGAGATACGCCAGTGGATCACGCTGATGGTTCACGCAAGAAACGTAGACATTGTTGACGTCCAGCAGCAGGCCACAGCCGCTGCGGCGGATGACCTCGGCGATGAAATCTGCCTCATCGAGGGTTGAGCGTTGAAACGCCAGATAGGTTGCCGGATTCTCCAGCAGCATGGGCCGTTTGAGCGTGTTCTGCACTTGATCGATATGCTCGCAGACGCGATTCAACGTCGGCGTGTCATAAGCCAGCGGCAGTAGATCATTGAGGAACACCGGGCCGTGGCTAGACCAGGCCAGGTGTTCGGAAAAGGCTTGCGGTTGATAGCGCCGAATCAGCTCGGCAAGGCGCTGAAGATGGTGTTTATCCAGCGGCCCTTCAGCACCGATGGACAAGCCGACACCGTGCAACGACAGCGGATACTGCTCGCGGATCAAACCGAGAAAATGATGAAACGGACCGCCGTCGACCATGTAGTTTTCGGCGTGGACTTCGAAGAAGCCGATGTCCGGTTGTGAGCCGAGCACTTCACGAAAGTGCCCGGTCTTGAGTCCCAGCCCGGCACGGGCCGGAAGCCCGGTGCGGGCTGCCTGAGTGCGGGATTGGGCATGGTCATTGATCGTGAGCATGATCGTCACTCAGGCAGGCCAACGATCAGGACTTGGCTTTGAAGGCTTGCATCTGACCGAAACCGGTCGGCGAAGTCTTGCTCTCAGTGGTAGCGCAGGTGCCCTTTGGAACGAGTTTCCAGGCGTTGGCCTGGTAGTCCATTTTCGCCGTACCGGCACAGGTAGTGCCTGCACCTGCGGCGCAATCGTTGTGACCTTTCATGGCCACGCCGAAGCATTTTTCCATGTCGGCGTCAGCGGCGTGGACGGTCGATACAGCGGTCATGCTCAGGGCAGAACCGAGGGCCAGAACCAGGGCAGTAGCGGACAGGGTGCGGGTGGTAGCAGTCATGATGTTTCTCCAGTCTTGTTCAGGGTTTTTACAAGCGCGATTGCGCTTGCTTGTCCCTCTAGAGAAAGCTCATGGCGATGCGTTACAGCCGAGCCGAAATTTTTCAGAAAAAATGCAAAACCCTGGGGGAATCCACCTCACCGGTTTTTTCCACCCTGTCATGCGTGTTCTATAGTCAACTCGAAGGCCCTCT
This sequence comes from Pseudomonas sp. Tul2A7, assembly GCF_054790505.1. Classification (NCBI taxonomy): domain Bacteria; kingdom Pseudomonadati; phylum Pseudomonadota; class Gammaproteobacteria; order Pseudomonadales; family Pseudomonadaceae; genus Pseudomonas; species Pseudomonas sp. Tul2A7. The sequence goes on along the minus strand of NZ_CP186499.1, from coordinate 614,972 downwards.
TTGCCCGGGTCGATTTACCAGGACGGTATCTCATGAAAAAGGATCGCTCGGATTCACCTGTGCTATCGCGCCGGTTTTCATTTTTTGTTCTGGCTTGCGCATTCCCCTTGTGGTTCAGTTCGGCGTCTGCCCAGACAGTTTCCGATCCGCAGGACACCCTCAAACGCATCAACCTCAACTACAACACCCTCAAGGACGCCTGCCAGGAACCCGACACGGGTGCTGCACGCGGCCTCTACTATTGCAGCGGTGTGACCTTGCGCATGGTCAACGACGGGCCCTTCAATCCCTGGGATTACAGCCCTTACGCGATCAAGATCGGCGCGACTTCCTACTCGTGGATCCGCAAGGATCTGAGCACGCGAATTCTTATTCACCCGGCCGGTTTCATTCTGCGCACGCCCACCGATGCGGCGGCTCTGAAGCTGCCGGTCAAGGAGCAGGGATTCACCTGCATCTACGCATTCGACGGCGGCACCGGGCCTGAGCGCAAGTGGTATGGCTGCGGCTTTTTCGACAGCCGTGAGCCGCCACGCGCCGCTCAAGGCGCGATGAACAATCGCAATGCCGCACTGGCCTATGGCACCTGCGCTGAAGCCGGAGTCAGCACCGCCGAGCAGTGGACGCAGAAATACACCGGGTTGATGAAGGGCCCGATCCAATATGGTCAGTGTTCATGGAACGCGGAAAAACCCAGCGACTGGAAAGCGATGATCCGGGTTCACGAGTCACGGCCGAACACCACCAACAAGGACCCTTTTGCCTTCAGTGCCCAAGTCAATGAATTCATGTTGAAGAACGCCACGACGACCAACGATGGCAGTGTAAACATGAAGTACATCGATGCTTTTATCTACAACGTCAACAGCACGCAGAACTTCGCCACGCGCGGTGATCAGGCGCCACCGAAACCGGAAAATGGCCTCAACAGCGCGCGCAACTTTCAGAAGAAACTCCACGCCCAAGGCTACAGCGTGCCGATCCTGCGGCTGGATTTCACCAAGCCGCCCGAGCAGCGCTTCAGTTATGTCGCCGCTGATCAGGCGATCGAGCCGATAGTGGTTGGCGGCGTGCAGCCGAGCCCCGCTGCGCCTGCGCCCGACTACATCGCCTCGGCCAATTGGATCAAGCGTTACGACCCGGGCACGCGCAAGGATGAGTGGAGCTTGAGTGTGGTGCCCACAGCGGCAGGCCGTGCCTTGCCCAACGAGCAACTCGGGGTTTTGTACGACCAGTTGTTCGCCCTCAAAGGGGCCGATAGCAACTGGCGCGATAACGAAAGATCCGTTGGCAGCATGCGTCAGCAATTGGGCTGTGTCCTGGTCAATTACCGCGCCAAGACGCCGTGGAATCTCGAGCCGTTTCGCCCGGCGTTGTCGGACAGCGAGACTCGGGCAGCGGGGTGCAATCCGGTCCCGCGTTGAAGATGTGTTTGGCTAATCAAGGAGATGCAAGCCATGAAAAAATGTTTGAACAGGATCACGCCATTTTTGATGTTGCCACTGCTGGTTCAGGCGACCTGGGCCAGTGCCGAGTCATGCGACGAGACGCTGAAAAAGGTTGAAACGTTGTACAACAAGACCGTCGACAGTTGCGGGCAGGACCCCGCGTCAGACTGTTCCGGGTTGCTGGTGCGCGGCACGCATCGGGCGGACCCGGCGAAGGGGCAAAAATGGGATGTGTGGAATCCCAGCCCGAAAGCTGTGGAGCTGGGAACGTTTGCCGCCTCGTATATGCGCGCCGATGGCATCAGCTATGAAGACCCCGGCATGAGCACGCAGAATGGCTACCTCATTACGCCAAGGGATCTGATTCGCGACCCCGAGACGCCGGTGCACGTGTACTGCGCCTTTCCCAATGACGCCTGGACCGACTATCGCAATGACCGGGGGTGCGGCGACAACAAAAACACCACGGCTTCAGAAGCGGTTTGCCAAGCCATGAAACCGCCGATCAGCAATCCGAATGCCTGGGTCGCGCACTTCACCCAGTACAACAACAATCGGCAACAGGACCAGTTGCAGTGCGGCTTCAATATGCGCAATCCGATGAGCAGCAAGGAGCGGGTCGACGCCTTTCGCAACTTCATGGGCGCGCGCAAAGTCATCAACAGTCGCGAGTTTCAAACCCAGACCGAACTGCGTCTAGGCAACCCGAAGACCGACGAGCTGCCAGTTCTGGCGTTTTTCTACAGCGATCAGCGCGGCTTGAACGACGCCTTGGCCAATCAGCGCGACTACAAGGCCAAGACCGGCAAGGACCGCAATATCATCAAGATCGATTTCCCGCGAACCCCGACCGCCAAGGCCACGTTCTCGTGCGTGCAAAGCGCACCGGCGCCAACGCAGTTCTGTGAGAAGTACATCGAGTCGAGCACCTGGGTACAACGGCCCGATCCGAAACTGGGGCCGAACACCTGGTCGCTCTCGGTGGTGCCGACTGCATGCGGCCGCGCGATCAAGGACGACCAGACCGACCGGATGTTTGCCGAGTTGTACAACAAGCACAAAGACGATCAGCAGTGGCGGCAGTACAGCATCAATGGTGGGTCGTTGCGTCGGCAGATGGTCTGCCATCTGGCGGCCACCTACGAGGGCAAACCTGTCAGGAACAAGCCTGAGTGGAACCTTGAGCCGGCACGGCCTTATGTCGATCAGGCTACAGCGGTAGCCCAACACTGCAATCCGTACTAAGCGGTTGCTACAACTCTTCCCTGTGGGAGCAAGCCTGCTCGCGAAAGCGGTGTGTCATTCAGTAAATGTGCTGACTGATACCCCCTCCTCGCGAGCAGGCTCGCTCCCACAGGGGATTTGTGTTGAATTCAGGATTGGCAGAGGAAAAAAAACGGCCCGAAGGCCGTTTTTCTGTTGGGCGACATGTATCAACCGCCGAGATACGCCTCGCGTACTTTCGGGTCGGTCAGCAGTGCTTCACCAGTGCCTTGCATGACCACGCGGCCGTTCTCCAGAACGTAGGCGCGGTCAGCGATTTTCAGCGCCTGGTTGGCGTTCTGCTCGACCAGGAACACGGTCACACCGTCCTTGCGCAGCATTTCGATGATGTCGAAAATCTGCTGGATGATGATCGGTGCCAGGCCCAGCGACGGCTCGTCGAGCAGCAGCAGTTTCGGCTTGCTCATCAACGCCCGGCCGATGGCGAGCATTTGCTGTTCGCCGCCGGACATGGTGCCGCCGCGCTGGTTGAAGCGTTCTTTCAGGCGCGGGAACAGGCCGAGGACCTTGTCCATTTGCTCCTGATAGTCGCCCTTGTCGGTGAAGAAGCCGCCCATGGAGAGGTTTTCTTCAACGGTCAGACGGGCAAACACCCGACGACCTTCCGGCACCACCGCGATGCTCTTGCGCATGATCTGCGACGAGTCCTGGCCGACCAGTTCCTCACCCATGTAGCGGATGCTGCCGCTGTGCGCTTGCGGCGAACCGCAAAGCGTCATCAGCAGCGTCGACTTGCCGGCACCGTTGGCACCGATCAGGGTCACGATCTCGCCCTGACGGACTTCGACGTTGACGCTGTGCAGGGCCTGGATCTTGCCGTAGAAGGTGGAAACGTTTTCGAACTGCAGCATTTACGCTTCCCCCAGGTAGGCTTTGATCACTTCAGGATTGTCGCGGATCTGTTCCGGCGTGCCGTCAGCCAGAGGCGTGCCCTGGTTGATCACGACGATGTGGTCGGAAATGCTCATGACCAGTTTCATGTCGTGTTCGATCAGCAGCACGGTGACGTTGTGCTCTTCACGCAGCACGCTGATCAGCGCCTTGAGGTCTTCGGTTTCTTTCGGGTTCAGACCGGCCGCCGGTTCGTCGAGCATGAGGATCCGCGGACGGGTCATCATGCAGCGGGCGATTTCCAGACGCCGTTGCTGACCGTAGGCCAAGGTGCCGGCGGTACGGTTGGCGAACTCTTTGAGGTTGACCTTTTCCAGCCAGTACTCGGCGAACTCCATGGCCTCGCGCTCGCTTTTGCGAAACGCCGGGGTCTTGAACAGACCGGACAGGAAGTTGGTGTTCAAGTGACGGTGCTGGGCGATCAACAGGTTCTCGACCGCCGTCATGTCCTTGAACAGGCGCACGTTCTGGAAGGTACGCACCACGCCTTTGAGGGCGATCTTGTGGCCCGGCAGGCCCTGAATCGGCTCGCCGTCCAGCAGGATGCTGCCGCCAGATGGCTTGTAGAAACCGGTCAGGCAGTTGAACACGGTGGTCTTGCCCGCGCCGTTCGGCCCGATCAATGCAACCACCTGTTTCTCTTTGACGGTCAGGGCCACACCGTTGACCGCGAGCAAACCGCCGAAGCGCATGCTCAGGTTCTCAACTTTCAAGATCTCGCGGCTCATTTTCGCAACTCCATGTGTGGGCGTTGCATCGGCAGCAGACCTTGTGGACGCCAGATCATCATCAACACCATCAGGGCACCGAACATCAACATGCGGTACTCGCTGAACTCACGCATCATTTCCGGCAACAGGATCATTACCACGGCGGCCAGAATCACACCCAACTGCGAGCCCATGCCACCCAACACAACGATGGCGAGGATGATCGCCGACTCGATGAAGGTGAACGACTCCGGCGTCACCAGACCCTGACGCGCAGCGAAGAAGCTACCGGCGAAACCGGCGAATGCAGCGCCGAGAGTGAACGCGGAGAGCTTGATGATCGTTGGATTCAGACCCAGTGCACGGCAAGCGATTTCATCTTCACGCAGCGCTTCCCACGCACGGCCGATCGGCATGCGCAGCAGGCGGTTGATAACGAACAGTGCCGCCAGCGCCAGCAACAGGGCCACCAGGTAGAGGAAAATCACCTTGTTGATCGAGTTGTATTGCAGGCCGAAATACTCGTGGAAGGTTTGCATGCCTTCCGCGGCTTTACGTTCGAAGGTCAGACCGAAGAACGTCGGTTTCTCGATGTTGCTGATGCCGTTCGGGCCACCGGTGATGTCGGTCAGGTTACGCAGGAACAGACGGATGATCTCACCGAAACCAAGGGTCACGATCGCCAGATAGTCACCGCGCAAACGCAGCACCGGGAAGCCCAGCAGGAAGCCGAACGTCGCCGCCATCAGGCCGGCAATCGGCAGGCAGATCCAGAAGCTCAGGCCGTAGTAGTGCGACAGCAGCGCGTAGCTGTAGGCGCCGACGGCGTAGAAACCGACGTAACCGAGGTCGAGCAGACCGGCCAGACCGACGACGATGTTCAGACCGAGGCCGAGCATCACGTAGATCAGGATCAGCGTCGCGATATCCACCGCGCCACGGGAGCCGAAGAACGGCCACACCAGCGCCACCAGGATCAGCGCAATGATGAAATAGCGCTGAGTGGTCGGCAGGGTGAGGAAGTTGCTCGCCTTGGCCGGAATCAGCGGCAGGCCCGGCGACGAGCGCCAGGCTTTGCTGATCTGCTGATTGAACAGCACGCGCAGGAACATCAGCACCGAGCAGATGGCGATGGTCGCCAGCACGGCCGGGCTGGTGTTGTGCACTTCCAGGTTGATGCCGACGATGGTCAGTTTCAAACCGAGTACCGGGTAGGCCACGGCCCACACCAGCAAGGCACTGAACAGTGCCTGTTTAAGATTCCTAGTCATACTTTCTCAACCTCCGGACGGCCCAGAATGCCGGTCGGACGGAACAACAGCACCAGAACCAACAAGCCGAAAGCCACGACATCCTTGTACTGGTCGCCGAAGATATCGGCACCAAAGGCTTCCGCCACCCCAAGCACCAGCCCGCCGAGCATGGCGCCGGGGATGCTGCCGATGCCGCCGAGTACTGCTGCGGTGAAGGCTTTGAGGCCGACGAGGAAACCGGCGTTCGGGTTGATCACCCCGTATTGCATGCTCAACAGCACAGCCGCAACGGCTGCCAGCGCGGCACCAATGACGAAGGTCAGGGCGATGATGTTGTTGGTGTTGATGCCGAGCAGGTTGGCCATCTTGATGTCTTCGGCGCAGGCGCGGCAGGCGCGACCCAGGCGAGAGCGGGAGATGAACAGCGTCAGGCCGAGCATGGCGATCAGGGTCACCACGAACACCACGATTTGCATGTAGGAAATCAGCACTTCTTGTGCGCCACCTGGACCGAAGGCAATGTTGCCCGGAATCAGGTTGGGGATAGCTTTGTCCTTGGAGTCTTGCGCCAGCAGAACCGTGTTCTGCAGGAAGATCGACATACCGATCGCGGAAATCAGCGGGATCAGACGGTTGCTGCCGCGCAGGGGGCGGTAGGCAATGCGTTCGATGCTGTAACCGTAGGAACTGGTGACGACGATGCTGGCGATGAACGCCGCCGTCATCAACAGCGGGACACTGTCGAGTCCCATCATGGTCAACCCGGCGATGGCGATGAACGCCACGTAAGAGCCGATCATGTACACCTCGCCGTGGGCGAAGTTGATCATTCCAATGATGCCGTAGACCATCGTGTAGCCGATGGCGATCAAGGCATACATGCTGCCAACGTTCAGGCCGTTAACCAGCTGTTGGAAGAAGTGATAGATGTCAGGCATTACAGCGCTCCTAAAAACCTGATACGCATTTCACTGGTGGAGTCATTTTCCCGCCCGGCCCCGTGGATCTTTATCCACTTCGAATCCGGGTTTTGCCAGCGAACCGCTGATGACGGTTTTGAGATTTTCAGGTGGGGAGACTGGCGGATCACGCCAGCGCGGCCCAATACATTCGTAAAACAAAGCCCACGGCACGCCGTGGGCTTTATTGGCAGTCAGTCAGGCAGCGCCTTACTGAGGCGAAACTTCAGTTTTAGGTTTGCCGTTGTGCCACTCGTAAACCACGAATTTGAAGTCTTTCAGGTCGCCCTTGGCGTCGAAGCTCAGGTCGCCAGTCGGGGTCTTGAAGGTACCGGCGTGAATGGCTTCAGCCACTTTGCTCGCGTCTTCGGACTTGGCTGCCTTGATGCCTTCGGCAATCACTTCAACCGCCGAGTAGGACGGGAACACGAACGGACCGCTCGGATCTTCTTTCTTCGCCTTGAATGCATCGGCCAGGGCGATGTTGGCTGGATCCTGGTCGAAGGATTTCGGCAGGGTCACCAGCAGGCCTTCGGCTGCGTCCTTGGCGATCTGAGTGATCGAGTCGTTACCCACGCCTTCCGGACCCATGAACTTGGCTTTCAGGCCTTTTTCCTGTGCCTGACGCAGGATCAGACCCAGCTCCGGGTGGTAGCCGCCGTAGTAAACGAAGTCGACGTTGGCTTGTTTGAGTTTGGCGATGATCGCCGAGAAGTCTTTATCGCCGGCGTTGACGCCTTCGAACACGGCAACCTTGGTGCCTTTCTTCTCGAGAGTCGATTTCACCGCGGTGGCGATGCCTTCACCGTACTGCTGTTTGTCGTGCAGTACGCCGACGATTTTCGGTTTGACGTGATCGGCAATGTAGTTACCGGCGGCAGGGCCCTGGGCGCTGTCGAGACCAATAGTACGGAAGATCATTTTGTAACCACGGGCGGTGATGTCCGGGCTGGTGGCAGCCGGGGTGATCATGATCACGCCTTCGTCTTCGTAGATGTCCGAAGCCGGTTGAGTGGAGCTGGAGCACAGGTGACCGACCACGAACTTGACGCCGTCGTTGACGACTTTGTTCGCAACGGCTACGGCTTGTTTTGGATCGCAGGCATCGTCGTATTCAACGGCTTCGAGTTTCTTGCCGTCGACGCCGCCCTTGGCGTTGATTTGCTCAATGGCCATTTTTGCGCCGCTGAACTGCATGTCGCCGTACTGGGCTACTGGACCGGTCTTAGGACCGGCGATACCGATTTTGATGGTGTCAGCTGCGAACGAATGGCTGGCAACCCCGGCCAGAACCATAGCGGCAAACAGTTTGGAAATCTGCTTAGTAGCCTTAGTCATAGTGCTCCACTCTTACTGTTGTAATTTTTTTGAGTTCTGGCGCCGTAGCAGCAGAACCGGGTCAGATATCTTTGCGATACCCTCCGGAAATGCCCCCGGCAACTGTACCGGTACAGTGTAGAGCGCCGGTTGTCAGCCTGGGAAGCGGGCGCCGAGGGGCAAAACCTGGGGGTGTCGCATTTTTGAATGAAAAAGACAGAATCGCGGCGGGGCGTTCGTGGGCATATAGCCCAATCATCAGCATTCCTTGGCGTTCCTGCTCTTTTCGTTCGGTGCAGCCTTTTGCAACCGGGTTTTTCTGGCGGACCACCGACGTTATCATTCGCGTCAATTTCTTTTCCGGACAGCACCCATGAATCAAGAACCTAGCACCCTCTATGCCAAGCTGCTTGGTGAAACCGCATCTATTACCTGGAAAGAGTTGGAGCCGTTCTTTGCCAAGGGTGCCCTATTGTGGGTCGACCCTGCGCTCGATTTGATCGCCGCTGCCGAGGCCGTGGCGTCCGATGACGGCGAGAAAGTGGCTGCCTGGCTGGCCGAAGACAAACTCGCCAAGCTGTCTGAAACGCGGGCGCTGGATCTTTTTGAACGCGATCCCGAGATGTGGGCAGTGGTCGTTCGTCCGTGGATTCTGGTTCAGGAAAGGGCAGTCGCTGCCGGCGTTGCACCTTGATGGTGCGGCCGGTCATCAGCGAAAAGTGTGTAGCGGAGTAGCGTGATGGCACGTTGCCGTAGAGAAACACCACAAGCGATGGTGGCCTCACGGTGACGTAAACGTAACGGGAACAGTTTAGTAAGCAGCCTAACGGCTGCTTAATTGTTTCTGGATATGATCGTTCCCACGCGGAGCGTGGGAACGATCGTGGGAGCGAGCCTGCTCGCGAATGGGGCGACTCGGTTGCGGATCAGACCGAAAACGACTTGCCGGTATGGTTGTTCAGCGAAATAACCTTGGTCTTGCCAATCCGGTGACGATAAATCTCGCGCAAGTACTTGATCGACTTCTTCACACAATCGCGCGACAAACGAATGTCATTGATCGAGACAAACTTCTCTTTGTCGTTGATCAGCTCGCGGTACTTCTTCTCGTACATCGGTTTGATCGCGTACCAGTTGGTGTCGAGGATCTTCGCCGGGTTCTCGAACTCGTTGAGCAGGTCGTCGATACGGTCTTCGTCGAACTCCTCGTTAATAATGAAATCAAGGATCGAGTTGTCCAGGGTCTCGTCAAAACGGTACGGGTTCTTCGCGAAGCAGCGCTTGATGAACGCGACGATCAGGGTCAGGAAGTCGTCCGACAGGCACGGGCTCTTCGCAATCAGCGTGGTCAGCGACAGGTTGGCCGAGGCGCCGATTACCAGTGCGTAACGCTTGAGCGTGGTGTTGGGGAACAGGCTGTTGAGGTGGGTCTTCAACCGGTTCAGGTCCATGTACGACAGTTTGTAGTCTTTCGGCAGCGAAACGATCGAAACCACCGACGAGCAGTTCTTGAAGAAGTGCAGGTCGTGCAGCGCGGCGGCGTCGTAACCGGAATTCTTGTACTGCTCCAGCGATGCGCGATAACGCTTGGATTCGATCGGCAACAGGCTGATGCCTTCGATGGCCTGCGTGACCTTGTTGAAGTGCGGCAGGTCGATCGAGCGGAAGAACAGATCGTCGATGTTCAGGCGCTGCGGCTCTTTATCGAACACCTTGAATTTGTCGCTGCTCGGCGGCGGCGTTTCCGGCACCACCGACTCGGCGTAGGCGATCGCCACCGGGCCGGCCAGGCTCATGAACAAGTCGTTGGCGTCGAGGCGAATGGTTTCGCCGATGTCGATGCCGGCGCGGCGGAAGTAGTTCTGGTCGTAGTCGGTGGTGACTGCCTGCGCCGTCAGAATGTTGAAGATCTGCTGCGAGATGTACTGGTTGGCGTGCTTCTCCATCGCATTGACATCAATGTTCTGGATGTTGCCGTCATCGCTTTCTTCGGCGTAACGCATGATGTCGTTGGAGATCAGCATCATCGCGTTCCATGGGCGGATACGGCCCATGACGCTGGCTTCGCTGCTGTCTTCATTGGCGAAGTTGTAGGAGAAATCCCATTCTTCCGAGAGGTATTTGCACAGCAGGCGACCGGCGTTGATGTGCAGCGCCTCGGACATTTCGCTGCGGTGGTCGGAAATGTTCGGCAGCACGCAGATGCCGCTGGTGAAGATCGGTTCGAACACGAACGAATGACCGCTCTTGCCGTCATGCTCGTCCATCGGCTTGGTGTCGAACGTCTTGTTCATGTACGAGTGCTGCTGGGCCAGACCGAATTCCGAAGCCATGCCGGAACCGGTACCGCCGCCGGCACTGAAGATCGAGAAGTACAGGCGCGACTGGTTGGCCTTGATGCCGCAGCTGTCGATCAGGTACGAATGGATCATTTTCCAGTCAGGGCTGGAGAAGCGCTGGGTGTCCTTGTTGAGGATGATCTTCGCCAGGTACTGGCCGAGGATCGGCGCGTTACCGGCGCCACCGGCGTGGACTTCGGACAAGTCCATGATCTTCATTTTGCTGTAGTCGCGCAGGAAGCCGCTTTTCTCGCCTTTGCGCGAGAAACGGATACGCCCGGCGATGTCCTTGTCGAGGTCGCCGAGCATCACCAGCGGTTCGACCAGAAACACCGGTTTGGTCGATTTGTTCGGGCCGATGCGCAGGTTGTTCTTGATCCACTGCGCCGGGCTGTAGCCCTTGTCGGCCAGTCGGCGATCCGCCGCGCGGTCTTCGTTGTTGAATTCGTTGAGGTAGAACTTGCGCGCGTTGTACACCAGCTCCGCGACATCGAGCGCGATGTTTGAGCCGCAGCGACCGAGGCCGATCAGGCACACCGAGGGGAATTCCTGGTCGTTGTGCTGTTCGTTGTCACCTTCCAGGTGCGGTGGGCGCGGGAACACCAGATCACGCAGGCCGTCGAGGTTGTCGAGGATGCGGTCGGTATTGGTTTCGGTGAAGTACAGGTATTGCTGAGTCGACAGCGGGCGCGACGGGACCAATGGCTTTGACGATGACGGGCTGTTGGCGGCGGGGCTCAAAGTCAGATCGGCTACCGCAGTGGCGGGATTATTTTTAGAAGTCATTGTGCGCCATATACCTGGACTGGTTGGCTCGCTGGCCAATGCCGGCGAACCTCACGGAATAAGATCTCGCGTCTTTTATTTGCGCGAATTGAGCCCGAGCATCAGGTTTTTGGCCTGACTGTCGCTGGGGGGAATCCTTTCCTGATCGTTGATGAATCGGCCATTATTCGGCGATCTTTAATGGAAAAGAGGCAAAATGATGTCAACGCTACCTTCGTTGGGGTTCGCCGGAATCGGTCTGATGGGCCTGCCCATGTGCCGCCGTTTGTTGGCCGCGGGTTACCCGCTGACCGTGTGGAATCGCAACCCGGCCAAGTGCGCGCCACTGGTCGAGGCCGGTGCCCGGCAGGTGGCGACCGCTGCTGAATTGTGCGAATACGCCGACGTGGTGATGTTGTGTCTGGCCGATACGGCGGTGGTTCGCGAGGTGGTGTTTGGCGCGGGCGGTATCGCCGAAGGGGCGAAAAGCGGCCAGTTGCTGGTGGATTTTTCCAGCCTTGAACCGACGGCCACTCGCGAAATGGCGGCGACTCTTGCGGAGAAAACCGGCATGGCCTGGCTGGACTCACCGGTGTCCGGCGGCGTGGTCGGTGCCGAGGCGGGCAGTCTGGCGATCATGGTCGGCGGCGAAGCGGCAGATCTTCAGCGTGTACGTGCGGTGCTGCTCAACCTCGGTCAACGCGTCACGCACATGGGCGGCATAGGCGCGGGGCAAGTCACCAAGGCCTGCAACCAGATGATTGTCGCCTGCAACGCGCTGGTGATTGCCGAAGTGGTGGCGCTGGCGGAGCAGGCCGGGGTCGATGCGAGCCTGATCGCCGAGGCGCTGGCCGGCGGTTTTGCCGATTCGAAACCATTGCAGATCCTCGCCCCGCAAATGGCCGAAAGCCGTTTCGAACCGATCAAATGGCACGTGCGCACGCTGCTCAAGGATCTCGACACCGCCGTCAAATTCTCCCGCGAACAGGGCTCGGCGACACCGATCAGCGGATTGGCCGCACAACTGATGCGCCTGCATGGGGCGCAGGGCTTTTTGGCGCAGGATCCAGCGACACTGGTGCAAATGTACCGCGCGCCAGAATCAACGGATTGACCGCGTGTGAATGTTTGCGCTGATTGATTTCTTCCAGCACCGGACGCAATTCGTCCAGCGGCACCGGACGGCTGAGCAGGTAACCCTGAATGAAATCGCAGCCCGAGCGTTCAAGGAATTCGTACTGCTCCAGGCTTTCCACGCCTTCGGTCACCACTTGCAAATGCAGGGTGTGGGCCATGACGATGATCGCCTGGACGATCTCCATGTCGGCGGTTGCCGTGGGAATGTCGAGGATGAACGAGCGGTCGATCTTCAGGGTGTTGAGCGGCAGGCGCTTGAGGTAGGCCAGCGACGAGTAGCCGGTGCCGAAGTCGTCGATCGACAGCGACACACCGAGCGCACGAATCTGTCGCAGCAGCACCAGGGTGTTGGCAATGTTGCCCATCAGCGCATTTTCGGTGACTTCCAGTTCCAGCCGTTCCGGCGCCACCCCGGCGCTGCGCAATGCCTGTTCGATTTCGTTGGCCAGTTCATCTCGGGTGAGGTTGAGTGGCGAGCAGTTCCAGGCGATTTTCAGTTCTTCGCAGCCATGCCGCGACAATTCGCCCAGATCCTTGCAGGCGCGGCGCAGCACCCAGTTGTCCAGTTCGGCAATCAGGCCGTTGTTTTCGGCGATGGAGATAAAGCGATCCGGGGTCAGCAAACCGTGCAGCGGATGTTGCCAGCGGATCAGCGCTTCGAGCTTGGTGACGCGACCGGTCTTCAGTTCGAAGATCGGTTGGTAATAGAGCGTCAGGCCGTTTTCTTCGCGCAAGGCGTGGCGCAATTCTTCTTCCAGTTGCAGCTCGAAACTTGCGCGGGTCTTGAGGTTGGAACTGAAAAAGTGCAGGCCGTTGCGCCCCGCGCCTTTGGATTGATACAGCGCCAGATCGGCGTGTTTGAGCAGCTCCTCGCAGGTGGTGCCGTCCTCCGGAAACAGACTGATGCCGATGCTGGTGGTCATCACCATGCGACGTCCGGCCAGTTCGATCGGCTCCTTCATCTTGAGCATGATGCGCTGCGCCATATTGCGGGCTTCTTCGCGCTCACGCAGGTTGATGAGGATGCAGAACTCGTCGCCGCCGAAACGCGCGACCACGTCTTCATGGCTGCGCACCGAGCCTTTGATGTGCTGGGCGATCACCTTGAGCAGTTCGTCACCAGCGTCGTGACCGAGGCTGTCGTTGATCCGCTTGAAGTGGTCGATGTCGAGAAACATCACCGCGAGCATGCCACCCTCGGCGGCTTTCTGGCAGAGTTTCTCGGCGAAGATCTGGTTGAACCCGCGCCGGTTGATCAGGTTGGTCAGGGCGTCGTAGTTGGCCGCTTGTTGCAGCGACATGCGCGCCTGATCGAGTTGGCTGAGCAGGGCGTTGACGCGGCGCAGGTCTTCTTCCTTGTTCTGCAGTTTTTTATCGGCCAGCGCCGCACTGATCGCACTGCCAAGGATCAGCAGGATGATCAGCGCCACGGTCAGGCCCAGTTGCAGATGCCCGTTATCGCCGCCGCTCGCTGTCAGGCCTCCCTCGGGAAGAACCAGATCCAGCGCAGCCATGCCGGTGAAATGCATGCTGATGATGCCGGCGCCGAGAATCAGCGCAGCGCTGTACTTGAGCAACTGATGCGCCACGCCGCTGCCTGCGCTGAGATAGCGGGCCACCCACAGCGCTGCGAAACTGGCGCCGATGGCGATCGCCACAGACACCGCGAACAGTCCTGGATGATAGTAGGCGGTGGCGCTCGACTTCATCGCCGCCATGCCAACGTAATGCATGCCGGCGATGCCCAGGCCGATGACAAACGCGGTTTTCAAGCAATGCAATGCACTCGGCTGCGCTTCGCTAAGGGTTTGCATGGCCAGCCAAGAGGCGAGCAGGGCGATCAGCAACGAGAAAAGGGTGATGCCAAGGTCGTACTGAATGTCGATCGGTGTCTGGAAAGCCAGCATGCCGATGAAATGCATGGCCCAGATGCCGCCGGCCAGGCAGGTCGCGCCGATCCAGCGCCAGATCCGCCGCGACCCCGGATCTTCGGCATTTACAACGCGCTCAGCCATATCCAGAGTGGCGAAACTGGCTGCGCAGGCGACCAGATACGCAACCATCACCAGAAGAGGGTTGTGACTGCAATTGAGGATGACCTGCCCGCTCTCCGGCAGCTCGGTAACAAACTGCAAACCAAGCCACTCCATAGCATGCCCCGTCTCTGAAGTCGTCCCGAGTGCGCGTTGAACGCAGTTGAATGTCAGGAGTATAGAGGCCGATTTCGGGGTGCAAGCGGTAGTGGCACATTGGCGCTAATGATTTCGGCATTAGCGTCATAGCGATTGGCGCTAAAGGCTCAAGCGATCTGTTCGAAAGGGATTTGCGCCCAGTCCGGTTGCAGCGGCGGCAAGCCGAAACGCGCGCGGGCCTTATCGCAATCGACATTCTGTTCGCCGTTTTCCCAGGACGATTCGAATTCACGGCAGGGGCTGGAGCGCAATTCATAAATCGAGCACTTCACCTCGCTGCCCACTTCGCCGACCAACGCTGTGCAGCGCGGCGATTTGCAGTCGGTGCCGTTCATCGCCACGCGGCTGGGACTGATCTGTGTGACCAGTTCATCAGGCACCGTGCCGCCGGAAGATGAGCACTCACCCCAAAAGAAAGACACGCGAAAATGGGAACAGCAGGCACCGCAATTCAGACACGGACTGACTTCAGACATGGGCGAGGGTATCAAAGGGATTGATCGGGAGATCCGGACGGATCCGGCGGCCATTCTAGGCTTTGCCGCAGACTTGGGAAGGGGGGCGCGAAACTATTTTTTTGTGGCAAGGTTTTGCCGCAAAAGCCCCGGTTTTCGGGGGATTGCAGGCTTATCAAGGGCTTACGTTTCGTTACAGTGCCATGGGCCGATATCAGGCAGACGAATGATCACAGACAGCCTCGGCGCGGCTGACTAGATTGCAGGTTCCGGGCTCGGATGCGTTGGCAGTGAAGCCCTATAACAATAAAGAGACGGACCCATGCAGAACTCGACCCAAGCGGCGAATGCCTGGCGCATTCTGTTCCTGCTGTTCCTCGCCAACCTGTTCAACTTCTTCGACCGCACCATTCCGGCGATCATCATCGAACCAATCCGTATGGAATGGCACCTCAGTGACTTTCAATTGGGGATTGTCGGCACCGCATTCACCATCGTTTATGCCATTGCCGGCCTGCCCTTGGGGCGCATGGCCGATACCGGTTCGCGCAGCAAACTGATGGGCTGGGGCCTGGCAACGTGGAGCGCGCTGACGGCGGTCAACGGTCTGGTCGGCAGTTTCTGGAGCTTTCTGATCGTGCGCATGGGCATCGGTATCGGCGAAGCCAGTTATGCGCCGGCGGCCAACTCATTGATCGGTGACTTGTTTCCGGCGCATCGTCGGGCGCGGGCGATGGGCATTTTCATGCTCGGTCTGCCGCTGGGCCTGTTGCTGGCTTTCTTCACCATCGGCTGGATGGTCAAGGCTTTCGACAGCTGGCGTGCGCCGTTCTTTATTGCAGCGGTGCCGGGTCTGCTTCTGGCGATTTTCATGTTTTTTATCAAAGAGCCGAAGCGCGGCGCAGCGGAAACCGTGCAGGTCTCGCAAGAGAAAGTCGACAAGCCGATCCGCCGGATTCTGGCGGTGCCGACCTTTCTCTGGCTGGTGATGGCCGGGTTGTGTTTCAACTTCGCGACGTACGCCTGCAACTCGTTTCTGGTGCCGATGCTGCAACGCTACTTCCTGATGCCGTTGCAGGAAGCGGCGGTGGCCACCGGGGTTATTGTTGGCGTGACCGGGTTGGTCGGCTTGACCCTGGGTGGCTGGATTGCTGACAAGATTCACCAGCGCGTGGCCAACGGGCGGCTGTTGTTCGCCGCGTTCAGTCTGATTATTTCGACGCTGTGCACGGCGTGGGCGTTGCATTCGGGGCGGATCGAGATTGGTGTGTTTGTCGCGGTGTTCAGTGTTGGTTGGCTGTTTGCCTACAACTTTTACACCTGTGTTTATACGGCGATTCAGGATGTGGTCGAACCACGTTTGCGGGCGACGGCGATGGCGTTGTTTTTTGCCGGTTTGTATTTGCTCGGTGGTGGTTTGGGGCCGGTGGTGGTGGGGGGCTTGTCGGATCATTTTGCGCATACCGCGATGGCGGCGGCGGGGGCTGAGCAGATGACCGAAGCGTTCAAGGCCGTTGGGCTGCATGACGCGATGTATTTGATTCCGGTGGCGCTGTTTTTGACCATGGTCTTTCTGTTTCTGGCGGCGCGGTGTTTTGTGCGGGATGCGCAGCGGATGAAGGAGGGGCTGGTTGCGGTGGTTGAGCCAGAAGTGGCTGCGGCGACGGCATGATGATCGTTCCCACGCTCTGCGTGGGAACGCAGCCCGGGACGCTCTGCGTCCCTTTCCGGAGCTGGAACGCGGAGCGTCCCCTGAGGCATTCCCACGCAGAGCGTGGGAACGATCTAAATCACAGGCAACAAAAAAGGCCCGCATCGCTGCGGGCCTTCTTGTTTTCAGCGGTGGAGCAGGGCGGTTTAGCCCGCTACCAACACCCGAATCGCTTCCAGACGCAACGCCGCTTTATCCAGCATGGCCAGACCCTGCTCACGCTGCTGGCGCAGCGCATCCAGTTCACTGTCACGCACGGTCGGGTTGACCGCTTGCAACGCGGTCAGGCGCGCCAGTTCTTCGTCGGTGTCGGCTGCCAGACGGCGACGGGCCTCGGCCACGCGCTCGGCGTGACGCGGGGCGATCTTGTCTTCACCGGCGTTGATCCGTGGCGTCAGCTGATCGCGCTGGGCCTGGATGAACTTGTTGGCGCTGGCACGCGGCACGCTTTCCAGCTGATCGTTCAGCGTTTCAAACGATACCCGTGGCGACAGATCGTTGCCGTTGGCGTCGAGCAGGCAGCGCAGGGCGGCTGGCGGCAGGTAACGGCCCAGTTGCAGCGAGCGCGGCGCCACCACTTCGCTGACATACAGCAATTCCAGCAGTACGGTGCCCGGTTTCAACGCCTTGTTCTTGATCAGCGCGACGGCGGTGTTGCCCATCGAACCGGACAGCACCAGATCCATGCCGCCCTGCACCATCGGGTGTTCCCAGGTGATGAACTGCATGTCTTCGCGCGACAGCGCCTGATTGCGGTCGTAGGTGATGGTCACGCCTTCGTCGTCGCCCAGCGGGAAGCTGGCGTCGAGCATCTTCTCGCTCGGCTTGAGGATCAGGGCGTTTTCCGAATGGTCTTCGCTGTCGATGCCGAACGCGTCGAACAGGGTTTCCATGTAGATCGGCAGGGCGAACTGATCGTCTTGCTCAAGGATGTCCTCGACCAGCGCTTCACCTTCGCCAGCGCCGCCGGAGTTGAGCTCCAGCAAACGGTCACGGCCGGTGTGCAGCTCGGCTTCGAGACGCTCGCGCTCGCTGCGCGCTTCGTCGATCAGCGCTTGCCACTCGCTGTCGTCGGCTTCTTCGAGCAGCGGCAGCAGGCGCGGGCCGAACTGGTGCTGCAAGGCGTTGCCGGTCGGGCAGGTGTTGAGGAACGCGTTCAGCGCTTCGTGGTACCACTGGAACAGGCGTTCTTGCGGGCTGGTTTCCAGGTACGGCACGTGCAGTTCGATGATGTGTTTCTGGCCGATCCGGTCGAGACGACCGATCCGCTGCTCGAGCAGGTCCGGGTGCGACGGCAGATCGAACAGCACCAAGTGGTGAGCGAACTGGAAGTTGCGACCTTCACTGCCGATTTCCGAGCAGATCAGCACTTGTGCGCCGAATTCTTCGTCGGCGAAGTACGCGGCGGCGCGGTCACGCTCAAGGATGTTCATGCCTTCGTGGAACACCGTGGCCGGAATGCCGGAACGCACGCGCAGGGCGTCTTCCAGGTCCATCGCGGTTTCGGCGTGCGCACAGATCACCAGCACTTTGGTGCGCTTGAGCATTTTCAGTTGATCGATCAGCCACTCGACGCGTGGGTCGAATTTCCACCAGCGCTCTTCTTCACTGGCGTCCGGTTGCGCCTGGAAGCTGACTTCCGGGTACAGCTCGGCGTGTTCGCCCAGCGGCAGTTCGAGGTATTCGTCCGGGCACGGCAGCGGGTATGGGTGCAGTTTGCGCTCCGGGAAACCCTGCACGGCGGCGCGGGTGTTACGGAACAGCACGCGGCCGGTGCCGTGGCGATCGAGCAGTTCACGCACGAGGCGGGCGCTGGCTTCAGTGTCGCCATCGTTGACCGCGGTCAGCAGCGCTTCGCCTTCGTTGCCGAGGAAACCCTGAATGGTTTTGTGCGCTTTGGCCGAGAGACGGCCCTTGTCGAGCAGTTCCTGAACGGCTTCGGCCACCGGGCGATAGTTGTCGCTCTCGGCGCGGAAGGCGGCCAGGTCATGGAAACGGTTCGGATCGAGCAGGCGCAGGCGGGCGAAGTGGCTGTCCTGACCGAGTTGTTCCGGGGTGGCGGTAAGCAGCAGCACGCCCGGAATGACTTCGGCGAGTTGCTCGACCAGCGAGTATTCGGCGCTGGCTTTTTCTTCGTGCCAGACCAGGTGATGTGCTTCGTCGACCACCAGCAGATCCCAGCCGGCAGCGAACAGTGCGTCTTGCGCCTTCTCGTCGTCGACCAGCCACTCCAGCGCGACCAGCGCCAGTTGAGTGTCTTCGAACGGGTTGGCGGCATCGCTTTCGATGAAGCGTTCTTCGTCGAACAGCGCGACTTGCAGGTTGAAGCGGCGACGCATCTCCACCAGCCACTGGTGCTGAAGGTTTTCCGGGACGAGGATCAGCACGCGGTTGGCGCGGCCCGAGAGCAGTTGGCGATGGATCACCAGACCGGCTTCGATGGTTTTACCCAGACCCACTTCGTCCGCCAGCAATACGCGCGGCGCAATGCGGTCGGCAACTTCACGGGCGATGTGCAATTGGTGCGCGATCGGTTGCGCACGCACGCCACCCAGGCCCCAGAGCGATGATTGCAGCTGGCGGCTGGTGTGTTCGAGGGTGTTGTAACGCAGTGAGAACCACGCCAGCGGGTCGATTTGCCCGGCGAACAGACGGTCGCTGGCCAGACGGAACTGAATGAAGTTCGACAGCTGGGTTTCCGGCAGGGTGACGGCTTCGTTCTGCCCATTGAGACCGTGATAGACCATCAGCCCGTCGACGTCGTCGACTTGCTGCACGGTCATCTTCCAGCCTTCGAAGTGGGTGATGCTGTCGCCCGGCGAGAATCGCACGCGGGTCAGGGGCGCATTCCGTAGCGCGTACTGGCGGGTTTCGCCAGTGGCCGGGTAAAGCACGGTCAACAAGCGGCCGTCCTGTGCCAGAACGGTGCCTAAACCAAGCTCTGCTTCGCTGTCACTGATCCAGCGTTGCCCCGGTTGATACTGCTGCGCCATGCTGCCTGACTCCCACCTTGAAAAAGCGGGCTATCTTAACGGAATGAGGGCTTCAGGGCCAAAGATTACTGGGTAGAAGCTGCCGAAGGCTGCGATCTTTTGATCTTTGAGAACCCTTGAGGTTTGAGCTGTCTGATAAAGATCGCAGCCTGCGGCAGCTCCTACACGTGCCAAGTGCGTCACAGATTTACGACGGATGGCTCAAGGCGCCTTTGCCGCAGCCGATAGCCTGCTGACAGGAGACCCCTTATATGTTGCCACCGATGCTCCCCCTGAGCGCTGTGCCGATCACTTCCCAGCAGGATCCGATCCGCCAGCGGCCGGACATTCCTCCGGTGGTGCCGGTGCAGGAAAGCTCCAACGAAAGCACGATCGATCTGCAAAAGCGCGATCCGGAAGAGGATCGATTGCTGGCGCGCGAAGAACAGCGCCGTCAGCAAGAACGTGATCGCCGTCGCCGCGAAGCCGATGAAGATCCCGAAGAGCATCTGGCCGTGCCTGGCACCGAACTGAATGCCGACAACACCGTGCCGGTGGTTCCGCTGATGGAAGATCAGCCGCGTCAGGGCTTGTGGGTCGATATCGAGATCTGAGTCGTTGTACCGCGTGGGACTCGCCGGCTGGTCAGCGCGCGGCTGAGGCTGCATTATTGGCGCAGTCCTGCCGGTGATGTGGCAGTTGTGATTCTTTCAAGTGATGCTGACGCCATGAGCCAAGACGACAAACTGATCGACCTCAGCACTGAACGCGCCAAGCGCGTGCACGATATTAAAGAGAAGCGCCTGAACGAAGTGCGCCAGGCTTTCGAGCAGGCGATGCCGTTGGGAAAAGCCAGGAAAAAGTCGAAAAACAAGCCGAAAAAGCGTTGATCTTCCCCTGCATCCGTTGATGCAGGTCAGTTATTTTCCCTCCTTTACTCTCCTTCGTTGCTGGTATTGATCCCGGTCAATTTGTGCGCCTGTGTGTTTGGTAACTTAGTTCCATCGCAGCAGAGCAGGGGCCAGGAGGCCAGTCATGTTTTTCGATAACGTGGTGTTTGCCGGGGTCCTGACTGTAGGGCTGATGGTTCTGTTTTTTGCAGGGTTTGGATTTTTTATCTGGAAGGATGCGAATAAGCGCAAGAAGTGATTCTTCTGGATTGATGAGCACGCAAGGCATTTTGGGGCGACTTCGGTTGCCCCTTTTTTTTTGTGTCTTGGCGGCCTTTGGGCCGACCATGTTGTGGGTGGGCTTTGTGAATATCCGTTGCTGCGGTAACGGCGGCTTAGGGTTCCGCCCTTACGGCGGGTCACTTTTTCCAGACGCCGAAAAAGTAACCAAAAAGGCTTGCTCCTGCGTGCGGCCCGCTCGCTGGGGCTCGGGGTTCCTTCGCTCCGGGATCGATCCGGGCGCAGCGTCTCCGGTTTGCTTCGCTGCACCTGCTCCCGCTGTGTTTGGCTGCGCCAAACGGTCGCTGCGCTCCCACGCCCGGATCAATCCCTCCACTCAGCCTTCCGACGTCGCCTTACAGATCAAGATCAAGATCAAGAGCAGGCGAGCTGACACTCGGCCTATTGAGTGGTGAAGAGCGGGTGTTCGGCTTTGGTTTTGTGGTGGATTTGCCCCTCACCCCAGCCCTCTCCCGGAGGGAGAGGGAGCCGATTTGTGGGCTTTTCAAGATCTGAGTTCAACGCGGTATCGCACGTCGGCGTACCTTCCCTAAACACCACGGTCAGTCCCCTCTCCCTCTGGGAGAGGGCTAGGGTGAGGGGGCTTTTGATCTGTTTCACAATCTGAGTTCGGCTCGGTATTTCACGTCGGCGTACCTCCCCCAAACACCTCGGTCAGTCCCCTCTCCCTCTGGGAGAGGGTTAGGGTGAGGGGCTGTTGATCTGGCTTTTGATCTTGCTTCGGCTTTTGATCTTTTGCCCCACCGTAGCGAGGGAACACTGAGCCTCAGCGAAGTGCCGTACGCCAGGGGCAAAGCCTTTTGGTTCCTTTTTGACGTTTGAAAAAGGGACTCGCTGTAAGAGCGAAACCGCCAGCGGCAACACCCGCAGCAACGGATATGCCCCCAATCCAATCCCAATCCCCAATCCCCCAAACACAAAAAAAGGCGCGATCCTCTCGAATCGCGCCTTTCTCATGTCCCGCTATCTATCAGCTACCCAGCGCCTTCGACGCCAGCCAGAACAACCCGGCCGACAGCGCAACCGTCGCCGGCAAGGTCAAGACCCAAGCCAACAGAATGGTGCGAACCGTGCCACCCTGCAGGCCGCTCTTGTTAGCAACCATGGTGCCCGCCACGCCCGAGGACAGAACGTGCGTGGTCGACACCGGCAGGCTGAAGATGTTAGCCATACCGATCAAACTGGCCGTGGTGATCTGCGCCGACATGCCCTGGGAATAGGTCATGCCCTGCTTGCCGATCTTCTCGCCAATGGTCAATACCACGCGTTTCCAGCCAACCATGGTGCCCAGGCCCAGAGCCAGCGCGACCGCCAGAATCACCCAGAACGGCGCGTATTCAGTGGTGGTGGTCAGGTCTTTGCGCAGCTTGTCGAGGTCAGCCTTTTCACGGGCTTCCAGGCCAGGCAGCTTGCCAACCTTTTTCGCAGTGTCGTCCAGGCACAGCAGGTAGCGACGAACCTCCACACGGCTCTCCGAAGACAGCGAGTGGTAGTCCGCTACGCCTTTAAGCGTGTGCAGCAGGGCAGTGATGGTCGGTTCGGTCTGCTGCGGGTTGCAGCGGAATTTCTCCGGCAGGTCGCCTTCAACGCTCTTGCCCAGGGCCAGGAATTCACCCAGCGAATCGGCATTGCGTTGGTAGAACTGGCTCAGGTGCAGGGTCGCATCGCGAGTGCGTTCGATCTGGTAGGTGGTGCTGTTCAGATCGAGAACGAACTGCGCCGGGACGATACCAATCAACACCAGCATGATCAGGCCGATGCCTTTCTGGCCATCGTTGGAGCCGTGCACGAAGCTCACGGCCATGGCCGAGATCACCAGTACCAGACGGTTCCAGAACGGTGGGTGCTTCTTGTCGTCGATCTTGCGGCGCTGTTCCGGCGTCTTGTGCATCTTCGACAGCGGGCGCCACCATTTCAGGCCGATCAACACCAGCGCGGCGATCAGGAAGCCGGCCATCGGCGAGAACACCAGCGAGGCGCCGATGTCGATCGCTTTCTGCCAGTTCACGCCGTCAGCCAACGGGATATCGTTGATCAGGGCATTGGCCAGGCCGACACCGAGGATCGAGCCGATCAGGGTGTGCGAGCTGGACGCCGGGATACCGAAGTACCAGGTGCCGAGGTTCCAGGTGATTGCCGCGGCGAGCAACGAGAACACCATCGCCAGGCCATGGCCGGTGTTCACGTTGATCAGCAGTTCCACCGGCAGCAAGTGGACAATGGCATACGCCACGCCAACGCCACCCAGCAGCACGCCGAGGAAATTGAACACACCGGAAAAGAACACTGCCAGATGAGGCGGCATGGCTTTGGTGTAGATAACAGTGGCTACCGCGTTAGCGGTGTCATGAAATCCATTGATGAACTCGAAGGCGAGGACAAACGTCAGGGCGAGCAAGAGGCTCACAAGCACCCAAGCATCCAGTCCGCTGAATAAATCGATCATGAAGGTTTTCTGACCCGGTCGTAAGGGGGCGCGATTATGCCAGAAAAGACTGGAAATCGATGCCCTACCTGCTCATCGGTTACGCACTTCTTCGATTTAATTTGTTGCAGCGCATGAAAACCAAGCGTTGCGCAGGGTTTTCCAATCTATTGATTTTATTGGAAAAAGCCTGATTTTTCGGGTGCTTTCACCCGTGCAAGGTGGTCTCAAACGCTTGTCTGAAATATCTGTGAAACGTGTAGGACGCCCGTCCTCAACCCGCCAGACCGGTTGATGGCCGCTGCCCGCGGGTAGCGGGCGCGCAAGGCATCGTCCTTCCACCGCGCTCGTAGCCGGTATGGACGCAAACCTTCAAAAGAAACGAACACCGTAGCTCAAGGCTCTTCGGCTTTGAGTTCCTTTTCGATCTTTTCGATTTCTTGCTTGAAGACCTGATCCTGAACGGTCGGGCGTTTACGCCACGCTTTGCGTTCCGGTTCGGGCTGAGCGGCGTAGGTGGTGACTTCCCCGCCGTAAACTTCCTTGTACCGTTGTTCCTGGCGCTCAAGTTCCGCGCGCAGTTCGTCTTTCGTCACAGTGCTACCTGTATGAGTTGAGTTAAGTGTCTGGTGAAACGCACTGCAACGAATCGATTGAACGAAGCCACCGAGCATCCAACACCCGGACAGGCATTGGTGTAATCGGTGGGGCGATCAAGACTTCCGTGTTACAGGCGGCTACGGCACCAGATAAAAACTGACGCAGCATCAGTTTCCTGTTTCAGCGAGCGCAGGCGTTGCATGAGTGATGCGCGTCAGGCGCTGGCCGGGCTGTTGGCGATGGACATCGCCGCAGCGAGTGAAAACCTCGACGATTAAAAAACGAGGTGCCACTGAGGTGCATTATAGCGGTCGATTCGGGAATGACTATCTTTGCCAAGTTAAAAACGGTTCCGGATGTGTGATTGTTTTGTGACTCGCAACTTTTGTCGCTAGTTGCAGTGCACGCTGGCCCTTATTTGCCGCGCGATCAGTTTTTGGCGTCATTTAGTCGAACAACTTAGGCGGTGATTCAAATAACGGCCGAAGTTGCGCGAACCCCGGAAAGGGTTTGAGGCGACCTGCACAGCTGATTGCGATTATCGGTCGACGGTTCGATAATCGCCCAATCTTGCAGGCCCGACGCTTGTGCATTGGTCGGCAAGCCGTTTGTATAGCCCATTGATCCGTGCCGTATAGAAGGACAAGAAATGAACGATCAAATGCGCAACTCTTTCACCTCCGTGGCGCCGCCGATCGTCGCCTCACCGGCCAAACGCATCCAGGCGCTGACCGGTGATCCGGACTTCATGACCTCACTGGCCCGTGGTCTGGCGGTGGTGCAGGCGTTCCAGGAGCGCAAACGCCATCTGACCATCGCCCAAATCAGTCACCGCACGGAAATTCCCCGCGCCGCCGTGCGCCGTTGCCTGCATACCTTGATCAAACTCGGTTACGCCACCACGGACGGTCGCACCTACTCATTGCTGCCCAAAGTACTGACCCTCGGCCACGCTTATCTGTCGTCGACGCCGTTGGCGGTGTCGGCCCAGCCGTACCTCGACCGCATGAGCGAGCAACTGCACGAAGCCTGCAACATGGCCACGCTCGAAGGCGACGACATTCTCTACATCGCCCGCTCGGCAACCACGCAGCGGCTGATTTCGGTGGACCTGTCGGTGGGCGGCCGTCTGCCGGCGTATTGCACATCAATGGGCCGGATTCTGCTGGCAGCCCTTGATGACACCTCGCTGCGTGAATACCTCGATCACGCCGAACTGGTCGCCAAGACCAGCCGCACGATTCACACGCCCGATGCTTTGCTCGAATGCCTGCAGGAAGTGCGACAGCAAGGCTGGTGCATCGTCGATCAGGAACTGGAACAAGGTCTGCGTTCGATTGCCGTGCCGGTCTACGACGCCTCGGGTCAGGTGGTCGCGGCGCTCAACGTCAGCACTCACGCCGGTCGCGTCAGTCGCACCGAGCTGGAGCAGCGCTTTCTGCCGGGCCTGCTAAGTGCCAGCCGCGACCTCAGTGCGCAGCTGTTCGCCTGATGAAGCTGTTCGATAAACGCACAGTGTTGCGTTTATCGAATTGACGCTAAAACCCCCGGATCATTAATGTCGCGGCAGCGTCATCCGGCGCTGATGTGAATGAGCCCGCCGGACTGTCGACTCCCATAATAATGACAAGAGGCAACTCACCATGCGCACGCTCCCCGACTGTCTCCGCTCCACCCGCTGTTGCCGGGTTTCCCGCAACGCCTGATCCAGACCTCCTATTCTTGTGACCGTGCCGCGTTTTGGCCGGCCGCCGTTCGACTGCGTTTTCTGCGTGGAATAAAAATAATGAACCAGCCTCAGTCCGCTGTGGGTAACTGCCTCGACGTGCAGACCTTCATCAATGCCCAACCGATCTCGCGCTACCAGTGGCGGGTGGTGATTCTGTGTTTCCTGATTGTCTTCCTCGACGGCCTCGACACTGCGGCGATGGGCTTCATTGCCCCGGCGTTGTCGCAGGACTGGGGTATCGACCGCGCCAGCCTCGGCCCGGTGATGAGTGCTGCGTTGATCGGCATGGTCTTTGGCGCACTGGGTTCCGGCCCTCTGGCTGACCGCTTCGGGCGAAAAGTCGTACTCGTCGGCGCAGTGGTTCTGTTCGGTGCTTTCAGCTTGGCGTCGGCGTACAGCACCAACGTTGAACAATTGCTGGTGCTGCGCTTTCTGACCGGTCTGGGTCTTGGTGCCGGGATGCCCAACGCCACCACACTGCTCTCGGAATACACCCCGGAGCGCAAGAAGTCGCTGTTGGTGACCAGCATGTTCTGCGGCTTCAACCTCGGAATGGCTGGAGGCGGGTTCATTTCCGCCAAGCTGATTCCGGCGTTCGGCTGGCACAGTCTGTTGCTGATTGGCGGGGTTCTGCCGTTGATCCTTGCCGTGGTGCTGTTGTTCTGGCTGCCTGAGTCGGCGCGTTATCTGGTGGTACGCAATCGTGGCACTGACAAAGTGCGCAAGACCCTGGCACCGATCGATCCGGTCACCGTCGCTCAAGCCTCCAGTTTCAGCGTGCCGGAACAGAAAACCGTCAAGGCACGCAACGTGTTCGCGGTGATTTTCTCCGGTACTTACAGCACGGGCACCTTGTTGCTGTGGCTGACCTATTTCATGGGCCTGGTGATTGTCTATCTGCTGACCAGTTGGCTGCCGACGCTGATGCGTGACAGCGGCGCGAGCATGGAGCAAGCCGCGTTTATCGGTGCGCTGTTCCAGTTCGGCGGGGTATTGAGCGCGGTCGCTGTGGGATGGGCGATGGACCGCTTCAATCCGCACAAGGTCATCGGCATTTTCTACCTGTTGGCCGGGGTGTTTGCCTACGCGGTCGGGCAGAGCCTGGGCAACATCACCTTGTTGGCGACTTTGGTACTGGTGGCCGGCATGTGCGTGAACGGTGCGCAATCGGCGATGCCGTCGCTGGCGGCGCGGTTTTATCCGACGCAGGGGCGGGCGACTGGCGTGTCGTGGATGCTGGGAATTGGCCGCTTTGGCGCGATTCTCGGGGCGTGGATGGGCGCTACGTTGCTGGGGCTGGGCTGGAATTTCGAGCAGGTGTTGACGGCGTTGGTGATTCCGGCGGCGTTGGCCACCACGGCGGTGGTGATCAAAGGCATGGTCAGTCATGCGGATGCGACTTGAGTATCAGCGCATGATCGTTCCCACGCTCTGCGTGGGAACGCCTCAATAGACGCTTTGCGTCTGCTTTGGGACGCGGAGCGTCCCGGGCTGCATTCCCACGCGGAGCGTGGGAACGATCAAAACACGAACCGATAGGCTGACAACAATCTGTTCGATAAACGAACACTCAGTCGATTATCGGATTGTTTGGCGAATTTCCCAGGCTTAATCTGCAGTGACTCCGGCGCTGAACCTCGCGCCTTTTTATTACTGGCGATTCATTACAAAAACAGGAGCCCGCTCCATGGCTGAGATCCTTTCGCTGCACGACGCGGTGAAGCAATTCGTCAACGACGGTGACACCGTCGCACTCGAAGGCTTCACTCACCTGATCCCTACAGCAGCGGGTCATGAAATCATTCGTCAGGGCAAGAAAGATCTGACGCTGGTGCGGATGACGCCTGACCTGATCTACGACCAACTGATCGGTGCCGGTTGCGCACGCAAACTGATTTTCTCCTGGGGCGGCAACCCGGGTGTGGGTTCGCTGCACCGCCTGCGTGACGCGGTCGAGAAGCAATGGCCGCATGCGCTGGAAATCGAAGAGCACAGCCACGCCGACCTGGCCAACGCCTACGTCGCCGGCGCATCCGGCCTACCGTTCGCGGTGCTGCGTGCCTACGCCGGTTCCGACCTGCCGAAGGTCAATCCGCTGATCAAAACCGTGACCTGCCCGTTCACCGGTGAAGTGTTGGCGGCAGTGCCGTCGGTGCGCCCGGACGTGACCGTGATCCACGCACAAAAAGCCGACCGCCAAGGCAACGTGCTGCTGTGGGGCATTCTCGGTGTGCAGAAAGAAGCTGCTTTGGCCGCCAAACGCTGCATCGTCACTGTTGAAGAAATCGTCGATGACCTCAACGCGCCGATGAACGCCTGCGTCCTGCCAACCTGGGCCTTGAGCGCGGTCTGCCACGTGCCCGGCGGTGCGCATCCGTCCTACGCCCACGGTTACACCGAGCGCGACAATCGTTTCTATCAGGCGTGGGATCCGATCGCCCGCGACCGTGAGACGTTTACCGCGTGGATCAACGAATACATCCATGGCTGCGCTGACTTCAGCGCGTTCCAGGCCAAGTTGGCCGCTGCTTCGGAGGCCAAGTAATGACTTACACCACCAATGAAATGATGACCGTCGCGGCGGCCCGTCGCCTGAAGAACGGCTCGGTGTGCTTCGTCGGGATCGGCCTGCCGTCGAAAGCCGCCAACCTTGCGCGCCTGACCTCCTCGCCAGACGTGGTGCTGATCTATGAGTCGGGCCCGATTGGCGCCAAGCCAAGCGTGCTGCCGCTGTCGATCGGTGACGGCGAGCTGGCGGAAACCGCTGACACCGTTGTACCGACCGGTGAGATCTTTCGCTATTGGCTGCAGGGCGGGCGCATCGACGTCGGTTTTCTCGGCGCCGCGCAGGTCGACCGTTTCGGCAACATCAACACCACCGTGGTCGGCGATTACTTCTCGCCGAAAGTGCGTCTGCCAGGTGCCGGCGGCGCGCCGGAAATTGCCGGTTCGGCGAAAAGCGTGTTGATCATCCTTAAACAGTCGGCGCGTTCGTTCGTCGACAAACTCGATTTCATCACCTCGGTCGGTCACGGCGAGGGCGGTGATTCGCGCAAACGTCTGGGCCTGCCGGGCGCTGGCCCGGTCGGCATCATCACCGACCTGTGCATCATGGAGCCGGAGGAGGGCACCCACGAATTCGTGGTCACCGCACTGCATCCGGGCGTGACCCGCGAGCAGGTGGTCGCGGCCACAGGTTGGGCGATTCGTTTTGCTGACAACGTCGAGAGCACTGCGCAACCGACCGAAGTCGAACTGACCGCGCTGCGCGACCTCGAAGCGCGCACCGCCGCCGCCCACGGCCAGGCACCGGGAGAAGCATGATGCGTGACGTTTATATCTGCGACGCGATTCGCACCCCGATCGGCCGTTTCGGCGGCGGTTTGTCCGCCGTGCGCGCCGATGACCTGGCCGCGGTGCCGATCAAGGCCCTGATGGAACGCAATCCCTCGGTGGACTGGAACGCCATCGATGAAGTATTCCTCGGCTGCGCCAACCAGGCCGGCGAAGACAACCGCAACGTTGCGCGCATGGCGC
This sequence comes from Pseudomonas sp. Tul2A7, assembly GCF_054790505.1. Classification (NCBI taxonomy): domain Bacteria; kingdom Pseudomonadati; phylum Pseudomonadota; class Gammaproteobacteria; order Pseudomonadales; family Pseudomonadaceae; genus Pseudomonas; species Pseudomonas sp. Tul2A7. The sequence goes on along the minus strand of NZ_CP186499.1, from coordinate 586,058 downwards.
TGCTGTTGGCAGGCCTGCCGGACAGCGTGCCGGGCGTGACCCTCAATCGTCTTTGCGCTTCGGGCATGGATGCGATCGGCACGGCGTTCCGAGCGATTGCCAGCGGTGAGATGGAACTGGCGATTGCCGGTGGCGTCGAGTCGATGTCCCGCGCACCGTTTGTGATGGGCAAGGCTGACGCAGCGTTTTCGCGCAACATGAAGCTGGAAGACACCACCATCGGCTGGCGTTTCATCAACCCGCTGATGAAAGCGCAGTACGGCGTCGATGCGATGCCGCAGACTGCCGACAACGTCGCCGACGACTATAAAGTCTCGCGCGCCGATCAGGACGCTTTCGCCCTGCGCAGTCAGCAACGTACCGCCGCTGCACAGGCTGCCGGCTACTTCGCTGAAGAAATCGTCGAAGTGCGGATTGCCCACAAGAAGGGTGAAACCGTGGTCAGCCAGGACGAACATCCGCGTGCTGACACGACAATAGAAGCGCTGACTAAACTGAAACCGGTCAACGGCCCGGACAAAACCGTCACCGCCGGCAATGCCTCCGGCGTCAACGACGGTGCTGCGGCGCTGATTCTGGCTTCCGCCGAAGCGGTGAAAAAACATGGCCTGACCGCCCGCGCCAAAGTGCTCGGCATGGCCAGCGCCGGTGTCGCGCCGCGGGTGATGGGCATCGGCCCGGTGCCGGCGGTGCGCAAATTGATCGAACGCCTCGGCGTAGCGGTCAGCGATTTCGACGTGATCGAACTCAACGAAGCGTTTGCCAGCCAAGGCTTGGCGGTGCTGCGTGAACTGGGTCTGGCGGATGACGCCGCGCAGGTCAACCCGAACGGTGGCGCGATTGCCCTCGGTCACCCGTTGGGCATGAGCGGTGCGCGTCTGGTATTGACCGCGCTGCATCAGTTGGAAAAGACCGGTGGCAAGAAAGGTCTGGCGACCATGTGCGTCGGTGTCGGCCAAGGTCTGGCCCTGGCCATCGAACGCGTCTGACGCAAGCCGTGACGAAAAAGAACAGAGGAAAGCGACATGTCTGACAAGCCTGGTTACCGTCGTCCGCAGGAAGGCACGCAGCCTGAATACCTGCACCCGACGTATCAATCCACCAACCTGCGCTCGCCGTCGAAGCCGTTGGTGTTTCTGCCGCACTCGCTGTCGGAAATCACCGGCCCGACCATCGGCGCCGAGCGTGTGGGCGACACCGATAACGACCTGACCGCCCAGCATGAAGGCGAGCCGCAGGGCGAACGCATCATCATTCACGGCCGCGTGCTCGACGAAAATGGTCTGCCGGTACCGGGAATTCTGGTGGAGATCTGGCAGGCCAACGCCGCCGGCCGCTACAACCACAAACGCGACTTGCACGATGCGCCGCTGGACCCGAACTTCACCGGCACCGGCCGCACCGTCACCGACGCCGACGGCTGGTATCAGTTCCAGACCATCAAGCCCGGCGCCTACCCGTGGGGCAACCACCACAACGCCTGGCGTCCGGCGCACATCCACTTTTCGCTGTTCGGGCCGAGCATCCTCACCCGGCTGGTCACGCAGATGTACTTCCCGGGCGATCCGCTGCTGGCCTACGACCCGATCTACAACTGTGTGCCGGACACCTCGGCCAAGGAACGCCTGATCGCCAGTTTCGACCTGGAAAAAACCATTCCGTCCTACGCCCTCGGTTATCGCTGGGACATCGTGCTGCGCGGGCGTGAAGCCACGCCGATGGAGAAATAAGATGACGCTGACTGCGACCACGTCCCACACCGTCGGGCCGTATTACCACATCGGCCTGACCTGGTTGAACCGCGAAGACCTCACCGTCGAGCAAACCCTTGGCGAGCGCGTGGCGATCACCGGGCAGGTGCTGGATGGCAACGGCGATGTCGTCAACGACGCCATGCTTGAAGTCTGGCAGGCCAACGCTGCCGGCAAATACGACCATCCGGAAGACGAGCAGGACAAACCGCTCGATCCGCACTTTGAAGGTTTTGGCCGAGTGCCGGTGGATGCGGAAGGGCGCTTCCGTTTCACCACGATCAAACCGGGTACGGTTGAGGGCCTGAAAGGTTCGACCCAGGCGCCGCATCTGGTGGTGCTGGTGTTTGCCCGTGGCTTGGTGAAGCATTTGCTGACGCGGATCTACTTTGAAGGCGAGCCGGCGAACGTTGATGATCCGTTGCTTGAGTGCGTGCCGGCTGAGCGTCGCAGTACGTTGCTGGCGAAGCAGGATGAATCGGGTGTTTACCAGTGGAATGTGATTCTGCAGGGCACTGATGCCGAGACGGTGTTCTTCGATTACTGAAGAACACCCCAATCCCTGTAGGAGTGAGCCTGCTCGCGATGGCGGTGTGTCAGATTTAAATGGTCTGAATGACACACCGCCATCGCGAGCAGGCTCACTCCTACAAGGGAACTGTGTTGCAGATGGAACTGTGGAACGGGACTGTTGCAAAGTATGTCTAGACTCTCACTGTCCCTATCGAGTGCAAAACAATGACAACCACCACCTCCCATTACACCGGCGAAGAGCGCAGCAAGCGCATCTTTGCCATTGTCGGCGCCTCGTCCGGCAACCTTGTCGAATGGTTCGACTTCTACGTCTACGCCTTCTGCGCGATTTATTTCGCCCCGGCGTTTTTCCCCTCCGACAACCCGACGGTGCAACTGGTCAACACCGCTGGCGTGTTCGCTGCCGGCTTCCTGATGCGCCCGATTGGCGGCTGGATTTTTGGCCGGGTTGCAGACAAGCACGGGCGCAAGAATTCGATGCTCATCTCGATTCTGATGATGTGCTTCGGCTCGTTGCTGATCGCCTGTTTGCCGACCTATAAAGACATCGGCGTCTGGGCACCGGTCCTGCTGTTGTTCGCACGCTTGCTGCAAGGCCTGTCGGTCGGCGGCGAGTACGGCACCACCGCGACCTACATGAGCGAAGTCGCCCTCAAGGGCCAGCGCGGATTTTTCGCCTCGTTCCAGTACGTGACGCTGATCGGCGGGCAACTGCTGGCGGTGTCGCTGGTGGTGGTCCTGCAGCAATTCCTCACCGAAGAAGACCTGCGCGCCTACGGCTGGCGGATTCCGTTTGTGGTCGGTGCGGTGGCGGCGCTGATTTCGCTGTTCCTGCGTCGCAGCCTGAAAGAAACCACCAACAAGGAAACCCGCGAACACAAAGACGCTGGCAGCATCGCCGCGCTGTTCCGCGATCACAAAGCCGCCTTCATCACCGTGCTCGGTTACACCGCCGGTGGTTCGCTGATTTTCTACACCTTCACCACCTACATGCAGAAATATCTGGTGAACACTGCGGGCATGCACGCCAAGACCGCCAGCTACATCATGACCGGCGCGCTGTTCCTTTATATGTGCATGCAGCCGCTGTTCGGCATGCTCGCCGACAAGATTGGCCGACGTAATTCGATGCTCTGGTTCGGCGCGCTCGGCACGCTGTTTACCGTGCCGATTCTGCTCAGCCTGAAAAGCGTCAGCAGCCCGTTCCTCGCATTTGTGTTGATCACTGTGGCATTGGCGATTGTCAGTTTCTACACCTCGATCAGCGGCCTGGTGAAAGCCGAGATGTTCCCGCCGGAAGTCCGCGCCCTCGGCGTCGGTCTGGCTTATGCGGTGGCGAACGCGATCTTCGGCGGTTCGGCGGAATTCGTCGCCCTGAGCCTGAAGAATATCGGCATGGAAAACTCCTTCTACTGGTACGTGACGGCGATGATGGCGATCGCCTTCCTGTTCAGTCTGCGTTTGCCGAAACAGGCGGCGTATTTGCACCACGATCTCTAACCCGCAGCGCGCGGGCCGTGATGGCCCGCGCCGGCAAGGACTGTTTATGACTCAGCGACCGGGCAATCAATTGTTCGATGCCTACTTCACTGCCCGCGATATGCGTGAGGTGTTCTGCGATCAGGGCCGCGTGCAGGCGATGCTCGACTTTGAAGCCGCGCTGGCCCGGGCCGAGGCGCGGGTCGGGTTGATTCCTTCTGCGGCTGTCGCACCGATTGCTGCGGCGTGTAACGCGGGGTTGTATGACTTTGCGGCGCTGGGCGAGGCGATTGCCACGGCCGGCAATTCGGCGATTCCGCTGGTCAAGGCGTTGGGCAAGCAGATTGCTGCCCGCGACGCTGAAGCCGAACGTTATGTGCATTTAGGCGCGACCAGTCAGGACGTGATGGATACCGGGCTGGTGCTGCAATTGCGCCAGGCGCTGGAGTTGATTGAAAGCGATCTGGCGCAACTGGCTGACTCTCTCGCTGTTCAAGCACAACGCCATGCTGCAACGCCGCTGGCCGGACGCACCTGGCTGCAACACGCGACGCCAGTTACCCTCGGCATGAAAATCGCCGGATGGTTGGGCGCTATCACTCGCAGTCGTCAGCGTCTGCGTGAACTCAAGCCGCGTTTACTGGTGCTGCAATTTGGCGGTGCATCGGGGACGCTTGCCGCGTTGGGCGAACAGGCGATGCCGATTGCCCAAGCGTTGTCCGAAGAGCTGCAACTGACCTTGCCGGAACAACCGTGGCACACCCAGCGTGATCGCGTGGTGGAGTTTGGCGCGGTACTCGGTTTGATCGCCGGCAGCCTCGGCAAATTCGGCCGTGACATCAGCCTGTTGATGCAGACCGAAGCCGCAGAAGTGTTCGAGCCGTCGGCGCCGGGCAAGGGCGGATCGTCGACCATGCCGCACAAACGCAATCCGGTCGGCGCGGCGGTGCTGCTCGGCGCGGCGACGCGGGTGCCGGGTCTGGTCTCGACGCTGTTCAGCGCCATGCCGCAGGAGCATGAACGCAGCCTCGGTTTGTGGCATGCCGAATGGGAAACCTTGCCGGAGATTTGCTGCCTCGTTTCCGGTTCGTTGCAACAGGCACGCTTGCTGGCTGACGGCCTGGAAGTCGATGCCGAGCGCATGGCCCGCAACCTCGAATTGACTCAGGGGCTGGTGCTGGCCGAAGCCGTCAGCATCGTCCTCGCCCAGCGTGTCGGCCGCGACGCCGCGCATCACCTGCTCGAACAGTGCTGCAAACGCGCAGTGGCCGAGCAGCGCCATTTGCGCGCCGTACTCGGTGATGAGCCGCAAGTCACTGCTGAGCTGAGCGACGCTGAACTCGATCAACTTTTGAACCCCGCTCATTACCTCGGCCAGGCGAAAACCTGGGTCGAGCGCGCGGTGGCCGAACACAACGCATTGTCTGTCTGAAAGGAGAGGGCTGTGGCTTTCGTTCAACTCGCCGATGGCGAACTGCACTATCAAATTGAAGGTCCGGTCGATGCGCCGGTGCTGGTGCTGTCCAACTCGCTGGGCACTGATCTGCACATGTGGGACGCGCAGATGACAGCGTTCACCGAGCACTTTCGCGTGCTGCGTTTCGATACCCGTGGCCATGGCCAATCACTGGTGACGGCGGGCCCGTACAGCATCGAGCAACTCGGTCACGACGTGCTCGGTCTGCTGGATGCGCTGCACATCGAGCGCGCGCATTTTTGCGGACTGTCGATGGGCGGCCTGATCGGTCAGTGGCTGGGCATCAATGCCGGGCATCGTCTGCACAAGCTGATCGTCTGCAACACCGCAGCAAAAATCGGCGATCCGTCGGTGTGGAATCCACGCATCGAAACCGTGTTGCGTGATGGCGCAGCGGCGATGGTAGCCCTGCGTGATGCTTCGATTGCCCGCTGGTTTACCCCGGACTTTTCCGCTGCACATCCGGCAGCGGCCAAGCAGATTACCGACATGCTCGCAGCGACTTCGCCTGAAGGTTACGCGGCCAATTGTGCGGCGGTGCGTGATGCCGATTTCCGCGAGCAACTGGCTTCGATCAACGTGCCGTTGCTGGTGATTGCCGGCACTGAAGATGCGGTGACGCCGCCGTCCGGTGGGCACTTTATTCAGGAACATGTACGCGGCGCCGAATACGCCGAGTTCTATGCGGCGCACCTGTCCAACGTGCAGGCTGGCGCGGATTTCAGTGATCGCGTGTTGGCGTTTTTGCAGGCTAAGTGAGGAAGTTTTTGTGGACGAGAAACAACGTTACGACGACGGTATGCAAGTGCGCCGCGCGGTGCTCGGTGATGCGCATGTCGATCGCAGCCTGACCACGTTGACCGAGTTCAACTCGGAGTTTCAGGAGATGATCACCCGCCACGCCTGGGGTGATATCTGGACGCGTCCGGGTTTGCCTCGGCACACGCGCAGTTTGATCACCATCGCGATGTTGATCGGCATGAACCGCGAAGGCGAGCTGAAGCTGCATTTGCGCGCCGCGGCCAATAATGGCGTGAGCCGGGGCGAGATCAAGGAAGTGATCATGCAGAGCGCGATCTACTGCGGGATTCCGGCAGCGAATGCGACGTTTCATCTGGCGGAATCGGTGTGGGATGAACTGGGTGTTGAATCCCGAGAATAGTCGTTGGCCGGGCTGACGCCATCGCGAGCAGGCTCACTCCTACATTTGGAATGCGTTCCCCTGTAGGAGTGAGCCTGCTCGCGATAGCGATAGTGGCCGCGACAAATCAGACGGTGGCGACAATAAATATCCGCTTGAACGCAAACAACGTACGCCCATCCCCCTCCTGCGGATAATGCTCATGCACCCGCATCAGGTAGTGATAAATAAACCGCGTCTGTTCCTCTGGACTCAGCGCCTGCATCACCGGCCGTAGCGCCGAGACTTTCACCCAGTCATATACCGGTGATTTGCCGTCGACTACCTGCAATTGCTCGGTCTCCCAGATATCCAGCGACGAGGTCAGCGGCGCGAGCAAGCGGTAGTAATCCTCCAGTGCCAACAACGGCCGCGCGGCCATGCGCTGCCGCAGCTCAGGTGTGCCTATCGGCGTGCCATCGGGACCGCCGTTTTCGAGGGTGTCGAGCATCAGCCGATACCACAACGCATCGCGCCAGTCCGGCATATGCGCCGCCAGACAACCGCCAGGATTCAGATAACCGAGCAGGTGCGGCAGCAACGTTTCATGGCCCCCGATAAAGTGCAGCACGGCGGCGGCGAGCAGCAGGTCCGCCGGCTGCTCCGGTTGCCATTCGAGCAGATCGCAGTGTTTCCACGATGCCCTGAGCGGCAGACAACGCGCTTCAGCGAGCATCTGTGCCGAGCTGTCGACGCCCTGCAACTGCGCGCGCGGCCAGCGTTCGGCCAGCAACTGCGTGGCAATGCCGGTGCCGCAGCCCAGATCGTAAATGCGTTGCGGGTTTTGCAAGTCGACACGGTCGAGCAATTCATTGACCGGGCGTTGCCTGAGACGGGAAAACTGCTGGTACGCCTTGGCGTCCCAGTCGGGTGTTGCGAGACGAGAGATCATTGAGGTGGTCCTCCGGTGATCGTTGGTGTCTTCCGATGACAACCTGGCTCCCAGCTTGAGGACCGACTACGACGACGGAAGCGGAAAGGTGAAGCACCTGATTCCTTCAGGTTTTGTCACTTTACCTGCCGGCCGGCAAAGTGCCACTTCTCCTGACCAATGGCGATAACTGCCTGTAGGAGATCAAATGTGGGAGCGAGCCTGCTCGCGAAGGCGGTGTATCAGTCAACATCTCTGTTGAATGTTAAGCCCTCTTCGCGAGCAGGCTCGCTCCTACAGGGAATATCAGTGTTTAGAGGAGACTGATCGGGTAGCTGACGATAAGGCGGTTCTCGTCGAACTCGTTGTTGCTGAAATCCCGGCGCATGGTCGAGTTGCGCCACCGGACGTTCAGATTCTTGAGGGCGCCGCTCTGTACCGTGTAGCCCAGTTCCGATTCGCGACCCCATTCCTTGCCGTCGGTGATCGTCCCGGTGTGCACGTTGTCGCCGCTGATGTAGCGGTTCATCAGGGTCAGGCCGGGGATGCCCATGGCGGCGAAGTTGTAGTCGTGACGAAGTTGCCAGGAGCGTTCCTGCGCATTGTCATAACTGGCGTTGTAGCTGTCGTTGGCCAGCGTCCCGCCGCTGGTGCCGTTGACGCGCATCCAGGCGCTGTCGCCGGTGAGTTTCTGCAGGCCGACGTAGAAGGTGTTGCCGCCGTACTTCGCGGAAAACATACCCGACCAGGTTTTGTTGTCGAGGTCTCCAGCACGGGCGCTACCATCGTCCTTGCCATAGAAGAAACCGAGGTTGGCGCCCAGCGTCCAGTCGCCGAGCGGCTGGCTGTGTATCAGGTTGACGTATTGCTGGCTGTAGATGTCTTTGAGTTCGGCATTCCACAGGCCGATCTGTGTGCGTTTTTCGTTGAAAACGTACTCACCGCCCTGAAAATTAAAGCGATCAGAAGTGAACGCCGCTTTGCCGGTCATCGACATGTCGCTCATGCTGCTGTCGTCGCGCGGGCTGTTGGCGCGGAACTGGCCGCCGTAGAGGGTCAGGCCGTCGATTTCCTTCGAAGTGATCTGCCCGCCGCGGAAAGTTTGTGGCAGCGAGCGGCCGTCGTCCGAACGCAGGATCGGCAGTACCGGCATCCACTCGCCGACCTTCACTTCGGTCTGCGAGAGTTTGGCTTTGAAGGCGACGTTGGTGCGGCCGAAGTTGTCCGCTGGGCGACCGTCGTGATCCAGCGGCAGCAACGCCGTGCCGCCGGTGCCTTTACCGCCATCAAGCTTTACCGAATACAGGCCGAGCACGTCCATGCCGAAGCCGACGGTGCCCTGGGTGAAGCCGGATTTGGCGTCGAGGATGAAGCTCTGCGTCCACTCTTCGGCCTTGCCCTGAGCTTTGGTCGGGTTGGTGAAATTGCGGTTGATGTAGAAGTTGCGCAGGTTCAGGTTGACCTTGGCCCCTTCGATAAAACCGGCTTCTTCAGCCATAGCGGGCAGCGCCGTGCCGGCCAGGGCCAGGGCGATCAGGCCGGGAATTGCGTAAGGCGCGGGGGAGGTTGTCATGGACTCGGGTCTCTCTTGTTTTTTTAAGGCGAACGGGTGCGCTGCGGCCGTTTTTTACGGTGCAGAAATGCGATGAATTCAGGGGGTGAAGCGACGGCGATCAGCCGGTCGGAGCAGGGCGCGGGAGCATGGTGTCGAACCTGTTGTTATTGGTTTTGTTGATCGAATGGTGCGGGGGGCGGATGTTCTGATTCAATTGGGTAAAGCGGGTTTTGGGCGATTATCGAACGCAACATTGAGTCAGGTGTTTTGGGTGAAAGTGAGTGCCTCTTCGCGAGCAGGCTCGCTCCCACATTTGGAATGCGATCCCCTGTGGGAGCGAGCCTGCTCGCGAAGGGCGCAGCCCAGACACCACAACTTTCATACAGGCAACAAAAAGCCCACCAATCGGTGGGCTTCTTGTATTCAGCAGATGATCAGAACAACTTCATCTTCGGTGCTTCTTCTTTCAGCGGTTCGTTCTGCGCAGTTTGCGCATTCCAGCCACCGCCCAAGGCCTTGTACAAGTTGACCGCACTGGTCAGCTGCGCGAGGCGGTCGGTGATCAGCGCTTGTTGTGCGCTGAACAGCTGACGCTGGGCATCGAGGAAGGTCAGGTTGCTGTCGACGCCGATGCGGTAGCGACGTTCGGCCAGGCGGTAGTAATCCTGGTTGGCCTGAACGAAGTCACGTTGCGCTTGCAACTGCTCGGTGTAGGTCTGGCGTGCGGCGAGGCCGTCGGCGACTTCCTGGAAGGCCGTTTGAATGGACTTCTCGTAGTTCGCCACGCCGATGTCCTTCTGGATCTTGGCGTAGTCGAGGCTGGCGCGCAGGCTGCCGGCGTTGAAGATCGGCAGGTTGATCTGCGGCTGGAACAGCCACGTCCCCGAACCACCCTTGAACAGGCCGGACAGATCCGGGCTCAGGCTGCCCGCGTTGGCGGTCAGGCTGATGCTCGGGAAGAACGCTGCACGGGCCGCGCCGATGTTGGCGTTGGCCGCTTTCAGGTTGTATTCCGCTTGCAGGATGTCAGGACGACGCTGCAGCAGATCCGAAGGCAGACCCGGCGGTACGTCGCTGAGCAGGTCATCCGCCAGCGGTTTGGCCGCTTGCAGGTTGGCCGGAATACCGGTGCCGAGCAGCAGGGTCAGGCTGTTTTCGTCCTGCGCGACCTGACGGGTGTAACGCGCCAGTTGGGCACGGGCGTTTTCCACCGAGGTGCGCGACTGCGCCAGATCCAGTGCCGAGGCGACCCCTACTTCGTTGCTGCGGCTGGTCAGCTTGTAGCTTTCTTCGAAGGCACCGAGGGTGTCCTGGGTCAGCTTGAGCAGTTCCTTGTCCGCTTGCCATGTCAGGTAAGCATTGGCGACGCTGGCGACCAGACTGATCTGGGTGCTGCGACGTGCTTCTTCAGTGGCGAAGTATTGTTGCAGCGCTTGCTCGCTCAGGCTGCGAACGCGACCGAACAGGTCGAGTTCGTAAGCGCTGATGCCGACGGTGGCGGAGTAGGAGCTGGTGATGCTCGACTCGCCGGTCTGCGAGGCACGGGCCGGAACCCGCTGACGGCTGCCGTTGGCATTGGCCGAAACCGCCGGGAACAGGTCGGCACGCTGGATGCGGTATTGAGCCGCGTAAGCGTCGATGTTCAGCGCCGCGACACGCAGGTCGCGGTTGTTTTCCAGGGACACCTGGATCAGCTGTTGCAGCGCCGGGTCATGGAAAAACTGCTTCCAGCCTTGCTCGGCAGCGGCCTGCGCCGGTGCCTGGGCCGGCGAATACGCCGGCCCCTGCGGGTACTGGCCTGCGACCGGAGCCTCAGGCTGCTGATAATCAGGTATCAGCGAGCAACCGCTCAGCACGAAGGCGGCGACTGCGATGGAGAGTAGCGACTTGCTCATTGGCCAGCCTCTTTAGGAGTTTCAGTCGTTTCATCCTCGTCAGCGATCTTACGCTGGCCGATGGACGAAACCGTAACGAAGAACAGTGGGACCCAGAAGATCGCCAGGATCGTGGCCGTGAGCATACCGCCAATCACGCCGGTACCGATCGCATGTTGACTGCCCGAGCCGGCGCCAGTGGAGATCGCCAACGGTACAACACCGAGAACGAAGGCCAGCGAGGTCATGATGATCGGGCGCAGACGCATGCGGCAGGCTTCGATCGCCGCATCACGCAGGCTGCGTCCCTGTTCATGCAGTTCCTTGGCGAATTCGACGATCAGAATGGCGTTTTTAGCCGCCAGACCGATGGTCGTCAACAGGCCCACCTGGAAGTAAACGTCGTTGGACAGACCGCGCAGGCTGGTAGCGAGCAGCGCACCGATGATCCCCAGTGGTACCACGAGCATAACCGCGATCGGAATCGACCAGCTCTCGTACAACGCCGCGAGACACAGGAACACCATCAGCAGCGATAGAGCGTACAGCGCTGGCGCTTGCGAACCCGACAGACGTTCCTCATAGGACAGACCGGTCCAGGAGATACCGACACCGGCCGGCAGCTTCTTGGCAATCGCTTCGACTTCGGCCATCGCTTCACCGGTGGAATAACCCGGCGCCGGAGAGCCGAGCACTTCCATCGCTTCTACGCCGTTGTAACGGGCCAGCTTCGGCGAACCGTAGATCCACTCGCCTTTGGCGAACGCGGAGAACGGCACCATGGTCCCGGCGTTGTTGCGCACGTACCATTTCTTCAAGTCTTCAGGGCTCATGCGAGCACCGGCCTGACCTTGCACGTAAACCTTCTTCACACGACCACGGTCGATGAAGTCATTGACGTAGCTACTACCGAAGGAGATCGACAGCGTGCTGTTGATGTCGGTGAGGCTCAAGCCAAGGGCCTGGGCTTTCTCGTCGTCGATTTCCAGGTGGTATTGCGGTTCATCGTTCAGGCCGTTCGGACGCACCTGATAGAGCACCTTGCTCTGAGCGGCGAGGCCGAGGAACTGGTTACGCGCTTCCATCAGCTTTTCGTGCCCGATACCGGCGCGGTCTTGCAGGAACACGTCGAAACCGGTGGCGTTACCCAACTCCAGTACCGCAGGCGGGGCGAAAGCGAACACCATGGCATCGCGGAAACTGAAGAAGTGTTGCTGGGCACGTTGGGCCAGGGCAAACACGCTGTTGTCCGCGTTACGCTCGTCCCACGGCTTGAGCATGATGAACGCCAGACCAGAGCTCTGACCGCGACCGGCGAAGTTGAAGCCGTTCACGGTGAACACCGAGGACACCGCGCCTGCTTCTTTATCCAGCAGGTAGCTGCGCATTTCGTCGATCACCACCTGAGTACGCTCGGCACTCGAACCGGCCGGGGTCTGGACTTGGGCGAACAGTACGCCTTGGTCTTCTTCCGGCAGGAACGCGGTTGGAATGCGGGTAAACAGCCAGATCATGCCGACCACGATCAGCAGATAGGCCAGCAGGTACGGCGCTTTGCGCGACAGCATGTTGCCGACACCGCGCTCGTAGCTCTGCACACCACGGTCGAAATTGCGGTTGAACCAGCCAAAGAAACCCTTCTTCGGCGTGCCATGCTCGCCTTTCGGAATCGCCTTGAGCATGGTGGCGCACAACGCCGGGGTGAAGATCAGTGCAACCAGAACCGACAGGGCCATGGCCGAAACGATGGTGATCGAGAACTGCTTGTAGATCACACCGGTGGAACCGCTGAAGAACGCCATCGGCAACAGTACCGCCGACAGCACCAGCGCAATACCGACCAGTGCGCCCTGGATCTGGCCCATGGACTTCTTGGTCGCTTCCTTCGGTGACAAGCCTTCTTCGCTCATCACCCGCTCGACGTTTTCCACCACAACGATGGCGTCGTCCACCAGCAAACCGATGGCCAGCACCATGCCGAACATGGTCAGGGTGTTGATGCTGAAACCGAACGCCGCGAGGATGCCGAATGTACCCAGCAATACCACCGGCACAGTCATCGTGGTGATGACGGTGGCGCGGAAGTTCTGCAGGAACAGGAACATCACCAGGAACACCAGCACGATCGCTTCGACCAGGGTTTCAACCACACCTTTGATCGATTCGGTCACCACCGGAGTGGTGTCGTACGGGAACACCACTTCCATGCCTTGCGGGAAGAACGGCTTGAGGTCGTCAATCGTCTTGCGCAGTGCCTTGGCGGTGTCGAGGGCGTTGGCACCGTTGGCCAGTTTTACCGCCAGACCAGAAGCCGGGCTGCCGTTGAACTGCGCGGAAATGCTCGAGTTCTCACCGCCCAGACCGACGTCAGCGACGTCGCCGACACGCACTTGCGAGCCGTCCTGGTTAACCTTCAGCAGAATCGCCTTGAACTGCTCGGCAGTCTGCAGACGGGTCTTGCCGATGATCGTCGCGTTCAGTTGCTGGCCCGGCAACGCCGGCAAACCGCCGAGCTGACCGGAAGACACCTGGACGTTCTGTGCCGAGATCGCGGTGCTGACATCGCCCGGGGTCAGGTTGTACTTGTTCAACTTGGCCGGGTCGAGCCAGATGCGCATCGCGTACTGGGCACCGAAGACCTGGAAGTCACCGACACCGGCGGTCCGCGAGATCGGATCCTGCATGTTCGACACGATGTAGTTGGACAAGTCGTCCTTGGTCATGCTGCCGTCACGCGATACCACGCCGATGACCAAGAGGAAGTTTTTCACTGCCTTGGTCACGCGGATACCTTGTTGCTGCACTTCCTGCGGCAGCAGCGGGGTAGCCAGGTTCAGCTTGTTCTGAACCTGCACCTGCGCGGTGTCGGAGTTGGTGCCTTGCTCGAAGGTCGCGGTAATGGTCATGCTGCCGTCGGAGTTACTTTCCGAGGACACATAACGCAGGTTGTCGATACCGTTGAGCTGCTGCTCGATCACCTGGACCACGGTGTCCTGCACGGTTTGCGCCGAAGCGCCCGGATAGGTCACGGAGATCGCAATGGCCGGCGGCGCAATGCTTGGGTATTGGTTGATCGGCAATTTCAGGATCGAAAGTGCCCCGACCAGCATGATCACCAGGGCAATTACCCAGGCGAAAATCGGACGGTCGATGAAGAATTTTGACATGGATTACTCCCCTTTGCCGCCGGCGGCTTTGTCAGCTGCCTGAGCGGGGGCCGGGTTCTTGGTGCCGACATTGGTGGCTTCGGACGGGTTGACCTGAACACCCGGGCGCACGTACTGCAGCCCTTCGGTGATCAAGCGATCGCCCGCTTTCAAGCCGTCTTCGATCAGCCACTGGCTGCCAACGGTGCGGCTGGCCTTGAGCTGACGCAGTTCGACCTTGTTGTCGGCGCCGACGACCAGTGCGGTCGGGGTGCCTTTGAGGTCGCGGGTCACGCCTTGTTGCGGCGCCAGAATGGCCGCAGCGTTGACGCCGGCCTGCAACTGGGCGCGGACGAACATGCCCGGCAGCAGGGTGTGATCCGGGTTCGGGAACACCGCGCGCAGGGTTACGGAACCGGTAGTTGGGTCGACCGTGACTTCGGAGAATTCCAGCTTACCGTCGAGCTTGTACTGGCTGCCATCTTCCAGGGTCAGTTTGACTGCTGCCGAGTTTTCACCGGATTTTTGCAGACGACCGCTTTCCAGCTCGCGGCGCAATTCCAGCAGCTCAACCGAAGACTGGGTGACGTCGACGTAGATCGGATCGAGTTGCTGGATCGTCGCCATCGCGTCGGTCTGGCCGTTGCTGACCAATGCACCTTCGGTGACCGAAGAACGGCCGATGCGCCCGGAGATCGGCGCGTAAACCTTGGTGTAACGCACGTTGATCTGCGCGCTCTGCAACGACGCTTCCGATTCCATGCGATTTGACACGGCGGTGTCGTATTCCTGACGGCTCACGGCCTGCTCGTCGACCAGTTGCTTGTAGCGGTCAGAGATCGACTTGGTCGAACGCAGGTTGGCTTCGGCGCTTTTCAGGGTCGCTTCATAGACCGACGGATCGATCTGATACAGCTGCTGGCCGGCTTTGACATCGCCGCCTTCCTTGAACAGACGCTTGAGAATGATGCCGTTGACCTGCGGTCGAACTTCCGCAACACGGAACGCACTGGTGCGACCTGGCAGCTCGGAGGTGAGGGTAAACGCTTGTGGTTGCAGGGTGACGACGCCGACCTGAGGCGGTGGAGCGGCCGGTGCCGCTTCTTCCTTTTTACATCCGCTGAGCAGCGATGCCAGGGCGACGGCAGTGACCAGAGCGGTAACAGCTGGCTTGAATTGCATGAAGATCCTCGGGTCAGGCGCGCAAATAGCGCACAAGAAGTGTGTAAGGGTAAAAAAAGGATACCGGGTGGATAAGTAGCTTGCTAAGGAATATACTTACGTTCATGGTTGTTTGTAAATACCTTGGCGTCGTATCCACCCTGTTACAAAACACGTCGCAAGGTTTGAAATTGTAGGCCGGGGAGCTGATCCGTGAGAGATCGCCCCCTCTTTATTCAGCGGATATTCAGCCATCCCTGAAACATCCTGTTTGAGGTTTTACTGTCATGGTCCGTCGTACCAAAGAGGAAGCTCAAGAAACCCGTAGCCAGATTCTGGAAGCGGCGGAGAAGGCCTTTTATGAAAGGGGCGTCGCTCGTACAACGCTGGCTGACATCGCGACAATGGCCGGCGTCACCCGCGGCGCTATTTACTGGCATTTCAGCAACAAGGCCGATCTGGTCCAAGCCATGCTGGATTCGCTGCGTGAACCGCTGGATGAATTGGCCAGGGCCAGCGAAAGTGAAGATGAACTCGATCCGCTGGGCTGCATGCGCCAACTGCTGATTCATTTGTTTCATCAAGTTGCGCTGGACCCGAAAACCCGGCGTATCAACGAAATTCTGTTTCATAAGTGCGAGTTCACCGATGAAATGTGCGATTTGCGCCAGCAGCGCCGGGACGTCAGTCTCGATTGCAATGAGCGCATCGCTCTGACGTTGCGTAATGCGGTCAATCGCGGCCAGTTGCCGGAAGATCTCGACACTGCCCGCGCGGCCATCAGCATTCACAGCTATATCGATGGCCTTCTGTATGGATGGCTGCTGGCGCCGGACAGCTTTGAGTTGCATGCCGAGGCTGAGCGTTGGGTCGATACAGGGTTGGATATGCTGCGCCTGAGCCCCAGCCTGCGCAAATGAAACAAATGCGTAATTGGCACAGGTTATGTCAGTTGGCCTGCCTTTAAATAGCTTCGCAGCGGGGGGAGTTTAAACGTAGCGAGCTAGGCATTTTGTAGGGAATTTGTGTCTGCTGTGTGAATGAGTGTGAGCCGCTTGCCCTCACCCTAGCCCTCTCCCAGAGGGAGAGGGGACTGACCGAGGTGTTCTTGCGAATTACACCGACCTGAAAAATCCAGTCGAACTCCGAATTTGAAAACTACACAAATCGGCTCCCTCTCCTTTGGGAGAGGGCTGGGGTGAGGGGCTGCGTACTCAGCCGCGCAATCAATCTCCCGGCGAACACAAAAAAGCCCCCGACTCTCACAAGTCGGGGGCTTTCGCGTTTCTGCGTGTTGCGTATTACAGCGTCGGATAGTCGATATAACCCACCGGCCCTTTAGCGTAAAACAACTCCGGCCGCGCCTCATTCAACGGCGCATCCGCCTTCAAACGAGCCGGCAGATCCGGGTTGGCAATGAACGGCACACCAAACGCGACCGCGTCAGCCTTGCCACTGGCCAGCCATTCGTTGGCGCTGTCCTTGGTGAAGCGCTCGTTGGCGATGTACGGACCGCCGAAGGCTTCTTTCAGTTGCGGGCCGAGGCTGTCGGCACCTTCTTTCTCACGGGAGCAGATGAACGCGATGCCGCGTTTGCCCAGTTCACGTGCGACGTAGGTGAAGGTTTCCGCCAGGTTGTCATCGCCCATGTCGTGGGAATCGGCGCGCGGTGCCAGGTGCACACCGACACGGCCGGCGCCCCAGACTTCGATCGCCGCGTCAGTCACTTCCAGCAGCAGGCGCGCACGGTTTTCCAGCGAGCCGCCGTAGTTGTCAGTGCGCTGGTTGGTGCTGCTTTGCAGGAACTGGTCGAGCAGGTAACCGTTGGCGCCGTGGATTTCCACGCCGTCGAAACCGGCGGCTTTGGCGTTTTCGGCACCGGTGCGGTAGGCGTCGACGATGTCGGCGATTTCAGCGGTTTCCAGTGCGCGTGGGGTTGGGTAGTCGGCCATTGGACGAACCAGGCTGACGTGACCTTTCGGCTGGATGGCGCTTGGTGCAACCGGCGCTTCACCGTTGAGGTACGACGGGTGGGAAACCCGGCCGACGTGCCACAGTTGCAGGAAGATCTTGCCGCCAGCGCCGTGAATGGCTTTGGTGACGTTGGCCCAGCCGCGCACTTGATCGTTGGACCAGATGCCCGGGGTGTCAGGATAGCCAACGCCCATTGGCGTCACCGAAGTGGCTTCGCTGAGGATCAGGCCAGCGGACGCGCGTTGTACGTAGTATTCCGCCATCAGCGCGTTCGGCACGCGGCCTTCGTCGGCGCGGCAGCGGGTCAGCGGAGCCATGATGATGCGGTTGGCCAGTTCGATGTCGCCCAGTTTGATCGGATCAAAAATAGTTGCCATGTCTACAACCCTCATAAGTAAAAGTTAATCAGTTAGTTGCCGGGGCCAGATCGGCATTGCCGTTCTGACGGAAAGTAATCAGGGTCACCAGCAGGGCGAGCACGGCCAGTGCGGCGGCTGCGAGCGGCACGCTGGTCAGGCCGTAACCGTGGGCGATGACGCTGCCGCCGACCCAGGCGCCAAGAGCGTTACCGACGTTGAACGCGCCGATGTTCAGGGTCGACACCAGGTTCGGTGCGGCTTTGCCGAAGGTCACCACGTTGACTTGCAGCGCCGGCACGGCGGCGAAACACGCGGTAGCCCAGAGGAACAGGGTGATTTCGGTCGGGATCAGCGCGACGCTGGTCCAGGTCAGCACGGTGGAGACCACGGCCATGGCGATGAACACGCCGATCAGCGTGGCGGCCATGCCTTTGTCAGCGAGTTTGCCGCCGATGATGTTGCCGACGGTCAGACCCAGGCCGATCAGCATCAGCGTCCAGGTCACGCCACGCGGCGACACGCCAGTGACTTCGCCGAGCAGCGGCGCGACGTAGGTGAACAGGGTGAAGACGGACGCGGCGAACAGCGCGGTCATGCTCAGCGACAGCCAGATCCCGGCACCCTTGAGGGCGGCGAGTTCGGCGCGCATGTCGAGTTTTTCTTCGTCACGCTTGGCCGGCAGGAAGCGGATCAGGCCGATCAGCGCGATCACACCAATGACCGTCACCGCCCAGAAGGTCGAGCGCCAGCCGTATTGCTGACCCAGCGCAGTGCCCAGCGGCACACCGAGGACGTTGGCCAGGGTCAGGCCGGTGAACATCAAAGCCACTGCCGAAGCGCGTTTATTCGCTGGCACCAGATTGGCTGCCACCACCGAACCGATGCCGAAGAACGCACCGTGGCACAGCGCAGTGATCACCCGGGCGAACATCAGCACGTTGTAATCACTGGCAATGGCGCAGAGCAGGTTGCCGACAATAAAGATGCCCATCAATGCGACCAGTGCCGCTTTACGCGGCAGTTTGGCCGTGGCCATGGCCATGAATGGCGCACCGATGGCCACGCCGAGGGCGTAACCGGTCACCAGCCAACCGGCGCCGGGAATCGACACACCGAGGTCGGCCGCCACATCGGGCAGCAGGCCCATGATGACGAACTCGGTGGTGCCGATGGCGAAGGCGCTCAAGGCGAGGATGAGGAGCGAGAGGGGCATGCAGGTTTCCTTGTCGGCTGGCTGACGTTAAGGGTCAGAGCTCTTTACTGAGGGTGCTGAGGAACGCCTGGATCACGTCCTCGTTACGTTTGAAAAAGTGCCATTGACCGGCCTTCTGGCTGCTGATCAGACCGGCGCGTTGCAATGTCGCGAGATGCGCAGATACGGTCGACTGCGACAGGCCACAGCGTTGATCGATCTGCCCGGCGCAAATGCCGTACTCGTGGTTGTGCAACTGTTCCGGAAATTCGTTCTTCGGGTCTTTCAGCCAGTTGAGGATGTCTCGCCGTACTGGGTGCGCCAGGGCTTTTATTATTTCGTCGAGGTCGAGGTTCATGGCAGGGTGCTCACAATGTGTACAACGCTATATCGCGATGTGGCGAAATATAAATCGTTGGATCGCGATACACCAATATGATTTTGATCTGACGTCAGCATAAATTGGTATATCGCGTTATAACGATACGTGGGTGTATGGCTTATGGGCCGCAGTGCTAAGCTGCGCCCATGAACTATCTCGCACATTTACACCTCGGTGGCCAGCGCCCCGGGCAACTGCTCGGCAGTCTGTATGGCGATTTCGTCAAAGGCCGGCTGCAAGGGCAGTTTGCGCCGGAGGTGGAGGCGGCCATTCAACTGCATCGACGGATTGACGTGTTCACGGATCGCCATCCGCTGGTGGACATCGCCCTGGGGCGGTTTTCCGACACGCGCCGGCGTTACGCCGGGATCGTGCTCGATGTGTTTTTCGACCACTGCCTGGCGCGGGACTGGCGGCTGTATGCCGAGCAGCCGCTGGAGGTTTTCACCGCTGATGTTTATCGGGTGCTGACCCGCGAACGGCAACTGCCCGAGCGACTGGCGAAGATTGCCCCGCACATGGTTGCCAATGACTGGTTGGGGTCGTATCAGGAATTTGAAGTGCTGGAACAGGTGTTGCGCGGGATCTCGCGGCGCTTGACCCGGCCGGAAGAACTGGCGGGGGCGATGCAGGAATTGCGGCGGTTGTATGAGCCGTTGAGTGAGGATTTCGCTTTGTTCTACCCACAACTCCAGGACTTCGCCCAATCCCCCCAGACACCGCAGATCTAATGTAGGAGTGAGCCTGCTCGCGATAGCGGTACATCAGGCAACATCAATGTGACTGACACACCGCTATCGCGAGCAGGCTCACTCCTACAGGGGGGTTGTGTTTCAGGCGGCAATCAATTCGCCGGCACGACGTGGTTCGACCGGTTTCGCCACTTCGCCAAACAACGCCTTCTGCACCGCCTGCTGCGCTTCAAACGCCAATGCCGCACGCTCACGCCCCTGACAGGCCATCGGCTTGAGCAGGTGAACTTCGACATCGCCGCAATCATTGCTGAACAGGCGCATCAGGTGCGAGAGCAGATCATCGTCGCCAATGAACGGCGCCAGCGCATCGATTTCGCCATCGCGCAGATAACGGATCGCCACCGGTTGCAGCATCACCTCGGAATCAATCGCCGCCGCCAGCAAGCGACCATGAAAGGTGCGCAGCGAACGGCCATCGGTGGTGGTGCCTTCCGGGAACATCAGCAAGGCGTGCTCGGTTTGCAGGTGACGGGTCATCTGTTTGCGGATCAACTGGCTGTCGCCCGAACCGCGACGGATGAACAGGCTGCCAGCCTTCGCCGCGAGCCAGCCGGCCACCGGCCAGGTGCGCACTTCAGCCTTGGACAGAAACGACAGCGGCGTGAGCATCCCCAGCAGCGGAATATCAGTCCACGACACATGATTGCTGACCCACAGCATCGGCTGTTGTGGCAATTCACCGTGCACCGTCACGCGAAAGGGCAGGGCATTGCTCAAACGCGCCATGAAGAAGCGCGACCAGCGCTGACGCCGTTCCATCGAATGCGCCAGGCCAATCCGCTCAAACACGCCGAAGACGCTGGCCATGGTCAAACCCAGCGACACCACCAACAGCACTCGCGCGATCCGCGCGTACACCCGCAACCGGCTCATTACACAGCCGCCTTGAAGTGCTTGGCGTAGCGCGGGCAGAGTTCGTCGCGCTTGAGCAGGATGAACACGTCGGCGACCTGGAAGTCTTCGTCCCAGCACGGCTCGCCGCAGATCTTCGCGCCCAAGCGCATGTAGGCTTTGAGCAGCGGCGGCATTTCGGCGATCACGTTGGACGGAATATCCAGGGTTGGCAGCGGATTTTTCGGCTCGGCGCGCAGGTGTTCGGTGCACAGATAACGTTCGCGCAGGCGCTGCATGATCGCGTGGGCCTGGATGCCGCCGTCCTGCATCGGGATGCTCGCGCAGCCCATCAAATAACTGTAGCCACCCTGATTCAAGACTTCGGCCAACTCGCCCCACAACACCGCAATGGTGCCGCCGTTGCGGTACGCCGGGTCGACGCAGGTGCGGCCGATTTCGAGGATCGGGCCTTGCAGGTGCGCGAGGCCATGCAGGCTGAATTCTTCTTCACTGTAGAACTTGCCGAGGCTGCTGGCGGCGGTGTGATCGAGCAGACGCGTGGTCGCGACCAAACGGCCGGTGTTCAGATCACGCACGCCGATGTGGCTGCAGTGAACATCATAATCATCCATGTCCAGACCCAGTTCCGCGCCTTTCAGTTTGGCGTTGAACTCGCCGCTGAAGACGTTGAAGCGCAGGGCCTGGGCTTGCTGCAAGGCCTCGGCGCCGATCAGGCGTTCGGCTTGCAGGCGGCGTTCATTGCCGGTGTCGCTGATGCGGGCGATCTGAGTCATGTGAATCTCCGTACGGGCCTTTAACCCGTCGTGGGTTGCAGCCGATCGACTTTCTTTATGCAGCCGTGTTGTGCAAAGTCAGGCTATGTAGCCCCGGTGTCATCGCCATGAAAGTTTGGTGATGCTTATATGACAGCCCACAAGGAGCCTCCTATGCCCTGGCCAGATCTGCTGCACAGCCGTGAACGATTGCCCGCCGTTGCCGACCTGGCCGAGGGTTTTGCGACGTTGTTGCAGCAACTGGGCAACGTCACGCCGTTCGAATTGGCGGTCGCGGGCGGGCGGCGGATGGCGACGCCGGGGCTGGCGTTTCTGCTCGGTTACCAAGCGGCATTGCGTATGCTGTGGCCGAGCGCGCCGCTGAGTCTCGGTGCGTTGTGTGCGACCGAACAGCGCAGTTTGCGTCCGGCGGATATGCAGACGCGGCTGAGCGATTTGCGCCTGAGTGGACGCAAGGATTTCGTCACCGCCGGCGATGCGGCGGACTGGCTTTTGATTGCTGCGCGCAGTGAGGAACCCGGCGAAACCCCACGCCTGAGTCTGGCGGTTGTGTACCCCGGCGAGCCCGGCGTAACCGTAGAGAAACTGCCGGCGCTGCCGTTGATGCCGGACATCAGTCATGGCCGGTTGCTGCTGGATGGCGCGTTGTGTGAGTTGCTGGCGGGGGATGGCTGGGATGCTTATGTGAAGCCGTTTCGCACCCTGGAAGATGTCTATGTGTTGAGCGCGATGACCGCGTGGTTGTATGGCGTCGGCCAGGACAGTGACTGGCCGCAAGCGCTGCAACTTCGGTTGCTGGCGTTGTTGGCCGGGTGCGCCGAGGCGAGTCGGCAACCGCCGAACAATCCGGTCGGGCATGTGTTGCTCGGTGGGTTGTTTGCGCAGTTTGCGGCGCTGGAGGGGGAGGTGAGTCAGGCGTTGGCTGACGGGCCGGCAGAATGGGCGCAGATGTGGCAGCGCGATCGGGGGGTGATGCAGTTGGCGGCGGGGGCTCGGGCCAAGCGGTTGGCCAAGGCTTTGGCGGGGGGCTGAAGGGCCTCATCGCGAGCAGGCTCACTCCTACAGTTGATCGAGTTTCGTCAGTTGAAATGCGTTCAACTGTAGGAGTGAGCCTGCTCGCGATAGCAATCCCAAGAACACCACACATCTGTCATCAACCCCGACTAGTCTCAGCAGGTTCATTCCCAGAGCCCTCCCCATGTGCAAAGGCCTGTCGCTGTTTCTGCTGCTGATCAGCTTCACCGTTCACGCCGAACAATGGCCGGGTGAAGAATGGCCAACCGGCCCGAAGGTCACCGATACAGAGGCGCTGGAAAACTACGCCTTCCCACCCCGCGACGACGCCAACCGCCAAGGCATCCGCACCGACGCCTTGCTGATCATCCGTGACGGCCAGATCATCTACGAACGCTACGCCGGCCCGACCACTGCACAAACCCCGCATCTGACCTGGTCGATCAGCAAAAGCCTGATGGTCACGGTCCTTGGTGTGGCGTATGGCGAAGGCCTGTTCAAACTCGAAGACCCCGCCGCGAAGTTCTATCCGCCACTCGCTAAACACCCGCAGATAAAAATCGCCGACCTGTTGCACTGGGCCTCCGGCATCGACTGGCAGGAAGACTACGAATACGCCCCGCTGAAATCCTCGGTGGTGGCGATGCTCTATACCCGTGGCCACCGCGACATGGCCGCGTTTACCGCCGATCACGATGCCTACGCCGAACCGGGGCAGGCCTTCCGCTATTCCAGTGGCGACAGCAATCTGCTCGCGGCGGCGTTGAAAACCATCGTCGGGTCGCAGCGTTATGCGGATTATCCGTGGACGGCTTTGTTCGAGCCGTTGGGCATCCGTCACGCCGTGTGGGAAACCGATGCCAGCGGCACGTTTGTCGCGTCGTCTTACGCTTATCTGACAGCCCGGGATCTGGCGCGCGTCGGTCTGCTGATGGCCCGCGATGGGCGATGGAGTGATCGCCAATTGCTGCCCAAGGACTGGGTCGCGTTCAACTTGAAACCCTTCAGTGGCTATAAGGCCCATCAGGACGAAGCCGTGCCCGGCGGCCAATGGTGGCTCAATCGCCCGGCGGATAGCGCCGCATCACCGTGGCCCGACGCACCGCCGGACACCTTCGCCGCCCTTGGTCATTGGGGCCAGGCGCTGTACGTGATCCCCAGCGAGAAACTGGTGATCGTGCGATATGGCGATGATCGCGATGGCAGCTATCGACATAACGAGCTGCTTAAGCGTGTACTGATGGCGGTGCGGCCATGAAGCGCTTCTTGCTGTTAGCGCTGGTCCTGCTGCTCGGCTGGATCGTCTACGAACGAGAAAACCTGTGGGCCTTCCCGGACATCATCAGTGCCTACACGGCGAAGGAATATTGTTCCTGCCGGTACGTGATGAACAACGACGCCGAATATTGCCGTGGCTACGTGAAACAGTGGCTGCCGACCAGCGCCTTCACCGATGACGGCGTCAGCAAAACCATCACCGTCAGCGGCATGAGCCGCAGCAACCGCGCTCAGTGGTTGAGCGAACGCCAGGGCTGCCGCCTCAATCCCTGAAAACACCCGATGGTTTTTTGTGGGAGCGAGCCTGCTCGCGAATGCAATAGCAGGCGCACCTTCTCTGTTGAGGCAGATGACGTTTTCGCGAGCAGGCTCGCTCCCACCGGGTGTGATCTTCAGTTTGCAATAACGGCGTGGGCGGTTAAGGTTCGTGCAGGTTTATCGGCCCCACGAGTGTTCAATGTTCAACCGCCCCCTCTGTGCAACCCTGTCGAGCCTGTTGCTCGCCGCCGTCGCGCTACCGGCGCAGGCCAATTGGTATCTGGACGGCGAGTCGTCGCGGCTGTCGTTCGTCAGCACGAAAAACGCCAATGTCTCCGAAGTGCAGCGCTTTCTGGTGCTGCACGGTAAGGTCGATCCCAATGGTCGCGCCGAAGTCGAAGTCGAGCTGGACTCGATCAACAGCGGCATCCCGCTGCGCGATGAGCGCATGCGCAAGGAGCTGTTCCAGATCGAGCAATTTCCCGAAGCGACCATCACCACGCAGATTGATTTGCGCCCGATCAACGATCTGGCCCCCGGTGCGCAGCTGGAATTGCGTCTGCCGCTGACAGTCAACCTGCACGGCAAGCAGCACGAATACCCCGCCGAACTGCTGGCGACGCGTCTCGATGACCGACGCTTTCAAGTGGTCACCCTGGAACCGCTGGTGCTCAACGCTGAAGATTTCGATCTGCTGCCAGGGCTGGAAAGCCTGCGCAGACTCGCCAATCTGTCGGCCATCAGTCTGTCGGTGCCGGTGGGTGCGGTGCTGATCTTCACGGCGCGCTGACATGCGCGGCGCGGTGTTTCCGTGGCGCGATGGCAACCGCTTCGAGCTGTTGATCGACGGCCCGCAATTCTTTCCGCGCATGCTTGAGCAGATTGCCGGCGCGCAGGAGCAGATCGAACTCGAACTGTATCTGGTTGAGGCCGGCGCTTGTGCCGAAACCATCGTGCAGGCGCTGGTGCTGGCGGCCGAACGTGGCGTGCGTGTGCGGTGCCTGTTTGATGATTACGGCAGCCTGGCGTTTACGCTCAATCTGCGTCAGCGCCTGACACACGCTGGAGTCGAACTGCGTTTCTACAATCGCCTGAGCTGGCGGCGCTGGATCGGCAACTTCTATCGGGATCACCGTAAATTGCTGCTGGTCGATCAGCGTCTGGCCGTGGTCGGAGGCACCGGAGTCACTGACGAGTTCTGGACGCCGGGGCACGACACCAGCGAATGGCACGAAGTGATGGTCGAGATCAGCGGCCCGCTGGTGATCGACTGGCAATTGCTGTTTGACCGCCAGTGGATTGCCAACCGCTATCGCCGCGCCTGGCGCCCGGCTGCACATTTCGGTCTGCCACGGTTACCGCGCGTGCCGGACAAGGGCGAGGGCATGGGTCGTGTGGCGTATGCCGATGCCCGCCAGCATCGTGACATTCTGCAATCGCTGTTCCGCGCTTTGAACAGTGGGCAAAAACGCATCTGGATGGCCACACCGTACTTCCTGCCGACCTGGAAAATCCGCCGCTCCCTGCGCAAGGCTGCCGCGCGTGGTGTCGATGTGCGTTTGCTGCTGACCGGGCCGCGCACCGATCACCCGTCGGTGCGCTACGCCGGGCATCGCTACTACCCGCGACTGCTCAAGGCCGGGGTGCAGATCTTCGAATACCAGCCGTGCTTTCTGCATTTGAAAATGGTGCTGGTCGACGATTGGGTGAGCATCGGTTCGTGCAACTTTGATCACTGGAACCTGCGCTTCAATCTGGAGGCGAATCTGGAGGCGCTGGACCCGTCGTTGACGGCAGCGGTAGAGGCGAGTTTTGTGAAGGACTTCGGGCTGAGTCAGCAGGTGAGTCTGGAGGAGTGGCAACGCCGGCCGTTGTGGCGGCGGGTCAAGCAGCGGGTGTGGGGCTGGGTGGATCGGGTGGTGGTCAACATCCTCGACCGCCGCGGATAAACCCGATTCTGAATTGATCGTTCCCACGCTCTGCGTGGGAATGCAGCCCGTGACGCTCCGCGTCACTGGACGCGGAGCGTCCCTTGAGGCATTCCCACGCGGAGCGTGGGAACGATCAGTCGAGCAAAAACCGGTTACAGCAATTCAAAGCTCTGCTGCGTCACGTCCTGGGAATCCAGGCCGATCTGCACGTTGAACTTGCCAGGCTCCGCCGCGTATTTGAGCTGGGCGTTGTAGAACTTCAGGTCATCCTCGGTGATGGTGAAGTGCACGACTTTCTGTTCGCCGGCCTTGAGCATGATTTTCTGGAAGTTCTTCAGTTCTTTCACCGGGCGGATCATCGAGCCGGTGACGTCCTGGATGTACAACTGCACCACGGTTTCGCCGTCACGCTTGCCGGTGTTTTTCAGCATGACGCTGGCGTCGAGCTTGCCAGTGGCGTTGAGGGTGGTCGACGACAGCGCCATGTCGCTCAGGGCGAATTGGGTGTAGCTCAGGCCATACCCGAACGGGAACAGCGGCCCCGTGGTGTCATCGAAATACTGCGAGGTGTAGTTGCCCGGTTTGCCCGGCGTGAACGGCCGACCAATGCTCAGGTGGTTGTAGTAAGTCGGGATCTGGCCCACGGAACGCGGGAAGGTCACTGGCAGTTTGCCCGACGGGTTGTAGTCGCCGAACAGCACGTCGGCGATGGCGTTGCCGCCCTCGGTGCCGCTGAACCAGGTTTCCAGAATCGCGTCAGCCGACTGGTTCTCTTCGAGAATGGTCAGTGGGCGGCCGTTCATCAGCACCAATACCAGCGGTTTGCCGGTGGCTTTCAGGGCGCGGATCAGCTCGCGCTGGGTTTCCGGGATGTTCAGGTCGGTGCGGCTGGAGGATTCGTGGGACATGCCACGGGATTCACCTACCGCTGCCACGATCACGTCAGCGTCTTTTGCAGCTTTCACTGCTTCGTCGATCAGCACGTTGGCCGGGCGCGGGTCATCGACCACTTCCGGCGCATCGAAGTTGAGGAAGTTCAGGTAGTCCAACACCTTCTTGTCGCTGGTGATGTTGGCGCCACGGGCGTAGATCAGGTTCGACTTGTTGCCGATCACCGAACTCATGCCATCGAACAGCGTGACCGATTGCGCAGGGCGCCCGGCGGCGGCCCAACTGCCCATCATGTCGATCGGCGCTTTGGCCAGCGGGCCGACCAGCGCGACTTTCGCGTCTTTCTTCAGCGGCAGGGTTTCGTTCTGGTTCTTCAGCAGTACCAGACTGCGACGCGCCACTTCACGGGCCTCGGCACGGTGCAGACGGCTCTCGGCGTAGGTGTCGGCCGGATCATCTTCAGCCTTGCCGATACGCAGGTAAGGGTCCTTGAACAGGCCCATGTCGTACTTGGCCGCGAGCACTTCACGCACTGCGTTGTCGATGTCTTTCTGTTCGATCTCGCCGGACTTGAGCAGCCCCGGCAGCTCTTTGCCATACAGTGTGTCGTTCATGCTCATGTCGATGCCGGCCTTGATCGCCAGCTTCGCCGCTTCACGACCGTCGCGGGCCACGCCGTGCTTGATCAGTTCGAAGATCGCGCCGTGGTCGCTGACCGCCAGGCCTTTGAA
The DNA here is from genome assembly GCF_054790505.1 of Pseudomonas sp. Tul2A7. Classification (NCBI taxonomy): domain Bacteria; kingdom Pseudomonadati; phylum Pseudomonadota; class Gammaproteobacteria; order Pseudomonadales; family Pseudomonadaceae; genus Pseudomonas; species Pseudomonas sp. Tul2A7. The sequence continues at coordinate 558,637 of NZ_CP186499.1, read as the reverse complement.
ACCCCAGTCGCGGCGCAGCAGATCGTTCATCAGCCAGGTGTTGGCCGTGGCCGGAATGCCGTTGATCGAGTTCAACGCGACCATCACACCACCGGCGCCGGCATCGATCGCGGCGCGGTACGGTGGCAGGTAATCCTGGTACATCTTCACCGGACTCATGTCGACGGTGTTGTAGTCGCGACCACCCTCGACCGCGCCGTACAGGGCGAAGTGCTTGACGCTGGCCATGATGCTGTCAGCCGCGCTCGGGGTGGCGCCCTGATAGGCGCGAACCATGACGCCGGCGATGCGCGAGGTCAGGTAGGTGTCTTCACCGAAGCCTTCGGAGCTGCGGCCCCAGCGCGGGTCGCGGGAGATGTCGACCATCGGCGCGAAGGTGATGTCGAGGCTGTCGGCAGCGGCTTCTTTGGCGGCAACGCGCCCGGACTGGCCGATGGCGTCCATGTCCCAACTCGAGGCGAGGGCTAGCGGAATCGGGAAAATCGTACGGTGACCGTGGATCACGTCGTACGCGAAAAACATCGGAATCTTCAGGCGGCTGCGCATGGCCGCGTCCTGCATCGGCCGGTTTTCCGGGCGGGTGATCGAGTTGAACGTGCCGCCGATGTTGCCGGCAGCGATCTCTTTGCGGATCAGCTCACGTGGCATTTCCGGGCCGATGCTGATCAGGCGCAACTGGCCGATCTTTTCATCGAGGGTCATTTGGCTCATCAGATTCGTGATGAACGCGTCCTTGTTTTCCAGGGGTACCGGGGTCGTGGCGGCCAATACTTGATGACTGGCCAGGCTGACGAACAGACCCAGCAAACACAGCTTCTTCATGAATATTTTTCTCAAGGGCCCAAGCGGCATTGCAACGCCGGCCAGCCAAAATTTAGGGAGCGACTATTGTTGTTCGGGTACAGGCTCAAAGAAACAGAGCCAAAAACGGCAGCCGACACTTGGCAGCATGATCACGCAGGGCACTTTTTAGCCCATTGCCCCGTCGTAATCCAGCGACGCGGCCGATTATGCCCCAAGAGCCCGCTGAGAATGTTTCGCGCTCGGTTTTTATAATGATATGTGCCAAGGAGCATCACTGCGATGAATGTAAGCCCAACCAATCGCTCGCGTTTGCAGGTCGCCACGCTGCTGGTGCTGGCCACGCTGTTGACCGCGTGCGGCATCAACAATATCCCGACCCTCGACGAACAGGCCAAAGCCGCATGGGGCCAGGTGCAGAACCAGTACCAGCGCCGCGCCGACCTGATCCCCAATCTGGTGGAAACGGTGAAAGGTTATGCGGCTCACGAGCAGGAAACGCTGACCGCAGTGATCGAGGCGCGGGCGAAAGCCACGTCGATCCAGGTCGACGCCAGCACCCTCGACAACCCGGAAAAACTCAAGCAGTTCCAGCAGGCGCAGGATCAACTGACCGGTGCGTTGAGCCGCTTGATGGTGGTGTCCGAGCGCTATCCGGATCTTAAGGCCAACCAGAACTTCCTCGCCCTGCAATCGCAACTTGAGGGCACGGAAAACCGCATCGCCGTGGCACGGCGCGATTTCATTCTGGCGGTGCAGAAATACAACACCGAAATCCGCACCTTCCCCGGTCGCCTCTGGCACAGCGTGATGTACAGCGACCTGCCGATCCGCGAAACCTTCGAAGCCACCACGCCCGGCGCGGAAAAGGCCCCGGAAGTGAAATTCTGATTCGAGGTTGTCCATGCGTGTGTTGAAAATGGGTCTGGTGCTGATGCTGTGGTTGTTCGCCGTCAGCGCCCGGGCCGAGTTGACGTTCCCGGCGCTGAGCGGGCGGGTGGTGGACGAAGCGCAGATGCTTGAGCCGTCGGTGCGCGCGCAACTGAGCCAGCAATTGCAGGCCCACGAACAGGCCACCGGCGAGCAACTGGTCGTGGTCACGCTGCCGGATCTGCAAGGCACGACCATCGAAGACTTCGGCGTTCAGCTCGGCCGGCACTGGGGCATCGGCCAGAAGGACAAGAACAACGGCGCACTGCTGATCGTTGCCCGTGACGAGCGCAAACTGCGCATCGAAGTCGGTTATGGCCTCGAAGACCGGCTGACCGACGCGCAGACTTCAGTGATCATTCATCAAGTCATCACTCCAGCATTCAAGAGCGGCAATTTCAGCAAAGGCATCAGCGACGGCGTGGCGGCGATGCTGGTGGTGCTCGGTGGTAATCCGCTGGATGAGCCATCGACGGTGTATGAGTCCAGTGGTGATCCGTCCGATGATTTCATCTCGCGGCATCCGGGATTGTTCGTGTTTTTGGTGATGTTGTTCATCCTGACGGTGTTTGTCTGCCAGATGCTCGGTATCCTGCCTGCCGGCCGGGGTGGCTCCGGAGGAGGGGGCGGCTTCGGCGGTGGTGGCGGGTTTGGCGGCGGCGGTGGAGGCGGCGGCTTCAGCGGCGGCGGGGGCAGTTTCGGCGGCGGTGGTTCGTCCGGCGGCTGGTGATATCAGAAGAATAATGAGCAGGCACTTTTCAACATGGCACTACTGACCGAACACGAACAACGCAAAGTCGCCGAGGCGATCGCCCGGGTCGAGCGCGACACCGACGCCGAACTGGTGACGGTGCTCGCAGCGCGCGCCGATGACTACGCGTACATCCCGTTGTTGTGGGCCAGCCTGTTGGCGCTGATGGTGCCGGGCATCGTCCACTACCTGACCGGCTGGCTGACCCTGCGCAGTCTGCTGCTGGTGCAGTGGGGCGCGTTTATCGTGCTGTGCCTGCTGTTTCGTCTGCCGAAAATCACCACTCATTTGATACCGCGTCGCGTGCGGCATTGGCGTGCGTCAAACCTGGCGCGGCGGCAGTTTCTCGAGCAGAACCTGCACCACACGGTGGGCAGCACGGGAATGCTGATTTTTGTTTGCGAGGCTGAGCGGTATGTGGAGATTCTGGTGGATGAGGGGATTTCCAAGCGGCTGGATAATAAATCCTGGGATGCGATTGTTGCTGCGTTTACTGAGCAGGTGCGCCAGGGGCGCACGCTGGAAGGGTTTGTCACGTGTATTGAGGCGTGTGGGGAATTGCTGAAGGTGCATGTGCCGGTGACGCAGGTGAGGAATGAGTTGCCGAATCGGTTGATTGTGCTGGGGTAAGACAAACCCTCACCCCAGCCCTCTCCCAGAGGGAGAGGGAGCCGACCGAGGTGTCTTGCGCTCGACATCGACCTGAAAATCCGAGTCGATTATGGATTTAAAGCAAAACTTTCAAACCTGAGTTCGACTCGGTATTTCAAGTCGGCGTAACTCGTGAAAACACCTCACCCTAGCCCTCTACCTCTGGGAGAGGGCTAGGGTGAGGGCAGCTTTAACCAACCGTTCGGCAAATAAGAGCGTGTCCCCAACCCCCATCCCCCCTAAAATAACCGCCATTCCCGATTTCGCCCGTCCGAGGCCGCTTTTTCATGTCCGTTACTGCTCCTGCCACCAAACCCGCGCCCGATCACCACGCCCAGTTCATCGAGCTGCTGCAAACCAGCCTCGAACAGAACGGCTTCATCAAACTGGTGCTGGCCAAGTACGTCGGTGACGAAGCGGATCTGCAACGGGTCATCATCAAAGCGGTGACGGTCAAGGCGCAGCCGAATCTGTCGTTCGTCTATCGCTATAAAACCCGCGACATCACCAAAAACCTGCCGCTGAACGAAGGCGTGGCGACGATTGCCGCGCTACTGCCAGCCGCGTTCAAAAATGCCCATTTACTCGCGGTAACTGATGAAGCCCAGCTCGAATACAGCAAAAAGGGCAAGAGTTCGCTGTTCAAAAGCAAACCTCAGCAATTGCGCGAAGCGCCGTCCGCTGAGCACAATCGCGAGAAAAACCGCTTTCTTGAGTTGAGCCGACCGTTCCTCAAGGATCTTGGCGTGACCAATGCGCAACATGAGCTGATCCCGGCGATGTCGCGCAAATGGAAGCAGATCAACAAGTTCATCGAAGTGTTCAGCCACGCCCTGACCTCGTCGCCGCTGGCCCTGGACAAACCGGTGCGCGTGGCGGATTTCGGTTCGGGCAAGGGTTACCTGACGTTCGCGATTCACGATTACCTGCGCAACACCTTGAACGCCGAGGGCGAAGTCACGGGTGTCGAGTTGCGTGAGGAAATGGTCAACCTGTGCAACGCTGCGGCGGCGAAGCTCGATCATCCGGGCCTGGTGTTCAAGTGCGGTGACGTGCGCAGCGTGGCGCCGAGCGAGCTGGATGTGATGATCGCCCTGCATGCCTGCGACATCGCTACCGACTACGCGATCCACACCGGCATCCGCTCCGGCGCATCGATCATCATGTGCTCGCCGTGCTGCCACAAACAGATCCGCCTGCAGATCCAGAGCCCGGCGCTGCTCAAACCGATGCTGCAATACGGTTTGCACCTCGGTCAGCAAGCGGAAATGGTCACCGATAGCTTGCGTGCGCTGTTCCTGGAAGCCTGCGGTTACGAAACCAAGGTCTTCGAATTCATCTCGCTGGATCACACCAACAAGAACAAGATGATTCTCGCGGTAAAACGCGCCGAGCCGGTCGATCCGGCTCAGCTGTTGGTGAAGATCGAAGAGTTGAAGGCGTTCTACAACATCAGCGAGCACTGCCTGGAAACCCTGCTGCGCGCCGACGGCTACCTGGCCTGACACAAAACCCTGTGGGAGCGACGGTGCGACGATTCGACCTGCTCGCGAAAGCGGACTGACAGTCAACGATGATGTTGGCTGTTACGGACCCTTCGCGAGCAGGCTCGCTCCCACATGGGGTTTGATCGCGGTCTTGCGGCCGAGCATCACGGTGGCAATCACACCGCAGGCAAACACCCAGGTAATCGGTTCGACATGTTCACCAAAGAACAGCGCCGAAAACGCGATGGTGAAGAAAATCTGCAACAACTGGATCTGACTGACCCGGGCAATCCCGCCCATGGCCAGCCCGGCGTACCAGGCGAAGAAGCCGAGAAACTGCGAAAACAGCGCCACGTAACCAAACGCCCACCAGGTCTTGGCCGACACCGCACCCTGATGTTGCAGCGCCAGATACAGCACCGGCCCGATCAACAGCGGCGTCGACAGCACCAGCGCCCAGCAGATCACCTGCCAGCCGCCCATCTCCTTGGCCAAGCGGCCGCCTTCGGCATAACCCAGTCCACCGACGGCAATCGCGCCGAGCATCAACAGATCACCCGCCTGAATACTGCCGGCCCCGGTGTACAACGCATAACCGAGCACCAACGCACTGCCCAGCGCCGCGCAGGCCCAGAAGGCTTTTGACGGGCGCTCATGGGACAACCACGCGGCATACAGCGCCACACATAGCGGTTGTAGCCCGTTGACCAGCGCACCGTGGGACGCCGGCAAGGTTTGCATGGCCCACGCCGACAACACTGGAAAACCCAGAATCACCCCGGCGATCACCAGGCTCAGGCCTTTGACCTGCTGCCAGGTTGGCCACTTCTCGCGACGCCACAACAACAGCAGCGCTGCCGGAATCGCTGCGAACAATGCGCGGCCCAAACCGTTGAGCAATGGATGCATTTCCTCCACCACGATGCGGGTGAAGGGCAGGGTGAGGCTGAAAATCACCACGCCGAGCAGGCCTAGGGCCATGCCGGTGTTTTCGCGCGAGGACATGATGGGGACCGAAATTGAAGGTGGCAGGGAATGACCTTCATAAAGCCATAAACCGAGTGGTTCGGGCTGTTACAGCTAGGCACAGACTTAGGCGTACAGTTTGCGGACGCTATCGCGAGCAGGCTCACTCCTACAGTTGAAATGCGTTCCCCTGTAGGAGTGAGCCTGCTCGCGATGGCATCAACTCGGTAGTAGCCCGTTGTTACCCGTCACTGTCGAATAGGTCTACCTTGAACACTCCCAAGCATTCTCCAGAGGAGTCCTCCCCATGGCCGCGAAAAAGATCCTGATGCTGGTCGGCGATTACGTCGAAGATTACGAAGTGATGGTGCCATTCCAGGCCCTGCAAATGGTCGGTCACACCGTCCACGCTGTGTGCCCGGACAAGGCCGCCGGCAAGACCGTGCGCACCGCGATCCATGACTTCGAAGGCGATCAGACTTACAGCGAAAAACCCGGTCACCTGTTCGCGCTTAACTTCGATTTCGCCAAGGTCAGCGAGGCCGATTACGACGCGCTGTTGATCCCCGGTGGTCGTGCGCCGGAATACCTGCGTCTCAATGAAAAAGTCCTCGACTTGGTGCGCGCCTTCGACAAGGCCGGCAAACCGATTGCCGCGGTCTGCCACGGCGCGCAATTGCTGGCAGCGGCGGGCGTGCTTGAAGGTCGCGAATGCAGTGCCTACCCGGCCTGCGCGCCGGAAGTGCGACTGGCGGGTGGTACGTACATCGATATCCCGGTGACGGACGGCCACGTTCAAGGCAATCTGGCCACAGCCCCGGCATGGCCGGCGCATCCGAACTGGCTGGCCGGGTTCCTCGGTTTGCTCGGCACCAAAATCACCCTGTAACGAGGATTCGCCGATGTGCGAGCTCTACGTCAAGGCCGACCCGATTCTCTACGAATCACGCTCGCGCTCGCTGCGCATCTGCGGCGTGGTGACGACGTTGCGCCTAGAGAATCAGTTCTGGGACATCCTCAGCGAAATCGCCGAGGTCGACGGCATGACCACCAACCAGCTGATCGCCAAGCTGTATGAAGAGGTGATGGATTATCGCGGTGAGGTGGTGAATTTTGCCTCGTTCCTGCGGGTGAGTTGTACGCGCTACCTGAGCCAGCGGCGGGTGAGTGCGCCGGAGTTGTCGGTGGTGCGGTCGGTGGTGAAATAGCCAGCATCGCAGTGACCCTTTCGCGAGCAAGCTCGCTCCCACTTGCGACCGCGTTCTCCAACTGGAATGCGCTCAAATGTGGGAGCGAGCTTGCTCGCGAAGGGGCCGGTACAGGCGACAGATATTCAGGACTGGTCTTTACTCTGAAGCGCGAAATCTCTCAATCGCCAAGGAGCAACGAGTATGTCCGGATGGTACGAACTCAGTAAAAGCAGCAACGGCCAGTTCAGGTTCGTGTTGAAAGCGGCGAACGCCGAAACGATTCTGACCAGCGAGCTGTACACCACTCGCGCAGCGGCCGACGGCGGCATCGCGGCGGTGCAGACCAACAGCCCGCTGGATGAGCGCTACGAGAAGAAGTCGACGAAGGACGGCCATCCGTATTTCAATCTGAAAGCGGCCAATCATCAGGTCATCGGCAGCAGCGAGGCGTATTCATCGGATGCGGCGTGCGATAAAGGCATTGCCAGCGTCAAGGCGAACGGTCCGAGCAAGGTGATCAAGGACAAGACTTTGCCTGTCCTCTGACCTCACTTTCAAATCCACCAAAAAATCCCCTGTGGGAGCGAGCCTGCTCGCGAAAGCGGTGTATCAGTCAACATCATCATCGACTGATACACCGCTTTCGCGAGCAGGCTCGCTCCCACATTGGGTTTTGCGTTTTACCGGGAGATCAGCGCAGGATCTTGAGGATCGCTTGCAGCTGGGTCTGGCCCGCTTCACTCAACGGGAAAACCGGCAAGCGCGGATCGCCCACCTCCAGACCGGTCTGACGCAACCCGGCCTTGATCGTCGCCGGCAAGCCACCCTTCAAGATGAAATCCAGTAGCGGCAACTGGCGATAGAACAGATCCCGCGCCCGATCCAGATCGCCGGCCATGGCCGCGTCATAAAGATCCAGGTTCAACTGCGGAATAAGGTTCGGCGCCGCTGTGCACCAGCCTTTCGCCCCGGCGGCGAACGCTTCCAGTGCCAGTGGATTGCAGCCGTTGTAGAACGGCACCTGGCCTTCGCCGAGCAATTGCAGCTTGTGCATGCGCTGAATATCGCCGGTGCTCTCCTTGACCATGGTCACGTTTTCCACGCCATTGACGATGCGTAGAATCAAATCCACCGACATGTCGGTGCCGCTGGTGGCCGGGTTGTTGTAGAGCATGATTGGCACGCCGATGCTCTCGCCGATGGCACGGTAGTGGGCGAGGATTTCTGCCTCGGTGAGTTTCCAGTACGAAGCCGGCAGCACCATCACCACGTCGGCACCATGGGCTTCGGCGAAACGCGCGCGGCGTACGGCTTTGGCGGTGGTCAGGTCGGACACGCTGACGATGGTCGGCACGCGTTTGGCGACGTGCTTGATGCTGAACTCGGCGACCTGATCCCACTCCGCATCGCTCAGGTAAGCGCCTTCGCCGGTGCTGCCCAATGGCGCGATGGCGTGGACACCGCTGTCGATCAGGCGATCGATCGATTGCCCGAGCGCTGGCAAATCCAGCCCTTCGCCATTGGCGCCGAATGGGGTGATGGTGTAGCCGATGATGCCGTGAATAGTGGACATGGGAGTCTCTCCGTAAATAGGTTCAGTTCAGGCAATCGGCGTGTTGACGCAGGTTCTGCCGGGCGTAGTAGTTGAAGGCAGCGGCGTGGCGTTTCGGCTTGGCGATCCAGTCGTGCGCCTCGCGGCCCAGCTCGGGGATGATCGGTTTGATCGTGCCGGCGGCCATCGCCAGCAGTTGCAGCTTGGCCGCACGTTCGATCAATTGGGCGATGACACAGGCTTCTTCAATGGTCGTGCCGGTCGACAGCTGACCGTGGTGCGAAAGCACAATCGCGCGTTTGTCGCCCAGCGCACCGGCAATCAGCTCACCTTCTTCGTTGCCCACCGGCACCCCCGGCCAGCCTTCGAGAAACGCGCAGTCGTCGTACAGTGGGCACAGATCCATGTGGGAAATCTGCAGCGGCACCTCCAGCATCGACAGCGCCGCGACGTGGGTCGGGTGGGTGTGAATGATGCAGTTCACATCCGGACGAGCGCGGTACACCCAGCTGTGAAAACGGTTGGCCGGGTTGGCCATGCCGTGACCTTCGAGGACTTCCAGGTCCTCGTTGACCAGCAGCAGATTGCTCGCGGTGATTTCGTCGAAACCCAGGCCCAGTTGCTGAGTGTAATAGGTGCCGGGCTGCGGCCCACGGGCGGTGATTTGTCCGGCCAGACCGGAGTCGTGACCGTTCTCGAATAGAATCCGGCAGGTCAGGGCCAGCTTTTGCCGGTCCGTCCACGTATTATCCGCCAGGGTTTTTTGCATCTGGGTCAGCGCTTGCTTGACCAGTTGGTCTTTGGGTAGTGCTAATGTCTTGGCCATGTCTGTGTCCTTTGGGTGATTGCAAATGACACGAAAGAGGCTATATGACACAAAGTGTCATTAGCAAGCACAAATCGTCGCTTCCTTGCTGGAATAACCGCCGCGCATGTCTATCCGTTTGAAATTATTGAGAAAAAAACTTGGCGTAACCCTTGAGGCGCTGGCCGAAAAATCCGGCATGACCAAGAGTTATCTGTCCAAAGTCGAGCGCGGGCTGAACACCCCGTCGATTGCTGCCGCGTTGAAACTGGCGAAGGCGTTGAACGTGAAAGTCGAGGAATTGTTTTCCGAAGACAACGTCAGCCTCGACAGCTACAGCCTGGTGCGCAGCCACGAGCGCCAGTCACTCGCGGCCAATGATCAGAGTCCGGGATATGCGGTGCTGGCCCATCAGGTCAGCGAGCGCAATCTGCTGCCCTTCATTATCTATCCGCCGAGCGAGTTCACCGACAAGACCTTCAAGGAGCATCTGGGCGAAGAGTTTCTGTTCGTCCACGAAGGGCAGGTCGAAGTGGATTTCATGAACGAGAAGGTATTGTTGGAACGCGGTGATGCGCTGCACTTCAATGCGCAGAAACCGCACCGGATCCGATCGGTGGGGGATGTGCAGGCGCAGTTGCTGGTGGTGGTGCACAGCGCTGAAGATTGAGGCGCCCCCAAAAGCTTCGCGAGCAGGCTCGCTCCCACAGGTTGAATGCATTCCAAATGTGGGAGCGAGCCTGCTCGCGAAGGCGTCAGACCGGTTTACATCAAACCTCGACGGGCACCGACAACTTAGGGCTGCCGAGCGCATGGCTCTTGGCATCAAAAAACCGCAACTCAACCCCCGTGCCCTCAAACACCTGCGCGTAATGCCGCTTCTGATGCTGAACAAACGCCGCACTGCGCGGATAAATCGAGATCGCCACCGTCGCAGGCTTCGCCAAACGCAGCGCCCGAACAATGTGCGCATCCTGCTCGCCCAAGGCATGGCCAAAAATGCACAAACTGCCGCCATGCCCCAACAACTGCGCATAACAGAACGACAGGTAATCCGAACTGCGAATGGTCTTGAGCTTGTCCGCACTCGGCCCTTCGGTGACGAACAGCGGCACGTCATCCAGTGTCTTGATCGTGTTGTTGATGGCGAAACTGCCGAGCAGCGTGCCTTCGGTTGAGGTCAATTTGCGCGCGGTGCCGTCCTGATTGCGCACCAGATGCAGGCCACCGTGCAGGTACAACAAGCGCGGTTTGTCGGTGGCAGTTTCGCTCAGATCGAAACTCGCGTTGGCACCGTTGAACAGATCATCGATGGCGTCGCTTTGATGTTGCAGCGCCCAGTAATTAAGCAAGTCGTAATTGGTGGTGAACACCGTGCGATAGCGCGCCAGTTCTTCGTTCAACGTCGCCAGCGTCGAAGGCTTCACCAGTCGCCACGGAATGTGCACGGCGTGCACGGTGTTGATCAGCGCTTCCTTGATCGCGTAGTAGCGATTGCGCGGTGCCGCTGAGCTGACGGCCAACGCTTTGTTGACCCGGCTGGTGGTTTTCAGCGCGCCGAGTACCTGCTCGAAGCTGCGCGTTTGCATGGCGTCGAACACCGCCAGTTCCGACGGGCTCAGCGGTTTCTCCTCGACGGTTCGGGCATTTTCGAACAGCGAGTCATAGCCGAAGTCATCCCACACCGCACGACTGGCGCCATTGCCCACCAGCAAGCCGCTGAAGTCGGTCGCGGCGCGCAGGGTGTTCCAGTCTTCGAGGCTGGCGTCGACATCGAGAAAATCGGTCATTGCGTAGGCGGTCTCAAAACATAGGGGCTGATGGACGGCAACTTTATCACGAGCGGGCATTGAGCCAGATCAACATCACTCGTGACCGATCGGTCGATGCTGTGTCTATCCGCCGAACCGGAGCAGTCGATTCGGCCCCCTGTCAGGAGATGCGCGCATGACCAGCACCTTTTTCATTCCGGCGGTAAACATCATGGGCAACGGCTGCCTCGACGAAGCCATGGTCGCCATTCGCAACTACGGTTTTCGCAAAGCGTTGATCGTCACTGACGCGGGGCTGGCCAAGGCTGGCGTGGCGACGATGGTCGCCGAGAAACTGGCGATGCAGGACATCGATTCGGTGATTTTTGACGGCGCCAAACCCAACCCGAGCATCGCCAACGTCGAATCGGGTCTGGGTCTGCTCAAGGAAAGTCGCTGCGATTTCGTCGTGTCGCTGGGCGGCGGCTCGCCGCACGACTGCGCCAAAGGCATTGCTCTGTGCGCGACCAATGGCGGGCAGATCCGTGATTACGAAGGCATTGATCAATCGAGCAAGCCGCAACTGCCACTGATCGCGATCAACACCACTGCCGGCACCGCCAGCGAGATGACTCGTTTTTGCATCATCACCGACGAATCACGCCACGTGAAAATGGCCATCGTCGACCGCAATGTCACGCCACTGCTGTCGGTCAACGACCCGGAGTTGATGGTCGCCATGCCCAAAGGCCTGACCGCCGCCACCGGCATGGATGCGTTGACCCACGCCATCGAAGCCTATGTCTCGACCGCTGCCAACCCGATCACCGATGCCTGCGCGTTGAAGGCGATGACCCTGATCAGCAACAACCTGCGCCTGGCCGTGCGTGACGGCAGCGACCTCGCCGCGCGGGAAAACATGGCGTACGCGCAGTTCCTCGCCGGCATGGCGTTCAACAATGCCTCGCTCGGGTACGTGCATGCGATGGCGCATCAGTTGGGCGGGTTTTATGACTTGCCCCATGGCGTGTGCAATGCCGTGCTGCTGCCCCACGTGCAGACGTTCAATGCGCTGGTCTGTGCCGAGCGGCTAACCGATGTGGCCCACGCGATGGGCGCCGACATTCGTGGTTGCAGTCCGGAAGAAGGCGCGCAAGCGGCCATCACCGCTATCCGTTGTCTGGCCAAAGACGTTGAGATTCCCGGTGGCTTACGTGAACTCGGCGCCAAGCTCAGCGACATCCCGTTACTCGCCAGCAATGCCCTGAAGGACGCCTGCGGTCTGACCAATCCTCGGGCGGCGGATCAACGCCAGATCGAGGAGATCTTCCGCAACGCGTTCTGAGACGGGTACAGCGATGGCGAACGGCGTTATGCTCAAGGCCCGTTCGCGCCACCATCGCCGAGTCTCGCATGCTGCAAAAAAGCCTGATCCGCCGCCTCGACCTGATCACCCTGCAACTGTTTGTCGCTGTCCACGAAGAGGGCACGCTGACCCGCGCCGCCTCGCGCGAAGCCATCGCGGTTTCGGCGGCGAGCAAACGGCTGATGGAGCTGGAAGAGGCGCTCGGGATCAGCCTGTTCGTGCGTCAGGCCAAGGGCATGACGCTGACCCCGGCCGGGGAAACGTTGTTGCACCATGCCCGGCAGATGCTGTTCAACGTCGAGAAAATGGGCCTGGAGCTCGGCGAACACAGTCACGGTGTGCGCGGCTATGTGCGCATGCTGGCGAACCTCTCGGCGATCATTCAGTTTCTTCCCGAAGATTTACGCGACTTCTCCGCACAGCATCCGCAGGTCAAGACCGACCTGGAAGAACGGCCCAGCGCCGGGGTGATTCAAGGCGTGCTCGATGGCGTCGCAGATCTCGGTATCTGCTCCAACGACAGCGACATCAAAGGCCTGCACAGCGTGTTGTACCGTCAGGACAAACTGGTTGTCGTGATGTTGCCGGAACATCCGTTGGCGGCGCGTGCGTCCGTGGCTTTTGCCGAAACCCTCGACAGCGACTACGTCGGTTTGCACGCCGCCAGTTCGATCAACATGCGCACCCACGCGGCGGCTCGTCAGGCCGGTAAAGTCCTGCGTATTCGTATTCATGTGCCGGGGTTCGATGCGGTGTGCCGGATGGTCCAGGCGAACATGGGCATCGGCATTTTGCCGCAGCGTGCTTATGAATTGTTTGGTCAGGCACTGGGGTTGCACGCGGTGCCGTTGACGGACGACTGGTCGGATCGTGCGTTGATTGTGGTGGTGCGCGATGAGGCGCGGTTGTCGCCGGTGAGTCGATTGTTGTTTGAGCATTTGCGTAGGTAGGGCGCATAGATCTCCAGTGAATGTTCCGGCCTCTTCGCGAGCAGGCTCGCTCCCACAGTGGATATGTGTTGAACCAGAATCTGCAGCCGCCACGAAACCCTGTGGGAGCGAGCCTGCTCGCGAAGACTGATTTGAATTCACCACATCACTCCCGAGCGTTCGCATTTCGCGAACGCCCATTGCCGAGAGACGGCTGGATTGCCCGATCATCGTTCCTCTAGCCTTGGCCACATATTCCAAGAACAAGAGGTACCCCGCGATGACTGCCCCTTTGAGTGCGATCAAAGTGATCGAGATCGGCACCTTGATCGCCGCGCCGTTTGCCGCGCGTATGCTCGCCGAATTCGGCGCCGAGGTGATCAAGATCGAAGCCATGGGTCAGGGCGACCCGTTGCGCAAATGGCGCAAGCTGCACGAAGGCACGTCGCTGTGGTGGTACCTGCAATCACGCAACAAGAAATCGCTGGCACTCAATCTGAAATCTGCCGAAGGCATCGAACTGGTCAAGCAACTGGCCAGCGACGCTGACGTGATCATCGAAAACCTGCGCCCCGGCGCATTGGAAAAACTTGGCCTCGGTTGGGACGTGCTCCACGCGCTCAACCCCAATCTCACCCTCGTACGCATCTCCGGTTACGGCCAGACCGGCCCTTACCGCGACCGTCCGGGCTTTGGCGCGATCGGCGAAGCGATGGGCGGCATTCGCTACACCACCGGCACCCCCGGTTCGCCACCGGCGCGGGTCGGCGTCAGCCTCGGTGATTCGCTGGCCTCGCTGCACGCGGTGATCGGCGCGCTGATGTCGTTGTTGCGGGTCAAGACCGGGCAGGGCGGCGGGCAGATCGTCGACGTGTCGCTGGCCGAAAGCGTGTTCAACGTCATGGAAAGTCTGGTGCCGGAGTACGACATGCAGGGCCATGTCCGCGAACGCAGCGGCGGCGCCTTGCCGGGTATCGCACCGTCCAACACTTACCTGACGGCTGACGGGGCCTATGTGGTGATTGCCGGCAACAGCGACCCGATCTACAAGCGTCTGATGCACACCATTGGCCGCGAAGACCTGGCTGACGCAGAGGAATTCGCCCACAACGACGGTCGCGCCGCCAAGAGCGGTTTGCTCGACGCCGCCATCACTCATTGGACCAGCAGCCTGCCGATTGACGAGGTGCTCGCGGCGCTGGAAGCGGCTGAAGTGCCGGCCGGGCGCATTTATTCAGTGGCCGACATTGTGGCCGATCCGCACTATCAGGCGCGGGACATGCTGCTCAATGCAGAACTGCCTGGCGGCGCGACGGTGAAGATGCCCGGCATCGTCCCGAAACTTTCGGAAACCCCCGGCGGCGTGAACTGGTCGGGGCCAAAACTCGGCCAGCACACCGACGGTATTCTTGCCGGCCTTGGCCTGACTGAACTCGACATCGAACGCCTGAAAAGCCAAGGGGTGGTGCAATGATCACGGACTATTCGCAAACCCTGATCGTCCAGGAAGTCTCGCCGCGCGACGGTTTGCAGATCGAGCCGACCTGGGTAGAAACCGCTGACAAGATCGCCCTGATCAATCAGCTGTCACTGGCCGGTTTCAGCCGTATCGAGGCCGGCTCGTTCGTGTCGCCGAAAGCGATTCCGGCGCTGCGTGATGGCGAGCAGGTTTTCACTGGCATTGAGCGACAGCCTGGGGTGATTTACGTCGCGCTGATTCCCAACCTCAAAGGTGCGCAGCGTGCACTGGAGGCGGGCGCCGATGAACTGAATCTGGTGATGTCCGCCAGCCAGACGCACAACATGGCCAACATGCGCATGCGCTGTGACGACTCGATGGCGGCGTTCGGTGACATCGTTTCGTTCGCCAGCGGTTCCGGTGTGCGCCTCAATGGTAGCGTTGCTACCACGTTCGGTTGCCCGTTCGAAGGTCAGATTGACGAGGATCGCGTGCTGCAAATCGTCGACGCTTATCAGGAACTCGGCATCGCGGGTATTACCCTCGCCGACACCACTGGCATGGCCAATCCGCGACAGGTGGATCGCTTGGTGCGGCGGGTGTTGCAGCGGGTTTCGCCGGCCGATCTGACTTTGCATTTCCACAACACTCGGGGTCTGGGGCTGTGCAATGTGCTGGCGGCTTACGAGGCGGGCGCTCGGCGTTTCGACGCGGCGCTCGGCGGTCTCGGTGGCTGTCCGTTTGCGCCGGGTGCGTCGGGCAATATCTGCACTGAAGACCTGGTGAACCTGTGCGATGAGATCGGTATTCACACCGGTATCGACTTGCCGCTGCTGCTGAAACTCTCGCGCGGCTTGCCGGATCTGCTGGGCCACGAAGTCCCCGGCCAACTGGCCAAGGCCGGACGCAACTGCGACCTGCACCCGATCCCCACCTGACAACACCAATCAACTGTGGGAGCGAGCCTGCTCGCGAATGCGTCGCGTCAGTCGACATCAAAGGTGAATGACACATCGCCTTCGCAAGCAGGCTCGCTCCCACAGAAAAGCGCTCCACAGTGAGTGTGAAAACCAGACAACAAAAACAATCGGACGCCCACCGGCAGTCCGCCTGGAGAAAAGCTATGAGCCTCAATGTAATGGAGGCGGGCGCGAGTCCGTCCGTCGATCACGACGCCGAAAAAGCCTTGGTCAGCAAAGTCGCCTGGCGTCTGATGCCGCTGATCATGGTCTGCTACCTGTTCGCTTTTTTCGACCGCATCAACATCAGCTTCGCCAAGTTCCAGTTGCAGACCGATTTGAGCCTGAGCGACACCGCGTACGGCCTCGGCGCCGGGCTGTTCGTCGTCGGTTATGTGCTGTTCGAAGTGCCGAGCAACATGATGCTCTACAAGGTCGGCGCACGGCGCTGGATCGCGCGGATCATGATGTCCTGGGGCGTGGCGACGGCAGCGATGGTGTTCGTTAACAGCGAGTGGCAGTTCTACGCGCTGCGCTTTGTGATCGGTGCGATGGAAGCCGGATTTGCCCCGGGCGTGCTGTATTACCTGACGCTGTGGTTCCCCCAGCACTTCCGTGGCCGCATCACCTCGATGCTGTTTCTCGCTTCGGCGTTTGCCGGTCTGGTCGGCGCGCCGTTCTCCGGGCTGGTACTGGAGCACCTCGACGGCGTGCTGCAAATGCGTGGCTGGCACTGGCTGTTCCTGCTCGGCGGCGTACCGTGCATCGGCCTCGGTTTTCTGGTGCTGACGCAGCTCAAGGATCGCATCGAGGATGCACACTGGCTGACTGCGGACGAAAAGAAGTTGCTGTCCAGTCGCATCGCCCAGCATGAGCCGCACAAGAGTGGTGGTTCGTTGCTTGCAGCGTTGAAGATTCCCGGTTTTCTGACCTTGGGGCTGATCTACTTTCTGATTCAGGTGGCGTCTTACGGTTTGAATTTCTGGGCGCCGCAATTGATCCGCAGCGCCGGCACCGAGAGCCCGGTGATGATCGGTCTGCTGACGGCCATTCCGTACATTTGCGGGGCGATCAGTATGGTGGTGATCGGGCGTTTGTCGGATGCCACCGGGGAGCGGCGCAAGTTTGTTGCCGGGTTGGTGATCGTGGGGGCGATCGGCTTTTTCAGTGCAGGGATTTTCGCCAGCCACACCACCTTCCTGATCGTCGCCCTGGGCTTGCTGGGCGCCGGGATTATCGCTTCGATTCCGAGCTTCTGGACCTTGCCACCGAAGTTGCTCGCCGGTGCTGGCGCTGGTGCGGCGGGCGGGATTGCGGTGATCAATACGCTGGGACAATTCGGCGGAATCGTCAGCCCGGTGATGGTCGGGCGGATCAAGGACCTGACCGGTAGCACCACGCCGGCGCTATACGTGATTGGCGTAGCGGCGCTGATTGCGGCGGCGTTGCTGTTGTGGGGCTTGCCGCAGAAATTGCGCACGCTTGATAAGTTCTGAGATTTGCGGCGCCTTTTCTGACGCCATCGCGAGCAGGCTCGCTCCCACATTTGATCGCATTTCAACTGAAGAAACGCGATCCCTGTGGGAGCGAGCCTGCTCGCGAAGACTGACTTCCAGACACTGATAAATCACGGATTGGTTCCATCAGTTAACAGCCACCCCATTTTTCTCAAACACACGAATCAACACCACCCTGGCAATAGCCAACATCGCCCCAACGCCCGCAACGCCGTCAACGACTTCTCGCTACCAAGCGGGAAATGCACTTTGGTTTACTGATGATTCGGTTGAAAGGGCCGATACAGCAGGGGATAGTGCGCGGCTGAAAAGTGCTCAAGGAGCGGGAAGTGACAGTGAAGTCTGGCTGGATCGGGTGTGCGGCATTGTGCGGGTGGTTGCTGGCGGGGCAGGCATTGGCCGATTGCACGCCGGCGCCCACGGCGCATGAGATGGATTTTTCCCTCTGCAAGGACTGGCCGGCGTATCCCGGGCTGACGCTCACCGCTGCCGCCAATTTCTCGCCCGATCCGGTGTATGGCGAGTCAGGGACTGTGGGTCTTTACGATCTGCGTTTGGCTTTGGTGGCGAGCGCAGATTCGCAGCCGTTAGCGAGCTTTTATCAGCCCTCCGCATTCTCCGTGGATGCCATCGCGCTTGATGAACTGAAATTCGATACTGCCCGCTATAAACTCTCACCTCAGTTGCAGGCTTTTGGTGTGCGAGTGCGGTTTAAAGGCTCTTCGCGTGTGAATCCTGTGGATGAAACCCTGTTGTCGCTCTATGTGAAAGACGGCAACGCATTGCGTCCTGTCATGAGTCGGCTGGTGGTTTATGAATATGGCGGGGAGTGGGATGGCAATTGTGCGGGAGAGCGCTATGAAACTACGCGAACCGTGGCTCTGGCCAAGACCAGCAGCCGTGGCTATGCCGACCTGATTATCAAAACGATCCGTAGCTCGACTGTTGGCGAGGGCGAAGGCGAGGCGTGTGTATCCAATACCGTCACGCAAAAACCGGTCTTGACGACACTTCGCTATGACGGCAAAAACTACGTAATGCCTGAAGATTTCAAAGGCCTCTAAGACCGATGTCTTTTACTCAAGGAAGAATAATGTTCTCGCGTACTACAGTGCTGGGCTCTTTCATCGCGATGGGCCTTTTTACAATGGCCGCTCAAGCCCAGGCCGCCTGCGAAGTGAAGAAGTTCGACGGCCATTCCCTTTCGCGCTGCAAAGCGTGGCCGGCGTACAACGACCAGTCGATTGCGGCGAAATCTTCATTTCTCTCCGATTCCGGCGACGATGAAATGGGGGTGTTCGATCTGGAACTGGCGCTCGTCAGTTCGACAAGCGGCAAGAGCCTCGCTACTTATGCAAAGCCGGGCGCCTACAATTCCGATGCCATCAGTTTCGACGATCTGACAATCGATACGGCCCGCTACCGATTGGCAGCAGATGTCCGTGCATTCGGATTGCGTTCGAAATTCGCCAGTCACGGCTCCAGAGCCAATCCTTACGCAAAAACCGATTTGGCGTTATATGTGCGCGAAGGCAACAAGTTGCGCCCGGTGCTGGAAGGCTTGGTGATTCGCAAGGAGTTCGGCGAAGGGACGGATGAGTGTGCCACCGAAGACACGCAAATCCGCAGGACAGTTGATCTCGGCGCGACGAGCCACCATGGTTTTGCCGATCTGATCGTCAGCTCGAGTGGTTCAGTTTACAAATCCTTCCTGTCGGGCAAGGAGTGCATCTCGAAAACGATCGATATGAAGAAAACTCGCGTCGTCCTGACCTACGACGGCCAGCAATACATCGTCCCCGAAGACCTCAGAGGTTACTGACCGCATGCTCACCGGCCTCAACCACTTGACCCTCGCCGTCGGCGATTTGCAGCGCAGTCTGGCGTTCTATCGCGATGTGTTGCAACTGCGCGTCGAAGCCACGTGGGACGCCGGCGCTTACCTGTCGCTGCCGGGGCTGTGGTTGTGTCTGTCGCTTGATCCGCTGCGTTCAAGCGAACCGTGCGCCGATTACACCCATTACGCTTTCAGCCTCAATGCAGCCGATTTCTCAACGTTCGTAGCAAGGCTAAAAGCGGCGAATGTGCAGGAATGGCGCGATAACCGCAGCGAAGGTGCGTCGTTCTACTTTCTCGATCCCGACGGCCACAAGCTGGAAATTCACGTCGGCGATCTCGCTTCGCGACTGGGGGCGTGTCGGCAAAAACCGTACGCCGGCATGCGTTTTTACGACGAGTCATGATCAGACACATTTGTCTGTTATAGACTGGCCGCCACGTGTTCTGGCGCTTGCAGGTTTTCCATGACTCCATCGTTGCTAATGGCCGTGCTGGCCTCGGGTTTCATTTATGGCATAACGCCCGGGCCGGGTGTGCTGGCGGTGTTCGGCATCGGCGCAGCCCATGGGCGGCGGGCCGGGGCGGGGTTTCTTTGCGGGCATCTGCTCGGCGATGTGGTCTGGTGCAGCACGGCGCTGATCGCGATTGTCGGTGCCCGGGAAATCGGCAGCACCGCGTTTGATGTGCTCGGGGTGCTCAGCGGCGTGTACCTGTTCTGGCTCGGCTGGCGCGCGGTGCGGGCCCAGCGTCGCAACGGTGACGAGCCGCAGGGCGCGGCGCGCAAGCCGTTCTGGCACGGCATTCTGTTCGGGCTAACCAATCCCAAGGCCTACCCGGTCGCCGTTGCGACCTTCACTGCGTTGCTGTCGAGCCGCGCCGAACTGCTCAACTGGTCGATGCTCCCGGCGCTGATTGCCCTGAGCTTCCTCGGTGGCCTGCTGGCCTACGCTATTCTGATTGGCGTGGTCGGCGCGCAACGGGTACGCACGCTGTATCAGCGTCATGAGTTGCTTATCACCCGCTTGTGCGGCGTGATGTTCATCGGTTTTGCCATCAACGCGCTGATGCATGCGCTGCCGGGGCTGATGCCGAACAAGGCTTGAAAGTGTGTGCAGGGATGCACAATCAAGCGCTCAGGAAGGGTAGGTAAAGCGGCGCCGTTCGTCGCGACAACTGCAACTTTTCTAAACCTTTGCCGGCCAGAAAATTCTCAATCTAGGCGGGCACCTGCTCGCCACGATCATTACCAAGAGGTAGAGAATCATGCCTAATTCAAGAAACTCGAACTCGGGAAACTTCGCCAACGATCGAACCAAGGCCTCTGAAGCAGGTCGCAAAGGTGGGAAAACCACCACAACGACCGTCGACAAAGAGCCAAAACCAGATATGGGCCGCAAGCCCGCTCAGAAATCGAAGTAGTCGGTGAAGGTAGTTTTGATTGAGAGGCGGGGGCGTAAGCTCCCGCTTGAATTTCGCAAGTAAGGAGGGCGCGACCATGAGCCGAATGGCCACCCGTATACGTACCGTGAGTTTTGCATCGCTGTTGGGTCTGTGTGCCTGCAGTGCTTTTGCCCAGTCGCCCGCCGATTTCATCAACGATGCCTCGGCCAAAGGCATGGCCGATATCGAGGCCAGTCGTCTGGCGCACAGCAAGGCCGAATCGAAAGAGGTCAAGGACTACACCATCGTCGTCATCAACGACCGCACCACGGCCAACCAGCATTTGGCGAAAATCGCCAAGAAGCTCGACCTGCCCGTCGCGCCCCGTGAAGAACTGGCCGACAAGGCTAAAGAATTGATGCCGCCAGTGGCCGACGGCGCCTCGTTCGATCAGGCCTACGCCGCCAGTCAGGTCAAAGCCACTGAAGAGGCCATCGAGCAGATTCAGCAGCAAGCGCAGACCACCGACGTGCCGGAGATTAAAGCGTTTGCCGACGAGACATTGCCGAAACTGCAAAGCCATCTGGAGAAGGCTCGCGCCTTACAGGCTAGCCGCTAATCAAGGTTAAAAGATCGCAGCCTCCGGCAGCTCCTACACCTGTTTATGTAGGAGCTGCCGAAGGCTGCGATCTTTTGATTTTAAACCCTCAGCACTCATTCAAATCCTGCTTCGACTTGCTCTTCTCGCCCAGCCCCTCAAGGTTAAATACCTCACCCTCGCCCAACGAGCGGTAGTGCCTGCGCAACGCCTCCAACTGTTTCAGATCCAGCGCCTCCAGCCCAAGCATCGCGTTCTGCGCCTCTTTGGTCACCAACAGCAATTCATCGATCTTCAAATGGAGAATATCGGTATCGCGGTTCTGCGTGTTCTGGATCAGGAACACCATCAGGAAGGTGATGATCGTGGTCGAGGTATTGATGATCAGTTGCCAGGTGTCGTTGTAGTCAAAGATCGGCCCGCTCAGTCCCCACAACCCGATCAGGATCAATGCGCCCATGAAGGTTTTTGGGCTGCCCGCCCACAGCGCGAGCTTCTGGGAGATTTTTGCGAATTTCATAGCGGTGTTCCTTATTGGGGGAGTGCTTGAAATTCAGACATTGGGGGCGTAATGAAAATTCTACTTACATCCATGCCCTTTCGATAAAAACACAGTCGCGCAAAGTCCGCCTGATGGCGAAACTTTCATTGTGTGGGTTTGTGGCTAGTATCAAGTGGAGATCAAATTGCCAGTAGCCCATTACACGGACAGACATCACGCAAGAGGCCACTCATGGAATTCTTCGAAAAGTTAGCCAGCCTAGCCGCCAAAGTGCGGTTGCAGAGCGCCGCAATCCAGACGGAAGAGGCAACGAAAAATGCGTTCGTCATGCCATTTATCAGCACGGTGTTGGGCTACGACGTCTTTGACCCGACTGAGGTGACGCCAGAGTTTGTCTGTGACATCGGTACGAAGAAGGGCGAGAAAATTGATTACGCCATCATGAAGGAGGGCGAAGTACAGATTTTGATTGAGTGCAAAAAGATCGGTGAGCCTCTACATATCAATCACGCCTCCCAGTTGTTTCGGTACTTTCACGTCACCAGCGCTCGAATTTCCATCCTCACCAACGGTCAGGTCTACAAGTTTTTTACCGACCTGGATGCGCCGAACAAGATGGATGAAAAGCCCTTTCTGGAACTGGATCTTCTCGATATCGATGAATACTCAGTCCCCGAACTGATCAAACTGACGAAGTCGGCTTTTGATGTGGACTCGATCATCAATGCTGCCGGCGAACTGAAATATGTCAGTCAAATCAAAAAGGTTATCGCGGCTCAGGTCAGCAAGCCGGATGATGACTTTGTGAAGGTATTCGCCTCCCGTGTTTACGACGGCGTGATCACTCAAAAAGTACGTGAGCAGTTTCATGAACTGACGAGAAAAGCCGTTGTGCAGTTCTTGAATGACCAGATCAATGATCGCCTCAAATCGGCAATGAGTGGTGCTATTCAACCAGCGTTGGCATCTTTGCCGTCCGCCTCTACCGGGACAGATCCAGTCGATCCACGGGATGAATCAGACGACAAGGTTTTGACCACTCTGGAAGAACTTGAGGGTTACCACATCGTTCGTGCTCTGGTTAGGTCGGTGGTTGATGCCAAGCGAATCGTTCAGCGTGATACGCAGAGTTATTTCGGGATTCTGCTGGATGACAACAATCGCAAACCTATCTGCCGGCTGCATTTCAATCGGTCACAGAAGTACATCGGTATCTTTGATGAGGAAAAAAATGAGACCCGCCATCCGATCAGCTCTGTCGATGACATCTATGAGTATTCGGATCATCTGAAGAAAACGGTTGGCTATTACGATTGATAAAAGAACCGGCCTTGAGGGCCGGTTTTTTTATGAGCATGCAGACACCCTTTGCAACGTCTCGCTCTGGAACTGCTCGCGGCGCTGCCTGTATCGTGTCGAACCGCTGAAATGTCCCGACAGGAGAACGCAATGAGTTGGTCCGCCAAACAATACGTCGCTTTCGAAGATGAACGCACCCGCCCGGCCCGCGATCTGCTGGCGGCGATTCCCACGCCTGAAGCGCGAACAGTGGTCGATATCGGTTGCGGTCCCGGCAACTCGACGGAGCTGCTGGTGCAGCGTTTTCCGGGGGCGAAGGTCAGCGGGCTGGATAGCTCGGCAGACATGATCGACGCGGCCCGCAAGCGCTTGCCGGATCTGCGCTTCGCTGTCGCCGAGATTGATAAGTGGGCCGATGCAGGGCCGTTTGATGTGATCTTCGCTAATGCCGTATTGCAGTGGGTGCCGGATCACGCGACGTTGTTGCCGACTTTGGCCAGCAAGCTGTCGGCGGGTGGCAGCCTGGCGATCCAGATGCCGGACAACCTCAATGAACCCTCCCACCGTTTGATGCGTGAAGTCGCCGCGAATGGTCCGTGGGCGAGCAAGCTTTCCGGCGCTGCGGGGCAACGTACCGACATGGCGAGCGCCTGTGATTATTTTTCGATGCTGCGACCACACTGTGCGCGGGTCGATGTGTGGCGCACCACCTATCACCATCAGCTAACTGGCGGGGCAGCGGGGGTGGTGGAGTGGTTCAAGGGGAGCGGGTTGATTCCGTTTTTGAGTCCGCTGACCGAGGCGGAAAAGGCACAGTACCTGGAGCAGTATCTGATGGAGGTTGGGAAGACTTATCCGGCGTTGGCGGATGGCTCGGTGTTGTTGCCATTTCCACGGTTATTTATCGTTGCGACGCGCTGAAATAAATTGGGTCTGTTGTTCGGCTTGAGATTTTTGGTGCGCTTTCGGACGGCCCCCTCACCCCAGCCCTCTCCCAAGGGAGAGGGAGCCGATGCGTGTCGCTTCCAAAACCTGAGTTCGCCTCGATTTTGCACGTCGGCGTAGCTCGTACTGGCACTGCAGTCAGTCCCCTCTCCCAAGGGAGAGGGAGCCGATTGGTGTTTTTTCCATAACCTGAGTTCGGCTGGATTTTGCACGTCGGCGTAGATCGTACTGGCACCGCGGTCAGTCCCCTCTCCCTCTGGGAGAGGGTTAGGGTGAGGGTTCAGCGCTGCACCGCCACCAACATCATCATCGGCCGCTCCCGCTCTTCCGCCAGCGCCGGTTGCGCCGCCACTTCAGCATCGCTCGGCCCCCATTCATTGACACGTCGAATCGAGAACCCCGCATCGATCAGCGAATTGAGCAATGTCCCGACCGTACGATGCTGCTTGATCACGCCTTCAGCCAGCCAGTTCGTCACCCGCTCACCCTCCAACTGATAACTGTCCAGCGGCCAACGCTTGTTACCTTCACTATCCACAAGCCAACCCGGATTACGCGGTGCCATAAAGATCGGATGCTCAATGGAAAACACAAAGTGCGAACCCGGTTTGAGCGCCGCATACAGGTGCGCAAACAGCCCCGGCAGATCCTTGATGTAGTGCAGCGCCAGTGAGCTGTAAGCCAGATCAAAACTGCAGGCGGGCAGGTCGAGCTGTTCCAGATCGGCGCGCTCATAGCGAATATTCGCCGCCGTCGTGGTCTCCCGCGCCCGCTCCAGCATCTTCTCCGAGACATCAAGCCCCAAGACACTGGCCGCGCCATTCTCGATGGCCCAGCGACTGAACCAGCCATAACCGCAGCCCAGATCCACCACATTCAAACCGTGCATGGATGGCAACAGCGCCTTGAGCGCCGGCCACTCCGGCGCCGCGTCGAGGCCGCCGATGGAGCGGTTCATCTGGCTGTAGCCCTGAAAAAACTCGGGATCGTCGTAAATGTTTTGCGTCATGGTGAAGTGCTCTTTTGAGTTCGATCGTCAGCGGCAACGTGGCCGCGATTGGAATCCCTCGAAAGTGATGGCGCGTATTCGTTGATGGCCGCGCAGGGGGAGGGTGGTGGTCGATGAGGAAATGCTAGTCGGTTGGGCGAGAGGTGAAAACCGGTGGAGTGTTGTGGGTCTGTAATGTCGGGGAAAACGCTATGTTTTATCGCCGCGTAAACATCTTCCGAGCGAAGTGTTTAAAGGCGTGCGGTGTTACGTCCTGAAGCCTACAAATCCTTGCGCCGTTGCCTACCGCTACGCCAGAATCCGCCGGCTTGTGCGCTTTAGGGGCGGTCGGTAACTTGGTTCGCGTCACTGATTTCCAGTGATCGGGTTTAGTAGCCCGGTATCCTCAATCTAAATAGCTGCATGAGTACCACTCAGTCAGGCGAATGCCTGCACCTGATGGTGGCTGTGCGCATGGCGCCCTCGGGTGCGCCGGATTTGGATTGGGGTCCGGTCTACTAACTTGCGCACAGCTGCCACCCATCCGTTTAGTAGCGAGATCGGTTGCGGCCTTACTAAAAGGTCTCAATCCAATGTTCAAAGTTACGCCCAATCCGCCGGAAACCGATCCGGCATCCCCCTACGAATCACCCAATTCCAAGAAATTCCACGAAGCCGCCGAACGCGCGCTCGACCACTACCTCAGCCCCACGGCCAGAATCATGGGTTCAACCCACGAACCCGAACCGATGTATCTCGCCAACCCTAAATACGACACCGAATCCCTGCTGGCCAACGCCAGCGAAACACTCGGCTCGGCCACCACCATGCTCAACAACTTCGCCGCGTTGCTGGATACCTCACACCGCAAGACAGCGCTCGGCATTGCACAGGTGGTTATGTTGGGCGAATTGGCGGTGAATCAGGCACTGGATCAGGTTGTGCCGGAAGGTTAACCCTAACGCTTTAAGAAGCCAAAGAAACCGGCCAATTAGCGCCGGTTTCTCGAGACTGCTAACTGGCAGCAAGAATTCAGGCAAGTAGCCCGATGTTTTGGTCGATGCGTTGTTGAATGGTGCGCAAGGTTTCCTGGGTGATCACACCCGGATACAAACTTTCAGCCATGGCTGAGACAAAAGCGGCCATTCCCTCAGACAGGCTGAAATAACGAGTGTCAGGAGTCTGGATACCGCACAAGCGTAAACATTCGGCATAGACCATTTCGATGGCGCACACCTCGGGATGTTCTTGCTGAGCCGGAAACTTCACCAACCAGGCTTCGAAACCGGGAGTGGCAGCCGTAGTGAAGGCGTCAGTGTGCGGATCGCGATACACCAGCGCTTTGGGTCGGGCGCCCTGTGGAGAGCCTCCGATCAGTAGCAGCTTCTGGAGAAGCTCTCCACCTTTACCTTTGAGTACCTCCTGCACTTCGGACGCGAGCAACTCGATGGGAACATGCATTTACGGTTCCAGCGCCTCGGGTGCAACAGGTTCAAACGACATGGTCCCCATGGCATTGTTGCCAATGTAGGCTAGCCGCTCCAAGGGGCCTACGCGCGCGGGGTTGAGGCCTCGACGTTTGAACAATCGGTCCATCAGTAACATGCCCCAGCCATCCGGCAGCGAGTCATAAACCGGCCCAGGCAGTCCCAACTGATGTGACGGGAAATCCCGGTTTAACCTGGCTCCCTGTAATGGAAGCTTCAAGGAGGAGAGTTCCAGTCCTCTGTTTTTTGCCTCATCGCTGTACTCAAACATGACCTGCGGGCGACCGCTCAGGGCTTTCGTCGTAGCAAGTGTGCCCCACCGCCAACGTTCACCCCAGCCCGCGTAGTAGACGTCAACTTGTTCAAGCATTGTCGGCTTTCCTTTTAATGCGATGACGCTTGGCCGTCTTTTCGTAGCGAATCATATCGTCAAGAGTTTCGAGCCTTGGCAGAAACAACCCTTCGAGCTCCTTTTCGCGTCCGAGAACCATCGCCACTCGCACCATGTTGTCGAAACTCACATTACGACCGGCTTCAAGGTTTGACACCGTATTCGTCGCAATGCCTGCGCGAGCGGCCACGTCTGCTTGTGTCATCTCCAAGGCCAATCGCTCTGTGCGCAGGCGTTGGCAAATCCGTTTGACGATCTCGCTCGCGGTAGTGAGGCTTAAATCCAGCATGTCGTGTGTACCGTCGGCGTTCAGTTTTGATTATCAGTACACAATATAATGTGGATTAAACCGAAAAATATCATTTAACTCACAAGAAAATGTAATTAGGTTTAATGGGTAGGATAGGCCAGCACGGGTTGACGCGCCAAGGTTCAACCCTGCTGCAAAACTTTCAGAGCCGCCGACGCCAGAAAGCCCGAGCGGCTTTTTTCTTCCGGGTGATGCAACACATACTCGTCAATGCGGTTGAGCAAGTGCCCCGGCAGGGTGATGTTGAGCTTTTGGGCTTTGCCCAAATACTTGAGCACATCGATATCCACCACGGCCCATGCACAACCGGCGTATTTCGGGTTGGCTACGTGCAGGCTCAGTTTGCTGGCCGCTGGAATGGGGGCGTCGTCGTCCGCGAGAATCTCGAAATGACCTTCGATGGCTTCGCGAGCCATGGCGACGGCATCGTCCAGATCCTCTCCGGCGGAAAAGCATCCAGGAATGTCCGGGACTTCTACACCCCAGGCGTGTTGGTCATCGCCAAATGAAATCGCAATCGGGTAGAGCATATTCGTTGTCCTCCATGGCGCAACTGACTCAGAGGGTCAAAGCAGCGCCTGCTGCAAAATACTGATGGCCGTTTTCTTCAGCAGATCCTTTTTCGGATGTGGCACGGTGACCAGTCCTGGTTTGGTCGGATGCTTGAAGTGGTGGTGACTTCCTTTGATCCGTACCAGATACCAACCGTCTGCGACGAGTTGGCCGATTAAAAAACGGCTATTCACAACACCTCCCTGTGGTGTGCTTGGTGGGTACTATACCCATTGAATTAATATGATCAACACTATAACCACCGGTCGGTCGTCTTCCGCTGACGGGCGGGGTCGCTTACCGCAGTCTAGGTAAGGCAGACGCGATGGTGAGGTGGGTGTGTTACCGGGTTTTGCTCATGTTCATGTGGCGATCTTTCGCTGCAAAATAATGGAACACATCTTTTTCTGACGTCACTCTCGGGCTGCTAACGTTGAACTCTAATGGGCGAAGGTCATGGACATTCAACGAGCCTGTTGAAAGGAAATCACCTCTCGATAAAGCCGGCGTAGTAATGCATGGAATTTGGCCATGTGATCGTCAGAAGGGAGTGAAACGGATGTCGACTCTAAAATTCAGCTATAGAGATGCAAAGGGCGATTTAAGTCAGCGAGAGTTGATTCAATGGTCAGAAAATTCGGCTTACATTCAAGGACGATCTGCCAGCGATACCTTTCCTAAAACCTATCGAAAGGATCGCATCATCGAAGTATTGCTTGGGGCTGAGCTGCTCTTGAACGAGGCCGCTCCTCCTTCTCCGAGGCTTCAGCACGACCGAAAGCCACCGGCGCTCGTTGCTTTAGAAGCCGCTTCGCAAACGCCTCATCCGAAAATGTCACCGGGTAGGATCAATCAAATTCTTTTCACTGGGTTCGCAGCTGCACAACGGGCTGAGCTTGAGCAAAAAGCAGTGGAATATGGGTTGAAGGTCATGAGTACGGCAGGCAAGACGCTGACGTTTCTTTGTTATGGCGAAAATGCGGGGCCAACCAAAGTTTCCAAGGCGCTTGAGGCTGGAGCTTTCATCATCAACTCAGAGCAATTCTTGAATCTGATCACAACGGGAGAAATCCCCTGAAGTCATCACGTCGCTCAGCCTGCGCATTGAACTGCGCCAACCGACGAATGCTTGTTACATGCAGCCAGCATCACCTCATTCTGCTTCTTGGTAGCTGCGGTCAGCACTTCACGGTAAACGCGCTTTTTTTCGTGGGATTTCGCATTACGGATGAAGTCTGCGAATAGGCTTGCGTACTCCCCTTTGAATCCGATTGTCATGGAATTGCTCCGTCATTGATCCCAGGCATGGGCATCATTTCGTGCCTCGCATACTTCTCAAGGATTGTCGTTAGAGAGAACAAAAGCGTACAGGTGGTGGGTGCAGCTTCAACCAGCGGAGTGTTTCTGAATCGTTCCACGCTTCCCAAATGACCAACCTCAAATCCCAGCCACAAAAAAACCGGCCCTATAGGCCGGTTTTTGCTGTTCCTGCATCCCCCGTCAAAAAAACCAACGTGAGACAAAAATTGAGTGGAGCGGGTAGAGGGAATCGAACCCTCGTCGGAAGCTTGGGAAGCTACTGTTCTACCATTAAACTATACCCGCTCAGAGCGGCTGACTTTGTACCAGACTCGGCCACGGATTTGAAGTTTTTCTTTTACTCATGAACGCTTTAAATCACTGAAAACGGTCAATCGCGGGCGAGCACTGCGGTGAGAAAAGCAAAATCTCAGCCCGGCAGCCTCGCTCGCGACGACACCCTTTCAAATAGCCAATGCATGTTGATCCTGAACAAACGAGTAACGCGTTCGGCTGGTCTGCTGCGCCGGTTTCAGAAAACCGAGCAAGGCGTTCTGGCTGTCGCGGCATGCCGCTTTGTGTTCCATATCGAGAAAGTGCCCGGTGGCTTGCAGCGTGGTGAACGTGCTCTGCGCCACGTGGTTGCCGAACAGGCGTGCGTCTTCGGCGGCGGTGTACTCGTCCCATTCGCCGTTTAAAAACAGCACTGGCACGTTGATCTTTTTCGCTGCGTTCAGATAGCACTGCCGATCGCTGTGCAGTACGTCGCTGATGTGGAAGTGCATCTGCCCGTATTCGTGCTCGGCGAGGCTGCTGACGTGGCGATAGTTGAAGCGTTTGAACAGTGACGGCAGGTGTTTGCCGATGGTGTTGTTGACCAGATGGCCGACGCGGTCGCCGTCGCGCTGGCCGAGGTAGTCGACGCCGCGTTCGAGGTAATCGAGCATGTGCGCGTTGATCACCGGCGAGAACGAGCTGATCACCGCCCGTTCGATGCGCCGTGGCTGCTGGGCGAGGGCGACCAGGGTCGCGGCGCCGCCCCAGGAGAACGACAGCACGTGTTCGGCGGCGAAGTGGTCGATCAGTTCGAGCAGAATCTGCCCTTCGACGTCCTTCGTCAGATGTTTCTCGTGACGGTTGTGGGCTTTTGACCGGCCCGCGTAGGGCTGGTCGTAGCAGACCACGTTGAATTGCGGGTGCAGGTTTTTCACAGTCTGTGCAAACGACGCAGTCGTGGCCATCGAGCCGTTGACCAGGATGATGGTCTTTTCTGCGGCGTCTGCGCGATAGAACTCCGTGTAAACCCGATACTGACCCTGTATATCCAGCACAGCGATTTCTGGCCTCATGTCATAAGACTCCTGGCAAGCAAGCGGGTATGCGCGCAAATAGAGATTGCACGAGCTTTGTGACAGGTAGGCATACGCCTGGAATTTGCTTGGCCCATGTCGATCCATGACTGCGGTCGACGGGTGTTGTTATTGGCGGGCAGTCTGCCGGCTGAGGCGGAGCCTTGAAGGCTCTCTACCGGCAAAAAGTTTCTTGGATGTATGTCGTGACTCATCGGTCACAATCTGGCCGACGTCCTGATTCAAGCAGGGGAGTCGGGATCGCGCAAGTGCCGTTGGTAAATTGTTCGACAACTTCTGCTGAGCGGTCGCCGGCTTAGAACAAATGGATCTCTTCGGTGCGCAAAGCGCGGTACTCGCCCGGTTTTAGCGCGTTATCGAGGTGCAGAAGACCCATGGATTCGCGGTGCAGGCGCAGGACTTTGTTGTTGAAGAAACCAAACATGCGCTTCACCTGATGGTAACGCCCCTCGACGATGCTCAACCGCGCCGAGCGTGGCCCGAGCAGTTCCAGTTGCGCCGGTTGCGTGGTCAGGTCCTCGAAGGCGAAGTAGATGCCCTCGGCAAAGGTGATCGCATATTCCGCGCCAATCTCCTGTTCGGTCTCGACGTAATAAACCTTCGGCAGTTTGGTCTGCGGCTGGGTCAGGCGGCGCGACCACGCGCCGTCGTTGGTGATCAGCATCAGGCCGGTGGTGTTGAAGTCCAGGCGTCCGGCGATGTGCAGATCGTCCTTGTCCGGCTCATCGATCAGGTCGAGCACGGTCGGATGTTGCGGATCGCTGGTGGCGCTGACGCAGCCCGGCGGCTTGTGCAGCATGAAATAGCGCGCCGCTTTGCCGACTTGTAGCACTTCGTCATCGACTTCGACGCGGCTGAACTCCAGCACTTCACTGTGCGGATCGCTGACGACTTTTCCGTCAAGCCGCACGCGCTTTTCCACCAGCAACAGGCGAACCTGCTGACGGTTGTAGCGGGGCAGGTTGCTGAGGAAACGGTCAACGCGCATGTTCAGTGTTCGATGAATGAAGGGCCGCGCATCTTACGGGATCGGCCGCTTGGCCGCTTGCAGTTGCGCCTCGACCTGCGCGCAACGCGGGCACAGGCAGGATTGGTCGCGCAGTTCTGACGGCAGCGCTTCAAGCACGGCCGGGTCGATGCTCACGCCATAGCACCAGCATTCGCGGTCGGCGGTGCGCGGGTCGGCGAGGCTGCAGTCGTTGCGGGCGCCGCAGGCCGGGCAATGGTCGGGTTTAACGTCGGAATCAGGCATAAGTCGAGTGAGGCATTTCCACGCAGGTGCGGTTACGGCCGGTGTGTTTGGCCCGATACATCGCATGATCGGCCCGCGACAGCAGGCTGTGCAAGGTGTCATCGCGTTGCAGGGTGGTGGCGCCGATGCTTACCGTCAGATTGAGACGGTGGCCGTCGTAGGCATATTCGTGCTGTTCGACGTGTTGGCGGATCTTCTCGGCAATTTTCTGACCAGTGTCGCCGTCGGTGTCCTTCAGCAAAACGATAAATTCCTCACCGCCCCAGCGACAGACAATGTCGGCATGGCGCAGGCAGCTTTGCAGGTCGCGGGCAAAACCGATCAACACTTGATCGCCGGCCATGTGCCCGTAGGTGTCGTTCAATACTTTGAAGTGATCGAGGTCGAGCAGCAACGCCGTCAGTGGTTTGGTCTCGCGTTGCGCTTCGTGCAGGGCTTGCGCGGCGAGAATGTCGAAACCACGGCGATTGGGCAGTTCGGTGAGGCTGTCGAGGGTGGCCTGCGCCTGAATTTTGCTTTGATAGCGTTTGATCACGCGGTTGAGCAGCGCCAGCACAATCAGCGTGACCAGCAGGCAAATCAGCAGATTCAGGTACAGCGACTGACGGATTTCACTCAGCGCGCCATCCTCACGTTTATCAACAAACAGATACCAGTTCAGCTCCGGAATAAACCGCACGTTGAGGAAATGCCCCTGACCGTGGGCGGAATATTCGTAGCTGCCGCTGTGCGGTTTCGGCAACTGGCTGACCAGACTCTTCATGCTCTCCAGTTCACTCAGGCTCTGGCCAATGTGCGCGCCTTCCGGGCCACCGTCGGCGCCGGTCAACACCAGTCGGCCGAAGGTGTCGACGAAGTACACGCTGCGTTGATAGCGCTGTTGATACTTGTCGATCAACTTGATCACCGCGTCCACGGTCAGACCGACCCCGGCCGCACCGATGAAGCGGTTGTGGTAGTCGTAAACCTTGTAGTTGATGAAGAAGGTCAGGTTGTCTTTGTTGGCCAGATCCGGGTCGACGTTGATCTCGTACGGATCCTTCATGTCGCGCACGCGGAAGTACCAGGCGTCGCGCGGTTCGTCGACCTTGACCTGCTTGAGCACGCCTTTGGCGTGGTAGTAGGTGAGGGTGCTGTTGGAGACGAAGAACGCCGTGTAGGCGCCGTAATGGGTCATGACTTCGTCGAGGTAGCGGGTCATCTGCTCGGGATTTTGCTCACCGTTGACCACCCAGTCGCGCATGAAGGTGTCGCGGGACATCATCGAGGAAATCAGGATCGGCCTGACGAGGTCTTTCTGGATTTCCGAGTAGACCGTGTCGGAGGTCAGCGGCAGTTCGGTGTTGACGATGTTGTCGCGGATCGACGCGCGAGAGGCGTAGTAGCTGAGCAACGACGTGGCGAGAAACGCGGCGCCGAGCAGGGCGATCAGCGTCAGGACCAGTGAGCGTTGCGAGTACAGGGGAGAACGAAGCGGCATGGCAGATCCGTTAGCAGTGGCCCGATGGCATGCATTCTAGTGGGATGGCCGGGAAAAGACTGCGGGATTTATGCCTGAAATGGCGGGGGATATGACGTAGAGGGTGTGTCAGCAGGATCGCTCCCTCACCCCAGCCCTCTCCTGGAGGGAGAGAGGGCTAGATTGTGGTGATTTCAAAAATTGTCTTCGGCTCAGTATCACCGAATGGCAACTATCTTAAAGACACCCCGGTCAGCCCCTTCTCCCTCCGGGAGAGGAGTCTAAATTGTGGTGATTTCAAAACCTGAGTTCGCCTCGGTTTCACCGAATGACAACCACCTGACAAACACCTCGGTCAGTTCCCTCTCCCTCCGGGAGAGGGCTAGGGTGAGGGCTGGTTTCCGGATCAGCTCCGAGTTTCCAGATACGCCCGCCAGCCCCCCAAATGGCTGATGTCCAGCGCCCCTTCCAGACCATACGGCTCACAAATAAACCCGCTCTCCCAACGTCCATCCGCCAGTTGCACCTTGCCCAACCCAAGCGGTGCCGGAATCCCGCTGAGGAACGAGCCCAACTCACTGCTCGGCAATTCCCACACCTCCACCGCAATCGCCACACCGCCATCCTTGACCCGCACCATCCCCGGCCGCAATGGCGGGCCGCCGGCCAACGCATACAGTTGATAATCCGGTGAGCTCAACGTCGTCTCCAGCAAACGCCCACCCCGCTGGGTCAGTTGCCAGTTCAGTGCTAACCCCTGCAGATGCGCGCCACACACCACGATGCGTGCACGATCATGGCGCGCTGCGTTCATAGGCGTGGGCAATGCCGAGTCCTGCTGACGCTGCAGCGCATCGGCCACACTCAGCAAATATTGATCGGTGAACGCCCGGCCAAACAGCGTCACGCCCCACGGCAATCCATTTGCCATAAACCCGCTCGGCACGGCGACGGCGGCGTAGTCGAGCAGGTTCATGAAGTTGGTGTAGTAACCCAGTTCGGAGTTGCGCAGCACCGGTTCGGCGTGCAATTCGGCCAGCGTCACTGGGCGGCCAATGGTCGGGGTCAGCACGCAGTCGAGGCCTTCGAGGGCCTGATCGCACAGGGCTTTCAGGGCTTGCAGCCGATACTGCGCACGGAAAGTCTGTACGCCGGTCACCGCCGGAGCTTTGGCCAGCACGGCGCGAATCACCGGCAAAACGGCCTCGGGATTTTTCTCCATCAACTCGCCCGCCACGCTATAGCGCTCGGCAACCCACGGCCCTTCGTAAAGCAGGCGCGCGGCTTCAAGGAATGGCGACAGATCCAGCTCGACCGCTTCGCCACCCAAGGCCTTGAGTTGATCGATGGCGTCGCCGAACAACAGCGGCCCTTCGACGCAACCGAAAAACTCCAGATCCTGCGCGCGTGGCACACCGAAACGAAATGCCCGTGGCGCACCAAACGCCGAGCCGTCATTCCACGATGGATTGCGACGGCTGTATTCGTCGCGCGGATCAAGCTTTGCCGTCAATGCCAGCAACTGACTGGCCTCACGCGCCGTCGCGGTAAACGTGGTCACGCAATCCAGCGTGCGACACGCCGGCAGCACGCCGGCGGTGGAGATCAGCCCTTTGCTCGCTTTCAATCCAACCAGATTATTCAGCGCCGCCGGCACCCGACCGGAGCCTGCGGTATCGGTGCCCAAAGCAAAACTCGCCACACCCAACGCCACCGCCAGCGACGAACCGGCGCTGGAGCCACCGGACGGATATTCCGTCAGCACGCTGTTCGGACACGCGCCATACGGCGAGCGGCTGCCGTTAAGCCCCGTGGCAAATTGATCAAGATTGGTCTTGCCCAGCGGTATCGCCCCCAAGGCGATCAACTGCTCGACGATGGTCGCCGAGCGCTCCGGCACATAAGCAAAGTCCGGGCACGCGGCGGTGGTGGCAATACCCGCCAGATCAATGTTGTCCTTGATCGCAAACGGCACGCCATACAGCGGCAGACTGTCGAGGTCGCGGCCGTCGAGGGCGGCAAGGTAGGGCTCCAGTTCAACGACGCTGAGCAGATGAATGAACAGGTGATAATCCGGGTTCAGCGCGGCAGCTTTCTCGCGCAGTTTCGCCAGCAGTTGACGTGGTGTGGTGTCGCCATTGCGATAGGCCTGGCGCAGAACATCGAGTTGCAGATTCATGAGTTGATCCTTATCCAATTGGCTTCAGTCGAGTTCCAGCACCACGACCCGTTGTCCGGCGCGCACCGCCGAACCGGGCTGCACGCGGATCTCGCGCACCACCCCGGCCATCGGCGCGAGTACCGGGATTTCCATCTTCATCGACTCGAGAATCACCAGCACGTCACCCGCCGCGACACGGCTGCCGGCCTCGACCTGCACCTGCCAGAGATTGCCGGCAATGTGGCTGTCGACGCTGTGTTCACCGTCGGCTAGTGGCGCGTCTTCGCTGGACTCCGGCATGGCTTCTTCGCTGTCGAAATGCGTCTGACCGCTGGCGATCCAGCGTTCACGCTCGGCATTGAAGGCGCCCTGTTGCTGGGCACGAAAGGCGTTGATGCCCTCGGCTTCGCGATTGAGAAAAGCCTGATAATCGGCGAGGTTGAGCTGGCTGTGTTCGATGTTGAGATCAAAGCGCCCGAGTGGAAAATCACGGCGGATGCGTAGCAGTTCTTCGGCGCTGACCGGATAGAAACGAATCTGATCGAAGAAGCGCAGCAGCCACGGTTTACCGTCGAACGCGGCGACTTCGCGGTAGCGGTTCCACATCTGCAACGTGCGCCCGACAAACTGATAACCGCCCGGGCCTTCCATGCCGTACACGCACATGTAGGCGCCGCCGATGCCTACCGAGTTTTCGGCCGTCCAGGTGCGCGCCGGGTTGTATTTGGTCGTGACCAGGCGATGGCGCGGATCGAGCGGAGTGGCCACTGGCGCTCCGAGGTAAACGTCGCCAAGGCCCATCACCAGATAGCTCGCATCGAACACCGTGCGCTGCACTTCGTCGAGGTTAGGCAGGTCGTTGATACGGCGGATGAACTCCAGATTGCTCGGGCACCACGGCGCGTCCTTGCGCACAGTGGTCATGTATTTCTCGATGGCCAACTGGCAGGCCGGGTCGTCCCACGACAACGGCAAATGCACGATGCGTGACGGCACTTGCAGGTCGTTGGCAGCGCACACTGCGTCCCATTCGCCGGCGACGATGCCGAGCAGATCGACCAGCTGCAGTTGCTCGGGCTGGTAGTGGATCTGCAGCGAGCGAATACCGGGGGTGAGGTCGATCACGCCGTGCAGGGTTTTGCTTTCCAGTGCCTGCATGAGGGCATGGGCGCGGAAGCGCAGGACGAGATTGAGTTCAGGCTCGCCGATTTCCAGCAGTAAATGAGTGTCGCCAGAAACCCGCGCAACAAGCCGCCTATCCCCCTGACCCAACGCCAGCACCACAGGCGACAAAAGCCCCTGTAGGAGTGAGCCTGCTCGCGATGAAGTTGATGCGGTGTCTGATCTGGCCTCATCGCGAGCAGGCTCACTCCTACATTGATCCCATTTCAGGGCGAGATCGCGGGCGGTTTTGAGGTCGACGGGAATGAACTGGATCTTGTCGCCCGCCT
The DNA here is from genome assembly GCF_054790505.1 of Pseudomonas sp. Tul2A7. Classification (NCBI taxonomy): domain Bacteria; kingdom Pseudomonadati; phylum Pseudomonadota; class Gammaproteobacteria; order Pseudomonadales; family Pseudomonadaceae; genus Pseudomonas; species Pseudomonas sp. Tul2A7. The sequence continues at coordinate 522,240 of NZ_CP186499.1, read as the reverse complement.
TGAGCTGCCCCAGTTGCCACAAATCCGCCTCGATCACCGTCACCGGACAGACAAACCCGCCGAGGCTCGGGCCATCCGGGCCGAGGATCACCGGCATGTCACCGGTGAAATCCACCGCGCCGATGGCATACGGATTGTCGTGAATATTCGAAGGATGCAACCCGGCCTCGCCACCGTCGGCCCGCACCCATTCCGGCTTCGGCCCGATCAGGCGGACACCGGTGCGGCTGGAGTTGAAATGCACTTCCCACTGGGTTTCAAAGAATGTGTTGATGTAGTTTTCGGTGAAGTATTCCGGCGCAGCGTGCGGGCCGTAGATCACCCGGATCTGCCGCACCGCCGGCAACTCGCAAATGTGCTGGAGTGCCAGTTGTTGACCGCTGCTACGGTCGGCCAGCGCAGGCATATGCAACACATCCCCGGCGCGCAACGCCCGGCCACCATGCCCACCAAACTGACCCAACGTGAAGGTGCTTTTGCTGCCCAGATAATCCGGCACCTGCAAACCACCGCGCAGGCACAGATAACTGCGTGCCCCGGCGCCACTGATGCTGCCCAGATGCAACGTTGCGCCCGCCGGGATCAGCAGCGCGGTGTTCATCGGCACGCTTGTGCCTTCAAGCGTCAAGGCAATCGGCGCCCCCGTCACCGCGACCACTGCTGTGCAATTGAAGCGCAGCAACGGCCCGCTCATGGTGATTTCCAGCGCCGCCGCGCCTTCAGCATTGCCGAGCAAGCGATTGCCCAGACGCAATGCGCGGCTGTCCATCGGCCCCGACGGCGGTACACCGACCGCCCAGTAACCGAGGCGACCGGGATAATCCTGCACGCTGGTTTGCGTGCCTGCGCTGAGCACTTCAAAAGTGTTGGCGCGATAGATCAGACCTTCCAGACAACGGGTCCACGGCTCACCGCTGGCGAACGGCGCGTCGAGGAGAATCTGCCGCAGGTAGTCGCGGTTGGTTTCCACGCCGTACAACAGACTGTCGCCTAACGCTTGATGCAACTCGGCACGCGCCTGTTCGCGGGTCGGCGCCCAGGTGATGACCTTGGCAATCATCGGATCGAAATACGGCGGAATCTCGCAACCGGCCTCGACCCAGGTATCGATGCGCAACTGAATACCGTTGGCCGGCGGAAATTCCACCGCCGTCAGCAAGCCCGGGCTCGGCTGGAAGTCGCGCCCCGGATCCTCCGCGTACAGCCGCGCCTGAATTGCATGACCCTCAGGTTTCAACTGGCGAGACAACTCGCTCAGCGGCGGCAGATCACCGGCGGCCAGCTCAACCATCCAGCGCACCAGATCAACGCCCCAGACCTGTTCAGTAACACCGTGCTCCACCTGCAGCCGCGTGTTCACTTCGAGAAAATAAAAACGCTGCGCCTCGCTGTCGAAGACGAATTCCACCGTGCCGGCGCTGCGATAACTCACCGCTTTCGCCAGTTTGATTGCCGCCGCGCACAGCTCCTCGGCCATGCCGTGCGGCAGGTTCGGCGCCGGGGTTTCTTCGAGGACTTTCTGATTGCGCCGCTGCACCGAGCAGTCGCGCACGCCGAGGGCGATGACTTCACCGCGACCGTCGCCGAACACCTGCACTTCCAGATGCCGGGCACGCTGGATGTACTTCTCGATAAACACACCGGCGTCGCTGAAGTTGTTCTGACCGAGGCGCTTCACCGCTTCGAACGATTCGCTCAGTTCGCTGGCGCTACCGCACACGCGCATGCCGATGCCGCCACCGCCGGCGGTGCTTTTCAGCATCACCGGATAGCCGACCTGTTCACCGGCAATCAGCGCGGCATCGAGGCTGTCGAGCAGTTCGGTGCCTTCGAGCATGGGCACGCCGTGCTGTTTGGCCAGCGCGCGGGCGGTGTGTTTGAGGCCGAACAAACGAAGTTGCTCGGGCGTCGGGCCGATGAAAGCGATGTTGTGCGCTGCGCAGGCTTCGGCGAACGCGGCGTTTTCCGAGAGAAATCCGTAGCCGGGATGGATCGCCGTGGCGCCGCTTTGCTTGGCGATGGCAAGGATTTTGTCGACCGCCAGATAGGTGCCGGCGGCGGCGCCTTCACCGAGGCTGTGCGCTTCATCGGCGTGCAGGATGTGCAGGCTGGCGGCGTCGGCTTCGGAATACACCGCTACACCTTTGACCTGCAGTGCTGCGAGGGTGCGCAGGATGCGGCAGGCGATGGCGCCACGGTTGGCGATGAGGATTTTTTCGAACATGGCATAACCCCTGAAGGGGAAGCGGGCCGTCCCGCCGTTTTTCGACAGACATCCGGGCCGTCCCGGATGAAAAAAACAGGTCTTCCAAACCACTTCAGATCCCTTGTGGGAGCGAGCCTGCTCGCGAAGGCGGTGGATCAGCCACATCAGTGCTGAATGACACACCGCATTCGCGAGCAGGCTCGCTCCCACAGGGCTTAGGGGTGTTTGGGCGATTTCAGGCACTGCCCGGAGCGCGCCTGGCACAGTGCGAAAAGCCAACGGCGCAGTCGATTTAAATTCAGTTCCATACCAGCAGCTCCGCAGGTGTCGGGTTGTAGGCGTTGCACGGGTTGTTCAATTGCGGACAGTTGGAAATCAGCACAATCACATCCATCTCCGCGCGCAAGTCGACGTACTTGCCCGGCGCCGAAATCCCGTCCTCGAACGTCAGCCCGCCATCCGCCGTGACCGGCACATTCATGAAGAAATTGATGTTCGGCCCGATGTCGCCTTTACCCAGTCGGCCGTCATGGGCGCAGGCGCGCAGGTAGTTGTCGCGGCAGCTGTGCATGTAACGTTTCTCCAAGGCGTAACGCACGGTGTTGCTCTCTTGCGCGCAGGCGCCGCCGAGAGTGTCGTGGCGTCCGCAGGTGTCGGCGACGATGGTCAGCATCGCGTGGCCAAGGTTGGAATAGAGCACGCTGCCGGTGCTCAGGTAGACGCTGTTCTGCCGGCGCAAAGTGCGCTGCACGTCATAGCGTTCCTTGGGATTGGCGAGGCTGTAGAACAACGTATCGACGGCCTGATTGCCTTCCAGGTCGAGTATCCGCAGGGTCTGGCCGGCCTTGACCTCCATCAGCCACGGTTCACCGGCGGGGATTGTGGCGCGGTACACCGCAGCGTCGGGTTGGTTTTGCGAAGTGGCGATAGCAACTGACATGGCAGCGATCCTCAGGCGAACAAACGGTCGGTGTTGATAAAGCCGCGCTCATTTTCCGGGCGCGATGTGCGGCAGTGTTCGGCGACGCTGGCGTCGGCGTTCATCCAGCTCAGCTTCAGTGGTTTCGGTGCGTATTCGGGGGATGGGTCCATTGGATGTTGCAGGGCGGTGAGCACCACCAGCGTGTCCATTGGCGCGTACAGTTCGATGTAGTCGCCGGCCTTGGAGTTGCCTTCGACGAAGTGGAAACGCCCGGCCTCATCGACATTCACGCGGCTGAACAGATTGAGCGTCATCAGCAGGTCGGACAGGCCCAGCCCCCACTTGCCGAGTTCCACCAGCAGGTTTTCGGTGCCGTTGCGGAAGAAGCCGTTGCGCAGTTCCTGATAGCGGCCCTGACCGTACTTTTCTGCGACCTCTTCAGCGCAGAGCACGCCGCCGAGGCTGTCGCTCCAACCGCAGGTGTCGGCGGTGATTGCGGCGAGTACGCGGCCCATGTCCGAGTACAAGCAGTGGCCCGTGGTGAGCTTGGCGGTGTGTTGGCATTTGAGGCTGTCGGGCAGGTTCAGCCGCTCGGTTTTTTCATTAGCGTTGAGCAGGGTCAGGCTGACGTTGGCGCCGCCGCGCAGATCGGTCAGGCGCAGCAATTGGCCGCGCTTCAACACGAAGGAACGGTGGCCGCCGCCGGGGAGCATTTCTTCGGCGAATGGTGGGAACAGTTGGGTTGAATCAGTCATCGGCTTATTCATCGGAGCAGTCCTCTCAAGCGGTGCGAAGGGCGCCTGCCAGTGGTAACGGCAGGGCGGCGACGGCGGCGCGTTGGGCGCGGCGGTCGCTGTTCAAAGGGATGTCGTAGGTGATGCGTGCGCCATAGGCGCCGGGGGCGTGCGGGTCGAGGCGCACCTTGTCGAACACCAACAACCGCGTGCCGAGGCTGAAGCCTTCGGACAGGTCATGGGTGACCATGAACACCGTCAGTTTGGTTTCGCGCCACAGCTCCAGCAGCAAGGCGTGCATGTCTTTGCGGATGCCCGGATCGAGCGCGCCGAACGGTTCGTCGAGCAGCAATACCCGTGGTTTCATGATCAGCGCCTGGGCAATCGCCAGCCTTTGCTGCATGCCGCCGGACAACTGCGCCGGGTACTTGTCCAGCGCATGGCCGAGGCCGACTTTGTCCAGCAATGCCGCAGCCTGTTCGCGCGCTTCGCGTTTGCCGCTGCCGAACAACCGACCGAGCAACGGCGCACGCGGCAATTCAAGGCCGAGAGCGACGTTGTCGAGCACGCTCAAATGCGGGAATACCGAGTAGCGCTGGAACACCACGCCACGGCTGGCATCCGGCTCGCTGGCCAGTGGCTGACCATCGAGCAGAATCTCGCCGCGACTTGCCGTTTCCTGGCCGAGCAGCAGGCGCAGAAACGTCGATTTGCCGCAACCGGATGCGCCGACCAAGGTGCAAAACTCACCTTCGTTGACGTTCAGGTTCAAGCCTTCCAGCACCACTTGATCGGCGTATTGCTGCCAGACGTTTTTTACCGTGATGAAGCTCATTTGGCCGCCCCCTCATACCAAGGGAAGGCCCGGCGGGTCAGGTATTTCAGGCCCCAATCCATCAGCCAGGCGAGGAGGGTGATCCACACCACGTACGGCAGAATCACGTCCATCGCCAGATAACGCCGCACCAGAAAGATCCGGTAGCCGAGGCCGTCGGTGGAGGCGATCGCTTCGGCGGCAATCAGGAACAGCCACGCCGAACCGAGCATCAGCCGCAACGAGATCAGCAAGCGTGGCAGCAGTTGCGGCAGCACCACGCGCAGCATCAGCGTCCAGGTCGAGGCGCCGAGGGTCTGCGCCTTGATCAGCAGTTCGACGGGAATTTCCCGGGCGCGTTGTTCGAGATCGCGAGCAAGCGCCGGGGTAATGCCGATGACAATCAGCATGACTTTCGACAACTCGCCCAGACCGAAAACGATGAACAGAATCGGCAGGATCGCCAGCGGCGGCACCATCGACAACACCGTCAGCAGTGGCGACAACGGTGCGCCGAACAGCGGCAGCGTGCCGGCGGCGATGCCCAGGCACAGCCCGGCCAATGCAGCGATGCCAAGGCCGATGGCCAGACGCCGCAGACTCGACGCGGTGTCCTGCCACAACAGGTAGTCACCGGTGCGGCTGTCGGCATTCAAGGCCAAGCGTTTGACCGCGTCGGTCATCTGCACGGCGCTGGGCAGCAGTTTGTCGTTGGGGTTGTCCGCCAGGCGCTCGGCCGAGCCCATGAAATAGGCGAACAGCAGCAGAGCGAACGGCAGGATCACCAACAACAGGCGACTGGGGCGATCCGGGTGGCGATTGATCAGGCGCATGGCCAAATCCTCCGTGGCTTACAGCTTGGCGTCGGCGGCCATCTGCACGTAAGTCGGATCGAAACGCAGCTTGAGGTTGCCGGTGTCGCCGCTGGTCACGCCGTTGGCGAAGGCCATGCCCACCGCGCTGCTGTCTTTCGCGCCTTCGCCGAGCAAGCCGTGCTGGAAGGAGAATTCGGCGACCTTGCGCATGGTTTCCGGCAGCTGTTTGCTGGTGGCGAAACTCAGCGCTTCGCTCGGTGTGGCGAACAGTCTGGTGGTGTCGAGTTGCGCCTGGAATCCGGCCAGATCAGTGCCCGAGGCCTTGGCCATGTGCTCCAGCGCAGCTTTGCTCGCGGCGTTCTTGGCGTTCATCAACTCGACCACTTCGAACCACGCACCGGTCAGTGCTTTGCCCAGCGCCGGGTTGTCTTTGAGGGTGGCGCTGTTGACCACCATCATGTCCATGATCTCGCCGGGAATCTGGCTGGAATTGAACACTTCGGTCACGCCCGGCTTGGCCTTGATGTCCGAGAGCATCGGGTTCCAGGTGGTCACGGCGTTGACCTGTTCGGTGTTGAACGCGGCGGAGATATCGGCGTCGGAGGTGTTGACCACTTTCAGGTCTTTTTCGGTCAGGTCGACCGAGTCCAGCGCGCGGGCCAGCAGGTAGTGCGAGACCGACAGCTCGACCAGGTTGACGTCCATGCCCTTGAGGTCGGCGACTTTCTTGCCGTCGCCCTTGAGGACGATGCCGTCGTTGCCGTTGGAGAAATCGCTGACGATCAGCGCGGTGCTGTCGACGCCGCCCGCCGCTGGAATGGTCAGTGCATCCATGTTGGTCATGGTGCAGCCGTCGAACTGGCCGGCGGTGTACTGGTTGATCGATTCGACGTAGTCGTTGAGCTGTACGACGTCGATCTTGATCCCGTACTTCTTCGCCCATTTGTCGACGATGCCCTGGCTGCCGGCGTATTCCCATGGCATCCAGCCGGCGTAAATCGTCCAGCAGACGCTGAAGTGATCTTTCTGGGCGGCGGGGGCTTGGCTGCTGATGAGCGCGGTGAAGGCGGCGGCGAGCAGGGCGGGCAAACGTAGTCGGGTCATGGTGGATTCTCCAGTTGATCAAGGGCGGACAGGAAGGCAACGCGGCACCGCGAACGGTGGCTTGTCTCCCGGGCTTTTGTCCCGCCGTGTAACCTCAACTGGAGGTCGCCAACTCTCGGACCAGCCACTCGCGAATGCGAGCCGGAACCCTAGTCAGCCATTGCAAATTGTGGTGCCGCGAACCTGTGATGACTCCTGCACGGGTTTGCTAAAGCGAGAGGCGTGCCAAGTTGCGTCGGGCGCTCTGGCACGGGCGCGCGGGTTGCTTAGGGTTGGCGGCGAGGGCGCTGAGGCGCTTTGTGTTGGTGCGCGGCTGCACCGTGATGCAGCGCGTTTGCCGCTGATCCGATGGTGTGCGCCGTTGTCATCGAGGCGGTTACGGACGGGGTTATCACGGCGGCGGATATCACGGTGGGCACCACTAATCAGCGGCTGAATGACGGCGTTTTTGCGGATGAACAAGGTTTCATAGATCACTTGTTTCAACTTGTTGCAGGAACGCACCAGATGCCGAAAACGCTGTCTGATTTTTCGACAGTCACCGATTAAATGACTGTCGCCTGCCAGCGTCGCTGGTGTGGCCAACCCGCGGTCCAGGAGGCCGCCATGTATAGACGAATTCTTCTGCTTGCTGCGTTGATGTTTTCCGTTGCCGGTTGCGTCCCGTACTCCTACGCGGACTCGTATTACAGCTCAGAGGTCTACACCTCACCCGCACCGGCCTACTACAACACGGGTGGCACGTATTACAACGGTGGCAGCAGGTATTACGCGCAGCCACGCTATTACCAACCAGCCCCGCGGTATTACCAGCAACCGCGCTATTACCAATCGGCGCCGCGTTACTATCAACCGGCCCCGCGCCACTATGAAAGCCGTCGCTGGCACGGCAATGATCGCGGGCGCTGGGATGGCCACCGTCGCGGCGGTTGGGATAACGATCACCGCGGTCGTGGCAACTATGATCGCCACAGCGGGCGTGGTGACCACAATGGACGTGGCAACCGCTGGTAAATTCACGCAAATGAAAGCGGCGCAATTAGCGCCGCTTTTTTATGCCCGTCGAAAAGTCGTCCCGTTAGCCATCTCCTAGGGCATTCCCAGACGCTTCCTACAGTTTCATTTCCTTGCATTTGTTAGCGTTTGTTCGTGCCGAACGACGTGAGCAAAACTCAGTTCAATAGCGGCGAATAAAAGGACGATGCCGCTATGAAGCTTCTTGTGATTCACCAAAACTTTCCGGGTCAGTTCCGTCACGTGGTGCTGGCGGCGATTGACAGACGTTATGAGGTTTTGGCGATAGGTCGGGATACAGCGCCGGGTATCGCAGAGGTGGAAATATATCGATACCGCGCTGCCAGTCGAGCATCGGGCGATATTCACCCCTATCTGACCCGCTACGAACAAGCGGTGACTGATGGACAGAAGGTTTTTGAAATTCTGAGCAGGCTGAAACAGTCGGGTTATCGGCCAGACGTGATTCTCGCTCATCCCGGATGGGGGGAAACGCTCTTCGTCAAGGATGTCTATCCTGACACGCCGCTTGTTCACTATTGCGAATATTACTATCGAGCGCAGGGCGCGGATTCCGGGTTCGACCCTGAATTCCCGCGAGCCTCAAGGGAGTCATCAAGGCTGCGAATACTCAATTCGCTGCATCTTTTGAATCTTGAACAATGTGACATTGCCATCGCGCCTACGCGGTGGCAGCGCAGCCTGTTTCCTGCAGCTTATCGGTCGGCCATTCGGGTTGTTCACGAGGGCGTCATTCAAAGTTCTTACCTGGCGAAAGCTGGGGCAGTCATGTTGCCCAATGGCGTCGAGCTGAGATCCGGGCAGCCGATCGTTACTTATGTCGCGAGGAATCTTGAGCCTTATCGCGGGTTTCATAGTTTTATGCGAGCGATCCCGCATATTCAGGCTGAGTGTCCCGATGTGCAGATAATCATAGTGGGCGGTGATGACGTCAGTTATGGATGTAAGCCGGTTGGCTATGCAAATTGGCGCAGCAGGATGGAGGCAGAGGTAAGTTTCGATGACTCCAGGGTGCATTTCACAGGGAAGCTTCCTTACCAGACTTACCGGGCAGTTCTGCAATGTTCGAAAGTCCATGTTTATTTGACGTATCCGTTTGTTTTGTCGTGGTCGTTACTGGAGGCGATGACGGCAGGGTGTGTGGTAGTAGCGTCGGATACGGCTCCGGTAAGGGAGGTGATCGTTGATGGTCACAATGGAATGCTGGTGGATTTCTTCGATCATCACGGTATCGCCAAACGTATTGCCAGGGTTCTTGGTTCCGTTGATGAGTACGACTGCCTTCGCAGCGCGGCGAAGTTGACTGCGAGCAGATTTGATGTGGAGTGCGGCACGAAACAATACTTTGAGGTATTTGAGAACGCGACATCCGGGCATCTCAAAAAACAGCCTGTTCCTCAGTTTGACAGGGAGATTTGAAATGCTCCGGATGTCGCGCAAGCAATGGGTTAAATGGTTTAAGAAGTTGTTGAAATGCGGCTTATTTATTTATGCCTGTTATTGCGTGGTGGATTTTTATATCCGTAAAGAAGAAGTCGCCGCGGCGATGGCAATCTATTACGCGGATCAGGAGGCCTGCCAAAAGAAGCTGGCGAGCATGAAGCAGGTGCCCATACTGGGCGGTAGCTATGTGGATAAGACTCTGGTCCCGGAGTTTTATGTTGGCATGCCTGAATTGGCGAACAAGAAAGCGTGTCTGGCCAATACGCTCAAGGGGCATTTCTGGTGGACCGGGACGGATATACGGTCGTACCACGATCAGAGTATAAAGCCGACTCCTGAAAGTTGGCGTCTTTATAAAGTGAGCGTCGGGCTTTATACAAGAAAAGAGACTACTGAGCCCCATGAGCGGGGCTATCGACACGTCAACTGGCCGGATGAGTTGATTGTGAAGTTGAAAAATTATCCTGGACTGGAACTTTGGCTTAATGCACCTCCGCCGCATTTCAAGAATGAGGCTTCCGTTCGAAAATTTGTCATTGCTGACTGGCCGCGGCGTGATGGCACCCCTCGATTGATAAGCTGTAACGGCTTGATTCGCCCGGCTGCAGAGGAGGAATTGACTGACGAGAAACTGTCAAAGTTCAGCAGAACTGAATTGGAAAATCTGGATTTTGGTAGGCTGAACTTTTTTTGCACTGTGGAGTTGCACAGTTTTGACTTTGCCGGGGGTCACGGTCGGGTAAGTCTTGGACTGTCGTCATTACGCGAAGCACCTGAGATGCTCAAGTTTCTCAGTGAGTATCTTTCACGCTCTGTTATTACAAGGAAGTAACGATGAGTTATGTTTTTAGCGATCTGGAAAAGTCAGAGATTTTAAATGCAGCAAATGTTTGCAAGGGACTGATGTTCGATTCTGAAGATACCGAATATCTTGCGCTGAAATTAACAGGGGCTAGCTGCGCTCCCCTGTATCAAAAGCTGTTCGATATTATCGGCAGAAGAGTTTCTGAGGTTACCGCTGTCGATCAAGAAGCGGGAAAAATTCTGAAAAGCGCCAGGCTCTGGCTTGCCGTGGCCATTGATGCCAACGGTGGAAACGGTGCCTACTCCGCCCTGATTCGCGGCTACACCTCGCGCCAAGGCGAATTGAGACTGAATAAAATCTTCTGTGAAGGCCTGATGCAGCTGTCATCGAATCAGGTCGCCGCCAATTTCATCAATACCCTGATCGACGGATCCCTCGCGGGTCGACTGGCACCCTGGACGGTTCCGTCCATCAGCCAGATTGCTGAGATTGATGCCAGTGCGATCGGCAAGGCACTGTTTAGTGAGGCCTGCGGAGAGAGGGATACAGCCGTGAGCCATAACGCCGGTTGGTCCGGGACCGTCGGATTCAGCCTGTTGGGTGGAGCGCCGCCCTATGAAACCTGGAGATTGATCTCCGCTGGTGATTCGCAAGGGGAAGATGGCGGCCCGCCGACTCAGGCAAAAGCCAACAGGCTCGATGACTATAAAAATATTCTGTTCGCCATCGATTCATACAGTGTCGGCCTGCGAGCGGCGATCAGTAATTTCGGCGTCAACCCACTGCAAAGTCTGCTTTCCGTCGTGCCAGAGCAAATCAATATCGCGCTCGCCAGTGGCAGCCTCAATCCGCTGATTCAGCATGTCGTTCAAGGCACGCCGGTTTCCGTCGTGGTCGACCTGATATTGCGCTACGGCCAGAACGAATTCCTCGACATGTTCAAGCGCACCTACGACGGCGATTCAGCAGCGTTACCTACCACCGATGAAACCTTCGCCACCAACGCCTACGCATTCTTCTCGGCATTTTCACCGGAGCAGTCCCAAAGCATCGTCACCCGATCAATAGGCGAATACGGAAACGCGAATTCATGGGCAAAACTGGCTGGCGAGTCGACACCCATCGGCCTGGCGCTGCGCAATTCCCTGAAGCAACTCAGTGAAATCGTCATTGAGCGAGCTGACGGTTACCCCGGACGCGGACTGGAGCTCTACGATCCGCTGACCGGCGAAGGTTTCATCACCGCGCAATGGCTTGCCGATCGTGCGCAGATGTTGGCCCGGTTGATTGCCCGAACCCAGGGCTCGTTTGGAGAACAATCGCTGCAGAAGTTTTCCTACTCCGATCTCGCCTCAGCCAAACAGGCGCCGATGACCACCGGTGTGTTGAATCCGCTGGTCATGTTCGGCGATGACGGTGCACGGTCTTTCGCAGGTGGTGCGAACACAGATCATCTGTATGGCGGCGCGGGCAATGACACGATCAACGGACTGGCAGGTCACGATGTCATCGAGGGTGGGCGCGGCAACGACTTGCTTGCTGGAGGCGACGGCAATGATGCGCTGTACGCAATGGCCGGTGATGATGTTCTGGTCGGAGGAAAGGGTAACGACTCTTTGATCGGCGGCGCAGGCAGCGACCGCTATGAGTTTTCCAGCGGTGATGGCATCGATGAGATCTTCGACGCCAACGCCAATGGGCAGCTATGGATCAACGGCGCGCCGATTCCTTCACTCAAACGTCGGGCCCCTTTGAGCGATGTCTGGTCGACCGAGGATCAGGCCATCACCCTGACTCTCATCGAAGAACTCAGCGAACCCACGCTCAACATAAAATATGGCCTGAACGATCTCGTCGTTATCAAGAACTTCCGCCCCGGGATGCTGGGCATCCGACTTCCCGAACACCAAGACCATACGTTCTCTGCTCCCGATCTGGTTCTCCAGGGCGACTGGAAAGCGAAAGATATCGACCCCAATGTTCCCGGGGATCAGTTCTCATACGATGAATTGGGCAACGCCTTGCTATTGGCCAATGTAAAACAGAGAAACAAAGCCGATGTGCTTTACGGCTCTGCAAAAGACGACGTCATTCTCGGACTTGGTGGAGCAGACCGATTATTCGGCAAGGACGGAAACGATCAGGTGTTTGGGGACAAACAGACGACGCTCGAAAAAGCCATGGCCGCTGGCGACGTTAAAGGGAAAAGAGCTCGAGGCGATTGGCTTGATGGCGGTGCTGGTCACGATTTGCTCATCGGTACAGCATCCCAGGACGTGCTTTTGGGCGGTAACGATCGGGATACGCTGATTGGAGGTGCGGGAGATGACGTTTTATCAGGGGATGCAACGACCGGCGCGCTGGAGCAGAAATGGGGATTCAAACGTGTCGACGTTCTTATAGACGGCGGTGTCACCAGTCACCGAACTGTCTTTTCAAAGGCCTCCTTTAATAGTTCGACGGAGGGTGATAACGACGTTCTCTACGGTCAGGGCGGTCGCGATGTTCTCAATGGTGAATGGGGCGACGATCTGCTTGATGGCGGAACTGAAGATGATCTTCTTGGAGGGGATGGGGGGGATGACACGCTAGCCGGAGGAAGCGGTAACGACACAATGATGGGAGACAACCTCGATTGGGGCGGTGGCCTGCAAAGCAAACACCATGGCAACGATGTATTGGACGGTGGCAGTGGCGATGATCGGCTCGCTGGTAACGGTGGAAACGACGCGATTTATGGTGGTCCAGGCAATGACACTCTCAAGGGCGATGACGATGTGCTGAACGGCGTTGCCGGGGACGCCGCCCACTTTTTTGGAAATGACCTGCTGGACGGTGGCGCGGGAGACGACACACTCTGGGGCGGTGGGGCGGATGATCTGCTGTTCGGAGGTGAAGGTAACGACGCGCTGGCCGGGGATTACGCTGAGCATCCGGTTCGTTATCACGGTAATGATTTACTTGATGGTGGAGCGGGCGATGACACACTTCAGGGAATGGGGGGCTCCGATACCCTGATCGGTGGGGCAGGAGCTGACGCAATGGATGGCGATGTGTCCAACCTGCAGTCAGGTGGAATCAACAATGATTACCTTCAAGGCGATGAAGGAAACGATACCCTTTTGGGCGGCTTGGGCGCCGACACACTTTATGGCGGCGCTGATGATGACATTTTATCCGGCGACTACGAGCAGACAGTCGAGGCTGAACACGGCGCAGATTATCTGGACGGTGGTTCAGGCAACGATACCCTGCTGGGCGGTGGTGGCAACGACACATTAGTGGGCGGGGAAGGTGTAGACCACCTTCGTGGAGATTCAGGCAATAACGTTTTTGATGGCGGGGCCGGTAACGACGTGATGGAGGGCCATGACGGCGCTGATGTTTACTATTTCGGGGTGGGTGATGGTCTGGATATTGTTACCGATACCGGCGGCCGCAACATCATCAGGTTCGGCGCAGGGTTTGGCGCGCAAAGCCTGAAAGCCGACATCCTTGAAGTTGCCGCAGGCACAGTATTGCGGCTGGCCAACGGCGCGGGCGACGCGATACTCATCAAGAATCACGAGAAGTGGAAGGATTCCACGTTCAGCTTCAGCGATGGCGTTGTACTTGGTTATGAGGATGTCCTGCGCAAAACATTGCCGCCGATAAAGGTGCCCGAGTCATCTGTACCGGAAGTTGTAACCGCCTCAGGAATCCAGCAAAGCAAAGTTGAAGATCCGGTTCATCCAGACACCATCGCGGTGCAACGCCCTGTGGCATCTGATCACCCCGTTGACTGGACTGAAAAATTCCTCGCGCAAATCAAATCCAGGCGCTACGCCCGCAAACACGCCACAGGTTTCACCTTGAGTGATCAAGGCGTCTGGGTTCGCAGTCATATCACGACTAGCGACACCGGTTACATCACTCACACCGAGCTGAGCGATGACGGCGTCGAAGCGGGAACACTGTCTGAAACGCCGCCATGGATGAAGGTTGATGCAGGGCAAGCCGTGGTCAGTGAAAGGCAGTCGAAAACCACAACCCGTGTCGAACATAAACAGGTGAAAGCCGGTGGGGCGATAGCCTCTTCAAGTCAGGCGCCTCGCTATTATCGATCCGGCTCGGCCAACGGCTTTTCATTCAATACGGGAGATGTATTGGTTGAAGACCGTAAGGAATCCGGCGCGCTTGAGGGCTGGTACATCTATCCGGCAGCAAGCTTCGGTTCGGGGGAAACGGTGCCCAAGGCGTTTCGCTGGGATGTCACAACTGAAACGATCAAACGCAAAATCGTCCCTGGCGACGATGCCGGCGGGCGAGTCAACGTCGAAGTGGAAAACGTTTTCCACGGCGGCGCGGGAGACGATCTGATTGTCGGTTATGCAGGCTCCCCACTTGACTACGGCACTGTCGGCGGCAGAACACCGGGCGCGTTTTTATCCGCAGGTGCAGGTGACGACACCTTGCTGGGCTCCGAGGGTGCCGACTATCTGGTCAGCGGGGCAGGGAATGATTGGCTTTACGGTGAAGACGGTGCCGACACCTACATCGTGCAAGCGCACGCCGGAGCAACTACCACGATTGCGGATGTGCCGAACCCTGTTTTCCACCGAGCAGAAGTTGGCGCAGCGGGGTGGAAAGACGAGTACGGGTTGATCGATCAGGACACGGTCGTCCTTCCAGCAGATGCGCAGCGCGATGCACTGCAATTGAGCTGGGGTGCTGCGCTGATAGAAACCACACATGTCGAGCTGGAACCCAACCCAGCTCGCGGGGCACACCGCAATCCGCCAAGAGCGAAAATGCTCCATCCGACACTCGATATCAATTGGGGCGGGATGCAGAAAGTTCGCATCGTCTTGCCCCTCAACGGTGAACTTGAGGGGGCCGGGATTGAGCTCTTGAATTTCGCCGATGGGTCGGTCGTGAGTTTGAAACAACTCTTGGAGTCAAGTCAGCTGGGCCCTGCGCCCGAGACTTTTCATACGGGTGTAACCGTTAACAATTCAACGCGTTTTACGTCTCTGCGAGACGGACGGGCGCTGCCGTTAGTCGGTGGTCGAGGCAACGACACGATAAGCGGCGCGGGGGAAATCCGAGGCATGGAAGGGGATGACGTGCTCACGGGCAGCCCCGGTGATGATCTGCTGTTAGGTGGGCCGGGCAATGACACGCTAACCGGCGGCGCCGGAAATGATATCTACCGATACGATGGCCTCGGCAGGGACGTGATCATCAATCGGGGAGACGGCCTTGACGGGATCGACTTTTCCGAACGCAGGCTGATGATCGATAACTTGAAGTTTCACCGTGAGCGCGATGATCTGGTGATCGTGGTGGATTACGGCATGTCACCGAAAATCCGGGTTTCCAATCATTTTGCCGCAGGCGAAAGCGCTATCGGCTTCATAAGAGTCAGCGAAGGAACAGCGACTCAAGACTACAGCGCGATGCAGATTGCTGAACGTCTGCATCCTCTTCCGCCATTGAGGGATGTCGAAGACATTTTGATAAAGGGCGACGAAGAAGCGCAGCGGGCGATGACGGAGATTATTCAGTTTTACGAGCTGAATGTCTGAGTCGTATGGCGACCGATTGAGCCAGCTCGCGATGGGAATCCAGTCGTCATCGCGAGCATCGCGTCAGTTCAATACTGCGTCAAATCCGCCAACGGATGCCGCCCCTCCCAAACCTTGTGAAAATGCGCCTCGACCACCGCATCCGGCACGCTGCTGACGTCCGGCCAGTGCCAGTGCGGCTTCTGATCCTTGTCGATCAACCGCGCGCGAACCCCTTCGCTGAACTCCGGATGCCGGCAGCAATTGAGGCTCAGGGTGTATTCCATCTGAAAGACTTCGGCCAGCGACATGTGCCGGGCGCGGATGATCTGTTCCCAGACCAGATGCGCGGTCAGCGGCGAGCCTTCGCTCATGGTTTTCGCTGCCCGGACGATCAACGGATCAGTGCTGTCGCGTTGCAGGCTGATGGCCTTCCAGGCGCAGGCCACGTCGCTGACGTCGAGCAGTTCGTCGATCTGCTGGCGACGCGGCAGCCACTGCGCTTCGGGCATCTGCGCCACGGCTTCCTGTTGCAGGGCCTTGAGCAGACTGTTGAGTTGCATGTCGGTCTGTTCCTGCCAATTGAGCTGTAGCAGGCCTTCGATCAATTGCGGCTGCTGTTCGTCAAGCAGGAAGCGGTCAGCCAGATCCAGATCGATCGCATCACGAGCGTTCATGTGTGCGCCGGTCAGGCCGAGGAACAAACCGAGCTTGCCCGGCAGCCGCGCGAGAAACCAACTGGCGCCGACGTCGGGATACAGACCGATGGTGATTTCTGGCATGGCCAAACGGCTGCTCGGCGTGACAATCCGCGTACTGGCGCCTTGCAACAGGCCCATACCGCCACCGAGCACGTAACCATGGCCCCAGCAGATCAACGGTTTCGGATAGATGTGCAGGCTGTAATCCAGACGATATTCCGCGCTGAAAAATTGCGCGGCCAGCGGTGGTACTTCGCCGGGATGGGCGCGACAGGCCTCAACCAGGCTGCGCACCTCGCCGCCGGCGCAGAAGGCCTTGGCGCCGTTGCCGCGCAGCAACACACAGACGATTTGTGGATCCTTGGCCCAGGCGTTCAGCTTGTCGCTGAGGGCGTTGATCATCGGCAGGGACAGCGCATTCAGCGACTTTTCAGCATCCAGGCTGGCGATACCGATGCGGGCGCCGTCGGTGCCGGTGAGTTCTTCGAAGTGCAGATTCATCGTGACCTCGATCGGGAATTTGAACGATCAGTATGATCGTTGTGTGGGAAAGTGCCGGATCTGCATCAGATCAATTGACAAGCGTGGTCGGCTTTCCTAGGGTTCGCCCCATTGTTTTTGCCGGGTATGACCATGACTGCTGACGACCGTATCAAACTCGAACCGAGCTGGAAGGAGGCACTGCGTGCTGAGTTCGACCAGCCTTATATGGCAGAGTTGCGCCAGTTTCTGCAGCGGGAGCGGGCGGCCGGCAAGGAAATCTATCCGCCGGGGCCGATGATTTTCAATGCCTTGAATTCAACACCGCTGGATAAAGTGAAGGTGGTGATCCTCGGCCAGGACCCGTATCACGGCCCGGGCCAGGCCCACGGTTTGTGCTTCTCGGTGCAACCGGGCGTGCCGGCACCGCCGTCGCTGGTCAACATCTATAAAGAGTTGAAACGCGACCTCAACATCGACATTCCCAATCACGGCTATTTGCAGAGCTGGGCCGATCAGGGCGTGTTGATGATCAACACCACCATGACCGTCGAGCGCGCCAACGCCAATGCGCACAAGGACAAGGGCTGGCAGTTCTTTACTGATCGGATCATTGAACTGGTCAGCGAGCGCCAGCCGCATCTGGTGTTCATGCTTTGGGGCGCCCATGCGCAGAGCAAGCAGAAGCTGATTGATGCGACCAAGCATCTGGTGCTGACGTCGGTGCATCCGTCGCCGTTGTCGGCGTATCGCGGGTTTTTGGGTTGTGGGCATTTCAGCCGGACCAACAAGTTTCTCGAGCAGAATGGCGAGACGCCGATCGAGTGGCGTTTGCCGCCCATCGCGTAATCTCGTTCCCACGCTCTGCGTGGGAATGCCTCAACGGACGCTCCGCGTTCGGCTCTGAAAGGGACGCAGAGCGTCCCGGGCTGCATTCCCACGCAGAGCGTCCGGGCTGCATTCCCACGCAGAGCGTGGGAACGCTCAGCTTCCAGACTTACTCCGGATTACGGTTCCAGTACTTGAACAACGGCTCCGCCAGAAACAGCACAAACAACAATCGCATCACCTGCATCGCTGTCACCAACGGCACCGACAATTGCAGCGTCTCCGCCGTCAGACTCATCTCGGCGATCCCGCCGGGCATCATGCCCAGCGTCAGCGAACGCAGATCCAGATGGGTCAACGCACTCAGCCCCAACGCCGCCAGTGTCGCGATCAACATGGTCAACGCCGTGCCGATCAACGTCCGCCCCATGAATGAAGGCGCGCGGCGGAAGAACTGCCGGTTGAAGTGACAACCCAAACCACTGCCAATCAACCACTGACCAATCTGACTGCCGCCATTGGGCAAACCGATGTGCAGATCCCAGCCAATGCTCACCGCCGCACTCACCAGCAACGGCCCGAACAGCCACGGATTGGGTTGGCGCAAACGCTGCCAGAGCCAAGCAAGCAAACCGCCCGCCGGAAACAGAATCGCCAGCCAGCGCCAATCGACGCTGCCAGCGTGGGAAATCGGTGTACCGTCGCCGAGCAAATATTTGAACGCCGCCGGCACGCACAAGACCACCACCAGCACCCGCAAACTTTGCCCCGCCGCGACATGGCTGAGCATCGCGCCGTTACGCGCGCCAAGGTTGACCATCTCACCGGAACCGCCGGGCATGCTGGAGAAAAACGCTGTCGCGCGATCTTCACCGGTACGGCGCATCAACCATACGCCGACCACCGCCGAGACACTGGTGACCAGCGCCCCAAAGAAGATCAAACCGAAATGACTGAGTACCTGCTCCATCACTACCGGGGTGAAGTGCAGGCCGATGCCGATGCCGACGATCCACTGGCCGCACTTGCGGCCGCCAGGGATTTCCGTGAGTTGCCACGGGGTCAGGCAGCGCACGAGGATGATCGCCAGCAACGAGCCGACCATCCACGGCAGTGGCCAGCCGATCTGGCTGGCGAGGTAACCGCCGAGCAGACCGACCAGCGGGGTTCCCCACCAGGATTTCAGTGAGGCGCGATCAAACATCGGCAATGGCGCGACGCGCGACCGAACGTTTGCGCCAGATGCGCAGCAGCGGCATCAGCAGCATGATCGCGGTCAGCACCCAGACACCGAAGGTGATCGGGCTCGACCAGAGGATCTCCAGCGCACCGTTGGAAATCGACAGCGCCCGACGCAGGTTCTGCTCCATCAGCCCGCCGAGGATGAAGCCCAGCAACACCGGCGACAACGGGAAGTCGAGCTTGCGCAGGATGTAACCGAAGATGCCGATACCGACCATCAGGAACAGGTCGAACGTGGTGGCGTGCACCGCGTAGACGCCGATCCCGGTGATGATCGCGATCACCGGCACCAGTGCCCAGTTCGGCACCGCGAGGATGCGGGTGAAGATGCGGATCATCGGGATGTTGAGGATCACCAGCATGATGTTGGCGATGAACAACGAGGCGATCAGGCCCCAGACGATGTCCGGTTGTTGCTGGAACAGCAGCGGGCCCGGGGTGATGTTGTACAGCGACAGGGCGCCGATCATCACCGCTGTGGTGCCCGAACCTGGCACGCCCAGCGTCAGCATCGGCACCAGCGCGCCACAGGCCGAAGCACCGATGGCGGTTTCCGGGGCGGCGAGGCCACGGGCGTCACCCTGACCGAATTTGCCACTGGCACCGGCGATGCGTTTTTCGGTCATGTAAGCCACGGCGCTGGCCAGCGTCGCGCCGGCACCCGGCAATACGCCCATGATGAAACCGAGCAGACCGCAACGGATGTTCACCACGAACACCGACGAGGCTTCCTTGAAGTTGAACATCATCCGCCCGGTGGCTTTCACCGCTTCCTGGCCGCGATGGGTTTTCTCCAGCAGCAACAGAATCTCGCTGACAGAGAACAGACCCAGCACCAGCACGACGAATTGAATGCCGTCAGTCAGGTGAATGTTGTCGCCGGTAAAGCGGTAAACACCGCTGTTGGCGTCGATGCCGACGCTCGACAGGAACAGGCCGATCAATGCCGCGATAAAGGTTTTCAACGGTCGATCCCCGGCCATACCGCCGAGACAGACAATCGCAAACACCATCAGCACGAAATATTCTGCCGGGCCAAAGGCAATCGCCCATT
This sequence comes from Pseudomonas sp. Tul2A7, assembly GCF_054790505.1. Lineage (NCBI taxonomy): Bacteria > Pseudomonadati > Pseudomonadota > Gammaproteobacteria > Pseudomonadales > Pseudomonadaceae > Pseudomonas > Pseudomonas sp. Tul2A7. Next base: position 502,511 of record NZ_CP186499.1, on the reverse strand, counting down.
TCGCCAGCAACGGGGCGAACAGGACCATGCCGCAGGTGGCGATAAACGCGCCGATAAACGAGCTCCACGCCGACAGCGACAGCGCCACACCGGCAAGGCCTTTACGGGCCATCGGGTAACCGTCAAGGGTGGTCATCACGGTCGATGCTTCGCCCGGAATGTTCAGCAGGATCGAACTGATCCGGCCGCCGTATTCGCAACCCAGATACACCGCTGCCAGCAGGATCAACGCCGACTCCGGCGGCAGGCCGAGCGCAAATGCGATCGGGATCAGCAGTGCCACGCCATTGATCGGGCCAAGGCCCGGCAGCAGGCCGACGACGGTGCCGATCAGTGTGCCAGTCAGGGCCGTGACCAGGTTGTACGGGCTCAGCGCGACGCCGAAGCCTTGACCCAAATAACCGAGGGTATCCATATCAGTTCTCCAGCACGTCGAGCAGGCCAAGGGGCAGCGGAACGTCCATCACACGGTCGAACAGCAGGTACAGACCGATGGCCATCAGCGTGGTCACCACGATGCTCGGCATCCAGCGACCGCCATACAGGCGCGCCATCGGAATGCCGATGAGGATGCTGCTGAGGATGAAACCCAGCGGTTCGAACAGACCGGCGAACACCAACAACAGTGCGACGCAAATGGCGATCTTGGTCAGGGTTTCGCGATCCAGTGGCGGCTCGTCTTCACTGTGTTTGATCGGCGCCGGACGGAACACCATGTACAGCAGCGCCGCGCCCATCAGGCCGAGCATCAGCAGGGGGAAGGCGCGCGGGCCCACCGGTTCGTAGGAAAAGGCCGCTTGGTACGGCCACGCCATCAATGCCAGGCCGGCGCAAACCAGCAACAGCACGGAGGCGAAAATGCGTTGAATAAGCATGGGAGCTCCTGTGCCGCGTCCCCGCAACCGGGAACGCAGCCGCTAGACAGAGGCGATCACTGGATCAGGCCGAACTCTTTGGCCAGCACTTTGTAGTCCGCGACTTGCTTCTTCACGTAGGTGTCGAGTTCCGGGCCGGTCATGGCGAACGGGAACAGTTCACGCTGGTCGCGCAGCGTGGCGAACTCATCGGAGGCCAGCAATTTGTCGAACGAGTCTTTCCACCAGGCGTAGTCTTCGTCGCTGACTTTTGGCCCGAGGTAGAAGCCGCGCACCACCGGCCAGACGATGTCGTAGCCTTGCTCGCGAGCAGTCGGAATGTCTTTCATTTCCGGCTCGTCGAGACGCTTGTCGGCAAACACCGCGAGCAAGCGCATGTCGCCACTCTGGATGTGCGGCATGGAGTCGGAAATGTCGGTACTGCCGACCTGAATGTGGCCGCCGAGCAGGGCCGTGGCGATTTCGCCGCCACCTTCAAGCGCCACGTAACGCAGGTCGCGCGGGTTGATCCCGGCAGCCTTGGCGATCAGTGCGGTTTGCATCCAGTCCTGGCTGCCAACGGTGCCGCCGGAACCGATCACCACCGAGCTTGGATCTTTCTTCAGTGCCTGAACGAGATCGTCGAGGGTCTTGTAGGGCGAATCGCTTTTCACCGCGATAGCGCCGTAGCTGGTACCGACGGCTGCGAGCCAGCGCACGTTGGTCTCATCGAAGCGACCGAACTTGCCTTGGGCCAGGTTCAACAGCGAACCGCTCGACCACGCCACCAGCGTGCCGGCATCCGCCGGACGTTGCGCGACCACGGCGTTGTAGGCCACCGCGCCGACACCGCCGGGCATGTAGGTCACACGCATCGGTTTGCTCAGCAGTTTCTGGTTGACCAGTGCGCTCTGCACCAGTTTGCAGGTCAGGTCGAAACCACCGCCGGGGGAGGCCGGGGCGATACATTCCGGACGTTTCGGTTCGGCCATCAGTTGACCGGCAAACAGGATGCAACTGGCGGCCAGTGCAACTTTACGCAGTGACAGGTTCATTCGATTCTCCAAGGGCATTGTTGTTATTCGACGTGTTTTTCACTTACGGGCATTTACCAAAGTGCAACGCTGTAGCTCACCAGCAAACGCACTTCGTCTGCATCGCGAGCCGAGTAGTTGGAGCGGTAAGTGGCATTACGCAAACGCACGGCGACATCCTTCAAGGCGCCGCTTTGTACTACATATTTGATCTCGGTGTTGCGCTCCCACTCTTTGCCTTCTTCACCGCTCTTGAGCTTGATGTTGTCACCGCTCAGGTAGCGGCTCATGAAGCTCAGGCCAGGGATGCCGAGTTTGGCGAAGTCGAAGTCGTAGCGAGCCTGCCAGGAGCGCTCTTCGGCGCCGGCGAAATCGTTGATCTGGACGAAGTTGACCAGATACGGGTCGCTGCCATCGACGTAAGGGAAAGCGCTGTCGCCAGACATGTGCTGATAACCGGCGCTGAACTTGTGACCGCTCAGCGCGTAGCTGACCAGACCGTTGAGCGAGCGGTTGTCGATCTCGCCGCCACGGGCTGCGCCTTGGTCATCACTGACGGCAAAACGCAGGTCGGTGGCAAAAGTACCTGGACCCATCGGACGCGAGGCGACCAGACCGAAGAAGTGCTGGTTGTAGACTTCGTCGAGTTGGGCGAAGTGGTAACTGCCGGTGATCTTGTCGGTGAACTTGTAGTCCACGCCGCCAAAATCGAAATGCTTGCCGGCAGCGGTGCCAGCAAAACGGCTGTTCTTGTTATTGAGGGCGATGTCCTCGAAATCGGTGCTGTCGCGATCCTTGGCTTTCTCCAAACGGCCGCCGGTGAAGGTCAGGTTCTTGATCTCTTTGGAGGTCAGCAAGCCACCTTCAAAGGTCTGCGGCAGGATGCGCCCGTCGTTCGGTTTGAGAATTGGCAGTTCAGGAATCAGGCTGCCGATTTTAAGTTCGGTGGCAGAGATTTTTACTTTGCCGGTCAGACCGACCTTGGAGTACTCATCTGCCGCGCGTCCGTCATCGTGGGTCGGCAGCAGGCCGGTGCCGGTGCGGTCCGGGCTTGAATCGAGTTTGACGCCGAGCATGCCTAAAGCATCGACACCGAATCCCACGGTGCCGTCGGTGTAACCCGATTGCAGATTGAGCATGAAACCCTGGGCCCATTCGTCACGCTTGGATTGCTGGGCGCTGGTGCCATCGCGAAAGTCGCGGTTGAAATACATGTTGCGGGTTTCGAAGGTGGCGCTGCTGTCTTCAATGAAGTCGGCAAAACTCAACGGCGAAAAACCGGCAAGGGCGGCGGCACTGACGAGGGCGGTGTGGCTGAAACGGGAAGGGCGAACAGGCGTGGACGCCTGAGGCTGCATGGACGGCATGCGGGTGTACTCCGTTTATTGTTCTTATTGGTCGAAAACGCTTCGAGGCGTTTTTCGTTGCGCTGTGTGGCATCAGCGACGGCAGTCGGAACTGTCCGTGGGCCGACTGTAACCAGCTAACCTTTCGCTAACCTTTCAGCAGACTTTCAAGGTTTTCGGGCTTCACAGCGGCGGTTGCGGCTGTAAACTCCGCGGCAAAGCGTGGCGTTGGCCATCCCTGAACGAGGTAAAAATCCATGCGTGTCCTGCTCGTCGAAGACCATCTGCAACTGGCCGAAAGTGTCGCTCAGGCGCTCAAAAGCACCGGTCTGACCGTGGATGTGTTGCACGATGGCGTGGCCGCCGATCTGGCGCTGGGCAGTGAGGAATACGCCGTGGCGATCCTCGATGTCGGCCTACCGCGCATGGACGGTTTCGAGGTGCTCGCGCGTTTGCGCGCTCGCGGCAAGAATCTGCCGGTGCTGATGCTCACCGCGCGCAGCGATGTGAAGGATCGGGTCCATGGCCTCAATCTGGGTGCCGACGATTACCTCGCCAAACCGTTCGAACTGACTGAACTGGAAGCTCGGGTGAAAGCTCTGCTGCGGCGCAGTGTGCTCGGCGGCGAACGCCAGCAGCGTTGTGGCGTACTGGCCTATGACCTCGACACCCGGCGCTTCACCCTCGGCGAAGATTTGCTGACCCTGACGTCGCGAGAACAAGCGGTGCTGGAAGCACTGATCGCCCGGCCGGGGCGGGTGATGAGCAAGGAACAATTGGCGTCCCAAGTGTTCGGTCTCGACGAAGAAGCCAGCCCCGACGCGATCGAAATCTACGTGCATCGCTTACGCAAGAAACTCGACGGCCAACCGGTGGCGATCGTGACCTTCCGCGGCCTCGGTTACCTGCTGGAAAGCCGCGATGCATAAGCCCAGCAGCCTGCGCTGGCGCTTGCTGTGGAACCTCGCATTGCTGCTGGTGGTGCTGATGCTCGCCAGTGGCTTGAGCGCTTACTGGAACGGTCGCGAAGCCGCCGACACCGCGTACGACCGTACGTTGCTGGCCTCGGCGCGGACCATCGCGGCGGGTCTTTCGCAACGTGACGGCACACTGAGCGCCGATGTGCCTTACGTCGCACTCGATACCTTCGCTTATGACAGCGCGGGGCGGATTTACTATCAGGTCAATGACATCCATCAGAAGCTGATTTCCGGCTACGAAAACCTTCCCGGGCCACCGCCGGGTACGCCGCGCACGGACAGCTATCCCGCGTTGGCGCGCTTCTACAACGCCACCTACAAAGGGCAAAACGTGCGCGTGGTCAGTCTGCTCAAGGCTGTGACCGAACCGAACATGAACGGCATGGCGGAAATTCGCGTCGCCGAAACCGATGAAGCACGGGTGAGCATGGCGCGCAGTCTGGCGGCGGATACGTTGCTGCGTTTGGGTATGTTGGCGATCGGCGCGTTGTTGCTGGTGTGGTTTGCGGTCAGTGCCGCATTGCGCCCGCTGGAGCGGTTGCGCACGGCGGTGGAAGAGCGTCAGCCCGATGACTTGCGGCCGCTGCCCTTGGTTGAAGTGCAGCATGAACTGTGGCCGTTGGTCCGTGGACTCAATCATTTCACCGAGCGCTTGCGCGGGCAGTTCGAACGGCAGGCGCAGTTCATTGCCGATGCGGCCCATGAGTTGCGTACGCCTTTGGCAGCGCTGAAGGCGCGGCTTGAGTTGGGCCTGCGTTCGAACGAGCCCGAGACGTGGCGCACGACATTGGAGTCCTCTGCGCAAAGCACTGATCGCCTGACCCATCTGGCCAATCAGTTGCTGTCGCTGGCGCGCGTCGAAAACGGTGCCCGGGCGATTGCCGAGGGCGGCGCACAGTTGCTCGATCTGAGCCAGTTGGCGCGAGAATTGGGCATGGCCATGGCGCCGTTGGCGCACAAGCGCGGGGTGGCGCTGGCGCTGGAGGCGGATGAGCCAGTGTGGTTGCGCGGTGAACCGACGTTGCTCAACGAGTTGCTGAGCAATCTGGTGGACAACGCTTTGGCGCATACGCCACCGGGCGGTAACGTCATTTTGCGCGTGACCGCTCCGGCGGTGCTTGAGGTAGAAGATGATGGGCCGGGGATTCCGCTGGAAGAGCGCGATCGGGTGTTCGAGCGGTTCTACCGGCGTAATCAGCAGGTGGCAGGTTCAGGGTTGGGGCTGGCGATTGTTGGCGAGATCTGCCGGGCGCATTTGGCCCAGATCACTTTGCATGATGGCGAGCAGGCGGGGTTGAAGGTGCGGGTCAGTTTTATCGCCGGGTGACTTGCAGTGTTTTTGTTGGCCTCATCGCGAGCAGGCTCACTCCTACACTGGAACGCGTTCTCCTGTAGGAGTGAGCCTGCTCGCGATGGCCACAATAAGGTCTCGGATCAGTAAAACATCGTCCGCGACTCTTCCAGATCCGCGCACAGTTCCTTGTTCTCCTGGTCGATCCCAAGCTTCCTGAACGCCGGAACGGTCATTGGATCAATCCGCGCAAACGGATGATCCGTGTCCTTGTGGCAATACAGGCTCGCCACCTGCACCAGATCGACGTAATCGATGGCCGTCGAATCGCGCTTGAAGTCCTGATAGCGCCCCGGCAATTCCACCAGTCGCTCCGGGAACTCCCAGACGCGCAACAACTTGTCGCCCAGCAACGGATGAATGTGATCGATCACATGGTTGAGGCTGACCGGATCCGACAGCAGCTCATAGTGATCTTCGGCGTAGGTCAGAATCGGCAACACGCCGATCTGGTGTACCAGGCCGCCGAGGGCTGCCTGATCGGGTTTGAGCTGAGTGTAGCGGCGACACAGCGCATAACTGACCCCGGCAATTTCCAGGCTCTTGCGCCAGACTTCGCGCATCTTCTGCTCGACCACTTCGGAGCGGGCGTGGAAGATCTGCTCCATCACCAGACCGATCGCCAGGTTGCTGCTGTAGTTGATGCCCAGCCGGGTGATGGCTGTGTGCAGGTCGGTGACTTCCTGTGCGGCGCGCAGCAGCGGGCTGTTGACCACTTTGATCAGGCGCGCCGACAGCGCCGTGTCCCGGCCGATCACTTTGCTCAGGTCGCTGACGCTGATTTCCGGGTCTTCAGCGGCCTTGCGAATCTGCAGGGCCACTTCCGGCAACGTGGGCAGAACCAGGTCATCGTTATCGATGGCCTCAACCAAATCCTGTTGGACTTTTTCCGCCAGTTCGCTCATTTAAACTCTCTAGGGTGTTGCAACAAATGCTGCGATCAGCGCTGGATTTCGCGGTCGCGATCCAGTTCGTAAGGCAGGTCGAGCAGATGCAGCGCGGGACCTTCGAGGGTGCCCAGATGCAAATCACCGGCTTCGGCAGCTTCGGCCTGCAGCACCGCCAGGAGTTCAATGTTTTGCCCGGCCTTGGCGGCCAGCACCACTTCGCCGATGGCGCTGTTGTGGCTCGGCGCAAACAGCTGTGTGCCAGGCTCTGGCAAATCAGCGGCGTCCAGGCTCAGGCGATACAAACGACGCTTGAGTTTGCCCAGGTACTGCATGCGCGCAACGATTTCCTGGCCGGTGTAGCAGCCTTTCTTGAAACTCACGCCGCCGACCGCTTGCAGGTTGAGCATTTGCGGAATGAACAGCTCGCGGGTGCTCGGCATGACCTGGCCGATACCGGCGCGGATCTGGCCCAGCAGCCACTGATTCAGCTCGGCTTCAGGCAGGGTGGCGGACAATTTGGCTTTGATCGCGTCAGCCTGATCGACCGGTGCCCAGAGTTCGGCGCGATCCGGCGAGACGCGAATCGCGATCAGGCTTTCATTACGCACGAGGCTGTCGGTTTCTGCCGGCAGGTCCAGACCGAGACTGGTCAAGGCGTTATCGCCATGCTCCAGGCCAAAACGTACCCAAGCGGTACTTTCGTCGGTCAGTTTTGATTTGGAGAACACCGCGTACTTTTTCAGATCCGCCAGTTGCGGCTCGAGCAGTTCGCTGGCCATCGCCAGGACCACGCCGTCACCTTCGAGCAGAATGCGGAAGCTCGACTGCATCCGGCCCTTCTGCGTGCAGCGGGCGCCGAGGCTGGCGCGGCTGTCGCTCAGGTAGTTGAGGTTGCAGGTCAACTGGCCTTGCAGGAATTTTCCGGCATCCGCGCCGCGAACCGCGAGAACGCCTTCATGAGACAGGGTGCAGAAAAAAGCAGAATCGGCCATGGGTCTTCGCAGGGTAAATAGACTGGGGCACATCATAAGGGCGCGTTGGTGAAATGGGTAGTTGATAAAGGATCGATGGTGCCCGACCAAAGCCGACTGTGCGACCCGTCTCGGGGCTGTATACTTGCCGGCAAATTTGAGGAGGGCTCCATGGTCGAACAAGTTGAACTGAATCGCCTGTTTTGGCACAGCCGTCGCGGCATGCTTGAGCTTGACGTGTTGCTGGTGCCGTTCGTGCAGGAGGTTTACGCGACGTTGAACCAGGTGGATCGCGATCTGTATGTGCGTTTGCTGACGTGCGAGGATCAGGACATGTTCGGCTGGTTCATGGAGCGCAGCGAGTCTGAAGATCCGGAACTGCAGCGCATGGTTCGCATGATCCTGGATCGTGTCCAGCCCAAGTAACACGTTCGAATGCCGCTGGCATGCCTCGCGGCAGTTGCTGGCGGCGTATCTGTTGGCCCAGGCGTTCGCACTGGGTGCTTTGTTTCTGCTGTCGATTCCACTCTGGGCCAGTCTGCTCGGGGCTTTCGCTTGCCTGCTTCACGGGATTTGGGTGCTACCTAGGCAGATTCTGCTGAATCACCGTCGAGCCTTTCGCGGTTTGCGCCGGGACGCCGATGGCTGGCAGTTGTGGAATCAGGCGGACGGCTGGCAGGCGGTACAGCTGCGCCCGGACAGTCTCGCGCTACCGCTGATTGTGGTGCTGAGGTTCAGATTGCGCGGCGAATGGCGGGTCAGATCGGTCTGCGTGCCACGGGACTCGCAAACGGCGGATATGCACCGACGTCTGCGAGTACGGCTCAAGTTCAGCCGGCGTAGGTGGGCGGCACCAGAATAGTGTCGAGCGCCTCGGGCAGCATGTCCGGGTAGTCGAGGGTGTAATGCAGGCCGCGACTTTCCTTGCGCTCCATGGCTGAGCAGATCATCAGTTCGGCGACTTGCGCCAGGTTGCGCAACTCGATCAGATCGCGGCTGACTTTATAGTTGCTGTAGAACTCGTCGATCTCATCCAGCAGCAGGCGCACGCGGTGTTGCGCCCGTTGCAGGCGCTTGTTGGTGCGCACGATGCCGACGTAGTCCCACATGAATCGCCGCAGTTCATCCCAGTTGTGCGCGATGATCACGTCCTCGTCGGAGTCGGTGACCTGGCTGGCGTCCCAGGCGGGCAGGGCGCTTGGCGCGGCGACATCGTCCAGTTGCGCGAGGATGTCGGCTGCTGCCGAACGGGCATAGACAAAGCATTCCAGCAACGAGTTGCTGGCCATGCGGTTGGCGCCGTGCAGGCCGGTGAAGCTGGTTTCGCCAATCGCGTACAAGCCCGGCACGTCGGTGCGACCTTGTTGATCGACCATCACGCCACCGCAGGTGTAGTGCGCGGCGGGTACGACCGGGATGGGCTGTTTGGTGATGTCGATGCCGAATCCCAGGCAGCGCTCATAAACAGTCGGGAAGTGATTTTTGATGAACGTTTCGGGTTTGTGGCTGATGTCGAGATAGACGCAGTCGACACCCAGACGCTTCATTTCATGGTCGATGGCCCGGGCGACGATGTCGCGTGGTGCCAGTTCGGCGCGCTTGTCGAAGCGATACATGAAGCGTTCGCCATTGGGCAGCTTCAAATGCGCGCCTTCGCCGCGCAGGGCTTCGGTAATCAGAAAACTCTTGGCCAGCGGGTGATACAGGCAGGTCGGGTGGAACTGGTTGAATTCCAGGTTTGCCACCCGGCAGCCCGAGCGCCAGGCCATGGCGATGCCGTCACCGCAGGCGCCGTCGGGGTTGCTGGTATAGAGGTAGACCTTGGCGGCACCTCCGGAGGCCAGAATCACGAAACGTGCCCCGTAGGTGTCGACTTCGCCGGTTTTGCGGTTGAGTACGTAGGCGCCGAGGCAGCGCTCGCCTTCCATGCCTAAACGGCGTTCGGTAATCAGATCAACGGCAACCCGCTGCTCCAGCAATTCGATGTTCGAACGCTCTTTGGCTTGGGCCAGCAAGGTTTTGAAGATTGCCGCACCCGTTGCATCGGCCGCATGGATGATGCGCCGGTGGCTGTGACCGCCTTCACGGGTCAAATGGAATTCGAACCCGCCGTCTTCAGTGACTGACTGATCGTCGCGGGTGAAGGGTACGCCTTGGTCGATCAGCCACTGTATGGCTTCACGGCTGTGCTCCACGGTGAAACGCACGGCGTCTTCATGGCACAGCCCGCCACCGGCGTTCAGGGTGTCCTCTACATGGGATTCGACAGTATCAGTGTCATCGAGCACGGCGGCGACGCCACCCTGGGCCCAAAAAGTAGAGCCGTTGGCCAGATCGCCTTTGCTCAATACCGCAATGCGCAAATGACCGGGCAGGGTCAGCGCGAGACTCAAACCGGCAGCACCGCTGCCAATGACCAGAACATCGTGTTGGAATTGTTGGCTCATTACAGGATTCCGCTCAAAGCGACCCGGGTCGGGGGTGGAGCAAGACAGCTGGATCGGCGAGTCAAGACAGCCACACAGCCCACTAGTATATAGAGGGGGGGGACGGCACAATAGCCGCGCCTATATGGCATTGTGAAACTACTGTGACGGGAAAAACGGGTGCTTCGTCGGAAGTTTTTTTCCCATGTTGGGGGAAAAGGCGACTGTATCGGCGCTGAAACAGACTTTTTCTGCACAGGGTTGCCCAATGTCGGGTGGCGACGGCTATAAATAATTGGAACTTTTGCCAAAGGCCCAAGATCAATAGTCGGTGCCAGAGATAAGGGACAGTGTCGGCTTCAGTGCGGAATCTGTGGTTGGATTCCTGCCGGCGAAACCGATGACAAGATTATTCGCGCAGCCGGTTTATCCCGAGCTGCGTTTTTCGTGCGTGCCAAATCAGAGCCCGCAGGAAACTTGCCTGGAGGGGGAGAACTTTTGCGAAAAGCCCGAGTCTATGTTTGCAAGTCTGGTCGTTTAGTTATGCAAGTCTCCTTCGGGCTTATCGAGGAGTGTTCATGCTAACCCAGGAAGAGGATCAGCAGCTGGTCGAGCGCGTTCAACGCGGCGACAAGCGAGCTTTCGATCTGTTGGTGCTGAAGTATCAGCACAAGATTCTCGGGTTGATCGTGCGTTTTGTGCACGACACCCATGAAGCCCAGGACGTGGCTCAGGAAGCCTTTATCAAGGCATATCGAGCACTTGGAAACTTTCGCGGCGACAGTGCGTTTTATACGTGGCTGTACCGTATTGCCATCAACACGGCAAAGAATTACCTGGTTTCACGCGGCCGCCGGCCGCCGGATAGCGATGTAAGTTCCGAGGATGCAGAGTTCTATGATGGCGATCACGGCCTCAAGGATCTCGAGTCACCAGAACGTGCACTGCTGCGGGATGAGATCGAAGGCACCGTCCATCGAACCATCCAGCAACTGCCAGAGGATTTGCGTACGGCTTTAACTTTACGTGAATTCGATGGTCTGAGTTACGAGGACATTGCGAGCGTCATGCAATGTCCGGTGGGTACCGTGCGCTCCCGGATTTTCCGCGCTCGGGAGGCCATCGATAAAGCCCTGCAGCCGTTGTTGCAGGAAAACTGAGACAGCGGCGACAGCCAAGAGAGGAACGCCATGAGTCGTGAAGCCCTGCAGGAATCGCTGTCCGCAGTGATGGATAACGAAGCGGACGAACTGGAATTGCGTCGGGTGCTCAATGCACTGGACGACGTAGAAACCCGTGAGACCTGGGCTCGTTACCAGATCGCTCGGGCAGCCATGCACAAGGATTTGCTGCTGCCACGTCTGGATATCGCTGCGGCAGTGTCTGCTGCACTGGAAGACGAAACGGCTCCGGCCAAAGTATCTCGCAGCCCATGGCGCAACCTCGGCCGTCTGGCTGTTGCAGCCTCGGTAACTGTTGCCGTGCTGGCCGGTGTTCGCCTGTACAACCAGGACGAAATCGCTGGTGTCGAACTGGCTCAGCAATCCAATCAGCCAACCCTGGCGACCCCACAGGTCAAGGGTCCGGCTGTTCTGGCAGGCTATAGTGAGAGTTCGGAAGCCACTGGCCCAATGGCCAATGGCGTATTGCAAGGTCAACCAGGCTGGCATGATCAGCGTCTGCCAGGTTACCTGCGACAGCACGCTCAACAGGCTGCACTGAAAGGCACTGAAAGCGCACTGCCATACGCACGTGCAGCAAGTCTGGAAAACCGATAAGGAGGATCATGCGCGCCATACCTCTACTTTCGCTTCTGCTCAGTGGCTGGTTCGTTGTTCCAGCCCATGCTGATGAGGCCCAGGACTGGTTGACCCGTCTGGGCCGGGCCGAGCAGCAGCAAAGCTTTCACGGCACATTCGTTTACGAGCGTAACGGTAGCTTTTCTACCCATAACATCTGGCATCGCGTCCAGAATGGCCAGGTTCGCGAGCGTTTACTCCAGCTCGACGGTTCGGCGCAGGAAGTCGTGCGCATTGATGGACACACTCAATGCGTCAGCGGCACCCTGATTGCCGGTCTGGGGGATTCTCCCAACTCAGCCGCTCGTCCTCTCGATCCGCAAAAGCTGAAAAACTGGTATGACCTTGCCGTCATTGGCAAATCGCGCGTGGCCGGGCGAGACGCGGTGATCGTATCGCTGACGCCTCGCGATCAGCATCGTTACGGTTTTGAGTTGCATCTGGACAGGAAAACGGGTTTGCCGCTGAAGTCGTTACTGCTGAACGACAAGGGGCAACTGCTCGAACGTTTCCAGTTCACCAGTCTTGATACTGATGAAGTCCCTTCGGACAAAGACTTGCAGGCCGACGCCGACTGTAAAGCGATTACGCTCGACAGCGACAAGGCTTCGGCCGTCAAGACCGCTCAGGTCTGGCACTCTGAATGGCTGCCGCCGGGATTTGAATTGACCAGCAGCACCTCGCACAAAGATCCGGAAACCAAGACCCAGGTCAACAGCTTGCTGTATGACGATGGTCTGGCGCGTTTCTCGGTGTTCCTTGAGCCGTTGAACGGTGCAACAGTGACCGATACCCGGACTCAACTTGGCCCGACTGTCGCCGTTTCTCGTCGCCTGACTACCCCCGAGGGCGAAATGATGGTCACGGTGGTTGGCGAGATTCCGATTGGCACCGCCGAACGAATTGCTCTGTCGATGCGTAATACCGATGGCGCTGCGACCAGCAAGCAGTGAGCTGATTTCAGTCATTACCACCTCTTCGTCGAGACGTAGATGAAATGTTTGCTGAGCATTTTCATTTGCAAATACCCCGAAAATTTTTTATAGGTCAGAGCCTCACGGCTCGGGCCTTGTTTGTTGTTCCTGGAACAAAAATGCCGGTCGGTGGTTTCCGGTGTTCCTTGCTCCATATCGCTTAACCCTGCTCGTCGTAACGGGAGCTGTATGTCGATACCAAGTTTGAAATCTTATCTCTCCATTTTCGCCACCGTGCTGTTGCTCGGTCAGGCGGTGCCTGCTGCGCAAGCGGCCGATCTGCCTGACTTCACCCAATTGGTCGAACAAGCTTCGCCAGCCGTGGTGAACATCAGTACCACGCAGAAGCTGCCGGATCGAAAAGTGAACCAGCAGATGCCTGACCTCGAAGGTCTGCCGCCGATGCTGCGCGAGTTCTTCGAGCGTGGCATGCCGCCTCAGCAGCGTTCGCCGGGCGGCGGTGGTCGTCAGCGTGAAGCGCAGTCGCTGGGCTCGGGCTTCATCATCTCTTCCGATGGCTACATCCTCACCAACAATCACGTGATTGCCGATGCCGACGAAATCCTCGTCCGCCTCGCCGACCGCAGTGAAATGAAAGCCAAGCTGATCGGCACCGACCCGCGGTCCGACGTGGCGCTGCTGAAAATCGAAGGCAAGGATCTGCCGGTGCTTAAGCTCGGCAAGTCCCAGGACCTGAAAGCCGGTCAGTGGGTCGTGGCAATCGGTTCGCCATTCGGTTTTGACCATACCGTGACTCAGGGCATTGTCAGTGCTGTCGGCCGCAGTCTGCCAAATGAAAATTACGTGCCGTTCATCCAGACTGACGTGCCGATCAACCCGGGCAACTCTGGTGGTCCGCTGTTTAACCTGAACGGTGAAGTGGTTGGCATCAACTCGCAGATCTACACCCGCTCCGGCGGCTTCATGGGTGTGTCTTTTGCGATTCCTATCGATGTCGCGATGGATGTTTCCAATCAACTGAAGAGCGGTGGCAAAGTCAGCCGAGGCTGGCTGGGTGTAGTCATCCAGGAAGTGAACAAGGATCTGGCCGAGTCGTTCGGCCTGGATAAGCCGGCCGGCGCGCTGGTTGCACAGATTCAGGATGACGGCCCGGCAGCGAAGGGCGGCCTGCAAGTCGGCGACGTGATCTTGAGCATGAACGGCCAACCGATCGTCATGTCTGCTGACCTGCCACATTTGGTCGGCGCACTGAAGGCTGGCGCGAAAGCCAATCTGGAAGTGATTCGTGAAGGCAAGCGCAAGAACGTCGAACTGACGGTTGGCGCGATCCCTGATGAAGACAAGGAGCTGGATGCGCTGCCGAAGTCCGGTGCTGAAACCAACAGCAACCGCCTCGGTGTATCGGTGGGCGAACTGACTGCCGAGCAAAAGAAAACCTACGACCTTAAAGGTGGTGTGGTGATCAAGGAAGTGCAGGACGGTCCTGCAGCGCTGATCGGTTTGCAACCAGGCGATGTCATTACTCACCTGAACAACCAGGCCATCGGCTCCAGCAAGGAATTCGCCGAAATCGCGAAAGCACTGCCGAAGAATCGTTCGGTGTCGATGCGCGTGCTGCGACAAGGTCGTGCGAGCTTCATCACCTTCAAACTGGCTGAATGATCAGGTTTGACAGGTAAATAAAAACCGCCTCGAAAGAGGCGGTTTTTTTATGCCTGAAGCTTTTGTCGTGGCGGGTAACGATCAGCCCATCATGTCCTTGATCATCCGCTCCTGCTCCATCAGCTCACGCTGGCGGGCATCGATGCGTGAGGACAGCGGGAAGTTGCTGCCAGCCTTGCGCTTGGCAAAATCGAGCTGCTGGATCGCCTGGCGGTAATCGCCAACCAGTGCGAAGTACTCGGCACGAGCCTGGTGCAGGCCGATGATGTTGCCCGACAAGCCACGGGTTTCGGCAACCTGATACCAGACGTCCGGATCATCCGGGCGTGACTTGAGTAGACCTTCGAGTGCCTTCTCGGCATCGGCAGCGCGATTCTGTTTCAGCAGCAGATCAACGCGCACCTGATTGAGCGGATAGTTGCCCGGATACTGCGTAAGCATCCGGTCTACCCGCGACTGTGCGTCAGGCAGGCGATTGTTGGTGATGTCCAGATCGACTTGAGCGAGGTTGTAGATGATCTCGTTGGGTGACTTGGCCAAAAGCTGTTTGAGGTTCTCCCGCGCTTCATTCAATTGGCCGCCCTTGATCTGGGCGATGGCCAGCCCGTAACGAGCCACATCGTTCTGCGGGTTCTCGTCCAACTGCGCACGGAAGCGCTTGCCGCCCAGCCCCGGAGTTTCTTCGTAGATCAATTGCACGCGCGCGCGGATCAACTGATAGCGCTTGGAGTCTTCAATGCCGCCCGGTTTGGCCTGTTCGGCACGGTTGCGGGTGTCGGCGATACGCGATTCGGTCACCGGGTGAGTCAGCAGGAATTCCGGTGGCTTGGCGTCGAAACGATATTGACGCATCAAGCGTTCGAACATGGTCGGCATCGAACGCGGGTCGTACCCGGCTTTTTCCAGATTGAGAATGCCGATGCGGTCAGCTTCCTGTTCGTTCTGCCGGGAGAAAGTGCGTTGCGATTGGATTGCCGCCGCTTGAGTGCCGGCAATGGTCGCGATCCCGGCGTCACCGCCGCCGGCTGCCGCAATGACAATCCCGGCCAGCAGCGCGGCCATCATCGGCACCTGCATCCGCTGCGAGGCCTCGACGCCACGAGCAAAGTGGCGTTGCGACAAGTGAGCCAGTTCGTGCGCCAGTACCGAGGCGTATTCGCCTTCGGTCTGCGCATTGAGAAACAGCCCCCCGTTGACCCCGACCACACCCCCCGGCGCCGCGAAGGCGTTCAGTTGCGGGCTGTTGATCAGGATGAATTCGAGGCGCCGGTCAGTGACCTGGCTGGTCTCTACCAGCTTATAGACGCTGGATTCGACGTAGTCCTTGAGCTGTGGGTCGTTGAGTTGTGAAACCTGGCTGCGCAACATGGCCAGCCAGGCACGACCGAGCTGATATTCCTGTTGCGGCGAGACAATGGCAGAACTGGCGTCACCGAGTGACGGCAGATCGTCGGCAAAGCCTGGTGAGGCGAGCAGGCAAGCGAGCGTCAGCAGGGTAGGGCGCAGAAAAGTCATGCACAAAGCCTTAGAAGACAAAGACCTTACTGTAGCCGGACACCGGAGCTGCGACCAGATATTCTAGGCAGCTCGACGACCCGAACCGGAGTGACGCAATGACTGACGCTGTAGCCCATGACGTGGAACTGGACGCCAGTGGCCTGAATTGTCCGTTGCCGTTGCTCAAGGCAAAAATGGAACTCAACAAACTCCAAAGTGGCGCCGTCCTCAAGGTGATCGCCACGGATGCTGGCTCGCAGCGCGACTTTCGCACCTTCGCCAAATTGGCCGGTCATACGCTGCTGCGCGAAGAAGACGAAGCAGGCGTTTACCGTTACTGGTTGAAAAAGGCCTGAAACCGACAGCGTAAAAGACCTAAGGATTATTGATGTTCAAAGTGTTACGCGACTGGATTCAGCGCTACTTCTCCGATGAAGAAGCCGTGGTGCTGGCGGTGCTGCTGTTTCTCGCCTTCACCGCGGTTCTCACCCTTGGCGGCATGCTCGCGCCTGTGCTGGCGGGGATGGTGCTGGCGTATCTGATGCAGGGCCTGGTGGTCACGCTGGAACGCCTGCGCGTGCCGGGTGGTGTGGCGGTGGGGCTGGTGTTCGCTCTGTTCATGGGCGTGTTGATGCTGTTTATCGTCGTGGTGCTGCCGCTGCTTTGGCATCAGTTGATTACTCTGTTCAATGAGCTGCCGGGCATGCTTGCCAAGTGGCAATCGCTGCTGCTGTTGCTGCCGGAGCGTTATCCGCATCTGGTTTCCGATGAACAAGTCTTGCAAGCCATCGAAGCGGCACGTGGCGAGATTGGCAAGTTCGGCCAGTGGGCGCTGACATTCTCGCTGTCGAGTCTGCCGCTGCTGGTTAACATCATGATCTATCTGGTGCTGGTGCCGATTCTGGTGTTTTTCTTCCTTAAAGATCGGGCAATGATCGGCGAGTGGGTGCGAGGCTACTTGCCACGCGAGCGCGCGCTGATCACCCGGGTCGCGCAGGAGATGAACCGGCAGATCGCCAATTACATTCGCGGCAAGGTCATCGAGATCGTGATTTGCGGCGGCGTGACCTATATCGCTTTCGTCGCGCTCGGTCTCAACTACGCGGCACTGCTGGCGTTGCTGGTCGGTGTGTCGGTGGTGGTGCCGTATGTCGGCGCTGTGGTCGTGACCGTGCCGGTGCTGTTGATCGCATTATTCCAGTGGGGCTGGAGTGATCAGTTCATCTATCTGATGGCGGTCTACGGAATCATCCAGACCCTGGATGGCAACGTGCTGGTGCCGTTGCTGTTCTCGGAGGCGGTCAACCTGCACCCGGTGGCAATTATCTGCGCGGTGCTGTTGTTTGGCGGATTGTGGGGATTCTGGGGCGTGTTCTTTGCGATCCCGCTGGCGACGCTGTTCAAGGCTGTGCTGGATGCCTGGCCGCGCAAGGAGCCGGTAGTGGCGCCACTGCTGTAGCGGTTGATCCAGATTTTGCAGGAAGGCTATTCGCGAGCAGGCTCGCTCCCACATTTGATCGATTCGCCCATGCGAACACGGTTTAATGTGGGAGCGAGCCTGCTCGCGAAAGCGTCAGTAAAAATGACGCAAAACCATCAGGCCTTGTTCAAATCCTGAGCAGCGGCCAGAACGGCATCCACGTGCCCCGGCACTTTCACACCGCGCCATTCCTGACGCAGAACACCGTCCTTATCAATCAGGAACGTGCTGCGATCAACGCCCAGGTATTCCTTGCCGTACAGCTTCTTCAACTTGATCACGTCGAACAACTGGCAAACGGCCTCGTCCTTGTCGCTGATCAACTCAAAGGGAAATTCCTGCTTGCACTTGAAGTTCTCGTGGGACTTCAGGCTGTCGCGAGAGATACCGAAAATCTCCGTGTTGGCAGCCTTGAACGCGGCGTACTGGTCACGAAAGCCCTGGCCTTCGGTGGTGCAACCCGGGGTGCTGTCCTTCGGGTAAAAGTAGATCACCACTTGTTTGCCCTTCAGGGCGGACAGGCTGACGGTCTGCCCGCTGGTGGCAGGTGCTTCGAAATCGGCAACCGGTTGGTCGATGACAACGGCCATGAAAGCTTCCTTACATTGGGTTCTGTGGGCGCCAAGGCTCGATCAGTGCATCCAGGTTCATCGCGTCGGAGAAGTCGAGGAACTGGTCGCGCAGCCAGCTGATCTGGGTGCCGGCCGGCAGCGTCACGGTGAACGTGGCGTTGAGCATGGTGCCGCCGGTTTGCGGTGCCTGATACGTATCGCAGGTCAGGTTTTCCAGCTCGACGTTGTGATCCATGAAGAACTGGCACAGCTCATTGATGATGTCCGGACGATACGCCGAGCTGACATAGGCCACGTACGGCAGCGCCTGCGGACGATTTTCCAGCGGCGCGCTGCGCACCACGTTAGCCGTGAAGGCATGTTTCTTGGCCAGGCCCGGGAGGCTGCCCTCCAGGCGGGCGAGGGCGTCCCAACTGCCGGAGATCTCGAGGATCAGCGCACTGCACTCGCCGTGGCGAGTCAGTCGGGAGGTGACCACGGCGCAGCGATTTTCATGGCTGGCGCGGCACAGGACGTTAGTCAGCTCCATGGGGTTGGCGCCGAGGGCACTGATGACAAGGAATTGTTCGCGAACTGTGGGGGTGGACATGCAGCATTCCTAAAGCGATGAGCGGTCGGTAGGTTTACGCGCGTTGGCTGCCGGGCAGTGCCTGTTCTGGCGGTCCGTACAAAGAGGCCCGGCAAGCTCGCGGCTCGCTCCACTATAGCGGGAGCGCGCCGATGCGACGCAGGAACGGGGTCTGGGAGGCCGAAAAGGGAGGCTGGAACCCGGCGTACAAGCTGATCAGTACCGATCAAAGTCTGAAGGGTAGCGAAAAGCGGCGCCAAGGGGAATGGCGGCAGCGCAGTACTTCGCTTGTGCAAGCATCTTGGCGCCAGTACCATTACCGCTCTCTTTTTCCGGCAGGAGCGGTTTCATGATTGCGGGCAGTATGGTGGCACTGGTCACTCCCATGGATGCACAAGGGCGTCTTGACTGGGACAGCCTCAGCAAACTCGTGGACTTCCATCTCAAGAACGGCACCCATGCCATTGTCGCGGTCGGCACTACCGGCGAGTCGGCAACTCTTGATGTAGAAGAGCACATCGCCGTCATCAAGGCCGTGGTCAAACAGGTTGCCGGGCGCATTCCGGTCATCGCCGGCACTGGCGCCAACTCGACCCGCGAAGCCGTCGAGCTGACCCGCAACGCCAAGGAAGCCGGCGCCGATGCCTGCCTGCTGGTTGTTCCGTACTACAACAAGCCGACTCAGGAAGGCTTGTATCAGCACTTCAAACACATTGCTGAATCGGTCGACATTCCACAGATTCTCTACAACGTTCCGGGCCGCACGTCGTGCGACATGCAGGCCGAAACCGTGATCCGCCTGTCCACCGTGCCGAACATCATCGGTATCAAGGAAGCCACTGGCGACCTGAAACGTGCCAAAGCGATCATCGATGGTGTGAGCAAGGACTTCATCGTGCTGTCCGGCGATGATCCGACCGCAGTCGAACTGATCCTGCTGGGTGGCAAAGGCAACATCTCCGTGACTGCCAACGTTGCGCCACGCGAAATGGCTGATCTGTGCGAGGCCGCGCTCAAGGGCGACGCCGACACCGCACGGGCGATCAACGAAAAACTGATGCCGCTGCACAAAGACCTGTTCATCGAAGCCAACCCGATTCCGGTGAAGTGGGCTCTGGTTGAAATGGGCCTGATGCACGAAGGCATCCGCCTGCCACTGACCTGGCTGAGCACACCTTGTCATGAAACGCTGCGCTCGGCCCTGCGCCAGTGCAGCGTCCTGGTTTAATTGAGGAAGTACAACGCATGAAGCGAATGGCCGGACTTTCCGCACTTGCCTTGATTATCTCCAGCACCAGTGGCTGCGGATGGGTCTGGGGCCCGGAAGGTTATTTCCGTGACCGTGGTAGCGATTACCTGGAAGCGCAACAGACTGCACCGATGCAACTGCCACCGGATGTCAGCACCTCCAAGCGTCTGGATCCGCTGCTGCCGATCCCGCGCAACGTCGCTGATGACACCGCCAAGGGCGAATACATTGTGCCGCGTCCTCAGCCGCTGTCAGCCGTTGCCGATGCCAGCGATTACTCGCTGCAGAAGAGCGGTGATTCGCGTTGGGTCGTGGCCCAGCACCCACCGGCCGAAGTCTGGCCAGTGGCTGTGCAGTTCTTCCAGGACAACGGCTTCCGTCTGGATGAACAGCGCCCGCAAACCGGCGAATTCACCACCACCTGGCAGCATTCCGATGAACTGTCCGCCGCCATGGCCAAGCGTCTGAGCGCAGCCGGTATCGCCAGCGATAGCGAAACCCGCGTGCGTGTGCGTATCGAGCCGGGCGTGCAGCGCAACACCAGTGAAATCTACGTGGTCAGCGCCGAGCGTCCTGCCGGTAGCACTGCCGATGTGGCCTTCACCAATCGTTCGGTCAATACTGGCCTGGATGCTGCCCTGGTCGACGACATGCTCGCAAGCATGAGCCGTATCTCCGAAAAGGGTGGTTCGGTGTCGATGCTGGCTTCGCGTGATTTCGATACGCCGAGCCGTGTCAGCCTCAGCGAAGACGGCAGCGGCAACCCGGTGTTGAACGTCGGTACCGATCTGGACCGTGCCTGGTCGAGCGTTGGCCGTGCACTGGAACAAGGCGAATGGCGCGTTGAAGACATCAACCGCAGCCTTGGCCTGTACTACATCAACCTGGCCGAAAAAGCCGAGAAGAAAGACGACAAGCCTGGTTTCTTCAGCAGCCTGTTCGGCAGTGCGCCGACCAAGGAAGAAGTTGAATCCCGTGCCGAGCGTTATCAGGTTCGCCTGAGCAAGGTTGGCGAGAACATCCAGGTGACCGTCGAGAAAAACATCAACACCGTCGCGCCAGCTGAAGTGGCACGCAAAGTGTTGAGCGTGATTCAGGACAACCTGGGCTGATCAATCATGCGTTTTGCCGTTCTCGGCAGCGGTAGCCAAGGGAACGGCACGCTGATCGCCAGTGCTGATACGTATGTGCTGGTAGATTGTGGTTTTTCCCTGCGGGAAACCGAAAAACGCCTGTTGCGTCTGGGTGTGAACCCGGCGCAACTGAGCGCGATACTCGTAACCCACGAACATGCCGACCACGTGCATGGCGTGGGTTTGCTGTCTCGGCGCTACAATCTACCGGTCTACCTCAGTCGCGGCACATTGCGCGGGATGCGCAAACCGATTGAACCCGCAGGCTTCCTCGCTGGCGGCGAGCAACTGCAGATCGGTGCACTGAACATCGGGGTCATTGCCGTGGCTCATGATGCGCAGGAACCGACCCAGTATGTCTTCAGTGATCACGAGCAGCGGCGCTTCGGCCTGCTGACCGATCTGGGTTCCTACTGCGAGCGGGTGCTGGACGGTTATCGGGATCTCGATGCGTTGATGATCGAGTCCAACCATTGTCGCGACATGCTGGCCCGTGGTCACTACCCGTACTTTCTAAAGCAGCGGGTGGGCGGCGAGCTGGGACATTTGAACAACCATCAGGCGGCATTCCTGGTGTCCGAGTTGGGTTGGCAGGGTTTGCAACACCTGGTCCTGGCCCATCTGAGCAGCAAGAACAACCTGCCGCAGCTGGCCCGGCAATGTTTTGTCGACACCCTCGGGTGCGACCCGGACTGGCTGCAACTGGCCGATCAAGATTCAGGGCTCGACTGGCGCCACATCGCCTAGCCCACCTACTTAGCAAGCGGAGCCCATCATGGAAAAACGTGAAGAACTCTACCGCGGCAAAGCCAAATCGGTTTACAAGACCGACGACGCTGACCGCTTGATCCTGCTGTTTCGCAACGACACCTCGGCGTTCGACGGCAAGCGCATCGAGCAGCTCGACCGCAAAGGCATGGTCAACAACAAGTTCAACGCCTTCATCATGCAGAAACTCGAAGCGGCCGGCGTACCGACCCAATTCGACAAACTGCTGGCCGACAACGAAGTGCTGGTCAAGAAGCTCGACATGATCCCGGTCGAGTGCGTCGTGCGTAACTACGCCGCTGGCAGCCTGGTCAAGCGTCTGGGCGTTGAAGAAGGCCTGAAGCTCAACCCGTACACCTTCGAACTGTTCCTGAAGGACGACGCCAAGGGCGACCCGTTCATCAACGAATCCCACGTCGTGGCATTCGGCTGGGGCACCGCCGAGCAACTGGTTCGCATGAAAGAACTGTCGCTCAAGGTCAACGAAGTGCTGACTAAGCTGTTCGACGACGCCGGCCTGCTGCTGGTCGACTTCAAGCTTGAATTCGGCGTGTTCAGCGACGGCTCCATCGTCCTCGGTGACGAGTTCAGCCCGGACGGCTGCCGTCTGTGGGACAAGGACACCAAGAAGAAGATGGACAAGGACCGCTTCCGTCAGGGCCTCGGTGACGTTATCGAAGCCTACGAAGAAGTCGCCAATCGTCTGGGCGTACCGCTTTAATCGACGCAAGCATCTGATAGCACGAAGAAATTTTCGAAAGAGGGTTTGCTTTCGGTAAAAGTGTTGTTATGATGCGCGCCGTTGGAGAGATGCCAGAGTGGCCGAATGGGACGGATTCGAAATCCGTTGTACCTTCACCGGTACCTAGGGTTCGAATCCCTATCTCTCCGCCATTACATAGAAAAAGCCCCGTAGATGAAAATCTACGGGGCTTTTTCGTTTCTGCGAATCCGGTATTCGTGGCGATAGCGGAGGCGCTGAAGCGGGTCTTGCGCGGTGAGGTCGTTGGGCGCGAGGCAATTTAAGTAAATACAGCCTCTGCCGACATTAGAGATACGACGCTCACAGGACTCGCCGGCCCATTTAAAGCAGCGTTCTCAGAGTAGAGGCTGTCATTATTGGCGAGCGATCAGCCGCCAGATCACACCTGTCATCGTTTATCCTCTGCCCAGCCATCAGGCCAGCGCTCTCACTAAAGTGGATACTTGCTCACCTCGCCGTGAAAGGCGCATCCAGCGAGTTCCAGCCTCGCTCCCTATTTGAATTGGTTTGAATATGATAATTCCACCATCAGCCCAAGGTGCTCACCGCGTATCTGAACTTCAGTCCGTCAAGTCAGCCAGCGGCGCCGTTTCCCAGGTCGAAGAGTGCGAAGTGCTGGTTGCGCAGTTGCCAGCATTCGAGGATGGCGAGCCGCCAGTCGGCGTGGTCATCCATGCGTTTTACCCCGAAGTGCTGAAAGATATTCTGCGCCGTTTGATTAAACTTTCTGAACGCCTGCATCTCTACGTGACCTGCGTAGCCGGGTGTGAAGATGAGATCTGTGCTCAGCTGACGGCCAGCACATTGAGTTTTTCGCTATACCGGGTGCCGAACCACGGCAGGGACGTTTTGCCGTTTCTGCGGGTGTTGCCATTCTTGCGTGCCGATAACATCCGCACCCTGGTCAAGCTGCACACCAAGCGTTCGCTGCACTTGGGCGGGGAGATCGATTGGGGTGTTGAACTATTCGATGATCTGCTGGGCCCGGTACGATTCAGTCGAGCGCTGGAACACCTTGCCGACCCGGTGCACGTTCCAATGCTGGGTCCTCAGCGATACCTGGTGCCAGTCACCCGATTCCTCAGCGAAAGCAACCGTGCGTTGCTTGTCACCTTGGCCGAGCGTGGCGGCATTGATCCGCAAGGCATCAATGAAGCGGATTATTTTGCCGGCACCATGTTCTTTGCGCGCATTGAAGTGTTTACGCCTCTGGAGCGGATTCAACTGACGGGCAGCGATTTCGAAGTTGAATGTGGCCAGCTCGACGGTACCCTGGCACACACGTTAGAGCGGTACTTCGGCGTTCTGGCGAATGTTGGCCGTCAGCAGCGCAATATCGACCTTTATCAGCGCTGGCTGGCGAGTCGGCAACTGGCTGCCGTCGAGGTCGAAGGTTTGCCCGCGCGACTGGCGAGCTGGCCGCGGCAACCGGATGTGTTGTTGGTGTTGACCGACACGACGGGTGATATCGGACTATTGCGTTCCAGCCTGGCAAGCATCGACCGCCAGCTTTATCGGGCGGCGGCCATCGTGGTGCTGTCCAATGCCGAACCTGTAGGCGTGACGCCAGCCGATAATCTGGTCTGGCTGCCGTTGGCCGAATCCTGGCCGAGCCAGCTCAATGAACTGTTGCAGGAGATCGACGTTGACTGGTGGTATCTGTTGCGCGGAGGAGACGAACTGGATCCCCATGCGCTGCTTTTGCTCGCCGAAGGCATCGCCCTCAATCCCGGTGTCAGCGCTTGCTACAGCGATGAAGATTCACTGACCGCTGAAGGCTGCCAGAGTCCGGTATTCAAGCCGGATTTGAATCTGGATATGTTGCGCAGTTATCCGTATGTCGGCCGCGCACTGGCTTTCAGTCGCGAGGCCGCGCTGTCTGCTGACGGCTTTGATCCCGCCTTCAGCGAACTGGCGCCCCATGATTTGCTTTTCCGGCTGATTGAAAATCACGGTCTGGGCACTGTCGGGCATCTCGCGGATGTGCTGGTGCACCAGGCCATCAATTTCCCCCAGTGGCTCGGTGAACCCCAAGTCATCGCGAACTCGGCTGCCATCGTCGGGGCGCACTTGCAGCGCCTGGGCGTGGCTCATGAGCTGCTGGCCGGACCTTTGCCAATGGCCAACCGTGTGGTCTACCAACATGCGGAACAACCGCTGGTCTCGATCCTGATTCCCACCAAGGACTGCCTGCCGATGCTGCTGCGCTGCATCGAAAGCATCATGGAGAAAACCAGCTATACGAATTACGAACTGATCATCGTCGACAACAACAGCGAAACCGACGAAGCCCGGGACTGGTTCAACGGTATGGCGCTGTTGAACAATCCCAAGGTGCGCATCCTGCGTTATCCGCATCCGTTCAACTATTCGGCGATCAATAATTTTGCCGTCAGCCATGCCCGCGGCGATTACCTGGTGCTGCTCAACAATGACACGGTGGTCATTGATGGCGACTGGCTTGGTGCGATGCTCCATCACGCCCAGCGGCCAGAAGTGGGGATAGTCGGCGCCAAGCTGTTATTCCTCGACGGGACTGTTCAGCATGCAGGCGTGGTACTCGGGTTGCGTGGCGTTGCAGACCACCCGTTTATCGGCGATTCAATGCAGTCCAACGGCTACCTTCACCGCTTGCATCTTGATCAAAACTACAGCGCGGTCACCGCCGCCTGCCTGATGATCAGCACCGAGTTGTACCAGCAAGTGGGTGGAATGGACGAGGTCGACCTGGCCGTTTCCTATAACGATGTGGATCTGTGCCTGAAAGTAGGCCAGGCCGGGCGGTTGATTGTCTGGACGCCTTATGCGCTGCTCGTTCACGAAGCCAGTGTGAGCCAGAACAACGTCGACACGACCAAGGAAGAAGCCAAGCGTAAAAGGTTCAAGGGTGAACAGTCGGTGATGTACCAGCGCTGGCTTGGGCAAATCGCCAACGATCCGGCCTACAACCGCAACCTGACCCTGGAGGGCAGCGGCTTCTCCTCCAAATACCGCACCGATACCGACTGGCACCCGTTTGTCAGTCGTGAGTTGCCTCACGTGCTGTGTCATCCCGTCGACTCTTTCGGCAGTGGGCACTACCGCGTGCGTCAGCCTTTCGCTGCCCTGAAAGCCGCGCAGCTGATCGGCGGAGCGGTGAGCGACGAGGGGCTGCAACCGACAGAACTGGAGCGTATTGCGCCGGACACGATTATTTTCCAGGGGCAGCACACAACGCCTCATCTGGAGTACATGCAGGACACCAAGGCATTCTCCAGGGCGTTCAAGGTTTACGAGCTGGATGACTATATTCTTGACGTGCCCGCTGGCAACCTGAACCACGAATTGCTTCCCAAAGACATCACCAAACGCTTGAAGAAAGCCGTAGGGCTGTGCGATCGGTTGGTGGTGTCGACCGAGCCGCTGGCCAATGCGCTAAAGGGTTTCAACGCCGACATCCGGGTGATGGAAAACCGTCTGCCGAGCCATTGGTGGAGCGACCTGACCAGCCAGCGCCAGCAAGGTCGCAAGCCTCGGGTCGGCTGGGCCGGCGGCTCGAGTCACAGCGCCGATCTGCAAGTCCTTGCCGAAGTGGTTCGTGCGCTGGAAGGAGAAGTTGAATGGGTATTCATGGGGATGTGCCCACCGGCACTGCGGCCTTATGTCCATGAGTTCCATAGGGGGGTGAGTATTGAAAAGTACCCGCAAAGACTGGCCGGCCTGAACCTGGACCTGGCTTTGGCACCTCTGAAAGACAACTTTTTCAACGCCTGCAAAAGCAATTTGCGCTTGTTGGAATATGGCGCCTGTGGTTTCCCCGTGATCTGCTCGGACATCCCTTGTTATCGTGGTGATTTCCCGGTGACGAGAGTCAGGAACCGTTCGCAAGACTGGATTGCCGCGATTCGCGAACATCTGGCTGAGCCCGATGCCAGCGCCAAGGCTGGAGACGCGCTGCGCAGCGTTGTACTCGATCACTGGATGCTCAAGGACGAACATTTGTTGGCGTGGCGAAACGCCTGGCTGGCGGACTGAACAAGAGGCCAGCGTTGCGCGCTGCTTCTTCAATGTCTTTCGATACCGGCCCGAAAAAAAGCCTCACAGCCTTGAAACTGTGGGGCTTTTTCATATCTGCAGGATCGTGCTGAGCGGTTAGATCTCCTTGATCGGAGTCTCCCCCTGCACAGCCTTGATCAACCCGATCACGTGCAAACAATCCGCCTTGTTCACATACGACTCGCCGCTGGCGATGGTCTCGTGGTTACCCGCCCGCAATCTCCAGCGCCATTGCCCTTTGCCGGTGCTCGGGGTGCCTCTGGATTGCCTGTAAATCTCGAAATACATTCGTTTCGCTCCATGCGATTCATTTGTGCGACAGCCTGTGTGGCGCATGGTCGCAAGCCTAGCGCAGACGGTTTTTTTGGCTATCGGACATTTGTTTCCAATCGTTCGCGGATGTTTCTGAAGGGCGCGGGCTAGAGCGCAGCAATAGGCCTGTGGATTGGCCAAAATGACGCCGTCTGCGCCTTGCAACACCGTCGACGCTGCTGCTTAATACGGGACGGCTCATGGCGTCGAATATCGTTCGACGACCGACAAACACTATAAAAAGAGCATTCCTTTTGACTGAGCACGGAACGCAACAGCACAGGCAGGTGACGTTATCGCTGGTGGTCCCCGTTTTTAACGAGGAGGACAGCCTCGACACGTTTTTGCGGCGCATCAATGAAGTCTTCAAGACGCAGACGTTGATCGATCTTGAGTGGGTGTTCGTCAACGACGGCAGCACCGATGCCACGCTCGAACGCCTGCTCGAACATCAGCGACACGATGCACGCCTGCGCATCGTCGACCTGAGCCGCAACTTCGGCAAGGAAGCGGCGTTGTCCGCTGGTTTGCAGACCGCGACCGGGCAGATCGTGGTCCCGATCGATGCTGACCTGCAGGACCCGCCCGAAGTCATTCTGCAGATGATCGAGCGCTGGCGAGAAGGCTTTGAGGTGGTGCTCGGTCATCGCATCAGTCGTCGCAGCGACACCTGGGCCAAGCAGACGTCGGCCCACTGGTTCTATCGCTTGCACAACAAAATTGCCGAACAACCTTTACCTGAAAACGTCGGCGATTTTCGTCTGATGGATCGCTGCGTCGTCGATGCGTTGCTGACGCTGCCCGAATCCCGGCGCTTTATGAAAGGCTTGTTCGCCTGGGTCGGGTTTCGCACCACCCACGTCGATTACGAACGCCCGGAGCGCGTGGCGGGGCAGAGCAAGTTCAACGGCTGGCGCCTGTGGAATTTTGCGTTGGAAGGCATCACCAGCTTCAGCACCGAGCCGCTGCGGATCTGGACGTATGTCGGCGCGCTGGTGTCGCTGGTGTCTTTTGCTTTCGCCATGTTCATTGTGGTGCGCACGCTGATTCACGGTGTCGACATGCCCGGTTATGCCTCGCTGATGGTGGCCGTGACCTTTCTCGGCGGGTTGCAATTGATCGGCATCGGGGTGCTCGGTGAGTACCTGGGCCGCACGTATATCGAATCCAAACGCCGACCGGTTTTTCTGGTGCGTCGCGTCTACGACTCCAAGGACTGATTCATGGATCTCAAGGAAACCGACATCCTCGGCGACAGCATCAACGAGCATTGGTATTACTGCTCGAAAGCCGCGGCCACCCGGCGTTTGCTGGGAGATGCAGCCATCGGCCGAATCCTCGATGTCGGCGCCGGCTCGGGGTTTTTCTCCCACCACTTGCTGACGCATACCGATGCACGCGAAGCGTGGTGCGTGGATATCAGCTATAGCGCCGACTCCAGCGCGACCACCGCCGGCAAACCCGTGCATTACCGTCGCGGGATTGAAACCATCGATGCCGATCTGGTGCTGTTGATGGACGTGCTGGAGCATGTCGATGACGACCTCGGTCTGCTCAAGATGTATGTCGACAAGGTGCCATCGGGCAGCCGCTTTCTGATGACCGTGCCGGCGTTCCAGTTCTTGTGGAGCGGGCACGATGATTTTCTCGAACACAAGCGCCGCTACACCCTGGCGCAGTTCGAAACACTGGCGCGCGCTGCCGGTTTGTCGGTGCAGCGCGGTGCGTATTATTTCGGCGCGGTGTTTCCGATTGCGGCGGCGTTGCGCTTGTTGCCGCAAGGCGCACAAACCCAGCCACCGCGTTCGCAACTCAAGCGTCATCATCCGCTGGTGAACACGTTGCTCAAGACACTTTGCAGCCTTGAATTGCCGTTGATGGGTATGAACCGTCTGGCAGGTTTGAGCGTTTTTGTGCTGGCGCAAAAGCCGTGACCTCAGCTGAAAAGTCAGCGTTGATCCAGCGGGGTTTGCGTTTTGCCGTGACCGGTGTGTTTGTCACCGCGTTGCATGCGTTGGTCGCGGTGTTGTTCATCCACTTCATCAGTGCGCCGCCGCCTCTCGCCAACGGTGGGGCCTTCGCCGTGGCGACAGTGGTGTCATATGTGATCAATACCACCTGGAGCTTCTCGGCCCGATTGCATGGGCGGACCCTGGTGCGGTTTCTGCTGGTTTCGGTCGGTGGTTTTTTTCTGGCGATGTTCGTCGCCTGGACTGCGCAAATGGCCGGCCTCCACTATTTGCTGGGCATCGGCGCGGTGGCGCTGACGATCCCGGCATTCACCTTCGTACTGCACAACTTCTGGACGTACCGATGAGGGCATTGAACAAGCATCCGGCCCTCGCGCTGCTGCCATTGTTGCTCGGTGTGCTGGCGTTTTTTCTGGTGATCGGCCCGCGCGCCCTGGATCCGCAGAACATCGCTTGGCTGAAGGACGGTGACCCGGCGACGCACTACTTGGGCTGGGTGTATTTCCGGCACTCGCCCTGGACGTTTCCGCTCGGGCTCAACCCGTCTTATGGACTGGAGTTGGGCAGTGCGATCATTTTTTCTGACTCCAATCCACTGCTGGCACTGTTGTTCAAACCGTTCAATGGCTGGTTACCGGAAACGTTCCAGTATTTCGGCTTTTGGTTGCTGGCCTGTTTTGTCCTGCAAGCGTGGTTTGCCTGGAAGCTGCTCGGACTCATCAGCGACAACCCCGTGCTGCGCCTGTTGGGCACCGGTTTGCTGGTGTTTTCGCCGCCGATGTTTGTGCGTACCGGTGGGCATCTTTCTCTGGCCGGCCACTTTCTGATCCTGGCTGCTTTGTATCTGGCCCTGCATCCGGCGCTGACGCGACGGCGACTGGCATGGGGTGCCTTGCTTGCAGCCACCGCGCTGGTGCATGCCTACCTGTTGGTCATGGTGGCTTTGATCTGGATAGCCGATCTGTTTGGCAAAGTCATGCTCGGCACTCTGACTCGTCGGCAGGGGCTGATAGAGTTCGGCAGTCTGTTTGCCCTGGTCAGCGTATGTTGCTGGCAGGCGGGTTATTTCAGCATCGTCGACGGCGCCGGTGGTGGCGGTTTCGGTTGGTATCGGATGAATCTGATATCCCTGTTCGACGCTGAGGGGTGGTCATACGTACTGCCAAGCTTCGCGACGGGCGGCGGCGACTACGAGGGCTTCAACTATTTGGGCCTTGGGGTGCTGCTGCTGGTACCCGCCGCGGGTTTTGCCATGCTGCGCAGCAATATTCGCGTCAAGGCGTTGCTGAGCCGTTGGCCATGGCTAATGTTGGCGATGCTCGGGCTGACGGTATTTGCCTTGTCCAATCAAATTGGCGTGGGCGCTCACACGTTCAGTTATCCGCTGCCGAAAACCGTTGAGGGGCTGGCGAGTATCTTCCGTGCCTCGGGCCGGATGTTCTGGCCGGTGTTCTATGCCATCGTTTTACTGGTTACGTTTCTGGTGGTGCGTGGCTATCGACCGGCGTTCGCCATGGGGCTGCTGGCGCTGGCGCTGACGACACAGATCGTCGACACGCGAATTGCCTGGGCGGGGTTGAGAGCGACAAAAATGGTCCCGCAAACTTCGGCCTGGGCCAGCCCGATGCACGATCCGTTCTGGAACAGTGCGGCCGCTCACTACAAGAATATCCGTGCGTTGACCCCTAAAAACCAGTCGGATCAGTGGCAGGTCCTTGCCGATTTTGCCGCGGCTCATGGTTTGAAGACCGATGCAGTTTATATGGGGCGCATGAGCCCCAAGGCGCTCGAAGAGGCTCAGCGTGACGCGCAACGCCGGCTGAGTGCCGGCCAATACGAAGCCGATTCGCTGTACATCCTCGACGATGATTCGCTGGACCTGGCCATCCAGAATGTTCATAGCGATACCGATCTGCTGACCCGGGTCGATGACTTTGTCGTACTGGCCCCAGGCTGGAAGCGCTGTGATCAATGTGTGGCGATGGTCGATGAGGGGCGCTCGATGTCAGCTGTTCCGTTGAGCCAGCCCGGGCTGGTGCAAACGTTCAATCGCAAGAGCCGGCAGTTGGTCAAAGGCTGGGCCGCTCCGGAAACGTGGGGCACCTGGAGTGAAGGGCAAGACGCCGAAATCGCGCTGCGTGTGGCGCCAGATACCCGCTCGATTGTCATCGACGTGCTGGCTTTCGTCATGCCGCCCAAACTGACTCAACGGGTCATCGTCAGTGTCAATGGCGTTGAACTCTTGTCGACTCGCCTGACGCAGGTTCAGGGCAATCTGCTGGAAATTCCGCTCAACCCGGCTGTCCGCGAAACGCTGGTCGATGGCCGGGTCGTGACGATCCAGGTGCATTTGCCCGATGCCACCAGTCCACGCAATCTGGGGTTGAACGATGATGCTCGGGTGATGGGGCTGGGGCTGAAATCGCTGACCGTTCGCTGAGGCTCGGCCGGCCGTGCAAAGGTTGATGGACGCCGGGCCCAAGGCCTTTCTACACTGCCCGTATTCCGGGGAGCAGGGGGCAATGGATGAACCGCAATGAACTACGCAAAGCCGACATCAACCTGATGGTGGTGTTCGAAACCTTGATGCTAGAACGCAATGTGACCCGGGCGGCCGAGAAGCTGTTTCTCGGCCAGCCGACCATCAGCTCGGCGCTCAACCGCTTGCGGACGATGCTCAACGATCCGCTGTTCATCCGCGTCGGCCATCGCATGGAACCTACGGCCCGTGCCGAAGATATCTTTCGCCATCTCAAGCCGGCGCTGGATTCGCTATCAGTGGCGCTGAGCCTGACCCGCGATTTCGATCCAGCGGTCAGTACCATGACTTTCCGTATCGGCCTGTCCGATGACGTCGAGTTCGGCCTGTTGCCGCCGCTATTGCGTGCACTGCGTCAGGAGGCACCGAACGTGGTGTTCGTGGTGCAACACGTCGATTACTGGCGGATTCCCGATCTGCTCGCCGCTGGCGACATTACTGTCGGCATCAGCCAGACCCGAGGTCTGCCGGCCAATGCCAAGCGCAAACTGCTGCGGCATATTCAGCCGAGCATCCTGCGTGCCGACGCCAGCGATACGCCGCTGACGCTGGATGAATATTGCGCACGTCCGCATGTGCTGGTTTCGCACACGGCCAACGTCAGTGGTTTCGCCGATGAGTGGCTGGCCGAGCTCGGTCGTACTCGCCAGGTGGTGCTGTCAGTGCCGCAATACAGCGCGTTGCCGGCGCTGTTGGCGGGTACGGACCTGATCGCCAGTCTGCCGGATTACACTGCGGCGGCCATGGCCACTTCCGGATTACTGTTCAAGGAACCGTTTCCGTTCAAGACGCCAACGCTGGATTTGTCGATGGTCTGGCTCAGTCATGTGGACAGCGATCCGGCTGAGCGCTGGTTGCGTTCGCGGCTGGAGCAATTCATGAGTGAACGGCCATTGACCGCAGCCTGAGCCACAACACCGTGTAGGAGCTGCGGCACGCTGCGATCTTTTGATCTTCAAATCTCACGATCAAAAGATCGCAGCCTCGTTTCACTCGACAGCTCCTACAGGGATTGGTGATGAGCCGCATGTGCTATATGTACGACCTTTCTGCCAACTTACCGGGGATCTGCAATGCCACACCTGCACATGGAATACACCGCCAACCTGCCGCAGTTGAACGCCGACGTCGCGTTGATCCGCCTCAACAACACGTTGGTGGGCTCCGGTCAGTTCGCGGCGGAGTTCGATATCAAAAGTCGTGCGGTCAAAGTCGAGACCTTCAAGATCGGCACCGCCATGGCCGAACGCGCCTTCGTCTATGTGAAGCTGGCGCTGCTCAGCGGGCGTTCGCCGCAGGTCAAGAAGCAGTTGTCAGAAAGCCTGTTGGCAGTCTTGCAGGAGCTGTGCGAATGGCCGGCCGGCGTCGAAGTGCAGCTGTGCGTTGAGCTGGTCGACATGGATCGCGAGTCCTACAGCAAAACCGCGATTGGTGTGTAGGACTCAGGCCGCTTCAAGTTCGCTGCACACCTTGACCACCTGCTCGCGCAACCACAGGTTGGCGCTGTCCTGATCCACGCTCTGGCTCCACTGCATGTCGAGGGTGAAGCCTGGCAAGCCGTTTGGCGCCTCACAGTGATTGAACACCGCCTCGTTGGTCAGCAAGCGCTGGATACGGCGGGGCAGGGTGAGGATGAAGTCGGTCCCGGTGATCATTTTCAATGCTGCGCTGTAGCTGTTCGAGCGCGCGACGATCTGGCGCTTCTGCGCCTGCCGCGCCAGCCAGCCATCGACCATGTTGGTGGTCGACGTCCACGGCGTCGGGAAGACGTGTCGACGTTCGGTAAAGGCCTGCAGACTCAGGCGCGGCTCCAGTGGCGTGGCGCGTTTGTCGAAGACGCAGACCAGATCATCCTCCAGCAACATCCGTGATTTCAGGTCGGTGTGATGGCGGTGGAAGTTGGGGCCGAAGCTGATCACCAGATCGAGGCTGCCGTCGCGCAACTCATCCGCCGGGACGTCGGTCTCGAACTTGTGCATGTTGACCATCACCGGCAAATCATCGAAATCGAAACGCTTGAGCAGGCGCGGCAGGATCAGTTGCTCGAAGTATTCCGGGGCGCAGATGTTGAAGGTGACGGCTTGCCGGGTCGGGTCGAACGTGGGGGCGCCGGCGTGGCACAGGTTGATGCTTTCGAGGATCTTCTGCACATGGCCGTACATGGTGCTGGCCTTGTAGGTCGGACGCATGCCGGTGCGGGTATTGATAAACAGTTCGTCTTCGAAACTGGTGCGCAGTTTTTTCAAACAGTAACTGACGGTGGACTGGCTGA
This sequence comes from Pseudomonas sp. Tul2A7, assembly GCF_054790505.1. Classification (NCBI taxonomy): domain Bacteria; kingdom Pseudomonadati; phylum Pseudomonadota; class Gammaproteobacteria; order Pseudomonadales; family Pseudomonadaceae; genus Pseudomonas; species Pseudomonas sp. Tul2A7. The sequence goes on along the minus strand of NZ_CP186499.1, from coordinate 469,105 downwards.
CGAACAGGGTTTCTGACACGTCGGTAACGCTGCTTTGCTCATAAACAGCGATAAACACCATGAGATCCTGCATGTCGAGCTTTCGTAGCAAGTTACTGTTCAGCATCCGTTCCGTCTCGCTGTGCTCCTTGCGCTGAATCCGCGCAAACGTGTGCGAATGATCCTAACGGAACGATGGTGCCAGGACAAAGCCCTGTAGGACGTTTCACGGTCAGTTGTGGGACAGAAAGTTTTAGTAACACGACGTCGCCGACAAAACCGCTGTAAGGTGGCCAGAAGCCTTTATCTCGACGAGGGAAAGTGTCGGGCGTAATGCCTGGGATCGAAGCGCCACACCATCAACAGCATCACCCCCATCACAGCGGTCAGCGACCACCAGGCCCATTCGAAGCTGCCGAGTCGGTCGCGGATCACTCCAGCCATTAGCGGCGAGAGGCCAGCGATCAGGTAGCCGATGCCCTGCACGAAGGCGGTCAGGCCACCGGCGCGTTGCGGGTTGTCGAGATGATCGAGCGAGACGATCAGGCTCATCGGAAACAAACCGCCAATGCCCAGCCCCAGCAGGCACGGCCACAGCAGGCTGAGCTGTTGTGGACTGAGGATCAGGCCGCAAAACCCGGCGATGATCAGCATCAGTAACGCCATCAGAATCACGCGGCGATCCCGGCTGCGATTGGCGATAGCGGGAACCACCAGGCCGGAAATCACCTCCATGGCCGTCAGAAAACCTAACAGCAGTCCGGCGTTTTGTTCGCTCCAGCCTTTTTCCACGTAGTACGGGGCGAGCCAGGCCAGCACACAGGTGTAGGACGCTGTCCCCAAACCGAAGAAGATTGCCAGTAACCACGCGCGGGAATTGGCGAAGAACGAGTCTTTTCTGGCTACCGCCATTTCCGTGGAGGGTTGCTGGCGGCGTTGGAACCACCAGAACACAATCGCGAGTAAAGTCAGAATCGCCCAGAAGGCCAGACCGCTGCGCCAGCTTCCGGTTTGCACCATCACCAGTGGCGCCAGCGAGGCGGCAAGCGCGGCGCCACCCATGATCGACGTGACGTACAAGCCCATGCACAGCGCGACGTTGTCAGCGAAGCGCGATTTGATCAGCGCCGGCATCAACGCCTGAATCAGTGCAATGCCGATGCCGGCCAGCACGGCGCTGGCGATCAGTTCGGCTGCCGATTCGATAAACAGCCGCGACAGCGTCGCCAGGCCAATGATCAGCAACGACAGCAACACCGTCCGTTGCTCACCCAGCCGTTGACTGATGCCAATGCCGAAAAACATCGCCAGCCCCATGGCCATCACCGGCAGCATGGTCAGCAAAGAAGCGACACTGAAGCTCAGCGGGATGTCGCCGCGAATGGCTGACAGTAGGGGGCCGACCGCCGCCATCGACGGACGCAAATTGAGCCCGACGAGAATGATGGCGAACATCAACCAGACAGCGGGGCGGGCGGTGGCGCGGGGGGTTTCCATCATCAGACCTTTGAGCGGGGCCAACGATTAGGCGCGGAACCGCTTGTGCCGGGCAAACCAGAAAATCCACGGCAGTATTTAAAAATTCGATAACCCCATTACCCCGGTGGGAGCGAGCCTGCTCGCGAAGGCGGTTTATCGGTCATCGAAATATTGCTTGTGCCGGCCTTTTCGCGAGCAGGCTCGCTCCCACAATAGACAGCAGTGTTATTTTTCTGAATAAAACCTGAACCATTCTCAAATACTTCACAAGTTTCAGCGTAAAGGTAAAAGCCAACTAATCATTGGCGTCTTTTTCACAAAAAATTGATGGTTGCCTGCTTAAAGTTTGTCATGCCTTAGTTAATGAAATTTTCACAATTGAATTTTCCATCATTGACCGAGGCTCGTCTTTTCAGGAATGACCCCTTCTATGTTTAAGTTAAAAGCCGTGCGCCCGGAATGGCTGACGTTGATTGCCAGTGCCTTTCTTTTACTGGGCTGCAATGTTGTGCTCTGGCAGCACCTGTTCGAGATCACCGCTGCCGATGGCAATGGCCTCGCCATGCGCTTGGCGTTCGGGGTGATGATCCTCGCCGCGTTCAACATCGTGCTGACGGTTCTGGCTTTTCGTCCAGTGCTCAAACCGCTCTTGACGCTGATATTTCTGATCAGCGCCGGTGTGGCTTATTTCATGAGCCAATATGGCGTCATGATCGATGCCGGCATGTTTCGTAACTTTGCCGAAACCAATGCCACGGAAGTGCGTGACCTGCTCTCGTTGAAGTTGTTTGCTTATATTCTGTTGCTCGGTGTTTTACCGTCCTTGTTACTGTGGAAAGTGCCAGTCAACTATCGTCGCTGGCACCGCGAGTTGATCAGCAAAGTTATTGTCAGTGTCGTTTCGGTCGCGGTGATTGGCGCGGTGGCGTTGGTCAACTATCAGGGCCTGTCCTCGCTGTTTCGCAATCACCACGAAATTCGTTTGATGCTGGTGCCCAGCAACTACATCGGCGCTTCGGCCGGTTACCTGCGTGAGCAAGTGGTCTCGGCACAGCAACCGTTCATCAAGATCGGCGAAGACGCCCGGCGCAATCCCGAAGTGCAGCTTCAGCCGCGTAGATCCCTGACCGTGCTGGTCGTGGGCGAAAGCGCCCGAGCGGAGAACTTCGGCATCCTCGGTTATGACCGCGACACCACCCCGCAACTGGACAAGGAAGCCGGGTTGATCGCCTTTACCGATGTGCACTCCTGCGGTACGGAAACGGCTGTTTCGGTGCCGTGCATGTTCTCCAATATGGGCCGCAAGGATTACGACGCGAGCAAGGCGAAAAATGAAGAGGGCCTGCTCGACGTGCTCAAGCGTGCCGGCATCGATGTGATCTGGCGCGACAATCAGTCGGGCTGCAAAGGCACTTGCGATCGGGTCACGCTGCAAGATGTGAGCAACCTGAAAGATCCGGCACTGTGCGCCAACAGCGAGTGCCGTGATGAAATCCTCCTGCAAGGTCTGCAAAGTTTTATCGACCATCTGGACAAGGACACCGTGCTGGTTTTGCACCAGATGGGCAGCCATGGCCCGGAATACTTCAAGCGTTATCCGAAGGAATACGAGCACTTCACGCCTGTTTGTGAAAGTAACGCGCTGAACAATTGCAGCCGTGAAAGTATCGTCAACGGTTACGACAACACGCTGGTGTACACCGACCATGTGCTATCGAGCCTGATCGATGTATTGCGCAGCAATCAGGACAAAGTCGATACGGCCATGTTGTATCTGTCGGACCACGGCGAGTCGCTGGGCGAATACAACTTGTTCCTGCACGGTACGCCTTACATGCTGGCGCCTGAGCAACAAAAGCATGTAGCGATGCTGGCGTGGTTCAGCGACAGCTATCAAAAGGCCTATTCGGTCGATACCCATTGCCTGCAAATGAGCCGCGACAAACCGCTGAGCCAGGACAACCTGTTCCACTCGATGCTTGGCCTGCTCGAGGTCAAGAGCAAGGTCTATCAGCCGGGTCTGGACATGTTTGCCGGTTGCCGTGGTGCGGTGATCGACGGCGTACTCGCCAAGGACTGAGTCCAATCGGCTCCGTCGTTCTGATACGACGGGGCTTTCTGCTTCTTCTGTCAGACTATTCTTGCTCTCTGGCAGGACATTTCGTTACAGCTCTTGCCCTTCGCAGGCGCGTAAATCGCCGGTGGCGATATATACTGCGCGCCATTCTTCAAGGGAGAGCCGTGTGGCCATCGATATTCACTGGATTCGCGACAACGAAAGCCTCGCGCAGTTTTGCGCCGAGTGGCAGCAGCTGCCGTTCGTTGCCCTCGACACCGAATTCATGCGGGTCGACACCTTCTACCCGATTGCCGGCCTGTTGCAGGTCGGCGACGGCAAACGCGCCTACCTGATCGACCCGTTGACCATCAACGCCTGGCAACCGCTGGCCGCCTTGCTGGAAAACCCGGCGGTGCTCAAAGTCCTGCACGCCTGCAGCGAAGACCTCGAAGTGCTGTTGCGTCTGACCGGCAGCCTGCCGGCGCCGATGTTCGACACGCAACTGGCTGCCGCTTACCTGAACCTCGGTTTCTCGATGGGCTATTCGCGGCTGGTGCAGGAAGTGCTTGGCATCGAACTGCCGAAGGGCGAGACCCGTTCCGACTGGTTGCAGCGCCCGTTGTCCGAGACGCAAATCAGCTACGCCGCCGAAGATGCCGTGCATCTGGCGGAGGTTTTCGTACAGCTGCGGCCGAAACTGTCTGACGACAAATTTGCCTGGGTATTGGAGGACGGTGCCGAACTGGTCGCCAACCTGCGCCGCGAAACCGATCCTTACGAGGTCTATCGCGAGGCCAAACTGGCGTGGAAACTGTCCCGTGCGCAGCTGGCCGTTCTGCGTGAGTTGTGCGCCTGGCGTGAAAAAGAGGCCCGCGCCCGCGATCTGCCGCGCAACCGCATCGTCCGTGAGCATTCGCTGTGGCCGCTGGCCCGCACGCAACCGGACAACCTTGCAGCGCTGGGCAAGATCGAAGACATGCACCCGCGTACCGTGCGTCAGGACGGCCAATTTCTGCTTGATCTGATCAAGCGCTCTGGCAGTGTGGGGCCTGATCAATGGCCGCCAGCGGTGCCGGAGCCATTGCCGATCGAAGCCGCTGCGTTGATCAAACAACTGCGCGCATTGGGTCAGGCTGAGGCCGAGCGTCTGGGTATCGCCCCGGAACTGATGCTGCGCAAGAAAACCCTCGAAGCCCTGGTCAAAAGCGGTTATCCCGAGGGTCCTTACCAATTGCCTGAGTCGTTGCGTGGCTGGCGCCGCGAACTCATGGGCCAGAAGCTGCTCGACAGCCTGGCCACCGCCGGAGAACAGCCTTGAAACGTATTTGTTCCATCTACCAAAGCTCCAAGCGCAGCGGCATGTACCTTTATGTGCTCAAAAGTGATGCGCTGGAGCGTGTGCCGGAAGCGCTGATGCTGGCGTTCGGCAAGCCGAAGCATTCCTTCGATCTGGTGCTGTCGCCCGAGCGCAAACTGGCCAGCGAGGACATCGTCGTGGTTCTGGAAAACCTCGACAAGCAGGGCTACCACCTGCAAATGCCACCGGCCGAGGACGAGTACATCGAGCACTTGCCCGAAGAGTTGCTGCGACGCAACGACCCGGTCTGATCTGCGCGGCTCTGTTCTGAGTCTCGGTTTACCCTGGAACTGTTTTTACCGCGATGGCCGTCCGAATCCGGCGGCCATCTGCACGGTTTGCGAAAGGTTTGAAGATGCGCGTTCTGATTGCCGAACACGACCACGCGATATACGCCCGGCTGCTGCGTCAGGCAGCGCCCGAGGTTGAAGTACTGACCAGCGGCGACTCCGCCGAGCTGGCCCGTCAGGCCGCCGATTGCCCGGTGTGGCTCGGCCAGCCGGATCTGCTTGCGACCCTGCTGCGCCAGGGCCACCAGCCACAATGGCTGCAATCGACCTGGGCCGGCATCACGCCGCTGCTCGCGGACGGTTTGCGCCGTGACTACCGCTTGACCCGTGCAGTGGGGATTTTCGGGCAGGTGATGGCTGAATACGTGCTGACCTACATCCTCGGCCATGAGCGCGAAGTGCTCGCACGACTGGTCAGCCAGGTCGAACGCAAGTGGGACAACCGCAGCGGCCAGAGCCTGGCCGGGCGCAAGGTGTTGATCGTTGGCACCGGTGATATTGGCCAGAGCGTGGCGCAGTTCCTGCTGCCATTTGGCATTGAGTTGTACGGCATCGCCAGCAGCGCCCGCGAGCAGGCGCCGTTTGTCGAAGTCGGTTCGATGGCCGATCTGCCACGGCTGGTGGGCGAAGTGGATTACGTGGTCAATCTGTTGCCGAACACCGAGCACACCCACGATATCTACGATGCGGCGCTGTTCAAGCAATTCAAACCGACCGGGTTGTTTATCAACGCCGGACGGGGTGTCGCGGTGGTTGATGCCGATCTGGTGGACGCGTTGAAGGAAGGCCATCTGGCGGGGGCGGTGATCGACGTTTGCCGTCAGGAACCACTGCCGCAACGCCATCCATTCTGGACCGCGTGGGGTTTGCTGCTGACCGGGCACAGCTCGGCACCGACGTCACCGGCGTTGATGGTGCAGTTGTTTGTCGAGAACCTGAAGGCGTATCAGGCGGGTGAGGGGTTGCGCGGGGAAGTGGATTTCAATCGCGGATATTGATCTCCTTGCTTCAGATCGTTCCCACGCTCCGCGTGGGAATGCAGCCGGGGACGCTCTGCGTCCCATTGGAACGCGGAGCGTCCCTTGAGTCATTCCCACGCGGAGCGTGGGAACGATCATTTGCGGTGTGGCTTAGAGGCTGAAGTCGCCTTCTGCCGCCAGTTCGTTCAGCGGGCGGCGCGGGCTCGGCTCTTCACGGGCCTGCAGGTATTCAGCCAGCGTTGCCTTGTCACCGAGTTTGCCCACGGCCACCGCCGCGTGCAGCGCATAACCTTCAGGAATATTCAGCTCCTTGCGCGTCAGCTCCTGATCGAACCCGGCCATGCCATGGGTGTGCCAGCCGCTGATGCTTGCTTGCAACGCCAAATGGCCCCACGCCGAGCCGGTGTCGAAGGTATGCCACAGCGCCGGGGTTTCTTCAGTGGCGCCTGGTGCAGTGAAGGTGGTTTTCGAAATCACGATGACCAGCGCCGACGCATGCTGCGCCCAGCTACGGTTGAATTCATTGAGCAGACCCAGATAACGCTCCCAGTTCGGCGTATCGCGACGCGCATAAAGGAAACGCCAAGGCTGCGAGTTGTAAGCCGAGGGTGCCCAGCGTGCCGCTTCGAAGAAGCTCAGCAGGGTTTCTTCCGGGATCGCTTCGCCGGTGAAGGCACGCGGCGACCAGCGTTCGGTGAATTGCGGGTGAATGGCGTAATCGGCAACGCGAGGGTTGGCACTCATGGAGAGATTCCTTGCTACGGTTGAGTCAGGGATTTGAATGAAAACCCGGCGGGATCAGTTGCGCTGAACGATGGGGTTTTCCGAGCCTGAGGGTTCACCACAATGCAACGCGGTCGAGCGTTAATGGCTTGCGGGCAAGGCTCCTTGCGACTGGCAAAGCTACGCGCCGCCACAAAAACTGACAAGTCCCGCACAACCGGCAGTCGCCAACGCTTGGCCCGCAAGGCCTTGAGCACTAGACTGGCGGCCTTTTCACCACCTGATGTTGATGCTTGAGCCATGGCCGCCGAAGTCGAACCGTTCTGGAAACGCAAAACCCTCGATCAGCTGAATCACCAGGAATGGGAATCGCTGTGCGACGGCTGTGGTCTGTGCTGCCTGCAAAAGCTCGAGGATGAAGAAGACAACAGCGTTTATTACACGCGCATCGCCTGCAAACTGCTGGACCTGAAAACCTGCCAGTGCAGTGATTACCCGAACCGCATCCAGTTTGTCCCGGACTGTATCCAGCTCACCCCGGGCCAGGCCGAAGAGTTCAAATGGCTGCCGCCGACCTGCGGTTATCGACTGGTCAGCGAAGGCAAGGATCTGCCGTTGTGGCACCACCTGGTTTGCGGCGATCGCGACGCGGTGCACCACGAGCGCATTTCCCAGTCCGGGCGCATGCTTGCCGAAGGCAGCGTGCCGGAAGATGACTGGGAAGATCACCTGATTTTCCGCGCGGGCTGAATACCTGCGGATTCAAGCTTTACCAAGGAGTGCGTATGGCTGTCGGATTGTCGCGAGCGTTGATGATTGCGCTGCTGGCGCTGAACGCGCCGGCATGGGCGGCGAAGAAAGTCGATCTGGATTATCACGTGCGCCTGTTGCCACAGAGCGATCAGGCCGAAGTACGCCTGACCCTGGCCAAGGGTGAAGCGGTGCGCAGTCTTGATTTCGATCTTGGCGACGGCAGTCATTACAGCGACTTCAAGGCTGACGGTCAGTGGCTGCTGAGCCCAGGCAAAAACGCACGGGGCGTCTGGCGCCCGAACAGTGACAAGTCCAGCCTGACCTACCGCGTACGCGTCAGCCACGGTCGCAAGAACGGCAGCTTCGACACGCGCATGACCCCAAGCTGGGCGTTGATGCGCGGCGATGAACTGGTGCCGCCAGCCAAACTCGATCAGCAGGACGGCACCGAACTGGTCGCGCGTCTGCAATTCGAATTGCCCGACGGTTGGAAGAGCATCGAAACCGCGTGGCCGCGAATCGGCAAAAACAAGTTCCGCATCGACAATCCTTCGCGCCTGTTCGACCGCCCGACCGGGTGGATGCTCGCCGGCCACCTCGGCAGCCGCCGCACTCGCTTGGGTGAAACCGAGGTCACCGTGGCCTCACCGCAAGGGCAGGGCATGCGTCGAATGGACGTGCTGACATTGCTCACGTTCGTCTGGCCGCAGGTGCAGGCGGTTTATCCACGACATCCGAGCAAGCTGTTGATTGTCGGCGCCAACGACCCGATGTGGCGCGGCAGCCTCGGTGCGCATGAATCCATTTACTTAAATACACGATTGCCGCTGGTCAGTGAAAGCGGCAGCAGCGCGCTGGTGCGTGAGCTGGCACAGGTGTTCGGGCGCATTAACGACGAGCAGCGCAGCGACTGGATCAGCGAAGGTTTTGCCGAGTATTACGCCATTGAACTGGTGCGCCGCGCGGGCGGCATGAGCGATGAGCGTTATCAGAGTTTGCAGGCGAAACTGGCCAGGGACAGCCAGAAAGTCACGACGCTACGCGGCGAGCAGATCAGCCCGGCGCAGGTGGCGAAAGCGGTGGTGCTGTTGCAGGAACTGGATGGCGAGATTCGTTTGAAAACGCGCAACAAGCGTTCGCTGGATGATGTCTTGCGTGGGGCGATGCATCTGGGGACGGTGAGTACCAAGGAGTTTGTGCAGCTGGCCGAGAGCGTGCTCGGCGAGTCTTCCAAAGTGCTTGATACCGGGTTACTTCAGTAATAGCGCTTTCGCGAGCAGGCTCGCTCCCACAGGGGAATGCATTTCAAAAGGTGGGAGCGAGCCTGCTCGCGAAGGGGTCATTAGCCCCACCGCAAATTTCGGATCAAACCCCGGCTTTCGGTGACTTCACCGAATCATTGCCGGTCACGGTGGCGGTGCTGGTCGCCGCCTCGGCATTGGCTTTGAGCTTGCTCAACTCTTCTCCGGCCCGCTCGATCTTCGCCCGCACGTTGTTCATGTCCTGACGACTTTTCTCAAACAGGCTCTTCACCGAACTGTGCCCGGTAATCCCGCGCGCCATGGCCACGCCGCCAATCGCCACCTGAATCAAGCCGAACACACCGCCACGGCGCAGGCCCTTACCGACCATGATCACGCCGCCCGCGAGCGAGCCGATACGCTCCCAACCTTCGACGTTCTGCTCGGAACGGCTCTGGAACGGGGTGGATTCGATACGTTCGACACGTTTGAGCTCGGTCATGATCTTTCTCCAGGCAATAAGTAATGGATAAACAAGCTGACTGCCGGAGCGGTCAGCTTGTTCCATCGGATGTGCGACGCTTCAGCGGAATTTTGGCCCGGAGCGGGTGTTCAGGCCTTTGGCCATGCGGTCGTAGAGCACGACGTTGACCGTGGCGGCGAGGTTCATGCAGCCGGTGGTCGGGATGTACACGACGTCTTCGCACCAGTCGCGGATCTCTTTATCCAGCGAGCCGTCTTCCGGGCCGAAGATGTACAGGGCGCGATCCGGGTGGGTGTATTCCGGCAGCGGGCGGGCGCCCTCGACCAGTTCCACGGCGACCGGTACGCAATTGAGCGGGAGGATCTTTTTCAGATCGTCGATGCCGATCAGCGGGATGTCGTAGTGGACGCGCTTGGTGTCGGTGACGAAGTCGGCGGCGCGTTCATAACGCTTACCGGTGTAGAACACCGACGCCACGCCATAGCAGCCTGCGGCGCGCATCACCGAACCGACGTTCTCTGGTGATTTGGGGTTATACAAACCAATGCAGCTGTACCGTTTGTCTGCCACGAGCGGGGTGCCTTCGGGAAAAAGAGCGCGATTATACGGGGATTGGGGGAGGGCGGCACCGCTCGTTCCCACACTCTGCGTGGGAACGTCTCTTCGGACGCTCTGCGTTCGGCTTTGCAAGGGACGCGGAGCGTCCCGGGCTGCATTCCCACGCAGAGCGTGGGAGCGATCATGACTGGCTTATTCTTCTTTCTTCATCAACCCGGCCAATGCGGCAAACGGGTTATGCGTTGCCTTGGCGATCTTCGGCGTGCTCAGCGAGCCTTCGCTGAAATACTGCTGATCGGTATAGCGCGAGTGTTCGTTGTCGTGGCAATACAGGCACAACAATTCCCAGTTCGAGCCGTCCTGCGGGTTGTTGTCGTGGTTGTGGTCGCGGTGGTGCACGGTCAGTTCGCTCAGGCGCTTGCCGGAAAACTCACGGGTGCAGCGGCCACAGACGTGCGGGTACATCTTCAGGGCCTTGTCGCGGTAGCCCATTTCCTTGTCGCGCTGGTTGTCGGCGAGGATGCGATCCAGCTTCGACGTGTTGGTTGGGGTGGACGAACTCATGGGTTCACCTTTGTAAAAGACTAATGACGGTTATGCGCAGAGTTTAGCTCAGCCCTTGAGCTTCTCGGCAATCCAGATCGTGTGGCGCGTGCCCTTGTTGCCATGGGCGAAGACCTGGACTTCTTCGGCCTTGAAGCCGGCCTTCTTCAATTTGTCGGAAAACAGCCGGTCGGCGCTGGCCGACCATACCGCCAGCACGCCTTTGGGGCGCAGGGCCTTGGCGCAAGCATTCAGACCGGCGGCCGAATACAACCAGCTATTGGCCTTCTGGGTCAGGCCTTCGGGGCCGTTGTCGACGTCGAGCATGATCGCGTCGAAACCGTTCGGCTCGCTTTGCAGGACCTTGGCCACGTCTTCCTGACGGATCACCGTGCGCGGATCCAGCAGCGGCCGGCCGGACTTCTCGCCGAGCGGGCCACGGTTCCACTCGACCACGCCGGGCACCAGCTCCGCGACGACCACTTCGGCAGTCTTGCCCAGATGCTTGAGCGCGGAGGCGAGGGTGAAACCCATGCCCAGACCGCCGATCAGCACCCGCGAATCCGGCCGCCCAGCGACCTTGCGGCACGGGATTTCGGCCAGTGCATCTTCGGAACCGTGCATGCGCGTGTTCATCAATTGCCCGCCGTCGCCGCCCTGGATCTTGATGACGAAATCCTCGCCATACTCGAACAGGCACAGGGCACCGCCGCTTTCAGGGATCGGGGTGGTGTCGAGCAGAACGAAACGTTTCATGGAAATCTCTACAAGGGGGAAGGCAAGCAGGCCCGTTGGGAGTAGCCTGAGCGCAGACTAGAGGCCAAACGGAGCCCTTGATGAAGCGCACCATTCTAACGGTCATTGCCCTGGCCGCGCTCTCGATTACTGCAGTGCAGGCGCAACAGGCGATTCCGCTCAGCCCGGCGCCGCAACCGGGCTCGCCCGGCACCGCGACACCGACGCCATATCCGCAGATCACGCCGATCAACATTCCCAAGTCCGGTGCCGGCAGTGGCAGTCCACCGCTGGTGCCGATCGAAATGCCCAGTCCACCGAGCAAGGATCAACCGGTGCCGGGCATTGAACCGACCGGCACCAAGGCAAAATCCCCCGGGGGTTAAACCTGTTGCGCGGCCAGTTGGCCATCGGCCATGCGCAAGCGTTTCGACAGGGAGACGGCGAGGGCGCGGATGATCTTCGCGGCGATCTTCGGCGCGTCGTTGAGCATTTTTTCCAGCGAATCCTTGCCGAGGTTCAGAAGTTGGCAGTTGCTCGCAGCGATGCAGGTGGCCGAGCGGCGCTCGCCATCAAGCACGGCCATTTCACCGAACGCCCTACCGCTGCGCAGGGTGGCCATAGTGATGACCTGGCCATCGGGCCCGGTTTTCTGCACGGCGACCTGGCCGGTGTGGAGGATGCACATGAAGCTGCCGGCATCGCCCTCACGGAAAATCGCCTCGCCTTCAGCCACGGTGCTGATGCTGAAATAGCCGGAAGCGGCCGCAAAGTCGGCCAGCTGCAATTGATCGAACAGGCCGCAGTCCATCAGCCAGTCGCGGATTTCGTTGTTCAGTAAGGTCGGTTCTGACATGTCGTCACGGTCTTTTTGTTTTCACATTTTCAAGGCTGTACACCGCCCCTGTGGGAGCGAGCCTGCTCGCGAAAGCGTAGTGTCAGTCACCGACGATGTAGATGACAGGTCGCATTCGCGAGCAGGCTCGCTCCCACAAAGGGATCTTGGGCGTATCGGCCTCTTGGGTCTGGAATTAAGACCCAAGTGACCGACGGAGTTCCTCAGGCCAGACCCAAAACCTTGAAAACAAATGCGTATTCGAGCGCTACGTCACGTAATCCCTGATAACGCCCGCTCATCCCGCCATGCCCGGCGCCCAGTTCAGTCTTGAGCAGCAGCACGTTGTCGTCGGTTTTGGTCGCGCGCAATTTTGCCACCCACTTGGCCGCCTCCCAGTACTGCACGCGGCTGTCGTTGTAGCCGGCGATTACCAGCGTTGCAGGATAGTCCTGCGCGCTGACGTTTTCGTAGGGCGCGTAAGCCTTGATCCGCTCGTAAACCTCCGGCTCCTCGGGATTGCCCCATTCGTCATATTCGGTGACGGTCAGCGGCAGCTCCGGGTCGAGCATGGTGTTGAGCACGTCGACGAACGGCACTTCGGCAATCGCCACGCCGAACAGATCCGGGCGCTGGTTGAGCACGGCACCAATCAGCAGACCGCCGGCGCTGCCGCCACTGATCGCCAGTTTTTCGGCAGTAGTGATGCCGTTGAGGATCAGGAATTCGGCGCAGGCGATAAAATCGCTGAAGGTGTTGTGCTTGTGTTCCTGCTTGCCGGCGCGATACCAGGCCTCGCCCAATTCACCGCCGCCGCGCACGTGAGCAATGGCGAAGGCCATGCCACGATCCAGAAGGCTCAGACGGGCATGGGAGAACCACGGATCGAGGCTTGAACCGTAAGCGCCATAACCGTACAGATACAGCGGCACCGCTTGGCCGACCATTTCGCGCTTCATCACCAGACTGATCGGCACTTGCGTGCCGTCCGGCGCCGTCGCCCACAGGCGCTGGCTGACGTAGGCATCGGCGTCGAACGGGCCGAGCACCGGGGTTTCTTTCAACACCGCTTGTTCGCCGCTGGCGAGGATCAGTTGGCGAACCTGTGCCGGACGGTTCAACGCCTCGTAGCGCAGACGAATGCGGTCGCTTTCAAATTCCAGGCTGTTTTGCACATAGAGGCTGTAGGCCGCGTCCGGCAATTGCACGCGATAAGGCGTCAGACCGTGTGGGTGCACTTCGATGATCGGCAGGCCACCTTCGCGCAGACTCAGGGTCATGGCCTCGGTGTTGAGGCTGACGCCATCGAGCATCACCGTATCGCTGTGGGGGATCAGGTTTTGCCAGTCGGCTTCGGTCGGCGCGATGCCAGTGTCCGGGGCCTGATACAGGGCGTAGTTGATGCCGTCGCGGTTGGTGCGGATAAACCACGTCCACACGCCATCAAGCAGGCCGTGATCGACATCGTATTCATGATCTTCGACGCGCGGCGCCAGGCAAGTGAACGGCAGGTGCGGCTGATTGGCGTCGAGCGCCCAGACTTCGCTGGTGGTCTTGCTGCCCAGCGACAGCAGCAATTGCTGTTCGGAACTGGAGCGGTAGCAATGCAGGAAGAAACGCCCGTCCGGCTCGTGGAAAACTTCTTCGGCAGCGGTGCCGTCGAGGCGATAACGAAACAGTTTGTGTGGGCGATGGGTGTCGTCGAGTACGCCGAAAAACAGGGTCAGGCTGTCGTTGGCCCAGGTCATGCTGCCGTCGCAGTCTTCGAATTCCAGTTCGCTGACCTTGTCGTTGGACAGCTCTTTGACGAACAGCGTGTAAATCTCATCGCCCGAGGCGTCGACGCTGTAGGCCAGACGCTGATGGTCTGGGCTGATGCTGAAGGCGCCCAGCGAGAAGAAGCCGCCGTTGGCCAGCTCATTCGGGTCGAGCAGCAGTTGTTCGCGGCTTTCGTCGAGGGTCAGGCTGTCGTCCGCCGGTCGCGGGCAACGGTAGTGCCGGGCGTATTCGTCACCGGCGGTGGTGCGCGTGTAATACAGGTACGGGCCCCACGGCGAGGGCAGGGACAGGTCGGTTTCGAGGATCCGGCCCTTGATCTCTTCGAACAAGGTTTCACGCAATTCGGCCTGATCGGCGGTCTGCGCTTCCTGCCAGGCGTTTTCGGCCTTGAGGTAATCGAGCACCGCGTCGGTGTCGCGCTCCTGCAGCCAGGCATACGGGTCGGCACCGGGCGCCTTGTGAGCAATCGGGGCACTGATGACGTTGGCGGATTGGGGCATGGAAGGCTCTCGGACAATGTACGGAATAAGGGTTTTCGCAGCGCTTGAAACCGCCGCAGACCCTGTAGGAGTGAGCCTGCTCGCGATAAGGCCGGCACATTCAACATCAATGTTGTCAGGCTGTCCGTCATCGCGAGCAGGCTCGCTCCCACAGGTCGCATGTCTATTGGGACAAGCCGGACGGGCGAAAAGTCGTTACTATAAGCGCCTCTTTGCCTGCCTTGCCATGGACACCATGACCGAGAACGACTATCTGATCGCCTGGGGCCTCTACGCCTTTGCCGCTGTGGGCTGCCTGTTGGTATGGATGCGCCTGACTACCTGGATGTGGCGCTGGTTGCGCGAGCCGCTGCGCGTGCTGATGGCGGTGTTGCTGTTCAGCCCGACCATCATTGATCCGGTCAAAGCCAAGGTTGCGCCGTCCATTGCCATCACCGCGCTGGACCTGGCCTTCAAGGTCGGCAACAACGCCTGGCGTGCAGTCTCCGATCTGTTCATGTACAGCATGATCGCTTTCGGCATTTACCTGATTTTCGTGGCGATCCGCTTCCCGATCGAACGTGCTTCGCGTGCGCGTCGTGAACAGGCCGAAGCCGCCAAAGCCGCCGCGCGCGCTGATGACCGCGATGACGATCAACCGTTTGGCGGTGCCGGTGATGACCGTTATGGTCGTCCACCTCTGCCGAACAATCCGCAGCGCATGCGGGTCGAGCCGCGCCTGTAACCCGAGAGTCCGCACATGTGTGAATTACTGGGCATGAGTGCCAACGTGCCGACCGATATCGTGTTCAGCTTCACCGGCCTGATGCAGCGCGGCGGCCGCACCGGCCCGCACCGTGACGGCTGGGGCATTGCCTTCTATGAGGGCCGGGGTTTGCGTCTGTTTCAGGACCCGGCGGCGAGTTGCGAGTCGGAAGTCGCCAATCTGGTGCAGCGCTATCCAATCAAAAGCGAAGTGGTCATCGGCCACATCCGCCAGGCCAACGTCGGCAAGGTCTGCCTGTCCAACACTCACCCGTTCGTCCGCGAACTGTGGGGGCGCAACTGGTGTTTCGCGCACAACGGCCAACTCGCCGATTTCACTCCGATCAAAAGCTTCTACCGCCCGGTCGGCGATACCGACAGTGAAGCGGCGTTCTGCGATTTGCTCAACCGCGTGCGTGCAGCATTCCCGGAGCCGGTCGATATAGAAGAGCTGTTGCCGGATCTGGTCGCTGCCTGCGCCGAATACCGCAGCAAAGGCGTGTTCAACTGCCTGCTCAGCGATGGTGACTGGCTGTTCTGCTATTGCTCGACCAAACTCGCACAGATCACCCGCCGCGCACCGTTCGGCCCGGCGCGTCTGAAGGATGTCGACGTGATCGTCGATTTTCAGGCGGAGACCACGCCCAACGACGTGGTCACGGTGATCGCCACCGAACCTTTGACCGAAAATGAAACCTGGACCCGCTACGAACCGGGCCAATGGAGCCTGTGGCGACGCGGTGAATGCGTCAGCCAGGGCAAGACCGAATAAGGATTGCACCCCATGTTGCTCAGTTATGTACGGCTGGTGTTGTTTGCGGCGGGCCTGTTGATCGGTGTCCAGGTGCCGGGATTCATCAATGATTACGCGAAGCGGGTCGAGGCGCATCTGATCGAAGCGCAGACCGGTTTGCGCGGTTTTCAAGGGACTGCCGAGCAGTTCTTCAAGGGCGATATGCAGGCACTGGTGGCGCATTACCGCGCCAGTGAAGATCCGATCTTCCGCAGCGACGCCGACAGTCTGAACACCTTGCTCACGCGTCAGGTGGCGTTGGACAAGCAGTTCCAGGCGATGCAAGGCCCGTGGTACATCCGCTTCCTGCAAGTGGTGCTGGCCGCTGACCCGGATATTCGCAAGGAAACCTGGAACGGCTACAGCTACCAGATCCTGCTGACCCCGGAAGCGATGATCTGGGGCATGAGCGGGGCGTTGCTGCTGTCGTTCGGCATTGAATGCCTGTTCCGCTTGATCGATTGGGTTGTTCTCGGTGGCCGACGCCTGCGCCAGAGCCGGCCGATCGAAGACCGCGACGTGCGCGGTCTCTGATGATCGTTCCCACGCTCTGCGTGGGAATGCCTCAACGGACGCTCCGCGTTCGGCTTTCGAGGGACGCGGAGCGTCCCGGGCTGCATTCCCACGCGGAGCGTAGGAACGATCAACTTAACGCGATGTAGTCCTTGCCCACCTTGATCGCATATCCCTCCAGCACCTGCTGACACAACGTCACAATCTCCTCGACCCACTCGACCCCCACCCGCCACGACACCACTACCTGCAGATTCGGTGGTCGCTGATCGATGTCCAGCAAAGTCAATTCGCCCCGCGCCAACTCTTCGGCGACCAACACCGGTGGCAGCACACCAATCCCAAATCCATCACGCAATAACCGGGTAATCGCCGACACCGAATTCACGCAGTTCAAGCGTGGAGCCAGCACACCGTTGGCCTGCATCAACGCCAGAAGATCCTGATGCGGTCGGGAGTTCTTCGAGTAGGTGATGATCCGCTCCTGCGCCAGTTCGGCAAGGTCGGCGTAGTCGCGGTTGTAGATCGAATTACTGGCGACAATCCAGCCCAGCGGATGGCTGGCCAGCTCCAGACTGCGTACGCTTTCATGGCGCACCAGGTCAGTTTGCAGAACGATATCGAGAAAGCCTTTTTGCAACTGATCGCAGAGGTTCAGCGAAGTATCCGCCACCAGCTCGATTTCCACCCGCGGATACAGATCGGTCATCTGCGCCACCAACGGGCTGAGCCAGGTGTGGATTACCGTGTCCATTACGCCGATACGGACGCGACCAACCTTGCTCGAACGGGTCTCGATCGACTGTTTCAGCGCTGACATCGTGTCGAGCATCTGCTCGGCATACTCCAGCACTTTCAGGCCTTCGGGCGTCAGGCTGACACCGCGTGAATCGCGCAGAAACAGCTTCACCCCCAGCTCACCTTCCAGCACCGCGATGCGGCTGGAAATCGACGCCTGGGTGGTGAACAGCTTGTCGGCGGTCAGGCGAAAACTCTTCAGTCGGGCGACCCAGACAAAGGTCTCGAGAAACTTCAGGTTCATGGGCAAGGCTCGGGTGACAAATTTTTCTTATGGCTAAGGCGGGTTTTTATTCGTTGGACGCAGCAGGGCCGCGCGACGAAAAATCGACGCATCCGGTCCCCACGATAGGCGTCGTCGGGGCTACGAACAAGACCAATAAAAAACCTGCGGAGATAAGCCATGCGTGCTCCCGACACCCTAGAAGTACCCAAGGCAACGGCGCGTCCGGGGCCGTTCGACTGGTATCGCAACATCAACCAACAGGAGCGCCGCACGTTCTGGAGCTGCAAGATCGGCTACGGTCTGGACGGCATGGACACGCAGATGCTCAGCTTCGTCGTGCCGACGCTGATCGCGATGTGGGGCATTACCACCGGCGAAGCGGGGCTGATCCACACCAGCACCTTGATCGCTTCGGCCATCGGCGGCTGGGTCGCCGGAATTCTCTCCGACCGCATCGGTCGTGTACGCACCTTGCAACTCACCGTGCTGTGGTTCGCCTTCTTCACCTTCCTCTGCGGCTTCGCGCAAAACTACGAACAACTGTTGATCGCGCGGACCCTGATGGGCTTCGGGTTCGGCGGCGAATGGACCGCCGGCGCGGTGCTGATCGGCGAGGTGATCCGCGCCAAGGACCGTGGCAAAGCGGTGGGCATGGTGCAATCGGGTTGGGCACTGGGTTGGGGGCTGACGGCGATTCTGTATGCGCTGCTGTTCTCGGTGCTGCCGCCGGAAGATGCCTGGCGCGCACTGTTCATCCTCGGCATCGTGCCGGCGATTTTTGTGATTTTCGTCCGTCGACTGGTGAAGGATCCGGAGATTTACCGCGAGGCCAAGGCGCAGCAAACGCCAGAGAACCAATCAAAGTTCTATGAGATCTTCGCCCCCGGCATGCTCTTCACCACGATTCGTGCTTCGCTGCTGACTACCGGTGCTCTGGGTGGCTATTACGCGATCACTTCCTGGCTGCCGACCTTTCTGAAAAACGAACGCGGCTTGAGCGTACTCGGCACCGGCGGCTATCTGGCGATGGTGATTGTCGGCTCCTACGTCGGCTATGTGATTAGCGCTTATCTGACTGACCTGCTGGGGCGTAAGAAGAACTTCATTCTCTTTGCGGTCGGCTCGTTCACCATCGTTCTGCTCTACACGCAGTTGCCGGTGAGCAACGGCGTGATGCTGTGGCTGGGCTTCCCTCTGGGCTTCTTCGCCTCGGGGATTTTCAGCGGCATGGGCGCGTTTCTGACTGAATTGTTTCCTACACGAATTCGCGGTTCGGGGCAGGGCTTTTGCTACAACATCGGTCGGGCGCTGGCCGCTTTGTTTCCGCTGCTGATCGGTCTGCTCAGCCAGAAGGTGCCGTTGAGCGTAGGCATTGGTGCCTTTGCCGCAGTGTCTTACGGCGTGGTGATTATTGCGGCGTTGAGCCTGCCGGAAACCCGCGGCAAGCAACTCGATGCGCAGTAACTGATAACCTGCGCAGCACAGTCCTACAGATAAAAAGACAAGCACCTACAGGAGTGTTCACCGTGAGCCGCCTGCTATTGAATTGCGACATCGGCGAGAGTTTCGGCAGCTGGACCATGGGTCTGGATGCCGAGGTCATGCCCTTCATCGATTGCGCCAACGTGGCCTGTGGTTTCCACGCCGGTGACCCGAGCATCATGCGCAAGACCGTCAGTCTGGCGTTGAGCCACGGCGTCCAGATCGGTGCACACCCGGCCTATCAGGATCTGGTCGGTTTCGGCCGCCGCTCCATGGCGTATTCGGCGCAAGAGCTGCAAGACATCCTGCATTACCAGATCGGCGCCCTCGACGGCATCTGCAAGGCGCAGGGCGGCCGTGTCAGTTACGTCAAGCCCCATGGCGCGATGTACAACGACATGATGGCCAACCCGGCACAATTGCGTGCGGTGATTCAGGCGGTGGCCGCTTACGACCGCAGCCTGCCGCTGATGCTCATGGCCACCCGTGACAACTCCGCCGTGCAGCAGATCGGCGATGAGTATGGCGTCATCCTTTGGTTTGAAGCCTTCGCCGACCGTGCTTACGACAGTGCCGGCAAACTGGTTTCACGACAATTGCCGGGCGCGGTGCATCACGACCCGGAAAAAATCATCGAGCAAGCCCTGACCATTGCCCGTGGCGACAACCTCAGCGCCAGCGACGGCAGCGCGTTGCGTCTGCACGCCAATACCCTTTGCGTACATGGCGATAACGCCAGTTCGGTCGCCGCCGTGCAACGCATTCGCGAAGCCTTGAATCAGCAGCGTGCCTCATGAACCCAAGGGTTGAAGTGGTGGCACTGGATTGCCTGATGGTGCGTCTGTTTGATGAGATCGCCGAAGCCAACATGCCGTGGATGCTCGCTGCCAGTGAGCGTTTGCGTGCGGCATTCGGCGAGCAACTGATTGATCTGGTGCCGTCCTATACGACGTTGATGGTGCATTACGATTTGACGGCTCTGAGCCCGAGTCAGGCGCGGGAGTTGATCGCCGAGGCGTTGATCGACCTGTCGCCGAATGTGCAAACCGCTGGCCAATGCCATGTGCTGCCGGTCTGGTACGACTTGAGCGTCGGTCCGGAACTGGTCCTGCTGGCCGAGCGCAGTGGGCTGGCAGTGGAGGAAGTGATACGTCGCCACAGTGGTCGCGAATATCAGGTGTTTGCGCTTGGCTTTGCGCCGGGCTTCGCCTTTATGGGGTTGGTGGAGGAGGTTCTGGCGGCGCCACGTCTGAACACGCCGCGCAAGAAAGTCGCTGCGGGCAGTGTCGGCATTGCCGAGCGCCAAACCGCTGCGTATCCCGTGGTCTCGCCTGGTGGCTGGAACCTGATCGGCCGCACCCCGGCGAAACTGTTCGATCGCACACGTGATGGCTACAGCCTGATGCAACCGGGCGACACCGTGCGATTCGAGGCGGTCAGTCATGCCGAGTTCATCAATCTGGGCGGCGACGACACACCACTGGAGGCGCAGGCATGAGCCGACTGACAATTGCAGCGAGTACACCGCTGTGTCTGTTGCAGGACGCAGGACGTTTCGGCGTGCGCCATCTGGGCGTTACCCAGGGCGGCGCCGCAGATTGGTGTTCGATGAGCTGGGCCAACTGGTTGCTGGGCAACGGACTGGATGTGCCGGTGATCGAAATCACGCTTGGCGGGTTTGCCGTAGTCGCTGAAGACGATTGTTTGCTGGCACTGGCCGGAGCTGATCTTGGCGCGCAGATTGATGGTCAACCGCTGGCGCCGTGGCGCAGTTTCAAGTTGGGTAAAGGACAGAAGTTGCTGTTCACGCAACCGTTGCTCGGTGCCCGGGCTTATCTGGCGGCGCCCGGCGGTTTCGAGGCGCCCAAGGTCTTGGGTAGTAGCGCAACAGTGGTGCGCGAGGCGTTCGGTGGTCTGGATGGCCTGGGCTTGCCGCTGGCGAAGGGGGCGGCGCTGAGTTATCGCGGTGAATCGCTGTCGCTTCGCGAAGTGCCTTTGGCGTTACGGCTGGATTTGAAATCGAATGCGCCGCTGGATCTGGTGCTCGGCGCACAGATCGGCCAGTTCAGTGGGCAGAGTTTGTTTGATGCCTTCAACAGTGCCTGGACGCTGGACAGCCGCGCCGATCGAATGGGCATTCGTTTGCTGGGCAAGGCGTTGGAATATCAGGGCCAGCCAATGATTTCTGAAGGAATTCCGCTCGGTGCGGTGCAAGTGCCGCCGGACGGCCAGCCGATTGTGTTGCTCAATGATCGGCAGACGATTGGCGGGTATCCACGTTTGGGGGCGTTGACGCCGTTGGCGTTGGCGCGGTTGGCGCAGTGCCTGCCGGGGGCGCAGGTGCGGTTAAGGCCGGTGGTGCAGGACGTTGCGCACTGTGAGCACATCAAATACCTGCAGCGCTTTGTTTGATCGTTCCCACGCTCCGCGTGGGAATGCCGCCCGGGACGCTCCGCGTCCCTGTGACGCAGAGCTTCAATGGATGCGTTCCCACGCAGAGCGTGGGAACGATCTGGTCGTCATTTGGACAAAAACCGCATCCCTTCCTCAAGCCCGCGCAACGTCAACGGATACATCTGATCCTCGATCAGATCCCGCACGATATTGGTCGACGAGGTGTATCCCCACGTATCTTTCGGATACGGATTGATCCAGATGAGCTTCTTGTACTTCTCCATGAAGCGCTGCATCCACACGTAGCCCGGCTCTTCGTTCCAGTGCTCGACACTGCCGCCGGCCTGGGTGATTTCATAAGGCGCCATGGCGGCGTCACCGATGAAAATCACTTTGTAGTCGGCGCCGTACTTGTGTAGCAAGTCCTGGGTCGAAGTGCGCTCCGAGGTGCGGCGCATGTTGTTCTTCCACACCGATTCGTAAACGAAGTTGTGGAAGTAGAAGTACTCCAGATGTTTGAACTCGGTCTTGCAGGCCGAGAACAGTTCTTCGCAGATCTTCACGTGCGCGTCCATCGAACCGCCGATGTCGAACAGCAACAACAGCTTCACCGTGTTGCGGCGCTCGGGACGCATCTGGATGTTCAGCAGGCCGGCGTCCTTGGCGGTGTGGTCGATGGTGCCGTCGATGTCCAGCTCTTCTGCCGCGCCTTGGCGGGCGAATTTGCGCAGTCGGCGCAGGGCGACTTTGATATTGCGCGTGCCCAGTTCCACCGAATCATCGAGGTTCTTGTACTCGCGCTGATCCCAGACTTTCACGGCTTTGCCCTGGCGCTTGCCAGCATCGCCGACCCGAATGCCTTCCGGGTTGAAGCCACCGGAGCCGAACGGGCTAGTGCCGCCGGTGCCGATCCATTTGTTGCCGCCGGCGTGGCGCTCCTTCTGTTCTTCCAGACGTTTCTTGAACTCTTCGATCAGCTTGTCCAGACCGCCGAGGGACTGGATCTGCGCGCGTTCCTCGTCGCTCAGCGAGCGCTCGAACTCCTTGCGCAGCCAGTCTTCGGGAATCAGCGCCTGCAAATGATCGTCGAGTTTTTCGAGGCCATTGAAGTAGGCGCCGAACGCACGGTCGAACTTGTCGAAATGGCGTTCGTCCTTGACCAGAATCGCCCGTGACAAGTAGTAGAACTCGTCCATGTCGGCGAAGGTCACGCGCTGTTTCAGCGCGTTGATCAGATCGAGCAATTCGCGCACCGACACCGGCACCTTGGCGGCACGCATTTCATTGAACAGGTTGAGCAACATGGCATCAGCCTCTTAGCGGGTGCCGCGACGGCTCATGAACGCCAGGCGCTCAAGCAGTTGCACGTCCTGTTCGTTCTTCACCAAAGCACCGGCCAGTGGCGGAATTGCCTTGGTCGGATCACGTTCACGCAGCACCGCTTCGCCGATGTTGTCGGCCATCAACAGCTTCAGCCAGTCGACCAGTTCCGAGGTCGATGGCTTCTTCTTCAGGCCCGGCACCTTGCGCACATCGAAGAACACGTCGAGCGCTTCGCTGACCAGATCCTTCTTGATGTCCGGGTAGTGCACGTCGACGATTCTTTGCAGGGTCGGGCGGTCCGGGAAGGCGATGTAGTGGAAGAAGCAGCGGCGCAGGAAGGCGTCCGGCAGCTCTTTTTCGTTGTTGGAGGTAATGATGATGATCGGGCGCTTCTTGGCCTTGATGGTCTCGTCGATCTCGTAAACGTAGAACTCCATCTTGTCGAGTTCTTGCAGCAAGTCGTTGGGGAACTCGATATCGGCCTTGTCGATCTCGTCGATCAGCAGAATGACCCGCTCTTCGGACTCAAAAGCCTCCCAGAGCTTGCCCTTCTTCAGGTAGTTGCGCACGTCGTGGACTTTTTCAGTGCCCAGTTGCGAGTCGCGCAGACGGCTGACCGCATCGTATTCGTACAGGCCCTGATGGGCCTTGGTGGTGGACTTGATGTGCCAGGTGATCAACTTGGCGTTGAACGATTCGGCCAATTGCTCGGCGAGCATGGTCTTGCCGGTGCCCGGCTCGCCCTTGACCAGCAGCGGCCGCTCCAGGGTGATGGCGGCGTTGACCGCCAGCTTCAGGTCATCGGTGGCGACGTAGGCCTGGGTGCCTTCGAACTTCATCTGCTAATCCTCGAACGGTAACGCCGACCTGAACGGGCAGGGCGGGGGCGAAATAATCGGATGCCCGACTATAGCGCGCAGGCCGGTCGACTGTGAACGCAGACGGCGTATTCAGTCTCTGAATGGGGCGTCACATGTTGACTCAGTCTCGGCCGATGGCCAGTATTCAGGTATCGCCGATTTGGCGATAGCCTCTCGGTCATGACGACTAAATACCGATTTCGCGACAAATACCGCATTCAGTTGCGCGAGAAGGATCATCCGCCGCCCTATGTGCACCTTATCGGTGGCGGCGTGGATGTGATGCTGAGCCTTGAAACCGTTGGGGTGATGATGGGCAAGGCGCCGCCACTGATTATCAAGGAAGCGCTGGCGTGGGTCTCGGCTCATCAAGTGCAACTATTGGAGGACTGGAAACGATGTTACCCATGAAAAGGCCTCGCCTGTCAGCAGTGCAGGCATTGTCAGACTTTCGATTGGCACTGACCTTTATTGATGGACAGGAACTGACACTTGATCTCTGCCGGGATATTAAAGCTTATCCAGGGTTGCAGCCATTGCTCGATTCCAAGGTGTTTTTGACCGCGACATTGGATGACTATGGCTGGACTGTCGAATGGCTTGAACCCGATATACAGATTGGTGCAAATACACTTTACATGGATGCGCTAGCTCAAAACGCAGCCGATGAAAACACGCGAATCTTTATCGACTGGCGCGCCCGAACGGGACTGTCTCTTAGTCAGGCTGCCGAAGCGCTGGGTGTCAGCGCTCGTAGCATCAGTCGCTACAGTAATGGGCGCGAGGCAGTCCCACGTTCACTGGCGCTGGCTTGCCTGGGCTGGGATTCACTGCAACAAAGCTCAACAATGGCTGCAGAAGAGTCGGGTCGCTATATCGTCAACCGCAAAACCTAACCCGCATCAGGCTTCGGCCGCTCATACCGCGCATTGAATGCCTGTACGAAACCATTGCGCAAAATCTGCAAAAACGCTTCGAACGCGCTGATGTTTTGCTGATGCACGTTGCCGCTGAGCTCGACTTTGGTGGCGAACTGGTTTTTCGCCTGATTCTTCAGCACGGTTTCAGTACCACCGACCAAAGCCTCCCAGACTGAGCGGAAGATGCTCTTGTTGTTGTTTTCCACGTCCTGCTGCCAGTTGAAAACTTCGACGTCGCGCAGCAGTGGTTTGATGTAGCCGTTGACCTTGGCTTTTTTGGCTTGGGCTTCGATCACCACATCACCGTGGCCGGCGTTGAAGTCGAACTTGCCGTAGGCCGAGGCAAAGTCGTTCATGCTTTTGAGTTCGATGTCCTTGGCGCGCAGGCGGAATTCGAAGTCCTCGAAGTTGCTCAGAGGGTCGAACGTTGCGGTGGTTTCCAGCGGTGCATGCCCCAGCAGCAGGGCTTTGCCTTCAAAGCGGGCGTCGCGTTTGCCCTGTTTGTCGACCACGTTGGTCAGGTTGTAGATGTTCGCGTCGACGTTGGTCGCGTTCATGTTGACCGGCGGTTTTGAGTTGAAATTGCGGAAGCTGATCTTGCCGTCGTGAATCTGCACTTCGTCGAGGGTTATCGGCAGCAATTTGCCTAGTTGCGCACGCCAGTCAGTGCCCTGACCGGTTTGAGAGTTCTGCTTGTTGGCTCCGCCATCGACGAAATTGATCTCGGGATTGACGAATTTCACTTGCGCCACCACAGCATGGTCGTACCACAGCGAATGCCAGCTGACAGCAAGATCGATCAGCGGTGCATTGACGAACGGCACCGGCACCTTGCCGTCGACCTTGACGATTTTCAGGCCATTGATCTTGTAGGCGCCGCGCCACCACGCGAGGTCGACGTCAGTGATCTGGCCCCGATAGTCACCCATGTCCGCCAGTTTGCCGTTCAGGTAGTCACGCACCATGTAGGGCAGGGCGATGTGCAGCGCGATCAGCAGCACAACGACGACGGCGAAAATCCCTAGTGGCCAACTGTAGCGACGCTTCATGACGGCAATTCCCTGACGATGTAAGCGATTGACTGTTACGCCGCGCAGACGTTCGACCCGACTGGACTGCGCCAGGCAACAGGCATACCTTTGAAGGCTGAATTCAATGCTGCATAAGGACCCAGCCATGAGCCGTATTTTTGCTGACAACGCCCATTCCATCGGTAATACGCCGCTGGTGCAGATCAACCGCATCGCACCGCGCGGCGTGACCATTCTGGCCAAGATCGAGGGGCGCAACCCCGGTTATTCGGTCAAGTGCCGGATCGGCGCCAACATGATCTGGGACGCCGAAAGCAGCGGCAAACTGAAACCGGGCATGACCATTGTCGAGCCGACGTCGGGTAACACGGGCATTGGCCTGGCATTTGTTGCCGCTGCCCGCGGTTATAAATTGATGCTGACCATGCCGGCCTCGATGAGCATCGAACGCCGCAAGGTTCTCAAGGCTCTGGGCGCCGAACTGGTCTTGACCGAGCCGGCCAAAGGCATGAAAGGCGCAATCGAGAAGGCGGCCGAAATCGTTGCCAGCGATGCTGACAAGTACTTCATGCCATCGCAGTTCGATAACCCGGCCAACCCGGCGATTCACGAAAAAACCACCGGTCCGGAAATCTGGAACGACACCGATGGTGCGGTGGATGTACTGGTGGCCGGCGTCGGCACCGGCGGAACCATCACGGGCGTTTCGCGGTATATCAAGAATACCCAGGGCAAACCGATCCTGTCGGTGGCGGTGGAACCGGTTTCCTCGCCGGTGATCAGCCAGGCGCTGGCGGGCGAAGAGATCAAACCGAGTCCGCACAAGATTCAGGGGATCGGTGCCGGTTTCGTGCCGAAGAACCTGGATCTGTCGATGGTCGACCGGGTCGAGCAGGTCACCGACGACGAATCCAAGGCCATGGCGCTGCGCTTGATGCAGGAAGAAGGGATTTTGTGCGGCATCTCCTGCGGTGCAGCGATGGCGGTAGCAGTGCGTCTGGCGGAGACGCCGGAAATGCAGGGCAAGACTATCGTGGTGATTCTGCCTGACTCGGGTGAGCGTTATCTGTCGAGCATGTTGTTCAGCGATCTGTTCACTGAACAGGAGACTCAGCAGTAATCCAGTTGATTCAGGTCAGCCGCGGTTCAGGATCGTTATGCTAATAAATGCTTTGTTGCGCAATTCTTAACACTGATTCTTGTGTAAGGCGGGTTTTGCCCGGCGCCGGTAGTGTTTATCATGGCCGGCTGCCATGCCGGGTAAAGGGCGTTGCGCAGCGTTGTCTTTATTCAAGGAGTTGTTGATGACCTTTTCGTTTGCCGCCAAGGCGTTTGTGCTGCTGCTCTTTTTGGGCAGCACGCTCTATGTGCATTTGCGCGGCAAGGCGCGTTTGCCGGTTCTGCGTCAGTTCGTCAACCACTCGGCGCTGTTCGCTCCGTACAACGCCTTGATGTACCTGTTTTCCGGCGTCCCGTCGAAGCCGTATCTGGATCGCAGCAAATTCCCGGAACTGGACGTGCTGCGCGACAACTGGGAAACCATTCGCGACGAAGCCATGCATTTGTTCGATGAGGGCTATATTCGCGCGGCGGAAAAGAACAACGACGCCGGTTTCGGTTCGTTCTTCAAGAAGGGCTGGAAGCGTTTCTACCTCAAGTGGTACGACAAACCGCTGCCGTCGGCTGAAACCCTGTGCCCGAAAACCGTGGCGCTGGTCAGCGCGATTCCCAACGTCAAAGGCGCGATGTTCGCGCTGTTGCCGGGTGGCAGCCATTTGAACCCGCATCGCGATCCGTTCGCCGGCTCGCTGCGTTATCACCTCGGCTTGTCGACGCCGAACTCCGACGATTGCCGGATCTTCGTCGATGGTCAGGTTTACGCCTGGCGTGACGGCGAAGACGTGATGTTCGACGAAACCTACGTGCACTGGGTCAAGAACGAAACCGACCAAACCCGCGTGATCCTGTTCTGCGACGTCGAGCGTCCGCTGAGCAACCGCCTCATGACCCGCATCAACCGCTCGATCAGCGCCTGGCTCGGCCGTGCCACCGCACCGCAGAACCTGGATGATGAACGCGTCGGCGGGATCAACCAGGCCTACGCCTGGAGCAAGAGCTTCAGCGACAAGTTCAGTGGCGTGGTCAAACAGTGGAAACGCCGTCATCCGAAGGCCTACCGCGTGATGCGACCGGTACTGGCGGTGGTGGTGTTGACGTTGTTGGGGTATTGGCTGTTTGGTTGAGGCTGGCTCAGGCAATAAAAAACCGCTCCTTGTGAGCGGTTTTTTTTATGAAGAGAAGGTGAATGAGGCGCCAGCGAGGACGCCTCCGGGCTCTTCCGCTGCTGGATTCACCAATGCTTCTCTGATTCGGTGCAACTCCCGTTCAGACAACTTTCCCGAAGGGCGTTTTCTATCAGCTTTTATCGATCTGGCGCCTGGCGCCTTTTTTTCAATGGCAGCCTTCATGGTGCCTCCGGCGTTGATCATTAAATGAGCAGTTGTCCGATACTAGTCTTACCAAATTAGCTTCACAAGCCTACCCTCCGAATCGAATTCAAAACCCAGCTGCCGGTAAAGAGAAATCACCCCTGGGAGAGGCTCCTGAATTTCAATTTGTGTACTGCCGATGATTCGTGCGAAGTGAGTCACGGCGGTCAAAGCAAATGTCGCTACTCGGCTTTTGAGAGGGTGATCGTTATCGGGCTTTCCTTCCAGGCGCACAATTTTCACTCGCAACCGGCTCTGATTAGGGTTTGCAAAGCAAAGTCCGCATAACTCCTGATCAAACCAGATTGCTAAATCGAAGCTAAGTGGTTCTTTGGCTTTCCACCTGGCAACTTCTTGCCAAGAGAAGTGAGGATCAAACCATTCTTCATAGGCACTCAGAGCTTGAGCATCGATTGCTTCGAAACGAACTCTGGAGTGATCAACATCCACTATCCCTTGCTGCAACAAGTCTTTGTGCAGCTTTGCGAAAGTAACCCCAGCCTGTTTCCTGGCCTGAGATTTATACACCTGGTAGCGCAAATACGTCCGTTCCCTTGGCATGTGATCCCGTGCATTCCTTGTCCTCCATGGTTGGGTGTCGCAACTGCAATCCAGCCTATTCACCTTGCAGCCAACTGTCCCTGCTGGCCCTTTGTCCAAATCATTGCAATCCATGTCACCCGCTGGTTATAGTCTGCGCTCGTGAGCCGTACGGCTCACGCTCCACACCTTCAAAAAAGATCAGCGCCAATGCCTGCATCCCTCATCAACGCGGTAGTCGATTCAGCGGTCAACGCTGGCGTCGTGCCGTGCGGGAATCAGCAGCCCAAGCAGATTACTCATTACCCTCCACCTGTCAGTAGCACGCCGGTGTGCGCAGTCGTATCACCACCGGGCGTTGGCGTTTCGGGCTGATCGGCAGTTTTTGCTGACCCCTGCGCCCGCCAGAAAAACCTACTGAATTTCAGCTTCGGCTGAGTTGGCTTCTTGCCTGACTACAGGTGGTACTCATGTTTGTCCTTTCGAAAAAATCCGCGCTCGCGGCGACGTCCACGAGCCTGTTCGTTCTGCTGTGGAGCAGCGGGGCGATCTTCTCCAAATGGGGCCTGGCCCATGCTTCCCCGTTTGCCTTTCTGCTGATTCGCTTCGCGATTGCCTTGTGCGGGCTCGTGCTGCTGGCGCCGCTGCTCAAGCTGAAGCTGCCCAAGGGCGGCCGGCCGATGTTGTTTGCGATTGCCACGGGCGTGGTGTTGTTGGGGGCCTATCAGATTTTCTATCTGCTGGCGCTCGACACCAAAGTCACCCCGGGGGTAATGGCGACCATCATGGGTGTGCAGCCGATTCTCACCGTGGTGTTGATGGAGCGGCAGCGCTCCGCGAGCCGGATGTTCGGGCTGGCGCTGGGGCTGGCTGGTCTGATCATGGTGGTTTACCAGGGTATCGGTCTGGCCGGGATGTCCTGGGCGGGGATGCTGTTCGGGTTGCTGGCGCTGGCAAGCATGACGCTGGGCTCGATCATGCAGAAACGCATCACCGACAATCCCCTCGGTACACTGCCGGTGCAATATCTGGCCGGGCTGTTGTTGTGCGGGATTTTCGTGCCGTTTCAGCCGTTCCACTTTGAATTCGGCAGAGGTTTTATCGTGCCGGTGTTGTGGATGGGGCTGGTGGTGTCGGTGCTGGCGACGCTGTTGCTGTATCGGTTGATCGCGCGGGGCAATCTGGTGAATGTCACCAGTCTGTTTTACCTGGTGCCAGCGGTGACGGCGGTGATGGACTATCTGATCTTCGGCAATCGCCTGGCGACGTTAAGTGTGCTGGGCATGCTGTTGATCATTATCGGTCTGGTGTTTGTGTTCCGTAAAACCGACTAGTCGACAGCCAGGCTCGCTCCCACATTGGAATGCATTCCCGTGTAGGAGTGAGCCTGCTCGCGATAGCCATTTCAGCAGCGCCAGAAGTCTAGCGGGCTGGCACCTGCGAAGGTTTCACCACCGCCGGCTTCAACACCAGCCACAACGCCGCCGCAATCAACACCCCGCCGTAGATATGTGCCATCGACAACGGCTCATCCAGCAGCAACGCCCCCCACAGCACGCCAAACGGCGGAATCATGAAGGTCACGGTCATCGATTTCACCGGCCCGATCGAACTGAGCAGGCGGAAGTAGATGATGTAGGCAAACGCCGTACAACCCAGGCCGAGGCCCAGCAGCGACAGCCAGACATTCCAGCCGCCCCAGCTGACCGGCGGCGCGGTGATCACGCTGTAGCCGAACAGCGGCAACAGGAACAACGTTGCGCCGAGCATGCTGCCCAGTGCCGACAATCGGCTGTCCAGTCCACCGGCCTGATCCAGCCAGCGCCGCGCGAGGAAACCGGCGAAGCCATAGCAAGTGGTCGCGAGCAGGCAGGCGAGGGCGCCCAGCAACAGTTGCATGTCAAATGCCACGGGACCGGCGCGGGTCAGCACGCCAACGCCTAACAGGCCGAGGAACACCCCGCCCAGTTTGGCTGCGGTGAGTTTTTCACTGAAGAACAACCCGCCAATCAGCACACCCATCAACGGCGTGGTGGCATTGAAAATCGCCGAATAACCGGCCGGCAACACCTGAGCCGCAACGGAATACAGCGTCGCCGGAATCCCCGAGTTGATCACCCCCAGCAGCATCACGGTTTTCAGTTTGCCTTTGAAATCCCAGCGCACGCGCATCAGCCCGAGGATCACCAGCAGGCCAACGGCCGCAATCGATACGCGAAAGAACCCGGTCGGAATCGTGCCGATCGCTGGCGCGATAATGCGCATGAACAGAAAACTCGCGCCCCAGATGGCTGCCAGCGACAACATACGGAAAATATCGACAGGGCTCACGGCGGGTCTCCTTCCTTGATCGGGACGAGAGTGTTGCCGAGTGCCCTGACGATGGCAACCGCTATTCGGGCATGCAACTTTTTGCTCAGATCACAAAGCGCGTCACCAGGCCGTTGAGATCAACCGCCAGACGCGACAGCTCCTGGCTCGCAGCCGAGGTCTGAGTGGCCCCGGCGGCGGTTTGGGTCGAGAGGTCGCGGATGGTCACCAGATTCTGATCGACCTCACGCGCCACCAGGGCCTGTTGCTCGGCCGCGCTGGCGATCACCAGATTACGTTGGTTGATCTGCGAGATTGACGCGGTGATTTTCTCCAGCGCCTGGCCCGCGCTGTTGGCTCGGCGCAACGTCTGGCCAGCCTGCTCGGCACTGCTCTGCAACGCACCCACTGTTGCCCCGGTGCCTTGCTGGATGCTGCTGATCATCAGCTCGATTTCTTCCGTGGAATTCTGCGTGCGTTGTGCGAGCGAACGCACTTCATCGGCGACCACGGCAAAACCGCGCCCGGCTTCACCGGCGCGTGCCGCTTCGATCGCCGCATTGAGCGCCAACAGATTGGTCTGCCCGGCAATCCCGCGAATCACCTCCAGCACTTTACTGATGTCCTGCGCCTGAGTGGCCAGGCCCTCGGCTTGTTCGGAAGCACCGAGTACCGCATCGACCAGCTCCTGAATCGAACTGATGGTTTCGCTGACCTGTACATGGCCGTGCTTGCTGTCTTCGTTGGATGCAGCGGACGCTTCGGCGCTGGACACCGCGTTGGCGGCGACTTCGTCCACCGCCGTGCTCATTTCGGTGACCGCCGTGGCGGCTTGCTCGATCTGATCGTTCTGTTGTTGCAGACCGCGGGTGCTTTGCTCCATCACCGAACTCATTTCCTCGGCCGCGGAAGCCAATTGCTGCGCCGACTCGCTGATACCGCGAATGGTTGAGCGCAGATTGCCCTGCATCTCGGCCAACGCATCGAGCAGATGCGCAGCCTCATCTTTACCAGTACTGACGATCTGGCCGCTGAGGTCGCCGGCGGCAATGCGTCGTGCCACGTTCAGTGCCTGATTGATCGGCGTGGTGATGCTCCGGGTCAGCAACCAGGCCAATAACAAGGTGGCAAGCAGGGCGACCACGATGATCGACGCGACGATCCACAAAGCCTGCTGATACATCGCCGCAGCGGCTTCGGCTGCGGCATCCGCACCTTGTTGGTTGAGGCTGATCATCTGCTCCAGCGTCTTGTCGAGCACAGTGCCCTGCGGTGCCAGTTCATTGCTCAAACGCGTGGCAGCCTGCTCGTTCTGCCCCGCGTCAATCTGGCTGACAATCTGATCGAGAATGTTCAGGTATTTGCCGACGGCCGCGTTCAAGCCGTCGAGCATCGCTTGTTCCTGATCACTGGCGATCAAGGCTTTGTGATCGTTGAGGCGCTTGAGCAACTCATCGCGTTGCGCCTTGAGAATGCCTTTGCTTCTGTCGCGCACCGCGGGTTGGGTGACGGCGATCAGACGCAAGGATTCGAGGCGGATGCTGGCGATATTCGCCGCCGCGTCATGAATGCTCTCGATGCTGGGCATCCACGATTCTTCGATCACTGCCGCACTTTCGCGCAGGGTTTTCATTTGGCCCAGACCGAACAGGCCGACCACCACCAGCAGACTGGCCAAAACGGCGAAGCTCAAACTGGCGCGCAAACCTATGCGCAGATTCCGGATAGACATCAGTGTGCTCCTTGATCTTTGAGGGGGAGGTCGTCCTCGTCAGCGAGGATCTTGTTATGAGGCGGGTAACGGCGGGCTGTATATCAAAGCGCCACTATTTTGGTAAGACCAATCTGGCGTCGTCGCTGAGGGTGTGTGAATTTGCAGCAAAGCCACGGCCTAGACGCGTGTATTCGCTATTGGATGCGAAGCCCAGAGAATTCGCGGGCTGGCGCAGGATGAGAAGCAGCACCGCTCAGGCGCTTAACTGACCGAACGGTCGATTTAAAAAACTTTGCAAAACCGCTATCGGCGTACAACCCTGGCGCAGATTTGGCAGAAATTGCACTTCACGCGCACGCCCTTGCGTGGCTAAGCTCAGGCACAGATTTCCAAACGCACGCCGAGGTCTCATCTATGCCGCAGCAATGGCCAGCCACCGACATCGCCCGCATGATCCTCGATGGCTTCGACGATTATCGCGAGCATTTCCGGCGGATCACCGACGGCGCCCGGGAACGCTTCGAGCAGGCACGCTGGCAGGAAACGCAAACGGCGTCGGCGGCGCGGATCAATCTCTATGAAGAAAAGGTCGGCGAAACCATCGCCCGCCTGCGCGAATATTTCGACGATGAAACGCTGATGAACGTCAGCTGCTGGCCGCTGGTGAAAAGTGCCTACATCAGCGTCATCGACCTGCGCTTCGACGATGAGCTGTCCGAGACCTGGTACAACTCGATTTTCTGCGGGCTGTTCAGTCACGACCTGATCAGCGACGGTTGCATGTTCATCCACACCACCCGCCCGAGCCTGCGCCGTGCCCGCGCTGCGCAAACCCGCACGTACAAACCACAGGGACAGCTGTCGGGGATGCTCGCGAGCATTTTTGCCGACTACCGTTTCAGCGAGGATTACGCCGATCTACCCGGCGATTTGCTCCGGCTCGAAGCGCAACTGCGCGAGAACCTGCCGGACTGGGTGTGCAAGGATCCTGAGCTCAGCGTCGAGCTGTTTTCCTCGGTGCTGTACCGCAACAAGGGCGCGTACCTGGTCGGGCGTATCTACACCCGCGACGAGCAATGGCCGCTGGTGATCCCGCTGCTGCACCGCGAAGGGCGCGGGATTCAGATCGACGCGCTGATCACCGACGAAGCCGACGTGTCGATCATTTTCTCGTTCACCCGTTCGTATTTCATGGTCGACGTGCCGGTGCCGGCGGAATTCATCGGTTTCCTGCGGCGCATCTTGCCGGGCAAGCACATCGCCGAGTTGTACACCTCGATCGGCTTCTACAAGCACGGCAAGTCCGAGTTCTACCGCGCACTGATCAATCACCTGGCCAACACCGATGACCAGTTCATCATGGCCCCGGGCGTACGCGGCATGGTCATGAGCGTGTTCACCCTGCCGGGTTTCAACACCGTGTTCAAAATCATCAAGGACCGTTTCTCACCGTCGAAAAACGTCGACCGCGCCACGGTGATCGAGAAGTATCGGCTGGTAAAAAGTGTCGACCGGGTAGGGCGTATGGCCGATACCCAGGAGTTCGCCGACTTCCGTTTTCCGTTGAGCAAGTTCGATCCGGCGTGTCTTGAAGAACTGCTGGAGGTGGCGCCGTCGACGGTGTCGGTCGAGGGCGACACGGTGCTGATCCGTCACTGCTGGACCGAGCGGCGAATGACCCCGCTCAATCTGTATCTGGAGAACGCCAACGACGCGCAGGTGCGTGAGGCGCTGGAGGATTACGGCCTGGCGATCAAGCAACTGGCGGCGGCGAATATCTTTCCCGGTGACATGCTGCTGAAGAATTTTGGCGTCACCCGGCATGGGCGTGTGGTGTTTTATGACTATGACGAGATTTGTTTCCTGACCGAAGCCAACTTCCGTCACATTCCCGCGCCGCGTACACCGGAGGATGAAATGGCTTCCGAGCCGTGGTATTCGATCGGGCCGCTGGATGTGTTTCCCGAGGAATTTCCGCCGTTTCTGTTTGCTGATTCGGGGCAGCGCAAGTTGTTCGACCAGTTGCATGGTGAGTTGTATAACGCTGATTACTGGAAGAGCCTGCAAGAGGCGATTCGGGCGGGGAAGGTCATTGATGTTTTCCCGTATCGGCGCAAAGGCCTCGACAACGAGTAGCTCTTTTAAAAGCCCCTCACCCCAGCCCTCTCCCAGAGGGAGAGGGAGCTGACCGAGGTGTCTTGGGTCAAACGCCGACCTGAAAGATTTTGGCGATTGTGGATTCGGTAAAGTAATTTCAGGTCGGTGAATATCTTCAGCATCCCCCGATCGGTCCCCTCTCCCTCCGGGAGAGGGCTAGGGTGAGGGCCGCAATCCCCCTGACACGCCACAAATCCGCCAAATCTGCGACAATCCGCCCCCTGCACATATAGACGACCGAATTGCCTACCCGATGACCGACGAATCGCCCTCCATCGACAAACTGCTGAAAAACCTCGATCACGCCATGCTCGCCGACCGTCACCGGCTGCGGCGGCAGTTGCTTGAGCTGCGCAAGAAACCCGACGAAGCCAAACTGGCCCAGTGGGTGACGCGCATGCAGGCGTCCTGTGATCAGGTGCTGGCGCGCCGTGCCAGCCTGCCGGTGATTCGTTACGACGACAGTCTGCCGATCGCCGCCAAGCGCGACGAGATCAAAAAAGCGCTGGAAAAACACCAAGTGCTGATCATCGCCGGCGAAACCGGCTCGGGCAAAACCACCCAGTTGCCGAAAATCTGTCTGGAAATCGGTCGCGGCCAGCACGGTCTGATTGGCCACACCCAGCCACGTCGAATCGCAGCCCGCAGCGTCGCCAGCCGGGTCGCCGAAGAACTCGGCACGCCGCTCGGTGCGCTGGTCGGCTATCAGGTGCGTTTCGAGGATCAGAGCGATTCCAACACCCTGATCAAACTGATGACCGACGGCATCCTGCTCGCGGAAACCCAGAATGATCGCTACCTCGAACGCTACGACACGATCATCGTCGACGAAGCCCACGAACGCAGTCTCAACATCGATTTCCTGCTCGGTTACCTGAAAACCCTGCTGCCGCGTCGTCCGGATCTGAAAGTCATCATCACCTCGGCGACCATCGATCTGGAGCGTTTCTCCAAGCACTTCGATGACGCGCCGATTGTTGAAGTCTCCGGTCGTACCTTCCCGGTGGACACCTGGTATCGCCCGCTAACGCTGGAGCAGGACGAAGAGGGCAACCGCGTCGAAGATGACCTGACGGTGGATCAGGCGATTCTCGCGACCCTTGATGAAATCGCCGCTTACGAGCGCAGCGAGCGTCGCAGCCCCGGTGACGTGCTGGTGTTCCTGCCCGGCGAGCGCGAGATTCGCGACGCCGCTGACATGCTGCGCAAGGCGCAACTCAAGCACACTGAAATTCTGCCGTTGTACGCGCGCTTGTCGCCGGCCGAGCAGCAGCGGATTTTCCAGTCGCACCCGGGCCGTCGCGTGGTGCTGGCAACCAACGTTGCCGAGACTTCGCTGACCGTGCCGGGCATCCGCTACGTGATCGACAGCGGCACCGCGCGCATCAGCCGCTACAGCTATCGCGCCAAGGTGCAGCGTCTACCGATCGAAGCGATTTCCCAGGCCAGCGCCAATCAGCGTAAAGGCCGTTGCGGTCGGGTCGAGCCGGGCATTTGCATTCGGCTGTACAGCGAAGAAGATTTTAACGGGCGCCCGGAATTCACCGATCCGGAGATTCTGCGCACCAACCTCGCCGCCGTAATCCTGCAGATGCTGCATCTGCGCCTCGGCGAGATCACCGCATTCCCGTTTATCGAGCCGCCGGATGGCAAGGCGATCAGTGACGGTTTCAACCTGCTGCAAGAACTCTCGGCGGTGGATCGCAACAGTCAGCTGACCCCGCTCGGTCGTCAACTTGCGCGCCTGCCGGTCGACCCGCGCATGGGCCGCATGCTGCTTGAAGCGGCCAAGCTCGGCAGCCTGCAGGAGGTGCTGATCGTCGCCAGTGCGATGTCGATTCAAGACCCGCGCGAGCGTCCGCCGGAGCGTCAACAAGCCGCTGATCAAGCCCACGCGCAATGGAAAGACGTTGATTCTGACTTCGCCGGACTGGTGAATCTGTGGCGCGGTTTCGAAGAGCAGCGCCAAGCATTGACCGCGAGCCCGCTGCGCAACTGGTGCCGCAAAAACTTCCTCAACTATCTGCGTCTGCGCGAGTGGCGCGATTCCCACCGCCAGTTGAGTCTGATCTGCCGCGACATGCAGTTGAGCCTGAATAAAGAGCCGGCGGATTATCCGAAACTGCACAAAGCGGTGCTGGTCGGTCTGCTCAGCCAGATCGGTCAGAAAACCGAGGACGGTGATTATCTTGGTGCGCGTCAGCGGCGTTTCTGGATTCACCCGTCGTCGGGCATCGGCAAGAAGCGTCCGCAGTGGCTGATGACCGCCGAACTGGTGGAAACCACCAAGCTTTACGCGCGCATGGTCGCCAAGATCGACGCCGACTGGATCGAGCCGCTGGCCGGGCACCTGATCAAGAAAAACCATTTCGAACCGCACTGGGAAAAGAAGCGCGGCCAGGTCGTGGCGTTCGAACAGATCACCCTGTTCGGGCTGATCGTGGTCGGCCGCCGCCCGGTGCATTACGGCCCGGTGGATCCGGTGGTTTCCCGTGAGCTGTTTATCCGTGAAGGTCTGGTGCGTGGCGAGATTCAGTCCAGAGCCAAGTGTCTGAGCGCCAACAAACAACTGCTGGAACAGCTCGACGAACTGGAAGCCAAGGCCCGGCGTCGCGATATTCTCGCCGACGAAGAAACCTTGTACGCGTTCTACGATGCGCGGTTGCCGGCGGAGATTCACCAGACCGCGACCTTCGACAGTTGGTATCGAGTCAACAGCCAGAAGAACCCGCAGCTGCTGATCATGCGCGAGGAAGACGTGCTGGCCCGCGAGGCCAGTGAAGTCACCGCGCGCGATTACCCGGACACGCTGCACATCGGCGATCTGGAACTGGCGCTCACCTATCATTTTGAACCCAACCACCCGCGCGACGGCGTGACCCTGCGCGTGCCGGCACCGCTGTTGCCGATGCTGCCGCCGGAGCGCTTGGAGTGGCTGGTGCCGGGGCTGATCGAGGCCAAGTGCATCGCTCTGGTGCGTAACCTGCCGAAAGCACTGCGCAAGAATTTTGTGCCGGTGCCGGACTTCATCAAAGCTGCGCTGCAACGCATGACCTTTGCCGAGGGTTCGTTGCCGCAAGCGCTCGGTCGCGAACTGCTGCGCATGACTGGCGCGCGGGTCAGCGATGAGGCATGGGCCGAAGCCGAGCAAGGCGTCGAGGGGCATCTGCGGATGAACCTGGAAATCGTCGACGGCCAGGGCAAATTCCTCGGTGAAGGTCGCGATCTGGCCGAACTGACCGCACGGTTTGCCGAAGCCAGTCAGGCTGCGCTGGCGGTGCCGCAGAGTGCGAAAAGTCAGCAACCGGTGGAGGCGAAAGTTTTCGCGCCGGTGGCGGAAAAGACTCAGCAGAAGATCGCCGGGCTGTCGATGACGGTGTATCCGGCGCTGGTCGAAGAGGGCGGCACGGTCAAGGAAGGGCGCTTCTCGACTCCGGCTGAAGCCGAGTTCCAGCATCGTCGTGCCTTGCAGCGGTTGTTGATGCAGCAACTGGCGGAGCCGGCCAAATTCCTGCGCGGCAAGTTGCCGGGGCAGACTGAATTGGGCTTGCTCTATCGCGAGCTGGGCCGGGTTGATGCGCTGGTTGAAGACATTCTCCTGGCCAGCCTCGACAGCTGCATTCTTGAAGGTGAAGACCCACTGCCCCGTGACGGTGCCGGGTTGGCGGCGTTGGCCGAGCGCAAACGCGGTAATTGGACCGAGCACGCCGAGCGCGTGGCCCGGTTGACGCTGGAGATTCTCAAGCTCTGGCACGGTCTGCAAAAACGCTTCAAGGGCAAGATCGATCTGGCGCAAGCCGTGGCGCTGAATGACATCAAGCAGCAGATCAATAATCTGGTTTATCCGGGGTTTGTCCGCGAGACGCCGATGCAGTGGCTCAAGGAGTTGCCGCGTTACCTGAAGGCGGTCGAGCAGCGTTTCGAGAAACTCGGTGCGCAGGTGCAGAAGGATCGCGTCTGGAGCGGCGAGCTTGCCGGCCTCTGGGCGCAATACCAGACCCGCGCAGCGAAACATGCGCAGGAAGGCAAACGCGACCCGCAGCTTGAGTTGTACCGCTGGTGGCTGGAGGAATACCGCGTGTCGCTGTTCGCCCAGCAGTTGGGCACCAAGGTCCCGATCTCCGACAAACGCCTGAACAAACAGTGGAGCCAGGTCGAACCCTGACCTTGAGCCATGCGCAATCCCCTGTGGGAGCGAGCCTGCTCGCGAAAGCGGTGTGTCAAACAAGAATCTGGTGACTGACACTCTGCCTTCGCGAGCAGGCTCGCTCCCACATTGGGATGTGGGTTGTGCTTGAGAAAGGCGCCAAAAGTCCACGTTTATGGCAAACTTCGCGACCATAAACGCCGGTTTCGCGACCCAGAGCCTTCGGCCGTGGTGCGAGACGGAATAAAGCGATGCCAGGTTTGCGTCCCCCGGATGGGAATAGACCCTTTGTGTGTTGGTACGACGGTTCCAGCACTTTCTGCCTGAACAGATTAGAGAAACGACCATGCATAACGTCGTCATCAGCGGCACCGGCCTGTACACCCCGGCCAACAGCATCTCCAACGAAGAGCTGGTGCAGTCTTTCAATACCTACGTCGCCCAGTTCAACGCCGACAACGCCGAGGCCATTGCCAGCGGCGAAGTCCAGGCCCTGACCGAATCCAGCGCTGCGTTTATCGAAAAGGCTTCCGGCATCAAGAGCCGCTTTGTCATGGACAAGGACGGCATCCTCGATCCACAACGTATGGCTCCGCGCTTGCCGGAGCGTTCCAACGACGAATGGTCGGTGCTCTGCCAGATGGCCATCGGCGCAGCCGAGCAAGCCCTGCAACGCGCCGGCAAAACCGCCGCTGACATCGACGGCGTGATCGTCGCCTGCTCCAACCTGCAACGTGCCTACCCGGCCATCGCCATCGAAGTTCAGGAAGCGCTGGGCATTCAAGGCTTCGGTTTCGACATGAACGTCGCTTGCTCCTCGGCGACCTTCGGCATTCAGGCGGCGGCCAACAGTGTGCAACTGGGCCAGGCCCGGGCAATCCTGATGGTCAACCCGGAAGTCTGCACCGGTCACCTGAACTTCCGTGACCGCGACAGCCACTTCATCTTCGGTGACGCCGCGACTGCGGTGATCATCGAACGCGCTGACACCGCGACGTCCAAGCACCAGTTCGATGTGGTCAGCACCAAGCTGCTGACCAAGTTCTCCAATAACATCCGCAATAACTTCGGCTTCCTCAACCGCGCAGCGGAAGAGGGCATCGGTGCCCGCGACAAGCTGTTCGTGCAGGAAGGCCGCAAGGTGTTCAAGGATGTCTGCCCGATGGTTGCCGAGCTGATTGGCGAACACTTGGAAGAGAACAAACTCAACGTCGGCGACGTGAAGCGCTTCTGGCTGCATCAGGCCAACCTCAGCATGAACCACCTGATCGTGCGCAAACTGCTCGGCCGCGAAGCCACCGAAGAAGAAGCGCCGGTGATTCTCGACACCTATGCCAACACCAGCTCCGCAGGTTCGGTGATTGCTTTCCACAAATATCAGGACGATCTGGCTGCCGGTTCGCTGGCTGTCTTGAGTTCGTTCGGTGCAGGCTATTCGATCGGCAGCGTCATTCTGCGCAAGCGTTGAAAAGAGGTTTAATTTCCTCTTAATCGCGCCGACTTTTCCTACATCCGAATCGGCTCAAACGCTGTAATTTTTCGGAAATGGCGGCAGGTGAAGACCTGCCGCCGTCATTTTCGGAATCGGCACAAGGAAATTTCTGGATGGCGGCTAACGACACCCAACTGCTTGCGCGCCTGCTGGCCGGTGAGCAACAGGCTTTCAAGGAACTGGTGACGACGTATCAGAGCGCCATGCGCGCGGTGGCGTATGCGATTGTCGGGCAGCGCCATGTTGAAGAAGTGGTGCAGGACGCCTGGCTGTCCGTAGTGCGCCACATCGGCAGCTTCGAAGGTCGCTCCAGTCTCAAGACCTGGCTTCTGACCATCACCGCCAACTCAGCGAAAAGTCGCTATAAACACAATCGCCGCGAAGTGTTGATGGATGATCTGCCATCGCCCCATGGCACGATCGACGACGACCGCTTTTCTTCAGGTGACGGCCATTGGCTGGTCGCGCCGTTCGCCTGGCATCAGGACACTCCCGAAGCGCTGCTCACCGAAGACGAATTGCGCGAGTGCCTGGAGCATACGCTGCTGAGCCTGTCAGAGCTGCAAAGCAGCGTTTTGCTGTTGCGCGAACGGCAAGGGCTGGAGCTGGAGGAAATCTGTAATCTTCTGGAGATCTCACTCTCCAATGTCCGCGTGCTGCTGCATCGGGCACGTTTGAAGGTCTTCGCGACCGTAGAACATTTTGAGGAGACAGGAGAATGTTGACCTGCAAGGAGCAAGTGGCACGATCCAGCGATTATCTCGATGACCAGTTGAGCTTTCGTGATAAGTGGATGGTGCGTCATCACCTGATGTTTTGCCCGAACTGCCGGCGTTTCATTCGCCAGATGCGATTGATGCAAGCCACCTTGAAGGCGCTGCCGGAGAAACCGGAAGAAGGCGTCGATGCTTTGGCTGAACGCTTGGCCGAGCAACGACGAAAAGATAATCCCCTGTAGGAGCTGCCGAAGGCTGCGATCTTTTGATCTTGTTTTCACGATCAAGATCAAAAGATCGCAGCCTTCGGCAGCTCCTACAGGGGGTTTTGCATCCTGCGGGAAATAGCCAGTGCGGGTGAAACGAACGGATGATGGGGATCGTCCCGCTCGCACTGGACTATAGGGTGAAACGCTTTAGAACTTGGCTTCTGCGTCCAGTTGCAGGGTGTTGGCGTCAGCGTCACGCTGACCACGGCTGGCGAAGTCGGCCTTGGTCAGGAAGTACGTGGCGCCAATGGCGAAGTTCTTGTCGATGTCGTAACCGACCTTGAACTTGTGCCCACGCGAACCGGTGGTGCCGTTGGCGAAGTCGGAGTCGGTGAAGGCGCCAACCACG
This sequence comes from Pseudomonas sp. Tul2A7, assembly GCF_054790505.1. NCBI lineage: Bacteria > Pseudomonadati > Pseudomonadota > Gammaproteobacteria > Pseudomonadales > Pseudomonadaceae > Pseudomonas > Pseudomonas sp. Tul2A7. The sequence continues at coordinate 427,543 of NZ_CP186499.1, read as the reverse complement.
GCATTACGCTGCACGTCACGATAGTTGTAATCGAGGTTCAGACCGAAGACTTTCGACTTGGCACCGAGCAGCCACGCGGTGTCCTGATCGGTCACGGCATCGTTGTTCTTCACGTACTGACCGTAGAACGACAGAGGCATCGGCAGACCGCCGATGTCGACCTGGCTGAACCCTTCATACAGACGGAATTCGTTGTTGGCCGAGTTGCCATTGACTGCCAGGGCGCACGGTGTGGAAGTACCGGTGCAGCGGCTGTCTTCGTCGTTCTGGTAGGCGTAGACGCTGCCGCCCAGGGTTACTTTCAGGTTGTCGCTGATGTTGAAGCGGCTACCCAACTGGCCAGCGGTCAGGCGCAGGTCGTGACGGAATTGCACGCCATCGCCGTCGACGTTGTCCTTGAGGTTGTAGTTACCCAGGCTGCCGAACAGTTCGGCGCTGCTGCCCAACGGGTATTTGTAGGTAACGGCCAGACCTTCCGGGTTGATGTCGCTGTCCCAGATCACGTCGCCCATGCTGACCCACGGCTGAAGCATCTTGCCGCCGATGATGTGCAGGTTCTTGATCTGGTCAGGGTGGTAGTCGATGTAACCCAGATCCAGCCAGATCTGCTTCTTGTCGAAGTAGTTGTCCTGGTCCTGGTTGGTCGAACGGGCATCGTCGCCGCCGCCGGTGGCGATACGGATGCCGGTGTCGACCTGTGGGTTGATCTCGGTGTAGGCGCCCAGACGGGCACGGATGCGCTGACGATCCTTGTCGCGGCCGCCGTTGTTCGGTTCGCCGTCGATCTTGATGGTTTCCTGACGGATACGCACATCGCCTTTGAACTGGGTCTTGGCCGCCCAGGCCAGTTTCTGGTCGAAGACGCTTTGTTCGTTGGTTTTCTTCGCAACAGCAGCGACTTGTTCGTTGGTCTCTTGCTGCGCCTGCTGCGCGATTTGCTGAGCCTTCTGATCCTTGGCCAGTTCAGTTTGCAGTTCGATGTACTGCGCCTGGGAAATGGAACCGTTAGCCTTGAGCATGTCGAGCAGTTTGGCGTCGACTGCAGCACTGGCCGGAACACTCATGGCCAGCAACAAGCCACCGCACAGGGCCGCCGCAGTTTTCGTGGAAGCAAGACGCATAGCAATCTCCGAAGATGAGAGGGGATGGCACAGCCATCCGGGGCACAACCGACAATTTGAACGTCGGAAAACAGTGTCCGGGTAGAACCCGGCGCTCTAAAAACAGGCGCCAGTATCGCGATGGTTTATGACAGAGCAGTGGCACAGTGATGGCAGGTTGATGACGATATCGATTCGCCCTGAACTATTGATCTAGAGCGCTGTCGGCCGATTGCGGGTGTGCAATGCCGCGCAATCGGCGATACTCGCCGGGCGCTGAAGTCCTGTTGTGGAGAGCTTGTTGATGCCGTTGCAACGCCTGCAAAACCTGTCGGAAATCGCCTCGGCAAGCTGGGATGCGCTGGTGCCTGAAAGCCAGCCATTTCTGCGCCATGCCTTTCTCAGTGCGCTGGAAGACAGCGGTAGCGTTGGCCCCCACACCGGCTGGCAACCGGAGCATTTGCTGCACGTCGAGGGCGATCGTCTGATCGCCGCGTTACCCAGTTATCGCAAGTGGCATTCCTACGGCGAGTACGTGTTCGATCACGGCTGGGCCGACGCCTGCGCCCGCGCCGGCATCGATTACTACCCCAAGCTTTTGACGGCTGTGCCGTTCAGCCCGGTCAGCGGCCCGCGCTTGTTGGCGGCCAATGTCGAAGACGGTTTCGAACTGCTCAAGAGCTTGCCCGGCTATCTGGAGATCGAAGGGCTTTCCAGCGCGCACATCAATTTCACCGACGCTTTCACCGATGCGGCGATGGCCGAACAGCCGGGCTGGCTGCAACGCATTGGCTGTCAGTATCACTGGCAGAATCGCGGGTATCGCGACTTCCAGGATTTCCTCGATGTACTCAGTTCGCGCAAGCGCAAGCAGATGCGCAAGGAACGCGAGCAGGTGGCGGGGCAGGGCTTTGAGTTCGAATGGCTGGAGGGGCGCGAGCTGGACGAGGCGCAGTGGGATTTTGTCTACGCCTGTTACGCCAATACCTATGCAGTGCGTCGGCAAACGCCATATCTGACGCGAGAGTTTTTCAGTCTGCTGGCCGAGCGCATGCCCGAGGCGATTCGCGTGGTGCTGGCGAAACAGGGCTCACGGCCGGTGGCGATGGCCTTCAGTCTGGTCGGTGGCGACAGTTTCTACGGCCGCTACTGGGGGTGTCTGGCCGAGTTTGATCGGCTGCACTTTGAAACCTGTTTCTATCAGGGGATGGATTATGCGATCGCGCAGGGTTATCAGCGTTTCGATGCTGGCGCCCAGGGCGAGCACAAGCTGATTCGCGGGTTTGAACCGGTGATCACCCACTCTTGGCATTACCTGCGGCATCCGGGGTTGAAAGCGGCGGTAAAAGACTTCCTGCAACAGGAACGCGCCGGCATTCTCGCCTACGCCGAAGAAGCAAAAACAGCGTTGCCCTACCGCCAAACCTAGATCCCTGTGGGAGCGAGCCTGCTCGCGAAGGCGTCGTGTCAGTCGACATATACGTTATTGACACAACATCTTCGCGAGCAGGCTCGCTCCCACAAAGGGATTTCATACGTCCTCAGGTTTCTTCTTTGCCCAACCAGCGATAGATCCCGCCACCGACCACCGCACCCATCAACGGCGCGACCCAGAACAGCCACAACTGCGCAATCGCCCAGCCGCCGACCATCAGTGCCGGCCCCGTGCTGCGCGCCGGATTGACCGAGGTGTTGGTGACCGGAATCGAGATCAGGTGGATCAACGTCAGGCCCAGGCCGATTGCGATCGGTGCCAGTCCCGGCGGTGCGCGTCTATCGGTGGCGCCGAGGATGATGATCACAAACATTGCGGTCATCACGAGTTCAGTGACGAACCCCGCCGCCATCGAGTACTTGCCCGGCGAATGCTCACCATAGCCGTTGGACGCCAGGCCTGCGGCGATGTCGAAACCCTCCTTGCCGCTGGCGATGTTGGCGATCAGCGCCGCCGCGAGAATCGCGCCGAGCACTTGGGCAATGATGTAGGCGGGTAGCTCTTTGGCCGGAAACCGGCCCCCGACGAACAGACCGACCGACACGGCCGGGTTGAGATGACAGCCGCTGATGTGGCCGATGGCAAACGCCATGGTCAGCACCGTCAGACCAAACGCCAGGGCCACCCCCAACACCCCGATTCCCAGCGGTGAAGACGCGGCGATCACCGCGCTGCCGCAACCACCCAATACCAACCAGAACGTACCCAACAACTCAGTGACTGAACGTTTGAACAGAGACATGAGAGGCGTCCTTGATAGCCCTGCTATCGAGACTGCATCGAGTTGTGCATCCTTGCAGACTTACGACAGGCTCCGTTCTGGAACCTTGGCTGAGTACAGCAGGCTTTTTGCCGATTTCCAGCAAGCACAAAAAAACCGCCAGCACCCGTGGTTGGCGGGCTGTGGCGGTGATCGTTCCCACGCTCTGCGTGGGAATGCTTCAAGGGACGCTCCGCGTCCAGTGACGCGGAGCGTCAAGGGCTGCATTCCCACGCAGAGCGTGGGAACGATCTTGGAGGGGTCAGTCGATGCCGACAAACCCCCCGGTCTGGTGTGCCCACAGCCGTGCATACAAGCCACGGTGAGCCAGCAATTCAGCATGGGTGCCGCTCTCGGCAATCTTGCCGTTCTCCAGCACCACCAGCCGATCCATCCGCGCAATGGTCGAGAGTCGGTGCGCAATCGCGATCACGGTTTTGCCCTGCATCAGGGTTTCCAGGCTTTCCTGAATCGCCGCTTCGACTTCCGAATCCAGTGCCGAGGTGGCTTCGTCCATGATCAGGATCGGCGCGTCCTTGAGCAACACTCGCGCAATCGCGATGCGCTGGCGTTGGCCGCCGGACAGTTTCACCCCGCGCTCACCGACATGCGCATCAAAGCCTGTGCGGCCCTCAGCGTCCGACAGCAGCGGAATGAACTCATCGGCGCGGGCCTTGTGCACGGCATCCCACAACTCGGCGTCGGTCGCATCCGGTTTGCCGTACAGCAAGTTGTCGCGGATCGAACGGTGCAGCAGCGAGGTGTCTTGGGTGATCATGCCGATCCGCGCGCGCAGGCTTTCCTGACCGACTTCGGCGATGTTCTGGCCGTCGATCATAATTCGCCCGCCCTCGACGTCGTACAGGCGCAGCAGCAGGTTGACCAGCGTTGATTTGCCGGCACCGGACGGCCCGATCAAACCGATTTTCTCGCCCGGTTTGATGTTCAGATTGAGGTCGCCGATGATCCCGCGCTTCTTGCCGTAGTGAAAATCCACGTGCTCGAAACGTACTTCGCCACGGGCGACTTCCAGCGGTTTGGCCTGCTCGTGATCGGTGACGCTGACCGGTTGCGAAATGGTGCGCAGACCGTCCTGGACCATGCCGATGTTTTCGAAAATGCCGGTGACCACCCACATGATCCAGCCGGACATGTTGACGATGCGGATCACCAGACCCGTGGCCAGGGCGATCGCGCCGACAGTGATCAGCGACTGCGTCCACAACCATAGGGCCAACGCCGTGGTGCCGACGATCAGCAAGCCGTTCATGGCGGTAATCACCACGTCCATGCTGGTGACCACGCGGCCGGCCATTTGTGCTTTGACGGTCTGTTCTTCGATGGCCTCCTTGGCGTAGTGCTGCTCGAAATTGGTGTGGGCGAACAGCTTCAGCGTGGCGATGTTGGTGTAGCCGTCGACGATGCGGCCCATCAGTTTCGAGCGTGCGTCGGAAGCTTCCACCGAACGATCCTTCACGCGCGGTACGAAGTAATACAGTGCGCCGATGTAGGCGACGATCCACGTCAACAGCGGGATCATCAGGCGCCAGTCGGCTTCGGCGAACAACACCAGCGAACTGATCGCATAGATCACCACGTGCCACAGCGCATCGACCGCTTGCACCGCCGAGTCACGCAGAGAGTTGCCGGTCTGCATGATGCGCTGGGCGATGCGCCCGGCAAAGTCGTTCTGGAAGAAATTCAGGCTCTGTTTGAGCACGTAGCTGTGGTTCTGCCAGCGGATCATGCTGGTCATGCCGGGGCTTAACGTCTGATGCACCAGCAAGTCGTGCAGGCCGAAGAAAATCGGCCGCAGGACGAGGGCAACCACCAGCATCCACGTCAGTTCGAGGGCGTGGTCGCTGAAGAAATTCGGGTTGGGTGTGCCTTGGGCCAGGTCGATGATACGGCTCAGGTAACTGAACAGTGCCACTTCGATCAATGCGGCGAACAGGCCAACGACGAGCAGGGCGGCAAAACTCGGCCAGACCTGCTTGAGGTAATAGGTGTAGAAGGGGAGAACGCGGTCCGGCGGAGACGCCGTCGGGGCTTCACGGAATATGTCGATCAGTTGTTCGAAACGGCGATAGAGCATCAGATAACCGCCCGGAGTACGGGCTCTCCTTTTATCGGTGTGAGCGGCGTGAGGTTGAACTCACGCCGCTCGATACGCCCTGTACAGCTTAGTCGATGACTTTGGCCGACTTGATGAATACAGGGTCGGCAGGTACGTCTTTCATGCCGCTTTTGGTGGTGGTCGGCGAGTTGACGATGATGTCGACCACGTCCATGCCTTTGACCACTTTGCCGAATACAGCGTAGCCGTCGCCTTGGTCGAGGAAGTCGTTGTCCTTGACGTTGATGAAGAACTGGCTGGTCGCCGAATCAGGTACGGAAGTGCGAGCCATGGACAAGGTGCCACGAACGTTAGCCAGACCGTTTTTGTGTTCGTTCTTGATCGGCGCCTTGGTTTCTTTTTGCTGCATCTGTTGAGTGAAACCGCCGCCCTGAACCATAAAGCCCGGGATCACGCGGTGGAAAATCGTGTTGTTGTAGAAGCCGCTGTTGACGTAATCGAGAAAGTTCTTGGTGCTGATCGGCGCCTTGACCGGATCCAGTTCGATTTCGATCTGGCCGTTGGTGGTGTCCAGCAGCACGTGCGGTGCTTTGACCGGCGTGGCTGCCATCAGGTTGGCGGCAAACAGCACAGTACCAGCGGCGAGGGCGAGTTTTTTCAGCATGGGTCAGTGATCCTGAGATTGAGTATCGGCTGCGGCGAGAAACTCCAGCAGCGTTTGATTGAAGCGTTCGGGTTGATCGAGCGGGGTGGCGTGGCGCGAATCGGCGATCACCACCAGCCGCGCATTCGGCAGCAGTTTTACATAGGTTTCTTTCAGTGCCACCGGTGTGTAATCACGGTCGGCGCTGATGACGAGCGTTGGACAGGTCACCCGGGAAAGTCGTTCCTGAACGCCCCAGCCAACAATCGCATCGAAGCTGGCGAGATAAGCACGTTTGTCGTTTTTTGCCCAGCGTTCGGCCATTTTCTGCCGCAGATCGGCTTGTTCCGGTTTCGGAAAAAGCTTGCCGCCCAAGGCTTTGCCGATGCTGGCGAGGCTGAGCACGCGCATCAGACTCCAGCGCTTGAACCACTGCCAGTAGTCATCGCGGCTACGCAGTTTGACTTCGGGCGCGCTGTTGACGATGGTCAGGCTCTTGAGCATTTGCGGATGATCGACGCCGAGCTGGAAGCCGATCATACCGCCCATCGACAGCCCGACGTAATGCACCGGGCCGAGACGCAAGTGCTCGATCAGCGCCACCATGTCGGCGCTGAAACCGGCGATGCTGTAGCGCTCACGGGGTTTGTCCGAGCGCCCGTGGCCGCGAATATCCGGGACGATCACCCGATAGTGCGCGGCGAGCACCGGGATCTGCATTTCCCAATCCAGCGTGCTCGAACCGAGCCCGTGAACCAGCAGCAGCGGCGCGCCGTGGCCATATTCCTCGTAGTGCAGGTTGCAACCTTCGTGCTCGAAATACGCCATCGGTGAACTCCGTGTCAGGCTTGTTCAGGGGCGGCGAACGGTGCGTCCAGCGGCAAGGTGTCGAAGGTACGCAGCAGTTCGATGAGGATTTGCGTGGCCGGGCCCAAGGGTTTGTCCTTGTTCGAATACAGATAGAAGCTGGAATTGCGGTTGCCACCCCTGTCCAACGGTAGCAGCTTGAGCGAACCATCTTTCAGTTCTCGTTCGATCATGTGCCGGGGCAGCCAGGCAAAGCCCAAGCCGCTGCTGACGAACGTGGCCGCCGTGGCGAGGCTGCCGACGGTCCAGCGCTGTTCGGCGCCGAGCCAGCCGACGTCCCGCGGTTGCTGGCGGCCGGAGTCGCGGATGACCACCTGCATCTGCGTTTCAAGATCCTGAAAGCTCAATTCGCGATTGAGCCGATGCAGCGGGTGATCGGGGTGGGCGACAGCGACGAACTCGACGTCACTCAATTCCGCGCCGAGGTAACCGGGAATGCTCAGGCCGGTGATGGCCAGATCCGCTACGCCTTCGAGCAGCACTTCTTCGACACCCGACAACACTTCCTCACGCAGACGCACGCGGCAGCCGCGACTCTGCGGCATGAACGCGGTCAATGCGCGCACAATGCGTGCGCTCGGGTAGGCCGCATCGACCACCAGCCGCACCTCGGCTTCCCAGCCTTGCTCCATGTGATGGGCGAGGTCTTCCAGTTGACTGGCCTGTTTCACCAGTTGCCGCGAACGACGCAATAACACGCCTCCGGCTTCAGTGAGTACGGCTTTACGCCCATCGATGCGCAGCAACGGCACACCGAGTTGGTCCTGCATGCGGGCGACGGTGTAACTCACCGACGATTGCGAACGGTGCAAGGCCTCGGCGGCCTGAGCGAATCCGCCGTGGTCGACCACGGCCTGCAATGTTCGCCATTGATCAAGGGTCACGCGGGGCGCTTTCATCAATAGCTCCTCTTGTCCTAAGCTGGCCGTCCCTCATGGAGACTGCCGAATGAAAAAATTCTGTTGTGTGCTGCTGGCGCTGCTTCCGCTGACTGCTTTTGCCTACCCGATCGATGTGCAGAAAGAACTCAACGGTATGAAGATCGACTACGAGACCTTCGACACCGATAACGACATCGGCTCGATTCGGGTGGCCAACTACGGTGATGTCGATGCGACGTGCAAAGCGGTGTTCAGCAACGGCCCGGAAGCGCCGCGCACCCGTACAATCGATGTACCGGCCGGCAAACATAAAAACGCCACGGCCAAGTTCACCCGCGAGATCATCAAGCTGCGCATCAAACTGAGCTGCGCCCCGAAATAACGGTCGATCCCCTGTAGGAGTGAGCCTGCTCGCGATAGCGGTGTGTCAGATAAGCCTATGCGACTGATACACCGCTATCGCGAGCAGGCTCACTCCTACAAGGGGATGTGTCAGCTTATAAACGAATTTATCGATGTGTTATAGCAATTATTTGCGCTTTTTCATCGATTCGACTCTGTTTAACCTTCACTCCATCGACCTACAACATTCTCGGATGGAGGCTACACACCATGTCCCGCGTTCTGATCATCGAAAGCAGCGCCCGCCAGCAAGACTCGGTATCCCGTCAACTGACCCAGACCTTCATCAGTCAGTGGAAAGCGGCGCACCCCAACGATCAGATCACCGTACGTGACCTCGCCGCGAACCCGGTACCACACCTGGACAGCAACCTGCTGGGTGGCTGGATGAAGCCTGCCGATCAGCGCAACGCCAACGAGCAATCGTCGCTGGACCGTTCCAACGAATTGACCGATGAGTTGCTCGCCGCCGACGTGCTGGTGATGGCCGCGCCGATGTACAACTTTGCGATCCCGAGCACCCTCAAGGCCTGGCTCGACCACGTGCTGCGTGCCGGTGTGACCTTCAAGTACACCGAAACCGGCCCGCAAGGCCTGCTCAGCGGCAAACGTGCCTACGTACTGACCGCTCGCGGCGGCATCTACGCCGGCGGCCCGGCGGATCATCAGGAACCGTATCTGCGTCAGGTCATGGGTTTCATCGGCATCAACGACGTGACGTTCATTCACGCCGAGGGCATGAACCTAGGTGGCGACTTCCAGGAGAAAGGACTGAATCAGGCCAACGCCAAGCTGTCCCAAGTCGCTTGATATGTTAATCGCCAGATAATCGCTGGATGGTCTAGTGACCTGGCGCAACCCCTTCAAGGCTCTACGCGCATCGAACCTCCCTTTGCACTTGTTGCTCCTGAGTGCTGTAGCCCGATTGAACGCATTAGCGAGATCGGGCTTTTTTTTGCCTGCCGTTTCATCAGAAACCCAAAAACAGAATTTTCCTACGTGATTCTCAGGTTGTCTGTCGGAAGGGGCATCCCTAGGCTTTGGCCTTGTCTGAACAGTCAGCGATCAAGGGAGATCACGATGCTCAAAAAAGTCATTGCCGCTATCGCATTCATTTCGGCACCCGCTTGGGCGAGCCCGCCCCCGTTCACCGGCACCGATTACAGCGGGGTTTATGAATGCAAAGGCATGGACAGCCACATTGGCGAGTTCAAAGGCACGGTCGACATGCAACTCAATGCCAGGCAAAGCACTGGGCATTACGGCGCTTACACCTTCAGGCTGACCCTGGCGGATAAATCCGTGTACGACGGTTTTGCCGCTGCCAACGCAGACTCATTGGCGATTTACTTTGCTCACACAGACGCGGCCCTGAAAGATTTCGGTGTCGGTATCGCGCGGATGACCGCGGGCTCTGACGGCAAACTCGCTTTCAGCAAATACTATTACGGCCCTGAATACGAAGGCGGCGGTCACGGCATGGAAAACTGCGTCAAGGGCTGACTCCCCTGATTCCGTGGGGACGGCCAAGGGCGTTCCCACGCATGCTGTCTTTGTGCAGGGTTCGCGATCAGCCGTAAAACCCGCTATCGTCGCCGCCATTCGATTTCGAGGCGAGCATGGGCTATCTACTTTTTGTCACGCTGATTCAGGCGTTTTCCTTCAGCCTGATCGGCGAATACCTCGCCGGTCATGTCGACAGTTACTTCGCGGTGCTGGTACGTGTGGTGCTGGCTGGTCTGGTGTTCATTCCGTTGACCCGCTGGCGGTCGGTCGAACCTTCGTTCATGCGCGGCATGCTGGTGATCGGCGCCTTGCAGTTTGGCGTGACTTACGTCTGTCTGTATTTGAGCTTCCGCGTGCTGACGGTGCCGGAAGTATTGCTGTTCACTATCCTTACGCCGCTGCACGTGACGTTGATCGAAGACGCCCTGAACCGGCGCTTCAATCCGTGGGCGCTGATTGCGGCGCTGGTGGCGGTGGGCGGGGCGGCGGTGATTCGCTTTGACAGCATCAATCCGGACTTCTTCATGGGCTTCCTGCTGCTGCAACTGGCCAACTTCACCTACGCCGCCGGGCAGGTGATGTACAAGCATCTGGTGGCGAAACACCCGAGCGACCTGCCGCATTACCGGCGTTTCGGCTTCTTCTACCTCGGCGCGCTGGCGGTGGTGCTGCCTGCATTCCTGATGTTCGGCAAAGCCAACTTCCTCCCGGAAGCTCCACTGCAATGGGCCGTGTTGCTATTCCTCGGTCTGGTCTCGACCGCGCTGGGCATGTACTGGTGGAACAAGGGCGCATGCATGGTCAACGGCGGCACGCTGGCGGTGATGAACAACCTGCATGTTCCGGTGGGGTTGCTGCTGAATCTGCTGATCTGGAATCAGCATGAGGAACTGGGGCGGTTGTTCCTTGGCGGGAGTGTGATTCTGGCTGCCGTGTGGATCAGTCGACTGGGCATCCGAAAAAAACCGGTCGCTGCATAACCCCTGTGGGAGCGAGCCTGCTCGCGAAGGCGCTGGGTCAGATAAGTATGGGGCGACTGACACATTGCATTCGCGAGCAGGCTCGCTCCCACATTTGATCTTTGGGTTACATCAGGTGCTTCTGCGGCTCGGGAATGCTCGCCGCGCCAAGTACCGCCGGCAGCAGGCCAGAACGCAAATCCCCGCCACTCGGCTGCTGATAAAGGCTCAACCCGAACTCCGGCAACACCGCCAGCAGATAATCAAAAATATCCCCCTGAATCCGCTCGTAATCGGCCCACACCGTGGTGCGGGTGAAGCAGTAGATCTCCAGCGGAATGCCCTGCGCGGTGGTCTGCATCTGCCGGACCATGCAGGTCATGTTTGGCTGAATCTCCGGATGACTCTTCAGATACGCCAGCGCATAGGCGCGGAAGGTGCCGATATTGGTCATGCGCCGGCGGTTCGCTGACATCGCCGCGACATTGCCCTGCGCCTCGTTCCACGCCTTGAGTTCGGCTTTCTTGCGGCTCATGTAATCGGTCAGCAAGTGCACCTGCGAGAGCTTTTCTTCTTCGTCGTCACGGATGAAACGCACGCCGCTGGCGTCGATGAACAGGCTGCGCTTGATCCGTCGCCCGCCCGATTGCTGCATGCCGCGCCAGTTCTTGAACGACTCGGACATCAGCCGCCAGGTCGGAATGGAAACGATGGTCTTGTCGAAGTTCTGCACCTTGACCGTGTGCAGGGTGATGTCGACCACGTCACCGTCGGCGCCGACTTGTGGCATCTCGATCCAGTCGCCGACGCGCAACATGTCGTTGCTGGTCAGTTGCACGCTGGCGACGAACGACAGCAGCGTGTCCTTGTAGACCAACAGAATCACCGCCGACATCGCACCCAGACCGGACAGCAGCAACAGCGGCGAACGGTCGATCAATGTGGCGACGATGATGATCGCGCCGAACACGTACAAGACCATTTTCGCCAGTTGCACGTAGCCTTTGATCGAGCGCGTGCGCGCGTGTTCGGTGCGTGCATAGATGTCGAGCAGGGCATTGAGCAGGGCGCTGACCGACAGCAGCAGGAACAGAATGGTAAACGACAGTGCCACGTTACCGAGAAAGGTCATCGCGGTTTTACTCAGTTCCGGCACCAGATGCAGGCCGAACTGAATCACCAGCGACGGCGTCATCTGCGCCAGACGCTGAAACACCTTGTTGTGGCGAAAGTCATTGATCCAGTGCAGCGACGGCTGGCGGCCGAGCATGCGGCTGGCGTGCAGGATCAGGTAACGCGCCACTCGTCCGAGCACCAGCGCGATCACCAATAACAAGGTCAGCGCGAGGCCAGCCTGCAACAGTGGATGCTGTTCGAGGGTGCCCCAGAGGTTCTGGGCGTTGAGCCAGAGCTGTTTGAAATCCATATGAGCAACGATTCTTCTGTAAGACGCGATGGGTGATTAGAGCATTTAAGACGCCGTGTATTACCGTTGGAGACAAATCGAGCAACAAAAAAGCCACTGATTACGTCCGTTTGTATAAAGAAACTCGGCCTGAGCGCTCGAAACCGGTAACCTATGCAGCTGTTTTTTTGCATATCTTCGAGGTAGCACCCGTGTTTTCCCAATTCGCCCTGCACGAACGCCTGCTTAAAGCTGTGGCCGAGCTGAAATTTGTCGAGCCAACGCCTGTGCAAGCCGCGGCCATTCCGCTGGCGCTCCAAGGGCGTGATCTGCGGGTGACGGCGCAAACCGGTAGCGGCAAAACCGCCGCTTTCGTTCTGCCAATCCTCAATCGCCTGATCGGCCCGGCCAAGGTTCGCGTCAGCATCAAGACGCTGATCCTGCTGCCGACCCGTGAACTGGCCCAGCAGACGCTGAAGGAAGTTGAACGTTTTTCGCAGTTCACTTTCATCAAGTCCGGCCTGATCACCGGCGGTGAAGACTTCAAGGTCCAGGCCGCGATGCTGCGCAAAGTGCCGGACATCCTCATCGGCACCCCGGGCCGGATGATCGAGCAACTCAACGCCGGCAACCTTGACCTCAAAGAAGTCGAAGTACTGGTGCTTGACGAAGCCGACCGCATGCTCGACATGGGTTTCGCCGAAGACGTGCAGCGTCTGGTCGACGAATGCCCGAACCGTCAGCAGACCATGCTGTTCTCCGCCACCACCGGCGGTTCCGGCCTGCGCGACATGATCGGCAAGGTGCTGAACAACCCTGAGCACTTGCAGCTCAACGCGGTCAGCCAGTTGAACTCGACCACCCGTCAGCAGATCATCACCGCCGACCACAATCAGCACAAAGAGCAGATTGTGAACTGGCTGCTGGCCAACGAGACCTACCAGAAGGCTATCGTCTTCACCAACACCCGCGCCATGGCCGACCGCATCTACGGTCGTCTCGTGGCTCAGGAATACAAGGCGTTCGTGCTGCACGGCGAGAAAGACCAGAAGGATCGCAAACTGGCGATCGACCGTCTGAAGCAGGGCGGCGTGAAGATTCTGGTCGCTACCGACGTCGCGGCCCGTGGTCTGGACGTCGATGGTCTGGATCTGGTGATCAACTTCGACATGCCACGCAGCGGCGACGAGTACGTGCACCGCATCGGTCGTACTGGCCGTGCCGGTAACGACGGCTTGGCGATCTCGTTGATCTGCCACGGCGACTGGAACCTGATGTCGAGCATCGAGCGCTATCTGAAGCAGAGCTTCGAGCGCCGTACCATCAAGGAAGTCAAAGGCACCTACGGCGGACCGAAAAAGGTCAAGGCTTCGGGCAAAGCCGTTGGCGTGAAGAAGAAAAAGACTGACGCCAAGGGCGACAAGAAGAAAACCGCCGCCAAAACGCCGACCAAGCGCAAGAGCGCCAACCGTCCGAAGCCGGACTCGTTGGTGAGCAGCGACGGCATGGCACCGCTGAAGCGCCGCAAGCCAGCAGAACCTGCGGCTGAGTAAGTTTCAGGCGCGCATAAAAAACCCGGACAATGTCCGGGTTTTTTTTCGTCCATCAGTTGCCGAGCTGGCCACTGGTGTCGGCGTCAAAGCGCCGCTTGGCCTGATCGGCCGCCGGCTTCAATGCTGCGAGCAAGGCTGCCTCGCTGTACAACCGAGTGGTCGCCAGATCCTTCGGCGTTGGTTCAATCGGGATCAATACATCCTCACCGTCGGCATGCAGCCAGATCGCCACAACATGCAGGGCCGAGACAAACAGCACGCGCAGTTCAACGGTTTTGCCCTGAAGTTGCGGCGCTTGTTCTGCGAGTTTCAGCGCACCCACCGTAGCAGCGGCGTGATCGCCGTGGTTCAACGAAGCGAACTCGACATGCCCGCGCACCTCGGCCAATTGCGCATCGGCAATCGTCACGCCGTCGGCAAATACCAGGTAATGCCAGTCGCCGATTCGCGCGTCTTTCAGACCCTTGCCGCTGCTCAGATCATCCAGACTTAGCGAATAGCCCCGGTAGGCTTCGCTGAGGCTGATTTTTGCAGGTGCTGCGTTGGCGAATTGGCGATTAGCGCCAAAGCCTTGGGTTTGCAGTGCCGCTTGCAGCGCCGGGCGCAACGTCTGTACGCCGTTGGAAGGCGCCTTTGGATAAGTCAGTTGCATGATGTCGCCCTCCTAGTTTTTCACGGTGAAGTAGGTGTGGGTCCAGTTGCCGCCGCCGTTATAGGCACGGGGAAACGCGTTCAGTGCACGGGTCGAATAGCCATAAATCGAATCCGCCACCAACAGGTAATCGCCGTTGGTGCCGTAGATCGTCAGGAAATGCGCCCCACCGCCGTACCAGGCGCAGCGCAAGCCGACCGGGCGGCCCATGCTGATCTGGTTCTGGATGGCCGACATCTGCAGCGAGCCCTGATTCATGCCGTTGTAGCTACGGGTGGTTTGCAGCGCCGAATCCAGATAGCCGTAAATGTTGCACGGCCCTGGCTGATTGCAGCAATTGCGATCGAGCTGGGTGCTGGCCACGCCGCACTGCGTCCAGTTGCCGGTGCCGTAATAGTTGCCGACCGAGGCGGACACGGCGGCCCAGCACCAGTTGGTCTGGGTCTGTTTCTGCATATTGAAGTTGAGGCTGCCGGCGGCGCGGGCGCTGAGCTGTTCAGCGGCTTCGACTTCGGCGAGTTGCGGGTCGAGCAGGTGACCGGCCAGGCACCTTGGCAGTGATTCGCCGGTGAATTGTGTTGCTGCTGTGGTTAACATTTTTCAATCCTCCATGAGTGAAAACAAGCGTCCAGCTTGTGAGGGTGTTGCGGTATTGCTGAGCGATCGGTGCTTAACGGTTGCCATCTTCTGTGGCCGGTTCCGATCTCCTTGCTCGAGGTAACCCTAGTCAGAGATATGCGTTAATGCAAATAAATAAATGCACAAATGCATTTTTAAGCGCAAAAAATCGCAGTCTGCAACAGCTCTTACAGGGTTTTGTGTAGGAGCTGCCGCAGGCTGCGATCTTTTGATCTTGCTGTTAGCCCTCGGTCTTCTTCTCGGCAGAATTCAGTTCTTTCAACCGCTGATCAATCAACTGGCACTTGTCCGGCAGATCCTTGCTGGCCGTGCCCAGGTCCATTTTTTGCAGTTCAGCATTGATCTCCTTGGCCTTGGCCGGATTCTGCTCGGTCAGCTTCGAGACTTCCTTGGCCAGTTGTTCGCGCTTGGCGGTGGCTTCTTCCGGCGTGCAGGCCCAGACGGGCAGGGCGCAGGCCAGGGTGGCGGCGAGGGTGAGCTTGATCAGGGTTTTCATCGGGGCAGGCCTCAGTTCCGGTTAAGGCGGTTAATCGGTTGAGGCCTTGAGCGGGAGAAAAGTTCATTGGTCATCACTCAGAGTGGCAGCAACTCGACCTGGAATCGCCTTCATAACGATCATGATGGCGCACCCATTCCATGATCTCGTCCTCATTCCTGCCCTTGGGCGTGAGGTCTAGATAGTTGTAGGCACCGACCAGCATGTCGAGACCACGCGCATACGTTGAATAGGTGTGGAAGATGTCGCCATTCGTGTCGCGATAAAACACGCTCAGCCCGGGCATTTCTTCCTCGGCGCTGTCAGTCTTTTCGTAGTTGTACGTAGCCTTTCCCGCCGCGACATCCTCAGCCCGTGCGCAAACGCCGAAGTCATAGTTGAAGTCGCAACCCTCTGACGACACCCAGTCAAACTTCCAGCCCATCCGCCGCTTGAAATCCTGGAACTCATTAAACGGTGCATGAGACACAGCAACCACGGCGATATCGTGATGCGCCAGATGCAGGTTGGCGCCATCAATGTGGTCGCTGAGGAACGAGCAACCCTGGCAACCTTCCTCCCAGTCTTTGGCGAACATGAAGTGGTAAACCACCAATTGGCTGTGTTTGCCGAACAAGTCAGCGAGTTTCAGCTCACCGTTGGGGCCTTGGAAGTGGTAATCCTTATCGACTTTTACCCATGGCAACGCACGACGCTCGGCGCTGAGCCGGTCGCGCTCTTTGGTGAAAGCTTTTTCGTCGGCGAGATGTTGCTTACGGGCGGCGAGCCATTCTTCGCGCGATACCACCGGATGATTCTCAACGTTCATGATGATTTCTCCTGCGGGGTTGAAACCGTCTGTTTCAGACTAGTCGTTTAACCCTGCGGGAAATCGACAGACCGCCGGTCGGTCGGCTCGGCAAATGCGGCTGAACGGCTGCGAGCCACTCCGGTCACAACCTATGAACGCGCCATAAATCACGCGCACCGGAGGTTGTATCAGGATGACGACTTATAACTGGGATTTGATTGAACGCTTGCTGCACGAAGTGCAAAACAGCGCCGGCCACAGCTTTGCCCCACGGGCTTATGCCGAAGACTATGCGGCGGAGCAAGCCAGCGCGGGCGAGCCGATCGAGAACCTTGATCACCTGAAAACGCTGGCTTGCGACTATGAAAGACTGTTGCTCCTGCGCGGCTATATCGCACCGCGTCCGGATGAGGAGGGCAGCACCGGAAACAATTTTGTCCTGACGCCGCGCGGTTCCAGCTTGCTGAGTCTGATCGACAGCAGCATTCCCGGCAATGATCACCCGCGTCAGGTGCTGGATGAGCAGGAAGATGCGCTGGCCGAGGCTACGTTCGACGAAGTGGCTTCGAAAGCCCAGATCGCCTGAGTTCACGCAGGCCCCCTGTAGAAGTGAGCCTGCTCGCGATTGCGGTCTTCCAGTCAGCATTGATGTCACTGGAAGTCCGCTATCGCGAGCAGGCTCACTCCTACACTTGAATGCGTAATGCTCAAGGTTTTTGCGCGGCCTTGAGGCATTTGAGGTCGTTGAAGTCTTTACGCACACCCTCGATCTTCTTCAATAACCGCTGACGCTGTTGCGGCGTACTTTCGGTCATCAAGTCCACCGCCAGCGAGCGTCCCTGCGCTTCAGTATCGGCGAAGGCCTTGCGGTAATCCGCTGTCCATAAACTCTCGCGATTGACCAGAAGCGTCTCGATTCTCTGTGGGAATTCGGGACTTTTGCGTTGTGCGACGGCGGCACTGAATTGCTTCTGCCAATGGGCGCGGTTGGCGATCCATTGGGTGTACTGATCGCCCAACGCGGCCGACCAGGCCATGACCCGCTGTTCCTGGGTGGCGCTCAAGGGGCCGAGCCAGTCATTCAAGCGTTTAACCATTCGCGCGCCGCGCTCGGCAATTTGCTGATCAAGCGGTGGTTTGAGGTATTCCTGCTGACGCTTGCGCAGATCCTTGGCAAACGCGTCATTCATCTCGGCAACCTGTTTGTCATCCAGCCCTTGCAGCAACTCGATCGCCGACGGGGTGATCTCTCGAGCGGTTTCGGCAATGGCCTGCTTGGCTTCCGTAGTGCGCGCCTGCAACGCGGCATCGGTGATCTGATTGGTCTCGACCATTGTCTGTAGACGATCGAGCCAATCCAGATAACCCGGCAGTTGCGTGGTGCAATGCCAGTTCAAGTGATCCTTTAGGCGTTCGTTGAACCAGTCTTTCTGCTCGCCGTTCATGTCCAGGTAATCGCCGAGCGTCCACGGAATAATGACGTCGAGATTGCGGTAGGCCAGGCCGACACGGCTGCAGGCGCCGAGGGCGAGGGTAAAGATCAGTAGCGCGGCGATGTGTTTGAACCAGCGAGACATGGGCGAATCCTTGCGTGAGCCTGGCTTCGAGGGACTGATTCCTATGTGAACGCAGAATGAACCCGGCAGTTCAGCCGATCAATAGAACGCGCGCGCAGCCTTGAGGGTGACGAGGCCGTCGCACTCGCTGTTGTGCCCGGAGTAGGCCGAACAATCGCTGCCGCTGAGACTGGAGTTGCTGTAGATCAGATCGAGATCGACGCCCATGAACGGCCGGGACAATTTCACCGACCAGTCGGTAAAACTGCTGACATAACCACCGTCGACGGCGACGGGCGTGTTCAGTTGGTGGGTGGTGTATTTCATGCTGACGCCGATGCCGAATGGCTGGTTGCCGCCAAGATCGGCAAACAAGGTGTTGTTCTGTTTATCGGGGTCATTGCTGAAGGCCACGCCGAAACGACTGCCGAGCAAGGTCAGACCACCGAACAGCTCTTGGCTGTCGAGGGTGTCTACCTTGGGATAGCTGTAGTGGATCATGCCGACTTCGTAGCCGAGGGTCTGATCGAAAGGCTGTTTAAAGCCGACATAGGAATCGATCTCGAGGTTCTTGCCTGGGCTGATGCCCATACTCGGTGCGTACTGGCCGACATAGAGGCCGCTGTCGTGGCTAAGGTCGAGGCCGCCGTGAAAGGAACCGACTGCCGCTGGTTTGACCAGGCCCTGAGCCATGCTACGTGTGGGCGTGGTGCCGAGTTTGAGGTCGAAGTCGCCGAGTTCACGCTGGAAAATCTGCGCGTGCGCGGTCGCACTGGCCAAAAGGCCTACGAGTAATAAACAGGATGTTCTGCGCATGCGTCACTCCATGAACAGCGAGGGCAGGTCGGCGGGCCTGCTGAAACGCTTGATCTAGACGCGTGCAAGGATACCGGCGAATGCTCGGCATTGAAGGCCGTTCGTCGATTTACAAGGATTTTTGTTTAAAACGGGAGGGATGTTACGCGGTGCCAGTCCAGACGCTTCGAAGCTCAAAGCGCCTCTGGACGGGTGTAAAACCGGGTATTACTTCTTGCCCAGGCTGATCTGCTTGGACGGGCCGAATGTCTGGCCACTGACGCCTTTGGCAATTTGCTGAATCTCGCCGCCAGACTTGAGGAACGCTGCGATCTGATCGTTGATCGATTCGCTGGTTTCAACGGCTGGAGCTGGCTTTGCTTTGCTGGTGGATGCTTTTACACGCATGGCGGCCATTAACCTGTAGAAAAGTAACTCGGCCAGGCATCGTACAGGAATAACTTGACAATTGCTTGGTAAATATCCCCCGGAATAACCCAGCGCAGTGCTGCATTATTCTCGATTGAATATTCGATATATCCGGCTAACCTGCTGTTTTAAATAAGAACATTTGGGCTGGGCGGCATTCAAATACCCAACCGCGAGCGGTGCTGCCTGCCAGACGAGCGGCACCTCAGCACAGCCGCACACGAGGAAAATCAAAGCGTTGCGCAGAATTCCGACGCGTGCGGATCTGCCGCCCGACGGCCAGCACAAAAACGGGTAGAATGCCGCCCACGCAATGAGGGTTCTGGAAATGGCTTTAGTCGGGCGTTACAACAGTTTGCAAGTGGTTAAACACACTAACTTCGGTTTATATCTGGACGGCGGTGCTGACGGCGAGATTCTTTTGCCCAATCGTTATATCCCGAAAGATATTCCGACCGAAGATGAAGATTGGCTCAACGTATTTGTTTATCTGGATAGCGAAGACAAACTTCTCGCTACCACGGAAAAACCCAAAGTTCAGGTGGGTGAATTTGCCAGTCTGAAAGTCGTTGAAGTCAACAGCATCGGTGTGTTCCTCGATTGGGGGCTGCCGAAGGATCTGTTGCTGCCGTATTCCGAAGAAAAGCGCCAGATGACCGCCGGCGAATACTGTGTGGTGCATGTCTATCTCGACAAGCATACCCGCCGCATCACCGCCACTGCGCGTCTGGATCGCTACCTCGACAAGACCCCGGCCAACTACAGCCAGGGCCAGGAAGTTGATCTGCTGGTTGCCGAAGCCACCGACATGGGCTTCAAGGCGATCATCAACAACAAGCACTGGGGTTTGATTCACAAGAACGAAATCTTCAAGTTCATGCGCGCCGGCATGATCGAGAAGGGCTACATCAAGGAAGTCCGTGCCGACGGCAAGATCGCCCTGAGCCTGCAGCCGGTTGGCCAGGAAGCAGCGAGCAGCCTGAACTCGAAGATCCTCGCCAAATTGCGCGACAACAGCGGTACGCTGCCGGTCAGCGACAAGAGCGATCCGGCGTTGATCAGCAGCCTGTTCGGCGTCAGCAAAGGCAACTTCAAGAAGGCCATCGGTTCGCTGTACAAGGAAGGCAAGATCGTCATTCATGCCGATCGCATTGAACTAACCTGAGCCTTGGGTGGCCCATGTTGCATGGGGCACACACGAGGTCGGGTCGATGAACAAAGCGCTGATTGCCTACGTTGCCACGCTGGTGACGTTTCTGTTGCTCGACGGTATCTGGCTCGGCCTGTTGATGGCGCCGACCTATCGCGAACTGCTCGGTTCGCTGATGCTCGAAAAACCGCTGCTGGTTCCGGCAGCGGTTTTTTATTGCCTGTATGTTTTTGGCTGCGTGGTGTTTGTGGTGCTGCCAGCAGCGACCTGGCAATGGGCGGCGAAGCGGGGTGCGTTGTTGGGGTTGGTGGCGTATGGCACGTATGACCTGACCAATTGGGCGACGTTGCGCGGCTGGTCGGTGCAGGTGACGCTGATGGATTGGGCGTGGGGGACGTTTGCTACTGCTGTGGCTTGTAGCGTTGGGTTTCTGTTGGCGAGGCGGTTGGGCAAGTCTGCTCGGTAATGTGGGTTGGCAGTGCCGGCCTCTTCGCGAGCAGGCTCGCTCCCACAAGGGAACGCACTCCAAAGTGGGAGCGAGCCTGTTCGCGAAGGGCGGCGCAGCCGACAGCCATTCACCACTGGCGCCACTGAAGCACAAAATGTCTTTTCCAGACGCCTTTTTCTGTCTGACTGATTGATAATCCCCGGCACTGTTTTCTGACCATTGGATGGCCTGCCATGTTGTGTGTATTCGAGGTGTTTCGGTGATTGTCGAGCGGCGCAACGCCGACAGTTTTGCCTTGCAGGTGATGATCGGCCTCTGCCTGATCTGGGGCGTGCAACAGGTGATGATCAAGTGGGCCGCAGCAGACATCGCGCCGGTGATGCAAGCCGCGGGGCGCTCAGGGATTTCTGCGTTGCTGGTCGGCTTGCTGATCTGCTGGAAGGGCGGTTGGGATCAGGTTGGCAACACCTGGCGCGGTGGCTTGCTGGCCGGTGCGCTGTTCGGTCTGGAGTTCTTCTTCATCGCCGAAGGCCTGCAACTGACCACCGCCGCACATATGTCGGTGTTCCTCTACACCGCGCCGATTTTCACCGCGTTGGGTGTGCATTTTCTGTTGGCCAGTGAGCGCCTGCGACCGTTGCAGTGGCTGGGCATTCTGCTTGCATTTATCGGTATTGCGATTGCCTTTGCTGGCGGCGTGTCATGGGACAACCTTGACCGGCGCATGCTGCTCGGCGATGCCTTTGGCGTGCTGGCCGGTGCCTGTTGGGGCGCGACCACCGTGGTGGTGCGCGCCTCGCGTCTGTCGGAAGCACCGGTGACGCTGACCCTGTTCTATCAACTGATCGTCGGCTTCGTCGGCCTGCTCTTGATCGCGCTGTTCAGCGGTCAGATCACCCACGTCAGCCTGACTACCGTGGCGGTAGCCAGCGTGTTGTTCCAGGGGCTGGTGGTGTCGTTCTTCAGTTACCTGATCTGGTTCTGGCTGCTGCGTCGGTATCTGGCAGCCAACCTTGCGGTGTTTTCGTTCATGACGCCGTTGTTCGGCGTCACCTTTGGCGTGATGCTGCTCGGCGAACAATTGAGCGTGAACTTCGTCATCGGCGCCGTGCTGGTGCTGCTCGGCATCACTTTTGTCAGCGCCGAGCAGTGGCTGCGTCGGCGTTTGCGCAGGGCGCTGGGCCAGCGCTAGTCGACTGCATCGCCAGGCCGCCAGCGATCAGCAAGCCGCTGCCGGCGATGATCAGCGCCGGCTGCAAGCCACCGCTGAAATGGCTGCTCAGCGCCGCCAGCAACGGGCCGCTGAGTTGGCCGACGGCAAAGCAGGCGGTCAGCATCCCGGCGTTGCGCTGGGTGGCGTGCGGCGCCAGTTCCCGCGAGCGCTGCATGACCAGTTGCATGCAGGCGAGGAATGGCGTGCCGCACAGGATCACCCCCAGCGCGAGGCCAATGCCGCTGCCCAGCAGGCAAGCGAACACACCGGCCGCTTGCAGGCACAACGTTGCCAGCAACCAGTGGCGCGTCGTTTCGGGATCGTGACGCCGCAGACTCACCAGCAACACACCAAGTGCTGCGGCCAGACCGAAACACGGCCAGAACAGGTCTGCCTGCCATTCCCCGTGAAATTGCGCAGTGGCCATCTGCGACAGGAATGTCGCCGGAATGATGTAGCCGACGCCATACAGCGCATAAATTGCGGCCAACCGCCCGATGCCCCGATTCGATGGACTGACCGGCGCTGCAACCACCGTCGCCGTTGCGACAGGTGTTGGTAGCAGACGCCAGACACCCAGCATCATCAGCAGCGCAGCCGCTGCATAAATCAGCCACAACGTTGCCGAAGTCTGATTCAGCAGATGTGAGATCAGCGCCAACAAACCCGTGAGAAAAATCCCCAAACCCGGTCCGGCAAATACCAGAGCACCCAAACGTGGACGACCCGCTGCGGCTGCCAAGGGTTGGCTTAAAGACGTGATCATCACCAGAACCCAGGCACTTGCCACTCCGGTGCCAAAACGCAGCACCAAGTGCGACCAGAAACCATCAGCCCAGAACGACGCCAGCGTCAGCAGCACGCACAACCACAGGCCGCCATGCAGGCGCCGCTGAACCTGCTGCGGGCGGTGCGCAAACATCGCATCCACCGCGCCGAGCAGGTAGCCGAGGTAGTTGGCCGCCGCAATCAGACCGGCGGCCGTCAGGTCGATCTGCCCTTCGCTGAGCAGGTGTGGCATTTGCGGGGTGAGGGCGAAACGCCCGATACCCATGGCCATCATCAGGGCCACGAAGCAGGCGGATAAGCGAATCAGGGGCGACATGGTCGGGATTCCTTTGAAGGATCATTGACCGTCAGGCTAGGACTGATTGACTTTCTTTAAAATTGAATAATAGTGAGTAACTTGTTCTGTTCTGGAGAAAGGTTGTGGAGTTCAGCCAATTGCGGATCTTCCAGGCCGTGGCCGAGGAGGGTTCGATCACCCGCGCGGCCGAACGTCTGCACCGGGTGCCGTCGAATCTGTCGACCCGGCTTAAACAGCTCGAAGAGCAACTGGGTGTCGAGCTTTTCGTTCGTGAGCGTCAGCGTTTGCAACTGTCGCCTGCGGGAAAAGTCCTGCTGGACTACACCGGCAAACTGTTCGCCTTGCGCGATCAGGCCAGTGCGGCGGTAATGGGCGGGCAGCCGGCGGGGGACTTTGTGATGGGCACCATGTACAGCACGGCGGCGATCCATCTGCCAGCACTGCTGGCGCAGTATCACAAGCAGTATCCGGCGGTGAATCTGCAGGTGCAGTCGGCGCCCAGTGGGGAGTTACTGGAAGGTTTGCTCACCGGTCGTCTTGATGCCGCGTTGGTCGATGGACCGCTGGAACTGGCCGGGCTCGACGGGGTACCGTTGTGCGAAGAGCGGCTGGTGCTGATCACTGAAATCGATCACCCGCCGGTCAGCAGCGCCCGAGATGTCGAAGGACGCTCGGTGTTTACCTTTCGCCAGGGCTGCTCCTATCGCATGCGTCTGGAAGCCTGGTTTTCGCACTACCACGCGACCATGGGCCGGGCGATGGAGATCGAGTCGTATCAAGGCATGCTCGCCTGCGTGATTGCCGGCAGTGGCGTGGCCCTGATGTCGGAATCGATGCTGGCCAGTCTGCCGGGACGCGATAGCGTCGCGGTGCATCCGTTGGCCGAGCCATTCGCGGGTGCGACAACATGGCTCATGTGGCGCAAGGGCATGCTCGGCGCCAACCTCAATGCCTGGATCGAGGTGCAGCAGGCCGTCTATCCTGCGGCTCAGATCGAAACACGAGAAACAGCCTGAACCAATGATGGCGAACTCTGTTCAATTCAGTAACAGATCATTGCGGATTTGGCCGAGCATTACGTAGGACTTCGGACTATTATCAGTGCGAAGCGGCCTCAGAATTCCGGCCGCTCAGCACCACCCTGAAGGGGGCACGACGATGAAAGAGAAAATTCAAAACTGGCTGCACGATTTGGGTGTCGCCCTCGGTTTGATCGAACCGCCTCTGCAACCTGTTCCGATCCGCACCGATGACGAGCAGCGCCGCCGTCAACAACGGCGCCGGTAATGCCCCCCGATCCGAGATCAAGGATTCAAGATCAAGAGATCGCAGCCTTCGGCAACTCCTACACGGATTAATGTAGGAGCTGCCGAAGGCTGCGATCTTTTGCTTTTAATGACGGCCGATCTCAAGCAAAAACCGGCTCAAGTCATTCGCGGTCTTGGCGGTCTTGAGCATGCGGTCTTCCTCGGCGGTGAACGCCGTCAGTCCGAATTCATCTTCCAGGTGAAAGATCAGATCCTCGATATCGGCTTTCTCCAGGCCCAGTTGCACCAGGCTGGTGTTGTCGTTGAATTCACGGGTTTCCAGCAGACGCCGGATATATCGGTGCACGGCGGCACGCACGGCAGCTCTTCTCATGGCAGATTTTTCTGATGGTTGTTGTGCTTGAGTGAAGCAGGCCTCAGGCGTGGCCGCGCAACCACTCGTCAATCATCGAGCGCAAATGCTCCCCGGAAAAACTGCCGAAATGGCCGCCATGCACCGTGCGGATCGGCAACGCCTGCAAACGCTGCAGACTGCTGGCGTAATCCTCAAGATTGGAGTGGTAGGCGTCTTCGATCAGCGGCCCGTCGTAGATGATGTCGCCACTGAACAGCGTCTCAGTCGCCGCTTCATACAGGCTGATGCCGCCCGGCGAATGCCCCGGTGTGTGCAGCACTTGCAGCGTGCGATTGCCCAGATCGAGCACATCGCCGTCCTCGACAAACCCGGTCGCCGGCGCGGCTTTGACCCGGTATTCGGCGTAGCACAACGGGCAGTCCGGGTGCGCTTCAAACATGTCGTCGCCGACGAAGGCGCGGCTCAAATCGTTTTCGCCATCCGGCGCCGCCAGAATGTCAGCTTCGGCGGGATGCACCAGCCGTTCAGCAAATTCATGATGCCCGGCGATATGGTCGAAATGGCAATGACTGGCCACCGCCACCAGCGGTCGCTCGGTGATCCACGGCAATTGTTCGCGCAGGCTGACCAGCCCTGAACCGCTATCCAGCAACAGGTCTTTGTCACGGCCCTGAATGTGCCAGAGGTTGCAGCGGTAAAACGGCCGAATATACGGCTCGTGAATAAGCCGGATGCCATCGCTCAGGTGCTGCACCTCGAACCACTGATCACGAGAAACGATCTTCATCAGTACTTTTCTCTCGGCGTAAAAAAACGAGTGTGGCAACCGACGCCACACTCGTCGAAGAAAGTATCAAGTCGTTATGTTTCAGCTTAGATCGCGCGGGCCACCGAGACAGGGCGGCGCGATGCGAGGCTGACCACGACAAAACTCACCAGACCCACAGCCAGGCTGTAGTAGATCGGCGTGTTGGCATCCAGACCGTCCTTGAACATGAACAGCAGCGCGGTGGCAAAACCCAGGCCCATGCTGGCTATGGCGCCGGCGGTGGTCGCGCGTTTCCAGAAAATTGCACCCATCAGCGGAATCAACATGCCGCCCACCAACAGGTTGTAAGCGAGAGTCAGCGCACTTATCACGTCGTTGACCACCAGCGCGATACCCAGCACGACAATCCCGGTGAGCAAGGTGAACAGACGGTTGATGCCCAGGCTCGACTGTTTACCGCCACGCAGTTTCGGCAGCAGGTCTTCGGTCAACGTGGTCGCCGCAGCGAGCAGGCCGGCGCTGGCGGTGGACATCATCGCAGCGAGTGCCGCAGCGATCACCAGACCCCGGATGCCGTCCGGCAGCGACAGTTTGACGATGGCGGCGAAGGCGTTGTTGACGTTGTCCAGATCCGGGATCAGCACGTGCGCGGCCATACCGATCAGCGCGCAGGCCAGACCGTAGACGATGCAGTAGATGCCGGCGATGCTGCCGGCGTATTGCGCGACTTTGGCGGTCTTGACGGTGAACACCCGTTGCCAGATGTCCTGACCGATGAGGATGCCGAAGAAGTAGATCATGAAGTAGGTGATGATCGTGTCCCAGCCGATGGTGGTGAAGCTGAAGGCAGTCGCCGGCAGTTTCAGCACCAGTTCGTCCCAGCCGCCGACGCGGTATAGGCAGATCGGCAACAGGATGAACATCAGACCCACGGTCTTGATGATGAACTGGACGATGTCGGTGAGGGTCAGCGACCACATGCCGCCAATCGCCGAGTAGATCACCACCACGCCACCACCGACGAGTACCGAAGCCCAGAATGGCAGGTCAAACAGCACTTGCAGGACGGTGCCGATCGCCAGGATCGAGGTCACGCCGATCATCAGTGCGTAGGCGAGCATGATTGCCGCGCTCGCCGAGCGGGCCATCGGGTTGTAGCGCTTTTCCAGGACCTGGGTAACGGTGTAGATCTTCAGTTTCAGCAGCGGTTTGGCGAGGAACAGGTTCAGCGCAACGATGCCGCAACCGAGTGCCGCGCACAGCCAGAAACCGGAAATGCCATGCACGTAACCCAGACGCACGGTGCCGACGGTGGACGCGCCACCGAGTACGGTCGCGGCCATGGTGCCCATGTACAGGCTCGGGCCGAGGTTACGTCCGGCGACGAGAAAATCCTCGTTGGTCTTGGCCTTGCGCATGCCGAAGTAGCCGAGCAAGAGCATGCCGGCGGCGTAGATGAGGACGACGAATAAATCCAAAGCCATGATGGCGTGTCTCCGATTGTCTTTTTTATGTGAGGCTGAATTCGAATCTCACTGTGGGAGCGAGCCTGCTCGCGAAGGCGGTCTGTCAGTCACATCAATGTTGAATGTGCTGAAGTCTTCGCGAGCAGGCTCGCTCCCACAGGGGATCTGCGTCAGGCGGCCTGGCGCAGTTCAGGTTTTTCCACGATTTGGCTGCGGGCATCCTTCGGGCCGAACACTTCCCGCGGTTCCGGGAACAGGCTCAGCAGCGTCAGGTACACCACCGAAGCCAGACCCAGCGTCACTGGCAAACTGACGTCGATGCCGCCGGCCATTTCACCCAGCGGGCCAACGAACTGCCCCGGCAGATTGACGAAGCACAAGCCGACCGCCGCGCTCGGGATCCATGCACCCAGACCGCGCCAGTTCCAGCCGTGGCTGAACCAGTAGCGACCGCCCTGTTCGCCGCGGGTGAACACTTGCAGATCATCCGGGCAGTAGAAGCCGCGACGCACCAGCAGGCCGATGATCATGATCACCATCCACGGGGTGGTGCAGGTGATGATCAGCACGGCGAAGGTCGACACGCTCTGCACCAGGTTCGCCGCAAAACGGCCGATGAAGATGAAGGCAATCGACAGCACGCCGATCAGCAGCGTCGCTTTCACTCGTGACAACACGCGGGGGAACACGCTGGACATGTCCAGCCCGGTGCCATACAGCGACGTGGTGCCGGTGGACATGCCGCCGATCACCGCAATCAGGCACACCGGCAGAAAGAACCAGCTCGGCGACACCGCCAGCAAACCACCGACATAGTTGTTCGCCGCGATGTAGTCCGGCGCCTTGATCGCGACGATGGTCGCGGTGGTCAGGCCGAACAGGAACGGGATGAACGTGGCGATCTGCGACAGCACCACCGCTGCCATGATGCGTTGCTTGGAGGTGTCACGCGGGATGTAGCGCGACCAGTCGCCGAGGAACGCACCGAAGGAAATCGGGTTGCTCATCGCCACCAGCGCGGCGCCGATGAACGCGGCCCAGAAGCCCGGCTGGCCGAGGCTGACGGTGCCGGCGTAATGCGCGTCGAAAGGACCGGCGAAGGCAAAGATGCCCAGCAGGAATAACAGGCTGGCGCTCCACACCGCGATCTTGTTCACCCACAGCAGAAAGCGGAAGCCGTAGATGCACACGGTCAGCACCAGAATCGCGAACAGACCGTAGGCCAGGCCCAGGGTCAAGTCGGTTTCCGGCAGACCGATCAGGCGTTTCGCACCCCCGATCAGCGCATCCCCCGAACTCCACACCGAGAGCGAGAAAAACGCGATAGCGGTCAACAGCGACAGGAACGAACCGACGATGCGCCCGTGCACGCCGAAGTGCGCACCCGACGACACGGCATTGTTGGTGCCGTTGAGCGGGCCGAACAGGCCCATCGGTGCGAGGATCAGCGAGCCAAGCAGCACGCCCGACACAATCGCCCAGACGCCGGCCTGAAAAGACAGACCGAACAGCACCGGGAAACTGCCGAGCACGGCGGTGGCAAAGGTATTCGAACCACCGAAGATCATCCGGAACAAGTCCGTCGGGCCTGCGCTGCGTTCGTGGTCCGGGATCTGTTCGACCCCGTGGGTTTCAATCTGCGTAAGGCTTTGGTCGTTGTTGTTGTTATTCATGATCTGCTCCGATCATAAAGGCGCGCCTCATCGTGCGTGAGGCGTCACCTGTTTGGCTAAGGGGATGGCAGCCCTTCCGGCATTGCGGACAAATGTTCGTGACAGGCCAGCCAATGGCCTTGTTGTTCTAGGCTCGACGCTTGTTTCTTGAAAACAATCGTCTCGCGCTCCTGGCTGAAGTGTTGCTCCCCTTGCATGCGCAGCTCGGTGGCCACGTCATGGATGAAAATCGCCACGTCACCTTGCAGGCTGACAAAGGCGTTGCTCGAGGTGCACGAGAGCACCTCGAAGCCATCCTCGGCGCGCCAGTTGTCCCACAAGGCCTGATAGGCATCGCGCGACAGCAGCGGCTGTTCGAGGGTGTAGAAAACGAAACTCGCATCGGCGCTGAACGCGCCGAAATAAGCTTCGCGATCGTTACGGGCGAAGGCGGCCACCAGCTCGGCGGCCGTTTGCAAAACCTGATCACGTTCGTTCATGACCCGACCCTCAGCGATGGACCACGCCAGGCAGTACGCAGAGCATTTCGTACAGCAGGTTGGCGGCCAGCAGCGAGGTGTTGCCGGTGGTGTCATAAGCGGGCGAGACTTCTACCAGATCGCAACCGATCAGGTCGAGGCCTTGGCAGCCACGGACGATTTCAATCGCCTGAATGGTCGTCAGACCACCGATTTCCGGGGTGCCGGTGCCAGGCGCCCAGGCCGGATCGATGCCGTCGATGTCGAAGCTCAGATACACCGGACCGCCGCCGACTTTCTCGCGCACTTCGGCCATCAGCGGTGCCAGCGACTTGTGCCAGCATTCTTCGGCCTGCACCACGCGGAAGCCCTGATCGCGGCTCCAGTTGAAGTCATCAGCGGTGTAACCCTGCGCGCGCAGACCGATTTGCACCACGCGATCGCAGTCCAGAAGGCCTTCTTCAACGGCGCGGCGGAAGGTCGTACCGTGGGCGATTTTCTCGCCGAACATGTGATCGTTGACGTCAGCGTGGGCATCGATGTGCACCAGACCGACCTTGCCATGCTTTTTATGAATCGCACGCAGGATCGGCAGGGTGATGGTGTGATCGCCACCCAGGGTCATCGGGATCACGTTGTGCTCGAGGATGTTGTCGTAGGCTTCTTCGATGATGCGCACGGCGTCGAGCAGGTTGAAGGTGTTGATCGCCACGTCACCGATGTCGGCCACCGACAGCGAGTCGAACGGCGCAGCGCCGGTGGCCATGTTGTACGGGCGGATCATTACTGATTCGGTGCGGATGTCGCGTGGCCCGAAGCGGGTGCCGGGGCGCAGCGAAGTACCGATGTCCAGTGGCACGCCTACGAAGGCAGCGTCCAGGCCGGCAGCGGTCGGTACATGGGGGAGTCGGAGCATGGTGGCGATGCCGCCGAAGCGCGGCATTTCGTTGCCGCCCAGTGGTTGGTGAAGAATCTTGTCCACGGGTAAGGCCTCATCGTCTTTGTTTTATTTATGTCGGCGCGCCGTGGAGCACAGGTTCGGACGCCGCTGTGGGGCCGATGATGCGAAATGTAGTGAGGGGAAAGAATCGCTACGGGCAAAAACTTAGTTCAGATTTTTCTAAACTAATGACGGCGAGGGGGATTAGACTTTGTCGGGTTCAAGATTGTGATCGGCTGGATATTGCTGCCCTCACCCCAGCCCTCTCCCAGAGGGAGAGGGGGCCGATCTCCATGGCTTTTGAATCCTGAGTTCGACTCGATATCACAGGTCGATGCGCATCCTGAGAGCACCGCGGTCGGCTCCCTCTCCCTCCGGGAGAGGGCTGGGGTGAGGGGCTTTTCCCACAGACACACAGTTGCCAAGCCCGGAGCAGACATGGCCAACGCTTTACCCGACCTGAAACTGTTGCGCATCTTCGTCAGCGTCGTGCGTCATCAGGGTTTTGCCAACGCGCAACAGGAACTCAACCTGTCGACTTCGGCCATCAGCACTTACATGAGCCAGCTCGAAGCTGCGCTCGGCCTGGTGTTGTGCCATCGTGGGCGTGGCGGATTCAGCCTGACCAGCAAGGGTGAGCTGTTCCATCAGGAAACCCTGCGCCTGCTCGCCGAACTTGAAGGTTTCGAGCAATACGCTGCAGCGCTCAAGGGCGAACTGCGCGGCACACTCAACCTCGGCGTGATCGACTCCACCGTCAGCGACAAGGCCTTGCCGTTCGCCGAAGCCATTGGCGCCTACAGCCAGGAACACCCGGCGGTGCACTTGCATCTGTCGGTGATGAGCCCGTACGAACTGCAACTCGGCGTGCAGGACAACCGTCTCGACCTGGCCATCGGTGCGTTCTCCACACGGATGAGCGGTCTGGTCTACATGCCGCTGTACCGCGAGCAGCACTGGCTGTATTGCAGCAGCCGCCATCCGTTGTTCAACGAGCGGCGCATTCCCGAGCAAGTCATCACTCAGCAACGCATGGTCGGACGTGGTTACTGGAGTCAGGCGGAACTTGCCCGGCACGGTTTCAAACACAGCGCCGCCACCGTGGAAAGTATGGAGGCGCAGCTGATTCTGGTGCTGTCCGGCGCCTACATCGGTTACTTGCCGGAGCACTACGCTCAGGCCTGGGCCGACAAGGGCGACTTGCGCGTGTTGCTGCCGGCGACCTTCGGTTACCAGGCGCCGTTTTCGATGATCATGCGCCGGGGCCGCAGCCGTGAGCCGCTGATCCAGACCTTCCGTGATTTGCTTAAAGCACAGCTCAATCAGGCTTAAGAACGATGTCCAGACCTCAATGCACGCGCTGCCTGCGCCCACAAACCCATTGCCTGTGCCCTTTGATCCCGAGCCTCGACAGCCGCACGCGAGTGTTGCTGTTGCAGCATCCGAGTGAGGTCAGTCATGCGCTCAATACCGCACGCCTGGCTGCGTTGGGTTTGACCAATGCCGAGTTGATTGTCGGTGAAGTATTCGAGGATTTGCCAACGCTGTTGAATCTGCCGGGGTATCGGCCGCGGTTGTTGTTTCCCGCCGATGATGCGCAGCCGATGCAGGCTTACGGCGAGTCCGATGAACCACTGTTGCTGGTTGTTCCGGATGGCACATGGCGCAAGGCGCGCAAGATGTTGCACCTCAATCCTCTGTTGGCGGCGTTGCCCCGGGTGACGCTGGCCGAGGGCGGCGTGTCGCGCTATCGCTTGCGCAAGGCGCCGGGGCCGGGGGCGTTGTCGACCATCGAGGCGATTGTGCAGGCGTTGCAGACGCTAGAAGCACCGACGTCATTCGAGCCGTTGCTCAAGCCGTTCGAAGCGTTGATCGAAGGGCAGATTGCGGCGATGGGGGAGGAGACTTTCCAGCGTAACCATGGCGACAAATGATCGTTCCCACGCTCCGCGTGGGAATGCCGCCCGGGACGCTCCGCGTCCCTTCACGACGGTGACGCAGAGCGTCACAGGATGCATTCCCACGCAGAGCGTGGGAACGATCATTGGCTAACGTTCGCGCATCGCCTCGGTCCGGGCTTTCAGCACCGGTTTCAGCAAGTAATCCAGCACACTCTTTTCCCCGGTAATAATGTCCACCGTCGCCACCATCCCCGGAATAATCAGTAGCGGTTTCACATCCCCGCCCAAATGGTTTTTATCGGTACGCACCTGAATCAGATAGAAACTGTTGCCCTTGTCATCGGTAATCGTATCGGCACCGATCAACTCAAGCTTGGCACTCAGCCCACCATAAATCGTGTAGTCGTAGGCACTGAACTTGACCATCGCCTTCTGCCCCGGATGCAGGAACGCCACATCCTGCGGCCGCACTTTGGCCTCGATCAGCAAGTTATCTTCCAACGGCACGATTTCAACCATGTCGCTGCCCGGTTGCACCACGCCGCCGATGGTGTTGACCTTCAATTGTTTGATCACTCCGTGCACCGGGGAGGTCACGGTGGTGCGGGTGACGCGGTCGTCGATGGCGATGCTGGTCGCGGTGATTTTCGACAGGTCGGTGCGTTTCTCATTCAGCTCTTTGGCGGCCTCGGAGCGGAAGGTTTGCTCCGACTCGTCGATCTTGCTGCGGATCTCGGCAATCGCCGATTCGGCGCGGGGGATAGCCAGCGTCGTGGCGTTCAATGAACCGCGGATTTCCACTGCGCTGCGCTTGAGGCGAAGGATTTCCACGGGTGACACCGCACCGGTTTTCACCAGCGGTTCGGACATGTTCATTTCTTGCTGCAGCAACGCCAGACTCGAGCTGAACTGACCCTGCTTGGAGCGAAACTCGGCGAGTTCCTGAGTCTTCTGCCGCAGTTGTTCGCTGAGCGTGCGCTGCTCGCTGGCCAGCCGGCGCTGACGTTGTTCGTACAGCGAACGCTCGTCTTCGGCGACTTGCGGCGCTTTGGCGATGACCTCATCGGAGAGCTTGAACGGCCGGCCCTCGGCCTCCGCCGACAGCCGTTCGACCTGCGCCGTCAACGCATAACGATCCGCCTCACTCTCACCCTTGTTCGAGCGGAAGCGCGTGTCATCCAGACGCAGCAAGGTATCGCCCTTGTTCACCATCTGCCCTTCACGAAAGAAAATCTCGGTGACGATGCCGCCCTCGAGGTTCTGGATCACCTGAATCTTGCTCGACGGAATCGCCTTGCCTTCGCCCATGGTCACTTCTTCGAGCACGGCGAACTTGGCCCAGACCACCGCGCTGATCAGCAGCGCCGCCGCCAGCCACACGGTGATCCGCGACCAGCGCGGCGAATCCTGCAATGAAGCGCCGGCGGTTTCCGGCATGAATTCGGCTTCGGCGCTTTTGCCGAAACTGTCGAAGTAGCCGCGCTCTTTGCTATCGGAGGAAGCAGACATTGGGTAACTCCTAGACCGCTGCCGAGCCGACACGGCCCTTGCGCAGTGCATCGATGACCGCTTCTTTCGGACCGTCGGCGACGACCCGGCCGTTGTCCAGCACCAGCAACCGGTCCACCAGGCTCAGCATCGAGGTGCGATGGGTGACCAGCAGCAGCGTCTTGCCTTGCACCCAGCCGTGCAGCTTCTGCCGCAGCAAGTCCTCGCTGCTGTTATCCATGGCACTGGTGGGTTCGTCGAGCAGCATGATCGGCGGGTCGAGCAGCAGCGATCGCGCCAGCAGAACGGCCTGACGTTGGCCACCAGAGAGCAATTGCCCGCGCTCGCCCACGGGCCGATCGAAGCCTTGCGGATGCTGACGAGCGAGTTCGGTAACGCCGGTCAGTTCGGCCACTTCGAGCATGCGTGAATCGCTGATGTAGCGCGCGCCGAGCGTGAGGTTGTCGCGCAAACTGCCGGCCAGCAGCGGCAGATCGTGGGCGACGTAACCGATCTGTTGGCGCAGGTCGGCGACGTCGAGTTGTCTCAGGTCGAGGCCATCGAGCAGCAGTTGGCCCTCCTCAGGTTCATAGAAACCCATGACCAATCGTGCCAACGTACTTTTGCCCGAACCGCTGCGGCCGATGATGCCGACCCGCTCACCGGGTTTCAGGCTGAAGCTGACATTGCTCAGCGCCGGGGCATTCTGGCCGTTGTAATGAAAGGTCACGCCGCTGACGTCCAGCGCACCTTGCAGTTGCGTGCGTTCCAGCGGCCGCTGTTTGCCGTCGCGTTCCTGCGGCAGGGCCATCAGCGCATCGGTGCTTTTCATGGTCAGTTGCGCTTGCTGATAGCGGGTGATCAATCCGGCGATCTGCCCGAGCGGCGCGAGTACACGGCTGCCGAGCATGTAACTGGCGACCAGCGCACCGACGCTGAGGTTGCCGGCAATGATGCTGTAAACCCCGGCGACAATCGTCGCCATCCCCGAGAATTGTTGAATGAACAACGTGCCGTTGGTGGCCAGCGCCGACAGATTGCGCGCATGGCTGTCGAGGCGGGTGAGGGCGCCGTGGGTGCTTTCCCATTTGTGCTGACGCTCGCTTTCGGCGCTGCAGGCCTTGAGGGTTTCCAGGCCTCCGAGGGTTTCGATCAGCACCGCTTGGCGTTCAGCGCCGAGGCTCAGGCTCTTTTGCACGGTGTCACGCAGACGTACCTGAATGATCATCGCGAAGATGATGGTGATCGGAAACGCCAGCAGCGGAATCACCACCAGCCAACCGCCGAGCAGGCCGATCACCACCAGCATCAGCACCACGAAGGGCAGGTCGATCAGGCTGGTCAGCGTCACTGCCGTGAGAAATTCACGCAGGCCCTGAAAGTCATGAATGCTCTGGGCGAAACCGCCGATGGTCGCCGGCCGTGCCTTCATCGACATGCCGGTGATGCGTTCAAATAAAGTCGCGGAAAGGATCACATCGGTTTTCTTGCCGGCGGTGTCGAGCAAGTGCGCGCGGACCACCCGCAGCACCAGTTCGAAGCCGGTACCGATCAGCAACCCGATCGACAGCACCCACAGGGTCGACGTGGCCTGATTCGGCACCACGCGGTCATAGGTTTGCATGACGAACAGCGGCACCATCAGGCCTAGCAAGTTGATCAGGAAGCTGGCGAGGATCGCATCGCTGTAGAGCCATTTCGACAGCTTCAGGGTGTCGCGAAACCACGCATGCACCCGTGGCACCAGCGGTGAACGGAGGTCTTCGAGTTCATGGCGCGGCCGAGCGAACAAGGCCTGACCGCTGTAGTGCTCGCTGAGCTCTTCGCGGCTGATCCATTGCTCGCCGCCGTCGGCTTCGCTGGGCAGGATCAGTGCTTTTCCGTCGTCGCCGAAGCGCCGTAAAACAGCAGTGCGACCGTCGTTGAGCAGCAGCAGAATCGGCAGGTTGAGCGGCGAGATGTCTTTCAGCTCGCGGCGCAGAATCCGTGCCTGCAACCCGGCCCGGGCGGCAGCGCGGGGCAGCAGGTCGAGGCTCAGTCGTTGTTTGTTGAGGGGCAGTCCGGCACTCAGGCTGGCGCGACTGACTGTCGCGCCATGCAGTTTGCAGAGGATCAACAGACCGTCGAGTAACGGATCATCGAAGCTCAGCCGCGGATCGATCCCGGTGTGGCCGGGTTCCATGCTGGTCATATTGATCGCTCCCCTGTTACCGCTTCATTGATCGTTCCCACGCTCTGCGTGGGAATGCCTCTAGGGACGCTCTGCGTCCAGTGACACGGAGCGTCACGGGCTGCATTCCCACGCGGAGCGTGGGAACGATCAGGGCAAAGCTGACTCCTGCGTTGGTTATTTCAGTTCGGGCAGGCGCGCTTCGTTTTTCACTTCGGTCGCGGCGATCGCATCGGCTGGCAGCACCACCCGTTGCTTGCTCAGCAACTGGCCCATGTTCGCCAGCACGCGGTACATCGAATATTCCTCGGTGTAGCGGATTTCGGTGTAGCGACGGTTGGCGTTGTAGAGCTCGTTTTCACTGTCGAGCAAGTCGAGCAAAGTCCGTTGGCCGAGGCCGAACTGATCCTGATAGGCCGCGCGTACGCGTTTGGTGGTTTCGGCATATTCGCGGGCGGTCGGGGTCTGTTTCTTCGCGTTTTCCATGGCGTTCCACGCCAGGCGGATGTTCTCGTTGAGCTGGCGCAGGGCGTTGTTGCGGATGTCCATCGCCTGATTGATGTCGTGGGCATTGGCGGCCAGGCGGGCCTTGTCGCTGCCGCCACGGAACAGGTTGTAGTTCATCACCACACCCACGCGCCATTCGTTGTCGTGGCCTTCATCGCCTTGCACGTTGTTGTTCGCGCCGACGGCGGCTTCGGCATCGAAGCGCGGGTAGAACGGCGATTTGGCGACTTCGTACTGGCTCTCGGCCGATTGCACGTCAGCCTGGGCGGACTTCAGATACGGGTTGTTGTCGACCATGCTCTGTTGGGCTTCACGCAATTCGGTCGGCAGTTCGCCACGGGTCGAGGCCGGGGTTTCCAGCTCATCGGGCATGCGCCCGACCACGCTGTAGAAGTTTGATTCGGCATCGGCCAGGTCGACTTCGGCGGTGTCGAGGTTGTTCTGCGCCAAGGCCTTACGCGCGACCGATTGATCCGAGTCAGCGGTACTGCCGACGCCACGCTCGGTGCGCAGGCCGATCTGATCGTTGACGCGCAAATGCGCCTGCAGGTTGTTCTTGGCCAGGGTCACCAGTTCGCGACGCTTGAGCACTTCGAGGTAGACCTCGATGGTGCGCAGGGCCAGATCCTGGGCGGTACCTTGCGCGTAATACGCACGCGAATTGGACACGCCTTTGGTGCGCTCGACTTCGTTGGCGGTGTTGAAACCGTCGAACAGCATCTGCCGCAGACGCAGTTCGGACTGGGTGTAATTGAGGATTTCGGTGTGGTGATTGCCGAAGGCCCTTGTGTTGGTGTTGTCGCTGTAGCCACGGCCATACGCGGCGTTCAAATCGACGGACGGATAGAAGCCGCCCTTGGCCACTTTGACTTGTTCATCAGCCGACAGGCGGGCGTCCACGCGCGAGGCCAGTTCCGGGTGAGTGGCGATCGTGCTTTGAATCGCCTCGGTGAGGTTCATGGCCTGGGCTTGAGAAGTGCAAGCCATGGCCAGCAAAACCGCGCTGCAGAGGGGGGTTAGAACGCGCATGGGTGCATCTCCCTGAGTCCTGATGGTGTGTTACTGTCGCCAAATATTTGACGATATTTTTAGGTGTATGCGTTTCACTCTTGTAACAACAGAGCTAAGAACATCCTGAAGCGTAGCTAAGAAAAAATTTTCATAAGGCTTATGCCGAAAAAAACTTATGCGCTTTGTAAAAACCGGCACATTGTTCAGCACGAAAGCCTTTGTTTTATGCGCTTTAGGGAGCGCAAAAAGGCTTGAGGAAAGTTCCACTCACTTTGCGACATACGGCGAAGTACTGCTGAAGGGGAGGGACGCGTAGCGGCTGATGGGTGACAGATTTTTGTCACTCGAGTGATTCATCAGCGTTACGTAGCGTTAGTGGGCGTATGGCTTTGATCAGGATGTGGAAGTGCTTGATAGCACTGATGTTTCCGAAAGAGGCCGCCTGCGAAACGAACTGTTGAAGGTGCGAGCGTCGCCTCCAACAACCCGGTTGAGCCATGGGCTGCTTCGCTTACCAGTGCCGACGGTGGTCGGCAGCGGAGGATTTCACATGGCAACGCTCATCGGCACAGTCACTAAAGTCATTGGCCAGGTTTTCGCCCAGTCAGCCGACGGTACCAAACGCGCACTGGTTGAGGGGGATCGCCTGTTTGCCGGCGATCAACTGATCACCGGCGCAGAAGGCGCCGTCGCCGTTCATCTGCAAAACGGCCAGGAACTGACCCTCGGACGCGGCAGCAGCATGACCATGACCGGTGAACTGCTGGCGGGTCAGGCGGCGCATGTCAATGCCGCGGAGGCCGTGACCCCGAGCGACGCGCAATTGACTGACGTCGAGCAGATCCAGAAAGCCATCGCCGCCGGTGACGACCCGAGCAAAACCGCTGAAGCCACCGCGGCCGGTCCGAATGCCCCGGGCGGCGCACCGGGAGAGGCGGGCGGCGGCCACAGTTTTGTCCTGCTGACGGAGGTTGGCGGACGCGTCGATCCGATCATCGGTTTTCCCACCGCCGGGTTCGGCGGTATTCCTGAATTCCCTGAAGAACGCCACAACGCGGTGATCGACAACGGCGATGACAGCCCGGCTGTGGTGGTGCCGCCACCGGTGAACAATCCGGTGACACTCACCGGTCTGAATGTGGCGGGCGGCGAACTCAACGTCAATGAAGCCAATCTGCCTGACGGTTCGTCGGCCAACCCCGGAGCACTGACGCAAAGTGGCAGTTTCACCGTGTCGGCACCGGATGGTCTGACCAGCCTGAGCATCGGCGGCATCAACGTTATCGTTGGCGGTGTGCCGATCGGCTTCCCGCAATCGATCACCTCGCAACTGGGCAACACCCTGACCATCACTGGCTACAACCCGGCGACTGGCGTTGTCAGCTACAGCTACACCCTCAACGGCAACGAAACTCATGCGGCCGGCGACGGCGTGAACAATCTCAGCGAACAGTTCACCGTGATTGCCGGCGACAGCAATGGCGACACTGCGACCGGCACGCTCGACGTCAACATCACCGACGATGTGCCAAAAGCCTTTGATGACAACAATGGCACGGCGTCTGAAACGCAGCTGACACTGACCGGCAATGTGTTGACCAACGATGTGCAAGGGGCTGATCGCGTGCCCACCGGGCCCGTCACCCCAGGCACTTTCACCGGCACTTACGGCACTTTGGTGCTGAACGCCAACGGCACGTACACCTACACGCTGAACACCAGCGATGCCGACTTCAAAAACCTGCACGGTGGTGGTAACGGCACGGAAACCTTCGCTTACACCATCACCGATTCCGATGGCGATACCAGCACTGCCAACCTCGTCCTGCAGATCCACAACAATGACGATCCGGTGGTCACCAACGGCTTGAACGTTGAAGGCGGGGAGCTGACGGTCTACGAGAAAAATCTCGGCGACGGCAGTGCGCCGGATTCCACCGCGCTGACGCAGAACGGTACGTTCACCATCACCGCACTCGATGGCGTCACAACGCTGACTGTCGGCGGCATCGCCGTGGTCACCAACGGCGTGGCCGCAGGATTCCCGCAATCAATCACCACACCCTTGGGCAGCACGCTGACGATCACCGGTTTCAACGCCACCACCGGCGTGGTTAGTTACAGCTACACCCTGGTCGACAACGAAGCGCATCCCACCGCCAACGGCGCGAACAATCTGCCAGAGCAATTCGCCGTCACCGTGGTCGACGATAACGGCACCACTGCCAACGGCACGCTCGACGTGAACATCACCGACGACGTACCCAAAGCCTTTGATGACAGCAATGGCACGGCGTCTGAAACGCAACTGACACTGACCGGCAACGTGCTGACCAACGACGTGCAAGGTGCCGATCGCGTACCAACAGGACCCGTTACGGCCGGCACCTTCACCGGGACTTACGGCACGCTGGTCCTCAACGCCAACGGCACTTACACCTACACCTTGAACACCAACGACGCCGACTTCAAAAACATCCATGGCGGCGGCAACGGCACAGAAACCTTCGCCTACACCATCACTGATTCGGACGGTGACACCAGCACCGCCAACCTTGTCCTGCAGATCCACAACAACGACGATCCGGTGATCATCAACGGCCTC
This sequence comes from Pseudomonas sp. Tul2A7, assembly GCF_054790505.1. NCBI lineage: Bacteria > Pseudomonadati > Pseudomonadota > Gammaproteobacteria > Pseudomonadales > Pseudomonadaceae > Pseudomonas > Pseudomonas sp. Tul2A7. The sequence goes on along the minus strand of NZ_CP186499.1, from coordinate 388,029 downwards.
GACGTGAATGGCGGCGAACTCACTGTTAACGAAAAAAACCTCAGCGACGGCAGTGCGCCGGATTCCACTGCGCTGACGCAAAGCGGCACGTTCACCATCACAGCACTCGATGGCGTCACCACGCTGACCGTCGGTGGCATCGCCGTCGTCACCAACGGTGTGGCCGCAGGTTTCCCACAATCGGTCACCACTCCGCTGGGCAGCACACTGACCATCACCAGTTTCAACGCCGCCACCGGCGTGGTCAGCTACAGCTACACCCTGATCGACAACGAAGCGCATCCAATCGCCAACGGCGCGAACAATCTGCCCGAGCAGTTTGCCGTCACCGTGGTCGATGACAACGGCACCACCGCCAACGCCACCCTCGACGTGAACATCGTCGACGACCTGCCAAAAGCCGTGGATGACAGCAACGCCGGCACTGCGTCGGAAACCCTGTTGACGCTGACCGGCAACGTCCTGACCAACGACGTGCAAGGTGCCGATCGCGTACCGACCGGGCCCGTCACTCCGGGCACTTTCACCGGGACTTACGGCACCTTGGTGCTCAACGCCAACGGCACGTATACCTACACGCTGAACACCAACGACGCCGACTTCAAAAACCTCCACGGTGGCGGCAACGGCACGGAAACCTTCGCCTACACCATCACTGATTCGGACGGTGACACCAGCACCGCCAACCTTGTCCTGCAGATCCACAACAACGACGATCCGGTGATCATCAACGGCCTCGACGTGAATGGCGGCGAACTCACTGTTAACGAAAAAAACCTCAGCGACGGCAGTGCGCCGGACTCCACTGCGCTGACCCAGAGCGGCACGTTCACCATCACAGCACTCGATGGCGTCACCACGCTGACCGTCGGTGGCATCGCCGTCGTGACCAACGGTGTGGCCGCAGGTTTTCCACAATCGGTCACCACACCGCTGGGCAGCACACTGACCATCACCGGTTTCAACGCCGCCACCGGCGTGGTCAGCTACAGCTACACCCTGGTCGACAACGAAACGCATCCAGCCGCCAACGGCGCGAACAATCTGCCCGAGCAGTTTGCCGTCACCGTGGTCGATGACAACGGCACCACCGCCAACGCCACCCTCGACGTGAACATCGTCGACGACCTGCCAAAAGCCGTGGATGACAGCAACGCCGGCACTGCGTCGGAAACCCTGTTGACGCTGACCGGCAACGTCCTGACCAACGACGTGCAAGGTGCCGATCGCGTACCGACCGGGCCCGTCACTCCGGGCACTTTCACCGGGACTTACGGCACCTTGGTCCTCAATGCCAACGGCACGTATACCTACACGCTGAACACCAACGACGCCGACTTCAAAAACCTCCACGGTGGCGGCAACGGCACGGAAACCTTCGCCTACACCATCACCGATTCCGATGGCGATACCAGCACCGCGAATCTGCTGCTGAACATCCACAACAATGACGATCAGGTCTACCTCAACGGCCTCGACGTCAATGGCGGCGAACTCACCGTCTATGAGAAAAACCTCAGCGACGGCACCAGCCCAAACACCCCGGCGCTGACCCAGAGCGGCACCTTTACCGTGACTGCCCTCGATGGTCTGCAAACCCTGACCGTGGGCGGCATCAACGTGGTCACCGGTGGCGTGGCCGCAGGATTCCCGCAATCGATCGTCACGCCACTCGGCAGCACGTTGACCATCACCGGCTATAACCCTGCTACCGGTGTGGTGAGTTACAGCTACACCCTGGTCGATAACGAAACCCATCCGAACGCCAACGGCGCCAACAGCATCACCGAGAACTTCAACGTCGTCGCCACAGACACCGATGGCAGCACGGCCAACGGTCAGATCAACGTCAACATCGTCGATGATTTGCCCAGCGCCCATCCTGATGCCGCATCGGTGGCGGAGGGCGGCACGGTCAGCGGCAACGTGCTGAACAACGACATTGGTGGCGCCGACGGCCCGGCCGTAACCGGTGCGGTGGTCGGCGTGCGCGCCGGCGCCGACACTTCGACCTCGGCCATCGGCGGCCTCAACAGCAACATCAACGGCACCTACGGCTACCTGACCCTGGACGCCAACGGCAACGCCGTCTACCACAGCAATCCCAACGTCGTGAACGGCCCGGGCGCGGTGGATGTGTTCACCTACACCGTGCGCGATTCCGACGGTGATGAAAGCACCACCACCATCACCATTGATGTCGCCAACAGCAAGCTGTGCGCGACCAGCGACACCGACGTCACCGTCTACGAAAAAGCCCTCGACCTGACCAAGGACGGCGCGGATCTGGCCGCCGGCACGGTCACCGGCAGCGACCCGAGCAACCCCGGCGAAACCGCGTCCGGCACCTTGGTCGGTTCGGTCGCTGGTGCGGTCGGTGCAATCAGTTATGCCTTGGTCGGCAGCGCCACCGGCAACTACGGGCAGATCGTTCTCAACCCCAACGGCACGTACACCTACACGCTGACCTCGCCGGCAAGCACCACGCCGCATGCCGACGACGGCGCCAACAGCCTGAGCGAAACCTTCACCTATCAGGCCACCGATTCACTGGGCAACATCGTCACCAGCACCATCGTTGTGAGCATCGTCGATGACGTGCCAAAAGCTGTGAACGACAGCAACGCCAACAGCGCCTCGGAAACCCAGCTGACCCTGACCGGCAATGTGCTGACCAACGATGTGCAAGGCGCCGATGTGGTCGCAACCGGACCGAATGCCGGGCCGATCACCGCCGGCACCTTCACCGGTACTTACGGCACGCTGGTGCTCAACGCCAACGGCACGTACACCTACACGCTGAACGCCAACGATGCCGACTTCAAAAATCTGCACGGCGGCGGCAACGGCACTGAGACGTTCACCTACACCCTGACCGATGCCGACGGCGACACCAGCACTGCCAACCTGGTGCTGAATATCCACAACAACGACGATCCGGTGGTGCTCAACGGCCTCGACGTCAATGGCGGCGAACTCAGCGTCTACGAGAAAAACCTCAGCGATGGCACCAGCCCCAATGCCTCGGCGCTGACCCAGAGCGGCACCTTCACCGTCACTGCGCTCGATGGCCTGCAAACCCTTACTGTGGGCGGCATCGCCGTGGTCACCAACGGTGTTGCCGCAGGATTCCCGCAATCGGTCGTCTCGCCGCTGGGCAGCACCTTCACCGTCACCGGTTACAACCCGGCCACCGGTGTGGTCAGTTACAGCTACACCTTGGTCGACAACGAAACTCACCCGAACGCCAACGGCGCCAACAGCCTCACCGAGAATTTCAACGTGGTGGCGACGGATACCGATGGCAGCACCGCCAACGGCCAGATCAATGTCAACATCATCGACGATCTGCCGACCGCCAAACCCGACACCGGCTCGGTGGCCGAGGGCGGTACAGTCAACGTCAGCGTGCTGGGCAACGACATCAGCGGTGCCGATGGCGCGGCCACAGTGATCGGCGTGCGCGCCGGCAGCAACACCGGCACTTCGGCCATCGGCGGCCTCAACAGCAACATCAATGGCAACTTCGGTTACCTGACCCTCGATGCGGCGGGCAATGCCGTTTACCACAGCAACCCGAACTCGGTGAGCCCACCGGGCGCCACCGACACCTTCACCTACACCATCCGCGACAGCGACGGCGACGAAAGCACCACGACCATCACCATCAACGTCGCCGACAGCAAACTGGTGGCCTCGGTCGATCAGGACGTGACGGTGTATGAAAAAGCCCTCGACCTGAGCAAGGACGGCGCGGATCTGGCCCCCGGTACGGTCATCGGCAGCGATCCGAGCAACACCGGCGAAACCGCCACCGGCACGCTGGTTGGCGCGGTCACCGGCGGCACAGGCGCGATCACCTACACCCTGGTCGGCAGCGCCACCGGCAGCTATGGGCAGATTCAGCTCAATGCCGATGGCACCTACACCTACACGCTGACCTCGGCACCGAAAACCTCGCCGGGCGCCAACGACGGGGCGAACACCCTCAGCGAAAGTTTCACCTACAAAGCCACCGATGCACTGGGCAACAGCACCACCAGTACCCTCGTGGTCAACATCGTCGATGACGTACCAAAAGCCGTGGCGTCGGATCGTTCGGTGGCGGCGGTGGAGATCGATTCCAACCTGCTTATCGTCCTCGACATCTCCGGCAGTATGGCCGACGCCTCGGGTGTGCCGGGCCTGTCGCGGCTGGACCTGGCCAAGCAGGCGATCAGCGCCTTGCTCGACAAGTACGACGACCTCGGCGATGTCAAAGTCCAGCTCGTCACCTTCAGCAGCAACGCCACTGACAGAACGTCGGTATGGGTCGATGTCGCGACCGCGAAAACCATTCTCGCCGGACTGACGGCAGGCGGCGGCACCAACTACGACGCCGCTGTCGCGGTGATGCAAACCGCGTTCAACACCTCGGGCAAACTCACCGGGGCGCAGAACGTCGGTTACTTCTTCTCGGACGGCAAACCCAACGAAGGCGACATCAACGCCGCTGATGAAGCCGCGCTGAAAAACTTTCTCGATGCCAACAACATCAAGAACTACGCGATCGGCCTCGGCAGCGGCGTGAGCAACGCCAACCTCGACCCGCTGGCGTATGACGGCATCAGCCACACCAACACCAACGCGGTGGTGGTCACCGATCTCAATCAACTCAACTCGGTGCTGTCCGGCACCGTACAGGGCGCGCCGGTCACTGGTTCGCTGCTGGGCGAGGGCGGTACCTTCGGCGCCGATGGCGGCTTCATCAAATCCATCGTGATTGACGGCACCACTTACACCTACGATCCAAAAGCCCTCAGCGGCCAGGGCTCGCTGACGCCAAGCGGCGGCATCAATCACGGCACCTTCAACACCGCCAACAACACGCTGAGCATTGCCACCAATAACGGCGGCACATTGGTGATCAACCTCGACAGCGGCGACTACACCTACACCTCGCAGAAAACCACCGCTGTGGTCATCACCGAGAACATCGGCTTCACCGTCAGCGACAACGACGGCGACCTCGCCAGTTCGACGCTGACCGTGAAAGTCATTCCCAACGCGCCGCCGGTGGCGGTTGACGATCACGTCATCACTAACGTGCTGTCGGGCAACATTGTGGTGCCGGGCGAGCTGTTGCTGGCCAATGACACCGACCCCAATGGCGACACGCTCAACGCCACGCCCACCAGTTTCAACACCGGCTGGATCTCGAAAGCGGCGGACTTCACCGGCACCGGTGCGATCAACTTCACCGGCACCAACGTCAACACCGCCGCCAACCAGAACCTGGCCAACGTGCGTAATTCTTTCAGTGCCAACGCCGCGACCATGACCGCCGTGCTGGTGGTCAGTGGCTATCTCGGTGCGGTGACCAACAGCAACGCCAACGATGAAGACCGCATCACCGTCAACCTGCGCCAGGGCGAAACCCTCAATCTGGATCACAACCTGGCGGCCGGTCACGTCACCATGGAGTACTCGATCAACGGTGGCGCCTACACAACCCTGGCGGACGGGCAAACCCTCACCGCTTCAGCCGATGGCGTCTATCAGATCCACATCACCAACATCGCCAATCCCAGCGGCGGCGGTAACCCCAACGCAGCGGAAAACTATCAGCTGACCATGACCCTCAACTACGCCGGGGCCCACGACATCACCCCGGACTTCCACGGCAGCTACACCGCCAACGACAACCACGGCGGCAGCGACACCGCCAACGTCAGCATCAGCTATCAGGACGGCCACACCCTCACCGGCACCTCGGGGGATGACGTGCTGGTGGCTGGCAGCGGCGACAACATTATCAACGCCGGCGACGGCAACGATGTGCTCACCGCAGGCTCAGGCAACAACGAGCTGCACGGCGGTGCCGGTAACGACTTGCTCTACAGCGGCCCGGGCAACGATTTGCTCGACGGCGGTACTGGCAGCGACACCGCCAGCTACGCCCACGCCACGGCCGGGGTCACGGTCAACCTCGGCCTGCTCGGTGCGCAAAACACCCTTGGCGCCGGCACCGATACGTTGACCGGCATCGAAAACCTCGTCGGCTCGAACTTCAATGACACCCTCACCGGCGATAACAATAACAACGTGATCAACGGTGGCCTCGGCAACGACATCCTCAACGGTGGCGGTGGCGACGACCTGCTGATTGGCGGCATGGGCAACAACACCATGACCGGTGGCTCAGGGGCCGATACCTTCCAGTGGCTCAAGGGCAACAGCGGCCACGACCTGATCACCGACTTCACCCCCGGCACCGACAAGCTCGACCTGTCGCAACTGCTGCAGGGCGAAAACGGCACCACAGCGTCACTGGATGACTATCTGCACTTCACTGTCAGCGGCAGCGGCGCCTCGGTCCTCACCAGCATCGACGTCAGCGCCATGGCCGGTGCTACGCCGAACCAGACGATTGATCTGGCCGGCGTCAATCTGGCCAGCCACTACGGCGTGACGCCGGGGGCGGGCGGCGTGGTTGCCGGTGGGCATGACACGGCGACGATCATCAGCGGGATGCTGAATGATCATTCGTTGAAGGTGGACACGGTGTAAACGACGCCTGAAACGACAAAACCCGCCGCCCCGTTCAACCGGGGCGGCGGGTTTTTTCTGCCTGGAGGTTTGGTGTTGCTCTTTCGTCAGTCTTCGCGAGCTGGCTCGATCCCACAGGTTCCGGCGTTGTAACAGGGCTTTGTGATCGGTGCAGATCCCTGTGGGAGCGGGCTTGCACGCGAAGAGGCCGGAATTGACATCGCAGATCGAGATGTTCGCAGGGAGAAGTGGGGTCGACTTCGGGCGGACGGTCAATTCCGACGAGCGGTAGCAATACCTGTAATTTCTGACAGTAGCGGCATTCGGACGATGCTCGTTAAATACAGTCATTCGCTTGATCTTCGACATTACACGGCGATCCCGAGAAAACTGTTCAGAGGGTTTGTGCCATGCCTGATTCAAAAGCGCCTTCCGATCAGCACGTGCTGCATAACGAAAACAGTGCTGAGCCCGAAGCGCCGAAAGTACCGTTGGTCCTGGACCCGGATGATCCGGCAGGTCTGCTGCCGCTGCGGGCACTGGGGCAGGATCTGGAAGTTACTTATATGGGCTGGGACTTCACCACGATTCCCAATCGTACGGATCTGGTTGAACTGGGTTTCACCCCGTTCGGTTCAACCTTCCGCAAAGTCAACGAGCGTAAGTATCCGGTCCCGATCAATGTTCCTTGGCCGCAAACACTCACCGTTCCAAAAGACCTGCTGAGTCAAGGTGTCTACGAGGTATCGATCAGGGTCTCTCCCAGCCTGCAGAACCCCAAGGAGTTCCCCAGGAAAAAAATCACCATTGATACCACCAAGCCCAATTTCGGCAACACACCCGAGCCCGTGATATTTCCCGCCGAATTGAACGGTGTCATCACAGAGAGCTATTTGACGCAGCATGGGCAGGTCATTGTAGAAGTCCCGTTCTACGACGATGTCGCGGAGGGTGATCGAGCGGTTTATTACTGGACGGATAAAGAGAATCCACCTGATAGCGAAACTGAAATCCGAGAACAGGAGTTCAGTGCTCAGGACATCATCGACAAGCACCTGTTGATTACGGTGTATGCCGATGAAATCCGCCAATGGGGGGGCGGGGGAGATCGTTACATGTACTACCGCCTCAGGGACCGCGCCGGCAATACAGGGCCGAACGCCAAGCTGGGGAAAATATACGTCGACCTCACGCCGTTGCCTGGCGTGTTACCGCCCCCTCGTGTGCCATTGTCGCGTAACTTGCTTGATCGCCAGCAGGCCCGCGAGGACGTGCGGGTCGAGATCGACGCTTACGATTTTCCTGATGCCACTCATCGCGTGGCAATTGATTGGGATGGAACGCCGGTGGATGAATTCCCGGTGGATCCAACGGACTTCCCTTTGGAGATCACCGTGCCTTGGCCTGTATTGCACGCACGGGGTAACGGACCATTGCGGCCACGGGTGAGTTACCGGATACGCATGGCGGATGGCAGTTATACACCACCATCCCCGGATATTTCGGTGGCGCTCGATTTGACCATCGCCGGTCAGGATCACACCAACGCGCCGGCGCTGCTCAACGAAACATTGGCCAAACTGGAGGTGCGTGGGCAAAAGTCCGACCAGCCAAACAAAATCATGGGCGTCGACTTTGGCTTGCCGGCAAAAGTACTGCTGACCCTGTACGACCACCCGAATGCGCTGGAAGAGATCGATGTGTATTGGGGCGGAATCGCCGATCCCGTGGCCAACTATCAGGTGAAATCGGGCGATGTAGCGGGCAAACCTGTCGAACTCGAGATTCCTTGGGTGTATATCGAACCCGACCTGGAAAATCCAAAGTTGCCGGTTTATTACGTCACGCGCAATGGCGTTAACGAGCAGAACTCGCGCATTACTGAAGTTGCTGTATCGATCGTTGTTATCACAGATCTTGAAGAGCCGAGCTTTCCCCATGCAGGGAAACAAGGCGTACTCGATTGTTGTTCCAGACCCCGCTTGTGGGAAGGGGTCACCGTACACATTCCACCTCACGGCAGTTTCACAACGAAGGACGACGTGGTGATTTACTGGCAGGGGTGCAGAGGTCTGAACGGCACCGATCCTATAGCGGATGCCTATGCAGAATTTACTAAAACGCTGTCCACCGAGGACGCCGCCAACGGTTTTGACTGGGTAGTGTCCGATTATGAAAAGCTGATTGCACCCATGGTGGATAACGGCTCCGCACTGGTTTATTACATCCTGAACAAACAGGACGGCAGTATCGGTAAGTCACTCCCTGAATTTGTCATCATTAATCGAACCATGCCCAGTGGCAAGGTGTGTTCACCCACTCACGAAGTTGTTTGTCCTTAAATAGTATTTAGTGAAAATCTGAAGCGTTTGAAAGATGTGTGTAAGTCGGCTCAAGTTTTGAGTCGGGGGAACTTTTTATGTCGTAAATCCTGGATTTTAAATAAATTAGTTGGAATGAACGGAGATACACGAGATGACTGCTTACAAGAAATTGACCGGTGAAGATCCTGGCAGGGCTGCCATGAAGGCTGCTCGCGCAGCGAAACCGTCGCGAGCCCCCACACCACCGCAATTGCAGGGGCTCTTAGACGATGTGGTGGGGGATGACCCAAACAAATTACCCAAATCACTTCAGGGAGTGGAAAATGACGTTCTGATTGAGGAAGTCCTCGTTATTACTCCCACCCCGCCGCCGGGTCGGCCAGTTATATTGCAGTTGTTATGGCAGGGTGTCCCGGCCGGAGATCCACTAACAGCAGTTACGCCGGTCACTAGTACGCAGACGCTAAAACTGCCCGCCTCCGCAACAATCGCTGAAGGGCTGTTTTCACTAAGTTATCGATTGACTTATGGTGGTGTGCCCAGAGACTTTTCCCCTGCGGAATTCATTCGTGTAGATAAAGAAGCACCCAACAAGGACGTGGCGGGAGGGGAGGTCGAACTACCCGCCGAATACAGCGATGGTCGCATTACCAAAGAGCGACTGGACGCCGACCCAGTGATTAAGTTGAAGATTCCACTGCACTCTGACCGTAGAACCGGCGATATTGCCAGAGTTTATATGGGGGCCAGTGAACCGGGAGCGTTCATAGGCGAGTATACCGCGCCGGATAGCGGAACTTCAGACATGGAGGTAGAGTTGACCAAAGCGCAGGTCGAGAGCAGCCGAGACGGCAAACGAATTATTTATTACAAATGGATGGACCGTGTCGGCAATGAAGGGCCGAGCTCCCACGAGCTTGACGTCGTTATAGAACTCATGCCCGCGCCCAGTAACCTGAAACCGCTTGAAGTGCCTGAGGCACCCGACCCGGACAACCTTATCTCGATCAAGGATGCATTTCCCGATGTGGGGGTCGTTATCCAGGGGTATGACAATATCGATCCTCTTGACCAGGTAGCTTTGGTTTGGGACGGTATTGCACTACCGCGAAAGTTCGCGTCCGAGGGCTTTCCAATGATTTTCGATGTGCCTTACGCGGATGTAAAACGCAATGGGCTCGGGCCAAGGGCTGTGACTGTGAGTTATTCAGTATGGCGGGGTACGCAGGAATACCCTGAGACAACGGCTGTTCCGGTCAATGTCGATTTACGCAGGCCGGGTACACTGCCACCTGACCCGGAAGATCCGGAAATCGGCAATCCTAATTTGAGTCCGGTTACCGTCCAGGCAGACAAAACTACGGACCCTAACAAGTTCGAATTGATCGATGCGGGCTTTGACGGCACGGCTGCGACAATCGTTGACAAAATTCGCGAAGTTGGCGATGTCTATAAACTCTATTGGGGCGGTGTCGCTGTGCCTGGCCCTGGCGGCGAAGTAACCCTGGACGGCACTGAAAATGACGATGATCCGATCGACTTTACAATTCCTCATGCGTTTATAACTGAGCAAGGTAACGACCTGGCAATCCCCGTTCATTATGAGATCACGAATCCAGCCTACCCGGATGATAATCCCAACAGTTCCTTGCGTCAGCCGGTCAGTGTGTACGTTGTCAAGGTAACTTTACCAACCCCAAAAATCGGTTTCCTGGAGACAATTGGCGGAGATGAATTCCTGAACTGCGCTTCATTGAAGAATATCTCCAATGTCGGTTGGGCAGCGGTTGTGGATGTGCCGGGAGGCGCTCCATTGGAAGAAAACATGGAGTTAACCTTTACCTGGAAAGGTGAAGGGTGGGACGGTACGGATCCGGTGCCCGTACCTGATTATCCTTTTGAGAAAAAACTGACCGGAAACGAGCACACGGCTGGATTTACCGTTTATCTGCCGCATGATGCTGCGCTCCTGCCAATCAAGGATGGCAGCGGAGAAATAACTTATCAGGTGGAAGTAAAGGGGCGTCTGGAAACTTCAGATAAACATGCCGTACAAGTTGTCGTTCGTGATGGCTCTGGCGGAAATTGCCCGTTGACATGATGGCTACTTAACAGGAGTGAAAAAGGAAGGCAGATGTCTTCCTTTTTTATTTTGCAGAACTCTATGCGCTCTATTTCTCAGATGCATAAAGTTCTGACTGTCTATGCGGAAAATTCTCGGTCGATTTAGGACTTGTCCTACGCGTCACGGGATATAGCGGCATGTAGTCTACCGGCGCAATAGGTACGCCTGACAGGTGTGCGGTTTTCTTGGAAGGGAGTGGTGGTGATGAGTGTGTTCGGATCCGATAGCGGTCGTTCTTTTATTCGGCGGGTGGGTGTTTTGGTTTCACCTGTTTTCTTTATAAGTACACCTTTGATGGCGTTGACTGACGTAGGCGCGGGCCAGAACCTGGACATCGATGTGAATACAGGCATCGATAATTATCTGGTTCATGATGGTGGTGTCTTGAATACCACTGACGCTCAATCGTATGAGGTTTTCGTCCAGACCGGGTCTGTCATCAATGCAACGGGAGGGAGTTTTTCCGGGCGCAATGGCAACAGCGGCATAACCGTTACTAACAGCCAGGCAACAGTAACGGGCGCAAACCTGTTCAGTGATGGTGCCGCGCTATGGCTTACACGTCAGGGCGGGACGAGTTCAGGATCTTCTGCGGTGGTGAGCGGCAGCATAATCCGAGGTGGTACCGCAGGTGTATTGATCACAGGGATGAGTACGCTCGAACTCAATGGCGGCGAGGTGACAGGTATGGGTGATAACAGTGTCGGCATCGAGTACTTCGGCGGTGAGGTCCGGGCCAATGGCACGACGATCAGCGGCGGCGCGAATGGCGTGCGGATGTCCTCTGACTCTGCCGGAGTCGGGGACACGCATCTGACGTTGAATGGAGCCACGCTCGAAGGTCGAGCATCGTCAGCTGTTCTTGTGGAGGGTGGCGCGCAGGTTAATGTAGCGATTCTGAACAACTCAACTCTACTCGCCGGCAATGGCGTTCTGCTCGATGTCCAGGATGCTTCGACGGCTGCGGTGACAGTTGCCAAAAGCACTTTGAACGGCAATATCAGTATTTCCGACCGCGGCACCGCCGATCTGACCTTCGATCAAGGGAGGATGAACGGAGATGTTCTGGTTGATGGCAGCTCTACCGCCACGGTCACGCTGGACAACCTCTCGCAATTGACCGGGCGCCTCGACAATGTCGACAGCGTGAACGTCAACAGCAACTCCAACTGGACACTCACCGGCAACGATTCGATCGGTGCACTGGGCATGAACGGTGGCACCGTCACCTTTGGCGCCCAGGACGCTCCCGGTCCGTATTACACGCTCAATGTCGGCTCACTTTCCGGCAATGGGGCCTTTGCGATGAAGGGCGATTTCGCCAGCGGTGAGCATGATTTTCTCAATGTCATCGGTGCTTCGGCGGGGGACTTTGCGCTGGCGGTTGCGGCCTCTGGCCTGGACGCCGCTTCGCCGCAAGCGTTGACGCTGGTGCGTACCGGCACCCTCGACGGTGCAAATTTTGCCTTGGCTGGCGATCAGCGGGTGGATGTCGGCACCTGGTCTTATAGTTTGGCCAGTCGGGAAATCGAGGGGGGAGCGAAGGAGTGGTTTCTCGACCCGACCACCGAAGTCATCAGCCCCGGCGCGCGCTCGGTACTGGCCTTGTTCAACACCGCGCCGACCGTGTGGTACGGCGAGTTGTCGTCGTTGCGCAGCCGCATGGGAGAGCTGCGTTTCAATGGCGGACAGTCTGGCGGCTGGATCCGCACGTACGGCAACAAATACAACGTAGCCGACGGTTCGGGCGTGGGCTACCAGCAGACGCAGCAGGGCCTGTCCCTTGGCGCTGACGCCCGAGTGGGTGAAAGCCAGGTACTGGTGGGCGTGCTGGCGGGCACCAGCGAGTCGGATCTGGACTTGAACCGTGGCACCTCGGGCACGGTGAAAAGTTACTACGTCGGCCCCTACGTGACCTGGCTCGACAGCGATAGCGGTTATTACTTCGACGGCGTGCTCAAGTTCAACCGCTTTCGCAACGAGTCCAAGGTCCGTCTGAGTGACGGCAGCCGCACCAAAGGCGATTACGACAACTGGGGTATGGGCGGTTCGGCGGAATTCGGTCGTCATATAAAACTGGCAGACGGCTACTTCGTCGAGCCTTTCACGCAACTGTCGGCGGTGCAGATCCAGGGTAAACGCTACACGCTGAACAACGACATGCAGGCCGATGGCGATCGCATGCGCTCTCTGCTGGGCAAGGCCGGTGCCACGTTCGGGCGCAACTTCGGTTTCGGTAACGGCGCTGTCGCGCAGCCTTACGTGCGCGCGGCGATTGCTCATGAGTTCGCCTCGAACAACGAAGTGAAGGTCAACAACAACGTGTTCAACAATGACTTGTCGGGTTCTCGCGCCGAGTTCGGTGCGGGGGTGGCGGTGGCGATGTCGGCGCAATGGCAGGTGCATGCCGATTTCGACTACGCCAAAGGCGAGCATATCGAGCAGCCTTGGGGGGCGAATGTCGGGGTGAGGTATAGCTGGTAGTCGATAAGTTGAACCTGAAAATGCCTCGCTTTTGCGAGGCATTTTTACATTCGATGTACGCTGCCCTATCTGATTCCCACCCCAAGCGCAGTGCCGTAATGCTGCACGTGGGCTTCTGCGCCAGTGACCAGATTTTTCATGTAATAGCGGACGATTGGCCAAGAGGATTGTCGGTCAGTTGACCAGTACCAAAAGTTACCCATCGGCCAACGCCCGCCCCATTGACTATGGATTTCTCTGAGCTCACCCATGCTTGGCAATCGCGTTCCTTTTGCCGCAGCCCGGCCGTTAATGGTATTCCAGCTTCCTCCATCCAGGCCGTAGCAATGCACGACTCCCGATACATGCACCAAGTAGGATTGGGATTGACCTACACTGTCACTGGCTGTGATTCGCGCTTGTCCATTGCCCCTGACTGTCACCAGACCCGTGCCGTCAACTACGGCAACATCCGTATTACTGGACGCGTAATGATAGTTTGGATTCGGTACCCCCCCGCTTGCCCTATGGTGCACCGAGGTACCTGGCCCAAAATTCGGATAGGCCGCCCAATTGGCAATGAGAAAGGCCCTTCCAGTCAGCCGCACCTCGGTCGTATTGAACACCAGCGGCGGAATCGGCGAAATGACCGAAAAACGGCGAGACGCCGTATCCTGTTCGGTACTGACGGCCTTGGCTTTGACTTCATGTTGGCCAAGGCCTACCGGCAATGTCGTACTCCAAATGTTGCCGACCGCGCGCACTGTGTGCTTCGGGTTGTTGTTATCGTAAATCTGCACCTGACGGTTGGGTGTGACGGTGCCTCGCAGGGTCACCGAAGTACTTTTGGTCTGCCCACCCGGTTGAACCTCACTGATGCCGTCATGGACCGATGTCAGTGTGGGGGCGATGTGGGCAGCGACGGAAAAGTTCCTTGGTTCACTGTCCACCGGAACAGCACCATACAATGCTCTGGCAATAATGCTGTGGGAGGTGATCGCCAGACTGGTGACCTGCGTCGTCCACGTTTTGTTGGCCGTGACGTTGATCGGTGAGCCAACGGGCACGCCTTTGTTGTAGAGCTGTATCTGTTCTCTCGGAGTGGCTTCACCGCTTAAGGTGACCGTACTGTCATACGTGATTGCGCCTTGCGCAACCGGGCCGACGGAGTCGACAGCGGCCGTGATCGTCGGAGAAATAAAGGCAGCCACGGTAAACACCCGGGGCGGGGCTGACTCCGGATTACTGCCGTATTCGGCCCTCGCGATCAGACGGTAGATATTCAAGGTCAGATTGTTGAAGACATAATCCCAATCGCCACTGGGCTTGACGTCCACGGTGATGATTGGCTTGTTGACGTCGAGCAGGGTGATTTTCTCGTTGGGGCTGGCTTTTCCGGTCAGAGTAACGGTTCGGTAATAAGTGGTGCCATCCATGGGGACGTCACTGCGGATATCGCTCACCCGTGAAATCGTCGGTGTCACGGCCTGAGCCACCACGAAGGTTCTGGGGCTGCCCACCGGCGGATCAATATCGTATAGCGCCTCGGCGGTGAGGCTATAAGTCTTGATCTTCAGATTGTTAAGGCGGTGACTCCATTTGCCCTGCTCGTCGACATCCAGGGTAATGGCCGGCGCATCGGCGCCGAGCAAGCGCACTTGCAGGTTGGGGGTCGCGCTGCCTTCCACGAAGACACTGTTGTCATAAGTGGTGGCGCCCGGTTGGACGGGGCCTCGCGAGTCGGTGATGGCGAGGACTTCGGGGGTTTCTGCAAATTTGACGGTAAAGGTTCTGGGCGTGCTGGATACAGGATCGGCGCCATAAAGAGCCTTGGCGGTGATGCTGTAGTTTCTCTCCGTCAAGATACCGATCTTGCGGCTCCAGCTGCTGTCCGTTCCGACTTTTGCAGTTCCCATTGAAGTGGAAATTGCATCGAACAGCTCAATGGTTTCCTCTCGGGTGGCAGTGCCGGTGATGGTGACTTCATTATCGCGGGTTTTACCACCTTCTTCGATGTCACTGCGTGAATCCGACACTCGGGTAATGACCGGAGTGATGTAGTCATAGCGGGTTCTGATAGTCAGTGGCAATCGGGGAAAAACATAAGCGCGATCTTCCACACCGTCACCATCGAATGCCACTTTGCAAACGACGGTGGCCGGGGTGGAGTGACCCAGTTTCATCAGTTCGCTTTTGAGCAGTGTTTCATTGAGGCCGTTGCTTATTTGCGTCGGCGTTATTTCCTTGCCGTCAATGATCTTGATGATGTGCCGGGTACCGGATGTGGTTTCTCCCTCAAGGAACAACCAGATGACTTGTTTCGGAGCAATGTAATACCACGTTGCGACTAAAACTTTCGCATCGCCGCTGAAAGTCATCAGATCCAGAACGTTATTCGCTGCTTGGGGGACTTGCGGGCGAGGCAACTGATTTTCCGGGTCGGAAAACCCTGAAATGTAAAGATCCAGTGTTTGCGAAGGCGTTGTGATGGTATAGCGCGTTACCTCATATTGAACCGTGACGCGTCTGTCGATGTTTGCACCCACCACTGTAGCTGGCAGGTGGAATCGAACAGTGCCGCTCGAGTGCCCTGGCAGCTCAAGATCCTCGGATGTGCCCGCTCCCGGCGAGCCCAGCCACTTCAACCCGATCATGTCCTGCTCGGGCTTCATGCTCGGGTAACCGACGCTCACATCGACGCCCGTCAACCCACTCATCGGGTCCAGTGTTCCGTCAGGCGCCTGAATAACATCGGGCGGCGGCAAATCCCCCACCAGCTCACCAATGAGCAGATCAAGCGTGGCCGAATATTCATGTCGTCCGTTCGAGGCGCGCAACACCGAATAACGCACTTTCACGTACTGCCCGATGTTCGACGTGACATATTCCTTGTCGACTCTGAAGCGCACAGGCTGGCCTTCACTCACAGTGGTGATCGGCAGCCAGTCGCTGGTACTGCCGAAGGGGTTGGGGCTTCGCCAGTAGTACGTCAGCACATCACCTCTGACGGTTTTCGCCTCGCCGATCAGCACGTGAACGCTGTCGAACACTTTCGATGGATCGAGCACATCCCCAGGCGATTCGGCCTCCTCGACAACAGGTTTAGGCAGCGTTGCCCGGATCTTCTCGACTTTAGCCAGCAAGCGCTCGGACTCCGTGATAGCGAGAAGACCCGGCGCATCGTTGGCGACGACGTAGGAAAGGTCGAGCGTGCCGTTATCAAGCACACTGATGTGTTCATCATTGATGTAGAACGTCACCACGCCTTCCTTGGCTTCGTTGTCGCTGACGATATGCGGAACCTCGTGCTCATACTCGTCGCCATTGGACCGGGTGCCATACCATCTCAGGCAGATCAGATCGCCGTTTTTCATGCCGTAGCGCACATCGACGGTGGCGTAGGGCTCGTCCGGTTCGAGGGTGTCGCCGATCAGTTCGCGAAGGGTCGGCTCGGGCAACATGTTGACGTCGCCAACTACATTCGCAACGATCCGCTGGGAAGACAGCGGGTCGCCGTCCTTTTTGTAGAGAATATAAGAGGCGTCGGCGGTGCCCAGAGCGAGGGTTCTGATCAAGTCATAGGGCACCTTGATTTCCAACACCGTGGGAATGTTGTCGATCTCGCGGGTTTCGCTGCAAACGATCGGTTCAGCGTTGCCTGGCGGTTTACCGATGAAGGTCATTGTCACGATGTCGCCCAGACTGAAGTCCTTGGGGTTGACGTGGATCTGTACTGTTACCGGCAGCTTGTTCAAATCCCGGATGGTAATGACTTTATTGACCGCTTCCTTGAAGATTGGCGGTTCCAGGCGCCAGCCGCCGGCGTCCACGTCGATGTAGGTGCGTTTGGAATGGCGGTCGGCCCAGTTCCACACTTCATCATTGATGTCGTATTTGATTTCCCGTTTCAGGCCATCGCCGACGCGGAGAATGTGTTCCTGTTCGATGCGGATTTCGATCGGTTGCTTGTCGTCGGCCTGGTCTTGGGTAATGAGGTGCGCGGGTAGCGAATAGTCGCCTACCTGCAATCTGACTTTATCGTTCCGCGTGCAGTACACGTAGTGAGGGATTGTGACCGGCACCCCGTTTTTTGCCCATTCGGCGTCTATGACGCCCTGTTCGACCAGCTCGGGCGGCAACTGCACGATGTTCAGTTCTGAATGGCCGTCGGGCAAATGGGGTGCCTTGTCACGATTTCCCGGCTTGTAAAGCTTGATCAATACCCGCAAGGACGCCGACGGTGGATCAGGCTGAGTCTCGCCCACGCGGGTCAGTACATAATGGCAATTCTCAGCCCATCCCGACTCTGCCGGCGTCGGCAAATAGAAGAACACCCGCTGATCGACTTCGTCGGCCGCTACGAGTCGTTCGAGCACTTTCTCGTTGTTCCAGTGGATCTCGAGTTTGTCCCCCTCTTTCATGGGGGGCAGATAAGGATTGATCACGCAAAGCAGGCCCTGCGGATCGTCAGTGGCCACCATGATGTTGATCCCGCCATCGCCGTCTTGCGCCGGTTCGAGCATCCCCGGAATCAGCAGCGGGCGCAGCGCCAGTGTGTCATTGCCTTCCCTCAGGGGAGGGAAGCGGAAAAGTGTGTGAGAAGGCATCAGGCAAGACCTCTTGAAGAGCGCGCAGGCGTCGTGTGGTAGTCGAATTCATCGAGAGGCGGGGTGCTTGCAAGCGCGGGGTGGATGGCGAACATGGGCGTGCACTCCGTGTCGGGTGATGGAGTGATTGAACCTGTGTTGAAGTGTTTGCACACCTGTCAAGTCTGACAGGTTCCGTGTGGTATCCGACGAGTGGTCGTCTGTGGCTTGGACGAGAAAATGTTGCTGTCGGAACGACAAAAACCGCTGTCCCGATTCAACGGGGCAGCGGTTTTTTATGCCTGAAGACATGTGCTGGCTGTGAGGTCGCCTTTGTCGGATCGTCGCTCGGAGCAAGCTTGCTCCCGCAGGTTCGTCGGTGGATCAGGGGTTTGTGAACGGCGCAGATCCCTGTGGGAGCGGGCTCGCCCGCGAAGACGTCAGCAGCCACAACACCTCACTCAAGGCGTGCCACAGAACCGTGCTATTGCGGCACCTCCAGATTATCCATCACCCGATTCACCGCCAGTTCGCCGAGCATGATCAGCTGTGCAATCCCCAACAGCGTCCTGCGTTGCGACGCAGGTATGAGATGGGCGAAGTCATGGGCGATGGTTCTGGCTGAGGCAAGTGTTTCGCTGGCATCGGCCAGCAGTTCCTCGTTTTTGAAGTCCGCGGTGACGGCGTACATCCGGCGGGTTTTGCGTGGCGGTGGGGTCGAGCCGGGTGGGCAGAGGTAGTGATCGAGGGCGCGGTCGGCGGCTTCGTGGAGTTTTTTTGAATCGAGGGATTCGTAGGGCGAGGTGAGGTCGGTTTCGGGTGGGTTGGGTGTTGGTTTGATCATGGTGAAGCTCCTGAATTTATGGAGCCACTCTTTCTCTGTCGCTAAACAGGTGAAGGTGGCAGCTGTACGCAGGTTAGCGAACCGGTCTCAGGCACACCGGTAGACCCAAAGGTCTCCCGCATACAGCCGCCATAACGTAATTGCGGGCAAAGAGTCCCACAACGAAGCCACGAACGCTGATGCACTGAGTTGGTCCGAGTCGCTAAACCCGATCGCTGATTCGTCAGCGACCGCACCACAATAGAACCCGCCCCCAAGGCGCACAAGCCGGCGGATTCTGGCGTAGCTGTAGGCAATGGCGCAAGAATTTGTAGCCTGGAAGGCGTGTCTGGAGGTGTCTTTTAAACACCACAGTTTAAAAGGTGGTATCCGACGAGTGGTCTTTCGTGGAATGGTTAAGAAAAACCTCCTGTCGAAACGACAAAAACTGCTGCCCCGAGTCGACGCGGCAGAGGTTTTTTCCATGCTTGAAGCGATGTAGAGGCTGTGACGCCGCCTTCGCGGGCAGGCGTCAGCCGCCCGACTTATCATTCCAGAATGTCAAAGAGGCGCACTAGTGCGGCAACTCCAGATTATCCACCAGCCGATTTATCGCCTGCGATAATAAATGCGTACTCTTTTCCCCGCCTCATCCCCGAAGGCAGCTCTGCGTGACGGGTCATCTCATTAGCGCATAGCTCAGGATTAGTTTTGTGAGTACTCCGGAACGAACATCACCATCGAGTAATTACCCCATTGTTTTCGTATCTCTAAATAGTCAGATATCTTTAAAGGGAGGGGTTAGATTTTACTATAAAAGAGCTGGATTATCGTGTTTGTATTGTTTAAATCACACCAAAATCGCTGCCGAGAATTGACATCATTCGGATCAAGAATTTCGCTTCTAACTCCACCTGAATACCCCATCGCTAAAACGTTATTATGGTAGTAGCCCTTAATAACTAAAGAGCCATTTGCTTGCTCCATGAGGAAAAAGCTTGCATGAGAACTGCCACCGTAGCGTTCGCACCATACGCGGGTGCTGTCCATGTGGAGCGCATACTCCTGATGATATAAGGCGCGTATTCCTGTTGATCTATCAGGTTGCGGAAGAAAAGCAAACACTAAATGTTGCGAATCTCTTTCGAACGATGGATGAACCGTTGTTTCAACATCCCAAAACATGCGCAGAAAAAGGGGCTCTGTTCCTGAGGCCTTTGTTACGCCGAGTGCATTTGATATTTGCCCTTCTCCGTAAAGAGCTTTAGCAATGTAGCTATGATCGCCAAGTATCACTCCGCTTATGGCTTGGGTCCAGTTACCATTACTATCAGCGGTTGGCGTACCACAGGGTATGGAGCCATCCAAAATTTCAACCTTGAATCCTGGGGTGGCTTTACCTTTCAAAACGATATCGGGATGAGCAGTCATCCCTTGTGGGCTCTGAGAAATCTCGAATCCTTCTCCATCTTTCAAAGAGATGATCTCTGGTTTCACATGCGCCACCCCAACACGGAACACCCGCGAATTGGAATAACTCGTCCCGCCGGCGGCGCGTTTGATCTCGTACCGGGCGATCACCGATCCGCCTTCATTGCCCTTGATCACCGCCGCCGGGATCGGGAACGGTACTCGCTGGCCGGCGGTGAAATCGTTCAGCTTGATCGAGTCGGTATATTCGCCGGTGATCGAACCGATCCAGAACATGAAGACTTCATCGCCTTTGACCGTTTCGATATGCGGCACCGTCAGGGTGGTGCCGGCGGTTTCGGCGGGCAGGACGCCGTTCACCACGCCAGCCACCTCGGGTTCTGGCAGTTCCAGGCGGGGTTCGCCGACTTGCAGGATCTCAGTGTGGATCGACTCGCGAATGGCGCGGGTGGTCTCGTACGGGTCCAGCGTGGCGAGCACCGTCTCGGCAATCAATTGCTGGTAGTAGAACTCGGCCTTGCCGCCGTTGACCGGGGCCAGGTGTTTGCCGTCGATGTTGTACAGCAGCGGTGTCGCGTCGACGATGTCGTTATGGGTGATGGGACGTAAGGGCAGGTCAGGCAGGTAGGGACCGAGGTCGGACCTGGTGCCGAGCATGAATATCTTGAGGACCTGGCCTTCGTCAAAGGATTTGTCGAAGGGGATTTTGAGACGCACCTGTGTGAGGTCGGGGTCCAGCGCCCCGGACACGGCATCCAGCATGATCGGCGCGGCCAGTCGCTGGACTTCGCCGATGGCGCGGATGAACTGGCTTTTGGAATGCAGATGGGGAGGGGAGTCGGCTTTTTTCACGCTGCAGGACAAGGAGAATCTGTTCGTTGCCAGCTGCATCAGCATTGCGTTGGGCAGTTCGAGTTCGACAACACTCGGCAGGTTGTCCAGCGGTGCGCTTTCCACTTTGAAGTCAATCGGCGCGCCCTCGGTCGGCGTGCCTTTGACCCGCACAGTGATGATGTCGCCCAGCTCGAATTTCGGCTTCGAGGTGGCGACTTGTGCAGTACCCGGCTTGCCCGCGAGGGCGTCCAGATCCAGCTCATTGTTTTTGGCTTCCTTGAGGATGGGGGCGTCCAGCGGGTCCGCGTTGACGGCCACTGCCACACGCTGCTCGGGGCTCCAGTCCTCGGAGCGGTTGAACACCTTATCGTACACTTCGAAAACCACCGCCACGCCGGGCGCTTCCGCATCACCGGCCTCGCGGATGACGGCTTCGGTAATGGTCACGATGACCGGCGCCTTGCCTTCAGCCTGTTCCTGGGTCAGCGGCTCACTGAGCACAAAGATCCCGCCCCAGCTGACGCGACAGACATCGCCCGCCGCCGCGTACGGGTAGGGCGCTGTGCCATCGGTCTTGCCAAGGGTGATCAGCACGCCGTCCTCGACGTTGTCCTTGTGGATGCCGCCATCAACGATGTCCTCGGGAAGGGTCATGATCAGTTTGGAATGCCCGATTTCACCATTGTCATCGTGCCCGCCCGGGCGCGTGAGCTTGACCAGCACCTGCATCACTTCGGAGTCTTGATCCGCGCCGCCCAGCGGCTTGACCACATAGGACACCGCGAACGAGCCATCGACCATGTGCCGGGAAGGCACGAACATGCGCAGTTGTGCGCCGACCTCGGTCTTGTCGACGGTTTCCACCCAGACGTTCTGCCCGGTGCCCCAGAAGATCGTCAACCTGTCGCCTTGCGCCATGTTGCCCCACGGCCCCGCCTGGCACAGCAGACCGTTAAGAGGAAAGTTGCCCTGCGCGGCCGCGATGTTGATGCCCCAGATATCGGGATCCTGCGATACCGGGTCTTTGCTGCGACCGGGAATGTTGAGTTCTGTGAGGGCGAGAGGCTGATCAGGCGTCGACATGGCATCGGCTCCGTGCGGGAAGGGGACGGAGTGATTGAACGGCTAAACGGCAAATTGCGCACCTGTCAGATCTGACAGGTCAAGGCTGCTTTCCGATGATCGGTAGCCTCGTTCACCGCCCGCTCAGGATTTGCGCAGCGTTTTCTGGCGCGCGATATAGACCGTCACCAGCACCGCACTGGTCAGCATGAAGCCCCGCGCCCACGGTAGCGGCACCAGATAGCACGAGAACAGAATGCTGGCCCACATCAGCCCGATCGCGTAGATCTTGCCCTTGAGCGGAATGCCGTTGCCATCGAGGTAGTCACGAATCCATGGTCCCAGTCGTGGGTGTTCGACCAGCCATTGATAAAAGCGCGGAGAGCTGCGAGCGAAACACGCCGCCGCGAGCAGGAGAAAAGGAGTGGTGGGCAAAACAGGCAGGAAAATCCCGATCACCCCCAATGCCACGCTGAGCCAGCCGATGGCCAGCAGGATGTAGCGCAACATCAGGGGGCGGTTGCCTATGGGATTGTCCATAGGCCGGATCTTAGTGGTGACGTGGCTTGAGGATCGCCGGTTTTTCATCAGGCGCCTGGCACAGCAGGTACAGCGCGGTCAGGGCTTCCGGGATCTGCACGATCATGTCGTCCATCAGGTTGGCGTCTTTGGCGATGTCTTCGAATTCCGGCTGTTCGTCGAACAGGCCGGAACCGACCATGATCGGCAGGAGCATTTCGCTGACTTCTTCTTCGGCGGTTTCGAACCAGGCGGCTTCACGCAGGAACACGCCTTCCATGAAACCGATGCACCAGCCGCGCAGTTCGGAATCATCCGGCTCTTCGCCCAGATCCAGTTCGCATGGCAGCTCGAATTCTTCATCCGAGGCCAGTTGACGGGCGATGTGCGCCTTGAGGCCGATCAGGGTGGCTTCGATCTCTTCGCGCTGGGCGTCGCTGCTGTAATGCGGCTCTTCGGCGAACAGGGCGTCGATCCACTCACGCTCCGGTACGTCTTCTGCGCAGATCGACAGCGCGGTGAGGTAGCCGTGAGCGGCCACGTAATCCAGCGCCTCGTCATGCAGCTCGTCGGCGTCGAGGAAAACTTGCAGGCGGGTCAGTTGCTCAGCGAAGGACATTACGGGGCTACCTTGGGGAATAAACAATGCGGGAATTCTAGGCCTTCTTGCGCGCTCAAGCCAGCCGCATGGCAGATTTGCCGCAATTGCCGGGCTGCATACAAATCCTGTGGGAGCGAGCCTGCTCGCGAAAGCGCCGTATCAGGCACCTTTGTATTGATTGTCCCACCGTATTCGCGAGCAAGCTCGCTCCCACATGGGATTTGTGTGGCAGGTTTATCAGTGTCTTATCAGCGGCACCCTGTGCAGCGAAGGCCTCGGGTATACTGCCGCGTTTTGCGCTCCCTGCTCGTATTGCGGTTGTCGTGCAATGCGCTCTTACGTTTTGTTTAAGCAGCCCCGGCTGTTCTGAACCAGCCTGTGCAGGGATGTTTCGGTAGATTTTTGGAGTTTTTATGCTCGAACAGGCTCAACGCGTCCTCAAGGACATCTTCGGCTACGACAGTTTCCGTGGCCGTCAGGGTGCAATCATTGAGCGCGTGGCCAGCGGCGGTGATGCGCTGGTGCTGATGCCTACCGGTGGCGGCAAGTCCCTGTGCTTCCAGGTGCCGGCTTTACTGCGCGATGGCCTGGCGGTGGTGGTGTCGCCGCTGATCGCGCTGATGGACGATCAGGTCGCCACCCTCGAAGAGCTCGGTGTGGCCGCCGCCGCGCTGAACTCCACCTTGAGCGCCGAACAGCAGCGCGATCTCGCGGCGCGGATCAAGCGCGGTGAAGTGAAGATGTTGTATCTGGCGCCCGAGCGCCTCGTGCAGCCGCGCATGCTCTCATTCCTGCAGAGCCTGGACATTGCGTTGTTCGCCATCGACGAAGCGCACTGCGTGTCGCAGTGGGGTCACGACTTCCGTCCGGAATACCTGCAACTGGGTCAGTTGGCCGAGCTGTTCCCCGACGTACCGCGCATCGCCCTGACCGCCACCGCCGACAAGCGTACCCGCGAAGAAATCGTTACGCGCCTGCACCTGCAGAATGCCGAGCGCTTCCTGTCGAGCTTCGACCGCCCGAATATTTTCTACCGCATCGTGCCCAAGGAGCAGCCGCGCAAGCAGTTGCTGGCGTTCCTCGCCGAGCGGCGCAGCGATGCCGGCATTGTCTATTGCCTGTCACGCAAGAAAGTCGAGGAAGTCGCGGCGTTTCTCAGTGAGCAGGGCTTTCCGGCGCTGCCGTACCACGCCGGCCTGCCCAACGATCTGCGCGCCTTCAACCAGAAGCGCTTCCTCAACGAGGAAGGCCTGATCATGGTCGCCACCGTGGCGTTCGGCATGGGCATCGACAAGCCCAACGTGCGCTTCGTCGCGCACCTCGATCTGCCGAAATCCCTCGAAGCGTATTACCAGGAGACCGGGCGCGGTGGTCGTGACGGGCTGCCGGCGGATGCGTGGATGGCCTACGGTCTGCAAGACGTGGTGATGCTCAAGCAGATGCTGCAGAACTCCGAAGGTGACGAGCGGCACAAGCGTCTGGAGCAACACAAGCTCGACGCGATGCTGTCGCTGTGCGAAGAAACCCGTTGCCGTCGTCAGATCCTGCTCGCGTACTTCGATGAAGACATGCCCGAGCCGTGTGGCCATTGCGACAACTGTGTCGATGGTGTGCAGACCTGGGACGCCACCGAGCCTGCACGTCAGGCCTTGTCGGCGATTTTCCGTACCGGCCAGCGGTATGGCGTTGGCCATCTGGTCGATGTGCTGTTGGGCAAGGACAACGAAAAAATCCGCAGTTTCGGCCATCAGCACCTGTCGGTGTGGGGCGTCGGCAAGGCGTTGAGCGAGAGCGAATGGCGCTCGTTGTTCCGTCAACTGGTCGCGCGCGGTCTGGCGGATGTCGACCACGAAGGCTATGGCGGTCTGCGTCTGAATGACAGTTGCCGGCCGTTGCTCAAGGGCGAAGTGAGCCTTGAATTGCGCCGCGACCTCAAACCGCAGGTTACCGCCAAAACCGCGAGCAAGAGCCCGGCCAGCCAACTGGTACGCGGCGAAGAGCGCGAACAGTGGGAAGCCCTGCGCGCGCTGCGACGCAAACTGGCCGAAGAACATGGTGTGCCGCCGTACGTCATCTTCCCCGATTCGACGCTGCTGGAAATGCTCCGCAGCCAACCGACTTCACTGGCAGAAATGGCCCGGGTCAGCGGCGTCGGTGCGCGCAAGCTGGAACGCTACGGCGATGCCTTCCTCGAAGTGCTCGGCGGCGAGGTCGAGGCGCCGAAAGCGGTGGCCGACGTGCGCCACGAACTGATCACCCTGGCCCGCGCTGGAATGACGCCGCTGCAGATCGCCGGTCAGCTGCAGTGCTCGGAAAAGAACGTCTACACCATGCTCGCCGAGGCGATCGGCAAGCAGCAGTTGTCGCTCGAGCAGGCACTGGATTTGCCTGAAGAGTTGATGGGTGAAGTGCAGGACGCGTTTCTTGATGGCGAGGGCGAGTTGCCATCGGTCGCCGAGGTTGCGGAGCTGTTTGCCGGGCGTGTGCCGGAGGGCGTGCTGTATTGCGTGCGGGCTGCGTTGCAGTCGGAATTCGAGATGTAATTTTGCCGTCGCCCCTCACCCCAGCCCTCTCCCGGAGGGAGAGGGGGCCGACCGAGGTGTCTTGCGCCATACATCGACCTGAATGACCGAGTCGATTATGGATTCAGCGCCGATCTGCCACGTCGGCGTAATTCCCAAATATTCCCCATTCAGTCCCCTCTCCCTCCGGGAGAGGGCTAGGGTGAGGGCTGTCCAATTCTGGATTCAGCAAAGCACTCCCAAGTCGCTGAATATCTGAAGCATCCCCCATTCAGTCCCCTCTCTCTCCGGGAGAGGGCTAAGGTGAGGGCCTGCCAATTCTGGATTCAGCAAAGCACTCCCAAGTCGCTGAATATCTGAAGCATCCCCCATTCAGTCCCCTCTCCCTCTGGGAGAGGGCTAGGGTGAGGGACCTCAAGATGTAACGATTCAGTACAGACCGCCACTTGCCTATAACTGCAGCTCATGCTTAGCTGGCTAATAATTAGATTTTCTTTATTTTCAGTCTAACCGTGAGTGTTTTATGCCGTTAACCGATCAACACCGCTTTGGCATGCAACTGGCCCAGATGTCCCGTGGCTGGCGTGCCGAACTGGACCGCCGACTGGCCGGGCTGGGTCTGTCCCAGGCGCGCTGGCTGGTGCTGCTGCATCTGGCGCGTTTTGAAGAGGCGCCAACCCAACGAGAGCTGGCGCAGAGCGTTGGCGTCGAAGGGCCGACCCTTGCACGCTTGCTCGATAGTCTGGAAAGCCAGGGGCTGGTGCAACGCCAGTCCGTGATGGAAGACCGCCGGGCGAAAAAAATCGTCCTCTGCGCGCCGGCGCTGCCGCTGATCGAGCAAATCGAAACCATTGCAACACAGCTGCGTCACGAGTTGTTCGAAGGCGTCGACGAGGCGGATTTGAAGGTGTGCATGCGAGTTCACGGGCACATTCTGGGCAACCTGGAAAAATCTTGAGGCACATCCCCGTGCCGTATCTTTGAGAGATCGCGCTGAGCCGACTATAAGAACTACTGGGCAATATCGTGTTCGTACCGGATGTGCGAACGCATAGAAGTCGGTTTTGCTTATTTAAGGGATGCTCATGCTCGCAAGTCGGCACGTGGTACTGCGCGGTGGCGCCAAATGGCTGCTGGTCGTCGGTGTTTTCAGCTATTCGGCCTGGTCGATGGCCTTGGGGCTGGGTGACATCACTGTTCATTCAGGCCTTAATCAGCCACTCAAGGCTGACATCGCGTTGGTCGATGTCGGCGGGCTGACGCAAAACGATCTGGCGGTGCGTCTGGCTACGGCGGATGAGTTCGCCGAGGCCGGGGTCGAGCGAGTGTTCTTCCTCAACGACCTCAAGTTCATTCCGATCCTGCATGGCAATCGCCAGATGATCCGGGTGACCTCCAGTAAACCGGTCAACGAACCCTTCTTGAATTTCCTCGTGCAGCTCAATCAGCCCAATGGCCGTTTGCTGCGCGAGTACACGGTGTTGATCGATCCACCGGGTTCGCCGGGTATCGTGCCGGCCACCGATGAGCCGGATCCACTGGCGCAATCCTCCGGTTTTCCTGCTGTAGAGCCGGCCGTGGCTGCGCCGCAGGCAGCTCAGGGCAAGCGCGATACGCTGCCAACGCCTGCCACCCCGCCCGCCAACGATGCGCTGGCCGAGCAATTGGCCGCCAGTGTGT
This sequence comes from Pseudomonas sp. Tul2A7, assembly GCF_054790505.1. Classification (NCBI taxonomy): domain Bacteria; kingdom Pseudomonadati; phylum Pseudomonadota; class Gammaproteobacteria; order Pseudomonadales; family Pseudomonadaceae; genus Pseudomonas; species Pseudomonas sp. Tul2A7. The sequence goes on along the minus strand of NZ_CP186499.1, from coordinate 360,531 downwards.
TGCTGGGCCAGCAACTGCAAAAGACTGTCGACGAACTCAATGCAAAACTGCAGACACAGGATGTGCAGATTGCCGACGGCAAGAAGCAGATCGCTGACCTGCAAACGCGCCTGGTCGAACTTCAGCAAGCGCCGCCACCGACTGTAGTGACACCCGTACCGGCTTCGCCCCCTGTTGTGACGCCGGTCGCGTCCGGCGATGACGGTTTGAACTGGCCATTGCTTGGTGGCTTGTTGCTGTTGCTGGGGGCACTGGCCGGGTTGTTTGTGCACCGTCGCCGGCAACAACAGACACCGGCTGACGAACCGCAACCGCTCTTGCCGCAGGGCAGTGAGCCGGATTTGCCTGAAGCCGAAAACGCAGGATCAGTCAGCGATTCTGTCTCTGCCCAACATCGTGAAGAACCGGCGGCGGGTGATGTGCTGGAAGCAGTAGGGATCTATCTGGCCTATGGCCGACTCGGCGAAGCTGCCGGGCTGCTGCGCGATGCCTTGCACAAAGAACCGGAGCGCACCGATATCGGTTTGCAGTTGCTTGAAGTACTGGGGCGCCAGGGTGACAGCGCCGCGTTTGAACAACAGGAAAGTCATTTGCGTGAGCTGGGCGTGCCTGTCCAGACGTTGCAGGATGTGCGCGCTCGACATCCGAAACTGGCAAGTGCCGCGCTATTGGCCGGCGCGCCGACGGTCATTGCGGCGGCCCCCATTGTCGTTGCACCACAGCTGCCGGAAGATGATTTCGAGTTGAATCTGGGCGAGCTGTCGATGGATTCCAGTTGGGATCTGGAGGACAGTCGCCCGGCCTCAACCGAACCGTCGGCTGACACCTCGGCGCTGGGTTCCGGCTTGCGAGTACTGCCTCAGGATTTCGAGTTGCCGGAGGCGACCAGCGCAGACGCTGAGCTTGAGTGGATCCCCGAACCGGACACCGAGCCGCTGGATGAAGATTTTCTCAATGAGTTTGCTGATCCCGAGCCGTCACTGGCGTTGCAACCGCTGGACTTGCAGGAACCGGAGCCGGTCCACGACGAAAATTCCGGCAAGCTCGAACTGGCGCAGACGTGCATCGATGACGGTGACATCGACAGTGCGATTGCGTTGCTCAATGAGTTGCTCAAGGAAGGGGATGAGCCGTTGAAGCAAACGGCGCGGACGTTGCTGGCGGGGATTCGCTGAACCCGATGGTTTTGCGGTGTATTTTATGCCGCTATCGCGAGCAGGCTCACTCCTACAGGGGAACGCATTCAAATGTAGGAGTGAGCCTGCTCGCGATAGCGGATTGTCAGGCGCCTTGATCAGAAGGTCTGCCCCAGATTCAGATAAACCGCCTGCTCATTCGCATCATTCAACCCATAACTGAAGTTCAGCGGCCCCAGCGGTGTGTCGAAACCGATAAACACGCTGGCGGCGTTGATGTAGCCACTGTCGAACTCATTGTCGTTGTTCCACGCCCGCCCACGCTCCAGCGAGGCGCCGGCATACAGCGGGAAGTCCAGCGGCAGATACGAGCGCGGCGTCAGACGGCGGTAGTACACCGCGCGCATCAGGCTGATGTTCTGTCCGGAAATCGCGTCCTCACGGAAACCCGACAACTGTCGCGCACCGCCGAGCAGGAAGCTTGAGGTCACCACGTTGGCATCATCCAGCGTGCGCCCGTAGCGCCCACCGAGAATCAGCGTGTCCGGGCCATGGCTCATGGCTTTGTCGATTTTAAAGTCCCACTGCCGATAACGCGTGTCCGACCCCAGGCCCGGTTCAAACTGCGTCAGCGTCAGGCTGACGTCCTTGCCTTCGTGAGGGAAGTACACGTTATCCAGTGAGTCGTAGGAATACTTCAGGGCATAGAAACCTTCGTTGAAGTTTTCACTCGGCAGATCCTGATCGCCAATGCGTACATCGGCCTTGCCCCACGCCTCACCGACGCCGAAACGTACTTCGCCATTGTTGCCGATCTGTCGGCCGAAGTTGAGGCCGAAACCGTAGCGCTCGACGCGATACTGCGCGATCGGATCGTTGTCGAGCACGGCTTCAACGTTCTGCGCTTCGAACGAAGCATACGGCGCGACGAAGTAGCGCGAACCGACGTCCAGCGGTTGATAGAACTCGGTGTACAGCTCTTGTTTGTCACCAATTTGCGCGCGGGTCAGCCATTCCGCGCCGAGGCGGTTGATGCCGTTGATGCGGTAGCTGGCGCCGAGGTTGAAGGCGCTGTCGCCGCGCATGTCGTCCGACAGATTGAGGCCGACCCGCAAGTAATCGGTGCCGCTGCGCTTGCCCCGGGCGCTGATCACCAGGGTGTGATCCTGGCCCTTGTGCACCACGCGGTATTGCACCTGCTCGAAGTAGTCGAGGCCATACAAGGTGCCCATGTCCGAGTGCAGTCGGCCCAGATCCAGCGGTTCGCCGATGTGCTGGCGGATGTAGTAACGAATGACGTCGTCGTCGACTTTCGAGTCGTTCTCGACGCGGATCGCGGTAATGATCGGCGTGCGCTGCCCCGGCGAGCGCGCGGCATTGAGTTCGGCATCCTGGGATTCGTCGGGCTTGAGCTGAGCAAGGCGCGCATCGAGGATTCGGGTCGCCCGGTAACCGGCGTCGATCATCTCCTGAGCCTTGCCGAAATCGGTGACACCGAACGCCGCCAGTGCGGGCTGAATCAGCACATCGGAGGATTTCAGCGCGGCCAGTTGTTCTTCGGAGTTACTGCGGGTCATCAGGGTGATCGACTGGTTCAGCACGTCGACCACGGTGGTCAATTGTTTGCGATTGCGCAGCGGGGTGCCGATATCGACGACGATGGCCACGTCCACGCCCATTTCCCGCGCGACATCGAGGGGAATGTTGTCGGTCATGCCGCCGTCGACCAGTAGCCGGCCATTGAGTTCGACCGGGGCGAACACCGCCGGGATCGACATGCTCGCGCGGATCACCTGCGGCAAGTGGCCTTTGCGGAACACCACTTTTTCGCCATTGGAAATGTCGGTGGCGACGGCGCGGAACGGGATTGGCAGTTTGTCGAAGTCGCGGGTGTCGCTGGTGTGCGCCAACAGGCTTTCCAGCAGCAGCGCGAGGTTCTGGCCCTGAATCACGCCCAGTGGCAGGCCGAGGCTGCCGTCGTCGCGAAAGCTCAGCTTCTGTTTGACCAGAAAGTCGCGGTCATCCTGCTTGCGCCGAAACGGCACGTCTTCGCGCGGCGGGGCGTCGGACAATGCGGCTTGCCAATCGATGTTCAGCGCGAGTTTTTCCAGTTCATCAATCTTGTAGCCCGAGGCGTACAGACCGCCGATCACTGCGCCCATGCTGGTGCCGGCGATCGCGTCGATTTTGATGCCTTGCTCTTCCAACGCCTTGAGCACGCCGATGTGCGCCAATCCGCGCGCCGCGCCGCCGGACAGCACCAGACCGACTTTCGGTCGCGGCGCCTCACTGGCATGGACAAGCAGAGGAAGGAAACCAAGCAGCAGGCAGAACAACAGACGGCGCATTGTGAGTCTCGGGGCAAGCGTTAAAGCCGGCTATTATAGCGGCGCCCTCTGTCTCAGGAGTTTCAGCAAACATGACTGTCGCAAAAGCAGAAGTTGTCATCACCTATTGCACTCAGTGCCAGTGGCTGCTGCGCGCCGCGTGGCTGGCGCAGGAACTGCTCAGCACCTTTGCCGATGACCTCGGCAAAGTCTCGTTGGTGCCGGGCACTGGCGGGGTCTTTCACATCACCTGCGCCGGCGTGCAGATCTGGGAACGCAAGGCAGACGGTGGGTTTCCCGAGGCCAAGGTGCTGAAACAGCGGGTTCGTGATCAGATCGACCCTGAGCGCGACCTCGGCCACAACGACCGCACTCAGTGAGACGCGGCCTCGGCGGCGACGGTTTTCTTGTCGGCATGGCCTGACATCCGCGCCGACACGACGATGGCGACAATGATCAACGCGCCGCCGAGCAGCATCTTCGGCGTCGGGGTTTCGTTGAACAACAGCCAGGCGACGGTGATGCCGTAGACCGGCTCCATCGCGAACACTACCGCCGCCGTTCGCGCCTTGATCACCGCCAGACTGGCGACAAACAGGCTGTGCGCGACGCCGGTACAGAACACTCCGAGCAGCGCAATCCACAGCCAGTCGAGTGCGCGCACTTCGCTCAGTTGCGGTGCTGCAACGGGCAGCAGACACAGCGCCACCACGACGTTTTGACACAACGCCGCCTGCACCGCCGGGATGCGCCCGGAGCTGGCGCGGTTGGTCAGTGACAGCAGCGAGAACAGCAGGCCCGACAACACTGCCCAGAGCAGGCCGGTGGTTGCGCCGCTGGCCAGATCGAACGCCGGGGTGACCAGCACCAGACCAACCGTCACCAAGACGACGAGGATGATTTCATTGGCGCGGATGCGTTCGCGGAAAATCAGCCCTTCAAGAATCACCGTGAAGGCCGGGAAACTGGCAAAGCCCAAGGTGGCGATGGCGACGCCAGCAACTTTCACCGAAATGAAGAAACTCACCCAGTGCCCGGCCAGCAGCACTCCACTGAGGGCGAGGCGGCGCCAGTCCACGGCCTGCAGTTTCTGCCAGCCGCTCTGGCTGGCGAAACGAGCGAAGAACGCCAGGGCGAGCACGGCGAAAGCTGCGCGACCAAAGACGATCACAGCGGGGGACGCGGCAGCGAGTTTGCCGAACACACCGGTCAGGCCAAACATCAAAGCGCCAATATGCAGAGCGCCGAGGGCGGTACGCGGAGTCATTGCATTCCTTAATCCAGACACGGTTTCTTGTGATTGATCGTTCCCACGCTCTGCGTGGGAATGCCTCTAGGGACGCTCTGCGTCCAGTGACGCGGAGCGTCACGGGCTACATTCCCACGCGGAGCGCGGGAACGATCAATTAGTCCATTGAACCGCGTCTCGGCCTACAAGTCTGTCGGCAGACTATCGTCTTTTGTTGCAGGAATCGCGCCGAAGCTGGCCGGGTGATGCACCAAACTCACGTAGGACCGCGGCCGAGAAGGCACTTTGCGAGCTGTATCCGACGCGACTGGCAATCTCGCCAATCGGCAGCGCAGTGTCGCGCAGAAGTTGCACCGCCAGATGCAGGCGCCGACTGCGGATGTAATCCATCGGCGTCTGCCCGCATTCGGCCATGAACCGTGCATGCAGGCGCGCGCTGGACAACCCGGCCACGCGCGCCAGATCGGCGACTTGCAGCGGATAAGCGGCGTATTGCTCGATGTGCGCATCCAGCGCGGCGTAGGGCAGGCGACGCGCGACGAGTTCTCCAGGCTGCGCGTGATTGAGACTGGCCAGCAGCAACACCGCGCCTTGTTGCGCGATCAACGGATCGCTGACCGGACTGTTCGCCAGCCAGCTGACCAACTGGCTTTGCCCCGAGTCCAGCGACAGGCGCGCGGGCTGGTCAAGCAAGCGGCGACTTGCATCGGCATGCTCGCCCAAGGAATCTGTCACCCATTGCCCGTCCGGAATATCCAGCACCAGACAGCGGCTGCCGTCGGGACTGCCGCAGGCATGATGAGCGCCGGACGGAATCACCACGAAGCTCTGCTGACGCACTTGGCTGCCACAACCCTCGACCTCGAAATCCAGCGCACCGGACAACCCGAACACCAATTGCGCGTGCTCGTGGCTATGCACGATCAAATCGTGGGTGTACTGACGCAGGGTGAGGATCGGTCGCATGGCAGGTTGTCTCCGAAGTGATCGCCAGTCTACACCGGCGCACGCCGGATGCGTTGTCACACGACTGACTCACGCTTGTCATGGTCGATTAACCGGACAAGCGCAGAGTGGCGAAAACATCGCAGAGGGTTGCCCATGACCAGCGCCGAGCTCGCCCGACCCAGTCGCAAACAACGGGTGCGAACCCTGTGGATCTCCGACGTGCACCTGGGCACGCGCGATTGCCAGGCCGAGCACTTGTCGCAATTTCTCAAGGGCTACCATGCCGACAGGATTTATCTGGTCGGCGACATCATTGACGGCTGGAAACTGCGCGGCGGCATGTACTGGCCGCAAGCGCATACCAACGTGATCCGTCGTTTGCTGACCATGAGCAAGCGCGGCACCGAGGTGATCTACGTCACCGGCAACCACGACGAATTCCTGCGGCGGTATTCGAAGCTGATTCTGGGCAATATCCAACTGGTCGACGAGGCGGTGCATGTCACCGCAGACGGTCGGCATCTGCTGGTGATTCACGGCGATCAGTTCGATGTCATCACCCGTTATCACCGCTGGCTGGCCTTCCTTGGCGACTCCGCCTACGAATTCACCCTGACCCTAAATCGCTGGCTCAACCACTGGCGGGCGCGGTATGGCTACGGCTATTGGTCGTTGTCGGCGTACCTGAAGCACAAGGTGAAAACCGCGGTGAGTTTCATCAGCGACTTTGAGGAAGCCATCGCCCATGAATGTGTGAAGCGCGAGTTGCATGGCGTGGTGTGTGGGCACATTCACCATGCCGAGATCCGCAAGGTGGGGGAAGTGGATTACCTCAATTGCGGTGATTGGGTGGAGTCGTGCACGGCGTTGATCGAGCATTGGGATGGCACGATCGAGTTGTATCGACTGGCGGATGCGCAGGCGCGCGAGGCGGAGCTGAAAGCGGCCAAAGTCGCCGAACTCGCCTGAACGAAAGAGAACCCTGTGGGAGCGAGCCTGCTCGCGAATGCAATACATCAGGCACAGCTTTACTGCCTGACACTGCGCATTCGCGAGCAGGCTCGCTCCCACATTTTGGATTGTGGTGTTCTCAGGCCGGGCTGCGTTCCTCCATCGCTGCTTTGTAAATCGAGTTCTTCGGCTGCGCAAACAGCCTTTCCATCATTGGCTCAAAAAAGCTCAACGGCAGCGTGTCATAGCCCGGATCAAACGCCGCCGCATCGTATCTGGCACAGAACTCGGCGGTCGCTTGATACTGCGGATGGTCGGCGAACTGCTCGCGCAGATGCCGATCCATGCCCAGGTGATGAAAGAAGTAGTAACCCTGAAACACCCCGTGCTTCTCGACCATCCACAGATTCTCGGCACTGACGAACGGCTTGAGAATCGCCGCAGCAATGTCCGGATGGTTATACGAGCCGAGTGTGTCACCGATGTCATGCAGCAACGCGCAAACCACGTATTCCTCGTCGCGCCCGTCACGAAAGGCGCGGGTCGCGGTTTGCAGCGAGTGGGTCAGGCGATCCACCGGAAAACCGCCGAAATCGCCTTCGAGCAATTTCAGGTGAGTCATGATCCGCGAGGGCAACTGTTTGGCGTAGGCACTGAAATCTGCGGCGATGATCGCCCAGTCTTCCTGCGTACCGTCCTTCATGTGAGTGAAGCGGGCATTGGCATTCATTGGCTGACCCTCATTCAGAACGCCACGCGACCCAGAATCATGTCGCGGTACATGACGAAGTCGCCGAGCAGGCTGTACAGCGGGTGCTGGAAAGTCGCCGGTCGGTTCTTTTCAAAGAAGAAGTGCCCGACCCAGGCAAAGCTGTAACCGGCCAGCGGCACCGCCAATAGCAGCAGCCAGGCGCCTTTGGCGATGGTCATCGCCAGAATGAAAATCACCAGTGTGGTGCCGATGAAGTGCAGGCGCCGACAGGTGCTGTTGCTGTGTTCGCTGAGGTAATACGGATAGAACTCAGCGAAGCTGCTGAAATGCTTGATGTTTTCCACGACCGCGTTCTCTGTGGTTATTGTTCTGGCGACGAGTTGTTCTGCGGGTAGCTTATTTGAGTCTAGAGTGATCATTGGCGTGGGCCAGTGACAATCGGCGCCACTTTAGTATCCTTGGCAAATCAGGCCGTAGCATGCGGCCCCTCATGTAAAAGAAAAACGCCATGAGCGAACGAACGACTTCTGCAAGCTGGGCGATGGGGATTGTCAAAGCATTGGAGATGGACGGCCTGGATTGCCGGGTTCTGTTCAAGCAGCTGGGGCTTGATTACACGGCTCTGGATGATCCGGATGCGCGCTTCCCGCAAGATTCCATGACCCGACTCTGGCAACGGGCGGTCGAGCTGTCCGGCAATCCGGCGATCGGCCTGAACATGGGTAAAGTGGTGCGCCCGGCGTCGTTTCATGTCGCCGGCTATGCACTGATGTCGAGCAATACGCTGGCCGAAGGCTTTCAGCGGCTGGTGCGTTATCAGCGGATTATCGCCGAAAGCGCCGACCTGAGCTTCCGTCTGCTGGAAGAAGGTTATGCGCTGATTCTGACCGTGCACGGCGACCATCTGCCGCCGACCCGGCAAAGCGCCGAAGCCTCGCTGGCCTGTGCGCTGGGCCTGTGCGGCTGGTTGACCGGGCGCACGCTGCATCCGGTCAAAGTGCTGGTGCAGGGCGCCGAACCCGACGACCTGGAACCCTACAAACAAGCCTTTCATGCACCGCTGATGTTCAACGCGCCTTACGATGCGCTGATTTTCGAGCGGGCCGACATGGAAGCCCCGTTGCCTACGGCCAACGAGGCGATGGCGCTGTTGCATGACCGCTTTGCCGGGGAGTATCTGGCACGATTTTCCGAAAGCCGCGTGACCCACAAGGCGCGACAGGTGCTGTGCCGGTTGCTGCCACAAGGCGAACCGAAGCGCGATACCGTGGCGCAAACCCTGCATTTATCGCAGCGTACCTTGCAGCGGCGCTTGCAGGAGGAGGGCACCAGTTTTCAGCAGTTGCTCGATGACACGCGCCGCGAATTGGCCGAGCAGTATCTGGCGCAACCGCGCATGACCTTGCTGGAAATCGCTTATCTGTTGGGCTTCGCCGATCCGAGCAACTTCTTTCGCGCGTTCCGCCGCTGGTTCGACACCACGCCCGGCGATTACCGGGCGCGGTTGTTGCAGGCGCCGAGTGCAATCAATGACGCCAAAAGGCCGGAATACACAGCACAAACACCGTAATGATCTCCAGTCGACCGAGCAGCATGCCGAACGACAGGATCCACTTCGCCGCGTCCGGCAGGGTGGCGAAGTTGCCCGCCGGGCCGATGGTTTCACCCAGGCCCGGGCCGACGCCGGACACGGTACTGGCGGCGCCGGTCAGTGCGGTCATCCAGTCAACGCCGAGCAGCGACAGCAGCAGGGCGATCACGCAGATGGTGATGGCGAAGAAGAACGAAAAAGTCAGAATCGAACGGACGATCTCTTCGTCGAGACGGTGGCCGTTGTACTTCTGTTTGATCACCGCACGCGGGTGAATCAGTTGGTTAAGGTTGGCCTTGAGCAGGATGTAGGCGACCTGGAAACGGAAGATCTTGATCCCGCCCGCCGTCGACCCGGAACAGCCGCCGACAAAGCCCAGATAGAAAAACAACATCAGCGAGAAGTTGCCCCACAGGCTGTAGTCGCCAAGGGCAAAACCGGTAGTGGTGACCACCGACGTCACGTTCAGTGCCACGTGGCGCAGCGCATCGAGCCAATGCAGGTTGGTCGTCCACCAGTACCAGGTGCCGAGCACCAGCCAGGTCACCAGCAACATGCCGAGCAAACCCTGCACCTGTTGATCCTTGATCAGCGCCTTACGATTGCCGCGCAACGTCGCCACGTACAGGGTGAACGGCAGGCTGCCGAGAATCATGATGACCACCGCCACCCAGTGCACCGCCGGTTGCGTCCACTTGGCCAGCGACTGGTCGGAGGTCGAGAAACCACCGGTGGAAATCGCCGACATCGCGTGGTTGATCGCGTCGAACGGGCTCATCCCGGCCCACCAGAACGCCAGGCTGCCGAGGATGGTGATGCCGACGTAAGCCGCCACGATCAGCCGCGCCACCATGTGCGAGCGCGGCATGACCTTTTCCGAGCGGTCCGAGGATTCGGTCTGGAACAGGCGCATGCCACCGATACGCAGCAGCGGCAGAATCGCCACCGCCATACCGATAAAGCCGATCCCGCCGATCCAGTGCAGCAACGAGCGCCACATCAGGATCCCGGGGGACATGTTGTCGAGGCCATTGAGCACGGTCGAGCCGGTCGCGGTAATGCCCGACATGCTTTCGAAAAACGAGTCGGTGTAGCTGATGTGCTGGGTCAGCAGAAACGGCAGCGCGGCAAAGATGCACACCACCAGCCAACTGCTGACCGTCAGCAGATACATGTCACGTGGGCGCAGGTGAATGTGTTCCGGGCGGCCGGGAATCACCAGCGCGAGGCCGGCGACGAAGGTGATCATGCTCGCCCAGAGGAACGACGGCAGGTCGCTGGTGCGTTCGAAAATCACCAGAGTGGCCATGGGCACGACCATGGCCACGGCCAGGGTGATCAGGAAGATGCCGATGATGAAACCAATGATCCGTAAGGTCGGCAACGCCATGAAGTCCGCTCGGGCTGATGTGGGAAGGGCGCCATTCTACCCGTGGGGCAGGGCATGTAAACCGGCATCCTGTTGGCAGATGAAGCTAGAATAGCCGCACATTTTTCTCAGGAGGTGGCCGATGCAGGCTCTCGACGCGTTGCTCAACCGTGTTTCCGTTCCACGACTGGTCGAACCGGCCCCCACTGCCGAGCAGCGCGAAGCCCTGTTTGGCGCAGCGTTGCGCGCGCCGGATCACGGGCATTTGCAGCCGTATCGCTTTCTGACCGTCGAAGGCGCAGCGCGCGAGCAAATGGGCGAGTTGCTGGCCGAGGCTGCACAGCTGCAGGAAGGCGAAGTCACCGAAGCGATGATCGACAAGGCGCGCAACGGCCCGCTGCGCGCGCCGCTGGTGGTTGTGGTGATCGCCAAATTGCAGGAGCACGTTAAATATCCTAAGGCTGAGCAGTTGCTCGCTGCCGGGTGTGCGGCGCACGGGATTTTGCTGGCAGCGTATGCGCAGGGGATTGGTGCGGTGTGGCGTACGGGGGATCTGGCTTATTCGCAGCACGTGGCCAAAGGTTTGGGCTTGGTTGAAGGTGAAGAAGTGATCGCGTTCCTGTACCTCGGCACGCCGCAGAAGGAGCCGCGTGTGGCGGAGAAGGTTGATCTGGCTGAGTTCGTCAGCGCTTGGCCGGGTAAGGCCTGAAGATCAAAAGCCCCTCACCCTAACCCTCTCCCGGGGGGAGAGGGGACTGATTGGGGGATGCTCAAGAGGTACGCCGACCTGAGCGATCTTTGCCGAATCCAGATCGACGCGGATTACCGCTCTGTCGAATCCATAATCGACTCGGATTAAACGGTTCTTTCGAATCTATAGTCGACGCGGATTACCGCTCTGTCGAATCTATAGTCGACTCGGATTACGGTTCTGTCGAATCCATAATCGACTCGGTTTTCCAGGTCGATGTCTGACGCAATACACCTCGGTCGGCCCCCTCTCCCTCCGGGAGAGGGCTGGGGTGAGGGGCTTTTCTGGGGTGAGAGTGGCTTTTAGGGTTGGACAACGGCACCAGGCACCAGTGGCAATTCCAGACTCGCAATAAACCCGCCCTGCGGATGATTGGCCAGCATCAAACTCCCACCATGACGCTCCGCCGCTCGCCGCGCAATCGCCAGGCCCAGACCATGTCCCGCCGCCGTCTGCCCCGGCGCGCGATAAAACGGCTCGCCCAACTGACTCAAATGTTCGGCCTGCACCCCTGGCCCATGGTCGCGCACGCTGACGATGATTTTTTCGCCCTGACGCGAAGCCTGCATTTCAATCGCCTGACCCTCCGGGTTGAACCGCTGAGCATTACGCAGCAGATTATCGACGGCACGCTCGATCATGGTCGGCCAGCCCTTGAGGTTCAACTGCGGTTCGGCATCAAGTCGGACAATCTGCTCGGGCGATGCAAGCTTCGCATCCTTCTGCAACGTGCCGAGCAACGCATTCAAATCCACCTCTTCAGCACTGGCATTGTCAGCATCGACTCGCGCCAATACCAGAATTTCACTGATCAACGCTTCCAGCCGATCACATTCACGGGTCAGCCGTGGCCAGAGTTTCTCGCGTTCTTCGGGGTTGGCCCGCTCTGCCAGTGCCAAGGCAATGCGCAACCGCGCCAGCGGCGAGCGCAATTCGTGAGACACGTCGCGCAACAGCTGCCGCTGGCTGCCAATCAGGCTTTGCAGGCGTGCGCCCATGCGGTTGAAATCGTTGGCCAGTACGCCGAACTCATCGCGACGGTTGGCCAGTTTCGCCAGGCTGTTTTGCTGATAGGTGGTCTGCCCCAGATCATGCACCGCGCCGCGCAAACGGCTGAGCGGGCGGGTGATGGAGAAGGTCACCAGCAAACTGAACAGGGTCAGCACCACCAGCGCGATGCCCAGAGCGCTCAGTGGCCAAAGCAGACTTTCGCGGTGCCAGGAGTCGAGTTCCGGGTGCGGTATGCGGTAGATGAACAGGTAAGTGTCACCGGTTTTTTCACTGGTGAACTCATCGGTCAGGCGCCGCCAGGGCAGGCGCCGGTCATCATTGTTTTGCCGTGCCTCAAATGCGGCGGCGCGGCGCGGGAAGGTGCCACGCACCACCGGGTCGCCGGATTCGTTGAGCACCTGGACGTCGATGTGATATTGGCGTTTGCGCTGTTCGAGAATGTCCTGGGCGGCTTCTTCGCCCTGAGCTTCGTAGGTTTGTGTCCATTCGCCGGCGAGGGTGTTGAGGCCTGGATGGCGGCTGAGGATCCACGCGTCCTGGTTAAGCATGTGCCCGAGTAGAATGGACAACCCGGCCACCAGAGCGATGGCCAGCCAGAAGCTCGCGAGAATACGCCAGAACAATGAACGCACAGAAAATCCTCAATCAAACACAAATCCCTGTAGGAGTGAGCCTGCTCGCGATAGCGGTGAGTCAGACAAGTATCCGTTGACTGACACACCGCTATCGCGAGCAGGCTCACTCCTACATTGGATCGGTGGAAAAAGACCCGACGGTGTTTAGCCGTCGAGTCCGGGGTCAGAACATTATTGCGCCTTTTGCGGCTGTTGCGCTTTCCACGCCTTGAACTCGGCCCATTCGGCGCGACGCTCGGCCTGTTTCTTCTGGATCTCGTCGAATTTCTTCTGTTGATCCGGTTTCAGCAGCGCGCGGACATCGGTCTCGGCTTTCTTGTGGTTGGCCGCCATCTCGTCCTTCATGGCTTTCTGGTCAGCCGGCGAGAGTTTTTCCAGATACTTGTCGACCACTTGCTTACGCTCGTGCATCTGCTCGCCCATGATCTTGCGGATCTGCTCACGCTGTTCGCGGGACAGGTCGAGTTGGCTGTACGGGCCTTTGCCGTGCATCTGACCGCCGTGGCGTGGGCCGTCAAGCGGGCCACCCATCGGGCCGCCGTCTTGCGGCATGGCCATGGCGACGGTTGGCAGAGCGGCAGCGAACATCAGAGCGATAAGAGTCTTGCGCATGGTGTATCTCCTTGTCTCGTTCCCGGTACGTTCCGGATGAGTTCAGATTACGGAGATCAAGGTCAGCGGCGGTCAGCACTGCGTAAAGCTTCGGTAAAGACGCTTCGCGTCCAGCCTTACACATACCCTGTGTAGGAGCTGCCGAAGGCTGCGATCTTTTGATCTGTCTTTTAAAAACAAGATCAAAAGATCGCAGCCTTCGGCAGCTCCTACAGTGGGAATGGGCGCGGTTCAGAGGCTGTAGAAGTAACCGCGACTGCGCAGGGCGACGATCCGTGGACGACCGTCGGGATGCGGGCCGATCTTTTTGCGCAGGTTGCTGACGTGCATGTCGAGGCTGCGGTCGTACAGGGTCAACTTGCGGCCGAGGGCGAGCTGCGCCAGTTCCTGTTTGTCCAGCGGCTCGCCCGGCTGTTTGAGCAGCGCTTCGAGCAGACGGCTTTCGGAAACGGTCAGGGTCAGTTCTTTCTCGTCGATGCTGACCACGCCGCGCACCGGGCTGAAACTCAGATCGCCCAGTTCGAGTTGCGTCGAGACTGCCGCCGGATGGCTGCGGCGCAATACGGCGCGCAGGCGGGCGGTCAATTCGCGCGGGTCGCACGGTTTGGCCAGGTAATCGTCGGCACCCAGTTCCAGGCCGAGGATGCGATCCAGCGGCTCGCCACGGGCCGAGAGCATCAGCACCGGCAGGTCGGCGTGGTCGTTGCGCAGTTGCTTGAGCAGTTCCAGACCACTGCCATCGGGCAGCATCACGTCCAGCACCACTGCCGCCGGAGCCGTTTCGGCCAAGGCCTTGCGCGCACTCTGGCCATCGTGGCAGGCGCGCACATGGAAGCCTTCCTGGCTCAGCCAGCTACTCAGGAGTTCGCATAACTCCTGGTCATCATCAATCAATAACAGCTCGCTCATGACTCACTCAATTTAGCCATTGCCGACGTTTTCGGCTTGCTCCACTGGCAAAGATACCGCAGAGCAGCGCCAATAGCGCTACTCCGGCGCCCGTGACGAACCACTGCTGCTGATCAGTCAACAGACGCGGCAGCGGGCTGGCCTGGGCTTCCTTGAGTTGCAGCTTCAGGCGCTGGTTCTCTTGGCGCAACCGGGCAAGCTGGGCGCTTTCGCGGGTATTGTCGGCATTTTGCAGTTGTTTGCTCAGTTCTTCCCGCTGCTGCTCGCTGGCCTTGAGGCGCTGCTGCAACTCGGTGATCTGGCTGCCGGCGCTTAACGACAATGGCGTGGAGCTGCCGCCTTCGGTGGTTTCCTCACCATGGGCGGGCGCCATGATCGACAACGTGACCAACATCAGACACAACGGACCCTTGCGCATCGCGACACCTGTTTCCAAATGGATATTGGGCAGGTTGTCGGCAGGCAAACGAGAATAATGAGCGATTGAGAACGCGATGAACCGAGAAGGTTCATCGCGTGGGGATAGCGTTACGGCAGGACTTGCTTGAACGGCTTGACGAGCACATTGGCGTAGACGCCAGCGGCGATGTACGGATCGGCATCGGCCCACGCTTGCGCAGCACTCAGCGAATCGAATTCGGCGACGATCAGGCTGCCGGTAAAACCCGCTGCGCCCGGATCATTGCTGTCGACGGCCGGGTGTGGGCCTGCCAATACGATGCGGCCTTCGCCCTTGAGCGCTTGCAGGCGTTCCAGATGCGCAGGGCGCGCGGCCAGGCGTGCTTCCAGCGAGTTGGCGACGTCGGTGGCAATGATGGCGTAGAGCATGTCAGTCCTCGGTTTTTGGTGTTGTTGTGGTATCGGCATCGTGCAGGTGACGCGACAGGTAAATGCCCTGTGCGACCAGGAATACCAGGGTCATGCCCAGGCTGCCGAACACCTTGAAATCCACCCAGTAACTCTGGAAGGTAAAGGCGACGAACAGGTTGGCGGCTCCGCAGAACAGGAAAAAAGCGATCCAGGCGATGTTCAGGCGGGTCCACACCGGATCCGGCAGGGTCAGCGCGTGACCCATGATGCGTTTGATCAGCAGGCGATCACCGATGAAGTGGCTGCCGATGAAGGCGACGGCGAACAGCCAGTTGACCACCGGCGCTTTCCATTTAAGGAAGGTTTCGCTGTGGAAGGCCAGCGTCAGGCTACCGAACACCAGGCAGGCGATCAGGGTCAGCCATTGGCTCTTTTCCAGCTTGCGCTGTTTGATGAACAACGCGCCGTACACCACCAGGGAACTGATGATCAGCATCGCCGTGGCGCTGTAAATACCGCCTACAGTCACTTCATGGCCAGCGATGTCGACGACCCGTGGATCAAGTTTGTAAACGATGAAGAACAGCAGAAGCGGGATGAAATCGATGAATTGTTTCACAGTGAGAGCCAGAAGCTGGATGTGGCGGCATAATAACAAACATATGGGCGCGCGATAGCGCCAGCTGATTTGAGGTTACAACTCCCCGTGAATGTTGATTTGCACTGCCATAGCACGGCCTCCGATGGCGCCCTGGCGCCTGCGGTTCTGGTTGCGCGTGCGTTCGAAAACGGCGTGCGAGTCCTGGCGTTGACCGACCACGACACCCTCGAAGGTCTCGCCGAAGCGCGTACGGCCGCCAATGAATTGGGCATGCAACTGGTCAACGGCGTCGAATTGTCCTGTACCTGGGGCGGCGCGACCATTCATGTGTTGGGCTACGGTTTCGACGTTAATGCGGCACCGTTGGTCGAGGCGATTGCCAAGTTGCACGATGGCCGCTGGCTGCGGTCGGAAGAAATAAGCCGCAAGCTCGCCCTTAAAGGCATGCCCGGCGCCCTCGACGGCGCCCGGAAAGTCCAGCAGGAACTGGGCGACAGCGGCAATGCGCCGGCCCGTCCGCATTTCGCCGACTGGATGGTGCGTGAAGGGTTTGTAAAGGATCGCGCCGAGGCATTCCGCAAATGGCTCGGCGCTGGCAAGCTCGGCGACGTCAAGTTGCACTGGCCGACGCTGGAAGACACCGTCGGTACGCTGCGAGCCGCCGGTGCCTGGGTCAGCCTGGCGCATCCGTGGCACTACGATTTCACCCGCAGCAAGCGCCGAAAGCTGATTGCCGACTATATTCAAGCAGGCGGGCATGCAATCGAGGTGGTCAATGGCCATCAGCCTGCGGAACAGGTCGGCAGCCTGGCAATCCTTGCCCGTGAGTTCGGTCTGCTGGTCAGCGCCGGCAGTGACTTCCATGGCCCTGGCGGCTGGTCCGAGATCGGCCAGTACCGGCCGGTTCCCGAGGACCTTCCACCCCTGTGGTGTCGGTTCAAACATGACACAGATATTGCCGCCGTCTGAACAGGTAGAGAATGTGAGTCAATTTTTCCAGATACATCCGGAAAACCCGCAAGCGCGCCTGATAAAACAGGCGGTCGAGATCATCCGCAAGGGCGGGGTGGTGATTTATCCCACGGACTCTTCCTATGCGATCGGTTGCCAGATCGGTGACAAAACCGCGATCGAGCGCGTGCGTCGCCTGCGTCAGCTCGATGAAAAGCACAACTTCGCGCTGATCTGCAGCGACCTGTCGCAACTGGGCAACTACGCCAAGATCGACACCGGCACCTTCCGTATTCTCAAGGCGCATCTGCCGGGGCCGTACACCTTTATTCTGAACGCCACCCGCGAAGTGCCGCGTCTTTTGCTGCATCCGAAGAAGCGCACCATCGGCCTGCGCGTGCCAAGCCATCCGATCGCGCTGGCGCTGCTGGCCGAACTTGGCGAGCCGCTGATGAGCGTGACCCTGATCATGCCCGGCGAAGAAGACCCGCTCAGCGATCCTTACGAGATGCGTCAGTTGCTCGAGCACCAGGTGGATTTGATCATCGATGGCGGCTTCGGCGGCATCAAGGCCTCCACGGTGATCGACCTGACCGGCGATGACCCGGAAGTGATCCGCGTCGGTTGCGGCGATCCGACGCCGTTCATGGTCGAGGCCTGAATGTCCGCAGTGGAATCCGTTGTCGATCCCCAGGCCGGCGCTCAGCAAGAGCTGCCGTTTGCCATGGTCTATGGCCAGGCGGTCATGGAAATGCCGCTCGACCTGTACATCCCGCCGGATGCGCTGGAAGTCTTTCTCGAAGCCTTTGAAGGCCCGCTCGACCTGCTGCTGTACCTGATCCGCAAACAGAACATCAACATCCTCGACATCCCGGTGGCGGAAATCACCCGCCAGTACATGGGTTATGTCGAGCTGATGCAGTCGGTGCGTCTGGAGCTGGCCGCCGAGTATCTGGTGATGGCCGCGATGCTCGCCGAGATCAAATCGCGCATGCTGTTACCGCGCGCCGAAACCGTCGAAGACGAAGAAGACGACCCGCGCGCCGAACTGATCCGCCGCTTGCAGGAATACGAGCGCTTCAAGGCTGCCGCCGAAGGCATCGACGGCTTGAGCCGGGTCGGTCGTGATGTGATCGTGCCCAAGCTCGACGCCCCGGAAGCCCGGGCGCGCAAGCTGTTGCCGGATGTCGCGCTGGAAGAGATTTTGATGTGCATGGCCGAAGTGCTGCGCCGTGGCGATATGTTTGAAAGCCACCAGGTCAGCCGCGAGGCGCTGTCGACCCGTGAGCGCATGAGTGATGTGCTGGAACGGCTCAAGGGCGGCGGCTTTGTGCCGTTCGTCGAGCTGTTCACCGCCGAAGAGGGCAGGCTGGGTGTGGTAGTGACCTTTATGGCGATCCTTGAACTGGTCAAGGAATCCTTGGTCGAGCTGGTGCAGAATGAGCCGTTCGCCGCGATCCACGTGCGAGCCCGAGCCGAATAACGAGTCGAAACATGAACCTGACTGAACCCCGCGAGCTGGCCCCCCTGCTTGAAGCCTTTCTGTTGGCCTCGGGAAAGCCGCAATCACTTGAGCGCCTGTTTGAACTGTTTGAAGAAGGCGAACGCCCCGAGCCTGCGGTCTTCAAGAAAGCCCTGACCCTGCTGGGCAAGTCCTGCGAGGGCCGCGCGTTCGAGCTCAAGGAAGTCTCGTCGGGCTATCGCTTGCAGATCCGCGAGAAGTTTTCGCCGTGGGTCGGCCGCTTGTGGGAAGAGCGCCCGCAGCGTTATTCCCGCGCCTTGCTCGAAACCATTGCGCTGATCGCCTATCGCCAGCCGATTACTCGGGGCGAGATTGAAGACGTGCGCGGTGTGGCGGTGAACAGCAACATCGTCAAAACCTTGTTGGAGCGTGAGTGGATTCGCGTCGTTGGCTACCGCGATGTGCCGGGAAAGCCGGCGATGTTTGCCACCACCAAAGGTTTTCTCGATCACTTCAACCTGAAGAACCTCGAAGACCTGCCGCCGCTGGCTGAACTGCGCGAGATGGAGACCGACCCGGTACTCGATTTCGACGATGCGCCGGTGCCGCAGGGCTTGCAGGAACTGGCCGACGCCAGCGCCGAGCCGGAGGAAGAGAAGGAAGAAACCAGCTTCCATACGTTGTTGCTGGAACTGGACAGCATGGAGGAGGGGATCAAGACCGACTTCGACGATTTGCTGCGGGATGCGGTGGATGGTGAGGTTCCGACGCCTGAAGCAGAAATCGAGACTGAGCCTGAGCCACAGATCGCTGAGCCAACCCTCGAAGTTGAACTTGAAGCTGAGCCAGAAGCCGAACCGGAAGAGGACATTCTTGGCGTCGCCGAAGCCCGCGAGAAGCTGTTGGCCGCCGTCGCCGCCCTCGAACAACCGGCGCCAGAACCCGAACCGGAGCTAAGCGAAGAAGAAGCCGAAGCCCGCGCCTTGGCCGAAGCCATCGAAGCCGAACGCCGCGAATTCGAAGACTGACCCGCCCTCAAAACCGCCGCGATCCCCTGTAGGAGTGAGCCTGCTCGCGATAGCGGTGTATCTGCCAAGAAGATGTTGACTGACACACCGCTATCGCGAGCAGGCTCACTCCTACAGGGATTTGTGTGTTTCTGGAGACTGCGATGAGTTCCACCAAAGACCCGTGCATCAGCCTCTGCAAGTTCACCGACGACATCTGCCTCGGCTGCGGCCGCAGCAAGCGCGAAATCAAGGCCTGGAAGAAACTCGACAAGGACGACAAGCGCACCGTACTGGCCGAAGCCGCGCTGCGCCTGATCAAACTCGGCGGTGCCGGTCGGCGGAAAAAGAAATAACCTTGGCCTGATCGACTAGTCTCTGATGCGCGACGGCGCACATCCGCGTATGATTCGCGACCCTCCGCCGATCCCTTCGGCCGAGAACCCAGATTTCAATGCTTCAGGCGCCGCCTGAACAGACCACACCGGGAGGTGCCCAGATGAGCGACATCATTCAGAAAGACGACCAGGAAATCGGCCCAGCAGGCGAAAAGCTGCAGAAAGTCCTCGCCCGTATCGGCGTCGGCTCGCGCCGTGACGTGGAATCCTGGATCAGCCAGGGCCGGATCAAGGTCAATGGCAAAGACGCCACCCTCGGTCTGCGCGTCGACATGCACGACGCCATCACCATTGATGGCAAGGTGATCAAGCGCGAAGAGGCGGCCGAATCGGTGCGCCGCGTGATCATGTACAACAAACCCGATGGCGAGATCTGCACCCGTGACGACCCGGAAGGCCGTCCGACCGTGTTCGACAAGCTGCCGCGTCCGAAAGAAGGGCGCTGGATCAACATCGGTCGTCTCGACATCAACACCACCGGTCTGCTGATGTTCACCACTGATGGTGAGCTGGCCAACCGCCTGATGCACCCGTCCTACGAGATGGACCGTGAGTACGCCGTGCGCGTACGCGGTGAAGTCGACGACGAGATGATCGAGCGTCTGAAGGCTGGCGTGGTGCTGGAAGACGGCCCGGCCAAGTTCACCGACATCAAACAGGCACCGGGCGGCGAAGGCTTCAACCACTGGTATCACTGTGTGGTGATGGAAGGCCGTAACCGTGAGGTTCGTCGTCTGTGGGAATCGCAAGGTCTGGTGGTCAGCCGTCTGAAGCGCGTGCGTTTCGGCCCGGTGTTCCTCAACTCCGACTTGCCGATGGGCCGTTGGCGCGAAATGAGCCAGTACGAAGTCGACATCCTCAGTGCTGAAGTCGGCCTGACGCCAGTAGCGATGCCGCAACTGAACGCCAAGAGCAAAGACAAGCTTGAGCGCATGCAGCGCAAATCGTCGCGGCCGATGGCCAAGACCGAGCGCGTACGTACTCTGCGTCCAGCCGCTGGCGCGCCGACCGGCCCACGTCCAAGCCGTGAGCCGCAGATCGAAGGTGAGCGTCCAGGTCGCAAGCCAGTCGCCCGTGACGGCGAGCGCACTCCGCGTCCGGCCAACGGTCGTACTGAGCGTGGCGAGCGTGGTGCTCCTGCCGGTCGTGGTACGCCAGTGGCGGATCGTCCAGCGGACACCACCAACAAGCGTCCGGCCAAACCTGCGCCGAAGCGTCCGGGGATCAAGCTGGTTGATGGCGACAAGCCGTCGGGCAAGCGTCGCGGTGCACCGGCCGGTTCCGGTCAGCGTCCGGGGTTTGGTCGCAAGAAACCGGAATAAGGCAGCTGTGAGCTTCTAGCGGCATGCTTCAAGCCAAAGCAGAAACGCCAACCTCAGGGTTGGCTTTTTTTTTCGTCTGGCGCACACCGATCGTTCCCACGCGGAGCGTGGGAACGATCAGGTGTCGGCCCTAAAACACAAACCGCCCATCAAACACCGGCTTGTCATCCAGCGCCAACACCCCACCCGAAAAGATCAGGTCCAGGTGATGGCTGCCTTTAGCGCCACCGCCCAGCCCCAGATGCAACCCACAATGCCGCTCCTCAAACCCGGCATTGCGCGCATACAAATCCTTCACGCCTTCATTGGTGCCAATCCCCAACTCTTCGATACGCCGATTCGACGGATTCGCATCCAGGTACTTGTTGAAATCATGCTCCAGCCCCGGCACCTCGGTGGCGATGCGGCTGATGGTGGAATTCTCGATCCACAGCTCCAGCGGCGACTCCAGCACGCCGTACTTGCGCGCGAACGGAATGGTGCTGAGGAACGTGCCCTTGAACTTCACATGGCCATTGATGGCTTCGCTGTGTGTGGCGATTTCGCCGGGGGCGAGGTCGAAGTTGCCGACACCGTTGATGTCGGTCCACTTCTTGATGCTGCTCAGCGGTGTTTCAAACCATGAGCCGTCATCGTCCTTGAAACTCAGCGTGGTCGCTTGGGACATGCGCTGAATCAGGTGACTGTTGAGCCCGGCAATCCGCTGCGGAGTGACGCTGAAGGTGTCGTAGAAATAATCACCGTAATCCTTGAACAGCAGCGACTTCTTCCAGTTTTCTGCCATCACGCCTTGCAGCGCGCGGACGAATTCCGGGCCGTCGGGGCGTGGGTTGGGCAGGGTGGAAGAGTCGTAGAAGAAAATGTACAGATCGCTGTCGGTAATCGCCGAAGTCAGCGTTGCGGTGCTTTCCAGGTCCAGACGTCGGGCGCTGAACTGGAAACGAGGATGATCGCCAGCCTGTTCGGCGATCGCGCCGGTCAGCGCTTCATAATCAGCCGTGTGGCCGAGCAGTACCTTCGCCGAGTCGAGGCCGGCAAGGGCAGGGTGGTGTTCGAGGTAGTAAAGGAAATGCGAGATCGCGCGGGGCTTATCCATGAGTCCTCCCTGACTGACCGTGAAGAAAGTGGCAGGCACGACCGGCCGGATCGTGCCTGCCCGGTGATGTCTTACAGAGGCCACATCGCCGTGCCGAACGGAACTACCGCGTCGGCTTGCATCATTTCTACTGCTGCCTCGTGGGTCGGTGCTTCAAACCATTCGTCCAGTTGCAGTTCGGTATCCAAGTCTTTTTCCAGTGCTTGCATGGTCGATCTCCTAGATGACTTTCACGGTTGTGACTGGCCGGTCGAGGTGGCCGGCAAGACGTGAAGAACCTAGTTCACGGATTTTTGTAATGCAAAAAACTATTCATTTAATTTTTAAATAGACTTTTTATTCTGTTTTTTCACTGGGTTTTTCTTATTTGAAAACAAAAAACTAGGTCGTGGTTTTCATTAGCAAGCTAGCGACCGTCAATTTGCAGACGTCCGACAGAATTTTCTGAAATGGAAACTTTGCGTTACGCATCGTAAAGAAATGTTTACGAAAAACCCGATAAAACCGAGTGAAACCAACTCGTGATGACCGCTGTAAGGAAAAGCTGCCGCAGCCTGCTCCGCCGCGGGCCCGGCAAGGCTCTGGCACGCTTGTTTCAGCGCCGTTTGCAGGGTGAGATGCGCCCCATGCCTGTCGTGCAGGTGCATAACAAGAAGGAGGCGCAATGAACGCCGTGACTGATCTCCACCTCTCTCCGTGGGACGGTTTTTTCCTCGTCCACGCCGATGGCCTGCAAAGGCTTGACTCAATTTTTGCAGCCGCTCGAGTGTCTCGAGGCGGACACACGCAATCCCGGCAACCATCACGCTGATCCAGCGGGGTCTGGCAGCAGGGGGTTAGCGGTGTACAATGCGCCGCGTTTTAACTGTGACCTTCTGCGTAATCGCAAAAATCTCAAGGCTATCCGCCTTGTTCACTCCGTGGCGCCACAAGCGTTTCGGGTTCGATTTCGTCACAGATAAAAACAAACAGGTGACGCATGACCGTTGTAAATAAGCTGAACTCCTGGTGCCTGCGCTGGGGTTTGATCGGGGCTGCTTGAAATCGCAACCTTGCAGCAACGTCTACTGAACATCATCAAACCTTGCGTGAGACCTTTTTCATGAGTGGACAACCCTCGCAATCAGGCGAGCTGAAACGCGGCCTGAAAAATCGCCATATTCAACTGATCGCCCTCGGTGGCGCGATCGGTACCGGATTGTTCCTCGGCTCGGCCGGGGTACTGAAATCCGCCGGCCCGTCGATGATTCTCGGCTACGCCATCTGCGGCTTCATCGCCTTCATGATCATGCGCCAGCTCGGCGAGATGATCGTCGAAGAGCCGGTGGCCGGTTCCTTCAGCCATTTCGCGCACAAGTACTGGGGCGGCTTTGCCGGTTTCCTGTCGGGCTGGAACTGCTGGATTCTGTACATTCTGGTGGGCATGTCGGAGCTGACTGCGGTCGGCAAATACATTCACTACTGGGCGCCGGACATCCCGACCTGGGTCTCTGCGGCAGCCTTCTTTGTGCTGATCAACGCGATCAACCTGGCCAACGTCAAAGTCTTCGGTGAAGCCGAATTCTGGTTCGCGATCATCAAGGTCGTGGCGATCGTCGGCATGATTGCGCTCGGCAGCTACCTGCTGGTCAGCGGCAACGGCGGCCCGCAAGCGTCGGTCACTAACCTGTGGTCACACGGCGGGTTCTTCCCGAACGGCGTCAGCGGACTGGTGATGGCCATGGCGATCATCATGTTCTCCTTCGGCGGTCTGGAAATGCTCGGTTTCACCGCAGCGGAAGCTGACAAGCCGAAAACCGTGATCCCGAAAGCGATCAATCAGGTGATCTACCGCATCCTGATTTTCTACATCGGTGCACTGGTGATCCTGCTGTCGCTGACCCCATGGGACAGCCTGCTGGAAACCCTCAACGCGTCGGGCGATTCGTACAGCGGCAGCCCATTCGTGCAAGTGTTCTCGATGCTCGGCAGCAACACCGCCGCGCACATCCTCAACTTTGTGGTGCTGACCGCCGCGCTGTCGGTGTACAACAGCGGCACCTACTGCAACAGCCGCATGCTGCTGGGCATGGCCGAGCAGGGCGATGCGCCGAAAGGTCTGGCGAAGATCGACAAGCGTGGCGTGCCGGTGCGGTCGATTCTGGCTTCGGCGGCGGTGACGCTGGTCGCTGTGTTGCTCAACTACTTTATTCCGCAGCACGCGCTGGAACTGCTGATGTCGCTGGTGGTTGCAACGCTGGTGATCAACTGGGCGATGATCAGCTTCTCGCACTTCAAGTTCCGCCAGCACATGAACAAGACCCAGCAGACGCCGCTGTTCAAGGCGCTGTGGTATCCGTACGGCAACTACATCTGCTTGGCGTTCGTCGCGTTCATCCTCGGCGTGATGTTGCTGATCCCGGGCATTCAGATCTCGGTGTATGCGATTCCGCTGTGGGTCGTGTTCATGTGGGTTTGCTACGTGATCAAGAACAAGCGCGGTGCGCAGCAGGCCGTGCACGCGGCAGGTGCTGCCAAGTAAGCGCTGACACAGAAACACAAAACCCGGCCTGAGCGCCGGGTTTTTTTATCGCTGCAAATGTTGAAGTGCTATTGATAGCCGGCGAAAGGATAGTCCCTGCACAGGGTTTCGACCTCTGAGCGAAACTGCGTGAGGAGCAGCGGTTCCAGGGTGTAATCCTGTTCGCCGAGCGGCGCCACCGTGTTCAGAATCCGCACGATCAAATCGACGATCTGGCGGCTGCCGTGGACATCGACCCGGCGTTGCGCCAGCGCGCCCGTGCCGATGCGCAGTCCGCTGGTGACAAGTGCCGAACGGGGATCCTCGGGTACGCGATGTTTGCTGACGATGATCCCGCAATGTCCCAGCGCCGCCTCGGCGATAGCGCCCGTGATGCCACCCCGCAAGCGAACCAGCACCGTGTGGTTTTCACTGCAGCCGCCGACCACCTCATAATCCTTGGCCTGAAACGCTTTGGCCATTTCATCCGCCGTACTGCGGATCTGCGCCATGCAGGTGTCGAATGCTGCGGACATTGCGTAACCCAGCGCGGCAGCCTTCGCAGCGATCATGTTGGCGGCCGGCGCGCCCTGCATTCGCGGGTAAACGGCTTGATCAAGCAGGCGACTGAAGGTGGTCCGCAAACCGGGAATTTTGGTGTTCGCATCAGCACCGCTGAGAATCACGCCACCGCGAGGCCCGGCGAGTTGCTTGTGCGTGCACGTGACGGTGACGTGGGCGGCGTCGATCGGGCTTGGGTGTCGTCCGGTGGCGACGAGCCCGGCGATATGCGAAATGTCGGCGAGCAGGATGGCCCCGGCTTCATCGGCAATTTCGCGAAACCGCTTGAAGTCCACTTCGCGCGAATAGGCGGTGGCGCCGCAGAGGATGACGCGTGGGCGATGGGCGAGTGCGAGCAGGCGCACCTTGTCGTAATCGATCAGGCCGTCTGCGGTCGTGCCGTACTGGATCGCCTTGTAGTAGGCGCCGGAAAACGCGGCGAGGCTGCCATGCGTGAGATGACCGCCGTGTTCCACCGCCATGCCCAGCAAGGTGTCGCCGGGCTCAAGCAAGGCCGTGAGCACTTGGTAAACGGCGTTCGACGCTGAGTGTGGCTGCACGTTGGCGTATTGCGCGCCGAACAGTTGCCGCGCCCGGCGGATGGCCAGCGATTCGACCCGCTCGACATTCTCGCACCCAGCGCTGTGACGCTTGCCGGACATGCCTTCAGCGGTCACGTTGACCAGCACGGAAGCGCAGGCCGCCAAGGTTCGCGGCTGGACTGCGCAGGAGGAGGAGACCAGTGAAAGCGTGTGCTGTTGACGCGTGACTTCAGCGTCGAGAATTGCCGCCAGTTCGGCGTCTTCTGCGCGAAGATCCGCCAGGCCGCGTCGCAGCAAGTCAGCCTGGTTCTTGAGCGGTTCAGTAATGACTGCCATTGCTTGATTCCTTCCCTGGTTTTGCGTGATTTGCGCATGTCCTTGCTTGCCAGATCTGTACAGGCGAATCCGTGTTTTCACCGCTGTGCGCGCAAAACTAAACCCTGTACAGATCCCCCCGTTTTGTCGTTCTGTCACTCTCGAGAATGCGACGCAGGGTTGACGCATCATAAATTTTTCGGTGAGGAACGCCACAGAATTAATCAAAAAATTGAACATTCTTCAAAGAAAATGATTCTTTTTGTAGTCGCGTCGGGTGTAAAACAGCCATGGCTCGGAGACGATTTTCAGGCCTCGGGTGGAAGTCGACAGGAACTGACGAGTCAGTGAGGAGGCTGAAATGACCCCGCACGTTGGCGGAAGCAGCCTGTGAAAGCTGACTTTTTATACCGGACCCAGGGAGGGAGAATGCTATGATCCTGCGCGGCACTGACAGGGATATAACTGCAATTTCCTACCTCACTTGTGTATGTCCGGAATGATCATTCG
Source organism: Pseudomonas sp. Tul2A7 (assembly GCF_054790505.1). Classification (NCBI taxonomy): domain Bacteria; kingdom Pseudomonadati; phylum Pseudomonadota; class Gammaproteobacteria; order Pseudomonadales; family Pseudomonadaceae; genus Pseudomonas; species Pseudomonas sp. Tul2A7. The sequence goes on along the minus strand of NZ_CP186499.1, from coordinate 334,255 downwards.
GGACGTGACATTGATTGCAGTTAAAAATGGATGATAAGCATGTGATGCACAGAAGAGAAAGATCGGAGAATCTGAAGAACAACATCAAATACCTGATAAAGAGTCGCGGGGAGACGCAACTGTCCTTGTGCAACTCCAGTGGTTTGACCCGAACGACCATCTACAACATTCTTGAAGGCAAGGTGGTCAATGTCCAGCAGTCTACTGTGCGCAAGATTTCTGATTTCTTCGGGGTGTCTTACGAAGAAATAGAGACGATTGATTTTGAAGAAAAGGAAATCATCGAAAGCAGTATTTCGCCACAGGGGAACATGAATCCGGCCGCTGTTCCGGTGATTAAAGAAAGTATGCTGCTGCAAAGTCTGGATAAAAGAATTGGTGAGTTGGCCACTATTTATCCACTGACTTACTATTTCGGCGCGTCCTTTAACCTGATTGGTGTGCTTCTGGAAAACGAAATCAGCGGTATGAATGAACCCGGCGATCTGTTGATCGTGCAGAAAGGAGCATCGACCAGCGACAGGGAAAAGCTGGTGTATGACAAAATCACAGCGAAGTTATCTATAAGCCATGAAGGCAACTTTGATACGGATCGTGTATGCGTAATCGGAGATGTAATCGAGGAACGATTTAATGGATTGCAGTGTTGAGTTGGAAAACAGCAAGTACAAGTTGCTGGGGTTCGAAAATGGAAAAAGCCTGGCCGTTATCATGGTCATTGCGACAGGCAAAATAATTAAAATAAAGCTAAGTGAAGTGTTGAATAGTGAGATTATGGATAATCTGAATAAAATCGAAGTGAAAAACCTCTACAAGAAGTTTTACTCCCAGGGCGGAGCACTCACTGCCTACGAAATCAATGACCGGCATGAGAGTTCGTGGATGATCTACATTATCCTGAACCTGATGCTGTTCACGCTTTACATTTTTACCAGTATTGCAGCGACAAAACCGATCTACCTCGAGTATTTCGATATTGTCGTAACGCCGGGCACCTTCCTCTATCCGCTGACATTCCTGATCGTCGACTTGCTTAACGAAACGTTTGGCCTGCGGCTCGCGCGAAAAGCGATCCTGTTCGCGTTCATCAGCAACGCCGCGATTATCATTCTGCTGGCCATCACGACTCATCTTCCGGGATTGCCGGGCTGGAAGCTCGATGGCGCTTACAATGATGTTATCAGCCAGTTGTCCGCAGTTCTGGTAGCGTCTTCTATATCGTTTCTGGTTTCCGAGAACATAAACTCGTACCTGTTGTGCAAAATCAAAGAACTCACAAATTCCAGGTTTCTGTTTTTGCGAGTGTTTTTAAGCACATTGTTTGCTGTGATCATCGACAGCTTTCTGTTCTGCTACATCGCTTTCTACGGGACGATGGAGAATAGCGCGATACTGGGCATGATCTACGTTCAGATCGCAATCAAGGTAGGTTTTGCCTTCTTTAATATCTTGCCGGCCTACGGCGCAAGATCATTGTTCAAGAAATACCTGACGGGTGCGCAGACGCAATAAAGAGAGGAGAGCGCTCACTCGGCATGCTTGAGTGAGCGCTTCTTGTTGCAGTATTACTTTAAGCCAAGTTTCTCTTTCAAGCGTTGAGTCACCTGTACTTTATTGTTCAGGAACTCATTCAAGCCTTTGGCGCGAAGATTACAGGCATCGCAATCGGAACATCCAGTGCCTTTGATGCCGTTATAGCAAGTCAATGTTTCCTCGCGAACCAGATCCAGCTGATGGTGGTAATCCGCCAAGGCCCAGGTTTCTGCCTTGTTCAGCCACATCAATGGCGTATCCAGTTGCAGCTTGTAATCCATGCCTAATTCAAGTGCTTTGTTCAGCGCCTTGACGAATTCATCCCGGCAATCGGGATAGCCCGAGAAGTCGGTTTCACAGACACCAGTAATGACCGTTTTGGCCTGGACTTGATAGGCATAGATAGAAGCCAGCGTCAGAAACAGAATGTTCCGTCCCGGAACGAAGGTGCTTGGCAGACTCTCGCCGGAACTGTTCACGGTCGGGACAGGAATGTTATCGCGCGTCAGGCTGCTGATGGCTAGCTCATTGAGCAAGGACACATCCAGCGTTTTATGCACGGTGACACCGAGCTTTTTCGACAGCTGCTGCGCCACTTCAATTTCTGCGTGATGACGCTGACCATAGTCGAACGTGATGCAGTGGACTTCATCGTAGTGGGTCAGGGCGTGGATCAAGCACGTGGTGGAGTCCTGCCCGCCGCTGAATACGATAACTGCTTTGTTGGTCATGGTTATGCTTCCTGCATTGAGGTCTTGAGGGCAAAGGGGGGAGATGATACTCGAAATGGAGATGGAGTTCGGTACAGAGTCCAGAGGCGCTCGTGAGTCCGTGAGCGGCGATCTTGAGGTGGAGTGAGGCCAGTCCCCGAGGACTTCCTCTTCTTGCAGATGCTCAAAGGTGCAAACGCTAGATCGCAGCTAGCGCGTCCCGTGGCGGATGCTCACGCGGGATGAAGTTCCGCAATGGTTCGATATAGCTGACAGGCCAACCGGCGGCCAAGAACATTGGGACGCGCTTAGGCGTAGGCAGCTTTGATGGAATATATATATGGAACGCTTTACCAAAATTTTAGGTTGGGAGCAATGTGATCTTATCCCTCTGCTAAAGTTGGGGAATATCAATTTTGTTTTTACTGAGAATTAATGACATTTTCTCTATGAACTTCGCTGGTAGATCAGTTGGTGCGCCATACAAATCAACTATCCCGACCTCGACTGCGCTATCCACAATCTGGCAAAAATCGTCAATATCTTGTGGTGGTATCGATTGAGTAAGGTCTGATGGCATATCATCGCCCCTCCCATTAAGTGGCAACAAAGCGCCAATTTTTTCCCATTCATTCTGGTTATGGGTTTCAGGATAATTGTTCAGGTGTGCTATCAAATTGTTGATGGCGCAGTGCTGAAAAGACTTGGCTGTGCAATAAGTCTGCAAAAGTTTTGACGCATAAAGTTGTAGGTCTCTCGGGGAGAACATGGAAAATTCGCTTGAGATCTCTGACATCAATATCTCCCTCCGCAGTCTTTGAAAAAACTCAAGACCGTTCCCATTGTAAGAAAAAATCTAGCTTCGCGACTACTCGCCGCGCTTTCAGAAACCAACTATTGGTAAATGGCTTCTTAAGGCTCAGAGCTTAAAGAGTTTGACTCCTTAATTTTACTGCTCGATATTTTTGGGACGGCAAAAATCCTAATAATTTCATCTTTGGATGCGGAGTCATAAAACCTGCTTTCATGAAAGTCAAAAACAGTCTCAAAACCTAACATGTGAAAGTTCTTTTTTACTTCTTTCATTTCTCGTGACACTGCTTTTCTTTTTTTTACGCGTATATTATCCATAAACCCGTTTGAAGCAGGTCCTGGATAAACAAAAATATTTGGAATAATGACGTCACCCTCATCTAGTCCATCAAAATCGGTGAAAGTAATGGCGTAGAAATCTGGCTTGTCTGTCGTCCCCATTATCTTTATAGAATTCATTAAAAAGATAGCGGTACTCACTAGGAATTCCGAAACTTTATCGTTGTTCATCTCCTCTTTTAAAAAATCCAAGCGGCTGTATCTGGATACGATCGGTATCTCTTCGAAGCTTTCGTAGCTTTCAAAGAACACGTTCATGTTGTTGTACGGTTCTTTACTTATGATTTTGTTATAAAGTTCAACCAGCTTCATTTAAGGGATACTCCATCCATGATCGTTTAGCCATTCTTTTGTTTTCTTGGAAAAAGTCACGTCCCCTTTTCCTTTATCATGTATTGACCCATCAAGATTGTATCCGGACCCGCACTTGCAGTGTGCATGCCATTGGCTGCTAGGTACACTCTGTTCAGGCTCGTCAATTCGAGTAATTTCCGCAGGTGCTTGGCCTCTTCTAACCTTTGATTGAGCCTGTTTGGGTGTGCCTCCAGGTTGTGCACCTTTTTTAGCCAATCCTAATGGATCGACCCAGTTCGAAGGATTCGGAGCGTACTCGAAGAGGTTCAAACCTCCAGCGTAGCCAATCGGGTCTTGGCTGATAAAACGACCTATGCTTGGATCGTAATAACGATACCGGTTGTAATGCAGCCTCGTCTCATGATCGTAATACTGCCCCTGGAATCGTATCGGGTTCATCACGCCATGCTGCCGTGCCCACTCCGAGCGCTGCTCCGTCACCTGTCCCCACGCCTTGTATTGCGCGGTCCAGGCAAGGTTGCCTTGCGAGTCCGTCAATTCCTGCGGCGTGCCGAGGTGATCACATTGGTACCACGCCAACGCATCAAACGGTAATGCCGTTGCCTTGTGATTCCACACCGGATCTTCATCAAGGCTGTATTCACCACTGTAATCCGGCAAACCGATCAGATCGATTGGCGCATGCCGCACAGCCTGAGCGATCGGGACGAAGGTGTCTGGCTCGTAGACATAATGAACCGTGCGACCCGGCTCGCCATCGCTTTGTGCCGGGCTGCTTTCCCACGCGAGGTTGTCGCCATCCCAGCCGTAAAGCGTGAAACCGCAGCCAAGTTCGCGCTGTTTGCGCGCGTGTTCGTTTCTGTTCCAGAGAGAGCCTGCTTCAGGTCGCTGTTTGTAGTGCGCGCGGGAGTTTTTGTGCAGGCGTCGTCCCAGTGCGTCGTAGGCGAAGTCAACGTTCAGACGCGGGTCTTCGAAATGCACCAATCGATCAAACAGGTCCCAACGCAGATCGCTGCGTTGGCCGTTGTGCCAGCGCTGGATCTGGTTGCCGCGGTCGTCGTAGTCGTAGTGGGTGCCGGCGTATTCGCGCAGCAGGTTGTCCACGAGTTTGCTGCGCGGTGGCGTCAGGTCCAGTGGGCGGCGAATCTCTGTCGCCTTGTCGTCCAATAGGTTGCCGGCCGGGTCGAAGGCGAAGGTTTCCATGCCTTGACGTGTGGTGGCGCTGAGCAGTCGGCCGACGGGATCGTAACGATAGGCGAGCGGGCCACGACGGCTGTCGTTGATGTCGGTCAGTTGGCCGGCGGCGTCGTAGCTGTATTCGCGTTTGAGCAGTGTGGATTTGTCGTCGCTGCGTCCCAGCAGTTGTTCTTGCAAACGGCCGGCCGGGTCCCAGCTTTGGGTTTGCAGCAGGTGATTGCCTTGATGGCGGGCGACTTCGCGGTGCAGGTCGTCGCGTTCGTAGCCGATCAGTTCGTGTTCATCGAGGCGCAGGCCCAGCAGGTGGCCGCTGCCGTAAGTCAGCCAGCTGACGCGATGGCCGTCGGGGCGCACGCTGGCGACTCGTTGGTTGAGCACGTCGTACTCGTGCTGCCAGATCGCGACGGTGGGTTTTTCCAGGCCGAGGTAATGCTGGTGCTCGCGCAGCAGGTTACCCGCCGGGTCGTGGAACCATTGCAGGCGGCTGTCGGCGTTGTCGGCCAGCACCAGGTTGCCGTTGCCGTCATAGGCAAAGGTTTCGCTTTGCGACTGCTCGCCCAGGGTGGCGCGACGCTCGGTCAAACGGCCCATCGGGTCGAAGCTCAACGAGATGACGCGTTGGCCATTGATCGATTGCGCGAGGCGACCGGTGAGTGGGTCGTACTGATAGCGTGTGCTGCGCCCATCGAAACCGCGCTCTTCGAGCAGGCGTCCGACCGGGTCGTAGTGGAAGTGCGCGCGTTGTTCGTTTTCGTTTTCCAGGGCCGTTAGCCGTCCGAGACGGTCCCAGCGATAGCGCAGGGTTTGCTCGGCGGCATCGATGCGTTCGGCGATCAAACCGGCGGCGCTATAGCTCCAAGTGGTGCAGCGATCGAGTCCATCAACGTGCGCCAACAGCCGACCTTCGGCATCACGCTCAAAGCGCTCTTCGGTCTTGTCCGGGTGCTTGATCAGCACCAGTTGGCCGGCCTTGTATTCGTATTCGGTGGCGTTGCCGGCGGCGTCGGTGAAGCAGATCATCTGCCCGAATTCGTTGTACTCCCAGGCGCTGGTTTTGCCCGAGCAATCGACGTACTCGACCAGTTGCCCGGCGTCGTTGTAGTCGAGGGTTTTTTCGTTGCCGTTGGCGTCCTTGATCGCGGTGGGCTGGCCGGATTTGTTGTAGGCGTATTCGGTTTTGTTGCCCAGTGGATCCAGCGCTTCGACCAAGTTGCCTTGGTCGTCATAGGCGCGCTGCCACTGACCGCCCTCGGCGTCGCTGATCTTGATCAGCAGATCCTGATCATCGTAGGCGTAATGCATCACCGTGTGATCGGCGCGGATGTGTTCGAGCAGGTTGCTGCGCTCATCGTAGCTGTAGCGATCAGTGCTGCCGTCGGCATTGACGCGGCGCACGATGTTCTTCGCCTCGTCGCGGAAGAACCATTCCGAACGTTCATCGGCGTAACGGATGCGGTAGGTGTAGCCAAGGATGTCGTAGTAGTGCCAGGTCTCGTTGCCGAGGGCATCGGTGACGTAGGTCAGACGAATGTTTTCGTCCCATTCCAGACGCGTGTCGAAGCTGCCGTCGTCGGCCCATTCGCGCACGGCTTTGGCCTTGGCGCTTGAACCGTCCCACTGCAGGTTCATGCCGCGTCCGGTGCGGTCGGTGTAGCGGGTGATCAGGTGATGCTCAAACTGATACGACCAGACGGCGCCGTTCTCGTCCTGCGCCTGAATCAGGTCGCCATAGGCGTCGTACTGATAGGCGCAGAGCTGGCGCAGCGGTTCGCCGTCAACGATCTGCCAGAGGCCGATAAACCGGCCGTGATCGTCGATCATCGTGCCGAGGTGCAAATGGACTTTGGTGAAATCGTTTTCCTGATAGGTGAGCAGGTCGGAGAGCAGCGAGTGTTCGCCGTGACGATGCTCGTAATGCAGCATCACTCCGGCGCCGTTGCGCAGCGAGATATTGCTCAGCACAAAACGCTGGCCACGGCGGACGTAGGTTTCCTTGCGTTCGAAACCACGGCACAGCAACAACTGATCTTCGCTGGTGCGGACCAGGGTGATGTCTTCGATGGCGTCGTAGTGGAACAGGCCGACCTTTGGCAGCGGATAGCTGTGGTCGCGGCCGTCGGCGCTGTAGAACGTCAGGCCATCGTCCACGCAGTCAAAGCGCGTGGTGAATTCGCTGATCCAGCGCGCGCCGAGTTCGCTCTGATCGTAGGCATCGAGGCGCGAGTTGTAGGTGCGCGTCCAATCAATCGGGAAGGGGCCGGGCAGGCTGAAATCGGTATGGCTGAGGCTTTCCGAACCCAGGGCAAAGTTGATGCTGAATTCAGTGGCGCATTTACAGGGACCTTTCTCCGGATTGGGCGCGCTTTTCGCTGGGACTTGCTTGTTGTTAGCGCCCAACTCGCCCTCCGCAGCCGTGTGGGTGGCCTTGCCGGTCTTCTCCGTATGGACCGCGGCGTTCTGCCCATGGGCATTGCGCTTGCGCCACAGGATCACGGCGCTGGAAAGGATCTGCAGCAGCCAGCCGATGGAGTTCTGCACATTTTTATCGTCGAGCTTGCTCAACTGCGTGCGCAGTTCCGGGCCCATCGCGCGCAGTTTGCCGGTCTCGGTGGTGATCTGTGTCTGGAGCTTGTTCGGCAGCAGATTCTGCGCGACGCTGTTGGCCAGGCCCTTGCCTGCTGCTTTCAAGGCGCTGTTGGCGGCCGCTAAAAAGTTGTCGGCCGTCGCGAGGGGGTCGTTGAGGAGTTGGCCGCGCCCGACGCTTGCTCTTGCGCTGGCTTCCTCCAGATCACCCTTGGCATCCAGCCGGCCAAGGGCCGTTGTTTCGATACCGGTGGCAATCTCGTTGATGATTTGTTCGCCGAGCTTGCCAGCGTCCGCCAGAATCCCCGGCAACTTGCCTTTGGCTTGCTCAACAAAATCATCGAGGGTGCCGATGATCGAGGCGTTCAGGTGACCGACCAGCACCTCGATCACCGAGGTGCTGAGCAACAACTTGCTGCTGGCCCTCATCTCCTGCCGCACCAGAAACAGCGTCGGACGCAGGGTCATGCGCGCAGCTGCCATCGACGGCGGCAACGGCAAGACGCCGATCAGGTTGATGCCAAGGCTGGCCCACGTGAGCAAGTCGCGTTGCTTGGCGTCCGACAGGGTGACGATGTCACTCAGCGCATCGACCAGCGCCATGATGTTGCCGACCACCGGCAAGAAACCGGCGACATTCTTGATTCGATCAAGCGTAACCACACCATCGGTGGCGGATTGCAGCCAGGCATCGAAAGCCGCCGCACTGCTGGCGACGTCCTGAACGTCGATGGCATTGAGTGGAACGATGGCGGCTTGGGGCTCACGTGTTGCGACAGCAGTTTCAGTGGTCATCACGGCATCTCACCCGGCGACAAGGTCCGGGCTTTGCGGGCAAAAATTGAAGACCTCAACGAGCGGGCGAGAAAAAGCCGCCTCGCAGAGGTACGCATCAAAGTGAAAAACGGAATTAGCTGACGACAGCGCCTTTCGGGCCACTGGCGATCAGCGCGGCGCCGCAGGCGGTTTTCATGCCGTCCAGTGCGATGGGTGTGCCATCGACGGTGTAGGTGCTGCTGCCCTCGGCAATCGGGAAAACCCCTTTGCACAGCGGGCAGCTGACTTTGTGACCGACCCCGGCAATCGGCTTGCCGTTGAGGTCGGTCTGGGAGAAGGCTTCGAGGACTTTGCCACCGTGAGTGGTGGAGTCGCCCAAGCGAATTGCGTCTTTCATTGCGTCATTCCTTTGACCGAGGGTGGCTGGCTCGGCGAGCGACCCTGTCTTTCCTGCCCGCGTTGAGCGTGCGTTAGTGCTGGTTTGATATCAAAATCCGTGCCAGCCACTATATGGCCATTACGCAGCAAGGGTTTGCGCCGGATGCCTGTGGGATAAATCGATTTTTTCTGGGGAAACAGCCTCAAAGTGCGCAAGAAGTTGCGCAGTGCTGTGCAACTTCTTGCGCACTCGGCTACAGGGCCCGTGCGACGTGGGCTGCAGGCGATTGGCGGGCGTTTTTTTGAAGGCAGGTGCGCAAGAAGTTGCGCAGTTGGGCGGCTCCGAACAAGCGAAGGCCTATGGTGGATCTTCAGCAGGTTGTGGGTCTGTTTCGCGGTATCCTGCGCGTTCTGATTACGGACGTTTTTCCATGCTGGTGATTTCCAACAACGTGCATCTGCCGGATGCCGAGATCGAACTGACCGCCATCCGCGCGCAAGGCGCCGGTGGGCAGAACGTCAACAAGGTCTCCAGTGCCATGCACCTGCGCTTCGACATACCGGCCTCGTCGTTGCCCGAGTTCTATAAGGAGCGGCTGCTGGCGTTGCGTGACAGTCGCATCACCAGCGACGGTGTGTTGATCATCAAAGCGCAGCAATACCGCACGCAGGAAGCCAACCGCGCCGATGCGCTGGAGCGTCTGGTCGAGCTGATTCTCAGCGCGACCAAAGTCGAAAAGAAACGCCGTCCGACCAAGCCGACCCTCGGCTCAAAGAAGCGCCGGCTCGAATCGAAAACCAAGCGCGGCAGTATCAAGGCCGGGCGCGGCAAGGTGGATTTCTAGTCTTCGCGGTACTTGGCGGTGTGCTTGTACAGATACACGCTCAGTGCCAATCCGCTTAGCGAGGCGAGGGCAGCGAAGAGGAAGATTGAGGCAAAACCGAATCCCGCGGCAATCGCCCCGGCCAATGGCCCGGTGACCCCCAGCGACAAATCAATGAACAGCGAGTAAGCACCGACGGCTGCGCCACGACTGGAGGCGGGCACCAGATTCACCGCTTCCACACCCAGCGCCGGGAACACTAGCGAGAAACCAAATCCGCTCAACGCCGCACCGGCCAGCGCCCAGTGCGCGTCCGGCGCCAGCCACAACAGCAGCAGCCCAAGGGTTTCCACCGACAGACAGGCAATCGCCACACGAAAGCCGCCGAGGCGGTTGATCAGGTTGCCAAACAGCAATCGCGCACCGATGAAGCTGGCCCCGAACAGGCTCAGGCACAGCACCGCGTTGTCCCAATGCTGGGTGGCGTAATACAGGGTGATAAAGGTGGCGATGGTGCCGAAACCGATCGAACCCAGTGCCAGACCGCAGCCATGGGGAAACACTTTGCCGAGCACATGCATGAACGGCAGGCGTTCGCCGGCGACAATCGGTGCCGGCGTTTTTGGCCACGCGAGCAACAGGCCCAGCGCGGCGAGCAGGATGATGCTGACGCCCATGCTCCACAAACCCAACTGGCCGACCAGCCACACGCCGAACGGGGCGCCGACGGCCAGTGCGCCATAACTGGCGATGCCGTTCCAGGAAATCACTTTGGCCGTATTTGCCGCACCAACGCGGCCGATGCCCCAGCCGATCGAGCCGGAACCTACGAGGCTTTCGGCGCTGCCCAGCACCAGACGGCCAATTAACAGACTGATCAAACTGAACATCGGCATGCTCGGGGTCCACGCCGAAATCAGCATGAACACACCGCTCAAGCCGCACCCGGCGAGGCCAATCATCACCGCGCGTTTGCTGCCCTGGTTGTCGATGATCTTGCCGGCGTACGGACGGCTGAGCAGGGTGGCGAGGTATTGCACGCTGATCACCAGGCCGGCGATCACCGCACCAAAGCCCAGATCACTGTGGACATAACCGGGCAACACCGCGAGCGGAATGCCGATGTTCAGGTAACCGATAAAGGTGAAGAGGACGATGGAAACGACTTGCAGCGTAACCGCCAGGGGGCGCTGGGGTTCTGGCATAGAGGATGACATGGGTAACGATCCACGGGAGCGGCAGATTAGATAGGCTGCTTATGATACCGGCGCGGACGGATCTGGGGCGGGAAAAGTAGAACTATTTGCCGGGAGGCTACTTCAGGATTTGGCCGGGGCAACCAGTTGTGTGGTGACCAGCGCCGCCAGGGCATTTTCTTCGCTGCCGAAACGGGCGAGCAGGGCGGCTTGTTTCTCGGGCGAGAGACGGTTCCAGATGTCGATCATTTTCTCGGTGGCGCCGATCAGTACGGCAGCTTGGCTTTCAGAGAATTCGTCGGTCATGGCGGGCTCGGGTTTCAGGCAGTGTGGAAAGCGCATGTTAGCGCTTTCCACACGGTCTGTACGACGGGTCTTACTCTTCGTTGTCGGCCGGGCGGCTCTCAACGGCTTCTTTCGGCTCGGCCTGTTGGGCACCGGCTTGCTGCGTGGTCGTCTGCTCAGGTACGTGCAGGCTTGGGAAGGGGAGATTAGGAATCTCGTGCATGGTTGCGCTCCTCGCTAAGTCTGTTGATAGATCTGGTAGATCCGCGCTTTTTGAAAGCCTGCGCAGGATACAGCAGGAAAAATGACAATCAGACTTTTAATTCAAATTAATGCGACAGATGGCCGCAGGGGAGGCAAAACGAAAGGTCACCGCAGAAACAAATGTGGGAGCGAGCCTGCTCGCGAAGGCAGTGTGTCAGGCAACATTTTAGTTGAATGACACGCCGCTTTCGCGAGCAGGCTCGCTCCCACAGGGGTTTGTATCGCTGTAGCTATTTGCAGACGCTGGCGATGGCTTCGGCCAGCAGCGCGAGGCGCGTTGCGTCGATACCGGCGACGTTCGCCCGGCCCGAGCTGACCATGTACACGCTGTGGTGCTGGCGCAGTTGTTGTACTTGCTCCGGCGACAACCCGGTGTAAGAGAACATGCCGCGCTGCACGCCAATGTGCGCAAAACGCTCACGCAAACCGTGCGGTTCCAGCGCTTCGACCAGGCCGCTGCGCAGTTGCGCAATACGCAGACGCATGGCTTCCACCTCATCGGCCCAACGGGCTTTCAGTTCTGGATCGGCAAGGATGGTCGCGACCACCGCCGCACCGTGATCCGGCGGCGTCGACCAGAGGTTGCGGGCGATGTTGGCCAGTTGGCTGCGGATATCGATGAGCTTGTCGGCGGTTTTCGCGCAGACGATCAGCGCACCGGTACGGTCGCGGTACAAACCGAAGTTCTTAGAGCAGGAACTGGTGATCAGCAGCTCGGGCACTTCTGCCGCGAACAACCGGGTCGACCACGCATCCTGCTCTAGACCGTCGCCAAAGCCCTGGTAGGCAAAGTCGATCAGCGGCAGCAGGTTGCGGCTGCGCACCACGTCGAGCACACGCTGCCAGTCGTCATGGCTCAAGTCAAAACCGGTCGGGTTGTGGCAGCACGCGTGCAACAGCACCACATCACCTTTCGGTACTTCGTTAAGCACGGCGAGCATGGCGTCGACGTCGAGGCGATTGTCGCTGCCCACGTACGGGTAGTGACTGACCTTGACCCCGGCCGCGGCGAAAATGGTTTCGTGGATCGGCCAGGTCGGGTTGCTCAGCCACACGCCTTTGCCCGGCAGGCACTGGGCGATGAAGTCGGCCGCCAGACGCAGGGCACCGGTGCCGCCCGGGGTCTGGGTGGCGCCGGCACGTTGTTCGGCGATCAGCTTCGAGTCGGCACCGAGCACCAGCTCATTGATGACTTTGCCGAACAGCGGGTTGCCGTGGCCACCGATGTAGGTCTTGGTGTCCTGGCTTTCGACCAGTCGCGCTTCGGCGATTTTCACCGCTTCCGGGATCGGCGTCAGGCCCTGGGCATCCTTGTAGACGCCAACGCCCAGGTCGAATTTGCGCGGGTTGCTGTCCTGCGCATACGCCTCCATCAAGCCGAGGATCGGGTCGCCGGGTACCCGGCCGATGGCGTCGAAGTGCATTACTTGCGTCCTTCTGCAGTCTTGGCCACTTCGTCAGTGCGCGCGGCCATGATGAAGTCGTTGCGGTGCAGGCCTTTGATCGAGTGGCTCCACCAGGTCACGGTGACTTTGCCCCATTCGGTCAGCAGGCCCGGATGGTGACCTTCAGCCTCGGAGATCTCGCCGACCGCGTTGGTGAAGGCCAGCGCGTGCTTGAAGTTCTTGAACAGGAAGACCTTCTCCAGTTGCATGATGCTGTCGCGTACTTCGATGTTCCAGTCAGGGATCTGCTTGATCAGGATCGGCAGTTCTTCGTCGCTGACTTGTGGCGCATCGGCGCGGCAGGCTTCGCAGTGGGCTTGGTTCAAAGTGGACATGGCGTATTCCTGAAATCGAGTGTGTTTTTTTTATTAAAGCGTTTGAGCCGTCAATGCCGTCACGCTAAACCAAAGTAACGGCGACGGACAGGCTCAATTGTCAGCAAAAGTCGCGGTTCACGCGGCTTTCGGTTTCGGCGGAAATTTCGGCGCGTGCAGACCCAACTGCATGCCTTGGCGCACCATGGCCATGATGTCTTCATGAGCCACGTCGAACAGACGCTTGAGGTTCGGCAGGACAAAGTACAGCGGTTGCAGGATGTCGATGCGGTACGGCGTGCGCATGGCTTCCAGCGGATCGAAGGCCTGATGCTCGGGTTCGTCCGACAGCGAGTAAACGGTTTCTTTTGGCGAGGACAGGATGCCGCCACCGTAGATGCGTTTGCCTTGCGGGGTATCGACCAGGCCGAACTCGATGGTCATCCAGTACAGGCGCGCCAGGTACACGCGTTCTTCTTTGGTCGCTTGCAGACCGAGCTTGCCGTAGGTGTGGGTGAATTCGGCGAAATACGGGTTGGTCAGCAGCGGGCAGTGACCAAAGATCTCGTGGAAAATGTCCGGCTCTTGCAGGTAGTCCAGCTCTTCGCGGGTACGAATAAACGTAGCGACCGGAAATTGCTTACTGGCCAGCAGTTCGAAAAAGGTCTGGAAGGGGATCAGTGCCGGAACGCGGGCAACCTGCCAACCGGTGGTCGCGCCGAGCACCTTGTTGATCTCGCCGAGTTGCGGAATGCGGTCGTGGGGCAGACCGAGTTTTTCGATACCGTCCAGATACTCCTGGCAGGCACGCCCTTCAATCACTTTCAGCTGGCGAGTGATCAGCGTGTTCCACACCGCGTGTTCTTCGGCGGGGTAGTCGATAAAACCTTGCGCATCGGGCTCGCGGGCCACGTATTGCGTCTGCTTCATACTGCTCTCCTGCTAGGGGAATTCGTTCTTGTTATGTCCAGCGATGGACTCAGAATTACCTGAGAGCGGGTTGATGTGCAGCAGGTTGAATGGCCTGTGCGTAGGAAATTTCTCTTTAATTCGTAAAGTTATCGTTACGGTTTGACCGCCGACGCGCATTTTCGGTGATTTTCAGGTTTGAAAAGCCTGATGGCTGTCACATAATCTTGACAACTATCTGCGTGCCACCACAGAAAAGTCTGGCGCGGTCCCCTGTAGGAGTGAGCCTGCTCGCGATAGCGGTGTATCAGTCAGCATCAATATCAACTGACCCAAAGCCATCGCGAGCAGGCTCACTCCTACAGGTTTCTCATCGTTTATTCGGGCGATTTATATGCGCATCAAAGTCCACTGCCAGAACCGCATCGGCATCCTGCGCGACATCCTCAACCTGTTGGTGGCGTACGGCATCAACGTCGCGCGCGGTGAGGTCGGTGGTGAGCATGGCAACGCGATCTACCTGCACTGCCCGAACCTGATCAATATCCAGTTCCAGGCGCTGCGGCCGAAATTCGAGGCGATCGCCGGGGTGTTCGGCGTCAAGCGGGTAGGGCTGATGCCCAGCGAGCGACGGCACATGGAGCTGAACGCCTTGCTCGGCGCACTGGAGTTTCCGGTGCTGTCGATCGACATGGGCGGCTCGATCGTCGCGGCCAACCGCGCGGCGGCGCAGTTGCTCGGCGTGCGGGTCGATGAAGTGCCGGGGATTCCGCTGTCGCGCTACGCCGAAGATTTCGACTTGCCAGAGCTGGTGCGCGCCAACAAATCGCGAATCAACGGCATGCGGGTCAAGGTCAAGGGCGACATCTTTCTGGCCGACATCGCGCCGCTGCAATCGGAACACGACGACAGCGAGGCCATGGCTGGTGCGGTGTTGACCTTGCATCGCGCTGACCGCGTTGGCGAGCGTATCTACAATGTGCGCAAGCAGGAGCTGCGTGGTTTCGACAGCATTTTCCAGAGCTCGAAAGTGATGGCCGCCGTTGTGCGCGAAGCACGGCGTATGGCGCCGCTCGACGCTCCGCTATTGATTGAAGGCGAAACCGGCACCGGTAAGGAATTGCTCGCACGCGCTTGCCACCTCGCCAGTCCGCGCGGGCAGTCGCCGTTGATGGCGCTCAACTGCGCAGGCCTGCCGGAGTCGATGGCCGAGACTGAGTTGTTCGGTTACGGCCCGGGCGCGTTCGAAGGTGCACGCGCCGAAGGCAAGCTCGGGCTGCTGGAATTGACGGCGGGCGGCACGCTGTTTCTTGACGGTGTCGGTGAGATGAGCCCGCGTCTTCAAGTGAAGTTGCTGCGCTTTTTGCAGGACGGTTGCTTTCGCCGGGTCGGCAGCGATGAAGAGGTTTATCTGGATGTGCGGGTCATCTGTGCGACGCAGGTCGACTTGTCGGAGCTGTGCGCGCGCGGTGAGTTTCGCCAGGATCTGTATCACCGCTTGAACGTGCTGTCCTTGCACATTCCGCCGCTTCGCGAATGCCTCGACGGGTTGACCCCACTGGTTGAGCATTTTCTCGATCAGGCCAGTCGGCAGATCGGCTGTTCGCTGCCGAAACTGGCCCCGGCGGCGATGGATCGGCTCAGTCATTACCACTGGCCGGGCAACGTGCGGCAACTGGAGAACGTGCTGTTCCAGGCGGTTTCGCTGTGCGACGGCGGCACGGTGAAAGCCGAGCATATTCGTCTGCCGGATTACGGCGTGCGTCAGCCGCTTGGCGATTTTTCGCTGGAGGGGGGGCTGGACGAGATTGTCGGGCGCTTCGAGAAAGCGGTGCTGGAGCGGTTGTATTCCGAGCATCCGAGCAGTCGGCAGCTGGGTAAGCGGCTGGGGGTTTCGCACACCACCATCGCTAACAAACTGCGCGAATATGAAGTCGGCAAGGATCTGGGCAGCACGTGATTGTTCCCACGCTCTGCGTGGGAATGAAGCCCGGGACGCTCCGCGTCCCAAAGCTGACGCAGAGCGTC
The DNA here is from genome assembly GCF_054790505.1 of Pseudomonas sp. Tul2A7. Lineage (NCBI taxonomy): Bacteria > Pseudomonadati > Pseudomonadota > Gammaproteobacteria > Pseudomonadales > Pseudomonadaceae > Pseudomonas > Pseudomonas sp. Tul2A7. The sequence goes on along the minus strand of NZ_CP186499.1, from coordinate 318,345 downwards.
CATTGAGGCATTCCCACGCAGAGCGTGGGAACGATCATTTATCCGGATTGCCGCCAAGCGGCATAACACCGCCGGTTTTTCGACTTCGATACATTTCAGATTTCCCCTCGCCATCCCTCAAGTCCTTTGTTTACCGGGCCTTTGTGCGCCAGAAAAAAGTTGGTCTGCAAATTGCTTAAGGCTCAGCAGTACAGCGGTGGGCGGCAAACGTCCGGCATGCAGAGGAAAGAGTGTGGACAAGTACCTTTATGTGGCAATGACCGGCGCCAGCCAGAATGCGCTGGCGCAAAAGGCGCATGCCAACAACCTGGCGAACATCTCCACCAACGGTTTTCAGCGCGACCTGGAGCAGGCGCGTTCGATGCCGGTGTTCGGTGACAGCTTTCCGGCGCGTGCGTTTGCCATGAGCGAACGGCCCGCCACCGATTTCACCCCGGGCTCGCTGGTGCAGACCGGTCGTGACCTCGACGTCGCGGTCACCGGCAACGGTTTTATCGCCGTGCAGAACCCGAACGGCGGCGAAAGCTACGTGCGCACCGGCAGCCTCAACGTCGACGCCCTCGGCGTGCTGCGCGCCGGCAACGGCATGCCGGTGATCGGCAACGGCGGTCCGATCGCCGTGCCGCCCGAGCAGCAGATCGAAGTCGGTGAAGACGGCACCATCAGTATTCGTGCGATGGGCGAAGGCCCGCGCGTCATGGCGGAAGTCGACCGGATCAAACTGGTCAACCCGGACATCAAGAACATGAACAAGGGCCTCGACGGCTCGATCTACACCAAGGACGGCCAGCCGGCGCAGGCTGATGCCAACGTCAAACTGGTGTCGGGTTTCCTCGAGTCGAGCAACGTCAATGCCGTGGAAGAGATGACCTCGGTGCTGGCCCTGGCCAAGCAGTTCGAGTTGCACGTCAAGATGATGAACACCGCCAAAGACGACGACCAGGCCATGGCTCGGGTCTTGCAGATCAGCTAATTATCAGAACGTCGCGCCGAAAAACAGGCGCACGAGGAGAATCGAATGCTTCCGGCTCTATGGGTTGCCAAAACCGGTCTGTCCGCCCAGGACACCAACCTGACCACCATTTCCAACAACCTGGCAAACGTGTCGACCACGGGTTTCAAACGTGATCGCGCCGAGTTCCAGGACTTGCTCTATCAGATCAAGCGTCAGCCAGGCGCTCAGTCGACCCAGGACAGCGAACTGCCGTCGGGTCTGCAACTGGGTACCGGTGTGCGCATCGTCGGCACCCAGAAAAACTTCACCGCCGGTAGCCTGCAAACCACCGAACAGCCGCTGGACATGGCCATCGACGGTCGCGGTTTCTTCCAGATTCTGCAGCCGGACGGCACCACGTCCTACACCCGTGACGGTACTTTCCACCTCGATTCCAATGGCCAGATCGTTAACGCCAGCGGTTTCGCACTGGAACCGGCCATCGTCATTCCGAACGATGCCCAGACCTTCACCGTCGGCCGTGACGGCACGGTGTCCATCACGGTTGCTGGCAACGCTGCGTCTCAGGTGATCGGCAACCTGCAAACCGCCGACTTCATCAACCCGGCCGGTCTGCAAGCCGTGGGCAACAACCTGTTCCTGGAAACTGCCGCTTCCGGCGCGCCGCAAGTTGGCACCCCGGGTCTGGCCGGTTTCGGTACCACCCTGCAGAACACCCTGGAAACCTCCAACGTCAGCACCGTTGAAGAGATGGTCAACATGATCACCACTCAGCGCGCTTACGAGATGAACTCCAAGGTGATCTCCACCGCTGACCAGATGCTCTCGTTCGTAACGCAGAATCTGTAATCAAGTCTATGAGGCGGCCATGAGGTCGCCTGCAACACCGTGAGGTAGGGTCATGAATCGCTTTGTATCTGTTCTGGCATTGAGTGGGGTCGTCTCGCTCGCGGGCTGCGTCGCCCCGACGCCCAAGCCCAATGACCCTTACTACGCCCCGGTGTTGCCGCGCACGCCGCTGCCGGCTGCGGCCAATAACGGCTCGATCTATCAGGCCGGTTTCGAGCAGAACCTGTACAGCGACCGCAAGGCTTTCCGGGTTGGTGACATCATCACCATCACCCTGAATGAGCGCACGCAGGCGAGCAAGAACGCCAACTCGCAGATGGACAAGAACAGCGATAACAAGGTCGGTCTGACCTCGTTGTTCGGCTCCAGCCTGACCACGAACAACCCGATTGGCGGCAACGACCTGAGTCTGAACGCTGGCTATAGCGCCGACCGCTCGACCAAGGGCGACGCCAAGTCCGGGCAGAGCAACAGCCTGACCGGTTCGATCACCGTGACCGTGGCTGACGTGCTGCCCAACGGCATCATCGCTGTGCGTGGCGAGAAGTGGCTGACGCTGAACACCGGTGACGAACTGGTACGCATCGCCGGTCTGGTGCGCGCCGATGACATCGCCACGGACAACACCGTGTCGTCGACCCGGGTCGCCGATGCACGCATCACCTACTCGGGTACCGGCGCGTTTGCCGATACGAGTCAGCCAGGCTGGTTCGACCGTTTCTTCCTCAGCCCGCTGTTCCCTTTCTAGGTGGCTACGTTGAATCTGAAAAGCTTCATGCTGGCGGCGACTCTGATGTCCGCCGCTTTTGGTGCCCACGCCGAGCGGCTGAAAGATATCGCCAGCATTTCCGGCGTGCGTTCCAACCAGTTGATCGGTTACGGCCTGGTGGTCGGGCTTAACGGCACCGGCGACCAGACGACGCAAACCCCGTTCACCCTGCAGACGTTCAACAACATGCTCTCGCAGTTCGGCATCAAGGTGCCGCCGGGATCGGGCAACGTGCAGTTGAAAAACGTCGCGGCGGTGTCGATCAGTGCCGATTTGCCGGCGTTCGCCAAGCCGGGTCAGCAGGTCGACATTACTGTGTCCTCGATCGGTAACTCCAAGAGCTTGCGCGGCGGCACCTTGTTGCTGACCCCGCTCAAGGGTATCGACGGCAACGTCTATGCAGTCGCTCAGGGCAACCTGGTGGTTGGCGGTTTCGACGCCGAAGGTCGTGACGGTTCGAAGATCACCGTCAACGTTCCGTCGGCCGGTCGTATCCCCGGTGGTGCTTCGGTGGAACGTTCGGTGCCGAGCGGTTTCAACCAGGGCAACAGCCTGACCCTGAACCTCAATCGCTCGGACTTCACCACCGCCAAACGTATCGTCGACAAGATCAACGACATGCTCGGCCCTGGCGTCGCGCAAGCCATCGACGGCGGTTCGATCCGGGTCACCGCGCCACTCGACCCGAGCCAGCGCGTCGACTACTTGTCGATCCTGGAAAACCTCGAGGTCGATCCGGGTCAGGCGGTGGCGAAAGTCATCATCAACTCGCGTACCGGCACCATCGTCATTGGTCAGAACGTGAAAGTGTCGCCAGCCGCCGTGACCCACGGCAGCCTGACTGTGACCATCACCGAGGATCCGATCGTCAGCCAGCCCGGCCCTCTGTCCAATGGTCAGACGGCTGTTGTGCCGCGCTCGCGGGTGAATGCCGAGCAGGAAGCCAAACCGATGTTCAAGTTCGGCCCGGGTACCACTCTCGACGAGATCGTGCGGGCGGTGAACCAGGTCGGCGCGGCACCGGGTGACTTGATGGCGATCCTCGAAGCTCTGAAGCAGGCCGGCGCGTTGCAAGCCGACCTGATCGTGATCTGAGGCCGACCGTTATGGATATGCGCAAAAGCGGTCTGGTCAGCAGCAGCGATTCGGGTTCCTACTCGGACCTCAATCGCCTGAATCAGCTCAAGGTCGGCGACAAGAACAGTGATGCGAACCTGCGCAAAGTGGCGCAGGAATTCGAGTCGCTGTTCCTCGGCGAAATGCTCAAATCGATGCGCTCGGCGACCAATGCCTTGGGTGAAGACAACCCGCTCAACACGCCGGCGGCCAAGCAGTACCAGGAAATGTACGACCAGCAACTGGCCGTTTCCATGTCCCGCGAGGGCGGTGGTATTGGCCTTGCCGACGTGCTGATGCGGCAGATGTCGAAGAACAAACCGCTGGCGCCGGGCGAAGCCGCTGCCGCGTCCGCCGCCAAGCAGGAAGAGGCCAAGGCAAAAGCCGCGGCCGTGGTCACACCGGTTGCCGCTGGCACCGTTGCCACCAACGGCCCGTTGTCGCGCCTCAATGGCGAGCGTCCGTTGTGGGCGTCGCGTTCGGTGAATGCGCCGAACACGCAACTCGCTCATCGCAATGACATGGAAATGATCAACCAGCGTCGTCTGGCCTTACCGCCGAAACTGGCTGATCGTTTGCTCGCCGGGCTAGTGCCGTCGGCCACACCGGCAGTCGCAACGCAATTGCCGCAGCGCGCCACGACCGCAGCCACGACCGGTGCCGGGCCGCTGTACAACGGCGACTGGCTGGCGCGCGCCGAGGGCGAAAAAGCCTCTGGCGGCCCGATGCAGGTCTACGGTCGCGCCATGGCGCAGATTCCGCTCGCGCCGGCGAAGAAAGCCTTCAGTTCCGCCGACGAGTTCGTCAATACCATGCTGCCGATGGCCAAGGAAGCGGCCGACCGTATCGGCGTCGATCCGCGTTATCTGGTGGCGCAGGCTGCGTTGGAAACCGGTTGGGGCAAGTCGGTCATGCGCGCCCAGGATGGCAGCAGCAGCCACAACCTGTTCGGCATCAAGGCGAGCAGCAACTGGAAGGGCGATTCGGCCCGGGCAATCACCAGCGAGTTCCGCAATGGCGAGATGGTCAAGGAGACGGCCGAGTTCCGTTCCTATGCCTCGTACAAGGACAGCTTCCACGATCTGGTGACTTTGCTGCAGTCCAATAATCGCTATCAAGATGTCGTGAAGTCTGCCGATAACCCAGAACAGTTTGTACGCGAGTTGCAAAAGGCCGGTTACGCAACCGACCCGAACTACGCAAGCAAGATTTCGCAGATTGCCAGGCAGATGAACAGTTTCCAAAACTACGCTGCGGCGGGTGTATCCACCACGCCTTTATAAGGCACAAGGTATAAGGTCTGAACCATGAGTTTGCTCAATATCGGGATGTCGGGACTGTCGGCCAGCCAGTCCTCTTTGGCTACGACAGGCAACAACATTGCCAACGTCGACACCGCCGGTTATTCACGTCAGCAAACCGTGCAGGGCACCAAATCCTCGCAACAGTACGGCAGCGTTTTCATCGGCACGGGTACAACCCTGGCTGACGTGCGTCGGGTGTACAACTCCTACCTGGAATCCCAACTGCACACGGCGACCTCGCTCAACAGCGAAGCGGCCTCGTACCTGGCTCAGGCCACGCCGCTGGACTCCATGCTGTCCGATACCAACACCGGCCTCACCGGTGTACTGCAAAAATTCTTCACCTCGATGCAAGGCGTTTCGACGTCTGCGACCGATGACACCTCGCGTCAATCGGTGCTGACCGGTGCGCAGGCGCTGACCAGCCGTTTCAACTCGATCGCCAAACAGCTCAACGACCAGAACACCACCATCAATGGCAGCCTTGGCGACATGGCAGCCCAGGTGAACAAACTGGCCACCTCGATTGCCAACCTGAACCAGAAGATCGGCGAGATCTCCACCAGTGGTGGGGCGCCGAACGATCTGCTCGACAGCCGTAACGAAGCCGTGCGCCAGTTGTCCGAGCTGACCGGCGCGCAGGTCGTCGAGCGTGGCACCAGCTTCGACATCTACGTCGGCAGCGGCCAGCCACTGGTCATTGGCAACTCCGCCAATTCCCTGAGCACTGTGCCGCTCAAGGATGACCCATCGCGCATGGGCATCCAGATGGATCGCGGTTCGAGCACCATCGACATCACCTCGGTGATCAGCGGTGGCGAAATCGGTGGTCTGCTGACCTATCGCAAAGAAGTTCTCGATCCTTCGCTCAACGAACTGGGCCGAGTGGCGCTGGTGATCGCCGATCAGATCAACAGCCAGCAAGCCCAGGGCATCGACAAGAACGGTGACTTCGGCGCCGCGATTTTCAACAACATCAACAGTGCCGCGCTGATCAGCCAGCGCAGCATCGCGAAGGATGGCAACAGCGCAGGCTCGGGCAACCTCGACGTCACCATCAAGGACACCGGCAAGCTGACCACCAGCGATTATCAGGTGACGTTCACCAGCGCCACCGACTACTCGGTCAAGCGTTCCGACGGCACCGATCTGGGCACCTTCAGCACCACCACCAATCCACCGCCAGTGATCGACGGTTTCACCCTCGCACTCAAGGGTGGGGCGTTGAGCGCCGGTGACAGCTTCAAAGTGACGCCGACCCGCAATGCCGCCGCGAGCATCCAGACGGTGCTCACCGATCCGAAGAAAGTCGCTGCGGCCGGTCCGTTGACCGGTGTGGCCAGCGCTGCCGGCCTGGGGACTTACACGCAGCCGACGCTCAGCGACAAGATCGATATCTACAACCCGACTGCCCAGGCTGACATGCAGGCGGCACTGAAGAATTCGACGCCGGTCAAACTGGTGTTTGGTGACGTCACGGGCGGCAGCCAGTCTTACAAGTTTGTGGATGCCAAGGGCGGCCTCATCAGCAGCGGCACTATCGTTCCCGGTCAAACGAACACGCTGGACCTGAAAGTCGGCATCGTCGATGCCAGCGGCAACCCGGTGCTGGACACCAGCGTCACGCCGAACGTGCAGAAAACCTTCACCGTGCAGACCACCGTCGGCGGCACGCCGAAGTCGGGCGAGTCCTTCACCATGAATCTGACCGGTGCGGCGTCTTCGGACAACCGCAACGCGCAATCGCTGGTCGCCCTGCAAACCAAGCAGACCATCGACACCGGTTCGGCCAGCAAGGGCATCAGCCTGACTGACGGCTACAACAAGCTGGTGACCAACGTCGGCACCAAGACCGCTCAAGGCAAGTCCGACAGCACCGCGACCACAGCGATTCTGGACAATGCCAAAGGCGCCCGCGATTCGCTGTCCGGGGTCAACCTGGATGAAGAAACCGGCAACCTGGTCAAATACCAGCAGTACTACACAGCGTCTTCGCAGATCATCAAAGCTGCGCAGGAAACTTTCGCCACGCTGATCAACAGCCTTTAAGGAGTCGTAATTCATGCGCATTTCCACCGCCCAGTATTACGGCACGCAAGCGTCGGACTATCAGCGTAACTTCAACAAGGCTGTTGCCAGCGCCAGCGAGGCGAGTAGCCTGACGCGCATCAACACTGCCGCGGATGATCCGGTCGGTGCCGGTCGTTTGCTGCAACTGGGTCAGCAGGCGGCGATGCTGGATCAGTACAAGACCAACGTTGATACCACCAAAAGTGCGTTGACCGTGCAGGAGTCCACGCTGGACTCCATCACTACCGCACTGGCACGCGCCAAGGAACTTGCCCTGGCGGCCAACAACGGCACGGCCACCGACAAGGACCGCCAGGCTTACGCGTCGGAGCTCGGCCAGATCCAGCAACAAGTGCTGGGCCTGATGAACTCCAAGGATGCCAGCGGCAATTACCTGTTCTCCGGTTCGAAAACCGATACCGCGCCGTACTCGCAGAATGCCGACGGCACCTACACCTACAACGGTGACCAGACCACGATCAATCTGGGCATTGGCGACGGCATGACGGTTGGCACCAACACCACCGGTTGGGCCGCTTTCCAGCAGACCATCAATACCGCGCGCACCAACGTCACCATGACTGCGCCAGCCGTGGATGACGGCCGCGTTGTGTTGTCCAACGGTACGGTCGGCACTGCCGCCACCTATGATTCCAAGTTCACTGCCGGCCAGCCGTACACCGTCAGCTTCCTCAGCAGCACCCAGCTGAAAATCACTGATGCCCTGGGCAACGACGTGACCGCTGAAGCGAGCCAGAACGGTCTGGTCAGCAACAGCAGCGGTGCCAACCAGACGGTCAGTTTCCGTGGCGTCGACATGAAGTTGAATATCAACTTGAAGACCGGCGACACCAACCCGGACGCGGTGATTGCCGGCCACAGCTTCCAGTTGTCGACCGCACCCGACTCGTTCACCACCACGCGCAGCCCGGGCAACCCGTCGAGCGCGGTGATCACCGGTTCCAGCATCACTGATCAGGCTGCCTACACTGCGGCATTCCCGCAGGGCGGCGCCGTCCTCAAGTTCACCAGCGCCACCGCGTTCGATCTGTACGCAGCGCCGGTCACTGCCGACAGCAAACCCGTGTCCTCGGGCACTATCGTAGGTAACAACGCTACCGCGGCGGGCGTCACGTTCGCACTCGGCGCTGCCCCGGCTGCCGGTGATCAGTTTTCGATCCAGCCGAACGACCACCAGACCCAGAACGTGCTCGACACCCTGGGCCAGATGATCACGGCGTTGAACACTCCGATCGATGGTGATCCGGTGGCCAAGCAGAAATTCCAGGGCGCGATGGAGGCGGGTATCGGCAACATCGATGCGGCCAACAATCAAATCGGCAACGCCGTCACCGAGATCGGTGCCCGTGGTCAGGCTCTGGATATGCAAGCCATCACCAATGACAGCCTGAGCACCGCGAACACCACCACCCAAGGTTCGATCCGTGATTCGGATCCGGCCGAAGTGATGACTCGTCTGACCTTGCAGCAAACCATGTTGCAAGCTTCGCAACTGGCGTTCAGCAAGATCAGCCAGTTGGGTCTGTTCAACAAGATCTGACCGTCAGCGGGCGTGTAAGCGCCCGTTTGGCCTGCCCCTCAGTTATGTTTTTTAGCGGTTTCAAGGGCTCGCTTTTTCGAGCGGGCTCGTACCGCCTGTGAGCCCGCCGTGAATTCACTTCCTCTTGTCAGCCTCGTCATTCCCGCCTTCAATCCGCGCTTTTTCGAGCGGACGCTGAACAGCGCCGTCAGCCAGAATTACGCCAATCTTGAAATCATCGTATGCGATGACAATCGTGGCCACGAGATCGAAGACATCGTTACACAGGTGACAGAGCAGACCGGGTTCGCAGTGCGTTACGTGCGCAACCCGCGAACGCTGGGGCTGGTCGGCAACCTGAAGGCCTGCCTTGAGCAAGCCCGGGGCGAGTTCATCAAATTCCTGTGTGACGATGACCTGCTGTATTCGGCCTGTATCGAACAGCAAGCCCACGAGCTGCGGCGCGAAGAAGTCAGTCTGGTGGTCGCGCAACGGTTGTTGTGGGATGCCAACGACATCATCCTGCCCGCGCGTCTGGAAAACAGCTCGTTATCGCCGGCCAGTGGCTTGCTCAAAGGCGATGATGTACTAAGCATCTTCGAAAAATTTCCAGTCAACGTGCTCGGCGGTTTCAGCAGCGCAATGTTCCGGCGCGCCGACGTCGCCGAACTGCTGCCGGCCCTGACCGAGGACGGAGCCTGCTTCGTCGCGACGCTGGATTTTGCCTTGTACGTCTGTTTGCTGCGGCGCGGCAACCTGTTGGTCTCCAACAACGTGCTGAGTGCCGAACGTCTCTACCCCGAGCGTCTGAGCGCGCAGCAACCGATGAAAGACGCGGCGGAGATCGAGCGCGAGTGGGTCTCGCAAATGCTCAAGGTCCGCAGCGGCGAGTCGGCACCGGCGCCGGGCTGGGTTCGTTATGTGCCGTTGACCAAGGCCGATGAGTCGCCTCGGGTCTGGGAAGAGCTGCCGCTGAGCCGTACCCTCGGCACCAAGCAGAGCCGTCAGGAGCTGGGGGTCGGTGTCGACAGCTTCAGTTTCGGCGAACTCTATGCACAATGGCTGGCGGTTCGGGTGTTGACCGAGGCGCAGCGCCAATGGCTGCCGGAAACCCTCGCTGGCTGGTCGCACCAGCCGCGCATCGTGCCGATCATCATTGATGGCCAAGGCAGCCGCGATGGTCTGGAACGTACGCTTGATGCGCTCGCCGCTCAGGATTATCCGCCGGAGCTGGTTCTGGTGCTGTCCACAGCTTGCAGCGAAGCGAAGCTGGATGGTCGGGTGTTCCACATGCCGTTGCAGGGTGACGGCCTGGAGCAGATCAACGCTCTGCTGCCGCAACTGGAAGGCGCCGACTGGTTTTATCTGCTGCAGCCAGGTGACTGCCCGGTGACGCCAGCGTTGTTGGTGATGGCCGATCGCATTGCGCACGCAAGTGCGTTGACGTGCCTGTACAGCGACGAAGGCAGCCTGCGCGATGGTGAGTCGGCAGAGCCTGCGTTCAAACCTGATTTCAACCTTGACCTCATGCGCAGTTACCCTTACGTCGGGCGTGCCTTGGCGTTCCAGCGTGAACGTTTTCTGGCCCTTGGCGGTTTTACCTCGACGTTCGCCGAACTCGCGCCCCACGATGTGCTGTGGCGTATGGTTGAAAGCGATGGCCTGCAAGTGGTCGGGCACATTGCTGAGGTGTTGCTGGAGTCGAAATTCGATCTCTCGCAATGGCTCACTGATCCTGGTGTTGCGCAGCAAAGCCCGCGCATTCTCGCAGCGCATCTGCAACGCCTGGGCATCGCTCATGAAATCCGCGACGGTAACAGTGGGCTGCTCAATCGCGTCGACTATCACCATGCCCGGCGCCCACTGGTGTCGGTGGTCATTGTCACGCAGGACCAGACTGCCGCGTTGCAGCGCTGCGTCGAGACACTGCTGGAGAAGACCGCCTACACCGAGTACGAATTGCTCTTGGTCGACAACGGCTGCAAAAGCGCCGAAGCGTTGGCATGGCTGGACGGTATGGCGCAGATGGGCAGCGAGCGGATTCGCGTGCTCAGCTATCCGCAAAAGGGTAACGCGGCAGCGGTGCACAACTTTGCCGTCAGCCAGGCGCGCGGTGAGTATGTGTTGATGCTCAATGCCTTTGCGGTAATCACCCAGAGCGATTGGCTCGACGAACTGCTCAATCATGCGCAGCGTCCGGAGGTCGGGGTGGTCGGCGCCAAGCTGTTCAATCCGGACGGTGGCGTGCTGCACGCGGGTCTGATTCTTGGCTTGAACGGGCCGGTCGGGTTGCCGTTCTATGGCCAACCGGTGCAGTCGGAAGGGTACATGCATCGCCTGCAGGCGGTGCATGACCTGAGTGCCGTCGGCGGCGATTGCCTGATGATTCGCAAGTCGGTGTTCGAAGCTGCCGGCGGGCTGGACGAGCAGGACCTCAAACAAACGCTCAATGTCGTGGACCTGTGTCTGCGCGTTGGCCGCGACGGTTATCTGGTGGTGTTGAACCCCCATGCCATCCTGGCCGTGGGTGCACGGCCAAGTGCGATGGCGACACCGGAGGAAGAAGCGCAGCACATCGAGGAGAGGGACACCTTCTACCAGCGCTGGCTGCCGCTGGTTGCGCGTGACCCGGCCTACAACGTCAACCTGACGTTGCAGGGCGTGGGCGCCACCAACTTCAGTCTGGAGCCGGGCCTGCGCACCGGGTGGAGTGCATTCTCCAAGGCACAGTTACCCAATCTGCTGGTGGTGCCGATCAACGCTTCCGCCATCGGCCATTACCGCATGAGCCAGCCGATGATCGAGCTGGAAGCGGCCAATCGGGCAGAAGGGCGCATTTGCTACGGCTTGCCGTCGATCATCGACATCGAGCGTCAGTCGCCCGACGTGATTGTTCTGCAAGGGCGCTACTCGGAGCACGCCATCGATGAAATTCCTCCGCTGAAAAAGTACTTCAACGCTCGACGGATCTTCGAACTCGACGACTATGTCATCGACGTTCCCCATCGCAACGCGCACATCCGCAACATGCCGAGCAAGCAGGACATGGAGCGCATGGTGCGCCGCGCGATCGGCCTGTGTGATCGCGCGGTCGTATCCACCGCGCCGCTGGCCAACGTGCTGTCGGACATGCACCACGACATTCGTGTCGTCCCTAACATGCTGGCCAAGGACTTGTGGGGCCACCTGTGCAGCCAGCGTCGGACCTCGAAGAAACCCCGGGTCGGCTGGGGCGGCGGCACCAGTCACCACGGCGACCTCGCGGTCATCGCCGATGTCGTGCGCGAGTTGGCCAATGAAGTCGACTGGGTGTTTTTCGGCATGTGCCCGGATGACCTGCGTCCCTACATGCATGAGTTCCATGGCGTCATCGGTCTGGACGTGTACCCGGCGAAACTGGCCAGCCTCAACCTCGATCTCGCGTTGGCGCCGCTGGAGTTCCATATCTTCAACGACTGCAAGAGCAACTTGCGGCTGCTGGAATACGGCGCCTGCGGTTACCCGGTGATCTGCACGGATACTGAGGCCTATCGCGGTTATTTGCCGTGCACGCGGATCAAGACCAACAGCACGGATGAATGGCTGCAAGCGATCCGCATGCACCTGGCGGATCCGGATGCCAGTTATCGCATGGGGGATGAATTGCGTGAGGTGGTGCTGCGCGATTACGTGTTGCGCGGCGATAACCTGCGCTACTGGGAATACGGCTGGTTGGCGGATTGATCGAGCGGGGCTTGGCGGCCTTTGGGCCGACCATGCTCTTGGGGTTTTTGGGGTATATCCGTTGCTGCGGGTGTTGCTGATTAGGGTTCCGCCCTTACGGCGGGTCACTTTTTCCAGACGCCGAAAAAGTAACCAAAAAGGCTTGCTCCTGCGTGCGGCCCGCTCGCTGGGGCTCGGGGTTCCTTCGCTCCGGGATCGATCCGGGCGCAGCGTCTCCGGTTTGCTTCGCTGCACCTCCTCTCGCTGTGTTTGGCTGCGCCAAACGGTCGCTGCGCTCCCACGCCCGGATCAATCCCTCCACTCAGCCTTCCGACGTCGCCTTACAGATCAAAAGCCGCAGCCGAGCTAACGCTCATCCTGTTGAGTGCTGAAGGGCGCAGCGTGGTCGGCTTTGGATTTGTGGTGGATTCGCCCCTCACCCCAGCCCTCTCCCGAGGGAGAGGGAGCCGATTTGTGGGCTTTTCAAAGCTTGAGTTCGACTCGGTATCGCACGTCGGCGTAACTCGCCCAGACACCTCGGTCAGTCCCCTCTCCCTCCGGGAGAGGGCTAGGGTGAGGGGCTTTTGATCTGTTTCAGAATCTGAGTTCGACTCGATATTTCACGTCGGCGTACTTCTCGCAAACTACTCGGTCAGTCCCCTCTCCCTCCGGGAGAGGGTTAGGGTGAGGGGCTTTTGATCTGTTTCAGAATCTGAGTTCGACTCGATATTTCACGTCGGCGTACTTCTCGCAAACTACTCGATCAGTCCCCTCTCCCTTTGGGAGAGGGCTAGGGTGAGGGGCTTTTGATCTGTTTCAGAATCTGGGTTCGACTCGATATTTCACGTCGGCGTACTTCTCGCAAACTACTCGATCAGTCCCCTCTCCCTCCGGGAGAGGGCTAGGGTGAGGGGCTTTTGATCTGATTCAGGATCTGGGTTCGACTCGGTATTTCACGTCGGCGTACTTCTCGCAAACTACTCGATCAGTCCCCTCTCCCTTTGGGAGAGGGTTAGGGTGAGGGGCTTGTGGAGCTGGCGCGTTTCCTGCAAGTCCCCTGTAAATCGCCATAAAACGAGCGTTCGCGGTCACTCCAGCGGCGCACGGATCGGCAAAAGGTTTAGCCAGAAGGCCCGCAAAGCTCAAGAAAGCGGCGCGCAGCCCGGTGAAGAACAAGAGGGGAGACGATGAAGGCAGTTATTTTGGCGGGTGGCCTCGGCACGCGCATCAGTGAAGAGTCGCACCTCAAGCCCAAGCCGATGATCGAGATCGGCGGCAAGCCAATTCTCTGGCACATCATGAAGCAGTATTCCGCCCACGGGATTCATGACTTCGTGATTTGCCTTGGCTACAAGGGCTATGCGATCAAGGACTTCTTCGCCAACTACTTCCTGCACACCTCCGACGTCACCTTCAACATGCGCGAAAACCGCATGGACGTGCACCAGAATTACAGCGAGCCGTGGAGCGTCACACTCATCGACACCGGTGAGGAAACCATGACCGGTGGCCGTCTGCTGCGCGCTGGCCGTTATCTGCAGGATGAAGAGGCGTTCTGCTTCACCTACGGCGACGGCGTTTCCGATATCAACATTGCGCAACTCGTGGACTTCCATAAAGGCCACGGCCGTCTCGCGACGGTCACTGCCGTGCAACCGCCGGGTCGTTACGGCGCGCTTGAGCGTCAAGGCGATCAAGTGCTGGGTTTCACCGAAAAACCTCGCGGTGACGGTGGCTGGATCAACGGTGGCTTTTTCGTACTGTCGCCCAAAGTGCTGCCGTACATCGCCGATGACGCGACCACTTGGGAAGCCGAGCCCCTGGCGCGTCTGGCCGCGGACGAACAACTGAAAGCCTTCGAGCACGAAGGCTTTTGGCATCCGATGGACACCCTGCGCGACAAGAACCATCTCGAAGCGCTGTGGCAGAGCGGGGAGGCCCCATGGAAGCAATGGGCCTGAGTGCGGATTTCTGGCGCGGCAAACGCGTCCTCGTCACCGGGCATACCGGTTTCAAGGGCAGTTGGCTGACCCTGTGGCTGCAAAGCCTCGGCGCGCAAGTCAGCGGTTTTTCCCTCGATCCGTCGACCGAACCGAGCCTGTTCGAACTGGCGCGCGTGCATGAAGGCATCAACGATCAGCGCGGTGATCTGCGTGATCTCGGCGCCTTGCTGGAAATCATCGCCGACACCGAGCCGGAGATCGTGCTACACCTGGCCGCTCAGCCGTTGGTGCGCGAAGGCTATCGCGATCCGCTCGGCACTTACTCCAGCAACGTCATGGGCACGCTGAACCTGCTCGAAGCGATTCGTCAGGTCGGCTGCGTGCGCGCCTGTGTGCTGGTGACCACCGACAAGGTCTACGCCAACAAGGAATGGCTGTGGCCATACCGCGAAGACGAAGCCCTTGGTGGCCACGATCCTTACAGCAGCAGCAAGGCCTGCTGTGAACTGCTCGCACAGTCTTATGCCGCGTCGTTTTTCCCGGCGGACAAGTACGCCGAACACGGTCTGGCCCTGGCCACCGCGCGCGCCGGCAACGTCCTCGGCGGCGGCGATTTTGCCCCTGAGCGCCTGATTCCCGACGTGCTCAAAGCCTGGACCGCCGACGAGCCGGTGACCTTGCGCTATCCGCAAGCCGTACGCCCGTGGCAGCACGCGCTGGAGCCGCTCGCCGGTTACCTGCAATTGGCCGCCGGCCTCTACGAACAAGGGCCGGAATATGCTGGGGCGTGGAACTTCGGCCCGGGCGAGGCGGACATGTGCAGCGTTGGCGAAGTCGTCGAATTGCTCGCCAGCCGCTGGCCGCAGGCGCGCGGTTTGCGCATCGAAAAAAGCGAACTGCACGAGGCGGGTCTGTTGCGTCTGGACAGCAGCCGCGCGCGCCAACTGCTCGGCTGGCAACCACGCTGGACCTTGCAGGCATGCCTGACCCAGACCCTCGACTGGCACCTGGCGTGGCAGAACGGCGATGACATGCGCACTGTCACCCTCGGCCAATTGAACCTGTACCGAGGCGCGCTGTGAGCGAGTTTTCCCTGAAGGCGTTGCCGCTGGCCGGGTTGTTCAGCGTCCAGCACAAACGTTTCGAAGATCAGCGTGGGCACTTTGCCCGGCTGTTCTGCGAAGGCAGCCTGAGTGCGTTCGGCAGTGAATTCCATATCCGTCAGATCAACCATTCCTGCACTCGCGAGAAGGGCAGTGTGCGCGGTCTGCATTATCAGAATGGCAACGCCCCGGAAGCCAAACTGATCACCTGCCTGCGCGGTGAAGTGTGGGACGTGGCGGTGGATCTGCGTCCCGACTCCGAAACGTTTCTGCACTGGCACGCCGAGCACCTGAAGGCCGGTGATGGTCGCAGCCTGTTGATCCCGGCTGGTTTCGCTCATGGTTTCCAGACGCTCAGCGAAGACGCCGAATTGCTTTACTTGCACAGCGCCGATTACGCGCCGGAGCACGAGGGCGGTCTGTCGGTGAACGATCCACGGCTGGCGATTGCCTGGCCGTTGCCTGTCAATAATTTGTCAGCGCGGGATTCCAGCCATCCCGCGCTTGATCAACACTTTGCTGGAGTGCGTCTATGAACTGCCGTGGGTGCGCCGCACCGCTGAGCCTGCCGCTGATCGACCTTGGTACCTCGCCGCCGTCCAACGCCTACGTCCACGCTGATCGCCTGGAACAGGCCGAGCAGTGGGTGCCGCTGAAGGTCGCGGTGTGCCAGCAATGTTGGCTGGTACAGACCGAGGATTACACCAGCGCCGACAGCCTGTTCGACGCCGAGTATGCCTATTTCAGTTCGTTCTCCAGCACCTGGCTGGCCCATGCCGAGCGCTATGTCGCCGAGATGGTCGAGCGCTTTGGCCTGACTGCCGACAGTCGCGTGGTCGAAATCGCCGCCAACGACGGTTATCTGCTGCAGTACGTTGCCGCTCGCGGCATTGCGTGCCTTGGCGTTGAGCCGACCCGCAGCACCGCACAAGCGGCGCGGGAAAAAGGCCTGGAAATCCGCGAACTGTTCTTCGGTCGCGACACCGCTGCGCAGTTGCACAGCGAAGGCTGGGGCGCCGACCTGATGGCGGCCAACAACGTGCTCGCGCATGTGCCGGATATCAACGATTTCCTCGGCGGCTTCGCGACGCTGCTCAAGCCAACCGGCGTGGCCACCTTCGAATTCCCGCAACTGCTGACGCTGATGGCGGGCGCGCAGTTCGACACGCTCTATCACGAGCACTATTCCTATCTGTCGCTGACTGCCGTGCAGACCCTGTGCGAGCGCAATGGTCTGGAAGTGTTCGACGTCAGCCAACTGACCACCCATGGCGGTTCGCTGCGCGTGTTCGTGCAGCGCAAGGACGGCCAGCGCCGTGCGGTTCAACCTGCGGTGCAGCAACAATTGCAAGCCGAACTGGATGCCGGGGTAAAAACCGCCGAGTACTACGCCACCCTCGCGCCCGCCGCTGAACGCATCAAGCATGAACTGTTGCGCTTCCTGTTGCAGGCCAAGGCCGACGGCAAACGTGTGGTCGGTTACGGCGCGGCGGCCAAGGGCAACACCTTGCTCAACTACGCCGGGGTCAAACCGGACCTGCTGGCCTGGGTGGCTGATGCCAATCCGCACAAGCAGGGCAAGTTCCTGCCGGGTAGCCGCATTCCGATTGTGGCGCCGGCGCAGATTGATCTCGAAAAACCGGATTACGTGCTGGTGCTGCCGTGGAACCTGCTGCACGAAGTCAGTCAGCAACTGGCGCAAGTGCGTCAGTGGGATGGCCGCTTTGTGATCGCCGTGCCTGAGTTGAGCGTGCTGTGAAGGTTCTGGTCACTGGCGCCACAGGGTTTGTCGGTCGGCATCTGGTCGCGGCGTTGCTTGCGCGCGGCTGCAATGTTCGCGCCGTGGCGCGTAACGCAGAAACCGCGCAAGGCATGCCGTGGATCAACAACGTCGAGTTCATCGCCGCGGATATTCACGCCGCCGATCTCGATATCCACGCGTTGACCGATGGCATCGACGCACTGGCGCATCTGGCCTGGCCGGGTTTGCCGAACTATCGGGCGCTGTTCCATTTCGAGCACAACCTGATGGCTGATTACCGCTTTATCAAAAGCGCGGTCGAGGCGGGCGTGCAGCAGGTGCTGGTCACCGGCACCTGTTTTGAATACGGCATGCAAAGCGGGCCACTCAGCGAAAGCACCGAGCCGCAGCCGAGCAATCCTTACGGTCTGGCCAAGCACACGCTACAGCTGTTTTTGCAAAATCTGCAGCAGGAACAACCGTTCACCTTGCAGTGGGCGCGCTTGTTCTATCTGCATGGCGAAGGTCAGAACCCCAACAGTCTGTTGGCGGCACTGGACCGGGCGATCGATGCCGGTGAGCCGTCGTTCAACATGTCGGCCGGTGAGCAGCTGCGCGATTTTCTGCCGATTGAGCGCGCTGCCGGTTACCTCGCCGCGATCCTGCAAAAAACCGACTTCAACGGCGTGATCAATTGCGCCAGCGGCCAACCGGTGTCGGTGCGTTCATTGGTTGAACAGCGCCTGCGCGAACGTGGCGCGACACTGAATCTGAACCTCGGCCACTACCCATACCCAACCCACGAACCCCTGGCGTTCTGGGCGGTGACCGAGCGTTTGCAACAGTTACTGGGAGAGCCGCAATGAAGCACGAGTTGTACCGGGTCACCGACCTGCCGGTGCTGCAGAACCGCACCTTTGCCGATGCCGCATCGGCACAGGCCTCGGCCAGTGCCGACATGCAGTTGGTGCAGGACGAGCGCAGCGGTTTGATCTTCAACGCCGCGTTCGACGCCGACAAACTCAGCTACGACGCCGATTACCAGAACGAACAGGCGCATTCCGGTCAGTTCCAGAAGCACTTGAGTGACGTCGAAGGCATCATCGCCAAGCACTTCAAGGGTCAGGAACTGATCGAAGTCGGCTGCGGCAAGGGCTACTTTCTTGAGTTGCTCAAGGGCCTCGGTTATGCGATCACCGGAATCGACCCGGCGTACGAAGGCGAAAACGCCGACGTGATCAAGGCGCCGTTTTCCCGTGGCCTGGGACTGGCGGCTGATGCCATCGTGCTGCGCCATGTGCTGGAACATATTCAGGATCCGGTGAGCTTCCTCGCTGAAATTGCCAACGCCAATCAGGGCGGGCAGATCTACATCGAAGTGCCGTGCTTCGACTGGATTCTCGAACACAAAGCCTGGTTCGATCTGTTCTACGAACACGTCAATTATTTCCGCCTCGATGACCTGCGCCGGATGTTCGGCACCGTGCATGAGGCCGGTCACCTGTTCGGTGGCCAATACCTGTACATCGTCGCCGACCTTGGGACATTGCGCCTGACCCCGGAGCAACCGGTGCCGCGCCTTGCGCTGCCTGACGGGTTCACCGCCAGCCTCGATCGTGCCGTGCAGATCATTCAGTCTGCTCCCGAGCAGGGTTCGGCGATCTGGGGCGCCTCGTCCAAAGGCGTGATCTATTCGCTGTTCCTGCAACGCGCCGGGGTGGCAGTGGATCGTGTGGTGGATATCAACCCGGCCAAGCAGGGGCGTTATCTGCCATTGAGCGGCGCACGGGTGTCCTCGCCACAAGAGGCGATGGACGCGCTGCCCGAGGGCGCCAACCTGTTTGTGATGAATTCCAATTACCTCGAAGAGATCAAGCGGATGACCGGTGGACGCTACGTCTATCACGCCGTCGACAGCGCTTCGTTTCAGTGACCCTTGAGATTATTAAAATGACCGACAACAGCATCAACCAAGCCTTCGAAGCCGAGTGCCGGGAACAGATTGCCCAGCAGGGTGACGACCAGAAACTCACCGGCCTGGCCCGCGATTTCTTCAATGAATCGGCCAAGCACAAATACAGCTACCACTTCTCGTGGATGGGCCGTCCGATCATCCAGCTGCCACAAGACATGATGGCCATGCAGGAGATCATCTGGCAGGTCAAACCGGACCTGGTCATCGAGTGCGGCATCGCCCACGGCGGTTCGATCATCTACTACGCCTCGTTGCTGGAGCTGCAAGGCCACGGCGAAGTGCTGGGCATCGACCTCGACATTCGCCCGCACAACCGCGAAGCAATCGAAAGCCACCCGATGGCCAAGCGCATCAAGATGATCGAAGGTTCGAGCATCGACGCCGGCATTGCCGCCCAGGTGCAGGCTGCGGCCAAAGGCAAGAAAGTCATTCTGGTGCTCGACTCCAACCACACCCACGATCACGTCCTCGAAGAACTGCGTCTGTACGCACCGCTGGTGTCGGTCGACAGCTACTGCGTGGTGATGGACACCGTGGTCGAAGACATGCCGGCCGATTTCTTCCCGGATCGCCCATGGGGCCCGGGCGACAACCCGAAAACCGCCGTGTGGAAATACCTCGAAGAGAACCAGGATTTCGAGATCGACCAGCAGTTGCAAAACAAGCTGCTGATCACCGTGGCGCCGGACGGCTATCTGCGTCGCGTCCGTTAATTCGCAACATCACCAAGCGTTGTTTCGGCGAGTCGCCGGTTGTGGAGAGAAGTTATGCAAGGCAAGTACAGTACTGAACTGGCGCTACCGCTCGAAGAGCTATTGACCGTCGTCCTGATTACTCACAATCGGCCGGCGTTTCTGCGCCGGGCGGTGAAGTATTACAGCAGCTTGCCCTGCAGGATCATGGTGCTCGATTCGACACTCGAACGACCTGAAGGCGACTTCTCCGCCGTCGATTACCACCATGTGCCGCAGTTCGCCTACTGGGGCATGCAGGCCAAACTGGCCTATGGTGTCGAGCATCTGACCACGCCGTACATGGTGCTGGCGGCCGACGACGACTTCATCCTGCATGATTCACTGGCAGAGTCCGTTGGCTTCCTGCATGCCAACCCTGATTACGGTATGTGCCACGGCTACTGCCTGATGTACCTGTCATTGGCCCATGGCGTGAACTACTACCGCCGTGACAAGAAAGTCCAGGAAGACTATGCGTCCGAGCGGGCGCAGGATCGCGTCCTCGATTACATGAGCCAGTACATCCCGCCGTTCTACGCGGTAACCCGTACTGACCTGATGAAAAACTGGCATGCGGCGCTGCCGCCGGGGACCAATTTCCAGTGGCAGGAAATTGGCCATGTCTACTACCTGCTGGCCAGTGCCAAGGCGCGCATCCTGCCGATTCCGTACGTGGTGCGCGAGATCAACTACGGTGTCTCCGAGCACAATACCGATGTGTATCACTCGCTGACCTACGTCGACGCCAAATCGGTCGCCGAACGCGAGGCGTTTGCCGAGTTCCTCGTCTCGCTGCCTACCGCTATCGAAGGGCTGGATCCCGGGCAGGCCAAGGCCTTTGCCCTGGAGAGTTTCGAGGCAATGGCCGACAGCCTGAAGTCCGGGCGTGCGCTGACCGCCGAGCTGATTATCGAGTCGACCTGGAACCAGGAACTGAAGGCACCGGATCGTCGTTTTGGCCCGCTGCAGTATGTCGAAATGCCGTTTTACAACCAGGCATTCTTTGAGCGTCTGGAGCAGTTCGAATTCATCTTGCACACGCTGCCGGCCGGTCGCATGCAACTCGAAGGGCTGGAAGGCGTGTGGGCCCGTCAGGCGCATCTGTTGCAGGCGCGCAACAACGACACGGCGGAAAGTGTGGTTGACCGGTTGTGGCAGGCCCATGATCTCAACGCCTTCAACCAGACTGTGGTCAAACGCCTGGCGGCGCAGCTGGACGTTGTCGGTGACGAAAGCGCCGCGCAAGCCATGCGCGAGTGGATCGCCCGTCTTGAAGCGCTGACGGTCGACGATCATCAGCCAGTCTTCGGCAAAATGAAGTCCGGTCGCCTGTTGCAGTGGCTGGCGGCTCGCACGCCGGCGATCGAACAACTCGAGTCGATTGGCCAACATCTGGCGACTGAAGGCGGTGGCCCGCAATTCGGCATTTTCCTGCTCGACCTGGACAACGACATCGACAAGTTGCAGGTGTCGCTCGACAGCCTGCTGGAAGGTCACTGCAAAGCGTTCAGGATTGTCGTGTTCACCACCGGCGAAGCACCGGCGGCGACGACGGCACAAAACACTCTGCACTTTGTCCGTGTTACCCAAAGCAACTTTGTCGACAAGCTCAACCAGAGCGCTCAGCAGTCGCCAAGCGATTGGTTACTGCTGGGAGAGGCGGGTGACCAGTTCACCGCCAGCGGCCTGTTGCGCGCCAGCCTGGAACTGATGTCGGCAGAGGGTGTACGTGCCGTCGCCACCGACGAGATCCAGCGCAAGGACAATGGCGCGCTGGTTGACGTGTTCCGCCCCGGTTTCAATCTGGATCTGCTGCAAAGCGTGCCGGCACTGATGGCGCGCCATTGGTTGATCCGTCGCGAAGTGTTGCTCGACGCCGGCGGTTATCAGGCCGATTTCAGCAAGGCGCTGGAATTCGACCTGCTGCTGCGCATTATTGAGCAGGGTGGCCTCGATGGCCTCGCGCACCTCGACGAGCCGTTGCTGATCACTCAGGCGGCAGAGCTTGAAGAAAACGCCCACGAGCGTCAGGCATTGTTGCGTCATCTGGGTAATCGCGGCTACAAGGCCAAGGTCACGTCGACGGCGCCGGGCACCTGGCAGATCGATTACCGTCACACCGAACAGCCACTGGTTTCGATCATTGTGCCGGTCATCGATGATCTGCCAGTGCTGCGCCGCTGCCTGGAAGGCGTGTTGCTCCGAACCCGTTACAGTCGTTATGAAGTGTTGCTGGCGGCAAACGCCAATCAGTCGGCAGCGGTCAACGACTGGCTGGGCACGCTGCGCCACGCCAAAGTCAATGTGTTGCGTGCCGATCAGCCGCTGAGCGAAGTCGCGCTGTACAACGCTGCCAGCGAGCAGGCTCAGGGTGAGTATCTGGTACTGCTGGCCGCAGACAGTGAAGTCGTCAATCCGAACTGGATCGATTCGCTGCTCAACCACGCCCAGCGTCCGGAAGTGGGCATCGTCGGTGCGAAATTGGTCGACCGTGACGGCAACATCGCTCAGGCCGGTCTGATTCTTGGCCTCAACGATGGCGTGGGATCGGCCTTCATCGGTGATAAACACGCGGCAGCCGGCTACATGCACCGTCTGGCCGTCGAGCAGAATTACTCGGCCGTGTCGAAGGTCTGCCTGATGGTGCGCAAAGAGCTGTTCAACGTCCTTGGCGGACTGGACGAAGTGACCTTCGTCGAGGGTTATGCCGATGTCGATCTGTGCCTCAAGGCCGGTCAGGCCGGTTACCTCACCGTGTGGACGCCGTTGGTGCAGGTGCTGCATACCGGTGAGCTGCCGCAGGCACCGCAAGCACTGGCGGCACTGCGTGAAAAATGGAGCGATGTCTTCGCGCAGGATCCGGCTTACAACGCCAACCTGGCGCTGAGCGGCAAAGGTTTCACCCTGGGTGAAAATGCCTCGATCAACTGGGCACAGTTGCTCGCTTAAGCGTGCCGGACAGGAATCAGCATATGTTCAACGGTAAATCGATTTTCATCTCCGGCGGCACCGGTTCGTTCGGGCGCAAATTCATTGCGCGTCTGCTCGAGCAATACCAGCCCAAGCGCGTGGTGGTGTTCTCCCGTGACGAGCTGAAGCAGTATGAAATGCAGCAGACGTTCAACGCGCCATGCATGCGTTACTTCATTGGTGATGTGCGTGACGCCGATCGCCTGCGTCAGGCCATGCGCGGCATCGACTACGTGGTGCATGCCGCGGCGTTGAAGCAAGTGCCGGCGGCGGAATACAACCCGACCGAATGCATCCGCACCAACGTCAACGGCGCGGAGAACATCATCGCCGCCGCCATCGACAACGGCGTGAAAAAAGTTGTCGCGCTGTCCACCGACAAGGCGGCCAGCCCGATCAATCTGTACGGCGCAACCAAGTTGCTTTCGGACAAATTGTTCGTCGCCGCCAACAACATTGCCGGCGAGCAGGAAACCCGTTTTGCCGTAGTGCGCTACGGCAACGTGGCCGGCTCGCGCGGTTCGGTGGTGCCGTTCTTCAGCAAGCTGATCGCCGACGGTGTTCAGGAGTTGCCGATCACCGACGAACGCATGACACGGTTCTGGATCACCCTCGACCACGGCGTGCAATTCGTCCTCGACAGCTTTGCGCGGATGCACGGCGGCGAAGTGTTCGTGCCGAAGATCCCGTCGATCCGCATCGTCGATCTGGCGCGCGGCATGGCTGAACATCTGCCGCACAAGCACGTCGGCATTCGACCCGGTGAAAAGCTGCATGAGTTGATGGTGCCGCTGGACGATGCGCGGATGACCCTTGAGTTCGAAGATCACTACACGATCCAGCCGTCGATTCGCTTCACCAGTGTCGATGTCGATTTCGCCGTCGACAGACTCGGTGAGCAGGGGCGTGTCGTCAGCGAAGATTTCGAGTACCGCTCCGACACCAACCCGCATTTCCTCTCGGTCGGGCAGATCGCCGATCTGCACGCGAAGCTCTCGGTATGATTCCCTACGGTCGGCAAAGCCTCGATCAGGCAGACATCGACGCCGTCGTCGAAGTGCTGCAGTCGGACTGGCTGACCCAAGGGCCGAGCATCGAGCGTTTCGAGCAGGCAATGGCCGAGCGTTGCCAGGCTGACTTCGCCGTCGCGGTGTGCAACGCCACGGCGGCGCTGCACATTGCCTGTCTGGCCGCCGGTCTGGGGCCAGGTGAGCGTTTATGGACAACGCCGAATACCTTCCTTGCCTCGGCCAACTGTGGACGTTATTGCGGTGCCGAGGTTGATTTCGTCGACATCGATCCGTTGACCTGGAACCTCGACGCCTTCGCTCTTGCAGCGAAACTCGATCAGGCCGAGCAGGACGGCACTTTGCCGAAGGTGCTGGTGGCGGTGGCGTTCTCCGGGCAGAGCTGCGACATGCGCAAGATTGCCGAACTGGCCGAGCGCTACAACTTCACCGTGATCGAAGATGCGTCTCACGCGGTGGGTGCGTCCTACGCAGGGCGTCCGGTTGGCTGCGGTCAATTCGCAGCAATGACGGTGTTCAGTTTTCACCCGGTGAAGATCATCACCAGCGCCGAAGGCGGCATGGTGTTGACCAACCGCCCGGAGCTGGCCGAGCGCCTGCAACGTTTGCGCAGCCACGGCATGACCCGCGATCCGCAGCAAATGACCGAGGCCAGTCATGGCCCGTGGTACTACCAGCAGATCGAGCTGGGTTTCAACTACCGGATCACTGATCTGCAGGCAGCACTGGGTTGGTCGCAACTGAGCAAACTCGACGACTTCATCGACCGGCGCCGCGAGCTGGCCGCGCGTTACGCTCGCCTGCTGGCGTACTTGCCGGTAACGTTGCCCAGCCCTCAGCCCGAGGCGGAGTCGGCTTGGCACCTGTATGTGATTCGGCTGCAGACCGATCGCATCGGCCTCAGTCATCGTCAGGTGTTTGAAGGCTTGCGTGCTGCCGGTGTTGGCGTGAATCTGCACTACATTCCTGTGCACCTGCAGCCGTACTATCGCGACCTGGGTTTCGCCGAGGGCGATTTCCCCGAGGCCGAGCGTTATTACGCCGAGGCGATCAGCCTGCCGCTGTTTCCGCTGTTGAGCGATGCGCAACAGGATTACGTGGTCGAGCAATTGCGTCGACTGACCGAATAATTGCCGCTGAGGCAAAGGATGAGTATCTGCAATGCGTCATTTGAGTGAGCAGGAAAAGTTCTGGCAGGGCGATTTCGGTAACCAGTACGTCGAGCGCAATATCGGCCAACCACTGGTGGCGGCTAATCTCGCCTTGTTTGCCAAAGCGTTGAGCCGTGCCGCAGGCATCGAGAGCCTGATCGAACTGGGCACTAACGCCGGCAACAATTTGCAGGCGTTGCATCAACTGCTGCCCCGTTGCCAGCTGTTCGGCGTCGAGATCAATGACAGCGCCTGTGCTCAGGCTCGGGCGTTGGACATTGCACAGATCTGGCATGGCTCGCTGTTCGATTTCCCGCGCGAGCGCCGCTACGACCTGACACTGAGTAAAGGCGTGCTGATTCACTTGGCCCCGGAGCTGTTGCCGACCGCTTATGCGCAGTTGTACGCGTTGAGCCAGCGCTACATCCTGATCGCCGAGTATTACAATCCGGCACCGGTGGAAGTGTCCTATCGTGGCAACAGCGGCAAGCTGTTCAAGCGCGACTTTGCCGGTGAAATGCTCGATCGCTATGCCGATTTGCACTTGCTGGATTATGGTTTCGTCTATCACCGCGATCCGCAGTTTCCTGTGGACGACATCACCTGGTTCCTGTTGGAAAAACGTCCTTGAGCAACGTCGCAATCATCCCGGCCCGTGGCGGCAGCAAACGCATCCCGCGCAAGAATCTCTTGCCATTCGACGGCGTGCCGATGATTGTCCGTTCGATCCGCACTGCGCTGGAATCGGGCTTGTTCGATCAGGTCGTGGTCAGCACCGACGATGGCGAAATTGCCGATGTGGCGCGAGCCCATGGCGCGCAGGTGCCATTTTTGCGCCCGGCAGACCTCGCCGATGACTTCACCGGCACGGCGGCAGTGATCGTGCATGCCTTGCAGCAGTTGCCGGCGTTCGATTACGCCTGTTGCGTGTATGCCACGGCGCCGCTGTTGCAGGCGCGCTATCTGCGCCAGGGCATCGAGTTGCTGGAGCAGCACCTGGACAAGTCTTTCGCGTTCTCCGTGTGCAGTTTCGGTTTTCCGGTGCAGCGTGCGCTGACGCTGGACGGGCAGGGTGCGTTGAGCGCTTTGTATCCGGAATTTCGCAATACACGTTCGCAGGATTTGCCCGAAGCATTTCAGGACGCCGGTCAGTTTTACTGGGGGCGCACTGAGGCGTGGTTGCGCGGCGAGGTGCTCTATTCGCCAGCCAGCCTGCCGGTGATTCTGCCCCGGCATCTGGTGCAGGACATCGACACCCTTGAAGACTGGAAGCGTGCCGAATACCTATACGCCGCGCTCAAGGCGGGTGGAGAGCTGCAATGAGAGTGCTGATCCGTGCCGACGCCTCGCCAACCATCGGCAGCGGCCACATTGCCCGCTGCCTGACGCTGGCGCGAGTGTTGCGCGGGCAGGGCAGTCATGTCGCGTTTGCCTGCCGAAAATTGCCCGGGCATCGGCTCGATATGCTCAGCGCCGAAGGGTTCGAGACATTTGCGTTGCCGGATCTCTATTGTGATGAAGACCCACAGCAAGCCATCGAATCAATGCTGCCGTGGCAGGCCGACGTCGACGCGCTGGCTCTGTTGTTGGCCGGCCATGCCGGATTCGACTGGATCATCGTCGATCATTACGGCCTCGATCATCACTGGCAAACCGCCGCCCGGCGCTGGGCGCAGCGCATAGCGGCAGTCGACGATCTGGCTACCCGGCGCTACAGCGCAGATCTTTTGCTCAATCAGAACTTGTCCGGTCTGCATGAAAATTATCAGCCGCTGTTGCCCGACGGCTGTCGCACCTTGCTCGGCCCGCGCTATGCCATGTTGCGCGAAGAGTTCTGTTGCCCGGCCATCGAAATCAAACCCAGGGCTCGCCGTGTGCTGGTCAATTTCGGCGGCTTCGATGCGGCCATGCAGACCCATCACGCGATGCTCGCCCTGGCCGATTACAGCGAGCTGCAAGTGGACTTTGTCGCCGGTGCCGACAACCCGGCGTGGACGTTGATGCAGGCCTTGGCCGAGACGCGGCCGAACTGGCGCCTGCACAGCTTCGTCAGCGATTTCCATCAGCGCATGACTGAAGCGGATCTGTTTATCGGCGCCGGGGGCGGCACCAGTTGGGAGCGGGCGGCGATGGGGTTGCCGACGATTTGCATTGCCGTGTCAAACAACCAGCAGAGCAACGGCGAAGTCATGGCCGCGGCGGGCGCGCATGTGTTCATGGGCGCTCGTGAGCAGGTCAGTGTCGAGCAGTTGCGCGACGCCATCGGCTTTGTCACCGGCAATCATTATTTGCGCCAAAGCCTGGCCGAGCGCTCGCGACAACTGGTCGACGGGCGCGGTGCCGAGCGTGTCGCGGTGGCACTGGCCGGTGCGGTGCTGAAGGTGCGTGCGGCGACCTTGGATGATGCGCAGTTGCTGTTCGATGGGCGTAATGCCGAAACGGTACGGCGCTGGTCGCTGGACAGCGGCGTGATCGACTGGCCGCAGCACCTGAACTGGCTGACGGCGAGTTTGCGCAATCCACAGCGTCTGCTGTTGATCGCCGAGGCGGATGACGGTGCGGTCGGCGTTGTGCGTTATGACCTGCGCGGGTTTGAAGCCGAAGTCTCGATCTACCTGCTCGAACGACGGATGGGTCTGGGGTGGGGCAGGGCGCTATTGGCCCGTGGCGAGGCGTTTGTTGCCGCGCACTGGCCGCAACTGACGGTCATCACCGCTCGGGTGTTGTCGGACAATCGTCCCTCGTTGAATGTGTTTCGTGACGCCGGGTTCACTCAGAGTGCCTGTGCGTTCACCCGTGTTTTGAAGGATTACCCGCATGACTAGTTTCAAGATCGGCAACCGCTTGATCGGTGCCGACGCGCCGCCCTTCATCATTGCCGAGATGAGCGGCAACCATAACCAGTCACTGGACGTCGCCCTGCAAATTGTCGAGGCAGCGGCCAAAGCGGGGGCGCATGCGCTGAAGCTGCAAACCTACACTGCCGAAACCATGACGCTGGATTTGTCTGAAGGCGAATTCTTCATCAAGGATCCGGGCAGTTTGTGGGCGGGTACTTCGCTCTACGATTTGTATGAAAAAGCTCATACACCGTGGGAATGGCATGCACCGATTTTTGCTCGTGCCAAGGAACTGGGCATGCTCGCGTTCTCGACACCGTTCGATGACAGCGCCGTGGACTTTCTCGAAAGCCTCGACGTGCCGGCCTACAAGATCGCCAGTTTCGAAAACACCGATTTGCCGTTGATCCGTCGTGTGGCCGCCACCGGCAAGCCGCTGATCATTTCCACCGGCATGGCCAGCATCGCCGAACTGGATGAAACCGTGCGCGCTGCCCGCGAAGCCGGCTGCAAGGATCTGGTGCTGCTCAAATGCACCAGCACCTATCCGGCGACACCGCTCAACAGCAATGTGCGCACGATTCCCCATCTGCGGGAGTTGTTCGGTTGCGAAGTGGGGCTGTCCGATCACTCGATGGGCGTTGGCGTGTCGGTAGCGGCGGTGGCGCTGGGCGCGACGGTGGTGGAAAAGCACTTCACCCTCGACCGTTCAGCAGGTGGCGTCGATGCCAGTTTCTCGCTGGAGCCGGCAGAAATGGCCAGTCTGGTGGTGGAAACCGAGCGCGCCTGGCAGGCCATGGGCCAAGTGCATTACGGCGTCACAGAGGCTGAACGCAAGTCGCTGGTCTATCGCCGCTCGCTGTATGTCACGGCCGACATGGCCGCCGGTGACACCTTTACCGGGGACAATCTGCGCGCCATTCGCCCGGGTCTTGGTCTGCCGCCCAAGCACACCGACGCCGTCCTCGGCCGCCGCGCACGCGCGCCAATCAAGCGCGGCACGCCGCTGGGCTGGTCGTTGGTCGAATAACCCGATCTGCACCGATTCGGCAAAATAGCGTGACCTGCGAGTCATAACGCGCATCTTCACTGTATTGTATTGATCGGGGAGATGGCGCCTGGCTCGTTTTCGATTCCAGTGATAGCCCTTTGCGCTCCCCGTGGCTGCCCGTTGTGGCGGCCGTTTTCTGTTTGTCGGCGCCCCTCGAAATCCTTGCGAGCGGTGGTCTTGGGCTGTTTTTTATTGGGAAGCCGTAATGATTGGCATAAAAAGCATTGCGAGCTACGTTCCTGTAGCCGGCGTGGACAATTACGCACAAGGTGCAAAATTCGAGAAGGATGAAGAATTCATCCTTGGCAAGATCGGTTCGGCGTTTCTGCCACGCAAAGACGCTGAACAGGAAACCTCCGATCTGTGCGTGGAAGCGGCCAATGCGCTGTTTGCCAGCAACCCTGAACTGAAGCGTGAATCGATCGACGCCTTGATCGTCGTCACCCAGAACGGTGACGAAGAAGGCCTGCCGCACACCGCAGCGATCGTGCAGGACAAACTCGGTCTGCCAACCAACGTTGCCGCGTTCGACATTTCCCTGGGCTGCTCCGGTTATGTCTACGGCATCTACGCGATCAAGGGCTTCATGGAAGCCGCCGGCCTGAAGAACGGCCTGCTGATCACCGCTGACCCGTATTCGAAAATCGTCGATCCGGAAGACCGCAACACCACCATGCTGTTCGGCGATGCCGCGACTGCGACGTGGATGGGCGAAGATCCGACCTGGGCGCTGGGCAAGGCCAAGTTCGGTACTGACGGTTCCGGTGCACCGCATTTGAAAGTGACCGATGGCGTGTTCTTCATGAACGGTCGTCAGGTGTTCAACTTTGCTCTGCTGAAGGTGCCGGCACACTTGCACGAGTTGCTCGATGACTCTGGTTTGAAGGCGGATGACATCGATGCCTTCTGCATTCACCAGGGCAGTGCGGCGATTGTCGATGCCGTGGCGCGTCGCTTCGAAGGCGAGCCGGAGAAGTTCATCAAGGACATGGTCGAGACCGGCAATACCGTGTCGTCGAGCATTCCGTTACTGCTGGAAAAACACGTGATCGATTCCGACTGGCAGCGTATTGCCCTGAGCGGTTTTGGTGTCGGTCTGTCGTGGGGCTCGGCGATCATCTATCGTCCTTGAGTCTGATCAAAAACGGCGGATACAAAAATAGCGTTCAAGGTTAACCTTGAACGCTATTTTTTTGCCTGAAACGGAGCGCGAGGCGCCATGAGCGAGTTTTTTCAAGCCAATGCCGAGGTGTTGCAACGGCGTTGGCCGGCGCTGTTCGAGCGACTGGTGGCGGAAGACACTGCGGCCGTCCAGGCCGAACTGGTGCAGGGGTTGGGTTCGACGCTCAGCGTCAATGGTGTTCAGCTCACCAGCCGCCATGACCGCATCCATGAAGCCCGGATTCAGGCGGCAAGCCTGGCGGACAAGCCGCAATTGCATGTCTACGGTACTTGCCTCGGCGATTTGCCCAGCGTGCTACTGGAGCGCGAAGGGCTTGAGCGGTTGTACGTGCACATCCTCAATGGCGCATTGTTCGCGCTGGTGGTGCAACTGCTCGATCAGCGCCAGTGGCTGGAAGATCCGCGCGTCGAGTTGTTTTACGCCGGCGATCATCCAGACTTTTTTACGCCGTTTTTTGCCCTGCCTGCCGAGATGCTGCTGGCCGACGATTTCAACGCGAAAGTGCGCGATCGCTTGGTCAGCGAAGTGCACCTGAGCTTCAATAATCGGGATTTCGATCCGCAGTCAACGGAGATTCAACAACGTCTGCAGGAATGCCTGCCGGTGCTGCTCGCCGATGCGGATGTGGCGCAGTTGTTCGGCACCTGTGCCGGCCGGGAAATCTACGTGATCGCCACCGGGCCGACGCTGGAGCAGCATTACCAGCGTCTGGCGGCAATCCGTCAACGCGCCGAACGCCCGTTGTTCATCTGTGTCGACACTGCGTATCGACCGCTGCGCGAACACGGGATTGTGCCTGACCTGGTGGTGAGCATTGATCAGCGCATCAGCTTTCGCCACTTGCCATTCGAGGAGTCCGACGGCATCCCGCTGGTGTATCTGCCGATGAGCGATCCGTCGGTGTTGAAGGCGTGGAAGGGCAAGCGTTACGGAGGTTATTCCGCGAGCCCGATCTACGCGAACCTGCGTGAGCAGCATCCGCGAGCGCTATTGCACGTGGGCGGCAGTGTGATTCACCCGGCGGTGGATCTGGCGGTAAAGATGGGCGCCACCGGCATCACGCTGTTGGGTGCTGACTTCGCCTTCCCGATGAACAAGACCCATGCTGGCTGGAACGACGGCGAGCTGGGGCCACCGGTGAATCAGGCGCGGCATTGGGTGCGCGATGGGCATGGTCAGCGGGTCAGCACACAGCTCAACTTTCGCGGTTATCTGTGCGTGCTGGAGCGCTATATCGCTGCGCATCCACAGGTCGAGTTTCTCAACAGCAGCCGCTCCGGGGCGCTGATCGCCGGAACCGGTTTCAACCCGGAGTTTGTGCAATGAGTGCGTTGAGTCTCTGCAAGGATGAATGTCGCCAGTGTGCGGGTTTGTTTCGCCTCGGGCGCGACGTCGAGGCGGCGCTGACGATGGTCGATGTGTTTGAAAAGGCCCAGCAATGTTTAGCGTCTGCCCCGACAGAGGTTCAGCAGGTGTGGGCGCAGCTGTTACTGCAAATGCTCGAATGCCAGGAACGCCAGGACTGGTTGGGGCTGGCTGACTCTATGGAGTACGAGCTGGTGGATTTGCTGGGAAGTGTTCCGGCCTGAACACGCCGACAGCACTGGCCCGCAGGTTTGCACGGCAGTCGGTTTTATGACGTCATTTTTTCGCGGGTGATGTGCTGCTAAGTCTTTGTTTTCGCGGGGGTGGCAGGGTGATGGCAAAATTTTTTCAAAAAGCCCTCAAGCAACCTGCAATCCCGACGATAACTATTACGAAGGTTCTCTAGGCCATACCCGGCGGTTGCCAGGGCCGGAAGCCGCAGTACCCAACCAACGAGGAATTCGTCATGGCTTTAACAGTAAACACCAACACCACGTCGTTGAACGTTCAGAAAAACCTGAACCGCGCTTCCGACGCTCTGTCGACTTCGATGCAGCGCCTGTCTTCCGGCCTGAAAATCAACAGCGCTAAAGACGACGCCGCTGGCCTGCAGATCTCGAACCGTATGTCCTCGCAGATCCGTGGTAACACCCAAGCCATCCAGAACGCCAACGACGGTATCTCCGTTGCCCAGACCGCTGAAGGCGCTCTGCAAGCTACTACCGACATCCTGCAGCGTATGCGTGAACTGGCTGTTAAAGCACGTAACGGTACCAACGGCACTGCTGACCAGACCGCTACCAACGCTGAATTCGCTCAGATGTCCGACGAGATCACCCGTATCTCGGCTTCGACCAACCTGAACGGCAAAAACCTGCTGGACGGTTCGGCTGGTACTGTGACCCTGCAAGTGGGCGCAAACACCGGTTCGGCTAACCACATCGACCTGGTACTGAGCTCCAAGTTCGACGCAGTAAGCCTGTCGGTAGGTAGCGGTACTCTGTCCCTGACCGGTGCTACCGTAACTGGCGCTTCGCAGAACATCGACAACGCGATCACCGCGATCGACGCTGCAATCGCTGCCATCGGTGCAACTCGTGCCAGCCTGGGTGCTTCGCAAAACCGTCTGACCAGCACCATCCAGAACTTGCAGAACATCACCGAGAACACCACTGCTGCACAAGGTCGCGTACAAGATACCGACTTCGCCGCAGAGACTGCTAACCTGACCAAGCAGCAAACCCTGCAACAGGCTTCGACCTCTGTTCTGGCTCAAGCCAACCAACTGCCTTCCGCTGTACTGAAGCTGCTTCAGTAATTTCGGATCGAGTTTGGGCGGGGGAGTGCGCTGGTCGCGCTCTCTCGCCTTTTTACGTTAAGAGGTGATGGGCATGGACATGAGCGTAAAGCTTAACGTGTCTTATCCGGCTCCCAAGCCAGTAACGCCGGTTGCTGACAAACCGTCAGAGACGCCTAAAGTTGCCAAGACTGAAGCGCCGGTCGCTGCGAAGAGTCAGGATTCGGACGACGCCAAACTGAAACTGGCGGTGCAGGAGATCGAAAAGTTTGTACAGTCGATCAAGCGCAATCTGGAGTTCTCGATTGACGAGCATTCCGGCAAGGTCATTGTCAAAGTGATCGCAAGCGAGACGGGTGAGGTCGTTCGACAGATTCCCTCCGCAGAAGCCTTGAAGCTGGCAGACAGTCTGGCCAACGCCAGTCACGTGTTGTTCGACGCCAAAGTCTGATAGCTGGCATGAATAGTGTTTGTCCGTTCTCAAGACGCATGTAACGGTCAAAAGAATGGCAACAATCTGAAGGGAGATGCACATGGCAAGTCCAATTCTACCGGGTTCCGGACTGGGTTCCGGCCTGGACATCGGCGCGATCGTGACCGCGCTGGTCAACGCCGACAAGTCGCCGAAGCAGACGCAGATCGATAATGCGACCAAAACCAACACCCTGAAGATTTCCGGTGTCGGTACGCTGAAAAGCGCATTGGCCGCCTACCAGAAGGCAATGACCGATCTGGGCAGCAAGACCAACCCTGCGTTTGCCGGCTACACGGCGACCTCGGCTACCCCGACAACACTGACCGCTACCTCCGATAACACGGCTGTTTCGGGTACATACAGTGTCGTGGTGAATAACCTGGCCACCGG
Source organism: Pseudomonas sp. Tul2A7 (assembly GCF_054790505.1). Taxonomy (NCBI): domain Bacteria; kingdom Pseudomonadati; phylum Pseudomonadota; class Gammaproteobacteria; order Pseudomonadales; family Pseudomonadaceae; genus Pseudomonas; species Pseudomonas sp. Tul2A7. The sequence goes on along the minus strand of NZ_CP186499.1, from coordinate 284,794 downwards.
CTCGAAAGTAGCCAGTGCATCGTTTGCCGGCGGTGCGGCCAGTGCCATTCCGAGTGGTACCCTGAAAATCAGTCAGAATGGCACTGATTACAATGTCGATATTCCGGCCAATGCCACCTTGCAGACCACCCGTGACGCCATCAACAAGGCGCAGGGTGTCAACGGCATTTCCGCCAACATTGTGACCGACAGCTCGGGTGCTTCGCGTCTGGTGATCAGCTCCAGCAAGACTGGCGCGGGCTCCGACCTGAGCGTCAGTGGTATTGCCGGTCTGGAAATTGATGGCACCAAGGTCATGTCTGCCACCCCGACCGCGGGTGATTCCGGGTCTGTGGGCGATATTGCCAAGGATGCGAAGCTGACCATTGATGGTCTTGCCGTTACCAGCAAGAGCAACACCGTGAGCGGCGCCATCAGTGGCCTGACCATGAACCTGGTGGAAGCCAGCCCTACGGCGGTGAAGGTCTCTGTCGATACCAACACCAAGGGTTTGCAGGCTTCGGTTCAGCAGTTCGTCGATGCTTTCAACACGCTCAAGACCACCATCGACAGCCTGTCCAAGGCAACGACGGACGAAGATGGCAAGTTGACGGTGCAGGCGGCGTTTACCGGTGATTCTCTGCCGCGTACGTTGATTGCCGATATTCGAGCTCAGTTGACCACTTCGTCGCCAGGCGAGCTGGGTGTGCTGTCGCAGATTGGTGTCATGACTGATCGTGACACCGGTAAGCTGACGTTGGACGCTACTGCCTTCAACAAGGCTATGTCTCAGCCAGGCATGACGGGCCAGGTGCAGCAGCTGTTCTCCGGCACCGACGACAAAAACGGTCTGTTGGCGCGCATGAGCAAAGCGGTCGATCCTTACCTCAAAGCTTCTGCTGATGGTAAAACCACCACCGGTTTGCTTGATCAGCGCATGACCATTCTGAACAACAACACCCGCAGCCTCACGTCGCAGCAATTGGCGCTGGACCTGCGTGTGGCCAACCTGACCAAGACGTTGACTGCCAAGTACAACGCCATGGACTTGCTGGTAGGGCAGATGAAGGCTACGGCAAGCAATATCACGTCGTTCTTCAGCTCGCTGAACGCGCAGCAATCCGCGAAGTAACGGGCAGGAACGACAAAAACCCGGCTACGCTTTATCGGCGTGTGCCGGGTTTTTGTCTTCTGCTCTAAAGTTTTGTGATTCGTTGGCGATACACTGGTTATACGAGTCATTGTGGCAATGAGGTAGAACATGAATCCGATGTTAGCCCTTCGGCAGTATCAGAAAGTCGGCGCACACGCTCAGACATCCGAAGCGAGCCCGCACCGTCTGGTGCAAATGTTGATGGAAGGTGGACTGGCGCGTATCGCTCAGGCCAAAGGCGCCATCGAGCGCAAGGATATTCCAGGCAAATGCACTTCGATCAGCAAGGCGATCGGCATTGTCAGTGGTCTGCGCGAAGGTCTGGATCTGGAAAACAGTGCGGATACGCTGGCGGACCTGGATGGGCTGTATATCTACATGATGAAGCGCCTCGCCGAGGCGAACATCAGCAGCGATCTGCGCATTCTCGACGAGGTTGCAGGTCTGCTGAGTACGGTAAAAGAAGGCTGGGACGCGATCGCGCCTACGCCAGCTCCGCAGTTCTGAAGGAGATCGTCATGAGTCTTGTATTGCAGCGAATCGCCGATACCCGTGAAGCGTTGGTCACAGCTTTGGCCGAGCGTAATTGGGAAGCCATTGGCGAGCTGGATCTGGCTTGCCGTTCCTGCATGGAAGACGTCATGGCTGAGGCTTCGCTGGACGAGGTCGCGTTGCGCGACAATCTTGAAGAGTTGCTCCATGTCTACAAGGAGCTTCTTGAGGTGGCCATGGGTGAGCGGCAAGCAATTGCGAACGAGATGTCGCAGATCACCCAAGCGCAGAACGCGGCAAAGGTTTACCATCTGTTTGGTTAATTAACACTCAGTTAATCCAGACATGTGCGCCATAAATTTGACTGTGCACGGTTTTTTGACTTAACTAGTGGCTGTTTTCAGATTTCAGGCGTCTACAGGCACATGGTGTCCTGCAAGCGTCTCGCTTGCCCCTAATTTCGGGCATTGAGTTGACTAGGGAAGTTGCTATTGCATGTGGCGTGAAACCAAAATTCTGCTGATCGATGACGATAGCGTCCGCCGCCGCGACCTGGCGGTGATTCTAAATTTTCTTGGCGAAGAAAATTTACCCTGCGGCAGCCATGACTGGCAGCAGGCAGTCGGCTCTTTGTCGTCTAGTCGTGAGGTCATTTGCGTACTGATCGGGACGGTTAATGCTCCTGGCGCGCTTTTGGGCTTGCTAAAGACACTCTCAACCTGGGATGAGTTCCTTCCGGTTTTGTTGATGGGCGATAATTCTTCCGTCGACTTGCCTGAAGACCAGCGTCGTCGTGTGCTTTCGACCCTCGAAATGCCGCCCAGCTACAGCAAATTGCTCGATTCGCTGCACCGTGCCCAGGTCTATCGCGAGATGTATGACCAGGCCCGCGAGCGCGGTCGTCATCGCGAACCCAACCTGTTCCGCAGCCTTGTCGGCACCAGCCGTGCGATCCAGCACGTGCGTCAGATGATGCAGCAAGTCGCCGACACCGACGCCAGTGTGTTGATCCTCGGCGAGTCGGGGACCGGCAAGGAAGTGGTTGCGCGAAACCTGCATTACCACTCCAAGCGCCGCGATGCGCCGTTCGTACCAGTCAACTGCGGGGCGATCCCGGCAGAGCTGCTCGAAAGCGAATTGTTCGGTCACGAGAAGGGTGCCTTCACCGGTGCAATCACCAGCCGTGCCGGTCGTTTCGAGCTGGCCAACGGCGGTACGCTGTTCCTCGACGAAATCGGCGACATGCCGCTGCCAATGCAGGTCAAACTGCTGCGCGTCCTGCAGGAACGCACCTTCGAGCGCGTGGGCAGCAACAAGACCCAGAGCGTCGACGTGCGCATCATCGCGGCAACGCACAAGAATCTCGAAAGCATGATCGAGATCGGCACTTTCCGCGAAGACCTCTACTATCGCCTGAACGTGTTCCCGATCGAGATGGCGCCGTTGCGTGAGCGTGTCGAAGACATTCCGTTGCTGATGAACGAACTGATCTCGCGCATGGAGCACGAGAAGCGCGGTTCAATCCGCTTCAACTCGGCAGCGATCATGTCGCTGTGCCGTCACGGCTGGCCAGGTAACGTTCGCGAGCTGGCCAACCTCGTCGAGCGCATGGCGATCATGCATCCGTACGGGGTGATCGGCGTGGTCGAGTTGCCGAAGAAATTCCGCTACGTCGACGACGAAGACGAGCAAATGGTCGACAGCCTGCGCAGCGATCTTGAAGAGCGCGTGGCGATTAACGGCCACACGCCGGACTTCACCGCCAACGCCATGCTGCCGCCGGAAGGCCTGGACCTGAAAGACTACCTGGGTGGTCTGGAGCAGGGCTTGATCCAGCAGGCACTGGACGATGCCAATGGCATTGTGGCGCGTGCCGCTGAGCGCCTGCGCATCCGTCGTACCACCCTGGTCGAGAAGATGCGCAAATACGGCATGAGCCGGCGCGATGGAGATGAACAGGCGGAGGATTGACGCCTGTTTTTCAACTGCTTCATTTATAAGCAGTTTTTTTTAGGCACGGGTATTGCTACAGCCCTCGCAACGTTCCGTTTAACTGACGGTCAGCCAAGCGAGAAGCACAATGCCCCAAGCCGCCCAGATGTCTTCTGCCTCCAGTCCCGAGGGGCAACCGTCCTCCGTAGAGCAGGCAAGCCGACAGGGTCTTGAGCAGGCCTTCGAGCTTTTCAGCCAAATGTCCAGTCAACTGACGGACTCCTACAGCATGCTTGAAGCGCGGGTCACCGAGCTCAAGGGTGAACTGGCTGTGGTCAGCGCCCAGCGTATGCAGGAGCTGGCGGAAAAAGAGCGTCTGGCCAACCGTCTGCAAAACCTCCTCGATTTGTTGCCTGGTGGCGTCATCGTGATCGATGGCCACGGTATCGTCGTCGAAGCCAATCCGGCGGCAATCGAACTGTTGGGTCTGCCGTTGGAAGGCGAGCTGTGGCGCCACGTGATTGCTCGCTGCTTTGCCCCGCGTGAGGACGACGGTCACGAAATTTCCCTGAAAAACGGCCGACGCCTGTCGATTGCTACGCGTTCGCTGGACGCCGAGCCTGGGCAATTGGTGTTGCTCAACGACCTGACGGAAACCCGCCATTTGCAAGACCAGTTGGCGCGCCACGAACGATTGTCTTCGTTGGGGCGGATGGTCGCTTCGCTGGCCCACCAGATCCGCACGCCGCTGTCCGCCGCTTTGCTCTACGCCAGTCATTTGACTGAGCAGGAACTGCCAGTCGCCACTCAGCAGCGTTTCGCCGGGCGCCTGAAAGAGCGCCTGCATGAATTGGAGCACCAGGTGCGCGACATGCTGGTGTTCGCTCGCGGTGAATTGCCGTTGACTGATCGCCTCACTCCGAACGCTTTGATGCAGGCGTTGCAGGCGGCGGCGCTGACCCATGTGCAGGATCTGCCAATCCGCTGGCAGTGCGACAGTCATGCCGGAGAGCTGTTGTGCAATCGCGATACGCTGGTCGGTGCGCTTTTGAATTTGATCGAAAATGCGATTCAGGCCAGTGCCGCAGACGTGCGCCTGAAAGTGCATTGCTACACCCGCGACAACGCCTTGCGCATCAGCGTCAGCGACAGTGGCAGCGGAATCGAGCCCTTGGTGCTGGAGCGTCTGGGCGAGCCGTTTTTCACCACCAAAGTGACCGGCACTGGCCTCGGGCTGACCGTGGTCAAGGCGGTGGCACGGGCGCATCAGGGACAATTGCAGTTGCGTTCGCGGGTCGGCCGCGGCACGTGCGCGCAGGTCATCCTGCCGCTGTTTTCCGCTGCACAGGGAGCTGAGTAAACGACATGGGCATCAAGGTTTTGCTGGTCGAGGATGACCGTTCGTTGCGCGAAGCGCTGACCGATACGTTGTTGTTGGCCGGCCATGACTACCATGCGGTCGGTAGCGCTGAGGAGGCGTTGACCGCGGTCGCTCGCGAAGCATTCAGCCTGGTGGTCAGCGACGTCAACATGCCAGGCATGGACGGACATCAATTGCTCTCATTGTTGCGCGCTCGTCAGCCGCAGTTGCCGGTGTTGCTGATGACTGCCCATGGCGCCGTTGAGCGCGCGGTCGATGCGATGCGCCAAGGTGCAGCGGACTATCTGGTCAAACCTTTCGAGCCTAAAGCCTTGCTCGATCTGGTCGCGCGGCATGCGCTGGGCAATATTGGCGCGAGCGAAAGCGAAGGCCCGATCGCGGTCGAGCCGGCGAGCGCGCAACTGCTCGAGTTGGCCGCGCGCGTTGCACGCAGCGACTCCACGGTGCTGATTTCCGGCGAGTCCGGTACCGGTAAAGAAGTGTTGGCGCGCTACATTCACCAGCAATCCCATCGCGCCAGTCAGCCGTTCATTGCGATCAACTGCGCGGCGATCCCGGACAACATGCTCGAGGCCACGTTGTTCGGCCACGAGAAGGGCTCGTTCACGGGAGCCATCGCCGCGCAGGCCGGCAAGTTCGAGCAGGCCGATGGCGGCACGCTGTTGCTCGACGAAATCTCCGAAATGCCTCTGGGCCTGCAAGCCAAATTGCTTCGCGTGCTGCAAGAACGCGAAGTCGAGCGGGTTGGCGCGCGCAAACCCATTGCCTTGGATATTCGTGTGGTCGCCACCACCAACCGCGATCTGGCGGGCGAAGTAGCGGCGGGGCGTTTCCGTGAAGACCTTTTTTACCGTTTGTCGGTTTTCCCACTGGCCTGGCGTCCACTTCGCGAGCGCACTGCCGATATCCTGCCGCTGGCCGAAAGGTTGTTGGCCAAACACGTCAATAAAATGAAGCATGCGGCGGCGAAACTCTCGCCTGACGCGCAAGCGTGCCTGACCGCTTACCCATGGCCGGGCAATGTGCGCGAGCTGGATAACGCCATTCAGCGTGCGTTGATCTTGCAGCAGGGCGGTTTGATTCAGCCGCAGGATTTCTGTCTGGCCGGTCCCGTGACGTACACCGCGATGCCAGTCGCCGCGCCGGTTTCAGCGGTGCTCCGCGAGGTGGAAATCGAAACGGATTCGGCCGGCGCCCTGGGCGATGACCTGCGCCGCCGGGAGTTTCAGATGATCATCGACACCCTGCGCGCCGAACGTGGCCGCCGCAAGGAAGCCGCAGAAAAGCTCGGCATCAGCCCGCGCACCCTGCGCTACAAACTGGCGCAAATGCGCGATGCCGGGATGGACGTCGAAGGTTATCTGTTCGCCACCTGACGTCTGCCGCAACGATTTGAAAACGCTTTTCTGAAAGGGGTGCCCATGAGCTGGCACCCTTGTTGCTAATACCTGTGTACCCGCCGAGTGAGTGTCAAAAAATTGCGGGCCGCCCAAGAGAGTAGACCATGAGCCAAGGTATTGAATTTAATCGGTTGATGATGGACATGAAGGCCATGAAATTGGACGCCATGTCTGCACCGAAATCGACGACCGCTGTCCCTGAGCTGGGAGGCAGCAGCTTTTCCGACATGCTCGGTCAGGCGATCAACAAGGTCAGCGATACCCAGACCGCGTCGACTCAGTTGGCCAATGCCTTTGAAGTGGGCAAAAGCGGCGTCGACCTGACGGACGTGATGGTCGCTTCGCAAAAAGCCAGCGTGTCGTTCCAGGCTCTGACCCAGGTACGCAACAAGCTGGTTCAGGCTTATCAAGACATCATGCAGATGCCGGTTTAAGGACGAGATTGAGTCATGGCAGAAGCAGTCGCCGATAACGTTCCGGCCAAGGCCACCCCGATAGACGGCAAACCGCCGTTGTTCGGCCTGTCCTTCCTGGAAAACCTCTCCGAGATGACCATGCTGCGTCAGGTGGGCCTGTTGGTCGGCCTGGCTGCGAGCGTGGCGATTGGCTTTGCCGTGGTGCTGTGGTCGCAGCAGCCGGATTACCGTCCGTTGTACGGCAGCCTTGCCGGCATGGACGCCAAGCAGGTCATGGACACCCTGGCCTCCGCCGACATCCCTTACACCGTTGAACCGAACTCCGGCGCCTTGCTGGTCAAGGCCGATGACCTGTCTCGTGCACGGATGAAACTCGCCGCTGCTGGTGTCACTCCCAGCGACGGCAACATCGGTTTCGAAATCCTCGACAAGGAACAAGGTCTGGGCACCAGTCAGTTCATGGAAGCGACGCGTTACCGTCGTGGCCTCGAAGGTGAGCTGGCGCGGACCATTTCCAGCCTGAACAACGTCAAGGGTGCCCGCGTGCACCTGGCCATTCCGAAGAGCTCGGTGTTCGTCCGTGATGAGCGCAAGCCAAGTGCTTCGGTATTGGTCGAGTTGTACTCCGGTCGTTCGCTGGAGCCAGGTCAGGTCATCGCGATCATCAACCTGGTGGCGACCTCCGTTCCCGAGCTGAGCAAATCGCAGATCACCGTCGTCGATCAGAAGGGCAACCTGCTCTCCGATCAGGCGGAGAACTCCGAAATGACCATGGCCGGCAAGCAGTTCGATTACAGCCGCCGCATGGAAAGCATGCTCACCCAGCGCGTGCACAACATCCTGCAACCGGTATTGGGCAACGATCGCTACAAGGCGGAAGTTTCGGCTGATATCGATTTCAACGCTGTCGAGTCGACCGCCGAGCAGTTCAACCCTGATCAACCGGCGTTGCGCAGCGAACAATCGGTCAACGAACAACGCACCGCCAGCAATGGCCCGCAAGGCGTGCCGGGTGCCCTGAGCAACCAGCCGCCGTCGCCAGCCTCGGCGCCGCAAACCACCGGTGGTGCCGCAGCGCCAGCCGCGATGGTGCAGCCAGGTCAGCCATTGGTTGACGCCAACGGTCAGCAGATCATGGATCCGGCCACCGGCCAGCCGATGCTCGCGCCGTACCCGGCCGACAAGCGTCAGCAATCGACCAAGAACTTCGAGCTCGACCGTTCCATCAGCCACACCAAGCAGCAGCAGGGTCGCCTGAATCGTCTGTCGGTGTCGGTGGTTGTCGACGATCAGGTCAAGGTCAACGCGGCCAACGGCGAAACCAGCCGTGCGCCGTGGAGCGCCGACGAATTGGCGCGCTTCACCCGTCTGGTCCAGGACGCGGTCGGTTTCGACGCCAGCCGTGGCGACAGCGTCAGCGTGATCAACATGCCGTTCTCCGCCGAGCGCGGCGAAGTGATTGCCGATATTCCGTTCTACTCCCAGCCATGGTTCTGGGACATCGTCAAACAAGTGCTGGGTGTGTTGTTTATCCTGGTGCTGGTGTTTGGTGTGCTGCGTCCGGTGCTCAACAACATCACCGGCGGCGGCAAAGGCAAGGAGCTGGCCGGTCTTGGCAGCGACGTGGAACTCGGTGGCATGGGCGGCCTGGACGGCGAACTTTCCAACGACCGCGTGAGCCTCGGTGGTCCGCAGAGCATTCTGTTGCCGAGCCCGAGTGAGGGTTATGACGCGCAACTGAATGCAATCAAGAGCCTTGTGGCCGAGGATCCGGGTCGTGTGGCTCAGGTCGTGAAAGAGTGGATTAACGCAGATGAGTGATAACCGAGCCGCAACCGTCAAGCTGACCAAGGTCGACAAAGCCGCGATTCTGCTGCTGTCCCTGGGTTCGACCGATGCCGCGCAAGTGCTGCGCCACATGGGCCCGAAAGAGGTGCAGCGTGTGGGTGTGGCCATGGCGCAGATGGGCAACGTCCATCGCGAACAGGTCGAGCAGGTCATGAGCGAGTTCGTCGACATCGTCGGCGACCAGACCAGCCTGGGCGTCGGTTCCGACGACTACGTGCGCAAAATGCTCACCCAGGCCCTGGGTGAAGACAAGGCCAACGGCCTGATCGACCGCATCCTGCTCGGTGGCAACACCAGTGGCCTCGACAGCCTGAAATGGATGGAGCCGCGCGCGGTTGCCGACGTGATCCGTTACGAACACCCGCAGATTCAGGCAATCGTGGTCGCATACCTCGACCCGGATCAGGCCGGTGAAGTACTCGGCAACTTCGATCACAAGGTGCGTCTGGACATCATCCTGCGCGTCTCGTCGTTGAACACCGTGCAGCCAGCGGCATTGAAAGAGCTCAACCAGATTCTCGAGAAGCAGTTCTCCGGCAACTCGAATGCCTCGCGCACCACCCTGGGTGGCATCAAGCGCGCGGCGGACATCATGAACTTCCTCGACAGCTCGATCGAAGGCCAGCTCATGGACTCGATCCGCGAAGTCGACGAAGACCTGTCCGGTCAGATCGAAGACCTCATGTTCGTGTTCAACAACCTTGCCGATGTCGACGACCGTGGCATTCAGGCGTTGCTGCGCGAAGTGTCTTCCGACGTGCTGGTGCTGGCCCTCAAGGGTTCGGACGAAGGCGTCAAAGAGAAGATCTTCAAGAACATGTCCAAGCGTGCTGCCGAACTGTTGCGCGACGACCTTGAGGCCAAAGGCCCGGTGCGCGTCAGCGACGTCGAAACCGCACAGAAAGAAATCCTCACCATTGCCCGTCGTATGGCCGAAGCCGGCGAAATCGTCCTCGGTGGCAAGGGTGGCGAGGAAATGATCTAAGCCCATGGACAAGCACGACGACGATGTGACGGATCTGATCCGTGCCCGCGATGTCCGTGGTTTCGAATCCTGGGCGATGCCCAGCTTCGATCCGCCGAAGCCGGAACCCGAGCCAGAGCCGGAGCCAGAACCGCCGGAAATGGAAGAGGTGCCGCTGGAGGAAGTCCAGCCACTGACCCTGGAAGAACTCGAAAGCATCCGTCAGGAGGCTTACAACGAGGGCTTCGGCATCGGCGAGAAGGAGGGTTTTCACAGCGCCACGCTCAAGGTGCGTCAGGAAGCCGAGGTGGCGCTCAGCGCCAAACTTGCCAGCCTCGAGCAACTGATGGTGAACCTGTTTGAGCCGATCGCCGAGCAAGATACGCAGATCGAAAAATCGTTGGTCGACCTCGTGCAACACATCACCAAACAGGTGATCAAGCGCGAACTGGCCATCGATTCCAGCCAGATCGAACACGTCATGCGCGACGCCCTCAAGCTGTTGCCGCTGGGCGTCGATAACGTGCGCCTGTACGTCAATCCGCAGGACTTCGAACAGGCCAAGGCCTTGCGCGAGCGTCATGAGGAAACCTGGCGCATTGTCGAAGACGAATCGCTGTTGCCGGGCGGCTGCCGGGTCGAAACCGAGCACAGCCGCATCGATGCCAGCATCGAAACCCGCGTGGCTCAGGTCATGGCGAAACTGCTTGATCAGTTACACGAGCAGGCCTTGCATCCGGCCGATGCGGATCTGAGCCTGGATATTCCCGAAGACGTAAAACCGGCGGCCACGCCTGAAGAGCCGCTCGCGGACCAATCCGATGCGCCTTGAACGCACCAGTTTCGCCAAGCGCCTGAGCACTTACGCTGAGGCCACCGAGATTGCCGGCGCGCCGATTCTTGAAGGTCGCCTGCTGCGCATGGTTGGCCTCACCCTCGAAGCCGAAGGCCTGCGTGCGGCCATGGGCACGCGCTGTCTGGTGATCAATGACGACAGCTATCACCCGTCGCAGGTGGAAGCGGAAGTCATGGGCTTTTCCGGCAGCAAAGTCTTTCTGATGCCGGTCGGCAGCGTCGCTGGTATTGCCCCCGGCGCCCGTGTGGTGCCACTGGCTGATACCGGTCGTTTGCCGATGGGCATGAGCATGCTCGGGCGCGTGCTCGATGGCGCCGGACGTGCGCTGGACGGCAAGGGCGGCATGAAAGCCGAAGACTGGGTGCCGATGGATGGCCCGACGATCAACCCGCTCAACCGTGACCCGATCAGCGTGCCGCTCGACGTCGGCATCCGCTGCATCAACGGTTTGTTGACGGTCGGTCGTGGCCAGCGTCTGGGTCTGTTCGCCGGTACCGGTGTCGGTAAATCGGTGTTGCTCGGCATGATGACGCGCTTCACCGAGGCCGACATTATCGTCGTCGGCCTGATCGGTGAGCGGGGTCGAGAAGTTAAGGAATTCATCGAGCACAGCCTCGGTGAAGAAGGCCTCAAGCGTTCCGTCGTTGTCGCATCTCCGGCGGACGATGCGCCGCTGATGCGTCTGCGCGCAGCGATGTACTGCACACGCATCGCCGAATATTTCCGCGACAAGGGCAAGAACGTCCTGTTGCTGATGGATTCGCTGACCCGTTTCGCTCAGGCCCAGCGGGAAATCGCTCTCGCAATCGGCGAGCCGCCCGCGACCAAGGGTTATCCGCCTTCGGTGTTCGCCAAGTTGCCGAAACTGGTGGAGCGCGCTGGTAACGCGGAGAAGGGCGGTGGTTCGATCACCGCGTTCTACACCGTGCTGTCCGAAGGCGATGATCAGCAAGACCCGATTGCCGACTCGGCCCGAGGCGTACTCGACGGCCACATCGTGCTGTCCCGGCGTCTGGCCGAAGAGGGGCACTATCCGGCCATCGACATCGAAGCCTCGATCAGCCGGGTAATGCCGGCCGTGGTCTCGGCGGAACACATGCAGCGCGCTCAATACTTCAAACAGTTGTGGTCGCGTTATCAGCAGAGCCGCGACCTGATCAGCGTCGGTGCCTACGTGGCCGGTGGCGATCGCGAAACCGACATGGCGATTTCCCTGCAACCGCAGTTGGTCCGGTATCAGCGTCAGGGCCTCAACGACAAAATCAACATGGGCGAAAGCCAGGCCTATCTCGAAACCCTGTTCGCCCCTGCGGCGGGCGGCTAACCGGTCATGGCCACTGTCAGTCGAGCCGCGCGTCTGGCGCCGGTGGTGGACATGGCCGAGCAGGCCGAGAAAACTGCCGTGCAACGGCTGGGCTATTTTCAGGGCCAGGTGAAAGTCGCGGAAAGCAAACTGGCTGACCTCAATGCCTTCCGGCTGGATTACTCGCAGCAATGGATCGTGCGCGGCAGCACCGGCGTAAGCGGGCAATGGCTGCTCGGTTTTCAGGGCTTTCTGGCGCAACTCGACACTGCGGTTGATCAGCAGCGGCAGAGCCTGGTCTGGCACCAGAACAAGCTCGACAAGGCTCGCGAGGAATGGCAACAGGCGTTCGCCAAGGTCGAGGGGCTGCGTAAACTGGTGCAGCGTTATCGCGAAGAGGCGCAACGCCTTGAAGACAAGCGTGAGCAGAAGTTGCTTGATGAGCTGTCGCAGCGTTTACCGCGACAAAACCCGTTCTAAGCCGCGCCGCTAAACCCTGTGGGAGCGAGCCTGCTCGCGAAGGCATTCGGTCAGTTGACTCAAGTGTTGACTGGCACGACGCTTTCGCGAGCAGGCTCGCTCCCACATTTGTTCCAGTGATGTGCCTTGCTGCAACCCTGTCCAAGTGCTAAACCTTGTACAGGTTCGTCAATGACAAGGAAGCCAGTCAATGTCAGTCGTTACAGAAGTCTCTCCAGATGGTCAAAAACTGACGATTTTGGTCAAGGGTCGCTTTGATTTTGGTCGCCATCAGGAGTTTCGCGAGTCCTATGAGCGGCTCGACACCAAGCCTGAATCCATCGTGGTCGATCTGAAAGAAGCCACCTATCTCGACAGTTCCGCGCTGGGCATGCTGCTCCTGCTGCGCGATCACGCCGGCGGCGATAACTCGGACGTGCGGGTTGTCAACAGCAACTCCGATGTGCGCAAGATCCTCGCCATCTCCAATTTCGACAAGCTCTTCGACATCAGTTGACGGCCATGCAGGTGCAAGAGCCGCTGACCATTCTGATCGCCGAAGACAGTGCCGCCGATCGCTTATTGCTGTCGACCATCGTCCGTCGCCAGGGCCATGAAGTCCTGACGGCGGCCAACGGTGCCGAGGCGCTCGATCTGTTTCGCCGACAGCAACCCGATCTGGTCTTGATGGACGCGATGATGCCGGTGATGGACGGCTTTGAGGCCGCAAGGCAGATCAAGGCGTTGGCCGGCGAAATGCTTGTGCCGATCATCTTCCTGACGTCGCTGACCGAAAGCGAAGCGCTGGCCCGTTGTCTGGAGGCGGGTGGTGACGACTTTCTGGCGAAGCCTTACAACCAGGTGATCCTTGCCGCCAAAATCAAGGCGATGGATCGCCTGCGCCGCTTGCAGGCGACCGTGCTGCAACAGCGCGACCTGATCGCCAAACACCATGATTACCTGCTAAACGAGCAACGCGTGGCCAAAGCGGTGTTCGACAAGGTGGCGCACTCCGGTTGCCTCAGCGCGCCGAATATTCGCTACCTGCAATCGCCATACGCGCTGTTCAACGGCGACTTGCTGCTGGCGGCGTACACGCCGGCGGGTGACATGCATGTGTTGCTCGGCGATTTCACCGGTCACGGCTTGCCGGCAGCGGTGGGCGCGATGCCACTGGCCGAGGTGTTCTATGGCATGACCGCCAAGGGATATGGCTTGGCCGAAACCCTGCGTGAAATGAACGCAAAGCTCAAACGTATCCTCCCGGTGGACATGTTTTGCTGTGCGACGCTGCTGTGCCTGAGCTTTCAGCGACGTTCTGTAGAAGTATGGAATGGCGGAATGCCCGATGGGTATTTGCACCGGATCGCCACGGGCGAGCGCGAGCCACTGAGCGCACGTCATTTGCCGCTCGGTGTGCTGAGCCCGCAAGCGTTCGATGACCGTACTGAAGTGCATTCGATGACGGTCGGGGATCGGGTTTTTCTGCTGTCTGACGGCGTCATCGACACCAGTGATGCCAACGATCAGTTGTTCGGCGTCGAGCGCTTGCAGCAGGTGTTCGCTGCCAATCGCGAGCCGGACCGCTTGTTTGAGGATATCGAACTGGCGCTGCGGGATTTTCGCGGCGAGGCGCGCGACGATGTCAGCATGGTCGAGGTCAGCCTGCTGGAAACGGCGCAGGTCAAGCCGTCGGCGCCGGTGTATTCCGACAGCGGCCAGTCGTGCCCGCTCGACTGGTCGGTGAGTTTCGAATTCCGTGGCGCCACGCTCAAGCGTTTCAATCCGTTGCCGTACCTGCTGCAGTTGCTGCTTGAGGTGCATGGGTTGCGGGCGCAGAGTGGTGCTTTGTATAGCGTGCTCGCCGAGTTGTATTCCAATGCGCTGGAGCATGGCGTGCTCGGTCTGGATTCCAGTCTCAAGCGCGATGCGGCGGGTTTCGCTCGCTACTATCAGCAGCGCAATGATCGTCTCGAGGCGCTGCAGGACGGTTTCGTACGCGTGCATTTGCAGGTGCAGCCACAAGGCGAGGGCGGTTGTCTGGTGATTCGGGTTGAAGACAGCGGCAAGGGATTTGATGTGGCGCGGGTCATGGAGCGTCCGCTGGACGGTATCCGTTTGTCGGGACGCGGCGTCAGTCTGGTCCGGCAATTGGGGCATAACGCCAGTTGGTCGGACGAAGGTCGTAGTGCTCGCGTGGAGTTTTCCTGGGAGGTTGAGGCATAATTCGCGCAATTCTTGATCAAGGAGTGAACAAGTGACTGACACACATATTGATCGCGAGGCGCTGAGCGTACTGCGCGAAGTCATGGAGGAGGGTTATCCGGAGCTTCTGGATACCTTTCTGGCGGATTCGGAAAGTCGCTTGGGCGAGTTGCAAAAGACCTCTGATGCCAAGGTGTTGTCGGAAGTTGCCCATAGTTTCAAGGGCAGCGCCAGCAACATGGGCGCTGTCCGCTTGGCGGCGCTCTGCCAGGAACTCGAATCGGACGCCAAAGACAAGAGCCCGGCGGAAATAGTCAAACTGGTCGCTGAGATCAGTGGCGAATTTGCTGAAGTTCGCCCGGTTTACGAACGCGAAAAACATCCCGCTCACACGCACTGATCCCGCCGCCCGGCGCTTTTCTCAAGCGTCGGGCGAAACTGGCCCGGCACTTGCAGCTATCTCCGTAACTGTACCTACGATCCCAGTGCAGCGGAGACCGTTTCATGCCTGCGACCCCCAACATCCTGCTTCAGAATGCCGCTCAGGCCAAGGCGCAAGCCGCCTCGGCCAAAACGTCGGCGATGGCCGTAGACACTGGGGATAAAGCCTCAAGTTTCGCTAAGGTGTTCGCCGATCAGGGGTCGGGCAAGCCTGTCGCCAGCACCGATAATTCGCCAAAGTCGTTGCGCGACAAGGTCGCCGACAACAGCGGCAAAAAGGATATCGGCAAGGATCAGTCTGCCGCTGCACAACCGGCAGTTGCCGACAGCGGCAACGACTTGCCTGCTGATAAAACCGTAGCGACCGATGACACCGCCGCCAGCAGCGACGACAGCGCCCAGACCCCAGTGGTGGATGCTGCGCCGGTTGACCCGACGCTTGATCCGGCATTGGTCGCCGCTGTGCAGCCAGTGGTCACGGCGCCAGTGGCGCAAGCCCCGGCTGTTGTCGCCACCGCCCAGCCTGAAGCTGAAACACCTGCGCTCGCCGCATTGCCGGGTATGGTCAAAGATCCGGCACCGACCACCGACAGCGATTTCGACCCTTCGGCCGATCCGCTCGACTCGCTACCGGCCGTGCGCATGGCGATGGAGCAGGGCGGGCACATTTCCGCCGCCAGCCAGGCGCAACCGAAAACGACGCCTGCTCAGGCTCAGGCCGACGGTGAATTGACTGCGGCGCAGAACTTCGCTGCCGGCATGGCCAGCATGCTCGACGTGCAAGCCGACAAGGACAGCACCAGCCAGGGCGGCGAAAAAGCCTTCAGTGGTTTGATCGACGATGGCCTCAAAGATCTCAAGACGGCGACCAGCGATACCCGCGTGGATGACTTCGCCAACCGTCTGGCGGCATTGACTCAAGCCGCCACGCCGAAGACCGCGAACGCGGTGCCGGTGAATCAGCCGATCGCCATGCATCAGAGCGGCTGGACCGAAGAAATCGTCAACCGCGTCATGTATCTGTCGAGCGCCAATCTGAAGGCGGCGGATATTCAGTTGCAGCCGGCCGAGTTGGGCCGTCTGGACATCCGCGTGAATATGGTCCCTGACCAGCAGACCCAGGTCACGTTCATGAGCGCGCATCCAAGCGTGCGTGAAGCGCTCGACGGGCAGATGCATCGTCTGCGCGACATGTTCAACCAGCAGGGCATGGGCCAGGTTGACGTCAATGTCTCCGACCAGAGTCGTGGCTGGCAGGGTCAGCAAGGTCAGGAGCAGGCGCATCAGGGCCAGAGCGGTCGCACCAGCGCTGCCGGCGGTCGCCTCGATTCGGCGGATGAAGAATTGGCGCCTGCCGCCATTGCTGAAGCCGCTGCGCAAACCACCAGCGTGATCGGCAGCAGCGCCGTCGACTACTACGCCTGATCAAATCAACAGCCCCTCACCCTAGCCCTCTCCCGGAGGGAGAGGGGACTGATTGGGGGATGCTTGTGAAGTACGCCGACCGGATACTTCTGCTGTGAATCCATAATCGACTCGGTCTTTCAGGTCGACGTTTCACGACAAAACACCTCGGTCGGCTCCCTCTCCCTCCGGGAGAGGGCTGGGGTGAGGGTGCCTTTGACTTTTAGCGTTGTCTCCACCATCACCGACACTTCTGGCATAACACTTGCTCTTGCCTTGCCGTGCGACTGTGAAAACCCGAATAGTGACGGATTATTGGCATGGCGAAGAGCGAAACAGCAGCAGTGAAAGACCCCGCAACCAAAGGCAAACTCAAGCTGATCATTGTGATCGTGCTGGCGTTGCTGTTGGCCATTGGTGCATCCGTGGGGGCGACCTGGTTCTTCATGCACAGCGCCCAGAGCAAGCCCGCCGAGGCCGCCGATGCGGCGCCCGTCGGCAAGCAGCCAGCGATCTTCGAGCCGATGGCACCGGCCTTCGTTGCCAACTACAACCAGAACGGCCGTCAGCGCTACATGCAGGTGAGCATCACCATGCTGGCGCGTAATCAGGCCGATCTGGAAGCGCTCAAAGTGCACATGCCGGTAATCCGCAACAACCTGGTGATGCTCTTCTCCGGTCAGGATTTCGCCACCTTGGCGACCCCGGTCGGCCAAGAGATGTTGCGCCAGAAGGCCACCGCCAGCGTCCAGGAAGTGGCGCAGAAAGAGCTGGGCAAAGTGGTGATCGAACAGTTGCTTTTCACTAATTTCGTACTGCAGTAGGAACACGACATGGCCGTGCAGGATCTGCTGTCCCAGGATGAAATCGACGCGCTGTTGCATGGCGTCGACGATGGTCTGGTACAGACCGATAACGCTGCCGAACCCGGCAGTGTCAAAAGCTACGACCTGACCAGTCAGGATCGCATCGTCCGCGGACGCATGCCGACTCTGGAAATGATCAACGAGCGTTTTGCCCGCTACACCCGTATCAGCATGTTCAACATGCTGCGCCGCTCGGCGGACGTTGCCGTCGGTGGTGTGCAGGTGATGAAGTTCGGCGAATACGTGCACTCGCTGTACGTACCGACCAGCCTCAACCTGGTCAAGATCAAACCGTTGCGCGGCACCGCGCTGTTCATCCTCGACGCCAAACTGGTGTTCAAACTGGTGGACAACTTTTTCGGCGGCGACGGCCGCCACGCCAAGATCGAAGGGCGTGAATTCACCCCGACCGAACTGCGCGTAGTGCGCATGGTGCTGGAGCAGGCTTTCGTCGATTTGAAAGAAGCCTGGCAAGCGATCATGGAAGTCAATTTCGAGTACATCAACTCGGAAGTGAACCCGGCCATGGCCAACATCGTCGGCCCGAGCGAAGCGATTGTGGTCTCCACCTTCCACATCGAACTCGATGGCGGTGGCGGTGATCTGCACGTGACCATGCCGTACTCGATGATCGAGCCGGTGCGCGAAATGCTCGACGCCGGTTTCCAGTCCGACCTCGACGATCAGGACGAGCGCTGGGTCAACGCCCTGCGTCAGGACGTGCTCGATGTCGACGTGCCGATCGGCGCCACCGTGGCTCGCCGCCAGTTGAAACTGCGCGACATCCTGCACATGCAGCCGGGCGATGTGATCCCGGTCGAGATGCCGGACGAAATGATCATGCGCGCCAACGGCGTGCCGGCCTTCAAGGTCAAGATGGGCTCGCACAAAGGCAACCTTGCGTTGCAAGTGATCGAGCCGATCGAGCGTCGCTGAAGCGGCGTTCCAACCCCCAAGCATTTAACTGAATTTTTGCCCGCCGAGGACAAATGATGAACGACGATATGAACGCCCAGGACGACCAGGCACTGGCTGACGAATGGGCTGCTGCCCTGGAAGAAACCGGTGACGGTCAAGCTGACATCGACGCCCTGCTGGCCGCCGACGCAGCCGGCGGCTCGCGTCTGCCGATGGAAGAGTTCGGCAGCGTGCCGAAGAACAACGATCCGGTGACCCTCGACGGCCCGAACCTGGACGTGATCCTCGACATCCCGGTATCGATCTCGATGGAAGTGGGCAGCACCGACATCAACATCCGCAACCTGCTGCAACTCAACCAGGGTTCGGTGATCGAGCTCGATCGTCTGGCCGGTGAGCCGCTGGACGTGCTGGTCAACGGCACCCTGATCGCGCACGGCGAAGTAGTAGTGGTCAACGAAAAGTTCGGCATCCGCCTGACTGACGTGATCAGCCCAAGCGAACGCATCAAGAAGCTGCGCTGAGTGAAACGGTTTCTCTGGGCTTTGCTGGCATTGCCATTGAGCGTGCTGGCCGCCGAGCCGTCGACAGCCACGACAGTGCCTGCCGCCACCGCGCCGATGGTCACCAGCGGCGTGGCCGGGCAACTGACGCAACTGGTGTTTGGCCTGTTGCTGGTGCTGGGCGTGATCTTCTTCCTCGCCTGGCTGTTGCGCCGGGTGCAGCAGGCCGGGCCGGCAGGCAAAGGGCAAGTGATCGAGCTGATCGGCTCACGCGCACTGAGTCCGCGTGACCGCTTGCTGCTGGTGCAGATCGGCAACGAGCAGATTCTGCTCGGCCTGAGCCCCGGCACCATCACCGCGCTGCACGTGCTCAAGGAGCCGGTCGAGGTGCCGAGTACCAGCGAGAAAGCGACCCCGGAATTTGCCCAGCATCTGCTGAAGATACTCGGCAAGGATCAGAAGGATACGAAGTAATGGGTGCGCTACGCATCGTCTTGACGCTGGCCCTGATGCTGGCCGCGCCGCTGGCGTTCGCCGCCGATCCGTTGTCGATCCCGGCGATCACGCTGGGCACCAACGCCGATGGCGCGCAGGAGTATTCGGTCAGTCTGCAGATCCTGCTGATTATGACCGCGCTGAGCTTCATCCCGGCGGCCGTGATTCTGATGACCAGCTTCACCCGGATCATCATCGTCTTCTCGATCCTGCGTCAGGCCCTCGGCCTGCAACAGACGCCGTCGAACCAGATCCTCACCGGCATGGCGCTGTTCCTGACCCTGTTCATCATGGCCCCGGTGTTCGACCGGGTGAACAAGGACGCGCTGCAACCGTATCTGGCGGAAACCTTTACCGCCCAGCAAGCGGTGGAGAAGGCCCAGGTGCCAATCAAGGACTTCATGCTCGCGCAGACCCGCACCAGCGATCTGGAGCTGTTCATGCGCCTGTCCAAGCGCACCGACATCGCCACCCCGGATCAGGCGCCGCTGACCATTCTGGTGCCGGCGTTCGTCACCTCCGAGCTTAAAACCGCATTCCAGATCGGCTTCATGATCTTCATTCCGTTCCTGATCATCGACCTCGTCGTGGCCAGTGTGCTGATGGCGATGGGTATGATGATGCTGTCGCCGTTGATCATCTCGTTGCCGTTCAAAATCATGCTGTTCGTGCTGGTGGATGGCTGGGCGCTGATCATCGGCACCCTGGCCAGCAGTTTTGGAGGTGTCTCGCCATGACGCCGGAAGTTGCGGTCGATATCTTTCGTGAAGCCCTTTGGCTGACCACATTGATGGTCGCGATTCTGGTGGTGCCGAGCCTGTTGGTCGGCTTGCTGGTGGCGATGTTCCAGGCCGCCACGCAGATCAACGAACAGACCTTGAGCTTCCTGCCGCGTCTGCTGGTGATGCTGGTGACCCTGATTGTGGGCGGTCCATGGATCGTGCAGACCTTCATGGAATACATCATCCAGTTGTACAAAAACATCCCGATGGTCATCGGCTAAGCCATGCAATCGCTGCTTCAGCTGACCGACACCCAGATCAGTACCTGGGTGGCCTCGTTCATGTTGCCGCTGTTTCGCGTCGCCTCGATGCTGATGGTGATGCCAGTGTTCGGCACGACGTTGGTGTCGCGGCGGATACGCCTGTATTTCGCCGTAGCGATCACCGTGTGCATTGCGCCAAGCCTGCCGCCGATGCCGGCGGTCAGCCCGCTGGATCTGAGTGGCTTGATGTTGATTGCCGAACAGATCCTCGTCGGTGCGGTGCTGGGGTTTTCCCTGCAACTGTTTTTCCAGGCGTTTGCCGTGGCCGGGCAAATCGTCGCGATCCAGATGGGCATGGGTTTCGCCTCGATGGTCGACCCGGCCAACGGCGTCTCGGTGGCGGTGATCGGGCAGTTCTTTACCATGCTCGTCACGTTGCTGTTCCTGTCGATGAACGGCCACCTGGTGGTCTTCGAAGTCCTTACCGAAAGCTTCACCACGCTACCGGTCGGCAGCGGTCTGATGACCGCGCATTACTGGGAACTGGCGGGCAAACTCGGCTGGGTGCTGGGGGCGGCGTTGCTGCTGGTGTTGCCAGCGGTCACCGCGCTGCTGGTGGTCAACATCGCGTTTGGCGTGATGACCCGTGCCGCGCCGCAACTGAACATCTTCTCCATCGGTTTTCCGCTGACCCTGGTGCTCGGTCTGTTCATCGTCTGGGTCGGTCTGGCGGACATTCTCAATCAGTATCAGCCGCTGGCCACTGAAGCCTTGCAGCTGTTACGCGAACTGGCACGGGCGCGCTGAGTCATGGCAGAGAGCGAAAGCGGTCAGGACAAAACAGAAGACCCCACGGAAAAACGCAAAAAGGACTCCCGCGAGAAGGGTGAAATTGCCCGCTCCAAAGAGCTCAACACCCTGGTCGTGACCATGGCCGGTGCCGGTGCGCTGCTGGTGTTTGGCGGCATGCTGGCCGAAGACCTGATGGAGCTGATGCGCCTGAACTTCACGCTGTCGCGTGAGGTGATCATGGATCAGGGTTCCATGGGCGCATTTTTGTTGAAGTCGGGTCAGATGGCGCTGGTGGCCATCCAGCCGTTCATGATCACGCTATTGCTGGCAGCCCTGATCGGGCCGATCTCCCTCGGTGGCTGGCTGTTTGCGGCCGGCTCCATGGCGCCCAAGTTCAGCCGGATGAACCCGGCAGCGGGCCTGAAACGGATGTTCTCCTTCAAGGCGGTGGTCGAACTGCTCAAGGCCCTGGCCAAGTTTCTGATCACCTTGGGGGTGGCGTTGGTGGTGTTGTCGGCGGACGTCGATGACTTTTTGCGGATCGCCCACGAGCCTCTTGAAATGGCGATCATTCACAGCGTCACGCTGGTCGGCTGGAGCACGTTGTGGCTGGCCTGCGGCCTGATCATCATCGCTGCTGTCGACGTGCCGGTGCAGCTCTGGGAAGCCCACAAGAAACTGCTGATGACCAAGCAGGAAGTGCGCGACGAGCACAAGGATCAGGAGGGGCGTCCGGAGGTCAAACAGCGCATCCGCCAGACCCAGCGCGAGATGTCGCAACGGCGGATGATGGCGGCGATTCCCGATGCCGACGTGGTCATCACCAACCCGACGCACTACGCCGTCGCACTCAAATACGATTCGGAGAAGGGCGGCGCGCCGATACTGCTGGCCAAGGGCAGCGATTTCCTCGCACTGAAGATTCGCGAAATCGCCGTGGCCAACAACGTCATGCTCCTCGAATCGCCGGGGCTGGCGCGTTCGATCTACTACTCCACCGAACTGGATCAGGAAATCCCCGGCGGCCTGTACCTGGCGGTTGCTCAGGTGCTGGCCTACGTCTACCAGATCCGCCAGTACCGCGCCGGCAAGGGCAAACGCCCGGATCCGCTCAAGGATGACTTGCCGATTCCGCCGGATCTGCGTCGCGATTCCTGACGTTGCGGCGAAGCCATTTGTCTGCGCTCCCCCATGACTGTCAACTCTGACAGGTGCAGTCGCCGTGATTTTGCAGTTTGATGCAAGGTGCGGCCGCGCACTGACGCGGTCAGGCAGGCGAGTGCAAGGGAGCAAGGCAATGAAAGGTATTTTCAGCAGCTACGATGAAAAAACCGGAAGCGGCACCATCACGCCGAAGCAATCGGGGCGATCCCTTTCCTTTGCCGAAGCCACGGGGTTTTTTCTGACCGCCAAAGAATACCGATTCAGCATTCCATTGGCTGATGCCTTGCAGACGAACGTTAAAGTCGGCGGCGAGGTCGAGTTCGAATTGCCCAAGAGCAAGAATGGAAAAGTAAAAATCCTCCGGTATTGAGCAACTGTTCGCAAAGCCGCTGAAAACGGGGCAGCGGTTTTATGATCGTTCCCACGCGCAGCAAAGGAATGCAGCCCGGGACGCTCCGCGTCCCTTCCAAAGCCGAACGCGAAGCGTCCTTTGAGGCATTCCCACGCAGGAGCGTGGGAACGATCATCGCGTGTCGCTACTGCGGCAACTCCAGATTATCCATCACCCGATTCACCGCCAGCTCCCCGAGCATGATCAATTGCGCGATCCCCAACAGCGTCCTGCGCTGCGACGCGGGTATGAGATGGGCGAAGTCATGGGCAATGGTTCTGGCTGAGGCAAGTGTTTCGCTGGCATCGGCCAGCAGTTCCTCGTTTTTGAAATCGGCGGTGACGGCGTACATCCGGCGGGTTTTGCGTGGCGGTGGGGTGGAGCCGGGTGGGCAGAGGTAGTGATCGAGGGCGCGGTCGGCGGCTTCGTGGAGTTTTTTTGAATCGAGGGATTCGTAGGGCGAGGTGGGATCGGTTTCGGGTGGGTTGGGTGTTGGTTTGATCATGGTGAAGCTCCTTGATTGCTGGAGCTGCCACATTTCGCTGCGAAACGAAAAGAGGTGGCAGCTGTACGCAGGTTCGCAGACCGGGAATCAAGGAACCCGGCATACCCGAAGGTATCCCGCGCACAGCCGCCATGAAGCATCGTTGCCATTAATCTTGATAGCAATGCACTGGAGCGCTGTGCGCCTTGATTGATCCGGGCTGCGAAACCCGATCGCTGATTCGTCAGCGACCGCACCACAATAGAACCCGCCCCCAAGGCGCACAAGCCGGCGGATTCTGGCGTAGCTGTAGGCAATGGCGCAAGGATGTGTAGCCTTGAAGACGTGTCTGGAGGTGTCTTTTAAACGCCCGAGTTTAAAAGGCGATTTGCGCTGACCGGAATGGCCCTTTCGCGAGCAAGCTCGCTCCCACATTTGGAATGCATTTCCCTGTGGGAGCGAGCTTGCTCGCGAAAGGGCCATCCGGGTCAGCAGAAAAACCCCGATCAAGCCCCGCTGTTTAAATCACTGGTTAAATAAATCCGTCCCCTTTGTCCAAAGGCGTGTCTGGAGGTGTCTTTTAAATACCACAGTTTAAAAAACAAAATATCGGGCGACTGTCTGGGTGAAAACGTGGTCTGCCCCTGAAAGATCCTATTGGTGAATTGTCAGGTGCTATAGCAAGTTTTAAAGGGTCTCTTGGGTAAGAATAAACTTAAGCATGTTTAGATTTCTTTCGTTAATCTGAAATGAATAGTTTTTTACCGCTCAGTTTGGAATAATCGACACTTTGTCCCTTGCAAGGACAAAGTGTCGACGATATTTTAACTACGAAAGCTCATGCTAAGATGTGAATCTGAAGGAGTCTAAAGCCCAACCATAGGCGAACTCGGGTTGCTTTAGGCCTTCAATTTTTAGTTTTTTGATTTCTGGCTTGGAGAACGATATTTTCTGAATCGAAGCTCTGTCTACAGTAATTGAATCCATTTGATCCCCTTGTTCGTTATAAATTGAAAATCTCAAAGTCATACTTTCCGCAGGGGTAAAAAGCCAGAAACTTATTTTCGAATATGTTGAATTAAATACATAGTCCACCACAACTCCAACTTGAGCAGCTATGACCAATATGCCATCTTCTATTTTCCCCGGGTGAGTTTGATTTGATAAGGCATCATATATAGCTACGAAATATCCGCCAGAGAGCCAAGTTATCGATCCGCTGGGAAGTATATAAGGAGTATTTTGTCTAAATTCATAATATTTACCTTTCCCAAAGTTCTCGCTAAGTACAACTTCAAACTTCAACGACTCGGCATAACTCGTCCCGCCGGCGGCGCGTTTGATCTCGTACCGGGCGATCACCGATCCGCCTACATTGCCCTTGATCAGCTCGGCACCGATGGGGAAGGGCACCGGTTGGCCGGCGGTGAACTCGCTCAGCTTGATCGAGTCGGTATATTCGCCGGTGATCGAACCGATCCAGAACATGAAGACTTCATCGCCTTTGACCGTTTCGGTGTACACCACCGTCAGGGTGGTGCCGTCGGTGTCGGCCGGCAGCACGCCGTCGACCACGCCGGCCACTTGCGGCTCCGGCAGTTCCAGGCGGGGTTCGCCGACTTGCAGGATGTCGGCGTGGATCGATTCGCGGATGGCGTGGGTGGCGTTGACCCGGTTCATCGTGCCGAGCAGCGAGTCTTCGATCAGCAGTTGGTAGTACAGCTCCAGTTTGCCGCCGTTGATGGGCGTCAGGTGCGCCGCACCGGGGACGTTGATGCGCAGCGGCTCTTTGGCCTCGATGTCGCCGTTGGTGATCGGGCGCAGCGGCAGGTCGGGCAGGTACGGGGTCAGTTCCGGGCGGGTGCCGAGCCAGAACAGCCTGATCGCCTGGCCGGCGTCGAAGGAGGGGTCGAAGGGGATTTCAATGCGCACCTGGCTCAGCGTCGGGTCGAGCGCACCTGACACGGCGTCCAGTGCCTTCGGGGCTTTGAGCCGTTGTACCTCGCCGATGGCGCTGATGAACTGGGTCCTGGCGCGCAGGTCGTCGGAAGCGTCGTGCTTTTTCAGGCGATAGGACAGCGCAATCTGGGTCTGGGCCAGTTGGCGCAGCACGACGTTGGGCACAGTAATTTCGGGGATGCTGGGCACGCTGAGGAGGACTTTTGCCGGTAACTCAAGATTGATCGGTGCCCCTTCTTTCGGGGTGCCTTTGATCCGTACAAAAAGGGTGTCGCCGACCTCGAAGTCTTTTGGGGCTGGATGGGGGCGGTTCATGGCCACAACCTGCGCCGTGCCATCGGCCTCGCCGAGTTTGTCGACGTCCAGTTTGTTGTTCAGCGCCTCCTTGAGCAGCGGTGCGCCCAACAAGGTCGTGTCGAGCGCCACCACTACGCGTTGTTCGGCACTCCAGTCCTCGGACCGGTTATCGACCACATCGTAAACTTCGAAGGCCACGGCCAGACCGGCGTCGCCGGAATCGCCGCCCTCCTTGATCGTGTCTTCGTCGATGTGCACGATGATCGGTGTCTGCCCCGTTGCCTGTTCCTCGGTCAGCGGATCACTGAGGACAAACACGCCGCCCCAGGTCACCTGAATCACGTCGCCGACGGCGGCATTTGGATAAGGCGCCGCGCCAGCGGTGCCGATGGTGATCGGCACGCCAGCGGCGACGTTGTCCTGATCGATGCCGCCGTCGAGGATTTCCCGGGGGATGCTCATGACCAGCCTCGAATGGCCGGGCTCGTCGTTGTCGTCATGGCCACCGGGGCGGGTGAGTTTGACCCGCACGTTCATCACTTCCGAAGGCTCGGGCGTCTGGTTCAGGCGGGTGACCGCGTAGGACACCGCAAACTGACCCTCGTCAATGCGTGAGGCGGGCACAAACATCTGCAGTTGGGTACCGACTTCACTGCGGTCGATGGTCTCCTGCAGCACCTGCTGGCCGGCGCCCCAATAAATCACCAGCTTGTCGCCCACGCCCATCGGGCTCCACGGCCCGGCGCGGCACAACAGGCCCTGACGTGGAAAGTTGTCTCGCGCGGCGGCCAGGTTGATGCCCCAGACCTTGGGCGTCTCGGACACTGGCCCGGTGCGGCCGGGGATGTCGAGTTCCTTGAAGATCAGGGGGGTGTTGTCGGGCTGTCGGGTGGTGGACATGGGGGACTCCAGGGCGCATGGCGGTGGAGTGATTCAACGCTGGATGGGGGATTTGCGCACCTGTCAGATCTGACAGGTGCGCGGGGGTATCCGACGAGCGGTTTGCTTTTCCTGCTTGAGCGATGTGGGGGCTTTGAAGACGCCTTCGCGAGCAGGCTCGCTCCACAGGGATCGGTGTCGATCATCAGGCTGCGTTTACACCGCCGAACCTGTGGGACGGGTTTGCCCGCGAAGGCGTCAGCCGCCCCAACTCATTACTCAAGGCGCGCTACTGCGGCAACTCCAGATTATCCATCACCCGATTCACCGCCAGTTCGCCGAGCATGATCAATTGCGCGATCCCCAACAGCGTCCTGCGTTGCGACGCAGGTATGAGATGGGCGAAGTCATGGGCGATGGTTCTGGCTGAGGCGAGCGTTTCGCTGGCATCCGCTAGCAACTCTTCGTTTTTGAAATCGGCGGTGACGGCGTACATCCGCCTGGTTTTGCGTGGCGGTGGGGTGGAGCCGGGTGGGCAGAGATAGTGATCGAGGGCGCGGTCGGCGGCTTCGTGGAGTTTTTTTGAATCGAGGGATTCGTAGGGGGAGGTGAGGTCGATTTCGGGTGGGTTGGGTGTTGGTTTGATCATGGTGAAGCTCCTAGAGTCATTGGAGCTGCCAACGTTCGCTGCGAGACGAATGAGGGTGGCAGCTATACGCGGGTCGCAGACCGGGACTCTAGAACCGGCAGACCCGAAGGTCTCCCACGTACAGCCGCCATAAGCAAAGCGGATGTTGTGCGTCCAGAGATCGACGGGCTGCGAGACCCGATCGCTGATGTGTCAGCGACCGGACCACAATAGAACCCGCCCCCAAGGCGCACAAGCCGGCGGATTCTGGCGTAGCTGTAGGCAATGGCGCAAGGATATGTAGCCTGTAAGACGTGTCTGAAGGTGTCTTTTAAACGCCAGCGTTTAAAAGGAGTTTTGCGCTGACTTCACTGGCTCCTTCGCGAGCAGGCTCGCTCCCACATTTGGAATGCAATCCCCCTGTAGGCCTTCGCCTGCTCGCGACAGCGGTCTGTCTGGTTTGAATGGAAAAGCGGAAGACGGGGGGCAGGCCCGGTCTACCGTCTGTCCGAAAACCCGCCCAACCTGATAGTTCTGACAGTAGACGCTTCGCTCCCGCTGAGGTGCCATGGGCATGGGAATAGTCCCGTAGCGCAGAGAGCACGATCATGGCAGAGGCTATCTATAAAAAGCTTGAAGGAATGACACTGGACTTTGTTTCAGGTCGACTGGAGGAGAACCCGAAGGAACAGAGCATCCGTTACACGGCGTGCTTCGATCTGGATCTGGACTTCACCCACTTTGTGCAAATGGCCAATGTCTATATCCCGGGGTATCTCAACAATCCGGTGAATGCCATCAGGCCAGAGCTGGACGGCCTGGCTTACCACTATTCCTACAACTACCTGTTTGATGCGGCGGGGAACATTCGCGACAACCAGGCCTTGTTCGAACTGTTTACCTCGCCCAGGTATTACATGGATCAATGGGCGACCGGCCCTGATCTGGCAGTGCGCTTTGGCAAGCCGACGTTTGAAAGGGTCGGTCGCACGTTACGCATCACGGCGCGCAAGGATTTTCGATCGCTGCAAGATGATCACCTGATTCAACTCGGCGAGTTGCCGGTCATCCAGTTCCATTGGGCACTCAATCTGCTGGAAGGTCATCTGGCAGGTCCCGGGACCCGTGCGCCGGAGACCAAGGTGGTTTTCATGTACATGGATGAGGATTTCGTCGATGTGG
Source organism: Pseudomonas sp. Tul2A7 (assembly GCF_054790505.1). Classification (NCBI taxonomy): domain Bacteria; kingdom Pseudomonadati; phylum Pseudomonadota; class Gammaproteobacteria; order Pseudomonadales; family Pseudomonadaceae; genus Pseudomonas; species Pseudomonas sp. Tul2A7. The sequence goes on along the minus strand of NZ_CP186499.1, from coordinate 257,018 downwards.
AGGGAGAGCAGTTGCTACGCGGTACGCAGTACCTCAATGGCAAAGAACTCAAGTTCGGCGAAATTTTGCCCAAGCAGATTCTGATCGCGCAGTGACCGGCGTTTCGTTTAAAGCAAAAGATCGCAGCCTTCGGTAGCCCCTACAGTTGAAATACGAAACTGTAGAAGCTGCCGAAGGCTGTGATCTTTTGATTTTTCTACCCACGAGAGTAAGGAGCGAAGCAATCCCGCAACCACCGAAAGTCTCCGGGATGGCCCCAGTGCCCTGCGTGCGAGCCTGCTCCTGAAGGGGGCAACACTGACCCCCAATCGACTATTTTTCAAACCACCTTCGGTGAATTCTGCATGTCGAATTTTTTCATTTTTGCTGCGAGTTCATTCTCCGGTACAAGCCTGATTCGGATGTTGTCAAGGTCGGCAATATCAGTTGCACTGAAAGACAAGGTGGCATCGCTGGTGGTGTCTTTCGGTTTGAACAGTCCCTCAAATTCATGCCATTGTTCCCATGTCTTCGGGAGCTTCTGGCGCATCAGTTGTTCAGCGCCTAAGCTTAAAGTAATTTCGGGACCATCGTGGAGGTTGGTGTTGTAGCTGAAGTTGAATTCGTATAGTTTTCCGGATTCTAACGTAATTGTTTTAGTGATCTTTCCAGTCGCTCTAGGGTAATTAAGATAATACTGGTGATCTCCAGTTGTAATCAATTCCCCGCCGTCGATGGGGGACCAACCGTTCCAGTACGCTTTTGTAAAATCGGTGAAGTCATCCAGGTTGGTAAAGTCAGTAGTCATTTCATTCTCCTCGGTATTGATAGACTCGAGCGTTGGTAAGTACAGGCAGCCAAATCTAAAAGGCTGGTGATGTTGCTCTTAGGTATTGCAATCATTGATTTTGAAATGAAGTCTTCGTCTTGGAAGAAATCAATCAAGTGCATCAATCGAATAATTAGTAAGTCGACAACGCCTTGATGGACTCATTAAAACAGGCAACGGGAAAGTGCGCACCTGTCAGAGTTGACAGGTATCAGACGAAATCCGATGAGTGGTCGTTTATCGCTTGGATAAAAAACTTGCTGTCGAGACGCCAACACTCGCTGTCCCGATTGAACGGGACAGCGGTTCTGCGAGTGAGATTACCGAACTGCAACCGCATAGGTGGGCGCCCGTTTAATCGCGCAAGGTGTGTTGGGCGGACGCTTACTCTGATTGCCAAGTAGCCAAAGTTAAAAGGCGATTGGCGCCGTCTTCACTGGCCCCTTCGCGAGCAGGCGCGCTCACAGAGGATTGCATTTCACTCTGACATTTGGAATGCGATTCCCTGTGGGAGCGAGCCTGCTCGCGAAAGCGTCAGCCCAATCAGCAAAATCCTCAGTTGAACACCTCTGTTTCATCACACCGGCAAAAGTTGGAAAGCTTCTTGCAGTACCCCCCGTGAGCCCGCTCTGGGCGTCAAAAGTTTGCTTTAAAGGAACGGGGAAAACCGGTGGATCGCTCTCAGTTATTCAACACAGCTCGCTCGAATGTTGCCGACCTCAGTCGAGGCAATCTGGGCGTGCCGTTGTTGCTGCTGGTCATGTTGGCAATGATGATGTTGCCGATTCCGCCGTTCCTGCTCGACGTGTTCTTCACCTTCAACATCGCGCTGTCGATCGTCGTCCTGCTGGTCTGCGTGTATGCGCTGCGACCGCTGGATTTCGCCGTGTTCCCGACGATTCTGCTGGTCGCGACCTTGCTGCGGCTGGCGTTGAACGTGGCCTCGACGCGGGTGGTGATGCTCCACGGTCAGGACGGCCACGCCGCTGCCGGTAAGGTGATTCAGGCCTTCGGTGAAGTGGTGATCGGCGGTAACTACGTGGTCGGTATCGTGGTCTTCGCGATTTTGATGATCATCAACTTCGTCGTGGTGACCAAGGGTGCCGGGCGGATTTCCGAGGTGAGCGCGCGTTTCACCCTCGATGCGATGCCCGGCAAACAAATGGCGATCGACGCCGACCTCAACGCCGGTCTGATTGACCAGAACCAGGCCAAGGCGCGCCGCCAAGAAGTCGCCCAAGAGGCCGAGTTCTACGGTTCGATGGACGGTGCCAGCAAGTTCGTCCGTGGTGACGCCATCGCCGGCCTGCTGATTCTGTTCATCAACCTCATCGGCGGTATGGCCGTCGGTATCTTCCAGCACAACATGAGCTTCGCCGACGCCGGCAAGGTTTACGCCTTGCTGACCATCGGTGACGGTTTAGTGGCGCAATTGCCATCACTGTTGTTATCCACAGCAGCAGCGATCATGGTGACCCGTGCTTCCGGCTCGGAAGACATGGGCAAGCAAATCAATCGCCAGATGTTCGCCTCGCCGAAAGCGCTGGCGGTGGCGGCAGGGATGATGGCGGTCATGGGCCTGGTGCCGGGCATGCCGCACTTCTCGTTCCTGACCATGGCCGCGCTGGCCGCTGGTGGCGCGTACCTGTTCTGGAAGAAGCAGAACGTGGCCAAGGTCGTGGCGCTGGAAGAGGTCAAACGTCAGCAGGAGCTGCTGCCGTCGCCGGCCCGCGCCATGGAAACCAAGGAGCTGGGCTGGGATGACGTGACGCCGATCGACATGATCGGCCTGGAAGTCGGCTATCGCCTGATCCCGCTGGTGGACCGCAATCAGGGCGGGCAATTGCTGGCGCGGATCAAGGGCGTGCGCAAGAAGCTCTCGCAGGATCTGGGCTTCCTGATGCCCACTGTGCATATTCGTGACAACCTCGATCTGGCGCCCAGCGCCTATCGACTGACGCTGATGGGGGTGATCCTCGCCGAGGCCGAGATCTATCCGGATCGCGAACTGGCGATCAACCCGGGCCAGGTCTACGGCACGCTCAACGGGATCAACGCCAAAGATCCGGCTTTCGGCCTGGAGGCGGTGTGGATCGAAATCAGCCAGCGGGCCCAGGCACAATCGCTCGGTTACACCGTGGTCGACGCCAGCACCGTGGTCGCCACGCACTTGAACCAGATTCTGTACAAGCACTCCAGTGAGCTGATCGGCCACGAAGAAGTGCAGCAACTCATGCAATTGCTGGCCAAAAGCTCGCCGAAACTGGCTGAAGAGCTGGTGCCGGGCGTGGTCACGTTGTCGCAGTTGCTCAAAGTGCTGCAAGCGCTGCTCGCCGAACACGTGCCGGTGCGCGATATCCGCAGCATTGCCGAAGCCATCGCCAACAACGCCGCGAAGAGTCAAGATACCGCCGCGTTGGTCGCCGCTGTGCGCGTCGGCGTATCTCGCGCCATCGTCCAAAGCATTGTAGGCACTGAGTCCGAGCTGCCTGTGATCACCTTGGAACCAAGGTTGGAACAAATATTGCTCAATAGTCTGCAGAAGGCAGGACAAGGCTCGGAAGAGGGCGTTCTGCTGGAGCCAAGCATGGCCGAGAAGCTGCAGCGTTCGCTCATCGAAGCGGCGCAGCGTCAGGAAATGCAAGGTCAGCCGGTGATCCTTTTGGTCGCCGGCCCGATCCGCGCGATGCTCTCGCGCTTTGGCCGCCTCGCAGTCCCTGGATTGCATGTGCTGGCCTACCAGGAAATACCGGACAACAAGCAAGTGACCATCGTTGCGACAGTAGGGCCCAACGGCTGAGGTAGTGGTTTATGCAAGTTAAGCGTTTCTTTGCCGCCGATATGCGTCAGGCCATGAAGCTGGTTCGTGATGAGCTGGGCGCTGATGCCGCCATCATTGGCAACCGCCGCATTGCCGGCGGTGTCGAGCTGACGGCGGCACTGGATTACAAATTGTCGGCGCTGGCGCCACGGGTTCCGAACATGGAACTCGAAGACGAGCTGCGCAAGACCCAGTCGCGCATCGTCACCGCCCAGGCCGAGTTGAGCCTGCGTGGCGAAGCCGATGGCAATAGCAACCGCCAGATCTTCGCCGGCCTGCCGTTGACCGCTGGTTTGCCGCTGACTGCCGCTGAACCGCTGAGCGAGCCGACTTACGCCGCCCCGGCGCGTCCGGCCCCGGCGCCTGCGCAGTCTTCCGGCGGTGTTGATCCGCGCGCACTGGATTCGATGCGTTTTGAATTGAACAGCCTGCGCGAGCTGATGGAAGTTCAGCTCGGCACTCTGGCCTGGAATCAGCTGCAAGGCAGCCGTCCAGCGCAAGCCAATCTGTATCGTCGTCTGCAACGTATCGGTCTGTCCGGCCCGTTGTCGCGCGATCTGCTGGCGATGATCACTGATATCGAAGAACCCCGTCAGGCCTGGCGCATGTTGCTCGCACACCTGGCGCGGATGATTGCCGTGCCGGAAGTCGAGCCGCTGGAAGAGGGCGGTGTGATTGCCATGGTCGGCCCTGCCGGCATGGGCAAGACCACTACTCTCGCCAAGCTTGCCGCGCGTTATGTGCTGAAATACGGCGCGCAGAATGTCGCGCTGGTGAGCATGGACAGTTTCCGCATCGGCGCTCAGGAACAACTGAAGACGCTGGGCCGCATTCTCAATGTGCCGGTAACTCACGTCGATCCGGGCCAATCGCTGGTGCAGGCACTGGATCCACTGCTGCGCAAACGCGTGGTATTGATCGATACTGCCGGCCTGCAAGCCAGTGATCCGGCGCTGCGCATGCAGCTGGAAAGTCTGGCCGGACGTGGCATTCGTTCAAAAAATTATCTGGTCTTGGCAACCACCAGCCAGAAACAGGTTCTAACCGCCGCTTATCACAGTTACAAGCGTTGCGGGCTTGCCGGCTGCATCCTGACTAAACTGGATGAAACGGCCAGCCTTGGCGAAGTGTTGAGCCTGGCGATCAGTCATGAATTGCCGGTCGCGTACCTGACCGATGGCCCACGGATTCCGGATGATTTGCATCTGCCGCGCCGTCATCAACTGGTCAGTCGCGCCGTCAGCGTGCAAATGCAGGAAGAACCCAGCGAAGAAGCCATGGCTGACATGTTCGCTGATATCTATCACAGCCCGACCAAGCAGGTAGGCTGAGGTATTCATGAACAGTTTTTGTACCTACATCGATGGTCTGCCATGCATTGTTCCGGTTGTGAACGCGCAGCCAGTAATGTGGCCTCCGTCTATGCAAGACAAGGTAAAGAAATAACATGGGCAGCATGCATCCCGTACAGGTGATCGCGGTGACCGGCGGCAAAGGTGGCGTCGGCAAGACTAACGTGTCAGTGAACTTGTCGCTGGCGCTGGCAGAGCTTGGCCGTCGGGTCATGCTGCTGGACGCCGACCTCGGTCTGGCGAACGTTGACGTATTGTTGGGGCTGACCCCTAAACGCACGCTGGCCGACGTCATCGAAGGCCGTTGCGAGTTGCGCGACGTGCTGTTGCAAGGCCCCGGTGGCATCCGCATCGTCCCGGCCGCGTCCGGCACGCAAAGCATGGTGCACCTGAGCCCGGCGCAACACGCCGGTCTGATTCAGGCGTTCAGCGACATCGGCGACAATCTCGACGTACTGGTGATCGACACCGCTGCGGGTATTGGTGACTCGGTAGTCAGTTTTGTACGCGCCGCGCAGGAAGTGTTGCTGGTGGTCTGCGACGAGCCAACCTCGATCACCGACGCTTACGCGCTGATCAAACTGCTCAACCGCGATTACGGCATGAACCGCTTCCGCGTGCTGGCCAACATGGCGCAGAGCCCGCAGGAAGGGCGCAACCTGTTCGCCAAGTTGACCAAGGTCACGGACCGCTTCCTTGACGTCGCTCTACAATACGTCGGCGCCGTGCCTTACGACGAAAGCGTGCGTAAAGCGGTGCAGAAGCAGCGCGCGGTGTACGAAGCCTTTCCGCGTTCCAAGTGCGCACTGGCGTTCAAGGCGATCGCGCAGAAGGTCGACACCTGGCCGCTGCCCGCCAACCCGCGTGGCCACCTTGAGTTTTTCGTCGAGCGCCTCGTGCAGCAAACGGCAGGGCCCGTGCTATGACAGCAAGCGGTATGAACTACTACAAGAAGTCGGCACGTGACGCGCAGTACGAGTTGATCGAGCGTTACGCGCCACTGGTCAAACGCATTGCCTATCACTTGCTGGCACGCTTGCCGGCGAGTGTGCAGGTCGAAGACCTGATCCAGGCCGGGATGATCGGCCTGCTCGAAGTCTCGACCAAATATGACGCCAGCAAAGGCGCCAGTTTCGAAACGTACGCGGGCATACGAATCCGCGGCGCGATGCTCGACGAAGTGCGCAAAGGGGACTGGGCGCCACGCTCGGTTCACCGCAATACCCGGATGGTCAGCGACGCAATTCGCTCAATTGAAGCTAAAACCGGCCGTGATGCTAAAGATCACGAGGTTGCGGCCGAACTCCAATTGAGTCTCGACGATTACTACGGGATTTTGAATGACACTTTGGGCAGTCGCCTGTTCAGTTTCGACGACCTGTTGCAGGACGGCGAACACGAAGGGCTGCACGAGGATGGCGCGAGTGCTCATATGGAGCCGTCACGCGATCTGGAAGATGAACGCTTCCAGGCGGCGCTGGCGGACGCGATTGCCAATTTGCCGGAGCGTGAGCGACTGGTGTTGGCGCTGTACTACGACGAAGAGCTGAACCTCAAGGAGATCGGTGAAGTCCTTGGCGTCAGTGAATCGCGGGTCAGCCAGTTACACAGCCAGTGCGCGGCCCGTTTGCGGGGGCGTTTGGGGGAGTGGCGAGCGCGCTGAAGGCAGTGTGGGGACACTGCGAACGAGGCTGGTGCGGTGATGAACGGCACCGGTCTTGCTCTGTTGTGCTCCAGACAGTCTTTGAGTGCTGCGCCGATTGATTGAAGTGGCGCGTCCAGGTGCTGGGCGCGTTTAAGACTGCTTGGAGGTCGAATTGAACAAAGACATGAAAATCCTCATCGTTGATGACTTCTCAACGATGCGGCGGATCATCAAGAACCTGCTGCGTGATCTTGGGTTCACCAACACCGTCGAGGCTGACGATGGCGTGACTGCCATTCCAGTGCTCAACAGCGGAAGCATCGACTTTCTGGTAACGGACTGGAACATGCCGGGCATGACCGGTATCGACCTGCTGCGCCACGTGCGTGCCGATGAAAAGCTCAAGCACCTGCCAGTGCTGATGGTGACTGCAGAAGCCAAGCGCGAGCAGATCATCGAGGCCGCTCAGGCCGGTGTGAACGGCTACGTAGTCAAACCTTTCACGGCTCAGGCGTTGAAAGACAAAATCGAGAAGATTTTCGAACGCATCGGCTGATGAACGCGCGGGGGAGCTATGGAGCATAACGAATCTTCACAGGGCGATTTCGAGTCGACCCTGAAAAAACACGCGGTCGAACTGGTCGAAAGCCTTGAAAAAGGCAGGTTCGGCGACGCTGTGCAACTGATCCATGAGCTCAATCAGACCCGTGACCGTGGCCTGTACCAGGAAGTGGGCAAGCTCACACGTGAACTGCACAGTGCGATCGTCAACTTCCAGATCGACCCGAACATGCCGCAGGCCGAGGAAGTGTCGCAAATCACCGACGCCACCGAACGCCTGGGCTATGTGGTCAAGCTGACGGAAGCCGCGGCCAACCGCACCATGGATCTGGTGGAAAGCGCCACACCGGTGGTCAACAGTCTGGCTGATGAAGCGCAGACCTTGAGCGCCGATTGGGGTCGCTTCATGCGTCGCGAGGTCGGGGCTGAAGAGTTCCGTGAACTGGCGCGCCGGGTCGACGGTTTTCTGTCACGCAGCAGCACGGACAACCGTGCGGTGTCGAGCAATCTCAACGACATCCTGCTGGCCCAGGATTACCAGGACCTCACCGGTCAGGTGATCAAGCGTGTGACCCAGCTGGTCACCGAAGTCGAAAGCAATTTGCTCAAACTCGTGCTCATGGCCAGTCAGGTCGACCGCTTTGCGGGCATCGAACATGACCGCGCCGCGATGCTTGCAGAAAAAGATCCACAAAAACATCTCTCGCAGGGTGAAGGTCCGCAGATTCATGCCGATAAACGAGAAGACGTTGTGTCCGGTCAGGACGATGTGGACGATTTGTTATCCAGCCTCGGGTTCTAGAGTTTTGGAATTTTAGGTTTTTTGGGTTTTTAGACCTGTAGGAGCACCCCATTAATGAGCTTCGGCGCCGATGAAGAGATCCTTCAGGATTTCCTGGTTGAGGCCGGCGAGATTCTTGAGCAACTGTCCGAACAACTGGTCGAGCTGGAAAGCCGCCCGGATGACGCAGATCTGCTCAACGCAATTTTTCGCGGTTTCCACACTGTAAAAGGGGGCGCCGGCTTCCTTCAGCTCAATGAGCTGGTGGAGTGCTGTCACATCGCCGAAAACGTGTTCGACATCCTGCGCAAGGGTGAGCGTCGCGTTGATGCAGAACTGATGGACGTTGTCCTCGAAGCACTGGACGCGGTGAACAGCATGTTCACTGAGGTTCGTGAGCGTGCGCCGATCACCGCGGCCACCCCGGAACTGCTGGCCGCCCTGGCGCGTCTGGCCGAACCGCAATCGGCGGACGAAGCCCCGGCTTCGCCAGTGGCCGAGATGATCGAAGAACTGGTCGTCGAAGGCGACGCGTCGGGCGACATCACCGATAACGAATTCGAACAACTGCTGGACTCGCTGAACGCCGTCAAGGCTGAAGCTGAAGCCCCGGCCGCTGCTGCACCTGCGCAAACGGCCAATGAAGCCGCGAGCGATGAAATCACCGATGCCGAGTTCGAGTCGTTGCTTGATCAGTTGCACGGCAAGGGCCAGTTCGCGGTGGACGCGGTTGCACCAGCGGCGACAGCCCCTGCGGCGCCGGCCAAGGGCGACAGCTCCGACATCACCGACGACGAATTCGAAGCCCTGCTCGATCAGTTGCATGGTAAGGGCAACTTTGCCGTGGACGCGCTGGAGTCGGCGATTGCTTCGGCACCGGCGCCGGCTGCTCCAGCGGCCGCCGCTGCCGGCAGTGATCTGATCAGCGATCACGAGTTCGAATCGCTGCTCGACGAATTGCACGGTAAAGGCAAGTTCTCCGAAGTCGGCACCGCCGCTGCTGGCAGTGCTTCGACCGTCGCCACGCCTGCCGCCAAGGCACCGGCCGCTGCTGCAGCGCCCAAGCCTGCCGCCAAGCCTGAGCCAAAAGCCGAAGCGCCAAAACCGGCTGCCGCTGCTGCACCGGCTCCGGCCCGTGCGCCGGCAACACCGCCACCGGAAAAACCGGCAAGCGAAGCCGAAACCACCGTACGCGTTGACACGGCGCGTCTCGACGAAATCATGAACATGGTTGGCGAGCTGGTGCTGGTGCGTAACCGTCTGGTGCGCCTGGGTCTGAACAGCGGCGATGAAGCCATGCAAAAGGCCGTGTCGAACCTCGACGTGGTCACGGCTGACTTGCAGACCGCCGTCATGAAGACGCGGATGCAGCCGATCAAGAAGGTCTTCGGGCGCTTCCCGCGTCTGGTTCGAGATCTGGCGCGTCAACTGAAGAAAGAGATCAACCTGGAACTGGTGGGCGAAGAAACCGACCTCGACAAAAACCTTGTCGAGGCCCTGGCCGACCCGCTGGTCCACTTGGTGCGCAACGCGGTCGACCACGGCATCGAGTCGCCGGAAGAACGCGAAGCGTCGGGCAAGGCCCGTGGCGGTCGCGTGGTGCTGGCGGCCGAACAGGAGGGCGACCACATCCTGCTGTCGATTTCCGATGACGGCAAAGGCATGGACCCGAACGTCCTGCGCGCCATCGCGGTTAAACGCGGCGTGATGGACAAGGACGCGGCCGATCGCCTCAGCGACACCGAGTGCTACAACCTGATTTTCGCCCCGGGTTTCTCGACCAAGACCGAGATCTCCGACGTCTCCGGCCGCGGTGTCGGCATGGACGTGGTGAAGACCAAGATTTCCCAGCTCAACGGTTCGATCAACATTTATTCGACCAAGGGCCAGGGCTCGAAGATCGTCATCAAGGTGCCGCTGACCCTCGCGATCATGCCAACCCTGATGGTCATGCTCGGCAATCAGGCGTTTGCGTTCCCGTTGGTCAACGTCAACGAAATCTTCCACCTCGACCTGTCGACCACCAACGTCGTCGACGGTCAGGAAGTGGTGATCGTGCGGGACAAGGCCTTGCCATTGTTCTACCTCAAGCGCTGGCTGGTCAGCTCCGCCGCTCACGAAGAGCAGCGTGAAGGCCACGTGGTGATCCTTTCGGTGGGCACCCAGCGGATCGGCTTCGTCGTCGATCAACTGGTCGGCCAGGAAGAAGTGGTCATCAAGCCATTGGGCAAAATGCTGCAGGGCACTCCGGGCATGTCCGGCGCCACCATTACCGGTGACGGCCGCATCGCGCTGATTCTCGATGTTCCAAGCATGCTCAAGCGTTACGCCGCACGGCGTATTTGAATCCGGGGCGGCGGGGCGACAACGTCCCGCTGCACCTAATGGAGTGTTTATGGCAGTCAAAGTCCTGGTGGTGGACGATTCGGGTTTTTTCCGCCGCCGCGTCTCGGAAATTCTTTCTGCGGATCCGAGCATTCAGGTGGTCGGCACCGCCACCAACGGTAAAGAGGCGATTGATCAGGCGCTGGCACTCAAGCCGGACGTGATCACCATGGACTACGAGATGCCAATGATGGACGGCATCACGGCAGTGCGGCACATCATGCAGCGCTGCCCGACCCCGGTGTTGATGTTCTCCTCGCTGACCCACGAAGGCGCCCGGGTCACCCTCGATGCGCTGGACGCCGGCGCGGTGGATTTCCTGCCGAAGAATTTCGAAGACATCTCGCGCAATCCGGAGAAGGTCAAGCAATTGCTGTGCGAAAAGGTGCATAGCATCTCGCGCAGTAATCGTCGTTTCAGTGCTTATAGCGCACCGGCTCCAGCCGCAGCGCCAACGCCTGCACCGGCTCCGGCGCCATCCAGCTTCAGCAGCCACAGCACCAGCGCACCGGCACGTCCGGCACCCGCGCCTGTGCATGCACCTGCTCCAAGCCGTGCTCCGGCTGCCAGCGCTTCGTCGCCGGCACCGAAACGCAAAGCCTACAAACTGGTTGCCATCGGCACGTCGACGGGCGGCCCGGTTGCCCTGCAACGTGTGCTGACGCAGTTGCCAGCGAACTTCCCGGCGCCGATCGTGCTGATCCAGCACATGCCGGCAGCGTTCACCAAGGCGTTTGCCGAACGTCTCGACAAGCTGTGCCGCATCAGCGTCAAGGAAGCCGAGGACGGCGACATCCTGCGTCCGGGCCTGGCGTTGCTCGCGCCCGGTGGCAAGCAAATGATGATCGATGGCCGTGGCGCGGTGAAAATCCTCCCGGGCGACGAGCGTCTGAACTACAAGCCGTGCGTGGACATCACCTTCGGTTCGGCAGCGAAATCCTACGGCGACAAAGTTCTGGCGGTGGTGTTGACCGGCATGGGCGCCGATGGCCGTGAAGGCGCGCGTCTGCTCAAGCAGGGCGGCAGCGCCGTGTGGGCGCAGGATGAAGCCAGTTGTGTGATCTACGGCATGCCGATGGCTATCGTCAAAGCCGACCTCGCCGACGCGGTGTATAGCCTCGACGACATCGGCAAGCACATTGTCGAGGCGTGTATCTGATGGATGTTCTAAGCCTTATCGGGATCATCATGGCGTTCGTCGCCATCATCGGCGGTAACTACCTTGAAGGTGGTCACCTCGGTGCGCTGGCCAACGGCCCGGCGGCATTGATCGTACTGGGCGGCACCATCGGTGCCGCACTGCTGCAATCGCCGATGAGCGCGTTCAAACGCGCCATGCAGATTCTGGCGTGGATCTTCTTCCCGCCGCGTGTGGACTTGGCCGGCGGCATTGATCGCGTGGTCAACTGGAGCCTCACCGCACGCAAGGAAGGTCTGCTCGGGCTGGAAGGCGTGGCCGATGCCGAACCGGACAACTACTCGCGCAAGGGCCTGCAACTGCTGGTCGACGGTGCCGAGCCGGAAGCGATTCGCAGCATCCTCGAAGTGGATTTCTACACCCAGGAAGCCCGCGACATCGAAGCCGCGAAAGTCTTCGAAAGCATGGGCGGCTACGCGCCGACCATCGGCATCATCGGCGCGGTGATGGGCCTGATCCACGTGATGGGCAATCTTGCTGATCCGACCCAGTTGGGCAGTGGCATTGCTGTGGCTTTCGTTGCGACCATCTATGGTGTGGCCAGTGCCAACCTGATCCTGTTGCCGGTGGCAGCCAAATTGAAGTCAATCGCGTTGCGGCAGTCGCGTTATCGCGAAATGTTGTTGGAAGGCATTTTGTCGATCGCCGAAGGTGAAAACCCTCGCTCCATTGAGTTGAAGCTGCAAGGCTTCATGGACTAAGGGAATAACCTCATGGCACGTCGTCGCCACCAGGAAGAGCATGTAAACCACGAACGCTGGCTGGTTTCCTACGCTGACTTCATCACGTTGCTGTTCGCGTTCTTCGTGGTCATGTACTCGATTTCGTCGATTAACGAAGGCAAGTACAAAGAGATTTCCGAAGCGCTGGTCGGGGTCTTCAAGGACTCCGACCGCGCGCTCAAACCGATTCCGATCGGCGACGAGCGACCGAAAACCGTGACCCCGGCCAAGCCGCTGGTCAAGGACGCCGAGCAGATCGACGCCGGTATCGCCGGCGCCAGCGATCCGCTGAAAAGCATCGCCGATGACATCAGCGCTGCGTTCGGCGACTTGATCAGCTCCAACCAGATGACCGTGCGCGGCAACGAACTGTGGGTCGAGATCGAACTCAACTCCAGCCTGTTGTTCGGCAGCGGTGACGCCATGCCGAGCGATATCGCGTTCAACATCATCGACAAGGTTGCAGCGATTCTGAAACCGTTCGACAACCCGATTCACGTCGAAGGCTTCACCGACGATCAACCGATCCGCACCGCGCAGTACCCGACCAACTGGGAGCTGTCCTCGGCGCGTTCGGCAAGCATCGTGCGCATGCTGGCCATGCAGGGTGTGAACCCTGGCCGATTGGCATCGGTGGGTTACGGCGAGTTTCAACCGGTGGCCAACAACGCTACCGCTGAAGGCCGGGGGAAAAACCGCCGGGTGGTTCTGGTGGTCTCGCGAAATCTCGATGTACGTCGCAGTCTCACGGGCACCGGAACCGCCAATGCGCAACCGGACGCTGCGTTGAAGCGTGCTGGCACACAAACTGCACCGACCCCGGTCAAGACGCCGGGACGCGAGAGTGCCGTCAATTCTCCGTCACCCGCATTAACACGCTGAGCTATGTCTCGGTCGAGCATATCGGCCGGGAGGAACGAACTGAATGAGAGTCTGGGCAGTCGCCAATCAAAAGGGTGGTGTCGGTAAAACCACATCTTCCATCGCTTTAGCCGGATTGCTGGCCGAGGCGGGCAAGCGCGTGGTTGTGGTCGATCTCGACCCGCACGGCTCGATGACCAGCTATTTCGGCTACGACCCCGACAGCCTGGAGCACAGCAACTACGACCTGTTTCTGCACAAGGGCAGCGTGCCGCAAGGACTGCCGGGGCAGTTGCTGTTGTCGACCAGCGATGAACGCATTTCCCTGCTGCCATCGAGCACCGCACTCGCGACCCTTGAGCGTCAGTCGCCGGGGCAGAGTGGCCTCGGTCTGGTAATCGCCAAGAGTCTGGCGCAGCTGTGGCAGGATTTCGATTACGCGGTGATCGACAGCCCGCCGTTGCTCGGCGTGCTGATGGTCAACGCCCTCGCGGCGAGCCAGCAACTGGTGATCCCGGTGCAGACCGAGCATCTGGCCGTCAAAGGTCTGGAGCGCATGGTCAACACCTTGGCGATGATCAATCGTTCGCGCAAACAGGCGTTGCCGTTCAGCATCGTGCCGACCCTGTTCGACCGCCGTACGCAGGCATCGATGCATACCTTGCGTGTGCTGCGCGACAAATTCCCAGAAGAGATCTGGCAGGGTTATATCCCGGTCGATACCCGTCTGCGCGATGCCAGTCGTGCCGGTGTCACGCCTTCGCAATTCGACGGCAAGAGCCGTGGCGTGCTGGCGTATCGCGCGCTGCTCAAGCATCTGTTGGCGCAACAACTTGTTCCGCAGGTGGCTTGAGCATGAATCGGCCGCTGAAGTTGACGTCGAAGCCGCAGTTGGCTTTGCAGTCGTATCTGGACAGTTTGTTGGAGGAGATTCCCGACGAATTGCCGGCGCAGGTTGCGGCGCGGCCTGAGGTGATTGAAAGCGCTGAAGCGCTGGATGAATTCCAGGCGGCGGTACTGGAAGAACAGGCGCGTGACGCGCAAAAAGCTGTTGCGCCTGTTGCTGCGCCTGCCGTCGCACCCGTCGCCAAGGCGCCAGTGACGTTGATCGAAGAAGCCGAACCGGTTCGTGCATCGGTCTCGACGTTGGCACCGCTGCTGCAAACTCAGTTGCTGAAGACCGCGCCGGAACCGGCAGTGGTCGAGCCTGCACCAGTGGCGGCACCGGCGCCAGTGGAACAGACGCGGGTGCCGCCGCTGGTGGAGGTACATCTGCCGCCGAGCAATACGCCGCCACCGGTGGAAACCGATGGTCGCCCGGCCTGGGCTTCGGAAGCATTCGAATGCCTGCTGTTCGACGTCGCCGGCCTGACGCTGGCGGTGCCACTGGTGTGCCTCGGCTCGATCTACTCACTGGCCGGCCACGAGCTGACGCCGCTGTTCGGTCAGCCGGAATGGTTCCTCGGGATCCTGCCGAGCCAGGCCGGCAACCTGAAAGTGTTGGACACCGCGCGCTGGGTCATGCCCGATCGCTATCGCGATGACTTCCGTCAGGGCTTGCAGTACGTGATTTCGGTACAAGGTTACGAGTGGGGCCTGGCGGTGCATCAGGTCAGTCGCTCGTTGCGTCTGGACCCGAATGAAATCAAATGGAGAAGTCACCGGGGTCAGCGGCCATGGCTCGCCGGCACCGTGATTGAGCACATGTGTGCATTGCTTGACGTTTCCGCACTGGCCGAGTTGATCGCCAGCGGTGGGGCAAAGCACCTCGGCGGCCACAAGCCGCTACATAAACCGACATAGCAGCCGACATAACAATCAGGCGACGGCATTGTTGAATGCCGCCACACAGAACACACACCGCTCAGAGCGGTTTTTTCGAGGGGTCAGGGTATGAGTAGTCAGGCGACGAATGCAAAAGGTTCTGAAGATCCGATCCTGCAATGGGTGACCTTCAAACTGGATAACGAAACCTACGGCATCAACGTGATGCGCGTGCAGGAAGTGCTGCGCTACACCGAGATCGCTCCGGTGCCGGGCGCGCCGAGCTACGTGCTGGGCATCATCAACCTGCGCGGTAACGTGGTCACCGTGATCGACACCCGTCAGCGCTTCGGCCTGAGCACCGGTGAGATCAGCGACAACACCCGTATCGTCATCATCGAAGCCGACAAGCAAGTCGTCGGCATCATGGTCGACAGCGTGGCCGAAGTGGTTTACCTGCGTCAGTCGGAAATCGAGACGGCGCCGAACGTCGGCAACGAAGAGTCAGCCAAGTTCATCCAGGGCGTGTGCAACAAGAACAACGAGTTGCTGATCCTGGTCGAGCTGGACAAGATGATGAGCGAAGAAGAATGGTCGGAACTGGAGAGCATCTGATTTGATTCTCGAGGTCGCGGTCATTGTCCTGTTCCTCTTCTGGGCAGGCACGCTGGCAATGTTTGTGTCGTACATCAAGGCGCAGCGGGTCATCGCTGCGCAACAGGCTCAGGGCGATGCGCTGCGTGATCAGCGCATCAAGGACCTGGCCAAGCGTGTCGACGATTACCAGAACGGCAACGTGCGCATGGGCGAAGCTCTGCATGAATTGCGCGCGGTGGTGAGTCCGTTGCCGGACAAGATTGTCGCGCTTGAACAACGCGACCCGTCGAGCCTGTCATTCGCCCAAGCGGCGAAACTGGTGGGCATGGGCGCAAGCGTCGATGAACTGACTCAGTCCTGCGGGTTGACCCAGGCTGAAGCGGAGTTGATGCGCAAGTTGCACAAGAACTGATTGTCGTACCAGGATCGTTCCCACGCTCTGCGTGGGAATGCATCTTGGGACGCTCCGCGTTCCGCCTGTGAAATGTGACGCAGAGCGTCACGGGCGGCATTCCCACGCAGAGCGTGGGAACGATCAGTAGTCATCGCCACGATCGGTGACGTCCTTCTCGACCATCGGCGCATTCGGATCCTGCCCCTCGGGGAATTTTCCCTTCAGATTCCACGCAAACGCGATGATCTCGGCGATGGTGCGGTACAGCTCTTCAGGAATGCTGTCGCCCAGTTCCATCCGCGCCAGCAAGCGCACCAATTCGGCGTTCTCATAGATCGGCACTTCGCAATCGCGAGCAATGCGCAGGATTTCTTCGGCCAGTTCGTCATCACCTTTGGCGGTGAGGGTCGGCGCGTGGTTGCCGTCGTATTTGAGGGCGATGGCCTGGCGTGGGGCAGTGGAATCGTTCATGCGGTTTCGTCGACCCAGCGGTGTTCAAGACGGGTTTGGTTGCCTTGCGGCGGGGTGCCGAGGTGGCAGTCGATATCGCCGACGTTGAGCCCGCGATCAAGCAGGCGCTGGCGCAGGGCGAACAGGTTGTTTTCGATCAGGTCTGCGGTGTACGGCCGTTCGGCCCACAGTTGGCTGGACAGGCTGCCGGCGATCAACTGCGCCTGAATCTGCATTGGCCCGAGTGGTTCCATGTCGAACGCCAGATCGACGCGCCACAGTTGCTGTTTGGGCTCGCGCTCGTCGCGACGTTCGTTCGGTTGCGGTTCGCGCTCCGGCGCTTCTTCACGCTGGAACTTGACCTGCAACGGCACGATGTCTTGCAGGTTGCGCATGGGGATTTCCAGCTGCCAGGTGCTGAGCAGGCGCCCGTCGTCGGTGACACCGGTTTGTTCCAGACTTGATAGTTGATGGCTCTGCAGGCGCGAAACAGCGGCAGCGGCGAGGCGCAACAACTGTTCCAGATCGCCTTCGCCGTCCAGACTTTGCAGCAAACGCTCGGGCAGCGGGAAGCTGCTCGGTACCGGTTTGGCGCTGACCTGGCCGAGCATGCCGAGGGCGTTGCGGACGAAACTCGGCAGCGCTTGCGCCAGGGTGTTGGCGGCGATGATCGCGTTGAAACTGGTGTTGCTCGGCAGGCCCGGGGTCAGTTGTGCGATCAGCTTGAGCAGATCGGCTTTCATGTCCGGGGCCAGTGTCGGGTTCTGCCCGGTCAGCAATTTGGCTTCGAAGAACGCGCCGCTGTTGGCCAGGGCAAGGGCCACGCCTTTGGCAGTGCTCAGTTGTTGCACGTCCGGCAGGCTGGCAAGGAGTTTGTCGACCACGGCGCGCAAATCCTGCGATGTCTGATCGGTATTGCTCGGCAGATTTTGCAACGCGTTCAGTAACCCCGTCAGAGATGCCTGACGACTTTGCTGGCCGAGCAGTTGCTGACTGACGGCCAGTTGTTCCTGGCGGCTGCTCATCGGCAGAAACTTGAGAGTTTGTGCATCTTCCACCAGCGCCGAAAGCAAGGTGCCGATGCGCAGTGGCTGCGGGCTATCGATGGTCAGTGTGCTGCCGCTCTGTGCGGTGTTGAGCAAACTGACCAGCGAACGGAATACTGCCGCTTGCCCCGGCGTCTGCGGCAGCGCCTGCGAGGTCAGCACCTTGCCTTGCAGCAGCGTGCCGACCGGCAATTGCGCAGTATCGATGCGGGTGAGGGTGGCGACGCTGCTGGCAATCGCCTGCTGCACGGTAATCGCCAGATTACCCGCCGACGGCTGAGTGATCGCCAGACTGGTGCCTTGGGGCAACGGCAGATTGCTGGTCGCCTGCACGGTGGTCTGGCGTCCGCCGTCGACGGTGACCTTGAGCAATAACTGAAAGGTCTGATCCGCCTGCTTGAGCGACAACACCTCGGCCTTGGCGCTTTGCCCTGCACCGATCAGGCCTTCGACCGGGGTCAGCAGCTTGAGCAGCTCACCGACCTGCGGGCGAACGGTCGCCGGGGTGGTGGGCGGGAGCGGGAGGATGTTCATTTCGCCTGTCATACGCGGACACAACCTGAGGAAAATGCACTCTTGAGAGTAAGGCACGACATGTATAATGCCGCCCGTCTTGCGCTTCGAATAAAAAACATAGCAATTGTTTGACCCAGCTCTCTAGATCGAGCCGTCAATGCATCTATGCTGCATCTCTTTAACGGCCGCGCCAGAGCCGACTTGAACCGTATAAGGCCCGTGATCCCTTGACCAGTCCTGTCCTGCAAACCGTTGCCCTCGCGTGTGAACGTGATCTGCGGCTGCTCTTCGAAAATCTCGAATTGAGACTCGCCAGTGGCGATATGGTGCAGATCAGCGGACCCAACGGCAGCGGCAAGACCAGCCTTTTGCGCCTGTTGTCCGGGCTGATGCAGCCGACCGCCGGGCAGGTCCTGCTCAATGGCCAGCCGCTGACCGAACAACGCAGCGAACTCGCACGCAACCTGCTGTGGATCGGCCACGCCGCCGGGATCAAGGATTTGCTGACCCCGGAAGAAAACCTCTCCTGGCTTTGCGCCTTGCATCATCCCGCCGAACGCGAGGCCATCTGGCAAGCGCTGGCAGCTGTAGGATTGCGCGGTTTCGAAGATGTTCCCTGCCACAGCCTGTCTGCCGGTCAACAACGCCGCGTGGCGCTGGCGCGCTTGTATCTGGACAGCCCGCCGTTGTGGATTCTCGATGAGCCGTTCACCGCGCTGGACAAGCAAGGCGTGGCGCAGCTCGAAGAACATCTGGCCGGGCACTGCGAGCGCGGTGGTCTGGTGGTGTTGACCACGCACCACACGCTGAGCCGGATGCCGGCCGGTTATCGTGATATCGATCTGGGGAACTGGGCAGTATGAGTGTGTTTGGCCTGCTGGTTGCCCGTGAATCCCGACTGCTGTTTCGCCGCCCGGCGGAACTGGCCAATCCGCTGATTTTCTTCGCCATCGTCATCGCTTTGTTCCCGCTGGCCGTCGGCCCGGAAACTCAAGTGTTGCAAAACCTGTCCCCCGGGTTAGTCTGGGTGGCGGCGCTGTTGTCGGTCCTGCTCTCGCTGGACGGGCTGTTCCGCAGTGATTTCGAAGACGGATCCCTGGAACAGTGGGTCCTTTCGTCGCACCCGCTGCCACTTCTGGTCTTGGCCAAGGTGCTGGCACACTGGCTTTTCTCCGGTCTGGCGCTGGTTCTGCTCTCACCGCTGCTGGCGTTGATGCTCGGTTTGCCTGCCGCCTGCCTGCCGGTTTTGCTGTTTTCGTTGCTGCTGGGAACACCGGTGCTGAGCTTGCTCGGCGCGGTGGGCGCGGCACTGACGGTCGGTTTGAAACGCGGTGGCCTGTTGCTGGCGCTGCTGATTCTGCCGTTGTACATCCCGGTATTGATCCTCGGCAGTGGCGCCTTGCAGGCTGCCTTGCAAGGCATGCCGGCGACCGGGTATCTGCTGTGGCTGGGTAGCCTGACCGCCCTGGCGATCACCCTGACACCGTTTGCAATAGCTGCTGGCCTGAAGATCAGCGTCGGCGAATAATGAGGTCTGGTTAAAATTTAACCAGCAAAGACCCTGAGACTGCTCACACCGATGAGCGGCACCCGTGATG
The DNA here is from genome assembly GCF_054790505.1 of Pseudomonas sp. Tul2A7. NCBI lineage: Bacteria > Pseudomonadati > Pseudomonadota > Gammaproteobacteria > Pseudomonadales > Pseudomonadaceae > Pseudomonas > Pseudomonas sp. Tul2A7. Next base: position 237,519 of record NZ_CP186499.1, on the reverse strand, counting down.
GAAACAGTATGAACTGGACCTGGTTTCACAAGCTCGGCTCGCCCAAGTGGTTCTACGGCATCAGCAGCAAGTTCCTGCCGTGGTTGAGCATCGCAGCGTTGCTGCTGATTGGCGTCGGCGTCGTTTGGGGCCTGGCCTTCGCGCCGCCGGATTATCAGCAAGGCAACAGCTTTCGCATCATCTATATCCACGTACCCGCCGCGATGCTCGCTCAGTCGATCTACGTGATGCTGGCGGTGTGCGGTGTTGTGGGGTTGGTGTGGAAGATGAAACTGGCCGACGTCGCCCTGCAATGTGCCGCACCGATCGGCGCGTGGATGACCGCCGTGGCGCTGGTCACCGGGGCGATCTGGGGCAAACCGACGTGGGGCTCGTGGTGGGTCTGGGACGCGCGCCTGACCTCGATGCTGATTCTGCTGTTCCTGTATTTCGGCGTGATCGCCCTGGGCAATGCGATCAGCAACCGCGACAGCGCCGCCAAAGCCTGCGCGGTGCTGGCCATCGTCGGCGTGATCAACATCCCGATCATCAAATACTCGGTGGAGTGGTGGAACACCCTGCACCAGGGCGCGACGTTTACCCTCACGGAAAAACCGGCGATGCCCGCGGAAATGTGGCTGCCGCTGTTGCTGACCGTGCTGGGTTTCTATTGCTTCTTCGGCGCCGTGCTGTTGCTGCGCATGCGCCTCGAAGTGCTCAAGCGCGAAGCCCGCGCCAGTTGGGTGAAAGAAGAAGTGCAGCACAGTCTGGAGGCCGCTCGATGAGTTTTGCTTCATTCGGCGACTTCCTCGCCATGGGCCATCATGGCCTGTATGTCTGGTCGGCCTACGGCATCTGTCTGGCGGTGCTGATCCTCAACGTGGTGGCGCCGATTGCGGCCCGCAAGCGCTATCTGCAACAAGAGGCGCGTCGTCTGCGCCGGGAGAACGGCCAGTGAATCCGCTGCGCAAGAAACGTCTGATCATCATTCTGGCCATTCTGGTCGGGGTCGGCGCTGCCGTCGGCCTGGCGCTCAGCGCCCTGCAGCAGAACATCAATCTGTTCTACACCCCGACGCAGATCGCCAATGGCGAAGCACCGCAGGACACGCGCATCCGCGCCGGAGGCATGGTTGAGGCCGGTTCGCTGCAGCGCTCGAAGGATTCGCTGGACGTCAAATTCGTTGTCACTGACTTCAATAAATCCGTGACCATCGCCTATCGCGGCATCCTCCCGGATCTGTTCCGCGAAGGGCAGGGCATCGTCGCCCTCGGCAAGCTCAACGCCGATGGCGTGGTGGTGGCTGATGAGGTGCTGGCCAAGCACGACGAGAAGTACATGCCGCCGGAAGTGACCAAAGCCTTGAAAGACAGTGGTCAATCCGCCCCAACGCCTGCGAAGGAGGGTTGATCGATGACCTCGGCGATTTTTATTCCTGAGCTCGGCCATCTGGCGATGATCCTGGCGCTGTGTTTTGCGCTGGTGCAGGCCGTGGTGCCATTGGTCGGTGCCTGGCGCGGCGATCGTTTCTGGATGAGTCTGGCCCAGCCGGCCGCGTGGGGACAGTTTGCCTTTTTGCTGTTTGCGTTCGGCATTTTGACCTACGCGTTCATGACCGATGACTTCTCCGTCGCCTATGTCGCCAACAACTCCAATACCGCTTTGCCGTGGTATTACAAATTCAGCGCGGTGTGGGGCGCCCACGAAGGGTCGTTGCTGCTGTGGGCATTGATTCTCGGCGGCTGGACCTTTGCCGTGTCGGTGTTCTCCCGGCAGTTACCGCAAGTGATGCTCGCCCGCGTCTTGGCGGTGATGGGCATGATCAGCACCGGTTTCCTGCTGTTCCTGATCCTCACGTCCAACCCGTTCAAACGCATCCTGCCGCAGATGCCGAGCAATGGCGCCGACTTGAACCCGTTGTTGCAAGACATCGGCCTGATCGTGCACCCGCCGATGTTGTACATGGGTTACGTCGGCTTTTCGGTGGCGTTTGCCTTCGCCATCGCCGCGTTGATGGGCGGTCGTCTTGATGCCGCGTGGGCGCGCTGGTCGCGTCCGTGGACCATCGTTGCCTGGGCCTTCCTCGGCATCGGTATCACCCTCGGTTCGTGGTGGGCGTATTACGAACTCGGCTGGGGTGGCTGGTGGTTCTGGGACCCGGTGGAAAACGCTTCCTTCATGCCTTGGCTGGTCGGCACCGCGCTGATTCACTCGCTGGCGGTCACGGAAAAACGTGGCGTGTTCAAGAGCTGGACCGTGTTGCTGGCGATTGCCGCGTTCTCGCTGAGCCTGCTCGGCACGTTCCTTGTGCGTTCCGGTGTGCTGACTTCGGTGCATGCGTTTGCCTCCGATCCGGAGCGTGGCGTATTTATCCTGATATTCCTGTTGTTCGTGGTCGGCGGCTCGCTGACGCTGTTCGCCCTGCGCGCGCCAGTGGTCAAGAGTCAGGTCGGTTTCAACCTGTGGTCGCGGGAAACCCTGCTGCTGGGTAACAACCTGGTACTGGTCGTTGCTGCATCGATGATCCTGCTCGGCACGCTGTACCCGCTGATTCTCGATGCCCTCAGCGGCGCGAAAATGTCGGTCGGCCCGCCGTACTTCAACGCGCTGTTCATTCCGTTGATGGCGCTGCTGATGATGGTCATGGCGGTCGGCGTGATCGTGCGCTGGAAAGATACCCCGGTGAAATGGCTGGCGAGCATGCTGACCCCAGTGCTGTTGGGTAGCGTTGCGCTGGCGGTTGTTGCCGGTGTTGCTTACGGCGATTTCAACTGGGCAGTGATCGCGACTTTCTTGCTCGCGGCGTGGGTGTTGCTCGCCGGTGTCCGAGACATCGTCGACAAGACTCGCCACAAAGGCCTGATCAAAGGCCTGCCAACCCTGACCCGCAGCTATTGGGGCATGCAGATTGCCCACCTCGGCATCGCCGTGTGTGCGCTGGGCGTGGTGTTGTCGAGTCAGAACAGTGCCGAACGCGATCTGCGTCTGGCGCCGGGCGAGTCGATGGACCTGGCCGGTTATCACTTCGTCTTCGAAGGCGCCAAGCACTTCGAAGGGCCGAACTTCACCTCCGACAAAGGCACCATTCGGGTCATTCGTGATGGTAAGGAAATCAGCGTGCTGCATCCGGAAAAACGTCTGTACACCGTGCAGAACTCGGTGATGACCGAGGCCGGCATCGACGCCGGTTTCACCCGTGACCTTTACGTCGCCCTCGGTGAACCGCTGGACAACGGCGCGTGGGCGGTGCGCGTGCACGTCAAACCGTTCGTACGCTGGATCTGGTTCGGCGGTCTGCTCACCGGGTTCGGTGGCTTGCTCGCGGCGCTGGATCGACGTTATCGGGTCAAAGTGAAAGCCAAGGTGCGTGAAGCCCTGGGCATGACGGGAGCGGCGGCATGAGACGTTGGTTGATGCTGGTGCCACTGGCGATTTTCCTGCTGGTGGCGGTGTTTCTTTATCGCGGTCTGTACCTTGATCCGGCGGAGTTGCCGTCGGCGATGATCAACAAGCCATTCCCGGAGTTTTCCCTGCCCAACGTGCAGGGCGACAAGAACCTGACCAAGGCTGACATCCTCGGCAAACCGGCACTGGTCAACGTCTGGGGCACCTGGTGCATTTCCTGCCGGGTCGAGCATCCGGTGCTGAACAAACTCGCTGAGCGCGGTGTGGTGATCTACGGCATCAACTACAAGGACACCAACGCCGATGCCTTGAAGTGGCTGGCCGAATTCCACAATCCGTATGCGCTGGATATCCGTGATGACGAAGGCTCGCTGGGCCTGAACCTCGGTGTCTACGGCGCGCCGGAAACCTTCTTCATCGACGCCAAGGGCATCATCCGCGACAAGTACGTCGGCGTGATCGATGAGCAGGTCTGGCGCGAAAAACTCGCCGCGAAATATCAGGCGCTGGTCGATGAGGCCAAGCCATGAAGCGTTTCTTAGCCGCCGTGGTTTTGGGCCTGAGTCTGGTCGGCGTGGCCCATGCCGCCATCGACACCTACGAATTCGCCAAAGAAGGTGATCGCGAGCGTTTCCGTGAACTGACCAAGGAGCTGCGCTGCCCCAAGTGCCAGAACCAGGACATCGCTGACTCCAATGCACCGATTGCCGCTGACCTGCGCAAAGAGATTTTCCGCATGCTCGGTGAGGGCAAGGACAACCAGCAGATCATCGATTTCATGGTTGATCGCTACGGTGATTTCGTCCGCTACAAACCGGCGCTCAATGCCAAGACCGCACTGTTGTGGTTCGGCCCGGCCGGGCTGCTGCTCGGCGGTGTTGTGGTGATCGCGGTGATCGTCCGTCGTCGTCGCGGCCAGCGCGCCGAGACCCCGCAAGCGCTGTCCAGCGAAGAACGTCAGCGCCTCGACCAACTGTTGGATAAAAACCAAGAATGATTGATTTCTGGCTTGCCGCAGGGCTGTTGCTTCTGGTCGCCCTGAGTTTTCTGCTGATCCCGGTTTTGCGCGAACGTCGCGCCCAGCGTGAAGAGGATCGAACTGCCCTGAACGTTGCGCTGTATCAGGAGCGCGTCGCCGAGTTGCAAGCGCAGCAGGCTGAAGGCGTACTCGACGCTGCGCAATTGGACAGCGGTCGTGCCGAGGCTGCCCGTGAATTGCTGGCGGATACCGAAGGCGTCAGCGCGCCACGGGTTTCCCGACTGGGTAAACCGTTGCCGCTGTTGGCCGCTGTGCTGGTGCCGGTGTTGGGCCTGGGTCTGTATATGCACTTCGGCGCTGCCGACAAAGTTGAGCTGACCCGCGAATTTGCCCAGGCACCGCAGTCGATGGAAGAAATGACTCAGCGTCTGGAACGTGCTGTTGCGGCGCAACCGGATTCTGCCGAAGGCCTGTATTTCCTCGGCCGTACCTACATGGCGCAAGAGCGCCCGGCGGACGCGGCGAAGATGTTCGAACGCGCAGCCAACCTTGCCGGTCGCCAGCCGGAACTGCTCGGCCAGTGGGCGCAGGCGCAGTATTTTGCTGACGGCAAGAAGTGGTCGGACAAGATTCAGGCGCTGACCGACGAAGCGCTGAAGGCTGATCCGAAAGAAGTCACCAGCCTTGGTCTGCTCGGTATCGCTGCGTTTGAAGGCGAGCGTTATCAGGAAGCCATCGATTACTGGAACCGCTTGCTGGCGCAATTGCCGCCGGAGGACAGCTCCCGTGCTGCGCTGCAAGGCGGGATCAAACGCGCCGCTGAGCGTCTGGAAGCCAGCGGCGGCAAGGTTGCTCAGGCACCGGTAGCCGCGAAGGCCGCGCTGTTGAAAGTCAGCGTCGATCTTTCCAGCGAACTCAGAAGCAAAGTGCAACCGGGCGACAGCGTGTTCATTTTCGCCCGCGCCACCTCGGGTCCACCGGCACCGCTGGCGGCCAAACGCCTGACCGTGGCCGATCTGCCGGTGACCGTCGAACTGGGCGATGCCGACGCAATGATGCCGCAGTTGAAACTGTCGAACTTCCCTGAAGTCCAACTGGTTGCGCGCATCTCCCGCGCCGGCCAACCGACTGCCGGCGAGTGGGTCGGTCGCAGCGGCCCTCTGGCCAGCAGCACCACCGCGCTACAAAAACTGACCATCGACAGCCCGGACAAATAGCCGGACACAACAGGAAAGCACCGCCATGCACACCATCGCCCGAATCACAGTCCTCACACTGGCCCTGGGCTTGAGTGCATGTGCGGTGCAACGACCGGAACCGACCACCAACCTACCGCCAATCCCACCGTCGCAGCCAAGCCCGACCCCATCGACTTCACCGACGCCAGGCAAAAGTATCCCGGCGAAACCGGCCAAACCGGTCCCTCGCACTTCGGCCAGCTTCGCCCCACCACCGGGCGGCAACAGCCACTGGGACCAGAAACTCGGCGTCTACGTCCTCGACGACCAGACCAACACCTTCTACCGCCAGCGCACCTACTACCGCTGGAACAACGGTTGGAGCCGCTCGGTCAGCCCCAATGGCCCGTGGGAAGACACCAACATCCACGGCGTGCCACCGGGGTTGGGCAAGCAGTTCGGGCAGTGAATGCAAACGGCGATCTTTGGATCGCCGTTTTGCTGTGTGCCTGTTGGGTTCGCACGGAAATTGCTCAAGGAAGTGCTGCGCAAAGCTCAGGGTCTAGCGTTTCAATCACACTCTGTAAAACAACCGGACGTCGCTCTCTGGATTTCTGTGCTTGAGTAAAGATAACTCTAGGGTTATTTTTAAAGGGCCAAGGCAAGGAGGCGGTTGGTGCAAAGCAGGCTATTGATTAAGGAGCTGGAGGAGGCAGGCTGGACATTGGATCGGGTCACCGGCAGTCATCACATTTTCAGGCACCGATACAACCCGTACACGATTCCCGTTCCTCACCCGAAAAAGGATTTGCCACTGGGGACGGTCAAAAGCATCAGGAGGCGTGCCGGGTTGTACAACCCGCCAGCCAGTTATGAAGGAGATCCGTAATGCAATATCCAATCTGCATCGAATGGGGTGATGAAAATACCGCCATCGGTATTCAGATCCCCGATATTCCCGGCGCCGTGACAGCAGGGGATAGTTTTGAAGAGGCCTACAAGGCGGCGGTCGAAGTCGCCCACATCATGCTGCAGGAGATTGCGGCGAACGGGGAGTCGATTCCTATGCCGACTTCGGCATCCGCTCATCGCAGTAATCCAGAATTTGCCGAGATGGGCTGGGGCATGCTCGAGCTGGACATTTCGCCCTATCTTGGCAAGACCGAGAAGGTCAACGTAACGCTGCCCGGTTACGTGATTCAGCGCATCGATCGTTATGTGCGCGAGCACAACGTCAAAAGCCGCTCCTCCTTTCTGGCGGATGCGGCGATGGAAAAACTGGTTCGTTATTAAGCTTCCTCGCTCCCCCAGGCTCAGTGAATAACCTGTGGGAGCGAGCCTGCTCGCGAAGCTTTTGCGGCCTTACTCCGTTGCCAATGAACTGCGCTGCGAAGCACTCAAAAACCGCACCAACGCCAGCAGCGGAAACACACTGCCGACAATCACGATCCACAACCAGCCGCCATGCTCATACACCGCACTTGCGACCGACGAGCCAAAGGCGCCGCCGATGAAGATGCTGGTCATGTACAGCGCGTTCAGCCGGCCACGGCTTTTTGCATCCAGCGAGTACACCGCGCGTTGGCCGAGGACCATGTTCATCTGTACGCAGAAATCGAGCACCACGCCGGTCACGGCCAGGCCGATGACGCTGTAGGCCGGGTGGATGAAGGCGGGCAGGAAGCTCAGGCTGGCGAACAGCATGGCCAGCAGCGAGGCGATGCGAGTATGGCCGGCATCAGCCAGACGTCCGCTGATCGGTGCGGCGATGGCACCGATGGCGCCGACCAGGGCGAAGATCGCGATCTCGCTTTGCGACAAACCATGGTTGCGTGCCAGTTCCAGCGGCACCGCGGTCCAGAACAGGCTGAACGTGGCGAACATGCAGCCCTGATAAAACGCCCGTTGGCGCAGTACTGGTTGCTGGCGCAATAGCGTCCACAGCGAACCGATCAGTTGGCCATACGTGGCGCTGTGATCCGGTTGGCGCTTGGGCACGGTCAGCGCCAGCACTACGCTGATCGCCGCCATCAACGCTGCGGCAATCATGAACATCGCGCGCCAGCCCAGGTGATCAGCCACCACGCTCGACACCGGCCGCGCCAGCAGGATACCTAGCAACAAGCCGCCCATGATCCCGCCGACCACTCGGCCACGAGACTCTTCCGGCGCGAGATGCGCGGCCAGTGGAATCAGGATCTGCACCGACACCGAACTGAAGCCCACCAGCAACGAGATCAGCAGGAACACGTTCGGCTGATCGGTAAACGCCGCCGCCAGCAGGCTGGCAATCGCCACCACCGTGGTGATGATCATCAACCGGCGGTTTTCCAGCAGATCGCCCAGCGGCACCAGGAAAAACAGGCCCAGCGCATAACCGATCTGCGTCAGCGAGACGATGAAGCTGGCCATCGTGTCGCTCAGGCCAATGTCGGGCGCGATCAGACCGATGATCGGCTGTGCGTAGTAGATGTTGGCAACGATGGCGCCGCAGCAGAAGGCGAACAGCAGCACCATGCCTCGGGTCATTGCGTGAGTGGTGGTGGTCATAAGGTTTCTCGATCCAGCGAAAGGGAATGCAGTGAGGCTATGGGACAAACCGGGCGGGCAGAAGACGCCGTCGGTTGATATCAGTTATTCCGTTGCGGAATGAACAGGAGCACTCGGCAAGTCATCCATCGGCGGACCTTGCGTCCGACCGTTGAGGGTCGATGATACATTCACTTACATCCTGTTCGATAGCGTGCTTATGTTCGCATTGGCTTGTTCAACATTGATGACCGGAGGATTGCAATGTTTCGTCAGTGGCTTCACCACATAGCAACGATTGTCCTGATCAGCCTGCTGGCTGCGATGAACGTGCAGGCCGCCGACGCTCCTGGCATGCGCCTCGGCGTGCGCGGCGAGATCACTGGGGTCTACGCCGACTCATTGAAAGTCCACGTCAACACTGGCGAGAACGTGGTGATCCAGTTGACCGGCGACACCAAAATTCGCGCCGTCACCCTGGCCAATATCGAAGACATCAAACCCGGCAGTTACATCGGTTCGGCGGCGATACCGCAGGAGGATGGCACGCTCAAGGCGCTGGAAGTGCATGTGTTCCCGCCGGAACTGGCGGGTAGCGGCGACGGGCATCGGCCGTTCGATCTGGCCAAGGGCAGCAGCATGACCAATGGCAGTGTCGGCGATCTGGTGGTGAGCAACGGGCGGGTGCTGACGGTGAACTACAAGGGTGGGCAGCAGAAGATTCTGGTGCCCGAGGATGTGCCGATTGTGAATTTGGTGCCGGGGGATCGGAGCTTGCTGAAGGTTGGGGTGAAGATTGTTACGTTCGTCACGCAGGGTGCGGATGGTACGCTGACGGCGCAGTCTATTTCTGCGGGGAAGGATGGGGTGACGCCGCCGATGTAAAAGCAGACCCTCACCCTAGCCCTCTCCCGGAGGGAGAGGGGACTGATTGGGGGATGCTGAAGGAATACGCCGACATGAAACTGCGGTGCCGAATCCATAATCGATAAGGTCTTTCAGGTCGATGTAACTCGCCAGACACCTCGGTCGGCCCCCTCTCCCTCTGGGAGAGGGCTGGGGTGAGGGTAAAGCGGCCACAAAAAAAGGCGACCACTGTGGATCGCCTTTTTCACGCCTGCTTAAACCTTACTGCCCGCTATAAATCTGGTCAAAAACCCCACCATCATTAAAGTGCGTCTTCTGCACCGTACGCCAGTCACCAAAAGTTTTCTCAACCGAGAGGAAATCAACTTTCGGGAAGCGATCGGTGTACTTCGCCAACACCGCCGGATCACGCGGACGCAGGTAGTTCGCCGCCGCAATCTCCTGACCTTGCGGCGACCACAGGTACTTCAGATACTCATCCGCCGCTGCACGCGAACCTTTCTTGTCGACCACTTTATCGACCACAGACACCGGCGGCTCCGCCTCGGCGGAAACGCTCGGGTAGATCACTTCAAACTGATCACGACCAAACTCGCGAGCAATCATTTCCGCTTCGTTTTCGAAGGTCACCAGCACGTCGCCGATCTGGTTGGTCATGAACGTGGTGGTCGCCGCGCGGCCACCGGTATCCAGCACTGGCGCTTGCTTGAACAGTTTGCCGACGAAGTCCTTGGCCTTGTTCTCGTCGCCGCCATTCTTCAGCACATAACCCCACGCCGACAGGTAGGTGTAGCGACCGTTACCCGAGGTTTTCGGATTTGGCACGATCACTTGCACGCCGTCCTTGAGCAGATCCGGCCAGTCTTTCAGGGCTTTCGGGTTGCCTTTACGGACGATGAACACCGTGGCCGAGGTGAACGGTGCGCTGTTGTTCGGCAGACGGGTGACCCAGTTCTCCGGTACCAGTTTGCCGTTGTCGGCGAGGGCGTTGATGTCGGTGGCCATGTTCATGGTGATGACGTCAGCCGGCAGGCCGTCGATCACCGAACGCGCTTGCTTGCTCGAGCCGCCGAAGGACATCTGCACGGTGATGCTTTCGTTGTGCTCGGCTTGCCAGTGTTTCTGGAACGCAGTGTTGTAGTCCTTGTAGAAATCGCGCATCACGTCGTAGGAAACGTTGAGCAGCGTCGGGGCTGCCTGAGCGATGTTGGCCAAGGCCAGACCGGCGGCGAGAAGTGAGGCGCCAAAGAGTTTTTTCACTGCGCATTCCTTGTTTTATCTGTGTAGGAGCAGGGGTGATGTTCAATTGCCACTGACTATAACGGGGCACGCATAGTCGTTTAAAGATTAAAAAGCTCTTTGCTTATTCCAGTTTCTTGAACAGTGCATTGCCACATCGCGAGCAGAACGCTGCGCCGTGTTCATGGCTGTTTTTCTTGCACACCGGGCAGTCGTGTTGCAGCTGTTCACCGCGCATGGCGTTGGCCAGTTCGGCGGTGAAAATCCCCGTCGGCACGGCGATGATCGAGTAACCCGTAATCATCACCAGCGACGAAATAACCTGGCCCAGCGGGGTCTTCGGCACGATGTCGCCGAAGCCCACCGTGGTCAGCGTGACGATCGCCCAGTAGATGCCTTTGGGGATGCTGGTGAAACCATGCTCCGGGCCTTCGATCACGTACATCAAGGTGCCGAACACCGTCACCAGGGTGCACACGCTGACCAGAAACACGACGATTTTCTGTTTGCTGCCACGCAGCGCCGACATCAAGTAATTGGCTTGCTTGAGGTACGGGCTGAGCTTGAGCACGCGGAAAATCCGCAACATCCGAATGATCCGGATAATCAGCAGGTACTGCGCATCGCTGTAATACAGGGCGAGGATGCCGGGCACGATCGCCAGCAAATCCACCAGCCCGTAAAAGCTGAAGGCGTAGCGCAACGGCTTGGGAGAGCAGTACAGACGCAGGATGTACTCGCCGAGAAAGATGATCGTGAAGCCCCACTCGATGTAGGCCAGCACGTTCGCATAGTTCTGGTGAATGCTGTCGATGCTGTCGAGCATCACGATCACCAGACTGGCGAGGATGATCAACAGCAGGATGCCATCGAAGCGACGCCCGGCACGGGTGTCGCTCTGGAAAATCATCACGTAAAGCCGTTCGCGCCAACTGTTGCTGCTGTCCATGGATAACGCCTGAATCGAAGATCAGCGCAGCCTAGGTTGATTCTCCCCATGAGCGCAAGGCGCACGCTCGACGCTGGCTTTGCCGAGCATCTGAATCCCGGCGCGGATCAGCCAGCCGGCGAGGATAAACGGCGCGGTCAACGTCGCGAGGCCGACGGCGGCAAACAGCGGCGTGACCAGCAGCGCGAGGACGATACCGAGCAGCGGCAGCCACGGTTGTTGGCGTTGCGCGGAGAAGGCGAGGGCGGCGAGCACGGCGTTGTAACTGCCGAGCCCGAGCAGGGCCACGCTGGTTTCATGGTGCAGCAAGCTGGAGCCAAGGCCGATCGCCGACGCCAGCAGCGCCCAGCAAAACGCCCGGCGATCAGCGATCAACAAACCGGCAGCGATCAAAGCGCCGGCCAGTGGATGACCGAGGAACATCACTTGGCCCAGACCGCGTAGTTCGGCGGCGAGCAGGTTCAGCGTGTTCAACTCGACATGCGCGACAGGCGCCGACGGTTCGGCGAACAACAGCAATACCCAGCTCATGGCCACGAACGGCGAGGTGTAGGCCGGAATCGATCGGCTGCTGTACACGTGTTTGAGCCATTGCTGAGTGACCATCGCGCTCAATCCGCCGGCGGCGAGAATCAGCGGCGGCAGCATTGGCGACCAGGGGAAATACAGGCTCAGCAACAGGCCAAGCAAAATGCCGTTGTAGCTGAACAACCCGGCCTGGCGATCAGCCTTGGCGTAGTTGCGCCGTTGCGCCGTGAGCAATCCGGCGACGGCACCGAGCAGCGCACCGGCGAACAGCACGGGTGCCGTCAGCAGAATCGCCAATAGGCACAGCAGGCCGCACAGCGGATGGCGCTGGAGGAATATCTGACTGAAACCGTTGAGCAAAGCCTCGGCCCAGTCGGGGCAGTGGGTGTTGAAATGATTGGCAGGCATGGGCAGTTCATTCGGTACTGATCGTTCCCACGCTCTGCGTGGGAATGCCTCAAAGGACGCTCTGCGTCTGCTCTTGGAACGCAGAGCGTCCCGGGCCGCATTCCCACGCAGAGCGTGGGAACGATCATGGTGGGGGGCTTAAATCAACGTTTCGATCCGCAGCGAGTTAGTCGAACCCGGCTGCCCGAACGGCACTCCGGCAGTGATCAGCAGCGTGTCACCACGCTCGGCCATACCCTGCGCCTGGGCGATTTCCAGCGCGGTCGAGCAAACCTCATCGACCTGACGCAGACGATCATTGACCACCGAATGAATCCCCCACGCCACGCTCAAACGTCGCGCGGTTTGCAGGTTCGGCGTCAGGTTGAGGATCGGCGCTTTCGGCCGTTCCCGCGCTGCACGCAGACTCGAGGTGCCCGATTCGCTGTAGTTGACCAGCACCGCCACCGGCAGCACGTTACTAATGCGCCGGATCGCGCAGCTGATCGCATCGGAAACGGTTGCTTCAGCCTTCGGCCGGCTAACGTCGAGTTGAGTCTGATAGTCCGGGCCGTTTTCCACTTGGCGAATGATTTTGCTCATCATCTGCACAGCTTCGAGTGGGTATTCGCCGGAGGCGGTTTCCGCCGACAGCATCACCGCATCGGCACCTTCGGCCACGGCGTTGGCAACGTCGGTCACTTCGGCGCGGGTCGGGGCAGGGGAGAAGCGCATCGACTCAAGCATCTGCGTCGCTACCACCACCGGTTTGCCGAGTTCGCGGCAGGTGGTGATGATGTTTTTCTGAATCTGCGGCACGCTTTCCGCCGGCACTTCAACGCCGAGGTCACCGCGAGCCACCATGATCGCGTCACTCAATTCAGCGATTTCACGCAACTGTTCAACAGCGGAAGGCTTCTCGATTTTCGCCATCAAAAAGGCTTTGTCGCCGATCAGTGCGCGGGCTTCGATGATGTCCTGCGGACGCTGCACAAACGATAGCGCGACCCAGTCCACACCTAGCTCCAGACCGAAGCTCAAATCGCGACGATCCTTGGCGGTCAGCGGGCTGAGGTCGAGCACCGCTTGCGGCACGTTGACGCCTTTGCGGTCCGACAGTTCGCCGCCATTGAGCACGGTGGTATCGATCGCATCGTCGTACTTGGTGACCACGCGCAGACGCAGTTTGCCGTCGTCGAGGAGCAGATCCATGCCTGCTTCCAGCGCGGCAATGATCTCTGGATGCGGCAGATTCACCCGGCGTTCATCGCCCGGCGTAGCGTCCAGATCCAGACGGAACGCCTGCCCACGATGCAGTTGCACCTTGCCGTCAGCGAACTTGCCGACGCGCAGTTTCGGCCCCTGCAAGTCCATCAGAATGCCCAGCGGATAGTTGAGCTGGCGCTCGACTTCGCGGATCCACTGATAGCGCTTGGCGTGGTCGGCGTGATCGCCGTGGCTGAAGTTCAGGCGGAAGATATTCACTCCAGCCTCGACCAGTTCACGGATGTCTTCGATGCCATCGACAGCAGGCCCGAGGGTGGCGAGGATTTTGACCTTTTTATCAGGCGTCATGATTTGCAGCTCTCAAGGATCAGAATGGCGCGGAAGTCGTTGACGTTGGTGCGGGTCGGCTCGGTGACGATCAGTGCATCGAGCGCCGCGAAGTAGCCGTAGCCGTTGTTGTTATCCAACTCGTCGCTGGCGCTCAAACCGAGGGCGGCGGCGCGGGCGTAGCTGTCCGGGGTCATGATCGCGCCGGCGTTGTCTTCCGAGCCGTCGATGCCGTCGGTGTCACCGGCCAGCGCATAGACGCCGGGCTGGCCTTTGAGGTTCTCGGTCAGGCTCAAGAGGAATTCGGCGTTGCGACCGCCACGGCCATTGCCGCGCACGGTCACGGTGGTTTCGCCGCCGGAGAGAATCACGCACGGCGCCGCCAGTGGCTGACCGTGATTAATGATCTGGCGGGCGATGCCGGCATGGACTTTCGCCACTTCACGGGATTCGCCTTCGAGGTCGCCGAGGATCAGCGTGCTGAAACCGGCCTGACGGCATTTCACCGCAGCGGCATCCAGCGATTGCTGAGGGCGGGCGATCAACTGGAAGTGGCTGCGCGCCAGGGACGGATCGCCGGGTTTGACGGTTTCCGATTCCGGGCTTTGCAGCCAGTTGCGTACTGACGCCGGGATCTCGATGCCGTAGCGCTTGATGATCGCCAGCGCTTCGGCGGAAGTGCTCGGGTCGGCCACGGTCGGGCCGGACGCGATGACGGTGGCGAGGTCGCCCGGTACATCGGAAATCGCGTAGGTATAAACAGTGGCAGGCCAGCAGGCCTTGCCGAGACGGCCGCCCTTGATCGCCGAGAGGTGCTTGCGCACGCAGTTCATCTCGCCGATGGTTGCGCCGGATTTGAGCAAAGCTTTGTTGATCGACTGCTTGTCGGCGAGGGTGATGCCTTCGGCCGGCAATGCGAGCAGGGCAGAGCCGCCACCGGAGAGCAGAAAGATCACGCGGTTGTCTTCAGTCAGGTTGCTGACCAGTTCGAGCACACGTTTGGCCACGGCCAGACCGGCAGCGTCCGGCACCGGATGCGCGGCTTCGACCACTTCGATTTTTTCGCACGGGGCGCCGTGACCGTAACGGGTCACAACCAGGCCAGACACTTCACCTTCCCAGCAATTCTCGACCACTTGCGCCATGGCGGCAGCGGCTTTGCCGGCGCCGATGACGATCACCCGGCCGCTGCGATCGGCAGGCAAATAGGCTTCGAGGACCTGGTTCGGATGGGCCGCGTCGATGGCTGTGGCAAACAGCTCGCGCAGCAGTTGTTGCGGATCGACCGACATGGCGGGCTCCCAATCTTATTGTTCTTGGTTAATGCTGATGATCGTTCCCACGCTCTGCGTGGGAATGCCTCAATGGACGCTCTGCGTCCGCTTCGGCAGGGACGCGGAGCGTCCCGGGCTGCATTCCCACGCAGAGCGTGGGAACGAGCGACGGGGCAGTGGCTTATTTGTTGTCGCGAATCGAGAAGTTGGCCATGTGTTCCAGACCTTTGATCAGCGCCGAGTGATCCCAGTTGCTGCCACCGATGGCCGCGCAGGTGCTGAACACTTGCTGGGCGTTGGCGGTGTTCGGCAGGTTGATGTTCAGCTCTTTGGCGCCTTGCAGGGCCAGGTTCAGGTCCTTCTGGTGCAGGCTGATGCGGAAGCCTGGATCGAAGGTGCCTTTGATCATGCGCTCGCCGTGCACTTCGAGGATCTTCGAGGAAGCGAAACCGCCCATCAGCGCTTCACGCACTTTGGCCGGATCGGCACCGTTTTTCGAAGCGAACAGCAGGGCTTCAGCGACGGCCTGAATGTTCAGCGCAACGATGATCTGGTTAGCCACTTTGGCGGTCTGACCGTCGCCGTTGCCACCGACCAGGGTGATGTTCTTGCCCATGGCCTGGAACAGCGGGAGAGCGCGTTCGAAGGCATCGGCGTCGCCACCGATCATGATGCTCAGGGTCGCAGCTTTGGCGCCGACTTCACCGCCGGACACCGGTGCGTCGAGGTACTGCGCGCCTTTCTCGTTGATCTTCGCTGCGAACGCTTTGGTGGCGGTTGGCGAGATCGAGCTCATATCGATGACGATCTTGCCTTTGCTCAGGCCTGCGGCAACGCCGTCGGCGCGGAACAGTACGTCGTCGACCTGTGGGGTATCCGGGACCATGACGATAATGAATTCAGCTTCCTGCGCGACTTCGCGCGGGTTGGCCAGGGCGACGGCGCCAGCGGCAACCAGGTCAGCCGGAGCGGCGTCGTGGTGCGCCGACAGGAACAGGCTGTGACCGGCTTTCTGCAGGTTCGAAGCCATTGGGTGGCCCATGATGCCGGTGCCGATAAATCCGATTTTAGCCATGAGAAAATCCTCTTGTTTTTATTGCTGCTTCAAGCAAAAAGGGAGCTGCTTTTATGTGGGAGCGAGCCTGCTCGCGAATGCGGTGGAACATTCAATATCCGTGTTGACTGAACCACCGCATTCGCGAGCAGGCTCGCTCCCACAGGGTTTTGCAGTGTTCTTAGATTGCGTTGTGCGACTTCAGCCAGCCGAGGCCTGCTTCGGTGGTGGTCAGCGGCTTGTATTCGCAACCCACCCACCCCTGATAACCGATGCGATCGAGGTGTTCGAACAGGAAGCGGTAGTTGATTTCACCGGTGCCTGGTTCGTTGCGCCCCGGGTTGTCCGCGAGCTGCACATGGTTGATCTCGCCCAGGTGCGATTGCAGGGTGCGGGCCAGATCGCCTTCCATGATTTGCATGTGATAGATGTCGTATTGCAGGAACAGATTGGCGCTGCCGACCTGCTCGCGAATCGACAGGGCTTGCGCCGTGTTGTTCAGGTAGAAGCCCGGGATGTCGCGGGTGTTGATCGCTTCCATCACCAGTTTGATGCCGACGGCTTGCAGCTTGTCGGCGGCATATTTGAGGTTGGCGACGAAGGTCTTTTCCACGGTGGCATCGTCCACGCCTTGCGGACGAATACCGGCCAGGCAGTTGATCTGGGTGTTACCCAGCACTTGCGCGTAGGCAATCGCCAGATCGACACCGGCACGGAATTCTTCAACCCGATCCGGCAGGCAGGCGATACCGCGCTCGCCCTTGGCCCAGTCACCGGCCGGCAGGTTGAACAGCACTTGGGTCAGACCGTTGGCGTCGAGCCTGGCCTTTATTTCGGCAGAGCTGAAGTCGTACGGGAACAGATACTCGACCCCGCTGAAACCGGCCTTGGCGGCGGCGTCGAAACGGGCAAGGAAATCCTGTTCGGTGAACAGCATGGACAGGTTGGCTGCGAAACGCGGCATGGTGGTCTCCCGTTCTAGATTCTCGTTCCCACGCTCTGCGTGGGAATGCCTCAATGGACGCTCTGCGTCCGCTTTGGGACGCAGAGCGTCCCGGGCTGCGTTCCCACGCAGAGCATGGGAACGATCAGCGGTCAGCAGTTAATCAAGCAGCGAAATCGCCGTTGGCGCATCGTTGCCGACCAGCGCCAGGTCTTCGAATTCGTTGACGGCGTTGATCTCGGTACCCATGGAGATGTTGGTCACACGCTCCAGAATGATCTCGACGATCACCGGCACCTTGAACTCTTCGATCATCTGTTCGGCCTTGCGCAGGGCAGGGGCGATTTCCGATGGTTCGAACACACGCAGGGCCTTACAGCCGAGGCCTTCAGCCACTGCGACGTGGTCAACACCGTAACCGTTGAGTTCCGGCGCGTTCAGGTTATCGAAGGACAGCTGCACGCAGTAGTCCATTTCGAACCCGCGCTGCGCCTGACGGATCAGACCCAGGTACGAGTTGTTCACCACGACGTGGATGTACGGCAGTTTGAACTGAGCGCCGACCGCCAGTTCTTCGATCATGAACTGGAAGTCATAGTCCCCCGACAGGGCCACGACTTTGCGGTTCGGATCGGCCTTCACCACGCCCAGCGCTGCCGGAATGGTCCAGCCCAACGGGCCGGCCTGGCCGCAGTTGATCCAGTGACGCGGCTTGTAGACGTGCAGGAACTGCGCGCCGGCAATCTGCGACAGACCAATGGTGCTGACGTAGCAGGTGTCCTTGCCGAACACTTGGTTCATTTCTTCGTAAACGCGCTGTGGTTTCACTGGCACGTTGTCGAAGTGGGTCTTGCGATGCAGGCTGGCTTTGCGCTGCTGGCAGTCTTGCAGCCAGGCACTGCGGTTCTTCAGCTTGCCGGCGGCTTGCCATTCACGCGCGACTTCGATGAACACGGTCAGTGCTGCAGCGGCGTCGGAAACGATGCCCAGATCCGGCGTGAACACACGGCCGATCTGCGTTCCTTCGATGTCGACGTGAATGAACTTGCGGCCTTCGGTGTAAACGTCAACCGAACCGGTGTGGCGGTTAGCCCAACGGTTACCGATCCCCAACACCACGTCGGATTTCAGCATGGTCGCGTTGCCGTAGCGGTGCGAAGTCTGCAGACCGACCATGCCCACCATCAACGGGTGATCATCCGGGATGGTGCCCCAGCCCATCAGGGTCGGGATAACCGGGATACCGGTCAGCTCAGCGAATTCAACCAGCAGATCGCTGGCGTCGGCGTTGATGATGCCGCCGCCGGCCACCAGCAATGGACGTTCAGCCTGATCGAGCAAAGCCAGAGCCTTTTCGACCTGCACGCGGGCAGCGGTCGGTTTGGCCAATGGCAGCGGCTGGTAAGCGTCAATGTCGAATTCGATCTCGGCCATCTGCACGTCGAACGGCAGATCGATCAGCACGGGGCCTGGACGGCCGGAGCGCATTTCAAAGAACGCTTTCTGGAACGCGTAAGGCACTTGGCCCGGCTCCAGAACAGTGGTCGCCCACTTGGTCACTGGCTTGACGATGCTGGTGATGTCGACAGCCTGGAAGTCTTCCTTGTGCATACGGGCGCGGGGTGCCTGGCCGGTAATGCAGAGGATTGGAATCGAGTCGGCCGAGGCGCTGTAGAGCCCGGTGACCATGTCGGTACCGGCAGGGCCGGAAGTGCCGATGCACACGCCGATGTTGCCGGCCTTGGTGCGGGTGTAGCCCTCGGCCATGTGCGAGGCGCCTTCAACGTGGCGAGCAAGGACGTGATCGATGCCACCGACCTTCTGCAAGGCGGAGTACAGCGGGTTGATGGCAGCGCCCGGGATGCCAAAAGCGGTATCAACCCCTTCACGGCGCATCACCAGAACGGCGGCTTCGATTGCTCTCATTTTGCTCATGGTTTTGTGCCTCTTTACGTTTTGTAATTGTATACAAGTGGCTTTGCGCAGAGTGTATTCACGGCGGACGGCGCAGGTCAATCCATTTTCTCAAGCGCCTGTTTCATTCGTCGGAAGCCTGTCTGAGTGTGGCTTTTCGTCGCATGTAGCGCTTTTCGAGAATTATTGTATACAAAAAAATAACTCATTGTGTTCTATTTGTTGCATCGGGCTGCGGCAGAAAAGCGCAGTCCCACGACTTTCCCTATAACAAAATGAGGACGGCACCATGAGCGCTTTAACCTTGAAAGTCGCAGTCAACCTGGTCAACGAAGCCATCAATGCAGGGCGCGGCATCAACGCCGCGCCGCTGACCATCGCGGTACTCGATACCGGCGGCCACCTGATCACCCTGCAACGTGAAGATGGCGCCAGCCTGTTGCGCCCGAACATCGCCATCGGCAAGGCCTGGGGCGCCATTGCCCTGGGCAAAGGCTCGCGCCTGCTGGCACTCGACGCCCAACAACGCCCGGCGTTTATTGCCGCGCTGAACAGCATGGGTCAGGGCAGCGTCGTGCCGGCACCGGGTGGTGTGTTGATTCGGGATCAGGCGGGGAATGTGCTGGGTGCGATCGGGATCAGCGGGGATTTGTCGGATATTGATGAGCAGGTTGCGATTAAGGCGGTGGAGGCGTTGGAGTTGCGGGCGGATGCGGGGGTGGCTGCTTGATCTATAGCGTCTGATTAACCGCCTTCGCGAGCAGGCTCGCTCCCACATTGGATTTGTGCTCAGACACAAAATGTTTGAACACCCCAAGCCCCTTGTGGGAGCGAGCCTGCTCGCGAATACGATCTCAAAAACACATCTTGCTAAAAAACTGACACTTGCTCCCACATTCACAGAGCTAGCCTTTTCATGATCAGGACATGAAAAGGCGAAGGAATGCTGAATCTATCTGCTTCAAATCGTTTGCGCATTGGTCGTTACTCCGAACACAACCGCATCTACCTGCTGACAACCAATACGGCGGGAAGGCAGCCTGTTTTCAGCAACTTTGCACTGGGTCGATTGGTCGCCAGCCAATTTCACGTCGCAGAGGAAATGGGCATTGCCAGTACGTTGGCTTGGGTTGTCATGCCAGATCATTTTCATTGGCTGATTGAGTTGAAGCGCGGTTCGCTCGGAGAGTTGATGCAGCGTACAAAATCCCTCAGCACCAAAGCCGTGAATCTCTCGACGGGTCGACAGACCAGTCTTTGGCAATCAGGCTTTCATGATCGTGCATTGCGCAGAGAAGAAGATCTGGTGAAGTTGGCTCGGTATATCGTGGCTAATCCGTTGCGGGCTGGTTTGGTTAAGAAGCTTGGCGACTATCCGCTGTGGGATGCGATTTGGGTTTGAGCGTTATTCTGTGTTGCCGCCATTCGCGAGCAGGCTCGCTCCCACAGGGGATTTGTGAACACCACAGATCCAATGTGGGAGCGAGCCTGCTCGCGAAGCATTCACCGCGGTCTATCAGTCCGGCTCACAGCCTTTCAACACCAACCGGATAATCGTCTGTGCCGCCGCTTCATAATCCGCTTCGTCCAGCTTGTCCTTGCCGGTGACCGCAGAAATCTGCCAGTCAAAGTCGGCGTAGGTCTGGGTCGCGGCCCAGATGCTGAACATCAGGTGATTAGGGTCGATCGGGGCGATCTGGCCGCGGTCGATCCAGCTCTGGATGCAGTCGATGTTGTGCTTGGCCTGGCCGTTGAGCTGTTCGACCAGGTCGGCACTCAGGTGCGGGGCGCCGTGCATGATTTCGCTGGCGAATACTTTCGAGGCGAAGGGCAGGTCGCGGGAGATGCGGATCTTCGAGCGGATGTAGCCGCTCAGCACTTCGCTCGGTACGCCGTCCGGATTGAACGGGGTCGAGGCCTGCAAAATCGGCACGATGATGCTTTCCAATACCTCGCGGTAGAGGTTTTCCTTGGACTTGAAGTAGTAGTAGACGTTGGGCTTGGGCAATCCCGCCTTGGCGGCGATGTCGCTGGTTTTGGTCGCAGCGAAGCCCTTGTCGGCAAACTCCTCACTGGCGGCACGCAGGATCAGTTCTTTGTTGCGCTCGCGGATTGTGCTCATAAACCCGGTGGTTCCTTGCCTGTTCTGGCGGTTGCGCATGGTAGCACCGGCCTCGCGCAGCGCTCAAGAATGCCCCGCGTGGTCTAAGGTCGCGTTATGCTTCGCAACATTCATACATAAAAGGAAACAGGATTCATGGCAGGAAGCAGTTTGCTGGTGCTGGTCGACGATATTGCCACCGTGCTGGACGACGTGGCGTTGATGAGCAAAATGGCCGCCAAGAAGACTGCCGGCGTGCTCGGTGACGACCTGGCGCTCAACGCCCAGCAGGTCTCCGGCGTACGTGCCGAGCGGGAAATTCCCGTGGTCTGGGCTGTGGCCAAGGGCTCTTTCGTCAATAAACTGATTCTGGTGCCGTCGGCGCTGGCGATCAGCGCGTTCGTGCCGTGGCTGGTGACGCCGCTGTTGATGGTCGGCGGTGCCTATCTGTGCTTCGAAGGTTTCGAGAAGCTTGCGCACAAATTTCTGCACAGCAAGGCTGAAGACGAGGTCGAACATGCGCAACTGACTGAGGCGGTTGCTGATCCGGCGACCGATCTGGTGGCATTCGAGAAGGACAAGATCAAAGGCGCGATTCGCACTGACTTTATCCTTTCGGCAGAGATTATCGCGATCACTCTGGGCACCGTGGCGGATGCATCGCTGACTCAGCAAGTGATCGTGATGTCCGGTATCGCCATCGTCATGACTGTCGGCGTTTATGGATTGGTAGCGGGTATCGTCAAGCTCGACGATCTCGGTCTGTGGCTGACGCAGAAACCTGGGCAGGTTGCCAGGAAAGTCGGCAGCGCCATCCTCAGCGCCGCACCGTACATGATGAAAACCCTGTCGGTGGTCGGCACGGCGGCGATGTTCCTGGTCGGCGGCGGAATCCTCACCCACGGCGTGCCGGTGGTGCATCACTGGATCGAAGGCGTTGGTGCCGCTGCGGGTAGTGCCGGGTTTGCTGTGCCGATGTTGCTCAATGGCGTGGCGGGGATCATCGCTGGTGCGGTGGTGCTGGCGGTTGTTTCTGTCGTCGGCAAACTCTGGAAAGCGATCAAAGGCTGAACGCAATATCCCTGTGGGAGCGAGCCTGCTCGCGAAAGCGTCGAGTCAGTCACCTGTTTCGAGTCTGATGCACCGCATTCGCGAGCAGGCTCGCTCCCACACTGGATTCAGCTGATGCCATGAAAAAGGGCCATTCGACTCGCATCGAATGGCCCTTTTTTGTGCCTGCCGGAATTACTCGGCAATCTGCAGTTTGCGTGACTCGGTGTAGACGTAACGTACTTTCTCGTACTCAAACGGTGAGTTCAGTTGACCGTAGCGGAAACTGGTCTGGTAGCGTTTGTCGACCGCACGCAGGGCCCAGATCTCCGGGTGGTTGGAGCTGACTTCCGAGACGTTGAGGAAGTTGATCGCCGATTCGGTGGTGTAATCCACTGCCAGGCCTGCGGTATCGCGGATGTTCGACGGGCCGAAGATCGGCAGTACGAAGTAGGCGCCGCCCGGTACACCGTAGAAGCCCAGAGTCTGGCCGAAGTCTTCGCTCTGGCGTGGCAGGCCCATGGCGGTGGCCGGATCCCACAGGCCGGCAATGCCGATGGTGGTGTTGAGCAGCAGCCGCGCGGTGGTTTCCATCGAGCGCTGGCCCTTGAACTGCAACAGGCTGTTGACCAGGTTCGGCACGTCACCGAGGTTGTTGAAGAAGTTACTCACGCCCGTGCGCAAAAAGCTGGGTGTGATGTAACGGTAGCCATCGACCACCGGCAGGAACACCCATTGGTCGAAGCGATAGTTGAAGTGGTAAACCCGGCGGTTCCACGACTCCAGCGGGTCGTAGACGTTCAGCGCGTTGAGCGTCGAACGCTCGAACTCGCGCTGATCCAGCCCCGGGTTGAATTTGAGTTTGGACAGCGGCTCTTTGAAGCCGTCGCTGTCGACCACCACGGGCGCGTTGGCTTTACTGTTGTCGGCCTGGGCCACGCCTGCGCAGAGTAGCGCTGCAATCAGCAGGAGATGTTTAGCCACGGAAGAACTCCAGCATGGCGTCGCTGTTGACGCGGTAGTTAAGGTTGCCGCAATGGCCGCCCAGTGGATAAACAGTCAGGCGATCACCGAAGGTCTTGCGCAGGAAACCGAGGTCGCCCGGGCCGAGGATCACGTCGTCGGCGTTGTGCATCACGGCTATTTTCGGGCTGTCGTGCAGGTAATCCTTGAGCGCATACAGGCTCACCTGATCAATCAGTTGCAGCAGGCTGCCGCCGTCGGTGCGCGCACGCCACATCGGAATCACCTGTTCGGTCAGGTAGCAGTCGAAATCGCACTGCAGCGCACGCTTGAGGAACGGCGTGAGGCTGGTGCCTTCGGTTATCGGGAATTTCGGCGGTGTGATCAGGCCGCGACGATTGATCAGGTCCGAGGTAAAGGCAATATCGGCTGCCGAGAAGCGGAACGAAGTGCCGATCAGCATCGCCATCTGTTCGTTGGTCAGGTGTTGCTTGGACTGCTGGAAGTCATAGAGCAGCGCGTCATTGAGGTCGATGTAGCCTTTCTGCTGGAAGTAGCGGGTCAGCTTGGACAACACCAGCTCATAGAATGTGGTGCTGGTGTTGATGCCTTTGACTTCGGTCTGCACCAGCTTGTCGAGGTTGGTGATCGAGGTATAGAGGTTGACCGGTGGGTTGAGCAGCAGGACTTTCTTGAAGTTGAAGCTGCGACGGGTTTCATCCAGGTGCGCGACGAACGCGGCGTCGAGGGCGCCGAGGCTGTATCCGGTCAGGTAATACTCGGTGACTGGCAGCTTTGGATTCTGTGCACGAACGGCCTGCATCACCCGATACATGTCTTCAGCGTCTTCCTTGGTCACGCCCGGCGTGGCGAAGCGTGAAGCGGCGCTGATGAAGTCGAAGCTGGTCGGCGACGACAGCTGGACGACGTGGTAGCCGGCCTTGTAGTAGAGCTTTTTCAGGTACTCGTTGAGCGTGCTGTCATAGCGCGCACCCGTGCCGGCGATCAGGAAGATCAGCGGCGCCGGTTTGTCCTGTTCGGCGATGCGGTAGGTCAGCTTTTTCACCGGCCAGAAATTGTCCGGCAGGATGAACTCGCGCTCCGGACGCAGGGTGACGCTGCGGTCTGACTGATTGATGTCGTCGTCCAGCGGCAATTCCGGGCGCAAGTCCGGCGGGGTCGTGGCGATGGTCGCCTCGAACGGATTGGTCAGGGGATAGCCATAACTGGCGGCGTCGATATCCACCGCCAGTGCGGACGCACTCAAAATAAGGCCGCTGAACAGCGCGGCGAAGCGCAAGGAACGGAGCATGACTAGATCCCTTAGAGGAAGGTGCCGAATGAAGTTCGCAGGCTATGACCACCGGGTGTGCGCCAAAGTGCCATGCTGCGGCACCAAACAGGCAGAATTCGGAGTAATAGTAGCTGGACGATACACTTTGCACGGTGTGAATGAACAGTTAAGTGTTGTTAGCGCTTGCGTACGCATGACGGCAGATTAAGCTGGCCGCCGATTTCTAAAGATTGGAGTGCTTCATGTCCCGCCGCTTGCCCGTGATTGTGCTGCTCGTTCTGTTGCCGTTGTGGCTGGCCGCCAGTTATGGCGCGCGTTATGGCTTTATGGAAGACGGAAAGTGGGTCGGCATCTGCGTCGATGAGGCCAGCCGCTGGGAATGTCAGCTGCGTTCGAACCTTGGCTTGATGATTCACTTCAAGGTACTGGGCTGGACGGCACTGGGCGCGGCGCTGATCGGTTTTGTCTTGCCGGGGCGGGCAGGGTGGTGGCTGGCGGTGCTGGCGCTGGCGTTTGGGGCGCCGGCACTGGCGTTGTACAACACCACGCTGGCGGTGTTTGCGTTGGTGATTGCCGGGTTGCGGTTGGTCCGCGAGTCCCGTACTGCCTGATGGAAAAGATCGCAGCCTGCGGCAGCTCCTACATTGAGATGGCGTACACCTTGTAGGAGCTGCCGAAGGCTGCGATCTTTTGATCTTGCTTTTGATCAGTCCTTGCGAACACGCAGGCAGCGCCACAAAGCACCCACCATCAACACGCTGACCAAAGCCCAACCCCACGCCTGCTGATTCTGCAAACCTTCCTGATACAACTGCGGCGCAATCCCCGCGCCGACTATAAACGTCAGCAGGGCAATTTCCCGGCGCGGCACACTCACTGGGCGACACAGATAAACCAGCGCCGGCAGCACAAACGCCATGCTCGCAAAACTGCGATAACGCGGATCGAAGACCATCTCCAGCATCATCACCGCCGCAGCAAAAGCTGCCGCCGCAACCAGCCAGCCGGCGCGTCGCTCCAGCAGATTGAATGCCCGTTCACGCCAGCCAGTGCGAGCACTCAGCGTCAGCGCCGCATGCGCCAACACCAACAGGTTCAACGCGGTCAGCAAGCCGACCCACAGCCACTCACTGGTGAACCGCGTGGTCACCCGCGCCAGATCACCCCAGGCGCCAATCGAGCAAGCGGCGAGGGCGCCGAGCAATGGCAACACCAAAGCCGAGCGGGTGGTACGAACACGGCCACCAAGGATCAACGTGCCAAGAAAAATCAACCCGCCGACCGCCAGCCATTCCTTCCAGAACGGCACATTGGTCACCGGCCCGGCCAGCACACCCTTGTCCTGACGATCGGCATCGAACAGTCCCCAATACCCACCGACCGCGCCTTCACTGCCGCGCTTCCACGGCTGGTCAAACGCTTCGATGAGGTTGTAGTGCCAGCCTTGCTTCTCGGCCATTGCGACAAAACCACGAATGAATTTGGCCTCGTTGACCCGACTCGGCAGGGCGGTCTCGCGCTGGCGGCCTTCGCTCGGCCAGCCGGTTTCGCCGATCATCACGTCTTTCGGTGCGAACTTATTGCCGAACACTTGGCGCACATCCGCGACATGTTGCAGGGCAACGTCGATGTTTGACGGATCATCTTCCCAGTACGGCAGCAAATGGATGGTCAGGAAATCCACCGCTGGCGCGATTTCCGGATGCTTGAGCCAGAACTCCCAGACATCGGCGTAGGTGACCGGTTGCTTGACCTGGCTCTTGACCTTGTTGATCAACCGGACCAGTTGCGTACCAGTGACTTCCTTGCGCAGCAAGGCTTCGTTGCCGACGATCACCGCGCTGACCACGTCCGGGTTGGCGTTGGCCGAGGCTATCAGCAGGTCGACTTCTTTCTCGGTGTCCACCGGGTTGCTGTTGACCCAGGCGCCGATCATCAATTTCAGGCCATGTTTGCGCGCCAGATCCGGCAACGCCTCCAGACCCGTCATTGAATAGGTGCGAATACATTCAAAGCGTGTTGCCAGCAACGCGAGGTCAGCGTCCATGCGTTCCGGGCGCAGCTTGAACGGCACGTCGAACGGCGACTGATCTTTATCGAACGGGGTGTAGGAGGCGCATTGCAACTTGTGCGTCGGAGTCGCTGCGTCCGGCAGAATTACCGGTTGGCCAAGGCCATACCAGAAGCCGGCGAGGGCAAACAGCCCAAGCAGGCAGGCGAAGAGGTAAGGCAGAAGGGGAAAGCGGGAAGTCGCGGACATGGTCAGGCCGAGTGGCTGCAAAGCGACGCATGTTACCTGCATTTATAGAGGGTTGGTGGCCCGCATGATTTTGCCATGCAAAGTTCGGGCGGATTATTTGGCGTCATTTATATAGTCGCGATTAATGGCCTTGTGATGTCGTTTCTCATTGTCTTGAGGTCGCTGGCAGAGCAGGTCGCGAGCGTCGTCAGGTTGATGATCGAAGCGTCAGCACTCCACTGATGTTCCAGCGAGTTTGCGGTCAGGCGTGATGGGGGCGCTGTGCACCATAACAATACGTTGACGTCGCCCGCCATCCGTCGGGCGCAGCATTTCGGGGAAGTAACGATGAAGATGCGACGACTTTTAGGCGCAGGTGCCGCTCTGGCGCTGGCGATGAGTGCGACACTGGCCAGTGCGGAAACCAAGACCCTGAACATCGGTTACGTTGATGGCTGGTCCGACAGCGTGGCGACCACCCACGTGGCGGCCGAAGTGATCAAGCAGAAACTCGGCTATGACGTAAAACTGCAAGCCGTCGCCACCGGGATCATGTGGCAGGGTGTTGCCACCGGCAAGCTCGACGCCATGCTCTCGGCCTGGCTGCCAGTGACCCACGGCGAATACTGGACAAAGAACAAGGATCAGGTCGTCGATTACGGCCCGAACTTCAAGGATGCGAAAATCGGCCTGATCGTACCCGAGTATGTGAAAGCCAAGTCGATCGAAGACCTGAAAACCGATGACACCTTCAAAAATCGCATCGTCGGTATCGACGCCGGTTCAGGCGTCATGCTCAAAACCGATCAGGCGATCAAGGATTACGGCCTCGATAAATACAGCCTCAAGGCCAGTTCCGGCGCCGGCATGATCGCCGAGCTGACCCGTGCCGAGAAGAAAAACGAATCCATCGCGGTCACCGGTTGGGTGCCGCACTGGATGTTCGCCAAGTGGAAACTGCGCTTCCTCGACGATCCGAAAGGTGTGTATGGCGCAGCTGAAACCGTGAACAGCATCGGCAGCAAAGAACTCGCGACCAAAGCACCGGAAGTGGCCAAGTTCCTGAAGAACTTCCAGTGGGCGTCGAAAGACGAAATCGGCGAAGTCATGCTGGCGATTCAGGACGGCGCCAAGCCTGACGCAGCAGCGAAAGATTGGGTAGCCAAGCACCCGGATCGCGTGGCTGACTGGACCAAATAAAAGCAACACCGCCTAACCCTGTGGGAGCGAGCCTGCTCGCGAATGCGTTCTGTCAGTTGATAAAAATATCGACTGAACCGACGCCTTCGCGAGCAGGCTCGCTCCCACAGTTGTTTTGTGGCGTACCGGAAATTGGCAAAAGTGTCATGGCGTTCTACTACTAAGGTCGTCTGTTACCGCGCTCGCAGCCGCATACATTAGCTATGTTCCAACAATAATCTGTGCTGCGAGGATAAAAACAATGAACGACAGCATTTACCTCTCGATTCAAAACAGTCCCCGATTCAAGGAGCTGGTGCGAAAAAGGGAAAAGTTCGCCTGGATACTCTCGGCGATCATGCTCGGGCTTTACTCTGGCTTCATTCTTCTGATCGCTTACGGGCCGCATATCCTGGGCGCGAAACTCAGTCCTGAGTCCTCGATTACCTGGGGCATCCCGATCGGTGTCGGACTGATTCTCTCAGCCTTCATTCTCACCGCTATCTACGTGCGCCGCGCCAATGGCGAGTTCGACGACCTGAACAATGCGATTCTCAAGGAGGCTCAGCAATGATCCGGCGTCTACTGGCTCTATTGAGTGTTGCGGCTTTCGCGCCGAGTGTCTGGGCGGCGGATGCATTGACGGGTGAGGTGGCCAAACAGCCGCTGAACATTCCGGCGATCCTGATGTTCGTCGCGTTTGTTGGCGCGACGTTGTACATCACCTACTGGGCCTCGAAGAAAAACAATTCGGCGGCCGACTACTATGCGGCGGGCGGCAAGATCACCGGTTTCCAGAACGGTCTGGCGATTGCCGGTGACTACATGTCGGCGGCGTCCTTCCTGGGGATTTCCGCGCTGGTGTTCACCTCCGGCTACGATGGCCTGATCTACTCGATCGGCTTCCTGGTGGGCTGGCCGATCATTCTGTTCCTGATCGCCGAGCGTCTGCGTAACCTGGGTAAATACACCTTTGCCGACGTGGCGTCCTACCGCCTCGGGCAAACCCAGATTCGCACCCTGTCGGCCTGCGGTTCGCTGGTGGTGGTGGCGTTCTACCTGATCGCGCAAATGGTCGGTGCCGGCAAGCTGATCCAGCTGTTGTTCGGTCTGGACTATCACGTCGCGGTGATTCTGGTCGGTGTGCTGATGTGCATGTACGTGCTGTTCGGCGGCATGCTGGCGACCACCTGGGTTCAGATCATCAAGGCTGTGCTGTTGCTGTCCGGTGCCTCGTTCATGGCGCTGATGGTGATGAAGCACGTAGGCTTCGACTTCAACACGCTGTTCTCCGAAGCGATCAAGGTTCACGCCAAGGGCGAAGCGATCATGAGCCCGGGCGGTCTGGTCAAGGACCCGATTTCGGCCTTCTCGCTGGGTCTGGCGCTGATGTTCGGTACGGCTGGCTTGCCACACATTCTGATGCGCTTCTTCACCGTGAGTGACGCAAAAGAAGCTCGCAAGAGCGTGCTCTACGCAACTGGTTTTATCGGCTACTTCTACATCCTGACCTTCATCATCGGCTTCGGCGCGATCCTGCTGGTCAGCACTAACCCGGCCTTCAAAGATGCGGCTGGCGCGCTGTTGGGCGGCAATAACATGGCGGCGGTGCATTTGGCCAACGCGGTCGGTGGCAGTATCTTCCTCGGCTTTATCTCGGCGGTGGCATTCGCGACCATTCTGGCGGTTGTTGCCGGTTTGACTCTGGCGGGTGCTTCGGCGGTTTCTCACGACCTGTATGCGAGTGTGATCAAGAAGGGCAAGGCGAACGAGAAGGACGAGATTCGTGTCTCGAAGATCACCACCATTGCCTTGGCGGTGTTGGCGATTGGTTTGGGTATCCTGTTCGAAAGCCAGAACATTGCGTTCATGGTGGGCCTGGCGTTCTCGATCGCGGCGAGCTGTAACTTCCCGGTGCTGCTGCTTTCGATGTACTGGAAGAAGCTGACTACTCGTGGGGCGATGATTGGCGGCTGGCTGGGTCTGGTGAGTGCGGTTGGCTTGATGATCCTTGGCCCGACCATCTGGGTGCAGATTCTGCATCACGAGAAGGCGATCTTCCCTTACGAGTATCCGGCGTTGTTCTCGATGATCATTGCTTTTGTCGGGATCTGGTTCTTCTCGATTACTGACAAGTCGGCGGCTGCGGATAAAGAGCGGGCGCTGTTCTTCCCGCAGTTTGTGCGTTCGCAGACCGGGTTGGGGGCGAGTGGGGCGGTTTCGCATTGATCGCTTGATGCTTGTTTGAGTGTTTTGCTGAATGCCCCGGTTGAGAGATCGGGGCATTTTTTGTGGGCGGTTATCGGGCAGGCCGTGTTTTTTTGTGGATCGTGTACATATCCGTTGCTGCGGTTAGGGCTGCTTAGGGTTCCGCCCTTACGGCGGGTCACTTTTTTCAAACGCGGTACGTGTCAAGGTACCTGTCGCCTTGGTGTTACGGTTGCTAGTCCATTGCGTCCTTAATTTCAGGACGCTCAGGATTTAAATAAACGGCATCTGCCAGCTCCCACGCCCGGATCAATCCCTCCACTCAGCCTTCCGACGTCGCCTTACAGATCAAAAGCCGCAGCCGTGCTAACGCTCATCCTGTTGAGTGGTGAAGGGCGCAGCGTGGTCGGCTTTGGATTTGTGGTGGATTCGCCCCTCACCCCAGCCCTCTCCCGAGGGAGAGGGAGCCGATGGTGGGCCTTTCAGAATCTGAGTTCGACTCGGTATCCCAAGTCGGCGTATCTCTTCCAGTCCACGCGGTCAGTCCCCTCTCCCTCTGGGAGAGGGCTAGGGTGAGGGGCTTTTGATCTGATTCAGAGTCTGAGTTCGACTTGGTATCCCAAGTCGGCGTATCTCTTCCAGTCCACGCGGTCAGTCCCCTCTCCCTCTGGGAGAGGGCTAGGGTGAGGGGCTTTTGATCTGATTCAGAATCTGAGTTCGACTCGGTATCCCAAGTCGGCGTATCTCTTCCAGTCCACGCGGTCAGTCCCCTCTCCCTCTGGGAGAGGGCTAGGGTGAGGGGCTCTTGATCTGGCTTGTGATCTTGCTTGGCTTTGGCTTTTGATCTTTTGCCCCATCGGCAGGCCGAGCGTAGGTGTTCATCCGGGGGTAGGCGCGCAGCGCCGTGCGGCGCAGCCGCATTCATCGAGAGGAGGTGCAGCGAAGCAAACCGTAGGCGATGCCCCCGGATGGACACCGTAGCGAGGGAACACTGAGCCTCAGCGAAGTGCCGTACGCCAGGGGCAAAGCCTTTTGCTTACTTTTCGGCGTCTGGAAAAGTGAGTCGCTGTAAGAGCGAAACCGCCAGCGGCAGCACCCGCAGCAACGGATATGCCCCCAATCCCCAATCCCAAACAAACAAAAACGGCCCCTATATAAATAGAGGCCGTTCCCGGTACAACTTAAGACGTTATCGCAAGACAGGTCTTATTTACGGTCTTCCAGCTTGGAAATATCACGCGACTCGTAACCAGTGTACAACTGGCGCGGACGGCCAATCTTGTACGGGCTGGAGAGCATCTCTTTCCAGTGCGAAATCCAGCCAACAGTACGTGCCAGCGCGAAAATCACGGTGAACATGCTGGTCGGAATGCCGATCGCCTTGAGGATGATCCCCGAGTAGAAGTCGACGTTCGGGTACAGCGAGCGTTCGATGAAGTACGGGTCGGTCAGCGCGATCTCTTCCAGGCGCATGGCCAGTTCGAGTTGCGGATCGTTGTTGATGCCCAGTTCCTTCAGTACTTCGTCGCAGGTCTGCTTCATTACAGTCGCGCGAGGGTCGCGGTTCTTGTAAACGCGATGACCGAAGCCCATCAGTTTGAACGGATCGTTCTTGTCCTTGGCCTTGGCGATGAACTTGTCGATGTTCGACACATCGCCAATCTCGTCAAGCATGGTCAGCACGGCTTCGTTCGCACCGCCGTGGGCAGGGCCCCACAGTGCGGCGATACCGGCGGCGATACAGGCGAACGGGTTGGCACCCGAAGAACCGGCCAGACGCACAGTAGAAGTCGATGCGTTCTGCTCGTGGTCGGCGTGGAGGATGAAAATCCGGTCCATGGCCTTGGCGAGCACCGGGCTGATCGGTTTGATCTCGCACGGGGTGTTGAACATCATGTGCAGGAAGTTTTCCGCGTACGTCAGATCGTTGCGCGGGTACATCATGGGTTGGCCCATGGAGTACTTGTAAACCATCGCCGCCAGGGTCGGCATCTTGGCAACCAGACGGATCGCGGAGATTTCGCGATGCTGCGGGTTATTGATGTCGAGGGAGTCGTGGTAGAAGGCCGAGAGGGCGCCGACTACACCGCACATGACGGCCATCGGGTGGGCGTCGCGACGGAAGCCGTTGAAGAAGGTTTTCAGCTGCTCGTGAACCATGGTGTGGTTTTTCACGGTGCTGACGAACTGGGCCTTCTGTTCTGCGGTCGGCAGTTCGCCGTTGAGCAGCAGATAGCAGGTTTCCAGGTAGTCCGACTTTTCAGCCAGCTGTTCGATCGGGTAGCCGCGGTGCAACAGAATGCCGTTGTCGCCGTCGATATAGGTGATCTTCGACTCGCACGAGGCGGTCGACATGAAACCAGGGTCGAAAGTGAAGCGGCCCGTGGCCGTCAGGCCCCGAACATCGATTACATCGGGACCAACGGTGCCGGTTAAAATGGGCAGCTCGACGGGGGCTGCGCCCTCGATGATCAACTGCGCTTTTTTGTCAGCCATGTGGCCTCCTATTTATGCTTGAACCATCAGACAGACCCCCCACGCAGGGCCCGCACCACTATAGTGAGATAAATTCGAATGTCAATTTGCCTAAAGTCTTGCTCCAGAAGGCTTTAAGCGCACTTTTTCCTCGAAATTGACTGCCATTTACGCCTTTTATACGACTTGTGCAATCAGCTATTTGGGGTAGGTGATTGCGTTGTCATTAGTAACCTAACTGTCTATACTCGGCCACCGACCGCCAAGGGCTTTTGGGCCTGCTTTATTGGGGGTCGCATCCCTGGGTGGTGGTTACCTGACCAGTGCACTCCCCAACAACTTTGCCCTGATTGTTAGGGGCTCTTCAGTGTGAAAAAAAAGCCGTGAAAAGCCAACGACCTGTAAACCTAGACCTAAGGACCATCAAACTCCCCATCACCGGCGTTACGTCGTTTCTTCACCGTGTTTCCGGCATCATCCTCTTCCTGGGTATCGGCTTCATGCTTTATGCATTGGGCAAGTCTCTGGGTTCCGAGGAAGGTTTTGCCGAAGTGAAGGCATGCTTGACCAGCCCGCTGGCCAAGTTCGTAGCATGGGGCCTCCTGTCCGCTCTGCTGTATCACCTGGTAGCCGGTGTGCGCCACTTGATCATGGACATGGGCATCGGTGAGACGCTGGAAGGCGGCCGCCTGGGCTCGAAAATCATCATCGCCATTTCCGTGGTGCTGATCGTTCTGGCAGGAGTTTGGATATGGTAACCAGCGTTACGAACCTTTCGCGTTCGGGCCTCTATGACTGGATGGCGCAACGTGTGTCTGCGGTTGTTCTCGCGGCTTATTTCATCTTCCTGATCGGATACCTTGCAGCGAATCCGGGCATTGGCTACGACCAGTGGCACGGCCTGTTCGCTCACAACGGGATGCGTATCTTCAGTCTGCTGGCCCTCGTTGCCCTTGGCGCTCACGCCTGGGTCGGCATGTGGACCATCGCGACCGACTACCTGACGCCAATGGCGCTGGGCAAGTCCGCGACCGCAGTACGTTTCCTTTTCCAGGCAGTTTG
Source organism: Pseudomonas sp. Tul2A7 (assembly GCF_054790505.1). Lineage (NCBI taxonomy): Bacteria > Pseudomonadati > Pseudomonadota > Gammaproteobacteria > Pseudomonadales > Pseudomonadaceae > Pseudomonas > Pseudomonas sp. Tul2A7. Next base: position 204,169 of record NZ_CP186499.1, on the reverse strand, counting down.
CGGCATCGCGATGTTCGCTTACTTCGTCTGGGGTGTGCAGATTCTCTGGGGTATCTGAGTCATGGCTAACATTCCAACGATTTCTTTCGACGCCATCATTATTGGTGGTGGCGGTGCCGGCATGCGCGCTGCGCTGCAACTGGCGCAGGGCGGTCACAAGACTGCCGTGATCACCAAGGTTTTCCCGACCCGTTCGCACACTGTATCCGCTCAGGGCGGCATCACTTGCGCGATCGCGTCCGCTGACCCGAACGATGACTGGCGCTGGCACATGTACGATACCGTCAAGGGCTCCGACTACATCGGTGACCAGGACGCTATCGAATACATGTGTCAGGAAGGCCCGGCTGCCGTTTTCGAGCTGGACCACATGGGTCTGCCGTTCTCGCGTACCGAGCAAGGCCGTATCTACCAGCGTCCGTTCGGTGGTCAGTCCAAGGATTACGGTAAAGGCGGTCAGGCTGCACGTACTTGTGCCGCTTCCGACCGTACCGGCCACGCACTGCTGCACACCCTTTATCAGGGCAACCTGAAAGCCGGTACCACGTTCCTGAACGAGTACTACGCTGTCGACCTGGTGAAAAACCAGGAAGGCGAATTCGTCGGTGTGATCGCGATCTGCATCGAAACCGGCGAAACCACCTACATCCGCGCCAAGGCCACCGTACTGGCTACCGGCGGTGCAGGTCGTATCTACGCTTCCACCACCAACGCCCTGATCAACACCGGTGACGGCGTCGGCATGGCTCTGCGTGCTGGCGTACCGGTACAAGACATCGAGATGTGGCAGTTCCACCCGACCGGCATCGCCGGCGCCGGTGTACTGGTTACCGAAGGTTGCCGTGGTGAAGGTGGTTACCTGATCAACAAGCACGGCGAGCGTTTCATGGAGCGTTATGCTCCGAACGCCAAAGACCTTGCCGGTCGTGACGTGGTTGCTCGCTCGATGGTTAAAGAAATCATCGCCGGCAACGGTTGCGGTCCGAATGGCGACCACGTAATGCTCAAACTCGACCACTTGGGCGAGGAAGTGCTGCACAGCCGTCTGCCAGGCATCTGCGAACTGTCGAAGACTTTCGCTCACGTTGACCCGGTTGTTGCGCCGGTTCCGGTTGTTCCGACTTGCCACTATATGATGGGCGGCGTTGCCACCAACATTCACGGCCAGGCGATCACCCAGAACGCCGAAGGCGTGGACCAGATCATCCCAGGTCTGTTCGCAGTAGGTGAAGTGGCTTGCGTATCGGTGCACGGTGCCAACCGTCTGGGCGGCAACTCGCTGCTCGACCTGGTGGTATTCGGCCGCGCGGCTGGTCTGCACCTGGAAAAAGCGCTGACCGACGGCATCGAATACGACGACGCTACCGAAGCCGACATCGAAGCTGCCCTGTCGCGTCTGAACGCGCTGAACAGCCGTACTGATGGCGAAGATGTGGCAACCCTGCGTCGCGAGCTGCAAAGCTGCATGCAGAACTACTTCGGCGTGTTCCGTACCGGCGAATACATGCAGAAAGGTATCGCTCAGCTCGCTGACCTGCGTACCCGCATCGCCAACGTGAAGATCAACGATAAGTCGCAGGCGTTCAACACTGCCCGTATCGAAGCGCTGGAACTGCAAAACCTGCTGGAAGTGGCTGAAGCTACCGCCATCGCTGCCGAAGTCCGTAAAGAGTCGCGCGGTGCTCACGCCCGTGAAGACTTCGAAGATCGTGACGACGAAAACTGGCTGTGCCACACCCTGTACTTCCCGGGTGACAAGCGCGTCACCAAGCGTGCCGTGAACTTCTCGCCGAAGACTGTTCCGACTTTCGAACCTAAAGTCCGGACTTATTAAGGGTGACCGCCATGTTGAAAGTCAGTGTTTATCGCTACAACCCTGATCAGGACGCTGCGCCGTTCATGCAGGAATTCCAGGTCGATACCGGTGGTAAAGACCTGATGGTGCTGGACGTGCTGGCCCTGATCAAAGAGCAGGACGAGGGTTTCTCCTATCGTCGCTCTTGCCGTGAAGGTGTCTGCGGCTCCGACGGCATGAACATCAACGGCAAGAACGGTCTGGCGTGCATCACGCCGCTGTCCGCCGTTGTAAAAGGTAACAAGCTGATCGTTCGTCCGCTGCCAGGTTTGCCGGTTATCCGTGACCTGGTCGTCGATATGAGCATCTTCTACAAGCAATACGAGAAGGTGAAGCCTTACCTGCAGAATGACACGCCGGCTCCGGCCATCGAGCGTCTGCAGTCACCAGAAGAGCGTGAAAAGCTCGACGGTCTGTACGAGTGCATCCTGTGCGCTTGCTGCTCGACCTCTTGCCCGTCCTTCTGGTGGAACCCGGACAAGTTCCTGGGTCCAGCTGCGCTGCTGCAAGCTTATCGCTTCCTGGCAGACAGCCGTGATACCAAGACCAACGAGCGTCTGGCTTCACTCGATGACCCGTTCAGCGTCTTCCGCTGCCGGGGCATCATGAACTGCGTCAACGTATGTCCGAAAGGCCTGAACCCGACTAAGGCCATCGGTCACATCCGTAACATGCTGCTTTCGAGCGGCGTGTGATTCAGCTGCTGTAACCGCTGCACCGTAGAGGCTGTGGCGCGGGCTTCAACCCGCGTCATGGCTATAACCAGAGCAGTAGCCACAAGCTGCCGCTCTTATTTTGAAGAAATGAGACAAGCAGGGGCATCCGGGCTGGTACCCGGACTATCAGTGTGATCCTAAGTGGCTTGTTTTAGTCGCTGCATTCGGACTTCTGCAAGTTTGCTCGGTGTCGACATCGATGGTGTTCCCCTAACCGAGGGTGACCAAGCATGCAAGAAAGCGTGATGCAGCGCATGTGGAACAGCGCCTACCTTTCAGGTGGAAACGCTGCCTATGTGGAAGAGCTTTATGAGCTCTACCTGCACGACCCTAACGCTGTGCCAGAAGAGTGGCGCACCTACTTTCAGAAGTTGCCTGCCGACGGCAACTCTGCCACTGATGTTTCGCACTCGACAATTCGCGATCATTTCGTGCTGCTGGCAAAGAACCAGCGCCGCGCTCAACCGGTTTCCGCCGGCAGCGTGAGCAGTGAGCACGAGAAGAAGCAAGTTGAAGTGCTGCGATTGATCCAGGCCTACCGTATGCGTGGCCACCAGGCAGCCCAGCTTGACCCGCTGGGGCTGTGGCAGCGTCCTGCACCTGCAGACCTGTCGATCAATCATTACGGCTTGACCAATGCCGATCTTGATACGACCTTCCGTGCCGGCGACCTGTTCATCGGCAAAGAGGAAGCGAGCCTACGCGAAATTCACGAAGCGTTGCAGCAGACATATTGCCGCACCATCGGCGCTGAATTTACGCACATCACCGATTCCGAGCAGCGCCAGTGGTTCCAGCAGCGTCTGGAAAGCGTGCGTGGTCGTCCGACGTACTCCGCCGACATCAAGAGCCACCTGCTTGAGCGCGTGACTGCCGGTGAAGGCCTGGAAAAATACCTGGGCACCAAATACCCGGGCACCAAGCGTTTCGGTCTGGAAGGCGGCGAAAGCCTGATTCCGATGCTCGACGAACTGATCCAGCGTTCCGGTTCCTACGGCACCAAGGAAGTCGTCATCGGCATGGCCCACCGTGGCCGTCTGAACGTGCTGGTCAACACCTTCGGCAAGAACCCGCGCGAGCTCTTCGACGAGTTCGAAGGCAAGAAGAAGGTCGAGCTGGGTTCCGGTGACGTTAAGTATCACCAGGGCTTCTCGTCCAACGTGATGACCGCCGGCGGTGAAGTTCACCTGGCCATGGCGTTCAACCCGTCTCACCTGGAAATCGTTTCCCCGGTGGTCGAAGGTTCGGTGCGCGCCCGTCAGGATCGTCGTAATGACGCCACTGGCGAGAAGGTTCTGCCGATCTCCATCCACGGTGACGCTGCATTCGCAGGTCAGGGCGTGGTCATGGAAACCTTCCAGATGTCGCAGACCCGCGGTTTCAAGACCGGCGGTACCGTGCACATCGTGATCAACAACCAGGTTGGTTTCACCATCAGCAACCCGCTGGACTCGCGTTCCACCGAGTACGCCACCGACGTTGCCAAGATGATTCAGGCGCCGATCCTCCATGTGAATGGTGATGATCCGGAAGCCGTGTTGTTCGTGACCCAGCTGGCCATCGACTACCGCATGCAGTTCAAGCGTGACGTGGTGATCGACCTGGTCTGCTACCGTCGTCGCGGCCACAACGAGGCCGACGAGCCAAGCGGCACTCAGCCTCTGATGTATCAGCAGATCACCAAACAGCGCACTACCCGTGAGCTGTACGCTGATCGTCTGACCCAGGGCGGTGTTCTTGATGCAGAGCGTGTTCAGGCGAAAGTCGACGAATACCGCAACGCGCTGGACAACGGTCTGCACGTCGTGAAATCGCTGGTCAAAGAGCCGAACAAAGAGCTGTTCGTGGACTGGCGTCCGTATCTGGGCCACGCCTGGACTGCGCGTCACGACACCCGCTTTGATCTGAAGACCCTGCAAGAACTGTCCGCCAAGCTGCTGGAAATTCCGGAAGGCTTCGTGGTTCAGCGTCAGGTTTCGAAGATCTACGAAGACCGTCAGAAAATGCAAGCCGGCGGCCTGCCGATCAACTGGGGTTACGCCGAAACCATGGCGTACGCGACCCTGGCGTTCGAAGGTCACCCGATCCGCATGACCGGTCAGGACATCGGCCGCGGTACGTTCTCGCACCGTCACGCTGTGTTGCACAACCAGAAAGACGCAGGCACCTACATTCCTCTGCAGCACCTGTACGACGGTCAGCCACGCTTTGACCTGTACGACTCGTTCCTGTCGGAAGAAGCGGTACTGGCGTTTGAATACGGTTACTCGACCACCACGCCGGATGCGTTGGTGATCTGGGAAGCCCAGTTCGGCGACTTCGCCAACGGTGCACAGGTTGTTATCGACCAGTTCATCACCAGCGGCGAGCACAAGTGGGGCCGTCTCTGCGGTCTGACCATGTTGCTGCCACACGGTTATGAAGGTCAGGGCCCTGAGCACAGCTCGGCACGTCTTGAGCGTTACCTGCAATTGTGCGCCGAGCACAACATTCAGGTCGCCGTCCCGACCACGCCAGCACAGATCTACCACTTGCTGCGTCGTCAGGTGATTCGTCCGCTGCGCAAGCCGCTGATCGTGCTGACTCCGAAGTCGCTGCTGCGCCACAAACTGGCTATCTCGACCCTGGAAGATCTGGCCGAAGGTTCGTTCCAGACCGTGATCCCGGAAATCGATGCACTGGACCCGAAAAAGGTCGAGCGCGTTGTTCTGTGTAGCGGCAAGGTCTACTACGACCTGCTGGAAAAACGCCGTGCCGAAGGCCGTGAAGATATCGCCATCGTGCGTATCGAGCAGCTGTATCCATTCCCTGAGGACGACTTGAAAGAAGTCCTGGCTCCATACACCAACGTCAAGAATGCCGTTTGGTGTCAGGAAGAGCCGATGAACCAGGGCGCCTGGTACTGCAGCCAGCACCACTTGCGTCGCAGCATCGGGAACCTCGACAAGTCTCTCGTACTTGAGTACGCGGGCCGTGAGGCTTCTGCTGCCCCAGCTTGTGGTTACGCATCGATGCACGCCGAGCAGCAGGAAAAACTCCTGCAAGACGCGTTTACCATTTAACGCCTTCGCGCACCTGAAACCGAATTTAAGGAACCACAGATAATGGCTATCGAGATCAAAGCCCCCACTTTCCCGGAATCGGTTGCCGATGGCACCGTTGCCACCTGGCACAAACAACCGGGCGACGCCGTCAAGCGCGACGAACTGATCGTCGACATCGAAACCGACAAAGTCGTACTGGAAGTTCTGGCTACCGCTGATGGCGTGCTGGGCGCAATCGTCAAGGGCGAGGGCGAGACCGTCCTGTCCGACGAAGTGCTGGGCTCCATCGTTGAAGGTGGCGCTGCTGCCGCTGCCCCAGCCGCCGCTGCTGCTCCGGCCGCTGCCGCTGCTCCAGCTGCTGCCGACGGCGAAGACGATCCTGTTGCTGCTCCTGCTGCGCGCAAGCTGGCTGAAGAAAACGGCATCAACATCGCTTCCGTTGCCGGCACCGGCAAGGGCGGTCGTGTGACCAAGGAAGACGTGGTGGCTGCTGTTGCTGCCAAGAAAGCCGCTCCGGCTGCCGCGCCTGCCAAGGCTGCTGCTCCTTCGGCTGCTGCTCCTGTGTTCGCCGCTGGCGACCGCATCGAGAAGCGCGTACCGATGACCCGCGTGCGTGCCACCGTGGCCAAGCGTCTGGTTGAAGCGCAGTCGAACATGGCAATGCTGACCACTTTCAACGAAGTCGACATGACTGAAGTCATGGCCCTGCGTTCGAAGTACAAGGACCTGTTCGAGAAGTCCCACAACGGCGTACGCCTGGGCTTCATGTCGTTCTTCGTGAAAGCGGCCACCGAAGCGCTGAAACGCTTCCCGGCTGTCAACGCGTCGATCGACGGCGGCGACATCGTTTACCACGGTTACGCGGACATCGGCGTTGCCGTTTCCAGCGACCGTGGCCTGGTTGTTCCGGTTCTGCGTAACGCCGAGCTGATGAGCCTGGCTGAAATCGAAGGCGGCATCGCAACATTCGGCAAAAAAGCCCGTGACGGCAAACTGTCGATGGACGAGATGACCGGTGGTACCTTCACCATCACCAACGGTGGTACCTTCGGTTCGATGATGTCGACCCCGATCGTCAACCCGCCGCAGGCAGCGATTCTGGGCATGCACAACATCATCCAGCGTCCTATGGCCATCAACGGTCAGGTCGTTATCCGTCCGATGATGTACCTGGCACTGTCCTACGATCACCGTCTGATCGATGGCAAAGAAGCTGTGACCTTCCTGGTGACCATCAAGAACCTGCTGGAAGATCCGGCTCGTCTGTTGCTGGATATCTGATAGAAGCAGTCGCGGGCTACAAGTTTCAAGCTGCAGGAAAGGGCAGCTTGGCTTGGAGCGCGCGGCTTGAAGCTTTTCGCTAAAGAGGATTTTTTGAATGTCGCAGAAATTTGACGTAGTAGTGATCGGTGCTGGCCCTGGTGGCTACGTGGCTGCCATCAAGGCGGCGCAGCTGGGTCTGACCACTGCCTGCATCGAGAAGTACACCGACGCAGAAGGCAAGCAAGCCCTGGGCGGCACCTGCCTGAACGTGGGCTGCATTCCTTCCAAGGCGCTGCTCGACAGCTCCTGGAAATACAAGGAAGCGAAAGAAAGCTTCAATGTTCACGGTATCTCGACCGGCGAAGTCAAAATGGACGTCGCTGCGATGGTTGGCCGCAAGGCTGGCATCGTCAAGAACCTGACCGGCGGCGTTGCCACCCTGTTCAAGGCCAACGGCGTTACTTCGATTCAGGGCCACGGCAAACTGCTGGCTGGCAAGAAAGTCGAAGTCACCAAGCCAGACGGTTCGGTTGAAGTCATCGAAGCTGAAAACGTCATCCTGGCTCCAGGTTCGCGTCCGATCGACATTCCGCCGGCTCCGGTTGATCAGAAAGTCATCGTTGACTCGACTGGCGCACTGGAATTCCAGACCGTACCTAAGCGTCTGGGCGTGATCGGCGCTGGCGTGATCGGTCTGGAACTGGGTTCGGTGTGGTCGCGTCTGGGTTCGGAAGTGGTTGTTCTGGAAGCGCTGGATACTTTCCTGATGGCAGCGGACACCGCTGTTTCCAAGGAAGCCCTGAAAACCCTGACCAAACAGGGTCTGGACATCAAGCTGGGCGCTCGCGTGACCGGCTCGAAAGTGAACGGCGACGAAGTCGTTGTGAACTACACCGATGCCAACGGCGAACAGACCATCACGTTCGACAAGCTGATCGTAGCCGTTGGTCGCCGTCCGGTGACCACTGATCTGCTGGCTTCCGACAGCGGCGTGACCCTCGACGAGCGCGGTTTCGTGCACGTTGACGATCACTGCGCGACCACCGTACCGGGCGTTTTCGCCATTGGTGACGTGGTTCGCGGCATGATGCTGGCGCACAAGGCATCGGAAGAAGGCATCATGGTTGTCGAGCGCATCAAGGGCCACAAAGCCCAGATGAACTATGACCTGATCCCTTCGGTTATTTATACTCACCCGGAAATCGCGTGGGTTGGCAAAACCGAGCAGGCCTTGAAAGCTGAAGGCGTTGAAGTTAACGTCGGCACCTTCCCGTTCGCCGCTTCCGGCCGTGCCATGGCCGCCAACGATACCGGTGGTTTCGTCAAGGTCATCGCTGATGCCAAGACTGACCGCGTATTGGGCGTGCACGTGATTGGCCCGAGCGCTGCAGAACTGGTTCAGCAGGGCGCGATCGGTATGGAATTCGGCACCAGCGCTGAAGACCTGGGCATGATGGTTTTCTCCCATCCGACCCTGTCTGAAGCCTTGCACGAAGCTGCTCTGGCTGTGAATGGCGGCGCCATCCACATTGCCAACCGCAAGAAGCGTTAAGACACAATAAGAAACCACGGCGGTAACGGCCCGTCGTGAGCCTTGCGAGCAAGACTCACCGCGGAATGTCCGCTGGACGCAGTCTTGCGTAGCTCAGCTACGCAAGCAGCAGTCACAGGTGGCGCGGCACTCAAACGAGCGCAGCGCCGAATGCGCAGTACCTAACGAAGACGGTAAAAAGCATGAATCTTCACGAGTATCAGGGTAAGCAGCTGTTCGCTGAATACGGCCTGCCAGTTTCCACTGGTTACGCAGTAGACACCCCGGAAGCAGCAGCAGAAGCTTGCGACAAAATCGGCGGCAGCGAGTGGGTTGTCAAAGCCCAGGTCCACGCCGGTGGTCGCGGTAAAGCGGGCGGCGTCAAGCTGGTTCGCAGCAAAGAAGACGCCAAAGCCTTCGCACAGCAGTGGCTGGGCAAGCGTCTGGTGACTTACCAGACTGACGCCAATGGCCAGCCAGTCACCAAGATCCTGGTTGAATCGTGCACTGATATCGCTAAAGAGCTGTACCTGGGCGCTGTCGTTGACCGTTCGAGCCGTCGCATCGTGTTCATGGCTTCCACCGAAGGTGGCGTGGACATCGAGAAAATCGCTCACGACACTCCAGAAAAAATTCTCAAGGCCACTATCGATCCACTGGTTGGCGCTCAGCCATTCCAGGGTCGCGAGCTGGCATTCCAGCTGGGTCTGGAAGGCAAGCAGGTTGCTCAGTTCGCCAAGATCTTCGTAGGTCTGGCCAAACTGTTCAAGGATCACGACCTGGCTCTGCTGGAAGTGAACCCGCTGGTGATCAAGGCTGACGGCGATCTGCACTGCCTGGACGCCAAGATCAACATCGACGCCAACGCAATGTACCGTCAGCCTAAGCTGAAGACTTTCCACGATCCGTCGCAAGACGATCCGCGCGAAGCGCACGCTGCCAAGTTCGAACTGAACTATGTAGCACTGGAAGGCAACATCGGCTGCATGGTCAACGGTGCTGGCCTGGCCATGGGTACCATGGACATCGTCAACCTGCATGGCGGCAAGCCAGCCAACTTCCTCGACGTAGGTGGTGGCGCTACCAAAGAACGCGTAACTGAAGCGTTCAAGATCATCCTGTCCGACACCAACGTCGCTGCAGTACTGGTCAACATCTTCGGCGGCATCGTTCGCTGCGACATGATTGCCGAAGGCATCATCGGCGCTGTGAAAGAAGTCGGCGTGAAAATCCCGGTTGTTGTTCGCCTTGAAGGCAACAACGCTGAGCTGGGCGCTAAAGTACTGGCAGAAAGCGGTTTGAACATCATCGCTGCTACCAGCCTGACCGACGCTGCTCAACAAGTTGTCAAAGCTGCGGAGGGCAAATAATGAGCGTCCTGATCAATAAAGACACCAAAGTTATCTGCCAGGGTATTACCGGTTCGCAAGGTAGTTTCCACACCCAGCAAGCCATCGAATACGGCACCAAGATGGTTGGCGGCGTAACTCCAGGCAAAGGCGGCACCGAGCACCTGGGTCTGCCAGTGTTCAACACCGTTAAAGACGCAGTAGAAGCCACTGGCGCTACCGCTTCCGTGATCTACGTTCCGGCTCCTTTCTGCAAAGATTCGATCCTGGAAGCGGCATTCGGCGGCATCAAGCTGATCGTTTGCATCACCGAAGGCATTCCTACCCTGGACATGCTGGACGCTAAAGTTAAGTGCGACGAGCTGGGCGTAGTCCTGATCGGCCCTAACTGCCCAGGCGTTATCACTCCGGGCGAGTGCAAGATCGGCATCATGCCAGGTCACATTCACTTGCCAGGCAAAGTCGGTATCGTTTCGCGTTCCGGCACCCTGACCTACGAAGCTGTTAAGCAGACTACTGACGCCGGTTTCGGTCAGTCGACTTGCGTCGGCATCGGTGGTGACCCGATCCCGGGTTCGAACTTCATCGACATCCTGAAGCTGTTCCAGGAAGACCCGAAGACCGAAGCGATCGTGATGATCGGTGAGATCGGCGGTTCGGCTGAAGAAGAAGCGGCTGCCTACATCAAGGCACACGTGACCAAGCCGGTTGTTTCCTACATTGCTGGTGTGACTGCTCCTCCGGGCAAGCGCATGGGCCATGCTGGCGCAATCATCTCTGGCGGCAAAGGCACTGCAGACGAGAAATTCGCTGCTCTGCAAGACGCAGGCGTGAAAACCGTGCGTTCGCTGGCAGACATCGGCAAGGCCCTGGCCGAGCTGACCGGTTGGGCTGTCAAGTAAGCCTCGCGCTTAGCTGACGCTTCACCAAACAAAGGCCACCTTCGGGTGGCCTTTGTCGTTTCTGGCACTCGCTGATTTATAGGCTTGCCCCCAATTACATGCAAAAACGCGACACGGAAACGTCGCGTATCGGATAGTTCGCCCTCTAACAGTGCGTTTGCACAGCAAATTCGTTAGGCTAGCAGCCATTTTTGCGTCTGCCGCCCACAAGGCATGCAACGCGCTTTAAGGGTCAGTCCCATACGGATCGACAGCATTTCCCTAATTACACAGGGCAATCCCCCTCTAAATTCCGATTCAGTAGTGTGGTATTACCTTAATGAAAGTTTTGAAAGGTCAGGACATCCTGGCACTTGGCTTTATGACATTTGCCCTGTTCGTAGGGGCTGGCAACATTATCTTCCCGCCTATCGTTGGCTTGCAGGCCGGACCTCACGTCTGGATGGCTGCACTGGGCTTCCTGATCACCGCGGTCGGTCTGCCGGTGATCACCGTCGTTGCACTGGCCAAGGTCGGTGGGGCAATGGATGCGCTGAGCAGCCCGATCGGCAAGATCGCTGGCGGCATTCTGGCGGCAGCGTGCTACCTGGCAGTCGGCCCGTTGTTCGCCACTCCGCGTACCGCGACCGTATCCTTTGAAGTAGGCTTGGCGCCGCTGACCGGCGAAAGCCCGCTGGCACTTTTCCTCTACAGCTCGGTGTACTTCCTGCTGGTGTTCTTCATCTCGCTCTACCCTGGGCGTTTGCTGGACACCGTTGGCCGCTTCCTCGCGCCATTGAAGATCATCGCGCTGGCGGTCCTTGGTATCGCTGCATTCGCCTTGCCGGCGGGTGACATCGGCCATGGCACGCCTGAGTACGTGGCGGCACCGTTCTCCCAAGGGTTCATCAATGGTTACCTGACCATGGATACCTTGGGTGCACTGGTGTTCGGCATCGTCATCGTTAACGCGATCCGCTCCCGTGGCGTCGAGTCGCCGGCGCTGATCACCCGTTACGCGATCATCGCCGGGCTGATTGCCGGTGTCGGTCTGGCGCTGGTGTATGTCAGCCTGTTCCGCCTTGGTTCCGGCAGCCACGAAGTGGCAGCAGGCGCGACCAACGGCGCGGCGGTATTGCACGCCTACGTGCAACACACCTTCGGTTCGTTGGGCAGCGGTTTCCTCGCGGTGCTGATCTCGCTGGCGTGTCTGGTGACGGCGGTCGGTCTGACTTGTGCCTGTGCCGAATACTTCAGCCGTGTATTGCCACTGTCCTACAAGACTCTGGTGATCATTCTGGCGGCGTTCTCGCTGCTGGTGTCCAACCTGGGCCTGACCAAGCTGATTGCCTTCTCGATTCCGGTGCTGACCGCAATCTATCCGCCGTGCATCGTGTTGGTGGCGCTGAGCTTCTGCAAAGACTTCTGGCATGAGCACGGCCGTATCCTCGGTCCGGTGATGCTGGTGTCGTTCATCTTCGGCACCATCGACGCGCTGAAAGGCGCCGGTCTGGCCGGCTGGATGCCATCGCAGTTGGCGCACCTGCCGCTGAGCGAGCAGGGCCTGGCCTGGTTGGTGCCGTGTGTGATGACGCTGGTGGTTGCAGTGGTTTACGATCGCCTGCTGGGCAAGCGCAGCGAAGCGGTTGCCTGATGTTGCCTGACCCGCCATAAGCGGGTCTTCAACGCTTAAACAGAAATGCCCCGTATCAATCGATACGGGGCATTTTTTATGAAAGCTGATAATTCTCAGCCCTGATAACGTACGACCAGAGCCCCTAAATTGATGTTGTCGCTTGCGCGGCTCAGGAGTATTCGCTTGTCGGGCTGCACTGCCACCGAAATCCACTGCATACCAGGCCCCAGGTAGTGAGTAACGTATCCCTTGCCTTCACCAAAGGTTGTGTCCAGTTCACCTGTTGCCAGATAGCGGCAGGCGAGCATTTGCTCCCTCGTTCTTTGCCCTGTACCTCCCACCACGACCAGACCATCCTTGGGCTCCCCACTCAGATCGAACCAACTGCAACCGTCGGTTAATCCAAGATCAGTGACGATAGGCTTACCCTGATTGAATGCAATATTTGGTTTACCGTCCGGGTTGTACGCGGCCATCATTCCCCTGCGCCCTTTACCCCAAACGTCGTTAGGAGCGGTGTCGACTTCGCCGGCAACAAAAAAACTGCCGTCAGCACGTAGCATCAGGCTTCGTACGCTGGTCGGGTAATCAGATGGGAGGTAGACAGTTCCAGTGCCATCATCGCCGAAGTCTTCATCGGGCGTTCCATTTACATTCAGACGCACGATCACTCCGTTTCGAGAGGCCGCTGTCGTGCCTGCGACTGTGATGACTCCATTCTCAGCAACCGAAATCGAAGAGATGTTCGGTGCAATATCTAACCAGCCTTTGCCGTTAAAAGTGGTATCAAAAATTCCTTTCTGATCAAGTCTGAACAATCGGTTGCTTTGACCGACGAGAATTTTTTCATCAGCGGTCAGTACTACCCTGGTTCTGGAACTCGAGTCAGCGAAAGCCCCTGGTTTTGACGGTTGCGATTCGGGCTGCGGAAGGAAGGGGATGTAAACCGTTCCGAAAATGGCATCTCTTTTACCATCAATCAAGAATCTCGCGAGGGCAAAACGCGTCCCTTCGCCCTCATCATATTGGTACCCGAAAAGCAGTGCCTTTCCATCTTTATAGAGACAGGCACCACTCCCGCTGGCCTGACCCGAACCTGTAAACGTGCCAACGGTCAATCCGTTGTCGCCAAAGTCAGTATCGTTCTTACCGTTCGCAAGTAACTGCGCCAGATGAAAACTGGCCTTGCCTTGTACAAAGGTCTGTCCCACGAGAAAAATTTTCCCGTCCGGGCGCAGGCCTGCGATGCTCAAAGCCTGGCTTCCCAGAGCAAAAGAGTCGGTGTACCCCTGGTTACCAAATGTTGTGTCAATGGGCAGTGCAGCGTTCGAAGGCGTCATGATTGAGTCCTTGTATGGATAAGCGTGCCTGTCAGAATTCCCTCGTCAGAGACAACCTTATGCCCGCCTCAGCCTCGCTGCTACTGTCACAGTTGACAGGTATCAGCCTTCGCAAATTAATAGCGACGGTCTATTTTTGAAAAAATTCGACTGTCGAATGAGCGTGTCTTTTTGCGAGCCAATACGTCGAAACAGAGGTTTACCCCAATCACTCCTCATGCTCAGGAAAACGAATGTCGTTCATCCAAGCCAACCTGATTCACTTGCTCGCCGCCGTCTGGTTTGTCATCTGTTGGGGCGGTTATACCCGTTATGCCTCCTGGAAGGGCCGCGACACAGCGTGCCTGGCCAGTGTGCTGCACCTGTACCGCGAAGACTGGATGCGCCGCATGCTCCTGCGTGACAACCGCATTGCCGACGCCAGCGTGATCGGCAACCTTGAGCGCAACGCTTCGTTCTTCGCCTCAAGCACGCTGATTATCCTCGCCGGTATTCTCACCGTACTTGGCGCGTCCGAGCGGGCAGTGTCGTTGCTGGCAGACATTCCGATGGTGCAACAGGCGTCGCAGGGCATGTCGGAAATCAAGTTGCTGTGTCTGGCGATGGTGTTCGTCTACGCATTCTTCACCTTCAGTTGGTGTATGCGGCAGTACAACTTCGCGGCCGTGTTGGTTGGATCGGCGCCGATGATCGGGGAACGACATGTTTCCGAACAGGAGCGCAAGGCGTTCGCTGCGCGGGCGGCACGGGTGATTTCGATGGCGGCCAACCAGTTCAACTTCGGGCTGCGCTCTTACTACTTCGGCATGACCATGCTGGCCTGGTTTGTCAGCCCGTGGCTGTTCATGCTGATGAGCGCCGGGGTGGTATTGGTCTTGTACCGCCGCGAGTTTCATTCCGACGTTCTCGATGTAATGGTCTATACCCCTACAGAGGCGCCCATCCCCGAGGCGAACAAAGAGGCTGCTTGATGAGTATTCCGTTCTGGTGTGTGTTTATCAGTGCACTGATGATCTATATCGCGCGTATGCCGGTGGGCAAAGCGATGAAAGAGCAGGGGGGGTACAACAATCACCTGCCGCGCCAGCAACAGGCGCAACTGACCGGTTACGGTGCGAGGGCGCTGGCGGCTCACCAGAACAGTATCGAAGCTTTCATCCTGTTCGCAGTCGGTGTGTTGATGGCGCACACCACGCAAACGGCAGGCTGGCTGATCGATACATTGGCAATCATCTTCGTGATCGCGCGGATCCTCTACTTGTGGTTGTATCTGGCCGATCTGCCCAAGCTGCGCAGTCTGGTATGGCTAGTTGGTTTAGTCTGTTCGCTGTTGCTGATGATTAGTCCGACTTTTAGAACTGTCTTGCTCTAAGTCGAGCGTGCCGCTAAATGGCAGGCAAAAGAAAACCCGCACTTGGCGGGTTTTCTTTTTCTGCAGCAAAAAGCGAATTATTGCTTCTTGGCAGCTTCTTCTTGTGCGGCCTGGTTCGATTCAGCCTGAGCTTTGGCAGCTTCGGCGTTTTCTTTCGCAGCGTCGTTCACTTTATCCTGAGCTTTGTTCATGTCTTGCTGAGCTTGTTCAGCATGTTGGTTGGCATCTTGAGCTTTGTCCTCGGATTTTTTATCGCAGGCAGCGAGACCGAGGGAAGCGGTCAACATCAAGGCAATAGCAAAAGTCTTACGCATGGGGTGTTTCTCCTTATGGAAAATAACTACTGGCCTTAAGAACTCGGCGCTACAGGTTAAGTTCCTCATTTCTTTCAGATATATAAGTTTGTTTTTACACGGAACTTTTGCTGTTTTGCTTACTACTGGCAAAAGGCTCTAACGAGAGTAATTATCATATGGCCGAAAACCCCGTTTTTGAGCGTGCGACGCGATTTCTATCGGCGTTGCGTCACTGTCAGGTACTGGGTTTACAGGTGCACAGCGCCTCAAGCGAAGGGCTGACCGTGATCCTGCCGTACAGCCCACAAATCGTCGGCAACCCGGAAACCGGCGTGATTCATGGCGGCGCGATTACGGCGTTGATGGACACAGCCTGTGGCATGTCGACGTTGTGCGTGCTGCCGGAATTCGAGGTTTGCCCGACGCTCGACCTGCGCATCGATTACATGCACGCCGCGGTGCCGAATAAAGCGGTGTATGGCTTCGCTCAGTGCTATCGGGTGACCACCGATGTGATCTTCGCCCGCGGCTTCGCTTACCAGGATGATCCCGAGCAGCCCATCGCCCATGTTGTCGGCACCTTCATGCGCATGGGCAAGGGCCTTAGAGGCACCAAAGGTTTCGGCGGCGCGATCAAGGGAGAAAGTCGGTGAGCGAAGACCTCAAGCAACAACTGCAACAGGCCCATGCGGAAGGCGACTATGCGCCGTTGCTGAAAATGATCCCGTACGCCGGTCTGATCGGCATTGAATGTTCGCGCGTTGGCGATGAACTGTTGTTCAAGCTGCCGGCGAACAAGGACAACATTGGTAACCCTTTATTGCCGGCCATCCACGGCGGGGTGATTGCCGGATTCATGGAGCTGGCTGCTGCCCTGCATCTGTTGATTTTCACCGGCGCGCCCGGCGTGCCGAAGATTATCGATTTCTCCCTTGATTACCTGCGCGCCGGGCAGTTTCGCGACACCTGGGCCAGATGTCAGGTCTGCCGCCAGGGCAGGCGAGTCGCCAACGTCGCCATCACCGCCTGGCAAAGCACCGAAGGCGAACCGATTGCCACCGCTCGTGCACACTTCAAAATCGATGAGCCCTTGAAATCCTGAACAGCGCCCCAAACTCACAAGACAACCCGCCGCCGACCATTTCGGGTCGCGGCCACTGCCATCTGATTGGAGTTTGATGACCATGAGTGTGGAAACTCAAAAGGAAACCCTGGGCTTCCAGACCGAGGTAAAGCAGCTGCTGCACCTCATGATCCATTCGCTGTATTCCAACAAGGAAATTTTCCTTCGCGAATTGATCTCGAACGCCTCTGACGCTGTCGACAAGCTGCGCTTCGAAGCCCTGGCCAAGCCAGAGTTGCTCGAAGGTGGCGCTGATCTGAAAATCCGTGTGAGCTTCGACAAGGACGCCAAGACCGTCACCCTCGAAGACAACGGTATCGGCATGAACCGTGACGATGTGATCACCCACCTGGGGACCATCGCCAAATCCGGCACCGCTGATTTCATGAAAAATCTCTCGGGCGATCAGAAGAAAGATTCGCACCTGATCGGTCAGTTCGGTGTGGGCTTCTACTCTGCGTTCATCGTTGCCGACCAGGTTGACGTATACAGCCGTCGCGCCGGCACCCCGGCCAGCGAAGGCGTGCACTGGTCGTCGAAAGGCGAGGGCGAGTTCGAAGTCGCCACCATCGACAAACCAGAGCGCGGCACCCGTATCGTTCTGCACCTGAAAGCGGCAGAAGACGAATTCGCTGATGGCTGGCGGTTGCGCAACATCATCAAGAAGTACTCCGACCACATCGCTTTGCCGATCGAGCTGCCGAAAGAAGCTGCAGCTGCCGAAGGCGAAGAAGCCCCGGCCGTTGAGTGGGAAACCGTCAACCGCGCCAGCGCTCTGTGGACCCGTCCGCGCACTGAAGTGAAGGACGAGGAATACCAGGAGTTCTACAAGCACATCGCTCACGACTTTGAAAACCCGCTGGCCTGGAGCCACAACAAAGTCGAAGGCAAGCTTGAGTACAGCTCGCTGCTGTACGTGCCGGCTCGCGCACCGTTCGATCTGTACCAGCGTGAAGCGCCGAAAGGCCTGAAGCTTTACGTGCAACGCGTGTTCGTCATGGATCAGGCTGAGTCCTTCCTGCCGCTGTACCTGCGCTTCATCAAAGGCGTGGTCGATTCCAATGATCTGTCGCTGAACGTGTCGCGCGAGATCCTTCAGAAAGACCCGATTATCGATTCGATGAAGACCGCGCTGACCAAGCGCGTGCTCGACATGCTGGAAAAACTGGCGAAAAACGAGCCTGAGCAATACAAAGGCTTCTGGAAGAACTTCGGTCAGGTCATGAAAGAAGGCCCGGCAGAAGACTTCGCCAACAAGGAAAAAATTGCCGGTCTGTTGCGTTTCGCATCGACCAACGGCGACGAAGGCGAGCAGATCGTTGGTCTGGCTGACTACCTGGCACGCGCCAAGGAAGGTCAGGACAAGATCTACTACCTCACCGGCGAAACCTACGCGCAGGTCAAGAACAGCCCGCACCTGGAAGTCTTCCGCAAGAAAGGCATCGAAGTGCTGCTGCTGACCGACCGTATCGACGAGTGGCTGATGAGCTACCTCAGCGAGTTCGACGGCAAGACCTTTGTCGACGTGGCACGTGGTGATCTTGATCTGGGCAACCTGGACTCGGAAGAGGACAAGAAAGCTGCGGAAGAAGTCGCCAAGTCCAAAGAAGGTCTGGTCGAGCGTCTGAAAACCGCGCTGGGCGATTCCGTGGCGGAAGTTCGGGTTTCCCATCGTCTGACCGATTCGCCGGCCATTCTGGCCATCGGCGAGCAGGATCTGGGTCTGCAAATGCGCCAGATCCTCGAAGCCAGCGGTCAGAAGGTTCCGGATTCGAAGCCGATCTTCGAATTCAACCCAAGCCACCCGCTGATCGAGAAACTCGATGGCGAGCAGAGCGAAGAGCGTTTTGGCGACCTGTCGCACATCCTCTTTGACCAGGCTGCGCTGGCGGCGGGTGACAGCTTGAAAGATCCGGCGGCGTATGTGCGCCGTCTGAACAAGCTGCTGGTTGAACTGTCGGTTTAACCAAGTCGTAGAAAAACCCGCTTCGGCGGGTTTTTTCATTCTGGTGTTTAACCAATCAGGAGTCAGAAATGAGCCAAGTCACTGTACGTTCCGTGGTCTATCAAATTGACGGCCAGCCTTATGAAGGTCGTCTGGCGTTCGATGCCGAGCATAAGGGCGCGCGTCCGGGTTTGTTGATGGCGCCGAACTGGATGGGCGTCAGCGCCGGTGCAGAAGAGATCGCCAAGTCGGTGGCGGCCAAGGGCTACGTGGTGTTGATTGCTGACGTCTACGGTCAGGCTGTGCGTCCGCAGAATGCTGATCAGGCGGGTGCGGCGATGATGCCGCTGAAGGATGACCGTGCGTTGCTGCGCAAGCGTATGCAAGCGGCGTTCGAGCAGTTGCAGAAGCAGGGCGAAGCGGCGGTGGATACTTCGAAGCTGGCGGTGTTTGGGTTCTGCTTTGGCGGTTGCTGTGCACTGGATCTGGCGCGCACCGGTGCGCCGGTGAAGGCCGCGGTGTCGTTCCACGGTACGCTGGATTCGCCGAACCCGGCGGATGCGCAGAACATCAAGGGCGCGGTGCTGGTGCTGCACGGTGCTGCCGATCCATTGGTGCCGAAAGAGCAGTTGCCGGCGTTTGAAGACGAGATGAATGCGGCGAAGGTCGATTGGCAGTTGCTGAGCTACGGCGGTGCGGTGCACTCGTTCACTGACCCGCATGCGAATGTGCCGGGCAAGATGATGTACGACGAGAAAACCGCCAAGCGCGCGTTCAAGTCGATGCATGATTTGCTGGATGAAGTGTTCAAGGGCTAAAAGCCTGAAAAGCAAAAGCCCCTCACCCTAACCCTCTCCCAAAGGGAGAGGGGACTGATTGGGGGATGCTTGAGGGTAACGCCGACCTGAAAGGGCTGTGCTGAATCCATAATCGCCAAGATTTTTCAGGTCGATGTATTACCCCGGACACCTCGGTCGGCTCCTTCTCCCTATGGGCGGTCCGACGTTTCGGGAGGGCTGGGGTGAGGGTAGCTTTTCAGCGCGGCAACTCGATCCGCTCAACTTCCCCCGGCACCGTCGGCCAGTCCCCGTTCGCCCATTTGCGCCGCGCCTCATCAATCGCCGCCGGATCGCTCGCGACAAAATTCCAGTTGATCCGCCGCGGCCCGTCCAGCGGCGCGCCGCCGAACACCACCGCGTGCACATCGCTCTCGGCAAACAGGCTCATCTCTTCACCAACCGGCAGCACCACCAGCGCATGCGGCTCGATCGCCTCGCCATTCAGCTGCGCATCCCCACTCAGCACATAAACCGCCCGCTCTTCATGCTCGGTCGGAATCAGCAAAGTGGTCGCGGTCTGCATCTTCACTTCCGCATATAAGGTAGGAGAAAGCACCGGCACCGGCGATTCCAGGCAAAAGCCTGACCCGGCAATCATGCGGATCTGTACGCCAAGGTTATCGCTGACCGGCAATGTCGCTGCCGGATGATGGCTGTAATGTCCCGGGCCTTGCTCGTGATCCTTGGGCGACGCCAGCCAGATCTGTAAGCCATGCATAGTGAAACTCTGATCCCACAGCGGTTCCGGCGTGCGTTCAACATGCGCAATCGCGCTGCCAGCGGTCATCCAGCTGACATCACCGGCGCCGACCACCTGATCGGAGCCCAGGCTGTCCTTGTGCTGGATTTGTCCTTGGAACAGATATGTCAGCGTCGACAGACCGATGTGCGGATGCTGTCGGATGTTCATGCCTTTGCCCGTCGGATAAACCGTCTCGAGCATGTGATCAAAAAACACGAACGGCCCAACGCTGCGGCATTTGGCTGACGGCAAGGGGCGCAGAATCGGCTGGCCTTCGACGTCTTCGGCGCGCGGGCGGATGATCAGAGGTTGCGTGTCCATGGTGCATTCCAGGCTGAGCGGGTGATGCCAGAAGCATAACCCGCCGCTGGCATGAGGAGGATTACTGGCTGTCGAAGCCTTGCGGGGCATGGGTTTCGATCGTCACGTCGCTGGTGGTCATCAGCTTGTGGATCGGGCAACGGTCGGCGACGCGCAGCAACTCCTCGCGCTGAGCGTCAGTGAGCACGCCTTTGAGGGTGAGGGTGACGTGCAGGACGTATTTGCCTTTTTGTTCTTCGCTGTTGTCACGTTTGACGTCGACACCAACGCCGGTCAGCGGGATGTCTTTCTTCTTCGCGTACATCTTCAAAGTCAGTGCTTTGCAGGCACCAAGGGCGGCGTCGAAGTAGTCGTGTGGCTCAGGTGCGGAGCCTTCGCCGCCGGCGGATTTCGGCACGTCGGCAAACAATTCGTGGTCATCGATCTGTACGGTGTGACGAAAACCTTCAGCGGAGACGGTATTGACGGTAACGGTCATGGGAACCTCACTGGCAGTAGGAAAAGTCGTTCAGTCAAACAAGACCTTGCAGTTATAGAGCATTCCCACCGGTACGCGTTCCACTTTCCTGCGGGGATGAACCCTTGTTGTCAGGGCGCGGTCTAGGCTATGCCTACTTCCTGGAGATTACTTGTGTCCCTGTATCGTTTGAGTCTTGCTTGTTTGTTGGTATTTGCCGGCAACGTCAGCGCCCGCGAATACACCTACAGCGATGCACACCTGCATTACGTGGATTTTTTCCAGGAAAGCGCGGGCATGGCGAAATTGCTGACGGCGATGAAGGACGGTTCCGTCGAGCATGTGATGATTTCCGGCATTCCCGTTGCGAAGAAATGGCACGAAGACGAACCGAAACGTCCGCGCTATTACGCAGGTGATGACGCTGATGCCTATTGGTACAGCGCGACTGACGTGATCGTTGCCGATGCGGTGCAGAAACTGCCAGCCGAGAAGCGTCCCTACTTTCATCCGTTCCTCTCGGGCTTCAACCCCAACGACAAGAACTCCGCCGCGCACATCCAGCGCATGCTCGATCTGTACCCAGGGCTGTGGCAGGGCATCGGCGAGGTGTTCACCCGCCATGACGACCTCACAGCGCTGACGTCCGGCGATACGCCGCGTGCCAACAACGAAGCCATGACCAAGATCTATCACTTGGCCGCCGAGAACGATCTACCGGTGATGCTGCATTCCAACATCACTTCCAAGCGTGAGAAGAATCCGCTGTATCTGAAGGAAATCGAAGAGCCGCTGCGTAATCACCCACACACGCGATTCATTTGGGCTCACGCCGGCACCAGCGCTGAAATCCATCGGCATCAGACGCAGCTGAGTTTCTTGCTGCCCACGCTGACGCGCATGCTTGAGGCGTATCCCAACCTGTTTATCGACTTGTCCTGGAGCATGCTCACGCCATACCTGCTAGACGAGCAGGGCACGCCGCGCGCGGAATGGCTGGCGCTGGTCGAGAAATACCCGGAGCGCTTTATGCTAGGTTCGGACGTGGTCGGGCGATTCAACAAACTCGGTCAGGAAATGCACAGCTTCAAACCGTTCCTTGATGCATTACCCGAGGAGGTCGCTGAAAAAGTCGCTCGAGATAACTTTCTGGCGATCCTGCCACGAACGGTGCTCAAGTCCGGTAAAACTGCGCTGAATCGTTAATGCCGACAGTTCGAAGGATCAAGGCCTGTTGATATCGCCTTTTCGTCTTACGCAATTTTTCGCCGGGCCGATACCTTCTAAAGCAACCAGCTGCAGGGTTGATGCAGCGCTTTTGGAAGGAACCAGAGCAATGAGTATCCGTAGTCTCAATATTGCCCCGCGCGCCGGCCTCGGTTTTGGCTTGTTGGCGTTGATGGTATTTGCCCTTGGGGCGTTCGCTTTATTGCAAATGTCGAACATGCGCGCGCAGTCCGACGAGGTCGATAACAATTGGCTGCCGAGTGTGATGGCGGTCGGTGAGATGAGTCAGGACATGCTGCGCCTGCGGGCGCTGACCATGCGGCTGTTGCTCAATCGTGATCCGCAGGCGCTCGAGCAGAACGTTGCCAAGCTAAATGAATTGCGCGATGTGCTCAGTGAAGCCCAGCAGCGTTATGACGTGCTGATTGTCTTGCCTGAAGAGCGCAAGCTGTTCGACCGCTTCAAGGTTGCCGAGCACAAGTATCTGGAGTTTCAGGCACAGGTCATGCAGTTGTCGGCGCAGAATCGGGTCGAGGAGGCCGCGATCATTCTCAATGGGCAGATGAGTCCCTTGGCCGATCAAATCGCAGTGCTTCTGCGCGAACTGGTCGAGTTGAATAAACACAATGCCAATCTCGCCACCGAAGCCGCGCGGTTGGTGTTTACCAGTTCGCGGGTGTGGGTCGGGGTGATGATCGGCGTTACCGCGCTGATCACCATTGGCCTGGCCCTGCTGCTGACGCGCAGCATCGTGTTGCCGCTGGCGCAATCGCTGGGTGTTGCCGAGGTGGTGGCCGGTGGTGATCTGACGGGCGATATCAATATCAGCGGCAAGGACGAACCGGCGCGACTGCTGCACGCGCTCAAGAGCATGCAGCACAACCTGCGCGACACTATTCGGCAGATATCCGAGTCCTCCAGCCAATTGGCCTCGGCCTCGGAAGAGCTGAGTTGCGTCACGGAAGACGCTACGCGCGGGTTGCATCAGCAGAGTCTGGAAATCGAGCAAGCGGCTACAGCGGTTAATCAGATGACAGCGGCGGTGGAGGAGGTGGCAAGCAATGCGGTGGCCACCTCCGAGGCTTCTCGTGAATCCGATCGCATTGCCCAGCATGGCCGCGAGCAGGTGCATCAAACGGTGCTGTCAATCGAGTCGCTGGCCGATGATGTGACAGCCAATGCGAGCCAGGTGGAAGATCTGGCGCAGAAGGTCTACAGCATCAGCAAAGTGCTGGATGTGATTCGTTCGATCGCTGAACAGACCAATTTGCTCGCTTTGAATGCTGCGATTGAGGCCGCGCGCGCCGGTGATGCCGGGCGCGGGTTTGCGGTTGTAGCGGATGAGGTACGGGCATTGGCGCATCGCACGCAGCAGTCGACCCAGGAAATCGAGCAGATGATCGGCGGGATTCAGCAGGGCACTGATTCGGCGGTCAGTTCGATGCAGCAAAGCAATGTACGGGCGCGTTCGACGCTGGAGTTGGCCAAGGCGGCCGGGACTGCACTGGAAGAGATCGCCTCGGCGTTCACGCTGATCAACGAACGCAACCTGGTGATCGCCAGTGCCTCGGAGGAGCAGGCGGCGGTGGCGCGGGAGGTGGATCGCAATCTGATGAACATTCGTGATCTGGCGATGCAGACCTCGGCGGGGGCCAATCAGACCAGTGCGGCGAGTCAGGAGTTGTCGCGGTTGGCGGTGGATTTGAACAGCATGGTGGCGAAGTTTTCGGTTTGAGTTTCGCCTTCAAAAGCCCTCACCCTAACCCTCTCCCAGAGGGAGAGGGGACTGACCGTGGGAGATTAACGATTTACATCGACCTGATCTTGCTTTGGAGAATCCATAATCGACTCGATCTTTCAGGTCGATACATAGCGCCAGACATCTCGGTCAGCTCCCTCTCTCATTGGGAAAGGTGACTGACCGTGGGGGATTAAAGAGTTACGCCGACCTGAGTGTTCTTTGGTGAATCCATAATCGACTCGACTTTTCAGGTCGATGCATAGCGCCAGACATCTCGGTCAGCTCCCTCTCTCATTGGGAAAGGTGACTGAGCGTGGGGGATTAAAGAGTTACGCCGACCTGAGTGTTCTTTAGTGAATCCATAATCGACTCGACTTTTCAGGTCGATACATAGCGCCAGACATCTCGGTCGGCTCCCTCTCCTTCGGGAGAGGGCTGGGGTGAGGGGCGAGCCAGGCACAAGTCTCTAATCCAGCAGGCAAAAAAAAGCCCCGCATTTCGCGGGGCTCTTTGTTCTTGCGGTGGATCAGCTGCCTTTAACGGTTTTGCCGTTGACCGTGCCGTCCTGGAGCATGATGTTGTACTCCTTGCCGTCGGTTTCAACCTGTTGCAGGCGAACCAGCAGGTAATCCCAGTCCTTGGCGAACCACAGGACGGTGATGCGCTTGCTTTGTGTCGGGTCGCGTACGCGCTCGACCTTGATCGCATCGATCTTGCCAGCCTTGGTTTCGACTTTTTCCGAACCCAGTACGCGGAAGTCATAAGTATCGACTTCGCCGTCATCGACCACTTGATAGCTCATGGTCTTCTTGCCGGCGGCGACGTCATGCTGCAGTGCCAGTTGATAGGTGGACTTGTCGACCATGCCACGGTTCAGCGGGATTTTCACCGCGTCGCCACGGTCGGTGCCAGTGACCATCTTGCTGTTCCAGTCGAAATCCAGATCAGCCTTTTTCGCTTTGCCCAGGCCACCACGTTCGAAGTGGTAGGACTGCGGCAGCAGCGTGTCCTTGTCGAGGGTCAGGGTGCTTTCTTCAGTCAGGCTGGCGATCATCATCGAGGCCTTGAAGCTGAGCTTCCAGACGCCGTTGGCTTCCTTGACCAGACTGCGCTCGGCGGTGCCGCTCATGGGCAACTGCTTCCAGTCGGCGGTGTAGCTGGCGGAGAACGGTTGAAGTTCCGCTGCCTGCGCGAAGGGCAGGGCGAGCAGAGCGCAAGCGAAGAGCAGGGCGCGACGCATAATATCTCCTAGTGTCGAATCAAGTGGCCGCTGGCCGCGAGTAACTGGCCATCCAGTAAAGCACCGTGTTCACCGAGTGCCAGCCTGCCTTCGGCAAACCAGCGAACAGCCATCGGGTAGATCAGGTGTTCCTGAACGTGGACTCGCTGCGCAAGACTCTGCGGCGTGTCGTGCAACTCTACCGGTAATACTGCTTGTACGACCAGTGGTCCGCCATCGAGTTCCTCGGTGACGAAGTGCACGGAGCAGCCATGCTCAGTGTCGCCGGCCTCGAGCGCGCGCTGATGAGTGTGTAACCCTTTGTATTTGGGCAGCAGCGACGGGTGGATGTTGAGCAGGCGACCCTGGTAGTGGCGAACGAAATCAGCGCTGAGAATGCGCATGAAGCCGGCCAGCACCACGAGTTTCGGTTGGAATTCATCGATCAGTTCGATCAGAGCAGCATCGAAGGCCTCGCGACCTTCGAATGCCTTGTGATCCAGTGAGCGGGTGGCGATACCCGCGTCACTGGCGCGTTGCAGGCCGTAGGCGTCGGCGCGATTGGAAATCACTGCAGCGATGCGGACCGGGCTGTCGCCGGTCCGCGTGCTGTCGATCAGAGCCTGCAAGTTACTGCCGGTGCCGGACAACAGCACCACGACATCACAGGTTGCGGACATTAATGAGCCTTAAGGTTCTGCAGATCAACCTGAGCAGCGCCTTCGGCAGCGGCAGCGATCTGACCGATGACCCAAGGCTGTTCGCCGGCGTCACGCAGGGTGTTCAGCGCAACTTCAACGTGTTCCTGAGCCACGCAGATAACCATGCCAACGCCGCAGTTCAGCACGCGGTGCATCTCGGTCTCGTCAACGTTGCCTTTTTCCTGCAGCCAGTCGAATACCGCAGGGCGAGTCCAGCTAGCCACGTCAACCACGGCCTGAGCGCCTTTTGGCAGAACGCGCGGGATGTTGTCGAGCAGGCCGCCACCGGTGATGTGGGCCATGGCTTTGACGGCGCCGGTGTCTTTGATCAGCTTGAGCAGCGGCTTCACGTAGATGCGGGTCGGGGCCATCAGCAGGTCGGTCAGCGGTTTGCCGTCAAGCTGGGTGTTTTCGATGTCGGCGCCGGACACTTCGATGATCTTGCGGATCAGCGAGTAGCCGTTGGAGTGCGGGCCGGACGATGGCAGAGCGATCAGCGCGTCACCGGTGGCGACTTTCGAGCCGTCGATGATTTCCGATTTTTCCACGACGCCGACGCAGAAGCCGGCCAGGTCGTAGTCTTCGCCTTCGTACATGCCCGGCATTTCAGCGGTTTCGCCGCCAACCAGCGAGCAACCCGACAGTTCGCAGCCAGCGCCGATGCCGGTTACCACCTGGGCAGCGGTGTCGACATTCAGTTTGCCGGTGGCGTAGTAGTCGAGGAAGAACAGTGGCTCAGCGCCGCAAACCACGAGGTCGTTCACGCACATGGCAACCAGGTCGATACCGATGCTGTCGTGCTTGTTCAGGTTCAGCGCCAGACGCAGCTTGGTGCCGACGCCGTCGGTGCCGGAAACCAGCACTGGCTGCTTGTAGCCGGCCGGGATTTCGCAGAGGGCGCCGAAACCGCCCAGGCCGCCCATGACTTCCGGGCGCGCAGTGCGCTTGGCGACGCTCTTGATGCGTTCGACCAATGCTTCACCGGCGTCGATGTCTACACCGGCGTCCTTGTAGCTCAGGGAGGGTTGCTTGCTCATGATCCAGGCCTTTAGGGGAGGGGATTCAGGGGTAACGACCGAGTTCAGCGGGAACTTCGAAATCGACGGGGCGATGGCCTCACGCGAGTTTCGAGGTGCCCGGCTGTTGCCGGTCTGCGAAGGCGCGCGATTTTATCAGGCTTGAGGGGCAGCGGCCATCCTCGCACCGACGGGCAGGGCCATATCCATGGAAATTTTTTGCAAATGAGCCGTATGAACGCCTGTATAAGGTGGGGCAATTAACCGTCTATCGTTATCACTGTGCAAAAACTTACCGCTGTCGTGTGAATGTTTGGTGCTGGCAGATTGTCACAGCCTTGCTCAACCGATTCACGCGGCCTGTTCCAGCCGCTCCTGTCGACGGGAATTTTCCATGCGTTTTTGTAAATTGTTGTTTGTGGGTTGTTTGTCGCTGATCAGCCTGGCGAGTCACGCCGAAAACCTCAAAGGCCTCTATCAAGTACGTGAACCGGTCAATGGCCAGGCGCCGGAGGAGCGTGATCGCGCCACGCAGGCGGCTCTCGATACATTGGTGTTGCGCCTGACCGGCGATCCGAAAGCTGCGCAAAACCCGGGGCTGGCGGCGATTCGCAAGGATCCGCAGCAGATCATCAGTCAATTCGGTTTCGATGCCGGGCCGCCGGAGGTGCTGAAGGTTGATTTCGATCCGGCGACCACCGAGCAGGCGCTGCGACGTGCCGGGTTGTCTGTGTGGGGCGCCAGTCGGCCGTCGATCCTGAGTTGGTGGCTGAACGATTCGGCTGAGGGCTCGAGTCTGGTCGGTGATGGTCAGGCCGCTGCTGCGCCGTTGCGTCGGGCTGCGCAACATCGCGGCTTGCCATTGCGTCTGCCGTTGGCAGACCTGAGCGAGCAATTGGTTGCCACGGCGCCGGCGCTGGAAGGCACGGATCCGGCGCCGTTGCGCGGCGCTTCCGAACGTTACAACGCTGACGCCCTGCTGGCGGTGCATGCCCGTGAAGAGGGCGGGCAGTGGCAGGCCAAGTGGCACTTGTGGCTGGGCGATCAGAAAGAGGCGGGCAGCGTGCAGGGCGCCGATCAGGCTGCTGTCGCTGACGCGGTGATGCTGGCGGTGGCTGAGCGTCTGGCGCCACGTTTTGTGGCCAAGCCCGGCGCTTCGGGGCAGCAGACCCTGGAAGTCCAGGGCATGAATCTTGAGCACTACGCGGCGTTATTGCGGTTACTCGAACCGTTTGGCGTGCGTCTGCAAAGTGTTGATGGCGATCGCATTGTCTATCGGGTCAATGGCAGCGCCGATCAGATGCGTGCGCAGTTGTCGCTGGCCAAGTTGCAGGAGTTGCCGGCCGAGGCGCCGGTTCCGGTGGCTGCGCCACAGCCTGCGGTTGCAGGTGCGGCACCGGTCGCGGCTCCGGCCCCGAGCCCGGCAGCACCGTCGTTGCGGTTTCGCTGGTAAGTCTTTCCTTATATAGAAGCTACAGGAGTGGTACATGGCCGATACGCGGCGTTGGTTCTGGCTCGGTGGGGTTGTCCTGCTTTGCGCGTTTGTATGGTTGCTGCACCCGATCCTCACGCCGTTTCTGGTAGCGCTGCTGCTGGCTTATCTGTTCGATCCACTGGTGGATCGCCTGGAGCGACTTGGTTTGTCGCGCACCTGGGGCGTGATCGCGGTGTTTGCTTTGTTCACCCTGATCGTCACGGCGCTGATGCTGGTGCTGGTGCCGATGCTCGCCAAACAGTTGCTGCGACTGTACGAACTGGCACCGCAGATGCTCGATTGGCTGCAGCACACGGCAGTGCCGTGGGCGCAGTCGAAGCTGGGGTTGTCGGACGGTTTCTGGAAGTTCGACAAGGTCAAGGCCGCAATCAGCGAGCACATGGGTCAGACCACTGATATTGTCGGCGTGGTGCTGAGTCAGGCGACGGCTTCGAGTCTGGCGCTGATTGGCTGGCTGGCCAATCTGGTGCTGATCCCGGTGGTGAGTTTCTACTTGTTGCGCGACTGGGACGTGATGATGGCCAAGATCCGCAGCCTGCTGCCGCGTGATCGGGAAGAGACCATCGTATCGCTGGCCGGTGAATGTCATGAGGTGCTGGGCGCGTTTGTTCGCGGTCAGTTGCTGGTGATGGTGGCGTTGGGCGTGATCTACGCAGCGGGCCTGATGATCGTCGGGCTGGAGCTGGGGCTGTTGATCGGTCTGATCGCGGGTCTGGCGGCGATCGTGCCTTACATGGGCTTCGTGATTGGTATTGGTGCAGCACTGATCGCCGGGTTGTTCCAGTTCGGTGGCGATCTGTATCCGATGGTTGGGATCGTTGCGGTGTTCATGGTCGGTCAGGCGCTGGAAGGCATGGTGCTGACGCCTTTGCTGGTGGGCGATCGTATCGGTCTGCATCCGGTGGCGGTGATTTTCGCGATTCTGGCCGGCGGCGAGCTGTTCGGCTTTACCGGCGTGCTGCTGGCATTGCCGGTGGCGGCGGTGATCATGGTGCTGGTGCGCCATGTGCACGACTTGTACAAGGACTCTGACATCTATAGTGGCGTTGACGATCCGCAGTTGTAATGGCGCAGGGGCGGCCCGGCGAATAGCCGGGTTGGCCCGCGTCCTGCAGGCGCTGGCGCCAAAGAATCTGTCATAAAACCAGCGTGTTAACGCAAACCTTTGATTTTGCTTGGACTCTGTCGCATTGTGCGCTCAGCTTCACGGGTATAAACTTCGCAAACTTTACACAGAGGCCACTAACGGTTCCTTGAGAACTGTTCAGTCAGCATGAAACCGATTCAGCTGCCCCTAGGTGTGCGTCTGCGTGACGACGCCACCTTCATCAACTACTACCCAGGCGCCAATGCCGCTGCACTCGGCTATGTCGAGCGTCTATGCGAAGCCGACGCCGGCTGGACAGAAAGCCTGATCTACCTGTGGGGCAAACACGGCGTAGGGCGTACGCATCTGTTGCAGGCCGCATGTCTGCGTTTTGAGCAAATGGGTGAGCCGGCGGTGTACTTGCCGTTGGCCGAGTTGATGGATCGCGGTGTCGAAATCCTCGACAACCTTGAACAGTACGAACTGGTTTGCCTTGACGACTTGCAGGTGATCGCCGGCAAGGCTGACTGGGAAGAGGCGATGTTTCATCTGTTCAACCGTCTGCGTGACAGCGGTCGGCGTCTGCTGATCGCCGCGTCAACCTCTCCGCGTGAACTGCCGGTCAAACTGGCTGACTTGAAATCGCGCCTGACCCTGGCGCTGATTTTCCAGATGCGTCCGCTCTCCGATGAAGACAAATTGCGTGCCTTGCAGTTGCGCGCATCGCGTCGCGGTCTGCACCTGACCGATGAAGTCGGGCATTTTATTTTGACTCGCGGCACCCGCAGTATGAGTGCGCTATTCGACTTGCTTGAACAGCTCGATCAGGCCTCTTTGCAAGCTCAGCGCAAGCTGACCATTCCCTTCCTGAAAGAAACGCTAGGCTGGTAACGACGCGGCTTTCAGCGTGTCTCGGCATATTTCAGGCGCCAGAAAATCCGCTTTCCTGCAGGGTGTGCAGGGCGCGTATCGGTTCAAATGGGCTTAAGCGCTTAGATGTAAACGAGAAACCGAGAAGTCACAAAAAGATCGATTGAATTTGCAAATGAGGTTGATAGCGGGCATAGTCTCGGCTTCTTTACAACTATCAGCCACGGTCGTGCCCATGCTAAAGCGCTTCGCACCCCTCGTGCCTCTCGCACTCGTCACCCTGTTGTACGGTTGCGCTGCTCATTCTCCAGTTCAAGAGCAGCCTCAACAGGTTAAAAATTCTGCCACGGCTCAGTCTTCCGTTATTTACCAGGAAGAGCTCGACACCGAAAAAGAACTCAACGAATTCAATGGCAAGAAGCCTTATCAGCTTCCTGTTCTGGCCGACAGCATCCTCGAACGCGGCATGTCCCTGATCGGTACCCGTTACCGTTTCGGCGGTACCTCTGAAGCCGGTTTCGATTGCAGCGGTTTTATCGGCTATCTGTTCCGCGAGGAAGCCGGCATGAACCTGCCGCGCTCGACACGCGAAATGATCAACGTTGATGCACCTCTGGTCTCGCGCAGCAACCTTGAGCCGGGCGATCTGTTGTTCTTCGCCACCAACGGTCGTCGCGGTCGTGTCAGTCACGCCGGGATCTACCTCGGTGACAACCAGTTCATCCACTCCAGCAGTCGTCGCAGCGGCGGTGTTCGCATCGACAGCCTGGGTGACAGCTACTGGAGCAAGACTTTCATCGAAGCGAAACGCGCATTGGCCAACGCTCCGACTGTAGTTACTGCTCGCAAGTAATTCCCTCGATGTCGCTGCGTTCGCGGCGACAATCAGGCTCCCGGCAACGGAGTAGACGTAGACTTTACAAGGTGAAGTTAAAGTCTTACTTGAAGTTTGCCGCGTAGCCGCTAGAATCCTGTATCTATATTGATGGCAAACCGCCTGCGTGCTCACGTAGGCGGTTTTCTTTTCTGTCCATCGGCAGAAAAAGCCGCAGCCAGATCAGGATGTTCTGCTTATGACGATGACGGCCCGCCTCACATTGATCTTCTTCGCAGCGTTGCTCAGCGCCTGCGCCAGTCGTACACCGCCGCCTGCGCCGGTGGTTCGCGCACCGGTCGTGTTCGGCCCGTCCCAAGCTTTTTCACCGGCTGCTGAAGACGTGCTGTTTCGCGCGCTCGGTCTGGTCGGCACGCCTTATCGCTGGGGCGGCAACACGCCGGATTCAGGCTTTGATTGCAGTGGGCTGATCGGTTTTGTCTACCGTGATGCGGCGGGCATCTCTTTGCCGCGTTCGACGCGTGAGCTGATAGTCATGCAGGCACCGAATGTCGGCAAGGAAGGCTTGCAGACCGGCGATCTGATCTTCTTCGCCACCAATGGCGGCTCGCAGGTCAGTCATGCGGGAATTTACGTCGGCGAAGGGCGATTCGTGCATGCGCCGGCTACCGGCGGCACGGTGAAGCTGGACAGTCTGTCGAAGGCGTATTGGCAGAAGGCTTATCTGAGTGCCAAGCGGGTGTTGCAGCCGGAGCATCTGGCGCATAACCCGTAATTCAAGTTGCCCAAAAACTAATGTGTAGGAGTGAGCCTGCTCGCAATGATGGTGTCACATTCAACATCAATGTTGAATGATCGACCGCTATCGCGAGCAGGCTCACTCCTACAGTTGTTTGTGCATGGCGAAAACTATTTGCTGGCCGACACTCGCCACACCTTGTTGCCAACATCATCCGCCACCAGCAAGCCACCTTGCTGATCGATCACCACGCCCACCGGCCGACCCAAAGCATTCTCGTCCTTGTCGAGGAAGCCGGTCAGTACGTCCACCGGTTTGCCGCTCGGCTTGCCACCAGTAAACGGCACGAAAATCACTTTATAGCCACTGTGCGGTTTGCGGTTCCATGAACCATGCTGGCCGATAAACGCGCCTTCCTTGAACTGCGCCGGCAGGTTGTTGCCCTCGGCGAACGTCAGGCCCAAAGACGCAGTGTGCGGTCCGACGGCATAATCCGGGGCAATGGCTTTGGCCACCAGCTCCGGGTTTTGCGGCGTCACGCGCACATCGACATGCTGACCGTAGTAACTGAACGGCCAGCCATAGAAACCACCGTCCTTCACAGAGGTGATGTAGTCCGGCACCAGGTCACTGCCGATCTCGTCGCGCTCATTCACTGCTGTCCACAGCGCGCCACTTTTCGGCTCCCAGGCCAGGCCATTGGGGTTGCGGATGCCTGAGGCGAAAATCCGGTGATTACCGGTCGCCCGATCAACTTCCCAGATCGCCGCGCGACCTTCTTCCTTATCCAGACCATTTTCGCCAACGTTGCTGTTCGAGCCGACCGTGACGTACAACTTGCTGCCGTCCTTGCTGGCGATGACGTTTTTCGTCCAGTGGTGATTCAGCGTGCCGCCGGGCAGATCGACAACCTTGATTGGCTGCGACTTGATCTCGGTCGCGCCGGGTTCGTAGTTGAAGCGCAGCAGGCGATCGGTATCGGCGACGTAAAGATCATTGCCGACCAAGGTCATGCCGAACGGCGAGTTGAGGTTTTGCAGAAACACCGTGCGTGTCTCGGCCACGCCATCGTGATCAGCGTCGCGCAGCAAAGTGATGCGATTCGGGCTTGGCACGCCAGCGCCGGCCTTGCCCATGACCTTCTTCATGACCCAGCCACGAATGCCACTGCTGTCATCAGGCTTTGGCGGGGCGTTGGTTTCTGCCACCAGCACATCGCCGTTGGGCAGCACGTAAAGCCAGCGCGGATGGTCGAGGCCTTCGGCGAATGCAGCGACTTGCGTGCCAGTCGCTGCCGTCGGTTTAGCGCCCTGGGGCCAGCCGATCGCCGGGGCGATGTTCACCGTCGGGATCAGGGTCTTGTTCGGTTCGGGCAGCTTCGGCGACGGGCCGGTACCGTCGGAGACTTGCAGGCTGGAGGTTTCACCGCAGGCGGCGAGACCTCCGGCGAAGGCGATGACAAAAACGAGCTGGGGCTTGCGCATTGCTGATCTTCCCTATGAATGCATTCCTAATCATAGAGGAGGGCGCAAGCCCGATGGTTCAACTGCTCAGCCGCGGGCTTCCTTGAACAGCACGGCGATGCCCGGGTGATAGTTGCCGGCTTCGCTGCGCAATTTGCGATAGGCGTAAGGGAAATACCAGGCGACCGCGCAGGTGTGTTCCTTTTGCAGATCGTCGACCATGTCCTGCAGCTCTTCGGGGCTGGCGCTGTGCTGGGCTTTTTGCGGCGCGACAAACAGGCAGCCAAGCTTGAAGTCGCTGGCATAGCTGATGCGTTTGGCGTCGTTGGTGATGTCGAGCAGGGCTTGAGTCAGATTGAGGTTGGTAACCTTTGGCCAGCGCTGGGTGGCCTGGATAAAGGCGCGGTCTTCGGCGCCGGCGAGAAACAGATCGGCGCGGGCATTGCGCTCGCCTTCTTCATTCTGTTTGCGCGTGGCAGTGTCATTCAAAGTGACCAGCTCGGCCATCCACGCCGCTGCCGAGAGCAGTCCGAGATTGGCTTTCTCGTCATGCCAGTAAGGGGTGTCGCTGTCGCCGCGCACGGCATTGTAGCGGTCGATACAGTCAAACCAGCGTTCAAGCACCGGGCGCAGGAATTCCAGGCGCGGGTTGCTGATGATCATGCCTTGCATCGTCATCATCCTTTATTGTTGTAGTGGGCTTTTCGGGAAAGGCATGGCTCTTTGATATCATTTGTATCAGTGTGGCACAAGATTGGCGGCAGATAATTGATCAGCGGCAGTTATTCGCCCGATGGCCGCCTCTTTAATTGACGCTCCACCCCCAACCCTCTAACCTTCGCGGCTTGTTTCAGGTGCTCTGTGACCGCTGTCGACAGAGTGAAACAGGGAAGCCGGTGAGGGTTGTCTTCAAGCGAAGAACCACCACGATCCCGGCGCTGCCCCCGCAACGGTAAATGAGTGAAAACTGCGCCTTGAGCCACTGCCTCGACAGAAGCGGGAAGGCGCGCAGTCAGGCCAACGCCGCTCATGAGCCCGGAGACCGGCCTGATCCATCCAGCGGCATCACGGTGGGCGATGCCAGGCTTTTTGCCGTCTATTCCTGTGCCTGCCCGCCGTTATCCAGCCTCAACGGAGAGCTCCCCCATGACTGATTCCCCCGAGCGCGACGAACGCCATCTGGCGCGTATGCAGCGCAAAAAAGCCGTGATCGACGAACGCATCGCCAACTCGCCTGACGAGTGCGGCCTGGTACTGGTGCTGACCGGCAACGGCAAAGGCAAAAGCAGTTCGGCCTTCGGCATGCTCGCCCGCGCCATGGGCCACGGCATGCAGTGCGGCGTGGTGCAGTTCATCAAGGGCCGCAACAGCACCGGCGAAGAGTTGTTCTTCCGCCGCTTTCCCGAGCAAGTCCGCTTCCACGTGATGGGCGAAGGCTTCACCTGGGAAACCCAGGACCGTCAGCGCGACATCGCCGCCGCCGAAGCCGCGTGGGCTGTCTCTCGCGAATTGCTGCGTGATCCATCGATCGGTCTGGTGGTGCTCGACGAACTCAACATCGCCCTCAAACACGGCTACCTCGATCTTGATCAGGTGCTTAGCGATCTGCAGGCGCGTCCGCCGATGCAGCACGTGATCGTCACTGGTCGTGCGGCCAAGCCGGAAATGATCGAAATGGGCGACACGGTCACCGAAATGGGCATGCTCAAACACGCCTTCCAGGCCGGTATCAAAGCGCAGAAAGGCGTCGAACTTTGAATCAACCACGTCACTGCCCGGCGGTGCTCATCGCCGCGCCGGCCTCCGGTCAGGGCAAGACCACCGTCACCGCCGCGCTCGCCCGTTTGCATCGCAATCAGGGGCGCGAGGTGCGTGTGTTCAAATGCGGCCCGGATTTTCTCGATCCGATGATTCTCGAGCGCGCCAGCGGTGCGCCGGTGTATCAACTGGACATGTGGATGGTCGGCGAGCAGGAAAGTCGTCGGCTGTTGTGGGAAGCCGCCGCGGAGGCGGATCTGATTCTGATTGAAGGCGTGATGGGCCTGTTCGACGGCACGCCTTCCAGCGCCGATCTGGCGCGGCACTTCGGCGTGCCGGTGCTCGGCGTGATTGATGGGACGGCGATGGCGCAGACCTTTGGTGCGTTGGCGCTGGGCCTGGCGAAGTATCAGCCGGATCTGCCGTTTGCCGGTGTGTTGGCCAACCGTGTCGGCACGTTGCGCCATGCGCAGTTGCTCGAAGGTAGCCTCACTGAAGGCCTGCGTTGGTGCGGCGCATTGTCCCGCGAGACCGGTATCGAACTGCCGAGTCGCCATCTCGGCCTGGTCCAGGCCAGCGAACTGAATGATCTCGATGTGCGTCTCGATGCCGCCGCCGATGCATTGGCCAGCAGTTGCGAGGTAGCGCTGCCACCGGCCGTGGAATTCGCCGCGCCTGATGTGATCGCCGTCGAACCGTTGCTGAAAAACGTGCGAATCGCCGTTGCCCGCGATGAAGCGTTTGCCTTCACCTACGGCGCGAGTCTCGATCTGTTGCGGGCGATGGGCGCCGAGTTGAGTTTCTTCTCGCCGATCCGTGACACGCAATTGCCTGGCGCTGACAGTCTGTATCTGCCCGGTGGTTATCCGGAATTGCACCACGTTGCGTTGTCGCAGAACACCGCGATGTTGGAGGCGATTCGCGCGCATCATGCAGCGGGTAAACCGTTGCTCGCTGAGTGTGGCGGGATGCTGTATTTGCTCGATTCGCTGACTGACGTTGAAGGTGCTCGCGCCGAATTGGTTGGGCTGCTCAAAGGCGACGCGGTGATGCAGAAGCGTCTGGCGGCGTTGGCGTTGCAAGCGGTGGATCTGCCGGAAGGCTCGCTGCGTGGGCACACGTATCATCATTCCCTGACCACCACCGAACTGACGCCGATTGCGCGTGGCTTGAGCCCGAATGGTGGGCGCGGTGCCGAGGCGGTTTATCGTGAGGGGCGGATGACGGCCTCTTATGTGCACTTCTATTTTCCGTCGAATCCTGCGGCTGTCGCTGCACTGTTTGCGCCTGACTCCGAAGCCGCCTTCGCGAGCAGGCTCGCTCCCACAGTTGAAACAGTGGTGACTGAAGCAATGCAATCCCCTGTGGGAGCGAGCCTGCTCGCGAAAGGGCCATGACCGACAACGCATTCTCCGAAGCCGAGCGCGAAGCAGTTTATCGAGCCATCGCCGAACGCCGCGACATGCGCCACTTCACTGGCGGCACGGTCGAGCCGGAGCTGCTGCGCCGACTACTGGAAGCCGCCCACCAGGCCCCGAGTGTCGGCCTGATGCAGCCCTGGCGCTTCATTCGCATCAGCGACCGCAGCCTGCGCGGGCAGATCCAGAACCTCGTGGAAGAAGAGCGCGTGCGCACCGCAGAAGCCCTCGGCGAGCGCAGTGACGAGTTCATGAAACTCAAGGTCGAAGGCATCAACGACTGCGCCGAAGTGCTGGTCGCGGCGCTGATGGATGATCGCGAAAAACACATCTTCGGTCGCCGCACGCTGCCGGAAATGGACATGGCGTCGTTGTCTTGTGCGATCCAGAATTTGTGGCTGGCCTCGCGCGCCGAAGGCCTCGGCATGGGTTGGGTTTCGTTGTTCGAGCCGCAGGCGCTCGCCGATTTGCTGAAGTTGCCCGAAGGCGCCAAGCCTCTGGCCGTTTTATGTTTGGGTCCGGTCAAGGAATTCTATCCGGCGCCGATGCTGGTACTCGAAGGGTGGGCGCAGGCGCGTCCGCTGAATGAGTTGCTGTTTGAGAATTACTGGGGAGTGAGTCAATGAGTGTGGCGTTGTTGAGTGTCGCCGCAGTGGCGCTGGATGCGCTGCTCGGTGAACCGAAACGCTGGCATCCGCTGGTGGCGTTCGGCAATTTTGCCGGGCGCATCGAGCAACGTTTCAACGCCGGTGGGCGTGGCTGGCGCAGCCATGGCGTCACCGCGTGGGTGATCGCGGTGCTGCCGCTGACCTTGCTCGCCACAGCGTTTTCCTGGGCGCCGTACGTGGGGTGGGTCGTCGAGATTCTCGCGCTGTATTGCGCCCTCGGCATGCGCAGCCTCGGTGAGCATGTTGCGCCGGTGGCTGCGGCTTTGCGTGCGGATGATCTCGATGAGGCACGCAAGCGTGTTGGCTATCTGGTCAGTCGCCAGACCGATGAGCTCGACAGCACTGCCGTCGCTCGTGCTGCCACTGAGTCGGTGCTGGAAAACGGCAGCGATGCGGTGTTTGCCGCGCTGTTCTGGTTTGTTGTGGCGGGTGCGCCGGGCGTGGTTCTTTATCGCTTGAGTAATACGCTGGATGCGATGTGGGGCTATCGCAACGAACGCTTCGAACGTTTCGGTTGGGCGGCGGCGAAAATCGACGACGTGCTTAACTATATTCCTGCGCGTCTGGTGGCATTGACCTACGCGCTGCTGGGCAAAACCCGACTCGCGTTGAAGTGCTGGCGCACACAGGCGCCGAAGTGGGACAGCCCCAACGCAGGTCCCGTGATGGCGGCCGGCGCCGGTGCGCTGGGCGTGGAATTGGGTGGGCCGGCGATTTACCACGGTGAACTTCACGACCGTCCGCAGCTTGGCGAGGGCGCAGCGGCTGACGCAGATTCCATCGACCGTGGCTGGCAATTGGTCCAGCGCGGGGTATGGTTATGGCTGCTGATTCTCTGCGTGGGGGCTGAATTCTATGCTTGAGCACGGTGGCCGGCTGCGCAAGGCGGCACACGATTACGGCATTGCCGAGGCGGACTGGCTCGACCTGTCCAGCGGCCTCGCGCCGTGGCCGTTCCCGATCCCGGAAATTCCGCTGCGCGCCTGGGCGCGTTTGCCGGAAACCGACGACGGACTGGAGCAAGCCGCGTGCGATTACTACGGTGCCGCGCAAGTGCTGCCGGTGGCCGGTTCGCAGATGGCTATCCAGTTGCTGCCGCGTTTGCGCCGCGCCGGCAAAGTCGGCGTGTTGTCACCGTGTTATGCCGAACATGCCGAAGCCTGGCGCCGCAGCGGTTACATCGTGCGCGAAGTGCTGGAGCAGGAAGTCGAATTCTTTCTCGACAGCCTCGACGTGCTGGTGGTGGTCAACCCGAACAACCCGACTGGTCTGAGTCTGACCCCGGCACGATTGCTCGACTGGCACGCGCGGCTTGCCCGGCGTGGCGGCTGGCTGGTGGTCGATGAAGCTTTCATGGACAACACGCCGCAACTGAGCCTGGCGCCGCATGCGCATCAAGTCGGGCTGATCGTGTTGCGTTCGTTCGGCAAGTTTTTCGGCCTCGCCGGCGTGCGTCTGGGTTTTGTGCTGGCCGAGCGCAAGTTGCTCAAACTGCTCGCCGAACAGGTCGGACCTTGGGCGGTCAGCGGGCCGACGCGGGTGCTCGGTCAGGCCTGTCTGCAAGATACTGAAAACCACACACGCCAACGGATTCGCAGCGATGAAGCCAGCGAGCGGCTGGCAGCGTTGCTGGAGCGCTACGGCTTCAAACCCCAAGGTGGTTGCGCGCTGTTCCAGTGGCTGATCACCGAACACGCTGAGGTGCTGCACGAATTCATGGCCCGTCGCGGCATCCTCCTGCGCCTCTTCACCCACAACAGCAGTCTGCGTTTTGGCCTGCCTGCCGATGCCGCTGAAGAGGCGCGTCTCGAACAGGCTTTAAGCGCTTTCGCCAAGGACCACCCATGACCACCCTGATGGTGCAAGGCACCACTTCCGACGCCGGTAAAAGCACACTGGTGACGGCGCTGTGCCGCTGGGCGACTCGTCAGGGCGTGGCGGTCGTACCGTTCAAACCGCAGAACATGGCGCTCAACAGCGCGGTGACTGCCGACGGCGGTGAAATCGGCCGCGCGCAAGCGGTGCAGGCGCAAGCGGCGTTTCTTGAACCGCACACCGATATGAACCCGGTACTGCTCAAGCCGAACAGCGACACCGGCGCGCAAGTGATCATCCATGGTCGCGCCGTGACTTCGATGAATGCCGTGGCGTATCACGACTACAAAGCCATCGCGATGAAAGCTGTTTTGGCTTCTCACGAGCGACTCAGCGCTGCCTATCCGCTGGTGATGGTCGAAGGCGCAGGCTCGCCGGCCGAGATCAATCTGCGCGCCGGCGACATCGCCAACATGGGCTTTGCCGAGGCGGTGGATTGCCCGGTGCTGCTGATTGCCGACATCAATCGCGGCGGGGTTTTCGCCCATCTGGTCGGCACCCTGGAGTTGCTCTCGCCGAGCGAACAGGCGCGGGTCAAGGGCTTCATCATCAACCGCTTTCGCGGCGACATCGCCTTGCTGCAACCGGGCCTCGACTGGCTGGAACAGCGCACCGGCAAACCAGTGGTGGGCGTGTTGCCCTATGTGATGGATCTGCATCTGGAGGCCGAGGACGGCATCGATCAGCGCCAGACCGACAAGGCCGAACAAGTCTTGAAAGTGGTGGTGCCGGTGCTGCCGCGCATCAGCAACCACACCGATTTCGATCCGCTGCGTCTGCATCCGCAGGTCGATCTGCAATTCGTTGGCCCAGGGCAGGCGATTCCTGCGGCTGACTTGATCATCCTGCCGGGCTCGAAAAGCGTGCGCAGTGATCTGGCCTATCTGCGTGCCAATGGCTGGGATACGGCAATCTCTCGGCACTTGCGTTACGGCGGCAAAGTGCTGGGGATCTGCGGCGGTCTGCAGATGCTCGGCGAGCAGGTGCATGACCCGCTCGGACTTGAAGGTGCGCCGGGCACGAGTGCCGGTTTGGGCATGCTGGCGTTCGAAACCACACTTGAGGCCGAGAAGCAGTTGCGCAATGTGCGTGGACGGCTGGCGCTGGAAGATGCCGAAGTCAGCGGCTATGAAATTCATGCCGGCGTGACCAGCGGACCGGCGTTGGAAAATGCTGCGGTGCATCTGGATGACGGCCGTTGCGACGGTGCGCAGAGTGCCGATGGACAAGTGTTCGGCACTTATCTGCATGGCCTGTTTGAATCGCCGGCGGCGAGTGCGGCGTTGCTGCGCTGGGCCGGGTTGAGCGATGTGCAGGCGGTGGATTATCACGGCTTGCGCGAGCGCGATATCGAGCGGTTGGCGGATCTGGTGGAGAAGCATCTGGATACCGAGCTGTTGCGCCGGCTCTGTGGGATTTGAGTTGCCTGTGCTGGCCTCTTCGCGAGCAGGCTCGCTCCCACAGTGAATGCGGTTAGCCATACATTTTGAGTACAACTCATAACCCTGTGGGAGCGAGCCTGCTCGCGAAAGCGGCGGTTGCCTCACTTGAATTTTCCTGGATAAAACCATGCTCCAACTGATCCTCGGCGGCGCCCGCTCCGGCAAAAGTCGTCTGGCCGAAAAGCTCGCCAGCGATAGCGGTCTGGCCGTGACTTACATCGCCACCAGCCAACCCCTCGATGGCGAGATGAGCGATCGCGTCGCCCATCACCGCGCCCGCCGTCCCGCCGACTGGGCACTCATCGAAGAACCTCTGGAACTGGCCCGTGTCCTGCGCGAAAGCGCCAGCGCCGAGCGTTGCTTGCTGGTCGATTGCCTGACCCTGTGGCTGACCAATCTGCTGATGCTCGACGACGCCGAACGTCTCGCCGCCGAGCGCGAAGCCTTGCTGAACTGCCTGGCATCCTTGCCGGGTGAAATAATTTTTGTCAGCAACGAGACCGGAATGGGTGTCGTGCCGCTGGGCGAATTGACTCGCCGCTACGTCGATGAAGCCGGTTGGCTGCATCAAGCTCTGGCCGAGCGTTGTCAGCGTGTTGTCCTGACCGTCGCCGGCCTGCCCCTGACTCTGAAAGGACCTGCGTTATGACTCAAACCTGGTGGCTGAATCCGTGCAAACCGGTCGACCTCAACGTCGTTGAACAAG
The DNA here is from genome assembly GCF_054790505.1 of Pseudomonas sp. Tul2A7. NCBI lineage: Bacteria > Pseudomonadati > Pseudomonadota > Gammaproteobacteria > Pseudomonadales > Pseudomonadaceae > Pseudomonas > Pseudomonas sp. Tul2A7. The sequence goes on along the minus strand of NZ_CP186499.1, from coordinate 163,199 downwards.
CGGCGGCGCGGCAACAGCAACTGACCAAACCCGCCGGTTCCCTCGGGCGTCTGGAATCGGTCGCGGTGCAACTGGCCGGCCTGCAAGGCCAGGTCAAACCGACTTTGGAACAGGTCTGGATCGCGATTTTTGCAGGTGATCATGGCGTGGTCGCTGAAGGGGTTTCGGCATTCCCGCAGGAAGTCACCGGGCAGATGCTGCTCAATTTCGTCAGCGGCGGTGCGGCAATCAGCGTGCTGGCGCGTCAGCTTGGCGCGCAGCTGGAAGTGGTCGATCTGGGTACGGTGAATCCCGCGCTGGACCTGCCGGGTGTGCGTCATTTGAACATTGGCGCGGGTACAGCGAACTTCGTGCTGGGTGCAGCGATGACTCAGGCTCAGGGCGAACTCGCGTTGCAGGCCGGTCGCGACAGTCTGTTGCGGGCGAAAGCGGCGGGCGCGCAGTTGTTCATCGGCGGCGAAATGGGCATTGGCAACACCACGGCGGCGAGCGCATTGGCCTGTGCCTTGCTCGATTGCCCGGTGGCGCATCTGACCGGCCCCGGCACCGGGCTGAATGCCGAAGGCGTCAGCCATAAAGCACAAGTGATCGAGCGTGCATTGGCGTTGCATGCTGCACAGCGTGGCGATGCGTTGCAGACGCTGTTCAATCTCGGTGGTTTTGAAATCGCCGCGTTGGTTGGCGCGTATCTGGCGGCGGCTCAAGAAGGTGTGGCGGTGCTGGTTGACGGCTTTATCTGCACGGTCGCTGCGTTGGTCGCGGTGCGTTTGAATCCTGAGTGCCGCGAGTGGTTGCTGTTCGGTCATCGTGGCGCGGAGCCGGGCCATCGTCATGTGCTGGAAACCCTGCAGGCCGAGCCGTTGCTGGAGCTTGGTCTGCGTCTGGGCGAGGGCAGTGGCGCGGCGCTGGCGGTGCCATTGTTGCGTCTGGCCTGTGATCTGCACGGGCAGATGGCGACGTTCGCTGAAGCGGCGGTAGCGGATCGTCCGGCATGACATTGCATCTGGATCTGCTGCGCCATGGTGAGACTGAACTCGGCGGTGGTTTGCGCGGCAGCCTCGATGATGCGCTGACTGAAAAGGGTTGGGCGCAGATGCGTGCGGCCGTGGTCGAGAGCGGGCCGTGGGATCGGATCGTCAGTTCGCCGTTGCAGCGTTGCGCTCGCTTTGCCGCCGAACTGGGTGAGCAGTTGGATCTGCCAGTGCAATTGGACAAGGATCTGCAAGAGCTGCATTTCGGCGCATGGGAAGGGCGGAGTGCAGCGGCGTTGATGGAGACGGATGCCGAGGCCTTGGGGCTGTTCTGGGCTGATCCGTATTCCTTTACGCCGCCGCAGGGTGAGCCGGTCAGCGAGTTTTCCTCGCGTGTGCTGGCAGCCGTTGCTCGCCTGCACAGCGCATACGCCGGTAAGCGGGTTTTGCTGATCAGTCACGGTGGTGTGATGCGCTTGTTGCTGGCGCAGGCGCGAGGGTTGCCGCGCGAGCAGTTACTCAATGTCGAGGTCGGTCATGGCGCGTTGTTTGCGCTGACGGTCGAGGCGGATGGTTCACTCAAGGAAGGTCACTGACATGTTGCCGCTGTGGATCGCCCTGCAATTTCTCAGTAGCCTGCCGATTCGTTTGCCGGGCATGCCTGAGCCGGAACAACTGGGGCGGTCGCTGCTGTTTTATCCGTTGGTGGGGTTGCTGTTCGGGGTGATCCTGTGGGCGTTGAATCTCGCCTTGAGCGGCGCGCCGTTGCTGCTGCATGCGGCGTTGTTGCTGACGGTGTGGGTGTTGCTCAGTGGCGCACTTCACCTGGATGGTCTGGCTGACAGCGCCGATGCCTGGCTCGGCGGTTTTGGTGATCGCGAGCGTACGCTGACGATCATGAAGGATCCGCGCAGCGGGCCGATTGCGGTGGTGACGCTGGTGTTGGTGTTGTTGCTCAAGTTTGCTGCGCTGCTGGCGCTGATCGAGCAGGGGCATGGGCTGGCGTTGATCATCGTGCCGTTGCTGGGGCGGGCGGCGCTGTTGGGGTTGTTTTTGACGACGCCGTATGTGCGTGCGGGCGGGTTGGGGCAGGCGTTGGCGGACCATTTGCCGCGCAAGGCGGGGTGGTGGGTGCTCGGCGGTAGTGCGCTGGCTTGCGTGTTGATTGCCGGGTTTGCCGCGTTCGTCGCGTTGGTGATTTCGGTCGTTGTGTTTGTCTGGCTGCGGCAGTTGATGATGCGGCGGTTGGGCGGGACGACCGGTGATACGGCGGGGGCGTTGCTGGAATTGCTGGAGATGGTGGTGTTGGTTGGATTGGTTTTGGTCTGATGGATTTCTACTGTTCATGCCGGCCTCATCGCGAGCAGGCTCACTCCTACAGTTGACCGCATTCCCCTGTAGGAGTGAGCCTGCTCGCGATAGCGGTGTGTCAAACACCACAAATGTTATGGGTAAACTCATCTGTAACTTGATTTAACACAGTCGCGGGTATATACACGCATCATGCTTCCTTCTCAGTGTTTGTGCACCAACCTGCGTCGCGCCGCTCGTGGCGTCAGCAGGCATTACGACGGCGCTCTCGACGGCTTCGGGATCAACGTTGCCCAGTATTCTTTGCTGTGCAACCTGCAGCGTCTGGATCAACCGAGCATCTCGGAACTGGCCGAAGCCATGGGTCTTGATCGCAGCACTCTCGGGCGCAATTTGCGGGTGCTGGAGGGTGAGGGGCTGGTGGCGCTGGCCGAGGGCGAGGACATGCGTAACCGCATCGTCAAGCTCACCGAGACCGGCGTGCAACGCCTGGCAGCGGCACTGCCGGCCTGGGAAGCGGCGCAGCAGCGGTTGATTGACCGACTGGGTGCCGAGAAGCGTGAAACCTTGCTCAGATTGCTGGATGAACTGGCCTGAGGCCGGTTTTTTCCAAACTCAAGCGGGTATATACCCGCAAGCGGAGAATAACAATGACATCGATGTGGCGTACGTGCGGTTGGGTTTTGGTCGGAAGTGCGCTGATTTTGGCGTTGTCATTGGGCGTGCGGCACGGTTTTGGCCTGTTTCTGTCACCAATGAGCGCGCAGTTCGGCTGGGGGCGAGAGGTGTTCGCCTTCGCCATTGCCTTGCAGAACCTGATCTGGGGCCTGGCGCAACCGTTTACCGGCGCATTGGCTGACCGCTTCGGCGCGGCAAAAGTGGTGCTCATCGGTGGGCTGCTCTACGCGGCGGGCCTGGTGTGCATGGGCCTGTCCGACTCGGCAGTGACGCTGTCACTGAGTGCCGGTCTGCTGATCGGTATTGGCCTGTCGGGCACTTCGTTCTCGGTCATTCTTGGTGTCGTGGGCCGGGCCGTGCCGCCAGAGAAGCGCAGCATGGGCATGGGTATTGCCAGCGCCGCCGGTTCTTTCGGCCAGTTCGCCATGTTGCCGGGCACGCTGGGTCTGATCGGCTGGCTCGGCTGGTCGGCCGCGCTGCTGGTGCTGGGCCTGCTGGTGGCGCTGATCGTGCCACTGGTGAGCATGCTCAAGGATAAGCCGCTGCCGGTGCTCGGCCATGAACAAACCTTGTCCGAGGCCCTGCGCGAAGCCTGTTCGCATTCGGGTTTCTGGTTGTTGGCGTTCGGTTTTTTCGTCTGCGGTTTTCAGGTGGTGTTTATCGGTGTGCACCTGCCTGCGTATCTGGTCGATCAGCATCTGCCCGCCAGTGTCGGCACCACGGTGCTGGCGTTGATCGGGCTGTTCAATATTTTCGGCACTTACACTGCTGGCTGGCTGGGCGGGCGCATGTCCAAGCCGCGTCTGCTGACAGCGTTGTACCTGTTGCGCGCGGTGGTGATTGTGCTGTTTCTGTGGCTGCCGGTGACGACCACGTCGGCCTACCTGTTTGGCATGGCGATGGGTTTCCTGTGGCTGTCGACGGTGCCGTTGACCAACGGTACGGTGGCGACCTTGTTTGGTGTGCGAAACCTGTCCATGCTCGGCGGCATCGTGTTCCTGTTCCATCAGTTGGGATCGTTCCTTGGCGGCTGGCTGGGCGGGGTGGTGTATGACCGAACCGGGAGTTATGACGTGATCTGGCAAGTGGCTGTTCTTTTGAGTCTGCTGGCGGCGGCGCTGAACTGGCCGGTGCGCGAGCGTCCGGTCGCACGTCTGCAAGCCGCTGCGAGCGCCGTATGAGTCAACTCTGGTCACGAATCGTCATCACCGCACTCGGCGCCGCATTGCTGGCGCTGGTGTGGTGGGGCTGGCATCAGGGTGGTCTGGCGTTGATGCAGTTGGGCATGAGCATTTGCTAGAAACAGGCATGGCGAGTAACGTCAAACTCTGACGACTGCTCAAGGATGCTCGACATGCTGATGCGCTGGTGTGCTGTTCCCGCGTTGCTGATGGCGTTGACTGGTCTGGCCCAGGCCGCCGACTGTCCCGAATTGCTGCAGGGCTCGCTGCCCAAACTGCGAGCCAAGGAATCCATCGATCTGTGCAAGCAGTACGCCGACAAACCGTTGGTGGTGGTCAACACCGCAAGCTTCTGCGGTTTCGCGCCGCAGTTCGAAGGCCTTGAGGCGTTGCATAAGCGCTACGAAGGGCAAGGGCTGGAAATGCTCGGCGTGCCTTCCAATGACTTCAAGCAGGAGTCCAAGGACAGCGCCGAGACCGCCAAGGTCTGTTACGCCAATTACGGCGTGACGTTCGCCATGACCGAGCCGCAGAAGGTTCGTGGTGATGATGCTACGCATCTGTTCCAGGTGCTGGCCGCACAGAGCAGCGCACCGAAGTGGAATTTCTACAAGTATGTGGTCGATCGCCAGGGCAAGGTGATCGCCAATTTCTCCAGCCTGACCAAGCCTGATGATCCGGAATTTATTGCCGCGATCGAAAAGGCTATCGCCTCGAAACCCTTGAAGCCCTGATCTGTAGGAGCTGCGGCACGCTGCGATCTTTTGATTTTAAAAAAACAGATCAAAAGATCGCAGCCTCGTTGCACTCGACAGCTCCTACAGGTCGCACAAATTTCAGGCATTAAAAAGCCCCGCCTCTGCAAAGAGAGCGGGGCTTTTTGTGGGCGAGGGGTTAGCCTCGCCACACACCATCAGAAGCGGTAAGTAGCGCCGACACCGAAACCGTTTGCCGAGTTTTCATACTTGGCGTCGTAGCTCTGGCCACGGTTGTTTTCGTTGCGGATCTTCACTGACTCTTCTTTCAGGTACGAGTAAGCGACGTCGATGGTCAGGTCGTCGGTCGGGCTCCAGCCGGCACCGATACTGAAGATGGTGCGGTCGCCAGTCGGAATGCGTGGCGAACGGTCTTCGTTATTGGTCGGCGACTGGTCGAAGGTCAGACCGGTACGCAGTACCCATTCCTTGTTCAACTGGTACGAAGTACCCACGGCGTAGGCCCAGGAGTCATGCCAGTTCTGGTCTTCGTTGATCGAACCGAACTGGCCGGCCAGCAGCGGCTGCACACCGGAGTTTTTCACGGTGATTTTTTCCAGCTGGCTCCAACGGGTCCAGGTGGTACCGGCATACACGTTCCAGCGATCGTTGATCGCCTGGGTAACCGAGAGGTCGACCGATTCGGGTGTGGTGATCTTCAGCGAAGCGTCGTACTTCTGGCTGGCGCCCAGACCGACTGCGGCCAGTGCGCCGTAGTTGACCTTGGTGTTGCCTTCGAGCTTGTAGTCGACTTTCGAGTGGTAGGTCAGGCCCACGCGAGTGGTGTCGGTGGCTTGTACCAGCAGGCCGACGTTGTAGCCCAGGGCGGTGTCGTCACCCTTGATCTTGACCTTGCCGTCCGGCAGGGCTTGAGTGATCGACAGGTTGGATTCCAGCGCACCGTCAATGCGGTTGATGGTCGGGCCGAAACCGATCGACACCTTGTCGTTGAAGGCGTAGCTGATGGTCGGTTGGAACGTGATGACTTGCACTTCGGACTTGCTGCCGAAGTAACGGCCGGCAAAGCCGTTTTCATAATCAGTGATCAGGCCGAACGGCACATAAACACCGAGGCCGAATGCCCAATGCTCATCGATCGGTTTCACGTAGAAGCCCATAGGTACAGCGGTGAAAGGCACCATGTCGCCTTTGTTGCTGCCGCCGTTAGGGCTGGAGCTGGCATTGCTGATATCGGTATGAGCATCGACAACGGCTACACCACCGGTAACTTGTTCACGCTTGATGCGCGACATGCCGGCAGGGTTGCCATAAACAGTACTTGCGTCGTCAGCAGAAGAAGATCGCCCGGCAAAACCAGTCCCCATCCCACTGATGCTTTGTTCGTTGAGGGCAAAGCCGGCCGCGAAAATTTGAGTGGAGGCAAGGGTAACGGCGAGGCTAAGGGTGGTTTTGAGCATGACTTTTTTCATTATTAGAACTCCTGATGATCACCGGGGCGAAAATTACCAACATTTTCGTCCCAGCGCTATAGTCCGTATGCCTTGAGTTAGAGCGGTTTTGTAGGACAATCCGACCAGAATCGCGACCTGTTGTGCGATCTTCTGAAACCGGTCGGTCAGCAGGCGACCTGATTCACCGTTGAAACACAGGTGTACCAGGCGTAAGTGAAGTCGCGCAGGCGACCTTGAGGTTGAAAGGTCTGACGCCAGATACGCGCCATTCCCAGCAAATCGTTGGAATCGGGGAGGGTGGGGTTTTGCTCTTCCACAAGGAGCCAGGCAATGGCCGTGGCGTAACGCAGATTCACAGTCAGTTCCAGGTGCGGGCCAGTCAGGAAAGCATGCTGGCTGGCGAGGCCGCGAACCAGGCTGGCGCGTTCCGGATCGAGTGCCAGGTAATCATCCCAAAGGGCTTGATGGCGCTGCTCGGCGATGCGGTAAAGCCCGTGGCCGCGGCGGTCATGCAGGGCGGAACCCAGGGCTGACTGGCTGGCGGCGATGCCCAGCAGCAGAGATTCGGCAGTCGCGCTGTGACGTCCCAGATAGATCAGCGTAGGACGGATCACGTAGCGGCACAGTTCGCTGGCAGCGATACCCATAAAACCCTCGGTTCTTGTTATTGATGGCGAGTCCTGAAGGGGGGCTTGGCAGCAGTGGATCGGTTCAGGCTCGCCGCAAGCGGATCACGCCGCTTGAGTTGAAGTGTAGTGTCATATTCGCGACGTAAAGGCCTGTTTTTAAAATATTTCCGGCTTCGAGTTATAACCGTTATATCCGTTGGTACTTAAGCGCCAACGGCTAAAAGTGAAACATCAGGCAATAAAAAGCCCCGCATTTTGTGCGGGGCTTTTGCTTTTGCAGCCTTTTCGGCTCTCAGGCAATCAATGCCTGACGGGTACGGTCGATCACGGCCTGCAGCGGTTCGGCGCTGGAGTACTGATCGGGGTACAGACGCTCGCTGTGGCGGGCGATACCGTGTTCGTTGACCAGTGTGAAGCTGAAGCAGCCTTTGCGAGCGGCCATGATCAGGCAGTTCATTGGTGCAAAAGCGTTGGTTAGGGTGCGAATGGCATCCTGAGTATGGATTTGAGTAGACATAGTTATTAGGTGTTCCTACAAATGACACGGATAAGAACCGTGCAACGTTAAAACGTTCCAGTAACGTCGACCACCATTGGTCGAACGAAGAACCCGACTGGAACAAAGCAGCCAGTTTGAAGCGCAATTAAGTTGGCGCGCTTGGGCTGGCAGGTAGGTACTTAGGAGGGCAGGCAACACATCAAGGGCAAAGGTTCTGGGCCCGGGGTGAAGATCCTGATCAATTTGCAGGTTGGTTCGGTCAGAGTAAGTGGTCTTCGCAACACCCTTCGCATCATTCGAAGGCAGTGTCGTCGCAAGATTTACCTGGAAACCATCGAGGGGTCGTTCCCGCTTTTTTCGGTAGGGCTTCTTGGTAGAAGGCTGCCCGTGGGGATGTGTTCGACCGGAATTGACTTTCAGCTTGGTACTAACGCCGCGGATACTAACGGATCGAAATGCTTAAAGCAAACCCTGGCTTGAAAAAGACTGAAATCGACCACTGCTTCAGCTCCGCTGATCTGCAGAATCAGCCCAGATGGTGCAGATTGCTACCGTCGGTCGGTGTAGCTCCAATGACAAAACTGTGTGTTTACGCCGCTTATCCCCAGAGTCATGGTGAAAACGCTCGGAAAAAGTGCATCGATATAACCCAGTAACAGGTACTTGTGCACATTGGTTGCGCGACCTGTAACGGCACTGTCACATCAATCCTGACCCCGATGGCTGCCTGTAACGAAAGTTTAAGTCAATGAAAAACATCGCTTTTTTTTGTTGGTGAAAAAATCGTCAGTTTGACTGCGGGCCCCATTCCATAAGGCTTTGCGAGGGTTGGAGGGCGGTTGTCCACTGAGTTATCCACAGCTTCTGTGGATTGTCCCGAGCGCTTGCTCTAGGACGGGCGTGCCGGGTTGTTTTTCGACTTTACCTGTAAGAAAAAGAGAGTAGAGTGGCGCGCCTTCCGATTCGTCCCACAGTGCTTTATGAAGTTTCGCTCAGTATCAGACTCTGTAACCTCAGAACCTCCCCGTGTTACTCCGCCCAAGCGCTTTACCGTTCGCGTTGCCGAATGGCTGCTCGACAGCCCGCGCCTGAGCGCCAGCCACAATGCCAAACACCTCGCTGGCCGCCTGCTCAAGCAACCGGCGCGTGAAGGTGTCGTCGCCGCGCAAAGCCGTCTCGGTCAACTGATGTGCCGCGAGTGCGGTAACGCTCGGGATCGGCGCATCGGTCAGGATCTGCTGCGCCAGGCCGCCCGCGCTGGTGATCGTCGCGCGCAGCAGGAACTCGGTCTGCTCGAAGACTGAGCTGTCCAAGACCTGACACCTTGGTTAACCTTCAGGCTTTATCGAATCGGCAGGAGTCGTTATGGCTATGGACTTGACCAGCGTGTTGCTCGGTCTCGCAGGGGCAGGCCTGCCATTGTTGGCACTCGCCTGGCAACTGCAGCGCCGGGCGAGCAATGGCCAAGCCGAGGTCGCCTTGCTCGAAGAGCGGCTGGCCATGGCCCAACTGGCCCAGGACGGACTTAACGCGCAACTCGACGCCAGCCGCGATGAAGTGGCCGATCTCGGCCAGGCCAATGCCGCCAAGCAGGCTGATCTGGCCGCTCTGCGCCGGGAAGTCGAATTGCTGCAGATCGAGCGTGACGACGCCCGCGATGCCTCCCACGCCTGGAACCTCGAACGCGCCAATAAGGAAGCTGAACTGCGCCGCCTCGACGCACAGGCCGCTTCGCTGAACGCCGAACTGCGCGAACAGCAGGAAAGTCATCAGCAACGCCTCAGCGACCTGCAAGGCTCGCGCGATGAACTGCGGGCGCAGTTTGCCGAACTGGCCGGGAAGATCTTCGATGAGCGCGAGCAGCGTTTTGCCGAGACCAGTCAGCAACGGCTCGGTCAACTGCTCGATCCGCTGAAAGAACGCATTCAATCCTTCGAAAAACGTGTGGAAGAAAGCTATCAGGCCGAGGCCCGCGAGCGCTTCTCGCTGGCCAAGGAGCTTGAACGGTTGCAGGCGCTCAACCTGCGTTTGAGCGACGAAGCGACCAACCTGACCCGCGCCCTGAAAGGCCAGAAAACCCAAGGCAACTGGGGCGAGCTGATTCTTGAGCGGGTGCTCGAACACGCCGGTCTGGAGAAGGGCCGCGAGTACCAGACGCAGGTCAACCTCAAAGGCCCGGACGGCGAGCGCTTCCAGCCTGACGTGATCATTTACCTGCCGGGCGACAAGCAAGTGGTGGTGGACTCCAAGGTGAGCCTCACCGCGTATCAGCAGTACGTGGCTGCCGACGACGATGCCCTCGGGCAGATTGCAATCAAGCAACACGTGCTGTCGTTGCGCAATCACGTCAAAGGCCTGGCCGGCAAGGATTACAAGCGTCTTGAAGGCCTGCACAGCCTGGATTTTGTTTTGCTGTTCGTGCCGATCGAAGCGGCGTTTTCGGCGGCGTTGCAGGCCGAGCCGAGCCTGTTCCAGGATGCCTTCGACCGCAACATCGTCATCGTCAGCCCGACCACGTTGCTGGCGACACTGCGGGTGATCGACAGTCTGTGGAAGCAGGAGCGCCAGAGTCAGAATGCCCGGGAAATCGCCGAGCGCGCCGGGTGGCTGTACGACAAGTTTGTGCTGTTTATTCAGGATCTCGACGAGGTCGGCAATCGCCTGCAACAGTTGGATAAAGCTTACAGTTCAGCGCGCAACAAGCTCACCGAGGGGCGCGGCAACCTGGTCAGTCGCAGTGAACAGCTGAAGTTGCTCGGTGCGCGGGCGAGCAAAAGCTTGCCGGCGGATTTGCTGGAGCGGGCGATGACGGACGTCGATGGTCTCGTCGAACTTCCGGAATAGCCCGAAAAGCTTCGTCGGATCGCCGCCCGGAGCAGGCTCGCTCCCACAGGGATCACCTAAACCTTGTGGGAGCGAGCCTGCTCGCGAAGGCGTCAGTGCAGCACATGCACCTACAACGGCAAGTACCGACTCAACAACGCCCGCAACGCCGCCGGCTTCACCGGTTTGGCCAGATAATCCAGCCCCGCCGCATGCACCTGCGCAACCATCTCCGGTCGCCCGTCAGCACTGATGACCACCCCCGGCACCGGCTCACCCAGATGCGTGCGCAACCACGCCATCAACTCGGTGCCGGTATCCCCGTGATCGAGGTGATAGTCGACCAGCGCCACTTGCGGTCGCACCCCGTCGTTCAACAACGCCGCGCATTCCTCACGATTACGCGCCGTCCATACCTGACAGCCCCAGCGGCTCAGCAGGCTGTTCATGCCGATCAGAATGCTGTCTTCGTTGTCGATGCACAGCACTTGCGCGCCGCTCAGCAATCTGCCACTCAATTCAACCGCGGCGCTCGCCGGCACGGCTTGTGAGCGAGCCAGCGGCACGCTGACGCTGAACACGCTGCCGCGGCCTGGCCACGAACGTACACGCAAAGTGTGGCCGAGCACCCGGCACAAGCCATCGGCAATTGCCAAACCCAGCCCGAGGCCTTTTTCGGCGCGGGTCTGATGGCTGTCGAGGCGCTTGAACTCCTCGAAAATCACCTGTTGTTTGTCTTCAGGAATCCCTGGTCCGCGATCCCACACTTCCAGACACAATTCGCCGCCACGTCGACGCACGCCCAGTAACACCGGGCCTTTGGCGTAGCGAAATGCGTTGGTGAGGAAGTTCTGCAGAATTCGTCTGAGCAATTTGATGTCGCTGTCGATGCGCAGATGACTGCCGCGCACACGGAAGATCAATCCCTGTTCCTGTGCCAGTGCCTTGAACTCGGCACCGAGAGTGTCGAACAGCTCATTGACGGCGAACGGCTTGCGATCGGGGTTGATCTTGCCGTTTTCCAGTCGGGAAATATCCAACAGATCGCTGATCAGATCCTCAGCCGAGCGCAACGAGCTGTCGAGGTGTTGCACCAGTTTTTGCGCCTCGCTGCTCAAACCGTCGTCCTGATGGGAGAGGGCGGCGGAGAACAGCCGGGCGGCGTTCAGCGGTTGCATCAGGTCATGACTGACCGCCGCGAGAAAACGGGTTTTCGACTGGTTGGCGGCCTCGGCGGTGCCTTTGGCTTCGGTCAGCGCGACGTTGAGTTGCGACAGTTCCTGAGTGCGTTCGCTGACCCGTTGCTCAAGCCCTTCGTTGGCTTCGGTCAACGCCTGCTCGGCTTCGCGGAACGCAGTGATGTCGGTGAAACTCATGACGAAACCGCCACCGGGCATCGGGTTGCCGATCAGCTCGATCACCCTACCGTTGGGGAACAAACGTTCAGAGGTATGCGCGCGGCCCTGACGCATCCAGTGCAAACGCCGGGCAACGTGGACTTCCGCTTCACCGGGGCCGCACAAACCGCGCTCGGCGTTGTAGCGGATGATGTCGGCAATCGGTCGGCCAACGCTGATCAAACCGTCCGGGTAGTTGAACAGCTCCAGATAGCGCCGGTTCCAAGCCACCAGTTTCAGTGACTGGTCGACCACACTGATGCCTTGGGTGATGTTCTCGATCGCACCTTGCAGCAGAGCGCGGTTGAACTGCAGTACCTCAGAGGCTTCGTCGGCGATTCGGACGACGTCTTCCAGTTGCATTTCCCGACCTTCGATGGCGGCTTTTACTACAGCACGCGTCGAAGAAGCGCCAAGCACACCGGCCAACAAGCGCTCGGTATGGGCGATCCATTCGCCGTCGGCATTCTGGTTCGGGTTGAAGCCTTTGCCTTGGCGATAGGCGAAGCGAATGAAGCTCTGGCGCGCACGTTCTTCGCCGACGAAACGCGCGGCCAATTGCAGCAAATCGTCAATCTGCACCGCCAGCATCGAGCGTGCACTCGGCCGTGCGCTGATCTCCTGTCCGATGAAGCGCCCGGCCTGCCAGTGTTCCGATACGCGGGTACGCGACAGCACCGAAACCCAGGCGAAAAGGGTGAAGTTGCCGGCCAGCGACAGCACTACGCCTTGGGTCAGCGGGGTGATCGGCAGGTTCAGCGGATTGCTGTGCAACCACGCCAGCCCTGGAAAACTGCTCAGCGACCAGCCAAGGCTGTGCGCGGCGATCGGCAGGATCAAGGTGTAGAACCAGAGGAAAGTGCCCGCCGCCAAACCTGCGAAAACGCCGCGACGGTTGGCCTGTTTCCAGTACAAGGCGCCGAGCATGGCCGGTGCCAGTTGGGTGACCGCCGCAAAGGCAATCTGGCCGATGGTCGCCAGGCTTGCGGTCGAGCCAAGCAAGCGATAGCTGACGTACGCCAGCAGCAGAATCACCACGATGCTCACGCGCCGCACCGACAACATCCATTGGCGGAATACTTCGAACGGGCGCTCGGCGTTATTGCGGCGCAGCAACCACGGCAACAGCATGTCGTTGGAAACCATGGTCGACAACGCCACGCTGGCGACAATCACCATGCCGGTTGCCGCTGACGCGCCACCGATAAACGCCAGCATTGCCAGCGCCGGATGCGCCTGCGCCAGTGGCAGGCTGATCACGAAGGAGTCGGGCAAGACGTCACTTGGCAACATCATCTGACCGGCTAAAGCGATCGGGACTACAAACAGCGCCGCCAAGGCGAGGTACGCCGGAAATACCCATTTGGCCAGGCGCAGATCCTGCGGATCAATGTTCTCCACCACCGTGACGTGGAACTGCCGAGGCAGACAGATGATCGCCATCATCGCCACGCCGGTCTGCACCACCATCGACGGCCAATTGATGGTTTCTTTCCAGTATTCCTCCAGGCGCGGGGCGAGCATGGCCTGGTTGAACAGATCATCGAAACCGTCATACAGGCCATAAGTGACGAAGGCGCCGACGGCGAGAAAAGCGAACAGTTTGACCAGCGATTCGAAAGCAATTGCCAGCACCATGCCCCGGTGGTGTTCGGTGGCATCGAGGTTGCGCGTACCAAAAACGATGGTGAACAGTGCCAGCACCAGCGACACGATCAGCGCGGTGTCCTGCGCACGAGTGCCCATGGCATCAGCCCCGGCACCGATCAACAGGTTCACGCCGAGGACGATACCTTTGAGTTGCAGGGCAATGTAGGGTAGGACGCCGACCAGACAAATCAGCGCTACGACCACCGCCAGCGATTGCGATTTGCCGTAGCGCGCGGCGATAAAGTCAGCGATGGAGGTGATGTTCTCCTGTTTGCTGATCATCACCATTTTTTGCAGGACCCACGGCGCGCCCACTAACAGCAGGATCGGCCCGAGGTAAATCGGCAGGAATGACCACAATTGCTCGGCGGCTTGACCGACTGCGCCGAAGAACGTCCAGCTGGTGCAATAAACTGCCAGCGACAGGCTGTACACCCAGGCACGCACGCGCGGCGGCAACGGCGCGCTGCGACGGTCGCCGTAGAAGGCGATGGCGAACATGATGGCCATATAGGCCAGGGCGACGGCGGCGATCAGCCCGGTGGACAGCGACATGCAACACTCCCGACAAAAGACTCCCCGGCACTCCTGCCCGGGCGGACAGTCTCGCATGCGCGGGGCGGTTAGTCAGTGTCGACCAAGGTCGTGGCGTGGCGGGGTGTCGCAGGTTTGAATGGAGGCGTTGTGCGTTGACATTGCCAGGCATCGAACCCTGTAGGAGCTGTCGAGTGAAACGAGGCTGCGATCTTTTGATTTTTCAAAATCAAGATCAAAAGATCGCAGCGTGCCGCAGCTCCTACATGAATATCGGCGTCAGTCCAGACGCAGCGCAATATCAATCAGCCGATGCAGCTCATCCGCCTCCAGCGCCGCCGCCGAAAACAGAATCCGGAACACCACCGGCGCCACCACCAGATTGATCAACCGATCGACACTTGGCGCCGCTTCATCCGGATGCCGCTCAATGATCGTCTGCAATTGCGCGCCAATGATCGTCACGCAATACCCCGGCGTAGCGCTCGCCTGCACGTCGCGCATCATGTTGCGCCCAGGCTCCGAACTCATCTCATCAAGATACTGCTCGGCCCACGCACGAATATCACTGCGCAAGCTGCCGGTCTGCGCCGGCTCGCTGTCCGGGCGCATGCGGGCGAGGGCGACGTCTGCCAGCAACGCGGACAGATCACCCCAACGCCGGTAAATCGTCGATGGCGTCACCCCGGCGCGAGCGGCGATTTGCGGGACGGTCACGGTCGAGCGCTCCTGTTCTTGCAGGAGCGCACGGACTGCCGAATGAATTGCATCTTGCACCCGGGCACTGCGGCCGCCGGGGCGTAAACCTTCTTTAATAGCCATGCGGCAGACCTTAACACAAAGAATTTGCTTTAAGCGCGAGGCAGTAGCACACTCCACAAAAGCAAAAAATTAGCTTTTGCGGAGTGTGCCCATGATCAGCCTTGCTTCCAATCGATCCAGCCTGTGGTTTCTGGCGATTACTTTACTGAGTTTTCTCGCCGCCTCCACGGCGCCGACACCGCTGTATCACTTGTATCAGGATCAACTGCATTTCTCGGCAGCCGTTCTGACCCTGATTTTCGGCGTCTACGCCCTCAGCCTGTTGGCGGCGCTATTAACTGTCGGCTCGCTGTCCGATCACCTGGGACGTAAACCGGTGATCTTCACCGCCGTGCTGCTCAATGCGTTGGCGATGTTGCTGTTTATCTACGCCGACAGTGTGGCGTGGCTGATCAGCGCGCGCGTTCTGCAGGGTTTTGCCACCGGCATGGCCACCGCTGTTTTAAGCGCAACATTGCTCGATACCGATCGTCAGCAGGGGCCGTTGATCAACAGTGTGGCGCCGTTGCTCGGCATGGCCTTGGGCGGCATGGGCTGCGGTTTGTTGGCCGAATTTGCGCCGGCACCGCTGCAACTGACCTATTGGCTGCTGCTCGCACTGTTTGTATTGCAGGGCATTTATGTGTGGCGTCTGCCGGAAAGCGTTACGCCGCAAGCCGGAGCGTGGACATCGTTGCGGCCGACTTTGCATGTGCCGGTGCAGGCACGCTCAACGTTGTGGCGAGTGTTGCCGCTGAACACCGCAACCTGGGCGCTCGGCGGTTTCTACGCCTCCCTCGCGCCATCGCTGGTGCGCACCGCCACCGGTTCGACTTCCAATCTGATCGGCGGCGCAACCGTGGCTGCCCTGACGGTGACCGGTGCATTGATGATTTTCACGCTGCGCAATCGTCCCGCCGCGCGAGCATTGCAGTTGGGCGCGAGCCTGCTGCCGATCGGTCTGGTGTTGATTCTGCTGGGCGTGCACAGCGCCAGTCTGTCGGTGTTTTTCCTCGGCACGCTGGTCGCCGGTTGCGGCTTTGGTTCGGGATTTCTCGGTGCCGTGCGTAGTCTGGTGCCGCTGGCTTTGCCTCACGAGCGGGCGGGGTTGATGGCGGCGTATTACGTGCTCAGTTATCTGGCGTTCTGTCTGCCGGCGTTGCTCGCCGGGCACTTGTCGCGCAGCTACGGCTTGTTGGCGACCACCGATGGTTACGGGGCAATTCTGATCGTGCTGGCTTTAGGCGCCCTGTTGCTGAGCCTGCGTCCAGCGCCATCCAAAGTGTGCCGCGTTCCATAAACGGCGCGCTTTCGGTTAGCCTTGCCCAGCCTCTTCTCACGGATCGACTCATGAAGATTATTCGCAGCAAGACCTTCACCGCCGAGCGCGCCTGGGGCGCGCTGGACATCGCCAACATGAACGGCATCAGCACGCGCCTGCACTGGACCGATCAGCCGTACAAATGGCACATCAATGACGGCGAGGAAGTGTTTGTGGTGCTCGATGGCCAAGTGCTGATGCATTACCGCGAGCAGGGCGAAGAAAAACAGGTGCAGCTGGATGTCGGCGACATCTTCTATGCGAGCGTCGGCACCGAGCACGTCGCCCATCCACAAGGCGCAGCGCGGATTCTGGTGATCGAGAGCGAAGGCAGCATTTAACCGCTTATTGGTAAAACAGATAACAGTTAGAGAAATTACCCGTTATATAGATATTCGATTCGGTTCTACCATGAACTCAACCTCACCAGAGGACAGGAGTTCATGATGATTTGCCCCAATAGCGCCAAACCCGGCATCAAGCCGTTCAGCCAACTTCAGCATCCACGCGAAGTGATCCGTCAATTCACCCCGAACTGGTTCGCCGCGACCATGGGCACTGGTGTGCTGGCGTTGGCGCTGGCACAACTGCCTTTGGTCATTCCAGGCCTGCACGCCATCGCCGAAGGTTTGTGGTTGTTCAACATTCTGTTGTTCACCCTGTTTACCGCTGCGTACGCTGCGCGCTGGATCTTGTTCTTCGATGAAGCGCGGCGGATTTTCGGCCACTCCACGGTATCGATGTTCTTCGGCACGATTCCGATGGGCCTGGCGACAATCATCAACGGCTTTCTGTTGTTTGGTCTGCCGCGCTGGGGCGACGGCGTGATTCATCTCGCCGAAGTGCTGTGGTGGATTGATGTGGCCATGTCACTGGCTTGCGGCGTGCTGATTCCGTACATGATGTTTACCCGTCAGGAACACAGCATCGACCAGATGACCGCCGTTTGGCTGTTGCCGGTAGTGGCGGCAGAAGTGGCAGCGGCCAGCGGTGGTTTGCTTGCACCGCATCTCACCGATGCCCACTCACAACTGGTGGTGCTGACGACAAGCTACGTGCTCTGGGCCTTTTCCCTACCGGTAGCGTTCAGCATTCTGACGATCCTGCTGCTGCGCATGGCCCTGCATAAACTGCCCCACGAAAACATGGCCGCTTCGAGCTGGCTGGCCCTCGGCCCGATCGGCACCGGTGCGCTGGGCATGTTGCTGTTGGGCGGTGATGCACCAGCGATTTTCGCGGCGAACGGTTTGCAGGGCATCGGCGAAATCGCTGCGGGTCTGGGGCTTATTGCCGGGATCACCCTGTGGGGCTTCGGGTTGTGGTGGATGCTGATGGCGCTGCTGATCACCGTGCGTTACTTGCGTGACGGCATTCCGTTCAACCTCGGCTGGTGGGGATTCACCTTCCCGTTGGGCGTGTATTCGCTGGCAACCCTGAAACTGGCGAGCACTCTGAACCTGACGTTTTTCAGCGTAGTCGGCACGCTGTTGGTGATGTTGCTGGCGGTGATGTGGCTGATTGTCGGCAAACGCACCGTGCAAGGTGCGTGGCGTGGCGAGCTGTTTGTCTCGCCATGTATTGCAGGTTTGAAGAAATAACCTGAAAGTTTTAGGTAAGGTGTGGCCTGGATCGCGGTTCGAGAATCCAATAAGCAGTACCCAGGCCTCTCTACCTTAAACATCAGGGAAACACGGAAGATGAGTCACCCCTCACAGTTCAACCTGCTGCGCACCCGGCGCTTCCTGCCATTCTTCATCACGCAGTCGCTCGGCGCGTTCAACGACAACGTGTTCAAGCAGTCGCTGATCCTCGCCATTCTTTATCGGCTGACCATCGAGGGTGACCGTTCGATCTGGGTCAACCTGTGTGCGTTGCTGTTTATTCTGCCGTTCTTTTTGTTCTCGGCATTGGCCGGGCAGTTCGGAGAGAAGTTCGCCAAGGACGCGTTGATCCGTCTGATCAAGCTCGCGGAAATCGCGATCATGGCCGTAGGATCGGTCGGTTTCCTCTTCGATCACCTGTCGCTGATGCTGGTGGCGCTGTTCGCCATGGGCACGCATTCGGCGCTGTTCGGGCCGGTGAAATATTCGATCCTGCCGCAGGCGCTGCGTGAGGATGAACTGGTTGGCGGCAACGGCCTGGTGGAAATGGGCACGTTTCTGGCGATTCTCGCCGGCACGATTGGCGCCGGGGTCATCATGTCTTCCTCGCACTACGCGCCGCTGGTGTCCTGCGCCATCGTCGGGATTGCCGTGCTGGGCTATTTGGCCAGTCGCAGCATTCCCCGTGCAGCGGCATCCTCCCCGGAAATGCGCCTGAACTGGAACATCTTCAGCCAGTCGTGGGCGACGTTGAAACTCGGTCTGGGCCAGACGCCGGCGGTGTCACGCTCGATTGTCGGCAACTCATGGTTCTGGTTTGTCGGGGCGATTTACCTGACGCAGATTCCGGCCTATGCCAAAGAGTGGATGCACGGTGATGAGACCGTGGTCACCCTGATTCTGACGGTGTTCTCGGTCGGTATCGCGCTCGGCTCGATGCTCTGCGAGAAACTGTCCGGGCGCAAAGTCGAGATTGGCTTGGTGCCGTTCGGCTCGTTTGGTCTGACCGTGTTCGGTTTGCTGTTGTGGTGGCACTCCGGCGGAATTCCCGACAGCGTCACCGGCCACAGCTGGATTGAAGTGCTCGGCTTCGTGCACACCTGGGCGGTGTTGATCGATATTCTTGGCCTCGGCATCTTCGGTGGTTTCTACATCGTGCCGCTGTATGCCTTGATCCAGTCACGTACCGCTGAAAACGAGCGCGCGCGGGTGATTGCCGCCAACAACATTCTCAACGCGTTGTTTATGGTGGTATCAGCCATCGTCTCGATCGTGCTGCTGAGCGTGGCCAAGCTGTCGATCCCGCAGTTGTTCCTCGTGGTGTCGCTGCTGAATATCGGCGTCAACGCCTACATCTTCAAAATCGTCCCCGAGTTCAGCATGCGTTTCATGATCTGGCTACTCAGCCATTCCATGTACCGCGTCGAGCACCGTAACCTTGAGGCGATTCCCGATGAAGGCGCGGCATTGCTGGTGTGCAACCACGTGTCGTTCGTCGATGCCTTGCTGATTGGCGGTGCGGTGCGTCGGCCGATTCGCTTTGTCATGTACTACAAGATCTACAACTTGCCGGTGCTGAACTTTATCTTCCGCACGGCGGGGACAATTCCGATTGCCGGACGTAATGAAGACATCCAGATTTACGAAAAGGCCTTCACCCGGATTGCTCAATATCTGAAGGACGGCGAGCTGGTGTGCATCTTCCCGGAAGGCAAGTTGACCGCCGACGGCGAGATAAACGAATTCCGGGGCGGGCTGACGCGGATTCTCGAGGAGACGCCAGTGCCGGTGATTCCGCTGGCATTGCAGGGGTTGTGGGGGAGTTTCTTCAGTCGCGATCCGAATAAAGGTGTGTTTCGGCGGTTGTGGTCGCGGGTGACGTTGGTGGCGGGAGCGCCGGTAGGCATTGATGTGGCTGAGCCGGCGAAGTTGCAGGGGTTGGTCGGGGAGTTGCGCGGGGCTGTCAGATAGCCGGCGATTTTAACGGCCTCTTCGCGAGCAGGCTCGCTCCCACAGTTGATCGTATTCCCCTGACGGAACGCGATTGAATGTGGGAGCGAGCCTGCTCGCGAAAGCGGTAGTGGCTTAAGCGCTGACCTTAAGCCCAATCAACCCGGTAATGATCAACGCCACACTGGCCAGCCGAATCAACGCCATCGACTCGCCAAACAGGATGATCCCGGCAATCACCGTGCCCACGGCACCAACACCGGTCCAGATCGCATAGGCCGTACCCAGCGGCAATTCTTTCATCGCCAAGCCAAGCAGGCCAAGGCTGATGGCCATGGCCGCAACGGTCAGTACGGTGGGGAGCGGGCGGGTGAAGCCGTCGGTGTATTTCAGGCCGACGGCCCAGCCGACTTCGAACAGGCCGGCGAAAAACAGAATGATCCAGGACATGCAAGACCTCCATCGATTGACGGGGTCGTCCCCAGATTAATGACTCGATCGAGCCGCAGGGTCGTCCCCGCGTTGCGCGCTAGTTTGACGAGCATTAACCCGGGGATCAAGTTTGCGCCTCAGTCGGCCGCTTGTTGCGCCAGCGCATCGCGATCTTCCTTCTCACTCATGCGCCGGAAGTACGTCGACAGCAGTGCCCCGGAAATATTGTGCCAAACGCTGAACAGCGCGCTCGGCACTGCCGCCAATGGCGAAAAATGCGCACTGGCCAACGCCGCGCCCAATCCCGAATTCTGCATGCCCACTTCCAGCGCCAGCGATTTGCGCTGGGCCAGCGGCAACTTGAACAGGCGCCCGGTGAAATAACCCAGCAGATAACCGAAGCTGTTGTGCAGCATCACCACGGCCATGATCAACAGGCCGGATTCGGCGATTTTCGCCTGACTGGCGGCCACCACGGCAGTGACAATGATCACGATGCTGATCACCGATACCAGCGGCAACACATCGACGGCGTGACGAACCTTGTCGCCGAGCAAACGCTGGGCAACCACGCCAAGGATGATCGGCAGCAGCACCACTTGCAGGATCGACCAGAACAGCTCCATGAACGACACCGGTAACCACGCCGAGGCCAGCAGCCAGATCAGCGCCGGGGTCAGCAGCGGGGCGAGGAGGGTGGTGACGGCGGCAATGGCTACCGACAACGCCAGATCACCGCGAGCCAGCCAGGTCATCACGTTGGACGACGTGCCGCTCGGGCAGCAGCCGACCAGAATCACCCCAACGGCGATTTCCGGCGGCAGATGAAACACCTGGCAAAGCAACCACGCCACACCGGGCATGATCACGAAATGGGCAACCACGCCCAGCGCCACGCGCCATGGATGGCGGGCAACGGCAGCGAAGTCGTCGAGTTTGAGGGTCAGGCCCATGCCGAACATGACAAGCCCGAGCAGCGGTACGATTGCGCTTTTCAGACCGAGGAACCACGCCGGTTGCAGAAACGCAACCACAGCAAAAATCAGAACCCAGTAAGCGAAGGTGTTGCCGACAAAGCGGCTGAGTGCAGCCAGTGCGCGCATGGCTTGATCCTTATTATTAAATGATCAACACAAAAACAATTGTGGGAGCGAGCCTGCTCGCGAAAGCGGCGTGCCAGACACATTAATGTTAACTGTCACTCCGCATTCGCGAGCAGGCTCGCTCCCACAGTTTTGAAACTCGTCAGGATCAGATCCCCTGCGGAGTCTCTTCCCCACCCAACGCTTCAACCAGCGCCGGCAGGAAATCACCGAAGGTCAGCATCATCAGGGTGAAGCTGGCATCCAGTTGACCCAGTGCCTCATCACCACCGTCCTGTTCCGCCTGATCCTGCAACAGATCTTCGAACTTCAGACGTTTGACAGTCATCTTGTCGTCGAGCATGAACGACAGTTTGTCCTGCCATGCCAGCGACAACTGAGTGACCACTTTGCCGGTGCTCAGGTGCAGCTGGATTTCTTCGCTGGTCAGGTCCTGACGCTTGCAACGCACGATACCGCCGTCTTCGTGGGTGTCGCGCAGTTCGCACTCGTCCAGTACATAGAAGTCGTCGGCGGCTTTTTGCGTGGTGACCCATTCGGTCATGGTCGCGGTGGGCGACATTTTCACGGTCAGCGGACGGACGGGCAGGGTGCCGATCACTTCACGCAGGGTCGACAGCAGGTCTTCGGCACGTTTCGGGCTGGCCGAGTTGACCAGGATCAGACCCTGTTTCGGCGCGATGGCGGCGAAGGTCGACGAGCGACGGATAAAGGCGCGCGGCAGGAACGCCTGGATGATTTCATCCTTGATCTGGTCGCGTTCCTTCTTATAGACCTTGCGCATCTGCTCGGCTTCGATCTCTTCGACCTTTTCCTTGACCGCGTCACGCACGACGCTGCCCGGCAGAATGCGTTCTTCTTTACGCGCGGAAATCAGCAGGAAGTCACCGCTGACGTGCACCAATGGAGCATCTTCGCCTTTGCCGAACGGCGCGACGAAACCGTAGGTGGTCAACTCCTGGCTTGCACATGGACGCGCCAGTTTGGTGGCCAGTGCAGTTTCCAGCGCCTCGGCATCGACAGGCAGGTCTTGGGTCAGGCGATAGATAAGCAGGTTTTTGAACCACATGGGGTGAGTCTCTCCTTTATACAAAGGAGGGCATTATTGTCTTCGCCGTCTCATAGGCCAACCCTTCTCTAAGCCTTTGGAAGGCCTGAGAAAATTATTTAAAAAAGTGCTTGCCAGAGGTTGGGTCGCTCCGTAGAATGCGCGCCACACCGAAGCGAAGGGTGATTAGCTCAGCTGGGAGAGCGTCTGCCTTACAAGCAGAATGTCGGCGGTTCGATCCCGTCATCACCCACCATTCGTTTCAAGTGTTTAGCGCAGCGGTAGTTCAGTCGGTTAGAATACCGGCCTGTCACGCCGGGGGTCGCGGGTTCGAGTCCCGTCCGCTGCGCCATATTCGGTAACCTGGACCACTGAACGCCAGGTCACCACGGAAAAACCCGCCAAAGCGGGTTTTTTTCTGCCTCAAGGTTTGTACAGTTGTACCCGCGGGATGTGTCGTTTTATTGGTTTTCGGATTTATTTGAAAAAAACTTCAATTAAATCAACACTTTACGAAAACTTGTGGCATAATGCGTCCCGTAACGAAGCGAAGGGTGATTAGCTCAGCTGGGAGAGCGTCTGCCTTACAAGCAGAATGTCGGCGGTTCGATCCCGTCATCACCCACCATTCGTTTCAAGCGTTTCGCGCAGCGGTAGTTCAGTCGGTTAGAATACCGGCCTGTCACGCCGGGGGTCGCGGGTTCGAGTCCCGTCCGCTGCGCCATATTCGGTAATCTGGAACACTGAACGCCAGATCACCACAGAAAGCCCGCCTTGTGCGGGCTTTTTGCTGTCTGGGGTTTGGGTATTTTTCGCTACCCATAACTATGTAGTGCCTGCCGGTTCCGTCGCTTTCGGACAATGAGCAATGTTCTTCATGACGCTTCTACGTCATAGAGCCAGCCAATTGCCCGACGAGAGCCAATCCAATGCCAAATCTTGCTGAAACTTCTGCCGCCGATGACGGCCAAGCGCTGTCGTTCCTGTCATCCAGTCCAGCCTTTCTTTCCAGCGATGACGCCGCTGCCTGTCTGCACGGCCTGTTGAAGGCCCCACGAAACGGCGAATTCAACGGGTTCATTCTGAAAACCGTTGATGCACGATTCATTTGCGCAGAGCGTATAGATGCGCCGATGGCCGACGACAAGAATCATCAGAGCGACGCAACCACCGGGCAACATGGCATACCCGCTGTAGTCGTCAGCGCGGCGGGGGAGCTGATTGTCCCGAGCGGCCTCACCCTTGAGGCGAGTTTTCACGCCCGTCCAGTGAAAGCGCAAGGTGCCGATGAGGCCACAACCGAATGGATTCAGCGTAATCGTTTCTTCGCAATCTCGGATTTGTCGGAAGTGATGAATACGCACCGAAAATTCGCGAAATGTTATCTATCCGCGCGTAATGGAGGGCTTCTGTCATACACATCGAAAAACTCGTCGTTTGAACAGGAGCTTTCGCCGCGACTTACCAGGAAAAGTAACGGCCAGCCTCGACGATTTGAGGCGTTGTATGAAGATGGTTCGATTCCAAGCAGCCTGTGGATCTTGCTGACGTTGGCCGCCGGAACAACAATGGTCGTCGTAACCGGTGATCTCTGGCGGCACCGGGGCCATCTCAACGCCAGTTGGAGGGCGGATATCCTGCAAGTACAGCCGGCAAACTCAGCAATGCCGATCTTCGGGCCGATCTTTCGGGATGCCAAGGATGTCGCGCTTTATCTGCATACCAAATTACCTGAGTCGACGGCAGCGCAGCCAAATGTCGGCTTCATCCTCAAACATAATGTCAGTGATTTTTTTATCCTGACCGAACCGGTTTCCAGCCCTTACGCCAGCTTCGACCGGGCACTACTGTTTCCCAAGGATCAGCACGGCAATCCATTGATCCCCCGCGAATTTCGTGTGCACGGCATTTACCATTCGATTCAGCCATTACCATCGGCACGTCTGGCACCGAGCGAAGTGGACCTTCAGCAGAATTTCTTCTCTGCAGCGGACCTCAAGGTCAGTCTGGACCATGTAATCGTGGCACCTCATCAACGTGTTTTCGCCATCACCCGCGATGGGGCGGTGCTACGTTTCGCCAAGCCGGTCATGCCCAAGGTCCGCGCGCTGCTTGTCGAACTGGCGCAAGGCCTTGAGCAGAAGTTGATCACTGGCGGGATCACGCCGACGATATTTGTCGACAAAGTTGCCGACGCCGGGATCCTCAGTGTTCTGTTCCCGAGCAAGACCTGGCCCACCATGGGAAGGATCACGGCATCGACCAGTATTGTTGCCCGCAGGCGCCATACGGATCATTCGCTGTTGCGTTGATGGCGATAGTCGCTAATTGCCTCGTACACCGCTTTGCGCAGCCGGTTGATGCCGCCGATCGGGCGATGCGCCTCAACGCCAAACCAAGGATTGAACGACAGGTTGTCGCATTGCAGATTCAGCGCCGGATCATCGAAATCCTGCGGCGGCAGCGTGATTCGCGCCACGGTTTCGAAAGGCGAATCCTGCTCACGCCATTCGATGCTGGTGTCTTCGATCGGCATGTATTTATTGGCATCCTGGCGCTGGATTTGCAGCATAAAACAGGCCGGCACCCGATCCGCCGACAACTGCTGATTCAACGCGCTGCGCAGGAAGTTCGGCAGGTCGTGGTTCTGTTTGGGCAATGTGTAAGCGGGGCAATTGTCCGGATCGGGTGCCACACGAAACTTTGCATTCGCGTTGCCGAATTTGTAGGGCGAAACCGAAAAGTATGTAGTCGCCGTCGGGCTGTCCGGCGGCGGCGACAATGTTGCCAGGGCAATAAACAAATGACGGATCTGCCAGCTGCGCGGGTCCCATCCGGGGAAAAACGCCATGACCTTCTTGCCGTCAGCCTGCGCTGCCACATTCTGACGATACTCGGCGACATCACTGACAAAGAAGTTCGGATGGCTGAACATCACGAAATCCTGTTCATGCGCTGCCTGACGGTTGTCGAGCAACTGTTTTCCCGAAACGTCCAGCAGTTTGATCGCCATGCCCCTGGCGTCGCGGATGCTGTCGAACTGTGGGTAGGCATTGCCATTGGACAGGCGCATCATTGCCTGCCAGGTTTTGCCTGGCTCACTGAATACGCCTTGGCGCAGCGACTGCGCCAGTTCCGGCAGAACCTGCACCTGAGCCTTGACGCAGCCGTGCGCCTTGGCATGTGCGTCGCGCAGATACCGTGTGCTTTCGCGATGTTGATCGACGATGCGCACGGCAGTCTGAATCACGTCCTGAGTCATCGCGGCTTCGCCGGGCGGAATCTGCTCCAGCGTCGAAACCGGGCCGCGGTGCTGCCAGGCAAACCATGCCGTGGCAGTGGCCCAGCCGAGGAGGCCGATGACGACCATTATCAGCAGGACTTTGCCAAGCAGGCGTCCAAGCCACAACCAGACTCTGGCCAACAGCGGCAGTTCTTTCTTGAAGGCCGAGATCATGGCAGTTGCGCCTCCAGTGGGCCGCCGAGGACTTTCAGGTATTCAAGCAGCGCCCAGCGTTCTTCAGGCAGCAGCAGCCGGCCAATCACGCCATTGCCGCGTTCGCCCGCGCGGAATTCATGGCCACTGTTGTGGTTGCCAGTGATGCGCGTGTCGAACAGGAAGCCATTGGTGAAGGCTTCGGTGCGATAACCCAGATGTCGCGGATCGTATTCGAATGTGCCTTTAAAAAAGGTCGTGGCGCGCTCATCTTGCGGCGACAGCAACTGATAAATGCTCGGCACCGAGCCGTTGTGCAGAAATGGCGCAGTAGCCCAGACACCGGCTAGCGGCCGGGCTTTGTAGGCGACTTTTTCGCGCACGCCGATTGGCAGGCCGAAGCCGTCCAGCCGGGGCTTTTCCTGTGGTGTGACGTTGGCGTCGCGGTAGGCGCGGTCTTCGACGAAGGCGGTGACATAAGCCAGGCCCCTGGCCACCGACAGTTGGCTCAGGTCCAGAGGTTCCTTGGGTGTCGGATGCAGTTTGACGTCCAGGGTTTCGAGTTCTTTCAGATCCCATTGCAGAGCTGTCAAATCGTAACGGTGACTGGCGATATTGTTCGCGGCGGTCGGGTCGGTGCCGATGACATCGACCGGCAGCATGTGCAAATGCTGCACCCAGCGCTCACCTTCCTGCGTCTGGCGCGGTACGTGACAACCGGCGCAATTCTCGGCAAACAGCGTGCGCCCCTTGGCTGCCATTGGTTTGTCGATGGCGCCAAGCAGCTCCTCTGGCCAAGTGGGCGACTTGAGCTTTTGCAGGGTTTTTTCGATCTTGTGCAAATCACGCACGCGCACGCTGGAGGCATAGCGTGCAGTGCCTTGCAGCGGCTGGCCGTTGCCATCGAAAAAATTCAGGGTGGCGCCGACGCCTAACGCTTCGCCGATGTTGCGCGCCATCGGCTGCTGCGCCGAGCCGTTCCACTGCACCCAATCGAACGTCCACATGTCCCAGAGCTGCGGGTAATCCACCGGGGCATTGGCCACGCGGTAGTTGGCGGGGGAGATCGCATCGCCAAACGACGCATTGGCAATGCGTCCAAAAGCATCGGCGCGGCCGGGACCTTCTTCGGTCGGGTAGAGGCCGCGATGGGTATCGTTCCAGGCGACTTTAAGGAATGTGTTCAGTGAAGTCTTGAAGTCTTTGCGCAATTGCTCGTGGCGCGCGTCGTATTCATCGCCCAGCACGGTTCTGGCAAAGCGTTCGAATTTCCATGGGTTGTAGTAAGTCGAGGTCAGACTTGCCACCAGAGCCTGTCCGAAACTTCCGCCGCGCAAAGTAGGAACACTGGAAGGCAGCACATGTTGCGCGGTACCGCCGTCGATCCGTACGGCCTGGCCTTTGAAACGCAATTCGCCGGTGTGGCAAGCGGCGCAAGTGATGTCCAGATATTGCTCGGAGCTGCCGGGATTCTGGTGCCGGGCAAAACCGACGGGGAGGTTACCCGGATTGTTCGCCGTGGCTTTCTGCTGCGGATCAATCAGAAAACCGAAACGCGCGAGGTAATCGGGTGAGGCGAAACGTTGCGCCGAGAAGGGCAGTTCCAACGCCTGGAACCACTCATAGCGCAGGCCTTTGACCTGCGTACCCTGAGGCGTGAAATAGTAGGTTTGCCGGTCTTCGTCACTCCACTGATCGAGGTAATGCACCTGCTCGGCGGGGGTATAGAAAGGCAATTTCGGGTTGGCGACGTAATACAGCACCACTGCGAGCACGAGTCCCAGCAGCACGACGATCAGGATCAGTACACGGAATAAAAGGCGCAAGATAAACATCCTTGTCGAATTGTTCCGCTGTTATGCCTGAGCCTGCACTATGCGGCAAGTGGCCATTACGCCAGATGATGCAAGAAGAAACGACGCTGATTGTCGGGACAAGATGACAGAAGCTTCATCGTCGCTTCGCGCCAATGCGTTTTAATCCCTGAACTTATCGGAAGTTTCCTGCTCTCATGCCGGTAGCCATTGGTCGTGGCGGCCTGATAAGCTCGCGGCTTTACTCGATTGCCCTTTCGGCGCATGAACAAGGAAATAGCATGAAACAGCATCGGTTGGCGGCGGCGGTTGCCCTGGTTAGCCTGGTCCTCGCGGGTTGTGATTCGCAGACCAGCGTAGAGCTGAAAACCCCGGCGCAAAAAGCTTCCTACGGTATCGGCCTGAACATGGGCAAGAGCCTGGCTCAGGAAGGCATGGATGATCTGGACTCCAAAGCGGTAGCCCAGGGCATCGAAGATGCCGTTGGCAAGAAAGAACAGAAGCTGAAAGACGAAGAACTGGTCGAAGCCTTCGCTGCACTGCAAAAGCGTGCTGAAGAGCGCATGGCCAAGATGAGCGAAGAGTCGGCAGCCGCCGGCAAGAAATTCCTCGAAGAAAACGGCAAGAAAGCCGGCGTGACGACCACCGCTTCGGGTCTGCAGTACGAAGTGGTCAAGAAAGCCGATGGCCCACAGCCTAAGCCGACTGACGTAGTGACTGTTCACTACACCGGCAAGCTGACCAACGGCACCGTATTCGACAGCTCCGTGGAGCGCGGCAGCCCGATCGATCTGCCGGTAAGCGGCGTGATCCCGGGTTGGGTTGAAGGTCTGCAACTGATGCACGTTGGCGAGAAGTACAAACTGTACATCCCTAGCGATCTGGCTTACGGCGCTCAGTCGCCAAGCCCGGCAATCCCGGCCAATTCGGTTCTGGTCTTCGACCTTGAACTGCTGGCCATCAAGGATCCAGCCAAAGAAGCTGCTGCTGCCAAGTAATTGGTAAAGGCTTCAACAACAACGCCTCGCTTATGCGGGGCGTTGTTGCATCTGGAGTCTGGCAAGGGTAAACAGAGCGAACCGATGCCGGTCGCGAGAGTCATAGCCATTGAGGCTGCCCGCGCTAGCCGCCCTGAGCAGCCAAGTCAATGAAATATTGGGGTTTTTTATGTGAGTAAAAAACGCCCGATCTGAGCGCAGCCCTTATGAAACGGGGCTTTCAGCGCTGAAATGCAGCTCTGTTCACAAGGTTATCCACAATTTGTGTGGATAACATTTCAACGGGAGGAATAGATGAAAGCTCCGTGGAATTTCGCTCGATTCCTGCCCCTGGCCGGTCGCCTGCTGGCACGCGGCCGCTTGCCGACCTTATTGTTTGCGGTCGCCAGCAAAGGCGCCGCGCAAGGCAATCGCCTCGGTAAACTCAAGGACGACTTACGTTTACTCCAGGCGTTGTGCCTGGCCTATTGGCGCGGCGAGTATCGGGCCATCAGTGGCAAAGCATTGATTTCGGTCGTGGCGGGGTTGATGTACTTCCTCAGTCCGGTAGATGCGATTCCGGATTTCATTCCGGTGTTCGGCATGCTCGACGACATTGCCGTCCTCGCCTGGCTGATGAAAACCCTCGACGATGAACTCAATGCTTTTCGTCTTTGGCGCAACCGTCAGCAGCCGGAAAAACTCGCCGTCGTCGAACGCCTGCCGGATACCCCCGAACAACTGCAACTTCAGGGGCCGAAAAAAACCTGATTATCAATACCCTCGTACAGATAGATACCCCCCGCGACCTTGGCCGCTGTTAGGATTACACTTCTAGGGAAAAGTGCCGACTCGCTAAGTGTTGTTGTCCTACGGGGTAGTCATGGATATTCAGATAATTGCACGCGATGGCGAACCCGAATACGCGGTTCTGCCGTGGGCTCAGTATCAGGCTCTACTAAAAGCAGCAGGCATCAACGAAACACCGTCGCGTCCGGCAGTCACGCCGCTCGCGGCCACACCAGACCCGATTCTTCCAGGCCTGGATCAACTACGCAGTTTGCGCGAAGGGAAGGGCATCGCCATTGAGGCGCTGGCCCGCACGGTAGGCATCAGCCCGTCTTATCTGGCCATGATCGAAAGTGGCGAGCGTCAGCCTGACGCCGCGATTCGCCGCAGCCTGGCCTGGGAATTGACGGTGCCAGGGTGGAGGGATGAATCGTGAGCGTACGCATCAGTCGTCAACATTGGGACGGATTGCTCGGAGAACTGGATCAGGCGCGCCGCCAGCGTCATCTACTGACTTATCGGGCCTTGCTCGAGCGGTTGCAATTGCCGACACCGGCCATGCAAACCTTGACTGCCGCGCTTGAGCATCTGGCCGCGCTGGATGCCAAGGCCGAACAACCGTTGCGCAGCTCACTGGTGATCAGCCAAGGCGCGAGTCGCCTGCCACGCACCGGTTTCTTTGAATGTGTTGAACGTCTGGGACGTTTTTCAGGGCCGTCGGATGGTGTTGCTGCGGCCTCTTGGCATGCCTCGGAAGTTGTCCGCGTTTTTGAATACGAGTACCCGGAATCGGCGGAGGCTTGAGTGTTTTTACGACTCAAGGCGCGGGCCAGTTACTGGCTGGCCCGCAGGCTGTTTCACTGGTCATGGTTTGTCCGTCAACCGCGCGGCTGGCGCTGGCTCGAAGGGCAGTTTGCGCGCATGGCCAACCTTGGCGATGTCGGGGCGCAAAGCTTCTATGGGCACATCCTGACCTTTCGTGGTGTCGGCCTGGGGGCGCGTGAAGAAGGTGTGCGCCTGTTGCGGCTGGCGGCACTTGCGGGTGATGGCAAAGCGGCTTACCAGATCGGTGTGATCAGCCTGGCGGGAACACCGAGCAAGTCGCCGGATCCTGTCGAAGCCGCACGCTGGTGGGGCATGGCCGCCAAGGCCGGGCATCCGTTGGCTGAGCTCAAATTAAAAGAGCTGAATGCTCGCGATTCAACACAGTAAATCCATTTATGTCCGTTCAAATAAACGCGGTGTGAGGTTTTCCTCATGCCGCGTTTACGTTTGTGTGCGCCTGTTTATCTATGAGTGATTTTTTACAGACAAGTCCTACAGTCATCGCCTACTTGCCTGACTTCTTTCCTGATTGATCCCCCGCACAGTTCCCGCGCCTAATTTTTGCGCGAGGGAACGCTCATGTTTGATCTGCTTATTCAGTCCACTTCGCACATCCGCGTGCGCTGATGGAAGCCGTCAGCCGCATCGAGCAAGCACTCGACAGCTTTCCCGCCACCCTCAGCCTTTACCGCGAGCAGCTCAAGCATTGGGTCAGTCGAGCGGCGGACAAGGTCAGTCACGCGGCGGATCTGCCGTCGCTGATGGGCATGGAGCGGGTCATTCGCTTCGGCTCCGATAGCACTGTCGTCAGCAGCACCGACAACGAGTTTTTCTCCGGCGTCGTCCAGTGCCCGGAGAGCGGCCCGATGCTGATCGAAAGCAAATTCGAGTCGGTGTACGACATTCCGCTCGGCAACATCGTGGTCGATGTGATCGCCATGGACGGTGGCGCAACCACCCCCATCACCCTTGATGCGCAAGGCAAGGGCTCTTTCAAAGGAGTACCTGGAAAGTTCTATCGGGTGCTGGTGCACAGCGTTGTCACTCCGGATCAGGTCGAGGATCTTTTCAAAGCCTATGACGGCCTGACCGCTGAGCTGGATGGCTGGCTGCGCAGCGAGTGGCAGGGTTTCAAGCCGCAGTGGTCGCAGTCGGTGGCGACGGCAGCGGGCAACGGCATGCTCGCCGGGAGTTGGGCGGCGATCGAGGGGGTGTGGGACAGCATTGGTTTGCTGTCGGACATTTTCAAGGATCCCGGAGCGTTCGCCGAGCGGTTGGGTGAGGGCGCCACGCAGTTGATGGCGCTGGCAGCGACAGCCCCCGACGTCATGGAAAAGCTTCAACTTCTGGTCAGTGACGAAGCTGCACTGTGTTTGTTGCTTCGCACGGCCAGCCTTTGGCTGGAGATGCTGCCGCCCAGTGAAATCGCCGGCAAAACTGCTGAAGCGGCGTCGATGATGATGGTGCAGTTGCTCATCGATGTGCTGATCAGCGTCGTCTTGACGTTCGTCAGTGGTGGCGCAGGCATCGCTTATCTGACGCTGCGTCTGGCGGATCGCGCCGTTCAGTTGCTGTCGGCGGTCAAGCGTTTGGTGCAGGCGATGTTCAGCATCGTCGAGGGCTTCATCAAATACGTCGATCAATACAAAAGCGTTGCCGCCCGAGGCATCGCCGCCGGGGTGAAAAAGGGGCGCATGCAATTGCGCTGGAATGCGCAGCGCAACACTTTGTTGAAGAAAGACGAGCCTCACGACGACTCGCCGGATCAGGCGAAAAATCCCAACGGTGACAGCGCCGATTGCGTGCCCTTCACCTGCACCAATGGCTGCCCGGTGTCGATGGTCACCGGTGAAGAACTGCTGACCCTGAGCGATGCGGTGCTCGATGGCGTGTTGCCGTTTGAGTTCACGCGGTTGTATCGCTCCAGCGCCGCCGAGATCGATATCGGGCTCGGGTTTGGCTGGAGCCATTCGCTGGCGCATCGGCTGGAGTTTGAGAATGACTTTGTTGTCTGGGTCGATCACGAAAACCGGCGTACCCGTTTTCCGTTGCCGAGCGTTGAACGACCGGCGATTCACAACAGCCTGTCGCGGGCGGCGATTTTCCTTGGCGATGAACCGGAAGAACTGATCCTCGCGCTGGCCGGGGAAACAGCGCGGTTTTATCACTTTCGCGCAGGACGACTGACGGCGATCAGCGATGCCTATGGCAATCGTCTGACGGTACAGCGCGATCGGTCTGACCGGGTGCAGCGACTGGACAACGGCGCCGGGCGTTCGCTGCTGTTGCGCTATGACCGCGCGCAGTTGCTGGGTGTGGATTATCAGGTGTTTCGCGACGGTGCCTGGAGCACCGAACAGGCGCTGGTCAGTTACCGCTACGACGCTTACCAGCACCTGATCGAAGCGACTAACGCCGTCGGTGACAGCGAGCGTTACGACTACGACGACGCCCACGTGATTCTGCAGCGGCAACTGGCCGGCGGCGCGAGTTTCTTCTGGGAGTGGGAGCGTTCGGGGAAAGCGGCGCGTTGCGTGCGCCACTGGGCGTCGTTTTCGCAGATGGACACGCGCTACGTCTGGAAGGACGACGGCAGCGTCGCGGTGCATTACGTCGATGGCACCGAAGAAACCTACGTCCACGACGAACGGGCGCGGCTGGTGCGTAAAGTCTCGGCGGATGGTGGCGAGCAGCTCAAGGCGTATGACGATGCGGGGCGGTTGATCGCCGAGCAGGATGCCTTGGGTGCGGTTACCGAATACCGCTACGACGAGGTCGGACGGCTGATCGCGCTGATTCCGCCAGATGACGCGCCCACGTCCTACGAGTATCGCAACGGTTTCCTGCATAAACGCTCTCGCGGCGATGCGGTGTGGATCTATCGGCGCAATGCCGAGGGTGATGTCACCGAAGCGGTCGATCCTGACGGTCAGGTCACCCATTACTACTACGACACCCGGGGTCAGTTGCTGTCGATCCGCTACCCGGACAGCAGCCGGCATCGGCTGGTCTGGAATGCCCTCGGCCAGTTGACCGAAGAAACCCTGCCCGACGGTGGCGTACGGCGTTTTTCCTACGATGCGCTGGGGCGGCGGACCACCACCGCCGACGAACACGCTGCGGTCACCCGTCAGCATTGGGACGCCGTTGGCCGACTGATTCAGACGACATCTCCTAACGGCAGCACCCGCGCCTACAGCTACGGCGCCTACGGTCAGGTTACTGCCGAGCGCGATGAACTGGGGCGCATCACCCGCTACGAATACGACGATGATCTGCACCTGGTCTCGCGGCGGATCAACCCCGACGGCACGCGGGTGCAGTACCGCTACGACCATGCGCAACTGCTGCTCACCGAGATCGAAAACGAGTCCGGGGAAAAGTACCGGCTGGACTACACACCGACCGGGTTGATTCGCCAGGAATGCGGTTTTGACGGCCGCCGCACGGCGTACGCCTACGACCTCAACGGCCATCTGCTGGAGAAGACCGAGTTCGGGGATGACGGCTCTTGTTTGCTCACCGCTTATGAGCGCGATGCTGCCGGGCGTCTGCTGCTCAAAACCCTGCCCGACGGGATCAAGGTTTCCTACCAATACGACCGCCTCGGCCGACTGATCAGTGTCGACGACGGTCAGCAACACCCGCTGGCCTTCGAGTACGACCGTCAGGACCGGCTGATCACCGAACATCAGGGCTGGGGCACCCTGCGTTACCGCTACGATGCCTGCGGCCAGCTCCAGCGCATGCGCCTGCCGGACAACAGCAAACTCGACTATCACTACGCCAAGGGCGGTGCACTGGCCGCCATCGACCTCAATGGCGCATCGCTGACCCGGCATGTCTACCAGTCGGGCCGCGAACAACAACGCCAGCAAGGTCTGCTGCTCAGCGAATATGCCTACGACGATCAGGGACGCTTACTCGCCCACGCTGTAGGCCATCAGCACGATTCACTGTACCGCCGCGATTATGCCTACAGCGC
Source organism: Pseudomonas sp. Tul2A7 (assembly GCF_054790505.1). Taxonomy (NCBI): domain Bacteria; kingdom Pseudomonadati; phylum Pseudomonadota; class Gammaproteobacteria; order Pseudomonadales; family Pseudomonadaceae; genus Pseudomonas; species Pseudomonas sp. Tul2A7. The sequence goes on along the minus strand of NZ_CP186499.1, from coordinate 129,277 downwards.
CAACGGCAATCTGGCGCACATCGCCGACAGCCGCCACGGCCAGCGTACCTACGGCTACGACGCCCTCGATCGCCTGATCCGCGTTCATCACTCACGCGACGAACTGCCGGAAAGCTTCGCCCACGACCCGGCCAGCAACCTGCTGATGCAGGACCGTCCCGGCCCGAGCCAGATCAAGGGCAACCGCCTGCTGATGCAGGGCGACCGCCACTACGACTACGACGCCTTCGGCAACCTGATCCGCGAACGCCGTGGCCGCGCGCAGACTCTCGTCACCGAATACCGCTACGACTGCCAGCATCGCCTGATCAGCCTGACCCGACCCGACGGCCAGATCGCGACTTACCAATACGACGCTTTCGGCCGACGCATCCGCAAAACCGTCAACGGCGAGACCACCGAGTTCTTCTGGCAAGGCGACCACCTCGTCGCCGAAAGCAGCGAACACGAATACCGCAGCTACGTCTACGAACCCGGCACCTTCCGCCCGCTCGCCTTGCTCGATGGCAAAGGCCCGAAAAAAGCCTGTCCGTTTTATTACCAACTCGACCACCTCGGCACCCCGCAAGAACTCACCGACTACAGCGGCGACATCGTCTGGTCGGCGCAATACGACGCCTACGGCAAAGTCGCCGCACTGACCCTGGCCGGTGAGGACTACCTGAACCAGCCGCTGCGCTTTCAAGGGCAGTACTTCGACGGCGAAAGCGGACTGCATTACAACCGGCACCGGTATTACGACCCGAGGCTGGGGCGGTATCTGACGCCGGATCCGATCAAGTTGGCGGGTGGGCTGAATCAGTACCAGTACGTGCCGAATCCGACGGGGTGGGTGGATCCGTTGGGGTTGAGTTCTAACTGCCCGCCGCCGAATAAGCCTGGGTGTGAGGCGCCGGGTGGGATTGGTGGGGCTAAGGTTGATGAGGGGGAGCCCGCCCTGCCGGAGATGTCGGCGCAGGAACGGCGAGCGAGGATTGATGACTTGGCGGAGGCAAATGCTTTCAGGCGTTTGGATGAAATGGAGAAAGCCACACCAGGCGCACACTTCGTAGAAAAACATGGCAAACAAACCACATTGGCCTCTCAGCAAGAACGTTCAGTGACGGGAAGAAATCCATCGACCGGAGTCATAGAGCTTTACACCAACGGAAGGCGAGCAGGGCAGCCAAAAATTCCCAGTGCAGCCACTCACTTTTTTAGTAATCGAGACCAACTGAACGCCATACATCGTGCCCAGCTTATTTTTAGGCGGAACGGACAAATCGCGTCGAAGGAGCCAATGAATATGGGCAAAATTGTAGGTGAAGGATACAAGAGGGGGGGAGTCATTTACGGACAGCAAACACATGCAGTAGTAATTCTTGATAGAGCCGGCAAGCCGATAACCTCTTATACGGAATTTATGGAATGAAACGTAAACCTGAGTATTTTGTTTTGCGTGGTCTACTGTTTCTATTTGATATAGAAAATACTGACGACGACGCTCGTGAAAAAATCATTGTTTCAAAGAACGTGAATGATAAGAAGGAGCTTGCCGAGCTATTCGATATTCTTATGAAGCCTGAGTTTCTCTCTTATAGCGTTGAAGAGCGCGAGTGGTGTGTTGAAACGTTGAAACACTATTTGGACGTCGATGATGACTTTGATGCGGTATTCACGAAAATCACCACCTATTTCGATGATGATGTAGAGGATCAACGGCAGTTTATGCAGGTTTTGTTGAGTTGTTTATTGAGGTATCAAATCGAAAATCTAAAGGTTGACCCAGTAAAAAAATTTGATTGAGCTGCCTCTTCGCGCGGCCAGAGGGTTTGGCAACTTTCAGGAATCAGCATTGGCCGATTAGTTTCGATGGGTGTAGCTCGGCAGCGGTAAGACTATCAATCACATGCACGCTATACCCCGGAACATTCTTCGCATGATGCTTCGCCTGCGATGCCATCTCAGCAAGCTGACTGGCATCCAACTGTGCGCAGGCTTCGGGATGTAGATGCACCACGCCGATGGACAGTGACAACAACGGAAACTCCTGTCGCACCCCTTGGCGATTCGGCGCAATAAAACATCCCGCCTCAAGATGTTCGGGGCGATAGAAGCGTCGGCATTGGCTCTGGAAGTCATCAAGCAACTGATTGAGTCGTTTGCGCCAATCTTCGGGGCCAAGGACGAGCAGAAAGTCGTCGCCGCCAATATGGCCAACGAAGTCGCGGGACGGGTCTACGCGTTCGTTGAGGCATTGCGCCAGGCACAGCAGGACTTCGTCGCCGCGCCCGTAGCCATAGATGTCATTAAAGGGTTTGAAACTGTCGATGTCGACATAGCAGATGACTGACTCGCGGCCTTGTTGCAGCAACCGCGTCAGGCATTGCTGAATCGGCACATTACCCGGCAACAAGGTCAGCGGGTTGGCATAACGAGCCTGTTGGATTTTCAGTTCGGTGATCAGTTTAAGCACGTCGATCACCCTGCCAAGGCCGAGGTAGCCGCCGTTAAGGGTGATGATGAAGTCCTCTTCGATGCGCTGGCGGGCGCGGCTGGTGATCAGGCGGCTGACCTGTTGCAGCGACTGGCTCATTTCCACGGCGAGGAAATCGTCGTTCATCAGGCGGCTGATCGGTTTGCGCGCGAACAGGTCGGTGGCGAACGGTTTGAGCAGCGCATCCGACAAGGAGTGGCGGTGGACGATGCCGCAGGGTTGGCCTTGTTCGTCGAGTACCGCCAGTGAATTGAGGTTGGCCTGGCGGCGGAAGGCTTCCAGCACGGTGGCGGTGGGTGTGTCGCGATGCACGGCCGGTTGGTCGTTGAGCAGGGCGCTGAGGTCGCTGCCTTCGTCGTTCAGCGCAACGCTGCTACTGTCGTGTTTGGGCATCAAGGCGCGTGCATCGCGTGGTGGGTGTTCTTGGGGGCGGCCAAGCAGGTAGCCCTGCACCAGATCGACGCCCATTTCCGTCAGCACCGCAAGCTCTTCGGGAAGCTCGATGCCTTCGGCGATGACTTGCGCGCGCGAGGCTTTGGCGATTTGCAGGATCGAGCCGACGAACTCGCGCTTCAACGCGTCCTGGTGAATGCCATCGATGAAGTGCCGATCGATCTTTACATAATCCGGACGCAGTTCCGACCATAGACGCAGGCTCGAATACCCGGCACCGAGATCATCCAGCGCAATGGAAAAGCCCATCGCGCGATAGTGATGCAAGGCCGTTTGCAGTAACTGGAAATCGTCGATCGGTGTTTGTTCAGTCAGCTCGATGACCACCTGACTGGGTGGAATGCCGAAATCCTGCAGCAACTGCAACGTGCGCCCCGGTTGATGCGCGGCTTCAAGCAAGGATTCTGGCGAGACGTTGAGAAACAGTTTGCCCGGCAACTGCTGCTCGTTGAAGCGGCGACAAGCACTTTGGCGGCAGGCGATTTCCAGCTCGCTCAAACGTCCGGCCTGACGGGCCACGGCGAACAGCGCGATGGGCGAGTGAAGAGGGCTATTGGATGGGCCGCGAGTGAGGGCTTCGTAACCGAGGATGCGGCGCTCGGAGAGGCTGATGATCGGTTGGAACAGGCTGTGTAAACCGCTTTGAGTCAGGATCGAGCTCAAGGCACTCAGCTGTTCGGTCGTGGTCATGGCAATCTCTGGCGATAAAAAAAGGACTGGGAGCGCTCTTTTTCAAGAGAAGCTCCCAGTCCTTTATTGCACGACAGAATGATGACTGTTTGATGACGATCCGGGGATCGTCAGCACTAAATTGCCATCATCTTACTTCTTGGCCACCTGATTGCTCAGCTTCAGGTAATCCAGCAGGACGCGCCCGGTTTCGCTCAGGTAGGCATCGTCTTCTGGTTTGACCTTGTCCGGGTCGGCGGCCGCGAGGGCGTCTTCGTCTTCTTTCTTCAGCTCTTTAAGCGGCTCTTCGCCTTTGGCCTTGCGACGAATGTTTTCCATCGTCAGCTGTTTGGCGTCGATGTCGTTGTGCTGGGCACGGCGCTCGGCTTCGTTGAGACTGACGGTTTTTTCTTCCATCAGTTTCTGCGCCAGGGCCAGCTTGTCACGGATGAACACGAACTCGGCATCCTTGGCGGTGCGGGTGTCATGTTCGGATTTGAGCTGGGCCAGGAATGGCTTGAACGGATCGGCCGCCGGTTTGATTGCCGCGCGGATGGTGTCCCACGGCATGGCTTCCGGCAGAGCGCTCTCGCCGATTTCCTTGGTGTCGATCAGCGACGGGTAGTCGATGTCCGGCAATACGCCCTGATGCTGGGTGCTCTGACCGGAAACCCGGTAGAACTTGGCCAGGGTCAGCTTCAGTTCGCCATGGTTGAGCGGCTGAATGGTCTGCACGGTGCCCTTGCCGAAGGTCTGGCCACCGATGATCAGCGCGCGGTGATAGTCCTGCATGGCGCCGGCGAAGATCTCCGAAGCCGAGGCGGACAAGCGGTTGACCAGCAACGCCATCGGACCTTTGTAGAACGCGCCCGGGTTTTCATCTTCGAGTACGTCGACACGGCCATCGGCATTACGCACGAGTACGGTCGGGCCTTTGTCGATGAACAGACTGGTCAGCTCGGTGGCTTCCTGCAGGGAACCGCCGCCGTTGTTGCGCAGGTCGATGACCACGCCGTCGACTTTGTCTTTCTGCAGCTCGGTGAGCAGCTTCTTGACGTCGCGGGTGGTGCTCTTGTAATCCGGATCACCGGCACGGAATGCCTTGAAATCCAGGTAGAAGGCTGGAATTTCGATGACGCCGAGTTTGTAGTCCTTGCCGTCCTGTTTCAGGTTGAGCACGGACTTCTTCACGGCCTGGTCTTCGAGCTTCACCGCTTCACGGGTGATCGGCACGATCTTGGTGGTCTGGTCGTTCGGCGCATTGCTCGCCGGAATCACTTCCAGACGCACCACGGTGCCTTTCGGGCCGCGGATCAGCTTGACCACTTCATCCAGACGCCAGCCGACCACGTCGACCATCTCTTTGTTGCCTTGGGCAACGCCGATGATCTTGTCGGCCGGGGCGACCTGTTTGGTCTTGTCGGCCGGGCCTGCCGGCACCAGACGCACGACTTTCACCTGGTCGTTGTCGCTCTGCAACACGGCACCGATGCCCTCGAGGGACAGGCTCATGTTGATGTCGAAGTTTTCAGCGTTATCTGGCGACAGATAGTTGGTGTGCGGATCGTACGACATCGCGAAGGTGTTGATGTACGCCTGGAAGATGTCTTCCGGACGGGTCTGGTCCAGGCGCGCCAACTGATTCTTGTAGCGCTTGGTCAGGGTTTCCTGAATCTGCTTCGGCTCTTTGCCGGCAATCTTCATCCGCAATACTTCGTCCTTGACGCGTTTGCGCCACAGGTCGTCGAGTTCAGCGGTGGATTTGAGCCAAGGGGCGTCCTTGCGGTCGATCAGCAAGGTTTCCCTGGTGGTGAAGTCCATCTTGTCGACGCCTTTGTTCAGCTCGGCAAGGGCGAAGTCCAGCCGCGACTTGACGCGGTCCAGATAGCGCTTGTAGATGGTGAACCCGGCGTTGAGGTCGCCGCTTTTGAGGAAGTCGTCGAACTGCGTCTTCCACTTGTCGAATTCGCTGATGTCGCTGGCCATGAAGTAGCTGCGCGACGGATCCAGCAGCTTGAGGTAGCTGTCGTAGATGATCACCGAGCGCGCATCGTCAAGCGGCGGCTTGCTGTAGTGGTGACGCTTGAGCAACTCGACGACGTTCAGGCTGGCGATGACTTCATCGCGATCAGGCTGCAATTTGTCCCAGCTGTTGGCTGCGAATGTATTGCCCGACACCGGCAACAAACCGATACCGATGAAAAGAGCGAGGGCGGTGCTGGGGAGCAAATGCTTCATGCTGATTCGACGCGGGGACAATTGATAACGCATATTAGGCCGTCTTTGAAGTCGCCGGTTCTACGAGAGCCGGTCGCATAATGCAAAAAGCCCGGCGCTACAGCTTCGGGCTCAGTCCAGACTCACTATGGAGGCACTGTGAAGGCATTGCAAGGCGTTGACGGTCAAGTGGCATGGGTTGAAGAGCCGAGTCCTACGTGTGATGTAGGACAAGTCCGCATCCGAGTGGCGGCGGCAGGCCTCAATCGCGCCGATTTATTACAGAAAGCAGGGCTTTATCCGCCACCGCCAGGGGCCAGCCAAGTGCTCGGTCTTGAGTGCTCCGGGGTCATCAGCGAGGTTGGCGCGGGCAGTGCCTGGCAGGTCGGCGATCGGGTTTGCGCCTTGCTGGCCGGGGGCGGCATGGCTGAAGAGGTGGTCGTCGACGGGCGGCACGTGCTGCCGGTTCCCGAAGGCGTCTCGCTGATCGAGGCCGCGGCATTGCCCGAGGTTTATGCAACAGTCTGGCTGAATGTGTTTCAACTTGCGGCGCTCAAACCGGGTGAGAAAGTTCTCCTGCATGCCGGCGCAAGTGGAATCGGTTCAGCCGCCATTCAGTTGTGCAAGGCGTTCGGCAATCCATGCTGGGTCAGCGTCGGTTCGGCCGAACGTTTGGCCTACTGCGAGGCGCTGGGCGCACAGGGCGGGGAAGTGCGCACCGATGATCTGGAGAGTCTGCGTGATTTCGGGCCGTTCAATGTGATTCTCGACCCGGTTGGCGGCAATTACTCGGCGCTGAACCTGAAGCTGATGGCGCTGGATGGGCGCTGGGTGTTGATCGGTTTGATGGGCGGGCGTGAGGCTAAGCTGGATCTGGCGCAGGTTTTGGCCAAGCGTGTGCAACTGCTGGGCTCGACGTTGCGCAGTCGTGACGATCAGTTCAAGGCGGACCTGTTGAGTGATCTGGGCCAGCAGGTGTGGCCGTTGTTTGCTGAGGGGCGGTTGAGTCCGCAGTTGGCCAAGGCGTTTGCGGTGAAGGATGCCGAGGCGGCGTTTGCGGAGTTGGCGAGTAATACCGTTTCTGGAAAACTGGCATTGGTGATTGACGAAAGTCTGAGCTGAGATCAAGGCAAAAAGCCCCTCTCCCAAAGGGAGAGGGGACTGAACGGGTTGTTCTGTCGGGCTACATCGACCTGATGCATCGGGTCGAACTCAGGTTTGGAATATCAGCCTGCCTGTGCAGATTAAATCTTTGTCATTTCCAGAGATGGATTGGCCAGTTGGCCTTTTCGGCGTGCTCCAGCAGCACTGGATCCGGATTCACCACGTGCGGGAAATCCACCTTCAGCAACAACGGCAGATCATTGCGCGAGTCGGAATAGAAACTCGCGCCCTCGAGGTTCTCCTCTTCGGCATCCAGCCATTCCAGCAAGCGGGTGATCTTGCCTTCGCGGTAGGTCAGGGTGCCAACGGTATGCCCACTGTAAACGCCGTGGGCGACTTCCAGTTCGATGCCCAGAATTTCATCGATGCCCAGTCGATCGGCAATCGGTCTGACCAGGTGCGTGCCCGACGCCGAGATCACCAGAATCCGGTCGCCGGCCTTGCGGTGGGCGGCGATGGTCTTGGTTGCGTCGCTGAAGATGATCGGTTCGATAAAGTCTTCAACCCATGGCCCGACCAGGTGCTCGACTTCTTCCGGCGTGCGCCCGATCAGCGGTTCCAGGCTGAACTCCATGTAGTCTTCCATGCGCAATTTGCCATGGCTGTAGGCGTCCATCAGTTCGTTGTTCTTGCGCATGAACGATTCAGGATCGACCCAGCCCAGGCGCCCCATCTGCTCGCTCCAGAGGGTGGCGCAGTCGCCGTGGATCAAGGTTTCGTCCAGATCAAAAATTGCCAGGGCCATCAGTGCAGTTCTCTCTTCAACGTCAGCAAAGTCATCAGGCTACCTCACACAGGGCCGTCGGATCGATGGAAAGTGACAGTCGCTGACCGTCGGGATGGAGATCGGCCGCCGAGCGGTTGAGCACATCCACCACCAGTTCCACGCCGCGCGCTTCGATCCGGTAACGGATGACGTTGCCGAGCAGGCTGTGGCTGCGGATCTGCGCGTCGAGTTCGCCGTTGAGGCTCAATTCGATGGCTTCCGGGCGAATGGCGATGCGGTGGCTGATCGGGCGCTGCAGCAGCTTCGACGCATCGTCGGCATCGAGCAGGTTGTAGTTGCCGATGAAGCCTGCGGCGAACACATCGACGGGTGCGGTGTACAAGGTTTCAGCATCGCCGCTTTGTACGATTTTTCCCTGATTCATCAGGAAAATTCGATCAGACATGGTCAGCGCTTCTTCCTGATCGTGGGTGACGAAAATCGTCGTCAGGCCGAGTTCGCGCTGAATCTGGCGGATCTGTTCACGCAGGTGCTTACGAATGCGCGCATCCAGTGCAGACAGCGGCTCATCGAGCAGCAACAGACGCGGACGTGTGACCAGCGAACGGGCGAGGGCCACGCGCTGGCATTGGCCTCCGGACAACTGATGCGGATAGCGGCTGGCGAAGTCGTTCAGTTCAACCAGTTTCAACACCTCGGAAACGCGTTTATGGCTGTCGTCGGCGTTGACCTTTTGCATGCGCAAACCGAAGGCAACGTTCTGTTCCACGGTCATGTTGGGGAACAGCGCGTAGCTCTGGAACACCATGCCGATCCCGCGTTTCTGTGGGCTCAACGGCACGATGTCGACGCCATCGAGGAGGATCTTGCCGCCATCGACCGGTGTCAGGCCGGCGATGCAACGCAGCAGTGTGGATTTGCCGCAACCGGAGGGGCCGAGCAGGGTGACGAATTCACCCTTGTTGATTTCGCAGTCGATGTCGCTGAACACGGTCGTGCCGGCGTAGCTTTTCTGCAGGTGTTGGACGCTGACATAGCTCATTCGCTTTTGTCCTTGTTCAAGATGTTGGCGATCCAGGTCAGGACCAGCACGAAAAAGAAATACGAGATGACCAGCGCACTGGTGAAGTGGCCGCTGCTGTTGCGCATGTTGTTCAGATACACCTGTAGGGTTTCGTAGCGTGTGCCGACGAGGATGTTGGCGAACACGAACTCACCGAACAGGAATGAGAACGACAGCAGCAGCGCGACCATCAGGCCTTTGCGCAGGTTTGGCAGAACCACCAGAAACGCCGCCTGAAAGGTGCTGGCACCCAGCAGTTGCGCGGCGTCCATCAGGTCGCGCAGGTTGATCGCTTGCAGGTTGTTGGTGATTGCCCGGTACATGAACGGCAGCGCCACGGTGAAGTAGCAACCGATCAGAATCCACGGCGTGCCGACCATCGCCATCGGCCCGGAACCGTAGAGTTGCAGCAGTCCCACCGAAGACACCACCGGCGGCACCGCGAAGGGCAGCAGGATCAGGATGTTCATCAGCGCATCGAGCTTCGGAAAGTGGTAATGCACCACGAACAGCAGCGGCAGGATCAACACCACCGACAACACCAGCGCACCGACGCACACCAGCAACGACTGGCCGAAGGCGTGAAGAAAGCGCGGATCGCTCCACAACTGGATGTACCACTTGAAGGTGAAGCCGCTGGGCAGAATGGTCGCCGACCAACTGCTGGCGATCGAGTAGACCAATGTGCCCACGAGTGGCAGCAAGAGGATGGCAAACAGCAGGTAAACCACGACGCGGTGGTAGAGGCCGGCCGGGCCGGATTCAGCGCGAGACATGGTAGCTCCTCTTCAACAGCAGTTGATGCACGACGGTGACGATGGTCATCAGCGCCACCAGCACCACGGCCAGGGCGCTGGCCAGATTCGGGTCGAGGGAAATATCGCCGGAGACCATTGCCGCAATACGGATCGGCAGCACGTTGAAGTTGCCCGTGGTCAACGCGTACACCGTGGCATACGCGCCGAGGGCGTTGGCCAGCAGAATCACGAACGTGCCGAGCAGCGCAGGCGTCAATACCGGCAGACCGATGTGTCGCCAGAACTGCCAGCCATTGGCGCCGAGCAGTGCGGCGGACTCGCGCCAGTCTTCACGCAAGGCGTCGAAAGCCGGATAAAGCAGCAGCACGCCGAGGGGAATCTGGAAGTAGGTGTAGAGGATGATCAGACCGGTTTTCGAGTACAGATTGAAGTCCTGAATGATCCCCGACTGCTTGAGCATGATGGTGATGCTGCCGTTGAAACCGAGCAGGATGATGAACGCGAACGCCAGCGGTACACCGGCGAAGTTGCTGGTCATGTTGGCGAAAGCGTTGACGAAGTTGCGCAGTTTCGAGTCGACCCGGCGTAGCGAATACGCGCCGAGTACGGCGATGATGATGCCGAACACGCTCGACCAGAAACTGATCTCGAGGCTGTACTGGATCGCCTGCAAGTAGAACTTCGAACTGAATATCTTGCTGAAGTTGGCGAAGCCCCAGCCGAACTCTTCCGATTGCAGGCTGTTGATCATCACCCAGACCAGCGGGGCGATTTCGAAGACGATAAAGAACAGCGCGAAGGGCACCAAGCACAACGCCGCCAGCCATTTGCCGCGAGTCATCGAGTTCACTTGAGCAACTCCCGGCACACAGGTTTGTCGTGGGGCACGCCGAGCAACTCGCAGACGGTGCCGCAGATTTCCGTCTGCTTGGGTGCTGCGCTCGCGTTGAGGCTGAACGCGTCACCGAGGACAAACAGCGGCACCTGACGTTCTTCTGGCAACAGGCCGTTGTGCGAGCGATCGTTGTTCATGCCGTGGTCGGCGGTCACCAACACCTGATAGCCAGCGTCGAGCCAGCTCTGCAGATAATCGGCGAGGATGATGTCGGCGAAGCGCGCGCTGTTGCGGTATTGCGAAGAGTCGAGGCCGTGCTTGTGCCCGGCGTCGTCGATGTTCATCGGGTGAATCAGCAGGAAGTTCGGGTCGTGGCGCAGGCGCAGGTTTTCGGCGTCGGCGAACAGATGCGAATCCGGGTAGTGATCGCTCCAGTAGAAATGCCCGTGCTGGATCGGTAGCGACAGATTGTCGGTGTGGCGGTCGCGGGCGGCTACGAACGGCGAACGGTTATACAACTCGCTGACCCAGTGATACGCCGCTGCAGCGGTTTTCAAACCGGCATCGCGGGCGTAGTGATAAATGCTGCGCTGGTTGGACAGGTGCGAGACGTTGTTGTGGACGATGCCGCTGTCGATCGGCGGCACGCCGGTGAGAATGCATTCATAAAGCGGTCGGGACAGGGCCGGCAGTTCGCACTCCAACTGGTAGAGCGCGGCGCGTCCTGCGCCAACATAAGCCTGCAGATGCCCCATGGCGTGACGCGCGACCTCGTAGTTGAGGCCGTCGAGCACGACAAGGATGACGTTGTGCTTCATAGGGGCAAAAACTCCGCGAAACAGGAAATTTCAGATTCAGCCGAGATCCCCTGTGGGAGCGAGCCTGCTCGCGATAGCTGTTGAACATTCAACGACAATGTTGACTGAACTACCGCTATCGCGAGCAGGCTCACTCCTACATGGGGATTTGTTTCAGATCACACAGTAGTGATCAGCTGGTTTATTTCATCTCGACGATGACTTCCTCGTTCCACTGCTGTGGCAGGGCTTTCGAAGTCTTTTCCCACGCATCGGCGTCTTTGATCGGGGTGACCTTTTTGTACTGTTCGTTCGGCAGCAGTTTGGCCTTCACGTCTTCCGGCAGTTGCAGGTGCTCGGCACGGATCGGGCGGGCGTTGCCGCGGGCGAGGTTGGTCTGGCCGGCGTCGCTGAAGATGTATTCGCGGGTCAGCTTGGCGGCGTTCGGGTTTTTCGCGTACTTGTTGATGATCGTGGTGTAGCCGGAAATCACCGAACCGTCGGATGGGATCAGCACCACGTAGTCATCCGGGTTGGCCATTTTGGCTTTGTAGCTGAGGCCGTTGAAGTCCCAGACGACACCGACTTCGATCTCGCCTTTTTCCATGGTGGCAATGGTCGGGTTGGCCATCGACAGGCGACCCTGTTTGGCGATGTCGGCGAACAGCAGCAGCGCAGGCTTGATGTTTTTCTCGTCGCCACCGTTGGCCAGTGCCGCAGCCAGAACGCCGTTGGCGGCTTGGGCGGCGGTGCTCACGTCACCGATGGAGACCTTGTATTTGCCGCCCTTGAGGTCAGCCCATTTGGTCGGTACTTCGGAGCCGTGCAGCAGTTTTTTGTTGACGATGAACGCGATGGTGCCGGTGTAGGCCAGTGCCCAGTTGCCGTCCTTGTCCTTGGCCCAGTCCGGGACTTGATCCCAGGTGCTTGGCTTGTACGGTTGCACCACGCCTTGCTTGACCGCGATCGGGCCGAAGGCGGCACCGACGTCGCCGATGTCGGCGGTGGCATTGTCTTTCTCGGCGGCGAACTTGGCGATTTCCTGGGCGGAACTCATGTCGGTGTCGATGTGTTTCAGGCCGTAGGTCTTGGCCAGGTCTTCCCAGGTGCCTTTCCAGTTGGCCCAGTCATCGGGCATGCCGACACTGTTGACGGCGCCTTCCGCTTTCGCAGCGGCTTCGAGGGTTTTCAGATCGGTGCCGGCCGCCATGGCGGAGGTGCACATTGCAATGGTCGAGCCTAACAGTGTTGCCAGGAAAAGCTGTTTCATTCCGAAGCTCCTTGGTCGTGTTCAACGCTGCGATTGCGGTATGTGTTGGTCTAGGTCAGCAATACCTGAGCCAATTTAAGGGGGCTGGATGACACTTTGATGTCGGCGGCCTTGTGGCAGGCCTTTTATTTGCCCGGTATCGGCAGGTGCCAAGTAAGCGTAGACCATGCTCAAAGCCCCGCAGAGCAGGGAATTGGCCGATGTATTGCAAGTCGTGAAGACGACCGTTCGGTAGTTTTGTCATCTCTCGGTCATCTGCACTGCCTAGGCTTGCATCATCAGAAAACGGCTTGATCGCCATGCGGTTTTGCCCCGAAACAGTGCTGGTCTAGTCCAGATAGGTAACGTTGATGCGCGATGAGGCAACAAAAGCGGTGACAGCGATTGGCCAGGTGTTGCAGGAGCAGCTTGATCACGGGTTGTTGGCGGCGGGCAGCAAGTTGCCGGCCGAGCGCAAGCTCAGTGAGTTGTTCGGCACCACGCGGATTACTGTGCGTGAGGCGTTGTTGCAACTGGAGGCGCAGGGGCAGATTTATCGTGAGGAACGGCGTGGCTGGTTCGTTTCGCCGCCGCGTCTGGCGTACAACCTGATGCAGCGCAGTCACTTTCACGCGATGGTCAGTGCGCAGGGGCGGGTGCCTTCGACTGAGGTTATTTCGGCGCGGTTGCAACCAGCGTCGGCGGCGGTGTGTGCCTGGTTGCAGCTTCCGGCGTTGTCGAGTGTGATTCAGATTTGTCGTTCGCGGCGGATTGATGGGCGGCTGGTTTTATATGTGGAGCATTATTTGAATCCGCAGTTTTTTCCGGGGATTCTTGAGTTTGATTTGAATCAGTCGATGACCGAGTTGTATGCGCGGCATTACGATTTGCACTATGGGCGGGTGCGCTTTGAGATTGTTCCGACTTCATTGTCGGTGGATGCGGCGGCGGCTTTGCGGGTTTCTGTGGGGAGTCCGGGGTTAAGGATTGCTCGGGTCAATTATGATCAGCATGAGCGGTTGATTGATTGTGACCTGGAGTTTTGGCGGCATGATGCGATTCACGTCGGGGTTGATGTTGTTTGAGGCTTTGGCCTTGGCGGCCTGTGGGCCGACCAGGCTATTGGGTTCTGGGTGAATATCCGTTTCTGCGGGTGTCGCCTCTGACGGTTTCGCTCTTACAGCGACTCACTTTTCCAGACGCCGAAAAGTAAGCAAAAGGCTGGGCCCCGGCGTTCGGCCCGCTCGCTGGGGCTCGGGGTTCCTTCGCTCCGGGATCAATCCGGGCGCATCGCCTCCGGTTTGCTTCGCTGCACCTCCTCTCGATGTGTTCGACTTCGTCGAACGGTCGCTGCGCTCCCACACCCGGATCAATCCCTCCACTCAGCCTGCCGAAGGGGCCAGCACGGCAAGATCAAGAGCGGTACTCGAGCTTGCGCTCATTGTGTTGAGTGGTGAGAAGCAGAAGCGATATAGGTTTACCGGTTGGACTCAATCCCTGTGGGAGCTGGCTTGCCGGCGATGGCGGCCTGACAACCGACCTGTTTCTTGCGGATGTACTCGATCCCTTGTAGGAGTGAGCCTGCTCGCGATGGCGGCCTGACAGCCGACCTGTTTCTTGCGGATGTACTCGATCCCTTGTAGGGGTGAGCCTGCTTGCGATGGCGGCCTGACAGCCGACCTGTTTCTTGCGGATGTACTCGATCCCTTGTAGGAGTGAGCCTGCTCGCGATGGCGGCCTGACAGCTGCCCCATTTCTGACAGGCTGCACACGGTCCAAATGTGGGAGCGAGCCTGCTCGCGAAAGCGCCCCCACAGTCACCTCATCCCTATTTGCCTGCCCCCGCATTGGCATACAAATAATCCGTCGCCAGCGAGGCCAATGTCCTCACGCCGACCACCAGCGCCGACTCATCCACAAAGAACCCGGGATTATGATTCGGCGCTGCCTTGCTCATGTCCTGATCTCTTGGTGTCACGCCGAGAAACACAAACAACCCCGGTACTTCCTTGGCATAGAACGAGAAGTCTTCCGCGCCGCCCACCAGCGGTGCGTTCACCACATCATCCTTGGCCGCCCACTTCAAAGTCGGCAGCATTTTTTCCGTCAGCGTCGGGTTGTTGATGGTCGGGTCGTATTTTTCGATGATGGTGACGTCGGCTTTCGCACCACCGCTTTCGGCGATTTTTTCCACGGTCTGGCGGACGTCGGCGTGCAGTTTCTGGCGGATGCCGTAGTCGTAGGAGCGGATTGTGCCGGTCATGTCGACGGATTCGGGAATGATGTTGTAGCGCGTTCCGCCGTTGATGGTGCCGATGCTGACCACCGAGGGATAAGAGGAGATATCGGTGCGGCGGCTGACCACGGTTTGCAGGCCTACGATGGTTTGTGCGCCGACGGTGATCGGGTCGATGCCGTCCCAGGGGCGGCCGGCGTGGGTTTGTTTGCCGAGGATTTTGATACGTAGATCGTCGGAGCTGGCGAGGGTGGCGCCGGGGCGGTAGGCGATCTGGCCGGCGGGGACGCCGGCCCAGACGTGCAGGCCGAAAACGGCGTCGGGTTTTGGCGATTTCATCACGCCTTCCTCGATCATCATTTTTGCACCCCAGGTGTTTTTGCCGTCGGGGATGAAGTCGCTCGGGCCTTCTTCGGCGGGCTGGAAGTAGAACACCACGGTGCCGGGCAGGGTGTCGCGCATGCCCGTGAGAATTTTCGCCGTGCTCAGCAGGATTGCGGTGTGGGCGTCGTGGCCGCAGGCGTGCATGACGTCGACTTCTTTGCCGAGGTAGGTGCCTTTGGCTTTCGAGGCGAACGGCAGATCGGAGACTTCCTTGACCGGCAGTGCGTCCATGTCGGCGCGCAGGGCCACGGTCGGGCCGGGGAGGCCGCCTTTGAGGACGGCGACCACGCCGGTGCGGGCGACGCCGGTTTTGACTTCGAGGCCCATGGCTTTGAGTTGTGTGGCGACCAGTTCTGCAGTGCGTTTTTCGGTGTTGCCGAGTTCTGGATGAGCGTGGATGTCGCGGCGGGTTTCCAGCAGTTCCGGCTCGAGCTTTTGCGCTTGTTCGGCGATTTGCGTGCGGGTGCTTTCCAGCGTGGCGGCGCCGGCGTGGCTGGCGAACAGGGTCAGTAGAACGGCTTTGGCAATGCGCGTCAGTTGCATCGGTTTCTCCTTGATTATTGTTGTCGGGCTTCCCTGCCTGTGACTGCAACCGCGCGCTTGAGTGCTATTCCTTCGGCTCGCCGCCACCGGCAGTGATCACTTGCACGCTCATGCGTGGCGTTGCCAGATCGAGTCCGGCTTCGTCGAGATGGCGCTTGAGCGACAGGTTGAAGGCTCGGGACACTTCCCACTGTTTGATCGGCGCAGTCTTGAACCGCGCGCGCAGAATCGCGCTGCCGGATTCGAAACTTTCGACGCCCTGAATCTCCAGCGGCGACCAGATATTGCGCCGTTGCAGTGGATCGGTACGCATCTTCTGACCGACTTCGCGCATCAGTTTGATCGCGTCGTCGATTTCCATGTTGTACGGCACCGCGACACGGAAGATCGCGTAGCCGAACTCGCGGGAGTAGTTCTTGATGCTTTTGATTTCGCTGAACGGGATGGTGTGGACGATGCCGTCGATGTCGCGCAGGCGCACGGTGCGGATGGTCAGGCCTTCGACGGTGCCGAGGTGGCCGCCGACGTCGACGTAGTCATCGATGGCCAGCGAGTCTTCGATGATGATGAACAGGCCGGTGATCAAGTCCGCGACCAGTGACTGCGCGCCGAAACCGATGGCCAGACCGATCACGCCGGCACCGGCCAGCAGTGGCGTGACGTTCATGCCCATGTTCGCCAGCGCGACGATCAGCGCAATGATGAAAATCGCCACGAACAGCACGTTGCGGATCAGCGGCATCATCGTTTGCGCACGGGCATTCGCCAGGCCTTTGCGCGAGCGGGTGAGGGCGTGATGCACGGCGGTGTCGGCGAGGATCCAGATCAGCCAGGAGAAAATCAGCGTACCGATCAGGCTGAACAGTTTGACGCTGACATCATGCCCTTCGCCCTCGGCGAAACCGATCAGCGACTGGCCCCACACGCGCAGGCCGAGCTCGATGAAGACCAGCCAGACCACCAGGTGCGCGAGAGTGTAGAAGAAGTTTTTCAGGCGTTCGGAGTACAGCGCGTGGCGTTTCGGCCCGCGTTGCGGTTTCAGTGAGTGGCGGCGCACGAGGCCGTTGATCACCATACACATCACCAGCAACACGGTGCAGATCAATGACTGACGTAATGCCGTGCTGGTGTCTCCGGCGGAAACGAACGTGGCGAACAGCGAGATGCCGACCAGCACCAGCGCTGGCACGTACCAGAAGGTGCCGAGGATTTCGATGGTGTCGCTGAGGGCGCGGCGGGTCAGGCGTCGCGACAGCGGCTGATTGCGGATCAGGTGCGCAATCGGTCGGCGGAAACGCAGGATAAACAGACCGGTCGACAGCGCCGCGAGGACATTGGCCACGGTCGCTGCGGTGTGCGCCAGATGCACGCCCAGACTTTCGATCAGACGCGGATCATTCAGCGCTTCACCGAACGCAGCGAAACTGCCGATCAGCCACAGCGGCCGAAACGCCTGATGACGCAGGATGTACAGCGCGCGATGGCGGTGCGGGCCATCGAGCAGGGAAAACGCGATCACGCAGATCGCCGAGAAACAGGTGCCGACCACCAGTGCATAAGCCAGCACCATCGCCAGGCTTTTACCCAGAGACGATGGCAGCGCGTAGCTCATGTAAACGGTCATCACCAAGGCGATCAGCCACGGCCCGAGCTTGCGCAAAGCGAAGCGCAGCATGTCGAGGGCTTTGGGGTGTTGCGGCAGTTCTTCGGTGAGGCCAAAGCGCATGCGTACCCGATGGCCGAGCCAGATCAGCGCGGCAGCGAGCAGGCTCCACACTGCAAGGATCATGGCGAAGCCGAAGATGATCGGCAGCCATTCGTTGGCCGGCAACATCATGCCGCTCAGCTCTTCCTTGGCCAGGTCGAACTCGTTGCCCCAGCGATTGAGCGGGCTGTCGGCGCCGGTAAATTGTTTTTCGAAGTTGGACAGGGTGCCGCCGATCAGGCCGAGCACGCCTTCTTCAGGGCTGGCCTGAGCCTTTTTGGTGGCGTCGCGCAGCTTCTTCAGATCGGTCAGCAACTGTGCGCGTTGCTTGTCGTTTTCCAGCGACTTGATGACTTCGTCGAGGGACTGGCCGAGCGGCTCCTGCGCTTCGGGCTGGGCTTTGTTGGTGTTGAGCAGACCGGGCAAACCGACCGCGTGGGCGGGGGCCAGCGGCAGCAGCGTCATCAGGCAGACGAGGAACAGGCTGGGCAGAGCAAAAAGACGAGCGAACACTAGGCGGTCAACCTCGCAAGGGGCGGATTCGCTGGAGTGTACGAGGCCCACTAAAGCAATGCGAGCCGGGCGCGGATTTATTCGTTGAGTTTGGCGAGGATCTTGTACACCACCGTGGCGAGGATCGTCAGCATGCCGACCCACATGGCAAACACCCCGGCGTTCTTGTCACGGAAGTTGAAGCCGATGGCCAGCAGGATCATTCCGCTCAGAATCGGAATGAGCATGGCGTGGAACGAAGACATCGAGATCATGGAGACTGCCTTGTCGAAATGAATGATGTAAGTCTAGGTCGGTTTTGGGTGGGTCGTTCTGATGTGTATCAGAATCGAGTCAGTCCAGAGATGAAATATGTGTTGTCTTGACTGGCGCTTTCGCGAGCAGGCTCGCTCCCACATTGGAATGCATTCCAGGGTAGGAGCCAGTCTGCTGGCGAAGTTTTACGGCAACTCGCGGCAGGCGTAGAACGCGCTCAGCACTTTGACCAGATGCGCCAGGTCATGGCTGCCGCACAGTTCGCGGATCGAGTGCATGGCGAAGGTCGGCAAGCCGATATCGACGGTACGCACACCGAGGTGGCTGGCGGTGATCGGGCCGATGGTCGAGCCACAGCCCATGTCGCTGCGCACCACGAAGCTTTGCACCGGGACTTCTTCGGCCATGCACAGATGGCGGAAGAAGCCGGCGGTTTCGCTGTTGGTCGCGTAGCGCTGGTTGCTGTTGACCTTGATCACCGGGCCGGCGTTGAGTTTCGGGCCGTGGTTGGCGTCATGCTTTTCTGCGTAGTTGGGATGCACACCATGGGCGTTGTCGGCCGAGACCAGCAGGGATTTCTGGATGGTGCGGACGAACTCGTCACCTTCCGGCAGCAGGCGGCGCAGGGTCTGTTCGAGCATCGGGCCGTCGGCACCGCAGGCCGAGCAGGAACCGACTTCTTCGTGGTCGTTGCATACCAGCACGCAGGTTTCGTCGGTTTCGGCGGTGAGCAAGGCTTGCAGGCCGGCGTAGCACGACAACAGGTTATCGAGGCGCGCGCCGGCGATGAAGTCGCCATTGAGGCCGATGACCGCAGCACTTTGCGTGTCGTAGAAGCTCAGCTCGTAATCGAGCACGACGTCGGCGTTCAAACCATGTTCGCGGGCCAGTTGATCAGTGAGTACGGCGCGAAAATCGACGCGCTCGTCACCGGCAAATTGCGCGAGGATCGGCGGCAGTTCGGTCTGCGCGTTGATCGCCCAGCCCTGATTGGCTTCACGGTTGAGGTGAATGGCCAGGTTGGGAATGATCGCGATGGGTGCCTTGAAATCGATCAACTGGCTTTCGACCTTGCCGTCGCGGCGGAAGGTGACGCGGCCGGCCAGCGACAGGTCGCGGTCGAACCATGGCGCCAGCAGCGCGCCGCCGTAGACTTCAACGCCGAGTTGCCAGAAACCCTGACGCTGCAGTTCCGGTTGCGGCTTGACCCGCAGGCACGGGCTGTCAGTGTGCGCGCCGACCAGGCGGATGCCGCCGTGCAGTGGCGAAGTGCGGCCCATTTTGATCGCGACAATCGAGGAGTCGTTGCGGGTGACGTAATAGCGGCCGTTCGGCTCGGTGGTCCATGGCTCGCGCTCGTCGAGGCGCACATAACCGGCAGCCTCCAGACGCTGCACCAGACTGGCAGTGGCGTGGAACGGGGTAGGGGAGGCCTTGAGAAAGTCGATCAGGCCTTGGTTCAACTCTTCGCGCATAAGAAACTCCAGACAGCAGTGGGCGGGAGTTTAACGCATCGGCCGGGGAATTGAATCTGCACCCGAACCCTTGTGGGAGCGAGCCAGCTCGCGAAAGCGATTGATCAGTCAACATCAATGCTGAATGTGATACCGCTTTCGCGAGCAGGCTCGCTCCCACAGGGGTTCAGTGTGGTCTGTCAGAACGGTGCAGGGCACTCGAAGCGCAGGCGTTCGCCGGTTTGCGGATGGGTGAAGCTGAGCATGCTTGCGTGCAGGCACAGGCGTGGCCATGCCGCCAGCGCTTGCTCGTGGGCGTAGAGCCCGTCACCAAGCAGCGGATGCCCGATCGACAGCATGTGCACGCGCAACTGGTGCGAACGACCAGTGATCGGCGTCAGCTCTACACGACACCAGTCACCGCAACGCTCCAGTACACGCCAGAAAGTCAGCGCATGCTTGCCGAATTCGTGATCGACCACGTGACGCGGCTTGGTCGGTGGGTCGTAACGCAGCGGCAAATCGATGCTGCCACTGTCGAGTTCCGGCTGACCCCAGGCCAAAGCGGTGTAGGCCTTTTCGGTTTCGCGGTCGTGAAACTGGCGCGACAATTCGCGGTGCGTGTCGGCGTCACGGGCGAGCAGAATGATGCCAGAGGTTTCCCAGTCCAGGCGATGGACGATGCGCGCTTCCGGGTAGCCGTTTTCCTGCAAACGGGTAATCAGGCAATCCTTGTTGTCGTCGGCGCGACCGGGCACCGAGAGCAGCAACGTCGGTTTGTCGACCACCAGTACGGCGGCGTCCTGATGGATGATGCGGATGTTGGACAGCGGCATTAAAACAGCCTCGTAACAAATGCCAACGGCGGTTCAGGGCCATTCCACAGTGGGAATGGCCCTGAACCGCCGTCGTTCCTGCCGGATCGACTCAGCGATCAGGCAGGGTGATGTTGAGTTCCAGAATCGAGCAACTGCCCTGGCTTTCCAGTGCAACATGTACGTCGTCGTTGCCGATGTTGACGTACTTGCGGATCACGTCGACCAGTTCCTTCTGCAAGGCTGGCAAGTAATCCGGCGTGCTGCGCTGGCCGCGCTCATGCGCCACGATGATCTGTAGACGCTCTTTCGCTACCGAGGCGGTACTTGGCTTTTTGTTGGCACGAAAGAAGTCAAAAAGGTTCATTACCTACCTCCAAACAGGCGCTCGAAGAATCCCTTCTTCTCGACATCGAGGAAACGGTGGGCTTTTTCTTTGCCCAACAGGCGGTCGACGGTATCGCTGTAAGCCTGACCGGCATCGCTCTGGTCGTCGAGAATCACCGGTACACCCTGGTTGGATGCCTTGAGCACCGCCTGGGATTCCGGGATTACGCCGAGCAGGGTTACCGAGAGGATTTCCTTGACGTCTTCAACGCCGAGCATTTCGCCCTTTTCAACACGCTCCGGGTGGTAGCGGGTGATCAGCAGGTGTTCCTTGATCGGGTCTTCGCCACGTTCGGCGCGACGCGATTTGCTCGCCAGCAGCCCGAGCATGCGGTCCGAATCTCGTACCGAGGACACTTCCGGGTTGGTCACGACGATCGCTTCGTCAGCGAAGTACATGGCCAGGTGTGCACCTTTCTCGATGCCGGCCGGGGAGTCGCAGACGACGAACTCGAATTGTTCCTTGAGCTCCATCAGGACTTTTTCCACGCCTTCGACAGTCAGCGCGTCTTTGTCGCGGGTCTGACTGGCGGCCAGTACGTAGAGGTTTTCCAGGCGCTTGTCTTTGATCAGTGCCTGTTGCAGGTTGGCTTCGCCGTTGACCACGTTGACGAAGTCATACACCACGCGGCGCTCGCAACCCATGATCAGGTCAAGGTTACGCAAGCCCACGTCGAAGTCGACGATCACTGTTTTGTGGCCGCGCAGAGCGAGGCCGGTACCGATAGCGGCGCTGGTGGTGGTCTTACCCACACCACCCTTGCCGGATGTAACCACGAGAATCTTGGCCAAGGTGTTTCACCCCTAAGGAAGAAGGACTTTTTAGCCCCTGAAAAACATCTCTTGAAAACTACTGCAGTCGGACAGCCTTGGCTGGAATTCGGCGTTGAGCCTTTTTCCTACTTCGTTTGAGCCGTTTTCGCTACGTTTTAGAGATGCTTGGAAAATGCGGCAGTATCCGTTAAAGCCGAATGATGTTCAACACGTCGCCCGACAGGCTGACCTGTACGCCCGAGCCCCACATAGGGTCGCGACGCAAATCTTCGGAAACCTTGTAATGACCGGCGATGGAGATCAGTTCAGCGCTCAATTGCTGACAGAAAATCCGTGCCTTGGTGTCACCCTTCACGCCGGCCAGCGCCCGACCGCGCATCGGGCCGTATACATGGATGTTGCCATCGGCGAGAAGTTCCGCCCCCGGACTGACCGAAGACACCACGACCAAATCGCCACCCTGCGCATATATCTGTTGGCCACCACGTACTGGCGTGGTGATGACGCGGGTCGGTTTGACCGTTGGCTCCGGCGGTTTTTCCGGTTTCTTTTTGACTTCGGCTTCGGGTGTTTCCAGCGGCCGTTCGCGGGCGCCCGACGGCGGCAGCACCGGAATGTCGATGGCGATGGCGGCGGCGATGTCTTCGATGCGGCTGGCGCGAATCGCCAGGGTGCGCAGGCCATGTTGACGGCAGACGCGCATCAGGCCCGGCAGATCGACGGCGCCTTCGCTCGGCGGCAGTTTGTCCAGCGCCAGAACCAGCGGCGCGTTGCTGAAAAAGTTCGGCGCCTGGGCGACTTTGGCGGCCAATTGCCGATCGAGGCTTTCGAGGTCGTTACGGGCCAGTTCCAGCACAGTAATGGCCAGCATGCTGCCCTTGAGCTGGAATACGGGATCTTGGTCTAACGGTTCGGTTTGGCTCATGTCGGCATACAACGGCTTGTCACTAAAAGTGCCGAGACTTATAACGAGAACGCCCGCAGGCCGCAAGCCGGGTCGAACGATGTAGAATGCGCGGCCACTGTATTTACGGAAGCTTTAATGGATCGCCCGCGTTTTCGAAAAGCATTTCTTGCTCCACGCTTCTGGCCGCTCTGGTGCGGTCTGGGGCTTTTATGGCTGATCGTCCAGTTGCCGTATCCGGCGTTGCTGACCATCGGTCGAGTTTTGGGCGCGTTGATGTATCGCGTGGCCGGCGACCGGCGGCGCATTGCCAAGCGCAATCTTGAGCTGTGCTTCCCGGAAAAATCCGCCGCCGAGCGCAAACGTCTGCTCAAGGAAAACTTCGCCTCCACCGGCATCGCATTCTTTGAAATGGCCATGAGCTGGTGGTGGTCGCGTGAACGTCTGGCCAAGCTGGCCCACGTCGAAGGCCTGGAGCATTTGCAGAAGGCCCAGCGCGAAGGCAAAGGCGTGATCCTGATGGCGGCGCATTTCACCACGCTGGAAATCGGCGCGGCGCTGCTCGGCCAGCAGCACACCATCGACGGCATGTACCGCGAGCACAAGAATCCGTTGTTTGACTATGTTCAGCGTCAGGGCCGCGAGCGGCACAACCTCGACTCGCTGGCGGTGGAGCGCGACGACGTGCGTGGCATGCTCAAGCTGCTGCGTTCCGGTCGCGCGATCTGGTACGCGCCGGATCAGGATTACGGCGCCAAGCAGAGCATCTTCGTGCCGCTGTTCGGCATTCAGGCTGCGACCGTGACGGCGACCACCAAGTTTGCCCGCTTGGGCAAGGCGCTGGTGGTGCCGTTCACGCAGGAACGTCTGGCCGATGGCAGCGGTTATCGCTTGGTGATTCATCCGCCGCTGGAAGATTTCCCCGGCGAAACCGAAGAAGCCGACTGCATCCGCATCAATCAGTGGGTCGAGAGCGCCTTGCGTGCCTGCCCCGAGCAATATCTGTGGGCGCACCGTCGCTTCAAGAGCCGTCCACCGGGCGAGCCAAAGCTGTACGCCAAACGCGGTTGATTCACCCATCCTTTTAAGCACCATGGAGTGTTGCGATGAGCCCAGCTGAACCGGTCACAGGTTTGATTCTTTCCGGCGGCGGGGCTCGAGCGGCGTATCAGGTGGGGGTGCTGGCGGCGATTGCCGAATTGTTGCCGTTGGGCGCCGACAATCCGTTTCCGGTGATCGTCGGCACCTCGGCTGGGGCGATCAATGCGGTCAGTCTCGCCAGTGGTGCCACGGATTTTCGCGCTGCGATCGAGCGTCTCACCTTGTTCTGGCAGGGCTTTCGCAGCCATCGCGTGCTGCGCAGTGACTGGCCCGGGGTTATCCGTCAGGCCAGCCGCTTTGTCAGTCACAGCCTGCTCGGCCTCGGTCGGCAATTGCCGGTGGCGCTGCTCAACAGTTCGCCGCTGCGCGAACTGCTCAATGAAAAACTGCACATGCCCGGCATCGCCGAATCGATTGCGCGCAAGCAATTGCATGCGGTGGCGGTGACTGCGTTCGGCTATGAGTCGGGGCAGGCGGTGACGTTCTATCAGGGCGGCGGCAAGATCGATTCATGGCTGCGCCATCGGCGCATTGGTGTGCCGACACAGCTGTCGGTGGATCACCTGCTGGCCAGTTCGGCGATTCCATTGCTGTTCGCGCCGGTGAAAATCGGTGATGAATATTTCGGTGATGGCGCCGTACGGCAATCGGCACCGATCAGCCCGGCATTGCATTTGGGCGCGAGCCGGGTGCTGGTGGTCGGTGTCAGCGGCAACCCGCGCGGGTTTGATCCGCAGCAGCCGCTGGAGCGCGCCTACACGGGGCAACAGCCGACGCTGGCGCAGATTGGCGGGCACATGCTCAACAGTACGTTTATTGACAGTCTTGAGAGCGACATCGAGCTGCTCCAGCGTCTTAACCAGTTCAGTCACCTGATGCCCGTCGGCACGCCGACCCGCGAGTTGGGTGTGGCACCGGTGGAGGTGCTGGTGATTTCGCCGAGTCAGCCGATCGATGAGATCGCGGCGCGGCATCGTCAGGAGTTGCCGGCGGCGTTGCGTTTGTTTCTGCGTGGGCCGGGAGCGACCAAGACGAGTGGGGCTGGGGTGTTGAGTTATCTGCTGTTCGAGGCGGGGTATTGCAGCGAGTTGATTGATCTGGGGCGGCGCGATGCGTTGGCCAAGCGCGAGGAGTTGTGCCGGTTTCTCGGGGTCTCGATACCTGAAGTCGCTTGACCTGTCAGGTTTGACAGTAGACGTGTGTGCGTTTACCTCTATAAGTTGAAGCCCTTGTCCAGAGGGTTTGCCAATGACGACCGCACAATGGACTGATGCTCACACACCGTCACTGTCGGTAGTGGATTCGCGCGGTTTTGCTGTGCGCAATATTGGCTATTGCCGGAGTCCGTTGAATCCGGCCGTTGAGGCTCGGATTACGCAAAATCGATTTGATGCGGTCGGTAGGCTTGCGGCTTGTTGGGACCCGCGATTGCGGGAAGCAGCGCCGAAACCGAACCTTGAAAACACCTTTGATTTGCAAGGCCGGCCTCTGCTGATTGATAGCGTCGACGCTGGCTGGCAGTTGAGCTTGTTGAATGAGACAGGTGAGACGCGTTCATTCTGGGATGGTCGTGGTAGCCAGCGGCATACTCAATACGATGAGCTTCAGCGTCCGACAATTGTCTCGGAGCATCTGATGCACGAGTCACCTAAGGTTTGCGACCGATTTATCTATGGCAGTGCGGTTGGCGAGTTTGCCGATCACAACCAATGCGGTCAGCTCATCCGACACGACCATCCTGCCGGCAGTCGCGGCCTCGACGAGTACGGTGTGACGGGTTTGCCGTTGTCAGAGCAGACGCGTTTTCTGCGCGATCTGCAGGAGCCTGACTGGCTTGACGAAAGTACTCACGCTAACCTGGAAGATGAGGTTTTTGAGACTGCGCACCGCTACAGTCCGTTGGGGGAGCTGCACAGTCAGACCGACGCCAAGGGCAACATCAGACTTTTCAATTACAACAGGGCGGGTCAGTTGAGTGACACCCGACTCAAGCTTGCCGATTCTGGCGACGTACCAAGCTTGCTGGTCAGCGAAATCCACTACGACGCGCTAGGCAACAACCTTAGCGAACGAGCGGGCAACAGCCTCTTGAACACGGCTCGCTTCGCTGCTGACGATGGGCGTTTGCTGCAATTGCAATCCAGCGATGCTAATGGCCAAACGCTGCAGGATTTTAATTATGAATACGATCCTGTCGGCAACGTCAGCGTAATCGAAGACAAAGCTCAACTCACCCGGCACTTCAACCAGGAGCGTATCGATCCGCTTTGCCGATATACCTATGACAGCCTTTATCAACTGATCAAAGCGATCGGCAGTGAAGTCAGCCAACCGAGTTACGGCCCGGCGCTGCCGATCTGGCAAACCACGCCGCTGGACCCCAATCAGTTACGCAACTACACGCAAATCTTCAACTACGACGCCGCCGGCAATCTTCAAACACGACATCACTCTGGTGCGGAAACCTTCGAGATGTTCACTTCGTTGCACAGCAATCGCAGCGTTGCAGAAGAAAGCAATCTGACTGGCGGCTTTGATGCAAACGGCAACCAGTTGGAGCTTTCACGCGGCCAGCAAATGACGTGGGACGTTCGCAACCAGTTAAGTAGCGTGACGATGGTCAGGCGTGTCGACGGTCCGGATGACACTGAAAGTTATCGCTACGAACGCCCGGGTCAGCGCTTGCGCAAAGTCCGATCGACGCAATCCGCTCGTCGCACGCTGCTCTTTGAAGTTCGCTATCTGCCGGGGCTGGAAGTCCATCGTGACATGGCCACTGGAGAGGAACGGCACGTCGTAAGTGTTGAAGCTGGACGATGCAAGGTTCGTGCATTGCACTGGGTAACCCGGTCGCCTCGGGATACTGGTAGCGACCAGTTGAGGTTTAGTCTGAGCGACCATTTGAACTCGAGCACTCTGGACCTGGATGAGCGGGGTGCGTTGTTGAGTCGGGAGGTCTATTACGCTTATGGCGGAACGGCTATATGGGCGGGCACTAGTGAGATCAAGGCCAACTACAAAACGGTCCGTTATTCGGGGAAGGAGCGTGATGCGACTGGACTTGTTTATTACGGTTATCGGTATTACGCGCCTTGGTTACAGCGGTGGCTAAGTGCCGATCCTGCGGGTGATGTAGACGGTTTGAATTTTTTTATGTTTTGTGGGAATGGACCGGTATCAAAGGTTGACCATCAAGGATTGCAGTGGAGCGAATCAAGGTTTCGATCGAGGTATGGCCCGACAACTTATCTCGATGAGCAAGAGGGTAGTGCCGGAGAAAGAATAGTTGAAACTGTACAAGGTGGGCTGGATGCCGCAATTGCCGCTGTTGGTGTTGTGGAGTCTGCACTTGGGGCTGAGGGTGGGGGGGGGATTGATCCTTTGGCGGCGTACTATGTTGATAACACTTTTGGGCCGCAGGCAGATCGTTCCACGTTAGTTGACACACTGGGAAAAATGAAGGAAATGCTGACGTTTTACTCCTTGCTCCCGGGGAATGTTCTTTTTGTTACTCGACCTTATGTCAAACGTGCGACGGGTGAGGGACGTGATGCCGAGAGACTTTATGCCGGCGTTCGTATTGTTCCCAAAGATCCCATGGAGCGTATGGTGATCACTGAAGATGAACTGAATAGCGAGGGCACACTTGATATTGCTTTTATTCACGCTGCGGCAATAGGTCTTGGCGCTCACGAAGTGATGCCCTACACGAGGGGGTATCCGATGATTGCACCGTATGCCACTGCCTATTTCGGAGAAGACCTGATAAGTGGCGAGTTTGATGGTGTGATTGTTTCTCGTGCCATTGATCGCCTTCGACTACCAGACATTAAATACTTTTTTGGATCAAAGGGTTTGTCTGGTCTGGAGGGTAAACTCAAGGAAGACCCAAGCATAAGAGCCAGCATTCTGATGCAGGACGCGGGAGTATTAACTTTCTTCGTTAAAACTTTATCTGTCGCCCTGGGTGGTTCACCACCGCCACCGTACCCGCGAGAACTGAGAGAAGCAAAGGCGCAAACCTATCCGTCAAAGGGATGATCTTAAGGTTGGACGGTGCAGGCAGGAGTTTCACTGTTGTCGTAATAAACCTGCCTGCAGCGATATCAATCAGAAGTGGAACTTCACCAGGAAGCTCGTGGTGCTCTGATTGGTCTTGAACGCACCGGTATCGTCGATGCCGTACTTGTCTTTCCAGTAGTCGTATTCCACACCGACATACAACTGCTTCTCGCCAAAACTCAACGCCTTGCCCAGGTCGTATTTGACCTGCGGGTTGAAGTGCAGGTTGGCGTGGTAATCGCCTTTGGAGTTGGAGTCGTTGTCGGTGACCCAGTCCATGAAGCCGTCGATCAGGATGTCCGACTTGCCGACCGGGATGGTGTAGGACCAGACCGGAGTGATCTGCCAGACGTTGTCACCGGCGCGAGCACCCTGGGTGTGGCGCTGATAGAAGTTCAACTGGAAGTAGTCGAAGCCCGGGATCGCCAGGTCGAAGCCTGGACCGATCAGGTACGACTCGGTGTCGCCTTCGCCGAACTCGTAAGTCATCGCCACCAGCACGTCTTTGATCGGGCCGAACTCGATCTTCTGGTCGAGCACTTTGCCCAGCGAGATGCGCGGGCTGAACTCACCGTAGTAGGTGTTCGGACCGTTGCTGAAGTCCTTGCCACCGTTGTAGAAGATCTTGTCGAAGAAGAAGAAGTTGTCCCCATAAGTCCACGCATCGGCATGCTCGAAGGTGACGGTCTGCTGGATGCGCGGGTTGACCTGGAAGTCCTTGCCATACAGGTAGGTCAGGCTGTTGTTCTGCCACTGCAGCAGGCCCTCGGCCATGGCCTGGCCGCCGGCCAACATCGATCCCGCGAGCATCAGGCTGGTGCACATACGTTTCATTCGGTTGCTCCCAAAGTAGGTGTTCCACGTTTATTTTTTTAAGATCGGCGCTCTGGTGTGGCGCCTTTTTTCGTTGCTGCAAAAGTCATCCGATCGGTCAGCTTCGTTGCTGTTAGCAAGAGCCGAGCCAAGGCTTTCGAAAAGCAAAAAAACACCCGTTCGACTGCTGAAAAACAGTCGATTGAGTGTGTTTTCGGGTGCCTCGGTACTGACCGGGGCCGGGATAAGTTGGCTTTTCGGTCAGGAATTAAATCCGGGCTTTTTTTTAGACCGAATTCAAGAGGCCGCGGAGAATACTGACTCAACGGCCAGGTCTCAAGTGCCCCGCAACAGAGCACCGACGACAGGCATGGGGCACGGTTGCGGGCCATCTTAGAAGTGCACCTTGACCAGCAGGCTGGCGGTGTTCTGATTGGTGTCGAAGTTGTGGGTGTTTTCGACGCCGTATTTATTTTTCCAATAACTGTATTCGGTGCCGACGTACAGCTGCTTGTGGCTCCAGCCGAGGGCTTTGCCCAGGTCATATTTGATCTGCGGGTTGATGTGCAGGTTGGCGTGATAGGTGCCGCGCGAGTTCTCATCGTTGTCGACCACCCAATCGAGGTAGCCGTCGATCAGCACATCGGAATTGCCTAAAGGAAAGCTGTAGGACCAGCCGGGGGTGATCTGCCAGACGCCGTCGCCGGGGCGCGGGCCTTCGGTCTGGCGGCGGAAAATGTTCAGGGTGACGTAGTTGAAGCCGGGCACTTTGAGGTCGAAACCGGGGCCGATCAGATAGGCCTCGCTGTCGCCTTCGCCATACTCGTAAGTCATCGCCAGCAACACGTCCTTGATCGGGCCGAACTCGAGCTTCTGGTCGAAGATCTTGCCGAACGAGAAGCGCGGGGTGAATTCACCGTAGAAGGCGTGCGGGCCTTTGTTCGCGTCTTCCTTGCCGTTGTAGAAGATCTTGTCGACGAACAGGAAGTTGTCGCCGTACTTCCACTTGTCGGCGTGCTCGAAGGTCAGCGTCTGCTGGATCGACGGGTTGATCGCGAAATTCTTGCCGTACAGATAGCTCAGGCTGTTGGTCTGCCACAGCAGTAAATCGCCGGCCATGGCCTGACTCGCGGCCAGCAGGCCGCCACTCAACAGAACGTTGGTTTGCGTGCGAATCATCTGTTGCTCCCTCTTGTTTTTATTGTTTGAGGCGCAGAGCTGTTGCTTAGCCCTTGTGGGAGCGAGCCTGCTCGCGAAGAGGGCGTGTCAGTCGCCATCATTGTTGAATGACACACCGCTTTCGCGAGCAGGCTCGCTCCCACAGGGTTTTGTGGTGACTTCGTTAGTGCTGGTGTGCGTGGCAGTCGTTGATCGCTGCGCGCTCTTTGCCGCCGAGAATGTTGAACAGCAGGTTCAGCGTCAGCGCACTGAGCGTGGCCATGGCGATGCCGCTGTGGGTAATCGGGCTCATCCACATTGGCAGGTGCGCGAAGAACTCCGGACGCACCACCGGGATCAGGCCCATGCCGATGCTCACCGCCACCAGCAACTGGTTGCGACGGTCACCGATGTCGGCTTCCTGGAGGATCTTGATGCCGGTGGCCGCGACCATGCCGAACATCGCGATTGCTGCGCCGCCGAGTACCGCCGGAGGAATCGACGCCACCAGAAACGCCGCTTTCGGCAACAGGCTCAGGACGATTAGCAAGCCACCTGCAACGATGGTCACCGAGCGGCAGCGCACGCCGGTCATCTGCACCAGGCCGATGTTCTGCGCGAAAGAGGAGTGGGTAAACGTGTTGAAGAAACCCGCCACGAACGAGGCGCCGGCATCGCACAGCAAACCGCGACGCAGCATGCGCGGGCAGACTTCCTGGCCGGTGATTTTGCCCAGCGCGAGGAACATCCCGGTGGATTCTACGAAGATGATCACGACTACCAGACACATCGACAGGATCGGTGCGAGTTCGAATTTCGGCATGCCGAAATGCAGTGGAGTGACGAATTGAACCCATGGAGCGTTGGCCATGCCGCTCAGGTCGACCATACCGATCGCACCGCACAGCAGGTAGCCAAAGCACATGCCGATCAACACGGAAATATTGACCCAGAAACCGCGCATAAAGCGGTGAATCAACAGAATGGTGCCCAGCACCAGGGCGGCGATGGCCAGGTAAATCGGTGAACCGAACTGTGCAGCGGCAGCGCCGCCACCGGCCCAATTCACGGCCACGGGGAACAGCGACAAACCGATCGAGGTGATGACCGTGCCGGTCACCAGCGGCGGGAAGAAGCGTACGACCTTGGACATGAACGGCGCGATGAGCATGCCGAAGAAACCGGCGGCTATCGTCGCACCGAAGATGCCTTGCAGGCCGATACCGGGCATGCCGGCCATGGCGACCATGCTGCCGACCGCGGCGAAACTGGCGCCCATCATCACCGGCATGCGGATGCCCATCGGGCCGATGCCCATGGACTGGACGATGGTGGCGATACCGGCGACCAGCAGGTCGGCGTTGATCAGGAAGGCAATTTCTTCACGACTCAGGCCAGCGGCCTGTCCAATGATCAGCGGCACCGCGATGGCACCACCGTACATCAGCAGAACATGTTGCAAACCGACCAGGATCAGTTGCAAAAGGGGCAATCGCTGAATGGCGGGTGCGTCGGGGATGCGCGCTTTGGACAGCTCGGACATGCAACACCTCGGATCTTTTTATTCTTGTGATTGAACAGCTGCCGGGTTGCTCGCAGCTGTTTCTGTGCATCAGGTAAAACCGCGTTGCGGCGATTCGCGAGCAGGCTCGCTCCCACAGGAAATGCGCGATCTCTGTGGGAGCGAGCCTGCTCGCGAAGCTTTGTTGCTTAGTTGGTCTGTGCTCCCTGGGCGATCCATGCACCAATCAGGTCACGTTCCTGCTGGGTCATCTGCGTGATGTTGCCCAGTGGCATGATCTGCGTGGTGATGGCTTGCGCCTGGATGCGCGCCGCGTTCTGGCGGATCTGCTCAGGGGTGTCGAGCATCACACCCGCCGGAGCTGCGCTGAACAACGGACTGGTTGGTTTGGCCGAATGGCAAACCGCGCAACGTTCTTGAATCACGGTGTGGACTTTGTCAAAGCCAGGACCTGCGTTGGAGGCTTGTGCGGGTGCTGCAGGTTCAGCAGGGGCTGCCGGTGCCGCTTCAGCCGGTTTCAAACCACCGCCCAGTGCCGTTTCCGGCAACGGTTGGTACTCGATTTTCGCTGGTGCCTTGGCCACTTCCGGCGCGGTCGACATCGGCATCGGGCCGGTGACGTACGCCAGACTGATCATGCCCACCGCCGCAACCGGCAGAGTCCAGGCAAACTTGTGGCTGTCGTGACGGGTGTTGAAGTAGTGACGCACCAACACCGCCAACACCGCGATCCCGGCCAGGATCAACCAGTTGTACTGGCTGCCATAGGTGCTCGGGAAATGGTTGCTGATCATGATGAACAGCACCGGCAGGGTGAAGTAGTTGTTGTGACGCGAACGCAGCAAGCCTTTGGCTGGCAGCGCCGGGTCCGGCGTACGGTTTTCGGCAATCGCCGCGACCAGTGCGCGTTGCGCCGGCATGATGATGCGGAACACGTTGCCGACCATGATGGTGCCGATGATCGCGCCGACGTGCAGGTACGCACCACGACCGCTGAACACTTTGCTGAAGCCATACGCCGCGCCGATGATCAGCACGAACAGAATGAAGCCGAGCAGAGCAGGGCGTTTGCCCAAGGCCGAGTCACACAGGAAGGAGTAGATGAACCAGCCGAGGAACAGCGAGCCGATACCGATGGCCACGCCTTCCGGGCCGCTCAGGGTGCTGCCCGGAGCCAGCAGGTAGAGCGTTGGGTTGGAGTAGAACACCACGCACAGCAGCGCGATACCCGACATCCAGGTGAAGTAGGCTTCCCATTTGAACCAGTGCAGGTTCTCCGGCATCGCCGGCGGGGCCAGTTTGTATTTTTCGAGGTGATAGATACCGCCACCGTGGATCGCCCACAAGTCACCGGCCAGGCCGGTTTTCGGGTTGACGCGGTTGAGGTTGTTCTCCAGCCAGACGAAGTAGAACGACGCGCCGATCCAGGCCACGCCAGTAATCATGTGAACCCAGCGCACGCTCAGGTTCAGCCATTCCAACAGATGTGCTTCCACAGTCTTTACCTCTCGCCTGTCACTCTTGTTGTCGAGTGATCAGACCTTCTCTTATTGGTGGGGGGCGAGGATCAAACGCTCATCCTCTTTGAAAAAATGCTCATCGCAGTTATTGCCTGTGCCACTGCGATCAACCACCAGGAAGTCATCCCGCTTTTCGATCGTCAGCACCGGGTGGTGCCAAACGCCGCGATGGTAATTGATGCCCTGCCTGCCGTTGGTGACGAAGGCGCGGACCAAGCCTGATACAGGTTCATCGCCAACGGGCGCGACCACGATCAGAAAGGGGTTGCCGAGCAGCGGAATAAAAGCCTGGCTGCCCAGCGGATGGCGTTCCAGCATGCAAACGGTCAGCGGCATGTCCTGCGCGTCGGCGCGGAAGATGCTGATGATCGCGTTGTCCTCAGGCTGAGCGGTTTCGACCGTCGCCAGTTTATGGAAGCGCATGGTCGAACCGTTGTTGATCATGAAGTGATCGCTGCCGTCGGTTTCGATCACGTCACCGAAAGGGGCGAAGGCTTCTTTGCTCAGCGGTTCAATCGTCAGTGTGCGCATGCTGTTCTTCTTTTCGTTGAGTGATCGTTCCCACGCTCCGCGTGGGAATGCAGCCCGTGACGCTCCGCGTCACATCCAGAACGGACGCAGAGCGTCCAGTGATGCGTTCCCACGCAGAGCGTGGGAACGATCATTGCGGTGTTATTTAGCGACCTTGCCGAGAACGCGCAGGCGACTCACACCACCATCCGGGAACACATTCAGGCGGATGTGGGTGATCGGGCCCAGCGCCTTGATCTGCTCGACGAAGGTGTGTTCGGCGTGCATTTCCAGCTTCTGGCTCGGCAGCAGTTCACGCCAGAACAGCGACTGGGTTTCGATCTGGCTGTCAGTACCGCCCTTGACGAACGCGCCCTGGATCGAGCAGGTGTCCGGGTAGTTGCCTTTGAAGTGCAGGGTGTCGACGACGATCTTCTCGATCTCGCCCGGGTGACCCAGCGCGACGATGACCCAGTCATTGCCCGGGGTACGACGACGTGCAGTTTCCCAGCCGTCGCCCATGTTGATGCCACGGCCCGGGTTGAGGATGTTGCTCATGCGACCGAAGTGTTCGTCGGAGCAGGCCAGCGCACGGCCACCGTTCAGAGCAGCCGCCAGGTCAACCTGTTCGTTGTCGCCAACAGCCGACCAGTCGCGGAACGGAATGCCGTACACGCGCAGACGCGCGACACCGCCGTCCGGGTAGATGTTGAAGCGCAGGTGGCTGAACGCCTGGTCGTTGCTGATTTCGTGGTAGTGGTGGCTGTTGCCCTGCAGCTCGACGGCCGACAGCACTTCCGTCCACTGGGTGTTTTCATCAGGCTCGCCCGACGCCAGGAAGCACGCTTCCAGAGAGGCCGATGGCGGGAAGTTGCCGGTGAAGAATGAAGTGTCGATGTCCACGCCTTTGATCGAGCCCGGTACCCCCAGGCGGATCACCGCGCTGTCGAAGCCTTCGAAGCGCTTGCGGCGCGACTCCCAGCCGTCCATCCACTTGCCGTTGTCATCGAACACGCCCTCCTTCCATACGGCCGGGGTCGGTTGGAACAGACGATTGGCGTCTGCGAACCAGTCATCGGTGACCGAGATGATTTTGGTGCCCAGACGGGCATCGGCCAGGTTGACGAATTTTTCGAAAGGTACGGCGTAAGCTTTCATTCTTCTTGTCTGCCTTTAAAAAAGTGGCTGGGGATGCTTGCAAGACCCTGGGTACTCTCCGCGTTTGATGTACTCGGGTCAGGCTTGCTAAAGGGTCAGTAAACGGAACAGGGCAATCTTGTTGATCTCCGCCAGCGCGCATTTGAACTCAGTGTCTTGCGAGTTGTGAATGCGCGTTTCGAACGCCGCGAGGATCTGATGCCGGTTGCTGCCTTTTACCGCCATGATGAAGGGAAACTTGAACTTGGCTTTGTAGGCGTCGTTCAGCTCGGTGAAGCGCTGGAACTCTTCGGCCGTGCATTGGTGAATACCGGCGCCAGCCTGTTCATTGGTGCTGGCTTCGGTCAGTTGGCCCTGGACGGCAGCTTTGCCGGCCAGGTCCGGGTGAGC
This sequence comes from Pseudomonas sp. Tul2A7, assembly GCF_054790505.1. Taxonomy (NCBI): domain Bacteria; kingdom Pseudomonadati; phylum Pseudomonadota; class Gammaproteobacteria; order Pseudomonadales; family Pseudomonadaceae; genus Pseudomonas; species Pseudomonas sp. Tul2A7. The sequence goes on along the minus strand of NZ_CP186499.1, from coordinate 94,665 downwards.
GTTGATCAGGGCCAGCTGACTGGCGTGATCGGCGCTCAACAGGATGTCGCTCATGCGCTGGTGCAGGGTTTCGATCTCGTCGATCGAAGCGTCAGCGCCCAGGTCGTAGGCCTTCTCGGCCACCCATGGCGAATGTTCGTAGATGTCGGCGAAAGCTTTGACGAAAGCGTCGCGGCTCAGGTTCGACGGTTGCAGGGTTTGAAAGCGGCTCATTGGGCGGCCCCTTGGTACGGCTGGGTTTCGTGCCAGTGACGCGCGATGTCGACGCGACGGCTGAACCACACCTGTTCATGACTTTTGGCGTATTCGATAAAGCGTTTGAGCGAAGCGATGCGACCCGGACGGCCGATCAGGCGGCAGTGCAGACCAATCGAGAGCATCTTCGGTGCTTCAGCGCCTTCGGCGTAGAGCACGTCGAACGCATCTTTGAGGTATTCGAAGAAGTCGTCACCCTTGTTGAAACCCTGCACTTGGGTGAAGCGCATGTCGTTGGTGTCGAGGGTGTACGGGATCACCAGATGCGGCTTGCCGGTCGGGTTGTTCGGTTCCCAGTAGGGCAGGTCGTCGTCGTAGGTGTCGCAGTCGTAGAGGAAACCACCTTCTTCCATGACCAGACGACGGGTGTTCGGCCCGGTGCGGCCGGTGTACCAGCCCAGTGGGCGCTCGCCGGTGATTTCGGTAAGGATGCGGATCGCTTCGAGCATGTGCTCGCGTTCCTGCGCTTCGTCCATGTACTGGTAGTCGATCCAGCGGTAGCCGTGGCTGCAGATCTCGTGGCCGGCATCGACCATCGCGCGGATCACGTCCGGGTGGCGCTGGGCGGCCATGGCGACGGCGAAGATAGTCAACGGAATGTCGAATTCCTTGAACAGTTTCAGAATCCGCCAGACGCCGGCACGGCTGCCATACTCATAAAGCGATTCCATGCTCATGTTGCGCGCGCCTTGCAGCGGCTGGGCAGCAACCATCTCGGAAAGGAATGCTTCGGATTCTTTGTCGCCGTGCAGAATGTTGCGCTCGCCGCCTTCTTCGTAATTGAGTACGAACGACAGGGCGATGCGGGCATTGCCCGGCCAGTGTGGGTGAGGAGGGTTACTGCCGTAACCGATCAGGTCGCGTGGGTAGTCAGCGCTCACTGCAGTCTTCCTTCTTGTTCGTTGACAGATTTGTGTGGCGGCCTGGCAGGCTGGCGTCACAGCGATGGGCTGATTGTATACAACTTTATTCGCAATTTGTAAGCCTGAATTTTCGCATTTTTCACCGACTGTCATCTTTTGCTGCTATTGGCGTAAGCCTGCAAGAAACCTGCCTGACCAGTCAGCTAATGGATAGGAGGTTCAATGAATAGGCGTGTTGCTGGCAGAACACGAGGAAACCCCCGAATGGCGGGGGGGATGTGAAAAATGTCGTTTTTATTGTGTACAATTTTTTTGAAAAGTGTCTTAATCAATCGCTCGCCGCAGCGTTTCGTGCTCCGAATCGGTGCGGTCTCCTTTTCAACTGACTTCGGGAGGCGCGAAGTCTGACTGCTCCACGCAGGCAGGCGCGCAGAATCAATGGGACGTTTGACAACACACGTTTTGGACGCTGCACACGGTTGCCCGGGCAGTTCGATCAAGGTCGAGCTGTACCGCGTTGAAGGTTCGCAACTGGAATTGGTCGCCAGTGCGGTAACCAACAGCGATGGCCGGGTCGATGCGCCGCTGCTGCAAGGCGATGATTATCGTACCGGCGTTTATCAGGTTCAGTTCCACGCGGGCGATTACTACCGCGCCCGAGGCGTTCAGTTGCCGGAGCCGGCCTTTCTGGACGTGGTGGTGCTGCGTTTCGGCATTTCTGCCGAACAGGATCACTACCACGTGCCATTGCTGATTTCGCCTTACAGCTATTCCACGTACCGGGGCAGCTGACCCCCAAGCAGCTGCCCCCACCGGGAAGCGACTGCGCATATAGCTTCTTTGGTCTTTCGCCCGCTCACACTGCGGGCTTTTTTTCGCCTGAGTCAGGCTGATGTCAGACCTGGCCAGGCTGAAGGCTTGAACCTGACGCGATCGTTATTTTTGGCGGAAAACAAAAAGACTCGGTTGGCCCGAAGGATCTCTTTCCAGACCGCCTATCAAATATACGACCTTGTCTTCGGCGAGTGCTTTGTTCAACAGTGCCTTGTCGGAAGGCTCATGTTTGTTGACCAGCGCTTTGGTTCGCAGCCAGTTCGTGACATCGAAATCCAGGTAGTTGGGCTGCATCAAGGCCGGGAAACGCAGGATGAATACAAGGTCGACACCTTGCTGGTGAATCATCAACGCATCTTGCTGGGCCGCCGATCCCCGAAAGCTATAGGAAACCTGATATCCCTGTTCCGTCAGAATGCTCTGGAACAGTGTTCGCAGTTTTTTGCTGCGATACTCGTCGTTGATCTTGCGCAAATGCTGAGGCACGCGCTGCAAATCGAAGTCGATGCGTTGCAGGCTTTCGGCGAACCCTGACGGTTTGGCAATGTAACTCTCGCCGGGTCGGGAAAGCGCAGGCAGTAACAACAACGGGTCGACCAGATCGTATCGGCTGACTTTTTGATCCCACATGTTTTGCGGCCTGACTGCCCAATACTGGAAGGTTTCAAACAAATCGTTCAGCCCGTAACCATTGAGCGTTTCGGCGTGATTGGCGCGATTGAACATGGCGCGGGCGACGGCACTCGCCGAATGCTCTGCCATGTATGGAAAAGTATCGGCCACGTACTGCGCGAGGGGTTTTTTAAATGGAGGGCCAGCGACGACCTCCCATTTGTCGTTGATCGGTATTCCCCATCTTTCCTTCAACTTCACTGCGCCCTTGGGCTGCAACTGCGGGGTGGTGCGTAACATCTGCTCGAAAGCCTCGAAGCCTTCGGCGGCGAACAGTGGGGGTTTGATAAAGACCAGGGCGTCAGTGGCATGTCCCGCCTGCGAAACGATCGGATAGTGTTGTCCGGCGATCTCGATAGAGTCTCCGGTGCTTGGTTTTACGGCGCTTCCCCAGGCATGCCAGTCGCTGGCAGATGACACAGGAGCAGACGGCCCGGTAGCGTCCGGTTCAGCCTCCAGACGTGGCCGTTTGCTTGGCCCGGCTGTCGGCTCCTCGGCGCCGGGGGCTGGTCGGCGATTGTCCGCTTGCACCGCGCCGCCGACCTTGCGACGCCAGAGCGTTGTTTGCGGTATCTGCTCGACCAGATCACCGGTTGACCGCTGTCCGGACCACGCCAGTTCAAACTGGCCATCATCGTTGCGGCGCACCATGGCAGTGCCTTCTGCCATGTTGACGTAGGCGTTTTTGTGCTTGTCGTGACGAATTCCGGTTGTGGTGTCCGGATCACTTGTCAGCAGGGCTGCCAGGTGCGGGGGCAGAAAGAGCGATGTCTGTGAGGGAGGCGCGGGTGCCAGCACTGGCGGTAACCGGGTTTCAGACGTTGGCGGGCGGGAATACCAGTCGGCCTCGAGACGCCAGCGTGGCTGACCGGCGATTTTTTTCAGTAGGGGAGGCGTTACACCCGGCGCGGCGGGCCAGGGAATCTGCAAGTCGCCATCGACGTTGTGTTCGGCGCGGTAATAGCCACCTTCACCAAGATGCGCATAAAGGTGACCTTCGGGACTGAAGAACAAGCCGTCCACGGATTCATGCGGTCGCAGCAGATGACTCTGCAAGGCGGGCCAGGAAATCTCCCTGAGTTTCGCATTGAGGGCGGTAGTCACTGGATCGGTTATGTACGTCACTGTTACTTGTGGGCTTGTATCCCTCCCTGAACTTGCGGTGGGAACGTTGTCGAGGAACGAGGCAAGCAACGGGCCAGGCATAGGGCCAATCATAAGGGCGGGCGAATGGGGCGGCCCCTGATCCTGCACCGGTCGGGTCGTAGAAGTATCAGGCGTTCGATTGCCTATCGGGGGCTTGGGTGGTTTAGTCATTGGCGTATCTCTAAGTGATCGATCGTTGAATGTTGTCGGGCCATCGGTTGAATGAATGGGCCGTGCAGCGTTTGTTGCCGGGTGCCTGTAACGGTCGTCCCGCAGGCAACAAATGACCATCGTCGCCTTGCGACGTTGGGTTATTTCATTGGTTGTACTTGTCCTGAAAAGACTCAGCCCTCCCTGACGATAAACAGCGTTGCCAGACGTTGCGTGCGTTTATCAATGCCACCCAATAGATGGACCAGCCGCTGTTCCTCTCTATAAGTGGCCAATGTTTGCTGTTTTTCACCCATACGGATTTGCAGGTCGGTATCGCTCCAGGCAATACCGGGCGTTGCGTTGCGCTGTATTTGCTGACCGCTGACTGCAGGGAAGGTCAATACAAACAGGCTGTTGATCTTTTCCCGGTGAAACAGCAGCGTGTTTTCACCAGTGCTGAGCGTTGCAGGCTCGAGGCGGTAGCCGTTTTTCGTCAGTACGGCGCTGAACAGTTTTCGCAGTTCAGGTGTCGCCGGCAGCACGGCATGATCGATCCAGAGCTGAGCAAATTGCCCCGGATCGAAATCCAGTCGCTGCAAACCTTCACCCAGCGAGGAAGGAAGCGCTGATGACCGTTGGGCCTCATTCAAGGGCGGCAGTTTGCGCAACAGGCAAAGTGGCTCGGCCAGATCCTGTCGCTGCACCTTGTTGTTCGTCCGGTCGGCCCAGAAGCGCAACGTCTGATTCAATACCGCCAGACCGTGGCCGTTGATGATTTCGGATCTGTTGGCCTGGTTGTACATGGCTCGGGCGAGGAAACTGGTCGATTCCTCGGTGAGATATTTGAAATGGGCTGAAATGTATTGCGTCAGCGGCAACTCGAACGGCAAGCGCTGGCCCAGAACGCTCCATCGATCATTGATCTTGACCACCCACCGGGGTTGCAAGGCGGGGTCGGTGACAAGCATGCGCTCGAAACTGTCATACAGATCCGGTGAAAACCGTGGGTGTTTCATATAGGCCATGGGGGTGTCGGCGATCAGGGTCTGAGTCACCACCGGGTAATAAAGGTTGTCGATTTCAATGTGCGTCTCCAGCGGCCAAGGGGTTGTCTTGCCCCAGTCGCGCCATGCCCCATGAGACAGATCAAGCGTGCCATCGCTGGACGAAATCAGGCTTTGGGCAAGTGCCTGCGTATCGCTGGCACTGTCTGCGTCGTTGCCCATGAACGACCGTTTACCGGGGCCAGGTGCGGAGTCGGTCGGCGTCGCAGGTCGGCGCCTTTCCTGACGTGGATTGTCGTGGCGGGCAGAGGTTTGCGGATTTTTTTGCCGCCAGTAGAGCGTTCCGGGCATCCGTTCCAGAAATACGCCAGAGGGGTGGCGATCTGCGGCGGAGGTTTGCTGATAATCGCCCTTGTCATTTTTCCCCACCATGACCGTGCCTTCGGCGGTGTCCACATAGGTTTTTCGGTACCGGTCATACCGGATCGCATCAGGTGAGTCTGTTGCTGGAGAAAGCCGGGCCGCCAGATGCGGCGCCAGGTATGTCGGCGTGTGACCGGCAATCGGGCCAGGCGGGGGCGTGAAGGGGGCTGGTCTGCCTGAGTCTTCGACAAGCCAGTCCGGGATCTCGAAACGCCACAATGACTGGTCCCTGATTTTGCTGATGAACGGGCCGGGCACTCCGGGGGCGAAATCGAAGGGAATCTGATAGCGACCGTCGGATTGGCGCTCGACCAGCAAATGGCCTTCGTTCTCGACAGCGGCATAAATCCTGCCATCGGCGCTGGTGGACAAGCCGCTGTCGATATCCAGAGGAATCAACAAATGCAGGTTTTCAGCGGGCCAGGTGAGCGAGCGCAACGCAGTATTGGGTGACAATGGACGGTGGGCAGGCAGGTCGCTGACCAGCACCGATGGTGGGGGTGTCAATTCGCCGGTCGGCACATGGGGTGTGAGGTCAGCCATGCGCTGTTCACCCACCCGCACGGTGTCGATAGCCGCGCCAGGGACGGGACTGATATCAGCCGACTCCGCCGCCGGTGAACGGGGCCCCGTGGTGGGATCGGCTACGGCGGTACCCGGGATTTTTTTTGGTGGTTTGGCCATGCAGGTCATTCTCGATGGGGTTGGTTGGGGATGGACATGGCGCTCAACCTTCTCTGACGATGAACAGCAGCGTCTGCTGCGCAGAGACGGTTTGCGTGCCGCCGACCAGGTAAATGACCTTGTCGGGTTCGAGCATTTGCCGCCATCTGGATCGCGCCAGGCGGGCCCTGAGTGTCGGCGTCAGCAGTTCATCGCCAGGATCGCTCCTGCGATTCACCCTCCCGTCCGGGGTGCTTGGACGCAGACGCAAGACAAACACCACGTCCAGAGTGCTGCGCTGAAACAGCAAGGCATCCTCGCTGAACAGTCGACTGGTGCGATCCACGGCATAACCGTTGTCCTGCAGAAGCTCGCTGAATAACGCGCGCAGGCTGGAGCCGGGGGCGTGCACGGCCTCACGCCATCGTTGTTCGAACATCCGGGTATCAAAGTCGATGCGTTCCAGACCCGTGGCAAAGGGCGAGGGCAGCAACAGTGTCTGTCCATTCAGATGGGCGGAGGGTTGGGTGGGCAACACGGGAAGCATCATCAGCGGGTCAGCAAGCTCGCGTCTGGAGGCGAGGGCAAGGGTTCGGTTTTCCCAGTGATAGAAGGTGTCGAACAACACGCGCAGTCCATCACCGTTGATGACTTCGCTGTGGTTGACCTCGTTGAACGCTGCTCTGGCGATGGCGCTCAAGGAGTGGTCGGCCAGGTACCGGAAAGAGGTGGCTACAGACTCAGTCAGCGATTTTTCGAATGACGGGAGTTCCACCACTGTCCATTGGTCATCTTTCCTGATGGCCCACTTCGGTTGCAGTGACGGATTGTTCTTGAGCATCTGCTCGAACGCGTCGTATCGACCCGGACTGAACAGCGGGTGTTGAAGGAAGACCAGGGTAGTGTCAGGCAGTACGCGTTGCGGCACGATCACGTAGTGCTGACCGTCTATTTCTATGGAGTCATGCCATTCGGGTTTGAGGGTCATCCCCCAGTGCCGCCATTCCCCGGCAGACGTGGCCGGTGTCAGCGGTCGGGCATCGGCTGTCGTCCCGGATATTGACCCTGTGTCGTCTGGTTTTTGCTCCTCTGCCAGGCGGGGACGTTTGCCGGGTGCGGGCGAACTTTCGTCGGCCTCGCTCGCAGGCCGTTTGTGCACGGGGTGCGGTAAATCATGCTGCGATGATGATTGCGGCGTTTTTATCCGCCACTGTCCGCTACCCGGAATCTGTTCAACGTCTGCGCCGAGCCAGTTTCGTTCGTGGGCGGAAGCCTGCCGGTAGTGCCCTTCGGGTTGCCGACGCACCAGACAGAGCGTGCCGTCTTGCATCTCGACATAGGTCGCTCCGCGTTTGTCGTGACGGAGGCCGTCCGGGCTGGCCGCGGTATTTCTTGTTCGCCAGTTGGCCTGGTCGGCCGTGAAGTGACTGGGCAATTCGCCGCCTGATGCGCCTGCCCTCGCACGATCTGCCTCGGGGGAGAGCACCGCTCGATCAACCGAGTCGGGCCTCCACAAGGGCTGACCGTCGATCTGTTGCAGAAACGGGCCGGGCTCCCCCAGAGACGCAGGCCAGAAAACTCGATAACGCCCGTTCGTTTGACGCTCGACTTGCAGGTAACCCTCGCCGATGACCTGCGCATACGTGCCGCCCTGCGGGCTGTGAAACAGGCCATTGTCGATCGCGCGCAACATATGAGCATTGGCAGCGGGCCAGGTAATGGAATTCATATTGCTCTCCAGCAACCTGGCAATCGATTCAGGCGATGCGTTGACCACTACCGATGGCAGGCGCCCGGTCGCGTCTGGTGCAACATCCGCCGACGGTTCTGGGGTGCGGACAGCGTTGCCTGCCGCGAGATCGGGAGTGTCGGTGCCGGAACGGGGGCCCGCGGACTGATTCGATCCCGGTCTCGGCGGAGTCGACAAGGTGTCGGGCGATATGGTCAGTGGAATTGGTTTGGGTGGCTTCACCATCCTTGGTGCTCCATTGGGTTATTGGGTTGCAAACGGCTTTCAGCCTTCTCTGACGATGAAGAAACTCTTTTTGCCCGGCCCGGTTGGTTGCACGCCGCCCACCAGATAGATGACCTGTTTCTGGGCCAGGTGGATGTTCAATTCGCGCTGGGCCACGGGGGTCAGCCTTGCCTGAAACGCGGAACCGGAGATTTCGCTGCCTGGTAAGGTGGGGCGAGGAATCGAGTGACCGGTGATGCGCGGCAGTTTCAACACGAACACCGCAGCGACGCCTTCGCGGTGAAAGATCAATGCGCCTTCCTGCAATGCGCGCGAGGACGGATTGAGCGTGTAGCCGTTGTTGCGCAGAAGCGTGCCGAACACGTTGCGCAGATTGGCAGGGGTGGGTGCTGCTGCGTATTCGGCCCATTCACCGGGAAACTTCTGTGGATCGAAATCGATCCGCTGAAACCTATGCGCGTTGGACGGGGGCAAGGAAAGGAGGCCGCCGGGATACAGTGGGTCGGGCTGTGCCGACAGTCTGGGCAACAGCATCAACGGGTCGAGAAGGCCGCGTGTGGTCGGCGCTTCGTTATTGATGCGGTCGTGCCAGTGCCGAAAGGTCAACACCATCATCGACAACGCATGGTTGTCGAGGGCTTTGGATTGTCTGCTGTGATCGAATACCCCGCGTGCGAGGGCGCGCTCGGTATGTTCCGACAAATATTTGAAGGCACTGGAGACGTATTGCGCCATTGGCATTTCGAACGGCAAATGGTTTTCCACGACGTGCCATTGGCCGTCGCGCTGGATTGCCCACTTCGGCTGATGTGAAGGCTCATTGACCAGTACGTGTTCAAAACCGTCGTAGCCCTCGGGCGAAAATCGCGGATGTTGTACGTAAACCAGGCCGGTGTGCGGTTGACCGCCAGTGGAGACAATCGAGAAGTGGGCGCCGTCTATTTCTATCGAGTCGCCCTGTTCCGGTTTGCTGGTTTTCCCCCAGTTTTTCCATTGGCCAGCAGACAGATCCAAAACATTCGGCTGTCGCGAAATCAACGACTCCATCAATGCGTCTGCCCGAGCGGTGTCGGCCTGTTCATGACGCGGCCGTTTGCTCGGCCCCGCCGTTTCAGCAGGCGGGAGCTCTGGATCTGCCTGCGGACGTTTTGCCGTCGTGGATGTCGGCTCTACTCGCCGCCAGAGTTTGCTGGCGGGAATCAGTTCAACCTCAGCGCCAAGCCAGTTTCGGTCATGGGCCGAGGCTTGCCGGTAATGCCCCTCGGGTTGTCTGCGCACCAGCCAGAGACTGCCGTCCTCCATATTGATATACGACGCACCACGTTTGTCGTGACGAAAACCTTCCGGCGTGTGCGGGGTATTCATCAGCAGTGCCGCCAGCTCAGGTGCAATGTTGATGTTGCCGGCCCCCTCCGCAGCACCTGCGTGCGGCGGCGTCGAGTCTGCTGCTCCCGGCGCCGGTTGCGTGGGTTGGACGAGTGAGTGGGGCAGCGGGTCGGGCAGGGCGTTGACGATGACGCTTGGGCGCTGGCCGGGCACATCGGAGGCGATCATCGCTGAGGATGAACCCGGCATCGGACTCCCGCCTGCCGTGTCGGCGATGGGAAGCCCGGTGCCTGCGCGCGTATCCGCCGGGGTGTCTGGCCTCGGCGGAGGCAGTGATGTATCGGCTGACGTTGAAGCCGGAATTTTCTTGGGTGGCTTAGCCATTGAAGTGCTCCGATAAAGCGGCATCCGAGGCTCTGCAGCGGACGCGCCAAAATGATCAGGCGAACTTGCGCCGCAACGATTCTGAAATCGCGCGGCGGGTTTCAAGAGCACTTATGTTCGGCAATCGGCAGTCGTGGCGTGCGGTATATACGTCTTGCTTTTTGGCCAGATGATGCAAGGCATGTCAGTGTTATCGAAGAGTATCCGTGGCCGCTTGGGAACCCTCGAGGCGCGAGACACAGGGGTTCCCGGCGGGCTTCAACGCTCTCTGAGAATGAACACCGAATCGGCGGCCGACTCGGTCTTCAGCACGCCGCCGATCAACCACACCAGATTCTTTTGCGCGTCGGCGCTCGTCAGCGCGAGGTGCGCGGCACTGCCGATGCGTGCGGGCAGATCCGGATCGGCCAACTCGGTACCCGGCAGGGTTTTATGCAACACCAGTTCATGTTTGATCACCCCCAGTTTCAGGAAAAAAACCGTCTCCTGATCTGCGCGTTTGAAGACCAGCGCCGGTCTGCGGTGATCGTGCGTCAGCGGGAAAACGTCATAGCCACTGCGGATCAGCAGGGCGCCGACCAGACGCCGCAGGTTGTAGTCAGAAGGGTCAGCCGAGTAGTGCCGCCATTCGAACGCGAAATGCTGCGGATCGAAGGTGAGCCTGTGCAGTTCACCCTCGACCTGCGGCCGCAGTTTGATGACTTTCCTGCCCGCGATTTCGCTGGTGGAAGCGACGGGCAACAGGTTGAGCGGGTCGGCATAGGCAGGCACCGTGGGGAAGGGCTTGTGGTTCCACTGATGCAACACGGCCTGTATGTTCATCAGTCCGGTGGCCGTGATGGCAGGTGGGTAATCCGACAGTTCGAACAGTCTTCTGGCGACGGCCCGTGAAGTGAACGCGGAGAAATCCACGAAGGTCTCGGCGACGGATTGCGACAACGGCTTCTCGAAGAAGCGTTTGCCCGGTCGCGCCTCGCCCGGCTCATACCCGATGCGAAAGGTTGCAACCGGCTGCAAGTCAGGTGCGTCGCGCAACATCTGTTCAAAGGCATCGAAATACGCCGGTACAAACTCCGGGTGTTGCAGGAAGTACACCTTGGGAAGCCGGTTGGGGGCCGTGCCGATTGGCACGATCGAGTAATGAAGCCAGCCCAATTGCACCGACTCTCCCGATGACGGTGGGTTCAAATGTCCCCACGGCAACCAGAAATATGGTGTTTGATCCGCGTCAGCGGAGGTTGGCTGGTCCGGATCCGCACCTTTATCGAGCCGTGGTCGCTTGCTTGGGCCAGGCTGGGCAGCGTCTGACTCGGCAGTGGGACGCAGGCCGGATGGCGCGGGGGACTGTTCAGTCGGACTGACCGGGACTTTCCGGCGCCAGAGCTTTGTGCCCGGAATCATCTCCACCTCGGCACCGGAGGACGATCGTTCGCTGGCGGATATTTCCTGGTAGTGCCCGTCGCGGCGCTTGCCCACCAGAACCATCCCCCCTTCCATTTCGACGTAGGCTTTATTGTGCTTGTCGTAACGGATTCCGTCCGTCGAAAGTGCCGGCTCCAGCAGAGCAGTCAATTGAGGGGCAAGGTAGGCGGGTGAGCGTGAGGTGGGGGGGGACTCGGCCGAGATCGGTGGTGATTGCCAGCCAGGGCGTTCGATCCGCCAGCGTGGCTGGCCGTCGATTTTCGCCAGGACCGGCCCGGGAACCCCGGGCGCGAAGGAAAGAGGTACGTGGTAGATCCCCTGTGCGTTCTGCTCGACCTGAAAGCGGCCTTCCGTACCTATTTCTGCGTATATGCGCAAATCCGGCCCCTCAAACAGCCCGCTATCCGCGGCACCGAAAGGCGCCAGTTCCGCATAGCGACTGCGCGGCCAGGCGATTTCGTTCCTCGCCGATTCGACGGCCAGTTGCGGCATGTCGCTCACGATCACGGCGGGTCGACTCAAATCAGCGTCAACCTGCACATTCGGTAAATGCGCGAAGGGCGTCGGATCGCCAGGCAGTCGCACGGTGGAAGGGCCGGCTGCCTGAAGACGATTTGTGAGAGGCTCTGCCTCGGGTAGTCGTGTGGTGGCGGGTGTATCGGTACTGGCGGAACCAGCGACTTTCTTTGGGGGCTTGGCCATGAACAACATCCTGTTGATAGGCGTTTCTGAATAAAGGAAATGATCTGTTTGCATTCGCCGGACGCACGCGCTGCCAGCTCCGATGAGTCGGGCCTGGGAAGGTTTCGAGGCGTCAGTGATCGTTGTTGCGGATGATGCAGGTCTGTCGGGCGTTACCCGGCGCAGAGGCTCACGCCGCCGGAACCTCGATCAGTGGAGGTGCCGGGGTTAACAGGCTTGGTCGTTGATGCGTGCAATATCTGAAAACCTGCAGTTGCGAGTAATCGATGACTCGACGCTTGTCGCTATCCAGGATCCATCGCCGCATCGGCAAGCTGTAACTCAGTGTCCCGGGCTCATTGTCGGCCAGGGCGATGTACCTGACTTTCAACACTTTGTCGGCGACCGATGCGAATTCGTCCGGCAACGCCGCCGTCGCATCGGGCTCTTTAAAGAACCGCGCGTCCAGTCCATCCTGATACACCCAGTCAAAGGAGAGGTCGACGGTGTGGACGATGCCCTTTTCGGTGATCACACGCACCTGGTCGATGAGGTCTTCGCTGTCGTAAGTCGGCAGGTGAATAACGCAGGTGCCGATTTGCAACTGGTTGTTTTCGAGGGTGATGTCGACTTTGCCGAGTTCCGTGGCGTCCAGGTCCCAGGTGGATGCAAATGGCAGGCGCAGGCTGGAGCTGGCAAGGGCGCCCGGCGTACACAGACGGATATGCATGTTGGCGGCAAGGTGAACCAGGTACGTCGAGCCCTGGCCTTCCAGTGTGTCCAGCCCGGGCTGGAGCGCATAAGCGTAGAGCTTGGCGCATCCGGCATTGGCCTTCAGTTGGTACGGCTCATTCTGCGCCAGGTCGTAGGCGTAGTCGCCGGGCAGCAGTTGCAGCGGGAGTGAAATCGAAGTGGTCCATTCGGTGAAGGCAAACACGGCAAATTTTGCATCAGCCGGTTGTGCCTCGGTTTCCGGAGTCAGGCGTAAATTCGCTGCGACGCCATCCTTGAAGACCAGTGTCACTTTATGATCGAGATAAGTGTCCATGGCTCTCATGATCTTCAGCAGATTCATCGGGTCCATGCCGCCACGCTTGGTCGAGTAGCCTTTGATGAGTAACGATTTATCTGCAAAGTGGCAGGACAGATCACACCCCACCACCAGGTCGCCATTGGCGTCGGATATTCTGGCGCAGAAGCGGGCCTCGACTTTGCTTAGTTCTGCGCTTGAATAGTCCACAAACAGACGGGTTACCGAATTGCGTTTTTTCGCTAGATAAAGCGTGGTCAGGTCATGGGTTTTCGGGATGAACAAGTCCAGCGGTCTGTCGTCTTTGATGATATGTGTATCGGCGTTAAGAATAATCGGGCCCTGTCGTCTCCCGACTTTGCTAATCACTGCATGTACATCAATGTTCTTGTTGTGTTCGATGGTTTCCGGCAAGTCCGGTACCAGGTGAAAGTCATCCTTGGTGATAAACGTCAGCTTATTGTTTTTCAGCGTGAGCCTGCTATCCACTTGCTGATAAATGTCATGGACGGAAACAACATTCCTGGGCATCTCATAAAAGTCGAATCGTGATGTGATTACCAAGCTGTTTTCTTTGATGGCCCAGCTTTCAATCTGATCCGCTCGCCAGTTCAACGCAATAACGCTGGCCTGTTCACCGTCCTCGAAGATGGCCAGATCGCCAGGGACGTGGGCAATGATGTAAGTATCCATTCCCGCGTTTCCGTGTGCAGAGGCACCGGTGTGAGACAGGACTATCTGGTCATCGCCACCGCCTGCGGTGATCGTGTCCCTGCCTTGGGATCGGATGATATTGGGGCCGTCCGTACCGTTGACGGTTGAAGTGGCGCCACGCACGGTCTCAATGTTTTCAATACTTTCGAGCAAACTATGGAAGGTATGTTTTTTCCCGTCCTCTGCTTCACTGTCTGTCACGCTGACATGCAACGTACCGTATTGCAGGTCGACGTCATAACCGGAGCCTCCGGGCAATCTTGAGATGTAGTTGCCTTCCAGCACCAGCGTATCGTTGCCAGAGCCGCCCCTGATCTTCGAATACCCGGGCACGTCGGCGCCCGTCGCGATCAGCTTCCCGGCCGCTTCGAAGACAAACCGGTCATCCTTTTCGCCTCCCGTGAGATCTTTTATTCCCGCGCCGTAATGAACCGTGTTGGGTTTTTCTTTCACTCCTTTGATCACGTCTTTACCGTCGCCGATGAACCAGATGACGCCTTTGTGCGCTGCGGCGGTTCCAAGTTCTGCGCCGGGAGTATCAGGTGTGACGCCGTCTCGGGCATCGATCGTGTCATCCCTGCCTTTGATTTTTGGCACATCGACCGTTTCCCAACTGTCCTGCTTGGTCCACCAGTTTCTGATCAACCTGCGGCTCGGCTCGAGTTCTACTTCGAATGCGCCGTTGACGACAGCTTCGAGCTTTTTCTCCCAGGTCCCATCGAGCAATCTTCGGGCGGTCCGTTTTAATTGCCGGCTATGTTCAACCGTGGCTTTGGCTATGGAATAGCGGTCCTGGACATCTTTGTCGGGACTCTTTCCCACGAACGAAAACCAGCCTGTACGCCAGCGCTCCTCGTCGGTGAGTTCGATGTAATCATCAATGTCATCGACGATCCGTACGGCGCCATAAATCTGTGAGCCGACGGCAAGCAACGCACCAGCGAGAAGGCCGACCGGCCCGGCGAATGAAAAACCGGCCAGTGCGGCCAGGCCGAGAATCACTGTCATGCCGGCACTGGCGATACTCAAGCCAGCGCTGACGTAATGGTCTATGGCCTCTTTGCCTTTTGCATTGTCGGCAGCATTGAATGACCTGACGGCGGTATAGATATCGAAAGGCAGCGTCAGGGCGCCACCGACCAGGCCTCCGGAGCGGCTCAACCTGATCGCAAATCGGGTTTTGACAAAGTCGGTGTAGGCACTGTGTCCGGCTTTGAGCATCTGCGTCGCGGACCGGGTCACGGCGATATCAACGGCAATGGAACCCAGCTCGGAGGCGAGGCCGGTGGTGTTGATCACGATCTCGTCGGTATTGTTGGTTCTTATCCCGTCATAAATTCCGCGCAAGCCCATGTAAATTCCAAACCCTTGAATACCGAGGCTCGAACCCAGCGTCGTCGTACTTTTGGCGATATTGACCCAGCGATGTGTTTTTCGGGGTAATTGCGCGTGTCTGAGATCGAGTCTCTGTGCCGCATTCAAGAGTTTCTGCAGTTTGCCGCGATAGCCGTCCGCATCGATCTCCTCGCCAACTGCTTCTTTCATTACAGGAGGCGCCGTCAGTGGACGTCGGCTGGCAACTTCGAATAGCAGCGACGGCAATAGATAACTGTCTGTACCCGCCGATTGCCGCATCTGCAGTTCGACATTGGCCGGGTTGAACTGTAACGAGTTGATGAAAGAGCGCTTCGGTGTGCGGAAAAAAGTGTTTCGACCGTTCAAGGACTGACCGTCGATCGTGGCGCCCAATATATCGAGGGAAACGCGGGTCACCGATAGCGAACCAATCTCGATCGGACCGAACAAGTCATCGACCATTTTCAGTTGAGCGGTCTTTGCAGGGTTTTTTGGCAGCGCTGAATTGTCCGACTCACTGGTCAAATCCAGAGTCGAAGTTGTTTTTTCATTGGTATGAATATCGATGTCGTTAATGACGACGGTGTCATGGTGTATGACGGAGTCTTGAATCAATGTGGCCATTTGAACATCCTTGTTCAGGGCAATTTGTTGTACGGAATAGACGTGATGTTATGAGCAAATCCTTGTTGCTGTATATCGATGGGGTATTGCGATGTATTACGATTGGGCGCTCATCAGGCCGGGCAATTAATGCCGCTACGCAGTACCGGGGATGAGAAACCACCCTGGATATTTAAATGCAGGGTGGTTGTCATTGGCGGTTGTTCAATGCACGGGTTTATTTCAATCAGTGGCTGCTGAGCAAAGACGCGGCGCCTGCTCCACCAAACAAACCGGCGCTGATCCGGTTGAACCAACTTTGTCCCTTGCCGCTACGCAAGTAGCGCGCTGCGCCATGGGCGCCAAGGCCGTATGACAGCTTGCACAGCAGATCCAGCACGGTCCAGGTAGCGATCATGACCAGTAACTGCGGCAGGAATGGTTGTTCGGCGTTGAGAAATTGGGGCAGGAAGGCGGCGAAGAACAGGATGTCTTTCGGATTGCTTGCACCCAGCACGAAGGCGCGCCCGAACAGTGCGCGGAAGCGTGGTACGGCCGCTGTTTGCGGGACTTCGGCACCCGTCGATGGCTGGCGCGATTGCTGCCAGCTCTGCCAGGCGAGGTAGAACAAGTAAAGAGCGCCGACAATTTTAAGAGCGCTGAACAGCTGTTCCGATGCCAGCAGTAGCGCGCCCAGGCCCAGCGCCGAGGCACTGAGCAAGCAGATCGATGCTGTTACCCCGCCAAGAAACGCCGGGTAAGAACGGCGCAAACCGTAATTCAGACTGTTGCTGATCATCAGCAGTGACAGTGGCCCCGGAATGAGGATCACCACTAATGCAGCGCCGCTGAACAGCAGCCAGGTTTCCAGACTCATCACTTTCCTCCTTTTTTGTTGGTATCGAGAATGTGCAAAAGCCCCACCCGCGAGGGTGAGGCCGTTTTGAAGCTTGAACCGCGGGCCGCTTACAAGAAGATGAACTTGGCGATGAAAATCGCGCAGAGCACCCACAGGCTGACGGAAATTTCCTTGTACTTGCCGGTACCGGCCTTCAACGCCACATAGGTGATGAAGCCCAGCGCGATGCCGTCGGCGACCGAGAAGGTCAGTGGCATCATGATCGCGGTGACGATGGCCGGGATGGCGTCAGTGGCTTCGTCCCATTCGATGTGGGCCATGCCGCCCATCATCAGCATCGCCACGTAGATCAGCGCACCGGCGGTGGCGTAAGCGGGAATCATGCCGGCCAGCGGTGCGAAAAACATTGCCGCTATAAATAGCACACCTACGGTGACTGCGGTAAGACCAGTCCGACCACCAGCGGCTACGCCGGCAGCACTTTCTACATAGCTGGTGACAGGTGGAACACCGACCACGGCGCCGAAGACGCTGGAGGCACTGTCGGCTTTCATCGCCCGGGAGAGGTTTTCGATACGGCCGTCGGCATTGACCAGATTGGCGCGCTGGGCAACGCCCATCAGCGTGCCGGCGGTGTCGAACATGTGCACAAAGAGGAAGGCGAGTACCACGCTGATCATGCTGACGTTGAACACGCCGGCCACGTTCATCGCCATGAAGGTCGGGGCCAGGCTCGGCGGAGTCGACATGATCCCTTCGTAATGCACGATGCCCAGGCCCCAACCGGCCAGGGTCACGGTGATGATGCTGATGAGGATCGCGCCGAAGACACGGTGATAACTGAGGATCGCGATCATCAGAAAGCAGATGGCCGCGAGCAGCGGGCCAGGCTCGCGCAGGGAGCCGATTTTGATCAGCGTCGCCGGACTATCGACGACGATGCCTGCAGTTTTCAGGCCGATCAGACCTAGGAACAGACCGACACCGGCACCCATCGCAAAGCGCAGGCTGACCGGAATGCTGTTGAGCAACCACTCACGAATCCGCGAGAAAGTCAGGATCATGAACAGCACACCCGAGACGAACACCGCGCCCAGCGCAGTTTCCCAGTTGTAGCCCATGGTGCCGACCACGGTGTAGGTGAAAAACGCATTGAGGCCCATGCCCGGCGCCAGACCCACTGGCCAGTTGGCGTACAGGCCCATCAACAGGCAGCCCAGTGCAGCGGCGATACAGGTGGCGACGAAGGCTGCACCGTGATCGATCCCGGCATCGGCCATGATGTTCGGGTTGACGAAGATGATGTAGGCCATGGTGATGAAGGTTGTCAGACCGGCAATCAGCTCGGTCTTCACCGTGGTGCCATGCAAGCTGAGTTTAAACAGACGTTCCAGCAGGCCACTGCGTAATGGTGGCGAGAGGTCCAGCGTCGATGCTTCGGATTTGCGGCTTTCCACAGCGAGTACTCCTCAAGAGTTTTATTGTTATTTCCAGGGCCGGACCCATGAGGGGTGGCAGCGACCTTTGAGGCATACGCGAATTTGTTGACCATGCGGTCAGGAACTCGCACGCTGTGGATTATGCTTTTGTGTACAAATAAAGCAAATATTGTTTTTGGTTTTGTTTACGAAAGTTCCGTCGATAGCGATATATCGCCCTTGAGGGCCCCATCGCTGGCAAGCCAGCTCCCACAATGATCTCTGGTGTCCACAAAACCTGTGGGAGCTGGCTTGCCAGCGATGAGGCCCGAACAATCAATCGATAACTGTCTGGGTATTCCCCAAAGCCAAGTTCACCGCCAGCCAGCCATTCACCGCCGCCTCACCAGCCTCGGCAAACACCCGCTCCAGCAATTTCACCTGCTCACGGCGCAACGCCTGCTCAAATTTCGCACCTTCCGCCGTCAACTCCAGGAGCCGCTTACGCTTGTCAGCCTCGGACGCCACGCTGTCGACCAGATGCATTTCCTGCAACTGCCGCAACGGCATGTTCAAGGCTTGTTTGCTTACGCCGAGCAATCCGAGCAATTCCTTCACGCTCAAATTCGGGTAACGCGCGATGAAAAACACAATGCGCTGATGCACCCGCGACAGCCCACGGCGCTCGAGCATTTCATCAGCCTTGGCGGTGAAGGCCTGATAGCCGAAGAAAAACGCTTCCATCGCCTGTTGTTGGCTTGCAGGGTTTTTAAGGTCAAGCATGTTGACGTACTCGCTCAAGCTGTCGTAATTTCAGTCAACCAGTTTGACTCATTTTTCACATCCTTTGCTACCGGTGACCGCCATGGCTTTTTCCGAACG
This sequence comes from Pseudomonas sp. Tul2A7, assembly GCF_054790505.1. Lineage (NCBI taxonomy): Bacteria > Pseudomonadati > Pseudomonadota > Gammaproteobacteria > Pseudomonadales > Pseudomonadaceae > Pseudomonas > Pseudomonas sp. Tul2A7. The sequence continues at coordinate 76,002 of NZ_CP186499.1, read as the reverse complement.
TGTCTCGCGCCTTAAAAGTTCTTTGATCCGTGAAATACTCGCCGCCGCCCAGCGTCCGGAGGTCATGTCGTTCGCTGGCGGCTTGCCCGCCGAAGCCATGCTGCCAAAAGTCGAATGGGCGGACATGCCGCTGGCGCTCGGTCAATACGGCATGAGCGAAGGCGAACCGGCGTTGCGCGAAGCGTTGGCGGCAGAGGCGAGGGCGCTTGGCCTGGATTGCGCGGCGAGTCAGGTTCTGGTGGTCAGTGGTTCCCAGCAAACCCTCGATCTGGCAGCCAAGTTGTACATTGACAAGGGCACGGAAATTTTGCTGGAGGCGCCGACCTATCTCGCTGCGCTGCAAATCTTCCAGCTGTTTGGCGCCGATTGCCTGACCGTGGCGCAGGAGTCCGACGGCCCGAATCTGGCGCAATTGCGCGAGCGGCTGGAGCAGCGACGTCCGGCGTTCATCTATCTGATTCCAACATTCCAGAACCCGTCCGCCGTCCGCTACAGCGAGGCGAAGCGTGCTGCCGTCGCCGCATTGCTCGATGAATTCGGCGTCACCCTGATCGAAGATGAACCCTATCGTGAACTGACTTTCGATGGCGGTAGCGCCAAACCGATTGCCGGGCGTCTGAAGACGGCGAGCTGGATTTACACCGGCACCGTGTCGAAAACCCTGCTGCCCGGTTTGCGCGTTGGCTACCTGATCGCCAGCCCGGACCTGTTCCCGCATCTGCTCAAGCTCAAACAATCGGCAGATCTGCACACCAACCGCATCGGTCAGTGGCAGGCGCTGCAATGGATCGGCACGGAGAAGTATCAGCAGCACTTGAGCGAATTGCGTGGGTTCTATCGGCAGCGGCGCGATGTCTTTCAAGCAGCGCTGGAAAGGCATTTTTCTGATCTGGCGGATTGGAACATGCCGCAGGGCGGGCTGTTTTTCTGGCTGACGTTGAAGCAACCGCTGGATACGCGAACGTTGCTCAACGAGGCATTGGCCAATGATGTGGCGTTCATGCCGGGTGAGCCGTTCTTTCCGGAGCCGGATAACCATCATGGGCATTTGCGCCTGAATTTCAGCCATATCGATCCGGCGCGACTGGATGAAGGTTTGAAGCGATTAGCGACGGTGGTGCGGCGGGCGCAGGTAGATAAAGCGGCTTGAAAACAAATAAACCGGCTCGAGGGCCGGTTTATTTTCGTTTGAGATTTTTGGTGCCTGTAATGACCTCATCGCGAGCAGGCTCACTCCTACAGGGGAACGCATTCCAAATGTAGGAGTGAGCCTGCTCGCGATAGGGCCATCAAGCCTGATGCAGATGCATCAGACCGCCGCAAACCGCTTGTCCAGATAATCAATAATCACCTTGGACTCATACATCCACGTCGTCTGCCCATTCTCTTCAATGCGCAGGCAAGGCACCTTGATTCGGCCACCCTGTTCCAGCAGCGCCTGACGATCCTGCTCGTTGTTCTTCGCATCCTTCAGCGCCACCGGCACATTCAGGCGACGCAGCGTACGGCGGGTTTTCACGCAGAACGGGCAAGCATGGAACTGATACAGGGTCAGGCCTTGCGCGGCGGCATTGATCTGGGCCTGAGTTTCGGCAGGGCGCTGTTTCTTGCCCGGACGAGTAATGAAGTCGATGAAAATAACCAGTTGGCCGAGGCCGACACGAAGCGCTTTGACGAACACGTTGAAGCCTCACGGTGCAAATAAAGAAAGGCGCGCAGCTTACCCGATTTTTCACGGGCGAAAAAAAACCGGCGATGAATGCCGGTTTTCTTCGTGCAGCAAATTACTTGATCAGGCTGAGAAACTCGCTGCGAGTCGCGGCGTTTTCACGGAACTCGCCGAGCATCACCGAGGTGATCATCGAAGAATTCTGCTTCTCGACACCGCGCATCATCATGCACATGTGCTTGGCCTCGATCACCACCGCCACGCCCAGTGCACCAGTCACTTGCTGCACCGCATCGGCGATCTGCCGGCTGAGGTTTTCCTGAATCTGCAAGCGGCGAGCGTACATATCAACGATCCGCGCGACCTTCGACAGGCCCAGCACTTTGCCGCTCGGGATGTACGCAACGTGCGCCTTGCCGATGAACGGCAGCAGGTGGTGTTCGCACAACGAGTACAACTCGATGTCCTTGACCAGCACCATTTCGCTGTTGTCGGAGCTGAACAGGGCACCGTTGGTGACCTCTTCGAGCGTCTGTTCATAACCGCGGCAGAGGTACTGCATGGCTTTGGCGGCACGCTTTGGCGTGTCGAGCAGGCCCTCGCGGGACACGTCCTCGCCCAATTGGCCGAGAATCGCGGTGTAATTCTGTTCCAGGGACATGAAACTACCTGTGGGGATTTTCGCAAAGGGCAAGGGTACGGTGGCGGACACAACCCTGCAAGTTCGGTGTAACGGGATTATTCGTCGCGACCTTCCATCATGGTGCGTTTAAGCATCACGTAAACCGCACCGGCCCCGCCGTGTTTCGCCTGGCACGAGCAGAAACCCAGCACTTGCGCGTGCTGGCGTAACCAGGTGTTGACGTGGCTTTTGATCATCGGCCGCTTGCCGTCCAGGCGCACAGCCTTGCCGTGGGTGACGCGCACGCAGCGGATTTCGAATTTGGTCGCTTCGGCGAGAAACGCCCAGAGCGTTTCGCGGGCCTTTTCCACGCTCATGCCGTGCAGGTCGAGGCTGCCCTCGAACGGAATCTGGCCGACCTTGAGCTTGCGCATCTGACTTTCCTGCACGCCGTCACGGGACCACATCAACTCGTCTTCCGGGCCGACATCAATCACAAACTGATCGGACAGGCCATCAACGGTAGCGGTGTCGGTGCGCACGGTGGCGGACTGGCGCAGCTTGGCGATCTGTGCGCGGTCAGCCTTGGGTTTGCCGGTGTCGGCGCGGTCGTGCTTGATCGGCTTGACGCCTTGGATCGCACTTTTGAACAGGGAAAAATCGTCGTCTTGCATGTCAGCCTCCGCGAAGGGCGGCCAGTTTACCCAAGTCGAAACAAAACGGCCCGGCAAAAAGCCAGGCCGGTGAGTCAGTCGTGTTTTTTCATCAGGTGCGGGGACATGTTCAGTTCCCGCGATTGCCGTGCGCGACGGCGGCAGCGGCGCCACAGGGCGACACCGAAATACAGAAACAGCAAACCGACCGCCAGAATGATCGCCGAGCCCATCGGCGTAGCATTCAAGTCACCGAGCGCTGGCGGGCGCCCGAGCAGGCTGGCCGCCCCGGCCATCGCCAACAGCACGCCGAACGTCGCCAGAATGGCGGCGATCGCTGCGCCGAATCGAAAACGCCAGTTGCTTTGGCCTTTGGGCCGCAAGCGGCGTGCGTCAAATCCATCGGATAACTTCATTCCGACCTTCCTCAATGGGTATCGGCCCTTCGACCGGGAGTTGACCGGGTTGTTCCTGAGGCTATGGCATTTGCGGCAAATGAGAGGATTTTGCGGATGAGCGGCGCCGTGAGCCGCTCATCAGAGCAGATCAGATCAGGTCTTGAGTCAGTGCGAGGGTGGCGAAGTTGTCCGCCATGATCGCCATTTCGGCTTCCTGCACAACGGCGGCGCTGAGCACGCGGCCCTTGAACGGCAAGTCGCGGGTGGCGCAGGCGTCTTCCACCAGGGTGCAACGGAAGCCCAGGTTCTTCGCTGCACGTACGGTGGTGCTGACGCTGGAATGGCTCATGAAACCGCAGACGATCAAGTCGAGCGAGCCAAGGTTTTGCAGACGATCGAGCAACTCGGTGCCGTGGAACGCGCTCGGCAGCAGTTTGCCAATAATGGTTTCATCACCTTGTGGCTCAAGGCCGGGGATGAATTCGCCGCGTTCGCCCTGCGGGTCGAACAGGCCACCGACGGTGCCGAGGTGACGCACGTGCACGATCGGCCGACCGGCTGCACGGGCTGCGGCAACCACTTGTTTGATGTTCGCGACGGCCGCGTCCATGCCGCTCAGGGCCAGCGGGCCACTGAGATACTCTTTCTGGGCATCGATGATGACCACGGTGGCATGGCTCAGTGTGGCCGCTGCATAACCGCGACCGCTGAGTTGAAACATCGTTTTTGGAACGGACATTCTGGGGCTCCTTGGGGTGGGGCTTTTGCGACATTGTCCTCTGGCTGAGCGGTTCTGTGAATCGCTACCATCGTAGGCACCGTCGTTATTGGCCTGCAGCCTTGTCAAGTTACACGTTCTGTTCAATAGCTGATGCAAAAAACAGAAAACTCCTACCGTCGCTGCGATGTTTTTCCTGCGTCGTCGTCAGGCGTTTTGGCTGGTAGAATCGCCAGTCGTTTTTTCTGGAGTTCTGCCCCGTGATCACTTCCCGACTTCGTACCCTGCGCGACCACATCCGTTGGGCCGTCAGCCGCTTCCATGGGGAGGATCTGTTTTTCGGCCATGGCACCGACAATGCCTGGGACGAAGCGCGGCAACTGGTGCTCGGCGCTTTGCACCTGCCGTGGGAAATCGCCGACAGCTACCTCGATTGCGCGCTGGAAGACGATGAGCTGGTCAATTTGCAGCGTTTGCTCAAGCGCCGTATCGAAGAGCGCATTCCCACCGCTTACCTGTTGGGCGAGGCGTGGTTCTGCGGCATGTCGTTTATCGTCGATGAGCGTGTGTTGATCCCGCGTTCACCGATTGGCGAACTGATCGAAAACCACTTTGCCCCGTGGATCGGCACCGAACCTGCGCGCATTCTCGACCTGTGCACCGGTTCCGGTTGCATCGGTATCGCCTGCGCCTACGAGTTCCAGAACGCCGAAGTGGTGCTGGCGGATCTGTCGTTCGAAGCGCTGGAAGTGGCCAACCAGAACATCGAGCGGCATGGTGTCGATGAGCGCGTCTATACCGTTCAGGGTGATGGTTTTGATGGTTTGCCGGGTCAGCGTTTCGACCTGATCGTGTCGAACCCGCCTTACGTGGATGCGGAAGATTTCGCTGACATGCCGGACGAATATCAGCATGAACCGGAGCTGGGTCTGGCCTGTGGTGATGATGGGCTGAACCTGGTTCGACGCATGCTCGCTGAAGCGGCGGATCACCTGACCGAGAAGGGCTTGCTGATCGTTGAAGTGGGCAACAGCCAGGTGCACGTTGACGCGCTGTACCCGGAAGTCGATTTCGCCTGGCTCGAATTCGAGCGCGGCGGGCATGGCGTGTTCATGCTGACGGCGGAGCAGTGCCGCGATCATCAGGCGCTGTTCGCTTCCCGCGTTTAACCGGCCGATCGTTCCCACGCGGAGCGTGGGAACGATCAAGCACAGGAAAATGCATTCCAAGGTGGGAGCGAGCCTGCTCGCGAATGGCCGCGACTCGGGTTCAAGCTGTTACCGGTGTGTGGCAATCCAGATCAACAACCCCGCCTGAAACACCGCAAACGCCACCAGACACGTGATGGTGAAACGCAACCCGGCATCTTCACGCTTGAACTTGCTGACCTTGTCTTCCTGCTTCTTCAGCTTCACTTCCTGCTCGGCCAGATTCTGCTCGGCCTGCTGAAGCATCTGCGCCGCTTCAAGAATTTCGACGATCTGCAGCTTTTCGCTGTTCCAGTCGCCGAGCAAATCGCCAACCTGCACTTCCTTGACGCTGCCCTTCAAATGCTGGGCATCGGCGTACACCACATCAAACCCGTGCACGCGCAAAAAGTGATCGCGACGCAGACGCGTGTCTTCGTTCAGCGCGTCCTTGTTGTTCAAGTCCATGCCGTCGACGGTGTAGGTCGGCCAACGCTTTTTCGCCCAATTGATGCCTTGCGCGGCCATGTAACGGCCGATGCCACGGTTCATCGGTTCGATCTGCAAGCCGCTGTCGGGGCCGAAGTGCACACGCTTGGTGGTGTGATCGACCCACACGTCCAGCTGATTCTGCTCTTTGCGCACACGCTGGCCGGGCAGTTTGATCGCCATGCGCATCAGGCTTTTTTCTTTGCTGTTGCGCTCGGCGTAACCGAATTCGACGAAGCGCAATGGCCGCCCGCCAGTGTTGCGATCAGTTTGCAGCGGGGCCAGGCGGAGCATCTTGTGGTGCTCGACGTGGACATCCGCCCACGGCAGCTCGACCGCTGGCGGTGCGTCTTTTTCAGCGGTGGTGTCGGGTGAAGTCTGGGTATCAGTCATAACGGCGAGATCCTGTCCAAGCCCTGCTTGTCGCCAGCTGTTGCGCTGGCGACAAAGGCTTATCGGCCGTTTTTTGCAGGACTAGAGGGCAAACAACGCTTAACTGGCGCGAAGTCCGTCAATAAACTCGATGATCTTGCTGCCCAGTTCCGCTGCCAGCGGCAAATTTGGATCCTTGTACGAAGCCAATTGCCGCTTCATATCGTTGTGAACGATGCGCATGACATGGTTCATGCCGTCGATCACCGCGAGTTCGGCGTCGGGTTTGGCGGCCTTTAGCGCTTGCGCATCGCCAACGCCGACCTGCATGTCGTTGCTGCCCTGAACGATCAGCGCCGGCATCTGCAATTGCGCGAAGGCTTTTGCCGGATCCTGACGGAACAGCGAAATCAGATACGGCTGCACGCTCGGGCGGAAAATCACCTGCAACGGTTGCGGCACATTGTCATCGGTGTTGCCAGCCTTGAGGCTGTCGAGCAATTCATTGCTGCGCAGCATCAGCGGCGGTGGCAGGCTGCGGGCCAGTTGCTCGCGGATCACCTGATCGACCGGACGGGCGCTGCCGGACAGGGAAATCACCGCCGTCGCATCGACTTTCGGCGCGGCGAGGCTGGCAATCAGCGCGCCTTCACTGTGGCCGAGCAGGATCAATTTGCCGAAACGCGGATCGGCCTTGAGCTTCTGCCCCCACGCCACCGCGTCCGCCGCGTAGGCTTCTACCGACAAATTGCGCTCATCCGGCGTCGCCGCCAGGCTCGCCGCAACTCCGCGCTTGTCGTAACGCACGCTGGCGATGTTGTGTTTGGCCAGCACCCACGCCAAGCGTTTTAGGCTGTCGTTGCGCCCACCGTCGGGGTTGTTTCCGTCACGATCCGTAGGACCTGAGCCAGAAATAATCAGGACAACCGGCACAGGGTTGTCGGACTTCGGCAGCAACAGCGAGCCGAAAAGCTCACCGGTACCGGTATCCAAAGTGACCGGACGTTGTAGGACCGTAGCTTGGGCAAAGCCTGTAAAGAGGGTAAGACTCAAGATCAAAACTCGCAGCATCATCACGCCATCATTCGCCAAGGTGCCGGTTGGACTCGCCAGCACCACTAAGGTTCGAGGATGAACTACTCGGTTAGCCTGCGTATACTGGCGCGCATCACGAATTTGGGTTTGATTTCACGGAGCGTCCTGCATGTCCGGCAATACCTACGGCAAGTTGTTCACTGTCACCACCGCTGGCGAAAGCCATGGTCCGGCGTTGGTCGCCATTGTCGACGGCTGCCCGCCGGGCCTGGAGATCTCCCTCGAAGACCTGCAGCGCGACCTCGATCGCCGCAAGCCCGGCACCAGCCGCCACACCACCCAGCGTCAGGAAGCCGACGAAGTCGAAATCCTCTCTGGCGTGTTCGAAGGGCGCACCACCGGTTGCTCGATCGGCCTGCTGATCCGCAACACCGACCAGAAGTCCAAGGACTACTCGGCGATCAAGGATCTGTTCCGCCCGGCCCACGCCGACTACACCTACCACCACAAATACGGCGAACGCGACTACCGTGGCGGTGGCCGCAGTTCGGCGCGCGAAACCGCGATGCGCGTGGCGGCCGGGGCGATCGCCAAGAAATACCTGGCCACCCAGGGCATCGTCATCCGTGGCTACATGAGCCAGCTCGGCCCGATCGAAATCCCGTTCAAGACCTGGGACTCGGTGGAAGATAACGCCTTCTTCAGTCCGGATCCGGACAAAGTCCCGGAGCTGGAAGCCTACATGGACCAGTTGCGCCGTGATCAGGACTCGGTTGGGGCGAAGATCACCGTCGTTGCCGAAGGTGTGATGCCGGGCCTGGGCGAGCCGATTTTTGACCGTCTCGACGCCGAACTGGCCCATGCGCTGATGAGCATCAACGCCGTTAAAGGCGTGGAAATCGGCGCCGGTTTCGCCTCGGTTGCCCAGCGCGGTACCGAACACCGCGATGAAATGACTCCGGAAGGTTTCCTCAGCAACAACGCGGGCGGCATCCTTGGCGGTATTTCCTCCGGTCAGCCGATCGTTGCCCATTTGGCGCTGAAGCCGACGTCGAGCATCACCACCCCGGGTCGTTCGATCGATATCCACGGCAACCCTGTGGACGTGATCACCAAGGGCCGTCACGACCCGTGCGTCGGTATCCGCGCCACGCCGATTGCCGAAGCGATGATGGCCATCGTGCTGATGGATCACTTGCTGCGTCACCGTGGCCAGAACGCCGATGTGCGCGTGAGCACGCCGGTGCTGGGTCAGCTTTGATGGCAGGCCTTGAAGCCGTCGCGGCATAACCGTGGCGGCGCTCCCTTACTGGCGGCTGTCCAGTTTCTATCTGTTCTATTTCGCCTTGCTCGGTTCGACAGCGCCGTTTCTGGCGCTGTACTTCGATCACCTCGGCTTCAGTCCGGCGCGGATCGGTGAACTGGTCGCGATCCCGATGCTGATGCGCTGCGTGGCGCCGAACATCTGGGGCTGGCTCGGCGATTACACCGGCAAACGCCTGGCCATCGTGCGCTTTGGCGCGGCGTGCACACTGCTGACCTTCTCGTTGATTTTCGTCAGCAAGACCTACGCTTGGCTGGCGATGGTCATGGCGCTGCACGCATTCTTCTGGCACGCGGTGCTGCCGCAGTTCGAAGTCATCACCCTGGCGCATTTGCAAGGGCAGACCTCGCGTTACAGCCAGATTCGCCTGTGGGGCTCAATCGGTTTCATCATCACCGTTGTGGTGCTGGGCCGGCTGTTCGAATGGCTGAGCCTCGACATCTATCCGGCGGCGCTGGTGTTGATCATGGCCGGCATCGTCCTCAGCAGTCTGTGGGTGCCGAATGCGCAACCGCCGCAAGGCAATCGGCCGAGCGGTGAGGGCTTTCTCAAGCAACTGCGCAATCCCGGCGTGCTGGCGTTTTACGGCTGCGTGGCGCTGATGCAAATGAGCCACGGCCCGTATTACACCTTTCTGACCTTGCACCTGGAACGACTCGGTTACACACGCGGCACCATCGGCATGCTCTGGGCCGTGGGTGTGGTCGCAGAAGTGCTGATGTTCATGGCGATGAGCCGGATTCTTGCGCGGTTTTCCCTGCGTCGGGTGCTGATGGCGAGTTTTCTGCTGGCGGCGCTGCGCTGGTTGCTGCTAGGTTCGTTCGCCGAGTTCCTGTGGGTGCTGTTGTTTGCACAGGTGCTTCATGCGGCGACCTTCGGCAGTTTTCACGCCGCTGCCATCGCTTTCGTGCAACGTAGCTTCGGCGCGCGCCAGCAAGGGCAGGGCCAGGCGTTGTACGCCGCACTGGCCGGCACCGGCGGTGCGCTCGGTGCGTTGTATTCCGGTTACAGCTGGAATGCCCTCGGCGCGACATTGACCTTTAGTATTGCCAGTCTCGCGGCGCTCGCTGCTGCCGTTATCATTGCCACACGTATGCAAGAGGACAGGCCATGAGCCTTACGCGTGAACAACTCGCCCAGCAAATCGTCGACGCCGGGCGCTTTCTTTATGGTCGCGGCTGGTCGCCGGCCACCAGCAGCAATTACTCGACGCGCCTGTCGCCGAGCGAAGCGCTGCTGACCGTGTCCGGCAAGCACAAAGGCCAGTTGGGTCTGGACGATGTGCTCGCCACCGATCTGTCGGGCAACAGCCTGGAACCGGGCAAAAAGCCGTCCGCCGAGACCTTGCTGCACACCCAGCTGTATAGCTGGCGGCCGGAGATCGGCGCAGTGCTGCACACCCATTCGGTGAATGCCACGGTGCTGTCGCGCCTGACCCCGCAAGACTTTATCGAGTTCGAAGACTACGAATTGCAGAAAGCCTTCAGCGGCATTTCGACCCACGAATCCAGGGTGCGCGTGCCGATTTTCGACAACGATCAGGACATTGCGCGCCTCGCCGCCAAGGTGCAGCCTTGGCTCGACGCCCATCCCGATTGCGTCGGTTATCTGATTCGCGGCCACGGCCTCTACACCTGGGGCGCGCAGATGAACGACGCGCTGCGGCAGATCGAGGCCTTTGAATTTCTGTTTGAATGCGAGTTGAAAACCCGCAGCGTCATGAACCGCCAAGGCTGACTTCACCAGAAGTAGCCCATTTGCCTGATGAAATGCTGTGCCCGACCGGTCTGCAAGAACCGGACGGCAAGGCCGATACCGAGGAATTGCCCCAATGAGCAGCCTGTCCGTCTATCACGTTTCCAGCCCCGATATTCCCAACAAGGTGCTGACCCACTTCGAAGACATCGCCTCGACCCTGGCCGAGCAGGGCGTGCGCTTCGACCGCTGGCAAGCCGCGGCGAAGATTCAGCCCGGCGCCACCCAGGAAGAAGTGATCAGCGCTTATAAAGAGCAGATCGACAAATTGATGACCGAGCGCGGTTACATCACTGTCGATGTGATCAGCCTGAACAGCGATCACCCGCAAAAAGCTGAATTGCGCGCCAAGTTCCTCGAAGAACATCGCCATGGCGAAGACGAAGTCAGATTTTTCGTCGCCGGCCGTGGGCTGTTCACTCTGCATATCGACGATTACGTCTACGCCGTACTGTGCGAGAAGAACGATCTGATCTCGGTACCGGCCGGCACCAAGCACTGGTTCGACATGGGCGAGCATCCGCACTTTGTCGCGATTCGCCTGTTCAACAACCCTGAAGGCTGGGTTGCCAATTTCACCGGCGAAGACATCGCCGGCCGCTTCCCGCGTCTGGAGGACTGATTCGATGTCGATCAAAGCCATTGTCACTGACATCGAAGGCACCACCAGCGCGGTGAGTTTCGTGTTTGACGTGCTATTTCCCTACGCGGCCAAACATTTGCCGGATTTCGTTCGGCAGAACGCCGAACGCGCCGATGTTGCCGAGCAACTCGACGCCGTGCGCCGTGACAGCAACGCGCCGCAGGCCGATGTTGAACGGGTTGTCGAGATTCTGTTGAGCTGGATCGAGGAAGATCGCAAAGCCACGCCGCTCAAAGCCTTGCAAGGCATGGTCTGGGCCCAGGGTTATCACGCCGGGCATTTGAAGGGGCATGTTTACCCGGATGCCGTTGAAGCGTTGCGACGCTGGCATGCTGCCGGTTATCAACTGTTTGTGTACTCGTCGGGATCGATCCAAGCGCAGAAGCTGATTTTTGGCTGCTCGGAGGCGGGGGATCTGACACCGCTGTTCAGCGGCTATTTCGACACGACGTCGGGGCCCAAGCGTGAGGCGCAGTCGTACACCAATATCCAGAAAGCCATTGGCGTCGAACCCGAAGAAATCCTGTTCCTCTCGGATATCGTCGAAGAGCTCGACGCCGCGCAAGCAGCCGGCCTGCAAACCTGCGGCCTCGCCCGTGAAGGCGGCGAGCTGGGCAGCCACATCACCGTCGACACGTTCACCGGCATAGAACCCGAAGCTTTCTAACCCACACTCGATCCAAATGTGGGAGCGAGCCTGCTCGCGAAAGCGTCCGTTCAGCCAGCATTTTCAGTGGCTGACACAGCCTATTCGCGAGCAGGCTCGCTCCCACAGGGGATTGGCGTCAGCCACAAAAAAACAGGCCGTGAAGCGAAAGCTCCACGGCCTGTCTTGTTTAAAGCGCTTTATAAATTACAGCGAGTGATAAGTCGGCAGAGCAAAACGCTGCTGGCTCTGCAGCATGGCAATTTGCGGCAGTTCACTGGCTTGTTCAGCCAGGTCGCGGCGAATTGCACTGATCGCCCACGACAATTGGTCGCCGGCATGCAGTTGCTGATAGGTCAGTGCGCGTTTGAACACTTTGCCGTCGCTGCTGCGCAGAGTCAGCAGAATCCCGCCATCGGGACGTGGCGCAGTGGTGACGTCGAAGTTGGAGAACAGGGAGGTAAATTTTTCTTGGATCAGGCTCATGTCTTTCAGCTCCGTATGCACTTGAATGGCAAGCATGCAGAGGAGGTTGCAGCGATTGTGCCAGCATTTGAAATTAATAAAATCCTTATAAATCAATAAGTTAAAAAATAGGAAAATTCAGGTTGTCGTGCAAACTGCATGAATGGCCATCGTGCATCCTGCATTTTGCGGGATCGTTGTCGAAACAACGGAACCAATCGCTTACCCGATGATCATCGCCGCCGTCGGCCGATCAGCGGATACAAAACATTGCAAAAACCGCGTGTACAGCCCGAGAAGCGCTGACGTATTTTCGATCTCGACCCGCGCTCGAACGCGTCGGTTGCTTCAAGCCAAAGCCCGAAAAATAAAAACATCGACCTGCACGCCAAGGTCGGACGGGGAGCTTCCATGAGCCACGCGCCAAGCGACACGATTACCTGGGGCATGATGCTCCGCAAACTGCCGATGATTGCCAAAGCCATTCCGCGAGTGGTCAAGGGCATGAAGGTGGCCAATGTCACGGATCCGACCCAAAGCTGTGGCCTTGGCTGGACGTTCGAGCAAGCGACACTGCGCAATCCCGAAGGGCCTGCGCTATTACAGGGTGAAGTGCTGCTGACCTATGCGCAGGTCAACCAATGGGCCAACCGCATCGCGCACTATCTGAACGGGCAGGGCATTGGCAAGGGCGACGTGGTCGCGGTGTTCATCGAAAACCGCCCGGAACTGCTGGTGACGATTCTGGCGCTGGCCAAGGTCGGTGCGGTCAGCGCGCTGCTCAATACCTCGCAGACCCGCGACACGCTGATCCACAGTGTCAATCTGGTAGCGCCGGTGGCGATTGTCGTCGGCGAAGAGCTGCTTCCGGCTTATGCGGCGATTCGCGAGCAAGTGGCGATCACCGCGCCGCGCACCTGGTTTGTCGCCGATCAGGACACCTACAGCCATCCGGGCATTGCGCCCGAAGGCTACGTCAATCTGATCAGCGCCAGTGCCGATGCCTCCAGCGAGAACCCGTCGAGCAGTCAGCAGGTGTTTTTCGACGATCCGTGTTTCTACATTTACACCTCCGGCACCACCGGCCTGCCCAAGGCTGGGGTGTTCAAGCACGGGCGCTGGATGCGCAGCTCCGCCAGTTTCGGCATGATCGCCCTCAACATGGGCCCCGATGACGTTGTCTATTGCACTTTGCCGCTGTATCACGCCACCGGTCTTTGCGTGTGCTGGGGCTCGGCAGTCAACGGCGCCTCGGGCTTCGCGATTCGTCGCAAGTTCAGCGCCAGCCAGTTCTGGAACGACGTGCGTCGTTATCGCGCGACCACCATCGGTTATGTCGGCGAGTTGTGTCGTTATCTGGTCGATCAACCGGCCAGCGCCGATGACAGTCGGCACGACGTGCGCAAGATGATCGGCAACGGCTTGCGTCCCGGCGCCTGGGCCGAGTTTAAGACCCGTTTCGCCGTCGAGCACATCTGCGAGCTGTATGCGGCGAGCGACGGCAATATCGGTTTCACCAACATTCTCAACTTCGACAACACCATTGGCTTCTCGCTGATGGCGTGGGAGCTGGTGGCCTACGATCATGACAGCGGCGAACCGCTGCGCAGCGCTGACGGTTTCATGCGCAAGGTTGGCAAGGGCGAGCAGGGCTTGCTGCTGGCGCGGATCGACGAGAAGGCGCCGCTGGACGGCTACACCGATCCGCAGAAAACCGCCAAGGTCGTGTTGCACGACGTGTTTAGCAAAGGCGATCGCTTTTTCAACACCGGCGACCTACTGCGCAATATCGGTTTTGGCCACGCACAATTTGTTGATCGGCTCGGTGATACGTATCGCTGGAAGGGCGAAAACGTCTCGACCACTGAAGTCGAAAACCTGTTGCTGCAACACCCGCACATCTCCGAAGCAGTGGCTTATGGCGTGGAAATCCGCAATACCAACGGCCGTGCCGGGATGGCGGCGATAACGCCTGCGGAATCCCTTGCGACGCTGGATTTCGCCGAGTTGCTGACCTTTGCCCGGGAGCGTATGCCGGCCTATGCCGTGCCGTTGTTCCTGCGAGTGAAGGTCAAGATGGAAACCACCGGCACCTTCAAATATCAGAAAACCCGCCTGAAAAATGAAGGCTTCGACCCCGGTCAGACGGGCGATGATCCGATCTACGCCTGGCTGCCCGGAACGCAGACTTATGTTCGGGTCACTGACGACGTATTGGCCGAAATTCATCAAGGCAAACATCGTTATTGAATCTGGCTATGAGACGGCTTGAGAAAAAGGGGGTGACAGCCACCGTCGCGCTCGGGAAACTGTCGGCTTTCCGATTGACCGAAAGTGGAGTTGCCCCATGTCCGACCAAAGCCGCCAGATGACCCCTGAAGAAGCTGCCGAATTCACCGAGCAGGTTTTCAACAAGGCGCGTGACGGTGATGCTGAGATGCTCGATCGCCTGGTCAGCGCCGGTTTGCCGGTCAACCTGAAAAATAGCAAGGGTGACACGCTGCTGATGCTGGCGAGCTACTACGGCCATGTCGATGCGGTGAACGTACTGCTTAAACACAAGGCTGACCCGGAAATGCGCAATGGCAACGGCCAGAGTCCGATTGCCGGTGCGGCGTTCAAAGGTGATTTGGCAGTGGTCAAGGCGCTGGTCGAGGCGGGTGCCGAGATCGAAGGCTCGTCGTTTGATGGTCGTACGGCGCTGATGATGGCGGCGATGTTCAACCGCGTTGCAATCGTTGAATACCTGATCAGCAAAGGCGCCAACGCGCAGGCCAAGGACGCCAACGGCGTGACGGCGCTCGACGCTGCACGGACGATGGGCGCGGTTGATACCACGGCGCAGCTGGAAAAATTGTTGGGTTGATAAGATCAGAAGATCGCAGCCTGCGGCAGCTCCTGCACTGATTGCGTTTGTGGCCCGTTTCGCGGTCGAACGCTGAATTTGCAGGAGCTGCCGCAGGCTGCGATCTTTTGCTTTGTGCGCTATCCTCCGCGCCCTCGAAATTCACCTTCGCCACAGGATCCGCCCTCATGAAAGCCGCACTCGTCGAACTCATCAGCAAAATCAGCTCCGGCTGCATGGGCGAGGACGAGATCGTGAAAGTCGCCGACGAAGCGGCACAGGCCTACGCCGATGCCGATGCCTTTCTGACAGCCAATCCGGACATCAACTACGACGACACCTTTCCGATTCCGCTGGGCGAGTGGGTGGTGGTCGGCAGTCTGCCGGAAACCGTGCTGTTCCAGGCTGACACCTACGTTGACCTGTTCGCGCAGATCGTTGCCTCTTTTGGCCCGGGCGTTGATTTCAACCTCAAGCCCAAGCAACTGGCCAAGACCGAAGCACTGACTGCGCTCAATCGAATCCAGGTGCAAATGAGCAGCATGAACAAGGAAAACGGCGGTTACACGCTGATGAACTTCAGTCAGTTGCTCGACGACGAGCTGCAGATGGTTTTGGTCTACGGCAACGACGTGCCACGGGTACTGGAGTTGTGCGCCGAAGTCGGCATCGCCGCGGCGCCATCGCTTGAAGCCCTGAAGATCGCTGTTCACGTCTGAACGCAATAAAAGGGAACCCTGCGCGCGACCGTCTATCCTAAAAGTGCATGCCACTATTCTGGAGCGACACTATGGGTTCCACGTTCAACGGTCTGATTGGCCTGATCATCCTTGCCCTCGACATCTGGGCCATCATCAACGTGTTGAAAAGCGGCGCGACCACCGGGATGAAAATCGTCTGGGTGCTGCTGATCATCCTCCTGCCGGTGCTGGGCCTGATCATCTGGGCGATTGCCGGACCGCGGGGTAACGTGCGGATCTGATAACACCGCATTACCCCTGTGGGAGCGAGCCTGCTCGCGAAAGCGCTAGATCAGTCACCGACAATGTTGACTGGTACGCCGCCTTCGCGAGCAGGCTCGCTCCCACATGGGATTGTGGTCTGCCGATGAAGTGAGGTTCGACCTGTCATCTTCGGCAACGTAGAATGCGCGCCTTTCCCGGGCAATCGTCCCCACGATTGACGCCCGCGCATTCATCGGAGCACTTGACCATGACCGTCACCAAAACCAGCGAGTACCTGGAAACCCTCTACGAAGGCTACGGCCAGCGTTTTCGCATGGAAAAACTGCTGCACGAAGTGCGCACCGAACACCAGCATCTGGTGATTTTCCAGAACCCGCGCATGGGTCGTGTAATGGCGCTGGACGGCGTGATCCAGACCACCGAAGCCGACGAATTCATCTACCACGAAATGCTCACCCACGTGCCGATCCTCGCCCACGGCAGCGCCAAGCGCGTGCTGATCATTGGTGGCGGTGACGGCGGCATGCTCCGTGAAGTGACCAAGCACGCCGGTGTCGAGCACATCACCATGGTCGAGATCGACGGCACCGTGGTCGACATGTGCAAAGAGTTTCTGCCGAACCACTCCAGCGGCGCCTACGACGATCCACGCCTGAACCTGGTGATCGACGACGGCATGCGTTTCGTCGCCACCACCACGGAAAAATTCGACGTGATCATCTCCGACTCCACCGACCCGATCGGCCCGGGCGAAGTGCTGTTCTCGGAGAACTTTTACCAGGCGTGCCATCGCTGCCTGAACGAGGGCGGCATCCTCGTGACCCAGAACGGCACGCCGTTCATGCAGATCGACGAAGTGAAAACCACGGCCGGGCGTCTGAACAGCCTGTTCCCGGACTGGCACTTCTATCAAGCCGCAGTGCCGACCTACATCGGTGGCTCGATGACCTTTGCCTGGGGCTCGACCAACCCGGCTTACCGCAAGCTGAGCCGTGAAACCCTGCAACAGCGCTTCATTGGCAGCGGCATCGTCACTCGCTACTACAACCCGGAAATCCACATCGGCGCCTTCGCTTTGCCGCAGTACGTGCTGCAGGCGATCAACAAGCCAAGCAACGATTAAATAATCGCTGCAAAACTTTGTAGGAGTGAGCCTGCTCGCGATTACGGTCTGTCTACCAACATCACCGTTGGATGGGAAATCGACATCGCGACCAGGCTCACTCCTACAGTAGATGTCGTTTTTTCATCTTCGCCCGCTGTAATCCTTTTGAACCAACTTTCGGCGTACCAGTCGATTTAGGTGTAAGCCCACTTGCGGGTTTGATCGAGGAGGCACCGATGCAAAAGTGGAAAGTCACTTTCGTGGACGATCATGGTGAAATTGTCGATGAGGTGTTCGAGCAGGCGGAATGCCCCACTGATGATGAGGCCGCTCGAATGGTCAAGGCGCGACTACTCCCTGTCGCCGCCGAACTGGATCTAAACGATCTGGAAGGGCGCACCGCCGATGCCGGGGTGAAAAGCCTGAAAACCCAGAACAGCATCGAAATCCGCAGCATCACCCCAATCTGAAATTCTTCTTGTCACCTTCAACACCAGGCCTTGGCAGCGGCTCTAACTTGGGGCTACTCTGCAAGCGAGATCAGCGAACGGATCGCTAAGGTCTGGTCTTGTCAGCTACATGCTTGTTCCCGCGTGCAACCACGTTGCCGTCGTACTTTGGCCTAAGGCCCGGGGCGGGAATACGGAAAGTCTATCCATCTATGCGAGGGGGACGATTCATGAGCACAGCCTATCAAGAAGACATCAGCAGCAATGTTCTGCGCCGCATGAAAGAAGGCGGTTTCGATTTTTCCCGATTCCATCCCATCGAGTTCTACGCGATTTTCCCGGACGAGGAGCGGGCGCGCAGGGCGGCAGGCAAATTTCGCGGTGAGTCCATCAATGCCCAGGTCAGCGTGCGTGATGACGGTGCGTGGGCGCTGGAATTGAGCAAAGTGATGTACGCGACCTATGACGATATCGGCGACTTCGAGCAGGGTTTCTCTGCCGTGGTTGAACCTCTGGGCGGCATTATCGAAGGCTGGGGTGTGAAACAGGAGGTGCGCAACCGCCACCGTTTGAACTGATCTCTGGTTTCATTTGTTGAACAACGGCTGACCTTCGGGTTGGCCGTTGTCATTTCCGGCGTAAGCAAAACCCTGAAACAAGAAACCGAGGCAAAAAAAAACCACCGGAGAGGGTGGCTAAAAGGGAAGACCGATAAGGAGAGGAAACCGGTCAGGGTTACAGCGGGGCGGGCTGCGAGGGCAGTCCAGGTCAGTTGAGCTGGCGACTTCGCGGCGCTGTGCGCGGGGAAGTTTTGCAGCGAATGCGCGGATTATCCGCAGGCAGTGCCGGGCAGTGAAATCAACTCTGACTATGCTGGTGATAGGCGATGCAGTGCGTCGCAATGAAGCGGGGGCAATCCGGTTGGGGCATTTGCCGCACAGGAATGGTGCGGTGCCTGCGGCGTGTATTTCCAACCGATTGAAATCAAAGCGTTTATGCCGATGGCACGGGCCTTGCGAAGGCCTGTATGTCCGGGTGACAAGGAGTACGGCATGATCCGCACCTATTTTGATGAGATGTACGATGCCGGCGGCCAGGTTCGCCCGCATTATCGCGAGTTCGCCCGCTGGCTGGCCGACACGCCTGACGAGCTGCTGGCCCAACGGCGACGCGAGGCTGACTTGCTGTTCCATCGCGCCGGGATCACTTTCACGCTCTATGGCGACGAGCAGGGCACCGAGCGCCTGATTCCTTTCGACACCATCCCGCGCAGCATTCCCGCCAGCGAGTGGCGAATCGTCGAGCGCGGCTGCATCCAGCGGGTCAAGGCGCTGAACATGTTTCTCGCTGACCTCTATCATGAGCAGCGCATCATCAAGGCCGGGATCATTCCTGCGGAACAGGTGCTGGCCAACGAGCAATATCAGTTGGCGATGCAAGGCCTCGATCTGCACCGTGATATCTATTCGCACATCTCCGGCGTCGATCTGGTGCGCGATGGCGACGGCACTTATTACGTGCTCGAAGACAACCTGCGCACCCCGAGCGGCGTCAGCTATATGCTCGAAGACCGCAAGATGATGATGCGCCTGTTCCCGGAGCTGTTTGCCGCGCAGCGCATTGCGCCGATCGATCACTACCCGAACCTGCTACTCGACACCCTGAAAAGCTCAAGTCCGATCGACGACCCGAGCGTCGTGGTGCTGACGCCCGGACGCTTCAACAGTGCATTCTTCGAGCACGCGTTTCTCGCCCGGGAAATGGGCGTGGAACTGGTCGAAGGCGCGGATCTGTTCGTGCGTGACGACAAAGTGTTCATGCGCACCACCGACGGCCCGAAAGCGGTGGACGTGATCTACCGCCGCCTCGACGACGCGTTCCTCGACCCGCTGGCGTTCAATCCCGACTCGATGCTCGGTGTGCCGGGGCTGCTGTCGTCCTATCGCTCCGGCAATGTGGTGCTGGCCAACGCCATCGGCACCGGTGTGGCGGATGACAAATCGGTGTATCCGTTTGTTACCGACATGATCCGTTTTTAT
Source organism: Pseudomonas sp. Tul2A7 (assembly GCF_054790505.1). Lineage (NCBI taxonomy): Bacteria > Pseudomonadati > Pseudomonadota > Gammaproteobacteria > Pseudomonadales > Pseudomonadaceae > Pseudomonas > Pseudomonas sp. Tul2A7. The sequence goes on along the minus strand of NZ_CP186499.1, from coordinate 56,623 downwards.
CTCGACGAAGAACCGATCCTGAAGAACGTGCCGACCTGGCAATGCCGCAACCCGTCTGAACTTTCCCACGTGCTGGCCAATCTTCCAGATCTGGTGGTCAAGGAAACCCAGGGTTCCGGCGGTTACGGGATGTTGGTGGGGCCGGCGTCGACGAAGGCCGAAATTGATGCCTTCCGCGAACGGATCAAGGCCAAGCCGCACGCGTACATCGCGCAACCGACGCTGTCGCTGTCGACCTGCCCGACTTTTGTCGAAAACGGTATCGCACCGCGCCATATCGACTTGCGTCCGTTTGTGCTGTCCGGGCGCGAAACACGGGTGGTGCCCGGCGGTTTGACCCGTGTCGCGCTGCGCGAAGGCTCCCTGGTGGTGAATTCCTCCCAGGGCGGCGGAACCAAGGACACCTGGGTGGTCGAGGATTGAAGGAAGCTTGCCATGTTAAGTAGAACTGCCTCGGATCTGTATTGGATGTCGCGTTACCTGGAGCGGGCGGAAAACCTCGCCCGGATGCTCGACATCAGTTACTCGCTGTCGTTGATGCCGCAGGACGGTCGCGGCGACGGTTTGCACGAATTGGCCATGCCGTTGCTGATCACCGGCACCCTCGACGATTATCTGGAGCGCCATGGCGCGCTGCATGCCGAGCGCCTGTTGCACTTTTTCGCCCTCGATGCGGCCAATCCGGCGAGCATCTACAGCTGCCTCGGCGCGGCGCGGGCCAGTGCGCACGCCGTGCGCGGGCGCATCACGGCGGACATGTGGGAGAACATCAACTCGACGTGGCTGGAGATTCGCGGGATCGCCGAGCAGGGCCTCAGTCGCTATGGCATGAGCCGTTTCTGCGAGTGGATCAAGGAGCGTTCGCACCTGTTCCGTGGTGCGTCGTACGGCACGATCATGCGGAATGATGCGTTTCGTTTCATTCGCCTCGGTACGTTCATCGAACGCGCGGACAACACCCTGCGATTGCTCGATGCCCGCTATGAAATGGCTGGCGATCAGGCTGAAGCAGTCAGCGACGGTACGGCCCACGCCTACTACCAGTGGAGCGCCTTGCTGCGCGCCTTGTCCTCCTTCGAGGCCTACACCGAAATCTACCGCGATGCGCCCGGCGCCCGTCACGTCGCCGAGTTGCTGCTGTTGCGCGCCGATGTACCGCGCTCACTGCGGGCCTGCACCGAAGAGATTGATCAGATTCTCGCGCAGTTACCCGGCGCCAACGGCCGACCGGCGCAGCGTCTGGCGGCAGAGATGGACGCACGCTTGCGTTACACCGGCATCAACGAAATTCTCGAGGAAGGCCTGCACGCCTGGCTGACCGAATTCATCCCGCTGGTGCGCCAGTTGGGCAACGCCATTCACAGTTCCTACCTGGAGGCTGCATGAGACTTTCCATAAGCCACGAGACCACCTATCACTACGAAGATCAGGTGCGGGCGAGCATCCAGTACCTGCGACTGACACCCCACGACAGCGAGCGTCAGCACGTGTTGAGCTGGCAACTCGACCTGCCACGCCCGGTGCGTGCGCAACTCGATCCGTTCGGCAATATCCTGCATGTGCTGACCATGGATGAGCCGCACGAAGCGATCATCATCGGTGCGCGGGGGCAGGTTGATATCGATGAGTTGCGCGAGGCCGAGCATGAGAGCCAGTCGGCGCTGCCGTTCCTGCGTTTTACCCGGCTGACAGAGGCAGATGAGGCGTTGCGCGCGTTTGCCGAGAGATCCTGCAAACAGCGGCGCGATCGCACCGCGCTGATCGATCTGATGCACGGTTTGAATCAGCACATGACCTACACGCCGGGGTCCACCGAGGTCGATACCAGCGCCGCTGAGGCCTTCGCCGGGCGTGCGGGTGTTTGCCAGGATCATGCTCACGCATTTCTGGCGTGCGCACGCAGCCTCGGGATTCCGTCGCGTTATGTTTCGGGGTATTTGTACAGCGAGGATTGTGAACATTTGGCCAGCCACGCCTGGGCAGAAGCGTGGCTGGATGACGCCTGGTACAGCTTTGACGTGACCAATGAGTTGGCGCGGCCGGAGCGGCATTTGAAGCTGGCGGTGGGCCTCGATTATCTCGACGCCTGCCCGGTGCGCGGCATGCGCCGCGGCGGCGGGTGTGAGCAGATGCATGCGAAGGTGTTCGTCTCGCCAACGCCGATCATCTCCGTGCAACAACAGTAACGGGTTCACGCATAACCCGAGCCTGCTCGCGATAGCGGTCTGACAGTTGAATTATCAGTGTCTGACACTCCGCTATCGCGAGCAGGCTCACTCCTACAAGGAAATGTGCTCAGGGCTTAACCTTGCGTCCGGCCATGTGCCGCAAATAGCCCACCAACATCTGCAAATCCCCCTCCGGCAACACCTCTACCGAAAACCCCGGCATCTTCGCCTGCGGCCACTGCCGCAAACTCTGCGGATCACGAATGTAGCGCTTGAGGAAATCCGCGCCGAAATACTCGGTCGGGTTATACGGAATATTCAGATCCGGCCCGAATTGCGCGTCTCCCGCACCGTTCAATCGGTGACACGCCAGACAGTTCTTCTGAAACAGCGCAAACCCGCGATTCACCGGGTCATCCGCCTTCAACGCAGGATCCGGCAGCAGGGCAGGGAAGCGCTCGGCCACCGGCGCCAAGCGCTTGATGCTCGCGACTTCGAACGGCCATTGCTCCGGGCTGATATTGCCCGCCTGTGGATCGGTCCAGACCAGATAAAACGGCCCGGCGCTGTGCTTGCCTTCCGACAGCGGTGGCCATGGTTGAGCCGGATCTTCGATGGCCAGCCAGGCCCGTGCGCCCTCACGGTTGAGCAACGGCGCAGCAGCCAGCTCCGCGGCAAACCCGTCCAGTGCCACCGCTTGCAGGTGATCTTGCGGTTTGATCCCGGTCAGCAGCGCGGCCACGGGCACGGCGCGATAGGTCATGTCCTTCTTGTAGGACACATCGTCTTTGATCGTGAGGGTTTGTATCTGAGGATGCTTGAGCAATTCCTCGGTCTGCCAGGTGCGGCTGCTTGCGCCCAGTTGCAGATCCAACTGTGCGGCAGACAAGGGCATGCTCAGCAGCATGGCCCCGAACACAATGAGCGCTTTCAAATGATCGCCGTCCATGTCGTAGGAGTGCGCCAAGGTTGGCACAGCCACGCTGGCCCGGGTAGCGGGCCAGTCACATTTTCAGTGGCGATAAACAGCACCTGCCGCTTGGTTCAGCCGATGACCTTGGTCAGATTCGGCAAAATCAACAACAGCGTCGTGGCGAAAAGAATGAGCCCTGCTTGACGTACTTTCGGTTGTTTGAACATGGCTTGACCGCCTTTATTGTTATTTCCTGATGCTTGCCTGCATATCCATGACGGCACGCGTTGCACTTCCTGTTGAAGAACGCCTGCCTCGGCAAAACCCGACGACCATGACGTACATGTTCTACATTAGGGGCCACGTCACGCTTGGCTTAGATCCATTTCGTCTGGAGTGCTGAGAAACTGCGATTAAAAAGGCATGAGGCGTATTGCCAGCTTCTTTGCCGCCCGCTGGCTAGACAACTCGCCGACCTGAACCGGTTCACCCGCTGGCCAATGACCGTCCGTCTGAGCGGGTGCGTCAAGCGCATTGAGCGCTGTGGTCATTGAATCCGAGAGCGCTCGGGCGAAGAGTGGGGGCAAGAAACCACTCCACGCACAGGTTCGAGGACGTCATGACTCAAGCTTTGATTTTCGACGCGTTACGCACGCCCCGTGGCAAAGGCAAGGCCGATGGTGCTCTGCACAGCGTCAAACCGGTGAATCTGCTGGCCGGTCTGCTGACCGCGCTGCAGGAACGTACCTCGCTGGATACCAGCCAGGTCGATGACGTGGTCATCGGCTGCGTCACGCCGATTGGCGATCAAGGCTCCGACATCGCCAAAACCGCCGTGCAAGTGGCCGATTGGGATGTCAGCGTCGCGGGTGTGCAGATCAACCGTTTCTGCGCCTCGGGACTCGAAGCGGTCAACCTTGGCGCAATGAAAGTGCGTTCGGGCTTCGAAGATCTGGTGGTGGTCGGTGGCGTCGAGTCGATGTCGCGGGTGCCGATGGGCAGCGATGGCGGCGCCTGGGCGCTGGACCCGCAAACCAACCTGCACAGCCACTTCACCCCGCAAGGTGTTGGCGCTGACCTGATCGCCACGCTGGAAGGCTTCAGTCGTCAGGACGTCGATGCCTACGCCTTGCACTCGCAACAGAAAGCCGCACGGGCGCGGGCTGACGGCTCGTTCAACAAGTCGCTGGTGCCGGTGCAAGACCAGAACGGCATCATCCTGCTCGATCACGATGAGTTCATTCGTGCCCAGTCGACTCTGGAAGGCTTGGGCAAGCTCAAGCCGAGTTTCGAAATGATCGGTCAGATGGGTTTTGACGCCACGGCGCTGCGGGTCTACAGCCATGTCGAACGCATCAATCACGTGCACACACCGGGCAACAGTTCCGGGATCGTCGACGGCGCTGCGCTGATGCTGATCGGCTCCGAAGCCAAAGGTCGGGCGCTGGGCTTGCAACCGCGGGCGCGCATCGTCGCCACGGCGGTCACCAGCACCGATCCGACCATCATGCTCACCGGCCCTGCACCAGCCACACGCAAAGCGCTGGCCAAGGCCGGGCTGCGCGTCGAGGACATCGACCTGTTCGAGGTCAACGAAGCGTTTGCCTCGGTAGTGCTGAAGTTCATCAAGGACATGGCCGTCGACCCGGACAAGGTCAATGTCAACGGCGGCTCTATCGCCATGGGCCACCCGTTGGGCGCCACCGGTTGCGCGATCCTCGGCACCCTGCTCGATGAGCTGGAAGCGCGACGCCTGCGTTATGGCCTGGCGACGCTGTGCGTCGGCGGCGGTATGGGCATTGCCACCATCATCGAACGCCTCTGAGCCCCGAATTCAAGGAACCTTGTTATGAGCGAAGCCATTCGTTACGAAAAAGGCCAGGACGCTATCGTCGTGCTGACCATCGACATGCCGGGCCAGAGCGCCAATACCATGAACGCCATGTACCGCGAGGCCATGGCCGCATGCGTGGCCCGGCTGGTGGCGGAAAAAGACAACATTGCCGGGGTGATCATTACGTCGGCAAAGAAAACCTTCTTTGCCGGCGGCGACCTCAATGAGCTGATCAAGGTCGGCAAGCCTGAAGCCAAAGCGTTCTACGACATGGTGCTGATCCTCAAAGCTCAGTTGCGCACTCTGGAAACCCTCGGCAAACCGGTGGTCGCGGCGATCAACGGCGCGGCGCTGGGCGGCGGTTGGGAAATCTGCCTCGCCTGTCATCACCGCGTGGCTTTGGATGATGCGGCGGTGCAACTCGGTCTGCCGGAAGTGACCCTTGGCCTGTTGCCGGGCGGTGGCGGAGTAGTACGGATGGTGCGCATGCTCGGCATCGAGAAAGCGCTGCCGTATTTGCTCGAAGGTAAAAAGGTGCGGTCGCAACAAGCGTTGCAGGCGGGTCTGATCGATGAGTTGGCGACTGATCGCGATGAATTGCTGGCCAAGGCGCGGGCCTGGATCGTTGCCAATCCGACGGCAGTGCAGCGCTGGGATGTGAAGGGTTATCAGATTCCGGGCGGCACGCCGTCGAACCCGAAAGTCGCGCAGATGCTGGCGATTGCGCCGTCGATTCTGCGCAGCAAGACCCAAGGGACACTGCCGGCGCCGGAGAAAATCCTCTGCGCGGCAGTCGAGGGCGCTCAGGTCGATTTCGACACCGCGCACCTGATCGAAACCCGTTACTTCACTGAACTGACCACCGGGCAGATCTCGAAAAACCTGATCGGCACATTCTGGTTTCAACTCAATGGGATCAACGCCGGTAGTTCGCGGCCGCAGGGCTTTGCGCCTTATGTCACGCGTAAGGTCGGCGTGCTTGGCGCTGGGATGATGGGGGCGGGGATTGCCTTTGTCAGTGCTTCGGCGGGGATTGAAGTGGTGCTCAAGGACGTCAATCTGGCTGCCGCCGAAAAAGGCAAAGCACATTCTGCGGCGTTGCTGGACAAGAAAGTCGCTCGCGGACAGATGGATGCTGCGAAGCGTGATGAGGTGTTGGCGCGGATCAAGCCGTCCGAAAGTGATGCCGACCTCGCGGGTTGCGATCTGATCATCGAGGCGGTATTTGAAGATCGCGATCTCAAGGCCAGGGTTTCCTCTGCCGCCCAGCAAGTGGTCGGCGCCGACGCGGTCATCGCGTCGAATACATCGACGTTGCCTATCACCGGGCTGGCGGCTGCCGTGCCTGATCAAAGCAAATTCATCGGCCTGCATTTCTTCAGCCCGGTAGAAAAAATGCCGCTTGTGGAAATCATCAAAGGCGCACAAACCAGCGACGAAACCCTCGCCCGAGGTTTTGATTTCGTTCTGCAAATCAAGAAGACGCCAATCGTGGTCAACGACAGTCGCGGCTTCTTCACCTCACGGGTGTTCGGCACCTTCACCAACGAAGGCATCGCCATGCTCGGCGAGGGCGTAAGTGCGCCGATGATCGAGACCGAAGCGCGCAAGACCGGGATGCCGGTCGGGCCTCTGGCGATCTCTGACGAAGTTTCCCTCAGCCTGATGAGTCATATCCGCCAGCAAACTGCCAAAGACCTACAGGCAGAACGGAAGCCGCTGATTGAGCACCCGGCCTTCGCCGTGATTGACTTGCTGCTTCACGAATACAAGCGTCCGGGCAAAGCGGCGGGAGGCGGTTTCTATGATTACCCGGCGGGAGGCCAGAAACATTTGTGGCCAGAACTGAAGGCGCGCTTCGAGAAGCCCGACGGGCAGATCTCGCCGATAGATGTGCGTGATCGGCTGTTGTTCGTGCAGGCCATCGAAACCGTGCGCTGTGTGGAGGAGGGCGTGTTGACCTCGACGGCGGACGCCAACGTCGGCTCGATCTTCGGTATCGGTTTTGCGCCGTGGACGGGCGGTGCGTTGCAGTTCATCAACCAATACGGGGTGAGGGATTTCGTCGCTCGCGCGCAATATCTGGCCGAGCAGTATGGCGAGCGTTTCGCGCCGCCGGCGCTGCTGCTGGATAAAGCTGCGAAAGGTGAAATGTTCTAAGGGCGCTTGCACTTCGGGGCTTGCCTTGCCATGGGGTTTCAAGGCAGGCTCTGAGGTGTTCATTATTCCCATCACGTGTCAGGTATTTTTTATGTCGCTACGCATCTGCATTCTGGAAACCGACATCCTGCGTCCGGAGCTGGTCGATCAATATCAGGGTTACGGGCAGATGTTCCAGCGCCTGTTCTCGCAGCAACCGATCGCCGCCGAGTTCACCGTCTACAACGTGATGCAGGGCGATTACCCGAGCGATGACCTGACCTTCGACGCATACCTCGTCACCGGCAGCAAGGCCGATTCGTTCGGCACCGATCCGTGGATCCAGACCCTCAAGGAATACTTGCTGACTCGTTACGAGCGCGGCGACAAACTGCTCGGCGTGTGCTTCGGCCATCAGTTGCTGGCGCTGCTGCTCGGTGGCAAGAGCGAGCGCGCAACTCAAGGTTGGGGTGTCGGCACCCACAACTACAAACTCGCGGCCAAGGCGCCGTGGATGAGCCCGGTGCGTGAGGAACTGACGCTGCTGATCAGCCACCAGGACCAGGTCACAGCGCTGCCGGAAAACGCCACGGTTATTGCTTCCAGCGATTTCTGCCCGTTCGCGGCGTATCACATCAATGATCAGGTGCTGTGCTTCCAGGGGCATCCGGAATTTATCCACGATTATTCGCGAGCGCTGCTGGATCTGCGTCAGGAAGCGTTGGGTTCGCAGATCTACACCAAGGGCGTGGCAAGCCTCGAGCAGGAACACCATGGTGCGACGGTAGCGGAGTGGATGATGCGTTTTGTGGCGCATAAGCCAGAAACTGTCTAAGGCCAAAAGCTTCGCGAGCAGGCTCGTTCCCACATTGGATTTGCGGTGCGCCACCGATCAATGTGGAAGCGAGCCTGCTCGCGAATGTTCCAGACAACTCGGTCTGCTCTACAACCACCCCGATTTCTTGAAGCTCGCCCACAAACTTACACATCCCACCGCAATAAACCCCAGCACGCCGAAATAGCCGTAGTGCCAGCTCAACTCCGGCATGTTCTGGAAGTTCATCCCGTAAATCCCCGCCACCGCCGTCGGAAACGCCAGGATCGCCGCCCAGGCAGCAAACTTGCGCTGTACCACGCTTTGCCGTGATGCCTCGAGCAACACACCGATCTCGATGGTCTGGCTGGCAATGTCGGCCAAAGTGCTCAGGTCTTCCATCTGCCGCGTTACGTGGATCTGCACATCGCGGAAGTACGGGCGCATATTCTTGTCGATAAACGGGAAACTCAGCTTCTGCAGTTCCTCGCCAATCTCCACCATCGGCGCCGCGTACCGGCGCAGTCGTACAACGTCACGGCGCAAGCCATGCAGCTTCTGAATGTCACGCTCATTCAGTGCGCTACACAGCACGTTGCGCTCCAGTTCATCGATTTCGGCATGGATCGCTTCACCGACTGGCTGATAGTTCTCGATGACGAAATCGAGCAGCGCATAGAGTACGAAATCTTCCCCATGCTCCAGCAACAGTGGGCGTGCCTCACAACGTTGGCGGACATGGGCGTAGGACGCGGAGTGGCCGTTACGCGCGGTGATGATGTAGCCCTTGCCGGCAAAGATGTGCGTCTCGATGAACTGCAGAACACCGTTTTCGCGGATGGGCGAGTAGGTGACGATAAACAGAGCGTCGCCAAAGGTTTCCAGTTTCGGTCGACTGTGTTTTTCCAGAGCATCTTCGATGGCCAGTTCGTGCAGGTTGAACTGACGTTGCAGGTTGGAAAGCTCTTGAGCGTCCGGCTCTTCCAGACCGATCCAGACAAAGTGACCGGTTTTCGCGGCCCAGGCAGCGCCTTCGTCGAGGGAAATATTGGTGACTTTCTTGCCTGCGCTATACACCGCAGCAGCAACAACTCGACCCATGGTGGTGATTCACTTCTTCTTGGCAGGTGGCAGGGAATACAAGGCTTCAGCTTAGCCGTGTCGCTGCTTGAGAGTCAGTGAAATCTGTACAGTTCACCGGGCAAAAGAAAACCCGCACAGGGCGGGTTGTCTTCTTAGGCGGCTTGCAGTTGCCGGTCCATCGATTCAATGCACTCGCGCATCTGTTCGCGGCACTGATTGATGAGCATGGGCATGTCATCCATGGTCAATCCGGCTGTGGGAATTGCCGGCAACGAGCGTATGAGGATTTTCCCGCTGCGCCAGCGATTCAGGCGCATGTGCTTGATGTAACTGCTGACGCAAACCGGAACGATCGGTACGCCGGCGGCGATCGCCATCTGGAAGGCACCTTTCTTGAATGGCAGCAATTCTTCACCGAGGTTGCGCGTGCCTTCCGGGAACACCCAGATCGAGGTGTCTTCGTTCTGCAGGGTATTGGTCGTGGTAAGCATCGATTGGCGCGCCTTGTGCGCATTGCCACGGTCTATCAACACATTGCCGGCCAGCCAGAACAATTGTCCGAACAGCGGTACCCATTTCAGGCTCTTTTTGCCGATGCACACGGTACGGCGTGGCACTACGTTGCCAAATACGAACAGGTCATAGTTCGATTGGTGATTGGCGATGATCACGCAGCTGTCGGGTTTGTTCAGCAAACCGCTGACATCGGATTTCACCCGTAAACGCAAAATACACATCGCCGGCAATGCGTAGAGGCGGGCGCACAGACGGCTGTTGTCCGGATTGAACGGGCGGCATATCCCGAGGATCACCCCGAGCACACCCGCAAAAATAAAGTGCAGGCCCATCAACAACATACGAAACAGGAACAGCATTTTCAGGCCCCACCGGGACAAAAGGTGGCGCAGTGTACGGATGTGCACTGTTTTCGGCAATTGCCGCTATAGAGTCCGGAGATGGCCGATGTTTAAGCGCATGTTTCCAAATGGAGGGTCAGACCTGTCCTAGAGCTGCCGCAGACTTTTAAACCTTGCGCGTAAGAAAAAGCCCGACACGACGGTCGGGCTTTCTTTACGTTCTTGAATCCAGGCTTAGCCCAGATGCTCCTGATCCTGGATGATCGCGTTATCCAGCGTTTCCAGCAGTGCCTTACGGACTTTCAACTTGGTGTTCTTGTGCGCGAGCATGTTGATCTTCTTCAACTGACGCGCAGCGGCGAGCGCAGCACCTTGCAGTTCCTCGGCGGCAACCACCTTGTCGAGGAAGCCGGCATCCACGGCGCTTTTCGGATCGAACATCTCGCCATTGATCACCGAGCGGTGGAACGCCGAGCGACGCAGGCGATCACGAGCGAGCTCGATACCGGCGTGGTGCATGGTCATGCCGATCTGCACTTCGTTCAGACCGATGCTGAACGGGCCGTCGACACCGATACGGTAATCGGCAGACAACAGAATGAAAGCGCCCTTCGCCACGGCATGACCCGGGCAAGCGACGATCACCGGGAACGGGTGAGAGAGCAGACGACGGGCTAGCGTCGAACCGGCAGTCACCAACGCTACCGCTTCTTTAGGGCCGGCGGTCATGACTTTCAGGTCATAGCCGCCGGACAAAATCCCCGGCTGACCGGTAATGATCACGATGGCACGATCCGTCACCGCCTGATCCAGCGCCGCGTTGAATGCCGCAATCACGTCCGGAGAAATGGCATTGACCTTGCCGTTGCTCAAGGTCAGGGTCGCGATACCGTCTTCGAGGTGGTAGGAAATCAACTCACTCATGACGCTATTCCTTGTAAGAAAGATGGGCAGACGTTACCCACCGCCGCAGGCCAGGTAAAGCGCTGTGACTGACCCGCCAGTCACCGTTTCACGGCCCATCCAGCGTGGCGAGGCATTGCGCTTCTATATAGAAGGGCCGCACCCACCGAAGATTGGCCGGTTTGCCATGGCCTGCCAGCGGGCAAAACGACTTTTTCTCTTAACCGCATGAAAATTCTGAAAAAAAGTTTGCCATCGGAAAAGCTTTCGACTACATTAGCGCGCCTCGACAGACAGAACATGTTTGAAGAGATACGGTGAAGTGTCCGAGTGGCTTAAGGAGCACGCCTGGAAAGTGTGTATACAGGAAACTGTATCGAGAGTTCGAATCTCTCCTTCACCGCCACATTCAGTAAACGCAAACCCCTGATTTTCCTAGAGAAAGTCGGGGGTTTGTGGTTTTTGGCGTCTGAAAAAAGGCCATATGGGACTGAAATGGGACTGGGGCGCTATTTTGGTGCAAAAATGGCCACCACCATGGGTGGCTGACCTTCGCCAGCGATTCGATGAGCTAGGCTTCTGCGAATCGAACTCCAAGGAAGGCTGCTATGCCAAATAACTCAGATTCCAACATTGCCACTGCAGATGCACTCACGTTACTACTGCACAACCAGCATGCGCTTGCGGCGGCGATAGAGGAGGTCACCAAGTGGCTTTCGGAGAAAGGCGTAGGGACAGTTGCAGAGAACGCTGTCGGGGCCATGGAAACCCTGGATGAAAACGCGAAAGCGATTACAGATGCAATCACGCTACTCCGTCGGCTTTAGGGAGTCATCTAGGCTGCAATCGGCCAGAAGCGGTCAGTCTGCCTCTCCCCAGCATGGAAAGCACTAAGCTCATATGGTCACGGCTACTCCCGTCGACCGAGACTGATACTGACCGTCAACGACGCTCCAATGAGCGGCATTGACGGTCTATGCGCCGAATTTTAGGACTGCTTGGACAAACCGTGTGATTTTACCGAACTGTTGTGCCTGGAACTCATGGCATGACTGCATAGTACGAAGGTTGACGAAGTGCTCCTCTTACTTCCGACCCGCGCTCCAATAAATACAGTAACTATTTATTTATTGCTTTAGGGTAGACGCTTCTTTCCAGATCGGGTCTTCGGAAAGAGTCAGTTCAGAGCGAATTTTATTCATTCGGTCTGTATACCTACGAATAGGTTTGTATACCCAGCCGTCATCTCCCTTTGCCCTGTCTATAAGGCCCTCTCGCAAAAGCATTTTGATAATAGAGTCTACTAGTTTTGGGCTGAATTTTTGGCCGTAACCACCCTTTAATAGTGATGCTTCTTCTCTTCCACCACCAGGCTGGAAAAAAATCTTATGAATTATAGAAAGAAACAATTTTTGTGCTGGAGGTAGAACGCTTTCTTTGATTCTTGAAGCATTGGAAATTCGCTCATAGTTAAAGGCCTCAGTATTTGTAACCCAGGCAGGGAGGCCTTGTGAATCTGAAACCCCAAGTGCGTGTGAAACGATGCACCCATCAATCACCACGCCATCTTGTACTGTTATTGGTGTTGCTCCAAGAAATAAATGTTCAATTTCGGAGTCCTTGATCACCAGGTTTTTTATTATTCGAGCACTAAAATTTAACACTGGGAAAACTGAGCCAGACAGCTGGAGAGACTGAAAGTCTAATGGGTCTCCACCAAAAATTGTTAGAATTGAAACTATCTCGCCAAGCTTTTTTGTGTTTCGGCTATTACCATTTTTCCTTATATAAGAAAAACAATGTTGCTCCAAGTCGAAGACTTTAATTGTTTGTGCGGCATGAAATGCCCCAAGATGGCGGAGTGATTGGCACCATTGAACTTGATCGTGTATGTCCTTCATGTTAATAACGTCTACTACAAGCGCTTCCGCACGAAGGATGTCAAGAACATTAAGATCAAGGAAATGTCGGTCAGGAGACTCTGGTTCTATCCTGCCGAGAGTACACATTCTTGAAAGGAGTTGGCGACCACTTTGGTCTGGAACTGATCCTACTACCGCTTGGTATGCTGTATCAATATCACTGGGGGAAAGACGGCCATTGGCTGTGACGGAGTAGCGGGTAACGGACGCTAATCTGTGAAGAATCGCGTGAATGGTTTGAGGGGCAATCGAACCGCCCACTCCGCTAGACTCACGTCTACAAACTGCGTGAATAAAGGTGCCCCAGAATTCGTACTCACCATGCTGGCGATTTAAAATAACGCTAACGTCTGCTGGGTCTAGCTCAACGAGGAGCTGGAAAACTAATGGCTTCCGCGGTAACCACTCAGGCACAAGGGACTTAATGCCGATTGCGTGTAGGTATTTATTCCCTTCATCTTCTGAGAATTCTTCCGGTGCCTCAATGCACTCCGTGTTAGACCCATCGGATAAACCGAGGCTTTCTAGCATTTCCTCGCTACTATCGAAAAAATGCGATCGACCGGTTATTAGTATCCCCGTTTTTCCACGAGTAATTAAATCGCGAACGCCTTGTACTGCTCTTCGTCGAAGGCTTTTTCTGTCTTCGACTCTCGCGTCATGAACTTGAGTGCCGATCTCGTCAAACCCGTCCAACAGGAGGATGAGTTTTCCAGAGTTAAGGAGTCGAATAACATTGTCTATAGAACTGCCGATGCCGATAATACCGAGGTGTCCTGCTATAACTTCTAACGCGCTTGAACTGCTCCAGTGATCTCGTAGGTTTATTGCCAGCGGGTAAGCGCCTGATTCTCTTGTTTGATTTCTAAGTAACTCATATACCTCACGTACACACCGGCTTTTACCAGTCCCATAATCTCCGGTAAGTACAATGTTTTGGCCACGCTGTAAACATGTGGCAATATTTTCTACCGTGTATTTTTTTGAGCCATCTGTTTCAGAGTAACGAACATGAATGAATTCGCGAGGATCATTTGCACCTGTTTTTGAATCTACCGCACTTCCAAAAGGCGATCTTTTTCGCAAAGTGTCGTAGGAAGCGAAATCAAAAAAATCTTTACTAAATTCATCGGCCGAACACACCTTTATATGGCTGCTTTTGCCGGCTTCAATCATACTGAGGGTAGGCTCACCTTCTAATACGATGTAAGCTCGGCAGATTATACCCTCAACCGCGAGCCTGATTTTCGTAGGTTTTATCTTGTTGAGGTCATCACGCACCTTCTGAAGGGTTCTTTCAGTAGTGACTTCTATGATGATAACTTCATCATCGGAAATCCGAATAACACTGTCAAAATCAACCCCGTCAATATGCTCTGCTTTGCAAGGTGCCCCCCACTTTAGGGAGGCAATCGCGCGAACGTATTCTTCTAAGTTCTTCCATGTAGCAGACATATCTCAGCACCTGCGGACAGATAAATTGTATTAGTTGATATGCCTTGCGTGAGGCAATCACTATGTTTAATGTTGTGGGTGTTAATCTCGCAAAATTTACTTCTGACGGCGAAGCTGACCAACTTTCAATGACATTGTGTTCAAAGGTTCTGCAAAGTCCATTTTCCTGCTCCGTTGCACGTTCACCCGATCGGGGTCGTAGAGGCGTAACGCTACTATGCCTTCCTCCAATTCTGATACTGGTGTTTTATCCACGCTGGACGCATGACTAGGTGAGTGAAATCTGGTTTGTCCGCTCGGGCTTTTTAACCCTCTGGTTTTCCACCGGTTGAATCCACAGCCGATAGCGGCCATTCATGACCGGTTCATTGAATTCCAGCCTATGTTCAATCGGCCCCCACACCAGGCTCAGGTGTGGGGGCCTTTTTTTGTGGCCGTGGAAGCCGGTCCCCCCAGGGCTGGTCTACCATTCCCTCTATATCTGGTTGATCTCTGGACGTGGGAGTCCGCATGACTGATGCATTGGCGGCACTGAAACTGCCGAACGCAGTGGAGGTGCAAACCCTGAAACTGCTACACCAAATTGAACTGGCACACACGGCTGACGACCTGTTTCGCGCCAGTGATCGTGCCGAAGGTTTCGTGCTGGGCCTGGAGACGGTCAAGGTGCTGAACGCGGCCAGTATCGAAGGTTTGTATAAGACCTTCGAGGCAGCGGCCACGGCGCGGCGTCAGGAGCACGAGCAGTGATCGGCGAAGGTATTCACGAAGAGGTGTTGCGCGCCCTGGTCGAACAACACGCGGTGCGCGAATGCCTGGTGGCCAGGATCAACGGCGGCCCAGAATGGGGCCTGTCGATTCGCCTGGGCGGCAGCGGCGCACGCTGGGTGCCGGTGCGCTCGCGACGTGAGTCACTGCGCACCTGGGCCAGCTTGACCGCCGTTGGACGTTTTGCCGAAGGCGTGGGCCTGAGTGGATTCAATGTAGAGCTGTAACCGGTGACAGCTTCAAGGCCATTTGCAACATCCCCACCACGTCGGGTCCGTCTTCATTGATCCACGTCCCATAGTGCTGACGGATCATGTTGCCGTTGGTATGGCCCATCTGTTCGGCGATCCAGTCGATCGACGCCACCCCGGTGGTCAGCAACTGGCTGGCGTAGGTGTGCCGGCACTGCCCGGGTCCGCGATAGCGAACGCCGGCGGCGAGCAAATGCGCCTTGAAGAAGCGATCGCGCACCACGAAGTCGTTGGCGTGCGGCAGGCCGCTTTTGGTATTCAGGAACACAAAGTGCAGTTTGTGTTTTCGCACCGTCTTGTTGTCCCGCTCAACCACCTCCACGGTTTCCGCTTTGCGTCTGCGGGTCAACGCATCGATCTTCTGCAGGGCGTCCCACGCCGGGGCCAGCAGGCGAACTCGGCGCGTCGATCGGCGGGTTTTCGTCACCCGGTAGGCGCCGCGTACCTTGGACCGGCGAAAGGTCACCGTGCCTTGCTCCAGGTCGACATCCTCCCAGGCCAGCGCAATGGTTTCCGAAACCCGTGGCCCCGCCCAAATCATGAATTGGATCATCAGCAGCTCCTGCGTCCGATTGGTGGGTGTCTCAAGAATCTGCTTGATCTCCGCCCTGGTGAACGGGTCCGGCGCTTCAGGGTCGGGTAATCGCACAAACAAACCCTCGGTCGGATCATGAGCCACCTTTTTGCGAGTGCGGTACAGCCGAAAGACTTGGCGCACGTTACTGATGACGTCCCGAATAGTCTTGTTCTTCAGGCGCTTCGACAGCGTGTCCTGCACCCACTCCTGCAAATCCAGATGATCGATCTGGTCGATCTGCACCTTGCCCCAGCGCGGTCGCACATGGACCTCGGCCTTATTGGCATATCCTCGATAAGACGTCGCAGCAACGCTGTTGCTTTTGATCTTCAGCCACAGGTCGAGGTAGTGACCGAAGGTGTTCTCGACCAAGGTGGCCGAATCAGGAAAGTGCCGGCTGTAATTGAAAGTGCCAGCCTTGATCTCGTATTCAATGATGTTGACCAGGTGCGCGGCCCGCTCCCGGTTGGCTGCGGTATTCCCGCCGGGCAAAAGCTCCCGGTACCGCTTGCCGTTGTAACGAAAATAGACCCGCACCGAATTGCCACGGGCCTCTACGCCATGTGCCATACACGTCCCTAAACGATGAACTGAACCACTGATCAGCAGAGCAAAGCAGAAAGGCCTAACATCGGGCCTTTCTGTGTTGCCGTAGGTTGGAGTGTTGCTGATCAGTCCTGACGAAGTAACCAGAACAATCCGGCGCTTTTTCTAGGTGGAGAAGGAATACCGGACCGGGCCTCCTCTGCTCTGCGCAGTGACGCAATCACTTGCCGTGCTTTGCTGCATTTACGGTGGTTGCCGTGGGCGCGGGATTTGCCACATTGATCACAGACGCCGGTGAGGTCCAGATTCCAGGGAAACGATTTTCTTCTCTTCATCGTGTCCCCCGATCACAGCCGAAACGATTGAAGCGTGAGGTGAGGCTGATTTTCGGATTCAGTCTTGGCGCTGCCGGCGTCCGGCGTTTCGCAAACAAACCGATGCCGAGGTCGATTGGCCGGGGTCAGGGCGCTTTCCAGAGTATGGGCGGTTCTCGCGCATTGATCGTAGGCGTCCCCGCTGACCCATTGCTGGACAGGAATTACCTGGCAGTCGAGGCGGGATGCGTCGGTGCACAGGTATAAAAACAACAGAGCTGTTGCCTGCATGGTGCTTCTCCTTCGGGCGATGGGGAGTTGCAGCTCCCCATCGCCCGTCATTCAAATTAGCGCGCGTAGCGCTGTGGCTTGTTCTTCTTCGCTTCCGCCCGTGCCGTCATCAGCTCGGCCCACTCGGCGGCCTTGCGCTGCTGCCGGATCCGACTACAGGCCTGATGCTTGCGGGTGGATCGGGCCTTGCCGCAAATGTCGCAGCAACTGGGAAGGTCAAGCCGATGGCTCGCCATGGGCGGACGGGTGCGTGCCACAGAATTGGCTGAGGGCTGCATCAGGCGTCCCCCAGCAATGCGCGGGTGAGGGCGTTGCGCTCGCCCTGGTGAGTCAGCTTGTTCAACGGCTGCAAACTGGTGCGGCCATTGCGAAGCTTGATTATCGCCGTTGCGCTGTCGATCTCTGCAATCTTCCCTTCGCGAACGCTGAGACTGACGCTGTGCCCGGTGCTGCGTGCAGCGACGAAAGTCACGTCATCGCCGACTTTGAAGGCGTTCGTGGTAGCCTCTGTACTGCTGCCGCTTGGGTTTTGTGCTTGCATGGTGCTTCTCCTTTGGGGTGGTCGGTGGCGAGGGGGTGCAGCCCCTCGGCACCAATTCTTTTCGGCATGAACTCGTTGTTCAGCCGGCGCGGCGAACCAGGTGAATCGTCAAGTCCTCCAGCTGCTCGTTCCCAGCGGCCTCCCTCTGCCACTGCAAAACCTCATCGATCTGTTTGCTCGAGCAGTCATCGACAAGCAGCGTCCGCTCACCGCGCTCTAGCCTGACTTCCATGATTCCGAGCAGGCCGTGATGCGAATACGCATCCGCATGAATGATCCCTGCCTGTTTGCCTTCAGCCTGTTGCTGGGCCTCGATCGATCTCAGCTTCGTCGTCTTGCCCGTGCCGGCGTCGCCGGTGATGATCTGAACTTGCATGGTGCCTCTCCTTTGGAATGTGCCCAGCGTTGCAGCGCTGGTTGCGGTTTACGCGCTCTGAAAAATCCAGCAGCGCACGGTGGTGGGTTTGTTGAACATCGCGTTGCCGGCGGCTTGTGAAGCGCGCACGGCGCTGTAAACGGCCTTGTTGGATTCCAGCCATTTGTGGCTGCGGCTGTTGACCAGCAGCCCGCGCAGGGTCTTGAGGTCAGCGAGGTTCTGCCGATGCTCGCTGGCCTTCTCGGCGAACTCGTTGAGGTTGATCGCGATGAGTTTCGGGTCGGTGCTGTGGTTGACCTGCGGGCCTTCGCCCAGGCTTTCGAGGTATTCGTAGACTTCCCAAAATTCGGCAACCAGCGGGTGGTCAGCACTGATCGCGGCCTGCCGCTCCGACGCCATGACCATCAGCGCCTGATGCGTCGTGGCGACGTGGTTGTCATCGAGCGGGCAGACCAGGCGCAGGCAGTCGACCAGGGCCATCAACTGGCTGTGGTTCTTGATGATCCGTTCCACGCGGATTTCTTTGAGCTTGCGCAGCTGCTGCTCATGGACCAGCACGCGTTCGGAGAACTTGGCCATCACCTGCGCTTCAGCGCGCACGGCGAGCAGCAGGAAGTGGCTCAGTTGCTCGACCGGGATCAGGTTCAGGTTGTCAGCGGCGGCACGGCTTTCGGTGGTGACTTCCGGGCGCGCAAAGTGGGATTTGATAATCCGGGTCAGGATCGCTTCTGACGCGCTGACATCGGCGTTCTGGCTGATCGCAATCGCACCCCGGAACGGTGGTTCATAGGTCTCGTTACCACTGGTTTTCATGCCCTTGGTGCCGAGCGTGCCGCCGCCGTAGAAGTCTTTCAGTTCGTCCCAGTCGAAGCCCTTGGCGTGCGCTTTATCCGGCTCGTTGCGGTCGCCTTCGATCAGCACGACCGGCATGTTGGAGACTTGGCCCATGGCGCGCTGTCGACCGGCACGGGTCGATTTCGACGGGTCAAAACCTTCATGCTCGCGGCCGAGCAGTTTCCACAGGAAAGTCAGCAGCGTGGTCTTGCCGGCGCCGGCTTCACCGGTGACCTCAAGGAACGGGAAGGACTTGTACTGCGCGCGGATCTGCTCGGCGAACAACGAGCCAAACAAGAACGCGAGGGCGACGATGCCCTTGGCGCCAAAGCACAGCCACAGCATCGGCAACCAGTCGGTGCGGTACTGGTTGCTGTCGCGCTGAATGTGCATGGCGATCGACTTCTGCAGCGTCTTGAGCCGCAGCTTGCCGAACTCGAAAAAGTCCTCTTTGTTCACCACGCTGACGATGCCGCCGCGTACCGCGAGGTCGCCAAAGACGTAGCAGCCGTGCAATTTGCTGTAGCCGATAAAGTCGATGGTCTCGACGGTCTTCAGGCCGAACAGCTGATCCTTCATGATCTTGTCGAGTTGCTGCCCGCTGCCGGTGAACACGGCACCGGCTGCCATGCTGAGCAAGCGTTTCTTGAATTCGCTGGCGGCCGCGACCTGGCCACCGGTGAAGGTGTTCTTCACGCTGCCACTGTCGTGCGGGAAATCGACGCGGAAGTAGTACCAGGATTCGTCGGTGACTTCGTTGCGCTGGAAATACAGCGCTTGCGGGTAGCAGTTGGCGATTTCCACCACGCCGCCGCATTGTCGCAAAGCCTTGTCGCGGCGCTGCTTGTCGTTCAGCAACTGGTCTTCGTGGCGCTCGGAGGACTCCAGCGCCTGCATGGCCTTGTTGAATTTCTCCAGGTCCATCTTGAACCAGTAAAGCCGGCTATCGAAGCCGAAGTGAAACTCGTGGCGCTCCCGCCATTCATACATCAGCACGCCTTTCTCTGAGGCGCTTTCGGCGATCAGCAAGGCGCCGTGGTAACGAGCAGTGGCCAGATCCTTTTCGATCTGCTCGGCACGTTCGCTCTCGCCGTCAATGAATGCCCAGCGCTGATGCAGGTCGTTCCAATCGACCTTGCGGCTGTCCGACTGCGGGATCTGCGCGGCTTCACACTCGTAGCCCAAGGCGCGAGCCTGACGCACCCAACGCTTGGTGTATTTGTGCGCTCCGGGTTCATTGTCCAGTGCCCAAATGAGCTTGGGCAATTTACCGCCGCGCTGCCGGGCCAGCTCTTTCAGCGACTCTTCAGGAAAGAACGAGGAGGACATAGCCGAGACCGCTGCAATGCCGTTATGCACCAGGGCGATGGCATCGAAGATACCCTCGACAACCCACAGCTCTTTGACTTCCAGCAGTTCGACGCACGGCGGGCACCACCAGAATCCACGCGGGCTGTCACCAGGCTTGAACCGCGCTTTCATCTTGCCGAACCGGTGCGGCCGGTCGATCAGGCGCTCCCAGTAGCCACCTTTTTCCAACGCAAAACGCACCGTCGCGCTGCCGGCATTCAGTTCGCCGGAGAAATACGTTTCCTGCGTGAACCAGCCCTGAATCAGATCAAGCCGAAAGCCTCGGGCGAATTCCAGATAGGCACGGGCGGTGGCGCTGGGGTGTTGCTCGCTGGCCGGCGCGCGCTTGCTCCAGTCCTCGAACAAGTCTTCATAGATTTCTTTAACGTGCCAGGTCTGGCCACACTTGCCCCGGCCGCAGCGGATCATCCACGGGTCATCGTGGAAGGCGTACAGCTCCTTTTTCTTGCACGCCGGGCATTCGCCCTGGCGCATGTATTTGCCGGCTTTGTGCTTGAGTCCGTAGTCGGATTCAAGGCGTTGCAGGATGTCGGCGCGCAAATCGTGTTTCATGTTCATCGGGGCTTACTTCACTTCGCCGAGACTGTGTTTAAGAGCGCCTATCAGGCGTTTTTGCGCGGCCATCACCGGGAAGGCCGACAGCAGCGAGCCGTGCCGTAATCCCTCGGGGATCATGCGAAAGCGATCGTCATACCAGTACTCGTTGAACTGCATCGAGTACTGAGCGCGCAGTGCCTGGAGCAGGGCTTCGGCCTGTGCGCGGGGCAGTTTTGCGGTGATGGCGATGTCGATTTCCATGATCCACCTCGGATTTCAGGCAAAGCTCACCCAAACCCACGGGAAGCGGGGCAGGGCGGGTTGTTTAAAAATGAGTTACTGAGGGTGGTGCTTGTGCGCGGAATCGCGCTGGGCGAGCAAGGTCTGCGGCAGCAGTCTCGCCGGTACCGGGAAGCGCAGATCGGCGCGGGTATCGATCAAGTGCACGACCGTGCAGCTGGGGTTGTTGCCCCAGTCCACACCGATCCACTTGCGCTGATTGATCACCTGCAATTCAGTCCAGGCGTTGTGCACCAAGCGCTCCGCCATGAAGACAGGCACCTCCAGCGACGTGGCCAGGTGGCGAACGCAGTTTTCATAGAGCAAGTCCGAGTCCACCAGGTACTGCGCTTCGTGCCGTTGCAGGTAAGCGAACGCGGCACGCTGCATGCTGCTGCGGTAATCGTGGGTCAACTGATCGTGGTTCATTGCGCACACTCCATTTCCATTTGGTCGAGCAGGTCGGGTTGATCGTTGGCGGTCTTCATCGCAGCGCGGCGCAAGGCGATGTCAGCGATGGGCAAACGCACTGATGGATTGGCCATGCCGCTGGGACTCATTTCGTGAGTCATCTCAAACTCAGCACGCACCGACCAGCCGCAGGCCTCGTTGGTGCATTGCAGATAGGCCACTCGCAGGAAAATGTGTGTGCCTTCGCTGGTGCGGATACGCATGCGGCCGAGGCAGTGCGGGCAAACCAGTTTGTATGTACTCACCCAGCGATCCCCCGACCGTGCAGTTGAATGGTGGCCAGCACTTCGGCGTAGCGGGCGGACATGTAGTGCACCAGAGCGTTGATGATTGCTTGGGCTTCGCAGGACTCAATGACACCGTCGTCGAGTGCTTTGGCAATGATCTGATCAACCATCCCGCGCTTGGCGGCGGCTTTGACTGACCGGTTGTACAACTCGACGTTGTCCAGATCCGCCGATGCTGTCAGCGGGACGAACATTCCGCCGTATTTGGCTGCGATGTAATCCGGCAGGAAGGTTGTTCCTGCTACCTGTTCGAGGCGATGAATGTGGTCATCACTCAGTGGTCGGCTGCCGGCGTTTTCATAGGCCTGGTTGTCGAACTTTTTGAGTGGCATTCCCAAGTCGGCAGCGGCGTAAATGCGGCCTCCTTGGTAAGCACCGATCACTGCGCTGACCACGTCTTTCCTGTTGGCTAGAACTGGGCGTTTCATCTTCTGGTTTCCTCCCTGAGCCAACGGGCTTAGTTTTCAATCACGCCGTCTTTGATACCGAGCAGTACCGCGGCGCGATGAGACTCGCCCCGCAGACATTTCTTCTGTCCGTTCAGCACGGCATACACCGTAGAAGGCGTGAGGTTGTGTTGATCGGCCCAATCCTTGGCAGATAGACCTTGATGCGCGAGGCGCTCGCGGGCGCCTTGGCACGCTTGCTCCGTGGGGTATCCGTTCGGCATAGTCTCGTTTCGTGTGATTTCGTGTGATGACAGGCGAAGTATTTCCCATGATTGTGGGAATGTCAAATCGCTATGGAGACATTTGTGGGAATTGGTGATCGCCTGAAAGAAGAGCGCGAACGGTTGGGCTTCAATCAAACCGATTTCGCAGCGAAGGCTGGTGCCTCAAAAAACAGCCAATACAACTACGAGAAGGGCGAACGTAGCCCTGATGCGACCTATCTAGCCGCAGTGGCTGAGAAGGGAGTCGACGTGTTGTATGTGGTGACCGGTGAGCGCAAGCCCACGACGGTCGAAAGCATCAGTCCCGACACGGCAAAATTTCTTGAGTTCTATCAGCGCGTCACGGACTTGGATCGAGAGGTGCTGCTTCGTATGGTTTCGGCTTTTGCAAAAGCCGCGAGCATTGATGGGAAAAAAGAGAACGACTGACCTGGGCAATGACTGTTCAGGTGTGTAGGCGCAACACGCCGGCCACGATGGCCGGCTTTTTCATGGATATAGAAAGGAGCTGTTCGAATGGCTTTGAAGCCCTGTAAGTCTTGCAAACACAAAGTAGATATTTCAGCGAAGGTTTGTCCCAGCTGTGGCGTTGCCGATCCGGGAGTCACCCTGGGCCAGAAGATCGGCGGGTTTGTCATTCTGGTAATCATCATCGCTGTGACAGTGTCGATGTGCTCTCGGGGTAACGAAGACGAGCCTGTCGAAAAGGTAACGCAGAGTGTTGCGACCAAGGCTTACACGATCACTAAAGACGATTTCCAAGAGGGACGACCTCGTAAAGTTGAAGTCGTTTTACCCAAGCGTGTAAGTGACGCGGAGCTGGCTGAAGTAGCCAAGTCCGTTCGCGCCGATACAAAGTCGAAGCCCAAGACGACATTCATCGGCTTCAGGATCGAAGGCCAAAACGACAAGGCCTACTGGGCCAATGCCAGTTTTGACCCCGACTACAAAAGCTCGCTCATCGGCCTTAGCGCGCAGGACTATGAAACTCTGAAGGGGCTGGACCTGAAGGAGTATCCAGATCGGCTGGGTTCCTGGTTGCGCGACGGTGCTCTTGGTCATTTGGTCGTGTTGTACAAACGCGATGGCAAATATTCCATGGACCAAATCTTTGCGAGTGGTGGGAAAAACACATATAGCTATCGAGCAGAGAAGCTTGCTGATGGTGGACTGCGCCTGGATGAGCCAGACAATATGTTCAATGAGTACTACGTAGTCGATGCAAAGGGGAACTTGCAGGGATGGGGTGAGAACGGTGTCTACATGACCCTGCCACCGCGTCCGGTACTGTAAAACCCGGCGCAACTGCTACTTACATTTCCAACGTGGTGCATAGGTACGGGAGTAGCCATCTGGAAGGCGACACCCATTCAGTCCGGACCCAAATGATTTAGCGGGGCTGGTGGCACAGAAAAACGTGCTGAGAATGGGTGACTCCCGGGCGGTTCAGGGCCTGCGAATGGCCCCCCGCCCATCACAAGGAAATGGAGTACGCACGATGGAAAACCTTACCCCTTTGGAGCACCTTTTTTTGCAGCTTCTCGCGAAGCTGGATGACCAGCAGCGGCAGGATGTGCTGAGGATCATGGAGGCGCTTGTGCAGTCAACGAAGTAAGGCGTTACACGAGGTAGCTCCGGTAGCTTTCCGGGGCTTTCACGTTTGTAGGCACGTTCACGGGAGGCGCTTGTCCTTCCGCTGTGCAGCTCAAGAAACAGATGCATAAGTCGACAAACTTTATGGAGTGAGAACTCTGCAGGGACGTATCTGAAGAGGCTTTACCGTCTATTCCACGCGGCCTGCAACGAGTTCTCCATTGAAATGGCACACGGAAAAGGTCAGATTTGTGGAAGTTGAAAAAGAAGTCAAAGCGGCGAAAAAACTAGCGGTTCGAGGCCTGATCATTGCGGTAGTAGGTTTTGTTTTTGTTTTGGTCTCGTTGCTTCTGGGGATTTACGGATGGGCGGATCTCAATGGATGGGTGGCGGTAAAAAACCTTGTGGGCACTATCTACACTAATACTCAGTTTCCAGTGCTGGGGTCCCTCTGGAAGATTGCTGCCCAGCCCAATTTGAATGAACCACTACAGCTGCAAAACCTAGGTTTTTTTGGTGAGATTGTGGTGTTTATGATCGGTGCAGCGATGGTAGGCACTGCTAATAGGACACTCACGGATGTCGCCAAAGCGTCACATGATGCGACACAGGAGCGTCGGAAAGAGCAGCTCAAGAAGCAGCAGCAATAAGAGTTAAAAGGACAGGCATGAAAGGAAGGCGAAGTTTTCATTGACCATTGCAAGCAAATGCCCGGCTATCAGCCGGGCATTTCTTCAAACAATGACGGTTTCGGAAAAATCGCAAGAGTCACACTTATATAAACGTGAATTCGCCCCTAATGCGCCGAATGTCGCGTCTGGTTTCGAGGATACTAGTTTATAGGTTCTGTTATTACAGCTAGGGCAGCGCTCACCGGTGGCACTGGTTAATGAGCTGATTTTCTCTTTCAGTTGCGCATTTTCTGATAGCAGGTCTGCAAGCTTGAGCTTGACCTCTGATAGCTCGAGGCTGAGATCGGCTAGAATTCCTTTAAACTCAGCGTTCTCAATATTTTTGCTGATGTCTTTCAACCGCAGTGCAAGGTTTACTGCCGTTGAAACTGTAGAAATTAGGTCTGTCATTCTGCTTCCTTGATGAGTGGTCTCTTCTGCTTGCAGTATAGAGTGATGAAAAAATTTCTAAGAGTGAAAATATCCGGCGTCAAACCGATCAGAGAACGATGGAAAGAGGACGCTTATGAAAAGCGAGTATTGGGTCAGCATCAGTATCAGCATGGCGTTTTTGACGTTTTCCACCGGAGCGCTCGCCGAGCGTTGCGACACAATCTTGGCAAAGCTTCAGCAGGAGCGCCATCTAACACTGGTCAAGCAGACCGAAGGCAAACAGACTACCGAATATCGTGACGGTTTAAACACCACCCTCTCTTTAAGCTGTGCACTCGGATTGCCGAACATCATGGTTTCATGGGACGGTGCGAGGCCTGACCAGCAATTCTATGAGCTGGTCGGTAGAGCTGGCAGCTTAGTTTCAAGGCGCTCTGCGTCCGATATTGCAAAGTTTTCGGAGAAATGTCGGACGAAGGCGCTAAACGACAGCGGAGAGATTGCAAAAGTTGAGCTGAAGGGGCTTGCCATTGAATGCCAAGCTTTTGATCGCGACGGTGGGGGGACGATCATTTCTGTGTTTGCGGGATAACGACTACGTGGTTTGCCCCTTTCAGGTGGGGCTTTCTTCCTTGGTTGTTTGCAGCCGTTGGAATTCTCGATTAACCGCTCTCTTAGCTGTCTTCTCTGATGCATACAGCCACCGCAACCGCCGAGGTTTGCTCTGGTCGCCAGCAGTCATTGTTTTCTCTTGCCCGGTTTTTTTGTCGCGGTAGTGAGCAATGATCCCTGTGAAGTCTCCCTTGTTCTCCTCCGCCAGATCCTCAACAGTGTCCTCCGGTAACTTGCTCTCCAGCTCAAGGCTGACGGTGTAACCATTATCTGCGCTGAGCGTGTGTTGCACATTTCCGCCGTACCAAATGATTTCGTCGATCTCAGGCTTCACACCTTCCAACGTATAGGTCAACTCAGGTATCAGATCCGGTCTGCCCATGGCCAGGGTATAGCTGAGCGTCGCGCTGCCACGTTGTAGGCGATTGAACTCGGCCCGCGCGGCGCGCAGGGCTGACTGTCGGTCACTGTAGGTGTGCCGCAGATCCTTAAGGTTTTCGCCACCGCCGGCGATGGCTTCTTGTTTCTTGGCGCTGTTCACATCGTAGAAGTAAGCGCGCACGCCGTCGTAGCTATCTCGGTCTGCTTGCAGGTAGCGGTGCTGGTCGCCGTCGGCGCGGGTAAGCGTGATGTGGGGCAGCTCGGCGCCGCTGGCGGTCTTGCCACCGCCGGCGGGCAGGCACAACAGGCAACCGGCTTTGACTGTGACCACGGCGTCGAACTCTTCGCCGACACGGCTGATCAGGTTGGCGTCGGACTCGTTGGCCTGGTCCAGTTGCAGGATGGGCAAACCGTCGAGTGCGCCGGCGATGGTGGCCGTCAGACCGTTGCCTAGGGCGACATCGCCCAACACGTCACCGAGCGTGGTGTTGCTCCAGCTGCGCTCGCGTTTGGTTTTCAGGCCTTTGCGCAGATCTGCGGATCGGGCGCGAATACTCAGCACGTCGGGAGAGCCGGAATGTTCGGTTTCATCGACGGTATAAGTGCCCTTGTCGACCAGTCCGGTATCGCTCCAGCCCAGCCACAACCGAATCACCGCGCCCTTGGGTGGGATGGCGAGCAGCCCGTCGTGGTCGCTGAGGGTGATGCTCAGTTGATCGGCTTCGATGCCGCGATTGTCGGTCAGGCCGAGGCTCATCAGGCGCGGGCTGATCAGTTGGGCGATGTCATTGCCGTCCACGGTGATACGGAACGCCGGCACCGGGTAAGCGGCCTCGCGCTTGTAGCGCTCGATGGTCTTGTCCAGAAAACCAGTGACACGGGAGAGGGTGGCGTCGATCACAGCAGCGCCCTCATGATGCTGACGCCGGCGCTTGTGCCGGCGCCGATCAGGTCGATACGGTCGTCATCGATGCGCTTGAGGCTGAGGGTGAATTCGATGCGGCGCGGTGTGCCGTCGCGGAAGAAAATCGTCTTGGTTTCACTGAGGCTTTCGATGATCCATAGACCGTAGATGCGGCCGCTGCCTTCGACCATCGGCCATGCCTTGCCGGTGTTGGCCATCAAGCGCAAGGCGTCGAGGCTCAGGGCCCTGCCGGCGAGTTCCGGCAGGATGATGCCGGGCAGGGTGATGGAGTCATCACCACGGCCGACGAACTGGCGGGCCGGCGCGGCGCCGACGCGGTTGCTGCTGGCGTGGCGCCATTCGGTTTGGCGTTGCAGTTCTTGGTAGGCGGCGGTGGAGAGGCTGAAAACGAACATGCCCAGGGCTAGCATCATGGCGGGTTACTCCAGGTCGGACAGTTTGCTGCGCTGGCGGGCGCTCTTTTCGCTGGAGACGCGGGCCAGCTCGGCGCGCACGGCGCGGGCGATCGCGCGCTCGTCCATGCCGGGCGTGGTGTGGATGTTGATTTCGTAGGTGTCGTGACTGTCGTAGGCTGCGGCCGGTGCCGGACTGATGGGCGCGCGATTGTCGATCGACACTGAAGAGGATGCGGCGGCGCCAGTCGGCAACTGCGGCAGCCCAATGGAGCCGAGCGGGCCAGCCACGGCGCCGAGCGCACGTTGTCCAGCAGACACGACTTGTTTGCCCATGTCAGTGATGGCGCCCAGCGGGCCGTCCTGACCGCTTTGCAGACCTTGGGTCAGACCGGCCATGGTGAAGCCGCCAAGCGCGGTGAACACGCGGGACGGGCTGTGGATGCCGAGCTTTTCCTTGAACATGTTGATGGCCGAATCAGCGATAGAGCTGACGGCATTCGTGATCTGGCCCAACCCCGCGAGCAGTCCGTTGACCAGTCCGTTGACAAGCATGTTGCCGAACTCCGTAAAGCGGCTCGGCAGATCTACACCGAGGTAACTCAGTACGCCGGCGAAGGCCTGGTAGATCAAGCCGATGGGGCTGAAGTTGGCGAGCGTGGTGAGGATGCCGCCGATACCGCCGCTGAACCCGGCTTTGATCTCGGTCCAAGCGTTTGAGAAGTAGAGTTTCACCGCATCCCAGTTGCTGTAGATCAGGTAAGCCGCACCGGCGAGGACCGCAACGACGGCACCGATGGCTAGCGCCACCGGGTTGGTGGCGAGGCCCCACAGTGCAATGCTAACCGTTCGCAGGGCAGTCACCAGTGCGCCGCTGAGTGTGCTGGCCAGCGTGCGAAGACCTTGGCCCAGCATGGGGAGTGCATTGCGGGCCAAACCGGTGATGGTGGGGGCGAGCTTTTGCATAATTCGCAGCGTGCCACCACCCTGCATGCCGAACATCGCCATACCGTAACGGATCACGGCAAACGGGCCGAGCAGGCTGGCCATGCCGATAGCGAGGCCACCGAACATAAACGATAGACCCGCGACCAGCGCCACGACTTTGACCAGGCCGCCGGCGAGCTTCGGGTTTTCCCGTGCCCATGCGCCGACGTTGTTGGCGACTTCACCGAGAGTGTTGATCAGCTCTTTCAGCTCCGGCGCGACGGCGGCACCGAACTCGGCCATGGCGTTGGTGAAGCTGCCTTCGGCGGCTTCCATGACGTTGGTCAAGGTGCTGAGTTGCTCATTGACCCGTGTGCGCAGGTCGGCTTGATTCTGGAGCTTCTGCTGCACCTCTTTGTAACCCGCCAGCCCCTTGTTCATCATGGTGTTCAGGGTGGTCATGGTTTCCGAGTCATCACCGAATAGGTCCTTGATGGTCTCGGTACGGTCTTCGTCGTTCAGCCCCTTGAGCTTTTCGACCTGGGCGAACAGGTTCTCCAACCCGGCGAAGTTGCCTTCCTTGTTGGTGAAGCTGAATTGAATCTTCTGGCCCTTGAGTTGGCGGATCTTGTTGACGTCGTCGACCTTGTCCTTGTTCAAGCCCGCCTGAAAGATTTTGCGGAAGGCGTTACCGGCCGCACCACCCTCCATGCCGGCCTGATCCATCATGATCAGCAACGGGGCCAGTTCGTTGGCAGCCTCAATACCGGATTTCTTGATGGTGTCCATCACCGGGGCGATCTTGCTGAAGCCCTGCAGCATGTTGGTTGAATCGACACCGGAGTAGAACCCGCGCTGAATGGTGTCCATCAAGGCCATCATGTCCTTCTCGGACGTGCGCGTGGCGTCCTGCATCTTGGCGGCGAACTCGGCGGCTTCGGCCACTGGCATTTTCAACTGCACGCCCAGGTACGCGGCCGCTTCGCCGGTCCCGCCGAGGATGCTTTGTGCGCTGAGGCCTTGGCGGCGCAGCATGGTCATCATTTCTT
This sequence comes from Pseudomonas sp. Tul2A7, assembly GCF_054790505.1. Lineage (NCBI taxonomy): Bacteria > Pseudomonadati > Pseudomonadota > Gammaproteobacteria > Pseudomonadales > Pseudomonadaceae > Pseudomonas > Pseudomonas sp. Tul2A7. The sequence continues at coordinate 27,476 of NZ_CP186499.1, read as the reverse complement.
GAAAGTCGGCGGTGGTGCCGGGCAAGCGGTCGCCGAGCTTGGTGGCGAGGTCGGTGATTTTCTGGAAGTCCTCGGCCACCTTGCCGGTGTTATCCATCATCGACACTTTCAGCTGCGTGGCTGAGTCTTCGTTCGGTGCGAACGCGCCCACGGCTTTGGCGAGCGGGCGACTGGCGGCGTAACCCACGCCCAACCCAGCGGCGCCGTTGACCGCCATGTCACTTGCAAGGCTTTGTGTCTTCGCCAGTTTGGCGCGCTCGGCGGCCATGCGTTTTTGCTGGGCATTCAACGTGACCAGTCGCTTGCCCTGTTCGCTGATCGTTGCATTGGTGGCGCCGATCTGCTCGCGCAGCTGGCGCTCGTGGATGCCGAGGTCTTTGGTGCTGATCCCTGCGCTGTACAGCTTCGAACGCAGTGTCTGTAACTGTTCGGACTGCTGCTGGTGTTGTTCCTTGAGCCGCTGAGCCTCACGCACGGCCGTGCGGAAATCCTTGGCCATGGCCTTGGTCGGAACGCCCGTGGCAGCAAACTGTTGGCTGAGCGCGCGAACTTTGTTGCGGGCCGAGGTGAGGGCAGTTTCAGTCTGTTCAGCGGCAGCGCGCTGGGTGCGCCACGCGCTGACGTCTTTCTGCTGGGCATTGAGTTCCTTGAGCCGGTCGCGCGCGTCCTTGAGTGCGCGGGCAGCGCTGATGCTGCCCTTGTCGATGGCCTTCAGGGGACCGCTCGCCCGGTCAATCGCGTTGAGCAGTACCTGAAGTTTTAAGTCATTCGCCATCGGTGGAACTCCGCACCCTGGCGCGCTCGCGCCAGTCCATCAGTTCTTGCAGGCAGAGCTGATCCATATCAGCCGGTGCCCAGTGAAAAACCACGGCCAGATCGGCCATGGCGTCCTCTACGCAACGAGGGAGGCGTCCGTCCTCACCGACTTCTGCAACAAAAAATGCGCGACCTTGTTGCCGCAGGCGAGCAGGTCGGCCGGGTCCATGCCGGCGGCTTCGGTGGCGGTGATGCTCGGCGAGGTGATTCGCGGCAGCACCTTGAGCAGGGCGGCGACATCGAGGTTCAGCAGATCCACCAGGTGCACACCGCGCAGCTCACCGGAACACGGCTTGCGCAGGGTGAGGCTGTCGATTTGATTCTTGCCGCGCAGGATCGCGGTATCGAGGACGACGGTATTGTCATCGACTGCCGGCAGGGCTTCAGTGTTGGTTTCTTCGGTGTTCATGTGCTGCTCCAGGTAATGGATTTAGGGAGTGGTTCAAAGGCCGATTGCGGAGCGCTGTTTCTCCAGCATGTCCACGCCGTTGACCTTCTCGATGAAGTTGAGCAAGTCGATTTCGATGATGTCTTCGTTGTCGACGATCAGCTTGTAGTAGCTGCAGGTGGTGGTGATGCTGTGTTCGGTGTCTTCACCTGGCGCCGCGTCGCCCATCTCGATCGTTTCGTGACGGCCACGCACGATGATTTCCACGGCGCTGATTTCGCCGGTGTCGTCTTGCTGGAACGAGCCGGCGAAGCGCAGTTGCACACCGGACGCATTGACGCTGCCGAACTGCTTGAGCGCGATCAGATCCAGCCCGCCGGTTTTCCATTCGAACTGGATGCCGTCATCGGAGAAGCCGAGGTCAGCCTTGACCGGGCCGTTCATGCCGCCGCCGCGATAGCTTTCCATCTTGCGTCCGAGCGGCGGCGGGGTGACGCTTTTGGCAACGCCCTGGTAGGTGTTGCCGTCGTTGAACAGGTTCATGTTTTTGAGTTTGCGAGGCATGGCCATGGCGTTGGTCTCCGGGGTACGGACTCCCCCGCAGGGGAGCGCCGATTCAGGCGTTCACTTTGCTGGCGAACTGGATCAGGTAGCGGTCGGTGATGCGCTGGCGAAGGGTCAGGTCTTCCAGCGGCGGCACAGGCGTGTAGTCGTAATCGAGGTAGAGCTTGCCGGCCTTGAGCGTGTCCTTGTCGTTGATGTCTTCCGGGTACCAGCAGTCGCCGCCGATCAGGTAGCCGCTGCCGACCATTTCGCGGAACTTGGCCTTGATGCTCTCGATCATGTCGCGCACCAGGGACGGGTGCATGGGCTTGTCCACGGCCCACATCTGCGCTTCGGCCATGGTGTCGGCGAGGATCTGCGCGGTGCGGGTGTAGTTCTCGAAAGCAAACAGCGGATCGTCGCTGCACGTGCGGCTGCCCCAGAAACGGAAGCCGCCTTCGTTGATCAGGGTGGTGACTTCGTTGCCGTTGAGGTAATTGGCATCGGTGGCCGGGTTTTGCAGATCCCAGAACACGTCGGCGCTGATGCCGGTGACGCCGTTCACCGCGACGTTGGACAGAGTTTTGTGCCAGCCCACTTCCTGGTCGATCTTGGCGCGCAGACCGAGTGCACGGGCGACGGCCGAGGCCTTCGCAGTTGCGCTGGTGACGGTGTCCCAGTTCTGGAAGTCCGGCCAGATCACCATGACTTCGCGGGCGCCGAAGTTCTCGCGATAGGCGACGGCTTCTTCCTTGGTTTTGCAGTCCCAGGCACTGACGTAGGAGAAGGCGCGTAGCTGCTGGGCGATGCTTGCCAATGCGGTGGCCACGGGTTGGCTGTCCAGACCTGGCACGCCGAGGATGCGCGGCACCATGCCGACTTTGGCCTTGGCGGCGAGCAACGCTTTCATGCCGGTGTATTTGCCGTCGGCGGTGGTGGTACCGATCAACGCGCTGGCCGTTTCCGCTTCGGTGGCGCCTGCTTTGACGCGCACGACGATGGTGTAGGGCTTGGTCTGGTCAGCGATGGCTTGAAGGCTGGCGGCCAGGGTGCCGGTGGTGCCGGCCTTGCCGACGGCGGTCTGTACGTTGGTGAGCAGCACCGGCGTGTCGAGCGGAAAAACGGTAGCGTCGGCATCGTCGGCCGTGCAGACCATGCCGATGACGGCGGTGGGGATGGTGCGAATGGGGCGGGTGCCGTCGTTGAGTTCGAGCACCCGCACGCCGTGAAGATAATCGGCCATGGTTTTGCCTGCGCAGTAAATGAGATGACAGTGCACAGGCTGCCGCGCGCGCGCCGGATGGGCGAGCGTGCGGGCTTGTAGTAAGAGGAATTACAACGTGTCGAGTATTACTGAGTGTTCTCGGCAAGCCATTCAGGCTCGGTAGGTCGGTGCTCAATCAATGGAAACTGCGTGCCTTGTGGCCAGTCACGAAGCTGACGCCGGTATGCCTGCAACTCGGTGTACTGCTCTGCTGATAGAGTGGTGGAGTCGCCTTGCTCGACCTCATCGCGGTGACGTGATACCAGCGGATCGGTAAGTGTCAATTGCCCGTCGCGCCAAGCACGCTCGATTGATTCCAGCGCCTCGACATCCAGCGGCGGCGGATCTATCGCAACGGGATAACCGTCAGGATCAGGGATAATCAATTTCCCATCACTCTGCGCGGCTACAAGGCCTGCGTGAAGTTCATCTGTGATTTCCCTGGCACCGTTCGGAATGGTGCAGCCTGGACTTCCCATTTGCCCATGAATGTCCGAGTCAAAAAAACCACCCCGAGTATCATCGATACGACTGTAAAACTTGCCCATGCTCAATACCCGATAGCGATGTAGTCAAAGTAAAAGTTGGCGTTCGATCCACGGGAAATAGTGGCGCCCGACTTGTCCCGTCCATTGTGTGAGTACGCAGATCCACCGGTTTGCCAGGGTGTCAGTACCAACGCGACACACGCATTGGGAAATGAAACAGGAAAAGTTAGTGGGATCGTTGCCGCATTCGACGCGTTAGAGACATTCCCCGCCTTAATGATCAGCCCCGGTAGCTGCTGATTCGCAGCACCAGTGCCCATCACCGCGGCAAATTCCGGCGCGTACTTCAGCGCCGCAACACCTTCCTCAAACACATAGTTTGTGTCGCCGCACGCAATCACGCCGTTTGATTGCATCGGAATGGTGACGCTGTTCAGGCTCCTTGCCAGCGCGACAATGATGTCCGCACCCTGTCGAGTCACCACGACATCACCGGTCCCGATATTCTGAATGTAAAACTTCGAGCCGCTAGGACTTGCGCTCAACAACGGCAGCGTGAGGGTTGCCGGTCCAGTCACGACAATGCGGCGACCAGCCAAAGTCGGAGACAGTGCAGCAGTCGGTGCATTGATGCTCGTTTGCCCACTGAAATTGCCCAGCGCCCGCTGCACAAATGCGGCATTGACCGCTAATAAGCTGGCGTCGAACTGGGCAGGCGTGGGTACGGTTGGTGTACCCAAAAATGCCGGAGAGTACAGTGCCGCGAGACCGTAGGTGACGTTTTGAAATGTCAGCGACGTGGTACCCAGAGCAATCGTCCCGTCAGTGATCAACTGCCAACGGCTGTCGGCTAAGGTCGCACCCTGTTCGACCGATACCAACAGCGCCGACGTTACTTCGGCACTGCTGTCCGCATCCGCTGCACGCACCCAACCTGCCTGTGCCGCCACCCAAATGCCGTTGTCCTTGGCGGAGGTTTGGTTTTTCACCAGCACCCTGTCACCTGCTGCCAACGCGACGCCGTCTATGGTCTGCAACCCTGTCAGCGCGATGTTGGCGGTGGTAGCCACCCGCACTGACTGTTTGTTATCGAGCTTGTATAGCTCTTCCAGAATTTTCGTATCGACGTATTCACGGGTTGCCAGTACCACTGACGGATCGATCTTCAACTGAATGTTCGACGTGCCGCTGGTGATGATGTGCATCCGCACGACCTGGTTACGGCCGGAACCTTGTGCGAGCAATGGCTTGTAGCTTGGCGCTACGTTGGCGACGGCCGAGAACACACCATCTTTGTCTTCGAGCGCCAGTTCGCGGATCCACCACCCGCCGACGTCAGGAGGAAGAACCAGTTCGGCGATAAGGACATTGTCGTCGGTCGGCGAAACACGCAGCTGATTGAGCTGGGCGCGGTACCGCTGATTGATCAGCTTGGTCTGCGCGGGGCTGGGTACCGGATCGGTGCCGTTGGCATCACCGATCAGCATGTAACGTGGCTCCCAAGGAATGCCGAGGGCGTCGCAGTTGGTTTTCTTGGCGGCGCCCAGCGTCGTCAGCATGCCGCCGAAAATAGAGTTCTGATCAACCATGGGGGTACACATCCAGTTCGTCGAGGGTGTAAAGACTCACGCCGCTGTAACTCCGGACGGATACGTCGATGTCCGGGTTGTTCCAGGGATACACGTCGATTTCGTCACCGTCGTTAACGGCGAACCCAACGAATGCGTCGAGCCGGGTTTCAAGAATGATGTCGAGGCCGGTGAGGTGGCGGGTGAGGGGCTTGGCGTCGTCGATCAGCCACACCAGCTCCTGATACATTGCCTCGGTGATGCCGGAGTCGAGGACGCCGATGCGCAGCGTGAAGGTGCCCGGTGTACCAGGCGGCACGGTCTGCCACCATTCCGCGACCTCGATCAGGTAGCCGAGCGGTTCAACGACGCGCCGTAGAGCGCCGATAGTGCCCTTGTGGGAGTGCACGTAGTACGCGGCACGGCAGGCGGCACGCTTGGCGGCTTCTGACCATTTGCTGTCCCAGCGATCGACCGAAAACGCCCAGGCCAAGTACGGCAGTAAGGGCAGGGGGCATAGGTCAGGGTTGTAGAGCGTGCGCAGTGGAATCGGCACGCGCTGGATTGCTGCCAATGCCTGTGCGGCTTGGCGTTCCAGTGGTGTCGAGTTGCCTGGTAGAAGTGGCTGGTAGGTCATCACTCAACCCCCAATGTCAGTTCTACGCTCGTGCAATACGGCGCCTGGTACTTGGTGGCGACGATGTCTTCCCAGTCTTCCAGCACTACTTTGCGCACGCCCTCGACGTGCAGCGCGGCATGCACGATGGACTCGGAAACCTCCAATGCTAGGCGCCGGCGCTGATGCACAAACTGGAGCAACTGTGCTTCGGCTGCTGCGAGGACCAATTCGGTTTCAGGTCCGTTGCTCAACGGGTAGATCCGCGCCTTGATCTGGTAGTTGATGATCTCGGCGCCCTGGACGGTAAGGCGATCCGCAACGGGGCGGCGGTCGTCGTCGCTGAGGTAGGTTTTGACCTTGTCGAGCAGAGCCGGGGACGCTGTTCCATCGCCCAGCACGGATTGCACGGTGACCACGGCTTCGGCGGGCGCTGGGCTTTCGGCGGTGGCGTCGGCAACCTGTCCGTCAGCGGATCGGGCATGAAAGATGTAGCTGTTGCGCGGGCCGGCGGTGCTGAGGCCTTCCCATGCCATTTGCGCGCGTTCGCGCAGGCTGTCGTCGCTTTCTATCAGCTTGGGGAGGGGCGGTACAGCTATCGGGTTTGCAGCTTGAATGACCAGCCGCTTCACATTGAAGTTAGCGGCGAGCTGTTCGAGGTCGTTGCCCTTGGCCAGGGCGATCATATTGGCAACGGATGCTTCATTGACCCGCTGACGCCAGACGGTTTCCCGGTAGGCGTTTTCCTCGAGTAATTTGGTCAGCGGCTCCGACTCCATGTTGAGGCGTGCAGCGATCTCCGCTTGTTCCTCCACAGGCCAAAGGCTGACGGCGTAGGCCTTGCGCTCGGCAAGGATCTGTTCGTAATCGATCTGTTCGACGATCTGCGGCGCCGGCAGTTGGCCAAGGTCGATGGCGACAAAAGTATTCATACGCTACCCCCCAGTTGCAGAGGCACGCTCAGGCTCAGCGGCTGATTGTTATCGACGATGGTGCCTTCGAACTCCAGCGACGCCTGGCCCTGAAGGTTCGCGCCGATGAACTGGATACGGCTGAGGCTGATGCGGGTTTCCCAGCGCATCAGGGCCATGACGGTGGCGGCGTAGACCTGCAACCGGGTGAAGTCGTTAAACGGCTGATCCACCAACTCGGGGAGCAGGCTCCCGTATTCGCGTCGCATGACGCGGGTGCCGATGCGCGTGGTCAGGATATCGGTGATGGACTGGGCGATGTGTTCGACCAAGCCCAGGGCTGCGCCGGTTTCTCGGTTCATTCCGGTTTCCCCGTTTTCGCGCTGCCGGGCATGACATTGCCGTGCAGGTGCTTCACCAGACTGATGCCGGCCGCGATGACATCTTCGGACACGGTGACCATGCCGGTGACGTTCTGGTTGCCGGTCTGGGTGTAATCGCCCTCATGGGTGATCGGGCCGACGATGTGGATGCCGCCCGTGCTGACCAAGTTTGTAGTGCCGCCTTCGGCCAGCGTGGCGTTGAGGTGGTGCGCGACGCTGTCGTACTCGATGACAGTGCCGTCGCGGTAGGTGGTTCGGTGCAAGCCTTCGCGGTCGCCGTTGGCCGGGATGTTGTCGCTGAACAGGCCGGTCAGGACGATGCCGTTACCGAGTTGGCCAGATGGGCTGAAAAGGATGACCTGCTCCTCTACGGTCGGCGGGTTCCACTCTCGGTCGGCTCCGGTTCTGGGAGCAATCCACGGCAGCCATCCGGTGGTCAGTGTTCCGGTTTTCACTTGCACACGCGGTGGCTTCATCTGGACGGCGGCGATGGTGCCGAAGCGGATGAGGTTTTCGATCAGGCGGGCGAGGGAGGCTAAGTCGTTCATGGCGCCGATGGTGGCGCCACGCGTGCGCAAGCGCAGCTTTGTCAACTTGTAGCAAGCTTGGTTACAGTCCAGTAATGTGCTGCTGTGGCCGACGGGGTAACCATTTTCACGGTTCAGAAATCAAAGGAATGTAAATGAAATATATCTCACCATCTATACAAGAAACTGCATTCAACTGTCCGCACTGTGGGGCACTTGCAAAACAGTTTTGGTCAAATTTGTTCATTGATGTTTACTCTGACGATAAGCCACTTCCTAGACTCATTGACAAGGCTTTTCTTGATGGGTTGGATCTTAGCGATATTAAGGATACTGCTGAGCGAGAAAAGCTTCATTCTTTGTTTGTGCAGCTGGCAGAAGGCACGCCTTTTATCGATGTTAAGGATGATGGCACGTATTTGAGGCGTCAGATTAGGAATTGCAACGTCAGTAATTGCTTTAACTGTAAAAAAATCTCTATTTGGATATACGATAAATTAATGTATCCAGTTGTTGGTAATATTGTTCCCGCTAACTCTGATATGTCTGAAGATATCAGGCGTGATTATGAAGAGGCTGGATCGATTCTAAATCAATCACCTCGTGGTGCTGCAGCTCTTTTGAGACTTGCCATTCAAAAGCTTTGCAAAGAACTGGGGCAGCCTGGTGAAAACATTAACGAAGATATTAAATCGCTCGTTGCAGCTGGATTGGATGCCAGGGTTCAGCAATCGCTTGACGCCGTGCGTGTTATTGGTAACTCAGCTGTCCACCCTGGGAAAATTGATATCCGGGATGATCGTGCAACTGCTGAAGCCCTATTCAAGCTTCTTAACTTGATTGTTGATAAGACAATTTCCGAACCTAAGCACATTAAAGAAATATATGAATCTTTGCCTCAAAACCTGAGGGAGGCAATTGTGAAGCGCGATACTCCTAAGTCATGAGTTACTTGTGAAATGTGTCAGAAGGCCGTCGCGGATCAAATCTATATCCGCGTCGATGAAGCCAAGTAACTCTCTTTGTTCGTACCGCACATCGGGTGCACCGCGTTCGGCTCTGTCCTTCAAGCCGTACTGGTGCACCCTAGCAATTCGGGCAATCCGTCCTGTAAAACCGACGCTAATACTGTTTCCGTCGCCTTTGACTTTCAAAAAGCTCGCAGTGCGCAGCTTCTGAAACATCTGTACCTTGCGCTTCACCCGTCCTTTTTTCCCTCGTAGGTTGCGCTGCTTTCTCGGCGCATATTTACTGCTGTCCGGGTTGCGCTGGGCGATAATTCGCTGTTGCTGGCTGCGACGCAGGGCCTGGCCAATGTTGCGGGCCAGCTTGTTGCGCGATGCCGGTTCCAGTTGGCCCAGTAGGCCGGCGGCCCAATCCTCCAGCGTTTCCAATCGGTTGGTCATTTCGGCAGTACCCATTCGCTACCGGTACCCTGCGCTCCTGGTATCCAGTTTGGATCGAGAAAGTCAACCGCCCGTTGCGGCTCGCCGGGATGTCGAATGGTAGTGTTGCCCTGGTCATCCTTGCCCACCACCACACGTTCAGTCAGCGGCAGCGTCAGGCTCATATCCACTTTGCTGTTGTCGAGAATGTCAGCCTCGAACTGGATGCCGTCAGCGGCCTTGCTCAGATTCTCCAGCAGCTCGGACTGGTGAACGCTCAACCAACCAAGCAGCGGCAGCATTACGCTGTCGGGATGGCCGGCGAAGTCGGTAAGGATGACCTGCAGGTCGAAGCTGTACTCGAACGACAGCGTCTGCGCGGCGGTGCAGCGGATCTTGCCGTTGTCGATGAAGATCAACAGTCGGTCGGGGTTGTGCTTGAGTTCGGCCACGGTGGCGAGCAGGTGCGCTTTTAGGCTGTCGGGCTTGTTCATCGTCGGGCCTGCTGGTGTTGGTAAACCATGTCTACTTGGCTCGCACAGTCTGCCCACGCGGCCTCAACGCGATCCTGGTCGGTGAGCTGATCACCGTTACTGCGCGGCTTGGTCGCCGGAAGCGTGCACGGCACCACGGCCGGACAGCCACTGACGATAAGCGTCGGCGCCGGTGAAGGCGGGGCGCTCGCGCAGCCGGCGAGCAGCATCAGGCAAAAGCTGGGCAGCCCAATTGCGTAGATCAGCGTTTTCACGTTTCAGAGCCTCGATGGTGAGTTCGCGCTTCGCCAGGCCTTGGCGCAGTTGATCCTGTTGCGCACGCAGGGTGGTCTGGGCGTTGCGTTCCTGTTTCAGGGTGTCGCGCAAAGCGTTGGCGTTGGCGAGGTTGTGTTCGGCTTGTTCTTGAGCGCGGCTGGCGTCTTGCTCGGCCAGTTGCGTGTCTTTGTTCGCCCCGCTGATGCGCAGCTCCTGACTCCAGATCAGCAGCCCCAGCGCTGCAAGCAATGCAACGCCGAGCATGGCCTGCCGCAGGATGCTCACGCCCGGTACCAGCCAAGCTGATTCATGTCGCCGATGTCCATGCGCTGGATCGGTCCGCGAATGATGATGACTTTGCGCTGAGGGTTCTGGATGCGGAGCGCGTCGCGCAGCTGCACCATGTCCTGCTGATCGCTGTTCTCTGGCACTACCAGCAGATCACCGTCCAGGACATTCAGCCGCTGCACCGCGTCGTAGTCGATCATGCCGCCACCGCCTGCCCGCAACCGCAGTCGTCGTGCCGTTCGCAGGCGCGCTGAAGTTTGATGTCGTACAGGTTTCGCTGGTAGTCCGGTCCGTTGTAGAGCTTGGCGAACTCGGCCCATTTGCGGCCCTTCAGCGCCTTGTGAAGCACTGGATCGGTCTCGATGAAACGGACGAACGCGTCGAATTGCTGCGATTCTCCCGCGCTCATGGCGGCGACAAATTCCTGCACGCTGTTGTAGCCCAGGCGCTGCCAGTGAAAGCCCATGATCTGGAACGCGCCCCACGATGCGGACTCCAGCGCGGCGGTGTCGTCGATCAGGCGAGCGGTCGCCAGGCGCTGGTGTTCGGCGCTGCCACCGGCATAGCCGCCGGATTTCGGATTGACGATGGCCGGGTTGGTTGCGGCCAACTGATCAGCGTGGCGTTTGAGCGCGGCGGGGTCGTCGCCTTCGTGCCGAACCTTCGCCAGCTGGCGATACATGATGTGCCGTTCGAACAGGATTACCGGTTTGCCGTTATCGAGAAAGCCACTGCCTTTCGATTCAACTTCATTGACCGCGTACACGCTGGCCAGCGGCACGCCGAGGCGTTCGGCAGCGTTGACCAGGTCGGTGTTCTTCAGCAACTGCTGGCAATCGGTGCCAGCAAGCGCACTTTGTGTCTTGTTGCCGGCGACGCCATCGGCCACCAAACCGATGTTGAGCTGATAGGCGCGCACGGCGTGTTCCGTGGCGTCGCCGTAATCACCATCGACGTTCAGTTTGGCGCCGTGTTGGTTGAGGCTCTTTTGCAGATTGCGCACCGCTTGCGAGCGGTCACCGTGGCGAAGTGTGGTCATAGTTGCCCTACCTTGCGGTTGAAAATCTTCTTGGCGGCCGCGCGAGTGCCCTCGACGCCGAGCAGCCCGATGACGCCTCCGAAGAACGGCGCAGTCGAGGCTGGAATCCCCAGCAGTGACAGCCCGTGACTGGCGGACAGAGCGAGTGCGCCGCAAAGGGGAGCCTCGATCACCATCCGGCGCACGGTGCCGCCGCCGTAGATCACTCGAAGGCTCGCAATGACAACGGCCAGCAGGCCGGAGTAGATGGCGGGCCAGTTCTGTTCGAGCCAGGCGGCGAGCCAGGCCCAGGTGTCGGGACGGTCAGGCATGCGTTTCATTCCATGATCCAGAGTGGTTGGGTTCAAGGGCGCGGTGCGGGCGGTTCAGTCCCATAGGTTCACCATCTGCCGTTGCGGGGCGGCGGCTTGGGCTTCTGGCATTTGCACCAGGAGGCCTTGCGGCAAGGTCGGGCCGTGGTCGGCAAGGCCGGGGTTGGCTTCGAGAACAGCTTCGGTGACACCGGCGGTGCGTCCGTAGTGACGCCAGCACAGGGCATCGACGGTGTCGTTCTGCTGGGCGCGGATGCTGACGGCCATCAAATCAACTCCACGGTGGTGCGGCCGAGGCCGAGGAAGTCGCGCACGGCCCAGCGCTGGTCGCGGCGCAATTCGTCGATGCTCGGACTCAGTTCTTCGGCATTCTGGTTGCCGCTGTTGGTGCTGTCGTAAGAGCGGTAACGCTCGCAGATCTCCGCTCCGGTCGCGGCGTAGATCGCCCGTTGGTAGAGGTGAACGAGTTCAGATTTGTCCTCGATCTGCTCGGCCGGGACGTCCTCGAGGGTGGCGTAGCCTTGGGCCTGTTTGGCGCGGCGCCAAGTGGCGAACTCGCGGTTCACGCTGATGGCGGCGGCGATGGTCGCGGTTTCCAGTCGGATCGGCGTGACGCTGGAGTCGATGCGCAAAGTGCCGCGCACGTCGTCGAGGTCGATCGACGGCCAGAAGGGGTCGGTGTTGATGTGGCCGCTCGGGGCAGGGGCACCGGTGCCGCCGGCTATGAATCCGCTCATGAATCTGCGCTCTGTTGTAGGTCGCCGGTGGTCGGGGCTTCATGTTCAGGAGGAGCGGCCTGGCCGATCCGCCCCGAGCCGGCGGGGTGCGTGGGGACGCTCGGTTAGCTGCCAGCGGCAGCAAGTTTGTTGAGCAGGCGTTCGGCCCGCTCCAGATCCTTTTTGCCACCGCAGGCGTCGTGCAGGTCGATGGCTTTTTTCAGCAAGTCGATGCCGGCTTGTACCTGACCCGGTTGGCCGGGCTTTTCGTCGGTGATGCCTTCTAGCGTTGCGCGCCCCATGGCGAGGAACAGCTTGGCGCGTGCCTGGTCGGGCATGTCTTCGGCGTCGGTCAGTTCCGCGGTGCGGTGCAGGACGGCCAGGTCGAAAGGCTCGCCGACCTTCTGCGACTTGAACGCGGCGGTCGCGACTTCTTCGGCGACCAGACAGCCCAACGTGCGGGCGAAGCGGTCCGGCATGACCATCTTGTGTTGCAGCACGTACTGGGCGATATCGAGGCCACCGGTGAAGTCGCCGGCGTCGAAGCGCCAGACCATGATGGTGGTCAGCACTTCGTCCTGGGCACCTTGGCCGGCGTCCAGCACGCCTTGCACGTAGGGAATGTACTCAGGCAACAGCTGACGCTTGAGTTCGGCCTTGCCCTGATTCGATTGCACCTGTTTCAGGCGCAGGCGATCTTGCAGCAACTGGTTGAGCTGATGTTCGTAGGCCGTGGCGCCGGCCATGGTTTGCGTGGGTTCAATGGCTGCCGCCTCCTTGGCGGCAGTGACGCGTTGAAAATGACGACGGCAAGGGTTGGTCATGGTCGTCGCCCTCAAGCCAAGGTGATGTTTTCGGCCATGGCCGCACAGCCAAGGTCTTCGATCACATAGCTTTCGTTGACCGATTCGAAGTTCTCGATGCGGTCGCGTTTGGCGTTGTCGACGACGGTGCGGCGTCGGGTACCTTCCTGCCAGTAGATCGACAGGTTGTCGAGGCGAGTGACCAGCAGGCCGTTAGGCGGGAAGTGCGGTACCCGCACGGCCGGCAGATTGCCCAGACGTTTCTGGCTGGTCACGATGTCGGCAGCCAGCATTTCAGTAGGTGCCTGCGTTTTGTTGATGATCGGGAAGTACTTGTCTGCCAACAGCTGACGGCCGCAGATGACCACCAGATCGGTGTCTTCCTGATACCACGGGTCAATAAACTCGTTGACCATGCTGACAACCAGCGCATCGATATTTTCGAAGTCCTTACCGGCTCCGATTTCGATTTTGCCGCTGCCAGCTGCTACCTCGGCCATGACGCGGGCTTCGTTTTCGGTGCGCATTTTTTGCAACCAACCGATGTTGACGTCCTGCAACAGCGGGTTGGTGGCTGGGTTCGACGTGGCGGCGCGGCTGGTACCGTTCCAGCCGATCATGATCCGGTTGAGTGCCTGGGCTTTGATGATCGCGTCGCGGATACGCGCCTGGAAGTCTTTGAACTTCGCCCACTGATCCAGCTTCTGGTAACGCAGGCCGGTATCGAAGTTGGTTTGCGTGCAGGTATACCCGCGATTGTCCAGGCTGCTCGGGTCACGGGGTTCGCGATCCTTCACGGTGGTGTCGGTGGTGCTCGCAATCGTGCCATCGATACCGATGCCGATTTTCTCGCCGGACTGCTCGGATACGCCGTAAATGTTGATCGAGCTGAGGAACGAACTGGATTCCTGAATACGCGTTTCCAGCGTCTGGGCAACGCTCGGTGCGGCGGTGAATTTGGTGGTGACGTCGCTCACGCCGTGCAGCTGAGCAAGCTGTTGCAGGTAAGCGTTGAACAGAACTCGTGTGTCGTTACGCATGGTGATCGTCCTTCGTTTTTCGGGGCTTTGGTGGGGCTGACTGTCAGCAGTCGGTCACGACCGAGTTATCGCCGCCGGTAATCGGAGGGCGCGTCTTTTGGTTGTGGTCTTGGGTGGTGGAGAGCTTGGTCTTCAACTCGGTGAAGTCCTTGCTCAATTGATCCAGTCGGGTACTCAGGCCTGCGGAGAATTTCTTTTCGGCGGTCAGTTGGTCCGGCAGGTCCTTGACGTGTTCGGCGACGGCTTCGACCGCATCACTGATCTGGGAAAACTCGCTGTCGTCCTTGGTCTGTTTGCCTTTGAGCAAGTTTTGCACCTTGCTGAAAAGCTGGGCGCCGATGCTCGGCTTTTCCTCGATCTCTTCGAATGTCAGCTCGGTTTCGACCGCCTCGGTGAACATCGAGGTCGCGGAGTAATGGCGATCCTTGAACGGATTGGCTTCGGGTTTTTGAACGGAGAACGCGAGGACGTCGGTACCCAGGCTGGCAGGCGAGTCGGTCACCGCCAGACCAACGATGTACGCCTCACCTGTATCGGAAAAGCTGTCGTCGATTTCGATGGAGGTGTAAATCTTTTGCTTCGCCTTGTTCATGGCGATCAGTTCAGGCGTCGGCTCAACCTGGGCGAACAGCGCCAGTTTCTTCTGGCCGTTCATGTCCACTTCTTCGGTCTTCACTGCCAGCACGTCGCCGTAGGCCTTGAACGGACTGTCGGGCAGCACGCTGCGGTAATGTTCCAGCCAAATGCGGGCGCCATAGGTGGACGGGTTGAAGTTCTTCGCGGCCTGTTCCAGCCAGCTGCGTTTGATGGTGCGCTTGTCTGAGGTAGCTCCCTCGACGGCGACGCGGAACCAGTTGCTGCGAAATTTCTTCATGCCGGGAATCCTCATTGCGTAGGGCGCCTGCTGTTGGCTGAGCAGTGCGTTGCGATGAGGGGCATGGTCGTGACGCGCGCGAGTTGCGGCAATGAGGCGGGACTGTAAGGGCGGGGGCTACAAGGGGCGGTGCTGTTGAGTCGCGGTCGCGGGCGGCAGCATCGCGGCCATGACTACGACCGCACTGCTGCCCATCGATCCGCGCCGCCAATCCAAGTTCCTCTACTGGATGGGTTGGCGCATCTGCGAGATTGCCGAGGCTACGGGCGAAAAGGAAAAAACGCTACACAGCTGGAAGGCTCGCGACGAGTGGGACCGGGCCGACAACGTCGAGCGTATCGGCGGGGCACTGGAAGCGCGGTTGGTGCAGTTGATCCTCAAGGACAATAAGAGCGGCGGCGACTTCAAAGAGATCGACCTGCTGCACCGGCAGTTGGAGCGCCAAGCGCGGATCCAGCGCTTTCAGGTGGGCGGTAGCGAAACCGACCTCAACCCGAATCTGGCGAAACGCAACGCCGAGCCGAAGAAAAAGGCCGTTAAGAACGAGATTGACGAAGACCAGATCGAGCTGCTGCGTGAGGCCTTCATCGATGGCTGTTTCGATTATCAGAAAGACTGGTACCGGGCTGGCAATCAGCGAACCCGCGTCATCCTCAAGAGCCGGCAGATTGGCGCGACTTACTACTTCGCCCGCGAGGCGTTCATCGATGCGCTGGACACCGGGCGCAACCAGATTTTCCTGTCGGCCTCAAAGAACCAGGCCTATTTGTTCCGGGGCTACATTCAGGCGTTCTGCCGTGAGGTGATCGGCGTCGAGCTGACTGGCGATCCCATCGTTTTGCCCAACGGCGCCGAGCTGTTTTTCCTCGGTACCAACGCCCGTACCGCCCAGGGCTACCACGGCAACTTCTACTTCGATGAGTTCTTCTGGACGTTCAAGTTCGAGGAGTTGAACAAAGTCGCTTCGGGTATGGCGATGCACAAGAAGTGGCGCAAGACTTATTTTTCCACGCCTTCGAGCATGGCCCATGAGGCCTACACCTTCTGGACGGGCGAGCGCTTCAACAAAGGCAAGCCCGCCGCGCAGCATACGGAGGTGGACGTATCCCACGGCGCGCTCCAGCAGGGCCGTTTCTGTGAGGATCGGCTGTGGCGGCAGATCGTCACGATTCTGGACGCAGAGCGGGGTGGGTGTGACCTGTTCGACATCGAGGAGCTGCGCCGGGAGTACAGCCCCGAAGCGTTCGCCAACCTGCTGATGTGCGAGTTCGTCGACGACGGCGCGAGCATCTTCCCGCTAACCCTGTTGCAGTCCTGCATGGTGGATAGCTGGGTCGAGTGGGCCGAGGACTACAAACCTTTCGCCATGCGCCCGTTCGGCGACCGTCAGGTTTGGATCGGTTACGACCCGGCCGAGACGGGCGACTGCTCGGGCATGGTTGTAGTCGCGCCGCCGCTGGTGCCGGGAGGCAAGTTCCGCATCCTGGAACGCCACCAGTTCCGCGGTATGGACTTCGCCGCGCAGGCCGCATTTATCAAGAGCGTCTGCAACCGTTACTGGGTGACCTACATCGGCATCGACGTCACCGGCCTGGGCAGCGGCGTGGCTCAGCTGGTGCGCCAGTTCTTCCCAGCGATCACTACTTTCAGCTACTCGCCCGAAGTCAAAACCCGCCTGGTACTCAAGGCCTACGACGTGATCCACAAGGGCCGGCTCGAATTCGATGCTGGCTGGACCGACATGGCCCAGTCGCTGATGGCGATCCGCAAAACCGTCACCGCCGGCGGACGCCAGTACACCTACACCGCCGGCCGCAACGACAACACCGGCCACGCCGACCTGGCCTGGGCGCTCTTCCACGCATTGCACCACGAACCGCTTGAGGGGCAGACCACTGCCAACACCGGGCGTATGGAGATTTACTGATGACCGAACAAATGGCCAACCAGACGTTGCCCGCGACCACACCCGCCACAGGCGCCGGGACTCAGGTGTTTTCCTTCGGCGAGCCGACGCCGGTGCTGGGGGGGCGGGAGGTTCTCGACTATCTGGAGTGCTGGTTCAACGGGCGGTGGTATGAGCCGCCGCTGTCGCTGGATGGGCTGGCCCGGTCGGTGGGGGCGAGCGTGCATCTACATTCGGGATTGATGTTTAAGCGGAACCTGTTGAGCAAGACGTTTATCCCGCATCCGCTGTTGTCACGGGCTTCGTTTGAGCAGTTTTCCTTGGACTTTTTGTGTTTGGGCAATGGGTACTTGGAAGGGCGCCGCTCGCGATTGGGTGGGGTTAGGAAGCTGGAAACGCCGTTGGCCAAGTACATGCGCGCCGGGCCGGATGGGCAGTTTTACCAAGTGCGTGGGTGGAAGGATGAACACGCGTTTGAGCCGGACAGCATTTTTCACCTGCGTGAGGCGGATCTGCATCAGGAGATTTATGGGCTGCCGGAGTGGATCAGTGCTTTGCAGTCGGCGTTGCTGAACGAGTCGGCGACGCTCTTTCGGCGCAAGTACTACGAGAACGGCAGTCATGCCGGGTTCATCTTGTACATGACGGATGCGGCGCAGACTGAGGCTGATATTGATGCGTTGCGTAAGGCGCTGAAGGAATCGAAGGGGCCGGGGAATTTCCGGAATTTGTTCGTGTACTCGCCGACCGGTAAGAAGGACGGCATTCAGTTAATTCCGGTGAGCGAGGTGGCGGCGAAGGATGAATTCAACTCTATCAAGAATCAGACTCGTGATGATGTTCTGGCGAGCCTGCGCATTCCGCCACAGCTGATGGGCATTGTGCCGCAGAACGCGGGTGGGTTCGGGTCGATCAGGGAGGCGACGCAGATATATGCGTCCAACGAGCTGGAACCCATTCAGACGCGAATGACTGAGTTGAATCATTGGCTAGGGGAGGAGGTTTTGCGTTTCAAACCCTATGAAATCGCGGGGGAGGCCTAAGAAGGCTATCTTCGAAAAAGAGAAGTCTTGCTAGGCATGACCATAGGGTCATGCGAGTTGTAGTCGACCAATGCGATATGTGAATCGTTGAATTTCTGAAAATGGACTACGTAATTCGACGTTTTATACCCGCCTGCCGGGTTGCGACAACTATTCCAGCGGGGATAGCCGATATGAACATGCCAAAGTCTATGTCGCTTAGCAAAAGCGATCTTAACCTGACGGTTGGGGTCTGAATGAGGAACGTTGTCGTTGGGCCCTTTTTTTCCTATAAACGTGCGAAGACCATTCGTCTCGAAGTGGAATACAAATTCCTCAATGAGGTCTTGCTCTTCTTGGGAAAGATTTATAAAAAGGCTAGTGAAATGTTCGCTGAATTCTACTTGGTTCGGCATTTAGTGGCGTTCTCGCGCATCCATTCACGAAAGCTTTCGCGTGGCATACCTTCAGGCATAACGAAGCGCTGCCCCTCCTCGATAGCTTTTCTCATGCGCGTGATGTCGAAATTGACCTCCTCTGACGAAGGGTCATGCGGTGCTGGCTGGTATTCTCTTTTCATGATCCTTGCACCCACTGGGTGATTGTGGCTCTACGCCTGAAACAGACAGCCATAATTTATGGTGACGATTTCACTGAAGGTATAGTCTTTGATCGCCTGCGCAACCTAAAAGTTAATGGTGCAGACGAATATCCCGACGGAAGGTCAATTCGCCATCAGCTCTGAAAGCAGCTTAGCATCTCGGCTTTCCCTTCCTACAGTCGCCTCTCTGAAGCCATTCGAATTCGTGTGATGTTGCGATTAGCTGCCCCCTGAGGCGGCTTTTTTCGTTAATGAAACAAGCCAGACGTGATCCGTTATTCGAGGCCATAGGCGTGCTTCAAACCTGGCGCGCGCCGTCATCCCCCCACCTCGCCTGCGGGCTAAATGGGTCTTTTTTTCCGCAGCCCTGCGATCCGCTGAGCGCAGCCACGGCTGGGCTTTGTGATACTGAATGAATGAGACAAAAAGCCTGCGAATCCCTGCGAAGGGTAGGGCACCCGATGCGTTTTACCAGGGTCGTTAGTTCGTCAGACATGGGGCACCGTCAGGCGCTGATTTTCAGGAGCGCAGTCGGAAAAAAGTAATGTGGTAATTCGCATATCGGTAGATCGCTGAAAGCCCAGTATTCATTGGCTTTGCTGGATTACTTCAGAAAGTAATTTTGAGTAATGGAAAAAGTAATGTGAGCGTAAGTGACTGATTTATAAGGGGGGGATAAATAAAAAAATTACTTCCTTAAAAGGTAATAACCTTACCTATACATTACTTTAAAATTACCTTGTGCCGATCCCTCGCAGGCCAGTTAAATCAAGGCTCTCAGGCCGGTCAGTTGATTAAGTTACCGAAATTACCTTTTTCCGATGCCGCTCCCAAAAAAAAGATTTCCCTCTATGGCCCTTGGCGTATTCGACTGCCGCGCAAACTCATGGGACCGCCGTGGGACCGCTTGCGCGCTAACTATCGTCCTGAAACCCTTATAAACCGGGGGGCGATGTCGCGAAAATCGCAATCGGGCGGTTTCGAATCTCTCCTTCACCGCCACATTCAGTACACAAAACCCCTGATTTCGAAAGAAGTCAGGGGTTTTGTGGTTTCTGGCATCTGGATTTTATTGGCTGTGCAGTGATGTCTGCTGTGACCGAATACAATTGCGGGCTTATTTATCAGTAAAGGGACGACATTTCATGATCATTTCCACCACTCACACCATCGAAGGCCGGCAGATCACTGCATATCTGGATATTGTCAGTGCCGAGTCGGTGCAGGGGGTCAATGTGATCCGTGACATGTTTGCCGGTATGCGCGATTTTTTCGGGGGGCGTTCGCAGACGCTGGAGCGGGCGTTGAAGGAGGCGCGTATTCAGGCGACTGAGGAAATCAGGGAGCGGGCGCGTGCTCTGCAGGCGGACGCGGTGGTCGGAGTGGACTTCGAGATCAGCATGCCCGGCGGCAAGGGTGGGATGGTTGTGGTGTTTGCGACGGGGACGGCCGTGAAGTTGCGCTGAATGTTGATCGCCAGGCAAGTGAGCCCATCCAGATAATGAATGGGCTCTTTTTCTATGCCATCAGCCCTGTGGCTTGAGGATCACAGCGCCTTTAGCGTCATAGGTCAGCGGCGTGTCGATGGCGACAAGCGCAGGTGTGTCGGAAGGTTGACTCGGTTGCACCGGCTGGCTTGGATGGTAAATGACGCCAGGCTGCAGAACCGGCGTATCGGGGCCCGGATATTTGATGGTGATTTCACCGGAAGCGATCTTTTCCTTGAATTTTTCCGCCCCGGCTTTGCCGGCTGCGATTTGTTCGTCCGTGAGCTTTACGACGGGTAGATTCGGGAATCCGTTGATTTGCATGTTCTCTCCTTGAGATTCATTTGTATGAAAAAGGGCAACGGCCTGTCTCCGGAATTCTTTAGTAATGCGGGACCAACGGCTCATCGTAGAGTTTGATTTTTGTAGGCCATTCGTCGGGCTTCAGCTGATATGAACAACAAGTCCAGGAATGACCGACTAGTCTCAAAAGCCATGGAGGTCGATATTTTTTCAGGCAAAAGGTTTTTTGCCGGTCTCGGCCTGTTACGAAGGGGCGAAGATATGACTGATCCGTATATCGAAGACGATGGCGCTGAATTTTCCTTCAACAACTGCGTACGGTGCGGCCAGACCGAGTACCAGTCAGGTTTTGGCGAGGATCCGGTGCAGATCGGCAAAATCAAATCCACGGCACCGAAAGGACCGAAGGCGAAATTTCTCCCCAAGGTCACCCCGCGAGCCAGAAAATAATCTTTGTCTGAATAACCCCGTCATCGAGCGGGGTTTTTTATGACTGTGCGTGTGAAGAAATTTCTTACAGTTGATGACGGCAAATCAATTTGCTTTCACAAACTTTTCACGTCTACCGCAGTAGGGTGAAGCCATCCGTTAGAAAGCAAGTCTCCAGCCCGTCTCCCCAGCGGGCTTTTTTTTGCCTGTCATAAAACCTTTTCCGGAATCGCTGTCCAATCGGCGCCGAGTGCGCGAGGTCTCTGCGTTGGTCTGGACTTTTGCGCGGCGGCAGCATTAAATCCCGGCCCTTTTTGTCATCCCAATTTTTGAGGTTTTCGTCATGCGTTTAACACTGCCTGCTCTGGTTCTGGGGCTTCTGGTTGCTCAAGGTGCAATGGCTGCTGGCGATGGTACTGCGGCGCTGGGCGGTGGTCTGGGTGGCGCGCTGGGTAATGTCGTCGGCCAGAAAATGGGCGGCAGCACTGGCGCGGCCATCGGTGCTGGCGTAGCAGGCGCGGCGGGTAGCGCAATGGCCGCGCGCAAGGGTAGCCGGACCAAAGCGGCGATTGGCGGCGGCGTTGGTGCAGCCGGCGGTTCGGTGATTGGCAACAGCCTGGGCGGCAAGACTGGCGCCACGATTGGCGCAGGTCTGGGCGGTGCGGCTGGTGGCGCGGTGGGCAGCAACTTGTCCAAAGGTCACAAGCGTCACTGAGACTGATCATTTGTCAGAATAAGCCCGGCTCGATGTCGGGCTTTTTCATGGCTGAACGTTTTCCCCGTTCGACTCTCCAATCTTACATAGGCCCATGTCTGGGCGGACTGTCCCGCTTCGGGAACTGTGAGGTTCATATGCGCTTGTCATTATCTGCACTGTTTTTCGGTTTGCTGGTAGCACAAGGGGCGATGGCCGCTGGTGATGGCACCGCCGCTGTGGGTGGCGGCCTGGGCGGCGCGCTCGGTAATGTGGTCGGTGGACAACTCGGTGGCAGTACTGGCGCGGCGGTAGGTGCAGGCGTTGGCGGCGCGGCCGGTAGTGCCGTCGGGGCGAATAAACGCAATCGCACCGAAGCTGCCATTGGTGGTGGTCTCGGCGCGGCGGGCGGCTCGGTCGTCGGCAACAGCCTCGGCGGCTCTACGGGTTCGACCATTGGCGCAGGGTTGGGCGGTGCGGCGGGTGGTGCGGTCGGTAATAACCTCGGTGACGATGGTGGATCTCATTCGGGCGGCGGTCATAAGCACAAGAACAAACATAAAAACCGCCATCATTGATGGTGGGTTAAACGGAAACCCGGCATTTGCCGGGTTTTTTGCATTTGCTCGTCGGACTCCGGAACGATTGTCTGTAGGGCTTTTCGAACGTTTTACACGCCACGAGATGATGAGGTTTGCCATGACTCCCGAGACTGAAGGCAAGGAAGAGAAAGGTTCGAGTGGACTGCCGTTTATCAACGACCCGGGGAATGAGGATCCGGGGTCGTTGATGGATGATGCGACGGTGCCGTTGAATGATTCGGATGAGGCGGATATGGAGTATGAAGAGGACGAGGATGAGCAGTGATCGGATGTTCGTGAAGATTTGAGAGTTTTAATCCGATTTCAAGGGCCTGAGTTCAACAGGTCCTACAGAGGTATTGGTGACTCAAAAAGGCTACTTGTCAGTCATTGGAAGTCGGTGAAGCGAATCCAGGTAGAGGCGATTTTTTTGTTGTGCTAAAAATGTGATGTGTCTGAATCTCAAGTTTGGAGTTTTTAACCTATCTAGGTTTATGCTGAGCTAGTGAATGTTGAACTGGTTTCGGTATATGCATGAAGTTGTTTGATGCCTCCCGGCAACGAGACCACCCGTCGCTCAACGAAATTCAGAAACGCAAGTCTGTTAGATATACGCTAGGTTCTCTCAGTCTTAATGATGACGTGGTGAATGTTATATTCGAAGTGCTTGATACAGCGGAAATCATATACCTGTCCCCAATGCTTTGTATGGATAGATGTAAGTTTTTTTGAGTTGGAATGTTGGATGTCGTCAAATCTCTAATTTCACCGCATGTTAGTCCGATTCGGCACGCATTGTAGCCTATGGTTTCCCATTTTTTCGGGGGGGTGTCCGGAGTTTCTCTAATATCAAATGCCAAGGTCAACGTTGAAAGATTGTTGTCCATGTTTAAAGCAAATAGCTTGATCTCACCAATAGATATATTCCTGCTGAATACCATGTTGAAGAATTTGCTGCCTTCTATCTCATTCCAGTATTTCATTATCGTCCCTTGAATGGATAATGATCGTTCGTGTTTTTTACTTTGCCATTGCGTGTGTCATCCGCGGGTCGTATGTTTATGTGAGGTCCTTGATCTCCTCGATTATTTGTGTCTCCATATTTATGTCCCGCTGAGTGGTCTTGGAGTGTCAATATAAAACCATCCTCTCGGGTGAATCTATATTCTCTGGTTATAATCGGCTTTCCGCTGCTGTCTAGAATGTTATTTCCTTTTCTATCCGTCATGTTGGCATAAGTGAACTGCTTCTGCCTGCCACTTACCTCATCAATTTGAATGTCAGGCTGTTGCCCTTTCGGTATTCCGGCATCAACTTTTGCCTGCCTGAATGCGCCGCGCCTGGAAACCTCTGGGAGCTCAACTTCATCAGGTTTTGGACAATTGATCGATTTTCGACCTTTGGGTGGACAATTGGAACTCAACCCCAACGGATCCACCCACCCCGTCGGATTCGGCACGTACTGGTACTGATTCAGCCCACCGGCCAACTTGATCGGATCCGGCGTCAGATACCGCCCCAGCCTCGGGTCGTAGTACCGGTGGCGGTTGTAATGCAGGCCGCTTTCCCCGTCGAAGTATTGCCCCTGAAAGCGCAGCGGTTGGTTGAGGTAGTCCTCGCCGGCCAGGGTCAGCGCGGCGACTTTGCCGTAGGCGTCGTATTGCGCCGACCAGACGATGTCGCCGCTGTAGTCGGTGAGTTCCTGCGGGGTGCCGAGGTGGTCGAGTTGGTAATAAAACGGGCAGGCTTTTTGCGGGCCTTTGCCATCAAGCAGCGCGAGCGGGCGGAAGGTGCCGGGTTCGTAGACGTAGCTGCGGTATTCGTGTTCGCTGCTTTCGGCGACGAGGTGGTCGCCTTGCCAGAAGAACTCGGTGGTCTCGCCGTTGACGGTTTTGCGGATGCGTCGGCCGAAAGCGTCGTACTTGTAAGACGCGGTCTGGCCGTCGGGGCGGGTCAGGCCGATCAGGCGGTGTTGGCTGTCGTAGCGGTATTCGGTGACGAGTGTTTGTCCGCGACCACGGCGTTCGCGGATCAGGTTGCCGAAGGCGTCGTAGTCGTAGTGGCGGTCGCCCTGCATCAGCAGGCGGTTGCCCTTGATCTGGCTCGGGCCGGGGCGGTCCTGCATCAGCAGGTTGCCGGCCGGGTCGTGGGCGAAGCTTTCCGGCAGTTCGTCGCGTGAGTGATGAACGCGGATCAGGCGATCGAGGGCGTCGTAGCCGTAGGGGCGTTGGCCGTGGCGGCTGTCGGCGATGTGCGCCAGATTGCCGTTGGCGCTGTAGGCATAATCGCGGCGGTACAGTGAATCGTGCTGATGGCCTACAGCGTGGGCGAGTAATCGTCCCTGATCGTCGTAGGCATATTCGCTGAGCAGCAGACCTTGCTGGCGTTGTTGTTCGCGACCCGACTGGTAGACATGCCGGGTCAGCGATGCGCCATTGAGGTCGATGGCGGCCAGCGCCCCGCCCTTGGCGTAGTGATAGTCGAGTTTGCTGTTGTCCGGCAGGCGCATGCGCTGGAGCTGGCCGCAGGCGTCGTAGCTGTAGCGCAGGGTGCCCCAGCCCTGATGTTCGGTGATCAGCCGGTCCTGACGGTCGTACTCGAAGGCCAGCGGGTGTTGCTGACCGTCGTCGACACTGATCAGTCGGCCGAGGCGGTCGTATTGATAAAAAACCTTGAGGCCGTCGGGCAGGGTTTTGGCCAGAAGACGCCCGGCCGCATCGCGCTCATAAGCGGTGAGTAAACAAGAGCCGTCATCACCGAACTCGGTCTTTTCCAGCAGATGGCCGTTGAGGTCATAGGCGTACGCCGTGCGGCGGCCGTCAAAACCGCTTTCCTGACGAATCAACCCGGTCGGCGTGTAGTCCAGCCGATATTTTTCCCCGGATTCGTTTTCGATCTCGGTGAGCAATAACTGCGCATGGTCATAGCGGTACTGCACCCGTGTGCCGTCGGGGTTGATTCGCCGCGAGACCAGGTGCAGGTCGTCGTCATATTCATAACGGGTGATACGCCCCAGCTCATCGCGCTCGGCGGTGACCTGACCGTAGGCGCCGTAGCTGTAGGCGCGGGTGCTGCCGGTAGGAAACGTCGTCTGAATCAGTCGGCCAACCGCATCCCAATGTTGCCGGGTGACTGCACCGTGTTCGTCCGCAGCCGTGGTCCGGCGCCCCAGCGCGTCGTAGGAAAAGCGCCGTACGCCACCGTCGGGCAAGGTTTCTTCGGTCAACTGGCCGAGGGCATTCCACACCAGCCGATGCCGACTGCTGTCCGGGTAGCGGATCGACAGCAACTGACCCCGGGTGTCGTAGTAGTAATGGGTGACCTGACCGTCAGGATCGACCGCTTCGGTGACATCGCCTTCGGCATTGCGCCGATAGATCCACTCCGCGTCACCGCGAGAGCGTTTATGCAGGAAACCGTTGCGATACTCGTAGGACGTTGGCGCGTCAGCCGGCGGAATCAGCGCAATCAGCCGTCCGACTTCGTCGTAGCGGTATTCGGTGACCGCGCCCAAGGCATCCTGCTCGGCGATCAACCGCCCCGCATCGTCATACGCCTTGAGCTGCTCGCCACCATCCGCCGAGACTTTACGCACCAGCCGCGCCCGTTCGTCGTGGACGTAGGTTTCTTCGGTGCCATCGACGTAATGCACCGCGACGCTGCCGTCGTCCTTCCAGACGTAGCGCGTGTCCATCTGCGAAAACGACGCCCAGTGGCGCACGCAACGCGCCGCTTTCCCCGAACGCTCCCACTCCCAGAAGAAACTCGCGCCGCCGGCTAGTTGCCGCTGCAGAATCACGTGGGCGTCGTCGTAGTCGTAACGCTCGCTGTCACCGACGGCGTTGGTCGCTTCGATCAGGTGCCGATAAGGGTCGTAGCGGTAACTGACCAGCGCTTGTTCAGTTACCCACTCCGCGTTCTGAAAAACCTGGTAATCCACACCCAGCAACTGCGCCCGGTCATATCGCAACAGCAGCGAACGCCCGGCGCCGTTGTCCAGTCGCTGTACCCGGTCAGAGCGATCGCGCTGCACCGTCAGACGATTGCCATAGGCATCGCTGATCGCCGTCAGTCGTCCTGCACGAAAGTGATAAAACCGCGCTGTTTCCCCGGCCAGCGCGAGGATCAGTTCTTCCGGTTCATCGCCAAGGAAAATCGCCGCCCGCGACAGGCTGTTGTGAATCGCCGGTCGTTCAACGCTCGGCAACGGAAAACGGGTACGCCGGTTTTCGTGATCGACCCAAACAACCTCATCAGCGAAAAACTCCAGCCGATGCGCCAGCGAATGGCTCCAGCCAAACCCCAGCCCGATATCGATCTCGGCGGCGCTGGAGCGATACAACCGCGTGAACTCAAACGGCAACACGCCATCGAGCACCGCATCGCTCAGGGTCAGCAGTTCTTCACCGGTGACCATCGACACCGGGCAGCCATTGGTGCAGGTGAAGGGCACGCAATCGGCGCTGTCACCGTTGGGATTTTTCGCCTGATCCGGCGAATCGTCGTGAGGTTCATGCCGTTCCAACCGGCTCGAAGCGCCAGACTTGTCCCGCACAACAGGCGCCGGATTCGGCACCGTCAACACCAGCGAATCGGCCTGACGAATGTTCAGCGGTATCGCCGGTGTCGGTTTCAACTCAACGTCGCGCACATTGAGCATCAGCGGCTTCAAAACGCTGGCATGCCGCGTCAAATCCGCCGAGGACGTCAGTTCGGCCAAGCGCAAAGCCGAGGCCGCCAACCACTCCCGAGCGCGTGGTGACTTGACCTTCGCCAGCACTTTGCTGCTCAGGCGCACCGGCACGCCGACGCCACCCGACAACGCCGTCAGCAGAAAACCGATCAGCAGTTCGGCCCGAACCTCGGCCACCACTTCAGCCAGGTGCTGCGGTGGCAGCATCTTCAGCCAACTGCTAAATGCGGCCATATGAATGAACAGCAACGGTTCGTCACTGAGGATCAGCAAGCCGTTGGCAATGGCGTCGCTGGAAGCATTCAACAACGCCTCAAGCTCGGCCTCGCTGAGGTATTCCAGCAATTTTTCGGTGTTGGCCTGCAGGTCGGCGAGGAGGGCGAATACCTGTTTAATGTCGTCCCAGACGCCATTCAGGGCTTTCTCGAACCCGCGCCAGTCGGCCTGTTGCAACTGACCGTAACGCTGAAGAAACCCGGCGCTGGAAAACTCCGTCCACTGTGGTTGAAACCCTGCCCACTCCGCGCGCAGCCAGCCTTCCAGGCCTGCAATGACGCCTTCATAAGAGGCATACAGCGCACGCACATGGTCGGTGGACACATCGGGAAAGAAGGTGATGCGATAACGCTGGCCCCGATCGCAATCGGTCACCTGCAGAATGCCGCTGGGGCCGATGGTGTAACGCAGCGGCTCGCCGAAAGTCAGCACACCGCCGACATCGGCAAGCACCGGTTCGAGCGTCACCGGGGTGTTGCCGATCGGCACAAACCGCGCGGCCTCGAACATATGCACCAGCGTCAACGCCCCGCTGGCCGAGCACATGACCACCGATGAGCTGAGCGGTTGGCGCGACTTGATCGGCGCGCTGAGGCGCACGTCGTTGCCGACGGTGAAGACCTGCTCGACATCCAGCGCCGTCCCGGTCCAGAACTGTTCGGCCCAGGCGTCGTAGTTGTTCAGGCACAGGCGGAACTCGCGGATCAGGTTGTCAAAATCCGGTTCATCGGGATTCAAAGCAGCAACAACGAGCAGGCCGATGCTGTTGTTCAGA